>CAVSQW010000001.1:0-152278 GCA_963730185.1 uncultured Gemmatimonadales bacterium
GCCGTGGCCGATCTGGAGCAGCGCGCCGACGACGATGATCCCCGAGATCGCATTGGTCACCGACATCAGCGGGGTGTGCAGAGCGTGATGCACGTTGCCGATCACGTAGTAGCCGATCACGATCGCCAGCGCGAAGACCGTCAGGTGCACCTGGAGGGCGGCCGGCGAGAGTGCGATGAGAGCGAACAGCACCGCGGCGGCGGTGAACGTGATGCCCAGCCGGCGTCCGGTCGTCATCGGGGTCCTGGCGTGCTTGTGCTCGGTGTCTGCCGGGGATGCGGCCGCGCTGGCGGTGGGTGCCGCGGACACCTGCACCGGCGGTGGCGGCCAGGTGGTTTCGCCATTGCGGACCACGGTCACCGACCGCTGGACGACGTCGTCGAAGTCCAGGGTGAGCTGCCCGTCCTTCTCCGGCGTGAGCAGCTTGAGCAGGTTGACCAGGTTGGTGCTGTAGAGCTGCGAGGCAGTCGTCCGCGCGATGGATGTCTCGCCCCAGGGGCGGATCGCGTTGGTCGCCACGACCGACCACGAGCCCGGCGAGGTGGCGGCGTTCGACGGAGGAAGCATCCGGCGCCTGTCGCACCACAACGACTCCTTGGCCGCGGCGCTCGCGCTCGGTGACGTGCAGGAGCTGACCTCCCGGAGCAAGGACGGGGCGGAGGTCCACAGCCTGCTCTACCTTCCGCCGGGTTACCGGGCCGGCCAACGCTATCCGCTGGCCCTTCACATCCATGGCGGCCCCTTCGGGCAGGATCAGCACGGGTTCGACCTGATGCGGCAGTCCTTCGCCGCGCAGGGCTATGTGGTGTTGACGGTGAACTACCGAGGCAGCTCGGGGCGGGGCGAGGCCTACAGCAAGGCGATCTACGCCGACTGGGGCAACAAGGAGGTGCTCGACCTCCTCGGTGCGGTCGATGCGGTCGTCGCCAAGGGAATCGCCGATCCGGACCGGATGGTTCTCGGTGGCTGGAGCTACGGCGGCATTCTCACCGACTACACGATCGCCTCGGATCGGCGATTCAAGGCGGGGGTCGCGGGGGCGGGCAGCGCGCTCCAGTTCACCATGTACGGAACCGACCAGTACATCTACCAGTGGGAGAACGAGGTCGGACTGCCGTGGAAGCATCCCGACGTCTGGATGAAGCTGTCGTACGCGTTCTTCAAGGCCGACCGGATCACCACCCCAACGCTCTTCATGGGTGGCCAGCGCGACTTCAACGTCCCGATCATGGGCAGCGAGCAGATGTACCAGGCGCTCAGGACGCTGGGCGTTCCGACGGAGCTGGTGGTCTTTCCTGGAATGTTCCACGGTCCCAGCGCGCCCAGTCAGCAGGTGGAGCGGGTGAGTCGGTTCATCGACTGGTGGGAGCGCTACGTGAAGCCGGTCCTGCCGTAAGGGGCCGGGCGCTCGACGCTACGCCGGCGACGGCGTGAGTTCGACCACGTCGTCGGTTCGAATCTCGGCCCAGGCGGTCTCGGGGGCGAGGTAGATGGGCACCGGGCGATAGCCGAGCTCCCGGGCTACCAGGCTCCCGAGGGCCAGGATGGCGTCCGGCCGCGCGAGGACGATCCCAGCCGGCGCCCGTCCGCTCCGGATCAGCTCGAGCAGGATGGCGCTCGACGAGCTCGAGCCGACGGTCGAGCTCAACAGCACGATGCGGTCCCGGAGCGAGACGCCGAATTGCGGATGGCGCGGGTCGGAGACGGTGGCGGTGACCGGGTCGACCCCGCCCCAGAAGCTCAGCGGCGGCTCGAGGCGGAGGGCCGGACCGCGGGCCGGGCCGGCCACCCACGCGGTCCCCTCCAGCCGGATCACGTCCAGACCCGTTCGTCGCGTACCACCACGCCCTCTCGGGCCGATGCGACGCAATCGTCCAGGCTACCGAAGACGGTGTCGTAGCCCGTGAGGGCCGGCCCGTAGTGCGCGAACTTGCCGGAGTTCGTCATCAGCACTCCGCCGCCCGGGGGGAGGATCGGCGTCACCACCACGCAGGTGTCGACGATCACCCGGACGTTGAGCCGTTCGAGTGCGGCCAGCCGGCCGTTGGCCTCGAGCCCCTTCCGGACGTGACGCCCGGTACAGGCGTGAATCGGAATGCGGGCGGGGCGACCGTCCAGGGCCCGCGCCAGGGCCGTGAACTCGTCGAGGGAGAAGTGGGGGCTTCCGAGGGCGACGGCATCGATCCGATCGCCGCTGGTGGTCGAGAGCCGGTCCCGCTCGTCCCGGATGAGATCGGGGGTAACCCGGAGGACGGCGGCGGGCCGGGTTCCGCCGCCGGCGTCGGCCACCGTGGCAGCTTCCGGGGTCACGCCGGCGACATGCAGCAGTCCGACCGCCCCGGTCGAGGCGGCGGCCGCGCCGAGGGCCTTGAGCTGGTCCTCGGTGACGCCGGGAAAGAGCCCCTCGATCACGCCGACCGCATCGCCGATGGCGCGCCCATACCAGGACCCCAGCACCGGAAAGAGCACGTCGGCGCGGCGGAGCGTCGGGGACAGGGCGGTGACGTCGACGACGACGGTCGCACGCCGTTCCTCCGGGCGGTGAAGGCCGACGTAGGGCACCCGGCCGACCAGGGCGCAGCAGATATCGAGGAAATCGCCGTAGCGGTTGGTCCGGGCGCCCAGGACGGAGTTGCAGAAGACCACGGCGTTGCTCTCGCCCCAGGCGACGTCGGTGCCGAGACCGGGCCGGTGGCCGGCCTGGTAGGGAGCGCAGGTCCAGGTCGGGCGGCACCCCATCGCTTCGTAGGCTTTGACCATCCGCTCGGCCATCATCCGCCGATGGGGGTCCAGCCGGATCCGCTCCGGATGGAAGGGGTCGAGTGCGCCCACGTTGAGGGTGGTCGGTACCGCGACCCGGGCGGCGCCCTCGAGCAGCCGCTCGGCAAACTCCACCCCACCGTCGCCGTGATAAAGGGCGCCGTCGATGTGGGCGGAGACGATCGGGACCAGTCGATCGGCCCCGAGGCGAACGGCCATCTCCGCCACCAGCCGCATGGCCATGGCGGCCGCCCGGCCGGCCGCACCGGCGGCGAGCGACTGTTCCGAGTCGGTCAGGTGAAGGGGCATGGAGGTCGAGTCGGAAGAAAGCGCCCGGGATCGGGCCGGCGCAAGCCGGGCTGGACGAGCGTCCGACGCGGCGGCATCTTGGCCGGGCGCTCGTTCCTCCGCCCCGATCGATCCGAGGTACCGATGACTCCCCGAGCCCGCGGTGACGCCACACTCGACATCGAAGTCGAAGACCGCAACGGCGTGGCGGTCGTGTGGTTCAACCGCCCCAAGGTGCTCAACGCCTTCCGACTGGCGACGTTCGCCCGGCTGACGGAGGTGCTGGACCAACTGGCGGAGGCGCCGGATCTGGCCGCGGTGGTGCTGACCGGTCGGGGCCGGGCCTTCTGCGCGGGGGAGGACCTCGCGGAGATGAACGACGCGGCGGAGACCGGCTTTGCCTTGGCCGAGGCGCTCACGGACCTGAACCGACTTCAGGCGCTGACCCGGAGGCTGGTGGCCTATCCGAAGCCGGTCATCGCGGCGATCAACGGACCGGCCGTGGGGCTCGGGGCCGAGCTCACGCTCGCCGCCGATCTCCGGATCGCGTCGCCCGACGCCTACTTCCTCTATCCCGAGGCGCGCCGGGGCATGTTGGAAACCAACGGCACCTTCCGTCTCCTGCCCGACGTCGTCGGGGTGGGGCGGGCCGCGGAGTGGCTGCTCAGCGCGCGCAAGGTGCCGGTCGACGAGGCCCTTCGGGCGGGCCTGGTGAGCGAGGTGGTGGACCCAACGCGGCTGGTGGACCGGGCTGTGGCACTGGCCCGACAGGCCGCCGGCGGCGCGGCGGCCGACGACAGTCGGCCTGCCCGCGAGGCGTGATCGGGCCCAGAGGGAACGGGGCGCTGGCTCTCGACCGGTAGGCCGGTCGGGTTGGACCGGTTGACCACTCGCCTCAGCTGGAGACCGGAGTCAGCCGATCGGCCAGGGCCGAGAAGTTGGGTAGGAAGGTGAGACCGAGTCGATCGAGGAGCGCTCGGCGTTCGGCCGCCGCCGGACCCCCGACGAAGATCGGAATGCGACCGCCGGCGGCACTGGCCAGCGTGCGGAGGTCAGCGTCGACCGCCTGGTCGTCGACGGGGTAGACCAGGCTGAGTCCCACGGCGCCGGCCTGGCTTCGTTCCACCGCGACGGCGATCTCCTCACCGGCCAGGTCGGGCCCCAGGTAGACCGGTCTCCATCCGCATGAGGCGGCGATCAGCGCCGCCAGCATGGCGCCCACCTCGTGATGTTGGCCGGTCGGGGTCGCGGTCACGATGACCGGTGCCCGGCTCGACGCCCGCCCGAAGCTCAACAGGCTGTCGACCACCTGCCGCAGGACCCCCGTCGCGAGGTGCTCCTGGACGATGCGGAGCTCACCCGCGTGCCAGCGGTCGCCGATCGTCTTGACCAGCGGCGACACGACCGCCTCGGCGAACTGGACCGGCCCCAGGCCGAGGGCCGCCCGCCGAAGGGTCGTATCCAGTCCGGCACCATCCATCCATTCGATCGACTCGAGGCATTGCGCCACGATGGCGCTGCCCTCGCCGGCGTCGTGGGCGGCGGGGAGGTCGGGGCTCGCTTCCGCGACCAGCCGCTCGATCGCCTCGTTGTCGAGCTCGGCCAGTTGACTGATGGCGTGGCCGTAGTAGGTGGCTCGCCGGAGCAGGGTCAGGCGCTCGACGTCGGCTTCGGAATAGAGACGCTGCCCGCCGGCGGTCCGGCCTGGTGAGACCACGCCGTACCGGCGCTCCCAGGCTCGGAGGAGATCGGGCGACAGCCCGGTGCGGCGGAGCACCACCCGCATCGGGTAAATGGGTCGATCGTGAACGATGGCCATCGGATCAAGAATACCATCTGTAATGGTATTGTCAATGTAATACCTTGACAAAAGACCGCCACGGTGAGATAATGGTGGCAGGAAAGCTGGACAAAAGCAGTACAACCATCCATCCGAAGGAGCCTAGCATGTTGGATCGCACCATCACCCTGGCTGCCGCCGCGTCGCTGCTCGTTGCCGCCCCGGCCGTGGCCCAGGGCCACCAGGCGTCTTCGCCGCCGCCCCCGCACGCCAACACCATCGTCGACGTCGCGGTCGCGGCCGGCAACTTCAAGACCCTGGTCAAGGCGGTGCAGGCCGCCGGGTTGGCGGAGACGCTGAGTGGACCGGGGCCGTTCACGGTCTTCGCTCCCACCGACGCGGCATTCGCGAAGCTGCCGGCTGGAACCCTCGACGCGCTGCTGAAGGACAAGCAGAAGCTCGCGGCGATCCTGACCTACCACGTCGTGCCGGGCATGGTGACGGCCGATCAGGTGGTCAAGCTCCACTCGGCCAAGACCGTCAACGGCACGTCGCTCGAGATCAAGGTGGTCGACGGCAAGGTCATGGTCGACGGCGCGCACGTCGTGGCGACCGACATCAAGGCCTCGAACGGCGTGATTCACGTGATCGACGCCGTCGTGCTGCCCTGAGGTCGCGGTCGTCGTCGCGGGTGAAGTTTGGGGAGCGGAGGGTGTCCTGGCGGACGTCCTCCGCTCCGTCGTTGATCAGGTCGCGCTGAAGGGGGAGTCGGGAAAGTGGAGGTGCCGAGCGGTCCCGCGCTCCATGGCGTCGAGCCGGAGGAAGAACGAGCCGACCCCGGCGGCGCCCTGCATGTAGCCGGTCTGGGCGATGACCTTTTCGGGTTCGATTCGATTCTCGGCTTGGACCCAGCGGAGGCCGCCGGCGGCGTCCTCGCTCCGGCGTCGCTGGGTATCGGCGATGACCCGCTCCAGGAACTTGCGGCTGCCGATGGCGGGCTCGGCACCGGCCAGGTCGATCATGAACTCGCCCACGCCCACGTTGCCGCAGCACTGGCTGATGTTGTTCCAGAACCCGGCGGTCCGCTGCTCGGGGACCCCGGTGGCGTAGAGGCCGCGGGTCAGACGGCCGATCCACTCGACCCACTGCGAGTCGCCGGTGAGCTCGTGCAGCCGGTAGAAGAGGCGCGACGTGCCGGCGGGGCCGTGGCACCAGCTGAGGTAGTAGCGGGTCAGGCCGTCGTCGGTGTCGTTGTGGAAGATCAGGGCGCCGTCGCCGTTCGGGGTAGCGACCGCTTGCAGGTAGCGGGCGCCGGCCAAGGCCGCGCTGAGAAACTCCGGCTCGCGGGTTTGCCGGTACAGGGAGGCCAGGAAGTAGCTCACCCCGGCGGTCCCGTGCGAAAAGTTGGGGTAGTTCCTCCGGAAGTCCTTCGCCGGGTACCACATCGTCCCGCCCTCGGCCGGCTCGCCGGCCGCGAGGAGCCGACGCCCCGCCTGCCGCGCCAACTCCAGGACCTGACGATCGCGGTTCCGCTCGTCGGCCCGAAGGAGGAGGAGGCCGATGCCGGCATTGCCGCTGATGATGTCCCAAGATCCGCCCCAGTCGGCGCCGTGATCGTCGCGCCGAGCCCGAGCGGCCAGTCGGTCGAGCGCCCGGTCGGCCACCTGGCCGGCTCGTTCCTCGCCGCCGAGATCGGCGACTGTCTGGAAGGTGAAGGCGAAGCCGGCGAGTCCCGTATAGAGACCGCCGTCGAGGTGCTCGTCGTCCGCGTCGAGCGCCGCGGCGAGGTGCTCGACCCCCTGGCGCGCCGCGGACCGCCAGCGCTCGTCATGGGTGGCCCGATAGAGCTCGGTGTAGAAGAGAATCACACCCGGCATACCGTTGTAGAGGTCGAGCTCCACCGAGTCCGGTTCGAGCGGATTGGCTGGCCAGGCGATGCCGTGATCGGTCTCCTGACGGCTGGTCTCGATCCAGCGGGCGCAGCGAAGGGCGAGGTCGAGGTACGGCCGATCGCTCCGGCGCGTGCCGACCGGTAAGGCCGATCGCCAGCTCGTGGGCACCCCGACGAACGCCGCCGCCGCCGCCACCTGTTCGAGCCACTCCCGTCGTGTCGTCACCGTCTCCCTCCTCGGCCCTCCGAGCCCACCTGTTCCATTCCCTCCCCGTCCCACCCCGTCCCACCCCTCTCCCCCTCCACCCCGTCCCACCCCCCCCCCTCGTCCCCTCCTCCCTACGGCCGATACCCCGGCCCCCGAAGCACCTTCCCCGGCTTGGCCCCGGTGTACCGCCCGCCTTCGAGCACCACCACGCCGTTGACGAGCACGTACTCGATTCCCTCGGACGGGAGCGACGGCTCGGCGAAGGTGGCGCGATCCCGCACGTGGACCGGGTCGAAGACCACGATGTCGGCCGCGAGGCCGGGCGCGAGCTTGCCGCGATCGTAGGTCATGACTTCGTTGGCGGCGACGGCGCTCATCCGGTGGATGGCCTGCTCCAGGGTGAGGGCACCCATCTCGCGAACGTATCGACCCAGGATCCGGGGGAAGGCCCCGTAGCCGCGGGGGTGGACCGCCCAGCCGAAGGCGGCGGGGCCGGCGTCGGTATCGAAGGAGGTGAACTCCTCCCGCATCGCCTTGACCTTGTTGCCCTCCCACATGCTCTGGGGCATCGCGGCCACGTCACCGCTCCGGCAGAGCTCGAAGAAGAGGTCCCAGGGGTCGCGGTCGAGTTGCCGGGCGATGGCGCCGATGCTCTGACCGTTGTACTTGGCGTACTGGTCGGGCAGACGAGCCACCACGATCCGGTCCCAGTCGTGGCCGGCGTGGGCGTACCAGTTCTCCCAACCGCCCAGGGTCTCCATCTCGCGCCGCATCTCGGCCCGGGTGGTCGAATCGGCCAGCCGGATGAAGAGCGAGTCCTGACCCGCGGCCGAGTGACGGGGGTGGAGCAGCGAGCGGATGCCGAGTCCGTTGTTGACGTAGGGGTAGATGTCGACGCCGACTTCCTGGCCTTCGTAGCGGGCGGCCTTCACCCGCGCCAGCGCCTGGTCCATCTTGCCCCAGTTGGCCTGACCCGCCGCCTTCAAGTGGTAGATGTGGACCGGGGTGCCCGCCGCGCGCCCGATCCGGAGGGCTTCGTCGATCGCCTCGAGCAACCGGTCGCCTTCGTTCCGCATGTGGGTGAAGTAGCGACCGCCGTACTGCCCGGCCACCTTGGCGAGCTGGGTGATCTCGTCTTCGGAGGCGTAGATGGCGGGCGGGTAGATCAGCGAGGTGGAGAGCCCGATCGCGCCGGCCTCCATCGCTTCCCGCACCATGCCGCGCATCCGGTCCAACTCGGCCGGGGTGGCCTGGCGATCGCGATCGCCGATGACGATCTGGCGAATCTGGGTGTGCCCCACGGTCTGGACCACGTTCATCGGCAGGCCGGCGCTCTCGAGCCGAGCGAAGAATTGTCGCATGGTCTGCCAGCCGGCCTTCTGGGCGTCCGCTTCGCTCAGCGGGGCATCACTCTCGCCTTCGCCGGCGTTGATGGTGGTGATGCCCTGCGACAGCAGATTGAAGGCCGCGCCCGGATCGGTGATGAAGGGCCGTCCGGTCTGGCCCATCATGTCGAAGAAGCCGGGGGACACGACTTTGCCGCGGGCGTCGATGACCCGGGCCGCGGTCGCGTCGGTAAGCTTGCCGATCGCGGCGATCTTGCCGTTGGCGATGGCCAGGTCGGCTTCGAACCAGGGGGCTCCGGTG
Source organism: uncultured Gemmatimonadales bacterium (assembly GCA_963730185.1). Classification (GTDB taxonomy): domain Bacteria; phylum Gemmatimonadota; class Gemmatimonadetes; order Gemmatimonadales; family GWC2-71-9; genus SHZU01. The sequence continues at coordinate 8,575 of CAVSQW010000001.1, forward strand.
CCGTCGACGATCCGACCGCCTCGGATGAGGACGTCGTAGCGAGCCTGGGCCCCAGCCGGAGCGGGGCTCAGGAAGAGGAACGCCGCCGCGCCGACGATGAAGGCGCCCCGCCGGTGGAGTGCGGCCATCAATTCCATGTCAGCCCTCGGAGTTGATCGAGGTTGAGGTTGCCGCCGGAGAGCACCGCGGCCACCCGGGCGCCGGCGGGCAGCTTGACCAGGCCATGGAGGAGCGCGGCGACGGGCGCCGCCGCGGCGCCTTCGACCACCAGCTTGCAGCGCTCCATGATCCAGAGCATGGCGTCGAAGATCTCCCGATCGGGCAGGGTCACCACCTCGTCGACGAACCGTTGGGCCACAGAGAAGGTGTTCTCGCCGACCCGCTTGACCCGGAGGCCGTCGATGATGGTGCGGCAGTCGATGGTCACCAGCTTGCCCGCTTCGAGGCTTCGCTTCATGGCGGGGCCGTCGGACGACTCGACCCCGATGACCTTGATGTCGGGGTTGTGGCTCTTGGCGACCATCGACACGCCCGAGATCAGCCCGCCGCCGCCGATCGGGACGACGATGGCGTCCACCTCCGGCCAGTCCATCACGATCTCGAGGCCAAGGGTGCCTTGGCCGGCGATGAGCTGGGGGTCGTTGAAGGGATGGATATAGGTCAGCCCCTCGGTCCGGACCAGCTCCTCGGCCTTCTCGTTGGCTTCGTCCCAGATCTGGCCGTAGAGCACCACCTCCGCGCCGTACGCCTTGGTGGCGGCGATCTTCCCGGGTGTGGCATTCTCGGCCATACAGACCACGGCCCGGACTCCGTGGATCTTGGCGGCCAGAGCCACGCCCTGGGCGTGGTTGCCGGCGGACGAGCACACGATGCCGCGCCGTTTTTCCTCCTCGGTCAGATAGGTCAGCTTGTTGAGCGGGCCGCGGATCTTGTAGGCCCCGACCTTCTGGAAGAGCTCGGCCTTGAGGCGGACCTCGTAGCCCGTGGCCTGCGAGAGCTGCTGGGTGCCGAGGAGGGGGGTGTGTCGGATGTGGGCGGCGATCCGTTCGCGGGCCTGTTCGAAGTCGGTGCGTGTGAGCGTGAGCATGAGCCGGGGGTCGGGGAAGCGGGAGAGACGGCCGGGGTCGCACCCTATGTTACTGACCCCGCCGCCTCGCCAACAGGGACCTCAGCACTCCTCGAACCGCGCCGTGAAGTGACGAAGGGCGGTGGGAGCCTCGACGATCCGGAGGCCACGGAGCGAGTCGCGCCGGGCATGCAGCTCCTCGACCGCCTCGGCCACGTAATCGATGTGGCTCTGGGTGTAGACGCGCCGCGGAATCGCGAGGCGGACCAGCTCCATCGGCGGCGGGGGGCGGTTCGGCCCGCCGAACATCACGCTCCCGATCTCGACCGACCGGATCCCGGCCTGGCGGTAGAGGCCGCAGAGCACCGCCTGTCCTGGGAATCGTTCCTGCGGGATGTGGGGGCAGAAGGCCCGGGCGTCGAGGTAGATGGCGTGTCCGCCCGGCGGCTCCACGATCGGGACGCCGCTCTTGACCAGCCGCTCCCCCAGGTACTCGATGCTCCGGATCCGGTAGGCGAGATAGTCCTCGTCCAGCACCTCCTCGAAGCCCTGGGCCATGGCCTCGAGGTCGCGACCGGCCAGGCCGCCGTAGGTGACGTAGCCCTCGGTCAGGATCAGGAGGTCGCTGGCTCGCCGGAAGAGGCTCTCGTCGCGGAGCAGCAGCACGCCGCCGATGTTGACCAGGCCGTCCTTCTTGGCCGAGATGGTGGCGCCGTCGGCGAGGTCGAACATCTCCCGGGCGATCTCGGCCACCGGCCGGTCGTGCTGGCCGGCTTCGCGGAGCTTGATGAACCAGGCGTTCTCGGCGAAGCGGCAGGCGTCGAGGAAGAGGGGGAGCCCGTGCCGGTCGCAGACCGCTCGCACGGCCCGCAGGTTCTCGAGGCTCACCGGCTGGCCGCCGCCGCTGTTGTTGGTGATCGTCACCATGACCAAGGGGATCCGCTCGGGGCCGACTCGCTGGATCAGCGCCTCGAGTCGGGCGACGTCCAGGTTGCCCTTGAAGGGGTGCCGGTTCCGCGGATCGCCGGCTTCTTCGATCGGCAGGTCGATCGCCTCCGCGCCGCTGTGCTCGATGTTGGCGCGGGTGGTATCGAAGTGGGTGTTGTTGGGGACGACCTTGTCGGGGCCGCCGACCAGCTCGAACAGGATCCGCTCGCTGGCCCGCCCCTGGTGGGTGGGGAGGATGTGCTCGAAGCCGGTCACCTTCCGGAGCTGGTCTTCGAAGCGGAAGAAGGACCGGGCCCCGGCGTAGGACTCGTCGGCCCGCATGATCCCGGCCCATTGCTCGCTGCTCATCGCGCCGGTGCCGGAGTCGGTGAGCAGGTCGATGAGGACGTGTTCGGCCCGGATCAGGAAGGCGTTGAACCAGGCGTCGCGCAGGATCCGTTCGCGCTCGTCGGCGTTGGTCAGACGGATCGGCTCCACCGTCTTGATCCGGAAGGGCTCGATGATGGTCTTCATGGCGTGGCCGGCGGCTGAAGGGTGGGACGTCGCCGAAATGGAGGGCGGCGAGCGCCTCCGGGCAAGGGGCGGCGTGCTCGCCGGCCGCCCCCGACGATTGCGCCGGCTCCCGGGCGCGACGTAGTATCCGGGACGTTCCCGACTCCGACCCCGTCCCGAGGTGAGTGACGCATGGATCTTGGCACGCCGGCCCTGTTCCGCTGGGACGACCTTCCCCGCGAGGCGGTCACGCCGACCCTCGGCCGGAAGATCGTGACCGGCGAGCGAGTGATGATGGCGCACGTGTGGCTCGATCAGGGTTGCGTCGTGCCGGAGCACTCCCACGAGTCGGAGCAGCTGAGCTGGGTCTTCTCCGGCGCCCTCAAGTTCGTGATTGGCGGCGAGACGATCGTGGTCCGGGCCGGCGAGATCCTGGTGATCCCGTCCTGGGTCAAACACGAGGCGGTGGCGCTCGAGCCCACCTACGAGATGGACGTCTTCAACCCGATCCGCCGGGATTGGCTGGATGGGAGCGACTCCTACTTCAAGAAGCCGCCGACCCGGCCGGCCGATTTCACCAATCCGGCCAGCGGCGGCAATCCGGCCACCCTCCGGCGCTGGAGCGAGGTGACCGTCGAGCCGATGAACCCGATGATCGACCGGGCCTTCGCGACCGGCGAGCTCGCCACCGTCGCCAGGCTGGTGCTCAAGAAAGGCTGTGTGGTGCCGACCCACGCCCACGAGAGCGAACAGCTCACCTGGGTCCGCTCCGGTACCCTGCAGCTCGATCTGGGCGAGCAGCGGTTCGTGATCCCGGCTGGCTCGGTGCTCCGGATCCCGTCGCAGGTCCCCCACATGGCCACCGCGCTCGAGGCTTGCGAGGTGGTCGACGTGTTCGGTCCCCGGCGCGACGATTGGCTGTCCCAGTCCGATCAGTATCTCCGCCAGCCACCGGCGAAATAGTCATGCGTGCCATCCGGGTGCATCAGTTCGGTGATCCCTCGGTCCTCACGCTCGACGAGGTACCGACGCCCGAGCCGGGGCCGGGGCAGGTGCAGGTCCGGATTCACGCGGCGGGCGTCAATCCGGTCGAGACCTACATCAGGAGCGGGCGCTACGCGAACCTGCCCACGCCGCCCTTCATTCCCGGGTCGGACGCCGCCGGCGTGGTCTCGGCCCTCGGCCGGGGCGTGACCCAATGGTCCACGGGCGATCGGGTCTTCTTCTTCGGGACCTCGGCGGGACGCTCGCTCGGCGCCTACGCCGAATACACGGTGTGCGATGCCAAGCTGGTGTTCCGGCTTCCGGACAGCGCGAGCTTCGCGCAGGGGGCGGCGCTCGGGGTGCCCTACGCCACCGCCCACCGAGCCCTGTTCGCCCGGGGCGGCGCGAAGGCGGGCGAAACGGTGATGGTCCACGGGGCCAGCGGCGGGGTGGGGCTCGCGGCGGTGCAGTTCGCCCGATGGGTCGGCCTGAACGTGGCGGGCACGGCCGGGACGGAAGAAGGTCTGGCCCTGGTCCGCGCCAGCGGCGCCCATGTGGCGGTGAGCCATCGCGCGCCGCTCTACCTCGATCAGATTCGCGCCGCCACCAGTGGCCGAGGCCCGGACCTGATCCTGGAGATGCTGGCCAACGTCAACCTGGATCACGACCTGGATCTGATTGCCCAGCAGGGACGGATCGTGATCATCGGCAATCGGGGTCGGGTTGAAATCGATCCGCGGAAGGTCATGTCGCGCGAGGCCGAGATCATCGGCGTGTTGCTCTGGCACGCGACGGACCAGGAGCTGGTGGAGAGCTACGCCGACGTGGTGGCGGGGCTCGAGAAGGGGGCGCTCCGGCCGGTCGTGGGTCGGGAGCTGCCGCTGGCGGATGCCGCCAAGGCGCACGATGCGGTCATGGCGCCGGGCTCGAAGGGGAAGGTCGTGCTGATTCCCTGAGCTCAAAAGCGAAGACGCCGGACCGGGGGGATCCGACGTCTTCGGGGGGTTGATTCGAGCCCTGGGGGGAATCAGGTCACGAACCGGGGGATTTTTGCGAGCCGACTCTCGCCGTCTCGCGCCTCCCTAAGGGGCAAGGGGTGTGCCGGGTTCCCGGCTGCCGAGACGACCCGGGCCTGGAGCCTCCAACTCCGTCAGGCACATAAGCTTAGTGCCATCCTTCCCGATCGTGACCGCGGTGCCGGCCCTCCCCTGCGGCCCCACCGACGCGACACCGGGTGTGGCTCCCCAGCCACGCTCCCACGCTCCCGAGAGGCTCGTTCATGCGCCCCGCCCTGCTGATCGTCGTCTCCGCGCTCCTCGCCGCCCCGGCGCTGCTCGCCCAGGCGCCCCGGCCTCGAGCCCGCGACCTGGGCGTCGCGCCCGGCGTCTTCCCGACGGGCCGGTGGAACGCCATCACCGATGTCGCCGGGGTGAAGGTCGGTCAGACGACCGTGATCGAGGGCGACTCGATCCGAACCGGGGTCACGGCGATTCTCCCGCATCCCGGCAACCTGTTCTTCGATCGAGTGCCAGCCGCCATCGTGGTCGGAAACGGATTCGGCAAGCTGCTCGGGGTGACGCAGGTCGGAGAGCTTGGGGAGTTGGAGACGCCGATTCTCCTCACCTGCACGCTCTGTGTGTGGCGGGCCGCGGACGCGATGGTGGAATGGCTGCTGGCCCAACCCGGCATGGAGGACGTCCGGTCGATCAACCCGGTGGTGGGCGAAACCAACGACGGTGGGTTGAACGCGATTCGAGACCGCCCGATCACGCCGGCCGACGTCCGGGCCGCGCTCACGGGCGCGACGTCGGGGCCCGTGGAGGAGGGCACCGTGGGCGCCGGCACCGGCACCATCGCGTTCGGCTGGAAGGGAGGAATCGGCACCAGCTCGCGCCACCTGCCGGCCTCGCTCGGCGGGTGGACCGTGGGGGTGCTGGTCCAGACCAACTACGGCGGGATCCTGCAGATCCTCGGGGTCCCGGTTGGGAAAGCCCTGGGCCAGTATGCGTTCCGCCGTCAAGCAGAGAAGAACCCCGGCGCCGGGTCGATCATGATGGTGGTGGCGACCGACGCGCCGCTCAGCGACCGGAATCTGCGACGGATCGCGAACCGGGCCCTGATCGGGCTGGGACGTACCGGCTCGTCGATGGGGAACGGTTCGGGCGACTACGTGATCGCGTTCTCGACCCATCCGGACGTCCGGCGCCCGGCCGCGGGCGGCGATACCCTCGGAACCGTCCGACGCGAGATCCTGAATCCGGACATGTCGGGCCTGTTCGAGGCGACCATCGAGGCCACCGAGGAGGCGATCTACAACTCGCTCTTCCGGGCCACGACCGTCACCAGCCGGTACGGGACCGTGCCGGCGCTCCCGATCGACAAAGTGAGGGAGCTGCTCCGCGCCTATCGCGCGGCCGATCGTTAGGCGTCAGCGCTCGAGATCGGGTGGATCGGCGGCCAGCACGGCGTGGATCGCCGCCACGACCTCGGCGTCGTCGCTCAGGAGCACCAGCTCTCCGCCCCGAGTCAGGGTTCGATAGGTGCACCGAACCCGGTCACGGTTCTCGGCGATCACCCGAGCCGCCGGGCTGTTTCCGCGGACCAGCCGCACCCGGCGAAGGTCGCCGCGCCGGATGGCCGCCGCCGCCTCCAGCAGCTCCAACCGGACCGCCTCCACCGCCGCCGAATCGACGCCCCGGCTCTGGAGCGCGATGCTGCCGCCGCTCTCGTTGGCCAGGTAATGAATCCGCGGTGCAGCTCCGAGCGACCCGAGTGCAGAACTCTGCGCCGCTGCCCGGGTGGTCAGGAGGCAAACTGCGGTGACCACCAGCCACGCCACGACGCTCGGCCGCCACACCCGGCGTGAAACGCCGGGGCCGGGACGGAGCGAGCTAACTGGTGTCAGGTCGAGCGCTCTGGTCTGCTGGTCGGACAAGCCCGCCTCGATGCCGATGTGGATTCAAGGGCCGAGGGGGCAAGGAGGGTGCCACCGGCGGGGGCCGAAGGTCGGACTCAGCGGCCCCGGAAGCGACGGGCGGCGTCGATGAACTCGACGAAGAGCTGCCGGGTCTTCGGGTCGGTCGCCTCGAGCATCTCGGGGTGCCACTGTACCCCGACCGCGAAGGCGTCGCCGGGCCGTTCCACGGCCTCGATCAGGCCGTCGGGGGCGTGCGCCGACGCCACCAGAGAGCGCCCCAGCTCGCGAATCCCCTGGTGGTGCATGCTGTTCACCATCACCCGCGGTCCTCCGAGCACCGCGGCGAGCCGGGTCCCGTCGGTCAGGGTCACGTCGTGGGCCAGGTAGTCGCGCGCGAACCCGGCGGTCGGGAAGTAGTCGTGCTTGATGGCCTCGGGGCACTCGGCCTCGAGGTCCTGGAACAGGGTGCCGCCCTGGGCCACGTTGATCACCTGGAGGCCGCGGCAGAGTCCGAAGAGCGGTTTGCCGTCGTCGAGCGCCCATCGGGCGAGGGTGAGCTCGACTTCGTCGCGGTCGGCGTCGGTGTTGCCGAGCTTGGGGTGCGACTCGGCGCCGAAGGTGCGCGGGTGCATGTCGACGCCGCCGGCCAGGAGCACGCCGTCCAGGCGGTCGTAGACCAGCCGGAGGGTCTCCGGATCGTGGGCTAGCAGCGGGACCATCCAGGGGACGCCACCGGCCTCGGTCGCGGCGTAGTAATAGCGCTGGTTCATGACCCAGGAGGCCGGCAGCCCTTCGGGAATGCCGTCGATCGCCTGGAGGGTCTGGGTCGGGATGCCGATGGTCGGACGGTAGCTCATGGGGGGACAAGAATAACGGGTCGCCGCCGTCAGAGGACCCCTTCGGCCGTCTCCCGAATCAACTGGTCGACCACGGCCTTGAGGTCGCCGCCGGTCCGGTCGTAGGTGGCGATCTGGCGGTCGGCGCTGGTGCCGTCGGCAAGGATCCGGAAGGCGTACTCGCACTCGGCCCGGCTCCCCAGGTCGTCCACCACGTCGGCGATGAACCACTCCACCAGCTCCCGGATCAGCTGACGGGCCGGAAGCTCCTGACGCTTGCCGAAGTCGATCAGTTTGCCGTCGAGGCCATACCGGCAGGCCCGCCACTTGTTCTCCTCGATCAGGGCGGTCGAGTACTGGCGCCAGTCGAGGTTGTCCTGCCGGAGCTTCCAGAGCTTGGCGATGATGGCCTGAAACAGCGCCCCGATGCAAACGGCTTCGTCGACCCGGGTGCAGACGTCGCAGATCCGGAACTCCAAGGTCGGGTAGCTCCAGCTGGGGCGGACGTCCCACCAGATCTTGGAGGCGTTGGGGATGCTTCCGGTGGCCACCAGCGTGTTGACCAGCGACTCGAACTCACCCCACGACGCCAGGGTCCGGGGGATCCCGGTCCGCGGGAAGCTCCGAAACACGATGCTCCGGTACGACTTGAGCCCGGTCTTCCGGCCCAGCCAGAACGGTGAGCTGGTGGAGAGCGCCAGGACGTGGGGCATCATGTACCGGCACGCGTTCATCGCGTCGATCAGGAACTCGCGGTCCTCGATCCCGATGTGCACGTGGGTGCCGAAGACGAGGAGGCGCTGGGCCAGGTCCTGCAGGTCCTCGCGGACCCCGATGTACCGTTCCAGGGGGGTGATCTCCTGCTCCATCCAACTGGAGAACGGATGGCTCGCGGCCGCCACGACCCGGAGCCCTTTCTTGGCCGCCAGGTCCATCACCAGCCGCCTGAGCCGGACCAGCTCGCTGCGAGCCTCGGCGGGGGTCCGGCACACCTTGGTGCCGACCTCGACCATCGACTGATGGAGCTCGGGCTTCACTTCGCCCAGCACCACCGAGTCCTCCTTGAGGATCTCCGTGATGTAGGATCGGAGCGCGCCCGTGGCCGGGTCGACGATCTGATACTCCTCCTCGATGCCGAGCGTCAGGCTGGGGCCGTTCATGGAGAGATCCGGTGAAGGTCAGGGGTCGCGAGGCTCGACGACGAAGGTTGGGATGGTGGAGCCGCCGCCGGCGGTGACGTTGACGAGCGTGGCGGTCGAGATCCGGGTCAGGCAGCCGTCGACGAAACCGCCGTCGAACACGAAGGGGGCAGTATCGACGATTCGGTCGGCGAACTCCACCTTCCCGTCGACTAGACTCGGGAACGACTCGACCGGGAGGCCGACCCGCCGCTGCACGATGGTGGGGCGCTCCAGGGCCTCGGCCACCGCCTGCCGCCAGCGCTCGGGGTCCACTTCCCAACCCAGGACGATCCCGGCGCCGCCGTAGTCGTCGTTGGGCTTGAGGACCAGCTGGTCGCGGTGGTCCGCCAGGTAGGGCAGGAGGTCCACCCGGCGCCCCTCGACCATGGTGGCACGGTCCTCGACCACTCGGGTCCACGGAATGTGGGCCTCGATGAGCGCCCGCTCGTCAGCGGTGAACAACCCGGCGTTCCGCTCGTCGCTCAGCACCGCGAAGCTGGCCTTCTTGTGGAGCACCTTGCAGCGGAACGGGTTGGCCATGGTCACCGCGCCGTCGCGGACCGCCCGGACCATGGGCTGCTCGAGGCCGCCCTCCTGGTAGAGCTCGCTGATCAGCACCCGCTTGTAGATCAGGTCGATCGCCTGGCCGTTGGCCCAGAGCCGACCATCGCGGTACTCGGTCTCGCGCGGATCGGCGATCACGCAGGGATACCCGAGCCGCCGGAAATAGTCCTGAAAGAGGAGGAACTCGCTCCGGGTCGGAACGTCGTGCCAATCCAGGATCCCGATCACCGGCGCCCGGGAGGTGCCCTGGTGCCGGGCGAACGCGCCGACGAGCGAGTGGAGCACATGGTGTCGGACCGGAAGCGGACGGACCTGCCATCGGGTCCGGAACTCCCGCATCACCGGCAGGCCGAGAAAGAGCTCGGTGAGGGCGTCGTTGTAGCCGGCGCCGGCCGGCGTCTCGGCGTTGTACTCGGTGTAGTAGAGCTCGCCGTCGTCGGGCGAGAAGAAGGCGTCGAGCCGGGAGAAGGGAGACGCCTCGATGCCAGGGTCTTCCAGCACCAGGGTACGCTCCCAGTCTTCCAGGCGGAACTGCTCGAGCACGTCGGGTCGGGCGATCGCCGCCTCGAGGGCGGTCCGGAAGGCGCCCAGCAGGACCCGGATCTGACGGCGGACCGTCTGATACTGATCCGGCGTGAGGAAGCGGGGCCGGAGGACCGTGCAGAGGGGCCGTTCGCCAAACATCAGCCCCCGTTCCGCCAACCGGGCGGTGAGCCAGCCGGCGGACTCGCCGGCCCGGGCGCTGGTGAGGAGCTCGTGCCAGGCGTCGACGGCCGGTGTCATCCGCGCTTCCGCTTCGGCGCCGGACGGCCCTTGAGGAACTGCTCCCAGCTGGGCTTGGCCCGGCTGGGGGCCGCCTTGGCCAGCCGGATCGCCATGTCGGCCATCGTCTTGACCACCCACTCGAAATGCCCCGGCGTCAGTGAGTAGATGTCCATGTCGGGTGCCGGGTTCATGAAGTCGATGGCGTAGGGGATCCCGTCCCGGATCGCCCACTCCATCGAGTTCATGTCATAGCCCAGGGCCCGGACCAGGGTCAGGGAGTCGGCGACGATCCGCTGGTGCAGCTCCGGCGAAAGGAAATCGAGGTTCTCGTGGTACTTCCGCGACTTGGGATCGTACTTGATGGGGCGCACGACCTCCCGGCCGATCGCCAGGCAGCGCACGAACTCGTCCCACTCGATGAACTCCTGCACGATCATCGTGAGGAGACCCGAGTGGTCGTAGTGGTGGAGCAGCTCATCGAGCGAGTGGCAGACGTAGACCTCTTTCCATCCGCCACCGTACGCGTCCTTGAGGATGCAGGGCAATCCCACGTGATCGACCACGGCTTGCCAGTCGAGCGGGAAGGCCAGGTTCCGAAGGCTCTCGGTGTGCACGATGCCGGGCACATACTCCTTGTTCGGGAGGAGCACCGTCTTGGGACTCGCCACGCCGAGCGAGGTCGCGAGCGTGGCCTCGAAGAACTTGTCGTCGGCCGACCACATGAAGGGGTTGTTGACGACCGTCACCCCCTGGAGCGCCGCATGCTTGAGGTAGGTCCGGTAGAACGGCACCTCGTGCGAGATCCGATCGATGATCACCCGATAATTCGCCGGATCGTCCATCCGGGGCGCGCCGAGCGCCACGAATTCGGCCGTGACCCCTTCGTTCCGCTGGTTGACTTCCTCGATGAAGGCCGGCGGCCAGCTCCACTCCCGACCCACGATCAACCCAATCTTGTTCGCCATGGCCCCCCACCCGTTGGTTACCAATCCCCTGCGCCCGAGTCACTCCCTACTCCCGATCCACTCCCTACTCCCGAATCACTCCCTACTCCCGACTCACTCCCTACTCCCGACTCCCTACTCCCTAGTCCCTAATCATGCCCCCCGAGATATAACCGAACCATCTTCTCCCAGTACGGCCAGTCGTGGGCCCAGCCGTCCCAGGCGCGGAGCGCGTTGCCCACGCCCCGGCCCCAGAGCACTCCCGAGAACTCGGCGTTGTTGTCGTACGACGGGTCGTCGCGGCCGATGGCCAGGATCAGGTCCTGGGCCCGAAGCGCCGCCAGCCGAGCGGGGTCGTGCTCGTGCCGCATGAAGTCGAACGGGTTGCAGGCATAGACGTTGTCGTCCGAGTAGCCGTCGGTGAGCTGCTTCACGTCGTAGAGGCCGCTCATTCCCAGGATCCGGTGGACCCTGCTGGGGTGGCGGAGGCCGAAGCAGAAGGCGTGGTACGCCCCGAAGCTTGCCCCGGTCGCGATCACGAACGGATTCCGGTTCTTGGACTCGGTAAACGGGAGCACTTCCTCGAGGAGGTAGCGGTCGTACTGCAGGTGCCGCCAGGCCCGCGCCCCCGGGTGGATCCCCTTGTGATACCAGCTGTCCTCGTGGACGTGATCGAGGCAGAAGAGCTGGATCCACCCCGCCTCCAAATGGTCGCCCAGCACCAGGTGCATCGACCGGTCCCGCCATTCGTAGCAACTTCCCATCGACGTTGGGAAGACCAGGACCCTGGCCCCGGCGTGTCCGAAGACCTCGATCGGCATGTCGCGGCCCAGGGCCGGGCTCAGCCAGCTGGCGTGCTCGTGGTGCATCAGGGTCCAGGGGTCGCGGTCGGTGGGCGGGTTCGGCCCAGGAGGAAGGGGAGCGCGTCGCCGAAGCGGCGTCCCCAGGCGGCTTCGGCGTGAGCGGCGCCCTTCTCCTCGACGTAGTGAAGGTCGCGCCCCCGCCGGTAACCGGCTCGCTCCAGAATATCCCGCATGGCCCGCACGTCCGCTACCACCTCGGTGCCCTCGCCCGTGCCGACGTCGAGGTGGATGCGTCCTCGAGGGACCCGCACGCCCCAGCGGCCGACCCAGGCCAGCATCGCGCGGTTGGCGAACCAGAGCGACGGGCTCAACACCCCGGCGGCCCCGAAATGCTCTCGGAACCGAAGCAGGGTGTACAGGCTGATCAGGCCTCCGAGCGAGGAGCCGGCGACCGCTGCATGCTGGGGGCCGGGCCGGGCGCGGAGGGTTCGCAGCACCAACGGCCGGACCGTCTCCGCGAGGAACGTGGCGTACCGGTCTCCCCCGCCTCCGCCGTGGCGGCTGTCCCGGAAGGGGCCGTACTCGTAGACCCGCTCCTCACCCTGGTTGGGGACTCCGACCACGATCGCCTCGATCCCGCGGCCCGCCAGCGCGGCCAGGCGGGCGGGCAGGCCCCAGTCGCCCGCGTGACTGGTCGCCGGGTCGAACAGGTTCTGGGCATCCTGCATGTAGACCACCGGATAGGTCCGCTCCGGAGTCGTGAAGTACGAGGGAGGCAGGGCGGCGATCAGGTCGCGGAAGTTCCGGAGCTCAGGGCTCATGACCCGCCGCCGGACGACGAGCGGGACGTCGTCCGGCGCGGATCCGTCGTAGGGGATCCAACTCGGGTCGAGCAGAGGCGGGGCGGGCATCGGGTCGGAGCGGGGTAATCTAGTTGGAGCGGACCGTCGTGACCGCCCGGACCGGGCTATACTATCAGCCGCTCCCTCACTCCTCCGAGGCAATCATGACCCGCGCGCGTGGTCTTCTGATTGGCGGTTTGCTGGCCCTGGCAACACCGCTCCCGGCCGTGGCTCAGTGGCGAGGGGTCGCGGTCACGCCGTACCTGGGCGTCTTCGTGCCCGCCAAGGACTTCCTGACTCCGCCGTCGGCGACCATTCCCGAGGCCTCCACCCAGAAGATCGACGTGTCGATCGGGTACGGCGCCCGCCTCTCCGTCGGCGTCGCGCCGCACTGGGGAGTGGAGGGCGACCTGGGGGTGGCCTCGGGTCACCTGGTGGTCAGCAGCATCGGGTCGGTGGCCGGCAACGACGTGAAGACCGTGGCCGGGAGCGGGCGGGTGTACTACCGGACCCGACCGGCCTCGGAGCCCTTCTCGGCCACCGCGCTGGCCGGACTGGCGGTGGTCAGCCACCGGTTCTCCCGAACCAGCGAGGTCGGATCGCCGGTCGTGGGCGACAAGACCAGCCTCGGCGGAGTGGTCGGCGGGACGATTGCCTTCCGGTTGGAGGAGCGGGCGGCGCTCATGTTCGGGCTCGACGGGTTCGTCTACTCCGCCCAGGTCGACTACAACGGGCAGCCGACGGCCGCCCGGATGCAAGTCGACGTCCGGCTCATCGCCGGGCTCCGGATCGCCATCGCGGGGTACTGACGCTACCGACGCTCCACTCGATAGACCATTACCCGTCCCGGCCGCTCCGGCTCGGCCCAGGTTACGAAGAGATCGTCGCCGAGCATCGCGGTCCGGGCAAAGCCGGCGCCGCGGCCGCGCTCGGTGGTCCCGAGGACCCGGGCGGGACCCGGCCGCCCACTGGCGTCCAGCGTCCGCATTCGCCACTCGGCCCCCCGCCGGGTGGCCTCGAGCCACACCACGACGGCCCGCCCGCTCCGGTCGAGCCGGATCTGGACCCGGCCGACCGGGTTGCCGTCATCGATCGGGATCGGACCCCCGAAGCGCCCGCCGCCGTCGTGCGAGAGTGCCGCGCTGACCCGGGCCCGCCCCTGAGCCAGGGTGAACCAGGCCACGGCGACCGTCTGACCGGAAGCGTCGATCGACGGGCCGTTGACGGGGCAAGCCCGAATCTCCCAGCCGTCGTGGCTGACCAGCGCCGGTGCGGACCACCGGCCGCCCAGCTCCCGCACCACCGCGATGTCCCGCACCTCCTGGTCCGACCGATCGCGGTACACCGCCACCAACCCAGCGTCCGTCCGGGCCATGGCCACCTGGCAACAGTCGCAGGTCCGCGGATCGACCAGCCGTTCGCCGGCGACCCGCCCGTCGGGTTGGATGGTTGCCGCTCGGAGCGACATGCTCCCGCCCCCGTTGGCGGTCTCCCGGCCGTCGAGCCAGGCGATCCCGACGCCGCCCGACGAGTCGGGCACCATCGCGACGAAGCCGTGCTCCGTCGGTGAGCGATCGGAGTGCACCGTCTCCGGGGTGCTCCAGGTCAGACCTTGATCGAGGGAGCGGCTGAACCGGACGTGGTAGGCATAGGGCTTGGCCTCGGTCTTCTCGAGCCAGTGCACCACCCAGACACCGGTCGTGGTCTCGACCACCGAGGGGAAGTCGGCCCAGTTGACGAAGAAGCGGTCGCCGGAGGCGACCGTCCGGGGAGCGCTCCACCGACCGCCGTCACGGGCGGCCAGTCGCAGGGTATACCGGCCCGCCGCTCCCCGCTCGAACCAGGTGAGGAGCAGGCGGCTCGACGGGGTCGCCGTCAGAAAGGGGGTGCTGCTCCCGAGTGGACCGGCGAAGTCCACCCGGGCTTGCCCGAGCGCCGGTCGGGGAAGGGTGGCGGCGATCAGGGCCAGGGTGACCACCCCCCAGGCCCAGCCCGCGGGTGAATCAGGCCGAGGCGGCGGTGGCCCGGCGAGGCGCGACGATGGCGGCGAGGCTCTCATGGCCCTTCACGATATCGGCCACCGTCGTGTTTCGGAAGAACAGCGCCATGGTTTCGGCCACGTCCTTCCAGGAGGCGTGGGCGGTGCAGGCGGTCCGGTCGCTGCACACCGAGCGGCCCAGCAGGCAGTGCCGCCGGCCGACGTCTTCGAAGGGCTCGACGATCTCGTCGAGGTGGATCCGCGCGGGCGGTCGCGCCAGCCGGAATCCACCCCGCTTGCCCCGGGTCGAGGTCAGGACCCCCGCCCGGGCGAGCTGAGACAGTGTCTTGGACAGATAATTCGCCGGAATCGCGAGCCGGGCAGCCAGGACGTTGACCCGGGCCGGCTCGGGGTCGTCCTGCGCGGCGAGCAGGAGCACGGCGCGGAGGGCGTATTCGGCGGTCTGGGAGAGGACAGGCATGGCTGAATATATAATTCGGATATTAAGATGGCAATATCCTAATATGTGAATCCACCTTCACGGCTTCTTCACCCTGGCCCAATGACCCGGTCTCTAGGTTGGCCCCGAAGTCATCGGATTCCCGAACCGGTTGGAGTGGAACCATGTCGCGACGCATCGCTCTCCTGGCGATCCTGGCCTTGGCCTCCGCCTGCTCCTCGAAGCCCGACTCGGCCGGCGCGCCGCCGGCGGCGGCTTCGGACCAGGACGCGTCGGGCCTCAGTGCGTTCGAGCTCGAGAACGGGATCGGGCCGGTGACGGACCGGGTGGTGCTGGGCGCTCTCGACGCCGGGCTGGCCGCCAAGGGGAAAGAGGCGTTCGAGGCCAAATGCACCGCCTGCCACAAGCTGGGCGAGAAGTACATCGGTCCGGCCTTGGCCGAAGTGACGACCCGCCGGACACCCGCCTACATCATGAACATGATCCTCAACCCGATGGAGATGGTTCAGCGCCATCCGGTCGCGAAGAAGCTGTTGGCGGAGCACATGACCTTCATGGCCAATCAGGGGCTCACGGTCGACGAGGCTCGGTCGGTCGTCGAGTACCTCCGCACCCAGGCTCAGGGAACCGTCATCACGCAGTGACACCGGAGGAAACCATGCACGGGGCGAACAGGATTCATCGACTTTCGGGGGCGGCGCTGCTGCTGGTCGGGGTAACCTTGGCCGGCTGCGCGCCGAAGAGCGGGGCACCCATCGGGGCGACCGACGCGGCGTCGCGAGTCTACGTGCCGCCCGGGCAGTACGACGAGCTCTACGCCTTCCTCTCGGGCGGCTTCAGTGGCAACGTGACGGTCTACGGGCTGCCCTCGGGCCGTCTCCTCCAGCAGATCCCGGTCTTCTCCCAGTACCCCGAGAAGGGGTACGGCTACTCGGAGGAGACCAAGGCGATGCTCAACACCAGCTGGGGCTTCATTCCTTGGGACGACTCGCACCACCCGCAGCTCTCCATGCGGGACGGGATGCACGATGGGCGCTGGCTCTTCATCAACGCCAACAACACGCCCCGGATCGCTCGGCTCGATCTGACCAAGTTCGACACCGACGAGATCATCGAGATCCCCAACTCCGCCGGTGGGCACGCGTCGCCATTTCTGACCGAGAACACCGAGTACGTGGTCAGTGCCACTCGGTTTTCGGTGCCGACGCCCCAGGCCGACGTGCCGATCGCCGACGGTCACTTCGGCGGCATGCTGAGCTACGTGAAGGTCGATTCGGTGACTGGTCACATGCGGCTGGCGTTCCAGATCCACGTTCCCGGGTACGACTACGATCTGGCCCGGGCCGGGAAGGGCCCGTCGCACGGGTGGTCGTTCTTCTCGTCGTACAACACCGAGGAGGCCAAGACCCTGCTGGAGCGGAATGCCTCGCAGAACGACAAGGACTTCATCGCGGCGGTCAATTGGAAGCAGGCGGAACGCTGCGTGGCCGACGGCAAGGCCACGACCTGGCCGGCCCGCTACGCTCACAATCTGATGGGTGAGGACGGGATCGCCCACACGGAAATGATGAGCGGCGCGCTGGTGCTCGAGCCCAAGGACTGCCCGGGACTCGTCTACTTCCTCCCCACGCCCAAGTCGCCCCACGGAGTCGGGGTCGACCCGACCGGCGAGTACATCGTCGGCGGGGGCAAGCTGGCCACGGTGCTCCCGGTCCACTCGTTCAGCAAGCTCGAGAAGGCGATCGCCGACCAGGCGTTCGAGAAGGAGATCGACGGCATCCCGGTCGTGAAGTACGAGGCCGTGAACTATTGCGAGCTCCAGAACCCGGGGCTCGGGCCACTGCACACCGAGTTCGACGCCAACGGCTTCGCCTACACCTCGGTCTTCATCTCGTCGGAGATCGTCAAGTGGGACGTCAAGAAGTGCGAGGTGGTGGATCGGACCCCGACCTATTACTCGATCGGCCACCTGATGGTACCCGGAGGCGACACCCGGAAGCCCTACGGCAAGTACGTCGTCGCCCTCAACAAGATCACCAAGGACCGCTACCTCCCGACCGGCCCGGAGCTGACTCAGTCGGCCCAGCTCTACGACATCACGGGCGACAAGATGCAGCTCCTGCTCGACTTCCCCACGACGGGCGAGCCGCATTCGGCCGAGGCGATCGAGGCCAAGGTGATCCGGGACCAGCAGCTCAAGACCTACGCGCTGGCCCAGAGCCACCATCCCGCCGTGACCCGGTCGGAGAAGGAAGCCCGGGTGGAGCGCCAGGGCCACACCGTCCACGTGTACATGACCGCGATCCGGAGCCACTTCATGCCCGACATGATCGAGGGCATCGAGGTCGGTGACAGCGTGTTCTTCCACGTGACCAATCTCGAGCAGGATTGGGACGTGCCACACGGCTTCGCGATGATCGGAAACCGGAACTCGGAGCTCCTGATCATGCCGGGTCAGACCCTGACCTTGACCTGGGTGCCGGAGCGAGTGGGCGTCTACCCCTTCTACTGCACCGATTTCTGCTCCGCGCTCCACCAGGAGATGCAGGGATACGTCCGGGTCTCGCCCCGGGGATCGAACCCCAAGATCGTCTTCAACTCCGGTCAATGAGAGTCATGACCGCCAGCCTCGCGGCGCCCCCTCGGGGCGCCGCCGAGGCGCCGGCCCGACTCCGGGAGCTGGATCTCATGCGTCGCCCCGCCCGATGGCTCCTCGCGCTCGCCGCGCTGCTCTTGCTCGTCACCTACGTGGCGCCGCTCTGGCACATCGCGCTCCAGGCCCCGCAGTACCCGGAGGGGCTCGGGATGTACATCTGGTCCAACCGGATCACCGGCGAGAAGCCGCAGGACCTGAACAGCATCAACGGGCTGAACCACTACATCGGGATGAAGCCGATCGTGCCCGAGGCGATTCCCGAGCTCCGGCTGATGCCGATGGTGGTGGCGGGTCTGGTGGTCGCGGGACTGGGCGCGGCCGCCTGGGGGCGGCGAGCCGGTCTGGTCGTCTGGACTGGCGCCTTCCTGGCCGGCGCTGCCGTCGGTCTGGTCGACTTCTGGCGCTGGGGGTACGACTACGGGCACCACCTCAATCCTGAGGCCGCGATCAAGATTCCGGGGATGACCTACCAGCCGCCCCTGATCGGGGCCAAGCAGCTACTGAACTTCCGAGCCACCTCGCTCCCCGCCCTGGGTGGGTGGGCCGCCATCCTGGCGCTCGGGCTGGCCGTCGGCCTGGTGGTATACGAGTGGCGGCGCCGCCGGCGGCCCGCGGCGGTCGCGGCGTGAGCCTCCTGGCGCGGTGGATCGTTACCCTCGGCGGCGTGGCCGCCCTGGGCTGCGCCGCCCCGGCGCCCCGAGCGCTGGTGCTGGACGGCGACGTGTGTCGCCACTGTCACATGACCGTCGCCGACCCGCGGTTCGGCGGCGAGATCGTGCTCGGCACCGGCAAGGTCTACACCTTCGACGACGCCGGCTGTCTGGCGGCCTATCTGGACGACGGCCCCGTGCCCGCGGATCGGATCCACTCGCTCTGGGTGGTGGACTATCTGCATCCCGAGTCGTTGGTGCCGGCCGCCGATGCGGTCTACCTCCGTAGCTCCCAGGTCCAGACCCCGATGCGGTACGACGTGATCGCCACCCGGCCGGGGGCTGCGGCCGACAGCCTGGCCACGGCGCTCGGGGCCGCTCGGCTCAGCTGGCCGGCGCTCCGCGCCCTGACCCGGGCGCCCGCGGGGGTCTGATGCTCGCCCTCTTGGCCCTGGTCCGATTGGTAGTGGGGCCGGGCGCCACCTACTCGACCATCGATCAAGCGCTGGCCGAGGCCCGCCCGGGAGACACCATCGAGGTCAGGGGTGGCGAGTACCGGGCCGCGGCCTACCTGATCGACCGGCCCCTGACCCTGATCGGGCGGATGAAGCCGGTCCTGATCGGACCGGGCGACCGGAGCATTATCCACGTCACCGCCGACGACGTCACCATCGCGGGGTTCGTTCTCCGTCACGTGGAGTCCAGCGGGACCGAGGACCGGGCCGCGATCTTTCTGGACGGCGTCCGCGGTTGCCGGATCGCCGACAACGAGATCCGGGACAGCTTCTTCGGGATCCGCGCGGCCAAGGTGGCCGATTGCGCCGTGGTCGGAAACCGGATCGTCGGGTCGCGGTTGAGCGACCAGCGAAGCGGCAACGCGATTCACCTCTGGTCGTCCGATCGATTGCTGATCAAGGGCAACGACGTGACCGGGCATCGCGACGGGCTCTATCTCGAGTTCGTGCATTCGAGCCGGCTCGTGGACAACGACAGCCATGAGAACCTCCGCTATGGGATGCACTTCATGTTCTCGGACAGCTGCCTCTACCAGCGCAACCGGTTCCGCCGGAACGGCGTGGGCGTCGCGGTGATGTATACCAATCACGTGACGATGGTGGACAACCGGTTCGAGGACAACCAGGGGCCGGCCGCCTACGGCCTCCTGCTCAAGGACATCAACGACAGCCGTTTGCGCGGCAACCTCTTCGTCCGAAACACGGTGGGTCTCTATCTCGAGGGCTCCAACCGCCAGCGGGTGACGGGCAATCGGTTTTCCGGCAATGGGGCGGCGGTGCGGGTGCTGGCCAACGCCATCGACAACGTGTTCGCCGACAACGTCTTCGTCGGCAACGCCTTCGACGTCACGACCAACAGCCGGTCGGCCACGAGCCGGTTCGAAGGGAACTACTGGGATCACTACCGCGGATTCGACCTCGACCACGACGGGTGGGGCGACGTGCCCTATCGGCCGGTCCGATTGTTCGCCCTGGTGGTCGAGCAGAACGAGCCCGCCTTGATCCTGCTCCGAAGCGTGTTCGTGGAGCTGCTCGATCAGGCCGAGCGGGTCCTGCCCGTCCTCACGCCGGAGCTCCTGGTCGACGCCCGGCCCCGCATGGAACCGCCGCGATGACGGGCCCGGCCCGGGTACCCTCGGAGGTGCGGGTCGAGCGGCTGTCGAAGCGTTTCGGTCGGGTGGCTGTCCTCCGCGATCTCGACCTCGTCCTCGCCCCGGGGCGGATCACGGCCGTCGTCGGACCGAACGCGGCCGGGAAGTCGACCTTGATCAAATCGATCGTCGGCCTGGTGCGTCCCGATGCCGGCGCTGGCCGGATCCTGATCGACGGCCAGGTCGTCGGATCCGATCACCGCTATCGGGAGCGAGTCGGGTACATGCCTCAGGCGGCCCGTTTTCCGGACCACCTGACCGGCCGGGAGGTATTGGCCCTGCTCCTCGGCCTCCGTGGTAACCCGGCCAACGCCGATCTCGAGTTGATTGACCGGTTCGCGCTCGAGCCCTCGCTGGACCAGCCGATCCGAACCCTCTCGGGCGGTACCCGCCAGAAGCTCAACGCGGCGGTGGCGTTCCTGTTCCGGCCTAGCCTGGTGATCCTGGACGAGCCGACCGCGGGGCTGGACCCGCTGGCCAGCGCGATCCTCAAGGACAAGGTGCTGGCCACCCCGGCCGCGGGTGGAACGGTGCTCCTCACCTCCCACATCATGAGCGAGATCGAGGAGCTGGCCCAGGACGTGGTGTTCCTGGTGGAGGGCCGGGTCGCCTACCAGGGCTCGATCGGCAACCTGGTGGCCAGCACCGGCGAGTCCCGGCTCGAACGGGCGATCGCTCGACTGATGGGCGGGGGTCGATGAGCACCTTCCGTACGGTCCTGGGCTCGCAGCTCAAGAACGTGGCTCGGAGCCGCTGGCTGCTGGCCTACACCGTGAGCCTCTTCGGGATCACAGGGCTCCTGCTCCGCTTCGGCGGCAGCGGGGAACGCGCCCTCCTGAGCCTGCTCAACGTGGTGCTGCTGTTGCTGCCCCTGGTTGCCGCCATCTTCGGGACGCTCTACCTCTACAACGCGCGGGAGTTCATCGAGCTCCTGCTGGCCCAGCCCGTCGGCCGGAGCGCCCTCTATCTCGGACTCTTCGGCGGCCTGGCGGGGCCGCTGAGCGCGGCCTTCGTGCTCGGGGTCGGCGTCCCGCTCGCGGTCCAGGCCGGGCGCGAGCCGGCGATTCTCGGGCCGCTCGCCATGCTGCTGGTGGTCGGTGTTCTGCTGACGCTGGTCTTCACGGCGTTCGCGCTCTGGGTGGCGGTGCGGGTCGAGGACCGCGCCTGGGGTCTGGGGGCGGTCCTCCTCGTCTGGCTTGGCTGCACGGTTCTCTACGACGGCCTGATTCTCCTGGTCCTGACCGTGTTCCGCGACTATCCGCTCGAGGGGCCGGTCCTGGTGCTCACCCTGTTCAATCCGGTGGATCTGGGTCGGGTGCTGCTGCTGCTCACCTTCGACATCGCCGCGTTGATGGGGTACACCGGCACGATCTACGCTCGCGCCTTCGGCAGTGCCCTCGGCGTCGCGGCCGGGCTGACGATGCTCGTTCTCTGCGCCCTGGTGCCGCTCGGTCTCGGCGTGCGCCGGTTCCAGCGGAAGGATTTCTAGCGGCTTCGGGCGGCCCCGAAGGCCTTGATCCGGGGCGCGACTCCCGCCGCGAAGACGAGCGCGCCGACCAAGGCCAGCCCCAGGCCCAGAAGGACGGCCCACCGCCCCGCCACCGGGCCGCCGGCCAGGGAGACGATGCCGAGGTTGAAGAGGATCAGGGTGGTCCAGGGAATCCACTCCGGTCCTCGAACGGGCTCGGCCGGCATCCGCGGCAGGATCCACCAGGCCACGCCGACCGTGCCTTGCACCAGCCAGCCGATCACCATGACGGCCGCATGTCCGCCCAGCACGGGAGTGGGCGGAACCGGCAGCGCGCCACCCTTGGCCCCCAGGAGCCAGGTGCCGAGGGCGGCTCCCAGCACGAGATGAACGAGCGCGGCCCGGACGAGCCAGATGGACGCCCGTGGCATCAGGGCCGCTCCCGAATCCGGGGCCAGGTGTTGAGCACGAAGCCGGCGGCGGCGGCGGTCTGGAGCAGTCCCGAGGCGAGGAGGAGCGCGCCCCGCCCGGCCAGCGTCGGCGCCGGCTCGGCGATCAGGCGGGCCAGGAGACCGAGGTTCAGGGCTCCGAAGGTGAGCCAGCCGAGCCAGACGCGGCCCCTGGGCCGCTCGGGCGAATGACGGGGAAAGAGCCAGAAGGCGACGCCGAACACCATCTGGGTGAGCCACCCGACGACCAGCAGGTGGAGCACGGTTGGGTCGAGGAGCGGGGCTCGGCCGGTGGCAGCGTCCCAGGCGGCGAAGCCGAGTCCCGAGAGGAGGGCCAGGAGGGCGGCCCGAACGAACCAGCGGGTCAGACGGGGCATCTGGCCGCAAGGTCTCCGGTCGCCCGCTCCAGGTCAACGCGGTGCCGCCGATCGCGGCGCGGGTCCGGGGTCGGTCGACCGCCGGCGTCGAGGAGGCTAAGCGGGCTGAGCCGGGATCAGGCTTCCCGCGCCGCGCGGGCGAAGCGGGTTATGATCTCTGCTACCGGCTCGATCGCGTGGATCGTGGCCACGCTCTTGCCGGCCTGCCAGACCGCGGTCTCGGGATCCTCGGCGCCGGCGCCCCCGGTGATCGACGTCCGTTTCAGCTGGCGGACCGTCCGGAGCGCGTAGAACGCCCGAATCCACTTCTTGGTCCGGCGGCCCTGGAACAGCCATCGAGCCAGTGGCCCGATCGTCGTGCCCACCTTCTCGACGTAGGGGGTCCGGATCACGGCCAGCGGTACCCCGCTCATTCGCTCGGTGTGGACGATGTCGGCCTCGCCGGCGTCGACGATGGCCCGTTTGTAGGCCTCGCTCGCGGTGCACTCCGTCGTGGCGATGAACCGGGTGCCCAACTGGGCGCCGGCGTATCCCAGCCGGAGGACCTCGACGAACTCGGCCTCGTCGCCAATCCCGCCGGCGGCGACCACCGGAAGGCCGAGGTCGCCTACTTCCTCCAGGAGCGCGGCGGGAGTGCGGCTACCGGAGTGTCCGCCGGCTCGCCGGTTGACCGCGATCAGCCCGTGGACGCCGTCGTCCCGACCCTTGAGCGCCCACTTCCGCTCGGTCACGTCGTGATAGACCACGCCCCCGACCGCCGCGACCCGGTCCACGACCCACCGGGGCTTGCCCAACGACGTCACGAAGAAGCGGACCCCCTCCTCCAGGGCGATCTCGATCCAGCGGACCATCCGTTCGTGGTAGGTCTTCGACGACGCCTCGATCAGGGCATTCATCCCGATCGGGCGCGGGGTCAGCCGACGAATGAACCGGAGGCCTTCGCGGAAATCGTAGTCGTGGACGTAGGTGAGGGAGACGGGCTGGACGATCCCGATAGCGCCGGCGTCCGAGATCGCGGCGACCAGCTCGGGGTTGCTGCACGGGTACATCGCCCCGCCGATCAACGGGAGGGCAATCCCGGCCTGGCGGGTGAGCGGGGTCTCGAGATTCATCTCGCGGTCTGTGCCCAATCCGTGATCACCGCAAGGCTCCGGACGGTAAGCGTCTCGTTCATCGTCGGGCCAGTCTCCACGTCGTGTGGACGCGACAGACCTCCGCGCCGGAGCGGTCCGTGATGACGGTCTCGACCTGGGTATCGACGGGCTCGGTCACCTCCGGCACCACGACCCGCGCTTCGGCCGTCAGGCGCCCGCGGGCCTTGGACCGATACTCGGCCCCAATGGCCGTGACGATGCCCCGGATCCCGGGATCGAGCGCCATCGTCATGGCGAGCCCGCTGGTGAGCTCGCCCAAGTTCACCAGCGCCACGGCGTGAATCGAATCCAAGTGGTTTCGGACCCGGCGGCGGTCGCGGAGTGTCGTCCGGCAATAGCCTGGGTCGAGCACCTCGATCCGGGCGCCGATGCTGGCACTGTAGGGGACGAACCAGCCGAACACCCGACTGAACAGCCATCGCCCGCCGGGCCAGCGTGAGAGTCGCCGCCAGAGCCCCGCCAACGTTTGTGCCTGAGACGCCATGGGCAGGGAAGCTCGGCAGCGGGTCGAGGCCCGTCAATGGCCGCGAGCCCGCCTCAGAGCTCCTGACGTCGAAAGAGTAGCACGGCGAGGGCGGCGAGGAGGATCATGGCGATCCCAGCGGTCGCAATCGGCCAGGCGACCGGCACGGGCTTCGACGCGAGGGCTCGCCCTCCGGCCCCCATCAGTCCGGCGAACGAGTATCGCTCCGCCGGTGGCCAGATGGTCGCGACGAGGCTTAGGAACAGGAAGCCGAGCCCGGCACCCGCCGCGCCACCGCGGGAGTGGAAGACGACGGAGAAGAGGGTCATGACCACGACCAGCAAACCGGCGTACACCAGCCAGAGGAGCGTCGCGACGATCAAGGGAGCGACGGGTGCCGGCGGGAAGACGGCCCGGGTCACCGCCAGGCAGACCCCCAAGGCCAGCGTGGTGGCGCCGGCGAGCAGGGCCAGCTGGGCGGCGAGCTTGGCCAACACGAAGGCGGTCCGGGAGAGCGGCTTGCTCAGCATCAGGATCGCGGTGCCCGAGGAGCGCTCGCCGGATACCACGCCGGCGCCGGCGATGATCACGGCGATGATCACCAGCTGCGACAGGTTCCTGAAGAACTGACCATAGGCGTCGAGCGCGGTCGGTTCCGGGAGCCGAATCACCAGGCCCGAGTCCGGCCCCGCCAGGGAACTCACCAGCTTCGGCGCGACCAGGGCGAGGAACGGGCTAGTCGCCGCGAAGAAGAGCAGCATGCCGGGAATCACCCAGATCCGCCAGGTACGGCGAATCTCGGCCAGTTCCTTCCCGAAGAACGGGCCGAACCCGCTCATCGTGACGCCTCGCCGACCAAGCGGACGAAGACTTCCTCGAGGCTCACCTCGCCGGTCTCGAGCCGGCGCAGTCCGAGACCGAGGGCGGCCACCGCCTCGGGCACGGCGCGCTGGGCCCGAGCGACATCCGAGACCGTGAGCTGGAGCTTGGAGCCGTCGCGCTGCACTCCGCTCAGCCAAGCCGCTCCGGCCAGTCGTTCGGCGAGCGCGGCCGCGTCGCCGTCGACGTCGACCATGAGGCGTTCCGCAGCAGCCCGGCGCTTGAGCTCCGCCACCGGCGCGCTGGCCACCACCCGGCCCCGGTCCAGGATCGCGGCGGTGTCGCAGACCCGCTCGACGTCGGCCAGGATGTGGGTGGAGAAGAAGACCGTGGTCCGCTCCCGCAGCGACGCGATCATGTCGAGCACCTCGCGCCGCCCGATCGGATCGAGCGCGCTGGTCGGTTCGTCGAGGAGCAGGAGGCTGGGAGCGTTGACCAGGGCTTGGGCCACTCCCAGGCGCTGCTTCATTCCCCGTGAGAAGCCTCCAATCCGGGTGGTGACCCCGGAGAGGCCCGCCAGGTCGAGCAAGGTGTCCACTCGCTCACCGAGCTCGCGCCCGGCCAGACCGAACAGTCGGCCGGCCAAGTGGAGGAATTCGGCGGCGGTCATCCATTGGTAGAAGGCCGGCACGTCGGGCAGGAACCCGATTTCTCGTCGGACCTGACCGCCCAGGGCGGTGAGGTCGTGACCCAGGACTCGGGCCGATCCGCTCGTCGGCCGCGCCAGACCGGTCAGGATCCGGATGGTCGTAGTCTTGCCGGCCCCGTTCGGACCGAGGAACCCGAAGACGGATCCCCGCGGCAC
This sequence comes from uncultured Gemmatimonadales bacterium, assembly GCA_963730185.1. Taxonomy (GTDB): domain Bacteria; phylum Gemmatimonadota; class Gemmatimonadetes; order Gemmatimonadales; family GWC2-71-9; genus SHZU01. Next base: position 33,922 of record CAVSQW010000001.1, read on the forward strand.
TTCGAACGTCACCGATTCCAGCGCCGTCGTTTCACCGAAACGCTTCCGGAGGGCATGGGCCTCGATGGCCAGCGGCGTGATCACCGGCGATCCCGGCCGCCGTAGAGGCGGTCCAGCGCCCGGTCGCGGGCCGCGCTGGAGGCGGAGCCGGTGACCCCACCGGCGGGTGGTGACGCACTCCGACCGACGGCGAGGTAGATCACCGCCCCGAGGAGGTTTCCCAGGACGATCACCACGGCCCAGATCCACTTCTGCCCGCCGGGAACCGCCGGGCGCCGGGCGAGATCGACCAGCGAGTAGACCTGGAGGACGAGTTGGATCAGGAGGAGCAGCCCGAGCGCGACGATCGCGATGAGCGGCAGGCCGGCGAGGAGCTCCGAGAGTCGGGTCATGTCTCGAAGCTGGGGGCTGGACCCTCTTCGCGCCAGATCCGCCCTGGCGCTACTCGTCGCGGACCCTTCCGAGGCGATCTGGTGCCCTGCCGTCCGTCGCCGAAGTCCATCTCGGTTCCGAGGTGCGGCGAGCGCTCGAAACCGGACGCCCCCTGCTGGCGCTCGAGTCGCCCTGGCTGGCCCACCGGTCGCCTGGGCGACCGGCTTCTCGACCGGGGTGCTGGTGGCGGTCCCTTGTCCCGACGAGACGGCCTTTCCCGCCAAGAGAGGTCGCCGCGGCGCTCGGCGCCCTGGAGTCAGCTGGCGAGAACCCCGCAGGGACGGAAGACCGTGTCGTCAAGCGCGGGCGAGAACCGGTCCAGGTTGCCGGTGCCGGGAGGGATGAGGCGCGGGTCGAGCTCCGGCACGTCGTCACGGCGGAACCGGCGGCGGAGCGTGAAGCGGACCGTCCTTCCGTAGCCGAACTCGATCGGCGCGCCCTCGGCCGGTACCCGGTCGAAGTAGGCGCGCACGCTCTCCTCGTCCTCCGCGATTTCGATCCACCGGGCCCGGGTCCGGCCCACCCGAACGAAGGGGATCCCGTCCCGCCGGGGGAAGTAGCCCCAGACGAGGCGCAGGCGGAGCAGGAGGTGAGGCCGGCCGTCGAGGTCGCGCAGGATCTGGCGGCCTTCCCATTCGGGTTCCCGGTGGCCGAGCTCCGGCCCGATCGTTTCGTGCTGCATCTCGTCTTCTCCCGGTCAGGGGGGCCCGCCGTCCGTCGTGACGCATCGGACGTTAGGATTCGGGCGGCGGGCCAACAAGTTGGGAAGAAGCCTGGCCTTTCCCCCTGGGAGTTTTCCTGGGTCCCCTGCCGCCGAAGGGGCCTAGGCACGGCCTGAAATCCGGCGGAGGTTGCTCACGGTGGTTCGGAGGCGATAGGATTCGAGTGCCGCCAGGGGTATCCCGCCGCGACCGGCGAGGATTGAGAGAGTCCCTTGGAACCTGACCCGGCTCACACCGGCGGAGGGAGCGCGGTCTGGTTTGGCCGCCTCCCGTCCCGCCGTCCCGATCGAGGAGGCTCAATGTCCGCTCCACCGACGCCCCGCCCGTCCGTCGCCCCGTCCGACTACGGCGAGGTCTTTCCGCGCTCCCGCAAGGTCTACCTCGAGGGCCCGAACGGGGTGCGGGTCCCGATGCGGGAGATCGCCCTCTCCGGCGGGGAGCCGCCGCTTCGGGTGTACGACACGAGCGGCCCCCTGGGTCACGAGGTGAGCCGGGGCCTGCCGCCGATCCGACTCCCCTGGATCGTGGAGCGCGACGTGGTCCGGGCCGAGTCGCGGTCGGCCCCGGCGGCCGGCCTTGCCGCCGCAGCCTCCGTCTATCGGGGGCGGGGCCCGGTTACCCAGCTCCACTACGCCCGGCGGGGCGAGATCACCCCGGAAATGGAGTTCGTCGCGCTCCGCGAGGGGATCGAGCCCGAGTTCGTCCGGAGCGAAGTGGCCCGCGGCCGGGCCATCATTCCGGCCAACGTGAATCACCCCGAGCTCGAACCGATGATCGTCGGGCGGAACTTCCACGTGAAGATCAACGCCAACATCGGGAACTCGATCGTGACGTCGTCGATCGAGGAGGAGGTCGACAAGCTCCGCTGGGCCACGCTCTGGGGTGCCGACACCGTGATGGACCTGTCCACCGGGGCCGACATCCATGAAACCCGGGAGTGGATCCTCCGGAATTCCCCGGTCCCGATCGGCACGGTGCCGATCTACCAGGCGCTGGAAAAGGTCGGCGGGGTGGCCGAGGATCTCAGCTGGGAGGCGTATCGGGACACCTTGGTCGAGCAGGCCGAGCAGGGGGTGGACTATTTCACGGTCCACGCCGGCGTGCTGCTCCGCTACGTGCCGCTCACCGCGGAGCGGGTCACCGGGATCGTCTCGCGGGGCGGCTCGATCATCGCCAAGTGGTGCCTGGCCCACCACCGCGAAAACTTCCTCTACACCCATTACCGCGAGATCTGCGAGATCATGGCGGCCTACGACGTGTCGTTCTCGCTCGGCGACGGGCTCCGGCCCGGGTCGATCGCGGACGCCAACGACGCGGCCCAGTTCGCCGAGCTCGAGACCCAGGGCGAACTCACCAAGATTGCCTGGGAATACGATGTCCAGGTGATGAACGAAGGGCCCGGCCACGTTCCCATGCACCTGATCAAGGAGAACATGGAGAAGCAGCTGGCCTGGTGCGGCGAAGCGCCGTTCTACACGCTGGGTCCGCTGACTACCGACATCGCGCCGGGTTATGATCACATCACCAGCGCCATCGGCGCGGCCATGATCGGGTGGTACGGCACCGCGCTCCTCTGCTATGTGACCCCCAAGGAGCATCTCGGATTGCCCAACCGGGACGACGTCAAGGCCGGCGTGGTCGCCTACAAGATCGCGGCCCACGCCGCCGACCTTGCCAAAGGGCACCCCCGGGCCCGGGCCTGGGACGACGCTCTCTCGAAGGCCCGGTTCGAGTTCCGCTGGGAAGACCAGTTCAATCTGGCGCTCGATCCGGTGACCGCGCGGGCCTTCCACGACGAGACCCTCCCGGCCGAGGGGGCCAAGGTGGCCCACTTCTGCTCGATGTGCGGGCCCAAGTTCTGCTCGATGAAGATCAGCCAGGATCTGCGCGAGGAGGCCCGGGCCGGTCTCGACGCCAAGGCCCGCGAGTTTCGGGAGGCCGGGAGCGAGATCTACCTGCCCCGCTGAGGCCCGCCCCCGCTGAGCCGGGGAGCGGCCGCCTCGCATTCCGGGCATCGGCTGGCCAAATTCAGGTCGATGCCCACCAACACCGCGGAGGCGTTGCCGCTGGTCGGGATTCTCGTCCAGCTCGGCACCTCGCTCCTGCTCACGGCCTTGGTGCTGAGCCTCCGGCGGGAGGCTCGCCGCCACGACTATTTCCGGCTCTGGACCTGGGCCTGGGTGGCGCTCACCGCGGCCATCGCCTTGGTGTCCCTTCGCTACAACGTGGTGCCGTTCCTGTCTCCGTCCGCCCTCCGAGGCAACGGCCGCCCGCTCTACCTGACGCTGCACGCCCTGTACCAGTTCGGGAAGCTCCTCTTCGCGACCCTGGTGCTGTTGGGGACCCTCCGATACGCGCGGAACCGGTCGCTGCCGGCGGCCTGGGCGCTGCCGGTGTACCTGGCCGTGTTCGTGTATGCCGTCTTGAGCGCGGTCCTGAGCCCGAACCTCACCGTCGTGGTGGCCTGGCAGGCGCTGATCGTCGCGCCGCTGTTCGGGGTGAGCGCCTGGCTCCTGGCCTCGGCCCCGGACGACCGCCGGGGGCTCGGCACCCGGGTGCTTACCATCACCTTGGCCCTCTCGGCGGTGCTCTGGGCGGTGTACTTCGTCGCCTTCGGCGCGGCCGGGTTGGGAGTCCAGACCTCCTGGTCGGACGTGATCTCGGTGCTGACCGGCTACAACTCCTACTTCGACGCCGTGCTCGCGTTCGTGCTGGGGTTGGGCATGGTGGTGACGGTGGTGCAGCACGGCTACGAGGAAGCCGACGCTGCCCGCCGGGCCCAGCTGGCCGAGACTCGCGAGGCGGGCCAGCGACTGGCTGAGATCCTCCAGGCTGCCCACGAAGGCATTGTCACCATCGACGCCGACCGCACCGTCATGGTGATGAACCCCGCCGCCGAGTCGATCCTCGGTACCTCCGTCCCGGAAGCCATCGGCCGGTCGTTCGACCGGTTCCTCCTTCCGGAGCAACGCCGGGCCTTCTGGGACGGGCTGGCCGTGACCACCCGTCGGTCCGAGGCTCACCCCCCGATGGCCCTCCGTCGCGAGGCGACGGGCGTCCGGGGCGACGGGGGCGTCTTCCCGATGGAGCTCGCGATCTCGACTTTCGACGGCAGCGCCCGCCACGGCTACGTGCTGGTGCTTCGTGACCTGACCCAGCGGGAGCGGGAGCGGGAAGAGCGGGAACGGCTCCAGCAGCAGGTCGCCCAGGCGGCTCGACTCGAGGCCGTGGGGCGGATGGTGTCGGGGGTCGCGCATGAGCTCAACAACCCGCTCACCGCGATCACGGCGTTTGCCCAGGATCTCCTGCTCGAGCCCCGCAACGACGCTGATCGCGAGGCGCTGACCGTGGTTGTGCAACAGGCCCAGCGGTGCCGGGTCATCGTCGGTGACCTTCTCATCTTCGCGCGGAACCGTCGGGACGAACGCCGCCGGCTGGCGCCGAGCGACATGGTCGCCCGGGTGCTCCGGGTGTTCGAGCGGGATTCGAGCCGGAACGGCGTGATCCTCGACGTCGATGTGGGACGGGACCTTCCCCCGGCCGACGTCGATCCGGTCGGGATCGAACAGGTGCTCACCAACCTGCTGACCAACGCGTTCCAAGCCACGCCGCGGGGCGGCCGGGTTTCGCTCCGGGCCCGGGCCCGCGGCGAACTGCTCGAGTTCGTGGTCGAGGACTCGGGCCTGGGGATCCCCGCCGACGCGATGCCCCGCCTCTTCGAACCGTTTTTCACCACCAAAGAGCTGGGGCAAGGAACCGGGCTCGGACTCTCGGTCTCGCACACCATTGTGCAGCAGCACGGGGGAGAGATCCGGGTCGAGAACGTCGAGGGAGCGCGCACCGGGGCGCGCTTTTCCGTAAGCCTTCCCTTCGTGGACCGGCGGGCCACCCCCCGATCGGCGACCGGTGAGACCGAGCCGACCCCGGCGCCCGCGGTCGAGTCGGTCCCCCGCCGGGTGCTCGTCGTGGATGACGAAGAGGCGATCCGGTCCGCGATGCGGCGCTCGCTGGAGCGCCGGGGGTGGACCGTCGACGAAGCGGCCGACGGTGGAGAAGCCTTGCTCCGACTCGAGGTCGGTGGGCGGGCGGTCCCCTACGACGCGGTGGTGACCGATCTCCGGATGCCGGGGATGTCCGGGATCGAGTTGTGTCGCGAACTCGCTGAGCGGCATTCCGAGGTTCTGGAGCGCACCATCGTCATCACCGGCGACACCGCGTCGCCTACCGTGGCCGAGTTCCTGGGCCGCACCGATCGACCCTTCCTCCAGAAGCCGTTCGACATGCGGGCTCTGGTGGAGCTGATCGAACGGGTGGCCACCGCCAAGGCAGGTGACGCGTGACCGCGCTCGGATTCTCCCTGGCCCTGGTGATCGGCCTTTCGCTCGGGCTTCTGGGTGGCGGCGGCTCGATCCTGACGGTACCGGTGCTGGTCTACATCCTCCAGCTCTCCATGAAGCAGGCCGTTCCGATGAGCTTGGCGGTGGTCGGGACCACCAGCCTGTTCGGGGCCGTCAGCCATCATCGGGCTCACAACATCCGGTGGGATGCCGCGCTCGGCTTCGGGCCGGCGGCGATGGTCGGCGCTTTTCTCGGCGGCAAGGTCGGCCTGGCGGTATCGAGCCGTCTGCAGCTCACGATCTTTGCGATTCTGATGCTGGCGGCGGCGGTGTCGATGTACTTCGGCCCGGCGCTCTGGTCCGGTGAGGCTGCCGACGGCGAGGAGACGCCCCGCCGGCGTCCGCTTCCCCTGATCGCGGCCCTGGGCGCCACCGTCGGATTGATTACCGGCCTGGTCGGGATCGGCGGTGGCTTTCTCTACGTCCCGGCTCTCGTCCTCCTCGGCGGAGTGACGATGCGCCAAGCCGTCGGGACCTCGCTCGTCCTGATCATCCTGAGCTGCGCCGCCGGGTTGGCGAGCTATCTCGGGCAGGTCGCCATCCCCTGGGCGGAGACGGCCGGCTTCACCGCCCTCGCGATCGTGGGCGTCCTCGTGGGAAGTGCGTTGGTCCGGCGGGTTTCCCAGCGAGCGCTGCGGCGCACCTTCGCCTTGATGTTGGTGGTCATGGGCGTGCTCGTGCTGTTCAAGCCACGGTGAGGGGAGGAGTCATGTATTTCGAGCGGTTCTACGACCAGCGCCTGGCCCAGGCGAGCTACCTGATCGGCTGCGCGGCAACGGGCGAAGCGCTGGTCGTCGATCCCGCCCGCCTGGTCGACCCGTATCTGGCGGCGGCGGAGGCCGAAGGCCTTCGGATCACGGCGGTCACGGAGACCCACATCCACGCCGACTTCATGTCCGGGCTCCGCGAGCTCGCGGCCAGAACCGGCGCCCGGGCCTACGTGAGCGGCTGCGGTCCGGCCGATTGGCAGTACGAGTTCCGGCGCGACCCGGGCGTCGAGGTCCTCGCCGATCGCCAGGTGATCCGGATCGGGAACATCGCGGTCGAAGCGGTCCACACGCCGGGCCACACGCCGGAGCACCTCTCGTTCCTGGTGACCGACGGGGCCGTCGCGGCCGATCCCATGGGCATCGTTACCGGTGACTTCGTCTTCGTGGGCGACGTCGGCCGGCCCGACCTGCTCGAGAAGGCCGCCCACGTCGCGGATACGAGTGATGCCGCGGCTCGCGACCTGTTCCGGAGCCTCCAATGGTTCCGGACGCTGCCGGACCACCTTCAGATCTGGCCGGGTCACGGAGCGGGGTCCGCCTGCGGGAAAGGACTCGGAGCCGTACCCCAGTCCACCGTCGGCTACGAGCGGCGCTACAACTGGGCTCTGAGCATCGATGACGTGGAGCGATTCGTGGCCCAGGTGCTCGCGGGCCAGCCGGAGCCGCCCCGCTACTTCGGGGTAATGAAGCGTATCAATCGCGAGGGGCCGCCCGTGCTCGGTAACCTTCCCCGGCCCGAACGGGTCGCCGCCGACCGGGTCGGCGCCCTGATCCGGGACGGAGCGGTGGTGGTCGACACTCGACCGACGGCCGAATTCGCGGCCGCCTTCATTCCCGGCTCGCTCAACGTCCCCTTCTCCCGAAGCTTCACGACCTACGCGGGCTCGATTCTGCCGTTCGATCGCGACCTCCACGTCCTCTTGGCGGACCCGCATCCCGAGGTCCTCGAGCGGGTGGTCGGCGCGTTGGTGTCGATCGGCCTCGACCGGGTCTCCGGGTACCTCGGTCCGGAGGCCATGGATCACTGGCCCATCAGCGAAGGCGAGCTGGCCACCATTCCCCAATGCCCGGCCGCCGACCTGGCCGCCCGCGGTCCCAACGGTCACCAGATCCTGGATGTCCGGAACCTGTCCGAATGGGAGACCGGCCACGTCCCCGGTGCCCGGCTTATTCCGCTGGCCGAGCTCGTTGACCGGATCGGCGAGCTCGGCCCCGGCCGTCCCCTGATGGTCATGTGCCAAACGGGATCCCGGTCGGCCATTGCCGCCAGCCTCCTCCGGTCGAGAGGTCATCGGGACGTCACCAACGTCGTCGGCGGGTACGTGACTTGGGTAGCCGCTGGAGGCGTCGCCGAACGGTAGTCGCCCAGCTCGGCAAGTCATTTTGACGCACCCGGCCACGGTTTTCGACTGTGGCTGTGCCTTTTTGGCCTACTTCAACGGGTACGGAGGCTGCTCTCTGGCGCTGGCAGAGCCGGGGTCGCGGTGACCACGGCAAGCCATCAGAGAACTCGAAGACTTGGGAGGAAGCCATGTTGGTGCGTTGGACGAATGCCGAGCCGACTCAGCGGACGATCGATGGGTGGGGGCGTCTCAATCGGATGTTCGACGACACGTTCGGCCTGCCGGCCGCGGGGTCCCACACCAGGGCCTGGGTACCGGCGGTGGACGTGGCCGAAGACGAAAAGTCGTACACCTTGGCGCTGGAGCTGCCGGGGGTGAAGCCCTCGGACGTGTCGATTCAGATCGACGGGAAGCGCCTCCTGATCCAGGGTGAGAAGAAGCAGCAGCTCGAGGAGAAGACCGATCGGGTGCACCGCTTCGAGCGGACCTTCGGCAGCTTCCAGCGAGTGTTCATCCTCCCCGACACCGTGGACGTCGAGCGGATCGACGCCTCCGCGAACGACGGGGTGCTGACGATCAGCCTGCCCAAGACGGAGCGGGCCAAGGCCCGGGAGATCCCGATCCGGGCCTCCTGATCCGGCTCGGGACGCCGACGAAAAGGCCGACGCGAGGGCGCGTCGGCCTTTTTCGTTGGGTCCGGCCGTCGGGGCCGGCTCAGAACAGGAAGCGGAGCAGCCGGAATCCCCAATCGAGGGTCGCGACCGCAATGGGGAGGAGCGCCAAGCCGACCGAGAACATGAGGCCCTGTCGGAAGAGAAACGGCCCCACGAGTGGTGGGTCGTCCCGCCAGGCCACTTTGCAGCCCCAGTCGATCAACGCTCCGACCGTGTAGCACACGTTGGCCAAGATCCCGAACACGATGACCGCGCCGAGCGGGACTCCGGAGCCGTGGGATCCGGGCGGCAGGACGGCGAAGGCCTCGACCACGCCCAAGCTGAACAGGCCGGCCCCGCCGACGATGAGGTTGTAGCGAAGCCGACGCCGCTCCCACCAGCGTACCACCGCGAGTGGGGAGGTGGAAGCCTCCGGCAGGGGGTACAGGAATCGGTCGAGTTGAGCCAAGGTCGCCTCTGGGAAGACCTGTTTCCTTAGGATACTCCTCGGCCCTCAGGCCGTCAAGTACTTTGCGACGACAAGTATGAATCTGATCAGGTTCCGGCCGCCAGGACGAACGCCATCGTGGGGTCGCCGCTGGGGTCGCTTACGGGATCGGCTTGTCCTTGGTGCGGTACTTCTCGAACCATTGTTGCCGCAGCGACAACACCCGCATGGTGTTGGACGGGCGGTTGAAGTAGGCGTGCCACTCGTCGGCGAGACGCACCATCACGGTCGGGACTTTGAGGATCTTGAGGGCCTGGTAGTACTCCTCGGTCTGCGCGATCGGCGTCCGGAGGTCCTTCTCACCGGTGATCAGCATGGTCGGCGTCTTGACGTGGCCGACGTACATCAGCGGCGAGCGCCGGAGGTGCTCCGACGGATCGTCCCAGGGAAGCTTGGCGAAATTCCGGTACCAGCCGGCCCCATCGGTGGTGCCCACAAACGAGAGCCAGTCGATGACCGGGCACTCCGAGGAGGCTGCCGCGAACCGATCGGTGTGGCCGACGGTCCAGGCGGTGAGCACCCCGCCACCGCTGCAGCCGTAGACGAACATGTTCTTGGGGTCGACGTATCCGCGGCCGATCACGGTGTCGACGCCCGCCATCAGGTCGTCGAAGTCCTTGCCCGGGTAGGCGTTTTTGATCGCGTTCCCGAAGGCGCTCCCGTATCCGGAGCTGCCCCGCGGGTTGGTGTAGAGCACCACGTAGCCCTGGTCGGCGTAATACTGCCACTCGAACCACATGTAGAAGGTGGCGACCGAGAACATCCCGTGGGGGCCGCCGTGGATCGAGAGGATCAAGGGATACTTCTTCCGGGGGTCGAAGTCGGGCGGCTTGATCACCCACCCTTGAATCTTGAGTCCGTCGGCGGAGGGATAGGTGATCTCCTCGGTCGTGCCCAGCGCCTTGCCGGCCAGGAGGTCGGCGTTGAGCTCGGTGAGCTGGGTGATCCGGCCCGTCTTGGGGTCGACCGTCACCACGTCGCCGGGATCGGTGGGGGTGGCCCGGACCCCGACGGCGACCCCATTGGCCGACAGGCCCATCACCGTGAGGTAGTGGTCTCCCCGGGTCACCTGGTGGACCTGACCGCCGAGCGTCGCGAAGAAGAGATCGCTCCGGCCTCCGTGGTCGGCGCTGAAGTAGACGCCGCTGCCGTCGGGCGCCCAGAGCAGGTTCTCCGGCGACCGATCGAGGCCGCCCGAAATCGCTTTTGGTCCCGAACCGTCGAGGCCCATCACGTAGAGCTGGTTGGCGAGGTAGGTGTCGTCGGTCCAGTCGTAGCCCAGGTATGCCACCTGCTTCCCGTCGGGCGAGACCACCGGGTCGAAGTCGGGGCCGTGACGCCGGGTCAGCTGCCGGACCGCCCCGCTCTGGACGTTCACCGCGTAGATCTCAGATTCCCGCCACTGATAGACGGCATCCGGCACCCGGAGGCTCGAGAAGAGGAGCTCGCGGCCGTCCGCACTCCAGGCCGGCGCCCCCGCGTTCCAGTCGCCGGTGGTGATCTGTCGGGGAGTGCCGCCGGTGGCCGGCACCACGAAGAGCTGGGTGTAACCGTCGTCGACGTAGCCGACGTGATCCTGGCGATAGTCGAGCCGGTCCACGATCTTGGGCTCCGCCACCCAGTCGGCGCCGGCCGGCCGGCCGGGGAGCTTGGCGCTCATCGGGGGAGCCGAAGGAACCCGCATGGTGAACGCGATGGACCGCCCGTCGGGCGACCAGGCCAGTGACCCCGGACCCCGCTCCCCGCGGGTGATCTGAGTCACGGCGCCCTCGTCGTCCATCCAGCGCACGAAGATCTGGCCACCGCTTGGCTCCCCTTTCGCGACGTAGGCGATTCGGGTGCCGTCGGGGGACCAGGCCGCGCTCCAGGCGTCGGCCAGCCATCGGTTCCGGGTGCCGTCGGCGTTCATCAGCCAGAGGGCGCCCGTCCACTCGTCGTGCATCTTGTCGACGCTGATCCGGGTGTAGACGATCCGGCGGCCGTCGGGTGAGACCACCGGCCCGCCACCTCGGAAGAAGTCGCGCGGCACCTCGTACTCCAGGAAATCGGCCAAGCCGAGCCGATCGGTGGCCGCGGGGGGGGACTGGCCGTGGGCGGGGGCGGTGACCAGTCCGAGGAGCACGGCGGCGAGACCGATCCGGGTCGAGCGGGGCATCATGGGACCCTCTGGCGTTCGGGTTTCGTATCCAATATTGTATGCGAATCTGGTGGGGCCGCCACTGTCGCCTGGCCGGCTGCCGGATTTCACTCGTTCGTCACTCCTGGCAAGGATGTGTGTTATGAGACGTCGGTCCTGGCTGTTCGCTTCGACGCTCGCCCTCGTCGCCGTCGCCGCTCCCAGGCTAGGCCTGGCACAGCGGCGCGGTGCCACCCCCGATCTTTCCAGCATCGACCCCGTCGTCACTTCGATGATGGCGGAATGGCACGTACCCGGCCTGGCATTGGGTGTCATCAAGGACGGGAAGGTCATCTACGCCAAAGGCTACGGCTATCGCGACGTGGAGCAGAAGCTCCCGGTGACCCCGCGGACGCTGATGGCGATCGGCTCGAACAGCAAGTCGTTCACCACGGTCATCCTGGGGATGCTGATCGACCAGAAGAAGCTGGCCTGGGACACCCCGGTGATCAGCTACCTGCCCGACTTCAAGCTGATGGACGACTACGCCACCAAGCACATGACGCCCCGCGATCTGGTGTCGCACCGCTCGGGGCTGCCCCGTCACGACCTGCTCTGGTACGGACGGCACTTCACCCGGAAGGAGCTCTACGACCGGCTCCGCTACCTCGAGCCGAGCGCCTCGTTCCGGGCCATCTGGCAGTATCAGAACCTGATGTTCATGACAGCCGGCTATCTCGAGGAGCAGCTCACCGGCCGGTCCTGGGACGATCTCGTGAAGAGCTGGATCTTCACGCCCCTCGGCATGACCCGGTCGCTGACGTCGATCAACGGGATGACCAACGCCGACGACTTCGCCCGGGCCTACGGGTACAGCGACTCGGCCGTGGTCCGGATCCCCTACCGGAACATCGATCAGGTCGGGCCGGCCGGGTCGATCAACTCGAGCGTGGAGGACATGCTCAAGTACGTGCAGTTCCGGCTCGATCTCGGGGAAGCGGGCGGCCACCAGCTGCTCTCCCAGACCGAGGCCCGGGAGATGCAGAAGCCGCAGATGGTGATCGGGGCCGCGGCCGATGCGCTCTGGGGCGGCTTCGACATGATCGACTACGGTCTTGGCGTGGCTACCGGCGTCTATCGCGGTCATCACGCCGTGATCCACGGCGGTGGGATCGACGGGTTCATCTCTCAGATGTCCTGGCTGCCGGACGATCACATCGGTCTGGTGGTGCTCTCCAATCAGGGCGCCAACAATCCGATCCCGACGCTGATCGCCAAGGCGTTGTACGACCGGGTGCTCGGTCTCACTCCGATCGACTGGGCCGCCCGGCAGCGGGAGATGGATCAGGCCAACGCCAAGCGGGCCGCGGCCCAGAAGGCCAAGCTTGCGGCCGAGCGGAAGCCCGGCACGTCGCCCAGCCACCCGCTGGCCGATTACGCGGGTTCCTACGTCAATCAGGGTTACGGTACTTTGGTGATCCGCCTGACGGACGGCCATCTCGAGGCCCAGCTCGATGACGTCGGCGGGAGGTTGGAGCACTATCACTACGACGTCTTCCAGCTGACCGGCACGGATGGCGGCCCCTCGCTCAGCGGCCTGGCCGAGTTCCGAACCAACACCCGGGGCGAGGTCGCCGAGATCGCCGTGCCGCTGGAGCCAAGCGTCGCGCCGATCGTCTTCGTCAAGCAGTAGCCGCCGCCGCTCGGGGGCCGGTCGGTTTACTTTTCGGGAAAGCCAACTCTCTCTCGCCAACAGGAGGATCGACATGGCCACCCGAACCCGGAAGACGACCAAGGCCGTCGCCAAGCGCGCCAAGAAGGCGGTGGGCAAGGCCCGAAAGACCACCCGCAAGCTCGCCAAGTCCGCGCGAACGCGGGCGGGCAAGGCAGTGAAGAAGACCAAGGCCGCCGCCCGCAAGGTCGCCAAGAAGGTCAAGAGCTCTCGCAAGGCCAAGGTGGCCTTGGCGGCCACCGGAGTCGCCGCGGTGGCCGTTGCGGGTCTGGCGGCGCGGCGCGCTCGCAGGGGCAAGTAGCGGCTTTGGGGGAGCGGGCCGAGCCCGGCTCGCTCCGTCCCGAAGCGCCCATCCCCCCACTCCCCCAAACGGTCACCGTCGCGCGTCTCCGCCCCCCGTCGCCATCGGCGGGTCGGGGGCGTACATTCGGGAAGACGGTCAATCGGCAGGGAGAGGCGATGGCGCATCGCAAGTTCACCGACCGTGATGGTCGGGAGTGGGAGGTCCGGGCCGAGACCCGGCGGGAGTGGCTGCTCGAGCCGGTCGGGGAGAACACCGAGCGGCGCCGCAACGTGGCCGCTCCCGGGTACGAGAAGGATCCCTTCGAGCTGAGTCAGGAAGAGCTCCAGCACTTGCTGGACGGCGGGGACGCCGGGTCGCGCCGGGCGGTCAGGTCGCCGTTCAAGGACTGAGGCTGTTGAACGGGCCTCCGCACCGAGGCCACGAGGGTGCCAGAATGGCCCGCATGCTATCTCCCTTTGTCGCGCTCTACCTGCTGATGCAGCTGGCGCTTCTGCCCCATGTGCTCACCGAGCGGGCCCGGGCCGCGCGGGCGCGAGCCGCGGCCGATTCGACCGCCGTCGCGGCGCGCGGGGACAGTCTCCGGGTGGCGCCGTTCCTCGCCGACCCGGTTGAGCCGGCGGTCCCATCCCGGCGGTAGCCCTGCCGGCCCTCAACCCGGAGCGACGTCCCGCGTGATCGGCATCATCGGCGGCAGCGGACTCTATCAGATCGAAGGCCTCGAGCACCCCACCTGGACCCGGGTAGTGACCCCGTTCGGGGATCCCTCGGACGAGATCCTCCGAGGCGAGCTCGGGGGCGTGCCGGTGGCCTTTCTGCCCCGGCACGCCCGGGGGCATCGGGTCTCGCCGACCGAGATCAACTTCCGGGCGAACATTCACGCCCTCAAACAGCTCGGCGTCCGCGACGTGATCTCCCTCTCGGCGGTCGGGTCGCTCGAGGAGCGGCTCGCGCCGGGCACCTTCGTGATCGTCGACCAGTTCGTGGACCGGACCTTCGCTCGGGAGAAGACCTTCTTCGGCGATGGACTGGCGGCGCACGTATCGATGGCCGATCCGGTCTGTCGCCGCTTGGGCGCTGCGCTCGAGACGGCCGCGACCGAGCTCCGGCTCGACCACGTGCGAGGTGGCAGCTATCTGGTGATGGAAGGACCGCAGTTCTCGACCCGGGCCGAGTCGGAGCTCTACCGGACGTGGGGCCTCTCCGTCATCGGGATGACCAACATGCCCGAGGCCAAGCTGGCTCGCGAGGCCGAGCTCTGTTACGCCACCGTGGCGATGGTGACTGACTACGACTGCTGGCATCAGGCGCACGACCATGTGACGGTCGATCAGGTGATCGCGGTGCTGAACGGCAATGCCGCCCGGGCCCGCGACCTGGTCCGGCGGGTGGTGCCGATGCTGCGCGACCATCCCGCGGCCTGCCCGGCGGGCTGCGACCACGCGCTCGACGCCGCGATCATCACCCCACCGGCGGCTCGCGACCCGGCCGCCCTCGACCGCCTGCGGACCATCGCGGGCCGAGTGCTATGACCGATCTCAAGCGCCTGATCCGGACCATCCCCGACTATCCCAAGCCCGGGATCCTGTTTCGCGACATCACGACCTTGCTGGCGGACGGGCCGGGATTCCGGCGGGTGATCACCTCGTTCGCCGAGCGGTACGCCGATCGGAAGGTGGACAAAGTGGCCGGGATCGAGGCCCGCGGCTTCATCCTGGGCGGCGCCCTCGCGGAGCGACTCCACGTCGGGTTCATCCCGATCCGCAAGAAGGGCAAGCTGCCGTTCGAGGTCGTCGGGCACGACTACCAGCTCGAGTACGGCACCGACCGGGTCGAGATCCATCGCGACGCGGTCCGCCCGGGTGAACGGGTGGTGCTGATTGACGATCTGGTGGCGACCGGCGGGACCGCGATGGCCGGAGCGACCTTGCTCCGCTCCCTTGGGGCCGACATCATCGAGGCGTGCTTCGTGATCGACTTGCCCGACCTAGGTGGTCGGACGAAGATCGAGGCAGACGGGTGCCCCACGTTCGCGCTGGTCGCGTTCGAGGGACACTGAGACCATGACGGGCGGACGGGCCGACGGACGGACGGATCGATGAAGGTCGGCGGTCGGTGGTATCGAACCATCTGGGTCGAGGATGACGGGTGGACCGTCGCGATCGTCGATCAGACCCGGTTGCCGGGGGCGTTCGAGGTGCTGCGGCTGACCACTCTGGACGAGGCGGCGCACGCGATCCGGTCGATGCAGGTCCGGGGAGCGCCCCTGATCGGGGTGGCCGCGGCGTACGGCCTGTGCCTCGCCCTTCGGGCGGACGGGTCCGACGGGGCCCTGGCCCGGGCGATCGGCACACTCGGCGCGACCCGCCCCACGGCGGTGAACCTTCGCTGGGCGCTCGAGCGGATGCGGCGGGCGCTCCATCTGGTCCCGCCGGGCGAGCGGGTCGAGCGGGCGTACGCTCAGGCCGCGGCCATGGCCGATCAGGACGTGTCGACCTGCCGGCTGCTCGGAGAGTTGGGCCTCCGGCTGATCCGCGACCGGCAAGCGGCCCAGGGCGGGCGGGTGAACGTGCTGACCCACTGCAACGCGGGCTGGCTGGCGACGGTCGACTGGGGAACGGCGCTGGCGCCGGTCTACCTGGCGCACGAGGCGGGCGTGCCGGTCCACGTCTGGGTGGACGAGACCCGGCCCCGAAACCAGGGCCTCCTCACCGCCTGGGAGCTGGCCCAGCACGGGGTGCCCCACACCGTGATCGTCGACAACGCCGGCGGGCATCTGATGCAGCAGGGACGGGTCGACCTCTGCCTGGTCGGCACCGACCGGGTGGCGCGGAACGGCGACGTCGCCAACAAGGTCGGCACCTACCTCAAGGCGCTCGCGGCCCGGGAAAGCGGGGTGCCGTTTTACGTGGCGGCCCCGTCGTCGAGCATCGACTTCCGGCTGCCCGAGGGCGGGGCGATTCCGATCGAGGAGCGTGACGCGGCCGAGTTGGGCCTCGACCCGTCGGTCCCGGTCCTGAACGTGGCGTTCGACGTGACTCCGGCCCGCCTGGTGACCCGGCTCATTACCGAGCGCGGCGTGTGTCGGCCCACGGCGGCCGAGCTGGGCCGGCTCTTCCCCGACCGGCTCGACTGACGCTCCGCCCGGCGACGGGTGCCGGGGTCGGTCAGATCACCCGGTCGCTGCCGCCGTCGATCGGGATCTGCGCGCCCGTGGTGCGGCCGAAGGTCGGGCCGGCCAGCGCGACCACCGCCCGGGCCACGTCGTCCGACGTGAGCTCCACCCTGAGCACGTTGTTGATCCGATACTCCTCGGCCGTCAGGCCGTAGTGGCGGGCGCGCGCCTCGACCACGGCGTCCGACCAGGCGCCGGTATCGAACACGGCGTGGGGATGCACGACGTTGACCCGGACGCCGTCGCCGCCCAGCTCGAGGGCGGCCACCCGGGCCAGCTGAGTCAGGCCGGCCTTGGCCACCGAGTAGGCGCCGGCGCCGGGCCCCGGCGCGGGCACGTTCTTGGAGGCGACCACCACGATGGCCGGGTCGAAGCCCAACCGGAGGAACGGCGCGGCGGCCCGGATCAGGTGGAGGTGGCTGGTGAGGTTGAGGTCGAGGCTCCGGTCCCAGATGTCCTGCGCCATCTCCTCCAACCGTTGGCTGGGTGGAAAGACCCCGGCGTTGGTCACGATGATGTCCAGGCCCCCGAAGCGACGGACCGTCTCGGCCACCGATCCCTCCACCGCGGCGCGATCGGTCGCGTCGACCGTGAGCCCGACCAGACCGGTCCCGCTCAGGCTCGAGCCGACCGCCGGATCGATGTCGGTCCCGACCACCGCGGCGCCGGCCGCGGCGAGCGCCTGGGCCGTCGCCCGTCCGATCCCGCTGGCCGCGCCGGTGACGAGCGCCACCTTGCCGGTCAGCGGCGGCCGAGCCCCGGCTCGCTTGAGCTTGGCCTGCTCCAACTCCCAGTACTCCACCTCGAACAGGTCCTTGGGCGGGAGCGCCTGCCAGCCGCCCAGCCGCTCGGCCCATTCGATCGCCCGGACCGTGTGCCGAGCCAGGTCCACCACGATGCCGGCGTCCTTGGCGGTGTCGCCGATGCCGATCGAGCCCCGGCCCTTCCACACGATCCAGCGCGGCGCGGGGTCGAGCGAGACGTGCTCCGCCCCGGCGTGGTCGCCGTAGTACCGCCGATACCGCTGGACGTAGTCCTCGAGGGGCGGAGTCCAAGGGGCCGTGGCCACCAGCGCCAGCGGCTTGGTCCGGATCACGTGGTCGGGAGTGAGCGGGCCCCGGGTGGCGATCGCGTCGACGTCCGGCCGGGCGGCGAAGGCCCGAGGGCCAGCCGAGCCGTCGAACCGAGCCACCACCGGACGTCCCCGGGTTCGGCCCACCGCCCGGCGGAGCTCGGCCAGCTGGTGGAGGGCCGCCGGGTCGAGCGGGGCAGGATCGGCGTCGGGCGGGTTACCAACCGCGCCCTGCTCGGCCAGGTAGCGCTCCGCCCGGCTGACCAGGTCGATCATCCGCTCGTAGCTGGTCCGGGCGTCGGGACCGAAGCTGAACACTCCATGGTTGAGCAGGACGATGCCGTCGAGCGAGCTCCAGTCCAGGTCTCGGGTCAGCTCCCGGACCGCCCGAGCCAGGACGAAGCCCGGCATGACGTAGGGGACCAGGAGCACCCGGTCGCCGTAGATCGCTCGGATCCGTTCCGCGCCGGCGGCGGTGTTGCTCACCGCGACGACGGCGTCGGCGTGGGTGTGGTCGACGTAGGCGAAGGGAATGATGGCGTGAAGGATCGCCTCGACCGACGGCGTGGGCGCGCCGGGGTCGGTCATCGCGGTGCGCTGGGCGCGGACCATGTCCCCGTCGGTCAGGGCGGGCAGGTCGGCCATCCGGCGGAGCGGCGCGAGGCGGACCGGGGCGAACCCGGCGGGCTCGATCGTCGCCAGATCCCAGCCGCTTCCCTTGACGTAAATGATCTCCTCGGTGTCACCGAAGAGGTCCGTGGCGGTGGTCTTGACCGAGGTGTTGCCGCCGCCGTGGAGCACCAGCGATGTCTCGCGGCCGAGCAGTCGGGAGGTGTAGACCCGGAGAGCGAGCGGGGTGGATCCGAAGGTGGCGGCTTCGGCGTCGCGCCAGAGAGATTTCATAGTCGGTAACTTCGCCGCGGGAGCCGGATTTCTGCCAGTCCGCGCGGCCTCGACGTGCCCGCGGTCCGGAAGGGTCTCATCGTAGGAACAGCAGTTCCTGTCCCCGGCTCGGCTGCTCTTCCAGGGGACCGAAGGGCTCTTCTCGATCTGGAAGGTGCTGGGCGCGAATTCCCCCGCCCGGGGCCGACCGTCGGCCCGCCTGGCGTTCTCGCTCCCGCGGGATACCATTGGTCGTCCCGAACGGAGTCGCTCCGGTTGCGCCAGTCTCCTTGTCTTGCCCGCGTCGTCGGCGCCGGGCTGATCCCGTCGCTGGTCCTGGCCTGTGCTCGAGCGCCGGGGCCGTCGGCCGGTACGGTGATCAGCAACGTGGTGGTGATCGACGGCTCCGGCGCGCCGGGCCGGCCGGGCGCGGTCCGGATCGTGGGCGACACGATCGCCGCCGTCGGCGACTTGACCCCGATGGCCGGCGACTCGATCGTCGATGGGGGCGGGCTGGTTCTCGCTCCCGGCTTCATCGACACCCATAGCCACCACGACGACGGTCTGCTTCGACACCCCGAGGCGTTGGCCGCGGTGAGCCAGGGCGTGACCACGATCGTGGCGGGTCAGGACGGGGGCGAGCACCTGCCTCTTCGGGTCTGGCTCGACTCCCTCACGGCCACGCCGGTGGCCATCAACGTCGCCACCTACGCCGGTCACAATACCATCCGCGCTCAGGTGATGGGCGCCGGGTTCCGCCGGGCCGCCACCCCGGCCGAGGTCGACAGCATGGCCTCGCTCCTCCGGGACGAGATGGGCGCCGGCGCGCTCGGCCTCTCGACCGGCCTGGAGTACGATCCCGGGATCTACTCGACCCGGGACGAGGTCCTGACGCTGGCCCGGGTGGCCGCCGACTCGGGCGGCCGCTACATCAGCCACATCCGGAGCGAGGACCGCTGGTTCTGGAGCGCGATCGACGAGATCATCGCGATCGGCCGGACGGCAAGGCTACCGGTGCAGGTGAGCCACATGAAGCTCGCCATGACGTCGCTCTGGGGGCGGGCCGACAGCCTGCTTCGGGTGCTCGATCGGGCCCGGGCCGAGGGCGTCGACATCACCGCGGACGTGTATCCGTATCCCTACTGGCAGTCGACCCTCACGGTCCTTTTTCCGAAGCGAAACTTCGACGATCGAGCCGAGGCCGAGAAAGTGCTCGCCGAGATCGCGCCGCCGGACGGACTCCTGATCGGCAACTTCGCGGCCGACCCCAGCCTGGTTGGCAAGACCGTCGCCCAGATCGCCGGGCAGCGGGGCACTGATCCGGCGACCACCCTGATGGCGTTGATCCGGGAATCACAGGCGTGGGGCGCGGCCCACGGGGGCGACGCCGGGGAGAGCGTCGTGGCGACCAGCATGACAGAGGCCGACGTGGCCGACCTCCTGGCCTGGGATCATACCAACGTGAGCTCGGACGGTGAGCTCGACGGCGCGCATCCGCGAGGCTTCGGGACGTTCCCTCGGGTGCTGGGACGGCTGGTCCGCGAGCAGCACCGGCTCTCGCTCGAGACCGCGATCCGGAAGATGACCGGGCTCTCGGCCGAGCACATGGGCATCGCCCGGCGGGGGGTGATCCGGCCGGGCGCCTACGCCGACCTGGTGCTCTTCGATCCCGCCACCGTGATCGATCGAGCCACGCCGGAGGACCCCCATGCGCTGTCGGAGGGCATCCAGCGGGTCTGGGTCAACGGCCAGGTGGTGTTCGGCGAGGGGCGTCCGACGGGCGCGCATCCGGGCCGGGTGATCCATCGATGGGATCGATAGACTTCCCAGCGGCGATCGAGGCCGCCGCGGACCGGATCGCTCCCCACGCCCGGTCCACGCCGCTGCTCCATTCGCTGTCGCTCTCCCGACTCACCGGCGCCGAGGTCTACCTCAAAGCCGAGAACCTCCAGTACACGGGATCGTTCAAGGTCCGGGGGGCGCTGAACAAGGTGCTCGGGCTCAGTCCGGACGAGCGGCGGCGCGGCATCGTCACGGCGTCGACCGGCAACCACGGCGCCGCGGTGGCCTACGCCCTCGGACGGGTGGGGCTCCAAGGCACGGTCTGGGTTCCGGAGACCGCCGATTCGAGCAAGCTCGCCCGGATCGAGGCGCTGGGCGGCCGGGTCGAGCGGTTCGGGACGGACTCGGCCGAGGCCGAGGCCCATGCCCGCGAGGTGGCCGAGGCCGAGGGGAAGGTGTTCATCTCGCCTTACAACGACCCGGAGATCGTCGCCGGCCAGGGTACGGTCGGACTCGAGATCACCCGCGAACTCCCGATGCCGGACGCGGTGTTCGTCGCGGTGGGAGGCGGGGGACTGATCTCGGGGATCGCCGGCTGGCTGGCGGCCCGGGCGCCCGGCGCCACCGTGGTGGGGAGCTCGCCGCGAAACTCGTGCGTCATGGCGGAGTCGGTTCGGGCCGGGCGGATCCTCGAACTCGAGTCACGCCCGACCCTGTCGGACGGCACGGCGGGCGGGGTCGAGCCTGGCGCGATTACGTTCGAGTGGTGTCGCGATCTGGTCGACGAGTACCACTTGGTCGACGAGCCGGACATCGCGGAGGCGATGCGGCTCGTCGCCGGGGAGGACCACCTGGTCGTCGAAGGGGCGGCCGGGGTTGCGGTCGCCGCGGTCCTGGCGCAGGCCGAGCGCTGGCGGGGCCGACGGGTGGTCGCTGTGCTCTGCGGCGGGAACGTCGGCTCCGATCGGCTGGCCCGGATCCTTACCCGGGCGGAATCCGGAGGGTGACCTCCTCGCCTGGGTTCACGGTGATCTCGTTGGAGAACGAGCTTCGGTTGCCGCCGATCGGGTCGGCCTCGAAACGGAGCGAGGTGATTGAGCGGACCAGGTACTTCGGCAGGGTGAATCGCTGTTCGGAATGGCCGGTGACGATCCCGAGGCGGATCCGGCGAGACCCCTCGTAGACGTAAATCGTCATATCCGGAAATCCCTGGTTGTCGACCATCAAGGTGGTCGGCGCGTCGAGGTCGACGCTCGTCTCCGCGCCCTGGTGCGAGCAGCCCGCCGCGACCAGGATCGCGGCGGCGACCGCTACGTTCCGAAGGGACTTGTTCATACGCTCCTCACCTTTGCCGTCGCTCCGACCCGACCGTATCTCCATGACACGGAATGGTAATGGGGCCCCTGATCTCCTGACGCCTGAGCCACGCATGCCCGACACGCCCCCGACCCTCGCCGCCATCGGCGCCGCCCAGAGCCGGCTGGCGCCCTTCATCCGGCATACGCCCGTCTGGGAGTGGCGGGACGATCTTCTGGAGCGTCTGTTGCCCCGGGGCACTTCGGTGCTGCTCAAGCTCGAGCTCTTCCAGCGGGCGGGCAGCTTCAAGGCTCGGGGAGCCCTGATGAACATGCTGGCGCTCGGGCCGGACGAGCTCCGTCGAGGGGTGACGGCGGTGAGCGCCGGAAACCACGCTGCGGCGGTCGCCTACGCCGCCCACACCCTCGGGTCGCCGGCGAAGGTGGTGATGCCCCGGACGGCTAATCCGGCAAGGGTGGCGCTCTGTCGGGGGTACGGGGCGGAGGTGGTGCTGACCGGTGACGTCCACGAGGCGTTCTCGGTGGTCAAGCACATCGAGTCGACCGAAGGGCGGACCTTCGTGCATCCGTTCGAGGGGCTCAACGTGAGCACGGGGACCGGGACGCTGGGCCTCGAGCTGCTTCGCCAGCAGGACGATCTCGACGCGATCGTGGTGCCGGTGGGCGGGGGCGGTCTGATCAGTGGCATCGCGGCGGCGGTCAAGCAGGCGCGGCCGGGGTGCCTGGTGCTGGGGGTGGAGCCGATGGGCAACGACGTGATCAAGCGGAGCATCGCGTCGGGCACGCCGGAAAAGGCCATCGGGGCGGTCACCATCGCCGACAGCCTCAATCCGCCGTTCGCGATGCCCTACAGCCTGGGCCTGATCCGGCAGTTCGTGGACGACGTCGTGCTGGTCAGCGACGAGGCCCTGGAGGAGGCGATCTACCTGCTGTTCAGCCGAGCCAAGCTGGCGGTGGAGCCGGCGGCCGCGGCGGCGACGGCCGCGCTCCTCGGTCCGCTCCGGGAACGTTTGGCCGGGCGCCGGGTGGGCCTCGTGGTGTGCGGCACCAACATCGACCCTGCCAGCTTCGCCGAGTACCTGGCTCGGGGCGAGGGGCTCTGGCGGACCCGGGGCGAAGGGGGCTGAGAGTGCCCCGCGCGTTGGTAATCGCGGCCATCGCCTTCACCGGGACCATGTTGGGGTCGCTCAGCGGCGGCAGCACCTCGGTCCTCACCACGCCGTCGTGGGTGGCCCTCGGGTTCCCGCTGCCGGTGGCGATCGGGGCTGACAAGATCGCCGGCGCGTTCTGGACGCTGCTCGGCAGCCGGAACTACCTTCGCCGGAGCAGGCCCGATCGCCGCCTGGCGCTGGGGATGGTGATCTTCGGGTTGGGTGGGGTCGTCTTGGGTACCCTGGCCACCGCCAACCTCCCGCCGGGGCCGCTGCAGCGGGTCGTGGGGGGCATCATCGTCACGGTGGTGATCGTCGTGGCACTCCGGCCACGACTCGGGGTGGAGGCCGGGCCTCCGCGCCTCTCCCGCCGGGCGACCGTGGCCGCCTCGGTGCCCTTCGGATTCTACGAGGGCCTCCTAGGGTCGGGGAACAGCATCTTCGTCACCCTGCTCCTGGCCGGCGGGCGGGGCCTCGACCTGCCCCGGGCGCTCGGGCACTACTACCTGGTGGCCAGCGCGTGGTGCGCCTTGGCGGCGGTTTCCTATGCGGCCCAGGGCTACTTCGACCCTGGGCTCGCGGTTCCGGCGACCCTCGGCGCGATTGCCGGCGGGTACCTGGGATCCCGGATCGGGGCGCGGCGGGGGGCGCCGTTCGTGAAGGTGGTGTTCGTGTTGGCCGGGGTGATCCTCGGCGGCAAGCTGCTGCTGGGTCGATGATCACGCTTCTGGTCATGGCGGCTTACGCAGTGCTGTTGGGCGCCCTGCTGGTGCTGATCGTGGCCAGTCTGGGGGCCCTTCGGGAGGGGATCCGCCAGCGAGGCCGGATCCGCGGGCTGCTGATGACCCTTGGGGTCCTGGCCGCCTCGGTGATCGCGATCTGGGCCCTACTCGTGTAACGGAGGGTGCCGTGAGTGACCTGATCATCCGGCGAGCGCTGATTGGCGACCTCGACGCACTGGTCCCGCTCTTCGACGCCTATCGCGTCTTCTATCGTCGGCCAGCCAACCCTCGGGAGGTCCGCGACTTCCTCGGTGAGCGCTTTCGCCGGGACGATTCGGTGATCTTCATCGGGTTCCTCCGGGCCGATGACGGGCCGGTCGGCTTCGCGCAGCTTTACCCGGTGCCGGCGTCGGTTTCGCTGGGCCGCGCCTGGATTCTGAACGACCTGTTCGTGGCGCCGTCGGCCCGGGGCCTGGGGCTGGGTCGGGCGTTGCTCGTTGCGGCCCGCGGCCACGGGTTGGAGACCTCCGCCCTCTACCTCGAGCTGATGACCGAGCTGAGCAACGCCGCCGCCCGGCACCTCTACGAGGCGGAGGGCTGGGTGCTCGACGAGACGTTCGCGCACTACGAGCTGGATCTCGGTCGGCGTGCCTGACCCGGCCGGCTTCAAGGACCACTTCTCCGGTCGGGCGGCGGGGTATGCGGTCTATCGGCCGCGATATCCCGCCGCCTTGTTCGACTGGCTGGCGGACCAGAGTCCGGCCCGCGAGATGGCCTGGGACTGCGCCACCGGGAGCGGACAGGCGGCCGGGGAGCTGGCGGGCCGGTTTGCCCGGGTGGTGGCGACCGACGCGAGCGAGGCCCAGATTGGCCGAGCCGTGGCGGCACCGGGGGTGGGGTATCGGGTGGCCCGGGCCGAGTCCAGCGGCCTCGCCCCCGGGAGCGCCGATCTGGTCACCGTCGCCCAGGCGCTGCACTGGCTCGATCTGCCTCGCTTCTATGCCGAGGTACGCCGGGTGGCGCGGCCGGGGGCCTTGCTGGCGGTCTGGTGCTACACGGCTCTCCGGATAGATCCGGGGATCGACGAGCTGGTGCGGGAGTTCTACGACGGCCCCGTCGGCCCCTACTGGCCCCCCGAGCGGAGCCACGTGGACCAGGGCTATCGGTCGCTCCCCTTTCCCTTCCCCGAGCTCACCGTCCCCCAGTTCCGGATGGTCTCCGAATGGACGCTGGCCGATCTCTCGGGCTACCTTCGTACCTGGTCGGCCGTCATCCGCTACGAGGCGGAGCACGGCACCGATCCCGTTGCGCCGGTCGAGGCGGCGCTGGCGCGCCGCTGGGGAGATCCGGCGACCGTGCGCCGGGTCGTATGGCCGCTCAGCTTCCGGGTCGGGCGGATCGGAGCCCCGGCGGCTTAGGCCGCTGGGCCCGCCCGCCCGACATCGTTCCGCCGTCCGCAGAGGAAACCATGCGCTCGTTGATCGCCCTCGCCTCGCTCTCGCTCGTCAGTGCGCCGCTTGCCGCCCAGGCGGGCCGTGCCGCCATTCCGCCGGCCGCTCGGCAGATCGAGTGGGCCGTCGAGGCGGCCCCGGAGCGGATGCGGGCCGATGCCACGGTGCTCGGTTACCTGCCGGATGGGAAGTTCGTCACCCTGCGGAAGGGGACGGGCGCCTTGGTCTGCCTGGCCGACGATCCCAACACGCCGAACCACCACGTGTCCTGCTACCACCGGGATCTCGACCCGTTCATGGCCCGGGGCCGTGAGCTCCGGGCGGAAGGCAAGGGAGCCAACGAGGTGCGGGCGGCCCGCCTCGCGGAGATCAAAGCCGGCCAGCTCAAGCTCCCCACCGCGCCGGCGGTCCTCTATCAGTTCATCGCACCGCCCGGCAGCGCGGATCCCAAGACCGGCGCCGTCAAGAACGGCCAGTACATGTCGGTCGTCTACATCCCCTACGCCACCAGCGAGAGCACCGGCCTCTCGGTCCGGCCGGCCAAAGGGCAGCCCTGGCTGATGGACCCCGGCTTGCCCTGGGCGCACATCATGATCACCCCCTGAGAACGGTCAGCGCGGCAGTCCCTCGTTGGCGACCACGTAGGCCATGACCGCCATCGCGGCGGCGTTCATGGCGACCTCGCGGGGATCGAGCTTGTCGACGTTGTCGGCCGGGGTGTGATGGTACCAGAAGTAGCGTGACTCGTCGACGTTGTGGCTCATGCCGGGTACGCCCTCGCCCATGATCGGGCCGATGTCGGCGCCCCCACCGGCCGGGAGGATGGAGTCAGCCCCGATCCGGTGGAGCATCCCCGCCACCTGACGGACGATCGCGCGGGCCGAGTCCGAGCCGGTGAAGCCGAACCCGATCGGACGGAACACGCCGCCGTCCGACTCGATGGCCAGCACGTGCTTGGGGAGCTCGTCGCGATGAGCGTCGCGATACGCCTGACCGCCCCGCCCACCGTTCTCCTCGTTGACCCACCCCACCACCCGCACGGTTCGCTTCGGGCGGAGACCCAGCTGGTGCATCAGCCGGACCGCTTCCCAGGCGATGATCACCCCGCCGCCGTCGTCCATGGCGCCGGTGCCCACGTCCCAGGAATCGATGTGCCCGCCAATCACCACGATCTCGTCCGGACGCTCACTGCCGCGAATCTCGGCCATCACGTTTCGGGACGGGGCATCCGGCAGAGTCGCCGCCTCCATCTGGACTTTCACCACGATCCGGTCGCCCCGGTCCTGCATCCGGTGGAGCATGGCCGCGTCTTCCATGGTGATCGCGAAGCCGGGGATCTTCCGGACCGACTCGTCGTAGCGCATGGCGCCGGTGTGCGGGGTCCGCATGCTGAACGGTCCCACCGAGCGGATCATGCTGGCCACGGCCCCCAGCTTGGCCGCTTCGATCGCCCCGTTTCCCCGGTACTGGACCGTCTGGCCGTAGTTCGTGAAGGGCACGTCGAACAGCACGACCTTGCCGGGCACGTCGGCGGCATGTGACTGGAGATCGTCGAAGCTGGTGACCACCAGCACGGGGGCGGTGATCCCGCCCGGCGGCGTCCCGACGCTCCCGCCGAGCCCGAGCATCGGGAGGGCACCGAAGCGCGGCTGGACCATCTCCGCCGACTCTCGGCCCCGCACCCAGTGGGGGACCATGACCGGCTCGGTCCGGACGTTCTCGAGGCCCTCGTCCTTCATCCGCTGGGCAACCCAGTCGATGGCCCGCTCCAGGGCGGCCGATCCGCTCAGCCGGGGCCCGAACCGGTCGGCCAGCTCGGCCAGCTTGTTCCAGGCGGCGCTGTCGGCCAGGGCCGCGTCGATCAGGCGGTCCGCGGCGGCCTGGTTGCGCCGCTGCAGGGCGGTGGGCCGGGCCTGTTGGGCGGCGGCGGGAGCGGCCAGCGCCAAGGCGAAAAGGAGCGATAGCGGTCGACGCATTTCGAGGATACCCTGGGTGAGGGGGAAGGCCTCAAAGGTAAACCCGGGCCTTTCGCCACCGCCCGGGCGGGCCGAGATTGGGGGTGAAGACGCGGACCGATAACCCGGAGGTCGACGTGATCGAAGTCCTGTTGCTGGCCGCTTCCCTGGGGTGCGGCGGTACCCCGATGACTCAGCAGCTCCCTCCGAGTCGCTACCGTGATCGGGCGCCCGAGATCGACACCCTCGGCGTGTCGAGCTTCGTCCGGCACCCGGCCGGCCGGGTGTGGGTGGTGCTCCCGGCCGTCTTCAAGGATCTCGGGCTCGACCTGAACTACCGGGTCCCCGAGGAGCACCGGACCGGCACCTGCTATCAGAAGGTCCGAAGCCGCCTCGGCCGGGCCGTGCTCTCCGACCTGATGGATTGCGGTGACACCCGGTCCCTGCCCAACGCCGATCGCTACGAGATCGCCCTCACCGTGATCGTCACCCTCGAAGCCCAGGGCGACGGGACGGCAGTGCACACCTTCGTGTTGGGGGTCGGTCTCGACGACTCGGGTGTCGCCAGCGGCAGGATCTGGTGCTATTCGAAGGGCGTCCTCGAACAGCGAGTCTCCGACATGATCCAGGCCCAGCTGGCCGCCGGCTAGTCAGGGCTCGCGGCAATACCGCCCGCCGGCGCACCGCTCAGCGATGAACGACTCGGCGGCCAGCCGCCACCGGCCGTCGAGTCGGCGCCATTGGGCGAGGTAGCGCCCGGTCACCCGGACCGGGCCGTCCGGGTCAGTCCAATCGCCCTGCCATTGGCCCGATTCCGTCGCCATGTCCCAGGCCGGCAGCACTGTCACGACTTCCGGGGTGCGACGATAGCGTTCGTCGGCGTGCTGTCGGATGCCCGCCTCGAAGAGGGCTCGATAGGCGGCACGCCCGACCGTGGCGGTGCCGCGCGAGGTGATCACCCGGATCGAGTCGGTCCAGTCGTCGCCCAGGTGGTCGAGATCGTGCCGAGTGATCGCCAGGTTGAAGCGTTCTCGGGCAGCCCGGATCTGGGCTTCGTCGCCCGAGGCCTGAGCCCCGACCGAACCGGCGACGCACGCCGCCGTCAGGAGGAGCACGCCGACGGTCTTTCCCTGCGACATCCCCGCCTCCTTTCCCCGTTTGCCGGGGTTCCGTTTTGACGCTACTCTCCCTCCACCTTCGTCCCCGTCACCCCGCATCGAACCATCCCCTCCGAGGAGACCGTTCCGGATGCCGAACCTCGCTTCGTCGCGCGTCGGGATCGTCGTCGGCGTGCTGGTTGCCTTGGGCGCGACCGCGCTCCCCGGTCAAGCGGCCGGCGGTCCGATCGCGCCGCCGCCCGCCAAGTATGAGGTGACCGTCGACCGGGGCGTGATGATCCCGATGCGGGATGGGGTTCGGCTGGCGGCCAACATCTCTCGGCCCGTCGGCCTGACCGGCCGTCTCCCGGTGGTGCTGATGCGCACCCCGTACAACAAGGAAGTGTACGCCGGCTCGACCCGCCCCGCCGCCTTTTGGGCCGGGCAGGGATACATGGTCGTGAGCCAGGACGTGCGAGGTCAGTTCGCCTCGGAGGGTGACTATCGCGTCCAGCTGATGGATGCCCGCGACGGGTACGACACCATCGACTGGATCGTGAAGCAGCCCTGGGCCACCGACAAGGTCGGCACCTACGGGTGCAGCTATCTCGGCGAAGTGCAGTATCTCCTTTCCCGGATGCACCACCCCAACCATGCCGCCATGATCGCCCAGGCCGCCAGCGGAGCAACTGGTCCGGCGGGCGGTTTCTATACTAATTTCGGGACCTACGAGGGCGGCGCGCTCACCCTCTCCACGATCTTCGGCTGGTTCGGGCTGGCCGGTCACAAGGTCCGGCATCCACCCGACTATCAACTCGGCTCCACGCACTACGAGTTCGATTTCGCGACCATGCTCCGGTCGCTCCCGATCGTGACCATGGCCAAGCGGGCGGGCTATCCACCGTCCGACTTCGAGGACTTCGTGTCGCACCCGCCGGCCGATCCCTATTGGCGGGCGGTGGGCTACCTCGAGTGACGAGGATCGGTTCGATACCCCGGCCCTCCACGTCAACTCATGGCTCGACGTGACCCCTGAGCAGACGATGTACGTCTTCAACCTGATGCGCCGGAACGCGCTCTCGGCCCGGGGCCGCGATCATCAGTACGCCATCATGTCGCCCACGACCCACTGCGCCTCGGAGGCGGCCACCGAGCACACCCGGATCGGCGACCTGGACGTGGGCGACGCCCGGTACGACTACTGGGATGTCTACCTGGCGTGGTTCGATCACTGGCTCCGCGGAGCCGACAACCACGTCACCGACCGTCCCAAGGTGACCTACTACGTCATGCACGACGGCTGGCGCGAGGCGGCCGCCTGGCCGATTCCCGGGACGAAGGTCACACCGTACTACCTCTCCAGTGCCGGCCACGCCAACACCGGCACGGGCGACGGAATCCTGACGACGGCCCGGCCCGGCCGGTCCGCGAGCGATACCTACACCTACGACCCCGGCGACCCGTTTCCCTCGCGAGGCGGTACCATCTGCTGCACCGGTAACCCCAACGACCAACCGGGCATCTTCGACCAATCCGACCTCGAGACCCGGTCCGACTTGCTGGTGTACACTTCGGCGCCGCTCGCGGACGGACTCACGATCGCGGGGCCCGTGCACCTGGTGCTCTCCGTGTCGTCGGACGCCCGGGACACGGACTTCACCGCCAAGCTGCTCGACGTTGACCCCGCCGGGCACGCGTGGAACGTGTTGAACGGCGTCAAGCGGGCCCGGTATCGTGAGGGGATGGCGCACCCGGTCTGGATGCGCAAGGGCGAGAGCTACCGGGTGGAGGTGAGTCTCAAGGCCACCGCGTACCGGTTCGCGCCCGGCCACCGGGTCCGGCTCTGGATCTCGAGCAGCGACTTTCCGCTCTACGATCGGAATCTCAACACCGGCGGCAACAACTACGGCGAGACCACCTGGGTGAAGGCGACCAATACGATCCACCTGGGTGGCGCGCGCGCCTCCCAACTGCTCCTGCCGGTCCAGCCCCGATGACGAAGACCTGGCGCTCGCTTTGGCTGGTGGCCGCGGGGAGCGGCCTGACCGTGGCCGTCCTGAGCGGCCTGACCGTGGCCGCCCTGAGCGGCCTGACCGCCTCGTCCCTCGCTGCCCAGGCCCCGACCGATCGCTTCGCGCCGCCGCCGGCCGAGAACGAATACTCGATCCAGAAGAACGTCATGATTCCGATGCGGGACGGCGTTCTGCTGGCCGCCGACCTCTATCTGCCAAAGACGACCTCGGCCCGCCTTCCCGTGATCGTGCTCCGGACGCCGTACGACAAGGACACCTATCGGGGCTCGACCCAGCCGGCCGACTTCTTTGCCAGGCGCGGCTTTGCCGTGGTCTCGGAGGACGTGCGGGGGAAGGGACACTCCGAGGGTGAATACCAGGTCGAGGCCACCGACCGGCCCGACGGCTACGACACCATCGATTGGGCGGCGTCGCAACCGTGGTCGACCGGCAAGGTGGGCACCTACGGGTGCTCGTACCTGGGCGAGGTGCAGATCCTCCTTGCCGGGGCCCGCCACCCTCACCACCTGGCGGCGATTCCCCAGGCAGCGGCGGGCGGGCTGGGCTCGGGCGGCGGCTATTGGTCCGGATTCGGTGCCTACGAAGACGGCGTGTTCACCCTCAGCTCGGCCTTCGGCTGGTTCCTGGGGGCCGGAGCCAAGGACCGTAACCCGTCGCCGCCCGATCGCTTCGACTTCGCCACGGTGCTCCGGTCGCTCCCCCTGGTCGACCTGATCACCCGGGTTCACGGTCCCCGGACCGACTGGGAGGACTACCTCTCCAACCGACCCGGCAGCGCCTACTGGACGACCCAGGGTTACGCCACCGACACCACCCGCTACGACGTGCCCGCGATCCACGTGAACTCGTGGCTCGACTACGGGGCCGAGGAGACGCTCTACCTCTTCAACCTGTTCCGGCGGAACGCGGTGTCGCAGCGGGCCCGCGAGAATCAGTACGCGATCATCTCGCCGACCACCCACTGCGCCTCGGAGCGCGCCACCGAGCACACGGTCGTCGGCGAGATGGACGTCGGTGACGCCCGGCTCGATTACCTCACGATCTACCTGGATTGGTTCGACCATTGGCTCAAGGACCGGCCCAACCGGGTCCTCCAGATGCCGAAGGTCCGCTACTACGTGATCGGGAAGGGCGAGTGGCGGACCGCCCGCACCTGGCCCGTGCCCGAAATGCGGCCGGTGAGCTACTACCTGGCCAGCGCCAAGGGGGCCAACACCGGGGCGGGTGACGGGACCTTGCGCCTCACCGCACCGACCCGTTCGGGCCGGGACACGCTCACCTACGACCCGGCCGACCCGGTGCCCTCGATCGGGGGCACGATCTGCTGTACCGGCAACCCCGCTGATCAGCCCGGCATCTTCCAACAGAACGCCCTGGAGACCCGCCCCGACGTGCTGGTCTACGGCACGGCCGCCCTCGACCACGGTCTCACCATTGTTGGACCGGTCCGGGCCGTCCTCTACGTCTCGTCCGACCAGAAGGACACGGACGTGACCGCCAAACTGGTCGACGTCGACGAGGCCGGCCGGAGCTGGAACGTGGTGGACGGCGTGTTCCGGATGCGGAACCGCGAGGGCATCGGCCGGATGGCCCTGATCCAACCCGGGACCGTGTATCGGGTGGAGGTGAACCTCCGATCGATCGCCTGGTTCTTCAAGCCGGGGCACCGGATCCGACTCTATCTGTCGAGCAGCAACTTTCCTCAATACGAGCGAAACACCAACACCGGCGGTACCATCTACGACGAGGTCACCTTCGAGGTGGCCAGAAACGCGATCCACTTCGGTCCCGGCCAGGGCTCGGCCCTGATTCTCCCGGTGGTGCCGGAGTGAGCCGGTCGAAAGCGGCCCGGAAGTCGAGCGGGTTGACCGGGTAGTGTCCCCGCGGGCGGGGCCGAAACCCCTCCCGTCGACCCCTCGTAGGGTCGCGACTCATTGGATACACTAGTGGACGCAATTTTATGATCCAGGCCCTGGCACCCATGGCGGCCGTCTTCGCCCTCAACTCCCGGCTCCTCGAGAACTGCCTCGACGGCGTGACCGAGGCCGAGGCGCAGGGTCGGCCCAACGATCGGAGCAACAGCGTCGCCTTCATCGCTGCCCACCTGGTCAACACCCGGGCCTGGATGATCCGCTATCTGGGTGGCGACGAGCCGGAGCCGTTCGGGGGCGCCCTGGCCTACGGCACGGCCATCGACTCGGCGGCCCGGGTCCCGTCGCTGGACGAGACCCTCGACGCCTGGGACGAGATCAGCGAGCGCCTGGAGACCCGGCTGGCGACCTGCACGGCGGCGCAGCTGGCGGCACCGTCACCCGAGCAGTTCCCGGGGGTGCCGCCGAGCGTGCTGGACGGGCTCGGGTTTCTGCTGCAGCACGAGTCGTATCACCTGGGCCAGCTGGGATTGTTGCGGAAGTTCCTCGGTCACCCCGCGATGTCGTACCGGATGCACGAATAGCGTCGGTGCCGCGGGCATCCCTTTCACCTCGAACAAGGCAGAATCTTCTCATGCGGCGACTTTTCGGAATCACGGCACTGCTCGCGGCGGCGGGATGCGCGGGTGGGGCTGGCGTCGGGGGCGGCGCAGCGGGTGGGGCGACGAACGGCGCGACCTACGGGATTACTCACGGCGACCCGGCCCTGATCGCGAAGATCGACTCGATCGTCGAAGCGCCGATCAAGGCGGGGAAGGTGGCCGGCGCCTCGATCGCGGTGGTCAGGGGCACGGACACGATCGCCGTGCAAGGCTTCGGCAAGGCGAGCATCCAGCTCGACGTACCGACCCCGCCCCATGCCATTTACGAGATCGGCTCGGTCACCAAGCAGTTCACGGCCGCGGCCATCATGCAGCTGGTCTCGGAGGGGAAGATCAACCTCGCCGACGACTTCACCAAGTACCTCCCGAACTACAACACCGCGGGACACAAGGTTACGGTGGGGCAGCTTCTCAACCACACCTCGGGGATCAAGGGCTACACCGAGATTCCGGAGTTCAGGCTGATCGGCCTCCAGCACCTGCCCAAGGACACCCTGCTCCGGATCATCGAGAAGAAGCCGTTCGACTTCGAGCCTGGCGCCGAGGAGACGTACAACAACTCGGCCTTCTTCCTGGCCGGATTGATCATCGAGAAGGTCAGCGGGATGTCGTATGCGGACTACGTCCAGAAGAATCTGTTCGACAAGGCCGGGATGAAGGACGCCCACTATTGCAGTGAGCGGTCCATCCACGCCCGCGACGTCGAGGGCTACGACACCGACTCGACCGGGCTGATCCAGAAGGGGTACCTCGACCAGACCTGGCCCTACGCGGCCGGCTCGCTCTGTTCCTCGGCCATCGACCTGGTGGCCTGGGACCAGGCGTTGCACGGCGGCAAGATCCTGGATCCGGCCGCCTACCAGGAGTACACCAAGCCCGGTGAGCTGAGCGACGGCACCAAGCTTCGCTACGCCAAGGGGCTCGCGATCAGCAAAGTGGTTGGCCACCGCGCGTTCCATCACGGCGGCGGGATCAACGGCTTCCTATCCGAGAACATCTACTTCCCCGACGACTCGCTCGCCGTGGTCGTGCTCTACAACACGGCCGGCCCGGTCAACCCCGACGGTGCCGCCCGGGCGATCGCCGAAGCCATCCTGGGCAAGCCGGCCGACGAGAGCAAGCCCTTCGATGGAGACCTGGCGCAGTTCGCCGGCACCTACACCGGCAACGGCCGGGGTCGGGCCACCGAGCTGACCATCGCGGTCGACGGTGGAAAGCTCACCGCCAAGATGCCGTTCGCCGATTCAGCCCAGGTGCTGACCTACCTGGGGAACGACACCTTCGCCGGTCAGGGTGACGCCCACCTCATCTTCCGGAAGCAGGGCGACAAAGTGACGGGCCTCGACCTCGACATGGCGTACGGCTTCAATCGGCTGAAGAAGAAGTAGCGGAAGGGGGCTGGGCGGGAGGGGAGGCGGGAGAGACGGGGAGAGTGGCAACGCACTCCCCGTCGCTCGCCTCCCCGTCTCTCCCCACCCTCCCCGTCCCGCCCCGTCCCCGTCACTTCCCCAACACCTTCATCAGAATCACCAACGGCACCGCCCCGTTCCCGATCAAGTGGGCGATGATCCCGGGCCAGGTGTTCCGGGTCCGCTGGGCGACATACGCCAGCGGCACGGTGGCCGCGAGGTAGCCGACCACGCTCCCGAGGTTCGAGTGGTAGAAGAAGTGAAACAGGTCCCAGAGCAGGCCGTTGACCAGCCAGGCCCACTTGCCCAGGGCGAGCTCCTGGCGGGGTAGGATGATGCCCCGCCACCAGAGCTCTTCGCCGCCGATGTTGAAGACGGCGAGCGCGAAGACCACCCAGAGGAATACGTCCCACCGGCCCCTGAGATCCATGCCGAGCCCGGATCGCATCGAGGCCATGAACTCACCGAATTCCTTGGGCGGCGTGTAGAACGTGACCCCGGAGACCGCCTCGGCCAGCGGGTTGAGCAGGTAGGGGAGGAGGAAGCCCGACGCCACCAGCGCGATGGTCCAGAGCCAGTCGCGACCGGTCGGACGGGTGAGCCGCATCCGGTCGCGAAAGGCGGCCCAGGTCCAGGGACGACCCTCCAGCCGGTAGGCCACGATCGCCGCGATCAGCATCAGGATCAGCGGCCCGCCGAAGGTCACGTTGAAGAGGACGTAGTCGCTGTACCCGTGCTGCTTCATCCACGGCAGGAGACCGAGAATGCTGGCCGAGAAGACGGCGCAGGGAATCCCGAAATAGAGGATCGAAGCCAACAATCCGATCGGGCGGAGACGGGGCTGATCCGACATGGAGGGAGCTCGCGAATGGTGGGAGGGGAGGGTCCCGTTCGGGTCGACGATTTTGTATACAAACTGCCGCTTGGGTCACCCTTCCGCAAGCGGACTGCGGCCGGTCAGCTGAGCAGCTGTTCGGCGGCTCGCTTCCCCTCGCCGCTGGCATCGAGCCAGTTCTGGTGTCCGTTGAGCTCGGCGTTGGCGAACGTCACCCGCCCCAGCGGGCCGCGGAGCACGTCCGGGGCGGCCGGTTGGCCGTCGCGCCCGCAATAGAAGCCCGGGGCGGGGCATACGTAGGCGTGCCCCCAACGGTTGAGCACGATGCCCCGGTTACCTTTGGACCACCACGTCTCTCACCCGAGGTCGAATGCCTGCCGCGATCGCGACCCGCGGACTCCGGAAGGTCTATCCCGCCCCGAAGCCCCGGCGGGCGTCGTCGGTGGCGCCGACGCCGGCCGGCCTCACGAGCGGCGTCGGGCACGGTCACCAACCCGGCGTCCGAGAGATCGAAGCCCTGGCTGGGCTCGACCTCGAGGTCCGAGACGGTGAGTTCTTCGGCCTCCTCGGCCCCAACGGCGCCGGCAAGACCACCACCATCGGTATCCTCACCACCCGGGTCCGGGCCTCGGCCGGCCAGGCCGAGATCATGGGAATCGACGTCCGCGTCGATCCCGTGGGGGTCAAACAGCGGATCGGGGTGGTCCCCAGCGTCCCAACCCGGACCGGAGCCTCTCGGTTCGAAACAACCTGCTCTTCCACGCCGACTATTTCGGCATCGCCCGCTCGGTTTCGGCCCCCCGGGCCACGGAGCTGCTCGATCTCTTCGGGATCGGCGATCGGGTCGACAGCAAGGTGCAGGAGCTCTCGGGCGGCCAGCAGCAGCGGCTGATGATCGTCCGCGCGCTCATGCACGAGCCGGACGTGCTCTTTCTCGACGAACCCACGGTCGGTCTCGATCCCCAGGCCCGGCTGGCGCTCTGGGAGATCCTCCGTCGTCTGCACCAGGCCGGTCGGACCATCGTGATGACGACTCACTACATGGAGGAGGCGGACCAGCTCTGCGATCGAGTGGCGATCGTGGATCACGGCCGACTCCTGGCCTGCGATACGCCCGAAGCGCTCAAGCGCCGGGCGCCGGGCGGCACCCTGGTGGTGCTGACCCTCGACGGGCCCGCCGAGCCGCTGGTGGCGGCGGTGCTGGGCCGGCCGGGCGTAACCCGGGCTGAGGCGCACCAGTCGGCCCTCCACGTCTACGCCGATCGGGCCGGCGAGGTGATCCCCGAGCTGATCCGGGCGGCCGAAGAGACCGGCCGGACCGTCAAGGACATTCACTTCACGCCGCCCAGCCTCGAGACCCTGTTCGTGTCGCTCACCGGCCGGAGTCTGGAATGAGGCGGGTCTCCGCCGGCGCGGTGTTCGGCGCCTTGCTCCGACGCGATGCCCACGTCGCCGCCCGAGAGCTCCCGTTCTTTCTGCTCCGGACCACGCTCCAGCCGATCATGTTCGTGGTGGTGTTCGGCTACCTGCTGCCCAAGATGGGATTCGTGCAGCGGGGCTACGGTGCGGCGCTTCTCCCCGGCATTCTGGCCATCAGCCTGGCCTTTTCGAGCGTCCAGGCCGTGGCCCTGCCGATGGTGTCGGACTTCGGGTGGACGTTCGAGATCGAAGACCGCCTCCTGGCGCCGGTCCCGATTCGGGTGGTGGCGCTGGCGAAGATCGTGTCGGGACTGATCCAGGGTGTGATCGCGGCCCTGTTCGTGCTGCCGATCGCCAGGCTGATCATGGGGCCGATCGCCGGACTCACCGTGTCCCACTTGGCCGAGGTGGTCGGCATAACTCTGCTGGGAGCCACCACGTTCTCCGCGTTTGGCCTCTTTCTCGGCACCGCAA
Organism: uncultured Gemmatimonadales bacterium; assembly: GCA_963730185.1. Classification (GTDB taxonomy): domain Bacteria; phylum Gemmatimonadota; class Gemmatimonadetes; order Gemmatimonadales; family GWC2-71-9; genus SHZU01. The sequence goes on from CAVSQW010000001.1 coordinate 70,202, forward strand.
TCAGCCCCCAGCAGATCGGCCTGATGTTCGGCTTCATCGTCGCCCCGATGATCTTCTTCGGATGCGCGTATTACCCCTGGGCCGGCCTGGCGGCAGTGCCGGCCATGCAATACGCCGTGCTGGTGAACCCGCTGGTCTACGTCGCCGAAGGACTGAGAGCCGCGCTCACCCCGACCCTCCCCCACATGTCGCTCGTCGCGGTGGTGGCCGCGCTGGTCGCGCTGACCGCGCTCTTTCTCGGACTGGGACTCCGATCGTTCACCCGGCGGGCCCTGTCCTGAGGGGCCGAAAACCCGAAACTTTACTCGTTCGCCGGGCGTCGATATAGAATAGACGTAGTCGGCCGTCCTCCGTTCCCTCCGGCATCCGCCACCCTTCCCGGCGGTGCTCCGAGTCCCTCCGGGCCCGAGCGAGGGATGTGCCGTGAGAGCGTGCCGCGACCGTGGTCGAGACCCTCTTCGAATTCCTCTTCAAATACCCGCCTCGACTCTTCGAGCGGGGGACCCTGACGTGGCTGGGTCTGGGCACCCGGATGGTCGTGCCCCTGGTGCTGGTCGTCGGCGCGGTCGCGGTCGCGAGTTACTCTCGCGCCCCCGCCCGGGTGCGAGTCCGGGATCGCGTCATTCTAGCCGGTCTCCGCCTCGCCGCCTTTCTGCTGCTCGGCTTCTGCCTTCTCCGCCCGGCGCTCCTCCTGTCGTCCTCCGTTCCACGTCGGAACGCCTTGGCGGTCGTGTTGGACGACAGCCGCAGCATGCAGATCCAGGACGTCGACGGGCGGAGTCGGTTGGACGAGGTCAAGCGGATCTTCGACGATTCGTCCGGGACGCTGGTCAAGGCGCTGGCCGATCGTTATGCGGTCCGGCTTTATCGGTTTTCGGAGGCGCCTCGGCGCCTGGGCCACACCGCGGAGCTGGCGGCCACGGGGGCTCGGACGGACGTGGCCAAGGCGCTCGACGAGGTGCGCCGCGACGCGGTCGGCCTGCCCCTCGCCGGCGTGGTGCTGGTGACCGACGGGGCGGACAACGGCGGCAACTCGATCGGCGACGCGATCCTGGCGCTGCAGTCGGAGCACATCCCGGTGTACACGGTGGGCCTCGGCCGGGAAAGGTTTGATCGCGACTTGGCCATCGATCGAGTGGAGCTCCCGCGCTCGACCCTCAAGGGGGCCGTCCTCCTGGGTGCCGTGGCGCTTCGAGCCCGCGGACTCGACGGCGAGACGGTGACGGTAACGGTCGAGGACCAGGGCCGGATCGTCGCGCAACGGGCCGTCACCATCCCGAAGGGCTCCGAGTTGGTCAACGTGCCGGTGCGGATCCCGCCGCTCGAGGCCGGGCTCCGCGAGCTGACGGTGAGCGTGAAGCCGGTTCCGGGCGAGGCGGTGAGCCAGGACAACCAGGTGAACGCGGTGGTGCGGGTCCGCGATCGCCGGGAAAAGATTCTCTATGTCGAGGGGACGCTCCGACCGGAGTTCGCCTTCATTCGTCGCGCCGCCGCCGCCGACAGCAACTTGCAGCTGGTGGGCCTCCAGCGAACGTCTCAAGGCAAGTTCCTCCGGTTGGGCGTGGACGACAGTCTGGAGCTGGTCGGCGGCTTCCCTCGCAGCCGGGGCGAGCTTTTCCAGTACCGCGCCCTGATCCTCGGAGCGGTCGAAGCTTCGTTCTTCAGCGCCGACCAGCTGCGGATGATCGCCGAGTTCGTGGGCGAGCGGGGTGGCGGCCTGCTGGCCTTGGGCGGCCGCGACGCCTTCGGCGAGGGCGACTTCACCGGCACGGCGGTCGCCGAGGCGCTCCCGGTGACGTTCGCGAACCGGCGGGCCGATTCGACCGAGCCGGCCCGCGAGCTCGAGCGTCTCCCTGGCGCCGGCGGGTGAGGCCAGCGCGGCCCTTCTCCTGACGGAGACCGAAGAGGCCAACCGGGCCCGTTGGGACTCGCTCCCGCCGCTCACCTCGGTGAATCGCTGGCTGGGAGTGAAGCCGGCTGCGACCACCCTGCTGCTGGGCACCCCCACCGGGGGAGGCGAGCCGGAGCCGATCCTGGTGACCCAGCGCTACGGCCGGGGCAAGGCGATGGCCTTCCAGGCCCAGGACTCCTGGCTCTGGCAGATGGAGATGCCGTTGGCCGACCAGTCGTTCGAGACCTTCTGGCGGCAGCTCCTTCGCTGGCTCTTGGAGGACGTGCCCGACCGGCTCGAGGTCACCGCCACCCCCGATCACCCCGGCCCCGGGCAGCGGGTTACGCTCGGTGCCGAGCTGGGCGATTCGAGCTATTTTCGGGTCAACGACGCCGCCGTGGTGGCCCGGGTCACCTCACCGCTTGGCGTGGTGGATACCGTGCCGCTCGACTGGTCTCTCGGCCGGGACGGCGCCTATCAGGGCGACTTCGTGCCTCGCGACGAGGGCCTCTATCGGGTGGAGGTCGAAGCCCAACGGGGCCGCGACACTCTTCGGGCCGATCCCCAGTTCGTGATGGTCGCCGACCGGGGGCTGGATTTCCTCAACGCCGAGATGCGGGGCACCTTGCTCCGGCGGATCGCGCGGGAAACCGATGGCCGGTTCTACACCGCGGCCGACGTCGACCGCCTGCCCGACGACGCGGCCTACACCGATAGCGGGATCACGGTGACCGAGGCCCGCGACCTCTGGGACATGCCGGTCGTGTTCTTCCTCCTGGTTGGACTCCTCGGTGCCGAGTGGGTCTACCGCCGGAAGCGGGGGCTGGCGTGAGCGCGGCGCTCCTGGCGGTGCTCGCGTTGCTGGCTCCGGGCCGGCAGGCTCCGGGACCGGGCACCCAGGTCCTGATCGTCACCGGGCTGAGCGGTGAGCCGCGGTACGCGGCGGCCTTCGCGAAGGACGCCGCCGTGATCTTCGATGCGGCGCGAACCCGGTGGGGGGTAGCCGACTCCGACTTGGTCTATCTCGCGGAGCGAGCCGACGCCGATCCGGCGCGGGTCCGAGGCAAGGCCACCCGAGCCGAGGTGCTCGCGGCGCTGGCGAGGCTCCGCGGTCGGGCCCGACCGGAGGGCGTGGTCCTGCTGGTAATCTTCGGCCACGGGAGCCAGCAGGGCGACGAGGCGCGAGTGAGCCTGCCCGGGCCCGATCTCACCGCCGCCGACCTGGCGGCGGCCTTGGCCCCGTTCCAGGATCAGACGGTCGTCGTCGTCAATACCACCAGCGCAAGCGGTGGATTCGTCGGCCCGCTCTCGGGGCCACACCGGGTCGTGCTCACCGCCACCAAGACGGGCTTCGAGCGGAATGCGACCCAGTTCGGCGGGTTCTTCGCCCAAGGCCTGGGCGGCGGCGCCGCCGATCTCGACAAGGACGGCCGGGTCTCGATCGCCGAGGCGTTCGAGTACGCGCGGGATCGGGTGGCCAAGTCGTTCGAGTCCGACAAGCGTTTGCTCACGGAGCACGCCCAGCTCGACGACAACGGCGACCACGCCGGCTCGGCCGCGTTGGGTGACAGCGCCAGGGACGGCGCGCTGGCGCGGGCCGTCACCTTCGCCGTGACCCGTCAGCCGGCGAACGCCGACCCCCGGGCGGCGGGACTCCTGGCCGAGCGCCGCCGATTGGAGACCGCGGTGGCCGAGCTGCGCCAGCGGAAGACGACCATGGACTCGACCGCATACGAGCGGGAGCTCGAACGGTTGCTGCTCTCACTGGCCGAGACCAATCAGGCGCTTCGGGCGCTGGAGAAGCAGGCCCCGTGATCCGGCTCGGACTCTCGGCCGCGGTGCTCGGGCTCGCCGGGTTGGGTGGGGCCACGATGGCGTGCGCCGGTCAGGAGCCCGAGGGTACCCTCCGGAGCCGGGTCGAGCGGCTGATCGACCGGGGCCGCGCCGACGAGGCGGTCGCGCTGGCTCGGCGAGTGCCGGCCGATTCGCTGGCGGCCACCCTGGGCGATGCCCTGGCCGCGCGAGGACGCCTGGCCGACGCCCGGGCCGCCTTCGAGCGGGCGGCCCGGAGTCCCGGATCCGAGCGGCGTTACGCGGCGGCCCGGATTGCCGAGCTGGCGGAGCGGACCGGCCGGTACGACGCCGCGGCGCGGGGCGCGGCGGACCTGCTCCGGTCGATCGATCCGGGCTCACCACTCTCGGCCGCCGACTGGCTGGCGTACGGAATCGCGAGCCGCCTCGCGGGCCGGGCCGATCCGGCTCGATTCAAGGACGCGCTCGACGCCTTCGATCGGGCCCTCGCCGGGGACTCGACCTGGCTCGAGCCGGCCCTCCGGGTGGGCGATCTCTTTCTCGACAAGTACAACGCCCCCGACGCCAAAGACGCGTATACCGGTCTGATGCGGCACGATCCCGGTAACCCCCGCGCCCTGCTCGGCCTTGCCGCGGTCCGCGTCTTCAACGGCGACCCGGGCGGCTACGCCGCTACGGTGAAGGCGGTCGAGGCCGCCCCCGGCCTTCCCGCGGCGACCGCCCTCTTGGCCCGCCTCGACCTCGATGCCGAAGCCTTCGACTCGGCGACGGCCCGGGCCGGCCGGGCCATCGAGTTGGATTCGACCGCCCTCGAGGCCTGGGCGGTGTTGGGCGCGGCGGACCTGCTTCGCGACGACACCACGGGCTATCGACGAATCGAAAGCGGGGTCCGAGTCTGGAACCCGGCTCCGGTCCCGTTCTACGTGGCGATCGCCGAGGCCCTGGGCCGGCAGCGCCGCTACGCCCAGGCGGCCTCGTTGGGTCGGGTGGCGGTCGGTCTGGCACCGGACGATCCCGGGGCCCTGACCGTGCTGGGCACCAATCAGCTCCGGTTGGGGATGATCGACAGCGGTCGGGCCAGCCTGGAACGTGCCTTCGCTCGCGATCCGTACCACGTCTGGAACAAGAACACCCTCGATCTGCTCGACCAGCTCGCCACCTATCGCACCGTCTCGACCCGGCGGTTCCAACTGGTCGGGGCGCCGCGCGAGATCGAGATCCTGGGCCCCTATCTGGAGCCGATCCTCGAGCACGCCTTCGACTCGCTCGCGAACCGGTACCACTATCGGCCGCCGACCCCGGTCCGGCTCGAGATCTATAGCCGCCACGCCGATTTCTCCGTCCGCACGGTCGGTCTGGTGGGGCTCGGCGCCCTGGGGGTGAGCTTCGGCAGCGTGTTGGCCATGGATGCGCCGTCCGCCCGCGAGAGAGGCGATTTCAACTGGGGGTCGACCGCCTGGCACGAGCTGGCCCACGCCTTCACGCTCGGCGTGAGCGACCACAAGGTGCCGCGCTGGCTCTCGGAAGGCCTCTCCGTATTCGAGGAGCGCCGAGCGCGGGCGGGGTGGGGCGCCAACGCAACGCTCGCGTTCCTCTCGGCGTACAAAGGGGGAAAACTCAAACCGGTCAGCATCCTGAACGACGGGTTCGTCCGACCCGACTCGCCGATGCAGGTGCCGTGGTCGTACTACGAGGCGTCGCTGGTGTGCGAGTTCGTCACCGAACGCTGGGGCTTCGACGCGATTTTGGGGATGCTCGACGGCTATCGCCGCGGCCTGGCGACGCCCGACGTGTTCCGGACCGTGCTCCAGCTCGAACCGGAGGCGTTGGACCGGCAGTTCGATGCCTGGTTCCGAGCCCGGTTTGCCGGCGCGCTGGAGCAGGTCGGCGCCGCCCGCGACTCATCGGTCGACGCCGGTGAGCTCGGCACCCTGCTCCGGAGCGGCGCCGCGCTACTGGCCCAGGGGCGAACGAAGGAGGCGATCGGCGTGCTCGAGCGGGTCGAGGAGGCGTTCCCGGCTCAGGGCGACGGCGAGAGCGCGGCCTGGCTCCTGACCCAGGCCTATCAGCGTCAGGGTGACACGGCCAAGGCGCTGGCGCAGGTGGACCGCGCCACCCGCTACAACGACACCCAGCTCGACGCCAATCGGCTCGAGGCGGCCCTCCGGACGGCCAGCGGTGATCGGGCCGGCGCGATGGCGGCCCTCGAGCGGGCGATCTTCATCGATCCCTACGATCCGGTCGTCCACGCGCAGTTGGCGGCGCTCGCGTCGGCCACCGGTGCGCATGAGGAGGCGGTGAGAGAGCGGAAGGTGATCCTGGCGCTCGACCCGACCGACAAGGCGGAGGCTGGATATCAGCTGGCGGTGGCGTATCGTGATGCGGGTGACCTGGAATCGGCCCGGCGCCAGGTGTTGCGGGTGCTCGAGGCCGCGCCATCCTTCGAGCGGGCGCAGACGTTGCTGCTGGAGCTGAGGAGGCCCTGAGATGCGAATCGACGGTCCGATCCGGGGGATGGTGATCGTCTGCCTGCTGGCGGGCGCGGCTCCCCTCGCGGCCCAGGAGGGTCCCGGGGCGTTCTCGTACGAGCCGTTCCATCCCAACGTCCCGTACGACGGCCGGTTCACCTTCGCCCGGATCCGGTACGCGACGCCGCTCAACACCTTCGGCGGCTTCAGCCGGCGGGGCCGGATCGACTACAAGTGGGATCACGATTATCCCCGAGCGGAGCGGCACTTCACCAAGATCCTCGACGAGCTCACCACGATCTGGCCGAACCTCGACGCCAGCAACATCTTCCGGCTCGACGATCCGGAGCTCCTCAAGTTTCCCATCGCCTATATGTGCGAGGTCGGGTACTGGGACCCGAACGACAAGGAAGTCGAGGGACTCCGCGAGTACCTGCTCAAGGGCGGCTTTCTGATCGTCGACGACTTCGCCGGCCGCGACATCTTCAACTTCAACGCCAAGATGCTCAAGGTGCTACCAGAAGCTCGCCCGATCCGGCTCACCAAGGATCAGCCGATCTTCGACTCGTTCTACCGGATCGACTCGCTGGACTACCGGCACCCCTACTACAACGTCGAGTCCGAGTTCTGGGGGATCTTCGAGGACAACGATCCCGCCAAGCGGCTGATGGTGATCATCAACTACAACAACGACATCTCCGAGTACTGGGAGTTCTCCGACACCGGATACTTCCCGATCGATCTGTCGAACACGGCATACAAGCTGGGCGTGAACTACCTCGTCTACGCTCTCACCCGCTGACCTCGAGGCCAGGCGTGACTCTTTCGACCACCCCCCCGACCGGTTCCGACCTCCAGGGCGACGACCGCGAGCTGGCCGAGCGGCTCCACCGCGCGGGCCAGCGGATTCGGACCGAGCTGGGCAAGCGGATCATCGGGCAGGAAGACGTGGTGGAGCAATCCCTGGTGGCGCTCCTGGCCGGCGGCAATTGCCTTCTGGTCGGTGTCCCAGGCCTGGCCAAGACCCTCCTGGTCCAATCGCTGGCGGAAGTGCTCGATCTTCGGTTCTCACGGATTCAGTTCACGCCCGATCTGATGCCGTCGGACGTGACCGGGACCGACGTGATTCAGGACGACCCCGGTGGTGGGCGCCGGCTGGTGTTCGTTCCCGGGCCGATCTTCGCCAACATCGTGCTGGCCGACGAGATCAACCGGACACCCCCGAAGACACAGGCCGCCTTGCTCGAAGCGATGCAGGAGCGCCGGGTCACGGTCCAGGGCAAGACCTACATGCTCGAACCGCCCTTCCACGTGTTCGCCACCCAGAACCCGATCGAGCTCGAAGGCACCTATCCGCTGCCGGAAGCGCAGCTCGACCGCTTTCTCTTCGAGGTAGTGCTCGATTACCTCCCCGAGGCCGACGAGATCCGGGTGGCTCGGGAGACCACGTCGGTCCAGCAGATCACCATGGAGCGGGTGGTGACCGGAGCGGAGCTCATCGCCTACCAGCACCTGGTGCGCCAGGTGCCCGTGGCCGACGCCGTGGTTCGCTACGCCGTCCAGCTGGCCCGGATGACCCGGCCGGTGACGGAGGGCGTGCCCGACTTCGTCGGCAAGTGGGTGGCGTACGGCGCCAGCGTCCGGGCGGCGCAGGCACTGCTCCTCGGCGGCAAGGCCCGAGCGCTGCTCCAGGGCCGTCCGCACGTGAACTACGACGACGTTCGCTCGCTGGCCGCGCCGGTCTTCCGCCACCGGATCCTGCTCAACTTCCAAGCCCAGTCGGAGCGGGTCACGACCGACCGGATCATCGAACAGCTGCTCGCGGCCGTCCCAGTACCGCGGTCGGGTCTCTGAGATGGCGCGCGGCCCGACGACCGGCTCCCTGGACCCGACGGTCCTGGCGCGGATCGGCGATCTCGAGCTGATCGCGCGAACCGTGGTGCAGGGGTTCATGCATGGGTTGCACCGAGCGCCGCGCCTGGGACACTCCACCGACTTCGCGGAGCATCGCCCGTATCAGCCGGGCGATGATATCCGGCGGATCGATTGGCGGATTTACGGACGGACCGACCGCCACTACGTGAAGGAGTTCGAGGCCGACACCAACGCGGCCGTGGTGCTGGCGGTCGACGTGTCGAAGTCGATGGACTATGGCTCGGGCGCGGTTCGGAAGTTCGACTACGCCCGGATGTTGGCTGCGGCACTCGCCTGGTTCTCGCAGCGCCAAGGCGATCGGATCGGCCTGGTGCTCTACGCCGACGGGATCCGGGAGTACGTGCCGCCCTCGACCCGTCACCTCTCCCTGGTGCTGCACACCCTCGAGCGAGCGACGCCGGCCGGCGTGGCCGGCGGCCCCGAGGCGATTCCCCTGATCAGCGAGCTCCTGACCCGAACCGGCGTTACCGTCTTCGTCTCCGACTGGTACGCCGAGCCGGCGACGGTCGCTCAGGCGCTCGGGAGCGTGCACGCCCGAGGGCACGACGTGGCCGCGTTCCACGTGATCGACCCGGCGGAGCGAGCCTTCCCCTTCGAGGAGATCGCGAGCTTCGAGGATCTCGAAACCGAAGAGCGGGTGCCGGTGGTGCCCGGGACGCTCCGGGCCCGATATCAGGCGCTCTACCAGGCCCATCTCGAGAGCCTCCGCCGTGAGCTCAGCACGTCGGGCATCGACTACGCCCCGATCGAGACCTCCACGCCCCTCGACCTGGCGCTCTACGAGTATCTCGTCCGGCGAGAAGCCCTGGCTCGGGTGCGCTGATGAGCCTCTCCTTCCTCGTCCCCGCGTTCCTGGCAGGGTTGGCGGCGATCGTCGTGCCGATCGTAGTGCACCTCCGCCAGCGGGAGCGCAAGGAGCCGATCCGCTTCCCGTCGCTGATGTTCCTGGCCCGGGTGCCGCATCGTACCGCCGAACGGCGGAGGCTCACCAATCTGCTGCTCCTCCTGCTCCGCGGCCTCGCGGTCACGCTGTTGGTGGTGGCGTTCGCCCGGCCGTTCATCAAGAAGACGCCGGACCAGGTTCGGGCCCGGATCCGGAGCCGGGCCCTGATCGTGCTGCTCGATCGCTCGATGAGCATGGGGTACGCAGGCGTCTGGGACCGGGCTCGGGACTCCGTGCGGGCCGCCCTGAACGGATTGGCTCCGGGCGACCTGGCCGGCCTGGTGGAATTCGACTCCCGGGCGGTGATCGCGCAGCCGCTCACCGCCAATCGCGAGCTGGTGCGGGCCAAGCTGGCCGAGCTCGTGCCCGGCGGGGCGGACACCCGGTTCGCGCCGGCGTTTCGGCTCGCTCGCGAGGTTGCCCGCGACGCCGGCGACGCGAAGGTGGAGATTCTCCTGGTTTCCGATCTCCAGCGTCATGCGATTCCCGGGCTCGAGACGGTCGACCCGGTCCAGGGCGCGACCCTCCGGATCGCCGCCGTCGGACCGGACGGCGCCGGCAACGCCCGGGTGGTCTCGGTCGACGCCAGCCGCTCGCTCGAGGGGCGCCAGGTCGTGCTCCGGGTGAGCGCCCGCGTGGCCAGCAAAGAGGCGACCGAGCGAGCCACCCGGGCCACCCTGACCGTCGACGGGCGAGACCTGACGTCCACCGGCGCCGTCCTCGCCCCGAGCGGGGTGACGGCCGTCACCTTCGATCCGGTTCGGGTTCCGGCCACGGCCCGCGACGCGTCGGTCCGCCTCGATCCCGACGGCCTCCCGGCCGACGACGACTATCGGTTCGAGCTGGCTGGACCCGCCGGGGTTCGGGTTGCCCTCCTGCTTCCCTCCGGTCAGCCGGCCGGCGAGTCGCTGTTCCTGGAGCGAGCGCTGGCGATCAGTCGGGCGCCGACGCTCACGGTAAGCATCGCGCGTGGAGCGGTCCGGGCGTCGGACCTCCAGACCGTCTCGGTGGTCGTCGCCGCCGACCTCGCCGCCCTCGGCGCCCGGTCGGCGGCTGCGGTCCGCCGCCTGGTGGACCGGGGCGGCGGCCTCGTGGTCTTTACCGGGTCCCGCGGCGCGCCCGAGGCCCCGGCCGGTCCGGGCTGGCTTCCCGCCCGAACCGGTCGGGTGATCGATCGAGCCACCGACCGAGGTGCTTCCTTCGGCTATCTCAACCGGGATCACCCGGTGTTCGAGCCGTTCCAGGAGACGATCGCCACCGACTTCGGGTCGGCCCGTTACTTCCGCTACCACGAGCTGATGCCCGATTCCGCCGCCGACGTGCTGGCCCGCTTCGACGACGGTCGGCCCGCCATCGTGGCCGGCGCTCTAGGCAGCGGCCGGATCGTGATGATGGCCTCGCCGGCCGACGGTCTCTGGAACGACCTGCCCTTGCAGCCCGTCTTCCTCCCCTTGGTCCAACGGCTGGTGAGCTGGGCCGGCACCCTCGGCGAAGAGCGGCAGGCGTTCGAGGTGGGCGACGTGGCGGTGCTCCCCGCCACGGGAACCGCTCTGACGGTCGACCAGCCCGATGGCGAGCGGCAGCGGGTCGAGCCGGACACGGCCGCGCGAACCCTCGCGCTCGCGGCGCCCGGGTTCTATGCCGTGCGCCGCGACGGCGCCGAGACGACGCCGGTCGCGTCGTATGCGGTCAATCCGCCGGCCGCCGAATCCGACCTGACCTTCGCCGCGCCGGCCGAGATTGCCGGAGCGCTGCGGGTGAGCGGTGATTCGGGCACGATGGGCGAGCCGGTGCTGCCACTCAGCGCGGCCGAACAGGAAGCCCGGCAGTCCTGGTGGGCCTGGATTCTGCTGGCGGCGATCGGACTCCTGGTCGTCGAGACCTGGTATGCCGCCCGGCGCTCCGGACGAGTAGGTTATGGAAGGGGGTCCGCATGACTGATCGCGACGCGATTCTCGACAGCCTGGAACGGGTCCGGCGTCGCTGGCGCCTCCGGCTGGTGCTCGAGGCCGGGGTCTGGGCCGGCGCCGCCGTGCTCGGCATCGGGTTGGTCTGGTTCCTGGTAGGCCGGGTGGGGCTGTCGGCGCCGGTCGTGGACGGTGTCCGGGTCGCGCTCTGGGTCGGCCTGGCCGGGGTGCTCGGCGTCCTGATCGTCCGCACCGTCCGTCGCCGGGCGGACGACGCGGCGGTGGCCCTCTATCTCGAGGAGCACGAGCCGGAGCTGGCCCAGTCGCTGCTGAGCGCCGTCGACGTGATCCGAGGCGAGCCGGGACCAGCCTCCCCGATGCTGGTCGAGCGGCTGTTGACCGTGACCCGTCAGCGGCTCGAGACGGCCGAGTATGGTCGGCGGGTCGACCGGCGGCGGCTCCGGCGGGCGGCGGGCACCCTCGCGACCATGACGCTGGGTTCGGTCGCGCTCCTGCTGCTCGGACCGACCTCCCTCCGGACCTCGGCCACGACCCTGTTCGACCCTCGGAGCCACGCCCCGGTGGTGGAGCCCTTTTCGGTGAGCGTGGACCCCGGGAACGCGACCGTACCCAAGGGTGGGGCCCAGGCGATCGCGGCGGTGCTGGGCGGCTTCAGCAGCGAAGCCGCCGACTTGGTGTTCCGGAGCGATTCCGCCGGCGAGTGGGAGCGGATCCCGATGGAGCGCGACTCCTTGGCCGGCCGCTTCCTGAGTCGGCTCTTCGACGTGAGCAAGCCGACCGAGTACTACGTCGAGGCCGACGGGGTGCGATCGCCGGCCTTCCGGCTCGACGTCGTGGACCTGCCCGCGGTCCGCCGCCTCCAGGCGACGATCCGCTATCCTGCCTACACCGGTCTCCCGGCCGAGACCATCGAAGACGCCGGCGATCTGGCGGTGCTCAAGGGCGCCACAGTGACCATTCACGCGACCACGACCCGGCCGGCCCGGGGCGCCTCGCTGGTGGTGCTGGACGGCGCCCCGATCGCCATGAACGCCTCGTCCGGCGGCGCGTTCGACGGGACCTTCCGGGCCACCGCCGACGGCTTCTACCGGATCGACTTGATCGCCGCCGACGGACGCGAGGTTCGGGGCTCGCTCGAGTATGCGATCGACGTGCTCGAGGATTCCCCGCCCACCGTCCGGGTGACCGAGCCCGGCCGGGACACCAAGGTCACCAGCATCGAGGAGGTCATGACCCGGGTCGAGGCCGCCGATGACTACGGCGTGCGGAACGTCCGGCTGCATCTCACCGTCAACGGCGGTCCCGAGCAGGTGGTCAGCGTGGTCGACTCGGCGGTCGGCTCCAGGAAGGAAGTGAGCGCCGGCCACACCCTCTTCCTGGAAGAGTGGTCGCTCACCCCCGGCGACCTGATCTCCTACTACGCCGAGGCGTCGGACGGGTTGGGCCAGTCGGCCCGGAGCGACCTCTACTTCCTCGACGTCCGGCCCTTCGACAAGGCATATCGGGAGGCCGATCAGCAGGGCGGTGGTGGTGGCGGCGACGGCAACACGCCCGAGGGTCTGTCGGAGCAGCAGAAGCAGGTGATCGTGGGGACCTTCAACGTGGTCCGGGACAGCGCGACCCAGGTCGACCGGGTCTGGCGCGAGAACCTGACCACTCTGGCCATCTCACAGGGGCGGCTGCGCGAACAGGTGGCGGAGCTGGTGGGCCGGATGAAGCAGCGCAACGTGGCGCACGTCGACTCCACCTTTGCGCTGATCGCCACCGAGCTCGATTCAGCGGAGCAGGTGATGCGGCGCGCTGAGGAGGGTCTCGGACGGCAACGCCCCCGGGAGGCGATGCCTGACGAGGAGAAGGCTCTCCGTCACCTCCAGCGGGCCGAGGCGGCCTACCGGGAGACCCAGATCTCTCAGGGTGGGGGAGGGGGGGGAGGCGGTGGCGGCTCGCAGGCCAACGCCGAGGATCTCGCCGATCTCTTCGAGCTCCAGACCGACAAGCTGAAGAACCAGTACGAGTCGGTCCAGCAGGAGTCCTCGCGCCGGAGCGAGAGCAAGCTGGACGAGACTCTCGAGAGGCTCCGCCGACTGGCCAGTCGCCAGCAGCAGGAGAACGAGCGGATGCAACGGATGGCCGACGCCCTCCGGAACCGGTCGGGCCGGGCCGGCGGGGGCGGCGGCTCGCAGCGCGACCTGGCCCAGGAGACCGAGGAGGCCGCCCGCCAGCTGGAGCGGCTCTCCCGGGAGCGGAACGATCCCGGCCTCGCGGAGACGGCCCGCCAGCTCCGGCAGGCCGCCGAGGCCATGCGGAAGGCCGCGGCGGGCGGGGCCCAGCAGGGCGGGGCTCAGGGTGACGACGCTCTGGACCGCCTCAAACAGGCCACCAAGGGTCTCGAGCGGGCCCGTCAGGAGGGTCGCCGGGAGCAGATCCGGCAGCTCGCCGATCAGGCCGACGAGCTCCGCCGGCGCCAACAGGACGTCGGTCGGGACGCCCGCCAGCTCCCGAGCGATCCCACCGCGCGGAACGAGCGGATCGCGGCCGTCCGGGCCCGGAAGGACGAGCTCGCTCGCGAGGTGGACCAACTCGAAAGCGAGGCCGACCGGCTGGCCAAGTCGGTCGGCAGGGATCAGCCCAAGGCGTCCCGCGACCTGAGCGAGGCCGCCGAGGGCCTCCGGACCGACCGGGTCAGGGACAAGCTGGCCTTCTCTAAGGGCCTGGTCGGCCGGGGCGCGGAGGAGTACCTCGAGAATATGGAGAAGTCGATCGGCGACAACCTGGGCAGCGCGAGCGAGCGGCTGCACCGGGCCGCGGGATCGCTCGAGACGCCGGCCGGAAGTCGGGAGGCCGCCGCCCTGGACCGGGCCCGCGACCTGGTCCGTGGCCTGGAGTCGCTCCGCGATCGCGCCCGCGCCGCGCAGGACCGGGCTCGCCAAGACGGCGAAGCCCGGCAGCCGGACCAGGCGGGGAAACCGGGACAGGCGGGGCAGCCCGGACAACCAGGTCGTCAGCCCGGCGAGGGCGACCGGGCCGGCGCAAGCCGACCGGGCCGGCCAAGCCGGCCGGGAGCCGGGTCAGTCAGGCCGGCCGGGCGAGCAAGGTAGGCAGGGGCAGCCGGGTCGGCCAGGGCAACCCGGTGGAGACCAGCCGGGCCCACCCCCGTCCAATGCCCAGCCGGGCAACGGCCCGCCGAACGGCACGATGCCGGGCCGGAACGGCCGTCTCGACCCGGGTCAGGCCCGTCAGTTCGTGCGCGATCTCCGGAGCCGCCGGGCGGTCGCCGAGTCGCTCCGGGCCGACCTCCGGACGTTAGGACAGGACGCTGGTGACATCGATCGGCTGATCGGCCAGTTCCGCGAGCTCGAGACCCCGGCCACGTTCGGGGACGTTCGCGGGCTCGCTCGGCTCGAGAACGATCTGATCGATCAACTCAAGGATCTCGAGTTCGCGCTCTGGCGGAAGTTCGGCGAGGACGAAGGACAGCGGCCGGCCCTCGGCGCCTCGGCCCGGGTACCGCCCAAGTACCGGGAGCTGGTCGAGGAGTACTATCGCTCGTTGGCGCGGGAGCGGCCCAAGACGCCCTGATAAGGACTGGCCGGTCGGCGAAACAGTCGATTTCGAGCCCGCGTAGGGCCAGTATCCTCACCCGGGCGCGAAATGACCGTTCTGATTCTGGCCGGGCTGTTCCTGAGCAGCCTGGGCATCGCTCCGGCGCCCCCGGGGCGATGACGGAGATCCCGCTGCCGATTCCCGGTGCCACGCCCGGCGTCGTCCGGGCCGGTTGGAAGGCCGGCGCCGTCTGGATCGGCACGAGTACCGCGGATGGGGCCCTGCGATACGATCCCGGCCCGGGCACGTTCGCGGCTGGGCCCGGATCTCGGCCCGGGGGGCGCGCCCCGGCCCGGCCGTTCAGGCGTTCCATGCGGCCGATCGCCCTCGCCCTCGCCGGCCTGCTCGTCGGGCCGCCGCTGGCGGCCCAGGCCGACTCCCTGGCCGAGCTGGCCCGGACCCGGTACCGCGAGGCGATGACCGCGTACCGCGCCGGCGACCTCCCCGCCGCTCGGGGACGGATGCTCGAAGCCCGGACCGCCTGGCCCACCCAATGGCGTTACCCCTACGACCTCGCCCTGCTCGCCGCCAAGGCGGGTGACCCGGTCGCGGCGGCCGGGTGGATCGACAGCTTGGCCACCCTGGGTGCCGGTCCTGACCTCCGATCCGACCCCGACCTCGCTCCTGTGGCTGGCACCCCAGCCGTCGAAGCGGCGCTCGCCCGCCTGGACCGAAACCGGCAGCCGATGGCGGCCAGTCGGCCCCGGTTCGAGCTGACCCAGACCGACCTCTTCCCCGAAGGGCTCGACGTCGACAGCGTGACCGGAGTCTTCTATCTGGCCAGCATCAGGCATCGGAAGGTGGTCAGCCTGAGCCCGGACGGCGTGGTCCGGGATTTCGCCGCCTTCCCGGGCGCGCCGCTCGGCGCGGTGATGGGCGTGCGGGTCGACCCCCGCCGCCGGCGCCTCTGGGTCACCAGTCGAGCCTTGCCGCTGATGGCCGGCTACCGGGAAGCCGACGGGCGGCGGGCCGGGATAGCCGTCTTCGATCTCGGGACCGGATCCCTCCTCGCCGCCGATATCCTGCCCGACGACGGTCCCCACACGCTCGGTGACCTGGTGGTGGCCGATGATGGCGTCGCCTACCTCACCGACAGCGAAAGCCCGATCGTCTATCGAGCCCGGCTCGAAACCGACCGACTGGCGGTCGAGCCCTTCGTCAACAGCCCGCTCTTCCGCTCGCTCCAGGGGCCGGCGCTCGATCCGGCGGGGCGGACGCTCTTCGTCGCCGACTATTCCCACGGCCTCCTCGCGATCGACCTCGAATCCCGACAGGTGAGACTGATCGATCCTCCGGTCCAGGGCACCACGCTTGGCGTGGATGGCCTGACCTGGTGGAACGGCGGGTTGATCGGGATTCAGAACGGGATGTCGCCCGCGCGGGTGGTCTTCTTCGAGCTCGATCGGAACCGCACCCGGGTCACCCGCATCACCCTGCTCGACCGCCATCTCCCGGAGGCCGACGAGCCGACGATCGGCACCCGCCTCGGTCGACGATTCTTCTACGTGGCCAACAGTCAGTGGCCGGACTACGAGGACGACGGACGGCTCAAGGCCGGCGCATCGCTTCGCCCGCCGCTCATTCTCGAGCTCACCCTGCCGACTGCTCGCTGAGCGGTCAGTGGTTGGGATCCGCTCCGCCGAGTAGCCCCTCCGACCGAGGACCGGCTACATTCGGAGCGCGGTGCTGGTGACTCCCACCCAGGAGTGTGTTCGTGCTTTCTTTGACCCTCCTCGCCCTGTTCGCGACGTCCGCGCCGCCGCCTCCCGCCGTGACCGGGCTGCGCTATGAGCTGGTCTTCACCGCGGCGAACGCAGCGGCTCGATCCGTCGATGTGGTGACCCGCTTCGACGTGTCGGCGCCCGGCCAGGTCGAGTTGTCGCTTCCGGCCTGGACTCCCGGCGCGTACGAGATCAGCAACTTCGCCCGCCAGGTGTCCGAGTTCGCGGCGCGGCAGGGCGGCTCGGCGATTCGGTGGGACAAGGCCGACTACGACACTTGGCGACTGGCGGTGCCGGCCGCCGGCTCGGTCGAGGTGTCGTTCCGTTTCGCGGCCGACACGCTCGACAACGCGATGACTTGGAGCCAGCCGGATTTTCTCCTCGTGAACGGCACCAACGTCTTTCTCTACCCCGAGGAGGCGAGCCTCGATTTTCCCGCGGCGGTGTCGGTCAAGACGGAAGCCGACTGGAAGGTCGTGACGCCGATGACGCCCGCCGGGACGGGCACCTATCAGGCCTCCAACTACCACGACCTGGTCGACATGCCCTTTTTCATCGGCCGGGTCGATCTCGACAGCGCCCGGGTCGACGGCGTCTGGCACCGGCTCGTGTCGTGGCCGGCCGGGCAGTTCCAAGGGCCCGCCCGTCAGTTACTCTGGAAGCAGCTCGAGACCCTGGTGCCGGCCGAGGCGCGGGTCTTTCAGGTGACACCGTGGGAGCGCTACACCACGATGGTGATCTTCGACTCGAGCTACGGCGGGGGCAGCGCGCTCGAGCATCAGAGCTCGCACGTGGGCATCTACAATCCGCAGTTCATCGGCACCGCGATCCTGGCCTCGATCACCGCCCACGAGATCTTCCACGCCTGGAACGTGAAGCGCCTCCGCCCAGCCGATATGGTGCCCTATCGGTACGATCGTCCGGAGCCGACCCCGCTCCTCTGGGTGAGCGAGGGCATCACCGACTACTATGCCGACCTGGCTCTGGTCCGGGGCGGCATCATCGACTCGACCGTCTTCCTCAACGTGACCATGGGCAAGATGGACGAAGTGGCGCAGGCGCCGGCCGTGGCGTTGACCGACGCGTCGCTCTCCACCTGGATTCACCCGACCGACGGCACTTCGACCATCTACTATCCCAAGGGATCGCTGGCCGGCTTGCTGCTCGACGTCATGATCCGCGACGGGAGCGACAACCATCGTTCCCTGGACGACGTGATGCGAACCCTCTATCGGAACGTCTACCTGGCCCGGAAGGGCGGCTTCACCACCGAGGAATGGCTCGGGGCCGTGAGCGAGGCGGCCGGCGGCCGGTCGTTCGACGAGTTCTATCGTCGGTACGTCGACGGCCGGGAGCCGTTCCCGTGGGCGAAGGTGGCCCCCTTGGCCGGCCTCCGGTTCATCGCCGATACGATTCGCGAGCCCCGGATCGGAATCACCTCGGGTGGCTCGGCCGGCGGTGGCGCCGAGGTGGTGGCCAGCATCACACCCGGCTCGGCGGCGAGCGACGCCGGCATCCAGGTGGGCGACACCCTGGTCTCCGTCGGCACCATCAAGGTCGATGCCCTCTTCGGCGTTCGCTTCCGCGCGACCTACGGCAAGCAGGTCGGTCAGACCATCCCGGTCGTGGTGAAGCGGGGTGGTCGGGAGGTGACCCTCTCGATGCCGATCCGCGAGGCGGTGCGGGTCGAGGAGCGGCTGGAGTTCGATCGTACCGCCGGCCCCAAGGCCGCCCGGATCCGAGGCGGCATCCTTCGCGGAACCACGGACCAGTGATGACACTCTTCGAATCACTCGCGGCGGGCCGACACGAGGCCATCGCACTCTGTTCCGATCCCGACATCGGCTACCGAGGGATCATCGCCATCCACTCCACCCGGCTGGGCCCCGCCGTCGGGGGCACCCGGTGGTGGACCTATGCCAGCGAGCACGACGCGATCACCGACGCGCTCCGGCTGTCGCGCGGAATGTCCTACAAGAACGCGCTGGCCGGGCTGCCCCTCGGCGGCGGCAAGTCGGTGATTCTGGGCGGGCCCGAGGCGCGCGATCGGGCCGCGATTCTCCGAGCCCACGGGCGGGCGGTCGATCAGTTCGCGGGGCGCTACATCACGGCCGAGGACGTGGGCACGTCGCCCGCCGACATGGAGCTCATCGCCGAGAGTACGCAGTACGTGGCCGGTCGCGAAAACGGCTCGGGCGATCCGTCGCCCTTTACCGCCCGCGGGGTGTTCCGCGCGACCCAGGCGGCCGCCCACCTCCGCTGGGGCTCGGACGACCTGGCGGGCCGCACCGTGGCGCTCCAAGGGTGCGGCAACGTCGGCTACCACCTGGCGCTCGAGCTGGCCCGGGCCGGGGCCCGGATCGTGGCCAGCGACATCGACCCCGCCAAAGTGGAGCGCGTGGTGAAGGAGACAGGAGCCGCGAGCGAGGCCCCCGATCTGATCCACCAGGTCGAGGCCGACATCTTCGCCCCTTGCGCGCTCGGCGCGGTGATCAACGACACCACCCTGCCGGCACTCCGGGTCGAGATCGTGTCGGGTGGTGCCAACAATCAGCTGCTGGAGCCCCGCCACGGCGACGCCCTCGCCGCCCGCGGGATCCTCTATGTTCCGGACTACGTTGCCAACGCGGGCGGGGTCTCCTACGGCGGGGCGGTCGAGGTCCTTGGCCTCTCGGGCGAGCAGGCCAAGGAGCGGGTGGAAGCGATTTACGACACCACGCTGATGGTCCTGGAACGGGCGGCGCGGGACGGGGTCGGGCCGCACCTTGCGGCCGATCGGCTGGCCGAGGAGCGGATCCGCGCGGGAGGGGCCCCCCGGGCCTGAACCGTCGCGGGGCCGGCATCGGCCGGCCCCGCGGTACCTCGGATCACTGCGGCTCGTTCGACTGCTTGGGCGGTGGCGCCAGCGCCAGGAGCTGCCGCTGGGTCCGGCCCCGTTGGATGTAGTCCAAGGCCGCCTGCACTTGCTTGTCCCACTTGATCGAGCGCCGGAACGCCGCCGAATCGCCGAAGGCCAGGCTGGCGACCCGCTGCTCCAGACTCCGATCGATCAGTTCCCCGCCGGCGTCGAACTGTTGCCGGGTCACGGTGACCTTGGCCTTTTGTAACCGGCTCCAGAGGTCGTCCCGCCAGGCCGGCTTGACCGCGAAGTCGGGGCTCACCTTGTTCTTGAGCTCGAGCGCGGTGTTGTAGACCGCCACGTACCAGAGTGAGTACTGCGGCTGGTAGGCGCGGGCCAGATCGCGCTCGGCCGTCGAAAGGGTATCGGGGTCCACGGTAACGTCCGGCACCACCCCGCCGCCACCGAGGACCGTCCGGCCCGCGTCGGACCGGAAGACCGGCCGCTTGTGCTCGGCCGAGTCGGCCGGGGAGGCGTCGTATTCGACGAACCGCTCGTCGCCCAGCCGCTCGTGATCGGCTTGGATCGACCGGCCGCTCGGGGTGTACCACTTGCCCGTGGTGAGCTTCATCGCCCACCCGCCCTCGAGCGGGAAGAGCGTCTGCACCAGCCCCTTGCCGAACGAGTTGGTGCCGATGATCAGGGCGCGGTCGTGGTCCTGGAGGCTCCCGGCCACGATTTCGGAGGCCGAGGCGGTGTAACCGTCGACCAGCACCACCACCGGCATCGAGTCGATCACCGACGTCCGATTGGCGCGATACACCTCCGGCGCTTTGCCCCGATGCCGCACGCTGGCGATCTCGGCGCCCGGCTGGAAGAAGAGGTTCCCAATCTCGAGTGCCTGATCCAGGCTGCCACCGCCGTTGCCCCGGAGATCGAGGATGAAGGCCTTGGCGCCGTCCTGCTTGAGCGAAGCCAGCGAGCGCTCCACGTCGGCCGCCGCGGACTCGTTGAAGCTCTGGAGTGGGATGTAGCCCACGTCGTCGTGGATGACGATGGAATAGGGCACGGCCGGAACCCGGATCACGGCCCGGGTGAAGGTCGCCTTGACCGGCTGGGGAATGCCGGCCCGCTGGAAGGTTACGTGCACCTCGGTCCCCGCCTCACCCAGCAGCCGGCCCGACACGGCCTCGAGCTTCCAGCCGGTCACGGCGGCGCTGTCCACCGTCAGGATTCGGTCGCCGGCGATCACCCCGCCCCGCTCGCTCGGCGTGTTGGGGAAGACCCGATTCACGATGATCGCGCCCTCTTGGCTCTCGATCACCATCCCGATGCCGCCGTAGTTGTTGCGTAGGGTCTGCCGCTGGAACGAGGCCAACTCCTCAGGGGAGTAGAGGTCGGCGTAGGGATCGTTGAGGTTCTTGATCAGACCGCGAGCGGCCCGCTCGTAGATGGTGCTCCGGTCGAGCGAGTCCACCGCGTTGGTTTCGATCCGGCTCAGGACTTGAGCGAAGAGCCTGGCGCCGTCGACCGGCTGCTGGCTTTGGAGGAGGAACGCTCCGGCGACGAGAGGGAGCCCGAAGAGGGCAGTCGCGGCGAGCAAGTGACGACGTCGCATTACTTTACACTCCATGTTGGCGCCGAAGGGGGTACCCCACGGCACCCCCTTCCCGACCACCCCGCTCCGAGAGTCATCCCGAGACGGACGCGGCCCTTTCCTAAAGAAACCGCCCGCCGCCGGAAGCGCCAGACCGACGAGTCTATGGCTTCGTCAGGATCTCCTCGAACAGCTCCAGGGCGCGCGGATCCTCCGATTGCCCTAGCCAGAAGAGTGCCTTCTTTCGAATCGACGGGTCGGGGTTCGACCGAGCCACCCGGATCAAGGTCGGAACGCCCTCCTCCCGGGGGAGTTGCGACAGGGCGAACACCGCCTGCTCCCGCACCTCCCGGTCCTGCTCGTCGTCGGCCACGAAATCGCCCAGCTCGCGGACCACGGCCTCGCCGGCCTCCTGACTGAGCCAGAACACGGCACTCTTCCGGCTCTGGCGGTTCGCGTGCGAATCGCGGGCCAGGTCCAGCAGCTGACGCCAGACGGTCACGCTATCGGCGATCAAGGCCGGGAAGATCAGGTCGTCGGCCCCCCGGCCGGTACCCCGCCGGGCGAGGTCGAGCAGCGCGTCGGCGGCCTCCCGGGTCGCGACCCGCCCCAGCTCGCGCACGTCCGACGGCGTGTCCGGCCATTCCCCTCCTACGTAGACCCGCGATCGGGTGATTCGACCGTCTCGAACGGTGAGCGCGATCCGGACCGGCCCGTCGACACAGACTCGGTTTCGCCACCCGCGCCGGCCGCTCCAGCTTACCCCGTCGTCGACATAGACGGATTCGCGATCCCGGAACCGGATCATGCCCCGTCCGTCACCGCAAACGTCTTCCCGAGCGGTGTATTCGATCCGCGCTACCCCGTCCTGCTCGAGGATCCGGCGGGCCAGGGGCGTTGCCTGTGCCGGCGGTATCCCGCCGGTCATCAGCGCCACCATCAGCAGCATCATCGTCCCCTCCTCGCCTCGTTGGCCCGGTCCGTCTCGCCGCCTGCCCGCCCGAGCGTTGCTCGTCTGGTCAGGGCTTGGTGATGATTTCCTCGAGCAGCTTCGCGACCCGAGGGTCGTCCGACTGCGAGAGCCAGAAGAGGGCTTTCTTCCGGAGCTCTGGGTCACGATCGGTCCGGGCGATCTCCATCAGCTTGTCGATCGCCTGCTTCTCGTGTCGCTGCGAGTAGACGAAGATCAGCTGCTCGCGGAGGTCGCGATCGGTGAACTTGTCGTAGAGCGAGAACAGCTCGGGCATGCTGGCGCCGCTCTGGCCCAGCCAGAAGAGGGCCTTCTTCCGGAGCTCGAGGCTTTCCTGCTGGTTGCCGGCGAGCTCGAGAAGCCACTGCTGGCCGCCGTCCTGATCCCCCTGGGCCAGGGCGAAGATGATCTTCTCCTTGAGCGACGGCTCCTTGGTCGAGCGATAGATAGTCTTGAGGAAGTCGAGGTTCTCGTTCCGGCCCGACTGACCCAGCCAGAAGATCGCCTTCTCACGGAGCGAGCTCGGGGCGTCGTTCCGCATGGCGTAGTCGCGGAGCGCCTCGGCGGCCCGGCCCGACGACTGTTGCGAGAGGGCGAAGATCGCCTTCTCCTGAACGCTCCGATCCGACGAGCTCTTGAGAATCGAGTCCAGGGCCGTAGTGGCGTGCTCCGTATTGACCTGGGAGAGCCAGAACACGCCGTTCTCGCGGACCTCCTGATCCGGGTCCGACCGGACCGCCTCCAGCAGCATGGCCTCGGCCCCCGCTCCGCTGTGCTGGGCGATCAGGAACACCGCCTTCCGTCGGAGGCAAACCGACCCCTCGTCACGCCGGGCCATGACCTTGCCCAGGATCGGCAGGGCGCGGTCCGCATCCATTTGGAGCAGGGCGTTCAGGGCCGCCATCCGCTCGTCGTCCTCGTCGTTGCAGCTGCTCCGGCTCCGGCGCGCCTGGCGCAGGGCGTCCCGGGATCCGGCGTCCCGGGTCCGCGACTCGTCGCGGGCCGTTCGCTCCAGCTGCTCGGCCTTCGTCCGGATGGTCTCGGCCGCTTGGGAGTTCCCGCGCTGGGCCAGCTGGCTCTGGATCCGGACCGTGAGGGCGTCCGCGTCGCCTCGAGTGGCCGCGTTGGGGAACTGCTGCTGCTGGTGGCGGAGCACGTCGAGGGCCGTGTTGAGGTTCGTCGTCGAGCCGTCGCGGTACCGGGCGTAGGCTTCCCAGTAGAAGGCGTCGGCCGCGTACGACGAGCGCGGATGCCGATCGTGAATCTCGCGGAACAGGTAGGCCGCCTGACCATTGTTCCCGCGATTCAGGGCGTCCCGCGCCGCCCGGTACAGGGAATCTGCCGGGTCCTGCGGAGCCCAGCCGGCCCGGGGCTCGATCGCGAGCGTCGAATGGACGCCATAGCGGAGCGCGTCGAGCGTCGCCAGACGCTCGGTGGCCCGCAGGGCGCTCAGCTCGGCCAACTGCTCGCTCAGCCGGCCCAGCGCTCCCACCTGGGCCGACATCGCGGCGACGGCGGGGCCGATCCCGATGGCGCGGTCGCGAAGGGCCGCGGCCCGTGCCTCGAGCTCGGCCAGGCTTTGAGTCGGCGACTGGGCTCGGGCCGGAACGGCCGGACCGAGCAAGGCCAGGCTCACCAGAGCGGTAGTAAGGCGGATGGTGGTCATGGAGTCGATCTCCTCAGATCTGCTGTGTAATTCGTAGGTCAGGCCGACGGGCCAGCCGGGATCGCTGCCCGGAGGCGCGCCGGGATCTGGTGCTCGGTCATGCCCTGGTCGATGATCTCCCGCTCGTCGCCCGGGGCCTTGGGCTCCATCTGGACGATCTGCACCAGGACCAGCTCGAGATCCTCGAGCAGGGTCCTGACTTTCGGGTCGGTCAGGCGCTTTCCGTCGAGCCAGAGCCGCGTCTGCGCCAGGAGATCCTTGGCGGCCGCGTGAAAGTCGTTCCCCGTTTCGCCTGCCCGGTACTCAGTCAGCAGGGTCTCGACCCGGCTGAGGTGCTGCACTGCGGCCAGCTGGGCGGCTTCCGAGGGGCCGGACCGCGCCGGCCCCCGCTGGGCGGTGGTCGACGGGGCAGGGACTGCCGGTCCGGCGCCGGACCGGAGGCTCAGCCTGCCGATGGCCACGCCGAGCACCAGCACGGCTGCCAGGGCGACCCAGGCCCGGGACCGGCTCCAGACCGTCCGCCGGGACGCCGCCAGGTCGATCACGGCCGGTCGACTGCCCTGACGGGCCGTCCGGGCTGCCTGGACCCGGGCCCAGATCTCCTCCCGAGGCACTGGGGGTGGGCGGTGATAGTCCTGCGCCGCCTCCCGCAGCAGCTCGTCCATCCGGTCCTCCCGATCGTCAGTCATCGTCACTCTCCGCGAAAGCCGCCAGCGCCGTCCGGAGCTTGGCTCGGGCCCGCGACAGCTGGGCCTTGGACGTGCCTTCCTGAATCCCGAGGGCCGTCGCGATCTCGCCGTGGGTGTAGCCTTCCACGTCATGCATCACGAACACGGTCCGATACCCATCCGGCAGCGCATCGATGGCCCGGGCCAGACTGGCTCTTGAGATCCGGGTCGGCGACGGGCCGGGCCGGGCGCTCGAGCCGCTCGTCCAACGCCACCTCCCGATCGGAGGACCGACGCGCCTTTCGGAGCCCGTTGAAGACCACCGAATAGGCCACGCTCGTGATCCAGGTCGACAATGCCGCCTCCCCTCGAAACGTCTCCAGCCGGTCGAACACCCGGATGAAGGTCTCTTGCGTACAGTCCGCCGCGAGGTCCGAGTCGCCGGTCAGGCGGAACGCCAACCGGCGTACCCGCTCCACGTGCTGGCCGTACAGCTCGCGTTCGGCCAGTTCGTCGCCCGCCAGGACGCGGCCAACGAGTTCCGTCGTGGTCAACCAGGCTCCCGGGTTGAATGCGCCGCCTGCTGCCACCCGCTCTGACAGGGGGCCGATGGAAAAGGTTGCTCGGTAGTGCGCTAGGAAGCTACGATCGAGGCGTCGATTAGGGGCCTGGTCGGACGAAGGTTCTATAGGCTCTAGTCTGTTCAATAATGAATGATTCAGTTATTATCAAGATGTGAGACGCCGAGACCCAGCCCGCTTTGACATCCTCGTCGCCGCCGCAACTTCGGCCTTCGTCGAACGCGGATTCCAACGGGCTAAGATCCACCAGATCGCTGACTTAGCCTCGATGGGCCCAGGGACGGTATACCTCTACGCCAAAGACAAAGCCGCGCTCTTTGAGCTCGCCGTCCTCAGGGCCATGGAAAGTCCGGCGGTCGCCTATCCTGAGCTGCCCTATCGAGCCCACTCCCCCGCCGCCGCCAGGAAGGCCGCTTACCGCCACGCCCTCGAGGCCACCGTCCACTTTCCCCAGCTCTGGGTGTCGCTCGGTCGCAGAGAGGTGTACGGAGTTGATGAGGAGTATCGTGGCATACTACTAGAAATATCAACCTGGATCATTCGCTACGGCAACGCGATCAGACTGGCCGAGTCCAACCGGGTCGACTGGCCAGAAATCGCCCAGCTTTTTGACAACATTGTGTGGCTTGACGTTCACCGCCACCTCACTACCTACCTCACGACGCGAACGCACACGGGTCACCTCAGGTCGGTCGGCGAGCCTGCGGCGGTGGCTGGATTCGTCCTCGAAGCGCTGGTGGGGGGCTTGGCGGTCAGGACTGCGGCGCAGGGATCGGGCGGGCTCGCCGACCTCGGGGGCGGCGGCTCGGCGGCACTTGCCGCCGAGCTCCTGGCGCTCCCCCTGGGCGCCTCAGGGGATGGGCCGCCAGGCCTGCCCGATACCGGCCATTAGTCCCCCCAACAGTTCGATCCCGTCCCAGAGGTTCCGGAGCCGCAGGTTCTCGTCCTCGCCGTGCTGGTTGTTGTCGTGGTTGACGATCGGCACGATGGCGAAAGGGGTGCCGAGCACCTGGACGAATTGATACAGCGGCAGGCTGCCGCCCAGGGTTGGGATCCGGATCAGGGGGTGGCCGACCGCGGCGTCGGCGGCTCGGAGAAGCGCCTGGGTGGCCGGCGCGTCGAGTGACGTCCGCGCAGCCGGATATCCGCCGCTCCAATTCAATCGGACGATGCGCGGGTGGGTTCGGCGGGTGGCCGAGTCGGGGTCGGCGTACACGATGTGGAAGCCCTGGGCCCGGATGTGGGCCTCGATCAGCTGGCGGACCCGCTCCGGGGTCTGGTGCGGTACCAGGCGGAGGTCGAGGAAGGCGTGGGCCTCTGGCACGATGACGTTGGCCGAACCTCTCCCGGTTCGTCCGCCTTCGAGCCCGCTCACGTTGAGGGCCGGCAGGGCGATCTGTTCCAGGAGGCTCGCCGGGCTTCCCTCGGTCCGCCCCAGCTGAAGTTCGCCCTTCAGCTGCTCCTCGACCGGCGGCGACGCGCGGAAGGCCGCTCGATCGCGATCGGTGAGCGAGTCAACGTCGCCGTAATAGCCGGCGATCGTGATCCGTCCGTCCCCGTCGCGCATCGAGGCCAGGAGGTGGATCAGGGCCACGTCGGGATTGGGCGCCCAATTCCCGTAGTGGCCGCTGTGGAGGGGGCGGAGCGGTCCGTAGGTGGTGAGGTTGACGCCCATGTCGCCGCGGACCCCGAAGACCACCTGGAGGGCCCGCGACTGGTGCACCGGCCCATCGCAAAAGATCCAGAGGTCGGCACCGAGCACGTCCCGATGACGGGTGAGCATCTCGCGGAGGTGGGTGGAGCCCGCCTCCTCTTCGCCTTCGAAGAAGAACTTGAGGTTCACTGACGGCCCGGTCCCCGCCTGACGGAGGGCGTCGAGCGCCCAGAGCATCGCGATGATGGGCGATTTGTCGTCGCTGGCGGAGCGGGCGTAGAGGCGGCTTTCGGGGTCGTAGTGCCCGGTGGGGCTCACCAGGGGGATCTCCGGCGCCCCGTCGGCCAGCGAGCCGGAGCGGAGGACCGGCTTCCAAGGCGGCGTGGCCCACTTGCCCGAGTCGACCGGCTGGCCGTCGTAATGCGAGTAGAAGACGACGGTCTTCGTCGCGCCGGGTGTCTTGAGCTCACCGAAGACGGCCGGCGGCGACCCGGGACTCTCGAGGAGCCGGGTGGTGATGCCCCGCTGGCGGAGCATGGCCATCAGGCGGTCGGCGTTCTTCCGGATCGCGGCGTCGTCCGAGGCGACGTTGGGGAGCGCCAGCCACTCGGCTAGTTCCCGGACGATCGCGGTCTCGTGCGACTCTCGGAAGGTGCGGATCGCCTCCCGGAGCTGGTCGGGGCTCTGGGCGGCCAGGGTCGCCGGCACGGTGGCCAGCGCGACGGCCACGCGGGAAGCGAGAAACGGGTGCCTCATCGGGGAACTCTCGGGTCAGGGCGATGGGGACGGAGCGCCGGACCGGGTCATCCGGTCGACCAGCTCCTTCAGGAGCTTGGCCGCGACCAGCCCCGAGCGGGGGGAGCCGTCGCGGCGCGGATTGAGCTCCACCAGGTCCGCGCCGACCACGGTCGCGTCGAGGCGCTGGATCACGGTGATGACGTCGCGGACGGAGAGTCCACCGGGCTCGGGGTGGCCGATTCCCTCGATGAACGCTGGATCGAGCACGTCGAGATCGAGCGAGATGTAGACCGGCGCGTCAAACTGGAGCGTCGGCGGGCCGGTCCAGTCTTTCGCCTCGTGAGTCTCCACCCCGAAACGAAGGGCCTGTTCCCGCTGGTGGCCGGTGAAGGTCCGGATCCCGACCTGCACCAGGCGGTCGGCCAGGCCTTCTTCGAGGATCCGGGCCATCGGGCAAGCGTGGGAATACCGGTCGCCGTCCAGCGTGTCGTAGAGGTCGGGGTGGGCGTCGAAATGGAGCACCGCGAGCCGCGGGTAGTGAGGGCGGAACGCGCGGAGGATCGGGTAGGTGATCGAGTGATCGCCCCCCAGGGTGAGCGGTCGCCGTCCGGCGGCCAGCAGGCCCCCGATCGCGGCTTCGATCGCCGCGCGCCCGTCGGCGCCGTCAGGCGGGGTCAGGTCGCCCGCATCGGCTAGCACGCCGGGGCTGGCGACATCGAGGCCCAGCTCGGTCCAGCTGTTGGACGAGCTCCGTCGAAGGGCCTCGCGGATCGCGGGCGGGCCCAGGGCGGCGCCACGCTCGTACGACGAGGCGCCGTCGTAGCAGATCCCGAGGAGGGTCACGGTCATGTGGTCTTGCCGGCCCGCTGGGCTTGAGGATTCCGGATTCTCGACGGTCTGCTATGATAGGCGGTCAGGACAGTCAGGCAAGGAGAGACGATGGCGAGACGATGGACCGCGGTGATGGTGGGGGCGCTCACTCTCGGGGTCGTGCCCGGCGCGCAGGCCCAGGTTCGGAGCCTCTACGAGCGGTTGGGGCGACGGTCCGGGATCGAGGTCGTGGTCCGGGACTTCACCGACCGGGCCCTCGCCGACGACCGGATTAACGCGAAGTTCGCCCGGAGCGACATGGGTCACTTCTTCGGGGTGCTGGTGCAGCAGCTGTGCGCCGCGACGGGTGGCCCGTGCAAATACACCGGCCGGGACATGAAGGATGCGCACGAAGGCATGGCGGTGACCGACGGCGAGTTCGACGCTATGCTCGAGGACTTTGGCGCGAGCATGGATCAGTTCCAGGTAGGCCCCGCCGAGCGGCAGGAGATGATGCAGCTGCTCGGCGCGATGCGGTCGGACGTGGTGGAGGTGAAGACCGGCGACACCGGGACACCGCTCCCAGCCGGGTTCAAGCCCTGGACGCCGCCTCCCCCCCCCCGAAATGAGTGCCGCCCTCAGGAGCCCTTGGGAACCCACCCCGGCCGGTGCCAGGGCGGGACCGCGAACAGCGCGTCGTCGATGCCGGGAGGGTCCGCTCGCATGTCGCGGTACACTTCACGCATCACTTCCTTGCCGCCCCGGATGAACACCACCTCCGGGGACACCCAACCGCCGCCCAGCCGCTGATACTTGTTGAAGCGGATGTCGCTCGACGGGCCGCCGGCGGGCGGGGTCTCGATCACCCGGACGAACAACAGCCGGTCGCGGTCGATCCAGAACTCGTTGCCGTCACCGCCCACCACCCAGGCCGGTCGACCCTCCCAGCTCTCGGTCCGAAGCCGGGAAAGATCCATGTGCTGCGCCTGGAGGATCTCGATGGTTCGCTCCGGCGGTTGACCGTACACGTCGAAGCCTAGGACGAGCAGGATGTTGGTGCCCGGCCCGGCCGACGTCACCTTGCCCTTCTCGAATCGAAACACCGAGTCGGCGCGATAGACGAACGTCGTGCCGCTATCGACCGGGCTCACGTCGATCCGGAGCTGGCCCGGGATCTTCATCGCCTCCCACCACTCGGTCTGGGGAGAGCCCGGCCGGACCACCTTCTGCACGAACGACAGGGTGTGATACCAGGTGTCGGCGTACTTCGCGTGCATCGCCCGCACGAGATCCTCGCCATTCCGAATCGAATCGGCGTGGTGGGGCGCGGGCCCGAAGGCGGTCAGCAGGGCGAGGGGCAGGGCGAGCATCGGTCATCCGGGCTGGGTGGACTGGGAATGTATCCGCGCTAGCTTTCCAGTCGAGC
Organism: uncultured Gemmatimonadales bacterium; assembly: GCA_963730185.1. Lineage (GTDB taxonomy): Bacteria > Gemmatimonadota > Gemmatimonadetes > Gemmatimonadales > GWC2-71-9 > SHZU01. The sequence continues at coordinate 99,452 of CAVSQW010000001.1, forward strand.
CCCGTTTCGGGAGTGACATGCCCCCACCATCCGACCGTTCCCGCGCCATCGCCCTCGTCTTGGGCCTCGTCCTCGGCGTCTTTGGCGCCCACCGCTTCTACGTCGGCAAGACCGGCACCGGGCTCCTGATGCTGCTCACCGGCGGCGGGCTTGGGATCTGGTACCTGGTCGACATGATCATGATCGCATCGGGTGGATTCCGCGATGCCGAAGGGCGCCTGGTGAGCCGGTGGGATCCCGAACAGGCCGAGCTCGGCGCCGGGGCGCTCCCGCAGGAGCTCGTGGAGGAGCTCTACCAACTCCGCTCCGAGGTGAACGAGCTTCAGGAGCGGGTTGACTTCACCGAGCGGCTCCTCGCCCGGCGGACCGACTCCGGCGAAACCGAAAGCTGATCTTCCCGGTCAATCGAGCTGGATCGTGTCGCCGACGTGGAGGGTTCCCGGCTGTCGGTGGACGACGTTCATCCCAAACATCACGGCCGACCCCCGCTTTCTGAAGGTGGCGAGCGTGGAAAGTGGCTCTTTTCCGCGGTCCGAAGTGGCCTGGTCGACGGTCGGCACCGTGCATCGGGCACACGGCTTCACGGCCTCGAGCCGCACTCCGCCGATCCGAAATCGGCGCCACCCGTCTTCGGCGAACGGCTCGGCACCCCGGACGACGAGGTTGGGTCGAAACCGATCCATCGGGACCGGCTGAGCCAGGCGGCGGTTGAGGTCCTCGAGCGAGGCTTCGCCGATCAGAAGCATCGGATAGCCATCCGGGAAGGCGACGCTCGACCTGGCAGGGTCGTAGTCGGGGTCGGTGCGGCGGGCGGCGGTTTCGGGCAGGTGGACCAGGCGGCAGTCTCGATCCAGCCAGGCCGAGCACCAGCGGGCGGCCGCGTCGCCGCAGTCGAAGGCGCCGACGCGATCATCCCAGATCCGCACCATCCTGCGAGAACCGGTCGGGGCGATGGGGGGTACGTCGCAGGGCGGGCGGTCCGGGCCCTCCAGCCGAAGCCCGCCCTGGTGCGGGCTCGCGGAGATGAGGCAGAGTCGAGGGGCCTCCCGCTGGGTCAGAAAGGTGCCGTCGGGCTCGACCACCATCCACCGCCGGTCGAGTTGCGGTCCGAACCGGTCGAGCTCGACGGCGTCCCTCGCGATGCCTCGGGCTCCCTTGAGCGGGTAGACGACGAGCGCGCTGACCACGATCATTGAGGCGGTTCTCCTCCGACGTCGAAACCGGCGCCGAGCCGGGGCCGTCCGGCGGGCGGGGGGGACGACCACCTCAAGGGTAGTCGATCCCGCGGGTCGACCCAATTTCACCGACTCACGAAGAGGTTTCCATGCGAGCGTGGACGATTCCCTGCCTGGCGGCTCTCCTGGCGGCGACCACCGCGCCAGGGCTCCAGGCCCAGAGCGACAAGGAAGCGGCTCTGGCCGTGGTGAAACAGGTCTTCGACGGCATGCGGGCTCGGGACACGGTCCTGATGCGCTCTCTCTTCGCGCCGGGTGGCCGGCTGATCGCGATCGGGAGCCGCGACGGCAGCCCGCCGACGATGCAGGCGCTGGATCCTGGGGTGTGGTTGGCCGGGGTGGCCCGCGGGACCGGTCCGGGCCCCGACGAGCGGACCTTCGACCCGATCATCCAGATCGACGACAACATCGCCCAGGTGTGGACCTACTACGAGCTCTGGGTGGGTAGCCGCCTCAACCACTGTGGCTATGACGCGTTCTTCCTGGTCAAGCTCGGCAACGAGTGGAAGATCGGCCAGGTGGCCGATACCCGACGGACCGCCTGTACGCCCCGGTCCTGACCCGGCCGGCGCCGGGGGGTCACGGCTCTCCGGCGCCCACCATCCGGTCCAGGATCATGATCTTCTGCCAGATCTTGCGGGAGAGGTCGGTGGTGAGCGACTCCACGTCGTTCACCGTCGCGATGGTCACCGGGTCGTCGAAATCCTGGATGTAAAGCGCGGCCGCCTTGCTCAGGAGCGACAGCATCTCGCTGGAATAGTCGAGGTAGCGGGAGAGCTCGAAGGGCGAGAGCTGCCGGGTCGGTGACGATGGTGTGTCGAGGGATGGATTGGGCCGGGTCAGGCGCTCCGGATCCTTGGTGAGCTGGTGCATGTCGATGATGTGCGCCATGGCCCGGAGGTCGTGCATGGCCACCAGGGCCCGCCGCCGCTTGCGCCGCACTTCCAACGAGAGCAGGAAGTAGATCCCGATTCCCAGGAACACGAGATCCTGGATCGCCGACTCGCTGGCCTGGAGCCATTCGGTCAGCGAAGCCTCGGCGGGCCGGGGCACGACCGTGACCAGGGCGCCGATCACCACCACGAGCAGCAGGACGATCAACCCGACGATCGCCACCCGGACGGCGCGGTGCGGCCGCCGGAACCACTCCGCGTCCCGGGCGGCCTGCTCGGTCAGCCCCACCAGCTCGCGCGCCACCCGGTTCAGTCCCGATTCGGGAAAGCGCTCCCCGATCCGCCGGGTCAGTTGTTCGGCGGTCGCGACGATCCGGGCGGCGTCGAGGCGGCGATACATGGCACCAATCTAGCCGCCGACTCGCTCGGCGCGCTTCCAGGCCTGCCGAACGGCCGCGAGGACGAGTCCCATCTGGAGCCGCTGCCTCACGGAACGACCACGATCACCCCATACATCCCGCTCCGCGCGTCGCCATGCACGCTGCAGTGGTAGAAATACTGTCCGGGGGTCGTGAACTGGACCTCGAACGAGAAGGGGCCGTTCCGCACTACCGCCTGCTCGGGGATGGTCCGCCCGTCGTCGGGGATCACGTTGTGCTGCTGGGCGCCGTTCGGATAGTCGAAGGTCACGGTGCCGCCCGCCTTGAGGGCGACGGCCTGCGGTGTGAACCGGTTGCTCGGCGGTCCTTCGATCGAGACGGTTGCGTTGTCCTGGGCCACCAGCGCGGTGAACGTAATGGGGCTGTTGGTCGCGCTGGCCGACGCCGTGATGGTGATCTGAGCGCCGCTCTGGGGCAGGATGACAGTGGTGCTGGCGACCCCGTTGGCGTCGGTCGTGGCGGCCGACGGGCTGACTTGACCGCCGCCGCTGGTTATCTCCCAGCTGACGGCCTTGCCGGAAATCGGTGTCGCCCCATTGGTCACGACGACCCGGAGCGGGTCGGCCAACGGCTGCCCCGGCTGGGCGCCCTGGAGGTCACCGCTCGGCGCCGCGGCCGCGATGGCGTCGGTCGGAGGATTCCCGCCACCCCCGGTCTCCCCGGTGGCGGAGCCGCCCCCGCAGCCAAAGGTGACCATGATCGCCAGCCCGATCAGCAGGCGCCCGGGTGTTGCCAAACGGGTCGATCCTTGGTAGCTCATACGGCCTCCCGGCACGGTCCGAACGGGTGGATCGGTCCTGTCATGGGGTCTGGTCAACGGACGTAACCATCGCCATGGCAAAGGCTTATATTCTGGTTCGCGGGCGGTGGCGCGGGTCGCCCCTGCCGCGCTGCCTGCGAAAAAGGAGCCGGGCCCGGTGTTCACGGAAACCTCACCTACTCGAGTAGCCTGACCCATGGAACGCGACTCCACCGATTTCCTGAAAGCCTTGCTCGACGCACCGGGACCGTCCGGTTTCGAGACCGGCCCCGCTCGGGTCTGGCTCGAGCAGGCTGGGCGCTTCGCCGATCGGGTCTCGAGCGACGTGAGCGGGAACTCGTTTGCGACGTTGGACGGCAAGGGGCCGGCCTTGATGTTTGCCGGCCACATCGACGAGATCGGGTTGATGGTGATCCACGTGGACGAGGAGGGATTCCTCTGGTTCGACGGGATCGGTGGGTGGGACGAGCAGGTGTTCGTGGGCCAGCGGGTGGTCGTGCTCGGGCGGGACGGTCCGGTTCGGGGGGTGATCGGCAAGAAGGCGATCCACCTGATGGAGAAGGAGGATCGCGACAAGCCGACGAAGGTCAAGGATCTCTGGATCGACATTGGAGCGCGATCGCGGGCCGAGGCGTTGGAGCGGGTTCGGGTCGGGGACGCCGGGGTGCTCGACACCTCGATCCTGGAGCTTCCGAACGGCTGTATCGTGAGCCGAAGCGTGGACAACCGGATCGGCGCCTTCGTGGTGCTCGAGGCGCTCCGGCGGTTGGCCAAGCAACGAGCGACGGTCCCGGTGACGGCGGTGGCCACCGCCCAGGAGGAGATCGCGTACGCGGGAGGCGGAGCCCGTACGTCGGCCATCGGCCTGGCGCCCGCGGTGGCCCTGGTCGTCGACGTCACCCACGCGAGCGACACCCCAGGTCACGACAAGAAACGCCACGGCGACGTCAAGCTCGGCGCCGGTCCGGTGCTGAGTCGCGGGTCCGCGACCAACGCCCGGGTGGTGGAGCTCCTGATCGAGACGGCCGAGGCCGAGGGGATTCCGGTCACCCTGCATGCGGCGCCCCGATTGACCGCCACCGACGCCGACGCGATCTTCGCGTCGACTCGGGGGATCGCCACCGGTCTGGTTTCGGTGCCCAACCGGTACATGCACAGCCCGAACGAGATGGTGGCCCTCGACGACCTCGACCGTACCGCCGAGCTCCTGGCGGCGTTCGCGCGTCGGGTGGACGAACGGACCGACTTCATTCCTCGGTGACGAGCGTATCCATGGGAACGTGGTCGGGTCGGCTCGGCGGGTGCTGCCTGGCCCTGGTCGTGGCCGGAACGGCGGCGGCCCAATCCAGCGCCGGCGCGGCCGGCGCCATCCGGCATGACCTGAGCGTGCTGGCGGCGGACTCGATGGCCGGCCGGTGGACCGGCAGTCACGAAGCCGACGAAGTGGCCGCCTATCTGGTGCATCGGTTCGCCGCGGTGGGTGCCCGGCCGGGGGTGCCGGGTTGGCTGCAGCGATTCGACATCGCGGCGGGGGCGCCCGCGCTTCGGAGCGTGGCCGACTCCGCGCGGCCCGACCATGGGGTGAACGTGGTGGCCACGATCCCCGGGCGCGACCCCGGCCTCCGCGACGAGGTCGTCGTGGTCGGCGCGCACTACGACCACTTGGGGCGGTTCGGCCGGGGGATGGTGCTCGATCCGGACCAGGTGGGCGCGGTCCACAACGGCGCCGACGACAACGCGTCCGGGGCCGTCGCCCTGGTCGAGATCGCCCGGCTGCTGGCGGCCGCGCCGCCGCGCCGATCGGTGGTGCTGGTCGCGTTCGCGGGTGAGGAGCTCGGGCTCTTGGGATCGGCCGCGTACGTGGCCTCGCCGGCGGCGCCGATGGACCGGACCTACGCCATGATCAACCTCGACATGGTGGGCCGTCTTCGGAACGACCATCTGCTGGTGTTCGGCTCGGAGACCGCGACCGAGTTCCCGGCCTTGCTCGATTCGCTCAACCGGACCGCCAAGTTCGACCTGGCCGCCTCGGGCGACGGCTATGGCCGGAGCGACCAGCAGTCGTTCTACTTGGCCAAGAAGCCGGTGCTCCATCTCTTCACCGACCTTCACGGCGACTACCACCGTGCCACCGACGACTGGGACAAGATCAACGTACCCGGGCTGCTTCGGGTGGCTCGGTTCGGTGCCGATCTGACCCGGGCGTTGGGCGATCGGACGGCGCCGTTGACCTTCGTCGACAAGCCACCGCCTCCGCCGCCGGAGACCGCCGGCCGGGAATCCGGATATGGCGCCTACCTCGGCTCGATCCCCGACATGGCTTCGGCTGGGCCCGGCGTCCGCTTGAGCGGCGTCCGGAGCGGAAGCCCGGCCGATCGGGCGGGCCTTCGGGAGGGCGACGTGCTGCTTCGGATCGGCATCGTCGAGGTGCCCGATCTCCAGGGCATGGTGGCGGCGCTCCGCGCCCACCGGGCGGGCGACACCGCCACGGTGGTGTTCCGGCGGGGGCAGGTGGTCGATTCGGTTCAGGTCGTCTTCGGCCGTCGGGGAAGCTGAACCGATGCCCGTCCTCGACGGCGAGCGGATCGCGGCCGCGCTGCGCGGGGCGTTCGCCCGCGAGGCGAGCCGACTGGAAATGCTCCAGCTGGCGGCCGATCGGATCCGTTCGGCCGGGCCGCCGTACACCTCCGTCTACCTCTACATGCTCCACGGCCAGGAGCTCGTGCTCGAAGCGTTCGCGGGCCGGGAGACTGACCACACCCGGATCCCGGTCGGCAAGGGCGTGTGCGGCACCGCGGTGGCCACCGGACGGGATCAGAACGTGGGCGACGTGCGCGCGATCGGGAACTACCTCGCATGCAACCTCGAGACCCGCTCCGAGCTGGTGGTGTTGATCCGGCGCGGCCCGCTGGTGCTCGGTCAGATCGACGTGGACAGCGACGTGCCCGATCCGTTCACGCCCGAGGAGGAGGCCGCGGTCCGGATGGTCTCGGACGCGCTCGCGGTGCTGCTCTGATTCCTCGTTGCCCGATGCTCCGCGCCTGGACCTCAGCCCGCTGGTCGATACCCCTCCCCGAAGGCCACCGCTTCCCGATCGGCAAGTATCGGATGGTGCGGGACGGCGTGGTGGCGATGGGGGTCCTGGACCCGAGCGCGATCGAGGAGCCCGATCGGGTGTCGCTCGACGCCATCCACTTGGTGCACACGACGGGTTACGCAACCGCGATTCTCGACGGGACGTTGGCGCCGGCGGCGGCCCGGCGACTGGGCTTCCCGTGGCGTCCCGAGCTGGCGGAGCGGTCACGTCGCACCGTCCAAGGAACGGTCGAGGCGGCGCGGGATGCCCTCGACGGCGGGGCCGGACTCAATCTGGCCGGTGGGACCCATCACGCGTTTGCCGAGCGGGGCGAGGGCTACTGCGTCTTCAACGACGTCGCCATCGCGATTCGCCTGCTCGAGCGGGACGGCCGGATCCAGCGAGCCGTGGTCATCGACCTCGACGTCCACCAGGGCAACGGCACCGCCCGGATCTTTTCCGCCGACCCCGACGTCTACACCTTTTCCATGCACGGGGCTCGGAACTATCCCTTCCGGAAGGAGCGGAGTCGGCTCGACGTGGAACTGGAGGACCGGACCGACGACGCTGCCTACCTCGGCGTGCTCGAGACCCATCTGGATCGGGTGCTCGACGAGTCCCGTCCCGACCTGGCCTTTTACATCGCGGGCGCCGACCCGTACCAGGCCGATCGTCTGGGCCGACTGGCGCTCAGCATCGAGGGACTCCGCGCCCGGGACCGCCGGGTGTTCGCCGCCTGCCGCCGGCGCGCGGTCCCGGTGGCGGTGGTGCTGGGCGGCGGGTACGCCGTGGACCTGGGCGATGTCGTGACCATCCATGCCAACACCGTGCGCGAGCTCCGGGCCACCCATGGTTGAGGCCACCACGATCCGCCGGGTGCGGGGGGTCGACCTGTTCGAGCGCCGGGTCGGGAGCGGGCCGGAGACCGTGGTGCTCCATGGCGGGCCCGGGGCGCACCACGACTATCTCCGGCCCGGCTTCGATCGCCTGGCGGTCGGTCGGACGCTCGTCTACTACGACCAGCGGGGTGGCGGCCAATCGGCCGTGGATCGCGAGGTGCCGGTGGGGTGGCGGGAGCAGGTGGCCGATCTCGAGGCCCTCCGGATCCTCTGGGGCCGGGAGCGACTGGTCCTGGCCGGCTACTCGTGGGGCGGCTTGCTCGCCCTCCTCTACGCCGTGGAGCACCCCGACCGGATCGACCGGCTGGCGCTCGTGTCGCCGGCGCCGGCCTGGCGGTCCGCCCGGGAGCTCTTCGAGCGGCGGCTGGCGGAGCGGAATGCCGCACCCGAGATCCTGGCCGCCAAGCGGGCCGTCCAGGACGGGGGGCTCCGCGAGCGCGACGTCGCCGGCTACCGCCAGCGGATGTTCGAGTTCTCGGTCGCCGGCTACTTCCACGACTGGCATCAGGCCCGCAACCTGACGCCGTTCCGGATCACGGGCCGGACCCAGCAGGCGGTGTGGGAGAGCCTGGGCGACTTCGACCTTCGGCCTCGCCTTGGAGCGCTTCGGGTGCGGGCCCTGGTCGTGCACGGCGAGGACGATCCCATCCCGATCGACACGGCCGAGACGACGGCCGGCCTGCTCGGCGCGCCGTTGATCGCGATCCCGGCGTGCGGGCACGTCCCCTACGTCGAGCAGCCCGAGCATTTCGGGGCCGCGCTCGACCCCTTTCTCCCCAACGACGGCTCGGCATGACCGCCCGGGCCACCCCGTACCAGCTGGTCTTCGAGTCCCTCGGCGCGGATCGGTTTCCGACCCTTCGAGACGCGGTGGTCGCGGCGGGGCACGATCCCCGGGACCGGGAAGCCTTCGTGCTGGTGAAAGAGGTCGTGGAGCTGCTCCGGGAGCTTCGTCCCGAGGAGGGCATGGGCGAAGCCGTGGACGAGCTGGTGGCCTTCGTTCACGCGGCGTTCGTGTTCTGGCTCGACGACCGGGCCCTGGTCGAGATCGATCGCGCGGCCCTGGACCGGGCGGTCAGGGGCGAGGTGGCCGGATCGGGCGCGGTCGGAGCCCGGAGCTACTACCTCCAGCTTCCCTCGCAGCGGGTCTGGGGGGAGCCGATCGAGGGCCAGCCACCCGAGCCCCTCGACGGCTGGTTCGGGTCGGTCTCCAGCGAGGGAGCCCGGGTCCTCGCGGTGTTCGGCCTTCATCCCGGGCGGACGGGGTTCACGGCGGTGCAGGTGGACGGTCCCCGGCCTGGACGGCTTGCCCGCCAGGATGGGACCCCGCTCTTCGCCCCCCGGCTGGAGGGTGGCCGGGCGGCCGGTCTTCATTCCGTTGCCGGCGCCGAGGAGCTACTCGAGCTCGCCTATCGGTGCCACGCGCTCCTTGGCCCCGAGGGGCCGGCCCCGGGATCGCAACGGCTCACGGCCGCTTAGCTATTATTCGAGGGTGCCCTCGTCATCCTCGCCTGTGACCCGTCCGGCGCTCGACAAGACCGCCGTGGCCCGGGTCCTCGACCAGATCGCGGCCCATCTGGAGCTCCGCGGCGACAATCCGTTCCGGGTTCGCGCCTTTCGCACGGCGGCCCGGACGGTCACCTCGCTCGCGGGCGAGCCGGCGTCCTGGATGGCGGACGACACCCTGGCCGAGACCCGCGGGATCGGTCCCGCCATTCAGGGGGTGATCCGCGATCTGATCGCCAGCGGCCGGTCGGAGATGCTGGAGGAGCTCCGGGAGCAGACCCCGCCCGGGCTGGTGGAGATGCTGAGCATCTCCGGCCTCGGCGTCGCCAAGGTCCGCCAGATTCACGAGCGGCTCGACGTCGATTCGATCCCGGAGCTGGAGGCGGCGGCCCGGGACGGCCGGTTGGCCGGGCTCGCCGGGTTTGGCCCCCGCACCGCCGACAACGTTCTCCGCGGGATCGCCCGGCTTCGGCAGGTCACCACCTATCGGTTGGCGCACCACGCCCGGGAGGAGGCGGAACTGATCCGGAGCGCCCTGGCCCGAGTGCCCGGCGTCTCGCGGGCCATCGTCGCGGGCGAGGTCCGCCGAGGGTGCGAGCTGGTTCAGCAGATCGTCGTGGTGCTGGTGGCCGACGCCTCGCCGGCCGAGATCTTCCGGGCTCTGTCCCAGCTTCCCGGCGTCGACGAGTTCGGCGGCGAGGACGAGCGCCGGGCCACCCTCCGGTTCGCCGGCGGCGAGAGCGCCCGAATCATGGTGACGCCGGCGGGCAACGTCGGCGCGGTGCTGGTCCACGCTACCGGCAGCGAGCGCCACGTGAGCTTGCTTCGGGAACGCGGCCTCGAGCGGGGCGTCCGCCTCGACGGGGCCGCGCTCTGGCGGGGAAACGAGTTCGTTCCTACGCCCGATGAAGCGGCGGTGTACCGGTCGCTCGACCTGCCGCCGATCCCGCCCGAGCTCCGCGAAGGTCTCGACGAGATCGACGTTGCCGAGCGGGGGCTGCCGCGGCTGCTCGAGCCGAGCGACATCGTCGGGTTGATCCATTGCCACACGAACTACTCCGACGGCAACCTGACGGTCCGGGAGCTGGCGCTGGCGTGTCGGGAGGCCGGGTATCGGTACGTGGGGGTGACCGACCACAGTGGTACCGCCGCCTACGTGGGCGGCCTCGGCGACGATGAGATCCGGCGCCAATGGGTGGAGATCGACGCCGCCAACGCCGAGCTCGAGGGGATCCGGGTCCTGAAGGGCGTCGAGGCCGACATTCTCCCCGACGGACGCCTCGGCTACTCGGAGACGATGTTGGCCGGCTTCGACTTCGTGATCGCGTCGATCCACAATCGGTTCGAGATGGGCCGGGAAGAGATGACCGGGCGGATCCTGGCCGCGATGGACAATCCGTACGTCGCGATTTTGGGGCACCCCACGGGGCGGCTGCTGCTGTCGCGGGAGGCCTATCCTCTCGACCTGGACCGGATCTTCGCCCGGGCCGCCGAGGCGGGGGTCGCGATCGAGATCAACGCCGATCCCCAGCGGCTCGATCTGGGGTGGCAGGCGGTTCGTGAGGCTCGTCGGGCCGGGGTCACGATCTCGATCGGGGCCGACGCCCACTCCGCCTCCGGGCTGAGCAACATGACCTTCGGGGTCGAGGTGGCGCGGAAAGGCTGGCTGGGTCCGGCCGACGTGGTCAATACCCGGTCGGTGGAGGACTTCCTGGCCTTCGCCCAGCGGAGACGCCATGGCGGGTAAGGCTCGCGGCGGGTCCACGCGGCCCAAGACATCGACCGGGGCCAAGAAGGCCTCCCGCTCCCCCCGGCCCAAGAAATCGGCCGGCGCCAAGAAGTCCGCCCGCTCCCCGCGGCCGACGGCTCGGGCGAACGCGTCGGCCCGGCGCCAGGGCGCGAAGCGGTCCACCCGGTCGGCCGGTCTGGCCAAGCGGATGGAGGAGATCCTGGACCGGCTCAAGCGGGCCTATCCGGACGCCCACTGTGCCCTCGACCACCGCACCCCGTACGAGCTCCTGGTCGCGACCATCCTGTCGGCGCAGTGCACCGACGTCCGGGTCAATCAGGTCACCCCGGCGCTCTTCGCGCGCTATCCGACGCCCGCCGAGCTGGCGGGAGCGGAGCCGGCGGAGGTCGAGGAGATGATCCGCTCGACCGGGTTCTTCCGGAACAAGACCAAGAGCCTCCTGGGAATGGCGAAGGCGGTGGTGGAACGGCACGGTGGGGTGGTTCCCCGGACGATGGCGGAGCTCCGGGTCCTGCCGGGTGTCGGCCGGAAGACGGCCAACGTCGTGCTCGGCAACGCCTTTGGGATCGACGAGGGGATCGTGGTCGACACCCACGTCACCCGGCTGTCCGGCCTGCTCGGTCTGACCCGGGAGACCGACGCCGTGAAGATCGAGCAGGATCTGATGCGGCTGGTGCCTCGCGACGACTGGACCCTGGTGTCGCACCTCCTGATCTACCACGGTCGGCAGGTGTGCATCGCCCGGCGACCCCGGTGCGATGCCTGCGTCCTGGCCGATCTCTGCCCTCGGCCTTCAAGGGGGGCGCCGCGAAGAAGAAGAAGGGGCGGAAGGCGGGACTAGATCCCGCCGCCGAGCAGCTTCCGCCAGATGCCGCCCGTGGGCTTCATCCCGGTTGGGTACTTCTCCTGAATCTCGACCGACGACAGCAGGGCGTGCCCCCGGACCCTGACCAGCAGGCCGTTGGGCCGGGCGCCGCGGGCGCTCCGGGTGGAGTGGGTCGAGCTCGACAGGGTCTCTTCGATCTCGTTCTCGACCTGGGTTCCGGCCGGCACGATCAGCCTGAAGGCTCCGAGCGTGACCCGAACGTCGATGTCGACCAGGTCGGAGCCGAAGACGGCATCGCGAAGGTCGAGCGTGAGCTCGCCCATGATGACGAGCGACCTGAGCTCGAGCGGTACCGTCCAGGCGCCGGCCCGCTTGGTGGAGGCGAAGACGCTCGAGATCCGGAGGAATTCCGCCGGGCCGACCGGAGCGATCTCGGCCGAGTCGCGCAGGGCGGGGGCGGGGCCGGAGGGCATGGCGGCCAGGGGATAGGGCGCCGGATCGAGGTCGGCCACGATCGCCTCGAGCGTAGCGACGTTGGGCGCGTCCTTGATCCGCTCGAATCGCGACTCGAACGACTCGAGCGGCAGTCGATCTTGGGCATGCGCTTCGCAGAGGAGGCGAACGGCCTCGCGTCGGACCTGCTCCAGCTCGTCCATGGCCCCAATAATAGCGTTGGGAGGGAAACTCGACACCCACTACGTTACGACATGCCCAACCGCTTGGCGACGTCGCGATCGGCCTATCTCCGCTCAGCAGCCGAGCAGCCCGTGGACTGGTATCCGTGGGGTTCGGAGCCGTTCGAGCGGGCCCGGCGCGAAGGCCGCCCGGTCCTGCTCGACATCGGGGCGGTCTGGTGTCACTGGTGCCACGTCATGGACCGGGAGTCGTACGAAGATCCCGGGATCGCCGCCCTGCTCTCGGAGCGCTACGTCTGCATCAAGGTCGACCGGGACGAACGACCCGACGTGGATGCCCGGTACCAGCGGGCCGTCCAGGGGTTGACGGGTCAGGGTGGCTGGCCGCTGACGGCTTTTCTCACCGCCGAGGCCGATGTGTTCTACGGAGGGACCTACTTCCCGCCCGATGGCCGGTACGGCCGGCCGGGCTTTCGCTCGGTGCTGGGTCGGGTCGCCGATCAATACCGCGACTCCGAACGCCAGGTCGGCGACCAGGCCGCCCGGGTCCGGGCCTTCGTACGCGAGCAGCTGGACGAAGCCGGACCGGGCGACTGGGACGTGAGCCTCCTGGCCCAGGCCACCGACCAGATCCTGAGCGTCGCCGATCGGAAGCACGGCGGGTTCGGTCACCGACCGAAGTTTCCCCATCCAGCCGCGACGACCCTGCTCCTTCACGCCTGGCACGCCAGGCCGACTGAGGCGCTCCACCACGTCGTGGTCCGGACCCTGGACGGCATGGCGGACGGCGGCTTCCGCGATCAGCTGGGCGGCGGCTTTCATCGCTACAGCACCGACGAGACGTGGCTCGTCCCCCATTTCGAGAAGATGAGCCACGACAACTCGGAGCTGCTCCGAGCCTATGCGGTCGCGAGCGTGGCCCTCGCCGAGCCCCGGTTCGGCGAGGTGGCCCGGGAGACGATTCGGTGGGTGCGTGAGGTGCTCGCCGACCCGGGAGGCGGCTACGGCGCCAGCCAGGATGCCGACCAGGGGCCGGAGGACGACGGCGACTACTTCACTTGGTCGGTCGGGGAGGTCGACCGGACCCTGCCCGAGGACGAAGCGAAGGTCGCGATCATGCGCTTCGGCCTCGGGACCGGCGGCCGGATGCCCCATGACCCGTCGCGGAACGTGCTCTTCCTGGCGGAGTCGGTGCCGGGCGTGGCGGAGCGCGCCGGCCTGGCGACGGACGCGGTGGCGAGGCTGCTGACCGCCGCCGTCGAGCGGCTCCGCGAAGCCCGGGCCCGCCGGCCGACCCCCTACGTCGATCGCACCCGGTACGCGGCTTGGAACGCCATGATGGCGGGAGCGCTGATCCAGTCCGGACCGATGGTGGACGACGGCTGGGCGCTCCGGCACGGGCTGGCCAGCCTCGGTCGATTGCGGCGGGAGCAGACGGACGGTCCTCGGGTGCGGCACGGTGATGGTCAGGCGGTCGGTCTTCTCGACGACCAGATGCAGGCCGCGCTGGCCGCGATCGACGCCTACGAGGCCACCGGCGACGCCGGCTGGCTCGACTGGGCCGAGTCGCTGGCCGGCTGGGCGGCCGGCGCGCTCTGGGACCCCGAAGGCAGTGGGTTCTTCGACCGCCCGCCCGACGCCGAGGCGACCGGACTCCTGGCGGCGCGGGCCCGGCCGATCCAGGACAATCCCACCCCGTCCGGAAACGGCGTGGCCGGCCTGGTGCTGAGCCGGCTCCACGAGCTCACCGGCGAGCCGCGGTGGCGCGAGATGCGGGACCGCCTGTTGGCGGCGTTCGCCGGGCGGGCTCGCGAGCTGGGGCTGTTCGCGGCCACCTATCTTCTAGTCCTGGACTGGGCGGTTCGTCCGGTCACCCAGCTGGTGGTGACCGGACCGGCCGGCGATCCGGCGGCCGAGCTGATGCATCGGGAGGCCCTCCGGACCTTCGTGCCCCGGCGGGTCGTGGTGCGGATGACGCCCGACACACCGGCCCGGATCGGGGCCACCGGCCCGGTGGGCGACCTGGCCCGCGACCGGGGCCGGGTGACCGGCTACGTCTGCACGGGCGCGACCTGTCTCGCTCCGGCGGCTACGCCGGCCGAGTGGCGCGAGCGGCTCGGGGCGGCGGGCGCCGTTCCGGGGGCCGTCGCGCCGCAGTAACTTCCTCGAACTTCCATCGGAGCGAACCCAGCGTGAAGACGGCCACGATCGAGACGGACAAGGGCACCATTACCGCGGAACTCTTCGACACGGAGGTTCCCGACACCGTCGCGAACTTCGAGAAGCTCGCCAACGACGGGTTTTACGACGGCACCCGGTTCCACCGGGTGATTTCGGACTTCATGATTCAGGGCGGCGACCCCCACTCCAAGGACCCGAGCGACCCCCGGGTGGGGACCGGCGGCCCCGGGTACCAGATCAAGTGCGAGTGGCAGAAGAACACCCACAAGCACGCGGCCGGATCGTTGTCGATGGCGCATGCCGGCAGGGACACCGGCGGGAGCCAGTTCTTCATCTGCCATAGCCCTCAGCCGCACCTGGACCGCAAGCACACGGTCTTCGGACAGGTCACCTCGGGCATGGACGTGGTCAACGCGATTCGGAAGGACGACCAGGTCACCTCGATTCGCGTGAGCTGAGTGCACGTCGACTTCGCCGTCCTCGCCGACTACGCCCTGATCGACCAGCAGGGGAAGCTTTCGGTGCTCGGTATCTTTCAGCACGTGTGGGTGGCCCAGTTCCCCGCCGTGCATCCCCGGACCCACCTCGTCCTTCGGGTCCGGGGCCGGCGGACCGAGATCGGCGACCACCGGATCCAGATTCGGTTCGTGGACGCCGAGGGGAAGGAGCTGATCGGCGGAGAAGGGACGGTCCAGTTCGGCGAGCCGCCCGCGGGCGTGACGGAGGTGGAGGCGGGGGCGGTGCTGGTGTTCGACGTGCCCTTGGCGGCGGCCGGGACGTACGCCTTCGAGATCACGCTGGGAGACCGCGTGCTGACGGTCCCCCTGTCGGCCTCGCTGCTCCCGCCCCAGGACTCCGGACCGGGTTCCGTCGGATGACGATGCCGTTCACTCGCGACGAGGCGCTCGCGCTGATGCACGAGTACACCGCCTCGGACGCCCTCCGGAAGCACATGTACGCGGTCGAGATCGCCATGCGGGCCATGGCGGAGAAGCACGACGCCGACCCCGACGCCTGGGGGATCGTGGGTTTGCTCCACGATTTCGACTACGAGCGATTCCCGAACGCCGCTCGCTCTCCCACGGCCGAGCACCCCAGCGAGGGCGTCCGGATCCTGGCCGGGATGGGATTCCCCGAGGAGGCGCAGCGGGCCGTTCTGGGACACGCCGCCTACACCGGCGTGCCGCGGGAAACGCCGATGGCCCGGGCGCTCTTCGCGGTCGACGAGCTCTCCGGCTTCCTGGTGGCGTGTGCCCTGGTCCGGCCCTCCCGCTCGCTCGCCGACCTCGAGGTCAAGAGCGTCAAGAAGAAGCTCAAGGACAAGGCGTTCGCCCGCGGGGTGAGCCGCGAGGACGTCCACCAGAGCATCGACGAGCTCGGCGTCCCGCTGGACGAGCACATCGCCTTCGTCATCGCCGCGCTCCGGCCCCACGAACGGGTGCTCGGACTCGGCGGTCCGTGACCGGGAGCGTCCGGCCCCAACTCCTGATCGCCGGCGCCGTCGAGCGGGCTCTCGATCGGGCCGCCGGCGGGCGGCCGATTCCGGGCAATCGGGTCGAGCCCTTGTTCGACGGGCCGGGCACCTTCGAGGCGATGCTCGAGTTGATCGCCTCCGCCCGCCGCTGGATTCACTTCGACAACTACATCTTCCGCGACGACGCCACCGGGCGGCGGTTCGCCGACGCGCTGGCCGCCCGAGCGGCCGACGGCCTCGCGGTCCGACTGATGAGCGACTGGCTGGGCTCCGCGGGCACGGGCCGGCGGTTCTGGCACGACCTGGAGCGACGGGGCGTCTCGGTCCGGCTCTTCAATCGGCCCCGGGTGCTGGATTTCCCCTCGCTGCTGAGTCGGAATCATCGGAAGGTGGTGGTGGCCGATGGGGCCCGGGCCATCGTGGGCGGGCTCTGCATCGGCAACGAGTGGGCCGGCGATCCGGCGCGGGGACGGCTACCCTGGCGCGACACCGCCGCCTTGATCGAGGGTCCGGCCGCGGCGGCCGTGGACCGGGCCTTCGCCAACCTCTGGCAGGTGGTGGGCGACCCGGTTGGCCCCGACGAGTTTGCCGGCACGGTCGAGGAGGCCGGGCGGGCCGAGGTCCGGGTCATGGCCGGCGAGCCGGTGCGGGAGCGGGCCTACCGGGTGGCGGAGTGGCTGCTGGCCGCGGCGGGGGAGCGGGTCTGGATCACGGACGCCTATCTGGTCGCTCCCCGTCGCCTGTACCGCTATTTGATCGACGCCGCGCGGGAGGGCGTCGACGTCCGCCTGCTCGTGCCGGGCACCAGCGACATTCCGCTGGTCCGGAACCTGACCCGGTTCGGCTATCGCGATCTGCTCCGGGCCGGGGTCCGGATCTTCGAGTGGACCGGCCCGATGCTCCATGCCAAGACCGTGGTGGCCGACAACCGCTGGGTCCGGATCGGATCGAGCAACATGAACCACTCCAGCCTGTTCGGGAACTACGAGCTGGACATTCTGACCGACGACGTGGCCCTGGCGGACCAGATGGAAGCCCAGTTCCGCCGCGATCTGGACCGGAGCGCCGAGGTGTTGATCCGGCCGGTCCGGGCACCCCGGCGACTCCAACGGGCCTTGCCGGCAGCCCTCCAGATCGAGGGGCCGGACGAGGGGCCGAGCCATCGCAAGGGGCTCCGAGAGCGGCGGGGCCGGTCCGTGCTCGCCGTTCGGACCCTGGTGGCCGGGGCGCGCCTGGCGGTGTTCGGCCCCCTGAGCCTGATCCTGGCGGCTCTCGGAACCCTGTTTTTCGTGATCCCTGGGGTCATGTCCGTGCTCTTCGGGATCCTCACCCTCTGGCTTGCCGCCGTGACCGGCGCCGAGGCCCTCCGGCGGCGAAGCGAGGCTCGGGGGACCGGGGGAGGCTAGCCCCCGGTTCAAGCCCCTTCAACGGACCGCCTCCCTGACGCGTACTACCACCGTGAGTGACTCGCAGCTGGCCTTCGACGCAAGCCGGGGCGACAGAGAGGCTTTCGGCCGTCTCGTGCTGGAGCACGCCCTCCAAGCGCGTCGGGTGGCGTACTCGGTGCTCGGCAACTGGGAGGACGCGGAGGACGTGGTCCAAGAGGCGGCGTTGGCGGCCTGGGACGCGGTGGAGCGCTACGACCCCACGCGAGCGTTCCGACCCTGGTTTCTCCGGATCGTCGCCAATGCGGCCCTGGACCAGGTCCGCCGGCGGAAGGTGCGACGGGCGGAGGCGCTGAGCGACACGCTCCCGCACCGAGGCCCCACGCCCGAGGACGAGGCCGAGCGGGCCTTGCTGCGTGGGCACCTGGATCGGGCCCTGGCCGGGCTGCCGGAGCGACAGAGAATGGCGGTCGTGATGTTCGACGTGGAGGGGATGAGCCACGCGGAGATCGCCGGATCCATGGGGGTGCCCGAGGGCACCGTTCGGTCGTACGTGTTTCACGCGCGTCGGGCGCTCAGGAAGGCGCTCGGCGCCTTGGTGGAGGAACCAGCATGAGGACGCAATCCCCCTTTGGCGGTGCGCCGGACGACGAGCTCGGCCGGCTCCTGCGGGATGAGTTGGAGGGGCCGGATCCCAGTGGCTTTCTCCGGCGGTTGGGCGAGCGGTTGGCGGTACTTCCGGAGCGGGACACCCAGTGGGATGTCCTGGCGCACTGGGCCCGACCGCCCGTGCTGGTGGCGGCGGCGCTGATGGCCTTTCTGCTCGGCGCCACCCTGCTGCAGACCTGGCGGGCGCACGACGGGCCGTCACCCTCGGTGGCGACGGTCCCGGCCACGATGTTCGTGGCGCCGACCGCCGTCGACCGCAACCCGGTCCTGTACGCCGTGTTGGAGGAGCGATGAGCAAGTCCCGGTTGGTGGCGGGCGGATTGCTCGCCGTGACGTTCGCGCTCGGCGCGCTGGCCGGTGGTGCCGCGACGATGGTCGCGGACCGGACCGGACATCACCGGGGCGATCCGTATTCGCCGCCGTCGTACGCCAGTCGTCTGGCGGAAGACCTCGGTCTGGCACCCGAGCAGGAGGCCAAGGTGGTCGAAGTGCTCGAGCGCCATCAGCCGGCCATGGACTCGATCTGGGCCCAGGTCGGCTCGCAGTTCGACGCGGAGCGCCAGACCCTCCGGCGCGACATCCGCGCCCTTCTCACCCCGGACCAGCAGGCCAAGTACCAGACCATGCTGGCCCGACTCGACAGCCTCAGGCGGAATCGTGGAAAGCGGCATGCCTCGCATTGATAAACTGACGGTGATCCTCGCGGCCGCGGCCCTGTCGTGGACCGCACCGGTTCGGGCCCAGCAAGCGGCGCCGCCGACCATCACGCTCCAGGAGGCGATCCAGCGAGCGGAGCTGGCGCAGCCGGGCGTGGTGCAGGCGATCGGCGCGGTGACCAACGCCGACGCCCGGATCCGCTCGGCGAAGGGCGCCTGGCTCCCCAGCCTGAGCTTGTCCAGCTCGGCGAACAACTTCTTTTCCGAAGGCCAGCGGATCGATCCGACCACTGGGCAGCTGGTGGCGAACAACTCGACCAACACGAGCATCAACGGCACCTTGCGGTCCAGCCTCACGCTCTTCGATGGGTTCCAGCGGAGCGCCGACAGCAAGGCGGCCAAGGCCACCCGCGAGTCGGCTGCCGAGTCGCTCGACAACGCCCGGTTCCAGCAGGCGCTCACGACCACCAACACGTTCTTCGATGTGTTGGCGGCGGTCCAGCTGACCAAAGTCCGCGAGGCCAGCGTCCGGCTGGCTCAGGAGCAGCTCAACGTCTCGATCGCCCGGCTCAGGGCGGGGGCGGCGATCCGCTCGGACTCGCTTCGTTCGCTGGTCAACCTGGGCAGCGCTCGGGTCCAGCTGATTCAGGCCCAAACCCAGCAGGCCACCGCCGAAGCGAACCTGGGTCGGCAAGTCGGCGCTGATGGACCGGTCGCGGCCCAGGACGATTCGACGTTCTACGAGGTCATCCCGACCGTCGACACCGCGGCCCTGCAGGTCGAGGCAGTCAACCGGTCGCCCCAGGTCCGGGCCGCGGAGGCCTCGGCCAAGGCGGCCCGGGTGTCGGTGACGGCTTCGAAGGCCAGCTACTGGCCGTCGGTCCAGCTCAACGGCTCGTTTCAGATGAACGGCAGCGGCCAGAACAGCTACAATTTCCTGCAGCAGCGCCAGGCGGCGCTTCAGCTCAGCTGGACCCTGTTCAACGGGTTCCAGCGGGAGCAGACGGTGGCGGCCCAGCGGGTGTCGGCCGACAACGCCGAGGCGGCGTCCGCCGACACCCGCCGGCAGGTTCAGGCCAACCTGACCACCGCCCTGGCGTCGCTCGAGTCGGCGCGGGTCCGAATTGGCATCGCCCGGACCAGCGTGCAGGCGGCCACCGAGGATCTCCGGGTCCAGCAGGAGCGGTATCGGCTCGGGGTGGCGACCATCGTGGACGTGCTCACCTCGCAGACCTCGCTCACCCAGGCGCAGGTCGACGAAGTGAACGCCCGGTTCGACTACCTTCGCGCCCGGGCTCAGATCGAGGCCCTGATCGGACGAAAGCTATGACCACTGACATCGCGACGACCGCGGAGCGCATGGCGCTCCTGCCCCCCGACGTGCCCCGCGACGCCGTCATCGTGGTGCGCAGCCTCACCCGTGACTACGTGATGGGCAGCGAAATCGTGCATGCCCTCCGAGGGGTGGACGTTACCATCCGCAAGAACGAGTACGTCGCCATCATGGGGCCCTCGGGCTCGGGCAAGTCGACCCTGATGAACATGATCGGCTGCCTCGATACGCCCACCGAGGGCGAGTACTGGCTCAACGGCTACCGGGTCTCCGACCTGGGCGACGACGACCTGGCCCGGATCCGGAACAAGGAGATCGGGTTCGTCTTCCAGACCTTCAACCTGCTCCCCCGCGCCTCGGCGCTCCAGAACGTGGAGCTCCCGATGGTGTATGCCGGGGTCGGGTCCAAGGAGCGGCGGTCGGCCGCGATCGACGCGCTGGGCCGGGTCGGCCTGGCGGAGCGGATGAACCACCGCCCCAACGAGCTCTCGGGCGGTCAACGCCAACGGGTGGCGATCGCCCGGGCGCTGGTGAACACCCCGAGCATCCTGCTGGCCGACGAGCCGACGGGGAACCTCGACTCCAAAACGAGCGAGGAAATCCTCCGGCTGTTCGACCGGCTCTACCAAGAAGGTCACACGATCGTGCTGATCACCCACGAGCACGACATTGCCGAGCACGCCCACCGTCAGGTCCATCTTCGCGATGGCCGGGTCGAGCGTGATTTTCTGACGGAGAAGTGACATGGTCCGCACCCTGATCCGCCTGGCGCCGGCCGGGCTCCTGCTGGTCGCCCTCGGTTGCAAGAAGAAGGTCGAGCAAGTGGTGTACGAGGCGGTGCCGGTCGAGCGACGCGACATCGTCGTGTCGGCCCGCGCCACCGGCACCATCCAGCCCGATACCGTCGTCGAGGTGAAGTCGAAGGCCTCGGGCGAAATCCTCGCGATGAAGGCCGAGACCGGCGAGACGGTCGACCGCGGCTCGCTCCTGGTCCAGATCGACCAGCGGACCCCGCGGAACACCCTCAACCAGGCCGATGCCAACCTCGAGGTGGCCAAGGCGCGGCTGGAGAACGCCGAGTCGCAGCGGAGGCGTTCCGAGGAGCTCTTCAAATCGCAGTCGCTCTCGGAGCAGGAGTACGAGACCGCGGTGCTCGCCGTCGCCAACGGCAAGGCCGCCGTGGTGAGCGCCCAGGTCGACGTCGAGAACGCCCGGATCGCGATGGAGGACACCGACGTCAAGGCGCCGATCTCCGGGACGATCATCGCCAAGAACGTGGAGCGCGGTCAGGTAATTTCGTCGCCGACCAGGGACGTGGGCGGCGGCACGGTGCTCCTCACCATGGCCGATCTCAACTTGGTGCAGGTCCGGACCCTGGTGGACGAGACCGACATCGGCAAGATCCAAAGCGGCCTCCGGGCCACCGTGACGGTCGACGCCTATCCCAACCAGCCGTTCAACGGCGAGGTGCTCAAGGTCGAGCCCCAGGCGGAGACCCAGAACAACGTCACCATGTTCCCGGTCCTGGTCCGCATCGACAACCGGCGGGGGCTGCTCAAGCCCGGGATGAACGCCGACGTCGAGATCCACATCGGCCGGCGGGACAGCGTGCTGGCCATTCCCAACGCGGCGCTCCGCACCCAGCGGGACGTGGGCTCGGCCGCCCAGGTGCTCGGTATCTCGCAGGAGCAGCTCCAGGCCGAGCTGGCCGAGGCGCAGGCGCAGGCGGACAGCACCCGGGCGCGAGCGGCCCGGGACAAGGCCGCCGACGGCGAGACCGAGGCCGCCAACACGGGGCGGCCCGCGGGACAGGCCGCCGGGAACACGATGACCACGCCGGACGGGCGGACGATCCAACTGCCCCCGGGCGTCACCCAGGCCAAGGTCCGCGAGCTCTTCCAGAAGCGGTTCGGCGGTGGCCAGCTGACGCCGGACGAGCAGGCGATCATGGCCCAGGTCCAGCGGAGCTTCGGGCGAGGCGGTGCCGGCGGCCGGGGCGGGATGCGCCGGAGCGGATCCGACTTCGAGTTCGGCGGCAACTACATCGTATTCGTGCTCCGGAACGGGAAGCCGACGCCGAAGATGGTCCAGACTGGCCTGACCGACCTCGATTACAGCGAGGTGATTACCGGGCTCGCCGCGGCGGACTCGGTGCTGATCCTGCCGAGCGCGAGCCTGGTGCAGTCGCAGCAGGACTTCAAGGAGCGAATCGGCCGGATGACGGGCGGCGGCGCGGTCCCGGGCATGCGGAACCAGAGCCAGTCGTCGGGAGGGAATCGGCGGCCATGATCATCGGCGAAACCTTCCGGGTCGCCCTGCAGAGCATCCGCGACCACAAGATGCGGGCCGGGCTCACCATGCTCGGGATCATCATCGGCGTGGGCGCGGTGATCGCCGTCGTAGCCCTCGGCTCGGGCGCGCAAAAGGCGATCGAGGATCGGATCGCCGCGCTCGGCGCCAACGTCCTGAGCGTGTATCCCGGTCAGTCGTTCTTCGGCGGCCGGGCCTCCGACCAGCGCGTGAGTCTCACGACCGACGACGCGGCGGCGCTCCGGAAGGACGCGTCCTCGCTTCAGTACGTGGTTCCCGAGCTGAGCCGGAACTACTCGGTCGGGTACATGGCGCAGAACCTGAACGTTCGAGTCATCGGCACCACGCCGTCGTACCTCGACGTCAAGAACTACAAGGTCGAGTACGGGCAGATGTTCACGGCCGGCGACGACGGTGCCCGCCAGCGCTATGCCGTGATCGGGAGCGCCGTCCCGGAGGAGTTGCAGGCCAACGCCGCGGCCTTGGTGCACCAGAACATCTCGATTGGAGGGCAGTCTTTCGAGGTGATCGGCGTGCTCGCCGCCAAGGGCGGACAGATGTCGTTCGAGAACCCGGACGAGCAGATCCTGATCCCACTCAGCACCGCGCGCTACCGGCTGATGGGCACCGACCGGCTCCGGCAGATCAGCATCAAGGTCGAGGACGGCGTGCCGCTCGAGCGCGCGATGGTCGACATCGAGCGGGTCATGCGCCGAGAACACAAGATTCGCCCCGGCACGGACAACGACTTCCAGATCCGCAACACGCAGGAGATCCTCGCCACCCAGCAAGAGGCGACCGAGGTCTTCAAGTACCTGCTCGGCAGCATCGCGGCGGTGTCGCTGGTGGTGGGCGGGATCGGGATCATGAACATCATGCTGGTGTCGGTCACCGAGCGCACCCGGGAGATCGGTGTGCGGCGGGCCCTGGGCGCCACCAAGTTCACGATTCTCTCCCAGTTCCTGGTCGAGGCCGTGGTGCTCTGCCTCCTCGGCGGGCTCTTCGGCATCATAGTCGGGACCGCGACCGCCAAGATCATGTCGGACCTGCTGGGGTGGAACACCCTGATCTCTCCGGCCGCGGTGGCAATCGCGTTCCTGTTCAGCGCCTTCGTGGGATTGTTCTTCGGACTCTGGCCGGCCCGTCGAGCGGCGGGGCTGAACACGATCGACGCGTTGCGGTACGAATAGCCGGCGTCGAAACGCCGAGCCCATGCTCCATGGCATCGTGCTGGGAACGGGGCACGCCGTTCCCGATCGGGTGGTCACCAACGACGAGCTGGCCCGGTCGATGGACACCTCGGATGAGTGGATCCGGTCCCGGACCGGCATCCGTGAACGCCACTGGATCCGCCCCGGCGAGACCGGGGTGGAGCTGGGGCGCCGGGCCGCGGTCGCGGCGCTCGAGGCGGCGGGAATCGGTCCGACCGATCTCGACGCGATCGTCTATGCCACGATCAGCCCGGACCATTTCCTGCCCGGCAACGGCGTCTTCCTCCAGCATGCACTGGGCTCCGGCCCGATTCCGGCGATCGACGTGCGGATGCAGTGCGCCGGGTTCGTGTACGCCTTCTCCGTGGCCGACGCCTATCTCCGGACCGGCGCCTGGCGCCGGGTGCTGGTGGTCGGGCAGGAGATTCAATCGACCCGGATGGACGTCTCGACCCGGGGCCGCCATACCGCGGTGATCTTCGCCGACGGCGCCGGCGCGGTGGTGCTCGGTGCCACGGACTCGCCAGACCGCGGCATTCTCGCGACCGACCTCCACTCGGACGGGGCCTTCGTGGAGAAGCTCTGGGTGGACGAGCCCGGGGCCATCCACCAGCCGACGGTCGACGCGGGCCGGTACGCTGAGGGGCGGTATTTCCTGGAAATGGACGGGCGCGACGTCTTTCGTCACGCGGTGGTACGGATGCCGGAGTCGGTGCGGACCTGTCTCGACCAGGCCAAGCTCCGCCCGGCTGACATCGCCCTCCTCATTCCCCACCAAGCCAATCTCCGGATCTCGGAGGCGGTTCAGAAGTCGCTCGGTCTCCGGGACGACCAGGTCTACAACAACATCGATCGGTTCGGGAACACGACCGCGGCCACCATTCCGATCGCCCTCGACGAGTGCGCCCGGGCCGGCCGCCTGGCGCCCGGTGACCTGGTGGTGTTCACGGCCTTCGGGTCGGGTTTCGTCTGGGGCAGCGTCGCGCTTCGCTGGTAGCCGGCGGTCACCGGGGAACCAGCGGATACTTCTGGAGATAGTACTCGCGCGAGCGCGACGCGTTGGCCCGGAACAGCTCGTCCGAAGGGTCGTCCGCATCCTGGATGAAGAGGTGCATGGCCCCTGGCCAGAGCGTGGCCTGGACGGTCCACCGGTCTTCGGGCGAGAAGAACACCCATTGGAGCGCGCCCCCACCGGCGTCCGTCAGATGGACTCGGCTGGCCCGCTCGAGGGTCACCTGCTCCGGGAGGCCGGCGGCGGCGGCTCCCCAGGGCTCGAGGTCCAGGTCGGCTTCCGTCCAACTATGGACCTGCAGCGTGCCGGTGATGGGGTCGTCGTGGTACGGGATCTCCAACTCGACATTCCATTCACCCAGCGCGTCCCAGGCGTGGTCCATCGGACCGAGATCGGGGACGTCGATGGTGGGGTGCTTCATTGGGTTCCAGGCCGGTGGAGGTTGATGGCCCCCGTTCCACCTCGGCGGGGAACGGCGATACTGGCTAGTATCGGCAGGGTGGGGACCGATTGAAGCCTGAAACCCGGTCAGTGATTGTTGCGTAGTGGAACGCCCGGGTGGCTCTGTTCTGGAGCCCGGAAAGGAGTCTGTCTCGAATGCTCGACATCATCAGGCTGGCACTTGCTCTGGCGGCCGGCGTTTTCACGTTCGGTTTCGCGCGAGGCTTCGTCCGGCGGCGGCTCCGCTTCGTGGACGCGGTCCGCTCGCCCCTGGCGCCGATTCTGGCGGCCGTCGGGGCGGCTCTCATCGCGCTGCCGCTCACCCTGCTGCCGCTGATTACCGGATTCACCGCCGCCCTGGTCGGGCTCGCCGCCGGCTTCGGCACCGCCAGCGGGGTCAAGGCCCTCAAGCGGGGCGACTGACCGGCGTTATCTTGGCTCCATGGCTACCGTGCACTGCGTACGCTGCGGCGAGACCCGCGACGGCATCCCGTTTCGACCTTTTCCCAACGAACTCGGTGAGCGGTTGCTCGCCCAGATTTGTAATGTCTGCTGGGGCGACTGGCTCAAGCTGCAGCAACAGCTGATCAACCACTACGGGCTCAATTTGCGGGAGCCCGAAGCGAAGAGCTTCCTCTACGCCCAGCTCGAACAACACCTCTTCACCAACGCGCCCCGATCCTGAAGGCCAAGTCGATCGCCGGCCCGCTCGGCGCGAGGTCTTCGGTCATGCCCAGGAACCATTCGGGTCCTCGCTTGGCCTTGAGCAGGAACCCGTAGTCGAGCGTGAGCTCCCGCTCGTCCAGCGAGCTGAAGGTGGTACCCTGGTAGTTGGAGGACTGGTAGAAGATGTTGATGAAGGCCGCTTGCCGTCCCCAAAACCGGTACCGCGCTCCACCGCCGAGCGAGTGGAAGACCGTTCGCTGGAAGTCCTGCAAGTCGCCGTGGCGGGGCGTGTATCCCAGCCCCGCGCTCCCCTCCAAGGTCAGGCGGCCGTCGACCGCTCCGCGCATCGTGGTGACGGCCGCGACCGACGCGACCCCCCGTCCATAGCCGACCGGGCCGGTCGAGGTCGGGAGGGTGACCGAGACGGCAGTTTGCCAGAACCGGGTGTGCCGGTGTCCGGCGACCAGCCGGACGTCACCGAGGAAGCCCGAGGACCCCTGGCGCTCGAATCGCCGCCCGTCGGGCAGCTCGATCAGGTAGGTGAACTGGTCGTTGGGCACCACCTCGCGGGCCGCGACTCGGAGGCCGGTGAAGCTGTGGTACCAGTTCAGGAACCCGTCGAGGAACCCACCCCAGGCCGCGTTGTACGAGGCCGACGCCCCGAGAAAGACCGGTCCCACGTTCCGGATCACCGTGGCGTCGAGCCGGGCGAATTCCCCGTCGAGGATGAACCGGCTGGTCGTGTGGTCGTTGTACTCGATGGCGCTGCCGTAGTCGAGCAGCAGCCGGACATCCCACGGTCGGCTCCGCTCGACGTAGGGCTGAAAGTAGACGCTGCTCCGGCTGGTCAGCACCGGGTTCACAGGTTGGTACGCCGGGAGGCCCTGGGCCGGGAGGGCGGTCACGGCGACCATCACGAGCAGCAGTGGGAAGAGTAGAGGCCGGGTCACCAGGCCTCCGGTCCAGTGTAGCGGGGTCGATGCGCGGAGGGTCGCGTCTCGGCTGCCGGCCCCGGTCGCGCCGGGTCCGTCCTGAGCACGTCGCCGATCACGTCATCGAGCGGAAGGAGCTGCGGGACCAGGGCGGGCACGGTGGGCGGGTGGCCGGCCACCAGGCTGGCGCCGATCACCTGGCCGAGCAGGGCCCGGGCCCGGAGCAGGGCGGAGTCGCCGCCGCCCAGCTCCGGAGCGCGGGCAAGCTCCGCGGCGAGCGGCTCGAGGACCGCCTCGCGATAACGCTCCACCAGCGACGGGAAGTGGGCGCCCTCGGACACGAGGATCCGGAGGATCTCGGCGTGCGGCGTCGTCCGGCTGCCGCTCCAGAGGGCGCCGATCCGCTCGCGAAGTCCGGCGTTCGGCACCGTCGGGGCCAGGGGTGCGGTCACCGTCTCGTCGACCAGGGCGGTCATCAGGCCAGCCTTGTCCGCGAAGTAGCGATAGACCGTCCCGACGGTCACCCGCGCGGCGCGCGCGATGTCTTCGATGGTGGTGGCGGTGTAGCCCCGCTCCGCGAAGAGGCGGAGCGCGGCGTCGCGGAGCTCGCCGGGGCGAGCGGCGCTTCGGCGGGTCCAACTCCGTTTGGTGGTCGGGAGACGTCGGCCGGACGGCGGCATGACGGATGATAGCGGCGGGTTCACGACCGGCCAAGCGCGCTGGAAGGCGAACCGGGCGGAACGGCCGTCAAACTGGCCGCTCCGCCCGGTCGCTCGACGATGTCGGAAGCTACTCGTCGTCGCGGTCGATCTTGGCCGATACCGTCTGCCGGGTCCGGTTCCGCATGATCTCCAGCTTGACCGACTCACCCGGCCCGTAGGAGCGAAGAATCCGGAGGAGGCTGGCGGGGCCGCGGGGTTCGCGCCCGTCGACGCTCAGGATGACGTCGCCGCCCTTGAGCCCGAAGGTGTTCTGCTTGGGGACGTCGATCACCAGCACGCCGTCGGCGGTGCCGAAGTAGGTCCCGAGATCGGGGTTGAGCGGGGCCAGCTCGAGGTCGGCGAAGGGACCACCGAACCCGAAGGCGAAGGCACCGTCCTGCTTCGGCAGGAGCTGCCGAAAGCGGATCGTTGGGAGGTCGTCCTCGACCCTGAACCGCGCCCCTTGCTCGGGGAGCCGGAAGACGAACGCGCTGTCGTCGAGCGGCGCCAACGCCATGGTCGGCTCGCGGTCGGCGACCACTTTGGCGGTCCGCGTTTCCTTGCCGCGGCGATACTCGACCTTCGCGGTGTCGCCCGGATCCAGCCTGGCCACCATCTCGATCAGGCGGAAGGCGGCGGTCGAGCCGGCGTCCTGCGGGTCGCGATAGAGGCCCCGTCGGCCGTCGACCAGCGACTGGCCGTCGACCCGGGTGATGATGTCGCCGGCCTGCATCCCGGCCCGGCCCGCCGGCCCGCCCGGGGTAACCGAGTTGATGGTGGCGCCGATGGAGTCGTTCTCCACCGCGTTCATGTCGACCACCACTCCGAGCCGAGCCCGGCGGCGCACCACCAGGTCGAGCGGGCTCATCTCGCGTCCGTCCACCCAGATCCGGGCCCGCGCCGGCTGGCGTTGCTGGGCTGCGAGCGGCATGACCGCTCCGAGCGCCAACGTGATGAAACCGATCTTCCGAACCAGCATTGCTCTACTCCCCGGGTTCACTCAGAACCCCACGTATCGGGCACCGGTCAAATGCACATCCATCAGGGCGTCGAGCAGCCCGACCCGCTCCCGCCACAACCGTAATGCTTCACGGTCGCGATTGGTCGCATCCATCAAGTCGACGACCTGAATCTGCCGGTCTACCCGGGCCAACCGATCCTCCAGCGACGCGGTGATGCTCGCGGCGCGGCCGTCCACGACCTGCCGGTCGGGATCGAAGCTCGCGAGAGCCCGCTCCATCTGCTGCGACCGGGCCATCGCCTCCTGAAGCGCGGGCGTGTCGGTCGCCGAGACGAGCTGCCGTTCCGGTCGATGCTGAACGACCACGACCGCCAGGGTGAAGGAAGCGGCCAGGGCCACCCCACCCATGACCACCCGCCAGGCTCGCCGCCGGCGTTCGGCGTGAACCTGGCGCCGGACCGCGGCGAAGCGGTCGCGCGACGGCCGGAGGGTGGGAAGCGCTTTGAGCCGAGCCACCCGCTGGTCCAACCGCTCGAGCTCGACCCGACAGGCCGAACAGGCGGCGATGTGGTCGCGCCAGCTCTGGACGCCGGGCTCGAGTCCCGGTTCACGGATCGCGACCAGCTGTTCCATCGTGAGATGGGTCATGCGCGCGCCTCCTCACCTAACCAGTGGCGGAGCCGCGCGTGGGCCCTCGCCAGCTGCGACTTCGAAAAACTCACCGTGCGGCTCATCATGCCCGCGATCTCTTCATGGGTATAGCCCTCGACGTCGTGGAGCCAGACCACCGCACGCGAAGTCTCGGGCAGCCGTTCCAGGGCGGCCTCGAGATCCATGCGGAGCGCGGTGTCCTCGCGCCGGATGGGCACCACCTCGTCCTGCAGCTCGTCGGTGTCCCGGTACTTGTTCCGACGGAGCCGCATCAACGCCTTGCTGGCCGTGATGGTCCGGACCCAGCCCCAGAGGCTGCCGTCGCCGCGGAAACGGCGGATGCTCCGATAGACCTCCAGGAAGGTCTCTTGGAGAACATCCTCGGCGTCCTCGGTCGTCCGGCAGATCCGCCGGGCGAGGTTGTAGACCGGAACCTCGAAAGCGCGGTAGAGCGCTTCCTGCGCCTCCGGGTCCCCCGCGACCACACGCGGGAGGACCGCCTCGGCGTCAGCCAGCCGGTATGCGTCCATGCAAAGAGTCCGGGAGAGCACGCCGTAAAGATGCCGGGGACAAGGCGATGGTTGCACCACCGGCGGGGTCCGACGGACCCCGGAGGGCGATAGATTCTCCGACCCTATCACCGCCGAGCGATCCGTGTCCAACGTCCAGGCCAGCTGGCTCGATCACCTTCAGGACGAAGCGGACGCCGCGTACCTGTATCGGCGACTGGCGGCGATCGAGCTGGATCAGTCCAAGTCCAAGATCTACAACCAGTTGGCCGAGGTCGAAGATCGGCACGCCGAGGTCTGGCTCTCGCTGATCCGGGCCGAAGGTCACGACCGGCAGCTCCCCGGACCGACCGTCCGGGCTCGCCTGATGGCCTGGCTCGCCGGGCGGTTCGGCACCCGGTTCCTGCTCCCGATCCTCTTTCAGGAGGAGGGACGGGAGGTCAAGGGCTACTTGGACCTCCACCGCTCGGCTCCGGAGGGGAACCTGGGGGCCACGGCCCTGACGTTGGCGCGGGAGTCCAAACAGCACGCCGCGCGTCTGGGGCAGCTGGTGGGGCAGAGCGGAGAGCCGTGGCATCGAACTGGGGCGGGTGGGGTGCTCCGGAACGTGGTCTACGGCTTCAACGACGGGCTGACGGCCAATTTCGGCCTGTTGGCGGGGATGTTCGGCGCCCAAGCGTCGATCGACGCCTCCGGCCATGCGATCGTCCTGGCCGGCCTTGCCGGGATGGTGGCCGATGCTCTGTCCATGGGCTCCTCGGGCTACCTGGCGGCCAAGAGCGAGCGGGAGGTGTTCGAGCACGAGATCTCGATGGAGCGGGAAGAGATCCGCCTGATGCCGGAACTCGAGCGCCAGGAGCTGAGTCTGATCTATCAGGCCAAGGGCATTCCGGAGGGAGAGGCCGACCGGCTGGCGGCGGCGCTGATGGCCGACCCGGACAAGGCGCTCGACGAGAAGGTGCGGGAGGAGCTGGGGATCGGCGAGGCGACCAGCACGCCGATGCGTGAGGGGGTCATCACCGGCGTGGCGACGGCCTTCGGGGCGCTGATTCCCGTGGCTCCGCTGTTGGTGAGCACCAGCCTGGCAGCGATCTGGACCTCGTTCGCCCTCGCCATGGGGTCTCACTTCCTCGTGGGTGCGGCCCGGAGCGTCTTCACCGGCCGGGGTACTTTCCGGAGCGGCTTCGACATGTTCGTGGTCGGCCTTGGGGTGGCGGGGGTGGGGTATCTGGTCGGTGAGTGGATCGTGAGGTTCCTCTGATGACCGATTGGAGTCGACGGCAGCTGGTCGTCGGGGCAGCGGCGGCGGGGCTGGGATGGCCCGGCCTCCGGTGGCTTCCAAGCGCCCAGGATCGAGCCTGGATTCCGAGCGACCGGTTCCTGGCCGATCTGCCCCGGATCATGGAGCTCGCCTCGGTCCCCGCGGTGTCGGTGGCGGTCGTCGAGGACGGCACGGTGACCTGGCGTCGGGCGTTCGGGGTCACCAACGTCGACACCCGGGCGCCGGCGACCGAGGAGAGCGTGTTTCCGGCGGCGTCGCTCGGCAAGCCGGTCTTTTCGTACCTGGTGATGACGCTGGTGGACGAGGGGCGGCTCGACCTGGACCGGCCCCTGGTGGAGACGTTCCGCCCCGACGACCTGGCGGACGATCCTCGCCTGAGCCGGATCACGCCGCGGCACGTGATGAGTCACACCACCGGGCTGCCCAACTGGCGCGATCGGTCGGCCAAGACTCTCCGCGGGGCCTTCGAGCCGGGGGCTCGGTTCCAGTACTCGGGCGAGGGGTTCTTCTGGCTCCAGCGGGTGGTCGAGACCCTGACAGGACAGGGCATCGATCTGGTGGCCCGGGAACGGCTGTTCCAACCGGCGGGGATGACCCGGTCCACCTACGCCTGGTCGGCCGACTTTCAGCGGTGGACGGTGTACGGCCACGACGACCGGGGCAAGCTGGTCCGGCAGTGGAACCGGGCCTCGGCCGATCCGCTCCTCGAGCTGGCCGCCCGGTGGGGCAAGCCGATGAGCGAGTGGACGGCGGCCGACGTGTTTCGGGGCATGGCCGAGACGCACTCGCCGCTGCCGCCTCATCCGAACTTCGCGATTCCCAACGTGGCCGGCAGCCTGCTGGCCACGGCGGCGGATTATGCCCGGTTCGTGACCCTGATGTTCCCGGGCCAGAGGGCCGCCTGGCAGATCGAAGAGCCGAGGCGGGTGGCGATGCTCACCCCCGCCGTGGACCTCAACCGCGCGCTCTCCTGGGGGCTCGGTTGGGGGCTCGAATCACGCCCGACGGGCCGGCTGTGCTGGCACTGGGGCGACAACGGGATCTTCAAGGCCTTCACGGTAAGCGACCCGGACCGGCGGCGGGCGATCGTCGTGTTCACCAACAGCGAGTCGGGACCGAAAGTGTACCAGCGGCTCATCGCAGACGCGACGGGCATGGACCTGGCGGCCTGGCTCTGGATCTGACGAGTCCGGGGGCAAACCAGTGGCGCGGTGTGGCGTAACACTATGGCAACGCTGAGCTTGGAGTGATCGCCGACGGTTGGGCGAGGCGTCGGAGAGCGCTGGTGTAGATTTGTCGCGTAGGGTGAGGGTAGGGCTCGTTTCCTGGGAGGTATCGATGTCCGAGGTCAGGCCTACCGTACCGCCGGCCGAACGGGGTGCGGGGATCCACGTGCTCCGGCAGAGCGAGATCTGCCGGGCCTGGAATGGGATCCGATACAAGGCGGGGCTCTCCGGCGCGAACGTCGGGGCCACCCGCCTGTCGATGAACGTTGCCACGGTCCCGCCGGGCGCCATCGCCTTCGCCCACATCCACGTGGATTTCGAGGTGATGCTGTACATCCTGGAGGGCCGAGTCCGCCACGCCTATGGCGAGGGCCTGGCGGAAGTGGTGGAGAACGGCCCCGGAGACTTCATCTTCATCGAGCCCGGTGTGCCGCACGAGGTGTACAACCTGAGCGACCGCGACCCGGTAGTCGCGGTGGTGGCCCGCTCGGACGCGTCGGAGTGGGAGCACATCGTGGACTATCCGAGCCGGCATCGGCCGGCGTCGGGGACGGAGCTGCGCGCGTGACGCCTTGGGTACTGCGGATCATCTTCGCCAACGCGGCGGTCTACCTGCTCGAGCAGGTCTTCGGCAGCGGGGCGATGGTCTACTACTTCGGCCTGGTGCCGGCGCTCGCGTGGATGCGGCCCTGGACGCTGGTCACGTACATGTTCCTGCACGGTGGTCTCGGCCACATCTTCTTCAACATGCTGGTGCTGTTCTTCTTCGGGCCGATGATCGAGGCGCGGTTGGGCGGGAAGAGCTTTCTCTGGCTCTACTTCGTGAGCGGGATCACCGGCGGCCTGCTTTCGATCGTGTTTTCCGCGTTCGGCGGCGCGATGGTCCCGATCATCGGCGCGTCGGGCGCGGTCTTCGGGGTGGAGCTGGCGTTCGCCTACTACTGGCCCCGGCAGCCGATCTACATCTGGGGTTTGATCCCGATCCAGGCCCGGTGGCTGGTCCTCATCATGACCGCGGTGTCGCTCTACGGCGGCTTTGTGAGCACGGGGGGCGGGATCGCCCACTTCGCCCACCTGGGCGGGTTTCTGGGGGGGTTCCTGTATCTCAAGTGGATGGAGCGCCGACAAGGTGCACCGCTCCGGGATTGGCGGGCCGCGGCCCGACCGGTCCGTGCCGCCAAGATCGAGAACGTGGCCCAGTCGCTGGCCCGGTGGTCACGGATCAAGCGGGACAACCTGCACGAGGTGAACCGGGGCGAGTTGGACCGGATCCTCGACAAGATCAGCGCTTCCGGCATCGGCAGCCTGACCCCGTCGGAACGGGAGTTCCTCGACCGGTTCAGTGCCCGATCCTGAGCTGTCCGGCCCTCCGGGGTTTCCCCCCACCCATCTCTCGGTCATCCAGCGGCTGGCCAGCCCGGATCCGTCGGCGCGGGCCGGTGCCGCCGAGCGGCTCGTGGCCGCCTACTGGAAACCGGTCTACCGCTATCTCCGGGTAGTCCGCGGCGTAGAGCACGACGACGCGCAGGATCTGACCCAGGACTTCTTCGCGCACGCGCTCCTCCGGGACACGCTGGCGGGCTACCATCCGGACCGGGCCCGCTTTCGGACCTACCTCCGGGTCTGCCTCGACCGGTTCGCGATCAACGCGCGCCAGGCTGCGCGCCGGCTCAAGCGGGGCGGCGGTTGGGAGGGGGTCTCGCTCGATTTCGCGGCGGCCGAGGCGGCCCTGAGCGCGCGGCCGGTCAGAGCGGACGATCCGGAGGAGTTCTTCCGGCGGGAATGGATCCGGTCGCTGTTCGAGGGCGCCCTGGAGGAGCTCAGGATGCGTCTCGAGTCCGCCGGCAAGCTGGCCCACTACCGGGCGTTCGTCGCCTACGACATCGACGCGCCGGCCGGGGAGCGAGTCACCTACCAGTCGGTCGGCGACCAGGTCGGGCTCAGCTCGACCCAGGTGACCAACGCGCTCTACGCCACCCGGAACACGTTCCGGGCGATCGTGCTGGACCAACTTCGCGAGC
The DNA here is from genome assembly GCA_963730185.1 of uncultured Gemmatimonadales bacterium. Classification (GTDB taxonomy): domain Bacteria; phylum Gemmatimonadota; class Gemmatimonadetes; order Gemmatimonadales; family GWC2-71-9; genus SHZU01. The sequence goes on from CAVSQW010000001.1 coordinate 133,093, forward strand.
TCACCGGCTCGCACGAGGAATTCGTGCGGGAAGCGGCGGTCGTGCTCGGGGTGGATGTCGGGTGACCGAGCTGGACGACGAGGCGGTCGACCGGCTCCGGCGGGCGATCGGTCCGGCGGAGTTGGACCACGCCCGCTATCGGTTCGACGCGGTGATCGGGGTCGGCGGAATGGGGACCGTCTATGCGGGCTCCGACCGCGTGTTGGAGCGCCCGGTGGCGATCAAGGTGCTCCGCGGGGCGGTTGCCCCGGACCACGCGGAGCGGTTGTCTCGCGAGGCCCGCATCCTGGCCCGCCTGGATCATCCCGGGTTGGTGCCGGTGCACGACGTCGGCTCGTTGGCGGACGGCCGGGGCTTTTACGTGATGCGGCTGGTGCGCGGGGTGCGACTCGACGAGCACCTGCGGGTGGTGTCGTCGCTGGCCGAGCGACTCCGGCTCTTTCTCCGGATCCTCGATCCGGTGGCCTATGCGCACGCCCAAGGCGTCGTCCACCGTGACCTCAAGCCCGCGAACATCATGGTTGGACCGTTCGGCGAAGTGCTGGTGCTCGATTGGGGGATCGCCAAGGTCCGGGGGGAATCGTTGCCGCCGCCCGGGCTGGAGTTGATCGATCCCGACGGGCCCGGCGCCACCGGCCCCGGCACGGTGCTCGGGACCCGGGGCTTCATGGCGCCCGAGCAGGCGGCGGGGGCCTCGGCGGAGGTGGATCAGCGGGCCGACGTCTACGGCCTGGGGGCAGTCCTCGGCGTGATGATGGCCGACGCCGACCGGCCCCCGCCCCGGCCCCTGCTCGCGATCGGGGCCAAGGCCACGGCCGCGTCGCCGGACGTCCGGTACCCGACGGTCGGAGCGCTGGCCGCCGACGTGTCCCGCTGGTTGGACGGCCAGCCGGTTACGGCGTATCGAGAGTCGCTCGGTGAGCGCCTCGGGCGACAGCTGGGTCGCCATCGCACCGCGGTGCTGTTGATCGGAGCCTATCTGGTGGTTCGGATCGTCTTGCTCGTGGCCGGCCGCCGATAAAGGGTCGGGGTCGCCGCGTTGTATGGGAGTGACCTCTCAACCAGGACGGGCGCATGAAAAAGCCGGTGTACGGCCTCATTCTCGGCGGAGTGCTGGGCGTGTTCGACGGGCTCTCGTCGCTCCTGTCGGCGCCTGAAACGGCTCCACAGGTGGGCGGCATCGTGGCGGGGTCGACCTTCAAGGGGCTCCTGGCCGGGGCGCTGATCGGCTGGGTGAGCGGGAAGGTCAAGACGGTGACGGCGGTGGTGCTGTGGGGCGGGGTGATCGGGCTCTTCTTCGCCTCGCTGGTTTCGTTGGCGCAGCGGCTCTCCGGCGAGCCCGCGTATTACTGGGAAATCATGCTGCCGGGGACGCTCGTCGGGGTGATCGTCGGCTACGCCACCTTCCGCTATCAGGCCCGTCCCCACTCGGCCGGGTGAGCGAGTTGTCAGAGTTGCGCCCATTGCTTGTGCCCAACTGGCGGAGGGGGTAGACTGGACGATTCGAACCGCCGAGCCGTCGCTCGCGGCTACGTGGCACTCGAGCGATCGGGTCATGAAACGTTTCGTCGTCCTTCCTCTCCTCGCCGTCCTGCTCGGCACCAGCTCCGCCGCCGCCCAGATTCCCGGCGATGAGCTGCCCCAAATCTCCCGGGTGCGTGACCAGTACCTCCAGACTACGTACGGCGAGGTCAAGGAGGTGTTGGCCGACTGGCAGAAGTACCAGAACGAGAACGACGTCAAGCGGCTTCGGTCGATGTTCACCCGCGACGGGTTTTATTCGCCGGTCGAGGGGTGGTTCGTGCAGGGACGGGAAAACGTGGCCGATACCCTGACCGGGCGGCTCCCCCGGGTCAAAGGGTATCACACGTCGCTGCTGGATTTCACCGCCAGTGGGAGCATCGCCTACTACCTGGGCCGGCTGTCCTATCTCCTCGACAACCCCGGGGCGGCGCGTCAGGTCTCGGGCACGTTCGTGATGGTGCTCTACCAGGAAGGTCGCACCTGGCGGGTCCGGAGCTACGTCGAGCGCGACGGCGACTGAGCCCTCAGGCGAAGAGCGCCACCTGCCCACCGGTGTGCCAGAACAAGACCGTTGCACTCGCCTGGATCCGGACCGACCCGGGCAGGCTCGGTCCGTCCGGGTCGAGCACGGCGCCGCAGTAGGTCGCCAGGCCGGCGAGGGCCTTGGCCGAGTAGGTGTGGTCCACGAAGAACCCCTCCCGCCGCGCGGCCAGTGACTGGACCGCGCGAGACGCCGGCGTAGCGATCCCATAGCCGTCGCCCACGAAGCGATCGTCGACCTCGACGCCTGGGAGCCGGGCGAATCCGTCGCCGTCCTGCCCCAGCAGGCTCCCCAAGCCGTGTAGGATCCCCCGGACCGCCCGCTCCACTTCGGCCGGCGGGTCGTCAGCGCTGATCGCGATGACCCGGGTCGACAAGCCGTGGAGTAGGCACCCCGCCAGGATACCGGCCATGGTTCCGCCGGACGACCCCGCGTGTACGATGACGTCGGGGCGGACGCCCTGTTCGAGGAGCTCGCCGACGCCGGCGACGTAGCCCAGGGCACCAATCGGGGTCGAGGCTCCGAGCGGGACGATCGTCGGTCGGCGTCCTTCAGCCCGGAATCGCTCGGCGGCCGCGGCCATGGCCGGTGCCCGGCCTTCCCGGCCGCTCACGTACTCGACGCTGGCGCCCAGCAAGCGGTTGAGGAGCGCGTTGCCGCTCGGGTGGGCGGGCTCCTCGCCGTTCGCGACGATGTGGCAGTGAATGCCGTGGACGGCGCACGCGGCGGCGGTGGCGCGGGCGTGGTTGGATTGCACTCCGCCACAGGTAATGACCACGTCGGCGCCCTCGGCCAGGACCGCGGGAATGACGTAGCGGAGCTTCCGGATCTTGTTGCCGCCGAAACCGAACGAGATGGCGTCGTCGCGCTTGACCAGCAGGCGCTGCGGGACTCGCAGGGCCTCGCGGAGCCGATCCATCGGCTCGACGGGGGTGGGATAGTAGCCGAGCGAGGCGGCCACCGGCATTCGGGCCAGCGCGTCGAGCGCCGACCGGGTCGAGACGACGCGAGGGTCGGTCATGCGGGAGTCTACGGCGCGAGCGCGAGGTTGGTCAACCGCGGGGTCGGAGGCGCTGTGCGGACTTCGCTTCGGCGCTGATCCTCGAATGGACATCGCCCGGCGCGCCCTCTGCCCGGCCGTGCGGCCTCGTCCCCGCGGTCCCCCTTCCGCCAGCCGCCACCATCGAATAGCGTTCGGGCGTCTCTTCCGCCAACCCATTCTTCAGCCCGCTATCTCGGAGGCGTGCCGTGATTCTCCGGCTCCGTTCCGTCGTTCTCGTCTTGCTGCTCGTGGCCTGTCAGGCGCCAGCCCCAGGTTCCGTGGACCTTTCCCGCTGGCGTCAGGCCGACGCCGAGCCCGGGCAGTGGCTTGCTCTTGGCCGGACCTGGAAGGGCGACCGCTTCTCGCCACTCACTCAACTGGACACGGCGTCTGCCGCGCGGCTCGGGTTTGCCTGGGAGTACGCGGCTCGGTCGCACCGAGGTCGGGTTGAGCACGGCCAGGAGGCCACTCCGATCGTGGTCGACGGCGTACTCTACGTGTCGGGGCCGTGGGGTTCGGTTTTCGCCGTCGACGCCAAGAGCGGGCAAGAGCGTTGGCGCTACGATCCCGAGGTCGATGGCAGCTACAACCGCCGGGCCTGTTGCGACGTCGTGAATCGCGGCCTCCAGGTCTGGAAGGGCAAGGTGTACGTCGCCACGCTGGACGGATTCCTGGTCGCGCTCGATGCCGTGTCCGGCAAGGAAGTCTGGCGGGTCGACACCTTCATCGATCGGGATTCCCGTTTCTATACCATCACGGGTCCACCGCAGGTGGCCAAGAATGTGGTCGTGATCGGCAACAGCGGGGCCGAGTACGGGGTGCGGGGCTACATCACCGCCTACGATCTCGAGACCGGCAAGCAGGCATGGCGGTTCTACACCGTCCCCGGCGACCCCGCCAAAGGCGGGCCCGAGCATCCCGAAGTGGCGGAGGCGCTCAAGACCTGGGGACCCAAGACCGACTGGGGGTCCGGACTCGGGGGCACGGCGTGGGGGGAGATGGCCTACGACCCCGATCTCAACCTGCTCTACGTCGGGACCGGCAACAGCACCCCCTATTCCGGGTGGTACCGCGATCCTTCGCGGGGCGACAACCTCTATCTGGTCTCGATCCTGGCCATCAATCCCGACGATGGGCGGCTCAAGTGGCACTATCAGGAGGTGCCGTGGGAGCTCTGGGACTACACCGCCACGATGAACATGATTCTCGCCGACCTCGAGATCGGAGGGCGGACGCGGAAGGTGATCATGCAGGCGCCCAAGGACGGGTACTACTACGTCCTCGATCGGGAGACCGGCGAATTCATCTCGGCCAAACCGTTCGTCTTCACCAACTGGGCCAGCGGCATCGACTCCACCGGCCGGGCGACGCTCAATCCGGCCGCGATCTACGAGAAGGAGCCGGCGATCGTCTTTCCGACTGAGGCGGGTGGCCACAACTGGCAGCCGATGGCGTTCAATCCCCAGACCGGCTTGGCCTACATCCCCGCCCGCGAGGAGGGGATGGTGATCATGAACCAGCCCGGCTATCACTGGACCAAGGGCGAGGTGAACCTGGGATCCAGCGCCGCGTTCAGCTTCATCTTCGAGCTGATGTCGGACAGCGATCGGCGAGACGTCGGGGCGCTGATCAAGTCGCGCCCCGGCCTGCCCTCGCTGGATACCAGGGAAGTGCTGATCGCCTGGGACCCGGTCGCCCAGAAGGAGCGCTGGCGGGTGCCCGTCGGCGATCACGATTGGGCCGGCGGTGGGGTGCTGACCACGGCCGGCAACCTGGTGATCCAGGGCAACTCGGCCGGCCAGCTGGTGGTGTATCGGGCCGACACGGGCGAGAAGTTGCAGACGATCGAGGTGGGGACGGCCATCATGGCCGCGCCGGTGAGCTACGAGGTGGACGGCGAGCAGTACGTGGCCGTCGTAGCGGGCTTCGGCGGCGCGATGGCGCCGGTCTATCCCGCCGGCGCCGCGATGGAAACCTATCAGAACTACGGCCGGATCCTGGCCTTCAAGCTGGGTGGCGGTCCGACCCCGCTTCCGCCCCGCCGCGAGGCCACGACCACGCCCGAACCACCCGTTCTCCCGGGTTATACCGACGCCCTGGCCGAGCGGGGCGCCGTCCTCTTCACCGCGCACTGTGCGGGCTGCCATGGAGCCCGAGGGGAAGGTCGGCTGTCGGCCTATCCCGATCTCTATCGCCTGACGCCGGAGACCCACGCCGCCTTCGATTCGATCGTCCGGGGCGGCAAGCTGTCGAGCGCGGGCATGGCGAGCTTCGCCGACCTGCTCAGCGAGGCCGACGCGCAGGCGATCCACGCGTATCTGGTTCGGGAGCAGGGCAAGCTGAGGCGAGAGGAGCGAGGCGGCCAATGACTCGATGGCTGATGGGCGCGGCCTTGGCGGCGGCGATCGCCGCACCGCTGCGGGCGCAGGCGCTGACGGATTCCGCGAAGGCACGTCTCGCCACGATCGACGGGCGGACGACCGTCGCCGGGCTCGACTCCGCCGTCGAGGTGCGACGAGATCGATGGGGCGTGCCACACATCTACGCCCGGACGGTACACGACCTCTTCATGGCCCAGGGCTACACGGCCGCACAGGACCGGCTCTGGCAGATGGAGATGTGGCGCCGGCAGGGCGAGGGGGAACTCGCCGAGGTGCTCGGCCCGAGGTTCGTCGAGCGCGACAAGTTCGCCCGGCTCCTCCTCTACCGCGGCGACATGGCGGCGGAGTGGGCCAGCTACGGGCCCGACACCAAGGCGATCGTCCACGCCTTCGTCTCGGGAGTCAACGCCTACATCACCGAGGTTCGTGATCATCCGCCGGTGGAATTCCAGATTCTGGGCTTCCTGCCCGAACCCTGGAACGATTTGGTGCCGCTCCAGCGGATGGCCGCGCTCTCGATGACCGGCAACGCCCTCTCCGAGGTCGACCGAGCCAGCCTGATTACCAAGTTCGGGGCCAAGAGGATCGAGGAGCTCTATCCGATCGATCCCGATCGACCCTTCGATCCCGCGCCGGGGCTCGATCTCCACGGGATCGACATCCAATCGCTGGGCGCGGCGGCGGCCTCGTACGGTGGGGTGCCCTACCAGCGGATCGAAGGGTCGAACAACTGGGTGGTGAGCGGCCGGCATACGGCCACGGGCAAGCCGATCCTGGCCAACGACCCCCACCGTTCCGTCACCCTGCCGTCGCTCCGTTACTTGAGCCACCTGGTCGGGCCGGGGTGGAACGTGATCGGCGCGGGTGAGCCGGCGGTGCCCGGGGTGGCCGGCGGCCACAACGAGCGGATCGCCTTCGGGTTCACCATCGTCGGCATGGATCAGCAGGACGTGTACGTGGAACGGCTCCGGCCCTGTCCCAACCGATCGGACGGCCACCGCTGCTACTGGCACAACGGTCAGTGGGAGCCGGTCCGGGTGATCGTCGATACCATTCCCGTGAAGGGGCAGGCGCCCGAGATCGTGAACCTGGAGTTCACCCACCACGGACCGATCGTGGCGGAGAGCGGCGACCGAGGCTTCGCCATCCGATTCGTCGGAAGCGAGCCGGGCACGGCGGGCTACCTGGCCCAGATCTCGGTGAACCGGGCCCGCGATTGGAAGAGCTTCCTGGCGGCCGCGTACCGGTGGAAGCTCCCGACCGAGAATCTGGTGTACGCCGACGTGGACGGGAACATCGGCTGGATCGCGGCGGGGCTCGACCCGATCCGTTCGTGGAGCGGGCTCCTGCCGGTGCCGGGTGACGGCCGGTTCGAGTGGAAGGGCTTCCTGCCGTTCTCGAAGCTCCCCCAGGCGCTCAATCCGGCCTCGGGCATCATCGCGACCGCGAACCACAACATCTATCCCAAGGGGTACCACGAGGACCTGAACTACGAGTGGGCCACGCCCTACCGCTACCAGCGAATCATGAGCGTCCTCACCTCTCGTGACGGCTGGACGCGAGCCGACTTCGAGAAGCTCCAGCACGACGAATATTCGATCCCCGCCTCGTTCCTCACCCCGGTCGTGCTCGACGCCGCCCGCCGCCGCGGCGTTCGGACCGAAGCGGTTCGCCTGCTGGGCGACTGGGACTTCGTCATGCGGAAGACCGGCGTGGCGCCCACGATCTTCGCCGCCTGGCTCCGGGCGATCGGTCCGGCGGTCTATGCGATGCGGCTGGGCGAGCCGTCCACCAAGCGGGGTCGCGACTGGGACATGCCGACCTTGATCCGACTCCTGACTCATCCGGATCGTCAGTTCGGCGCCGACCCGGCGGCCGGTCGCGATTCGCTCGTCCTGGCCGCCCTCGACGACGCCACGGGCCGGCTCGCCAGGGAGATGGGCGGCCCGCCCTCCAGCTGGCGGTGGGAGGCCATTCACCACGCCGAGTTCCATCACCCACTGGCCCGGGCGTTCGACCTGCCGGATACCCCGCGGGGCGGCGACGAGAACACGGTCAACATGACCGGTGGCGCCGGGTGGCTCCAGACGGCGGGGGCGTCCTACCGGGGCATCTTCGATCTGGCCGATTGGGACAACTCGGTGGCCACTAGCGTCCCCGGCGAGTCCGGCCAGCCGGAGAGCGAGTACTACGGGAACCTTCGGCCTCTCTGGGGTGACGGAACGTATTTCCCGCTGCCCTTCTCGCGGGCGGCGGTCGAGCGGGCTACCGCGCACGTGCTCTGGCTGGAGCCCGCCCGTTAGGCGGGCCCGAACCGAGCGCCCCACACCCTTCCTCGTCGCCCCGAACGAGGCCGGGGTACGCTTCCGGGTCGACCGAAGCCCACCCGGACGGTCCCGGCGTCCCCGGCCGCCCGGCCTGAGACAGGCCGCGCGGGTCGAATCGGGGAACGGTCGGGATTATGTCCCCAGGCCGGGGATCCGTCCAACCGCGGAGACGGTCCGGCCTCTTCTGTCTTGGCCCCTGGTGAGCTAAATCGCCGTGACGAAAGACGTTAGGTGGCTGGTGCCTGAACGCAACAATTGGCACTGATCCTGCACGTCAAATCGGTGCGAAATTCGGCGACAGCGAAGGCGGAGGGCATCGGGTGCGGATTCGTAGCGGGCTCTGGTTTGTGTTCGGGCTGGCGGCTGGGGCCGCGGCCGGCGTCGGCGGTGCCCGCTGGTGGGCGGCCCGGCGGCTGGCACCCGTCACCACGGCCGGGGTGTTCCAGGACGTGCTCGCGGCCATCCGGCAGAGCTTCGTGGACTCGCTGTCGGACGAAGAGCTCTACGTCAAAGCCGCCAAGGGCGTGGTCTCGACGCTGGGCGATCCCTATTCGAGCTTTCTCTCGCCGGCCGAGTTCCGGCGCTACCGTGAGATTCTCCGGGGTCAGGGGCAGTCGGTCGGGGTCACGCTGGCGGACGGGGCCGGCGGGCTCCGGATTCGCTCGGTGATCGGCGGTTCCCCGGCGGACCGGGCGGGGGTCGAGCCGGGCCAGTACGTGCTGCGAATCGGCGATCGGGAGACGGGCGGCATGTCGGTTGCCAAAGCGGCCTGGGCGCTGGAGGACACGGCGGAGGTTCGGATCCGGGTTCGAACTCCGGGCGACTCCGCGCCGATGGATCTGGTGCTCGTGCCCCACTTCCTCCGGCTCCCCGCAGTCACCCAGACCGCCTGGCTCGGTCACGGGCTGGGCTACGTGACCATCCGGTCGGTCTCCGACAACGCCGCCAGCCAGCTCGAGTCGGCCCTCGACCATCTCGACGCCGAGCATCTCAGCGGACTCATCGTCGACCTCCGGGGCAATCTGGGCGGACGCCTCGACCAGGCAATCGCCATCGCGGAGCTGTTCCTCGACCCGGGTGAGCGAATCGGCGCCATGATGAAGCGCCAGGACTTTCCGGCCGTCTACGCCGCCAGCGAGCCACAGGCCTATCCCCGTCTCCCAGTCGTGCTCCTGGTCGACCGCCACACGGCCAGCTCGGCCGAGATCATCGCGTCGGCGTTGCGCGACAATCATCGGGCCCGTTTGGTCGGCGAGCGCACCTACGGCAAGGGGATGGTGCAGACCACGATTCCGCTCGGCGACAGTATCGCCGTCCGGCTGTCGACCGGTCGTTGGAAAACGCCGGCCGGCCTCACGATCGTGGGTGGCTTGGTTCCCGATTCGGTCGTGGTGATGTCGGAAGCCCGACAGCACCTGGTCGGCCTCCTGGCCCACCACCCCGAGGCGGTGGCCGGCTTTCTGGAGACGGCCGCCCGCGCCAGACTGACGGCCGGACCGGCCTCGGCCGATTCGGCGACCCTCACACCGATCGAGCTCGATCGGCTCGCGGATCTCCTCCGCCGGCAGGGACTTCGGGTAAGCGCCCGCACCCTCGAATCCCACGGTGATCTGTTCACGCCCGAGCTGCACCGGCTGATGGCCCGACTCGGGGGCGACGGGCGAGCGCAAGATCGGTGGACCCTGCTCGCCGACCCGGTCGTGGCGGCCGGCGTGGATCTCCTGACCCCCGGGCCGGCCCCCGCGGGCGCCTCAGGGAGTCACCTTCCCGACTGATCCCCGATCCCGGGCGGCCGCGTCCTATGGCGGCCGGGCTTCGGACACCAAGTCGTCACCATGCGAGGCGATCACTCCGGAGCGGCCTACTCCCTTGGACCCGCACGATCTCGAGGCTGAGTTGGCCCGAACCCACGCCTCCGGGTTCGCCTGGGCGGTCCGCTGCTGCCGGGGTGATCGCGACGAGGCGATGGACGTGCTCCACCTCGCCTACGTCAAGGTGCTCGACGGGCGGGCTCGGTTCGAGCAGCGGTCGTCCTTTCGGACCTGGCTCTTCGGAGTGATCCGGCGGACCGCGCTGGAAGAAGGCCGTAAGCGCTGGATCCGGGCGTTGCGGTTGGAGCGATGGCGGCGGGAGCCGCGGCCGCCTCCGGCGGCGCAGGACGATCGGCTGGTGGCCGCCGAACGGGCGACCCGACTCCGGGAAGCGATCGGCCGCCTCTCGAAACGCCAGCAGGAGGTGCTCCACCTCGTGTTCTACCAGGACCTGACCATCGAGGACGCCGCCGGAGTGCTTGGCCTGCCGGTCGGGACCGCTCGAACGCACTATGCTCGGGGCAAGGAACGGCTCCGGCGACTGTTGGGAGACGAAGACCGATGACGAACGATCGCGACCGGTTGGAGCGCGAGCTCCGGGACCATTTTGCGGCAGAGCGGGTTCGGGACGCCGCCCGAAGCCCCGGGTATGCGGCGGTCCGGACCGGCCGGCGCCTGTCGGAGGGACGACGGATCTGGCTGCCGGTGGCGGTCGGCGCGCTGGCGATCGTCGTGCTCGCGGCGATCGCTGTGTGGCGCCCCCGGAGCGGCCTCCCGGCCGGGATCGACCTGAAGGCGGTCGAGTGGACGTCACCCACCGACTTCCTGTTGGAAATCGCAGGGACCGAGTTTCTGGAGCAGGTGCCCGAGATCGGTCCGACGGCCGGGTGGCCGTCGATCGACCTGCCGAGCGCCGGTGCGGCACGGACCGAGATGCGGAGGAACGAGTTATGAGACGGGCCCTGGTGGTGGGCCTCGCGGCCCTGGCGCTGCTGGCCGGCCCTGCGCGGGCGCAGGACAAGAAGGACGACGCGTTGGCGAAGGCGGTGTTCGCGCCGGACCTGGTCTTCAAGTACGGGCGGGAGATCGGTCTCAAGCCGCCTCAGCGGCAGGCGATCGTCGACGCGATCAAGAACGTTCAAGGCGACCTGGTCGGACTGCAACTCTCGATGGCCGAGCCGGCCCAGGCGCTGGTGGACCTGCTGAATCAGCCCCAGGTGGACGAGTCGGCCGCGCTGGCGCAGGCGGACAAGGTGCTGACCATCGAGCGGGACGTGAAGAAGATGCAAATGGCGCTGCTCATCCGGATCAAGAACGCGCTGACGCCGGAACAGCAGGCCAAGCTCCGCGAGCTTCGGGATCGGGCCGCGGGCAACGACGGAGACGCGGACCATTGAGGCGGATCGGAAAGGAGCGTCGGATGCGGAAGCTCGCGCTGGTGACCATACTGGGGGCGGGGCTCGCGGCCTGCTCGAGCGGGACGGGGCCGTCGAAGGGTGGCAACTTCGATGCGGCCCGGGTGGAGGCGGGGGTAGCGACCGTGGACCGGGTGGGGTCCACCCCCGCGGTGGCCAGTTTCATGGCGTTGGCGGGGCAGGTGGGGGCGGTGAGCCCGTTGGCGCCGAACCTCCGGGGTGCCGACCGGCTCCTGGCGGCGGTCCGCCAGGTGGCCCGGGTGACGACGCCGACCGGCGTCTCCATGGTGCCCGTGATCAACCCCTCGGCGCTGGGGCACACCTACGTGTACGCCGGGTCGAGTCAGAGCTACGTGGTCGACCCCAACCGGAGCGACGCCCCGGCCAACGGCGTCCGGTTCGTGCTGTACGAGGTGAACGGCGAAGGCACGCCCAATCCGTCGCAGCCGATCGGGTACGCGGACCTGACCGATGTCGGGGCCGGGGAGAGCGACGCGGCGGCGTTGTCGCTGGTGGTGATCGCGAACGACGTGACGTACTTGAGCTATCGGTTCGACCTCGCGGGCTCGGTGGGGGCCGCGTCGGTCCACGTGAACGGCTTCCTGAGCGACGGGACCGATCGGGTCGACTTCGACATCACCACGACGGGGCAGCTCTTCGGGCAAGGCGGCACCGCGACCGTCGACGCGACGATCGGGGTCCCCAGTCACGACTTCCAGGTCACCGCGCATCTGAGCGGCCCGGCCGGCGAGACAACGGGCGACTCGCATCTCGAGCTCGCGGTGGCCTCGGGCGAGGACGACATCGGGGTAGTGGCCGACGTCCAGGCCAACCAGCTGAACGCCACCTTCACCGTGAATGACAAGGTGCTGGCGACGGCGACGGGTGATCCCGCGAACCCGGTCATCGTGGGCGACGGCGGTCGGGACCTCACAGTGGAGGAGCGGACCGCCCTGGGCGCGATCGTGGGCTTCGCGGGCGGCGTATTCGGCCTGATTGGTGATCTACTGGCCCCGGCGGGTGTCCTGCTGCTCCTGGGGCTCGGACTGTAGGGTGGGGATTGGTGACTTGGGAATAGGGAGTAGGGAGTGAGCAGGGAGTCGTGAGTGGGGGCTCGACTCACGACTCCCTGCTCACTCCCTACTCCCTATTCACGAGTCCCCAATCACGATGTTCACCAATCGGCCCGGGACGAAGATCACCTTCCGGATCGTCTTGCCGTGGGTCTGGCGCATGACGGACGGCTCCCGCTGGGCGCGGGCCAGGGCGTCGTCCTGGGTGATGCCCCGGGGCACCTGGATGGTGCCCCGGGTCTTGCCGTTCACCTGGAGGACCAGATCGATCGTGGCTTCGACGGTCAGCCTCTCGTCCCAGGTGGGCCAGGGTGCGTCGAAGATCGACGTGTCGTGGCCCAGTCGCTCCCAGCACTCTTCCGCGAAGTGCGGAGCGAAGGGCGCCACCATCACGATCATGTCCTTCACCACGTGGCGCTCGGAGCAGTTCGTGTCGCGCAGGGCGTTCAGGAGCTCCATCAGCGCCGCGATCGCGGTGTTGTAGCTCAGCGTCTCGAGGTCGTGGGTGACCTTCTTGACGGTCTGCTGCCACTTGGTCACGGCGTCCTGTGGATCTCCTCGCCGACCAGCGTCTTCCGCTCGCACTCGATCGACCAGCTCCCAGAGCCGGTCCAGGAACCGGCGAGGGCCGGCGATCCCGGCGTCGCGGAAGTCGCCGCCCTCCTCGAACGGGCCCAGGAACATCAGGTACGAGCCGGAAGGTGTCAGCGCCCCACCGGGTGATGTACTCGTCCGGGTTCACGACGTTGCCGCGGGACTTCGACATCTTGCTCCCGTCCTTCACGATGGTGCCGTGGGCGCGGAAGCGGCGGAACGGCTCCTCGAAAGGAAGCCATCCCTGGTCGTGCAGGACCATGGTGACGAAGCGGGCGTACAGGAGGTGGAGCACGGCGTGCTCGTTCCCGCCGATGTACATCGAGACCGGGAGCCAGCGGGCGACCCGCTCCGGGTCGAACGGCCGGTCCTCCTGCTCGGTGGAGGGATACCGGAGGAAGTACCAGGCCGAATCGAGGAAGGTGTCGGAGACGTCGGTCTCGCGGCGCGCCGGTCTTGCCGCACTTGGGGCAGGGCACGTGATACCACTCCCGGTGCCGAGCCAGGGGTGACAGGCCGGAATCGTCGGGCCGGAAGTCCGCGATGTTGGGGAGCACCACCGGCAGATCCTTCTCCGGCACCGGCAGGGGCCCGCAATCGTCGCAGTAGATGATTGGGATCGGCGGGCCCCAATACCGCTGTCGGGAGATGCACCAGTCGTGGAGGCGATAGCGGACCACGCCCTTGCCGGCACCCTTCGACTCGAGCCAGGCCACGATGGCCCGGCTCCCCTCGCGCGACCGACTGGCCGCTCCACTCTCCGAGTTGACCAGGCGGCCCTCGCCGGAGTCGACCATCGCCTCGGTGAGCGGGGTCGACTCGTTCTGTTCCGGTCCGGCCACGACCCGGACGATCTCGAGGCCGTGGCGGGTCGCGAAGTCGAAGTCGCGCTCGTCGTGACCCGGCACCGCCATGATGGCTCCGGTGCCGTAGTCCATGAGCACGTAGTCCGCGATCCAGATCGGGATGGGCTGGCCGGTGGCCGGGTTGGTGGCCGTAGCGCCGGTGAAGACGCCGGTCTTGTCCTTGTCGCCGATCTTGCGACTGACCAGGTCCTTCGCGGCCGCCTCACCTCGGTAGGCCTCCACGGCGTCCCGCTGCGCGGGGCTGGTCAGCGCGTCGACCAGCGGGTGCTCGGGCGCCAGCACCATGAAGGTGGCACCGAAGATCGTGTCGGGCCGGGTCGTGAAGACCCGGAGCCGCTCACCGCCGGGGACGGCGAAGTCGATCTCCGCGCCCTCGGACCGACCGAGCCAGTTCCGCTGCGCGGTGGTGGTCGTCGCCGACCAGTCCATCTTGGTCGGGTCGTCGAGGTTGGCGAGGAGCCGGTCGGCGTAGTCGGTGATCCGGAAGAACCACTGCTCCAGCAACCGCTGCTCCACCAGGGTCCCGCATCGCTCGCAATGGCCGCCTTCCACCTGTTCGTTGGCGAGCACGGTCTTGCAGCTCGGGCACCAGTTGACCGGCGCCTTCTTCTTGTAGGCCTTCCCGGCCTCGTAGAGCTTGAGGAAGATCCATTGGGTCCACTTGTAGTACCCGGGATCGGTCGTGGCGAGGGAGTGGCTCCAGTCGAACATCCCGCCCAGCTGGGTGAGCTGGCGGTGGAAGTTGGCGATGTTGCGGGGGATCAGTTCGCCCGGATGGGTGCCGACCTTGAGGGCGTAATTCTCGCTGTGGATTCCGAACGCATCGAACCCCATCGGTTCGAAGACCTGGTGGCCCCGGAGCCGCTGGAATCGGCCGAACACATCGGCGCCGGTGAACGCGAAGAAGTTCCCAACGTGGAGCCCCTCGGCCGAGGGGTACGGGAACATCATCAGGGCGTAGAACGGCCGGTCGGCCCGATCGAGGTTGGGTCGGTTGGTGTGCCGTTCGGCCCATCGGGCCTGCCACTTGGGCTCGACGGAATCGGGGGCGTAGTCGGACATGGGGTAGAGGATAGATACGGTCGGGACCTGGGGGTAGGGAGGGTAGGGATTTGTGAGTAGTGACTCGGGAGTAGGGAGGGACTGGTGAGTGGTGAGCAGGGGCCGACTTCCCGAGGTCCGGCTCTCGTCCCTCCGTCCCAGTCCCTCTATCCTTCCTCCCTCCCTAGTCCCCTACTCTCCACTCCCTCCCTACTCCCTACTCTCCACTCACTGCTCCCTACCTCCCTACCCCCAAGTCCCGGTCGTATCTATCCTCCAACCATGAACCAACATCCGCTCGCCCGCCGGCTCCGGCTGGCGGGGCTCGCGATCGTGGTGATCCTCACCGCGGTGGTGTGGGTCGAGTTCGTCTACGGGCGGAACTGGTCCCTGTTGGTTCGAATCGGCGGCTTCGCCATGGTGGCGTTGGTGAGCGTGGGGGTGGTCGATCGCTGGTTCGACCAGACCGTGGTCCGGCCGCTCGGCGCGACCGAGGCCATCGCGACCCGGGTGGCCCGGGGCGATCTCCGGGTCTCCGACAACCAGATCGGCGCCATCGGCGGGGGCCCTCTCACCGATTCGATCCGGTTGATGGTCTACGAGCTAGGGCGGCTGGTCGAGGCAATCCGGACCGCTGCCCTGGAGTCGGCCTCGCTGTCGGCGGAGATCTCCGAGGCTACCCACCAGGTGATGGCCTCGACGGAGGAGGTGGCGGGCACCACGTCCGACCTCACCGACCGGGCCATCCATCAGGCCGCTCTCGTCCGCCGGGTGGCCGACGACTCGGCCCGGATCCTCTCCATCGCCCAGGAAGTCGCCAACGGCGCCAGTGGCACGGCCCAGCGGAACGCCGAGCTGGCGGCGCTGGCCCGGAACCACCAGGAGCGGCTCGGCCAGACGGCCGCCGCGCTGGAGGGTCTGTCGGAGGACGTGGACCGCGGGACTCGCGAGGCGGAGTCGCTGGCCGAGGCCTCCGACGAGATCGAGCGACTGTTGGTCCAGTCGCGGGCCATCGCCAAGCAGACCCGGGTGCTGGCCCTCAACGCTTCGATCGAGGCCGCTCGAGCCGGGGAGCAGGGCCAGGGGTTCTCGGTCGTGGCCGACGAGGTCCGGAAGCTCGCCAGCCAGGCCTCCCATACCGCCAACGCCACCAGCGACACGCTCCGGAACATCGTGGACCGGGTCCGGTCCACCCGGGAGCGGATGGTGCGTCTCGGTCAGAGCGGCCTTCAGGCTCGGGACGCGGCCCTGGCGGCGGTGAAGGGGTTGCAGTCGGTGGCCCGGGAGGCGGAAGGGATCGACGAGTGGACCCGAGGGGTTTCGCGGGCGGCGAGCGAGGTCCGGGCCCTGATCGAGGCGATCGCGGCTCGGACGTCGGAGCTGGCGGGCAGCGTGGAGGGGCATGCCGCCTCGGCCGAGGAGATCGCGGCGGCGGCGCAGGAGTTGAACGCTGCGACCGAAGAGATCACCGCTTCCTCGAACCAGCTGGCCCGGGCCGGCGAGCGCCTGACCGAGGCCGTGGGGCACCTCCGCTCCTAGCCGAGCCGCCGGGCCACTGCCCGGGCGATGAAGCGGAGCCGGTCCTTGAATGGCAGTCGGCCGAGGTTGGTCCGGACGACGCCTTTGGTGAACCAGGTCGAACGGCTGTAGTCGATGGCCGTATCGACCACGATCGGCCGGCCCGCCGCCGTCACCTCGCGGACCCAGGCCAGGACCTGATCGATCTCCGCATCCCGATCCAGCCGGACCCATTCCACGCCGACCCCTTCGGCGAGGCTGCCGACGTCGTAGTCAGGCAGTAGGCTCTCGGCCGGCCGATTGAACGCCTTTCGCTGGAACTGCGCGATCTGGGCGAGCTCCCGGTCGCGGAGGACGAACACGGCCACCGCGGCGCCCTGGTTTGCCGCCGTGAGGAGCTCGAGTCCGGTCATCAGAAAGGCGCCGTCGCCGGGCAGGGCTACCACCGGGCGGTCGGGGCGGGCCAGCTTGGCGCCGATGGCGGCCGGTACCGCGTAGCCCATGCAGGAGTAGTCCACCGGGGCCAGGAACGACCCCGGCCGGTCCAGGACGAGATGCTCCATGGCCAGGAAGGTCCCGTTCCCGCTGTCGGTGGCATAGGCCGTGTCGGGCCCCAGCACCCGCTGCAAGGCGGCGAAGAGACGGCCGGGCGACACTCGATCGGACGGGCTCGGCGCCTCCTGCTCGGCCGCCAGGTCGGCCCGCCCCTTCCGGAGGGCGGCGACGACCTCGGTGGCGGGCCGGGGCGCGGCTCCGGCGAGACGGGGCAAGAGAGCGGCCACGAACCGGGCCGCGTCGGCGGGGACCGCGATGGTCGCGGGGTAGTTCCGCCCGATGGCCTCCGGAGCGATGTCGACGTGGATCAGGTCGCCCCGCGGCTCGCAGGAGTAGCTGGCGGTGCCCACCTCGCTGAACCGGCACCCGATGGCGAGGGTGACGTTGCAGGGCTCGACCGCGTGGCGGACGAACGGCGGCGCCGCTTCGCCGAACCCGTTCCAGGCAAAGAGGGGGTGCGACTCGGGGAAGACCCCCTTGCCCGAGATGGTGGTGGCCACCGGGCCGCCTAACGCTTCCGCCAAGGCGACCAGGTCGGCGCCGGCGCCGGCCGCGCCGAGGCCGAGATAGAGCAGAGGCCGGGCTCCCGAGGCCAGGAGAGCCTGGGCGGCCCGCGCGACGACCTCCGGATCGGGAGCGGGCGGCTCGGCGGGTACGGGGGCCGTCAACCCGCCCGGATCATGGCGGAAGAGGTAGAGGTCGACCGGAATCTCCACCATCACCGGCCCTGGCGTGCCGGCCCGGGCGAGCTGGCAGGCCCGCCGGATGGTGGGGTAAATGTCGGCGCCGGTGGCGGGCCGGAAGGTGCCCTTGGTGACCGGGGCCGCGATCGCGAGCTGGTCGACGTCGTGGAGCTGGAAGGCGCGCCCGCTGTCGCGGCGAATCCCGCAGCCGAGAACCAGCATCGGAATGCCGTCGAGAAACGCTTCGGCGATGCCGGAGAGGGCGTGGGTCAGGCCGGCTCCCGGCACGAGGTTCACGCCCGCCATCCGGCCGGAGGCGCGCCAGGCGCCGTCGGCGAGGAAGCCGGCGCTCTGCTCGTCCGTGATCAAGACCGTCCGCACCGTGCTCGATTCGGCGAGCGCGTCGTAGAGCTCGATGTTGTGGGTGCCCGGGATGCCGAACGCGAGCTGGATGCCCTCGTCCTCGAGAGCCTTCACCACCAGCGCCGCGCCGCCTTGAGCACCCATCCCGATCAGACTCCGGACTCGAAGTCGTTCAAGATACCTTCGGCCACCCGGTCCGCGAGGCTCATGACGGTCAGGTACGGGTTGATCTGGAGGGCGTCGGGGAAGAGGCTGGCGTCGGCGACGCGAAGCCAGGGGCGCCCATGGACCCGTCCCCAGGCATCGGTGACCGAATCCCGGTCCGATCGTCCCATCCCGGCGCCGCCCATGGGGTGAGCCGAGGAGACTGACACGGTCCCGGTGCGGAAATGACGGGCGTCAATCAGCTCGTCGATCCGATCGGCCGCGCTCCGCTCCAGGGTGGGTGGATCGGCCGCCGGCGCGTGGACCCGGACCGCGCCGGCCGCGAAGAAGATCCGGGCCGAGGTCCTGGTCGCCCGGACCATTGAGGCCACCACCTGGGGAGTAAACCGGTAGTGCACCACCGGACGGCCGTCCCGATCCACGCTGACCCGATTGCCGGCGACGGCGCGGTCGCAGGCCAGGACGAGAATCATCTGGAGGCGCGGGAAAGCCCGCATGAACCCGCTGTGCTCCGGCCCGAACCCGGTCAGGTTCTTGGCGGTGACGAAGGGGAAGTACATGCAGGTCTCGAGCACGTAGCCTTCCGCCTCGGCCCGATCGAGGAAGAAGCTCTTCGGGTGGCCGACGTCGTTGACGATGGGACGGGGATGCTCGGCGACCAGAATGTGGGCCGGATGGCAGGTGAAGCCTTCGCCGACCCGAGCGGGCAGCCCGGTCAGACCGGAGCGAAGGAGCAGCGCGGGCGTGCCGATCGCGCCGGCGGCGAGCACCACCCGATCGGCGGCGATCTGGTAGTCGCCTGGGGCCCACTCGGGCTCGGCGCCCTTCCCGCCTTCCGGCCGAGGTGCGACGGTGATCGAGAGCCGCCGCTCACCGACCTGGCTCACCCGCGCCCTCGTCACCACCTCCACTCCGCGCCGCTCGGCCTCGGGGAGCTGGACTCGGTGGGTCCCCTGCTTGGCCGCGTTGGGACAGCCGAGATTGCAGAGGCTCGACCCCCGGCAGCCGCGGAGGTTCAGGGGGAACTGCTCGGCCTCGAAGCCGGCGCCGGCGCAGCCGTCGACGAAGAGCCGATTGTTCTCGTTGATCTCGCCAGGCGCCAGCAGGTGGACGCCGTTCTCGTCGAGATAGCGGGCCGAGCGGGCCGCCAGATCGGGGTGCTCGAGCCCGGGCACCGCCCAGCGCCGGATGACCCGCTCGGGCGCCACGAGTGACGTGCCGGTGTAGACGATGGTCGAGCCGCCGTAGCCCCGCCCGAACGCGATGGTCATGGCGCCGTCGGCCGTG
>CAVSQW010000002.1:0-254441 GCA_963730185.1 uncultured Gemmatimonadales bacterium
GGACCCGGCACGCCAAGACGGAGGCATACTACCAGCAATGCACGCTATGGGCCTTGGCCGGGAAATGCCCGAGAGCGCCCCTGCAGTCGCCTGAGAAGGCCGAAGTCCGGGCGACCGTATACCTGTGGTCCCTGATGGACGAGGACGGCCTGACGGCCCGCCTGAAGTGGCCCATCGACTGGATGGTACACCAGGGCTACCTGACGGACGACAAGCCGAAGAATATGAGTCTGGCCAAGCCGGCGCAGTACATCGACCGGAAGAACCCGAGGGTCGAACTGACCGTAACCCCTATACCGGAAACGACATGAAGCCGCGAGGATATTTCGCCATCGGCGTTGAATACCCGAAAATCCCAGCGAACATCGGCACACTCTGGCGGTCTGCCCACAACTTCGGGGCTGCGTTCATCTTCACGGTTGGGCACCGTTATCACAGACAGCCAAGTGACACGTCCCGGGCGTGGAAACACGTACCGTTGTTCAACTTCGCCACCATTGACGACTTGTGGGCGCACCTTCCACACGATTGCATTTTGGCCGGGGTCGAGTTGGATGAGCGGGCGCAGCCACTTCCCGACTTCGCCCACCCGGAACGTTGCATCTACCTGTTGGGCGCGGAGGATCATGGCCTGAGCGAGGAGGCCCGTAACCGGTGCTCTCGCCTGATCGTGGTGCCCGGTGTCGGTTCGCTGAATGTGGCCACGGCCGGTTCTATCGTGATGTACGGCCGGATGGTGGGTAGGCCGGGCGAAACGGCAGGAGCGAAGATCAAGGCGGTCGCGTGAACGACCTGACGCTATCCGGCGTGGTGCTGAGTCCCACAGGCCTTGCGTACTCGGAGCCACCCAGTTGGGAGCAATGGGAGGCTGACGGTAGGTGGCTGGCCCGGGAGACGGAGGCGATCCGGTGGCGAGTGGGCGACTGGTACAATGCGGGTGAGAGCGTACTTCGGCGAGCAGGCCGCGCAAGCCGTGGATGGGCTCTGCGCTCAGAGTCAATCCAGAACGCGGCATGGGTAGCCAACCGATATATCGGCTCCCGTCGACGGGAGGGCCTGAGCTGGCGCATCATGCCGAGGTCGCGGCCTGGAGCCTGAGGAGGCCGATGCCCTGCTGGACGAGGCCGAGGCCAACCAGTGGCCGGTCAAGCGGTTGCGGGCGGTGCGGAACGAGGTCAAGGCGATCAGCAACGGCCAGACGGACGAGCCTGCCCACCTGTCCCGAGTGCGGTACGGTGCTGGTCTGTCCGAACTGTGGAGAACTGCGATGAATTTCGGGGTCATGTCGTCACCTCCTGCAGCAGTTGGTCGAGCGCCAGCCGCAGGTAGGGCGGCGGGACGCGCTCGCCCCGTTCCCAACGGGCCACGGTATTCTCCGACACCGGGGGCTTTTTACCACACGACAGCGCCTCGGCCAGCCGCCGTTGCGACCAGCCGAGGGCGTGGCGTGCCTCGCGGATCTCGGGGCCGGTCATGGCCGAGCCTGCCCGTGGAACGCGCGGTAGCGGTTCCGGGCGCGCTGCTTGTTCCGCTCACGCCAACCCCGGGCGAAAGGTCGGGCCGCTCGCCCGTCCTCGTGGTATCGCTCGCCGCACCGGAGACAGGTCATGGACGGCCCGTACCACTCGTACCGCGACTCGACGCCGTAGACGCGCCGCCCGCAGGTCGGGCAAGCGAACCGGATCAGCTCGACGGCCAACGGGGTCGGCGCACAGATCGCGCTCGCCATGGCTCAGACCTCCCACCGGCGAGCGACATCGGACCACGCGACCTCGGAGCCGTCCAGCAGGATGTAGACGGGCAGCCGACCCGCCGCCGCCGCAGCGTCCGTGGCTGGCCAGTCGATGTGCTCGGCGAGGCCGCCCATCGCTGCGACCTGGTCGAGCGTGGGGTCGGTCTGGGCGCTCCACGCGTTGAGCGCGGCGGCGATCTGGTCTGCGATCTCGGTCCGTGTCATGTCGTCCTCGTTGGTTTCGGGTCCGTCTCTGTCACACTCCCAATATATACCAATGGTAGGGTGTACGCAAGGATAATCTCGGCGATTTTCGGTCTCCGCCGGGAAAGATTTACAATTCTTTCGGGAAAGGTTCGGGGAAATATCAGTCTCGGCGAGGCGAGCTGATGCCCTGCACCAAGGACACGCGTCGCTGCGACCACTCGACCAGCTACCTGCACAGTCTCGGGCCGTGCTGCCGGTCGCATATCCGGACCATGGTGATCGAGGTCGGGAAGCTGCTCGACACGGCGGGAGTCCCGTGGTGGATCGACTACGGTACGCTACTCGGCGCCGTCCGGGGCGACCTGCCCGGCGTTGGCCATGGCAAAGGCATCATCCCGTGGGATAAGGACGCCGACTGCGGCTTCTTCATCACCGACGCGCCGAAGTTCCGGGCGCTGATGTCCGGCTACCGCGAGGACCCGCGGGCGCCAACGAGGCCAACCGCGAACTTGCAGGCCGGGAAGGCGGGTTTGCTCTATGTCATCGAGAAGCGGCCCAACCGGTCCCACGACCAGTGGGGTGCGGGCAACTCGTTCAAGGTGCATTGGTCTGCGTACAACCGGACGTGCTGCGACTACTTCGGTTGGCATCTGAACGAGTCCGGACTCGTGTATCGTGAGAAATACGTGAGCGTCGACAAGTACAAGGGCCGCGAGTTTCCTGTGAGCCGGCTCTTACCATTGGGTCGCATCGAATGGGAGGGCGCGATGCTTCCGTGTCCGGCCGACCCGGAATGGTTCGTCGAGCATCGGTATGGGAAGGGGTGGCGGACGCCGCTCCGGAAGAACAATGCCGGGGTGAAGCGATGAGCATCGCCATCCCGAAGATACAGGGATGGATGGGACCAAAGGCCCTGCGTTGGCTGGCGCGCCGGGCCGCGAGGCACCGCCAGGTGATCGAGGTCGGCGTCTGGCGCGGTCGGACGACGAAGGTCTTGGCGGCGGCTTGCCCGGGCACCGTCTGGGCCGTGGACCACTGGCTCGGCGCGCAGCAGGACCCGCGACAAGCCGCGCTCTACATGGCGAAACGGTGAAAGCCCGGCGCGACTTCTTCGCCAACCTGAAAGCTGAGATCGGCCGCGGGAAGGTGCGCGTCATCGAAGGCAAGAGCACGGACGTTGCCGCGAGTCTGCTCATCGAGTTCGGCCAGATGTTCGACATGGTGTTCATCGATGCGGACCATTCCTATGAAGGCTGCCGGGATGACATCGCCGCGTATCGCCCGCTGCTCAAGCCCGGCGGGCTGTTCTGTGGTCATGACTACCCATGGCCGAGCGTAGCCGTCCCGTGGAAGGGTGTCGGCCGCGCGGTCCGGGAGGCGTTCGGCGTGCCGAAGGAAGGGCCGTCGAGCATTTGGTGGGTCAATGTCCAGACCTGACGCGATCAGCTTCTGCGTGCATTCGTTCAACGAGGCCGCGGAGCTCCGGCGGCTGGTCGAGTCGTCCCTGCCATTCGCCGAGTTCATTGCCGAGTGGGTCATCGTCGACCACCGTAGTAGCGATGATACGCCGGCCGTGATCGAGAGGCTTCGGCCAGTGCTCGAGCAGCACGGCATCGGCCTGACGACGAAGCGCGAGGAGCGGGACCTGTCGAAAGCCTTCCCGTTCGCGGCGATCCGGAACCTGACGCTCGATCTGTGCCGGACCGAGATTGCCGCGCTCTTGGATGCCGATTTCCTGCTCGGCCCAGCGTTTGCCGCGCACCTGGAGAAGTCGATTGCCGCGCTCCGGAAGCGGGATAGCGTCTACTACGCCGGCTCCTACTCGGTGCCCGTCATCTGGGACCATCTCGTGACCGATACTAAAGGTCGGATCGTGGACCATGGCCGGGTCTGGGTGCATCAGCGTCGGCCCCGCATCCTGTTCCGGCCTGCGATCCGGTATGCGCAGACGGGCGCCCATGGCCGGTGGGAGAAGCTCGTCGTCCAGCATGGTCCGCACTGGCTCGCGCGTCCGCGACCTGCACCTGACCGGGAATCGCCGCGACGCGCCGTTCCCGAATGCTGTCATCTCGTGCAATGTGAAGGGCGCGGACCGGATTGCGCTCCGGGACACAATGACCATGTTCATGGAGGACGCGCATACCGGTAAGGTCGAGTGGCACATGGCTGGAGAACTACCATGCGAAAAAGACGCGGAGTCAGGGCCAGTATCCGTTTCAGGAGATCAACCTGCGCGGCTGGCGGATCAATGCCCCGAACCTGAGGCTCGGCGTCGAATGAACCGTGGCACTGCTCACAATAACCTCGTCCGTGCCCGGGATACGCTGGCACGGCACGGGATCCGCCCGTTCTTGGTGGATGGGACGCTACTCGGCGCGATTCGGGAGGGCGACTTCCTCGGCCATGACACGGACGTCGACCTCGGCGTCTGGCGGCGTCAATGGCGGCCCTCGCTCGTTAGCTGGATGCAGCGCGGCGGGTTCACGCTCCACAAGACGTTTGGCGAGCCGGACCGTGGGCTGGAATACTCGTTCAAGCGCGGCGGCATGAAGCTGGACCTGTTCTTCTACTATCGGGCCGGCCCTGTCGTATACCATGCCGCTTGGAAGGACGGCCAGCCGATCCGGTATCCGTATCCCCGGTTCCGGCTGAAGCCGCTGATCTTCCGTGGCCAGGTGTTCGACGCGCCGGCCGATCCGATCAAGTTCTTGCGGACGAAGTATGGCGACGACTGGCGAACGCCGGTCAAGGTCTGGGACTGGGCATGGGGTCCAAAGAATGCGGAGCCATGGAAATGAACGCCGTCATCGTCGCGGGCTCCGGTCGGAGCGGCACGACATGGGTAGCCGAGCTGCTGGCGGCCATGGACGGTGGCAAGATTGTATTCGAGCCGTTCCATGCGAAGGTCCCGATCGGCAATATGTTCGCGCATTCCTACCTGCGTCCGGGCGAGCAATGCGAGCCGTTGAAGCGGTTCTGGCTTGTCTGCCTGAACGGCCAGATGCGGCACCGTTGGGTACGCCATATCCAGCAGGGCGAGAATCCAACAGGTCCATCCGTGATCGTGAAGGCGATCCGGGCGAACCTGATGCTGGCATGGGTCCGATCGGTATACCCGACTGTTCCCGTGCTCTACCTGATCCGCGATCCGCGCGCTGTCTCGCCTCGCGGATCCGCCGTGGCTGGAATCCGAAACCCGCATTGCTGGCCATGCTCGAACATGGGACATTGGTGGGCGCCGACCCTGGCCGATGCCCGAGTGAACCTCGGTCTGGCCCGACTGGACGCGGGGCGGCTCGGCGAGGCGATTCACGAGTTGGAGCAGGCGGTGGCCCTGGCCCCCGGCGCCGCGACGCCGCGCCTCGATCTGGGAACGGCGCTCCGGGCCGACGGCCAGCTGGAGTCGGCGTTGGCGCGATTCCTGGAGGCCGCGGCGCTGGATCCGACCCTGGGAGCGGCCCACCGGAACGCCGCGGTCTGTCACCAGCTGCTGGGGCGAACGGACCACGCCCTGGCGTGTTATCGACGGGCCCTCGCGCTCGACCCCCAGGATGCCGACTCGCTGACCAACCTCGGCGTGGCGCTGCTCCGGGCGGGGCAGGTGGACGAAGCGGTGGCGGTGCATGCCGCCGCCGTGGCAGCCGCCCCCCTGATGGCGGAGGCTTGGCTCAACCGAGCCACGGCCCTCCAGGCGATGGGGCGGCTGGACGAAGCGAAAGCCAGTGTGGAGCGGTCGCTCGCCCTCGCGGAGACGGCCGCCGGCCGCACCGCCCTCGGGAGCCTCGAAGCCGAGCGGGGCCGACCGGAGGTCGGCGTGCTCGAGCACGAACGGGCCCTCGTCCTGGACCCGCAGCACGCCGACGCCCATTGGAACCTGGCCCTGGCGCTCCTGGCGAGCGGTGCGCTCGGCCGGGCGTGGGACCAGTACGAGTGGCGCTGGCGGGCCGCCAACGCGCCGGCTCGCTGGCGTGACTACCCCTGGCCGACCTGGCAGGGCGAGCCGGTCCAGGGCAAGCGGATCCTGATCTGGCGAGAGCAGGGGCTGGGCGACGAGCTGATGTTCCTGAGCGTGGTACCCGACCTGATCGCGGCCGGGGCGCGGGTCACGGTTCTGGTCAGTGAGCGGCTCCGTGCGCTGGTGGCGCGATCGCTGCCGGGCGCGACGGTCCGGACCGATAGCCCCGGCGCGGTGAGCGAGGCGGACGGCTTCGACTGCCACCTCCCGATGGGAAGCCTGCCGCGCTGGCTCCGCCGCGCCCGGAACGCCTTCCCGGCCTCGGGCGCCTATCTCCAGCCCGATCCGCTCGCCGCGGCGCGGTGGCGGGAGCGGCTCGCCGGGCTGGGCAGCGGGCCGACGGTTGGGGTCTGCTGGCGGAGCGGGTTGGTCACGGCCGAACGGCGGCGCTTCTACCCGTCGCTCCGGGACTGGGCGCCGGTCTTCGGGACGCCCGGGGTGACGTGGGTGAACCTCCAGTATGACGACTGTCTCGACGAGCTCCGGGAGATCGAGGGGCGCTGGGGCGTCACGGTGCACCGCTGGGACGACGTGGACCTCCGGAACGACCTGGAGAGCGTCCTCGCCCTGGTGGCGAGCCTGAGCGCCGTGGTGACCGCGCCGACGGTGGTCAGCTCATTCGCCGGCGCGGTGGGCACCCGAACCTGGCAGGTGGACAGCGGCAGTGACTGGACCGCCCTGGGCGAGCCCGGCTCGCCGTGGTTCCCGAGCATCGGTGTGGTGCGGCCGGCGGGGTCCGATCGGCTCTGGAGCGAGGTGCTTGCTCGGGTCGGGTCGGAGCTGGGCGTCTGGACCCGGGAGGCCGCCGCATGATCCGGCCGGCCGTCTCTCCGACTTTCGATCGCGGGCTCGAGGCGCAGCGGGCCGGTCAGGTCGACGACGCGATGGCCGCCTACCGCGAGACGATCGCCGAGCAGCCCGACCACGCGCCGGCGCAGTTCAACCTGGGCCAGCTGCTCCGGGCTGCCGGGCAGGACGCCGAGGCCGCCGACTGCTTCGAGGCGGCGGCCCGGCTCCGGCCCACGGCCGCCGACGCCTGGATCAATCTTGGCCTCTGCCGGGAACGGCTGGGCCACCTGGACCGGGCGGCCGCCGCCTACGAGCGGGCGATCGAGGCGGGCGCCGGCGACGGCACGCCGCACTTCAACCTCGGCAACGTTCGGCGGAAGCAGGACCGGCTGTCCGAGGCGCTGGACGCCTTCCGCGAGGCCGATGCCCGCCACCCCGGGGTGCCCGAGGTCCAGCTCAACATCGGCAACACCCTCCGCGAGATGGGCCGCTCCTCGGCCGCCGCCGCCGCCCTCCGCCGGGCCCTCGAGCTTCGCCCGGGATGGGTGGCGGCCGAGTGGAACCTGGCCCTGGCGCTTCTGGGGGCTGGGCAGCTCCGGGAGGGATGGGAGCGCTTCGAGAGCCGGTGGCCGCAGATTGGCCTCGCGGTGAACCGGGGGCTCCCGTGGCCGCTTTGGCGGGGCGAGTCGCTCGTGGACAAGCGCATCCTGGTCTGGCGGGAACAAGGACTCGGCGACGAGCTCCTGTTCGCCGGGTGCGTGCCCGATCTGGTGGAGCACGGGGCCAAGGTGACGCTGGCCGTCGACCCCCGTCTGGTGTCGCTTCTGGCCCGGAGCTTTCCCGGGGTCGACGTCGTCGCCGATCGCGATTGGGACGACCGTCTCTTCGACTATCACGCCCCGATCGGCGGCCTCCCGCGCTGGCTCCGAGGCGATCGGACGGACTTTCCGGAGCGCTGGTCGTACCTCCAGCCGGATCGCGGGCACCTGGCCGCCTGGCGAGAGCGCCTGGCCCTGCTGGGCTCGGGGCTCAAGGTGGGGCTCTGTTGGCGGAGCGGGCTGCGGAGCGGCGGGCGGGACCGATTCTACTGTCCCCTCGAGGCCCACGATCCCCTGTTCGCCCTGCCCGGCCTGACCTGGATCAACCTCCAGTACGACGACTGCGAGGCCGAGCTCGGCGAGGTGGAGCGGCGGTGGGGTGTCCGGGTGCACCGGTGGGACGACGTGGACCTGAAGAACGATCTGGAACGAGTGGCCGCGCTGGCGTGGCACCTCGACCTGGTGATCTCGGCGCCGACCGCGGTGGGGTCGCTCTCGGGCGCGCTCGGGATCGAGACCTGGCAGGTGGAAGCTGGCAACGACTGGACCGGGTTCGGCGAGCGACGCTCGCCCTGGATGCCGGCCCTCACGATGTACCGTCGGGCCCCGGGCGACCGGGCGTGGGACGGCGTGATCCGCACTCTCGCGGACTCGCTGGTGGAGCGTCAACGGGCCCTTCCGGGCCGTTCGTCGACCTAGGGGAGAGCGACACCATGTTTCTCGAAGGCCAATCCATTCTGGTGACCGGCGGCACCGGCTCGTTCGGGCGGGCGCTCGTCAAGTACCTGCTCGATCGGTACAGCCCGCGTCGGGTCATCGTGTACAGCCGCGACGAGCTGAAGCAGTACGAGATGGCGGAACAGCTCAAGGATCGCCGGCTCCGGTTCTTCCTGGGCGACGTCCGCGACCTGCCCCGCCTCCAGCGGGCCTTCGTCGACATTCAGGTGGTGGTCCACGCGGCGGCGCTCAAGCAGGTTCCCGCGGCGGAGTACAACCCGTTCGAGGCGATCAAGACCAACGTAATCGGCGCCCAGAACGTGATCGAGGCCGCCTTGGGCACGGGGGTGGAGCGGGTGATCGCCCTGTCGACCGACAAGGCGGCCAACCCGGTCAATCTCTACGGCGCCACCAAGCTCTGCTCCGACAAGCTGTTCGTCGCCGCCAACGCCTACGGCGGCGGCCGCGGTCCGATGATGTCGGTGGTCCGCTACGGCAACGTGGTCGGAAGCCGGGGCTCGGTGGTCCCGTTCTTCCTGAACGCCCGGCGGAACGGCCTCCTGCCGATTACCGACCCGCGGATGACCCGGTTCTGGATCACGCTCGACCAGGGCGTCGACTTCGTGGTCGACTCGCTTCGGCGGATGCGGGGCGGCGAGCTCTTCGTGCCCAAGATCCCGTCGACCGACATCATGACCCTGGTCGAGGCGCTGGCACCGAACTGCAAGACCGAGGTGATCGGGATCCGGCCGGGCGAGAAGCTCCACGAGCTGATGATCGGCGAGGACGACGCCCGCCGGACCCGCGACATGGGCGGCTACTACGTGCTCCAGCCGCAGCAGCCCTGGTGGGACGAGGAAGTGCTCAACCTGGGCGCGGCGGTGCCGGACGGCTTCTCGTATCGGAGCGACACCAATCCGGAGCGCCTCGGGGTCGAGCAGGTCCGGCAGCTCCTGGGCAAGCTGGGGCTCAACTGATGCACCTGCCGTACGCGCGCCAGGAGATCTCGGACGCCGACGTGGCCGCGGTCACGGCGGCGCTCGGGCACCGGCACCTGACCCAGGGACCGGGGGTCGCGGCGTTCGAGGACCACCTGGCCCGGCAGGTCGGGGCCCAGTTCGCCGTGGCCTTCAACAGCGGCACCGCGGCCCTCCACGCGGCCTACGCCGCCGCCGGGCTCGGCCCCGGCGACGCGATCGTCACCTCGCCGATCACCTTCGTCGCCACCGCCAACGCCGCCCGATATCTCGGCGCGGAGGTCCGCTTCGCCGACGTGAATCCGGTGACCGCCCTGCTGGACCCGGACGCGGCGGACGACGCCGCCGACGACCGGGTTCGGGCGGTGGTCCCGGTTCACCTGACCGGCGAGGTGGCCGATCTGGTCGCCCTCGAGGCCGTCGCCGAGGCGCGGGGGTGGATCGTGATCGAGGACGCCGCTCATGCCCTCGGCGCCCGCTACCGAACGGGCGACGGCGCCTGGCATTCGGTCGGCGCGTGCCACCACAGCGATCTTTGCTGCTTCAGCTTCCACGCGGTCAAGCACGTGACGACCGGTGAAGGAGGCGCGGTCACCACCAACGACGAGCGCCTCTACGACCGGCTCCGCCGGTTTCGGACCCACGGTATCACCCGCGATCCTCGGGAGATGGTCGCCAATGACGGCCCCTGGTACTACGAGCAGGTGGAGCTCGGCTTCAACTACCGGATCACCGACTTCCAGTGCGCCCTCGGTGAATCCCAGTTGGACCGGCTGAGCGACTTTCTGGCTCGACGCCGGCGGGTGGTCGGGTGGTATGACGAGCGACTGACCGAGGTGCCCGATGCCGTGCCGCTGGGGCGGCCGGCCTGGTCGGAAGGGGCCCACCATCTCTACGTCTGCCAGGTGCCGCCGGATGCCCGCCGGGCGGTCTACGACGCGCTTACGGCCGACGGGATCGGGGTCAACGTCCACTACATCCCCGTCTATCGTCAGCCGTACTACCGCGGCCTTCTGGGCAAGGAGCTCCGGCTCCCGGGCGCCGAGGCGTACTACGCCGGTGCCCTCACCCTGCCGCTCTTCCCGGCGCTGACCGAGGCCGACGTGGTTCGGGTGGTGGACGCGCTGGCCGCGGTGCTGTCGACGGTGGGGCCCCGGCGATGATCGGGCGGCTGGTGCTCCGCGCCGACGCCACCCCCCGAGTGGGGGCCGGCCACGTGATGCGGCTGCTCACCCTCGCGGCGGCCTGGCGGGAGCGGGGCGGGGAGGCGCTGGTGGTGGGTGAGGTGTCGCTCCCTTTCGTGGCCGAGCGGCTGTCCGGGCTGGGCCTGTCCCGGCAGGACCCACCCTGCTCGGGTGGGGCGGTGATCGTGACCGACAGCTACGACGCGACCGTCCGGTATCGCTGCGCCGAGGTCGACGGCTACGCGCTCCGGGTCTTGGTGGACGACGTGGGTGGCGAAGTGCCGCCGGGGTACGACGTCGTCTGGAACCCCAATCCCTACGGTGGGCGTGAGCTCTACGCCGGGTTCAGCGGCGGGATCGTCGCCGGGCCGGACGTGGTGCCGATCCGCGAGGGGCTGCCGCGCTGGAGCCCCGGGGCGACCCCTGAGACCTTCGTGACCCTGGGGGGCGGCGTCCCGCCGGCCTCGATCCGGGAGTCGATGGAGATCCTGGCCGAGCTGACCCCGGACAACCGCTTCGCGATCGTCGGCGACTGGGCGCCCCGAGGATGGCGGACGGTGCCGGCGGCGGAGCTCTGGCGCCAGGCGATGGGCGCGACCCGCCTGGTCACGGCGGCCGGCACGACGGTGTGGGAGGCGGCCGCGGTCGGCGTTCCCGTCGTCCTGCTTCAGATCGCGGACAACCAGCGGCTGGCGTATCGCTGGGGCCGGGACGCTGGGGTGCCGGGGCTCAACGCCGGGCTGATCGACGCGGAGTTCCTGGCTCACCAACTCCGGGCCCTGCTGCCGGCCGCACGACCGCTGCCCCGCATCGAAAACGGCGCGGCGTCCGTCGCCGAGTGCCTGGAGCACCTGCTGCCGGTGGCCGAGCCGTGATGCTCCGCCTTCGGAAGGCCGAGCTGGCCGACGCCCACGTGCTCTGGGTCTGGGCCAACGACGCGGCCGCGCGGGCCGCGTCCGGGAACCGCCCGGTGATCCCGTGGCCGGAGCACTTGGCGTGGCTCGAGAGCCGGCTTCGGACCGACACCGCGCTCGTTCTGGTCGCCGAGACCGGCGACCTCCGGCCGGTCGGGACGATCCGCTTCGAGACCGACGACGGGTGGCGTCATGCTCGGCTGAGCTACACGATCGCCCCCGAGCGGCGGGGCCGAGGCCACGGTCGGGCGCTCCTCGATCAGGGGGTCGCGGCCCTTCGTCGCGCCCATCCCGAGGCGGTCGTCGAGGCCCTGGTCCGGCCCGACAACGAGCCCTCGCTACACCTGTTCCGCACCCTGGGCTGGAGCTTGCACGAGACGGGGGACGGTCCGGTCCGGTTCACCGCGGCGTCGCGGGTGGAGGACCCATGCCGATTCTGATCGGGAGCAAGCCGGTGGGCGCGGGCGCCCCCTGTCTGATCGTGGCGGAGCTCTCCGGGAACCACAACGGCGACCTGGGCCGGGCGCTCGCGACCATCGAGGCCGCGGCCGAGGCCGGGGCCGACGCCATCAAGCTCCAGACCTACACCGCCGACACCCTGACCATCCAGTCGGATCGGCCGGAGTTCGTGGTCCCGGGCGACGGTCCCTGGGCCGGCCGGACGCTCTACGACCTCTATACCGAGGCCCACACGCCGTGGGGCTGGCACGCCCGGCTCTTCGCGCGGGCGCGGGAGCTTGGCCTCGAGATCTTCTCGACCCCGTTCGACGACACGGCCGTGACCCTGCTGGAGTCGCTCGACGCCCCGGCCTACAAGGTGGCCTCGTTCGAGCTGGTCGACGATGGCCTGCTCCGGCGGGTCGCTCGGACGGGGCGGCCGGTTATCTGCTCGACCGGGATGGCCAGCCTGGAGGAGATCGGCCACGCGGTGGCAGTCCTCCGCGAGGCGGGAGCGAGCGACGTGGTGCTGCTCCGCTGTACCAGCAGCTATCCGGCGCCGGACGACGCGATGCACCTGGCCACAATCGGGGTGCTGGCGGCGGCCACCGGCTGCCCGGTCGGCCTGTCCGATCACAGTCTCGGAGTCGTGGCCCCGGTGGTGGCCGTGACGCTCGGCGCCGTGATGATCGAGAAACACTTCACCCTGGCCCGCGCGGACGGTGGGGTGGACAGCCACTTCTCGCTGGAACCGGCCGAGCTGGCGGACCTGGTGCAGGCGGTCCGGCGGGCGGAGCGGATGCTGGGGCGGCCCCGGTTCGGACCGGGCTCAGCCGAAGAGGGGAGCGTGGTGTTTCGCCGCTCGCTCTACGTGGTGGAGGACCTGGAGGCCGGTGAGGTGATCACCGGGAGGCACGTCCGGTCGATCCGGCCGGGTCACGGTCTCGCGCCTCGGTATCGCGAGCTGGTCGTCGGTCGGCGGGCGGCGCGGTCCGCCCCGAGGGGGACGCCGGTGACCTGGGACCTGATCGCAGCGGCGGCGGGCCAGGAGGTGACCGGATGAGGGTGGTCACCACGATCGAGGCGCGGATGCGCTCCTCCCGGCTGCCCGGCAAGGTGCTCAAGCCGGTGCTCGGCAAGGCCATGTTGGCCCGGATGATCGAGCGGCTCCATCGGGCGGCCCGGTCGGACGACGTCGTCGTCGCCACGACCACGGACCCGGCCGACGATCCGATCGAGGAGCTGGCCCTGGCGCTCGACGTCCGCTGCCATCGAGGCAGCGAGGACGACGTGCTTGGCCGGGTGCTCGAGGCCGCCACGGCGGCGGACGCGGATCTGATCGTCGAAACCACCGCCGACTGCCCGCTGATCGACCCCGGGGTGATCGACCAGCTGGTCCACACCTTCCAGACCAACGACGTGGACTACTGCGCCAACGTGCTGGCCCCGACCTATCCCCGGGGGCTCGACGTGCAGGTCTTCCCGCGGGCCGTGCTCGCAGACGTCGCCGCCCGGACCCGGGAGCCGGCCGATCGAGAGCACGTCTCCCTCTACATCTACGAGCACCCGGAGCGCTACCGGCTCCTCAACGTCGCCAGCGGGCTGCCGGAGTGGGTGGGCCGGCTCCGGCTCACCGTCGATACCGCCGACGACCTCGCGCTCGTGGAGCGCGTGTACGAGACGCTCTACCCCCGGAATCCGACTTTCGGGCTGACTGATCTGGTCGCGCTCTTTCGCCGCGAGCCGGAGCTGATGGAGTTGAACCGACACGTCCGCCAGAAGGCGGTTCGCCAGGAGAGTGCCTGATGCCGTTGGATGCCACCGACCAGCTGGGCCAGTGGACCCGGGATTTCGGCCGGAGCTACACCGACCGAAACACGATGAGCCCCGACGAGATGGACGCGGCCTTCGCGCTTCAGTTCGGCGTTCGGAAGTCGACCATTTACCGCGAGCTGGTGGGGCCGGCCCGGCTGCCGGCGGGCCGCGCGCTGGAGGTGGGCTGCAACATCGGGCTCCAGCTCCAGCTGCTGCGCCTCGCCAACCGACGTCTCGAGCTCCACGGGCTCGAGCCGCAGGAGTATGCCCTGGCCCGGGCCCGGGTCCTGGCGCCCGAGGTCAGCTTCCACCAGGGGACGGCGTTCGACATGCCGTTCGCCGACGCTTCGTTCGACCTGGTGTTCACGCACGGCGTCCTGATCCATCTGCACCCGCGCGATCTCCCGAAGGCCATCGGGGAGATGTGCCGGGTGAGCCGGCGGTTCATTCTCTGCCACGAGTACTACGCCCGCGAAACCACCGAGGTGCGCTACCAGGGCAGCGACGGGCTGCTCTGGAAGACCGACTTCGCGGCCCGGTTCCGGGAGGCATGCCCGTCGCTTCAGGAGGTAGCGGTCCGCTACTACCCCTACAGCGATGCCTGCGGGGGTGCCGACTTGGTGGACCAGGTGGTCCTCTTCGAGCAGGGCGGGGCATGAGCCTCCGGGCGGCGGTGATCGGCTGCGGCTTCATCGGGGCCGGCGAGGGCACAGCCGGGCTCGGCGCCCAGTCGCATGCGGCCGCCTGGACCGCGATCGCGGGAGTGGACCTCGTGGCGCTGGCCGACTCGGATCCGGAGCGGTTGGGCCGGGCCCAGGCCCGCTGGGGCGTGGCCGACGGCTTCCCGACGGCCGGCGCCTTGCTCGCCGCCGCCCGACCCGACGTGGTGAGCCTCTGCACCCCGGACCCGAGCCATGGACCGCTCCTCGCGGCGATTCTCGACACCCCGTCGGTGCGCGCGGTGCTGGCGGAGAAGCCCCTGGCGCTCGACCTCGACGAGGCCGGGCACCTGGTCCGGCGCGCCCGGGATCGGGGCGTGCGGCTCGCGGTCAACTACGGCCGCCGCTCGCTTCCGAGCCATCGGGCGCTCCGGCGGTGGATCGCGGGAGGTGGCCTGGGCACGGTCCAGTCGGTCACCGGACGTTACGTCCGGGGCCTCAAGCACAACGGCACGCATTGGCTCGACCTGGCCCGTTTCCTGGTCGGCGAAATCCGGTCGGTGCGGCCCCGTCCCGGCGAGCCGGTCGACGGACCCGATCCGACCATCGACGTGATGCTGGAGTTCGAGGGTGGTGCCCGGGGGTTGCTGACCGGACTCCGCGGGGTGGACTACGCCCTCTTCGAGATGGATCTCGTCGGGACCCGGGGCCGGGCTCGGATCCTGGAGGGCGGCCACCGGTTCGAGATCTTCGCCGCGGGGGCGAGCCCGCGGTTTCCGGGATTTCGAGAGCTGCTGCCGGTGGAGGGCCCGGCGGGCGGGATCGACGATCTGGTCCGGCACCCCGCGGCGGATCTGATCGCCGCGCTGGCCGAGGGCCGGGAGCCTGCCTGCACCGGCGATGACGCCGTCGCCGCCCTCGCGCTGGCGACCTCCGCCATCGAATCGCTGGAGGGGCAGCATGCCAGCATCGGTCTTTAGCGTCCTCGGCGACCGGGGCGGCGCGGAAGCCGTGCTTCCGGTCCTCGAATCGCTCGCCGCCCGGGGAACCCGGGTCACGACAGTGGCCTGGGGGCCGGCGCGGGCGCTGCTCCGGGATCGGGGCCTGGCCTCGCTGAGCCTGGCGCCCACCCTCGCGCCCCGGGCCGTCCTGGCGGCGCTCGAGTCGGCTCGTGCCACCGCCTTGGTCACCGGGACCTCCTGGGGCGACGACCGGCCCGAGCCGCCGTTTCTGACGGCCGCCCGGGAGCTCGGGGTGCCCTCGCTGGCGGTGCTCGACTTCTGGTCCAACTACGCCGAGCGGTTCGCCGGAGGGCTGCCGGACGAGATTGCGGTCATGGACCAGCGAGCCCGGCACGAGGCCATCGCGGCGGGGCTCCCGCCGGAGCGGATCACGGTCACGGGAAACCCGCACTACGAGCGGCTGCTCGATCGCTTCGACGGGTTCGGACACTCGGCCCGGCTGGCCTTTCGGGAGCGGGTCGGGCTCTCCCGGCGCGACACGGCGGTTCTCTTCGTGTCCCAACCGCTCGGGGCGCTCTACGGCGACCGCCTGGGCTGGACCGAGACCGAGGTGCTGACCGCGGTGCGGGCCGGCCTGGAACGGGTCGCCGAATGGCTCGGCCACCGGCTGGTCCTGGCCATCCGCCCCCATCCCCGAGATCCCGCGTTGCCCAAACTCGACAGCAGCGACCGCGTGTTGGTGCGCCCGGCGCTCGACCACGACGCGATGGCCTGGGCGCTGACTACCGACCTGGTGGTGGGGATGACCAGCGCCGTGCTGGTGCAGGCGGCGCTGCTCGGGGCCC
Organism: uncultured Gemmatimonadales bacterium; assembly: GCA_963730185.1. Lineage (GTDB taxonomy): Bacteria > Gemmatimonadota > Gemmatimonadetes > Gemmatimonadales > GWC2-71-9 > SHZU01. Next base: position 16,073 of record CAVSQW010000002.1, read on the forward strand.
GGGTGGTCGCGATCCGGCCGGGCAGCGCGGCCGTCGGCGTGGGGCCGTCCCCGGGAGAGATGGTCACCGATCTGGCCGAGGTGCCGGCTGCGTTGTTCCGGGGTCTGGCCCGGCCGGCCAACGCCGAGCGCGACGCCTCGTGGACCGCGCTTCGCGCGGAGGCCCGCGGCGCCACCGAGCGGATCGTGGAGCGGATCGACGCCTTGGGGGCTTCGGCCCCGAGAGAGGTCATGGTATGACGCGATTGGCCATCGACGGCGGCCGCCCGGTGCGGACCACGCCGTTTCCCGAGTACCGTACCATCGGCGCCGAGGAGCGGGACGCGGTTCTGCGGGTCCTGGAGAGCGGAGTGCTGTCGCAGTTCGTGGGCGTCGACGGTCCCGACTTCCTGGGAGGGCCCCGGGTTCGTGAGCTCGAGACGGCGTGGGCCGAGTACTTCGGCACCCGGCACGCGGTGGCGGTGAACTCGGCGACCAGCGGCCTCTCCGCCGCGGTGGGCGCCGCCCGGATCGGTCCCGGCGACGAGGTGATCGTGTCGCCGTACACGATGAGCGCCTCCGCCGCCGCCGCGATCGTCTATGGCGCGGTGCCGGTCTTCGCCGACATCGATCCCGAGACCTTCTGTCTCGACCCGGTGTCGGTCCGGGCTCGGATCACGCCGCGCACCCGCGCCGTCATCGCGGTCGACCTCTTCGGCCATCCGGCCGCCTGGGAGGAGCTTCGGACGATCGGTCGGGAGCACGGCCTAGTGCTGATCGAGGATGCCGCCCAGGCGCCGGGCGCCCGGCTCGGCCATCGCTACGCCGGCACCCTGGGCGACCTCGGCGTCTTCAGCCTCAACTATCACAAGACCATCCACTCGGGCGAGGGTGGGGTGATCGTGACCGACGATCCCGACCTGGCCGAGCGCTTGCAGCTGATCCGCAATCACGCCGAGGCCGTGGTCAAGGCTCGCGGCACCGACGACCTGGTGAATCTGGTGGGCTTCAACTTTCGGATGACGGAAATCGAGGCGGCCATCGCGTCGGAGCAGCTCCGGAAGCTCGACCGCCTGGTGCAGGCCCGGATCGACGCCTCCGACTATCTCTCGACCCGGCTGGCCGGGTTCCCCGGACTCGGAGTGCCGGTGGTCCGGCCCCGCGTTCGCCATGGCTATTACGTCTATCCGCTCCGGTTCGACGCCGGCCAGGCGGGCATGACCCGGGCCCGATTCGCGGCCGCCCTGCGGGCCGAGGGCATTCCCGTCCACGAGGGATACGTCGAGCCGCTCTACTGGCAGCCGATGTACCAGCGCGGCATTGGGATCGGCCGGGACGGGTTCCCGTTCCGCCAGCCCGGCCGCGAGCCGGTCCGCTATCCCCGCGGGCTCTGTCCGGTGACGGAGCGGATGCACCAGGAGGAGCTTCTCTACCTCACGGTCATCCACGCCCAGATGAGGCCGGCCGATCTCGACGACGTGATCGCCGCCTTCGAGAAGGTCCTCTCGGCGGCCGGGAGCGCGGTGGCCTCGTGACCCTCGTCCTGCCGTCCGACGCACTCCGCGCTCACTATCGGGCCCGCTTCCTCGCCCACGGCGACGCCGCCCTCGCGACCCAGATGAGCCGCGAGGGCCAGGCGTTCCGGTTCCGGAAGCTGCTCGAGATCGGCAATCTCGACGATCGCTCGGTGCTCGACGTCGGCGCCGGGTTGGGCGACTTCGTCCCCTTCGTCCGGGCCCGGTATCCGCGGGCGCGATACGAGGGTGTCGACTTGGTGCCCGAGATGGTGGCCTGCGCCAGCGAGAAGTATCCGAATCTTCGCTTCCGGACGGCGGACCTGCTGGTCGCCCCGCTGCCCGAGCGCTACGACTACGTGCTGCTTTCCGCCGTATTCAACAACGCGACCGAGGACCCGACCGGGCATCTCGAGCGGCTGGTGGCGCGGAGCTTCGAGCACTGCCGGATCGGGCTCGGGTTCAACTTCATCTCGACCCACGTGAACGTGACCGAGCCGGAGATGGCCTATCACGACCCGGCTCGCGTGCTCTCGTTCTGTCTCACCCTGAGCCGGAAGGTCGTCCTGGCGCACCACTACGAGCGGTGCGACGTGGCGGTCTTCGCCTATCGATGAGTGCTCCGCCGTTGCCGCTCGTCGGGACCGTCGACCCAGTCCGGTGGGACCGGCTGGTCGACGAGTCGCCCGAGGGGTCGGTGTTCTGCCGAACCACGTTCCTGGAGGCGCTGGACCGCCCGCACGAGCGGCTGGCGCTCGGCGACGGTGCGTCGATTCCGGCCGGCGCGGTGGTGTTCCGGGAGGCCGACGGGTCGGTGGCCCGAGCGCCGCTGCCCTTCAGCCTGTACCAGGGAGTGCTGCTCCCCGGCGAGGTGGCCGTAATGCCGGCCCACCGGCGGGTCCGCGAGACGCTGGAGCGGACCGCCGCGCTGCTCGACGCGCTCGCGGGGCAGGGCGCGCTCTCGTTCTGCCTCCACCCCCGGTTCCCGGACGTCCGGGCCTTCTCTTGGTTCAACTACCACCGCCCGGAGGCGGGACAGTTCCGGATCGACGTCCGCTACACCGGCGAGATCGCCCTCTCTCGGGAGGGTGGGCTCGACGCCTTTCTCGCCGGGTGCCGGAGCGTGCGCCGACAGGAGTATCGTCGGGCCGCGGCCCGATTCACGGTCGGCGCGAGTGACGAGCTCGAGTTGCTGGACGAGCTCCACGAACGGACTTTCGCCCGCCAGGGCCTGGAACGATCGCCGCGGGAGCGGTCGCTGCTGCGATCACTGACCCGCGCGGCGCTGACCCACGAGTTCGGCGAGGTGCTCGTCGCCCGGGACGGCGACGGCCGGGCTGCGTCGGCGGTGCTGACGCTGTTCGACCGGCGGAGCACCTACTACCTGGTGGCCGCGAACGATCCCGACTACCGCTCCGCCGGCACCTCGACGCTGCTCTTCGTGGAGATGGTGCGCCGGGCGCTCGAGCGTGGCTCGGAGACGGTGGACGTGGTGGGGATGAACTCGCCGTCCCGTGGCGACTTCAAGGCCAGCTTCGGCGCGATGCCGGTTCCGTATTACGTGGCGCACTGGGAGGGCCGATGAGGATCGTGGCCGTGATCCAGGCCCGGATGACGTCCACCCGGCTCCCGGGCAAGGTGCTCGCGGAGGTGGAGGGCGAGCCGATGCTGGCCCGGGTGGTGACCCGGCTCCGAGCGGCCGAGCGGGTCTCGGACGTGTGGGTCGCGTGCACCGACCGGGTCGAGGACGATCCGGTGGCGGGCCTGGCCCGGCGGCTCGATGCCGGCCTGTTCCGCGGGTCCGAGCGCGACGTCCTGGGACGCTACGTGGCCACCGCCCGGGAGGCCCGGGCCGACGTCGTGATCCGGGTCACGGCCGACTGCCCGTTGATCGATCCGCGGGTGGTGGACCGGGTGGTCGGGGTGCTGCTCGACGGGCGCTCGAGCCTCGACTACGCGGCCAACGTGCTGCGCCGGACCTATCCGCGGGGACTCGACATCGAGGCGCTCTATGCCGATGCGCTACTCCGGGCGGAGCGGTTCGGGATCACGCCGGAGGCCCGCGAGCACGTGACGCTCGCGATCCGGACCGACCCGGAGGGCCGGTTCGCCACGGGCAACGTCGAGGCCGAGGCCGACGACAGCGACCTCCGCTGGACGGTCGATACGGCCGCCGACCTGCACCATGTCCGACAACTCTATCGCGAGGTCGGCCTGGCCGATCCCGCCCTGGACTATCGCCGGGTGGTGGCCTGGTGCCGGAGCCATCCGGCCCTGGCCCGCCGGGATGATGATCCGTTGACCTGGGACCCGGCCCGACGCCGGGATTCCCCTCTCCACGCACAGGGGTAGCCTCATGCCGGGAACACCAGACTCCGCGCTCGAATCGGGCGGGCTCCTCATCGCCGAGCGTCTCGAACACGAAGGGCGCCTGGTCGATGCGGCCAAGGCCTATCAATCGGTGCTCGAGGTGGCCCCCGACCATCCCGAGGCGCTCTTCCGGTTGGGCCGGACCATGGGTCGCCTCGGTCAGCGCGACCTGGAGGTCGCCTTTCTCGGCCAGGCCATCGCCCGCTCGCCCGGGCAAGCCGGGTATCACCAGGCCCTCGGCGACGTGCTGATCGGGTCCGGGCTCGCCGCCGACGCGGCCGAGTGCTACCGGGAGGCCGGCCGGCTCGCGCCGGAGGCTCCGGAGCCCCGACTTGGCCTGGCCGACGCCTATCTCGATCTCGGCCGCGGCACCGAGGCACGCGGAATCCTCGATGCGGTCGCCGACCAGGGCGCGCGAGCCCAGCGGGCTCGTGCCCGGCTGCTGCTCGGTGAGCGGCGGTTCGAGGAGGCGACCACGGCTTTCGTGGCCTACCTCCGCGAGAATCCCGACGATCCGGCCGCGTTCTTCTACTTGGGGGTGGCCCTCCAAGGGCGGCAGATGCTGGAGGCCGCGGCCGCCAGCTACGCCCAGGCCTTGGTTGGCGATGCCACGCTGTTCGAGGCTCACGCCAATCTGAGCACCGTGCTGGCGGCCATGGGGCAGGCGGCCGACGCCTTGCACTACGCCGACGAGGCGATCGCCCTGGTGCCGGAGCGGGCCGGACTCTACCTGAACCGGGCCAACGTCAAGCGCGACCTGGGCGAGCATGCGGCCGCCATCGAGGATTATCGGGCCGCGCTGGCGAAGGATCCCGAGTTTGCCGAAGCGTGGTCGAGCCTCGGAAACCTCTATCACGATCTGGGGCGGTGGTCCGACGCGCTCGATGCTCACCAGCGGGCGGTAGCCGCCGGGCCCGCCCTGGCGCAGGCGCACTGGAACCGGTCCTTCACTTTGCTCGCGAACGGGGACCTCGCCACGGGCTGGGACGAGTACGAGTACCGGTTCGAGACCGAGGCGGCGGCCCCCGAGCCCCGCGACTTCCCCTGGCCGCGATGGCGGGGTGATCCGCTCGCCGGCAAGTCGATCCTGGTGTGGCGAGAGCAAGGCCTCGGCGACGAGATCCTGTTCGCGAGCTGCGTGCCCGACCTGATCGAGGCGGGGGCGGCGATCACCTTCCTCGCGACCGACCGGTTGGTCGAGCTCGTTGGCCGGGGATTGCCGGGGGTCGACGTCAGGCCGGACGGCCCCGAGGCCCTCGCTCCGGACGCCCGGTTCGACTACCAGGTCCCGGTCGCCAGTCTCCCCCGCTGGCTCCGCCGGAGCCGGGCGGCGTTCGGCGCCGGGCGGAGCCCGATCGCGCCCGACCCGGCCCGAGTGGCCGCCTGGCGCGAGCGGTTGGCCGCCCTTGGCCCCGAGCCCAAGGTCGGGATCTGTTGGCGAAGCGGCCTGCTGACCCCCGATCGCACCCAGCACTACGCCGAGCTGGCGGCCTGGTCGCCCCTGCTGGTGACGCCCGGCGTCACCTGGGTGAACCTGCAATACGACGAGTGCGAGGCGGAGCTGGTGGAGGCGGAGGCGCGGTGGGGCGTAACCATCCACCGATGGCCGGAATTCGATCTCCGAGGCGATCTGGAGACGACCGCAGCGCTGATCAGCGAGTTGGACGCGGTGGTAACCGCCCCGACCGTGGTGAGCTCCTTCTCGGGAGCGCTCGGGATCCTGACCTGGCAGATCGACAACGGGTCGGACTGGACCGCCCTCGGCGAGGCTCGGTCGCCCTGGTTCCCGAGCGTGGGGCTGATTCGGCGGGCGCCGGGGACGCTGGGGTGGGAGCCGGCGACCCAGCGGGCAGCGGCGGAATTGGACACCTGGCGCCGGATGCGTCCGGCGGCTGGGCGCTAAAGCTGGAGCGGGGGGATGCCGAAACCTAGGGAGACGGCTGAAGAGGGCGGTGCACCCGGAATGCACCGAACCCCCTGAACGCCACCGGACGGTCGGGAAGAAGCCCGACCCGGACACCCTAGAACAAGGAGCGGTACCCACATGGCTGACAGCATTGCTCTCACCTCCGGCATTCGGAACAACCTGCTGAGCCTCCAGAACACGGCGGGGCTCATCTCCACCACGCAGCAGCGCCTGGCCTCCGGCCTCAAGGTCAACAGCCCGATCGACGACGCCAGCGCCTTCTTCACCGCCAGCGCCGCTCGTGGCCGGGCCAGCGATCTGGCCGGGCGGAAGAACGAGATCGGCGAGGCCATTCAGACCATTAAGGCCGCCTCCGACGGCGTCGACTCGATCTCGCAGCTGATCGACGCGGCGAAGGGTGTCGCGGAGTCGGCGCGATCGGCCACGACGGCCGGCCGCTCGACCCTGGCCGCGCAGTTCAACGACATCCTGACCCAGATCGACTACACCGGGGCCGACGCGAAGTACAAGGGTACCAACCTGCTCGCCAGCGGCTCGCTCACGGTCAAGACCAACGAGGACGGCACCTCGAAGATCTCGCTCAACGGCTTCGACGCGACCTCGACGGTCGGTCTGTCGGTGTCGGCCATCGCGGTCAGCACCTGGACGGTGGACTCGGCTATCGACGCCGCGGTCAGCCAGCTCACCGCCGCGCAGGCGACCCTCCGGACCCAGGCCTCCACGCTGGGCGCCGTGTCGAGCACCCTGACCATTCGGGACTCGTTCCTCGACAACCTGAAGAACGTCCTCCAGGAAGGCGCGGACAAGCTCACGGTCGCCGACCAGAACGCGGAAGGCGCCAACCTGCTTTCGCTGCAGACCCGTCAGCAGCTCGGCGTCATCTCGCTGAGCCTCGCGAACCAGTCGCAGCAGGCAATCCTCCGGCTCTTCTAGGCGGACTCGGGGATAGCCAGGGGGAGGGATTAGCCCTCCCCCTCATTCCCTCGGGATGGCAGGAATGAGAGTATGACACCAATCACTGACGGTTTAGGAATAGCGCCGCCCCAGACCGCTCCTCGAGAGCGGCTGGGCGTTGCGCTTTTCGGTGCCACCCCACGGGGGCGGTCCGGGGGGAACCCCGGGCCGGTCTCCGGCGCGGGTGCAGTCGGCCGGTTCGGTGACCTGGGACGGCTGTTCGAGTCCCGTGGCCATCAGTGGGCGGAAGCGGTGAAGCTGCGGCAGCAGGACGGGAAGCTCAGCCAGCTCGCCCGGCAGATCGACTCCGTGACCACGAACCTGGTCCCGGTCAAGCTCTACCCGCCTTATCCGCCGGACGAGTCGCGGCGAGCGCAGGCGATCCGGGATTTCAATGGTGTGGCGGCCGAGGTCGCGAAGGTGGTCGGTCCCGAGATCGGGGCCGGACTGGCGCCCCTGCCCAACCAGGCAACCACCGGCGAGGCGGAGCGGGCGATCACCGGCCTCTCCCAGGCCGGCCAGGCGGTGGCGGCGGCCCGGCAGGACATCGCGGCGGCGGCCTCGAGCGGAACCGTGCCCGAGTCGGCGCTGGCCAAGCTGAGCGCCCAGGTGGGCGGGGCCCTGGCCCGGACTGGCGGCGCGACCCTGTCCCGGGGCTTCGAGCTTCGGATTCAGGAGGTCCTCTGATGCCGCTTCGGATCGCGCTCAAGCCCGAGGAACGACTCATCGTGGGCGGCGCCGTCGTCCGGAACGCCGGCCGGCGGGGCTTGCAGCTCATGGTCGAGAACGACGTGCCGATACTGCGGGGCAAGGAAGTCATGGGGCTCGCCGATGCGACCTCTCCGTGCCGACGGATCTACTTCGCGATCCAGCTGATGTACGTCGACCCGGAGGACCTCGCGAATCACGGGGCCCTCTTCGCCGAGTTGATGGCCGAAGTGGCGGAGGCGTCACCCAGCATGCGGGGCCGACTGGACGAGATCACCGACCTGATCACCGCCGGAAAGTACTACCAGGCGCTCAGGCTCACCCGCCAACTCATCGAGTACGAAGAGGAATTGATCAGCCATGTCGCGAGTCGCCGCTGACGCTTACACGGATGTCGAGAAGATCACCGCCAGTGGCCGGCAGCTCGAGGCCTCGGCACTCTTCCGCGCCGCGCGGGCCCTCCAGGTAGCTCAGGAATCATGGGGACAAGAGGGCACGGAGCAGCGGCTCGAGCAGGCCCTCCAGCTCAATCAGCGGCTCTGGACTTTCTTCCAGGCCGAGCTCAGTGCCGACGACAACCCCCTCCCGCTGGAGCTCAAAGCGAATCTCCTGAGCCTGGTCGAGTACATCGACAAGCGGACCTTCGAAGTGATGGCCGCGCCCGCGGCGGAGAAGCTCAACGTGCTGGTCGCGATCAACCGGAACGTCGCCGCGGGTCTGGCGTCGCAGCCGAGCGGCGTGGCGGCCTGAGGGTGGGGGTGGGAGGGACGAGGAGGGATGGGGAGGGACGGGGAGGGATGGGGCGAGACGGGGGGAGAGAAAGGGGGCGCCGATCCGCGATCGGCGCCCCCGCCTCGTTTGGCCCCGCGGTGTCTCACCCCGTCCCACCCCGTCCCACCCCCGTCCCTCCCCGTCCCACCCCGATCCCCCATCCCCTCCCGTCTCACCCCATCCCTCCTCCCGCTTCGCCCCATCCCTCCCTGGCTACCCCAAATAGTCCGTCAGGCTCAACCCTAGGAGCCGACTGGTGGCCGAATACGATGCCTGGACCGTCGTCTGCAGCGACAGGAGCCGGGTGATCGCCTCCTCGGGGGCCACGTCCTGGACGCCGGTCTTGGCGTTCAGGGTATTGGTTCGAACGGTGGCGTTGCTGGCCTGGGTGCTGTTGATCTGGGCGCTGGTGGTACCGGTCTGAGCCTGGGACAAGAGGAGGCCGTCGGCGGTGGCCGCGACCGCCTGGGCGGCGGTCTGGACCTGGGCCTCAGTCTGGTTGTTGGCGGGGTCGACCGCGTCGCGGAGCGCTTTCAAGGCCGCGATCGCGGGTCCAACGAACTGATCGCCCGTGTGGTTGGGCGTCACCTGGACCCCGGCCGCGATCTCGACCTTCCGGACGATGGTGCTGCCCTGGTAGTCGCCGTAGGTCGCGCCGGCGGTCGGGTCGAAGGGCGGAGTGGTGCTGGCCGCCCCGCCCAGGATGTACTCGCCGCCGATCTTGGTGTTGCCGAGCGAGATGGCCTCGTCCAACAACCGGCTGAGCTGGTCGGCCGCCACCAGACGTTGCTGGGTCTGGTCGGTGGTGTAGGGCGGGTCGCCCTTGGCGAAGCTCAGGGCGAAGTTCTGGCCCTGCTTGACGAGGTCGTTCACCTGCTGGGCGACCGCCTCCTCGGCCCCGAGCCGGACCTGAGCGTTGGTGGCATTCTTGTCGTACTGGTCCAGAGCCCGGATTCCCCGGTCGAACCGCATCACCTGAGCCGCCCCGGCCGGATTCTGCTCCACCGACGTGAATTTCTTGCCGGTCGCGATCTGGCTTTGCAGGTCGATCAACCGGCTGAGATTACCTTGGAGGTCTCTGAGGGTCTGATCGGTTCGGAAAGAGTTGGTGACCCGCACGGCTAACCTCCCATTCGACAGGACGTTGCGTCCTGGGGTATATTGAGTATCGACTGCGGTAGAGCAAACCTTGAGCCAATCCTCGAGCGCTGATGGCGACGATTCTCTGCGTCGATGACGAGCCGTCGGTCGGTGTCGTCATCGAGGCGGCCCTGACCAAACTCGGCCACACCCCCATCCTCGCCTCCGGGGTCGACGAGGCCATGAAGGCCGTCGGCCGCCAGCAGTTCGACCTGATCATCTCCGATTATCGGATGCCCAACGCGACCGGGCTGGACCTCCTCTCCCAGTTGGAGAAGGAGAGCTATCAGATCCCGGTCATCATCATGACGGGCTACTCGTCGGTCGAGCACGCCGTCATGTCGCTCCGGAGCGGGGCGATCGACTACCTCACCAAGCCGATCAGGGCCGAGACGCTGCGGATCGCGGTGAACCAGGCCCTCGAGGTCATCCGGCTCAAGAAAGAGAACGAGACCTTTCGGCAGGAGCTGTCGAGCCTCCGGGGCCGGCGGCAGATCCTGGGGGAGAGCGGGGCGCTCCGCCGGGTCCTCGAGGTGGTTTCCACCGTCGCCCCGACCAAGGCCACCATCCTCCTTCAGGGCGAATCCGGGACCGGGAAGGAACTGGTCGCCCGCGCCATCCACGAGCAGAGCCCCCGGCGGGACCGGCCGTTCATCACCATCAATTGCGCGGCGATGCCCGAAGGGTTGGTCGAGAGCGCGCTGTTTGGCCACGAGAAGGGGGCCTTCACCGGCGCGACGGCCCGCACCCAGGGCGCCTTCGAGCGGGCCAACGGCGGCACCTTGCTGCTGGACGAAGTCTCGGAGATGCGACTCGATCTCCAGGCCAAGCTGCTTCGTGTCATTCAGGAGCAGGAGTTCGAGCGGGTGGGTGGGCAGCAGCCGATCCGGGTCGACGTCCGTCTCGTGGCGACCACGAATCGGGACCTCAAGGCCGACGCGGAAGCGGGGAAGTTCCGCCAGGACCTCTACTACCGGCTCAACGTGGTGCCGATCCTGATGCCGCCCCTGCGGGAGCGGCTGGAAGACATCCCGGCGCTGGTCCATCACTTCGTGGGCCGCGCGGCGCAGCAGCTCGGGGTCGAGGTGAGCGGCGTCGCTCCCGAGGCGATCGCCGCGATGCAGGGCCGGACCTGGCCTGGCAACATCCGCGAGCTGGCCAACGCGGTGGAACGGGCCGTCATTCTCTCCCGCGGTGGGGTCCTCGGTGCCAGCGCCTTCGTCGACGACAGCCTCCGAATGAGCGCGCCGCCGAGCCTGACGGCGCCGAGTCCGGCCCATGGCTCCGCGGCGCCGGCGAGGTCCGCCGCGACCGGGGGTGATCCCGAGAACATCATTCCCGACAGCTTCAACCTCGACGAGCTGGAGCGCATCGCGATCCAACGCGCCTTGGTGGCCACCGGCGGCAACCGGACTCGCGCGGCCAAGCTGCTCGGGATCAGCGAGCGAACTCTGCGCAACAAGCTCAACTCTCCCAAGGCGGCTTCGCGCCCCTGAGGTTCCGACCGGCGGCAAGGTCTGCCGGTCGAACTTTCCCGTGACCGCCGGGCCTCTCGCAGGCGAGGCTTCGCCTCGCTTCGAGCCGACGCATTGTAACCCCCTGTAACCAAACGAGTTGAAACCGTCCTCCCCGGGATGCGGCTCGCCGCACGTCCGGGGGTATGCCGCTTGCGCCTGCCCCGATCGCGTCAAGCCACTGTCGAGGGAAGCGGCAAATGATTCGCGGACTGTTTGGAGCCAACACGTTGTCGTCGATGCTGCGCGGCGGACTCGAGGAGACGAGTGCCACCCAGCGGGGGATCGGCGAGCGCGTTTCGAAGACGATCGAGACCAGCACGAGCGTCGATTTCACCAGCACCATGCAGGCGCAGCAGGCCAAGGCCCGAGCGACCGAAGCCGACCTGCAGCGCGACATGGCGTCGCTGGCCGACACCCAGCTGCGGTACGAGGCCGACGCCCAGCTCCTCAAGGAGGTCTATACCCGCCTCCGGACGGCGATCAGCCGTGGCTAGGATCGAAGGCGCGCCGATCACGCCGCGTCCGGAACGGACCTTCATGCGGTCGCTGGCCATCAGCTCGGAAGGGATGGCCACCCAGCAGGCGTTTCTCGACATCATCGCCGAGAACATCAGCAACGCCGACACGACCCGAACGGCCGAAGGTGGACCGTATCGGCGGAAGGTGGCGGTGACCGTGCGCGATCCCCGCACCGGCGATCTCTCGGTCCGGGTCGTGGAGGACCAGACCCAAGGGCGGATGGTGCACGATCCGACCCATCCCGATGCCGATCAGGACGGCAACGTGTTCTACCCCAACGTCGACATCAACAACGAGATGGTCGACCTGATGCTGGCTCGGCGGATCCACGAGGCGAACGTCACCGCCTTCCAGGCCGCCAAGCAGATGCTCAGGCGGGCCATCGACATCTGACGCGGACGGAGCGGCATTCATGGGGATCCACGGAGTGAGCGGCGCGGCCGGCGCCTACGGTCGGATCGGCATCACGCCTCGGCCGGCGCCGGGGCATCGCCCCGAGTCGGCCGCGGGGGCCGCCGGCGGGAGGTCGGCCGGCCAGTCGGGCGACGTGCGGTCGGTGCTGACCCCCGACGAGCTGGCCTACTTCTCCGAGCTCGAGAAGCTCGGCCCGCTGACCTACGGACCGCGCGCCGGCAAGGCCGACGCGGCACCCGCGCCCTCGCTGGGGCAGCGGATCGACGTCAGGGCCTGACCGATGACGGCCCCGATTGGTCCGCCGTCAGGGCATCGTCGGCCCGATCGAACGATCGGGCGGCGGGATTCCGCTTCAGGACAACGGGCCGTCGTTCGGCGACCTCTTCAAGAAGGCCCTGAACGACACCTCGGGTCTCGAGGATCATGCCAAGGACACCATCGCGTCGTTTCTCCGCGGTGACCCGGTCGAGCTCCATCAGGTCATGGCGGCGAGCGAGGAAGCCTCGATCTCGCTGGAGCTCCTCGTCGAAGTGCGCAACAAACTCACTGACGCGTATCGCACCATCATGAACCTGCAGATCTAATGGCCAACGAGCTGGTACAGAATCTGAGCGGCGCGGTGCAACGGATGCCGCCTCAACGCCGTCTGCTGATCTTCGGGTTCGTCGGGGTCCTCCTCGCCGCGGTCGCGGGCGTGGGATTCTGGGCCGCGAATCCGGAGTGGGTCGTCCTCTACAGCGACGTCTCCCTGGGCGAGGCCGCCCGGATGACCGACGCACTCGACAAGGGGGCGATCGGCAACAAGCTGGGCCCGGATGGGACGGCGGTCCTGGTGGCCCGGGGCGATCTGGCCCGGGCTCGCGTGTTGCTGGCCAAGTCGCAGCTCCCGACCAGCGGCCGTCCCGGGTTCGAGCTCTTCGAGCAGAAGCAGGACTGGGGGATGACCGACTTCACCCAACGGATCACCTACCAGCGGGCGCTCGAAGGCGAGCTCAGTCGGACCATCGAGCAGACTTCCGGGGTGGATCGGGCAGAGGTCCACCTCACGATTCCAGAGCCGGGCGCGCTCCGCCGCCTCGACCGGCCGGCCAAGGCGGCGGTGCTGCTCAAGATGCGACGCGGCTACCTGCCGGCGCCGGGGGCGGTCCAGGGGATCATCGCGATCGTGGCGAACAGCGTCGATCGCCTCTCGCCCGAAAACATCGCGGTGACCGACGAGACCGGCCGGCTCCTGTCCGGCGCTACGGACGACGGCTCCATGGTCGGGGCCGCATCGCACCGGATCGAACTTCAGCGCTCGATCGAGGACTACGTCGCCAACAAGGCCGAGCAGCTGCTGGCCTCGGTGAGCGGGCTCGGCGCCCCCAAGGTGCAGGTCTCGGCCCAACTCAACTTCGACCAGGTGGAGCGGACGATCGAGTCGTTCGATCCCGACGGCCAGGTGCTCCAGAGTGAGGGGCGGAGCGAGACCGAAGCGCCCAGCGACGGCAGCGGCACCCAGACGGTCATCAACAACACCTATCAGAACTCCCGCAAGCTCGAGAAGGTCGTGAGCGGCGGCACCGGCATTACCCGTCTGACGGTCGCGGTCCTGGTCGACGAGCGGGCCATCCGGGCCGACACCGTCAGCACCGAGTCCCGCGATCAGCGGCTGGCCCAGGTGTCGTCGTTGGTCAAGGACGCGATCGGCTTCGACAGCACTCGGGGCGACCGGATCACGGTCTCCGCGGTGCCGTTCGAGGTGGCGGCGATCGACTCCAGCACCCCGCCGGCGCCGCGCGACATCGTGGGCACGGCGGAGCGGTTCGTGCGTCCGGTGATCGGGATCGTGGCGATCGCGGCGCTCCTGCTGCTGGCCTTTCGCGGGCTGAAGGCCCTGCAAGTGGCCGGAGCCCGGACCGCCCAGGCGTCGTTGGCCCAGCAGCAGGCGGCCGCGGCGGTGCCGTCCGGCGAGGCGCCGCCACTCGGGCCGACGCCGGGCGCGGTGCTGCTCAAGAACAAGGTGGTCGAGGAGACCGCGGCCAAGCCGCAGCTGATGGCGCAGGTGGTCCGCGCCTGGATGACAGAGGGGTGATCGGGTGAGCATCGCCGCGCTGCCTTCGGGCAAGGCCAAGGACGACGCGAACCTCACCGGCCGCCGCAAGGCCGCGATCCTCTGTATGGCGCTCGGTCGCGAGAAGGCGGCCGAGATCATGAAGCTCCTCACGCCGGTCGAAGTGGAGGACCTCGGCAAGGAGATCGCCACCACGCCGGCGATCGAGCACCGCGTGGTCGAGTCGGTGCTGACCGAGTTCCGGGGGGTCTTCCAGGCCGCCGAAGCCGCCGCCAACGGGGGCCTGGTGGTGGCCCAGGAGATTCTGGAGCGGGCGCTCGGGCCCCAACGGGCTCGCCAGATCCTGGACAAGATCCAGGAGCAGATCGCCGATACCGGACTGCGCCGCCTCCGGAAGGCCGCGCCCGACGTCCTGATGGGCGTGCTCCGCGGCGAGCATCCGCAGACCATCGCGTTGATCCTGGCCCATCTCGACGTGCGGCAGGCGGCCGGGGTCATCTCCGGGATGGAGCCGGAGGTCGCCTCCGAGGTGCTGTACCGGGTGGCCCGAATGGACAAGATCTCGCCCGAGATGCTGGCGCTGGTCGAGGCCGGCCTCGCCAACAAGACCGACCTGGGCCTGAGCCAGGAAATGACGACCTCCGGCGGTCCGGCGACGGTCGCCAAGCTGCTCAACCTGACCGGTGGGTCGCTGGAGAAGACGCTGCTCGAGGGCCTGGACCGGCGCGACGGCGACATCGCGACTCAGATCAAGAACCTGATGTTCGTCTTCGAGGACCTGATGCTGATCGACGGCCGAGCCATGCAGCGCCTCCTCCGCGAGTTGGACAGCAAGGAGCTGGCGCTGGCCCTCAAGGCCGCCAGCGAGGACCTCAAGGGACACATCTACTCGAACATGTCGGAGCGCGCGGGCGCCGCCCTCAAGGAGGAGCTCGAGTTCCTGGGGCCGGTCAGGGTCCGCGACGTCGAGGCGGCCCAGACCCGGATCATCGAAGTGATGCGGAGCCTGGAAGAGCAGGGGGAGATCATCGTGGGTGGCCGGGGAGGCGACGAGGATGTCATCGCTTGAGCCGGTCCGTTCCGTCTCCTGGGCCACGGCCCCGAGCGAGCCGGCCGCGGCGGTCTCGTGGGGAGCCCCCGAGCTCAATGGCCGGACCCAGGCCCGACCGCACCCCGCCGATCCGCCCGATCCGGCGGAGGCGCTGGAGCAGGCCTACACCCGCGGCTTCGCCGAAGGAGCGGCAGAAGGCACCCGCCAGACGATGGCGGAGCTGGTGCCGATCAAGGCGATGCTGAGCGGGTTGGCGCAGAGCCTGGAGCAGGAGCAGGTGATCGCCCGGCGGACCGCCGAGCAGAATGTCACCGCCCTGGCCATCGCGGTCGCCCGGTGGCTGTACCAGAAGAAGGTCGCCTCCGATCCCGAGCTCATGAAAGAGCTGATCGGTCGGGCGGTGCAGCTCCTCCCCTCGGCGTCGAGCGTGGAGGTTCGGGCCTCGCCCGCCGATCTCGAGGCGCTGGGCAGCTCGCTGGACTTCATGGAAGCCGACGGACGGCCGCTCCCGCTCCATTGGGTGGCCGACCCGTCACTCGAACGCGGCAGCTTCACCCTGGCGGGCCCCGCGCGGCTGGTGGACGGGCGCGCCGATCTGGCCTTGCGGAGTCTCTATGAGCGACTGGCGGGCGAGTGACGCCGCGGTCGCGATCTCCGCGACCCCCCGATTCGCCGTACACGGCCGCGTCACCCGGGTCATCGGGCAGGTGGTCGAGGGTACCTCGTTGGAGGTGGCCGTGGGCGAGGTGTGCCGGATCATCGTGAGCCCGACCGCCGGGATTCTCGCCCAAGTGGTGGGCTTTCACGATCGAGGCATCCTGCTGATGCCGTTCGGCGATCTCGACGGCATCCATCCCGGCGACGTGGTGATCCCCCTGGGGCGGTCCCTGTACGCCGATGCCAGCGAACGGCTGGTCGGACGGGTTCTCGACGGGCTGGGCCGGCCGATCGACAGCGACCGGTCGCTCGGTGTGGTCCGTCGCTATCCGCTCGTGGCCGAGCCGCCGGGTCCGCTGGAGCGTGAGCCGATCGCCGCGCCGCTCAGTACCGGCGTGCGCGCGATCGACGGCTTCCTGACCCTGGGCCGGGGCCAACGGATCGGGATCATGGCCGGGAGCGGCGTCGGCAAGAGCGTGCTCCTGGGGATGATCGCCCGTCACACCAGCGCCGACGTGAACGTGATCGCGCTGCTCGGCGAGCGGGGCCGCGAGGTCCGCGAGTTCATCGAGCGGGATCTCGGGCCCGAGGGTCTCAAGCGGAGCGTGATCGTGGTTGCCACCAGCGACCAGGCCGCCGTGATCCGGGCCACCGGGGCGCTGGTGGCCACCGCCATCGCCGAGTTCTTCCGCGACGCGGGGCTCGAACGTGATGCTGATGATGGACTCCGTCACCCGGGTGGCGATGGCCTGGCGCGAAGTGGGACTCTCGGTCGGCGAGCCGCCGACCACCAAGGGCTATCCGCCGTCCGTCTTCGCCCAGCTGCCCCGATTGCTGGAGCGGGCCGGCACCGGGAAGCGGGGGAGCATCACCGGCCTCTACACCGTGCTGGTCGAGGGCGACGACTTCAACGAGCCGGTGGCGGACGCCGCCCGCTCGATCCTGGACGGGCACATCGTGCTCAGCCGGAAGCTGGCCAACGCCAAGCATTTCCCCGCCATCGACGTGCTCGACAGCGTGAGCCGGGTGCGCGACCAGGTAATCGATCCGGAGGACCGCGAGGCCGCCAACCTGCTGCTCCAACTCGAGGCGACCTACCGGACCCAGGAGGACCTGATCACGGTCGGCGCCTACAAGTCCGGCACCGACGCGGCCCTCGATACGGCGGTGGCCGTCAGGCCCGAGTTGATCGAGCTGCTTCGGCAGCGACCGGAGGACGGCTGCCGGCTGGAGGAGACGGCCGCGCGGGTCCGTGCCCTTGCCGCCAAGGTCGAGCAGCAACTCGGAGGTGGGGCATGAAATCGTTCTCCTTCCGGCTGGACCGGATTCTCCGCTTGCGCGAGCAGGCCGAGCAGGGCCGGGCCCGCACCTTCGGCGCCGCGGCCCGGGAGGAGGCCTACCTGGACCGGCTGGTTCAGGACCAGGCCGACTACCTGGCATCGATCGGCGACCGGCTGGCTCCCAAGTCCGGCGAGCCAATGAGCGCTGGGTGGTTGCGAGTGCTGACCCTCACGGCCGCGGCGGCCCAGCAGCAGCTGGAAGACACCGAGAAGTCTCGGGAGGATGCCCGGACAGCGGCCGACGAGGCCCGCGCCCGGCTGGCCGAGGCCCGGGTCGAGCGGCGGAGCCTGGAACGGCTCCGCGAGAAGCAGCAGGCGGCCTGGGGCCTGGAGGCCCGCCGCGACGAGCAGAAGACCTTCGACGAGATCGCCGGACGGCGGCGGCCTGGAGGCGGTGAGGCGTGAAGCAGGTGTTCCTGCTGGGGATCGTGGCGTTCGCCTTCGCCATCGGTGGAGCGACTTGGGTCTCGGCTTATCTGCTGCCGCCGCCTCCGGCGCCGGTCGTGGACTCGACGGCGAGCGGGGCCCCGGCCTCGGACGGCACGGTCGCTCCGGCGACCGCCCGGGCCGGGTCGGCGCCGTCCGATACCGGTCGGCCCAAGGCCGGGGGGCCCGACACCTCGTCGGCCGCCGCGGCGGCTCTGAAGGTCGCCGCCCCCGCGCCGGCTCGCGATTCCATGCCGCCCAACGTCAAGACGGTGGCCAAGATCATGGTCGCCATGAAGCCGAAGGACGCGGTCAGCATCATGGCCCGGCTCTCGGACAAGGAAGTGGAACAGATCCTTCGCCAGATGAACGCCAAACAGGTGGCCGCGCTGCTCGCGGTCCTGCCCCAGGAGCGCGCGGCCGAATTGAGCCGGCGACTCCTGCTGGATTCCCCACCGGTCAAGAACGGAGCGACCCCATGAGCGCCCCCATCGCGACGACCCCGTCGTTCGTGTCCGAAAGCCGGGCGGCTCCCCGAGCAAGCGACGCCGCCGAGGGCGGGCCATTCGGGAAGGTCCTCGGCTCGGCCCTGCTGGAGGCGGCCGGCTCGTCGGAGGATCGGCAACAGCCCGGCCTCGCGGCCCTCACGGCGGTGGCGCTGTCGCTGGCCAAGCCGGCGGCCGCACCGCAGGCATCGGGCGCGAAGGTCGACCTCGGTGTCGACCTCGTGCTCGCCAGCGAGTGGCAGCCGGACCAGGACCCGTCGGCCGCGGGCGAGCTGAATACCGACCTGACGTCGGCGACGAATGGATCCGCCCCCGACGAGGGTGTGCCGCGACCCGCGGGGCCGCCGCCTGCCGGTTCGGCCCGAGCCGCTGCCGGGACCGACATCCCGCTCACGCTCGAGAAGGGCCTCGAGCTCTGGGTCCGGCGGATCGCCAAGGGGGCAACCGTTGCGGCGGCGCCGGGACAGGGCGCCGCCGCAGGGCGGACGGCAGAGGCGGCGCCCGACGCGCCGTCCGCTGGGAGCGAACCGCTCTGGCTCGGTCCGGCCGCCGCCGGCGATGCCCAGGCGTCCAAGGCGCCCTCCCGCGAGGGGGTCGGGTCGTTCGTCCGACCGACGATCGACGGAGGACTGGACGCCGAGAGTCTGATCCAGGTCATGGCATCCAGGGTTCACGCGGTCGAGATCGCGGGCTTCAGCTTTCCGATGCCGAGGGAGTTGGCCACGCCGGTCCCCGAGTCGGTCGCGGCGGTGCCCGGGGCGGACCAGGCTCTCCCGTCGGCGGGCGGGTCCGGAGCCAGCGGGCCCGCCCTGGCGACGGCGGCGGATGCCGCGCTCGCGGTCCGTTCGCGGATCGTCGAGCTGGAATCGCGCGGTAGCGGGGCCGACTCCACTCGGCGAGCTCGCCACGGCGCGACCGGGGCGGGGAAGCCGAGTGACTCGGCCACGGCGGGTCAGGGGGCCACGCTCCCGATCGAGACCGGCCGGAGCGGCGGTGACGACGCCAATCCGCGCCGCGACGGCCGGTCGGGCGACGGGCGGGACGGTGCTCGGCCGGAGGTGGGGGGGCGGCACCCGTCCCCGGCGGAAACACCACTCCGGGACACCCGGCCCCGGTCCACGTGGCCGACGCCGCCCCGCGGCCCCTGGCCACCGCCCCGACGGTCGCCACCGGCGACCCTCGCCCGGCGGCGGCGCCGGAGCCGGCCCGGCCGATGCCCCGCATGGAACAGGTGACCGTGGACCTCAAGGACGAGGCGGGGGATCACGGACGGCTCCGGCTCAGCGTGCAGGGATCGTCGCTTCGGGCGACGATCCTGCCGAACGACCCGGAGCTGGCAACCCGGCTCAACGACGGGCTTCGCGAGCTCCGCCAGAACCTGAGCGATCGGGGCTTCGCGGCCCCGCGGATCTCGGTCCAGGGTCCCCGGGTCGCCGACGGTTTGCCCGGGCTGGCCCCGCTGGGCCGTGACACTTCGGCGGTCAGGCTCGAGTCGCCCGGGACGGAACGGCAGTCGAGTAGTGATTCGCGACGGGACCCGTCGCAGCAGTCGGCAGAACAGCGCCGCCAGGGGGGACGGTCGTCCGACCGCCAGACGCCCGGACGGCAACCGCGTGGGAGGTGGGCATGAGCTTTCCCTTGGCCGGTCTCGGCAGCTCGGCGGCCAGCACGGCGACGACCGCGACCGGCGGTCGAACCGACATCAATCGGGATCAGTTCCTTCAGCTGCTGGTGACTCAGCTGAAACACCAGGACCCCTTGAGTCCGCTGCAGCCCGACCAGTTCGCGGCCCAGCTGGCCCAATTCGCGACGGTGGAGCAGCTGAACACCCTGAACGACCACTTCACGGCCCAGTCGGCCGCTCAGGCGCAGGGAGCGCTGGTCGACCAGACCGCCCTCGGTGCGTCCCTCATGGGCCGGACGGTCCAGGCCCAGGGCAACGGCGTGGCGGTGGGCAGCAACGGGATCGCGTTATTGCCGGTGGACGTGGGCGGCAGCGGGGGCTCGGCCACGGTGCATTTCTACGACGGCACCGGTCGGCTGGTCGCCACCAAGGCGGTCGGCCAGGTGGCGGCGGGGTCGCAAACCCTGTCGGTCGCGCCGGGACTCCCTGCCGGCAACTACACCTATGACGTTCAGGTCGACGACGGGAGCGGCAATGCCGTTCCGGCCACGACCTTCATGCAGGGCGTCGTCGACGGCGTCCTCTTCGAAAACGGCGCCATCGTGCTCCGCGTCGGCGGCACGAAGGTTCCACTCACCAAAGTCACCGAGATCACGAACTAACCAAGGAGCAATGGTCCCATGATGCGAGCCCTCTTTGCCGGCGTGTCCGGGCTCCGGAATCACCAGGTCCGGATGGACATTATCGGCAACAACATCGCGAACGTGAATACCGTGGCGTTCAAGTCGTCGCGGGTCACCTTCGCCGAGTCGTTCAACCAGCTGATCCAGGGCGCCACCCGACCGCCGGCGAATTCCGGCGGCCGCAACCCGACCCAGATCGGCAACGGCATGAACGTCGCCAGCATCGACACCCTCTTCACCCAGGGCACGGTGCAGAGCACCGGCGTCAAGACCGACGTCGCAATTACCGGCAACGGCTTCTTCGTGACGAAGGGCAACGGCCGGACACTCTACACCCGGGCGGGCAACTTCCAGTTCGACGCCAACGGCCGGCTGGTCGCCCCGGCCAACGGGTTCATCGTCCAGGGCATCAACGCCGACCCGCAGGGCAACTTCTCGTCGTCGTCGGCCGTAACCGGGATCGATCTCTCGCTCAACCAGAAGTCGCCGGCCCGAGCCACGACCTCGCTCACCATCGCGGGCAACCTGGACCTGAACCAGCCGCTGACCCAGACCAACCCGACCCCGGTCGCCCAGACCCACCAGATGTCGATCACGGTCTACGATACGGCCGGCCAAGCGCACAACCTGGTCATGAGCTTCGATCAGGTCTATACCGGCACGCCGCCGGCCACCAACAATACCTGGCAGTTCTCGATGACCTCGGCCACGGCGACGGTGGAGGCGATCGACAATGCGGGCACCCCCAACACCGCCGCGATCGACACGGGGCAGGGGCTGGTCACCTTCAACGCCAATGGCCAGATGACCGATTTCAGCAACGGCCTGGTCCAGCTCTCGACCGAGCCGGTGCGGATCCGGGTCACCCCGAACTCGGGCGGTACCCCGTTCGACGTGACTCTCGATCCGGGCCAGCTCAACGACATCAACGGCCTGTCCCAGTTCTCGAACCCGTCCAACGCGGTGTTCACCAGCCAGGACGGGTACACCAGCGGCGACCTCCAGGACATCTCGATCGACTCGACCGGCGTCCTGACCGGCTTCTACACCAACGGTGTCAGCCGTCCCGTGGCCCAGCTGTCGCTGGCCGACTTCAACAACCCGACCGCGCTGCTCCGGCGGGGTGACAACATGTACGAGCCCTCGGCCAACTCGGGCGTCGCCGTCCTTGGCTTCGCCGGGTCGAGCAACACCTCGACCATCACCGCCGGGGCGCTCGAATCGTCCAACGTGGACCTCTCGGAGCAGTTCACCGAGATGATCACGGCCCAGCGCGGGTTCCAGGCCTCGGCCCGGGTCATCACGACCTCGGACGAGATGCTGACCGAGCTGGTGAACCTCAAGCGGTAGTCCGGCATTGACGGGGAGCGCCGGCGCCCGGCAAAGGGCGCCGGCGTGACCCACCGGTCGGGCGGCACACCCAGCCGCTGCCGGCCGCCCGCTCGGCAAAAGCGTCCGCGCTCGAATCGGCACTTCCTTCCCGCCCGCCTCCGGCCGTCCGGGCCTGACCCCGATCCAATCAGCTGAAACTGTTGTCGCGCAATGGGTTGAAGGTCTGGCGCCCAACGCGATTTCTGCCCCTTCCGGTGGCATGTGGGTTGCCCTTTGCCGCAACCGGCAACGTCATCCGTTCACGCGCACCATCCGGGCATCATGGCAGAGGAACAAGCGCAGGGCGCCGAAGAGGCGGGCGAGGGCGAGGCTCCCAAGAAGGGCGCCTCGAAGCTCCTCCTTCCGATCATCGTGGCGGTCGCGACGGTGGCCGGCGGCGTGGTGGGGGTGACGGTCGTCGCGCCCCGGCTGATCGCGGCCCGAGCCGCCTCCGCCGCGCCGGCCGACAGCGCCGACGGCGAGCATGGCGGCGGGGGTGGCGAGCCGGGTCCGCTCCTCAAGATGGACAACCTGATCGTCAACCCGGCCGGGGCACAGGGCACCCGCTTCCTGATGGTCTCGGTGGCCGTCGAGGCGCCCACCCCCAAGGTCGGTGACGAGCTTCGGGCCCAGGAGCTCCGGATTCGGGACCTGATCATCGGACTGCTGGAGCGGCAGACGATGCAGGACCTGAGCACGCCCGGCATCCGAGAGGAACTCAAGGGGCAGATCGCGGATACCATCGGCGCCCTGATGGGGCAGGCGGGGAAGATCCGGGTGCTCCTTCCTCAGTTCGTGGTCCAATAGGCCGGGCGGAGGCACCTTCCCGTGAGCGGCACCGGATCGTCCGGCTTCGGCCGGGGTGAGATCGACAACCTCACCCAGACGGACGTCGATCGGCTCCTCCAGAGTCGGGGCGGCCGCCCGGCGCGCGAGCGTCACCCGGCCGTCGAGATCGTCCCCTACAACTTCCTCCGTCCGCCCCGGATCTCGAAGGACCGGCGGGCGGTCCTCAATTCGATCTTCAGTCGCTTCGCCGCCACGGTGCAGTCGATGCTCTCCTCCCGCCTCCGGGTGGTGATGGACATCTCCTGCTCGGTGGAGCAGGCCAGCTTCGGCGAGTACACGATGTCGATCGCGTCGCCTTGTGCCGCCTTCGTCTTCGAGCTCGGGAGCACGGCCCAGGGCGAGGGGGCGATCGACTTCAGCACCGAGCTGGCCTTCTTCTTCATCGATCGGATCTTCGGCGGTCCCGGTGACCCGGTCCGCCTGGACCGGCCCCTCACGTCCCTCGAGCGGACCGTGATGCGAGGCATCGCCGACCGGGTGCTGGTCTCCCTGCAGGAGGCCTGGGCCGAGCATCTCGGCCTCGAGCCCAAGGTCCTCGGCTTCGAGTCCACCCCCGATTTGCTCCGGATCGCCAACGCCGAGGACAACGTCCTGGTGGTGAACATGGAGGTTCGGTCGGGCAACACCTCGGGCCTGATCGTCTGCTGCATCCCGCTGCTCGCCCTCGAAGGCTTCCTGAGCGAGAAGACCTCCGCCCGGCAGGCCGTGGCCCCGGGACGGGCCGCCATGCTGGGGCAGTTCCGGAAGACGATCGAGGAGCGCCTCCGCGCGGCCCGGGTGGAGCTGGCGGTCCGTTTTCCGCCGCTTCGCCTGAGCGCCCGTGAGATCGCCGAGCTCAAAGTCGGCCAGATCATCGCGACCACCCAGCCCATCGACGGGCCGGTGGAGCTCCACATCAACGGCCAGCGCCGCTTCCGCGGCGTGATCGGGGACAACCAGAAGGCCCTGGGCTTCCGAATCACCGAACCGACCGACCGCGCCACCGTTGGCGCCCTCGACCGGCCCACCCGAGGAAGGATCAGAACAGCATGAGCGACGCCGCAGCGAAGGCCACGGCGCCGGTCGCCCCGCGGGGCGAGGACGCCCGGTCGTTCGACAGCCTGATGGACATGAGCCTGCCGGTGATCATCGAGTTCGGCCGCACCGCGATGACCTTGCAGGAAGTCCTCGCGCTGGCCAGCGGCTCGGTCATCCGGCTGGAGCGGATGGTCGGCGAGCCGATCGACATCTTCGTGAGCGACCGCAAGCTCGCCGAGGGTGAAGTGGTGGTCATTGGCGAGCACTTCGGGGTTCGGATCACCCGGCTCCTGACCGAGCAGGGCGAGCCCGAGCAATGAGCGTTCAGGCGGTGGCCGGCCTGATCGGCGCGTTCGCGCTCACGGGCGGCCTGCTTCTCCTCACGGTCCGACTGCTCCGCCACCTGCAAGGCGGGTTCAAACGGTCGCAGCGACTCCCGTTCGAGGTGGTGCAGCGACATGCGCTGGGGCCCAAACAGGGCCTCGTGGTCATCCGTCTCGGCGCCCGGGTGCTGGTGCTGGCGACCGCCGACCAGGGCTCGCGGCTGGTGACCGAGCTCCGGGGCGACGACCGGGACGCGATCCTCGAGGCGCCCGCCGCCGGCCGGCCGGTGGTCCGGTCGCGGAAGGACCCCGACTTCAAGAAGCTGCTGGCCCGGCTCACCCTGGTGGCCCTGCTCGGCCTCGGGCTGAGCGGACCGGTGCAGGGTCAGGCCCGCCCGGCTCCGGCCGGTGCCGGCCCCGTCCGGCCGGACACCGGGAGGGTGCTCCCGGTGTCGCCCCCCAGCTCGGTGGCCCCCAGGCCCGAACGGCGCGCCCCGGCCCAGGCCATTCAAGGTCCCCGGGTCTCGGCGCCGACCGCCCCCAACATCGAGGTCAAGATCGGCCAGGGCGCGGAGTCGCTCCACCTGTCCGGCACGGTCGGGCTGGTGGTCTTCCTCGGGGCCCTGACGCTGCTGCCGGCCGTGGTCCTGCTGATGACCAGCTTCACCCGGATCCTGGTGGTGCTCCACTTTCTCCGTTCGGCGCTCGGAACGCAGGGGAGCCCGCCCGGTCAGCTGATGGTGGCGATCGCGGTGCTGCTCACCGGGGTCGTGATGCAGCCGGTCATTGCCGAGGTCAACCAGACCGCGGTCCAACCCTACTTCGACGGCCAGATCCAACAGGCCGAAGCCTACACCCGGGCCCTCCAGCCCCTTCGCCGGTTCATGCTGGCGAACGTCCGGGAGCGGGACCTGGCGACCTTCGCCGAGATGGGCGGGGTGGCGGACGTCGACTCGTTCGACGACGTCCCGACCGTCACCATCGTGTCGGCCTTCGTCACCAGCGAGCTCCAGTCGGCCTTCTGGATGGGGTTCGTGATCTTCCTCCCCTTCGTGGTGGTCGACCTCATCGTGGCGACCTCACTCATGAGCCTCGGCATGTTCATGGTGCCGCCGGTCATGATTTCGCTCCCCTTCAAGCTGCTCCTCTTCGTGCTCGCCGACGGCTGGTCCCTCGTGGCCCAGAACCTGGTGGCGAGCTTCCACCGGTGAGCCGATGAACGCCGCGTTCGCCGCCGATCTCATTCGCCGGGGGGTGATGCTCACCCTCATGGTGTCGGCGCCGCTGTTGGTCACCGCGCTGGTGGTCGGCCTCCTGGTGACGCTGCTCCAGGCCATCACTCAGCTCCAGGAGCAGACCCTCACCTTCCTGCCCAAGGTGCTCACCATGGCGCTGGTCCTGCTCCTGGTGCTGCCCTGGATGCTTCGGGAGCTGGTGGAGTTCCTGGTGATGGCTCTCCGGACGTTGCCGTCGGTGAACGGATGACCGGGTTCGGCAACCTCCTCGCGCCCGGCGCCTGGCCCGCCTTCGTGTACATCTCGATGCGGCTGACCGGACTCATGCTGGTCGCGCCCTTCTGGTCGATGGTGGGCGTGCCCCGAACCGTCCGCGGCGCGATGGTGGTGGTGATCGCCGCCGCCCTGATCCCGTTGGCGCCGGCCGTGTCGTTCCCGCCCCGGGTGCTCGATCTCCCGCTGCCGCTGATCACCGAGCTCTTGATCGGGCTCGGGATCGGCCTGGTCGCGGCGGTGATCCAGCACGCTCTGATGCTGGCCAGCGAGGTGGTCGCGATGCAGTCGGGGCTCTCCTTCGGGCAGCTCCTCACGGCCGATATCGAGACCGGCGGCCCGGCGATCTCCCAGCTCTACGGCTATGTGGGCCTCGCGACCTTCGTCGGCATCGGCGGTCACCTGATGCTGCTCGAGGCCCTCGGCCGGAGCCTCGCCACGGTCCCGCCGGGCTCGCTTCCGACCTTCGCCGGCGGGCCCGACCAGGTGATTGCGGTGACGGGTGAGCTCTTCCGCGACGCGATTCAGATCGCCGCCCCGGTGATGGTGGCGCTCACCATCAGCAATCTGGCGATGGCCATCCTCAGCCGGGCCGTGCCCCAGCTCAACGCGATGGCCATGTCGTTCGCGGTGTCCATTGGGGTGGCGCTGGTGATCTTCGGCACCGCCTTGCCGCTGCTCAGTCGGGTCGTGGGCCGGTGGTACGGCGCGATCCCGATCGCGGCGGACGCGATGGTGGGCGCCATCGCGGGAACGGGACGGTAGGGTATGGCCGAAAACGAAAGCGACGAGGAAAAGAATGAGGAGCCGACCGCCCGACGGCGGGACGACGCCCGGAAGGAGGGCCGGATCGCCAAGAGCCAGGAGCTCACGGCGGCGGTCCTGCTCCTGGCCGGCACCGCGTTGCTGGCGTCGTTGGGTGGGGGCTTTGCGGACCACCTGCTCGGTCTCTTCCGGAACGTCCCGGTGATCCTCCAGGCGACCCCGCCGGAGCTGTCGGGCGTGGTGCGGATCGCCCGAAACCTGATCATCAGCACCGTGCTCGCCATGGCGCCGTTCGGGATCGGCCTGATGGTCGCCGCGGTCGCCATCGGGCTGCTGCAGACCCGCGGGCTCGCGACCAGCAAGCCGCTGGAGCCCAAGTGGGAGCGGATCAACCCGATGGCCGGGCTCAAGCGGATGCTCGGCGCCAACGCCGCCATCAATCTGGTCAAGGCGACCCTCAAGCTGGTCCTCCTCGGCTTCATCACCTACTTGGTGCTCAAGCGGGCGCTGCCGCGCTTCGTCGAGCTGGGCGACGCGGCGCCACCCGCGATCGTGACGGTGCTCCGCGCGAACGTGCTCCGGCTGGTGGCCACCGTCGGCCTCGCGTTTCTGGGGCTCGGGGTCTTCGACTTCGGGGTGCAGTTCTTCCGGACCGAGAAGGGCCTCAAGATGTCGCGCCACGAGATCCAGCAGGAGCACAAGGAGCAGGAAGGCGACCCCCAGATCAAGGCCCGGGTCCGCCAGATCGCCCGGCAGCGGGCCCGCCAGCGGATGCTCGCCGCCGTGACCACCGCCGACGTGGTGATCACCAACCCGACCCACATCGCCGTGGCGCTCAGGTACGACACCAAGGTGTCGCCCGCCCCGGTCGTGGTCGCCATGGGCGAGCGGAAGATGGCGGAGCGGATCAAGCGGCTCGCCGCCGGCGCGGGCGTCCCGATGATCGAGAACAAGCCGCTGGCCCGGGCGCTGCTCGCGACCTGCACCGTCGGCCTGCCGATTCCGCCCGCCCTCTACGTCGCGGTGGCCGAGATCCTCGCCTTCGTCTACCGGAAGCGGCGGCAGATGCCGGCCGGGCTGACGCTTGAGGGGAGCCGGGCATGAGCGCGCCACCGGTGATGAGCTCCACCCCGATCCCCACTACCCGATCGTCCAGCCTGACCGGATCGAGCGGAGGACACGTGCGCGATCACGGCAGCGGCGCGACCGCCCCGGCCCGGAAGCTGGTGAGCGCGAGCGCCGAGACCTACCTCGCCATCGGCGTGGTGGTGATCGTGGCGCTCCTGATCCTCCCGCTGCCCCCGCCGGTGCTCGACGCCATGCTGGCATTGAGCATCGGGCTCTCGATCCTGGTGCTGCTGGTGGCGATCTCGTCCAACGAGCCGCTCGAGTTCTCGGTCTTCCCGAGCCTGCTCCTGCTGGTGACACTGCTTCGCCTCGGCCTCAACGTGAGCAGCACCCGGCTGATCCTCAGCTCCGGCCGGGCCGGCCGGGTGATCGAGGCGTTCGGCAACTTCGTGGTGGGCGGCAACGTCGTCGTTGGGCTGGTGATCTTCCTGATCCTGGTCGTCATCAACTTCATGGTGATCACCAAGGGCGCCGGCCGGATCGCCGAAGTCGCGGCCCGGTTTACGCTCGACGCCATGCCGGGCCGGCAGATGAGCATCGACGCCGACCTGAGCGCCGGGCTCATCGACGAGTCCGAGGCTCGAGCCCGCCGGGAAGAGATCAGCAAGTACGCCGACTTCTACGGTGCCATGGACGGTGCCGCCAAGTTTGTCCGCGGCGACGCCGCGGCCGGCCTGGTGATCACCGGCATCAACTTGCTCGGCGGGTTCGTGATCGGGATGACCCAGCAGGGGCTCTCGGCCGCCGACTCGCTCCAGACCTATACCAAGCTCACCGTCGGCGACGGCCTGGTCACCCAGATCCCGGCCCTGATCGTGAGCACCGCCGCCGGTATGTTGGTGACCTACGGGTCGTCCAACCCGGCCATGGGTCCGACTCTCGGGGCCCAGCTGACCCGGTCGCCGCGGACCATGATCACCGCGGGTTCCATCCTCGGGCTCTTCGGGCTCGTGCCCGGACTGCCGACCGTCCCCTTCCTCCTCCTCGCCGGTCTGGCCATCGGGGGCGGGCTGGTCGGGCGACGGCGGGTGGCACGACGCGACGCGGCCGACGAAGCCGCCCGGGTCGAGGCCTTACCGGGTGAGAAGGCGCCGACCGCTCCGATCAAGGATCTGCTCGCGGTCGAGCCGCTCGAGCTCGAGATCGGCTATGCCCTGGTGCCGTTGGTCGACGAGGCGCAGCACGGCGACCTGGTCAAGCGGATCTCGCTCACCCGCCAGAAGCTCGCGATGGAGTTGGGGGTGATCGTGCCGCCGGCCCGGATCCGGGACAACATCCAGCTTCCGGCCACCGAATACGCCATCAAGCTCCGGGGAGTCCGGGTCGACGGCGGTGAGGTCATGCCGCGCTTCCTGCTGGCCCTCAACACCACCGGGGCCGGCACGCCGCTCGAGGGGATTCAGACCACCGACCCGAGCTTCGGGATCCCGGCCGTGTGGATCGCGGCCGAGCTCCGCCTCGAGGCCGAGGCGTCCGGCTACGCCGTCGTCGAGCCGGCGACGGTGATCTCCACCCATCTGATGGAGACCGTCCGCCAGCACGCGGCGGACCTCCTGACCCGGCAACATACCCGCGAGCTCCTCGACGGCATCAAGGAGAGCCATCCGGCCCTGGTCGACGACGTGGTGCCCAACAAGCTCTCGCTCGGCACCGTGCACCGGGTCCTCCAGCGGCTCCTCAAGGAGTCGATCCCGATCCGGGACCTGGTCAGCATCCTCGAGGCCCTGAGCGACGCGGCCGACCAGACCAAGGATCCCGAGACCCTGACCGAGTTCGTCCGGCGAGCGCTGGGGAACGTGATCGTCCAGATCCACGACCAGGGCGACGGGACCGTCCGCGGGATTACCGTGGGCCCCCGACTCGAGGCCGCGCTGATGCAGCTGTTCAGCCCCCGGCCGCTCCGGGACGGTGGCCGCACCATGGACCCCGACGAGCTCACCAACGCGCTCCGCCGGCTCAACGACCTGGCCCACGAGCACCGTCGCGACGGCGGCTGGCCCGCGATCATCACGCCCCCGACCCTCCGGGTCGGCGTCCGCCGCCTGATCGAGCCGGTGCTGCCCAAGGTTCCCGTTCTCTCGCTCGGAGAGCTGCCCACCCAGGCGCCCATCCTGAGCCTCGCCACCTGGGAGCTGCCCCGTGCCAATTAGGACCTTCGTCGGCCCGAACTTGTCGACCCTGCTCAAGCAGGCGCAGCGAACCATCGGCGCCGACGCCGTCATTCTCCACACCCGCCGGGTCAGGACGCCCAAGGGGCCCGCCTTCGAGCTTCTCGCCGCCGATCCCTCGAGCGCCAGCCGGCGGGTCCGGCTCCGCCCCGAGGGACCGGCCGCCGCGCTCGAGACCATGGTGCCGACCTTCCCGGGGCACGGTCCGCTCGTGATCGGGCTGGTCGGGCCGACCGGGTCGGGCAAGACCACGACGCTCGCCAAGCTCGCCACCAATCCCCGGGTGTTCGGCGGGCGCCGGGTCGGGGTGGTGTCGCTCGACACCTACCGGGTGGGCGCCTTGGAGCAGCTCGGCACCTATGCCGCGATCGGCGGCCTGCCGCTCGAGGTCGCCTACCGGCTCGAGGACGTGACCCGGATCCGGACCCGCTTCCAGGACCGGGATGTGATCCTGGTGGATACCCCGGGTCGGAGCCCGCGGAACCGGCGCGACCGGCTGGCGGTGGAAGGGCTGCTCGCCGGGTTGGAGCCCACCGAGGTGCACCTGGTGTTGCCGGCCGCGATCCCGCTCTCCACCGGACGGCGGCTGATCGAGGACGGGCGCCGGATTGGGGTAAGCCATCTGCTGGCCACCAAGGCCGACGAGGCGGGCGACGAGTCGCACGTCTTCGACCTCGCAGTCGAGTCGGGCTTGCCCATTCGCTGGGAGACGTCGGGCCAGGAGGTCCCCTTCGACCTCGGGTCGCCCGCCGAATCGCTCGAGGCCGTCCGGCTGGCGCGCTCGGACCAGGCGCTGCTGGTGGGGGAGGACGTGGTATGAACGATCAGGCTCTTCGGCTCCGGCAACTCGCCGCCGAGTCGGTCCCGGCGCCCACCGATTTCAACGGTCCCCCGGTGATCGTCATCGGGAGCGGCAAGGGCGGAGTGGGGAAGTCGGTCCTCGCCGTCCTCACGGCCCAGGCGCTGGGCGAGCGCGGGCTCCGGGTGCTCCTGCTCGACGGCTCCCAGAACCTGGGCCACCTCCAGGTGTTGCTGGGCGTGGCGGTGCAGGCCCGGCTGGAACAGCTGGCCCGGGGCGAGGCCACCCCGGAGTCGCTGCTCCACCGGGTGACCGAGCGGATCTGGCTGGTCCCCGGCGACTCCGGGGCCGAGGGGCTCTACGCCCTCCCGGCCGTCGACTCGGCCCGCCTGCATCACCGGCTCTGCAGCCTGTACGACGAATTCGACGCGGTGGTGGTCGACGCCGGCCCCGGGATCGAAGGCGTGGTCCGCCTGTCGACCATGCGGGGCACCCGCCTGGTGGTCGTGACCATGCCCGAAGCCGCCGCGCTGACCGACGCCTACGCCCTGATCAAGCTGGTCCACGTGCAGCTGCCCACCCTCCCGATCGACGTGCTCGTGAACCGGGTCATGTCGGAGGAGGAGGCGACCGTGGCCTTCGAGCGTCTGGCCGGCGCCGCCGAGCGGTTCCTGGCCCGCTCGGTCGGTTCGTTGGGAGCCCTGCCAGAGACGCCGGAGCTTCGGGAGGCGATGCGCCGTCCCGGGGCCCTTCTGACCGACCTCCACCTGGCCGCGCTCAGGGAGCGGGTGGCCGCCCTCGATCTCCGGATCGGCGGGGCGGAGCGGATGGAGGCCGTCCCGGTGCGACCCGAGGAGTCAACGTCATGACGTCCGTCACCGATCAACTCTGGGAGCGCTACACCGACACGGGAGACCCCGAGGCTCGGTCCGAGCTCCTGGATCGTTACCTGGGCCTGGTGCATCACTGCGCCCGGGACACCGCCAACCGGATCGGCAACGCGGTGGAGTTCGAGGACCTGGTGGGAGCCGGCACGCTCGGCCTGGTGCAGGCGCTCGAGGGCTTCGACCTCAAGCGCGGCCTGGCCTTCAGTACCTACGCGGTCCGGCGGATCCGGGGTGCCATCCTCGATGAGCTTCGGAGCCGCGACTGGCGGCCCAGGAGCGTCCGGGTCAAGGGGCGGCAACTCGCCGCCGTGGTCTCGACGCTCCAGGTGGAGCTCGGCCGGGCGCCCGAGGCGCAGGAGGTCGCAATCGCGATGGGTGTCGATCTCCCCACCTACTACCGGATGAAGGAAGACGTCGAGGGCGGGGTGATGCTGTCCCTCTCCGGGGCCGTGGCCCGCGGCGGCGACGACGCCCCCCGGCTGGAGGACACGCTCGCCGACGAGAACAGCGACGCCTCCATAACCCGGGTCGGCCAGGGCGACCGGGTCCGGCGGGTCAAAGAGGCCATCGCGGGCCTCCCGGCCCGGGAACGGACCGTGCTGGCGCTCTACTACTACGAGGAGCTCAACCTCAAAGAAATCGCCGAGGTGCTCCACGTCACGGAGTCGCGGATCAGCCAGATCCGGACCCAGGCGCTCCGCCGCCTGCGGGAATACTCCACCCTCACTGCGGAGGACTTGTGAACCGGCGAATCTGGGCGGCCGTGCTGGCTACGGTCGGGGTGATGGGGACCACATCGGTGCTCCAGCATACCGACGCCTGGCGGACCAACGTCGCCTCGGCCCGGCGCGAGCTCGCCGACCGCGGCGGTCCGGCCTGGCGCTGGGCGGTCGGTCATCGGGACGCCATCGGGGTCGGCACGGCCGCGATTGGCGTGCTGCTGCTGGTCGGTCTCCGGCTGCGCCGCCGGCCGGAACGACGCGGCCATGCCGCCCCGTGGCAGCAGGTGATCGAAATGGCGACCTCCGGCCAGGAGATCGACGAGATCGCGCGGGCCACGCACCTGGCCCAGGACGCGGTCCGGATCCTTCTGACCCCGGTTCCCTTGGACCCGGCGCTGCCGCCGGGAAGAACCTTCCGGCATGATCGACCGGTTCCGGTCCCGAGCCCAGGCCGCCGCAAGCCGGGCCGCCGTCGGTGAAGTGATGGTACCGCAAGCGGTTCGGGCCGCTTCCCGAAAACGCGGCGCGAGGCATAGGGGTTGCGCCTCGCCCCGCTCGGAGGAATGCCGATGTTCACATTGCGTGGAATTCTGACGGCGGCCCGGACGCTCTCGTACTACTCCCGGCTGCAAGAAGTCACGACCAACAATCTGGCCAACGTCGACACGGCCGGCTTCAAGGCCGATCGACTGACGGCCCATCGTCCCTCGGATCTCGAGAGCCCGATTCCGGTGGAGTCGACCGACTTCTCCCAGGGATCGCTCCGGAAGACCGACCGGCCGCTCGACGTGGCCCTGGAAGGGAAGGGGTTCTTCGTGGTGGAGACCCCCAACGGCCAGCGCCTGACCCGGGGCGGAAGCCTCAAGCTCGACGGCCAGGGGCAGCTGACCGATGACGCCGGCAACCCGGTGCTGGGGGAGAACGGTCCCATCACCCTGACCGGCGCCAAGATCGAAATCCGCCCCGACGGGTCCGTCATCGACGACGGCGCCGACGTGGGCCGCCTCAAGGTCGTGGTGCCCGGTGACGGGGCCCAGCTCCTCAAGGAGTCGAACGGCCGCTACCTGCTCAGCCGGGGGACCGTGGATCCGGCGGACAATACGGCCGTCCGTCAAGGGCAGCTCGAGGAAGCCAACTTCAGCTCGATTACCGCCATGGTCTCGCTGGTCGAGATCCAGCGAGCCTACCAGGCGAACGTCACCGCCGTCCGGACCATGGACGGGGTGCTGGGCTCGGTCACCAACGACGTGGGACGGGTAACGTGATCGCCGCCGTCCATTCTTTCGAAGGGAGCGCGTGATGGATCCGGCCATGCGGACCTCGGCGAGCGGGATGGTCGCCCAGCAGCGGATGATCGACGTGATCGCCAACAATCTGGCCAACGTCAACACCACCGCCTTCAAGCGGAGTCGGGCCAGCTTCCAGGACGTGCTCTACGAGACGCTCCAGGGCGAAGCCGTCGTCAACTACCAGAGCAACGACACCATCGCGCCGGTGCAGGTCGGTCGCGGCGTCCGGGTGGCGGCCGTCAGCCGGTTCCACCAGCAGGGCTCGCTCCAGCAGACCGACCGGCCGTTCGACCTGGCGATCGCGGGCGACGGGTTCTTCCAGATCCAGCGTCCCGACGGCACGATGGCCTACACCCGGGACGGCTCGTTCACCCTCTCGAGCAACGGCGCCCTGGTCACCAGCAACGGTTACCTGGTTCAGCCGGGCGTGACGGTGCCGCCCGACTCGGTCGAGGTCAACGTCGCGCCCAACGGGATCGTCAGCGTCCGCTCCGGCTCCAACGATGCCCAGCCGGTCGAGATCGGGAAGATCGACCTGGTTCGGTTCGCCAATCCCACCGGGCTCGAGGCCCTGGGCGAGAACCTCTACCGGGAGACCGTCGCCTCCGGGCAGCCGATCACGGGCCAGGCCCAGGACAACGGCTTCGGCCGGATCCTCCAGGGCAACCTGGAGTCCAGCAACGTCGAGATCGTGGTCGAGATGACCGACATGATCGCGGCCCAGCGGGCCTACGAGATCAACGCCAAGGCCATCCGGACCACCGACGAGATGATGCAGAGCACCAATGACCTGGTTCGCTGAGCTGCTGCTGCTCGGGGCCGCCGTCACCGGCGACTCCACCGTCCCCGCCGGACTCGAGCTTCGGGTCCGCGAGGCCGTGGCCCGGGCCTGGCGGGTGCCGGCGGTCCAGGTGCAGGTGGCATGGGGCCAGGTCGCGGGGCGGGCGGAGCTCTCCGATTCGTCGGCCTTCCGGCTGGCCGGGCGAGGGCTCGCCGGCCGCTGGGTCGTCGTGGTGACCACCGAGCAAGGCGGCGCCGTGGCCATCGGGGTCCGGGCCGGCGTGGAGGACAGTGTCTGGTTGGCCGCCCGCCCGCTCCCGCTCGGGAGCACCGTGGGCGAGGGCGACCTGACCCGGGGCACCCGGCTCCGCTGGGGTCCACCCCCCGCCGACGCCGACTCTCCGATCGGCTGGGAGGTGCGCCGGTCGCTGGCCCAGGGCGACCCGGTGGAGGCGCCGGCGGTGCTCGAGCCGGCCGTGATTCGCGCCGGCGACCGAGTCCGGTTCGTCTGGCGGCAGGGATCGATCGCGGTGGTCCGGGAGGCGATCGCGGGCAACACCGCGCGACGTGGGGAAACCGTCTGGGCCCGGGATCCGGAGCGCGGCGACCGATTGGTCGGCACCGCGCTCGGCCGGGGCCTCGTGGATTTGAGAGGAGAGCGATAGATGGGGTGGAGCAACTCGGCGATTCTCGGGATCGCCCTCACGGCCGGCGCCGGCGGGCTCGCGGCTCAGGCCACGCCGAACGGCCAGCGTCCCGACTCCGCTCGGGCCGCCGCCGACTCGGTGGCGCCGGCCCCGGTGCGAGCCCCGGTGCCGCCGCCGCGGGCGGCCTGGCTCTCCGACCGACTCCCGCTTCGAGTCGGCGATCTCCTGACCGTCGTGATCGACGAGCAGGCGAACGCCTCCGAGCGGGTATCCAACAACGCCACCGCCAACCGCGCCCTCAACACCGGGCTCGGGCTGAACCTCGATTCGACCATTCGACTCGGGCCGTCGAAGGCCTTCTCGAGCACCGTCGGGAACTCGTCGACCGAAGGCTCGACCAGCGGCCGGGCCGGCGCCCTGACCGCCGTCCTCGCGGTCCGGGTCACCGACATCGACGCCAACGGCGTCGCCTCGATCGAAGGGACCAAGAGCGTGACCGTGGACGGGCGCGAGCAGCAGGTGAAGCTGACCGGCATGGTGCGGGCCGAAGACGTGGCCTCCTCCAACCTGGTTTCCTCGAGCCGGATCGCCAACGCCCAGATCACCTACAAGGGCAAGACGGTGAAGCCCAAGACCGGCATCCTCGGCAAGATCCTCTCGATCCTCTGGCCCTGATCCATGGCTCCCGTGTTCTCGTCGCGCTTTCGCCGGGCCCTCGTCCCGGCCCTCGCCCTGGTGGCGCTCGGCCTGGCCGGCCCGCTTCGGGCCCAGCAAGTGGCCCGGGTGGCCGACCTGACCCATCGCGCCGGCGACGTGGCCCGCCGGCTGGTCGGCTACGGGATCGTGGTCGGCCTCGATGGCACCGGCGACCGGAGCTTCGGCGGCTTCAACGGCTCGACCATGACCGTCCGATCGATCACCAACCTGCTCCGCCGGTTCAATATCGAGGTCCCGCCCGACCAGATGCGGCTCCGGAACGTGGCCGCCGTGCTGGTCACGGCCGAGGTGTCGCCGTATCTCCGTTCGGGGGGGCGGTTCGAGGTGCAGGTGGCCGCCATGGGCGACGCCACGTCGCTCCGGGGTGGGGTGCTCTGGATGGCGCCGCTCCTCACCGATCCGAACCAGCCGCCGGTCGCCACCGCGCAGGGCATGCTGGTCGTGCCCACGGACGGTACCGGCCGGATCAGCATCCGCCAGGGTAACAGCGGGCGGATCGCCGACGGCGGGCTACTCGAGGTCGATCTCCCGACCCCAACCCTCTCGGGAACGCCCCGCCTCTCCCTCGCCACCCCGGATCTCCGGATGGCCACCCGGATCGCCGGGGCCATCCGGGCCGTTTACGGCGACAGCGCCGCCCGGACCGAGGATGCCGGCAGCGTGCTCCTCAACCCTGGGGCCGGGCGTGCCGATAGTCTCAGTATGTGGCTCGCGGCCATCGACACCCTGCCGGTGACCGTAGTCGAGGTGAGCCGGGTGGTGATCGACGGCCGCGACGGCACCGTCGTGCTGGGTGGCGACGTCCGGGTCGGGCAGGCCACGGTGAGCCACCGGGGCTTGACCGTGCAGGTGGGCGGCCCTCCGCTGCCGGCGGCGGCCCCACCGGCCCAGCGGGCCCCCGGCGACACGACCGCCGCGACGGCCGCCGATTCGACCGCCACCGCGAGTGCCGCCGGGCTGATCCGGGCCACGGCCGGCGCGAGCGTCCAGGAGCTGGTCGCCGGGCTTCACGCAGCCGGCGCCCGAGCTCAGGAAGTGGCCGCGATCTTCGAGGCCTTGCGCGCGGCGGGCGCGATCCGGGCCCAGGTGGTGGTCCGATGACCGGGATTGGCGGGATCGGCGCGGGCGGCGGTCCGCCGGCGGCCGACGAACACACCCGGCTCCGGCAGACGGCGCAGCAGTTCGAGGGGCTGTTTCTGGCTCAGCTCTTCAAGGAAATGCGGGCCTCGGTCCCGAACGAAGGGCTGACCGGCAGCTCGGCGGGGCAGGAGACCTTCACCGGCTTCTTCGACGACGCGATCGCCCAAGAGGCCGCCAAACACTCGACCCGCGGCCTCGGTGAGGCCCTCTATCGACAGCTGGCCCGGCGCCTCGACGGCGCCCCGCCCACCGGGGACGTGAAATGAGCGCCGTGACCACCGAACTGCCCAGCTCGACCGAATCCGCCGCCGGACTTCGCCATGGGCTCGAGACCGAGCGCGGCCTCCTCAAGGATCTGCGGGGCGCCCTCCGGGAACAGCGCGACGCGCTGGCCCGCGACGACGCGCCGGCGCTCGAAGCCATCGTCCACCAGATCGGACGGACTCTGCTCGCGATCCGCGAAACCCGGCGCCACCGAAGCGGGCTGATCGCCGTCCTGACCGGCTCGTCCGACGCCGCGTTGTCGGCGGCCATCGGTGTCCTGACGCCGGCCGAGGCCGAGCCGGTGGAAGCCCTCTGCCGCGAGCTCCATCAGACGGCAATGGCGGCCAGCCGCGAGCTGGCGATCAACCAGTCGGTCCTCCGTCGCGCCATTCAGACCGGCGAGCAATTTCTCCAGCAGATGCTGACCGCCCCGGTCGACGGCGAGGGCGCCGGTAGCTATCCGGCGCCCGCGAGCGCGAGCGGTCTCCTCTTCAACCAACGGGCCTGATCCATGTCCGTCACGAGTCTGCTCTCCATCGCTCGCGGCGCGCTCTCCGCTCAGGAGCAGGCGGTCAACGTCGTCGGGCACAACATCGCCAATGCCGAGACGCCGGGGTACACCCGCCAACGGGTCACCCTCGCGGCGGCGACGCCGGAGACGCTCCTGCCCCTGGGGCAGATCGGCCGGGGCGTGACCGTGGCCGGGATCGAGCGGCTGCGGAGCGCCTTCCTCGACTCCAGCTGGCGCCAGGAGGCGGGGCTCCAGGGTCGGGCCCAGTCCCTCTCCGACGTCCTGAGCCAGGTGACCGGCGTGCTGGCGGAGCCCAGTGACACCGGCCTGGGGGCCAGTCTCGACAACCTGATCGACGCCTTCAACTCGCTCGCCTCGAACCCGGTCGATCCGACCAACCGCGCGGTGGTCGCCGCCAGCGCCACCGCACTGGTTGACAAGTTCCACGGCATCGACAGCCAGCTGACCGCCATTTCTCAGAACGCCGCGGCCGGTCTGACCCAGGCCGCCAACGACGTCAACTCATACGCCGCTCAGATCAGCGATCTGAACGCCCAGATCCGGGCGGCCGGCGGCTCCGCCCCCGACCTCCTCGATCGGCGGGACCAGCTGGTCGACAAGATCGGCGGCCTGATCGACGTCAAGGTGGTCGACCGGGGGTTCGGGACGGTCGACGTTCTCGCGGGCGGGCTCCAGCTGGTGTCGTCGGGGGGCACGACCCAATCGCTCTCGGTGAGCGGCAGCGGGCCGTACCAGGTGCAGATCGGATCGCCCGCGGCACCGGTGAGCATCGGTGGCGGCAAGATCGCCGGCTTGATCGATGCCCTCAACACGATCGGCTCGCGGGGCTCCGGGACCACCCGGGCCACCGGGCTCCGGGGACAGCTCGACGACCTGGCCGCCGGGCTGGTGACCGCTGTGAACCAGATTCACAGCGACTACGATCCCAGCACCAAGCCGCTCCAGCCGACCATCACGCCGGCCCCGTCGCCCCTGGCCACGATCGGCGCCTTCTTCGATCCGAACGGCATCACCGCGGCCTCGATTCAGCTCGATCCGGCCATCCAGGCCGATCCGGCCAACATCGCGGCCGGGTACAGCACCGCCGCGGGCGACAACACGATCGCGCTCCAGCTGAGCGGGCTCCGGAATCTCGCGGTTCCCGTCCCGGGCGCGAGCGGCGCGACCCCGAGCTCGCCGGCCACCACCGCCGGCGGGTCCCAGATTCTCGGTGACTTCTACACCTCGTTCGTGGCGGGCCTGGGCGTCACCGCCCAGGCGGCCCAGTCCCGGGCGGATTCCCACACCACCTTGCTCGGGAACCTGGATGCCAAGCGGCAGTCGGACTCGGGGGTGTCGATCGACGAGGAGATGGTGAGCCTGATCGAGCATCAGCAGGCCTACACCGCGGCCGCCCGCCTGGTGAAGGTGGCCGACGAGATGCTCCAGGAACTGGTGAATCTAGGGCGGTAGGTCGTGACTCAGGGGGCGGGGCGGAGGGTGACCACCGTCTCGGTCCCGCCACCGGCCCGAACCCGGAATGCCAGCGTGCCGCCAGCCCGCTCCACCAGGGCCCGCGCCACGAACACCCCGACTCCACCGTGCGAGGCGGCCGGCCAGTCGCCGGCGAGCGGCCGCTCGACGACGAGGCCCGGTCCCGGGCCCCGATCGGCGATGACGATCGCCGCGCCCGACGGCCCGCCGGAGCTCGTAACCCGGACTTCGGTGCCGTCCTGGCCGGCGGCCTCCTTGGCGTTGTGCAGCAGGTCGAGCAGCACCTGGGTCAGCGCCGGGGTGGAGATCGCGACCCGAATCCGAGCGGTCACCGGGTCGATCCGAGTCGGCGTCGGGGGGACGTTGCGCTGAAACTCGGCCAGCCGTTCCACGGTCCGGAGTACCTCGCCCAGGTCGGAGACCGGGTCGGGGTCGGCCGGGTAGCGGCCCAGCTGGCCCAGAAGGTCGAGCGTCTCGGTCATGGCCTCGACGGCGCC
Organism: uncultured Gemmatimonadales bacterium; assembly: GCA_963730185.1. GTDB lineage: Bacteria > Gemmatimonadota > Gemmatimonadetes > Gemmatimonadales > GWC2-71-9 > SHZU01. Next base: position 55,101 of record CAVSQW010000002.1, read on the forward strand.
GTCGACTCGCGACAGCACCGAGGCGTCCGCCTCGAAGGCGCCCATCCCCGAGCTCAGGGCCAGAACCTGGAGATTGTTGCGGATGTCGTGCGCGATCCCGCGAAGCAGCGACTGAATGGTATGGGCCCGACCGAGCGTCACCAGCCGGTCGATCTCCGCAGGGCTCAGCGGGACGGTGTCCTCGTCGGGAGAGTGCATTGGGTCGACGGGCACCATGATAGGGCGCGCCCGGGTCGGACGGCAAGGCCTCTCAGGCCGCCGGCGTTCCCCGGCGGACCCAGACCCCGTGCACGATCGGGTCGCTCCGGTGCCGCCGGCGAATCGTCTCGAGGGTCGCCTGGGTCAGCTGGGCACCGGCCGCGAGGAGCTTCACGCCGGAGCTGGTACAGAGATCGTCGGCCAGGACCATCCCCTCCTCGAGCTTCGTGATCGGCACCCGGGCTCGCGACGCCGTCGCCGGTGCGTCGGCTCCGGCCCGGACGATGGCGTCCAGGTAGGCCACGACCAGCGGGTCGTACCGCGTGCCCGAGTGAGCCGCCAGGCGATCGAGCGCCGTGGGGGGCGTCGCCGCCTGGCCGGACTCCAAGAGGGCGTGGTAGTCGATCAAGCAGCGGAGGATCCGGGACCGGAGCGGAACCTGGCCCTGGCGGAGCCGGTCGGGATGGCCCGTTCCGTCCCAGTTCTCGAAGGACGCGCCGATCAGGTCGGCGGCCGGCTCGAGTCCATCGGTCTGGCGGAGGAGGTCGCGGGCGGCCACCACGTAGCGCCAGGCGTCGCCCTCGAGCACGTCCTCGACCTCGTCGCCTTCCGCCTGCTCGGTCGCCAGCACCACCTTGCCGATCTCGTGGAGCTGAGCCGCGATCGTCAGGTCCCGCCGGAGCACCGGTGGGATCTCGAACCGATCGGCCAGCTGGGCGGCCAGCCGGGCGCTGTCGGCGCCCCGGGCCGCCGCCCCCGGCACCCGGAGGTCCACCAACTGGACCAGCAGCGCCAGCAGGTTGTCCAGCCGCTCGGCCACCGCCCGGTTCAGGCGCTCGAGCTCCAGCTTGTCGGCCCGGAGCTGATCGTGGAGCCGCTTGAGCCGGAGCATGGACCGGACCCGGGCCACCAGGTCGGCCGGCCCCACGGGCTTGATCAGGAAATCGTCCACCTCAGCCTCGGCGGCGATCTCGACCGGCGCGTCCGCGCTCGGCTCGAGCACGACCACCAGGGTGCCCTCGAGGGTGTCGTCCTCCTTGATCGCCCGGCCCAGCGCCAGGCCGCTGCCGTCTGGCAGGGCCCGGTCGGTCACCACCAGGTCGGGGCGGTGGATCCGGGCCGCCGCGAGCCCCGACGCCAGGTCGGTCGCCGTGAGGATCCTCAGACCCTGGTACGGCTTGAGGACCGCCTGGTAGGCGGCCGCGTCGGCCGGATCGCCGACCAAGAGGGCCGTGCCGGCGAGCGTCATCGGCGCCGCGCCAGCATCTTCCGGACGCTGTCGGCCGGGATGGTCACCTTGCCGACCGTCCGGTTCAACAGCACCAGGATGCTGACCCGCCGGTTCCGCGGATCGAAGGGCGCGTCCGGGTAGCGGAGCCGCCGGTCGGCCATCCCCCGGATCTCTTCGAACCGCCGCGACGGCACTCCCGCGTCGCCGACGATCCGCCGGGCGGCGTTGGCGCGGTCGGCCGAGAGCTCCCAGTTCGAGTAGCCCGAGCCGCTCACGTAGGGACGGGCGTCGGTGTGACCCTCGATGGTGACCTGGTTGGAGTCGGGCGCCAGCTCCTGGCCGATCAGGTTGAGCAGCAGTTTGCCCTTGTCGCTCACCGTTGCCTTGCCGGACTCGAAGAACTGAGCCGTCGAGTCCTCCAACAGCTCGATCCGGAGGCCCTCGTCGGTCATGGTGATCTCGACGTGGTTCTTGAGCGAATCGAGCAGGGGAACCGTGCCGAGCTTGTCCTTGAGGTCCTGCGCGATGTTCATCAACCGGTCGATCCGGAGGTCCACCACCTGGGGCGGGGCCAGGGGGCGGGCCATCTGGGTCTGGGCCCCCTCGCCCGGGATGATGGACGAGCCGAACTCGTCGGCCCGGCCCAGCGGGTCCTGGAAGTATCCGGCGATCGCGGACTTGACGTCCGAGCTCTGGTTCACGAGCCAGAGCACCAGGAAGAGCGCGAACATCGCCGTCATGAAGTCGGCAAGCGCGACCTTCCAGGCACCGCCGTGATGGCCGTGGCCGCCGCTCTTCTTGCGGACGATGATGATGGGGGTTTCGCGGTCCCGATTCACGGCCATAGCCGACCTACTTCCCCTTGCAGGCGGTTTCCATGGCCTGGAACGTAGGACGGACGTCCGCCGGGATCGCCCGCCGGGCGAACTCGACCGCGACGATCGGGGCGAAGCCCTTCGCGAAGGCTACGACCCCGGCGCGAAGCACCTGATAGAAACTGCCCTCCGCGGCGTTGAGGTGCTCGATGGCGGTGGCCAGCGGGCCGAAGAAGCCGTAGGCGCAGAACACCCCAAGCATCGTCCCGGTGAGCGCCGCCCCGACGTGCTCGCCGACCTGCTCCACGGGGCCGGAGATCGCCGCCATCGTGACGATGATGCCGAGTACGGCCGCCACGATCCCGATCCCGGGGAGCGCGTCCGCCACCTTCTGGAGGGCATCGGCCGCGGCGCTCTCCTGGAGGTGAAGGAGGTCGATCTCCCCGTCCATCAGGGAGTCGAGGTCGTGGGGCGGCACGCTGCCCACGATCACCAGCCGAAGGTTGTCGCAGAGGAATTGGACCGCGTGAACGTGGTGGTGGATGGCCGGGTACTTCTTCAAGACGGAGCTCTGTTCCGGCCCCTCGACGTGGGCCTCGATGGCCACCAGGCCGTCCTTCCGGGCCAGCTGGAACAATTCGAAGAGGAGCCGGAGGGCATCGAGGTAGGTGGTGGAGCTGAACGGGGCTCCCTTGAATACCCCCGCTACCTTGCCGATCATTAGTTTCAGGACCGATGGGGGGGTCGAGACCAGGACCGTTCCCAGAGCGGTGCCCAGGATGACGACGATCTCTGAAACATGGAACAATGCCAGAATCTTGCCCCCGGCGATCGTGAAACCGCCGAGGACCGAAGCAAGGACGACGATGATGCCGATGATCGCGAACATGCCTGGCCCTCAGTCCATACTCCGGGTTGGACTACCCGGGTGTGGGGGGTCAGTATCGGTCCCGCGATCGGTCATCTTGAGGCGTAGCCAGGGGCCTGACGGGGGGGCAAATCGATGTCGGTGACCTCTTTCGAGGCCAACCTGGAAGTCCTCATGGCCAGCGGGCAGCAGCTGCCCTCGCTGCCCACCATGCTCATCCAGGTCCAGCGGGCCATGGCCAACGAAAACGGTGGCCTGGCGGACCTGGGGCGCCTCATCGAGCAGGATCCGGCCCTGACCACCCGCCTGCTTCGGATGGCCAACTCGGCCTTCTTCAATCGGGGGGATCAGGTTACCTCGATCACATCGGCGCTCAATCGCCTCGGCATGGTCAATGTCCGGTCTCTGTGCATTGCCGTCGGGGTCATCAAAGCCTTCGGCGACGCTCAGCACGCCTTGGACCACCGCCGCTACTGGCAGCACTCTGCCGCGGTCGGGCTGGTCGCCGAACACCTGGCCCGGGTTGGCAAACGCTATGCCGCGGTCGACGGGTCCGAGGCCTATACGGCGGGCCTCCTCCACGACGTGGGCGTCCTGATCCTGGACCAGTTCTTCCCGGCGCTCTTCGCCTCCATCCGGGCCGACGTCGAGGCCCAGGGCATCGGCCGCTGGCACGTCGAGACCGCCGAGCTCGGGATGGACCATGGGCAGGTCGGGGCCCGGCTCCTCGGGCACTGGCGCCTCCCGGAGCCCGTGATCGCCGCCGTCCGGGAGCACCACCAGGGGCCCGAGGCCGTCGTCGGCGCCGGGCTCCTCGGTCACCTGGTCTGGGGGGCCGAGGCCCTCTGCTCGGCCGGAGGCCTCGAGCTCACCGAGGAGGGGGTCGCCGAGATCACCCCCGCCGAGGTATTCGACCGCCTGGGCATCGAGGCTGCCGACCAATCGGCCGTGCTCGAGCGGGTCGGCAGGATCGGCGATCAGGCGCTCTCGATCGCGGCCTGATCGGCGGTCGGCCTCCGGGCCGTCCCTTTTCGCCGTCCGACCGGTCATTTCGTCCGCCTCTGATCGGCACGCCTTGCCGGATCGGGCGGCCGTGGGCCGGACTTTCCGCTCCCTTTCCGTTCTGCCACGCGAGCCGGCACTCCGGCCTCAACTTCGCCGTCCCAACGGCCGATAACACGGCTTGACGGAAGTAGTGTCCTCTCCGGGAAGAGTGGGTCGGCCGACCGTCCCCCGCTCGGCATGTTCCCGCGCCGTTCGGACGGTCAAGGGAGTCGGGTGCCCGAAGTGGACGAGATCGTCAGAGAGTTTGTGGTCGAAAGCGCGGAGAGCCTCGAACAGGTCGATCGCGATCTCGTCGCGCTGGAACGACGCCCCGACGATGATGAGCTGCTCGGCCGGATCTTCCGCTGCATCCACACGATCAAGGGAACCTGCGGGTTTCTCGGCTTTTCGACCCTCGAGTCGATCACCCACGCCGGCGAGAGTCTCCTGGCCCGGCTTCGCGACGGCGACCTCCGGCTCACGGCCGAGGGGACCAGCGTCCTCCTCCGCCTCGTCGACGCCGTCCGCGGCGTCTTGGCCCGGATCGAAGCGACCGGCGTGGAGGGCGACGCCGACCACGCGGATCTGATCGGAGCCCTGACCCGGCTGCAAGACGTCCCCGAATCCAACTCGGAGGCGCCGGCGGTGCGCGACATGGGCGAGCTCTTGATGGCCCGGGGAGCGGCCACCCGGGACCAGGTGGCCGAGGCCGCGGTCCGCCAGGGTCGAGGCGACCCCCGTCGGATCGGCGAGATCCTGGTCGAGACGGCGCACGTCCCGCCGTCGGCGATCGTCGAGGCGCTCGCGGCGCAGGCGGCCGCCGCCCGCGCCAGCGGCTCCGTCACCGACGGGACCGTCCGGGTCGAGGTGCGGATCCTCGACCGGCTCCTGGCCCTGATGGGCGAGCTCGTCGCCGTCCGGAGCGACGTGCTCGATCACCCCGCCACGGATTCGGATGCCCGGCTGAGCCGGGCGGCGCAACGCCTGGACTGGATCGCCGGCGAGCTGCGCGACGCGGTCGTCACCTCCCGGATGCAGCCGATCGGAACCCTGTGGGGCAGACTCCCTCGCCTGGTCCGCGACCTGGCCTTGGTCTGTCGGAAGCGGGTCCGGATCGATCTCGAGGGGGAGGCGATTGAGCTCGACCGGACGGTCGTCGACGCGATCAAGGACCCCCTCACCCACCTGGTCCGGAACGCGGTCGATCACGGCATCGAGACGCCGGAGTCGCGGCTTGCCCAGGGCAAGCCGGCCGAAGGCCGCCTCCTCGTCCGGGCCCATCAGGCCGACGGCCAGGTCCACCTCGAGGTCTCGGACGACGGCGCGGGGATCGATCTGGAGAAGATCAAGGCCAAGGCGGTGGCGAAGGGCATCCTCCCCCCCGCCCAGGCCGCCCGGTTGAGCGAGCGCGAGGCCCTGACGCTGGTCTTCGTCCCGGGGCTCTCCAGCGTCGAGGAAGTCAGCACCCTCTCCGGCCGCGGGGTCGGGATGGACGTGGTCCGGACCAACGTCGAGAGGATCGGTGGCACGATCGACATCGTGACCGCCAAGGGACGGGGAACCACGCTCCGAATCACCATTCCCCTGACCGTCTCCCTGATCCCGGGTCTGCTCGTCTCCGCCCGCGCCGATCGCTTCGCGATCCCCCGGGCCAGCCTCCTCGAAGTGGTGCGGCTCGGCGGTGACGAGGTCGATCAGCAGATCGAGACGGTGGGGGGCAGGCCGGTCTACCGGCTCCGGGGCGAACCACTTCCCCTCGTCGGCCTGGCCGACCTCCTGGCCCTCGATTCCAGCGGGTGGACGCCGGCGGCGGGCTGCGCGGTTGAGATCGTCGTCCTGCGGGCCGCGGAGGGCACGTTCGGACTCGTCGTGGACGAGGTCAACGAGGCCAGGGAGATCGTGGTGAAACCGCTGGACCGGCAGCTCGAAGGCACCGTCCCATTCTCAGGGGCCACCGTGATGGGTGACGGGCGGATCGCGCTGATCCTCGACGTGAACGGGATCGCTCGCCTCGGCGGCGTCCGCCGGTCCAGGGTTCCCTCGACCGCGGGGTGAGGCGGGTCGCCCCGGCCGGCGGGAGATCGCCTGGCTTCGGGATCAGGCGGGCCGGGGCCGGCCGGCCAGCTTGGCGTTGTACATCGCCCGGTCGGCCGACGCCAGGAGCGCCGACAGGTCGGGCTCCGGATCAGCCGTGAAGCTCACCCCGCCGAGGCTGAGCCCGAGCCGGAGCCGGCCGGCCAGCGTCGCGTTGGCCCGCTCGAGATTGTCGTCGAGCCGGCTCAGCACCGCCCGCCCGCCGTCGCCCGTCTGATCCAACGCCAGCACCGCGAACTCGTCGCCCCCCAGCCGCGCCAGGACGTCGGATTGACGGAAGGTGGCTCGGAACACGGCCGCCGTTGCCCGAAGAGCCTGGTCACCCATGTGGTGGCCCAGCGAGTCGTTGATCCCCTTTAGTCCGTCGAGATCCGCGAACAGCAGCAGGAATTGGCTCCCGGTCCGGTTCCCGAGCCGGACCTGGGTGCCCGCCAGCGTCTGAAACCCCCGCCGGTTCAGGAGTCCGGTCAGCTCGTCCGTCAGGGACTGGGAGCGGAGTGCCGTCATCTGGCCGTGACGCTCCATCGCGCAGCGGATCGTGCGGGCCAGGCCGTCCGCCGTCGCCTGGCTCCGGACGACGTAGTCCTGCGCCCCCTGGCGGAGGGCCTCGAGCGCCAGCTCCTCGGTGCGCGCCGAGCAGAGCACCACGATCGGTCGCTCCGGGGCCGCCAGCGCGAGCCGGTGGACGAGGTCGGCGTCTTTGGCCGGGAGGTCGATGCTCGCCAGGATCACGTCGACCGGGGTCTCCTCCAGCCGGCGGAGCGCCTGGGTCGCCGACCCCGCCACCGCCACGCGCACCGAGAACCCCGGCGCCCGGGACAGCAGTTGATGCAATCGCATCGCCTCGACGGGACTATCTTCGACCACCAACGCCGTGATCGTGGCGCCTCGGTCGTGACGCTTCGCGGACGGCACGGTTCGTCGGTCGGTAGCCGGGCCGACGGGAAGGGCGGTAAGCGGGGTCATGCGTCCTCGGTTTGGGTCGTGGGCCGGCGGCGTTTCTCGCCTCTCGCCGGTCGTTCGCCGGGACTGAAAAGCAGACGGTGTGCCAGTTGGTTCGATTTTACGTAACCTATTGATTCACAACATGCTGCCTTGCGCGATCGCGGTCCGGAGCCGGGCCGGTCTCGCTGCCGGGCCAGCAGGAACTTCCGGGAGGTGGCCGTGCGGGAGCGGGTTTCGACCGGAACGCCTTGGGAGCCGGTGGTCGGGTACAGCCGGGCCGTCCGGGTCGGGAACCTGGTGCACGTGTCCGGCACCACGGCGACCGACGAGCGGGGGCAGTTGGTCGGCCGGGGCGACGCCTATGCCCAGACCGTCCGGATCATCGAGAACCTGAAGCAGGCCCTCGCCCGGGTCGGGGCCGGCCTCGACCATGTGGTCCGGACCCGGATGTACGTCACCGACATCGGCCGCTGGGAGGAGGTCGGTCGGGCCCACGGCGAGGCCTTCCGGGACATCCGGCCGGCGACCTCCATGGTTGAGGTCAGTCGCCTGATCGACCCCGACATGCTGGTCGAGATCGAGGCCGAGGCCGTCGTCGACTGAGCGCGTGGGATCCCGGGCCCGACCGGCCTATAATTCCTCCATGCCCGAACCAGGTCTGCCCGCCACGCTCGTGACCACGCTCACGGGCGCCATCGACTACGCCGGTCTCTTCCCGCCCGCCGCGCTCGCCCTGCCCGACGCGGTGGCCAACTACGCCGATTATCGCGCCTCCGACGACGCCTGGGCCCTTGGCCGCCTGATCGTGCCGGCGGCGCGCCTGCTCGCGCTCGAGGCCGCCCTGGCTCGACTCGACCCGGCCCGGCTCGGCGGCATCCCCTGGGACCTGAGCGTTACCCTCGGTCCCGACTGGGAAGCCGACGGGCGGTCGCTGGACGGGTTCCACGCCAGCGGCGGCACCACCCGCGCCGTGCCCGATGCGATCGAGGCCCGGGTTCGCGACGCTGCGGCCGTGGGCCGACTCGCCGGCCTCGTCGGCAGCGACAAAGCCGTTTTCGGCGAGGTGGCCCCCGGCCCGGCGAGCGCGGAGGTGCTCGCGGCTCTGGCCGAGGCGGGCCTCGCGGCCAAGATTCGGATGGGTGGGGTCACGCCCGACGCCTTTCCCGCACCAGAGTTCGTGGCCGACTTCCTGATCGGTGTCGCCCGGCTCGCGCTGCCGTTCAAGGCCACCGCCGGGCTCCATCATCCGATCCGTGGCCCTTACCCACTGACCTACGCTCCCGATGCCGCGCGAGGCACCATGTACGGATACCTCAACGTCGTGCTGGCCGCCGCGCTGGCCCGCGAGGGCGCCCCGGCCCCGACGGTGCGCAGCGCGCTCCTCGAGACCGACCGGGGCGCCCTCCGATTCGACGACGACGGACTGACCTGGCGCGAGTCACGGGTGAGTCGGCGGGTGCTCGATCAGCTCCGGGCCGGCGGATTGCGGGGGTGGGGCTCCTGTTCGTTCCGCGAGCCGATGGACGAGCTCCGCCCGGTGCTCCGCTGATGTCCTTCCAGCCTGGCCCGACCCACGATCCCTCCGCTCGCTCCTGGGTCGAGTCCGCCCAGCGGCCCGGGACCGACTTTCCGATTCAGAACCTTCCCTTCGGCGTGTTTCGCCGGCGGGGCGGCCCCGAGACCCCGCGAATCGGCGTGGCGATCGGGGACGAAGTGCTCGACCTGGCGGCCATGGTGGGGCAGGGGCTGCTCGACGGGCTCGATCCCGACCTCCGCACGGCGGCGGCCGGACGCACCCTGAACCCGCTCATGGCGCTCGGCCGCGACGCGGCGACGGCCCTCCGGTACGCTCTGTTCGAGCTGCTCACCGACGCCGGTCCAGGCCGCCGGCTGGCGGCCCCCGCCCTGATGCCGATGGAGGGGATCGAGCTCCTCCGGCCGGTCGACGTGGGCGACTACACCGACTTCTATGCGTCGATCTTCCACGCCACCAACGTCGGCAGCATGTTCCGGCCCGACAACCCGCTGCTCCCGAACTACAAGTACCTCCCGATCGGCTACCACGGCCGGGCCTCGTCGATCGTGGTCAGCGGCACGCCGGTCCGTCGGCCGATGGGCCAGACCAAGGGCGATCAGGACGTCGCGCCGTCGTTCGGTCCCAGTCGGGCTCTCGACTACGAGTGCGAGGTCGGCGCCTTCGATCGGGCCGGGCAACTCGCTCGGCGAGCGGATCGCGCTCGCCCAGGCCGAGGCCCACCTGTTCGGGCTCTGCCTGCTCAACGACTGGTCGGCGCGGGACATCCAGGCGCTGGGAGTACCAGCCGCTCGGGCCGTTCCTCGCCAAGAGCTTCGCCTCGACCATCTCGCCCTGGGTGGTCACCGCCGACGCCTTGGCGCCGTTCCGGGTGCCGGCCTTCGAGCGCCCCGCCGATGACCCCGACCCGCTGCCCTACCTGTCGCACGAGGCCGACCGGGCCCGGGGCGGCGTCGAGCTCACGGTCGAGGTGCTCCTCGCGTCCGAGCGAATGCGCGCGCGACGGCATGGCGCCCTTCCGGGTGAGCTCGGCCCGCTTCGCCACCATGTACTGGACGGTCGGGCAGATGATCACCCACCACGCCAGCAACGGCTGCAACCTTCGCCCCGGTGACCTCCTGGGCAGCGGCACCGTGTCCGGGCCGGCGCGGGAGAGCCGGGGGTGCCTTCTGGAGCTGACTTGGCGGGGCGCCGAGCCCATCGCCCTGCCCACGGGCGAGGAGCGGCGCTTCCTGCTCGACGGCGACGAAGTGCTGATCCGCGGCTTCTGCGACCGCGCCGGTACGGCCCGGATCGGCCTGGGTGAGTGCCGGGGGATCATTCTTCCCGCCGGGTGATCCGAATGCCGCGGGCGGAGCGCGTTACCCTCGGAGGTGAACGATGAGTCTCGCCGACCGGCGGGTCGAATACGGGCGCGCGTCGCTCGATCCCGCCGCCGTAGATCCCGATCCCTTCCGACAGTTCTCGGTCTGGTTCGACGCCGCCGCGGCCGGCGGGGTGCCGGAGCCGAACGCGATGACCCTGGCCACCGCCAGCGCCGACGGGATGCCGTCCGCTCGGGTGGTGCTGCTCAAGGGGGTCGATCGCCACGGCTTCGTCTTCTACACCGACTATCGGAGCCGGAAGGGTGGGGAGCTGGCCGCCAACCCGCGGGCCGCGCTCGTCTTCTTCTGGCCTGCCCTCGAGCGGCAAGTGCGGATCGGCGGCATGGTGGAACGGGTGAGCCCGGCCGAGTCGGACGAGTACTATCAGAGCCGCCCCCACGGGAGCCGGGTCGGGGCCTGGGTCTCCTCGCAGAGCGCCGTGCTCCCCGACCGGGCCACGCTCGACGCGGCGTGGCGAGATGCCGCGGCCCGCTTCGGCGACGGCCCGGTGCCCCGGCCCGAGCACTGGGGCGGCTATCGGGTCGTGCCGGACGAGGTCGAGTTCTGGCAGGGGCGTCCCAACCGGCTGCACGACCGGGTCCGCTATCGCCGCCTGGCCGATGGCTGGCGGGTCGAGCGACTCTGGCCCTGACGTCACGACCCTCCCACTGAGGAGATAACCCGGCATGGCCTCTGTCCGCTCGGTCCTCGCTCTCTTCGCCGCCGGCGCGCTCGTCGCGGCCCCGGCCGAGGCCCAGGCGCCGCGCCGGCTCGCGGTCGATTGGATCATGCGAGGCCCGGAGCTGGTGGGCCGGACCCCGTCGTCCGTTGCCTGGTCGCCCGATGGGCAGTGGCTCTACTTCCAGTGGCTGCCTCCCGGCTCGGCCTGGGACGCCTCGCTCGCCCGCTATCGGGTCCGGGCGGTGCCCGGCGCGGTGCCCGAGTCGCTCACCACGGCGCAAGCGGATTCGCTGGCGCCGCTCTTCGCCCGGGGCGGTAGCACCAGCCCGGATCGCCGGCAGCGGGTGGTCTCGGTCGGCGGCGATCTCTTTCTGGTGGCCCAGCCGAGTGGCGCGATTCGCCGGCTCACCCACACCCCCGGCGTCACCGAGACCGATCCCCATTTCGACGGCGCCGGCCGGGCGGTGCTGTTCCGGCGCGACCAGAACCTGGTCCGGTTCGACCTGGCGACGGTGGCCGTGACCCAGCTCACCGATATCCGGCCCGGTCCGGCGCCAGACTCCACGCCCCCCACGGGCCAGCGAGGCTTCGTCGCCCGCGAAGAACGGTCGCTGGTCCGGGCGGTGGACGAACGGCTGGCACGGGACAGCCTGGACCGGCTGGCGCGCCAGGTCCGGACCGCCGACGACCCCAAGCCCGTCTATCTCGCCAAGGGAGAGCGGGTCTCCCGGCTGGTCCCCTCCCCGGATGGCTCTCGGGCGCTGATCGTCGTGACCCGGCCGTCCGACCCGCGGCGGACCGAGGTGCCGAACTACGTCACCGAGAGCGGATACACCGAGGACATTCCCGGCCGGACCAAGGTCGGCGACGTGCAGCCCCGCCAACGGGTCGGCGTCCTCCGGATCGGGTCGGACAGCGTCACCTGGCTCGATCCCCTCCCCGGCGATTCGAGCGGGGTGTACGTCCGGCTCGACGATCGAGGCTGGAACGACGACGGAACGGCGGTCCTGCTCTGGGTCACCAGTCGCGACTACAACGAGCGCCGGCTGCTCGCCGTCGACACCGCGGGCGCGATCACCTCCCTCGACGTGCTCCGCGACAGCACCTGGGTGGGCGGCGTCGGGGGGCGGTGCTTCGGGTGCGCGGGCTGGCTCCCGGGGCGGACCGGAGCCTGGTTCGTGTCCGAGGAGGATGGCTACGCCCACCTGTACACCGTTGGCCCCGACGGGTCCGGCAAGGCCCAGCGGACCCGGGGCCAGTGGGAGGTGCTCTCGGCCGAGCTGACCGCCGACCGCTCGGCCTGGGCCCTCCACACCAGCGAAGCCTCGCCGTTCGAGCGGCAGTTCTACCTGCTTCCAGTGTCGGGCGGTCCCGCCCGCCGGCTCACGAAGGAGGTCGGCGGACATGAGGTCGAGCTCTCGCCCGACGGCTCGCTGCTGGCCGACGTCTTCTCGACCGCGAATCATCCCCCCGAGCTCTATCTCCAACCGGCCACGCTGGATGGCGGGCGTGCCCGCCTGACCACTTCGCCCACGGCGGAGTGGTCCCGCTTTCCGTGGATCAAACCCGAGATCGTCTGGGTTCCGGCGTCCGACGGGGTCAAGGTGCCGGCCCGGATCTATCGCCCCGCCGATCTCCACGCCCGCCCCAACGGGGCCGGGGTGATCTTCGTCCACGGCGCCGGCTACCTCCACAACGTGCACCGCTACTGGTCCGACTATTTCCGCGAGTACATGTTCAACCAGCTCCTCGCCCAGCGCGGCTATGTGGTGCTCGACCTCGACTACCGCGCCTCGGCCGGCTACGGCCGGGCCTGGCGGGAGGCCATCTACCGGCACATGGGCGGGCGCGATCTCCAGGACCAGGTGGATGGCGCCCGCTACCTGAACCGGCGGTACGGCGTCTCCTTCGATCGAATCGGGATCTACGGTGGGAGCTACGGCGGATTCCTCACCCTGATGGCGCTCTTCAGGGAAAGCAAGTACTTCGGCGCCGGCGCGGCGCTTCGAAGCGTGACCGACTGGGCTCATTACAACCACGGCTATACCGCCGCGATCCTCAACGAGCCCGAGCAGGACTCCGTCGCCTTCCGCCAGTCGTCGCCGATCTACTTCGCCGAGGGGCTTGAGGATCCGCTCTTGATGGCCCACGGGATGGTGGACGTGAACGTCCACTTCCAGGACATCGTCCGCCTGACGCAGCGCCTGATCGAGCTCGGCAAGACCAACTGGGAGCTCGCCGTCTACCCGGTCGAGAGCCACGGCTTCGTCCGGCCCGATTCCTGGACCGACGAATACCGGCGGATCCTCGCCCTCTTCGATCGGTCGCTCCAACCCAAGCCATGACCGAACTCGCCCGCCGCTTCGAGACCCACCTCGCCCGGTTCGGCCTCCCGGCCGGCTCCGCGATGGTCGGGGTCTCGGGTGGAGTGGACTCGCTCGCGCTCCTCGATCTGTTGAGCCGCGCGGCAGGTCCGCTGGGGCTCGCCCTCGCGGTGCTGCACGTCGATCACGGAATCGACCCCGCCAGCGGCGAGGTCGCGGAGCGGATTCGCGCGGTCGCGGCTCGCTACGGACTGCCGTGCGTGGTGGAACGTCTGGCCCTCGGCGCCGGAGCGACCGAGACCGGAGCTCGGCGGGAGCGCTACCGGGCCTTCCGGGGCGCGCTGGCCCGGGAGGACTGCCGCCTGCTCTTCCTGGCTCACCAGGCCGACGATCAGGCCGAGACCGTCCTGATGCGGCTCCTCCGGGGGTCGGGACCCGCCGGGTTGGCCGGGATTCCGGAGCGGCGGGGACCGTTCGTCCGGCCCCTGCTTCCGTTCCGCCGAACGGAGCTGGAGCGGCACCTGGCCCATCTCGGACTCGAGGCCTGGAGCGATCCAGCCAATCACGATCGCCGGCACCTCCGGGCCTGGGTCCGACACGACGTGATGCCGGTGCTGGTCGCAAGAATTCCTGAGGTGGTCGCGAATCTGGGCCGGTCTGCCCGTCTGGCAGGGGAGAACCGGCGAGCCTGGCAGGGCGTCGTGAAGTCGCTGCCGGAGCTCGATTTTCGGGTCGATCAGGGGGTCGCTTCCGTTGCTGCGGTCCCGCTGAAAGGGTATAGTTCGGCGCTCAGGCGTGCGATCCTTCGGGCCCTGGCCCGGCGGGTCGGCGTGAGCCTGGGCGCATGCGCTCTCGATCGAGTCGAAGCGCTTGTGAGCCACGGACATACGGGCCAGGTGCTCGAGCTGGCGGCCGGCGGTCGGGCCGAGTGCGCGTTCGGCCGAATCCGAGTGTTCCAGCCCGCCGGGACTCCGGAGGTCGGTGAGAGGGTGCTGACGGGTGAGCGGGGCAGCGTGAACCTGGGACCGTGGCGGCTCAGCTGGAGCCCGGACCGAGGGCCCGCGGCGCTCGACCGGGGCGGGATGACCACCTGGGTGTCGCCAGACGCGGCGCTCTCGGTCCGCGGGTGGCGGCCCGGAGACCGGATTCGGCCTCTGGGAGGTCGCGGTTCGCGGTTGGTGGTGCGGTGTATGCAGGATCTGAAGGTGGCGCGCAGTCGTCGGCCAGGATGGCCGGTCGTGGAGCAGGGAGGCCGGGTCCTATGGGTGCCCGGCGTCTGCCGAAGCGACGATTTGGTGCCGGAACCGAAGGGAGATGCGTTGCGGATCGATGCCCGTCCAATCTGAGACCCTGCGTCGGACCGGCGGTCGTTCGCTCAAGTCCATCGTGTTCGAGGCCGAGACGATCGGCGCTCGGGTTCGGGAGCTCGGGCAGCAGATCACCGATGCGTATCCGGACGGCGAGCTTCTCGTGCTCGGGTTGCTCAAAGGAAGCTTCATCTTCCTCGGCGACTTGGTGCGTCAGATCGAGCGGCCGCTGCAGGTGGACTTCCTGGCGGCGAGTTCGTACGGCCGCGGGACGACGTCGAGCGGGGACGTCTCATTGCTCTACGATCCCGAGACCACGCTGGAAGGGAAGCACATCGTGTTGGTGGAAGACATCGTCGACAGTGGGAATACCATCCGGAAGCTGATCGGGATGCTCGAGTCCCGGCGCCCCCGGTCGCTCACCGTCTGCGCGCTGCTCGACAAGGAGGAGCAGCATCCCTCTTTTCCGGCTCTTCGATTCGTCGGCTTCAAGGCGCCCCCGGCGTTTCTCGTCGGCTATGGTCTCGACCACGCCGAGGATTTCCGGCACCTTCCCTTCATCGCGGATTTGATGTAGATGTCGCAGCGATCCAATCCCCGTCCTCCCTCACCGAACTGGGGCGGCCTGAGCCGGAATCTCGCGCTCTGGGCGCTCGTCGCGTTGCTGGGCCTCGCGCTCTATCAGTTCGTCGAGCGCCAGCGCGGGACGTACCAGGACTTCAGCTACTCCGAGTTCAGCCGTCAGCTCGACGCCGGCAACGTCGCCAAGGTCGAGGTGATCGACGGCAAGCTGGTGCGGGGCGAGTTCCGCGTCGCGGTGGCCCGCGACGGCGGATCGGTCAAGCAGTTCTCGGTGTTGCTCCCGATCGCCAACAGCGAAGCGATTCTCAAGCGCCTCGAGAGCTCGGTCCCGGTGATCTCGGCCAGCGAGCCGCGGACCGGACTGACCTTTCTCCTGGTCCAGGCCTTGCCCTGGATCGTGATCATCGGACTCTGGTTCCTGTTCATCCGACAACTCCAGGCCGGCGGTAACCGGGCCTTCTCGTTCGGGAAGTCCAAGGCCAAGCTGCTGAGCGGTGATACCCCGAAGGTCACCTTTGCCGACGTGGCCGGGGCCGATGAGGCCAAAGTCGAGCTCCAGGAGATCATCGAGTTCCTGAAGGACCCGCAGAAATTCACTCGGTTGGGCGGCCGCCTGCCCAAGGGCGCCTTGCTGATCGGACCGCCCGGCACCGGCAAGACCCTCCTGGCCAAGGCCGTGGCGGGCGAGGCCGGACGGCCGTTCTTCTCGATGTCGGGCTCCGATTTCGTGGAGATGTTCGTCGGCGTCGGCGCCAGCCGGGTGCGAGACCTCTTCGAGCAGGGCAAGGCCCACGCGCCGTGTATCATCTTCATCGACGAGATCGATGCCGTGGGGCGGCACCGGGGTGCCGGGTTGGGCGGCGGTCACGACGAGCGCGAGCAGACCCTGAATCAGCTGCTCGTCGAGATGGATGGGTTCGAGTCCAACGACGGCGTGATCCTGATCGCCGCCACCAACCGGCCCGACGTCCTCGATCCCGCGCTGCTCCGGCCTGGCCGCTTCGACCGCCAGATCGTGGTCGACGCGCCGGACGTCCGGGGTCGGGAAGGCATCCTCCGGGTGCACACCAGGAAGATCCCGCTCGCGCCCGACGTGCGGCTGGAGACCCTCGCCAAGGGAACGCCCGGTCTCTGCGGCGCCGACCTCGCGAACCTGGTCAACGAGGCCGCCGTACTCGCCGCCCGGCGTAACAAGGTCCTGGTCGACATGTCGGACTTCGAGGACGCCAAGGACAAGGTCATGCTGGGGGTGGAGCGCCGAAGCCTCTCCCTGACCGAGGACGAGCGTCGGCTGACCGCGTACCACGAGGCCGGGCACGCGATCGTGTCGCTCAAGATCCCGGGCTCCGACCCGCTTCATAAGGTCACCATCATTCCGCGGGGGCGTGCCCTCGGGCTCACGACCTGGCTGCCGGAAGAGGATCGCCACAACTACACCAAGGCGTGGCTGGAGGGGCGGCTTGCCGCCGCCTTCGGCGGCCGGGTGGCGGAAGAGCTGGTGTTCGGGACGGAGAAGGTCACGACGGGAGCCTCGAACGACATCGAGCAGGCCACGGCCATCGCCCGGCGGATGGTGACCCAGTTCGGGATGAGTGACGCCGTGGGGGTCATTGCGGTCGGCGATCGCGAGCAGGAGATCTTCCTGGGCCGGGAGATCTCCCACCGCCGCGAGATCTCGGAGCGGATGTCCGAGACCGTGGACAAGGAAGTCAAGCGGATCATCGACGAGGCGTACGCCCTTGCCCGGACCATCCTGATCGAGAACCGCGAGCTCCTCGATCGGATCGCCGACGCGCTGCTCGAGCGCGAAACGCTCGACCGCGACGAGATGGATCTCCTGTCCCGAGGCGAGCCGTTGCCGCCGCGCCTGGTGAGCCCGCTCGAACCCCCGCTGCTGGGTCCCAAGCGGGAGACGAAGAGCAACAACCCGGTGAGCGGCGGGATCCTGGGTGCCCCCCCGGCGGAGCCGGCCGGGGCCTGAGCCCGGGCTCATCCGCAAGTCCGTAACCCGAGAGAGGCGGTTGGCCCGAGCGGCGCCGCCTCTCGTCATTCACGCTCCCTCGATCCCTGGCGATGCGTCCTCCTTACCGCGCCGCGCTCGTCGTCACCCTCCTGGTCCTCGCGGGATACGTCTTCTCGCTGGCGCCCTCGGTCACCTTCTGGGACGCCGGCGAGTTCATCGCGGCCATGAAGGGCCTGGGCATTCCCCATCCGCCCGGGACCCCGTTGTTCGTCCTGATGGGCCACGTCTGGGCGGGGCTGATCCCGTTCGGCGAATACGCCTGGCGTACCAATCTGCTGAGCGCCACGTTCAGCGCCGGCGCCGCCGGGTTCTGGTTCCTCGTCGTGCACGAGGCCCTGCTCCGGGCGATCCCGGGTGACGATCGGGCCGCCAACCGGCTCCGGATCGTCGGGGCCGGGGCGTCGGCTCTCCTGGCCGCCTTTACCTTCACCAATTGGCAGAACTCCAACGAAACCGAGGTCTACGCGGTCGCCTCGTTCATCGTCGGAGCGATCGCGTGGTCCTGCCTCCGGTGGCGGGCGGCCCGGGGCACCGATCGGGCCCGCCGGGCGCTCCTGATGATCGCCTACCTCCTGGGGCTCTCGATCGCCAATCACCTGCTGGCGCTCCTGGCCGGGCCGGCGGTCATCGCGTTCCTGGTGGCGGAGCTCCGGCTCCACCCGGCGGCGAGCGCCGAGGAGCGGCGCGGCGAGTGGGCTCGCGCCGCGGTCTTCGCCGGGCTTTGGGCGCTGCTGTTGGGCGTCGGGCTCGGCAGCCCGGGGATCGCGGTCGTGGGTGGGCTCGCCTTTCTGGCGGCCAGTGTCTTCGCGCTCCGGGCCGGGGCGCTGGGCTTCGCCCTCGTCGCGGTGGCGATCGCCTTGGTGGGCGTGACCCCCTACCTCTTTCTCTTCCTCCGCTCGGCCCAGCACCCGGTCCTCAACGAGGCGGCGCCGTCGACCTGGGACGCGCTGCTCGCCGTGATCCAGCGGGCCCAGTATCCGGTCCGGACACCGTTCGACGATCCGACCCACCTCCACGGGCCAGACAACCCGGGGCGGACGCTCTCGATCATCGGGCTCCAGCTCCTCAACTACGTGCAGTACTTCGACTGGCAGTGGGCCAAGTCGCTGGCGGTCCAGTTCGCCGGGGTGCCGCTTCGCGTCATCGCGACCATCACCTTCTTCTCGCTCGGCCTCTACGGCGCCGGCGTGCACCGGCGGGCCGACCGGACCGGGTGGTGGTTGATCTTCACGCTCTGGCTGGTCACCGGGCTGGGCCTGGTCGGCTACATGAACTTCAAGCCGGGTTACAGCCTCGGCTATCAGCTCTTCCCCAGCTCGGGGCAGCACGAGGTCCGGGAGCGCGACTATTTCTTCGTGCTGAGCTTCGTGACCTGGGGCCTCTGGGCCGGGATGGGCCTCACCTCGCTGGTCCGTCAGGCGGGCGAAGCCGGCCGGGGGCTCAGGCAGGGAGCCTTCCTGGCCTTTGCCCTGGTGCTGGTCCCGCCGGTGCTCAACTTTCGCGAGGCCGATCGGGCCCACGGTCCCGACACCCACCTTCCCGGCGACTTCGCCTACGACCTCCTCAACTCGGCCCCACCGTACGGGATCCTCTTCACCTACGGCGACAACGACACCTTCCCGCTCTGGTGGGCCCAGGAGGTGGCGGGCATCCGGCAGGACGTCCGCGTGGTCTGCCTGGCGCTCTCCCGAACCGACTGGTACATGCGCCAGCTGCGGGAGAATCCGGAGCGTCCGTTCGCACGGGACCGGGCCCCGGCCATCTGGCGCGACAGCTCGGCCGAGCAGCCGACCTGGCCGCTCCACAGCATGACCGACGAGGAGATCGCGGCCGCGGTGCCCCAGTATCTGCCCCGGGCCGTCCCGCTCCGGTTCGGACCCTACCGCGCCGTGCTCGACTCGGGCACGGTGCTCTATCCGGAAGACTTCGCCGTCATCCGCATCGTCCAGCAGAACTTCGGCCGACGGCCGGTGGTCTGGTCGCTGACGACGGCGGGGAAGTACTTCGGGTTGGACGGCCTCATCGTCCAGAACGGCCTCGGTCTCGAGCTCCAGACCTCGCCCCCCGATACCACCAGCCCCGCCCTGGACTTCAACGGCATGTTCGGCGTTCCGCTCGACGTGCCCACCACCCGCCGACTGGCGATGGAGACCTACCGCTACGGCGGGCTGCTCGAGTCGCCACCCTCGACGCTCGAGTCCACGGCCGCCGGCATCGCCCAGACGCTGACGGTCCCACTGACCCAGCTCGCCCTGGCGGCCCGATCGCGGCACGACTACCAGGGCGCGATCGGGTACCTCGAGCGGGCCGCCGCCATTACGCCCTCGGCCAGCGTGACCCAGCTGCTTGCCAGCCTCAGGGCAGAAGCCGCCAAGCCGGCCGCGACCGACTCCGGCGGCGCGCCGGCCAAGGGCTCCGCCAGGGGGGTGGAAACACCGCGTCCCTGAGGCCCAGAAGACCCCGGATCTCGGTCCCGGGCCGCCGGGGGCCGACCGAGGTCGCTCCGCGCCCTGCCGGTCTGGATAAATCGTTCTATATTTGGGGGTTATGGATTACCGGGGCGTTTCCGACCGCCTGGCCTGGGTCCGTGACCAGATCGCCGAGCGCCAGATGCGGGGCGGGTGGTCGCACCCGGTTCAGGTCGTGGCGGTCACCAAGGGTCATCCGGTCGAGGCGGTCCAAGCCGCGCTCGACGCCGGACTACCGGATGTCGGTGAGAATCGGGTCCAGGAGGCCCTGGGCAAGCAGGCTCTGTGTCCCGACCCGAGGGTGCGGTGGCACCTGATCGGCCGCTTGCAGCGGAACAAGGCGAGGCAGGCCGTCGGCCGTTTCGTCCTGATCCACTCGGTCGACCGGCCGGAACTGGTGGTGGAGCTGGGTCGGCGCTGTCCGGAAGGGAGCCGGCAGCGGGTGCTGTTGGAGGTGAATTGCTCGGGAGAGCCGCAGAAGGGCGGGGCGGAGCCGGACGGGGTGCTGGCGTTGGTTCGCCAGGTGGCGGCGGAATCCCGATTGGCGTTTGGCGGCCTGATGACGATGGCCGCATTGAGCGAGGATGAAGCGGTGGCCCGATCGGCGTTTCGCCGGCTTCGGACCGTGAAAGCGGAGGTGGAGGAGGCCGGGTTTCCGGTCGCCGATCTCTCCATGGGAATGTCGGGCGACTTTCCGGTGGCGGTCGAGGAAGGTGCCACGATGATCCGACTCGGAACACTGCTGTTCGGGGAGCGAACGCAATGACCGACGAAGGCTTCCAACTCAGCGCGCACGATGTGCGTCACCAGGAGTTCCAGCGGAGTCTCCGCGGGTATGACATCACCCAGGTGGACGACTTCAAGGAGCGGATCGCGCAGGAGCTCGATCGACTCTGGCGGGAGCGGAGCCAGGGCAGCGATCGGGTCCAGAGCATGGTGGAGCAGCTCAAGGGCTTCCGAGATCGGGAACGGGCCATGAACGATGCCCTGATCGCGGCCCAGCAGCTCCGGGCCGACGTGCAGAGTCAGGCCGACAAGGAGGCGGAGCTGATCCTCCAGCGGGCCCGGGCCCAGGCCGACCAGCTCCTGGCGGAGGCCCGCACCGAGGCTCAGCGGATCGTCGATCATGCCAAGAACGAGGAGCAACGACTCCGTTACGCCAACGAGGCCATCCGACGACAGTTCCTGGCGTATCTGACCAGCTATCGCCGGATGCTGGAGCGCGAGCTCTCGGAGCTCGATGCCGTGGCATCCTCCGACCAGGCTCCGACCGGGTCGGTCGATTCCGAAGTCTCGTTCCGACGGCCCGCCTAACGCGAATGACGTCGTTCCAGCGCTGGCCAGACGGAGGCCCCGACCGACTCGAGACCGAGGTGCTCGAGATCTGGAAGGCCGAGCATCTCTTCGCCCAGGTCCAGGAGGCGGGGCGGGGCAAGCCGCCGTTCGTCTTTTTCGAAGGTCCGCCCACCGCGAACGGCCGGCCTGGGATCCATCACGTCTTCTCCCGGACCATCAAGGACCTCTTCTGCCGGTTCCACGCCATGCGGGGGCGGTCGGTGACCCGGATCGCCGGATGGGACACCCACGGCCTCCCGGTCGAGATCGAGGTCGAGAAGCAGCTCAAGCTCACCGGCAAGAAGGACATCGAAGCCTATGGCGTGGAGGCGTTCAACCGGCTCTGTCGGGAGAACGTCTTCACCTACAAGCACGAGTGGGAAGCTCTGTCCGACCGGATCGGCTACTGGCTGGACTACGAGCGCCCCTACGTCACCTGCACCCCCGAGTACATCGAGTCGGTCTGGTGGCTGCTCCGCCGGCTGTTCGACAAGGGCCTCCTGGTCCGGGGCCACCGGGTGCTGCCGTACTGCCCCCGCTGCGGCACCGTGCTCTCGAGCCACGAGCTGTCGCTCGGCTACGAAGAGGTTCGGGACAAATCGATCTATGTAACGTTTCCACTCGAAGATGGCACCGGACGTGAGCTGGTGGTCTGGACCACCACACCCTGGACCCTGCCGTCCAACGTCGCCGCGGCCGTCCATCCCGACGAGGAGTACGGGACCTACCCGTTCTCCGACGGGCGCCGACTGGTTCTCGCCACCAGTCGGGCCGCGACCGTGCTGGGCGACGGCAAGAACCCGCCGCCCGCCCCCGAGGCGACCTATCCGGGGCGCGCGCTCCTGGGGCTGGAGTACCGGCGCGCCCTCGACGTGGTCCCGCTTCCCGACGACCGGACCCACTCGGTGGTCGTTCCCGGCGACTTCGTCACGTCGGAGGACGGCTCCGGCATCGTCCACATGGCGCCGGCGTTCGGCGCCGACGACTACGCCATGGGCCAGACCCACGGCCTGGCCCTGGTCCGACCGGTCGCGGCCGACGGCACCTTCCAGGGAACCACCTGGCCCGAGCTGGAGGGACGGCTGGTCACCGCTGACGAGACCAACGAGCTCATCATCCGCGAGCTCAAGCGCCTGGGCCGGCACCTCAAGACCGAGCAGCATACCCACAGCTATCCCCATTGCTGGCGTTGCAAGAGCAAGCTGATCTACTACGCCCGCGACTCCTGGTTCGTCCGGACCTCCGCCGTCAAGGAACGGCTGGTCGAGCTCAACCGGGGCATCGACTGGCATCCGCCGGAGGTGGGGAGCGGACGGTTCGGCGGCTGGCTCGAGAACAACGTCGATTGGGCGCTCTCCCGGGACCGGTACTGGGGGACCCCGCTCCCCGTTTGGGTGTCCGACCGGGATCCGGCGGTGGTCGAGGTGATCGGGAGCTTCGAGGAGCTGGCGCGCAAGGTCGGCCGGACCCTGCCGGCCGACTTCGACCCCCACAAGCCGTTCATCGACGAGTACACCTGGCCCGATCCGGCCGGCGGCACGATGCGCCGGGTGCCGGAGGTCATCGACACCTGGTTCGATTCGGGGTCGATGCCCTATGCCCAGTGGCACTACCCCTTCGAGCACGAGGCCGAGTTCGAGGCCCACTTCCCGGCCGACTTCATCTGCGAGGGCGTCGATCAGACCCGGGGCTGGTTTTACTCGCTCCTGGCCATCGGCGCGACGGTGTTCGAGCGAGCGCCCTATCGCCACGTGGTGGTCAACGAGCTGATCCTGGATGCCCAGGGTCAGAAGATGTCGAAAAGCCGGGGCAACGTGGTGGAGCCCTGGGAGGCGGTGCGGGAATTCGGGGCCGACACGGTCCGGCTCTACCTCCTGACGTCGAGTCAGGTATGGCTGCCGAAGCCGTTCGACCGGAGCGCCATTCCGGACGTGGCGGGTGGCTTCCTCAATACCCTCCGCCACACCTACGAGTTCTTCGCCCGTTACGCGCCGACCGCCGGCCGCGACGCGCTGCCGCCGACCCGGGAGAGCGGGCTGCTCGATCGCTGGATCCGGAGCCGGCTGGCCGCCACGGTGCGGGTCAGCCACGCCGCGCTCGCCGGGTACGACGCGACCGCCGCGGTCCGCGCGATCATGGACTTCGTGGTCGACGACCTCTCCAACTGGTACGTCCGGCTCTCCCGGGCCCGCTTCTGGGCGCCCGACGCCGACGCCGATCCCCAGGCCGTGGCCACCCTCCGCGAGTGCCTGGTGACCGTCGCCCGGCTGCTCGCCCCGGCCGCGCCCTTCATCAGCGACTGGATCCATCGGGCCATCGAGGACACCAGCGTGCATCTGGCGCCGTATCCCGAGCCTGACCCGGCCCGCGAGGATCCCGAGCTGGAGCGGGCGATGGACGGCATCCGGCGGCTCGCGTCGCTGGGCCGGAGTGCCCGCGAGGCCGGGAACCTTCGGGTCCGCCAGACGCTCGGTGCCATGCGGGCCGCGGTTCCAGCCGGGGTTGACGGCGGCCGCTTCCGCGAGCTGCTCGGCCTCCTGGCGCAGGAAGTGAACGTGCGGACGGTCGAGGTCATGTCGTCGGATGCGGAGCTGGTCCGGCTTCGCGGGCGGGCGAACTTCCGCTCGCTCGGGAAGCGCTTCGCCAAGCGGACGCCGACGGTGGCCCGCTTGGTGGCGGAGCTCGACCCGGCCGCGCTCCGGGTCCTGGAGGGCGGCGGCACCGCCACCGTGGCGCTCGACGGCGAGACGCTCGCCATCGAGCCGGACGACGTGGTGGTGGAGCGGGAGGTGGCGACCAGCTGGTTGGTGCAGAGCGCCGGCGCCTTCGTGGCGGCGGTCGACCCGGAGCTCACGGCCGAGCTCCGGCGGGATGGCTTGGCGAGGGAGATCGTGCATCGTGTCCAACGGCTCCGCAAGGACGCCGGTTTCGAATACACCACGCGCATTGCGCTGGCCGTCGAGGGGGACGACCCCGTCCTCGAAGCGGCGCGCGCGCATCAGACGTTCATCGAGGGCGAAACCCTGGCCCGGTCGCTCCGGGTCGGGCGACCGCTCGAGGGCTGGCAGGCTCGGGACGACGCCTCGATCGACGACTATCACGTGACCCTGACGGTGGCCCCCTGGACCGGTGGGACCCCGGAGAACGCCGAGAGGTAGAGCGCGGATGACCAAGGACCAGTTGAAGCACCTCGAGAAGCGATTGCTCGACGAGCGAGCGCGGGTGATGAAGGAGCTCGGCTTCTACGGCGACGCCTTCAACGCGACGCTCCAGGGCGGCGACGGCGACCTGTCGTCCTACTCGTTCCACATGGCCGATCAGGGCACCGACACCATGGAGCGCGAAAAGCAGTTTCTCTTCGCCTCCCAGGAGGGCCGGTACCTCTGGCACGTGAACCAGGCGCTCCGTCGGCTGTACAACTCGCCCGACAAGTTCGGCCACTGCCACACGTGCGGGCAGCCGATCAGCTTCGAGCGGCTCGACGCCCTGCCGCACGCCCGGCTCTGCATTAGCTGCAAGGAGAAGGAAGAGGATGAAAAGCGGCGCTGACCCGCGCCGCGTGTTCTGGCCGATCGCCCTCGTCTGGGTCGGCCTCGACACCGTGACGAAGCGGTGGGCCGAACAGGCCCTGCTGCCGGTGCCCCCGATCCACGTGATCGGCGACTGGGTCCAGCTTCGTCTGGTCTACAACCAGGGCGCCGCGTTCGGGCTCCATTTGGGCGCCTACTCCCGCTGGATCTTCCTGGTCGTGGCGGCGGCCGCGGTAGTCGGCATCGCCTGGAAGGCGCGGGACCCGTCGTGGGCCGAATGGCTCCGCCAGATCGCCGCCAGTCTGGTGGTGGGCGGGGCCGCAGGGAACCTGATCGATCGGATCCGGGGCTCCGCCGGCGTGGTCGACTTCATCGACGTGGGGGTCCACGCGCTCCGCTGGCCCACCTTCAACGTGGCCGACATCGGGGTGAGCTGCGGGGCCGTCGGGCTTGCCATCTCGTTCTGGCTCGAGGACACCCGCCGGGCCCGCGAAGCGGCGCGGGCCCGAACCTCGGCCTGAGGGCGTTCTGGCCACCACCCGGTTCACGGTCCTGGCCGACGAAACCGAGCGCCTCGACCGCTTCCTCGCCGATCAGCTGAGCTTCTCCCGAACCCAGGCCTCGCGGCTCGTGGCCGAGGGGCGGGTCCGGGTCAACGACCTCCGGGCCCGGGCCTCGCGGCTGTTGGCGCGGGGTGACACGGTTGACGTCCGGATCGACGACGAGCGTCCGCCGCGGACGCTGGCCCCCCATCCAATCCCGCTGAACGTGGTCTACGAAGACGAGTACCTGGCGGTCATCAACAAGCCGGCCGGGCTGGTGGTGCACCCGGCGCCGGGTCATTGGGACGACACCTTGGTCAACGCCTTGGTGGCCCGGGGGACGTCCCTGTCGGACGGGACCGGCGGCCGGCCGGGGATTGTCCACCGCCTCGATCGCGACACATCGGGGCTGATGTTGATCGCCAAGACCGACGTCGCCCATCGGAAGCTCGGCGCCGCCATCGCGGCTCGCCGGGTGGAGCGGTGTTATGCGGTGCTGGCCTGGGGGCACCTGCCGGAGTCGCCCCTCGACGTCAACGCCCCGATCGGCCGCCATTCCTCCGACCGAAAGCGGATGGTGGTGCGGGAGGACGGGCGGACCGCTCGGACCCGGTTCGAGGTCGTGGCCCGATTTTCGGTGGGGGAGTTGCTTCGGGCCAGGCTGGAGACCGGCCGGACCCACCAGATCCGGGTCCACCTGGCCCACGTGGGCCACCCGGTGGTCGGCGACCCCGTGTATGGGGCCGGGGGGGCCCGTCGGATCACCGGGGGGGCCCGGAGTCTGGCGGAACGCCTCGAACGGGCGACGCCCCGCCAGGCCCTCCACGCGGCCCAGCTCCGGTTCCGCCACCCGATCACGGGGGCGGCCCTGGCCTTCGAGAGCGATTGGCCCGGGGATCTGGCCGAGTCGCTCCGAATCCTGCAACTTGTTGCAGATCAAGTTGATCCGCCTCATTGGCTGACATATCTTGGGTTCTTCTGAGCGGAGCATGAGCGAGACACCAGCATCCCGGGCGGTCGTGTGCCAGGCGGGGGGGCAGCGCTTCGCGTTGGCGCTGGAAGACGTGCGCGAAGTTTGCACGGACGTACTGGTGGTCCCGATGCCGGGAGTTGCAGCTCCGGTCGAGGGTGTCGCGAATGTTCGCGGGACGGTGGTGACCGTGGTGCGCGCCGCCGACCTGCTGGGCGTGACGCCGACCCGATCGGGGCCCTCGCCGTGGCTGGTCGTTCTCCGATTTCGGGACGGACGAGTGGCCCTCGGCGTCGAGGACATCGAAGATCTGGCGCCGGTCGGGATCGGCTTGAGTCGATTGGCGGTCGACGCACACCTCGGTCCGCTGTTTGGATCGCGCTAACTGGAGGCTCTTGTGGGGCACACGGTTCTCGTTTGCGACGACGCGATGTTCATGCGGACTATGATCGCCGACATCCTCACCCAAGCCGGGTTCGAGGTGGTGGGCGAAGCGGAGTCGGGTGAGCAGGCGCTCGCCCGGTACCGGGAGCTCAAGCCCGATCTGGTCACCATGGACATCGTGATGCCCAACATGGGCGGAATCGAGGCCGTCCGGGCCATCTGCAAGGAAGATCCGGAGGCCAAGATTCTGATGTGCAGCGCGATGGGACAGCAGGCCCTGGTGGTGGAGGCCATCCAGGCCGGCGCCAAGGACTTCGTCGTCAAACCCTTCCAGCCTTCCCGCGTTCTGGAGGCGGTTCAGCGGCTCCTGGGGTGAGCCCGCGGTGGATCTGAGCCGCTATACCGCCCTCTTCCTCGCTGACACCCGGGAGCATCTCGACCGGGCCAGCCGGATCTTGCTCGACTGGGAGCGCGAGCCTGGAACGCTCGAGCCGGTGGCCGAGCTGTTCCGGGCGTTCCACTCGGTCAAAGGCTCGGCGGCCACGATGGAGTACACGGCCCTGGCCGACCTGGCGCATGCCGCCGAGCACCTGCTCGACGCCGTCCGGAAGGGTGACCTCGGGCCGTCGCGGGCGGTGGTGAGCCTGCTGCTTCGAGCGGTCGACGTGCTGGAGCGGGGCGCGGAGCTGGTGGTGGCCGGCGAAGCGGTGCCGGACGCGCCGGCGCTGGTGGGGGTCCTCGAGCGGATGGTTGCGTCCGGGGCGCCGCCGGCGCCCGCCGAGCCCCCGCTGGAGCGCCGGACCCCGACCCGCGTCCCCCGGCCCTCGGCCCGCTTTACCCTGTCCGCGGTCCGGGTCGACCGGAGCCGGCTGGACGAGCTCCTCCACCGGGCGGCCGAGCTGGTGGTGGCGCGGAATCGGCTGGACGGGCTCGTCGCCAGGAGCAGCGACCCCGAGCTCGAGGCGGTCGCCGGCCAGGTCGGGACCTTGGCCCGGTCGATGCACGCCGGAGTGCTCCGGGCCCGGCTGGCCCCGGTCGCTGAGCTCTTCGACCGGCTGCCCCGGGTGGCCCGGGACCTGGGGCAGTCGCTCGATCGGGAGGTGGAGCTCAAGCTTCGGAGCGACGGGATCGAGTTGGATCGCGGGATGCTGGAGGAGTTGCTCGACCCGCTGGTGCACTTGGTGCGGAACGCGGTCGATCACGGCATCGAGCCCCCCGCCGAGCGGCTGCTCGCGGGCAAGCCGCCCGAGGGGCGGCTTCTCCTCAGCGCCTCGCGGGAGCGGGAGTTCGTCACCGTGCGTCTAGCCGACGACGGACGGGGCATCGACCGCGACGCGGTCGCCCGGCGGGCCGAAGAGGCCGGACTTCGGCCGGCCGGCCGGCCGCCGCCCGACGACCACGAGCTCCTCGGGCTGCTGGCTCGGCCCGGGTTCACGCTCCGGCACGAGGTCACCTCGATCTCGGGACGTGGCGTCGGGATGGACGTGGTGCTGAGCACCGTGCGCAGCCTGGGCGGCCAGGTCGAGGTGAGCTCGGAGCCCGGACAGGGCACCACCTTCACGCTGACCCTGCCGCTCACCACCGCGATTCAGCGGGTGCTCCTGGTGGGGGCGGCTGGCGAGCGGTACGCGATCCCCTTTCGGATCGTGGCCGAAGCGGTGCGGGGGCCCGGGCCGGCGGCGACCGAAACGACCGGGGGGCGGTTTAGCTTTCGGGATCGCTCGTTGCCGATGGTGGACCTGGCCCGCGCGACCGGGCTGAAGGGAGCGACGGCCGGGCGGGTGCGTCCGATGCTGGTGCTCGAATGGGGGACCCGGCAGGGCGCGCTGGCGGTCGACGCCGTGCTGGGGCAGCTGGACGTGGTGATCGAGCGGGTGGAGGCGCCGGTCGGCCTGCCCGCCTGGGTGAGCGGTGCGACCATTCTTGCCGACGGGTCGCCCGCACTGGTGCTGGATCCAACCGCCCTGTTCCAGGCGGAGGCCTCGCGATGATGGATGCTTCGAAGCTGACCGACGTGGAGCGCGACGCGCTGCGCGAGATCGCCAACATCGGGGCCGGGCACGCGGCCACGGCCCTGTCGCAGATGACGGGTCGCCGGATCATGATCGACGTGCCCGAGGTCTCGGTCAAGCGGCTGGAGGAGGCCAGCGATCTGATCGGTCCGCCCGACACGATCATCGCCGCCGTGCTGATGCACATGATGGGCGACATGACCGGCCGCACCCTCCTGGTCCTGCCCGAGGGGAGCGCCCGCGCCCTCTGCGCCATCCTGCTCCGCAACGCGGCCCAGGACGGTCCCGGGTTCACCGACATGCAGCGCTCCACCGTGATGGAGACCGGCAACATCCTCTGCAGCGCGTACCTCAACGCGCTCTCCGACTTCATGGGGATGATGCTGCTCCCGTCGGTGCCGGCCCTGGTGGTCGATCAAGCCGGCGCCGTGCTCACCACGGCCTATCTCAACTTCGGCCACGCCCGCGATCACGTGATCTGCGTCGAGACCTCGTTCCGGATCGACGGCTCGCCCGAGCAGCTGAGCGGCCAGTTCATCCTGATGCCGGACGTCGCGTCGTTGGCGGCGATCTTCGACGCGATCCGTCTCCCCCGGTAGGCGGATGACGGGGTCCGGGTCGTCGGAGCGGGAGCTCGGTGTCCTGCGCTCCCTCGCGCGGCGGATCGATCCGTCGGACCCGGGCGCGCACAACAACCTCGGGGTGCTCTACTACGAGCGCGGGATGGTGCCCGAGGCGATCGCCGCGTTCGCCCGGGCGCTCGAGCTCGATCCGCACATGCGGGTGGCCCAGGACAACCTCGAGGCCGTCCAGCGCGAGACCGGCTTCTACGACCGCCGGATCCACGAGCTTCGAGAGCAGGTGCTCCGCCAGCCGTCCGACCGCCAGCTGAAGCTCGAGCTCGGCCGGGCCTATCTCGCCCTGGGGCAGTTCGACCGGGCGGCCGAGCAGTTCGAGGATCTGCTCAAGGGGCACCCCAACGACGGTACCGCCCTGGTGCAGCTTGGTCTGGTCGAGCACGCGCGGGGCCGCCAGGAGACCGCCACCGGCTGGTTCGAGCGGGCCTGCGAGGTGGATCCCAAGAGCACCGTCGCCCGGCTCTACCTCGGCCAGGCCCTCTACAACCGGGGCCTGGTGGACGCCGCCCTCGCGGTGCTGAGCGAGGCCGCCGCCCTCAATCCCGACCACGCCGACGTCCAGTACCTGCTCGGCTTCGTGTACGGCGACCTCGGGTATCACGACGCCGCCCGCGCCGCCACCCGCCGGGCCATCGGGCTCAATCCGTCGCTGGGGACCGCGCAGACCAACCTCCGGATCGGGGGCCGGCCGAACCCGTCGGCCCCCGACCCGCCTCGGGCCCCGGTTCGGGTCGACCAGTCGGGCGGCGAAGCCCATCTCCACCTGGCCGAAGCGTTTCGGCGGCGCGGGTATCTGGTCGAGGCTCTCCGGGAGTACCGGCTGGCGCACGAGAGCGGGGAAGACCCCCGGGCCGCGCTCGAGGGCATGGCCGAGATCTATCTCCTCAAGCGGGAGACCCGGAACGCCCTGGAGCTCTACGACCGGCTGCTGGCCGAGGCGCCCGACGCGGCCAAGCTCTGGACCGAGCGCGGGGTGGTCCTCCACCAGGCCGGCCGCCGGGACGAGGCCCGGGCGGCCTACGATCGGGCCCTCGAGGCCGACCCGGGTTACGCGCTGGCCTGGAACGACCTCGGCGTGCTCCGGGCCGGCGACTCCGACCCCGGCCCGGCCGCCGAGGCGTTCGAGGCCGCCTTGGGCCGGCGCCCCGACTTCGTGGCCGCCCGGCTCAACCTCGCCCTCCTCCACTTCCAGCGGCAGCGGCTCCAGCTCGCCCTGGAGGGCTACCGGGCGGTGCTGGCCGAGGAGGCCGAGCACCCGGTGGCCTGGAATGGGGTCGGCCTGGTCCTGATGGAGCTCAAGCGCTACGCCGATGCCCGGAACGCCTTCGGGCGGGCGGTCGAGGCCGACCCCGACTCCGCCGCGGCCCACTACAACCTCGGGTTCGCCCTGAGCCAGCTCGGCGCCTTCGACGACGCCCTCCGCGAGACCCGCCGCGCCCTGGAGCTCGATCCGTTCTACGTACCCCAGAAGTTCGCCCTCTCGATCGAGCTCCAGCTCACCGAGTCGCTCCTCCCGATCGCTCCCTCGCTGGTGGGCGACGTGGCCGCCGACGCCGCGGCCGAGGACTTCAGCTTCGACCCCGCCGCCCTCGACGAGCTATTCGTCGAGCTGGCGCCCGGCGAGTCGGCCGCGCCGGTGGCACCGGTCGATCCCTACTCCCTGGTCCGCGACCTGGTCGGGAAGGGGCTCCTGGAGTCGGCCACGGCGGAGGTGCACCGGGTGCTCCGGCGGGGGGGGCCGGCCGGTCCGGGGATCGCGCTGCTCGGGACGATCTTCGCCAAGCGGGGCCTTCACGGCGAAGCCCTGGAACGGTTCCGCGAAGCCCGCCGTGAGTCGCCCGACGATGCCGGTATCCTCCTCGGCGAAGCGACCTCGCTCCTCGCCCTGGGCCGCTCCCGCGAGGCGGCCGAGACCGCCGACGAGCTGGTCCGGCGCCGCCCCGACGACGCCGAGGCCCTGGTGGTTCGGGCCCGGGCCCGGCTGGCCGAGGGCGATCTAGGCGGCGCCCAGGACGACGCGCTCGGCGCCCTCGCGGCGGCGCCGGGCCGGGCCGACCTGCTGGTGCTTCGGGGCGTGGTCGCCCGGCGCCTCAACGACCCCGAGGAGGCGCTCGATGCGTTCCGGGGGGCGGTCGACCTGGAGCCCGACCTGGTCCAGGCCTGGTACGAGATCGGGATGGTGGAGGAGGAGCGCCGTGATCCGGCCGCGGCCCGCGCGGCCTACGAACGCGCCCTCGCCATCCTGCCGACCTATCTCGAAGCGGGGTTGGCCCTGGCCGAACTGCATCGCCGGCAGGGGCGCACCGGGGACGCGGTCCGGCTGCTGGTCGACCTCCTCCTGGTGGAGCCCTACGCCTTCGACGCGCTCCTCCTGCTGGGTCGCACGCTGGCCGACGAACGCCGCCACCAAGATGCCGTGGTGGCCTTCAACCGGGTCCTCCAGTTCTTGCCCGAGCACACGGTCGCCCGCTTCTATCGGGGCGTGTCGCTCAACGCCCTCGGGCGGTTCGACCTGGCTCTGGCCGATTGGGATGAGACGCTCCGGCTCGCCCCGACCGGTCCGCTCGCGGCGGCCGCCCGGGCCCAGGCCCGCTCCACCCGGGACCTCCTCCACATCCTGCAACCGGTGGAGGTGTAGGTGGCGATCCAGGGTCCGCTCCGCGAGCTCGGCATCCACGACGTCTTCCAGCTCCTCGATCTGGGCCGGAAGACCGGGTTGCTCCGGATCGTGTCCGAACTCCGCCAGAACGAGGGCACGATCTGGTTCCACGAGGCCGCGGTGGTCGGCGCCACCATCCGCTCCAACCCGCATCTGCTGGGGCAGCAGCTGCTTCGGGCGGGCAAGGTCCGGAACGAGGACCTGGCCCGGGCTGAGGCGCTCAAGGACGGCGGCGACGGCCGCCGGATCGGCGAGATGCTGGTGTCGTTCGGCGCGATCACCGCGCGGGAGCTCGCCACCCAGGTCCGGCTCCAGATCGAGGAGGTCGTGTTCACCCTGCTCGGGTGGTCGGAGGGCCACTTCATCTTCGAGGAGCGGAGCGCCGACGCCATCCCGCGCGAGGCCGACGTCCGGATCTCGGTCGAGTCGCTCCTGCTCGAGGCGGCCCGCCGGATCGACGAGTGGTCCCGGATCCGCACCCGGATCCCGCACCTCGGCGTGATTCCCCGGCTGGCGCCCTCCCAACAGGAGGAGGCCGGCTCGTTGGTGTTGACGCCGTTCGAATGGCGGGTGCTGGCGGCGTCCGACGGCGTGCGCGACGTCCAGGCCCTCGCCGTCACCATGAGCGAGCCGGAGTTCGACGTGGCTCGGGCCATCTTCGGGCTGGCTTCCGCCGGGGTGGTGATCGTCCGCGACCCGGTGGAGGAGTCGGCGGCGGCGGCCCCGCGGGAGGACGCTGGGCCCCTGTTGGCGGAAGCCGAGCGGTTGGTGAAGGCCGGGAACTTCGAGGCGGCCCGGAGCATGGCGAGCGCCGCCTTCGACGCCTTCCCGAACGACCCCCGTCCGTATCTTTTGGTAGGACGAACGTTGATCGCTGAGCAGCGCTTCGACGAGGCGGAAGCGCCGCTTCGGGAGGCGGTCCGGCTCGATCCGGCGTCACCTCGGGCCCTGCGGCTGCTCTCCTGGTCGCTGCTTGGCACCGGTCGCCTCGGCGAAGCGGTGCACGGATTCGAGGCCTGGCTGGCGCTCCCGTCGCTCGGCCCCGAGGAGGAACGGCGGGTCGCGTCGGTCGGCGCGGCCATTCCGGCGGCCCGGCAGTTGGCCGCGTTGCTCAGAGGCTCGCATGACTGACGACATCGCGACGATGACCGTGCAGCTGGCGCAGGATCCGACCAGCCTGGTGTTTCTGCCGCTGGCCGAGGCGCTCCGCGGCCGGGGACAGCTGGACGCCGCCCTCACGGTCGCCCTCCGTGGCCTGAGCCGCTATCCCGAGGTGGCCGACGCCTACGACTTGGTCGCTCGGATCCAGTGCGATCGGGGCGACGGCGACGCCGCCTTCGATGCCTGGACCAATGTGCTCCGCCTCGCGCCCGACCATCTGGGCGCGCACAAGGGGCTCGCCTTTCTCTTCTACCGCGGCGGCGAGGTCACCCGGAGTCTCCGCCACCTGACCCGGGCGCTCGAGATCGCGCCCGGCGACGCCAGCCTCACCGCCGCGGTCGACCGGATTCGGATCCAGGCCGAGGCCGGCCTCGAGCGGCCCAGCGTGCCGGACCAGGCGGCGCCGCAGGCGGTCCGCCGGGGGGGCGACCAGGCCACCCTGCTGTTCGATCAGCAGGGGCGGGTGCTCCGGGGCGACGTGGTGCGGCCCGACGGCAGCGACGCCAGCGAGGCCGTCGCCGCAGGCCTGGCCGGCGTGAGTCGGGAGGCCGAGCGCACCGCCCGGATGCTCGGCCTGGGCGAATGGCGGGCCATCGCGGTCGAGGGCGGGCCGGTCAACTACGAGATTCGGAGCCCGTCCGAGGAGACCCTCCTGCTCCTGATGCGGGGGCGCGAGGTGCCGGCCGGTCGGCTGTCGCGGATCGCCGATCGCGCCGTCGCTGACTCGGTGCGCTGGCTGGAGGAACTGGAATGACCTTTCCCGAACAGGCGGTCCTCGATGAGGTCACCCGGCTGCCGGGAGTCCGGAGCGCGCTCCTGGTCGGGCTCGAGGACGGGATCGTGGTGGCCGAGACCGCGCTCGAGGGAGAGGACACCCGGGCGGCGGCGGCCCTGGCGGCCCGGCTGGCCCAGCGCCTGGCCGAGCTGCCTCGAACGGTCGGCCATCCCGCCCTCACCATGATCCTGCTTCAGGGCTCGGAGGGACAGCTCTTCGCTGCCCCGGGTGGCGACGGCTTGCTGCTGGTCGCGGTGGCGGACAACGACGTGAACATCGGCGAGGTGCGGCTCGCCCTGCTCGACGCCGCGGGGCGGCTCAGCTGATGCGAGCCATCGAGCCCTGGGTCGAACGGCCGCTGGCGGGCTTCGTGGAGGAGTCCGGGGCGCGGATCGCGGTCCTGATGACCGGAGCGGGCCAGGTGGTGGCCCAACACGGCTTCACCCGGTCGCTCGACCTGATGTCGGCCGCGGCGCTCGGCGCCGGCATCGTGGCGTCGACCCGCGAGATGGCTCGCGAACTGGGTTCGGACGGGTTCGGAGCGATCGTTCACCAGGGCCAGCAGCTGGGCGTGTTTCTCGCCCCGTTCGATCTCCCCGCCGCGTCGTGGATCGGCCTGGTCGTGTTCGGGCCGGAGACCTCACTCGGGCTGGTGCAGCTCTTCTTCGATCAGATGGTGGACGGGCTGACCCGGGCGGCGCCGCGCGAGGCGCCCGCGCGCCAGGTCTTGCCCGAGGCCTTCGAAGACGAGCTGAACGCCAGCCTGCGCGCCCTCTTTGGACGGTGACCCATGCCGCTCGTCAACTTCACCGCCCGCGAAATCACCTGCAAGCTGGTCTACTACGGACCGGGCCGCTGCGGCAAGACGACCAATCTCCAGTACATTCATGGCCGGGTGCCGGAGCACCGCCGGGGTCGGATGGTCTCGCTGGCCACCCAGTCCGATCGCACCCTCTTCTTCGACTTCCTGCCCCTCGAGCTGGGGGTGATCTCCGGGTTCACCACCCGATTCCAGCTCTACACCGTGCCGGGTCAGGTCTACTACAACGCCACCCGCCGGCTGGTGCTCCAGGGCGCCGACGGGGTGGTGTTCGTGGTCGACAGCCAGGCCCGCCGGTTCGACGACAACATCGAGAGCTTCCAGAACCTGCAGGAGAATTTCCTGGATCAGGGGGTCGACATCCGCCAGGTGCCGCTGGTGCTCCAGTACAACAAGCAGGACCTGCCCGCCGATCTCGTCCTCGGTCCCTCCGATCTCGACGAGACCTTCAACTTCCGCTCCGTTCCCAGCCTGCCGGCCGACGCCCTGCACGGCACCGGCGTGTTCGAGACGCTCAAGGCGCTGTCCACGCTCGTCCTGCAACGGCTCGCCGCGCGGCCGCCGACGCTGTGACGGACCCGTTCGCTTTGTTCGTCACCGATCCGGCCAATGCGGCGGCGGTGGCAGCGGCCCGGACGGTCGCCGATGCGAGCCGTACCCTCTACGGCCCCCTGGTGATGGTGGGAATCCGGGGCGCCGGGAAGTCGCATCTTCTCCGCGCCGTGCGTGACCGGGCCGCCGCCCAGTCGCCCCCCCGGCGGGCGGAGCTCATCTCGCTCCTTCGGCTCGCCGACGTGGTGCACGCCCGCGGCTTGGGCGAGGGGGGATCGGCGCTTCGCGACCGGCTGCTCGACGCCGACCTGCTGCTGATCGACGATTTCGAGGCGGTGACCCGCCATCTGCCGGTGCAGGCCTTCGTCTTCGACCTTCTCGAATCGCGGATCACCAAGGGCCGCGAGGTCGTGGTCGCGAGCGCCCTGCCGGTCGCCGGGCTGGCCGGTCTCGACGCCCGGCTTCGCCGCCGGCTCGAGGCAGGCACCGTCGTCACGCTCGGGCTTCCCGGCTCCGACGCCAGGCAGGTGATCCTGGACCGGCGGGTGGCCGAAAGCGGCGTTCGCCTTGCGCCGGCGGTGGTCGAGGCCCTGGCCCACCAGCCGTTCCGGTCGATCAAGGAATACCTGGGCGCGCTCCAGCGGGTCCTCGCCTTCCAGCAAACGACGCCCGAAGCGCTCTCGGCGGCCGACGCGCTGGCGTTGCTCGGCCTCGAGAGCACCAACGGGCGCCTCGGTCCGGCCGAGGCCGGACCAGCCCCCGCCGCTGCCGACGCACCCCAGGAGCCGCCCAGCCTCGAGGAAGCGGAGTTCGACGCCTTCCTCTCCGAGGTCGTGGCCAACGTTTCGCATCAGTTCGACCGGTGGCGGGGCCGGATTCGCGAAGCCATCGCCCACTGGCAGTCGCGGGGCCTCCGGGCCCGTCGGCTGGAGCGGGCCCTGACCGACGAGATGGGCGGCGACCCGGAGCCGGTGATCAGCGACTTCGGCCGCGACGCCACCGAGCTGGAGCGGCTGGTGGCCGAGGTTCGAGCCATCGCGCCCGACCTGGCCGGCGCCGAGGTCCTCCGTGATCCCGATCAGCTCCCGGCCGCCCGCGAGCTGGTGGACGAGGCCCGGCGCCGGCGGGCCCCGCTGTCGGCCCCGTTGCCGGAGCTCACCCTCGACACCCTCGGCGTGGGCCCCTCCAACCGGCTGGCCGTCGAGGCGGCCCGCGCCCGGGTGGCCGACGCCGGCGGGCAGGACAACCCCCTGGTCGTGGTCGGGGCCAGCGGGTTGGGCAAGACCCATCTGCTCCACGGGATCGGTAACGCGCTGATCGAGCGACAGGTCTCACCCATCGCTTGCCTGAGCGCCCACAGCTTCCTGGGCGAAGTCTCCGCCCTCCGGACCGCGGAGGAGACCGCCGCCTGGCGGACCCGCTATCAGTGGGTGGCCGGCCTCCTGGTCGACGATCTTCACGTGCTCGCCCACGAGGGCCGCGCCCAGGAGGAGCTGCTCCAGATCTTCGGGGCGCTCGCCGACGGCGGCCGCCCCCTGGTCTTCGCGTCGGCCCGCCGGCTGAGCGAGCTCGAGGGCTTCGATCCCCGGCTCCTGACCCGGCTCGAGGCGGGCCTGGTGGTGGAGATCCTCCCGCCCGATCGAGAGGTGCGCCTGACCGTCGTCAAGGCGCTGCTGGCCGGCACTCCCATGGCCGACGACGCCGCGCTGATCGACTACCTCGCCGGCCGCCCGGCCGACTCCATCCGGGCGGTGCAGGGGGCGGTGCATCGAGTGCTCGGTGAAGCGCGGGGCCAGCGGGTCACGCCCTCGCCCGCGCTGGCCCGCGAGGTGCTCGAGGTGGTCTTGTCCAAGGGCACCCGGCCGGGCCGGCGGAGCGCGACCCCGCGAGGGAGCGGGATCCTCTCGCCCGGGATGGGGGTGGTCCGAAGCCGGGAGAAGATGATTCAGCGCTGGCCGCACCCGGCCGAGCGGCTGATGGTGGAGCTGCGCTGATGGCGATCAAGGGCAGCCTCAAGGAGGCCAGCCTCCCCGACGTGATCCAGCTGCTCTTCTTCGGGCGGCGGACGGGGTGTCTGGCGCTGGCCGATCGGCAGCGCTTCGGCTCGATCTTCTTCGAGGACGGCTGGATCGCCTACGCGACGATCGTGAACCGGCGCGATCGGCTGGGCGACATCCTGCTCCGGGCCGGGACCATCAGCCGGGAGCAGCTCGACCAGGCCCTCGCCATGCAACAGGTCTCGCGGGGCCGGCGTTTGGGCGAGATCCTGGTCAGCCTGGGCGCCCTGGCGCCGGAAGAGCTCCGCCGGCTGCTCCGCTTTCAGATCGAGGAAGCGGTCTACGCGCTCTTCTCCTGGTCGACCGGCACCTTCACCTTCGATGCCGGCGTGCGCCCCGAATGGGAGGGCGATCTCGACCGGATCAACCCCGAAAACCTGTTGCTCGAGGGTGCCCGCCGGGTGGACGAGTGGAGCCTGATCGAGAAGAAGATTCCGTCGTTCGACGCCGTCTTCTCCGTCGACCGGGGCGCGCTGGCCAACCCCGCGCTCAGCTTCACCGAGGCGCAGCGCCGGATCCTGCCGCTGCTCGACGGCGAGCGCGACACCCGCGAGGTCATCGACGCCTCCGGCCTCTCCGATTTCGAGGCCGCGCAGGCGCTGTTCGGGCTGATCACCGCGGGGCTGGCCCAGCGGACCGGAACCTCGTCCAAGGCGGCGCCGTCGCGGCTGCTCGAGGCCCAGCTCGACGAGCACCGAAACCTGGGCGTGGCGTTCCTCCGAAGCGACATGCTCGACGAGGCCTCCCGCGAGTTCCGCCGGGTCATGGAGCTGCGGCCGTCCGAAGGAACCTCGCCATTCTATCTGGGCGTCATCGCCGCCCGCCAGGACAACTGGCCCGACGCCGTCACCCTCTTCCGGCAGGCGCTCGACCGGAGCGGCCCCCGCGGCGCGATCCTTCACAACCTGGCCGTGGCCCTCGAGGCGATCGGCCGGACCGACCAGGCCGACGCCATCGGCGCCGAGGCCGCGAGCCGGCTGCCGGACGACCCCAGGATCTTCCTCGACTGGGGGATCCTGGCTCTCGAGCGCGACGAGCCCCAGGTGGCCTGGGCCCGGCTGGATCGCGCCCGCGAGCTCTTCGGAGTGGCGGCCCCGCCGATCTGGTTCTGGGCTGCCGCGCTGACCCAGGTGGCCCTCGACCAGATCGAATCCGCCGTGAGCCTGGCGCGCGAAGGCGTCACGGCCTTTCCTCAGCACAGCGTGCTCCGGAACAACTACGCCGTCCTGCTCGAGGCCACCGGTGCCTTTACCGAGGCGCAGGTCCTCCTCGAGGAGATCATCGGCGACGAGCCGTCGCAGCCCCAGCCGTTCAAGAACCTGGGCGATCTCTACTACCGGGGCGGCCGCTACGAGGACGCCGCCCGGGTTTACGAGCGGGCGGCCACGATCGCCCCCGAGCTGGGCGACGATCTCTTCTTCAAACTCGGGAACCTCGCCTTCCGGGGGCGGGAAGCGTCCCGGGCCCGCGAGTTCTGGGAGCGGGCCCTGGCGCTCAACCCGGGGCACCAGCTGGCCCGGGCCAACCTCGAGCTCTTGCCGGTGTCCGCATGAGCCTCGTCGACCATCCCGCCTTCGGTCGGGTGACCGAGCACCTCGAGCGGCTGGGCGCCGGGGCGTTCGTGCTGTACAAGACGCCCTGCCTGGAGCGGCGGCTCGCCTCCCGGATCCGGGCCCGCCGCCAGCACGGCCTGGCCGAGTACGCCGCCCTGCTCGACAGCGATGCCGGTGAGCGCGACCGGCTGGTGAGGGCGCTCTCGATCGGCGTCACCAGCTTCTTCCGGAATCCGACGGCGTGGCGCCGGCTCGCCGAGCTGCTCGAGGAGCGGAAGCCGGCGGGCGGGCTCCGAGGCTGGAGCGCCGGCTGCGCGAGCGGCGAGGAGGCCTGGTCGCTGGCCATGGTCCTCTCCGATCGGGCCCTCACCGGGTCAGGCGACCCGACCGCCTTCCGGGTCGACGCCACCGATCTCGACCTGGCCGGGCTGGCCCTCGGTCGGATGGGCGAGTATCCCGGGCAGGTAACCGCGCCCCTTCGGCTGGCCGGCGACCTTCGCCACGGTCGGCTGGTGGGTGACCGGTTCCTGGTGGAGCCGGCGCTCCGGGGGCGAGTCCACTTCCGCCGAGACGATCTCACCGAGTCGCGGGTGCGCGGGCCGTACGACGTGGTCACCTGCCGGAACGTGCTCATCTACTTTGGCGACGAGGGGCAGTCGCGGGCCTTGGCCGCGCTGGTTCGCTCCCTCGCGCCGGGCGGCCTCCTGATGCTCGGCCGGGCCGAGCTCGCCGCCCGATCGGTTGCCGAGGAGCTGGAGATCGTCGACTCGCGGGAACGGATCTACCGGAGGGTCGAATGACGGGGCTCCGGGTCGTCGTCCGGGTGAGCGGCCTGATCGTGGCCGAGGCGCCGGCGACGCTCGTGGCGCTCGCCCTCGGGAGCTGCGTCGCGATCGCCCTCTACGATCCCCAGGCCAAGATCGGCGGCATGGCCCACGTGCTCCTGCCCTCGGCGGCGATGGGACGGGACCAGGGACAACCTGGCCGCTTCGCCCAGACCGCGGTGCCCACCCTCCTGGAACGGCTGATTGCCCGGGGTGCGCGGGCGCCGGCCATCACCGCCCGGCTGGTCGGCGGGGCCAGCATGTTCACCTCGCTGGCCCCTCCGGGCACCATCCAAATGGGCGACCGGAACGTGGTGGCGGCCCGCGAGGCGCTCCACCGCAACGGCATCCGCCTGGTCGGTGAAGCGGTCGGCGGCGACTTCGGCCGGACGGCCGAGTTCGACGTGGAGACCGGCCGGATCCGGGTCGCCTCGTACCTCCGCGGCGAGCAGCTGCTGTGACCGACGTCCGACGGACGGCCTGGCTGGCCGCGCTGGTCGAGGAGCTCGACGCGATCGACCGCGAGCTCGAGGCTGGCGCCGCCGATCGGGCTCGTCTCAAGACCCGGATCGTCGCCACCTTCCGCCAAGTGGAGGGGAGCCTGTCGGAGCTCGGCGGCCTCAAGGACCGGATCAAAGGGCAGGTGGACCGCTTCAAGCAGCTCGCCACCAGCGGCCCCGGCCACCCCGACCCGGCCGAGGCGGGGCCGATGCCGGTGCGGGCCGACCACCTCGGCGCCTCGACCTTCATCGAGAAGGGCTGGAGCCTGATCTCGGCGGGCGACCCCGCTGGTGCGATCGACGCGCTCCACCGAGCGCTCGAGCTCGCCCCCGACGACGTCCACGCGAAGGCCCTCGTTGGATGGGCCCAGATGCTCGGGGAGCACTATGACGACGCCCTGGTGACCTTCTCCGAGGTGCTGGCCCGCGAGCCCGCCCACGCGCTGGCCCGGGTGAACGTGGGCTTCATCTGCCTCAAGAAGCGAATCTTCGGCGAGGCGATCGAGCACCTCTCCCGGGTCATCCGGCTCGACAACGACCGGAAGGCCACGCTGTACGCCCACTACTATCTGGGACTCGTCTACCTCGAGCGGGCGATGTACCTCGACGCCGAGACCTTTCTCACCAAGGCCATCGCGCTGGGGCCGAATCTGATCGAGGCGTACTACGACTTGGGGCGGGCCCGCTGGTTCGCGGGCGATCAGGAAGGGGCCCGCGCCACCTGGCGCAAAGGGGCCAAGGCCAACAAATATGCTCCGTGGGCCAAGCGTTGCCAGGAACTCCTCGAAGCCGTCGAGCGCGGCGAGTCGGTGCCGCCCTCCTCGCCGGCGGCCTGATCGTCGCCGGGCCCGTCCGGGCCCAGGCGCAGCGTGAGATCGTCCGGGTAGGGCAGGCGACCGCGCTGGCGGCTCCGTCCGATCTCGATCTGGCGGTGGCCCTGGCCGAGCGAGCCGACCAGCCGGCCGAGTATTACGGCCTGGGACGGCGGTCGATCGGCCCCGTCGCGATCGCCGTGGTGCGGGGCCGGGGCGGGTTCGACTCGGTCTCGCGGGGCCGGATCCCGTCGTGGGGCGCGGGGCTCGCCCTGCCGGCCGCCCGCTTCATCGCGATCCGGGCCGATGCCGGCGATCCGTTCGACATCCTCCGGCACGAGCTGGCCCATCTGGCCCTCCGGCAGGCGGTCAAGGGTCGCGTCCCGCTCTGGTTCGACGAGGGGTACGCGGCCGTGTCCGCGGGCGAGTTCGGGCGGCTCGAGTCGTTGGAGCTCAACCTCAGCCTGGCGCTGGGGCGGGTGCCGTCGCTGGATGCGCTGGATGCCGGGTTACGAGGCGCGGAGGCCACCGCCACCACCGCCTATGCCCTGGCGGCTACGGCGGTGCTGGATCTGGCCCGGCGCAATCCCACTGGGACCCTCACCCCCCTCCTTGCCCGGCTAGGCGCGGCGGTGCCGTTCGACTCGGCGGTCGTGCTCACGACCGGGCTCCGGATCGAAGGATTCGAGGAGGCCTGGCAGAAGGACGTCAAACGGCGCTACAGTCTTGGCCTCTGGCTCCTGGGTGGGGGGCTCTGGGCGGTGGCGGGTCTCCTGGTGGTGATCGCCGCGCGGATGCGGCGGCGGCGGGAGGCGCCCCGCCGGGCGGCGCTGGACGCCGGCTGGGTCGTTCCGCCGGGAGAGGACGAGCCGGCTGCGCAGCTTGAAACGCCAGTGGCACGGCCGCTTGACCGTGACCGGCCACCGTCATAGACTTAAAGTCTTATGGCGCAAACGGATGCGCAGTCCAAGCCGCGGCGCGGGCTTTTCGGTACGCGCAACCTGCTCGCGTTCGGCGCGGCAGGGTTGTGTCTGATCGTGGGATACGTCGTGCTGTCAGCGGGTCAGGCGAGCCTCGCTGCAGTCCTGCTCGTCGTTGGGTATTGTGTGCTGTTTCCCTTGGCCATCGCTCTGTAGAGCTGCCCCGGCTGGTCTCGTTCGGGTGTAGGATTCGACGCGGCAACGCGTCTCCCTGTACGAGCGGCTCCTTCGGGAGGGCCGAGGCGCGCGCGGGGCGAATAGCTCAGCGGTTCAGAGCGCCTGCCTTACACGCAGGATGTCGGGGGTTCGAATCCCTCTTCGCCCATGCACCGACGCCACGGAGGGCGTCGGCTCAGCCGCCTGGATCCGGGCGGACCTCGCTATGGAGGTTGTTCAGAATGCATTCGCGTGTTGCCCCCCTGCTTTTCGGCTTGATGGCGCTGTCGGTGGTTCCGGCCCAAGCGCAGCTCCGCGCCAGCCGACCGCCTCGCCCGGTCCAAAATCTGCCGCGCCTGATGGTTGCCAACCCGCACTCGTTCGACGCCAAGGACTCCGCGGCGGCGGTGCGGGTTGGGAGTGGGATGCGTGAGAAGATGGAGGACGTGGCGGACAAGTGGTATCAGGTCATCGCCCGAAACCAGATGAACGACGCCCTGGTCCAGTACGGATATCCGCCCGACGCGGTGCTCCCCCCGCTCGTCGCCCGGCAGCTTGCCTCCCAGCTCCAGGCTCGCGCCTACGTCACCTCGACCCTCCAGCGCGGCGATGCCGGCCGGGTGACGGTCGAGTCGAGGCTCCAGGGGATCAGCGACCAGTCGGGCTTCATCGTGAAGCTGGCCCAGGAGTCCAATCAGAGCTTCGAGGATCTCGGCAAGAAGATCGCCGAGGACCTGAAGGGTGCCTTCAACGCCCTGCCCGAAGCCAAGAAGTGCGAAGAGCAGATGGCGGCCGAGCCGAAGAAGGCGACCGAGGCGGCCGAGAAGGCCCTCAAGGAGCAGCCTCACTTCGCGCCCGCCGACATCTGCCTGGCCCAGATGGCCATCGCCCAGAAGGCGCCGGCCGATCAGGTCATCGGCTACTTCAAGGACGCGGTCGAGGGAGACCGGCTCAGCCTCGAGGCCTGGGGCGGCCTGCTGGGCCAGTACCAGCAGCAGAACGACACGGCCCAGGTGGTCAGCGCCTACACCGAGATCCTCCGGGTCGCGCCCACCAACCAGGACGTGCGCGAGTCGGCGCTCAAGTACTTCATCGCGGCCGGTAAGCCGGAGTTGGGTGAGCAGATCGCCCGCGAAGGCATTCAGAACGATCCGAACAACCCCGACCTCTGGGACCTGCTCGCCACCGCGCTGCTCCTCCAGGAGAAGC
The DNA here is from genome assembly GCA_963730185.1 of uncultured Gemmatimonadales bacterium. Classification (GTDB taxonomy): domain Bacteria; phylum Gemmatimonadota; class Gemmatimonadetes; order Gemmatimonadales; family GWC2-71-9; genus SHZU01. Next base: position 98,048 of record CAVSQW010000002.1, read on the forward strand.
CGGAGAAGAACGCCCAGGCGCTCGACGCGCTCCAGCGCGTGGTCCAGCTGGACTCGACCAAGGCCGACACGTCCTTCTACTACAAGGCGACCTACGTCGCCTCGCGCGAACCGGTCGACACCGCGGCCTACCTCGAATGGTCCAAGCGGGCGACCAACAAGTACCCCAGAATTCCATCCTCCTGGGCGAGCTGATCAAGGCTTACGGCATGGCCGGCCCGCTTGACAGCGTCGTCTCGGTCACCAAGCGCCTCGTCGCGGTGGACACCAGCGACGTGACCCCGGTGGTGCGGGCGGTCCGGGCCCTGCTGGCCGCCAAGCGGTACCGGGACGCGATGGACCTCGGCTCGTACATCGAGCGCTACGGAAACGACAACGACAAGCGGAACCTCGGCGTCGTGCTGGCCCAGGAAGGCGGCCTCGAGATCCTCCGGACCCAACCGGTGGACTTCCCGCTCGCGGTGGAGATCGGCAAGAAGGCCGTGTCGTTGGTCCAACCGGGTACCCGGGAGAACCAGCTCGCCAACTACGTGCTCGGCATCGGCCTCATGGGCGGCATCACCGAGCGCCACCAGGCGGTGGCCGACAACAAGACCTGCGAGTCGGTCGACAGCCTGGAGTCCTGGGTCAACGCCACCAAGGAAGCGCTGACCGCCGGCGCGCCGATCAACGCCGACTTCGTAAACCAGCGGCTGGCCCAGATCAACGAGGTCTACGACAAGGCTCTGCCGCAGATGCGGAAGGCCTTTTGCAAGAAGGATTGAGCCCCCTATATTGCACGGTTCTCAGGTAGAGGGGCTGTAGCTCAGCTTGGTTAGAGTGCCGCACTGTCACTGCGGAGGTCGCGGGTTCGAGCCCCGTCAGCCCCGTCCCGTTCCCTCGATCACCCCGCCTCGGCGTCCGAGCGCGGGGTGATTCGTTTCCCGGACTGGACCGGCTCGTCATGACCTATCATCTCCCCGTCCTGGCCGATGCCGTCGAGAGCGTGGCCTCCGCCGCCAAACGGGTCGTCGACGGCACCCTGGGTGACGGGGGCCACGCGCAGCGGTTCCTGGCTCGAGGGGCGGAGGTGCTGGGGGTCGACCGGGATCCCGAAGCCCTGGCCCGGGCCCGAGCCCGCCTCGGGAGCGACCGGATCCGCTACCGGCAGGGGAGTGCCTACGATGCGGAGGTCGGGGCTGAGATCGTCGCGTTTCGCCCTGACCTGATCCTGCTCGACCTCGGGGTGTCGTCCCGGCAGCTGGACGACGAGGGGCTCGGCTTCACCTTCCGGCCCGGTGCCTTGCTCGACATGCGGATGAGTCGGGACGGCCCCACGGCGGCGGACCTCCTCAACGAGGCGCCCGAGGCCGACCTGGCCGCTTGGTTCAAGGACTTCGGGGACGAGCCCCGGGCGCGGCGTCTGGCCCGGATCGTGGCCCGCCGACGGACGAGCCAGCCGTTCGCGACCAGCGACGATCTGGTCAACGCGATCCGGGAGGCGTTGGGCCCCCGGGCCGGCCCGGGCGAGTTCGCCCGCCTCTTCCAGGCGGTCCGGATCGCGGTGAACGACGAGCTCACCGGCCTCGCCGACGCGCTGCCCCGGCTCCGCGACGCCTTGGCCGATCGGGGAACCCTTGCGGTCATCAGTTATCATTCGGGGGAAGATCGGATCGTCAAACACGCCTTTCGTGACTGGAGCCGCGCCTGCGTCTGTCCGCCGGAATTTCCCGTCTGCCGCTGCCGGGGCCGGCCGTTAGGCCGGACCCTGACCCGGCGGGCGCTGACGGCGTCCGACTCAGAGGTGGCCGCCAACCCCCGGGCCCGGAGCGCCCGGCTCCGGGCCTTCGAGGTGGCCGGCGATGGCGGTGAGAGCGCCGAGCCCTAAGGGGCGGTACTGGGTGCTGCTCTGGCTGGGCCTGTTCCTGGCCGTCGCGCTGATGGTGGTGGCCCGCCAGAAGGCCAGCCTGGAGACCGCCCGACGCCTGGCCAGACTCCGGGAGACTCGGGCGGTGCTCGAGGCCCGCCGGGCCGGGCTGGAGCGGACCATCAAGACCCAGTCGTCGGCCCTGGTGATCGAGCCCGAGGTGGCCGGTGACGGCCTGGCCGTCCGGCAGGACACGGCCTACACCTATCTCAAGGTCGAGGGCGGCCCGGCCGCCCGGCCCGATCGCTGATGGCCAAGCCGGTCGCCCGGATCGCGGCCTTGCAGGCCTTTCTCGTCCTGGGCGGCGGCGCCTTGGTGGCCCGGGCCGCGTACCTCCAACTGGTGCATGGGAACGCGTATGCCCGCCAGGCGGTGGCGGAGCGGACCGTCCCCCGGAAGCTCGAGCCCCATCGCGGGACCATCTTCGACCGCCGCGGCGCCCCGCTCGCCACCTCGCTCGAGCAGTACCACCTCGGCGTCGCCCCGGACCAGGTCCGCTCGTCGGCCGTCGACTCGGTCGTCCGCTTCGCTCGCAACGACCTGGGCATCGACGTGACCCGGCTCCGCCGTACCCTCAGGGAGCGGGGCCGGTACTTCTACGCCCACGGGCCGTTCACGGCCTCCCAGGTGGAGCGACTCCGTCACATCCGCGGGGTGGAGCTGAGTCCTCTCTACCGCCGTGAGTACCCCTCCGGTCCGCTGGCCCGGCCCCTGATCGGCTCGCTTTCACCCGACAGCTCGCTGGGGACGTCGGGGCTGGAACGCTTCCTCGATTCCCTCCTCAGCGGCGTTCCCGGGAAGGCGGTCCTGCTCAAGGACGCCAACGGCCGGACCTACGAGTCGCCCGGGCGGGTGATCCGCCAGCCGGTGGCCGGCAACGACGTGGTGCTGACCATCGACCGCGAGCTACAGGAGATCGCCGAGGCCGGGCTCGCGGCCGCGTTCGCGGAGTACCAGCCCGCCCGGGGCGACGTGGTATTTCTCGATCCCCGGAGCGGCGAGCTCCTGGCCGCGGCCTCCCGGCAGGCGGGGGACGATGGAGGGAGCGCGCCGAGCGCGTCGTTCTTCGTGACGTCGTTCGAGCCGGGGTCGACCGCCAAGCCGTTCACAGCCGCTGCCCTGCTGTCCCTCGGCCGGGTCGACTCCACCGATACCGTGACCGGCGAGGGCGGGAAGTGGGTGCTGACCACCGCCGGGGGCGGCACCCGGACGGTGGAGGACGACCACGCCCAGCACGAGCCGATCACCCTGGCCCGGGCGATCCAAGTGTCGAGCAACATCGCCATGGGCAAGTTCTCCGAGCGGCTCCGGCCGGAGGAGCAGTACGACATGCTGCGTTCGTTCGGGTTCGGCAGCCCGACCGGGATCGAGTTCGGGGCGGAGGCGTCGGGGTCGCTGCCCCGGCCGGGGCTCTGGCGGGCCGGGCTGCAGGGCGTGAGCGCGGCGATGGGCTACGCCTTCACCGTGACGCCGATCCAGCTGGCGGCGGCCTACGCCGCGATCGCCAACGACGGGGTGCTGCTGGCGCCGTCGATGATCAAGGAGATTCGCGATCCGGCGGGACGGGTGATCTATCACCACGAGCCGCTGGTGGTCCGCCGGGTCGTCTCGTCCGAGATCGCGGCCCGACTCCGCGGCTTTCTGGCGTTGGCCGCGGGCGATTCCGGCACCGGCGAGCGGGCCCAGGTCCGGGGCGGGGTGCTGGGCAAGACTGGGACGGCCAAGCTGGTGCGGAACCGGGTCTACACCGCCCACTACGCCGCCTCGTTCGCAGGGATCTTCCCGGCGAAGGATCCCCAGATCGTCGTCGTGGTCCGGATCGAGGACCCCAAGGGTGGTCGGTATTACGGCGGCTTGGTCGCGGCTCCGCTCACCGCCCGGATGCTTCGCCAGGCGCTCGCGGCCCGCCTCACGGCCATCGACCGGGCCCGGCTGGCCGACGGCGAGGTCGTGGCGACGCGGCCGGCCCGCCGGTCGGGGTCGGCCGAACGGGCGCCGGTCCGGGTGATTACCTGGCCGCCGGGCCCCGACGCCGGCCGGTCCCATCCGGCGGTCGTGGTTCCCGACGTGGTCGGGCAGACGGTGCGGGCCGCGGCTCACGCGCTCCATCGACGGGGCTTCCGGGTGGAGCTCGACGGGGGGCTCGGACGGGTTACGGAGACCCGGCCTGCCGCCGGCGATTCCCTGCCGGCGGGACGGACGGTCCGGGTCGTGGCAGGGAGGAGTCGGCGATGACGATGATGCGAGAGTGGCCGGGACTTCTGGACGAGCTCCGGCGCGAAGGTCTTCTGACCCGGGCCCCGGACGCGCTGCCGCCGGTCACCTCGATCACGACCGACAGCCGCCGGGTGACCCCCGGGGCCGTCTTCGTCGCGGTGCGGGGCTCGGTGGAAGACGGACACCGCTACGCCGCCGCGGCCGCCCGGCAGGGCGCCGGGGTGCTGGTGGTGGAGCAGCCGGTCGAGGAGGCCACCCCGCAGGTGGTGGTCGCCGACGCCCGCCGGGCCGCGATCGTGCTGGCCCGGGCCTGGCACGGCCGGCCGGCCGAGCGGCTGGACCTGATCGGGGTGACCGGGACCAGCGGCAAGAGCACCACCACGCTCCTGATGCGGCACCTGCTCAACGCCGGGGGCACGGCCGGGGCGATCGGGACGCTGGGGGCGTTCGACGGCGCCGGGCTTCCCATTTCCTCGACCGCGGGATCGCTCACGACTCCGGGACCCGTGGACCTCCAGGCCACCTTGGCAGCGCTGCTGGCCGCGGGCGTCGACCGGGTCGCGATGGAAGCGTCGTCCCACAGCCTCGATCAGGGTCGGCTCGACGGGCTGCTCTTCGCCGGCGCCATCTTCACCAATTTGAGCCGCGAGCACCTCGACTATCACCTCGACATGAGCCACTACCGGGCGGCCAAGCTCCGGCTGCTCGGGCTGCTCGCGCCCGGCGGCGTCGCGGCCGTGAATCGTGACGACCGGGCCTGGAGTGCGATTTCCGAGGGCACGGGGGTGGTGAGTTACGGGTTTCAGCCCGACGCGGCGCTCCGGGCGCGCGACGCGGTGCTGGGACCGCTCGGGAGCCGGTTCGTGATCGAAGGCCGGTTCGGAACGGCGGAAGTGTCGCTGCCGCTGCCCGGCGAGTTCAACATCTCGAACGCGCTCGGGGCCGCCGCCTGTGCCGTGGGGATGGGGCTCGAGCTCCCGGAGGTGGTTGGGCGGTTGGCCACCGCACCCCAGGTGCCCGGCCGGATGGAGCGGCTGGTCGAGCGTCCCTGCGTGGTGATCCGCGACTACGCCCACAAGCCCGATGCCCTGGAACGGGTGCTCAAAAGCCTCGCGCCGCTCAGCGTGGGACGCCTGATCGTCCTCTTCGGGTGCGGTGGTGATCGCGATCGGGGCAAGCGCCCGATCATGGGCCGGATCGCGGCCGAGCTGGCCGACCTGGTGGTGGTCACCTCCGACAATCCGCGAACCGAGGACCCGGAGCGGATCATCGACGAGATCCTGGCCGGGATCGCCGAGCGGGGCGCCACCCGGCGGATCGTGGACCGGCGCGAGGCGATCCGCTGGGTGCTCGGCGAAGCTCGTCCGGACGACACCGTGTTGCTGGCCGGGAAGGGGCACGAGACGTACCAGGTGATCGGCCAGGAGTACCTGCCGTTCGACGAGCGCGAGATCGTGCACGAGCTGGTGGGGGAGGGCTGATGCGCTGGACCGACGACCGGGTGCGCGCGGCGCTCGACCTCGCCTCGGGGACGGAGGCCCCCGAGTACCGACGGATCTGGACCGACAGCCGGACCGTGGCCCCCGGTGACCTGTTCGTCGCGCTGGCGGGCGAACGGTTCGATGGCCACCGGTACCTCGCCGCCGCCGCCCGGGCGGGAGCGGCCGGCGCCGTGGTGCGGCACGGGACCGCGTCCGTTCCGGGCCTGACGCTCTATCCGGTGGACGACACCCTGGTGGCGTATGGTCGACTGGCCCTCGCCCGGCGGCGGGCGGTGCCGGGACCGGTGGTGGCGATCACGGGGACCAACGGTAAGACGACCACCAAGGAGATGCTGGCCGCCGTGCTCCGGACCAGGTATCGGACCCACGCCACCCGGGCCAACCTCAACAACCTGGTCGGGGTACCCCAAACCATTCTCGAAGCGCCGGACGAGGTCGAGGCGCTGGTGGTCGAGGCGGGCGCCAATCTGCCCGGCGAGATCGCCCGGTATCGGGAGATCATCGAGCCCGACCTGACGGTGATCACCAACGTCGCGGCCGGCCATTTGGAGGGCTTCGGATCGCTGGATGGCGTCCGGGCCGAGAAGCTGGCCCTCGCCCGCGGGGTGCCGGTGGTCGTGGTGGGGGCCGGCGACTCGGCCCTGGCGGCCGGAGCCCGGGCGGCCGCTGGACGCACGGTCACCGCCGGGTTCGAGCCCGAGGCCGACGTCCGGCCCGATCGGGTGGAGATGCTCGAGGGGTACGCCCGGCTCACGATCGACGGGCGGGTCGTGACCCTGGCGGTGCTGGGACGGCACCAGGGCCGGAACGCAGTGCTGGCCTGGGCGGTGAGCCGAGAGCTGGGCCTCGACCCCGACCGGGTGGCATCGGCGCTCGGGGCTGTTACGATTCCAGGAGGCCGCGGCGAGCTGGTCTCGCTGGGCGACCTCTTCGTCCTCAACGACTGCTACAACGCCAACCCGGCGTCGTTCCGGGCCGCCATCGAGGTGGCCGAGTCGATTCGGGCCGGGCGGCGGCTGGTGTTCGTCGCTGGCAGCATGTTGGAGCTCGGCGCCGAGAGTGCGGCCCGCCATGCCGAGATCGCGGAGCGCCTGGTGGCGCTCAAGCCCGACCTGCTGGCGGGCGTCGGCGAGTTCGGCTCGGCTCTGGAGCCCCACCGCGCCGAACTGGACGACCGGCTACTGCTGGCGCCCGACGTGGCGACGATGGGCCCGATGCTCGCGACCCGCCTTCGGGGCGGGGATCTGGTGGTGCTGAAGGGCTCCCGCGGCGTCGCGCTCGAGAGGATGCTGCCCTTGCTTACGTCTCGTACCGTCCATCCGGACTAGACTGGCCCGATGCTCTACCATCTGCTCGCGCCGCTGGGCCGCGACCACATCCTGTTCAATCTCTTCAACTACATCAGCTTCCGGGCGGCCGGCGCGACGGTCACCGCGCTGTTCTTGGCCTTTGCCGCCGGGCCCTGGATCATCCGGCGGCTGGAGCAGCTCAAGGTGGGCCAGGTGGTCCGGACCGGCCTCCTGGCGAGCCATGAGGGCAAGCGGGGCACCCCCACGATGGGCGGGGTGATCATCCTGTTCTCGACCCTGGTGCCGACCCTTCTCTGGGCGCCGCTCACCAATCGCTTCGTCCTGGTGGCGATCCTGGCCACCCTCTGGACCGGCGCGATCGGCTTCGTCGACGACTACCTCAAGGTGGTGGAGGGCAAGCCGCGAGGGCTGGTGGCCCGCTGGAAGCTGATCGGACAGTCGACCTTCGGCGTGGCCCTCGGCGCCTATCTGATCTTCTACCCGGTGGTGCCCGAGACCACCTTGCCGGCGACGGCCACGGTGTTGCCGTTCGTCAAGTATACCGTGGTGCTCTTCGTGCCGGTGGTGTACGTGCTCTTCGTCACCTTCGTGGTCACCGGCTCGAGCAACGCCGTCAACATGACCGACGGCCTGGACGGGCTGGCGGCCGGTCTCACGGCCATCGCCGCGGCGACGTTCGCGTTCTTCGCCTACGTCTTCGGCCGGGTCGACATGACGCAGTATCTCAACTTCTACTACCTGCCCGGGGCGGGCGAGCTGACCGTGTTCTGCACCGCGTTGATGGGGGCCGCGCTCGGCTTTCTCTGGTACAACGCCCATCCGGCCAAGGTCTTCATGGGCGACACCGGGAGTCTCGCCATCGGCGGGGCGCTGGGCACGGTGGCGATCCTCCTCCGGGCCGAGTTCCTGCTCCTGATCATCGGCGGGGTGTTCGTGGCCGAGCAGGTGTCGGTGATTCTCCAGGTGGGCGTCTACCAGTGGTTCAAGCGCACCCGGGGCCGCGAGTACGCCGATGCGCACCGGGTCTTTCGGATGGCGCCGCTCCACCACCACTTCGAGAAGAAGGGGTGGCAGGAGACCACCGTGGTCACCCGCTTCTATATCCTGGGCCTGCTCTGCGCCCTCCTGGCGCTGGCGACGCTCAAGATCCGCTGATGGCCGATCTGCTGGAGGGCCGGACCGGCGAGGTCGCCGTGATCGGCCTGGGGCGGAGCGGGGGCGCGGCGGCTCGGTTGCTCCGGGCCCGCGGCGCACCGGTGTACGCGTCGGACGCCGGCGCGACCCCGGCCTTGGCCGCGGTGGCCGACGCGCTCCGACCCCTCGGGGTGACGGTGGACCTGGGCCGCCACGACCTGGACCGGATTGCCCGGGCGGCCCTGGTGGTGCTGTCGCCCGGGGTGCCGCCGGATGCGCCGGCCGTGGCCGCCGCCCGCCGGGCCGACCGGGCGATCTGGTCCGAGGCCGAGCTCGGGCTTCGGGCCCTGGAGGGGCGGGTGCCGTTCGCGGCCGTGACCGGCACCAACGGCAAGACCACCACCACCACCCTCGTCGCCCACCTCCTGGTGGCGGGTGGGCGGCGGGCCCTCGCGGCGGGCAACATCGGGACCCCGCTCTCCGAGGTCGCCCTGAGGCCGGAGCTGCCCGAGGTGCTGGCGGTGGAGCTCTCCAGCTTCCAGCTCCACGACATGCCCACCCTCACCCCGACCGTCGGGGTCCTCACCAACCTGGCGCCGGACCACCTGGACCGGTATCCCGGCCTGGACGAGTACTACGCCGACAAGGTGCGCCTCTTCGCCCGGGCGAGCCCGGACTCCGTCTGGGTGCTCAACGCCGACGACCCGACCTCGGCGGCGTGGGTGGGGCGCCCGGCGGGCCGGCGGCTCGGGTTCAGCCTGATCCGGGAGGCCGATGGCTGGCTCGACCGCGAGGCCGGCCTCCTCCGGCTCGGCGCCGAGCCGCTCCTTGCCCGGGCGGAGCTCCCGCTCCTTGGCGATCACAACGCCGCGAATGCCCTGGCGGCGGCGCTGGCGGCCCGAGCGCTCGGCGTGGCACCGGCCGCCCTCGCCGCCGGCCTTCGGACCGCGCGCCCGCTGGCCCATCGGATGGAGCCGGTCCGCGAGGTGCGGGGCGTGCTCTGGGTCAACGACTCGAAGGCGACCAACATCGCGTCGACCGAAGTGGCGGTGGCCGCCCTGGACCGGCCTTTCATTCTCCTCCTCGGCGGGCGCCACAAGGGTGAGCCCTACACCCGGCTCGGCCCCGGCCTCCGCGACCGGTGCCGGGCCGTGGTCGCCTACGGGGAGGCCGGCGACCGGGTGGTGGCCGATCTCCAAGGCACGGTGCCGGTGGCCCGGGCCACGACCTTCGACCAGGTGATGGCGACGGCCGCGGCTCTGGCCCAGCCGGGCGACGCGGTCCTGCTCTCGCCCGCCTGCTCGAGCTACGACATGTTCACGAACTACGAAGCCCGCGGCGACCGGTTCCGCGCCATCGTGGAGGGCCTGTGACCGACCGATCCGCACCTCGACACCCCGCCGATTTCCGGTGGGAGACCAGGCTCCTCGGCGTGGTCGTGGCGATTCTGACCGTGTTCGGGATCGCCAGCGTCTACTCGGCTGCCAGCTTCCAGGCCAACGCCATCCGGGAGGTGCTCAAACAACTGTCGGCGGCGCTGGTCGGCGGCATCGGCATGGTGGTCGCGTCGCGAGTGGACTACCGGCGGTGGCGGCAGGGTGCCTGGATCCTGTTGCTGATCACCATGGTGCTGCTCCTGATCTGCGTGATCCCCGGGACCGAGGCGCTGGCCCCGCGCACCAACGGGGCCCGGCGGTGGCTCCGGCTGCCGGGGGGGACCTTCCAGCCGTCCGAGCTGGCCCGGTTCGCGATCGTGGTCTGGGCCGCGGCGCTGGCGACGAAGAAGGGCGAGCGGATCCGCGACTTCAAGAAGGGCATGGTGCCCATTCTGCTGATTACCGGGCTGGTGTCTCTCCTGGTCCTCCTCGAGCCGAACCTCTCGATGGCCACGGTAGTGGCGCTCCTCGGCGGCGTGGTGCTCTTCACCGCCGGTGCCCGGATCGGCCAGTTCCTGCTCCTCGGCGTCGCCGCCGTGTTCCTGGCGGTGGCGGCGATCCAGGCGGAGCCCTACCGGTTCGCGCGGGTCCGCTGCTTTCTCGGCCTGGCGGGCAAGTGCGAGGGCGGCACCGGCTGGCAGGTGGGGCAAGCCACGATCGGGTTCGCCTCCGGCCGGGTGATGGGCGTCGGCTTCGGGGAGGGGCAGCTCAAGCTCAACTATCTCCCGGAGGCCCCCTCGGACTTCCTCTTCGCCACCATTGGGGAGGAGTGGGGCTTCCTGGGGGTCGCGGTCATCGTGCTCCTGTTCGCGGCCTTCTGCGGGCTCGGCTTCCGAATCGCGAAGACTGCGCCCGATCCTTTTGGCCAGCTGCTCGCGACCGGCCTGACCGCCTCGGTGGGGCTCACCGCCTTGATGCACATGGCCGTGAATACCAATCTGATGCCGACGACCGGGTTAGGTCTTCCTTTCATGTCGGCTGGGCGGTCGAATCTCCTGGTCACCCTGGTGGCGACCGGCGTGCTGATCAGCGTCGGGCGGATGCGCGGGAAGCCGCTCCCCGAGCGGGGAACCCGGGCGGCGGGCCGGCGGGCGGCGTGACCACCGTCCTGATCGCGGGGGGCGGGACCGGCGGCCACCTGATGCCGGCGCTCGCGATCGCGAGCGCGCTCCGGGAGCGGCACCCCGGCTGGCGGCTGATGCTGGTCGGGGCGGAGCGGGGGGTGGAGGCCCGGCTCCTGCCCGAGCGCGACTTCCCCTACGTCCTGCTGCCCTTCGAGCCCATCTATCGCCGCCAGTGGTGGAAGAACCTTCGGTGGCCGGTTCTCGCGCTCCGGCTGATCGGTCGGGTCCGCCACCTCCTCGGGCGGGAGCGTCCGGGGTTGGTGGTGGGGACCGGCGGGTACGTGGCCGGGCCGGTGGTGTGGCTGGCCGCCCGGCGCGGGATTCCCACCGCGATGATGGAGCAGGACGCCTATCCGGGGCTGGTGACGCGGCGGCTGGCCTCCCGGGTCGACGAGATCTTCCTGGGTGCTCCGGAGGGCGCGGCGCACCTTCGGGTGGGCCCCCGTACGGTGGTGCGGTTCACCGGGAGTCCGATCGTTCCGCCGACCCCCGAGCGCCGGGCGGCCGCCCGGGCCCGCTTCGGTCTCGACGACGAGCGCCCGGTGGTGCTGGTGACCGGGGGGAGCCAGGGCTCGCTCGCGATCAACCAGCTGGTGGCCGGTTGGCTCGACGAGGACGGGGGCCGGGACCGGGTGGTACTCTGGGCGGCGGGGCGGGTTACGGTCGACCGCTTCCGGTCGCACCACCGGCCGCCGGCGGTCCAGGTGTTCGAGTTTCTCGACCCGATCGCCGACGCCTATGCCGTGGCCGATCTGGTGGTGGGTCGGGCCGGGATGACCACCATCGCCGAGCTCTGCGCCTGGGGCCTCCCGAGCCTCCTCATTCCGCTCCCGACCGCCGCCGCCGATCATCAGCGCCGGAACGCGGAGGCGATGGTGGCGGCCGGCGCGGCTCGGTCGGCGGAGCAGGCGGCGCTCACCCCGGCCGGTCTGGGGCGGCTGATCGACGAGATCCTCCAGAATCCGGACACCCGGCGGACCCTGGCGGCCCGAGCCAAGGCGCGGGGCCGGCCCGGGGCGGTGATCGAGATCGCGACCCGGCTGGAGGCCCTGGTTGGGCACTGATCCGGGCTTTCCCAAGCTATGGTGGCTATTTAGATTAGGCCGCTAGGGATGAACCTGTTTCTCCAGTCCGATCCGCGCCCGCTCCACTTTGTGGGGATCGGTGGTGCCGGGATGAGCGCCCTTGCGCTGATTGCGCTCGAGCGGCGTCTTCCGGTGTCGGGGACCGACGCCGACCCGAGCGGCTGCGGAGAGTTGCAGGCTGCCGGGGCTCGGGTGGTCCCCGGTCAGGCGCCGGACTTGGCGGCGGCCAGCCGGGCGGTGATCGTGAGCGCGGCGGTCCCCGCGACCCATCCGGATCTGGTCCGAGCCCGGTCGTTAGGCATCCCGGTGGTGCCCCGGAAGGTCGCGCTGGCGGGGCTGATCGGCGACACGCCGTCGGTCTGCATCGCCGGCACACACGGCAAGACCACCACCACCGTCATGGCCACCGAGGCGCTGACGGCGGCCGGGTTCGAGCCCACGGGGTTGGCGGGTGGCCGGGTCGCGGCTTGGGGTGGCAACGCGCACCTGGGCGGCGAGGGGCTCTACGTGGTGGAAGCGGACGAGTACGACCAGGCCTTTCTGACGCTCCGCCCGGAGATCGCAGTGATCGGCAACGTCGAGCCCGACCATCTGGAGTGCTACGGCTCGGTCGAGGCGCTGGAAGCGGCGTTCGGCCGGTTCGCCGCGCCGGCCCGGCGGGTGCTGATCGGGACCGACAGCGCCGGCGCCGACCGGGTAGCGGCCCCCCTGGACCGGGGCCGGGTCTGGCGCTTCGGACTCGCGGCCGAGGGAACGCCCGATCTGGCGCTCGACGGGCTCGAGCTCGGCCGGCCGGGAGTACCGCCAGGGTCCAGCTGCCGGGGGGTGGGGCGGTGACCCTTCGGCTCGGGGTACCGGGGCTCCACAACCTCCGGAACGCCACGGCCGCGCTGGGCGCGGTCCACGCGCTGGGCGGTCCGCTGGAGCCCGCCCTCGACGCCTTGGCGCGGTTTGGCGGGGTCGGCCGGCGGTTCGATCGGATAGGGGAGGCTGGTGGCGTCACCATCGTGGACGACTACGCCCACCACCCGACCGAGCTCCGGGCCACGCTCGCCGCGGCCCGACAGGCGTTCCCCGCGCGACGACTGGTGGCGGCGTTCCAGCCCCATCTCTACTCGCGCACCGCGGCGCATGGAGACGCCATGGGTGAGGCGCTCGCACAAGCCGATCTGGCCATCGTGACCGACGTCTACGCCGCCCGGGAGGCGCCGATCGCCGGCGTCTCGGGCGCGCTCGTGGCTCAGGCCGCCGAGCGCCGGGGTGCCCGGGTGGTCTACGAGGCCCGTCGCGCGGCCCTCACCGACCGGGTCGCCGGACTGCTGGAGCCCGGCGACGTGCTGCTCACGCTGGGCGCCGGCGACATCACCCGGCTCGGGCCTGAGATCTTGGCGCGGCGCGGGGCCCAATGACCCGTCGGCGACTGGCCCTCGGCGTGCTGGTCACCGCGGTGGTCGCGACCGGCGTATGGCTGGCGCCTCGGGGCCTCCGGCGCCTCGCGATCTTCGACGTCCGCCGGGTTGAGCTCGTCGGCACCCGGTTCCTCGAGCCATCGCACCTGATTGCCGTGCTCGGGCTGCCGCCGGGAGCCAACATCTTCGATCCGACCGAGCCGCTCGAGCGCCGGTTGTTCACGGTCCGGGGGGTGGCCAGGATCACGATCCACCGGCGGATTCCCGGCACCCTGGTGCTCGAGATCCAGGAGCGACCGCCGGTGGCGCTGGCCCGGACCGACGACGGACTGGTGCTGGTGGACCGGGAGGGCCGGGCGCTTCCCTACGATCCGGCCGGCGTCGACGTTGATCTCCCCATCGCCGACGCCGATTCGGCCGTGCTCGGGGTGGTGGAACGAGTGCGGGAGACCGATCCCGAGCTCTTCGCCAAAGTGGTGGCCGCGGTGCGGGCGCCGCACGCCGTGGTGCTGGAGATCCCCGGCCACCGGCTGCTGCTGTCGCTGGGGGCCACGCCCAGGGAGATCGAGGACCTGGGGTTGGTGCTGCACGAGGCGGCCCGGCGGGGGCTCGCGGCGGCGGAGTTCGACGCCCGGTTCGCGGGGCGGGTCATCGTGCGCGGAGGACGGAGCTCATGACGACGACGGAGCGGCTGGTGGCCGCGCTCGATCTGGGAACGACCCGGGTGCTCGCCGCGATCGGTGAGGTCACCGGCGATGCCCGGGCCCCGGGCGTCCGGGTGCTGGGCGTGGGGTCGGAGCGGACCACCGGCATCCGCCGGGGCGTGGTCCGCGACATCGAGGAGACCACCCGGGCGATCGGCCGGGCGTTGAAGGACGCCCAGCTGATGGCGGGGGTCGAGGTCGGGACGGTCTACTGTGGAGTGGCGGGCGAACACCTGGCCGGGCGGATCTCGCACGGAGTGGTTTCGGTCACCGGCAATGAAATCCGGACCGCTGACGTGGCCCGGGTCAACGATGTCGCCGCCAACGTGTCGTTCAGTCGCGATCACGAGCTGCTCCACGCCATTCCCCAGGACTATCTGGTGGACCAACAGGGCGGGATCACCGATCCGATTGGGATGATCGGCTCCCGGCTCGAGGCCGAGGTGTATCTGGTCACGGTGCTGACCAGCGCGCTGGTCAATCTCAAGAAGTGCGTCGAGCGGGCCGGTTTCCACGTAGCCGAGTTCGTGCTCGAGCCGCTGGCGGCGTCGCTGGCGGTGCTCACGCCCGACGAGCGCGAGCTGGGCTGCGCCATCGTGGAGCTCGGGGGCGGGTCCACCAACGTCTCCGTCTTTCAGAACGGCACCATCCGGCACACCGCCTCGCTGATGTTCGCGGGCGGGCACGTCACCAACGACATCGTCCACGGGCTCCAGGTCCCCCAGGTCGAGGCCGAGCGGCTCAAGGAAGCCTCGGGGGCGGCCTACGAGCACCAGGTGGGAGACGACGAGACGATCGACCTGGCCGGCGCCCCGGGGCAGCCGGCCCGGCAGGCGTCGCGACGGGTGCTCGCCCACATCATGCACATGCGGATGCAGGAAATTCTCGAGCTGGCGGTCGACGAGCTCAACCGCACGGGGTACCGCCAGCGGCTCTCTTCGGGCATCGTGCTTACCGGGGGAGGGGCGGAGGCCCCCGGGGTCGTGGACCTGGCCCGCGAGGTGTTCGCCCTGCCGGTCCGAATCGGGATGCCGGGCGCGGGCCTGAGCGGCCTGGTGGATCGGGTGCAGAGTCCCCGGCTCACGGTGCCGGTCGGGCTCCTGCTCTACGGCGCGAAGCAGGGAGGGCAGAGTGGTGGGTTCGCGGCCGCCGCGCGTCGCGCGGCGCCGCCCGTGGATCGCGTGATCGGCCCCGTCAAGCGTTGGCTACAGGACTTCTTCTGAGGACAGGCACGAGGAACCGGACATGACCTTCCGAATCGAAGATCCGCAGACGCAGAACGCGCGGATGAAGGTGATCGGCGTCGGTGGCGGCGGCGGCAACGCCGTCAACCGGATGATCGAAGAGCGCCTGGTCGGCGTCGAGTTCATCTCGGTGAACACCGACGCCCAGGCGCTCACCTCCAACCGGGCCGACGTGAAGGTCCAGATCGGGAAGAAGCTCACCCGAGGGCTCGGCGCGGGCGCCCGGCCGGAGATCGGCCGCCAGGCGATCGACGAGAACCGCGACGAGGTGCTCGAGGCCATGCAGGGCGCGGACCTGGTGTTCGTGACCTGCGGCATGGGTGGTGGCACCGGCACCGGGGCCGCCCCGGTCATCGCCCAGATGGCCAAGGACGTCGGCGCCCTCACGGTGGGGATCGTCACCAAGCCCTTCCTGTTCGAGGGCAAGAAGCGGATGAAGCAGGCCGACACCGGCATCGCCGAGATGCGGCTCAACGTCGACACCATGATCGTGGTGCCGAACGAGCGGCTGCTGGCGGTGGTGGGGAAGGGCATCCTCTTCCAGGACGCCCTGAAGAAGGCCGACGAGGTGCTGCTCCACGCCACCCAGGGCATCGCCGGCCTGATCACCGCGACCGGAATGATCAACGTCGACTTCGCCGACGTCCGGACCGTGATGCAGAACGGCGGCTCTGCTCTGATGGGGACCGGCAGCGGTCGGGGTGAGAACCGGGCCCTCGAGGCGGCTCAGCAGGCCATCTCGAGCCCGCTCCTCGACAACGTCTCGATCGGCGGGGCCACCGGCGTGCTGATCAACATCCTGGGCGGCGACTTGACCATGGGCGAAGTGACCCAGATCAGCGAGATCGTCCACGACGCCGCCGGCGACGAGGCCGAGATCATCTTCGGCGCCGCGATCGACCAGACGCTGCAGGGCGAGATCCGGGTCACGGTGATCGCGACCGGGTTCGACCGCGCCGTGACCGGCGACGTGCCGCTCGGCGTGAGCCCCTCGTCCCCGAAGACCCCGGGCGTGCTGCCGTTCCCGAGTGCCCGGAAGGCGTCGCCCCCCGCCGCCCAGCAGGGTGGTGGCGCCCGCCCGCCGGTTCCGCCCCGGCCGGCCCCGGGCTACCCTGGTGGGGACGTGCCGGACATGGAAATCCCGACCTTCATTCGGCGGCAGATGGACTGATGCGGCGGCGGTTGCTCGGGGTACTGGCTTCGCTCGTGGTGCTGGCCGGCGCCGGATCGCTGGCGCTCGGGGGCTCCTGGCCCTGGCGCCGAATCAAGGAACAGCCGCCCGCGCCGATCGGCCCGGTGCTCACCTCGTCGACCGATACGCTCCGCTCGGGCGAGCCGCTCGGCGCGCTGTTCGGTCGCCACGGGATCGGCGCCGTCGAGCTCCCGAGAGTGGTCGGCCTGCTTGGGCTGGATCCGCGGCGGGTCCGGGCCGGTCAGGTCTTTCGGTTCGCCCACGTCGAGGCCGACTCGGTGGTCGCCCAGATCACCCTCCGCCGGAGCCCCACCGAGCAGGTCCGCCTCCACCGCGGGGCCGACGACAGCACCTGGGTCGCCGAGGTCCACGAGATCCACTGGACGCCGCACCCGGTCCGCGTCGAGGGGACGATCACTACCTCGCTCTACGACGCGATGGCCGACGCCCGGGCCGACCTCGACCTGTCCACCGGCGACCGCATCAACCTCGCCTGGGATCTGGCCGACGTCTTTGCCTGGCAGGTCGATTTCTCGCGTGACCTCCAGGAGGGCGACCGCTTTGCGGTGGTCTTCGAGGAGGAGCAGTCCGACCTGGGCGAGACCCGGGTGGGCCGGGTGCTGGCCAGCCGGCTCGACGTGGGCGGCCGGGCGCTGAGCGCGTTTCTCTTTCCCGAAGACGGCCGGCCCGAGTACTTCGACGCCGACGGTGAGTCGCTCCGTCGGGCCTTCCTTCGCGCGCCGGTCGAGTTCCGGCGGATCTCGTCCGGGTTCAGCCGGGCCCGGAAGCACCCGATTCTGGGCATCTTTCGGCGGCACCAGGGTGTGGACTACGCCGCCGACGCCGGCACACCCGTCCTCGCGGCCGCCGACGGCACCGTCCGTTCGGCCGGCTGGGCCGGTGGCTACGGCCGGATGATCGAGCTTCGCCACCGGAACGGGATTACCACTCGCTACGCCCACCTCCGAGCCTTCGCGACAGGTCTCCGGCCCGGACGGCTGGTGAGCCAGGGCGAGGTGATCGGTTACGTTGGCTCCTCCGGCCTGGCCACCGCGGCGCACCTCCACTACGAGTTTCGCCAGAACGGGGTGGCTCTCGATCCCCGCCGAGTCGATCCCGGCGCCGGCGAGCCCGTGCCGACCGATCAGCGGGTTGCCTTCCTGGCGGAGCGCGACCGGCTGCTCATGCTGCTCCGTTCGACCCCGACCCCGGTGACCATGGCCGACGGGTCGGACTAGCCTCCTCTGCCTGCCCGTCGTTCCCCTCCGCGGCTAGCTTCAGCCCGTGCTGGTGACACTCGTCCTCCTGGCCGCCGCGGTCCTCGCGGCGGGGACCTACCTCGGCGTCGAGCGCCTCGGGCGAAAGGCCGTCGTGCCGATCGTGCTTCGGACGGCGACCTACGGGGCCACCGGACTGCTGATCGCCAACGTGTCCTGTCCTCGTCCTCCGACCGCGACCCGGCCGCTCGCGCTGCTCGATGCATCGCTGAGCATGGCCCAAGTCGACGGCGGATGGTCGAGGGCGAAGGCCGAGGCCGCCCGCTTGGGCGACGTCCGCCTGGTGGGCGCCGCGTCGCCGGCAGACTCGGTCCCGACCGGGGGGCGCTCGCTGGTCGCGTCCGACGTGATCGCCGCGGCGGCGGGCGGGCGGCCGGTATGGCTGGTGACCGACGGCGCCGTCGAGGACGCCGACGAAATTCCGCCCGATATCCGGCGCCGGATCGGGGTCGCGATCGTGCCGCATCCCGCCGGCGCCGACCTGGCGATCACCCGGGTCGAGGTGCCGGAGCGGGTGGCGGCCGGCGACACGCTCCGACTCGATCTCGAGGTCACCGGCTTCGGCGAGCCGCCCCGTCGCGAGGTGGTGGTGGAGGTTCGCTCCGAGGGCCGGCGCTGGTTGGCCGGAACCCTCCAGGCCGGTCCAGGCACGACCTCGCTCCACCTTCAGGGCCCCGTGCCGCCGGTGGCCGCCGGCCCGCATCTGGTCGAGATCGCGCTCCAGGACGCCGGCGACGCCGACCCCCGAACCGACCGCCGCCTCGCCGTGATTACGGTTACGCCCACGCCGGGCATCGTGCTCGTGGCAGCGCCCGGCGACTGGGAGAGCCGCTTCCTCTACCGGGCCCTGCTCGACGTGGCGGCCCTGCCGGTGCGCGGGTACCTGGGCCTCGAGGGTGGCCAGTGGCGGCGGATGGGCGACCTGGCCCACGTCTCGGCCACCGAAGTCGACCAGGCCGCGGCCCGGGCCGATCTCCTCGCGCTGGTCGGCGACGTGCCCGAGCGGATCCGCCGGCTCCGGGTCCGGGGGCGCTGGGACTTCGTGGCGACCCGGCCGTCGAGCGCGCCGGCGGCGGGCGACTGGTATCTCGCGCCGGGTGGCGCGTCGCCGGTGAGCGGCGCCTTCGTCGGGCTTCCGATCGACAGCTTCCCGCCGGCGGTTGCCCTGGCGGCGGTGCCCGCGGGACCCGGCGACTGGGTCGGACTCACCGCCCAGCTCAATCGGCGGGGGCTCGCTCGCCCCGCCGTCGTGGGGCGCGACTCGGCCGGGCGCCGCGAGATGCTGGTGGCCGTCGACGGGCTCTGGCGCTGGGGTTTCCGCGGTGGCGCAAGCGAGGAAGCGTACCGCGCTTGGGTGGCCGCCGCCGCCTCCTGGCTTCTCGGCGGCACCGACTCCACCACCGGCGCGGCCCATCCGATCAAATCGGTGGTCGAGCAGGGCCGCCCGCTGATCTTCGAGCGAACCCGGCCGGACTCGGTGCCACTGCCGATCGAGCTGACGACCAATGGTGTGCGGCGGTCTGACACGCTCCGGTTCGACGGCGCCGGCCGGGCAGAGCTTCGACTGCCGCCGGGCGGATACGGCTACCGACTCGCCGGCGGCGGGACCGGCATGGTGGCGGTGGAGGAGTTCACCGACGAGTGGCTTTCCCGTCCGGTGACCCTCTCGGCCCACCAGCCGACCGGCGGTCTCCCTCCCGGGCGCGAACCGCTCCGCGATCTGCCGTGGCTCTTCGGGATCGCGATCGCGGCCCTGTCGGGAGAGTGGTGGTGGCGTCGCCGAGCCGGGCTCCGCTGACGGATTAGCTTTCCAGCATGGCATCCAATCGCATCACGGCCGGCAAGCGGCTCGGCCTCTGGGGGCGTCTCAAACGCCTGGCGCTCACCGACGTCGGGGCCCTGGTCCGGGGCTTCAAGGCGGCCGACATCGAGGCCATGGAGCGGACCCTGCTCGAGGCCGATCTCGGCATCGGGGCGACGACCGAGATCGTCGACCTGCTCGACGAGGCGGTCCGGCGGGGGAAGCTCAAGTCGGAGGATGATCTCAAGGCGGCCATCGTCGATCGGATCGCGACCCTGCTGGCCGGGCCAGACGACCCGGCTCGCCTCGCCCGAGCGGCGACCGGACCGACGGTCGTGTTGGTGATGGGAGTGAATGGGAGCGGCAAGACCACCACCGTCGCCAAGCTGGGACACCGCTACGCCCGCTCCGGCGACTCGGTCCTGCTGGTGGCGGCCGACACCTATCGGGCCGGCGCCATCGACCAGCTCAAGACCTGGGCGGATCGGCTCAAGCTCCCCTGCGTGGCTGGGGCGCCCGGCGGTGATCCGGCCGCGGTCGCCTTCGACGGCATCGAGGCGGCCGCGGCTCGCGGGTCGAGTCTGGTGCTGATCGACACGGCGGGCCGGCTCCACACCCAGGAGGGGCTGATGGACGAGCTCCGGAAGGTGGGGCGGGTGGTGGGTCGGAAGGCCGCCGGCGCGCCGCACGAATGCCTGCTGGTGCTCGACGGCACGGTGGGGCAGAACGCGGTCCAGCAAGGCAAGCTCTTCGCTCAGGCCATCCCGCCCACGGGCCTGGTGGTGACCAAGCTCGACGGCAGTGCCCGGGGAGGCGCGGTCGTGGCGCTCCGGCGCGAGCTCGAGGTCCCGATCCGCTTCATCGGGGTCGGCGAAGGCGTCGACGACCTGCTGCCGTTCGATCCCCGGGCGTTCGCCGAGGAGCTGCTCGCCGACGACGATCGGCCGGAGTCCTGACCAGCGGTCGCCGGCCCATGCCGACGCTCAGGCTCGACACCCCCGTCAAGTTCCTGAAGGGCATCGGTGAGCATCGCGCCGAGGCGCTCGGCCGGCTCGGGGTCCGGACCGCCCACGACCTCCTCTGGCACCTCCCCCATCGCTACGTCGACGCGTCGTCCGTCACCCCGATCGTCAAGCTCCGGATCGGCGAAGATGCCGCCGCGGCCGGCCGGGTCGTCGCCAAGGGGATCCTCCCCACCCGGAAGGGAATCCGGATCTTCCACGCCGTGCTCCGCGACGCGAGCGGGGCGATCGAGTGCGTTTGGCCGGGGCAGGCCTTTCTGGACCGGACCATCGAAGTGGGTCAGGTCCTGTTGGTGGCGGGACCGGTCCGCTTCTACCACGGCCGCCAGATGGCGCCCCGGGAATACCAGATCCTGAGCGAAGGCGCGGAGGGCGACGACGACGACCCGATCAACGGTGGCCGGGTGCTGCCGGTCTACCCGGCGACGCAGGGCATGAGCCACAAGGTGATCCGGGGCCTGATCGGCCGCCACCTCGACGCCCTCATCGCCCTCTCTCGCGAGATCCTTCCCGAGGACCTTCGGACCCGCTTCGACCTCCCGCCGCTGCCGGACGCCCTCCGCGCCGTGCACCACCCCGCGTCCGTGGCCGAGGCCGAGCGGGGCCGGCGCCGGCTGGCGCTGGACGAGCTGCTCGACCTCCAGCTGATGCTGGGCCGGGCTCGGCACGTGGCCAAGCGGGGTCGGACCGGGGTGCAGTTCGAGAATCGCCGCGAGCTCACCAGCCGCCTCAAGGACTCGCTGCCCTGGCCGCTCACCAAGGATCAACGACAGGCCGTCCGCGAGATCGTGGGCGACATGACCGCCACCGACCGGATGCACCGACTCCTGATGGGCGACGTCGGAACCGGCAAGACGGTCGTCGCTCTCTTCGGCATGCTGGTCGCGGTCGAGAACGGGTACCAGGCCGCCCTCATGGCGCCCACCGAGCTGCTGGCCGAGCAGCACTTCGCCACCCTGAGCCGGCTCCTCGAGCCCCTCGAGCTCGCCCCGGGACTCCTCCTCGGTCGCTTGCCCGCGTCGGACAAGCAGCAGGTCCGCCGGCAGCTCGAATCGGGCGCGATGCGTCTGGTCGTGGGAACCCACGCACTGCTGCAGGAGACGGTCAGCTTCCATCGGCTGGGCCTGGTGGTCATCGACGAGCAGCACCGGTTCGGTGTGGAGCAGCGGGCTGCGCTGATGGGGAAGGGAGACGTCCCGGACGTCCTGCTCCTATCCGCCACCCCGATCCCGCGATCCCTGGCCCTGACCCGTTACGGCGACCTCGACCTGAGCCTGCTCAGGGAGCGGCCTCCGGGCCGGGGGACGATCCGGACCGCGATCCGGCCGGCCAAACA
This sequence comes from uncultured Gemmatimonadales bacterium, assembly GCA_963730185.1. GTDB lineage: Bacteria > Gemmatimonadota > Gemmatimonadetes > Gemmatimonadales > GWC2-71-9 > SHZU01. The sequence continues at coordinate 119,746 of CAVSQW010000002.1, forward strand.
GCGGGACCGCGTGCTCGATTTCGTCCATGAGGCCTGTCTGGCCGGACGCCAGGCCTATGTCGTCCTGCCGCTGATCGACGAGACCGAAAAGGCCGATCTGCTCGCCGCCCGCACCACGGCCGACGTCCTGACCGGCCGCTGGCCGGACGTGTCGGTCGGCCTGGTGCACGGCAAGCTGAAGGCTCAGGAGCGCGATCAGGTGATGCGGGAGTTCCGGGAAGGGAGGGTCCAGGTCCTGGTCGCCACAACGGTGATCGAGGTCGGGATCGATGTCCCCAATGCCTCGGTCATGGTGATCGAGCACCCGGAGCGGTTCGGGCTGGCGCAACTCCATCAGCTCCGCGGCCGGATTGGCCGGGGCGGCGACACCAGCCACTGCGTTCTGCTGGCGGATCGGCCCAGCCGCCGCCTCTCGGCCTTCGCCGCCACGACTGACGGCTTTCGGATCGCGGAGTTGGACCTCGAAGAGCGCCGCCAGGGCGACCTCCTGGGCCAGCGTCAATCGGGCGATGCCGACATCCGGGTGGCCCGCTTCCCGGACGATGCCGACCTGCTGGGCCAGGCCCGGGAGCTGGCCCGCGCAGTCCTCGGGGCCGATCCGGGGCTCGATCGATCCGAGCACCGGGCCCTTCGAGAGCGTGCGCTGGCTCGATATCCCAAGGCAGAGGTGCTGTTTCGGGTCGGGTGAGCAGTTGGGAGAGATCCTATTGATTGTCTGGAGGATACGGCTTGGACGAGTTGTGCGGTAGCACTCGTTTGTTGAAAAGAGACGCAACGATGGTGCGACGAGTGTTGGCGGTCTGGTTTACGCTGGTCCTGGCGGTCATGCTCTACGTCACCGTCGCGGCCAGCCTGGGTGGGCTGGTCCTGCTCCTCGTCCTCGGCAACATCGCGATCGCCGGCTACCTCCTCTGGGCCCTGTCGCGTCTCGATCCGCGCGATGGGATCGACGGCCTCTTCCGGCGGGCCTCGTGACGACCCTCTCAGCGGGCGAGGCGGCCGTCGCCGGGCTGGCGGGCTCGGTTGGCCTGATGGGGGCAGTGTGGCTGGCCAGCCTCGTCCGGCGCGACGCCAGCCTGATCGACCGCGCCTGGGGTCTTGGCTTCGTGGTGGCCGCCTGGTTGTACCGGCTGACGGCGCCGCCGGGCGGGAGCTGGGAGGGCTGGCTTCTGGTCGGGCTGGTCACGGTGTGGGGGCTTCGACTCTCCGCCTACCTCACATGGCGGAACTGGGGGCGCGGCGAAGATCCCCGCTACCGAGCCATGCGGCAGGCGGCCGGCCGGTCCTTTCCCCTCCGCAGCTTGGTCACGGTCTTTGGGCTCCAGGCCGTGCTCCTCTGGATCATCTCGCTGGCCTTGCTGCCCGGCGCCCGTGCGGGCGGCAGGCCGGAGAGGTGGCTGGTCGGGGCGGGAGTGGCGCTCTGGATGGTCGGCTTCGTCTTCGAGGCCCTGGGCGACTGGCAGTTGGCTCGCTTCAAGGCCGACCCGTCGACCCGGGGCCGGGTACTCGACCGCGGCGTCTGGCGGTGGACTCGCCACCCGAACTACTTCGGCGACGCCTGCCTCTGGTGGGGGTTCTTCGCGTGCTCCGCGGCGGCGGGGGGCTGGTGGACGGTGTTCGCGCCGGCCCTGATGAACGTGCTCCTGCTCAAGGTGTCCGGGGTGGCCCTCTTGGAGCGAGGGTTGGTGGAGAGCAAGCCCGCCTATCGGGACTACGTGGCTCGAACCAGCGCCTTCATCCCCCGGCCGCCGAAGCGGGCCGCGGGGGGTTGATCTCGGCCCGGGCGTGGCTGACGAGGAACGGCAGGGCAACTCCCCAGACGATGGCCAGGCTCAGGTAGGACCGCCACGCGCGTCGGGCGCGAATCGCACCGCTCCGAGAGCGGCGCCGAGCCACGGGTGACCGTGGGCGCCCCCGAGCACGCAGGCGAACCAGCCGGCTTGGTAGGCCACAAAGTTGGCGGCGGGATGGGTCAACCCCACCCCGCCGTGACGGACGGGCAAGCTGCCTGCTTGGGCTGGAGGTCGGTCGCTCAGGCGAGCGCGGCCTGTTCCTCTTCGACCGGTCTGGCGCGGAACTCGAAGTGCGCGGCCTGCACGGTCTCGTAGTCCCGGGTGGTCCGGATCCGGGTGATGCGCCGCCCGAAAATGTCGACCCGCCGGGTCGTGACTCCGGGGAAGATGGGAGAGACTTCGTACCACATGTGAGGGCTCAGCCGGGGGTAGCGCAGCGTGTGCTCCGGCTTGAGACGTGCCTGCATCGCCGACATGAAGGGAACCTCGCAGTGCCTGGGGCGTGATGGGGTCTTCCGGCGTGGAAACCGTCGTGGAACCGGTCCCAACCGAGCACAAACATTAGACAGTTACAAGGTCAGCGCAAGATAGGAAATTCGATGCACTGTATCGATTCTGTCCAGATCGTGTCGTCGGACTCGCCCGAAGTTGCACCTCTCCGTGTACCTGTGGGTGACGACCGGGGACCCGCAGGGCTGCACACTCTTGCGCGTGGGCGCCCGGCTGGAGCGATGGCCGGTGCCAGCGGGGGTCCGCAACCCGAAGGCACCTCGCGATTTGCGGGTTATCGGCCCGGCGATTGACCGCGATCCCCGGCTGCCGGTACTATAGGGCCCACTCCAGAGGGAAGCGCATGGACAGGACGGAAATTCGGGGGTTACCGGAGCGAGTGGGTGAGCCGGTCCGCGTCGCGGGCTGGGTCGCCACGATCCGGTCGAGCGGCAAGATCGCCTTCGTGGTGATCCGGGACGGGTCGGGCTACCTCCAGTGCGTGGTCTCCAAACGCGACGTGCCCGAGGCGGTCTGGACGACGGTCACGGGCCTGACCCAGGAGGCCTCGGTGGCGGCCACCGGCACGGTGCGGGCGGATGCCCGCTCGCCCGGCGGGGTGGAGCTCTCGGTCGAGCGGCTCGAGCTGCTGGGGGCGTCGGTCGATTTCCCGATCAGTCCCAAGGAGCACGGGACCTCGTTTCTGTTCGAGCACAGGCACCTGTGGCTCCGGAGCCGGCGACAGGTGGCGATCGCGAAGGTCCGTCACCACGTTTTCCAGGCGATCCACGATTTCTTCGACGAGCGCGGCTTCTACCACGTGAGCACGCCGATCCTCACCGGCAGCATCGGCGAGGAAGCCGGGAACCTTTTCGCGACCGACTATTTCGATCTGGGCCAAGCCTATCTGGCGCAGACCGGTCAGCTCTACGTCGAAGCCGCCTGTGCGGCGCTGGGCAAGGTCTACTGCTTCGGGCCGACCTTCCGGGCCGAGAAGTCGAAGACCCGCCGCCATCTGACCGAGTTCTGGATGGTGGAGCCCGAGGTGGCGTTTGCCGACTCGAACGACAACATGCGGCTCCAGGAAGACTTCGTGAGCGCCATCGTGGCCCGGGCGCTCGACCGCTGCGGCGAGGAGCTGAAGGAACTGGAGCGCGACACCTCGGTACTCGAGCGGGTGACGCCCCCCTTCCCGCGGATCGAGTACACCGACGCGGTGGCTCGGCTCAACGAGCTGGGCTCCGACCTGACGTGGGGCAGCGACCTGGGCGGCGACGACGAGACGCTCCTCGCCAAGCAGTACGACCGGCCGGTGCTGGTGATGAACTATCCCAAGGCGGTCAAAGCGTTCTACATGAAGGAAAACCCGGCCGATCCCCGGACCATTCTTGGGAACGATTGCCTGGCGCCGGAAGGTTACGGTGAGATCATCGGGGGATCCCAGCGCGAAGACGACTACGATCGGCTGCTCGCCCGGATCAACGAGCAGGGACTCGATCCGGCCGCCTACGGTTGGTACCTCGACCTCCGCAAGTACGGCACCTTCGAGCACTCCGGGTTCGGCTTGGGGGTGGAGCGGACGGTTGCCTGGATCACCGGGATTCCGCACATCCGCGAAACGATCGCGTTCCCCCGACAGATTCACCGACTCTATCCCTGACCCGGCGGGGCGGGCGGAGCGGTGGGCCGCTCCGCCTCCCGGCGGTGGTCAGCGGCCTGGGCCGGCCGCCTCGTATTCATTCCGGTAGCGGGCCAGGTCCTCCTCGATCCGCTCCCGCGCGACGCCGTATTCCTCCTGGATCACGCCGGCCAGCTGCTCCCACTGGCCTTCGAGCTGATCCAGCTTGTCGTCGGTCAGCTTGCCCCACCGTTCCTTGATCTTGCCCTTGGTCTGCTGCCAGCGGCCCTCGATCTGATGCTTGTTCACGTGATCTCCTTTGCGGTCGGGGTACACTAGGGCGACGGGGCGAGACGCCCAGTGTTGCACATGTCGAGCCGCGGCGAGGGTCGGCTGCTCGAAAAGCGGCGACGACCGCGTGATGGCGATCACGGAACCACGGGGCCTGTGCAATCAACGGCAGCAGGCACCGTCTGCTCATTCGAAGGGGGGGCCGCCGGTGCAGCCGGCGATGCCCTCCGGGCGGGTTATGACACCTAGCGAAGGGAGGTCGCGGTATGGGGACGGTCGCGACGGACGAGGCCTGGGCCCGGTTGAAGCAGCGGGCGGCGGCCCGGTGGCCGATGCTCGACCCGGAGGACCTCGAGGCGTGCCGGGACGACGACTGGCGGCTCGTGCTGCTGGTTCAGCGGCGGTGCGGGGTGACTCGTCGCCGAGCGGTCGAGTCACTGGTGGCGCTCCAGACCGAATGCCTGCGACGCTGAGGAACCGAAGCCGTCATGCGGACGAAAGGACGGGTGCAACGTGCTCTACACGATCGCCGTACTGCTGATTCTTCTCTGGCTCCTGGGGGTGGTGTCCTCCTATACCATGAGCGGATTCATCCACGTGCTCCTGGTGGTGGCCGTGGTCATGATCCTGGTGCGCCTGATCAGCGGACGGCGGCCCGTGGCGTAGCCCGCGGAGACGCGCTCAACGCCGACGGCCGGTTGCGCGTAGACGAGACATCCGGTACTCTGGTCGCTCGGGCCGGAGGCCGGCTCGTTCTCGCCCAACCAATCGTTCAGGAGAGCGCATGTCGCGTACGTACGGGTCGGTGCGCCGGCTGGCGTGGTCGTTGGCAATCGTCGCCGGCACGCTGGCGCGAGTCCCCTCGGCCCACGCCCAGACGAGTCAGAAGGTCGACGAGGAGTACACCCGGAAGATCAAGGAGTATCTCCGCGACCCCCGGATCACGACCGAGCTGGTGGACCACCTCCCGGCTTCGGCCACGGTCCCCTCGCCCCTCAAGTTTCTGGGGCGGATCATCGGCACCCCCGGCGAGCTGACCTACGCCCGGGACATCGAGCGGTACTTCAGAGCCCTGGACCAGGCCTCCGATCGGGTCAAGGTCTGGAGCATCGGCAAGACCGAGGAAGGCCGGGACATGATCATCGCCGCGGTCGGCGACGCGGCGGCGATCAAGGACTTGGACCGCGACAAGGCGGCGCTCCACGCGCTGACCGATCCGCGGAAGACCAGCGAGGCCCAGGCTCGCCAGCTGATCAAGACCAGCAAGCCGATCTACTGGATCACCAGCGGGATGCATTCTCCGGAGACCGGTGGCCCCGAGATGCTGATGGAGCTGGGCTACCGGCTGGCGGTGGAAGAGACGCCGTTCATCCAGCAGATCCGGAAGAACCTGATCGTCTTCATCACCCCGGTGGTGGAGGTCGACGGCCGCGAGAAGGAGGTCGACACCTACTACTTCAACAAGAAGCGGCCCGAGGGCGCCGCCCGGCTGCCGCTGATGTATTGGGGCAAGTACGTCGCCCACGACAACAACCGGGACGGGATGGGCCAGTTCCTCGCCCTGACCCGGAACACCACCCGGGCCTTCCTGGAGTGGACTCCGACGGTCCTGCACGACCTCCACGAGGCGCAGACCTATCTCTATACCTCGACCGGGACCGGGCCCTACAACGAGGCGCTCGACCCGATCACCATCGACGAATGGTGGCTGCTGGCTCAGACCGAGGTGATGGAGATGACCAAGCGGGGCGTGCCCGGCGTCTGGACCTACGGGTTCTACGATGGCTGGACCCCGAACTATCTCTTCTTCATCGCGCACACCCACAACGCGATCGGCCGGTTCTACGAGGTGCAGAGCTACGGTCCCGACACCACCACGGTTCGGGCGGGTGCCACCACCACCAGCCGCGAGTGGTTCCGACCCAACCCGCCGCTCCCGTCGATCGCCTGGGGGCCCCGGAACAACACCAACATCCAGGAATCGGCGCTCCTGATCGGCCTCAATCACGTGGCCAGGAACAAGGAGCTCTATCTCGAGAACTACTGGCTCAAGAACAAGCGGGCCGTGGACAAAGGGCGGAACGGCCCCGGCTACGGGTGGCTGATTCCCGCGGGCCAGCGGCGGAAGGCCGACGCGGCCGATGCGGTAAACGAGCTCCGGCGGCAGGGCCTCGAGGTTCATCGGGCCGACGCGGCCTTCAGGGCAGGCTCCCTGGAGGTCCAGGCGGGCGACTACATCGTGCGGGGTGATCAGCCGTACCGGACCCTCGCCGACATGTACTTCTCACTCCAGAACTTTTCGGTCGCCAACCCGCGGCCCTACGACGATACCGGCTGGACCTTCCCGCTGATGCGGAACGTCGAGATCACGCCGATCACGGACAAGGGCGTCCTCGACCAGAAGATGACCCTGCTTACGGCGCCGGCCAGAGCGCCGGGCGGGATCGAGGGCAGCGGGCCGGTGGTGATCGTCGATCACACCACCGACAACAACCTGATGTCGTTCCGGTACCGGAACGCGAGCGTTGCCATGCAGGCGGCCGAGGAGGACTTCGAGGTCGAGGGACACCACTTCCGGGCCGGCGCCTTCATCGTCCCGAACGCCGACCCCCGGGCCCTCGGCGCCAGCCTGACCGATCTCGGTCTCACGGGTTATGCAGTCGCCGCGGCGCCCTCGGTCAAGACCCACGATCTGGACCTGCCCCGGATCGGGTACGTCCACAGCTGGCAGCGAACCCAGGACGAGGGGTGGGTGCGGGCCGCGCTCGATACCTACGGCGTGCCCTACACCTACTTCGCCGATCAGATGCTCCGCGAGGGCAACCTCCGGGCGAAGTACGACGTGATCATCTACCCCGACGTCGGCGGGAGCGCGACGTCGCAGGTGAACGGGATCCCGAAAGTCGGCGACCTGGCCTTGCCGTATCGCCGGACCGACGCCACGCCAAACCTCGGGGCCCTCGATCAGAGCGACGACATCCGGGGCGGGATGGGGCTCGAGGGCCTGGCCGAGCTGGCCCGGTTCGTGGAGCAGGGTGGGACCCTGATCGTCGAAGGCTCGACCTCGACCATCTTCCCCGAGTACGGCATCACCAGCGGGGTGAACGTCGAGAATCCCGATCAGCTCTTCGCCCGGGGCTCGATCTTCCGCGGCGTCGTGAAGGACAAGAAGAGTCCGCTGGCCTACGGATTCGAGGCCCAGGTCCCGGTCTACTTCAATCAGGATCCGGTGCTCAGCACCGGCGGCTTCGGCCGGTTCTTCGGGGGTGGCGGCAATCAGATTCCGGGCGTGGGGCAGAACACCACCCCGATGGCGTCACCGGTCCATCTGTCGCCCTGGAAGGAAGACTCCACCGCCCAGCGCGGCCGTCGGGGCGGCGGGGACGATCAGGCGGCCCAGGCGGCCCAGTTCCGCCGGCTGGCCCGGGCGTTCGGGCTCAATCTCGCCGAGGCGCGGCCCCGGGTGGTCATGGCGTTCCCGGCCAACGCCAACGACATGCTGCTCTCGGGCACGCTGTCGGGCGGCGAGGCGCTCGCCAACCGGGCCCAGCTGATCGACGAGCCGCTCGGCCAAGGGCACGTGGTGATGTTCGCGATCCGGCCGTTCTGGCGCTGGCAGAGCCAGGGCACGTTCTTCCTCGGGTTCAACGCGATCCTGAACTGGAACGACCTCGACGCGGGCAAGCCGGCCGACGACGAAGCCGGTCACTGAGCGAATCAGCTCAGCCGCTTGGCCTCGTCCCAGAGCCGGTCGAGCTGCTCGAGGCCGGCCTCGTGGAGGTCGACGTCGCGCTCGTCGGCGAGGCGCTCGACGGTCTCGAACCGCTCCTGGAACCGCCGGTTGGCGCGTTCCAGGGCGGGCCCGGGCGGGACCCCGGCCTTCCGGGCGAGGTTCACGACCGAGAAGAGGAGGTCGCCGACCTCGTGCTCCAGGGCGACCCGATCGGGTCGCTTCCGGGCCAGCTCCTCCTCGACCTCGGCCAACTCCTCCCGCACCTTGTCGGCCGGGCCGCGGGTGTCGGGCCAGTCGAAGCCCACCGCCGCCGCCCGCTCCTGCAGTCGGCACGCCATCAGCAGGTCGGGGAGAGACGGCGGTAACCCGGAGAGCACCCCCCGGGCGCCTTCCCGTCGCTTGATCTTCTCCCAGGGCTCGGGGGGGCCCAAGTCGAACAGGTGGGGGTGGCGGCGCTTCATCTTGGTCTCGAGGTCGGCCGCGGCGTCGTCGGGCGAGAACTCGCCGAGCTCCTCCGCCAGCACCAGCTGCCAGGCGAGGTGGAGCAGGAGATCGCCCACTTCGCGACGGATCTCCGCGGGGTCGCCCTGACCCAGCGCGTGGTCGAGCTCGTGGACTTCTTCGAGGAGATAGGGCCGGAGCGTCTCGCGGGTCTGGACCCGATCCCAGGGGCACCGCTCGCGGAGGTCGCTCACCATCCGCATGGCGCGTCCAAGCGCTGATTTTTCTTGCATTTAGCCTCCGAGGCGCCTTATTCTATCCGCGATCGGCCGGTCTGGGGAAGTCGATCCGGATCGGCCCCGACGCGGTGGACGGCGACGCGGAGCCGGGAGGTCGGTTGAGCGGCAAGGTGGAGCGCGAGAGCGAGCGGCCGCGGGGGCCGGCGACCGACGGCGAGCGGCAGGGCCCCTGGGTCGAGGTGGACCTCGGGGCGGTGCAGCGCAATGCCCGGACCTACGGGTCGCGGGTGGGGGTGCGGCTCCTGCCGATGGTCAAGGCCAACGGTTACGGACTGGGGGCGGTGCCGGTTGCGCGGGCGTTGGAGGCGCTTGGCCCGTGGGGCTTCGGGGTCGCGACCCTGGCGGAGGCCGCGGCTCTCCGGGCGGCCGGGGTGACCCGGCCGGTGGTGACCTTCCTGCCGCTGGTGCTGGACGACCTGGACCGGTACGCCGCTCTCGACGTCCGCCCCACCATCGGTGATCCGACCGCCCTGGCCGGGTGGATCGCTGCCGGCCCCCGGCCCTTTCACCTGGCCATCGACACCGGGATGGGACGGAGCGGGCTCCGGTGGCACGACCGGGAGGCGATGGTCCGGGCCCGCTCGTTGCTGGCGGACGCGACGGGTTACGAAGGCGCCTGCACCCACTTCCACAGCGCCGACGGCGCGATCGAGGTGGTGGAGCAGCAGTGGATCCGATTTCAGGAGGCGCTGGCCGGGCTCGGCGGGCGGCCGCCTCTGGTCCACGCGGCCAACAGCGCGGGTGGCGCGTGGGGCACCCGGTACGCCGGCAACCTGGCTCGGCCCGGGATCGTGCTCTACGGCGGTCGGGCCGGATCGCTCGAGCCGGAGCCGGTGGCCCGGCTCGAGGCCCGGGTGGTGGCGGTCCGCCCGATCCGCCGGGGCGATCCGGTGAGCTACGGCGCGACCTTCCGCGCCTCGACCGACGGTGAGGTGGTGACCCTCGGCGTTGGGTACGCGGACGGCCTGCCGCGATCGCTGAGCGGAGGTGGACGGGTCCGGCTGGCCGGCGAGGTGTATCCGATCACCGGGCGGGTGACGATGGACATGACCATGGCGGTCCTGCCCGCGGGCCGGGTCCGGCCGGGCGATCGGGCGGAGCTGTTCGGGCCGGGGCTGGCGATCGACCAGCAGGCCGAGGCCGCCGGGACGATCGCCTACGAGCTGCTGGCCGGGCTCGGGCCCCGGGTGCAACGACACTATCGAGGAGCGACATGAATCAGCATTTCGCGACGCTGGTGCTGGGTCTGGCCCATCAGGCCCAGGCCGCGATCGAAGGCCAGATGCCGCCGGGGGCGGAAGGGATCGAGGGCGCGTCGGCCCGGCAGTTCGCCCAGACCCTGATCGATACCCTGGCGATGCTCGAGGCCAAGACGGAGGGCCATCTCGATCCCGACGAAACCAAGCTGCTGACCGAGGTGCTCACCGGGCTTCGCTTCCGATTCGTGCAGACGGGTGGCGCGGGGGCGGCGTGAGCCGGCGGGCGGCGTTGATCGTGCTGGACGGCCTCGGGATCGGTCGGGCCCACGATCAGGACCGCTACGGCGACGAGGGAAGCGACACGCTGGGGAACGTGCTCGCCCGGGCGCCGGCCGGAGGGGCGTACTCCCTGCCGAATCTCACGGCCCTGGGGCTGGGCTGCTGCGCCCCGCTCCCGGCGGTGCCGGCCGTCGCCTCGCCGGGGGCGGCGTACGGGACCGCCCAGCCGGCCAGCGCGGGGAAGGACAGCACCACCGGCCATTGGGAGCTCACCGGTCTCGTGCTCGAGCGGCCGTTTCCGACCTTTCCGCACGGGTTCCCGCCGGAGCTGGTCGAGGCCTTCGCTCGGCGGACCGGCCGGGGCGTGTTGGGCAACCGGGCGGCGTCCGGGACGGCCATCCTGGACGCGCTCGGGGCGGAGCACCAGCGAACCGGCCAGTGGATCGTGTACACCTCGGCCGACAGCGTGTTCCAAGTGGCGGCGCACGAGGACACGGTCCCGGTCGCCGAGCTCTACCGGGGGTGCGAGGTGGCGCGGGAGCTCTGCACCGGGCCCTGGGGGGTGTCGCGGGTGATCGCCCGGCCGTTCGTCGGCACGCCGGGCGACTGGCGGCGGACTCCCCTCCGCAAGGATTTTTCCCTCCCGCCGCCGGCTGAGACGTTGCTGGACCTGCTGGCCGCTCAGGGCATCCCGCGGGTCGGGGTCGGGAAGGTGGACGACCTTTTCGCCGGCCGGGGCATCTCCTCTACGCACACGCCGACCAACGCCGAGGCCTACCGGCTGATCGGCGCGGGACTTCGGGACCTGGAGCGGGGTTTTCTCTTCGCCAACGTGATCGAATTCGATCAGACCTGGGGACATCGGAACGACGTCCCGGGCTTCCTGGGCGGGCTCCGGGAGCTGGACACCGCCCTGCCTGACCTCCTGGGCCGCCTGCAAGCGGATGATCTGGTTATCTTTACGGCGGATCACGGCAACGATCCGACCACCCCGTCGACGGATCACTCGCGGGAGCGGGTTCCGGTGCTCGTGTCCGGTCCCCAGGTGCGTCCGGTGTCGCTGGGAGAGCGGGCCTCGTTCGCGGATCTGGGACAGACGATAGCCGAGTTCCTGGGCGTGGGGCCGCTCCCGGCGGGTCGATCGTTCCTCGGGGAGGTATGGAATGGCTGATCCGCTGGTCGAGGCGGCCCGTCGCGTTCAGGCGGCGGCGTACGCGCCCTATTCGGGGTTCCAGGTGGGCGCCGCGTTGGAGGCTGAGTCCGGCGAGGTCTTCGTCGGGTGCAACGTGGAGAATGCGTCGTACGGTCTGACCATCTGCGCCGAACGGAGCGCGGTGGTGCAGGCGGTCGGGGCGGGGCACCGGCGGTTCCGTCGGTTGGTCGTGGTGTCGAACGTCGATCCGGCGGCGGCGCCGTGTGGGGCGTGCCGTCAGGTCCTGGCCGAGTTCGGGCCTGAGCTGGTGGTGGAAGCGGTGGGGCCCGACTCGCGACGGTGGTGGCGGATCGCGGAGCTCCTGCCGGACGCGTTTTCGAGGGAGTCGTTGGCGTGAGGAAACTTCGCTGGGCGTTGATCGCGTTAGGGGCGGTGCTGGCGGGCTGCCAGGAGAAGCTGGCGACTCCCGGCGACTGTCCGGCGCTCTGCCCGGATACCCAGATTCAGGTCCTCGACACCGCGATCGTGGCGTTGCCGGACCAGGACTCCACCTTCTTCGGCTACACGCCGCGGGCGAGTCGCGGGGCGCTCCTGGTCTCGAACGGCCTCGCGGCGGGTGAGTTCCGCTCGTTCGTCCGCTTCCCGAGTCAGCGGAGCGACTCGATCCTGGTCGATGGGACCTACTACGCGCTGGCCGTCGACACGGTCTCGGTGTCGTTCACGCTGCGGGCCCGGGACAGCACCGCGACCGGCTTGACGGTCTACCTCCACCGGGTGCCGCTCACGGTCGACACCACGCTCGATTTCGCGGGGCTCGACGGGTTGCTGACCCCGGGGTCGATTGTCGACAGCATCCAGGTGCCCGACACGCTCCACACCGGCGTCATCGAGGCGCTTTTCACCGGCAGCGACATCGACAAGCTGGCGGTGCCGCCGGAGGACAGCGGGAAGATCGCCTTCGGGCTCACGGTTCGGGCGTCGAAGCCGACCGGGGTGCAACTGGCGCTCGACTTCACCGGGAGCACCGCCGCCCCGCAGTATCAGAGCCGCGGATCGATCGACATCGCCGACACCACCAAGACCCGTCAGACCACGGCGGTCCATCCGGCCTCGGCGGACGCGGCCGGGTACGTGCTCAATGACGATCGTTCGGTCGCACCTGATCCGGACCTGCTGTACTCCGGCGGTCCTGGGGCGGCGCGAACGATCGTCCGGTTCGCACTCCCGAACATCATCAAGGACACGGCGCAGATTCTGCGCGCCACGCTCGAGCTCACCCCGGCCGCGCCGCTGGCCGGACTTCCCAACAATCCCCTGGGCGACAGTCTCGGCGTGAGTGGCGTGATCGCCGACCTCGGCGCCAAGTCGCCCCGGCTGGTGACGCAGGGGCTGGTGCTGTTCGGGGCCCTGGCGGAGAGTTCGGCCGATACGGTCTCGATCGACATCACCCGCCTGGTGGCGCAGTGGCAGAGCCCGACGGGGCCGCCGTCGGCCATCATCCTCGGGCAGAACTCCGAGGGGCAGTCGTTCATGCAGCCGGTCTTCTACTCCACCCGCTCGGCCGCCGGGGCGCCACGGCTGATCATCGTCTACGCCTTGCCGTCGCGGCCGGGGAACCCATGATCCGTCGATCCTCCTGGCTGGTCGCCCTGGTGCTTTGGGCGGGGCCCGCGGCGCTCGCGGCGCAGTCGTCGCAGTTCGGGGTCCGGGGGCTCGGGCTCCCGATCCGGCCGCAGTCGCCGCGGGCCACCGGGACCGGCGGCGCCTTTGGGCTCTTCGACACCGAGTCGAGCATCAATCCGGCGCTCTCGGCCTCGATGCTCAACTTCACGGCGCTCCTGACCAGCACGCAGAACTTCCGGAGCTCGACCAACCCGTTCGGCACGGCGTCGGGCCGGGACAACCGGTTCCCCCAGATGCAGGTGGCGGGGCCGATCGGCGGCACCCGGCTGGGCCTCGCGCTCAGCGTCTCCGGCTACACCGACCGGAGCTTTTCCTTGGGCACCCAGGACACGGTCGATCTCCGGGGCGAACGGATCGGGGTGTACGACACCCTCACTTCCCGGGGCGGGATCAGCGACATCCAGGCGGCGCTCGGGTGGCGGGTCAGCAAGACGCTGGCGATCGGGATTGGCCTCCACGCGCTGCCGGGCTCGAACCGGGTCGAGAATCATCGAGCGTTCGCCGACTCCTCGTTCTCGGTGGCGGTCGAGCGGGCCGACCTGTCGTATCTCGGCTTCGGCGTCTCGGCCGGCTTCCTCTTCCGGGTCGTGCCCCGGCTCACGCTCGCCGGGACCTTCCGGACCGACACCCACACCTCGGTGGAACGCGACAGCACCCGGCTGGGCACCGTCGACTTGCCGACCCAGATCAGCGCCGGGCTTCGGTGGCAGACGTCGCTCCGCTCGGCGATGGCGGTGTCGTACGCGCGGCGGTCCTGGAGCGCGGCCGATGCGGGGCTCAAGGCCTTGGGCGGGATCGGCGCCGAGGACACCTACGAGGTCGCGGCGGGGATGGAGTTTCTGAAGGACCTGAAGAACCCCGGCCACAAGCCGCTTCGTTTCGGGGGGCACTACGCCACCCTTCCGTTCCCGGTGGTGACCGGCCGGCAGGCGCACGAGTTCGGCTTGGCGTTGGGCACCGGGCTCAGATTCACCGGTGGCCGAGGCGGGCTCGACCTTTCGCTGGAGCAGCTCTGGCGGTCTGACGGCCAGTCGTACACCGAGCGGGCCACGGTCATCTCGCTCGGCGTGAGCCTCCGGCCATGACCCGGCGGGTCTACATCGAGACCTACGGCTGCCAGATGAACGTGGCGGACACCGAGGTGATGCTCGCGGTGCTCGAGGCCAATGGGTATCAGGCCACCGACGATCCCGCCGGTGCCGACGTCATGCTGGTCAATACCTGCGCCGTCCGGGACCACGCCGAACAGCGGGTGGTCGGCCGGGTCGGGGAGCTCCAGCGTTACCGGCGGCCGGGCACGGTGCTTGGCGTGGTCGGCTGCATGGCGCAGCGGCTCGGGGCCGCGTTGCTGGAGCGGGGGCCGCAGGTGGACCTGGTCGTGGGGCCCGACGGCTACCGGCGCCTCGCCGACCTGATCCAGGAGGCCGGCGACGGGCACCGGCCGGCGGATACCGAGTTCCGGAGCTGGGAGCATTACGAGGACGTCCCCGCCCGGGCCGGGACCGGACCGACCGCCTTCGTGACCGTGCAGCGGGGCTGCGACTACCGGTGCACGTTCTGTATCGTGCCGACCACGCGGGGGCCGGAACGAAGCCGGCCGTTGGCCGACGTGGTCCGCGAGGTCGAAGCCCGAATCGCCGGCGGGGCCACCGAGGTGACGCTGCTGGGCCAGACGGTCAACTCGTATCACGATGGGCGGCACGATTTCGGGGCGTTGCTCCGGGCGGTCGGTGCGGTCGAGGGGCTTCGCCGACTCCGATTCACGAGCCCCTATCCGACCGATTTCACCGACGCGGTGATCGCCGCGATGGCGGAGACGCCGGCCGTCTGCGAGCACGTCCACCTGCCGGCCCAGAGCGGGTCCGACGCCGTGCTCCGGCGGATGCTCCGCCGGTACACCCGGGAGCGATATCTCGAGGTCGTGGCCCGGCTCCGGGCGGCGATCCCGGGGATCACCTTCTCGACCGACCTGATCGTCGGGTTCCCGGGCGAGACCGAGGCCCAGTTCGAGGAGACCGTTTCCCTGGTTCGGGAGGCGGCTTTTGACGACGCCTATACCTTCCGATACTCCGTCAGGGACGGAACGCCGGCCACCCGACTCGGGGACCGAATTCCGGACGATCAGGCCAGCGAGCGGCTGGGCCGCCTGATCGCTGCCGTTCGGGACCAGTCCCGCCGGAAGCGTTCGGAGCGGATGGGAACGGCCCACGAAGTGCTGGTGGAGCAGCCGGCCCGGCGGGGCGGGATGCTGGCCCGGACCCGGACGAACCTGATGGTCCTGCTGGATCTGGCGCCCGAGTCGGTGGGGCAATACCATCGGGTCCGGCTCACCGGGATGACGGGGTCGACGTTTACGGGGACCATCCAGACCAGGCCAACACTGGCGGTGTTATGAAGCTCAAAAATGCGGTCGAAGATCACGTCACCGAGGCGTACGGTACCCTGCGCTCGCACTTTCCGGCCTTTTGCGGCTGCGACATGTGCCGGGCCGACGTGATCGTCTACGCCCTCAATCGACTGCCGCCCAAGTACGTGGCAACGCTGGAGGGCTCGATCGTTACGGAGGTCAACCTCGACAAGCATCAGGGGCGTGCCTCCATCGAGGTGGCGGTGATGGAGGGCTTCAAGCGGGTGACCATGTCGCCCCGGTGTGGGAAGCAGGCGTCCGCCCCGACCTGAGTCGCGGTTCGCGCGCCGTCGCCGAGGCCGGCTCCTTCGCGGAGCCGGCCTCTCGTTTTTCGCGGAATCGTGGCCCCTTGAGCGTGCGAATGGTTGCATTCCGCGCTGCGCGGTTCGGCAGCTTCGGGGATGCCGCCTCCCGCGACAACGTGGGCCTCTCGCTCCGCCCGCCGTCCGCCGCCCGCCCTCGTTGCCGTGGGGTTGTTCGGGAGCGGTCTGGCCCTCGGGTTGAGCGGCGCGGGTGGCTGGCTGGCCGTGGCGGTGCTAGCCGCCGGGGGGCTCGCCCGCTGGCGCCGGGTTCCGGGTGGCGTGATCGCGGCCCTGGTGCTGGTGGCCGGATGGTCGCACGGGAGAATGGCGCAGGCCGTCGACCGAACCCGTTGCGCGGCGCGTCTTCCAGCGGGGAGCGTCCGGCTTCGGGTCCGCGTGATGGAGCCCACGATCGCCGGTGCTCCGGCTCGGGTCCGGCCGCTGGCGGGGCGTTGCCGGGGGACCGTGGCCGCCCGGTTCCGGGCCAACGACCTGATCCTGGCGGGAGACGAGCTCGAGCTCGAGGGGCGCTGGCTTCCGGCCGCGCGGCCATTGAGCGCCGCCCGGGGCACGCTGGCGGTGCGCCGGTGGGAGCGGGTCGGCCGGCGTCCTGGGCTCGCGGCGCGGCTCCGGAACGAGCTCTTCGCGTCCTCGCGGCGGTTGTTCGGCACCCGGGCGGGGATGGTCGACGCGCTGGTGCTCGGCCGTCGGGGCTGGATCGATCCGGCGCTGACCGCCTCGTTCGCTCGGGCCGGCCTGGTGCACTTGTTGGCCATCAGCGGGTTTCACGTCGGGCTCATTGCCGCCTGGGCCATGATCCTGGTCGGGATCGTAGGGGTGCCCCGTCGAACCGCCCGGCTGGCCGCGCTGGGGGTGATCGTCGGGTACGTCGGGTTCATCGGGGTGCCGGCGCCTGCGCTTCGAGCGGCGACAATCGCGGTGCTCGCGACCGGCGAAACCATCCGGCAACGAAAGCCCCGCACCTCAGCGCTCTTCGCCGTGACGGCGCTGGTCCTGGTGGCGATCGACCCCTGGGCCGTGGCCGACCTCGGCGCCTGGCTCTCGGTTACGGCGCTCTCGGGCGCGACGGCCCTGAGTCGCTGGGCGGCGTCGGCGCTCGGCCGGCGGGGCGTGTGGCAGCTCGTGTTCGGCTCCCTCGGCGCGACGGTCGCGACCGCACCGGTCGCGGCCTACGCCCTCGGCGTGGTGGCGCTGATCGGGATCCCTCTCAACCTCCTCGCGATTCCGATGGCCGCGCTGGCGGTGCCGGGGGTTCTGGGTGCGCTGGTGCTGGCCCCGCTGTGGGGCCTCGCTGCCACCGGCCTCGCCGCGGGGAGCGGCGCGCTGCTCGGGGGTCTTCAATGGCTGGCTGAGCGCGGCGGGGCAGTCCCCGGTGGCGCCCTGACGTTCGATCCGGGGCTCGGACCAGCCTTGGTGGCGGTGGGCGCCCTGGTGGCGGTCGGGTGGATCGTAGGACGCCGCAACACCAGGGCGGAGGCCGCCCGACGGGCCGGCTGGGTGGTGGCGATCCTGCTGGGCTTCGACCTCGCGGCGAGCCCGTCGCTTCGGTCTGACGTCGGGTCCCGGCTCACGTTACATTTTCTCTCCGTCGGCCAGGGCGACGCGGTGGCGATCCGGACACCGCACGGGCACTGGATGCTCGTGGACGCGGGGCCGCGGAGCGCCGATCGGGATGCCGGGCGTCGGGTCGTCGCTCCCTTCTTGATCCGCCACGGCGTGACGGCGCTCGATGCCCTGATCCTTTCGCACGCCCATCTGGATCACTTCGGCGGCGCCCCCGCGGTCCTGCGAAGGATTCCAGTCGGGGTGGTGATGGAGCCGGGGATTCCGACGCCGGATCCCGCCTATCGGGACTTTCTGGACGCGGTCGACGCGTCCGGCGCCCGGTGGACGGTCCTCCGAACCGGCACGACGCTCGCGGTGGACGGGGTCGAGTTTCGGGTGCTGCATCCCGACACCACCTGGTCTGGCTGGGGCACGGATTTGAACGAGAGCTCGATCGTGCTCCGGATCCGGACCGGCCGGTTCGAGGCGCTCTTGGGGGGAGATGCCGGCTTCCCGGTCGAGGCGCGGCTTCACGGGCAGGTCGGCGATGTGGATCTGCTCAAGGTGGGGCATCACGGGTCGGCCACGGCGACCAGCGTCGGGTGGCTGGCCGAGCTCCGGCCCGAGGTGGCGGTGGTGAGCACCGGGCCCAATCGGTACGGCCATCCGTCGCCGGCCACGCTCGAACGGCTGCGTGAGGCGGGGGTCGAGGTCTGGCGCACCGACCGGGACGGCACGGTCAGCGTCATGGTGGACGATACGATGATGCGAGTGCGGAGCCGGCGGGGCGAAGTGGCCTTGCCGCTCCACTGAGGATCACATCTCAACCCGAGCGAGCCGAGCCACCCATGGCCCTGCCCAATTCGTCGGTCGTCACCATCGAGCGGTTCATCATGGATCAGGAGCGGCAGCACCCGGAAGCCACGGGCGAGCTGTCGAACCTCCTCTACGACATTGCCCTCGGCGCCAAGATCGTGGCGGCCGCCATTCGGCGGGCGGGGCTGGTGAACATTCTCGGTGCGGCGGGGCAGACCAACGTCCAGGGCGAGATGCAGCAGAAGCTCGATATTTTCGCCAACGACACCTTCAAGAACGCGATGGGCCACACGGGACGGGTCTGCGTGATGGCCTCCGAGGAAGAGGAAGAGGTGATTCCGATTCCGGAGGGGTATCCGCAAGGCAAGTACGCGGTGCTCTTCGATCCGCTCGACGGCTCCTCGAACATCGACGTCAACGCCGCGGTGGGCACCATCTTCAGCGTCTACCGCCGCCGCTCGATGGAGGGGCAGGGGACCCTGACCGACGTGCTCCAGCCGGGCGTGTCGCAGGTCGCGGCGGGTTACGTGATGTACGGCTCGAGCGTGATGCTGGTCTACAGCACCGGGAACGGCGTCCACGGCTTCACGCTCGACCCGACGGTGGGCGAGTTCCTACTGTCGCACCCGAGCATCAGGATGCCGGAAACCGGGAACTACTACAGCGTCAACGAGAGCAACTTCTCCCGCTGGGACAAGGGGACGCAGTGGGCCGTCCGCGGCCTCCACGGCGACCGGCCCGAGCGGATGCCGGGGCAAGAAGAGCCGGTACATCGGATCGCTGGTCGCCGATTTTCACCGGAACCTGATCAGCGGCGGGATCTTTCTCTATCCGGCCGACACCAGGAACACGGAGGGCAAGCTCCGGCTGGCCTACGAGGCCAACCCGATGGCGTTCATCGCCGAGCACGCCGGCGGGGCGGCCACCGACGGCCGGAACCGGATTCTCGACATCGTACCCGGCGCGCTGCACCAGCGGACCCCGCTGGTGATCGGTTCGCGACACGACGTCGAGTTCGTCCGCGACGCGATGGCGGAGGTCGACGGGTGAGTCAGGGCACGACGCCGACCGGGGCCCAGCCGGAGGGAACGAGGGCCATCCGGGACTGCTGCCGGCCCAGCCGGTCTATGGACCCGCAGACTGGTCGGGCGACCCCGGGGAGCCGGGGCGTCTGGCCCTATACCCGGGGCTCTATCCCACGATGTACACGGGGGCGGCTCTGGACGATGCGGCAGTACGCCGGGTTCGGTACTGCGGAAGACACCAACGCCCGGTTCCGGCACCTGCTCGCGGCCGGGCAGACGGGGCTCTCGACGGCCTTCGATCTCCCGACCCAGATGGGATACGACTCCGACCATCCGATGGCCGCCGGCGAGGTCGGCCGGGTCGGGGTCGCGGTCGATACGGTGGACGATCTGGCGGTGCTCTTCGGGGGGATTCCGCTCGATCGGGTCTCCACCTCGATGACCATCAACGCCACGGCCGGGATCCTGCTGGCGATGTACATCGTGGTGGCGGAAGAGCAGGGGGTGTCCCGGACCGCGCTGGCCGGCACCATCCAGAACGACCTCCTCAAGGAGTACATCGCCCGGGGCACGTACATCTATCCGGCGGAGCCCTCGCTCCGGCTGATCACCGACATCTTCCGGTTCGTGGCCGACGAGGGGATGAACTTCAATCCGATCTCGATCAGCGGATACCACATCCGGGAGGCCGGCGCCACGGCGGTGCAGGAGGTCGGGTTCACCCTGGCCAACGCCCTGGAGTATTGCCGGCGGGCGGTGGCGGCCGGGATTCCGATCGAGCGGTTCGGTCCCCGGCTCTCGTTCTTCTTCGCGGCCCACAACGACCTGTTCGAGGAAGCGGCCAAGTTCCGGGCGGCCCGCCGCCTCTGGGCGAGCCTGGTCAAGGAGCGGTTCGACGCCGACGACCAGACGGCCAGGCTTCGGTTCCACACCCAGACCGGCGGGGTGACGCTCCAGGCCCAGCAGCCGCTCAACAACGTGGTCCGGGTTGCGGTCCAGGCTCTGGCCGCCACTCTGGGCGGCACCCAGTCGCTCCACACCAACGGCTACGACGAGGCGCTCGCGCTCCCGACGCAGGACGCGGCGACCCTGGCCCTCCGAACCCAGCAGATCCTGGCCCACGAGAGCGGGGTCGGCCGGACGGTCGATCCCCTGGCCGGGAGCTACTACGTGGAGAACCTCACCGACCGGATCGAGGCGGGCGCCCGGGAGCTGATCGCCGCGGTCGACCAGCTGGGCGGGGCGGTGCGAGCGGTGGAGACCGGCTACTATCAGGAGGCCATCGGCCGGAGCGCGTACGAGCTCCAGAAGGCCCAGGACGACGGGCGGGTGACGGTCGTGGGCGTCAACCGCTTCACCTCCGACGAGCCGCCGGTCACGATCGACACCCCGAACTTTCCGGCGCTCGAGGCCCGGCAGCGGGACCGGGTGGCGCAGGCCCGGAGCCGCCGCGACCAGGGAGCAGTAACCCGGTTCCTCGACGGCCTGGGCGAGGCGGCGGCCGGCGACGGCGGGCTCATGCCTCGGATCGTCGACGCGGTGCGAGCTCGGGCCACCCTGGGCGAGATCAGCGACACTCTCCGGAAGGTCTGGGGCGTCTACCGGGCCTGAGGCCCTCGGAACCGACTATGACCGTCAACGTCCATCACATCACCGTGTCGCGGACCGCCCGTTACTTCCTTCTGGGCGACGAGCTTGGCGCCAACGAGGTCTGGTTCGTCCTCCACGGTTACAGCCAGCTGGCGGCCGGCTTCGTCCGGTGGTTCGAGCCGGCCGCCCGGCCCGGCCGCCTGATCGTGGCGCCGGAGGCGCTCTCCCGCGCTTATTTCGAGGAGCAGAACGCCCGCCGCGTCGGAGCGTCGTGGATGACCCGGGAGGACCGCGAGGCCGAGATCCAGGACTATGTCCAGTACCTCGATCGAGTGGCCGACGAGGTCATCGGGGCGCTCCCCCCCCGGCCTTGGGTCGAGATCCACGGGTTTTCCCAGGGAACCGCCACCGCCAGCCGATGGGCGGCCTTCGGGCGTCACGCGGCCAACCGGATGGTGCTCTGGGGCGGATCGGTGCCGCCCGACCTCGACATCGAGCGGCTCCGGGCCAGTTTGCGCGGCGCCCCGGTGGTCCTGGTGGCGGGCGACCGAGATCAGTATGTGACGGCCGATCAGGTCCGCCACGAAGAGGCCCGGCTTGCCGGCCTCGGCCTGGGGGTCGACGTCCGGACTTTCGCGGGCGGCCACGCGGTGGACCGAACCCTGCTCGCCACCCTGGCCTGAGTCGGCACGGAATTCCAAGGAGAAACCTCATGCCCCTCGAGTGGATCGCGGTGATGCTGGCCCGCGAGCTTCGGACCCTGGCGCGGGAGCTCGAGGCCTACGGCGACGAGGCCGAGATCTGGGCCACGCCGACCGGCCTGCCCAACTCGGCCGGCACGCTGACCCTCCACCTGTGCGGGAACCTCCAGCACTTCGTCGGGGCGGTCCTGGGCGGCACCGGGTATGTCCGTCGCCGCGAGGCGGAATTCGGAGCTCGAGGGGTACCCCGCGCCGAGTTGATCGCCCAGGTGCAGGCCACTATCGGGGCGGTGGAGCAGACCCTCGGCGGCGGTCGGTCCATCGATCTCTCGGCCGAGTTTCCCGATGCCATCGGCGGGAAATTCCGGGTCACCACCGGCGACTTCCTGATCCACCTGGCCGCGCACCTGGCGTTCCATGTGGGCCAGATCGACTACCACCGTCGGCTGCTCACCGGCTCGCCCGCGAGCGTGGGGGTCGTCTCGGTGCCGGAGATGGCCACCGCCCGCCCCGCCTCCTGACCCGGCGGGGCCCCTCCCAGCCCGGCGGGCGCCGATTCCGTTTGGATCAGCGCCAGCCCGGCGCGGCCAACTTGTTCCCCCGGTCCCGCGCTGCTAACTTGCTCTGCTGCATTTGCTTAAGCGCTTTCGGGAGCCTATGCCCACCTACGAGTACCGGTGTGCCAACGGGCACGAGTTCGAGGTGTTCCAGAGGATCAGCGACAAGCCGCGCACCAAGTGTCCGGAGTGCGGTGCGCGGGCCACGCGCATGATCTCGGGCGGCGCCGGCCTGATCTTCAAGGGATCCGGGTTCTACATCACCGACTACGGCAAGGACGGGAAGGGCCCACGCCGGGAGCCCGAGAAGTCCGAGAAGTCCGAGAAGTCCGACCAGGCCGACAAGGCCGAGCCGGCCAAGTCGACCGACAAGACGGAGTCGTCCGGCGGCGGGGCCGCGACGGGCGGCGCCCCAGCCAAGAAGCCCAAGAAGGGGTCGAAGGACGACACGTGAGCGACGCGATCAAGGCGGAGCTGGACCGGCTGGCCGCCGCCCTCGGCGCGTCCGACGCGCCGTACGTGCTCGAGCGTCCCCGCGATCAGGGGCACGGTGACCTCGCGACCAATCTCGCGATGGTGCTGGCCAAGGCGCGGAAAACCAATCCCCGGAAGCTCGCGCAGGAGATCATCGGCTCGCTCACCCTGCCCGACGGGCTGGTCGCCAAGGTGGAGATCGCGGGGCCGGGGTTCATCAACTTCTGGCTGGCCCAGGACGCGCTGACCGACGCGCTCCGGGACATCGTCCGGCAGGGCCCGGCGTACGGCCGGTCGACCGGCGGCGCGGGCGTCCGGGTCAACGTCGAGTTCGTGTCGGCCAACCCGACCGGCCCCCTCCACGTGGGGCACGGTCGCGGGGCGGCCCTCGGCGACGGGATCGCGGCGCTGCTGGAGTGGACCGGCCACGGCGTGACCCGCGAGTTCTACGTCAACGACGCCGGCACCCAGATCGACAAAATGGCCGCCAGCCTCTGGGCCCGGGTCCAGCAGGCGGTCGGGCGCGACCAGGCGGTGCCCGAGGGCGGCTACCACGGGGAGTACCTGACCGAGAGCGCGGCCGCCTTGCTGGCCGAGCGGGGCGCGGCCTTCGCCGACCTGGCCGAGGATCAGGGCCTCGCCGCCTGCCGGGCCTACGGTCTTGCGACGCTCCGAGCCGAGCAGGAGGCGCTGCTGGTGGAGTTCGGGGTCCGGTTCGACCTCTGGACCTCGGAGCAGTCCCTGTACGACACCGGGAAGGTGGCCACGGCGCTACGCCTCCTCGCCGACCAGGGGCTCACCTACGAGCTCGACGGAGCGCTTTGGCTCCGGACCACGGCGTTCGGCGACGACAAGGACAGGGTGCTCCGGAAGGGCGACGGTTCCTTCACCTACCTGGTGCCGGACATTGCCTACCACGTCGACAAGTTCGCCCGTGGGTTCGACCACCTGATCGACGTCTGGGGCGCCGACCATCACGGCTACATCCCCCGGATGCGCGCCGTGCTGATGGCCCTCGGCCATCCGGCCGAGAGCTTCGAGGTGCCGCTGGTCCAACTCGTGAAGGTGGTGAAGGGCGGCGACGAGGTGAAGATGTCGAAGCGGGCGGGGACGTTCGTGACCCTCCGCGACCTGCTCGACGACGTCGGTCCCGACGCGGCGCGCTACTTCTTCCTGATGCGCCGGGGCGACACGCCGTTCGTGTTCGACGTGGACCTGGCCCGGAAGCAGACCGACGAGAACCCGGTCTTCTACCTCCAGATGGCCCACGCCCGGATGACCGGCATCTTCCGGGTCGCCGAGGTGGCCGTCGACTCCGTCGGCGAGACCGCGCCCCTCGGCGACCTGCCGGCGCCCGACGACGTGGCGCTCCTCAAGGCCCTTACCCTCTTTCCCGAGACCGTCGCGCGGGCCGCCCGAGACCGGGAGCCGCACCGGGTTACCGGATACCTCGAGGATCTGGCCCGCCTCGTCCATGGGTGGTATCACAACTGTCGGGTGCTGGGCGAGCCGGCACCGGTCGAACGGGCCCGCCTGGTGCTGGCCCGGGCGACCCGACAGGTGCTCGCGAACGGCCTCACCTTGCTCGGCCTCAACGCTCCAGACCGGATGTGACGTCATGAGTCTTCTCGTGGTCGGCAGTGTGGCGCTGGACTCCGTCTACACCCCGTTCGGCGAGACCGCCGACGCGCTGGGCGGATCCGCCGTGTACTTCAGCGTCGCCGCCTCGCTCATCAATCCGGTCAAGGTGGTCGGGGTCGTGGGCAACGACTACCCCACCCAGGAACTCGACCGCCTGAGCCCGAGAGGGATCGACTGGGCCGGGGTGGAGCGGGTCCAGGGCGAGAGCTTCCGCTGGAAGGGAAAGTACAGCTACGACCTCCAGAGCCGCGAGACCCTCGAGACCCGGCTCGGCGTGTTCGCCGCCTTCAAGCCCAAGCTGCCCGACGCCTGGCGCTCGTCGAAGTACCTGTTCCTCGGCAACATCGATCCGACCCTCCAGCTCGACGTGCTCCGCCAGATGAAGGCGCCCAAGCTGGTCGTCTGCGACACCATGAACTACTGGATCCAGGGGCACCGCGAGATCCTGCTGGAGCTGCTCAAGCTGGTGGACGTGTTGCTGGTGAACGACTCCGAGGCCCGGGAGCTCTCAGGCGACTGGAACATCCACAAGGCCGGCCGCTGGATCCTGAACCACGGACCCAAGCGGGTGGTGATCAAGCAGGGCGAATACGGCGCGCTCCTGGTGGAGCCGGGGCGGACGTTCTACGTGCCGGCCTATCCGCTGGAGGAGGTGTTCGACCCGACCGGCGCCGGCGACGCCTTCGCGGGCGGGTTCATGGGGTACTTGGCCCGGGCCGACTCCACCGCGCCGGAGCAGCTCCGCCGGGCGATGGTCTACGGCTCGGCGATGGGGTCGTTCGCGGTCGAGGGCTTCGGGATCCGGGGCTTCGAGGGCGTCGAGCAAGCGACGGTGCAGAAGCGGGTCCAAGCCTTCGTCGACCTCACCCACGTGCCCTCGGCGGAGCCGCTCCCGTGACCGACCGTCAGTACGCCGCCGCCGGGGTCGACATCCGGCAGCTGGATTCCGCCAAGCGCCGGATCGGGACGGCGGTCGAGAGTACCCGCACCGCGTTGTCGTTAGGCAGGACCGGGGCCTTCGGCGGGATGATTCGGGTGCCCGACGGCTACCGGCGGCCGGTGCTGGTGATGAGCACCGACAGCGTGGGCACCAAGGTGCTGGTGGCCCGCCAAGCCGGGGTCTTCGACACCGTCGGCGAAGACCTGGTCAACCACAGCGTCAACGACATTCTGGTTCATGCCGCCCAGCCGATCGCCTTCCAGGACTATATCGGGAGCAACGGGCTCACCGAGGCCCAGCTGGCCGACCTGGTGGTCGGGGTGGCGCGGGGCTGCCGGGCCCATGGGATGGCCCTGACGGGCGGCGAGACCGCCGCCTTGCCGGACATCTACGCCCCCGGCGACTTCGACCTGGCCGGAACGATTGTCGGGGTGGTGGAGGAATCTTCCGCCCTCCACGGCGACCGGATCGCCTCGGGCGACGTCCTGATCGGATACCAGTCGTCGGGGCTCCACACCAACGGCTATACCCTGGCTCGGAAGATCCTGTTCGACCGGCTCAAACTCACTGTCGATTCGCCACTTAGCGATACCGGGACGACCGTCGGGGAGGCCCTGCTGGCGGTTCATCGGAGCTACCTCGCGGCCCTCCGGCCGGTGTTCGATCTGGTCCACGGCCTTGCCCACATCACCGGTGGCGGGCTGGCCGGAAACCTGGTCCGCATATTGCCCCCCGACACCGCGGCGGTCATCGAGTCCGGGTCGTGGACTTGGCCGCCGCTCTTCACCCTGCTCATGCAGGCCGGCCAGGTCGGTCTGGACGAGATGCGTGAGGTGTTCAATCTCGGCGCCGGCATGGTGACGGTGGTCCCCGCGAACGCGGTGGACCGGGTCAGGGCCGCGGCGACCGAGGCCGGGGTCCCGACCTGGGTCGCGGGCGCGATCCGCGCCGGGCCGACGGGAGTCGAATTCACCTGACGGGGGGGCAATGCGGCATCGGGGGCGGCTCTGGCGGATGGTGGCAGTGGCTGGAATCGCCCTCGGGCCGAGCGCCGCGGGGGCCCAGACCGGGTCGACGGCCACGCCGCATCCGTGCGATGCCCAGGCCGATGCCACCCTCAAAGTCTGTCGGGCCGCCTACGACGCGATGTCGTGGATGTTGCCCGCGGCCGGGGTCGCGGCCGGCGGCGGCAATCCGGGGCTCGGCACCGCGGCCGGCTCCCACGGGTTCGGCGACGTCAGCCTGACCTTCCGCACCACCTACACCTCGGTCGTCCTTCCCTCGACCGTCTATGACGGCTCGAGCGACACGGTCCGCGCCGACGCCCGCTTCCCCATTCTCGGACCGCGGGTCGATTTCCGGCTCGGCCTCCTGAGCAAGGCGCTGCCCGTCGGCACGATCTCGGCCGATTTTCTCGGCAGCGTGCTGGTGTTCCCCAAGTCGGCCACTCAACGGATCCGATTCGGCTCCGACGTCCGATCCGTCGGGGGGGCGGCCCTGGGCTTCGGCTACGGTCTCCGGATCGCGATGCAGCCCAAAGGCCCGATGCCGGTAGTCAGCCTCAACGTGGCCCGGAACGGCTTGCCCGCGTTCAGCTACGGCGATCTCTCCCTCGGCAGCAGCTACGCCTACACCCTCGGCGTCTCCGCCATCGACGTGCGGCTCCTGGTGGGGCGGCGGTTCGGCGCGCTGGAGCTCACCGCGGGCGGCGGGGTCGACCTGCTCAAGGGCCAGTACTCCGTGTCCTACGTCGACCCGGCCGACAGCTCGCTCGTGCCCCGGGCCGACTCCAGCCTGTCGGCCATGCGGATCCAGACCCTGGCCAACGCCTCGCTCGTGCTGGGCTTCTTCCGTCTCTCGGTGGAAGGCGGCTTCCAGGTCGGCAAGGACGAGAAGCTCACCACCCTCTTCGAAAGCAACAACACTCGGTCGGGCCGGTTCTTCGGCGGCGTGGGTCTCGGGTTTAAACTGTAGGCGTGACCGAAACCCAGGCGATGCAGCGCGCCCTCGATCTCGCCCATCGAGGGTGGGGACGCGTCCATCCGAACCCGATGGTCGGGGCCGTCGTGCTCGGCCCCGAGGGCGAGGTGGGCGAGGGCTTCCACGGCGAGTTCGGTGGCCCGCACGCCGAAGCGGTGGCGCTGGCTCGGGCCGGGGAGCGGGCTCGGGGCGGCACCCTGGTCGTCACCCTCGAGCCCTGCCGCCAGGTCGCGAAGCAGCCGGCCTGCGTCGGCCTGGTCGTCGCGAGTGGCGTCCGTCGGGTGGTGATCGCCGCCCGCGACCGGACCGAGAGCGGCGGCGGGGCGGAGCTGCTCCGCCAGCGCGGGCTGGAGGTGGATGTCGGGCTCCTCGGCGACAAGGCGGAGCGGCTCAACGCGATCTTCAACCACCAGGCCGCCGGCGCCCGCCGCCCGTTCGTGGCGGTCAAGCTCGCTACCTCGATCGATCACCGGATCGCCGACAGCGCCGGGATCTCGCGCTGGATCTCCGGCGACGCCGCCCGTGACTTCGTGCACTGGCACCGGGCCGGGTTCGACGCCATCGCGGTCGGTGGGAAGACGGCGGTCATCGACAATCCCGCCCTCACCGTTCGAGGGTCCGTGGACCCGCGCCGGCCGCCGAAGCGGGTGGTGTTCCTCGGGTCGCGCCGGCTCCCGGCCGAGGGCACCCTGGTTCGGACGGCCCGAGTGATCCCGACGCTGGTCGTGACCGCCGCGCCCCGCGGGCCCGACGCCGACGCCCTCCGCGGCCACGGGGTCGAGATCGTCGGCGCCGGCTCGCTCGCCGAGGGGCTCGAGCGGCTCCACGGGCTGGGGATCGGGTCGATGGTGGTCGAAGGCGGCGGCCGACTGGCCGGCGCCCTCCTCGCCGCCGGCCTGGTCGATCGGTTCGTCTGGGTGGTGAGCCCGGTCTGGCTGGGCGACCGGGGGATTCCCGCGACGCGGGGGTACGAGGTGCCCTCGCTGGTTCAGGCGGAGCGGTGGACCCTGGTCGATCGCAAGGGCCTCGACCAGGACACGCTCCTCGTCTTCGACCGCCGCTGACCGTGTTCACCGGCATCGTCACCGCGGTCGGCACGGTCCGGCGTCGGACGGCCGACCGGGCCGGCGGGGTGGACCTGACCATCGCGGCGCCCTGGCGGGGGCTCGCGCTGGGCGAGAGCATCGCGGTCGACGGTGCCTGCCTCACGGTGGCGGCGCGGGGACGCGGCTGGTTCCGGGTGCACGCGATCGCCACGACCCTCCGGCGGACGCTCCTCGGAACGCTCGCGACCGGCGACCGGGTCAATCTGGAGCGGGCCCTCAAGGCCGGCGACCGGCTCGGGGGGCACCTGGTCCAGGGGCACGTCGACGGCGTGGCCCGGGTGGCTCGGACCGTCACCGAGGGCGACGCCCAGCTGGTCGACCTGGCGGTCCCGGCCGGGGTGGCTCGGGTCTCGGTGCCGCTGGGCTCGATCACGGTCGCCGGCGTGAGCCTGACGGTGAATGCCATCCCCCGGGCGGGTATTATTCAGATCTCGCTGATCCCATACACCCGGGATCACACGACGCTGGGCGCGCTCCGGCGGGGCGATCGGGTCCACGTCGAGGGCGACCTGATCGGCAAGTACGTGCGGGAGCTGGTCGAGCGTCGACCGGCACCGCGAGCGAAACGCGCCCGGTAGGAGCAGAGCCGTTGGACACGATAGAGCAGGCGATCGAGGATCTCCGGAACGGCAAGCTGATCATCGTCGCGGACGACGAGGATCGGGAGAACGAGGGCGACCTGGTGGCCGCCGCTGAGCTCGTCACCCCCGATCTCGTCAATTTCATGACGCTGCACGGGCGGGGACTGATCTGTCTCACCCTGACCCCCGACCGCTGCGACCAGCTCGGACTCGGCCTGATGACGGCGGAGAACACCGAGCAGATGGGCACCGCGTTCACGGTGAGCATCGACGCCGAGCGGAAGTACGGCGTGACCACCGGGATCAGCGCGGCCGATCGGGCCCGGACGATCCACGTGGCCCTCCGCCCGGACACCACCCGCGAGGACCTCCGCCGGCCGGGGCACGTCTTTCCCCTCCGGGCCCGGCCCGGCGGCGTGCTGCAGCGGGTCGGGCAGACGGAGGCGAGCGTCGATCTGGCCCGGCTGGCGGGGCTGGCCCCGGCCGGCGTGATCTGCGAGATCCTCAATCCCGACGGCACCATGGCTCGGCGGGCCGAGCTGGCCGAGTTCGCGAAGGAGCAGGGACTCGCCTTCGTGACGGTGGCCCAGCTGGTGGCGCACCGGCTCCAGACCGAGCGGCTGGTGCATCGGGTGGCCCAGGCGGCGCTCCCCACCGACTACGGCGAGTTCCGGATCATCGGCTACCGGAACGACGTGGACGAGGCCGAGCACGTGGCGCTGGTCTACGGCGAGGTGTCGGGTGAAGCCGACGTTCTGGTGCGGATGCACTCCAAGTGCCTGACCGGCGACGTCTTTCATTCCCGCCGCTGCGACTGCGGCGCCCAGCTCGAGGCGGCGATGCGCCTGGTGGCCGACGCCGGCCGGGGCGCGATCGTCTACCTCGACCAGGAAGGCCGGGGCATCGGCCTCCTCAACAAGCTCCGCGCCTACGAGTTCCAGGACCGCGGCGACGACACCGTCCGGGCCAACCAGCGGCTCGGCTTCGGCCCCGACCTCCGGAATTACGGGATCGGCGCCCAGATCCTTCGCGATCTCGGACTTTCCACCATTCGACTGATGACCAACAATCCCCGGAAGGTGGTCGGCCTCGACGGGTACGGCCTCGAGATCGTGGAACGGGTGCCGCTCGAGCTGCCCGCCAACGACGACAACCGGGCCTACCTCGCCGCCAAGCGGGACCTCCTCGGACATCTGATCGGGCACTAGACATGGACGGCTGGACGGGCGGACGGCTGGACGGGAACGGGAGCACCGATCCGGGGGGACGATGGCGGAGCTGAGTGGGGCGCTGAGCAATCCCGGGCGGGTGGCGATCGTGGTGAGCCGCTATCACGAGCGGATCACCGCTCGTCTCCTTGCCGGGGCGCGCGAGTGCTGCCGTCAGGCCGGCCTGGAGGACGATGCCGTCGACGTGCTCTGGGTGCCGGGCGCGTTCGAGCTCGGTGTGGCGACCGCCGCCGCGGCGGCCAGCGGCCGGTACGGCGCCCTGGTGGCGCTGGGGGTCGTGGTCCGGGGCGAGACGCCCCACTTCGATTTCGTGGCGAGTGAGGCGACCCGGTCGTTAGGCAGCGTGGCGGTGGGCCACCGGCGGCCGGTGGGATTCGGCCTCCTCACCGTCGACACCATGGCCCAGGCGGAGGCCCGGGCCGGCGGTGACCAAGGCAACAAGGGATTCGAGGCGGCGGACGCCGCGCTTCGGACCGCCGACCTCCTCCGCCGGCTCGAGGCCGCCGATGCTCAGGGTTGAGACCCGCGGCCGGGCCCGGGCGCTCCAGCTGCTCTACGCCTGGGACACGACGGGCCGGGCCATCGACCAACTGGTGCCCGGGCTGGCCCGGATCACCGGTCCCGAGCCCAAGGCGCTCGACCTGGCTGAGGCCCTGGCCGCCGGCGTGGCGGGGGAGCGGAGCGGGCTCGACGCGCATCTCGCCCGCGCGACCGAGCGGTGGCGGTTGGAGCGGCTGGCCGTGATCGACCGCAACATCCTCCGGATCGCCACCTACGAGCTGGCGCACGATCTGGTCCCTGGGAAGGTTGCCATCGACGAGGCGCTCTGGTTGGCGCACCGCTTCGGCACTCCGGAGTCGCCGGGGTTCGTCAACGGCGTACTCGACCGGGTGGCGCGCGACCTCGGACGGCTGTGAACGTCCTCCTGGTCAACTGGCAGGATCTCGAGAACCCGCACGCGGGCGGGGCCGAGATTCACCTCTTCGAGCTGTTTCGGCGGCTGGTCTCGTGGGGGCACCGGGTTCGGATGGTGTGCTCCGGATGGCCCGGCGGCGCTCCGGAGGCCACGGTCGACGGGATCGAGGTCGAGCGGCACGGCGGGCGGCACACCTTCGCGCTGGTGGGGCGGGGCGCGGTTCGCCAGGCCCTGTCTCGGGGCCGGTACGACGTCCTGGTGGAGGACGTCAACAAGCTGCCGCTCTACACGGCCGGACTCACCCGGTTGCCTTCGGTCGTGATCGTTCCGCACCTGTTCGGGAAAACGGCGTTCGAGGAGGCGTCCTGGCCGATGGCGGCGGCGGTGGTGGCGGCGGAGCGACTGATCCCGCGGGCCTACCGCCGAGCCTGGTTCCAGGCGATCAGCGAGAGCACCAGGGACGACCTGGTCGGCCGCGGGGTGCCGGTGGAGCGGATCGAAGTGATCCACCCGGGCATCGACGCGGAGCGCTTTCGGCCCGACCCCGCTCTTGACCGGGCCAATCCGCCATCCTTCTTATATGTGGGCCGTTTGCGGCGGTACAAGGGGGTTGAGGTGGCCCTTCGGGCGCTGGCCCTGGCCCGCGCGAGCCGACCCGATCTCGAGCTCGACGTCGCCGGGGCCGGTACCGACCGGGCCCGCCTGGAGCGACTCGCCGGGGGGCTGGGGCTTTCGGGAGCGGTGCGGTTTCATGGCTTCATCGACGAAGCGACCAAGCTCCGGCTGCTTCGGACCACCTGGGCCAATATTTTCCCGTCGCCCAAGGAAGGGTGGGGCATCACCGTGATGGAGGCCGCGGCCTGTGGCACCCCGTCGCTGGCGTCCGACAGCCCGGGACTTCGCGACTCGGTACGGGACGGGCAGACCGGGTATCTGGTTCCCCATGGCGACGCGGAGGCACTGGCACGCCGAATGCTGACCCTGGCGGACGATGCCGCGCTGTTGGCGCGGCTCGGCCGGGAGGCCCGAGAGCACGCCGAGCGCTGGAGCTGGGACGACGCGGCCCGAGCCACCGAGGCGCATCTCGCCCGGGTGGCCGGCGGGTCTTCCCCATTCACTTCCGACTCATCCGAGGGATCCACCTGATGCGAACCACGATCAGTGTCCGGCACACCGACATTTCCGACGAGCTCAAGACGCGGGCCGAAACGGTCCTCGAGCGCCTCGACGGGCTGTCGCCGCACACCCTGGAAGCGACGGTCGTGTTCGACGGCGGGCCGCTGACCCACACGGCCGAGATCCGCCTGCACGTCCGGGGCGGCAAGATCCTGATCGGGACCGGCGAAGGGTCGGATCATCGGACCGCGCTCGACCGGGCGGAAGCGAAGATCCGGCCTCAGCTCGACCGGGCCAGCGATTCGAAACGCGCCCGCCGCTCGTCGCCGAGGCCGTGACCTTGCGCCCGCGCGACCTCCTGACCCGGCAGAGCGACTACCTCCAGCTCACGTCGCTCACCGGCGAGGTCGGGCTCGACCGGCAGCTCCCCGATCCGGACATCGCGAGTCCGGGGCTGGTCCTGGCCGGCTATACGGGCCGGTTCGTGCCCAAGCGGCTCCACGTGCTGGGCGAGACCGAGGTCACCTATCTGGCGTCGCTGGACGACGCCGGGCGGCGACGGGCCCTCGAGACCTTCTTCGGCTACGATCCGCCCTGCGTCTTCATCTCCAAGGGGCAGGACCCGCCCGAGCCGCTGCTCGAGATCGCCAAAGGGCGGGGGGTGCCGGTCCTGGTCACCGCGCTCAAGACGGCGGAGTTCTACCGCCGGATCAAGCCGATCCTGGAAGAGGCCTTCGCGCCCCGGACCACGCTCCACGGCTCGCTGGCCGACGTCTACGGCGTGGGCCTGCTGTTCGTGGGGCGGAGCGGCGTCGGCAAGAGCGAGTGCGTGCTCGACCTGGTCGAGCGGGGCCATCGGCTGGTGGCCGACGACGTGGTGATCGTAACCCGGCGAGGCCACGACGTGCTGATCGGCCAGGGGCACGAAATGGCGGGCCACCACATGGAGATCCGCGGGGTGGGGCTGATCGACATCACCGCCCTGTTCGGGATCCGGGCCGTCCGCCAGCAGAAGCGGATCGAGGTGGTGGTGGAGCTGGCCGACTGGGACAAGGCCCAGGACGCCGACCGGACCGGGCTCCTCCGCCAGGAGGCGCGGGTGCTCGACGTGGCCCTCCCCAAGGTGGTGGTGCCGCTCAACCCGGGGAAGAACCTCACCGTGATCTCCGAGGTGGTTGCGATGAACCACCTGCTTCGGATGACCGGGGTCGATTCGGCCGCCGCGTTCAACGAGCGGCTGATCCGCAAGATGAAGGAACAGCGCGGGCTCCGCGAATATCTCCGGGAAGATTACGAATGAGCACCGAGCTGCACGGGGTCGTGGTGGCCCACGGGGAGCTGGCCCCGGCCTTGATCGGGGCGGTGGAGGAGATCAGCGGGGTCCGGGGCGCCCTGGTCCCGGTCTCGAACGCGGGATGCGACCGGAGCCGGCTGGAGGAGCGGATCCTCGAGGCGGTGGCCGACCGGCCGTCGCTGGTCTTCATCGACATGCCGAGCGGCTCCTGTCTGTTTGCGGCGGCCCGGCGGCTGGCGCCGCGGGCGGGCGTCCGGCTGGTGACCGGCGTGAACCTCGCCATGCTCCTCGATTTCGTGTTCCACCGCGACCTCGAGCTCGCCGTCGCCGCCGACCGCGCGGCGGAGACCGGCGGAAAGGCGATTCTGGTTCGCTGATGGCCATCGTCGTGTGCCGGGTGGACGACCGGCTGGTTCACGGACAGGTGGTGGTGGGGTGGGGGCGCCCGCTCGAGATCGAGCGGATCGTGCTGGTCGACCACGACGTGGCCGCCAGCGAGGACGAGCAGGAGCTGTACCGGCTGGCCACGCCGTCCGGGATGACGGTCGAGTTTCTCGACCCGGACCAGGCTTCGCCCCGGCTGGAGACGCTGGCCGCGGGTCGGGAGCGGGTGCTGGTGCTGACCGGGTCGGTCGACACCATGGTCCAGCTCGCCCGGGAGGCGCCGAGGGCGGTCCGGTCGGTGACCCTGGGGGGCGTGCACGGCGGGCCGGACCGGCGGGAGTACCTGCGCTACGTCTATCTCACCGAGGCCGAGCTCAGCGAGCTCAAGAGGCTCGACGCGGCCGGGATCCGGGTCACGGCCCAGGACCTGCCCGGGTCGCGGCCGGTGTCGGTGGCCGGGTGGACGGTCCGGGGGTGAGCGTCGCCACCCTGCTCGGCCTGGTGCTGGTCGGCACGATGGCCGGTCTGGATCTCGTCAGCGTGCTGCAGGGGCTGCTCTCCCGCCCGTTGGTCGTGGCCACCGCGGCGGGCGTGCTCCTCGGCGACGTCCAGTCGGGGCTCCGAATCGGGGCCGTGCTCGAGCTCTTCGCGCTCGACGTGATTCCGGTGGGGGCGTCGCGCTACCCCGATTTCGGAGCGGCCACGGTCGGGGCGGTGATCGCCGCCGGCGGCACGGCCTGGACCTCCGCGTTAGGGGCCGCCGTGGGGGTCGGCCTGGTGTTCGCGATCGGCGCCGGGGCGACCATCCCGGTGACCCGGCGGCTCAACGCCCGGACCATCCGGGCGCTGGGCCAGGGGTTGGTGGAGGGCGATCCTCGGGCGGTCGAGGCGGTCCACCTCCGGTGTCTGGGGCACGACGTGGTCCGGAGCCTCGGACTCTCGGTGCTGGCGGTCAGCGCCGGATGGATCCTGGCCGGGCCGGTGGCCCGGCTCGATCCCGGCACCGGCTGGTGGCTCACGGCGCTGGCGCTCGCGGGCGGGGTGTGGGCGGTGGCGCACGGGGCCACGGTCGCCGGCCGGAACGGCGCCCGATGGCGGTGGGGCATGGTCGGGTTGATCGTGGGCCTGATGCTGGTGGTCCCGTGAGCGGCGGCTTCTGGCGGACCACGGGCCGGCTCCTGGTGCTGCAGGCCTCCTGGACCTACGAGCGGTTGCAGGGCCTCGGCGCCGGCTTCGCGATCCTCCCGCTGCTGGACGGGTTACGGGACGACCCCGAGCGGTACCGAGCCGCGGTTGGCCGGTCCACGGAGTACTTCAATTCGCATCCGTACCTGGCGGGCATCGCGGTCGGCGCGGCCGCCAGGGCCGAGCTGGAGGGTGCGCCGGGGACCGCGATCCAGCGACTCAAGACCGCCCTGTCGGGACCGCTGGGCGCGCTGGGCGACCAGCTCTTCTGGGTGGGGGTGGTGCCGGCGATCTCCGGTGCCCTCCTGGCCGGCGTGGCGCTGGGGGGGGGCGTCCCCGCGGTGGCGACCGGGTTCCTGCTCTACGTGGTCGTCCGGGTGCTGGTCACGTCCTGGGGGCTCCGGCTGGGGCTCAGCGCCGGCCTCCGGGTGCCGGTGGCGCTCAAGTCGTCCGGTCTGCCCCAGCAGGTGCGGCGGGTGGGGAACGTGGCCGGGTTCGCGATCGGCGTGATGGTCCCGCTGGTGCTGGCGTGGTTCAGCGGGGCCGGCCCCGATCGGATGACGTTGGCCGGGGTGGT
This sequence comes from uncultured Gemmatimonadales bacterium, assembly GCA_963730185.1. Lineage (GTDB taxonomy): Bacteria > Gemmatimonadota > Gemmatimonadetes > Gemmatimonadales > GWC2-71-9 > SHZU01. Next base: position 155,111 of record CAVSQW010000002.1, read on the forward strand.
CGGCGGCGGGGCCGGCGTGGGCGCGGGACTCTTGCACCGACAACTGCCGTCGTCGCGACGGCTGACGCTGATCGGCATGGCGCTGGTGTTGCTCTGGCGATGGGGACTCGGATGATCGCACGCGACGCAACCATCGTAAACCCGCTCGGGCTCCATGCCCGGCCGGCGGCCCAGCTGGTCAAGCTCGCGGCGTCGTTCTCCAGCCAGATCGAGCTGGTGAAGGACGGGACCCCGATCAACGGCAAGAGCATCATGGGGGTCATGATGTTGGCGGCGGAGTGCGGCAGCACCCTCACGATCCGGGCCGACGGCGACGACGCCGAGGCGGCCGTCGACCGCGATCGTCGAGCCTGGTCGAGTCGGGGTTCGGCGAGTGAGGCCGACCGGGTGATCCGCGGCGTCGGCGTCTCGCCCGGGCTGGCGTACGCGCCGGCCGTGGTGCTGCGAGTGGCGCTTCCCGGACGTGCCCGATCGCTCGGTCCGGCCCGACGAGGTCGACGGCGAGATCGCCCGCCTCAACGAGGCCGTGGCCGCGGTGGCCGACTACCTGAACGGGCTCGCGCGAACGGGTCCTCCACTCGGCCGGGCTCGAGGAGTCGCGAATCTTCGAGGCCCAGATCCTGATGGTGCAGGACCAAGACTTCCTGGCCGGGGTCGTGGCGCTGATCCGGAGCAACCAGCTGAGCGCCGAGACGGCGTTCGAGTTCAAGGCCCTCGAGCTCCGGGTCGCCTGGTCCGACACTACCAATCTCCGGCTCCGGGAGCGGCTGGCGGACCTGGCGGCTACCCAGATCGCGGGTGCTCCGACACCTGATGGGCCGGACCGACGACGAGGCCACCGGCGTGTCGCAGGACGCGCCCTTCATCCTGGTGGCGCGCGAGCTCTCGCCCGGCCTCACCGTCCAGCTCGATCGAGAGCAGCTCCTCGGCCTGGTCAGCGAGGAGGGCACCCGGACGTCGCACGCCGCGATCCTGGCCCACTCGCTGGGGATCCCGGCCGTGATGGGCGCCTCGGGCGCGGTGAACCGGATTACGCGCGGCACCATGGTGCTGATCGACGGTCAGACCGGCTCGATCCTGCTCGACCCCACCCGCGAGGAGCTCGAGCTGGCCCGGGTCCGGGCCACCCGCCGCCAGAAGATCGAGCTCGAGCTCGAGGGGCTCAAAGGCCAGCCGGCCCTGACGCCCGACGGCCATCAGGTGGCTCTGTTGGGCAACGTCGACCTCCCCGAGGAGATCGATCTGGCCGTCCGCCACGGCGCCGAGGGGGTGGGGCTTCTTCGGACCGAGTTTCTGGTCACCGGTCGGGCCCGGCTCCCGACCGAAGACGAGCAGTACCGAATACTTCCGGCGCGTCTGCGCGGCGTTTCCCGATCGGACGGTGGTGATCCGCACCTACGATCTCGGCGGCGACAAGTTCCCGGTGGCGTTCGACGCGCAGCCGGAGGCCAATCCGTTCCTCGGGCTGGCGCTCGATCCGGGTCTGTCTCGACCGGCCCGAGATCTTCCGGCCCCAGCTCCGGGCCCTGCTCCGGGTGGCGGCCGACCGCGACGTCCGGGTCATGTTGCCGCTGATCACCAACGTCGACGAGGTGATGGTCACCCGCGAGCTGATCGCCCAGGAGGCGCACGACCTGGCCGCCGCCGGCATCAAGGCGGCCGCCAGCGTGAAGTTGGGCGTCATGGTCGAGACGCCGGCCGCGGTGGTGATCGCCGACCGGCTCGCCGCGGTCAGCGCGTTCTTCAGCATCGGCACCAACGACCTGACCCAGTACACGCTGGCGGTCGACCGGGGGAGCGCCCAACTCGCGTCACGGTTCAATCCCCATGACCCGGCCGTGGTCCGGCAGCTCCGCCACGTGTTGGACGCGGGCCGCGCCGCCGGCATTCCGGTCAGCGTGTGCGGAGAGATGGCGTCCGAGCCGCTCAGCGCGCTCCTCCTGATGGGACTGGGTTTCGACGTGCTGAGCATCGCCTGTCCGACCTTGCCCCTGGTCCGCTGGCTGATTCGGAAAGTGCCCTATTCGGTCTGCCGGGAAGCGGCGGAGGCGGCCCTCGCGGCGCCCTCCGGCGACGCGGTGGCGGAGGTGCTCCGGAGCGCCCTCGGCGGCCACGTGGACATGCGTCTCTTCGACCCCGAATCGGCGTTGCCCGGGCGCTTCTCCGGGGCTAGCTTGCAGCCTTGACCGCCCGTTGATTTTCCGACCCCTAGCCCGAAGGCATCCTGGACTATGGCGCGCGCCAAACGGCACGTCTTCACCTCGGAATCCGTCACCGAAGGCCACCCCGACAAAGTCGCCGATCGGATCTCCGATGCGGTGTTGGATTCGATCCTGGCCCGCGACTCGGCCGCCCGGGTCGCTTGTGAAACGCTGGTGACGACCGGCATGGCCGTCGTGGCCGGCGAGATCACCACCACCACCTACGTCCACATTCCCGACGTGGTCCGCCGCACGGTGGCGGACATTGGCTACACCGATGCCTCGTTCGGCTTCGACAGCCGGACCTGCGCCGTGCTGGCGTCGATCGACCGGCAGTCGCCCGACATCGCCATGGGGGTGAATTCCTCCCGCCGGAAGGCCCAGGGGGCGGGCGACCAGGGGATGATGTTCGGCTATGCCAGCCGCGAAACCCGGGAGCGGATGCCGCTCCCGATCATGCTGGCGCACCGGATCGCCGAGCGGTTGGCGGCGGTCCGCAAGGGGCTCCACGGCCTCGATCAGGTCGAGTGGCTCCGGCCCGACGGCAAGTCGCAGGTGTCGGTGGAGTATGAGGGCGATCGCCCGGTGTCGGTCAGGACGGTGGTGGTCTCGACCCAACACGCCGAGCGCTTCGGCCGCCGCGAGCTCTCGGCCGGCACGATCAAGGACACCGTGATTCGGGAGGTGATCAAGCCGGTGCTCGAGAAGGCGGGCCTCCCGTCGCGCGGCGTCAAGTTCCTGATCAACCCGACCGGCCGCTTCGTCGTCGGTGGACCGCACGGCGACGCCGGGCTCACCGGCCGGAAGATCATCGTCGACACCTACGGCGGCATGGCCCGGCACGGCGGGGGCGCGTTCAGCGGCAAGGACCCGTCGAAGGTCGACCGGTCGGCCGCGTACGCCACCCGCTGGGTGGCCAAGAACATCGTCGAGGCCAAGCTGGCCAGCCGCTGCGAGGTCCAGGTGGCCTACGCCATCGGCGTCGCCGAGCCGGTCTCGATCATGATCGACACCTTCGGCACCGGCGTGATCGCCGACCGCCGGCTGGAGCAGATCGTGGCGGAGGTGTTCGACCTCACGCCGAGCGGGATCATCGCCGCGCTCAAGCTGAAGCGACCGATCTATCAGGCCACGGCCGCCTACGGGCACTTTGGCCGGCGGCCCAAGACCGTCAAGGTCGAGGGCAAGACGGTCGAGCTCTTCACGTGGGAGAAGACCAACAAGGTCAAGGATCTCCTGACCGCAGCCAAACTCTGATCCTGGAGCCCGCGGGACCCGCATGATTCGGATGACCATCGCCCATCTCGGGCTCGACCGATCCACCCAGTCGCCGGTGGTCGTGCTCCGGGAGGACGGTGGGGAGCGGACCCTGCCGATCTGGATCGGGGCGCCCGAGGCCAACGCGATCGCGATGGAGCTCAAGGGCGAGAAGCCGGCCCGGCCGATGACCCACGACCTCCTGAAGCAGCTCCTGCTGGGCCTGGGCGGCCAGCTCAAGCGGGTCACCATCACCCAGTTGCGCGAGAACACCTATCTGGCCGAGCTCCTCGTCCATCGCGGTGAGCAGCTGTTCGAGATCGACGCCCGCCCCTCCGACAGCATTGCCCTGGCGCTCCGAACCCAGGCCCCGATCTTCGCCAACGAGGAGCTGCTCGATCGGGGGAACTCGTCCGAGCCCTCGGGCGGCTCGCCCGACGCCGACCCCGACCAGCTGAAGAAGTTCCTCTCCAAGCTCGATCCCCAGGACCTGGGCCGTTTCCAGCCGTGAGGCGAGTCGGGCTGCTGGTCGCCGCGCTCGCGGCGCTGGTCGTGGGTTCCCTGGCCGCGCAGGCGCCGGCGACCCTCTCGGGCGCGGTGCTTCGGGTGGAGTCGGGCGACACGGTACCGGTTCCCGGGATCCGGGTCGTGCTCCACCAGGTCGGGATCGCCACGCAGGGGCCCCGCGACTCGACCGCAACCGGGTCCCGGGGCGAGTTCCGATTCCGGTTCCAGCCCGACTCCACCGCCAACTACCTCCTGAGCGCCCGGTTCGCCGGGATCGAGTACTTCTCGGTCCCGCTCAAGCCGAGGCCGGGGCTCGAGGACAGCGTCACGCTGGTGGTCTTCGACACCTCCTCCACCGCGCCGGTCGGGACGATGAGCCGGACCTTCGTGGTGGGGGCTACCGAGACCGACGGCCGGCGCACGGTGATCGACTGGCTCGTGCTCGACAACGCCGGGACCGTCACCCGGGTCGGCCCGGACTCGTTGGCCGCGACCTGGGGGGCCGCGCTGCCCCGGGACAGTCGTAACCCGACCGTTGGCGACCCGCGGTTGACCCAGTTCTCGCCCGACGCGGTGAGCTTCACGGACGACAGCGTCCACGTGACCGCGCCGCTCTCGCCGGGGCGGAAGGAGCTGGTGCTCCAGTACGAACTTCCCCGGGGGCGGGATCTCGACGTGCCGGTGGCCGGCATCGATTCGGTCGACGTGTATCTGGAGGATCGCTCGGCCCGGGTGAAGGGGAGCAATTGGGTCCGGGCCGACACCCAGAACTTCCAGGGCCGGATTTTCCAGCGCTACGTCCGCGAAGGCGCGGTGCCGGACCTGGTGGTCGACTTCCCCGGCCTCGATCTCCCCACCGGTCCCACCCTGGCTGCCCTGGTGGGGCTGGTCCTCGTCGGCTTGGGCGTGGTGACGATGCTCGGTCTCAAGCGGCGTCCCCGGCCGGCGCCGGCGGCAGCCGTGCCCGCGACCACCGCGCTGGCCGACCGGATCGCCCGGCTCGACGAGGAGTTCAACGGCCTCGCCTCCCCGGACGCCGACGCGACCGCGCGCTACGAGCGCGAGCGCGAGGGGCTGATGGCCGAGCTCCGGGCCGCTCTTGCCGCTCGGGGGAGTCGCTCCTAACTTCGCTCACCGCCGTCCGAGCACCTCGGCTCGGATCGGCCCGTCCGAATCGCAGCTCTCGGAAGCCGGTGAGAATCCGGCGCGGCCCCGCCACTGTAACGGGAAAGCAGTTCCCCTCCGCTCTCGATGCCACTGGGCTTCCCGGGAAGGCGAGCGGAGTCCCGGAGCCAGGAGACCTCTGCGATTCGCGCCACGACACGAGCCCTCGGGGGAGGGAAGGTGGCCCGTTCGCTCATCCTGGCGGTGCTCGCCCTGGCGGCGTGCCGCCGCCCGCTTCCGACCCACGGCCCCATCGTCCTCACCGACGACGCCCAGGCCCGGGTGGTCCTGCCGGGGCCGGCCCGCCGGGTCGTCTCGCTCATGCCCGCCACCACCGAGCTCCTCTTTGCGCTGGGCGCCGCCTCGGCGCTGGTCGGCCGGACCCGCTGGGCCGACTATCCGGCGGAGGCCCTCGAGCGGCCCAGCGTGGGTGACGGGATGGCGCCTAACGTCGAGTCCGTCGCCGCGCTCGATCCTGACCTGGTCGTCGCCTACCTCTCCCCCTCCAACGGGCAACAGGTCGAGCGCTTCCGCTCGCTCGGGATTCCCGTGTTGCAGCTGGCCTTGAATCGGCTCGAGGACTTCGACCGGGCGGCCCGGCTGCTGGCGGCCGCCGTCGGGCGGCCGGCCGCGGGCGACAGCCTCACCGGGGTGGTGCGGGACGAGCTGGCCCGGGTCACCGTGCGCCGGCGGCTCCCGCCCCGGATCTTCGTGCTGGCCTGGGACCAGCCCCCGATGACGCTCGGGGCGGGGAGCTTTCTGAGCGAGATCGTGGCCCGGGCCGGCGGGGTGAACGTCTTCGGCGACGAGGCGGCGCCCTCCTTCACCGTCAGCATCGAGGCGGTGGCCAGGCGAAACCCCGATCTCATCCTCCTCACCGGCGACGAGGCGCCCGACTGGGCCAAGCGGCCGGAGTGGCAGGTGGTCCGGGCGGTGCGGGAGCGGCACTTCCTTCGGGTCACCGGCTCGGAGTTCAACCGGCCCAGCCCGCGGGTGGCCTACGCGGTGGCCGCCCTGGCCGACTCGCTCACCCGGTTGGGCTGGTGAAGGCCCTGGTCCTGGCACTCGCCTCGGTGGCGGCGCTCGCGGCGGGCGTGGCCGTCGGGGCGATCGACTTCGCCCCGGGCCGTCTCGTCGCCGCGCTGGCCCATCCCGGCACGGCCGACGGCATCATTCTCTGGGGCCTTCGGGTTCCCCGCGTCCTCCTGGCTTTCCTGGTGGGAGGCGCGCTCGGCGTCTCCGGCGCCGCCCTCCAGGCGCTGGTCCAGAACCCGCTGGCCGAGCCCTACCTCCTGGGGATCTCGGGCGGCGCCGGGCTGGCGGCCGTGGGGGCGATCGCTCTCGGCGTGGCCGGCACCTGGACGGTGCCGCTGGCCGCCTTCGTCGGTGCCCTGGTCGCGGCCGGCGTGGTCTACCGCCTGGCCCTGGTTCAGTCGAGCCGCCTCGAGGCGCGGGTCCTGATCCTGGTGGGGGTGGTGGTGGCCGCCTTCTGTGGGGCGATCATGTCGGCGCTCCTCAGCCTCACCCAGGCGCCCCGGCTCCGGAATGCCATGCTCTGGCTCATGGGCGGCTTCGGGTCGTCGAGCTGGCCCGCGGTCGAGGCCTTCGCCGCCTACGCCGTGCTGCCGCTCGTTCTCCTCTTCCTCAGCGCCCGATCGCTCGATCTCCTGGCCCTCGGTGACGAGCCCGCCCACGCCCTCGGCGCCGACGTCGAGCGCACCAAGCGGCTGGTGTACGTGACCACGTCGCTGCTCACGGCGGCCAGCGTGGCGGTGAGCGGGATGATCGGCTTCGTCGGCTTGGTGGCGCCTCACGCGCTCCGCGGCTGGGTCGGGCCGATCCACCGCCGGCTCCTGCCGGCCGTGTTCGTCGCCAGCGGGGCGCTCCTGGTGCTGGCCGATATGGTGGCCCGGACGCTGCTCCGGCCGGCCGAGCTGCCGGTCGGGGCGATCACCGCCCTGATCGGGGTGCCGCTCTTCGCGGTGCTCGTCCGGCGGAGCCTCCGCTGATGCTGACGGCCCGGGCGGTGACGGTCAGATATCCAGGCGCGGACCGCCCGGCCCTGTCGGAGGTGTCGGCCGCGGGCGCGGCGGGCCGGCTCCTGGCCGTGGTGGGCCCCAACGGGTGCGGCAAGACCACCCTGCTCCGGGCGATGCTCGGGCTGTTGAGCCCGGAGAGCGGCGCGGTCGAGCTCGACGGCCGCCCCATCCACGCCTGGGCGGCCCGGGACCGAGCCCGCCTGGTCGGGGCGGTGGCCCAGCGGGAGGAGTTCCCATTCGCTTGGCGGGTCGACGAGGTGGTCATGTTCGGCCGGTATCCCTGGCTCGGATCGATTCAGCCGCCTGGTGCCCATGACCGCGAGGTGGTGAGGACCGCGATGGCGCGCTGCGACATCGGCGATCTGGCCGCCCGGCGGATCGACACCCTCTCGGGGGGGGAATGGCAGCGGGTCCGGGTGGCCCGGGCCCTCGCCCAGGAGCCCCGGGTGCTGGTGCTCGACGAGCCGACCGCGGCGCTCGACCTGGGGCACGAGATGGAGATCTTCGAGCTGATCCGGACCCTGGTCGACGCCGGCCTGGTCGGCATCGTGGTCACCCATCACCTGAATGTCGCGGCCCGCTACGCCGACGAGATGCTCCTGCTCGCCCAGGGACGGACGGTGGCCCAGGGTGATCCCGAGACCGTGCTGGACCCGGGCCGACTCTCGGAGACCTTCGGCTGGCCGATTCGGGTCATCCCGGGCCCGGACGGAGCTCCCCAGGTGGTGCCGGTCCGGCGTGAGCGCCCCGGGTGAGGGGACCCGCCGCGGCCGCCGGCGGGCCGGCTGTGGGCGGGGAGTTGCTCGGGGCGTCGCGGGCCGGATATTGTTGTTCCGATGGGACGGGTTCGAGAACGCTGGTCGCTCCTGCTGGGTCTGGCCGTCGCGTGGGGTTGCGCGCCGACCACCGCGCCCACGCCTCCACCCGAGGAGACTCTCCTCGTCGTGAACGGGGGCGAGAACTCCCTCACCCTGGTCCCCACCGATCTCTCCAAGCCGACCCGGCGGATCTCCCTCGGCACCTGGCCGGGCGTCGCCCAGCGGGTCGACGGCCGGGGCGACGTCGCCCTGGTGACCGGCGGCACCTCCGACGTCCTCTTCGTGATCGACCTGGTGAACGGCCGGCTGGAGCGGACCATCCCGCTCGAGCCGGGCTCGAATCCGACCGGCGTGGCCATCATCGACCAGACGGTCGCCTACGTCACCAACGAAGGCCGTAACACGGTCACCCGGGTCGACTTCACCACCGGCGACACCGCCAGCGTGGACGTCGGGGTGGTGCCGCGCGACGTGGTCCTCACCCGCGGGTTCGTCTTCGTCGTCAACGCCAACGTGGGACCCTGCGATACCGTGCCGATCTGCCCGTTGGGGCCGAGTTGGCTCTCGGTCGTCGACCCCCGGCAGAACGCGCTCGCCACCGGCCGCGACTCGATTCCCCTGCCCGGCGACGGCGACGCCCGCTGGGCCGACGTCGGCGGCGACGGCCTGATCTACGTCATCAACGCCGGCGACGAGGCCGTCGGCCAGCCCGGCCGGCTCGCGATCGTCGATCCGGTCCGCCGGGAAGAGGTCGGCAGCTTCGCCGGGTTTGGGTTTCTGCCCACCAGCATCGCCTCCGACGGCGGCGAGCGGCTCTATGTCACCTCGACCATCGACGGCCTGATGGAGTTCAACACCCGGACCCGCCGGGTGGTCCGGGGTGCCGGGAGCGGGGTGCTGGCCGTGGACGCCGTCGCCGTCGCGGTCGATTCCCGAGGCTCGGTCTACGCCCTCGAGTCCGGTGGCTGTGCCGCCGGCTCCCGAGGCCGCCTCCGGGTCTTCCGAACCGATCTCACCGAAGCCCGGAACATCGTGATGGGCGAATGCCCGACCGCGGCCTCGATCGTCCAGGTCCCCACCTCCCCGATCACGCCCGAAACCCACGTGTCCCGGTGACCGGTGCTCCGGGCCGGGTCTCCCGGATGGCGGGGGTGAGCCTGGTCCTCCTGGGGCTCGCCGGATGCGGCGCGCTCGACGTCGTGGTCCCGCCCGCCGACGACTCGGCCATCCCGGTGGAGCGGCGGGAGCGGTATCGCGACGATGCGGCCCGGATCGTGGTCCGGAGCTTGCCCGACGGGTACGGGGCCGAGCTGCCGGCCGCCGCCCTCGCGAGCCTCTACGCCCGCCTGGTGCTGGTCGACAACGCCCTCGGCATCCGAGGGCGCGATTCGGTGGTGGAGCTCTACCGCATCCACGCCAGCACCCCCGCGGTGCACGACCTGCTGGTGGGGGTCGAGGGGTCGGCCCCCTGGGTGGCCGCGTGGCTCGACGGCCAGCCCCACACCGGCGAACCGGCCGTCGACGTCCTGATGGACCAGTACGGCATTTCGATCGAGCGCTGCTACCCCTTCGACGAGACCGTGCTCTGCTCGCTCCGAACCGGCCGGCCGGTCTTCGTGCCGACCGTGGCGCGGGAGTTCGCCGCCGCCGGCCGGGGCATCCGCTACGCCGAGCCCGACGGGGCGGTCGGCTCGAGCACCGAGATCCGGGCCACCCGCGAGGCCGATGCCGTGGTGCTCGAGTACCTGGTCGGCTGGGGCGACTGCCCGGCCGGGTGCCTGGCCGGCCACTCCTGGCGCTACCGGGTCTACGACGACGGCCGGGTGGAATTCGTCTCCAGTACTGGTCCCAAGCCGCCACTCGTTCCGGGGTCCTGACTCCCAAGCGGCTAGATTCCGACCGATGCCGCCGGTCGAAACAGCCGCCACCGTGCTCTCCACCATCGCCTACGGCGAGACGTCTCGCATCGCTCGACTCGCGACCGCGGACCTGGGGGTGGTGAGCGTCATCGCCAAGGGTGCCCGCCGCCCCAAGAGCCGGTTCGGCGCCGCCCTCCAGGCGCTGAGCGAAGGCTCCGCCTCGATTCTTCCGGCCCGAACCAGCGATCTCCATACCCTGACCGCCTTCGACGTCACCCGGGTCCGGAGTGCCCTGGCATCCGATCTGGAGCGGTACGCCATGGCATCCGTCCTGGGCGAGCTGATGCTCCGGCTCGGCTCCCAGGAGGGCCACCCGGAGATCTATGCCTTCTTCCGCCACGCGCTCGACCTCCTGGAGATGGGGCCCGCCGACTCGGTGGGCGTGCTGGGACTCCGGACCGCGTGGGGCCTGGTGGCGCACCTGGGCTTCGCGCCGAGCCTCGATCGGTGCGTCCGGAACGGCGTCCCGGTCGATACCTCGGTTGAGGTGGCGTTCTCGGCCCGCGAGGGCGGCGTGCTCTGTCCGGAGTGCGCCCGAGGGGTCGAGGCGACCCGTCTGACCCCCGCCAACCAGACCGACCTCCGGGTTCTGATCCGGGGCGACGACGATCTGCCCGATCTCGACGGGCGTCACCTCGGCGCCCACCGCCGGTTGATCGAGCACTACATCCGTCATCATCTGGCCGAAGGCGCCCAGCTGCCGGCCCTGGCCTTCTGGGCCGACCGGTCCTGGCGGGCCGCTCCGCGATGATCGTCGGCACCGCGGGGCACATCGACCACGGCAAGTCGGCGCTGGTGACCGCCCTGACCGGCCGGACCGTGGACCGGCTGGCCGAGGAGAAGCGGCGCGGCATCACCATCGAGCTCAACTTCGCGCCGCTCCTCTTCGACGGGCTGCCGCCGGCCGGGATCGTCGACGTGCCGGGCCACGAGGACTTCGTCCGGATGATGGTGGCCGGCGCCTCGGGGATCGACCTGGTGCTGCTGGTGATCGATCTTGGCGAGGGAGCCCGGCCCCAGACCGAGGAACACCTGGCCGTGCTGGAGCAGCTCCGGATTCCTCGGGGCATCCCGGTGTTCACCAAGGTGGACCTGGTGGAGCCGGCCTGGGCCGAGTTGGTGGTCGACGACGTGATGGAGCGACTCCGGGCCAGTACGGTTCGGTTCGACGAGCCGGCCATCGTGTCGGCCAGGACGGGGCAGGGCATCGACCCGCTCCGCGCCCGGCTTCGGACCGAGGTGGAGCAGGCCAGAGAGCGGGCCGGCGACGACGCCTTCCGGCTGCCGGTCGACCGGGTGTTCTCCCTGGCCGGGGTCGGCACCGTCGTTACCGGGACCGCCTGGTCCGGCACCCTCCAGGTCGGCGACACGGTCGCGATCCTTCCGAGCGGCCGCGAGGCGCGGGTCCGCTCGATCGAATCGTACGGCGAGCACCGCGACACCGCCCTCCCGGGCAATCGGGTCGCCCTCGGCCTCACCGGTGTGGACCGTGACGAGGTGGCGCGGGGCGCGGTGGTGGTGGACCGGCGGATTCCCTGGCGCACCACCACCAGCTTCGACGCCGAGGTCGAGCTGCTGCCCTCCGCCGGACGGCCGCTGGCCCAGAGGTCCCGGGTCAGGGTGCACCTCGGCACCGCCGAGACGCTCGGCCGGGTCTATCCGAGAGGGGCGATCGAGCCGGGCGGCCGAGGCCTGGCCCGGATCGCGCTCGAAGCGCCGGCCGTGGTGCGGGGCGGAGACCGGATCGTGCTCCGGAGCTACAGTCCGGTCACCACGATCGGCGGAGGCCGGGTGCTGGATCCCGATCCGCCTCGCGGTGCCCCCTGGCCCGAGACGCTCTCCGCCGAGGACGCCGCGCCCCGCCTCACCGCCCTGGTCTCCCGCCGCCGGCGCGGTCTGGCCCGGACCGAGGTCGAGCAGACCCTTGGCGTTCGGCCCGGCGAGGTCGCGACGGTGGTCCGCGCCGCTCCGGCGATCGTCGACCTGGCCGGCACCCTGTTTCCGGCCGAGGTGGTGAGGCAGCGGGGCGACCGCCTGGGTGAGCTCTTGGCCGAGCACCACCGGCAGGCTCCGGCGGAGGCGGGTCTCTCGCTGGAGGCGGTGCGCCGCCGGCTGGGCCTCCCGCCGGCCGCGGCCGAGGCGCTGCTCGACCGGCTGGAGCGGGATGGCGCCCTCGTCCGCCGCGAAGGGGTGGCGGCCTTGCCCTCATTCCGGCCGCGCATCGAAGGGGGCGAAGCGGCGATCGGGCGGCTGGTCGAGCGGCTGGTCGCGGCCGCCCTGGAGCCGCCGACTCTGGCCGAGCTGGCCGACGAGCTCGAAGTGGACAGCGTGGTTCCGCTGGTCCGGCAGGCGGTGGACCGAGGGGCGATCGCCGCCGTGGAACGGGATCGCTACTTCAGCGTCGGCGCGCTGGAGCGGTTCCGCGCCACCCTCGACGAGCTCGGCCGTGAAGGCTCCATTACCCCGGCCGCGATCCGGGAGCGCCTCGGCCTTTCGAGAAAGTTCACGATTCCGCTGCTGGAATGGGCCGATCGGCAGGGCATTACCCGGCGGGTCGGAGACGCCCGCGTCCTCACCGGATCTGGCAGATGACCGGTCGAGCCAGGCTGCCGTTCAGGCAGGGATGGCCGGTATGCGACTTGCCTTTCCTATGCCCAGCAATATCAATGAGTTGAGCAGTCGTCTCCCGAGTGGGCCGGCAGTCGTGCCATGCACCGGGAGGCGCGTGAGCGCATGAGGAGGACGTGACGATGATCCGCCCAGACCGGATGACGATCAAAGGCCAGGAGGCCTTCCGCGACGCGATCGCCCTGGCGAAAGAGCGCGGGAATCCCGTGGTCAACGACACCCACCTGCTGGCCGCCCTGTTGGCCCAGGACGAAGGCGTGGTCCAGCCGCTGCTCCAGAAGGCGGGCCTGAACGTCGCCGCGTTCCGGGACGGGACGGCGCGCGCGCTCGACAAGCTCCCGAGCCAGTCGGGTGAGGTGGAGCCCACCTTGAGTCGGGAGCTCCACCGGGTCTTCGACCGGGCCGAGAAGGACGCCAAGGCGATGGGCGACGCCTACCTCTCCACCGAGCACCTGCTCCTCTCGCTGGTGGAGGAGAAGGGCACCACCGCCCGGGAGCTGGTGAGCGCCGGCGACGTCTCGGCCGACGACCTGAAGGCCGCCCTGGCCGAGGTGCGGGGCGCTCACCGGGTTACCGACCAGTCGCCGGAAGAGAAGTACCAGGCCCTCGAGCGCTACACCAGGAACCTGACCGACCAGGCCCGGAAGGGAAAGCTCGACCCGGTGATCGGCCGGGACGAGGAGGTTCGCCGGGTCATGCAGGTGCTCTCCCGCCGGACCAAGAACAACCCGGTCCTGATCGGCGAGCCCGGGGTGGGCAAGACGGCCATCGTCGAGGGTCTGGCCCAGCGGATCGTGGCCGGCGACGTGCCCGAGTCGCTCAAGGACAAGGAGATCGTGTCGCTCGACATGGGCCAGCTCCTGGCCGGCGCCAAGTACCGGGGCGAATTCGAGGAGCGCTTGAAGGCGGTGGTCAAGGAGCTGACCGAGGCCGAGGGCCGCTACATCACCTTCATCGACGAGCTCCACACCATCGTCGGCGCCGGCGCGGCCGAGGGCGCGGTGGACGCGGGCAACATGCTCAAGCCCGCGCTGGCCCGGGGCGAGCTCCACGTGGTGGGCGCCACCACCCTCGACGAGTACCGGAAACACGTCGAGAAAGATCCGGCGCTCGAGCGGCGGTTCCAGCCGGTGCTGGTGGGGGCGCCGAGCGTCCCGGACACCATCGCGATCCTCCGGGGCCTCAAGGAGAAGTACGAGGTCCATCACGGCGTCCGGATCACCGACAACGCGCTGGTGGCCGCGGCCACGCTCTCCGATCGCTACATCGGCGACCGGTTCCTGCCCGACAAGGCCATCGACCTGGTCGACGAAGCCGCCAGCCGGCTCCGGATCGAGATCGACAGCATGCCGCTGGAGATCGACGAGGTGGAGCGGAAGATCCTCCAGCTCGAGATCCAGCGGCAGGCGCTGCTCAAGGAAAAGGACAAGGCCGGGATCGAGCGCCGCGAGCTGGTGGAGCGGGAGATCGCCGAGCTCAAGGAGCAGTCGGCCGGGATGAAGGCGCAATGGCAGGCCGAGAAGGCCGCCATCCAGCAGCTCCAGGGCAAGAAGGCCGAGGTGGAGCAGCTCCGGAGCGAGGTGGAGCAGGTGAGCCGCCGGGGTGAGCTCCAGCGCGCCGCGGAGCTCCGCTATGGCCGGATTCCCGAGCTCGAGCAGCAGATCGAGAAGGACGAGAGCCGGCTGGCCCAGATCCAGGCCAGTGCCAAGTACCTGAAGGAAGAGGTCGACGCCGAAGACATCGCCGAGATCGTGGCCCGGTGGACCGGGATCCCCGTATCGAAGATGCTGGAGTCCGAGCGGGAGCGGCTCACCAAGCTGGAGGCGGAGCTGGCCGAGCGGGTGGTCGGCCAGCACGAGGCGGTCGAGGCCGTGTCCAACGCGGTCCGGCGGAGCCGGGCCGGTCTCCAGGACCCGAACCGGCCCACCGGCTCGTTCATCTTCCTGGGCCCCACCGGCGTGGGCAAGACCGAGACGGCGCGCGCTCTGGCCGAGTTCCTCTTCGACGACGAGCGGGCCCTGGTCCGGCTCGACATGTCGGAGTACATGGAGAAGCATTCCGTGTCCCGGATGGTCGGCGCGCCGCCGGGCTATGTCGGCTACGAGGAGGGCGGCCAGCTGACCGAGGCGGTCCGCCGCCGGCCCTACAGCGTGGTGCTCTTCGACGAGATCGAGAAGGCCCACCCCGACGTCTTCAACGCCCTGCTCCAGGTGCTCGACGACGGGCGGCTGACCGACAGCCAGGGCCGGGTGGTCGACTTCCGGAACACGGTGGTCATCATGACCTCGAACATCGGAAGCCAGTTCATCGTCGAGGCCGGCGCGGTGGCCTCCGAGGCCGACTGGGCCACGGTCGAGTCGCAGGTCCGGAGCGAGCTCCGGAAGCACTTCCGGCCCGAGTTCCTGAACCGGGTGGACGACATCGTGGTCTTCCGGCCCCTGAGCCGGGAGGACATCGCCCAGATCGTCGACCTCCAGGCGGCGCACCTGGACCGAATGGTCGAGGCCAAGGACATGCACCTCGAGCTTCGGCCCGCGGCCCGGCAGCTGATCGCCGAGCGGGGCTACGACCCGGTCTTCGGGGCTCGGCCTTTGAAGCGGGTCATCCAGCGGCTCCTCCAGAACCCGATCGCCAGCGCGATCCTGGAAGGCCGCTTCGGCCCGGGCGACACGATCGTGGTCGATCGCCAGGGCGACGAGCTCACCCTGGAGCGGCAGGAGGCTCCGGCCCCGACCGAGGCGGTGGGTGTCTAACCCGGCCGGGGCGGTCCAGCCGCCCCTCCGGGTGGACCACGCGCTCGGGATGCGGTGGGCCCTGGCCGCGGCCGAGCGCGCCGGCGCCGCCGGCGAAGTGCCGGTCGGCGCCGTCGTCGTTCAGGACAGCCGGATCATTGCCGAGGCGGGGAACGAGATGGTGGCCCGCTCGGATCCGACCGCGCATGCCGAGCTGGTCGCCATTCAGCGGGCGCTGGCCGGGTTGGACACCGACCGCCTGAACGACGCCACGCTCTACATCACCCTCGAGCCCTGCGCCCAGTGCGCCGGCGCCATCGTCCTCGCCAAGGTGGGGCGGGTGGTGTTCGCCGCCTACGACGACAAGGCCGGGATGGCGGGCTCGGTGGGGGATCTGCTCCGGCATCCCAAGCTCAACCACCGGCCCGAGGTGATCGGCGGAGTGATGGCGGAGGTGGCGGGGGAGATGCTGAGGAGGTTCTTCAAGGAGAGGCGCGGCGGGGATCGATTGGGGTGAGGAGGGATAGGGCGGGATGGGGAGAGGCTGAGAGCGGGCACTCGCCTCTCCGCGTTGCCCAAGTCACGTCCCCATCCCGCCCCATCCCGCCCCACCGCCCGTCAGATCCTTCCGTTCCGCTTCGACTCGAGCAGACTCGTTGCCGGGTCGATCCGGTAGAGCTCCAGGGCGTTCTCACCCATGATCTTCCGCTTCTCCTTCTGGGGAATCGAGAGCTGCTCCATGAAGTCCAGGTATCCCTCCATCGACGAGATCGGCCAGTCGGTGCCGTAGAGCACGTTCTCCGGCTCCACCCCGTAGAGCAGGATCTCCTGCACCTGCTTCCGCATGAACCGCTCGAACCGGTCGGTGAAGTCGCCCAGCACGAAGCCCGAGATGTCGGTGTAGACGTTGGCGTTCTTGTAGACCACCTCCATGCAGTCCCGGATCCACGGGTTGCCGACGTGACAGATCACGAAGTTCACCTCGGGGTGGTCGACCGCGGTCTCGTCGATGTGGAGCGGGTGGGAGTACTTGACCTTGCCGGAGGGCGCGTAGGTGTCGCCCGAGTGGATCATGACGGGGATCCGGTGCTTGGCCGCGAAGGCGTAGGCCGGCTCCCACTTGGCGTCGCTCGGGTAAAACGGCTGGTAGCCGGGGTAGAGCTTGAGTCCCTTGAGCTTGCCGGCCTCGATGTGGGGTAGCAGCTCGTCGAGCTGGCTCGGCTGGAAGTGCTCGTAGCTGAGGCCGGCCACCACGTAGAGGTGGGGCTGGTCGGCGACGGCCTCGAGCACCTGGACCGTCGAGGGCCGGCCGGGGGTCACCTTGTAGGAGGTGAGGATCACGGCGATGTCGACCCGGTTGAGCTTCAGCTCCCGGTTGAGGGCGGCCAGCCGGTCGGGCAGGGTGCCGACGGTGTCCTCGTGATAGTTGTTGAGATGGACGTGACAGTCGACGATCATCAGGCCTTCCAGGTTCGCTGAATGATGGCAGCGGCCCACTCCCGGCCGCCCAGCCCGAAGGCCAGCGCGAGCGCCAGGCAGAGCCCGCCGAAGGCCAGCTGGAAGGCCGAGGTCAGCACGGGGCCCCCGATCTGGAGCTGCTGCAGCGCGAGCGTGGCCACGAAGGTGAGCGTGGCGATGTGCGCCAGGACCCCGATCGCGCGCGCGCCCTGCACCCCGATGTTGTTGAGATAGGTGTGTACGGTGGCGCCGATGAACCGGGCCAGCATGGTGCCGAAGACCACGATCACCAAGGCGACGAGGATCTTGGGCAGGTAAGTACCGACCTCATCGAGCAGGGTCGTCGACACGGGGACGCCGAGGATGTTGAAGACCGCCATGGCGACGACCAGCATCAGGCCCCAGTAGATCAGGTTGGCGGTCAGGGTGACCGTGGTGAACCGGACACCGCCTCGCATCAGAAAGTCCTCGAGGCCGGCCCGTTCGGCGGCGCTCTCCAACCGGAGGAGCCGGAGCAGGCGGAGCACCAGCTTGCGGATCGTCCGGGCCACCAGCCAGCCGAGAATGAGAAAGGCGAGCGCTCCGAAGACCCGCGGCGACACGACCTGGAGCTGGTCCCAGGTGAGCTTCAGGGCGTCGGTGATCGGGTCGAGAAAGGTCGGCATGCGGAATCTCCCCCGTCGAGCGAACCCAAGAGGAGCGCGGCCCAAAGGGAGCCGCGCGGGAACCGATCGAGGAACGTAGGATAGTGAGGGGCATTCGGAGGGGCTAGCTTGGGGTGAGAGACGGGGGGAGATGGGGTGGGGGAGGGGCGAGGGAGGTGCGCCTCCCCATCCCTCCCCATCTCGCCCCATCTCGTCCACCTCTCGCCCCCGGACTCCCGCTCATGCTCCGTCGCCCGCTAGCCTCCCTCGTCCTCCTGGCAAGCCTCGCCCTCCCGCCCGCTTCCGCCCAGGCGCCCGCCGGCGCCGACCGGATGCTCGTGTCGATCGACCAGCGGGCCGGCGCCTACGCGACCGTGGCCCACCAGATCTGGAGCTACGCCGAGGTCGGCTACCAGGAGACCCGGAGCAGCGCGCTCCTCCAGCAGCAGCTCCGGGAGGCCGGGTTCAAGGTCGAGGCCGGGGTCGCGTCGATGCCCACGGCGTTCGTCGCCACCTGGGGCTCCGGCCGGCCGGTCCTGGGCATCGTAGGCGAGTTCGATGCGCTGCCGGGCCTCTCGCAGGACTCGGTGCCGGTCCGGAAGCCGCTGCTCGACGGCGGGCCGGGGCACGGCTGCGGCCACCATCTCTTCGGGACGGCCTCGGTCGCGGCGGCCATCGCCCTCAAGGACTGGATGGCCACGACCGGACAGAAGGGCACCATCAAGGTGCTCGGCACGCCGGCCGAAGAGGGCGGGGGCGGGAAGATCTACATGATCCGGGCGGGGCTCTTCGAGGGGGTCGACGCCGTGCTCGCCTGGCACCCGGGCGACGAGAACGTGGTTTCCCGGGGCACCACCCTCGCCAACATCGCCGCCAAGTTCCGGTTCCACGGCAAGAGCGCCCACGCGGCGGCCGCGCCGGACCAGGGCCGGTCCGCCCTCGACGCCGTCGAGGCGATGGACGACATGGTCAACCTGATGCGCGAGCACGTGCCCCAGGAGACCCGGATCCACTACATCATCACCAACGGCGGCAAGGCGCCCAACGTGGTGCCCGACTTCGCCGAGAGCTACTACTACGCCCGGCACAGCGACATGCGGATCCTGGACGGCATCTGGGACCGGATCGTCGACGCCGGCAAGGGCGCCGCCCTCGGCACCGGCACCACCGTGGAGGTCGAGCTGGTCAACGCGGTCTACAACGTGCTCCCGAACACGGCGCTGGCCGACGTGATGGACCAGGCCCTGAAGGTGGTGGGCGGAGTCACCTACGACGCCCACGACCGCGACTTCGCCGCCGAGATCCGCACCACCCTGGCCGACACCACGCTCCCGATCGGCGACGAGGCCACCATCCACCACTCCGACGGCAGCCTCTCCAGCGCCTCGAGCGACCTGGGCGACGTGAGCTGGGTCACCCCCATGGTGGAGCTGGTCGCCGCCACCTGGGTGCCCGGGACCCCGGCCCATAGCTGGCAAGCCACCGCCGCCGGCGGCATGGACATCGGGGCCAAGGGCATGATCGTCGCGGCCAAGACCCTCGCCCTGACCGGGGCCATGCTGTTCAGCGACCCAGCCTCCCTGGACCGGGCGCAGGCCGAGCAGACGAGGCGCCTGGCCGGGTTCGTCTACCAGAGCCGAATCGGCGACCGGGCGCCGCCGCTGGACTACCGGAAGTGATGCCGGGCCATCAACACAACAACAACAACAACAGATTTACCGCAGAGTTCGCAGAGGACGCAGAGGCCTCGGCGCCCCTCTGCGGCCTCTGCGTCTCTGCGGTAATCAGTTGTTGTTGTGGTTGTGGTTGTTGTTGTTGTGTTGCCCAGGCCGTCGAAATAGAAGTCCAGCATTGCCCGGAGCGGCTTCGGGCTGCCCTGGAGGCGGCTTCGGAGGGCCGCGCCTTCCCAGCAATCCACCAGGACGTTCGCCAGGCGGGCGGGGTCGGCGCCCTTGGGGAGCTCGCCGGCGGTGCGGGCTTCGCGGAGGCAGCCCGCGAGGCGCTCGGCGATGGTGGCGATGCAGCCGTCGATCTTGGCCCGGAAGACGTCGCTCGCGCCGGAGAGCTCCTGGCCCAGGCCGCCGAGCAGGCAGCCGAGGTAGCCCTCCTGCCGGTAGGCCTGCTCTGTCATCTCGAAGAAGCGGCGCACCCGCTGGAGCGGGCGGAGGCTGGTGTCGCCCAGGCAGGCATCGAGCCCGGCGTGGACCGCCGCCATGTAGCGGTCCACCACCTGGAGGGCGAAGTCTTCCTTGTCCTTGAAATGGTGGTAGAACGACCCCTTGGGGACCTCGGTCGCGTCGAGCACCGCCTGGACGCCGAGCCCGTGATAGCCGCGCTCGAGGAGCATGGCCCAGCCGGCGTCCAGCAGGCGATCCTTGGTCGAGAGGTCGGCCTCGGTCAAGCACCCACCTTCTTGCGCATGTGGTCGATCACGTGACTGTGCTCGTGCTCGGGGCTGAACATGATGATCTCGGCGTCGGCGTCCACCCGGACGTTGTGTCCCGCCGGCCAGTAGAAGAGGTCGTTGGCCCGGACCGTCTCCTGCGCGCCCTCGGCGTCGGTGGTAGTGAGCTGGCCCGCGAGGACGAAACCCCAGTGCGGGCACTGGCACAGGTTCCCCTCGAGCCCCTGAAAGAGCGGGGTGGTATCGACCCCGGCCGCCAGGGTGAAGTACTCCCCGCTGATCCCGCCAAAGTCGCCGGCTTGGCCGAACCCCTTCTGCTGACGGATCACGGCCCCGGGAATCTGCATCCGAACGTCGACGTCGTCTTTCGCCACGCGCATGGTGCCTCCGCCAGAGGGGTGTTAGCACTAGACCGATCGGTCTAGTCGCAAGGATACCTGTCCGCCCCTGGGCCGTCAAGCGGGAAACTCGCTTCTCGCGCCACCATCGGTGAGCACTGCCACCACAACAACAGCTTTACCGCAGAGTTCGCAGAGGACGCAGAGGCCTCGGCGTCCCTCCGCGGCCTCTGCGTCTCTGCGGTAGTCAGTTTGTTGTTGTTGTTGTTGTTGTTGCTGTTGTTGCCGGTCAGCGATCGTCGTCGTCACGGTCGCGGCGGCTCTCCCGCTTGCCTTCGGTGGCCGAGGCGCGGGCTTCGCCGCGGGTCGAGGCAGCCGCCTGGGCGTAGGCCGAGCCGGCGCCGTGCTGGTAGACCAGGGCGCCGCCCGAGTGCCCGACCTGGTAGCCGGCCACGGTCAGGGCCAGGGCGGCGGCCAGGCCGGTGCCCCGGGCCACGTCGCCCAGCTTGCCCTTCGCCATCCCCACCGCGCTGATGCCGAGCACCCCGAGCGAGAGCAGGAGGAACCGGTCGGCGGCTTCCTCGTGGGTGCCGAGGTTGGCCTCGCCGACGACGTCTTCCACCCGCTCCTCCTGGGCTTCGCCGGTCTGGACCGAGGCCCACGCGGAGAGCGTCAGGGCGGCCGACAGGACCAGCGGGAAGGCCCAGGCCTTACGCGGCGCCGTGCCTCGCCGGATGGCCCAGAGGGCGCCGATCGCCGCGAGCGGCAGCAGGGCCATGAAGACGATAGGGAAGTGAACCAGGGCCGGGTGCAGCGGATCGGGCAACATTGGGTGCTCCTTGCGGTCGAAGTCGTCGGTGCCAGCCGTCGGGACGCACGCTAGGGCCCGGCCGCCGCCGCACAATCCGACATGTGACGGAACCCCTTGGGCGGGTGCAGATTACGGGCGCATCCGACATTTGACGGAGGCGAGGCGCGTGGCAGAAGACGGCGAATCGGCCCTCCGGCTGCCGCTGGTGGGGCTTCTGGTGGTGATCGCGGCGGGTGGGGCCATCGACCTGGCCTTCGACCGCCCGGCCAGCTGGCGCTCGGCGCACGTGCTCTACGAGCTCTTCCTCATCGCCGCCGCTCTGGCCACGGCGGCCTGGCTCTGGCTCCGGTGGCGGCGGGCCGAGCAGCGGACGGTGGAGCTCCGCCGGGCGGTGGGCGAGCGGCAGGCGGAGCGGGACGCCTGGCGGGCCAGCGCCGAGCAGGCGCTCGAGGGGCTGGCCCAGGCGATCGACCGGCAGCTCGGGGTTTGGGAGCTGACGCCGGCCGAGCGGGACGTCGTGGTCCGGCTCCTCAAGGGCAAGAGCCACAAGGAGATCGCCAGCGCTAGCGGGCGGAGCGAGCGGACCGTGCGGCAACATGCGGCGGCGGCCTACCGGAAGGCCGGGCTGGGGGGCGGGCCGAGCTGGCGGCCTACTTTCTGCGAGACCTGCCGATGGGTGATGGGGTGCCGTAAGTTGGCCCTGGGTTTTAGATTGGCAACCCGTTGGACAGGTGTCCGAGTGGCTGAAGGAGCCGGTCTCGAAAACCGGTATACCCTCACGGGTATCGTGGGTTCGAATCCCACCCTGTCCGTTCCTATCGTGTTTCCCCGAAACAGGTTAGACGATTTGACGACCGAGGTGCCCGAGCGTGGGTTCGGGTGCGCTTCGTTCTTCGGCGAATCCGAGGACCGGCCTCCGCACGGCGCGCCGGTCGTCGTCGTTAGCTCAGCCTTCTGGAAGAGCGCGCTCGGCGGTCGAACCGACGTGATCGGCACTCGGCTCCGACTGGGGGCGCTCACGACGACCATCATCGGGGTGACGCCTGATGGGTTCGTCGGCATCCCGGCAGGGCGCTTCCCCGCGGAGGTGTTCCTCCCCATCAGCACGGTCTGGGCGACGTACGGCGAGGGGACCGATGGGCTGGTCGTCTCGATCCCTGATCAGTACTCCAGTTATGTGGGCAATCTGGGTGGCGTGGAGATGCTGGTCCGTCGGAAGCCCGGGGTGAGCGAGACGAGCGCGTCGGCCGACCTGACCATCGCCCTACGCCGAAGCTACGAGGCCCAACGGAGCGCGGACCCATCCTCGCCATCACTCAACGCCGCGCGGCCCCAGGCGGCCGCCGGTCCGCTTCGGATCGACCGATGTGTGCTCGGGCGGAGAGCGCCCTGCTACACCTACGGGCCCGAAGCCAGCATCGCCGCGTGGGTGGGGGCGCTCTCGATCATCGTCTTGCTGGTAGCGGCGGCCAACGTCGCCAATCTCATGCTCGCCCGGGTCGCGAGCCGTAGGCGGGAGATGGAAGCCACTCGAGGAATCCCTTCCTCACCAATGAGGGTCGGGGAAGTTCTACAGAGAGTCATCCTGATCGCGCTGGGCTATCGCTGGGTGCAGGCTGACGCGGAATTCCGGGGGGCAACACGATGAACCAATTGTTGTGGGTCCTGCAGGTCCTCGCGGCGTTCCTGTACGGAGCGTCGGGCATCATGAAGGTGTTCATGTTCGACAGAGTGAGTGAGGGCGTCCCGTCGTTTGGCGCGTTGCCGCGGCGGGCCTGGATGACGCTCGGCATCCTCGAGCTCGTTTCATGGCGTTCATCGCCTACGGCCGGATGGTCCTGAAACCGATCGTCTGAAGGCGGCGGTGAGCGCGCGGCCGGCAAGTTCCAGGCGATCGACGGACGGGTGGAGGGCGCGGCCGGCGTTCCCTCGTAACGCCGGCGTTCTCATCTTCGGTTGGAGCCTTCGATCCTTGCCGACGAGTAGTCGCTGAGTTCGCGTCGCCCAATTCAAGGCCAAGTGGCAAACCGGAACCTTGTGTTGAATGGGATGACGAAATCCCTGGAGGCACCTGACTCATGAATGTTCGGCAACCCGTTCTCGCGCTTCTGATCCTCACCCTGGTGAGCGTCGGCGCGGCAGGGGCGCAGACCCCCATCCCGCAGGTCCGGACCCAGGCGCCCGGCTTCTATCGAATGATGCTTGGTGACGTCGAGATCACCGCGCTCAATGACGGCGTCGTTCCATGGCCGGCATCGACGGTGATTGGGGCGACCAAGGACCAAATTCGGCTCGGTCTGGCTGAGATGCGCCTACCCGACACCGTGGGCATGTCGTACAGTGGCTACCTCGTGAACACGGGCACGCATCTGGTGTTGATCGACACCGGCACCGGCGGTAAGCTCGCCGACATGGCCGGGTTCAAAGGGGCCGGACGTCTGCTTGCCAACCTGCGGGCCGCCGGATACCGGCCCGACCAGGTCGACGTAGTCTGCATCACCCACGCCGGTCCTGACCATGTTGGCGGCCTGACGACCGGGGCCGAGATGACCTTCCCGAATGCCGTGGTGTGGGCCGCCCGACGCGAAGTCGAGACTTACGTCGACTCTGCGAAATCTGCGGCCGCCGTGGCGGCGTCCTCGAACCAGGACCAGGCAAGGGGCTTGATCGCCTTCGAGCACGGGCTCTTCGCGCCCTACATCGCGGCCGGCAAGTTCCACGCATTCGACGGCGACGTCGACGTCGTGCCGGGCGTTCGCGCCCTCGCCACACCAGGACATACGCCGGGGCACACATCGTACGTGGTCGAGAGCAGGGGACAGCGGATGATCGTGATCGGAGACCTCGTCCATTGGGCGGCGATCCAGTTCCCGTACCCTGCGGCGTATACCGCCTTCGACGCCGACTCGACGGCATCGGCTGCGTCGCGCCTGCGAGTCTTCAGGATGGCTGCGACTGACGACGACTGGGTCGCGGGGGCCCATATTTCGTTCCCCGGGATCGGGAAGGTCCGCGCGGATGCACGCCGTTTCTACTGGATTCCGGTCAACTACGAGATTCCGAAATAGGAGCACCGGGCGGACGAGCCGTTCGAGCTTCGCCGTCGCCGTGGCCGGGCGTCGCCGGGAGGACGGCCGCGTAGGCCCCTTGAACCGCTCGTGGAGGCGCCTGGACTTGAGCGGCCGGAACGCCTTGCCCCCATCCCCATCCGAGGTGATCGGCAGGTGACTTTCCGAAGACCCGAGTTCCGTACGGGGCCTGGGCTAGCCGCGACGATCGCGTCGGCCAAACCGTCCTTGGAGGAAGGGTCCGATGCCAACCCGCCACGAATCCAGGTCCCGACGGGTCGTCCTGACCGTCCTGGCAATCGCCTCGGCCTGCAGTTCTCCGGCCGGGCCGCCACCGTTCGGGCTCGATGCCGAAACGGCGGCCGCCGTGGCCCATGCCGCCGCAGAGCCGACCGGCGCCACCCGGATCAAAGCCGACCTCTTCTGGCTCGCCGCCGACGCCCGCCAGGGCCGCGGGACCGGCACGGCCGCTTATGACCAGGCGGCCCGCTATGTCGCGGCCAGATTTCAGGGCCTTGGCCTGAAGCCCGGCGGCGACCAGGGCGGCTGGTTCCAGCAGGTGCCCATGCGGAAGTCGAAGAACGACGTGGACGCCTTCTACCTGTCGATCGCGTCGAAGGGCTCCGCTCCGATCGGGCTGAACGAGCTCGACGACTACCTCATCCTGAGGCCGCAGGCGCCGACCGTCGAGGCGAGCGCGCCGGCCGTCTTCGTCGGCCACGGGATCACCGACGAGAGCAGCGGCGTGGACGACTACGCCGGCCTCGACGTGAAGGGCAAGATCGTCGTCGTCATGGGCGGCGCGCCGGCGTCGTTCGACATCGACAAGGCGGCCTACTACCGAGTGTTCACCGCCGACGCCAAGCGGCGGATCGCGGCCGATCATGGCGCGATCGGCATGATCCTGGTCCCGACCGAGTTCACCGACCGGCAGTTCCCCTGGGAGCTCCAACGAGCCGAGTTCGTCGGCAACGCCCAGATGACGTGGCGGCACTCGGATGGCACGCCCGAGTCTCCGGCACCGGCGATCGCCGTGCTGGCCTCGATGAGCGCGCCGGGCGCCCGCAAGCTCTTTGCCGGCGCTCCCGAAAGCTATGACGAGCTGCGCCGGCAGGAGGCCGCGGGAACGACCAGGCTGCCGTCCTTCGAGATGCCGGTCGTCGTGTCGCTGAAAGGCGGGGCGATCGTCGAAGACTTGTCGAGCCCCAATGTCGTCGGCGTCCTGGAGGGGGGCGACCCGACCCTCAAGGCGGAATTCGTGGTCATGACGGCGCATCTCGACCATATCGGCATGGGCGAAGTCGATCCGCGTCACCCGGAT
Organism: uncultured Gemmatimonadales bacterium; assembly: GCA_963730185.1. GTDB lineage: Bacteria > Gemmatimonadota > Gemmatimonadetes > Gemmatimonadales > GWC2-71-9 > SHZU01. The sequence goes on from CAVSQW010000002.1 coordinate 180,420, forward strand.
GCCGACGTCATCTATAACGGCGCCGACGACAACGCCAGCGGCGTCGCGGTGCTCATCGAGGAGGTCCGGAAGTTCCGGGACGCCGGTGTGCGTCCGGCCCGCTCGGTGATCTTCCTGGCGACGACCGGCGAAGAGGCGAACATGATCGGCGCCGACTTCTTCGCGCGGTATCCCACCGTGCCGAAAGAGAATATGGTGGCGGACGTCAATCTGGACGGGGCGATTCCGAGCTACCATTTCATCGACGTCATCGCGTTCGGGGCGGAGCACTCGACGCTCGAATCGACCGTCCGGAAGGCGGCGGCATCGATGGATCTCCCGCTCCTGCCCGATCCGGTGCCGGAGATGAGAGCTTTCACCCGCTCCGACCAATATCGCTTCGTCCAACAGGGCATTCCTTCGGTCTTCTTGGTGGCGGGCCGGAGCGACGGCAAGCGCCCGGAAGCCAAGCCGCGTTATCACCAGGTCGATGACGACGTCACTCAGCCCTTCGACTACGAAGAGGGCGATCGCTTTGCCAGGCTCAACTGGCTGGTCGCGCGGGATCTCGCCAACGCGGCCGAACGCCCGCGTTGGAACAAGGGCGACTTCTTCGGCGAGCGATACGGCAAGCGGCCGCGTCAGTAGCTGCGACGGGCGGCGCGATGGCCGGCGCTGCCGGCGTCGCAACGAGTGCCGGGTACCGAGGGCGATGCACACCCGGCGTGCTAGGCGCCTATCGCGCTTGTGTCCCGGCCTCCCGATTGGTCAGTTGAAGCAGGTTCCGGCCGTCCCGGTCGATCCGGTAGAGTCCGACATGGGCGGTCCACCCCCGCCGAAAGGCGATGGATCGCCCGTCGGGTGACCAGCGAGGCTGGTAGGCGCCTTCGGGAAAGTCGGTCAGCTGGTGCAGCGCCGTGCCGTCCGCCCGCACCACGAAGATGGCGGCGTGGGCGTCCTGGCCGACCAGCGACACGAAGGCGATCCACTCGCCGTCGGGCGACCAATCCGGGTTGAAGGAGGGCGTGTCCCGGTGGCTCACGTTCGTGGGCTCGGCCTCGATCGAGGCCCGCACCAGGATTTGGTTGACGCGCGTTCCCTGAAGGATCCCGGAGGTCATGACGCGATCGTCCACCGGGTTGGGCACCAGATAGATCTCGGGCCATTCGGGTCGCCGCACCAGTTCCCGCCCGCCGCCGTCGGGCCGGATCCGGAGAAAGAGTGGCTCCTTCCCCCCCGCTCGATAGTAGATCCACTGGCCGTCGCGCGACCACCGGGCCTGCGCCGCCGGTCCGGTCTCGTGGGTAACCTGCGACCGATCGGATCCGTCCGGCCGCATGGTCCAGATCTCCGGCTTCCCCGACTCGGTCGATACGAAGGCCAGCGCGCCGCCGTCGGGCGAGTAGCTCGGATTCCGCTCGGTGGCGATGCCGTGCGAGATGCGGACCTGTCCGCTGCCGTCCGGGTTCATCCGCCAGATCTGGGGAAAGCCATCCCGATCCGAGACGAACACGAGATGGCTGCCGTCCGGGGCCCACTGCGGCGCGCTGGTGATGACGGGCGCCGCACCTGGCTCCACCAGCATGCCCGAATAGGCGCCGTCGGGCGAGAGGATCGCGATGCCCCGGTGGCCGGCGCCGTTCCCGACCCGGACGAGAATCGTGCCGTTCGGGCCCACCCTCGGCTCGAACCAGGGCTCCGTGTTCTGGGTGAGCTGTCGGAGCCCGGTCCCGTCGCGCCGGACCTCGAAGATTCGAGCGACGCCGCTATTCGGCGACACGAAGAGCAGGGATGAGCCGTCCGGCCGCCAGCTCGAGTTGAAGGCCGTGCGCTCGCCCGAGACCCGGATCGGCGGCCGATCGGCCTCTTTCACCCAGACGCCGTAGCCCGGTTCACCGGTGTTCCCTGAGAAGCTCAGCGCCGAGCCGTCCGGCGACCAGACGGGATAGTGCTGCGCGCCGGACGCGAGCCAGGGCGTCGGCCTGTCGAGCCGATCGAGCGGCGCATACACCACTCGGCCCGACTGTCCCAGGTGGCTCGGGTCGGTCTCCGCCGTCCAGGCCCAGGTGAGCCTCCCGTCGGGGCCCAGATTCGGCGCCATCTCCGAGCCCGGCGTCTCGGTCAGCCGGTCGCTCCCCGGTGCCATCGACCCCGATCGAGTAGAGGTCCATGTTGCCCGACCGGTCCGAGACGAAGACGATCCGCCGTCCGTCGGCCGACCAGGTCGGGCTGATGTCGTTCCCGGCGCTTCGGGTCAGCCGTCGGCGCTCGCGAGTGTAGGGATCAATCAGGTAGAGCTGCCAGGGCCCGCCGATCGCCATCGCGACCGCGACCAGGCTGCCGTCCGGTGACCAGGCCGCGAAGCCGGATTGCGGCGTGGTCGGCGGAGGTTGTTGGGCCACGGCGGCGGGCGCCGTCGTCGGGCCGGCCAGCAGCATCGCCAGCAGTCCGCAGATCCGTTGCACGGGTTGTCCTGGCATCGGTTACCGTCCGAGGTCGATCCGCCGGATGGCGAACCGAACCGGCGCCAGCAAGAGATGCGGTCGGTGGGACATCCACTCCCCTGAATCGGTTGGAGACGAGAGCGACTCCTCTCGCAACCTACGACGGGGCCCCCGGTGGGGATTCGGGAATGCGCTGGTGGATGAGTGGGACTGGACCGAGTCGATCGAGTAAGTGGCGTCGAGCGCAGGTTGCGGCGCCCGGTCACTTCACCGTAAAGGACAGCAGCGTCACCGGGCCCGCCGAGGCGTTGTGGATCCGGGCCGGCCGGCGCTCTCCCATCCAGTGGAACGTTCCCGGATGGGCGCTGATGGTCACGGGATCCGCGCCCCCGAGCAGGTGCAACTCCCCGGTCGAGAGAAACACCAGCAGAGTGCGCTCGTCGCTGGGGAGCGAGTGGGTCTCGTTCGGGCCGACCACGCTCCGGACCACCCGGAGCCGAGCGTTGTCGAGGACCACCGAGTCGCCGGCCGCGATCGGGGGGAGGGAGGCGGTGCCGGCCCGGTGCGACAGGAGTTCGATGGTGAGGTTGTGAAACGGCGCGCTGCCGTGGTTCGACACCCGGTGGGTGAGCGGGGGGGAGAACCCCACCTGGCCGTCGCGTAGGTCGAGCGGCACGGGCGCCGCGCCCAGCGCCTGCGCGGTCAGCTCCGCCGCCCCGATGCTGACGAAGGTGTAGTCGTTGGCATGGACGTGGTACAGGGTGGTGTCGCCGGGAGGAACGACCACGTCGAAGACCCGAACGACCGCGTTCTCGAACACCGGGTGATGTCGCGGCTCCTCCGACACCGGCACGGTGCGCTGGGCCTGGACCGGTCTGGCGACGGAGCCCAGGAGGAGGCCGAGCAGGAGCAGGCGGAAGCTTCGACGGCTCGGGCTGGTCGTGGCAGGAGAAGCGTGCATGGTGGGAAGATCGTGCTTGTCCCGGGAGCCGGTCAAGGATGCTGGCCGGGCGGCGCCTTGACGGCTTCGCGGCCTGGCCCGGCCGGGATCGCGGTGCGGGTGACGCAATGGCTCCGCTTCCCAAGCTGGGGCCACGGCCCCATGTTCTCCCGAGGGCGCCACGGCCGCTCGATCCGCGCGGGGCTGAGCACCGCGATCTCGTTGGCCGTCGCCTGGGGGAGGGAAGAGCGATGAGCCCGAACACCGCGTTCAGCCGGGTCGAGCGGCTGGGCCTCCGGCTGGCCGACGTCGAGATCGGCAAATCGTACGGTGCCCCGGCGCTCAAGGTTCGGGGCCGGATGTTCGCCTGTGTCCCCACGCACCGTTCGGCGGAGCCCGGGTCGCTCGCCGTCCGGATGAGCGTCGTGGAGCGCGAGCTCCGGCTGCGACTCAGCCCCGACGTCTACTATCTGAAGCCGCACTACGAGCCGCACCCGGTCGTGCTGGCGCGCCTGGCGAAGCTCGCCGACGATGAGCTGAGCGAGCTGCTCGAGACCGGATGGGCGTTCGAGCGGGCGCCCGGGAAGCGGCGCTAAGGCGATCGTTGACACCTTTGGGGACCAACGGACGTACAGATGCCGCCCCCAACGGAGCCCGGCCTATCCTGAAGCCCATTCTTGGTGTTGCCGCCACCGGCGTCGTCGCCCTGCTGCTGGGAAAGCTGCTCCTGGCGCTGCTCATTCCGTTCGCCGGACTGGCCGTCGGCTTCCTCCTCTTGGTCGCCAAAGCGGTCTTCATCGGTGGACTGGTCTGCCTCGCGATCTGGCTCTTCCGGCGGTCGAGCCGGCGGGAGCGCGAGGCCGCCTAGCAACCGCGGGGGCTACGGCGCTTCCGCCAGCATGACCCCGGCCAGCTGGTGGGCGATCTTGGCCACCGGCGTCGGCGCCACGTTGCTGAGCACCACGATATCGATGCCGTCGTCGGGCAGCCGGAGGTTGAACGCGTTGAAGCCCGGGAGCCCGCCGGAGTGTTGCAGGACCGGGTGCCCCTCGATCGCGCCCAGCTGCCAGCCATAGGCGTAGTTTCGGAGCTCGGGGCGGTACATCTCTTCGTAGGCCTTCCGCGATATCAGCCGGTGGTCGGCCAGCGCCCGGTCCCAGGTGGCCAGGTCGCCGACCGTCGAGTACAGGTTGCCGCCGCCGGTGAGCACGGGAACGTAGATCGCGGGCGCGTCGGTGATCGTACCGCCGCTGTCGGAGCGAACGTAGCCCAGCGCCCGGCCCTTCGGCGCCAGCCCGGGATGATCGGCGCCCGTGTGCGTCATGCCGAGCGGCTCGAAGATCTCCCGGTCCATGAAGTCGCCGTAGTCCTGCCCGGACACCTGCTCGATCAGCTTGGCCAGCAGGAAGTAGCCCAGGCCGCTGTAGGCGTAGTCGGTGCCCGGCTCGAACAGGAGCGGCTGGTCGTAGAACCGGGCCAGCGTCTCGTCCAGCGTCGTGGGGCGGGCCATGGTCTCGGTGAATCCCGGCAGGGCCCAGGAGTGCATCAGGCCGGAGGTGTGGGTCAAGATCTGGTGGATCGTCAGGGCCTGCCACGCTGCCGGCAGGCCGGGCACGTACCGGCCCACCGAGTCGTGGGTGTCGAGCCGGCCGCGATCCTGCAGGATCATGACCGCCATCGCCGTGAATTCCTTCGTCACCGACCCGATCCGGAAGATGGTTTCCGGCGTGTTGGGAACGTCGCGGGCGCGGTCGGCGAGCCCGTAGCCCCGCGCGAACACCGTGGCGCCGGCCCGGGTCACGATGACGGACCCGTCGAAGCCGGCTTCGGTGACGACCGCGTCGAGCCGGTCGGCGAGGGTCTGGGCGGAGGCGGGGAGGGTGCCAAGCGCGACCGCCAGGGCCGCTGCCGTGATGGTTGCCTTCGTCATGGAAACTCGCTTCCGGCGGTCGGAGCCGCAGACGCGGCTACGGCCGGTGTGTCGCGGACGGGGTGATGGTGACGATGCCGACGCGGTCACGATAGTCGATTTGCGTCCCGAACGGCTCCGACAGGCGCTGGAGCCGGGCGAGGATCCTCCGGGCGGCCGGCTCGTCGGCCAGCATCGGCCGGCCCCGTTGGGTGCGGGCCGTGCCGTATCCGAGGGTGATCGGATACAGCATGATCGACTCGAGCGTGCGGCCGCGCCAGCGCGGCGCGGCCACCACGCTCTCCCACACCTCCGGCATCGCCGGGAAGCCCCGGCGGTCGTGATCGTAGCGGACGTCGTTGAGCCCGGCGACGCCCGCCGCCGGATCGGCGCCGACGTTGTCGTAGTCGTCCAGCGGCAGGCGATCGACGGTCTCGTTCTCGAAAATGAAGTCGCCGAGGCTGTAGAAGATCGGCTTGCCGTGGTAGATCTCGATGCCGCGGAGCACGTGGGGCCCATGCCCCACGAAGACGTCGGCGCCCGCATCGATCATCGCGTGCGCGAACGCCACCAGGAACTCGGCCGGCACCTCGCGGCCGCCGGCGCCCTCGTGGGCGTGAATGCTGACGATGGTGAGGTCGGAGAGCCCATGGGCGGCCGCGACCGACGCCCCGATCTCCGCCACGTCTCGCGAGTCCGGAACGGTGCGGCGGCCCGGGTGGTCGCCGACGGCGTAGGTCTCGCCGAGGAAGCCGACCGTATCGCGCGGCGGCAACGTCAGGCCGAGGTCGGCGGCGACGCGGCGGAGCGAGGTCATGCCGGCCGCCGTCAGGACGTTCGTCGTGGTGAAGTGCAACGGATTCAGACCGGGCCGCGCTGGAATGGCGCCGTCGGATCGCCCCGCCGGGGCGTTGGTCGGGAAGGTCGACGCGGTCGAGATCAGGGCCACTCGTCCCTTGGGAAGATCGAGATATCGGGGTGCTCGCGCCTCGGCCAGGCTCTCGCCCACGCCGGCCGTCGCGAGGCCGGCGTCCTCCGCGTATCGACGGGTGAGCCGCATCCCCTCGACCCCCCAGTCGGTCGCGTGGTTGTTGGCGAGCCCCGCGAGGTCGAAGCCGGCCCAGACCAGCTCGCGCGCCATGGCCGGGGCGGCCCGCAGGTGCAGGCCGCCCGACTCGACCATCGGATAGGTCTCGTAGTCGTTGAGACCGATCTCGAGATTGGTGAAGGCCGCGTCCTGGGCCCGGATCAGCGAGATCAGGTCGAGAAAGGCCGGCTCCGCGTGTTTGGAGAGCGGACGGGTGACGATGGCGTCACCGGTCAGCGCGACCGAGATGGTGGAGTCCGGCGGCGTCACCTTCGTCTGGGCACTCGCCGAGCCGGCGTGGGCGGCGGCCAGCGCGAGGGCGAGCGTCGTCCACCGGAATGTTCCTCGACCCATCGCATTTCCTCCGGACGGTCAGCGAACGAACGACAAGGGCGTCGCGGCTTCTACGATCAGCCGCTGTCCGGCTTGGTTACCTCCGCCTTCACCAGCCTGAGATGGCGGCCGTCGAGCCAGACTGTGAAGCGCATCATGCCGGAAGGACAGCAGTTGGGATCGTCCCGGGTTGCGATCGGCTGTTCGCCGGTCAGCGTCTCCAGGTCGAGGCGCCGCCCCTTATGCAGAGAAAAGCCGGCCGGAGCCCGGCGGGCGAGATCCTGGACGAAGTCATCCGCCACCCCGGCCCAGTGGTCCCCGCCGTACTCCACCAGCATCTGGTCATAACAGCCGCCGGTGCCGTTCAGGCAGACCTCCACCGCGACGAGCAGACCGGCCCGCCGGCGAGCCCAGCGGATGCCGTCGATCAGCTCGATGCTCCGGTCGCGGATCGTGTGCCAGATCGGTCGCGCCACGCCCTGGTGGGGACTGATGGCGAGCAGCACGACCTCGTCGAGGTCGACCGTGTCCGACACGCCGACTCCCCGGTCCAGGGCCCGGCGGCGGTAGCGAGCCGCCGCCCACCATGAGGCGTCGGCGGTGTCCATGGTGACGAACTCGGTCACCCGGCAGGAGATCAGGTCGTCCGCGGCCACCAGGCTGGGCATGAGGTCGGTCAGGCACCGTGTCCTGGCCGTCTCGAGCGACGTGGCCGGGCGCACCAGGAACCCCTCGGCCGCGTCGTAGGGACGTTGGGCGGCCACCGGCGCTCCGGTCCAGGCGGCGAGCGCGAATGCCGTGAGCGCCAGGCGGCCCGCATCGCCGAGCGGGCGGCCGGGGTCCCGGGTCGCCGTCATGGTGGGTTCGCCGATCGGAGCCCCCTGGCCCGGCCCGTCAACCGCCTGGCCGGCGGTCCGCCGAAACGATCCCGCATGCGAACCCGGCCGCCTCGTCCGTCGACCCCTGTCCCTGCCAGATCGCCTCCTTCGGCCAGGCGCAGACCGGGCGGCTGATTGCCACGGCCTTCGTGGGGTCGCTCGGCGGGGCGCCGAGACGGAGCCCGGTGCCGATGAGCTGCTCCGGGGCGGTGCCCGTCTCCACCCACCGGTCGAGCGCCGCCACCACGTCGCGCTCCGGATTGGGCGGACCGGCGGGCGGCAGCTCCTGGCCGAAGTCCGTCGGACCGATCCCGCCGGCGCAGTGGCCCATGCCCGGCACCATGAACAGCCGGTAGAAGTCCGGCGTATCGGGGCCGACCGTGGCCGTCACCTGCTCGTAGTACTCGACCGACCCGGTCGCGGCGATCGCCGCGTCGCCCCAGCCGTGGTACTGGATCAGCTTCCCGCCGCGGTCACGGAACGGCCGGAGGTCGGGATCGGTGGCGTCGAGCTCGCCGCCCACCTTCTGGAGCGCCGTGTTCAGGTCGCGATCGAGGTCGAAGGTCCGGTAATCCCAGTCGGCCTGCCCGAACACGAAGTCGCGATAGAAGCCGATCCCGAACCAGGGGATCAACGGCAGCGGCTGGTTGGGGCTGGCCACCACCCAGAGGCTCCAGTTCCCCGGCACGGCTTCGGCGCCCGGGACCATGCCGGGATAGATCTGCCGGCCGGTCGCCGGGCTCACGGGGCCCTGATAGAGCTTCTCGAGGGCGGCCAGCTGGTCGGACGTGAGGCAATCGGGGCGGTCGGCGCCCGGGCAGCGGAGCGACGCCGGATCGAAGCGGCAGCGGGTCGGATTCTCGATCAGTCCGTCGGCCACCTGGTCGAGCCGGTCGCAGGCCGCCAGCGCGGCGGCCTGGATCGCGGCCAGCTTGGCCACCGGAATGGCGCTGCCCGGGGTCGCGGTGAGCGCCTGCCAGTCCCAGACGGCGGACGTCAGGAGGCGGGTCCAGTTGCTGGCGGGCGCGCCGGCCACGATCCCGTCGAAATCGGCCGGGTACCGCTGGGCCTCCATCAGCGCCTCGCGGCCTCCATCCGAGCATCCGACGAAATAGGACTTGCTCGCCGCCTTGCCGTAGTACGCCTCGACCAGGGCCTTGGCGAACCCCGCCGTCAGGTGCACCGCGCGGTGGCCGAAGTCGACGACCTTCTCCGGGTGACCGATCGCGAACGTGGGGTCGCCGCCTTGGTGCCCGTCGTCGGTGCCCGCGGTCGCGTAGCCCCGAAGGAGCGCCGACGCGAGCGAGGACGACGGGATGGTGCCCGCGTACCCGCCGTTGCCGACCTGCTCGAACTTGCCGTTCCAGGTGGACGGACTCGGCAGCCAGACCTCGAAGCGGATCTCGGAGTCGGCGGTGGGCGCCGCCACCGCCTGAACGCGGCAGTAGCCCGGGAGGTCGGTGTCGGAACCTGGCATGCCCTCGGCCGGGGCGGTGAAGCGCCCGGCCGCGACGTCGGTCGCCGCGGTGATCCGGGCGCCGTCGAGCGTGACGCCGGCCAGGGCGGCGCAATCTCCGGGCGATGCGGACCGAGCGCAGCCGGCGGCCAGGCCCGTCAGGGCAAGAAGGACGAACGACCGCATGGGCGACTCTCGGCGAGGGGTTCCCGAGAATCTACTCCTGCGGTCGCGTCGGTGGCACGTCGGGAGGCTTCCGCGATCGGGTCTCGGTGGCCCGATCGATTCACCCCCAAATGTGACTCTGAGAGTGACAAATGGGGGTGGTGAGACCTGCGACTGGCCGGGGGCGCTTCTCCTGGTGGCCCGAAGTGCCCGAGCGCTCGCTCCGACGGTGCCGCCGTCTTGCCCGACTGGTCGAGGTCGTCGTAGGCACGCGTGGAGCTACTGCCGCGTGAGGCTCAGTGTCCCCGACGAATTCGACCCGCTCGAGCAGCCGGTCTTGTCGACCAGGATCGGGCCGGTCATCGAGGCGCCGCCGGCGTCGATGGTCAGGACGCCGCTCCAGAGCTCGCAGCCGTGGCCCACGGCCCACGTGAAGGTCCGGTCCGCCTGGCTGACCGTGCCGGTCAGCGGCTCGCCGTTGATGAAGCCCGCCGAGGTCCTGAGAGTGCCGGAGACGGCGCCGCCGGTCTGGTCGAGGGTCGCATAGGTGGTGAAGCCGCTGTTGAAGCTCATCACGCCGCTCCACTCACCGCTGAGGTCGAGGGCGTCGGGGCCGGTGGATCCACAGGCGGCGAGGAGGCAGAGCGCGAGGGGGGATAGCCAGCGCGTGAGGGACGGGCGCATGGGGAAGCTCCGCGGGACGAGGGAAGTGGGTGGGACCGAACGCCCCATCTCGCCGTTGGAAGCGACGCCCGGGGCCTGATCCCCTCATCGGGGCGAGGCCACCCAGTGCCTCCGCTGCGCCGGCCCAGTCCTCAGGCCTCCTCGCCGGGCGGATCCCAGCCGCCTCTGGCCACGATCTCCCGCGCCTCCCGCCGCCCGGCCGCCAGCGCGAACCCGGCCGACAGCGCCAGCGCCGCCAGCGTCGGCCCGAGGTGCTGCCGGACGACGTCGGACGCCGCGCGGCCGGTGAGCGGGCCGGCGAGCGTAATCGCGAACCCCAGTGCCGCGGCGACGACGTGGCTGGTGACTTGAAGGCGCGCGACCGCCTCCACCCAGGCCCGGAGCTTGGGATCGTCGGGGTCCTCGGCCGCGATGATCGTCGGGACGATCAGGCTCGCGACCGGCAGCCAGGCCACCATGACGATCCCGAACACCAGGCTTCCCACGCTCTTGAGGAGGACCAGCGCGGTGATGATCGTCCCGACCGTGGCGCCGTCGCCGCGACGGACCGCGGGCGGGATCCGCGTCAGCGGCCAGGTCCGCTCGAGCGCGCGCCGCTTCCGGGCATGCGACAACTCGCCAAGCCGGCGGAGCCGGGGATGATCGAGCAGGCGCTGCCCGAGCCGCAACGCGCCCAGCGACGCCGCTTCCGACAGCGCGACGGCGGCGAGCAGGACCATCGAGAAGGAGTGCATGGCTTCGATACATTCGCCCAATGTCGCCCGGAGCGCCATCCGGGACGTCTCGGTCACCTGCGGTGGTGCTCGTGCATCGTTGGCCCGATCGCACTAGGTTGCGTAGCAACGATGACCGAGCACATCCCTACCGTCATCGCGCCCGACCATGCGCAGCTGGCCCTCGAGGTCGCCGGCCGGATCGACCGCCTGATCCGTACCCGCGCCGCCGAGGGACGCACCGCCGTGCTCGGGCTGGCCACCGGCTCCACCCCGATCGGCGTCTATCGGGAGCTGATCCGGCTGCCACCGCGAGGAGGGGCTCTCCTTCGCGAGCGTGGTCACCTTCAACCTCGACGAGTACTACCCGATGGACCCGGGCAACGTGCATTCGTACCACCGGTTCATGTGGGAGAATCTCTTCGACCACGTCGACATCGCCCCGGAGCAGGTCCACATCCCGCGCGGAGACCTCCCCCGGGCCGAGGCCGCACGCTACTGCGCCGGGTACGAGGACGCGATTCGCGGCAGCCGGCGGGATCGACCTGCAGCTGCTGGGCATCGGCAAGACCGGGCACATCGGCTTCAACGAGCCCGGCTCGGGGCAGGGAAGCCGGACGCGGCTCATCACCCTCGACACCATCACCCGGAAGGACGCCGCCGCCGACTTCTTCGGCGAGGAGTTCGTGCCCCGCCAGGCGATCACGATGGGCATCGCCACGATCCTGGAGGCCCGGGCGATCGCCATTCTCGCCACCGGCGAGCACAAGGCCGCCATCGTCCGCCGGGCGGTCGAGGGCGAGATCGACACCGAGGTCGCCGCCACGTTCCTCCAGCGGCACGCCGACACCACCTTCTACCTCGACCCGGCCGCCGCCGCGGACCTGACCCGCGGTCGCCACGCCCTGGCTGCTGGACGAGGTGGAGTGGGACGACGACCTGGCGGTCCGCGCCGTGACCTGGCTCTCGCTCGAGACCGGCCGGGCCATCCTGAAGCTGACCCAGCGCGACTACGCCGAGCACAAGCTGTCGGCCCTGGTGTCCCGGCACGGCTCCGCGGGCGCCGTGAACGGCCTGATCTTCAACGCCCTCGGCGCCAAGATCCGGGGCCGTTCCAAGCTCCCGCGCGAGAAGCGGATCGTGGTCTTTTCGCCGCATCCCGACGACGACGTGATCTCGATGGGTGGGATCCTGGCCAAGCTGGTGGCCAACGGAAATCGGATCACCGTTGCCTACATGACGAGCGGCAACATCGCCGTCTTCGATCACGACGTCCGTCGCTATCTCGACTTCCTCGACCGGCTGGCGTCCGAGCGTGGGGTGGCGGCAGGGGCGGTGGCCGAGCTGGGAGCCAAGGTGCGGGCGTTCTTCGAGAGGAAGAGCGCGGGCGAGGTGGACATTCCCGAGGTCCAGGACCTGAAGCGGATGATTCGGGCCTCGGAGGCGGTGAGCGCGATCGAGGCCATCGGTCTGGGGCCCGACGCGGCGGTGTTCATGGACCTGCCGTTCTACCGCACCGGCGAAGTGCGGAAGGCCCCGATCTCCGAGGCCGACGTGACCCAGGTCCGGCGGCTCCTGGAGGACACCGAGCCCGAGCTGGCCTTCGTCGCCGGCGACCTGTCCGATCCCCACGGCACCCACCGAATGTGCAAGGAGGCGATCGACCGGGCGTTGGTGGGCCTGGCGAAGCCGCCGGAAGTCTGGCTCTACCGCGGCGCCTGGCAGGAGTGGCCGGTCACCGAGGCGACCTGGCTGGTCCCGCTTTCGCAGGAAGAGCTCCAGACCAAGATCCAGGCGATCTTCAAGCACCAGTCGCAGAAGGACTCCGCGCCCTTTCCGGGTCAGGACGACCGGGAGTTCTGGCAACGGGTCGAGACCCGCAACAAGGAGACGGCGACCCTGCTCGACCGTTTGGGTCTGGCCGAGTACTTCGCGATGGAGGCCTACGTGGTGGACGGCGCGCCGGCATGATTCGAGTGGTCGTCGTGGGCGCCGGCGCCCGAGGCAATCGGGTCTTCGCCGATCTGATCACGCGCTACGACACGGGGTTCTCTCTCGCTGGCGTGGTCGAGCCGGTCGAGGCTCGTCGGACCGCGTTCCAGGAGCGGTTCGGGATCCCCGCCGAGCTGGGCTTTCGCTCGCTCGAGGAGTTCCTCGCGGCACCCCGGTTTGCCGACATCGTCTTCATCTGCACGCTGGATCCGACTCACTACGAGATCTGCACGGCGGTCTCGGAAGCCGGCTATGACGTGCTGCTGGAGAAGCCGATCGCCACGACGCTCCAGGACTGCCTCGCGCTGGTTGCGGCGGAGCGCCGGTGCCGGAACCGGATCTTCGTGGCGCACGGTCTCCGGTACTCGCCGTTCTTCCGCCGGATCAAGCAAATCGTCGACAGCGGCGAGTACGGCGCCGTGCGTCACCTGGCGATCCGGGAGAACGTGGGACACTGGCACTTCGCCCATAGCTACGTGCGCGGCAACTGGCGGCGGGCCGCCGACTGTGCCCCGATCATCCTGACCAAGTGCTCGCACGACCTCGACATCGCCTCGTGGCTGGTCCCCGAGCGGGTGGTCGCGGTCTCGTCGGTGGGCGGACTCTCCTACTTCCGCCCGGAGAACGCCCCGGAAGGCGCCGCGGCGCGATGCGTCGACTGCCGGCTCGAGTCGACCTGCCGCTACAGCGCCTCGCGGTTCTACCTCCGTGACGACGCCGGCTGGCCGTTCGATACGATCGTGGCGCCACCGGACTCGCGCGAGGCACGCCGGGAGGCGGTGGTCACCGGGCCCTACGGGCGCTGCGTCTGGCATTGCGACAACGACGTGTGCGACAACCAGACCGTGGTGCTCGAGTTCGACTCAGGGCTCCACGCCACGGTGGGGCTCTACGCGCTGACCGCCGACACCACCCGCAAGGTGACGATCCTGCTGGACGAGGCGGAGATCACCGGCGACCTCTACCGGGAGCGGCTCCGGGTCTCCCGGTTCACGGGGGAGCCGGGTCGGCTCGACGAGCGGGAGCTCGATCTGCCAACCGCCGAGGATCGGCACGGGGGCGGTGACCTAGGGCTGCTCAAGGCGCTGGGTGAGCACCTCCGATCGGGCGCGCACAAGGAGATCGTGAGTTCGCTCGCGTCGTCGGTGCAGAGCCACGTGCTGGCGTTCCTGGCCGAGGACTCCCGAGCGGCCGGCGGCGCTAGGCTTCCGGTGTCGGACGCATTCGTACCCGAGCCGTTCATGTAGCGATCTTCCCCACCGAAAGGGCATCGGAATGACCCGTCGAGTGAGCCTCGCCTTAGGCGCGGGGATCGCCGTCAGCCTGCTGTCGAGTCCGTTGGCCGCGCAGCTCCAGGTCCAGGTGCTGCCCGTGGAGGTCCATCGGCTGGTGTCGAAGGCCGTCGGCGACTCGTTCGAGATCCGGGTCCTCCTCCCGCCGATGATCCCGGGGGAGAAGACCCGGTTTCCGGTCGTCTACATGACCGACGTCAACGGGGGGTTCATCGACGAGGACGGACTCCGGCTGTTGATGATGGGCGACACCCCCCGGTTCATCGCGGTGGGGATTGGCTACCCCGGCGCGACGAGCATTCTGCAGACGCTCGCCATCCGGGCCCGGGATTTGACCCCGGTCCGGGTCAAAGATGCCAACACTGGCTTCGGGGTGCCGATGGCTGGCACTCTCGAGCCCGCGGTGGGGAACGGCGGGGCGGCGAAGTTCCTGGCCTTCATGCGCGACGAGCTGATGCCCTTCATCGACGCCCGCTACCCGACCGATCCCAACGATCGGGGCTATTGGGGCGACTCGCTGGGTGGGCTGTTCGGCTGCTACGTGTTGTTCACCGAGCCGGAGACCTTCAACCGGTACGTCATCGGCAGTCCGTCGCTCTGGTGGGCCAACGAGCAGGTGCTCGCCCTGGCAGAGGCGTACGGCAAGACCCACGACGACCTTCGGGCCGACGTCTTCGTCGGCGTCGGTGGGCTCGAGGAAGGCACCCAGCTGTCCAGCTTCCGGATGGTGACCAACGTGCTCCGACTGGAGCGAATGCTCCGGGCCAAGCGCTATCCCGGCCTTCAGCTGACCACCCGGGTCTTTCCCGACGAGACCCACGTCACGGTGGCCGGGATGAACCTGGTGCGCGGGCTGGTGTCGGTGTTCGGGCCGGTGCGGCCGGAGGACGGTCTGCTGGCCAAGTATGCGGAGATGACGAAGCGCCGTTGAGGCCGATGAGGCCGGCCGGGGCGACCACGACCGCTCGCCGCCGGCGTGGGGCACCGGCGGCGGGCGTCGCGGCTGGTGGGCTACGCCTTGACCCGCGTCACGTTCTCCGCGGCCGGGCCCTTTTGGCCCTGCACCATGTCGAACTCGACCATCTCACCCTCGGCCAGGCTCTTGAAGCCCTCGCCCTGGATCGCGCTGTGGTGGACGAAGCAGTCCTTTGCGCCGTCGGACGGAGTGATGAATCCAAACCCCTTGGCGTCGTTGAACCACTTCACAGTGCCCTTGACTCGCATCGTACCCACTCCTCGTTTGGTGGCGGCAGCTCGGCTGGCTCCCGCCTCGGCCCGTGCAGACCCCACGGCAGGTGTTCCGGGCAACGATCGGGGCATCCGGCCGCTGCACGTGACCGTACGAACTCGAAAAGGCCCGGCGACGCCGGGCCCTTTACACCTCGCTCGGAACTGGTAACGATCACTGCAAGAACGTACCTGTCGACCGATCGGTCGCGCAAGACCCGCCGTCCGATCCGGGCCCCCGGGCACCGCGTCCCGATCAGGCCAGGTCGAACCGGTCCAAGTTCATCACCTTGACCCACGCCGCCACGAAATCCCGGACGAACGTCTCCTCCGCATCGCCCGAGGCGTAGACCTCCGCCAGCGCCCGAAGCTCCGAGTTCGACCCGAACACCAGGTCCACCCGGCTCCCGGTCCACTTGACCTCGCTCTTGCCGCGGACCCGACCCTCGAACGTGTCGGCCGCTTTCGAGGTGGGCCGCCACTCGGTGCCCATGTCGAGGAGGTTCACGAAGAAGTCGTTGGTCAGCTGCCTCGGCCGCGTGGTGAACACGCCGACCGGGGAGTGCCCGGTGTTCGCATCGAGCGCCCGGAGGCCGCCCAGCAGCACGGTCATCTCCGGGGCGCTCAGCGTCAGCAGGCGGGCCCGCTCCACCAGGAGATGCTCGGCTGGGAGCTCCTGTCCCTGGCCGAGGTAGTTCCGGAACCCATCGGCCGTGGGCTCGAGCACGGCGAAGGATTCGACGTCGGTCTGCTCATCTGAGGCGTCGGTCCGGCCCGGGGCAAAGGGCACTTTGACGTCGAAGCCGGCGTCCCTGGCCGCCTTCTCGACCGCCGCCGAGCCACCCAGCACGATCAGGTCGGCGAGGGAGACCTGCTTGTTGCCGGCCGCCGCGTTGAACTCCTTCTGGACGCCCTCGAGCGTCCTCAGGACCTTGGCCAGCTCCACCGGGTCGTTGGCGGCCCAGTCCTTCTGCGGCGCCAGGCGGATCCGGGCGCCGTTGGCGCCGCCCCGCTTGTCGGTGCCGCGGAAGGTCGAGGCCGAGGCCCAGGCGGTCGAGACCAGCTGGGAGACCGAGAGGCCCGAGGTGAGGAGCTTCTGCTTGAGAGCGGCCACGTCGGCCGGGCCGATCAGCTCGTGGGTGACCGCGGGCACCGGATCCTGCCAGAGCTCGGGCTCGGCCGGGACCAGGGCGCCCAGGTAGCGCGAGACGGGCCCCATGTCGCGGTGGGTGAGCTTGAACCATGCCTTCGCGAACGCCGTCGCCAGCTCTTCCGGGTGCTCATGGAAGCGCCGGGAGATCTTCTCGTAGGCCGGGTCGACCCGGAGCGACAGATCGGTCGTCAGCATGGTGGGCGCGCGTCGCTGGGACGGATCGAAGGCGTCGGGAATGGTGCCGGCGCCGGCGCCGCCCTTGGCCTGCCACTGGTGGCCACCGGCCGGGCTCTTCGTCAGCTCCCACTCGTAGCCGAAGAGATGGTCGAAGAAGTCGTTGCTCCACTTGGTGGGGGTCTTGGTCCAGGTCACTTCCAGCGTGCTGGTGATGGCGTCGCGGCCCTTGCCGGTGCCGTAGCCGCTCTTCCAGCCGAGGCCCTGCTCCTCGAGCGGGGCGCCCTCGGGCTCGGGGCCGACCTGGTCGGCCGGACCGGCGGCGTGAGTCTTTCCGAAGGTGTGCCCGCCGGCGATCAGGGCGACGGTCTCCTCGTCGTTCATGGCCATCCGGCGGAAGGTCTCGCGGATGTCGCGGGCGGCGAGCAGCGGGTCGGGCGTGCCGTTGGGCCCTTCCGGGTTCACGTAGATCAGGCCCATCTGGACCGCGGCCAGCGGATTCTCGAGCTGGCGGTCACCGCGGTAGCGTTCGTCGCCGAGCCAGGTATGCTCGACGCCCCAGTAGATGTCCTGCTCGGGCTCCCAGACGTCCCGCCGCCCGCCGCCGAACCCCGCCGTCTCGAAGCCCATCGACTCGAGGGCGCAGTTCCCGGCAAAGACCATCAGATCGGCCCAGGAGAGCTTCCGGCCGTACTTCCGCTTGATCGGCCAGAGGAGCCGGCGGGCCTTGTCGAGGTTGGCGTTGTCGGGCCAGCTGCCCAGCGGCGCGAACCGCTGCGTCCCCGATCCCGCGCCCCCTCGGCCGTCGTGAATCCGGTAGGTCCCGGCGCTGTGCCACGCCATCCGAATGAAAAGCGGCCCGTAGTGGCCGAAGTCGGCCGGCCACCAGTCCTGCGAGGTCGTCATGACCTTCTCGAGGTCCCGCTTGAGCTCCGCCAGGTCGATCGTCTTGAACTCGGCGGCATAGTCGAAGTCCTCGCCCATGGGGTCGCCGGCCGGCGGGTTGGGATGGAGAACTCGGAGGTTCAGCTGATTGGGCCACCACTCGCGATTCGAGGTACCCTGGTGCGCCCGGCCGGAGAAGGGACACTTCGCGTCGTCTGCCATGCTGCGGTGACCTCGGTGCTGGTGGGTTCGTTTGGGGTAGGCTTCGGTCCCGTCGGTGGACTCTAGTCGCTGTGATAACTATTATCAAGTAGGATGTCGCCGCACTCGCGGCTCGTTACCAACTCGTCACCAAGGCCCTTCCCGGATTCGCCGATGCCGTCATCGCCGTCCGCCGAGCGCTACGCCCATCTCCGGGAGGAGTGCGTCCGCCGTGGCCTTCGCTTGACCCCTCAGCGTGAGGTGCTGCTTCGGATCTTGAGTGACACGATGGGCCACCCCACGGCCGACGATCTGGTCCGGCAGGTTCGTGAGGTGTTGCCCACGATCTCTCACGCCACGGTCTATCGGAACCTGCAGGAGTTGGTCAAGGAAGGCCTGATCAGGACGTTGGACCGGGCCGGCGCGGCGGCGCAGTTCGAGGTGAACCCCGATGAGCACCATCACTTCGTCTGCCGGAAGTGCGGGCAGGTCTGGGATGTCTACCTGTCGACCGTCGACGTGAAGGTCAACCGCCGCCGGACCGCGATCGAGGGATTTCAGGTCGACCGGCGGGAGGTCCAGCTGCACGGCCTCTGCGCCGGGTGCCGATAGCCCTTTCCGGCCCTCCGTCCCGGGCAACTCGATGACAGCGGCCCGGCTGTCCGGGTGTAGTTTGGCCCCATGAATCATCCCTACTATCTCTGCGACGTGTTCACCGATACCCCCTTCACCGGCAATCAACTCGCCGTGCTACCCGAGGCGGAGGGCCTGTCGGAGGAGCGGATGCAGCAGATCGCCAAGGAGTTCAACTTCTCCGAGACCGCGTTCGTCTTGCCGCCGGAGCAGGGGCACACTCGCCGGGTCCGGATCTTCACGCCGGTCGCGGAGCTGCCGTTCGCGGGGCATCCGAACATCGGCACGGCGTTCGTGCTGGCGACCATCGGCGCCTTCGGACCGGTCGACGCGCCAATCACGGTGACCTTCGAGGAGCGGGCCGGACTGGTGCCGATCACCGTTCTGAGCGGGGCGGGCTCCCTGATCTGCGAGCTGGCCGCGCCGGAGCGGCTCTCGCTCGGCGCCACCTTCCCGGTCGAGGCCGTGGCCGCCGCCGTGTCGCTCGCTCCGGCCGACCTCGTGATCACGACCCACCGGCCTCAGGTGGCGTCGGTCGGCGTTCCCTTCCTCATGGTCGAGCTGGCCGGCCGGGCAGCGCTTGCCCGGGCCCGGGTCGATCCAGCCGGCCTCGCGGCGCTGGCCCGCTTGGGCTTCGCCCGCGGGATCCATCTCTACATCCGGAGCCGCGACGATCTCGACCTTCGAGCCCGGATGTTCGACCCCCATGGTGGCGTGACGGAGGATCCGGCGACCGGCAGCGCGAACGGCGCCCTGGCCGGACTGCTGCGTCACTACGGCGACCCCGCGGACGGCCCCGGCTCCTGGCGGATCGGGCAGGGGGCCGAGATGGGGCGTTCGAGCCGGCTCACGGCGTCGGCCGAGCAGCGAGACGGCGTCGTCGTGACCACCCGGGTCGGCGGGGGGTGCGTCCTCGTCGGGAGTGGGGAGCTCTACGTCGGGTAGGGGCAAGAGGAAGTCCTGCTGCCGGATCCGACGACCATCGGTTGCCCCCGGGTCGGCCGCGCCTGACACTGAAGACGAGCGCGATGATCGAACGGGCGGAATACCCCCGGGCCTGCGGAGGAGCTTGAACGAAGCGGCTATTCCAGCCGGAGGGTGCCGGCCGGCGGCCGGCCGGCCAGCGCCGCTGAGACCGCGGCCGCGAGCTCGCCGCGCGTGAACGGCTTGGTGAGGAGGGTCTGCGCCGCCGTCAGTGACCCGCCGGTGGCCAGCAACTGTCTTGCGTGGCCGCTCATGAAGAGGACCGGTGTCCCCGGCCGGCGTTGGATCAGCCGCCGGTGCAGCTCGGGGCCGCTCAGGCCGGGCATCACCACGTCGGTGAGCAGCAGGTCGAGAGGCCCGGGGTGCCGGTCGACCAGGGCCAGGGCGGCGGCACCGTGCTGGGCTTCCTGCACTTGGTAGCCCAGCCTCCGGAGCTGTCGGGCGACGGTTCGAAGCACCATCGGTTCGTCATCGACCACCAGGATCGTGGCGGGATCGTCATCGCTGCCCGCTACCGGGCCCGCGGGCGGCGCCTCGGCCGTCGTGGCCGGGCTCTCGATCATGGGGAAGTCGAGGGTGAAGATGCTGCCCTTTCCGGGCGCGCTGTCGACCCGGATCCAACCGCCGCTCTGGGTTACGAAGCCGTAGACGCTCGCCAGTCCCAGCCCGGTGCCGCGGCCGACGTCCTTGGTGGTGAAGAACGGCTCGAACAGCCGGGCCTGGATGGCCTCGTCCATGCCCACGCCGGTATCGGTGACCGTGAGCCGGACATGCGGTCCGGGGATCGCGCCGATCGTGCCGTAGCGCTCGAGGTACGCCGCATCGACCGTGACCACGCCGGCACGGATCGTGAGGGTGCCACCGGCCGGCATGGCATCGCGCGCATTGAAGGCGAGGTTGAGCAGGGCATGCTCCAGCCGGCCCGGGTCGGCCGTGAACCAGAGCGGCCTCTCGCCGGGCTCGATCACCAGTCGCACCCCGGTGCCGAGGACGCGCCGGAGGAGCCCCTCTTCGCTGCCGAGGAACGTACCGAGCTCGAGCGGCACGGGGCTCAGCGTCTGGCGGCGCCCGAAAGCGAGCATCTGCTGGGTGGTGGCGGCCATGTGCTCCGCCGCGTGGCGGACCGCCGCGAGGTCCTCCACGTGTGACTCGCTGACCCCCGCCGACTCGATCATCTCGACGCTCCCCATCAGCACCGTGAGCTGATTGTTGAGGTCGTGGGCCAGCCCGCCCGCCATGGTCCCGAGCGCCTCCGCCTTGGCTGCCTGCTGGATGTAGGCCTCCATCCGGCGGCGCTCGGTCACGTCGTCGATGGCGAGCAGGAGGCTCGGCTCGGTCCGGTCCGGCTCCTGCATCCGGTGGGTGCTCAGGTGCAGGATCCGTTCGCCGAGATCGTGGAAGGTGTGCGTCACCTCGGTGTCGTGCGGCGTGTCGTCGGCCGCTTCGATGAACGCGTGGAAGCGGTCGAAGTCCCAGTCCCCTTGCATCAGCTCGAAGATCGGAGTCCCCTGGGCCGCCCGCGGGTCGAGCCGGAAGGTCCGGTAGAACGCCGCGTTGGCCCGGCGGACCAGGTAGCGCTCGTCGAGCACCACCAGCGGCTGCCGCACGGTGTCGATGATCACGTCGCTGTAGTGGCGCGCCACCTCGCTCAGCCGGAGGAGCCGGTGCATCGCATCCACGTCCACCAAGGTGAGCACCACGCCGTCGATGCCGTCGCCGACGACCCGGTACGGGGCGATCCGGAAGAGGTAGCCGTGGCCCCGCTCATCTTCCAGTTCCACTTCATCGCGGCGTCCTTCGTGGATCACGGCGCGGCATCGGGCGCGCAGGTCCGCGGGCGCGAGGCGAAGCCTGACCTCCTCCAGTCCGTGGCCCAGGTCTCCGGGCCGGACGCCGAGCAGGTCGGCCGCCCAGGGACTGTAGCGGCGGATCCGGAGCTCCCGGTCGACCAGGACCAGCGGCGTCTCGGTGCTCTCGAAGGTGTTGGTCAGATCGGTGACCGTCTGGCTCAGCTCGGCGTTCCGCTGCTGCAGCTCCTCGTTGAGGGTGGTCACCTCCTCGTTCATGGACTGGAGCTCTTCCTTGGTGGTCTCCAGCTCCTCGTTGGTGCTCTGGAACTCCTCGTTGATCGAGAGGCTCTCCTCGTACGCGGTCTGGACCTCCGCCTGGGCCGCGTCCTGGAGCTCGATCACCGACTCGAGGTAATCCCGGGTCTCGCGCAACTCCTGCTCGAGCGACCGGACCCGGGCTGCGGACCCTCCCGCGGAACGTCCCACCGGTTTCTGTCCGGAGGCGCGGGTGCTGGACGTCGCCCCGGGCGCGAAGACGATCAGGTAGCGGCCGGAGCCCTCCGCCATGGCGTCCAGGGGGAGCACCGTCAGGTCCACGACCCGGACTCGCGCCCCGTCGCGGCAGCGGATCCCGTCCCGGCGTACCCGGATCCGCTTGGTCCGCACCTGGTGCAACAGCCGGCCGAGGATGGCGCGGAACTCGGGCCGGACCACCGTGAGGAGACGGGTGGACGGCGCGCCCGCCGGTTCCTCGAGGTACTGTGCCGTCGCGCCGCGGAGGTTGAGGATACTGAGGTCGTCGTCGACCATGATCCGGGCCGTCGGATACTCGAGCCGGTAGAGCTGCTCCGCCATCCGCTCCAGCTCCGGCACCGTGCGCCGCCCGGGTGCGCGGGTGGGCGGGGCCTCCTCGTCCTGGCGCCCGTCCGGCACCAAACGGGCGACCGGCAGGTCCATCATCGGAAACTCGGTCCGCGCCCCGCTCGGCGCATACAGCTTGTGCTTCCGGTCGTGCGCCACGAAGAGGTCCCGGGCGAGCGTGGTCGTCTCCGCCGGCCCGAGCAGCAGGAAGCCCTTCGGCTTGAGGGCGTAGTGAAAGGTCCGGAGCGCTCGCTGCTGGAGGGGGGTGTCGAGGTAGATGAGGACGTTCCGGCAAATGACGACGTCGAGTCGGGAGAAGGGCGGGTCCCGGGTCAGGTCGTGCCGGGCAAAGACGCAGGCCGATCGGAGCCGCTTCTGCACTTCGAACCCGCCGTCGACCGCCCGGAAGAAACGAGCCAGGCGTTCGGGGGAGATCTGGGCCGCGATCGATGCCGGGTAGACGCCGGCCCGGGCCATCGCCAGCGCCGGCTCGCTGAGGTCGGTCGCGAACACCTGGACCGTCGGGGTGCGACCGAACGTCGAGGCGCACTCGAACGCCTCGATGGCGACGGAATACGCCTCTTCCCCGGAGGCACAGCCCGCGACCCAGATCCGGAGCGGCTCGTCGGCCCGGCACCCCTCGAGCAACGGGAGGAGGGCCTGGTGCCGGAGGGCCGCCAGCGCGTCCGGATCCCGGAAGAACTCGGTGACCTGGATCAGGACCTCGCGGTAGAGATGCTGTGGCTCAGTGGCGTCGGCCTCGAGCCGGGCGAGGTACTGCCGGGGGCCGGTGAGCTGCAGCTCCTCGATCCGGCGGGCGATCCGGCGCTCCAGCGTCGGCCGTTTGTACTGGGCGAAGTCCACCCCCGTGGCACGTCCAAGGACCGCGAGGATCGCACTGATCGTGGCGGCCTTCCGGCCGCCCGTCGCGGGCGCCCGCGCCGAAGCCTCCTCGGGCCGTTGCACCCCCGCCATTGCTCCCCCCAGGGCGAGGCCGATCGCCGCCGGCGGGAGCGCATGGTCCACGACGCCGGCCTGCACGGCGCTCTCCGGCATCCCCTGATGCTCCGCCGTTCCGACCTCCTGCACGAAGGTGAGGCCCCCTCGTGCCCGGATGGCCTCGAGGCCTTTGGTCCCGTCACTGCCGGTCCCCGACAGGACCACCCCGACCGATTGGTCGCCGTAGCTCTCCGCCAGCGACGCGAAGAGCCGGTCGATGACCGAGGGCGGGTCGCGCCGGCTGGAGCGGGCCTCGAGGTGGAGGGCACCTTTCCTCGCCACCAAGGCGGACCCGGCCGGGATGACGTAGACGTGGCCCGCGGTGAGCACCTCGCCTTCGCTCGCCTCCGTCACGGGCATCGGCGTCGCGTGGGTGAACAGCGCCGCCAGCCCGCTCTCGTGGGTGGGCGAGAGGTGCATCGCGATGATGAAGGCGTGGGGGCTCGGAGCCGGAATGGCGGCGAGGAGCTCGGCGCAGGGAACGATGCTGCCGGCCGACCCGCCGATGCCGATGACCCGCAAGCCGGGCGACTCGCCCTTCCGATGCCGCCTCTGGGCCTGAGGGGAGGTCCCCCGCTTTGAAGGCCGGCTCACCTGCTTGGGGCCGCGCGCGCGCTTCATCGGATCTCCTCGTTCCGTCGAGCCGCTTGCGGCGGTGAGCCGCGCGAATCCTTCGGTTCGCAGGCCGGTCCGTAAGGGTGTACGGTGAGCAGCGAGAACGGCCTAACGCCCCACCGGGAAGCTGCTGCGCGGCCGCTCGGAAGGCAAGCACCGGGAGATCCGGGCCCCGCGGGGAGGCTTCATCCAAGGGTCAGCCGTCCCCGAGCGGAACGGGCAGGATCGGGTTCTCAGGGTCGGCGCCGGCCCAGGGAGGGCGAACGCGAAGACGGCCGACCGGCAGCGAGACGGTCCGCCTCGGGAAGGCGGAGTCCGGCTCAGGACGCGATGGGCAGGACCGCGGGGGCGGACTCCAGCAACCAAACCCGGGCCTTGACCGGGTCCGTGAACACCCGGGTCTCGACCCCGAACCGGGTCGCCCGGACGGCCAGCGACCGGGCCCGGCCGCAGCTCTCGGGGGTGTCGCCGATCACGATCGCCCAGAGGGTGTCTCGCAGCCGCCAGGCGTTGCGGTCCAGGTGGTTGAGCACGGCCTGGACGAATGCCTCGGACTCGAGGGCCGTCACCCTCCGGCGATCGAAGAGGATCTTGTGCTCCGTGGTAAAGGCCGGGTCGTCCAGCATGGCGCCGACCTGGCCCTCCCACTGTTCGAAATCGAGCTCGGCTTTGGCCTCCAGCAGCGCGATCCGGTTCCCCGGGTGCATCCGGTATGTCAGGGCCACGTCCATTCCTCCGGCAAGGTACAGGGGGGCGCAGCCGGGCTGCGCTCCATGACCTTGTGGTATCGGTAAGGAGTGTGAAGAACGGATTAAAGCCGCCGGCCGACCGGCTCACATCCTCCGGCCGGTGCTCGGAAACCGCGGCTCGACCCGGGTCGTACGCCTTGCAGGTCCCTCTCGCCTCAAGGAGCAGCCCGATGCCACCCCGCCGGCCCGGCTTGGCCCTCATTCCCACCCTGATGCTCGCCGCCGCCGCCGGCACGCTCGCCGCCCAAGCCACGCCGGTCACCGGCCGAGCGCTGCTCCAGCGAATGCACGATCGATACGCCGGGCGCTGGTTCTCGAGCCTTACCTTCGTCCAGACCACCACCATCCGCGACTCCACCGGTCACGATCACCAGTCGACCTGGTACGAGGCCCTCCGCTACACCGACCGCCACCACACCGAGCTCCGGATTGACACCGGCGACCCGTCGGCGGGGAACGGGGTGCTCTACAGCGGCGACTCGCTCCACATCTTCCGGGCCGGGAAGCAGGTCGCGGTTCGCGAGGGGGGCAACGCCCTCCTGCCGCTGATCGCCGGGGTCTACCTCCAACCGGTGGCCCGAACGGTGGCCGAGCTCGGAGCGACGGGAGTGGACTTCGACCGGTTGGTGGTCCCGGCCAGCTACGACGGCCGACCGATGCTCATCGTCGGCGCCGCGGGGCCCGGCGACTCGACCTCACCCCAGTTTTGGGTCGATCGGGAGACCAACGTGGTCCGCCGGGCGATCTTCCCGCCGGTACCGGGCGCGCCGCGGATGGACATGCGGCTGGACGGGATCGTGAAGGCGGGCGGCGGCTGGCTTGCCACCCGGTGCGAGTTCTACGTCGACGGCAGGTTGCTTCAACGGGAGGAGTATCACGACCCGACGGTCGGGGCCACGCTGTCGCCGGGCCTGTTCGACCCGGCGACCTGGAGCAATGCGCCGCACTGGAAAAAGGGCGGGTGAGCGAGGCGGTCTCGGCGAACGTCAGCATCGCCGCCGCCGTGGGCGAGCTACTTCATGGCCACGCCGTGCGGCCGAGCCGGCCGCGCGAACGCGCTGTTGAAGTCGATGGCCGGAAACCGGGGATCCTCCTCCAGCGTGTTCTCGCCCACGTCGATCACGTGCAGCTTGTGGTCGCCGTTGAAATGGATCTTCCCGAAGTCGTCCTCGTGCAGGAAGTAGTCGGTCACCACCAGCCGTTTGTCGTCGTCGGTCAGCCGGATCAGGTGCGGTCCGGCATTCTCGCCCAGGCTTACCACTGACACTTGCTTGAACCGCTCGCGATCGGTGATATCGAGCATGCCCACCTGACCCGCTTGGAACGACGCGAAGATCAGCCGCCGTCCGTTCCTCGGCATGGCGAGCAGCTGGACCATGCCGCCCGGGGTCGCCACCTCGACATGGGGGACGATGTCCTCGCAGTCGAAGGACTGGACGTAGGTGCCGGTGGTGGGGTCCACGGTGTAAACGAGCCCGGTGAACATGTTGGCGGTGACCGCTCGGCCCCGCGGATCGTTCGGGATGAGTTTGACGTCCATGGTGCCGGCGTTGTCCGGCAGCATGACGGTCCGGACGATCTGCCGGCGGCTGAGGTCCCAGAACCGGACGCCGCTGCGGAGCTCGACCGGCTGGGCGAAGACGTTGAGCGTGCTCAGCGGGTTCACGAAATCGCTGGTGACCAGCCGGTTGCGGGCGAAGTCGGCGTCGATGCCGTGGGGGTTGAAGGTCCCGTCCTCGGGATCGACCCCCGGATACTCTCCCACGATCCGGAGGTCGCGGCTCACCTCGACCACGCGACCGCCCGGGCCGCCGATGGCCGAGCCCATGTTGGTGATCAGGAAGCCGCCGTCGGGCATCGGCAGGAAGTCGTCGGTGATGGCCGAGTGCGCGGCCCGGGTCGAGAACAGGAAGCGGGGATGCCGCGCCCGGGAAACGTCGAAGAAGAAGATGTCGTTCTGAGACCAGAGCAGGCTCAGGAGCCCGCCGCAGGCCAGGATCTTCTTGTCCTTTGACAGATTACAATGGTGCGGCTCGTTGCCCTTGTTGCCGGGTGGCGGGACCGGCACGGTCCGGAGGATCTTGCCGTAGGTCCGGGAGCCGCGGTCGAAGTCGACCACGGCCAGGAAGTCCGCGGTCTCCCGGGCGTCGTCGCCGGCCCAGACGTAGAGGGTCTTGGCTTCACCGCCCTCGGCCGGCTCGTCGTCGTCGTCGCCGTACACGGGGCCTCGGTCCCGGCCCAGTCGGGAATCGACGCCCGAATCCGGCTCGGTCGGCGCCTCCTGCTTGTGGCAGCCGGCCACGGTCGTGAGTCCGCCGCCAATCACGAGCAGGCCCAGCAGCCTGGCCCACCTGTTCGTCCTCATCGGAACCTCCTCGGAAGTGTGGGGAGCGACCGAGCCCATCGGTCGACATCACCCACGGCGACGAAGCGGGGTGGATGTGGACATCGCCGGCCGTTCGCCATGGCTGGGGGCAGGGATGTCCAATTTCAAGGCGGGGTGACGCCGTTCGGAGTGGCAGCCGGTGACCGCGGCGCGCAGATTGGAGGAACGACCAACCCAGAAATCGGAGCTAGGTCGGGCCGGGCTCGAGGCCGTCGAGGGCCGAGCGGCTCTGCGCGATCTCCTTTCTGAGCCAGGCTCGCGCCAGCAGCCAGTCGCGCTGCACCGTCTTGAGGGAGACGTCCAGCGACGCCGCCGTCTCGGCCAGGGAGAGCCCGGCGAAGAAGCGCCGCTCGACCACGGCGGCGGCTCGGGGGTTCGCCCGGGCCAGCCGGTCGAGCGCTTCGTCGAGCGCGGTGAGCTCTTCGGCGGCTTCCTGGGTCAGGAAGGCCTCGACGTTTTCGAGGGGAAGGGGCACCTGCCCCCGGCCGCGCTTCTGGCGCTTGCGGGCCCGGGCGTGATCGATCAGGACCCGGCGCATTGACTGGGCCGCGATGGCGAAGAAGTGCTGCCGGTCGTTGGGCGAGAGCTGCTCGCGGTCGGCCAGCCGGACGTAGGCCTCGTGGACCAGGGCGGTGGCCCCCAGGGTGTGGCCGGTGTCCTCGGCCCGGAGCTGGCGCCGGGCCACGGCGCGGAGCTCGTCGTAGACGAGAGGAAGCAGGGTCTCGAGCGCCTCGGGCTGACCAGACCGGAGCCGGGCGAGACAGTCGGTGACCGAGGTGCTTGGCACGGTAGCTGACGGGTGGATGCGGTTGGAGACTAATCCGCCCCCGAACCGGGAGGCAAGTCGGCGATGCGGCCCGAGGACTGGCAGCGGCTCGATCTCATCTTTCACCACCTCCTGACCCTGGCGGCCGACGCCCGTCAGGCGTATCTGGACGCGGCCTGCGCCGGTGACGCCGAGCTGCGGTCGGAGGTCGAGGCGGTGCTGGCGGCCCATCTGGCCAGCGGCGGCAGCGAGGACCAGCTCTTGACCGGGGTGCCGGCGCCGCCGGAGCCGGGCAGCCTGGTCGGTGCTCGGATCGGCCACTATCGCCTCGAGGAGAGGGTCGGCCGGGGCGGCATGGGTGAGGTATACCGCGCCCGGCGGACGGACCACGAGTACGAGCGCCAGGTGGCGATCAAGGTGGTACGAGCCGGCCGGGACAGTGCCGAGATGATTCGCCGGTTCAGGATCGAGCGCCAGATCCTGGCCCGTCTCGAGCACCCGAATATCGCCACCCTGCTCGACGGCGGCCTGACCGAGGCGGGTCAGCCGTACCTGGTCATGCCGTTCGTCGGCGGCGCGCCGATCACCGCCTACGCCGATCAGCGTCGCCTCGGCCTCGCGGAGCGCCTCGCCCTCTTCGGCACGGTGTGCGACGCCGTCCAGTTCGCCCACGCCAACCTGGTGGTCCACCGCGACATCAAGCCATCCAACGTTCTGGTGACCGACGAGGGCCAGGTGCGGCTGCTCGACTTCGGGATCGCGAAGCTCTTGAGTCCGGCCGATTTCGGCACGACGGCGGCGACCACCACCGGCGATCTGCTGCTGCTCACGCCCGAGCATGCGGCGCCGGAGCAGTTCCTGGGCGATCCGGTCACCACCGCGACCGACGTCTACGGCCTCGGCGTCCTGCTCTACGAGTTGCTGGCCGGGGTCCGGCCGTTCCAATTCGTGCCGCCGCTGGAGCTCCATCGGGCGGTGTGCGAGCGGGATCCGGCGCGGCCGAGCCGTGCGCTGCTGGAGCCGCTGCCGCGGGAGGCGGGTAATCCGGCGCCGGTTGCTCGCGCTGCCGCCCGAGGGAGCGATCCGGCCACGCTGGCGCGGGGCGTCCGGGGTGACCTCGACGCCATCGTGCTCAAGGCCCTCCGGAAGGAGCCCGCCCGGCGCTATGCCTCCGCCGGCCAGCTGGCCGAGGACGTGACCCGGTACCTCGAGGGGCAGCCGGTCATCGCCCGGCCGGACCGACTCGGCTACCGGGTCCGGAAGTTCGTCCGGCGGAACCGGCTGGCCGTGGCGATGGCCGCATTGGCCGCGGTGCTGCTCATCGGAGCCGGGGGGCTCACGGCCCGGCAGTCGCGCCGCCGGGCGGTGGCGCTGGCCCAGGCCGAGGCCGAGCGAGCCCAGGCGACCCGGGTAACGGAGTTCATGATCGGCGTGTTCCGGGCCAGCGATCCGGCGGCGATGCAAGGGCGGACGGTGACCGCGCGGGAGCTCCTGGACCGGGCGGCGGATCGGGTGGCCAAGGAGTTCGGGGCCACCAACCCGGCCCGGGCCGACATGGAGGTCGCGATCGGGCGGGCGTATCTCGCCCTCGGACTCTTCGAGCCGGCGAGCACGATCCTCGACGATGCGGTGGCGGTCCGCCAGGGCGCCCGGGTCGTGGATTCCGTCACCTTGGCGGCCGCCCTGGTCTGGTCCGGTCGGGCGGAAGCCGCGGCGGGTCGGGTGGACTCGGGGGTCGGTCGGGAAGCGCGGGCGCTCGCCATCCAGGAGCGTCGGTTGGGGTCGGCCGATCCGGTGCTGGCGGGCACCCTGCTCCAGCTGGGCAAGATGTACCGGCAACGCGACTTCAGGGACCGGCTGGACTCGGCCAAGATGGCGCTGGACCGGGCGCTCGCCATAGAGCGGGCGGGGCCGGACTCGGACCAGCGGGTGATCGCCGATATCCTCCGCACCCGCGGCGTCAACGCCATGGACCGGGGCCACGACACCACCAGCCTGGCAGACCTCCGGGAGGCGGTAGCCGTGGGCCGGGCGGCCGTCGGGGACGACGACCCCTCCATGTTCAACATCTACGAGGACCTGGCCCTGGGCTACTCGGCCGCCGGCAAGGTCGACTCGGCGATCGCCATCCACCGCCGCCTGCTGGCCGCCCGCGAGCGGATCTTCGGGCCCGATCACATGGACGTCTCGTACAGCGTCTACAACCTGGCCCGCGAGCTGGGCCGGGCCAAGAGGTTCGACGAGGCGCTGCCCCTTTTCCGCCGGGTCGTGGAGATGCGCCAGCGGCTGGCCGGCCCGAATCACTACACCGTCTGCTTCGCGCTCCACAGCTATGCCGTCGCCACCGCCCAATCGGGCGACCTGGCCGGCTCGGCGGAGCTCTTTCAGCGGGCGGCCAAGCTTTGCGAGGCCGCGCGGGGCCCTCGTGACAGCGTCACCCTCGATGCCGTCGAGGGCCTGGCGATCGTCCGGGCCATGCAGCACCGTGACGGCGACGCCCTGACGGCCCTCGAGACCGCGGTGAGTCGGGGCTACGACCGGGTGGCCCGGTTGAAGCAGCCTCCGTTCGACCGATTGGCGGGGAATCCTCGCTTCCAGCGCCTGCTCGGACGCCTGGCGCCAAGCCGTTAGACCGACCAGCGGGGGGCGAAACGGCCCGTTAGGTTTCGGGCGATGGAGTCCTCCACCTCGCGCCCGTCGATGCGGTCCCCCTTGCCCCAGATGGACCGGGTCCGGCCGCCGCCGTTCCGGTTGCCGGGCCTCCATTTCGTCTCGGCGATCGTCTGGCTCCTGACGCTGGCGGCCCTCCTGCCGCTGATCGCGCCCGGCCTGGCGCGCGGGCAGGCGCTCGACCCGCTGGTCTTCGCGACCGTCCACACCGCCGTGCTCGGGGTGATGGGCTCGGCCATCTTCGGGGCGCTCTATCAGTTCGTGCCCGGCGGCCTCGACGTGGCGCTTCGGAGCGTCCGGGTGGGCGAGATCGGTCTCGGTCTCTACCAGCTCGGCGTGCTGCTCCTGGTGGTGGGGTTCGGGGTCTGGACCGGTGGTCTCCAGCTGGTGGGCTGGGTCCTGATTTTCCTGGCGGTAGGAGCGGTCTCCTACAACGTGCTCCCGGCCCGGCGGCGCTCGCCCCACGGCAAGCTGGTGGGGCTCTTCATCACGGCCGCGCACTCGGCCCTCGGGTTGGCGATGGCCATCGGCCTGGCCCGGATCGGCGAGACCATGGGCTGGTGGCACGTGGACCGGCTCGGCCTGATTGCGGCGCACGTCCTGCTCGGCGTGGTCGGGTTCGGGAGCCTCACCGCGATCGGAGTCGGCAGCCGGATGCTCCCGACCTTCCTGGTGGCCCAGGGCCCGGACGACTCGCGCCTTCGGGTCGTTCTGTGGACCACGAGCATCGCCCTGGTGGGGTACGCCGTTGGTGCCGTGTTCGGCTGGGCGACCGTCATCCTGATCGGCGGAGTGGGGCTGCTCGCGGCCGGACTCCTGATGGTCGACCAGCTGACCCGCTGGTTCCGCCGCCGGCAGCGCGCCCTGGACGAGCCGCTCCGCCAGGTGGCCGCCTCGGCCGTTTTTCTCGGCCTGGCGATCGTCTGGGGCGCCTGGCTCGTGCTCGGCGACGGGTTCCAGCTCCGGCGTTGGAGCGCGTTCGTCATCCTGGCGGTGCTCGGCTGGCTCCTGATGCTGGTGATCGGGGTGATGGCCAAGATCGTCTCGCATCTGAGCTACATCCATCTCTTCACCCGGATGCCCGGTTTCGCCGCGATTGGCAATCCGAATCTTCTCCTCCGGAGCGACTGGATGCGGGTCTCGTGGGTGGCCCTCGGGGCCGGCGTCGTGGTGCTGGCGGCCGGGGTGGAGCTGGGCTCGCCGCCGGTGGCGCTGGTCGGTGCGGGGGTCTGGACGCTGGGTTCGCTCGTGACCGGGGCCAACTACGGCCGGATGGTGTGGGTGGGACGTAACCCGCGATGACCTTCCAGATCCCGGGCCCGAACGACTGCTTCCTGACCGGCTTCTGCGGCGCCGCGCGTGACCAGGTGGGGCCGCCGCCGGGCCTGATGTTCCTGGCCCTCGGGTTGATCGGTCTCGGGGTGGCGATCCTGGTTGCCGAGCGGCGCCGAACCGCCGCCGGCCGTCGGGGCGGGGAGGACCGGGAAGACCTCCACCGCGAGAGGTGACTCCGGCCCGAGTCGGCCGACAAGTCGCGGCTTCATCATCCTCTTGCAGCGGGTGCGGCCACGAGCCTCCGGCGGCGCCGCCGCTTGCCGAGGGCGGGGCCTGCATCGGGCTCAACTCGCGGCGCCCGACGCACATCGCCCGGCCGGCCGATTCCAGCGGCGCGATCGCCGCGAACGACGGATTCAGGCCCGGCATGGGCTCGAGCCCAAGTCCGGCCGAAGTCCCATAAGCCGACCCAGCGCAACCGTTTGCGCCATTATTCGGCGCCCGCCAGCGATTTCGGGGAATTGACAGAACCTGGGGCCGCCCGCATTCTGTTGGCCCTGACGGAGCCAGGGGCACCACGATTGCAGCGGCGCCTCCGCCGGCCCTCGTGTCCCCGACTCCAGCAGCTGAAAGGAAGGCATGGCCAGCCTCGTCATCGTCGAATCGCCTACCAAGGCGCGTACCATTCGGGAGTTCCTCCCGCGCGGATATAAGGTCGTGGCGTCGATGGGGCACATCCGGGACCTCCCCGATCGGGCTTCCGACATCCCCGCCAAGTTCAAGGGCGAAGAGTGGAGCCGCCTCGGCGTCAACGTGGAGAAGGCGTTCGAGCCCCTCTACGTCATCCCGTCGGACAAGCGCCAGGTGGTGCGGGAACTCAAGGCGGCTCTCGAAGATGCCGACGAGCTGATCCTCGCGACGGACGAAGACCGGGAGGGCGAGAGCATCTCCTGGCATCTGACCCAGGTGCTGAAGCCCAAGGTTCCGGTCAAGCGAATGGTCTTCCACGAGATCACTCGCGAGGCGATCCGCGACGCGCTGGCCGATACCCGGACGATCGACGACAAGCTGGTGCGCGCCCAGGAAACCCGGCGTGTCCTCGACCGCCTCTATGGTTACACGCTGTCGCCGCTGCTTTGGAAGAAGATCGCGTACGGGCTGTCGGCCGGTCGGGTCCAGTCGGTGGCGGTCCGGCTCCTGGTCATGCGGGAGCGCGAGCGTCGGGCCTTCCGGCCGGCGACCTATTGGGACCTCAAGGCCACGCTGTCGCACGACGATCAGGACTTCGAGGCGCAGCTGACCGCGCTGGGGGGCCGGAAGATCGCGAGCGGCAAGGACTTCGACGAGCGCACGGGGAAGCTGGAAGCGGGAAGGATGTGGTCCTCCTCCACGGGGCCGGCGGCCGAGTCGTTGGTGGAGCGGCTCCGGCGGGGCAGCTGGCGGGTCAGGGCGGCGGAAGAGAAGCCGTTCGTCCGGCGGCCCGCGCCGCCCTTCATCACCTCGACGCTCCAGCAGGAGGCCAATCGGAAGCTCCGGCTCTCGGCCCGGGAGACGATGCGGGCGGCGCAGAAGCTCTACGAAGAGGGCTTCATCACCTACATGCGAACCGACTCGGTTCACCTCTCTACCCAGGCGCTCACCGCGGCCCGGGAGTCGGTGGACCGGCTCTACGGTAAGGCCTATCTGCCCGAGAAACCCCGGAACTACGTCACCAAGAACGCGTCGGCGCAGGAGGCCCACGAGGCCATCCGTCCCGCCGGCGAGCACTTCCGGACGCCGGAAGAGACCGGCCTCGGCGGCCGCGAGCTGGCGCTCTACGACCTGATCTGGAAGCGGACCGTCGCGTCGCAGATGCCGGACGCCCGGCTCACCAGCATGGCGGTGACGCTCGAGGTCGAGAACGCCACCTTCCGCGCCTCGGGCAAGCGGATCGACTTCCCAGGCTTTCTCCGGGCCTACGTCGAGGGGTCGGACGATCCCGACGCCGCGCTCGAGGATCAGGAGGTGATCCTGCCCAACCTCGAGGTCGGCGACGAGCCGGCCTGCCGCGAGCTGGAGGCGGTGTCGCACGAGACCCAGCCGCCGGCCCGGTTTACGGAGGCGAGCCTGGTCAAGGAGCTCGAGGCCGACGGGATCGGCCGACCCAGCACCTACGCCAGCATCATCGACACCGTGATCGACCGGGGCTACGTCCAGAAGCAGGGGCAGGCCCTGGTGCCGACCCTGACGGCGTTCGGGGTGACCAATCTGCTGGAGCATCACTTCCCGGAGCTGGTCGACCTCAAGTTCACGGCCGGGATGGAGCAGACCCTCGACGACATCTCGGAGGGCCACGCCCAGTGGCTGCCGTACCTGGAGGAGTTCTACCTCGGGCGGGACGGGCTCCGGCAGCGGGTCGAGACCCGGGAAAAGAAGATCGATCCCGCCGATGCCCGCACCGTGCCGCTCTCCGGCCTCGATCGGGCGAGCATTCGGCTGGGCCGGTTCGGACCGTACGTCGAGGTGGCCCGGAACGGCGAGACGCTCCGGGCCTCGCTGCCGCGGGACACGCCCCCGGCCGAGCTGAGCGTCGAGCGGATCGAGGAGATTCTCCGGCGAAAGGCCGAGGGGCCCGAGATCGTCGGGCACCATCCCAAGACCAACGAAGCCATCCTCCTGCTCGACGGTCAGTACGGCCCCTACGTCCAGCTGGGGACGGTCACCGACTCGAATCCGAAGCCCAAGCGGGCCTCGCTCCCCAAGGGGGTCAAGCCCGAAGACGTGACCCTCGCGATGGCGGTCGGGCTCCTCGCGCTGCCCCGGTTCCTCGGGATGCACCCCGAGAACGGCGGGAAGATCTTCGCGGGGCAGGGACGGTTCGGCCCGTACATCGTCAACGACATGGGCACGCCCGGGAAGGACTACCGGTCGCTCAAGGGCGACGATCACGTGCTCACGGTCACGTTGGATCGGGCGCTCGAGTTGCTGGCCCAACCCAAGCAGAGCCGGGGCCGCCGGGGCGCCCCCGCGCCGATCCGGGTGGTGGGGAGTCACCCCGAAGACGGCGAGCCGATCGGGCTCTACGACGGCCGCTACGGACCCTACGTGAAGCACGGCGAGATCAGCGCCTCGGTGCCGAAGGGCACCGAGCTGGAGAAGATCACGGTGGAGGAAGCGGTCGACTGGATCGCGGCCCGCGCCGCGATGCAGCCGGCCAAGAAGGGCGCCCGTCGGGGGGCGGCGCGGGGCACCCGCGCCAAGGCCTCGACCGGGTCGGAAACCGAGAGCCCGGCCAAGGCCAAGAGCAAGACCCGGTCGAAGGCCAAGACGAAGGTGAAGGACCCGGACCCGATGACCAGCAAGGTCAAGAAGGCCAAGAGCGGCCGCCGCACCAAGGCCGCCACCCGCACGACTGGGCGCAAGGCCTAGCACCACATCCAGCGGAGCGGGCCGGGCTCTCCGTGGCCCGGCCGTCGGGAGGCTCCTATTACGCCGCTGAACGGGACCTCGATCCCGCCTCGGGCTCCGGCGCCTCGTCGGGGCCGTCTCGCCGGAGGCGTGCTGGCCGCCGCGCTCATGGTCGCGGCCGATCAGGTCGGCCGGGCCACGACTCCGCCCGGAGCGGTGCCCGTCTGGTATCCGGCGGCGGGGGTGGTCCTCGCGCTGGTGGCGCTGGGGGGATGGCGAACCGTCTGGGTCACCATCCTCGCGGCTCTCGTCATCGGTCTCCTGCCGGGCGGGACCGGTCTACTCAACCTTCCGCTCCTGATCGCCCTGGCGGCCGCGGCCCACCTGCTGGTCGCCCTGGTCAATCGCGGCATTCTCCGACTGGACCTCGCCCTCGGGACGATGCGCGACGCGGTCGCGCTCGGACTCCTGTGCGTGATCGGGCCGGCCATCTTTCGGCTGCTGTCGCTGGCGGTGACCGGCTGTCTCTTCCATCCCGGTGCGGCTTGCGTCCAGCCCCAGTTCGAGCGCTGGCTGGCCGACCTCACCGGAGCCGCGACGGTCACCCCCTTCCTGCTCGCGTTCCCGGGTCTCCTGCCCGGGTTGGGCTCGCCCCGGCCCTTGCCGACCACCCCCGGCGCGTGGCGGCGGGGAGTTGCCGGGGTGGCCCTCGCCGTGGCGCTGGCCATCGGGATCATCGCGGTCGACGCCTCGCTCCCCAGTCACGCGATCTCGGTCCTCCTGTTCGTGCCGGTGGCCTGGATGGCCATCAGCCTGGACCTCCGGGGAGCGACCATCGGGCTCCTCCTCACCACCCTGTTCTTTGCCGCCGCCGAGCGGACCGCCGGTCCCCTCCTGGGCTCGGAGCTGAGCGACCGAATCTTCCTGGTCGCCCTGAGCGGCGCCGGACTCATCCTCGGGCTGCTCGCCGAGCACCGGAACCGGGTCGAACGGCAGCTCCGGCTCAGCAAGGCCCGCTACCGGCTGATCGCCGACCACTCCGGCGACGTCGTCGTGCTCCTCGATCAGGCCCGGATGTGCCGCTACGTGTCGCCCTCGATCGAGGCCCTGTTCGGCTGGCGGCCCGAGGAGATCGCCGACCAGCCGCTCGCCGGGATTCTCCATCCTGACGACGCCCAGCGACTGCCGTCGCTCCTCGCGCCCCAGAGCGGCGAACCGGTCCTCATCCGGGTCCGCGGGGCGGACGACGAGTATCGGTGGGTGGAGTGGACCGTCCGCCCGTTCGCCGATCCGGCCCGGCCCGCGGAGCAGCTGCTGGTGGTCACCGGGCGCGACGTGACCGATCGGCAGCGTCTCGAAGAGACGCTCCGTCAGTCGCAGAAGCTCGAGAGCGTCGGGAGGCTGGCCGGCGGGATCGCCCACGACTTCAACAATCTGCTCACCGCCGTGTTGGGCCACGCCGACCTGCTCGAGAGCGAGCCTGGGGTGAGCGGGCCGATCACCGAGCACGTGACCGAGATCCGCCGCGCGTCGGAGCGGGCGGCTCAGCTCACCCGGCAGCTCCTGGCCTTTGCCCGGCGGCAGCCGGCGGAGCCTCGGGCCGTGAGCTCGGGGCCGACCCTCGTTGGGGTGGAAGGGCTTCTGGGCCGGCTGCTGGGCGAGGACGTCCGGTTCACCACCCGGCTGGCCGGCGACCTCTGGGCGGTGCGGGTGGATCCGGTGCAGCTCGAGCAGGTGCTGGTCAACCTGGCGGTCAACGCCCGGGACGCGATGCCCGACGGCGGCCAGCTGGTGATCGCGGCCGAGAACGCCACCGTAACCCGGGGACGGAGCGCCCCACCCGGGCTCGAGCCCGGCGAGTACGTGGAGATCCGGGTTCGGGACACCGGCCAAGGCATGGCGCCGGAAGTACTGGACCGGGCGTTCGAGCCCTTCTTCACCACCAAGGAAGTGGGGAAGGGAACCGGGTTGGGTCTCGCCGTCTGCCACGGCATCGTGCGGCAGGCCGGTGGGCAGATCCTGGCTGAGAGTGAGGTCGGGGTCGGAACCGCGGTCCGGGTGTTCCTGCCGCGGGCCGGCTTCGCGGCCGAGCCGGAGCCGGCGATCCCCGATCGGCTGGCCGCGCCGGGCACTGGCGAGACCATCCTCCTGGTGGAAGACGAGGCTCAGGTCCGCCGCCTGGCGAGCCGGGTTCTCCGGGGCCGGGGCTACCGGGTGCTGGAGGCGGCGAATGGGCAACAGGCGCTCGAGCTGGCCGAGGCTCACACCGGGGTCATCGCTCTGTTGGTCTCGGACGTGGTGATGCCGGGGCTGTCGGGGCCCGTGCTCGCCGAGCGGCTGGAGCAGCGGCGCGGGGTGCTACCGGTGCTCTTCGTGTCCGGCTTTTCCGATAGCGGTCCGGCGGTTGCCAACGGGCGGACGGGACCGGCCGGATTCCTGCCCAAGCCCTACTCGCCGGACGTCCTGGCGGGGCGGGTCCGGGAGATGCTCGATCAGAGCTGCGCGGGGCGGCCGGCCGAGCGGGCCGTTACTTGACCATCGATCGTAAGCTGCCTTAATTCAGCCGCTTACGAGTTCCCGGACAGGTGCTCGAGTGGTTGAAGAGGCACGCCTGGAAAGCGTGTATACGTCTCAAGCGTATCGTGGGTTCGAATCCCACCCTGTCCGTTTAGAACCACCCTCCCGCCTCCGGCGTTATTAGGTTATCAGAGCGGAGGAGCCATGCTGATCAAACGCCCGCCCGACATCCCGACCTGGGAAGTGACCGACGAGGGGCTCTACCTCAATCGCCGGGAGTGGTTGGCCGCGGCCGGCCTGACCATGGCGGCGGCCGCCGTCCCCTGGCGCGCCTGCGAGGCGCTGGGCCTCGGTCGCGGCCAGGGCGACGACAAGCCCACGCCGTACGACGTGGTGACTACCTACAACAATTTCTACGAGTTCGGTACCGGGAAGGACGATCCGGCGGAGAATGCCCACACCCTCCGGCCCAGGCCGTGGAGCGTGACGGTGGAGGGCCCGGCCAAGATGACCGGCACCTTCGATGTCGACGACCTCCTCAAGGGCCTCCCGATCGTGGACCGGACCTACCGGATGCGGTGCGTCGAGGCCTGGTCGATGGTGGTGCCCTGGCGCGGCGTGCCGATGGCCGAGCTGATGAAGCGGCTCGAGCCCGAGAGCAAGGCCAAGTTCGTGTCGTTCACGACCCTGCTCGATCCCGGGCAGATGCCGGGGCAACGGAGCCGGGTCCTCGACTGGCCCTACACCGAGGGCCTCCGGATGGACGAGGCGATGCACCCGCTGACCCTGATGGTCACCGGCGTGTACGGGAAGACGCTCCCGAACCAGAACGGCGCCCCGATCCGGCTGGTGGTGCCTTGGAAGTACGGGTTCAAGGGCGGGAAGAGCATCGTCAAGATCAGCTTCCTCGAGCAGAAGCCCGAGACCACCTGGCACCTGGCCGCGCCCGACGAGTACGGCTTTTACGCCAACGTCAATCCGACCGTGGACCACCCCCGGTGGAGTCAAGCCACCGAGCGGCGGCTGGGCGAGTTCTTCAAGCGGAAGACGCTGATGTTCAACGGCTACGCCGATCAGGTGGCAAGCCTCTACGGCGACATGGACCTCCGGGTCAACTTCTGAGGCGCGTTTGACCGAAGCGCGCTTCATCCGGTGGGTGCTCAAGCCGCTGGTCTGGATCGCCTGCCTCGGGCCCCTCGCCTGGCTGGTGCGGGGTTTCTTCACCGGCGATCTCGGCGCCGATCCGGTCAAGACCCTGACCCACACCACGGGCCTCTCGGCTCTGGTGATTCTGCTCTGCACCTTGGCGGTCACCCCGATCCGGCGGGTTACCCGCTGGAACGGGATCGTCAAGCTCCGCCGGCTCTCGGGCAACTTCGCGTTCTTCTACGCCCTGATCCACTTTCTGATCTACGCAGTCTTCGATCATCGGCTCTCGGTGACCGAGATCAGCGAAGACATCGGGAAACACCCCTGGGTGCTGGTCGGCTTCAGCGCCTTCGTGATCCTCACGGTGCTGGCGGCCACCTCGCCCCGGGCCGCCGTCCGGAAGCTCGGCCAGCGCTGGCAGAAGCTCCATCGCCTGGTCTATGCGGCCGCCGTGCTCGCCGTGCTCCACTTCCTCTGGCTGGTGAAGAAGGACACCACCGAGCCCCTGACCTACGGCGCCATCCTGGCCGTGCTGCTGGCCTTCCGCCTCCTTCCTTGGGCTGCGCGGCGGAGGGCGGCGACGCCGCGGGTAGTGAGTAGTGACTCGTGAGTAGGGAGTGAGTCGTGAGTCGGGAGTAGGGCCCAACCGACTCCCCAATCACTCCCCTACTCCCAACTCCCAGCTCACTCCCTACTCCCTACTCCCAACTCACGAGTCACTACTCACGCCAACGAGCAAAGCTTGCTTCGCTCGTTGGCACGGGCTAGCTTCCCCGCCCGGCATGCCGATTACCCGCCGGATCCTCGATGAACGAGCCATGGGCCGTGCGCTTCTGCGCATGGCCACCGAGATTGTGGAGCGCTGTCAGGGCACCGACGGACTCCTCCTCGTGGGCATTCAGCGCCGCGGGGTGGAGCTCGCCTCGCGGCTCGCGAAGCTGATCGAGCGGACCGAAGGCCGGGCCATCCCCCTCGGGAAGCTGGACATCACCCTCTATCGCGACGACCTCCAGTCGATCGGGCCCCGGCCCGTCGTGGGGGAGACCGATTTGCCCCGCGAGCTCGAGGGCCGCACCGTCGTGATCGTCGACGACGTGCTCTACACCGGCCGCACCATTCGCGCGGCGCTCGACGAGCTGGCCGATTTCGGCCGGCCCCGACGGATCCTCCTCTGCGTTCTCGTCGACCGGGGCGGGCGCGAACTGCCCATCCATCCCGACATCGTGGGCCTCACCCAGAGCACCGTCGCCGGCGAGCGGGTCGACGTGATGGTTCGGGAGCGCGACGGCGAGGACGGCGTGGATCTGGTGACCCCGTGACGGCTCCGCGGATGGCGCCGCTCGGCAAGGACCTGATCGGGCTCGAGGAGCTGAGCGCCGACCAGATCCGGCTCATCCTCGACACCGCGGAACCCTTCAAAGAGGTCAGCGAGCGGTCGATCAAGAAGGTGCCGGCCCTCCGGGGAAAGACGATCGTCAACCTCTTCTTCGAGGCCTCCACCCGGACCCGGATCTCCTTCGAGTTCGCCGAGAAGCGACTGTCCGCCGACACCGTGAACGTGGCGGCCCAGGGCAGCTCGGTCGCCAAGGGCGAGACCCTGGTGGACACCGCCCGGAACCTGGAGGCGATGCGGATCGACATGGTCGTGATCCGCCACTCGGCCAGCGGCGCGGCCCGGTTCCTCGGCGAGCGGATCCGATCCAACGTCATCAATGCCGGGGACGGGAAGCACGAGCATCCGACCCAGGGCCTCCTCGACCTCCTCACCCTCCGCGACAAATTCGGGAAGATCGAGGGACTCAAGGTGGCCATCTGCGGCGACGTGCTCCACAGCCGGGTCGCCCGGAGCAACGTCTGGGGGCTGCTCAAGCTGGGCGCCGAGGTAGCCGTGTGCGGCCCGCCGACCCTGCTGCCCAAGGGGCTCGAGAGCCTGGGCGTGACCGTGCTCCATCACATCGAGGACGCCATCGCCTGGGCCGACGCCCTGAACGTGCTCCGGCTCCAGTTGGAGCGGATGCAGGGCGGGTTCGTCCCCTCGCTCCGGGAGTACAACCGGATCTTCGGGGTGACCCGGGAGCGGCTCGAGCGGGCCCCGCACGACCTGGTGATCCTCCACCCCGGGCCGATGAACCGGGGGGTCGAGATCGACAGCGACGTGGCCGACGGACCCCACAGCCTGATTCTTCCCCAGGTGACCAACGGCGTGGCCGTGCGGATGGCGGCGCTCTACCTCCTCGCAGGCGGCTCGCCCGAGTGGCGGGCGCAACCCACGGACGAGCGATGAACCCTCTTCTGATCGCCGGCGGCCGGGTGATCGACCCCTCCCGCCAGACCGACGGGGTCGCCGACCTGCTGATCGTCGACGGCAAGATCGAAGCGGTGGGCCGGAACATTCCCACCCCCGAGGGCGCTCGGCGGATCGATGCCGCGGGGAAGGTGGTCTGCCCCGGGCTGATCGACGTCCACGTCCACCTCCGGGAGCCGGGCCAGGAGCACATGGAGACGATCGCGACCGGGGCCCGGGCCGCGGTCGGCGGCGGCTTCACGGCCGTGTGCGCGATGCCCAACACCGATCCGG
This sequence comes from uncultured Gemmatimonadales bacterium, assembly GCA_963730185.1. Lineage (GTDB taxonomy): Bacteria > Gemmatimonadota > Gemmatimonadetes > Gemmatimonadales > GWC2-71-9 > SHZU01. The sequence continues at coordinate 221,291 of CAVSQW010000002.1, forward strand.
TGATCGACAACCAGGCGGCGGTGGGGTTCGTGGTCCGCCAGGCGATCCGGGCCGGGATGGCCCGGGTCTACCCGATCGGATGCATCTCGCTGGGCCAGAAGGGACAGCAGCTGGCGGAGTTCGGCGAGATGGTCGGGGCGGGAGCCGTCGCCGTGAGCGACGACGGGCACCCCGTGGTGTCGAGCCAGCTGATGCGGACGGCCCTCGAGTACGCCCAGGTGTTCGGGATCCCGGTGGCCGATCACTGCGAGGATCCCACCCTGTCCGAGGGCGGGGCGATGCACGAGGGGGTGGTGTCTACCCGGCTCGGACTCAAGGGGATCCCGTCGGCGGCCGAGGAGATCATGGTGGCCCGGGACATCATCCTGAGCGAGTTGACGGGCGGCCATATTCACCTCTGTCACATGTCCACACGGGGCTCAGTCGATTTGATCAGGTGGGCCAAGGACAAAGGGTTACGGGTCACTGCCGAGGCCACGCCGCATCACTTCGCCCTCACCCACGACCGCTGTGAGGGCTACGACACCAACGCCAAGATGAACCCCCCGCTCCGGGAGGCGGAGGACCGCGAGGCGATCCGGGAGGCGCTTCGGGACGGCACGATCGACGTGATCGCGACCGACCACGCGCCCCACCACTACGACACCAAGCAGCGGGAGTTCGACGACGCCCCGAACGGGATCGTGGGCCTGGAGACCGCGTTCGGGATCGGGATGCGGGAGCTGGTGGGCGCGGGGTACGTCTCGCTGCCCGATTTGATCGCCCGGATGAGCAGCATTCCGGCCCGGATCTTCAAGCTGCCGGGCGGCACGCTGGCGGTCGGGGCACCGGCCGACGTGGCCGTTTTCGACCCGGAAGTGTCGTGGGTGGTTCGGGCCGAAGAATTGCGGTCGAAGAGCGCGAACAGCCCGTTTCTGGGGGAGACTCTGGTGGGACGGGCCGATTTGACCGTGGTCGGGGGACGGCTGGTATTCGAGCGAGGTGTCGAGAATCCCGACGCCTAGCTTTCTAACGTGTTTCGGGATCGAATTTTCGGCCTTATCTTCCCCAAGATGAGCCTCGCGTACGCTGGTGGAGCCCTGCAATGACCGAAATCGCGCAACAGGATCTGTCGGAAGTCGAATCCCTGCTGGCCTCCCGCCAGCGGCTGAGCGACTGGCTCGACAAACTCGAGGCCGCCGGGTCGAAGACCCCGGCGTCCGTCCGAGAGCGGGTCCGGTCGGACTATCAGGGCCGGCTGGCCCAGGTGGTGGAGCAGCTCCGCGGGCATTCCGACGTCATCACCAACAGTTTGCAAGGTCTCCGGGCCCACTCGGGCGAGTACGAGGAGCTGCGCAACGAGGAGGTGGAGACCCTGGCCGAGGCCGAGCTTCGGTACAGCGTCGGCGAGTACAGCGACGAGGAGTGGAAGACGGTCGAGGACGACAGTACCGGGAAGATCAGTGGCTTGGACGAGGAGCTCGCCCGGCTGGCCGGTGAGATCGATCGGCTGGAGGAGGTGCTCTCCCAAATCGCGCCCCCGCCTGAACCCGCGCCCGCGCCGCCGCCCATGGCCGCGGCACCCGTGCCGGAGCCTGCACCCGCGCCCGCGCCGCCCCCGGTGGCGGCATCGGCTCCCGGCCAGCCGCTCAGTCTGGTCCGGGACGAGGAGCAGTCCCACGAGGAAGCCGCCCCGGCCGCGCCCGCCGCGCCGGCAGCCGATCCGCCCGAGGCTCCCCGGTTCGTGCCGAGGGCGGGGCGCGCTCAGCGGGCGTCGGGCCCGGCCCGGTCAATCCCGTTCCCGGCCGCCCGGGAGCCGATGCCGCCCCGGGAGCCCGCCCCGTCGTCGTCGGTGGACGAGCTGACCTTTCTCCGCTCGATGACGCTGGAGCCCCGGAACTCGGGGGGGACCACGGCGGCCACCCCGCCCGCGGCCGCCGAGCCCAAGACGGACCGGCCCAGCCAGACGGTGCCCAAGACCCTCAAGTGCGGCGAGTGTGGAGCGCTGAACCGGCCGACCGAGTGGTACTGCGAGCGATGCGGGGCGGAGCTGGCGGCGGTCTAGCGGGTCAGGGCGGAACGCCAAGAGGGGGCCCGGGATCGGGGCCCCCTCTTCGTTTCGGTACGAGCCGACCGTCCGACTACTTGATCTTGTTGAGCCGGCTCTTCTGGCGGGCGGCAGCGTTGGGATGGATGAGCCCCTTCCGGCCGGCCCGGTCGATGACCTTCTCGGCGTCCTTGAGCGCGGCGGCGCGGCTCTCGGCGTCGGCGGCGGTGCGGACCCTCTTGATGGCGGTCCGGAGTTGGCTCCGCTGGGCCCGATTGCGGACGGTAGCGGCGGTGGTCTGACGCAGGCGCTTTTTGGCGGACTTGATCTTCGGCACGAAAGAACTCCCCTGAGATCGATCCGGCCTCCGGCCGGTGGATTCCGAGCCCACCAAGATAGCGTAGGTCTGCTGGCCTCGGCAAGTTGCGTTGGCACCGCCCCTTCGCACCGAGGCTCGATGGAGCCATATTCCGGGGAGAACGAGCGTCCCCGTGTCCTTCTCGAGCAACCGTATCGAGCCTTCGCCATGACCGCAGTTGGTACCGGACCCCTTCCCGATCAGACGCCCGCCCCCGATCAGGCGGTTCCGGCGGCGGCGCTGGGCGGAGATGGGTTCGTGGTCCAGCTGGAGGCGTTCACCGGCCCGCTCGATCTCCTGCTGCACCTGCTCCGCGAGGAGCAGATCGACATCGCCGACATCCCGATCGCCCGGATCGCGGACCAGTTCCTGAGCGCCATTCACCTGTTGGGGCTCAACCAGGCGGCTGATTACCTGGACATGGCCAGCCGGCTGGTCCGGCTCAAGGCCCAGATGCTCCTCCCCCGGGGCGGCGATGGCGAGGAGTGGGAGGATCCGCGGGCCGAGCTGGTCCGGCGCCTGCTCGAGTACCAGCAGATCAAGGAGATCGCGCTCTGGATGGGGGCGGCGGCCGACCGGCGGGCGCTTTCGTTCGGCCGCGGCTATCTCCCGCCGGCGCCCGAGCTGCCCCCGCCGCCTCTCCGGCTGGACCTGGTCGACCTGCTGGCCGCGGTGGAACGGGTGGTCGCCGCGATCCTCCATCCGGTGCTCCACAGCGTGGTGGCCCGGCCGCTCAACGTGGAGGGGGCCACCCTCCGGATCCGGACCCTGCTGGACGAGCGGGGCCGGATCACCTGGGCCGAGGCGCTCGGTCCCGCTCCCACGATCGTCGACGTTCTCTCGACGCTGCTGGCCCTGTTGGAGCTGGCCCGGCGTGGCGTTGCCTCCCTTCAACAAGAGCAGGCCTTCGGGCCGCTGGTGATCTCTCGTGAGCCCTCTGAACGAGAACTCGTTCCTGCCGCTTCTTGAGGCGGCGCTGTTCGCGTCGCCCCGTCCGGTCACGGTCGAGGAGCTTCAGTCCCTCGACTCCGACCTGAGCCTGGACGAGGTCCGTCAGGGCATCGACCAGCTCCGGGAGCACTACGACTTCGACGGCCACGGGGTGGAGGTGGCCGAGATCGCCGGCGGCTTCCAGATCGTCAGCCGGCCCGGCTACGCGGCCGCGATCGAACGGGCCCAGCTCACAGTCAAGCCGCCCCGGCTGAGCGCGGCGATGCTCGAGACCCTGGCCGTGATCTCCTACCGTCAGCCGGTGGGCCGGGCGGAGATCGAGGAGATCCGCGGGGTGAGCGCCAGCGGTGTGCTCCGCACCCTCCAGGAGCGGGGGCTGATCGAGGTGGTGGGTCGAGGCGAGGCCCTGGGCCGCCCGCTCCTCTACGGCACCACGCCGCTCTTCCTGGAGCTGCTGGGCCTGCCCGACCTGACCAATCTGCCCCGAGCCGAGGAGCTCTCCATCGCCCTCGAGCCCCCCCGACCCGAGACGCCGGCCGAAGACACCGAAGGCGCGGCCTACGTGGAAGCCGACCAATGACCACTATGCGCCTGCAACGGGCGCTCGCCCGGGCGGGCGTGGCGTCCCGGCGACAAGCCGAGGATCTGATCACCGCCGGGTCCGTTCGGGTCGACGGTCAGGTGGCCGAGTTGGGCTCCAAGGTCGATCCCGAGCGCCAGACGATCACGGTCCGAGGCCGGAAGATCCGCCTCAAGGCGATCCGGTGGATCGCGTTCCACAAACCCCTCGGCGTGGTGACCACCGCCAGCGACGAGCAGGGGCGCCGCACGGTGCTGGACTTCATCCGCGATCCGGCCGGAATGACCTACGTCGGCCGGCTCGACGTGATGACCACCGGGCTCCTGCTGCTGACCACCGACGGCGACGCGGTCCACCGGCTCACCCATCCAAAGTACCGGATCCCGCGGCGCTACACGGCGCTGGTGCACGGGCGGCCGGCCGAGGAGCTGGCCCAGGCGGCTCGGGGCAGGGTGTTGGTGGACGGGCGGGCGGTCGTCCCCGTGGCCGTGAGGGTTCGGCCGGGGCGTGAGGGACGTTGCATTCTGGATGTCACCCTGAACGAAGGACGCAACGCCATCGTACGGAAATGGGTGGCCGCGATGGGCGCCAAAGTCGAGCGGCTGGCCCGGCTCTCGTACGGACCGATCCGGCTCGGGGACCTGGACCCGGGCGAGGCGCGGCCCTTGACCCCGGAAGAGATCAAGAGCGTGTACCAGGTCATCGACCTCCCCGCGCCGACCCGCTGAGCCTGCCATGACGACTGCCCCGGAACGAGCCCCGACCGACGCCGCCGAGATCGAACAGCATGCCGGCCTGTTGCGCCGTGCGGTGGACGAGGTGGGCCGCCGGATCGTGGGCCAGCAGCAGATGGTGGAGCGGCTCATGATCGGTCTCCTGACCGGCGGCCACATCCTGCTCGAAGGCGTGCCCGGTCTCGCCAAGACGCTCGCGGTCAAGACGCTCTCCGACATTCTCCGGGCCTCGTTCTCCCGGATCCAGTTCACCCCCGATCTCCTGCCGGCCGACATCGTGGGCACCATGGTGTTCGATCCGAAGACCCAGGAGTTCCATCCCAAGCACGGTCCGCTCTTCGCCCACATCGTGTTGGCCGACGAGGTCAACCGGGCGCCCGCGAAGGTCCAGTCGGCGTTGCTCGAGGCGATGCAGGAGCACCAGGTCTCGATCGGCGGCAGCACCTATCGCCTGCCGGAGCCGTTCCTGGTGCTGGCGACCCAGAACCCGATCGAGAGCGAGGGCACCTATCCGCTGCCCGAGGCGCAGCTGGACCGGTTCCTCCTCAAGGTCCGGGTGGACTATCCGACCCGGGCCGAGGAGCGGGAGATCCTTCAGCGGATGGCCGCGGGTGAGTCGATCGGGGTCACGCCAGTGCTCGAGCCCAAGGCGGTGCTGTCCCTCCGGCGCCACGCGCTCCGGCTTCATCTCGACCCCCGGCTGGCCGACTACATCGTGGACCTGGTCCGGGCCACTCGTGAACCGGCGTCGGTGGGACTGGCGGAGCTCAAGCCCCTGGTGGCCTTCGGGGCCTCGCCCCGGGCGTCGATTGCCCTGGCGCAGGCCGCCCGAGCCCACGCCACCCTCGCGGGGCGGAGCTACGTAACCCCGCACGACATCCAGGCCCTGGCGCCGGACGTCCTCCGTCACCGGATCGTGCTGACCTTCGAGGCCGAGGCCGAAGACGTCACCAGCGACGCGATCGTGGAGCAGGTGATGGCCAAAGTGAAGGTGCCGTGAGCGGAGTCCCTCCCGAGCTGCTCAAGCAGGTCAAAGGGATCGCGATCCGGGTTCGCGGAGTGGTCGATACCCTGCTGGCGGGTGAGATCCGGTCGGTCTTTCGAGGGCAGGGGATGGAGTTCGCCGAAGTCCGGGCCTACGAACAAGGCGACGACTACCGGAGCATCGACTGGAACGTGTCGGCCCGGCTGGGGTCGCCGTTCGTCAAGACCTTCACCGAAGAGCGCGAGCTCACCCTGCTCCTGGTGGTCGACCAGTCCGGCTCGACCCGAGTGGGCTCGCCGGTCGCGCGGGCGGCGCGGGCCATCGAGATCGCCGCGGTGCTCGCCCTGGCCGGGGCGCGGGAGCAGGACCGGGTTGGGGCGCTCCTCTTCACCAGCGAGGTCGAGCACGTGGTGCGGCCCGCCAAGGGACGCCGCCACGCCTTGAGGCTCCTGCGCGACCTGCTGGCCTTCCAGCCCATCCATCCGGGCACCGACGTCGGCCGGGCGATCGGCTACGCCTCGAAGGTGCTGGGACATCGGTCCGTGGTGATCGTCCTCTCGGACTTCATCGGGCCCGGATGGGACGGCCCGCTCAAGCAGCTGGCCGCCCGTCACGACGTCACCGCCGTCACCATCGACGATCGGCGGGAGGCCGAGCCGGCCGGCGCCGGCTGGCTCGAGTTCGAGGATGCCGAGGGCGGCGAGCGGGTCCTGGTGGACCTCGGCGACGGCCGGGTGCGCCGGCGCTGGGAGCAAGCGGTCGCCCGGCGGCTCGAGGAGCGCGACCAGCGGCTCCGGAGCGCCGGGGTGCGCCACCTCCCCATCGACGTCTCCGACGACTACGCCCCGCTGCTTCGCCGGGCGTTCGCGCCCCGACGAAGGGCGCCGGCCGGACGATGATCGCGCCGCTGCTGGCGCTCGCGGTCCTGGGGCAGCGCCCCGGCCCCGCGACCGTGGGCGACACGGTGTGGGTCGCGACCAGCGCGCGAGCGCCGGCCCGGGTGATCGTCCGCCCGCAGGCCTGGGACCTCGGCGAGATCGGGCAAGTGCTGGGGCCGCCCGACGTGACCTACCGCGGTGACTCCGTCACCATCCGCTATCCGGTGGCCATCTGGTATCCCGGGGAGCACGACCTCCAGGTTCCGGGACCGATCCTGGTGTCGCCCGAAGGCGCGTCCGACACGCTGGCCGCCCGTTCGGTGACGGTTCAGGTGGGGAGCGTGCTTCCGGGTGACAGCGCCCGAACCCGGCTCGCCCCCAAGCCGGCGGCCGAGACGGTGCCGCAGGCCCGTCGCTCGCCGCTCCCGGTCCTGGTGTTCCTGCTCGTGGCCGGGCTCGGAGTCGGGATCATCGCCCTCCTCCGCCGAGCCCGGCTCCGCCGCCGTCAGGCGATCCCGGCACCGGCGCCCCCGCCCCTCGAGGCCGCGGGGGTCCTGACCCGGTGGTCCGGCGCGGGCGAGCTCCGGGCCGCGCTGGACGGCTGGAGCCGGGTGATCGAGCGCTCGGCCACCCGGCTCGACGACGAGGCCACCAAAGAGCGGGTGCAGGCCTGGGTCGAGGCGGCCGACCGGGCCGGGTTCACCGATCAGCCCAGCTCGGCCGAGCTGGAACGGCTGATCGCCGACGCGGCCCCGTTGCTGGCGCTGGCGGAGCGGCGGAGCACGCCATGATGACCTTCGCGCGACCGCTGCTCCTGGCCCTGCTGGTGCTGATCCCGCTCTGGTGGTGGCTCCGCCGGCGGGCCCGGTCCGGCGCCGTCCGATTGCCCGATGGCGGCGTGGCCCGGCAAGCGGCCACCTCGCCGTGGCCGGTGCGGGTGCCTCCGATTCTCCGGTCGGTGTCCTTCGGCGCCCTGATCCTGGCCGCGGCCGGCCCCCGGTTTCCGGGTGACCGGACCACCCTCCGGCGGGAAGGCATCGCGATCGTGATCGCGATCGACGTCTCGAGCAGCATGCTGGCCGAGGACTTCGCGCCCTCCAACCGGCTGGAGGTGGCCAAGCGGCAGGCGATTGGGTTCATTCGCGGGCGAGAGTCCGACCGGATCGGCCTGGTGGCGTTTGCCGGCGAGGCCCTGACCCAGGTCCCGGTGACGCTCGACTACCCGGTGCTCGAGCGGGCCGTACTCGACCTTCGGATCGGCACGCTCGACGACGGCACCGCGATCGGCAGCGGTCTGGCGACGGCGGTCAACCGGCTCAAGCGAGTCGAAAACAAGTCGAAGGTGGTGCTGCTGCTGACCGACGGCGAGAACAACCGCGGCGCCATCGATCCTCGCACCGCGGCCGACATCGCCAAGGCCCTTGGCGTCCGGGTCTATACCATCGGCGTGGGCACCGAGGGCGAGGCGCGGATTCCCACCGGGCGGGGGCTGACCGGCTTCCGCTACGAGATGCTGCCGGTCCGGATCGACGAAGCGCTGCTCACCGACATCGCCGATCGGACCGGCGGGCGGTACTTCCGGGCCAAGGACAGCGACGCGCTGAGCCGGATCTTCTCGCAGATCGACCAGATGGAGACCGATCAGGTCGAGTACGTGCGCTACCGGTCGGCTGACGAGAGCACCCGGCCGTTCCTCTTCCTCGCCCTGGGTGCGCTGGCGCTGGAGTTGCTCTCGGCGGCGACCTTCGCGGTGCGGGCGCCATGAACTTCGACTCGCCGATCCTACTCTATCTGGCGCCGGGCGTGGCGGTCGTGCTGGCCGTGCTGGCCCTGCTGGCCCGGCGCCGCCGGATCCGGGCGGCGACCCTCTGGTCGGAGACCCTGGGCCGGCTGGCCCGGAAAAAGGGACGCTTCGCGGGACTCCTGGTGGGGGCCATCGGCCTGCTCGGCGCCGTGGGCCTGGCCGGGCCGCGGTGGGGCAGCGTCGACACCGGGATCGAGTCGCGGGCCCTGAACGTGGTGCTGGCGGTGGATATCAGCCGGTCCATGCTGGCGGAGGACGTGGCCCCCAACCGGCTGCAGCGGGCGATCCGGGAAGCCCGTCGCCTGCTGGAGGATGCCCGGGGCGATCGGGTCGCGCTGCTGGCGTTCGCGGGGCGGAGCTACATCCTGACGCCCCTCACTCTCGACGACGGCGCGGTCCGGATCCAGCTCGACGCCCTGGACCCTGACATCGCGAGCGAAGGCGGCACCGACCTGGCGGCGGTGTTGCGGCAGGGTGTCCAACTGCTCGGCGCGGCCGCCGAAGGGGGCGCTCGGGCGATGGTGCTCTTCAGCGACGGCGAAGCTCACGACTCCCTGGGCGGGATCCTCGAGGCCGCCACCGAGTTCCGGAAGGCGGGCGCCACCCTGATCGTGGTGGGCGAGGGGGGCGTCGCCCCGGTCCGAATCCCGATCCGGGACGAGCAAGGCGTCCTGGTCGAATACCAGGTCGATGCCCAGGGCGCCCAGGTCTTCACCGACCGCCGCGACGACGTGCTCCGGGCCCTCGCCGACGCGGCCGAGGGCGTGCTGGTGCCCGCCGACCTGCCGGACCAGGCCGGGGCCGCCTGGAAGACGCTGGCCGGCCTGGACCGGGCCACCACCCGCGGTCGCCGGCTCGAGGACCAGATTCCCCGTGCCTGGCTCTTCGCGCTGGTGGCGGGGCTCCTCCTCGCCGGGCAGGCCGCCGTCCGGCGGAGCGGGGCGTTGATCGCGCTCGCCGCGTTGAGCCTGCTGGCCCGCCGGGCGGACGCGCAGCGCCCGGCCCACGGCGACGTGGAGCTGGCCCGGCGCGACTCCACCAAGGCGCTGGCCGATTACCTGGCCGCCGCCAACCGGCGCGGCCCCGGGGCCGACACGGCGCTCTACAATGCCGGTACCCTGGCGATGGAGGAGGGCCGGAAGGACGTGGCCCGAAGCGCCCTGGAAGGCGCCAGCGGCTCGCTCGATCCCCTGGTCCGGTTCCGGGCGCTCTACAACCTCGGCCTCGCCGCGCTCCGGGCTTCCCGGGCCGACACCGCGAATCGGACCCAGCACGAGGCCGAGGCCGCCAAGCAGTTCCGCGACGCATTGCTGCTCGATCCGGGGTCGTTCGCCGCCAAGTGGAATCTCGAGCTGGTCACGCCCAAGCGGCCCCCACCTTCCGGGGGCGGCGGAAGCGCGCCCAAGCCGAATCAGGGCGGCGGGGGAGGCCAGGCCGAGTCGCAGCCGCCGCCCGACCAGGGTGGGATGTCGCGGGCCGAAGCCGAGCAGATCCTCGCCTCGGTGGAGCGGACCGAGCGGGCGGTGCGGGCCGACCAGCTCAAGCGCCGGCGGGTGGCCCACAGCGCGGCCGACAAGGACTGGTGATGCTCGCGTCGCTCCTCCTCCTGCTCCAGGCGGCCCAGTCGCCGATCGCGATCACCGCCACCGCCGAGCCCGGCCGAGTGGCCGTGGGCGAGGAGGTGGTGCTGACGGTCGAGGCCCGGACCACCCTTACCGGGCCGATCTCGGCGGAGATCACCGCGCCACCGGGTTTGGATCTGATCGGTCGGAGCGAGCGGGTCGACCCGGCGATCCAGCCGGCGGCCGGCCGGGTTTACCGCCTCGAGCTCCGGCTCCGGGCCCGCCAGGTCGGCACTTGGCGCTTCGGCTCGGCCGTGCTGTTCGTCGGGGGCGTGCCGGAGATCATTCCCGACGTGGTGGTGACGGTGTCGGGGAGCGGATACTCGGTGACCTCCGCCCCGTCGGTGCGGCTGATCCACCTGATCCAGCGAGCGCCGCCTCCCCGGGCGGTGCCCGGCGCCACCTTGGCCGTCGTCGTCTCCGCCAAGCAGGTGTACCGCGGCCAGCAGCTCGACGTCCTCACCGCCGCCTGGTTTCCCCGGTCGATCCGTGCCCGGCTCCGCCGAGCGCCGACCCTCAAGCCGCCGGTGCTGGACGGCGTGTGGTCCATTCAGCAGCGGGCCGTCTCGGGGATCGTCTCGAGCATGACGGTGGGCGACGAGACGTACGACCTCTTCGTGAGTCATCAGGTGGTCTTCCCGCTCTCGGCCGGGCCGCTGACCATTCCCCCCGCCCGGGTGGAGTACACCGTGCCGGCGTCCCGCCGTTCCGCCTCGGGCGAGCGGCCGGTGGAGGCCGCCAGCGACCCAGTGACCGTCGACGTGCTCGATCTCCCGGCCAGCGGCCGACCGGCCGGATTCCGGGGGCCGGTGGCTCAGGACGTCCGGATCGGGTACCGGATCGATCGGCTGCCGGCTCGAGCCGGCGACCCGCTGCCGGTGTCCGTCAACGTCAGCGGCTCGGGCAACTTGGCCTTCTGGCCGCCGCCCGGCGTGGACTGGCCCCCAGGCACTCGGGCGTACCTGGACGGGATCGACGACGACTCCCGCTCGAACGACGGTGTGCTGGGTGGACTCCGGACCTTTCGGTTCCTGCTCCTGCCCGACAGCGCGGGCAGTCTCGCCCTGCCCGCGCTCACCTACGGGTACTTCGATCCGGACCGCCAGGGTTACCGCGAAGCCACCGCGGGCGGGCTGGTGATTCCGGTGCTGGAGCCCGACCCCTCGGCGACCCGACGTGACCCCGTGCCGCTCGTCGCGCCTCGCCGGGACTGGCCTCGGCTGATCGACGGCTTCCAACCGAGCCGGTCCACGTGGTGGTGGCTGGCGGCCGCCCTGCCGGTCCTGCCCCTGCTGGCCGTCGCGTGGTGGCGCCGCCGCCGCACCGCCGGCACCCGGCGGGCGCCGCCCCGCCTCGGGCCGATCGCGGCGCTGGAGCAGGTGATTCTCCGCCTGGCGCCGACGGCCGAACCGGCCCGGCCGGGCGCGGTCGCGGCCGAGCTCCGCCGGGCGGGGGTGGAACGTGACCTGGCCGAGGAGCTGGCCCGCCTCCGGGAGCAGGTCGATGAGGCTCGCTTCGGCCCGGCCGGCGAGCGAACCACGCCGCTCGGGGCGACCACCGGCGCGCTCAAGCGACTGACCGCGCCGCTCCGCAGGCGGGTGGGGCTTCTGGTGTTGCTGGCCGCGGCCGCCACGGTCGGGTCGGAGGCTCAGACCCCGACCAAGACACCGGACCCGACGGCGCTTTACCAGCAGGGCGCCTACGGCCCGGCCGCGCGGGCGTTCCGAGCCGCCGCCGAGGCCGACCCGGCGAGCTGGCAGCGCTGGTACGACCTGGCCGCCGCCGAATATCTCGCCGGGCACGACGCCGCGGCGGCCGGGGCCCTGGTGCGGAGCCGGGAACTCGCGCCCCGGGCGCTCGAGCCGCGGCGCCTCTGGGGAACCTTGGAGCGAGGGCACGAGCCGCTGCACGAGGCGGCGCCCAAGCTGCCGCTCTCGAGGAGTGAGGGCTGGCTGGCCGTGCTGGCCCTCTGGTGGCTCGCGGCCATCGTCCTCGTCGTCCGCCCCCGGCCGGCCTGGCTCCGGCGGACGCCGCTCGCGCTCGCGCTGGCGGCCTTGGCCTTGATCTTGGTGGCTGGCCGGTCGGGACCCGATCCGGTGGGCTTTACCCGGGGCCAGGTCGCCCTCAGGGTCTCGCCGCACGGCCTCGCGCCCGAACGCGGCGGCCTGCCCGCGCTCACCCGAGTCTGGATCGAACGGCGGGACGGCGACTGGCTCCTGGTTCGCGATCACCTCGCCAACCGGGGCTGGATCGCGGCCTCGGCGGTCGCCCCGGTCCGGGGATTAGATTGAGCCTTCGCCCCGTGGCACCCGGGGCCCGCTCGGCTTCTCCCGATCCCGGTCCGCCCATGCCCTCGCCTCGACGTGTCGCCGTGCTGCCCGATGCGGTCGCGAATCAGATCGCGGCCGGCGAGGTGGTGGAGCGGCCCGCGTCGGTGGTGAAGGAGTTGGTCGAGAACGCCCTGGACGCCGGCGCCACTCGAGTCCGGATCGAGCTCACCGACGGGGGCAAGGCCGCCATCGTGGTCAGCGACGACGGCTCCGGAATGAGCCGGGACGACGCAATCCTCGCCCTCGACCGCCACGCCACCAGCAAGATCACCAGCGCCGCCGACCTGATCGGGGTGAGCAGCTTCGGCTTTCGGGGCGAGGCCCTGCCCGCGATCGCCTCGGTAGCCCGCTTCACGCTGGCCACCTCGGATGGCGACGGCACCGGGACTGAGATCGCAGTCACCGGCGGCCGGGTCGACCGGGTCGAGCCGGTCGCCCGCCAGCGGGGCACGACGGTGACCGTCCGAAGCCTCTTCTTCAACACCCCGGCCCGGCGAAAATTCCTGCGCTCGGTCTCGAGCGAAGGGCGGGTGGCCTGGGAGGCCGTCTCGGTCCTGGCGCTGGCTCATCCGGCGGCCGGCTTCGAGCTCACCATCGACGGCACCGCCCGGCTCGTGGCGGAGCCGGGGCAGGCGGCGACCGAGCGGGTGGCGACCGTCTGGGGGCGTGATCTGGCCGGAACCCTGATCGAAGTCGGTTACGCGGTCGGGAGCGTCAGGGTCGAGGGCCTGATCCAACGACCTGCCGATGCCAAGCCGACCGGACGGCGGGTCCAGCTCTTCGTGAACGGCCGGCCCTTCCGCGACCACTTCCTGATCCGGGCAGCCGAAGCCGGCTACCGGACCGCGATCGCCCCGGGCGACCGACCCAGCGTGCTGCTCCACCTCGACGTCCCCGTCCAGGACGTGGACGTGAACGTGCACCCGACCAAGCTGGAGGTGCGTTTCCGCCAGCGGTTCCAAGTCGAGCGCGCCGTCGAGGAGGCGGTTCGCGATGCCCTGGGACGGCTCAGCGCGTCCGCCAACCTGGGTGGCGGGACGGCGAGCGGCGGACCGCGGGGCGGAGCGGTGCAATCCGGCCACCCGTCGGGCAGCGGGGCCGAGCCGCCACCCGATCTCCTGTTTGCCGATCCGACGCTGGGAACGACCGACCCGACCGCCGGCCACCTCACCGAGGCGGGGGGTGCGGAGCACCGGGCCCGATCGTTCGGAACGGTTCTGCAACTTTTCAACACTTACCTGACCTTTCAGGTGTCGGATGGGATCGTAATCGTCGATCAACATTCGGCTCACGAGCGGGTCCTCTACGAGGACACGATGGCCGCCCTCGGCGACGGGCTCGCGTCCAGTCAACGCCTGCTGCTGCCAATCACGGTCGAGCTGACCGACGAAGAGTTGGACCAGGTCGAGACCTTCGGCGAGCTGCTAAACCGGATCGGGTTCGAGGTCGAGCCGTTCGGAGGCCGCACGGTGGTGCTGCAGGCGGTCCCGTCGCCACACCCCCGGTTCGACGCCACGGCTTGCTTTCGGGAGATCGTCTCCGACCTGGCGCGGGGTCGTTTCGGAGGCTGGTCCAACCGGCTGGAGCGGTTCGTGGCCACCTACGCCTGCCGGGCGGCCGTGAAGGCGGGGACGGCGTTGAGCGAGCCCGAGATGCGGGCCCTGCTGGTCCGGCTGTTCGAGACCGAGCTGCCGCCGCACGACGTGCACGGCCGCTCAACCATCGTGAAGCTGCCGCTCGACGAGTTGGAGCGTCGGTTTGGCCGGCGATAGGGTCCCGATCATCCTGGGCCCGACGGCCGTCGGCAAGACGGCGGTGGCCTTGGCGCTGGCCGAGCGCTGGTCGTTGGAGGTGATCTCGGCGGACTCCCGCCAAGTGTATCGGAGGCTGGACATCGGGACGGCCAAGCCCACCCGGCGGGAACGACAGCGGGTGCCGCATCTCGGCCTCGATCTGATCGACCCGGGGCACCGGTTCAGCGCCGGCCGCTTCGCCGGCCTGGCCGCCGGCTGGATCGACGAGGTCCGGGCCCGGGGCCGTCAGCCGGTCGTGGTCGGGGGAACCGGTCTCTACGTCCGGGCCTTGGTAGAAGGACTGTTCGTCGAGCCGCCGTTCGATCCGGAGCGTCGCCGGGTCCTGGAGGCGTGGGTGTCGGGTCTGGCCGCCGCCGACCTGGTGCGCTGGGCCGGGCGGCTGGACCGGGGGTTTCGGGGCGGGGGACGCCAGCGGGCGGCGCGGGCCATCGAGATTGCCCTTCTCTCGGGGCGGTCGCTGAGCTACTGGCAGGAGCACGCCCGGTCGGAGGGTGGGGTCGAGCCCTGGTACGTGGTGCTGTCGGCGCCCCGGCCGGTGCTCCATCGCCGGATCGAGGTCCGGGCCGAGGAGATGGTCCGCCGGGGGCTGATCGAGGAGGTGGCGTCGGTGCTGGCGGAAGGCCATCCGGCCGACGCGCCGGGCCTCGACGGGGTCGGCGTGCGCGAGGCGGTCGAGTATCTGCACGGCCACCGTCCGCGCGACACCGTGGCCGCGGCCGTCGCAACCGCCACCCGGCGCTACGCCAAGCGCCAGGAAACGTGGTTCCGCCATCAGCTCCGCCGGCCGGTGCTCGCGCTCGACGCGACCCGCCCGCCCGAGGTGCTGGCCGAGATCATCGCTACCGAATGGGCCGCCGCGCGGGTGGGCTCGGTCCAAGGAGAGTAATCGTGCGGATTGGGATCACCTGTTACCCCACCTACGGCGGGTCGGGGGCCCTGGCGACGGAGCTGGGGCTCGAGCTGGCTCAACGCGGGCACGAGGTGCATTTCATCTCGTACGCGATGCCGTTCCGTCTCCAGGACTACGCCGAGCGGGTCTACTTCCACGAGGTGGACACCGTGACTGGCCGCTACCCGCTCTTCGACCATTACCCCTATACCCTCGCTTTGGCCAGCAAGCAGTACGAGGTGAGCCAGCGAGAGCGGCTCGACGTGCTCCACGTCCACTACGCCATTCCCCATGCGACCACCGCGTTCCTGGCCCGCGAGATGCTCCTCGGTGAGCGTCGCCTGCCGGTCATCACCACGCTGCACGGGACCGACATCACGCTGGTGGGCCAGGAAGCCAGCTTCTACGCCATCACCAAGTTCTCGATCGAGCGGTCCGACCGGGTCACGGCGGTCTCCGAGTTCCTCAAGGCCGAGACGGTCCGGACCTTCGGCGTGCCGGACGAGTCGATCACCGTGATCCCCAACTTCGTGAACCTGAGCCAGTACCGTCCCGACGCCGCGGCCCGACGCGAGGGTCTGGCGCCACCGGGTTACAAGATCATTACCCACGCGTCGAACTTCCGCGAGGTCAAGCGGGTCCGCGACGTGATCCGGGTGTTCGCCCGGATCCGCCGGGCCATGCCGGCTACCCTGGTGATGATCGGCGACGGCCCCGACCGCGACGACGCCGAGCGCGAGGCGCGCGACCTCAAGGTCGGGGATGACGTTCGCTTCCTGGGCCGGCTCGGCAACGTGGTGGAGCTGCTCCGGGCCAGCGACCTGTTTCTGTTGCCCTCCCAATCCGAGTCCTTCGGCCTCGCGGCCCTCGAAGCGATGGCCTGCGGCGCCCCGGTGGTGGGGAGCCGGTCCGGCGGGCTGCTCGAGGTCGTGCAGGACGACGTGTCGGGGGTACTGGAGCCGCCCGGCTCGGTCGAAGCGATGGGCCGCCGCGCGATGGAGCTGCTCCGCGACCCCGCTCGTCACGAAGCCATGCGCGAAGCCGCCATCGCCCGGGCCCACGATTTTTCGGCCGACCAGATGGTGCCCCGCTACGAGGCGCTCTACGAGGAGTCCCTTCGATGAACCTCACCTGGTGGCAGGGGCTGCTCCTCGGACTGGTGCAGGGCCTGACCGAGTTCCTCCCGATCTCGAGCTCGGGGCACCTGGTCGTGGCGGAGCGACTGGTGGGCTTCCAGTCGCAAGGGGTGTTCTTCGAAGTGATCGTGCACGTGGCGACCCTGCTCTCGGTCCTGATCGCCTACCGGCGCCGGATCGCCGAGCTCATCCAGGGGCTGTTGCGCGGCAGCCGGGGCGCGTTCGGCTACGTCGGGCTCCTGATCGTCGCGACGATCCCGGCCGGCGTGGCCGGGGTCCTGCTTCGGGACTATTTCGAGGCCAGCTTCCACTCCCCGGCCCGGCTCGGGTGGATGTTCCTCCTGACCGCCGTGGTGCTCTGGAGCACCCGGTTCACGGTCGACCGGGCCAAGCAGTCCACCATCACCATCGGCCGGGCGCTCCTGATCGGCCTGGCGCAGGCGTTCGCGATCGTGCCCGCCATCTCGCGGTCGGGAAGCACCATCGCGGCCGCGCTCTGGACCGGAGTGGCGCCGGCGGTCGCGGCGGAGTTCTCGTTCCTGATGGCCATCGTGGTGATCGCCGGAAGCGGGCTGCTCGAGGCCCGGCACATTCCGCCCGGCGTGAGCCTGGTGTCGCCCGGGGTGATCTGGGCCTTCCTGGCGGCGATGGTCTCAGGCGTCGCGGCGATCAAGCTCCTGGTGGCGCTGCTCCGGAGCAGCCGGTTCCATCTCTTCGCTCCGTACTGCGCGGCGGTCGGCGTCTTCTGCCTGGTGTGGTTCGGTCTCCTCGGCCACTAGGCCGGCCGGATGATCGAGTGGCACGACCGACTCCCGTCGACCCAGGACCGGGCCCACGAGCGGGCCGCGGCCGGCGCCCCGCATGGGACCGCGGTCGCGGCCCGGGTCCAGACCGGCGGGCGGGGAACCCGAGGCCGGGTCTGGGCCTCGCCCGAGGGCGGGCTGTGGATCAGCGTGGTGGCGCGGCCGGCCCGGCCCGCGTCGGTCGAGTGCGCCAGCCTCCGGATCGGCCTCGCCTTGGCCCCGGCGCTCGAGTCGATCGCCGGGCTCGACCCGGGCGTCGTCCAGCTCAAATGGCCTAACGATCTCTTCGTGGCCGATCGGAAGCTCGGTGGGGTTCTGACCGAGGCCCGGTGGCAGGGCGAGACGCCGGCCTGGCTGGTTGCCGGGATCGGGCTCAACGTTCGGAACCCGCTGCCCCCCGACTTGCCCGCCACGCGCCTGGCCGATCACGCGCCGGACCTGGCGCCCGAGGCCCTGGCCCAGCCGGTGGTCGAAGCGGTGTTGGGAGCGTTGGCGCGGGGTGGCCCGCTCGACCCGGCCGAGCTCCAGTCCTTTGCCGAGCGCGACTGGCTCTGCGGCCGGGAGCTCTCGGCGCCGGTGGCGGGCCGGGCCGCCGGGGTGGCGCCCAGCGGACACCTGTTGGTGGCCGCCGCCGACGGCCGCCTGGCCCCGGTGAGCGAGACCGTCACCCTGGCGGGCTTGGCTCCAGGTGGCGGAAGTCGTTAGAATACCGTCCGTTCCCCGTTCGGAGCTTCCATGACGTCTGCCGTTCAAGCGGCCCCCGAGGCCGATTACACCGACCTTCGACACGTCATCCGCTCGGCCGTCGGGCTGGCCGTCATGCAGTCGGCCGTGGTGGCCGCCCTGGCGATCGTCAGCCGCCGAGTGGGTGGGACAGCGGGCATCGGGCTCGAGGCGGTGCTCCTCATCCTGGGCGTGGCCATCACCATCGCCCTGCCGGGCACCCTGACTCGCGCCCGCACCATTGAAGGCATCGCCGGCGCCGCCGGGATCGGGCTCGCGTCGACCGTCGTGTTCCTCCTCATCGACGTGTCGATCTTCCAGCCGCTCGGACTCTGGGGCAATCGGTGGCTCGAGATCGGCGGCGGCAGCAACTGGTGGTACCATCCGGTGTGGTGGATGGTCGGCACCTACATGCCGTGGATGGGCGCCTTCGTGCTCGCCAATCAGACGGCCCGGTCGGGCCGGCCCAACCAGCTCGCCCTGGTGCTCTTCACCCTCGCCTTGGCGGCGATCATCATGGTGGTCGCGACGATGATCCACTTCCCGGGCGCCGCCTACGGTGTCGGGACGTTCGGGATCAGCGTGCTGCCGGCACTCGCGGTCCTGACCACGATCACCAGCATCGGAGCGCGCCGCGGGTGAGATGACTGCCGTCCGCTTCGTCCTGCGTTTCTTCGGTTGGCTGCTCACGCCGTTCGTGGCGTGGGCAGCTTCGTTTCTGGGGGCCACGGCCGGCGCGGTGGTGGGGCGCGGCCTTCCGGCGACCACCGGATTGATCGTCGCGGTCGTGCTGGGCGGCGCGGCCGCCCTGCTGGCGCTGATCGTCTGGCTCCGATTGCTCCGTCGTTCGCCGCGGCTCCAGAAGGCGCTCGAGGTCTCGGGCGACGGCACCCCAGTGGTGGCGCTCGAGCGCTCGACCGAGGAGGTCGACTCATGACCCGGTATCTCCCTCTGACCATGGTCGCGTCCCTGGCCGGGGCCTGGGGCTGTGGTGGCGCTCACCCCGCGCCGCCTCCGGCGGCCGACTCGTCGGCGCCGCCGGTCGCGGCCTCACCCCACGGAAACGGCGAGACGCCGAGCGATTCCTTGGTCCTCACCACCCCCGCCGGCTACCAGATCTGGTTCACCTCGGCGCGTCTGGCGGTGGATTCGAAGGGCCAGACCTGTGTCGAGCGGGGCGTGGAAGTCCGGATCGACACCACCCGCACGGTGGTGCCGCTCCTGTTCACCAACCGGGCGCCCCGCCTGGTCGATCCCGGCCACGTCCGGGCGGAACTGATGAGGCATTGCGCGGTGGTGGCGACCTACTCGGTCGATCTCGCCACCGCTCGCCCCACCAAGATTTCCGACCGGTGAGGCTGGGACGCGCGGGATGGCTGCTGCTCGCCTCGGCGACGCTGGCGCCGGCCCCGGCCGGTGCCCAGAGCGTCAGCGTCGCGGCGTCACGCTGGCTCACCGACCCGCGCGTGATGGACTATCGGATCTCGGTCATGCGCTACGGCGTTGGCCCGGTGGCCTTCCGTCCCTACGCCCAGCTGGCGCTCCAGGGGCCGACGGCCGGTGGCGCGTCGCTGGTCGGGATCGGTGGAGACCTCACCATCCGATTGGGCGCACGGGCCCGTCCCTACCTGGTGGGTGGCGTGAGCGGCGGGTTTCTCGACTTCGACCGAAAGCTCGGCCTCGGTCTCTGGGGCGGCTGGTCGGCCGGTCTAGGATACGAGCTCTTTCGGGTCGGCCCGGTCGGTCTTGGGGTCGAGACCCGTTACCAGATGCTGTCTCGGGAGCGGACCGGCGGCATCTCGATCGGGCTCCGGCTCGGCGCGCCGGTGGGGCGGGGCGGCGACGCCGCCGGGCCGGGTCCGACCGCGCCCGCCCGGTCCGACGGGAACCGGCCGGCGGAGGCGACGCCCCCAGCCGCGAGTCCCGACCGGGCGGCGTCCGCCGTCCCGAACCTGCCGGCCGGTGCCGCCCGGGACGTGGTGAACGCCGCCCTGGACGCGATGGGCACTCCCTATCGCTGGGGTGGGACCGACGCCAACGGGTTCGACTGCTCGGGCCTGATCGTGTATGCGTATGCCCAAGTAGGCCTCGAGCTGCCCCGGCGGAGCGTCGATCAGGCCCGCGCGGGCCGGCCGGTCATCCCCCAGGTCACCGACCTCGCCCCGGGCGACATTCTGGCCTTCAGCGCGACCGTCGGTGGGGCGGTGAGCCACGTGGGGCTCTACCTGGGCGACGGCCGATTCGTGCACAGCGCGTCGAGCGGAGTGAGGATCAGCCGCCTCTCGATGGATGATCCGGACGGCCGCTGGTGGTACGAGCGGTGGATCGCCGCGAGACGGGTTCTGAGTGGTGAATAGATGGGTTGTGAGTGGTGAATAGGGAGTTGTGATTAGGGAGGAACTAGGGAGTCGTGAGTCGGCCTCCCTCACGATGCCCTACTCCCTCCCTCACTCCCCACTCCCTACTCCCTCCCTGCTCACCACTCCCCAATCACAACTCCCTAATGCTGATGCTCCATCGAGTGCCCGCCCATCTCGTTCAACGAGGCGAGATCCTCCTGCAGGGTCGCATCCGACAGATCCAGAGCGGGCCACTGCGCGAAGTCGCTCGGGGCGAAGAGGCCGGTGAGGTGGGCCATGGCGCCCTTGACGAGGGTCTGACCGGTCGGGTTGTCGTACCGGCCGATGACCCGGTACTTGTGTCCGGCCTTGAGCAGGATGCCGTCGCCGCTCACGCCCGGCAGGCTCCGGGTGATCCGGGTGACCTTCCCGGTCTTGGTCCGCACCGCCTTCACCGTCGCCAGGATCTTGCCGCTCTCCACGTCCTGCAACCGGACGTCGAGGCCGTAGTCGTGGAGGTGCCCGCCGTAGCCCAGCAGCCGTCCCTCGATCGGCATGGTGAACTCGTAGGACTTCTCGCTGATGCCGGGGGGGACGTCGAAGGTGTTGGTCCCGCCGACGGTCAGGTTCACGTCCATGTAGATCGGTAGGGCGTTGACCGGCCGGGGGTTGAGGTTCGGCGGGCTGTAGGCGAACCGCACCCGGACCATCACCCCGTCGAGGTCCTTCCCGGTCTCGTTGGCCCACGCCATGTACATCCCGAGGTGGAACCCGTCCTTCATCGGGACGCCGATGGTTTTCGGCACGTACATGTCCTCGGTCTCCTGGCCGATCCCGAAGAGCCGCTCAACGGCGGGATAGAGGAGCTGCCGGCGGTCGAAGTTCACGCCGATCATGTGGTGGATGAGCTTCCGGTCGACCGGGCGGCCCTGACCGTCCACGATGTCGACCGAAAAGCCGCGCAACCAGCCGTCGACGGGCCAGTCGAACCGGATCAGCGGTGAGTTGTGGTCGTCCATCATTTCCATGTCCTCGTGCTTCATTCCCTCCGGCATCGCCGCGACATGGAACGGCCCCACGGTGACCGCCACCTCGTGCTTCGACGAGTCCACCACCACGGTGGCCTTGGGCTCGTCGGGGAGCGCCGGGCCGGCCAGGGTCAACAGGGCCAAACTGGTCAGTAGCATCGTGTCATCTCCGCCTTCACGATTCTCTCAGGATTGATCCGGCAACCTCGTGCGACCAACTTACTTGCGATGACTGCGACTACCAAGGCCGATGGCAGGCGGCTGCTCCTGTTCTGGTCACTGGCCCTGGGCGTCGCTCCGGGCTCTCTGGCCGCCCAGGTCAGGTTCTTTCCCAAGACCGAATCGTTCGAATATCCGCTCGCCTATCCCCGGCCCGCGGCCATCGTCGGCCGGGTGGTGAAGACCTCCCGGGGCGAATCGCTCTACGGGGCCGAGCGGGAGGCCGAAGCGTCGGTCGGAGAGGTGGTGCCGGTACTGGGTCTCTCGGGCGGCCGCCACCCCGTGACGCTCGGCCTCGGCCTGGCGGTCACGGCCCGGTTCAGCCTCGACGATCCGCGGACCGCGTTGATCAGCACCGACTGGCTGGTGGGGATCCACACCACCGTCGACCTGGCCCCGTGGCGGATCGACTTCCACCTCTACCACGAGAGCAGCCACCTCGGCGACGAGTACGCCGAGAAGTTCTCGGTCCCCCGAGTCGATTGGACCCGGGAGGTGGCCAGCGTTTGGGTCCGGCGGACTATGGGCTCCTTGGCCGTCCACGGGTCGGCCCACTACACCTTGATCGACGAGCTGAGCCTGCCGCGTCCGGCGGTCGGCCTGGGGCTGGACTACCGCGGGCCCTCCGCCACTGTTGCCGGCGGGCGCCTCCGGCCGGTCGTCGGGGTGTACACCGAAGGGACGGCGTTCTCCGGGTGGGTGTTCACCACGACGGCGCGGGCCGGGGCCGAGGTGGCGGCGAACGGGCGGGCCATGGCGGTGTCGTTCGTGTTCCTGAACGGGATGTCGACCCAGCGCCAGTTCTATTGGATGCGGAGCCGGTATGCCGGGTTGGAGCTTCGGTTCGACTTCTGACTGACCCGGGCGGCGCCGTCGCTGCCATTTTGGCCGAAATCGTGGGCACACGGGTTGCCCAGGGAGCGTGACGAACGAGCCGCTTGACCAGGTCCGGTAGCGGCTTATCTTTTCGGTCTGGTTTGGCACTCTGTGGTAGCGAGTGCCAACGTCATGTAAGTAAACGTTTTACGGCAATTTCCATTCAGGGGGTTCGACGATGGCAGGCGCGACGAAGGCGAAGCCCAAGCTCCGCATCACTCCGCTCGAAGATCGGGTCGTGGTCATTCCCGACGAGGAGACCGAGACCATGCGTGGCGGGCTCTACATCCCGGACACCGCCAAGGAGAAGCCCACCCAAGGTGAGGTGATCGCGGTGGGGGCCGGGCGGATCGAGAAGGGCGACCGGGTGCCGGTCGACGTGAAGGTCGGCGACAAGGTGCTGTACGGGAAGTACAGCGGTACGAACATCACGCTCGACGGCGAAGAGGTCGTGATCATCAAGGCGTCGGACATCCTGGCCAAGCTCGGCTGAGCGGCCGGTCCCGAACCATCCACGAGAAGCCGGTTCGTCCGGCGCGTGACTCAAGGAGCGAGAAGCAATGGCAGCGAAGGAGTTGATGTTCGATACCGACGCCCGCGCGAAGTTGAAGAAGGGCGTGGACGCGCTCGCCGAGGCGGTGAAGGTGACGCTCGGGCCCAAGGGCCGGAACGTCGTGATCGACAAGAAGTTCGGTTCGCCGACCGTGACCAAGGACGGCGTCACGGTGCCAAGGAGATCGAGCTTGCCGATCCGATCGAGAACATGGGCGCGCAGATGGTGAAGGAAGTCGCCACCAAGACCTCCGACCTCGCCGGCGACGGCACCACCACCGCGACCGTGCTGGCCCAGGCGATCTTCCGTGAGGGGCTCGAAGAACGTGACCGCGGGCGCCAACCCGATGGAGCTGAAGCGGGGCATCGACAAGGCGGTCGAAGCGGTCGTCGAGGAGCTGCAAGAAGCTCTCCGTCAGCCACGGCCGGGCAAGAAGGAGATCGCCCAGGTCGGCGACCATCTCCGCCAACAACGACAAGGAGATCGGCAACCTGATCGCCGAGGCGATGGAGAAGGTCGGCAAGGACGGCGTCATCACGGTCGAGGAGGCCAAGGGCCTCGAGACCACCCTGGAGACGGTCGAAGGCATGCAGTTCGACCGCGGCTACCTCTCGCCCTACTTCATCACCGACCCGGAGAAGATGGAGGCGTCGCTCGACGCGCCCTACATCCTGATCCACGACAAGAAGATCTCGGCGATGAAGGACCTCCTCCCGGTGCTCGAGAAGGTCGCGCAGACGGGCAAGCCGCTGCTGATCATCGCCGAGGACATCGAGGGCGAGGCGCTGGCCACCCTGGTGGTCAACAAGCTCCGCGGCACGCTCAAGGTCGCCGCCGTCAAGGCGCCGGGCTTCGGCGACCGCCGCAAGGAGATGCTGCTCGACATCGCCAAGCTCACCGGCGGCAAGGTCATCTCCGAGGAGCTCGGCTTCAAGCTGGAGAACGCGGTTCTGAGCCGACCTCGGGCAGGCCAAGCGGGTCGTGATCGACAAGGACAACACGCACGCTCGTCGACGGCAAGGGCAAGGGCGACGACATCAAGGGCCGGATCCAGGAGATCCAGGCCGCGATCGACAAGAGCACCAGCGACTACGATCGTGAGAAGCTCCAGGAGCGGCTGGCCAAGCTCGCCGGCGGCGTGGCCGTGATCAACGTCGGCGCCGCGACCGAGACCGAGATGAAGGAGAAGAAGGCTCGGGTCGAGGATGCCTTGCACGCGACCCGCGCGGCGGTCGAAGAGGGCATCGTGCCGGGCGGCGGCGTGGCCCTGCTGCGCTGCCAGAGCGCCGCTCGACAAGGTCAAGGGCACCGAGGACGAGAAGATCGGCGTCGAGATCGTGCGGCGCGCGCTCGAGGAGCCCCTCCGGATGATCGCCCAGAACGCGGGCGTCGAAGGCTCCATCGTCCTCGCGAAGGTCAAGGAGTCGAAGGACAAGGCGTTCGGGTACAACGCCGCGACCGACGAGTACGAGGATCTGGTCAAGGCCGGCGTCATGGATCCGACCAAGGTCAGCCGGACCGCGCTCCAGAACGCGGCCTCGATCGCCGGCCTGCTGCTGACCACCGAGTGCGTGGTGGTCGAGAAGAAGGAAGACAAGCCGGCGCCGGCCGGGCCTCCGGGCGGCGGCATGGGCGGGATGTACTGAGCCCGGAACGGATGTCGATCAGGACCGGACGGGGGTCGGGGCGGTCGCTCCGACCCCCCTTCGTTTTCCCGGCGGCGGGCGTTGCCCCGGGGGCATTATCTTAGAAAGGTGAACCTGGAACCGGGCCGCGTGACGGAGGTGTCGTGAGAGGACTGCTGACAGCGGCGGTGGTAGGAGGACTCGCGATCGGGGTGGTGGCGCGGGCGGAAGCGCAGGACCGCGACCCGCCGATCGCGGGCACCTGGCAGCTCGAGAAGGGCAAGGTCAAGACCGACGGCCCTCGCCGGGTGGTGATCCGGGCCGACTCCAGCGCGAGCTGGGGCAAGGAAACCGTCCGCTGGCGCCTGGTGAACGACACGATCATGATCGCGCTGGGTGGAGAGTGGGAGATCTACAAGATCAAGATCCGGCGGGACCGGATCGCCCTCTCCGGCGGCGATCTGCAGGAAGAGATCACCCTCCGCCGGATCGGCCCACCCACCGCCAGGCCCGACTCCATTCCCATCCCGCCCGACCCGGGCGAGCCCAGTCGTTAGGCTTCCAGCTCCTCCATGACCGGGTCGCCGTCGGGCAGCTCCATCTCGAGCTGACTGGCGGGGTCGCGCTCGGGAATCGCGATCGGCCCGAGGGCCCGGTCCTGGACCGCCACCTCGAGGCGGCCGCGGAACCCGCGAGCCCGGAGCCGGGGCTCCACCACGCCGCGTGCCGTGGCCGGCTCGTTGCACTGCCGGCTCAGGTGGGCCAGCACCACCACCGCCAGCCCCGGATGGACCAGGTCGCCGAGGAGGTCGGCGGCGGCCGAGTTGGAGAGGTGACCGCCCGAGCCCGCGATCCGATGCTGGACCGAGGCCGGGTAGTGGCTGGTCCGGAGCATCACCTCGTCGTAGTTGGCTTCCAGAATCACGGCGTCGAGCCGGCGGAAGAGGTAGCGGAGCCCCATGGTCGGTCGGCCGAAGTCGTAGGCCAGCCCGACCCGGGCGCCCCGCCACTCGACGGCCAGGGCCGCCGGCTCGGCCGCGTCGTGCAGGATCCGGGTGACGCCGATCGTGAAGGGGCCGAGCTCGGCCAGCGAGGTCGAGCGGAGGGTGACCGCCTGATCCGGCTCCATCCGCCGGGTCCGGAGCGCGCGCAGGGTGCCTTCGGTCCCGGCGATCGGCACGCCGAACCGCCGGGCCAGCCGCCGGGCGCCGGCGGCGTGGTCGCCGTGCTCGTGGGTCAGCGCAATGCCGACCAGCCGGTCCAGGTCGAGGCCGACACCCTCGGCCCGCCGGGTCAGCTCGCGGGTGCTGAAACCGGCGTCGAGGAGGAGGACGCCGTCGACGGTGTCGAGGGCGAACGCGTTGCCCTTGGAGCCCGATCCCAGCGCGACGAGCCGCATCAGCGGGCCAGGCGGGCCCAAGTGGCTCGGAGCGAGGCCTCGATTTCGGGCGTGACCTCGACGCCCCGACGCGGCATGACCCGGCCGGCCACCGTCACGAACCGATCGACGTCGAGCCGCGCCGCAGGGTCATCGCCCCAGCGGAACGGCGCCACGTACCGCGGCACCGGCGCCCCGACCACGTTGGCCCCCGTCCCGATGACCGTCCCGGTGGCGAGGAGGCTGCCGATCGCCATCTTGGCGTGATCGCCGAAGAGCGTGCCGACGTTGGTCCGGCCGGTGGCGAGGCGTCCGTCCGGCAGGTCGAGCCGGACCTCGCCATAGGTGTTCTTGAGATTCGAGGTGATGGTGCCGGCGCCGAGGTTCACCCACTGGCCGACGACGCTGTGCCCGAGGAAGCCGTCGTGGCTCTTGTTGGCGTAGCCGAGGAAAACCGACGCCGCCACTTCGCCGTGGACCCGGCAGTGCGGGCCGATCACCGAGTGGCGGATCACCCCACCGACCAGCCAAGTGTCGCGGCCGACCCAGAGAGGCCCCTCGAGCCGGGTGCCGGCCCGCACGACGGTGTCTTCCTCGAGGACGATCGGGCCCTTCCGGACGTCGAACACCACCTGGGGCTCCACCACCGCGCGGTGGGTGATCACCCGGCTCGGGTCGCCGAGCACCACGCACGCGGGGGGAACGCCATCGCCGGGGTCGTCGGCCAGGCGGGCGCAGTCGTCCTCCAGCAGCCGCTCGGTGGCGGTCAGGAGGTCGACCGTGGCGTTGAGCTTCATGGCCCGAATCTCGACCGGGTCGGCAAGCTCCTTGGGGCCGGCCCAGACCTCGCCTTGGGCCACGATCCAGGCGATGGTCTGCGCTCCATCGGCCAGGCCTGGTCCGGTCGGACGGTTGGCCAGCGGATCGCCCACCGGGAGGAAATTGGACCGGGCCACCACGGCCGGGCCGGTGATCGGGCCGTCCGGATGGAGGGGCAGGGAATCGACGTCGGCGAAACCCGGGGTATGCCGGGAGAGGACCGACACCGAGCTGGGATCGAGATAGCGCTGCCACCGCTCCCACACTCGAAACGCGCCGGCCCGGAGCTCGGCGATGGGGCGGGCCCCGGCGAACGGGGCCCACGCGGGACCGGGGTCGTCGGGCTCGAGCAGGACGAGGGGCGGACCGGTCATAGTTCCCTCACTTCCGGCGGGAGGTGTTCGAGGGTGCGCTTGAGGTCGCCGGCCCGGCTCCGGTCCATGACCAGGAGGCGGCCGTTGGCTTCGACGACGATCAGGTTCCGGACGCCCGAGAGGACCACGGGCACTCGCTCCGTCCAGACGATGGTGTCGTTCGCGTCCACGGCGGTAACCGGGCCCACGAGCACGTTGCCGTCGTCGTCCGGCCGCCGGACGCGGGCCAGCGCTTCCCAGGTCCCGATGTCGTCCCAGCGGAACCGGCCCGGCACGACGACCACGCTCCGGCTCCTCTCCAGGAGACCGACGTCGATCGAAATCTCCCCGACCTCGCCGAAGAAGCCGGCCACGTCGCCGGCCTGCAGGGCCGGGAGGGCCGAGGCGATCTCGGGCGTGTGATGGCCGAGCTCCTCCAAGAGGGTGTTGGCCGCCCAGGCGAAGAGCCCCGAGTTCCAGAGCGCCCCGCCGGCGATCAGGGTCTCGGCGGTGGCGGTGTCCGGCTTCTCGGTGAACCGCTCCACCAAGCGGACTTCCGGCGGGCCCCCGTCGAGCGGCCGGCCGGGGACGATGTAGCCGTAGCCCGTCTCGGCCCGGGTCGGATGGACTCCGACGGTGACCAGAACCCGACGGCCAGCCGCCACCCAGAGTGCGCGCTCGGCGGCGGCGACGAACCCCGCGGGCTCGGGCACGTGCCAGTCGGCGTGGAGCGAGAGCACCACGGCGTCGGCGTCGCGACGGCCCGCCTCGTGGGTGGCCCAGGCCAGGGCCGGAGCGGTGGACTTCGGGAAGGGCTCCACCAGGACGTTCTCGGCGGGGAGTCGGAGCGTTTCGGCCAGCGGGCCGGCCAGCGCCCGGCCGGTGACCAGGAGGATCCGCTCAGGCGGGATCAGCCCGGCCAAGCGGAGGACCGCCTCTTCGGCGCTGGACCGCTCACCGGCCAGGGGGAGGATCTGCTTGGGACGGGCCGGGCTCGACAGGGGCCAGAATCGGGTGCCGGAGCCGCCGGCCAGGATCACCGCCCAGTGCATCGACCCTCAGACCGCCTGACTCAGCGTCGGCCGCTCACGACGGATCTCGTGGAGGAGCGGGCCCAGGTCTCGGTCGGGAACGGCGAGGACCACCAAGGTGTGCCGGGCATCGATCGGGGAGAGAATGGCCGGGCCCGACTCGGCGTCGAGCACCACGGTCCGGAGCGGGCCGCCGCCGGCCGCGTCGGCCAGCTGGCCGGCGTCCCGAACGATGGTCACCGCCAGGGCCGCGATGGCTTCGGTGTCACCGGCCCCGAGCGCGTCGTGGATGACGAGACCATCCTCGCTCACGATCGCGGCCCCGCGGATGCGGTCACGGGCCGACCAACGGTCGACGATCTGGCGGAGTGACATGAGGGGTCCGGGTTCGGAGCCGAAGGCGCCTGCTCGACGGCCGGAGACTAAGCGGGAGGAAACGCCGAAGTCAAGGAAAGAGAGTGGGTTGACCGGCCCCGGCCAGGTCCCTTAACGTTCCCCCACTTATGCGCTCGTTGGTGTGGTACGCCGCTTTCGGCGTCGTCGTGACTGCGGCCTGCGGCAACCCGTTCGGAATCGGGCCGGCGAACTTCGAAAACACCGTGGACACCGTCTCGATCTACGCGGTGAACGGGACTTCGCTCAACCAGCCGAGCGCCTTCGTGCTGGCCACCAAGCTGCCCTACCGCCTGGGCGTCGATCAGCTGCCCTACAACTTCGATTTTGTCTATCGGGTCGACTCCACCGGCGGGCCCGAGCTGGCGCCGTTCTATGCGGTGGTGCAGGACACCAGCACCTCGACCGCCACCGGCCGGTCGGGGTTCCTGCTCACCTCCCAGGGCTTCGACGACATCACCATCGCCGAGCAGTCGGGTTACGTCACCGATTCGGCCCTCGCGCTCTCGGTCGGGCAGGTCTTCTACTTCCGCTCGGGCATCCCGAACGGCTGCTACCTGTCCATTCCGTACTACGCCAAGATCCAGGTGATCAGCATCGATCCCGACGCCCGGTCGGTGACGCTCAAGATGCTGGTCGACAACAATTGCGGCTATCGCGGGCTCGACCAGGGCTTTCCTCAGCAGTGATCGATCTCAAAGCGTTCCGTCAGGATCCGGCGGCCTTCCGCACGGCGCTCCTTCGGCGGCGGGATCCCCAGGTGACCGAGCAGCTCGTCCGACTCGAGACGCTCGACCGCGACTGGCGAGCGGGGCTGCAGGCGGTCGAGACCCTCAAGGCCGAGCGCAACGCCGCCTCCGAGGAAGTGGCTCGGCGGAAGCGGGCCAAACAGCCGGCCGACAAGCTGCTCGCGACGCTCAAGGCTTCGAGCGATCGAGTCAAGGCGCTGGACGCCCGGGTTCGCGACCTCGACGCCCAACTCGGGCTGCTGGCCCTCGGGATCCCGAATCTGCCCCACCCGGCGGTGCCGGACGGCGACGCGAGCGCCAACCGGCTGGTACGCACCTGGGGGGAGCCCGGGCGGTTCGAGGGGACGCCGCGGCCTCACTGGGAGCTGGGCGAGACGCTCGGATTGTTCGACCTGCCGCGGGGCGCCAAGCTCTCCGGCTCGGGCTTCCCGGTGTACACCGGTGTAGGGGCGCGTCTGGTGCGGGCCCTGGCCGCCTTCATGCTCGACCTCCATTCCCGGGAGCACGGCTACCTCGAGATCGCGCCGCCCTATCTCGTCAATCGGGCCGCCATGACCGGGACCGGGCAGCTGCCCAAGTTCGAGGACGACATGTACGGCCTCCCGGCCGACGACCTGTTCCTCATCCCGACGGCCGAGGTGCCGCTCACCAACCTCTATCGGGACGAGATCCTCGAGCCGGGGCGGCTCCCGATCGGGTTGGTGGCCTGGACCCCCTGCTTCCGGCGAGAGGCCTTCTCGCACGGCAAGGACACCCGAGGGCTGATTCGGGTGCACCAGTTCGACAAGGTGGAGCTGGTCCGGCTGGTGAACCCGGCGGAGAGCGACGCCGAGCACGAGCGTTTGACCGGCCACGCCGAAGCGGTGCTGCAGCGACTGGAGCTGCCCTATCGGGTCCTCGAGCTGGCGGCCGGCGACACCGGCTTCAGCTCGGCCCGCACCTTCGACCTCGAGGTCTGGGCGCCAGGGGTCGGAGCGTGGCTCGAGGTGTCGAGCTCGAGCACGTTCACCGATTTCCAGTCCCGCCGCGCGAACCTGCGCTTCCGGCCGGCGGCGGGCGCCAAGCCCGAGCTGGTGCACACCCTCAACGCCTCGGGCGTGGCCTTCCCCCGCACCCTCATCGGGATCCTGGAGAACTACCAGGAGCCGGACGGCTCGGTGCGGATCCCCGCGGCGCTGGCTCCCTACGTCGGAGTGGATCGGCTGGAGCCGCCGCGATGAGCGCCGGGCGGTCCGGTCCGATGGCCCGCACGCGTCGAGGCTGACGCGATGACGGCGACCGACCTCACCCTCGCGCTCAATCCGGAGCAGCGGGAGGCGGCCGAGCATCTCACCGGGCCGATGCTGGTGCTGGCGGGAGCCGGCTCCGGGAAGACCCGGGTGCTGACCACCCGGATCGCGATGCTGATCGAGCGGCACGGCGTCGCAGCCGACCGGATCTTCGCGGTCACCTTCACCAACCGGGCGGCCGGCGAGATGAAGGAACGGATCCGGGGAATGCTCGACCGCGATCCGACCGGTCTCTGGATCGGGACCTTCCACAGCCTCTCGGCCCGGCTCCTCCGCCGGGAGGCCGAGCGGATCGGCTTCTCCCGTCAGTTCACGATCTACGACGAGGACGACCGGCTCTCGCTGATCAAGCGGATCATGGATCAGCGCGACCACCCGACCAAGCTCTTCCCGCCCAAGCTGGTTCAGAGCGATCATTTCCGGCGCCAAGAACCGGATGCAGACGGTCGCCGACCTCGCCGCCTCGAGCAGCGATCCGCTCACTCGGGTGGCGGCGGACGTGTTCGCGGCCATGACCGCCGCGCTCAAGACCCAGAACGCGATGGACTTCGACGACCTGATGCTCCATCCCCTGAAGCTCTTCCACGAGCATCCGGACGTCCTGGACCGCTACCGGCGGAAGTTCGCGTTCGTGCTGGTCGACGAGTTCCAGGACACCAACCGGGCCCAGTACCAGCTGGTCAAGTTGCTGGGCTCGCACGGCAACGTGTTCGTGGTGGGCGACGACGACCAGTCGATCTACGCCTGGCGGGGCGCCGAAGTTCGGAACATGCGCGACTTCCAGCGCGACTTCGGCGGGTCGAAGATGGTCCGGCTGGAGGAGAATTACCGGAGCACTCAGGTGGTGCTCGACGCGGCCAATGCGGCGATTGCCCCGAACGCGGGCCGGATCGGCAAGACGCTTCGGACCCGCCGGAAGGGCGGCGAGCCGGTTGACCGTGCTGGGCGCGGCCGACGAGCGGGACGAGGCCGAATGGATCGTCGGCGAGCTGGCCGCCCGGCGGTCCTCCGGCGACTTCACGGCCGGCCAGATGGCGGTCCTCTACCGGACCAACTCGCAGTCGCGGGCCCTGGAAGAGGCCTGCCGGCGGGCCGGGATGCCGTACCGGATCGTCGGGTCGGTGAGCTTCTACGACCGGCGCGAAGTGAAGGACCTGCTGGCCTATCTCCGGCTCCTCGCCAACCCCGCCGACGACGAGGCCTTCCTCCGGGCGGTGGCGGTGCCCCGTCGCGGGATCGGCGCGACCAGCCTGGAAGTGCTCCGGGGGGCCGCGGGGGCCTGGGACAAGCCGCTTCTCGAGACGGCGGCGATGGGCGACCGGATTCAAGGCCTCCGACCCAACGTCCGCGAGGCGTTCGGCCGGTTCGGCACCCTGCTCGAGACCCTCCGCCAGCAAGTGGGGATGGCGCAGCCGGCCGAGGTACTCGGCGCGGTGATCGAGGCGATCAACTACGAGCGGCTTCTCCTCGACGAGGGACCCGAGGGACGGGATCGCTGGGACAACGTTCGCGAACTGGTGGCGGCCGCGGCCGGCTGGAGCGAAGTCGTGACCGACGAGGAAGGCACCCCGCTGGAGCGGTTCCTGGCCGAGGCGGCGCTGCTCTCGTCGCACGACACCCAGGAGGGCGACGAGGCGGGGGTGACGCTGATGACGATGCACACCGCCAAGGGGCTCGAGTGGCCGTTGGTGGTGGTGGCGGGTCTCGAGGACGGGCTCTTCCCGCTCTCCCGCGCCGTCGAGACCGAGGAGGGCCTCGAGGAGGAGCGGCGGCTCTTCTACGTGGCCCTCACCCGGGCCAAGGACAAGCTCTACCTGACCCACGCGCGCTCGCGGCGTCGGGGCGGGGAGATCCTCCCCAGCATGCCGTCGCGGTTCCTGGAGACCTTGCCGCCCGGGCTGGTCGACGAGCGCCGGACGTCGTCGCTCTTCGCGCCCAGTTGGTCGGGCGGGTCCCGGAGCGGTGGCCGGCGCTCGACGGGCTGGCGGCCGGCCGACCGAACGCCCAGCTTCGGGCGGGCGCCGATGGAGCCGCCACCGCGGATTCCGGAGGAGGAGCTCTCTCAGGACGCCCCTCGCTACGTGAAGGGCGAGCGGGTCAGGCACCGGCGGTTCGGGAGCGGCACCATTCAGGGGTTGGCCGGCACCGGCCGGGATCTCAAGGTGAGCGTCGCGTTCGACGACGCCGAGGTGGGGACCAAGCAGCTTCTGGTGGCGTACGCCGGCCTGGAGCGGGAGTGGGAGGGGGCATGAAGATCACGACCGACGATGTCCGCCACGTCGCGAAGCTGGCGGAGCTCGAGGTCCCGGACGCCGACCTGGACCGGCTGACCCGGGAGCTCGACGGGATCGTCGCCTACGTCGGCCTGCTGACCGAGCTCGGCGAGGCCGACCGGGGCACCACCTTCGTGCCCGGCCCCCAGGCGGCGCCGCTCCGCCCCGACGAGGTCCGCCCGGTGCCGCTGGCCCGGGGCCCGGCCGACTTCGGGCCGGACGTGCGGGCGGGCCTCTTCGTGGTGCCCCGCCTGTCGGGCATGGAGGGCGAATGAGCCTCGAGGCGGTGGCCCTCGAGACCGTCCGCCGGCTCGATCAGGCCCGTCACCTGAACGCCGCCCTCGCGTGGTCCCAGGGAGGCGCTGCTCGAGGAGGCCGCCCGGGCCGAGGCCACCCCGGCCGACGCGACCCTCCGCGGCCTGCCGGTCGCCGTCAAGGACAACATCGTCACCGTCGAGCAGCCGACCACCTGCGGCTCGCGGATTCTCGAGGGCTACCGCTCGCCCTACGACGCCACCGCCATCGTCCGGCTCCGCGAAGCCGGCGGCCTGGTGGCCTGCAAGGCGAACATGGACGAGTTCGCCATGGGTCCT
>CAVSQW010000003.1:0-84754 GCA_963730185.1 uncultured Gemmatimonadales bacterium
CTCGAAGACGCGGATGCGCTGAAGGACGAGGACGATCTCCGCCGTGCCCGCGAGGGCGCACCGGCGTGGCTCACGACATCCCAGGCGCCGCACCACGGCAGACCCCGTGAACGCCTACGCCCTGAGCCTGGGGGCATGCCGCGTCCAATCCGGTGGACATGCGGCCGACGACCGAGCGTCTCGCCGCGCGACATCGGGGCGGTCCTCACGAGTCCGGGCCCCGGCGTGCCGTCGCGTCGTGTACCCTCTCGGGCTTGCACGTCTCGGCGGAGGCCGCGACGGCGATGGAGGTGGACGATGACGGGACGTGGGATCGGTACGCTCGTGGCCGCTGGCGTGGTGGCCCTGGCGATGGCCTTTGCGACCACCGCGGGTGCGCAGGCCAAGGGCAAGTCGAGCAAGGCCTCGAAGAAGTCGGGCACGTGCGACCAGCCCGATTGCGGCGCCAGGTCCGGCAAGCACTGCAGGTCGGGCAAGCACGGCAAGTCCGGCAGGGCGCCCCCGCTCGGGCAAGTCCCGCAAGCACTCGTCGAAGTCGGGCAAGAGCCGCAAGCACTGCGACTGCACGCAGCCGCCCGTCGAACCGCCGGCCCCGGCGGTGTGCGAGCCTGGCATGGTCCCGGACGTCTCGGTCGTGACGCTCGACGGAGGCGACGTTCGCATCGTCGCCGGACCTCTGCGCCAACGAGGTCCACATCCAGCCCAAGGGGGGCAGTGGGAACGCCGAGATCGTGGTTCCCCCGGGTCAGTCCCTCAACGGCGTGCCCGGACCCGCCAGGCTCGATGTGACGTTCACGGATCGGTTCAGATCGACCTCGGTGGCGGCGACGACAAGCTCTACTTCGAGCGGGTGTCGGTGGCGGGTGACGTGACCATCGACACGGGCGAGGGGGACGACTTCGTGCGCCTGTTCGACATCGACGTGGGTGGGGATCTGGACGTCACCTACGGCCAGGGCGACGACTCGCTCACCACGACGGCACTCCGCGTCGTCGGCTCGATGACCTGCGACTTCGGCGCGGGGAACAACAACGTCGCCCTCGACGCCAATGCCGGGGGGGACATGACCCTGACGTCCGGGGCCGGGAACGACAGCGTCGCCCTGTACGACGGCACCAGCGCCATGGGCAACGTGAGCATCGACGTGGGCGATGGCGACAACGCCGTCCGGTTCAAGTACGGCTCCGGCGCGGGCACGGACCTCGAGATCTTCACGGGGAACGGGGACGACCTCGTCGAGCTTCTGGACTGCCCTCCCGTCGGCGGGAGTGCCCTCATCGCCACCCACGGCGGCGCGGACCGCGTCGTCCTGGAGGGCGGCGCCATCGGCGGCGATCTCTTCATCGATACGGGGAGCGGTGCGGACGAAGTCGCGATCGGGCCCTCGACCAGCCCTCCCAACCCCTGCGATCTGTCGGTCCTCGGCCACACGGACATCGACCTGGGTCGTGGCGACGACAGCCTCTCGCTGGGGGGCCTGGGATCCGGGGCCACCACCTTCGGGGGCCGATTCAGGGCCGACGGTGGGCCCGGCTCGGACGTCCGCGCCGAGCTGCTCGGCATCACCTACGGCGTGCCGCCCGGCTACGCGCACTTCGAAGCCGTCGCCATGCCATGACCGGGTCCGGAGGTCTTCGCAGCCCCGGCCGGAAGGCGGCAGGGAGGTGTCTCTCCGGAGGGGCCCGCTTCGGGCCCCACGGGCGACTCGTCATGCGCCGAGCCCTGCGGTTCGCCTTCGGGCCGACCACCTACCTGCCCTGGCTCCGTCCCGCGCTCGAGGCCAAGGGCCTGAAGGTCGCCGGGGGATCACCGCTCTGGCCGAGGTCCCTGCGGTTGCGGTCGTGAGCCCGGTACCTGCCGCTCGGACAGTCACGTCCGGATGCGGCGGCCCGGGCTGCGTCTCCAGGCGCGCTCCACATCGGCGAGTGGCTTTCGCTGCCGGTGGAGAAGAAGGAGACCGACCGCGACCACGCCCAGGAAGCACCGGAGACCGCCCCGCAGCATCCATGCGTAGCACCCCACCGGGCGAAGGAGCCCGGACCCAATCGTGATCCTGGATGGTGGCTGCGCGGATCTCCGGCCACCGTGCCCGCATGAGCCGCAGGACTTCCTCCAGGCCTCGGCACCCGCGCGTTGCGATGCGGGGGCCAGGAGCCGGCGCGCGTCCTACGCCAGCCATGCGAATCGCTCGATCAGGTAGGGCGCGACGCGTGCCGGCGTGGTGGTGATCAGCGCTCGCCGCCACGCACGCAGCACGACCTCGGGGACGCGCCCGAAGCCCGGGCGTACGAGCGGCGAGAGATGCACGAAGTCGCGCGTGCCCAGGTCCAGGCTCGCGAGGAGGGCGACCGTCGCGTCGCGATGCCGGTGCTCGTCGTCGTGCTCGCCGAGACCGACGAGCACGGTGAGTCCCACGCCGACGCCGGCCGTTCTCATCGCGTCGATCGCCGCCCGGACGTCGGAGAGGTCGGCGCGCTTGCCGAGACGGCGCCGCAGGTCGGGCTGGCCCGTCTCCAGACCCAGCGTCGCCTCGACGAGTCCGGCCTCGCGCAGCGCGGCGAAGGCCTGCGCCGAGCGCGAGGGTGCGCGGTCGGGATCGAGGAAGGCGGCGACGCCGCGGCGGGGGATGCCGATCGCCGTGCGGACGCGCGCCAGGCGTTTGAGCAGCAGCGTGTCGTTCAGCGAGAGCGCGGAGGCCGAGCCCAGGAAGAGGCCGTCGCGCTCGGCGATCGCCACGCCCAGGGCGTCCACGACCGCCTGCAGGTGATTCTCGAAGGCCTGGTCGTCGAGCACGCGGAACGGGCGCTTCTTGTAGAACGCGCAGAACCCGCAGCCGTGGTTCGGGCAGCCGGTCGCCGGCAGGATCACGAGATCCCGGTAGCGATGCGGTGGGAGGATGCGCGTGGGTTCCGGCCAGGCGCGCTGCAGCGCCACACCGTGGGCGCGCATGCGCAGCGGTCGTCCACGTGCGCGCCCGCTCGAGTCGGGCGAGAAGCTCGGCGCGCGTACCGATGAGCTCGCGCGACGCGTCCTCTCTCGCCTCCAGGACCTCGGCCGCCCGCGCCGCGGTGCGCACGGCGGCATTGTGGACCATGTCCGCCTCGCCGGGTCGGCAAGCCAGGAACCGTCCGCGCACCCGCCGCACGACGCGACCGTCGAGGGTGCGGCGAAACGTCCCGTGCTCGTCGGCGTAGGCGGTCCAACGACCGGCGGCGTCCAGCCTGGTGTAGGGGCCCGGCTCGAACTCGAGGACCGTGGCGTGGCGTGCGGCTCGCGCACGCAGCAGAACGTCCGCAGGCGGGCGGCGACGGACGGTGGCATGCGCCATGGGCCCATCCTCGCGCGACCGGCCCGCAACCGCAACCGGTGTCGGGGCGTGCCGCTTCCGACGGGCCCCTACCTGAGGAAGCCGGCGTCCTCGCGCAGGATGTGGGCCAGGGCCCGCCATAGTCGGGTCACCCCCTGGATCACGTCGGCGTCCTCGTAGCGGATGCCGAGGCGGCCGAAGGGCTCGCCCCCCAGCTCCAGGCCGCGCTCGCGCATCTCGTCGCGGTGGACCTCGAGTTCCAGGGTGACGGGCCCGTCGAAGGTCAGGGGCGCGGGCAGGCGCCGGAGGGCATTCTCCGCGCCCGCCCGGATGAGGGCGTGAGCGCGCTCGGGCGTGAGCGTGACGACGGCCGTCGGCCCGAGGGTCTGCTTCACCTCGACGGTGACGATGTCCTCACCGAAGTCCTCTCGCATCTGCCGGCAGTGATCGTCGGCGCCGCACGCAAAGACCAGGGGCGTGTTGTAGTGGCCGAAGATGGCGGCGTTGAGGTAGCCCTCGCTGGCGGGCTTGCCGTTCAGGCGGATCTCGTGCACGACGGCCCCGACCCAGGTGTGGGCCAGGAGTCCACCCGCCGTGCCGGCCCGCGCGTGGTGCCCGACGAGAAACGCGGCGTCGAACACGCCGTGCTCCAGCGCGCCGAGTTGGACGAGCGGTCGTTGCCGCGCCTGGGCGGGTCCGGTCAGAAGCCGTGCCTGCGGGTGGAGCTCGTCCAACAGGATGTTGCGCATCGTGCCGTGGCCGTCGGCGACGAGGACGTCGGTTGCGCCGGCGGCGACGGCGCCCTCCACCGCCGCGTTGACGTCACCCGTCAACCAGTGGCGCGCTTTCTCGTAGTCCTGCCCGCCGGGCATGAGGTGGTCGCGGTGGCAGACGCCGGTGGCCCCTTCCATGTCGACGCTGATGTAGATGCGCATGCGGGGATTGTAGGGAGAGTCGCGCTACTTGGAGGTCGGCTGCCCGGGGGTGGCCGAGGCGTCGCGCAGCTTCTCGAGCAACTTCTTGCGGGCTTCGGGATCATCCGGGAGGCCGTGGTTTCGTCGGATCAGCTCCATGTACTCCTGGACGGGATCCGGCTCGTCCTGCTTCTGCTCCGTCCGTACCCACCCCAGGTAGATCACGAAGCCCGCCCAGACCAGGATCAGCAGCCCGAAGCCGATACCCGAGCCCCCTGCCCCTTTGCACGCGCCGCCATCCGCGCGCCCACGCGCTCGATCGGCGTGGCGTTCTCGAGGTCGCGCCGGGGCCGGCCCAGCCGCGCCAGCGAGAGCAGGCCCCACACCCCCAGGACCACCGCTGCCAGGCCCGCGGCGACTCCGCCGCCCGGCGGAGCGAACGGCAGGACCATGAGGATGAGTCCCGTGATGGCGACGTACATCGATGCCGAGCACAGCTTCGCCGCGCGGACCCGGGCGTGACCCTTCAACTCCTCCGGCGACTTCTCGCGGCTGCGATGGCGTACGGGTGCCTTGGCCTTGCGCCGCAGCGGCGGGGGGCGGGACGTGTCACCCATGGCCGGCCACCCTACCAGGGACGCGCATCGCCCGTGGGTGGCCAGCCTCCCGGATCGACGTGTCGGGATCCTCCCGCGGGTGTGGGTCTCGATACCCCTCCCCGGGCCGCGGGGCAGCGTGGTAGCGCGCGCGAGGGTGCCACCCGCGCCCGATCCGGGAGGGTCCCTGCCTGCCTACGGAAGTTCCGTCCTGGACGGAACTTCAGGCCAGGTAGAGGGTCTTCGCGTTCACGAACTCGCGAATGCCGTGCGCGCCGAGTTCTCGGCCGTAGCCGCTTTCGCTTGATGCCGCCGAACGGCAGGCGCGGGTCGGACTTGCACGAACGCGTTCACGAAGCAGGATGCCGGCGTCCAGCGCGCGCGGGCGATCTGCTCGCCCTCGTCGAGGTCGCGGTGAACACCGCCGCGCCCAGGCCGTACGTCGGGTGCGTTGGCGAGCGCGATGCGCGTGGCACTCGTCGCGCGCGGCGATGACGGCGGCGACCGGACCGAACATCTCCTCGTCGAACGCCGGCATGCCGGGCGCGCACGTCGGTCGAGCACGCGTCGGCGGGTACCAGGCGCCCGGCGCCGTCCGGCACCTCGCCGCCGAGCACCAGGCCTGCGCGCCGGCCGCACGCTGCGTCTCCACCTGGTCGTGCAGGCCGTCGCGCAGGTCCACGCGCGCCATGCGGCCCGACGTCGGTGTCCTCGTCCGCGGTCGGCCATCCGCGCCGCGCTCCATCCGGCTCGACACCCGCTCGCGTCGAACGCGCTCGCGTACCGCCTCGACCACGATGAAGCGCTTGGCCGCGATGCAGCTCTGCCCGCTGTTGATGAAGCGGCTGGTGACGCACGCGTCGGCGGCTGCTCGAGGTCGGCGTCCGCGAGTACGACGTAGGGTCGCTGCCGCCGAGCTCGAGCACGCCTTCTTGAGCACGCTCGCCGGCCTCGGACGCCACCGCCCGACCGGCGCGGGTGCTGCCGGTGAGGGTGACGGCGGCGTACGCGCCGGATCGCGGATCACCTCGCGCGGCCTGGTCGCGGATCGATGAGCAGCGTCGTGGACGAGTCCGTCGGGCACGCCGGCCTCGCGCGAAGATGCGCTCGATGGCCAGCGCGCACCCGGGGACGTTGGGGGCGTGCTTGAGCACGCACCGCGTTGCCCGCCATCGAGCGCCGGCGCGGCGAAGCCGGAACACCTGCCAGAAGGGGAAGTTCCACGGCATGATCGCGAGCACCACGCCCAGGGGCTGGTAGCTGACGTAGCTCTTCGTGGCATCGGTCTCGACGTGCTCGTCGAGCGAGGAACGCCGCGGCGTGCTCGGCGTAGTACTCGCAGACCCACGCGCACTTCTCGGCCTCGCCCACGCCTTGCGCTGATGGGCTTGCCCATCTCCTGGCCATCAGGCCCCCGAGCTCGTCCTTCTCGGCTCGCAAGCCGGCGGCGCATGCGCGCAGCACCGCAGCACGCTCTGCGAACGACGTCTGGCGCCACGCGCGCTGCGCAGCCGTGGCCCTGGCAAGGACCTCGGCGAGGGCCTGTCCGTCGAGGGTCTCATACGAGGTCCCGAGCTCACCGGTGGCGGGATCGACCTGCTGGAATTCCATGAGTGCCTCCGCGCACGTCGATCCTACGCCACCGGGAGCGTGTCCGGAATCCGACCTCCCGGCCGATCGCGTGCTTGCGTCCAAGGGAGGTCGGGCGGCGCGCTTCGTGCTGCACCCGATCGCATCCACATCGCACTCGGCCGACGGG
Source organism: uncultured Gemmatimonadales bacterium (assembly GCA_963730185.1). GTDB lineage: Bacteria > Gemmatimonadota > Gemmatimonadetes > Gemmatimonadales > GWC2-71-9 > SHZU01. The sequence goes on from CAVSQW010000003.1 coordinate 6,577, forward strand.
GGTTTCCCGGTCCTGCCTACGGATTCGTCCGCGACGAATCATCAGCGATAGACCACCTCCACCTTGCGGATCTGGGCCTGGCAGCCCTGCGCGAGGATGCCCACGAAGCCGCCATCGCGCGCTTTCGGACGGTCGATCGAATGGACGTCCCTGCCGCCTACCACGGCCGTGATCGTGTCCTTGCGGAAGCGCAGCTCGTAGGTGTTCCACTTCGCGGGGTCGATGGGCTTGGGCAGGCTGGCGAAGTCGCAGCGGTAGACGACGTCGGAGTGGTCCTTGCCGTTCTTTTCGTACCAGTACAGCGCCTTGCCCAGGGCTCCGAAGCGGGAATGGACGTACTCGCCCTTCCACGCACCCATGATCGCGATGAAGGGCGACTCGTCGTAGGTCTTGGTGATGCGCGCCTCCATGACGACGTCGAAGTTGCCCGAGACCTCCTTCTGCGTGCGGATGTAGGAGGCGAGGCCCTTGGTCTCGGCGACGATGATTCCGTCCTTCACCTGCCACCAGTCCGAGCGTCCTCCGTCCCAGTCGTCGATCTGCTTGCCGTCGAAGAGCGCCTCGCGGCGCAGGCCCTGATCGGTCATCTTCCGGCGCAGCTCGTTTGCGCGCTCGTGGTCGGGGCGCAGCGTGAGGGCGAGGTCCAGGGCCCGGTCGGCGAGATCCGGGTCCTTCCGGCGGTACTTGGCCGCGAGCTTGACCAGGGCCTCGACGTGGTCGTCGAGGATGCCGTCGAGCTCGTGCCCGTTGTCGTCCAGCTCCTGCAGGTGCCGGCTCGCGCGTTTCACGTCGTCATTCCACGCCGTCGGGAAGGCCTCGCCCGATTCCGCGACGCGGACGGTCTTGCGAAACGCCACGATGGCCTCGTGCTCCTTCTCCTGGGCGAGGAGGGATTCGCCCAGACCCTCCAGCGCGGGGAGGCAGGTCTCCATCTTGCCCACGGCTTGTCGGAAGAGCGTCTCGGCGGTGCCGTACTCGTGGTCCTTCATGGCGGCCTGGGCCTTGTCGACCAGCTCGACGGCGTCCGGCCCTGCAAGCCCAGGAGAGGCCAGCAGGGCGGCGAGGAGCAAGGCGGCCAGGAGGCGGCGGACCACGGTCACTCCTTCGTCCCCAGGCGCAGCGCGCGCACCTCGGCGACGCAGCGCTGGTGGAAGACGCCGATCGGTCCGGCCAACGTCTTGCGACCCGGAACGGAGGAGGACAGGACCTTCTTGCCGTCCAGGTACACGTGCGCCTTGCGCCCCTCGACGGCGACCGTGAGGCGGTGCCAGGCCTCCATCCGGATCGGGTGGATGCTCGTCTGCCCGACGTCCACGTTCTTGCCACCCGACGACTGCGTCATGGTGACCTCGCTCTTCTGGGCGAAGGCCATGACGAATTCCTGACGACCTGCCTGGTCGTCACGGGCGAATGCCACGCCCAGCAGGTAGCCGTGGGCGTGCTCCTTCAGGAAACGGAATTGCATGTCGTAGACGAAGACGTCCGGTGCGCGAAGCGTGGGATCGGTCCAGAAGATGCTCCCACCTTTCTGGTCGATCGTCAGCACCTTGCGGTCGTAGGACGTGCGGTCGCCGGCGGGAATGGCCTTGTCGGCCAACATGTCCACCCACTTCGTGATGCCGGGGATGGGGACGTCCTCCGGGGCCGCTCCCTCGGGCTTGGCGTCGGTGCTCACGCCCAGCTCCACGAGCATGCGCCTCGCTTCTGCGTCATCGGGCTCGACGGAGAGGAGGCGGCGCAGGGCGTCGATGGCGATGTCGGCGTCGGCCTTCGCAAACTGGCGGGAGAACGCGTGGATCTGCTTGGCGAAGCCCGCCTGCAGGTCATCCAGCTCGGCTTCGCCCTTGCCGAGGACCCGGATGCGCTTGAGCGCGCGCGTGATGGAAGGACGTGCTGATGGACGCGGCCGGCACGGTGGTCGAGGTGGAGGAGCAGGTGGCGCTCGACGCGCTGCCGGCGGCCGTCCGGACGGCCCTTCAGGCCAAGGCGGGCAAGGGGACGATCCGGCGGGTGGAGTCGCTCACCAAACACGGCAGCCTGGTGGTGGTACCGAGGCCCAGGTGGTGACCGGCGGGAAGCGGTCGGAGGTGCAGGTCGGGGCCGCACGGCGAGACGCTCGAGACGGAGCAGTAGTCCCGACCAGCTTCGAGGCGTCCTCGACGCCGACGGCGCCTGTTGTGCCCGCGCGGCCGAAATCGGCCGGCCGGGGCGCCGCGGACGAAATGGCCCGGGCGGGAAGGGATTGGTGGCGCTCTATACTGATGGGCGCCACCACGACTGCAGCGGAGCCGGGAATGCCTCGTTTGCCGCTTGGCCTGCTGACGCTCGGCTTGACGGCGACGCTCAGGCGCAGCGGCCATCCTCGGTCCCGCCGCGCGGCAGTTCGTCTCCGTCGACACCACCGCCGTCGCGCTGACCCACGTCCGGGGATCAGGGCACGGCCGGGCGGCGACGACGGACCAAACGATCGTCATCCAGGACGGCCGGATCGCGTCGATCGGCCGCTCGGCGACGACGCCGGTGCCCGCCGGCACGCTGATCATGGACCTGGCCGGCAAGTCGGTGATTCCCGGCCTCGTGATGGTTCACGAGCACCTGCACTATCCGACCGGGCCGGGCGTGTCCGGGAATCTCACCCAGTCGTTCTCGCGCCTCTACCTCGCCGGGGGCGTGACGTCGATGCGCACGGCCAGCAACATGAACGGCATCGGGGAGATCAAGCTCAAGCAGGCGATCGACGCCGGCGCCCAGGCCGGCCCGTGGATCGACGCCACGGCGCCCTATCTCGAAGGGCGCCCCGGCATCGGTCTCGGACAGGTCTACGAGATCGAGGACGCCGCCGCGCCGATGGGCGAGTTTCGCGACGGCGCATTCGTCCCAGTGCGGGCTGGACGCGGATTGTGGGCAGAGCGCGAGAGGCTGGAGCAGGAATACGAGCAGGATTTCGCCGCGCTGTAGCCGCGGGCTGAGCTCGGAGTCAGCACCTGAGGGACGACGCGTCGATGCCGTGCCCCAGGCGGAGCTGGACGCCGCGACCCGAACGCCAGAGCCACTTGTACTTGACATTTCGCAACGCCCGCTCGTGGCCACCAGATCTGTTGCAAAAGCGGCAGGTCAACCTCCGCTAGCGCCGCGCGCGACCGGGCGCCGGCTCGGCCATCACGGTTACATGCACCGCGCCAGAGTCCGGCTTGGGAGCCAGGACCCTCGGCAGCACGAACGCCGCCGCCAGCCGCCCGCCCGCGACCGACAGAGCGGTATAGTCGCCCTGGGTAAAGCCATCCGGCCGCGATCGGCGGCACGGGGTGAGGGCGTGGATGCCCCCCCGGTCCGGCTTTCGGTCACCACGAACTGACCGAGATACCAGCCCCGATCCGTCCCGGCCGCGGCCGGCCACGCCTCCGCGGCCCTCGCCTGTTCGACCGGCCGGGGAGCCGACCACCTCCCACCGGCGGGCCGAGTGGCGCAGCGGACCGGTTGCTCCGATCGTCGCTGCGGTTGCCCTCTGACCAGCAGGCCAGGAGGTCGCCGTTAGGCCGGCCGGCCAGGACCGGGCTGTCGAGCAGCATGTCGCCGGTCATGACGACGACCGGTGCCGCGGTGCGTCGTGGCCCCGGTGGCGGAGTCGCGGCTGTTCACGAAGACCGGCACGGCCTCGGCGGAAGCGAACTCGCCCGGGACGCGCGAGAGGAAGACGCCCATGGACTCGCCCACGCCGGACATCGAGGGACGACCAGGCGTGGATCCCGGTGCCCTTGCCCGCGGGGTCCGCAAGGCGATCCGCGGTCCTTGGCGAACTCGTCCATTGTCGGTACAGTGTATGACCCCGACAGCGGAGACAGGCAATGTCCAAAGTGACGCCCTTCCTGATGTTCAACGACCAGCTCGAAGCCGCCATCGCCTTCTACACCGCCACGTTCCCGGACTCCAAGGTCAAGAACGTCGCCCGCACCGGCAAGGACGGCCCCATCACGTCCGCCGAATTCGTCGTCGGCGGTCAGTCGTTCATGGGCTACAACGGCGGGCCGTACTTCACCTTCTCCCAAGGGTTCTCGCTCTTCGTCGACTGCGAAGACCAGGAAGAGGTCGACGAGTACTGGAACAAGCTCGTCGATGCCGGCGCGACCCCCTCGCAGTGCGGCTGGATTACCGATCAGTTCGGCGTCACGTGGCAGATCGTGCCGAGGCGGTTCATGGAGCTGATCAACGACCCCAATGCCAAGAAGGTGCAAGGGGTGATGGAGGCCATGCTGAAGATGGTGAAGCTCGACGTCGCGGCCCTGGAGAAGGCGTACGAGGACGCCTGACATCGTGAGACACTTTCTTGCCCTGGCGTTGCTCCCGATCTCGTTCGGGGCGGGCGCCATCGTCATCCGGAGCGACGTCAGCGACGCGAAGTATCGCGTCCCGGCGTCGGCCTACCCCGCGCTGGCCGACATGCCCGGCGAAGCCCACGGCGTGCTGATCGCGCCGCGGTGGGTCGTCACCGCCGCTCATGCCGCTCCGATGCAGGGCAGGGACGACGAAATCTCCATCGGCGGCGTGGCGCGCAAGATCCAGCGGGTGGTGGTCTATCCGGGCTACCAGAAGCTGCCCGCCAAGCTGGTCAAGGAGGCCCTGGCCTCCGGCGACTTCTCCAAGGCGCACGCGTTTTTGGCGGCATCCAACGACATCGCGCTGATCGAGCTGGCGGCGCCGGTGACGGACGTGACGCCGGTTCCCCTCTATCGCGGGACACGACGAGGTGGGGATGACCGTCCAGCTGGTGGGGAAGGGCGCCACGGGCAACGGCGCCGACGGCCAGGACCCGGAGAGCCCGCATCGCACCGTGTTGCGCCGGGCCTTCAACGTGCTCGTCGGCGCCGACTCGCGCTATGTCTGGTATCGGTTCGACCCGCCGTCGTCGGCCCTGCCGCTCGAGGGCGCCACGGGGAGCGGCGACAGCGGCGGGCCGCTGCTCGTCGGGGAGGGGAGCGCACAGCAGCTCGTGGGGCTGGCCTCGTGGAGCAGGTATCCGCCGGGTCATCCGTTCTTGAAGGAGTACGCGGCGGGGCGGGCGTTCAAGGAGGGGCTCTACGGCGAGATCGTCTACGGCGTTCGGATCTCCAGGTACGTGGAATGGATCGAAAGGGTGATGTCGGCGCCCGGGAGTGCCGAGAGCCAGCGTCGGCCATGAACATTCGGGGCACCTGTTAGCCGGAGCGCCCCGATCTGGTCTTCTTGCTCCGCTCACCCACCCAGGTTGCCAGTTCAGCTTCGCTCAACGCCCCAGCAGCCAGCGCCACCATGGCTTCGACAACATCGGCTTCCGTCGCCGAGAAACGCCATCCGTTCAATTCCAGGAACACGACCATTGCCACGAACGCCACGCGCTTGTTGCCGTCCCGGTACGGGTGGCTTCGGCTGAGGCCAAACCCGTATGCCGCGGCGAGCTCTGGCATCGTCGTGCCGGGCTCGTAATGCCACTTCTGCCGCGGCCGAGCCAACGCCGCCTCGAGGGCGTTCTCGTCCCGGAGGCCTGCCAAGCCGCCGTGCTCCCGGATCTGATCGAGATGGATGGCGTCCGCCACGATCCGAGCGACCCACCGGGGCTCAGCCACGGGGAGCCTACTTCGCGAGCTGACGAAGGGCGTTGCGGTACTTCTTGGCGGTGCGGGCGGCCAAGGCGAGCGCCTTCTCGACCGTGGGGTCGTAGGGGCTCAGGAGGATCCCCTGGTCCGTCTCGACGGCGAGGACCCGGTCGCCGACGCCGAGATTGAGCCGGTCGGCCATGTCCTTCGGAAGGGTGGCGCCGACGGAGCCGCCGACCTGACGGAGCTTCACCTCGCGGACCATCGCGGTCTCCGGGAGTAGACGCCCGAATAGTAGCACTGCCGTGCTACACGCGCCAGGCCGGGCAAGGGGCTCCCTCGGTCAGCAGCCCGGCACCAGCCACTCCTCGATCCGAAGGTCGTTGGCGCCCCCCTGGGGCACGCCCACCGCGAGGCCGCAGGCGTTGGCCGCTCGAAGTGCCAGGCCGCCGGGCAGAACCTCGCCGTGGTCGCGGTACCAGACGTACGGTGCTCGGGCCGCCGCTCGAGACGTTGCCATACACCACGCCCAGCGAGTCGATCCCATTCACCTGGACGACGGTGATTCCGGCCGGGACCGGAAGGGTGGCGAACCCGCCGGCGGCGGTCCATCGCCACCCGACGTTGGTGCCTGGGACGCTGGTTGTGGCGGTGCCGGCCACGACGCCGCAGTCGTTGATGGCGTTGGCGCCGGCGGACACCGTCCCCGGCGGGCGCCCGATGCCGTTCATGCCGGACGCCGCCGTCCAGATGAAGACATCGGAGGTTGCCGCCGTCGAGGTCTGCGACGTGCCGGCCACCTGACCCAGCTCGTTGACCGCGGGCCTACGCATTGGACACCTCCGCGAACGTCCGGGAGAGACGCCGGTCGCGCCCGATCAGCATGGCGCCGAGCACCGCGGCCGCGGCGAAGTCATAGCTGGCGCAGAAGGCCGGCCACCAGGTCGGGACGCCACGGTTGGTTATGACCGCACCCGCTGCTGGGAAGCAAGGTCGCGAACGGGGCCGAAACCGGCTTGAACGGAGGGGCTGACCTCTCCTGTCGGCCGGACCGATCGGCCGGTAGCTTTGTCCGACCACCACCCGGGAGGGTCGTTGGCCAGGGCGATCGGCGACATCGAGATGTTCCGGTGGGACGGGGGCTGCATCTTCGTGGGCGCGGCCACCGGCCTGGTGCCGGTCCACGCCCACCAGGCGATCCAGGTCTGTGCCGGACGGGACGCCCCCATCCGGTTGCGGGCCGCCGACGGCGATCCGTGGCGGGATTTCCCGGTTGGGATCGTCGCCTCGCAGCAGCCGCACGGCATGGATGCCACGGCCGTGTCGCTCGGGTTCGTGATGTTCGTGGAGCCGGAGACGCGGGAGGGCAGGGCCCTCGCCGAGAGGCATCTCGCGCAGGGGCTCGCCGCCGTCGATCGAGCCGTCATCGCGGCCGAGATGACGGAGCTCTTGAGCCGATTCGTGGGGCGGCGGAGTGACGAGGCGATGGTCGAGTCGGCACGGGGCATCATCGCCAGGCTGACCAAGGGGGTCGAGCCGTCGGTGGTCTCGGACGAACGCATCCTGCGAGCCATGGCGTGGATCAACACCCACCTGGACCAGCCCCTTAGCCTCGATGCCGTCGCCGCCCAGGTGTTTCTCTCGCCCGGGCGGTTCCGGCACCTCTTCGCGGAGCAGGTCGGGATGGGGCTGAGGCCCTATGTGCTCTGGCGCCGGCTCGCCAGGATCTGGGAGCTGGGTATGCGGGACGTCGCGATCTCGCGGGCAGCGCACGAGGCGGGGTTCGCCGATGCCGCCCACCTTACCCGCACCTCCAAGCGGATGATCGGCCTGGCGCCGTCGATGTTCAGGGTCTCGCGCACGCCCGATGCCCGGATTCGGGAGCAGATTCGGGCGGCGAAGCCCTGACTCGGCTCCGCCGCCCGATCGCCGTGCTCAGGCGCCGACCCCCGCGCATTGGCACCGTTCGCAGTTGCAGTCGGCGGCGCAGCGGCAGGCCTCGCCGCTCTCGCAGGGGGTGCAATCGCACCCCTTGCCCGACTCGGCGCACCGACACGCCCCGGGACCCTCGGCGCAGGTGCAGAGGCCCACGCAGCTGACTCCGGTTGGAGCGACATTCCGTTCGAGAGACATGTGACACCTCAGGTTAGTGGTTGCCTGATTCTAGGGCCGGCGAGCCGATCGGACTTGAACGGAAGGGCTGACTTGCAGCGCGACAATCCTGGCCTCGGTCTTTCTCGGGTGGCGGTTCTCGGCGCGGCCGGCGGCCTCGGCCAGGGCATCCTGGCGGCGTGCCGGGATGAGGGGGTCGGTTTCACCGCCATCGTCCGATCGCGACCGGAGCGCATCGCGGAGGTTCCGCCGGGCTCGCGGGTCACGGTGGTCACCTCGCTGGCGGACCGCCCCGGACTGGCCGCCGCGTTCGCCGGGGCCGACGCCGTCCTGACCGCACTCGGCGTCACGGCCACGAGCCGGGACGGATCGGCGTCACTGTCGGCGAACATGCCGGTGGTGGAGCAGGCCATGAGGGACGCCGGGGTGGACCGGATCGTCATGATCAACACGCTCCTGACGTCCTTGCCCGGCAAGCCGGCCAGCCTCTCGATGCGGTTCTTCTCGAGGATGCCGGGGACCATCGGTCGCGGGGCCAGGGAGCAGCAGTCGGTGGCCGACGCGCTCGGGCGCGGTGCCTTCTCCTCGCTCCGCTGGACGCTGGTCCGGGGAGGCCTGAATGCGCGGGGCCGTGACGAGCCTCCCGTGGCCTCGGCGGATTGGGCAGGCGCCCGGAACTCGTGGATGCCCGTCTCGTACCGGGCGATGGGGCGATGGATGCTCCAGGAGGCCGCGTCGAACGCATTCGTTCGGATGGCTCCCCTCGTGTCGCGCGCCCGCCCCGGGTAGGCAATACTGTGAGGGCGTCGACGTTGGTGCCTTGGGCGGACCAGGGGAGCCGCGGGAGTGTCACTACGACGACTGGACCCAGGCCGGTGAACCAATCGATCCGCCACCTCGCGCTCGTGGTCCGTGACTACGATTCGTCAACTCCTCGACCAGTGCGCCGAGTGGAAACCCGAGCTGGTGATGAACTGCGCCTCCTCGAGCGCTCGCTTCCGAACGTTGCGCGGGCGACCAACGAGGACACGCGGGCACGTTTTCGTGATCTCCTGACCAACGCCGCCCGGTTGCCGGAAGGCGACGCCAAGTGGGCCGAGGCCCAGCTGGCAGAGCGATTGCTCGAGGAACTGGCTCCGCCAGCTCTGAGCATCTTGGCGACCGTCGCCCGGTACGACGGCCCCAAGCCCATTGCCATCGTCTCACGGCCCAAGTGCCAGCTCCCCGGCGGTCGAGGTCCCTGAAAACGACGAAGCCCCGCCGGACCTAACGATCGGCGAGGCATTCGGTTACCACCAGCGGGCCCGGCGAGATTCGAACTCACGACCTCTTGCTCCGGAGGCAAGCGCTCTATCCAGCTGAGCTACGGGCCCTTGAGAGGGTTGTCAACTTATACCGACCCCGCCCCGATCGCCACCTGATCAGGGGCGTCCCCCGGCGGCCGCCGGGACCGCTCCGGCCGACCGCCGGGCGCTCCATACCAGCTCGCCGTCCAGCCTCTCCGGCATCGGCTCACCCAGCCAGTCGATCATGGTGGGGAAGAGGTCCACGGTCCGGAGCGGCACGTCCGCGATCGGCCGGTTGCTCCAGAGCGGCGTTTGCATGTGGGCCCGGATCAGGCTGCCATGGCCGGACTTGATGCTCCGGGACCTCCCACTTGTCCCGGAAGTCGTAGCCTTCCCGGGCCACCACGACGAGGTCGCCGGTCCGGGGCGAGCGGAACTGGTCGAGGAGCTGGCGGGGCGCGTCGGGGTAGGGGCCGTCGAAGGTTCGCTCCAGCCAGCCCCGGTCGTCGGTGGAGCCGGGCCCGAGCTCCAGCGGGTCGCCGGTGACCGGCTGGTAGCCGATCGATCCGCCGCTTTCTCGGAGGCGGGCCTCGCCGTCCCGACCCACGATCGCGAGGCCGCCCTGGGCGGACTCGCCGGCCACGAATGCCACGCCTGGCTCTGCGGCCAGCCGGGCCACCAGGTCGGTCCCGGCGCCGAAGGTCCCGGGATCGCGGAGCCGTTCCAGGGGCCACCGGTCCGCCCGCGGCGCGCCCGGGGCGGCATAGACCATGGCCGACCCGTTGCCGGCCACCATCACGGCGGCCCGCGGGTCGCGTCGCCAGAGCTCCGGATGGGAGAGGGTGGGGACGCCGGCTTCCCGGAACCACCGGGCCAGGTCGAGATGCCGCCTGACCCGGGCGGCGCCGTGGTCGCTGACCATCAGGATGAGGGTGTCCTGGAGCAGCTCGCGCCGGGCCAGAGCGTCCACCAGCGCGCCCACCGCGGCGTCGACCTGGTGGAGCGACCGGACCACCTTCCGGTGGCTGGGATGAGTCTGATGGGTGTAGCCGTCGACCGCCGGGAACTGGGCGAAAAGGAATCGCCAGTCGGGGTCGCGGTCGATCCAGCTCAGGAGGTTCCGGGCGACCGTGTCGTCGCCGGGCTGATGCCAGAGGAGATAGTGCGAGATGGCTCCCCAGAACTTGCGGGCGCCCTGGGTCGGGTCCCGGCCGGGGCCGAGCCCTCGGGTGATCATGGTGAAGAAGGCGGCGCTCTCGGGCACCAGCTCGAAGATGGTCCGGACGTCCGGGGCGATGTCGCCGTCCAACCGGCCGGCCTGGTAGCCGCAATAGCTCCGAACCGCCTCGCGGTCGCGCCACCAGCGGCCGCCGTAGGCCTGCCGGTCGAGCCAGCGAATCGAGGGGACGTTGCACCGGCCGGGAAGGCAGCCGGTGAGGAACGGCAGATACGAAACGCTGGTGGTCGACGGGAAGGCGGTGATCGCCCGGGTCCGGCCGCCGCCGGCGACCAGCTGGGCCAGGTTCGGCAGGTGGCCCGCCAGGAGCTCGCTCTCGGCGACGTCCGGCCGGAGGCCATCGACCAGCAGGAGGATGACCCGTTTCCTGGAACCCCGCCCGCGGCGGGGCGGGAGGCTATCCTGGGTCACGGTTGGCTCCTTGAGGTCCGCGCGGGCCTCGAACTTGGCGGCGAGCGAAGGGTCGGGGGTCATCGGCCCCGACGGGGACACGGCTGGGAAGTTTCGGAGCGACCGTCCCCTGGCCGTCCCTTGCCCGTCCGACCCCCCGGTCGGACGGGCACCGACGACCGGTGCCGCCGCCGGTCCCGGGGGACCGGCGGGTCAGGCTTGAAAACAAAACCGCCATCACGACGATGGCGGCTCGGGTGTCATGCGATCGGGGCGCCGGGATTTGAACCCGGGACCTCCTGCTCCCGAAGCAGGCGCGCTAACCGGGCTGCGCTACGCCCCGTACGGGCCCTGAGGGACTCGAACCCCCAACCTTCTGATCCGTAGTCAGACGCTCTATCCAATTGAGCTAAGGGCCCTCGAGTCTCCATGGGCGGTACAAGATTCGAACTTGTGACCTCTACGATGTCAACGTAGCGCTCTAACCAACTGAGCTAACCGCCCGAGCCAGACGGACGAACGGACAGACGGTCTGGCGGACAGGTTGGGAGTCGCGACTCGCTTCGCGCCGACCAGCTCCGTCCGTCGGTCCGGCTGTCCGTCTGTCCACTGCCATGGCGGGGGTGGGATTTGAACCCACGACCTCCGGGTTATGAGCCCGGCGAGCTACCAGACTGCTCCACCCCGCGTCGATGTCTGCATCGGCCGGCGATCGGTCGCCTTCCCGGTCCTTCCGTCCGACTGTCGGTCCGTTCCTACTCAGAGCGGGAAACGGGACTCGAACCCGCGACCCCAACCTTGGCAAGGTTGTGCTCTACCAACTGAGCTATTCCCGCACAAGACCCAGCGGGCCACCATAGTAGTACGCTGGACCGACGTTGGCAACCAGGCACCTGATGGAGGCGAGGGGGATCGAACCCCTGACCTCGTGAATGCCATTCACGCGCTCTCCCAACTGAGCTACGCCCCCGCTATATTGATTTTTCCATCGGGGTGCTCGGGTTGCAACGCGGCAAGCTAGCCGCCGCTCCGAGGCGTGTCAAGCGAAAGTCGTGCCGCGTTCCCCGTACCGATCGACTCCATCCACATGGCCAAAAAGCGGACCCGGACACGCCAGACGGCCGCCTCGCTCGGCCGCCACGAGGCCGAGCGGGACATCCTCGATCTCTATCTTCACGACGTCAGCAGGAAGGCGCTCCTCACCGCCGAGCAGGAGGTCGCCGTCGCCCGGCGAATCCAACAGGGCGACGAGGCCGCCATGCACGAGTTGGTGACCAGGAACCTCCGGTTCGTCATCTCGGTCGCCAAGAAATATCAGAACCGGGGCCTCGCCCTGGTGGATCTGATCGGCGAAGGCAACGTCGGTCTGATGACCGCCGCCCGGAAGTTCGACCCCGACCACGGCGTCAAGTTCATCTCCTACGCGGTGTGGTGGATCCGGCAGGCCATTCTGGCCGCCATCGCCCGGCACGGCCGGACCGTCCGGGTCCCCCTCAACCGGACCGCCGACCTCTCCCGCATCGTGCGAACCGCCGAGGTGCTCCGCCAGGAGCTGGGCCGGGAGCCGACCGCGGAGCAGATCGCCGAAGCCGTGGGTCTCACGGTCGAGATGGTGCAGTCGCTCGCCGCCCTCAACACCACCGAAGTGCGGCTCGACGCGCCGCTGGCCGCCGAGGGCGACCGGGCCACGATCGAGCGGTTCATGGTGGACGGCCACAACGGCGCCGAGGACGAGGCGATCGACCACTTCCTGGCCGAAGAGATCGCGGTGGCGCTCGAGACCCTGGCGCCGCGCGACGCCCGGGTGCTCCGGCTCTATTTCGGGCTGGACGGCGGTCGAGAGCACACCCTGGAAGAGATCGGCTCGATCTTCGGCGTCACCCGGGAGCGGGTCCGGCAGCTCCGCGACCGTGCCCTCAAGCGGCTCCGCGAAGGCGCGGCCGGGCGAGCCCTCGCGAGCTACGCGGCGTGAGGGAGCACCTCAACGCCCTCGGCGTCGCCCAACTCGGGTTCATCCGACGGCTTGGACGCTGGGCGGTCGATGCCGGCCGGGCCTTCGCGATGCCCCGCACCTGGGGTCCCCAGCTGATCGTCCAGATGCGCCGGCTGGGGGTCGACTCGATCCCGATCGCCATCTTCCTCGCGGTCTTCACCGGCATCGTCCTCGCCCTCCTCGCTTCTTACATCTTCACCGGCGCGGTTCCGCTCTACTTCGTCGGCGCGCTGGTGGCCAAGACGGTGATGATGGAGCTGGGCCCGGTGCTCACCGGGATGGCGCTGGCCGGCCGGGTGGGCGCCAACATCGCGGCCGAGCTGGGCACGATGAAGGTCACCGAGCAGCTCGACGCGATGGAGACGCTGGCCATCGACGTGCACGCCTACCTGGTGGTGCCCCGCGTGGTCGCCGCGATCCTGATGTTTCCGGTGGTCACGGCGATGGCCGTGGCGGTCGGGGTGATCTCGGGCTGGCTCACGTCGATCAACCTGATCGATCTTTCCACCGCCGAGTTCTTCAAGGGCGTCCGGCAGTTCTACCACTTCAAGGACGTGTGGTTCGGTCTGCTCAAGAGCGCGAGCTTCGGTGGCGCGGTGGCCCTGATGGGCGCCCTGACCGGGCTCCGGACCCAGGGCGGCGCCGAGGGTGTGGGCCGGGCCACGACCCGGGCCGTGGTACTCGGCTGCGAAGCGATCCTGGTCCTGGACGCCTTCTGGGCGTTGGTGCTGTTATGAGATGGAAGAGCTGGGGGGGGATGCGGGGGGATGGGGTGGGGGTCGAGCGCGTGGGGCTCCGGCCCTCCCGCGGTAATGCCCCCCATCTCTCCGCATCCCTCCCCATCCCTCCCCATCCCTTCCGATGATCCGCTTCGTCGACGTCCACAAGGCTTTCGGCGACAAGGTCGTCCTGGACGGGTTCACGCTCGACGTGCCGGACCGGCTCACCACCGTGCTGCTCGGCTATTCGGGGACCGGGAAGAGCGTGGCGCTCAAGCACATCGTGGGGCTGCTCGAGCCGGACGAGGGGTACGTCGAGGTCGACGGCCTCCGGGTTGCCGACCTGTCCCGTAACGAGCTGACCGAGCTCCGGGGGCGGATCGGCTACGTCTTTCAGTTCGCCGCGCTGTTCGACTCGATGACCGTCGCCGAAAACGTCGGGCTGGCGCTGGTCCGGCGGGGCCTTTCACCCGACGAGGTCGCCGAGCGGGTGCGGGCAAGTCTGGCCCTGGTGGAGCTCTCGGACTCGGCCGATCGCTACCCGGCCGCGCTCTCCGGCGGGATGCGGAAGCGGGCCGGGATCGCTCGGGCGATGGCGCTCCGACCGGACTACATTCTATACGACGAGCCGACCACGGGACTCGATCCGGTCACCGCAGCGGTCATCGACGCCTTGATGCTCCGCGCCAAGCACGAGCTGGGCGTTACCGCGCTGATGGTGACCCACGACTTGAGGAGCGCCTACGCCGTCGGCGACCGGATCGCGATGCTCTACGAGGGCAAGATCCGTCAGGTCGGGACCGTCGCCGAGATCAAGGAGACCACGGACCCGGTGGTCCGTCAGTTCATCGAGGGCCGCCCATGAAGCGACGCAATGAGTTCCTGGTGGGTCTGTCGGTGATCGCCGCGTTCGCGCTGGTGATCTTCGGCGCCATCTGGCTCAGTGAGGTCAGCTTCAGCGGCTCCGACGTGATCAAGTCCGCCCGGTTCCGAGAGATCGGCGGACTCAACGTCGGTGCCCCGGTCACCGTGCGCGGCGTCCGGGTCGGGCGGATCGACGCCATCCGGCTGGCCGAGGGCGGCTGGGTGGAGTGCGACCTCAGGATCAAGGTGGACGCGGACCTCCCCGCCCGCCCGGTGGCGATCGCCGCGTCGCAGAGCCTCTTCGGCGAGTGGCAGGTCACCGTCCTCGATCTCAAAGACACCCCGACCGACCCGACCCTGCGGGCCCAGCTGGCCGATGCCGCCCAGCCCGGCGGCGACGTCTGGCCGGGCGCCACGCTGCCCGATTTCGGCCAGCTGACGCAGCAGGCCAACCGGATCGCCGGGGACATCAGCACCCTGACCGGCCGGGTGTCCGGCGCCCTCGACTCGGCCGCGATCGCCGACGTCCGCCGAAGCCTGGGCGACCTGCGGGAGGCGGCCGACCGCCTGGCCGAGTTCGCTCGCCGCCAGACCGGGCCGTTCAACGAGACCGTCAACAACCTCGCCACGACCTCGGCCGAGGTCGGTGCCGCGTCGAAGCGGGTCAACACCCTGCTCGGGCGGGTCGAGGCCGCCACCGACTCCGGGCAGGTCACCGCGATCATGAACTCGGCCCAAGCCACCACGGCCGATCTCCAGGCCGCGTCGTCCGATGCCCGTGAGCTCCTCTCCACCATCCGCCAGCACCAGGCCACCCTGGTCCGGGTTCTCGAGACCACCGATTCGCTCCTGGTCCGGGTCTACTCCGGGAAGGGCACGCTCGGCCTGATGGCCCGCGACTCGAGCCTCTATCTCGAGACCACCCAGGTCGTCGCCCAGATGCGGCAGCTCCTCGCCGACATCCAGGCGAACCCTCGCCGGTACTTCCGCTTCTCGGTCTTCTGAGCTCGGCATGGGCGGCGGCAAGTCCTCGGGAACCCGCGGCGGCAAGCCCCAGCGGGCCAAGAAGGAAGTGAGCGCTGGGGGGGTGGTGTTCCGCCGGACCCCAGACGGCGCGATCCACTTTCTCCTGATCCGCGACAGCTACGGCCATTGGGGCTTCCCCAAGGGCCACGTCGAATCGGGCGAGTCGGCCGAGCAGGCCGCGGCCCGCGAAACGGAGGAGGAGACGGGGCTCGGCTCCCTCCGCCTCCATGCCCCGATCGCGGTGATCGACTGGTACTTTCGCCTTCGGGGCCGGCTGATCCACAAGTTCTGCCATTTCTTCCTCTTCGAGTCGGCCAACGGCGAACCGGTGCCGCAGCTCGACGAGGGCATCACCGAGTGTCGTTGGTGCCCGTTCGGCGAGGCGGTCGCCGAGGTCGATTACGCCAACGCCCGTGAGGTGCTCCGTCGGGCCGGCGACATCACCCGCACGCTCCCCGCCTGATCATGGGCGCGGTCGCGACCCTGCTCGACAGCCGGGCGGCTGGGGCGACGCTCCGCCGCGGGCTGGCGGGGGCCCGGGTGTCGACCCTCACCTGCCGGGCCGGGCGACAGCTGGCCCGAACGGTCGAGAACCGGCTGGTCGACTGCGTCGTCCTCGGTCCCCGGGCGCTCCGGGGCAAGGAGATCGGCGAGCTCCGGAGCCGGTTCCCCCGGATCCCGCTGGTCGTCTTCGGCCCGATTCGGACTAGCGACTACGGGTCGCTCCGGGACTGGTATCGAGGGCTCGGGGCGGAGACGGTTCTGGTAGAGGGGGTCGACGATCCGATCGCGGGCGAGATGGTGCTGCGCTCGGGGCTCGCGGCCCGCCGGCGGCGCCTCCTCGCGGGCGCGCCTGGTCGCCTCCGGCTCACCGAGCCGCTCCAGCGGAGCACCTGGGACCTGCTGACGGCCACGGTGGCGCCGCCGCCCTCGACCGCCGTCCTGGCCCGGCGCCTCGGGGTGAGCCGCGAGCACCTCTCCCGGCAGTTTGGTGCGGGAGGTGCTCCCAACCTCAAACGTGTCATAGACTTGCTACAGGTCGTGGTGGCCCGGGAGCTCCTGGCCAACCCCGGCTGCTCGACCCTCCAGGCCGGCCGGCTCCTGGGTTACTCCTCCCTCGCCCGATTCCGGGCGGTGGTGCGCCGGGTGGCGGATTCGCGTCCCGCCGACCTCCCGGGAATGGCAGTGCCGGACCTGGTTCGCCGATTCGTTCGGGGACGGATGCGAAGTCGTTCTTGAGGCCCGGGCTCCCTTGTTTGGGGAGGGCCTTTGTGATAAAATTCACAAGCTTGGGACGCACCCTGCGTCCGGCTATCCGACCACCACATTCACGTTTCCGAGCCCATGGCGACTGATTCCGCACTGCGTCCCGGCGAGATCAAGGACATCCTGCTCAAGGAAATCGCGGCCGCCGACTTGTCGGCGGTGGACACGGCCGAAGTCGGCACCACGCTGGAGGTGCGCGACGGCGTGGCTCGGGTGTACGGGCTCCAGTCGGCGGTGGCGGGCGAGATGCTCGAGTTCACCGTGGCGGATACGGGTGAGACGATCACCGGCCTGGTGCTGAACCTCGAGCAGGACAACGTGGGCGCCGTGATTCTGGGCGACTACCTCAAGCTCAAGGAAGGCGACGAGGTCCGTTGCACCGGCCGGCTTCTCGAAGTCCCGGTGGGCGAGGCGATGCTGGGCCGGGTGGTGGACGCGCTGGGCCGGCCGGTGGACGGTCTCGGGGCGATCAAGACCTCCGCGGCGCGGCCGGTGGAGATGATCGCCCCGGGCATCATCGTGCGGCAGCCGGTGAAGGAGCCGCTCCAGACGGGGCTCAAGGCGATCGACTCGATGATCCCGATCGGGCGGGGGCAGCGGGAGCTGATCATCGGCGACCGCGGCACCGGGAAGACGGCGATCGCGGTCGACACGATCATCAATCAGAAGGGCCAGGGCGTCGTCTGCGTGTACGTCGCGATCGGGCAGAAGCGCTCGACCGTGGCGATGGTGGTGGAGCGGCTGAAGGCGCAGGGCGCGATGGACTACACCATCGTGGTGGTGGCCTCGGCGTCGGATCCGGCGCCGCTCCAGTACATCGCGCCGTACTCGGGGTGCGCGCTGGCCGAGCACTTCATGTACGAGAAAGGGCAGGCGACGCTCTGCGTCTACGACGACCTGTCCAAGCAGGCGGCGGCGTACCGTCAGCTCTCGCTGATTCTCCGGCGTCCGCCGGGTCGGGAAGCCTACCCCGGTGACGTGTTCTATCTCCACAGCCGGCTCCTCGAGCGGGCGGCGAAGCTCTCGGAGGACGCGAACGTGGTGAAGCTCGACCCCCGGATCAAGAAGCCGGGCGGGTCGCTGACCGCACTCCCGATCATCGAGACCCAGGCCGGTGACGTCTCGGCCTACATCCCGACCAACGTGATCTCGATCACGGACGGCCAGATCTACCTGACGACCGATCTCTTCTTCTCCAATGTCCGCCCGGCGGTCGACGCGGGGATCTCGGTGAGCCGGGTGGGTGGCAACGCCCAGATCAAGGCGATGAAGCAGGTGGCCGCGCCGCTCCGGCTGGCGTTGGCCCAGTTCCGGGAGCTGGAGGCGTTCGCGCAGTTCGGCTCGGACCTCGACGCGGCGACCCAGCGGCAGCTGGCGCGGGGCGGCCGGCTGGTCGAGGTGTTCAAGCAGCCGCAGTACCAGCCGATGCCGGTGGAGCGCCAGGTCGCGATCATCTACGCGGTGACCAACGGTCATCTGGACGACGTGGAGGTCGGTCAGATTCGTCAGTGGGAGCGTGATTTCCTGGCGTACCTGGAGGCCCAGCACCCGGAGATCTTCGAGACGATCCGGGTCAAGAAGGTTCTGAGCGACGATCTCAAGGGCCAGCTGGACCGGGCGATCAAGGCCTTCAAGCCGCTCTTCCGGCCCGAGTAACATGGCCAAGGGTCGCGAGCTCAAGGGCCGGATGCGGGCGGTCGAGAACACCCGCAAGATCACCCGCACGATGGAGCTGGTGGCCACGTCCAAGCTCAAGCGGGCGCAGGATCGCGTGGTGGCCGCCCGGCCCTACGCGGAGGCGTTGCGCGACGTGCTGGCCGACTTGATCAACCCGGACCTGGCCGCGCAGTTCCCCATGCTCCGGCACCCGGCGCCGCCCTCCAAGGGCGGGCCGGCCCGGGCGGCGGTGGTGCTGATGACCGCCAACGGCGGGCTCTGCGGCGCGTTCAACAGCAATCTGATCAAGGAAGCCCGCCGCACGCTCGAGGCGCTCGAGGGAGCGGGCTATGCGGTCGACCTCCACTGCGTCGGGAAGCGGGGCGCGGGGTTCTTCCGCTATCTGGGCCGTCCGCTGGCGGCGGTCCGGACCGATCTCTTCGACCGGGTCACGGCCGACGACGCGGCCGGGCTGGTGGCCGACCTGATCGCCCAGTACGAGGCGGGCAAGCTGGCGAGCGTGGATTTGATCCACGCCCGTTTCAAGAGCGCCATCTCGGCCCTGCCCACGGTCACCCGGATCCTTCCGGTCGACGCGCCCTCGGGCACGACCGGCCGGCCGGACTACATCCTGGCGCCCAATGCCGAAGCCATCCTCGAGCAGCTGCTGCCGCTCTACGTCCGGAACACGGTGTACCGCGGGCTGGTCGAGACCGTGGCCGGGTTCTACGGGGCGCAGCGGACGGCCATGAAGAACGCGACCGACAACGCCGGCGAGCTGATGGACGCGCTCCGCCGGACCTACAACCGCACCCGCCAGGCCCAGATCACCCAGGAGATCGCGGAGATCGTGGGTGGCGCGGCGGCGTTGCAGGGATAGACGACCGACGCTCAGGCGGGCGGACCGGCAGGCGGACCGAAACCTTGGGGATACGACAGAGCGATGACGGCTACTGCAACCACTCAGAATCTCGGCACGATCGTCCAGGTCATCGGACCGGTGCTCGACGTGGAATTCGCGCCGGAGCACCTCCCGGAGATCTACAACGCGCTCGAGCTCAAGGACGCGACCGGCAACATCCCCGTGAACCTGGTCGCCGAGGTGCAACAGCACATCGGGCAGAACATGGTCCGGGCGGTGGCGATGAGCTCGACCGATGGCGTGACCCGGGGGATGCAGATCGTCGACACCGGGGCGCCGATCATGGCCCCGGTGGGCGAGGCGGCGCTGGGCCGGATCATCAACGTCCTGGGCGAGCCCGTCGACGGCGGCCCGCCGATCCCGGCGAGCGTCGAGCGGTGGCCGATCCACCGGGAGACTCCCAAGTTCACCGATCTCGAGCCCAAGACCGAGGTCTTCGAGACCGGCATCAAGGTCATCGATCTGATCGCCCCGTTCGTGAAGGGCGGCAAGATCGGGCTTTTCGGCGGTGCCGGCGTCGGCAAGACGGTGGTGATCCAGGAGCTGATCAACAACGTCCAGAAGGGCCACGGCGGCCGGTCGGTCTTCTGCGGCGTGGGCGAGCGCACCCGTGAGGGCAACGACCTCTATCTCGAGTTCAAGGAAGCCAACATCCTGAACTCGGTCGCGCTGATCTACGGCCAGATGAACGAGCCGCCGGGCGCCCGACTGCGGGTGGGGCTGACCGGGGTCACGATCGCCGAGTACTTCCGCGACGTCGAGGGGCAGGACGTGCTCCTCTTCATCGACAACATCTTCCGGTTTACCCAGGCGGGCTCCGAGGTGTCGGCCCTCCTGGGCCGGATGCCGAGCGCGGTGGGCTACCAGCCGACGCTGGCCACGGAGATGGGCGATCTCCAGGAGCGGATCACCTCCACCACCAAGGGCTCGATCACCTCGGTGCAGGCCATCTACGTGCCCGCCGACGACCTGACCGACCCCGCGCCGGCCACGGCCTTCGCCCACCTCGACGCCACCGTGACGCTGAGCCGGGCGATCTCGGAGCAGGGCATCTACCCCGCCGTGGACCCGCTCGACTCGGCCAGCCGGATCCTCGACCCGCAGTTCGTGGGCGAGCGGCACTACCACGTCGCGGTGGGAGTGCAGAACACCCTCCAGCGGTACAAGGCGCTCCAGGACATCATCGCGATTCTCGGCATGGAAGAGCTCTCCGAGGACGACAAGCTGGTGGTGGCCCGGGCCCGGCGGCTCCAGAAGTTCCTGTCGCAGCCGTTCTTCGTGGCGACCCAGTTCACGGGCTTCGAGGGCAAGTACGTCAAGCTCGAGGACACCGTCGCGAGCTTCGAGCGGGTCTTGAACGGCGAGTTCGACGACCTTCCGGAGCAGGCGTTCTACATGGTCGGGACCATCGAAGACGCGGTGGAGAAGGCCAAGAAGCTGGCGGCCGAGTGATGAACGTCACCGTGATCAGTCCCGAGGCGTCGGTCTTCGACGGCGAGGCGGACGCCGTGGTGGTGCCGGCGTTCGACGGCGAGGTGGGGATTCTCCCCAATCACGCGCCGCTGATGACGATGCTGGGCCACGGCACGCTGACGGTGAAACACGGGGGCCAGGTTCGACGTTTCACTGTGCAGGGCGGCTTTCTACAAGTCGTCTCCAATCGGGTTCGCGTGGTTGCCGAACACGTTACGCCGGCCGCCTGACGGTCGGCGTACTCCAACCCCGAGGAGTTGCCTGTGCAGCGTCGAGCTCTTGCCCTTGTCGTTTTCGCCGTCCTTCTCGTCCTTCTCGCCGTTCCCGTCTCCGCCCAGACCACCACGACCCCCGTTTTCCTCGCCCCGTACCGGGCGTTCGACCGGACCGAGTTCGGGGTGTCGCTGTCGGATCCTGGCGCCGGCTACGCCCTCGAGGGGTTCTACCGGTTCGCGAGCGGCAGCCGCTACGATTTCGGGTTCAGGGGCGGGTTCCAGAACTACCGCTCGGGCGACACCCGCTTCCTTGCCGGGGTGGACTTCCGGACCCGAGTGATCGACCATTCGGAGCAGTTTCCGCTGGACGGGGCCTTCACCGCCGGGATCGGCGGGTCCTTCGGCAATGGCCGGAGCGTCGGGACGATCCCGATCGGCGTCTCCTTCGGCCGGCGGATCCAGCTGGAGGATTCGAACGTCGAGTTCGTCCCGTATTTCCACCCGGTGCTGGGCCCCGAGTTCGGTGACGTGCAGGGCCGGTTGGTGTTCAGTCTCGGTCTCGGCACCGACATCCGGTTCAGCCGTCGCTTCGAGCTCCGGGTGAGTGGGGCGCTCGGCGACTATTCCGGCATCGGCATCAGCGCCGCCTTCGAGCGCTGAGCCGGCTGCCCCTATCACTTCGAGGAGCGCGACCCATGCGACGGCTCCGAGCGCTCTTTGCGGCAGGCCTGATGGCGGGCGTCTCGACGCCCGCCATGGGCCAGGCCATCGGGATGCCGGTGACCGTGCCCGGGGTCCCGAGCGGGGTCACGTTCCACGGGGGTGCCGGGCTCTCGAACGCCGATGCCGGGAAGGGCCAGGCGGCCCAGGTGGGCGTTTCCCTGGGCGGTCGCCGACTCGCCGTCACGGGCTACGTAGGCCGCCGGTTCGGGCAGGAGAGCGGACCGGACTTCACCAGCGCCGGCGTCTCCCTCACCAACAAGATCTTCGGCGGCCCGCTGGTCCCCTTCGCCGTGAACCTGCAGGTCGGGGCCGCGTACGGCGCACCTTCGGCTTCGGGCGTCATCTACGAGGTCGGCTGGGCGGGTGGCGACGTGCCGGCGGCCGACTTCTCGGTCGCGGCGGGTGGCTATGGCTCCGGGACCAAGGTGTGGCACGTCCCGGTGGCGGTGGGGGTCTCCTGGGTCTTTCCGCAGCCGGTGGTCGCGCTCAAGCCGTGGATCGCGCCCCGCCTCGATGTCGTCCGCGTGTCGGCGGGCGGGACCGGGACGACCGACGCCAACTTTGGCCTGTCGGGCGGCCTCTCCTTCGGGTTCCTGAACGGTCTCGGCATCGACCTGACCTACGACCGCGTGTTCGCCGCCGGCGCCTCCCCGGCGATCCTGGGCCTCGGGCTGAGCTTCACGCTCAAGTGACGAACCGACTGCTCCGGGCGTCGCTCGCCCTCGTCCTGGGCGGGGTGGGAGCGGCCGGGGCGCTCCAGGCGCAGGCCACGGTGCTCCCGCTCCGAAACGCCGGCATCTCCACGGGCATCTCTCTCTCAGGGGAGTTGGGGTTCGCGCGTGTCAAGCATCCGACGCCCGCGCCGGACGACAAGGGATGGGCCGTCGGCGCCACGCTGGCCGCGGGGCTCGGTCCCTTCGGGGCGACGGCCACGCTGGCTCGCTCGAGCATCGATCGTGGGGCCGGCGCCACCCATCAGACGACCGCGACCGGCACGGCCGCCCTCCGGGTGTTCGGAGGCCCGCTGGTGCCGCTCTCGATTCAGTGGCAGGCGGCCGGGTCGGTTCGGCTGGACGGGAGCGGGTCCAAGCCCTGGCGCGGGTCGGTCGGACTCGGGGCGGCGTTGACCATCCCGATCCCGGTCCTTTCGATCAAGCCGTGGATCGCTCCCCGGGCCGAGTATTACGGGGGACAGTCGATCGCGGGGTCGTCCCTCAAGGCGGCGGTGAGCGCCGGCGTGGATCTGGGTTTCCTCAATGGGTTGGGCCTCCGGGTGGCGTATGATTCCCGGGTCGGGTGGGACCTGCCCGACGATGGGCCGGCGGGGGTGAGCGTCGGCGTGAGCTACGGTTTTCGATGACGGATGACGCACGGGGAGAGCATATCGTGAGACGGACCGGAACCGCGGTGCTGTTGGCCTCCGTCCTGCTGGGCGGCTGCGCACAAACCTTCGATGCGACCGCTCTCGGCGTCCCGGCGACGATGGCGTCGGAGGCGGGCGAGACGCCGGCGGGGCAGCCGTTCCACGTCACCACCCACACGGTCCACGCGCTGTTCGGCCTGATCCCCCTCAAGAAGGCGTCGCTCAAGAAGGCGCTGGCCGCCGAGCTGGTGGGCGGTACGGCGGTGGCCCAGGTCAGGATCAAGACCAAGAGCCGGTTGCTCGATCTCCTGGTGACCGGGCTCACCCTGGGGCTCGTGGCTCCCAAGACGGTCATCTACGAAGGGATCATCGTCGGCCGTTAGGCACCCATCAGGAGCCTCACCAGACCGGCATTCCGCGCCGCCGCTCCACGCCCTGCCTCCACCACGCTCCGCGCCGCCCGGCCAGCCTCGAGCCGCTCGGCGTCGTCGTTGAGCCATTCGCTCCACCGGACGGTCAGGTCGTCGACGGGGCCGAGCGCCGGCAGCGCGACGGCGCCGCCCGCCATCAACAGGAGCCCCGCCTCCCTGCTCGACTGCCAGCGCGGCCCCATGATGGTGGGCACCCCCGAGGCCGCGGGCTCGAGCACGGAGTGAAGGCCGGCCCGGCCGAACCCGCCTCCGACGTAGGCCAGCGTGGCCGCGCGGTAGAGGGTGGCCAGGACGCCCACCCGGTCCACGACCATGACCGGGGCCGGCTGGTCCGGGCTCTCGCTGAGGCGGATCGGGCGGGGAACCCCGAGGCTGGCGGCCCGCCGATCGAGCCCGGCGAGGTGGGACGGCGTGGGCTCGTGGGGCACGACGATCAGGCGCGCCCCGGGGTGATCTCGCCGGACCTCCTGAAAGGCCCCCAGCAGGACCGCTTCGTCCCGCGGCCAGGTGGACCCCGCCACCAGAGTTGCCCCACCCGCGCCGAGCCGGAGCAACGGTTCGTCGGCCGGCCCGGCCCGGGCCCGGTCCAGGGCACTGTCGAAGCGGGGGTCGCCGGTGACCGTGATCCGGGCCGGGTCGGCGCCCAGCCGGGCCAGCCGCTCGGCGTCCTCGGCGGCGATGGCGCCGACCCGGTCGAGCGCAGCGTAGCCGGACCGGGTCAGGTCCCGGGCGGGCCAGCGGAGCCGGCCGCTCACCGGGCTCACCGTGCCGGCCACGAGCCCCACCTTCACCCCCGCGGCCCGGGCGGCGGTGGCGAAGCCGGGCCAGAGGTCGAGCTTGGTGAACACCAGCGCTCGGGGGGCCAGGGCTGCGAGCAGCGCCCGCGCGGCGCCGGGCGTGTCGTAGGGCAGGTAGTCGGCCGCGTCGGCCGGGATCCGTCGAGCCAGCGCTTCGGCCGACGGGCTGAAGAAGGTGTAGGCGATCTGCCAGTCGGGGTGCGCGGTCCGGAGAAGCCGGAGCACGGCGTCGGCCTGGAGCCCCTCGCCCACCGAGGGGGCATGGCACCAGAGCAGGGGGCGGCTCCGATCCCGATGAGCCGTGGCCCAGGCACCCCACCGGGCCGTCGCGCCGCGCCGAGCGAGGTCACCCCGGCGGAGCTTGGGAGCGAACGGCCGTCCGAGCGGGAGCAGGGCGGAGGCGAGGCCGGTCAGGGCGCGATAGAGGAGCGGCGTTTCGGGCACGCCCGAATGTCGAAGGGAGCGGGGTCTCGGGCAAGCGGGGTGGGCTGGAGCGGGGTTGTTTTTTCGCCGCCGTCTTCCCTACTTTGGAACGCCCCTCAGGTGGTTCAGTCGAACCCTGCAAAAAGGAGGTGATCCATTGTCTAGTGTAAGTAGTCGTTCGAGCCTGGACTGGGCAAGCGATCGCCAGGTGATCGCGTAAGTTTCCCCCGAGCGTGACGTAGCGCCGGGTCGCATTCCAGGCGTTTCGCTCCAGGCTCGAAGGACACCGGTCGCGCCGTCCGCCCTCGAGGTGGGCGGCGCGACGCACATCACCCTCCGGATGCGGGTCACGATGAAGCGTCCCATGCTCAGGCGATTGGCGCTGTTTCTGATCCTTCCCCTGGCGGCGGCGGGACCAGACCCCTCGGCCAAGGTGGTGCTGGCGCTCGCCATCATTTACGCGGCGGCGCTGATCTTCGGCGAGCTGGCCGTGCGGCTCGGGCAGCCGGCGGTGTTGGGCGAGCTCGTGGCCGGCGTCGTCCTGGGCAACCTGCATCTGATC
This sequence comes from uncultured Gemmatimonadales bacterium, assembly GCA_963730185.1. Taxonomy (GTDB): domain Bacteria; phylum Gemmatimonadota; class Gemmatimonadetes; order Gemmatimonadales; family GWC2-71-9; genus SHZU01. The sequence continues at coordinate 31,605 of CAVSQW010000003.1, forward strand.
GGGATCGACTCGCTCAGCTTCATGGCGGACGAGCCCGGGATCGACCTCCTCGCCCGGCTCGGGGTGCTGCTTCTCCTCTTCGAGGTCGGGCTCGAATCGACGGTCCACCAGATGCTGACCGTGGGCCTCAAGGCGGTGGCCGTGGCGGTGATCGGGGTGATCGCGCCGTTCGTGGTGGGCTGGGGGGTGGGCGCCTGGCTCCTGCCGACCGAGTCGTCGTACGTGCACGCCTTCCTCGGGGCGACGCTCTGCGCCACCAGCGTCGGGATCACCGCCCGGGTGCTCAAGGATCTGGGACGCTCTCAGACCCGAGAAGCCAGGATCATCCTGGGCGCGGCGGTCGTGGACGACGTGCTGGGCATCGTGATCCTGGCGGTGGTGACGGCGGTGATCGCGGCGGCCGACACCGGGGCGAGCGTGAGCTACGGCGCGATGGGGCTGATCATGGCCAAGTCGGTCGGTTTCCTGGTGGGCGCGATCCTGGTGGGCGTGTGGCTCGCGCCCCGGATCATCCAATGGTCGGCGGGGCTCAAGGCGCATGCGGCCGGGTTGGCGGTGAGTCTGGCGTTCTGCTTCCTGACCGCGTATCTGGCCTATGCCATCGGCCTGGCCGCGATCATCGGGGCGTTTGCGGCCGGGCTGGTGCTCGAGTCGTCGCACTACCGGCCGTTCACGGCCCGGGGTGGGCAGCCGATCGAGGAGCTGCTCCACCCGCTGATCCAGATGCTGGTGCCGGTGTTCTTCGTGTTGATGGGCATGCGGACCGATCTCCAGGCCTTCGCCGACGGCGGAGTGCTGCTCCTGGCCCTGGTGCTGAGCGTGGCGGCCATCGGGAGCAAGATGATCTGCGGCGTGGCGGCTGGCCGAGACACGAACCGGCTGGCGGTGGGGCTCGGGATGGTGCCGCGGGGCGAGGTGGGGCTGATCTTCGCCAACATCGGCCTCGGCCTGGTGCTCGCGGGACGGCCGCTGATCAGCGAGACCACCTACTCCGCGGTGGTGGTGATGGTCATTCTGACCACGATGGCCACGCCCCCGGCCCTCAAGTGGAGCTTCGGCCGGCGAGAGACGACGTTCCCGGCGGGAGGCCAGTCGGGATGAATCCCTGGGCCGGCCGGCTCGTAGGATAGCCGATGAACACCTCGTCCTATTGGGCCCGCACCCGGGCGCCGCGCTACAGCCTGACCTTCGCGCTGCCGCTGCTGCTCCTCTACGAGGCGCTGGCCTTTCTCCTGAGTGGCGACGCCATGGCCGGAGTCCGGAATGGCGCCGACGTGCTGCTCAAGAGCGTCTTCACGACCTTCGGCGGCCGGCACGGGCTCACCGTATTCGGCGTGCTGCTGCTCGGATTGGGAGCCTGGCTGGTGATCCGCGACCGTCGGCGAAGCGGGCCGATCGAGGCGCGGCTCTTCCTCGGCATGCTGGGCGAGTCGATCGGCTATGCCCTCGTTCTCGGCGGCGTGGCGAGCACTCTCACCTCGCTGGTCCTTGGCCGGCTCGGCTTCGCGCTCTCGGCCGGCGGGCTTCAACAGTTCGGGTTCCCAACCCAGATCATGATCTCGCTGGGCGCGGGGATCTACGAGGAGCTGTTGTTCCGGGTGATCCTGGTGTCGGGACTGGCCTGGCTCGGCCGGTCGGTCTTCGGCTGGAAGGCTCTGCCCTCGGGCATCATGGCGACGGTGGTGGGCGCGCTGGTCTTCTCGGCGTTTCACTACGTTGGCCCGTTCGGCGACCCCTTCGCCCTCGACTCGTTCGTCTTCCGGGCGATCGCAGGCGTGCTGTTCAGCGCGCTCTATCTCTTGCGCGGGTTCGGCATCGCCGCCTGGAGCCATGCGCTGTACGATGTGTTCCTGGCAGTGGTGGGGTAGGCGGGCCACCCACTCCATCCCTCCCCATCCCTCCCCATCCCTCACCTGAAATCCCTCGATCGGAACGAGAGCGCCGCTCGCGGCCGAATCGGCTTGAGCCGTTCCGCCAGGATCTGGATCACCGGCCCGTCGCGCTGGATCTTGCCCAGGACCAGCAGGAACGGGGCATGCCGGACGACCTCCCGGTAGGTCTGCTCCACCTCCCGCCGCACGATCACGTTCAGGAACCCGAACTCGTCCTCCATCAGGATGAACAGCACTCCGGCTGCGCTCTCCGGCCGTTGCCGGGTCACGACCAGTCCGCCCGCCAGCACCCGCTCGCCGTGGCGGGTGCCGGCCAGGTCGCGGCTGTCGAGCGACCCGAACCGGGTCAGCCGGGGCCGGAGATGCTCCATCGGGTGCCCGATCAGGCTCGACCCGGTGCTGAAGTAGTCGAGGAAGATCGACTCGGTCCGGCCCAGAGGGCGGGGGGAGTGTCGGGAGGGACGTGATGGGGCGAGGGGGAGGGTGTCGGCCACGTGGCGGAGGGCCTCCCAGGCGGCTTTCCGGCGGTCCGGCTCCCAGGCGCCGAACGCGCCGGCCCGCGCCAGCCCCAGCGCGTCGGGCTTGCCGAGCCGAGCCCGGAGGACCACGTCGGCGATGCTCTCGAAGAGGCTCTCTTTCCGGGCCCGGTCCAGGGTAGCGATGGCCTGGTCGCCGACGCCCCGGATGAAGCGCCAGCCCAGGCGGAGGGGTGGGGAGGGATGGGGGGAGATGGGGGGAGATGGGAGGGTGGGGGCATTTCCCCGGACCCCCTCCCTCCCCATCCCTCCCCCTCCCTCCCCATCCCCCCCCATCCCTCCCCCTCCCTCCACCCGGCATTCCGCCTCTCCCTCCAGCAGACACGGCCCCGCCACCACCACGCCCGCGCGACGGGCATCGTGAATCAGGGTGGCGATCGGGTAGAACCCCATCGGCTGGGCGTTGAGCAGCCCCAGCAGGAACTCGGTCGGATAGTGGCACTTGAGGTACGCCGTCGCATAGGCGATCAGCGCGAAGCTCCAGGCGTGCGACTCCGGGAAGCCGTAGTTGGCGAAGCTCATCAGGTCTTCCTCGATCCGTTCGGCCACCGGTTCGTCGATCCCGTTCGCGATCAGCCGTTCCCGGAGCTGAGCCAGGGCCTCGAGCAGCTTGGTCCGCTTCCGCTGGTGTCCCATGGTCCGGCGGAGGAGATCGGCCTCGGCCGCGGAATAGCCGGCCAGCGCCATCGCGATGGCCATGGCCTGCTCCTGGAAGATCGGAATGCCCTGGGTCCGCTGGAGGATCGGCTCCAGCGCCGGGTGCAGGTAGCTGACCGGCTCCTCGCCCCGGCGGCGCTTGGTGTAGGGATGGACGAACTTGGCCTGGATCGGTCCCGGCCGGATCAGGGCCACCTGCACCACCAGGTCGTAGAGGCGCTCCGGCTTGGTATGGAGGATCGAGGCGATCTGAGCTCGGCTCTCGATCTGGAAGGTCCCGATGGTCTCGCCCCGGGAGATCATGGCGTAGGTGGCCGGGTCGTCGTCGGGCAGCTGGTACATCGAGAGCGTGGTGCCGGTCCGGGCCTCGATCGCGTCGAAGGCGCGGCGGATCAGCGCCAACCCGCCGAGGCCGAGAAAGTCGAACTTCGGAATCCCGACCGAATCGAGGTCGTCCTTGTCGAACTGGACGATGGTCCGTCCCATCGAGGTGGACTCGATCGGGAGGTAGTCGCCTAGGGGGCGGAGGACAGCACGAACCCGCCGGGATGGGTGGAGCGGAGCCGGGGCAGGTCGTCGAAGGCGCGAATGGCCTGGAGCACGGTCCGGGCCCGCTCGTCGGTCAGATCGAAGCCTTGGGCCTGGGCCAGCCCGCCCTCCAACTGCTCGGCGCCATCCAGGCACCCGTAGCGGTGGAGCCGCTTCGAGAGCTTGAACGCCAGCTCGGCCGGATAGCCGAACGCCCGCATGGTGTCCTGGACCGCGGTGCAGGCGCTGTAGATCTGGGTGACCCCGGTGATCGCGGAATGTTCTCGCTGGTAGCGTCGGTAGACGTAATTCAGGACCTCCTCGCGCCGGTCGTGCTCGAAGTCCACGTCGATGTCCGGCGCCTCGGTCAGCCCGTCGACCCGGGCCTCCGAAAGGAAGCGCTCGAAGAGGAGCCCGTGTTTGACCGGGTCGACCGCGGTAATGCCGAGACAGTAGGCCACGGCCGAGTTGGCGGCGCTGCCCCGGCCCTGGGCCAGGATGCTCCGTTCCCGCGCGAACCGGACGGCGTCCCACATCACCAGGAAGAAGCCCGAGAACCCCAATCGGGCGATGACCTTGAGCTCGTGCTCGAGTTGAGCCGTCTCCCGCGGGCCCGGGGTCCCCCAGCGCTCTCGGGCGCCGGCGAACGTCAGCTCTCGGATCCAGGAGTCGTCGTCGTGGCCCTCCGGACATTTGAACGTGGGCAAGGGGGGACGCACCCAGCGGAGCTCGAAGCCACATTCCGCCGCGATCCGATCGCTCTCGCCAAGCCCAGCTTCGGCGCCCCGCCAGCGGCGGGCCAGCTGTTCGGGTGGGAGCAGGCGCCAGTCGCCGTTGGGGTGGAGCAGTCCCTTTCGGGTGGCGGACGCGATGTCGGTACCGTGACGAAGCGCGGTGAGCACCTCGTGCACCAGCCGCGAATCGTCATCGAGGTAGCGGGGATCCTGGGCCACCACCCAGGGCACGCCGTGCCGCCGGGCCAGCTCGATCAGCGCGCCGGCGAGCGCCTCCTCGTCGCGGCCCGTGTGGTGGAGCTGTACCTCCACGGCCAGCCGGTCGGAGAACGTCTCGCGGTAGCGGGCCAGGAGCTGAGCGGCGTCGGCTCGACGGCCCTGCCGGACCAGGGTGGCCAGCGCGCCCGACGCGGGGCCGGTGAGGAGGTGGACACCCTCACTGCGTTCCAGCAGATCGTCCCAGGTGAGCCCGGGCCGGCCCCGGGTGGCGGTCCGGCGGGTCCAGCGCCGGAGCCGGCCGACTCGTGAGCGGGTGACGAGGCCGGCCACGTGACGGAAGCCCGCGTCCGACCGGGCCAGGAGCGCCAGCGGCCGGCCGTCGACCACCAGCTCCGCGCCGGCGATCGGCCGGATGCCCTGCTCCCGGCAGGCGAGCCCAAAGCGAACCACCCCGCCGAGATCGGCGTGATCGGTGAGGCCGATCGCCGAGTAGCCGAGCCCGGCGGCCCGGCGGGCCAGGGCCTCGGGGGCGACGGCGCCGTCGCCGAACGAATAGGCGGAATGGCCACGAAGCTCGGTGGGCATCGGCGGTCAGTCCCACCAGCCCGCCAAATACCAGTGATTGTCGATCAAGTCGCGATAGAGCAGCACCGGTACGCCGTCGGTGCGGATGCCCTGGAAGTACTCGCGATCGTAGCGAGACTCGCCGTAGCCGCCCGACACCCGGTCCGGCCCGAGCGCGTCGCGGATCGAAAAGACGACCCCGCCGTCGCGATACCGGGTGGGCACCTCGCCGTCCTGTCGTGGCGACGACCGTACCTGAACCGCTCGGGGCGCTTCGAGCAGGGCGAGCGCGAGCCGGGGGGGGCGCTCGCGCAGCGCCCCGGCCCGACGGCCGGTGTGGGGCGCTGGGCCGGTCTGGACCGCCCGCCACCTGACCCGGCGCTCCGGCAGCGGATGCTCGGTCCGCTCGGCCTCGACCAGGGCGTCGTCCTGTTTGTCGAGCAGGTGCGCCAGCGCGGCTTCGGTGGCGCGCGCGGTGGCGAACCCCTGGTCGAAGAGATCGCCCTGGCGATCGGCCAGTGGGGTCAGCGCCTCGACCCGGAGGGCGATTTTCGTGACCGGCGCCGAGAAGGTGACCTGCTCGAGCGTGGCCCGCACGATCCGGAGCCAGGTCCGCCGGTCGGCGGTGGGCGTCGACGCGTGGAGCGGATGGATCACCGCGGAGCGATCGGACAGCGCGAACTCGAGCGCCAGGGCATGCGCTCCCTCACCCCGGGCGGCCAGCGCGTCGCACACGGTGCCGAGGAGCGAGTGGACGATGAAGACCACCTGCTCTTGTCGCTCCAGCTCGTAGTCCACCCACTCGAGCTCGGCTTCCGGGAGCGAGCGGGCCCGGGGGGAGAAGAGGAGCCGGTCGTCGTCGGCCCGGGCCAGCCGCCAGAGTCTCACCCCCTCGATCCCGAAGCGGACCTCGACCGACTCGCGATCGAGCCGGGCCAGGTCGCCGCAGCACTCGAGGCCGGTGCCCGCGAGCAGGGGGTAGAGGTTGGGCGGCGGAAGCGGGTGCAGCATCCCGAGGTCGAGCGGGGCGAGGAAGGCGCGGTCGGTGTCGGGGGGAACGACGAGAAGGTGGCCAGGTGAGACGCGGGCGGCGGCCTCGGCCGCGACCGGCGTCGTGGCGACGCCCGCGCTGATCCAGCCCTCGCCTCGGGTTTCGCTTGTCCGTTCGTCCGTCGGTCCGTCTGCCCGTCCAGCTTCCCGTTCACCCGTCTGCCCATCCACCCGTCCAGCTTCCGGTCCGCCCGTCCACCCGTCCGCCCGTCCAATCTCCCCCAGCATTCTCTCCGCCACCTGCCGCCCATCCAACCCGCGTGCGTCCGCCCACACCACGTCTCGCTCCAGGCGGATCCGGGGTGCGTGGGAAAGGAGCCGGGCGGCGAGCTCAGTCGAGCGTCCCGCGGCGATCGGCCAGTCCGGGCTCCAGAGACAGACGCAGGTCATGGGACACGAGTGGGAGGTGTAAGGTGGTGGCCGCTTTCCAACCGGGCGCGCGGGCCTCGATCGCGACGGCGACCGAGGCGAGCTGGGCGGCGTGCCCGAACGGTCCCGGGACGGTCCGATGCTCGAGCGGCAGAAAGCGGGAGGTGATCCGGAGGCTCGCGGTCAGGGAACGACGGGTGACGGCGAGAAAGCCGCCGCCGCCCTCATGGGCCATTCTCGAAAGTCGGAGCATAGCCGTGGATTCGGGGTCGACCCCGGCCAGCACCACCAGCGCGAACCCTCCGGAGCGGAGCAGGATCTCGGTCGCGCGGAGGGCCAGCTCGAGGGAGTCCGGCCGGACCACCAGCGGCCCGTCGTCCCAGTGGTGGCCCAGGGTCCGGGCCCCGTCGATCCAGGCCACCCGCTCCCCGCGATCCAGGATCGAGGCTGCCGCCGCGCGGAGCAGCGCGCTGGCGGCCCCATGGAGGCTCTGCCACACGGTGAGGCGACCTCGGGGGAGCCCGCCGTTGGGCAGGATCCCATCCAGGATCCTGAGGCCCGTGGGGATCGGAGGGACGACCCGGTCGGGAAGAGGGACCGCATCCGGAAACCGGTCCCGAAGGATTGCCCTCAGCGCCCCCGGCGCGGGCCCCCGGCCCCCCGCGGCCTCGGGGACCGTTTGGGGGGAGCGGAGGGCGTCAGGCTCGAGGAGGGGAAGGGCGGTCACGGGACACCTTGAAACGGGGTCCCATGATAGCCCGAAGAAAAACCGAAGTCAAGAAATCGCTACTTCGACGCCTTGGTCCGGGCGGTGTAGATCGAGTCGAGCACCGCCCGGAACACCTCCACCGGCTTGACCCCCACCATGAGCCCGCCCTCGATGTAGAAGGTCGGGGTGCTCTGGGCGCCGCTCTTGTGGGCGTTTTCGGCGTCGCTCCGGATGGCGGGCAGGGTCTCGGCCTTCTCGAGGCAGGTCGACATCGGGGCTTTGGGAAGCCGGAGCGAGTCGATCAGGGTGAGGAGAAACGGCGCCGGGTTCTTGAGCGGGGCCCAGGTGGGCTGGTGCTCGTAGATCAGGTCGTGGGCCGGCCAGAACTTGTCGAACCGGGCGGCGCACATCGCGAACTCCGCCGCCGCCACCGCGTTGGGATGGATCGAGGTGAGCGGGAAGTTGATGAAGATCCACTTGACCTTGCCGGTCTTCACGAACTCCTGCTCCAGGGCGGGGAAGACCGCGAGCGCGTGTTGGCGGCAGTAGGGGCACTGGAAGTCGGACATCTCGTACACGGTCACCGGGGCCGAGGCCGATCCCATGGTCCGGGCGGAGAGCGGGATCGCCTGGGCCGCGGCCCCCGACACGCCGAGCGTGCCTAACGAAAGGAGCGTCACCAGCCAGCGACTGAACATCAGTACCTCGGCCGGTTTCGGCCGGTTCGGGGATTCAGGGAGACGGTATCGCTCGTGATCCGAACGTTCCAGTACCACTCGGCGTTGGGGTCGCCGGCGTCGATCGAACGGGCGGTCACCCACCAGGCGCCGTCGGTGAGCTGGATCGTGGCCCAGCCACCGGCGTCGGTGGTGTCGGCGACCGGGTTGCCCATCCTCCGCCCGGGTAGACCGGCCACCAGGGTGTCGTATCCCTGGAACGCCGTATTCTCCCAGCGTCGGACCTGACTTCGGAGGCTGTCCATCACCGGCCAGAGCGTGGCGCGAGCCTGATCGAGCGCGGCCCGCGCGCGTCCCAGCGCCGGGGCGATCTCGGCCAGCGAATCGCGCACGATCGCGAGCGGCGAGCCCGCGGGTGCCTCTTGCGCCGATTGCCCGGTCGCCACCAGACTGTCTCGGGTGCGGCGCAAGCGCTCGTCGGCGGCCGACAACGCGAGGAAGGCGCTGAACGGCTGCCGGAAGCGGTGGAACAAGCTGTCGAGCTCGGCCGTATTCGGTCGGGGACTCGACGCCCGGGCCTCCAGGCTTTGGATCACGCTGTCCCGGTCGTACGGAAGGAACGTGAGGACCAGGTTGGGGATCGGCGTCTCCACCCCCTCCAGATTCGGGATGGTGACCCGGACCGCAACTTCCCGCCCGGAGCAGGCGGAGGCAAGGAGCAGGCAAGCGAGTGCTGCACGGCGCATCCCGGAAAGTTAGCGTTCTTGGCCTCGCCCTCCAATGCATGGCGGGGGGGCTGGTCGCCCAGTCCAGCGGGGGGATCGACCAGCTCTTCCCCGAGCGGCCCAGCGGTTATCTGACCGACGTGGCGGGAATCGTCCCCGCCGCCTCCGCCCAGACCATTGCCGGCCTGGCCGAGCGCCTCCGTCGGGCCACCGGCGCCGAGATCGCCGTCGTCACCCTGCCGACCATCGGCGACTACGCCCCGGTCGACGTGGCGGTGGCCATCGGCCGGAAGTGGGGCGTGGGGGCCGCGGCGGAGCAGGGCGACCCGCGCCGGAATGCTGGGGCGGTCGTCCTGCTGGTGCCGCGGACCGACGAGCAACGGGGCCGCCTGTTCATCGCCACCGGCCGCGGGCTCGAGGGGATCGTCACCGACGCCATCGCCGGACGGGTCCGCGACCTGATGCGGCCCGCCCTCGCCGCCGGCGACTACGGCCAGGGGCTCGAGATCGGCGTCCGGGCCCTGGTCGGCGTCGTCGCGCGCGGGTTCGGGGTGACCGACTCCACCCTGGCCGGCCTGGACCGCTCGATCCGTCCCCAGGGCGGCACGGGGAGTGGCGGACTCGGTGCCCTGGTCATTCTCGCTCTGGTGCTCGTGATCGTGATCATCGCGATCGCGTCCCGGGGCGGACCGCGCGGGCCGCCCGGCCCCCGGGGCCCCGGGCGACGCCATCCCAATCTGAGCGTCCTGCCGTGGTTGATCTGGGGCAGCGGGCTCGGCGGTCGCGGCGGGCGCGGTGGCTTCGGGGGCGGCGGGTTCCGAGGCGGTGGGTTCGGGGGTGGCGGCTTTGGCGGGTTCGGAGGCGGTGGCGGATTCAGCGGCGGCGGCGCGGGAGGCGATTTTTGATGCAGCCACATCTCCAGCAGATGGTCCAGCCCTTTCTCGACGGCGCCCGCTCGGCGCTCGGGCCGGGACATTCGGTGGTGCTCTACGGTTCCGCCGCCCGGAACGAGCACGTCGAGGGCTTCTCCGACCTGAACCTCCTCGTGATCGTCGACGATCTCAGCCCCGGGCGCCTGACCCGGCTCGGCGAGGCGCTCTCGCCCCTCGAAGGCCGGTCGCTGACCCCACCGCTCCTCTTGACCCGGGCCGAGTGGGACCGGGCGGCCGACGCGTTTCCGGTGGAGATCACCGACATGCAGCTGGCGCACGTCGCCCTCGAAGGGCCCGATCCGGTGACGGGCCTGGCCATCGATCGGGCGGAGCTCCGGCAGGCGATCGAGCGCGACCTCCGGGGCAAGCTGCTCCGCCTGCGTCAGGGCTATGCCGTTCTGACCCACCAGCCGGAGGCGCTCGGCGGTCTCGCCGTGCGGAGCGCCGCCACGGTCGGCGTGCTCCTCCGGGTGGCGCTCGCGCTGGCCGGCGGTCCCGCCCCGGTCCCGACCGCGGAGACCCTCGTCGAAGCGGGCCGCCGAATGCGATTCGACGCCGGCCCCGCGACCACCTATTTCGCGGCTCGGGGCGGCGATCCGCCCCCAGGCGACGGCGACCTGTTCACGCGGTATCTCGCGGCGGTGGAAATCGCCGTCGGGTTCATCGACCAATTCGACGTCGGAGGGACGCCATGAGGCCTCGGGTACGATTCATCGGGCTGGCGCTGTTCGGGGTGCTCCTCGCGAGTGGCTGCGGCTACAACCAGATCCAGGCCAAGGACGAGACCGTCAACAAGGCACTGGGCGACGTGAAGGCGCAGCTCCAGCGACGAGCCGACCTGATCCCGAATCTGGTGGAGGTCGTGAAGGGCGTGGCCCGGCAGGAGTCGACCGTGTTCATCTCCGTGGCCAATGCCCGGGCCAAGCTCTCGGGGGCGATCCAGACCGGCACCCCCGCCGAGCTGGCCCAGGCCGACCAGGCGATGAAGCAGCCGCTGGCCCGACTCCTGGCCCTGGTGGAGAACTATCCGGAGCTCAAGTCGAACCAGAACTACCTCGACCTCCAGAGCCAGCTCGAGGGAACCGAAAATCGGATCTCGGTCTCGCGCCAGGACTACAACGACGCGGTCCGGGGCTACAACACCTACATCCGGACCTTTCCTTACAACCTGACCGCGAAGATCTTCGGCGCCTCCAAGCCGCACCAATACTTCGAGACCAGTCCCGGCGCCGAGGAGGCGCCCAAGGTCAAATTCTGAGGAGGGATCGAGCGGGAATGAGCTCGGCGGCGCGCCGGGCTCGGGTCAGTCGGTGACGACCGAGGGCAGGATGTAGCGGAGCGGGTTGACCGGCCGGCCGTTGACGTGCACCTCGTAATGGAGGTGCGGGCCGTCGGCCAGACCGGTGCTCCCCACCAACGCGATGCGCTGACCACGGGTGACCTTCTGGCCGACCTTGACCAGGAGACGCGAGGCGTGCGCGAAGCGGGTCACGATCCCGTAGCCGTGGTCGATATCCACCATGTTGCCGTATCCCGTCTCCCACCCGGCGTACACCACCTTCCCGTTGGCGGGCGCCTCGATCGGCGTGCCCTCGGGCGCGGTGACGTCGATCCCCTCGTGGGGCCGGCTCTTGTGGAGGATCGGGTGGAACCGCATCGACGAGAAGGCGCTGGTGAGCCAGCCCTGCGTCGGCATGATGGACGGGGTCGCCTCGAGCCGCTTGTGGTGCGAGGTGAGGCTGTCGGCGGCTTCACGGAACGACTCCGCCAAGAGGTCGGCCCGACGGATCAGCGCGTTGAGGTCGACTCGGACTTCGCCGGCCCGCTCGACCAGGACGCTGTTGGCCTCCGGGTCGTTGGCTCGGGGCGGCCGAGGCCCGCCGATGCCCACCGCCTGCACCTGCGGGTCGATCGGCTCGAGGTTGGCGAGGAGCCGGTACTGGGCGTCACGCCGTTCCAGGTGGGCGATGGTGTCGTTGAGAATGCTGAGCCGACCGTGCAGGGCCGCCAGCTCGGTCGCGAGCCGCTGGTTCTCGCGCTCCACCCGGCTGGCGCGCCCCATGTCGACGGTTTTGGTGATCGTGGCGTAGCCGAGGACCAGGGCGAGGCCCAGCGCCGCCACCACGAGGCTTCCGACCAGCTTGACCGCGGTGGGCGACACCTCGAGCATCCGGGATGCGGAGGCCCCTTGCGGGACGACGATGATGGTCCAACGGCCCTTGGGCATGCCTGTCCCGAAACGAGCCTAACGCCCGGTCAAAGGCGTCCGGCTTCCTGGCTGATGTCGAATCGAGTGCCAATTCCCGCGTCGCGGGCCCCCCGGCACTCCGGCGAAGTCATTCCGGCTCTGAAGGCGTAGCAGCCAGCGTGCCGGGACAAGTATGCCCCCCGGTCGGGGGGCTGTCAAGCGTTAGGATCTGTGCCTCTAAATTAATACACCGCAACAGCTTATGAGGCTACTTCGCGGTCGATTCCGGCTTCGGAAAGAGGATCGCCGGCCGGCTCGCCCGGACCCCGTCCATCGGGGGGTTCTGCGCCAGACGCAGGGCATCCGCGAGAGCGGTTTCCGGCTGTCCCAGGGCCTGCCAGAGATTGCGCGCCGTGGCGGGCATGAAGGGGACGATCAGGGCGGTGATCCGAAAGAGGGTCCGGTAGAGCGACGTGAGTGCGGCGTCGAGCTCGGCGTCCCTGCCAGCCTTGGCCAGGCCCCAGGGGGCGGTTCGCGAGATGTAGAGGTCGGCGGCCCCGACCAGGGCCCAGGCGGCCTCGAGCGCCGCCCTTGAGGTCGAGGGCGTCCATGGCCCGGCGGTAGGCCGGCAGGTGCCGCTCGAGGGCCTCCTGGTCGAGCGCAGTGGGCTCGCCCGCGGGGATGCGCCCCTCGCGGTAGCGCTCGATCATCGCCAGCGACCGGGAGGCCAGGTTGCCGAGGCCGTCGGCCAGGTCGGCGAGGTAGCGGGCGTCGTAGCGATCCCAGGTGAAGTCGCCGTCGTTCTCGAAGCCGACCTCGCGCATCAGGAAATAGCGGAGCGGATCGGGGCCGTAGCGGTCGATGGCGTCGCCCAGATTGACGGCGGTGCCGGCGGTCTTCGACATCTTGGCGCCCTGCCATTGGACGTAGCCGTGAGCCCAGATCTTCCGCGGGGTGGCGATCCCGGCGCTCAGGCACATGGCCGGCCAGAGCACGCAGTGGAACCGGGTGATTCCTTTGCCGATGACGTGGAGGTCGGCCGGCCAGAGGCGCTCGTACCCCGGGTCCGGGAAGCCGGTCGCGGAGAGGTAGTTGATCACCGCGTCGAACCAGACGTAGATCGTGTGGCCGGCGCTCCCGGGGAAGGGAATGCCCCACGGCAAGCGCGAGCGAGAGATGGAGATGTCCTGGAGGCCCGCCTCGAGGAGCCGGAGGATCTCGTTCCGCCGGATGGCGGGCTCGACCGCCAGCTCGCCCGAGTCGATCATCCCGCGGATCCGCTCGCCATAGGCGGAGAGCCGGAAGAAGTGGTTCCGCTCTTTGGTCGGGACCAGGTCGAGCGTGGGGTGCTCGATGCAGTGGCCGTCGACGATCTGGCTCTCGGTCTTGAACTCCTCGCACCCGGTGCAGTAGAGCCCCTCGTAGTCGGCGAGGTAGACGTCGTCGGGGTGGCTCTTCCGAATCCGTTCCAGGAGCTCCTGGACCGCTCGGGTGTGCCGGGGGTCGGTGGTCCGGAACCAGATGTCGTTGCTGCACTCGAGCCGCTCCCAGTAGCCGGCGAACCGGGCCGACATGTCGTCGACCCAGGCCTGAGGCGTGACCCGGAACTGCTCCGGCATCTGGATCACGCTCTGGGAGTGCTCGTCCATGCCCATCAGGAAATGGACGTCGTCGCCGGCCAGGCGGCGATACCGGGCGATGCAGTCGGCGCCGATCTTCTCGAGCGCGTGGCCGAGGTGCGGGTCGCCGTTGGAATAGTCGATGGCGGTGGTCAGGTAGTACTTGGCCACTAGGTCTCCGGCGTGTCAGGGCCGTCGCTGCCGCGGGGGCGGCGTTTTCGCCGCCGTCGGGGGCGCCGGCGCCGCCGGCCGCCCTCGCCGGTGGACGCGTCCTCACCGGCGTCGGTGTCGGGGGCGCCGGTCGGGGCCGGCGTCGTCGTCGGCTCCGTAGCGGCCTGGTCGGCGGTGGGGCGATCGGCGCGGGCTTCCTCCCGGGCGGGGCGATCGGTGCGGCTCTCCTCCCGAAGGGGTCGCGCGGGACGGTCCTCCCGTCGGCGGCGCGGTCGTTCCCGCTCGGCGGGGCGGGCGGGCGTCGTCTCGGTCGCGGGGTCGGTCGGTCCCGCGGCGGCGGCCCGCTCCATCTCGTCCTTGAGGTCGACCAGCATCACCACCCGGGGGCCTTCCGCGCCCCGGAGGAAGACCCGTTCCCGAAAGATGTCCACTGCCACCACCTTCTCGGATCCCTGGAGGGTCCGGATCAGCTTCCCTTCCTTCGGGAACCGCTTCCGGGTGGTGACGTAGAACTCGTGCTCGTACTTCAGGCAGCAGAGCAGGCGGCCGCACCCGCCGGAGATCTGGGCTGGGTTGAGCGAGAGGTACTGGTCTTTGGCGAGGCTCAGGCTCACGGGGTTGAGCTCTCGGAGCCAGGTGGAGCAGCAGTACTCCTTGCCGCACCGTCCCACGCCGCCGAGTCGGGCCGCTTCGTCGCGGACGCCGATCTGGCGGAGCTCGATCCGAGTCTTGAAGGTCGAAGCCAGGTCGCGGACCAGGTTCCGGAAGTCGACCCGCTTCTCGGCCGTGAAGTAGAACGTCAGCTTCTTCTGGTCCCACTGCCACTCGGCGTCGCTGACCTTCATGTCGAGCTGGTGGTGCTTGACCCGCTCGATCGCACGGCGCCGGGTCTCTTCTTCGGAGCGCCGGAGGTCGTTGGCGGTTCGGATCTCGTCCTGGGAGGCGAGCCGGACCACCCGCCGGGGATCGGTCGGGGCTCCGCCCGGCGCCGCCGAGCAGCCGCAGCCGGCGGCGCACTTGGTGGCCGCCCGCTCACCGGTGACGCTGACCCGGCCGAAATCCTGGCCGCGCTCCGCCTCGACGATCACGGGATCGTTGAGGCGAAGCCGCTCGGTCTCGTCCGACCAGACGAAGTAATCCTTGCGGTTGCCCTTGAAGCGGACTTCGACGGTAGTGGCCATCAGGCTTCGGCGAAGACTCCCATGGCGGCGAACTTGTCGGCCCGTCGCTTGAGGAGCTTGTCGGCCCGGGTGCGACGGAGCTCGGCGGTGTGCCGGGCCAGCGCCTCGCGCAGGGCTTCCCCGGCGGCGTCGGGATCCTGGTGGGCGCCGCCCAGCGGCTCGGGGATGATCTCGTCGATGACCTTGAAGCCGAGCAGGTCGTTGGCGGTGACTTTGAGCGCCTCCGCGGCGCGCTCCCGCTGGGTGGCGTCTTTCCAGAGGATGGCCGCGCACCCCTCGGGCGAGATCACCGAGTAGACCGAGTTCTCGAGCATCAGGACCCGGTCGGCCACGCCGAGCGCGAGGGCTCCGCCGGAGCCGCCCTCGCCGATCACGCAGGCCACGATCGGGGTCGGGAGCGACGCCATCTCGAGGATGTTGGTGGCCAGCGCTTCCGCCTGACCCCGCTCCTCGGCGCCGATCCCGGGGTAGGCGCCCGGGGTGTCGATCAGGGTCACGACCGGGGCGCCGAATCGGGCGGCCAGCTTCATCAGCCGGAGGGCCTTGCGGTAACCCTCGGGGTGGGGCATCCCGAAGTTGCGCTTGATGTTCTCGCGGGTGTCGCGGCCCTTCTGGTGGCCGATGACCATCACCGACTGGCCGGCCAGGCGGGCCCAGCCGCCGACGATCGCGAGATCGTCGCGGTAAAGGCGGTCGCCGTGGAGCTCGATGAAGTCGGTGAAGACCGAGCCGAGATAGTCGAGAGTGTAAGGCCGCTTGGGATGACGCGCCACGCTTACCCGCTGCATCGGGGTGAGGTCGCCGTAGATCTGCTGGCGGAGGGCGTCCAGCTTGCCGTGCAGGGTGCCGAGCTCCTGGGCGACGTCGATCTCCCGTTCCTCGCCCATGCGCTTGAGCTCCTCGATCTGGCGCTCCAGCTCGAGGAGAGGCTTTTCGAATTCCAGGGTGTAGATCGCCATTCAGGTCATCCCGCCTTGACGAGTCGCACGGCGTCGGGGCCCAGCAGGCTCCGGAGGGCGTGCACGACTTCTTCGTTCGGCGTGATCCGGAGCCGGCGCGACCGGAGCCGCACCGAGTCGCCGTTGCCGTCGGACCACTCAATATAGACCGGGGCCGGCCCCGGATGGCCGGTGCAGATCGAGGCCACCGCCTGAAGGTCGCCGGGCGGCGGCGCTTGGGCACAGGCCCAGCGGAGCGCCAGCGCCACCGCGCCCGAGGCCCGGAACTGGTCGAGCGGGCGGACCGACTCCACGATGAACGGCGCCCGGTCCTCGCCCCGGTCCCGCTGGCTGTATCCCCCGGTCAGGAGGAGGCAGGCGTCTTCCGTGATCGCCTGGTTGAGCTGGGCCCAGCTTTCCGGAAAGACGATCGCCTCGGCCGTGCCGTGGAAGTCTTCCAGCACGAGCCGGGCGTACTCCTTGCCGGTCTTCTTCGAGATCTGCCGCCGGATGGCGGTCACCACGGCCCCGATCGTCACCGGCTGCTCGCTCCACTGGCCCAGCGTGGCCGTGGTCCGGGTGCCGAAGAGCTCCACCTCGCTCCGGAACCGGGCCAGCGGGTGTCCGGAGATGAAGAAGCCGATCAGCTCTTTCTCGCGGGCCAGCCGCTCGGCCTCCGACCACTGGGGCACGTCGGGCAGACCCGGCGGCTCGGGCTGGGCGTCGGCCGGGGCTTCCCCGAAGAGCGACCCCTGGCCCGCCTCCCGTTCCTGATGGAGAAGTTGCGCCTCCGCGAGCACGCTGTCGAGGGCCGCCATCTGCTGGCTCCGGTGCCCCTCGAGCGAATCGCAGGCGCCGGCCGCCACCAGCGATTCGACCACCCGCTTGTTGACGAGCCGGAGGTCGATCCGGTCCGCCAGGCCGTTCAGGGTCTCGAAGCGAGCGTCCGCCCGGCCCGCGATGATCGAGTCGATGGCGCCCCGGCCGACGTTCCGAACGGCCCCCAGCCCGAAGCGGATCCGCTTCTCGCCCACGACGGTGAACTTGAAGCCCGACTCGTTGACGTCGGGCGGCAGCACCTCGAGGCCGAGGTCGCGGGCCTCGTTGATGTACTGGACCACCTTGTCGGTGTCGCCGATTTCCGAGGAGAGGAGCGCCGCCATGAATTCGGCCGGATAGTGCGCCTTGAGCCAGGCGGTCTGGTAGGCCAGGACCGAGTAGGCCACCGAGTGCGACTTGTTGAAGCCGTAGCGCCCGAAGGTCTCGATCTGGCCGGCCAGGTCCTCCATCAGCCGGCGCGGGTGTCCGAGGGCCAGGCCCCGCTCCACGAACTTACCCAGCTCCTTCTTGATCAGCTCCGCGTCCTTCTTGCCCACCGCCTTCCGGAGCACGTCGGCTTCGGCCAGGCTGAACCCGGCCAGGATGTTGGCGATCCGCATCACCTGTTCCTGGTAGGTGATGACGCCGTAGGTCGGCTCGAGGGTCTCTTTGAGGAGCGGGTGCGGGTAGGTCACCGCCTCCTGGCCCAGCTTCCGCTTGATGAACACCAGGTGCATGCCGGTGTCGAGCGGGCCGGGGCGGAGGAGCGCGTTCGAGGCGACCAGGTCGTCGAACCGGTCGCAGCGCATCTGGCGGAGCGTCTCGGTCGCGAGGGCGGACTCGAACTGGAACACT
The DNA here is from genome assembly GCA_963730185.1 of uncultured Gemmatimonadales bacterium. Lineage (GTDB taxonomy): Bacteria > Gemmatimonadota > Gemmatimonadetes > Gemmatimonadales > GWC2-71-9 > SHZU01. The sequence goes on from CAVSQW010000003.1 coordinate 48,968, forward strand.
CCCGCCGTCCGGCCCCGGCGAAGCAGGGCGTAGACCTCGGGATCGTCGAACGAGAGGGTGCTCATGTCGAGGGTCACGCCGTGGCGCTCCTGCACCATCGTGACCGCGTCATGGATCACCGTGAGCGTCTTGAGCCCGAGGAGATCCATCTTGAGCATGCCGACCTTCTCGAGCGCGACCATGTCGTACTGGGTGATGATCGCGTTTTCGCCGTCGGCGGTCTGGCCGGCGCCCTTGGTCGGCGCGGTGCAGACCGGGACGTAGTCCGGCAGCGGTCCCGGGGCGATGACCACGCCGGCCGCGTGGACCGACAGGTGCCGGGAGATCCCCTCGATCCGGGCCGCCAGGCTCGCCATCCGCTCGTAGACCGGGGAGGTCCGGACCAGCTCGCCGAGCTCGGGCACCTTCTTCACGGCGTCGGCCACCGGCAGGCTGTAGCCGGGCCCCGACGGGATGAGTTTGGTGATCCGATCGGCTTCGCCGGGTGGAATCTTGAGCACCCGGGCCACGTCCTTCACGGCGGCCCGGGCCTTCATCGTCCCGAAGGTGACGATCTGCCCCACGCTATCGCGGCCGTACCGCTCCCGGACGTACTCGATGACCTCGCCTCGGCGCTCGAAGCAGAAGTCCACGTCGATGTCGGGCATCGACACCCGCTCGGGATTGAGGAATCGCTCGAAGAGGAGGTCGAACCGGAGCGGGTCGACGTCGGTGATCCGGAGCGCGTAGGCCACCAGGCTCCCGGCGGCCGAGCCGCGGCCCGGCCCGACCGGGATGCCGCGCTCGCGGGCGGCGTTGATGAAGTCCTGGACGATCAGGAAGTATCCGGCGTAGCCCGCCGTGGTGATGACCGAGAGCTCGTAGGCGAGCCGCTCCTGCACCGGGTCCGGCAGCGGGCTCCCGTATCGCTGCGCGGCGCCCCGGGTGGCCAGGTCGGTGAGGTAGGCGTCTTCGTCCGGGTATTCGGCCGGCCGCGGGAAGCTCGGCACGAAGTAGCGCTTTTCGAAGTCGAACTCGCAGAGGTCGGCGACCTTGACCGTGTTGTCGACCGCGTCGGGGTAGGCCGAGAAGAGCTCGCGCATCTCGGCTTCGGTCTTGACGTACGACTCTTCGCCCGTGAACCGGAACCGCTTGGGGTCGTCGAGGTCGGCGCCGGTCCCGATCGCCAGGAGCACGTCGTGCGCCTCGGCGTCGGACCGCTTCAGGTAGTGGGCGTCGTTGGTGGCCACCACCGGGAGGCCCAGGTCGTGCGAGAGCCGGATCATCCCGTCGAGGACCACTCGCTCCTCGGGGATCCCGTGGTCCTGGATCTCGAGCCAGAAGCCGTCGGGGCCGAAGGTCCGGGCGAACCATTCCGCCGACTGTTTCGCCTCGTCGTAGCGCTCCTGCCGGATCGCGTGGGCCACTTCGCCCGACATGCAGGCCGCCAGGCACACGATCCCCTCGGCGTGCTGGGCCAGGACTTCCTTGTCGATCCGGGGACGGCGGTAGAACCCCTCCGTGAAGCCGATCGAGCTCAGCCGGATCAGGTTCTGGTAGCCGACCTTGTTGCGGGCCAGCAGGACCAGGTGGCTATAGTGGGCCGGGGCGTCGGCCGGCTTCTGGTTGCTGCGGCGATCGCCGTAGGCGAGATAGGCCTCGAAGCCGAGAATCGGTCGGAGTTGCCGGGCTTTGGCGGCCGCGTGGAAGTGCCAGGCGGCGTGGAGATTGCCGTGGTCGGTCACCGCGAGGCTGTCCATCCCGAGCTCGAGCACCCGGCTCACCAACTCGGGAATCCGGTTGGCGCCGTCGAGGAGGGAGTACTCGCTGTGGGTATGGAGGTGGACGAATCCCATGCGGGTATCACGGCGCGGGCGGCCAGCGGGCCACTCGCGACTGGCTATTCACCGTCGGCATGGTCCGGCTCCGGGCGCGGAACCGGTCGGGGGACGGTAACGTTCGGGTGTCCCGGAACGAGGGCGCTCCCGGACGGCGGCTGACCAGCCGATATTACCGTCATGGGCCCTCGGGTCGCACGAGGAAGCTAACGTCGCTCCGAAGATGTTGTCAAAGTCGTTGCAACGGGCAGGCTTGCACTTCACTGGAGGAACGGGATGAGGCGTGGCTCCTGGCAGCTCTCGGTCGGCGTGGGCACGGTGCTCGCGGCTTGTGGCGGGTCGCCGACCGGGGTGGTTCCGCCGCCCCCTCCGCCCCCTCCCGCGGCGCTCGACTGTAGCTCGGCGACGCCTCTCCAGCTCTCCCTCGGTGAGCACCAGGTGGTCGATCCGGCCGGCAGCGACGGCTGCGTCCGGGTGCCGGCCGCCGGCGCCAACGGGGCGGAGTACGTGGTGGTCGTCGCGTCGACGGCGTCGAACCGGACCCAGAACGGAGTCAGCGGACCGTACGTGATCAAGGCCGGGAATCCGGGCGCCGCCTCGGCGCCGGCCGCGACGCCCTCGTTCGAGGTCGGGGACATCATCACCCCGGCGCCGACGGCCCAGCAGCAGTTCCATGACATGCTTCGGGCCCGCGAGGCGGAGCTTTCCCGGGATCGCGCCAACTTCGTCGTCTCGCCGCCCCAGGCCGCCACGATGGCCGCGCCGACGCCCCCGGTGGTCGGCGACGTCCGCACCTTCAAGACCTGCGCCAACCTGACCTGCACCAGCTTTGCGGACGTCACGGCCACCGCCCGCTACGTGGGCACCAAGGCCGCCATCTACATGGACAACACCGTCCCCCAGAACGACACCCTCCAGGCGCCCGACTACGTCGACCTGGGGACGACCTTCGACACCTATCACTATCCGATCGACAACGCCGCGTTTGGGGCCGAGTCCGACGTGGACGGCAACGAACGGATCGTGATCCTGATGACGGACGCGGTCAACGCGTTGACGCCGGACTGCACCAACGGCCGGGTGCTGGGATACTTCTTCGGCCTCGACCTGACCCTGTCCGGAAGCCAATCGGCCAACTCGAACAAGGCCGAGATCTTCTACACCTTTGTCCCGGCACCCGCCAAGGGCAACTGCCAGGAAATCAGCAGATCCGCGACCCTGAGCGCCATCAAGCCGACTCTGATCCACGAATTCCAGCACATGATCAGCTGGAACCAGCACGTCCTGGTCCGGGGCGGGTCGTCGGAGGAGACCTGGCTCAACGAGGCTCTGTCGCACTTCGCCGAGGAGCTGGGGGGGCGGGAGATCCCAGCTCAGGAATGCCCGTCACCGGTGCCTGGGCGGGACCCTTCGTGTCGGAGCCAGTACATTTCGTCAGACATCGTAAACGCCTATCAGTATCTACAGAGTCCCGAAAGCGATTTCCTGGTTTATCCGATCTCGTCCCAGGGCACGTTGCCGGAGCGGGGAGCCAGCTGGCTGTTTCTTCGGTGGCTGGTGGATCACTTCGCCCAGGATACGATCATCGGCAACGACTTCACCACCCGGATCGTCGAGACGCCGAACACCGGGGCGGCCAATCTGATCGCCGCTACCGGGGAGACCTTCGCGCGGATGGTCGTGGAGTGGCAGCTCGCGAACTATCTGGATGACGACAGCACCATCACCGCCCCGCTTTCGGACCGGCTTCGCTTCAAGAGCTGGGGTCTTCGGAGCATCTGGCTCGATTCGCGGAACGCGCAGATCTTCCCCAACGGCTTTCCGCTCCAGCCCGACGTGGTGAGCGGGTCGTACACCCACAGCGGCAGCCTCAAGGCGGGGAGCGGCCGCCACCTCCGGCTGGTCCAGGCCGCCAACGGCCCGGCGATCGACGTCCAGGTCAGGAAGAACGCGGCCGGCGACCCGCTCGATCCGGCGCTCGCGGCTCGGATCGGGATCGTGAGGATCCATTAGGGGCGCTCAGACGGGCGGGCGGCCAGCCGGGCAGAGGCGTTCGACCCGGCCTCTTGGTGGATCGGGGGGCCGGTTCGATCTTTCCGGGACCATGCATCGGCTGTTCGCGCTCGTCCTCGTCGGCTCGACGGCGGTCGGCTCCGGGCTCGAGGCCCAGGAGCGGCCGCTGCCGGCCGTGCTGTCGTATCCGGCCAACGTGCGGTCGGCAGGGTTGGCGGGCGCGGGGGCGGCCATGATCGGCTACGCGGGATCGGTGTTCAACAACCCCTCGGGCCTGGCCCCGATCCGGAGCCTGAGCGTCGAGGCCGCGCTGGCCCAACGCCCCGACGGCCCGACCTACACCATGGGCGCCGCGGCCGTCCGCGTGGGCTCGTTCAACGTCGGGGGCGGCTACCAATACCTTCGGTTTCCGAAGGGCGGCCCCGTGTACGACAACCTCTCCTGGACCGGCGCGCTGGTGTACCGCTGGAGCGGGATCGCCTTCGGCTCGGCGGCCCAGTACGTGTCGGTGGAAGACTCCTCCGGTGCCATCAGTCGGGCGATCACCAGCGACCTCAGCACCACGGTCGCCTTCTTCGACATCGCGGCCCTGGCCCTGAGCGTCCAGAACGTCGGCGACGTGACCATTTCCAACCCCGGGCTCCGGTTGCCGCGGACCGTCCACCTGGGGTTCAGTCTGAACTTGCTCGACACCTACTCCAACGGCCGGCTTCTCGCCACGATCGAAACGGTCTGGCGTCAGGGCGAGGAGCGGCGCACCGTCGTCGGGGTGGAGGCGGGGGCCGTCTTCTACGGTCTCGGCGTGGTCGCGCGGGTCGGGACCGGTGGGGAGCCGGGCACGCCGGTCACCCCGTTCTCCACCACCACCTACGGCGGCAGCATCGTTGCCGGCAAGGCGCGGCTCGACTACGCCTATCAGAAGCAGAGCGCCCTCGGCCGAGGCGTGCATCTCTTCGGTATCCGCTGGACGCCGTGACCGGGAAACGGATCCTCATGGGCATCCTCGTGGCGGCCGTGCTGCTGTTCGCCGGGTTCGGCACGGCCTACGTAGCCAGCGCCGACGTGCGGTACCTGACTCGGGCGGGGCTGGAGCAGACCCGGATCCTCGAGCGGCGGGAGCCCCTCGAGCACCTGGTCGACGACCCCGCCCTCCCGGCCGCCGACCGGGCCTACCTCCGGCTGGTGATGGACGTCCGGACCCACGCCGCCGGTCTCGGTCTCAAGGCGGGCGACACCTACACCACTTATACGGACGTAGGCCGGGATACCCTGCTGCTCTCGCTCACCGCCTCCAAGCGGGACTGCATCTGCCCCAAGACCTGGAAGTACCCGATCGTGGGCCGGGTGCCGTACAAGGGTTTCTTCGATCCGGCCATGGGCGAGAAGGAAGCCGAGAAGCTGCGGGATCAGGGCGACGACGTCTGGCTCCGCCCCGCGGCCGCCTACTCGACCCTCGGCTGGTTCAACGACCCGCTGCTCTCGACCGCCATGGTGCGCGACTCGGTCGAGCTGGCGGCGCTCGTGTTTCACGAGATCGCCCACAACACCCTCTACGTGAAGAGCGCCACGCCCTTCAACGAGAGCTTCGCGCAGCTGGTGGGCTACCGGGCGGCGGAGCAGTTCTTCCGCCAGCGGGGCGACACCGCGCTGGCCGATCGGGCCGCGAACCGGTGGCTCGACGAGGTCGTCCTGGCCGGCTACTACAAGCGGTTGATCGACACCCTCACGGTCTTCTACGACACCAAGCCGAAAGGTCGGGCGCTGGAGGACGGGCGGAACCGGATCGCGGCGTGGTCCCGGCAGGAGCTCCAGGACGTCTACGGCCCCCGGCTCAGGACTTACCGGATCGGGCGGCTCACGGATCGGCCGCTCAACAACGCCCAGCTGGTGGGGGTGCTGATCTACCGCACCCATCTGGATTGGTTCGAGCGCTGGTACCAGGCCAACCACGACGACATCGCGGCGGCGGTGGCCAAGCTCCGGACCGTGGAAGAGGGTGCCTCGGGTGACGAGGCGTTCGCCCGGCTGGACCGAGCCCTCGCCGCCGACTCGACGTCCTAGACCGCCACGCCGGTCAGGGCGTCCTCGACCCGCCGGAGCAGCTCGGCCGGGGTGAAGGGCTTCCGCACCACCGACGGGGTGTCCGGATCGGCCAGCCCGTTCCGGCCCAGGACACCGTCCGTGTGCCCCGACATGAACAGGACCCTGGTGCCGGCGCGAACCGCGGTGATCTTCGCGGCGACCTGCCGGCCGTTGAGCCCCGGCATGATCATGTCGCTGAGCAGCAGGTCGATCGGGTCGGGGAACCGCCCGGCGAGCGCGAGGGCCTCGTCGCCGTCGCGCGCCTCGAGGACCTGATACCCCGCGCGCGCCAGGGTCCGGCAGACCAGCTGGCGGACGCCCTCCTCGTCTTCGACGACCATGACGACCCGTCCGCTGGACGGGGTCGGCGGCCGGGGCGGCCGGGCGTCCGGCAGGGTCGGCATCGGGCGGGGCGCCGTCGCTCGCGGCAGGTGGAGCCGGAAGATGGTGCCCTGACCGGCGTCGCTCTCGACGGCGATGTGCCCGCCGTTCTGCTTCACGATCCCGTACACCATCGCCAGTCCCAACCCGGTGCCCTTGCCGACGCCCTTGGTCGTGAAGAACGGCTCGAAGAGCCGGGCCCGGGTGTTGGCGTCCATCCCTTGGCCGGTGTCCGACACCCGGAGCATCACGTACTCGCCGGCCGGGACATCCTCGGCCAGCGAGTCCGTGGCCGTGATCAGCTCGGTGCCGATCGCGAGCCGTCCGCCGCCCGGCATGGCGTCGCGGGCGTTGACGGCCAGGTTGAGGAGGATCTGATCGAGCTGACCGTGGTCGGCCAGCACCCAGGCGGCCTCCGGCGCCAGCTGGAGGTCGACCTCGATGTCGGAGCCCAGGACCCGCTGGAGCATCCGGACGGCCTCGGCGCAGATCACGTTCAGGTCGATGGTGCGACGCTTGGCCAGTTGTTGCCGGCTGAAAGCCAGGAGCTGCGCCACGAGCGACGTGGCCCGGTCAGCGGCGCGCTGGATCTCGGAGAGGTCGGCCTGGATCGGATGCTCCCGGTCCAGGGTGCCGGTCGCGAATTCGGCATGGCCCACCATCACGGTCAGCAGGTTGTTGAAGTCGTGGGCGATCCCACCGGCGAGCCGGCCCACCGCCTCCATCTTCTGCGCCTGGCGGAGCTGCTGCTCCAGGCGCTGTTCGGTCTCCCGGGCCCGCTTCGCCTCGGTGATGTTGGTGAGCGATCCCACGATCGCGACCGTTCGGCCGTCCTTCACGACCGGCGCCTCGTTGACCTCGACCCAGATCGGTCGGCCGCCCCCGCCCACCAGCTCGAGCTCGTAGGGCGGTTGCTTCTCCCCGGTCCGGATCGCCCGCTGGGTGGCGTCGACGCCCGCTTGGTTGGCCGGGTGCCGGGTCAGGAGGGTGGTCCACCGGCCGGCGAGCTCGTCCGGATCCAGCCCGAAGAACTGCCGAGCCTGGGGGCTCACGTAGGTGAGGACGTTGTCGGGCGTGTGGGCGTAGAAGAGATTGGTGGTGTTGCTGAGCACCTCTTCGAGCCGCTGCTGCTGCCGCCGGGCCGCTTCCTCCGCCGCGATCCGCTCGGCCACTTCGCGCTCGAGCTCCACGTTCTTGGTGGCCAGGAGCACCGTGTGCTGCGCCACCAGGGTCTCCAGCCGTCGGTTGTCCCGCTGGAGGTGACGCTGCCGGAGCCAGGGGATCAGCGCGGCCGTGCCGGCCAAGGCCAGCCCGAGGAGGACTCGAAACCACCAGGTCTGCCAGAAGGCCGGCCGGACCACGAAGTCGAAGGCGGCCGGGGTCGGGCTGGTGAGGCCGTCGGCGTCGACGGCATTGACCTCAAAGGTGTAGTGTCGGGGCTCGAGGCCGCCGAAGCTGAGGCTCCGCTCGGGGGTCAGCTCGGACCACGCTTCGTCGGTGGGAAGCAGGCGATAGCGGAAGCGGAGCCTGCCGGGATCGCGGAAGCTGGGTGAGACGTACTGGATCCGAAGCACTCCACTCCGGAGCGACAGAGCCGAGCCGGAGGCCACCGGCCGGCCGCCGATCGACGCGCCGGCCACGTAGATCGGTGGCGGGACGGCCAGCGACGGCCCCGGGGCGTGGTGGTACCGGAGCACCCCCGACCCGGTGCCGAACCAGAGGTCGCCCTGCGGGTCTTCCCATGACGCCCCGGCGCTGCCCTCCAGGTCGATCAGGCCGTCGGCCCGCCCGAAGTGCTCGAAGGTGGTGCCGACCAGCCGGTCCAGACCCTGGCTGGTGAAGAGCCAGATCGCCCCGTCGCGGTCGGGAAGTACCTGCCAGACGAAGTCGTTGACCAGCCCGTTCGCGGCGGTCAGCTGTCGCACGGCCCCGCGGTCGTTCACCGCCAGCACGCCGTCGCCGTTGGTGCCGATCCACATCACCCCGGCCGAGTCGGCCGCCATGGCCCAGATCGGCTGGTCGGAGAGGCCGTCAGCCGCGTCCAGCCGCTGGGACGTTCCGTCTGGGTCGCGGACCACCAGGCCACCCGACCGGCGCCCGACCCAGAGCCGACCCCGGTGATCGTAGGCCAGGGCGGTGACGAAGGCCCGACCGAGGACCGAGTCGGTCACGGTGGTGACCCGGCCGCGATCGTAGCGCGCCAGACCGGCGGCCGTCCCGATCCAGACGCCGCCGGCTGGGTCGGCCACCAGGCTGGTGACGAACTCGTCCGGCAACCCGTCGCGACGGTGGTACACCTGGCGCACCCCGCCGTCGGATCGCGCCAGGCCCTGGCGCGATCCGATCAGCAGGCCCCCGTCCGGGAGCGCGGCCAGGGCGTAGATTCGCTGGTCGGGCAGGCCGCGGATCGGAACCGCTCGGAAGCCGTTGTTCTCGCGAACCGCGATCCCGTCCCGGGTCGCGACCCACATCCGCCCGGCCCGGTCGGCGGTAATCGCTCTGACGAAGGCGTGGGGAAGACCTTCGCGGGTCGTGAATTGCTCGAACCCGCCGGGTCGGTACTTGCTGAGTCCGGTCTCGGTGCCGAGCCACACGTTCCGTTCCCGATCGACGACGACCGCGTTGACCGCGTTGTCCGGGAGTCCGTTGCTTCGGGTCAGGAGCTGAGGGCCGGCCGCGGCCAGGCGGAGCACGCCGTTCCGGGTCGCGATCCAGAGGGTTCCGTCGCGGCTTCGCGCGGCGTCGACCGGCTCGAGCTCGTCGAGCCGGTCCGCTCCGGGGACCGGGGTCAGCCGATCGCCCGCGAGGACGAACAGCCCGTGCCCGGTGCCGACCAGCAGGCCGTCGGGGGTCGGCCGAAGCACGTGAATCGACTGGCCCCGAAGCTCGGGGTGGTCGTCGGTGACGAACCGGGCCCCGTCGAGGCGGGCCAGGCCGGCGGCGGTGCCGACCCAGAGGCGGCCCCGGCGGTCGCGCGCCACCCGAGCCACCTGGCGGGCCGGCAACCCGTCACGGACCGTGTAGGCCGTAACCCGGTCCCGGTCGTCCACGAAGGCCAGGCCGCCGTCGGTCGCCACCCAGAATCCACCCGGCTCCGGCAGCAAGTCGGCCACGTCCTGGTTGGGGAGGCCCGCCTGGGTGCCCAGACAGGAGAACGCCTGGGCCCGTCGGATGCAGACCCCGCCGCCAATCGTCCCCACCAGGAGTCGGCCTTGCCGGTCCTCGGCAATGGCCGCCACGGCCGTGGCGGAGAGCCCGTCCCGTCGGGTCCAGGTTTGGAAGCTGGTGCCGTCGAACCGGGTCAGCCCGCCGTAGGTTCCGAGCCAGATGAAGCCCAGGTGGTCCTGGTGGAGCGCCAGGACCTGGGCTTGGGGGATGCCTTGCGCCGCGTCGTAGTTGACGAAGTTGAGGACCTGGGCGGCGAGCACGGCCGGTGCCCCGGCCTGGAGCAGACCGGCGATCGCCACCCACAGGGTAGCGCGGCCCTGCGGTCCTCGTCGTTTCGTTCGCGTCATCCGCTCCCCCACGGCGGCGCCCCGGCCGGCTCCACGATGAGCCAGCCGGTGTCAGCACCCCATGTCCCAAGTATCGGCAGGGGAAGAGGTTTGTTTATCGGGGGGTTATCGAGCGGTTGTCGATGGTGGTCTGGAAGTCGGCGAGGGGGCTGGGGCGCCGGGGGGCGGGGCGGCCGCCGGCTCGGCCGGCTGGCGGAGTTCGGCCAGCCGAGCCTGGTAGCGGGCTACGCCGGCCAGCTTGACGGATTCGTAGCCCCGAATCAGGTCGGGGAGCGAGGCCACGGCGACGGCGTGCTCATAGCGGTCCTTGGCCAGGCTCGCGACCGTGTCGTCGATCAAGGCGCGATACTCGCCGACCAAGCGGCGCTCCAGCTTCCGGATCGGATGGTAGCCGAAGGGGTCGAACGGGGTTCCCCGGAGCCCGCGGAGGCGGCGGAGCAGGCCGAGCGGGAAGTCGAACCACCGGCCGAGGGCGAGCTTCCGCTTGAGGCCGAGGCCCCGGAGCAGCGGCGGGTGGAAGCGGTAGGCCCGATCGGCTCCGGCGCCGAACCGGTTTGTGAGCTCCCGCCGGAACCCGGGGTCGAAGGCCAGCCGGGCTACCTCGTACTCATCCTTGTAGGCCATCAGCTGGTACAGGTACCGGGCGACCGCCCGGCTCAGTCGGAAGTCGGTCCCGAGCTCGCGTTCCCGGGCGGCCACCCGGCCGACCAGCTCGGTGTACTGCCGGGCATAGCCGGCGTTCTGGTAGGCGATGAGGTCGGGCACCCGGACTCGGAGCAATCGCGCCAGCTCGCCGGTGGCGCCGATCGGATCGATCAGGGCCTTCGCGTCGGGACCGGGCTCGGGCTCGGGTGGGGCGGTGTCGCTGGCGGTTCCGCCCAGGGTGTCGGTCCAGGTCGGATCAATCGCCACCTGTCGCCCGACCCGGAAGGCCTGGACGTTCATCGCCACGGCGGTGCCGTTGAGCTCGATCGCCCGCTCGATGCTCGCCGCGGAGAGCGGCACCAGCCCTAGTTGGTAGGCGGCGCCCACGACCACCAGATTGGCCGGGAAGTGCGAGCCGAAGCACCGGTCGGCCAGCGTTTCGGCGTCGAGGTACAGGTTCCGGGCGGCGTCGGTGACGGCGTCGATCCGCTGGTGCAACGCGGAGTCGGCCGGGAACTCGACCGCCCGGTTCCGGACCATGAGCCCGGTGGGTACGTGGCTCGACGAGATCACCCCGACCGTGCGATCGGGACGGGCCCGGGTCAGGTGACGGGCGTCGCTCGCCGTCAGCACGTCGAACGCCAGGTAGGCATCGGCGGCGCCCACGCCCACCTTGTTGGACGACTGGTGGGCTCCCGCGGTGATCTTGCAGTGGGAGACGACGGCGCCGCCCTTCTGACTGAGACCGGTCTGGTCGAGGCAGCGGGCCCACTTGCCGTCGAGCAGCGCCGCGGTTCCCAGGATCTGGTTCACGGTCACCACGCCGGTCCCGCCGATGCCCATCAGATAGAGACTGCCCTCCGCCGGGGCCGGCCGCTCGGGCTCGGGCAGGTCGGGACCGATCGTAACCCGGGACGCCGGCCGGTTCCGGCCGACGGTCGGATCGGGCGTCACCGTGACGAAGGCCGGACAGTCGCCCTCGAGGCAGGAGTAGTCGGTGTTGCACGACGACTGGTGGATCCGGGTCTTCCGGCCGAACTCGGTCGCCACCGGTTGGACGCTGAGGCAGTTCGACTTGACGCCGCAGTCGCCGCATCCCTCGCAGATCCGCTCGTTGATCACCACCCGCATCGGGCGTTCGGGCGCCAGCCCTCGCTTCCGGAGCCGGCGGAGGTCGGCGGCGCAGTGCTGGTCGTAGATCAGGGCCGTCACCCCGGACATCTCGCGGAGGAGGCGCTGGGCCTCGTCGAGCCGCTCGCGGGGCCAGACCTCCACGCCGGGCGCCAGGGTCACGCCATCGTACCGCTCCGGCTCGTCGCTCAGCACCAGGGTGCGGCGAACCCCCTCGGCCTCGAGCTCCCGGGTCAGCGCCGGCACCCCGAGACCGCCGTCGACCGGCTGGCCGCCGGTCATCGCGACCGCGCCGTTGTAGAGAATCTTGTAGGTGACGTTGCTGCCGGCCGCCACCGACTGGCGGATCGCCAGCGACCCCGAGTGGAAGAGGGTGCCGTCGCCGATGTTCTGGAAGAGGTGCGGCGTCTCGGTAAAGGGCGCGATGCCCACCCACTGCGCTCCTTCACCGCCCATCTGGGTGAAGCCGGCGCCGCTCCGCTCCATCGTGACGGCCATGCCGTGGCAGCCGATCCCCACCGCGGCGATCGACCCGTCGGGAACGACGGTCGAACGGTTGTGCGGACAGCCGGAGCAGAAGTACGCCAGCCGCTGCGCCGTCAGCCCCATCGGCTGGACGCTCGGGGGAACGACGGGGGCGAGCCGCGCCAGCCGGGCGTCGAGATCCTCGGCAGCGAGACGCTGGGCCAGCCGTCGGGCGAGGAGCGGCGCGATCACGTCGGCCTCGAGCTCGCCGTGGGCCGGAATGAGTCGCCCGCCCAGGTCGTCGGCCTTGCCGACCACCCGGGGGCGTTCGGTCTGGTGGTAGAGCGCGTCGCGAAGGAAGACCTCCAGGAAGGGCCGCTTCTCCTCGACCACCACGATCTCCTCCAGCCCCCGGGCGAACTCGCGGACCACGCCGGGCTCGAGCGGATAGAGCATGCCCACCCGGAGCAGCCGGATCCCGACCCGCTCCAGACCGGCGTCGTCGAAGCCGAGGCGGTGGAGCGCTTCCCGGACGTCGAGATAGGTCTTGCCGGCGGCGGCGATGCCCAGCCACGCGCCCGGCGACGAGACGGTGATCCGATTGAGGCCGTTCGCGGCGGCGAACCGCCGGGCCGCTTCGAGCTTGCCCTCGAATTGCTCCTCCTCCAGGGCCAGGTTGTACGGGGGGTAGAGCGCCTGGTTCTGGGTCGGCTGCCAGGGCTGGCCGCGGTACTCGAAGTCGGGGCGGATGAAGCGTCCCTGTTCCGCCGACACGGCAACCGTCGCGAACTCGTCGGCCACGTTGGTCACGATCTTGAAGCCGACCCAGAGCCCCGAATAGCGCGACAGCGCGAAGCCGGCGAGGCCCAGGTCGAGCACGTCCTGGACGTCGGCCGGGAAGAGCACCGGCATCTGGGCGTCGGACAGCGCGATCTCGGAGGCCGACGGCACCGTCGACGACTTGGAGGCGGGATCGTCGCCCGCCAGGGCGAGCACCCCGCCGTGCCGGCCGACGCCGGTGAGGTTGGCGTGCTTGAATGCGTCACCCGAGCGGTCGACCCCCGGGCCCTTGCCGTACCAGATCCCGAGCACGCCATCGTACTTCGGATTCGGAAAGGTGTTGGCCAGCTGCGATCCGAACACCGCGGTGGCCCCCAGCTCCTCGTTGACGCCGGGCACGAACCGGACGTGGTGCTCGCGGAGGAGGTCGGAGTGCAGGGTGAGCTGCACGTCGTAGCCGCCCAGGGGCGAGCCCCGGTAGCCCGAGATGAAGGTGGCCGTCCGGAGACCGGCCCGGCGGTCGGCGCGATGCTGGTCGAGCGGCAGCCGCACCAGTGCCTGGACGCCGGAGAGCGCCACCCGGCCCTCGTCGAGCGTGAAGCGGTCGAGGAGGGAGAACGTCTGCGATGAAGTGGCCATGGAATGGGAAATATACTGGCTCGCTGGTCGGCGGGGTGCGATCGGGCTAGCTTCGATCCGTCGGGAGCGCCCGCTTCTGCGACCCCACCCCGGATTACAGCCGACGACCATCAGCCGGAGCCTGTGCATGTCGACCAGCCGACGCGAGTTTCTCGACCGGAGTCTGACGCTCGCCGGGGCGCTCGCGGTCCCCAGCGTCATTGGCCGGGGCGGCCCGCCGGCCCGCCGGCCCGATCTGATCCGGGCTCCGGCTCCGCCCAGCGTCCGTCCGCTCAAGATCCTCTTCCTCGGCGGCACCGGCTTCATCGGTCCCCACATGGTCCGCTACGCCATGTACCGCGGCCACGCCGTCACCCTGTTCAATCGGGGCAAGACGGCGCCGGAGCTCTTTCCCGGGGCGGCGACCCTGATCGGCGACCGTGACGGTAAGCTCGATGCCCTGAAGGGCGGCCAGTGGGACGCCGTGATCGACAATTCGGGCTATGTGCCCCGACACGTGCGCGACTCCGCCCGACTGCTCCGGGACTCGGTGGGGCGCTATCTCTTTACCTCGACGGGGTCGGTCTATCAGTTCGATCAGGACGAGATCGATGAGGACTCCCCGCTCCTGCCGCTGCCCGAGCCGACCAGCGAGGACGTCAACAAGTACTACGGCCCGCTCAAGGTGCTCTGCGAGGAAGCGGTGCGTGAGGCGTACGGCCCCCGGGGCACGATCGTCCGGCTCCACGTGGTGGCCGGCCCCGGCGATCCGACGGACCGCTATACCTATTGGCCGCTTCGCGTCGATCAGGGCGGTGACGTGATCGTCCCCGGCACGGTCGCGAACCCGATCCAGTACATCGACGTCCGCGACCTGGCGGAGTTCGTAGTCCACTTGGTCGAGCGGGACACGCCAGGCACCTACAACGTCGCCGGCCCGACCCTCGCCGAGACCGGGATGGCCGAGTTCGTGTACGGGCTTCGGGCCGTGACCAGCGCGCCGCTGGCGTTCCATTGGCTCGACCAGGCATTCCTGGCGGAGCAGAAGGTTCGATTCCCGCTCTGGATTCCGGAGCAGGGCCCGATGCGGGGTGCCTGTCACGTGCGGTCGGCCCGGGGTGTCGCCGCGGGGCTCCGCTTCCGGCCGATGGCCGTGACGGCGTTCGACACGCTGGAGTGGATCAAGAGCGAGCCGGCGGAGCGCCAGGCCAAGGTGGGCGTGGATCCAGCCCGTGATGCCAGGGTCCTCGCCCAATGGCGGGCCAAGGCCGGCCGCTGAGTGCCGGGTGTCAGGTCAGGACGTTGACCTGCTGCGCGATGCCGGTGGTGCCGTTCTCGTTCAGGTAGATCCCCGACCGCGCCAGGCCCCCCACCGGTTGGTTGTTCGGGTCGGTGTAGGTGTACGGCGTCGCGACCGAACCGGTGTAGATCGCGCCGACACCCTGCTGGCCGAGCGAGGTCGCGGTGATGCCACCGTTCGCGCCGCCCGAGACGATCGCCAGCTTGCCGAACGCCGCGTCGCCCTGGTCGATGAAGCCGTTCCCGTCCTGATCGAGTCCCGCCAGCTCGGCGAATCCGTTTCCGCTCCGGCCGACCAGCTCGGTTTGGGGGTCGATCGTGCCGTCCCCGTTGGCATCGTAGCCGAGGACGCCGCCGGCGAGGGCGAGCGCCTGCTGGTTGGCCGGTCCGGTCGGCCCGCTAGCCGTGCCGGTCGGCGGGGCGGCCGAGGTGGTTGCGGCCGTGGCCGCGCCCTGCGCCGGATCCGGGACCGCGGACGTCTGGGGGCTTCCGTTGGAGCCGATCGTCGGCGCGCCGCCGGTCGGCACCGACACGGTGGCTCGGAGCGAGACGGTTTCCTGGCGGGCGTAGGCCCGGGCCAGGTCGAGCGCCTGGGTGAAGTCGATCTGCCGGCCGTCGGCGGTCGTCACCGAGCCGGTGGCCCGGAAGCTCGTGGCCTCCACCTCCTGGTATGTGGTCCGACGGCGGTAGCGCACGTCGAGCTGCGTCGTCGGCGGCGATCCATCGGCTGGCACCGCCGAGTCGTTGGTCGGGCTGGCGCCGCCGGCGGCCGGGCCGGCGGCGCCGCCCTGAACCGCCGCCAGGTCGCGGGTAACCCGGTCGGTCAGCCGCTGGATCCGCTGGATCAATCGGGCCGACGGCTGCCCGCCCTGGGTCCCCTCGAAATAGCGTTTGAGGAGCCGGGCCAGCTTGTTGGCGTCGTGCTCGAGCCGGGAGAGGCCATGCTCGTAGCGATCGGAGCCCTGGCCCGGGGCCGGGGCGGCGCGGACCTGGATCCGCTCCGTCGTGGTCTGACGGACGGCGAGCAGGTGGGCGCTCGAAAGCTGGACGTTCGAGGCGACGATGTTCATGGCACCGAGTATCGGCGCTAGGGGCACGGGCTTGAGCTTGGCCGTCTGGGCCGCGCTGGCGGGGCTGATCGCACCGGGCAACGCCGGCGCCCAGCGGGTCAGTCTGATCACCGGTGTCGTCTCCGACAGTCTGACCGGGGAGCCCGTGGCCGGGGTGATCGTGTCGGTCGACGACGTGCCCGGGGATACCACCGGTCCGGACGGCCGCTACCGGGTGGCCGTGCCGGGGCTCGGTGTCCACCGGATCCGCCTCGTTCATCCCCGCTTCCGGCCCGTGCTTGGCGGGATCTCGTTCACCGTGGAGGTGCCGCGGGTTGGGCTGGAGAAGACGATCGACGTGGCCTGGCCCGACCTGAGCCTGCTGGTGGAAGCGGCCTGCGGCCCGATCCGCGCCGCCGGGGGCAACGGTACGGTGGCGCTGCTTGGCGTCGTGCGGGGCGTCCGCCCGCCGGGCCCTCTCGAAGCGGTCGCGGGCACCGACAGTCTCGAGCGGGAGGCCCGGAAGCGGCGGAAGGACAAGACCCGAACGGCGTTCGTCGGGATGGGCGTTCCGGTCCGGCCCGACGGAGGCTTTCTCTTCTGCGGGCTGCCCGGTCGGGCGGAGGTATGGGTCTATCTCAAGGCCGGGCTGGCCAAAGGACGGTCGCGACGGATTCGGCTCCCGTTCGCGGGCTACGTCGAGATGGCCCTCGACCCGCCCTAGCGGTCAGGGCGTCATTCGCTTGAGCGCCTGCTTGTCGATCTTGCCGATCGGCAGGCGGGGCAGTTCGGCGGCGCACGGCGAACCGCTTGGGCACCTTGTAGTTGGCCAGCCGGGTCCGGCAGTGGGCCTCGAGCTCGGCGGGGGCCGGATCCTGACCCGGCTCCGCGATCACGAAGGCGTGTCCCACCTCGGTGTAGAGCGGGTCGGAGATCCCGATCACCGCTGCCATCGCGACGCCCGGGTGGGTCTCCAGCGCCTGCTCGACCTCGCGAGGATACACGTTGTAGCCCCCCGACTTGAACATCTCGGTGAGCCGGCCGATCAACCGGACGGCCCCATCGGGACGGGTTACGGCCAGGTCGCCGGTCCGGAGCCAGCCATCGGGCGTGAAGAGCTCGCCGGTCGCCTCGGGCCGGCGCCAGTAGCCGAGGGTCACGAAATCACCTCGGACCTGGACCTCGCCCGGCTGGCCGTCGGCCGCCGGGGTGCCGTCGGCGTCGGCCAGGCGCACGCCGTACTCCGGCACCGGCCAGCCGACCGAATTGGCCAGGACGTCGGTCTCCGTCGCGTCGAAGGTGAAGGTCACCGAGCCCACCGTCTCGGTCATCCCGTAGGCGTTGGCCAGACTGGGACACTTGGCCCGGAGCCGTTCGATCAGGCCGACCGGCGCGGCGGCGCCTTCCCAGATGATGAGCTGGACGCTCGAGAAGTCGGTCGGCTCGAATCGCGGATGCGACACGATCAGCTGGAGCGCGGTCGGCACGTGGCCGAACATCGTGATTCGCTCGCGCTCCACCAGCTCCAACATGCCGCCCGGGTCGAACTGTTCCTGGAACACCAGCGTACCCCCGGGCACCAGGGTGTCGCAGGTGATGTCGCCCACGCAGCCGATGTGATTCACCGGCAGGTTGTTGATGATCCGGAGCGGCTCCACCGGCCAGATGGCGTACTGGACCCGGGCCACGTGGATCAGGCCGTGATGGCTGATCAGGGCGCCCTTGGGCCGACCGGTCGTTCCGCTGGTGTAGACGATCAGGCAGGGATCGCCGGAGGCGACCCGGCCCCGGCGCGCGGCCAGCGCCGCGTCGTCCACCCCGGCGCCCCGGGCCTCGAAGTCGGCGTACGACTCGCCCCCGGCCACGGGCGGCCCGTCGCCGAGGGCAACCAGGCGCTCGATCGTGGGGCAGGCCCGCCGGAGCGCTCCCAGGTCGTCGTCGTACCGCCGGTCGCCGATTCCGGCCCGGGCCAGCACGACCCGGGGCTCGGCGTCGGTGACGGCGTACTCGAGCTCGCCCCGCTGATAGCGTGGGTTGAGGCCCAGCCAGATCGCGCCGATCGACGCGGTGGCCAGGAAGCTCACCATGAAGTCGGGATGGGGCGGCGTGAGGGCGGCCACCCGGTCGCCCGGCGCCACCCCGGCCGCGATCAGGGCCCGGGCGGCCTGGTCCACCCGGCGGGCGAGCTCGGGGTAGCCCCAGCGGGCCTCCCCGCAGACGACCGCTTCCCGCTCGGGCGCCTGCTCCGCCCAGTGGAGGGCGTAGTCGCTGATCAGCCGGAGCCGGGGTGGGCGCCCGTCCTCGGCCCGAGGCCGGTGGGGGAGCGGCAGGCCCGGCATCAGCCCCCCTGCTTAGCCTCGATCCGTCGATGGCCCGGGCCCGTCACCCACAGGCCCAGCCATTCCGCCACCAGGGCCGGCCGCTCCCGGCCTTCGATCTCGACCGTGACCCCGAACTTGTTGCGCACCTCGCCGGGACGAACCTCCCGCCGCTCGATCAGCGTGAAGTGCGCCCGAATCCGGCTGTTGACCGGCACCGGCTCGACCAGCCGGACCCGGTCGAACCCGTAGTTCAGGCCATAGCCGCCGTCGTCCGCGCCGGTGCTGTTGTCCCAGCCGAGCGCTTGGTGGCTCAGGTGAGTGAGGAGCGAAAGGGTCAGGAATCCGAAGGCGATCGTCGTCCTGAACGGGCTCTCGCTGGCGCACCACTCGGGACTGACGTGCATCGGATCCGGGTCGCTGGTCGCGGCCGCGAACTGGTCGATCCGGGCCTGGTCGATCAGGAGCCAGGCCGACGTTCCGAGGTGGTCGCCGGGACGGGCCTGGTCGAGGCGGAGGGTGTGATCCTGGGGCATGGCGGCAGGGGGCTGAAGACCGGTGGAATATAACGGTTGTCATGTAACGGGCGAGTGGCAAAGCGGATGCTCCGGTGCTAGAATCGGTTCCCCTTCTTCATCGTACCGTCGTCATCCGGATTCGAGCCCATGGACGCTGATTTCGTCACCCGCGAGCGCGACCGCCTGCTCCGAGAGCTGGTCGAGTTTCTGTCGATTCCGAGCATCAGTACGCTGCCCGACCACGCCGCCGACTGCCGCCGGGCGGCGGAGTGGGTCATGGGGCAGCTCCGGGACCTTGGCTGTCCGGTCGTGGAGCTGCTGGAGGGGCCGGGGCACCCGGTGGTCTGGGGCGAGACGGCGCCAGTGGAGGGGGCGCCGACGCTGCTCGTGTACGGGCACTACGACGTCCAGCCGGTCGACCCGATTCACGAGTGGAAAAGCCCGCCTTTCGAGCCGACCGTTCGGGACGACAAGCTCTACGCCCGGGGCGCGGCCGACGACAAGGGGCAGGTGTACTGCCTTCTCAAGGCGTTCGAGGCGGCCCGCGGTCCGGACGGCCGTCCGCCGGTGAATCTCCGTTTCCTGATCGAGGGCGAGGAGGAGAGCGGCGGGCAGGTCATCGCCGAGCTGCTGGAACGGGAGCCGGCGCGGGCCCAGGCCGACGCCGCCCTGGTGTGCGACATGGCGTACTACGACAAAGGGTGGCCGGCGGTGTATACGGCCCTCCGCGGTCTTTGCTATGCCGAGATCCGGGTCAAGACCCTGGAGCGCGATCTCCATTCGGGCACCTATGGCGGCGTCGCGCCCAATGCCATGGAGACCCTGGTTCGCCTCCTGGCGGACCTCAAGAGCCGGCGGGGCAGGATCGCGATCCCCAAGCTCTACAAGGCGGTCAAGAAGCCGTCCAAAGCCGAGCTCAGGGCCTGGGGCGCCCTGCCGTTCGACGAGGCGCGGTTCCTCGCCGACGAAATGACGGCCAAGGCGGTGACCGGCCTGGAGGGCCACTCGATCTTCGAGCGGGTGTGGGCCTTGCCGACCTTCGAGATCCACGGCATTCGCGGCGGCTTCACCGGCGACGGCGCCAAGACGGTCATTCCGGCGCGGGCCTCGGCCAAGGTGAGCCTCCGGCTGGTGCCGGGTGAGACCTTCGAGAAGACCGCCAAGTGGCTCGCCCGGGCGGTCAAGAAGCGAACGCCCGAGTTTGCCGAGACGGAGGTGGTGGTGATCCACGGCGCCGACCCCGTCCAGGTCGACGTGAACCACCCGGCCTTCACCGTGCTCGACGACGCCTTCGAGGAGGTCGTGGGTCGCCGGACGGTGCCGATCCGCTCGGGCGGGTCGATCCCGGTGGTCCAGCGGCTGGCGCAGGGCGGCGCTCCGGTGCTGCTGACCGGGATCGGCCTTCCGGATGACGGGCTTCACTCCCCGAACGAGAAGCTGGATCTGGATCAGTTGTGGGATGGGATCCGGGTGTTTTCCCGGTTCTTCGAGCGGTTGCCTTCGATCGGTGCCTGAAGCTCAGCGGTCGTCGGGCGGCGGCTCCTCGTCGACCGGGCGGCGTTGCCCGCCGGAGTAGCGCGACTCGGTCCGGGCATGGAGCTCGTCGACCCCGATGAGCGCCCGGACCGAGGCGATCACGCCGGCCACCACGTCGTCGGCCCAGTAGTCGTCGGGCCGGTCGGCGGCCGGCAGCTTGGCGGCCTTCTGTTCCAGAAACTGAATCGCGGTGGCGATCCACTCCGTCTGGGCGGCATCGACCAGCGACCACGACGCCGTGGCGCGGAGCTCCAACTCGGCCAGCTCGTGGAGCAGGGTGTCGATGCCGTCGGTAACGGGGTGCGACCGGAGGCGCTCCGCCACGATCGTGAGGGCCCGGGCCCGCTCGGTCTCCTGCGGTTCCGGAAGGGGGGCCAGATAGTGCCGCTGGTCGGCCACCATCTCCGCCAATCGCACACAGACGGCCCGAATGGCCGGGGTCAGCGCCGACGGCGCTTCCTGGGCCCAGCTGGCGGCGGCCCTGAGGATCGCCGATACCTTCTCGTTGGCCTGTGCCTCGAGTCTGGCTCGGTCCACCGCGTCGTCCATGGCCGGTAAGATACACGCATCGCGGGGCCTCGGGGACTACTGGTCGGATGATGCGGGCGAATCGGCGGGGCTACAGCCGACCGCCTCGCCGCATCCTGACGTAGTCGTCGCTCCCGTACCGCTCTTCCCGCCAGGGGTCGCCCCGGAGGTGGTAGCCGTTCCGCTCCCAGAAGCCGGGCTCGTCGTCGGCCAAGATCTCGAAGCCGGTGACCCACTTGGCGCTCTTCCAGAAGTAGAGATGGGGTACCAGCAGGCGGACGGGGCCGCCGTGCTCGGGCGCCAGCGGCTCGCCCCCGTGGTGGGTGGCCAGGAGGTTGCCCGGGCGGTCGAGATCGCCGAGGAGAAGGTTGGTGGTGTAGTCGGAGGCCGCGTGGACCATCGCGGCCCGGGCCGCCGGCTCGAGGCCGGCCCGCTCCAGAATGGCCCGAACCGGGACGCCCCGGAACACGTTGTCGAAGCGACTCCACCGAGTGACGCAATGGATGTCGCAGGCCACCTCTTGCTGGGGGAGCGCCTGGAGCGCGTCCCAGTCGAGCGCCAGGGGATTCCTCACCAGGCCGCGGACCTCGAACCGCCAATCGGCGGGCGCGATCCTCGGAACGATCCCAGAGTGGAGAATCGGCCACTTTCGGGTCTGGATTTGGCCGGCCGGCAAACGGTTGGTCGTCGGCCGGACGTCGGTTGGTTCGCTCACCGAAGCCTCGCGGGCTGGGGTCGTTGGGGTCTCACCCGATCAACGCGGCGAACGGCGGCCCGGTTCCCGATTCGAGTCTCGGGGCCGTGCGTTCCGAGCATCGGCCGCGACGCCCGATCCCGGCCGGGGGCGCGGCGCGGCCCGGTCAGCCCGCCCGCGCCCCCGGCGAGAGCTCGGTCTCCGGGAGGGGGAGCATCTCCCGGTCGAATGCGGCCGCAAAGCCGGCCACGACCCGTTGGACCGTCTCGTCCCAGAGGGCGCGGCCCTCGGGCGAGCGGCCGGTCTCCCGAGCGATGCTGGTCATCTCGACGTCGGCGATCCCGCAGGGCACGATCAGGTCGAAGAGCTGGAGGGCGGTAGTCACGTTCAGTGCGAAGCCGTGGAAGGTGACCCATTGCTTCACGTGAATCCCGATGCTCGCGATCTTCCGCCCGTCGACCCAGACCCCGGTGAGGCCCGGGTTTCGCCCGGCGGCGAGCCCGAACCCGCCTAACGCCACGATCTGGGCCTGCTCGATCTGCCGGAGATACCAGTGGAGATCGCGCCGGAAGCCCCCGAGGTCGAGGATCGGATAGCCGACCAGCTGTCCGGGGGCGTGGAGGGTCACGTCACCGCCTCGCTCCACCTCGAACACCTCCAGCCCTCGGGCCTCGAGCCCGACCGTGGAGATCGGCAGGCTGGCGGCGCGGGTGCTCCGGCCCAGGGTGACGACCGGATCATGCTCGACGAGGAGCAGCAGGTCCTCGTGGCGCTGGCCCTGGACCCGCTCCCGACAGAGGGCGCGCTGGAGCTCGAGCACCTCGCCGTAGCGGCGGCGCCCCAGACTCACGACCCGGATGGGGGTCCCGCTCATCCGGCCTCCGGCGGATGCCCGTAGCGGCGGTGGAGGAAGACGGCGAGGGCGAGGGCCACGACCGCGAGGCCGAGCAACCCGAAGCGTCCCAGGGCCTGGTCGACCGGCATCGTCACCAGCGAGACGACGATAGTCCCGAAGGCGCTCACCATCGCCAGCGTACCTTGTCGGTACGGCGACCGGGCCGGCGCCAGGATCCGCCAGGTCACCACCGCCGCGGAAAAAATGGCGACCAGGGTGCCCAGGAAGAGCGCCGTGGCCGGCGGGGCGGACAAGTCGAGTCCCGGGGCCGGCGGCGCCGCGCCCTGGAGGGTTCGGACCACGAATCCGGACAGCGCGGCGATCCCGGTGCCGGTGCTGATTCCGATGGCCAGCCCCGCGAAGGCCAACCCGACGTAATCTTCGGTGGGTGCGTCGGGGCCCAGCGGATGCTGATGAGGGTTCGGAGAACTCATGGCGGAAAGATAGGCCGATGGTGCCAACGATGTGGTTCGCGGCGGGTGGGGTCGCGGTGGCGATTCTGGGGATGTCGATCGTGACGGCCCGGCGTCGGCGCGCCCGGCGTCAGGCCCTGATCGACGGGTGGGGCGTCTGGCGCGAGCGCCGGCGCGACCTCGAGCGAATCGCCGGCTACCATCGCTTCAAGGCGGCCGAGCCGGGGGCGCCCCCGTCGCTCGACGACCGGACCTGGCAAGATCTCGATCTCGACGAGGTCTTCGAGGCCCTCGATCACACGACCAGCTCGGTGGGGCGCCAGGCCCTCTACCATCGGCTCCGATCCCTGCCGGATGCCGCCGACCGGCAGCGGGTCGAGGCCGTGGCCAACCGGGTTATGGACGACCCCGGCGCCCGCAGCGACGTCCTCGTCGCGCTCAGCCGGCTCGAGTCCACCTCGGGGTACTGGCTCTGGCGGCTCGCGGTTCCCGGCGCCATCCCGGCCGAGCGGTGGTTCGTGCTCTTTCCCATCCTGGCCGGGCTGGTGCTGGCCTCGGCGGTGGCGATTCCGTTCTGGCCCCAGGCCGTGCTGCTGCTGATCGCGACCCAGGTGATCAACATGGCCAGCCGCCAGGCGATTACCTGGCGCCTCGCCGCCATCCTGGGGCCGCTCCGGCAGATCGAGCCGCTCCTCCAAGCCGCCGACGACCTGCTGGCCGTCCCGGGCTTGGCCGAGACCGGTGGCCACCGGCTCACCGAGGGCTCCCTGGCGGCGCTTCGCGGGCTCCGTCGGGTGGCGGGGTGGATCGGGCGAGACCGGCCCACTCAGAACGACCTGGCCATGCTGCTGCTCGAATACCTGAACCTGGTGCTCTTGCTCGACGCCAACGCCCTCTTCTTCGGTGGCCGGCAGCTGGCCCGGAACCGGGAGGCGTTCCTCCGGGTGATCGAAGGGGTGGGGGAGATCGACCTTGCGGCGAGCGTCGCCTCCTACCGGGTTGGGGCCGGCTCCTGGATCCGCCCCGAGTTTCGCGCGCCCCGGCGGGGCTGGCCGTCGACGGCATGCGCCATCCGCTGCTCGAGGACGCCGTCCCGAACTCGGTCCACCTGCCGGCGGGGCAGGGGGTACTGCTGACCGGCTCCAACATGTCGGGCAAGACCACCTACGTCCGCACCATCGGGGTCACGGTGGTGATGGCTCAGGCGATCAACACCTGTCTGGCCACCGCCTACGCCGCTCCCCAGCTCGTCGTGGCGAGCTGCATCGGCCGGTCGGACAACCTAATGGAAGGGAAGAGCTACTACCTGGCCGAGGTCGAGGCCGTGCTGGAGCTGGTTCGAGCCGCGGCGTCGGACACACCCCACCTGCTGCTCTTCGACGAGCTCTTTCGAGGCACCAACGTCGTGGAGCGTCTCGCCGCCGGCGAGGCCGTCCTCCTGGCCCTGACCGGCCCGGGCAAGCGTCACTTCGTGGTGGCCGCCACCCACGACGGCGAGCTGGTCACCCGCCTCCGTGACACGTACTTGCCGTTCCACTTCGAGGGGCAGCTCGGTCGCGACGGGTTGGACTTCGACTACCGGCTCAAGCCCGGCCCGGCCACCACCCGCAACGCCATCGACCTCCTGGAGGTGAACGGCGCCCCGACGGAAATCGTGACCCGAGCCCGCCGGCGCGCCGCCGAGCTTGACGTGGGTAGGGACTAGTGACTCGTGAGTGGTGACTAGGGAGTGATTGGGGACTTGGGAGTAGGGAGGGAGTAGGGACCGGGGAGGAGGCCCCTACTCCCTACTCCCTACTCCCTCCCTATTCCCTACTCCCTAATCCCAACTCCCTACGTATGGATAACCCGCCCCATGGAGTCGAGCGCCGCCTCGGCGATCGCCTCCGACAGGGTCGGATGCGCGTGCACCGTGAGATCCACTTCCTCGACCGTGCACTCGTTCTCGCGTGCCACGGCCAGCTCGTGGATCATCTCCGAGGCGTGTGACGCCACGATGTGGGCCCCCAGGATCTCGCCGTATTTCTTGTCGCGAATGATCTTGACGAAGCCCTCGGTCTCGTTCGACGCCCGGGCCCGGCCGTTGGCGCTGAAGGGGAACCGCCCGACCTGGTAGTCGAGCTGCTTCTCCTTGCACTGGTCCTCGGTGAGCCCGATGCTCGCGACCTCCGGGTGACAATAGGTCACGCTCGGAATGTTGTCGTACGTGATCGGGTGGGGCGTCTTGCCGGCGATCCGCTCCGCCACGTTGATGCCCTCACGGCTCCCTTTGTGGGCCAGCATCGGCGGGCCGGCCACGTCGCCGATGCAGTAGACGCCCGCCGCGGTCGTCTCGAGGGTGGCGCGATGCACCTTGACGAAGCCCCGCTCGTCGAGCTGGATCCCCGCCTCCTTGAAGCCCATGTTCTCGGTGTTGACGGCCCGGCCGGCCGCCATCAGCACCTTCTCGGCCGTGACCGTCTCCGTCTTGCCCCCCACCTCCAGCGTGAGCGTCACCTCGTCCGGGCCCACCTGGGCCTTGGTGACCTTGGCGCCGGCGAAGACGTTGATTCCCCGCTTTCGGTAGCTCTTGGCGATCGCATCCGACGACTCGGCGTCCTCGATCGGGAGGATCCGGGGCAGGGCCTCGATCAGAGTGACCTGGCTGCCGAAGGCGTTGAAGATGTCGGCGAACTCGGTCCCCACCGCGCCGGCGCCGATCACGGCCAGCGAGGCCGGCGCCTTCTCCAGGAAGAGTGCCTCGTCGGAGCTGATCACGCTGCCCTTGTTGATCTCCAGGCCGATGGCCGGGATGCCCTTTACCCGAGAGCCGGTGGCGATCACCAGGGCCTTGGTTGCCGTGTGGGTGTCGCTCCCCACCGTGACCTTCTTGCCCGGCAGCACCGAGCCCGTGCCCTTGATGACGGTGATCTTGTTCTTCTTCATCAGGAAGTCGGCGCCGCGGGAGTTCTGGTCGGCCACCTGGCGGGAGCGCTTCATGGCCACGCCGTAGTCGGTCTTGACCGTGCCGATCTCCACCCCGAGCGCCTTGGCGTCGTGGGCCAGGACCCGGGACACGTAGGCGCTGTGGAGCAGGGCCTTGGTCGGAATGCAGCCGATGTTGACGCAGACCCCGCCCATTTTGTCCTTCTCGACCACGGCGGTCGAGAGGCCGAGCTGGGCGCAGCGGATGGCACAGACGTAGCCGGCGGGGCCGCCGCCGAGCACGATGACGTCGAACGAGCTCACGAGTTCATCTCGATCAATGAAGGTTGCCGGTCCGAGCCCCGCCGCCCGTCACCGACGGGCGGCGGGGCTCACGTCGTATTCCGTTTCTCAGCCGACCACCAGGCCGACCGGATTTTCGAGCAGCAGCTTGAGGGTCTTGAGGAACTCAGCCCCGGTGGCACCGTCGATCACCCGGTGGTCGCAGCTCATCGTAACCCGCATCCGGCGCCGGGGCACCACGGCGCCGTTCACCACCGCCGCCACCGGGGCGATCGACCCGACCGCCAGGATCCCGGCCTCGGGCGGGTTGATCACCGCGGTAAAGTGCTCGATGTCGAACATCCCGAGGTTCGAGACCGAGAACGTGGCGCCCGTGTATTCGGCCGGGGCCAGCCGCCGCTCCCTGGCCTTGCCGGCCATCGTCCGGGCCTCGGCGCCGATCTCGGTCAGGCTCTTCAGGTCGGCGTCGCGGATCACGGGCGTGATCAGCCCATCCTCGACCGCGACCGCCATCCCGACATGGACCTCGTTCCAGTAGCGAATCCGATCGTCCTGCCACCAGGCGTTGCAGGCGGGATGGGCCCGGAGCGCCAGCGCGGTGGCCCGGATCACCAGGTCGTTGAACGAGACCTTGGCCTGGTCGCCCAGGGTGGCTTTGAGCTGGTCCCGGAGGTCGGCGGCCCGCTCCATGTCGATCTCGGTCGTGAGATAGAACGTGGGGATCGGACCGATCGACTGGACCAGCCGCTTGGCGATCGTCTTCCGGATCTGGGTGAGCGGAACGTCGTGGTAGGCCGGGCCGGTCGGGCGGGCGGGGCGACGAAGGGATGGGGTGAGTGGCGCGGCCCCCACCACCGGGCCCAGGGCGCCTTCGAGGTCGCGCTTCACCACCCGCCCCTCGGGGCCGGTGCCCTGGATCATCCGGAGGTCGAGGCCACGCTCCGACGCGATCCGTCGGGCCAGCGGCGAGGCCTTGACCCGCCCGCCGGCCGTGACCGGCACGGTGGCGGGTGCCGCGACGATCGCTGCCTCTTGCCCGGTGCTCTGCCGTCCGCCCGCCCGCCCGCCGGCCGTCGCCGCCTTCTCGTCCGGGCGCACGGCCGCCTGGCCGTCCTCGCTCCCGTCCTGCCGTCCGCCCGTCGAGCCGTCTCCTTCGGGCACGGCCTCGCCCGCCGCGCCGATCCATCCCACCACGTCGGAGACCGGGACCGTCGCCCCGGCCCGGGCCACCTGCTTGAGCAGGGTACCGTCGGCCCGGGCCACCAGCTCCATGACCGCCTTGTCGGTTTCGACTTCGGCGAGCACGTCGCCTTGGGCGACGGCGTCGCCCTCGTTCTTCTTCCATTCGACCAGGCGGCCCTCTTCCATCGTGGGCGAGAGCGCCTCCATCACCACTTTCGTCGCCATCCCCGCCTCGCCTAGAGGTAGAGCACCGCGCGGGCCGCCGCGACGATCTTCGTCGCGTCGACCTTGGCGGCCCGCTCGAGGGAGCGGTTGTAGGGCATCGGTACGTCGGCGCCGGTCACCCGGCGGATCGGCGCGTCCAGCTCGTCGAAGGCTTCTCGCTGCACCACGTCCACCACCTGCGCCCCGATCCCCGCGAACGGCCAGCCTTCCTCGGCCACGACGCAGCGGTTGGTCCGGGCCACCGAGTTGAGGATCGTGGCGGTGTCGAGCGGACGGATGGTCCGAAGGTCGATCACCTCGGCCTCGACGTGGTGCTCGGCGGCCAGTTGCTCCGCCGCCTTGAGCGCCGGCCCCACCGTCTTCGAGTGACAGACGATGGTGAGGTCGTTGCCGGCCCGCTTGATGTCGGCCTGGCCCAAGCGGGGTGAGATACTCGTCGTCGGGCACCTCGCCCTTGAGGTTGTAGAGCATCTCGCCTTCCATGAAGATCACCGGGTCGTCGTCGCGGATGGCGCTCTTCAGCAGCCCCTTGGCGTCGGCCGGCGTCGCCGGGGTCACCACCTTGAGACCCGGCACGTGCGCGTAGAAGCTCTCGAACGCCTGTGAGTGCTGCGCCGCCAGCTGGAGCGCGGCGCCGCCCGGTCCCCGGAACACGATCGGGACCCCGATCTGCCCCCCGGACATGTAGCGCATCTTGGCGGCCGAGTTGACGATCTGGTCGATGGCCAGGAGCGCGAAGTTCCAGGTCATCATCTCGATCACCGGCCGGAGCCCGACCATCGCGGCCCCGACCCCGATGCCCGCGAAGCCGAGCTCCGCGATCGGCGTGTCCACCACCCGCTTGGGGCCGAACTCCTTGAGCAGGCCTCGGCTCACCTTGTAGGCGCCGTCGTACTCGGCCACTTCCTCACCCATCAGGAAGACCTTCTCGTCCCGCTGCATCTCTTCACGGAGCGCCTGATTGAGCGCGTCGCGGTAGGTCAGGGTCGCCATGGGCTCAGGCCTTCGGCGCGTAGACGTCGGCTTCGAGCCGGTCCGGATCGGGGTCCGGCGACTCCTCGGCGAACTTGAACGCGTCGGCCACCTCGGCCACGACCTCGTCG
The DNA here is from genome assembly GCA_963730185.1 of uncultured Gemmatimonadales bacterium. Classification (GTDB taxonomy): domain Bacteria; phylum Gemmatimonadota; class Gemmatimonadetes; order Gemmatimonadales; family GWC2-71-9; genus SHZU01. Next base: position 77,382 of record CAVSQW010000003.1, read on the forward strand.
GTCAGGGCCTGAAGCCCGGCGTCGTCGAGGTAGCCGCCCTGCTGCATCCGTGCGGCCAGCACCGTGATCGGATCGCGGCGGCGATACTCCTCGACCTCGTCCTTGGTCCGATAGGTGCCGTGGGCGGCGTCGGACATCGAGTGGCCCACGTAGCGGTAAGTCTTGACCTCGAGCAGGGTGGGCATCGACTCCTTGCGGGCCTGCGCCACGGCCCGGTCCATGGCCTCGCGCACCGTGTCCACGTCCTGCCCGTCCACTTCCTCGGCCGGCATGCCGTACGCCGTGCCCCGGACCGAGAGGTTCTTCACCGCGCTGGCCCGGGCGACCGCGGTGCCCATGCCGTAGCCGTTGTTCTCGCAGATGAAGATCGCCGGCAGCTGCCAGAGCGACGCCATGTTGAGCGCCTCGTGGAAGGCGCCGATGTTGGCGGCCGCCTCGCCGAAGAAGCAGGCGATGACCTGGTCGCCGCCTCGGTACTTGATCGCGAACGCCACCCCCGCTGCCAGCGGAATGTGGCTCCCCACGATGCCGTGCCCGCCCAGGAAGCCTTTCGAGGCGTCGAACAGGTGCATCGAGCCGCCCTTGCCGGTCGAGCACCCGGTGGCCTTGCCGAAGAGCTCGGCCATGATCGGGCGGGGGCCCAGTCCCGCGGGCCAGCGCCTGACCGTGCTCCCGGTAGGCGCTGATCACGTAGTCGTCGTCGCGGAGGGCGCGAAATGGTGCCGACCGCCACCGCCTCCTGGCCGATGTAGAGGTGACAGAACCCGCCGACCTTGCCGAGGCAGTACGCTTCGCCGGCCTTCTCCTCGAACTGGCGGATCAGGAGCATCTGTCGGAGGTAGGCGTGGTGACGGGCTCGGGTGGCGTCGTCCGCCTTCCTCCCGGCCGGCTTGGCCTTGGTGCGGGTCATGTCGCCGCTCTCGCCTTCTTCGCCTGGTCCACCTGCTCCCAGGCGTGGTAGGTCGAGCGGGTGAGCGGGCTCGCCTCGACGTGGGTGAAGCCCATCTCAGGCCGATCGCGCGGAGCTCGGCGAATTCGTCAGGGGTGTAGAACCGGGCCACCGGCAGGTGGCTCGCCGACGGGTCGGAGGTACTGGCCCAGGGTCAGGATGTTCACGTCGCTCCGGCGCAGGTCGCGCATCGCGGTGAGCAGCTCGTCCCACTCCTCGCCCATGCCGAGGATGATTCCCGACTTGGTCAGGCCGGCGGGCCGAATCGGCCCGGGCTCGCGCCAGGAGCTCGAGCGCGCGGTCGATAGCGGCCGCCGGGTCGGGCCAGGCGGTAGAGCCGTTCCGCGGTCTCGAGATTGTGATTGAGGATGGCGGGCTTGGCATCGAGCACGATCCGGAGCGCCCGCTCCGATCCCTTGAAGTCGGGGATCAGCACCTCGACCGAGGTCTCGGGTAGCGCGCTTCCGAATCTCGGTGACGCATCCCGCGAACGCCTCGGCGCCGCCGTTCGGGAGGTCGTCGCGGTCCACCGAGGTGATCACCACGTGCTGCCAGGCCCATCTCGCGCCACCGCCTCGGCCAGCCGCACCGGCTCGACCGGATCGAACGGCGCCGGGGTGCCGTGGGCCACCGCGCAGTAGGCGCAGTTTCGGGTGCACACGTCGCCCAGGATCATGAAGGTCGCCGCCTTGTGCTCCCAGCATTCGCCGATGTTGGGGCAGCGGGCTTCCTCGCAGACGGTGTGCAGCTCGAGCTTCCGCATCAGATCGCGGATCCGGACGTAGTTGGCGCCACCCGGCGCCCGGACCTTGATCCACGACGGCTTCCTGACCTGCCCCTGCTGCAACGGCTGAGGCGGGGAAGGCGGGGTCGGCGTTCGCGTGAGCTGGACCAACGGTGCTGCCACGACGTCATCTCCTCGGCTGACCGGACGGCCGCCGCCGGGAGGCGGCGGCGAGCGAATCCGAAGGATAGTATCGGAAAGGATTGCGGGCCAGGGGAGCGGAGCATCTAACTCCCGTGACGACCGGCAGTTAGGCGGCCCGATCGGCTACCGGAAGAGCGCCGCCGCCTTGGAGAGCGTGCCCCAGACTCCCCATGCCAGCGGGATACCCACCAGAAGCCAGGTCGCCGCCGTCGCCAGCGAGCGGGGCGAGGCCGCGCCGGCGGCAACGGGGCCCGTCGTTGGCGTCGCGTCCCGATTGTCCGCGCGATGGCCTCCCGCGGCGTCGTCCAGGTGATGGCGGGGATCCACCGGCCGCACGGCCAGGTTGGCCGCCAGCCCCAGGAGGAGGAGGGCGGCCATCAGGTACATGGTCACGTTGTAGGCCTGGGCCTTGGCGACCCCGTGGTCGATCTGATACTGGCGGAGGTAGTTGACCAGCACCGGCCCCAACACGCCCGCCGCCGACCACGCGGTGAGGAGCCGACCGTGGATCGCGCCGACGAACCGGGTGCCGAAGAGGTCCGCGAGATAGGCCGGGATCGTGGCGAACCCGCCGCCGTACATGGTGAGGATCACCGCGAACGCCGCCACGAACAGCACCACGCTCCCGATCCGGCCGCTGGCCGGGACCGAAGCGTAGAGCAGAATGCCGAGCCCGAAGAAGACCGAGTAGGTTCGGCGCCGACCGATCCGGTCCGAGAGCGAAGACCAGAAGAACCGCCCGATCATGTTGAAGAGGCTCAGGACCCCGACGAACCCGGCGGCGGCGGCGGCGTCGATCCGATCGCGGAACACCTCCTGGATCATCGCGCTGGCCTGACCCAGCACGCCGATGCCCGCCGTCACGTTGAGGCAGAGGACCGCCCAGAGGAGGTAGAACTGGGGGGTCCGGACCGCCGCCGTCGGAGGGACGGTCGCCCTGGTGATCAATCGGTCGGTCTGCCGGGCCGGCTCCCACCCCGGCGGCGTCCATCCCGGCGCCGGGACCCGGAAGCCCAGGGCCCCGAGCGCCATCGCGGCGCCGTAGATCAGACCCAGCACCACGAACGTCTCGGCCACGCCGACCGAGGTCGACGACGCGAACCGGTTCATCAGAGCCGTGGACAGCGGGGCGGCGATCATGGCCCCCCCACCGAATCCCATGATCGCGAGGCCGGTGGCCATGCCGCGCCGGTCGGGGAACCACCGGATCAGGGTCGAGACCGGGGTGATGTACCCGAGCCCTAACCCGCAGCCGCCGAGGACCCCGTAGCCGAAGAGCAGGAGCCAGAGCTGATGGGTCCGGACCCCGAGCGCGGCCACCAGAAAGCCCCCGCTCCAACAGGCCGCCGCCACCAGGCCGCTGGTTCGGGGCCCCACCCGCTCGAGCCAGCGCCCGAACCCGGCGGCCGAGAGGCCCAGGAACACGATCGCCAGCGTGAAGGTCCAGCCCAGCTGGGTCAGCCGCCAGTCCCCCGGCGTCGGCGCGGTGATGCCGATTGCTCGGGAGAGCGGGAGGTTGAAGACGCTGAAGGCGTAGGCTTGGCCGATCGAGAGGTGGATCGCCAACGCGGCGGGCGGGATCAGCCAGCGATTGAACCCCGGGCCGGCGGCCAGGTGCCGGGAGGCGGCCGCGGCCGTCATCGACCGAGCAGCCGCTCGACGGTGGCCGTCATGTCGGCGATCTGCTTCTGGTACTGGTCGCCGGTCGCCGGGCCGCGGAAGCCGGCGTAGACCTGCTTCACCCGCCCGTCCCGTCCCACGAAGATGCTGGTCGGATAAGCCGTGAACCCGGTCAGCTGGGGCAGGGTCGCCGCGGTCTCCTCGACGACGTTGATGCCTCCCCGGAGCAGGAGATACGGAATCCGGTACTTGTCGCGGAACCGCCGGATCTGGCGGTTGTCCTTGGCGCTGTCGCCGCTCACCTCGTACGCGATCCCGACGACCTCGAGTCCCCGGTCATGGTACTTGCGATAGAGATCGACCAGGAGCGGCGCCGCGTCGTGGCAGGTCGGGCACCAGGTCCCGAAGACGTCGATCAAGAGGACCTTACCCGCGAAGCGGGGGTCGTCGTCGGTCACCGTCCTCCCTTCGAGGTCGGGGAAGGCGAAGGAGAACGGATGAACGGTGTCGGCTTGGGTGAGCGCCGTCGGCGCGACCAGGTGAGGGGCGCCGGTGCTGCGCCAGGCCAGGTATGGCGTCTGGGTGCGCGCCCCGGCGTGGAAGATCCCCCGGAGGGTATCGCCGTCGAGGTGGCCCTCGAGCAGGTAGACGAAGCTCCCGTCGAAGTGGGCCACGTGGAAGCTGTCGTCGCGCGCGCCGCCCCAGAAGAGCCCGTAGTCGCCGCTGTTGGCCTGGAAGGATGCCTCGAGTCCCATGGGGCCGTTCCGGAACACGAAGACCCGCGGGCTCCGCCGCTCGCCCGAGACGAAGGTCGCATCCCACCGGCCCAGGAGCGCCGAGGGCCCGCTGACCGTGTCCCAGACGCCTCGGGCCGCTCGGAAGGGAATCGAGCGCGGCCCGCGGTTGCCGACGTTCCGGTAGGTCCCGACCAGCGAATCGCCCCGGACCCGAACGGCGATGGTCGCGTCGTAGTCGCCGATCTCCACGAGGATCGAGTCGCCCTCGGCCCGAATCGCCGAGAGGTCGTTGCAGGCGCTTCCGTTGCAGATCCGGCCCGGTTCCGCGGAGCCCGGGTTACCGAGCTCGAGGGTGAAGGGAAGGGTCCCGCCGGCCAGGTCCAGCGCCGCGCGCCACGATCCGGCCAGCCGAGGCGCGCCGCCGCATCCAGCGGCGAGGGCCGTCGCGGTCAAGAGGGTCCAACCGGTGCGTGATCCCATCGTCACCCCGTCGGTGCGTCGAGTCCGCCGCCCTGGTAGCGTTCGCCCGCCTCGATCGCGATCGGCACCCGGTTGCCGCGCCACGGCGCCGGGCAGGCGTAGACCGCACTGTAGGCGCAGAACGGATTGCGGGCCCGATTGAAGTCGAGCTGGTACCGTCCGCTCCCATCCGGGACGAGGCGGACGAACCGCCCGGCCGGATAGGTGTCGTGACCGTTGGTCTCATCCTGGAAGTAGATCTCCAGCTCCGACTCCTCCGTGCCGGCCGTCTGGAGCCGGAAGACCCGAAGTCGAAGGCTATCGGCACCGCTCGGGAACTGGACCTGCCCCACCTCGTTGGCCTCCGCAACCGTACCGTCCGGTCCCAGGAGCCGTTCGGTGCCACCCGCGTCCCCGCCCTCGAGCGTCACCTGGAAACGCCACCGTTCGCTATCGGGATAGTAGCTCGGCGGGTGAAACCTGGGAGCCTCCGGACCAAATACGGTCAGAACGGCCTGGCCCGGCGGTCCGCCGGCGAGGAAATGGTAGTCTCCGGCTGCGGTGAGCCGCTCGCGGGCGAGGGGGCGCTCCGTCCCGTCGACCGTCAGCCGGAGCCGACCGGCGCTCGCCTCCACCTGCACCGGGCCCAGACCGGTGAGCGGAATGTCGGCCGTCGGAGGGCCCAGGGTGACCCTGCCGGCGAGGGGATACTGGACGATCGCGCGATAGGGCGAGCTGGCCGCGTGCTCGAGCCAGTTGGTAAGCTCGGCTCGTTCGGCGGCCACCGCCTCGCTGCCTGCCGGTCGGGCCGGCTCGGGGGTCCGGCCGCAGCCGCCGATCGCGGCCAGGGCCGCCGTGGCGACGAGGGGCGTTGCCCTCACCAGCTCCAGAACCGCTCGGGACGGAGGGCGTCCACGCCTTCGAAGGTGGGCTCGCCGCCCATCAGGTGGGTCAGGATCACCGCCGTGACACCGGCCAGCAGGATGCCGTTCCGCCCGTGACCGGTGGCGTACCAGACGCCCTCCACTCCCGGCTCGGGGCCGACGATCGGAAGGCCGTCGGGTGTCCCCGGACGGAGCCCGGCCGACGTGCGGATCACCGGCTCGCTGGCGAGGAGCGGAATCAGCCGGTTGGTCTCCCGTTGCACCGACTCCGAGCCGGCGTCGGTCACCACGGCGGAGAACCCGGCGTGCTCGACGGTCGCGCCGCACCACGCCTCGCCCCGACGTTCCAGGACGTAGCTCCGGTCGCCGTAGACGATCCCGGGTGGGATCTTCTCGGGCCAGCGCCGGGCGACCATCTGGCCCCGGACCGGCTCGACCGACACGGGGCGGGGCAGACCGTCGAGCCGGCCGGTCCAAGCGCCGGCCGCCAGAACCACGTTGCCAGTGGGATAGCGGCCCAGGGCGCCCCGGACGCCGGCGATCCGGCCGCTCGCGATGTCGAGACCGATGGCGGCGTCGGCCTCGAACCGGGCACCGGCCGTCCGGGCGCTGGCCCGGAGCGTCTCCACCAATCGAACCGGGTTGAGCGACCCGTCGTGGGGGGCCCAAAGCGCCCCGTCGCACTCGCCAACCCAAGGCCGGTCGGTTCGGACCTCCGCCTCGGACAGCCAGTCGACGGCGTGGCCGTGCTGCCGCTGCCACGCCACGCTGGCCCGGAGCCGGTGCTCCGCGTCGTCGCCGTGCGCGACCCGGAGAATGCCGCCTTCGAAGAGCTCGAGATCGATCCCGGTCTCCTCGGCCAGCTCCTCCGCCCGGTCCCGGTAGAATTCCCGGCCCGCGACCCCGAGCTCGAACAAGGGACCGTCGGGATCGACGTCGATCTGGGGTGAGAGCAGGCCGGCCGATGCCTTCCACGCCGTGCCCCGCCCGTCGTCCGGATCGAGCACCAGCACCGACCGGTTTGCCCGGGCCAGCTCCCGGGCGCACGCCGCGCCGATTGGGCCACCGCCCACAACCACAACGTCTTGTGTATCAGCCACTTAGGTGCCCGATGAAACTTTCTGAAACGTTTGGCGTATATTAGGTTGATTCGGCAGTCCCTCAAGCAGCGAGGAGAACATACCATGGTCCGAGGTCTCGTGGGTTTCGCTGGCGTTTTCGTCCTGTTCGTGGTCGGGATGAAGGTGATCGGCCTCGTCCTTGGCGGCGTGCTCGCGTTGGTGTTGAAACTGGTGTGGTTCGCCTTCCTGGGTTGGCTGATCTACACCGCGATTCGCATCCTGAGCCCGTCGACGGCCGATCGCATTCGAGAGACGGTTCGCGGACGCCCCAGCGAATCCTGACAACTCGAGCTCCGGCGGTCTCCGCCGGGCTCTCGACCCGTGAGGTCGGCCTCCTCCCCCTGGCCGACCTCACGGGTTGTTTTCACCGACCGTGCCTCGATGAGACGCCCTCCCCGGGCAGGGCGTTGCCGGCCCCTCAGTCGCCCGGGCTGCTGACGACCCGATCGAGTCGCAGGGTCACCGTACCCCACGGATAGCGGGAGCGGATCTGCACCGGCAGGCGACGGGCGTCGGTGGTGAGCCAGAGCCGCGCCTCGGCCCGGTCCGCGAACATGCCTCGGTCACCGAGCACCGGGTTCAGGACCAGGCACTCCACCTCGGTCCCGTCCGGCAGCGACATCATCTCGCTCTTGAGCACCTTGACCACCAGCGGGTTCTGATCCTGCCGGTAGT
>CAVSQW010000004.1:0-157407 GCA_963730185.1 uncultured Gemmatimonadales bacterium
ATGGGCTTGCGGTGCAACGGGCCTGCCGGATGGTCGGACTCTCGCGGGCGGCGTTCTATCGGTCCCCACCCGCCGCGCCGCGCGCGATGCCCCTGTGATCGAGGCGCTCCAGGACATGGTGGCCGCCGACCCGCGCTGGGGCTTCTGGAAGTGGTTTGATTGGCTGCGTCTGGTAGGGCATCCGTGGAATCACAAGCGCATCCATCGGATCTACTGCGCGCTGCGCTTCATCTGCCGCGTCGGACGACGCGGCGAGTCGCCCGGCCATCCGCGCCACCCGTTCGCCGTCGTGCCGGCGTTGAACCAGACCTGGGCGCTCGACTTCATGCTCGAGAGGTTGTACGACGGGCGGCCGATCCGGCTGCTGAACGTGCTCGAGGAAGGCAACCGGGAAGGCCTGGAGATCGAGATGGCTTGTCGCTGCCGAGTGGTCGGGTGGTGCGGGTCCTTGACGAGCTCGGCGACCGTGCACGGGGCACCAGCCGCGGTGCGGATCGACAACGGGCCGGAGTTCTTCGCGGCCCTTCGTCGCCTGGTGTGCCGCGCCGGCGGTTGCCACTCACTACATCCAACCCGGGAAACCCGATCAGAACGCGTACATCGAACGCTTCAATCGGAGCTACCGGACGAAGTCCTCAACGCGTGGCTCTTCGGATCCATGGCCGAGGTCCGAGCCCTGGGTGAGGCCATGGCTGCCAACGTCTACAACCAGGTGCGGCCCCACGACAGCCTCGGCCGGGTGCCGCCCCTCACGTTTCTGCCGAGGCCCACAGCCGCCTGGTAGTCTCTTTCGGACTGTCTCGCTTGACGGGGAGCTTACGCCTTCGCCTTGGGGGCGTCGAAATCTCGCTAGGCATGCCGGCGGACCGGGCGATTCGGGCCCTGTCCCGTGGCTTCACGCTGACGGAATCGACCCCCGGCTCGGGAGGCTGGATGGTCCTTGAGCGAGACCCAGACTCTCTGTACCAGGTCCGGGGCGTAATCGGGACTGCTCGCGGGGTCGTGGTGAGTGTGGGGGAATCGCTAACCCCGGACCACCCGACCTCCGTGTCGCTCGGCGAGATGGTCTTCGCGCTACTCGAACGGCTGGGGGCCCAAGCCGGTGGCCGCTGTCAGATCGTCACTTCACGTCAGGGAATCGGGTCCGGCCAAGGAGTTGGCGACACCTACTTGCAGGCCAAGATCACATGTGGGCAAGCCGAGGGGAACCTGGGTCTCGTGCAGGGCTCGGACCCCGGCGTGTCACACGAGATGAGCATCCAATTCCTGCTGAGAATCAACAAAGCTCCGAGGTAGGCTGCGAATGAGGGGTCGATGGAGTCTCCGGGGGCCTCCTCGGGCGCCTCGGCGGCGCTCGCGATCCGTGGTGGGCGTCCCCTCGCGCCTTAGGTGCCCGTGCCCGGAGGGGCTCCGTGGGTCTGTCTCGGGTCGGCTTCGTCCCTGACGCCGCCAATCCCGGCACCACCGGCGGAACCACGAACCCGGACCTATCGTGGCGCATGGTGGCGCATCATGGTGGTGTTTGGGGGAGCGCGGGCTTCTCCTCGGGTGGGGTCGAACTCATAATGCCGGGGTCGCGGGTTCGAGTCCCGCCCCTGCTATTGGAGCAAACCGCCCCCGGACCATCCGGGGGCGGCATCGCTTGGAGGGCTCGGCCTAGTACGCCGTCTGATTGAGGGATTGCAGCAGCGCGTACACCGCCACCCCACCCACGATCGCCAGCCCGGCCAGCACCGTCTTTCCGAAGTGCTTGTAGCGGGTCGCCACGCCGGTAATGTCCGACACCGCGATGTTCAGGTGGGCGACCGCCTGCTCGGTCGGCAGCCCGGTGAGGGTGTCGTTCACCACCCTTGGCTGGTAGACCGTCATCACGGTGGAGTCGTGGGTGGTGACCCGCACCACCGAGAGCTCCGGGTTGGCCAGCACCTCGGCCGGCGGGGCGGATTGCATCCGCCAGGCCACACAGCCGCTGGTCTGGAGGAGGGTAGCCCCGAGGGCGATGCCTAACGCGATCCGCTTCATTCGGTCTCTCCGGTCCAGAGCGCTTCGGCCCGGGCCTGGTGGCGCCGGGCCGCCTCCAGGCGACCCGTGCGGGCCAGCACCTCGGCCTGCCGCCGCTCGGCCGCGGCGAGGAACACTAACTCGTAGGGCGACCGCTGGGCCATGGTCTGCCACCATCCCAGCGCCTCGTTCACCCGACCCGCCTCCGCCAGGAGCTCGGCCCGGAGGAACCGCTCGTAGGTGCCGGCGAACAGCGGCGACCCCACGGCGTACTGGAACCACACGTCGCTCCGGCTCCGTTCCAGCACGGCCAACGCCTCGGCCGCCCGGCCCCGGAGGCGCAGGGTCTCCGCGTCGAGGGTTCGGAGGAGATGCTCCACGATCGCCTCGCCGCCCGCCGGCACCGGCAACTCGGCCAATGCCTCCGCTTCCTCGGTGACACCTCGGAGGTCCCGCGCCCTGACCCGAAGGAGCCCAAGGAGGTAGCCCCGAAGGTGCCCATGAAGGCCGTCGTGGAAGGCGAGCGGGATGGACATGCTGGCTCGGAGATCGGCCGGGTCGAGCTCGCGGAGCTCTCCCTCCACCGCGATGCGGTGGGGTTCGGGCCACTCGGCGAAGGGTAGCGTGGCGAAGAGGCCCCGGACCTCGAGACTCCAGGCTCGCTCGTGGCGGCCGGCCGCGGTCAGGAGCGCCTCCGCCTGCCGGCGCCGGCCCCGCGCCATCGCGAGATGGGCCAGCATGATCTCGCCCAGGGCCTCGAACTCCACCGACCGGGCCGCGGGCAGGATGCTGCGGGCCAGCTCCTCGGCTCCGTCCCAGTCGCGGGTGTAGAGCGCCACGTCAGAAAAGGCCCGGGCGATCGCCAGCCCCGGCGCCCTCAGGAGCTCGGCCGACACCTCGCGTTGCTCGTCGCCATGGCGGAGGGCGTAGGCCCGGAGGGTGCGCAGGCCCAGCGCCTGATCGGCCGTCGGGCTGGCGGCCAGGGCCCGGTCCACCAGGCTCACCAGCTCGTCGACCCGGCCCTCGAGCGCGGCCAGCCGGGCCAGCTGGGTCAGGGCGCCGATGTGGACCGGATCGAGCGCCAGCGTCCGGGTGAGCGGCTCGCGGGCCTCGACGATGGACCGGCCCCGGTAGGGATTGGCGTGGAAGAGGAGGTCGCCCAGAAGGAACCAGGGCTCGACGTGCTCGGGAAATCCGAGGGTCAGTGCCGCGTAGCGCCGCTCCGCTTCGCCGGTCTGACCGGTGAGCCAGGCGTGCTGGGCCTCGAGCAGGAGGCGGTCGTGCTCCGAGAGGCGCTCCCGGTGCTGGTGGGCCTCGGTCGACGCCTGCCGGGCGGGTCCGGTCAGGGCGCTGGCGGCGAGGGAGGAGGCCAGCCGGTAGTAGGCCAGCGCGAAGCTCGGGTCTTCCATCGTGGCCCGGCGGAAGGCGTCGAGGGCCTGGAGGTGCCGGCCCAACCGGAACTCGTGCTCGCCCGCGAGATAGGCCTTGAGCGCCGGGAGCGACGCCGTGGTGAGCGCCGCGAGCCGGGTTAGTCGCTCGGCCGCGCCCTGACTTCGCTCCACCACCAGTCGGCGGACCAGCTCGTCGACCAGCTCGAACAGCCCGGCTTCGGTCTCGGCTCGGGCCTCGGCCCGGGCCCGGAGCTTCCCGCCCCGATCGTAGAGGGCCACCCCCGCCTCGAGCCGGCCGCCGCTCTCGATCACCGCTCCCACGACGAACTGGCCGGCGCCGAGCCGAGTGGCGATGGCCTGACCGACTTCCACGTCCGGTCCGTTCGCGCTGGGGCCGGCCAGCTCGGCCGCGAGCCGGAGCACCGTGCGCGAATCGGTGGTCCGGAGGTCGCCGGTGCCGTCCAGCTTGGTGCTCAGGAGGTCGACCATGCCCTCGCTCAGGTAGGCGAAGGCCGGACCGCCCCGGACCACGAACGGACAGACGGCCACCAGAGTCTCGGCCGCGGCGGTTCCCTCCGCCGGCTCGGTGAGCGGCGGGGTGAGTTGCTCGCGGAGCCGGGCGGTGAGCCCTTCGAGGGCCGGAATGGGGTCGCTCGCGAGGTCGGTCGCCAGCCGATGGGTCAGGTGCTCGGCCAGGCGGAGCGCGGCGGCGCGCTCGCCTCGGGCTTCGAGCGCCTCGAACGCCCGGACGGCGGCGTCCTGGTCCTGGGGGGCCAGGTCGATGGCCCGCCGGGCCCACCGGCTGGCGGCCTCGCCGTCCAGCTCGGCCGACCCGGCCAGAGCCCAAGCGATCCGGGCCGCGTCGTCGCGGCGGCGGGCCCGCTCCCGATCCAGCCAGGCCTCCGCCTCGGGCGCCCCCTGGACGTAGAAGCCCTCGAGGAAGTCGCCCTGATAGAGGCGCATGGCGCCTTCGCGGTCGCCGTCGTGCACGGCGGCGTCGAAGGCCAGCGCGTCGCACCAGAGGAGCCCGGCCTCGATCCCCACCTCGTCGTCGCCCCGACCCTCGATGACCTCGCTGCCGCACGCCTGCCGGAGGAAATACAGCGCTCGGCGAAGGGCGGCGCGGGCGTGGTCCTGATCGAGATCGGGCCAGAAGAGGGCCAGCAGGCTGTCGCGCCGATGGAACCGACCGGGCCGCCCCGTCGCCAGGTATACCAGCAGGGCGAGCCGTTTGGGCTGCTGGAGCACCGCCCGGACCTCCCGTCCTTCGGCGTCCTCCAAGCCGGCCGCGCCGAGCGTCCGCAGCTCGATCATGCGCGGCCGAAGCGACGCGGCGGGGGTTGGGCCGAGCGGGGACGAGGCATGGCGAGACGGTGGAAGGGTTGCGACCGGGTGGCGCCGGCTGTGGAACGTATGGGCCGGACCGGTGGAGTGCAACGCGCCCAGCCAGGCGCGGGGAGCCTCGCGAGTGCAAGAAGCTTCACCCCCGATCGGGCTCGGTTCCTGCCTTGGCCCGGGGGGCCGGCGTCGGGTCGCCCCGGCTCGATCGTCCAACTTCCCGAAGGCCACGGGATTCCAGCCAGCCCATCGAAGGGGGATCGATGCGCCGCGCTCTTGCATTCTGCTGCCTCGCCTCGGCCGCGCTCTCCGGATGCGCAGGCCATGACACCACCGGGCCGGTGAATCCGCCACCCCCGCCCGGCACGGTGCTGCGGTGGTCGGATCCGGCGGCCTGGCCGGACGGGGTCGTGCCGACGGCCGGGGCGGCCGTGACGATCCCGGCCGACCGGAGCGTGCTCCTCGACGTGAGCCCGCCGGCTCTCAAGAGCCTGACCATCGACGGCACCCTCGAGCTCGACCAACAGGACCTGAGCCTCTCGTCCGACTGGATCCTGGTCCGGGGCACCTTCCGGATCGGGAGCGAGAGCGCGCCCTACGCCCACAAGGCGACGATCACCTTGACCGGGGTGAAGGACGAGGACGTGAACGGGATGGGCGACAAGGTACTGGGCGCGGTCGGCGGGACGCTCGAATTTCACGGGGCGCACCGGGTGTCCTGGACCCGGCTCTCGGCCACCGCGGCCGCGGGGGCGACCGAGATCGCGGTGCTCGACCCGATCGATTGGCGCCCGGGCGACCGGATCGTCGTCGCGTCGACCGATTTCGATCCGCTCCAGGCGGAGCAGGCGGTGGTCGCGGCCGTAACCGGTCAGCGGGTGACGCTCACGACGCCACTTCGGTACCGCCATTGGGGGCAGCTCCAGACCTACGCCGGCAAGACCCTCGACGAACGGGCCGAAGTCGGCCTCCTGACCCGGCAGATCGTGATCCAGGGCGACTCGGCCTCGCTCGACGCGGGATACGGCGGCCACATGATGGTGATGCAGGGCGGGGTCGCCCACATCGAGGGCGTGGAGCTGACCCGGATGGGGCAGGCCCACGAGCTGGCCCGCTATCCGATGCACTGGCACCTCGAGGGCTCGGTCCCGGGGCAATACTTCCGCGACAACGCGGTCTGGGAGACCTTCAACCGCTGCGTGACGGTGCACGGCACCAGCGACGCCGTGGTGGCGAACAACGTCTGTTACGAGAATCTCGGCCACGCCATCTTCCTGGAGGACGGTGCCGAGACCGGCAACACCATCGAGGGGAACCTGGGCCTGGTGACCCTTCGGCCCACTCCGGCCAACCAGCTGCTCGGGTCGGACAACACCCCGGCCACCTTCTGGCTCACCAACCCGGCCAACACCGTCCGGAACAACGTGGCCGCCGGCTCCCAGGGCTTCGGGTTCTGGTACGCGTTCCCGGTGTCGCCCACCGGGCTCTCGACCGGCTCGCCGCTCCTGCCCCGGTCCACGCCACTCGGCGAGTTTGCCGACAACGTCGCCCACTCCAACAAGAACACCGGACTCAATCTCGACAACGGTCCCAAACCCGACGGCACCACCGAGACGGCCCACTACGCCCCGCGGGAGATTCCGGGCGACAACTCCTCGCCCCTGGTCACCAGCTCCTTCCGGAACTTCACCGGCTACAAGCACAGCGGCCGGGCGGTCTGGCTTCGGGGAAGCCAGCTCCGACTGGTGAACGCGATGCTGGCCGACAACCACATCGGGGCCACCTTCGCCTCGAGCGAAACCTTTCTCCAGGACGCCGTGCTGGTCGGTGCCAGCGCCAACTCGGCCACCCCGTTCAGCCGGAACTTCCCGGTCCGGGGCTACGAGTTCTACGACGGGCGGGTCGGCGCGGAGCGGGTCACCTTCGTGGACTACACCCCGACGGGCAACAACTACATGAGCGCGCTCGGCTTCAACCGGAAGAACGGCTTCCCGGTGAGCTCGGGGAACTATGCCGACGCGATCACCTTCCAGAACGCCAACCAGGTGTACCTCGAGGATCCCCAGGCCGACAAGGACGGGGACAAGGCGGCGGTGATCCTCGACGGCGACGGCTCGCTGACCGGCACCGCCGGCCGGTTCGTGGTCGCCAACAATCCGTTCCTGATCACGCCCGGCTGCGTCCGGCACGACGCCTGGAACGCCTGGGAGTGCGCCGACCGGTTCGTGAACATCCGGGTCCGGGGCGCCAACGGCCAGACCGTGGCGCCGCTCGACCTCCGCCGGGACGACGGCGCGACCGGGCAGTTCGTCGGGGTGCCGGGCCAGCCCTCGCAGGTCTCGGCGTCGGTGGTGAGCGGGCGCCGGTACGACGTGACCTTCGGGGGCGGGGTACCGAGCCAGCCACAGCTGTATGCCTACGGGCTCGGGGCCGGCGACTTCATCCGGATCTCGTTTCCGTATCCGACCGGCGGGATCGACGTGATCCGGGATTACTACAGCGGGCACCCGATCGTGGCGGCGGCGAGCCTGGCGGCGCTGGATGCCGGAAGCGGCGGCTACTATTACGACGCCGGCAGCGGCTTGCTGCATTTCAAGCTGATGGCGCAAAGCGGGCGGGACTGGGCGACTCTGTTCGTCGTGCCTCGGTAGCCGAGTGCCCTGAGCGCCTCGCCTCGCGACGACGAAGCCCACCGCCCGCCCGGCGAAGCTCTCCGCCGTCCGTCAGAAAGACCGGGTGGCTCAGGCGGCGCGGACCGCCGGGGATGGAGGGAAGGCCCGGCGAAGCGACACCACCCAGGCCAGCGACGCCAGGGCGAAGAGCGCGGCGCCCGCGAGCAGTGGGGCGTCGCCCCGACCCATCGCCGCCACGGTCAGGGCCGCGAGACCCAGCACCGCGAGCCGGACCACCTCGCTCACGGCGGCCCAGGCCCGACCCTCGAGCACGGCGCCGACGTTGCTGAGGGTGAGGGCGAGGTAGAAGACGCCCGCCAGGGTCTGGCCGACCGGCAGCGACGACGCGGCGCCCAAGAGCGCTACCGACGCCACGAGCGCCACGGCGAACTGGACCAGTCCATAGGCCTTGAGTCCGCGCGGAACCGACGGGTCGTACTTCACGAACCTGTCCGCCGAGACCGGGCGGGGCCGCTCGGTCGGACCTACCTCAGCCGGCTTCCAGCCGGGGTGGCCGAACACGATCCGGACCTTGTCGCGCCAGCGGGTGGCGCGCCGGACCCCGCGGCCGATGTCGGAGAAGACGTGGAGGTTGGCCCAGACCGGGTTCCAGCTGGCCAGGGGATGGGTGATGCCGTAGACCGGGGCCGCCACCTCGGGCTCGAACGTCCCGAAGAGCCGGTCCCAGACGATGAACACCCCGGCGTAGTTCTTGTCCTGATACTCGGGGTTCACCCCGTGGTGGACCCGGTGGTGCGAGGGCGTGTTGAGCACGGCCTCGAGCGGGCGGGGAAGCCGGTCCACCTCGCGGGTGTGGATCCAGAACTGGTAGATCAGGTTGAGTCCGTGGCAGACGACCCACATCATCACCGGCACGCCCAGGAGCGCCAACGGCAGGTAGAAGACCCAGGTGAAGAGCCCGTGGAGGCTCGACTGCCTGAGGGCCACGGTCAGGTTGTACTCCTCGCTCGAGTGGTGGACCACGTGCCCGGCCCAGAGCAGGTTGACCTCGTGGGAGTAGCGGTGGGTCCAGTAGTAGGCCAGGTCGTCGAGCAGGAACACGCCGGCCCAGCTGGCCAGGGCAAGCCCGTCGATCCCGAGCCCGAAGGGGCCCGAGCCGTGGGGGAAGGGCGGGCGCTCGATCCACGCCGGCACCGCGAGCCAGTGCTGGATGGCGAACCGGCTCTGGACCCACCCGAACAGGGCGATGGTGGCGAGCGCAACGAAGATCCCGGTCAACTGGCTCAGGATGCCGCAGCTCAGATCGCTGATCGAGTCGCTCAGCCGGTAGACTTGCTGCCGGCGCAGCCGGGCGACGACCAGCTCCAGACCGATCAGGAGGAAGAAGAGGGGGATCGAGGCTTGAATGACGTCCATCGTGCCCCGAAAGATCGGGTCGGCGCGCGGGATGGGGCAAGGTGGGTGGCGGGCCGGCCCTTTCCGACCCGCACCACCCGCGTGATCTCTACCTCGCTTGGCAGGCCTACCGGGCGGGGAAGTCGGTCAAGACCAGCCGGTATTCGTTCCGGGCCCGGTCGTAGTGGCCGCGAATGGTCCTCGGGTACCGGACGCCCGCCGGCAGGTGGGCCACGGCGGGGACCGTCATCGTGAAGTCCTGCTTGGCCAGGAGCCGAGCCCGGGCCACCATGGGCTCGACGAAGATCGCTTGCCCACCGTAGTACCCGACCAGCGGGCTGGCGCCGAACGGGTCGGTCGCCGCCAGATCGGACGTCGACACGGCGTGCATGCCCATCTTCGGCACACAGAGTCCCACCAGCGTTCCCAGGTCGGGAATCTCGACGTCGGGCAGGGCGAAGCCAGCCGGGATGCCGGCCGGTTTGGTGTGGTCGCTGCAATCGATCGCGTCCACCTTGGCCGGGGCGAGGTTGTAGAAGTGGAAGTCGAAGTGCGGCGTCAGGAAGGTCGCCGGCGGGTGGCCGTGCCCTTCCCAGTTGATTCCCAAGTGGTCGAGACCGAAGGCCTCGCGCGCCAGGCCGGGAAGCGGCACCGAGCCCAGCTCGACCGGCGGCCAGTGCATCGGCGCGGCGTCGGGGACGGCGGTGACGAGGGCCAGCGGAATGGCGGCGTCGATCTCGATCGGGGTGCCGGCCTGGCTCACCACCCAGGTGCAGACGGACGAGCCGAGGACGGTGGCGCAGGTCCGGGCAGGAGGACGGCTCGACGGGAGGGCGGCGGTCGTGGCGAGGAGGGCGAAGCCGGCCAAGGCGACGGGGGCAGCGCGGAGGGCGAACATGGCGATTCTCCAGGGCGGTTTGAGTAGACACGCTGTCAAAGCGTTCTGCGACTCTACGACCGGCGGTCGCCATTGTCAAGTTCGGCGTACATGTTGTATACTCAAAGGTATGTCGCCCCGCTCTCGTCCCCGATCCTACCAGAAGCGCGAACGTGCCCGGCAGGAGGAAGCCACCCGGCGGCGGATCACCGAGGCTGCCGTCGAGCTCCACGGCACCATCGGTCCGGCCCGGACGACCGTGACCGACCTCGCCCGGCTCGCCGGGGTGAGCCGGATGACGGTGTACAACCACTTTCCGACCGAGCAGGACATCTTCGTGGCCTGCTCCAGCCATTGGGCCACGGCGCATCCGTTTCCGGACCCGGGCGGTTGGGTGTCGGTCGATGACCCGGCGGACCGGCTGAGCCGGGCGCTCGGGGAGCTCTATCGCTGGTACGAGGACAACCAGGGGATGCTCGCCAACGTGTTGCGCGACGCCCCGATCGTCCCCGCGATCCAGCCGGTGATGGAGGCAATCTGGTCGTCCTACCTGAACCGGGTCGTGAAGGCCTTGGTGCGGGGCTGGTCGACGGAGCGGGGCGAGCGGACGGCGCTCCGGGCCATCCTCCGACTGGCCGTGGAGTTCTCGACCTGGCAGGTCTTGACTGCCGCCGGCCTGAGCTCGGCCCGGGCGGCGGAACGGGCGGGCCGGATGGTGCTGGGGGCGACCGACGCCCGACCCGCGGGCTGATCGAGCGGCGGACCTCCGCGCCTCAGCCAGCGGCGGTCACTTCGACTTGCCGCCGGAGAGGAGCTTGTACCCCAGATACACCACCGCGGCACCCACCAGGATCACGGGGATCCAACCCAGGAACTTGATCGCGATCCCGAGGGCCAGTACCGCGCCGGCGCCTTGGATCCAACCGATCACCTGGCCCTTGGTGCGGGCGGTCTCGATCTCCTGCTTGGTCGGGGTGGTCAGCGCGTGGCGGTCGGACATCGTCCCCGTCCCGAGTGTGAGGAGAGTGAACCGGTTCGTCTCAAGATGCGACGCCGTCGCGGGCTTGGGAAGGCGCCTCGCCGGCGCGCCGCCCGCGCCGGGGGACTCTGATCGGGGAGGGGCCGAAGGGCCGAGGCCGTCAGCCGTTCGGACGCAAGAACGCCACCAGCGCCGCGGCGCCGATCGCCAAGATCAGGAGCACCAGGGCCAAGCGCCGTCGGAGCGACCGGAGGGCTCCCCAGGTCGGCAGGTCGAGATAGAGGCCGCCGTCTTCTCCCGGTCGGAGTACGGCTCGGCGGCGAAGCTTCTCGAGCGCCAGCCCTTCATGGATGCCGAGACCCCTGTCCGGGCGGGCTTTGTCCCGGGTCGTCGCGCCGGCTTCGAGGTAGGCGTCTACGATCTGGCGGTCCTTCCGGAGCAGTGCGGCCGCGGCAACGGCACCCATGGAACGGCCTCGCTGGTGGACTATGGCCTGGTGAGGATCGCGAGCAGGCCCCGAGTCACCCGTCCGCCGGACATGAGGAAGGCCGGCCGCCCGTCGAGGATCTCCAGTCGGTCGATCCGGTCTCTCGGGATGAGGAGCGCGTCGTCGCAGCGCGTCTCTTCGCCGTTCACGTAGCAGACGCTCGCCTGGCCCGACGAGATCGCGTTCCGCAGCAGCTGGACGGGGAGTGGGACTGCGATGCGGAACGACTGAGGCCCGGCGCAGCCGGCCAGACCGAGGATCGCGAGGAGGGCGAGGGAGCGCGACATGGAGCCTCTCGGCAGGGGGAGCCTACCTCTCCAATCTGGGGCCGCCGGGTCACGCGGACAAGATGCTCGCGGGAAGGGCGGGACGCTGGGGCGCCCGGCCGGTGACGGCGGGTGGCCGGGCACTGCGCCGGTCGCGTCGCCCTTGGCGTATCTTGGGTTCGGTCGGTGCGTATCCGTCTCCTCTCCCCAAGGCGCCTCTCATGCTCCGTCGTGCGGTTCGCTACCTCCTCGTGTCGCTGGTCGTGTCGTCCGGCATCCTGGCCCGGCCCGCCGGAGCCCAGGCCGATCCGCCTCAACGTGCCGTCCTGGTGACCGGCGCCAGCAGCGGCATCGGACGGAAGATCACCGAGCGTCTCGCGTCCAGCGGCTTCTTCGTCTACGCCGGGGCCCGGAAGGCGAGCGATCTCGCGGAGCTCGACGCGATCCCCAACGTGCAGTCGGTGCGACTCGACGTGACCATCCCGTCCGAGATCGCCGCGGCGGTCGAGACGGTTCGGAAGGGCGGTCGGGGACTCTACGGGCTGGTCAACAACGCGGGGGTGGCGGTGATCGAGCCCTTGATCGAGACCGACGAGGAGGACCTCCGCTTCCAGCTCGACGTGAACGTGATGGGGCCCTACCGGGTGACCAAGGCCTTCAGTCCGCTGCTGATCGCTGCCAAGGGCCGGATCGTGACGACCGGCTCGCTCTCGGGTTTCCTGGCCGGCAGCCTCTCGGGCCCGTACAGCATGAGCAAACACGCCGTCGAGGCGTTCACCGACGCGCTCGCCGCCGAGATGGCGCGGTTCGACGTCAAGGTGAGCGTGCTCGAGCCCGGCAACTACCAGTCGGACATCGGGCAGTCACTCCTGGCGCGGATGAAAGCGCGCGGCAAGTCGTTCGCGGGCTCGCCCTACGAGGAGGACATGAAACGGATCGAGGCCTTTGCCAACGGGATTTCGACCGATCCTGAGCCGGACGACGTGGCGGCGGCCGCCTACGCCGCCCTGACCGACCCGAATCCAAAGCTCCGCTATCTGGTGGTGCCGAATCAGGGCCAGGCCCGGCTCACGATCGCGAGCCTCTTCCGCCGCGCGGCCCAGCTCAACCAGGGGCAGAAGTACACCTTCAGCCGCGACTCGCTGGCGGCGATGCTCGACCAGGCCCTCGCCGCGGCCGGTCGGAGCCGTTAGCGCTCGCCCATCCGCCGGTGCGGTCGGGGTCGAGGCGGCCCGCCGGCGGCGGGCCCCGGCTTGGTCAGGGGCCGATCGGCGGTGCCAGGGGCCGGACGTCTTCCACCAGGTGGAGGAACAGCTTCCCCGGCTCTTCGAATGGCAGCATGTGGGCCGAGTGCTCGAAGAACACGAACTCCTTCTTGGGCGCGGTCAGCTTGTCGAGCCACGCCTTGGCGACCGAGGTCACGGTCTCGTAGTCGTACTTCCCGCCGAACACAAAGACCGGGCACTCGAATCGGAGGGCCGTCTGGTCGTAGTGGAGGTCACTCATGGCCCCGATCAGCTGGGTGAGCGAGCCGAGGTCCTGCTGCTCGAGGGCCATAAGGTCCTGGCTGGTGTAGTCGGGCGAGAGCTTGGCGGCGTTGCCCTCGTACCGGAAGTCGCTCCGGTGCCAGGTCAGGCCCCCGTACGCGATCACCCACTTCCGCTGGGTGAGGATCTTCTGCACCCCGACCGTGCCATCCGGCGCGGGGTATGGCTCCAGCGCCTCCAGCTCCGAGATGGCCGTCCGGTCGTGGCGACGCCTGGCCTCGGCCAACGCCCACTCGAAGCCGGCCCGCTCGTTGTCGTGGCTGTTCACCGCCTGGCCCATCCCGATGTAGGCGTAGAGCCAGTCGGGGTGGCGCTGGGCCAGGTTCACCCCGATGATCGTGCCCCACGAGTGGCCCATCAGGAAGATCTTGGGTTGATCGAACGTCCGGCGGAGGTAGGCGATCAGCTCCTCGCCGTCCGCCACCATCCGGTCCAGGCTGATGGTGGGTGTGACCGTCGCGGGATCGTTCGCCGCGGCGGTCTTGCCGGCCCCGCGCTGGTCCCACTGCACCACGGTGAAGTACTCCTCCCACGGAGTCTGGAAGAACCAGCTGGCCGGCATCATCGGCGAGCCGGGGCCGCCATGGACGAAGAGGAGGATCGGGTTGCTCCGGTGGCGGCCTCGAATCGAGATCCACTGGGTGATTCCGCCGAGCGTGACCGGGCGGAGGGACTCGATGCCCTCGGTGGTATCGATCTTCCCCAGATCCGCGACGATCGCGGTCGCCTCCGCCCGGGTCAGG
The DNA here is from genome assembly GCA_963730185.1 of uncultured Gemmatimonadales bacterium. Classification (GTDB taxonomy): domain Bacteria; phylum Gemmatimonadota; class Gemmatimonadetes; order Gemmatimonadales; family GWC2-71-9; genus SHZU01. The sequence continues at coordinate 13,658 of CAVSQW010000004.1, forward strand.
GTCCCTTCGCCGGCTGGACGGCCCTCGGTCGTCGGGGGCATGGGGCGGCTCTGGACGGTGCACCCGGCGAGCAGGGCGACGAGGACGGCCGGCCCGAGCCGGCGGTTGGTGGTCGGCATGGCAGTATCCCGATGGTGGAGTCCGGGGAGGAATCTATGGGTGGCGGGCCGGTCACCGATCCACGATCGGCAGGTAGGCCCGCCAGGGGCCGATCGCGTCCCGATACTGCTTGGCCATCACCCGCGCCGTTTGCGCCAGGTGTCCGAGATCGTGGGTGACCCAGGTGGCCAGCAGCTGCGAGAGTGTGACCGGGCCGAAGGCGGGATGCACGCCGCCGAGCCCGAGCTGGGCCGGCGTGAGGCGCCAGCCCCGCACCGTCGCCACGTTCCGGGCCCGCAGCGTGGCGAGCTCCTCGAGCAGGTCGCCCAGCGATTTGCCCTCGCTCTCCCGAAACTGGGCCCAGCGATCGTAGGGCGCGAACGGCGCCCCGCGCTGGGCCAGGATCTGCTCGGCCCGGGGGATCCAATCGGTGCGCTCGCCGTGGATCAGGTGGCCCACGATCACGTGGGGGCTCCAGGTGTCGGGCCCCTCGGTGGCGTCGGTCCAAGCGCTCGGCAGGCCGGCGAGCAGGGTTCGGAGTGTGGCCGGGGTGCGCTCGAGCACCGCCAGACCGGCGGCGAGATCGAACTCCATCAGCGCTCCTCCGCCGAGGTGGGGCGACCGGGGTCGCGGGCGGCGTGGAGGAACCGGGCGTAGCCGATCTCCGCCGCGTTCTTGGTGAGCTCGACGTTGGCCCAGGCGACCACGTCGCCGAACGGGCGGTCGCGGAAGGGCCAGCGGGTGAGCCGGGGCAACCGCAGCTCGCCGGCAGGCAGCTGGTCCAGGCGTTGGCGCCAGTCGGCGTGGAGCGCCTTGATCCAGCTCCGGACCCCATCGGCCGTGCCGGGCCAGGGCACCGCCTCACGGGCCAGCGTCGCCGCGCCGAAGGAATGGTCGAGCACCATCGACCACCAGAACCCCAGGTGCCAGGTGGTCCACGCGATGCTCGGCGGGCCGAGGTGGTATCCCTCGTGCTCGGGCCAGTCGGCCACCCAGCCGCCGTCGGGGCCCGGGCGCACGTGCAGGCCGCGCGCCGCGGGGCGCCAGAGGCATTCCTCGGTGGTGAGCCCATCGAGGTGGAAGCTGGTGAGCTGCCAGGCGGTTTCCAGCTGGCGGCTCAGGTACTGTCGGGCCTCGTCGGCCATGATCTGTTGCGCCGGCCTGCCGGCCCGATCGCTCCGGAGGATGGCATAGCTCTCCAGATCCTGGAAACGACCGTCCTTGCGAAGGTACTGGCGCAGGGTCGCCTCCCAGATCATCCCGGCCTTCTGCATCACCCGTCCCGACGCGGGGTTTCGGGGCAGGTGCTTGGCCTGGATCCGGTTGAGCCCGACCGGCCCGAACCCGTAGTCGAGCACCGCGCGGAGGGCCTCGGTGGCGTAGCCCCGGCCCCAATACGCCTCGCCGATCCAATATCCGACTTCGCCCCGGAGGTGCCGAGGCTCGAGGCGCAGGTTGATCGCGCCGACCAGTCCGTTGCCGTCGGTCACGATCGCGAACACGACGTTCTCGCCTCGGTCGAACGCCGGACGGTGGCCGGCGATCCAGGCCTCGGCCGCGCCATCGGGGTAGGGATGGGGAATGTTGAGCGTCGTCTCGGCGACGCGGGCGTTCCCCGCCAGCTCTTGGATCCGTGCCGCGTCGGCCGGGACGAACGGCCGGAGGACCAGGCGCTCGGTTCGGAGGGTAGGCTGGGGCGTGCGGTCGTCGTCAGGCGGCATGAGGTCTCCTCCAGCAGGGTATCAGCGGACCGCCGTTCGAGCCAGTCTCTTCCGCCGTCGTCGCTCAGCCGCTACGTTCGCTCCGTTCTTCGCTCCACCCGCCTCGCCTGATATCCTCCGGAGACCATTCCCATGAAATCGCCACCCATCAGCCGGGCCGCGCTGACGACGTTCCTGGTCCTGACCTTTGCTTCGAGCGCGGTGATGTGGTGGCTGATCATCCGCGGCGGCGGACTGGGTCAGTCGGGCGGCATCTACGTGTTTTACCTGATGTGGTGTCCGGGGACGAGCGCCTTGGTCACCCGGCTGATCTTCCAGCGGAACCTCCGTGGGCAAGGATGGGCTCCCGGGGCGCCGCGGTGGCTTGCCCTCGGCTACTTGCTGCCGCTGGGGTACGCGGGCTTGGCCTATGGGCTGGTTTGGGTGACCGGACTCGGCGGGTTGGATCTCAGCCGCTTCCAGGGGTCGGTGGTGACCTTCGTGCTCGCTGGGCTCGTTCCAGGGTCTGCTCTCCGCCACGGGCGAGGAGCTCGGGTGGCGGGGCTTCCTGGTGCCGGCCCTGGCCCAGCGGATGTCGTTGACCGGCACCGCGCTGGTGAGCGGATCGATCTGGGCCCTCTGGCACTTCCCGCTCATCATCTTCGCCGACTACAACGCCGGCACCTCCACCGGCTACGCTCTGCTGTGCTTTGCGGTCATGGTCGTCTCGATGTCCTTCCCCATGGCTTGGCTCCGGCTCCGCTCCGGCAGCGTCTGGCCGGCGGCGCTGCTGCACGCCTCGCACAACCTCTACATCCAGGCCTTCCTCGACCGGGTTACGGTCGACACCGGGTCGACCCGGTGGTTCACCACCGAGTTCGGGGCCGGCCTGGCGATTACCGTCGCCCTCACGGCGTGGCTCTTCTGGCGGCGGCGGGCTGACGTCGCGACCGGTCCTCGGCCGGCGGCCGCGCCGTCCCCGTCAATGGCCTGACCGGGGCGGCGACCCGCACGGCGGTGGCCGGTTCCGAGGAGTCGGCCCCAACGATGTCGGTGGTGTGGTGCCACCCTCCAGTAGCTCCGGTCGAGCCAGTCTGCCCGGGTGGCCGAATCGGCGACGAACGGGATCTGTCGCGCCATTACCGAGCGGAGCCCGTGGCCCCCTCCGTCAGCAGGTACACCGCGAACGACGCGAGCCAGTGCTCGCCGAGGTAGTCCCCGCTCGCGATGTGGGGTAGCGTGGCCTCCGCGTGCCGGGCCGCGGCGGCCAGCAGCACCGGCCGATCGGCGTCGGCGGCCGGGAGCGCCGCGGCGACGGCCCGGAGACACCAGGCCCGGCTCAGGTTGAGCCCGTCCAGGTGGACCAGGCCCGGGTCGCGCCGGTCGGTCACCCGGGCCGGGTTCAGGAGGTTGGCCGGTTCACCGTGGGCCACGTCCGGCAGGAAGGCGTGGAACCAGCCGGCGAACTCGGCCGGCGGGAGCACCCGGCGCATCAGGTCCGCCTCCTCCAGCGATCGCGACAGGAAGTCGTCGCCGTCGGGCTCCCAGGCGGCGGGCACGTTGCGGTCGCCGCCGTAGTAGGTCCGGCTCCGCTCCACCACCAGCGAGTCGAGGTCGGCCCGGCCGAAGGCGCGGGCGTAGTCGAGCGCGAAGGAAAGGCCGAACGCCGTGTTGGGGTGCACGCCCCGGCGAATGGGATAGACCTGCTTGGGCAGAAACGCCAGATACCGGGCCACGATCTTGTCGGCCAGGGGCTGGAGGTCGGCGGCCCAGCGTCGGCCGTCCGGGTCGTCCCAGTGGTGCAGCTCGGTCGCCAGCTCCAGCAGCCAGGCCCAGCCATACATCCGCTCGAACGCGGCCGCTCCGGGCCGGTCGAGGTACCGGGCCTCGGCGGCGAGGTTCGAGGCCGAGAGGTTGCCGTCGAGCGTCCGCCGGATTTCGGCCGCCTCCGGGAGGTCGGGAAACACCCGAAGCAGCCGGACCAGCATCCAGTGGCCATGCACCGACGAGTGCCAGTCGTAGCTTCCGTAGAACGCCGGGTGCAGGCTTCGGGGGCCTCGGGCGTCGGCCGGGGTATTCAGGACGTGATCGAGCTTGTTGGGATATTCGCGGGTGATGGCCGCGAGGGCGAGCCGGGCGAAGCCGGACGCCGTGGTCCGGTCGAGGGTCGGCAGGGCGGGGGCGTCGGCCGGCGGCGGCGCCGGGGGTTGAGCGCACCCGGCGAGGGCGAGGAGCAGGAGGAAGGGTCGCATCGGGCGAAGCTATCCGGGCGGGGCGGGGAACGCGAGTCGTCGACCGCCTTCCCTCCACGCGCTCACCGATGCACTTTCTCGGATGGCCCCGGCGCCGCCGCCATCGCATTCTCGGAGGAACGTCCCAATGACCCGGAAGACCGCTCACGACTTCGACCAGGAGCTCCTGACGCTGTTCGACGCCTACGTCCACGGCGGGATCGATCGCCGGACCTTTCTCGACCGGGCGGCCAAGTTCGCGGTGGGCGGGGTCACGGCGGCGATGCTGCTCGAGCAGCTGAGCCCGAAGTTCGCCGAGGCACAGGTGATCAAGCCGGCGGACGCGCGGATCACGCAGGAGTACCTCGAGTTCGACTCACCCAACGGCTACGGGAAGGCGCGAGGGTATTTCGTCACCCCCAAGGGCGCGACGGGCAAGCTTCCCGGCATCCTGGTGTGTCACGAGAATCGAGGGCTCAACCCGCACATCGAGGACATCGCTCGGCGGCTGGCACTGGACAACTTCGTGGCGTTCGCACCCGACGCCCTCTTTCCTCTGGGCGGCTATCCGGGCGACGAGGACAAGGCGCGGCAGCTCTTCCCGCAACTCGACCAGGCGAAGACCCGTGAGGACTTCGTGGCGGCGGCCGCCTTGCTGAAGGCGCGGCCCGAGTGCACCGGCACGATCGGGACCGTGGGGTTCTGCTGGGGCGGTGGCATGGTGAATTATCTCGCCACCCGGCTCGGCGCCGACCTCGCGGCCGGCGTCCCGTTCTACGGCTCGGCGCCCAACCTCGACGACGTGCCGAAGATCCGCTGCCCGCTGCTGATCCAGTCGGCCGAGACCGACCCCCGGATCAACGCCAGCTGGCCGGGGTACGAAGAGGCCCTCAAGGCCGCCAAGGTGAGCTATCAGCGGTATCTCTACCCCGGAACCCAACACGGGTTCAACAACGATACCACCCCGCGGTACGACGCGACGGCGGCCAAGCTGGCGTGGGAGCGGACCATAACCTTCTTCAACCAGCACCTACGTTCGTGACGAGGCGGCCGGCGCCGCCGGTTGCTTCCCCCGATCAGGGCAAGGACGCGAGCTGGTAGAAGACGTCCGTCCGGATCTGGGAGGGGTCGCCGTTCCAGGCGGGCTGCCAGTGGCCGTACACCTCCCACCGCGGACCGGCGAGTCGGTGCCCGTGGCTCGCGGACCAGTGATGGATCGCCTCGTGCGCCAGGCCGAGTCCCTGATACGGGCCGAGGTGGGTGACGGTGGCGGCCGTCCCCGCGGGCGTGGCGGTGAGCCGCACCTCACCCTCGGGGGAGAAGGGGCCCGTCAGTTCGACCCCCACGTCGAGATCGATCGCGTCGTTCCAGTACACGGCTGCGTTGCGGCCGCCCTGGAGACCACGGGTGCGGAGGACATCCCAGACCATGCCGCAGGCCTCCGGCACTACCGTCGCGAGCCGACCCCGGCTCGCCCGGCGTCGCACCGTGGCGAGGGGGGTGGCGTCGACCCGGACGAGTCTCACGTCGTAGGTCATTGGTAGCCTGTCGTCGAGGTGCCCCTTCTCAACCGATCGAAGCGGCGATCGCCCGGCTCGGGTCGCGCTCTCCGCGTCGGTGTACCGAGAGAATGTACCGGGCTCCGGCGTGGTCGGCGATGCCGCGGTCAGGGGGACCGGACTCGTTGGACGAGTGCGGGGCACTCGAATCGAGGCTCGCCTGCCATCTGGACCGCCATGCGGAACTCCGCGGTGGCGGCGCCAAAGAGCCGGGCTACCGGTTCCTCGCCCTCGAGCGTGATGGTCGGTCGCTGGTCGATGACCTCGAATCGGAGCCCGGGCTCGCTCTGGACCGAGACCCAGGTACCGGCCCAGTAGCTCCGCTCATTGATCACTTCGAGGTGGGCGACGTGGGCCAGCTCCGGCAACGAGAGCTGCCAATCGCCCGGATCGCGCTGGGGATGCCGTACCGCCGCGCCGATCTGTCGATTCGGGGACTGCGTCGGACCGCCTGGGCCCGGCTTCGGCGCCGTCCAGCTCAGGGTCCATCGGTACTCGACGTCGGTGGGATGGTGCGCGATCCCCGGACGGTGCAGGGGGAAGACGGAATCCGCCAGCGGCGGAAAGGCGATCACCGCGGTCGTCGGCGAGAGGGTGACGGTGCAGGCACGCGCCGCGGTGGGCTGTCGAGGGCCGGTGAGGGGCTCACATGCCGAGAGGCAGGTCAGGAGTCCAAACGCGATCCAGATCCGGCGTGGCACGATGGGCCTCCTCGAGTCGCCCATCGGGTTACTGCAAGGCCGAGGCCACCCGAGCCGTGAACCAGCACCTCCGCTCGTAGGTCGGGGGGCCGGCGCTTTCTCAGCCGATCGAGGCCGCGATGGCCCGGGCCAGCCCGGCGGGATTGTCGTGCGCCATGCCGTGGCCGGCCGCGGGTACCACCCGAACGTCGACGCCGATGGTTCGAAGCCGGCGGGTATCGGGGTCGGGCAGCGACCGGGCGCCGAAAAGGACGGTCCGAGGCATCGGGAGCCGGGCCAGGATCTCCCGCCACGACGGCCGACTGCCCGCCACCAGCGACACCGCCTCCCGGTGAATCGCGGCGGGGAGCGACCCGGCCATGGTCGCGGCCCACGGATCATCACCCCGGCGGCGGCTGCGGCGGATCTGGTCGGCGTGACCGCGGGCGACGTAGGCCGCCCGACTCTGGGCGGCAATCGCCCGGCTGATGCTGCCGCCCCCCGGGGTCGAGGTTGGGCTCGCTCAGCACCAGCCGAGCCACCCGGCGCGACAGGGCCCGCGCGACCACGATCGCCACCGCGCCGCTCATGCTGTGACCGAAGAGATGGAGCCGACCGAGGCCGAGTCGGCGGATCAGCTCGACGACGACCTGAGCGTGGGCCTCGACGGTGTAGGAGAAGGTTGCCGGCCGGTCGCTGTAACCCGAGCCGAGCAGGTCGACCAGGATCCGCCGCCGACCCTGGAGCGGGGTCTGGCAGGCCACCTCGGGATAGTCGGCGGACGAGGCGCAGCCCATGCCGTGGAGGAAAAGGATCGGCGTGCCACGACCGGGGAGGTCGTGGAATCGGAGCGTGGATCGAGCGCCGGTCGTTTCGAAGGTGTGCATCGGTGGTCGTCCGGGTCAGGGGTCGTCGCGCAGGATCCGTCACGGTCGATCGATCACCGGGAACGTGAAGAACGAGCCCGGATGAATCCGGTTCACCGCGACCACCGGATCCCGCTCGTCGTAGTTGGGTCCGCCGGTCTGGAGGTTCCGCTCGAAGTTCGGAAAGTTCGACCCGGCGACCTCGATCCGGATCCGGTGGCCGGGCGCGAAGTAGTTCCCGGCCACCAGCCCGGTGATCTCGACGGGATAGGTCCGACCCGGCTGGAGCGGCTTGGGGTCGTCGTAGCCGTCCCGGTAGCGGAGTCGGGCAGCGGCGTCGTACAGGTTGAACGCGCGGCCGTCCGGGTAGACGTCGATCAGCTTGACCATCACGTCCGTGCCGCGGGCCGACGACGACAGGTAGAGCGTGCCGGTGATCTCACCCACTACCGCGACGCCCCGGGTCAATGGCGGCGTCGAGTAGACCAGCACGTCGGGCCGGGCCTCGACCGGGCGCTGGTCGCGCACGGCGTCGCGGTCGCAGCAGCCGCCTCCCCGCGAGGGAACCGGCTTCGACGGATCGGAGACGAAGCTGTCGGGCGCCACGGCGGTCGGCGGGTCGAGCGAGAGCCGGCCGTCGCCCTTCAGGCTCTGCGCGTGGCCGGTGCTGGAGAGGTAGTAGCGGGTCGGGCGGCCTGTCGGGGACCGGCAGCGTGGGCAGGGACAGCCAGCGGTCGGCGCCCTCGAGAAAAGCCTGGACCTTGGGCCGGTCCAGGACGGTGGCCGGGCCATCCTTGAGCCAGTGGTCGAACCAGGCCAGGAAGATCTCGTCGTAGGGCTGGGCTGCATTCCCGATCGGGCGCTCGCCGGTCCGGTATTGGGCCGTGGCCCGGGTCATGGCGCAGTGCGACGTGGGGGCCATGATCAGGTACTGGTTCGGGGCGTCCTGGAGGTACTCGAACAGCTTGACGGTCTCGAACGCCCCGACGTCGTGCCAACCGTTCACGTGGAGGGCCGGCACTTGCGGGTGGTCGCCGTCGCGGATGAAGTCGATCGCCAGCCACCGAACGTCGGCTGGCGACATGGTGACGAAGGTGTCGTAGTCGGACCCCGGCGCGCCGGCGTGGCGAAGGATGTCACCGCTGGGTAGATAGGCGAGCCCGCCCAGCTCGCCCTTGCCCTCGATCGCGCTGCTGAACGACGGCAGGCCGGCCCGGTCCGACGCGGGCACCACGAACGGGCTGAAGAAATCCGCCAGCCGGATCCGCTCGTCCTGGGAGATGTCGGCCGGGAGCTTGGGCCGGTTGGTAGAGCCGGCCAGTCCGTACCAACCGACCCAGGGGCCCATCTGCGGCACGCCGCCCTTATAGAAGAGTCCCTGAGACGACACCCCCGGGACCGCCCCGATGCCGGCGCCGGCGGACATCGGGATCATCGCCCGGTGGGCCGGGTGATTCATCGCCGCGAGGCCGAGCTGGTCCTCGGCGCTCGAGGAGCAGCCGATGGTGCCGACCCGACCGTTGGACCAGGGCTGCGCGGCGATCCAGCTCAGGGTGTCGTAGCCGTCGTTTCGGGCGCCGGCCAGAAAGCGGTGCCGCCCCTCCGACCACTCCGTCCCCCGCTCGTTCTGGACCACGATGGCGTAGCCCCGGCGGACGGCCGCGGCCAGGAGCGTCTTGAAACCGAGGATCTCGCCATCCTTGAGATAGGGCGTCCGGATCAGGATGGTGGGGAGGTGGTCGCCGGCTGACGGGCGAATGACGGCGGTCGAGAGCCGGATCCCGTCCCGCATCGGCACCATGACCATCCGTTCGACCTGGGCGACGTCGGCGACGCCCAGGCGGTCGAGGATGTCGGCGCGCTGGGCGGCGAGGCCGGCCGGAAGGCTCAGCAGGGCGAGGCCGAGGGCGAACGGGCGAGTCATCTGGGCCTCCTGGCGTTGGAACAGGCACGAGATCGAAGAGCGTACTCCGGCGTCGGAGCGGGGGCAACCGGGGACGGCGCTGGGGGCGGAGACCGGCGTCCGGGCCCGGCGCGGGCGCATTCTGTGCTCTCGACAACGAATGCAGTAATGTATACAATAGGAGATGCCCAACGCCCCGGCCGCTGCTCGTGCCCGCCCCGACGACGTCTACCTGGAGCTCCACGACCTCATCGTTCACGGCGTCCTCGGTCCCGGCAGCCCCCTGGTCGAAGCCGATCTCGCCGACCGGCTGGCGGTCAGCCGTACCCCCGTGAGCCACGCCTTGGGGCGGCTGCATCAGCAGGGCCTCATCGTGGAGGCCGGCGCCCGCCGCCAATCCCGGTACCGCGTCGCTCCGCTGACGAGGGACGACGGGCGGGCCCTCTATCAGGTCATCGCCGAGCTGGACGGGCTCGCGGCCCACGACGCCGCGCTGCTGCCGGCGAGAACCCGGCGCCGAATCGCGGCGGCGCTCCGGGAGACCAACCGGCGGATGACCTCGAGCACGGCGCGCGAGAAGGGCACGCTTGCGCTCTACCAGCTGGACCGCGATTTCCACCGCGGGTACGTCGAGGCGGGCGGCAGTCCGCGCCTCCGCTCGATGTATCGCTCGCTGGAGGGGTACGAGGAGCGGTACGCCCGGGTCTACTACGTCAGCTTCGGGCTCGACGCCATCCTGGCCTCCGGCGGCGAGCACGACGCGATCGTCGCGGCGCTCTCCCAGGGCGACGCCGAACGGGCGCGGGAAGCGGCTCGGGCCAACTGGCGCCGCTCGGCGGAGCGGCTGACGCAGGCCATCGAGCGGCTGGGGGAGCGGGGCGAATGGTGACGGCGGCGATCACGGCCTGGCTCGCGTTCGCCTCGGCGGCGCTCCCGTTCCCACCACCCGATTCGGCGCCGCCGCTTCCCGCCCTGACCCGATCGGACCTGGAGGCGTGGCTCGACGGCTTCGCTCCTCTGGCCCTCGAGCAGGGCGACATCGCCGGCGCGGTGGTCGTGGTCGTGAAGGACGGCGCCGTGCTCCTGCAGAAAGGCTACGGGTTGGCGGACGTCGCCAGGGGCACGCGGATGGACCCGACCCGGACCGTCCTCGGGGTCGGATCGGTGTCGAAGCTCTTCACCTGGACGGCGGTCATGCAGCAGGTGGAGCAGGGAAAGCTCGATCTCGACCGCGACATCGACGATTACCTCGATTTCCACGTTCCCGAGCCGTTCGGACCGATCACCCTTCGCAACCTGATGACCCACACCGCGGGCTTCGCGGCCCGGGGCTATCGTCAGTACCCGCATCCCAGACTCCTCGGGCCCCATCTCAGGGGCACCCCCCCGCCGCCGGTGATCTTTCCGCCGGGGCTGATCACGGCCTATTCCAACTACGGCGCGATGCTGGCCGGGTACCTGGTGGAGCGGGCTTCCGGGGAGCCCTTCGTCGACTACCTGGACCGGCACGTCCTGGGTCCGCTCGGCATGAACCGCTCCTCGTTTCGGCGGCCGGTGCCCGACCAGCTCCAGGCGGACCTCGCACCGAGCTACGATCTCGCCTCGGGAGCGCCGGAGCCCCCCAACCACGAGGAGCCCGCAGGTGATCCCTCCGGTCACCTGGTCACGACGGCCGCCGATCTCTCTCACTTCATGCTCGCCCAGCTCGACCAGGGCCGATACGACGGTCGCGCCATCCTCCGGCCGGAGACCGTGGCGCTCATGCAGGCGCCGGCATTCACCTCGGTGCCCGGCGGCCAGGCCACGGCGCTGGGCTTCTTCCGCCTCGATGACAACGGCCACCGGATCCTCTGGCACGGCGGCGACATCGCGGGCTTCCACGCGGCGCTGCACCTCCTGCCCGACGACCACGTCGGGTTCTTCGTCGGTGTCAACAGCAATGGCCTTCCCAAAGGGGTCCTGAACGCGGCCAACGAGATCCGGACCGTGCTCTTCCACCGGTTCATGGACCGATACTTTCCCGCCCCGCCCGCGCCGACCGAGCCGACCGAGCCGACCCTGCCGACCGCCCGAGCGCACGGTCGGCTGATCGCGGGCGAGTACGACCTCTCGGCCCGGCCCTCCGGCGACTATCAGGAGGCGCTGTTTCTGCTCCAGCGGTATGCCCTCGGGCTCCGGATCGAGCTGCTTGGCGACGGCACCATCAGCACGCCCGGGTTCCTGTCATTCGAGGACGGCCGTCCGAAGCGCTGGCATGAGGTCGCTCCGTTCGTTTGGCGCCAGGTGAACGGGACGGCGCGGCTCCGAGCCGACGTGCGGGACGGTAGGGTTCGTGGCGTCTGGCCCGACGACCTGCCCTCGGTGTACCTGATGCAGCCGGTATCCCCGGTCGCGTCGGCCGGCCTCAATGTGCCGCTCTTTCTCGGGGCGGTCGTGGTCGTGGCGGCGGCAGGGCTGGCATGGCCGATCGGGTGGGTCGCCCGGCGAACGCTCGGCGTCACCGGACCCTGGACCGGAACCGACCGGCCGGCCCGAACGGCGTTCCGGGCGGCCACGGCGCTCGCAGTCGCGTTCCTGCTGGGGTGGATGATGGTGGTTGCGAGCGATCTTCCCTCCCGAGCCGGGACCGACGGCTGGGTCCGCCTGGTCCAGGTCGTCGGCGTGGCCTTCGTGGTCGCCACGGTGGCCGCGATGCTCACGCTCCGGCAGACCTGGCGGACCCCTGTCCCGCGGTGGGTCCGAATCGGGCGTACCGTCACCGCGCTGGCCTTGCTCGAGCTGGTTTGGTTCTCCTTCGCGTTCCACCTCCTCAGCGTGCACCTCAACTACTGACGCCATGAGACCCGCCGGATCGATCCTCCTCGCGCTGGCCATCGGCGCTGCCGGGTGCCGGCCGGCCTCCGACCCTTCGGCGCGGATCGACCGGGTCGTCTCGGGCCTCGAGCCGGCGCGGGTCGTTCGGGGTGAGCCGCGGGTTCGCTGGACGCTGACGGACCGGATGGCCCATTACCACGTTCCGGGCGTGAGCATCGCCGTGATCGACAGCGGACGAATCGCGTGGGCGCGGGGCTTTGGGACCCGGGAGGCGGGGAGCGCCGACTCGGTCGGCCCGAAGACGCTCTTCCAGGCGGGATCCATCAGCAAGCCGGCCTTCGCGCTGGCGGCCATGCGGCTGGTACAGGACGGCCGGCTTCTCGCTCGACCAGGACGTGAACGACCGGCTCGCGTCGTGGAAGGTCCCGGCCAACCGGTTCACCGCGGTCGCGAAGGTTACCCTCCGCCGGATCCTGAGCCATACGGCGGGGCTCACGGTCCATGGCTTCCCGGGCTATGCTATCGGCGAGCCGCTCCCAACCGTGCCTCAGATCCTCGATGGGGAGCCGCCCGCGAACACGGCGCCGGTCCGGGTGGACACCGTGCCCGGCGCCGTCTCGCGGTACTCGGGCGGCGGGTATCTCGTCGCCATGGTGCTGGTGACCGACGTGACCGGCGAGCCGTTTCCGGAGCTGATGCACCGGCTCGTGCTGGGGCCGGCCGGGATGGCCCGGAGCACCTACCGGCAGCCGCCGCCCGACTCGCTCCTGGCCGACGCAGCGGGCGGGCACGATTCCGAGGGCCGGGCCGTGCCCGGCCACTACCACCTCTACCCCGAAATGAGCGCGGCCGGCCTCTGGACCACGCCGTCCGACCTCGCCCGGCTCGCGATCGAGCTCCAGCGAACCTACGCCGGGAGGTCGAATCGGATCGTCTCGGAGCTCACCTGGAAGCGGATGCTCGAGGTCCAGCCGCCCGCCGGCGACGAGCCCTTTGGTCTGGGGTTCGGCATCCGGGGGAACGGTGCCGACCGCGAATTCGAGCACGGCGGTGCCGTGCTCGGGTTCCGGGCCCAGCTGGTCGCCTACGCCGAGCGGGGGCAGGGGGCCGTCATCATGACCAACGGCGACCAGGGCGACCGGCTGATCGAGGAGCTTCTCGCCAGCATCGCGGCGGAGTACGGCTGGCCCGGTCATCATCCGGTCGAGCTCACGGTGGCGTCGCTGGCTCCGGAAGCCAAGCAGGCGCTGCTCGGCACCTATCAGCTGAACGTGAAGGGGTTCGGGGAGGGGAAGGCGGTGGTGACGCTGGAGGCCGGCCGTCTCGAGCTGGATGTGAACATCGGCGGGCTCGGCAAGGACGAGCTGCTGGCCGAGACCGACTCCACCTTTTCGCTTCGCGAATCGGGGGTGTCGGTAGGGTTCGAGCGGAAACCGGATGGGCGAGTGGTGGCGATCGTCATCGATGGGGCCGTGCGGGGGACGAAGCGAGAATAGGGACGGGCACGTCCGAGGACGATCCTGTGAACGAGGCCCGCCGACGCTGGCCTCAGCGATCGAGAACCTCGCGGATCTTCCGGCCCAGCGTCTCGGAGGTGAACGGCTTGTGGAGGAACGCGAGGCCCGGCGCGAGCACGCCGTGGTGGGTGATTACGTCTTCCGTGTACCCGGACATGTAGACCACCTTTGTCGCCGGGTGCCGCCCGGCGATCCGCTTGATCAGGTCCGGCCCGCTGCCGTCAGGCATGACGACGTCGGTGAGGATGACGTCGACGTTCGGCGTGTCGTCGAGGCGGGCGGTTGCCTCCATCACGTTCTCCGCCAGGATCACGTGGTAGCCCTGGCGCTCCAACATTCGTCGCACCAGGGTCCGGAGGTGCTCGGCATCTTCGACCACGAGGACGGTCTCGCCCGCCCCGGTGATTCGGGACGGCGCCGGCCTCGACTCGGCTACCGCCTCGGCGTCGGCAAGCTGGGGCAGGTAGACGTTGAAGGTGGTCCCGTGGCCCAGCTCGCTGTACACCGTAATCGAGCCGTTCGCCCGGGTAACGATCCCGTGGACCGTTGCCAACCCGAGCCCGGTGCCCTGGCCGACCGGCTTGGTGGTGAAGAAGGGCTCGAACAGCCGCGCTTGCACCTCCGGTGACATCCCGACCCCGGTGTCGCTCACTCTCAGGACCACGTAGTGCCCCGGGCGGACCCTGAAGTGACGGTCGGCGTAGCCCTCGTCGAGCTCGACGTTGGCGGTCGCGATGGTCAGGCTTCCACCGTCGCGCATGGCATCGCGGGCGTTCACCGCGAGGTTCAGCACGACCTGCTCCATTTGGGCCCGGTCGGCCTTGATCGAGCCCAGATTCGCGCCGGGGTGGAGCGTCACGGTCACGTCCTCGCCGATGACCCGGCCGAGAATCCGGCGCAGGCCGCCGATGACGTCGTTGAGATCGAGCACGGTCGGCTCGATGATCTGTTTGCGGCTGAAGGCCAGCAACTGGCGGGTCAGGCCGGCCGCACTCTCGCCGGCCCGGTGGATGGCCTGAATGTCCGCCGCGCGGGGGTCGTGAGCGTCGAGGTCCGCGAGCAGAAGCTGGCAGTAGCCGAGGATCGCGGTCAGGAGATTGTTGAAGTCGTGGGCCACGCCGCCCGCCAGCCGGCCGACCGCTTCCATCTTCTGGGCTTGATGGTACTGCGCTTCCAGGGACCGCCGATCCGTCACGTCGAGCGAGACGCCTACCGCCCGTTCGGGCTGGCCACCGGCGTCGGTGTGGATCCGCCCCACGGTGGTGAGCCAGCGGATCGAGCCATCGGGCCAAAGGACCCGGAACTGCGCACTGAAGTCTCGCCCCGAGAGTTTGGCGCGCTCCACGGTGTCGAGCAGCAGTTGTCGGTCGTCCGGGTGGACGGCCCCGGTGAATGACTCAAAATCGCCGCTGAAGGTTCCGGTCGCGAGGCCAAAATGCGCCTCGGCGATCGGCGACATCCGCGCCACGCCGGTGGCGTAATCGTGGTCCCAGATGCCCACGTTCGCGCTCTCCAGCGCGAACCGCATCCGCTGCTCGGCGGCCCGCAGCGCCTCGGCCGCCTCGTGCTGCTCCGTGATGTCGATTCCGGAGCTGAGGGTGCCGCTGATCCGGCCGTCCTCGTCGCGGAGGACCCGGTTCCGCCATTCGATCAGCCGCTCCTCGCCGCCGTGGGTGAGCACCGGGTTCTCGACCACCGATGTATCGCCGGCGACCAGCCGCTCGAACTTCTGCCGGAGGGCCGGCCGGATCCGGGCCGGGACGCAGGTCTCGACCCAATCGCGGCCGAGGAGGTCGGCCTCAGTCCATCCCAGGACCTCGCACCCCTTCCGATTGATCAGGGTCACCCGTCCCTCGGGACTCAGGGCCAGGAGGATGGCCTCGGCGGTGTCGAGGTAGCGCTGGGCCCGATCCCGCTCCGAACGAAGCGCGGCCTCGGCCCGCCGGCTTTCGGTCACGTCCCGGAAGTACCACACGCGACCGTAGTAGCGGCCGTCGGGGTCGCGCATCGGCGCGGAGTAGCGGTGGAAGGTGCGGCCATCGGTCAGCGCGACCTCGTCGTGCGAGGTCTCGTCGTGGCGCTCATAGAGCTCACGGATCCGCCGCATGAAGCCATCCGGGTCCACCAGGCGATCGCGGACGACCTGGAGCAAGGTCCGGTCGGCCCGGGTTGCAAGGACGTCGGTGCCAAGGCCCCACATCTCGGCGAACCGGCCGTTGTAGGAGAGCACCGTCGAGCGGTCGTCCACGACGAGGATGCCGTCCAGGGTGAGCTCGCGCTCGGTGAGGAGCATGGCCTGCTGAAACCGGCGCTCGGCCTCGGCCCGTTTCCTGGCCGTGATGTCGCGCGCCACCTTGGAGGCGCCGATCACCCGACCCTCGGCGTCCCGGATCGGGGAAGTGGTCAGCGACACGTCGATCCGGCGGCCGGTGCTCGTCTGGCGCACCGTCTCGAACGAGCTGACCCGCTCGTTCCGCCGGATCCGAGCCAGGATGTCGGCTTCTTCGTCGAGCCGATCCTCCGGGATCAGCTTGGTGATCGGCGACCCGATCATCTCCTCGGCCGAGTAGCCGAACAGCCGCGTCGCCCCGGCGTTCCAGCTGGTGACCACGCCGTCGAGGTCCTTGCTCACGATCGCGTCGTCCGACGACTCGACGATCGCCGCCAGCCGGCGGGCGTCGATGTCACTCCGGCGGCTGCCCGTGACCTCCGTGATCACCACAATCACGCACGGGCCCGTTCCGTCGATCTGGGTCGGCTCGTATCGGACCGCATAGAGCCGGTCGCCGTCGGGCCCGGACATCCGGAGATCGTAGCCGATCCGCTCGCCCGCGAAGGCCCGATCCAGGCGGGGCCGGATCTGATCGTCGTAGACCGCAGCGAGCACTTCCGGTACCCGCTGACCCACCAGCTCCGGCTGGGGCAGATCCAGAATCTCGGCGTACGTGCGGTTGGCGTAGAGGTAGCGGCGCTCGGGACTCACGATCACGAGGCCGACCCCGGCGTGCTCGGTGACGATCCGAAGCAGCGCGTGGTCGGGCATGGCGGCGATCGGACGCCGCGGGTTGTTCCCTGGCAGGTGCCAAACAGACATCGTTCTTCGCGAGATACCGCCTTTCCTATTCGAGATACCGCCTTTCCTATTATTGACGCTCCAGCGTTGCCTTCGGTACACGGTCGTAGTCCGAGCCGGTCCGATGCCCTCGAGGATCGGCCTTCGTCCCGCCCGTGGCCTCGGCATCTACTCGAGACGCGACGCCCGGGTGGCCCGGGATCGCTACAGGGCGCCCGCCGGAGACGACGGCGCCAGGGCCGGTCTCGTTCGGACGCGCGTCCCACCCCTTGAACTACTAGGGGACCCGGCTATCTTCTTTCCCTAGAACCACCAAGGAAGCCAGAATGCCTCCAGAATCCGTCGCCGTCCTCAAGGGCAGTCTCGACGTCCTCATCCTCCGCGCCCTGGCCGCCGAGCCCACCCACGGCTACGGCGTCCTCCGCTGGATCGAGGACGCCACCGGCGCCGTCATCCACCTGGACGAGGGCTCCCTCTATCCGGCCCTCTACCGCCTGGAAGACCGGGGCTGGGTCGCCTCGGACTGGGGCACATCCTCAAACAACCGTCGCGCCCGCTTTTACCGGCTGACGCCCAAGGGCCGCATCCAGCTCAGGGTCGAGATCGGGCAGTTCACCAAGTTCGCCGAAGCCATGCTCCAGGCCCTCCAGGGCGCCCCGGCCTGACCCGCCCATGACCCCCGACCCGGCCTGGCAGCGCTACTGGCGCTATCTCACCGCCCGCTTCCGCCGCGACGTGGACGAGGAGCTCGAGTTCCACATCGCGATGCGGGCCCGCGAGCTCGAGGAGCAGGGGCTGTCGGCCGACCAGGCGCGGCGGGAGGCGGAGCGGCGGTTCGGCGATCGCCGGCTGGTTCAAACCAGACTCGAACGGATCGAACGCAAGCGAGGGCTTCGGATGACCGTGTCATTCTTCGTTCAGGAGTTGCTGCAGGACGTTCGCTACGGGGTCCGGAGCCTGCTCAAACGCCCCGGCTTCGCCCTGATGACGGCGAGCTCTCTGGCGCTCGGTATTGCGGCGACCACCGTGGTGCTCAGCCTGATCGACTCCTGGCTCCTCCGGCCGCTGCCGGGGCGGAACGGGAGCGAGCTGGTGGTGATCGGGGCGACCAGCCAGGCCAGCGGCTCGATGATCCTGAGTCAGGTTTCGCTGCCCACCGCTCGCGACGTGGCCCTCCGGACCGATCTCTTCCAGGACGTGGCCGCCGTCAGGATGGAAGTGGTGGCGCTCCGGCGAGCCGGCAGCGATCGGGGCGAGCGCCAGATCCTCCTCGCGGCCACCGGCAACTACTTCTCGGTGCTCGGCATCTCCGCGGCGGTCGGTCGGCTCTTCACGCCCGACGACGACCGGCAGCAGGACCGGGTCATGGTGCTCTCCTATCGCACCTGGACCGAGCGGTTCGGCGGCGATCCGGCGGTGGTCGGCGCCCAGGTCTACGTCAATACGGTGCCGTTCGTGGTCATCGGCGTGGCCCAGGCCGGCTTTCAGGGGACCGAGCACATCTTCGCCGCCGACGGCTTCGTCCCGGCGCGATCGGCCGGCGCGTTCGATCCGGCGGCGGTCGGCCTCGACCAGCGACGGAACGACGGCTGGTTCAAGCTGATGGCGCTACCCCGGCCCGGCACCTCGTTGGCCCAGATTCGGCAGGGGCTCGACCTGGTGAGCCGGCAGCTCGACGCGGCCTATCCCGAGCTGGGCGAGGGCTACCACCTGGCCGCGGTGCCCGAGACCCGGGCCCGCCCCTCGCTCGAAGCGTCGGGCGGCGCGACGGCGGGAGGAATCGTCTTCCTGGGACTGGCCGTCCTGGTGCTGCTCACGGCGGTCGTCAACGCCACCAACCTGATCCTGGCCCGGGCCACCACCCGCCGGACCGAGATGGCGGTCCGCCAGGCGCTCGGCGCATCGCGAGGGCGGGTGGTCCAGCAGCTGGTGACGGAGACATTGATGTTGTCGTTGCTGGCCCTTGCCGGGGGGTGGCTCCTGGCCCGCTTGGCGATCGCGGGGATCACCTCCATTCCGGTGAACGTGGCGGGCCTCGCGTTCAACTGGGGCATCGTCATGGACGCTCGGGTGTTCGGCATGGCGGTGGCGATTACCCTGGCGGCGGGCCTCCTCGCGGGGCTGGGTCCGGCCTTCTCGGCGTCGCGATTCCGGCTCCAGCAGCAGCTCCGGGAGGGCGGCCGGGCCGGCACCGGGCGGGGCGGCCGGCGGGTCCGGAGCGCCTTGGTGGTGGCCCAGGTGGCCGCCTCCGCCGTGGTGCTGGTGGCCGCCGGCCTCCTCGCGGCCAGCGTCCGCCAGGCCGCGCGGATCGATCTGTCGTTCGTGCCGGACCAGGTGCTGACCCTGGCGGTCGACGCCACGCTGGCCCACTACGACGAGCCGACCGCGCGCCCGGCGTTCGACAAGGTCGCCGCGGCGGTCCGGCAGGTTCCCGGGGTGCAGGTGGTCGCCTGGACCGGCAGCGTGCCGATCGAGCATGGGAGCGACGGCCTCCGCGAGGTCCGGACGGCGGGCACCAGCCAGACGACCAAGCAGGGCAGCCTCGGCGTCTTGAGCGCTTCGGTGGACCCCGCGTTCTTCGAGGTCCTCCGGATGCCGGTCATCGAGGGCCGGGCCTTCACCCGAGCCGACGACTCCACCGCCCCCCGGGTCGCGATCGTCAACCAGCGGGCGGCCGAGCTGCTCTGGCCGGGACGGTCCGCCGTGGGCCAGACCTTCCGGATGGCGCTCGACGGCCCGCCGATCGAGGTGGTCGGGGTGACTAGGACCAGCCGCTACCTCCTGATCGGCGAGGGGCCGAGGCCGTTCCTCTACCTGCCGCTGGCGCAGCAGTACGTTCCGCAGGTGTTTCTGACGGTCCGGACGGCGGGTGACCCGGCTCGTCTGATCGAGCCGGTGCGGGCGGCGATGGCCTCGGCGGACCGCGATCTGGTGCCCTTCAGCGCCAACACCATGACCGACGTGATCGAGAAGGGCCCCAACGGCCTCTTGCCGCTCCGGATCGGCGCGGCGGCCGCGACCGCCATCGGCGCGGTCGCGATCGCGCTCACGCTGATGGGGCTCTACGGAATCATTGCCTACTCGGTCACCGAGCGGACTCGGGAGATCGGGCTCCGGATGGCGTTAGGCGCCAGCCGGTGGACCGTGATCCGCTCGGTCCTGGGGCAGGGCGGGCGTTTGGCCGCGATCGGGATCGGACTCGGGATTCTGGGCGCGCTGGTCGTGAGCCGGGCGCTCGCCGGCTTGCTGGTAGGCGTGGGCACCCGTGACCGCGTGGTGTTCGTTGCCGTGGCCGTCGGGCTGGCCCTCGCGACCCTCGGCTCCGCCTACCTCCCGGCCCGGCGGGCGTCGCAGGATCGACCCGGTCAAGGCGATCAAGGCGGACTGAGTCCGAGCGCTGAGGCGGCCGGGCTACTCCCCGGCCAGGGTGACGGCGGGGTCCACCCGCCCAGCCCGGGTCGGCGGGGATCCAGGTCGCCAGGAGCGCCGCTCCCCCGAGCGTCGCCGTGACCGCCCCGAGCGTGAGCGGGTCCAGCCGGCTCACCCCAAAGAGCAGCGCCTGCATCGCGCCGGAGAGGACCACGGTGAGCGCGAGCCCGCCGACGATGCCGGCGACAACCAGACCGACACCCTGCCGCACCACCATCGACCGGATGGCGCTCGGACGAGCGCCCAGAGCCAGGCGGAGCCCCAGCTCCCGGGTCCGCATCCCGACGGTGTAGGCGATCACCCCGTAGACGCCGATCACGCCCAACAGCAGTGCGATCGCCGCGGCGGCGCCGAGCATCCAGCCGGTGAACGTGGTCCGGGCCATCGAGGCGGAGACGACGTCGCCGAGCGACGCCACGTCGAAGAGGGGCAGGGTGGGGTCGAGGTCACGAATGGTGGCCCGAACCGGCCCGGCCTGAGCCGGACGGGTTCCCGCTCGTCCGGATCAGAAAGGTGAGCTGCCGAGGGACCGTGATGGCGTCGATCTGCCGGGTCGATGCCGACGGGGTCGAGTCGTCGATCCAGCTCACCGTAGTGGGGAGGTAGAGGGTCGGCTCCGGTGGCGACGCCAAGGAGTTGCGGCGGGCGTCGTCGACGACGCCGACGATGGTGAGCCAGGGGGCGGAGAAGGTGAGCTTGAGGCGGTGGCCCAGCGCGGCATTCCCGGTGGGGTCGTTCCACTGCTCTCTCGCGAAGCTCCGGGTCACCACGACTTCGTTGCGCGACGCGATCGGGGTCCAACCGGCCGAACGACCGGCCCGCGATCAGCGGCATGCCAAGCGCGCGGAAGTGGTCGCCGGCGATGTAGACCAGATGGCCGTTCACGTGCACCAGGTCGGATTCCGCCCGGCCCTCGACGATGACGGGGTTCCCGTCGTCCTCTCCCGGTCCGAGGGGCGCCCGGCTGGCGCCGCCCACTGAGGTGACACCCGGGAGGGAGCGGAGCCGGTCCATCGCCTCGAGGTAGAAGCGCGACACGTCCGCCGTGGTCCGGTAGGCGGCTCTGGGCAGGGCGACCCGTGCCGTGAGCACGCCCGCCGGGTCGAAACCGGGGCGGACGTGCCGGAGCTCCCGGTAGCTTCTCGCCAGCAGGCCTGACCCGGCGAGCAGGGCAAACGCCAGGGACACCTGCGCGGCGACCAGGATCTGCCGGACCCGTTGTCGCTCTCGGCCACCGGTGGTGCCCCGACCTCCCGAGCGGAGGACACTGGCCACCGCCAGGCCACCGATCCGCCGGATCGGCAGCAGGCTCAGCCCAACTCCTACCAGCACCGTGAGCGCGACGATCCCTCCGACGACCACCCCATCCAGCCCGATCGCGGTGAACCGGGGAATCGAGGCGCCGGCGGCGTGGCCCAGCAGGCGGATGCCCACCCAGGCGAGCCCGCAGCCGAGCCCGCCCCCCGCCGCCGCCAGCACGAGCGACTCGGTCAGCACCGCCCGGCGGAGCCGGCGGGTGCCGGCTCCGAGGGCCGCGCGGACGGCCACCTCGCGCTGCTTGGCGTCGGAGCGGACCAGGAAGAGCGTCGCGACGTTGGCGCCGGCGATCAACAGGACGAACGCGGCTGTCGCCACCAGCACCCAGAGCACGTCGCCGATGTCGCCCACGACGTCGTCCCGGAGCGGATGGAGGAGTAGTTGCTGGCGCCCCCGCTCGAGCCAGTTCCGAGTCGAGACCCCGAACCCGGCATCGGGGAAGAAGTCGGGCATCCGATCGTGGGCCGCCTGGAGGTCGGTGGTGGCGCCTTCGATCGTGACGCCGGGCTTGAGCCGCCCGATCAGATCGAAGGTTGCCCGCGACGGCAAGGCGTGGTCGGGATCGGGCTGGAGGGCGGTCCAGAGGTCGGCGCCTTCAGGGTGAGCGACCGCGGCGGGGAGGATGCCGATCACCTGGTGCGACCGGCCGTCGATCGGGATCGACCGTCCCAGCACGCCGGGGTCGGCGCCGAAGCGCCGGCGCCAGAGGCCTTCGCCGAGGACGACCACCGGCGCGGCGCCTGGACGATCGTCGGCGGCCGCGATCAGCCGGCCCTCCAAGGGACGGGCCTGGAGGGTGGTGAAGAAGTCGGCGGACGCCATTGCCCCGGTCGCCCGCTCGGGGTTGGTCGCGTCGCCGAGATTGACGTCGTGGGTCCGGTAGGCGGCCAGGCTCTCGAGGCTTCGGTTCAGACGCCTGAGGGTGAAGTAGGCGGCGTCCGATTGAGCTCGCATCTCGGCACCCATGGTCGGGTATCGAAGCCAGATCGCCACCAGCCGTGACGGGTTGGGATAGGGTAGGGGCTCGAGCAGCACCGACCAGGTCACGGTCCCGATCCCGGCCAGCGCGCCGATCCCGAGCGCCAGGGTCAGTACCGCGGCGGCGCTGAACGCGGGGGAGCGGCTCAGCGAGCGGACCGCCTGCTTGAGGTCGCGCCCGAGACCGTCGAGCGCGGCGCTGACGCCCACCTGGCGCACCTCCTCGCGGTAGTACGCCGGGCTCCCGAAGCGCTTCCGCGAGGCGAGCCGGGCCGCCGACGGGGTCAGGCCGTCGTGCCGCTGCTGCTCCTCGTCGAGCGACAGGTGGAATCCGATCTCGGCCTCGCGCTCGGCGTCGACCCGGCTGCGCCGAAAGAACGATCGGACGCGGTACCCCAAACCATCGAGCCACGACATGGCGCGGTCCTCCCGGCAGGCGCCCTCAGGCGCGGTCCAACACCTTGGCGATGGCGAGCGCGACCCGGTCGTACTCGGAGATCTTGTCACCCAGCTGCTTCCGGCCGGATCGGGTGATGGTGTAGTAGCGGCCGTAGCGCCCCGTCGGGGTCGGCCCCCAGGCCGAGGTCACCAGGCCGTTGCGCTGGAGCCGCTCGAGGGCGGGATAGAGCGAGCCCTGCTCGACCTTGAGCACATCCTCGGACAGCCGGCCGATGTGCTGGGCGATGGCGTAGCCGTGCATCGGGCCGAGCGAGAGGGTCTGGAGGACCAGCATTTCGAGGGCGCCCTGGAGGGCGGGGCCGCTGCGGGCAGGGGTCATCGGTCAGCCGGATCCGGTTGCATACCAAGATGTATCTAATATGTAGATATCTACCTGTAAAGGAGTCGGGATGACCCGACCGAGCTGCGGTCGTCAGGGACGCTCGGCGTAGGTCCTGGCGTCATCCAGCAGGCGAGCGAGGGCGGCCCGGTCCAGGAGCCGGCCCCGGGTGACGACGGCGTCGATCGAGTCGACGTTCCCGATCGAGGCGAGCGGATCGGCCCGGAGCAGAACCAGGTCGGCGACTTTGCCGGGGCCGATCACGCCGAGCTCGGGCCGGTTGGTGGCGATCGCGGCATTCCGCGTGGCCGCCTGGATGGCCTCTTTGGGTGAGAGGCCGGCGTCCACCAGCAAGCCAAGCTCCCGGTGCAGGCTGAAGCCCGGCACCGCGGTGAGGACGGGGACGTCGGTGCCCGCCACGAAGCGGGCGCCCTCCCGGATCAGGGCGCGAAGGCTCTGGAGCGTGCCCTGCCAGCTCCGGCGGCCGGCCGCGATCCGCTCGGGGGTCGCCCCGGTCGGGCTCCAGGCGTCGCCGCCCCGGGCGGCGGCCGGCGCATACTGGAGCTCGGGGAAGTCCCGCGTCTCGGGCTCGAGCTCGAGCATCCGGGATCGGATCGTCACCAGCGTCGGATCGAACCAGACTGGCCGACTCGCGGCGTACCGGGCGAACCGCTCGGCCGTGGCCGAGTCGTAGTGGGCGACGGCGGAGTCGCCGGCGGCCACCCGGGCGTCGAACGCCTCGATGACGGCCTCGCGGCCTCGCCCGCGATGACCGGCCCGAGCCAGCATCTCGCGCCGGATGCGCTCGCCGTCGGGAGTGTTCTCGAAAGCGAGGCCGAAGGCGTGCTCGACCGTCCGCTGGCCGGAGTCGATCGCCTCCCGCAACGAGACCGCGTCGGGCACGTGTCCCGCGACGAAGAGCCCGTGGTCCCGCGCGGCGGCCAGGATGCCGAAATAGGCGGCCCGCGGCGTGAGCGAGTGGACCTTGACCAGGTCCACCCCGGCCTGGGCCAGCGAATCCACGGCTCGCCGGCCGTCTTCCCGGGTCGTGACCGCCCACCGGCCCTTGGGCACCACGTCCACGACGACCGGATCGTCCAGGATGGGGCCGGCCATGAAGATGGTGGGCCCCAGGACTCGGCCCGACCGGACGTCGGCGCGGAGGCGAGACACCTCGTCGAGGTCGCCGCCGACATCGCGGATGGTGGTGACGCCGTTGGCCAGGAACAGCGGGAAGCCGTGGGCGCCGTAGACCTGCTCGTGGACGTGCATGTCCCAAAGGCCGGGGATGAGATAGCGACCGTGGCCGGGCACCCGCGTGGGGGTGCCTTGTACGACGAGGCGATCGGTCGGGCCGACCGCGACGATGCTGTCGCCCGCGATGGCCACGCTCATGCCGGGGGTTGGGTCGTGGTCGGTCCCGTCGATCAGCACGACGTCGTCGATCACGAGCGTGGCGGTCGGGCCTCGGGCGCCGCACCCGATCAGGGGCAGCAGCATCGCCGCGAGCGCGACGATCCAGCGGCTTCGAGGGGCGGACCGCGGCACTGACGGTCGGGGAGACATTCGGGAGTGCTCCGTGGTCATGGCGCCGGCTCAGAATCCGAGTCCGGCCGCGTTGCTCTCGAAGCCGATGGTCCCTTCGCCGAGCGCGCCGGTCCTGGCGTCGACGATCCGGACCCGGACCAGGTGCGTTCCCTGGATCAGGGTGGGCCGCCGCAGCTGGAGCAGGGCCACCCGCAGGTGACGCGGCTCCCGGCTCTCCCGGTCCACGAACCGTTCGTAGTACCACTGGAGCGACTCCACCTCGGCCGGCGCGCCGTCGATCGTGACCCGCACGCTCCCGGCGGTCAGCGCCGGGGCGATGTCCTCGACCAGCAGGGTGTCGCCGGCCACCACCTCTCGGGCGGGTGGCTCCTTGGCGAGGGCGCGCTCGAGGGTCGTCCTGCCGTAGCCTTCGTCGAGGATCGCGACGGCGTTGTAGGTGTCCGGGGCGAGCTCGAGCCGGTAACGGCCGGTCCCGTCGCACCTGGTCTCCTGCATCGGATCGAACGCCGGATGGAGCACCACCACCCGGCAGTTCGCGGCGGGTCGGCCGTCGGCGTAGCGGACCACCCCGGACAGGATGGACGGGGCGGATGGGCTGGCTGGGACGAACGGGGGCCGCACCGGCCCGCCGGCGAGCAGCGTCAGGAGGGGGAGAAGCATGGGGAGATCCAGGTTCGGGCGATCGAGCGGCCGTTGCTCAATCATAGCCTGTCGACAGTGCTCCAGAGGCCGATCCCGATCCGGACCCCGTACTGGCGGTGCGGCGCTCCCCAAGTGTCACGGTAATACCGGTCGAACAGCTGCCGGCCGTGGACTTCGATCCGGACGAGGCCCCGGTGACCGAGCGGAAGGTCCCATCCCACCGCCGCTCCGATGAAGCCCCGGCGTGAAGCGTCGCGGAGGAGGCCGGGGCTGACGGCGACGGTCGGGCCACCGACCGACCGCGAGCTCCGACCGAGGTGAACAGCCACCCCGGCATCGGCGTACGGCCCCGAGCGGCGAGGCCCCGAGCCACACGGCCACACTGGTCGCGGTCAGCCTGACGAGAAGGCGCATGTTCGAGGGTAGCGCGCCACAGCCCGGTTGGCGGTGATCGACGTCACCCGCCGCCCCACGCTCCAAAATGAAACCTGAGGTGTCGGACCCCCGTACGCGGGGACCGGGGCGACCTTCGCCCCGCTCGAATTCACTGGGACATGATCGATGCTCACACGGATCCCTCCAGCCGCGCCTTCGCGACGGAGCGCCCGGCGCCTCGTGCTCGTGCTCGGGGCCGGACTCCTGGTCGCCGGGTGCGCTCCCGGCAACCGCGAGGCGCGGCAGCTCCGCCAGGCCTGCGAGTCGGGTACGGCCAGCGCCTGCAACGAGTTCGGCCAGCGGCTGCTGAAGGGCGAGTACGTGCTCCGCGATGAGACCGACGCCGCCGGCCGGTTCGATCAAGCCTGTCGGGGCGGCGTGGCCGGCGGCTGCGTGAGTCTCGGCGTTCTCTACCAGGACGGCCGGGGCGTGACTCGCGACTCCGCCCGGTCTCCGGGCCTGTTCCGCCAGGGGTGCGAAGGCGGCGCCCTCGAGGGCTGCACCCGCCTCGGCACGTTGCACCGGGACGGCGCCGGGGTGCCGAAGGACGTCGTCCTGGCTTCCACCCTCTTCCGTCGGGCCTGCGACGGCGGCGACCTGCTGGGCTGCGCTCGGCTGGGCGGGCTCTACGACACCGGCGAAGGTGTGACCCGCGACCAGGCCCGCGCGGCCGACCTCTATCGGAAGGCTTGCGACGCCGACGCCCTCGTGGGCTGCGTGGGGCTGGGCCGGCTCTACGCCGCCGGGAGGGGCGTGACCCATGACGACTCGCTGGCGGCCACCTTGTTCACGAAGGCCTGCGACCAGCACGATCCCGCCGGCTGCTTCGAGCTGGGCGGGCTCGCCGAGAGCGGTCAGGGCGTGACCCAGGACTTCCAGCGGGCCGCTCGCCTCTATCGCCAAGCCTGCGACGCCGGGAACGGCGAGGCCTGCTACAGCCTGGCCGGACTCTATCAGCGGGGGGCCGGCGTCTTCCGTCAGCCGGAGCGCGCCAAGGCCCTGACCCAGCGGGCCTGCGACCTGGGCGTGGCCGACGCCTGCCCCAAGGTGAAGGGAACCTGATGCCGTCCGACGTCCCCCTGCTGGTCGCCGAGCGGCTCACGAAGCGCTACGGGAACGTGGTCGCGCTCGACGGCGTCGGGCTTCGCCGTCGCGGAGGGGATCACCGGGATCCTGGGCGAGAACGGCGCGGGCAAGAGCACCGCGATCAAGATCTTCCTCGGTCTGCATCCCGCCGACCTCCGGCCGCGGCGACCGTGCTCGGGCGAGACGCCTCCGAGAGCCTGGACGTGCGCACGCCGGCTCGGCTACATGCCGGAGCACGACTGCCTGCCGAGCAACGTGAGCGCCGCGGAGTTCCTGACCCACATGGCGGAGGTGAGCCGGGTTGCCGCCGGCGACGGCGCGGACCCGTGCGGCGGATACCCTGCGCCACACCGGGCTCTTCGAGGAGCGGTACCGGTCCATGGGCGGCTACTCGACCGGCATGAAGCAGCGGGTCAAGCTGGCGCAGGCGCTCGTGCACGACCCGGCCGTCGTCTTCCTGGACGAGCCGACCGCCGGGCTCGATCCGCTGGGTCGGGAGGAGATGCTGGCGCTGGTGCGCAAGACGCACCGGGAGTTCGGGATCAGCGTGCTGATCTCGTCGCACCTGATGGCCGACGTCGAGCGGACCTGCGACCGGATCCTCGTGCTGCGGGAGGGCCGGCTGGTGCAGTCGGGCGAGGTGGGGCAGTTCACCCGGGAGACGGAGACCGTGTTCATCGAGGTGGACGCCAACCGGGAGCGCCTGGTGGCGGCGCTGGAGCGGCGGGGCGTCGCGGTGAGCTCGGACGGCGGCGGGCTGACGATCTCGGGCTCGGACGAGTCGGTCTACGACCACGTGCGCGACGCGCTGGTCGAGGCCGAGGCGCCGCTGCGCCGGATGGCGCCCCGCGGCGTGCCCTCGCCGAGCTCTTCCGCCGCGACGGCGAGGACCCCGAGTGGAGGTCCCGGTAGCGCCGCGAGCGAGGGGGCCGGTCGCGGCGCCGCACCGGGCGGCACGGTCTTCGACATCGGCTACCAGCGCTACACCGGTCCGCGCGAGGGGCGCGGGCGCGGCCGGCTCGCGGTGTACACGGACGGGCTGCGCACGGCGCTCGGGCTCGGCCGCGGCGGGCGGGCGAAGGTCCTGCCGTGGGCGTTCATCGCGGTCCTGTCGGCGATCGCGCTCGTCATGGCGCTGGTGGCCGGCGCGGCGGAGCGGCTCGGCGGGCCCGGGGCGGCGGAGCAGCTCAACCTCCCCTCGCACTCGCGACTTCTACGGGATCGCGTCGATCGTGCTCTTCGTCTTCGCCGCGGTGGTGGCCCCGGAGCTGCTGTGCCGGGACCGGCGCGAGGGCGTGATCAGCCTCTACCTGGTGCGCCCGCTGACCGGGTCGGACTACATCGTGGCGCGCTGGGCGGCGTTCCTCAGCGTCATGGTGGCGGCCGCGTGGCTGCCCGCAGCTCATCCTCCTCACGGGGCTGGCGATGGGCGCGCCGGAACCGGTCGCCTACCTGCGGGCCCACTGGCTCGACGTGCCCGAGTTCCTCGCGGCGGGCGTCGCCATGGCGGCGTACGCCACCACGCTGGCCATGCTCACCGCGTCGTTCACGACGCGGCGCGCCTACGCCTCGGTCTTCCTGGTCGGTCTCTTCGTGATCACCACGCCCTTCACGACCGGCCTGGCCATGGAGATCGGGGGGACGGCCGGCCAGTGGATCTCGATGTTCAACCTCTCCAACATCCCGGTCCACGTGAACGACCTGATCTTCGGCGAGCCCAGCGTCATCACGCAGGAGCGCCCGCGGGCGCGCTGCTCCTCGGGTGGATCCTCGCGGGGTGGTTCCTGCTCTGGACGCTCGGGCCCGGCGCCGTGCTGTGGTTCCGCTACCGGAGGCTGACGCCATGAGCGCGAAGCCGCGAGCCGGTGGTCGGCGTCGAGGGCGTCTCCCGCTGGTTCGGGAGCGTGGTCGCCGTGAGCGACGTCAACCTTCGACGTCGCGCCGGGGATCACGGGTCTGCTCGGACCCAACGGTGCGGGCAAGACCACCCTGCTGCGGATGATGACGGGGCTGGCCGCCCCGTCGACCGGCACGGTCACGGTGTTCGGCGAGCCGGTGCGGGACAACCCGCCGCTGTACCGCCGGCATCGGGGTGATGTCGGAGCACGAGACGGTGTACGGCTTCCTGAACGGGCGTGAGTTCGTGCGGATGATGGGGCGGCTGCGCGGTGTCGCGCGACCTCGACGCGGCGGTCGAGCGGGCGATCGGCCTCGTGGACCTGGCCGAGGCCGCAGGACCGGCCCATGGGCACGTACTCGCGGGGCATGCGCCAGCGGATGCGGCTCGCCGCCACCCTGGTGCACGACCCGGAGATGCTGATCCTCGACGAGCCGCTGAACGGTGCCGACCCGAGGCAGCGGGTGCACTTCCAGGAGCTGCTCCTGCAGCTCGCCGACGAGGGCCGGACCATCGTCCTCTCCTCGCACATCCTCGAGGAGGTCGAGCACCTCGCCGAGACCGTCCTGCTCATCGTGAACGGCAAGCTGGCGGCGTCGGGCGGGTTCCGCGCCATCCGGGCCGCGCTCGACGAGCGTCCCTACCACGTGCGGGTGATCTGCGACGCACCCCGCCGGCTGGCGGCGCTCGCGGTGGGCTCCCGTCCGTCGACGCGGTGCACCGTCGATCCCGACGGCGCGATCGTGGTGCTGAGCCGGAGCGTGCGCGACCTGCAGCTCGAGCTGCCACGGCTGGCGCAGCGGCGGCGCATCCGGCTGCGCAGGGTGGAACCGCTCGACGACTCGCTGGAAAGCGTCTTCGGCTACCTGGTGGAGCGCTGACGATGGGCACCGTCTACCGCCTCACGCTGCGCCAGCTCTCCGGCCGCTGGCGGCTGCTCGATCATGACGGTGCTGGCCGCGCTGCCGGTGGTGGTCGCCTGCTGATGCTGCGCTCGGCGACAGCGCGCCCTCGGTCGGCGGAGTTCGAGCAGGTGGTGTTCTAGCGCGCATGCTCGGCGGGCGCCATCACCCCGCTCGTCGTCCTGGCGATCGCCACCGCCGCCTTCGCCAACGAGATCGAGGACCGGACGCTCGCGAACCTGACCCTCGCGCCGCATCCCGCGCTGGCGGATCGTGGTGCCGAAGCTCCTGGCGGTGATCACGATCGCCGCGCCGTTCGTCGGCGTGAGCGCCTGGCTCACGGCGCAGGTGGCGTTCCTGGACGACCTGGCGCGCCACGATGGCGGTCGACCGTCTCGCCGCTGCGTCGGCGTGGCCTGTACGCCTCGGCGTTCGTCTGGCTCGGGCTGGTCACCACCCAGGCGATCGGCATCGGGCTCGCTCTACATCGTGATCTGGGAAGGGTTCTTCTCGGGGTTCGTGGCCGGCGTGCGGCTGCTCAGCATCCGGCACTACGCCATCGGCGTGATGCACGGGTTGGACGCACGCCGGTTCGCGGCGGTTCCGCACCTGGGGCCCGTGGCGGCGGTGATCGTCTCGCTGTTGGTGTTCGCGGGGTTTCTCGCCTTGTCGATCCGCCGGCTCCGCCGGATGGATGTCCCCTAGTGCGATGCCGGGTTGCGTCATGACGCAGGGAGCAAGCGCTGGCGGAGCCCCGCCGAGGAGCGAGGCGCAAGAGATGGGAACACGGTGGGCTGCCTCCGGGCGACCGGACAGGAGAACCACGATGTTGGCGCAACGACGCCAAACGCCGGAGACGCCCGCGGACGGCGACGCCGAGGTGATTCGCCCCTTCGACGAGGAGTGACCGTCATGGTTCCGCCGCGCCGGATCCCGGTCGAAGACTTCTTCCGGAAGCCCGAGCGGACCGCCGTGCGGATCTCGCCGGGTGGCACCCATCTCGGCTGGCTCGCTCCCTGGGAGCGGCGCCTCAACGTCCACGTGCGCGACCTCGCCACCGGAGAAGGAGCGGCGCGTCACGCACGCGACGGCCCGCGACGTGCTGGGCTGGCTCTGGGCGAGCGACGACCGGCTCGTCTACGCCCAGGACTCCGGCGGGGACGAGAACTACCGCCTCTACGCGGTGAAGGCCGACGGCTCGGGAGCGATCGATCTCACGCCGTTCGAGGGCGTGAAGTGCGGGCTCGTGGACGACCTGGAGGACGAGCCGGATCAGGTCCTGTTCCAGATGAACCGGCGCGATCCGCGGGTCTTCGACGCCTACCGCGCGAACGTCGCGACCGGCGAGATCCAGCTCGTCGCCGAGAATCCGGGCAACGTCACGGGCTGGGTCACCGACTGGTCCGGCCGCATTCGGGCCGCGTCCGCCAACGACGGCGTCTCGACGAGCCTGCTGTACCGCGAAACCGAGGCCGCTCCCTGGCGGACGGTCGCGACGCACGACTTCCGGGAGACGGCTCCGGCCGCTCCGCTTCACCTTCGACGACCGTCGCCTCCTCGTGTCCTCCAACGTCGGCCGCGACAGGACCGCGATCTTCGAGTACGACCCGACGACCGCCGAGCACGGGGCGCTGATCTTCGAGCACCCCGAGGTGGACGTCGCCGGGCTCACACGTCTCGCGGCGGCGCCGGGTCCTGACCGCGGTGGCCTACGAGACCGACAAGCCGGGGTGGCACTTCCTCGACGAGGAGCGCCGCGCCCAGCAGGAGTACCTCGACGCGGAGCTCCCCGGCCGCCTGAACCGGCTGCGCTCGCACTCTCGCGACGAGACGCGCTGGGTCGTGCACTCCGGCGGCGACCGCACGCCGGGCAGCTATCACCTGCTCACCTGGGAGGATCACGGCGCGCGCCGGGAGCTGACGCCGCTCTTCGAGGCGAGCCCCTGGCTGCGCGAGGACGAGCTCGCGCCGATGCAGCCGATCTCCTACTCGAGCCGCGACGGCCTGACGATCCACGGCTACCTGACCGTGCCGGCGGGCGTCGAGCCGAAGAACCTGCCGCTCGTGCTCAACCCGCACGGCGGACCCTGGTATCGCGACTCCTGGGGCTTCAACCCGGAGGTCCAGTTCCTCGCCAACCGCGGCGCGGCCGTGCTGCAGGTCAACTACCGAGGGTCGACCGGCTACGGGAAGGCGTTCTGGGAGGCGAGCTTCGGCCAGTGGGGCCTCGCCATGCAGGACGACCTGACCGACGCCGTGCGCTGGGCGGTGGACCAGGGGATCGCCGACCCCGCCCGCGTCGCCATCTACGGCGGCAGCTACGGCGGCTACGCGACGCTCGCCGGCATCACGAAGGAGCCGGATCTCTTCGCCTGCGCCGTGAGCTACTGCGGCGTGTCGAACATCTTCACGTTTCTCGAGGCGTTCCCGCCGTACTGGGAGCCGCTGCGCGCCATGGTGCACGAGATGATCGGCGACCCGGAGCGCGACGCCGAGCGCCTGAAGGCGACGTCGCCGCTCTTCCACGTGGACCGCATCCGCTGTCCGCTGCTGGTCGCCCAGGGTGCCAACGACCCGCGGGTGCGGAAAGGCGAGTCGGATCAGATCGTCGCGGCGCTGCGGGAGAGGGGAGTGGAGGTCGAGTACCTCGTCAAGGACGACGAGGGGCACGGGTTCGCGAACGAGGAGAATCAGTTCGACTTCTACCGCGCGATGGAGCGGTTCCTCGCCAAGCACCTCGAGCTGAACGGCGGAAATCAGGGTCGACCGATGTCTTCGTTCCAGAGCTCAGGATGAGCCGAGACGAACTCCGACAACAGCCGGTGGCACTCGCCGGAGTCGAGGTCGGTCACCTCGATGCCGCGCTCCCGGAGCCAGTCGAGCCCGCCCCGAAAGGTCCGCGACTCGCCGACGATCACCCGGCCGATGCCGAACTGCACCACCAGTCCGCTGCAATACCAGCACGGCGCCAGGGTCGTCACCATGACCGTCTCGCGATAGTCGCGCTGCCGCCCCGCCCGCCGGAAGGCGTCGGTCTCGGCGTGGGTGGCGGGGTCGTCATCCTGGACCCGGCGGTTGTGACCCCGGCCCAGCAGGGTGCCGTCGGGGCGAAACAGGGCGGCCCCGATCGGGATGCCCCCTTCGGCCAGACCCTGGCGGGCCTCCTCGATGGCGACCCGGAGCATCGCCGCATCGCGGTCGTTCGTCATCCGCTCTCACCCCTCCGATCGGTCACCGGCCATGGCCCCGACTTGCTGCTCGACTCCGGCGGCTTCGACCACGACCAGAGAAGGGTGGCCCGGGTCCTGAAAGTCAAGCGTGGCTCATGAGGCCGGCGCTGATCCCAACGGAAGCAGCCTCGGAGAGGCCGGGCACCCTTCATTTGGATACAATTCGGCGCTACGTTCTGCCGTCGCTCACGCTCCCAACCTCTCTCCCAGCCTGGGACCACGCCATGATCCAACGTCTGCTCCGCCGGACGGTGATCGGCTTCTCGCTGCTCGCCGCGATCGCCCCCGCCGCGCTCCCGGCCCAGACCGGGCGCTACGACGCGGCCAAGACCCAGGCCGCCCTGACCGGCATGATCCAGCGGATCGTGCGGGGCGGTGTGCCCTCCGTCTCGATCGCGCTGGTCCGGGGAGATTCGATCGTGTGGACGGCGGCCTTCGGCTACGCCAACGTCCGGACCCGGACGCCGGCCACGCCCCAGACCTACTACAGCACTGGGTCGACTTTCAAATCGGCCACCGCGACCGCCATCATGCAGCTGGTGGAGCAGGGGAAGCTCTCCCTCGACGATCCGGTCAACCGCTACCTCGGCGACGCGCAGGTCCAGGACCGGCTCCAGAGCGAGAAGGCGGTGACCTTCCGACATATCCTGTCGCACTGGTCGGGGCTGACCGCCGGGGCGGAGACCCAGCCGCTGTGGGGGCGCAAGCTGCCCAAGACCCTCGAGCAGATGGTGTCGAGCCTCTACTCGATCAGGGCGCCGGAGACCAAGTGGGAGTACAACAACTTCGCCTATGGGATGGCGGGGCTGCTGGTTCAGAAGATCTCGGGCGAGGAGTACGAGCAGTACATGGTCGAACACGTGCTCCGGCCGCTCGGCATCACGGCGCCGCACCCGGTGTATCCCACCCCCGAGATGGTGGAGCTGATGGCGCTGCCCTACGACCCGGGCCGAGCGGGGGCGCCGCCCACGCCGGTGGCGCAGGTGCATTTCGACGTGTACCCCGCCGGCGACGTCTGGCTCACCGCCGAAGACATGGCCCGCTTCCTCGGCGCCCACCTCAACGGTGGGGCGTTCCAGGGGCATCGGATCCTGTCCGAGGAGTCGGTGCGGCAGGCCCACGAGCCCCAGTTCGGCGGCAACTACGCCTTCGGCTGGGGGGTCCAGAAGGACGCCAAGGGACACACCATCCTGAGCCACAGCGGCGGGATCCCCGGCATGAGCTCCCAGATGGTGGGTGACCTCGATGCCAAGGTGGGCGTCTACTTCATGTCGAACTCGGGGGCCCCGGGCTGGCTGGCCCAGGCCGCGCTGGCGCTGCTCCGAGGCGAAGACTACACCCCGCCGCCGGAGCGGACGGCGATCACTCTGGCCCCGAGCATCCTGGACCGGTACGTGGGCACCTACGACCTCAGCGCCGACGTGACCATCGCCGTGTCGCGCGAGGGGCCCGGACTGATGGCGCGGTTCAACGGCGCCAAGGAGGGAACCCTGCTCCTGCCCGAGACCGAGACCCGCTTCTTCGTGCCGGGGGCGGGGCTGGTCATCACCTTCGGCGTCGACCCGGCGGGTGCGGTCGATCGGCTCGAGCTGGGCGACGGGGGCGAGAAGCAGGTGGCGAAGCGCCGGAAGCCCTGATCGGCGGGGTCCGGTGGCGGATGTGGACCTGGCCGGCCTCAACGATTCGGTCTACTCGGTAGTACAAAGTACTTGACAAGCGCAAGGCCAGGTGACATCATGGTGATTCCGGTGCCCGCCGGGAACGGGTGCCGTCCTCGCTCACCTGGAGGTCGCGGAATGAGTTTCACCGCCGTGCTGAAGCGACCCAGTGCGTTCCTGCCCCTGGTGTGCTCGGGGCTCGCCCTGGCTCTGGTGCTCGGACACGTGGCGCTCTACGGGGTCGCTCGTCAGGCTGATGAAGGGGCGGCCGCCCACCTCTTCCAGCTGGTGATGGTCTTGCAGGCGCCGATCATCGCCTATTTCGCGGTCCGGTGGGTGCCGCGGGAGGGGAAGTCGGCCTGGTCGGTGCTCGCGCTCCAGGTGGGCGCGGCCATCCTGGCGCTGGCGCCGGTGTTCCTGCTCGAGCTCTAGGCCGAAGCAGGGCCTGGTCCGCGGGGGACGGTGCCGTCAGACAAGGTGGGGTCGGCAACCGGCTTGCCGGTCAGGCCTCGCATCGCCGGCGGAGGACGCGCTCCAGCCGAAGGAACGCCAGCTCGATCCCGCCGAAGCGGTCGGTGCTGAACAGGATCCGGCCGCCGGCCGGACTCCAGACCGGGTCGCCATCGAAGCCGGCGCTCCGGGTCAGGCGCTCCGACCACCCGTCGTTCAGGTCCACGACCCAGAGGTCGCGGTTTCCATCCACCTCCGACGCATAGACCAGACACCGTCCGTTCGGCGACCACGACGGATAGCCGTTGGAGCCGGAACCGCGGCTGACCTGTCGAACGTCCCGCCCACCGGCACTCATCACGTACACTTGCAGGTGGAAACGCTCGCGACCGCGATCGGAATGGAACGCGATCTGCCGGCCATCGGGTGACCAGCGGGCGTCGGAGTCGTAGCCCGGGTGTCGCGCCAGGGGCGTCAGCCGGCCGCTCTCGACGTTCCGGAGATAGATGTCGTGCCCGGTGCCGGCGGCGGGGTCGACGGCGTCGAACAGCAGGCGACGTCCTGACGGGTCTTCCAGCGGTCGGAAGGCTTCCCAGGCCAGCGTGTCCATTCGGGTGACGTTGCCGGAGAGTGGCTCCAGACGGAGGAGGCGGTATTTCCCCTCACGTTGCCCGTAGAACAGGATCGCCGAGCCGTCCGGAGACCAGCTCGGCCACCCCACCGGGGCAGCCTCGTTCGTCAATCGAAGGAGATCGCCGCCGTCCGCCGCGACGGACCAGACCTGCCAGCCGGCTTCCCGGTCCGAGACGAACGCGATGCGGCGCCCGTCCGGGGCGAAGAACGCCTGCCCGTTGCGAGCGCCGGAGGTCGTGAACCGACTCACCCGGTCCTGAGGCTGCGCCGCGGCCAAGCCGAGAACCACCAGGCTGCCCGCCAGAGGAACCCACCGTCGCATCGTCATCCCGTCCTCATCTTGCCGGCGAGAGCCGCTCCTCAGCTCAAGGCTTGGTCAGCCGATACATCCGCACGTACTCGACGTCGTTCTCGTCCTTCCACACCCCGAGCAGGTAGTCGTCGCCGATGGTCCGAACCGCGAAGCGGGGCGGCATCGTCACGGTGCCCAGCCAGACCCCGGTCGAGTCGAACACGTCCCAGCCGGCCGACGGGTTGGGGTGTTGAGGCGGGGGCATGTCCTCTTCCAGGTCGTAGGCGCGAACCCACAGGTTCCCGGCCTCGTCTACCCTGATTCGGGAAAACGCCGGCAGCACGGGCGCGTACGCCATCTCGTCGAGGGCCTGCTTGAACAGCTGGAGCGTGCGTTCCGGGACCGGGCGCCCGTTCGCGCCGATCGGGCTGAGGAGGCGCCTCGCGTACTCGTCGCGAAGCGCCGCGGTGACCGGTGTGGGTTCGACCCGGCGTCGGATGATCGTGGCGAGGGCCGCGGCCTTCCACTCCGGACTGGAGGAAGCCGACGAGCCGCCCCGAACGAACTCCCGAATCTCGTACCGGTTGTCCGGCGCCACGTAGATCCGGTCGGCGACGCCCTCGAGCAAGGGCCTCCGGCCGAAGGCGTCCGGCCCCCCGATCGGCGACAAGGCGGACCGGTGATGAGGCGCGCCCGCGAGACGGACGAGGGTGGTGGCTCGGCTTCCGTCGGCCGCGACCCAGTCCACCGTCGCCGAATCGGTCCAGTGCCCCAGCGCGTTCCAGGCGGAGCGGGCCTTGAAGGGAAGCGTGCGGAGGGAGAGGAACGACCCGTCCGCCATCACGACGCTCGGTGCCGCCCACTGCACATCCGGAGTGTGGCGTAGTCCGACGCGGACGAACGCCCCGGTCGGCGAGAGGACCTGGAGCCGGTCGTTGTCCGCGACGAGCAGGGAATCTCCCGGGAGCCGCCGAATGCCGGCGAAGCTGGAGAACTCGCCCGGGCCCTTGCCCCTGCCGCCGGCCTTGGCGACGAAGCGACCGGTGCTGTCGTAGAACCGGATCTCGCTGGTGCCCCCGTCCAGCACGACGATCCGTCCATCCGAAAGCCGAAGGGGGCCTTGAACCCTGGTCAGCTGGTACTCGGGAGCGCCCTCGGCCGCCCCGATCGAGACAGCCGGGGAATCGCTCACCCGCCAGCGGGTCGAGTCGGACCACCGCGGAGCGCGGCTCTCGACGATTCGGATGCCGCTGCTGTCGCGGACTGCGGACCCGCCGGCGCCGGACGACGAGCACGCGAGCGCGGCCAGGATGGGGATCGCGGATGCGAGTCCGGCAACGAGAGGGGTCGGCCGTCTGGCGGTGGGCATTGAAGGCTCGACCGTTCGGGGAGGACTTGGCGGTGCCGGCGGGGCCCTCAGGCGCACCGTCGCGGGGATGGTGCGGGGCCGCCAACCCGACCATGATATCCCGCTCGGGGCTGGGCCGCCAGCGAGCGCGGCCCCGTCGTCAGGTTAGGGAGGCGAGCCGGGTCCTGACCTGCCACCGAGCCGGCCGAGTCCGAACCCCAGTAGAGGGCGCCGAGGTTGGAGGGGAGGTCAGACGTGCTGGTCGACCAGGATCGGATTCCCGTCCGGGTCCACGACCACGAAGCTCGCCGGCCCCGTGGTCGACTCGTCCGCCTCCGTGGCGAACCGGACACCCCTCGCCTTGAGCTCCCGCTGCAGCGCCCGCACGTCGGTGAACGGCTCCAGCGGCTTGGCGTCCTGGTCCCAGCCCGGATTGAAGGTCAGGATGTTCTTGTCGAACATGCCCTGGAACAGGCCGATCACATGGCGGCCGTTCTTGAGGATGGTCCAGCGCGCGGACGGGTCGCACGGCGGCCCGTTGAAGCCGAGCTTCTCGTAGAAGGCGCGGGAGGCGGCGAGATCCTTGACGGCCAGGCTGACGGAGAAGGCACCGAGGTCCATGATGGTATCGCTCCTGTCGATGGGTGGTCGTTCAGCTCGACGAGGCGTCGAGCGCGGCGGCGCCGGTGGGCGGCTTGGCCCGACTCAGAACGCCGGCCGCGACCAGGGTGAAGACGAGGCCGATCGGCAGGGGCTCGAGGAAGGTGTAGGCGATGTTGACCAGCGGGTTCCGGTACCGGTCGGCGAACGCCGCCATCTCGCGGGTCCGGGCGGCGATGTCGGCCTCGGAGGCGCCGGCCTTCCTGGCCTGCTCGACGGTGTAGGCCGCGTACTTCTCGCCGAAGTCGGGGGCGAGCTTGAAGTAGATCAACTCCCAGGTGGCCACGTAGCAGGCCGTGGCGACCAGGGTGATGAGGAGGCCGACGGCGAAGGCTCGCCCGAAGGTGATCCGCCCACCCGCCACGTTGTCCCGGTAGGACTTGACCCCGAACCAGACCATCAGGAAGGCCAGCACCATCGTGGTGTAGCCGATGACCTCGCCCCGGCCGATCCCGATCCGGTCCTGGAAGGGCAGGGTGAGGAGCATCATCGCCGACAGGATGGCGCCGGCGATGAGGCCGAAGGTCAGGACGATCTTGCGCATGGCGGCTCGCTCGAGACGTTGGGGACGGCCGATTCTACGGGTCGGCGGCGTTCCGCGCGTCACCCGAAGGAATGATTTCGGCGGTTTCGGGTCGAAATCACCCGAAAGTTGATCGACGACGGGGCATACCGGCGCCGATCAGGCAATGATCCGGAATTCCTTGCCGAGTTGGACGGCCTGGGTGCGCCGCCGGGCGCCGAGTTTGTCGAAGACCCGGCTCGAATGGGTCTTGACCGTATTCTCGCTGACGTGGACCCGTTCCGCGATCTCCCGGTTGCTGAGCCCTTCGGCGATCAGCTCGAGGATTTCCAGCTCCCTCGGCGTGAGGCCGAGCGACTCGACCCTGGCCTGGTCCCGGACGAAGGTGGCCGGGGCCGGTACCAGGACCTCGCGCACCACGACCTTCTCGGTGGGCCGGGTGAGTCGGCGGCCGAGCCAGAGGCCGAGACTCACGAAGACGAGCGCGACCAACCCGCCGTAGATCTCGACCGAATGCTCGACCACGATCCAGCGATACTCGATCAGCTGGAGCAGGGCGATCAGGAGGCCGCCCAGGAGGCCGAAAAGCAGGACGTGCTTCCGCATGACGAGAGTCTACGGCGCCTCGGGAACGAAGGGGTCGTCGTCGCTCCGCTGCCGGAGGCTCCGGCTGAAGAGCCGATCGCTGGGGTCGAAGCCGAAGGTCATGGACTGCTGAAAGTTACCCGGCGCCCGGGCCCCTTCGTGGCATCGGCCCCAACGGCTAACCTCAGGTGGCTGCCGGGGTTAGTATAACAGATCGGAGCCCACGCGCCTCACTGCAAAATGTACCCCGCCACCGGGAGGGGAGACATGAAGTCGCACCATCAGCTCACCTTCGTGCCGAACCGGCAGCGCGCCGGGGAGCTTCGCGCGTTCCGAGACCTGTTGGAGACCTACTTCGACCGCTCCCAGCGCGATCCGGACGACGTGCCCTTCGACTGGCCGGGGGCACAGGCGGCCCGGGCCCGGATCAACCAGATGCTGCCCCGGGTGCTGGAGGTGGTTCGGGCGGCGGGCATCGGTGGCCCGGTCGGGATCGGGACGGCGACCGATCCGGGCGTAACTCTTGGCCGGGTCGACGTGCTCAACCGGATCTTCAGTGCCACGTACGCCGAGGGGGCCGATCAGGAGATCTTCGACCTGCTCGACATGGCAATCGGGGTCTACGATTCGGGCCGGTTCGGCGCCCTGCTGCGGACCGCCAACCCGTTCCACTACGTTGGGATGGCCCTGAGTGTGGTGGCTCGCGGCCCCCGCTGGCTGCTCTCGAGCCTGGGCTTCCGCCGCGGCCCCGCGGCCCCCCGGCTCCGGGCGGACGACCTGGCCCGCTTGGAGCTCGTGGCGGCCCGGCTGAGCGACGTCGAGGACCTGATCGAGACCCGCTTGGCTGCCTATCAGGACCGCCAGGCGCTCCGCCAGGTGGAGAGCAACCGGCAGCTGGCCGAGCTGGCGGAGCGGCTGGACTTCGCCGAACGGGTCCTGGCCCGGCGGGAGCCGGTGGAGCGTCTCGAGGCGCCGGAGCGGCCGGACGTGGCCACGCCCGTCTAGGTGCTTCGTCTCGGCGGGCCGGTCATTCGGTGCAACTCCATGAACCGGCGGGCCACCTCGACCGGCGGGTCCCGGCCGATGACCTCCCGGGCACGCCGCGAACGTCAGCCCGCGAGGCGCCGCACGATGTCGGCGGCCGGCAGGACGCCGTCGATCGCACCGACGCTCCGGCCGGCGTAGAGCGCCATCGCCTCGACCTGTCCGGTCGTGCCGGGCAGGGGTAGGTCGTCGCCGTAGCGTCGCAGGGTCCGGCCGTCGGGCGCCGTGGCGATCGCCTCGCCTTCGCCGGGGCGGTGGGGCGCGGGCGGGCGCCCCGCCTCCTCCCAGCGTCGCACGGTGCTGTTCCGGATGACCCGGTGGGCGGCGTCGGGCCAGCCGCCGTCGAAGAGCGTCAGGTGGACGGTGTCGTCGGCGCGGGCATCCAGCAGCGCCTGCCTGTAGACGTCGTGCACCCGGGCTTCCACCGAGGCCAGGAACCGGGTGCCGACCCAGACGCCGGCCGCGCCGGCGCTCCGGGC
Source organism: uncultured Gemmatimonadales bacterium (assembly GCA_963730185.1). Taxonomy (GTDB): domain Bacteria; phylum Gemmatimonadota; class Gemmatimonadetes; order Gemmatimonadales; family GWC2-71-9; genus SHZU01. The sequence continues at coordinate 54,014 of CAVSQW010000004.1, forward strand.
TCGGGCCACGTCCTCCCGGGTGGCGATGCCCCCGGCCGCCAGGACCGGTCGATCGGGAACGGCGGCTACCACCGCCGGCAGCAGGGTGTCGAGCGGCTCGCGCCCGCGGACGTGCCCACCGGCCTCAATGCCCTGCGCCACGATCAGGTCGACCCCGAGCACGGCGTGGCGGCCGGCCTCGTCGGCGGACCCGACGGTCGAGATCGACCGATGCCCCGGCGGCGCGGATGGCCGGCAGACACGGGGCTGGATCTCCCCAGAAGAGCGAGATGACCGGCGTGCCCTCGTCGAGCGCCACCGTCGAGCCGCTCGTGCTGGGCCCAGGCGAGGACCAGGTTCACCCCGAAGGGCCGCTCGGTGAGGCGCCGAATCGATCGGATCGCGGTCCGAAGCTCGTCGGGCGTGAGCCACGATCCGGCCAGGACCCCAAGCCCGCCGGCGTTCGAGACCGCGGCGACGAGCTCAGGGCTGCAGGCGCTCCCGACGGGTGCCTGCACCACGCGGGTCGGGGGAAGCGCCGCCGAGCTCATCGCATCGACCGGGCTGGGGCGGCCGGCGCCGCCGACCTCGCCCCAGGGTCGGCCAGCAGACCGCGAAAGACCAAGTCGAACCAGGCGTCGACCTGGCGGTCGAGCGGAACCCGGTCGCGCTTGAGCAGCTTGCCCACCGTATGGTATTCGTGGATCACGCCCATCAGACTGGGGACGATCAGCTGACTCACCGTGTCGGGGTCGACGGGGCGGAATTCGCCCGAGCTGATCCCGGCTTCGATCACCCCGCGGAGCAGCCGGCCGAACCGCCCGCCAACCTCGTCGACCATGATCCGGGCGGCCCCCGGCAGCGCGGCGGCTTCGCTCCGGATGACCGCCCCGAGGCAGGCGCTCGGGCGATCGGCCGAGAGCCGGGCGAGCGACCGAAGCACGGCCTCCAGGGTGGCGCCGGCCGATTCGCCGCCCTCCACCATCAGGGCCTCGATCTCGGCGAGCGCCTCGACCTTGCTCCGGACCAGCTCCTCGAACAGGGCCTCCTTGGATCCGAAGTAGCGGTGCACGGTGCCGGCCGATACCCCGGCGCGCTTGGCCACGTCGGTGAGCGCGGCCCGGACGAACCCCATCTCCCCGAACACCAGCGTGGCCGCGTCGAGAATCTCGCCCCGGCGCGCTTCCGGCCGGCGGCTCCATCGCGGCGCGTTCCTGGGGTGCTCGTCGGCCATGTCGGAGCCTCCTTACGGGGTGGTGGCGTCGCTCGTCCCGGTCCACCGCCCCCCGATGGCCTTGTAGAGCTGGACCGTCGCGGCGAGGTACTGCCGGCGGGCGGAGGTGAGCGCGAGCTCCGCGACGAAGAGGCTCCGTTGAGCGTCCAGCACCTCGAGGTAACTCGCGATCCCTCCCTCGTAGCGGCGTTGGGCCAGCCCGAGGGCGTCGCGGAGCGCGATGGCCTGGGTGGAAAGGGCGGCCACCTGATCGCGGTTGGTGCGGACACCAACCAGCGCGTCGGCGGTCTCGCCCATCGCGGTGAGCACGGTCTTCTCGTAGCGGGCTCGGGCCTGTTCCGCCCGGGCCCGGGCCGCATCGACGTTGGCCTTGCCGCGCCCGCCGTCGAAGAGCGGGACCGAGATGCCCAACTGGACGCCGTAGATCTCCGAGTTCTTGGTGAAGAGGTCCTTGGAGTTCGGGGTCTGGCTGCCGTACTGGCCGGTCAGCACGATCCGAGGGAGCCGGGTGCCCACCGCGAGGCCGATCCGATTGGTGGCGGCAGCCAGCTCCCGGTCGGCCCGCCGGACGTCGGGTCGCCGGAGCAGCACGTCGGCGGTCACCGAGTCGGGTACGACGACGGCCGCGACGGCGGCGTCGAGGCTGGAGCCGGTCGGAATCGGTCCCGGCGCCCGCCCGACCAGGATCGAGAGCTGGTGCTCCTTCCGGGACAGATCGCGGGTGAACTCCGCCACCCGAGCGGCCGGCGCGGCCAGGTCGGCCTCGAACTGGCGGACATCGAGCTCGGAGATGAGGCCCTGGGCGTAGCGTCGCCGGGCCAGCTCGAGCGTGGTTCGACGGGTGGTCAGCGTCCGCCGGGAAACGGCCAGGTTCTCGCGGAGCTCCAGCAGCTCGAGGTAGGCGGTCGAGACGTCCGCCACCAGGGTCAGGGCCACGGCGCGCTGGTCCTCCACCCGGGCGTCCCGGTCCGCCCGGGCGGCGCCCAGCCCGCGCCGGAGCCGGCCCCAGAAGTCGAGCTCCCACTGGAGGTCGCTCGTAACCCGGATGGCGTCGTACTTGAGGGCCCCGAACGAGCCGAACACGGCCTGCTGGGTCGAGGCCGAGCCGTTCAGGTCGATCTCGGGGAGGAGCGGGCTCCGGGAGGTGGTGACCAGGGCCCGGTACTCCCGGACCCGCGCGATGGCCTCCTGGAGGTCGCGGTTGTCGTGGAGCGCGGTCTGGACCAGGTCGACGAGGACGGTGTCGTGGATCACGTCGAGCCAGGTGGCGGCATCGACCGCCTGGGCATCGAAGACCGGGAGCGCGCCGGCGGGCTCCGCGGCGGCCGCCCGGGTGGCCAGCGAGTCGAAGAGCGATGCCTCGGGCGCCCTCGGTGGGGCCACCGCGATGACCGTCGGCGCCACGGTCGGCGGCGAGTAGCCCGGCCCCACCGCGCAGCCGGCGGCGAGGCCGAGGGCCACCAGCGGGGAGAGTCGTCGGGTCATGAGGTCACCTCCGCCTGGCGGCGCCCTTCCGACACCCGGCGGATGGTCGCGAAGAAGAGGGGGATGAAGAAGATCCCGACCAACGTCGCGAACAGCATCCCGAAGAACACCGCCGTGCCGAGCGAGTGGCGGGAAAGGGCCCCGGCCCCGCCGGCCACCACGAGCGGCAGCACCCCCAGGATGAAGGCGAACGAGGTCATCAGGATCGGCCGGAACCGCTCCCGGGCGGCCTCCATCGCCGCCTCGCGGATCGAGGCGCCCCGGGAGCGGAGCACGTTGGCGAACTCCACGATCAGGATCGCGTTCTTGGCCGCGAGGCCGATCACCGTGATCATCCCGACCTGGAAGTACACGTCGTTCGGCATGCCCCGGGTCCAGATCGCGAGGAAGGCGCCCAGGGCCCCGAACGGCACCCCGAGCAACACGGCGAAGGGTATGCTCCAGCTCTCGTACTGGGCCGCGAGCACCAGGAACACCAGGACGATGCCCAAGCCGAAGATCAGACCGCCCTGCCCGCTGGAGGTCTTCTCGGCGAAGGACTGACCGCTGTAGCCGTAGCCGACTCCCCGAGCGGCGAAGTCGTCCTTGACCAGCCGCTCCACCGCGCTCAGCATCTCGCCCGAGCTGTGGCCCGGCGCCACCGAGGCGGTGATCAGGGCGGCCGGGAAGCCGTTGAAGCGGCGGACCAGGCTCGGGCCGGTCCGGAACTCGGCCCGGGCCAGGGCGGAGATCGGGATCATTTCGCCCGACGTGCTCCGGACGAAGATCCGGTTCAGGTCGTCGGGCGCATGCCGGAACTCCGGCTGGGCCTCCGCCTGCACCCGGTAGGTGCGGCCGTAGAGGTTGAAATCGTTGATGTAGAGCGACGAGAGCATCGTCTGCAGGGTCTCGTAGAACGAGCCCAGCTCGACATGGCGGGTCTTGATCGCGTCACGATCGATGTCGAGGTAGAGGAGCGGGGCATCGACCCGGAAGGTGGTCGCGGCGCCGCGAATCGCGGGCTCCCGGTTGAGCGCCTGAATGAAGTCGTTGACCGTGCCCTCGAAGGTCCGGAGATCCTGGCCCAACCGGGCCTGGAGGTTCACCTCCAGCCCGGAGGTGAAGCCCAAACCGGTGATCTCGGGGCTGTTGAAGGCGAAGGTGATCGCGTCAGGCAGGCCGAAGAACCGGCCGTTGATCCGCTGGAGGATCGCGTCCACGCTCTCGTCCTTGCCGCGCTCGTCCCAGGGCTTGAGCGCCACGAACATGGTGACGCTGTTGGGCTGGTTGGAGAACGACAGCAGGTCGAGCCCGACCAGGGCGGTGACCCGTTGGACCGCCGACTCGTGGAGCAGGATCTGCTCGACCTGGCTGGTGAACTCGCGGGTCCGCTGGAGCGACGCCCCGGCCGGGAGCTGGGCCGCCACGATGAAAGTGCCCTTGTCCTCGGTCGGGAGGAACGCCGACGGCACCCGGCGCTCGAGGACGACGATCAGGGCCAGAATCACCCCGAACACGGCCAGCCAGGGCCGGGGCCGACCCAGCACCAGGCCCACCCGGTGCACGTAGCCCCGGGTCATCCGGGCGAACGTGGTGTTGAACCAGGTGAAGAACCGGCCGTGCCGGGCCTTCTCGGGCGGCTCGGTGAGGAGGAGGGCGCAGAGCGCGGGCGTCAGGGTCAGGGCCACGATGCCCGACAGCACCACCGCGATCACGATGGTGATGGCGAACTGCTTGAACATCGTCCCGGTGATGCCGCCCAGGAAGCCGACCGGGATGAAGACCGCGCAGAGCACCAGCACGATCGCCACCAGGGCGCCCGCCACCTGTCCCATGGCCTTGTCGGCCGCCTGCCGGGCGGGGATGCCCTCCTCGGCCATGATCCGCTCGACGTTTTCGATCACCACGATCGCGTCGTCGACCACGATCCCGATGGCCAGCACCAGGCCGAAGAGGGTCAGGACGTTGATGGAGAAGCCGAAGGCCAGCAGACCCAGGAAGGTCCCGATCACGGACACCGGTACCGCCAGGATCGGGATCAGGGTGGCGCGCCAGCTCTGGAGGAAGAGGAACACCACCAGGGTCACCAGCAGCATCGCCTCGCCCAGGGTTTTCACGACCTCCTCGATCGAGGCAGTGATGAACGGGCTGGTGTCGAAGGAGACGGCCCACTTCACCCCGGCCGGGAAGGCGCGCTCGAGCTCGTTCATCCGATCGACCAGCGCCTGCTTGACCGACAGGGCGTTCGCCCCCGGCTGGAGGAAGAGGATGAAGAGGGCGGTGGGCTTGCCGTTGAGCCGCCCCTCGAGGTCGCTGCTCCGCGGGCCCAGCTCCACCTTGGCCACGTCCCGGACCCGGACCAGCGAGCCGTCGGACCGGGCCCGGACGATCACCTCCCCGAACTCCTCCGGCGTCCGGAGCCGGCCCCGGGCGGTCACCGGGATGGTGAGCTCCGTTCCGGGCGGCGCCGGCTCCCGGCCCAGGCGGCCGGCCGGGGCGGTGGCGTTCTGTTCCCGCACCGCGGTGGCGACGTCGCTCACCGTCACCCCGAGCTGCGCCATCCGATCGGGATCGAGGCGGATCTGCATGGCGAACTCGGTCCCGCCGAAGATCTGCGCGTCGCCGACCCCGGGGAGCCGCTTGATCTCGTTCTCGATGTAGAGCTTGGCGTAATTCGTCAGGAACGAGGCGCCGTAGCGGGGATCGTCCGAGGTCAGCGTCCCGACCAGCAGGATGTCGCTGTTGGCCTTGGTGACGATGATGCCGTTCCGCCGGACCTCCTCGGGGAGCTGCGGCTCGGCCAGCTTGATGGCGTTCTGCACCTCGACCGCCGCGAGGTCCTGATTGCGGGACACGTCGAAGAACGCCTGGAGGGTCAGGGTCCCGTCGCTGCCGTTGGACGAGTTGAAGTAGAGCAGGCCGGACAGGCCGGACAGCTGCTGCTCGATCGGCGCCGCCACCGCCTGGGCGACGTCTTCCGCGGTGGCGCCGGGATACACCGCGTTGACCCGGATCGAGGGCGGGGTGATCGAGGGATACCGGTTGACCGGCAGGTACCGGATCGAGAACACGCCGAGCAGGGTGATGACGATCGAGATCACCGCCGCGACGACCGGGCGGCGGATGAAGAAGTAGCGAGGCTCCCCCGGCGGAACCGGGCCCGAGGAGAAGGGCGACTCGCCGCTCACGACGCCCCTCCGGCCGCCGTGCTGTCCGCGCCGGGCTCGGCCTTGGCCGGCGTCGGCTTCGCCACGCCGCCGGGACGGACCTTCTGGAGGCCGTCGACGACCACCCGGTCACCGGGAGCGAGCCCCTCCTCGATCAGCCACTCGTCGCCGACCCAGGCGGTCGCCTTGACGTCGCGCGCCACCACCGTATCGCCGGCGCCGAGCAGATAGACCGACTGTCGCCCCAGCTGCTGTTGGACGGCGCGCTGCGGCACCAGGATGGCGCTGTCCCGGACCAATCCCTCGAGCCGGACTCGAACGAACTGGCCCGGAAGCAGCAGACGCTTCGGGTTCGGGACCCGCGCCCGGAACTCCTGGGTGCCGCTGGCCGGGTCGATCACCGGCTCCACGTAGTCGAGCTTGCCCTCGGTCGGGGTCAGCGTCCCATCCGGCAAGATGATCCGGATCCGCGCGGACCCGCCGGGCCGGAGGGCCGCCACCGCCTGGGGATCGCGACGCCAGTGAAGGGTCTGCTGATTCGAGGGCCGGAAGGTGACCCGGACCGGGTCCAGCGCGTCGATCGTGGTCAGCAGGTCCGCCGGTCCGGTAACCCGGGCCCCCCGCACCAGGTTGGCCTTGCCGACCCGCCCCGCGATCTCGGCCCGGACGGTCGCGTCCTTCAGGTCCTTGGCGGCGCGGTCCACCGAGGCCTGCGCATCCTCGACCGACGCCCGCGCTTGGGCCTCGGCGGTCTCGGCATCGTCCACGTCGCGCTGGGCCACGGCGTGGTCGGCCAGCAGGGGGCGGAGCCGCTCCATCGTGCGGGTGGCGTTCCGGAGGCGGGCCTCCGCTTCGGTCTGACGAGCCTTGGCACCGCGAAGCGTGGCGTCGTAGCTGGTGGGGTCGATCCGGAAGAGCACGTCGCCGACCGCGACCTCGGCCCCTTCGCGAATCGGCTGGGCCACGATCACCCCCGCCACCGGGGAGCGGACCTCCACCCGGCGCATGGCCTCGACCTGGCCGGCGAACTCGGCGACCTCGTTCACCCGCCGGGGCTGGACCGCCACCACCCCCACCGTCGGCGGCGGTAGCGGGGGCGGTTGGGGAGCGTTGCAGGCCAAGGCGACCATCACCGTGCCCGCCGCCGCGATTCGGCGGAACGACGTCAGCCAACCGCGCGAATCCGCCCTTGCCCCCGATGTCGCCACAGCCACCTCGCCCGCTGGTATGAAGGACCTGTTATTGAGGGGCGCAAATAATTGGCTGGCCGTTCAATTGTCAAGCAGGTACCAGTGCCCGGGGGCGGCGGCCGGCTCGGGGGTGCCGACCGGTCAGAAGCGGCCGCCGATCACGGGCAGCTCGCGCCGCCGGATCACGATCACGATCAGCGCCGACACCAGCACCGTCACCGCCATGCCGAAGAGGAGCCCGCCGTCGCCCTGGACGTCGATTCCGAGCCGGGTCAGGTGGGCCCCGATGGCACCCACCATCAGGCCCAGGGCCAGGACCGCGCCCACGGCCGGGGTCTTGGGGTAGACCAGCAGCAGGGCCGTGATCAGCTCGAGGATTCCGGTGCCGATCCGTCCCCAGGGCTCGACGCCCAAGGTGGAGAAGATGTACTTGGCTTCGGGGGCGCCGGTGAACTTGAAGAAGAGAGTCTGGGCCAGAATCACCGCGGCGAGGAGCTGGAAGATCCAGCTCGCCACCAGGGCGGGTTTGCTCGGCGCGACGGGTGCGGACACGGGACCTCCTTGCTGGGGTCAGGCCGCCTCCACGTGGGCCCGGCCGGCCCGGCGGTGGCGACGCATCAGATCGAACAGCCCACGGAGCGGGGTGGGGGTGGCGCCGGCGACCCGGTTACGGGTCCCGATCTCGAAGAGGAGTGCCCACTGCCGGAACAGCACTCGATAGGCCCGGAACAGCGAGTTGGCCGGATCGTAGATGCTGGTCGCTTCGGAGGTGGCGCCGTTGAGCTCCAGGATCTTGAAGCTGTCACCCCGGCTCAACGCCTCGTACGACGGCGCTCTGATGTCGTAGCGCCCGAACCAGAACCCATCGTAGGTCCGGCTCACCTCGTCGATCGCGGCCTCGAGGGCCGGCGTTCTGACCCGCTCACCCTCGAAGAACGCCGCCCCCCGGCAATGGGTTCCCAACTCGGCCAGGGGGACGATTTCGCCCGCCGCTGGGACGCTGGCCAACCGGGACGCATGATGGGTGAGAAAGAACCGGGCCATGCCGACCGCGCGGTCGTCGGTCAGGATCAGTTCCTCCAGCGACCGGACCCCGTCACCGGTGACGGCGGGGAGCCGCTTGTCGGTGAGGGCGAAGAGCCGGCCCCGCTCCTCACCGGGGATCCGGTAGTAGAAAATGCCCATCTCGACGCCGGGCACGTACTCCTGGATCAGCACCGGCTCGACCGCCCGGGCGAGGTAGGCCTCCGCGGCGGCCAGATCCCGAACGATGGCCACTCCATCGCCGCGCTCGCCGACGTCGGGCTTGAGCACCACGGGAAAGTCGAGCCGGTGCTCGGTCAGGAAGCGTCGGACCGCCGCCACCCGTTCGGCGAGCGATCCGCCGGGCGGCAGGAGACGCCAGCGGGCCACCCGGTCGCCGGCGCCGTCGAGCCCGCGAAGGATCTCCGCCTTGGACTCGCCCACGAAGCCGCCGCCCGGGATCGCCGGGTTGGCCGCGGTCCAGACCGTCAGGCTCCGGTGCTTGAGCGCCAGCCAGAGGACGTAGAGCACCACCGGTGGATAGAAGGCCCAGCGGGGCCAGTATTCCCAGCGGGTGAGCCGCCGCCAGCGGGAGACCAGGAGCCGCCGGCCCCGCCAGGAGCAGAGCGGGACCACCAGCTTGACCACGATCAGGAGCAGGAGCGCCACCCCGAGCAGGGTGGGCATGGCGAATCGCTGGTAGGCCGTGAACCCGGCGAGCACCCGACTTCCGAAGAGGGCGCTGGCGCCGACCAGGGCGGGCGTCCAGAGCGCCGCCGCGAGGACGAAGACGCCGAGGAAGGCGAGCGCCCGGGTGTGGAGGATGCCGGCCGTCAGATAGGTCGGGAGGCGGGTGCCGGGCACGAACCGGGTCAGGAGGGCGATCCAGGCCCCATAGCGGCGGAACCAGGCCGAGCTCCGGTCGATGTCGGCGTCACTGACCAGCCAGCGGAGCGGCGCCCGGCGGACGGCCGGCCGGCCGATCCAGCGCCCGGCCGCGAAGAGCAGGAGGTCGCCACCCACGATCCCCACCGCGCACGCGGTGGTGCCGGCCACGAACCCGAGGGAACCCCGGCCGATCAGGAGCCCGGCGGCGATGCAGGCCAGGTCTTCGCTGACCAGCGTCGCCACGGCCAGGAGCACCAGCAGGATGCTCAGCGCGAGCCCGGCGACCGGCGGAATGACCCGGGGGTCGAACGGCCGGGCCGCCGCGGCCAGCCGGGCCGGGTCGGCGGTGGCCCGGGTTATGGCGGTGCCCTGGTCGACCGAGTCGAGGAACCGGTCGACGACCGGGGCGAGCTCGGACGCGCGGGCGAAGGCCATGAAGTGGTTGGCTGCCGGATCGCGAAACATCACCAGCTCGCTCTGGGGGAGGAGCCGGGCGTGCTCAGCGGCGATCGCGGGCTGGACCAGCGGGTCCCGGTCGCCCTGGATGATCAGCGCCGGTCCGCCGAACCGGCTCAGGATCCCGCGGAGCGGCCGTTGGTCGGAGTCGTAGAAATTCCGGGCATACTCCACGTTCAGCATCCCGAAGAGCCCGCCGTCGGGGGCGCCGACGTGGGGAACGGCTTCGCGGAGGAGCCAGAGCCCGGCCAGCTGGAGCCCGTGAATGGTGTGGTTCAGGTAGTAGTCGCCGAGGAGCTCGTATTCCTGCGCGCCGATGGCCGAGAGGAGGGTGAGCGACTCGATCCGGTCGGGCGCCAGTCCCGCCATGCTGATGGCCACCCCACCGCCCATGCTGAAGCCCAGCACGTTGGCCTTCCGGATCCCGAGCGAGTCCATCAGCTCGAGCACGTACCGGGCGTGGGCCAGGAACGAGTAGTCCGGGACGTCGTGGGTGGAGCCACCGAACCCGGGCAGGTCGGGCGCGATGGCCCGGCGCCGGGCGCCGAGCAGGTGGGTGAGCTGGGAGACCTCGCGGTTGGAGCCCGGGCTCCCGTGGAGCAGGATGATCGGAGTCCGGTCGTCGGCGCTGTCGGCGCTGTCGGGCCGAACGTCGAGGAAGGCGAGCCGGACCGTGCCCGCCACCACCTTCGCCCCCCGCACCGCGCCGACCGGCACGACCCGTTCGGTCGGGCGGGGTGTCGGGACGAACGGGTGGGCCGAGCGCCACAGGTGTGACAGCGCGACCAGGACGGCCCAGACTCCCACGACCCATCGGAGCCAATGGCGCCGGGGCCGGCCGGTCATCAAGCGGGCTCGCCCCGGCGGGGAAGGGAGAGCGTGGTCACCGGGCCGCCCTCGCAGGGGGCGCCGTCCACGTGGGCGAGCTGGACCTGGTGGGTCTCGACCGTGACGACCGTGTATCCCCGGGTTGCCGCCTCGGGCCGGTGCATGCACACCGAGAAGGGCCCCCGCTCGGGGTCGTGGCTCCGGTGGAACCGATCGAGCCGATCGCGGGTGACCGGGCCGTCGCCCAGCATCGCCCGCCAGGCCGCGCTCCGCGCCCGCTCGGCCTCGGCCTGATCGCGGCCCGAGCTGGTCCGGATCATCCCGGGCGTCTCCACCAGCGCGCGGAGCAGCAGGGCGCCGGTCCAGTCGGTGAGCAGGACTTCGCGGCCGGGGTCGACGGCGGCCAGGGTGAACGGCTGATACCGACCCAGCGTGGCTGGCGCCAGCCGGTCGATGGCGCGGCCGGCCGTTCGGGCATCGAGCAGCGAGCGAACCAGGAGGCCGCGGCTCACCCGGTTGGGTTCTGGATCGGGCGGCGACTCGGCGTACCGGTTGAGGAGCGCGATGGTGACCCCGTACTCGTTGACCCCGATCCAGGTACCGCCGAAGTCGCCGTCGGTGGGGGCGAGATAGGCTACACCCTCGCGCTCGCCCCGCGTCGGCGGCAGGGCAGGGGCCCGGGTCAGACGCTCGTCGCGGTTGAAGTAGAGGGCGTAGCCGTCGGGCTCACCGAGCCAGCTCAGAGTACACACTACCGCTCGGCCCGAGCGTGCGCCTGGGTCGAAGGGGCCACGCCGAAGTCGGGGCCGAGGGTCACCGGCTCGTCGGCCAGGAGGAGCTTGATCAGGGCGAAGTGATGCACGGTATGACTCACCAGAAACTGGATCTCGCGGGCCACCGTGGACCGCGACCACTCGGGCTCGGGCGCGTCGACGGCGGTCCGGAGCTGGACGGCCACCGGCCGATCGGGCTCGATGCCTTGGAGCGAGGCCAGGCCGTCGAGGGCCTCGCGGGTGGCTTGGGCGGCGCGAGTCGGGTCCTGCTCGAGCCGGGCGTCGCGCCGCCGGGCATCGTAGTCTATCGCCCCGGTGGCCACCCCGGCCAGGAAACACTGATAGTGCTCCACCACGTGCCGGTACTGCGCCCCGACCGGCGCCCAGCCGCCCCGGTGGGCCGCGTACCGCTCCGGAGACAGCGCGACCAGCAGGGCGAGGGCCTGTTCCAGGAGCAGGCGATTGGCGTCGAGGCCGGTTTCCAGCGGGTTCATGCGCTCTCCACGGTTCCGGCCCGGGCCGACTCGAGGCGGCGGGCCATCAGCGATCGGGCCCGCGCCGCCAACGCGCTCCGGTCGTCGGCGACGAGGCCCTCGGGCTCGAAGGTGACGGTAGCATGGAACCCGGGCAACTGACAGAGCCCGAGCACGTGGGGCACGAACGCCATGTCGCCCCACCAGCACACCGCGTCCCGCGCCGGCGGCGAGCCGGCGGGGGTCTGATAGCGGATCGTGGCCACGCGGACCGGCGATCCGGAGCGGACGGCCCACTCGAAGAGCGCCGGCCGCAATTGAGAAACGTCGTCACCGTGGGAGCTGGTTCCCTCGGGGAACACCACCACGCCGAGCCCCCGGGCGACGCCCTGGTCGATCGCGTCGAGGACCCGGATGGCGTCGCGCGGGCTCGACCGGTCCAGGAATATGGTGCCCACCAGCCGGGTCAGATACCCGACGATCGGCCACTGGTTGAGCTCCCGCTTGGCCACGAAGACCACGTCGACCTGGCTCATCAGAAGCACGATGTCCACGTAGCTCAAGTGGTTCGCCACCAGGAAGAAGGGCGGTTCCGGCACCGGCCCTTCGATCGTGACCCGCATGCCGACGGAGCGGCTCATGCCCCGGGCCCAGAGCCGTGCCATCCGGGCCAGCCACCGCTGCCGGGCCCGGGCCCAGGGCGTCAGGATGCCGATCCCGACCAGCGCGACGGTGAGGCACCCGGTGGTCCACCAGCTCATCAGCAGGAGCCGCCAGAACGGCCGGACCGAGCCGGCGCGGATGAGTCCCGCCAGCTCGGCCGGGAGGCTCTGGCCGAGCACCTCACGGCGGATCTCCGAAGGGGCGTCGCTCACCGGAAGAAGGTGCGGAAGGTCGCCGGGTCGATGGTCCTCACGTCGAGCATCACCAGCCAGTCGATGGTCTTGAACAGGGGATCGATTGCCGGCGGGCCGGCCACCTTCGCTCCGAGCGCCAGATAGGTCTGGAACAGCGCCGGGACGTGCGGCTCGGGCAGCGGGGCGTCCGGATCGGCCACCGCGCACCGTCCGGCCGGGCGGGGCTGCACCCCGAACCGCTCGTCCACCGCGCCGATCCGCTCCAGGTGGCGGTGGACCGAGACGCCGACCGCCGGATCCATGCTGTTGACCGAACAGCAGCCGAAAAGATAGTGCTTCCGGTTCCAGGTCAGGTAGGAGGCCAATCCCCGCCAGAGGAGGTGCAGCACCCGGCCGTTCCGATGGGCCTTGGCCACGCAGGCCCGCCCGATTTCGACGGCACCCCCTTCGACGTCGGCGGGGAGGCCGCTCAGATCGAACTCGCCGTCCGAGTAGTAGCCGCCGCCTTCGCGGGCCATCTCGGCGGTCTGCATCCGGTAGGTCCCCACCACCTCGGTGCCGGAGCGGTCGAGGATCATCAGGTGGTGGAAGCGCTGATCGAGGTCGTCCTCGTCACGGCCGTTCTGATGCGAGCTGTCGAGGCCTTCGCCCAGCTCCAGGTTGAAGACCTCGTAGCGGAGCCGGAGGAGCCGGTCGAGGTCGGCCGCGGTGCGGGCGAACCGGACCAAGTAGTTGCCGGCCTCGAGGTGGAGATCCGGCAGGGCGTCGGGCGCGATCGGGTACTCGGCCGTGGCGGGCTCGAGACTCCGGATCGAACGGCGACGGATGGGCTCGATCATGCGGCACTCCGGAGCGAAGAAGGATCGGCTTCGAGGAGCCAGAGGTCGCCGAGGCGGGCGACCCGGCCGGTGACGGCGACCGGCCGTCCCACCCAACGCGCGAGGCCCGCGATCGGTTGCCCGCGGCGATCGACCAGGAGCAACTCCAGCCGGTGGCCCTGCTCGTCCCGCACCACCAGCATCGGAGGTAGGCCGCCCGCCACGCAACGCGCGGCGCACTCCCGGTGGGTCTTGCCCTCCCCCGGGTTCATTACCCCCAAGTAGCACTTGCCGTCCACGATCTCCCCTACGAGATCGAAGGTACCGAGGTTCTGGGGCGCGGCGGCGGGCGCGGCCGGCTCGGGACGGGGCGCCGTGCCGCTCACCTCGAGCAGGGTCAGCCCGTCGCGATAGGCCAGGGTACCCCGGAGCACCGCGCGGCGGCCGTCGAGCGGCCCGGCGATCGCCTGGGCGCCGTGCTTGCCGGCCGCCGCCAGCAGATAGCGGCTGACCCGTTCGCTGCCGGGCCGCTGAACTTCGAGGAGCGGGTAGGGGGCGGTTCGAACCGTGCCGATCAGCTCCGTCGGGTGGCCGTACTCGAACGTTGCCGGCGCGAAGCGATCCTGCGCAAGAGCCAAGACGCCCACGATGGCTCCGACCAGTACCAGAGCGGCCACGACCAGGTGCCGGGTGAATCGGGCCAGCCCGGTGGGGGCGGTGGGCACGTAGCCGACGTAGAACTCGTCCCGGCCCGCGGGCGCGGACGGGGACGAGGGGGCGGCCACCGGCTCGACCCGGGTTCCGGGGGCGTTGGGGATCCGATGCACCAGCACCCGATCGCCGGCCAGGCGGAGGTTGAAGGTGGGAATCCGGTCGTCGAACGGCGGCGGCGCGGTGCCGCTGTCGGGGCGATACTGGTAGCCGTGCCAGGGACAGGTGATGCAGCCATCGACGATCCGGCCTTCGCCCAGGGGGCCGTTCTGGTGCCGGCAGACGTTGGAGACCGCCGAGAGCCGGCCCTCGTGCCGGAACACCGCGACCCGCTCGCCGCCCACCACGCCGACGATGGCGCGGCCCTCGGGGATCGAGGCGGCCGAGCCCACGTCCTCCCAATCCTGGTCCGGCGCCCCCTCGCGATCGCGGGCCCGCTCCCGGAGGGCCGCGGCCAGGTGCAACCCCCCGATCGCGACCGCGCCCAGGGCGAAGGGCGCGGCGTACCACAGGCTCCGCTCATCCTGAAGCACGCCCAGCCCCACGTGGCCGAGGAGCAGCAGGTAGGCTGGGTACACGAGGAGGTGGAGCCGCTTCCAGGCCGGCGGGGTGAGGACCGAGAGCCAGTAGTCGTGGCTGGTGGCGGCCATCAGGACCAGGATCACCAGCGCGCCGAGGCCCAGCAGCTCGAACGGAAAGCCGCTCACGCTGGTCCAGCTCCGATTCGAGATCAGCACGCTCACGAGAGGGTTCACGTTGCCGAAGGCGTGGAACTGAACCAGCGCGAACCCGGCATGCGCCAATGCCAGGAGCGCCATGGCGATGCCCAGGTGGCGGCGGTTGTAGAGCAGGGGCAGAAAGCGCCGGTCCAGGCGAGCCAGCGGGCCGATGGCGAGGATCAGGTGGAGCAAGACGATCCCCGCGAGGCCGAGCCCCCGGATCAGGATCGTCTCGGCGGTGGCGTCGGGGTGGGTGAGCGCCGTGAGGCCCCCGAACCACGCCACCAGGCCGACCGCCGTGACCCCGAGAACCGCGTCGTAGATCCGCTTCTGACGGTTCCAGTTGACGGCCCGGTAGGCGACGCTCATCGGGGCCCTCCCCTCGGGCGGAGCGGGGTGACGGCTTCGACCCGACCTGGCCCGTTGCTCCAGAGTATGGCCGTCAGCCTCCCACTCGGGAGCCGAAGCCGCTCGGAGACGGCGCGAGGCGCGCCGACCGCGCCGACCAGGATGGCGTCCGCGGGAAGCCCGCCGGTGCTCGATACGCCCGGGGCCAGGTAGAGCAGGGGGTCGGCCGCCCGGATCGGAAACCGCGGTCGGGTGGTCACCACCGTCTCCCCGGTGGCTGGGTTGCCGGCGAGCGACACGATGAGCGGGAAGGTCGAGTCGGCCACCAGGTCGTCGGTCGCAGGGTCCGAGGTGCCGGGAAGGACGGCGACCACGAGCCGCGACGGATCGGGTCGGGCGGCGAGCGCCCCGAGCACGATGGTCGGCCCGACCGTGACCAACGCCACCGACCAGGCCAGGTGCCGTCGTCGGAGCCTTCGGATCATCCGGGCGGCCTGGCTCGGGCGGCGTCGCGATGGGCGTCGTGCGGCTCGGGCGGGGCTGGGCCTCCGCGGGACACCCGCCACACGATCGCCGGCCAGAGCAGCGCGGCGCCGGGCACGATCAGGAGTCGAAAGCCCCAGGTCCCGTGGCCGGCCGCGGGATCGAGCCGACCGGCCCCACGGAACGCCAGCCACGCCGCGCACCCGGCGCCCACCGCCAGGTAAGCCGCGGTGAGGAGGACGATGGTGGAGGCGGTCTGGATCGCGGTCATGTGAGAGTCCCAATCTCTGGTTCGGCGGGGGCTTTGGCCAGACCGGACATCCAAGGAACGCCGTCGGCGGGTGTTCGGTTCCGAGGCGGGCCGCCGCGGGTGGGCGCTCCCGCCATCCGGGGGATCGGGCCGCTCGCGGGTCGATCTCGGCGGGCGGCGAGGCCGACTAGTATTCGGGTGGAGGAAGGGCATCAGATGACGAAGCATCGTCCGATCGAGCGAGACCGGCTGCGGGACGCCGATCAAGGCACCGCCCCCTGGCGACTCTGGGGGCCATACCTCTCCGAGCGACAGTGGGGCACGGTTCGAGAGGACTACAGCCCGGACGGGACCGCTTGGGACTACCTCCCCCACGATCACGCCCGGAGCCGCGCCTACCGCTGGGGCGAGGATGGCCTGGCCGGCCTGACCGACGCGGAGCAGCGACTCTGCCTGTCGGTGGCCCTCTGGAACGGCCGGGACCCGATCCTCAAGGAACGGCTCTTCGGACTCACCAACTCCCAAGGCAACCACGGCGAGGACGTCAAGGAGCTCTACTACTTCCTCGACGCCACGCCGACCCACTCGTACCTCCGGATGCTCTACAAGTATCCCCAGGCCGAGTATCCCTATCAGGGGCTGCTCGACGAGAACGCGCGGCGGGGCTCCGCCGATCTCGAGTACGAGCTGCTCGACACCGGGATCTTCGACGACGACCGCTACTTCGACGTCGAGGTCGAGTACGCCAAGGCCGATCCCACCGACCTGCTGCTCAGGATCTCGATCGTCAATCGCGGCCCCGAGGCGGCGGTTCTGCACGTGGTGCCGCAGCTCTGGTTCCGAAACACCTGGAGTTGGGGCCGCGATCCCCGGAAGCCGTCGCTCCGATCGCTCGGCCACGACGTGATCGAGGCGGTCCACCCGACCCTGGGGAGCTACTACCTGCACCTCGACGACGGCGCGGTTCTGCTCTTCACCGAGAACGAGACCAACGCGGCCCGGCTCTTCGGAGCGGAGAACTCGTCGCCCTACGTCAAGGACGCGTTCCACGAACGGATCGTCCACGGCAACCGCGGCGCGGTCAACCCGGCCGACATCGGCACCAAGGCCGGTCGCCTGGCACCGGGTGGACGTGCCGGCCGGCGGTGCGGTGGTGCTCCGGACCCGGCTGTCGGCCGAGCTCAAGGGACGGGCCTGGCACGGCTTCGACGAGGTGTTCGCGGACCGTCGGCGCGAGGCCGACGAGTTCTACGCCGAGGTGCAGGGCGGGATGGCCGACCCGGACGAGATGATGGTGCAGCGGCAAGCCTTTGCCGGGATGATCTGGTGCAAGCAGTTCTACTACCTCGACGTGCCCCAGTGGCTGGCCGGCGATCCGGCCCAGCCCCCCCGCCGGCCAGCCGCCTGCACGGCCGGAACAGCGAGTGGACCCACCTCAACAACTACGACATCCTGTCCATGCCGGATGCGTGGGAGTATCCCTGGTACGCGGCTTGGGACCTGGCCTTCCACTGCATCACCTTCGCGGTCATCGACCCGGCGTTCGCCAAGGACCAGCTGCTCCGGCTGACCCGGGAATGGTACATGCATCCGAACGGTCAGCTCCCGGCCTACGAGTGGGCCTTCGGCGACGTGAACCCGCCGGTCCACGCATGGGCGGCCTACCGGGTCTTCCAGCTGGATCGGAAGCATCGCGGGGGCGGGCGGGGCGACCTGGCGTTCCTGGAGCGGATCTTTCACAAGCTGCTGATCAACTTCACCTGGTGGGTCAACCGGAAGGACGCCCAGGGCCGGAACGTGTTCCAGGGCGGGTTTCTCGGCCTCGACAACATCGGGGTCTTCGACCGGAACAAGCCGCTCCCCACGGGCGGGTTCATCGACCAGGCCGACGGCACCGCCTGGATGGCGATGTACTCGCTCAACCTGATGCGGATCGCGCTCGAGCTGGCGATGCACAACCGGGTCTACGAGGACATCGCCACCAAGTTCTTCGAGCACTTCCTCTCGATCGCCGAGGCGATGACCAACCTCGGCGGTGGGGGCGTCGGGCTCTGGGACCCGAAGGATCAGTTCTACTACGACGTCCTCAACCTGCCCGACGACCGGCTGGTGCCCTTGAAGGTCCGCTCGATGGTGGGGTTGATCCCGCTGTTCGCGGTCGAGACCATCGACCAGGCCCAGCTCGACGCCCTGCCCGAGTTCGCCGCCCGGCTGGAATGGTATCTCAACTACCGGCCCGATCTCGCGGCCCTGGTCGGGAAGTGGCACGTGCCCGGCCACGGCGACCGGCGGCTGCTCTCGCTGGTCCCGGGCGAGCGGATCAAGCCGCTCCTCGAGCGGATGCTCGACGAGACCGAGTTCCTCTCGGACTACGGGGTCCGCTCGCTTTCCCGGTATCACCTGGACCATCCCTACCAGTTCCGGGTCGACCATCAGACGCTGACGGTGCGGTACACGCCGGCCGAGTCCGATAGCGGGGTCTTCGGCGGCAATTCCAACTGGCGGGGACCGGTCTGGATGCCGGGCAACTACCTCCTGATCGAGGCGCTCCAGAAGTTCCATTACTACTACCACGACCTGGTCGCGATCGAGTGCCCCACGGGGTCCGGCCGCTACCTGTCGTTGGACGAGGTCGCGGCCGAGCTCTCGCGGCGCCTGGCGAGGCTCTTTCTCAAGGATGCCAACGGACGGCGGCCGGTCCTCGCGTACCACCCCAAGCTCGCGGGCGATCCTCACTTCCGCGACCTGGTGCTGTTCCACGAATACTTCCACGGCGACACGGGCCGGGGCGTCGGCGCCTCGCATCAGACCGGCTGGACCGGCCTGATCGCCAAACTGCTCATGCCGCGGACCGTGACCGGCCTCTCCAAACGAGCCGCCGCCGACGCCCGCTCCCGCGCGAAAGACGAGACGTCCCCATGACCTTACCCAGCGAGACCGGCATTCCCGTTGCGTCCACCTTCATCGATCGCCCGGCCCCTCGGCTGCTCGCGGGCCAGAACGTCCTGGTGACCGGCGCCAGCTCGGGCATCGGCAAAGCCGTCGCCTTCGCCATGGCCTCCGCCGGCGCCGACGTCTGCGTCAACTATCCGGTCGAGACCGAGATGGCCAAGGCCGAAGGCGAGGTCGAGGAGATCAAACAACTGGGTGGCCGGGCCTGGGCCCACCAGTGCGACGTCTCGAAGGAGGACGAGGTGATCGCGATGTTCGACCGGATTCGTCGCGAGATGGGCACGGTCGACATCGTGGTGGCCAACGCCGGGATCCAGCGCGACGCGCCGTTCCATGAGATGACCCTCGACCAGTGGAACCGCGTGCTCGCGGTGAACCTGACGGGCCAGTTCCTGTGCATCCGCGAGGCGGTCAAGGAGTTCCGCCGGCGCGGCTTCCGGGACGTGTCACGCGCGCTGGGGAAGGTGATCTGCATGAGTTCGGTCCACGAGGTGATTCCCTGGGCCGGGCACGTGAACTACGCCGCGTCGAAGGGTGGGGTGATGCTGATGATGAAGAGCATCGCCCAGGAGGTCGCGCCCCAGAAGATCCGGGTCCTCGCGGTGGCCCCCGGCGCCATCCGGACCCCGATCAACAAGGACGCCTGGGATACCCCCGAGGCCCTGAACAAGCTGCTCACCCTGATCCCGGCCAAGCGGATCGGCGAGACCGAGGACATCGCCCGGACCTGCGTCTGGCTGGCCTCGGACGAAGCCGACTACATCACCGGGACGACGCTCTTCGTCGACGGCGGGATGACCCTCTACCCGGGCTTCGAAGCCGGGGGATGAATCTAGGGAGTGGTGAGTAGGGAGGAGGGAATAGGGAGTGAGTGGGGAGTGGGGAGTGGGGGCGCCTGGCTCGTGACTGGGCACTCCTCCCTACTCACCCACTCCCTACGCACGACCCACGACTCCCTACTCCCAATCTGAAACCGCCCGGCGATCCGAATCGTACATAATTCGACATTATGCGCGATCGCCCCTCGCTCCCGCCCCTCTCACACCTCCAGGCGCTGGCCTTGGGCCTGCTCCGATCGGGCGACCGACCAGGCCGGTTGGTGCGAGAGGCGATGGCCGGCTACGGCGTTCGCCATTCCGCGGCCGCGTTCTACCAGATGATGGCCCGCCTCGAGCGCGACGGGTTCGTCACCGGGCGCTACGAGGCGGTCTGGGCCGGCGACCAGGAGGTGACCGAGCGGTGGTACCTGCTGACCGCCGCCGGTGAGCGGGCGTGGCAGCGCACCCAGGCCTTCTACGAAGCCATCGGCCGGGCAGCCGACGAGGGCTATTCACCTGCCTGACCGCGTCCCCGGCTCCCGGATCCGTCGCCTCCTCCCCCGGCGCGCTCGCGACTGGTACGACCCCGCCGCGGCCGACCTGGTACTCGGACGCCGGGCTTCCGCCGGGTCCTGGGCCGCGATCCGGAACCGTCTGGCGCTCCTGTTGCTCTTCCTCGATTGCTGGCGGTTGCTCGTCCTCGAGCTGCCCGAGCGGTGGCTCGGCGGGCGGCCGCCCGGGCCCGAATCCTCTCGCCGGGAGCGCTTCCCCATGTTCTTCACTCAGCTCCGCTACGCCGTCCGCCGACTCTGGCGGGAGCCCACGTTCACCGCCACCGCGGTGCTCACCCTGGCGCTCGGGGTCGGGGCCAACGTCGCGGTGTTCGAGCTGGTCGAGGCGGCGCTGCTCCGCCCACTGCCCTATCCGAACGCCGACGAGCTGATGGTCGTTCGTCATCGGGACCAGCGCACCGGCATCACCAAGCCGTTCATCGCAATGGGCGACTACGTCGACCTGGCCCGTCGTCAGACCGTCTTCGAGTCCCTCGGGGCCTACGGCACCGACCAGGCAACGATCTTCGGTGAAGGCGACCCGTTCCAGGCGTCCGCGCTTTTCGCCGCGCCGGCGATGCTCCAGATGCTCCGGTTCCGTCCGCTCATCGGCCGCGGACTCACCGCGGCCGACGCGGTTGAGGGCGGGGGCCAGGTCGTGATCCTGGGCTACGAGCTCTGGCGAACCCGATTCGGGGCGGACTCCGCCATGGTGGGCCGGAGCGTCCGGTTCGCGTCCGGGCCGCGGTTGGTAATCGGGGTGGCGCCGCCCGGGTTCCGCTTTCCGCCGGACGTCTCGACCGGCGTCATCGTCCCGATGCCGGTGCCGGTCGAGACGCCGGCGGTGCGGAAGTCGGGATGGACCTTTGCGCTGGCGCGGCGGAAGCCCGGCCGGACGGCGGTCGAGGCCACGGCCGAATTGGACGCGATCTCCCGGCAGCTGGCGACGGAGTATCCGGTGGACAACCAGGGATCGCAGTACTACGCCGTGCCGTTGCGCGACGACACGGTCGGCGACGCCAAACCGGCCCTCCTGCTCCTGCTCGCGGCGGTCGGGGTGGTCCTGCTGATCGCGTGCGTCAACGTCGCGAACCTGCTGGTGGCCCGCTCCCTGACCCGCCATCGGGAAATGGCGGTTCGGATGACGCTCGGCGCCAACCGGTGGCGCCTGGTGAGCCAACTCCTGACCGAGAGCCTGGTGCTGGCGTTGCTCGCCGGCGCGGCCGGCGTCGCGGTGGCCGGGGTGGCGGCCCGGGGTCTCACGAGCCTCGCTCCGGCGTCGTTGGACGTGAGTGGTTTGGGTCAGATCGCCCTCGACCCGACCGTGCTCGGCTTCGCGCTGGTCGTCACCGTCGCGACGGCGCTCGCCTGTGGGACCGTCGCGGCGGTCACGGTCCCCCTCGGCGAATCGGCTGGTCCCCTGGTGGTCGGCGGCCGCGCCAGTCAGACGGCCGCGGCACGGAGAGCCACCACCACGCTCGTGGTGGTGGAGGTGGCGTTCGCGGTCGTGCTCCTGATCGGCGCGGGCTTGATTCTCCGGAGCTTTGCCGGGCTCCTGTCGGTGGATCCCGGCTTCCGGACGGACCACGTGCTCACCCTGGAGCTCTCCCTCCCGGCCGACCGCTACGACGCCGAAGGCGCGCGGGTGGGCTTCTACGACCAGGCGGCCACCGCGATCGGCGCCTTGCCCGGGGTGACCGCCGTGGGCGAGGCGGTGGTGGTGCCGCTCACCGGCAACAACTGGACGGTGCCGTTCGAGCGGGCCGATCAGCCGGTCCGAACGGGCGAGCGCCCGCCGGATGTGGGCTGGCAGGTGGCGTCGGGCGGCTATTTCCGCGCCCTTGGGATTCCGCTCCGTTCGGGGCGGCTCTTCGACGAGAGAGACCGACCGGGGAGCGCCAGGGCGGTGATCGTGAGCGACGCGATTGCCGAGCGGTTCTTTCCCGGCGATTCGGCGGTGGGCCACGCCCTCCGGATCTCGGCCGACCAGACCGCCGAGATCGTGGGCGTAGTGGGCGACATCCGACGGGCCGGGCTCACGGACGAGCCGCGGGCCGACCTCTACTTCCCGTTCGAGCGCCAGCCGTCGACCGGGATCACCCTGTTTGTCCGCACCAGCGACGGTCCCGCTCGCCTGGCGGGGCCGGTTCAGGCGGCCCTGCGGAAAGTCGAGCCGAATGTGGTGCTGACGAGGGTCCGCACCATGGCCGAGATCGCCCTCCGGTCGATGCGGCTCACCACCCTGGTGCTCTGGTTGCTGGGGGTCTTCGCGGCGCTCGCCCTGGTCCTGGCGGCGATCGGCATCTACGGCGTGATGTCGGAGGTGGTGCGGCAGCGGTCCCGTGAGATCGGCACCCGGATGGCGCTCGGCGCGCCCCGGAGCGGGATCCTGTGGATGGTGGCGCGGATGGGCCTGTCGCTCGCGGGTATCGGGACGGCGGTGGGTCTGGCGATTGGTCTGGCCGGGGCCCGGGCGCTCCGCGGCATGCTCTATGGGGTGAGTGCAGGCGATCCCCTGGTGCTGCTGGGGGCGACCGGGATGATCTTCTTCACGGCCGCCGCGGCGTGCTACCTCCCGGCTCGCCGGGCGGCGAGCGTCGATCCGGCCCGGACGCTGGCGGAGCCCTGAGGCCGCCGCGGGTCAGCGGCCGCCGGTGGGTGGCCCGGCCACGACGTCGATCGAGACGCTCCGCCGTCGCTCCGCGTTGGCGGCGAGCGCGGCGTCATGCTCCCGCTGCCAGCTGGTCCGGAGGGCCTGGTTGGCCGCGAGGTGGGCCGCGGCGGCCCGGCCGGGCTGGCGGGTTATGAAACCGATCACCCCGGCCAGGCTCAAGGTGGCGCCCGCGGCGTAGGGAGCCGGACCCAACGAGGTGCCGGAGGAGACCGCGTTGGGAACCACCGCCGCGAGCAGGCCGGTCGCCAGGCCACCCACCAGAAAGGCGATCGCCGGACCCTGATCGCGCCGTTCGGGGAAGAAGGCCGAGGCCGGGAGCGGGGTGGGGAGGGGAAGCGTGTCGGCCAGGGCGGCGGAGGCGGTGATCGGGACCGTCACCACCCGGTCGGCCGCCATTCGGGAGCGCGCTCGGATCCGGAGGTCGAAGCGCCCTCGCGCCGGCGCGCCGCCGGCCGCCCGGCCGTCCCAGGCGACCACGGCGCTGTCGCCGACGGCGCCGGTGTAGATCTCGCGGCCCTCGTCGGCTCCGTCGGCCGCCGCCAGCGTGACCGTCACGTCCAGGGGCGCGCTGGTGTACACCCGAAGCCGATAGGGATGTCCGGCATCGATCCGAAACGCGGGCGGCGCCGCCACTGCGACGTAGTTGCTGGTCCGCCGCACGCCGTCGAACGCCTCGGTCACGGCCGGCGGGAAGATCAGGGCGTTGGGCCGGCTCTTGGGCGAGGTTTCGAGCGCTTCCCGAAATGCGGCTGCGGCGGCGTCGCGACGGCCGCCGAAGAGCTCCGCCGCGCCAAGGTAGATGAGGATGTCGGCCCGGGCCGAGTCGACCAGGGCCGCGGGACCGCCCACCGCCAGGCTTTGGCGCAGCAACGTGGCGGCGCTCTGGTATTCCAGGGCGCGATAGGCCGCGAGCCCCTTGGCCGCGAGATCGCCGGCATCCTGCCCCCAGGCAGGGGCGGCGGCCAGCGCGGTCAGCAAGACGAGCGTCCCGACCAGCCGCCGCATCACGACGCCGGCTCCAGGATCTGGTCGATCAGTCGCACCGCCTGGCCGGCCGGCACCACCACCTCGCGCTCGAACGGTGTGAACCCGTCGCGAACGATCCGGAGTCGATGAGTGCCAGCGGTGATCTCCACGTTGGCCTGGGGCGTGTTACCGATCAGCTTGTCGTCCACGTAAAGCGCTCCCCAGGGCCGCGAGCTCACGAAGAGCCGGCCGGTTTGGGCGTCGGAGGAAGCCACCCGTCCGGCGGCCGTGGTCTGGCGCGTCGGTTCGGGGCTCGGGCCGGGGCGTTCCGCTCTCGCGGCCGGCCGGGTGGCTGGTGCCGGCGGCGGTGTCGGCGCGGGCTCGTCGGGCGGCGGCTCGGCCGGGGCCACGGCCATCGTGGCGGTGTCGAGCGCCCCGCTGGTCGAGTCCGAGGCCGGGGCCACCGCCACCTGTCGACTCAGGCCAGGCTGGCTCCCGTTCGAGCGGAGAAACCAGGCGGCGAGCACCGCGCCGATCACGACCGCTGCGATGATGCCCCCGGTCAGCAGCGGGCTCCGGCGAGCGGGCGGCGCGTCGGAGACCTCGGGCTCGCCCGGGTCGGGGGGGAACACCAAGGTGTGCTGCGCCAGCGAGGGCGGCTGATGGCGGTGCGGTGCCCCGCCGGGGGCGGCTGCTCCGGCCAAGGCGGCAGCCAGGCTCCGCGCGAAGGTGCCGATCGTGGGGAACCGGTCGCGCGGGTCGGGGCTCAGGGCCCGGTTCACCACCCGATGCACGGCCGACGGAAGCTCCGCCGATTCGTCGACGGCGGCCCTGAAGGTCGCAGCGAGGGCGTACTGGTCGGTGGCCGGACCGGGGTCCCTGCCGGCCAGCTCCTCCGGGGATTCGAACTGCGCTGGCCGGCTCTTGCCGCCGAAGGCCGGAATCCGGTCGAGGATCGGTCCGACCGCCAACTCGGTGAGGAGCGCCACCCCGCCGTCGTCGCAGACGATGATGTCGGCCGGACTCAGACTGCCGTGGATCACGTCGCGCCGGTGGGCCTCGTCGAGGGCATCGGCAGCCTGGCCCACCAACCGGGTTACCCGGTCCGGCGGCAGACGTCCCTGTCCCTGGAGCAGCTCCGCCAACGACTGCCCCCCGGCGAACCGGGTGGCGTACCAGGCCAGGTTGGCGGTGGTGCCGAAACGGTAGATGGGAACGATGTTGGGGTGATCCAGCGCGTTGACGGCCGCCATGGCACGCCACCAGCGGTCGGCCTGGCCGGCCCGTTCGATCGGCGCCCGCGACAGGACCCGGAGCGCCAAGGTCACGTCGGGATCGGCGCGACGGGCCACGTAGACGGCCGAGTGCGGGCTCCGGGCCAGCTCCTCGCCGATCTCGAATTGGGGGGAGAGCTCGTAGTGCACCCAGGCGTCGAGATCGTCCGGCAAAGGCCGATCAGAGGCTGCCCCGTCCGGCGAGTAGCCGCAACGCGCACACGTCCCCGTCTCCGGTGAGATCTCCTCGGCAGCGCAGAACGGACAGATCACGATACCAGCCCTTCACCCCGGCGCCGGCTCCGAAACCGGCGACCCAAGAACACTCGACGCCAAAACCGCCCCCAGGGGTAGGACACCCCCGGGGGTAGCGGTTGTACTCAGCTATGGAGGGTAGGGTGGGAACGCTCCGGTGGCTAGTCCCCTCGGGCCAGGTCGGGTACCGGCACCCCGGCGTCGATTCGGGCCACCCGGGCGGCCTCCCCGGCGATCCGGCGACGGACG
The DNA here is from genome assembly GCA_963730185.1 of uncultured Gemmatimonadales bacterium. Taxonomy (GTDB): domain Bacteria; phylum Gemmatimonadota; class Gemmatimonadetes; order Gemmatimonadales; family GWC2-71-9; genus SHZU01. The sequence continues at coordinate 79,414 of CAVSQW010000004.1, forward strand.
CCGGCCAAGACGTCCTCGGCCCGCTCCCGAGGGACGAAGCAAACCCCGGTGTCGTCCGCCACCACGAGATCCCCTGGGTGGACGGTGACCCCGTGGATCGAAACCGCCCCGTTGATGGCCACGGTCCGGAGCCGGTACTTGCCGGTCCGGGGGCTCGGTCCGCGGGCCCAGACCGGGAAGCCGAGCCGGCGGAGCCCGCCCACGTCCCGCACCGCGCCGTCGACCACCGCGCCGGCTTCGCGCTGCCGCCTGCCGATCCGGGCCGAGATGGCGCCCATGCTGGAGACCTCGGGGGCGCCCTGGACAACGAGGACGTCGCCGGGCTCGGCGAGGTTGTGGCATTCCAGATCGCCCATCCGGCTCCCCGGCACCTCCACAGACCCCCGGAGCTCGGTGGCGACCGTGAGGGCTGGACCGACGATTCGCCCGCCGGCCACCATCGGCACCAGCACGCTGCCCGGCACGGCACCGTCGAGGCCGAGGGCGTCCAGGACGTCCGAGACCGTGCCGGTCAGGTCGTCGATCGCAAGCAGCTCTCGAAGCAGATCCGCCGGCGGCCGGGGAACCTCGCGAAGCCGGACCATCTCGGCCGGGAAGAGACCGGTGAGGGGGCGCATGGCAGCGAGGTTACCGCGACGAGGACGGCTTGGCCATGGTCACCCTCGGAACCGGGGCTCGGGCAAGCCGACGGCGGCGGTCCGGATGGCGAAGAGGGAGCCGGCCAAGGGTTCCCGGGCCAGCTGCTCCGGGGTCAAGCGCTGCCGGGCGGACGTGACGAACAGGGTGTCGAGTCCGGGGCCGCCGAAAGCGCAGCTGGTCGGGTTCGACACCGGCATGGGAATCACCCGGTCCACTCGACCGGCCGGCGTGTACCGCACCACCCGGCCGCCGGCATACTCGGCGTTCCAGAGACAGCCGTCGGCATCGACGGCGGAGCCGTCCGGTCGGCCCGGCGCGGCGGTCAGGTCGACCAGCACCCGCGGCGACGACGGCACTCCGCGCTCGGCGTCGAAGGCGAAGGCCGAGATCCGATGGCGGTAGGTGTCGGCGAAGTACATGACCCGGGCGTCCGGGCTCCAGGCCAGGCTGTTGGGCACGATGACGTCGCCGAAGAGTCGGTGGCAAGCGCCGTCGGGGTCGAGCCGGTAGAGCGCGCCCGTGGGATCGCGGCGGACGTCGTTCATCGTTCCCGCCCAGAAGCGTCCCTGCCGGTCCACCCGGCCGTCGTTGAACCGGTTGTCCGGCTGATCGGCCTCGGGGTCGACGATCGGTTCGAGCATGCCGGTCTCGGGGTCGAGCCGGTGAAAGCCGTCGGCCATCGCGGCCACGAGTCCCGCCCCCTCGCGGAGCGCGATCGCCCCGACCAGCGACGGCAGGGGCACCCGGCGCGGCGAGGTGCCGCCGGACTCGATCCACTGGAGCGTGGGACCCCGGGCGTCGACCCAATAGAGGCGGCCGGACCGCTCGCACCACACCGGGCTCTCGCCCAGCCGATCGGTGCCCGGGACGATCGCGTCGACGGTGGTCACGCCGCCGGTGACCGATAGACCACGTTGCGCGGGGCCTCACCCCGGGCCACCCGATCGATGTTGTCGGCGATCTCGGTCCAGCGCCGGTCGATCATCCCCCGGGTCCAGGCCGAGCAGTGCGGGGTCATCAACACGTTGTCGAGCTCGTGGAAGGGAAAGCGCGAGGGCCTGAGGTCGGGCGCCTCCGGCGTCGGATACCGATACCAGGTGTCGATCACCGCGCCGGCGATGGTGCGATCCACCAGGGCCCGATAGAGCGCCTCCTCCGCCACGATCGGGCCCCGGGAGACGTTGATCAGCACCGCGGTAGGGCGCATCGCGCGGAAGCTCTCGGCATCGATCAACCCCTCGGTCTCGGGGCCGAGACCCGACGCCACCACGACGAAGTCGCTCTCGGCGTAGAGGGCGGGCAGGGCGCCGAGGGGGCGGAGCCACGCGAGCCCGGGGGCCGGCCCCACCCGCCGGGCGCAGGCCACCACCCGGGCGCCGAAGGCGCGGGCTCGGGGCACGATCGCCCGGCCGATCTGCCCGTAGCCGATCAACCCTACCGTCTTGCCGCCCAGCTCTTCCCCCAGCGGCCCGCCGGTCCGACCGCCCAAGGCCCAGCTCCCGGCCCGAAAGCTCCGTTCGGCGGCGAGGAACCGGGTGCCGGAGAGCAGCAGGCTCAAGAGGACGTACTCGGCGACCGCTTCGCCGTGTCCGTAGGCGTTGGCCACCACGGTGCCGGGTGGAAGCCGCCGGACGTCGATCCCATCGTAACCCGTGCCGCCCGCCTGTACGAAGCGGAGCCTGGGGGCGGGGGGCATGCCGTCGTCGTAGTGGAGGGTGATCATCAGCTCCGCCGAGGCCAGCGCCTCCCGCCGGACCGGATCCGGAGCGTCGTCGGGCACCGGGACGATCTCGAGCGGGGTCCGGAGCTTCCCGACCAGGGTCGCGTGTTGCTCGCAGGCGAGCGAGCCGAGGAGCACGAGCCGCACGCTCAGCCGGCCGGTTCCAGCCGGACCCGACGGCGACCGTCGATGCCGAGGTAGCGGAGGAAGAGGCGGGTCAGCTCGTCGGCCAGGATCGGGGCGGGGAACGCGGAGCCGCCCGGCCAGCGCTCGTCGAAGAGCACCAGCTCGCGGAGCGTGCTCCGGATGGTCAGGAGCCCGATCTCGAGCCCCCGCTCCGGATCAGGATGGCGGATCCCGCCGTGGCGAAGCAGGAAGTCGAGCACCCGCGGCGGACCCTCGGCGTTGAGCCGCTCGAGTCGCCTCCGAAGGCCGGCATCGGTGTGCGACCGGAGGACCAGCGCCCGGCCGGCGCCCCGGGTGGCGTGGTACACCGTCACCAGGTCGTCGAGGTAGGCGCGGAGGGCCTCGGCCACCGTGGTCCCCTGCCAGCGGGCCGGGTCGGTGGCCCGAGACACCACGCCGAGCACCGCGTCGGTGACCCGCTCCTCGAGCGCCTCGAGCAGGGCATCCTTGTCGGGGAAGCGAGCGTAGAAGGCGCCGATCGTTACCCCCGCCCGCTCGGCCACCGCGGCGACGCTCACCGCCTCGAAGCTCCGGTCGGCGAGGAGGGCCTCGGCGGCGTCGAGCATCCGGCGATAGGTCGCCTGGCTCCGGGCCTGTCGGGGGGCCCGGGTGCGCGACCGGCGGCGGGGGCGGCTTGCAGAAAACATAGTGAATGCTATGATATTTGATCGAAGCTCCGCATCCGTCAAGAGGCCATGTCCCAGCCGTCGACCATCACTCGGGTCACCCTGCGCCGGGTTGCCGGCCCGCCGAGCCTCCTCTTGGCCGAGGTCGGTGACGGTCGTTGGACCGGGCTGGCCACCGCGGCGGACCGGCCCGGGCTGGCCGAGGCCGCGGGGCGGCGGGGGGCCGGGTGGATCGGTCGCTCGGCCGACCACGGACCGGGGCCGGGCGCGATCGGGGGCGACTGGCTCCGCGACGATGCGGACTGGACGGCGTTCGGGCTGCTTGAATCGGCCCGGCACGATCTGGCCGCCCGCCGGCATGACGTCCCGCTCTGGCGGTGGCTGGGCGGCGCGGTGCGACGAGTGGTGGGGGTGAGCGGGTCGACGGACGAGCGTCCGGCCGGAGCCGGCGGGCCCCGGGTGGCGGACCCGTCGCGCTGGTCGGAGCTCCAGGGCGACCTGCTGGCCGACCGGGTCGACGGGCTCAGGGTGGATCCGTTGCGGGCAGGTGGACCCGCCGGGGTGCTCCGGCTCGACGCCATCGCGCGAACCTTCCGGGTCGGGCTCGCGCTCGCCTCCGGTGCCACCCTGGCCGGCCGGGCGTTGGCGGTTCACCTGGCCATGGCGGCCACGATGGCAAGCCTCCCGCTCGACTGGCCGGACGACGACCCGCCGGACCAGGCATGGCTCGGCCCGGCCCGGGCCTATCGGCCCGACGGGGGCCGGGTGACCGCGCCGGAGGCGGCGGGATTGGGGCTCGCGATCGAGGCCGGCCGGTTGGGGCCGTTGGTAACCGAGCGCTGGTCTCTGGGCGAGGACGACCGCGGGTGAGCGGGGCGCTCCGGATCGAGCGGGTGCGGCTCAGCCGGGTGAAGATCCCGCTCGCCACCGTGTACGTGAGCTCGATGTACGTGATGCCCGCCACCTGGCGCACGGTGATCGAGGTGGAGGCGGGCGGCGGGTTGGTCGGCCTGGGCGAAACGCTGGGCACGGACGAGGTCTTCCGCCTGACGGCCGCGCTCGCGAGCCGCTGGATCGGACACGACCCCCTGGACCGGCGCGGGTTGACGGCGAGCTTCGCCCGCTCGGGCTTCGACAACCGGGCCGGCCGGAACGGGTGGTCGGCGCTGGGGGGGCTCGAGCTGGCCCTCTGGGACCTGGCGGGCCGGGCGTTCGGGGTGTCGGTCTCGGCCCTCCTGGGTGGGGCGACCCGCGAGCGGGTCGAGCTGGTCTGCCCGATCCCGGCCGTGGCGGTGGAGCGGCCGGTCACCCCGGTGGAGCTCGACCGTCACCAGGCCGACCTGGGCAACGTGGACCGGGTGGCCGACTGGGCCGAGGCGCAGCGGGAGCAGTCGGGGTTCGGCGCGTTCAAGTACAAGAGCACCGCCCGGTCGCCGGCGTGGGACGAGGCGGTGATGCGCGCGCTCCGGGCGCGGCTCGGGGCCGAGGCGCGCCTCCGGTTCGATCCCAACGGCGGGTATCCGCCGGTCGAGGCGATCCGGCTCTGCGATCGCTTGGAGGAGCTGGACCTGGAGTTCTTCGAGGATCCGACCGACGACTTGGAGGGTCTGGCTCGGCTCCGGCGGCGGGCCCGCACCCCGGTTGCCACCAACATGGCTGTGGTGGAGCCGGCTCATCTGCCCGCGGCGATTCGACGGAAGGCGGTGGACGTGGTGCTGGCGGACGTCTTCATGTGGGGTGGGGTGGGCCGGTGGCGCGATCTCGTCGCGGTGGCCGACGGTTTCGGGCTCGAGGTCGGGGTCCACAGCCTGTTCGAGACGGGCGTGGCCACGGCGCTGAACCTCCACCTGGCGGCTGCCCATCCATCCATCCGCCGGGCCAACGACTCGGGCCTCCACCTGATGGGGGCCGACGTCACCACCGGGCTCGGCCCGATCGCGAACGGGGCGCTCGGGGTGCCGACCGGCCCGGGACTTGGGGTGACGCTCGACCGGGCCGAGCTCGATCGCTGGACCGTCGGCCCGGTCACCGTGGTGGACTGACGATCATGGCCGGCCCCGTCTCGACCGTTCCGCCCAGCGATCCCGCGGGGCAGCCCGCCCGGGCCATCGCGGGGTATCCGCGGAGCCTGGACCGGACCCCTGCCGCCGAGCCGATCCGGCGCTTTCTCTCCCGGGCCGACCTGTTGGGTCCGGCCCGGGTGATCGAGGCCGCGGCCGTCTCCGTGCTCGACCTGTCCCGGCTCCGCCCCACGGCGCCTCGAGCGCTGGGACAGCTGGTCCGGGTGAGGGGTCGGGTGCTCGACGAGGACGGCCGACCCGTCTCGGGCGCGGTGCTCGAGGTGTGGCAGGCCAACGCCGCCGGCAAGTACCTCCATCCCAACGATCCCTCGCCGGTGCCGGTCGATCCCAACTTCGCCGGGGTGGGGCGGATCGTGGTGGGTCCGGACGGGGGGTTCGAGCTCGTCACCATCAAGCCGGGCGCCTACGCGGTCCCGTACGAGGAACAGGGCGGTGCCACCGACTGGTGGCGCCCGCCGCACATCCACGTCTCGATCTTCGGGCCCGCCTTCGCGAGCCGGTTGGTGACCCAGGTGTACTTCCCCGGCGAGGTGCTGAACGAGCGCGACCTCCTGCTCAACAGCATCCCCGACCCGCGGGCTCGGGAGCGGCTGGTGGCCCGGTTCGTCCCGGCGCTCTCGACCGCGACCGGCGGGTTGGGTTTCGCCCACGACCTGGTGCTCCGAGGCCGCCGCGCGACGCCCTTCGAGCGGGGCGGACATGCCTGAGCTGCGAACGCCGCACCACACCACCGGGCCCTTCTTCCCGCCGGCCTTCGTGGGCGAGAGCGGAAGTGACCTGACCCGGCACGGCGGACGCGTCGCCGAGGGCACGGTCCTCGAGCTGGCCGGCCGGGTCCTGGACCGGCGCGGCCGCCCGGCGGTCAACGTGATCCTCGAGCTCTGGCAGGCCGACGCCCGAGGGGTGTTCCACGACCCGGCCGACCCTCGCCACGCCGAGCGCGACCCGGGCTTCGCGGGCTGGGGGCGGACCTGGACCGACTCGCACGGAGGGTACCGGTTCCGGACGGTGCGGCCGGGGAGCTATCCCGCGCTCGATGCCGGTGACTGGATCCGCCCGCCGCATCTCCGGCTCCTGGTGCTCGGGTCGGGGCTGATGCGCCCGCTGGTGACGGAGGTGTTCTTCCCCGGCGAGCCGCTCAACGAAACCGACCGCCATTGGAGCCAGCTCGGGCCGGAGCGCCGGGGCCGCCTGCTCGCGGTGCCGGCGCCCGATGGGTCGAGCGCCGGGGAGCGGTTCGGATTCGACCTGGTGCTGAGCGGCCCCCACGAGACCCCATTCCTGGACGACTGATCGAGAGAGATGCCATGATCGTCGAGCATCGGACCTACACCCTGAAGCCGGGCACCCTGAACGAGTACTTCCGCCTCTACCAGTCGGAGGGCCTGCCGATCCAGCGGCGCTACCTCCCCGCGATGGTCGGGTACTACACCACCGAGGTCGGTCCGCTGAACCAGGTGATCCACCTCTGGGCTTATCGGACGTTCGAGGAGCGCACGGCCTGCCGGACCGCCATGCGGGCCGACCCGGGTTGGGCTCCCTATCTCGGCAAGATCCATCCGCTGCTGGTCACGATGGAGAGCAAACTCCTGACCCCGGCGCCCTTCTTCGACGTCGCCTCCCTGATCGAGGCGCTTTCCGGCACCCCCGCCGGGAAAGGACCCGACGCATGACCGCCGCTTCCCGAGCCTCGACCCCGGCCCCGCCGGCGCCCGAGCCCACGGGTGCCCGACGGGGCGCCGACCTCCTGAACCGCCTCCGCGAAGCGCCGCCGGAGCTCTGGTACCGCGGCGAGCGGGTGCCCGACCCGACGGCGCACCCGGCCCTGCGCCGGGGGCTGGCCTCCCTGGCGGGACTCTACGACCTCCAGTGGGAGGATCCGGACACCATGCTGTTCGACTCGCCGAGCAGCGGACGGAAGGTGGGCCGGTCGTTCATGATCCCGAGAACCGCCGGCGACCTGGACCGGATCTCCGCCGCGATGAAGCGCTGGGCCGACGCGAGCTTCGGGATGATGGGACGCTCGCCGGACTACATCAACCGGGCGATGACGTCCTACGCCGCCGGCTCGGCGTTTCTGGGCGAGGCCGACCCCCGGTTCGGGGTCAACGCCCGCGCCTATCACGAGTACATCCGGGAGCGCGACCTCTGCCTCACCCACACCCTGAGCTCGCCCCAGGCCAACCGCTCCCGCCACGCCGCCCAGCAGGCCGACCCGTTCCTGGCGGCCAAGGTCAAGGAGGAGACCGACGCCGGGATCGTGATCCGAGGTTGCCGGATGCTGGCGACGCTCCCGGTGTCCGACGAAATCATGGTCTTTCCGTCGACCTTCCTCCGGAACGAGCCGGACCATGAGCCCTATGCCTACGGGGTTTGCATCCCCTCGGCGACGCCCGGGCTCCGGTTCCAGTGTCGGGAGAGCTACGACTACGAGCGGTCCAGCTACGACCACCCGCTGGCCTCGCGGTTCGAGGAGATGGATGCGGTGGTGATCTTCGACGACGTGTTCGTGCCCTGGGAGCGGGTCTTCCTCTATCGCGACATTCCCCGGTGCAACGAGGCGTACGCCCGGACCGGCGCGCTCGCGGCCATGGCGCACCAGGTGGTCGTCAAGAACCTGGCCAAGGCCGAGTATCTCATGGGGCTGGCCTCGCTCCTGGTCGACACGATCGCGATCGAGGGCTTTCAGCACGTCCAGGAGAAGCTGGCCGAGATCTGGGTCAACATGGAGACGATGCGGGCCTTTCTCCGGGCCTCCCTGGCCGACGCCGAGGTCGACGAGTTCGGGGTGATGCGCCCGGCGTGGGACCCGCTCGACGCGGCCCGGAACCTCCATCCCCGGCTCTACCCCCGGATGGTCGAGATCATCCAGCAGCTCGGCGCCGCCGGATTGGTGGCCATGCCCACCGAAGCCGACGTGACCGGGCCGCTCGCCGCCGACGTCCAACGGTTCTTCCAGGCCGCCCGGGCGGAGGCCCACGAGCGGATCCCGATCTTCCGGCTGGCCTGGGACACGGCGATGTCGGCCTTCGGGTCGCGGCAGGTGCTCTACGAGCGCTACTTCTTCGGCGATCCGGTTCGGATGGCGGGCGCGCTGGTGGCGAGTCACGACCGGAAACGCTACATGGACCGGGTGCGCCACTTCCTCGAGCAGTCGCGCGACGAGGCGGCCCGGGCGGCGGGATGACGATCGACGGCCAGGCCTTCCGCCGGGCGATGGGGCATTTCGCCACCGGCGTCGGGGTGATCACCGCCGACCGCGAAGGCGCGGTGCGCGCCATGACCGCCAACGCCTTCACGTCGGTCTCGCTCGACCCTCCGCTGGTGCTGGTGGCCCTGGACCGGCGGACCCGGATGGCCGGATTGCTCGACCCGGGGACGGGATTCGCGGTCAATCTGCTGCGGGAGGACCAGCAGGCCTTGAGCCGGTTCTTCGCCGGCGCCTGGAAAGAGGCCGCCCGGCCCCCGTTTCGGTTCGTCCCGTTCGCCGGGGGGCCGCGGCTCGAGGGCGCCTCCGCCACGGTCGGCTGCGAGGTCGACCGGCGCCACGACGGGGGCGATCACTGGCTCGTCGTCGGCCGGGTGCTCGATGTCCACGTCGGGGTGACGCCCCACTACCCGCTGGTCTTTTTCCGGGGCGAGTACCGGGAGCTGGCCCGGGACCATGTGACCGAAGCGCCGGAGATCGAGCTGGGCGGCGAGTCGGCCCAGGTCTTCTACGAGTCCTGGTAGTGGCCGCCGGTCCGGTCCTGCCCCCGCTGGAGGCCGAATGGCTGGAGGCCGATGGGCTCGGCGGGTTCGCCTCGGGTACCGCCGGCGGCCCGCGGCGGCGGCGCTACCATGCCCTCCTGCTGACGGCCCTGACGCCGCCGACCGGCCGGGTCGCTCTGGTCGGGGGCTTCGACGCCTGGGTGGAGCGCGACGGCCGGCCACCCGAGTTTCTGACCGTTCAGCGCTACGTCCCCGACCTGACCTCGCGGACGTTCGATCATCTGGTCGGCTTCGAGTGGGATCCCTGGCCGGCCTGGACGTTCCGGTTGGCCGACGGACTCGAGATCCGGCAGGAGCTGCTCGCGACCAAGGGCCGGGCCGTGGTGGCGATCCGGTGGCGGCTGCTCCGGAAGCGCGGCGGGATCCGGCTGGTGGCTCGGCCGTTCCTGCTGGGTCGCGACGCCCACGCGCTGCACCGAGAGAACCCCGACTTCCGGTTCGATGCCCAGGTCGCCGGCGGCACGGTGCGCTGGCGGCCGTACGGCTCGCTCCCCGGCGTTCTCAGCCTCCAGAACGGCGTCTATCGCCACGACCCCGTCTGGTACCGGGCCTTTCAGCTCGACGAGGAGCGGGCCCGGGGACTCGACTTCACGGAAGACGCGGGATCGCCGGGTCGAATCGAGTGGGACCTGTCGGCCGGGCAGGCTGCGTGGGTCCTGGCCGCCGATGATCCCGCCGGCAAGGCGGAGGGCCTCGACGGGCCGGCCGAGACGATCGTCGCCCGCCTGGTCCGGCGGGAACGAGCCCGCCGGTCGCGCTGGGCCACGCCCCTGGTTCGCGCCGCGGACGCCTACCTGGTGGCTCGGGGCGCGGGCCGCTCGATCGTCGCCGGCTATCCCTGGTTCACCGACTGGGGGCGCGACACCTTCATCGCGATGCGGGGGCTCTGCCTGGCGACCGGACGTCTGGCCGACGCCCGGTCGATCCTCGGGACCTGGGCGGAGACGGTGTCGGAGGGAATGCTTCCCAATCGCTTTCCGGACGGCGGCGATCCGGAGTTCAACTCGGTCGACGCCTCCCTCTGGTACGTGGTGGTGGTGGGTGAGGTGCTCGAGGCGCTCGCCGCGGCCGGCCGGTCGCTCGGGCGGGGCGAGCGCGGGCGCCTGTTGGGGGCGGTGGACGCCATCCTCACCGGCTACGCCAGGGGCACCCGCTACGGAATCCGGATGGACGAAGACGGCTTGATCGCCGCCGGCGAGCCCGGGGTCCAGTTGACCTGGATGGATGCCAGAGTCGGCGACCGGGTCGTGACCCCCCGGATCGGGAAGCCGGTCGAGGTCCAGGCGCTCTGGATCGCCGCGCTCCGGGTGGGGCAGGGCCTCGACCGGCGCTGGGGCACCGTCGCCGACCGGGCCACGGCGGCGTTCGCCGATCGGTTCTTCGATCCCGACCGCGGGGCGCTCCGCGACGTGGTCGACGTCGACCACGTGGCGGGGCGGGTGGACGGCTCGCTCCGGCCCAATCAGATCTTCGCCGTGGGCGGGCTGCCGGTCCGGCTCTTGGAGCCGGCCCGCGAGGCGGCGGTCGTCGATCTGGTGGAGCGGGAGCTGCTCACCCCGGTCGGCCTCCGGAGTCTCGGTCCGGCTGAGCCGGGTTACCGGGGCCGATACGAGGGCGGTCCCGCCGAGCGCGACTCGGCCTACCATCAAGGGACCGTCTGGCCCTGGTTGTTGGGGCCCTTCGTCGAGGCGTGGCTCCGGCGCCGGGGAGCCGGTCCCGCCGAACGGGCGGCGGCCCGGGAGCGGTTTCTCGCGCCCCTTCTGGCCCATCTCGGTGAGGCCGGACTCGATCACGTTTCGGAGATCGCCGACGGCGAGCCGCCGTTCACGCCGCGAGGCTGCCCGTTCCAGGCCTGGTCGGTGGGCGAGGCGCTCCGGATCGAGCGCCTGACCCGATCCGGAGCCTGACCCGACCTTCGGCTGCCGGCTGGCCCTCCGGCCGGCCGGGCCGCGTGCCCGGGGCCTCGGTCGGGCGATCCCGCTATTTTCCGACCGTGCGATTTCGCCTCGGTCTTCTCGTGCTCGCGGTGGCGGTGTCCGCCTGCGGCGATTCCGCCAGGGCGCCCAGTGGCGCGCCGGCCGACTCGATCGCGGCGGCTCCGGCCGACTCCGCGCCACGACCCGCGATCGTCGCCCTCGACCTCGGGACCCAGGAGGGGAGGGAACAGCTCGACGACGATCTCCTCCACGCCGTGGTGCCGGGCGACACCGTCCGGCTCGACCTCGCGCTCTCCCCGGACCAGATCCGTGACCTTCCTTCCGTGATCTCCGACGGGTGGTGGATCGCCCTCACCTACCGGCGCGACGACGGGGCGGAAGCTGGGTCGGAGCTACACATCCTGTTCGGTCCCGAGGGGCAGCGCGGCGACCTGGTAGTGGATTCCACCGGGGCCACTCCGAGGCTCCAAGGCCGGATCACGATCCGGGAGGTCCGGGGGCCGCACATGGGGCTGATGTCGATCTTTGCGGCCCCGGTCCAGTAGCTGGACGTCTCGTGCTCCGCTGGCGAGGCCCCGGGCTCGTGGGGGGCGCTCGCTGGCACAAAGTCCACGCCGCCCTCTACATTGCCAGTCCCCACCTACTCGGTCAGGGAGTTCTGATGGCGTCCATCATGGAGCGGCCGCGGAGCGCGGCGCTGCCCTTGTTCATGTTGTTGTCCCTCGGTACCGCGTCGTTGTCCGCGCAGGCCCTTCCTTCGATCGCGGCCAAGACCCAGGGGATGCAGAAGATCGACGGCTTCATCCCGATGTACTGGGATCCGTCGGCCGGCAAGCTCTGGCTCGAGATCGACAAGCTCGGACAGGAGATTCTCTACGTGGTGTCGCTGCCCGACGGCATCGGCTCGAACGACATCGGGCTGGACCGCGGGCAGATCGGCGGCGAGCGAATCGTGCGATTCGATCGAGTCGGTCCGCGGGTGCTGATGGTGCAGCCTAACTACGAGTTCCGGGCGGGAACCGACAATGCCGACGAGCGGCGGGCGGTGGAGCAGTCGTTCGCCCAGTCGGTGCTCTGGGGCTTCAAGGTCGAGGCCGAGAGTGACGGGGCGGTGCTGGTCGACGCGACCGACTTCGCGCTCCACGATGCCCACGACGTGATCGGCGGGCTCCGCCGGACCCGCCAGGGCAGCTTCCGGCTCGACGCCTCCCGGAGCGCACTCTACCTGGAGCGGACCAAGGGCTTTCCCAAGAACACCGAGATCGAGGCCATCCTCACCTTTACCGGCGATAGCCCGGGCCGCTGGGTGCGCGACGTGACGCCCACGGCCGACGCGATCACCGTCCACGAGCATCAGTCGTTCGTCGAGCTCCCCGGGCCGGGCTACCGGACCCGCCTGGCCGATCCGCGGTCCGGCTTCTATCCGATGACGTACTACGACTACGCCACGCCGATCGACCAGCCCTTGGTGCAGCGGTTCACGGCCCGGCACCGGCTGGCCAAGCGGGACCCGAGCGCCGCGATCAGCGATCCGGTCGAGCCGATCGTCTATTACCTCGACCGCGGGGTCCCCGAGCCGATTCGCTCGGCCCTGCTCGACGGCGCCCGTTGGTGGAATCAGGCCTTCGAGGCCGCCGGGTATCGCAACGCCTTCCGGGTGGAGCTCATGCCCGAAGGCGCCGATCCGATGGACATCCGGTACAACGTGATCCAGTGGGTCCACCGGTTCACCCGCGGCTGGAGCTACGGCAACACCATCACCGACCCGCGGACCGGCGAGATCCTCAAGGGCCAGGTTTCCCTCGGCTCGCTCCGGGTGCGGCAAGATCTCCTGATCGCCGAAGGGCTGCTCCAGCCGTTCGTCCGCGGCGACGAGGATCCGACCACCGCCAAGGCGATGGCGCTGGCCCGGATCCGACAGCTGGCGGCCCACGAGGTGGGGCACACGCTGGGGCTCCAGCACAACTACATCTCGAGCAGCGAAGGCCGCTCGTCGGTGATGGACTACCCCCACCCGCTGATCAAGCTCGACGCCAACGGCGCCATCGACGTCTCCGATGCGTACGCCACCGGCATCGGTGCCTGGGACCAGGAAGCGATCAAGTGGGGCTATTCGGATTTCCCGCCGGGGACCGACGAGAAGACGGCGCTCGACGGCGTGATCCGAGAGGCGCGCGCCAAGGGGCTCACCTTCCTCACGGACCAGGATGCCCGGCCGGCCGGGAGCGCGCATCCCAACACCCATCTCTGGGACAACGGCACCAGCGCGGCGGCCGAGCTGGATCGGGTGATGACCGTGCGCCGGGCGGCGCTCCGGCAGTTCGGCGAGCACGCGATTCGGCTCGGCCAGCCGATGGCGACGATCGAAGACGTGCTGGTGCCGATCTACCTCTTCCATCGCTACCAGGTGGAGGCGGCTACCAAGGTGATCGGCGGCCAATACTACGATTACGCCCTCCGCGGCGACGGCGTCACCCCGGTCAGGGAGGTGCCGGCCGCCGAGCAGATCGAGGCGCTCACCTCGGTGCTCCGGACCCTCACCCCCCAGGCGCTGGCCCTGCCTCGCTCGGTGCTCCAGCTCATCCCGCCCCGGCCGTCGACCTATCCGATGCATCGGGAGCTCTTCCAGCGCACCACCGGGCTCGTGTTCGACGCCGTTTCGCCGGCCACGTCCGCGGCGGATCTGGCGGTCGGTTTCCTGCTCAACGACGAACGGGCGGCGCGCCTGGTCGAGCAGCATGCCCTCGATCCCAAGCTTCCCGGGCTCGAAGACGTGCTCGATCGCCTGATCGCCGCCACCTTCGACCTGGCCCCCGCCGACGGGTACCAGGCGGAAATCGGCCGGGCGGTGCAGCGGGTGGTCGTGGACCAGCTGATGCACCTCGCGGCCACGGCCGAGCTTCCTCAGGCTCGGGCGGTGGCCGCTCGGAAACTTTCGGAGCTGGCGGGTCGTTCCGTGAGAACGGCGGCGCCGAGCCCGGCCGACCGCGCGGCCCGAGCCCTCTTCGCCGCCGACATCCACCGCTTCCTCGAGCGTCCCTACGATCCGACCCGCCTCACCTCGGCGCCGGAAGCGCCGCCGGGCAGCCCGATCGGAGACTTCGAGGAAGTCGTCACCGTTCCGTGAACCGAGAAGGGGGAGGAAAAGTGCGCAGTCCGACGAACCAGAGCAGTGAGCCCAGGAAGCCGGGGACCGGCCGCTGGCGGAGCGGGGTCGTCGCCCTCCTCCTCGCCTCCGCGACCAGCGCCGCGGCGCAAACGCCCATGGCCAAGCCGGAAGACGTGAGCTCGATCGACGCGATCATGAAGGCCGTCTACGACGTGATTTCGGGTCCGGCCGGACAGAAGCGCGACTGGGACCGCTTCCGTTCGCTGTTCGCCCCGGGTGGTCGGTTGATTCCCACCGGCGTCAATCCGCAAGGCGAGCACCGGATCGGGGCGCTCACGCCTGACGAATACATTCAGCGAAGCGGTCCGTTCCTCGAGGGCAAGGGCTTCTTCGAGCGCGAGATCGGGCGGACGATGGAGCGCTACGGGAACATCGTCCAGGCGTTCAGCGCCTACGAGTCTCGTAACAAGCTCGACGACCCCAAACCGTTCGCCCGCGGGATCAACAGCTTCCAGCTCTGGTTCGACGGGAACCGCTGGTGGGTGGTGACGATCTTCTGGCAGGGCGAGACGCCGGACACGCCCATCCCCGCCAAGTACCTCAACAAATAGGACGGACGTGCTCCGTTGGTCTCCTCTGGTTGCGTTGGCGGCGGTGGCCCTCCTCGGTGGAGTGGCGCCGCCGCCGGCGCCGGTGGCCGGGCTGTGCGGGCCGGACGGCCCGGCCCTCCGGCCCAGCACCGATCTCTATTGCATGGAGCTCATTACCCGACCCGACCTGAACGGCATCACGGCCACGGTCGAGCTGGGACGGGCTGCGTCGCCGATCGACGTCGCGGTCACGGCCGACGGCAACCAGCGCTACGACGCCACCGTCGAGATCCACGGCCTGCCTGAGCCCGCGTCGCTTGGGCCGTATCACACGTACGTCGCCTGGATCACCCCGCCCGCCCTGGATCCGGTCGTCAAGCTGGGCGAGGTGAAGGACGGCCGCACCCACCTGGGTGAGATCGCCTTCGACAAGTTTCTCGTCTTCGTCACGGCCGAAGCGTCGGCCGAGGTGTCGGAGCGGTCGGGGCGGATGGTGCTCCGCGGCATGTCGCCCAGCGTCCGGATGCAGCAGCACTCGATGTTCGCGCTCTCCCGCGAGGTGGACTCGAGCATGGAGCACATGCGGCACGACGTGCCGGACGGCCGGATCGCGGCGGCCCGGTGGACCATGCCCGCGATGCGCGCCAACACGCCGATGCTCCCCATGCCCGGCGTCGAGGGCCTGGTGCCGGCCGCCGCGCCGTTCCTGCCGGGCGCCGGTCTCGAGCTCGCCCGCCTGCCCGAAGCGAAGCCGCGCCGCCTGGTCCGGCTCGCGAACGGCGACACCTTGGAGCTTCGGGCCTCGCTCGTCCGCCGCACCATCAACGGCCAGACCCTGGCGATGTACGCCTACAACGAGCAGTACCCGGGACCGCTGATCCAGGTGGACCAGGACGCCACGATCTACGTCCGGTTCCGGAACGCGATCGACCAGCCGAGCTCGGTCCACTGGCACGGGGTCCGGCTCGACAACGCGAGCGACGGCGTGCCGGGCGTAACCCAGGACCCGGTCCAACCAGGCCAGGGGTTCTTCTACCGGGTCAAGTTCCCGGACGCCGGCATCTACTGGTACCATCCCCACGTGCGGGAGGACATCCAACAGGACTTGGGGTTGTACGGCAACATCCTGGTCAAGCCGAAGCGCCCCGACGCGTTCGGGCCGGCCAACCGGGAGGAGACCCTCATCCTCGATGATCTCCTCCTGGGCGGCGACGGGCTGGTCCCGTACGGGATCGATCACGCGACCCACGCGCTGATGGGCCGGTTCGGGAACGTCCTGCTGGTGAACGGCGATCCGAGCTGGCACTTCGACGCGCACCCCGGTGAGGTGGTCCGCCTCTATCTCACCAACGTGTCGAACACCCGGACCTTCAACGTGGCGCTCCCCGGCGCCCGGATGAAGCTGGTCGGCGCCGACGTGGGCCGCTACGAGCGGGAGGCCTGGGTCGAGAGCGTGGCCATCGCGCCGGCCCAGCGCTACATCGTCGACGTCCGGTTCCCGGCCGCCGGCCGCTACCCGCTGATGAACCGGGTTCAGGCGATCGATCACACCATCGGGAGCTTCTTCCCGGAGTACGATACGCTGGGGATGGTGACGGCCGGCGCGGAGCCGGCGACGCCCGACTACGGCGCCGCCTTCGAGACCCTTCGCGAGAACCGCGACGTGGTGACGGAGATCGACCGGTACCGGCCCTGGTTCAGCCGCCCGCCCGACAAGCGCCTGGTGCTGACCGTCCGCCTCGGCGAGCTCCCCTTCGGCGTGGTCCAGCTGCTCCGCCGCGACCGGATGTACTCGCACCCGGTCGAGTGGAGCGGCACCATGCCGATGATGGACTGGCTGCCCACCACCGCCGAGACCCACTGGGTGCTCCGCGATCCGGACAGCGGCAAGGAGAACATGGCGATCGACTGGCACTTCAAGCTGGGCGATCGGGTGAAGATCCGGATGGCCAACGATCGCGCGACTCTCCACCCGATGCCGCACCCGATCCATCTGCACGGGCAGCGCTTCCTGGTGTTGGCCTACAACGACGTGCCCAACCCCAACCTGGTCTGGAAGGACACCGTCCTCATTCCGGTGGGCGGCACGGTCGACATCCTGGTGGAGATGAGCAACCCCGGGAAGTGGATGATGCATTGCCACATCGCCGAACATCTGGAGTCCGGCATGATGGGAGTCTTCACGGTCGACCGCTGACCCCTTCGATGGTGCAGGCTGAAACCGCACTACCGTCCCCGTCGTAGGATCGACCGATTGAGCCCGGGCTGGCCCCAGTGTTCGCTGCCGTACTATTCGTCGTTGCCACGCTTCAGATTCCGGACACGTCCGCCGTTCCATCCGACTCCTATGCCGACTCGGCCACGGCTCAGCTGGTCCGTCGCGCCCGCTCGGCCCGGGACCGGAACGAGCGGCTGGTCACGGCGTACACGGCCAAGGTGAGTCAACGGATCGGGGTCGGGATCCGGGCCATGGCTCGCGACCGGATGCTCTATCGCCAGGAGACGGTAGCTCGGATTTCCTGGCGCCGGGACTCGGTCAGCACGATCGAGGTGATCGGCGCCCGGGAAGGGATCCCGATCGCGATCCGCGGGGACCGGGTGCCGGAGGATCTCGACGACGAGCTCCGCGGCCTGGTGCTGAACCCCGCCGAGGACTACCTCCGGGTGATCGGGGCCCAGGACGACGACGGGTTCGTCTACCCCCTCAAGGTCGGGGGGGAGGCCGACTACCGCTTCGCGGTGGGAGACACCACCAAGATCGCGCTCCCGTCGGGCAAGGTGATCCGGCTGGCCGCGCTCCGGGTGATCCCGCGGCGGGCGGACTGGCGGTTGATGTCGGGAACCCTGTGGTTCGACCTCGATACCTACGGCCTGGTCCGGGCCGTCTTCCGTCCAGCCCGCGCCTACGAGTTCCGGCGGGACTCGGACCCCGAGGACCGGGAAGACGTGCCCGGTTTCGTGAATCCCAAGGCGGAGGTCAAGTACGTCACCCTGGAGTACGGCTTCTACGAGAACCGCTGGTGGCTCCCCCGCTACGTAGCCATCGACGCCTACGGGACCATGGGCTCCTGGCTCAACGTGCCGGTCAAGATCGAGCGGGTCTACGACGACTACGAGGTCGAGGGCGGAACGCCGCCCGATCCCAATAGCAACTTCCGGCCGGCCGGTACGGTCCGGAGGTCGGCGGCCGACACCATCGCGGACCCGGTGGAGGCGAAGCGGGTGGCCGACAGCGTCCAGACAGCCATCCGGGGCTGCCTCAAGGAGGCCGAGCGGGACGAGGACGTCAACTGGCGGGATGCGGAGTCCCGCCGTCGGTATCGGGAGCGGATCCGTCAGTGCACCCACCCGCGCCGGGATACGACCCTCACGTTCGTCATTCCATCCGACACCGCCGCGCTCGTGACCAGCTCCGAATTGGGCCCGCCCATCCTCGACATGGGCGACCTGATCAACGAGCAGGAGCTCCGGAGCTTTGGCGACGCGCTGGGCAAGCTCCCCGGAACCCCCTGGCAGGCCCACCTCGAGCTGCCGCACGGGGTCGGGGCGCTGCTCAGAACGCCCGGTACAACCGGGTCGAAGCCCTATCTCTGGGAGCTCGAGGCGCGCTGGACCTGGGCAAGCTCGCCGTGGAAGGCTCGGCCCGGATCGGCCTGGCGGATTTCGTGCCCAACGCCGAGCTCCACGTGGCGAGAAGCTCTCCCACCACCCGCTGGGCCCTGGGGGGCTACCGGCGCCTGGCGGCGGCCAATCCGGATGCCCACCCGTTCGGCGCGGTAAACAGCACGATGAGTCTCCTGGCCCAGCGTGACGACGGCCAGTACTTCCGGTCGCTCGGTGCGGAGGTGACAGTCGAGAACACCGCAAGCGGTTGGTGGACCGCTCGGCTCTACTTGGAGCGGCAGCGTCCGGCGCGGGTCGAAACCAAGGCAAGCTTGCCGTATCTTTTCAACAATTCTAATACTTTTGGTCCCAATATCGCGGCCGATTCCGCTGTCGAGGCTGGGTTTGCGCTGACCCTCCGTGGGACGAAGGTGTTCTCGCATTCCTTCTCCGTCGGGGCTCAGGCCACCGTCGACGGAGCCACCGGCGACTACGACTTCGGTCGGGCTGCGCTCACCCTGCGGGCCTTCATTACTCCGCCTGGTCCGCTCGCTGGCGCCCTCACCGCGGCGGCCGGAACCAGCACCGGCCCGGTTCCGATTCAGAGCGCCTTCTTCCTCGGCGGGCCCAGCACGCTCCGGGGATACAACGGTGGGGTGCTCTCGGGATCGGCCTTCTGGCTCGCCCGGGCGGAGATCGGGAACTCGTTCCCGGCTGCCAGGATCACGGCCTTCAGCGACGTGGGGTGGGCCGGCGATCGGGCTGGGTTCTCCGGTGGCCGGCCGCTGATGAGCGTCGGGATGGGGGCAAGCTTTCTCGACGGGCTGGTCCGGATCGACCTTGCCCGCGGGCTCCGGGCGCCGACCGGCTGGCGGCTGGACTTCTACTTCGACGGCGTAATTTGATACTCTGTCTCCGGACCCCGAGGCGGCCGGCCCCTGCGGGGCGGCCGCCGGGTCCGGACGTCGCCCACCTCCCGAACGGAAAGTGAGGCACCACCCGTGCGACTGCTCGAATGGGGCGTGGTGCTCGCGCTGGTCTTGGCGGTACTCGGCGCGCTGGCCGGGCGCCGCTGGCCCTGGCAGGCAGGCCGAGCCTGGGCCCTGATTCTGGTCGTGCTGGTGGCGCTCCAGATCGGCATCGAGGGGGCCCGAATGCCGATGGCGCCGGCTTACGGGCTCGCCTTGATCCTGGTGCTGGGCGGGCTCGCGGGGCGGCGGCCGACCGCGAAGCGGCCCGGATGGCTGGGGGTCGGCCTGCGCTGGGCGCTCGGGATCGGACTGACGTTGCTGGCGGTGCTCCCCCCATGGCTCTTTCCGGTCTTCCAGCTGCCGGCCCCGACCGGTCCCTTTGCCGTCGGAACGCTGTCGTTCGCGCTGACCGACTCGTCGAGGACGGAGGCGTTCGGGCCGGCGCCGGGAGGGCCGCGCGCCTACGCGGTCCGGGTCTGGTACCCGGCTCCGGCGGGGACGGACGGCCCCACCGCCCCGTACGCTACCGCGGCCGAGCTCACCGGCGGGATCCTCGGCCTGATGCCGGGCGGCCGGTTCGCCAGCGGGCAGCTTTCCTACGTCAGGACCCACAGTCACCCCGGGGCCTCGGTCGCCTCCGCGCCCGACCGGTTTCCGGTGCTGGTCTTCTCACATGGCTACACCGGCTTTTCGGCCCAGAACACGCCCCAGATGGAGGAGCTGGCTAGCCGCGGGTACGTGGTCTTCAGCCTGAGCCACACCTTCGACGCCGGAGCGACGGTGTTCCCAGATGGTCGGGTGATTCCGCTCGATCCCGTGATCCTCGAGACGTTTGCCCATCGCGACTCGGCCCGGACCGACTCGACGACCCGGGCCCTCGCGGCCCTCGCGGCGGCCACGACCCCGGAGGCCCGCGAGGCGGCGTTCCTCCAATTCAACCGATTCGACCCGCCACGGATCGTGGCCTCGGTGCCCGTGTGGTCGGGTGACACCCGGCACCTGCTGGACTACCTGGAGGGTCTCGCGTCCGGCCGGCCGGGGGGAGCGCTGAGCGGTCGGCTCGACCTCGAGCGGATCGGAATCTTCGGTATGTCGTTCGGCGGCTCGAACACCGGGGAAGTGTGCCGGGTCGATCCGCGCTGCAAGGCGGGCATCAACATCGACGGGGAGCAGTTCGGGTCGCTGGCCGTCGACGACAGTGTGACCGCTCCTTTCATGATCATCGCCAGCAACACCGCCGTGCCGCTGCATCGGGTCCTCTTCGACCACCTCCGCGGGCCCGCCTACCTGGTGCACTTGGTGGGAACTCAGCACGTCGGTCTCACCGACATGGGCTATGTCGGGCCTCACCTGTTCCGGTGGCTTGGGCTGATCGGCACCATGCCGGTGGACCGGACCGAGGCGCTCCTCACCCGGTACGTCGTCGCCTTCTTCGATCGCTATCTTCGCGGTATGCCGGCCCCCGAGCTGTCGCGCCCCGACGGCGCCACCGACGTCGAGTTCGAGTTCCGAGCGGCCACCACGCCATGATCGTCGTGCCGTCCGCCACCGGCCTATGTGGAGCCCGCCGTGGAGGCCATCATTCGGTCCCCCCGGACCGGCGAGCCCGGAGGCGACCCGATCCAAGTCCTCAGGTTGAGGCCCCCCGCCTTTCGACCGATACTTGAAGCATGATCCGCGTCCGATTCCTTCCGATCTTGGTTCTGGCGTCGCTCTGCCTGGCGGCGCCGGCGCGGGCCCAGGTCTCGTACTCGGCCGACGCGCTGGAGGAGATCCGCTCGCTGACGGTCCGGGTGGACGTGAGCGGCGGTGGGGTGGAGGACGGCCGCCTCACGGGGCTCCTGACCGAGGTGATCCGCCAGGAGCTCCGCCGGGCGGACATCCTCTGGGAGCAGGCCGTGCCGAGGGCGGGGGATTGCTGCGTGCTCCGGCTCGACGTCCGGATGACGTCGGGGACCGGCCGGTCGCGCTTCGGCGTCGCCTACACCCTCCGGCTGGAGCTGGGCCTCGTCGACGCGCTCGGCTCGCTCCCCACCTGGACGACGATCTGGGCCGGGCGGATGCTGGGCAACGTGGTCGAGCGCCCCGACCTGACCGAGTCCCTCCGCTTTGCCACCCGCGAGCTGGCGGGGGACTTCGTGGATCGCTATCGGGAGCGATTCCCGATTAGGTAGGGAGTTGGGATTGGGGAGTGGTGAATAGGGAGTGAGTAGGCGGTTGGGAGTAGGGGCACCTGCTCCCGACTCACTCCCTAATCCCCCCTACTCCCGACTCCCCATTCACTCCCTAGTCACCACTCTCTACTCATTAGTCCCTACTTCTTCATCTCCACGTACGACGCCAGCGAGTAGTACACCCTCGGCAGGTCGGGGGTCTGAGCGTTGACCATGCCTTCGAGGGTGCCGTCCACCAGCAGGACGTCGAGCTGAAGGGCGTGGAGGTGCCGGTCGACGTCCGGGGTTGGAATCCGGCCCCAGAAGTCGCCGACCAGACGCCCGTTCCGGAAGGTCGGGTGGTCCAGAACCGACGCGAGCTCGTCGCCGAGTTGGACGTGGGTGTCGCCGTCCGGTCCGATCCGGAGGGTGATCGGGATGGTGTCCTGCCAAGTGCGGACGTGGCCATGCCACTCGCCGGCCAGGGCGGGGGTCGGATGGAACGGCAGGGGAGCGGGCGGGGTCGCGCGGGCTCGACGGGCCTGGGCGGAGTCGGCATAACCCGGCAGCATGACTCCGGCCAGGGCCGCGGCCACCGGTTCGGGGCGGATGCTCGAGTTGACCAGCATCACGATCGCCAGGTCCTTCTCGGGATAGAGCCAAAGCAGGGTCGCCACCCCGGGCATGCCGCCCGAGTGGGCGACCCGCCGGTAGCCGTTATCGTCGTCGGTGACGATCCAGCCCAGCCCGTAGTCGGCCGGTGCCACCGCTCGGTGCATCAGGTCGATCGTGCGGTCGGCGAGGATGCGTCGCTGGTCGGCCAGATGGTCCTTCAGGTGGAACATCCCGAAACGCACCAGGTCGTGGGCGCTCGAGTAGACCGCCGAAGCGCCGATGTGGTCGAACGTGTACCAGGCGATCGGCTGCTGGTGGGCGTAGTAGCGCTCGGCCGCGTACCGCTCCAGACCCGGACCGACGTCGACGCTGGTATGGGTGAGCCCGAGCGGGAGGAACACCTCCTCGCGCATGAAATCGCGATAGGCCCGGCCCGACACCCGGGTGATGATGTGGTCGATGATCCCGTAGCCGAGGTTGCAGTACTGGTAGACGGCGCCGGGCGGGAAGACCAGGATGCCGTACCGCGAGATGGTTTCGTCCATCGACGGCGGGGCATAGCCGCCGTCATCGTAGAAGAACTGGTAGTGGAGCGGTAAGCCGGCCGTGTGGCTCATGACCCGCCGGACCGTGGCCAGGCTGGCGTCGCCGGCGAGCCCGGTGATCCGACCCAATCCGAGGTAGTCGTTGGCGGGGTGGGTAATGTCCACCCGGCCGCGTTCCGCCAGCACCATCAATCCGGTGGCCGTGAACGGTTTCGAGATCGATGCCAGCGAGTACATCGTGTTCGGGGTCGCCGGCGTCAAGGTCTCGCGGTTGGCCCACCCGAAACCCTCCTCCCAGAGGATCTTGCCGTGCTGGGCGACGGCCACGGTGAGCGACGCGGCCCCGGTCGAGTCGAGAAAGCCCTGAATCCGGGCCCGGATCGGCGAGAATCGATCGGGCTGCTGGGCGGCCGCGAGGGCGGGGGCGGTCGCCGCCAGGCACCAGAGTCCGAGGAGCAGTCGGGCCGGGGCCCGCGCGTGACTGGGCCTGCGGGTCATGGGTAACCTCCGGGGAGCCGAATGGGTCTTCACGGGGAGCTTGAATGATAGGCTTTGGATGCGATATTGTATACACACTCCAACCGGCGCGCTCCCGATGCTTCGATCCCCAACGATGGTCGTTGGCCTGCTCTTCGTGGCCGCGTTCCCACCGGTCGCCGTGGCGCAGGCGCCGGCCGGCGAGGCGAGCCCGGCCGCGATCGATTCGGTCTTCAGGCAGTACGATCACAGCTCGACGCCCGGCTGCGCCCTGGGCGTCTTTCGCGACGGGCGGATCGTCTACGAGCGGGGCTACGGGATGGCGGACCTCAACCAGGGGATCGCCATCACCCCGCATACCGTCTTCTACATCGCGTCCACCTCCAAACAGTTCACCGCGTTCGCCACGGCACTGCTGGTCGAGCAGGGGCGGATCGCCCTCTCGGACCCGGTCCGGAAGTACGTTCCCGAGCTCCCGGCCTGGGGCGATTCGATCACGGTGGACGAGCTGGTGCACCACACCAGCGGCGCGCGCGACTACCTGGGGCTCTGGGGCATGTCGGGCCGTTCGTTCGCTGACGAGATCCCGAGCGTCGAGGCGCTGGCGCTGATTTCCCGGCAGCGGGCGCTCAACTTCGCGCCGGGGAGCGAGTGGTCGTACAGCAACTCCGGCTTCTTCCTGCTCTCGGAGATCGTCGGGCGGGTGACGGGTGGCTCGCTCCGGCAGTTCACCGAGCAGGCGATGTTCGGTCCGCTGGGGATGCGGTCGACGCACTTCCACGACGACAACGCCGAGATCGTGCCGGATCGGGCGGAGGGCTATCAGCCGGACGGGGCGGGCGGGTTCCAGATCGTCCGAACCAGCTTCGCCCTGGTGGGCGACGGCGGGCTTCTCACCACGGTGGAAGACCTCGCCAAGTGGGACGAGAACTTCTACCACAACCGGCTGGGCGGGGGCCAGGCCCTGATCGACCGGGTCACCACGCCGGGGCATCTCGCCGACGGCGAGGCAATCGACTACGCCTTCGGCCTCTTCAAGGGCACCCACCGCGGCCTGACCATGATCCAGCACGGCGGGTCGTTTATCGGCTTCCGGGCGCAGCTGACCCGGTTTCCGACCGAGCACTTCTCGGTGGCGGTGCTCTGCAACGACTATACGGCGCAGCCCGAGGCGATGGCCCTCCGGGTGGCCGACCGGTATCTGGCCGATCGGCTGGCGCCGGAGCCGACCAAGGCGGCGGGGCCCGGCGGCGCCGGGGTGCCGGTGTCTCTGGCGGCCTTGGACCGGTTGGTGGGCCGCTATGCGATCGTGCCCGGCCTGGTGGTTTCCGTGGTCCGGGATTCGGGCGGCCTGGCCGCCCGAATCCGGGGCGCCCCGCCGATGTCGTTGCGGGCCACCTCCGACTCCACCTTCACGGCGGAGGGTCTCCCCGGCGAGCTTCGCTTCACCGGATCCGGGGCGCCCGCCTTGGCCGTGCCCGGAATGGGCGTCAAGGTGCCGGCGCCCCGGCTCGTCGACCCGCCGCCGCTCACGCCGTCGGCGCTGGCGGCCTACACCGGTCGCTACACCAGCGACGAGCTCGACACCTGGGTCGAGCTCCGGGCCGCCGACGGCGGTCTGGAGGTTCGGCGCCGGTTCCAGCCCTGGGAGAAGCTCCAGGCCATCGCTCCGGATCGGTTCGTGGGCGGCGGCTCGGAGGCCCGCTTCGAGCGTGACCGTCGGGGCCGGGTGACCGGGTTCACCCTCAATGCAGCCCGGGTGCTGGGTATCCAGTTCGTGAAAGCCGGACCCTGATCTTCATCCCACTTCGAGGCGCCATGTCGACTCGTCCCTTGCTTCGGGTCCTGCTGCTGCTCGCGATCGCGACGCCGCTCCAGGCCCAGGATGCCACCCTCGACGCGCTCCTGGGCGCGCCCTTTCCCGAAGATCTCGTGGCCGCGCCCACCGGCGGCACGGTCGCGTGGGTGCACATCACCCGGGGCGTGCGGAACGTCTGGGCGGCCGCCGGGCCGGACTATCGCGGCCGCCAGCTCACCGCCTACACCGTCGACGACGGTCAGGAGATCGCGGACCTGGCCTTCTCGGCCGACGGCCGCACGCTCTACTACGTCCGGGGCGGAGCCCCCAATCGTTCAGGCGAGATCCCCAACCCGGACAGCGACCCCGCGGGTCAGGAGCGGGCGGTCTGGCGGGTGAGCGTCAGTGGCGGCGCCCCGGTCCGGGTCGGGGTGGGGTCGGGGCCGGCCCCGGCGCCCAAGGGCGACGCGCTGCTCTTCCTCAATCGGGGGCAGATCTGGTCCGCGGGCGAACGAGGCGAGGCCCGGCAGCTGGTGAAGGCGCGGGGCTCGATCGGCGAGCTGGTCTGGTCGCCGGACGGATCGAAGGTCGCCTTCTCGAGCCGGCGGGGCGATCACGCCTTCGTCGGGGTCTACGATGTCGGCGCCAAGCGGCTCGCGTGGATCGATCCGAGTTTCGATACCGATGTGGATCCGGCCTGGTCGCCGGACGGCCGGCGGATCGCCTTCATCCGGATTCCGGCCGGCTTCAACCCGCCGCTCTTCGGTCCGATCCGCCAGTACCAGCCGTGGTCGATTCGGGTGGCCGACGTGGCCACCGGCGCGGGGCATGAGGTCTGGCGCGCTCTGGACGGGAAGGGAAGCGTGCTGCACGGCGTGGTCGGCCCGACCTTGATCTGGGCCGCCGGAGACCGGCTGGTGTTTCCCTGGGAACGCGACGGCTGGAGCCACCTCTACGCTCTGGACGCGGCCGGCGGGCAGCCCACGCTCCTCACCCCGGGGGAGGGTGAGGTGGAGTACGTGGCGGCCGCGCCGGATCGGCGGTCGATCATCTACAACACCAACATCGGCGACATCGATCGCCGCCACCTCTTCCAGGTGTCGGTGGCCGGTGGCGCGCCGACCGCGCTCACCACCGGGACCGGGATCGAGTGGGCGCCCGCGCCGACGGCCGATGGACAGGCGCTCGCCTTCCTGGCGTCGGATGCGACGACGCCCGGCCATCCGGCGGTCGAGATCGGCGGACAGGTCCGGTCCATGGTGGAGGGTGCGCTGCCGGCCGGCTTCCCCAGTGCCCAGCTGGTCACGCCGGAACAGGTGATCTTTTCGGCCTCGGACGGTCTCCAGATCCACGGCCAGCTCTTCCTGCCCAAGAACGCCCGGGCCGGCGACCATCGACCGGCGCTGCTCTTCTTCCACGGCGGCTCCCGGCGTCAGATGCTCCTGGGCTGGCACTACATGTTCTACTACAGCAACGCGTACGCGATGAACCAGTACCTGGCCGGTCTCGGCTACGTGGTGCTCTCGGTGAACTACCGGAGCGGGGTCGGCTACGGGATGGAGTTCCGCGAGGCGCTCGACTACGGTGCGACCGGCGCGACGGAGTTCAACGACGTGATGGGCGCCGGCCTCTATCTTCAGCATCGCCCGGAGGTGGATCCCGACCGGATCGGGCTCTGGGGCGGGTCGTACGGTGGCTACCTCACGGCGATGGGGCTCGCGAAGGCCTCGAACCTGTTCAAGGCCGGCGTCGACCTGCACGGAGTGCACGACTGGAACGAAGGCATCCAAACGTTCGTGCCGAGCTACAACCCGCTGGACCGCCCCGAGGCCGCGCGGCTGGCATTCGAGTCGTCGCCGCTGGCCTGGGTGGATACCTGGAAGTCCCCGGTCCTGGTGATCCAGGGCGACGACGACCGGAACGTGGACTTCCACCAGACGGTACGCCTGATCACGGCGCTCCGGGCGCGGGGCGTCACGGTGGAGCAGCTGGCCTTTCCGGACGAAGTGCACGACTTCCTGGCGGGCGTGACTTGGCGCCGAGCCTACGCCGCGACGGCGGACTTCTTCCAACGGCGGCTGGGTCGGCCGTGACCGCGGAGCTGGATGTCCGGCGGCGGAGTCGGTGATGAAGCGAACCATCGTGGTGGGCGCCGGCGCGGTCGGCCTCGGATGCGCCTATGCGCTTCGGCGGCGGGGCCGTGACGTAATCGTCCTGGACCGGGGCCAGCCGGGTCAGGCCTGCACCCGCGGCAACGCGGGCTGGATCACGCCGTCGATCTCGGGGCCGATCCCGGCCCCGGGACTGACCTGGACCTCGCTCAAGTGGATGCTCCGGAGCGACAGCCCGCTCTACATCTCGCCCCGGGCGGTGCCGTCGCTCTCCCGCTGGCTCTGGCGCTTCTGGCGCCACTGCAACCAGCGGGACTTCGTCCACGGGCTCCGGGCTACGGCGGAGCTCAACCGCCGGACGTTTGCGCTCTTCGACCAGCTGGAGCGGGAGGGGGTCGAGTTCGAGCTCCATCGGCAGGGGCTCCTCTACGTGTTCCTCGACGAGCGCTACCTGCGTGCCGCGCTCCAGGACTTTCCCTACTACAAGGAATACGGATACGACGTGCCGGAGCCGCTCAGCGCCGAGGCGCTCCGGCGCGAGGAGCCGTCGCTCTCGGCCCGGGTGAAGGGCGGCTTTCTGGTCCCTCAGGAGTACCACGTCCGGCCCGAGACGTTGGCCCGAGGTTATGCCGAGCGCCTGGCCGGGCTCGGGGTGGAGATCCGACCGGGGGTCGAGGTCACCGGGCTGGTGCGGCGCCAGGATATCGCGGTCGGGGTGGAGACGGCGGGTGGCCTGGTCGAGGGTGATAGCGTGCTGGTCGCGGCCGGGGCGTGGAGCGGTCAGGTGATCGAGGGCTTCGGGGTGTCGCTGCCGGTCCAGGCGGGCAAGGGCTACAGTATCACCTTCAACGGCGCCGGTCCCCAGCTCAAGCGCCCGCTCTATCTCGGGGAGGCGAAGGTGGGATGCTCGCCGTTCGAGGGCGCCGTGCGGTTCGCGGGCACGATGGAGCTCTCCGGCGTGAACACGGTGCTCGATCCCCGGCGGGTGGTGGGCATCCGCCGGGGGATCCAGCCCTACTTCGACCTCGACGTGCAGGGTGCCCCCGGGGAGGAGTGGGTCGGGATGCGGCCCCTCACGCCCGACGGCCTGCCGCTGCTGGGCCGGGTGCCGGGCCATCGGAACCTCTTCGTGGCCACCGGGCACGCGATGCTGGGCATCACCCTGGCGCCGGTCACCGGTGAGGTGATGGCCGACCTGATCACCGAGGCCGTGCCTGACACCCAGTACGCGGCGTTCGAGCCGGGACGCTTCCGATGGTAGCCGACGCCATCGCCGCCGAAGCGCGGGCCCTGCACCAGCGATCGCTGGTGTGGGACGCGCACATGGACACCCTCCAGGCCCCGGTGTGCGAGGGCGTCGATCTCGGCGAGCCAAACCCGGGCTGGCCCGATCTCGGTCACTGGCGCCGAGGCGGGATCCGGGCGCAGGTGTTCGCGGTCTGGGTCGACACGATCTACGGTCCGGCCTGGGGCCTCCGGCGCGCGCTCCAGCAGGTCGAGGCGTTTCACCGCCTCTGCGAGCGGCATCCCGATCAGATCGAAGCGGCCCGAACCGGCGCCGACATCCGGCGGATCGTCAAGTCGGGGCGGTTGGCCGGGCTCCTGTCGCTCGAGGGCGGGATGGCCATCCAGAACGACCTCGCGGTGCTCCGGACCTTTCATCGGCTCGGGGTGAGCTCGATGACCCTGACCCACTCCAACTCGATCGACTGGGTCGATTCGTCGACGGACGTGCCCCGGTCCAACGGGCTGAGCGAGTTCGGTCGAGAGGTGGTGCGGGAGATGAACCGGCTGGGGATGGTGGTCGACGTCTCCCACGTGTCGGACCAGGCGGTCCGCGATGTGCTGGCCACCTCGACCCACCCGGTGGTCGCGACCCATTCCTGTGCCCACGCGCTCCACGCCCACCCGAGGAACCTGACCGATCAGTTGATCCGGAGCATCGCCGACGGCGGTGGGGTGGTGGGTCTCAACTTCATGTCGATGTTCCTCGAGGCCGAGATCTGGCGGACCTGTCTGGAGCTCGACCAGGATCTGCTCGCCGAGCTCAACCGGCCGCCGACCGTCGCTCCGGCGGATCTCGACGCGGAGGCGGCTCGCCGGGTCCGGGCGTTCTTCACGGCCAGCCTGCCTCCCGTCCCGCTCGACCGGCTGGCCGACCATCTGATTCACTTCCTGTCGGTCGCGGGCGAGGACCACGTGGGGCTGGGCAGTGACATGGGCTCGCCCGGACTGGCGTTTCCCGTGGGGCTCGACTCGCCGGCCGACTTTCCGCGGGTGACCGAGGTGCTGCTCCGGCGCGGGGTGAGCCCGGGCGTGGTGGAGAAGGTGTTGGGGAAGAACTTTCTCCGGGTCTGGGAGGAAGTGACCCGGAGCTGATACGGCTCAGCCTGCCGCCCGTTTGTCCCAAGAGCGGGCCAGGCCGTGGTAGCTGGTCCGGAAGTCGGCGAACCCCGCATAGGTGGCGATGTCGTCCGGCGAGCCCAAGGCGGCCGGCCGGCCCATGATCTCGGCGTGGAACCGGTCGGCCCGCGCGCCGTCGGTCAGGTCCTGGTCGGGCCGGAGCCGGCGGGCCGTTCCGGCCCTGTCGGCGATCGGGCACCGGGAGGAAGGGCCCCCAGAGCGAGTCCATCCAATCCCCGTAGATTCGGGTGGCGCTCGCCGGCAGCTTGGCCGGATCGACGAGGTGTCGGGCGCCCCGTTCGTGGACGTTCGACCGTGACCTCCGGATTGACCTGGGCCAGTGATCCGACCGCGCCGGCGTGGTCGAGGTGGATGTGGCTGAGGAGCACGGCGTGGAGATCGCCCACCCCCAGGCCGCGCTCGGCCAGCCCCGCCTCCAGCGCCGCCACGGTGGAGCCCGGCCCGGTATCGATCGGCACGGGGCCCCGACCGGTGGCGAGGACCTCGACCGCGACGTACTCGCTCCGGCCTTGGTGCCTGGTGTCGATCGTGAAATCTTCCATGGAGATACGGATTGGTGAGTCGTGAGTGGTGAATGGGGAGTGAGTGGGCGGTGATGAGTAGGGGGGCGCCCGGTGCGCCCGAGGAGAATACACCGTATCATACCCGGCGGCCTCGCTTCGGGAATTCGGGTCGCCGTCCGTCGCCCGCGCCATGCATGACCCACGACCCACGACCCACTCGCTACTCACGAGTCACTCCCGATTCACCACTCACGAGCCACGAATCACGATATGGCCAGGGTCATCATCACCGCCGCGGCATCCGGCATCGGTCGGGCGATCGCCGAGCGATTTCTCGCCGACGAGGCTCGGGTCTTCATCTGCGACGTCGACGGGGCCGCGCTGGAGCGGACCCTGGCCGAGCTCCCGGGGCTGGCCGGGTCGGTGACCGACGTCGGGTCGGCGCCGGCGGTCGAGCGGATGATCGGCCAGGCGCTCGACACCCTCGGCGGGGTCGACGTGCTGATCAACAACCACGGGATTGCCGGGCCGCGGGGGCCGGTGGAGACGATCCCCTACGACGAGTGGGACCGCACCATCACGGTCAACCTGAACGGGATGTTCTACACCATCCGGAACGTGGTCCCGGCGATGAAGGCGCAGGGGAGTGGCTGCATCCTCAACCTGGCGACGACCTCGGCTCGGACCGGGCTGCCCAACCGCTCGCCCTACGTCGCCGGCAAGGTGGGCGTGCTCGGTCTCACCAAGACGCTGGCGCGCGAGCTGGGGCCGTCCAACATCCGGGTCAACGCGGTGCTCCCCGGCTTCATGGACAACCCGCGGGGGCGGGGCGTGCTGGCCAAGGTCGCGAAGGCCAAGGGGGTGTCGCTGGAGGCGATGGAGCGGGACGCGCTCCGCTACGTCTCGATGCGCACTTGGATCCAGATGAGCGAGGTGGCCGACGCCTGCGCCTTTCTGGCGAGCGATGCCGCCCGCCATGTCTCGGGCCAGGAGTTGGCGGTGTGCGGCAACGCCGAATGGGAGGAATAGCCGTGCGATACGACGTGGCGGTGGTCGGTCTTGGCGCGATGGGCAGCATGACCGCGTGGCGGCTGGCCCGGCGAGGGCTCAAGGTGATCGGCTTCGACCGCTTCCATCCTCCGCACGCCAACGGGTCGTCGGCCGGGCTCAGCCGGATCATTCGGGAGTGCTACTTCGAGCAGCGGTACTACGTCCCGCTGGTGCAGCGGGCCTACGGGCTCTGGGCCGAGCTCGAGCGGGCCTCGGGGCGGACCCTCTACACCCGGACCGGGGGGCTGAACATCGGGCGGCCCGAGAGCGCGATCGCCTCCGGGGCGGTCGCCAGCGCGGAGGCGTTCGGCATCGCGGCCGAGCTGCTCACCGCCGCCGAGGTGCACCGCCGGTTTCCGCCGTTTCGCCTCCGGTCCGACGAGGTAGCCCTCTACGAACCGCGGGCCGGGGCGCTGATGCCCGAAGACGCGATCGCGGCCGCGCTCGAGGTCGCCGCCGGGGCGGGCGCCGAGCTCCGCTACGACGAGCCGGTGCTCGGCTGGGAAGCGACCACGCCGCTCCGGGTTACGACGTCCCGGGGAACGATCGAGGCCGAACGGCTGGTGCTCGCCGCCGGCGCCTGGATGGCGGGCGACCTGCCCCGCCTCGGCGTGCCGCTGACCCCGACCCGGCAGGTGCTCTTCTGGCTCGAGCCCGGGGGCGGGCGGCAGCGCTTCGCGGCCGACCGCTTCCCGGTCTTCATCTGGCAGTGGAGTCCGGGCCACTCGATCTACGGATTCCCCGATCAGGGGGTCGGCCTCAAGGTGGCGATCCACCACGAGGGGCAGAGGGTCGATCCCGATCACGTGGACCGCACGGTGCGGGCGGCCGAGGCAGCGACCTTGCTCGAGGTGCTGGGCGAGATTTTGCCCGACGCGGTGGGGCCGGTTACCCGGTCGTCGGTCTGCCTCTATACCAACACCCGGGACGAAGACTTCGTGATCGACTTCCATCCCGACGACGCCAGGGTGGTGGTCGCGAGCCCGTGCTCCGGCCACGGCTTCAAGTTCGCGTCGGCGGTGGGCGAAGTGCTGACCGACCTGGTGACGAGCGGCGGCACCGACTTCGATCTCACGCCCTTCCGGGTGAATCGAGCGGGACTGGTCGGGCCCCGGCTCCAGACGGACGCGCACGGGTAAAGGCGTCGTCAGGCCGGTCTCGGCGGCGCCTCCCGTTCCAGCCGCTCCCGGGGCAGGGCCAGCCAGAGGAGGGCCGAGAGCACGGCCACGCCGGCCCACACAAGGAGCAGCGCGGTCCAGCCCCAGGCCTCCTGCATGCGCGGCACCGCCCAGATCGAGATGATGCCGCCCAAATTCCCCATGAAGTTGAGTACCCCCCCGGCCGCGCCCGGGTTGCGGTGGCCCATGATGGTGGCGGTGGTCCAGAACGGGCTCTCGGTGGCATTGATGCACCCGACCGACAGCGAGAGCGCCGCGACGGCGAGGAAGGCGTTGGACAGGTTGGCGCCGATCACCACCAGCGCCGCCGCGGTCAGCAGGCCGCCCATCGCGACCCGTCGGCGGGCCCGGCCGGCCGGCATCCGGCGGGCGAGTCGGTCGACGGCGAGGCCACCCAGCGGGCCGAGCAGAAAGGCGACGAAGTAAGGCGCGCTTCCCCAGACGCCGCTCGCCAGCACACTGAAGCCCCGGCCCTCGACCAAGTAGCGAAAGAACCAGAAGACGAACACGAAGAAGACCGCCGCCTCCATCACGTAGGCGAGGCCCAGAATCATCAGGTCGCGATCGAAGAGGAGCGCCAGCGAGGCCCGGAACTGGGCGCCGAGTGGCGGCATCAGGCCTCGCTCCTCCCGGCTCGGCGGTGGGGGCGCCGCCCCGAACCAGACCACCGCCATCAGGAGGGCCACCACCCCGCTCGCGAGGAACACCGGCCGCCATCCGGCCCGGACCATCAGGGGGGCCAGTGTGAGCGGGGCGAGGGCCGCGCCGAGGAGCGCGGCCGCGATGAAGACGCCGTTGGCGGTGGCCCGGCGGTCGGCCGGGACGTGGCGGTAGATGGCCATCGCCCCCACCGGGTAGGTGGCGGCCTCGGTCACGCCGAGGAAGAACCGGGCCCCGAAGAGCGCGAAGAACGCGGCGCCGGCGGCGGGTGGCAGCAGGCCCGACGCGAACGAGGCCACCGCCCAGCCCAGGAGCGCCAGGCCGAGCACCAGGCGGGCGCCGAAGCGGTCACCGAGGAAACCGGCCGGGACCTGGAACAGGGCATAGGCCAGCTGAAAGCCCCAGGCGGAGATGGTGCCCATGTCCTTCATGCTGAGCCCGAGCTCGGGCGCCAGGTACTCCTGGGCGATCGAGATGTTGGTCCGGAGGGCGTAGCTCACCAGGCTCACCAGAGCCAGCAGCACCACGAGGCGGACGGGATGCTTGGTCGACCGCGTCATCACACCTCGGGGGCGGGGGCCGCCGGCGATGGGAACACCGAGCCGTCGCCGGCGCGCTTGCGACGCCGGGAGCGGCAGGATACGATGCGAGGGTCAAAATCCGGGAACCAGTCCAACATTATGGGACATCCCCCCTTCCAGAACCGGCGCGCCCTCGTCGCCGGGCTGATCCTCGTTGGCCTGGTCGCCGGGGCACGACCGGTCGCGGCGCAGGGCGCCGTCGGACACCCGCGGTTCGGCGTCTGGATTCCGATGCGCGACGGGATCCGGCTTTCGGCCAACCTCTGGACGCCGAGCGACAGCGGACGCTACCCGACGATCCTGATCCGAACGCCTTACGTCAAGACCGCGCAGTTCCGGCGCTATGGGCTGGCCGCGTACGTGGAGCATGGGTACGCCGTGGTCCTCCAGGACACCCGCGGGCGGGGTGACTCCGAGGGCGAGTTCGATTTCTACTTCCCCGAGGGGCGCGACGGGTACGACACGATCGAGTGGATCGCCCGACAGCCGTGGTCCAACGGCCGGGTGGGGATGGACGGGGGGTCGTATCTCGGGACCGTCCAGTGGTTGGCGGCTCGCGAGCACCCGCCGTCGCTGGCCTGCATTGCGCCGACGGCGCCGTCCGGGCGGATCTTCGACGAGCTGCCCTACCTCGGCGGCGCCTTCCGGATGGAGTGGGCGCTGCCCTGGCTCAACTCGGTTGCCGGCCACGTGGCGCAGGACGAGCTGGCCGGTCTGGTGGACTGGGGCCGGGTCGCCGCCCACCGGCCCCTCCTTACCATGGACGAGGCCTTCGGCCGGCCGATGCGGCTCTACCGCGAGTTCCTCCAGCACCCGACCCTCGACGACTACTGGCGTCGGCTGGTGTTCTCCCCGGCCGATTTCGCCGCGATCGACGTCCCCGCGCTGATGGTCACGGGGTGGTTCGACGGCGATCAGCCGGGGGCGCTGTCGTACTGGGACGGGCTGGAGCGCCACAACAGCCGCCGCGGCGATCGGTTCCTGATCGTGGGTCCCTGGACCCATGCGATGACCTACCTCGGCGGGGGCGACAAGGTCGGCGAGATCGCGCTCCCCCGGAATTCGGTGCTGGACATTCAGGCCATCAGGATCGCGTTCTTCGACTGGTGTCTCAAGCGGTCGAGCCCGCGGTTCGACGAGCCCCGGGTTCGGGTCTATCTCACCGGCGCCGATCGATGGGTCGACGCCGATCGCTACCCGCTGCCCGAGGCCACGATTCGCGAGCTCTACCTCGGGAGCGACGGGGCCGCCAATTCCGCGGCCGGCGACGGTCGGCTGACCTGGGCCCCCCCCGGGCGGGAGCGGGCCGACACCTTCACCTTCGATCCCCGGCATCCGGTGCCGTCCAAGGGCATCACCCAGGACCATCGAGACATCGAGCGGCGGGGCGACGTGCTGGTCTATACCTCGGCGCCCCTTACCGTGCCGGTCGATCTGCTGGGCCGGGTGTTCGTTCGCCTCGTGGCGGCCAGCGACGCCGTCGACACCGACTTCACCGCCAAGCTGCTCGACGTGGACCCCGACGGGCGGGCGGTCCTGCTCGGTCCCGAGGATGTCGGCGTTCGCCGGGCCCGGTACCGGAGCGGCTATGAGCGCGAGGTCTCGCTCACCCCCGGTGCACCGACCGAGCTCGAGATCGAGCTCTTCGACATCGGCCACCGCTTCGGGGTCGGTCATCGGATCCGGGTGGAGATCTCCAGCAGCGGGTCGCCCTTCGTCGATCCCAATCCGAACACAGGTCTTCCGATCGCGACCGACACCACCTGGCGGGTCGCGCGGCAGACGGTTTATCACGAGTCCGGGCATCGGTCGCGGGTGCTGTTGCCGGTACTCCCGACCCCCTGAGGCGACCGCCGTCACGAGATGGAGCGCGTCATGACACGATGGATTCGTCTGGTGACCGTCGCCCTGGTCGCCGCCGTGCTGCCCGGCGCGGCGGAAGCCCAGGCTCGGGGGATGGCCCTGTTCGGCGCGATGGTCGGCGGCAACCTGGCCCCGATCACGGGCACCACGGACGTCCGCTGGCTCCCGGACGGGATGGGTTACCTGGAGCGCGACTCGACCGCGGCTGGATGGCGCTACTTCAAGGTGGATCCACCGACCGGCCGCCGAAGTCCGCTCTTCGACGCCGGCACCACCGCGGCGCTTGGCCGGGAGCTCGAGCGGATGGGGCGACCGAAGGCCGCGGCTCTGCCGTTCGGTGATTTCAGGTACGAGCAGGCGGGTCGGTCGATCCGGTTCACGCTCGACGGCGAGCAGTACCTCTTCGACCTTGGGGCTCGGGCCCTCCGAAGGCTCCGGATGCCGAGGCGGGTGGGCCCGCTCGACCAGGCGACCACCGAGGCGGGGACCTTCTCGCCCGACTTCCGTTGGTACGCCTTCATCCGCGACTACGACAACCTCTTCCTGTGCGACACGGAGACCGGCCGGGAGGAGCGGCTCACGACCGGGACCTCGGAGAACAACCTGGTGGGCTTTCTCGACGCGGGGCCGTGGTACGTCTGGTCGCCCGACGGGAAGCGGGTGGCCTATCTCACGGCCGATCAGAGCGAGATCTACCGCTATCCGCTGCTCCACAACCTGGAGCCCAAGGCCACGGTCGAGCTTTTCCGGTACCCGCTTACCATCAGCCCCAATCCGACCCTCACCCTCCACGTGATCGACGTGGCCACGAAGGTCGATCGGGTCATCCTCACCACCACGCAGGAGGATCCGTACCTGCGGGACATCGTCTGGCTCGACGACGGGAGCGAGGTGACGTTCCGGGTGGTGGGGCAGTGGATGAACCATCGGGAGCTCCGGGCGGCGGATCCCGAGTCCGGCCGGATGCGGACGATCCTGGTCGACTCGCTCGATACCTACTTCGACCCGGAGGACGGCTACCGCCAGCTGAGCGACGGCCAGCACTTCACCTGGAGCTCGGAGCGGAGCGGGTGGAAGCAGCTGTACCTCTACGACCGCTCGGGGCATGAGGTCCGCCAACTGACCACCGGGGAATGGGACAAGGGGCCGATTGCGGGCGTCGACGAGCGGGGCGGGTGGGTCTACTTCACGGGGGCCACGCGGCTCGGGCTCGAGCAGCACCTGTTTCGCGTCAAGTTGGACGGGACGGGGCTCGAGCGGCTCACCCCGGAGCCCGGAATGCACTCCACCTCGATGGACCCCTCCGCCCGCTGGTTCACCGACCGCGCCTCCTCGCTGACCATGGCCCCGCGAGTGACCCTGCGGTCGGCCGCCGGCAAGGCGCTCCGGACGCTGGCGACCACTGACACGACCCAGGTCGCGGCGCTCGGCCTTCAGCCGCCCGAGCTGCTGACCCTCCAGACCGCCGACGGGCAGCCGATGCACGGGATGCTGTACCGGCCCGCGGACTTCGATTCGACCCGGAAGTATCCCGTCATCGTGAGCGTCTATGGCGGTCCCCACACCAAGGCTGTCCACGACAGCTGGGAGACGACCGGCTTCTCGGCCGCGATGACCCAGCTCGGGTTCCTGGTGGCGGAGTTCGATGCCCGCGGCACCCTTGGTCGCGGCAAGGCCTTCCAGGCCGGGAACTATCTGAAGATGGGGCAGGTGGACGTCGACGATCAGGCGGCGGCGATGAAGCAGCTCGAGGCGCGTCCCTACGTCGACGCGAGCCGGGTGGGGGTCACCGGCATCTCGCACGGCGGCTACATGACGCTGATGATGATGCTCCGCTATCCCGACGTGTATCAGGTCGGCGTGGCCGGCGCACCGCTCACCGATCTTCGGAACGGCCCCCGTCAGTACATCGGGCGCTTCATGCGGACCCCCGCCGCCAACCCCGACGGCTACGAGAAGGCCAACGTGCTCAACTACGCCGATCGGCTCCAGGGGCGGCTCCTGATCTACCACGGCACCAAAGACCAGAACGCGGTGATCGGGAACACGATGCAGCTGGTGCGAAAGCTGGTCGATCTGGGCAAACCGATCGACCTGATGATCTACCCGGAAGGGGTCCACGTGCCGGTGGGGCTCGACGCGCCCCATAGCCTTCGGACGATCGTGAGCTACTTTCTGGAACATCTCCGTCCCGATGGTTGGGAGGCGAGCCGGGCCGCGATCTGGTAGGCGGCCCGGGGGCGGAGGGCCATTCCCCGATTCATTCCAGCAGGAGGGAGGCGAGGCATGCCCCGCGCGTTTCGTGTCGTCCTTACCGGCCTGGCGCTCTGCGGCGCCGCGTGCGGCCGCGACTCCTCCACCGGCGCCGACAGGGTCTCGGAGTTCGGCCGCTACGAGGGCTACACGCCCGAGATCTTCTCGGAGTGGGTAACGGCCAGCCACTACGTGACCATGCGCGACGGCGTCAAGCTGGCCGTCGACATCACCCGGCCGGCCCGGAACGGCGTCGCCGTGGACACGGCCCTCCCGGTGGTGTGGACTCACTCCCGCTATCACCGGAAGGTGCCCTCGGCGGCTGCGATGGCGGCGAGCCAAGACCTCGGCAACCTCCGGCCGGGCGAGCAGCCGCACGTCGTGGCCCCCGATTCGGTGCCGCCCGAGACCGGGTACGTCGACGCCCAACGGTCGCTCCAGCAGCTGGTCAAGCACGGCTACGTCGTGGTCACCGTGGGGGTCCGCGGCAGCGACGTGTCCTACGGGCGCTATCAGGGGCTCTTCTCGCCGGCCGAGACCCGGGACGCCTACGACGTGATGGACTGGATGACCAAGCAGCCCTGGTGCGACGGCAACATCGGGATGTTCGGCGGGTCGTATCTCGGGATCACCCAGTACATGGCGGCCAGCACCAAGCACCCCGCGCTCAAGGCCATCTTTCCGACGGTCGCGGCCTTTTCCATGTACGACGTGCTCTACGACGGCGGGGTTTATCGCCAGAACATGATCCAGCACTGGGGGATCCTGACCCGGTTCATGGACGTGGCGGTGACCGCCACCCCGGTCGACGAAGACGAGATGGGCCGGATGGCCAAGGAGGCCGTGGCTCAGCACGCCGACAACTGGAACGTGATCGAGGAGTACCGGAAGGCGCCCTTCCGCGATCACGACACGCCGGATTTCGCCTGGAGCCGTGGGGAGCCGGCCGAGCTCCTGAGCGACATCAACCAGTCGGGCGTCGCGGCGTACCATTGGGGCGGGTGGTACGACATCTTCGCCCGCGACGAGATGCTCTGGGAAGCCAACTACACCGGCCCCGAGCGGGTGACCATGGGCCCCTGGTCGCACGCCTTCACCACCGACAGCGTGATGGCCGCGCAGCAGGCCCAGTACTCGAGCGCCGAGCAGTTCCGCTGGTTCGACCGCTGGCTCAAGGGCATCCGGAACGGAGTCGACACCGAGCCGCCGATCCACTACGCCCTGATGGACGACCCGGGGCGGTGGACCTGGAAGAGCGCCCGGGCGTGGCCGCCGGCCGGGGTCACCGACGCGAGCTACTACTTCGCCGGAGGCCCGTCCGGCAGCGTGGGCTCGGCCAACGACGGCCTTCTCGTGGCCGATTCGACGGGGGCCAAGGGCGTCGACGTGTACCAGGTCGATCCCACCACCACCACGGGCACCGCCACCCGCTGGGACAACGCCGTGGGGCAGGGCCCGATGCGGTATCCGGACATGGCGGCGAACGACGCCAAGGCGCTCACCTACACCACCGCGCCGCTTGCGAAGGACGTGAAGGTGGTGGGCCACCCGGTGGTGACGCTCTACGTGTCGAGCGACCAGCGGGACGGTGACTTCTACGCCCTGCTCGAGGAGGTCGACTCGACCGGGCACTCGCGCTACGTCTCGGAAGGGATGCTGCGGGCGTCACACCGGAAGGTGTCCCCGGCGCCTTGGAACAACCTCGGGCTTCCGTACCACCGGAGCTATCGCGAGGACCTCGAGCCGCTGACCCCGGGAGAGACCGTGGAGCTGGCCTTCGACCTCGAGCCGACCGCCACGGTGTTCAACGCCGGCCACCGGATTCGGGTAACGATCACCGGGGCCGACACCGACAACACCGAGCCGGCCCCGGTCAAGGGCCGGCCGACCATCACGATGCGTCGGGGCGGAGCCCAGGCCTCGATGATCAAGCTGCCGGTCATGCCGTGATCTCGCCCCGGCTCCGCCGGAGCACGTGATACGCGGCCACCAGATCCTGGGCCACGACGCCGAGCGAGTTGTAGAGGGTTACCTCGTCGTCGTCGCCGCGGCCCGGGATCTCCGCCAGCACCAGGCGACCAATCTCGCCGACGATGTGATCCTCGCCGATGGCGCCTTCCTGAATCGGAAGCAAGAGGTCGCCGCCCTCGTTCATGGTCGACTCGAACGAGTCGACGTACACCCGGGCCCGCACGATCAGGGCGGTATCGGCCTCGCGGGTCGTGGGGGAGTGCGCCCCGACCAGGTTCACGTGCGCGCCGGGCTTGACCCACTCGCCTCGGAGTACGGGAGTGGGTGAGCCGGTGACCGTGCAGATGAGGTCGGCGGCCGCGACTTCCTCGGCCGAGGCGGGCTCGACCGGGAGTCCGTGTCGCTCGGACTCCCGCTCGGCGAAGGCCCGTACCTTCTCGGGCGACCGGCCCCAGACCTTGACCGACTCGATCGGCCGGACGGCCCGCATCGCCTCGAGGTGGGTCGACGCCTGCACCCCGGTCCCGAAGAGGCCGACCGTCCGGGCGTCGGAACGAGCCAGGAGTCGGGTGGCGAGTCCACTGGCCGCCGCGGTGCGGAGCCCGGTGATCTCGGCCCCGTCGAGCAGCGCCGTCGGCGTGCCGGTCTCGTGGTCGAAGAGCGCCACGAAGCCCTGAATCGCGGGGAGCCCGCGGCCGGGATTGGCGGGATGGAGACTGATGATCTTGGCGCCGTAGACGCGGGGCGCCGCCGACGAGCCGGGCATCACCCCGAAATATCCGCTCCGATCGATCAGCGGCATGATGATCCGCGGTGGCGTGGCCACCTGCCCGGTCGACGCCGCCACCATCGCCTCAGCCATCGCGTCGACGCAGGCGGGCATGGGCAGGAGCTCGCGGATCCGTCCGGCGTCGAGGTAGTCGAGTGGCATCGCAAAGGCTCGCTGGTCTGGGGTAATCGGGTCGGGCCGGGTGCCCGGGGTCGCGAAACGTGCGAGGAGTGACCGCCCGCTGTCCAGCCCGAGGGGTTGCCGGTCGTCCGGTCGGGTGGTACGCTTTCGCAAACGGTGGTACGCCATCCCATTTGCTGGGACGCCGTGACCGCGCCGTCCGGCGCCGTTCCCCGACCTTCGGACGCGATGCTTCGCAAAGCCAACGCCGTGCTCTCGCTCTTCACCCCCGATCGGCCGGAGCTGGCCGTGACGGAGATCGGCGAGCTGTTGGGCCGGCCGCGAAGCACGGTGTATCGGATGCTCGGGACCATGGCCGCGGAGGGGTTTCTCGACCAGGATCCGGCCACCGGGCGTTATCGAGTCGGGATGCGGCTCGCGGCGCTGGGCGAGCTGGCCCGGAGCTCGACGTCGCTCCAACGGGTGGGGCACGAGGTCCTGCTCGACCTGGCCGAGGCCACCGGCGAGCTCGCGTCGCTGATGGTGCCCAGCGGCGACGAGGGCGTGACGGTCGACGTGGTCGAGAGCTACCACCCGCTCAAGATTCCGGCCCACCTCGGCGGTCGGTTTCCGCTCCACGCCACCGCGGGCGGCCGGGTGATGTTGGCTGCCCAGCCCGAGGATGTCGTCGAGCACGCCCTATCGCGACCGTTGGCGAGGGTCACGTCGGCCACGATCACCAGTCCGGACCGGCTTCGGCGGGAGCTAGGGAGGGTCCGGCGCCAGGGCTACTCCGTGGTCGAGGGCGAGTGGCTGGCGGACGTCAACGCGGTGGCGGCCCCGGTGCGCGATCATCGCGGCGCCCTGATCGCCGCGGTCGGCGCGGCGTCGCCGCCGACCCGCTGGAAGTCGTCGCACCGACGTGGCATGATCAAGACGGTGGTGGCCCATGCCGACCGGCTCTCTCGCGCCCTGGGCCACACCCCCTCGGCCGGCAACGGCGACCGCCCCGCTCGGCGGTAGCCACGGTCCGCCGAGCCTTTTACCTCGACTGTTCTCTCACCCGATCGCCGGACGAACCGATGCGTTTCCTTCGTACCTTGCTCGTTGCTCTCCTGGTCGGCGTCGCGCCGACCCTCTCCGCTCAGGCTCCGGAGTACGACATCGTCATCCGGAACGGCCGGGTCCTCGACGGAGCGGGGAACCCATTCATCCGCGCCGACGTCGCCATCAAGGACGGGCGGATCGCGAAGGTCGGGTTCGTGCCCGGCAAAGGCGCCCGTGAGCTCGACGCGACCGGGAAGTACGTCACGCCCGGCTTCATCGACATGATGGACCAGTCGGCCGGGGTGCTGGCCAAGAACGGCCTGGCCGAGAACAAGATCCTCGAGGGCGTGACCACGGCGCTCTCGGGCGAGGGCGGGACTCCGGTGCCGCCCTCGGAGATCGCCGGCTGGTTCGCCGGGCTCGAGCAGTCCGGGATCAGTCTCAACTTCGGCGACTACTACAGCGCCACCGCCGCCCGCCGCGCGGTGCTCGGCATGGCCGATCGTTCGCCGACGCCCGAGGAGCTCGATCGGATGCGGGCGATGGTGGACACCGCGATGCGGGCCGGGGTGTTCGGCATCACCACGGCGCTCATCTATCCGCCCAGCAGCTACCATCGCACCGACGAGCTGATCGAGCTCGCCAAGGTGTCGGCCAAATACGGCGGCTTCTACGCCAGCCACATCCGGGGCGAGGGCAAGGAGCTGCTGACGGCGGTGGGTGAGGCGATCAAGATCGGCGAGGAGAGCGGCGCCCCGGTGGAGATCTACCACCTCAAGGCCGCCTATCAGCCCGGTTGGGGCACCCTGATGAAGAAGGCAGGCGCGCTGGTCGATTCCGCCCGGGCTCGGGGCGTGGACGTGGCGGCCGACATGTACGTGTACACCGCGGGGGGCACCGGCCTCGAGGCGACGATTCCCTCGTGGGCCTTCGAGGGCGGGATGGACTCGCTCCGGGCCCGGCTCGAGAACCCGACCATCCGGGCCCGGCTCAAGCGCGAGGTGGAGACCGGCTCGCCGGGATGGTGGAACATCA
Organism: uncultured Gemmatimonadales bacterium; assembly: GCA_963730185.1. Lineage (GTDB taxonomy): Bacteria > Gemmatimonadota > Gemmatimonadetes > Gemmatimonadales > GWC2-71-9 > SHZU01. The sequence goes on from CAVSQW010000004.1 coordinate 121,800, forward strand.
TCGAGGCCGCGGGCGGCTGGAAGGGCGTGGTGCTGGCCAACGCCCGGAACCCCGACAACGCCAAGTACAACGGGATGACGCTCGACGCGATCGCCAAGGCCGAGCACAAGGACCCGCGCGACGCGGCCTGGGACCTGGTGCTCCAGGGCAAGGGCCGGGTCATGGCGATCTACTTCATGATGACCGAACCAGACATCGAGACCGCGCTTCGGTTTCCGTGGACCAGCATCGGCAGCGACGCGGGCGCCGCCCTCCAGGCCGGCAACACCGACCTCTTGGGACTGCCTCACCCGCGAAGCTACGGCAACTTCCCCCGCGTCATCGCCAAGTACGTGCGGGAGAATCACACGCTGACCCTGCCCGAGGCGATCCGGAAGATGACCGGCTGGCCGGCCGAGCGGATGCGGATCGCGGGGCGGGGGCTGCTCCGGCCCGGTTTCTGGGCCGACGTTGTGGTCTTCGACTACGGCACCATCCAGGACCGCTCCACCTACGAGCACCCGACCGAGTCTCCGGCCGGGATCGACTACGTGCTGGTGAACGGCGTGGTGGTGGCCGATCACGGCACCCATACCGGCGCCAAGCCGGGCCAGGTGATCTACGGCCCCGGACGTTAGGTGCCGGCCGACCGGACACTCGCGGAGGGGGCCATGAACTCCATCTGGACGCGCCGTTCCCTGAAGGTGTTCTTCCTGGTGTCGTTCGGTCTGCCCTGGATCGGGTGGACGATCAACGCGTTCGGTCACACCGAGCCACCCCTCCGGACCGTCCTCTTCTACCTGGGCGACTTCATGGCCGTGGGTGGCCTGGTCGCCACCTGGGTGGCCGGCGGCGGGGTGGCCCTCCGGGGATTGCTCCGGCGGCTGGTGCGGGGAGGCGGTGCCGTCTGGTGGCTCTACGCCCTCCTGCTGCCGCTGGCGTGGTCGCTGGGGGCGCGGGTGGTGTACGGGCTGGCGCACGGGACCATGACCGCGCTCGACGTGAGCGGTCTGGCCGCGTTCGTGAGCACGCCGGCCCTGCTTGCCTGGACCACCGGCCCGATCGGCGAGGAGGCCGGCTGGCGGGGCTATCTCCTCCCCCGGCTGCTGACCCGCCACTCGCCCCTGGTGGCCACCCTGGTGCTCGGGCTGCTCTGGGACGTCTGGCACGTACCGCTCTACGTCCACTCGGTCTTCTCGAGCGGGAGCGGCGCCTTCCACTTCACGGTCGGCGTGCTCTGCTATACCGCCATGATGACGGTGCTGTTCTTCCGGACCAGGGGCAGCGTGCTCCTGGCCATGATCTTTCACTGGTCGGTGAACGTCGCACCCGGGGTCGCCGATCGGATGCTTCCGGTGGCGCCCCACGGCGGCGCCGGCGGAGTTCTGAGCGGCTATCAGACCGGGGCGTCGGTGGTCGCGGCGCTGGCCGTGATGGCGCTGGCCGGGTGGCGGACGCTCGGTGCCCGGGCGGACTTCGAGCCCGCCCGCGACCTCGCGGACGAGTTCATCGCCGCCGATCGGCCGGCGACCTGACCGACTCGCACGGGGTGGTCCCGACCGGGCTCGAGACCGAGGAGAACGAAGCGTGGAACGACGTGACGTGGTGAAAGCCATGGCGGCCGCGGCGATCCTCCCCGGGATGCGTCTCGGGCAGGCCCCCGACTGGACCGCCTGGCGGGTCGACGGCACCCGACTCAACGGCTGGATGGACCACATGGCCGGGATCGGGCACGGGCCCGACGGGTGGGTCCGGACCGGCTTCGGCGACGCGGTGATCCAGGCGCGCCAGTACGCGATGGAGCTGATGCGCGCGGCTGGGCTCGAGGTGAGCATCGATCCGGCGGGCAACATCATCGGCCGGCGGGCGGGGACCGATCCGACCCTCAAGCCGATCCTCTTCGGGTCGCACGTCGATTCGGTGATGAATGGCGGCAACTACGACGGGATCGTCGGGTCGCTCGGCGCGATCGCTGCAGCCACGACCATGGCCGAGCGGACGTACCGGAACCGCCACCCGCTCTGGGTCACGATCTGGTGCGACGAGGAATCCGGCCTGACGGGAAGCCGCGGCTTCCTGGGCGACATCTCCGCCGACGAGCTGGCCCGCCCCGGGCGGGACGGCGTCCCGCTCGGCGACAAGATCAAGCGGATCGGGGGCGACCCGGCCGCGATGGCGAGCTACCGCCACGCGAAGGGAGACCTCGCCGGCTACCTCGAGCTCCACATCGAGCAAGGCGGAACCCTGGAGAAGAAGGGGCTCCAGATTGGTGTGGTGGAGGGGATCGTGGGGATCCGCTCCTGGGACGTGACCATCACCGGGTTCGCCAACCACGCCGGCACCACGCCGATGGACGAGCGGCACAACGCCCTCCTCGCCGCCGCGGACCTGATCCTGGCGGTGGATCGGATCGTCCGGGCGGAGCCGGGGCGGCAGGTCGGCACGGTCGGGCGGCTGCTGGTCAAGCCCAACGCCCAGAACGTCATCCCCGGCGAGGTGGTCCACACGATCGAGCTCCGCGACCTCTCGATGGACAAGCTGGCGCGGCTCTGGGACGCGATTCGGGCCGAGGGCGACCGGATCATGGCGCGCCGGGAGGTGACCTGGACCCACGTGGAACGGCCAATCAACGTGGCCGCACTGTCCGACCCGGCGGTGCGCGACCTGATCGCCGAGTCGGCCCGGACCCTCGGGCTCTCGAACCAGGTGATGCCGAGCGGGGCGGGGCACGATGCCCAGGATCTCGCCAAGCTGGGGCCGATGGGGATGATCTTCGTGCCCTCGATCGGGGGGATCAGCCACTCGCCGAAAGAGCTCACCCGCCCGGAGGACGTCACCAACGGCGCCAACGTGCTGCTTCAGTCGGTCCTCCGACTGGACCGTCGCTGAGAGGGCCCATGCCCACGCTCGACCGTCGGGCGGTCGCCGCCCTCGCTCTCGCCTGCCTGCTCGCCTGCGGCCGCTCCACTCCGGGAGACGTCGACCCCAGCGTGACCCTGCTTCCGCCGCAGGGAACGCCGCGGGTGGTCGACTTCACCACCGACGAAGGGACCTGGCTCTCGCTCGACGTGTCACCCGACGGGCGGACCATCGTGTTCGATCTGCTGGGGCAGATCTACCGCCTCCCGATCGCCGGCGGCCAGGCCGAGCCGCTCACGGCCAACAGCGGGGTCGCGCTCAACTTCCATCCGGCCTATTCGCCCGACGGGTCACGGATCGCCTTCATCTCCGACCGGCAGGGCCAGAACGACGTCTGGACCATGGCGGCCGACGGCTCCGATCCCCGGCCGGTGTTCCTCGATCGCGAGACCCGGTTCATGGCGCCGGCCTGGGCGCCGGACGGCAAGTCGATCGTCGCCGTTCGGGTCTTTCCGACGCCCGGACGGGGCTGGCATCGGCAGATGAGCGAGCTCTGGACCCTGCCGCTCGACGGGGGCGAACCGCGGCGGCTCCTCGGGCAGGCGCTCTCCCACTACGACGCGCCCCGATTCTCGGCCGACGGCAAATACCTCTACTTCCAGGTGTCGTACTCTACCGGCGAGGGCCTCGGCATGCTCACCGCGGGGCATCGCCTCCAGCGGCTCGAGCTCGCGACCGGCGCGGTGACCAACGTCCGCACCTCCGGACCGGCCGAGCTCAGTCCCGCCTACGTCGAGGCGCTCCGCCGGACCGGCTGGGCGGAGGACAACGACATCGACCCGCCGGCGGCTCTCGCTCCGGCGGTCTCGCCCGACGGGCGCTACCTCGCCTTCGGGCTCGAGCGGCGCGACACGACCTTCAGTTACCGCGGCCACGAGTACGCTCCCAGCACCTCGCTGGTGGTGCGGGATCTCCAGACCGGGGAGGAGCACATCGTTCTCTGGCCGGCCGCCAAGGACCTGACCCAGGTCAACGCCCAGTACGGCTACGGCGCGTTTCCGCGGGTGGCGTGGACGCCGGATTCGAAGGGCGTGGTGGCGTGGGCCGAGGGGAAGATTCACCGGGTGGACCTCACCGGCGCGAACGACCGGGTCGTGCCGTTCACCGCCCGGGTCCACCGGGTCATGTCCGAGGCGGTCCGGGGCCGGATCCGGATCGACGATTCGAGCTTCGCCACCAAGTTCATCCAGTGGCCGGTGGCGTCGCCCGACGGGAAGCGGTTGGCCTTCGTGGCGGTCGGGAAGGTGTGGCTCATGGACCTGGCCGGCGGGGCGCCTCGCCCGCTCACCCCCGAGATGGCCCCGGCCGTGCAACTGACGCCGGCCTGGTCGCCGGCGGGCGACTCGGTGGCCTTCGCGGTCTGGGACGACTCGGCCAAGGGCGACGTGGCCGTCGCGGCGGCCGACGGAAGTGGGGCCCGCCGGCTCGGTCTCGACCCGGCGGAATACCTCTATCCCCACTACTCCCGGGATGGCGGGTCCATCGTGGTCTCGAAGGGTCCGGGACCGAGCCCCAACGGGACCGACTGGAACGGGTGGAACCGGGCGGTGGGGTGGACCGCGGTCCGGGTGCCGGTCGCGGGAGGAGGTGGCGTCCTGACGCTGGCGTCGCTGAGCGGGGCGGTGCGGACCTACGACGGTCCCGGCGGCCGGGTGTACTTCCAGTATCAGGACCACGCCGATCGGGCGCCCTCCCTGCTGTACTACCCCTTCCCGAGTGATTCGGCGCTGGCCCTCACCATCCGGGTCCGATCGGTCGGCCCGGAAGGCGGCGCCGCGACCGATCACGCGGTGTTCCCGGCGGCGCGCGACAAGGGCGCTCAGCCGGTGCTCTCGCCCGGCGGAACCTGGGTCGCGTTCCAGGCGGGACAGTTCCTGTACGTCTCGCCGCTCGCCGGGGATGAGCAGGCCCCGGTGATCGACACCAAGCCCGACGACTCGGTGCCAGGCCGGCGGTACGTCGATCCCCGCGGCGGGGTGTATGCCTCGTGGCGCGACAGCACCACGCTCCAGTACGCGGCGGGGAGCCGCTACCTCACCTACGACGTCGCCACCGGCCGGCGGACCACCACCGACATCGATCTCCGGATCCCGCGGCCCCGTCCGTCCGGGTCGATCGCGCTGGTCAACGCCAAGATCGTGACCGCCGACAGCGATCGGGTGATCGATCGGGGGACGGTCGTGGTGCAGGGCGCCCGGATCGCCTGCGTGGGGGAGTGCGACACCACCGGCGTGGACCGGGTCATGGACTTGTCCGGGAAGACGATCATTCCCGGTCTCTTCGACCTCCACGCCCACCACACCGCCGAGGAGAGCGGGATCGTCACCCCGCACCGGGTCTCGTCGGCGCTCGACCTCGCCTACGGCGTCACCACCATTCTCGACCCCGCCACCAGCTCCGAGTCGGCCTTTCCCCTGGCCGAGCTGATCGCGTCCGGCGCGATGGAGGGCCCGCGGACCTTCAGCGTGGCCGAGATCGTGATCTACCCCGGGGTGGCCTGGGGCGACCAGAAGATCCTGCTGACCGAGCAGGACGCCGACCGCGAGGTGGACCGGCGGGCCGACTGGGGCGCGGTGAGCATCAAGAACTACCGCCAGCCCGCCCGCTGGCAGCACGAGCTCCTGCTCCAGGCCGCTCGGCGGAGGGGCATCACGGTGACGGGCGAGGGTGGGCCGCTCTACTTCGACGTCGGCCTGGTGATGGACGGCCAGACCGGCTGGGAACACCTGATCGCCAACCTCCCGGTCTACCACGACGTGGCCGAATTCTTTGGGCAGGCGCACGCCGTCTATTCGCCCACGGCGATCGTGGCCGGGCACGTGCTCGGCTCGATGCACTACTTCCGTCCCCGGCAGCATCTCGAGCGCGACGCCAAGTATCTCCGGTTCATGCCGCGGGCGGAGCTGGCGGCGCGGTCGGCGTCGGACCGAATGCGGCCCAAGTCGGCGTTCTCGTTCCCCTTCATCGCCGAAGGCATGGCCGACATCGTGCGGGCCGGCGGGTACGGGGTCCTGGGCGAGCACGGCGAGCAACCCGGGATCGGGACCCACTGGGAGATCTGGAGCTACGCCGAGGCGCTCAAGCCTCTGGAGGCGATCCGGGTGGCGACGATCGACGGTGCCTACTTCATCGGGATCGACCACGAGACGGGCTCGATTACCCGAGGCAAGCTGGCCGACCTGGTGGTGCTCAACGCCGACCCCCTGGCCGACATCCACAACACGGCGGACATCGCCTCCGTGATGAAGGCCGGCCATCTCTACGACGACGACACGCTCGACGAGCTCTGGCCGGCTCGCCGGCGGTACGGCCCCATCCCTTGGCGCTGAGGCCGAAAGCTCTCTCATGCGAACGGTTCCGCGGTCGGTCCGTCGGCTCGTCATCATGCTGTTGTGGGTCCCGGTCATCCTTGCGTTCATGGCGGTTCTCTATCAGATCGGGATGAATCGGCTGGAGCACGTGCACCGGGGCTTCGGCGAGAGCCTGGAGTGGGCGGCCGCGACCCTCACCACCACCGGGTCGGGGGTCGACGTCCACTGGAACTCGCTCCTGATGCAGGCCTTCGTGATCACCTGCCAGTTCGCCGGCCAGTTCTTGATCTTCCTGGTCTTCCCGATCTTCCTGCTGCCGTTCTTCGAAGAGCGTTTCGAGGCCCGGATTCCCACCAGCCTGCCCGACCTGAACGGCCGGGTCCTGATCTATCGGTACGGCCCCGCGGTCACCTCGCTGCTGGAGGGGCTGGATCAGGAGAAGGTGCCGGTGGTGATCTTCGAGGAGAACGAGGCGGTGGCCCGGTGGCTCCACGAACGGGGGCGCGCGGTCGTGCTGGGCGATCTCGAGGCGGAAGACCCGGACCTGAGCGGGTTGGTGGGGGCCCGGGGGCTGGTGGTGAACGGCGACGACGACCATAACGCGGCGATGACCCTGAGCGCCCGCTACTACGGCTTCCAGGGGCCGATCGTCGCGATGGTGCAGGATCCCGCCCGGCGGCCGCCGATGGTGCGCGCCGGCGCGACCGCGGCGTACACGCCCGACCACGTCCTGGCCGCGGCCCTGGCCGCCAGGGCGAGCGTCAAGATCAATCCCCGGGTGGCCGGCGTCCGGCAACTGGGGCGCCAGCTGGAGGTGGCCGAGCTCCGGATTCACCGGGGGAGCCCGCTCGCCGGGCGGAGCCTGGCGGAGAGTCGGGTCCGCCAGGAGACCGGCGCCGCGGTGGTGGGCCTCTGGGTCGGTGGCGAGCTAATCCGGAATCCGAGTCCCGCCACCCGGCTCGACGAAGGGGCGATCGTGGTCGCCGTCGGGAGCGTGGACGGCATTGCCGCGCTGGGCCGGCTGGCAACGCCGGTCCCGCAGCAGGGGCCCTTTCTCGTGGTGGGCTACGGCCCGGTGGGCCGGAAGCTGGCCGAGTTCCTGATCGATGCCGGTGAACAGGTGCGGGTGGTGGATGCCGCCGCCGGCGAGGGCGTGGACGTCGTGGGCGACCCGGTCGACCCCAACACGCTCGAGCGAGCCGGCGCCCGAACTGCCCAGGCCGTGGTTCTGACCCTGCCGACCGACGCCGCCGCGCTCTTTGCCGCCGCCGTGACCCGTGACCTGGCCCCCGAGGTTGTGATCATCGCCGGCGCCAACCGGGCCGAGAACGTCGCCCGGATTCACCGGGCCGGGGCCGACTTCGCGCTCTCGTTGAGCCAGGTGGCCGGTCAGCTCCTCAGCTTCCAGCTCCTCGGCGAGCAGGCCATCTCGCTCGAAGCGCAGATCAAGATCGTCAGCACCTCGGCCGGCTTCATGGCCGGCCGGCCGCTCGCCGCCAACCGGTTGCTGGAGCAGTCGGGCGCGACGGTGGTGGCCGTGGAGCGGGGCGAAACGATCGTGGTGGACGTCGGGCCCGACTTCGTCGTCCAATCGGGCGACGTGATCTACCTTTGTGGCACCCGGGAGACCATCGCCGAGTACTTCCGGGAATTTCCGGAGACCCGCGAGCTGCCGGTCCCGCTTCGGGTGCCGGGCCTTTTCAAGGACACCTGATGGATCGAAGAACCTTCGTCGGGGCCCTCGGCGCGTCGGTCGGTGGCGTGGTCGCCGCCCGACGGCCGCCGTGGCCGGGCGGTTCCGGTGGCCTGCGCCGGGTCGGACTCGAGCTGTACTCCGTCCGAAACGAGATGAAGCGCGACCCCGACGGCACCCTGCATCGGATCCGCGCCCTCGGGTACGACGACGTGGAGCTCCTCTGGTCGTGGGGCAACTTCGGGCGGACGCCGCAGCAGGTTCGAGCGTCGCTCGATCGGGAGGGACTGAAGGCGCCCTCCGCGCATCTTGCCCCCGAGGTCCTGCTGACCGACTGGTCGAAGAGTCTCGACGAGGCGGCGCTGCTCGGGCAGCAGTATCTCATCGTCCCCAGCCTCCCCGCCGAGACCAAGACCTCGCTCGACGCCTGGCTCCGATGGGCCGACCGCTTCAACGAGGCCGGCCGGGCCGCCCGGGCGTCGGGCCTCTGGCTCGCCTTCCACAACGAGCCGGATCATCTCACCCCGATCGAGGGGACGGTGCCGTACGAGGCCTTCGTGGCCCGGACCGATCCCGATCTGGTCCGGCTCCAGCTCGACATCGGCAATCTGGTGATGGGTGGCGGTGACCCGCTGACCTACCTGGCCCGGTACCGGGATCGCTACTGGACCTTCCACCTCAAGGACGTCGTCGCCGATCGGTCGCACGATACCGAGCTGGGGCGGGGCGTCGTGGACGTCGCCGCGTTCCTCCAGGCGGTTCCCGATCTGAGCGCCAAGCCGTGCTTCGTGGAGCAGGAGGGCTCGACCGATCCGCTGGCCAGCGCCGGCCGGAATTACCGCTACCTGGCGCGACTCGCCGGCTAGGCGGCGCGGTCGATATCGTCTCCGCTCGGGGTGGCTCAACGAAGCCGAAGCAGGTGCTTGAGCCGGGTGTGATCCTCCCGTTCCCGTTCCTCCAGCAGGTCGCGCACCCGCCGGATGTCCGAGCGCAGCTCCGGCGCCACCCGCCGCTCCAGGGTATTCACCTGCCGTGAGGTGCGGGCCAACGCATCGGCCAGCCGTCGGAGCAGGATCTCGGTCGATGCGGCGTCGAGCAACAGCTCGGTGAGCCGCTCGAACTCGTCGGCCGCCGTGGCGGTGGCCGGCCCGGTCAGACCCGGAGCCTGGCCCCGGCCTCGGAGGGTCCGGCTCACGGGGGTGAGCCGCTCGACGGCCCCGCTGGTGACCCCCCAGGACTCGGTCACGGTCAGGTCCACCTCGATCGGCCGCACCGGCCAGCTGAGCGCTTCCAGCGTGGCACCGCCGTCCGCGGCGGCGGCGTCGAGCAGGGCTCGGTAGGCGGCGCTCGCCCTGGCTTCGACCCGAGCCCGGGCCTCGATCGCGGGCGACGCGATCCGGAAGAGATCGGAGATCAGCGCCTTGCGCTTCCGGGTCAGGAGGTCGATGCCCCGGGCCACCCGTTCCAGGCGCCGCCGGGCCCGGAGCAGGTTGGAGCGGGTTGGGGCGAGTCGGGACGCGGCCATCGGCTTACTGCTCCGCGGCCCGACCCGAGCGGCGCCGTTCCCAGACCTCGTCCGGTATCCGGGTCAGGTCCTCCCGTGGCATGCTCTCGAGCAGGGTCCAGCCGATCTCGCTGGTCTCCACGATGGTGCGGCGGCCCGTGCCCTGGTGGACGAGCTCCCGCTCGAAGCGATCGGCGAAGGCGAGCGCCCGCCGGTCCTCGGCCGGGAGGCCCGCCTCGCCGACGATGGCGGCGGTGAGTCGCGCCTCGCGGCCCCGGGCGTAGATCGCGTAGAGCTGGTCGGCCCAGCGCCGATGATCCGGCGTGCGTGCCCTTGCCGATCCCGGCGCTCATCAGCCGCGAGAGCGACGGCAGCACGTCGATCGGCGGGTACACGCCCCCGCCGGTGCAGCTCCCGGCTCAGCACGATCTGGCCCTCGGTGATGTAGCCCGGTCAGGTCGGGAATCGGATGGGTGATGTCGTCGTCCGGCATCGTGAGGATCGGGAGCTGGGTGATGGATCCCGCGCCGTCGGCCAGCACCCCGGCCCGCTCGAACAGGGTGGCGAGGTCGGTGTACATGTATCCGGGATAGCCGCGCCGCCCGGGAATCTCCTCCCGCGCGGCGCCCAGCTCGCGGAGCGCCTCGCAGTAGTTGGTGCAGTCGGCCAGCACCACCAGCACGTGCATGCCGCGCTCGAAGGCCAGGTGCTCGGCCTGCGGCAAGGGCCAGCCGTGGCGCGAGCAGCCGCTCGATGGTCGGGTCGCCGGTGCGGTTCAGGTAGAACACGGTCCGGGCCAGTCGCCTCGCTGTGCTCGAAGCCCGCCAGGAACCGCTGGGTCTTCGCGCTGGGTGATGCCGATGGCCACGAAGATGACGGCGAAGGGCTCGTCGCTCCGGGTCCGGGCGTCGCGCGACGACCGCCGCGGCCAGATCGAGCCCGGGAAGCCCGGCGCCGGAGAAGATCGGCAGCTTCTGGCCCCGGACCAGAGTGTTCATCCCGTCGATCGCCGAGATCCCGGTCTCGATGAAGTCGGCGAGGCTTGCGCCGGCGGACCGGGTTCATGGGCCGGCCCCAGACGGCCCGCCGCGTCGCTCCCGATCGGGTGCGGGCAGGCCGTCCAGCGGAGCGCCCGGCACCGGCAGAACACCCGCCCCAGCAGCTCCTCCCCGACGGTCGCCCGGGCGACGTCGCCGGTGAAGGTGACCCGGGCCGCCGCCGGCCCAAGCCCGACGGTGTCCTCGAACACCTGCACCACCGACTGCCGTCGGCCCGACCTCGATCACCTGACCCCGGCGGGTCGCACCGTCGGCCGGTCTCGATCGTCACCCACTCGCCCAGGCCGGCGAGCCGGGTGTCGGCGACGGTCAGCAGCGGGCCCGGCGGCGCTGGCGGCGCCGGGATAGATCGCGGGTGCGGCTCGCTCACGAGGTTGCCCTCCGCACCGCGCGGTCGATCTCCGCCGTGGCGTGGGCGAGCGCGCTTTCCAGATCGGGGCCGGTGCTGCCGCGGACGGCGAGAGGGCGCGTCGGACCCGGCCGGTCTCGATCGTTTCGAAGGCGGCGACCTTCGCCCGAGCCACGATCGCGGCTCGAGCCACGAAGTCGTGGATCGACCGGGCCAACGCTGCCGTCTTGGTCACCGGCGACACTGCGTCGGCCGGGTCGAACGCGCTCTGCCCGATGAGGAACTCGCGGACCAGAGCGCGCGGTCTCCAGCACCAGGCGGTCCGTCCGTCGAGCGCGTCGGGACCGACCAGGCCGGCCACTTCGCGGAGCTCCCGGTCCCGCTGCAGGACGTCGAACGTGGCCTGGCGCAGCGTCGCCCAGTCGGCGCCGGCCACGGTCCTCGAACCACGCGGTCGACGTCGCCGGCCTGCAGGCTGTAGCTGGTCTCCCAGTCCACCGCCGGGAATTGGCGCTGGTGCGCGAGGCCGGGATCGAGCGCCCAGAGCGCGCCGGCCACCCGCAGCGCGGCCTGGGTGACCGGCTCGGAGAAGTCGCCGCCCGGGCGGCGAGAGCGCGCTGATGAAGGTGACCGCGCCGCTCGCGCTGCCGGCGGCCCAGCGTCTGCGCCCGCCCGGCCCGCTCGAAGAGCTTGCCGAGCCGGTTGCCGAGAGTAGGTCGGATAGCCCTCCTCGCCGGGCATCTCCCGGAGCAGCGAGCCGATCTCGCGCAGGGCCTCCGCCCACCGCGACAGCGAGTCCGCCATCAGGGCCACCCGATAGCCCATGTCGCGGTAGTACTCGGCGATCGTGAGCCCGAGATAGACCGAGGCCTCCCGCGCCGCCACCGGCATGTTCGAGGTGTTCACCACCAGGACGGTGCGGTCCATCAGCGAGCGCCCGGTGCGCGGGTCTCGAGGCTCGGGAACTCCTCGAGCACGTCGGCCATCTCGTTGCCGCGCTCGCCGCAGCCGACGTAGACCACGATGTCGGCCTCGGCGTAACTTGGCCAGCGACTGCTCGATCACCGTCTTGCCCGTGCCGAACCCGCCCGGCACCGCGACCGATCCCGCCCTCGGCGACCGGGAAGAGGAGGTCGAAGACGCGCTGCCCGGTGACGAACGGCCGGTCGGCCGGCAGCCGCGCGGCCACCGGCCGGGGCACGCGCACCGGCCAGCGCTGCGCCAGGCCGAGCGGGGTGCCGTCCGTCGAGCCGCCCGACGTGCTCGTCGACCGCGATGGTCGCCCGGCGCGATCTCGGCGATCGCGCCCCGCCGACCCCGGGCGGCATCAGGATCGATGGACGAAGCCGGGGCGTTCGCTGCCACCACGTCCGAGCACGTCGCCGCCGACCACGGATCGCCGGCCGCGACGGTCGGCTCGAAGCGCCCAGCGGCGCGGCCCGGTCCAGGGTCGGCGCGACCGTGCCGGCCGCCGATGAAGTCGCCCTCGCCGCTCGGCGAGCGGCGCCAGCGGCCGGCCGATGCCGTCGAGCACCGAGCCCAGCAGGCCGGGGCCGAGCTCCGCCAGCGAGCGGCCCGCCGGTGCGGCTCGACCGGCTCGCCCGAGCGCGAGCCCGGCCGTGTCCTCGAAGACCTGGATGGTGGCCGGTCTCCGCCCACGCAGCGGATCACTTCGCCGAGCAGCCCCGTCGCCCGACCCGCACGATCTCGTAGAGCGACGGCCCCGCCCAGCGGAGCCGCCTCGACCGAGCGCGCCGGCGGCGCGCGATCACTCGCGCGCGCCGGTCATCGGAGCCTCACCCGGTAGCCGATGGCGCGCCGCAGGAGCTCCACCACCCGGTCCTCGGCCGACCGCCGGGATTGCCCCGCGGGCGAGGGGAAGGGGACCACGACCGGCACGGCCGACCGGTCCAGGCGCCGGCGGAGCTCCGGACCGAGGCCGTCGTAGATGGACTCCTCGATCAGCACGACGGCCAGATCGGGCCGGCCCAACGCCGACCCAACCAACTCCGCCGGATCCCCGCCGGGTCGAATCGGGTCGGCGGGAACGCCCGCCAGTCCGAACCCCGCCGCCACCGCCGGCGACGCCAGCGCGCGAACCGTCCGGGCGCTCATGCGGCCGCCAGCCAATCCGGGACGGGCCATGGGGCGCCCAGGCGGATCGACCAGAGGGCGGCCCGAACCAGGTACGCCTCCAGCCGAATCCGCTCCAGCACCAGGAGGGTCGGGGCCGGTCCGAGCGGGTCGCGGCGAGCCAGGCCCCGGAGCCACCGGATCCGCGCCGCGAGCGAGCGTCCCTCGAATCCGCGCTCCGGCGGGTCGGCCATTCGGAATACCTGTTCGAGCGGGGTGTGCCGGAACTGCGCGGCGAGCGCGGGACCCACCTCGGCCGGATCTCGGCTCATCGCGATCCGGCGATGGTCGGCGGCGGAGAGCAGCTCGCCGCCCTCCAGCCAGACGTCTCCCGGTCCGACCTCGCCGCCCCAGGACGGGCTCGCCAGCAGGCCAGCCCCGTTCTCGAGGTCGATCGTCAGGGCGGCGAAGCGCCTGACGACGGGGCCGCCGGCCCGCGCCAACCGGGTAGCCCGGACGGCAAACGTCCGGGACAAGGCGACCTCCAACCCGAACAGGCCCGATCGGTCGGTCCCCGCCGCGGCGCTCGCGAGTGCCCGTCCGGCCGGATGTCCGGCCCGGGTCAGGCGATCCGCGAGATCGGCCGGCGAGGTGGCCGCGGCGAGACGGGTCAGGAGGCGCCGGGGGAGCGAGGGGGTGGGGACCACCGACCGGAGCCGGGTGGCCGCCGACCCGCCCTGGGCCGCGCCGCGGAGCAGGCGGCGGAGCGTCCGGCGCTCCTCGTCTTCGAGCACGACGGCCAGGGCGCTCCGGCAGGGGCCGAGCCACCGGTCCAGGGTCCGGAACCGATCGGCCGCCACCTGGCCGACCCAGGCGTCGAGCTCGGCCTCGTCTCGCCCGGCGCGGTCGAGCGGCAGAGGGGCGCCGCCCGGTGCCAGGATCGCCAGCAGCTCGGGCCCGGTCGTGGCGGCTCCGACCCGACGAAGCCCGGCCCGGTCCAGGAGGTGGCCGGCCAGACCGCGGGCCCGGCTATTCAGCTGGTCCCAGCGCATCGACGCCCTCCTCCACCCGGCGGGCGACGGCGATGGCCAGCTCCGGCCGACGCCGTTCGAGCAGCGCGACGAGGGTGTTGTCCACCGTCACCCGGCCGTCGGCGGACCGGCCCAGCACACCGGCGGCGGCCTCCGGAGTCGCCGAGATCTCGATCTCGCCCCGGCCCGCCGCCGCGGACTCGACCTGGGCCGCGACGTCCGGGCGGCACGACAGAGCGGCGGGGGCGCCGGCCAGATAGGCCAGGGTGCTCTCGACCAGGCGCTCGACCCGCCAGGCATAGGCCGATCCCTCGAGCGTCGAGAGCCGGGCTCCGGCCCGGGCCAGCACCCGGTCCACCACGGCCGTCCGGGCCGAGAGCAGCCGCTCCTTGAGGGCCCGGGTTTCCTCGGCGAAGGCCCGGTCTGACGCGAGTCGAGCCCGCGCCCGGACCTCCTCGAGCACCAACGCCCGTTGCCGCTCGGCCTCCGCCGTGGCGTCCCGGATCAGGGCCGCGGCCTCGGCCTTCGCCTCGGCCAGGGTTCGGTCGGCCTGGGCGGCCGCGGCCTGCTCCAGGGTCTGGAGCAGGGTCTCCAGCGCCATGGCTCAGCCGCCGGCCCGGAGCATGATGACCAGGGCCAGGACGAAGCCGAGGATCACCATGGTCTCCGGAATTGCAAGGAGGAGGACCGCGGTGGTGCTGAGCTCCGGCTTCTCGGCCAGCGTGGCCGAGATAGCTGGGCCGATCCGGGATTGCGCCCAGCCGGTCGCCAGGGCGGGCAACCCGATGGCGAGCGCCGCGCTCAACGTGATCCAGACGATGTTCATACCGCCTCCTCTTATCCGGCCGAGCTGCCATTCGGCCGCCAATGGCCGAGCGGGTGATACCGCTGCCCGCCCGGACTGTAGAACTTCCCGAAAAATTCGACGTAATGCAGTCGTAACCCGTGAATGGTCGGAGCGAAGATCCCGAGCGCGAAGTTCACGAGGTGAAAGAGCAGGCCGAACACCGCGCCAACGAGCACGCTGCCGAGCGAGCCCGCCAGCTCATTCGCCACCACGGCCATCATGACCGAGGCGGTCCCCAGGGCCATGATCCGGGCGTAGGACAGGATGTTGCTCAGGGTCGAGAGCAGCTCGATCGGCGCGATGATTCCTTCCGCGACCACCAGGACCGGAAACGCGGCCAGGAGCACCACGACGGCGGGGGTGAAGAACCGGTGGGGGAGGACCTCGAACGCCGCCAGCAGCGCGACCACGATCACCAGCACCATCAGCAGAGCCACGCCCCGGCCGACGGCCTGCCGCGGGTGCCCTCGGGCGGCATTCACGACGCCGAGCCCGAGGCCGAGGGTAATGTGGACGACGCCGATCGCGACCGTCAGACCGAGAAATGGGATCAGGGCCTTCTCCCGATCGAAGAGGAGCGGATGAAGTCCGAACCAGCGGCGCCCCAGGTCGCCGAAGAGCTCGCCGAACCCGATCCCGAAGGCGATCGAGAAGGCGGCGCACGCGCCCAGGATTTCGCTCACGGCCCGGACCGTGGTGCCGGGCGCCGAGCGGTGCCGGAGGAGCAGCGCCAGGGCCACCAGCGCGATGCCGTAGCCGATGTCGCCGAGAATCAACCCGAAGAACATCGGAAAGAAGACGGCCACGAAGGGAGTCGGGTCGATCGACCCGTACCGGGGCAGGGGCAGCATCCCCGTGACCATCTCGAAGGGTCGGAAGAGCCGAGGGTTCCGGAGCACGACGGGTGCCTCGTCGCCCTGCCAGTCCTCCCGGTCCACGATCTCGGTGGCGACCGCCCCGTCGAAGCGCCGCTCGATCGTGTCCCTGAGCCCGCTCGCCTGAGGGGCCGGGACCCAGCCCTCCAGGACGAAGGTCCGGTCGCTGGCGGCGGCTCGAGTCTGGGCCGTGAGCCCGAGCAGCCGATCCTCGACCGCGGCCCGAGCGGGCCCGACCTCGCTCCGCTCGGCCTCGATCAGCTCGGCCCGTCGAGCGTCCACCCGGGCCAGGGCCTCGTCGGTCTCGAGCCGCTTTCGCTCCAGCTCGGGCTGGAGGTCGGCCAGCGCCTGGCCCTCGAACCCAGGCGGGAGCGGCAGCTCGCCGACCCCGGCCTGGGCCAGCAGCCGGTCGACCCGAGGCGCGTCCTCCAGCCGGACCAGCAGAATGGCCGCCAGCTCGCCCGACGGAAGCGCGGTCGACTCGAGTATGAACTCGTGCCCGATCACCTTCTCGAGCGCGGTGCTCAGGTGGGGGACTGCCTCCCGGTCCTCGCCGCGGAGCACCAGGTGGTAGCTGTGGGTTCGCGCCGTGGTCGTCGCGGGGACCAGCCCGCGGAAGGCCCTCACGAACGCCTGGAAGCGGGTCAACTCGGCCCGGGTCTCGTCGAGGGCTCGCCGCTCCTGGTCCAGCCGGTCCAACTCACGGAGCGCCCGGCGGGAGCGCCGGGCCCAGGTCGCGAATTCGTGCCCGCTCGGCGGCCCGGTCGGTGGCCCCGGTGCCGGTGGGACAGGGCCCACTCGGCTGGCCAGGGTGGTCAGGTCGCGCGCCAGGTCGGCCAGGTGTCGGGACCGCCGGACCTCGGGCCCGCTCAACTCGACCGGACGGAGCGGGCCGGTCGGCGAGGCGTCGGCGAGATGGACCACGCCCTCGTCTTGCAACAGCTGGATCACCCGATCGAGCCGATCGCGGGGACCCAGGATCCGGAGGCGAGCCATGGGCAGGATCATGACACCCGTCGCTCCGGCGCCAGAACCCGGTCGACGACCCAGGCGGTCAGCCGGCCGAGCTCCGGCTCGCCGACCCCCGTGAGCCGGGCGAGCCGATCCTCGGCCACCTGGCGTGTCCCGGCCAGACGGGCGGCCTGGTCGCGCGCCAGGCTCGCCTCCAGCCGCGCTTGCGCCGCCTCGGTTGCCTCGTCGGCCGCGACCCGGAGCGCGGCCGCTTCCCGAGCGGCCCGGGTCAGGATCCCGGCCGCTTCGTCGCGCCGCCGGGCCAGCAGCTCGTCGAGGCGCGCCTCCGCCTTCACCAGGCGGGCCAGGGCCGAGTCCTCGGGCGGCCGCCCGTGCCCATTCGCTCCGTTCGCGACCATCCGGGACCTCCCGATGCGGGCGCGTCTTCCCGACGATCAAGGTCGACCGGCGGCCATGAACCGTCTCGGAGGCTGGGCTGAACCGTCCTTCACGCCGCCCGCGGGCGAAGCCGGAAAGTTGGGTACATTATTGCATTCCCGAGCTGTGAGATCGCGATGACCCACCGCCCCCGACGCTGCTCTGCGTCCCTGGCCCTGGTCCTTCTTCTCGGGGCGGCCGCTCCGGCGGTGCGCTCGCCAGCCGCCGCCCAGACGCGGCCCCCCGCCCGCGCGGAACGGGTCCGGTGGGAGCGGCAAGCCTCGGCGGTGACGATCTACCGCGACACCTGGGGGGTGCCGCACGTCCACGGCCGGACTGACCCGGAGGTGATGTTCGGCATGGCCTACGCCCGGGCCGAGGACCGCTTTCCCGAGACCGAGTCCGCGTACCTGCAGGGGCTCGGTCGCCTGGCCGAGCTGCAAGGGGAGGATGGGGTGGGGTGGGACGTCTTCGTCCGAGCGTTCGAGCTGGAGCGCCGGGGGCGGGAAGAGTACGCCGCCGCCAGTCCCGCCCTGAAGGCGCTGGTGGACGGGTGGGCGGACGGTACCAACTACTACCTCTTCCGTCACCCCGAGGTGAGGCCGAAGGTGCCGATCCACTACCAAGGGTGGATGGCGTTCATGCTCTACCGCGGCTTTGCCCTGACGCCGGACGCGGGTGGCGTGGACCTTCGGCACTTGGCCGGCATCGTCCTCCCGGCCCCCCGAAATCGGGAGGAGGGCTCGAACATGTGGGCGGTGAGCGCCGCCAAGAGCGCCTCGGGCCATCCGATGCTCTTCCTCAATCCCCACACCCCGATGGCGCCGGTCTACGAGAGCCAGTGGATCAGCGACGAGGGCTGGGACATTTCCGGTCTCACCGCCTACTCGCAGACCTTGGTGCCGGTCAAGGGATTCAATCCCCATCTCGGCTGGGCGCTCACCGTCAACAACTCCGACATGGTGGACGTCTGGCAGGAAGTGTTCGACGACCCCGCCCGTCCGCTCGCCTATCGGTACGGGAGCGGCTACCGCACGGCCGTGTCCTGGCGGGATTCGCTCCGGGTGCGGACCGCGAGCGGGCTCGAGACTCGGTACGTCACCCTCGAAAAGACCCACCACGGTCCCATCCTGGGAGAGCGCGACGGCAAGAAACTGGCGGTGATGTACGGCAACGTGGACCGGGGTGGCCTGCTACAGCAGTGGTACGCGATGGGCAAGGCCCGGAACCTGGCCGAGTTCCGGCAGGCGCTCGCGATCAACGGACTGGTCTATCACAACGTGATGTACGCCGACACGGCGGGGAACATCTTCTATATCCACGCCGGGGCCGTGCCCCGTCGTGACACCACGATCGATTGGTCGCAGCCGGTCGACGGGACCGATCCCCGCACCGACTGGCAGGGGTACCATACGCCCGGCGACATGCCCCAGGTGCTGAACCCGCCGTCGGGCTGGATGCAGAGCGCGAACTCGACCCCGTTTCTCACCACCACCGCCGACGCCAACCCGCGACGCGAGGACTTTCCCTCCTACCTCGGGCTCCATCCCGACAACTGGCGCTCCCGCGAGGCGCGCCGCCTGCTGTCGGCGCCGGGGAAGTTCACCTTCGATCAATGGTCGGCGATGGCATTCGATACCTACTTCTTCGCCGCCGAGCGGGACGTGCCGCTGATCCGTTCCGAGTGGAACCTGCTTCGGGCGGTGGACCCGAGCCGGGCGGAGTCCACTCGGACCATGCTCGATTCGCTCGAGCGCTGGGACCGCTACGGACGGGTGGAGTCGGTCCCGGCGCTCTGGTTCGCCCTTTGGGCCAGCGTGGCGGGCGAGACCGCGCCGCGCCGCGATACCACCGGCTGGTATCCGGGCCCGGGCTCTCGAAACCGTGCGGGATCGGTTGGTGGCCGACTTCGGCACCGTCGACGTGAAGCTGGGCGACTTTCTCAGACTCCAGCGCCCCGACGAGCGGCAGGGCCGGACCTTCAGCGACTCCTTGGCAAGCCTGGCGCTGCCGTCCGCCGAGGGGACGGCGGTCGGGTCGATCTTCTCGATCTGGAGCCTGCAGCCGCCGGGCCAGAAGCGTCACTACGCCGTGGGCGGATCGGCCTACGTTGCGGTGGTTGAGTTCGGACCGGAGATTCGGGCCCGGTCGATCATTCCGTACGGCGAAAGCGGCGACCCCGACTCGCCCCACTTCTTCGACCAGGCGCCGCTCTTCGCCAAGGGGCAGTTCAAGCCGGCCTGGTTCACCATGGCCGACATCGAAGCGCATCTGGAATCGAAGTACCACCCGGGCCAGGAAGTGGGGTGGCGACCCCGCCCGTGAGCCGTCTCTGGCGGGATCCGGGTCGTAGAGGCAAATAATGCTGTTCGCGCTGCTCTGGACCTGGGTCTTCAATCGAGCCGGCCAGAGCATCCTGATCGCCGTCCTGGTGCACGCGTCGCTCAACGCGACCCAGGGGTGGCTCCGATCGGTGGATCCGGGCCTCGCCGCCCGCGCGGCCGGCCCGATGCCGGGTGTCGTGGCCGGGCTGGCTCTCGTCGTCGTGGTGGCGACCCGGGGACGCCTCGGCTTCCGGGGCGTCCCGAGCCCGGCCGGCCCCTGAGGGTCAGGGGCCCTTCTGGTCGCCGTCGCTCCGGCCGTGATCCCCGGCGGGCCGGAAGGTGAGCTTCACCGGCTGAGTCAACTCCACCCGGAGGGTGACGCCGGCCGGCAACACGACCTGGTCGCCTTTGGTGGCCACCGCGATCCCGGTTCCGGCCGCGGCGCCGATTACCGCTCCCTCAACCGGCGCCTTGCCGGCCACCTGGCCGAGAACGGCTCCCGCCACGGTGCCGCCGGCGATCTCCAGGGCGCTCTCGGTGGCGTCGTTCTTCCCCTTGAACCGGAACGGAATCGTGGCGATGGGGGTGTCCCGACCGTCGACCGAGAGGGTCGTCATGCGGACGGTCAGCTCCGGGGCGCCGGCGATCCGGCCGCCGCCGCGGGCGTGGGTCACCTCGCCGCGGAGAGTGACGCCGCCGGGCAGCGTGTCGCCGGCGCCGACCGCCAAGGGCCCACGGGTGGTCAGGGTCACCTCGTCACCAACTCGGGCGCTCTCGGTGGACACGGTATGGTCCAGCGTGGCTCGCAGCCTGGTGCCGGCCGGCAGCGTGGCGGTGACCGGCGTGGAGCGGCTGGTGGTGACCGCCGCCAGCACGCCGATCACGCCCAGCGCCAGCGCGAGCACCCCCACGATCCAGCCCCGCTGTCGAAGAAGTGAGGTAGACATGTGGCCTCCTGTCCGGGCGGCCGGAGGTTAATGCCGGCCGAGGGTGATGTTGAGCCCTCCGGCGATCTGGAAGGTGGAACCGTCCCGCAGGGTCAGACGGGCTTCGCCGAATGGATGGACCACCCCTCGAAGCGACTCGGCGCCCAGGATCAGATTCGCGCCGCTGTCGGTTGTGTGGCTGCCGTTCGCCCCGGCGGTGGTCAGGTTGAGGCCGCCCCCGACGTAGAGCCAGTCGCTCCGATCCGTGGTCGGCACCCGGTACTTGAGGTCGACGTTGAGCGCCCAGAGCGAGCCATGGTCCACGAAGTAGACATCGGCCGAAGGGTAGAACTCGAGGCGGCGCGCCAGCGGGGCGCTGAACTGGGCCCCGATCCCGAACTTCTCGGCGTCGAAGTTGTAACTCAGGTGGGGGCCGAGGTGCGACCGCGGAGTCTGGGCGTTGGCGAGGCCCGCCGGGAGAGCGAGCAGGGTGACGATCGACGCGGCACGAAGGATTCGCATCCAGGATCTCCTTGACGAGGGAAGTGGCGAGGTCACGCGACCGGCCGAGGGCCGCCTCCGAGGAGGGCGCTCAGCGGTCGCCAGGAATCGACGGACGTGGCCACGATCTTGAGCGCGACCAGCAGCGGCACGGTGAGGACGGCGCCGGCGAGGCCCAGCAGCATCCAGAGGAGTAACACGGTGACGAAGGTGACCACCGCGTTGACCGCGAGCCACCGCTCGAGCAGCAGGGGCGTTACCAGATAGCTCTCCAGCACGTGCACCGTGCCGTAGACCAGTGGAGGCGCCAGCGCGGCGCCGACCGGACCGAAGGCGGAGAGCGACGCCAGGGCGATGACGACGACGCAGCCGAGGGGGCCGACGTAGGGGATGAAGTTGGCGAGCGCCGCCAGCGCGCCCCACAGTCCCGGGTCAGGGAGGCCAAGCCAGGCCATGGCCGCCCAGGTCACCAGTCCGACGCCGGCATTGATCACGGCGACGGTGCCGAGGTAGCGGGAAATCTGGTGCTCGATGGCGTGACTGATACGAACCGCCTCCTCTCGATGCCGTCGTCGTCGGAGGAGGGCCACCAGCCGGTCGGTGAACACGTCGCCGGGGGCCAGCAGCAGGAACGACAACACCAGGGTCGTGACCACGATCTCGAGAAAGGCCGTGGTTCCTCCGAATAGTTTGGCGACGAGTGGCGCCTCTGCGATTTGCACGCGGGCCTGTCCGGGGTCGGACAGTCCCGCCGCTTCCTCGAGGGAGCGGGTCACGGTCTGCATCTGCACCACCGGCCGTCCGGCGCGCCGGAAGAGCGTTCCCGCCCGACGAAGAGCGGCGGGGGCCCGGGTTAACCAGCGAACGGTCGGACCCCGAAGGGCGTAGAGGCCGGCCCCGGCTCCCGCGGTCAACCCGGTCAGCAGGAGAGCGGCCGCGAGGCCGCCTGGGATCCTGAACCCGCGCATCCGGCGAATGACGGGACTCAAGAGGAAATTCACGAAGACCGCCAGCAGAACCGGCAAGACCAGGTCGGCGGCCGCGTGAACGGCGAAGAGCACCGCCAGGACGAAGAGCCCCACGACCGCAATCTCGAATGCCCGCATGCCGGCTCCCGTCGATTGAAAGGCATAGGGAGGGACGCAAGGGGGTCGACCCGGAGACACATGGGGTCGGGGGATTGACAGATAGTCGTGACAACGACTAAATTGAGCCCATGACGAGCCGGCTGCAATCCGAGATCAGGCAACAGGCACCCTGGGGCACCCTGGAGGAAGAGGCTTTCCTCAATCTGGTTCGGACGGTGGACGTCCTGAGCCAGCGGGGGGTGACCGTGCTCAAGCCGTTCGCCATCACCCCGACCCAGTACAACGTGCTGCGGATCCTCCGCGGGGCGGGGAAGGCGGGGCTTCGATGCGCGGAGATCGCGGAGCGCTTGGTGACTGACGATCCGGACGTCACCAGGCTCCTCGATCGGCTCGAGAAGCGGGAACTGATTACCCGGATCAGGGAGCCGGACGATCGCCGAGTCGTGCGGACCCGGATCACCGCGGCCGGTTTGCAGCTCC
The DNA here is from genome assembly GCA_963730185.1 of uncultured Gemmatimonadales bacterium. GTDB lineage: Bacteria > Gemmatimonadota > Gemmatimonadetes > Gemmatimonadales > GWC2-71-9 > SHZU01. The sequence continues at coordinate 144,147 of CAVSQW010000004.1, forward strand.
TCGGTCAGCTCGACGAGCCGGTGACGGCGATGCACCGGGCGTTGCTTGGGCATCTCGGGCGGAGCCGACTCAAGGAGCTGATTGCGCTGCTCGAGGAGGTTCGGGCCGGCGTCGGTTGAAGTGTTTCTTTTCGGATAATAGTCGTGAGGACGATAAACGTTCTACCAATCAAGGAGGTCAGCATGCAGTGGTCAATCGACGCCGCCCACTCCACCGTGGAGTTCCGGGTCCGGCACATGGGGATCGCGACGGTCCGAGGCCAGTTCAAGACGTTCGAGGCGAGGGCCGAGCTCGACGATCAGGGCGCGCTTCAGGGGCTCGAGGCGACCATCGACGTGAAGAGCATCGATACCGGTGTCGACCAGCGGGACGACCATCTCCGGTCGCCCGACTTCTTCGACGCCGGTCGGTTCGGGGCCATCACCTTCCGGTCGACGACGGTCGAGGCCGACGGGGCCAACCGCTACCAGGTGACCGGCGAGCTGACCATCAGGGACGTGACCCGGCCGGTGACGCTCGCAATCGAGGTCACCGACGTCGTCGCCGATCCGTGGGGCAACCGGCGGATCGCGGGTGAGGCATCCACGACGATCAACCGGAAGGACTTCGGGCTGACCTGGAATCAGGTGTTGGAGATGGGTGCCCTGCTGGTCGGTGAGGACGTGAAGGTGCACCTCGAGGTCGAGGCCGTGGCGCCCCAGGAGGCGGCCGTCTCATGATCTCAACGGGACCATGAGCAGAGAGGGGAGGCGCTCCGCGGCCTGACGGGAGCGGTCGGGGGCGGGCCTTCCGGAGCGGGGCTCGGCGGGTGAAGTTGCATACATTACTGCATCCTTCGGCCCGGGTAGGCCGCGCCCTCCAACCCCAGGCTCCATGGCCAAGTCAACGCTCCGAACGGTGGCGGTGGTCGGTACCGGCGTCATCGGCCGGAGTTGGATTCAGGTGTTCGCTCGAGCCGGGCGCCGAGTGCAGGTCTTCGACGCCGACCCGGCCCAGCTCGAGCGGGCCATGGCCTGGTTCAAGGCCGACCTGAAGAGTCGCCGAGCGCGGAAGGAGCTCAAGAAGAAGGAGGCGAAGCTCTGGTGGGAGCGGGTCCGGGTCGCGTCGTCGTTGGAGGACGCCGTGGCCGGCGCGGGCTGGGTGCAGGAGAGCGGGCCGGAACGCCTCGAGGTCAAGCAGGCGCTCTATGCCGAGCTCGACCGGGTCGCCGAGGCCAAGGCGATTCTGGGGAGCAGCACCTCGGCCATCGACATGACGGACATCGCCGCCGGGCTTCCCGGCGCGTGGCGGGCCATCGTCGCCCACCCCATCAACCCGCCTCATGTGGTCCCGGTGGTGGAAGTGCTCGGTGGCCGGGAGACGGATCCCCGGGTGGTGCGGAAGACGCTCCGGTTCCTGAGGGATGTCGGGCAGGTCCCCGTGCGGATGAACCGATTCGCGCCGGGGTTCATCCTCAACCGGATGCAGGCGGCCTTGGTGCGCGAGGCCGTGGATCTGGTGGCGAGCGGCGTGGCCGATGTCGAGGCCGTCGACACCACCATACGTGACGGGCTCGGGCTCCGGTGGGCGTTGATGGGGCCGTTCGGCGTCGCCAACACCAACGCGGACGGCGGCGTCCGCGAGTACTTTACCCGGTTCCGCGAGGCCTACCACGGGCTCTGGGACCAGCTCAATACCGAAACCCGATTCACCGACGAGCTGGTGGAACAGCTCGGGCGGGGCGCCGACCGGATGGCTCCGGCGTCGCTGGCCGACCAGCGGGCCTGGCGCGACCGGTTGGTCGAGGCGATTCGTACCCTCAAGGCCGACGATCCGATGCCGGCGGGCAAGCCGAAGCCCGCCCGCCGCCGGCGCCGATAGTCGGTCAGCGTCGGGTTCCTTTCCGTCACCTTCCACCCCCCGGTCATCATGTCCACCAGCCTCGATCACCTCTGGCGCTACGCCGATACCTACCAGTACCTGGAGCGGGTGGGGAAGATGCCGCCCGTCATCATCTGCTGCGCCTGCAACGGCGGCGTCCAGGGCAAGGAGGCCAACGACAACCTCCCCGAGACGGCGGACGAGATCGCCGACTCGGTCGATGGCGCGTATCGGGCGGGCGCGTCGATGGTGCACATTCACGCCCGCGACCCCAACAACTTCACCCGGCCGGCCACCACCACCGAGATCTGGCTGGAGGTGAACCGGAAGGTCCGGGAACGCTGCCCCGACATCATCATCAACAACACCACCGGTGGCGGGCCCGACATGACTATGGAGGAGCGGCTCCGCTGCCTCCCGGCGGGGCCAGAGGTGGCGTCGCTCAACCTCACGCCCGACATGAGCAAGTTCCGGATCGCGGCCCGGAAGCCGCCGCTGCCGTTCCCCCGGGACGAGATCGCGTATGACGAGTGCCTGCCGTTCTCGTACAAGCTGGTGAGCCAATTCGCGGCGGAGATGAAAAAGCGGGGCATCAAGCCGGAGATGGAGACCTACCACAGCGGTGGTGCCTGGGTGATGCACGACCTGATCAAGCAGGGCCTGGTCGAGAAGCCCTACTGGATCCAGACGGTGATGGGCTACCAGACTTCGAGCTATGCCACGCCGGAGAACGTGATCAACCTCCTTCGCGAGCTTCCTGAGGGGTCGCTGTGGCTCACCTCGGGCATCGGGCCCCATCAGCTGCCGATGACCACGCTCGCCATCATTCTCGGTGGCCACGTCCGGGTCGGGCTCGAGGACAACGTGTACTACCAGCGCGGCGAGAAGGCGGCGAGCAACGCCCAGCTGGTCGAGCGGGCGGCCCGGCTGGCCAACGAGCTCAACCGGGGCGTGGCCACGCCGGCCCAGGCCCGGGCGATGCTCGGCCTGTCGGCGACTCCCAGTCGCTACTGATGGGCCTCGATCTCCGACTCCGCGAGCTGCTGGAGCGGATGGTTCGGACCCGGTCGGTGCTGCCGCACGAGGCCGACATGGCGCGGTTGGTGGCCGGCGAGCTGGTGGCCATGGGGGTGGAGCCGGTCTGGCAGGAGGTGTCGCCCGAGCGGTCGAACGTGTACTGCACCGTCCGGCTCGGGCCGCGGCCGGGGCTGGTGACCTTCACGGGCCACCTCGACACCGTCGACGTGGCCGACGGCTGGACGACCGACCCGTTCGAGCCGACCGAGCGCGACGGGCGGCTTTACGGCCTCGGCGCGCTGGACATGAAGTCCGGTTTGGCGGCCGCGCTCACCGCGTTCCGGCGGCTGCTGGAAGACCGAGGCCGGCACGGCGAGCTGGGCGAGGTGGGCTTCGCCGCGACGGTGGACGAGGAGGGGCTCGGAACCGGGGCCCGGGCCCTCTTGGGGACTCCCTGCGGCCGGAGCGACCTCATCCTCCTCACCGAGCCTTTCTTCGGGGCCGATTCCGACGACCCCGTGCCGATCGCGATGTCGGGCAAGGTGCTCTACCGGATCCTCGTGCGGGGGCGCACGTCGCACGCGCTCTGTCATCCCGAGCGGGGGATCAACGCGGTGGACGACGCGGCCCGGATCGTGGCGGCGCTCGACCGGCTGCCCCTCGGCGAGCATCCGCTGCTGGGGCGGGCCAACTACTCCACCCTCAAGATCGACGGCGGATACCGGGAATATGCCGTCGTGGTGCCGGAGCGGTGCGAGGTGATCGTCACCCGGCTGCTCGTTCCCGGCGAGACCCGTGCCCAGGCGGTGGCGCAGCTGGAGGCGCTGATCGCCGGGCTCGGGCTCCGCTCGCAGGTGACCGTCGAGACCCCGCCTCCGTTCTACGGGGCCTACGCCTTAGATCCGGAGTCGCCGGCGTTCCGCCGTTTCCGGGCCGCCTACCAGGCGCGGCTCGGGCGGCCGCCGGTGACGGGCGGGATGCTGGGGATCGTCGACGCCAATATCTACGTGGCCGAGGGGAACATTCCGACGCTCACCTTCGGTCCGAGGGGGAAGGGGCTGCACGAGGCGGGGGAATACGTCGAGCTCGACACCATCGAGCCGGTGGTGGACGTGCTGATCGATACGGCCTGGAGACATTGGAACGAGGAGGTAGCAGGGTGAGGTCCGACTCGAGGGGATCGGCTGGGCGCCGTCGCGGCGGCCCGGTTCGGCGATGGCGGCAAGCGATGATCGTCAGCCTCGGGTTGGCGATGGGGGTGGTCGGTTCAGTGTCGGGACAGGTCGACACCCGGTTCGGGCTGATGACGCCGATGCGGGACGGGGTCAAGCTGGCCTCGGACATGTGGCTCCCCGCCGCCCCCGGCCGTTACCCGGTCATCCTGATCCGGACGCCCTATCTCAAGTCGATGACCGGCCTCCAGACCCCGGTGTTCGGCCGCTACTTCGCCAGCCGCGGCTACGCGGTGGTGGTTCAGGACGTCCGGGGGCGGGGGGATTCGGAGGGAGATTTCAATTTCTTCTTCCAGGAGGAGCAGGACGGCTACGACACGATCGAGTGGCTGGCGGCCCAGCCCTTCTCGAACGGGCGGGTGGGGATGATGGGGGTGTCGTACTTGGGGACGGTGCAGTGGCTGGCGGCCAAGGCGCACCCGCCTCATTTGGTGTGCATGGCGCCGACCGCGCCCGCGGGGCGGTACCTGGAGGAGCTACCCTTCGAGGGTGGGGCCTTCATGCATCAATGGGCGCTCAACTGGATCAACGACGTCTCGGGGCGAATCTCGCAGGGACCGAACCTGGCCGGGGTCGACATGAAAGCGGTGTTGGCCCACCGGCCGCTGCTGACCGCCGACTCCGCGATGGGACGGTCGATGCGGCTCTATCGCGAGTTCCTGACCAATCCGTTGATGACGGACTACTGGAAGCGGATCCAGTTTACGCCCGACGACTTCCGGTCGATCACGATCCCCACCCTCACGGTGACGGGGTGGTTCGACGGCGATCAGCCGGGCGCGCTCTTCTACTGGCGGGGACTCGAAGCGTACGGCGCCGACCAGGGGCAGCACTGGCTGGTGGCGGGACCCTGGACGCACGTGCAGACCTTTCTGGGCGGTGGCACCCACCTCGGTGACATGGACTTCGCGCCGGCCTCGGTGATCGACACCAAGGCCTTGCACCTGGCCTTTTTCGACTGGTGCCTCAAGCAGAGCGCGCCGCGATTCGACCAGCCCAAGGTTCGCCTCTACGTTCCCGGCGCCGAGGCCTGGCAGACCTTCGATCACTACCCGCCCGAAGGCGGAGCCGACCGGACCCTCTATCTTTCGAGCGGCGGGCGGGCCAACTCGCTGGCGGGTGACGGGGCCCTCCGCTGGGATGCCCCGGCCGACCAGCCGCCCGATCACTTCGTCTACGACCCGAAGCGCCCGGTGCCGTCCTCGGTGGACGGGGGCGAAGGGGCGGGCGAGGACCGCCGGCCGATTCAGCGGCGGGACGACGTGCTGGTCTATACCAGCGAGGCGCTCACCGAGCCGCTGGAGGTCGCCGGCAACGTCAAGGTGAAGCTGGAGGCCGCCACCGATGGCCGCGACACCGATTTCACGGCGGCGTTGACCGACGTGTATCCCGACGGCCGGGCGGTGAAGCTGGGACCGGTGGTCGGCATCCGCCGGGGCCGGTACCGGTTCGGGCCGACCCGGGAGGTGCTGCTCGAGCCGGGCAAGGTGGCGACCTTTCCGATCGAGCTGTACGACATCGCCCATCGGTTCGAGGCGGGGCATCGGATCCGGATCGAGATCTCGAGCAGCGCCGCCCCGTTGTTCAACCCCAACCAGAACACCGGAAACCCGGTCGCGACCGACACGGCCTGGCGGGTGGCGCGGCAGACCGTCTATCACGACCGGACCAGGGCGTCGTCGGTGACGTTGCCGGTTCTGAGTCCGAAGCTGGTGCCTTGAGGCGCCGGCGCCTACCCGCAAGCGAGGAGATCCGACATGAAACTCTGGCGAACGATCGGGGCGGCGACCGCCGTCCTGGCCGTGGGAGTGCTGGGTATGACTAGTCCGGCGGCGGCGCAGCGGCCGATCAAGGTGTTCATCTCGATCGACATGGAGGGGATCACCGGGGTGGTGTCGAGCGACCAGCTCGGCCCGGGCTCCTTCGAGTACGACAAGTTCCGGCAGTACATGACGTCCGAGGCGCTCGCGGCGATGGCGGGCGCCCGCGAGGCCGGGGCGACCGAGTTCGTGGTGGCCGACTCGCACGGGAACATGCAGAACCTACTGATCGATCAGTTCCCGGACGACGTGACCATCATCCGGGGCGGCCCCCGGCCGTGGTCGATGATGCAGGGCATCGACTCGACCTTCTCGGCCGCGATGTTCATCGGCTACCACGCGGCGACCACCGACACCCTGGGCATCCGGGCCCACACCATGTCGAGCGCGATGTACGCGGGCGTGAAGCTCAACGGCAAGTACGTGCCGGAGGCCGGGGTCAACGCGGCCCTGGCGGGATCGGTCGGCGTGCCGGTGGTCCTGGTGAGCGGCGACGATCGGGCGGTGGGCGCGGTCAAGGCGCTGCTGGGCGACGTCGAGGGCGCGATCGTCAAGCACGCGATCGGCTTTCACGCGGGGGCGACCCTCACGCCGGCGGCCGGTCAGGCGCTGATCAAGGCCAAGGCCAAGGCCGCCATCGCCCGGCTGTCGAGCTTCCGCCCGTACGTGTTGACCGGACCGTACGTGCTCGACCTGACCTACAAGAACTACCGGCCGGCCGAAGTGATGGCCTATCTGCCGGGCATCGAGCGGGTCGACGCGCACACCGTGCGGTTCACCGGGCGGACGATGGGGGAAGTCTCCCGCTTCTTGGTCTTCGCCGATACCTACCGCGGTGACTTGACGCCCTGAGTCGCGCGGGTCACCGCGTCGGCCAGGTCGGAGAGACGGAACGGCTTTTCCAGGGCCAGGCAGCCCGTTCGGGCGACCAGGGCCTGGGTTTCGTCGGTCTGGAGGTTGCCGCTGGTGATGATGAGGTGCTCGCGGAGGTGCGGTGCCTCCGCGAGAATCCGGTCGATCAGCTCCCCCCCCGACATCCCGGGCATGTTGTGGTCGGTGACCACGGCGGCGAACTCGCCGCCGGCGATCGCGGCCAGGGCCTCGGGGCCTGAACGGGCCACGGTCACGTCGTAGCCGACCCGGGTCAGGATCCGGCCCATGCTCTGGCAGACGCTGACTTCGTCGTCGACCAGGAGCACCCGCGGTCCGAGTGATCGGGACCGGGGCAGCGTCGGGGGGAGGAGCGGTTCGGACACCGGCGTTTACGGCCGGGGGTTCACCGCCTGGGCGAAGGCCTGATCGGCCTGTGCCTGGCGATGGGTCGACCGATCGAACGATGCATCGGCGTTGTAGTTGAGCTGCTCGGTGCTCACCGGGGGCGCCGGCGCCGCGGGGGCGGCGGAGATCATGCCGGCGATCTCGCGCTGGTCGAAGAGCACGGCAACCGCCTGGACCTGGTGCTCGATCTCCTCGAGGGCGGCGGCGACGCCGGCGATCTGCTGAGCGGTGATGTCCTGGAACTGGAGGTGCCCGAACAGCTGGTTGAGCTCGTCGCGCAGGGTGTTGATCCGGGCGGAGGTGTCGTTGGCCGGCTGCTCTTCCCGTCCCAGCTCGTCGATGATGGCGAGCGCCCGGTCGATTCCGTTCATCAGTTCCAAGGTGGCCGACTCGGTCGCCGACGAGACTTCGTTCAGCCGGGCCTGGCTCCGGGTGATCCGGTCGGCGGCGTAGGACTGGATCGCTTCGCGGCTGACCCGAATGCCACCCAGCGCTTCGGTGAGTCCGGAATAGGCTCGGACGATCATCACCGGGAGCTCGGTCAGGTCGGGACGCCCGGCGAGACGATCGGCCAGCTCGACCAGCCGCCCCTGGAGGCGTTGGCGGCAGGGCCCGACCTGCACCTCGTGCACCAGGTCGCGCACCAGGGTCATGGTCGTCTCGAGCTCGTTCGCGAGCGTGCGGAGGTCGGTGTCGGTCATGGCCTACTGCACGGCCGCCAGGATCTGGTTGATCTTGTCCTGGAGCACCTGGGGGGTGAACGGTTTCAGGATGTAGCCGTTGACGCCGGCCTCGGCGGCCTGGAGGATGTCCTGCTCCACGCTCCGGGTGGTGACCATCATGACGGGTGTGGCGGCGGTCTTGGGGTCGCCCCGCAGGGCCTTCACCAGTTCCAGACCGCCCATGCTCGGCATATTCCAGTCAGTAATGATGAACTCGATCGATTCGTCCACCTTGGTCAGAGCGTCGGTGCCGTCAGTCGCCTCGACCAGGTCGTTGTGTCCCAAGCTCTTCAATGCGTTCACGACGATGCGCCGCATCGTCGCCGAGTCGTCCACCACCAGGCACTTCATGGTTGCCTACTGGGGCCCGAAGGCTGGGTCTTGGAGCACTTTCCGGGCGACCTGATCGACGACCTCGGGGCGATCGTAGTACCCCTCGGCGACCCGGGTGCCGATCTCCTTGAGCCGCTCGGCCGCCAGCGCCCCGCTCGAGGGACGGGTTCCGGACTGGCTGGCGAGCGCCTTGGCGTCCGTGGAAACCTGAACCTGCGCCGCGGCCGCGGCTGCCGCTTCCGTCTCCGGCTTGCGATGATCGGCCGCCGGGTCGGGTCGGGCATTGGGGTCGCGGACCCGTTCAGCGCCGGCTTCGCCGGACCGACCGGGCCCGTGGGGTGACGTTGGATTGATGTTCATCTGACTCCCGAACTCCTCTCAGGTGTCGTACGGCGACGTCGCTCGGCGTCGACCGCTCCTGCATTATCGGCCGTCCCGCCAGGGAACTTGAAGGACTCCCCCCCTCGTGCACGGAGTGTGCCCGGGAAGAATCGACCGGTCGAGGTCTTCCTGCCGGCCGATGCCGCCGGGGGCGAAACGGCCCCGGTTCGGCGGTCCGTCGGCGGGGCTAAACCCGGTCGGCACAAGGGAGTATCGGTCGCGGCCCCGGAAACTTGAGGCGCCGGCCGAGGCTGGCGTACCTCTTGCCCCTTGGCCCGGTCGCGCGGCGCATGCCGGCAACTTGTTCCCGTGAAGCAGTGTGTGATTGCCGGTCGAGCGGGGCCGAATGGCCCTGGTAAGGTCGGCTGGAGATCTCCGACCCAACTGGATGGCCATGGCGACGACGAAATCGAGAGCGGGAGCGATGAGCGCGACGGGAGTGGCCCCACGGCGGCCGCCGGACCTCCGCGTGCTGCTCCGGCAGGGGCTCGGCTATCACCAGGTCGGGGACTTCCCGAAGGCGCTGTCCTGCTATCAGGCCGTGCTGGCCCAGCAGCCGGATCAGGCCGACGCCCTCAACCTGATCGGCGCGATCGCTCACCAGATGGGCGACCATGCCTTGGCGGTGGTGCTGCTCAGGAAAGCCGTGGCGACCGATCCCAAGGCGGTGGACTTCGCGATCAACCTGGGGCTGGCCCTGATGGCCACGGGCGCCGTATCGGATGCCAAGAGCGAGTTCGAGAAGGCGGTTTTGCTCCGTCCGGCCTCGAGCCAGGCCCATGTCCACCTGGGGACGGCGCGCCGTCTGACCGGCGACCTGGACGGCGCGGTCCGGGCCTACGACCGAGCCCTGGCGCTCTCGCCCGACTTCGCGGAGGCCCACGCCACCCGCGGGGCGGCCTTGCACGAGTTGGGCAGGCTCACCGACGCCGGGCGATCGCTCCGCCGGGCGATCGAGCTCAAGCCTGCGTTCGCCGAGGCGCACTCCGATCTGGGGTCGTTGCTGCAGACCGAGGGGCGTCTGGACGACGCCATCGCGGCGTATCGGACGGCCATCGAGCTCCGGCCCGACCTGGTCGACGCCTATTCCAATCTCGGAACCGCCCTGATGGCCGGGGGAGACGTCACCGACGCCATCGACGCCTACCGTCAGGCGCTGGCGCTCCGGCCCTCGCACTTCGAGGCGCTGGTGAACCTGGGTATCGCGTTCCAGAGTCTGGGCGAATACGAGAGCGCGGCGGCCGCTCACGAGGCGGCCCGACTGGTTCGCCCCCGGTCGGCCGAACCCTGCGTCCACTTGGGCCTGATCCGTCAGGTGCAGCGCCGGTTCGACGAGGCCCTGGTCATCGTGGACGCGGGCCTCGCGGACCATCCGTCGCACGCCGATCTCACCTCGATGCGGGGCCAGGTGCTCCGGGCCCTTGACCGTCTGGACGAGGCCGTGGCGGCCTTTACCCGCGCGGTCGAGTTGGCCCCGGACGACGCCCGGATCCGGACCAACCTGGGCAACGCCCTCTTTGCCCAGTCCAGGATTTCCGAGGCGATCGAGACCCTCCGACAGGCCGTCGCGCTGGCGCCCGACCTGGCGGAAGCGCACCTCTCGCTCGGCAACGCCCTGAAGGCGGATCTGGAGTTCGATCCGGCCATCGCGAGCTACGAAGCGGCGCTCCGGCTCCGCCCCGACTACCCGGAGGCCGAGTTCAACCTCGGCAACGCTTACCGGGAGTCGGGCCGGATGTGGGAGGCGATCGCCCGCTACCACGCCGCGCTCGCCCTCCGGCCGAGCTATGGCGACGCCTCCTGGAACCTCTCGCTCGCGCTGCTCGCCGCCGGCGAGTTCGGCCCGGGGTGGGACCAGTACGAGTGGCGATGGCGCGACGGCGACACCCTTCGGCTTCCGAGTCGGAGCGGCGCGACCTATTGGCGGGGGGAGCCGCTGGACGGCCAGCGCATTCTGATCTGGCGCGAGCAGGGCCTGGGCGACGAGCTCCTCTTCCTCAGCTGTCTGGGCGAGGTGGTTGCCGCGGGCGCGAACGTCACGGCGATGGTGAGCCCCCGGCTGGAGGGCTTGGTGGCCCGATCGTTCCCGTCCGTCACGGTGATTCCCGACGCCACCGGCTCCGCAGATGCTCTGACGTTCGACTATCACGCGCCGATGGGCAATTTGGCCCAGTGGCTCCGGCGGGCGCGCTCCGCCTTCCCGGCCGGCGGGACCTACCTGGTAGCCGACGAGGCCCGACGGGCCGACTGGCGGGCCCGGCTCGGGGCCTTGGCCCCGGGGCGGAAGGTGGGCGTCTGCTGGCGGAGCGGTACCCTCACCCCCGAGCGGCGGCGTCACTACGCCGGGCTCGAGTGGTGGGGACCGCTGCTCGGGGTGCCCGGCGTGGTCTGGGTCAACCTCCAATACGACGACTGCGCGGATGAGCTCGAGACGATCCGGGTGGAGCATGGGATCACGGTGCACCGGTGGCCCGACGTGGACCTGAGGAACGACCTGGAGAGCGTGACGGCGCTGATCGCCGAGCTCGACGGGGTGGTCTCGGCGCCGACGGCGGTGACCTCGCTGGCCGGCGCGGTGGGCACCTGGACCCTCCAGCTCGACAGCGGCGGCGACTGGACGGCGGCGGGTGGGACGACCTCGCCCTGGTTCCCGTCGATCGAGCTCTGCCGGCGGGTGGCGTCGGAACGAACCTGGCAGGCGACTCTGGAGCGGGCGGCGGCGAGGCTCCGGGCGTGGACGGAGGAGACGGCATGATGGGCCCGACCTCCGGGGGCGCGATCTTCGAGCAGGGGCTGGCCCATCAGCAGCGGGGCGGCCGGCCAGGCGATCGCCGCGTACCGGCGGATGCTCCGGGTCAACCAGGGGTTCGCCCCGGCGCCACTTCAACCTGGGGCTGCTGCTGTTCGAGGCCGGCGACTTCGCCGGCGCGGCCCAGGCGTTCGAGGGCGCGGCCCGGCTCCGGCCCACGGCCGCGGACGCCTGGCTCAACCTCGGCGCGGCGCTGGAGAAGCTCGATCGGGTTGCCGAGGCGGCCGAGGCCTACGACCGGGTCGAGACCTCGCCCGAGGACGTCCGCGGTCACTACAACTTGGGCAATGCCCGTTTGGCGCTGGGCCAGTTCGACGGCGCGGCCGAGGCCTATCGGGCCGGGCTGGTGCTGGACCCGAGCCACAGCGGCTCGCTCTGGAACCTCGCGACGGCACTGCTGGGCTCGGGCAACCTGAAGCAAGGCTGGGCCCAGTACGAGCGCCGCTGGTCGGTGCAGGGCGTGGCGCCCGCCGACCGATTCCCGTTTCCGCTCTGGCAGGGCGAGCCCGTCGCGGGCCGGAAGTTCCTGGTCTGGCGAGAGCAGGGTCTGGGCGACGAGCTGCTCTTCGCCACCTGTGCGTGAGCTGGTGGCGGCCGGCGCCGAGGTGACGCTCGCGGCCTCGCCGCGGCTGGTGTCGCTGCTCGACCGGGCCCTTCCCGGCGTCCGGGTGATCGAGGACCAGGCCTGGGGCGACGACGGCTTCGACTTCCACGCGCCGGTGGGCGGGTCCTTCGCTACCTCCGGACCACGCGCGACGCCTTTCCTCTCGACAATCGCCTCCTGGTGCCGGATCGGCCCTGGCCACGCGGTGGATGCGGAGCGATTGGACCGGCTCGGTTCGGGCGCCAAGATCGGGATCTCCTAGCGAGCGGACTGACCTCGGTCGAGCGGAACCGGCGATACGCGAGCCTCGAGGCCTGGATTCCGCTGTTCGCGATTCCCGGCATCCATTGCGATCAACCTCCGGTACGATGATTGTCGGGCGGAGATCAAGGCGGCCGAGGCGGCGATGTCGGCATCGAGAGTCCATCGGTGGCCCGAGGAAGATCTGGGCCAGGACCTCGAGAGCGTGGTGGCGCGCTCTGGAATCTGAGCGGGGTGGTGACCACGCCCACGGCAGTCGCTCCGCTGGCCGGGGCCGTGGGCACCCGGACCTGGCAGGTCGAGGCGCGGCGAGCGACTGACCAACTTCGGCGAGCCAGTGTCGCCCTGGTTCCGGTCGATCCGCCACGTGCAGCACGCCTGGGGCGGGAACCGATCGGTACCGGTGTTCGACGCCGTCGCGGACGACCTCCGGATCCTGGTGGAGACGGAGTGCGTGACCGCGTGAAGGGCGCCCTGACCTCCCGGCAACGGGATCGGACCGGCGCGGCGCTCCGCGAGGGCCTGGCCCACCATCAGGCGGGGCGGCTCCCGCAGGCGGAGGCGTGTTACGACCGGGCACTCCGGGAGCTGCCGGGACACCCCGACGCGCTCCACCTGAAGGGCCTGGTGGCCCTGATGGGTGGGGCCGTGGACCGGGCGATTCCCCTGTTGGCCCGGGCGGTCGACGCCCGTCCCGGGGCTCCCGAGTATCACCTCAGCTTGGGCAATGCCCGGCTCGCGGCCGGCGACCTGGTCGGGGCGGCCGCGGCATACGGCCGGGCGGTCGCGCTGGCGCCGGACCAGGCCGCGGCTCGATCCAACCTGGGGCACGTGCTGCGCCTGGCCGGCGACCTGGAGGGGGCAGTGCTCCACTTGGAGCGCGCGGTCGCGCTCGCGCCCACCCTGGCCGATGCCCGAGTGAACCTCGGTCTGGCCCGACTGGA
>CAVSQW010000005.1:0-165776 GCA_963730185.1 uncultured Gemmatimonadales bacterium
ACAGCGCATCGGTGACGGCCCGGCGATATGGATTTATTCGTCCGTCGATGTCGATTCCGATGTCAATGCGTCCAACTACTTCGATGACGGCAACGCTCTCGGTATGCGGGTGGGCGATCTGGTGATCGTCTACGACACCACCACGCCGAAAACCTCGTTGTGTTACGTCTCCGTCTCTACGGACGGCGGCGCTGCAACCACGGCATTTGCCGCCGTCGCCTGATCTTTCCTGACTGTCAGGACAAACACGGGAACGTGGCTTCGGCTGCGTTCCCATTCGCATGGAGAAAGACCACATGGCACGACCCCGCAAGAATACACCGAAACTCGTCAAGACCCTGCTTGCCGGCCCCCGCTGGTTCCAGCAGGCCGAACAGGTCACAGCAAATTATGTTGCCCAGATACCCGATGGCGATGAAATCGAAGACCTGATCAGGCCCGACTACTGGGCGCACCACGCCGCAAGGGTTCCTGCGCTGGCCATGATTACCTGTTTCGATGTCAAGCGCCGCTGGGAGGCCGTCTTGCGGGTGATCGAAAAGGGACCGACCTATCTGCGTGTCGTCCTGCTTTACTCCGTTGACTATGAGGTGGAGGTCCGCAACACCGACGAGATCGACCGCATCAAGAAGCTCTATCGCATTGAATCGCAGGGCCAGAATGGTTGGCGGGTCATCGATCCCAACGGGCGTGAATTGGTGGCGGGCCTGACGACCGAGGGTGACGCCAACGAGTTCGTTGACAAGTTGCTGGCGACAATGAACAGGGCTGCTGCCTGATCGGTCTGGAGGGTAGGTCATGAGCACCACCCAACTGCAAATCTACAAGCGCGCAATTCTGCTTTGCCGGCAGACGCCGATAACGGCCCTCACCGACACGGTGGAATCGCGCCGGCTCTGCGATGTCCACTATGACGATACCCTTCAGTGCATCATGGAAGGCGGCTTCTGGACGTGCGCCCTGCGTACTATCGAGATGACGCTGGATACCGCCGTTGATGCTGCCTTCGGCTTTGACTATGCCCACACCATGCCGACTGATTTTGTCCGCTGGCAAATGGTTTCGGCCTATGATGCCTTGACCGATCAACTGGATGAGATGGATGGCGGCAAGGCGTTTCGGATTGAGGGGGGCTACTTGTGGGCCACGACGACGCCGGTCTACATGCGCTATGTCTCCAACGATGCCGCCTATGGCCTTGATCTGACGAAATGGTCCGAACGCATGGCAGAAGCGGCATCGCTGGAACTGGCGGCGCGGATTTGTGCCAAGTTGTCCGGCTCCGACAGCATGGAGGACAGGTTGCGCGAACAAGCGGCCAGAGGCCATCGCCATGGCCAACACCTTTGATTCCCTGCAACAGCCGGCCAGCCGCACGCGCGAGGGCAACTGGACGCGCCATCGTTTCGGTTCTCGCATCAATTCTACGCGCTACCAGTACGGCTAGGCGATGCGCGAAAAGCCATATTTGTTTGCAGTAAACGGAGGTGAGGTATCGCCGCTGTCCATGGGGCGTGTTGACCTCGCCCGCATGAAACTGACAGCCGGGAGCATGCTGAACGTCATCCCGCGTGTTATCGGGCCTTTTCAGGCGCGACCGGGGCTGGCCTATCTTGGCACCACTGATGGCAATGGCGTTGCGCGCAACATCCCGTTTGTCTTTTCGGCCACTGATACCGCATTGGTGGAGTTGTCGGATGTCAAGTTGCGGGTGCGCGTGGATGGCACGCTGATCAGTCGCGCTTCTGTTTCAACCGCCGTCACGAACGGTGACTTTTCCTCGGCAACCGGCTGGACGCTGACGACAACCGGAACCGGCGTGGCCGATATCTACTACACGCATTCCGGCAAGCTGACGTTGCAGACGCCGGGGCGTGGCGACACTACGCTTGCAAAGCGGTCTGTCTCTGTGGCGGGCGGCGACCAGAATGTTGTTCATGCCCTCAATATCACGGTTGATACCGGGCCGGTGAAATTTCGTTGCGGGTCATCGTCAGGCGGTGAGGAATACATCGGGGAAACCGAACTCAACACCGGGTTTCATTCGCTCGCCTTCACGCCGACCGGCGGCACGTTCTATGTGCAGTTTTCAGTTGAATCCGAGGCGGAAAGGATTGTTGACAGCATCGTCGTCGCCTCGGCCGGCACCATGGAGATTGTGGCACCATGGGCCGAAGATGACCTGTTCACCTTGCGCTATGCCCAATCCGGCGATGTCATGTATCTGGTTTCGTCGCTTGGCACCTATCATCCCAAGCGCATCGAGCGGCGCGCGGCGGAATCGTGGTCGCTGACTACCTATGAGTTCAAGGACGGCCCGTTCCGCGGCAAATCTGCCGATGTCACACTGACGCCGAATGCAAGGACCGGCAATGGCACGCTGACCGCCTCGGCACCGTTCTTTGATGCTGGTCATGTTGGCGCAGTGTTTCGCCTGACCCATCGCCGCACCTCGGTTTCATCGGTGCTTACCGATGGCGACCGCTACACCGACAGTATGCGGGTATCGGGGAATGCCAAATATGACAATGATTCGGACGGCACCGATGAAAAGACTGACGAACGCGATGTCACCTTTACCATTTCCGGCACATGGGTTGGGACCATTTCGTTGCAAGTCAGCTATGATGATGGCGATACCTACCAGGAAACCGAGCAGTGGACAGCAAATATTGGCCCGATAACGCGAACGCCGGGTTATGCCAATTCAGTTGCCTTTTCGCGCCTTGGCTTTCAGGCTGGTGATTACACATCTGGATCGGCCACGATTGCGGCGACTTATACCGGCGGTGGTGGCGACGGCTATCTGCGGATAACCGGCGTCACAAACTCGACAACTGCCACCTACGAGGTGATTTCGCGCCTGCATGATGCTGCGGCGATCAATGACTGGGAAGAAGGGACATTTTCGACCTATCGTGGGTTTCCAACCGCCATCGGCCTGTTCGAGGGGCAGGCTGTGGTTCGGCAATTCCGACAAGGTATTCGGGTCGGTTTCCGATGAATTTGCGTCCTTCGATCTCAATACCGAGGGTGATAGCGGTCCCATCATCCGCACCGTTACCACTGGTCCGGTCAATGCCGTTCGCTGGATTGTGGGGGCGGCGCGGGTCTGCTTTGGCACTTCGGGATCTGAGCCTGTCGGGCGCTCATCCAGTTTCGATGAACCGCTGACGCCGAAAAACTTTTCGCTCAAGGATGTTTCCACTCAGGGCAGCGCTGACGTACAGGCGGTGAAGGTCGATACCTCGGCCATCTTTGTCCAGAGATCGGGGAAACGCGCCTACGAGCTTTTCTACTCGCTTGACAAGCAGGATTATACGTCATCGGACATGACCCGCTATCATCCGACCATTCTTGAAGTGCCGGGGTGAAAGTCATGGCGGTACAACGCCAGCCCGATACCCGCATCTGGTTCGTGCTGGATGACGGCACCGTGGCGGTGATTGTCTACCAGAAAGACGAGGATGTGTTGTCGTGGTATCGCATCGAGACGGATGGAACCGTTGAGGATGTCGCGGTGCTGCCGAACACCACCGACGATGATGTCTTTCTGGTGGTCAACCGCACCATCAACGGTTCGACCGTGCGCTATGTGGAAAAACTGGCCTATGACACGCAGGCCAATGGCGGCACCACCAACTACATGGCCGATGCTTATGTGCTGGTCAGCGTGGCCGCAACCGCTACCGTTTCGGGCCTCGATCATCTCGAAGGTGAGGATGTTATTGTCTGGAACCTGACGACCGGCGCAGCCTACATGACCGGCGATGCGCCGATCGACGTTTACCGTTACGAGCGGTGCCATAACCCTGCCGGCATCGACCACCGCCGATCTGTGTGTCGGTCTGGCCTACACATGGCAATGGCAATCATCCAAACTGGCCTATGGCGTACAGGACGGGACGCCGATATCCCGCCGCAAACAGGTCCGCAACGTCTCGCCGCTGCTCTACAAGACGCATATCCGGGGCATCCAGTACGGGCAGGATTTTGTCACCATGGATTACCTGCCGTTGATCAGCGCCAATACCGGGACCACGGAAGACACCAGCAAGGTCTACGACGCCTACGATCCCGACAGTCAGGTCATGCCTGGCGCGTGGGATACCGATGCACGGATTTGCCTTCAGGGAACGGCACCCCTGCCTTGTACGGTACTCGGCATCGCGCTCACGGTAGACGCAAACTGATGATCGTCCGCTCCGCCCGGCCCCGCGATGTGGTGCGCTTCTGCCGGGTTATCTGTCCACGCCATTTCATCGGTGTTGTGGCGGAAGAAGACGGCGAACTGCTTGGCGCCGGATGGGTGGTGTGGGGCGACAAGGGCAGGCCGTGGGTATGTCTTGAGGATGCCGGCGGCCTGACACGTCATCCCGTTGCCATCGGGCGCTGGTCGCGCCGGCTGGTGCGGGCGGCGCAACTGGTTTGTCATGAACTCTATGCCATTGAAGACATGGATGATTTGGGCTCATCCCGATGGCTGGAGTGGCTTGGATTCCTGCCCACGAACGAGATGTGCGGCGACAAAAGGGTATTGAAATGGCAGAAACACTCCTTGCATTGATGTCGTCTGTTGGCACCAGTGTCAGCACTGCGGCGGCCAGCATTACGCCCATGGAGGCCATCGGGGCGGGTGTCTCGACGATTGGCACGCTTTATTCTGGTGCCCAGCAGGCCGCCGCCAACAAGTTCGAGGCAAAGCAGTTGAAGCAGGAAGGCGATGCAAAGTTCGCTGCCTCGCAGGCCGAAGCCACCAAGCGCCGCCGCGAAGGTAAACTGGCGCAGTCGCGGGTGAGAGCCATTGCAGCCGCTTCGGGTGCGGGTGTTGCCACGCCAACCATCGACACCATCATGGCCGGCATCCAGACACAGAGCGACTACAATTCGCTGGTGGAAATGTACCAGGGGACATCGCAGCGCAACAAGAACTACGCCTCGGCGGCATCGCTCAAGGCTGAAAATCCAATGGGGGCCGCCATCTTCAAGTCCATCGGCAATCTCTATTCGAGGACTGGCTGAACATGCCGACTATGCCGACAAGAGATTCGCTGCCGAACCTGCGGACTCAGGTGCAGTCAGGCGTTGTGCGGGCACCGCGCGATTTCATTGGTCCGGCTCTTGAGCAGGTTGGTAGCCAGATCAGCCGGGCGGCGCAGATTCAAAAGCAGAAAACCGACGAACTCAGCCTTGCCACGGCGCGGGCCGATTTCCAGACCGGATTGATTGATCTCTCAGCGCAGGCCGACCCACACCAGAACCCGGACCAGAGCAAATGGAAGCCGACATTTGACTGCCAATATGCCGCCGTCTCTCAAGCGGGCGCAAGGCAAGATACCGATCCGAACTTGCAGGCGCGGTTCTGAACAGGAAGTGCGTCCGACGATCGAATCCCATTCGGTGACTATCGGCAAGAAGGCGCAAGACCTCACTGATAGTGAGGCGGTCAAGGTCGGCTGATATGTCGCTTGAGCAGATGTTGAACAACGCCGCGGTGCCGGGCCAGACCGATGCACAGATTGCCGATACCCTTGCCACTATCGGTGCCACGCTGAAAGGGAATGGTGGACAGTGGCGCAATGACGCCGGAAGAAGCCGCCTCGGCGCGATCTAGAAATATCGCCAGCAATTCGCCAAGATCAAGGCGCAACAGGCGATCAAGAGCGATCCGGTGGCGGCAAAATCGGTGTTGTCGGGTGAAAAGGCCACGCCGACAACGCTGATCCGCCATTATGAGGGCTATCGTTCGGCTCCCTATTGGGACGGCGATGCCTGGCGCATCGGGTATGGCACCGACACGGTGACGACGGCGGACGGTCAGGTCATCAAGGTCAAGCCCGGCATGACCATCAGCCGCGCCGACGCTGAACGCGATCTGGCCCGCCGCACGGTCCAGTTTCAGAAGGTCATTATCGGGCAGGTGTCGCAAGGCACATGGAACGGGCTGGCCCCCAATGTGCAGGCCGGATTGACTTCGGTTGCCTATAACTACGGCTCCCTGCCGGCCGATGTGGCCGCTGCGGTGAAAACCGGCAATGTCGAAAAGATTGCCGCTGCCGTGGCAACCCACGCCACCGACAACGGTAGCCTGAGACAGCGCCGCAGGCTTGAGGAAGCCGCCATTATCGCCGGCAAGGACGGCAATATCTACTCCACCATGCAGACGGCCCCGGCATGGGCGAAAAATCTCAGTGCCAATGACCGGATTGCGTTGCTGAACGGTGCCGATACAGCGATTACCCGCAGTGATACCCAGCAAGGTATCAACGAGCGGGAAATGCAGCGCCAGCAAGAGGCGATGCAGTTCGACCAGTTGTTGCAATCCACGGCCATGATGCCGCCAACCGAGATTGCCAAGCTGCAACAGACATTGCAGGACGCGACCAAATCGCCTGTGGACTATATCCAGCATGAGGCGCAGCTTCGCCAATTTGAAAAGGCCGTGGCGCAGCGCAACAAGCAGATTGCGGCCGACCCTGCCGGATTTGTCGCCACTCACGACCAGACCACGCAGGAAGCCTTTACGGCTGCGGTGCAGGGCAACGACCCGGCGGCGATTGATCATTATGTCGCCACCGTGCAGGGGATGCAGACGCATCTCGGCATCCCGGCGCAAAATCAGAGGATATTGCCGCAAAGCGTTGCCGATCAGATTGTCAGCCAGTTCAGCGACCAATCGCAGCCGCAGAGTGGCCAGAACTCAGCGCAAATGATGCAGCAATTGGCCCAGAAATGGGGTCCACACTGGCCGCAGGTATTCAATGAATTGGCAGGGAAAATCCCGGCAACGGCAATGGTTATTGGAAACATGCATCATGCCGACCAGCGACTTGCAGCGGAACGGCTTGCGGTACTTTCAGAATCTCAAGAAGTCCGATCTTGAAGCGCAATTGACGCAGCCCGACAAGAAAGTCTCTGGATGGCGCCGTTGCCGGCCAGATGGGGCAATTCTCACAAGCCTTTGCCGCTCAGGGTGGTGCCGCGATGCAGATGCTGACCGCTTATCACGGGGCTGTGCATCTTCTGGCGCTGGATAACATGCTGCGTGGCGACAGTGCTTCAACGGCAGCCTCGAAAGCCTACAATGACGTGATCGGCAAGTCGTGGCATGTCGGCTCAACCTATGTCGTGCCGATCGACAACAACATGGCCAATGTCGAGGGCGGCTTGCGGGCCAACATGGCCGGGCTCGACAAGGCCAATATCGATGCGCCGGTTTCGCTCATGGGCTTGTCACCGCAGGATGCACAAAAGCAGGCCGTAAGGTCCGTCGTGGCGCATGGCATGTGGCTGAACAATCCCGATGGTTCCGGCCTTACATTGACCAATGAGCAAGGTGCTGCCGTCACTGTTGGTGGCAAGCCCTATACGAAGACATGGCAGGAGCTGGAGGACGCCGGCAAGAACGCACCGCCGCTGACGCCGCCGGGTTCTGGCTTGAAGCGCGAAGGGGCCATGGGCGAAAAGACGCCATCGATTGCCGCATTCCCGACGCTGACACCGCAGGAAGTCCAAAAGCGTATGGGCATCCAGCCGCAGTTGCCTTCGGAGAAAACGCCGCCGACGCCACCGACGACTGAGCCGCCCGCGCCCGCGCCGCTTCCAAGAGCATCGGCCAGATCATCGGCACCGCTCATAAGCTCCGATAAACTCGCTCCTGTCATCAAGCAGTGGCGTGATAGCGGCGTTTCCGATCAGAACATTCAGGAATCGCTGAAACAGAGCGGCTACACGCCGGCCCAGATCAAGAAGATGATGAGCCAGTAGATGCCCGGCATTTTTCCTCAAATCCCGCAACGGCAATCCTTCCTTGAGGATTACACAGCACCATTGGGCGATGTGGCATCGACCGCGGCGCAGGATGCCTTGCTGCACAGCCCGGTTTCGTCCATCTCGCGTATGCTTGAATTGCAGGCGGCACAAGCGCCGACCTATCCGCGTGGTGTGGGCAGGACACCGGGCCAGCCGGTCTATTCCAGTGAGATGGTTCCGGCTCCCGTTGCCCGCCAACGCATCCAGAACGAGGGCGTCAAACTCGATGTGCCCGACGCTGGTATTCGTCAGGCCGCACTTGACATCCTGATCCAGCGCAAACAGGACGAAATGCGGCGCGAGGATATCCTGAACCGTGCGCCTGGCGGCTTCCAGGCTGGTGCTGTCAAATTGGGTTCATCGCTTGCGGCTTCATTGCTCGATCCGCTCAATGTGGCATCGGCATTTGTCCCGGTAGTCGGTGAGGCCCGCTATGCGGCGATGCTGTCGAGGGCCGGAAGTGTTTTCGGCCAGCACGGCCGTCAGGGCTGGTGTTGGCGCCATCGAAGGTACCGCCGGTATGGCGATGGTTGAGCCGTTCGTTTACGCCGCGACACAGCAGGAACAGGCCGATTATACGCTGAACAATGCCTTCATGGATGTGGCGTTTGGTTCCATCTTCGGCGGCGGCCTGCATGTGGCCTCGGGCAGTGTTGGCGAAATCCTTGCTCGCATGCACTCCAACACCGGCAAGCCTGATCTCGGTCAAATAGGCCAGATGATACAGGACGCGCCGTTCAAGGTGCGTGAGGATGCCATGCGGGCGGCGGTGGCGCAGGCTGTGGATGGGCGCAAGATTGATGTCACCCCGATCTGGGACACGCAGGGCGGCATTCAGGGCCGGTTCGGGACTGAGACGCGGATTGGCACCAATGAGTTTCAGCCGCAGGGCCGCATTGAGGTGTGGCATGGCTCGCCGCATGACTTTGCGCAGTTCGATGCTGGCAAGATCGGAACGGGCGAGGGGGCGCAGGCATACGGGCATGGGTATTTTGCAGCAGAGCGAACGGTAACCGCCAATCACCTATCGCACAGACCTATTGGGCACAGAAATAGAGTCCGAACCAACATTGCAAGTTATGGCGTGCCAATGCAGCATCGACTTGCAGGCGTTGACTGGAATTCAGATATGAGCCGCTGGAATCAGCATTGCGGAGGCAACGAGAGACTACCGGAAGCGATCAAGTCGCAAGGGACGGCATTCGGCAGAAACTAATGTTGCGCCATGACTCGAAAATTGAAACTGGATGGCGCGCACTTAATCACCCGGCAATCTCTACAAAGCCACCATCCGCGCCAAGCCAGAGGACTTCCTGAATCTCGACAAGCCCGTTTCCGAAATGCCAAAAGCCATCAGGGACAAGATAACGAAAAATCCCGTTGTCGCTGATATGGTCAACAACGACACGCTGGCCAAAGCCTACACTGGCAATGATCTGATGGCAGCGCTGGAAGGGAAACTTGGCAGGCAGGAAGCAGCAAAATTGCTTGCGGATAGCGGCGTTCCGGGGCTTCGCTACCTCGATCAAGGTTCGCGCGGTGCAGGTGATGGCACTCACAACTACGTCGTCTTTGATCCATCGCTTCTGAACATCGTTTCCAAGAACGACCAGTTCGTCTCTGACAGCATCTCCGCCACGGTCCGCAAGCAGCTTTCACCGGAGAATTTCCGCCTTGCCGACCCGGAAGCCTCACGCGCCGCCGACTTGCAACTGTCCGAATATCCCAAGACAGACGCCATCGCCGCAGAACAGCAGTTTACCGAGGCGCAAACAGCCCTACAGGACGCGATGGCACAGATTGGCGACCAAACAGCCGTGGCGAGCGAAATGGCCAACCTTGACGCTATTACGGTCGAAGCCGATACTTACGCGCGGGCCGCAAAGGCCGCCGCAATCTGTCAGGGTGGTGGCAAGTTATGATACAGGATCAGGTGGAGTTACAACGAATGCAGCAAAGGCAGCAATCAACGCGCCCCACAGCAAGGCGGGCAAGCTGTGAGTGAAGGCAAAAAGGAATGTCATGTGGGATTGGACAGAGTAAACGACGAAATTGGCTATCATGCCGCCTATGCCGCCGATCATCGCCCAACGCTTGATAATGGATTTGCGCATTTCATCCTCCATGGAATTTCGCTCGCAAGGCATATTTAGAACAGGACACACCTAATGTACAAGGACTGCATTGCCGCCATTGAAGCCGCCGCCGGGCGCAAGATGTCCGAGGACGAACTGACGGCGCTCTATGAAGGCTTGCAAAAGTATATCAGAGACCGGCAACGCGCCAACAAGGGCGAGGGGCTTGATGCCTCAATCCGCGCCGCCGCGGATAACTACGCCGCCGACATGGCTGAGTTGGCCGTCATCGAAAAACGCAATGCCATCCTCGCCCTGCAATCACGGCTCGACAAGGTGAGTTATGTCCGCGACCAGTTCGCCAACGATCCCTATTCCGGCGTGTCAGCGCGACTTGTCGGGGTGGAAAGCAACAAGGCTGGTTCCCGTCTTTCCGCCGCTGCCGAGCAGGAAAACCTGAAAAGCGCCTATCTCTCCGGTTTCATTGCCGACATGCACGCCAACGCTGATTGGCACCTGTTCGTCTCCGGCACGCTGGACCGTGAGATTGCCACGGCGCTATGGGCGGAAAACCGCGCACAGCCGATCCCGCGTGACGTGCCGAAACAGGCTGAGGCCATGGCGAAGGTCATATCGAAATGGCAGGAAGTCGCCCGCCAGGATGCCAACAAGGCCGGGGCATGGATCAAGAAGCTGGAAGGCTATATCGTCCGGCAATCGCATGATATGTACAAAATTCACGGTGCCGGGTTCGATGCGTGGAAGGCCGATGCGCTGAACTGGCTGGATATTCCGCGTACCTTTGGCGATGCAGGCCCAACCGACAAGACGTTGCAACAGATATGGAGCGACCTTGCATCCGGCATCCATCTGCGTCCGCTTGCAGAAGATACGCCGGCTAAACCATCCGCCAACATGGCCAAGCGTCTGAGCCAGTCCCGTGTCTTGCACTTCAAGGATGCCGGGGCATGGTTCGACTACAACGCCAAATATGGCACCGGCACGATGCGCGAGGCGGTGTTGGGGGGGCTCGGTCATAACGCCGATACCACGGGCCTGATGCGGGTATGGGGGCCAAATCCTCAGTCAACCTTCGATCAGGTCACGCATGAAATCATGAATGGCATCTCTGATCCGTCAGCGCGCCGCGTCTTTGCTGACCGGACAGCGGGTGCGCTGCGCAATCAGTTGATGGCCGTGGATGGTTCGATGAACATTCCAGTCAATCACATGGGTGCGAAGTGGGCAACGACCATCCGCGCCGGCAACCGCATGTCGAAACTCGGTGCATCCCTGCTGTCACAGTTCTCCGATATCGCTTTCTATGGCTCTGAGATGAAGTTCCAGGGGCGCGGCTTCCTTTCCGGCATGGCGGAATCCATCGCCTCGCTCGGGCAAAACCTGACGAAGGCCGAAAAGGTCAGGCTAATGGGCATGATCGGCGTCTATGCTGACAGTTCCATTGGTGATTTCCATGCTCGGTTTTCCCTTGCTGAGGATGGCGCCGCCGGGGCTTTCACCAAGTTGCAGCAGCAATTCTTCAAGTGGAACGGCATGACGTGGTGGTCGGATCGCCAGCGTGTCGGCGCACAGTTCGGCCTTTCCCATTACATCGCACAGAACGCTGACCGGGAATGGGGAAAGGTGAACGGCGATTTGCAACGGGTGCTTGGGCTTTATGGCATCGATGCGAAGGAATGGGATGTCATCCGCAAATCCGGCCTGATCAAGGGCGATGATGGCCGTTCACTGGTGGTGCCGGAAAACATCAAGGACGCCAAGATACGGGACAAGTACCGGACCTATCTGATTGACCGTTCGCAATATGCTCAGTTGCGGCCCGATGCAGCGACGAGAGCGACGATGATCCGCGGCACCCGTCCCGGCACGGTTGAAGGTGAGTTCATGCGTTTCATCGGTGAGTTCAAGTCTTTCTCTGTGGTTGCCTTCCAGCGCACTATCAAGCGCGAGATTTATGGCCGCGGTGCCAACAGCTTTGCGGAGGCATTGAAGAATGGCAACGGCGAAATGACTGGCCTTGCCCAACTCATGGCGTGGACTGTGCTGTTTGGCTATACATCGATGGTGGCCAAGGATTTTGTGAAGGGCCGCAATCCGCGCGATCCTCTATCGAAAAAGACATGGATTGCCGCCATGGCGCAAGGCGGCGGCATGGGCATCTATGGTGACTTCCTGTTTGGCGAGGTCAAGAATCGTTTTGGCGGCAGTCTTGCAGACACACTTCTAGGCCCGACGTTGGGCGGATCGCTGAATACGGTTGGCGATCTCTATGGCCGCGCCCGCGACGGCGATCCATTAGCCGCTCCAGCCTTGCGCGCCGTCATCAGCAACGCACCGTTCATCAACGTGTTCTATTCCAAGATGGCGCTGGATTACCTGTTTCTGTATTCTTTGCAGGAGGCCATGAATCCCGGTTCGTTGCAGCGCATGGAAAGCCGCATCCAGAAGCAGAACGCACAGACCTTCTGGCTGCGACCGAGCCAGAACCGCTATCGCGGCGTGGAAAATCTGGTGCGATGATTTACCTTCGGACGGACGCAGCATGAAAGACCCTTATACGCTCATCATCCACGGCTTCCTCGGCGCGGTGTTTGTTGCCGTGCTGTGCGGCCTCTACCTGTTTCTCGGCTGGCCGCTGTGGCTGGCGGCGCTGTTCAACGCGATGGGCTGGCTGGCGCGCGAGGCGTTCTTCGACACAGGCGGCGACGGCGGCGGCGACAACTGGCGCATGGACCGCTGGACGATCCAGAAGCACCTCGAATGGATCACGCCGGGGCTGGCGGGGCTCGCCGTGATCGCGGCGTTCATGATTTTCTAACGGCGGGAGGGCGGCAATGGACCACCAGGACGACGATGGCTATCCGAAGTCGGCACATTGGCAGATTGATCGGCGAGTCCCGCTCGCTCTGATCTATACTTTCGCGACCGGGTTTCTGATGACGGCGGCGGCGGGCGGAACGGCGGTCGGTATCCTTTACAACAAGGTTGACGGGATACAGGCCGAGATGAACCGCCGTAGCGGCGTGCTTGAACGTATAGCCGCTCTGGAATCGAACATTACCGCTATCAGGACTTCGGTCGGGCACATCGAAGATCGCCTTGACGGAACCATGCGGGGCAAGTGAGGGCTAGTGTTGTCATGTTGGATAGCATCCTGAAAATTCTCCAGATCATCGCGCTAATCGGCGGGTTTGTCGTGCTACTGCGCCGCATCAAATCCATCCACCTGATGATGAACAGTCGGCTTGATGAACTTCTGAAATCCACCGCAACGGCCAGTCGCGCCGAAGGCATTGAGGAAGGCCGAAAGGAGGACAGGCAATGACTTCATTCCGCGACATGGGCAACGTCACGCTTGCCCAACTCTGGAGCGTGCTGATGGTGAGCCTGAAGGCGCTGCCGGTTCTCGCCGCGCTATGGTACTTCGCTCTTGAGCCCATCGCCGTGGCGCAGGTGACGAATATCCTCGATCAGTACGGCGTCACGAAACAGACCTACCAACAGCTTGAGATGCGCGTCTACGAGACACAGAAACAAAACAAGCTGATCATCGACCAGCAATCCGCCATCCTCAAGAAACTTGGTGCCACCGATCCCGCCAAATTCCGTTCGCGCGCCTTGCCCGAGCCAACAGCGCCCCTGCCGCCGGTGCAATAATGACCAGCCTCGCCCGCATTCATCCTGATTGCCGCCTTTCTGATTGCTGGTATGGCTCTGGTCAGGGCGGGAGACGCCCCGCGCCTCGTCAGGGGCATGATGTGCGATACGGGCGCGCAACTTGATGCGATGTATCAAGGCGTCATCGTGGATGGCCTGTCGGGGATTGCGGTGCTGACTGTCATTAACAGCAAGGCGGGCCATGCTGCTTGCGCCAACATCCGGCATGGGGCTTTCATGCTGGTGAATATCAAGTTGCGGATTCGCCGGGCGCATGAGGGCAGGACGCTTTATTTCTACTCGGGCGAAGTCATTGCAATCAGAACACCGAGCGGGGCGCTAAAGGCTATTGTGCCCCCGATAACCCAGCATTTTTCCTCGTACAAGCCCCTTGATCCGAGAGACGTTGAGGAAGGGGCATAAAGCATCAGACGTGCTATAATGATCAATACCTGACCTAAGGAGAACTGAAATGGCTATCATCCTCGTATTCATCCTTACCACTATCGCTATCCTGCTTCTGGCTATGTGGCTGTCCCCGGCCTTTAAGGACATGGTTGCATCCAAGTGGGGCGTTGTCGGAACGGTACTGCTCGCCATTCTCGGATGGGCTATTCATCTGTTCGGCGGTGGGGTGCCGATGTCATGAGCATCAGCGCCGCCGGCCTTTCCCTCATCAAGGAATTTGAGGGCTGCAAACTCACAGCCTACAAGGATGTGAAGGGCGTTCTGACTATCGGCTGGGGGCACACGACTTCCGCCGGGCCGCCAACTGTTCGGACTGGAATGAAGATTTCGCAGGCTGATGCTGACCGCATCTTCGCTACCGATCTGATCAAGTATGAGAACGCGGTGTCGGCGGCGATTGATGTGCCGCTGAACCCCAATCAGTACGCCGCCTGTGTCTCTCTTTGCTACAACATCGGCCCCGGCGCCTTTGCCAAGTCCTCGGTGGCGAAATTCATCAACAAGGGCAAGGAAGCAGAAGCCGCAAATGCCTTACGCATGTGGAACAAGGCCGGCGGCAAGGTAGTGGCCGGGCTGGTGCGCCGCAGGGAAGCCGAACGCCGGTTGTTCCTGACACCGGTTGTGTCGGTTCTCAACCCGCCCGTTGTTCCCGAAACGCTTGACAGCATTGCCGCGAAGGGCGGGCGTATCGCTACTGGCACCAAAAAGAACAAGACAGCAGGAAAGGTTGCGGTGGGAACGGGTGTTGTCACAACGGTCACTACGGTCATCGATGCGGCCGGTGGATTGACAAATGTGACCGCCTCCCTCCACCCGTTCAAAGATTTGTTCGACGCATACGGACCTTGGATAGCCATAACCGCCGGGATTGTCCTTGTCGGGTTTGGTGCCTTCATCTGGTATCAGTCGCACAAGATTGGTAAGGCCCGCGTGGAAGATCAAAACTCTGGTAAGACCACCAGCATTGGCCCGGTTCCATCCCCGGCAGAAAGGCAAGTCAGATGAGATTGCGCCGACTGTTTCTAGAGGACAATGAAAAACTGGTGGGCGTGATTTCGTGGCGCCCGCACTTTGGCCGATTTGGCATTGAATGGCCGACAATGCGAGTCATAGAGGAAGCTGCCGCCAGACTGTTGCGCCCATCTGGGATAGATACCGCATCCGAGCGGCGCTTGAACCGGAAGCAGCACGGGCCGAAAGGCTTAAGCCAATACCGCCTGAACCAAGCACGGCTACATCGTCTTATGGGCGCAGAGGGACAATGACATGAGCATTCTTACTATTCTCGGCTTCGCCAAAGCCTTGTGGCCGTTCATTGCGGCAGCGGGCGGACTGATTGCATTCTTTGTCTGGGGGCAGAAGAAAAAGCACGAAGGGGTGCAGGAGGAAAAGGCCCGCACCAAGGCCGTGGTCGATCAGGTGCAGGCCGAGATGGATAGCAAGCTGGTCAAGAGCCCTACGACGCAAGAGACAATCGACCGGCTTAACGAGGGGAATTTCTGATGACCCGCGCCCTGATCCTCATCCTCGTGCTTTCCAGTGAGCGGCTGTGCCGCAACGACCTACGGCGTGACATGCCCTCACCTCAAGTCCTACACCAAGGCCGACCAGCAGGCGGCGGCGAAGGAACTCGCGGTGGCTGGTCCGCACATCCAGCGCTTCATCAACGATTATAGCGCCCTGCGGAACGCGGTGCGGGCCTGTCAGAAGCTCCAGAAGAAGTCATGAAAACCTGGCAGTCAGTCGTCATCTACAGCGGGGTTAGCGTGCTGGTCATCACGGCGCTGGCCATGCCGGTCTACTGGCTGCGCTTTGGATTTGCCGACACCCCGACTTGAACTGGTTGCGGCATCGAGCGGCGCCACCGGGATATCTGGTCAAAATGCTGCAAGAGGTGATGACGGAAGTGAGCGCCCGGCGCGCTGCCAAGCTGGCGGAGAAAACGCCATGACCGATGTCAAGACCCAGCCCGTCAAGGCGCAGCGCTTCGAGGATATTGATGAAGTTGAGAAGGTGCCCGGCGCGTTCGAATATTTCAAGTCCGGCGAGCGCTATCCGGCCGGCATGATTTACAACTGCCCTTGCGGGTGCGGCCACACCGGGTCGCTCAATTTCCGCCCGCACGCATCACCCTCATGGGAGTGGGACGGCAACCTGGAAGCGCCGACCCTATCGCCATCTGTCCACCACGTCGGCCACTGGCACGGCTGGTTGCGCAGTGGTATCTGGGAGTCATGCTGATGACCACTTTCCTCATCGCCGTCTGCATAGGCGTGGTGCTGTTCAATGTCATCGGCCCCATCTGGTACAGCTATCAAAACGACTAGGAGAATGACATGCCAGGATTAGGACTGGGCCTTGGGCTGGGCAGGGGCAGAGGACATGGCAGCGGGCCAAGTGGTTCCACCCTCATCATGGCGGCCACCGCCTCGATCAACATCAATGTCGCGACGACCCGAACTTATCAGGAATTCGGTGCTGTTCTCACTCCGGCGACTGCCGTTGAAACCACGACTGCCAGCGGCGCAACCCCTATTGTCTATACGATGACCGGCAATACCGATGGATTTGCTATCGACGCCGACACCGGCCAGATCGACTACATCTCCGATGTGCTGCTACTCAACATGGCGGCGTACAACAATCTCGGAACCTCGTTCACATTCACAAAGACAGCCACGGTCGGCCCGCAAGTAAAGAACTGTACCGTGACTGTTACTCTAGACACCTCTGACTTTCAGAGCGCGGCAACGCCCGGCGGCACAAAGACGTGGCAAATCCCCGGCATCGACTTCCCCGCAGGCCGTACCAGCGTCAACGCGCTGCTCGATCCAATTGTAGATGGCCTGCCGACCGGGTGGCAGATTGACCCCACTTATACATTCATTATCAAGCCAACGACAAACAGCCCCGCCACGCTTGAGGATTATGACCTATCTGCATTTATTATAGAGGATGGCGGGTATACCGGCCTGCATATAACACAATGTCTGTATGACATCGACGGGCTGGACCCAGCCAACGTGGCGCAAATACCTAGTATATTCAAATTTACCGGCAGCGGACAGTTGATGGACTATTGTTCCGTTCACATGCGGGGCTTTTCTAATTACTGGGGCAAGACGTGTATTAATGGCGGCGGGTTCACGCTGGATCACTGTGTCATCATCGAAGCCCCGGCCGACGTGATCGACATCAACGCAGGTACTGTAACAAACTGCTTCCTGAATTGTGTAACGACCGCCATTTACGACGACACTTCATGGGGCACCTACGTCACAACCCCGTATAGTTGGAATCATGGCGATGTACTCCAAGCGTTCGGCGTGAGCAGCACGGCTATCCTTGCCACGGGCAACTGGATGGATGGGCGTGTTTACGGGACTCAATATCACCGCTATACCCGGACCAATCTGACCGGTACAATCACGGCGGCAAATAGCGATACGGGGATTGTCGGTAGTGGTACATCCTTCACGACAGAATTGGCAGTCGGACAATGGATTTCATGGTTGAACGATGGTGCTAATAACCTTTCACACGGCTATATAACGGCCATTGCTGACGATACTAATCTGACTATTGCATATGGCGGGACGGCGCAGGCAGCAGTAGGGGCTTCATTCTTCATCGACCCATACCCTGCCTCTGGCGTCACCTCAGCCTTTTTTTTGCAGGGCAACGACATCACCGGCAAGGTGCTCGACGCCACAATGACGGGCACAGGAAACATCCTTCTGGGTGGTGGCTATGTGACATCGGTTGGTGCGACTGTCACTGACCTGAGCGATACGTGGACGGCGAACGGGACGGATACCGTGACGGCAGACACGTCAGGCGGCAATGCCACGAGCGCGCTGTCAGCGAACAACGAGATAATTCTCTACGGCGTCGGCCCGACGATCTACACAGTTTCAAGCGTCACCGATGATAACACCATCGTCTTTACTGGCACGGTGCCCGCTGGGTCTGGCCTCACGTTGAGAAAGCTGCCAGCCATTGCGCTGATAACAATCGAGGACAATCTGTTGCACCCCGGCCTGTCAGCATCCGGCCTTGGTTGGCACCCCACGTTCGCTACCAAGCCCGTCCGGTTTGTCAACAATGTGAAATTGACCGATCCGACAACCCTTGCGTCGGCCAACATCAACGCCACACCGCCCACGCCGGCACCCACCGTCAGTGAGGTCACAGAAAGCTATGCAGTTGTCACATGGACGGCTGACAGCGATGTGACACAGTATTTTGCTGACTACAGCACGGACGGTGGCTCAAACTGGTCATCAGCAGTGGCGACCGACAGCAGCGCGCAGCACCAGTTCACCGGCCTCGATGTGGTGGCGAACGCCTACACATTCCGAATTACCGGCAAGAATGCACTGTCCGAGGATGGCGTCACGTACCTGCAAGCCGGGACGGGCGGTACGGTCGCGCAGGCAACAGTCACCAACGTCAACCCAACACTTGTATCCTCCTCGCCCACGGATGGCGCAACCGGCATCAACAATGACGCCACGACGATTGCGCTCACGTTCAGCGAGGAAATCGCGGCGGGGACTGGTAATGTCGTGGTCTACGATGACACTGGCGCTGCTGCCTTCGAGACGTTCAACATTGCCACAGGGGCAGGCGACAACAGCGGCACTATCGCTATTTCAGGCAAGGTTGCGACGATCACGCTTGGCGCAAGCATGGCCTATTCCAACGCCTATTCCATTCAGATCGACGCCACGGCCGTTGATGACCTCGCGGGCAACTCCTATGCGGGCATAGCTGACCACACCACGTTGAACTGGACGACAGGTGCGGCTCCCGTTGCCGTTCTTAATGTTACCCCTACGGGTAATGGCTCGTCTACGATCAACAAAGCAACTCGCGTCGTGTTTCCCACCGATTTCGACATCGGCCCGCTTGGTGAAGTGCGTATCACCATCGAATCTGCCAGCAGCAGCAACCCGTTCCATCTCGCGCTCAACAATACATCGATAGGAAAGCATGGTGGCACATATGCGGATATGGCGGCGGCACCAGTGGAAATTGCTTGGATAGACGATCCGGTGAATGGGGTTAATGTGTCGGGCAGTCACGTAACTGTTGATAATAACCTTGTTCAGGCAACAAGCGCATGGGTGGCCCTCGGAGATACATTCGTGGCAGGCGAGAAGCTGGTCATCAATTTCGATTGGGATGGCACGAATTCCTACTCCATCAGGAGCGGCAGCCTGTCATCTGCCTATGTGCTATGGATATTTGCAAGCGGAACAGCCTACTACAATACCCAATCCCCCGGTTTTGGCTCGTCATTCTCGACCCTCATCGACACCGTTATTAAGGTTGAGACACGATAGAAATCCCGCATGAGCGGGTAACGGCCCGGTGCGTGTGCGACTTCTGCCCGCGATTGACCTTAAGTCGCATCGTTCAAGTAATCTGATTTCCGCATCAAGCGGATAGGTGTGCCGGCGCGCCTCACACCGGTTGATTTCCACATGAAAGGTGATTGCTCAACTCACGCAATGCCCCGAGGCCCTGCCATCACTCAGCCGATGGTGGGGCCTTTTGCGTTTCGAGGGCGGCGTTTTCCAGCCCTTGCGGCGGCTGAGGCGGATGCGAACGGGGCGGGTGGTCATCGCGTCAGCCCTCCAGTAGCGGCGCCGGGGCCGCAATCTTGCCGATCCCGGCGGTTTTCCAGTCGGGAACGGGCGCTCGATGTCGCGCGGCCACCAGCGCCGGCGCAGCCCGCGAAATCCCGGTCACCGGCTCGTCGATGGTGATAGCGACCGCGCCGCCTTGCCGGCAGATGCAGACAGGCCGCCCGTCTGTGCTGTATTTGACCCGCGTCACCGCCGCCCAGCCGCGCAGGCGGCCATGCGCGACGACATAGAAGCGCTCGCCGGGGCGGATTTCGCGGGCCAGCCCATGGTGAGTATACCAGCCCCATTCCTCGCCGCTCGATGGCGCACCGGCCGCATCGCCCTCGGCGATCCATTCCAGCCAGAAATCCTTGGGGCAAGTGCCGACCAGATCGGTCATCATCTCACTCTCCTTGCCTACGGGTTACAGTCCCGTCAAAACCTTTCTTCCAGCCTGACGCCTTCGTGCCGGGCATGGGGCGGCCCTTGGTGGGCTTTTTTATTCCGGCATGGCGTTTGGCCAGGCTATCGACCTTCGCGCGCTCATGGGCCTCCCTAGCCGTTTTGAGGCGGTGTGCTGAACGTAGTACCGGCCAAGGTTGCTTTCCGCATGAAGCCCGCCGTCACGGAGCGGCTTCTTGTGATCGCAATCCCACTCATCGCCGGGACGGATTTTCTGCCCCGTCAGTTGGCAGACGCCATCGTATCGCTGGAATATCCTAAGCCTCACGCGCGCCGGTATCTTGGCGTCAGGCGACGATCCTTGCCATTCCTTCGTGGTGCGGGCGGTGGTGGTCATTGTACGATTGACTGAAATTTCGAACTTCCGTCCGTCAGAATGACGCGATCAACTGTCGCGCTTCGATCATCGGCGCAGCCTTTCAGCTCTGTCCGCCATGCGAACAATCCGGTAGCCCATTGCAGGCATCCTGGACTTCACAAACGATCTTGCACGTCATGCCATCGCTACTTTCGCGCTTGATAGCCAAGCCATGCGCTCATATGCCAGCGCTGGCGGCATGGCGTAATGCCAGCGACAATGTTGCACGTTCATCCGCTTGCAAGGGCAATTCGATCGACAGCGATCGCGGGATCATGTGTTGCATACCAATCGTCCGCCGTCACGACCATGACATCGGCTACCTTCGCGCATCAGAGGTATGAGCTCTGTCCAGCGATCCAAAACCGAAACGGCTCGATCGATGGCCTCAATCGTGCCATGGTTCCATATCGTCGCTCATGCCACTTCCCTTTCCTTCATGCGCCGATCAAACTCGGCTGTGCAGTCTGTCCCGATAATTCCCGATATGTCGTTCAGTATCGCGTCTTTGATGCGCTGGAACGTCTCCTTGTCCATGCTCTTGCGGCTCATGGATTTGGCCCGCCAGATCGTGATGACGGTATCCGCAAAGTCGATCAGCGCGTATTCATCCATCGCCTGCATAATTCCCATGGCTCGGATAGCGTCAGGCCGGGACCGGCAGACGATTTGCTGCTCGGTACACCAGCCAGCGCGGATAAGCAGGCTCTTGCGGAAATGTTCCGGCGACAAGATTGTTGACGCATAGGGTTCCGGCAGCGAGCACCATGCATCCTTGATGACCGCGAACAGGTGGCGGTGAGACTTCGGCGACCTGTCCTCGACCTCAGCCAGAAAATGGATGCTGTCCAGTTCATAGGCAGCATCGCAAATCTCGGCAACCCGATGATTGGCCGGAAGCCATTTGCCTTGACCTGCGTATCTGTGGCCGGTGGTGGTCATCAATCCCTCAAAGCCTCCAAGTCAGACTTGTCGATCCGTCCGGCTTCTGCGGCAGGATCAATCTCAATTTCCCAAATCTCGGCCTTGCCTTCCTCATCGGCCATGGCAAGCCGTTCGGCCCAATCCACCAGCATTTCAGGCGTGACGGGCTCGACGGCCGCTGGTTTGGCTTCAGCCATATCCACAACCTCGATTGAATTTAGTGCCTTGGTATATTCGGTTCGCAGGCTCTTGCGAAAATCATCAGGCAGTTCGGCAATCTTTGCTCGCTCTGCAACTGCCCAATCAACAAGCGCTTGCCTGTCATTGGTGGCAGCGATTTCCGTTATCTTGGCGGAAAGCTCGCTGTAGACTGGACGGGCGTCCTTCTTGGACAGCGTTACATCGCTGTGGTCCTGAAGGTCGGCTTCACCTTCCATGTCGCCGCTAGATGCCAGGAACCGGGTTTTCATCCACTCCTTCACAACGTAGCTGGATGCCGCGCCCGTGGTCTGTGCGCCAACATACGGCAGGACGATAGTGCGCCGTTCCGGTGATGTCGCTTGACCGCTAACGTGTTGAAGTATAATATCAAAAGTGACCTTGGCACAACTGGAAGTTCGTTCTTTTCCAGACTTGTCGGTGCTAACCACGTCGAGCATATCGAATGACACTTCCGACACGTCAGGCGTCAATCCGTTCTTTGCCATGAGCGGGCGGATATGCTCTTTGAAATCGTCAACAGACGTGAAGTTGTAGCGTGCGAAGGCGTTTTCATCGGCCTTCTTGAGCCGACGCACTTCCTTCATAACTGCCACAATGGCTGTGTTTATCTCGTTACGGTCGGTCATTTCGCCGCCTCCCCAATGACCCGCTTGAACGTGCCTTCGGTGCGCCGCCGTTGCGCTTCCTTAAAAGTCGCCTCATGCTCGGCCAAGACTTCATCAATCCAGCCACGCAACCGGCGCAGGCTGCTATCGCCAAGATAAATGGATGCATCGAAGCCGCAGCCAGACAGGCTAAGATCGACATACGATCCGCTATCGCTCATCCTGAATGACGGCTGGTTGTCCTCATAGTCAGCGGACCAGAAAAGTGGTTTGATGGTGTTCATGGCTTTTGCTCCTTTGGTATTTTGGCAAGATATCTTTGGATTTCACGCGCGTCTCTTGTCGAAAGCGGCTTGTGAACGAGCGGCGTTGAATGGCCAGAGAATTTTGGCCCAGCAAGTCGGTATCCGCTGGTTTCATCTTCAATGCTCAATTGCAGGGCATCCGTCAGGTCGTCTCGGTAAATGATCAACAGCAATACGTAGCCCGCTGCGGCGCCGACGAATTACCGTATTGCTAGGCCGGCAAGCAGAGGGCGCATGGGAAGTCTCGAAGGTCAGTCGAGGGCGAAGATCTTGCCCGGGTTGAACAGGTTGGCGGGGTCCAAGGCTCGTTTGATCGCCCGCATGGCCGGAATCGCGTCGCCGTGCTCCATCTCGAGCGACCCCATCTTGCCGACCCCGATGCCGTGCTCGCCGGTGCAGGTACCTCCCATCCGGAGGGCCCGCTCGACCAAGCGCTCGTTGAGGCTTCGAGCCTCGGCGACCTGCTCCGGACGGGCCGGATCGATCACGTACGCACAGTGGAAGTTGCCGTCGCCGACGTGGCCCAGGATCGGTCCCGCGATCGAGGAGGCGGCGTTGTCGGCCTGGGTCTCCTGGATGCACTCCGCCAGGCGGGAGATCGGGACACACACGTCGGTCGGCCAGATCGTGCAGCCCGGATGCATCGCGATCGCGGCATAAACCGCCTCGTGTCGGGCTCGCCAGAGCCGCTGCCGCTCCTCGAGGTTCGTCGTCCACCGAAAATCGCGACCGCCGTGCCCCTGCGCCACCTCGCGGACCAGCTCCGCCTGCTCCGACACCGACGCCTCGCTGGTTCCGTGGAACTCGAAGAATACGTGGGGCGCTACCGGCAGGCCGAGATCGGCGTAGGCGTTGAGGGCCTCGATCGACCACTCGTCCACCAGCTCGGCCCGGGCCACCGGAACTCCCAACTGGATGACCTCGATCACCGTGTTGACCGCGCCCTCCAGCGACTCGAAGGCCGAGGCAGCAGCCGAAACCGCGTCGGGCACGCCCTGGAGTCGGAGAGTCACCTCGGTGACGATCCCGAGGGTCCCTTCCGAGCCGATGAACAACCGGGTCAGATCGTACCCCGCCGACGACTTGCGCGCCCGCCCGCCGGTCCGCACTACGGAGCCGTCGGCCAGGACCACGGTGAGCCCCAGCACGTTCTCGCGGATGGTGCCATAGCGAACCGCGGTGGTGCCGGACGCGCCCGTGGCCACCATCCCACCGATCGTCGCGTCGGCGCCGGGGTCGAGGAAGAAGGTGAGGCCGGTCTGCTTGAGTTGCTCCGTGAGCCCGCTTCGGGTCAGCCCGGCTTCGACGGTGACGTCCTGGTCTTCCACCGAGAGGCGGAGGACCCGATTCATCCGGGTCAGGTCGACCGAGAGCCCCCCGTGAGTCGCGTTGACGTGGCCCTCCAGCGAGGTCCCGGCGCCGAACGGCACGATCGGCACCCGCGCCGCGGCAGCGGCTCGCACGATTGCCACCACCTCGTCGGTGCTCTCGGGATAGGCCACCAGGTCCGGGAGGCTCGGCTGATAGTAGAGCTCCCCGTGGCTGTGGTGCTCACGCACGGCTTCACTGCTGGACAGCCGCTCGCCGAGCAGCGGGCCGAGCGCGGCCTCGACGGCGGCCACGCTCACGGGGATACCACCGAGACGTCGATCCGGCTCGGCGCGCGGGCGGTGCGGTAGACCCGCTGCTCCGCCTTGATGTAGTCGGCGTCCTTGGCCTCGAAGATGTTGGGCACGTACTTCTGCGGGTTCCGGTCGATCAGGGGGAACCAGGTGCTCTGGACCTGCACCATGATCCGGTGGCCCCGCTTGAAGGTGTAATCGGCCGAGTGGAGGTCGATGGTGATCGGGGTGACCTGATGCGGGACCATCGGCTCCGGGTGCTCGAAGCTCTTCCGGAACCGGCTCCGAAACACGTCGTTGGCCACCATCAGCTGATAGCCGCCCAGCTTCGGATCGGGCTCGTAGTGATCCGGATAGACGTCGATCAGCTTGACGATCCAGTCGGCGTCGGTACCGGTGGTCGACACGAACAACCGAGCCGCGACCTTGCCCGAGATGGTCAGATCCGCGTCGAGCGGGCCGGTCTCGTAGCTCAGCACGTCGGGCCGGAGGTGCGAAAGGCGCTGGTCGTCCACGAGCCAGATTGGCCAGGTCGACCGCACCGGACCGCCATAGAGCGGGTAGATCGGCCGCTCACGGTAGGGAACCGGGTGAGCGGGGTCGGACACGTAGCCGTCGAATCCGCTGGCCGCGGCGGGCCGCTCCCAGCCCAGCCGCCCGGCCGGCTCGAAGTAGAGGCTCCGTGCCGTCACGCCGGTCTTGGGCGGCCAGGCGTCGTGCCGCTCCCACTCGTTCGTTCCCGGCCGGAAGGTCAGGGCCTCGGGTAGATCGAGCGTGCCCTGGTCCTTGAGCCAGTAGGCGAACCAAGGCGCCTCCACACTCTGGCGGAAGTACTCCGAGGTGTTCGAGCCGAACTGGATCGGACCGAGGCTCGACCCCGTGCCGCCGGCCCAGCCGCCGTGATTCCAGGGACCCACCACGAGGTAGTTGAGCCCCTTGGTGTCGTTCTTCTCCATCGCCTCGTAGATGGTCTGCGGCCCGTAGAAGTCCTCCTGGTCCCACCAGCCGGCCACCGTGAGGGTTGGGACCGTGACCGGCTTGTGGGCAAACACCGGACTCACCTTCCGGCGCTGCCAGAACTCGTCGAAGTTCGGATGGGTCGCGAAGTCGGTCCAGGTCGGGCGCTGCCCATGAAAATACTCGGCGTTGGCGTTGGCCAGACCGCCGAGGTTGAGGAACCACTCGTAGGTGTCGAGGCGGTCGAACTCGAACGGCTTGCTGATCCGGCCGGCTTCGAGCGACGCCACGTACTCGAAGCCGTAGCTCAGCCGGAAAGCCCCATTGTGGTGGAAGTCGTCACCCTGATACATGTCGTCCGGCGAGGCCTGCGGCGAGGTGGCCCTGAGGGCGGGGTGCGGGTCCGCCAGCGCCATCATGGTCAGCCAGCCACCGTACGAGATCCCCACCATCCCGACTCGGCCGTTGTTGTTGGGCACGTGCGCGAGCACCCACTCGATCGTGTCGTAGGTGTCGGTGGTCTCGTCCACCTTCTCGCCGTACTTGGCCGAGCGGGGCGGACGGATCATCATGAACTCGCCCTCGGACCCATACTTCCCGCGAATGTCCTG
Organism: uncultured Gemmatimonadales bacterium; assembly: GCA_963730185.1. Classification (GTDB taxonomy): domain Bacteria; phylum Gemmatimonadota; class Gemmatimonadetes; order Gemmatimonadales; family GWC2-71-9; genus SHZU01. The sequence continues at coordinate 25,733 of CAVSQW010000005.1, forward strand.
AAACACGAAGATGTACTTCGCGTCGGCCAGGAGCTGGTAACGGTTCGCGAGCCGGGGACCGATGTTCTTCGCGTTGTACGGCGTCCGCTCCATGATGATCGGGAGCGGTCCCGATTGCTCGGTCGGAGTGAAGATCTCAGTGTAGAGCTTCACCCCGTCGCGCATGGTGATCATCGCGGTCTCCTGCCGGTAGTCGGACCGGAGCTCCTGGGCTCGGCCGGCGACGGGAAGGAGCAGGAGGAGGAAGGCCAGGGTCGTCCCTCGGCCCCTGGCGATTGCATACCAAAGTGTGTCCAGAATCATGGAGTCCAAACCCGCAATGGAAAAGGAGATAGAGAGAATCTCCGCCCTGGCGGACCGTTTGGCAAGCGCCGGCCGCCTGAGCCGGCGCCTACCTCAGGCTCAGAATTCCTCCCGCTCGAACCGCCACATGGCCAGCACCACGAAGGTGACCGCCAGCACGGCGCACGAGAGGGCGGCGACCCAGAGCCGGACCGGCACCGGCCGCCAGAGGGCGATGTTGGCCGCGGCCTGGGTGAAGGTCCAGGGCATCAGGCCGACGACCCAAGCGGGCACGAGGTTGGGGAGGATGTTGCCCGAGATCCAGAAGCCGAGCGACACGCCGGCGACCGCGCCCCGGGACTGGAGCAGGGTCCCGAACAACAGGGTGAGCGCCACGTAGAAGACCTGATGCAGGGCCAGGAGCCCGGCGGCCTCGAGGAAGTGGATCGTTTCCGGCAGCCGACCCCAGAGGATCTGGAGCTGGACCAGCAGGACGGCGCAGGGCACGACCAGAGAGAGCAGCAGGAACGAGATGCTGATGGCCACGAGCTTGGAGAGCACCATCGCCTTCCGAGTGGTCGGCTTGGTGAGCACCCAGGCGGCCGTCCCACTCCGCCGTTCCCCGACGATCGTGCCCTGGGTCACCAGGACGGCGCCGATCAGCGCGAAGAAGCCGCCGGCCTGGAAGAAGACCTGCATCGTCTCCCGGAGGCCGCCCTCGGGCGTCATGTTGTGTCGGCCGTCGAGCCAGATCAGCACCACGAACCCATTGATCACCACCAGCCAGAGCAGGAGATGGACGAGCCAGCGCTTGGTGCGCCACCACGATCCCATCTCCTTGCTGAGCAGGTTGCGGAAGCCCGCGAAGGCGCCGGCTGAACGGACAGGAGTCAGGGTCATTGGCCATTCACCCCCTCGATCAGGTTGAGAAACACTTCCTCGAGCTGATAGCGCCGACGGCCGAAAGTGACGACCCGGACGGCGTCGTCGCTCAGGACCCGGCGGAGGAGTTCCTGCTCCGCGGCCGTCTCGTCGCGGACCGCGACCAGCCACCGCACCGAATCGTCGAGCGGCTGTTCCTCGATCGATTCCACCCAGGAAAGGCCATCGAGACGAGTGCGCGCGCCTGCCACGTCGCCCTTGAGCTCGACCACGAACGTCACCTGGCCGGCGCCGCCGGCGAGCAACTCCTGGATCGGCGCCTGCGCCACCAGCCTGCCCTCGTTGAGGATCGCCACCGTGTCGCTGACCCGCTGCACGTCCTCGAGGATGTGAGTGGAGTAGAAGATCGTGGTGTGCTCCCGGAGCCGGGCCATGATCTCGAGAACGTCGCGCCGCCCCATCGGATCCAGCGAGGCCGCCGGCTCGTCGAGGATCAAGAGCTCGGGCGCGCTGATTTGCGCCTGGGCGATCCCCAACCGCTGTCGCTCGCCGCCCGAAAAGCCCCGGATCGGGCGGTCGGCCTTGTCCTCGAGCCCCACCAGCTCGAGCGTCTCGTCGATCCGATGGTCCAGCTTCGCGCCGCTGTCCTCGAAGAAGAAGCGCGCCGTGAAGCGGAGCGTCTCCCGGGCCGACATGTAGTCGTAGTAGCGAGGGTCCTGCGCCAGATACCCGATCCGCCGACGGACCTCCAGGGTCTCCCGCTCGCTGTCGAAGCCGAACAAGGTCGCGCTCCCCGCGCTCGGACGCGCCAGCCCCAGCAAGAGCTTGATCGTCGTGGTCTTTCCGGCCCCGTTGGGCCCGAGAAAGCCGAAGATCGAGTTCCGCCGGACATCCAGATCCAGGGCGTCGAGAGCCGTGACCTCGCGGTATCTCTTCGTGAGACCGCGGGTGCGGATGACGAAGTCTTCCATGTTTGGCGCTTTGGTATTGGGCGAGGCCACCTACGTCCGATTTCGGACAGCGGTTTCAGGCCGGAACACAAGATATGGCTAGATATATCTTGACAAGATCCACGCTATATCGTAAGATGTACCCCGACATATCGCGAGATATGTCACAGAGAGACCGAATTCCGGTCTCCACCACGACGGAGGCACCCATGGGCAAGCGCGACGACGACTGCGGCTTCCTCAACCTCAACGACATCCTCGGGTTCGACAGCTGGCCCGGGGGATTCTCTTTCTGGGCCAAGAGTGGCCGGGGCTCCCGGCGGCGGCGGCAGCCGATGTTCGAGTCGGGAGAGATCAAGTTCGTGATCCTCAGACTGCTGCGCGAGCGACCCCGTCACGGCTACGACGTCATCAAGGAGCTGGAAGACCGGTTCTCCGGCGTCTATACCCCGTCGGCCGGCACCGTCTACCCGACCCTGCAGCTGCTGGAGGACCAAGGCTACGTCCAGGTGGAAGAGCACGACGGCAAGAAGGTGTACTCCATCACGCCCGAAGGCGAAGCGTTCCTCGACGAGAACGCCCAGGTCCTCGACGACATCCTCGATCGGGTCCGCGACACGGTCAAGGGATTTGCCGGCGGCCGCATGGGCGAGCTCCACAGTGCCTTCGCCCGGCTCGCGTCGGTGACGTACAAGCGGGCCTGGCGATTCGGCCCCGAGCATCCGGCGATCGATCGGGTGGTCGAGATTCTTCGCCGCACGGCAGACCAAGTTGAGGAGGAGTGGGAGCGGGCCTGACGGCTCGGAGGTGTGACGAATCCCGAAGTGGAGGGGCGCGATGGTGCAGATTGCGAGCGCGGGATGGGGGCTCTGGGGCCTCCTGATCTTCTTCTTCGTTGTCGGGCCCGCCATGCGCTGGGGAATTCGGGGCGGCCGGCGAGGATACTGGGGTGGTGACTGGTACGACCGGCCGTCGCCGCGCGGTCGCGACCTGTCCGCGGCGCTGGAAGAGCGCGACGCGGTAATCGAGTCGCTCGACGCCCGGGTGGCCGAGCTCGAGAACCGGTTGGATTTCGCGGAGCGGCTCCTGGCCGACAGCCGCCGAGCCCAGCTCGGCGAGGCGACCCGGACGCCGGTCGAATCGCTTCAGCACCGGAGCCCGGCATGACCGAGGCGGCCCTCTCGATTCGGGGGCTCCGGAAGCGCTACGGGGACGTGGTCGCGGTCGATGGACTCGACCTGACGGTGGCGCGCGGGGAGTGTTTCGGCCTCCTCGGACCCAACGGCGCCGGCAAGACGACCACCATCGAGATCTCGGAGGGCCTGACCCCTCCCGACGAGGGCCAGGTCGAGGTCCTCGGCCTGAGCCACCGGACCGCGGCCACCGAGATTCGCGCCCGGATTGGCATCTCGCTCCAGGAAACCCAGCTCGCCGACAAGCTCACGGTCGAGGAGACGGTTCGGCTGTTCCGGAGCTTCTACCCTCGTCACCGTCCCGTGGACGAGACGATCGCAGCCGTGCAGCTGGACGAAAAGCGCCGGGCGCGGGTGGGACAACTCTCCGGGGGACAGAAGCAGCGGCTGGCCCTGGCGTGCGCGCTGGTTGGCGACCCCGAGCTCTTCTTCCTCGATGAGCCGACGACCGGCCTCGACCCCCAGTCCCGGCGGCAGCTCTGGGAGCTGATCGAAGGGTTCAAGGCCCAGGGCCGGACCATCGTGCTGACCACGCACTACATGGACGAGGCCGAGCGGCTCTGCGATCGGGTGGCGATCGTGGACCACGGCAAGGTGATCGCGCTCGGGACGCCCCGAGAGCTGGTCGGCCTCCTCGAGAGCGAGCACGTGGTCGAGTTCCAGCTCGACCCCGGCGCCGCCGAGCTGACTGACGCCGAGCTTCTCGGTCTCGGCGGGATCTCGAAGGTGCGCCGGGAAAACGGCAGCTATTTCCTCGACGTGAGCCGGATCCACCAGACGGTACCGGCCATTCTGGGACTGCTCCAGTCCCGGGGCGTGGCCCTGACCGAGCTCCGCACCCATTCGGCAACCCTCGAGGACGTCTTCGTCCACCTCACCGGCCGACACCTCCGCGATGCCTGACTCGACCTCCGCCGGGCCATCCTGGCGAGACCGCCCGTTGATCCACCTGACGCTTGCCCGGCTCCGCGAGTGGTACCGTGAGCCCGAGGCGCTCTTCTGGACCTTCGTCTTTCCGGTCCTGATGGCCGCGGGGCTGGGGCTCGCGTTCCGCAGCAAGCCGCCCGAGGTGGTAAAGATCGGGGTGGTGGAGAACGCCCGCGCCGAGGCTCTCGTGACGGGTCTCGCCCGGGACAAGCAACTCGACGTCCGGGTGGTCGACGACTCCACCGGCGCGCGCCAGCTCCGGATCGGGAAGCTGGCCCTGCTGGTCGTCCCGACCGACAGCGGCGCCGAGTACCGCTACGATCCCACCCGTCCCGAGGGTGCCTCCGCCCGCCGAATCGTCGACGACGCCCTGCAACGGGCGGCCGGCCGGACCAACCCGGTCGCCGTGCACGACCGGTTGGTCAGTGAGCACGGCGCCCGCTACATCGACTTTCTGGTGCCCGGGCTGCTCGGCATGAGCCTGATGGCGAACGGGTTATGGAGCATCGGATTCGGGTTGGTGGACCAGCGACGAAAGAAACTGCTCAAGCGGCTGGTCGCGACCCCGATGTCGCGGGCTCAGTATCTCGCGTCGTTCGTCCTGGCCCGGCTCACCCTCCTGATCTTCGAGGCGGGCTTTCTCTTGAGCTTCGGCCGGTTCGTGTTCGGCGTCCCGATCCGAAGCTCGCTTCTGGTGGTCGGGCTGGTCTGCCTCGTCGGCACTCTCGGCTTCGGCGCCCTGGGGTTGCTGGTCGCGGCCCGTCCCAAGACGGTCGAGGGCGCGTCCGGCCTGATGAACCTCACCATGATGCCAATGTGGGTCTTCTCGGGCGTCTTCTTCTCGTCCAGCAACTTCCCCGACGTGATGCAGCCGTTCATCAAGGCGCTGCCGCTCACGGCCGTGAACGACGCGCTCCGGGCCACGATGCTCGAAGGGGCCGGTGTGACCCAGATCGCGCCGGAGCTGGCCGTCGTGACGGCCTGGATGGTGATCTGCTTCGTCGTGGCGGTCCGGATCTTCCGCTGGCAGTAGCCGATTCCCGCCCCAAGTCGGTTTCCCGCGGCCCTCATCATGGCTTCATGACGCAGGCCTCATCGTTCATGGGGCCGGCACAAGGAGGCCAGGATGACGAGGACGGTGGTTGCTCTCATGGCGCTCGCTGCATTGGGCGGATGCTCGGCCACGGGGGCACCGATCCCCGTGCGCGGAGACGTGTCGCCCCTGGTCGGTCACTGGGAAGGCGAGTACTCGAGCACCGAGACCGGACGGGTCGGCTCGATCGTGTTCACGCTGGTGGCGGGACGTGACACGGCCTCGGGCGACATCCTGATGATCCCGGCCAACATGGAGACGCCGGGCGACGTGACCCGCACGCCGGACCCCACCCGGCGGACGCCGCAGGTGTTGAAGGTCAGCTTCGTCCGTTGCGAGGGGATGGAGGTGACCGGATGGCTCGATCCCTACAGCGACCCGGACACCGGCGAGCGGGTGTACACCACCTTCGAGGGTGTCCTCAAGGGCGACCGGCTCGAAGGCAGCTTCACCTCGCTCGCCGAGCTCTCGGGGCGGCGGACGTCGGGCAAGTGGATGGTAAAGCGCAAAAAGCTCGGATGAACCACCCGGGCGGGCTCAACGCCGCCGGATCGACACGCCGCCGTTGGTGGTGACCACCCGAATCAACGGGCCACCATCGCCGAGCCGGGTGGAGATCCGGCGGCTGATCCGGCCGCTGACCCGCACCGGAAAGTCGATGTCGAGCCCGCCGTTGACGGTGCCGGTTTCCAGCTCGGCCGAGTAGTCGTCCGGAACCGTGACCCGGACGCCGCCGTTCCGGGTGCTCACGTCGAGTCCCTGCCCCTCCCAACGCCGCCCTTCGAGCGCCACGTCGACGCCACCGTTGGTGGTCTCGGCTCGGACGTCGCCCGCCAGCGCCCGCAGCGCGAGGCCGCCGTTCCGGGTCTGGAGATCCATCTGGCCGCTCACCTCGGCCACCCGGATTCCGCCGTTGGTGGAGCGCGCCCAGAGCGACGAACGCCGAGGGACGTGGAGCTCGTAGCTCACCGACCACGACTCCCGGCCGCTGGTGCGGGGGCCCTCGGCGGAGACCTCGAGCCCGGAGATCCGGAGCTGGACCTCCCGGGCCAGATCTTCGGCTCGGCCCTCGGTGCGGGCGTGGGCGCTGATCCGGGCCCGAAGCTCCACCTCGTCCCGATCCCAGCCGATCACGGTCACGCCGCCGTTCGGCGTGGCGTCGACCCGGATCGTCCCTCGACCCGATAGCGTCCGCTCCTCGATCGTGCAGTAGCTCTCGTTCCAGTCGTTGCCGCGGTCACGGCAGGAGAGACTCCAGTCGTCCCGGTCGCGGTCCCGGTCGCGACGTTGGGCCTGGGCGCCGGTGGCCACGCCGGCGAGAAGAAGGCATCCAGCCAGGGCTCCGACGAGACCGACGATCCGGTTCCTGCGCATGACCAACTCTCCTTGCACTGGGGTACGGACCTTAGACAGAGCCGGGCCCCCAACCGTTGCAAGGGGCTGCTAGAGCCGGAAGAGGTAGCTGAATTTGGTGAAGAAGCCGTCGACGGAGCGCCGGAGCCCGCTGAACCGAAAAGCTTGGTCCTCGCTCAGGCTGCTGCCGTATCCGAGGAAGAACACGGTGCCCGGCGACGGCTGGTACGAGAAAAGCGCATCGACTCGAAAGGCGTTGGTCCGGGTGGCCAGAGCCGGCTGGTAGACGCCGCTCGCCGGGTCGCGAATCAGCACCGGGGCGTTGGACCGCCCGTCGTCCCGGAGGTCGCTCCGCCGATCGGCGGTGTACTCCCCGACCAGGCGAATGAAGATGGAACGAGAAAGCTGGTACGCGGTCTTGATCCGGGGGATGTAGGTGTCGCCGGCGATGGTGTTGTCGGTCCGGCGCCGGTAGGACCGGAGCGCGAGGCTCCCGTCCATCCGGAACTTATCGGTCGGCCGGAAGCCCAGCGTGAGATTCCCGTACCAGATGTTGCACGACGCCCATTCGAAGAAGTTGTCGTCCCGGCCGTAGATGATGAACCCGCTGACCTGAAACCCATGGACCAGCGGGCTGCTGACGTTGAGGGAGTAGTCCAGATTCGAAAGCGACGGCAGGCCGAGGGCGTTGTAGGGGATGGTATCGACGCCAGTGGCGCTAGGCCGGGCAATGGCATAGTCCGCGTAGAGGCGCGGATCGTAGCTGAACGACTCCACGAGGAGGGAGGTCCGCACCACCCACCCGCCCCGGAGCGCCCAGGTCAGCCCGAAGTGTCCCTTTCGCTCCAGGGAGCTTCGGCCGGCGAAGAGGTCGTCGTACGCCCAGAGCCAATCGCCCGTGGCCGTCGCCGTGAAGCGCTGGAGGAAGGCGTCGGGCTTGCCGTACGCCGTGAACGAGGGACTGAGCTGAATCTGGGCGATGTTACCGCGACTGATGAAGCCGCTCTTCGCCTGGAAACCGGGGTCGAACCCCCGGAAGGTCGTCTGGAGACCGAGATGGCGGCCGGTGCGGGCGAAGGTGAGCGACCAGGCGGGCGCGGTCACCGAGGTCCCGGCCGTCCGGGTCCGGCTCAGGGCCACGTTGGCGGCCAGATTGTAGATCCCGCCGAACAGGAACCGGGAATCGATCTGCCCCACCCGATTGTAGTCGTCGCCCTCGACCCGATCCGTGTACACCAGCCCGATCCGCGACTCGCGACCGAGATCCCGTTGCACCCGAAGGAGGTTGTAGATCGGGTTATGGTCGCTCGCGGCGTAGGCCTGGTCGTCCACCGCCGAGAGCAAGCCGAAGTTGGTGCCCAGCGAGCGACCCGTCACCTTGACCGCGGCGATCGGGGCCACGATCCGGCGGGTGTAAATGGTCTGGAGCGGATTGGCAAAATACTCGATCCCGTCGAGAAAGAACGGGCGCTTTTCCTGAAAGAAGAGCGTCGAGCGCGGATCGGCGTTGATCTGGCTGGCGTCCGACTCCACCTGCGAAAAGTCCGGCTTGACCGTGCCGTTCAGGGTGGCGTCGTTGCTGAGGCCCCAGCGGACGTTGCCGCCCAGCTCGGGAGAGCCGCCCCGGTAATGCCAGGGTTCACCGACGGCCGGCCGAGCCCCCTCCACGGTGGAGGTCACGACCGGGTTGAGCTCCAGCACCAACCCCCGGCGGAGATGGGTGAGCCCCACCAGCCGCCCGGCCTGGCCCACGAACGAGGCCGCCGCCCGACGGGCGGGTGCCCAGGTGTCTTCCCGCCCGCTGGCGGCACTCTTCCGGATGATCTGAAGGGTCCAGGTCTGCGGATCCTGGCGCTGATAGCGGAGAGCCCGAAAAGGAATCCGGATCTCGATCTCGTAGCCGAAGTCGGTCAGTCGCCCCTTGGAGTCCCAGACGAAGTCTCGGGCTGAGATCGGCCTGCTCCCGGCTGGGGCGTTCGCCGTTGGACGCGGTGCCGGCCCCGGTGCCCTCGATCAGCGTGCCGTCGGCCTGGACCCCCAAGGGGTTGGCTCCGAACACGAATACCTGGCGGCCGTCGTTGAAGGTACCGAGCTGCAGCTCGATATAGTCATCGGGGATGATGCCCTTGTCCCGGTCGCCCAGGTGGGCCCGCACCGTCCCCGGCTCGGCCCACGCGCGGATCCCGAAGTAGAGCGCCGTGGGCGAGTACCAGACCAGCACCTCGGTCCGCTGCTGCGCCGGGACGCCGTCGATCGGGCTGAACTGACTGAAGCCGGACAGGCGAGCCGCCCGGGTCCACGCCGGATCGTCGAGCGCTCCATCGATCCTGGCCTGAGCCTCGAGCCGCGGGAGCCGGACGTCGAGGTGGCCCTGATCGCCTCGGTAGCCGGTGGTGTCGCCCAGGGCGAGCGCCATGAGTGCGGCGGCGAGAATCATGAATCGGGTCGGCGATGATGGCGAAAACTGGATGGCCACCCCAAGGCGAGGTGGCCTGGCCGCTCCCTTACGGAGTCGTCGTGCGGCAGGTTCCATCCCCAGCCGGCGGGACCGGCCTCACTTCCCGGGGCACTTCACCCGCTTCATCCGGACCTCGATGCTCGGCTGTCCATCGCCTTCGTTCCGGGGAATGAGGGCGCCGTCCGACGCGAGCCGGTAGATGATCCGCTGGGGGAACGTGCGGCTCAGGTTCTCGAAGACCACGTACTCGTCCACCAGGGTCTTGAGGGTGTAGACGTCGAACGGCTTGCCCTCGGTGGACGCGGCGAACACCACCGCCGAGTCGGTCGCCTCGATCTTGCTGAACTCGAAGCTGGTGGCGTGGTTGCCCTTGAGATAGCGGGTCGTCGCCAGCAGCAGGTTGTCGGCCGGTTTGGTCCAGATCTCCTCGACCGACGTGTCCTTGTCCAGCCGCCCTTCCCAGCACCCGGCCATGAACTTGAGCTTGCCGAAGTCGGCCTTGGGGTGGTCCTTCTCCTGGTCCTTGTTCTGGGCCGCGAGCGGGCCCGCCAGGATCAGGGTCGCGAACAGGCCGAAGAGCACTCGGCGGCTGTTGATCGTCCTCATGTCACCTCTTCCGCGTAGGGTCCGGGGTCCTGCCCTCGGATTCGAAAGGACACGTGAGCCCCCTCGATCCCCGGACCGAGGAATCAAAGGGCGGTTGGCCCGGCTCGGCTAGCCCCAGCCCCGGAGCGAGCGGACGTAGTCGTGGAGCGCCAGGAATTTCTCGTAGACCACCACACCCTTCCGCTTCTGACCGAACTCGGAGAAGAGCTCGCGGAGCCGGCCCCGCCGGGTCACGTAGAAACGAAACGTCTCCGCGAAGTCCTCCTGCGGGTGCCGGGCCGCGTAGGAGGTGACGTGGTTGGTGGGCGCAATGGCCACCCGGCGGCGCTGAAAATACACCCAGGTGTCGTCCATTCCCCGGTAGGCCTTGTTGACCTCGCCGAAGGTCCGGCGGAACCGGTGAGTCCGAGTCCAGGCCCAGTGATGGTAGAGAAAGCTGTGCCCGAGCTCATGGGTGATGAGCCCGACCATCATGCTCCAGGGCACCTCGTCGCTTCCCTTCCCGATCACGTAACGCTGCTCGATCTCCACGATCTTGGGCCAGCGCGGATCCACGCCGGAGATGCCGGGACGGAGTTGCACCCGGTAGCCCCAGTCCGAGACCCGGCTGGCCACCAGCAGTCGGCGCACCCGGCGGAGCGCGGGCTGGATCAGGTCGCGCCCGGTGGCGTCATCGCCGCACCAGGGGCACACGTTCATCCAGTCGTCGACGCCGCGGCCACAGTGAGGGCACTCGCCCTCGAAGCGGTCGTCCTCGTTCCAGCTCTGCTCCCGACTGCACCAGGGACAGTAGGGCATCGGGTATTGCACCCCGCCGCCGCAGCCCCAGTCACACCGGGCGTCCATCTTGAATCCCTTGGGCGCCTTGAGCGGGGTCTCGCTCGAGTGACCTTCCTCGTAGATGTCGGCCTGACACCAGGGACAGTAGGAGTAGCTATCCGACACGATCCAGCCGCAGCGGTAGCACTCGGCGCCGGTGATCTGCTGGGTGTCGCCCCAGCGCTGAGCGCGGCCGCAGCTGGGGCAGTGCTGCCAGTAATGCTCCAGTGGATACCCGCAGACGCAGCGGGTTTCGGGCCGGGGACGGGGCTCGCGCCGCTTACGCGCCGTCATAACGCGCCCACGCCTCCTCGACGATCCGCTCGATGAACTCGGGATAGGACATCCCGGCCTTCCACGCCATGTTCGCCATGTCATGGCCGTCGCTGATGAAGGGATTGGCGTTGACTTCGATCACCCATACCTCCCCGTCCGGCGTCAGCCGGACGTCGAGCCGGGCGTAGTCGCGGAGCCAGAGCGCCCGATACGCGGTGCGGCAGATCTCGAGGATCTTGGCCTGCGCCGCCTTGGAGATCCGCCGGGCGAAGACGTTCTGGATTCCCTTCCGCTCTCGATACGGGACGTCCCACTTGGCGGCCGTCGTGGCGATCCGTTCCTCCGGCTTGGTCCGCCGCTTGTCGAACACCATCTCGGTGAGGGGCAGCACCTGGGGGTCTTCCTCGCCGCCGATCACCCCCGCGTAGAGCTCCCGGCCAACCACGAACTCCTCGGCGATGGCCGGCTGTTCGAATCGCTGGTGAACGAAGGCCACCCGGTCCACTAAGGCGGCGAGATCCTTCACCACCGAGGCCTGCGCGATCCCGCTCGACGCATCGGTCTGGAGGGGCTTCACGATCAGCGGGAAGCGGAGATCCGGGGCCTCCGCCACCTCCTCGTGCGGCCGGTAGGTCACGAATCCGGGCACCTGGATCCCGTGGTAGGCCAGAATCTTCTTGCTCAGGGCCTTGTTCCGGGTGATGAGGAGCGCCAGGGGCGGCGCGCCGGTGTAGCGATAGCCTTCGGCCTCAAGCAACGCCGGAATCAGGTAATCGAGCCGATCCTCGCCATGGTACGTCTCGGTACAGTTGAACACCAGATCGGGTGGCCACGCGGCCAGGTCGGCGAGCATCGCGGGCACGTCGCCATGCACCCCAACGAACCGGACCTCGTGTCCGTTCTGCTCCAGCACGTCCGCGATCTGATACTCGATTTCCGGCTCGTCCTCATGCCCGAGCTCGGCCTCACTCTGTCGGACATGGGCGTCGTGGTCCCATCCGGCATACGGCGTGTCGAACGCGACGGCGATTCGCATGAATGCTCGAGCGGCAGGGTTCGCGAAGCACGGCCCGGTCGGCCCGGGGGGAACGGGGGCAATCTAGGGTGACCGCACGCCTCCGGCGAGAGAGCCGGCGACCGGCCTCCCGTCGTCCGCCCCGTCACGGCATTATTGGGCTCCCTCCTACCGAGGAGCTGGACCCCATGACCGAGCTCACCTCGCTCGGCCTCCGCGAGGCCGCCCGACTCGTCGCTCGGGGACGCGTGTCTCCGGTAGAGCTGGTGGACGCCGTGCTGGCCCGGATCGCGCAGCTCAACCCGGCGCTCAACGCCTTCTTGACGGTGACGGCCGACAGCGCGCGCGAGGCGGCCCGCCGGGCCGAGCGGCGGTCGAGCCGGGCCGGAGCGCCGCCGCCCCTCCTCGGCGTGCCGATCTCGGTGAAGGACCTGATCCTCAGCCGGGAAGCCCCGACCACGGCTGGCTCGCGGCTTTTCGGGAAGGGACTTTCGGCCGGCACCGATGCCCCGGTCGTGGCCCGGCTCCGCCGGGCGGGCGCCATCCTGGTCGGGAAGACCAATCTCCATGAGGTCGCCTTCGGGGTGACCACGGTCAACGAGCACTTCGGACCGGCCCGCAATCCCTGGGATCGGTCCCGGGTGGCCGGCGGCTCGAGCGGCGGGTCGGCCGTGGCCGTCGCGACGGGGATGGGCGCCGGATCGGTGGGCACCGACACCAGAGGGTCAATCCGGATCCCGGCCGCGTGCTGCGGGATCGTCGGGCTCAAACCCACGTTCGGCCTCTTGCCAACGGACGGCGTGGTACCCCTCGCTCCCACCCTCGATCACGTCGGACCGATCACCCGCTCCGTCGAGGACGCCGCCCTGATGCTCGGCGCGATGCGGGGCAGCCGAGCCAGGACGGCCGAATACCTGGCCGCGGTCGATCGCAAGCCCCGTCGGCTCCGGGTCGGCGTGGACCCCTACTACCTCCGGGGGGCGGACGCCGAAGTCGGCACCGCGGTCGAGGCGGCTATCAACAGGCTGGCCAAGCTGGGCTGTCCTATCGTCGAAGTGAAGCTACCGGAGCTCGACCAGGCGCTCGAAGCCTCCCGCGTGATCGTTCTGGCCGAGGCCCTTGCCTTCCACGAGCGGTGGCTCCGGAGCCGGCCCCGGTCGTACGGGCCGCAGGTTCGGTCCCGAATGCTGGGCGGGCGCAAGCTCACAGCGGTGGACTATGTCCACGCTACGGAGCAGCGGGTCCTGCTCGAGGCCGCGTTCCATAACGCCTTCCGTCACGTTGACGTCCTGGTTGGGGCAGTGCTACCGACGCTGCCGGTTCGAATCGGGGCGACGTCCACCCGGGTCGGAGGGGTCGAGACGCCATTGTCGGAGGCCTACTGCCGCTACAACGCCCCTCAAAACGTTGTCGGTATCCCGGCGCTGGCCCTGCCCGTCGCGCGGAGTCGGACCGGTCTCCCAATCGCGGCACAAGTCATTGCAGCGTGGGGAGATGAGGTGTCGCTCCTCAGTGCGGCCCGAGCGATCGAACGCGCGAACGACGACGCATTCACGGTCACGTTGAATTGAGGCGAGAAAGTGTCCATTGGACACATCTGTGTCAGTTAGACTCACAGTCCTCAAACTGGCGGTTTAGCAACGACAACGACTTACGAATACCAGCAGCGGCACGGTTTGTGACAGATAGCGTTACGCGCGGCTAGCGTCAGTAGCCGTCGTACGGGTTTCCGGCGCGGCATGGGGCGCGCCTCCGACCCGAGTGATTCCGAAGCGCCAGCTCAGAATATCGCCCAGGGCCCTTGGCCCGGGCTGTCTCGTTTCTCGGTCGACCCGACCACGGCATCGGTATGCGTGGCGGGCGACGGATAACGAGACTCATTACCACTCTCACCTCCAAGGAGCTACGATGCGAGGCAATGGAAGGCGTGTGCTCGGTCTGCTCGGCGGACTGCTGCTCGGGACTGGAGGCCAGGTCGCCCTGGCTCAGACCGGCGCGGTCACCGGGAAGATCACGGCGGCCAACTCACCCAACCCGATCGAGGCCGCCCGGGTGCAGATCGTCGGCACCCCTCTCTTGGTGCTGTCGAACCGAGACGGGGTGTATACGCTCCGGGGGGTGACGCCCGGCCAAGTGTCGGTCCGGGTCACGGCCCTCGGCTTCGCGTCGGTGTCCAAGAGGGTCACCGTGACGGCGGGCGGGTCCGTCACGGCCGATTTCGAGCTGAGTCAGGCACCCTACACCCTGGACGAGATCACCACGACGGCGACGGGTGATACCCGGAAAGCGGAGCTCGGTAACTCCGTGAACACCATCCAGGTTACCCAGCTGGCCGAGGAGGGGCCGGTCCGGACGCTGGCTGACGTGCTCAAGGCGCGGGCCCCCGGCGTTCAGGTCTTCTCCTCGACCGGCACGATCGGCGGCGGGCAGCGGATCCGAATCCGCGGCTCCAACTCGGTCTCGCTCTCCAACGAGCCGCTCTACATCGTGGACGGCGTGCGAATCGAGAGTAGCACCGGGTCGAACTCGTTCGGCATCGGCGGCCAGAATCCGTCGCGGATCAACGACTTGAACCCCGACGAAATCGCCGACATTCAGATTCTCAAGGGTCCTTCGGCGGCGGCGATCTACGGCACCCAGGGTTCCAACGGAGTGATCCTGATTACGACCAAGCGGGGCGTCGCGGGCCGGGCGCGCTGGTCGGTCTGGACCGAGCAGGGCCTCTCGAAGGACAAGAACCCCTACCCCGACAACTATTACGGCGAGACCTCGACCGGGGCGCGGTGCATCCTGGAAGACGTCTCGGCGGGCAAGTGCACCATCGCGGACGTGCTGAGCTTCAACCCGATGCGCGATCCGGTGGAGTCGCCGCTCAGCAACGGACGGCGGCAGCAGTACGGAGCCAGCGTCTCGGGCGGGAGCGATCAGGTCCAGTACTTCATCTCGGGCGAGCGCGAGGACGAGCGGGGCGTGTTCTTCATGCCCCAGGCCGAGCAGACCCGGATTCTCCAGGAGAGCGGCCGGAGCAGCCTCCGCCAGGACGAGCTCAACCCGAACAACATCGACAAGGTGAACCTGCGGTCGAACCTGACGGCGGTGCTCTCGCCGAAGGCCAACCTGCAGATCAACCTCGGCTACGTCACCTCGAGCCTCCGGCTGCCGCAGAACGACAACAACGTGTTGGGCATCCACTCGAGCGGCCTGAACGGCGACGGCCGGGGCGGGCAGAACTCCGACCTGGCGTGGGGCTTTTTCCGGCCAGGCGAGACCTTTCAGTTTCTGACCAAGCAGACGGTCCAGCGCTTCACCACCGGCGCGACGGCGAACTACAGCCCGATCAACTGGCTCACCTCCCGCGCGGTGGTCGGGCTCGATCTGACGAGCCGGATCGACCAGCAGCTCAACCGGTTCGACGAAGGACCCGACTTCTCGACTTACCGGCTTGGCACCGCCGGTGAAGGCCGGCGGACCATCGCGGTCTACACCGTCGACGCCAACGCGACGGCCTCGTTCAACCTGATGTCGAACCTGACGTCCAAGACGACCGCCGGCGTCAACTACCAGCAGTACAACTTCCGCGGGACCACGGCCACGGGCGATCAGCTGCCCCCCGGCGCGGTGACGGTCACGGCCGGCGCCATCAAGGACGCGCTCGAGACCAACACCCTCAACAAGACGGCGGGCGGTTTCGTTCAGCAGACCTTCGGCCTGGCCGACCGGCTCTTCGTGACCGGCGCGGTCCGGGTCGACCGGAACAGCGCCACCGGCGCCTTGGCCAAGACGATCGTCTACCCCAAGGCCTCGGTTTCGTACCTGATCAGCGAGTCGCCGTTCTTCCCGAAGAGCAATTTCCTCAACTCGCTCAGGTTCCGGTTCTCCTATGGTCATGCCGGCCAGCAGCCGAGCGGCACCCAAGCGCTGGAATCGTATTCCGCGACGGCGGCCTCGATCGACGGCACGGTGGTGCCCGCAGCCATCATCAACAACCTCGGCGACGCAACGCTCAAGCCGGAGCGGAGTGTCGAGTACGAGGGCGGCTTCGACGCCAACTTCTTCAACAGCCGGATCGCCCTGGAGCTGACCGCGTTCCACAAGGACACTCGGGACGCGCTCATCTTCGTGCCGACGCCGCTCTCTGCCGGCCAGCCCACCGGACAGTTCCGGAACCTGGGCAAGGTCAGCAACGCGGGCATCGAATACCTGATCAACGCCCAGATCCTGACCCGGCAGAACCTGACCTGGGACCTCACCCTGAGCGGCTCCTTCCTCCGGAACAAGCTGCTCGATCTCGGCGGCCAGCCGCCCATCAACGCCAACGGGACCACCCAGCAGCACCGTGAGGGCTATCCGCTCGGCGGCTACTGGGGCCGAAACTACACCTACAACGACGCCAACGGCGACGGCATCATCACCGCCGGCGAGGTCACGCCGGCCGATACGCTGACCTACATCGGCCCTTCGCAGCCCACTCGCGAGGCGGCGATCTCGTCGCAGGTCGGACTCTTCAAAGGCCGGATCCTGATCTCCACCCAGCTCGACTACCGGGCCGGGGCCTATCTCTACAACCTGACCGAGGACTTCCGGTGCCGCTCCCGGCGGAACTGCGAGGACCTCTACTTCACCAGCGTCGGGATGGACCGGCTGGCCCGGGTCGTGGCGCTCCGCTCGCTCGGATCGCTCAACACCAACAGCGGGTACATCGAGCCTCAGGACTACCTCAAGTGGCGCGAGCTGTCGGTGACCTTCAACGCGCCCAAGCGGTGGGCCCAGGCGTTCGGCGGCGACCGGCTGAGCGTCTCCCTGAGCGGCCGGAACCTGGCCACCTGGACCAAATACACCGGCATCGACCCCGAGGTGAACGGCCAAGGTGAGAACAATTTTGCCCAGCGCGACTTCCTGAGCCTTCCGTCGCTCCGGTCGTTCAACGTGCGACTCAACCTCGGCTTCTGAGCCGATCCGCCATCGAGGAGTAATGACCGATATGATCGATCGACACTTCCTGCGTCGAGGGACGGGAGTTGCCCGTCTGGTGGGCACCGGCCTGGTGCTCATGCTGGGCACCGGCTGCCTCGACCAGCTCACCCAGGCGACCCAGCGGGACGAGATCCCGCCCGACGCGCTGACCACCGCGGCCGGCGCCGCGGCACTCTACGCCGGCGCCATCCAGAGCTTCGGCTACGCCATCGACGGCAACTCCGGCGGCACCGAGGGCCAGACCCTCGTGTCGGGGATGATGGCCGACGAGTGGTTCCACTCCGGCACCTTCACCACCCGCCAGGACTACGACCAGCGGGCCACCTCGCTCGACAATGGCACCCTGGCCGGCGTCTTCCGGAACCTCCAGGACGCCCGGCTCTCCGCCAAGCGAGCCATCACCGCCGTCGAAGGCACCTCCGCGAACGCGGCCGGCGACGAGCGGATCGGCGCCCTCCAGAATCGGATCGGCGCGGTCTACCTGATCGCGGCGCAGAACTACTGCAACGGGGTCCCGTTCAGCGAGGTCGTGGACGGCCAGGTCGAGTACGGTCAGCCGCTCACCACGGCCGACATGCTCACCGAAGCGATCTCCTGGTTCGACCAGGCGCTCGCCGGACCGGCCGGCGCCGGCAGCGTCAACCACAACACGGCCCGGCTCCTCAAGGCCCGGGCCCTGACGCTCGAAGGACGCTCGCAGCTGAGCGCCGCCGCCGGGGTGGCGGCCTCGGTCCCGACCGACTTCGCGGCCGTGAGCGAGCACTCGTTGGCCAACAGCACCAACGAGAACGGCGTCTACGTGTTCAACCACTTGAGCCAGCGCTGGTCGATGGCGCATCACGACGGCGGCAATGGCCTCCCCTTCCGGGGTGCCGGTGACGGGACCGACCCCGCCCAGGCCGATCCGCGGCTCCTGTGGAAGCGGGACGGCATCGGCTTCGACAACGAGTCCCCGCAGTACGACTGGCTCGGCTCGGGTGACCGGGACGCATCCCAGCCGTTCGCCAAGGGACAGGAAGCCCGGCTGATCGAGGCCGAAGCCGCGCTCGAAGCCGGCGACGCCCCCGGCTTCATGACCAAACTCAACGACCTTCGGGCCACCGTCAGCGGACTCGCTCCCCTCACGGACCCCGGAACCACCGCGGGCCGCGAGGACCTGTTGTTCAGCGAGCGAGCCTTCTGGCTCTTCGGGACCGGCACCCGGCTTTCGGACCTCCGTCGCGAGGTTCGTCAGTACGGGCGGAACGCCGAGTCGATCTTCCCGACCGGGCCGTACTTCCGCCCCGGCTCGGGTGACTACGGCAACGACGTCAACATCCCGGTGCCCAACAGCGAGGATCAGAACCCCAACTTCACGGCCTGCATCGATCGCAACGCCTGAGGCAGGTGGTTCGGAATTCGACCCCGAAGCGGGAGGCGAGAGCCTCCCGCTTTCGGCTTTCACCCCACCTGGTTCTCACCACCCAGGCGGCCCCCGATCCGGGGCGTGCCCGTCCAATCGAGCGCGGATGAACCGGCCGTGAGTGGCCGTTCACGCGGACCCGGTCTGCTTTCACGAACCCGCCGGCCGTCCGGGTTAGCCAGTTTCCCGGGACCGGACAGACCAGTCGACCCGGCGGGTCGACCTGCCGAGGCGGTTTCGCGTCCCTTCGACACGATCGTGTCGGATCGACTCTCAGCGGAAATGCCGTAGAACTACGGAAGCATAGCCTCCCCCAACGACTTGCGCGCTCGGTCGGCCCGGCACGGAACCTGAGCAGGCCGGGTTCGCACGGCGTGACGTCTCACTCGCGAGGAGTCGTCCCGTCGGCGGCCGTCGAGACGTTGGTGAATTTCGTTAACGGACCACCACGAAAAAGCCTGGTGTCCCGGAGATCGGAGTCCGCCGCGTCGTCGACCGGCCGAATCAAGGAACATCCACACCGAGGGACGTGAGATAATGCGACGAACTGGAGGAATCCTCTTCGGTCTGCTCGGGGCTCTGCTGATCGGCGCGACGAGCCAACCGGCTCAAGCCCAGACCGGCACGATCACCGGGAAGATCACGGCGGCGGACTCACCGACCCCGCTCGAGGCAGCGCGGGTCCAGGTGGTCGGCACCCCGCTGATGGTGCTGTCGAATCGCGACGGCGTCTACAACCTTCGCGGGGTCACGCCGGGGCAGGTGAGCGTCCGGGTCACCGCGTTAGGCTACGCCTCGGTCACCAAGCAGGTCACGGTGACGGCGGAGGCATCGGTCACGGCGGACTTCACCCTGACCCAGGCGCCGTACACCCTGGACGAGATTACCACGACGGCCACCGGCGATACCCGGAAGGCGGAGCTGGGCAACTCGATCAACACCATCCAGGTCACCCAGCTGGCCGAGCAGGCCCCGGTCAAGGACCTGGCCGACGTGCTGAAGGCCCGGGCCCCTGGGGTGCAGGTCTTCTCCTCGACCGGGACGATCGGCGGGGGGCAGCGGATCCGGATTCGCGGGTCCAACTCGGTGTCGCTCTCCAACGAGCCCCTCTACATCGTGGACGGCGTCCGGATCGACAACCGGCAAGGCGCCGGCATTCAGGGCTCGCTCGCCTTCGGCGTGGGCGGCCAGGCACCGTCGCCGATCAACGACATCAACCCCGACGAGATCGCCGATATCCAGATTCTCAAGGGACCGTCGGCCTCGGCCATTTACGGAACCCAGGGCGCCAACGGCGTGATCCTGATCACCACCAGGCGCGGCGTCGCCGGCCGGGCGCGGTGGAGCCTCTGGTCGGAACAGGGCATGAGCCAGGACAAGAACCCGTATCCGGACAACTACTACGCCGCCGACGCCGCGGGCGACCAGTGCACCTTGGTCGACGTCGCCGCGGGCTCCTGCACCCAGGCGGTGTTGGATCGGTTCAATCCACTCCGGAACCCGGTCACTTCGCCCATCGACAACGGGCGGCGGCAGCAGTACGGCGCCAGCGTCTCGGGCGGCAGCGACCTGGTGCAGTACTTCTTCTCGGGCGAGCGGGAGGACGAGCGGGGCGTCTACGTCATGCCCGATTCGGAGCAGACCCGCATCCTGGCCGAGAGCGGCCGAACGTCGTTGCGGCAGGACGAGCTCAATCCGAACAACATCGACAAGGTGAACCTGCGATCCAACGTCTCGGCGGTGCTCTCGCCCAAGGCGAACGTGCAGGTGAACCTCGGCTACGTGACCTCGAGCCTTCGGCTCCCACAGAACGACAACAACGTGCTGGGCAACGCCTCGAGCGCGCTCAACGGCGACGGCCGAGGTCTCTCGGCGCCGGGCGGCCCGTGGGGCTTCTTCACGCCGGGTGACAACTTCCAGCTGCTGACCAAGCAGACGGTGCAGCGGTTCACGACCGGCGCCACCGCCAACTACAGCCCGCTCAACTGGCTGACGTCGCGGGCCGTGGTCGGGATGGACCTGACCAACCGGGTCGACCAGGCGTTCAACTTCTTCGGCGAAGGCCCCAACTTCGGCAACACCCGGCTGGGTGCCGCCGCCGAAGCGCGGCGGACGATCGCGGTCTACACGATCGACGCCAACGCGACGGCCAACTTCAACCTGCGGTCGGACCTGACCTCCAAGACGACCGCCGGCATCAACTACGTTCAGAACAACTTCCGGGGCACCAACGCGACCGGCAGCCAGCTGCCGCCGGGTGCTCAGACGGTTACCGCCGGCGCGATCCAGACCGCCGCGGAGACCAACCAGCTGATCAAAACGGCCGGCGGGTTCGTGCAGCAGACCTTCGGCTTCAACGATCGGTTGTTCCTCACCGGGGCGGTCCGGGTGGACCGGAACAGCGCCACCGGTACCCTGGCCCAGACGATCGCCTACCCGAAGGCCTCGCTCTCGTACCTGATCAGCGAGGAGCCCTTCTTCCCCAAGGGGAGCTTCCTCAACTCGCTTCGGATCCGGGCCTCGTACGGCCACGCCGGCGAGCAGCCGGCCGGCTCCCAGGCGCTGGAGTCCTACGCCGCGACGGCGGGTGCCCTGGCCGGATCGGTCCAGCCGGCGGTGGTGATCAACAACCTCGGCGACCCGAACCTGAAGCCGGAGCGGAGCGTCGAGTACGAAGGCGGGTTCGACGCCAACTTCGCCAACAGCCGGGTGGCGCTCGAGCTGACCTACTACCACAAGCAGACCCGCGACGCCCTCATCTTCGTTCCGACCCCGCCGTCGGCGGGCCTGCCGACCGGTCAGTTCCGGAACCTCGGCAAGGTGCAGAACGAGGGCATCGAGTACCTCATCAACGGCCAGGTCCTCACCGGTCGCGACCTGACCTGGGACCTGACCCTGAGCGGCTCGTTCACCCGTAACCGGCTCCTCGACCTCGGCGGCCAGCCGCCGATCAACGCCAACGGCACCGACCAGCAGCACCGCGAGGGCTATCCCCTCGGCGGCTACTGGGGCCGGACCTACACCTACAGCGACGCCAACGGCGACGGCCTCATCTCGCCCAGCGAGATCACGCCCGGCGATTCGCTGTCCTACATCGGACCCTCGCAGCCGACCCGAGAGCTGGCGATCAGCTCGCAGATCGGGCTCTTCAAGGGGAAAGTCCAGATCGCGACCCAGTTCGACTACCGGGGCGGCGCGTATCTGTACAACCTGACCGAGGCGTTCCGCTGCCAGGCCATTGCCAACTGCGCCGGCATCAACGATCCGTCCTCGTCGCTTCAGGACCAGGCGGCGGCCGTGGCCTTCTCCCAGCTGGGCTCCCTGAACACCAACTACGGCTTCAAGGAGCACTCCGATTACATGAAGTGGCGTGAGCTGTCGGTGACCTACAACGCCCCGAAGAGCTGGGCCAACGCCTTCCGGGCCGACCGGGTCAGCCTCACGCTGAGCGGCCGGAACCTGGCGACGTGGACCAAGTACCGCGGGATCGACCCGGAAGTGAACGGGCAGGGCGAGAACAACTTCGCCCAGCGCGACTTCCTGAGCATCCCGTCGCTCCGGTCGTTCAACGTCCGGCTCAACATCGGCTTCTAGGGCATCGACCATGATTGGAGTCAGCACAATGACTGAACGACACGTTCGGCACGCGGTCGCCGGCGCGAGGCTCGCCAGCATGAGCCTGATGGCGATGCTCGCCACCGGCTGCCTGTCCGACATCACCAAGGTGAACGAGCGGGACGTGATCCCGCCCGATCAGCTCACCACCTCAGCCGGCGCCCAGGCGCTCTACGTCGGCGCGCTCCGGTCCTTCGGGATCGCGTTCGACGGCAACAACGGCGGCGCCGAAGGACAGATCCTCATCTCCGGACTGATGTCCGATGAATGGAGTCACTCCGGAACCTTCAACACCCGCCGCGACTACGACCAGCGGGCCACCGACCTCAACAACGGGACCCTCTCGGTCTCGTTCCGCAACCTCCAGGACGCTCGGACTTCGGCCGAGCGGGCCATTACCGCGGTCGAGAACACGTCCGACAACCCGGCCGCGGACGCCCGTATCGGGGCGCTCCAGAACCGGATCGGGGCGGTCTACCTCGCGGGCGCTCAGAACTACTGCAACGGAGTGCCCTACACCGAGGTGGTCGGCGGCGATCTCCAGTACGGCGACCCGCTCACGGGCGACCAGGAGATCACCACCGCGATCAGCTGGTTCGACAAGGCCATCGCCGGCCCCGCCGGCACGGGCAGCGTCAACCTCTATACCGCGCAGCTGCTCAAGGCCCGGGCGCTCATGCTCCAAGGCTCGGCCCAGTACGGCGCCGCCGCCGCTCTCGTGGCGGGCGTGCCCACCAGCTTCCGGGCCGTAAGTGACCACTCGATCGCCAACGGTGGCAACGAGAACGGGATCTACGTGTTCAACTGGTTGAGCGAACGGTGGACCATGTCGCAGAACGAAGGCGGCAACGGCCTGCCGTTCCGCGGGGCCGGCGACGGGACCGATCCGGCGCAGGCCGATCCCCGCTTGCCCTGGCAGTACGCCTCGGATAGCCTCGGGTTCGACAAGACCACCCCCCAGTTCAACTGGCTGGGCTCGGTCGGCCGCGATCACGCGATGCCGTTCGCCAAGGGTGAGGAGGCCCGCCTGATCGAGGCCGAAGCCGCCCTGGCCAACAACGACATCACCACCTTCATGAACAAGCTCAACGACCTCCGGACCACCGTCGCGGGCCTGGCGCCGCTCACCGATCCGGGCACCACTGCCGGACGGGTCGACATGCTCTTCTCCGAGCGCGGCTTCTGGCTCTACTCGACCGGCGTCCGACTGTCCGACATGCGGCGCTTGATCCGACAGTACGGACGGGGCGCCGAGACCGTGTTCCCCACCGGCGCGTACCACAAGCCCGGGAACTACGGCACCGACGTCAACATCCCGGTGATCCTGGACGAGACGCAAAACCCCAACTTCACGGCTTGCCTGGACCGGAATCCCTGAACCAGTCGCAGGACCGGCACGCGAACGGGGAGCCCGAAAGGGCTCCCCGTTTCGCTTGGCCTCCGGCTTGACTTTGCCTCGCGCCCGGTCATGATCCATCCGGATCGACGAATACTCATGCCCCCTCCCGCACTCTTCGGCCGCCTCGCGGCCCTGGCCGACCCCACCCGGGCCCGGCTCCTCCTGGCCGTAGAGCGTCAGGAGTTGGCCGTGAACGAGCTTCGGTCGGCCCTCCAGCTCCCCCAATCCACCGTGAGCCGTCACCTCAAGCTCCTGGCCGACGAGGGCTGGGTGACCAGCCGAGCCGACGGCACCACCAAGTGGTACCGGATGACCGGGACCCGACTCGACGAACAGGCCCGCCAGCTCTGGCGGGTGGTCCGCGACCAGCTGGCCGAGACCCCGGCCGCGCGACGTGATGCGGAGCGGATTCGGTCGATCGTGGCCGAACGGGTGAGCCGGAGCCGGGAGTTCTTCGCCACCAGCGCCGGCCAGTGGGATCTCGTGCGGACCGATTTGTTCGGAAGCGGCGTCGACAGCCTGGCCCTGAGCTGTCTGCTCGAGCCGGAGTGGACCGTCGGAGACCTGGGGACCGGCACCGGCCATTTCGCGGCCGCGATCGCCCCGCTGGTCCAACGGGTCATCGCCGTCGACGAATCCAAAGCCATGCTCGCCGCAGCTCGGGCCCGGCTCGGCAGCCAGCCCAACGTCGAGCTCCGGCAGGGTGCCATCGAATCCCTGCCCATCGACGACGGCTCACTCGACCTGGCAACCATCGTCCTGGTACTTCATCACCTCAACGCGCCCGAACGCGCCGTCGAGGAGGCGGCCCGGGTTCTCCGTCCGGGAGGGCGCCTGGTGGTGGTAGACATGCTGCCCCACGAACGGGCCGAATACCGCGAGCTGATGGGCCATCAGTGGCTCGGATTCCCGCCCGATGCCGTTCTCGGCTGGGGGGCCGGCGCCGGCCTGACTGGTGGAAGCGTCCGCCAGCTCCCGCCCGACCCGGCGGCCCGGGGCCCCCTGCTGTTTGGAGCCACGTTCCGGAAGGGATGAAATCCAGGTAAGATACTGTCACTCAATGAGTTGACGTGATGGCAACGGAAGCGATCGCCACCCTGGGCCTGATCCGGCTGTTGACAGAACGACAGCGATCTACAACTATTGATCCGGATTGACGGATGTTGATGAGGGCGCCTTCGACCCCGGCGAGCCTGCAGTTCCCAGGCGCCGGACCCTTCGCGCCGTAACTCCAATGCGGAAACCCAAGCTCGAGGAGAGGTGATCGTGGCCACGTCGATGATCGATACCCACCCGTTCCAAGCGGCGCGCGACGCGGGCCGGGAGCCGTTCAAGGTCAAGGACCTCCACGAGGCCCAGCTGGGCAGGCAGGAGATCCGGTTGGCCGAGCACGAGATGCCGGGGCTGATGGCGCTTCGGGCGGAGTACGCCGGGAAGAAGCCGCTGGCGGGCGCCCGGATCATGGGCTCGCTCCACATGACCGTGCAGACGGCCGTGCTGATCGAGACCCTGACCGACCTCGGCGCCGACGTGCGGTGGGTGTCGTGCAACATCTTCTCGACTCAGGACCACGCCGCGGCTGGAGTGGTGGTGGGGAAGAGCGGCACCATCGACGACCCAAAGGGGGTCCCGGTGTTCGCCTGGAAGGGCGAGACCCTCGAGGAGTACTGGTGGTGCACCGAGCAGGCGCTGATGTGGCCCGACGGCTCGGGCCCGAACCTCCTGCTCGACGACGGCGGCGACGCGACGCTGCTCATCCACAAGGGTGTGGAGTTCGAGAAGGCCGGCAAGATACCGGAGTTCGATCCCAACGCCGACCCCGAAGAATGGGGTGTGATCCTGAACGTGCTCCACCGATCCCTGGCCGAGGACAAGAGCCGGTGGACCCGGCTGGCGGTCGACATCCGGGGGGTGTCGGAGGAGACCACCACCGGCGTGCACCGGCTCTACGAGATGATGAAGGCCGGGACGCTGCTCTTCCCCGCCATCAACGTCAACGACTCGGTGACCAAGTCGAAGTTCGACAATCTGTACGGCTGCCGGCACTCACTCACCGACGGGATTCTTCGGGCCTCGGACGTGATGCTGGCCGGCAAAGTGGCGGTGATCTGCGGGTACGGCGACGTTGGAAAGGGCTGCGCTCAGGCACTCAAGGGTCAGGGCGCTCGGGTGGTGGTCACCGAGATCGATCCGATCTGCGCCCTCCAGGCGGCGATGGAGGGCTATCAGGTGACGGTGCTGGACGACGTGGTCGAGACGGCCGACATCTTCGTCACCGCCACCGGCAACAAGAACATCATCACTGCGGCGCACATGGTCCGGATGAAGGACAAGGCCATCGTCGGAAACATCGGCCACTTCGACAACGAGATCGACATGGCCGGTCTCAAGAAGGTGAAGGGGGTCAAGCGGGTCAACATCAAGCCGCAGTTCGACGAATGGGTATTCCCGAACGGGAGGAGCGTGCTGATCCTGGCCGAGGGGCGGCTCCTCAACCTGGGATGCGCCACCGGGCATCCGAGCTTCGTGATGTCGTCGAGCTTCACCAACCAGGTGATGGCCCAGATCGAGCTGCACCAGAAGGCCGCCACCTACGAGAAGAAGGTCTACGTGCTCCCCAAGCATCTCGATGAGAAGGTCGCTCGGCTCCATCTCGAGAAGCTGGGGGTCAAGCTCACCCAGCTCTCGAAGGACCAGGCGGACTACATCGGGGTGCCGGTCGGCGGGCCGTACAAGCCGGAGCACTACCGCTACTAGCCGGAGGATGAGTGGCAGACGGCGGGGCGGGGCCTTGGAGCCGCGGGCGCTGGTGAAACACGGGCAGCCGACGCGAACGTAAGGGTGGGCCTCCCGCACGCTGGAGAGCGGTCGTGCAGAAGCTCCTTCGTTGGCTCTTCGATTGGGCCAAGACGATCACGGTGTCGCTGATCGTCTGGTTCGTGATGAGCAGTTTGGTGCTCCAGGCCTTCCGGATCACGTCGTCGAGCATGGTGAACACCGTGCTGGTCGGCGACGTGCTCTTCGTCAACAAGCTCCTCTACGGAGCCGAGGTGCCGCTGATCCACAAGCGGCTGCCGGCCATCCGCTCCCCCCGCCATGGCGACATCGTCACCTTCCGATCGGTGGAGGAAGCGGACCTCGACGTGGTCAAGCGGCTGATCGGTGAGCCGGGCGACACCCTGGCCATGCGGGAAGGCATGCTCGTTCGGAACGGGCACGTGGTGGACGAGCCCTGGATCCTGCCCGGGCATCGAATCCAGCCTTCCGACGCCGGCGGCCGTGAGAAGATGCGAGCCTGGCAGGTCCACTACTTGGTTGGTCGTGACACGGCCGGGTACGCCCCCGACCCCAACAACTGGGGCCCGATCGTCGTGCCGCCGGACTCGTTCTTCATGATGGGCGACAACCGCGCCGACTCGTGGGACAGCCGCTACTGGGGATTCCTGCCGCGGGACCACATGACCGGCAAGGCCGAGGTGGTGTACTACAGCTACGACCCGGACACCTACAAGCCGATGCCGGTGCTGAGCAACATCCGCTGGCGGCGGATCTTCACGCTGGTGCGGTAAGGGTCAGGGCCGGGCGGCGGCCGCGGCCCGGAGATCGATCGCGCCCCGGGTCACGAGGTCCCAGTAGGAGACCCCCTCCGGGTTGGCCGTGATCCTGAGGAAGTCCTTGACGTTCTCGGCCAGCTGGACGCTGGCATAGCCCGGCACCGCCTGGGGGTGCGGCTGCCCCATCACCCCGCCGAAATAGCTCCGGATGACCAGTGCCGGATCGGACCAGGGGAGCGCCCGCATGTTCTCGACGTAGCGGCGGAAGGTGCCCTGGCGGAAGAGGTAGAACTCGACGTTCGAGGTGTAGAAGAGGCTCACCCCGAGGTGGTGGCCCTGGAGAAAGGCCGCGATGCCTTTGAGCGCCCGGCGCCCTCCGAAATCTCCCACCAACGGAATGACCCGACCTCGCCGCTCCAGATCGCGGAGGAACTGATAGTCGTCCTCGCGGGCCAGGAAATTGGCCTGCTTGCCGCTCAGGTCTTTCTCCAGGTAGAGCTGCCGGATCGTGGGGTAGTACGACCGGGGGCCCCGCCCGTAGCTCGTGAACCGGAGATCGAGCCCCGACCGGGTGAATTCGTCGTGGAAGCGGCTGAGGGTGGCCAGGTCGGCACTGCCCAGCGGGATGCCATAGCCCCGGATTCGTTCCACCAGCAACTTGTGGTCACGCTGGTGCCGAATCGTGTCGGCCGGAGTGGCATCGATGTAGGCGATCAGGTCGTTGAGCGATCGCGAGTTCCAGGCCTGGGGATTGGCCGGCACGGGCCGGCCGAACAACAGGCACATGAACTCGAGCCGGTTACGGGACGACTCGAAGACCGACTTGAAAAGGAGATGCAGCAGCTGGTTGTCGCGCCGGAGGTCGAGTATGAAGGCGATCTCGGGGCGTGACGCGGTGATGTACGAGAAGTTCTGGTCGGGCCCAACCCCGAGGTAGGCGCCCCCCTTCACGCCGACGGACCGGATGGCCCCGATGACGTGGAGGTAGGAGGCTTCGTTGCTGATCAGGTTGTCGGTGTCGAAGTAGCCGCCGGACTCGGAGAGCTGCTGGACCAGCCGGGCGAACGGGACCGAGTCCCCAAGTTGGGCAGGCGGCGGAGCGACAGGGAGCGGCCCGGCGAGCCGGAGCGCCAGGATCAGCGCGAGCATGTGCTCATGCTAACCCCGGCCGGACCGCGCCGTCCACTCGGTCACTCCTTGGCGCGGTCGAGGTACTCGCCGGTGGACGGGTTGACCCGGACCTTGTCACCGGTCTGGATGAACTCCGGCACATTGACGGTGATTCCGTTGTTGAGCGTGGCCGGCTTCGGCGAGGAGGTCTTGGTGGCGGTCTTGAGCGGGGGCGCGGTCTCGGTCACCTCGAGCACCAGGGCGCTCGGCAGCTGGATCCCGATCGGACGACCCTCGTAGAACTCGGCCATGATCCGCATTCCCTCGGTCATCCACTTCGCGCTGTCGCCGAGATCCTCCTCGACCACCTCGAGCTGGTCGTAATTCTCGGCATTCATGAAGTGGTAGGTGTCGCCGCCCTTGTAGAGGAAGTCCAGCTCGTGGGTCTCGAGATTGGCGATCTCCACCGAGTCGGTAGCCCGGAACCGGTGCTCGAACTGGATCCCGGTGCGGAGCTTCCGAAGCTTGGCCTGAACCAGGGCCCGAAGGTTGCCTGGCGTGTGGTGGTGGAAGTCCAGCACCCGACAGGGCTCGCCATTCAACATGACGGCCATGCCACGGCGGATATTGCTCGCAACGATGCTCATGCCGACCCGACCCGTACGAAGAGATGAAGAGAATCCGAGGCCGGGCCCCGTCCATTGGTCCAGCCCCGGCTGCCCCATTCTCAGGCAGCCAGGCAATTTAGCCCTCCGGACCCGGCTGAGCCACCCGATGCCCGGCAGCCTCCGATGGATGGCCGGGCCGTCCCCGGCGGCGCCAATCCAGGGAACAGCGCCGGGGCCGGGAACGCTTGACCGGCCGCTCCCGATCCCGGAAACTTGAGGAATGGCCGCGACGAAGACCTGTCCCTCCTGCTCCACACCCCTCCCGGACGAGGCGGCCTTCTGCTTCATGTGCGGGGCGGCCACGCCCACGGGCATCGACATGGCCACCGGCGAGCTCCGCAACCCCATCGGCATGCGGGGCTCGGCCCGGGACCCGGCCCGGCTGCAACGGGCCCTGGGTGATCACTACGAGCTGGGCGAGCTGATCGGACGGGGCGGATTCGCCGAGGTGTACCGGATCCAGGACCGGTGGCTGAAGCGAGAGCTCGCGCTCAAGGTCCTCCGGCCCGAGTTCACGTTCGCGGAAAATCTGCTCAGTCGCTTCCGGCGCGAGGCGGAAACGGTCGCGGCGCTCCGGCATCCGAGCATCGTCCCGATCTACGACATCGGCGAGGCGGACGGGCTCCTCTACATTATCATGCCGCTGATCCAGGGAGAGAGCCTCAAGGCCCTGCTGGTGCGCGACGGCCCGCGCCCGGCCCGCGAGGTGGGCCGAGTGCTCCTGGAGGCCGCCGACGCCCTGGGCGCCGCCCACGAGGCCGGCGTAATCCACCGCGACATCAAGCCCGAGAACATCATGCTCGAGGGCAAGGGTCGCCGGGTTCAGCTGATGGACTTCGGCATCTCCAAGGCCATGGATTCGGGCGAAGGCTCGGGTCTCACCAGCACCGGCATTCTGGTGGGCACGCCGCACTACATGAGCCCCGAACAGGCCTCCGGCGATCCGAACCTGGACCACCGAAGCGACCAGTACTCGCTGGCCGTGGTGGGCTACCAGATGCTGACCGGGGCACTGCCCTTCGACGGCGAATCGACCCGGGCGATCCTCTTCCAGCAGATGGTGGGGAGCGCCAAGAGCCTTCGCGACATGGTGCCCGATATTCCGGCCAATATCGCCTTCGCGATCGAGCGGGCCATGTCGAAGGAGGCGCATGACCGCTACGCCGACATGGAGGAGTTCGGCGAGGCCCTCCGGGCGAGCGACTCCCTGGTCCAGACGGAGGAAACGCGGATCTCGGCCGGGGTGTCCGCGCCGGCCGAGGCGCCGCCGCTGCCTCCGCCAGCGGCCGGTCGGCGGCCCCGGCCTCGCTGGCTGGTGCCGACGGCGGCGGGAGCCGGGTTGATCGGTGTGGTGGCGTTGGGCTTCGCGCTCTTCCGGCCGGGCAGCGCGGCGGTTCCACCGCTCACCACCCTGCCGGCTATCGTGGATTCCACGACTCTGCCCGCCGGCGCCTCTCCCAGGACCAAGCCCGATTCCTCGGCCGCCCTCGCCGGAGCGGGTGCGGTCCGGGACACCCCGACCGCACCGACCTCCACCCGGCCGGCCCCCGCGTCGAAGCCGGAGCCCGCCCGGCCCGAGCACCCGGCCCCACCAACCAACTGCGCCACGGCCATTCGGGCCACGGACTGGAGCGCCGCGACCTCGCTCTGCCAGGCGGAGGCCGATCGGGGGAGTGCGTCCGCCGCCCGACAGCTCGGCGTGATGTACGAGCGCGGAAACGGCGTCGGGCAGTCGGACTCGGCCGCGGCGGCGTGGTACCGGAAGGCCGCGACCGCGGGAGACGCCCAATCGGCGTTCCGGGTCGGGCTCATTCTCGCCGGCAAGCCCGGCGGCGGGCGCGACGAGGACGCCACCACCTTCCTCCGCCAGGCGGCCGAAGCGGGGATCGAAGACGCCTGGCCGGTGTTGGCGGAGCGGTATGAGCAGGGCCTGGGCACCAAGCGCGACGACCAGGAGGCCTGGCTCTGGTACCGGAAGGCCGCCGAGCAAGGGAACCGAGCCTCGCAGTACAACCTGGCGGTGATGTATTCCCGCGGGCGGGGGGTGTCGAAGAGTGAAAGCGAGGCGGCCAGCTGGTTCCAGAAGGCCGCCGAGCAGGGCCACACCGCCGCCCAATACGAGCTGGCGATGCTCTATTTTCGCGGCAAGGGCGTCGCCAAGTCGGACAGCCTGGGCATGGTCTGGCTCGAGAAGGCCGCGTCGCAGGGCTACCCCGACGCCCAAAAAGAGCTGGACAAGCACCGACGCCCCTGAGAGACGCCGGCGCCGGCCGGCCTACCGGTGGTTGGCGGCCACCACCCGACCCCGAAGCGACGCGTCGATCTCCGCCTGCGTAAACCGGCGAGGCAAAGGGTGTGCCTCACCCGCCTCCCGGGTCGGCACGTCGACGGCGAGCACCTTGGTGCCGGAGACCTGGACCATGGCCTGGGCCACGTCGTCCTTGCCCTGCGACACCGTCAGGATCAGGCTCCACTCCCCGGTCGTTCCCCAGAGGTTCTTGAGGGCGTAGACGCCTTCCCGCGAGGTCCGCTCGAACCGGAGCGGTACCGACCGGCGTTGCCCGTCCACGATGCCCTCCGCCGTGCCGCTCACTGGGAAGTTGACCGGCGTCCCGTGGTGAAAGGCGTGGACCAGCAGGAAGGCGCCCCGGGTGGAGGCATCCCAGGGATTGACCGGCGTCTCGATCGAAATCCAGGGCGGCCCCGCCAGCACGGGCGAGGCGATGGTCAACGCGGCGACGAGCGGAACGAGACTCCTGAGCTGGCGCATGGCGAATCTCCGAGCGTGAGGGAACACCCGTTCAGATGCCGCTCGGCCCCTCCCGGTTGGTATCGATTCGGATGGTTCCCTTGAAGCTCCGCACCGACACCAGGCCGGCCCGACCGGTGCCGGCGCTGGCCCCGACCGAGAACTGGGCGGCGCCGTCGGGGTAGACCCGATCGGGGCGATCGAAGAGACGGGTTACGATCTTCCCGGCGATCGAGCTCAAGTCGAACCGGGCGTCCACCGGCGCCGGCAGGGTGACGTGGACGTCGCCGTCGTGGGTCTGGACCTCGAGGCGGCCGCCGCCCGCCACGCTGGTGCGAACGGTCACCGGCCCCGAGACGGATTCCGCCCGCGCCGACAGAACCTCGGCGCCGGTGATGGTGATCGACCCCTGGACCGTGGTGACCGCCAGGTCGCCCCGGGCGCCGACGATCTCGGCCTTGCCACCACCGGTCCGGACCCGGACGACCGTAGTCGGCCCCTCGATGCGGACGTCGCCGTCGATGGTCTCGATGGTGGCCACCCGGGCGGCGCCGACCAGCCGCACCGAGCCCAACACGGTGGTGACCTCGACCTCTCCGGTGAGGCCGCTCAGCTCCACCGGCGCGGTCGAGCTCTTGATCCAGACCCGGGCCTCACGGGGCACCCGCACGGTGAGCTCGGCGCCGGCCTCGGCGCCGGGATTCTGACCTTCGAGGCCCAGCTTGGCGATCCGCCCCCTGCCGCCCCCATAGAGCCGACCACCACCCGGGGCGACGGCGGCGAGAACGTCGATGGAATCGCGGGCCCACCCGGACACGGTGATCCGGCCCACCAGATTCTGGATTCGGAGGGCCACGTCGGGCGCGACGGGATAGCCCGTGTGCCGGTGTTCCTGCGCGGCGAGCGGCACGGCGGCCGCGGCCGCCAGGCATCCGAGCAGCCCCAACCATCGCATCGAGTCACCCACCCTGATCGACGGAGGACGCCCGCTGGAGGAAGTCGACCTTCTGCCGGTAGGCCGCCAGGACCACGGCCTCGAGGGCCGGATTGGCCGGGTCCCGGTCCAAGGCGTCCCGCGCCTCGCCCAGGGCCTTCTCGATCGTGGCGAGGTTGCGCTCCAGGACGGCCCGGGTCTGGGGGCTCAGCGAGTCGCGTCGGCGAGAGTAGAGCGTCGACAGCTGGACGGCGGCCTGCATGTAGCGCGCTTCGGCGGCCGAGAAGGCATTCGGCGCGGCCTCGGGCGGCTCGGGCCGGGTCAGGGTCGCCGTGAGCGCGGCACTTCCCCCCACGAGCACCAGGGCGGCGGCGACCAGCGCCCAGACGGGCACCATTACCCGGCGGGCGCCGCCGAAGCGGCGGAGGCGGGGCGCGATGCCTCGCCAGAGATCGGCCGGGGGCTCGATCCGCCGGGGCAGCGCCGCGAGCGCGGGCCCGAGCCGGGTCAACGCATCGAGGTCGGCCCGGCAGTCGGGGCATTCCGCCAGATGGCCGGCGACCTGCGCGCGCTCGGCTCGATCGAGCCTGCCCTCGTCGTAGCCCTGAAGGCGATCGCGGACCTGGTCGCAGGTCATCGGTCGAGCGCCTCTCGGAGGAGACGTCGGGCACGGAAGAGCTGGGCCTTGCTGGTCCCCACCGCGATGCCGGTCATCGACGCGATCTCGTCGTGGCCGTATCCCTCGACGTCGAACAGCACAAACACGGTTCGGGCGCCGGGAGGCAGGGTGGCAATGGCCGACTCGAGGTCGAGCCGCACTCCGGGCGCGGCGGCTCGGGTGGCCGGGGCCAGATCGACCAGGTCTCCATCGGGGCGAACCCGACGGACCCGACGCCAAGTGCTCCGGCGGTCGGACAGGATGACGTTCACCGCCAGGCGGTAGAGCCAGGTTCCGAAGCTGCTCTCCGCCCGGAACGACCCGAGCCGCTCCCAGGCCCGGACGAAGACGTCCTGGGTGAGCTCGCCGGCGTGCTCCGGATCGTCCGCCAAGCGGCGGGCGAGCGCAAAGACCCGGCCGACGTGGGCCCGGTAGAGGGACTCGAAGGCGCGGTCATCGCCGCCCTGCGCAGCCGCGACGAGGGAAGCCTCGGGCGGCGGCGCAGGGTCGTCGACGACGCCCATCCAGAGGGGGCGAGAAAGGCTCCACGTGGTCACGCCGGTTCGACGTCACCCGGGGTCGGAGGGTTTGAACGGGGACCGGAGGCGGGGGCGGTGACGGGTGCCGGCCGTTCCCGGAAGAAGATCAGGAACGCGATCCCGGCCGCGAGGCCGATGTAGGCCACGACCCGCCAGAGCGCCGCGAAATCGAGCCCCCCACCGGGAAGGGCGTACACCTCGGCCAGCCAACCCGAGAGGATCCCGCCCAGAACCGGGCCCCCACCCAGGATGAGAATGCCGAAAACGGTCTGGACCGAGTGGCGAGCGTCGGGTGGCGCCACCCGGTCGGCGTAGATGAAGCCGGCCGCGAAGAAGCAGGCGTAGCAGACCCCGTGGAGCGCCTGACTCGCCACCTGAATCTCGACCGGGAGCGTGGGGATCCCCCAAATCATGTAGCGAACGAAGTAGGCCAGGGCGCCGACCGCGATCACGATCCGGAATCCGACTTTGGCGAGGAGCAGGCCGAGCCCAGCCATGACCAGGATCTCGCTGAACTGGCCGATGGTCATGGCCGGGCCGATCTGGCTGTCGAGAAGACCGAGGTGCGAGAGGAAGGGCGGCGTCTGGATGAAGTACACCTGGTGGATCACGCTGATCGGGAGACTGACGGCGACCAGCACTGCGAACGAGGGCTCGCGGAGGAGCCGGAAGGCCTTCGCGAAGGCCAGCGGCTCCACCCCATCCCGCTTGGGTGGCGTGTGGGGCAGCAGGAAAAGGCAGTAGGCCGCGTACCCCCACGAGATGATGGCCGCGAAGCGAAGCGAATCGGCCAGCCGGGCCGTGACGTGGGCCTTCTCGGGACCAACCAGAAAGGGAGGCATCCAAGTGAGGTGCAGGTTGCTCTGGAGGTAGAGCATCGGGAAGACCCAGCTGGCCACGATCCAGCCGATGGTGCCCCAGACCCGAACCTTCGGGAACTCCCGGTCGCGGTCGGTCAAGTTCGCGAACGCCATCGAGTTCGACAGCGCCAGCGTGGGCATGTAGACCACACCGTAGGCGATCGACAGCCAGAGCCAGGCCCCATAGCTGGTTTGGGAGGCGGTGATCCACTTCACGAAGCCACCCACGATCAAGAGGAGTGCGAGGAAGCGCTCGGTGCTGAAATACCGGTCGGCCAGCTGGCCCGCGATGAAGGGCGAGGCGATGGCACCGATCGAGCCGGCCAGGCCGAGGATCAGGCCGATCTGGCCGCCGGTGAAGCCCAGACCGCCCTCGGAGGGCTGTGCGGAGAGGTAGCGGGCGGCGAGCGGAAGCCAAGCGCCCCAGACCGCGTACTGCAGAAGCATCATGGCGGAGAGGCGCGTGGCAGGCGATTTGGTAGTCATAAGTAAAGGAGTAGTTATTTATATACTGTATCTACTTTAGAGACAGACACATAGGATCGCTACTTCGCGCTCACGATCGCCCGCACCGGCGCCGATTCGCCCGGGTCCCGACTTCAGACGAGCAAGCTGGCAACGGCCGAGCCCAGCGCAGGTCGCGGGAAAGTCAGTGGCGCCGACCGACGGGAGGGTCGCGGCGCGGGTCGCGTCGTGAAATAATGCTGGCTGAATCGGTCGCAGTGCGTCCACCCTTCTTCGAGGGTCGACCAGACGAGGCGTCTACAATCCGCCCCGACGGACCCCAGCGCAAGGGCCCCGACCGCTGTCGGCCGGCCCGATGGCTCGGTACAATTATCGATCCCGAAATCCAAGGACCATTCCTTCATGGCCCCTTTGTCCGACCGGCGGGAGTTCCTGCGCCGGACCGCCGCCTTCACTCTGGCGAGCGGGCTCTTGCCGATCGGCGAGACCAACGCCGCCATCGCCGCCCGGCGTCGGGCGCCGCTTCCCGTCGTCGGCGCGGTCAGCCGGCCGTGGGCCGACGAGCCCGTGAACCTCGGCGTGATCGGCACCGGCGGCATGGGAACGGGCCACGTCGACGCGTTCCTCGCCCTCGCCAAGGATGGCCGAGCCAACGTGCGGGTGGCGGCGCTGGCCGACGTTTGCCGCCCCCGGCTCGACGCCGCCCAGGCCAAGATTGAGGCGGCGCAGGGCACCGGCACCGTGGCGGTCCACTTCGCCGACTACCCCGGCCTCCTGGCGCGGAAGGACATCCACGGCGTGGTGATCGCCGTGCCGGAGCACTGGCACGCGCGAATCGCGGAGGATGCAATCGCCGCGGGTAAGGCCGTGTATCTCGAAAAGCCGATGACGCTCCGGTTGGAGGATGCCTTCCGCCTGCTCGAGCTGGTGAAGGCGAATCCCGCCGCGCTGGTGAACGTCGGCACGCAGTTCGTGATGTCGCCGAGCTACCGAAACGCCAAGGACTTGATCGCCAAGGGGGCGATCGGGAAGCCGGTCTGGAGCCAGACCAGCTACTGCCGGAATTCCCTCGAAGGCGAGTGGCTCTACTACGAGATCGACCCGGCCTGGAAGCCGGGCGAAAACCTCGACTGGAAGCAGTGGTGCGGCCCCCTGGGCGACGCCCCCTGGGACCCGGAGGTCTATGCCCGGTGGCGGCGCTACCGGAAGTACTCGACCGGGATCATCGGCGATCTTCTGGTGCACCGGATGGCGCCCCTGGTGATGGCGCTGGACGTCGGGTGGCCGGTCCGGGTGGTGGCGTCGGGTGGTCACTACGTCGACCAGAAGATGGAGAACCACGACCAGGTCAACCTCAACGTCGAGTTCGAGGGCGGCCACACCATGGTCGTGGCCGGCTCGACGGCGAACGAGCTCGGGCTCGAGACCGTGATCCGGGGTCACAAGGCCAACCTGTACGTCAACGGTCGCCAGGCCCTGATCCGACCCGAGCGCCTCTACGCCGACGAGATCGACGAGCAGCTGATTGACGGTGAGGACCTGGGTGACGAGCAGGACCAGATGCGGATCCATTGGTCGGGGCGATCCGGAGCAAGGCGCCGGCGGCGAGCGGAGTGGAGCTCGGAGCGAAGGTGATGGTGATCGTGGACCTTGCCACCCGCTCGCTCTGGGAGGGCTCGGCGTTCGGGTTCGATCCGGCCGCGATGAAGGTCCGGAAGCTCTGACGTGGCCGCCGGCTCGGCGGGGTCGGAGATTCGCCTGGCGACGGCGGCGATGGGCACCCGCTTCGAGCTGGTGGCCTTCGGGCCCGACCCGGTGCGGCTCCGGTCGGCCGGGGAGGCGGCGCTCGAGACGATCGAGGAGACCCATCACCGGTTTACCCGGTTCGAGCCGGGGAGCCTCCTGAGTCACATCCACCGCACTGCCTGGCGGACGGCGGTGACCCTGGACCGCGACGCGTTTCGGCTGTTCGAGGACGCACTCGACGTCTGGCGGGCATCGGACGGGGCCTTCGACCCAGCCTGGCAGACGCCGGCGCCCGGGTGCAGGGTGATCGAGCTGGACCCGGCGCGATCGACCATTCGACTCCAGACGCCGGTCCGGCTGGATCTGAGCGCAATCGCGAAGGGCCACGGGCTCGACCTCGCCCGCCGGGTGCTCACGGATCAGGGGATCGACTCGGCGTTCGTTCACGGCGGGACCAGCAGCGCGATCGCGATCGGCCGGCCCCCCGACGGCGATCGATGGCGGGTGCGGCTCGGTGACGAGCCCGACGCGCCGGTCGTGGGCCTGGCCGACGAGGGGCTCTCGGTCTCGGCTTCCCGGCGGACGGTGACGGCGGCGACGGATCCGGCACGCCACCTGGTCGATCCGGAGACCGGGCAGGCGGTCGCCGGCTCGGTGCGGGCAGCGGTCGTCGGGCCGTCGGCGCGGTTGGCGGACGCCTGGTCGACGGCCTTGGTGGTGAAGGGCGATCGGGCACCGGGGGTGCCCTGGCGGGCGTGGATCCAGACCGCCGGAGGGCCTTGGCAAGACGTCCGGGAAGCGAGAGCGCATGAGTGAGCTGGACCGCCGGAGCTTCGTCGCCCGCACGGTAGGCTCGCTGACCGGGCTGGCGCTGATTCCCGAGCTGGAGCGCATGGGACCCCGCCGCCTGCCGGGGGAGCGGCTGGTCGGATTGATCGGGGTCGGTCGACAGGGCCGGGCGATCATCGCCGAGCTCCAGAAGATCGAGGGCGTGAAGATCGCGGCCCTGGCCGACACCAATCCGGCGCGGCTTCGGATCGGCCTCGAGCGAGCCCCGGGTGCCGAAGGCTTCGGTGACCACCGCGCCATGCTGGAGAAGCGGCGCGATCTCGAAGCGGTGATCGTGGCTACCCCCACCCACCGGCACCGGGCTCCCACGGTGGATGCGCTCGCCGCGGGGAAGCACGTCTTCTGCGAAGCCCCGATGGCGCACACAGTCGAGGACGCCGTGGCCATCGCGGCCGCCGCCGCGGCCAGGCCCGATCGAAAGTTCGCGGTGGGGTTCCAGGCCCGCTCGAATCCGGTCTACCAGCTGGCCCGGACCTTCTTCAAGACGGCTTCGTTTCGAGACTTCGTCTCGGGGCGGGCGCAGTACCACCGGAAGACGTCGCTCCGCTATCCGGCCTCGGGGGGCGCTTCGGCCAGGGAGGTCAACTGGCGGCTCGACCCGGAGGTGTCGTTGGGCCTGGAGGGAGAACTGGGGAGCCACCAGCTCGACGTGTTCCACTGGTTCCGGGGGTCGACGCCCTCCTCCGTGATGGGGATGGGGTCGATTCAGCTGCATCGCGACGGCCGGGAGCTGCCGGACACGGTACAGACGATCTTCCGGTGGGAGGACGGTACCGTGGTCCAGCACGAGGCGACCCTCGCGAACAGCTACGGCCGGCAGCAGGAGACGATGCACGGCACCAACGCCGCCTTCAACCTGGCGTGGACTCACGGCTGGATGTTCAAGGAGATCGACGCGCCGACCCTGGGGTGGGAGGTCTACGCGCTTCGGCAGCAGTTCAATCAGGACGAGGGGATCATCCTGATCGCCGACGCGACCAAGCTGGCGTCGATCGGGCAGCTCAAGGCCGGGGTCGGGCTACCCTTCTCGCCGCTGTACTATGCCTTGGCCGATTTTCTCCGCAGCGTGGCCTTCCCGAACGTGCCGGTGACCTGCTCGGCCCGGGACGGACTGGAGTCGACGGTGGTGGGCATCATGGCCCATCGGGCAGTGACGACCGGCAGCTCGGTGCCGATCGTCGTTCCGGCGCCGCCCGGAGCTCCCCCGGGGCGCTAGCGCCACCTGGCGCGATCGCCCCGGGTCGAGGTCGTCAGGGTTTCCCGAAGAGGATGCCGCCAGCCAGCACGAACTGCGAGCCGTTCCGTACCTCGAGCCTGGCTTCGACGAACGGGATGGCGGTCGTACCCTTCACGTTGAAGCGGAGGCCGCCGATCAGGTTCAGGCCCAGGTCGGACGACCCACAGCTGTATCCGCCCGGACAACCATTCACGCTGCTGTGAGAATAGAGCAGCCCCGCCCCCGCGTAAGGCTTGAGGTTCTCGGCCGAGGTGTCGAACCGATAGATGCCGTTGCCCGAGAGCTCCCAGTAGTCGAAGCCGTTGGGGAAGAAGTAGTCGAAGGTCACCTGGCCTTCGATCGGATTGCGCTTCGAGAACTCGCCCAGGCCGAAATTGGCCCGGGCGCCGAGGCCGAAGTCGGTATCGGTTCCCCAGCTCACGTTGGCACCGAACCGGAACTGGGCCTGCGCCTGGGTCGCGCCGAGCGTGACAAACCCCAAGGCCATCAACCCGACCAGCAACTTTCTCATGGATCCTCCCTCGAAGTCATCGGGCCCGGGTCGATCGCCAGGGCACGAGTGGTCACCGACCGTCGGAATGACGAACGGTGGGTTGCCGGAGCTCAGGACGTCCCGTCGTCGCGGGCCGGCGTGAGCAGGATGTTCCGGTAGCGGACACCGGTGTGGTCTCCCTGAAGCATAAGGGGGCCGGGGGCGGCTTCGTCGCTATCCAAGGCCCCGCCGGTAATGCCGGGAATCTCTTGACCGTCGATGACGGTGACGCCGTTGAGCACCACGGTGACCACCCGTCCGACGAAGGTGATGTCGAAGGTCTGCCATTCGCCGGCGGGCCGGGCCGGCAGCGCGGTCGGGGTCACCTGTCCGTAGACGCCGCCCATTCGGCGGCTTCCCGGTGGCTGACCGAAGTCGTCCTGCACCTGGACCTCGTGCCGGCCCCGAAGGTAGATGCCGCTGTTGCCCCCCTTCGGGACGTCGACCTCAATATGAAGCGCGAAGTTGCCGAACCGTTGCAGGGAGACGAGGTCGCTGCTGGGCGTCCGGTTCTCGAGGACACCACCCTCGAGCCGCCAGCCATTGGGTGCCCCGGACTCGCGGATTCGCCAGCCGTCGAGGCCGGATGCGAGCAGATCGACGGGCTCGGCCCAATTGACCAGCGGAGGCACCGCCAGAGCCGGCGCCCGACCACCGACGAGGGTCCACCGGCCCGAGGCACCGGTCATCGTGCCGTGAATCCGGTCACCTGCCCCAAGCCGGATCTCGATGCTCGTAGGCTTGATGGATGGATCGCCTTCGTCGGGCCAGAGGAACGAGAAGCCCTCGGGCACCGCGTGAATCGCGGCGATCGGGGTCGCGTGCCCGAACGCACCCTGGAAGCGGCCGGCCAACGAGTCGCCGCTGGACACCACCTCGAGCCAGGCGGGGTGAGTCCCGTCGGGTCCGGTCAGGGTCAGGTCCCACCGGCCGAGGGGGGATGGGGATTGGGTCGGCGCGGCGGCGAGGCCGATCGCAACACAGAGCAGAGCGACGATCGTCACGCGCGGGACTCCCACGCCAGGGTCAGGCCGTCCCAACGCGCGAATAGCCGGGCGGCAGCGCCCCGGAGGACCCGGATCCTCTCGGGCCGAGGGCTCCTCAGAATATACGGAAAGGTGCCCGGCGGGCGGCAGTGGGACGCCGCCCAGCCGTCAGTAGGAGATGCTGATCCCCGCGGTGAAGAACCGATCGGTCTTGGCGAACCGCTCGAGGGTGGGATTCGGGGCGGGCTTCAGGCCGGGCAGGTTGTCGTAGCGGACAACGTAGGCCAGCTTGAGCCCGATCGCCGTGGAGATCGGCGCCACCAGCGACGACTCGGAGTTGAGCCGCCAATCGGTGGCATCGTCGAAGTTCGGGAGGAAGTCGACCGACTGGCTCGCGAAGGCGGACTTGCTGAAGATGTGCTTATAGCTCGCCCCGATCCGGCCGGCCTTGTAGTTGTTGTCGAAGGTACCGGGCGGCTCGGCGACGGTGTTGCGCTGTTGGAAGAGCGAGAGACCGCCTTCGAACTCGAGCTCGTCCCGAGGTAGCGCCACCGGCTTCCAGCTCAAGCCCACGGTTTCCTCGAACCGCCGAGCGATGCCTGCGAAGACGTTCCGGTCCCATCCGGTGAGCCCGAAGACGAAGAGCCCGTCGGTCAGGTGGTGCTCCAGCCGGAGATGGCCTCGGTAGTTCTCGGCACTCTTTTCACCGTCGGTGCGACCATAGACCATCGCGAAGGTCTGGGTAAACACCAGCCGCTTATCTTGGGTCTGGGCGACGAACTTGTCTCCCACGTTGAACGCGGTGACGCTGCTGTTGCCGGCCGTGTTCACGAACCCTAGATCGGCCGAGGCGGACGTAGTTTTCACCGGCTGGGCCTGGGCCTGAGCCACGCCGGCGGCGAAGGTCGTCGCGAGGGCGAGTAAGCCGATGGAAGACAAGAAGATACGTCGCATGACCCGTTCGAGCTGAGATTTGGTAAGGGCTACAAGAAAAGCGGGCCGGCCCCAAACCGCAACCGGGAATTCGGCGCAAGATCCGGATGGTCCCGTTGGACCGAAACCGCTACGGTGGAGGACCCCGAACCCGCGAAACGCCGAATGACGATGATGACCGCCAAGCCCCTGATCCTGCCCGACTCCTGGACGCCTGAACGCGCCTGGCGCGCCGTGACCGGACGTGACGCCTCGGCCCGTGGAGCGTTTGTCTACGCGGTCCGGACCACCGGAATCTACTGCCGGCCGGGATGCCCCTCCCGCCTGCCCCGGCGTGAGAATGTCCGCTTCTTCGCCCAGGGCGAGGCAGCCAGACTGGCGGGTTACCGGGCCTGTCTCCGGTGCCGACCCGACGAGACGGTCGACGGGGCCGATTCGCTGGAACGGGCCCGGGCCCTGGTGCTGGAGCGAGACGACCCGGTCACCCTGAGCGAGCTGGGGCAAGCGGTGGGTCTCAGCCCGGCCCATCTCCAACGCCGGTTCAAGCAGCGATTCGGCGTGTCGCCCCGCGAGCTCTGGAACACCCACCGGGAGGAGCGCTTCCGATCACTCCTTCGCGAGGACGGGGCCACCGTGACCCGGGCGACCTACGACGCCGGGTTCGGCTCCAGCAGCCGGGTGTACGAGCGGGCGGCGACCACCCTGGGCATGACGCCGGCCCGGTACGCGCGGGGCGGGCCGGGGCTCGCGATCCGCTACACCGTCGTGGATTCGCCCCTCGGGAGGCTGCTGGTCGCCGTCACCGACCGCGGGGTCTGCGCGGTATCGCTCGGGACGACGGACGAGGCGCTGGCGTCCGGGCTTCGGAAGGAATTCCCGCGGGCGACGCTGAGCCGGGTGGACGAGGGCGACGCATGGCTGGCCGCCATGGTGGACCGGGTGGCCCGGGCCGTCTCGATGGAGTCGCCCTACCCCGGCGGCCCGGAGCTGCCGCTCGAGCTGGTGGGGACGACCTTCCAGCGACGGGTGTGGCGGGCGCTGCTGGAGATCCCGGCGGGCGAGACCCGAAGCTATGGGCAGCTCGCGGATCGGCTCGGCGACCCCAAGGCGACCCGTGCGGTCGCGCGAGCCTGCGCCTCGAACCGGCTGGCGGTGGTGGTCCCCTGCCACCGGGTGGTGCGAAGCGACGGCTCGCTGGGCGGTTATCGCTGGGGCCTTCCGGCCAAGGAGGCCCTGCTGGCCCGGGAGCACGCCGCGGCTGGCTGATCCGGCCAATCGGGATCGGCCCTGGCTTGCCTTGTCCAGCCGGGTGGCCCGCGGTATCCTCGCGGTGCCGGCGGCACTTCAGGGGTACCGCCGGCACCGACACTCAGCCCAGGATACCGCGCATGCAATACACCCGGCTGGGCCGGACCGGCCTCACCGTCTCCCGTATCTGCCTCGGCTGCATGAGCTATGGCGACCCCCAGTGGCGGCCCTGGGTGCTCGACGAGCAGGCGGCCAAGCCGTTCTTCCGTCGGGCGGTCGAGCTGGGCATCAACTTCTTCGATACCGCCGACATGTACTCACTCGGGGTGAGCGAGGAGGTGACCGGCCGGGCCCTCCGGGAGTACGCCCGGATGGACGAGGTGGTGCTGGCGACCAAGGTCTTCTTCGGGATGCGGGGCGAGTCGGCCAACATGGGCGGACTTTCCCGGAAGCACATCGTCCAGGGCTGCGAGGCGAGTCTCAAGCGGCTGGGCGTGGACACGATCGATCTCTACCAGGTCCACCGGTTCGACCCCGAGACGCCGATCGAGGAGACCCTCGAGGCGCTCGACCTGCTGGTCCGCCAGGGTAAGGTGCGCTACCTCGGCGCCAGCTCGACCTACGCCTGGAAGCTGATGAAGGCGCTCTCGATCTCGGAGCGGCGGGGGCTGGCGCGGTTCGTCTCGATGCAGAACCACTACAACCTCCTCTACCGCGAAGAGGAGCGAGAAATGATGCCGCTCTGCCGGGACGAGGGGTTGGGTGTCATTCCGTGGTCGCCGCTGGCGCGGGGCGTGCTGGTCCGACCGGTGACCGACCGCACGGCGACGGCCCGAGGCGAGAGCGACAAGCTCACCCCTGAGCTCTACGATCACCCGGGCGACACCCAGATCATCGAGGCCAATCTCAAGATCGCGACGGCGCGCGGCGTCTCGCCGGCCGAGACGGCGCTGGCCTGGTTGCTCTCGCGGCCGGGGGTGACCGCTCCGATCGTCGGGATCACCAAGCTCCCCCAGCTCGACACGGCGGCAAAGGCGGTGGACCTGACGCTCACCGCCGAGGAGTGCGCCGCGCTGGAGGCGCCTTACACCCCCCGCGGCATCAAAGGCTGGTACGAGGGGCGGCGGATCTAGGAGGCCGACCGGGCGCGGACCTCCTCCTCGGTGAGGCCGAAGAGCTGGGGGGCCTCGACGCCGAGGAGGCCCAGTTCGAAGTAGATCTGGCCGCGGTGGTGGGCTTCGTGCTCGACCATCGCCCGGAGCCACTTGGCCGTGGTGATGGAGGTGCCGGCCGGAGTGATGCTCTTGCCGGCGAGCTCGGCCGGCGTGAGGGTTTCGAAGATGGCGCAGGACTCGGCATGCAGCCGGTCCATCAGGTCACCGACCGCCGACCGGTCGGAGGCCGGCTCCGGCCCGTGACCGGCGTAGCGGCTGGGGCGCCCGGCCACGTTCTCCGCGTACATCCACCGTTCGATGGCGGCCAGGTGCCGGAACTGGTCGCCCAGGGTCCAGCGGCCCCCACCGGGCGACCATTCCAGCCGATCTTCGGGCACCAGCGGCAGGAGTCGGCGGGTGCGACGGCGCACTCCACGCCAGTACTCGACGAACGTTGGTCCTGAATCCGGCAGCATCGTGGCACCTCCTGCATCGGCTGAGATCGGCGGGCGCGAAGCCCTCGGACGACGCCGGAATGTTCCACCCGGAGCACCGCGCTCGGCAAGCCGGCGGCCGGGCGACCGGACCGGATCTGTTGACCGAACGGCCGCTTCTTCCCATTGTATCCGCGGGGCCGAATTCGACCGGCCCGGAGGAACGAATGGAGCGACCCCGCTCTCGCACCCCGAACCAGGGGAGGCGCCGATGCGCAGCCCGACGGAGGCCCGAGTGACCACGACGCAACCAGACCGCATTCGCCAGTATCTCCGGCGCCGCGGCTGTACACCCAGCATCGTGAAAGGTGGCCTG
This sequence comes from uncultured Gemmatimonadales bacterium, assembly GCA_963730185.1. Classification (GTDB taxonomy): domain Bacteria; phylum Gemmatimonadota; class Gemmatimonadetes; order Gemmatimonadales; family GWC2-71-9; genus SHZU01. The sequence continues at coordinate 70,009 of CAVSQW010000005.1, forward strand.
GAAGGTCTCGTCTCCCATTGGGACAGCGTGGTCGGCGCCGTCGAGGAGGGCTACGACCTCACCCTGAGCGACTACCGGACCGACATGGAGCTCCGGGACGTCCTGGCAGGCGCCCTGGACGTCGCGACCACGGACGACCGGGCCCAGGCCGAGACGGAGATCGAGACGCTGGACCGCCGGTTCCGCGAGCTCACGGTGGACTGCCCCCCGATCGTGAGCGAGGACGTCATCGAGGAGAACGGGTACGACCCGGCGGAGCAATGGTGGTTCTATCGGCGGCCCACGAGCCCCGCCCCCGACTTCGAAGAGGAGCTCCGCGAAGCCGACCTTGTCTGACGCCGGCCCCCCGGCTCAGCTGCTTCTCTACGACGGAGTCTGCGCCCTCTGCAACTGGGCGGTTCGGCTGGTCCTTCGCTTCGACCGCCGCCGGACCATGGAGTTCGCCCCGCTGGGCGGACCGACGGCCACCCGCGCTCTCGCCTCTCATCCCGAGCTCGCCTCGGTCGACTCCATCGTCCTGATCGAAGGCGACCAGACCAGCGTTCGCTCGACCGCGGTGCTCCGAGTGGTGCGCTATCTCGGCCGGGCCTGGAAGATCCTGCTGGTGGGCTACCTGATTCCCCGGGAGATCCGGGACTCGCTCTACGACGTGGTGGCGCACTGGCGGAAGCGGATCTTCGGCCGGTACGACACCTGTCCGCTACCTCCCGCTGAGCACCGATCGCGATTTCGGGCCTGAGGCCGCGGGCATTCACGAAACAGAACGCTCGTTGTATTCTCCTGTTCGCCCTCAGCGGACCCGTTCCCATGCAAGACGCCTTCATCTTCGACGCCGTGCGGACCCCCCGTGGCCGGGGCAAGCCGGACGGTTCTCTCCACGAGGTCTCGCCGGTGGAGCTCCTGGCCACGCCGCTCCGGGCGCTGGTGCGCCGGAACGCGCTCGACGCCTCGCTGGTCGAGGATGTCATGGTCGGATGCGTCGACGCCGTCAAGGACCAGTCGGGGGTCGGCCGGTGGGGGGTGCTCGCGGCCGGGTATCCGGAGCAGGTGCCGGCGACGGTCATCAACCGGTACTGCGGGTCGGGACTCGAGTCGGTGAACCTGATCGCCGCCAAGGTCATGGCGGGTCAGATCGACCTCGGCGTCGGCGGTGGGGTGGAGCAGATGTCCCGGGTGCCGATGGGGTCGTCGGGATTCGCGCCCGCCACCGACCCCCTGCTCGCGGCCGCATTCCACTTCGTGCCGCAGGGCGTCTCGGCCGATCTGATCGCGACCCGGAGCGGGTACTCGCGGGCTCGCCTCGACGGGTTCGCGGTCGAGTCGCAGCAGCGGGCCCGGGCGGCGTGGGAGGGTGGCCACTTCGCCAAGTCGGTGGTGCCGGTGGTCGATCGGAACGGCCTCACGATCCTGGACCGGGACGAGCATCCCCGCCCCGACACCACGGTGGAGAGCCTGGGCAAGCTGGAACCGTCGTTCGCCAAGGTGGCCAAGCTGGCCGGGTTCGATCGGGTGGTGCTCCAGCGGTATCCGGAGATCGAGCGGTTGGCCTTCTTTCATCACGCCGGGAACTCGAGCGGCATCGTGGACGGTTCGGCCGCGGTACTGGTCGGTAACCAGGCGGCCGGGGAACGGATCGGCGCCAAGCCGCGGGCCCGGATCCGGAGCTTCGCGGCGGTGGGGGCTGATCCGCTGATCATGCTCACGGCGCCGGCCGATGCCAGCCGGAAGGCGTTGGCGAAGGCGGGGCTGAGCGTGAGCGACGTGGATCTCTGGGAAGTCAACGAGGCGTTCGCGTCGGTGGTGCTCTACTTCATGGATCAGACGGGCGTGTCGCGGGACACGATCAACGTCAACGGCGGCGCCATCGCGATGGGCCACCCGCTGGGCGCCACGGGCGCGATTCTCCTCGGCACCCTGCTCGACGAGCTGGAGCGGCGGGGCAAGCGCATCGGAGTCGCGACCCTCTGCGTCGCCGGCGGCATGGCCGTCGCCACCGTCATCGAGCGCGTCTGACCGGAGCCACGACCATGGGAACACATCTGACCGCCGCGCTCGACGCCGACGGCATCGCCACCCTCACCTGGGCCATGGCGGGTCGTCAGCCCAACACCTTCAACGAGGCCACGATCGCCGAGTTCGAGGCCGCGATCCACGAGCTCCTGGCCGACGCCAAGGTCAAGGGCATCGTCATCACCTCGGCCAAGTCGGACTTCATCGTCGGCGCCGACCTCGGGATGCTCCAGCAGGTCGGGAGCATGTCGCGGGAGGAGTTTTTTCGCCGAGTGCGCCGGATGCAGCAGCTCTTCCGCGCCGTGGAGACCGGCGGGAAGCCGGTGGTCGCGGCGCTCAACGGGACCGCGGTGGGTGGCGGGTTCGAGCTGGCGATGGCGTGTCACGTCAGGGTCGCCGCCGACCACCCGGCCATCCGGGTCGGGCTCCCCGAGGTGCAGCTGGGGTTGCTGCCCGGCGCCGGAGGGACTCAGCGAATGCCGCGGCTGATCGGCGCCCGGGAGGCACTCGGGCTGATCACCCAGGGCAAGACGATCCCGGTCAAGAAGGCGTTGGAGCTCGGGCTCCTGACCGAGGTGGCGCCCGCCGACCAGCTCCTTGACCGGGCCAAGCACCACGCCCGGACGGCGGAACCGGTGCAGCCCTGGGACAAGAAGGGGTTTCGAATCCCCGGCGGCGAGGTCCACTCGGCGGCCGGGTTCGAGACCTTCACCGGTGCCAACGCGATGATCACCAAGGAGACCTGGGGCAATTACCCGGCGCCTCGGCTCGCCGCGTACGCGATCTACCACGGCCTCCAGATGCCGATCGACCAGGGTGTGAAGGTCGAGGCGCGAGGCTTCGTGGAGCTGGCGTTCGATCCCAAGACCCAGGCGATGATTCGCACGCTGTTCTTCAGCATGGGCGACGCGAAGCGGCTCAAGGGCCGCTCGAAGACGGTGCCGGTCAAGGCATACGAAAAGATCGGCGTGCTGGGCGCGGGGCTCATGGGCCACGGGATCGCGCATGCGGCCGCGACCAACGGGATCGAGGTCGTGCTGCTGGACGTGGACCAGGCGGCGGCCGAACGGGGCAAGGAGCGGATCGGCGCGATCCTCCAGGCGGCGGTCGCGAAAGGGCGGTTGAGCGAGGACGCAGCCAAGGCCGCGATGGGCCGGGTTCACCCGACGGCCAGCTTTGACGACCTGAAGCCTTGCCAGCTGATCGTCGAGGCCGTGTTCGAGAAGCGGGAGCTCAAGAACGAGGTGGTGAAGAAGGCCGAGGCGGTCATCACACCCGAGACGATCTTCGGGAGCAACACGTCGACGCTCCCGATCACCGGGCTCGCGACCGCAAGCAGGCGGCCCGACCAGTTCATCGGGCTCCACTTCTTCTCGCCGGTCGAGAAGATGCCGCTGGTCGAGGTGATCCTGGGTGAGAAGACCGCCGAGGCCACGCTGGCGCAGGCGCTCGACTTCGTGAAGGCGATCGGCAAGACGCCGATCGTGGTCCGGGACGGGCGCGGGTTCTTCACCAGCCGGGTCTTCGGCACCTACCTGGTGGAGGGCGTGGCGATGCTGGCCGAGGGGGTCGAGCCGGCGTTGATCGACAACGCGGGACGCTTGGCGGGGATGCCGATGGGCCCGCTCACCGTGGCCGACATGGTCAACATCGACCTCTCCTACAAGATCCGAATGCAGGCCAAGGCCGACCTGGGCGAGAAGTACGTCGCCCACCCGGCCGACGCAGTGGTCGAGCTGATGGTGAAGGAGGGGCGGTACGGCCAGAAGACCAAGGCCGGGTTCTACGACTACACCGACAGCGGCAAGCAGCTCTGGCCCGGCCTCGCGAAGCACTTTCCGGTGGCGGCCGAGCAGCCGAGCCTCGAGGCGATCACCCGGCGGCTGCTCCACATCCAGGCGATCGAGACGCTCCGGTGCATGGAGGAGGGGATCGTCCAGCGGCCCGAGGACGCGGACGTAGGATCGATTCTGGGGTGGGGGTTTTGCCCGTTCGATGGTGGCGTGGCGTCGTACGTGGACCTCGTGGGGACCAAGCGGTTGGCGGCGGAGTGCAACGAGCTGGCGGCAACGTGCGGGGCGCGGTTTGCGCCCCCTGCGCTGCTCCGCGAGCTCGCGACCGCCGGGACCGGGCTCTACCCCGCTTAGAGGACCGAGCGGGCACCGGGCCGCTGCGTGATCCCTCACGACGGCCGCTGAGCCCGCGCCGACCGGAGGCCCGACCGATGTCAACACCAATCGCCCGATCCTCCCTCACCGCAGCGCTCGTCCTCGCCGGCTGCGGACCGGCCGAGCCGCCAAGCCCGTCGGTTCGCACCTACACCCTGCCCGCGCCGGAACTCACGGAGCCCGCCTTCGAATCGCACCTGGCCATCGACCCCGAGCATCCCGACCGGATCGTGGTCGCGGCGCACTACGGGGTCGGCTACAACCGGGGCGGGCGGCGGATCTGGACCTGGCGCACCAGCGACGCCGGGCACACCTGGATCGGCGCCGATCAGCCGCTGCCGAACGCGAAGGCGGCCCTGGCGGCCGACGCGGTGACGGCGTTCGGGGTCGACGGCACGGCCTACCTCAGCTTTCTCTCTGCGGACACCACGGGCAAGCGGTTCGATGGCGGTGACGCGTTGGCCACGATGCCGCCCGACGCCCAGGGCTTCGGTCCGGCCCGGCTCGTCGTCGAGGGCGGACTCACCCTGGCGGGCGCGGCGGTGGACAAGGACTGGCTGGCGGTCGATCGGAGCAGCGCGAGCCCAAACCGGGGCGCCCTCTACCTGAGCTGGCACCTGAACAAGCCCGACTTCACTCGGGGAACCGTCGCGTCGACCTTCTGGCTGGCGTCGAGCCGGGACGGCGGCCGGAGCTTCGGCGCGCCGGTCCGGGTGGCCGAGGCATTCTCGGGACAGGTGGCGATCCGGATCGACGGGACGGTCGACGTGATCTATGGGGGCCGCCAGAGTGAAGCGATCCTCCATGCCGCCTCGACCGACGGAGGTCAGACCTTCGGCACGCCCGACACGGTGGTTTCGCTGGCCGACGGACGGACGTTCGACGTCCCGACCTTGGTAGCCGGCGCCGCCGACACGTTGTTCGTCTGCTGGTCGGAGACCACCGCAGCCGACGGCCTGCGCTACGACATCCGTTGCGCCCGATCTCCGGGCGAACGCCGATGGGACGCGCCGGTTCCCCTGGTGCCCGGCCTGCCGCCATCGAGCAGCCTGGGGTTTCCCAACGCGGTGGCGACGCCCGAGGGCCTCTGGGTCCTGGCCTACCGGGCCGACGCCGACACCACCAGGGTGATGCTCTACCGTTCGGCCGACGGGGGCCGGTCGTTCACACCGAGCCATGAGCTGGCGACCCGTCCCTTCGGCGCGGCGGCCTTCTGCTCCGGCGCCGGGGCACCCTGCCGGAAGGCGGCCGAGGGTCAGTTCTTCTTCGGGGGCGACTACTTCGGGCTGGCGGCGGCGCCGGGGCGGCTCGCCGCCGCCTACGTGCTGCCTGACGGCGACGCACCCGGCGGACGACCGTCGGTGTACGTCTCGGTGATCGACCTCGGGGCCGATCGTTAGGCGGGCGACCCGACCGGACCGCTGAGACAGACCACCGGGATCCCGCCGTTTTCGGTCTGAAAGGCCGGGGGCAGGTCGAGCCCGAGCGCCCGCCGATGCTCCGGATGGGCGACCAGGAGGGTGACCGTCCCGGCCGGCAGCCGCTCCCGCGCCACGGTGCCCAGCCGGGCGTACAGATCGCGGAGTCCGGCCCGGTCGCCGATCCGGTCGCCGTAGGGCGGATTGGTCACCACCGCCGCGTTCGGCGCGGTCGTGGCCAGGGCCGACACGGAGCGAGTCGCGAAGCGCACGTCGCCCGCCACACCCGCCCGCTGGGCGTTGGCCTCCGCCGCGGCGATCGCGCCCGCGTCGCGATCGCCGCCCAGAATCGGCGCCCCCACGCTCGAACGAACCCTCGCTCGGGCCTCGTTCCGAGCCCTCTCCCAGATCCCGGCCGGCATCGACGGCCAGCGCTCCGCCGCGAACCGGCGGGCCACCCCCGGCGCGATCCGTCGGGCCAGCAACGCGGCCTCGATCGGGATGGTTCCCGAGCCCGTGAACGGGTCGATCAGGGGCCGGCCACCGTCCCACCCGGACGCCAGCAGCATCGCGGCCCCGATAGTCTCGCGGAGCGGGGCCTTGGCGGTCTCCTGTCGGTAGCCCCGCCGGTGGAGCCGCGCTCCCGACGCGTCGGCGCTGATCGTGACCCGGTCTCGGAACACTCGTACCACGAACCGTTGGGTCGCCGGCAGCGTGGTGACGTCCATCTCGAGGGCATCGAGGTCCGCGGCGGAGCGAAGGGCCGCCACGCCGCTCACCGAACCGGCCACCGCGCTCTCCAGCCGCTGGGCGATGGCATCCTCGTGGAAGAGCTTGCTCTTCTTCGAGGTGACCCGGAAGTGGACCCGGGTGCGGGGCGCGACGAACCCGTCCCACGCCAGCGCGCGAGCCAGCCGTTCGAGGGTGCTGAAGTGACGGGCTTCGAACTGGGAGACCCGGACCAGCACCCGATGGGCCGTCCGGAGGTTCAGGTCGAGGCGGGCCACGGTCTCGAGCGTGCCGGCGAGGCTCACGCCCCCGGGCTCGGTAGCGGTCGGATTCAGTCCCAGGCCGGCGAGCTCGGCGGCGAGGATGGTCTCCAGGCCGGGGCTGGTGACGAGATAGAGGTCGAGCATCCCGGGCATGATACCTAACGTCTCCGCTTGGCGCCCCGAACCGGGCGAGCGGTGAGGGGATCTTCGGGCCACTCGTGCTTGGGATAGCGACCCCGAAGGTCCTTCCGGACGTCGAAGTAGCTGGTTCGCCAGAAGCCGGCCAGATCGCGGGTCACCTGGACCGGGCGCATGGCGGGCGAGAGAAGATGGAGGGTGAGCGGCACCCGCCCACCGGCAATGGCCGGGGTCTCCTCCAGTCCGAACACCTCCTGCAGCTTGACCGGCAGGACCGGGGCGGCAGGATCGGAATAGTCGATCGCCAGACGGGAGCCGGTCGGCACCTCCCATCGCTCGGGTGCCAGGCGATCGAGGTCCGCGCGCCGGCGCCACTCGAGCCGGTCGAGAAGGGCGGCACCCAAGTCCACGTCGCCCAGGGCCGCCAGGCTGCGCGCGGTGCCGATCCGGGGCCCGAGCCACCCGTCCAGCGTGGCGGCGAGCGCACCGTCCGAGACGTCGGGCCAGCCATCGGGGTCGTGCTGGTGCAGGAAGGCCAGGCGTCGGCGCAGATTGGTGGCGGCCGCGGTCCAGGGTAGTTGGTCCACGCCGCGTGCGACCAGGCCGGCCAGCAGCGTGGCTCGCACCCGGTCCGGGTCGGGCCGGCCGAGCGGCCGCTCCTCGAGCACGATGGCGCCGAGGCGGACCTCGAGCGACGCCCGAACGGCGGCCCGCTCGGCGTCCCACTCCAACACCTCCCGCCGCTCGATCGCGTCGGCACATTCGACCTCGAGGTCCGCGAGGTCGACCGGGGCGGCGAGATCGATGCGGGCCTCGGCGCCGCGATCGTCCAGCTCGGCTATGACGAGATAGTCGGCCCGGGCCAGCGCCTGCGAGGGCACCAGCGCGGCGCCCCGCCCGTTCCGGAGGAGAAATCGTCCCGGGGCGCCGGGGCGACGTTGCGCCACCCGGTCGGGAAAGGCGCCGGCCAGGAGCCGGCCGGTCAGCTCGATGTCGGCCGGGTGAAAGAGGGTCCGATCGTCCCGAGGTGGCGGTTCGGATGGGGCTCCGGATCTGGCCAGTCGTCGTCGCCACTCCCCGGCCTCTCGACGAGCGCGGGCAAGCCCCCCACGGTCGACCTCGAGGCCATGCACCCCACGCCCGGCCCGCAGGGCTTCGACCCGGAGCCGGAGGTCCACGTCGGCCGGCTCGGGCCCCCGCCGAGCGATGTCCCGGTCGCTAAGCAGGGACACCAGCTCGGCGCCTAACCCGCTGACGCCGACCGCCGCGGCGTCGAGCGCGAGACGAGCCAGGCGGGGATGGAGCGCCAGAGGGGCCATGGCACGACCCCGAGCGGTCAGCCGGCCGCCGGGATCCAGGGCGCCGAGGAGGCCGAGCAGCTCGCGGGCCTGGGCCCAGGCGGAGGCGGGCGGCTGGTCGAGCCAAGCCAGAGCGCCGGGGTCGTCGACCCCGGCCGCGGCCAGGTCCAGCACCAGCGGGGCCAGGTCGGCGGAGAGGATTTCGGGGAGGTTGTAAGGAACGAGGCCGGCCTCGTCTCCCTCGCTCCAGAGCCGGTAGCAGACGCCCGGGCCGAGCCGTCCCGCCCGACCGCGCCGCTGGTCGGCCGACGCGCGGGTAACCCGAACGGTCTCCAGCCGGGTCATGCCGGTCCGCGGCGAAAACCGAGGCACCCGCATCCGACCGCCGTCGACGACAACCGAGACCCCTTCGATGGTGAGACTGGTCTCGGCGATCGAGGTCGAGAGCACCACCCGCCGCTGTCGACCCGGAGTCAGGGCCAGGTCCTGCGCCTCGGCGGGCATCGAGCCGTGCAGGGGAAGGACCCGGGCCGGGAGCGCCGGCTCCGTCTCCAGCGCCTCGGCCACGCGGCGAATCTCGCCGGCGCCGGGCAGGAAGACCAGCAGGTCGCCCCGGTCCACCTCCAAGGCCTCGCGCACCACGGCAGCCACGTGGGCCTCGAAGCGACGATCGGCCCGTGGCGGCCGGAAGCGGGTCTCGACCGGGAAGGTTCGGCCGGGGCAGTCGACCACCGGCGCCCCGTCCAGGAGCCGCGCCACCGGGGCCGGATCGATCGTGGCCGACATCACCAACACCCGGAGATCAGGACGGAGCGCCTGGCGCGACTCCAGCGTCAGGGCCAGTCCGGTGTCCGCCGCGAGGCTCCGCTCGTGGAATTCGTCGAAGATCACGAGTCCGACCGACTCGAGACTGGGATCGTCGGCCAGCATCCGGGTCAGAACGCCCTCGGTGACCACCTCGAGGCGGGTGGCGGCCGAGACCCGGGTATCGAACCGGACCCGGTAGCCGACGGTCCGCCCCACCGCCTCACCGAGGGTGTGCGCCATCCGCCGGGCGGCCAGGCGGGCGGCGACCCGCCGAGGCTCGAGCATCACGATCCGGCGGCCGGCCATCCAGGGCTCGGCAAGGAGCTCCAGCGGCGCCACGGTCGTCTTGCCGGCCCCTGGCTCGGCCACGACCACGGCGGCCCCCGGGCCCGCCAACGCCGCCCGAATCGCCGGCAACGCCGCGACGATCGGGAGGTCGAGGCTCGCCCGCCCGTCGGTCTCGAGGTTGTCGCCCGCATCGCGCTCCCGCCCGTTCCTGCCGATTGCCGTTTGCCGTCTCCTTCCCTTCGACCCGCCGGGCCACTCGGGGCGGACCCGGCCGCCGCCCGACACCCCCGGGCACACCCGCTCGTAAGGCCAGCCCTGGCGCTCAGGCGCCGTCGCCTCAAACTTGGTGGACCTTCAACCCCGAATCCATGCTCAAGCGCTCGATCGGCCTCATCTCCCTGGCCTTGCTCACCGGTGCGGGCCACCTCGCCGCCCAGCGGACCAGCCCCGACATCACCCCCGCCGACCTCCGGCTCCGGCTCTTCGCCCTGGCCGACGACTCGATGGGCGGACGGGCCACCGGTTCGCTCGGCAACTTCAAGGCGGCCGAGTGGGTGGCGTCGGAGTTCAAGCGCCTGGGACTCGAACCCGCCGGCGACGACGGCACCTACTTCCAGACCATCCCGTTCTTCCGGCTCAAGCCCGACCCGCGGGTCACCCTGGCGGTGAACGGCGCACCGCTCGCGCTTGGCGTCGACGTGCTACCGATCATCGCGCCGTCGGCGCCGAGGCCGATGGACGGTGCCCAGGCGATCTACGGCGGGCCGGTGGGCGACAGCACGAAGTGGATCTCGGCGGCCGAGGCCAAGAGCAAGATCGTGGTCTTCGCGAAGCCGGCGGTCCAGGGTCGCGGCTTCGGCGCGATCCTCGGCCAGCTCCGGCAGAGCCGGCGGTTCGCCGACGCCGCGCTGATCGCGATCGACGGGCTGGACGAGACGGCGCCCGAGCTCGTGGCGGCGCTGCTGGACGGCCGGGTGGTGACCGATACGACCCGAACGATGCCGGCGCCGCTCCTGGCCCTGGTCTCCGCCCGCGGCACCGAGTGGCTGATCGGCCGGCCGTTGGCGAGCGCCACGCCTGGCACGCTGGGCAAGACGGTCCAGGGCGAAACCCGGCTCGGACTCTTTCCGCTCGACTACCCGGCCCGGAACGTGGTGGCCGTGCGTCGCGGCGCCGACCCGGCGCTCCGGAACACCTACGTCTCGCTCACCGGTCACAACGATCACGTCGGCTTCGACCACTCGCCGGTGGATCACGATTCACTCCGAGCCTTCGACCGGGTGATCCGCCCGATGGGCGCCGATTCGCCCAACCGCGAGCCCACGGCCGACGAGTGGAAGGAGGTTCATCGGATCCTCGACAGCCTCCGGGCCATTCGGCCGCCGCGGCCCGACTCGATCCGGAACGGAGCCGACGACGACGGCACCGGCACGGTGGCGCTGCTCGAGATCGCCGAGAAGTTCGCGAGCCAGCCGGCGTTCCGGCGGTCGATTCTGTTCGTCTCCCATACGGCCGAGGAAGAGGGTCTGCTCGGCTCGGCGTGGTTCACCGATCACGCGACGGTGCCGGTGGACTCGATCGTGAGCGAGCTGGACATGGACATGATCGGCCGGGGCGACCGGATCGACCTGCCCGAAGGCGGGCCGGGTTATCTGGAGCTGGTCGGCTCCCGGCGGCTCTCGAACGAGTACGGCGAGATCATCGACCGGGTCAACGCGCGACAGCCCGAGCCGTTCCAGTTCAACCTGACCTACGACGCCCCGGGTCACCCGCTCCAGTACTACTGTCGAGCCGACCACTACAGCTACGGGCGTTACGGCATTCCGGCGGTCGCTTTCTCACGGGGTGAGCATCTCGACTATCACCAGGTGACCGACGAGCCGCAGTACATCGACTACGACGCCCTGTCACGGGTGGCGCACCTGGCCGCGGACGTGGCGGCCGAGGTGGCGAATCTGGACCACCGGCCGAAGCTGGACCGGCCGAAGGGCGATCCGCATGCCCGTTGCGTTCAATGATGGTAGGGAGTAGGGAGGGATTGGGGAGTAGGGAGGCAGTCGGGACTAGGGAGTAGGGGTGGCCGGTTGGAAGACGGCGATGGCGTTCGGGTAGTCCACCGTCACCTTGAAGTAGTGGAGGGCGCTTCCGCCCAGAGCGCCTTCCACTTGCCGGTCCATGAAGCGGGTCATGAATTGGTGGAAGTTCCGATCCGGCCGGCGAGTGAACCACACCGGGCCGACGGTGGAGCCGGCCACCGTGACCTCGGGTACCTCGATCAGCGGCTCGCCGGTCCCCTTCTCGCCCTTCTCGACCACTCGCCAATCGGGATGTCGGGAGCGCCACCGCTCGAAGGTCGTCGTGGTGATGAAGCTCGTGGCGCGGACCGAGTCGGTTGCGCCCATGGTAGCCATGGCATCGGCGGTGAGCGGCGAGGTGGCGCCGGTATCGAGGAGCAGATCCAGGGCCTGGCCGTCGATGGTGGCCTGAATCCGAGGGAAGTTGAGGGCGCGGCCGCCGGCGCTGTCGGTCTGAAAGCCGAGCGCGACCCGGTGCTCGGGCGCGACTGCGGGAACGTCGCCATTCGCCCGGAGCCAGAGCGTCCGCCCGGGGTAGTCGAAGGTCCACGTCCGCCCACCGAACCACTCCTGCCCCAACATCCCGTCGGCCTCGAACATGTCGATCCCGCGACCCGGCGGCGGGGCAAGGACCATCACCTTCCCGCCCCGCGAGGGCGGCAGGGGAATCGAGGCGTCGGCGGCGAACGGCGGAAAGGTCGCGAGCCTGACGGTGTCGGCCCCCTCCACTTGGGTCGTGACCTCGATCCCCAGTCGAGTCGCCGCGTCCTGCAGCAGAAACAGCCCCCCGCCCGAATCGGTATAGAGCGTGATCCGCCGACCCGCGGTCGTGACGGGCTCGACCCAGAAACGGTCGCCGTGGTAGCCGGTCGGGAGGGCGAGGGGGTGGCCGGGGGTCTGGGCGGCGAGCGGTGCCGCGACGGCGAGAAGCGAGACGAGGAACAAGAGGCGGGGCATGCAAGTCGATGGTTGGGGGTCAAAGCAACCAGGTGATCGAGTGCGCTACGAACGTAGCCGCCCGGCCACCTGGTTACCTAGTCACCTACCACTTCCGCTCCGGCTGCTTCTCACCCCTTCGGGTGGAGAATCGTGTCGATCTGATGCCGGGCATCCTCGAGATGAGCGCGGGTCTCACGGTTGGCGGCCTTGGGGACCGCCGCGCGGAGCTGACCGTCCAGGGTCTGGAGCTCCGCCCGGAAGAGCGACTGAATGTCGCTCGTGGCCCGGGCAGGACCGAGCTGCCGGCGGAACTGGGCCGGGATCCCGGCCGGAAGCTCCGGCGGCTTGGGGTTGATCTTGTTCCCGGCGGCCTCGAGGTAGGACCGCTGGAGCTCGCGCCGATAGGGATCGATCGCTACCCGCCCCGAGCTCAGCTCGCTCCAGATCCCGCCCCGAACGTCGGCCAGCATCTCGCTCAGCGGATAGACGTTCCGCGAGCTGCCGGCCAAGGCCTCGTACTCCTCCATCCGCTCCATCCGGCGGTCGTTGAAGAGCGAGTTGAGGATTCCACTTTGGGCGGTGTTGATCCGGGCCACGGCGCCCGCGACCTCGATCCGGTTCAGGATCTCGTCGTCCAGGAAGTACGTCGGCGTGGCGAAGGCATTGGCGTTGAGGAACCGGACCGCCTCCTTTTGCCGGGCGCGGGGCAGCGGCTGGAACCGGACGCCCGTCTGTCCGACGTGCTTCTCCTGGGCCTGGGCGCCACCCACCACGTTGCTCACGTGGCGGAGCTCCATCGCCCACTGCCCGACCACCCGGCCGTAGAGCTCGCTCAGCTCGTCGTAGTTCTCACCCGACTGCGCGGCGGCCCCCATGACCAGCGGCATCGTGGCCTTGAGGCTCTGGATTCCCCAGCCGGTCGCCTTGACCGCGTCGGCGTCGCCCACGGCCTCGGTCTGATCGCCGGGATCGGAGCCCTGCGAGCCGGCCACGTTGAACCGGTACCAGGGGATCGAGTCCTGCATCCGGGCCCACTGGTCGAGCGTAGGCTTCTCCGCGTCGGGTGAGCTCGCCCCGGGAATCGGCTGGTAGCCCCACATCGTGGCGAACTTGTCGTAGGGGCCGATCCCGGGAATCAGGTCGTCCAGCGCGATGTGGTCCCCCGGCTGGGCGGTGTAGTTGAACCGGGAGTAGTCCATCAAAGTGGGCGTGTGGCCCATCTTGTGGACCCAGGTGGCGCTCCGGACGCTGTCGACCGGATAGGTGGACGAGGCCTTCTGGTTGTGCTGGAAGCCCAGGGTGTGCCCGATCTCGTGCGCGATGACGTACTCCATCAGCCGGCCCATCAGCGAGTCCGGCATCGGGGTGTGCTGGGCCCGCGGATCGAGATGGCCGACCTGGGTGAAGTACCAGTCGTGGGCCAGGTTCATCACGTTGTGATAGATGTAGATGTCGGCCTCGAGGATCTCGCCGGAGCGAGGGTCGGACACGTGAGGTCCCTGAGCGTTCTCGGTGGTGGACGGAAGCCACCGGATGACGGAATACCGCGCGTCCTCGGGTGCCCAATCGGGATCGTTCGGCGCGTCCATCGGGATGATGGCGTTCTTGAAGCCGGCGGCCTCGAAGGCGGGCTGCCAGTCGGTGATGGCCCTCTTGACCCAGGGGACCAACCACTTGGGCGTGGCGGGATCGACGTAGTAGACGATCGGCTTGACCGGCTCCGACATGGCCGCGCTCGGGTCCTTCTTCTCCAGCCGGTAGCGGGTGATGAAGGTGCGAGTCTCGGCCCGATGCTCCGGGCGGCCGTAATCGATCATGTCGGTGTTGAAATAACCCACCCGGCTGTCGAAGAGCCGGGGCATCATCGGTTTCTCGGGCAGCTTGACCATGCTCCAGTGCATCACCAGCGAGGTCGTGGTCGGCCCACCACCACCGAAGCCGCCGAACCGCCCGGCGGCGGCGGCCGGGGTGGGGGGCGGGTTGATGGTCAAGAGGGCGTCGATCTCGACGTTGATCGGGAAGGCCATGACCCGGTCGATGAACGACCGCGACTGGTCGGGGTTGCCGCGATAGACCCGGGTGCCGGGGCTCAGCTCCGGCGGCGGCGAGGTGAACAGCTTGGTCACGTCGATCACGGCGGAGCTGTCTTTGCCGTAGGCCTCGACATCGAAGGCGCCGAGCACCGGACCGAAGTTAGACTGCGCCACGGCCTGAGCAATCGGCAGCTTCGGATCCGCGTACGTGTCGTACGACACCCCGCGGAGCATGATCCGATGGTCGCGCCGCTCCCAGCGGACGACCTGGGTGCCGGACACCTGCTGGCCGCCATAGACCGAGTTGGGCGGGGCCTTGGCCACGCGCGGCACGACCAGAATGTCCTGGTCGAGGACGTCGCGGGGGATCTCGAAGAGGAGCTTGTTCCCGATCTGATGGGTGCTCCAGAGTCCGTGCAAGGTCTTGGCTTCCGCGGTGACGACCCGATTGTAGGGCCGCGGAGCCTGGGCCTGGCCTCCCTGCCCCCGCTGCCCGGGACCGCGCGGACCGGCGGCCGTGTCGCCGGCCTCGGGCCCGCGCTCGGCCGGACCGGCCTCGGGCGCGGGCCGGCCCGCTGGTGGCCGGGTAGGATTGGGCGTGGTATTGGCGGGCGCGTGGGAACATCCCGCCGCGACCAGGCAACCGCCCAAGGTCAGGAGTGTGCTAACGGACCTCATGATAGCGAAACCTCCGAGGTTGTCGCGAAACAAGCAGGAGCGAACCGCCCGTCGGGCGCTCCGCCGATTGACAAGAAGCTGACGAGGATGTCCAACAGTACCGCCCCTTCCCCTCGCCGGGAAGGGACTCGGTTCACGGGCGCCGACGCTGGCCGCGCCCGAACCCCGCGTTCTTGACCCGGTCCGGCACGCCGTTCCACTGCTCCGGCGTGAGCGCCTTCTGACAGGCCGCGAGGGCGTCGCGGTGCGCGGTTCGGAGCTCCTGGAACACCGGCTGGATCGAGAGCATCAGCCGCTGCGGATCGGGATTCGAGCCGGCCTTCTGGATCTGCGCCTCCGCTTTCTCCCCCAGGGCCTTGATCTTCGCCGCGAACGAATCCGACACCGCCTGGAGTGCCGTCACCTCAGCGTCGGTCAGGTTGAGGGCGATCCGGATCTTGACGATCTCCGCCGCGGGATCCGGGAACGCCGTCTCGAGCCGGGTCAGGAAGTCGGCCGGCGTCGCCATCCCCGCGGCCCCGCCCGCGCCACCCCGACCACCGGGACCGCCAGCTCCGCCGGGCCGCCCACCGAACCCGCCCCCGAAGCCACCCCGGCCGCCACCACGGAGGCCGCGGAGGAAGTCGCGTTGCCGATCCGGGCCGATGGTGTAGCGGACCTGAATGCCGATTTGAAACGGATTCCGGATGGCGTTCACGCTCGCCACGGTGGCGCCGAAGCGCTCGTTCACGACGTACGTGAACCGTTGGGTCGTAGGATCGAACCCGTCGACCAGGAGCAGCGTCCCGTCGGGCCGGGACTGCTGTCCCCAGCCCTGGAGATTGCCCGCACCGTGGAAGAGCTCGTCCAGGCCCGCCAGCAGGTTACTGGTGACGACCGAGATGTTGAGCCGCTGGTTGAGCCCCAGAAAGGTCGGGCGGTAGTTCATCTGGAGATCGAGCGACGGCTGCCAGGGTCCGACGCAGCTGTTCCGGGCCGCGATCTGGCCGGTCTGTCGCTCGAGGCAGGCCCGCACCCCGGCACCGGTGCCGGCCAGGAGCCGGGCCATCCCATCGGCCACCGCGGTGTCGGCGGCGTTCGGGCCGAAGATGAAGGCCCGGTCGTTGCGCGATCCGTCGCCGTTGATGTCGGCGCTCACCACCGGTGTGTACGGCGCGCCGCTGGTGAGCCGGGCGATGGTGGTGAGCTCGAGATTGTTGGTGACCGGATAGGTCGCCGTGGCAAGGAACGAATGGCGCCGCTCGAAGTCGCTCCGAGCCCACTCCCGGGCGTTGGGGTCGCCCCCGGTCGTGGCGGAGCTGAAGCCGAGCCCCCCGCCGGCGCCCGCGAACGAGGACTGGTCGCGTGAGCGGCTCAAGGTGTACGACACGCTGTAGATCAATGCCTTCCGGGTCGTCCCTTGAGCGCTCAGGGTCAGCTGGGTGGACTCGGACTGGAGATCGGAGTCCACCCGGAGCACCTGGCCGTACGCCGGGTCGCGCCGCGAAGCGAAGAGGCCCGTCGCGCCGGTGCGAGGGTCGATCGTCGGGGCCGCCGCGTAGACCGGACGACCGCCTTCGCTCGTCAGGCTGAACTGCGGGCTGCCGAGGTTGAGGTCGCTGAAGCCGGTCTGGTCCAGGCCGCGGGCGTAGCTCACCTCGAGGCCGAGGGCGTGGAGACCCATGCGGCGGTTGATCCCAAGGGAGCCCCGCCAGGCCCGGGGCGCGCTGAAGTCCTGGTTGAAGGCGGTGACGTTGGGCTGCCGGGTGGGAACCGCGCTCAGGGCACCGCCGAGGCACCCGACCGGCACGGACCCGGGATCGGTCCGATATCCCGACCAATCCGGGACCGGCGCGTCGGCGCCGATGCACACCAGCTGCGACTCGGTGTTTCCTTGACCAGGCGCCGCGATCGCGGCGCTCACCAGCTGGTTGGGCATCCGGCTCAGGAACTCGCCGATCCCGCCCCGGAGGTACCACTTGGGCGGCGCCTCCGGGTTGAAGCCCCCGACCACCCAGGTGAACCCGACCCGCGGGCTCAGGTGCAGCTCGCTCGGCAAGCGGTCGGTCCGGAGGCCGAAGCTGGTGGCCACGTCCTGGTTCAGCGCCGGCGCGCCGCCGAAGCCCAGCGCCTCGCCGCGGAGCCCGAGCGAGAGCTGCACGGCCGAGCTGACCCGCCACTGGTCGGTCAGGTAGATCGAGGCGTCGTGCGAGGTGCTGCTCCGGACCACCGGTGCCACGGTTCGGGTGAAGCTGGCCGGACGGCCGGACTCGAAGTCGGCCAGCGAATTGAAGATGAAGGTCCCGTACCGGTTGCTGGTGCCGTCGCTGGTGGTGCTGCCAACGTTCAGGAAGGTGCCGAGCTTGAAGCGATGCCCCCCAGATCGGGGGAGCCAGGAAAGCTCGTTGGTGCCCTCGAACGACGTGCTCGAGCCGCTCCGCGGGAGCCCCGGGTTACCGCCGAAGATGAAGGTGCTCACCCCGGACGAGCCGTCGTCCAGGAGCGACGCGACCTGCACCCGGCCGGCCGGGAAGGCGTCGGTGGCCGACGCCTGGTTGGAGGAGCCGGAGAGGTAGGCCCGGAACTCGTTGATGACGCTGGTGCCGAATCGCGAGTTCAGGGTCAGCATCCCGCCCCCTCCGCTCGACGACTGGGTCCCACCGGTGCTGGGCACCGAGAGGGGCGAGATCCGGGTCGGATCCTGCTTGTTGGACCGAACGTCGCCCCGGAAGGTCAGGGTGTGGGCATCCGAGATCGAATAGTCGATCCGGACGATACCCGACAGCGCCGTGGTCCGGCGGTCGCTCTCGTTGGCCAGATCGACCGGCAGGCCGTCGTTCCCGAGGATCGACAGGAATCGAGCGACTGAGTCGGGGCTGGCGCCGAGGCGCTCCAGCGACGAAGACGGCGCGTTCAGCAGCGATTGGAGATTGTCACCCCGAAACCGTCCCTGTCCCGATGCGAAGACCCAGAGCTTGTTCGTGACGATCGGCCCGCCCAGCCCGAACGACAGCTGGTGCTGGGTGAAGCTGTTGTTGAAACTGCCGGACTGGTCGTTCTGGAGCACCAGGCTCCGGTCGCGAAGCGAGTAGTTGAGGCTGCCCTGGGTGACGTTGCTACCCGTCCTGGTGGTGGACGACACCAGACCGCCGCTGAACTGGCCCCGCGAGGCGTCGTAGGTGTTGGTAATGACCCGGGTAACCCGAACCGCGTCCTGCGGGACGGTACCGGCGCCGAAGCTGAGTCCGTCGAGGGTGATGTTGTTGTCGCCCGGCCGCTGGCCGGCGACGGAAAAGCTGTTGGCGGTGGAATCGGTGCCCGGGATGGCCACCACGCCGGGCGCCAGGGTGGCCAGCAGGGCCAGGTCGCCGGCGTCGATCGGGAGCCGGGCCAACTGATCGGGCGTCATCGCCTTCTCGGTCGAGCCCGCCGTGGGCGGGTCGAAGCTTCCCGGCGGACCCCGCCGCCCACCCCGGACCACGATCTCGTCCAGCTGGGTAGCGCTCCCGCCCGACATCTTGACGTTGAAGACGAGCCGGTCCTCGTCGACCTGACGAGCAATGACCGTTTGGAGGGGCGCCAGGCCGATCGCCCGGATGGTCATCCGGTACTGGCCGCCGCCGTCGGGGAAGAGAATCGTGTAGCGGCCGCGGGAATCGGTTCGCGCGGACCGGACGATCTGGGTCTCCAGCGACATGGCCTCGACCACGGCCTCCGCCACCGGTTGGCCCTGATCGTTGGTGACGACGCCGGTGATGACGTCGGTGGATGACACCTGAGCGGTCGCCGAACGCGCCGCGCCGGCCAGCAGGACGCCCACCAGGAGCCCGAACCCCAACCGCGACACAGCGCCCGCCTCGTGTGGTTACGAGGTGGAATACGCAGAGGTCCGGAGAAACGTTAAGGTATCGGTGACGAGCTAGGGCCGGCGGAACCGGCGCCGTGCGGTTTCCGCATCCTTCCACACCACGCAGCCCTCGAGGTGGTCGTTGACCAGACCCATCGCCTGCATGAAGGCGTAGACGGTCGTCGGCCCGACGAAGGTCCAGCCCCGCCGCTTCAGGTCCTTGGACAGGGCCACGCTGACCGGGGTGGTGGCCATCTTCGTCAGCGCGGCGTGGGTCAGCTTGCGGGGTCGGTCGGCCGGGGCCGGCTCGAACTGCCAGAAGTAGCGAGCCAGGGAGTCGAACTCGTCCCGGAGCGTCAGAGCCCGGCGGGCGTTGTTGATGGTCGACTCGATCTTGCCACGGTGCCGCACGATCCCGGCGTCCCGAAGAAGCCGGGTCACGTCGCGGCTCCCGAACCGAGCGACCTTCTCGAAGTCGAAGGCGCGGAACGCCCGCCGGAAGTTCTCCCGCTTCCGGAGAATGGTGAGCCAGCTCAGCCCCGCCTGAAAGCCTTCGAGACAGATCTTCTCGAACAGACGGTGATCGTCGGCCACCGGCCGACCCCACTCGGTGTCGTGGTAGTGGGCGTAGTCCGGCGTGCTGGCGCCCCACCAGCAGCGGGCGCGGCCGTCCTCGCCGACCGCGAGACCCTTGGCCACGGCCTACTCCTTCTTCTTGAGCCGGTCCTTATTGGCGGCGATGAAGTCGCGGATCTCGTCGGCCATCTCCAGAAGCTTGGTCCACTGCTCCTGATAGAGGGTGATCGGAAAGCGGCCCAGGCCGTAGACCGAGACGCCGCCCTTCTCGCTCACCTTGAGCGAGGCGCCCTTGGAGGCGGTCTTCTTGAGCGCGGCGTTCTCCTGCCGCAGTCGGTCCAGCTCGGCCTTCAGATCTTCATCGGACATCGGAGGCTCCCGTTTCGCTTCTCGAGGGACCGCAAGATAGCGGGTTCCCGGGGTGTCGGGGCTCAACCCGGGGTGATACCTTGCCGACGACCTTGCCAACCCAGAGACCACGCCATGCGTCGTCCCATGTTCGGGGCTGCCGCGCTGCTCCTCGCTCTCGTGAGCCAAGCTC
This sequence comes from uncultured Gemmatimonadales bacterium, assembly GCA_963730185.1. GTDB lineage: Bacteria > Gemmatimonadota > Gemmatimonadetes > Gemmatimonadales > GWC2-71-9 > SHZU01. Next base: position 89,796 of record CAVSQW010000005.1, read on the forward strand.
GGGCCCAGCGACTCGACACCGGGTTTCTCGACCGGACGGTGACCGCCGGCGGTCAGACCTTTCGATACCAGATCTACGTTCCGTCGAACTACCGCGCTGAGGTGGCCTGGCCGGTCATCCTCTTCCTGCACGGTGCCGGCGAGCGCGGCGCTCACGGCCTGCTCCAGACCACCGTCGGTCTCGGCAACGCGATCCGGCGGGACCCGACCCGCTATCCGGCGCTGGTGGTCTTTCCTCAGGTTCCCGAGGACTCGCAATGGCCGGGGCCGGCCGCCGACGCCGCGTTCGCCGCGTTGCAGGAAACGATGGCCACCTACCACACCGACCCCGATCGAGTCTACCTGACCGGCCTCTCGTTGGGCGGGCACGGGACCTGGTACCTGGCCTACCGCCATCCCGCCGTCTTCGCCGCGGTAGCACCGATCTGCGGCTGGGTCGGCGAGCACCCCATGTTCACCGGGTCGGTGCCGGTCGTCCCGCCCGACAGCGGGCCGGCGCTCCCCGCGCTGGCCCGTCAGCTCGCTCGGGTACCGATCTGGGTCTTTCACGGTGAGATGGACCCGCTGGTCCCAGTGAGCGGCGCCCGCGATCCGGTCGAGGCGCTGAAAGCCATCCACGCCGACGTGCGCTATACCGAGTACCTGGGAATGGGGCACAACGTCTGGGACGCGACCTACGCCTCCGACGAGTTCGCCCACTGGCTGTTCGCCCAGCGGCGACGCCACCGCTGACCGGCGAGCGCCTCAGGGCACCCGTTCGAGCACCACCCGGATGAGGTCCAGCGCGGCCCGGCGGGTGCCGGTCCGCGCGGGCGAGATCTGGAAGTGGACCACCTGACTGCCGGCGTCGAGATCGAGCTCCCCTAACGGGGTAAGCGCTCCCGCGCGGTGAGTCGGCGCCGACGTGTCGAACGGCGTTCCGTAGGGCTGGTCGTCGACCAGAAGCTGCACCACTCCTTGGTCCGGGCCCACCACCGGCAGGATCGACACCCGATACCGCCCCGCCAACGGCACCGGCACCGCCAGGCTCAAGACGTGGCGCCCGAAGTCCGGCGTGCTGTCGCCCACGAAGGAGAGGTAGCGCCCGATCCCGGGCTCCGGCCGCTTCGTCAGGGTGGCGTACCGGGTAGAGAAAAACGTCACCGGCGACGACCAACCCGGGTTCAGGGTGATCCGTGACGGAACGCTAGCCCGGCGGGTGCGCTCGGTGTATTCGGTCGAATGCCACTCGGGCGGCGCCGCGGAATAGAAGTAGGTCACCGCCGCGTAGTCGGCCGAGACCGCGTTGGTGACGTCCTCGCCGTGCTCGATGGTGAAGTCGATCGTTCCGTCGTAGGCATAGGCGTCGCCCAGGAAGAAGCGATACCCGCCGGTCCGGGCCAGCGGGTTGGAGTAGCCGAGCGAGCCCGACATGGGAAACGAACGGCGCGCGTCCCAGCGGCCGGGAACGTCGTACCAGCCGCCGTTGAACGAGTCCTCTGAGCCGGTGCCGGCAACCACCGTGTCGCCGTCGATCACCACCCGGTCGTCGCCCTCGAAGAACGGGGTGCCGTCGGTGGCCAGCCCCTGCGCCTGCAGCACCACCCCGACGACGTGGCCGCGCCCACCGGTCCGGAGAAAGGTGAACGGCTGCCCGGGCGTGGTCGGGTTCTCGCGGCGCCAGACTGCGTAGAACCGGCCCTCGTCCGGCCGGCGGGCCTCGGGACTCAGGAAGATCTCGGCGTGGATGGCGCGTGGCGCAGTGCCCGGCGCCTGCTCCATCTCGATCCGGGCGGAGCGATCGAAGGGCATCGGGAACCAGAGGTAGGCCGTGTCACGGGTGGCCCCGGCAAGAAGACCCGCCATGGCCGGCCCGCCCCACGCACCCCCGAAGAGGTCGGACACGGGCACCTCCACGGCCGGGTCGGTCGCCCCATCCCAGTAGATCCGGAGTAGCGCGGCGCGGCCTTCGGCCAACAGCTCACCCGCCGGCGCAAGACGAAGCCCGACCAGCCGGCCGCCGACCCTGGTCTCGAACACCGTGGTGGGGGCACCCGGCTGGAGGGTCCGGTCGACCGCCCGCCGATCGATCGGCGCACCGGGAGGCGAGCCGAACCGAGCCAGATCACCGCCCGACGCGCGGAGCACCGCCTCGGCGCCTTCCCGCCACGGTGACGGGCGACTCGGATCGAACGTCGCGATCCCGGCATCGGCACCGTAGCGGGCGTAGTTGATCTGGTAGAACTGCACCTTCGGTCCGCGGACGATCACCCGGAGCGACCGGGCGTAGGGAAGCGTGACGTAGCTGTAGTACCCGCCCGCCCCGAACCCCACCAGCGGCCGATCGAAGGGATCGTGGCCACCGAGAAAGAGCGCCCGCATCGGGAGCCGGAGCCGGGGCGTCGTCTCGCCGTCGAAGTAGAACTCGACCGGATCGCCGGTCGGTGTGGGCGTCCAGATCCGGTAGACCACGCCCGGTCCCTTCAGGTCGGCGATGACCAGTCCATCGCCTTCCTTCCGGAGGAAGGAATGGGCCCCGCTGAAGCCGTCGTCGTTCTTGCCCGAGGGGTCGGCGCTCGTGACCGCCCCGAGCGCGATCGAGTGACGGAGGCGGGGCAGCTCGTCGAGCCGCGCCAGGGCGCGGAGGCCGACCCCGGGCAGGCCGTCCGCGGGCGGGCGCTGGGCGGGCGCGACCGTCGCGGTGAGGGCGACGGCCAGCGGTCCGAGAAACGGTCGGAGGTTCACGGCACCATCGGGGCTCGGGTCGGGCTCAAGTTACTCTCGGTCCGGATCGTCTCAAGACCCGGGCGGCGCTGGCTTTACACTGTTCAACCCGGACGATAGCTTCGCTCCGGCCTCGTGATACCGCGGTCATCGTCCCATCTTCGGCCCTACAGGATCGCCCATGCATCGCCTCGCTCGGCCACTCCTGGTCGCTCTCGCGGGCTGCGCGCTGGCCGCGCCGGCCGGCGCCCAGTCGCCTCGCCATGAGCTCGACAACCTGCCTTTCCTGCGCAGCTACGTCTCCGCCCGGGTGTCGAGCGCCGACCCGACCGGCGGCAACGACGACGGCAACGGCCGACACCCCATCGAGCCCGGCGAGACCCGGACCCTCGCCGCGCTCGATGGCCCTGGGATCATCACCCACATGTGGTTCACGATCGCCACCCGCGACCGGTGGCATCTCAAGAACCTGGTGCTTCGGATCTACTGGGACGCTGAAACCACCCCCAGTGTGGAGACCCCAATCGGCGACTTCTTCGGCCTCGGCCTCGGCAAGTACTTCCTCTACGAATCCGGTCCCTTGTCGGTCGGGTCGCAAAAGGCGCTGAACAGCTACTTCCCGATGCCCTTCCGGCGGTCGGCCCGGATCACGGTCACCAACGACGGCGACCTCGCCACCTCGTCTTTCTACTACAACATCGACTACGAGAAGCACCAGTCGCTGCCCGACGACATGGGCTACTTCCACGCCCAGTACCGCCAGGCCGCGCCGTTCCATGGGTGGACCGACGATTGGACCCGGAACGGCGACACGCTGGTGGACCGGCGACCCAATCGCACCGGCGAAGGCAACTATCTGATCCTCGAGGCGCGGGGCCACGGTCATTTCGTGGGGGTGACGGAAAGCATCCTCCAGAATCAGGGCGACTGGTGGGGTGAGGGCGACGACATGTTCGTGATCGACGGTGCCCCGCTCCCCCAGATCAACGGTACCGGCAGCGAGGACTACTACCTGGGCGCCTGGTGCTACGGGGGGTGCGGGATCGACCCGTTCGGTAGCAAGCGGCCCACCTTCGCCTACCAGCGCTACGGCAATCCGATGAACGGCGGCGACGATCGCGGGGCCGGCTGGATGGTGTATCGCTTCCACACCGACTCGCCGGTCGTGTTTCAGAAGTCGCTCCGGTTCTCGATCGAGGCCGGGCACGCCAACCATCGCTCCGACAACTACTACACCGTGGCGTACTGGTACCAGGACGAGCCGCACCTGGCGTTTCCGACCCTGCCCCCGGCCGCCGATCGGATCCCGCGGGTCATGAACACCGGCGGACCCACGATGGGAAGGCCCTGACATGGCGGACGTGACCCGCGACCTCATCCTCGTCGCGAGCGGCGACTCGCGACTCTCCGCCAACCAGCGTCTGCTGGCCGGCTCAGGCCGGGCTCGAGGCGACGATCGGGCGGACGTTCGAGGCGCTGGGCCGGCGGGTGGTGCGAGGTCATCCGGTCGACCCGACGCTCGGCCACGGCTTCATCGACGGTCAGGCCCGAGGGCATCGAGGTGTTCCGGAGGATCGACCCCGACGCGCCGCTGATCGTCGCCGAGGCCGTCTGGCAGTACACCAGCCACGTGCTGGCTGGCCTGACCCGGCACCGGGGGCCGATCCTGACGCTCGCCAACTGGAGCGGGCAGTGGCCCGGGCTGGTCGGGCTCCTCAATCTGAACGGGTCGCTCACCAAGGCCGGCGTTCCGTACAGCACCATCTGGAGCGAGGACTTCACCGACGACTTCGCCCGCGAAGTCCATCGCCGAGTGGCTGGCGACCGGCGCGATCGAGCACGACCTTCCCACGCCCGCCCGCTCGAGGACGACGAGCTTCGGCGGCGAGTTCGCCGCCGACGCCGGGCCGGCGACGCGCTCGGACGCGAGCTCGCAAGCGCGAGCAGGCCCTCCTCGGCGTGTTCGATGAGGGGTGCATGGGGATGTTCAACGCGATCATCCCCGATCACCTGCTGCACCCGCTCGGGCTGTTCAAGGAGCGGCTGAGCCAGAGCGCGCTCTACGCCGCGATGCTGGCGGTCCCGGACGCGACCGCGCGGCGCCCACTACGACTGGCTGCGCGCGCGGGGGATGCGTTTCGCGCTGGGCGCGGACGAGGCCACCGAACTGACCGAGGCGCAGGTGCTCGAAGGGCTCCGGATGTACGACGCGGCCGTCGCGGCTGGCGCACCAGCTTCGGGTGTGCGGCCATCGGGATCCAGTATCAGCAGGGGCTCAAGGACACCTGCGTCGCGTCCGACCTGGCCGAGGGGCTGCTCAACAACCCCGACCGGCCGCCGGTGCTCGGTGCCGACGACGGCGCCGGCTCTTCGACGGACGGGCGGTGCCGCACTTCAATGAGGTGGACGAGTGCGCCGGCGTCGACGCGCTCGATGACCAACCGGGTCTGGATCGCGACTCGGCATCGATCCGTCGACCACGCTGCACGACGTGCGGTGGGGCGCGCCGGTGGCGGAGCGAGGCGTGGACGAGTTCGTCTGGGTGTTCGAGATCTCCGGCGCCGCGCCGGCCTCGCACTTCATCGGCGGCTACGCCGGCGCCACGGGTGAACGCCAGCCGCCGATGTACTTCCCGCGCGGCGGCTCGACCCTCAAGGGCGTGAGCCGTCCGGGCGAGATCGTCTGGAGCCGGATCTACGTGCCGGACGATGCGCTGCACATGGACATCGGGCGCGGGCGGCGTGGTCCGGCTCTCCGACGAGGAGACCGAGCGCCGCTGGCAGGCGACGACGCCGCAGTGGCCGATCATGCACGCCGTCCTCTACGGGGTGAGTCGCGACCAGTTGATGGCGGCCCACCAGGCCAACCACATCCAGGTCGCGTACGCGCCTGACGCCGCCGAGCGGCCCGCCGGGCGCTGGCGCGGAAGGCGGCCATGGCGCAGCGCGCTGCGGCCTCGAGGTGCGGCTCGCCGGCGACCTCGACGACACGCTGGACTCCCACCAGACCGGCGCCGCTCCGTCAGTGAGCGGTCCCGAGCCGCTCGTCACGCGCGCAGGGCCTCGGGATGTCGTTTCCCGGGGTCCGCGCGCTGGCAGCCGTCGACTTCGACGTCCGGCCCGGTGAAGTGCACGCCCTGGTCGGGCGAGAACGGCGCCGGCAAGTCCACGCTCGGCCGGATGCTGGGCGGCGAGATGGTACCGGACGAGGGTCGCCTCATCATCGCCGGCACGCCCGCGCTCGCTCCGCTCGCCCCGCGAGGGCCTGGCCGCCGGCGTGGCGATGATCCCGCAGGAGTTCCAGCTGGTCGTCACCCTTTCGGTGGCCGAGAACATCATGCTCGGCCGCGAGCCCCGGCTCGGCTCCGGGCTGGTGAACCGAATGGCGTTGCGCAAGGCGGCCCGCGATGCCCTCGATGCGGTCGGGGCCGGCCACGTCTCGCCGACCGCGCTCGTCGACGAGCTCACCCCCGGCGACCGGCAGCTGGTGGCGATCGCCCGGGCCCTCGCGCTCCGGCGTCCGCTGCCTCATCATGGACGAGCCCACCGCGGCGCTCGGCCACGACGAGGAGGTCCGGCTGGAGCGGGTGATCCGCGACCTGGTCGCCGCCGGGACGGGAGTGGTCTACGTGTCGCACAAGCTGGACGAGGTGCTCCGCCTGGCCGACCGGGTTACCGTGTTGCGGGACGGCCATCGGGTCGTCACCCGGCCGGCCGCCGGCCTGACCGCCGGCCGAGCTGGTGAGCTTGATGGTGGGCCGGGACATCCCGCCGAGCGACCTGCCGGCGGTTCCGGCGGAGGCGCGCGGAGGTCCTCCGGATCGAAGGGCTCTCGGTCGCCGGCGACGGCCACCCGACCGGCCAGCGCCTCCGTGACCTGTCGCTCTCGGTTCGGGCCGGCGAGGTCGTCGGGCTGGCGGGCCTGGTCGGCGCGGGCCGGACCGACCTGCTGCTGAGCCTCGTCGGCGCCCATCCCGGCGCCGTCACCGGGCGGATCTGGCTGGACGGCAAGCCGCACCCTGCCCGCTCACCGGCGGAGTCGCGGGAAGCCGGGCTGGTCCTCCTGCCGGAGGAGCGGAAGACCCAGCGGCATCTTCCCCCAGCTGGGGGTCGACTGGAACGTCACCATGCCGGCGCTCGATCGGGTCAGCCGCCACGGCTGGGTCGATCGCGGGGCGGACCGCCAAGCCGCCGGCGAGCTGATGCGCCGGGTCGGGGTGCGGGCAGCCCGCCCCGACGTTCCGATCGAGACCCTGAGCGGCGGCAATCAGCAGAAGGCGCTCCTGGCACGCTGCCTCTTCTCGTCGCCTCGGGTGCTGCTCCTCGACGAGCCGACCCGCGGAGTCGATCTCGCGGCCCGAGCCGAGATCTACCGTGAGCTCCACGCGCTGGCCGGGCAGGGATTCGGGATTCTGCTGGCCTCGTCGGACTTGAGCGAGGTCCTGACCCAGTGTCACCGGATCGTGGTGATGCGCGACGGCCGGAAGGTGGCGGAGCTCGATCGAACCGACGCGACCGAGGAGAAAGTGCTGGCCGCCGCCGCGGGCGCCCGGCCGGACCAGGAGGCGACCGAGGAGGATCGGCGAACCGAGGGGCCGGCTCGGGCGAACGACGGTGGCGGCGCCGGTCCGCGAACGGGTCGAGCCCGAGCGCTGCTCGCCAAGTACCGAGGCGGGCTCGGCCTCGCGGCCGTCCTGCTGCTGGCCATCGTCTTCTCGCCGACCCGCGGCGGGCGCCCGGTATTCCTGGATCTCGGGAACCTCACCGACATCGTCCGGCAGGTGGCGGAAAAGGGCATTCTGGCGGTCGGGATGACGGCCGTGGTGATCGCGGGCGGGATCGACCTCTCGGTCGGATCGATCCTCGCCTTCGGCGCCACGCTTTCCGCCGCGCTCTTCATGCGGGCGCAGGTCGGACTGGGTCTGGCCACGCTGCTGGTGCTCCTGGCCGGGGCGGCCTGGGGCCTCCTCAACGGCATGGTGGTGGCCCGCTGGCGGCTCCCCGCCTTCATCGCCACCCTGGCGACGATGAGCGCGGCCCGAGGAGCGGCCCGGTTTCTGAGCGGTGGCACCGCGATTCCGCTGGGCTTCGGCGCCGGGGGCGCGCCGGAATCGGTCCGGACACTGGCGGGGCCGCTCCTCCCGTACCTGCCGGCGCCGGCCGCTGATCTTCGTGCTCACCGTCGTCGCGATGCACCTCTACCTTGCCCGGACCCGGGGCGGCCGCTACCTCTATGCGATCGGCGCCAACGAGACGGCGGCGCGGCTGTCCGGCGTCCGGGTCCTGTTCCACAAGGGCAGCGTGTACGTGATCTCGGGGGCCCTCGCGGCCCTGGCCGGCCTGGTGCATTGCGCGCAGCTCCAGCAGGGCAACCCGAACGACGGCGTGGCCTACGAGCTCGACGCCATCGCGGCGGTGGTCATCGGCGGCACGGCGCTCACCGGCGGAAGCGGGAGCGTGATCGGAACGCTGGTCGGGATCCTGACCATCGGGGTCATCAACAACAGTCTCGGTCTCAACAATGTCGACGCGAACCTGCAGCTCATTCTCAAGGGCGTCATCATCCTCCTGGCGGTCTGGCTCCAGCGGCGGCGCCGTTAGGCGGCTCGCCCTCCTGCTCCTGCTGACGGTCGCGGCGTGCGGCCGGGAACGCCACGGCAAGTACTTGATCGGATTCTCCCAGGCCAACCTGGGCGAGCCCTGGCGGGTGGCGATGAACGCCGAGGTGGCCGAAGCGGCCAAGGGGCATCCCGACCTGGAGATCGTCTACGCCGACGCCCAGCAGGACAACGCCAAGCAGGTGGCCGACGTCGAGAACTTCCTCCGCCAGAAGATCGACCTCCTGATCATCTCCCCCAACGAAGCCAAGCCGCTCACACCGGTGGTGCGCCGAGCGTTCGAGGCCAAGATCCCGGTGATCGTCCTCGATCGGGAGATCGAGGGCGATACCTACACCACCTTCATCGGGGCGGACAATCGAGCCATCGGCCGAGCCGCCGGGCGAATACGCGGCGACCGCTGCTGGGCGGCAAGGGCAACATCGTCGAGATCAAGGGGCTGCCGGGTTCGACGCCGGCCCGCGACCGGAGCGACGGCTTTCGAGAGGCGATCGCCCGGTATCCGGACATCCACATCATCCACGACCCGGTCGCCAACTGGCTCCGGGAAGAGGCGATGACCCAGATGGAGGCGGCCCTGGCCGCGCATGCCGACATCGACCTGGTCTACGCCCACAACGACCCGATGGCGATCGGCGCCTACCTCGCGGCCAAGGCGAAGGGGCGGGACAGCACGATCAAGTTCATCGGGATCGACGGCCTGCCCGGGCTCGACGGCGGCCGGCAGGCGGTGGCCGACGGCAAGCTCGCGGCCACCTTCGTGTATCCGACCGGCGGCAAGGAAGCGGTAGAGATCGCCGTCAAGATTCTCCAGGGCGATTCGGTCCCGCACCGGATCACCCTCGAATCCGAGCGGATCGTCCGTTAGGCGGCGTCGATGACGATCGTCGCCGGCGTCGACTTCGGGACCGAGAGCGTCCGGGTCGCCCTGGTCGATCACGTCCACGGGGTGCTCGCCACCGGCACGGCCGGTTACCCGGTCCTCCGGCACGAGGGCGATCCCGACTTCGCGACCCAGTCGCACCAGAGTCATCTCGACGCGCTGGTCGAAGCCACCCGGCAGGCGCTCCACGCGGCCGGGGTCGACGGCCGCCAGGTCGCCGCGCTCGCGATCGACACGACCGGTTCGACCGTGATCGTGGTGGGCGAACGCCTCCAACCGCTCGACGACTACTACCTCTGGTGCGATCACCGGGCCAAGGACGAGGCGGCCCGGATCACCGAGGTGGCCCACCAGGAGGGGCTGCCGGCCATCGCGCTCTCCGGCGGCGTGTACTCGTCGGAGTGGGGATTCTCCAAGCTGCTCCATTGGCTCCGCCGGCACCCCGGCCGGCGTGACGAGATCGTGGCCGCGCTCGAGCACTGCGACCTGATCGCCGCGGTGCTCTGTGGCATCGAAGACCTCGACCAGCTGCCGAGGAGCGTCTGTGCCATGGGGCACAAGTGGCTCTGGAGCGGCGAGCATGGGGGCGTCCCGTCCGACGACTTCCTGACCAAGGTCGATCCGCTGCTGGCTGGGGCCAGTCGCTGGCTCCGGGGCCGCTATGCCACCTCCGACCAGATCGCGGGCCCGCTGTCGGCGCCGTGGGCCGAGCGGCTGGGACTGCGCCCGGGGATCCCGATTCCAGTGGGCGCGCTCGACGCCCACTGGGACGCGATCGGGGCGGGCATCGCCGAGGGCGACGTGGTGAGCGTGATCGGGAGCTCCACCTGCATGATGGCGATCTCCCGGTCCACCGAAACCGTCCCGGGCGTCTGTGGGGTGGTCCCGGGCTCGATCCATCCCGCGTATCGCGGGATCGAAGCCGGGTTATCGGCCGTGGGGCAGCTCTTCGACGCCATCGCCCACCGGGCGGGCCAGCCGATCGACGCGCTGTCGGAGGGGCTCGACGGCTATCGAGGCGGGCAAACCGGTCTCCTCCGGCTGGTCTGGGACAACGGCGATCGGACCGTGCTGGTGAACCCCCGGCTCGGCGGCGTGACGTTCGGCTGGCATCTGGGACACACCGCGCGCGACGAGCTGTTCGCGGCGATCGAGGGCACGGCGTTCCAGACCCGGATCATCCTCGACCGAATGCAGGAATACGGAGTGCCCGTCCGGCGCCTGATCCACGGAGGCGGCATCCCCCAGCGGAGCGAGACCCTGAACCGGGTCTACGCCAATGTCATGGGGATACCGGTTCTGGTTCCCGAGAGCCCTCCGACGAGCCTCGGCGCCGCGATCTTCGCGCTGGTCGCGGCGGGCGCCTACCCGACCGTCGACGCCGCCCAGCAGGCGCTCTGCCCACCGTTTCGAATCGTCGAGCCGGACGAGGTGGAGCATCGGCGCTACGATCGCCTCTTCGAGCTGTATCGCGCTCTCTACTTCGGGCTCGGCGCCCCGGATGCCGGGCCGGTGGCGATCGGTGGGATTCTCCCTTCCCTGATGGAGATCGCCCGGGAAGACCCGGGGCAAGCGCGGCCGACATGAATCCCACACCAGAGGCATTCGCGGCCGCATTGGGCGACCGATCCCGGTCACCACCGATCGAGCCGACGACTACAGCGCAGCGTGGTCGCCGGATGGGAGCCGGATCGCGTTCCACTCGTTCCGGACCGGCAATCGCGACATCTTCACCATCGATCCGGATGGGCGCAACCTGGCGCAATGGACCTCGAGCCCGGTCCAAGAGCTGGATGCAGCCTGGTCGCCGGACGGCCAGGCACTGGTGTACGAGGTCCTCGACCGGGTCGCGGAGTCGTTCTCGATCCTCCCCCTCACGCCCGGGGCCGCCGAGCGACCTCTGAAGGCCACGGGTGACTTCGTGCAATGGGCGCCGCGGGGCGACCTGATTGCCTCCATGGCCTGGACGGAATTCGGCTGATCGCCCCGACCGGCGGGCCGTCCCGGCTCCTCGTCCCCAGCCGAGCCGACTCGGAGCCGTTCTACGTTGCCTGGTCTCAGGATGGCCGGACGCTCTACTACCTCGAGCAGTCGCCGTCGGGCTGGGTGATCAAGGCCATCTCGCCGGACGGCGGGCCTTCCCGTCTGCTGGTCCGGTTCGATGACCCGTCACGACAGCACAGCCGGTACGGCTTTGCCACGGACGACCACCACTTCTGGTTCACGCTGGGCACTCAGGAAAGCGACGTCTGGGTCCTGGAGCTGAATGAACGATGACCGTGCCAGCCGACCCGACCGCCACTCGATTTGCCGCCTTCGACGGCGCACCATAGCTTTCCCGCCGCGGGCTCTCCGCCCGACGAAGTGGTCACCATGACTTCCATCCAGGACCCTACCATGAACAAACAAGACCTTACCCAGGCCTGGGACCAGGTCCGTCAGAAATACGGCGTCTATCTCCGGATCCTCGACGCGATCCCGGAGGATCGCTACCACACCCACCCGATTTCGGGCATGCGCACCCCGGCGGAGCTCGTCTCCCACGTCTCCGGCACGGTCATCCGCGACATCGCCCTCGGCGTCGCCAAAGGCGAGATCACGGCCGAGGAGGGCAGGGAGGCCACGGTCGCGACCGGATTCAAGACCAGGAAGGACATGCTCGACTTCGCCCGCCAGTGCTGGACCGAGGCGGATCGGGCCGTGCAGCGGATCGGCGACGCGGAGCTCAATGCGATGGTGCCGACGCCCTGGCACATGACCTTTCCCGGCTGGGTCGGTTTCGGCATCCAGAACGACGAGTTTCTCCATCACCGCGGCCAGCTCTCGGCCTTCGTCCGAGTCTGCGGCGGCGTGCCACCCTTCATCTGGGGGTTCGGCGACAATGAGGTCGGCTTCCGTCCCCAAGCCTGATCGGTCGGCGACGACGTGCCTCGCCGCTCCTTGGTGTACCCCGCCGACGCCGACGCCATCGTCGCCCGGCTCGAGCAGTTCACGCCCGAAGCGACCCGGCGGTGGGGCACCATGACGGCGAGTGAGGCGCTTTGCCACCTGAGCGACGCCTTCCGACCGGCGCTGGGAGAGCTGGACCCTCCCGAGTTCCGGGTGTTCGGGCTCCGGGGCGCGGTGCCCAAATGGTTCGCCCTCTCGGCCCCGCTTCCCTGGCCGCATGGGATCCGGGGGCCGGCCCAGGTCGACCCCCGGAAGCTGGGCGCCAAGCCCGGGAGCTTCGACTCCGATCGGGCTCGGACCGTCGCCATGACTCGTCGATTGATCGCCGAGGCAAGCGACGACCGCGCTCACCCGATGTTCGGACCGATGACCCGCGGCGACTGGCTGCGATGGGGTTGGCTCCACCTGGATCACCATCTCAGGCAGTTCGGGCTGTGACCCGAGCGCGCCCGGGCCAGGCCGCGGCGATCCCGGCCCGGCTCGGGAAGGGCTGAGGCTCGAGGTCGCCCTGCCCGCCGGATACTCGGGAACGCCGCTGGGCCAGAAGCTCGGCTATCGGTCCGGCCAGGTCGTCTATCTGGAGGGCGCGCCGCCGGCCTACGCCGCCCTGGTGGCTCCGCTGCCGGACGGCGTCCGTTTCGTAACCCGTCTGGCAGGCGCCATCGATCTAATCCATCTCTTCACCGACCGCCGCGCCACCCTCACCGAGCGGCTTCCGCGCTACCAGAAACGGCTCGCCCCCGGTGGCATGATCTGGGTGTCCTGGCCCAAGAAGGCATCCCAAGTGCCGACCGACATCACCGAGGACGTCGTGCGCGCCGTCTGTCTGCCCCTCGGCCTGGTGGACGTCAAGGTGTGTGCAGTAGACGAGACCTGGTCCGGGCTCAAGCTGATGGTCCGCCGCCGCTGATCGCACCGGTCACAGACCGGGTCGCGAGGCCCGATTGTCAGGCTCGCCGGACGGAGCGATGTTTCCCCCTCGCCCTCACATCGAGCGTGGCCCCCATGTCGACCGACCGTCGCACGTTCCTCCGCCTGGCCGCCGCCACCGGCGCCCTCGCCCTGACGCCCCGGGGCCTCCTTTCGGGGCTGACGCCCCGACGGTCGGGCCTCCGGATCCTGATCCTGGGCGGCACCGGGTTCATCGGACCCTATCAGGTGCAGTACGCCCTCGACCGGGGGCATAAGGTCACCCTCTTCAACCGGGGCCAGACCAACCCGGGCCTCTTTCCGACGGTCGAGAAGCTGATCGGCGATCGGAGCAGCGACCTCAGCGCGCTCGAGGGCCGCACCTGGGACGTCGTGATCGACAACGCCCGGTCCAATCCCGATTGGGTCGAGCGCTCAGCCAAGCTGTTGGCCAAGCAGGCCGATCGCTATGTGTTCGTGTCGACCCGGTCGGTCTACAAGGACACCAGTCGCGTCCCGATGACCATCGACGCCGAGCTGTTCACGCCGGAGAACACCCCGATCAAGCCCGGGCAACCCCTGCCCTACGGCCTGGCCAAGGTCATGTCGGAGCGGGAGGCCGAGCGGTTCTTCCCCGGGCGCACCTTGGTCGTCCGGCCGTCGCTCATCGTCGGCCCCGGCGACCTGACCGACCGGTTCACCTACTGGCCGGTCCGGCTCCAGCGGGGCGGTGAGGTCCTCGCGCCCGGCGACGGGACCGACTCGGTCCAGATCATCGACGTGCGCGACCTCTGCGAATGGACCATCCGGCTCTGCGAAAAGAAGGTGGCCGGCATCTTCAACGCGCTTGGTCCCGCGGAGCCCTACTCGTTCGCGAGCTTCCTCGACCAGATCAAGGCGGCCACCGGCTCGAACGCCACGCTCACCTGGGTCGACACCGACTTCCTGACCGCGCACGATGTCCGAGGCTACCGGGAGATGCCCGTCTGGATGCCGGCCAAGGGCGGCCACGAGGGCTTCGGGCGATTCGACATCTCCCGCGAGGTGGCCCTCGGTCTCACCTTCCGGTCGTTGGCGGTGACGACCAAGGACACGCTGGAGTACTACCACTCGCAACCGGCGGAGCGGCAGGAGACCCTCAAGGCCGGGATCTCACCCGAGCGCGAGGCCGAGGTGCTGGCGGCCTGGCACGCGAGGCGGGGCTGAGCCGGAAACCTCGCGTCGCCTGGTCGCGTCGGGCTCCCTATCGTCCTTCGAAGTCGGAACCCGCATTGTCCTTGCCCCTCGGCCGGCCCGGCCGCGGTTCCCGCCTGACCCGCTGCTGGTGGCTCCCGCTGGCCTTGTTGGCTGCGTGCCGGGCCGGTGGCACCGAAGCCGCCCTGCGGCAGGTGCTCGCCGAGGAACGCCAGGCTCACCTCGACACCGACGCCGACCTCCTCGCCTCGAACCTCGCGGACACCCTCGTCGCGATCGACGCCGGGACGATCGCCCCCGAGCCGCGAGGCCGGGTTCGCGACCAGTTCCGGCGTTACTTCGCTGGAGCGCGGTACCTGACCTGGGACGACGAACGGGATCCCGTGATCCGAGTCGCGCCGGGCGGCGAGCTGGCCTGGGTGGCGCGGCGGGTTCGGATCGCTCGAGATGAGCCCGCGCTGGGCGGGGGCACCCGCCGGCGGGCCCTGGTCGGCGCCTGGAGCGCTACCTACGCCTGGCGGGCGGGTCGCTGGCAGATGACCTCCGTGACATCCACCTTCCTCCCCGACTCCCCGGCCGACCGGATCCTGGCCGCGGCGCAACGCGCCCTTGGACCGGCGGCGCTCGACCACCTCGAGGGCGTACGGGCGACCGCCGCCGCGTCCGGCCCGGGGACGACGTTCCGGGTCACCGTCACCTCGCGGCGGTCGGGCGAGGCCCGGGTCGACTTCTCGACCGGCTTCTCGGCGGGGATCGGCGCGCACCACCGCTGGAGCAGAACCGGCGACTCGACCGGGCCGCTCTCGCCCGCCATGGAGACCTTCCTTCGCGGCCACGAGATCCACCTCACCCTCCTGCTCCCCGAGAGTCGCTATCCGGCGCTCGCCTTCGGCGGCCGAGTGCGGCTCGACGGCCGGGAGGTCCTCTCCCTGGTGGGCGCCGACGCACTGGGCGGACGAGTGGAGCTCTTCTACGCCCCGGACGACACCCTGCCGGTCGGCTACCGGGTCCTCGACCAGGCCCGGCCGGCGCGCGGACCCGTTACCCTGACCGTGGGCGACTGGGAGCCACGGGACGGACTTCGCCTCTTCACCACCGCGCAATTCCGCCAGGGCGGCGAGGTCTTCCGCTACCAGTTCACCGACGTCCAGCTCGACCCGCCGGTCGCCGATTCCCTGTTCGACGCTCCGTAGGGCAGGCGCCGCCCGGACCAGGGCCGCCTAACGAACGCGCATGCCTCGGGCTGGATCCCAGTGGAGGGCTTGGGGATTCCGGGGCAGCGGCGCCCCGCTCGCCTGGTCGATGGTGACGCCGTTGGGGGTGTCGGGCGGACAGATCGCGATGTAACGGGCGTAGCCGCCTACGCCGCCCTGGAGCTTGGGATAGCCGATCGAGACCAGGCACCCGGTGGGTGGCACCTGATCCAGGTTGGCGACCCCTTCGGCCTGGGTATACCCGTGATGCATCAGCCAGGACTCGCCCTCGAGCGTCGCGGTGGTGTCGGTGTCGAGCGGCTCGTGACCATGCATCAGGATCTTCCGCTGCTCATGGAGGAACTGGAGCGCCGCCAGGGAGACGCCAGGAAAGGGGCGCTCCTCGGCCAAGCCCGGCTCGGACCACCGCTTGGACCAGTCGGAGCGGACGAACACCACGGAGCCCTCCGGGATCCGCCCGTGTCGGGCTTCGAAGGCCTCGATGTCGGCGACAGACAGGTGGTATCCCGGCGCCTTGACCAGCTGATCCACGATCGAGATCACCACCAACGGACGGACGGCGAAGGTGGCCGGCAGCTCGTCGATGGCGGGATAGTTCGGGTCCCAGTGGGCCGGCGGGTCGAGCTGGGTGCCCAGCTGATCGGTCGGGAGGAGGTAGCGGGTGGCGGCGAAGCCGTCCGCCTCGTAGGTGTACGGCGTCCCGGTCTTGGGGTTGACCGTCTGGCCAAAGGTCGGGTCGCCGAAGCCGGGCCAGACCGGAATGGTCGGCGTGATGGTGTGGGTCAGATCGAGGTAGCGGGCCTGACGAAAGGACTGCTGGTAGACGTCCCAGAGCGACGCCGGCGCCGCGGACGGGGCCGCGCAGGCCGCCGTCAGGGTCGCCATCGCCGCCAGCGCCACCAGCCCGTGCTTGCTCATGCTGCCTCCTCGGGGTTCGGATGGTCCGTCATCCCCGATCTTCGGCGTTCGGGACCGGCCCCGCAACCACCAGGCCGACTCGTGATTCGAGGCGAACCGGGGAGATATTAGGACCGATGACCACGATCGACAGGGGGACCCGCTACGGCATCGTCGGCGACGGACAGCTCGCCCGGCACCTGACTCACTACTTCCGCGAATCGGGACTCGAGGTGGCCACCTGGTCCCGGCGGGCCGAGCGTGACACCGGCAGCGCCCTCGGCGACGCGCTCGCCGGCGCCGGCGTGGTGCTGATCCTCATCAACGACGACGCCATCGTGCCGTTCGCCGCCGGGCACCCGGAGCTGGCGGACCGCACCCTGGTGCATTGCGCCGGGGCGCTGGTGACGAAGGACCTCATCGGGCTCCATCCGCTGATGACCTTCGGGCCCACCCTCCTGTCGCTCGACGGCTATCGCGCGGTCCCCTTCGTCGGCGACCTGGGCCGTCCCGGGTTCCGCGATCTCTTTCCGGCCCTTCCCAACCCGTCGTACGCGATTCCGGTCGAGAAGAAGCCGATCTACCACGCCCTGGCCTCGCTGGCCGGCAACCTGACCCCGGTCCTCTGGGAGCGCTTCATCGTGGTGCTGAGCGGCGAGCTCGGCCTCCCACCCGAGGTCGCGTCGCCGTACTTCGAGGCAGTGGTCACTCGGTGTCGCGGCCCGCTTCCCTTCGCCACCACCGGCCCGATCGTCCGCGGCGACCGGGAGACCATCGCGCTCCATCTCCAAGCGCTCCGGCACGAGGCGCTCCGCCCCGTCTACGAGAGCTTCGTCCGGGCGCTCGGCCCCGAGCTGCTCGACCCCGAATGAGTCTCGAGCCGATCACCTCACTCGAGCGCTGGGGCGCGCTTCGGGCGTCGCTCCGGCGCGAAGGACGGACGCTGGGCTTCGTCCCGACCATGGGCGCGTTGCACGCCGGACACGAGTCGCTCTTCCGGCGGAGCGCCGCCGAGTGCGACGTCACCGCGGTCAGCATCTTCGTCAACCCGGCCCAATTCAACGACCCCGGCGACCTGGACGCCTATCCCCGAACGGTGGCGGCCGACTGCCGGCTGGCGGCGGCGGCCGGCGTCGATCACGTCCTGGTACCCGCCCCCGGCGACGTCTATCCCGACGGCTACCGCTACCGGGTCACCGAGACGGAGCAGAGCCGGACCCTGGAGGGCGAGTTCCGACCGGGTCACTTCGACGGCGTTCTGACGGTGGTTCTCCGGCTGCTGCGGATCGTCCAGCCGGCCAGGGCCTACTTCGGGGAAAAGGATTGGCAGCAGTACGCCTTGGTGCGGGGGATGGCGGAGGCACTCTTCCTCGACGTCGAAATCGTCCCCTGCCCGATCGTCCGCGATCCGGACGGCGTAGCGCTCAGCTCCCGCAACGTCCGGTTGAACCCGGAGAGCCGGAGCCTGGCGGCCGAATTCGCGGCCCGGCTCGCTCGGGGCGGACCGCCCGATCGGATCCGCGCCGACCTCGAAGCCGGCGGGATCGAGGTGGAGTACGTGGCGGAATGGGACGGCCGCCGGCTGGCCGCGGTCGTCATCGGCGGCGTCCGCCTGATCGACAACCAGCCACTCTAGACGGCGAAATCCTTGCGGGCGACCGGCCTGCGGGGTAGCGTTGGGTCTGGGGATCCCGCCGTCTAGCATCACCCTGGGCGCCGCGGCCGCCCGCCTTTATTCCTGAGTGATTGCCGGTGTTTTCGGAATCCCCGAACCCGGACGCTTGCCGAGCACTACTCGCAGGGCCTGGAGCCTCAATGCGTCGCTTGCGGATCGCCATCCTCGATCTCGTGACCAAGCGCCCCCATCCGGGGCTCTACGGCCGCCTCATGAACGCCAACCTGGCGAGCATCATGCCGCAGATGATCGGCGTCTGGTGCGAGGAAGCCGGCCACGACGTCACGTTCGTCTGTTACACGGGGATCGAGGATCTCACCGCCGAGCTGCCCAAGGACATCGACCTCCTCTTTATCGGGGCGTTCACCCAGAGCGCCTTCCTGGCCTACGCTCTCAGCAACATGTTCCGCCAGCGGGGCACCGTCACGGTGCTCGGCGGACCGCACGCCCGGTGCTACCCAGAGGATGCCCAGAAGCACTTCGACTATGTCCTCGGCTTCACCGACCGGAACACCATCGACGAGGTGTTGAAGGACTGCTCACCCCACCGGCCGATGGGCGTCACGCTGTCGGCGCCCCGTCAGCCGGAGACGCTGCCCACGTTGGCGTCGCGGTGGAAGTTCGTCGAGTCCACCCTCGCCAAGGCGCCGACCATCAAGATCGTGGGCATGATCGGCAGCCTGGGCTGCCCGTACACCTGCTCGTTCTGCATCGACTCGACGGTCGAGTACCAGCCGCTGGCGTTCGATCAGCTCACCGACGACCTCAAGTTCCTGTTGACCAAGTACCGACGCCCGATCGTGGGGTGGCACGATCCCAATTTCGGGGTCCGGTTCGAGGACTACATGAACGCCATCGAGGCGGCCGGCGCCCCGGGCCGGATGCGCCATATCGCCGAGAGCAGTCTGTCGCTGCTGTCCGAGCCGCACCTCAAACGACTCAAGGCCAACGGCTTCGGCGCCGCCCTGCCGGGCATCGAGTCGTGGTACGACATGGGCAACAAGTCCAAGACTCGCCGGACCGGTCTCGACAAGGTCAAGCAGGTCTCGGATCATGTGAACCTGGTCCTCCGATACATCCCCTACGTGCAGACCAACTTCGTGCTGGGGATGGACACCGACGAGGGCTCCGAGCCGTTCGAGCTCACCAAGAAGTTCCTGGACCTGACCCCGGGTGCCTTCCCGGCGTACTCCCTGCTGTCGGCCTTCGGACGGGCGGCGCCGCTCAATCTGGACTACCAGCGAGCGGGACGGGTCCTTCCGTTCCCGTTCCACTTCCTGAACAACAACCACGCGATGAACGTCACGCCGCTCAACTACTCCTGGCCTCAGTTCTACGACGAGGTGGTGAGCCTGAGCCGGTACTCGTTCTCCTGGCGGGCCATCGGCCGACGGTTCGCGGCCACGCCGGCCGTCATCCCCCGCGGCATGAACGTGGTTCGGGCGGTCTCGTCGGAGGGCTTCGGTCGGATCAAGTACCACACCCAGATGCGCCGACTGCTCGACGAGGATCGCGACGTCCGGGCCTACATGGAGGGCGAGACCGAAGTCCTGCCGGCGTTCTATCACGACAAGATCCGGCGCGACCTCGGGCCACTGTACCACTTCCTGCCCGAGGGCGCGATCTATCACGACCAGAACGCCTACCTCAAGGCCCATGAGGCCGGCACCGCGGCGGCTCCCCCGGCGGCCCTGGGGCGACGGCCGAACCGGCCGACCATCGCCGCCTCGAACTGAATCGGGCGGGACCCTGCAGACCGCGATCGCGTTCCGCGATCCCCATCGGCCGCCCCCGGGCGGCCGATCTCGTTGTGGGGCCAGCAGGTGGAGCGTCCCAGCCGCCTCGCCGGCATCAACCGGCCCGGGATTTGCCGTTTCCGCTCCGCTCGACGCCAATCGGCAACGGAAACTGCACCGGCGGTGCCCGAAAGCGGCCCGCGCCCTGGGGAGCCCGCTCGTGACGGTAGTCCAGACCTTCAATGCCGTGCTCAAGAAGGCCATCGAGGTCGACGCGTCGGACATCCACGTCTGCGCCGGCGGGCCGTTCCGGCTCCGGATCCGAGGCCAGATCATCGCCGTGACCGGCACCGAGACCCTCACGCCGGACGACACCCTGCAGATCGCCCGAGAGATCCTGGTCGCCGCCAAGCGGGCGACGAACGAGACCGTCGAAGAGGCTCTCCGCAAGCTCCGCGACCTGGACTGCTCCTATTCCCTCCCCGGTGTCGGGCGGTTTCGAGTGAACCTCGGCAGCCAGCGAGGATCGATCGCCGCGGTCCTCCGGCACATTCCGCTCACCATCCCGACGTTCGACCAGCTGGGGCTGCCCGAGATCCTCGAGACGATCACCTTCGAGGAGCGGGGCCTGGTACTGGTCACCGGGGTGACCGGCAGCGGCAAGTCGTCCACCCTGGCCTCGATGGTCTCGTTCCTGAACCGGAACAAGGCCGTGAAGGTGGTGACGATCGAGGATCCGATCGAGTTCCTGCACCGGGACGACAAGTCGATCATCACCCAGCGGGAGCTGGGCGGCGACACCGACAGCTTCGGCACCGCGCTCCGGGCCGGCCTCCGGCAGGACCCCGACGTGATCATGGTCGGGGAGATGCGCGATCAGGAGACTATCGACATCGCCTTGAAGGCCGCCGAGACCGGCCACCTGGTATTCAGCACCGTGCACACGACCGACGCCATCAAGACCATTTCACGGCTGGTCAGCGTGTTCGAGCCCGCCGAGCAGCCCTCGATCCGGCTCCGCCTGGCCGAGAACTTGAGAGGCGTGGTGTCGCAACGGCTCCTGCCCAAGCAGGACGGCACCGGCCGGGTCGTGGCCGTCGAGATCCTCCGGCACACCGCCACGATCGAGGACTGCATCGCCAACCCGGAGATGACGCCGACCCTCAAGGACCATATCGTCGAGGGAAGGACCCAGTACGGCATGCAGACCTTCGACCAGCACCTGACCGACCTCTACCGGCGCGATCTGATCTCCCTCGAGGTAGCCCGGGGGGCGGCCACCAGCCCCGCCGACTTCGTCCGGAATCTGGAATTCGTCTGACCCAACCCGCCGGGCCGCTCTGAAACAGCCGGCCGGGCCCGGGCCGTACGGTTCTCCACAACCTCAGCGCCGCCAGCCCCACGCCCTCGCGTCCGAGCGCGTCACCATCCCGGGCCGACGGACCCATTTCGGAGGGCTCCGATGCTCAACGCTCGCGCTCGTGCCGGTCGTCTCCTGCTCGCTCTGGCCGCTTTGGCCGTGGGCGCTGCTCCACTCGCCGCTCAGGCCCAGAGCTCCGCGGAGCTCCGGGCTCAATACGTCAAGGACATCGAGAACCTGGGATCGAAGTTCGCCGATCTGGCCGGTGCCATGGGGGCGGACACCTACACCTGGCGGCCGATGGAGGGGGTCCGCTCGGTGAGCGAGGTCTACATGCTCGTGGCCGCCGAGAGCTACCTGGTCCCCGGCTTCTGGAACGCCACCCCGCCCGAAGGCGTCACCCCGGGCCCCGCCGCGTTCGGCACGCTGTCCAAGATCAGCGACAAGGGCGAGGTCGTGGGTCACGTCAAAAAGTCGTTCGACTACTTCAAGGGCGTCGTGGCGGGGCTGAGCGACGAGCAGATGGGGTCGAGCGTCAAGTTCTTCGGCCGGGAAGGCAGCGTGTCCGACGCGCTCTATGCCATCCTGAGCGACATGCACGAGCACCTCGGTCAGGCGATCGCCTACGCCCGGATGAACAAGGTCGTGCCGCCCTGGACCGCTCGGCGGCAGCAGAAGGGATGACCCCGGGTCAGGCGGGCGCCGGACCGCTGGTCCGGCGCCACCGCTCGAGCTCCTGCCGATAGGCCGTCGGCAATTCTTCGCGCTCCGCCGACGCCAGGATGTCTTCCAGATATCCCGGGTTCGGAACGCCGGCCGTCGGATCGGTCGCCTGGTAGATCATCGCTACGCACGGCTCCCCGCCGAGGGGCCGGATCTCCGGCTCCGCCTTGAGGTAGAGGCCATCGTCCATCCCCTCGAACCCGTCCAGCTCCACCTCGTCGGCTTCGCTGATCTCCCAAAGCAGCCCGTGCACCACCGCCTCCGGTTCGGGAGTCACCGTCGCGTACCCGCACCGGGCGATCCCGAAGCGGTACCCCGGCAGCACGGCCCGGCCCAGGAACCGCGCCGACGGACAGCGGGCCCTGAAGGAGGCCCGGTTCATATTGGCGCCGTAGGCAAAACACGGCCGTCTGCTCATCGCTGGCTCCGATCGGCGGTGGACCTCGGAAGGTAGGGCCGGAGCGCCACGTCCACCGCCCCATCCAGGCGTTCCCGGGCGGTGCCGATCCGATCGATGGCCCACCGGAGCAGCGTGCCGGTCGCGAGGGTCAGCAACACGGGCGACAGGGCCGGCGGATCGCACGGAGTCAGCTCGCCCTGGTCCACCGCTTGGCGGAGCAGCCCGGCGATGGTCGCCTCCTGATCGCGCAGCAGCTGATCGGCGAGCGGGCGGAGCGCGGGATCGCTCACGTCCTGATGGAAGAAGGCCAGGTGGTTCGCCATCTCCTCCGGCGTGGCCGCCATGGCGGCAAAGCAACCGAGGTAGGCCCTGAGGGTGGCGAGGGGACCTTCGTGCCTGGCCCTGAGGCCGGCGACGAGGGCCTCGTCGCCCCCCAAGCTGCTCCGAGCAAACGCGATGAACAGCTCGCGCTTGGACCCGAAGCGCTGCACCAGGGTGGCCGGCGCCAACCCCACCTCGTTGGCGACCCGACCAAGGGTGAGCTTGGTCGGCCCCGCGCGGGCACCCACGCGGGCCACCGCGGCGAAGATGGCGGCGTCATCGACGGTGCGGGGGCGGGGGGACACTTGCGGCTCCGGAGAGGGCGAATCAGATTATAACCGAACATTCGTTTACATACAATCAAGACTGGAAAAGGTCGTCATGGGAACCCTCACCGGGAAGGTCGCCGTCGTCGCCGGAGCCACCCGGGGTGCTGGTCGAGGCATTGCCCGGGGGCTCGGCGAGGCCGGCGCCACGGTGTACTGCACCGGTCGAAGCACCAAGGGGCAACCCTCGCCCTACCAGCGGCCGGAAACGATCGAGGAAACCGCGGAGATGGTCACAGCCATCGGCGGCACCGGTATCGCCGTGAAGGTGGATCACGGTCAGGAGGCCGAGGTCGAGGCGTTGTTCCAGCGGGTCGAGGCGGAGCAGGGCCGGCTGGACCTGCTGGTCAACTCGATCGCCGGCGAGGATCCGCTGCTCGGCGGCTGGACCTCCCTCTGGGAGACCGATCTCGGCCAAGGCGCCGAGGCGCTCCGGAACACCATTCTCACCCACGTCATCACCGCGAAACACGCCGCTCGGCTGATGATGAAGCAGGGTAGAGGTCTGATCGTCGAGGTCACCGAGCACGACCTGCTGGGCGGCGGCGGCAACGTGCTGGGCGACCTGGCAAAGGCGTCGAAACCGATCAACGGCGTGACCCCTCGCGGGCTGGACGGGCCGGGATCACGGGCAGGTCACGGTCCCGGACTAGTGTGGGGATGGATCGCGGCGCCATTCCGGACCCCGATCCAGTCGCGAACCGCCGGAGCGCACCATGAGACGCATCCTGATCGTCGCCACCGTGCTGACCGGGCTGGCCGGACGGCTCGCCGGGCAGGTCCCGGCGAGCGGACCGGACCGGTTCTGCTTTCGGGGCCAGCCGAGGGAGGCGTGCCGAGGCTTCATGATTACTGAGACGGCCTACAGCTTCCGGCCCTCGCGCAACCCGCTCATCACCACGGCCCCCGGTGGGGTGGTCCTGCCCTCGGTCGAGCTGGGGGCGATGCGCAACCTGAGTGACCGGGTCGCGATCGGCGGATCGGTCGGCGCCGGCTTCCTCGGTGATGTCTACCTGGCGGTCAAGCCGAGGCTTCGGGTTTGGCTCTCGCCCGAGTGGGCGGCGGACGTCTCCGCGGGGTACCTGGTCAAGCACTCGTACGGCGTTTCGAACCTCACGGGCGACGTCTCGATCATGTTCCGCGACCAGTTGGGGGTCACCGCCCAGGCGTTCGTCGTGCCCGTCACCACCTATCGCCCGGAAGGCTACCTCACCAGGGACCAGCTCACCGTCTACCTCGGCGTCCGGTTCGGCTCCAAGCTCGGCGTCGCCGGGGCCATCGGCGATGCCACCGCATTCCTCGCGGTGCTCGGCGTCTACCTCATCGCCTGCGGCCGCGGCGGATGTGACTGACTCGGCTCACCGGGTGCGATCGAACGTCGCGGTCACCCACAGGTAGAGGTCGAGTCGCGCCGCGCGGCGGTCGCCATCGATCGTGAAGTTGAGGTAGTTGGCGCCCCGGGCAGGGTTCCGCCAGTGCGCTTGGAAGGTGTCATACTGGACGGGCTCGAGCTCGCCCTCGAACTCGGTGCCATAGCGGAGCACCAGCTTGCCATTCTCGAGCCGGACGGTCGCGTCGCCCCAGGCGTCGTGATGATAGGTCCCGACGTACCGGGCCAGCGGCAGGGTGGGCGACGTGCCCGTCACCCGTCTCGCGGCCATCGTCGCCTTCTCGGCGGCTTCCGCGGCGTCGATCGCCTTCCGGGTCGCCTCGAAGTAGCGGCCGCTCCAGTCGGCCGGTGGCCGGCCCAGGGCCGCATCGACGACTCGCATCATCAGGGCGGCGGGCAGCTGGTTCCCGTTCAGGTTGCTCAGCACCACCACGCCGACGTTGGCCTCGGGAACGAGTCCCACCATCGCGCTCATCCCGTCGATCCCGCCCCCGTGCTGGAGCATCAGCCGGCCGTGGTAGTCGCTCATGATCCAGCCCAACCCGTACGCCATGAAGTGGGCATCCGGACTCATCTCGGCCCAGGCGCCCTCGCGGCGGATCATGATCTGGGGCATCCGCATCTCGTCCAGGTAGGCCCGGCTCACCAGCTGATGGCCGTTCCAGGTTCCGCCCGCCAGCTGGAAGCGGAGCCACTGCGCCATGTCGCGCACGTTCGAGTTGATCCCGCCGGCGGCCGCGGTGTTGTCCATGTTCCGCCAGGGCACCGGCAGGGGCGCATCGGGCCGAGGGTCGTGCGGGGTCGCGACGTTCCCGGCCGCGGACGGCAAGTCGCGAATGGACGTCACCGTCTCCGTCATGCCAAGTGGGTCGAGGATGCGGCGATGGATGACGCTGTCCCACGGCTCACCCGCGACCGCGGCGAGCGCCTGCCCCGCCGCGATGACCATCACGTTCGAGTAATCGAACCGGGAGCGGAGGCTCCAGGTCTGAGGTAGGAAGCGGAGCCGCCGGACGATCTCGTTGCGGGAAAGCTCCCCACTGGCCCAGAGGAGATCGCCGCCGGCGACGCCGGTCCGGTGGCTCAGGAGGTCACGCAAGGTGACCTCGCGGGTGACGTAGGGATCCCGGAGCTCGAACCCTGGCAACAGCCGGGTGA
The DNA here is from genome assembly GCA_963730185.1 of uncultured Gemmatimonadales bacterium. GTDB lineage: Bacteria > Gemmatimonadota > Gemmatimonadetes > Gemmatimonadales > GWC2-71-9 > SHZU01. The sequence continues at coordinate 115,250 of CAVSQW010000005.1, forward strand.
CCGGCGAGTCGAGCGAGAGCCGGTGCTCGTCGGCCAGCATCCCGATGGCGGTGGCGGTGAACGTCTTGGTGGCCGAGCCGATCGCGAAGAGCGTGTGATCGTCGACCGGGGCGGGCTCACCGATCGTCCGAACCCCATAACCCTTGGCCACCACGACCCGGTCGCCCTCCACGACGGCCAGGGCCAGGCCGGGCACCTTCCACTGCTGCATCGCCGAGGCGACGTAGGCGTCGAGGCCGGCGTACCGTCCGGCGGGCGATTGCGCGAGTGCGGGCCCCGCGCCGAGCAGCGCCAGCCCAGCGAGCCCGAACCGCGCGCTCCAGCGGGAGCGGTCGGTCACCTGGATCGAGCTCGCCGGCCGGCTCGGATCGGTCAGCTGCCGCCGCGCCGCTGGGCGGTGGGCGGGAGAATGCCGTTCAAGCGAAGATAGATCGCCAGCTGGCTGTAATGGTCCACCAGGTCGATCACGTACCCGAGTGCCGCGGCGGCCTTGGGCCGGCTCCGCCCGAACATCTGCACCTCGTCGGTCAGGTGGTCGTCCGTCAGCTTGTTCATGGCCTGGTCGCAGAACTCGAACGATGTCTTGAGCTCGTCGATCAGCGTGTCTTTGGGCTCGGTCCCGTCGCGATCGGGCAGGGTCGCGCCCTTCTCGCCACCGATGGCGCTGCAGAGGGCATAGTTGGCCTGGGCGATGTGGTGGGCCACGAAGCCGAAGGTGAGCTGGGCGTCGGTCGGTTTGAAGCCGTATTTGTCGGCGGGCATTGCTTCGAACGCCTTGACGATGTTCGCCGCGTAGCGCGAGGCGGTGCCGCGATAGGTCTCGGAGATCGGATTGGCCGAACCACCCGCTTGAGCGGCGAGCGCGGGGGGTAGCCCAGTCATGACTGCGAGCACGAAGAAACCAGTATGACGCATGAGGCACTCCAGATCAGAGGCGACAGGGGTGATCGCACAGTGATTTTGCCGCTCGCGGCCGGGTTGCGCAAGCTGGGTGGCCGGCGATCGAACCCGACCGTAGGTTGGGAACATGAAGGTCGCGATCAGCGGCGCCGGGGTTGCCGGGCCCTCCCTCGCCTTCTGGCTCCTCCGGGCCGGCCACGACATCACCCTGATCGAAAAGGCGCCCGCCTTCCGAACCGGCGGCTACCTCGTCGACTTCTGGGGCCTCGGCTACACCGTCGCCGAGCGGATGGGTATCCTGCCGGCCGTTCGGGAGGCGGGATATCCGGTCCAGGAGGTCCGCCCTGTCGACGGGCGGGGCCGAAAGGCCGGCGGGTTCTCCGCCGACGTGTTCCGGCGGATCACCGGCGACCGGTTCACCAGCCTCCCCCGCGGCGATCTCGCGGCGATCATCTACCGCACCGTGGAGCCCAGCGTCGAGACCCTGTTCGCCACCAGCATCACGGCGCTGGAGCAGCACTCGAGGGGTGTCGCGGTGACGCTCGACTCCGGCAGCGAGCGGGCGTTCGACCTGGTGATCGGGGCGGACGGGCTCCACTCCCGGGTACGGGAGCTGGCCTTCGGGCCCGAGGCCCGATTCGAGCGACAGCTGGGCTACCGGGTGGCCGCGTTCGAGGTCGACGGCTACCGGCCCCGGGACGAGTTGGTCTACGTCGGCTACAACTCCCCCGGCCGGCAGATCGCGCGGTTCGCGCTCCGGGGCGGCCGGACCATGTTCATGTTCGTGTTCCTGACCGAGCATCTCCGCGGACCGGACCCGACCGACCTGGCCGAGCGGAAGGCGACGATCCGGCGGGTGTTCGGGAACGAAGGCTGGGAGTGCCCGGGATCCTCGAGGCGATGGACGGCGCGAGCGAGGTCTACTACGACCGGGTGAGCCAGATCCGGATGGACAGGTGGTACGACCGCCGGGTCATGCTGATCGGCGACGCGGCGGCGTGCGTCTCGCTGCTGGCCGGGGAGGGGACGGGACTCGCGATGACCGAGGCTTATGTGCTGGCCGGAGAGCTGGCGTGGGCCCACGACGACTGGGGCATCGCGTTCCCCGAGCACGAGCGCCGGCTCCGCGCCTTTCTCCATGCCAAGCAGGAGTCGGCTCGAAAGTTTGCCGGGGCGTTCGCGCCCAGGACCCGGTTCGGGGTGTGGTTCCGGAACCAGGCCACCAAGCTGCTGGCGATTCCGCCGGTGGCGAACTATCTGGTGGGGCGTGACCTCAGGGACGAGGTGGAGATTCCGGAATACTGAGAGGGGGTGGGGAGGGATGGGGAGGGATGGGGAGGCCACCCTGCCCTGCCCGTTTCTCCCGTCTTTCCCCGTTCCCCGTCTCGCCCCGTCCCTCCCCATCTCCCCCTACTCCTTCTTCTCCCCCACCACGTCGTTCCAGTTCAGGATCGAATTGAAGATCATGTTGAACTCGCCGTGGTTCTGCCAGCGATAGATCGGGTTGTTCGAGAACATGATCACCCGCCCGTGCCCGTGGTACGCTTCCGGGATGTCGACCGCGAAGGGACGGTTCTTGAGCGAGTCGGCGCCGGTCATCAGGCCCGACAAGACCGACTTCTCGCCGCCGACGTAGCGGGCCAGGACGTCGCCCTCGTTGGCGATGCCCACCCGGAACGGCTGCCCGCCGACGTATTTGATCGGGAGAGTCTTCTTCTCGTAGCCGTAGAAGACGGGGTTGTCCATCCGGACGATCTCGCCCTCGACCAGCGGACGCTGGGCCCGAAGTCCCTGCACCGGCGCCGTCTCCACCGTACCCGCCCAGCCGAAGTCGATCGGGAGCCGGGCCGCCGCGCCGACGGCGACGAGCGTACCGCCCTGATCGAGGAAGGCCTCGAAGGCGTCGACGCCCTTCTGGCCGAAGCCGCCGGTGATGTCGGCCGACTGGCCGTACATCCCCAGGAACTGATACTTGGCGCTCTTTTGGTAGGGGACCGGCTTCAGGTTCGGCTTCTGCATCACCGTCCGCTTGCTGAGGTCCTGCTCGGCCACCAGAATCACGTCGTACTTGGCGCGCAGCCCGCCCTGCTCCACCTGCTCCTTGAAGATCAGGTCGTAGGGAATCCCGAACTCGTCGAAGGTGAGCCGGTACCACCCCAGGTTCTGGGTTCCGCTCCACGCGGAGTAGATGGCGATCCGGGGCACGTCGGCGTCGTGCATCGGGACGCTGGGCGCGCTCGGGAGCAGCGCCCCGTCGAGCCCCAGCTCCTCGGCCGCCGCGCGGGCCGGCGCGACCGAGGCCGGATCGGTGATCACGAACGATCCCGCCGGGAACTCCATCCCCTCGGCCTTGAAGCTCTGCTCCGCGATCTTCATCGGCACGCCCTTCAGCCGGTAGCGGAAGGTCACCATGTTGTTCGAGCCGACGTGCGCCACCGCCAGGCCGGCGCCTCCGCTCCCGGTGAACTTGCCCCGTACCGACGGCATGGCCACCGGCGCCGTCGATACCTTCAGGATCGACGAGTCGGACACCTCGACCACGTCGACGTTCATCGCGAGGCCCATGGTCCAGCCGCTGTCGTCGTAGGTGTTGAGCCGAGGATCGGGGTAGTCCTGCTTTTCGAGCAGGTTCTTGGCCAGCCGGCCGTAGGGCTGGTTCCGCTTGATCACGTACGAGCCCGCCGGGTAGGTCGTGGTGTCGACCTTGAACGCCTTGCTGGCCGTGCCCACCTCGATGTGCTGCCGCCGGAGGATCCGCACCAGCTCCGCCGCCCGGGTCATGTCGCGCTGGACCGGAATCACGTAGCCGTACGGGGCCTCGGTGGTGCCGTCCTCGATCGCGTTGTGGGTCTTGACGTAGAAGTTTTCCAGCACGGTGGCGGGAAACATCGACGCCAGCTGGAGGGCGGAGAGGACGCCGGTCTCCATGTAGTTGGTGTTGGCCCGGCGGGTAAATTGGGCCGAGTCTTCCGGAGCGATCGGGATGCCGCGGTACCACTCGCGCTCCTGCTCGCCTCCCTTGCCGGTGGGGAGGTTGTTCCCACCGAACGGGCTGCCGCCACCACCGCCGGCGCGGATCCTCCGGCGTCCCCGAGCGGTCGAGTCCGCTTTGGTGGAATCGGCCTTGGTGGAATCGGCCTTGGTGGAATCGGACTTGGCCTTGGCGTCCTTCGCCTTGCTCTTGTCTTTGTCTTTACCACCGGCTTCGTCGAGGTCCCGGCCCGACTGGGTCTCGTACATCTTCATGATGCCGTTGTGATTGTACGACACGGAGCCGAGATAACCCGGCGACCACCCGTCCATGAAAGCGTGGGTGTAGACGCCCGGCATCCCGTACTTCGTCATCTGCGCCATCTCCCAGTCGCTGAACCAGGGCAGCTCGGAGAAGAGGAGCGGATCGAGATTGGGGTTCTGGGGCGGGCCGCCGCTGTAGGTGTACATCAGCGGCAGCGCCTCGTGCAGGTCGTGCATGATGGGCGGGTGGGCCGTGAAGTACCAGTCGGTGATGGCCCGCATCTGCACCAACTCGAGGTTGATGTCGCGGTTGTTGTCGTGGTAGACGTACTTGCCCCAGTAAGGCACCGACGGCAGACTGGCCCGGCGAATCGAGTCCGCCTTCGCGGTGTCGCGGGGTGCCGGCCGGGGTCCTTCGAAGGGCTCGAGACCGAGCTCGAGGCGCTGGTAGAACCAGTCCACGTTCCGGTCGCGTCCGTCGGCGTCGGCCACCGGCGTGATGGAGACGTAGAGATTGTTCCGGATCCGACTCACCAACGGTGACGTCTCGGTGGCCAGCCGGTAGGCCAGCTCCATCAGCATTTCGGATGGCCCGGTCTCGCCGCTGTGGAGCCCGCCCATCAGGTGGTAGTGCGGCTTGGTGGTCTTGATCAGGTCGGCCACCTGCGACTGGCTCAGGCCGCGCGGGTCGGCCAGCTTGGCCAGGTTGGCGCGGTTGGTGGCCAGGTTCCGCAGGTTCTCCTCGGAGCTGACCCAGACCACCACCAGCTCACGGCCCTCGTCGGAGCGGCCGATGCGTCTCGACCCTCACCCGCGGGGTCGCGGCGGCCAGGGCCCGGTAGTAGCGGAGCTGGTCGGCGTAGTAGGTGAGTTTCTTGGGCGCGCCGATGTAGTAGCCGAGCACGTCCTTGGGCGTCGGAATCCCGGGCACCAGCGGGAGGTGATCGACCAGGGGGCTTCCGAGCTTGGGATTGGGCAGCCACGCCTGGTAGGCCTTGGCAAAGTCGGGATCCTGCTTCTGGGCGGGGTCCCGGGTCTCGATGCTGACCTGCTGGGCGGCGACGGGGACGGCGAACGGGGCGGCCAGGATCGCGCCAAGCGTCAGGGCCCGGGCGGTCGAGAGGACCGATCGGAGGGGCATTGGGATTTCCTCGGAGTTGAGACAGCGGGTGACCGGAGGGAATATAGAGGAACTGGCGGGGGACGGGGGTCGCCCCCCGAAACTGAGGCGGACCCGAGCCCGTAGGCGGGCGGAGACCCCCAAGGAGAAGGCGGATGGCGCCGAGACGAGCGGGTTGCCTTGCCGTGGCCCTACTGCTAGGAGCCGGCAGGGCGGCGAGTGGGCAGGCGGCCGATCGGCATTTCTCCTCCGGCTACGCCGGGACGCTCCCGACCGACCCGAAAGACCTGGCCCGGACCTATTTCAACGCCCCACCCATCCGCCGCCTGATCTACCGACTCGAGAATGGACCGGCGACGAGGGGGGAGGTCGACTCCGCCCTGGCCGGCACCGATTTCAGCGCCGACGAGTTGCTCAGACTCAAGATCCTGAGCCAGACCGACGGGCGGTTCCAGATCGGCTTCAACTACTTCAGCGCGTCCGACATGGAAGCCATTCACCGGGCGGCCGCCCGGTACGTCCCGACGCTGGTGGCGGGCTACCTGGCGAAGCGGGCCGAGCTCCGGCAGATCCTGGCCGCCTACCCCGCCAAGTCCGTGCCCGAGCCTCGGCTCGCGTTCGCCTTGATCGCCGGCATCTCGCTCAACTGGGACGGCCTCAAGATCGGGCTCGAGAAGGGATATCGCCGGCCCAACCTGGTGACCGGCCCAGGATGGAAGTACAGCTTCTGGGCATCCGAGACCGTCCCCAATCACTCGTCCCGCGACTTCATCTGGGGGAGCACCACCTTCCCCGCCGGATCGTTCAACTATCGGGTCGATCCGGTGGACTATGCGTTCTCGTCGTTCGGCGACCCGGCCAGCGATCCCCGAATGAACTTGCCGGATCTTCTCTATCTCCCGCGCTCGGAATTGCCCGAGCCGGTGCAGCGGCTCGCGGCGGCGGTCGGCTTTCACGACGAGAGCCGATTCGGCATGGACTTCAAGGATGTGCTGGGGTTCGACGTGGGTCGGCCGATCGCGACCTTGCTCTTCGCGCTCCGGCGAGGACCCCGGACGCCGGCCGACCTGACGCCGTTGGTGCCGCCGGCGTGGCGAGCGCGGGTCCCGGCGATCCTCGACCTGTTGGCCGAGGTGCAGTACCTCTCGGTCGACCGGGGCGGTCGGTATCATCTGACCATGCCGGTCCTGGACCGGGACGACGCCGTCATGACCGGGGCGGCGCTCGCCCTGAGTCGTCAGGTCGTCGAGGCGTGGCTGGCCGAGTGCTACGGGCCGATCAAGGCCGATCTGGCGGGACTCACGGCGATTCGCCAGGGAGTGGCGTACCAATCGCTCTTCACCCAGATCTGGCACGAGCTGTTCGGGTTGGCGACCAAGCAGCTGGCGACGGCTGAGGTGATCGAGGACGCCCGGGGATCGTCGGTGCGGTACCCGGGCTCGTTGGCACTGCTTTGGCGAACCACTCTCTACCACCTCGACGCGCAGTAGGACGTCCCTTTCCCGCCATGACTCACCCGCTCACGGATCCCGCGCTCTGCGCCCGGCTCGAGACGGACGGCGTGACCTATCGCCGGTTCGACCACCCCGCGGTCTTCACCTGCGAGGAGGCCTACCGGCTGGTCCCGGCGGACGCCGCCGGCGTCCAGACCAAAAACCTCTTCGTCCGGGACAAGAAGGGGAAGCGCCATTGGCTCCTGGTTACCAGCTGCGAGACGGCCGTCGACCTGAAGGCACTCGCGGCCCGGATCGGCGCCGACAACCTGAGCCTGGCCTCGCCCGACCGCCTGAGTCGGCTACTTGGGGTAACCCCCGGCAGCGTGACCGTACTGGCGCTCCTGAACGATCCTGGCGGCCAGGTCGAGCTGCTCGTGGACCGGGCGGTCCGGGAGCAGCCGTGGCGCTGCCATCCGCTGGTGAATACGGCCACCCTGGTGCTGCCCTGGCCGAGCGTGGAACGGTTCCTCGCGGTCAGCGGGCACGAGCCAACGGTGATCGACGTTCCGGTCCGCGCCGCCCCGGGCGGCTCGACGCCGGCGGGTCAGCTCACCCGATCGGTGCCGCCTTCCCCGCCTCGGTCTGGTTGAAGGCCGGGAGGTCCACGGTCATCACCGCGGCATAGGCTGCCTTGGCCCGGGCCAGGTCCTTCTCCAGGCCGGCCAGCACCGCCAGCGACGCCTCGGTCGGGCGGAACTCGGCGCCGCCGGCCACGTCGCCCGCGCCGGTGCCCACCTCGCCCGAGAGCCACACCAGGTTCATGTACACCTGGTATTGCTCGACGTAGTACTTGTCGTCGCTCTGGAGATCGCTCTCCGAGAGCAGGCGGAGCTCCACCGCGAGCATCTTGGCGTCGAGCGCCCGGAGCGCGGCGGCGCCGGCCCCATCGGGGCGGGCCAACCGGTCTTCGACCTGGCGCCTGAGCGTCTCCAGCCGGTTCACCATCGCGACCGTGGTGTCCATGTCGTCGCGAATCCGGACCTGCGTCCGGGTCGAGGCCGCCAGGTCGGCCGCGCTGGTTCCCAGGTCGGGATCCTCGAGCACCTGGAACGGCTGGCTGGAGCTCGCGCTGTCGGCGGTGATCCGGACGGTGTAGCGCCCCGGCGACGCCAGCGGCCCCACCCGCTCCGGGCCTTCGATTCCCCAGTGGAGCACCGGCCGGAACTTCTTGTCCTTGAAGCGCGGCTCGCTCCAGATCCCGGGGTTGTTGGGTGGTGTGGTCCGGAGCTCGATCTGCTTCGGGCCGTCGTACCGGAGATCCCAGGTGTAGCGGTTCATCCCCGCCCGGGACCGGGCCTTCGCGGTCCGGATCACGGCCCCGGCCGAGTCGAGCACCTCGACCCGGACGGAGTCCTTTGGGGTCCGGCCGAGCAGGAAGGTGAAGTCGGCGCTCCCGTCGCGGGCCATCCGGAAGCCGGCCCTGGGCGCGAGGATCTGGAGCGGGGCGCCCGCCGTGACCTGGTCCGACCGCTCCAGCGGGGTAATGTCCCGGAGCACGAACAGTCCCCGGCCGTAGGTCGACACCACCACGTCGTGCTGCGGCTTGGATACCACGATCCAGGAGACCGGCGCGGCCGGTAACCCGGCCCGGAACCGGGTCCAGGTGGTGCCGTCGTCGAGCGAATAGTAGAACCCGTTGCCGGTCCCCGCGAAGAGCATCCCCCGGCGGTTCGGATTCTCGGCGATCGACATGACGTAGGCGAGGGGGTGATCGCGGGGAAGCCCGTCGCTGATCCGGGTCCAGGTCTTTCCGTAGTCCGCCGTCTTGTAGACGTAGGGCTGGCGGTCGTCCATCAGGTGCAGGTCGATCGCGGCGTAGGCCACCGCCGGGTCGAAGCGCGACGGCGAGATCTGCCGGACGATCCCCCAGGCGGGGAGACCGGGAAGGTCCGCGGTCACGTCGACCCAGCGACCGCCGCCGTTCGGGGTGTACCAGACCTTGCCGTCGTTGGTTCCCGCCCAGATCAGGCCTCGCCGGACCGGCGACGGCGCGATCGCGAACACCACCTCGCCGTAGAACTGGCCGAGATTGTCGCCCACCACCCCGCCAGAGGAGACGATCCGGGCGGAATCGCGGGTCGAGAGGTCGGGGCTGATCACCGACCAGCTCTGGCCGGCGTTGGTCGTCTTGAAGATCACCTGACAGCCGTAGTAGACCGTGTTGGGATCGAAGGGATCGATCGCCAGGGGCGGGGTCCAGTGGCAGCGGTACTGGAGCTGGTCGGGCGGGGAGTCGAGGGTGTGGATCCAGGGGCTCACCGAGCGAGCCCGATCGGTCCGGGCGTCGTAGCGGGTGACGGTGTTGCCGTAGCAGGACGCCCAGATCACGTCGGGGTTGTGGGGAGTCGGGAGCGTGAAGCCGGATTCGCACCCGCCCAGCGGCCCCTCCCACTCCGAAGCGGCGGCGCGGCGCCCGCCGAAGACGAAACCGGCCCGCCGCCGGGCGCCCGCCTCGTCCTGACGGGCGGTGTCGGGAGCGGCGCCGAGCCGAAAGCCGGGACCGCCGCCGCCGGCCCGGGCAAGCCCTGGCACCGCCGGGACCGGCACCGGCCGGTTGCTGGGGCCGCGCATGGTGCCGTCGTCCTGACGGTTGCTGTAGATCCAGTAGGGCACCCGGTCGTCGACGGCCACGTGGTACATCTGACCGATCGGGAGCACCACCTGGTGGAAGCTGTGACCGTGGTCGCGGGTGATCCCGGCCCCGCCGTCGCCGGTCGCTACCCAGTGCGAGGGGTTCTCCGGATCCATCCAGATGTCGTGGCAGTCTCCGCAGCCGCCGCCGCTGACGGGGAAGGTCTCCCCGCCGTCGAACGACCGATGAAAGCTGCTGTTGGCGACCAGCACCTCGAGGTCGTTCTGGGGATTGACCTCGACCCGGATGTAGTAGCCGGCCCGCCCGATCAGGGTCCGGTCCCAGCTGACCCGCTTCCACTTGGAGCCCCCGTCGTCCGAGCGCCAGAGCGACCCCTGGTCGGCGGTCTGGATCAGGGCGTAGACCCGCTTGGAGTTGGAGGGCGCCACGGCGACGTCGATCTTGCCTAACGGCGACTTGGGGAGCCCCGGATCGGCGATCCGGGCCCAGGTCGAGCCGGTGTCGCGGGAGACGTAGAGCCCGCTCCCGGGGCCGCCGCCGAACATGGCCCAGGTGTGCATCACCACCTGCCAGGTCCCGGCGAAGAGCACCTCGGGGTGGGTGGCGTCGATCGCGAGCCCCGAGCAGCCGGTGCCGGGATCGACGAACAGGACCTGCTTCCAGGTCTTGCCGCCGTCGGTGGTCTTGAAGATGCCGCGCTCCTGCTCGGGTCCGGTCACCCGGCCCAGGGCGCAGACCAGCACGATGTCGGGGTTCTTGGGGTGGACCACGATCCGGCCGATCCGTCCGGTCTCGGGGAGCCCCATGTTCTTCCAGGTCCGGCCGCCGTCGGTCGACTTGTAGATCCCGTCGCCCATGACGTCGGCGTCGCGGATGGCCCAGGCTTCCCCGGTGCCGGCCCACACGATCCGGGGGTTCGACGGGGCTACGGCGAGGGCGCCGATCGCCTGGACCGGCTGGTCATCGAAGACCGGGGCGAAGGTGCGGGCGCCGTCGGTGGTCTTCCAGACGCCGCCCGAGGCCGCGCCGAAGTAGTAGGTGCTGGTGTCGCCGGGGACGCCGGCCACCGCGGAGATCCGGCCGGCGGGCTCGGGGCCGACCCACTGGAAGCGGAGCGGGGCGGCCGCAGTGGTGGGCGGACCGCCCGGGCGGCGCTGGGCCGAGACGACCAGCGGGGTGGCACCGAGGAGGCACAGGGCCCACACGAAGCCTCGGCCCGACTGCCACAGGGCGGGCGACGGCGAACCGGGACGCGACATGGGAGGGCTCCGGATGGTTGGAGGCTGGAGAGGGGAAGGTCGTGTCGGGGGCCAGGGGGCGCAAGCCGGAGGAATGGGGCGAACGGGGGCGGCAGCGGACCGGCGGCGACCGCCGGGCGGCTGCCCCGAGGATCGGTTAGGCAACCGAGGGTGGAATTGTGATTTTCGAAGTCACAATTTGGGCGGGGGAGACTGGGCCGCATCCCCGGCGACCGTCAGCAGCGATGGCGCCGATGATCCTGGGGCCGACAGGCGAACCCACCCAGGCGCCAGAGACCCCGCGACTCCGCTTGGGCTCGCACCTCCGCCAGCCGGAACTGCGCGACATACCGGAGGTTCGGAGGGAACTCGAGGCCGACGGCCCATCCGCGTCGCACCATCTCCCAGTTGACCATCGCGCCGTCGAACCAGACGTAGGCGAGGAGCCGGTGATAGACATCACGTTGCTCTTGGTCCAGCTCGAGCCAAACCGAGGCGCCGGCCGGAAGGAGTGACGCGAGCGCCGCGGTCGCCGCGCCCCCGAACGGCGGCTGGTCGTCTTCCGGGCTGTCCATCCCAATCAGGCGGACTCGGCCCCGGTTCTCGCACTCGAGCGTGTCGCCATCGACGAGGCGACTGATCGTGCACGACTGGAGAGAGGTCGAGTCGGGCATCGGCGGCCCGGCATCGGTACCTGGCGCGCCCACCGGCCCGGCTGACAGGAGCGAACGCGGCCCCTCGGACGGCGCGATCAGACCGCAGCTCCGGCCCCCCGCGGGTCGGAAGCCCCGCTCTCGGGCGTCGGATTCCCTCAGGTACTCGCCCCGCTTGGTCTTCCCGTAGTACTTGGTCCCGGGACAGTGATAGACGTGGGAGCTGAGGTTGACCCAGACCGACGCGGGCGACGACGCCTGCGCGGCGAGACGGGGGGCGAGCCCGGCAATGATCAGCAGGACGAGCAGCAGGCGCATGGACGCGGCCTTTGAGGTTCAGGGCAACATAGCGCGGGTCCCGGCTCGAGGGGCGGGCGACCCGGTGCAGGCCCTCCGGGGTCGCCAGGGAGGGGCCGGAACTCCCCGCTCCAACGTTCCGTAGGGCCGGTGCGTCCATTCCTGGAACCCCGAAGCGCCGAGGATCGTGATGAACCGTCTGCTCGCCCTGATGGGCCTCCTGGCCCTGATCGCCGCCCCAGCCCCCGCCTTGGCTCAGGCGGTCGTGGGCCGGCACGATGCCACCTTCACCATCAGCGAGGTCGTCTCCCGGGGCGGCTGGGTCCGGATCGCCTCGTTCAACGGCCCGATCGACATCGCCCCCACCCGCGGCAATCAGGTCGAAATCAGGGCCACCAAGACCATGCGCCGCGGGTCGGTGGAGGACATCGGCTTCGTGGTTCGGCGCGAGGACGGCGGCGTGACCGTATGCGCGGTGTACGACGACGCCGACGAGTGTGATCGCGACGGCCATTATCGGGGCCACTGGGATCGCGGGAATCGGGGGCCGCAGGGCCGGGTGGAGTTCGTGGTTCGGGTGCCGGACGGCGTCCGGATCCGGGCCGCGACCGGCAACGGGGACCTTCGAATCGGCGGGACCAGTGAAGAGGTGGCGGCCTCGACCGGGAACGGACGGATCGATATCTCCGGCTCGACCGGTGAAGTCACCGCCTCAACCGGCAACGGCCGGCTCACGATCGCGGACGCGCACGGCCGGGTCGAAGCGTCGAGTGGAAGCGGCGACGTCCGGGTCGTGACCTCGGAGGGGCCGGTCTCGGCCCACACCGGCAACGGCGACATCGAGGTGTCGATGGCGCGGTTGGACGGGTCGCCGGACATGCAGTTCGCCACCGGGAACGGCCGCGTCACACTGGAGCTGCCCGAGGGATACTCGGCCGACCTCGACGCCACCACCGGGAACGGCGATGTCACGAGCGACTTCTCGATCCGGACCCGCGGCCGCCTCGAGCACTCCCGGCTTCGGGGAACCATCGGGAACGGTGGTGGCCGGTTATCGATCAGCTCCGGGAACGGCGACGTGGAGATTCGGCGCCGGCCTTGAGGCGCCCGAGTCCGTCCGGGCGGTCGAGGCCGCCCGGCCGGTCGGGGTCGATCAGAACGGGCAGAGCTGCTGCGCCGACCCGCCCGCATTGGTGTAGACGTAGTACAGGAACCCGCCGTGGTCCACGTTGGTGCAGGTGAGGAACCCGCCGTTCCGGACGATCGCCGCGTAACCGCCGGTCTTCGCGAAGGTCGCCTCCGAGAGCGTCAGGGTGCCGTCCGCGGTGACGTGCAGCGTCGCGGTGCTGTTGTTGCCGCCGAACCAGGCCTGAGAGCCGGCGTTGCTGAAGAGCACGTGATCCAGGCTGTTGGCCGCGGCCGCCGTGCCGATCTCGATTCCCTGCCAGTAGCCGATCAGGTCCTGACCGCCGAGGAACAGCACCTCGTTCCCGGCCGTGCCGTCGGCCGTGAGCGAGCCACCCTGATTGACCACCAGGCTCGCGTCCTGCGCGAACTGGAGCTCGACCCCGGCGTCGATCGTGAGCGGGGCCTGGACGAACGTCCGATCGGTCACGTAGAACGGGGCGTCGAAGTCGTGCCAGGCCTGCGCGGTGGTGACGGCGTCGGTGTTCCCGAAGGTGACCCGGACCATGTCCTCGGCGTTGCCGGCGATGGTGTTGTTGGCGGAGATCGCCCCAGCCCGGGTGGGGTGGACAATCATCGCCCGGGCGTTGGCGACGAAGGTGTTCTGGTCGAAGCCGGCGATGTCGCCACCCGAGGGGACCCAGAGCCCGTAGTGGCCGCTGCCGGAGAACATCGTGTGGGTGAAGACCGCCTTGCTGTTGCCCTCGAGATAGACCATCGACCGGGAATCGGAGGCCCCGGTCCACGCCTTGCTCCCGCCGTTCTCGAAGTGGACGTAGTCGAACTGGTTGCCGGTCGAGGCCGTCGCGATCTTGAGCCCCTGCCAGTAGCTGGGCAGATTCTCGACGCTGGTGAAGGTGATCGGCGAGGCCGCGGTCCCGATCGCGGTCAGGGAGCCGGCGTTGTCGACGATGATCGAGACGTCGGTCCGCAACGTCAGCACCGCGCCGGCCGCGATCGTCAGGTCGGCTTGGATGAAGGTCCGGTCCTGGATCTCGTACGGCACCTCGAGCGCCGGCCAGGTCTGGGCCGTGGTCACCGCGTCGGTGTTCCCGAAGGTGACCCGGACCACGTTGGCCGTGTTGCCAACGAACGAGGTACCCCCGCCGATGAAGTGAACGGCATTGGGAGGGACCCAAGCCGCCACGGCATTGTCCCGGAGCGTGTTGCCGACGAAGGTCATCTCGGCATCGGCGTCGAGGGTGATGCCCTGGCCGCCGCTGTTGGCGATGGTGCTCTGCTGGATGTCGACCAACGAGCTGCCGTCGAGGAAGAGGGCCGAGGTCGACTGATTGCCTCCAGTCCAGCCGGCGGAGCCGCCGTTCTCGATGGTCACGTAGTGAAGGGCGTTGGCGGTCCCCTGGCTATCGACGAAGTGAATCCCTCGCCACCGGGCCACCGGATCGATGCTGGTGAAGGTGATCGGCGAGGCCGCGGTCCCGACGGCGTTCAGCCGGCCGCCGGTGGCGATGGTGAGGTTCCCGCTGGTCCCGAACTCGATCCGGACCCCGGCCGGCACCGTCAACGTCCCCCCGCTCACCGTCAGCGCCGTGGTCACCTGGTAACAGACGCCCTGGGTCAGGGTGGCCCCGTTCGCCACGGTGGGGGCGTCGAGGGGCACGCAGCCGGTCAGCGTCAGACTCACGGTGGCGCTCTTGGTCGGATCCGCGGCACTGGTCGCCGTGATCGTCACCGAGCCGGGGAGGAGGGCCGTGACCAGGCCGGTCTGGCTCACCGTCGCCCGGGCCAGGTCGCTGCTCGACCAGGTCACCGTCTGCGACGCGCTCGAGGGGGCGACCGCCGCGCTCAGCTGAAGGGTGGTTCCCACGGCGACCGAGTTGTTCGGCGCCGAAATCGAGACCCCGGTGACGCCGGTGTTCCCGGAGGGACCGGTGGTGGTGGCGGTCTTACAGGCCGCGACCGACAGGCAGGCGCCCGCGATCGCGAGAGCGGACAGGGACTGGCGGACTCGACGGGCCATGCGGAACCCCTTCGTAGGCGTGACGCGAAACCATGGTGGGCGGCGGCCGGCCAGCTGGCCGGCCCGACCGCCCTGCTCAACGGAGAACGCGAAACGCCAGGGAAGTCCGCCAGCGAGGGTTCCGTCCATCACGAGCCACGAGCGAGGCGAGGCTGGCCTTGCGGCGCCCGGCGGGCAGACGATCTTTGGGTCTCACCACCCAACCAAGCAGAGTGCCCCATGATCCGCCCCAGCCGGCCCCTGGTCTTCGCGCTGTTCGTTGGCGCGGCGCTTACCGCTCCGTCCCCGACCGTCGCCCAGCAGCGGGCCGATCCGCTCCGCGGGCTCGACGCCTACATCGAGAAGGCGCGGACCGACTGGCACGTCGCCGGGCTCGCCGTCGCGATCGTCCGGGGCGACTCGGTGATCTACGCCAAGGGGTTCGGCGTCAAGGAAATGGGGAAGCCCGACCCGGTGGACGCCAACACCCGGTTCGCCATCGGCTCCAACTCCAAGTCGTTCACGGTCACCGCGTTGGGCATGCTCCAGGATGAGGGGAAGCTCAACCTCGACGACAAGGTGATGCAGTACCTCCCGGACTTCGCGGTCTCCGATCCGTACGTCACCCGCGAGCTCACCATCCGCGATCTGATCACCCACCGGAGCGGGTACTTCCGGGGTGACGCGGTCTGGATGGGGAGCGGCTACGGCCGGGATGAGATTCTCCATCGGACCTTGCAGCAGGCGCCGAGCACGAGCTTCCGGTCCAAGTTCGGCTACAACAACATCATGTTCCTCGCCGCCGGCCAGATCGTCGGCAAGGTGGCGGGCACGACCTGGGACGAGTTCGTCAAGCGGCGGATCTTCGCTCCGTTGGGCATGGCCACCGCCAACACCAGCGTCCGGGACCAGACCGGCCCCGACGTGGCCCGGCCGCACGCGATGGTCGACGGCCGGCCGGTTCCGATCCAGTACCGGAACATCGACAACGTCGGGCCGGCCGGCTCGATCAACGCCAGCGTGCTCGACATGGCGCGGTACGTCCGGTTCCACCTCCGCGACGGCCGCGCCGGAGGGGTGCAGCTGGTCAGCAAGGCTTTCCACGACCAGATGCAGAGCGCGCAGATGATCTCGAGCCCCGGCCGGGACAGCCTGCTCCCGATGGTCCACTTCGACACCTACGGTCTCGGCCTCTGGCTCCGGGACTACTACGGCAAGCTCCTGGTATCGCACGGCGGGGGGATCGACGGGATGCTCTCCCAGATGGCCTGGCTTCCCGAGGCCGACGTCGGCGTGGTGGTGCTGACCAACACCGACGGCCAGAACCTCCAGAACGCGCTGCCGTTCGCGATCCTGGACCGGTTCATCGGCGCGCCCCCGCGGGATTGGAGCGCGCTCTACCTGACCCAGGCCCAGGGGCAGCGTCGCCGGGCCGACTCGATCGGGGCGGCGCTCGCCGCCCACCGGGTCACCGGCACTAAGCCGTCGCTCACGCTGGACCACTACACCGGGGTCTACGAGAACCCGTTCTACGGAGAGCTTCGGATCGAGCAGGAGAACGGCGGCCTCGCGCTCAAGCGGAGCGCCGAGCAGTGGGCCACGCTCGGCCACTGGCACTTCGACACCTTCGGGGTCACCTGGAACACCTCCCGGACGCCGGAGATCAACAGCTTCGCACTCTTCCGGGTCGACCCGAACGGGGCGGTGACGGCGCTCGAGATGCGGGGTCCGCCGTTCGCGACGCCGTACGTGGAGGGGGCGGTGTTCACCCGGAAGGTGGAGGGGCGGACGGCGGCGGGTGCCGGCCGCTAGAGAGGACGGCGAAGGCGAGGGGAGCTCATCGGTGGAGGGCACCGTTCCGGCGGGATCAGCGCCGACCTTGCCCTCCGGACACGGATCGATGCGCCGGGCGGATCACTCCGACGTTGCCCTCGACCTCGATCGTCGTGCCGAAGGGCCGTGAGAGCCTGGCGAGGGTGCCGAGGATCTGGCGCGCCACGTCGGGCGGCGCCATCCGGGGGACGCCCTTGCTCGCGGCCGAGTCAGCGACCCCCAGCTCCACCGGGTAGAGCCGGATCTCGGCCACCTGGCCCCCCTCGTACCGGCTGACCGCGATCACACTCCGGTACCAGATGGGCTCGCCGTCGCCGCCGAAGTATTTCTTCCGCCACGACTCGTGGAACTCGGCGTCCACCATGGTGCTCGGATCCTTCTTGAACTGCTCGTACAGGTCTTTCGCGATCGGCTCCAAGCTGCTGACCTGGAAGAAGAAGTTGCCCAAGCTGTAGAAGATCGGGCGGCCCCGGTAGACCTCGATACCGCGGAGCTGGTGGGGTCCATGCCCGACGAAAGCGTCGGCCCCGTTGTCGATGGCGGCGTGGGCGAGCGCCGGGAGGAAATCGGGGGGCTGATCGCTCCAGTTGCCGGGCTCGTGGGCATGAATCGTCGCCACCAGGAAGTCGGCGTTGTCCTTTCCCTGGCGGATCGCCGCCAGGATCTCCCGCACGTCCACCGAGTCGGCGTCATAGCTGAACCGGACCTGGTCCTCGATCGCCGGGCTGGCCCGGTACGACACGCCGAACAGGCTCAGGTCGGTGGGACTCGAATCGGCCGGTGGAAGGAAGGATCCCTTGGGTTGGGCGTCGTAGATCGCGCGGAGCGAGCGGAGCATCTCGGGCGAGACCAGCACCCGGCGGCTCGTCCGGAGGGCATCGATGCCGGGGCGGCCCGGGGCCTCGCGCAGGGGATCCATCGAGCGCGAGATCGGGGTGAAGCTCGAGGCCATCGAGACCAGGGCGACGGTGCCTTGCGGGGTTGCCAGGTAGCGGGCCGCACGGGCGGCGGCCCGGGTTTCGCCGGTGCCCGCGTGGACGATCCCGGCCTCGTCCAGCCGCCGATCCGTCTCCCGCATCCCCTCGAGACCCCAGTCGGTCGCGTGATTGTTGGCCCGGGCCACCAGGTCGAAGCCGTTCCGGGCCAGATCCCCGATCACGGCCGGGTCGCTCCGGACCCAGAGGCCGCCGTACTCGGCCTGGGGGTATCCGGTGAAGGTCCGCATGTCGATCGCGGTGGACTCGAAGTTTCCGAAGGTCACGGTGGCCCGCCGGAGCAGGTCGATCGCTTCCGCCAGCCCGCCGGTTTTGGCCGGGGCCACGGGGTGGGTCTGGATGAGATCGCCCACGGCGGCCAAGGTGAAGCCATCGGGGACGCCGAGCCGGAGGGGCCGGACGGTGTCGCGGGCGGCCATGGGGGCCCTGGGCGTCGGCCTGGACCAGTGGCAGGACGAGGGCGCCTCCCAGGAGGAGAGCCGCGAAGCGAATGGCGCGAACCGAACCGATCATGGTCTTCCCCAGCAAGGGACGCCTTACGGTACGGTCGGCTCGGCCGGCGTGCCAGCCCCGAAGATGGGATCGCTGACCCGGGCTGCCATGCCTTTCCCTTCCACCGTGCCGGCTTGACGCCCGCTTGATCCAAGGAGGCTCCCCCGCCGGCGGGAGGCGCTGAGCGTCCGAACGGGCCCGTCTGCCGACTCGTCTCCGACAGCTGTCTCCCGGGCCAGATCATCTCGCACTGGTCAGAGCGCGTCGGGTTCTCGACCGGGACGATTACCGCGGGGCGACGGACCGAAGCCGGCCTACCACCGCGATATCGACCCGACCCCGCTCGGCTAGTTCGCCGAGAGCCTGAACGATGGCGTGTTGGCCTGCGACGCGGCCTCGAGGCTCTTCTTGGCCTGGAGGGCCTGGGCTTCGTCGTCCTGGGGCCCGACCAGATTGGCGCATCCGCTCATGGCCAGCGCTGCCGCCACCAAAGCCACAACTCGCTTCTTCATGGAACCCCCTCGGATTGGGTTTGGGCCGGCCCACACGGCCGCCACCTGGTTAGAGCGTGATCCGGGGACCGAACCCGACACCGGCCCGGCCCCGGTTGCGGACCCTCGGAACCGGCCCGTACCTTGAGCAAGCATCCAGTCGATTCCATGAGCTCGGTCGCCACCCTCTTCGATCGCTCCGACGCGGGCGACTCGGCCGCCGCCGGTCAACTCTTCGCCGCGCTGTACGAAGAGCTCCACCAGCTGGCCGAGCGGCAGCTGCGTCGGGACGGCGGCGCCCTGACGCTGGGGACCACGACCCTGCTCCACGAGACCTATCTCGCCCTCGCCGACCGGGAGGCCGGTGCCTTCCCGGATCGGGCCCGCTTCCTGGGCTACGCCGCCAAGGCGATGCGGAACCTGATCATCGACTACGCCCGGGCCTGCCGAGCCTTGAAGCGGGGGGGCCAATTCGAGATCACCCAGATCGGCGCCCGGGAGTCGCCAGCCGACGCCGGGGACAGCGCCGAGCTCGAGCGAGTGGCCGACGGTCTGACTCGATTGGCAGCGGTCGACCCTCGGCTCGCCGAGCTGGTCGACCTGCACTTCTTCTGCGGCTACACCCTGGTGGAGATCGCGGCGCTCCGGGGCGTGACCGACCGGACCGTCCAGCGCGACTGGCGCAAGGCCCGAATGCTGCTCGAGGGTCTCCTCGACTAGATCAGATCGGGCCACCGGCGCGAGCCGGATGGCGGGCTGGCGATGATCCTTTCGCTCCGGGAATGGTGGGGACGAATGACGAGGGGCCGGCGAGGTGCCATGACACCGATGGACCGAGATCGGGACCTGATTTACCGCAGATGACGCCGAGGGTGCTTCGGCGGCAGGGTCGGCCCGAGCTCGGACCGAAGCCAGCGAACCACCGTCTCACCCACCCGGCCCAACGTCCTCGGCTCCTCGAAGACGTGCCCGGCTCCCCGAATCACCACCCGCGTGGCGCGGGAGAGGGTCCGGCCGAGGTCGCGGTTCATCGCCGCGACCTCGCGGTCGCGCTGCCCGACGACCAGCAGGCACGGGCACCCCACCCGCGCCCGACTTCCCGCCAGGTCGATCCGGCCGCTTCGGGCCACCACAGCGGCGATCCGACGCGGCTCGCGCGCCGCGGTCTCCAGCGCGGCCGCGGCTCCGGTGCTGGCGCCGAACAGGACGATCCGAGGGCACCCTGGAACGGCCGCGTCCTGGGCCCATTCCACCACCCGGCTCAGCCGTTCCGTGAGGAGGTCGATCTCGAAGCGATGGCAGCCCGTCTCGCCGTCGGCTTCCTGCTCCGGCTCGGTCAGGAGGTCGCCTCGCAGGGTGGCCCACCCGGCCAGGCGGAGGCGCCCGGCCAGGTATCGGTTCCGGTAGCTCCTGCGGCTGCTTCCACCGCCGTGAACCAGAATGACCAGGCCGTTCGGGCGGCCGGTTGGGAGGCCGAGATCGCCGGCGAGCCTGCCGACATCGTCCCGGAGCACCACGGATACCGGTTGCTCACGGGGCTGGTCGGAGGCGGTCGGCCCGGCGACTGCCTCAGCCGCCACAGGGACGGCCGGTGCCCCGACACCACCCAGAGACCGAAGCACGTCCTGGTCCGACACCGGCTCGAACCGCTCATACCAGTCCGAGACGGTGCCGAACGGCTCCGGCGTGGCCGCCGCAACGACCTCGTCGAAGCAGCCCGCCACCGACTCGACCCCGGCCGGTGCAGCCACCGGCACGGCCGCGATGAGCCGCCCAGGCCGCCGCGATCGGAGCGCCGCCGCCACCGCCCGAAGCGTGGCGCCGCTCGAGAGCCCGTCATCGACGACGATACAGGTCTTGCCGCGGAGCTCCGGCAAGGGCCGCCCGGCCCGGTAGCGTTGGAGCCGCCGGGCCAGCTCCCGTCGCTCCCCAGCCAGCACCATCCGCTCGACGGCTCGAGGAATCCCGACGAACGACGCCACCCCGTCTCGCACCGGCCGGCGCCGCCCCTCGGCGATGGCGGCAAACGCTACCTCCTCGATCCCGGGCACCCCCAGCTTCCGGGCCACCAGGACCTCGAGCGGCGTGCCTAACCCTCGGGCGATCGGCACCGCCACCGGCACGCCGCCGCGGGCCAGACCGAGCACCACGACGTCCCCGCGGTTGGCCCAGCGGGCCAGTAGCCGGGCGACCGCCTCGCCGGCCGCCGCCCGATCGTCGAACAGCGCGCCGACCGGCAAGGCAGCGTCCAACCAGCTAGTTCGCCTGGAGGTGGGCTCCGTCATCCTGGGGCCCCACCAGATTGGCGCATCCGCTCATCGCCACCACGGCCGCCACCAACGCGGCAACCCGCTTCTTCATATGACCTCCCCTGACCCGGTTGTGGCCGGCCCGCACGGACAGCACTGAGATAGAGCGGAATCCCGGCCCCAAACCCGACACCGACCCGAGCCCGGTTGCGGGACCGTGGAATGGTCCCGTACCTTGAGCCAAGCAGGACCCGATGCCATGAACCCGGTCGCAACGCTCTTCGATTTCTGCGGCCACCGGGTGGAAGGCGCGGATGCTGCTCGAGGGCCTCCTCGACTAGGCCGGGTCGCGCGACGAGCCCGGGCCGAATGTCAGGCTGGTGATGATCCTTTCGCTCTGGGAGTGGGAGGGAGCCGGCGAAGTGCCATGACACCGATGGACCGCGATCTCTGGGCTCGCGTCGAGCCATTGCTCGGGGAGGCGATGGAGCTCGCCGCCGAAGAGCGGGAGCCGTGGCTCGCCCGGCTTCGTGAGACCGCGCCCCAATTGGCTCCCTTCGTCGAGGCGCTGCTGGAGCAGGAGTCCGGTCCTCGCGCCGCGTGGCTCGAGGGCGACGTAAGCCGGCTCCTCGGTGATCGCCCCGGTCTGGCCGGGCAGCCGATCGGCAGCTACCGGCTCGAGGCCCCGATCGGTCACGGCGGGATGGGGTCCGTCTGGCTTGCCTCCCGAAGCGACGGCCAGTTCCAGCAAGAGGTGGCGATCAAGCTGCTCAACGTCGCCCTGGTGGGCCGAGCCGACGAGCAGCGGTTCGTCCAGGAACGCCGCATCCTCGCGCTGCTCGAGAGCCCCCGCATCACCCGGCTGATCGATGGCGGCGTCACCGGCGACGGGCTGCCGTGGTTCGCCATGGAGTACGTCGACGGGGAGCCGATCGATCAGTACTGCGACACCCGCGCGCTCCCGATCCCGAAGCGGCTCGAGCTGTTCGCGGCGGTCTGCGAAGGAGTGCAGTACGCGCACCAGCGGCTGGTCGTGCACCGCGATCTCAAGCCTTCCAACATCCTGGTCGCGAAGGACGGCCAGCCCAAGGTGCTCGACTTCGGCATCGCGAAGCTGCTCGATCCGCTGGCCGGCCCGGCCGAAGGCATGACCCGCACCGGCCTCTACCTCATGACGCCGGAGTATGCCGCTCCCGAGCAGGTGCGCGGGCAACCGATCAGCGCCGCCACCGACATCTACGCGCTCGGCGTATTGCTCTATCGACTGCTCGCCGGCGTCGCGCCGTACGACGTCCGGGGCGAGACGCTGCTCGAAGTCGAGCGGGCGATTTGCGAGACGGAGCCGCCGGATCCATCGAGTACCTTCGGGACCCGGCGGGATCGGGCGCAGGTAGACTCGAAGGGTGCGCCAGGAGACGGAGTCGCGGGCGACGCTTCGACCGAGCGGGCGGTACCGGTCGTCGACCAGGCCGACCCCCGAGAGCGCGCCCGGCTCCGAAGCTCGTCACCGGAACGGCTCCAGCGCCTGCTGCGCGGTGATCTCGACCTCATCGTCCGGAAAGCGATGCGGAAGGAACCCGATCGCCGGTACGTGTCCGCCGCCGCGCTCGGTGCCGACGTGCTGAACTTCCTCGAAGGCCGGCCGGTGATCGCCCGGCCCGACAGTGCCGGGTACCGGTTCCGTAAGTTCGTGCGACGCAACCGGGTCGCGGTGACGGCGGCATCGACGACCCTGCTGGCACTGATCGCCGCGACCGCCTTCTCGACCGCAAAGATGCGCGAAGCCCGACAGCAGCGCGACGCCGCGCGGCAGGACGCGCGACGGGCGCAGGCGACCGCTGAAGTGCAGTCGGTCGTCCTGAGCGATGCGCGTGGACCGGGGGGACGCCTGCTTACGGCCGTCGAGCAGATCGAGCTGGCGGAGCGGATGATCCTTCGCAAGTACGGCCCGGAGCCGTGGCTCGCGAGCGACCTTCTCGCCGGTCTTTCGGAGCGGTTGTACGACCTCAGTGAACGGGAGAAACAGCGAGCGATGCTCGGCCTGGCCAGCCGACTTGCCCTCGACGCCGATCTGCCGTCACAGCTGGCCCGCGCCGATTGCGATCGGGCGTACAGCTTCGTTTACGACGAGATGTTCGACTCGGCGCAGGTGGCGCTCGCCGAGGCCACGAGTGCGCTAGGCCGGGCTCGGCCACCGCTTCCGGAGGCCAGGACTGTTTGTCTCGAGGCGGAAGGCGCGCTCCTCCTGGCCCAAGGGCAGCCGGATTCCGGGCTGGTCGCTCTGCGCCGTGGGGCCGCGATTGCCCAATCCACCCCCGGTCAACCCCGGTACCTCTCGATCCTCAACGACATGGCCGGGGCGTTGCGCGCGCTCGGGCACACCCGCGATGGCGCCGGCTACCAGCGCCAGATTCTCGCCGAGCTGGATTCGACAGGCTTCGCGGGGACCGAGATCCTGGCCAACGTCGCGACCTTCCTCGTTTCATCGCTCAACGAGCTGGGCGAGCTGACAGTGATCGACTCCGTGTCGCGCGCGCTCGTGAGAGAACGTCGCGACCTGTTCGGCACCGATGGCGGGGGCAGCTCGGTCGCGTTCCTGTATGGGTTCGGCAAGTTGCGGCTGGGGCAGCTCGATTCCGCGGACGTTTGGCTCGGCCGCGCGCGCCAGGATACGACCGAAGGATACGGCATCAGCGACCTCCTTCCGCCGTTCCTCACCCAGCTCCGGCTCGAGCAGCACCGCCCCATCGAGGCCAGAAGCGCCTTCGCGGGCCTTCCCACCGGCACGCTGGGACGCCGCGTCAATTCGGCCTGGCTCGGCGCCTGGCTCCGACGCGAGGAAGGTGATCGTCTCGCGGCCCGCGCCCTCGAGGACAGCCTTCGCGTGCTGTCCGCCGAAGGCCTCAAGCCGGTGCTGGCCCTGCCGCTGCTCAGCGTCGCGGAATGGCGCTTGGCCGGGGGCGAGTTCGGAGCGGCGGACTCCCTGGCGGGGCTCGCGCGGACCGCCGCCGCCGTCGACTCGATCGCCCTGTCGCAGAGCGCGTGGGTCGGCCGGGCCGAGCTGATCCGAGCCCGCGCCCGGGCCGCCCTGGGCGAGGGACCGGGCGCTCGGGAGGCGGCGAGCCACGCCGTCATCGCCATCGACCACGCGTTCGGCACCCGAAGTGCGCTCGCCGCCGAAGCGCACGCGCTGCGCGACTCGCTCACCCGCGTCGGAGTGCGCCCACCCTCCGACTGAACGCCTGGTGGCTCACAAGCCGGTCGTCGCGGACGAGTCGGATACCTCCCGCTCGAGGCGAGCCAGCCCGGCGAGCTCGCGAGTGGCCCGGCGGTGGGACACCACGGCCCACGTCATTGCCGCAGCCGTCACGGCCGCCGCCGCCACCCAGACCGCGCCCGACCGCCCCGCGCCCGTCCCGGGCCAGCGCGCGAACGCCGCGAGCGCGGCGACCTCCGCCCCGACCAGCCCTAGGGTGAACCACGCCGCCTCCCGCCGCCGGACCAGGCGCTTCCGGAGGAGCGCGAGATAGGCCGCTGGCGTGGCGCCGAGGGGCCGCCAGATCCGGCGCCGGTTCCAGAGGGTGAAGAGCCAGACCACCAGGGTGTGGGCGGCGGCCGCGATCGCCCAGCCGGTGGCCAGCACGCCGGGGCGGGCGGCGAGCAGCACCACCGGCACCATCACCGCAATCGTCAATCCGATCTCGAGGAGCAGCGTGAGCCGCAACCGGGCGGAATCGCGGTCGACCCGCTCCCGCACCGACCGGAGGTCGATCGGCGGCGCGCCCGCACCGCTCTGCCAGAGTCCGGCCCACTCGGTCCAGATCGCGTCGTCGCCGTTTGTCATCCGTCCTCCCGAAGCAACTCCCGGAGCGCCTGCCGCGCCCGCGTGAGTCGCACCGCCACGTTGTTCTCGGTGAGCCCCAAGATCTCGGCGATCTCCCGGGTGGTGAGCCCCTCGAGGCTGAGCGTCACCACCTGGCGCTGCCCCAGGCTGAGACACTGCACGGCGCGGTGGAGCCGCTCCCGGTCCAGGGCGGCGGTCGTCTGGGAGTCGGGACCGGGCGACCGATCCCGGACCTCGGGGTCGAGCTGGGTCGTCTCCCGGCGGCGGAGCCGGTGGGTCAGGCCCCGGTTGTGGCCGATCCGGAAGGCCCAAGTCCGCTCGGTCGACTCTCCCCGGAACGACGGCAGCGCCCGCCAGATGGCGAAGCAGATGTCCTGGAACAGGTCCTCGGCGTCGTGGGCGTCGGCGCCGTAGGCGGACGCCAGACGCCGGAGCGCGGCACCATGCTCCGCGAGGATCCGCTCGAACCGCGCCTCGGCCGGCTGGTCCATCGTCCTCCGTCTCTATCGCGGGGCCGCCGTCCGAACTCGGGCCGGCAGGAACGCCGCCGGCTCGAGGACCCGCCCCGCCTGGATCACCAGGCCGATCCGCCGGGTGTTGCCGATAGCCGCCACCGGATCGGCGTCGAGCAGCACGAGATCGGCCACCTTGCCCCGGGCAATGGTCCCGACCAGCCCCTCGATACCCAACGACCGGGCCCCGTTCCGGGTGGCGATCCGGAGCACCTCGAGCGGCGGAATCCCGGCAGACACCAGGAGCTCGAGCTCGCGGTGGAAGCTCTCGCCGGGAACGGTCCAGGGGTTCCCCATGTCGGTCCCCGCGGTGAGGGGCACGCCCGAATCGTAGAGGAGCTTGGCGAAGGCCAGAACCCGAGGCCAGACCCGCTGGGCCTCGGCGAAGTCCTCGGGCTTCCACCCCGCCGTCAGGTCGAAATGTCGCCATCCCTCCCGCCAGCTCGGCGGCGCCAGCCGGAGCGAGGGCGCCTCGCGGATCCGGGCCGAGTCGCCCCAGGCAATCGCCTCGAAGGTCACCAGGGTGGGGTCGATGAAGACCTGGTGGGCCACGAGGGCGGCCAGCATTCGCCGGATCTCGGGCCCGTCGAAGTCGACGTAGCCGAACCACTCCAGCATGAACTGGGTCCCCCGGAATCGGCTCAGGTACGCCCGCCGGGCGCTGTCGGCAAGGAGCCCGGGGTTCCCTGGGGCAATATGGACGATGCCATCGATCCCGGCGTCCGCCGCATCGGTCCACGAGGTGGCGAAGAGGTGGGCGATGGCGCGGATGCCGCGGCGATGGGCCTCGTCGATTCCGGCCCGGACCAGCGCGGGGGGCAGCGACGCATAGAGCTTGACGTAGTCGACCCCCTGCGCCGCCTGCCGCGCCACCTCGGCCCGAACCTCGGCCTCGGTGTGGACGCTCACCGTGAGTCCGGGCGCGTCGACCGCGTCGATCACGTCACCCGCCGTGAAGATCCGGGGCCCCGGCTCGAGACCGAGCCGGATCGAGTCGCGAATCGCCACGGCGATGGCGCCGTTTCCGCCCGGGCTCCGGATGGTGGTGATCCCGTAGGCGAGCAGGGTCCGGAGCGCCTCGCGGCTGCCGGCCGGGTCGTAGGTTGCCGTCATCATCGGAGGCGTTCGGGTCGTGTCCATGGTCACGGGCCCGATCGCGTAGTGGGCGTGCATGTCGATGAACCCGGGCACCAGAAACCGGCCGGTGCCGTCGACGACCCGGCCGCCGGGTGGCGTTCGGACTCGGGGCGCGGGGCCGACCTCGCGGATCAGGCCGTTCTCGATGAGGACGGACTGGCCCGGCTGGGGCGGGGCTCCGGTACCGTCGATCACGGTGACGTTCCGGACCAGGATCGGTTGCTGGGCCGCGACCGGTGCCGCGGCGAGCGAGAGGACCAGCGGGAGAAAGAGTCTCATGTACCGGTAGTCCCGATACCGGTCGTTTTCTTACGCGGGCAGGCGGATCAGACCAAGCGGGCCAGGAAAATGGTCACCACCGTTCCGATCCAGAACGCGAAGGACCACTTGATGAGGTCGGTGCGGGTCGCGGCGAGGGCGGTGGTGAATTTGGTGTCGAGCTGGGCGAAGCGCTGCTCAAAGGTGGTCTCGACTTCGGCGAACCGCCGCTCGACCTTGGCTTCGAACCGCGCCAGTCGCTGCTCGAGCTTGGCTTCGAGCTGGGCAGTGCGCTGCTCGAGTTTCGCGTCGAGCTGGGCGATCCGCTGCTCGAGCTTCGCGTCGAACCGCGCGAAGTTGAGCTCGTTGAGCTCTCGCAGATCTCCCCGGTAGGTCAGGTCCACGGCGTTGAACCAGTCCACGAGCTCGTTTGCTACCTCGTCGCCGAGGGCCTCGTAGAACCTTCGGGACAGCTTGGCGGTAACGGGCACGACCGGGCTCGCGGGCTGGGGTCGGGCCTACGATAAGGTACGCTCGGCGGGATCGGGTAGGCAAAATTGCGCGAGGTGGGGCGGGATTGGGCGCGGAGGACGCAGAGGGGCTCAGGCCTTCGTAAGATCGGGAGATTGACAGCGGTCGGGATGGACTCGATGTTGCTCATCGCTGACTCCACCCATTCTTCACTAACCGACACGAGCGATGACCGAACCCATCCGAGAGGGCGGGGTTGGCGAAGTGAGCAATAGTTAGGAGCGCCATGTCTCTGCGCCGGATCGCCATCGTACTCGCCCTCTCCGCCTGCGCCCGCCAGGCCGACTGGCCCGTCTACCAGGGCAGCGACGCCCACGACCACTACGTAACGCTGTCCCAGATCACCCCGGAGAACGTTTCCAAGCTGCAGGTTGCGTGGACCTACGACACCAGGGACGCGTTCCCCGGCTCCGAGATGCAGTCGAACCCGGTGATCGTCGACGGGGTGCTGTACGCGATGTCGCCCAAGCAGCGCGCCTTCGCGCTCGACGCGGCTACGGGCAAGGAGCTCTGGAGCTTCGACCCGACCGGCGGGAGCTTCACCGGCCCCAGGATCCGCTACCGGGGCGTGGTGGTCCACGGGGGGAGAGTCTACTTCAACTACCGGCACCGGCTCTTCGCGCTCGACGCCAAGACCGGGCGTCAGGCGTCCGGCTGGGGCAACGACAGCGGCTGGGTCGACCTCCGGGCAGGACTGGGCCGCCCGGTCGAGGGGCTGTCGGTGAGCGCCAGCACCCCGGGCGTCGTCTACCGGGATATGCTGATCGTCGGCACTTCGGTCCCCGAGGCGCTGCCCAGCGCGCCGGGCGACATCCGCGCCTACGACGTGAAGACCGGAGCGATCCGCTGGACCTTTCACACCATTCCGCACCCGGGCGAGTTCGGCTACGAGACCTGGCCGCCCGACGCGTGGAAGGTGGCCGGCGGGGCGAACGCCTGGTCCGGCGTCACGGTCGATCAGAAGCGGGGGATGGTGTTCTTCGCCACGGGGTCGGCGTCGTACGACTTCTACGGCGTGAACCGGGTGGGCGACGACCTCTTCGCCAACAGCATCGTCGCGCTGGACGCGAACACGGGCAAGCGGATCTGGCACTTCCAGGGCCTCAAGCACGACCTCTGGGACCGCGACTTCCCGGCCGCGCCCGCGCTGGTGACGGTCACGCGCGACGGGAAGGCCGTCGACGCCATCGCCCAGACAACCAAGACCGGCCACGTCTGGGTGCTCGACCGCATGACCGGAAAGGAGCTCTTCCCAAGCGAGTGGCGGCGGATGCCGAAAGGGATCCTGCCCGGGGAAGTCACCGCCGATTCGCAGCGGTTCCCGACCTTGCCAAAGCCGTTCGTTAGGCAGCGGCTCACCGAGGCCGACCTGACCGACCGGACCCCCGAGGCGCACGCGGCCGCGCTCGCGGTCTTCCGCGACAACCCCACCCCGGACCCCTTCACCCCACCCAACGAGCGGGGCATCATCATCTTCCCCGGCGTGGACGGCGGTGGCGAGTACGGCGGGCCGGCGTTCGATCCCGAGACCGGGCTTCTCTACGTCAATGGCAACGAGATGGGCTGGGTCCTCAAGATCGTGCCCCGGGAAACCAAGTCACTCTTCGGGGCCTACTGCGCCGAGTGTCATGGACCGGCGACCACGCCACTGGCGCCGACGCTCACGGGCGTGGCCAAGCGGCTCTCGCCGGCGCAGATCGTTGATGCGATCCGTTCGGGGACGGGACGGATGCCGGCCTTCGCCACCGCCCTGGGCGACTCGGGCGTCGCCCAGCTGGCCGACTACCTGGTGAGCGGCAAGCAGCCGACCATCATGCCGACGAACATCCCGACCTTCCTCAAGTACCGGAACGCCTCGTTCGACATCTTCCTCGACCCGGAGGGCTACCCGGCGATCAAGCCGCCCTGGGGCACGCTGACCGCGCTCGACCTCAATACCGGGGAGACCAAGTGGGCCATTCCCTTGGGCGAGTATCCCAAGCTGGCGGCGCAGGGGCTGAGACTACGGGGTCGGACAACTACGGCGGGGCGTTGGTCACCCGGAACGGGCTCCTGATCATCGCGGCGACCACGTACGACGACAAGATCCGGGCGTTCGACAAGGCCACCGGGCGGCTGCTCTGGGAGGGGCAGCTGCCGGCGGCGGGGAACGCGACGCCGGCGACCTATATGGTGAGGGGGCGGCAGTACCTCGTGGTGGCGTGCGGGGGTGGGAAGAACGGGGCAGAAAGCGGGGGGACGTACGTGGCATTCGCGTTGCCGGAGCGGTAGCCACGCGGGTTCTGTTCATGGCGGGGCGGGAGGTGTTGCGTACTCGGGCGCTGCGGTCGGCTGGCGCATTTCCGGACTTGGTGGGAACGCGGGCGCCCGACCGACGCGCCCTGCGCGCGCAACACCTCCCGCCCCGCCTCCCTTGCGCAATGCCACGGCAGGCGCCGGGACTCGGTGCTGCCGACGGGCCACTTCGATGCCGTTGGCCTGCCAACTGGATGCATTGTTGCATACAAACTGTCTGGATCGTACAATATCCGAACGGCTCGTCGGCTGAGAGCGTTCGGAACGCCGATCGAACGCCGCTCGCGAGCGTCCACATTTGCACATCCAGGCCGGTTCGATCGGCCGCACGTCGCCCATTCCGTACCGTCCGAGCAGGAGGTGGTGGCATGCGTTCGCGGGGCCACATCAGGTTCTCATCCATCGCCATGGCGGCAGCGGTCGTCGCGATGGCTCCCACCAATGACGTTGCCGGTCAATCGCTCGGACCCGCGGCCGTCATCGGGCCCTTCACGGCGGCGGCAGCGCAGGTCCGGACCATCACCGGCATCGCGGTTGACGAGCGGGGCACCGCGGTGGCCGGGGCGATGGTCGCGGTCGTCGGCACCACGGTGCAGACCTCGACCGATGGCGCCGGACGGTTCCGCCTCGAAAACGCGCCGGACGGCGACGTGACCCTTCGCGTCACCGCGATCGGCTTCCGGCCCCTCACGAGGAAGGTGCCGGCCGGCGTGGCCGACGTGCGGCTCGAGCTCACCACCGCGGCGATCAACCTCGAGGAAGTCGTCGTCACCGGCACGCCGACCGCGGCCCAGAAGCGGGAGATTGGGAACTCGGTCGCCACCGTCAGTGCGACGGACTTCCAGGACGTGGCGCCGGCCCGCGACCTGGCCAACCTCCTCAACGCCAAAGCGCCCGGGGTGACGGTGGCCCAGGGAACCGGCACCGTCGGCGGCGGCCCGCGGATCACCATTCGGGGTCAGGGCTCGCTTTCGCTGAGCGATCAGCCGCTCCTCTACGTCGACGGCGTGCGAGTGGATAACGACGTCGCCAGCGGACCGAAGAGCCAAGGGTACGGCTCCGGAATCATCTCCCGGCTCAACGACTTCAGCCCAGACGAGATCGAGAGCATTCAGGTGATCAAGGGCCCTGCCGCGGCCACGCTCTACGGCACCGAGGCCGCCAACGGGGTGATCCAGATCATCACCAAGCGGGGGAAGCAAGGGAAGACGAAGTACGACCTGACGGTGCGCGGCGGGTTCCAGTGGTTCATGAATGCGCATGACCGGATCGAGCCGAACTACTATCTCGACCAGAACGGCGACCTCACTTTCCAGGACCTCTACGCCGACCAGGTGGCGCGCGGCGCTCCGCCGTTCAAGACCGGGCACGTCCAGTCCTACCAGGGCTCGATCAGCGGGGGCAGCGACGCGCTCACCTACCTGCTGAGCTCGGGCTACGACCGAGACGACGGCATCGACGTCCGAAGCAAGCTCAACCGCTTTACCGTCCGGGCCAACGTCGGCATCGCGCCCAGCGAGAAGTTCCGGGCGACCGCCAGCCTCGGTTTCGTGCGAAGCCGGACCGACCTGGCCAACGACATCGGCTTCGGCTTCCTCTTCAACTCGCTGCTCGGCTTTCCCGCCCTCAAGGACGGACCGTCACGCGGCTTCCTCGCGTTTCCGCCCGAGGTGGGCGTGCTGGGCGAATCCTGGCAGACCGTGAACCGGTTCACCGGGAGCGTCGAGCTGCAGCACCGGCCCACGTCCTGGTTCAGCCACCGGCTGATCGCCGGCTTGGACCAGACCGAAGAAGGCGACTTTGCCTACCTGCCGAACTCGCCCTTGCTGCTACCCTTCGTCTCGCCGACGCAGGCGCTGGGGAACAAGGGATCGGCATCGAACGCCATTACCTACGTCACCCTCGACTACGCGGCCACCGCCACCGCCAAGCTGACGCGCCGGCTCACGTCGGCCACCTCGGTGGGCGGTCAGATCTACCGCCGCCAGACCCAGGTGATCTCCGCCACCGGGCAGCGGTTCCCCGCCCCGAACGTGCGGGATCTCTCGGCGACGGCGATCACCTTCGGCAGCGACAACTTCGTCAAGAACACGACGGTCGGGAGCTATCTGCAGGAGCAGCTCTCCTGGAACGATCGGGCCTATCTCACCGCCGCCGTCCGGATCGACAACAACTCGGCGTTCGGGTCCGACATCAAGCTGGTCGCCTATCCCAAGCTCAGCGCCAGCTGGGTGGTCAGCGACGAGCCGTTCTGGCACGTGGGTTGGATCGACGCCTTCCGGCTCCGTGGCGCGTTCGGTGAGTCGGGCCAGCAGCCCGAGGCCTTCGCGGCGCTCCGGAGCTATCAGGCCGTGACCATCGGCGGCGGGCAGCCCGGCGTCACCCCGCAATTCCTCGGCAATCCCGATCTCAAGCCGGAACGGGGCCAGGAAATCGAGGCCGGGTTCGAGGCCAGCCTGTTCAACGCTCGGTTGGGCGTCGACGCGACGTTCTACCGGAAGACCACCAAGGACGCGATTCTCCAGCGGGTGCTCGCGCCGTCCTACGGCTTCCCCGGGAACCAGTTCGTCAACATCGGCTCGCTGCGGAACCAGGGGATCGAGCTGGCCCTCCGGTTCGCGGCCATCGACAAGGAGAGCACCAAGCTCGACTTCGGGTTCAACTGGGCCCGGAACGACAACGAGGTCCTCGATTTGGGCGACATCGGCACGATCGTGGTGCCGAGCAACATGGACACGCCGTCGATCGTGCTGCACCACCAGGTGGGGCTGCCGGCCGGCTCCTGGTTCGGCCGGAAGGTGATCAGCGCCGACCTCGACGCCAACGGCATCGCCCAGAACGTGTTGTGCGACGCCGGCTCGGCGAGCGGGCGGCCGAGCGGCACCGGGGTGCCGTGCGACCAGGCGCCCGACGTGTTCCTGGGCCGGTCCGATCCCCGCGACACCGGCACCTTCCTGACCACGCTGACCCTGTTCAAGCGGCTCACGCTCTACGGGATGCTCGACTTCCGGCTCGACGTCTACCACGGCGACAACGACCGGGTCATCCGCTGCGGCATCTTCCAGACCTGCCGCGATTACTACTTCCCGGCGAGCGCCACCGAGGCGGCCGAGTTCCAGTCGGGGCTGGCGGTCACGTCGTATGCGGTCCAACCGGCGAGCTTCGCCAAGCTCCGCGAGATCTCCGCCGCCTTCACCCTGCCCGATCGCTGGAGCAAGGCCCTCGGCGCCACCGCGAGCACGATCACGGTGACGGCCCGGAACCTCCACACCTGGAGCAACTGGACCTCGCTCGATCCCGAGACGGCGTGGATCACGAATCAGTTCGACAAGAGCCAGCAGACCTTCACGCCGCAGCTGGCGCAGTTCGTCACCTCGATCCGGCTCACCTTCTAGGGCCGGCCGGTCGATGGAGGATTGATCATGAGAAAGCCGATGATCCCCTTGGGGCTGGTGCCGATCGGGCTCGCGTGCGCGGGGTTCGCCCTGACCGGATGCGTCAACGACCTGCTCGAGTTCAACGCCGGCGACCGGGTGGAGGCCAGCACCCTGGAGGGACCGGAGAGCGCCGCGCTCCTGGTCCAGAGCGCGGTCGGCGACTTCGAGTGCGCCTTCGCGCAGTACATCGTGACCACGGGGCAGGTCACTGACGAGATCGACAACTCCAATCTCGCCAGCACCGAGGCCTTTCAGCTGGACCGGCGATCGGTGAACAAGGAGCGGACCCACTATGCGCTCTTCCCGTGCGGCACGACGGAGGGCCTGCTCACGCCGGTCCAGACCGCCCGGTTCGATGCCGACGACGTCCTCCAGAAGCTCGATGGCTGGACCGACGACCAGATCGATCCGGCCGATCCGACCAAGCGCACGACGCTCATCGCCCGGGCGGCGGCGTTCTCCGGATACAGCCACGTGCTCCTGGGCGAGGGCTTCTGCACTGCGGCCGTGGACGGCGGGCCCGAGCTCACCTCGGCGGACGTCCTGGGGCTCGCGGAGGAGCGGTTCGGCCGCGCGATCGAGGCCGCCCAGAGCGTGGGATCGAGCCCGCTGCTCAACCTCGCTCTGGTCGGCCGGGCCCGGGCCCGGCTCGATCTCGGCAAGACGGCCGAGGCGCTGGCCGATGCGCAGCTGGTCACGCCGGGCTTCGAGTACTTCGCCACCATGTCGGCGGCGTCGCCCCGCTCGAGCAACCTGATCTACCAGTTCAACGGCGTGAGCACGGCACTGACGATCGGGCCGGCCTATCTCGACCTGTCGTTCAACGGCGTGCCCGACCCGCGCGTGCCGGTGGTGGACGCGGGGAAGCCCGGCGGCGACAACCTCACGCCGCTCCGCCTGCAGTTGAAGTACACGTCGCTGGATCAGTCGATCCGGCTGGCAAGCTACACCGAGGCACAACTCATCATCGCCGAGGTAATGGGCGGCCAGCAGGCGGTGGACATCATCAACGCGCTCCACGACGCGGCCGGACTCCCCCATTTCGCGAGCGCCGATCCCGCGGCGATCCACGATCAGGTGATCGAGGAGCGGGCGCGGGAGTTCTTTCTCGAGTCGCAGCATTTCTTCGACGTGAACCGGCTGCAGCTACCGCTGGTGCCGGCACCGGGCACCCCGTACAGCAAGGGCGGGTCGTACGGCGACATGCGGTGCTTTCCGTTGCCGGATGTCGAGCGGGACAACAACCCCAATCTGTAGGCGCCGTCGGGGCGTAAGGCGCTACGTCCTGGCTCGGGTCGGTGATGGCGTGGAGTGTTGCTAGCTCGGGGGAGGCGCCGGGTGCTGTCCGCGGTGGGCGCGTCGGGCGGCCCCCCCGACGGTTCCACCGTCTCCCCCGTGGAGGGCGCCCGCAGCGCCCGGAGCGGACAGACACCCGGCGCCTCCCTGACTTAATTTGTCTCCCTGTCGATTTTGCCCGGCCTCGCTCGACGAGTAACAGAGGCCGGGCTCGGGCGAGCCCCGGACCAGCCATCCCTGGCAGACCAGCACCTGGAGACCGCGCCATGTTGGACCTCCGTTACGCCGTCCGCAGCCTCTCCCGCGCCCGGGGCTTCACCGCCGCCGTGGTGCTCACCCTGGGGCTCGGCATCGGCGCCAACACCGCCATCTTCTCGGTGATCCGCGGGGTGCTGCTCAAGCCGCTCCCGCACCGGGACGGCGACCGGCTGATGTACCTCCGCCAGTCCGCCCTCACCCCCGGCGGCGAGAACATCGCGTTCTCGGTCCCCGAGATCGAGGACTTCCGAACCGCCGCCAAGACCCTGGGCGGGATCGCCGAGTATTCGCCGATGACCTTCACCATGGTGGAGGGCGACGGGGCGGTCCGGTTCAACGCCGGCCTGGTGACCGGCAACTACTTCTCGGTCATGGGCTTCGGGCCCGGTGCTGGGACGAGCGTTCGACGCCAAGGACGACGGCCCCGGCGCGGCCCCGGTCATGATGCTGACCTACGCCTACTGGCAGTCCCACTTCGGCGGCGATTCGTCGATCGTGGGGAAGACCCTCCGGATCAACGGCCGGGGCGTGCCGGTGGTCGGGGTGCTCCAGGCCGCGCCCGACTTCCCGGAGCGGATGGACGCGGTGATGAACATGGTGAACAGCGCCCACCACGTCAGCGCGATGATGGTGACCGGCCGGACCCACCGGATGACCCAGATGATCGCCCGGCTGGCGCCGGGGGCGACGGTGGCAGAGGCCCGGGCCGAGGTGGCCGCGATCACCGCGCGGGTGCACCGCGACCATCCGGAAGCCTACGACGCCGGGTCCGCCTACCAGGTCACCCTCACCCCGTTCAAGGAAGTCCTCGGCCAGGACGCCCGGCTCACCCTCTGGCTCCTGATGGGCGCCGCCGCGTTCGTGCTGGTGATCGCCTGCGCCAACGTGACCAATCTGACCCTGATGCGGGGCGTCCGGCGGGAGCACGAGCTGGTGGTCCGGGCGGCGTTAGGCGCCGGCGTCGGCCGGCTCCGCCAGCTCCTCCTGGCGGAAAACCTGGTGCTGGCCCTGCTCGGCGGCGCCCTCGGCCTGCTGATCGCCTTCGGCGGGGTGGGGATGCTGATCGCCTTCACCCAGCGGATCAGCCCCCGGGCCGGCGAGATCCGGCTGGACGGGGTGGTCCTGGCGTTCACCCTGGGCCTCACGGTGGCGGTGGTGCTGCTCCTGTCCTATGCGCCCCGGTTCGCCCGGGAAGACGCCCTCAACGCCGCTCTGGCCGCGGGCGGCCGGCGGACCACCGGCGGGGCCGGGCACCAGCGGCTCCAGCAGACCCTGGTGGTGGCGCAGATCGCGGTGTCGGTGGT
The DNA here is from genome assembly GCA_963730185.1 of uncultured Gemmatimonadales bacterium. Taxonomy (GTDB): domain Bacteria; phylum Gemmatimonadota; class Gemmatimonadetes; order Gemmatimonadales; family GWC2-71-9; genus SHZU01. The sequence goes on from CAVSQW010000005.1 coordinate 150,858, forward strand.
GCTCCTCACCGGGGCCGGCCTCCTGACCCGGACCATGCTCCGGCTCAGCGCGGTGGACACCGGCCTCACCGGCGGGAACGCGCTGACGCTGGAGGTCCCGCCGGACTACACCAAGCCGCACGACGAGAACGTCGCCCGCTACGAACGAATCCAGAGCGAGCTCGCCAACCTCCCCGGCGTCAAGGAAGTCGGCCTCGGCTCGACGGTGCCGCTCCGCTCCGAGCGATTCTCGCTCGACCTCAAGGGCGAAGGCCACGTGGTCCAGCCGGGCGAGCCGATGCCGCACGCCGAGGGGCGGACCGCGAGCCCGGAGTACTTCGAGGCGGCGGGCATTCCGCTCCTCGAGGGCCGGGCCTTCGACGCTACCGACCGGGCCGGCTCGCCGCTGGTGGTGATCCTCAACCAGACCCTGGCCGAGCGGCTCTTCCCGGGTCAGGATCCGATCGGCCGGCGGGTGGCGTGGACCGGCGACGTGCTCCGGTTCATCGGGGTCTCGGGCGACTGGCGGACCGTGGTCGGCGTGGTGGGCGACACCAAGGACGCCGGCCTCGACGCGGCCCCGGTGCCGGTGCTGTTCGCCCCGTTCGCGCAGGCCGAGGTATTCGGGAGCAGCCTGGTGGTGCACACGGCCGGCGATCCGGCGGCACTCGCCGGGGCCGCCGGCAAGGTGGTCCGGAGCGTCGATCCCGAGCAGCCGGTCGAGAACGTGCTGACCCTCGACGAAATTCGGGACCAGGGCCTGGCGCCGCGGCGGCTCAACGCGATGCTGGTGGCGTCGTTCGGGCTCCTGGCGGTGCTGATCGCGGCGGTGGGCATCGCCGGGGTGCTGGCGTTCTCGGTCAGCGCCCGGACCAACGAGATCGGGATCCGGATGACGCTCGGCGCCGATGCCTCGCGGGTGCAGCGGATGGTGCTCGGCGAAGGGGGGCGGCTCCTGCTGGTCGGGCTCGGGCTCGGGGTGGCCGGGTCGGTGGCGATCTCGGGGCTGATCCGGGGGCTGCTCTTCGGGGTGGCGCCGACCGATCCGGTGACGCTGGTGGCGGTGGGGATTTTGATGGCGGGGGTGGGGCTCGCGTCGTGCTGGATTCCGGCGGCGCGGGCGGCGCGGATCGATCCGGGGGTGGCGATCCGGTCTTAGGCCGTCCGACGTCGGGGCTCCCGGCGGAGCGGGAGGCGTTGCGTGCCCGGGTGCTGTCCGCGGAGGGCGCGTCGGGCGGCCCCCCCGACCGCTCCACCATCTCCCCCGTTTGAGGGCGCCCGCAGCGCCCGGAGCGGACAGCACCCGGCGCCTCCCTTCGTATCCCGCCGCCCACGTTCGTCGATGCCGACGCGCAGCGGCGCGATCCCAGCCGACCGGCTAGATTTCGAACGATGCGTCGCCCGAAGATGACCGCCAGAGTCGTCCCGCTCACCAGCGATGAGGCGGCCGACCGCCGCATGGACGGCACGCTCGACGAGCGGGTCGCGGCGGTGGCCGAGCTCACCGAGCTCGCCTGGACCGTCGCGGGCAAGCCCCGCCCGAGCTACACCCGCGCCACCATCCCGATCGTCGTGGGGACCCTCGATCGCCACGCGCCCAGCACGTGATCGCCGACTTCCGGGATCTCCTGGCGGCGTTCACCGCGCGCGACGTCCGCTTTCTCGTCGTCGGCGCCCACGCACTCGCGGCCCACGGCGTTCCGCGGGTTACCGCGGATCTCGACCTCTGGATCGAGCCGACCACCGCGAACGCCGAACGGGTCTGGCGCGCGCTGGCGGACTTCGGCGCGCCCCTCGACTCGCTCGGGATCGAGCTGGCCGACTTCGCGAAGCCCGAGCAGGTCGTCCAGCTGGGCCTTCCACCCTACCGGATCGATGTCTTGACCGCGATCAGCGGGATCAGCTTCGCCGAGGCATGGCCAGGACGGATCCAAGGCTCCCTCTTCGAGGTGCCCGTCGGCTTTCTCGGGCGAGCGGCGTTCATCCGCAACAAGCGCGCGAGCGGCCGCCCCAAGGACTTGGAGGACCTTCGGGCCCTAGGCGAGTAGCCGTCCGGGACGATCGCCAACCCCCTGACGACGCCCCGCCGCCAGGACGGCGCTGGCGCCGGGAGCCAACAGGCTCCATGCTCCAGCATGGCCCGTAACGGCGGCGACCTGCCCGGCCTCTCCCCGAATCGACTCGCCCAGCTGCTCGACGGCGACTGGCGATCCATCGGCGCCGTCCGCCTCGCCGCCACCCTCCCGGCCAACCGGGTGGACGAGGCCTGGGCCTACCGCGCCGCCTTTCGGCTCCTCGGCCTGATCCGGGACCAGGGCGCCGCGCCGGTGACGGCCACCGGCAACCTGAACCGGAAATTCGTCGCCCAGGCCCTCGAGACCCTCGACTTCACCGCCGAGGAGCTCGATCTGGTCCATCGCTACAACAAGGTCGTCAACGAGGACGACGTGCCTCGGCTCAGGGAGCTCAGGGAGACCCTCGTCACCTGCGGCTACGTCCGTCGCCAGCGGGGCTTCCGGGTGACCGCGCTGGGCCGGCGGCTGCTCGACGGCAAGGCAGGTACCCCGGGCGAAACCTTCCGGCGTCTCTTCATGGGCCGGATGGGCATCCCTCGTCCCTGTCTCGATCGCGAAGGTGAGCCCTTCCGTACACCGCTCGGCCCGGCGCTCTACCTGCTCAAGCGCCGCGCCGCCGGCTGGATCGAGCAGCTCGAGCTCGACGACGGGCTGCTGATCCCCTGGCTGGTACCGCACGAAACGCGGCATCAGCTCGGAGGGATGGCCTATCGGTGGGTGGTCGCGCCGGCGCTCGACTTCGGCCTGGTGGAGCGCAAGCCGAAGGCCGAGCTGCTCGACCCGAGCTACCTCAGGACGACCCCCCTCTTCGGGGAGTTCGTCTCCTTCCGGTTCGAGGAGTGGGACCACGCAGGAGGTTGATCATCCACCGGCTCCGGCGGCCGCCGGGCCGGGGCCGGTGTCGTCGAAAAGGTCCACGTACGGCGCATACTGGAAGCGCCGGTTCCGCGCATTCCCGGTGATCTCGCTGAGCACGCCCAGCTCGACCAGCCGCGCGACCAGGCCGTTGGCGGCGGGGTACGTGGTTCCGGTCATCGTCTTCACGTCGTTCACGGTCACGATCGGGTGGTCGAGCAGCGACTCCAGCACCTTGTGCCCGTTCCCGGCCGCGCGCCCGAGCCGGGCCGTGATGGCGGCTCGGTTGTCTTCGCGAAGCTGGAGAATGCGACGCGCGGTTTCCGCCGCTTCGGCCGCGACCTCGGTCACGCCCAAGAGGAAGAAGGCCAGCCAGCCCTCCCAGTCCCCGTGGTCGCGGACCGCCTGCAGATGGTCGTAGTAGGCCTGCCGATGTCGCTTGAAGAAGTACGAGAGGTAGAGCACCGGTTTGTGAAGAATCCCCCGCTCCATGAGCAGGAACGTGATCAGCAGGCGTCCCACGCGCCCGTTCCCGTCGAGGAAGGGGTGGATCGTCTCGAACTGCACGTGCGCCAGCGCAATCTTCACCAGAGGCGGCAGCTCGTCCTGGGCATGCAGGAAATTCTCCAGCGCGCCGAGCGCTTCGGGGACGATCCAGTTCTGGCTGGTCCGAAGCTCCCCCGGCTGAAGGCGGCCCCCGCGAACGCCGCGGAGCAGCTCGGCGTGGATGTCGCGAATCAACCTCACCGAGACCGGCAGTGCCGGCAAACGGGCCAGCCCATGATTCATCGCCCGGACGTAGTTGATGACCTCGTCGACGTCACGCGGGAGCGAGGGGTCGAGGAGCTGTGCCTCGGCCGCCAGCAGGTCCTGGAGGGAGCTCTGCGTGCCCTCGATCTGGCTTGAAAGCACGGCCTCCTTTCGGACGTACATGAACACGAAGAGATCGGGATTGGGGAGGGTAAGCACCGAGCCGTCGAGCCTGCCGAGTGCGAGATCGGCGGCCGACAGACGGCTCTGGAGCTCTCCGCTGAACACCAAGGCGGGGGTGGGGGGCAGAGGGGCTGGCAGGAAAGCCCGATAGCGGGCCGGTTGGCTTATATAGCGGCCGGCTCGATTTTGAGCCTCGGGGGTCGGTGCCATGATTTATACTGCCTTTCACAAGGGACCGTGAATCCTCCATATGACAGGCAGACTTTAACAAGAAAGGGAGTGGGCGGCCTTGTTTAAGGCGACGCGATGGGACTCCCGAGTGGCGGGCAAAGCAGTTGGGTGATGGGCGATCGAGGCGCCGTCAGGCTTCGACGACCGGAAAGCCCTCCCGGCGCGCCGCGCCGGCGAGCTGGCGATCGCAGGTGACGAAGGGCAGCTCGCCGGGGCTCTGGTTGGCGACGACGAGGGCCGCCGCAAGCTGGAGCGCATCGGCGGCGCGAAGCGAATGGACCCGAAGCATCCGGATGGCCTGCTCGCGGACCCGCTCGACCGGCGGGACCTCCGTCCAGCCGAGTCGCGCGGCTTGGAGCCGGTCGAGGGCGACGTCGATGGCCCGTTCGTCGAGCCGGCCCTCGCGCGCCAGGCGGGTCAGGGCGGACACGCACTCGATCGGGGCCGCCCACCAAATCGCCACCGCCGGGTCGGCCCGAAGCTCCTCCTCCAACCGGTCGGTGCGAGGCCCGGGGACCAGCAACGGCACGATGGCCGAGGTGTCCCAAAATCTCATCGGCCTTCCCGGCGCTCGGCGATCACGGCCTCGGCGGCGTCGATCCCTGGGGCGACCTCGGGTCGCGGCAGGTCGAGCCATTTGGCGTTGGGCGCCCGTTCCGGCAAGGTGGCCAACCCCTGCTGCGCCAACGCGATGACGGCCGCCGGCACGCCCTTGCCCAGCCGGACCGGCACCAGTCTGGCGACGGGCACGCCGCGGTCGGTGATCACGATCTCGCCGCCTCCGGCGACCTCTTTGATGAGGGCGCTCAGGCGGTTCTTGGCGTCGGAAATGGACTCGGAGCGCATCTGGCTATAATAGCCATGACACCGTGGCCAGACAAGCTAGACTCCGCCTGGTGGGCACGGTCCGGGTGGCGGCGGCTCAGGCTGCCCGAAACCGCTCGAACCGCTCGGCGAGGAAGTCCCGGTTGGGGCGTTTGGCCTTGTCCCGCGGCGTCTCGATGGCGGAACCGTGGATCTCCTGCAGACCGTGCAGCAGCATGGGTCCGTCATGCTCGTCGAGGACGTCCTGGCGGAGATGGATCCGGTAGTCGGGGTCGACGCCGAGAATCCCGGTGTCGAAGGCGCCGTGGTGGATCTTGCAGAGCGAGAGTCCGTTGGTCACCGTCGCCCGTCCCCGGGGGTCGCTGTCGGGCAGGATGTGAGCGGCATCGAGCAGCACCGTGTGCCGGAGGCGACACATGGCGCACTGATGGCGGTAGGCCCCCAGTACGATGAAGCGGAATTGCTGCTGGTGGAGCCGAGCCTTGGCCGCTACGGTTCGGTAGGCTCGGCGGGCCTCGTACTGGGCCGGGTCGCCTCGGGTTACGAGTTGGGGGTCGCCAAGACGTCGGCCATCAGATGGAAGGAGAGGCTGGCCGGGTCGTCCGCCGTCACGTAGCAGGGAAAGATCGGATCGTACACGCCGGGCTGGATGGCGGCGAGGTAGAGCAGCGGCCGCCGGAGCTCCATGGCCCGGCGCACGGCGACGTTGTCGGCATGGTTGGGGTCGGTGCCCCGATAGCGATAGATGAAGTGACTCGCGTCGGGGTCGGCCTGGTCGTCGTAGGGTCCGTCGTACGCGGTGAACAGGGTGAGCGCGGCGCCGGGCGACCGGAGGAACGCGGGCCGGAAGATGCCCTTCATTTGACTCCAGATCGGGATCCGTTGGCCCTCGAAGATCACCCCTTCATTCAGCGCGGACGGCGTGACGACCCCGCCGAGCGTGTCACGGAGGTGGGCGACGTGATCGAAGACCGCAAGTCGGAACGCGAGGTCGGCATCGAGGCTCATCCCCGAGGCGCTTCCTGGTGACGGGTCTCCACAAGGTACTCGCGGCGGTCATCGAGCGGGACGGGAAGGTCCTGATCGGCCGGAGGCCGACTCACAAAGATTTGGGTGGTCTGTGGGAGTTCCCGGGCGGGAAGCTCGAGCCGGGCGAGACGCTGAAGGACGCCGCGATCCGGGAGCTTGCCGAGGAGTTGGGGGTCGAGGTCACCGGGGTTGGGCGGACGTTGGCCGAGATCGCCGAAGCGACCGGCCGGTTCCTGATCTGCTTCGTCGAGGTTCGGATTGCCGACGACGTCGAGCCGGCCGCGCTCGAGCATCAGGAGCTGGCCTGGGTGTCACGTGACCAGCTCGAGGGAGTCGACCTGGCGCCGACCGACGCGGCGTTCGCGGCTACTCTCACGGGAGCGACCGGTCCCTGACCGGCGGCTACCCCGACAAGATCAGCCGCCCTCGGCTCCGTCAGGGCCCAGCTCCGCTACCGCGGCTCGCCATGCGGCAGGATCGCCCAGCTGGATGGCTTGGTCGATCCCGACTTGTTCCAGAAGAACGCCGAGCATGCAGAGGCGCTCTTCCTCGCTCCAGAGCAGCGCTCCGTCGATGACCTCGAACTTCTCCGGCAGCCACGGGAGCCGAGCCGTCAGTTCGTCGCCCTCCCAGACGCGGCCGGCCCGCTGGATGTTCCACCTCACCCGGTGCATGCAGGTCACACCTGACGGGCCAGGAAGATCGTGACCACCGTCCCGATCCAGAATGCGAACGACCACTTGATCAGATCGGTCCGGGTCGCGGCCAGGTCGGCGGCGATCTTGGCCTCGAGCTGGGCGAACCGCTGCTCGAGCTTGGCGTCGAACCGCGCGAAGTTGAGCTCGTTGAGCTCCCGCAGGTCACCCCGATAGGTCAGGTCCACGGCGTTGAACCAGTCCACGAGCTCACTGGCGATGTCGTCCCCGAAGGCCTCGGAGAACTTTCGGGACAGCTTGGCGGTGACGGGCACGACCGGGCTCGCGGGTTGGGGTCGGGCCTACGATAAGCTACGCTCGGCGGGAGGGGGTAGGCAAAAACACGCGGTGGGGTGAGGGGCGAAGCGGGGCGTGCTGCACCGCGGCCTCCGCTGGAGGCGCCGGGTGCTGTCCGCGGAGGGCGCGTCGGGCGGCCCCCCGGCGGTTCCACCGTCTTCCCCGGTGAGGGCGCCCGCAGCGATCGGAGCGGACAGCACCCGGCGCCTCCCCAATCGCCGGATCTCAGCCGGCCCGCGCCATCTCCCGGAACCATCACCGCGGCGATCACTGAAATCGCGGCTGCGGTGGGACCAGGTTTGACGGACCGTACCGTACCATGAGGGTAATATTGTATTACCAATAGAGCAATATTATATTGCCAGTCGAAGAATATTGCATTTCACCCACCACCACAGACGGCAGGCGCCCGTGGATGGTTCTGATGACATCGTGCGAGCCCTGACCTTGGTCGGCGAGCTCCTCGAGGCAGACGGACACCACTACCGCATCGTCATCATCGGCGGCTCGGCGGTGAACCTGCTTGGCGTCGTGTCCCGGACGACAACGGATGTCGACATCCTGGCCTTCGCGACCCGGGGGCCGAGCGGCCGGGTCCGCCTGCGCCCGACGCCGGGCCCCGAAGCGTTCATTTCCAGGACCTGCTGGCACTGAAGCCGACGGACGTCGAGCTCGAGGGGGCCGCCAAGTGGATCCGAGCCCAGGACCCCTCTCCCGACTTCGCTGAGGTCGTTCACAAGGTGGTGCACCGTGTCCAAGTCGAACGCGACGGCCCTCGCTAGCGAGGTTCGCGAAGCGCAGCTTCGTTACCTCTGGCGGCAATGGAAGGTCATGGGTGCCACGGTATCGACCGGGGCCATGGCCCGGGCCATTGTCGATCCCGAAGTTCTGATCCTGATGTCGCTCTGGATGGTGGAGGACGAGCAGCGCCTCGCCGACGTGGTCTGGTCGTGGACCACCCGCAACTCGCCACTCCTCAGCATCCAGCGGCTCCGGAACCTCGGCACGTCGTTCCCGGCAGAGGTCCGGGCACGGCTCTCGGCGTTGGCAGCGACCCGCGTCGCTGAGGGTGACCCCCGCTGGAAGTCCCTCCGGACGCGGAAGGCCGAGCCACTCGGCGAGCGAACGGGCAAGGCCCGTGCGGTGGAGCCGCCGCTGGCGTCGTGGGCTTCCCTCATGCTCCAGCTCCGTCTCGGTCTTGGCGTCGGTGTGAAAGCCGACGTGTTGACCTTCATGCTCGGGTCGAGCAACCTGACCCCGGAGTGGGCGAGCGTCGCGACGATCGCGGATGCCCTCGGTTACACGGCCGCCGGAGTCCGCCGTGCGGCGGACGACCTCGCCAGGGCCCGTTTCATTCGATCGCTCGACACGACGCCCGGAGCCAAGACATCGCAACGGATGTTCACGGGACACCCTGGCTCCTGGAACAACGTCCTCGGGATCGGCTACGAGATGCCGGGCTGGGGCTACTGGCGGGAGCGGTGTCGCTTCGTCATCGACCTCCTCACCTGGCTCGAAGGCGAGGCCGACCGGGGGACGGATTACGTGAGAGACGTAGGGGCAGCGCGGCTACTGAAGGCACATGGTGCGACGCTCCGCCGCGATCAGGTGGTGGACGCAATCGAGTACTCCGACGCGGAGCTGGGGTTCGAGTACCTGGCCGCGGCCGCGCGTTCGCTGATGCGGTGGCTCGAGAACAACGGCTAGGTCGGGCTCCGCGCCATCTCCCGGAACCTGCACAGCCCATTCGCCAGCCGCATCTGCTTGGGCGACCGGCACTCCGGCTCGAACAACCTCGGGCTCGCCACCAGCACCGCCGCGCACCGCGCCCGCGACGTGGCCACGTTGAGCCGGTTCGGGCTGTACAGGAACTCCATCCCCCGCGGCGCGTCCTCCGGGCGGGAGGTCGCCATCGAGTAGATCACCACCGGCGCCTCCTGCCCCTGGAAACTAGTCCACCGTCCCCACCCGGACGCCCTTGGCCTCGAGCCGCTCGGCCAGCCGGGTGACCTGGGCGTTGTAGGGGGCGACGACCAGGATGTCGCCCGGGGTCAGGGGGTGCTCGGTGCCCTGGAAGCGTCGGTCCAGCGGGCGCCCTCCCGGGTCAGCTCGGCGACCAGCCGGTCCACCGCGTCGATCTCCTCCTCCGAGTAGTTCCGGTTGCCGTCGTGGGGCACGTCCACGGCCCAGAGGCCGGCGCCGTCGAACCGGCCGGTTCCGCTCAAGACCTGGCGCTCCAAGCCCTGGAAGGACCTAAGCTTCCGCCCGACGCGGGAGGCGGCCAAGGTGTTGGCCAGGGACATCTGGCCGGCCTCGAGAGCCTCCTCGCTGCCGGGGAAGGTCTAGATGCGGTGGGGTCCAGCCAGTCACTGCCAGCGATCACCTGCCCCACCCACGCCGCCGTTGTCACACCCCATTCGTACCGTAAACCGCGCAGCAGCACGTGGAACGGACCATCGTCACCAGGGGTGTGTCATGCAACAGCATTTCCTGAAGTGGGCCGTGGCCACCGGGCTCGCGGCCTCCATCGGATGTGGGGGCGGGGACTCCGGCACCGGCCCGGCTCCGCCTCCTCCCCCGCCCTCGGTCGGCTCCGTGGAGGTGAGCCCTCCTTCAGCTACCATCCTCGTCGGGGGCACGGCCAGCTTCAGCACGACCGTGCGGGACGCCTCCGGCAACCAGCTGAGCGGCAGGACCGTCACCTGGACCTCTGCCGACCAGGCGGTGGCCACGGTCTCCAATACCGGCACCGTGACCGGCGTGGCGCCCGGGGGTCCGGTGTCGATCACCGCCACCAGCGAGGGCAAGTCCGGCACCGCGCAGGTCACCGTCCTGGCGCGGGTCGCCTCGGTGGCGGTGACCCCCGCGACGGCTTCGCTTCTCGTCGGGGCCACCACCACCCTCACCGCCACGCCCCGCGACCCCGCCAACAACCCGCTCACCGGACGGACCGTCACGTGGAGCACCAGTAACGCGGACGTGGCGACCGTTTCTTCCGACGGCGTCGTAACCGGCGTGGCATCCGGTGGACCGGTCACCATCACAGCCACCGTCGAGGGACAAACCGGTACGGCGCAGGTGACGGTGCTCGCCCCTGTGGCGTCCGTGCTCGTGACCGGGAACTTCCGGACCAAAGTAGGCGACTCCTACCAGTACACGGCGACGGCTAAGCTCGCCGATGGCACCGTCGTGAACCGCCCGATGACCTGGAGCGTGGCTGAGCCCGCCAAGGCCGTCATGACACCCGACGGCCGGATGACGGCGCTCCAGACCGGGACCATCACGATCCAAGTGGCAATCGACGGCGGGGTCTGGGAGGCCACCGCCAGCGGGTACGACTGGCTCGCCTTCGGCAGCGGCACGGTCTTCGGGATTTCCCTGCCGGCCGACCTGTCGATCACGAACAAGTTTGGGACCAGCGAGTATCCCACCCTCGCCATGGGCTGCTCGAGCGGGCTCTTCGTGTTGTTCGTGGACACCGACAACTTCGTAACCGAGAGCGGGCTGGTGACCTACGGGTTCGACAGCGGGACGCTGGAGAGCGCAGTTTGGCTCGAGTTCGATCTGTTCAGCGCGTTGGGCCACCCCGGCCCCGACGCCGCGACCCGGGCCTTCGCGGCCAGGATGGCGCTTGCCCGGCAGTTCTGGTTCGCGTTCACCGAGTTCAATGGACCGGCCAAGGCCATGATGTTCCGGGTGACCGGCCTCTCAGCGGAGCTGCCGTCGTTCGCGTCGTGTCCGTCGAGCTCGGCCGTCGCCGTGGCCGGCGACTCGTCGTCCACGGGTCGGACTGCGCGGATGCAGGCGATGATCGGCCGGCCGACCCCGATGACGGCGGAGCGGGCCCTCAGGGCGGAGCTCCATGCCACCGCGGCACGGGCCCCGGAGCTCATGCGGGCAATTCCGTCGACGACCCAGGCGGCCCGCCGCCGGTCGATGCCGCTCGAGTGATCCGGATCCAGTGTCTCACCCTCCCCGTACCGTTCATAGGGGTGGAAGAGCGATAGGAGCTGGAGAGTCCATGAAACGGGAGGCGAGTCGCACGAATCGGAACGACGAATCGGGTTCCTCCAGACGGGGTACGGATCGCGACTGGACGCGGTTCGAGCGGAGCCTCGCGCAGTGCCTCGGGCTGCTCCGCCCCACCGAGTACCTGGTCCTTGCCCAGCGGCAGGGACGTCACTACGTCCAGTTCGCGGTCCATGACGGTGGCGGCTTCCGCGCCGAGGCCCGTTCGAACGTCTACATCGACGAGCCGGAGCCGAAGCTCGGCCGCGACGTCCTACGCCGAGCTGCTGTCGCTCGGCTGGAACCCGCCGACCAGCCTGCCGCCGGAGCTCCGGCCGCCGGGCGTGCCAAGCGATGCCGGTTCACCCAACTTCTACGTCGACCAGCGGCGGGCAGCTCGGCCCTCGACGCTCGCCCGTCTCGCCGTGCGAACGCTTCGCAAGGTCTACCACACCAAACACCCGTCCGATCTCGAGTACCGCGCCTTCCATCGAAGTGGTGAGCGAATTCGGCTACCGCTGGCTTTCACGGACCCGGCTCCGGCGCCGGCCGCGCCGGACCTCACCGGCGTCCCCCTGATGCTGGAGGCCGCTCACGACGCGTTTCCCACGGCGCTGCTCCAGGTCGGCAAGGATGGGGTCGTGGTCGAGTCGGAGGCCGGGCCGCTGTCGATCGCGCCCCAGGCCGACGGGGTGCTCGGCATCTGGGCCCCCGTCCTGGGCGCCCCCGATCCGGCACCCGAGGTGTACGAGGCGCTCAATATCGCCAACATCTGGCTCGACGGCGCGAAGGTCGTGGCGGTCCGGGACGAGCTGTTCCTCGTGGTGGAGCTGCTTCCGGGGTGGATCAGCCGGGAAGCTCTCCGTCATGCACTTCTCTCGGCGGCGACGCAGATGGTCGTCGCTCGGGAGCGGGTTCTGGCCACTCTCGCGGACATGCAATTCGCCGGGGCAGAGGGACGGGCTCGGCACCGGTCTGGGGTGCAGCGTCCGCTACGGTCCACTAGAGCCTACCGGGCAGCGAGCCAAATCCTGGCGACGGCCCGATCAACGCTCACCGGCGTGGCGGCCGCTCTTTGGCGACCCGGCTGAGCTCAGCGAGGCCGACTAGCGGAATGGCCGATTCCGCGCCACATTGGCCAGGAGCGTCCCTAACCCCGCTCCTGTTAGGACCAAGGCCGTGATCACCATTATCGGGGTCGATTGCGCCGTCCAGCCAGCGAAGACTGGTCTGGCGCTCGCCCAGTACGAAGGACCCAGACTCACCGTCACCGAGACCAAGATCGGATCGAAGCGCGAGCAGCCCGAGGACATCATCAGTCAGTGGCTCTCGGGGGTCGACAGCGCCCTGATCTGCCTGGACGCCCCACTCGGATGGCCTGATCCGCTGAAGGTCGCCTTGAAGGACCACGAGGCAGGCCTGGCGATCGAGGCACCAGCGAATGAGCTGTTCCGGCGCCGGACCGACGACTTCATCGCCACTCGTCTCGGGAAGCGCCCCCTCGACGTCGGCGCCGATCGAATCGCGCGAACAGCGTGGGCGGCCGTCCACCTGCTTGGCGAAGTACGACGAATACTGGGACAGCCTGTACCACTGGCCTGGACGCCAGGGCCCGTTCAGGGTATTCAGGCCATCGAGGTCTACCCCGCCGCCACCCGCCGGTCGCTCGGCGTTCCAGACGGCAGCGGCTCGCTCGCGGGGCTCGAAGGCCTGATCCCGTTCGCCCCCGGCGTTCCAGAGCCCAGTTCAGAGCACGCCCGGGATGCAGTGGTCTGCGCTCTGGCAGGGTTCCATTTTCTCGAGGGGCAGGTCCTGGCGCCGACCGAAGATCAAGAGCAGCGGGCCCGACGCGAGGGCTGGATCTGGTCCCACTCACCTACACGTCAATCGAACCAACCATGAAACGAATCCTCACACCGACAAGATCATCCGCCGACTGGAAGCCCCTCCTGGCGCAGCCCGACCTCCACTGGAAGGAAGGCCGCTCGGCTATGTCGGCGGCGCTGTCCTGGGACCGCGCGGACGATCTCCCCGCCGAGGAGCGCTCCGCCCTCCAGACGGGGCCGAGGGACCTCCGCGGCCTCGAGCTTCTCTTGGCAATCCCGGAGTAGGAGGTGGAACTGCCTGGTGGCAAGACCGCGCCTCACACTGACGTACTGGCCCTCGCAAGGAACGACGCCAGCCTGGTCGTCATCGCGGTCGAAGCGAAGGCGGACGAGGTCTTTGGCCCGACCCTCGGCGAGAAGCGGAATGGCGCGTCGCCAGGGCAGAAGGAGCGCATCGACCACCTCCACAACGTGCTCGGCCTGAAGGCCCCGTTGCCGGACGAGGTGCGCTACCAGCTGCTCCACCGAACGGCATCTGCCGTGCTGACGGCCGAAGCGTTCCACGCGCCGACGGCTGTGATAATGGTCCAGTCGTTCAGCCCGGAGGCGAGCTGGTTCGCCGACCTCGAGGCGTTCGGCTCGGCGCTCGGCGCGCCCGTCAAGCTCGGGGCGGTTGCGAAAGTCGGGAGCCTGGCCAAGTCCAACTCTCTACCTGGGCTGGTGCGTCAGCCCCGTTCCGCGCGAGTCCGACTAGCTCGGCGCAACAGCTTTCCACCCCCACGGCCTTCTCCAGCAGGGGACATGGATCTCGACTCCGTAACCGAACGGCTCATCGCCCTCGCGAAGCAAGGGTACCCCAACTGGACCGGCTTTGACGATCCGCGATTCGTCAGAGACGAAATTGGGTACAAACGAGAGGCCTCAGCCAAAGCACGCGAAAGTCTCTCAGCCGACCTGTTCCAGGAGCTGATCGGCAAAGAGGCATTCACCGAGCTGCTGGACCGGGTCCGAAAGGCCGCGAGCAGCACGAACCTGCTCTACCTGGCGACACCCTCGACCGGGGACCTCGCGATCCTCTATCAGGCGAAGGACCAGCGGTCGCTCTGCCTGGCCTTGCAGGACCTCCTGCACGGGCCGGGCGGACCCGGCCGAGCGGCTGGATCGGTTCAGCGCGTATGCGGAGAAGGAGGGGCTCCCCAACAAGTGGACTCTCCCGACCGTCCTGCTCTTCCTCCTGGCGCCCGAGGAGAACTTCTTCATCAAGCCTTCGGCCGTACAGTGGCTGCTCAGACTCGGCGGGGAGTGGGACCGATGGGAGCCCAAGCCATCGGGCCAGCTCTATCGCTACTTCATCGAGCTGGCCACCGGCGTTCGCGATCGCGCCGCACAGTACGGCGCCCGCGACCTGCTAGACGCGCAGAGCCTGATCTGGGTGGGCCGCTGGGTGTCGAGGACGGAGGCGTACCCAGGTGGGACCAATTCACCACCTTGCTCGAACAGTGTGAGACCGAGTACTTCAAACAGCCCACCGGCGAGAAGCATCTCGCCATGCTACCATCCGTCGCGGGAGCCGGTCCGCGGATATCTCGAAGACTCGTTCGGAAACGTGCGGCCGGCGAGGACGTCACGGACGACGTCCTGCTCCAACGCTCCCGCACCTCAATTCCACCAACAACCGTGAGCGGGGCGCCTGGATCGCGGTGCAGCCCGCCGTCACCAAGGACATCAAGAGTTGGTTCGAAGGGCGCCGGGTGGAGGAAGCCCGGGGACTGGCCCGCGGTGGCCAAGGGACTGCTCGACTTCTACATCGAGTGCGATCGCGACCCCTCAGCGTTGGGGACCGCCTGCAAAACCTTCAACGACTCGCCCTACTCGAAGGGCCTTCAGACCGGCATCGTCGCCCGTTCCTGGCCGCGCTCCGTCCGGGCGACTACGCCGTCATCAACAACAAGTCCCGGCGGGTCGTGAACTATTTCATGGAGGGAGCGTTCAAGGCGTCGCTGGCGGATTACCCCGGCGCGAATGCCGCGGCACAGCGGCTGATCGATGCGCTCCCGGCCGAGCTCTTGGAGTGCTGCCGGCCGGAGGCCATCAGAGCGACCTGCTCGACGCGTTCTCGCACTGGCTGGTGGCAGTGGTCAAGTACGACTTCGGCAGCCGGCGGTA
>CAVSQW010000006.1:0-578049 GCA_963730185.1 uncultured Gemmatimonadales bacterium
CCGGCCCGAGGTCGTCTACTCGCTGACCGACCAGGCCGAATCGCTGTTTCCGCGGCGTGAGGCGGAAACGCTGCGGGAGCTCGCCGGCTACCTGGTCGAGAACGGCGAGGAGCGACTGCTCCGCGACTTATCAAGCGGAGCATCGCCGCTCGCCGACCGGGAGCCCTGGCCCGGGTCGCCGGCCTGACCGGCCGGCCCCGGATGGAGGAGGCGGCCCGGGTCCTGTCGGAGCTGGGCTTCATGGCCGAGGTCGAACCGACCGACCGCGGCGCCGCAGCTGCGACTCTGCCACTGTCCGATTCGGTCGCTGGTCGACGCGACTCGGGTCCCGTGCGTCCTGGAAAGCCGGTTGGTCACCGAGCTGCTGGGCAAAAAATCACACCGGACCTCCTACATCCCCGATGGCGCCCCGGCCTGCTGCTACCGGGTCGACGCCTGATGCTGACAGACGCCGACGTCCGCTCCGCCTTGACCGAGGTCCCGTACCCGGGACTCACGCGAGACATCGTCGCGCTCGGGCTGGTTCGGTCGATCGCGGTGCGAACGACCGGGTCCATGTCTCCCTGGTCCTCGCCTCCCCCCGGCCCGACGTTCCCGAGCTGCTCCGCTCGGCCATCCGCGACCGGCTGGAACGGGCCGGGGCGGTCAGGTCCGAGGTCCAGATCCTGGCTCCCGACCGGACCCGCCCTCCCGACCCCATCCGGCGGCGGATCGGATCGGCATGCCTCGGGTGCGGCACGTCGTGGCCGTCGGCGCGGGCAAGGGAGGCGTCGGGAAGAGCACCGTCGCCGTCAACCTCGCGCTCGCCCTCGGCCAGGCCGGCCGCCGGGTCGGTCTGCTCGACGCCGACATCTACGGCCCCTCGGTCCCGGTCCTGGTCGGGCTCGAGGACGGGCAGGCCCGGGTCAGGATGACCGCCGAGCACCAGATCGTCCCGCTCGACGCGCTCGGCCTCTCCGTGGTGTCGTTCGGCTTCTTCCTGGGGGAGCGGTCGCCGGCCGTGTGGCGGGGGCCGATGGTCGGCAAGGCCGTCAAGCAGTTCTCGCGCGGCGTGGTCTGGCCGGACCTCGACGTCGTGGTGGTGGACCTCCCGCCCGGTACCGGCGACGTGCCCATCTCCCTGAGCGAGTCGGTGGTCGTCGACGGCGCGATCGTCGTCACCACGCCGCAACGCCTGGCGGCGATCGAGGCCGCCAAGGCGGTCGACCTGTTCCGGAAGCTCGAGGTGCCAGTGCTGGGACTGGTCGAGAACATGAGCGGCACCGCCTGCGAATGCGGTCGGCGGTTCCATCCGTTCGGCCGAGGCGGAGGGGACACACTCCATCGGACCACCGGCTGCCCGCTCCTGACCCGGGTGCCTTTCGACGACCATGGTGGCCGGCGGCGACTCGGGACTGCCGGTGCTCCTGGAGCGCCCCGAGGCCGAGGCGGCCGTCGCGTTTCGGGACCTGGCCCGCCAGGTGCTCGAGGCGCTCGAGGGCCGGGCCCAGCCGCCGGAAGAGGCGGCGGCCCGATGACCGGCGCGGCTCCTGCGGCGGCCGGCCCGCACGTTCCGCCGCCGTTGCTCCCGGGCGAGCACTTCGGCGCCGGGCTCGCGTTCCTGCTGGCCGGCTCGATCGGAGCCGTGTTCGTGGCGCCCGACCTCGCTCGCGGCCTCTCCCTGGCCCCCACCGTCGTCGCGGTCACCCACCTGTTCACGCTGGGCTGGATCACGACCTCGATCATGGGCGCCCTCTATCAATTCCTTCCCGTGGCCCTCGGCACGCCGATCGGGTCGGTCCGGCTCGCCCACGCCTCGTTCGGCCTCCACGTCGCGGGGTCACCCTGTTCGTCGCCGGGATGGCCTGGGCCCCGCTCCGTCCTGCCGGTGGGGGCCGCGTACTAGGCACCGGGTTGCTGCTGTTCACCGGCAGCCTGGGGGCCGCTCTGGTCCGCGCACCCCGCCGCGACCTCACCTGGTGGGCCCTGGCCGGCGCCGGCCTCTTCCTCGTCGGTGACGGTCACCCTGGGGGTGGCGCTGGCCGGCAACTACCGCTGGGGCTATCTCGGCGCCGCGCGTTTACCGCGCTCGGGGTGCCACCTCCACGTCGCGCTGGCCGGGTGGGTCCTGCTCGCGGCCGCCGCGGTCCCCCGCCGGCTGCTCCCGATGTTCCTGCTGAGCCATGGGGTCGGCGAGGGGCCGATGCGAGCGGCGGTCGGCCTTCTCGCGGCCGGCGCCGCCACCCTCACGCTGGGACACCACGGCCCACCCTGGCTCAGCCGCTGGCTCCCGGCCCTGCTCCTGTCGGCCGGTCTGGCCGCGTTCCTCGCGCAGTCGGCCCGCTACTTCCGCCATCGCAAGCGACGGGCGCTGGACCCGGGGCTCCGGCTCGTCGCGGCGGGCCTCCTCCTGCTGGCGGCCGGGTTGGCCGCGGCGCTCGGCGCCCTCGCTGTCGGCGGGCCGCGCCCGATCGTCGCCTACGTGACGGCGCTGATCCTGGGCCTCGGCCTGTTCGTCGCCGGGCACTATTACAAGATCGTGCCGTTCCTGGTGTGGCTGCACCGGTTCGGCCCCGAGGCAGGCAAGCGGCCGCTGCCGACGGTCGGCGACCTCTTCTCCCACCGGCTGGCGACTGCCGCGGGCGCCGCCCTCGCGACCGGCGCGGCGCTCCTGGCGGGCGCCGTGGGGCTGGCCAGTCCGACCCTGGCCCGGGCCGGCGCCATGCTCCTGGCCGCCGGCGCGGCGGTGGAGGCCGGCCAGATGGCGCGGCTCGCCCGGGTGACGCCATGACCGCCCTGACCGAGGCCCTCGTCCGCGACGCCCTGCGCACGGTGATCGACCCCGAGCTGGGCGTCGACATCGTCACCCTCGGGCTGGTCTACGACGTCGAGATCGACGGCGGCGTCGTCACCGTCCGCTACACCCTCACCACCCGCGGATGCCCGATGGAGCGGATCATCACCACCGCGATCGTCGAGACCGTGACCCGGTTGCCCGACGTCGGCCGCCTGGTGACCGACCTGGTCTGGGACCCCGGTTGGCATCCCGGCATGATCGCACCGGAGGCTTCATGAGCGACAGGCGCCCGCCCGCCGTCTCGGCCATCGACCCCGACCGCATCGTCGAGATCGACGTCCGTGACGATCTCCGCAACGGCCGCGAGCCGTTCAGCCGGATCATGACCGCCAGCCGGGAGACGCCGCCCGACGGCGCGCTCGTCGTCCGGGCGATCTTCGAGCCGGTTCCCCTGTATGGCGTCCTGGCCCAGCAGGGATTCGGCCACCACACCGAGCGTCTGGCCGACGACGATTGGCGGGTCTGGTTCGTCCGCCAGCCGGACGTCCGCGACGGACGTTCGTCCCCATTCACCTCCGAGAAGCGACCATGAGCACCGAACGAACCCTCGACGTGCGCGTCATCCCACCCCGCGAAAAGCATCCGGCCATCTTCGAGACCTTCGCGTCGCTCGCGGAAGGCGAATCGTTCGTGCTCGTCAACGATCACGATCCGAAGCCGCTCAAGTATCAGTTCGACTTCGAGCAGGCCGGCCGGTTCGGCTGGCGGTATCTCGAAGAAGGGCCGGCCGTGTGGCGGGTCGAGATCTCCCGGACCGGGGCATGACCCGCCTGGCTCTCAGCTCGGGAGCGGCGCCGTCCATGGCGCTCCCGGAGCTTCTCGACGCGGCGGTCGACCGCCGGTCCAGGCGGGCGCCGGGATTGGCGCCTTGATCCGCACGCTGGCTCACCGGGCCTTTCGGAGCACGCTCGTGGTGAAGCCATCCTCCCCCCGCTTTCGGACGGCGTGGGCCATGTGGCTCCGGCAAGGCCGGTGGGGCTGCGGAAGCCGACTGCCGCTCGCCACGGTCGGCGCGCCGACCGCGGCGGGAGGCATGCCATGACGAGAACCGTGACGCTCGACGTCCGCCCGGTCGATCCCAAACACCGGTACGACCGGATCATGACGGCCTACGAACGGCTGGCCACCGACGAAGCGCTCGATCTGACCGTCGATCACGACCCCAAGTGCATGTACTACACCTTGCGAGCCACCCGCGGCGACCAGGCCTTCTCCTTCGAGTATCTGGAGGCGGGCCCCGAGACGTGGCGGGTGCAGATCCGCAAGGCCAACCCGAGGTGACGTAATGTCCTCGCTCGAGCGCCCACTCACCGGCGACGTCCTCGTCGTCGAGCTCCGTCAAGACGACCTGCCCGACGGCCCGGCCTCCCGGGACCGCCACGCCCGTACCCTGATCAAAGGCGAGCAGCTCCAGTCACCCTGGTCACGCTCGCGCCCGGGGCGGCGATCGCCGAGCATCGAGCTGACGGTCCGATCACGGTGCAGCCCCTCTCGGGCCAGCTGCGATTTACCGCCGCCGGAGCCACCCACGACCTCGAGCCCGGACAGCTCCTGGCGGCGGCGCGAGGGATTCCCCACGCGGTGGCCTCTCCGACCGGAGCGACCTTCGTGCTTACCGTCTCGCCCAGCGCTCCGGCCGGCGGCCCGAGCCGAACCCCACCCGAGCCGATCGGGCGCCCGAGCGCCCAGCCACCGGTCGGTCCCGAGGCCTGGCTGCGAGGCCCGATCGAAGGCATCTCCGCGGTGATCGTGCCGGCCGCCCACGCGCTGGTCCAGGCCCGCGACGACCTGCACCGCGCGGTCGCGGACCTGACAGCCGAGGAGCTCTGGATCTCGCCCGGTGGCGCCGCATCGATCGGCTTCCACCTGCGCCACATCGTCGGCAGCCTCGACCGACTTCTGACCTATGCTCGGGGAGAAGCGCTCACCCCCGACCAGAAGGCCGCCCTGGTCCGGGAGGGCCAACCCGGCAACCCGCCGGACGGGCCCGTCCCGCTGCTGGCCGCCGTCAACGAAGCCGTGGATGCCGCCCTTCGAGTCCTGCGAGCGACGTCGTCCGAAACCCTGCTCGATGGCCGGCAGGTTGGCCGAGCCCGGCTGCCGACCAATCTGCTCGGCCTGCTCTTCCACGCCGCCGAGCATTCCCAGCGACACACGGGTCAGGTGGTCACCACGGCCAAGATCGTCCGCGGCCTCGGGCTCGGCACCCGGTGACCACGATCCTCGACGGGAGCCGACTGGCAGGAGAGCGCCTGCCGGCCCTCCGGTCGCGGGCCGCCCGGGTGAGCACGGCCCGAGGGCACGCCCCGCGGCTGGCGCTGATCGCGTTCGCCGACGACGACGGCCGGGCCCGGTATTGCGAGCGGAAGCGTCGCGCCTGTGGCGAGGCCGGCGTCGACGCCGGGCCCGTGGTCCTGCCGGCGACCGCGACGACCGCCGCGGTTCGGCGGGCCATCGCCCGGGCCACCGACCTCGAGGCTGCCGACGCCGTCTTCCTCGAATTCCCCTTCCCGCCCGGCGTCGACGCCGACGAGGTCGCCTCGGCCATCCCCGACCCGTTCGATGTCGACGTGATGGGCGACAGCGCGGTCTCCCGCTTCTTCGCCGACCCCGCCGTCGAGCCGCCGCTGACCGTCTCGGCCGGACTCGCACTGCTCGACCGATTCGAGGTGGAGGTCGCGGGCCTCCCGGGGATCATCGTCGGCGAACCGTCGCCGTTCGTCTCGATGTTCATCGAGGCGCTCGCCCGCCGAGGGGCGTCGCTCGCGACCATCGTGTCGCCGGTGGCCCCAGAGCTGAAGAGCCTCGCCCGAGACGCCAGCCTCTTCGTCTCCGCGGCCGCCCGGCCTCACCTGATCAGGTCCGGCGACTTGGCCCCGGGCGCCGTCGTCATCGACGCCGGCTACTTCAATCCCGGCGGTCAGGGCGACATCGATACGACAGACGGGTCGAGCACCTGGCGGCCATCGCACCGGTGCCGGGCGGCATCGGGCCGATGACGGTGTCGATGCTGGTCGAGCGGGTCGTCGCCTTCGCTGAGCGCCGAACGGCACGGGAACGGGGCGAGACCTCGGTGCCAAGCCAGCGGGGAGCATGAAGGACCCGTTATCATTGGACGCCCGATTCAGCCAAGTTCCCCGGCGCTCGGCCGTCGATCCTCCCTCGATCACCCCGCGTCCCTGATGATGGATCCTCAAGTGCCGCCCGCTCCGACCGCTCGCGATGCGTCCAGGCCCGCGGATCGGCGGCTGCTCCTGATTTCCGGTCTCGCCATCCTGGTCGCTTTGGGTGCCGGCGCGCTGGCCGAGGTGCTGGTGGCCCTGATCGGCCTGATCACCAATCTGGCCTTCTACGGCCGTTGGTCGCTCGCCTTCACGTCGCCGGCCGGCAACCATCTCGGTCTCTGGGTGGTCGCGATCCCGGTGGTGGGCGGGATCGTCGTCGGGCTGATCGCCCGGTGGGGATCACCGGCGATTCGGGGGCACGGCATCCCCGAGGTCATGGAGCGGGTGCTGGTGGGAGAGAGCCGGATTGCCCCCCGCGTTACGGTTCTCAAGCCGATTGGGAGCGCCATCGCGATCGGCACGGGCGGTCCCTTCGGCGCGGAAGGCCCGATCATCGCCAGCGGGGGCGCGCTCGGCTCCCTGATGGGTCAGGCGCTCCGGGTCACGGCCGATGAGCGAAAGACCTTGCTCGCGGCCGGGGCGGCGGCGGGGATGGCGGCCATCTTCGGCTCCCCAATCTCGGCCACGATCCTGGCGATCGAGCTGCTGCTCTTCGAGTACCGGGCCCGCTCCCTCGCGCCGGTCGCGCTGGCCTCGGCCACCGCGGCCGCGTTTCGAATCGCCCTGCACGGCCCGGGCGCGGTCTTCCCGATGCCGGCCCTCGGGACCCCGTCCGGCTCGGCCCTCCTGGTCTATACCGTGATCGGGGTCCTGGTGGGCGGGTTGGGCGTGGCGGTGACCAAGGGCCTCTATCTCATCGAGGACGCTTTGAGCGGCTCCCGATCCACTGGATGTGGTGGCCCGCGATCGGCGGGTTGGTCGTGGGCGTGGTGGGGTACTTCTCCCCGCGGACTCTCGGGGTCGGTTACGACAACATCACCCAGCTCCTGGACGGGACGTTGGCAGGCACCGCGCTGGCCCTCCTGGTGGTCGGCAAGGTGATTTCGTGGTCCATCGCCCTCGGCAGCGGCACCGCGGGGGGAACGCTCGCTCCGTTGTTCACCATCGGCGGTGGGGCCGGGGTGCTCGCCGGGGCCGGCGCCGCGGCCCTGCTCCCGAGATTGGGGATCGATCCCCGGGTCGCCGGCCTGGTCGGGATGGCGGCCGCCTTCACGGGGGCGTCTCGGGCCCTCCTCGCGTCGGTCGTGTTCGCCTTCGAGGCGACTCGTCAGCCGATGGGACTGCTGCCCCTCCTCGCCGGCTGCACCGGGGCCTATCTCATCTCGCTCCGCACCATGAAGCACACCATCATGACCGAGCGGCTGGCCCGGCGCGGCGCCCCGGTCATCACCGAGTACTCGGCGGACTTCCTCTCCCGTCGTCTAGTGCGCGAGCATGCCACCCCGGATGTAGTCACCGTGTCAGGGGCGACGACGGTCGCGGCGGCCCGGGTCTGGCTGAACGGCGAGACGGCGCCAGGCCACCAAGGGTTCCCCGTCGTCGACGGCCAGGGCCGGCTGCTGGGCGTACTCACCCGGCGGGATCTCCTCAGCCCAAAGCCCCAGCCGACGCGCCGGTCGCGACCTTGGTCACCCGGGCGCCAATCGTCGTCGCCGAGCAGAGCTCGCTCCGGGAGGCGGCCGACCTGATGGTCAGGGAGAAGGTCGGGGCGGCTGCCGGTGGTGTAGCGTCCGACGGCTCCGGCCGGCTGACGGGATCATCTCCCGGAGCGACATCCTCGCGGCCCACGAGCAGCGGCTCGACGAGACGGCTCGGGTCTCGGAGGCAACGCTCTGGTCCTGACCTCGATTCGCTAGGTCGATCGCGGCCCGGAGGATCGTTCCGCACTCGGCTCACCGGAAGGTCCTCTGAGCGACCGGGCCGGGCGTGAGACCCGGGAAGGTCACCGTGATCCGGGCTTCGTGGTGGACGGCGTTGGGGAACTGGACGTCGTATCGAACGGTGTCGCCCGCGGGGGCGGGCGGCATGATGGCGAGCAGGGCGGCAAGGAAGATCACTCTCGTTCTCCGGCAAGGGCGAGCGAAGGGTACATCGGGGCCCGGCATGGTGCCATCCCGCGCCCGGCGGGCGCCTCCTCTTGTGCCACGGGCGGGCGCGCCGGACTATTGGCCATGCGCCTCCGCTTCCCGCACCCGCTGATCCTCCTCCTGGGCGCCGTGCTGGTCGCCGCCCTGCTCACCTGGATCCTGCCCGCCGGGGAGTATCAGCGCACGCCCGATCCCGCCACCGGACGTGAGGTGGTCGTGGCCGGCACCTACCACGAGATCCCGGCCCAGCCGGTCTCGCTGCCGGCCGCCATGCTGGCGGTGCCGCGCGGCATCGTCTCGGGCGCCGACGTCCTGCTCGTGATTCTGATGGTGGGCGGCGTGTTCTCGATGCTCGAGTCGACCGGGGCGCTGGGACGCCTGGTCGGCGGGACGGTGGGCCGCGGGGGCCATCC
The DNA here is from genome assembly GCA_963730185.1 of uncultured Gemmatimonadales bacterium. Taxonomy (GTDB): domain Bacteria; phylum Gemmatimonadota; class Gemmatimonadetes; order Gemmatimonadales; family GWC2-71-9; genus SHZU01. The sequence continues at coordinate 8,462 of CAVSQW010000006.1, forward strand.
GCTGCTGGTGATCAGCCTGGTGAGCGCCGCCTTCTGCCTCCTCGGCGCGCTCGAGAACATGTACGAGGAGATCGTGGCCTTGATCCCGGTGATGCTCCTGCTGAGCCGGGGACTCGGATTCGGCGCGATCACCGCCCTCTCCATGAGCCTCGGGGCGGCCGTCGTGGGCGCCACCTTCAGCCCGATCAATCCGTTCGGAGTCGGCCTCGCGCTCAAGCTGGCCGACCTCCCACCGCTCGCGGGTGCCGGCCTCCGGACGGCGATGACCGTGGCGGCGCTCACCCTCTGGATCGGGTGGACCTGGCGGCAACGAGCCCGGGACGACGTCCGCCCCGAGGCGGCGCCGCTCACGCTCGATCCCCCGACCGCGCGGGACGTGCTGCTCCTGACCCTGGCCCTGGTGCCCTTCGCGCCCTACGTCTACGGGGTGCTCCGCCTCGGCTGGGGCTTCAACGAGCTCTCGGCCCTCTTCCTGGTGGCCGCGTTCGCCCTGGGGCTCGCCGCGCGGCTGAGCCTCCGGGAAACGGCGGAGCGGTACCTGGCCGGCATGGCGACGATGATCACGGCGGGGATCTACGTCGGGGTGGCGCGGGGCATCTCCGTGGTCCTCACCGACGGGGCCATCATCGACACCATCATCCACGGCCTGGCGACACCGCTGGCCGGTGCTCCGCCGCTGGTCGCCGCGCTCGGCATGGTGCCGGTGCACGCCCTGATCCACCAGGCCGTCCCGAGCAACAGCGGGCAGGCCGCGCTCACCATGCCCATCATGGCGCCGCTGGCGGACCTCCTCGGCCTCTCCCGCCAGGCGGCGATCGTCTCCTACCAGCTCGGCAGCCCGCTGCTCGACCTGGTGACCCCGACCAACGGCGCCATGCTGGCCATGCTGGCCGGAGCCGGCGTGTCGATGGGACGGTGGCTCAAGTTCGCGGTGCCGGGGACGCTGCTGGTGGCGGTGGTCGGGCTGGTGGGGCTGGTCCTGTTCCGGTAGAGCGCCGCGCCCAGGCGGGGGGACTCCTAGAGCAACCGTGCCAGGAAGAACAGCGCCACCGTCCCGACCCAGAAGCCGAACATCCACCTGACCAGCTCGGCCTTCGTGCCCGCCAGGCGTTGCTCGAACTGCGCCAAGCGGTGTTCGACCTTGAGCTCGAACTCCGCGAACCGCTGCTCGACCTTCGCGTCGAAACGCGCAAAGTTGAGCTCGTTCAGCTCCCTCAGGTCGGTCCGGTAGGTAGCGTCCACGGCGTTGAACCAGTCCACCAGCTCGTTGGCGATCTCGTCGCCGAAGGTCTCGTAGAACCTCCGCGACAGCTTGGCGGTGACCGGCACGAACCCTCCAGGAAGGCGACCGGCACCACCATAAGGTACGCTCGGCCCAGCCCGTCAACCAATCCCGCGCGGCCGGTGACCAACGTCGCGCAGGAGCTCCAGGCGGCCGGTAGCTCCGCTCACCCGACCGCGCTCTTTGGGCACCGCCCGGCGGTAATCGGGTTGCCGGCCGCTCGTCCGCGGGCGTCCCCCACCTTCGTCGACGCCCCGGCTCTTTCGGGAGGTCTGGGGCGAGCGGAGCGAGGGGTAGGCGCCGAGACCGGTCACGCCTCCGACGAGCGGACCGCGGGGTATTGAAGCGTCCCGTCGGCCATGACCCGCACGCCGGGGGTCGGGGTAGCCGGGACGATGTTCCCCGGCCCGAGGATATGCTCGACCCGCGTCCCAGCCGCCAGCAGGTAGTCGGCGATGATCCGGCGATGGCATCGCCACCAGACCGCCTCGGCGCACATGATCGCGCACTGGGTGTCGCGTGCCAGCCCCCGCAGCTCGTCCAGGCCGCCTCGAAACGCGTCCGTCTCCGCGTAGTCGGCGTAGTTCCGGAAGGCGGCGACCCGCCAGAAGCCGTTGGCCGACGGCGGCGCGTTCTTGCGGTGGTGCCGGCGCCCGCCCAGGGCCGGAATGTGGCGGTAGCCGATGCCGTAGCCGGCGAGGGCCGCTCCGAGCCCTTCCTGGTTGAACTGCGGCACCGCTCGCGATCGCGGGATCGACCGCACGTCCACCACCGTCGAGACGTCCGCCTCTCGGAGGAGCATCACGAACTCCGACAGTCCCCGGGTGGAGTGGCCGATCGTGAAGACGGGAGTGCCCGAGGCGGGCATCAGCGCGGGAGCCGGGTGAGGGCCGACCCCTTGTGCATCGCAAGGTGATCGGTCGTGTCGCTCCGTATTTCGTATTGGGGCTCGTCACGGCTGGCATGGACGACGTACCCCTTGAAGGTCGTGGGCGCCGTCACCACACGGGTGATGTGGCCGCTCACTCGGCCGGCCTCCGAGTTCCACGCGACGTGGTCCCCTCGCTTGAATCGTCCGGACCTCACGGGATGCCTCCTGCGAAGATTCCCAAGACTTGGTGCACGTCGTCAAATCGCGGCGGTTGAGGGGCCGGGTCACCCCTTGCAGGTCGTCCCCATGACCCGGACGGCGTTCCCACGGCGAAGCTATCACCGGGGCGATTGAATGGCGAAGAGGTCCTTCCCGGCTGGCCCCTTCACCATTTCAGACGGGGTCATAAGAGTGCTATTGCTCCCGAACGTCGCAACCCATATGATTGCCACTCCGATCGCGTATTCCACCCCAACATCATCAATTGTTGTCCTGGGAGAAGGCCATGTTCTTCGACAATGTCGCGATCGCGTCGTTGAGCTATGTAGATGCTCCCCATCGGATATCCTCCTCAGACCTTGAGGCGCGACTGGCGCCCGTGATGGCTAACATTGGCAATCCCCAAGGCATTATCGAGAAGCTTACCGGCATCAAAGCGCGCCGTTTCTGGGATTCCGAGGTAATGCCCAGCGATGTCGCGACCCTCGCCGCCGAAAAAGCCATCGCCGCAGCGGGCATTTCCAAAGACACAATTGGCGTCATTGTAAATACGTCGGTATCCAAGGATTGTATTGAGCCCTCGGTCGCCAGCCTCGTGCATGGCAACTTGGGACTCAACGAGGATTGCCTGAACTTCGACATCGGCAATGCTTGCCTCGCCTTCCTCAACGGGATGCAGCTCTTGGGCAATATGATCGAGCGCGGCCAGGTCGATTACGGCCTGATTGTCGACGGCGAGGGCTGTCGCGACGTGGTCGAAGCCACCATCCGGCGCCTGGTCGAATCCGGTGCCGGCGAGAAAACCTTCCGCGACAATTTCGCGACGCTCACCCTCGGCTCCGGCGCCGCGGCGATGGTGCTCACCCGTGGCGATCTCGCCCCTGCTGCGCCGCGCTTTCATGGCGGCGTCACCTTGGCCGCCACCGAGCACAACCGCCTCTGCATCGGCCAACCGACCGAGATGATTACCAACGCCAGCGCCCTGCTCGTCGCTGGTATCGGCCTCGCCAAGAAGACCCTCGCCAAAGCGGTAGACGCCCTGCAGTGGAAGCTCGACGAGATCGACCACTTCATCATGCACCAAGTCGGGCATACCCACATGGCCAAGCTGTGCGCGGCCCTCGGCGTGGACCCTTCCAAAGTGTTCATGACCTTCGAGGAGTTTGGAAACATTGGCCCGGCAGCGGTTCCGATTACGCTTGCCAAGGCTGTCGAGGCCGGACGCATCGAGAAAGGCGACCGCATCGCCCTCATGGGAATCGGTAGTGGCATCAACTGCTCAATGATGGAAGTCGTTTGGTAGTGGACGTCCTACCCGCTCCCGACGCCAGCCGCGAGACCAACAAGCCGGGAATGCCATAGGGCCGCGACGCGGGTCAGCTCTCGCCGCGCGTGCTCCCACGACATCGCCTCCAGTGCGCGTCCGGTCTCGGCGTTCACTTCGAACAGGCCGTACGAACCGATGGCCGGCGTGAGCAGGCACATGTTGTCCCGGGCGGCCAGCGCGGCGAGGCTCGCCATCTGCTGAAAGCTGGGAATCGCCATCGTGTGGTACAGGATGTCGACCAGCCCCGGGGGTCGCGCCGTGCCCGAGCGGCGGATCCGGCGACCCAGTTCTTTCCAGCCGCTCAAGACGGTCCCGTAGTCGAGCGCCCCCTCGAATGCCGGCGCACCCGATCCGGCGGATTCATCGAGGTCGCTGGCGACGACCAGGCCGTCGTCGGCCTGATCGCCGAAGACTTCCGTCGGGAGGTGGTTGATGATGCCGCCGTCCACCAGCAGGTCGCCCTCGTGCCACACCGGTGGCCAGAGGAGCGGTAACGAGCCGCTGGCCCGCACCAGCTTCCAGATCGGACCGCGGGTGAGGTGCACGGCGCGATGACGTCGAATATCGACCGCGGTCAGGACCGCCGGGATCAGCTGATCCTCGAGTCGCCGATCACCGAACACCGCCTGCAACGCACGTTGGGCAGCGGCGCCACTGGTGAGCGCCGTGATGGGAGGCTGGAACTGGCTGAGTCGGGGCGAACCGTTGGTGATGATCGAGATGGCTGCCGCCAATGCTTCCTCACCGCGCAGGCCGATAGCCACGAGGGCGGCAACACCGGCGCCGGAACTGGTTCCGCTCAGGAGGTCAATCGGCAAGTCGTGGTCTTGCATCGCGCGCACGACGCCCAGATGGGCCGGCGCCCGCGATGACGCGCCGCTGAAGGCCAGGGCCACGGCGCGTCCGGTCAGACGGCGCGCGATGCTGCCGATGTCACGGGTGTCACCGGAACGGACGTGGTGGTGCGCGTGCTGCGGGCGCTCGGCGAGCCAGCGGTTCGTCCCGGTCGCCTCGATGATTCCCCGGGGCTGCAGGAGGACGAGGTGCCGGGCGCCGATGAACGCCCGTTCCGCGCCGTCGTTCGCACCGCGGGGACCGTCCGAATCGGCCGTGGCGAGGGCGGCAAGGGCATGCTCGATTGGCCGCAGCGCGGGCGAGCTGCTGGCGTCAGCCACCAGCAAGACGTGATCGCTCTGGCGGATCGCGCGTCGGGTCCACGAATCGACCGTCGCCTCGCAGATGAGGATGACCGCATCGTGACGGCGCTCGAGTTGATCGAGCCAGCGGATGATCGCGTCCTCTCCGACGTCGCCACGTCGGGTGCGGGAGGCCTCCGGCTCGAGCGTCGCATTCAGGCGCCCCGCGTCGACGACGGTCGCGTCGAATCGCATCTCGCCGCACGCGGCGGCAAACAAGGTTACGAAATCACGGACGCAGTCCGGGGCCGCCAGGGGCACGATCGCAAAGGTGCGGGCCCGCCGGGTCTCGGATGTGGTCTCACCGGCCGCGCGCCGGGCGAGGATGCGGGCCACCGCGCGGGTAAATCCGAGGGAACGCCCCAGCAGCGAACTGATGGTGGCTTGGTCGACCCGCGCCACCGTGCTGTCGCGAACGGCGCGCACCGACGTCGATCGTCGCCCTCCGCTCAACAACGCGGTCTCACCGACGAAGGCGCCGGGTCCGATCCACGACTCATGCCGCTCTCCCGCCGGCGTCTGGCGCACCACCTCCAAGCGACCGGCACGGATGAGCCAGGCGTCGTCGGCCGGATCGCCCTGTCGGAGCAACAGGCTGCCTCCATCGACGCGCTCCCATTGCAGGGTGCCTTGAAGCCAGGCGAGTTCGGGCGCGCTGAGTTCGGCGAACACCTCGAAGTCGCGCAGCGATTCGAATTCGCGGGCACCTTGGCGCAGTGCCGAGAGCAGCAGTTCCAGCAGCTTGGCGGATGGATCGGGGAGCATGTGAATCTGCTTCACCCTCGGCGGGAGCCGCAGGCGTTGGGTCGCTTTCGACGGCGCCTCCTGTTCGCTGCGCAGGTAGACGATTTCCGTGTGACGTCGTGCCGAGCCGTCGCACGCCACCTGGTACGCGACGGAACTGGCCGAGAGGACACCGCGCGGCTGGAAGATGAGCACCCGATCGGCGTGGGCGACCACCTGGGCGGATCTGGTGTCATCGCCGCCATGCCCGAGGTAGACCACCGTTGTCGCATCCGCCTCGTGCGTCGCCAGTTCCTGCGCGAGGTCGCCGACGGAGGTCGGTCTCGTCTCCGTCAGGCGAACCAGTCGCGCGCCGGTCAGGGCCTGCACGGCAGTCTCGAGATGCCCCGTGATACTGTCGGCCATCGCCGCATCACAGCTCTCGAGCAGCGCCATGATGATGAGCGGGTCGGGTGGCAGCGTCAGGAGATCGTGATCGGGGAGCTGGGCCAGCCGGGCGACCGCCTCCACCGATGCCCGCACATCGCCGCCCGTATCCCAGAGCGCGCGGGCGGGGAGGCGCGAGAGACGTCCGTGACGCAACGCGGTGACGGCCACATGGGAAAGGGCGCCGGAGAGTGACGCCGCAAGGCCGATGATGGCACCCGGGGGTGCCCATCGTAACGGCTCTCCCGGGGTGGCCACCTCGAGCAGGCCGCGTTCGACGATCAACACGTCGTTGACCGGCTCACCCAGCGCACGCACCGACGTCCCCGGTGCCACGGTCTCAGACGACGCCCGACTGGTCAACCGGTCCCAGTCACCCGTGTCGCCAAGAACCGACTGCAGGGCAGTGCGCAGACTTTGAAGCATTCGTTGCCTGGCGGCGAAGGTGGGTGTGGCGTCGCTGGAATGTCATGCGCGCCCCCGAAATCTAAGTTGCCAAGCCGCTGGAGAGGCGGCGGGGCATGGTATCGCGAGTTGCCGAGCCGCCCCTAGGCGCCGAAGTTGTTGAGGCGAGACCGGACGTCACGGAGGTGGAGCGGATGGCAGGAGTCGAAGGCCGGATCGCGTTGGTTACCGGCGCAGGCCGGGGCATCGGACGGTCGGCCGCGATGCTGTTGGCGACCCGTGGGGCCCGGGTCATGGCCGTGTCGCGCAACGAGGAGCAGTTGGCCGCGCTCGGTCTCGAGTACGCGGTGGCCGATCTCGGCACGCCCGAGGGTTGTCTCTATGCCGTCTCGGAGACGGAGGGCCGGTTGGGGCCGATCGACATCCTGGTCTGCAATCACGGGATCGGATCGGCCCACGAGGGGGTGATCTGGGAGCAGGATCGGGCGGTCTGGCGGGAGACGATGCAGATCAACCTCGACGGACCGTTCGAGCTCTCGCGACTGGTGGTGCGGGGAATGGTCGACCGGGGCTACGGCCGGCTCGTCTACACCAGCTCGACCGCGGGCCTCGTCGCCGAATACGCGGGAAGCGCCTATTCGGCGTCCAAGCACGGATTGATCGGCTTGATGCGGTCGGTGGCCCAGGACGCGGGCAAACACGGGGTGACCTCGAATGCCGTCCTGCCGGGCTGGGTCCGGACCGAGATGGCCGAGCAGTCGGCACGGGCCGAGGCGGCGGCCCGGGGCATAACCACCGCGAAGGTGTGGGAGGAGCGAGCGGCTCTCTATCCGGCGGGCCGGGTGGCCACCGCGGAGGAGGTGGCCGAGGTAATCGCCTTCCTGGCCTCGGAGGAGTCGAGCGGGGTCAGCGGCGAAGCGATCCGGGTTGCGCTCGGGAGTGTGTGGTAGAGCGCCTCGTCGCGATCCGGAGGCGGGGCTGTTCGGAGTCGGAATGGCCTCCTCCTCGAGGAGGCCCGGCAGACTGCCTACTTGAACCTGGCGGTCGCGAACGCCAGCAATCCGCGCGCCGGCATCACGAAGTCGCCGAGGCTCGCCAGTCCGGTCGGCCCGCTCCGCCATCCGGTCCCGGGCAGCTGCGTCGAGGAGCCGTCCGATCGGCGAAAGATAGTTAAAGGGGGGGAGCGGGGCGGGCGTTTGCTCCCGGCCCTTGCCGGGCCTCGATCACGCCGGCCCGATCACCCGAAACCGCCGCGCCCGCTCCCCCGCGGTGTCGTCGAGTTCCCGCAAGGCGGCGAACGGCAGGGCCTCCTTGGTAGCATTGGTTATCGCCCCCGTTGCGATGATCTCCTGAAGCGCCCGCCGGACGGCCCCTAAGGCGATCATCCCGAAATCCAGGAACGCCGCGAACGCCACGTTGACCGCCCGCATTTCCTCGATGGTGCCGCCGATCGACATGATCGGCTTCTTGACGAGCGCGAATGCCTCCCGGTTCTCCGCCATCGGCAGCCCCGGGAACCAGAACGCATCGGCCCCCGCCTCGGCGTAGGCGGCGGCCCGGTCCATCACTTCGGTCTTCGGGCGCCCCTCCCGGAGACCGACCGAGGCGGCCATCACCACGAAGTCGGCATCCCGGCGCGCGTCCACCGCCGCTTTGATCTTGTCCACCATCGTGGCCGCCGGCACCAGGTTGCCGTGCGGGGCGCCAGATGCGGCACCAGGTCCGCGTCCTCCATCAGAACGGCAGAGAAGCCGGCCCGCTCGACCAGCTTGATGCCCCGATGGACGTGCATCGCCGTGCCCTTACCGTCCTCGATGTCGAGCAGGGCTGGGAGGTCGGTGCCGCCGGCGATCGGGGCACCGACCGCGAGAAGATCGCTGAGCGTGACGAGGCCGACGTCCGGAATGCCGAGCATCCGGGACGGCGCCTGCCCCGACACGCAGACCAGCGGGAACCCCTCCTGCTCGGCCAGCCGGGCGGAGAGGAGGTTCTCGATCACCGGCGAGTAGAACGGGTCGCCCCGGAGGAGCTGCCGGAGGCGCCCGGCCCTCGTTGGAGCCGGCTGGATTGGCGGCGCGGCCGCGGACGGACGTCCCGGGTCGTCACCCCTTCCAAATCGTCCCCATGACCCGGACCACGTTCCCGCCCAGGATCGCCCGGATATTGTCGTCACTGTACTTCCGCCGGATCAGCCCCTCGGTCAAGTCGAACATCCGCTTGGGATGGTCCAGCCCCTTGATGGTGAGGATCGGCTTTCCGTCCGGACCCAGGTGCAGCATGTAGCGGTCGAAGTTCGGGGTCGACGGCACCCCGGTGCCCGGCGGCCCGTTCACCGGGTTCGGATTCCCCACCACGTCCATGTCGCTCCCCACCGCCAGATACTCCACCCCCACCAGCTTGGCGACGTAGTCGAAGTGGTCGAGCACGTCGTCCACCGTCACCGGCTCCTTGAGCGACACCATCATCCGGAGCATCGCGATCCCCATCACCCCACCCGACTTGGCCATCTTCCGGATCATCTCGTCGGTCTTGCAGCGAAGCGCGCCCGGCACCAGGGCCCGGCAGGTCGCGTGCGAGAAGACCACCGGCTTGGTGGATACGTCGAGGGTGTCGAGCGTCGTCCGGTCGTTGCAGTGGGACACGTCGACCGCCATCCCGACCTCGTTCATCTTGGCGACGATCTCGCGGCCGAAGACGGAGAGCCCGTTGTCGCCCTCCTCCAGGAAGCCCGAGCCGATCCGGGTCTGGTAGTTGTAGGTGAGCTGGCTCAGCCGCTGGCCCAGATTGTAGAACGTGGCCACGTCGTCGGCGGTCCGGAAGTGGTCGGAGCCCTGGAAGGTGAGCATGATGCCCACCTTGCCCGATTGCTTGGCCCGGTCGAAGTCGCTCACGTCGTCGATCCGGGTGAACCAGTCGGGATACTCGGCCAGAAACGAGTTCCAGTCGGCGAAGAAGCGGATCCCGGACTCGTAGTCGCGGGCGCCGTGGCCCAGGGCCAGCGCGGTGTAGCCGGAGTCGCGGTAGGTGGCGAAGTCGGCGGCGGTCATCGAGCGGGCGGTGTGGAGCCAGAGCTCCGACTTGGGCGGCTGGTCGGAAAAGTCGGCGAACCGGAACTGGTTGAGGAGGTCCACCACGGTCGACTCCCTCATCAGCCGGACGGCCCGCTCGGAGTATTCCGTGGCGACGTCGGGAAAGAGCCGGTAGCGGTGGCGGAGCACGGCCGGGGCGGCCATGAGCGCGCCCAGTCGGCCGAGCATTGCGCGACGGGTCAGCATGAGTTTTCCGGGTGTTGACGGAACGGATAATGTACACCATTCCCGCTTCGAGGAACGGCTCCGCGGGCTGCCCCGCGAATCATCGGGGCGACGGTTCGCCGCTTCGGAGCGCGCCGATGGACAGGATCAGCGAGACCAGCGAGACCACCCCGAGGAGGAGGAGGGTCCACACGAAGAAGAAGTCGGCCCGCACGCCCGCCAGCCCCCGGACGTGAAGCACGGGCATGGCCAGCCCGCCGAGCGACCCGATCAGCATGAGGATCCGGCCCGAACGCCGGTCGGCAAGCGCCAGCGCTCCGTACAGCACCACGGCGAGCACAGCCATCACGACGAGATACCCGGTCCCCGCCTGAGTCGTGCCGTCCTTGAAGTGGACGGAATCCTGCGCCAGGTGAACGGTCAACAGGAAGATGGTGATCGAGGACGTGATGGTCAGGGTGACGGTGCGTTTCATCGAGCCTTCCTCCAGCGGTCGCCTGGCGCCACCACGTAGTGGCGCCAGACGTAGCGCCAGGGAATCACCAACGGCATGACAATGACCCCGGCCGTAATGGCCGGGAAATCCTCCCCGAAGGTTGGCGGAGCCTGACCGGACCACCACTGCGGCAGACCGAATACCAGGAACCAGATCGCCTTCCAGGCGAGCTCGAAGAGCAAGAGCGGCAGCATCCGTCTCGGGTACTTGATGCCGATCAGATCCAGGAGACACATGGCGCCCAAGAGACTCGGGATGACGCCGCGGTCCAACGGCGCATGGTGCCATAACACATTCACCATCAGCGCGCCCTGAGCCAGGCCGATCAGGGCGTACATGGCCCGCAGCAGATACAGCCGCCAGAGCGGCAGCTCGCACTCGGCGCTCTCGCCGATCGGCGGGGCCAGGGCGGCGGTGCTCACGCGGCCCGGGACCGCCGGGCCCGGCGGCTGTCGGGATGGAACTCGAGCAGGTCGCCCGGCTGGCATTCCAGCACCTCGCAGATCGCCTCGAGGGTCGAGAAGCGGATCGCCCGGGCCTTACCGGTTTTCAGGATCGACAGGTTCGGGAGGGTGATGTCGATCCGCTCCGCCAGCTCGGTCAGCGTCATCCGCCGCTCGTGCAGGAGGTCGTCGAGCTTGACCACGATCGCCATCAGACGGTCCCCTCCAGGTCTTCGCGCATCAGGGAGCCTTCGGCGAAGACCCGGGCCAGCACGAAGGTCAGGATCACCGCGAGCCAGCCGCTGGGCGAGAAGCCGGCGTCGAGGTGAAGCGGATGGGCGGGAGTGGACGCGGCCCTCCCGACCGCTCCGATGACCAGGCTCAAGGCTTGGAGGGCAAGCAGGAGCCAGGCGATGTCTCTGAGGCTCCGGGCGTTCGCGGCCACGAACGGGTCGCCCCGGCGCACCGTCTCGACGACCGCCAGGAGCCGCCTCAGAATGGCGTAGTTGATCGGGATGACCACGAGGCCGAGCCCGGCGATCGCGCGCATCCCAGCGATCTCGGATCGGGTCTCGTCCGAGGGCGGAACGCCCAGCGCCGTGAAGGTCCATTGCTCGTGGGTGAACGACCAGACCAGCAAGGCGAGGATGGCGGCTCCGAAGAGCCAGTTCAACACGATCAGGGCGCGCAGGGCGTTGTAGGCCGTGGGCAGCGCGGGGGAATCGGTTCGGGGCATCGGATCGGGGCTCCGGTTCGTCATATTGATAAACGATAAATCGTTTATCGTTTTTCGGCAAGACGAGGCCCCGCCCGGCAGCCGGCGCGAGCTTTCCGGAAGCTCCGGACCTCGGTAACCTACCCGATCCCCCAATGCCGGGAGCCCTCGTGGTCTTCTCGCTCGCCCTGCTCGCCGCGTTTCAAATCTCCGCGCCCGGCCCGGTTCTGATGCAGTACGACGTCCGGGTCCCGATGAAGGACGGAACAACCCTCTCGGCCGACATCTATCGTCCCCGGGGAACCGCGAAGGTCCCCACCATCCTGGTGCGGACCCCCTACGACAACGGCACCGCGGCCTTCGTCGCGGCCGGCAAGCTCTGGGCGGGCCGAGGCTACGCCTACGTCACCCAGGACGTCCGGGGGCGGGGCGAGTCGGACGGCACCTTCTACCCGCTGGTCACCGAGGCCGACGACGGCTACGACACCATCGAGTGGATCGCGAAGCAGCCCTGGTCGGACGGCAAGGTGGGGATGATGGGCGGCTCGTACCTGGGCTGGGTCCAGGTCTACGCCGCGATCCGGAAGCCGCCCCACCTGGTGGCCATCGCGCCGAGCGTCACCCCGCCAGACCCCGACCGGAACTTCCCGGTGCAGTTCGGCGCCTACGCCCCGCCGACGCTCTCCTGGCTCGCGGCCATCTCGGGCAAGACCATGCAGGACATCTCGCAGCACGACCTCCGCGCGGTCTACAGCCACCTCCCGCTCTACGACGCCGACCAGCTGCTCGGCCGGACCCTGACCGCCTGGCGCGACTGGCTCGACCATCCGACCCACGACGCCTACTGGGAGGCGCAGTCGTTCCAAAAGGCGTTGAAAGACGTCGACATCCCGATGCTCCACCTGAGCGGGTGGTACGACGATGTGTTGATCGGCACGCTCGAGAACTACACCTCGCTCGAGCAGAAGCCCAATCAGTTCCTGCTGATCGGCCCCTGGGGCCACCACATCAACGCCGGCCGGAAGCTCGGCGCCATCGATTTCGGTCCCAACGCGGTCATCAACCTCGACAGCATCTACGTCCGCTGGTTCGACCACTGGCTCAAGGCCAAGCCTAACGGCCAGGAGAAGGACGCCAAGGTCCGGATCTTCGTGATGGAGGAGAACCGCTGGCACGACGAGCCGTCGTGGCCGCTCCCGAACACGCGGTACGTCAAGTTCTATCTCGGGAGCCACGGCAAGGCCAACACCCGCTTCGGCGACGGCACGCTCGACACGATTCCCCCGGGTAGCCAGCCGCCGGATCACTACCGGGCCGACCCGATGAACGCGGTGCCGTTCGTGACCGACGCCGCCTTCTCGCAGATCGGCGGGCCCGACGACTACCGGAAGGTCGAGGAGCGGAAGGACGTGCTGGTGTACACCTCGGCCAAGCTCACCAAGCCGATGGAGGTCTGCGGCCCGCTTCGGGTCCAGCTCCAGGCCTCGAGCTCGGCCAAGGACGCCGACTGGGCCACCAAGGTGCTGGCGGTCCGGCCCAGCGGGTTCGTGCAGCGGTTGAACGACGGGATCGTGCGGGAGCGGTACCACGAGGGCTTCGACCACGTGGCCTTCGTGCCGCCGGGTCAGGTCGAGACCTACGACGTCGACAACTGGGCGACCTGCATCCGGCTTGGGGTGGGGTGGCGGCTACGGCTGGAGGTGGCGTCGCATGCGTTCCCGAAGTTCGACCGGAACATGCAGACCGGGGGGCCGATCGGGAAGGAGGCCGAAGGGGTGGTGGCGGAGCAGACGGTGTATCATGACGCCGAGCATCCGTCGTTCGTCGTGGTCCCGGTGGTGATGCGGCCCCGGTAGGCCCGCCGGTCGAGCCGGATCCTCGGTCCCGGCAGGACGGCGCGTCAGGCGGAACTCAGGGGTGCGGGCCCAGGTCGGGGTAGAGCGTCGTGGCGCAGGACGGGCAAAGGCCGTGGGAAAAGCGAGCCTCGCCCCGGAGCGTCCGCACCTCGGCCAGCGCCTGGTCGCGCTCGGCGAGCGCCGCCGCCAGCTCGCGCTCCCGGGTCTTGAGCGGGGTGGCGTCCGCCACGTGCACGAAGAAGCCGTGGACCACGCCGTCGCGCACGTCGGGCAGATAGGCGGCGATGCTGTCGCGGAACCCTGGCCCGTCGGGCCGGGGAATCTGCCGCGAGCAGCTCGCGAAGCGTGGTGCCGAGCAGCTCTTCCCGGGTCCGGCCGAACCACGCCAGGTAAGCCTGATTGGCGAACCGGCACACCTCGTCGCGATCCCAGTAGGCCATCATCGCCGGCACCCGGTCGATCACCGCGAGGGCGAGGGCCGGGAGGTTGTCACTGGGCGACAGGTCCAAGGGCGACGGCACCGGCACGGCGTTCTCCAGGAACGCGACAGCCTGCGGGAAGGCGTCCAGGTCTACCCAGGCGGTCAGGCGGGGGCCAGCAGCGAGGGGGTGCGGTCGGGCGCGGCCGGGCGCCGCGGTCAGGTGTCGCGGTCAGGTGTCGCGGTGGGCCGGCGTCCTGGGGGCGTCGCGCCTGGCCTTCTGGGGCGGCGCGGGCAACCGGCCGGCCACCTCCCGCCCGATCCCGCCGGCCAGCCGGTCGATCAGGCTCTCGACCTCGGTCCCCCGCGAGGCGGTCTGCCGGAGAAAGCCGAACCGGGCGATCCCGAGCGAGCCGAGGGCCAGGGTCAGGCCGGCGGCGATGATCTCCGGCCGACCCTCGTGCACCCCGATCAGCACCGTCAGCAGCCCGCCGAGCGCGCTGCCCACCGCGCCACCGATTCCCCACACGAGCCGGGCATCGGTGTTCCGCTCTTCCGCCCGGACGACCGTCTTGCCGTCCCTCGGCGTGATCGTGATCGTCAGGTCCCGGGTCAGGTCCCAGGTGGTCTTCACCCGCCAGCGGAGTGACCGGTCGAACGTGCTGGTGAGCCCGGCCAGGCCCACGGTGGCCTCGATCTCGCCGGCCAGCTCGGGATAGATCGCGGGATCCACCTCGCCCGGCACGACGCGCTCGATCAGCGTGCGCGAGGCGCTGCCGCCGCCGGACGGCGCCGGGGGCGCGCCCGGGCCGGCCAGCTCGTCCGCGGCGGCGCGCACGTGCCGGGCCGGAATCCCCACCTCCGCGGCCAGCCGCTGCACCCCGCCGATGGTCAGCGCCTCGTCGTCCGTCCCCTCGGCTTCCAGCTCGCTGGCCCGGGCCACGATCCGCTTCACCGCCGTCTCCCGGTATCGGGGCCGGTCGCCGAACGCGGCCGCGAAGGCGTCGGCCAGCTCGAGCGGGCCGCCATACCGGGCCCCCTCGCTCACCGCCAGCGCCCGGGTCAGCGCCTCTTCGGCGCCGCCGGGCAGCCGGTCCAGCCTGACCCGGTGCTCGGGCGGCGCCTCTAGAAACAAGCCCACCCGGACCGCCTCTTCGGAGAGCCAGCGCCCCGGCGGCTCGCCCACCACCATCTCGTAGGCCACCACGCCCAGGCTGTACACGTCGGTCGCGGGGCCCACCGTGGCCAGCCCGGCGGCCTGCTCGGGGCTCATGTAGCCCGGCGTGCCCAGCGACACGCCGGTCCGGGTCAGGCGGGCGTCGCCGGCCGAGCGCATCGCGCCGGCAATCCCGAAGTCGGCGATCACCGCGTGCCCTTCCGAGAGCAGGATGTTCTCGGGCTTGATGTCGCGGTGAATCACGCCCCGCCGGTGGGCGTAGTCGAGCGCGCTCGCCACCTCGCGCAAGAGCTCGGTGGCCCGAGCCGCCGGCAGCGCGCCGGTCCGCTCCAGCAGAGCGCGGAGGTGCTCGCCCGCCACGAACGGCATCACGTAATAGAGGAAGCCGCCCCGCTCGCCCGAGTCGATCAGGGTCAGCACGTGCGGGTGCTGGAGCCCGGCGGCGATCTCGATCTCGCGGAGGAACCGGTCGGTGCCGATGCTCCGGGCCACCCCCGGCTCGAACACCTTGACCGCGACGGCCCGATGGTGGCGGAGGTCTTCCGCCAGGTAGACCGTGGCCATGCCGCCTTGGCCGATTTCGCGCTGGAGGTCGTACTGCTCGCTCAGCGCCGCGCGGAGACCATCGGGGACGGGGGGCATGTCCCATAATAGTCCGCCGCCGGAGGACCGGCACGGTACCGGACCCGGCGCCGCCCGGCCCGGGCGCATTCGAGGGAGATGAGTTCTTGTGCCGTTCACAGGTATGACATATCATCCTACCACGGAGGCAATCATGCCAAAAGCGAAAGTCGCGGTGACCCTCGATAGCAGCACCCTGAAACGGGTCGACCGGCTGGTCCGCGAGGCACGGTACCCAAACCGGAGCCAGGCCATCGAAGCAGCCATCGCCGCCCAGCTGGACCGCTTGGAGCGGCGGCGGCTGGCCGAGGAGTGTGCCAAACTGGACCCGGCCGCCGAGCGGGCGCTGGCGGAGGAGGGCCTTGGCGTCGAGGCGGCGGAATGGCCGGAATACTGAGAGGCGAGATCCGCTGGGCGGACCTCAACCCGACCCGGGGCCACGAGCAGGCCGGCCAGCGGCCGGTGCTGATCCTGAGTCACGACGTCTTCAACGAGCGCTCCGGTACGGTGATCGCCGTGGCCCTCACCAGCCAGGCACAACGGGCCGCCTTTCCCCTCACCCTGGAGCTGACCAGCCCCAAGCTGCCGAAGCGTTCCTGGGTGAAGATCAGCCAGATCCGCACCCTCGCCGTGGAGCGGATCGGACGGCGGCTGGGGCGGGCCTCCGCCGAGGAACTGACTCAGGTCGTGGAAGGGCTGAACGAGATCATCGGCGCCTGAACGGAACCCGCCGAGCCGGTCCGCCCGGAGCTCTCCGAGCTCTTCGGCCCGCTCCAAGTGGCGCTCGGGGCCTCCATCCGGCTCGAGGGCGAGCTCCCCAGAGGCGGCATGTCCCGGGTCTTCGCCGGGTTCGACGAGGCCCTCCAGCGGAAGGTCGCCATCAAGGTGCTGGCCCCGGAGCTGGCCGAGTCGCTCTCGATCGAGCGGTTCCGCCGGGAGATCATGCTGGGCGCCTCGCTCCAGCATCCCAACATCGTCCCGGTGCTGAGCGCCGGCGAGACGGCCGGGCTGCCCTTCTTCGTGATGCCGTTCGTGGAGGGCCAGTCGCTCCGGGCCCGGCTCCGCCGGGGGCCGCTCTCGATCCGGGAGACGGTGAGCGTCATGCGCGACGTGGCCCGGGCCCTGGCCTTCGCGCACGACCGCGGCATCGTGCACCGGGACATCAAGCCCGACAACGTCATGCTCACCGGTGGGGTGGCGACCGTCACCGACTTCGGGGTGGCCAAGGCCGTCGCCGCCGCGCGGGGACCGGGCCGGACCGAGGCGCGGACGGCCCGCTTCTCGACCCTCACCAGCGCGGGCGTAGCCATCGGCACGCCGACCTACATGGCTCCGGAGCAGGCCGCCGGCGACCCGGACACCGACCATCGCGCCGATCTCTATTCGCTCGGGATCGTGGGGTACGAGATGCTGACCGGCGCCCCGCCGTTCCAGGGGCGGACCTTGAAGCACCTCATGGCCGAGCAGTTCGCCGGGACCCCGCCGCCGCTGGCGAGCCGCCGCACGGACGTGCCGGCCGACCTGACCGCCCTGATCATGCAGTGCCTCGCCAAGTCGCCGGAGGACCGGCCCAAGACCGCTACCGCCCTGGTCCGGACGCTCGAGAACCCCGACTTCGCGAGTGGCACCTTCACGGCCACCGCGCCCGCGCCCGGTGGCCGCCGCCTTACCCGCCGCGAAATCCTCCGGGCGGCCGTGCCCCTCGGCCTGCTGAGTCTGGTCGCGCTCGGCTACGCCTTCTGGCCGCTCCACCTCCCCAAGCTGGGGATCGGAGCCGCCGCGGCGCCCGCCACCGCGACCATTCTGGTGCCGACCATCCGCTCGGCCGACAGCGGGGTCGCCGCGGCGCCGGCGGGCCAGGTCATCGCCGAGCAGATCGCGGCTGGGCTGGCGCGGCTTCAGGGGGTCGAGGTGGCGGGGCCGCCCACGGCCGACGTGCTGGCGCGGGGGCTCACGGCGGAGACGGCGGGGACCGGGCGGACCTTGGTACTGGATGGGTTTCTGCAGCGGACGGCGACCCGAGTGCGGCTCACGGTGCGGCTGCTGGACCAGCGGGGGTTTACGCTTTGGGGGGAGGCGTTCGATGCGACGTCGGCGGACCCGTTGGTGGTGCAGGATGAGCTGACGAGGGGGTTGCTGGCAGGGTTGGTGCCGCAGGTCGAGCAGCGGCTCGGGGTTCGGGACGCGAGCGGCCGCCGCCTTCCTGACGCGCGCTCGGGTGGCGTCATCCGGCAATCGGGCTATCTTCGCCGCCATCCTCCTCTCCGGACATCCGATGTCTCGCTCGGCCCTGCTCCTTCGCCGCGACCGTCGCCGGCTGCGCCGCGCCGCCGGCCTCCTCGAAGACCGCCTCGTCGGCCGACACCGCGGCGGCGGTCCAGCCGGTGGTCATCCCGCACTCCGAGACCCGCCGGCTCCGCTCCAAGTTCGTGGACCAGGAGTTCCAGATCTTCGTCGCCCTGCCACCGGGCGCGCAGCCGGGAACCAAGTATCCGGTGATCTACGCCCTCGACGCGAACGGCGAGTTCGGGCACCATCACCGAGACGGTCCGGCTGGCCTCGTTCGGCGCGCCCGAGATCCCGCCCGCCGTGGTGGTGGGGATCGGCTATCCGGTCGACGGGATGGAGAAGACCCTGAACCTCCGGACCCGCGACTACACCCCGACCAACGACACCGCCTTCGCGACCTACGCCGCCTCCCTCTGGGGCAACGGCGAGAAGCCCACCCCCGGCGGCGCGCCGGCCTTCCTCCGGTTCATCAAGGAGGAGCTCAAGCCGTTCATCGAGAAGAACTACCCCGTCGATCCGGCCGACGCGACCCTGATCGGCCACTCCTTCGGAGGACTGTTCGCGACCTACGCGCTGTTCCACGAGCCCGGGACCTTCCAGCGGTTCGTGATCGCGAGCCCGTCGCTCTGGTGGGACCACCAGGTGTCGCTCCGGTACGAGAAGGAGTACGCGGCCGCGCACCAGGACCTGGCCGCGTCGGTGTTCCTGTCGGTGGGCGGGCTCGAAACGGCGGCCGAGCTCAAGAAGTCCATTCCGAGCTTTCCGGAGCCGATGAAGTCGGCTGCGCTCGGGTACTACGATCGGAACGGGTGGCCGGAGATGGTGGAGCTGATCGAGCCGTTCGGGAGGACGCTGGCGGGGCGGAAGTATCCGAGCCTTGCGGTTGGCGACCTACGTGTTCCCTGGGGAGACGCACAGCTCGGTGATGTCGATGATTGCCAGTCGGGGGCTGCGGCAGGTCTTCAGGCAGGCGCCCAGGGAGTAGCGGCCCAGGCGATTCGGGCCTTGCTGGAGCCGCTGGTGGAACGCGGTAGGGAGGGTAGAGGATCGCCCAGGCAGCCCCATGCCGCGGCGAAGAAGGCGATGTGGCGGCTTTCGTACTCACCCCCAGCGGCCAATCTCCGGTGCGTTGATATCCTCGACTCCCTATGTCGAACCGAGTTGACAGAGTGGAGCGAACGGTGAGTCGGCTGCGTCCGGCCTAGGGCGACGGCGACCGAATCGACATCCTCGGCCGCCTTCTGACACTGCCAACGGACTTGTGATGGTACCTACTGCGACCTACAGCCCTTCCCTGTTCTCATCGAATCCGGCGGCACGGAGTCGATTGATGATATTGAAACAGTGATTGTTACCTGCTTCGCGCTGCAGCCCCAGGCTGGCGTATTTCCATGCCTGGTCCTTGTTGTTCTCAAGAAGGTAGAGCCAGGCCAACCGACTGAGCCCCGTTGCATCAAGATCCGCGGCATGGGCTGACATATGTTCCCGGAGAGTTGCGACATATACACTCCGCCGGGTGATTGGTATCTCCGCGGAATGATCGTTGATGTACTTGCATACTTCATAAGCGACTTCCCGAATGAGGGCCGTATCGGCCGGGTCGGCTTCAACCGCCAGGAGCCGGCTTGAGATGTATGTGGCCTCGTCACCCGCGGCTCGAGCGAGGACAGCTCGCTCAAGCATCGCAACCTTGTTTGAGGGAACTTCCTCGACCGCCCGACGTAGAGCGTAGTCCACCGCCTCATGCGAAGCCCCCAGTGCCTTGCGAACTCTTGCAAGAGGCAGCCACGCTTCCGGCCAGAGTTCCGCAAGGCTCTCCAGTACCCCCACCATACGCGCCCGATCTTGGGCGTCTTCCATGTCGAGGCCAGTCGCCACCACGGAGTCCACGAATCGCTGCAGGACCTCTCGCTGTGGCACCTGCACCGCCTGGGCAGTGGTGATGACACCAAACTTCTGAAGGACGGCGAGGTCCTGCTGAATCACAAGGCGGTCAGGATCGCCCTCAAGCTTCTTCCGAGCAAAGACTCTCGCGAGTTGAGGCGCTGAATAGGCGGGCTGGTCGTCCAGAAAGGTTCTCGCCTCCAACAAGGAGAGTCGAACGCACTCATCGAGACCCGCATCAACGTCCACACCGCGCGGCCCGAGTACCACGAGGAGCGCGAGCTCGGAGACGAGCGAGCGCCAACAAGCAACCGTCAGGAAAACATTCCTCCCATCATCTGTCAGCTTGTTGAATGAGCGCTCGAACACGGCGTTTACGATATCGAGTCGTCTTGGTAGCATGCTCTTTGCAGGTACGTACCGGCCTTCCTTCGCCAACTCGCCGACCAACACCCGCATGACGTACGGGTGACCTTCAGAGTACTCGAACATGCTGGCCTTAACATCGTTAGTAAGAATTGGTTCCACGCCGAGATCACGGGCCGCAAGTGTCATCAGGGCAAACGACTCCGTGCGATCCATGCCGTGGACTTCAATAGGGAAGTCTGCTTTGAAGGCACGCTCGCGGCTTGTGATTAGAACCTTGTTTGGTAGGTGAGTGTGCGTATCTAGAAAGCGGTGCAGATCCCGAATTCCTTGCATCGTCTCGAAATTGTCGAAAACAAAGAGTGTCCCGTTGCCGGGAGGAATCGGAGTCGCGAGGGCGTGGGCGAAAGCTTCGGGTGTACCCTCCGTCTCAAATAGCTGGCCGTATATCCTGCTGACGCCCTCCAAGTTGACTGCAGCCGGTCGTACGTCCGTGGGTCCACGGGGTCGCAGATCGATGTCGCGGGCGCTAACCCAAACGATGTGCTCGAAGATGGGACCAGCCTCAGCCGCGAGCGCGTGGCACACCTTCAGCGCCAGACTAGTCTTCCCGATACCGCCGCGCCCATGCAGCGTGATGATTGGGTGATTCTTATCGCGAAGGCGTCGGTCAAGCTCCTGCTCAAGCCCCCCGCGTGTTACATATCCTAGTGGGAGAGGTGGGAGATTGCCGAAGACGTTGCTCTGTACTTCAAAGGCAGGCAGGCCCTGTGTCTCGCTAGGGGGGAGGGGTACAGGTGGACGCAAGAAGGCATTTACATCCTTCTTCTCCGTCCGGCCCGTGCCGTAATCAATGAACCAGGCGTTGCCACTTGAATATCCCCCGTTCGGCAATTGAAACGTCGTACACTCTCGGTTGACGTGCAGAAGATCGGAGCAAGGTAGCGGATGAATAGCCGCGATAGGCCAAACGTGTACTCCTAGGGCTCGTACTTGAACGTCTGCAAGCTCTGAGTCCTTCAAGTGTTTTGGGGTTTGACCCGATAGCAGAACTCCACGCTTCTTGCCATTGTCGCGCGTCATCAGGTGCACCCAGCGCCAACCGAAGAGCGGACAGTTAGCAATGAAGGACGTGACGGCCCGCAAGAAGGGACCATTCGCGCGGTCGAAGAAGTCCAAGCCAACGGCGCCGTGTGCACGCGTCTTGTTGCGTAGCTGGACGAAAGCACCGATTAGGTCACGCGCTGTGGGCCGGCGGGCGGGAAGGGGTGAATCGAACCCCAGCAAAGCAAAGATCTGAGTGAGTTCGCCGGCAGCGTCGGCAAACCAAGGATCTTCAGTGGGCTTCCTGATCTTGCCTGCCCAGGTTAACAGGTCCGCGTAGGCCGGCGGGAGGAAGCCGCCGAGTGGCTGACTTGACGCTTGACGTATCCACACGTCCCAGGTGCCCAAGCCATCAGCTCTCACCAGATCGTATGCCATCCTGTAGGCCGCATCTGGCGCCTTGTCCCTAAGCCCCGCGTAGAACGCCACACCTAGCAACTTGATCGCTGCCTCGGACACGTACGAGGTCATCAAGAACGTATCCGCGCCGGAACTGTCCCCGACAACACCAACTCGCCGGAACACCGCGCTGATCGGTGTCGGCAGTTCACTTAGGTCAAGACTTGCCTGAGGAGTCATGGTAGCCGTAACGAGCAAGAGCACTAGCGAGGCCTACCCTGCGGCAGCGACTTGCCGTCGCCGCTTCTACGGCTGGGCAGGCGGGAGCATACAAGCGCCGCCCTTGTCGACTCGCAAGGCCAATTCGGGGCGGGGCGCTTGTCGGTGCTAAGTCCTATTGGCAATTTGACGGCCCCAGGCCCGAAGTTTCCCCACCCCAACCACGGCTTCATCGCCCGAGACCTCCATTCACTACGGCCAAGTTCGAATGCGCCCGGGCCAACCACCAGCCTTCCGCTCCAGAGCCCCGTCCCCCCATGGCTCCTACCCGCTACCCCGCTACCTTCCCCCCATGCCCGTCCCCCACGAACCCACCCTAATCGTCGGCGCCGGCCCCATCGGCCTCGCCTGCGCCATCTCCGCCAAGCGCCGCGGCCTCGACCCCCTGGTCATCGACGCCGGCGCCATCGCCGACTCCATCGTCCACTACCCCGTGGGCATGCACTTCTTCACCACCCCCGAGCGGCTCGAGATCGGCGGCCACCCGATCGTCTGCAGCGGCCCCAAGCCCACCCGCGAGGAGGCGCTGATGTACTACCGCGGCGTCGCCCGGGCGGAGGGGCTCCGGATCCGGCCCTACACCCGGCTCACCGGCCTCGCCCGCGAGGAGGGCCGACTGGTGGCCGAGCTGGCGGCCGGCCTCGGGGCGCCCGAGCCGGAGCGGCTGGCGTGTGACCAGCTGGTCCTCGCCACCGGCTACTTCGGCCACCCCAACCTGCTCGGCGTCCCGGGCGAGAGCCTGCCCCACGTCTCCCACTACCCGGGCGAGCCCCACCTCTCGGCCGGGCTCGACGTCGTGGTGGTGGGCGGCAAGAACTCGGCGGTCGAGATGGCCCTCGGCGCCTACCGGGCCGGGGCCCGCGTTACGTTAGTGCATCGCCGGTCCACCCTCAAGCCGAGCGTCAAGTACTGGCTCCGGCCCGACCTCGAGAACCGGATCAAGGCCGGCGAGATCCGGGCCCGCTGGAGCGCCACCGTCACCGAGATCGGCCCCCGGACCGTGACCATCCGGCCCGAGTCGGGCGACGCCGAGACCCTGCCCGCCGACCGGGTCTACCTCCTGACCGGCTACCACCCCGACTTCGACCTCTTCCGCCGGCTGGGCCTCGAGCTCGACCCGGAGACCGGCAAGCCGACCCACAACCCGGCCACGCTGGAGAGCAACGTGCCGGGCGTGTATCCTGGCCGGGAGCGTGACCTCGGGCAAGTTCATCTCCGAGGTGTTCATCGAGAACGGACGGTACGACGGGGAGAAGATCTTCGGGGACGAAGCGAGCCGGGAGAGGGCGGAGGTGAGGTTTGCGGGGGTGGATCGGCCGGAGGGGGAGTGACGGGGAGGGACGGGGAGGGACGGGGAGGGACGGGGAGACGGCGGACGCGCTCACGCCCGCACACGCCCCTCCGCGTCCCTCCCCGTCCCTTCACGTCCCTCCCCGTCCCCTCCCCAGAAACGTCAGCAACGCCTCGTCGAACGCCGCCGGCTCGTCGAGGTGTACCCCGTGCCCGCCCCCGGGATCACCACCTTCTTCGCATCCGGCATCCACCGCACCAGCGAATCGCTCACCACGCCCCAGTAGGGAGCTTCCCGCTCGCCCGAGATGAAGAGGGTCGGGGAACGTCCACCCCCGCATCTGATCGACCGTGGCCTCGGGATACGCCCCCGACTCGGGATGGTCCTCCAGCAGGTCCCGCCCGTCGTAACCCGCCAGGATGGTATCGAGCCGGGCCGCGGTCGCCGCCGTCCGGTGGGCGCCCGGCATGAACCTCGGCATCGACATCACCACCCGGAAGAGCGAGTCCAGGCCGACCTGCCGGGCGAACGGCCTTGAGCATCGCGCCGTTCACGCCGGACGGATCGGGCACCGGGAAGCCCGCCGGCGGGCCGCCGCCGTAGAGCACCAGGGCGGCCACCCGATCGGGCCAGGCCGCCGCGAACCGCATCGCGACGCCCGCGCCGGCCGAGTGCCCGACCAGCACCGCGCGCCGGATGCCGAGGGTGTCGAGCAGCGCCAGGATGTCGCCCGGGTCGGCGCTCGGGTCCGCGAACCCGGTCGACTTGCCGTAGCCCCGCCGGTCCAGCGCGATGACCCGGTAGTGGGCCGAGAGGTCCCGGACCTGGTCGTCCCACTCCCGGAGGCTCAGGGCCCAGCCGTGGATCAGCACCACGGCCGGCCCGCTGCCCGCCACCACGTAGTTGATCCGGGCGTCACCCCGATCGAGCGTCCTCGGCTGCGCGGCCGCCGGCGCGGTCGCGATCATCAAGCCCAGGCCCGTCACCCACAGAGAAACAAGACGCATTCGGCACCCCCTGGTCCGACGGGCCAGCACCGGCCCGTCTTCGGTAGGTTCGGCCCCGGCGCCCCGATCGGCAACCCCACCCGTCCCGCCCCTCGCATTGACACCCGGGCCCGCTGGGGCAGATTCCGCTCTGACGCCTCGCCTCCTTCCGTCAGAGGCGCCTCGCGCGCCCGTCCGATACCACCACCCGGGATGAGGGGCCATCCGTCCGGATGTCGCTCTCCCAGACAGGCAGCCTCAGGAGCCAGCATGACAGTACGCCCGGCCTACGACACCCGCACCCACGGGCCGACCTCGATCTCGGAGCCGGTCGAGATCGTCCGGCCCGCCCTCCAGGGCATCGATGCCCGGCTCGACCTCCCGTCCGGCCGCACCATCGAGTGCGCCGACGCCGAGGCCGGGGGCGAGCTGGTCACGATCCGGAGCCCCGGCGGTCAAGTGGAGTTGGAGATCCGGCTCACCGACCGGGGCCCGGTGCTCCGCTTCGAGGCCGCCAGCCTCGACCTCGAGGCCGCGGGCCGGATCCGGACCCGCTGCAAGTCCTTCGAGGTGGTGGCCGAGGACGCCGCGATCACCGCCACCCGGGGCGACGTCCAGCTCCGGGCCAACGACGACGTCCGACTCAACGGGGAGCGCGTCAAGCTGAACTGCAGCTGAGACGCGAGACGAGCCATCGAATTCCAGAACACCGTCCCCTTCGGGGCCCGCTTCCTCAATACCGTCTTCGGCGAAGACCGCTCGCTCGGCACCGTGATCGCCCGGCCGTGCTTCCGGATCGAGGACGACCGGCTGGCATTCGACGCCGAGACCGAGATGCCGATCGAGGCCGCCCCGATGGCGACGCCGTTCGGCAATCTCCCGGCCGACACGCCGTTCGTCTCGGGCGGGGTCGACGTCTTCGTGATCGGGCAGGCCCGCCCGCCGCTGGGCAACCCCGCGTCGGAGCTCCGGGTCGACGTGAGCGTCGGGAGCTCGTTCCGGCGGTCCATCCGGGTGGTGGGCGACCGGGTCTGGCGGGCCAAGGCCTCGGCCGGCGGCAAGACCACCGCCGCCCTGCTCGAGCCCACCCCGCCGGTGCCGTTCACGGCCATGCCGCTGACCTGGGACCGGGCCTTCGGCGGCAAGACCAAGATGGAAGACTACGAGTACTTCTTCCCGGCCAACCCCGAGGGCCGGGGCTTCTACGCCACGGCCGACGAGGCCCTGGGCAAGCCGCTGCCCAACCTGGAGGACCCCGAGGCGCCGATCAAGTCGGTCGAGGACCAGCCCGAGCCGGTCGGCACCGCGCCCTACCCCCAGGCCGGCTCTCTCAAGTCGCTCGCCGCGCTCGACCTGAAGGTCGACCAGGCCAATTCCGAGAACACCCGGATCGAGCGGATCAAGCCGCTCCTCTTCAACTCGGCCTCGCCCCGGATGATCGTCCCGCCGGCCCAGAGCCCCAAACCCGGCGAGCTGGTCGAGGTGACCAACGTCCGGACCTCGGGCCCGATCCGGTTCACGATGCCCGACCTGGCCATGCACGTCCACGTCCAGCTCGAGAACCGGCAGTACGTCTTCCCGCTCCACCTCGACCAGATCGGCATTCTGGCCGAGGAGCGCCGGGTGTTCCTCTCGTTCAGGGTGGCGTTCAAGTATCGGATCGTGGCCCGCGAGCGCCGCCGGGCCACCCTCCGGCGGGGTCCGGCGCCGGCGGAGATCCCGGCCGACTACACCATCGGCTGGGGGACCTGACCGTGACCGATCCCGCCACCGGCCCGTCCGGCTTCCCCGCCCCGCCGACCGAGCTGCCCCCGGAGCTCGGCCAGTTCGAGACCGAGCCGTCCACCCAGGAGATCATCGACGGCAAGCCCGGGGGGGTGCCCATGGTGGCCCTGGTGCTCAAGCGCACCTACCGGATCGGGTCGCGCGGGGGCTGGGAGCCCGTGGCCGACGACGACCAGGAGGTGGTGGTCGAGGACGAGATCCCGTACGAGGAGGCCGAGCCGCCCTTCGTCTCCCCGATCTTCCACAGCGACGACACCCTCTTCCGGCCCCGGACCGACGTCGTGGTGCAGGGCTCGGCCTGGGCCCCCGGGTCGCCGGCCCAGCGGCTGACCGTCCGGTTCCGGATGGGCGACCTCAAGCGCGACATCCTGGTGTCCGGTGCCCGGAACGTGGAGCGCGGATCGGCCCGCGAGCTCCGGTTCACCGAGCCCGAGCCGTTCGAGTCCATCCCGCTCCGCTACGACCGGGCCTACGGCGGGGTGGACCTCCGGGCCTGGATGCTGACCCGGACGCCCCTGGAGGCCGATCTCCAGCGGGTCATGCCCGGCCTGCCGCTGGCCTCGTCGTCGCCCTACCACTACCCTCGTAACCCGGCCGGAATGGGCTTCCTGATCGAGGCCGCGCCCTACGACCTGGCCGACCTCCTGGTGCCCCACCTGGAGTACGAGCACGACCCGGTCACCGCCGACCGGCTGGCGGTGGGTAGCCCGGACCGCTGGACCAGCGCGCCGCTCCCGG
Source organism: uncultured Gemmatimonadales bacterium (assembly GCA_963730185.1). Classification (GTDB taxonomy): domain Bacteria; phylum Gemmatimonadota; class Gemmatimonadetes; order Gemmatimonadales; family GWC2-71-9; genus SHZU01. The sequence continues at coordinate 34,973 of CAVSQW010000006.1, forward strand.
CCGGGATGGACTGGCAGGGCTGCGACTGGTTCCCCCGGAAGGGCTACCTCGGCCTCCACGGGCTCCCGGCCGACTTCGCGGGGCGGGTGGCCGAGCGCGACCTGGGCTGGGCGCCGGCCGACCTGCTCCAGACCGGGTCGATGCTTCAGGGCCACCAGCCCCGGGCCGAATACGGACAGGGCGCCTCGGCGGGCATGGTCACCGACCTCTCGCTCGAAACGATCCGGGCCGGCATCCCGGTCAAGCTGGTCCACCTCCACCCCGAGCGGCCCGAGCTCACCATGGAGCTCCCCCGCGACTGGCCGGTGGCCAAGCTGGGACTCGGCGGTCCCTCGATGACCGACCTGACCCCGAAGCTGAGCGCCGTCGTGATCCGCCCGGACGACTTGGAGGTGGTGATGGTCTGGTGCGCCGAGACCAGGCGGTCCAGGGAGTACACCCCGAAGCAGTACGCCGAGATGGCCACCGAGGTGGCCTGGCGGCGAGATCCGAGATAGGAGGGCACGATGGGCTGGCAAGCGCTCGCGCATCTTCGTTGGCACCCCTTCATCGGGCTCTGCTGGCACGACGGCATCATCGCCGCCGTCCCGCCGATCCCGACCCCCAAGATGCCGCACATCACCTTCAACGTGCTGAACGGCCTCTTCCTCGGCGCCCTGCCGTCGGATTCGCCGGCCGGCATGGTGCAGGGACCGGGCGGGATTCCCTTCATGGGCCGGACCAACGACGCGGGGTTCATCACCCCCCACGTCTCGATTCCGCCCAACAATTTCCTGCTCCCGCTCACCATTCTCTTCGGCAGCTCGGAGTCGATGCTGGGGTCGTCCAAGGTCAAGATCCAGTGCACCAACCTGATCTTCGGGGCGGACGAGTACGACATTTCGGCCTGCACCATCCCGGTCATTCCGCTGAGCACCAACTTCGGGTGCAACGACCCGCTGTTCGTGCCGCTCGACATGGTGATCTCGCCGAACACCGTGGTGGTCGAGATCACCCTGGTCGACCTGCTGAAGATGCTGGTCGACCTGATCATCGCCGCCCTGATCGAGGGGCTGATGATGCTGGGCGGGGCGGCCCTCAAGAAGGTCTTCAAGAAGGTCAAGGCCAAGCGCTCCGCCTCGAAGCTCGCCAAGGCGTCGGGGGCGGGCGACGATGCCTACAAGGCCGCCTACAAGCACGCCGACGACGTCGACGTCGACCACGCCTTCAAGGAAGGGCTCCGGAAGCAGCGGGCCAAGGCGACCGGTGCCCCGATCCCGCCCCCCAAGCCGAACTTCAAGGCCCGGAAGGAGGCCAAGAAGGCGGGCGACGAAGCGTTCAACAAGGAGTTCCGGAAGCAGTTCCCACCGGCGAAGCCGGGCCCGGACCTCGGCGACAAGGTCGACCACGTTTTGCAGATCGGGCGGATCGGGGCGGCCCTTCGCCACACCGCCAAGGAAGTCGTCAGCAACGTGATCGAGGGAGCGCTGGGACACGCCGCGCCCGGCGCCAACGACATCCTGGACGTCAAGAAGTAGCGGCGCCCGACCGGCGCCCCTGGAGGCCGACAATGGACAGCGAGACCTTCGACCAGCTCCCCAAGCGCGAGCAGCTTGGCATCGCCCTGAACCTGGCGGCCAGCGTCTTCGGCAAGGAGCGGGTCAAGCGCCACTACCAGCACATCGCCCCGCTGGTCGAGGACCGGGTCGGCCACGGCGCGGTCGCCGACCCGGCCCAGAACTACTGGGGCGGGGTGTGGCAGGTTTACAATGCGGACTGACCCGCACCCGGAGACTTGATGCCCGGCTCGTCCGGTCCCGACCCTCTCGCCACGATTCGCGAGCGCGCCCCCGACCACCGGGTGTTCGGGGAGCTCGGCCGCACCAGCGACGACGACGTCTGGTACCTGGCCCGGAAAGAGGGTGAGGATCCGCTGGTCGCCCTCCGGCTCTCCCGGGCCGGGGTGGACGAGTGGGGCGATCCCCGCTACGAGCTCGCCGTCGCCAACGAGCTGGGGAGCGACGTCCCCACCGATCAGGGGAACTGCGTCGCCTGCGGCGCCCCGCTCCGGAGCTTCGCCCGGTTCTGCACCCGCTGTGGCGCCGACCAGAGCAAGGGGATGCGCGAAGGGGGCTCGGACGACGAGCGGAAGGTCCTCCTCGCCGAGGTCCGGGCCGCCGCCGCCGAGGTGTACGACGTGCTGGGCGAGATGCCGCAGGCCGACGGCGGCGGGACCGTCTACTTCGCCCTCGAGCGGCAGTCCGGCGAGCTGGTCCGGCTCCGGCTCCGCGAGGGCAACGAGGGGATGGAGCTCCACGAGACGGCCGTCGCGATGCATCTGGACCAGCTGGTGACGGCCACCCGGATTCGCTCCGGCGCCTTCCCCCGCCCCAGCGTCCGGATCTCGCCACCCCTCGGCGTCACGGCCCCGCCGCCGACCGCGCCCGAGCCGGCGGCTCCCGAGCCGGGGCCCCTGCCCCCCGAGGCGGCCGCGCCTCCGCCCGAGCCGGTGAGCCCACCGAGCCCGGTTCAGCCCGCCCCCCGCCCGAGCGCCCCGCGGCCCGTCCTGCCCGATCCCGGTCCGGCCCGGCCGTCCGGCCGACCCGCTCCGCCGCTCTTCGCACCGACCAACGAGCACGTGTCGCCCCGGGTCGCGTCGCGGCAGGCACCCCGGGCGTCCGACCGCGAGCGCCAGCTCCTCTGGGCCGTGGTGGTTCTGGCGGCCATCGTCCTGATCGAGACCACCCTGCTCCTGGTTCGCTGACCCGACCGCTTCGTTCGCGGGGGGCCGGTCCACTCGCGGGGCGGGAACTTGCCCCGGGCCTCGGCCGTACGAGTAGGGGGACGCTCGTCCGACTCGCGACCCGCCCCCTCGCCCCAGCCCGATCGCTCTCTCGAGGACGCCATGCCCGAGCGCCGTGATTTCCTTCGCGTCTCCCTCGCTACCGGCGGGTTGATGATCTTCGGCCGCCGCCCCCTTGACGCCCTCGGCGCTCCGGCCAACCCACCGGCGCGGATCCCCGTGATCCCCTCGGCCCCGCGCTCGCTCAACCTCCTGATCCTGGGCGGCACCGGCCTCACCGGCCCCCACCAGGTGAGCTACGCCCTGGCCCGGGGCCACCAGGTCACCGTGTTCAACCGCGGCCGCCGGAACGACCGGCTGCCGGCCGGCGTGAGGGAGCTCAAGGGCGACCGGAACCTCCACCAGGTCGAGGCCCTCAAGGGCCAGGACTGGGACGTCGTGATCGACAACCCCACCACCCTGCCCTTCTGGGTCAAGGACGCCGCCGAGGTGCTGAAGGACCATACCGGCCAGTACGTCTTCATCTCCACCATCTCGGTCTACGATCCGGCCGGGCAGAGCTCGATCACGGAGACCTCGCCGCAGGTCGAGCTCAAGGCGTCCGACGGCGACCCGATGGCCATCACCATGGAGCAGTTCGGGAAGAACCTCGAGTATCTCTACGGCCGGCTCAAGACGGCCTCGGAGCGCGAGGCGACCAAGTGGTACGGCGACCGGACCACGATCATCCGCCCCGGGCTCATCGTCGGCCCGGGCGACGGGTCGTTCCGGTTTACGTACTGGCCCTGGCGGATCGAGCAGGGCGGCGAGATCCTCGCTCCCGGCGACGGGAGCGACTCGATCCAGATCATCGACGCCCGCGATCTGGCCGAGTGGACCATCCGGATGGTCGAGAACCACACCACCGGCACCTTCAACGGCACCGGCCCCCGGGCCCCGATGACCATGGCCGAGCAGCTCTACGGCATCCGGGGCGCGTTCGACGGCAACAAGGATCTGCGCTTCACCTGGGTGCCGTCGGACTTCCTGGCCGAGCAGAAGGTCACGCCCTGGGGGGAAATGCCGACCTGGATCCCCAAGTCGGACCCCGAGCATGTGATCTCGAAGACCGACGTGTCCCGAGCCATCGCCGCCGGCCTGACGTTCCGACCCCTGGCCACCAGCGCGGTGGATGCGCTGGACTGGTTCCGGAAGCTGCCCGAGAACGTGCGGGAGCAGGTGAGGAAGAATGCCGGCATCGCGGAGGAGAAGGAGAAGGCCGTCCTGGCGGCCTGGCACGTGAAGGCCGGCTGAGTCTTGCGGGGCGGGTATCGCGGGCACAGACGGCAACGGCAACAGCAACAGCATTAACCGCAGAGGGCGCCGAGAGTTCTCCGTCCTTCGCGGCCTCCGTGGTTTTTGTTGTTGCTGTTCTTCTTCTTGTTGACCGTTTCCTCCTGTTCCGCCCGGCGCGGAGATCAGTCGAGCAAGCGATCCCTCTGCGCCCTCTGCGACCTCTGCGGTTATCGCTGTTGGCCGTTGCCCAACCTGGCGCGATGCCTGCCAGGCTATCCGCCGGCCGGAGCCGGACGCTCGACGCCCGCGAACGAGCTGAGCTCGAGCCAGTCCGGCAGCCGCCCCCGGAGGTCGGGCGGCCCGTCGACCGAGAGCGACCCGGTCCGGAGCACCTCGTCGAAGGTCAGGTCGCCCATCCACACCATCGTCATGGTTCGGACGTCGGTCTCCACCTCGAGGTCGACCCCGAAGCCGGGGTCGTTGAGGCAGAGGTCGCTCTCCTCGGGCTCGAGCACCAGCCACCAGTGCTTCTGTCCCTTGGGCGCGCTCGGAAAGGCGAAGTGCACCACGACCCGGCCCCGCTCGATCCGCTGGGTGCGGACCCGGCGCCGGATGTCCCACATCAGGAGCGAGGCGTCGAGGTCGCCGTCGCCCATCGGCGTCCGGACCCAGCGCTGGCCCCAGACTCCGAGCATCTCGACGATCGGCCGGAGCTCCTCACCCGCCTCGGTCAGGTGGTATTCGGCGTGGCCACCGTCTCGCTCTCGCCGGACGATGCCGGCCCGCTCCAACGCCTTCAGGCGGTCGGAGAGGAGCGAGGGTGACATCAGCGGCACTCCGCGGCGCAGGTCGTTGAAGCGGCGGCTCCCCATCAGGAGCTCGCGAATCACGAGCGGCGTCCAGCGCTCGGTGACGATCTCGGCGGCTTTGGCCACGGGGCAAAACTGTCCATACCCATGTCGGCCCATGCTGCTCAAACTAGAGTCGATTGCACCCTCCTGCCAGCACCGGCCTCGGGCCGGGCGGGGCCGGTACAGATCTCGTACTTGAGACGACCCCGGCGCGGCCCCACCATGAAGGTCCGTACCCGTTCAACCAGGAGTCCTCCATGACGACCCAGACGCTCTCGTTCGACACCCTCCAAGCCGGGATCCGGGGCTCGGTCCTCACCCCCGACGATGACGGCTTCGACGCGGCCCGCTCGGTGTACAACGCGATGATCGACCGCCACCCCGCCGTGATCGTCCGGGCCCGCGACGCCGCCGACGTGATGGCCGCGATCCGCTTTGCCCGCGAGCACGACCTGGAGCTCGCCGTTCGAGGCGGGTCGCACAGCGCCCGGGCTACGGTACCACCGACGGCGGCCTGGTGCTCGACCTGGGCGAACTCCGCTCGGTCCGGGTCGACCCCGCCACCCGCCGGGCCTGGGTCGGCGGCGGGGCGGTGCTCGGCGATCTCGACCACGCCACCCACGCCTTCGGCCTGGCCACGCCGGCCGGCTTCAACTCGACCACCGGCGTGGGCGGCCTGACGCTGGGCGGCGGGATCGGGCGTATCTCTCCCGAAAGCTCGGCCTCACCTGCGACAACCTGGTCTCGGCGACCGTGGTCACGGCGGAGGGAAAGCAGGTCACCGCCAGCGAGCGACAGAACCCGGATCTCTTCTGGGCTATCCGCGGCGGCGGCGGCAACTTCGGGGTGGTGACCACCTTCGAGCTGGCCCTTCACCCGGTGAGCACCATCGTCGGCGGGCCGATGTTCTTCGACATCGCGAGCTCGGCCGACGTGATGCGCGCCTGGCGCGACGTGATCGCCAAGGGACCGCGGGAGCTGAGCGGGTTCTTCGGCTTCCACCTCGCCCCGCCGCTCCCCTTCATCCCCGAAGCGCGCCACGGGAAGCCGCACGCTGCCATCGTCCCCTGCTGGAGCGGGCCGGCCAAGGAAGCCGAGCAGGCCTTCGCGCCGCTCCGGAAGTCGGGGAAGCTGGTGGCGGAGCACGTGGGCGAGATGCCCTACCCCGTGCTCCAGTCGGCGTTCGACGCCCTGCTGCCCCGCGGACTCCAGCAGTACTGGAAGGCCGACTTCGTCGGCGAGCTGACCGACGCCGCCATCGCCGCGCACCTGAAGCACGGCCCCAAGGTGCCGTTCATGAGCTCGACCATGCACCTCTATCCGATCAACGGCGCGGTGCACGACGTGGCGCCCGACGCCACCGCCTTCGCCTGCCGTGACGCGCAGTTCGCCTGCGTGATCGCCGGACTCTGGCCCGACCCCGCCGACAACGAGAAGAACACCAAGTGGGTCCGCGACTACTACGCCGCCATCCATCCCCACTCGGGCTACGCCGGCGGATACACCAACTTCATGGCGGCGGACGACCAGCAGCGGGTCCGGGACAACTACGGCGCCAGCTACGACCGGCTGGCCGCGCTGAAGAAGACCTGGGACCCGAGCAACCTCTTCCGGCTGAATCAGAACGTGAAGCCGGCGTAGGGTGACCGGCGCCCCGACCACAGGATCCTTCTAGCACGCCTTCTCGGCGCCGGCGATACTTGGACGGATGATCCACCATCGCCGGCGCGGGTCGGTTCGTGATCCCCGGTCTCTGGGATATGCACGTGCACCTCGTCCTCGCCGGGTCCGAGGCGCTCGAAACCCTGGTCTCCCAGGGCGTGACCGGAGTCCGTGACGCGGGCGGCAACATCGACTCGATCAGAACCTGGCGGCGGCAAATCGCCGCCGGCGAACGGGTGGGGCCCTACATCGCGGCGGCGGGGTGGGTGCTGGAGAGCGCGCCCTGGCTCGAGCGGCTGCCCCGGAGGTGGCCCCGCTGGCCGAGGCCTTCCGAGCCGGGGTGCCCATCGTGACCGGCACCGACCTGGGCGCGCTTCTGATGATTCCGGGCCGGGGCATTCACGACGAGCTCCGCCTCCTGGTCCAGGTGGTGGGGCTCCGTCCAATCGACGCGCTCCGCGCGGCGAAGCTCACCCCGGTCCAGGCACTGCATCTCGAGTCGACCCGGGGTACCATCGAGGTGGGCAAGGTCGCCGACCGGGTGCTTCTCACCGGCAACCCGCTGGACGACATCACCAACGTCGATCGGATCGCGGCGGTGATCGCGGGTGGGCGGGTCGTCCAACCGTAAGGCAGCGCCGGAGACTCGTCGCAGCCCTCGTCGATCTGAACGGCCAGCGGCTCCACCTGTATTGCACCGGCGCCGGATCGCCGACCGTCCTGCTCGAGAGCGGTCTGGGCGACTTCTCCGTGATCTGGTCGCTGGTGCAGCCGTCCGTGGCCCGGTTCACCCGGGTCTGCAGCTACGACCGAGGAGGCTACGCCTGGAGCGATCCGGGCCCCCGGCCGCGCACCTTCGGGCAGCTGGCCCTCGAGCTCCGGACGGCGCTGGAGCGTCTCGGTGAGCGCCCGCCGTTCGTGTGGGTCGGCCAATCCTACGGTGGGCTCGTGGTGCGGGGCTTCGCGCGGCGCTATCGGAGCGAGACGGCTGGGATGGTGCTGGTCGACGCCGTCCACGAGGATGCTCCGTCATCCGCCGCCGATTCCGTTGCCGCGCCCGACCCCCGACCGCTCGAGGCTCCGCTAGACCGACTCCCGCCGGCGGCACTGGCCATCTGGCGCTGGGCCGCCGCCCAACCGATGGTGCGCCGGGCCCAGGAGGCCGAGACCGTTTGGTCGCCGGAGGAGTTGGCCCGCTTTCATCGCGAGCGGCTCCGGAACCGGGCCACCCTCGGCGAGCTTCCCTTGATCGTGCTGGCCCGCACCGACGGTGGCTACCCCGACGGGATGAGCATCACATCCGACAGCCTCGAGCGGGAGCGCCGGTCCTTCGCTCGCGACCTGGCCCGCCTCTCCCGCCGCGGGACCGTCGTCTTCGCGGCGGCGTCGGGTCACAACATTCACTTGGAAGATCCCGACCTGGTGATCGGGTCGATTCGGACCATCGTCGAGGCGGCGCGCGCCGGCGGTGAGCCAAGGCTCGGAGCGGACCACCGGCGCGACTCCGTCCGGCGGCTGTCTTCCGCGCCGGGAGTCCGATTAGTATCCGACCCCTATGCGCCCTCGCCTGCTGGCTCCGCTCGTTCTGCTGTCCCTGACCGGGGGAACCCTCACCGCCCAGTCCGGCGCCGGCCGCCTCGACGGTTCCCGATTGGTCGCTACGCTCGACTCGGCGGCGCGCGGCTACCTGGCCCGCGCCCATCTGGCCGGCTTGGCCGTGGCCGTCGTCCGCCGAGGGCAGCCGCTGCTGCTCCAGGGCTACGGCCGGGCCGACCTCGAGAACGACGTCCCGGTCACCCCGCGGACGGTGTTCCAGCTGGGGTCGATGACCAAGCAGTTCACCGCCGTCGCTCTCCATCAGCTGGCCGAGCAGGGCAAGGTCGATCTCGACGCCGACGTCACGACCTACCTGTCCGACCTCGAGACCCACGGCCGGGCCATCCCCGTCTGGCGGCTCCTCGACCACACCTCCGGCCTGGCCGAGTACACCGGGCTTCCCGCGTTCGGACTCCTGAGTCTCCAGACCCTGCCGCGGGACACCATCGTCCGGCTGATCAGCCGCGAGCCCCTGATGTTCGAGCCCGGCGCCGCGATGATCTACGACAATTCGGGCTTCTTCCTGGCCGCCATGATCGTGGCCCGGGTGAGCGGTCAGTCGTTCGAGACCTATCTGACCGATCACCTGTTCGCGCCGTTAGGCATGACCGACACCCGCTATTGCGACAACGCCGCGATCATCGAGCATCGGGCCCGCGGCTACTGGAACGGCCGCCAAGGAAAGCGTCGTAACGCGGATCTGGTCAACCAGACCTGGCCCTATGGCGCCGGCTCCCTCTGCAGCAGCCTTCGCGACCTGGTCCGGTGGAACGAGGCCCTGCATCACGGCCGGGTCCTGAGCCCGGCCGAGTACCAGCGCCTGGTCACCCCCCGCCCGCTCACCGACGGCCTCCCGATCCGTTACGCCGGGGGCCTGGCGATCCACGACGCCTACGGACGGCGGACCATCGAGCACGGCGGGGCGATCAACGGATTCTATTCGATGGGGTACGACTACCCCGACGACGACGTGCTGATCGTCGTACTCCAGAACGACACGGCTCAGCCCCCGGCGATCCTGGCCGATTCCCTGGCCAACCTGGTGTTCGGCCCTCCCGCGCCGATCCGTTCGGAAGGGACGCCCGACCTGCGCGATCTGGCGGGCGTGTATCGAGGCCGACGCCGGGGCGGGATGCTGACGGTGCGGGTGGAGACGGGCCCCGGCCTTCGTCTGTTCCTCGACCAGGACCCGACCCCGGTCACGCCCGACTTCCAGCGCGGCTCGGTCTGGATCGACGGGCCCACCCGGTACACGTTCGTCCGCCAGGCCGGCTCGGCGCCGGAGCTCCACATCGAGCCGCTCTGGCGGGGCCGGTCGATCTACGGGCACTACGTGCTCAGTCGGCAGCCCTGACCGGCGGTCCCCTCGCCCGCTCAGGCGGCGACCGGCATATTTCGGCCAATGATCCCAGCCATCGGCACGGTCATCGACGATCGCTACCGGCTCGAGCGCGAGCTCGGGCGGGGCGGCATGGCCGTGGTGTTCGCCGCCCATGACCTCCGCCACGAGCGCTCGGTCGCCATCAAGGTGCTCCGCCCCGAGCTGGTGGCCGCCGACGGCGGCGAGCGCTTTGCCCGCGAGATCCGGATCACCGCGCAGCTGAGCCATCCCCACATCGTCGGGGTGCTCGACTCCGGCACGATCACGTCACCGGGCGACGCGCCGGTGGCCTGGTTCGCGATGCCCCTGGTCGAGGGCGAGTCGCTCCGGGCCCGGCTCGAACGCGACCGGGTCCTTCCGGTCGACGAGGCCGTCCGGCTCGCGGCCGAGGTGGCCGACGCGATGGCCTTCGCCCACGGTCGTGGCGTGATCCACCGCGACCTCAAGCCCGACAACGTGCTCCTGGCCGGGGGCCACGCCCAGGTAGCCGACTTCGGGATCGCCCGGGCCCTCGACGCCGCTCCCGGACCCCGGCTTACCGAGACCGGGTTCTCGCTCGGCACGCCGGCCTACATGAGCCCCGAACAAGCGGCCGGCGAACGCGACGTCGACGCCCGCGCCGACCTCTATGCCCTCGGGTGCATCCTCTACGAGATGCTCGCCGGCGAGCCGCCCTTCGGCGGACCGACCGCCCAGGCCGTCGTGGCCAAGCATCTAGCCCAACCCGCCCCGTCAGTCCGGATCACCCGGGCCACCGTTCCTCAGGCCCTGGACCGGTGCATTACCCGCGCTCTGGCCAAGGAACCGGCCGATCGATTCGCCTCGGCGGACGAGATGCGGAGCGCCCTGCTGGCGGCCGTGGCGCCCCCGCCGGCCGGCCGGCGGCGGGGGCTCGGCGTCGCGGTCGGCGCGGTGGCGCTGCTCGGTCTCGGCCTCGGCGTCGCGGCTTGGTGGAGACGGACCACCTCACCGCCCGGAAGCGCCGCCCCGAGCCCCAAGCCCGTGCTCCTCGCGGTCCTCCCCTTCCAGAATCTGAGCCCCGACTCCGCCGACGCCTACTTCGCCGACGGCCTCACCGAGGAGATCACCTCCACCTTGGGCCAGGTCGGCGGGCTGAGCGTGCTGTCCCGAGGCTCGGCCGCCACGCTCGACGGGTCGAACCCGGTTCAGCGGGCCCGCGATGCCGGGGTGCGCTACCTGCTGGAGGGATCGGTCCGGAAGGAGGGCCCCCGTTCCCGGATCTCGGTTCGCCTCTCGGACGCCACCACCGGGACCGAGGTCTGGAACCGCACCTTCGACCGGAGCGGGGGAAAGCTCCTCGGCGTCGAGGTCGACGTCGGCCATGCGGTGGCGGCCGGGCTCCAGGGCCAGCTCCCCTCCGGGGCGGAGTCCGGCCTCAAGCCGCCTCCCACCCGGAACCTCGAGGCCTACGACCTCTTCCTCCGATCCCTGTCCGGCCAGGACGATCAGGGACGGGGCGTCGACCAGCGGATCGCGCTGCTCGAACGGGCGGTGGCCCTGGATCCCGCCTTCGTGGCAGCCTGGGCGGCACTGAGCCGAGCCTGGTTGGCCAGCGCCGTCTGGGCCCGGGTTCCTCTCGGCCAGGTCATCGACTCGGCCCGCTCCGCCACCGACCGGGCGCTGGCCATCGACAGCGCCAGCGCGGAGGCCTGGTCCGCCCTGGCGCTGATCCGCTTCCGCTACGACTGGGATTGGCCTGGTGCCCTCGCCGCCCACGAGCAAGCCCTCCGGCTCAACCCCAACAGCGCGGACATCCACCACGAATACGCCCGGACCCTCCGCTCGCTGGGCCGCTTTGCCGAGTCGCAGACCCAGTACGCGCTGGCCGACCAGCTCGACCCGATCTCCAAACGCGCCAGCGGCAGCCGGGGGCGGGCCTTCTACTACGCCCGCGACTACGAGCGGGCGCTCGAGGTCTACCGGGCCACGCCGGACGGCACCCCGCTCTTCGCCGCCGAGGCGCTCCTCCAGCTGGGGCGGTTCAGGGAGGCCGGCGCGGTCTTGGCCGCCGGGGCCGACTCGACCGACTGGTCCGGGCTCCCGCTCTGGGCCTACTACTGGGCGGTGGCCGGCCCCCGCGACCGGGCCGTCGCCGCCCTCCAACGCCTCGAAGCAGCCGCCCAAACCCGCTACGTCCACCCGGTCCTGATGGCGCTCGCCTACACCGGCCTTGGCGACCGCGACGCCGCCTTCCGCTGGCTGGAGCGCGCCTATCGCGACCGGAACGAGCGGATGGTCGACCTCATGGTCGAGCCCCGATTCGACCCGCTCCGGTCCGACCCCCGCTTTACCGATCTGCTCCACCGGATGCGCTTCCCCACTCCGACCGGCTGAACGCCCGCTCGCCGCCCGGCGACCCCGGTCCACAAGGCCCGCGACGCCAGCGCCAGGAGTCCCGCGGCGGAAAGCATGATGAAGGCATAGACCGCAGGTGCCAACGCCATCGTCGGATCTCCGAGCAGCGTGGCGGTGACGAAGGCGGCGGTGGCAACGTTCTGCATGCCCATTTCGATCCCAACCATGACGATCTCCGGGCGGGCCAGCCTCGCGATGGTCGCGATCAGGAGGCCGGCCGTCGTGCTCCCGACGCCCAGCACCGCGAGCGGGAGGCCCAGGGCACGCAGACCCACCCGGAGACTATCGGCGTTCTGCCCGACGATGACGACGACGACCGCCAGGAACAACATGGTCGCCAAGCCGCGCACGGCCCTGCGGAGGCGCTCCGTTGCTCCGGCGGCGCGGGCGCGGATCGTCATTCCCACCACGACGGGCACCACCGTCACGGCAACCAGGCGCACCAGCGTCCCAACGAAGGGCAGCGACAGGCCGGACGCAGCCGGCGCCCAGAGCCGCGCGGCCCACCCGTAGGCGAGCGGCAGGGTGACCGGGGCGACAGGACGACGATCCCGAGCGCCAGCATGATGAACATGAGGGCGAACGGAACGACCCGCACCGCCAACCCGGCCTCGGTCACCCGGGTCGAGCCGTCGGCGCGGGGGAGACCACCCGACCGAGATCGAAGAGCCGGATGGCGTTGCCGGCGAAGATCGCCTCGTTGTCGTGGTCGGCCAGGTCGAGAGACCGGACCAGATCCACGTGCTCGGCGGGACTGATCGGGACGGCCGGGTAATCGGTTCCGAACAGGATCCGGGATGGCCCCATCACCGCAAGAAGCTGCCGCAGCATGGGCGACGAAAAACCCATCGTGTCAACGTACAGGTTCGCGAGGTACTCGCTCGGTTTCCGCCGGCACTTGGGCGTCTGGTACGGAGCATGTCCCGCGTACCCCAGACGGTAGCCCATGTCCATCCGGCCCAATACGCTCATCAGGGCCCCGCCCATGTGGGGCACCACGACCCTGAGTCCTGGGAAGCGGTCGAAGACGCCGGCGTAGATCATCCTCGCTACCGATACGGTCGTGTCGAAGACCCGCCCGACGACTTCGGCCATTCGGTAGCGGTCCATCGCTTCGTGGCCCAGCGGAACCAAGGGCGGGTGGACGAACACGGGCAGGCCGAGGGCTTCGGCGCACTCGAAGAAGGGCCAGGCCAGCTCCGAGTCGAGGTACAGCTCGTCCCAACTGGTGGGAACGCAGACTCCGTGGAGGCCGAGGTCGCCGACGGCGCGCTCCAGCTCGCCGACGTGGGCCGCTTCGAACGGGGCGACCGAGGCCATGCCGGCCAAACGGCCGCCCGCCCCCGCAACCAGTGCGGCCATCGCGTCGTTGACCCGCTGAGCGACAGCGAGCGTCCGCCGACCGCCGTATCGGCTGAGCAGATAAATTGCCTCGACGCTGCTGACGATCCGGAGGGTCACCCCCGCCTCCTCGATCACTCCGGCCTGCTTCTCCAAAGACACCAGGTCCTCGGCGGCTTGCATCGGGATCCCGCGCAAGACGGCGAGCGCGCCGCCGCCATCCAACGGGCGGAAGAGACCGGAGCTGAAGAGCCAACCGTCATCGACCCCGAGCAGGACATGCGAGTGGATGTCGATGATCACCAGCTCCCTCCCTGAAGAGGCGTGGGTGACGGGGGCATCGGTGCTATCGGGGTGCGTGGGCCGCCACGTGGACCCACCGGCACGGAAGTGGCCCGAACGCCGGCGGACCCTGGCATCCCCCTAGGAGCGTGTTGAGCTGGGCCCGGCGCAGCGGGTGTCCTTCGGGGAGCACCGGGCCCTTCTCCATGACGCCGGCGTAGAACATCATCCCGGCCGGATTGGTGACCGGGGAGCCGAAGATCACTTCGGTGGGTGTGTCGTGGACCACGTCGATCCGGAAGCTGATCCGGTCCTGCTCGGCGACCTTGCCCCCGTAGGTACCGACGTAGAAGCCGGTCGCCGGGTCGAGACCATCGAGCCGGTCGAGCGGGCCGTTGGAGCGACACGGGTACGGGATGCCGAGGAAGCGATCTTCGACGAACCGGCAGTGTTCGGGGTGATCGAACGGAGTCATGGCGTACACGTAGACGTTGCCCGGCGTGATGTTTTCGCTCAGCTGCACCTCATTGATCGCGGTGGCCCGCCGGCGGATGAGGATGTCGCGGCCGCGAGCGCGCTCCCGGGCGATTTGCGGACAGGCCGGAAAGCACGCCGGCGGCACCAAGGCGTACGGTTGGATCGAGACGCGCCCACGCCCCGTTCGGACCGGCCTTCCGGCGACGTCTTCCGGATGATCCGGCAGCGAACGGACCGACCGTGCCGTCGGGGCCGGGGGGGCGGTTTCGGGAGTCGTCACCTGGTTGGAACAGGCTGCGGTCGACGCAGCAAGGAACAGGACCACGACGGTTTCCGCGAGCTTGGGCATCGTTCACCTCCGGCGGCAAGGTTGAGTAGCCGGCGCTCGCTCATCCTGGGGATCCATCGGGTGGGCGCGGGCGCGCGGCCGATCACATGCCGGGCGGGGACACCGCCCGGCGGCCTTGCCTTCAAAGCTGGGGCGGAGGGGATGGTCGACAATCCCACGAAGCTGGGATTCTCGGGCCTCGACATCCCAGGATACCGGGATTAGGAGTCGGTCGACCCTCGTTCGAGCGCGTATCGGACCGCCGCGGCCCGACCCCGGACTCCGAGCTTGTCGTAGATGTGGGTGAGATGCCGGGTGACGGTATGGAGGCTGATCGAGAGCCGCGTCGCGATCTCCTGGTTGGTCGCACCCTTCGCGACCTGGCCCAAGACTTCGCGTTCGCGCTCGGTCAGCTGGCCCAGGTTCGCGGCCGCGCCGGGGTCGAGGCCGACGAGTCGGAGAATGGCGGCGAGCGCGGTGTCACCGGGCGCTCCCTCTTCGGTCTCGCAGACGGTCAGATGGGCGCCCGCAATCGAAGCGGCGAGCTCACGGCTCCGCTCCTCGCTGGCGAGGGCGTTGGATCGATCGTGAAGCACGAGCGTCGGTGCCGTCACCCGACCGAGCCGATCCGTCACGTCCCAGCCACGGCGATCCTCGAGGAAACGCAGGAACTCGGCCTGCGTCGTGGCGTCGCGCGCCACCTGAGCCCATCGCCGAGCCGCTCGGGCATCGCGCCATCCCAACGCCGCCTGGCCGATCGATTCGGTGAACAGGGTCCAGTCCGCCCGAGCGATTCCGAAGAGAGAGCGGAGGCGCGGAGCGAGGCCGTGGTCCACGTTCCGCGCGAACGAGCTCCACAGCACCAGGTGGGCAACCCGCGAGGGGTGCTCCGCCGCATAGGCCACGGCCGGCAGGCCGCCGCTCAGCCAGCCGAGCAGGATCACAGGCTCCGACGACACGGACCCGGCGACCGCGTCGATGTCTCGCGCCAGCGCGTCGATGGTCTGGGGACCGCAGTCGCGGCTGGAGAGGCCTCCGCCGCGGTGATCGTACCGGACGACGGTGAAGCGCCGACTCAGCGCCTCGTACCAGCGCCGCATCGCCGGGACGGACCACTCGGCATGGGCATGACCCAGCTGCACGTTGGGAGAGTGCAGCAGGACCGGGCCGCGCCCGTGGCGCCAATAGGCGATATCCGCGCCGTCTTCCGTGCGCACATAGCGAATGGCCGGCGCCCCGCGCTCGGTCACGGCGCGGCTTCGCGCAGGCCGCCGGGCGGTTGTCCCCCGGATGCCACGGACCTCATGGCTGATGAGAGCCCGCCGCCGACCGGATGTCAAGTGGAAACGGGCGGCGGCCGGGCAGGAAGGTGTCCTCAGGAGCGCCTTGGGCGCGAGAGCCGGGGGAGCCAGCGCGGGACGGTGTCCCGATACTCGCGATACGGCCGCCCGAACCGGCGCTCGAGCCCGGGCTCCTCCACCAGCAGGAAGTAGACGTGGTTGAGCAGGAAGAAGGTCCCGGCCCAGACGCCTAACGTCGTCGACCGCCAGACCAGCGCCTCACCGATCAGGACGGCCAGCACGCTGGTGATCATCGGGTTCCGGACCCAACGGTAGGGTCCCACCGCCACCAGGCGGCGGGTGGGGTCCCAGGGCGCCAGCGTGCCCCGCCCCACCCTGGCGAAGAGCGCCACGCACCAGGCAAAGAGGCCCAACCCGAGGATCAGCAGGACCAGCCCGGCCAGGCGGACCGCCTCCCAGCCGAGCGGGCCCCCGGGCAGGAGCCGGGCGTCGTCACCCAGCAGCAGGCGAGGGACCACGATCGTCACCATGACCGGCAGGAGCACGATCGCGAACAGGTGCCGGAGGACCGTCATCACGCCGAAGCGCCGGCCTCAGATGCCGTTGTACCAGGCCCATCCGTGCTGGATGTTGCCCTCCTCGCCGCCGTCGTCCCAGGTGTCGGTGACCTCGACCCGGGCCAGGAACTTCATGCTCTTGTAGCCGATCTGGTTTTCGACCCGGAGCCGGAGCGGCCCGCCGTGGGGAACGGGCAGGTCGCGTCCGTTCATGCCGTAGGCGAGGATGGTCTGGGGGTGGAAGGCGTCGATCAGGTCGATGCTGTCGACCCAGCCGTCGTAGGCGCTGTATTTCACGTATCGGGCGGTGGGGAGAATCCCGGCGGCTTGCAGCACCGTCCGGAGCGGGACTCCGGTCCACTGGCCGATGGCCGACCACCCCTCCTCGCAGGTGTGCCGCGTGATCTGGGTCCGCGCCGGAAGGGCCTTGAGCTCGGCCAGCGAGAACGACCGCGGCCGCGCCACCCGGCCCTCGACCACCAGCCGCCAATCCGCGAAGCCGCCCGCCCGAAGCCGGCGGTAGGTCTCCGCCAGCGGTTCGTCCAGCAGACCGGGATCGTACGTGCCGGTCGCCGGGAACGGGCTCAGGTCGGCGACCGAGTACTCCTTCACCAGCGCCTGGCGCGGCAGCAGAATCCGGTGGGCGGCGTAGGTGAGATCGTCACCCATCCGGAGCAGGTTGCCGTAGGTCGGCGGCAGCATTCGCGGCGCCCGGAGGTACGCGGCGACGCCCCCGGCCGCCGCGGCCAGCCCCGCCACGATCGCGTGACGGCGGGTGAACAGTCCGTCTCGGCTCATCCTCTTCCTCCCACGGTCATCCCCCGGATCTGCGTCCGGAAGCCGGACAGCCCCACCATTGCCAAGTGCACGGCCACGAAGCCGAGCAGCAGCGCGAAGGCGAAAAAATGAATCGTCCGGGCGTACTGGTGCCCGCGGAAGATGGCCAGGATCCAGGGCCACCCGGCCGTGACCGCCGGGGCCATCGCCAGGCCGGACAAGATGATCACCGGCGCCAGGACGAAGATCACGACGGTGTAGGCCAGCTTCTGGAGCGAGCCGTAGGCCGGCCCGCCCTGGGCCGGCGCGATCCGGAGCCGGAGGTGGTCGGCCAGCTCTCGCTTCATCACCGGGGCCGCGAGATCGGCGGCCCGGGGAACCACGTGGCGCCGGAAGTGCCCCGCCACGAGACCCAGCACCAGATACATGAGGCCCGGCAGGACCAGCAGCCAGCCGGCCAGGAAGTGGAAGCTCCGAGCCCAGCCGTTCTGGTTCCAGGGCTCGCGGGTGCGGCTCGCCGTGACGACCGAGGCCGACAGGCCGGGAAAGGTCTCGCGGGCGGTGTAGGCGTCGGCGGGGTAGTCGGGCGCGATCGGAAAGGTGATTAGCGCCGGGGTGAGGTCGTTGCCGACCGGGCCCCAGTACAGGCGTGGGTGGACCCGCAGAATCCAGACCCCGCTCCCCGCGAGCGCGAGGACCGTCAGAGCCGTGATCCAGTGGGTAACCCGGACCCAGCGGGCGTGCGCCGGAACGTCGGCCCGGCGGCCGGCGGTTGCTGAGGTCAACGGCGGATCTCCTCGGGGAAAGGGCCGCGCCCGCTCGGGCAATGGGGTATGCTACCGCCGTCCTCATGGGAATGCCACATCCGGCCCGCGACGAGGCGCGCCCGCGTCCGCCTCAGCTGTCACCGTGGAACTTCTTCTTCGCCGCGGCCGGCGCCGCCGGCGGCTTGGGCATCTTCTCCGGCTCGAGCCAGTTGGTGATCACCATCGAGAGATACTCCGCCCGGATCGCCTTGGCCGCCGGGCTGGTGGCCACCGCGCGGGGCCAGAGTCGAAGCCGGTCCAGGCCCGCCATCGAGGTCATCGCGGTGCTCTTCTCGTACCCGGAAATGAAGTCCGGCGTCGTGTAGACCAGGGTCACGCTGTCCGCCCGCTCGCTCCCCGGCACCGAGCTGGCCAGGTCGGCCTCCAGCTTGTTGAGGTAGCTCATCTCGAACCGGTACGAGGTGGCCACCGAGAGCGGGGTGAAGGTCCCCAGCTTCCGGATGGCCGCCTCGGCCGCGCGGCGAATGTTGGCCCGGGCGGCCGCCTCGGGCAGGAGGTTGGCGTGGGCCCGGCCGTCCGCCGCCTTGACCACGGCGTACTCCACCTTGGGGAACTCCTCCGCGATCTGGGCCCGGAGCACGTCGTCGCCCGAGACCATGATCACCGGAATCCCGTAGCGCGCCGCCGAGCGGGCCACGATCGACGTCTCCGTCAGCCAGACGCCGTTGACCCGATAGGCGGGCTCCACCGTGACGGTGTGCGCCATGAACCCCGGCGTGGCCGCCCGGGCGTGCATCCCGATGCAGACGATCGCCTGGTAGCTCGAGTCCGGCGCCTCGACGTAGGGATCGAAGGGGTGGTCCTTGAAGAGGAAGGTGGCCCGCTTGTCCATCCGGTCGAGCAGGATGTCGGGCTCCTCGGAGTTGCCGCTCCCGTGGGCGTCGGTCACCACGATTTCGCCCGCGCCGCCCGCGACCAGGCCCGCGATGGCGGCGTTGACGTCGCCCGTCAGGAGCTCGCGGGAATGGGGATACGCCGGCTGGCCGAAGAGCACCTGGCGGGGCCGGCTGATCCCCGAGATCCCCTCCATGTCGTAGTAGACCAGCACCTTGGGGCCGGCCCGGTGGCCCGGGAGGGAATCCGAGGGCGCTGGGCCGGCAGGCCCCCCGCCAACGGCGAGCGCGACGAGACTGAGAGCGACGAACGACATCGGAACCTCGCTGGACGTGGTTGAGGGAGCGGACCGACCCGGAAGATATCGCTGGAGCCCGGTCCCGTCGCCGAGACCGGCGGGCTCCCCGACGCAACCGGACGGCCCTTCGAGTCATCCTATCTGGTGCCGAAGGCCCCCGTCCGCCATCATTGGAACCGTCCCCGGGAGAGATCGCTCATGGCATCAGTCGTGTTCCGCGCCGCGCTGGCCCTGACCCTCGTACCGCCGGCCCTGGCGGCGCAGACCGCCTCGCCCGCCGCCCGCCGAGCCCACGAGCTGGTGAGCCTGATCGACCAGGCGACGCCGGCCGCGATCGAGGCCTACGTCGACAGCGCGTTCGGCGGCCGGATGCGTGAGATGCCGATGGAAGCGCACCAGAACTTCTTCATGGGTCAGCACGACCAGACCGGCGGCCTCGAATGGATCGAGGCCCGGAACGCCACGCCGACCGCGGCCACCGCGGTGGTCAAGAGCCGCCTGACCGGCGAGATCATGGCGATCGGGGTCCAGGTCGACGCCCAGAGCCCCTACCGGATCGCCGGGATCGGCCGGCAGCCCCCGCCGCCCGACCTGGCGGCGAAGGCGGTGGTCACGAGCGACGCCGACCTGGCAACCCAGCTGGCCCGGTACGTCGACCAGCTCGCCGCCGCCGACGTGTTCTCGGGGGCGGTGCTGGTGGCGCACGGAGGCAAGGTGGTCTTCGAGAAGGCGTACGGCGTCGCCAACAAGGACTTCAACGCCCCCAACACGCTCGAGACCAAGTTCAACCTCGGTTCGATGAACAAGATGTTCACCAGCGTGGCCATCGCCCAGCTGGTCGAGCAAGGGAAAGTCTCCTACGACGATCCGCTCTCGAAATACCTCCCGGGCTTCCCCAACCCCGAGGCGGCCAGGAAGATCAAGATCAAGCACCTGCTGAGCCACACCTCGGGGTTGGGCAGCTACTTCAATGAGAAGTTCGACCGGTCGTCGCGGGCGCTCTTCAAGACTGTCGATCAGATGCTGACCCTGGCCGAAGGCGACTCGCTGGCCTTCGAGCCGGGCACCCGATGGTCCTACAGCAACACCGGGATGCTGGTGCTCGGCAAGGTGATCGAGGTGGCGAGCGGGGAGAGCTACTTCGACTACATCCGGGAGCACGTCTACGGCCCGGCCGGGATGACCCACTCCGACTCGTATCTGCTGGACGAGGTCAATCCCAACCTGGCGGTGGGCTACGAGAAGGAGCACGAGCCCGACGGCCGGGTGCGCTACCACAACAACCTCTACATGCACGTGATCCGGGGCGGTCCCGCGGGCGGGGGCTACTCGACCGTGGGCGACCTGCTCCGGTTCGCCGAGGCGCTCACGGCCGGCCGGCTGGTGAGCCCGGCCTCCTATCAACTGCTCACCAGCCCCAAGCCCGAGCTCAGCTCGCCGAGCTACGGCTACGGCTTCGGGGTGGACTCGGAGACCGGGATCGTGGGACACAGCGGCGGCTTCCCGGGCATCAGCTCGAATCTCGACATCTTCAAGGGCACGGGCTGGGTCGCGGCGGTTCAGTCCAACTACAGCGGGGGGGCGCAGCCGGTGGTGCAGAAGATCCGGGAGCTGGTTCGGGCCCGGGGCACCGGCCCCACGCCCTGAGGGTTCGCGCGCCCGATCGGCGGCATCGGGCAGATTCGCGGTCGGTGGGGGCGGCCAGTAGATTTTCGGCTGGCCGGTAACGGCCTCCGTCCTTCCTTCTCGCATCGGGATCTGCCCGTGTCCATCATATCGTCCCGCGCCGCCTTCGCCCTGCTGGTCGCCGGTCTGGTCGCCACCCCGGCCAGGGCCCAGCTCGCCACGCCGATCGACACCACCGCCCTTCAAGCCCTCCATTGGCGCCTGATCGGCCCGTTCCGCTCCGGTCGCTCCGTGGCCGTGGCCGGCTCGGCCGAGCGGCCGCTCGAGTACTACGCCGG
The DNA here is from genome assembly GCA_963730185.1 of uncultured Gemmatimonadales bacterium. Taxonomy (GTDB): domain Bacteria; phylum Gemmatimonadota; class Gemmatimonadetes; order Gemmatimonadales; family GWC2-71-9; genus SHZU01. The sequence goes on from CAVSQW010000006.1 coordinate 55,882, forward strand.
CACTACCGGCGGTGGGGTGATGAAGACCACCAACGGTGGCTACACCTGGAAGCCGGTCACCGACAAGTACTTCGGCGGCACGATCGGGGGAATCGCGGTCTACCAGCCCAACCCCGACATCGTCTACGTCGGGACCGGCGAGTACACCCTCCGCGGCAACGCCTCTTACGGCGACGGGGTCTTCAAGACCACCGACGGCGGCCAGACCTGGGACACCCTCGGCCTGGCCGAGACCCGGCAGATCTCCCGGGTCATCGTCCATCCCTGGAACCCCGAGATCGTCTACGTCGCGGCCCTCGGTCACGAGAGCGGTCCCAACCCGGAGCGCGGCGTCTACCGCTCCCGGGACGGCGGCAAGACCTGGGACAAGATCCTCTTCGTGAACGACTCGGTCGGCGCCACCGACCTCCAGATCGACCCGACCGACCCGAACGTCCTCTACGCCTCCACCTGGCGGGTGGTCCGCACACCCTGGGACATCGTGAGCGGCGGCCCCGGAAGCGGGATCTACAAGACCACCGACGGCGGCGACCACTGGACCGAGATCACCCACCACCCGGGGCTCCCCAGCGGCGTCATCGGCAACGTGGGCCTCGCGGTCTCCCCAGCGAATCACCGGCTGATCTGGGCGATGATCGAGTCGGACTCGGGCGGGCTCTTCCGCTCCGACGACGCCGGCGCCACCTGGACTCGGGTCAACGACTCGAACAACAAGACCATCGACGGGATGGGCCCCCACTGGCGCCCGTTCTACTTCTCCAAGGTCTTCGCCGATCCGATCGACACCAACACCTTGTACCTGCCCAATGGCGTCCTCTTCCGGAGCACCGACGGCGGCAAGCACTTCAAGGAAGTGCAGGGCTACGACGATCTCTGGGACACCCACGCCCTCTGGATCGCGCCGAACGACCCGAACCGGATGGCCGTCGCGGCCGACCAGGGCGCCCGGGTCACCTTCGACCAGGGGCAGACCTGGAGCACCACCGGCTACGCCACCGGCCAGTTCTACCACGTCATCGCCACCAACCACTTCCCCTACCGGGTCTGCGGCGCCCAGCAGGACAACGTGGCCCAATGCGGCCCGAGCCGCACCGACGGGATGTTCGACATCTCGGCCTGGTACTACCCGGGCGGCGGCGAGGCGGGCATCATCGCGGTGGACCCCCAGAACCCGGACCTGACCTACGCCGCCGGCGAGAAGCTCGATCACGGCCGCGGGATCGGAACCCGGATGATCGAGGCCTGGGAGCGGGCGGCGCCGCCGATGACCGCCCAGTACCGCTTCAACTGGACCACTCCGATCATCGTCTCGCCCCACGACCGGAACACCCTCTACGAGGGCGCCAACGTGCTCCTGAAGAGCACGGACGGCGGGCAAGAACTGGCGCGCCATCTCGCCCGACCTGACCCGGCACGACCCGAGCACGCTGGTCGTCGCCGGCCGGCCGATCACCATCGAGAACAGCGGGGCCGAGAACTACGCCACCATCTTTACGGTCGCGGAGTCGCCGGTGGCCAAGGGCGTGATCTGGGTCGGCTCCGACGACGGGATGGTCCACCTGACCCGGGACGGCGGGGCGCACTGGAAAGACGTGACCCCAAAGGTGCCGCCCTTCACCCGGATGTCGATCATCGACGCCTCGCCGCACGCGGCGGGCACCGCGTATCTGGCCGCCAACCGGCAAATGCTCGACGACTACACCCCGTACCTCTTCAAGACCACCGACTACGGCGCCACCTGGACCGAGATCGACGCCGGGATCCCGAAAAACGAGTTCACCCACGTGATCCGGGAAGATCCGGTCCGCCGGGGGCTCCTCTACGCCGGGACCGAGCGGGGGGTCTGGTTCAGCCTCGACGACGGCGGCCACTGGCAGTCGCTCCGCCGGAACCTCCCGGAGGTGCCGGTGCACGACCTGGTGGTGAAGAACGCCGATCTGGCCATCGCCACCCACGGCCGGGCCCTCTGGATCATGGACGACGTCTCGCCCCTCCGGCAGCTCGCGGCCGGCACCCTGAGCGGGAAGGCCCACCTGTTCGACCCGGAAGACACCTACCGGATCTTCTGGCGCGGGCAGCAGCTGATCCAGAACCTCCCGACCGGCCAGGACCCCGCCAGCGGAGTGCCCGTCTACTACTGGCTGGCCGACTCGGCCCAGACCGTCACACTCGACGTCCGGGACGCGAGCGGCACCCTGGTCAACCACTTCACCAGCGAGCAGGACCCGGCCGCCCGGGCCGACAGCCTCAGACTGGACCGGCTCAAAGAGCAGCGGAACGACAGCCTCCGCAAAGCCGGCGTCACGGACTCGGCCACGCTGGCCAAGCCCTACGTCGAGCCGCCCAGCGACGAGCCCCGGAACCGGCTCGGCAGCCCGCCCCGGCTCCCGGCCAAGCGCGGCCTCAACGTGTTTCATTGGACCTTCCGCTACGCTGACGGGGTGGCCCTCCGGGACAGCTTGTATCGCCTCACCCGGGTCCGGGGACCGCTGGCGGTGCCGGGTCGCTACTCGGTTTCGCTCACGGCGGGCGGCCAGACCCAGAAGGCCTCGTTCACGCTGAAGGCCGACCCCCGGATCCCGGCGAGCGCCACGGACCTGTCGGCCCGCCTGGCCTACACCCAGCAGCTCAACGCCGCCGTCACCGAGATGATCGAGGCCGCCAATCGGTCGTTCGCGCTCCGGGAACAGATCGACCAGCGCCTGGCGACCGATTCCACCTCGAGCGCGGCTCCATCCCTCCGGGCGCTCCGGGACACGCTCCTGACCTACGGCAAGCGGATGCTGCCGCTCTTCTACGGGCACAATCAGTCTCCCGCGCCCTACACCTCCACCATCCTCGACGACCTGGCCCGGCTGGGCTACGGCGACACCGACGCCGGGCCCAATGCCGTCGAGCGGAACGCCGCGACGACCATGACCGCCCTGGCGCGCCAGGAGGTGACCCGGCTGGACGGCGCGGTTCGAGCCCAGCTGGCCACCGCGAACGAGCGGCTCGAGGCGGCGGGCCAACCGCCCCTCACCTACTGAGGACACTCATGCCCACCTCGACGATTCCGCGTCTGGCCCTGGCCGCCCTGCTGGCGGGCCCGATCGCCTGCGCCAAGACGCCGCCGGCCGCCGCCCCCAGCCAGGAAACCGTCGTCATCGACAGCGTCGGCGGCCCCGAGGGCCCGCTGGTGGTCGACAGCGATCTCTACTACGTCGCCTGGACCGGGAACGCCTTGTACAAATGGGACGGCAAGACCAGCACCGTGGTGAACGACGAGCCGGGATGCGGACACAACGGGGTGGCGCTCACCCCCGCGAAGACCCTGCTCGTCGCCTGCTCCGCCGACCCCGGCGCCATCATGGAGGTGGACCTGGCGGGGAAGAAGCTCCGGGAGTGGAAGGCCGACCGCGAGGGCACGCCCTTCGTCGGCGGGATCAACGACATCGCCGTGGCCGCCAACGGGGGCGCCTACGCCACCGTCTTCGGCCCTTTCGCCGAGCGGCCGACCAAGATCATCGGCAAGGTCCTCTATCTGGCGCCCGAGGCGATGAACTGGGTCGAGGTGGCGGGCGATCTCAACTACCCGAACGGCGTCGGGATCTCGCCCGACCAGCACACGCTCTACGTCGCCCAGACCGCCGGCAACAGCATTCTCTCGTTCACCATTTCCCCGGACGGCAGCCTGACCGACCGGTCCGACTTCGCCTTCCTGGCCCGGCTCACCCACGACACCAGCGACTCGTGGTGGCTCGGGCCCGACAGCATGAAGCTCGACCCCAACGGCAACCTCTACGTCGCCCAGTGGTCCGCCGGCCGGGTGCTGAAGCTCTCGCCCGAGGGCGAGCTGCTCCATGTCTTCGACATCGCGGCCGGTCGGGGCACCACCAACGTGGCCTTCAGCGCGGACGGGCGGGACCTGTACGTGAGCGTGGTACGGGATCCAGACGATCCGAAGGCCATGGGCAGCATCGTGAAGGTCCCGAACGTGGAGTAGCGGCGGCGGGCCGGCCCCGGCTTACCCACTCGACAGGGTCCGTCGGGGGTCGATCCGCATCGCCCGGAGCGCCGAGGGCACGGCGGCCAGCGTCGCGAGGCCGACCACCACCAGCCCGGCGCCGGCCAGCACCCCGATCGACCGCGCCTCCACCCCGAACAGGAAGGCCCGAAGCGCCCCGGCCACCATCCAGGCCCCACCCAGCCCGAGCGCCACGCCGGGCAGCGTCAGCCGCGCGACCTGCGCGAATACCGACCGGCCGAGCATCGCGGGCCGGGCGCCGAACACCAACCGGAGCGCCAGCTCCCGCTCCCGGCTCGCCACCAGCTGCCGCATCACGCCGTAGCTGCCCAGCCCCACGATGGTCACCGCCACCAGGGCCAGCGCCGCCAGCACCGCGGCCCGGAGCCTCGGCAGCGCGTTGGCCTGCCGGCTCAGGGCGTCGAGCGTGGTGGTCCGGCTGGCCGCGACGATCGGATCGGCCGTCTGGAGCGCCCGGCGGATCGCGGCGAGCCCATCCTCCGGTGGGCCGGCCGTCTCCGCCACGATCGAGAGCCAGTTGACCGAGACCTGGCCGTAGGGGACGTACACCGCCGACCCGGGCGCTGCCGTGTAGCCGCCGTCCATCACGTCGCCCACCACGCCCACGATCTCGAACGGCTCCGGCGGGGCGCTCCCCGCCACCCGGTAGAGGCGCCGGCCCAGGGCGTCGCCGTCGGGGAAGTACTTGGCCGCGAGCGACGCGCTCACCAGCGCCACCCGGCTGGAGCTGGAGTCGTCGTGCGGGTCGAGATACCGCCCCTCCAGGAGCGGGATGCCGATGGTCTGGAGGTAGCGGGGCGAGACCCGCCGGAAATGAAAGAGCTGGGGCTCGCCGGAGATCGATCCGTCCGGCGCCGGCACCAGGAAGCGCCCGCCCCAGCCCGGATCGCCGACCGGGAGAGTGTTGCTGAACCCGAAGCTCTCGAGCGCGGTCTCCCGCGCCAGGGCGGCCTCCAGGGCCACCGCGAACCTGACCCGGTCGGCATGGCTGGCGTAGGCCGAAGTCGGAAGCGTCACCCGAGCCACCACCCGGTGGGCGGACTCGAACCCGTCCGGCACCCCGGCCAGGTTCCGGAAGGTGAGCCCCACCAGCGCCGCCGCCGCGAGCACCACGATCGAGAGCGCCGCCTGCACTACCACCATTCCCCGCTGCCAGCGGAGCGCGCCGGCCGACAGGGTGGCCCCCCGCGACGAGGAGCGGAGCGCGTCGACCAGGTCCGAGCGCCGCCCGAACCAGATCGGCAGCGTTCCGGCCGCCAGCGCGGCCGCCACCGCGATCGCACCGGACACCGCCAGGACCCCGGCGTCGAGCCGGACGTGGACGAAGAAGGACCCGAGCTCGGGCCCGAGATCGAGCCGGCGGATCGCCCCGATCGCGACCGCCGCCAGACCCAGCCCCACCGCCAGACCGGCGCCCACCACCAGAGCGCTCTGGGAGAGCAGGAGCCCGACCACCCGCCCGCCTTCGGCGCCCAGCGCCTGCCGGACGGCCAGCTCGCGCTTCCGCTCGAAGCCCCACGCCACCAGCACCGACGCCAGGTTCAGCACCGCAAGGAGGAGGAGCACCACCGCGCCGGCCTGGATCAGGAGCACCGTGGCGTCCGCTCCGCTCAGGAGAAGCTCGCGCAGGTTCTGGATCACGTAGCGGTAGTCGCGGTTGTCCTTCCGGTTCGCCTCCCGGGTCCGCTCCGTGAATCCCGCCAGGTCGGCCACCGCAGCCTCCCGGGTCCGGCCGTCGGCGAAGCGGCCGAAGATGGTCAGGATCCGGGCTCCGGTGATGCTGGCCCGCTGCGCGGCCGGCAGGTCGAACGGCTGCCAGACGTCGGTCGGTACCGGCTGCGCGAACCCCTCGGGCATCACCCCGATCACCGTGGTCGGCACGCCGTTCAGGGTGATCGCCCGGCCCACGGCGTCGGGATCGGCCCCGAGCGCGGTGCGCCAGAAGGTGTGACTCACCACCACCACCGGCGCGGGCGAGGGTCCCTCCTCCTGGGAGGTAAATCCCCGGCCGAGAACGGGCGAGACCCGGACCGTGGCGAAGAAGGTCGCCGTGGCCAACGTGGTCCGGAGCGATCGGATGCTGCCGTGATCGTCCCACGCCGCGATCCCCTGAGTGAAGCAGCTCACCTCGGCGAACGCGTGCTGAGTGGCCCGGAGCAGCTGGTAATTGGGATAGGCGTCGTTGAAGACCACCGCCCCCTGCCCCGGGAGCTCCCGCTCCGGCGCAATCAGCACCAGCCGATCGGGCTCCGGCACCGCGAAGCCCGAGAAGAGGAAGGCCCGGACCACCGAGAACGCGGTGGTGTTGGCGCCCAGGGCAAAGCCCATGGTGAGCACGGCCACCAGGGCGACCGCCTTCCGGCGGCCCAGGAATCGAAGGTTCACGGCCAGCGACATTGCGCGCGCTCCCGGGTTTCGGCCACCCCGCCCACCGGCCCCTCGGCCGGACCGCTTGCGGAGCGGCGACGGCCAACGTATGGTCCGCCAGAGTCATGCGTCAAATGCCTACTGATCATTGAGGATATGCCCAATGGTTATACTAAGTCGGGCTCCGCGTTCGCCCGAGCCGGGGCCCGGCGCCCGGCTCGAGATCCGCGATCTCCGGCTCCTGGTGGCGGTGTCGGCCGAGGGATCGCTCACCGGCGCGGGCCGGCGGCTGAACGTGACCCAGCCCGCCCTGAGCCGGCACCTCGCCACGTTGGAGTCCCGGGTCGGCGCGCCGCTCTTCCACCGGACCGGCGTCCGGATGGTGCCCACCGCGGCCGGGGAGCTCCTGCTCCGTCACGCCCGGGAGGTCCTGGACCGGCTGGCCGCGGCCGAGGCCGACCTCGCGGTGTTCCGGGAAGCGGTGCCGCAGGTGGTGCGGGTCGGGACCGAGTGCTACACCGGTTTCCACTGGCTCCCCGCCGTCTCCCGGCGCTTCTCGGCCCGGCGTCCAGGCTTCGAGGTAGAGATCGCCTTCGAGGCGAGCCGCCGCCCGCTCGAGCTCCTGAAGGACGGGCGGATCGACGTCGCCATCCTGACCGAGCACCGGACCGTGCCCGACGTCGCCGTGAGCCGGCTCTTCACCGACGAGCTGGTCGCCGTGGTGCCCCCGGGACACCCCTGGACCGGCCTCCCGTTCGTGCGGCCGGACGGGTTCGCGGACGTGCGCCTGCTCCTCCTGGCACCGGCCGAGGAGAGCACCGTGGTAACCCGGTTCCTGGAGCCGGCCGGGGTGACGCCGAGACAGATCGCCGACGTGCAGCTGGTGGGCGCGATGGCCGCGCTGGTCGAGGCCGAGTTCGGAGTGGGCGTCCTGCCCGCCTGGACCATCGGGCCGGAGGTCCGAAGCGGGCGGCTGGCGGCGGTCCGGCTGGGCCGGAAGGGGCTCCAGCGCACCTGGGCGGCCGCGGTTACCAAGGCCCGCGCCCGGGAGCGGTGGGTCCGGGAGTTCGTGACCGCGCTGGCCACCGAGGCCGGCCCGGGCGGGCTCGGACGTTAGGCGCTACCCAGCCGGGTCCGAGGCATCCTCGACGAACGCCTTGAGGCGGGCCAGCGCCCGATCCCAACTGGCCGACACCCGCTCCAGATGGGCTCGGGCCTCGTCCAGCGGCGCCGGGTCGAGCGCGTACACCCGCTCCCGGCCCTCGCGCTCGCTCCGCACCACGCCGGCCGACTCCAGGACGCGAAGGTGCTTGGTCACCGCCTGGCGGGTCACCGCCGTGCCCACGGTCAGCGTGGTGATCGAGTAGCTCCCGCCATCCGCCAGCCGGTCGACCAGACCGAGCCGGGTCTCGTCGCCCAGAGCGGCGAAAACCGGCACGGTCCGGACCGCGCGGCGAGGCCGCGCGACGGTCACCGAGGCTCCTGGAGGTAGCGCTCGATGTTCGCCATCTGCCCCTTCCATCCGCCCTCGTTCATCCGGAAGGCCTCCGCGCGGCGGCCGGCCGGGAGGGCGTCGAAGCCCGACTCCACCACCCGGAGCCGGGTCCCCTCGGCCACCTCCTCCAGCGTGAACTCCACCAGCGTCATGGGCTCGTCGTCGTAGCTCGTGTTCGGATCGGGCGCGCCGGGGTGCCACCGGTACGAGAAGTAACGCTCCGGCTCGATCCGCTCCACCCGCATGTCCAGCTTCAGGTGCTCGTACCCCTTGACCGTGATCCGGCCCAGGGTCCGCTGCCCCGCGACGAACGGCCCCTCCAGCTCCGCCTGGAACCAGGTGCTGAACTGCCGGTGGTCCGTGAGGGCGCCCCAGACCCGGGACTGGGGGGCGCGGAGGGTGACTTCCTTCTCGATGCGATCGGTGCTCGTCATGGTCATGATCAACCTCGTCGGGGTAATGTGCAACCGTATGGTTGCATGTTATCACTGACCGACCTCACCCGCAAAGCCCGGGAGCACCGGCGGTAGCGTCTGGCGCAGGCTGCGGCCAGGTTTCAAGTATCATGATCGAGCGTCGCTACAGCGAGGACGAAGTCGCCGCCATCTTCGAGCGCGCCACCGAGGCCCAGCAATCCGGCCGCCGAGTGCTGCCCGCCGGGGAAGGCCACACCCTCACCGAGCTCCAGAGCATCGGTCGGGAGGTCGGAATCCCGGCGGAGCTGGTGGCGGAGGCCGCCCGGGCGCTCGATCGACCCGACTCCCAAGAGCCCAAGCGCTTCCTCGGCCTCCCGGTCGGCGTGGGTCGCACCGTCGAGCTGGGCCGCCGGCTGACCGATCAGGAATGGGAGCAGCTGGTGGTCGACCTGCGGGAGACCTTCGACGCCCGGGGCACGGTCCGCAGCGACGGGAGCTTCCGCGACTGGACCAACGGCAACCTCCAGGCTCTGCTCGAGCCGACCCCGACGGGGGAGCATCGCCTGCGACTGCGGACCTACCGGGCGGCGAGCCGTCTCCGGATGACCGCGGGGGTCGGGATGGCCGGCCTCGCGGCGGCGGTGGTGGGTGGCGCGGCGATCAGCGGGCACACCGTGCCGGCGCTCGCGAGCGTCTGGCCGCTGGCGGTCATCGGCGCCGCGCTGTTCGGACTCGGCGCCGCCCGATTGCCCGGCTGGGCCCGGCTCCGGCGCCGGCAGATGGACCAGATCGCGGATCGACTGGCACAGCGGCTCGCCGCCGGCGGCGAGCCGGCCGGGTTACCGTCGGGGCCGGCGTCCGACCCGTCCGACTCAGCGCGGTAGGCGGTTCCACTCCGCTTCGGTGATCGGCTCCATCTGCCGCTCCATCAGAGTGCGCCACCGACCGCCCTCCTTGGTGAGCAGCGCCTCCATCCGGGTGTAGCGCGACTCGGTCTTCCCCGCCTGATCGGTGGTCGAGTACTTGAAGGCGCCGGCCTCGAAGGCGGTGGTGGAGTCGTCCTGCCGGCGGTCGAAGCGGAGCTCCACGCTGGCCTTCGTGCCGGCCTTCCGCATGGTCACCATGTCCTTGCCCCAGCCGTCGAGGGCCGAGGCCACCGGGCGAGTCCCACCCGTCGTGACCAGGACCGCGGCCGGGTGGTAGGCCCGGGCCATGGCGGCGATGTCGTGATTGGTGACGGACGCCGCGATCGGCTGCCAGACCTGAGCATCGATCTCGGCGGAGTAGCGGCTCGAGCCCGGACGGATGGCGGGCTGCGGCGCCGCCGGGGCGACGGGCAAGCCCAGGGTGAGCAAGGCGGCGATGGCAAGGCGACTCATGATCTCTCCGGGAACGTGGGATGGCGGACAAAGCTACCTCCAGACGAGCGGCAACGCCCCCGGGGTGGGTTCTCAGGGTGATGAAGGTCCGGCGTTCGAACGCGGGCTTGCCCGGCTCACACCGGGAGTGGACCTTGGAGAAGGGTCATCGCCGGTTTACCTGAGACGAACCTCGACCGGCCGCTCCGCCCGACCCGGAACCTGCACCGGAGAGCCAGCACCATGGCCGGTTACAACTTCACCGATCAGGTCCGTCTGCTCCTGACCACGGCCCGGGAGGAGTCCAGACGGCTGGGCCACGAGTACGTCGGCACCGAGCACCTGTTGCTCGGCATGCTCAGCTGCGATGACGCCGTGGCCGTCGCCGTGCTCCGGAAGCTCGACGTCGACCTCGACGGACTCCGGGCCGGCATCGTGGCCGCCCTGAAGCCCGGGACCGCCGATGCGCCGGCCGCCGACCTGCCCTACACCTCCCGGGCGAAGAAGGTGCTCGAGCTGGCCACGGTCGAGGCTCGCGAGCTCGGGCACGGCTACGTCGGCACCGAGCACCTGCTCCTGGGGCTGGTACGCGAAGACCAGGCGATCGCCGCGCAGGTGCTGAAATCCCACGGCCTCACCCTTGAAGGCCTCCGGCCCCCCATCCTCGAGTTGCTCGCCACCGGCCGGCGCGATCCCGCGGACCCCCCGGCCGCCGTGGCCGTGCCGGTCACGTCGGTCATCGTCACCGTCGAGCTCGCCGACGGACGGCTCAGTGCCACGAAGTTCCGGCGCCCGATTGAGGCGGTAGACTACCTCGCGAGGCTGATGGGCCACCGCTGAGCCTCTCCTTCAGCACCGGCGCCCCTCGGCCCCACGACCTCGTGCTCCTGGCCACCGGCCCCCTCGCGGTCTACCGGGTAGAGCTCCTCCGGGCCCAAACGCGCCTGGCTGAGTAGGCCTCGGAAAGCCCGCGGCCAGGGGGCCGACGCCACGTCCTGCCGTGCATCCATCCGCTCCGCCCGCCTTGACACATTCCCATATGGGTATACATTGATCCCATGGCCAGAGCGGCAACCACCACCGATGCGTTCAACGCCGTCGCCGAACCCCGGCGCCGGCAGATCCTCGACCTGCTCGCCGGCGGCGAGCGGCCGGTGAACGACCTGGTGGACGAACTGGGCCTGGCCCAGCCCCAGGTCTCCAAGCACCTCCGGGTGCTCCGCGAGGTCGGGCTGGTCCAGGTTCGCGAGGCGGGCCGGCAGCGGCTCTACCGCGTGAACGACAAGCCGCTCAAGCCGATCCACGACTGGCTGGCGCGGTACCAACGAACCTGGAACGAGCGGTTCGAGGCCCTGGACGAGGTCCTGAAGGATCTCAAAACGGAGGAAGGCGACGATGACGATGGCGTCTAGCGGGACGGCCACGGTGACCCTGCCCAGCGACACCGAGCTTCTGATCACTCGGGAGTTCGCGGCTCCCAGGCACCTGGTGTTCAAAGCGTGGACCACACCCGACCTGATCGAGCGCTGGTGGGCCGGCAAGCGAGGGAAGGTGAGCTCGATCGAGGTCGACCTCCGCCCGGGCGGCAAATGGCGATACGTGATGATCGCCAACCGGGGCTTCGAGGTCGCTTTCCACGGCGAGTACCAGGAGGTGGTGCCGAACGAGCGGCTCGTGTACACCGAGATCTTCGAGGGGATGCCCGACGGCTTGGCGCTCGACACGGTGACCTTCACCGAGCAGGACGGCCGGACCACGGTGAGGGTGCTGGTCAGGCACAGCTGCAAAGAGCACCGGGACGCCCACATCAACTCCGGCATGGAGGGCGGGATGCAGGAGGCGATGGATCTGCTGGAGCAGGTGGCGATCGGCCTCGCCTAGCCGTCCGACCCCGGCCCCGCGGGGCACGCCCCCGCGGCCGCCGGATCGGGCAGGAACACCAGGTCGACGTGAACCACGATGTGCTGGTTCATCTTGAAGACGCCGAGGAACCTCGAGAGCCCGCCGACCCGGTAGTCCTTGACGTCAACCGGGAAGTCCGCCCGGACCCGGAGCGAGTCGCCCCGCCAGGTGAGCACTCCGGGCAGGGTGTCGGCCCGGGTCACGCCGTGAAGCGTCAGGTCGCCGATCAGGTCGGCCGTCATCGAGTCCGCTCCGCCGCTGGGCGCGCCCACGGCCCGGAGCTCGAACCGCATCGTCGGGTGCTTCTCCGTCTCCATCGACTTCCGGAGGTCCCGGTCCCGGTGGTCGTTCCCCGATACCAGCGTGGCGACCGGGGCCTGCACGCATCCGCGAACCGCGCTCGGATCGGCGCCCCCCGTGATCGAGCCCTCGACCGTGCTGGTCACTCCGGTAAAGTCGCCCAGGGTGGCCTTGGCATCGAAGCTCAGCCGCCCCTCGGCCACTCGCGACGGCGGCACCGGGCGCATCTGTCCATCGAGCGGGCCGGGAGCCGCCAGCGCCGCCACGAGCAGGAGCGCGGCGCCCGCGCCGAATCCGAGGGCCGGCGAACGGCCCACTAGCGGACCACGATAGTGCCGGCCATCCCGCTCGTCGTCTGGCCGTTCACGAAGCCGTGGATGGTGCAGATGTACCGATAGGTCCCTGCCACGTTGAAGGTGATGGGTCCGAAGGTAAACCCGGTGTTCTCGGTCGCGCTGGCCGGCGAGAACGACGGCGCCAGCACCGAGGTGACGTTGTGGCCGGATCCGACCCAGTTCCAGGTGACCGTCCCCCCGACGGCGACCGTGTCCACGACCGGGAAGAACGCGTTGTTCCGGACTTCGATCGCGATGTCGAACGGCGCCGGTGCCAGCAGCACGCCGCTGGCGTGGAAGGTCACCGGCGAGCCGGTGAGCCCGCCTACCGTGGCTTGGAGCGTGTTGGCGCCTTCCGCCGGGCCGAGCGACCAGGCGGTGGACGCCAGCCCCTGCTGATCGGTCTGACCGGCCGACGGACTGGTCGAGCCGCCGCCACCGGTCACCAGCCACTCGACGGTCGAGCCGCTGACCCCGTTGCCGAACTGGTCGGTCACCTTCACCACGACCATCTCGGGCAGGCTCGACGACACGGCGCCGGTCTGGCCTTCACCCGACGCCGGGCCGAGCCGGGCGGCGCCGCCCGGATCGGCCACGGCCGAGAAAGTGACCGAGCCCCCGCCCGACAGCGCGGCCCGCGCGGTCTGACTCCCGGCTGTCTGGCCGAGGGTCCATTCGACGCTGGTGGTGCCGGCGGAGCCGGTGGTGGTCGTGGTCGCGCTCACCGACGCGCCGGTCCCGTCGGCGGTCCAGGTGACCACGGCGCCGGACTCGGGCGTGCCGCCTCGGGTCACGAGCACCGTGAGCGGCAACGGAAGCGGGAATCCGACCGGTCCCCGTTGGGCGTCGCCGCTCGAGCTCGCCTTGGCGATCGCCTGGCTCGACGGTCCTGGCCCCGGCATGCCCCCGATGCCTCCGCCGCCCCCGCAGGCACCGACCCCGAGGGCCAGCCCCGCGACGATCCACCCGACCTGGGTCCGGTCCATGGCCACCTCCTCGTGAGCCAAGATCGGGGCTGGGAGGTCCAGGGATCTAGAATGGAACGGACCGATTTGGACGTCCCGATCAGGCGGACGAGCGGAGGGCCCGGCGGTAGCGCGACGGGGTGACCCCGGTCCGGCGGCGGAAGAGGTTGGCGAAGTGGCTTTGATCGGCGAAGCCGGCCTGGGCCGCGATCCGGGAGAGCGGCAGGTCGGTCCGGGCCAACATGGTGGCGGCCTGCTCGAGCCGGACCCGGCGGAGATACTCGCCCACCGAGCACCCGAAGGCCCGCCGGAAGGCGCGCGACAGGGTGACGGAGTGGACCTCGACCTCGCGGGCTAGGTCGCTCAGGGAGATGCCCTGGCCCAGCCGCTCGTGCAGGATCTCGCGGGCCCGCACCAGGAAGCGCGGCAGATCGCGCCCCTCGAGCGGCGCCTGCGCCCGGCTCGACTCGGCGATCAGCTCGAGCACCAGCCCCTCGACCGCCAGCGGCGCGGCGGAGTCGTGGTGTTGGAGCTCTTGATAGACCCGCATGGCGAGGACCGCCGCCCGGCCGCCCTGGAAATGGACCCGCTCGTCGAGGATCGGCGCCAGGGGACGGAGGTCCTGAGCCCGGCTCGGATCCACCTCGACCATCAGGCCGCGGGTACCGGTCCAGTCGAACCGGTTGTAGTGGGGCTCGCCGGCGGGCGTGAATTTGACCATGGCCGGCTCGCAGGTGAGGGTATGGCCCCGGAAGCCCTCCACGAACCCGCCCTGCATCACGAAGCAGATCGTGGGGCCTTGGTGGGCGTGCCAGGGCAGCTCGCTGCCCTGGGCGTGGACCCCTTCGGTGACCTGAAACCCACCCACGGCCCGGGTGGCCGGCGGACGCTGAACGAATTCGCGAGTCAACATGATCGCTCGAGGACGCGGTTCGAGGTCGAAGGCCCGACTCGGGGCCGGAAGCGTCGGGATGGCGCCGGTATTTAAGGACACGCGAGCGCCCGGGTACCCTGCTCCCGCCCCGTTCAATGGAGCGGCAACGCCCCTGATCGAAACGTGCAAATCGGTTCGTTCCGTTCTATCCGCCTGGAACGGGCCCACCCAGCTTCGACGAGGAGATGCACCACGGACTCGTCACCGAGAAGGATTGCCATGTCCTCCCAGACCCACCGCTCCCCTACCCGCCGCCGGGCCTTCGCGACCGCCTCCCTGGTCCTGGGCGGCACCTTGGTCGCGTCGTGCAGCGGCGCCACCGACCCCACCCCCGCACCCGGCCAGCTGGCCGTGGTCGCCGGCGGGTCCCTCCAGTTCACTCCGGCCACCCTCGACGTCCACATGGGCGACGACGTGAGCTTCCTGTTCGGCCCGGTGGCCCACAACGTGTTCTTCGACGGGACGGCCGGCGCCCCCGCCGACATCCCGGGCAACAATGCCAACGTGAGCGTGGATCGGACCTTCGACACGGCGGGGACCTATCACTACACCTGCCACATTCACGCCGGGATGGCTGGGACGATCGTCGTGGCGCCCTGACGCCGAGACGAATAGGGGATAGGGATAGTGAATGGTGAGTGGTGAGTAGGGACTAGGGAGTAAACAGGGAGTCGTGAGCAGGGGTGGCTCCCCCACTCACGACTCCCTACTCCCTACTCCCTACTCCCTCCCTACTCCCTATTCTCTATTCCCTACTCCCTACCACCCCTACATCCCTAAGCTCCGTACCGTCTCGGCCAGCATCCGCACCTTGGCGCCGTCCATCGAGCGCCCGGCGTCGCCGTCGAGCTGACCGGCCAGGGCGCTGAGCGCGGACGACCGGGCGCCGCCCGAGGCCTTCTCGGCCTGGGAGAGGCTCTGCCGAATCGCGTTGATCCGGGCCCCGTCGAGCCCGTGCGACCGCTCCAGCTGGTCGGTGTAGGCCCGGGCCAGGGCGAACGTGGCGGGCCAGACGAACTTCGGCTGGTCCTGCACGTTCAGGTGATCGAGCTTGACGGTCTTGGCCGCGTCGATCTCGTTCTGGGTCAGGTACGGACTGGGCGTGAGCTCGAGGATGTCGAGCCCCCGGGCGATCTCGGAGCTGACGAGCACGCCGTTGTACCAGTAGACCGACCAGGATCCGCCCATCGAGAAGCGGTCGGGATCGACCGGGCCGCGGTCGAAGAAGGCGATCTCCTGCGGGTGCTTGATGTCGGTCCAGTCGAAGACCGTGATCCCGCCCTGGTAGAAGGCCTGGACCATCACGTCGCGGCCCGGGATCGGGATCAGCGAGCCGTTGTGGGCCACGCAGTTCTCGAGCGGGCTCTGGGCGGCCGGGAGCTTGTAGTAGCTCTGGAACTCCATCCGGCCATTGTCGATGGTGAAGAGCGCGTCGGCCCCCCAGTCCTTCGGGTCGCTGGCCCGGCACTTGGGCTGGCCACCGCCGCCCCACTCGTCGCTGAACAGGATCTTGGTCCCGTCGTTGTTGAAGGTGGCCGAGTGCCAGTAGGAGAAGTTGGAGTCGGACACCGCGGCCATCCGGGTCGGCGCCGCCGGGTTCTCGATGTCCAGCAACAGGCCGTAGCCCTCGCACGCGCCGCCCGCCCGGCCGATGCCCGGATAAAGCGTGATGTCGTGGCACTGGGTGATCCCGGGGTGGTCGCCGCCCGAGTCCCGGCTCCCGACCATCTTGGCGATCATCGCCGGGATGCCCGCCCGAAGCGCCGCACTGTCGGCACCGGTCGGCGCGCCGCTCCCACCCCGAGCCTTCACGATGCTGTCGAGCATCGGCTGGGTGAAGCGGGAGGGCAGGACCATCTGGTTGCCCATGATGTCGGCGATGAAGGCGCCCTCGGCCTTGGCCTTGTCGATCGCGGCCTTGTCGTCCGGCGCGAGTCCGTGGCTGTGGGGCGGCGCCTTCAGCTGGTCGAAGATCGCGGGCGAGCTCACGATCGCGGCCTGCTCGGGGTGAGCGAGCGGGACCTTGATGATCTCGATCCGGAACTGCGAGGTGTTGGGATCGTTCGGGTCGGCCATGCAGCCGGGGAGCTCCTCGGAGGAGCGGACCGGCGCGGAGCCGGAGACGTAGACGTAGACGTTGTCGGCGTCCTTGGGGTCGACCAGCAGGCTGTGGGTATGCGAGCCGCGGCAGGTCTGGACGTTGGCGACGTTCTTCGGATGGGCGATGTCGGTGATGTCGAAGATCCGGATGCCCCGGATCCGCTCGGAGCTCACCGCCTGGGCCACCCCTTCGGCACCGCAGTCGATCCGGCCGGAGTTTCCTTCGGCCGAGACGAAGAGGAGGTTCTGGTAGGTGGAGACGTCGCTCTGCGAGGCCGGGCAGTAGTTGCTGGTGGCCAGGACGGGGTGGGCCGGATCGGAGATGTCCCAGACCTGATACCCGTCGTAGTTGCCCTGGATGGCGTACTTGCCGGTGAAGGCCAGGTCCGAATTGGTGCTGCCCAGGAACTTGCCCGAGGGCCGGGTAGCCGACATCAGCTTCATGTTCCAGAGGGCTTGGGCGGCGTCCCAGTGACCGCCTTTCAGTCCCACCCGGGGGTCGGGGCTGGGCGGACGGACGTTGAGCCCGCTCATGGCCGGCATCGGGGATTGGCCGGCGCCGCCGGACGAGGCGTGGGAACAGGCCGCTGCCGCCACCAGGGCGAGACCTAACCCCAAGCGGCTGGGGCGGATATGCCGGCGTGGGGCAAAGGAAGACGACGGGCTCATGCTTCGATCCTCTGGGATGGGGGCTGGTGTCGGTTGGCCGGCGGGACGCTGCCCTGGGGCCACGACCTTTACGGCGCCGCCTGCCAAAGGTTTCTCGGGGGGAGCGGGCCGGGGTCGACGCTCAAAAGTATACCGCCCCAGGGAGGCGGGCACCACGCCGGTTTCCCGGCGAACGGGCAGGATCGGGCCGACACCGAGCTCGAGCGGAGGCCAGTCGTGCAGATGGGCCAGGTACGCCTGCTCGGCCTCCCGTGTGTGGCCGGTACGCCGGAGCCGGAGGGCCGCGAGGAGGCTTCGGTCGCGGGGTGAAAGGCGGGCGGCGTATTGGAAAGCCTGGTCGGCGGAGGAGCGGACGTCGTAGGCGTCGTTCCACTCGGCGACCAGGCTGATCCGGTGGTAGGCCAGCGCGAAGGCGCTGTCGAGCGCAATGACGGCCTGGTACGCCGCCTGGGCCCCGCGATACTCGCCGGCCCGAAAGAGCCGCTCGCCCTGGAGGTACTGCTTGAGCGCCGGGAGCGAGCCGATGGTGGCCACCGCCAGCCGTTGGAGCCGGGTGCCTGAGTCGCCGATGGCGTCGACCAGCACGCCGGCGGCAAGCGAGTCGACCACCTCGAAGAGCTGGTCGGGGTGGCCGCCCGACGTGGCGCGCTCGGGACTGTCGCCGGACTCCGCCGTCCGGTGCAGGTACGCGGTGACCTGAATCCGCCCACCCACCTCGAGCACGTCACCGGTCAGGAGCGGCCGGCGCCCAGCTCGCGCGCCACCCGGAGCGTCTCGGTCGGATCGCCCAGGTCGGAATGCCGGCGGTTGACCGCGGCGATCACCGCCCGCGGGTTCACGACGGTCAAGGGTCCGACGCCATCCAGCTTGGTGCTCATCAGGTCGACCATGTCCTCGCCCAGGTAGGCGCGGCTCGGGGCGCCGCGAACCTGGAACGGCATCACCGCGATGAGGTCCCGGGCCAGCTCGGGCCCACCGCGCCCACGAACCCGGGTGACGCCAACGTAGCCGGCCGCGATCACGAGCAGACCGACCAGCGCGCCGACGAGGGCCCGGCGCCGGCTGGAGGGCGCCGGCCGCTCGACCCGTCCGCGAGCTCCCGACACGGCCGCCGGGGACAAGGAGTCACGGGGCCACCTGAGCTGCAGGAGGAACGCACCGGCAAGATGGTCCCGCGATGCTGGCCAGGCTAGGGACGACGCAACCCCGGGCTCGATCGTGCTATCCTTCGCTTCCCAACCAGGTCCCGATCCCCGCCCCCTGCGCGGCACGGCGACCCGGCCTGTTCAGGTACGCTCATGTCCGACCCCGCCGTCCTCGGCCTCCATCACGTCACCGCCATCTGCGGCGACCCCCAGCGCAACCTCGACTTCTACGCCGGCGTGCTCGGGCTCCGCTTCGTCAAGCGCACCGTCAACTTCGACGACCCCGAGACCTACCACTTCTACTACGGAGACGAGATCGGCCGGCCGGGAAGCGTGATGACGTTCTTCCCCTGGCCCGGGGCCCGGCCGGGCGGGCCGGCACCGGGCGGGTCGCGGTGACCTCCTTCGCGATCCCGCAGGAGGCGCTCGGATTCTGGCTGGAACGGCTGATCCACCACGGGGTCCGCTACGAGGGGCCCCGCCAGCGTGAGGCGCCGGGCGGGCTGGCCGAGCCGGTAGTCGCGTTTCGCGACCCGGACGGGCTGATGCTCGAGCTGGTGGCGGCACCCGGGGTCGAGAACCGGCCGGGTTGGGAGGGCGCGCCCGGCGTCCCCGCCGAGCACACGCTCCGGGGGTTCCACTCGGTGACCCTCTGGGAAAAGGTGGGCGACGACACCGAGCGGATCCTGGTAGACATCCTCGGCTTTCGTCCCATGGGTGCGATCGACGGGACCCACCGATTCGCCGCGGGCGACGGCGGACCGGGGAACCTCGTGGAGGTCCGGCGGGTGGGCGGGTTTCCGGATGGGTTCGACGGGGTGGGCGGCATCCACCACGTCGCCTTCCGGGTGGCCGACGACCTGGCCCAGCTCGACGTCCGCCGCCGGGTCATCGAAGCCGAGCTGCGGCCGACCCCGGTGATCGACCGGCAGTACTTCCACTCCGTGTACTTCCGCGAGCCCGGCGGCGTGTTGTTCGAGCTGGCCACCGACCGCCCCGGCTTTCTGATCGACGAGTCGAAGGAGCACCTGGGCGAGGGCTTGAAGCTGCCGCCGCAGTTCGAGTCGCGGCGCGAGCATCTGGCGCAGGTCCTCCCCCCCATTCATCTCCCCGGTTCGGCCAGCGATCACGAGGCGTTTACGACCCTGCCCGACCCGGCGGTCGACGCGACCCGCCTCTTCATCCACCGCTACCTCCCGCCCGAGGCCGGGGCCGAGCCGGCCGGGCTCACCCTCCTCCTGCTCCATGGGACCGGCGCCGACGAGAACGATCTCGTGCCGCTCGGCCGGGCGCTGCTGCCGGGCGCGGGACTCTTGAGCCCGCGGGGCAAGGTCCTGGAGCACGGGATGTCGCGCTTCTTTCGCCGCCGGGCCGAGGGCGTGTTCGACCTGGACGACCTGGGGGCGCAGACCGACGAACTGGCCCGGTTCGTCGCGGCGGCCCCGGCGGCCTACCACGCGACGGCGCCGGTGGTGGCGGTGGGATTCTCGAACGGGGCCAACATCGCGGTGAGCCTCCTGCTCCGGCACTCTGGGCTCCTGAAGGGCGCGGTGCTCCTGAGCCCGATGCTCCCCTACGAGCCGGATCAGGTCGGCGACCTGACCGGCACCGAGATCTTCATCGGCGCGGGACAGCAGGACCCGACCGCGCCGGCCGAGCAGGTGGAACGGCTGGCGCGGGTGCTTCAAGCGGCCGGCGCGATGGTGACGATCGAGTGGTACCAGGGCGGGCACGGCATCACGGAATCGGAGGTCGCGGCGGCGCGGGACTGGCTGAGGGGGGTGGCGCGGCGGCTCGGGTGAGCCTGGGCCGGCTTGAGACGCCCGGCGCCGGGGCGGTGTAACGCTCGGCCGCCGCCGAGGACTGTTCTCTCGTCACCGAACGAGAGAGCCTGTGTCCCGACCTTTCGCTGTCACGTTGATGGTCCTCCTCGCCGCCCTCCCGGGCCCGGCCGGCGCCCAGTCGACCGACCCCCGCGTCGCCTGGCTGGCAACCAACGCGACCCCGATCCACAGCCTCGCCTTCGACGCCGACGACGCCGATCTCGCCTCGATCGGGCGGGCCATCGGCTCGAGCCGGCTCGTGTTCCTGGGGGAGGAAAGCCACGGCGACGGCGCCACCTTCCAGGCCAAGGCCCGCCTCATCCGCTACCTGCACCGGCGGCTCGGATTCGACCTTCTGGTGTTCGAGAGCGGGTTCTACGACTGCCGCCGGACCTGGGTCGACGCCCGGGCCGGCATGGCCCTCGCCGATTCGGCCGACGGCTGCATGTTCCCGCTCTGGGCGAACAGCGAACAGGTCCAGCCGCTGCTCCAGTATCTGGACCAGCAGAAAGGGGGCCCCCAGCCACTCGAGCTCGCCGGAATGGATTTCCAACTCTCAGGGCGAAAGGCCCGGGAGCTGGCGGGCGACCTGACCCGGTTCGTCTCCACCCAACCCAACGCCGCCGCGCTCGGTCCGGACCTGAAGCCGGTCACGGACCTGCTCCACGCGCTGTTCACCAACCCTCGGGCGCTCCGAAGCACGCCCGACAGCGTTCGGGCGGCCTTCCGGGCCAGCGTCGCACGGCTGGCCGCCGGGGCCGCCGCCCCGGCGCCGGCCATGGGATCGCTCGGGGAGCCCGCCTTCTGGCACCGGACGCTGACCGGGTTCCAGGCCTGGACCGACTTCGCCTGGGCGATGGATCCACGGGCACCCGACCCGGCCGTGTTCAACCGGCGCGATTCGGTGATGGCCGCCAATCTCGTCTGGCTGGTCCGCCGGCATCCCGACCGGAAGGTGGTGATCTGGGGCGCGTCGTCGCACTTCATCCGGAACCGGACCGGCATCGAGGGCGATCCCGCCCCTAACATGGTGCCGGCCGGCCACCTGGTCTCCCTGGCGCTCGGCTCCGAGGTGTACATCCTCGGCTTCCTGGCCGCCGAGGGCGAGATCGGATTCGCGAACCCGGGAACCAAAACGCCGCATCAGCCGGTGCCTCCGGCCGACTCCACCATGCTCGACGGCCTCTGGGCCCGCACCGACCAGAAGGTGGGCTTTCTCGACCTCCGCGCCCGCCGGCCGGGCGACGAGTGGCTCCATCGGCCGCTCACCGCCCGCCCACTCGGCTACGGACCGATGACGGCGGTCTGGCCCGATCACCTGGACGGGTTCCTCTGGATTCGGCGAATGACGCCGAGCACCCCGCGAAACGGGCGGCTAGCGGGAGGGATCGAGGGTCCGGCGGAGGAGCCGCTTCCCTTCGCGGGCCTCCGCCCGGGTAACCAACTCGAGCGGGCGAAGGACCAGAAGCATCGCGAAGGCCAGGGTGAACCAGGCGCTCCACTGGAGCCGGGCACCCGAGAGCAGCGTCGCGAGCGGCGGCCAGAGAAAGGTGAGCAAGACCTCGACCGTCACCACCTGGCGGAGCAGCGCGAGCCGGCCACCCCGGTCGGCCAGGGTCCGCCTGAGACGCCCGAGGCGCGAGACCGGACCGTCGACGGGTGCCGGGCCGAGAGCGCGGGGCTGGAAGGCCGCCTCGGCGACGAGCGCGCGGGCCGGGAGCCAGCAGGCCGCCAGCGCGGCCAGGTGAAAGCCGACTACGCCGAGCACGAGCGGCTGGTAGTGGAGGCCGTAGACCGTGAGGCCGAAGAGGAGCCAGAGACCGGGAACGGTCACCAGCGCCAGCACCACCCGGCGGAGCAGCTCGCGGCGGCTCGCCAGCCGAGGGGCCTCGAGGGCCAGCTCCCGCCAGGGACGGGGCTCGTGGGTTCGGGCGGGCGCGGTCATCAGGCGACCTCCCCGACCGAGGCCGAGCCAACGGCGGACCGTCCGACGGGCCCGGTGGAGGGCCACCCGCACCGCGCCGGCGGACGACCCGGTTTGCCTGGCGATCTCCGCCGGGGTGTGACCGGTCGACGCCAAGGCCAGCGCCACCCGCTGCGCCGGCGGAAGGCGATCGAGCGCCTGTTCCAAACGGCTCCGGAGCCAGGCGACGTCGTGCTCGCCCGAGCTCGGCATCGGAGCCGGTTCGTCACCGACGAGCTCCACCTGCAGCGCTCGGCGCCGGGCCAGCCGGAGACAGAACGTGATGGCCCGGTTCTGGGCGATACGGGCGACGTAGGTGCGCTCGCTGGACTCGCCCCGGAAGGCGGGAAGCGCGCGCCAGAGGGCGACGGCGATCTCCTGCCGGAGGTCCTCCCGATCGGCGGGGTCGTCGACGTACTGCCGGACTATGGCGTCGAGGTCTCCGGCGTGCCGGGCCAGGAGCCGCTCGAAGCCGTCTCGGGATGATGACATACGATCCGGTACGCGCGGGACCCGGCCGAGGTTTCCACTTGCCACCGGTCGGGCCGACCCCTACTCTCTCCAGCATGAGCGAAGGCGACTGGCCCCCCGAACGCCGCTCGGCCTCGTCCGAAGGCCAGGTTCCCGACGTGAGCCGCCGGCTCCGCCGGCTGCTGGCGCAGATGCCGACCCCGTTCCCCTGCCGGTACGCCTGTTTCATCCATCCCCGGCGCCGCCAGGGCGAGCAGGGCTTCGGGGTCATAACCCTGGCCGGCGAGAGCCTGCCCCTCACCGTCACCATGCTGGACGGCCTCCGTCAGGTTCCGACTCTGTTCGAGGGCCGGGCGCCGGTGGTCGTCGGCCCCGCGCAGACCCGGGACGCAGTGATCCCCTCCGAAGACGGGGAATGGTCGGTGCCGCTCCCGGTGAACCGGTTCGCGATGCGTCTCCTTCCCGACGACGATCCCGACGACCCGGACGGGCCCTCCCCCGCGGGCCGCGAAGAGGAGCAGATCGTCACCCCCACGCCCGGAGGCCCCCAGCTCACTCTGCTCTGCGCCAACCGGCCGGCCGGCTGGCCGGCCTGATTCCTGATCTCCTCGCGGGCCCGGCCCGGCGGCCGGCTGGCTACCTTCCCGGCATGTTTCCCGATCTACCCTACGAGGCGGCGTTCCTCGGGGCGGTCTCGCGGAAGATGGTGCGCGACCGGCCGGCAACCCGCGGTACGGCGGCCGAGCCCCAGGGCTGGATGGTATCCTCGCCCCCGGATGCTTTCACCGGGGTCGTGCTGAACGAGCCCGCCTGGGACATCGTGCAGCGCGAGTTCGGGCCCCTCCCGATCGCGAGCCGGATTCCCTACCGAACCCTCCCGGCCGGGGCGGTGCTGGTCCTGACCGCCGACACCGCCTCGCCGCTTGGCGCCGACGCGGCGGCCGGGCTCCTGGCCGGCTAGCTCGGGCAGACCGGGCGGACCGCCGGACCGAAACCCCGCCCGGCGGGCGGTCGTACAGGAAGCGCCGCCCTCCGCACCCATCGAACGGACGTCGATGATCAACCGGGTCGCGCTCACGGCCAACGTCAAGATCGGGGTCGACGCGCTTCGCATTCATCCCCTGCGAACCGTGCTCTCCGTGGTGGGCATCATCATCGGCTCGGCCTCGCTGGTCGCGACCATGGCGGTGAGCGACGGGATGATGGCCTTCGCCCGCGGGCAGATCCTCCAGCAGACCGGGGTGCAGGTGGTGGCCATCTCGTCGCGGACCAGCGAGTACCGGCAGGGCCGCTGGGTTCCGATCACCGACTATCCGGTCTTCACCATGGCCGACGCCGACAACGCCCGGCGGAGCATCCCGGGCAGCGACGCGGTGGCGATGACGGTGAGCGGCCGGGCCACGGCCCGCTACCACGGCGCCAAGCTCGACGCCGCCGTGACCCTCGGCACGGCCGACCTGCCGGCGTTCGTGGTGATGGAGATGGGCGCCGGCCGGTTCTTCAGCCGGATCGAAGCGTCGCGCAACGCCCCCGTGGTCGTCCTGAACTACGCCCTGGCCCGGGAGCTCTCACCCTCGCACGATCCGCTCGGCATGCTGGGCGAATCGATCACCCTCGGGCGGCGGATCTTCCGGATCGTCGGGGTGCTCGCACGCGACAAGTACGAGGAGCGGGACGATCCCTCCTTCGTGGCCTACGCCCCGATCCGATCGGCCTACGGCGTCATCGGCGCCTCGACCGGAGGCCGACTGACCCCCACCATCCAGCTTCGCGCCCCGACGGTCGAGGCGGTCATGGCCCTGCGCGACGCCACGATCGACTGGCTGGCCCGCCGCTATCTCCGCTGGCAGGACCGGGTCAGGGTGACCGTGGGCCTGGAACGGCTGGCCCAGATGGAGCAGGGCATTCTCCTGGCCAAGCTCTTCATCGGCTCGCTGGTGGGGATCTCGCTGCTGGTGGGCGGGATCGGGATCATGAACGTGCTGCTCTCGTCGGTCACCGAGCGGACCCGCGAGATCGGGATCCGGAAGGCCGTCGGCGCCAAGCGGGCCGACATCCGGGCTCAGTTCCTGGCGGAGTCGGTGGCGATCGCCATGGCCGGGACGGGGATCGGACTGGCGTTCGGCCTGCTCCTGGCCATCGGCTTGACCGCGATCTTCCGACGGATGGTCGGCGTCGACGTGCACGCGGTCCTCTCGGCCTCGACGATCGCGCTGGCGGTGATCTCGTCCTCGCTGGTCGGGCTCGTGTTCGGAACCTATCCCGCGCGGCGGGCGGCCAATCTCCCGCCGATCGAGGCCATCGCCCACGAGTGACCGGCCCGACCCGGCCGCCGACCCTCATCCCCCCGACGTCGCCCCCACGACCAGGAAGGGCTCCTCCCCGCGCGCCACGGGGTCCGGCAGCGGCGCATCGGGGTCGTCGTGGGAGCGATCCTCCTCGCAGGCGAAGAAGCGGAGATAGGCCCGGCGGCGGCCGGTGGCGTGGTCGCGCACCGTGCCCTTCAGCACCGGGTAGCGGGCTTCGAGCGCGTCGAGCAGGGCGCGTTGGGTCACCGGCGGCGACACCTCCAGCGTCACTTCGCCGCGGATCCCGGCGAAGGCCCGGAGCGGGGCCGGAAGCTCGATCCGGATCACGGCAGGGTCTGCACCTCGACCGACAGCACCGGCGGCAGGTCGCGGACGATGGCCTTCCACGAGTCGCCGCCGTCGGCGGAGACGTAGACCTGCCCGCCGCGTGGTGCCGAAGTACACGCCGCACTCGTCGAGGGTGTCGACCGCCATCGCGTCCCGAAGCACGTTGACGTAGCAGTTCTGCTGGGGAAGG
This sequence comes from uncultured Gemmatimonadales bacterium, assembly GCA_963730185.1. GTDB lineage: Bacteria > Gemmatimonadota > Gemmatimonadetes > Gemmatimonadales > GWC2-71-9 > SHZU01. The sequence goes on from CAVSQW010000006.1 coordinate 80,978, forward strand.
CCCTTGGTCAGCGGCTCCCACTCGTCGCCGCCGTTCCGGCTCCGATAGACCCGAGCTTGCCGTTCGGGGAGGAAGTGCTCGGCGTCGCTCTTGATCGGCACCACGTAGACCGTTTCGGGTTCGTGGGCGTGCACGTCGATCGCGAAGCCGAAGTCGGTCGGCAGGTTGCCGCTGATCTCGCGCCAGTTCTCGCCGGCGTCGTCGGTCCGCATCACGTCCCAGTGCTTCTGCATGAAGAGCAGGCCGGGCCGCGACGGATGCATCGCGATGCCGGTGCACGCAGTGGCCGACCTCGGCGTCGGGGTTCGGGATGTACTCGGAGCGGCAGCCCGTTGTTGATCGGCTTCCAGGACTCGGCCGCCGTCGTCGGTCCGGAACGCGCCGGCGGCCGAGATCGCGACGAAGATCCGGTCGGCGTTGGCGGGATCCAGCAGGATGGTGTGGAGGCACATGCCGCCGGCGCCGGGCGGCCAGTGCGGGCCCGGTCCCGTGCTCGCGGAGCCCGGGCAGCTCGTGCCAGCTCTTCCCGCCGTCGGTGGTCCGGAAGAGAGCCGCGTCCTCGACGCCGGCGTAGACCGTGTCGGGATCGTGGCGGGACGGCTCCAGGTGCCAGACCCGCTTGAACTCCCAAGGGTGGGGCGTGCCGTCGTACCACTGGTGGGTGCCGGGCGTCGCCTCGTAGGCGAACTCGTTGCCCACCGGCTCCCAGCTTCCGGCCGCCGTCGTCGGAGCGCTGCATGATCTGGCCGAACCAGCCGCTGGACTGCGAGGCGTAGATGCGGTCGGGATCGGCGGGCGATCCCTTGAGGTGGTAGATCTCCCAGCCCGCCGAAGTGCGGTCCCTTGACCTTCCACCGGTCCCGCGTTCGTCGGAGGTCAGGATGAAGGCGCCCTTGCGAGTGCCGACCAACACGCGAACTCCAGTCATGATTCCTCCGGCCCAGGCTCCGATGGCTGTCAATAATCCAATGACTGCCCAAAACGGTAGCGCGTCGAGGGCGCGCTGTCGACCTACGGTCGGACGCGAGTCAGGCTCCCGACGCCGTCGACCTGCATCGAGCGGACATCGGCAGGGCCCAACTCGAAGGTGACGAACGGATAGAGGCCGGCCATCCCCTCCCAGAGCGGAGCCCGCCACCGGGCCACTCGGAACACGTCACCATGCCAGTGGCGCAGCTCACCGACCCAGGCCGAGCTGACGTGCCAGACCAGGTGGCCGGCCTCGACCTCCACCCGGGTCGAGGCTTGCCGCGGTCTTCGCCAGCCGGGCCAGGAGCGCGGCGCTCCGATCCGGCACCGGCCCGGCGCCAACCAAGCGATCGAGAATCGTCCGGAGCACCGCGACCGGATACTGGGACAGTGGCGATTGCAGAACAGCGGTCGAAGGATCCGGTCTTCAGCAGCTACTTCCGGGACCGGGCCGTCAGCTCGGCCGCGAAACCTGCGACGGTGTAGGTGATGTTGTGGTAGATCCAGCGGGAGCAGAGTGAGGCCGCTGAGGGGCTCGTACGAAGGCGTCGGACCAGCTCGTCGGCGGCTCGCCGAGCTGCCCCAGTATTCCAACAGCTGGTAGGTCCCGGCGACGCCGGTCGATGACTCAGCAGGTCGCGGATCGTCGTCTCGCGCGTGGCGTAGGCGTGTACAACTGGAAGGCGGGCACGCGGTCGACCACCCGGTCATCCCAGTCCAGCGCGCCTCGTCCACGAGCGTCCCGATCACGGCGGCGGTGAAGGCCTTGGTGGTGGATCCGTTGCCGAACAGCGTGCGGGTGTCCACGGCTCCGGACGGCCGACGCTACGAATGCCGAACCGTCGCGCAAGGAGCATCCGAATAGTGGCGAACAACGACGATGGCGAGCCCGGAACCCCCAGTGCTCATGGTCCGGTGGACAGCGGTGGACGTCTCTCAGGCGAGGTTCGGGTACGACCGGCGCCCCTTGCGAGTCGGCGGTGCCGGTCCCGAAAAGCAACACCGCCCAAGCGAAGAGCGCGGAAGGGCCCCAACGACCGGTCATCATGATCCGCTCGGCTCCGAACTGTCGTGCGCGGGTTGCGAGCCGACAAGCTTACTATCGGGTGATCTCAGGTTGTCGACGTTACGGATCGGCGAGGGCGGGGGACATCATCACTGAGAGCGTTGGGCGGGAACGGCTCAGGATCAAGGTCGGGTTGGGAGGCCGCGAGGTGGGCGTCGACCTGCCGGCCCGGTCCTCGCGCAGCAGGTGGAAAGAGTCGTAAAGTCTGATACTCACCATGCACAACTGGATCGCATGAGAACGCTAGCCCTGCTCCTCACAATGAACGGCTCGCTCACCCCGGCCGCCGCGGCGCAAGCTGGACCCGCGCACTCGAGCGAGCGCCGCCTGATAGAGGCGCTCGAGACCTAGACATTCCCGAGATCCTTAGGATCGATTGGGGACGCCGAGGGCCTCAATCTGGCCATCGCTCGGAGGGGTGAAGTGATCTGGCAGGCGGGCTTCGGCTTCGCCGACCTCGAGCGGCGGATCCCGATGACCGCCGCCACGTTGACCCACTCCGGCTCGATGGGCAAGACCTACACGGCCGTCGCGACCATGCAGCTGGTCGAGCAGGGGGTGCTGGCGACTCGACGCGCCCGTGAACCGCTACCTCACCGGCTGGAAGATCGTCAATCCGCTGGGAGGCCGGGAGGTCACGGTCCGGGATCTCCTCACCCATCGGAGCGGGCTGGCCGAGAACGCCGCCTGGCCGGTGCTGAGCCTGCCCACACCGCTGGCCAAGCACGTCCGGGACGCCTACGGGCGGGACCGCAACGACTTCTACGGCGGAGCGGCGTCGCCCACCTGGACGGCCAAGGCGGGTGAGCGGTATCAGTACTCGAATCTCGGGATCGCCACGCTGGGGTACCTGGTCGAGATCACCAATCCGGAGAAGCTCTCCTTTCCGAGTACGTCCAGCGACACCTGATCGATCCGCTGGGGATGACCTCCACTCAGTTTCCACCGGTCCAGGATCTCGGCCCACGTCCGGCCCGACCTGTGGGCCCGGCTGTCGCGGGGGTACGCCGGGCTCGGGCCGGTGCGCATCCCCACCCCGGCGATCTACTTCGAGGATCATCCCGCGGGCACCGTGGTCACCACCCCGGGCGACCACATCCGGATCCTGCTCGCCCTGCTGGGCGACGGGCGCTATCACGGCTACCAGCTGCTCGAGCCGGAGACCGTCCGCGCGATGCTCACCCCGGAGGTGACGCTCGCGCCGGACGTCGCCGTGGGGCTGGTCTGGAATCTCCTCAACTGGGATCACCCCGATCGGAGCTTCGGGCACAGCGGGGCACACATGTGGGGGTGGACGAACACGTACGCGGCCTACCCGAACCTGGACCTCGCGGTGGCGGTCTTCATGAACCAGTGGTCGCTCCCCGACGACGGGCAAGGCGCCCGCTACCGGGAGGCCAAGCTGGTGATCGACTTCGTTCGCTCCTGGATGATGCGGGAGCGGGCCGGCACCCTTCAGGCGGTTCGCGCGCGACCATGGGCCTGGAAGGTCTCTTACGTCCAGGGGCTGATGATGGTCGACTACGTCAACGGGATCCTTGGCATCTCGGAGCGCCTGTCGCCGGCCGCGATCGAGACCATGGTGCGGGGTGCGGCGCCGCGGGCGGACCGGGACGGCGCCGCGCGCTGGGACCCCGATGGATTCAGGACGGGGCTCGATGATCTGGCCCGGGAGGAGCTCACGCCCGCCGGCATCGCGACGTTTCTCGGCTCGGATCGGCTGCAGGTGCTGCCCGAAGAGCTGCCCCTCATCTATCTCGAGCTCGGCGGCCGGGGCACCTTCCCCGCCCCCAACTGAGGCTCGGCCGGAGGAACCATGGATCGACGAGAACTGTTACAGGGCGCCCTGGCCACGGCGGCACTCTCCACCCGCCCGCGGGGGGCACTTGGAGCGGCGGTCCCCGCCGACCCCGCTCCTGACGGGCCGATCATCGTCGAGGGATTGTTCGCGGGCTCGATTCGCCTGTCGCATCTCCGCGGGATGCAGCAAGGCGGCGTGCACTGCGGTGTGGCCGGCGGTCCGGGCGACATGGAGGGGTTCGCCGGGTTGCTTCGGTTCCTGGATCAGTACCGTGACGAGGTCGTGCTGGCCAAGTCGGTGGCCGACATTCGCGCGGCCCGACGGGCCGGCAAGGTGTCCACCGTGTTTTGCAGGCAGTCGGCCGATGCCCTGGGCGACGGGTTCAATTCGGCGTTGGGCACGTCCGCCACCTCGCTTCGGGCCTTCGCCGAGACCGGACTTCGGATCATCGGCCTCTGCTACAACACGGTCAATCCCTTCGGCGGCGGCTGTCTGGAGCCCACGGCGGGCCTGACCCGGGCCGGCCATCGTTTGGTGGACGAGATCCACTCGCTCCGGCTCGTCCTCGACGTCGGCGGCCATACGGGCGAGCAGACCTCGCTCGACGCGATTGCCCAGTCCCGCGGGGTTCCGGTGATCTGCACCCACACCAACATCGCCACGATCGCCGACAACGTCCGGTGCGTGAGCGACCGGGTGATCGACGCCATCGCGGCGACCGGCGGGGTCATCGGGCTCACCGCCGTCAACGACTTCCACGTTCGGGGCAAGGGCAACACGGGGCCGGTGCCCCACGTGGGCATCGATGCCCACATCGATCAGTACGACTACCTCCGGAAGCGGGTCGGGATCGATCACGTCGGGATGGGCACCGACTTCATCGACGGGTTACCGATCCCCTACGGCGGCGGCGTCAACCGGGACGTCATTCCGCCGGACATGGTGAGCGAGCCGTGGCGGTACGTCGACGGCTTCGAGAGCTCGGGCAGCTGCCCAACCTGCTCGCCGGCTTCCGGCGCCGAGGGTGGAGCGAGGACGAGATCGCCAAGGCCATGGGCGGGAACTGGCTCCGCGTCTACGAAAGAGTGTGGGGGGCCTGATCCGAGGGGTCGGCCCGCCCGCTCGAGGGGCCGGAGGCTGGGAAGACGGCAGCGCGCCCCCCGCCGGCTATCTTCCGAAGTCGTCTGATCCCCCTCGATTCATCATGCCGGAGTTGCTGCTCATGGTCCCGCTCGGCCGGGTGTGCCTCAGCCTCGCTCTCCTCGCAGCCTGCGCCCGCACGCCCGAGCCCGCGGGGTCGGCGGCGGCTCGTCTCGATCGCGTGCTCGCGGCGACGCAGGAGCTCTCGATCTCGACCAGCATCGCGCAGCAGCTCAAGTACGGCCGGCCGATCGACCGGCTCGCGGGCGTCTCGCTCGGCGATGAGGAGGCCCGGGCCCGAACCGCGGCGGCCCTGCTGGACTCGCTGGGCGCCGTCACCCGCGGCGGCCTCACCCCCGATCAGGAGATCAGTGCCGAGGTGGCGGAGTGGGTGCTCCAAGGCCAGGTCGAGGCGCCGAAATACTACTGGCTGTCGTTCGCGTCGATCACGCCGTACCAGAGCCCGCTCACCAACGAGCTCCTCTTTCTCGGCCGTGACCTCCCGCTCGACACCCCGGCCGCGCGGACCCGCCTGCTGGCGCGCCTGGCCGACATCGGCCCCCTGACCGACAGCATCCGGGCCGGCCTCGAGGCCCGCGCCGGTCGGGGCATCCGGCTGCCCCGCCCCGAGATCGATCAGGTGGTCGGCGCGCTCGGCGCGATGCGGGCTGCTGGGACGGCGAGCCCCTACGCTCCGCCCGCCGCCCGGATTGCGGCGCTGCCCGACTCCGTGCGACCGGCGTTCGAGGCCGCGGTCGAGGCGGCGGTCGACCAGTCCATCACCCCCGCCCTCGGCCGGCTGACCGACTTCCTCCAGGGCGACTACCGGGCGGCCGCCCCGGACGGCGTCGGGTTGAGCCAGTACCCCGGCGGCGAGGCCTACTACCGCTACCTCGTCGCCCGGAATACCACGCTCGAGCGTTCGCCCGAAGAGATCCAGCGGACGGGGCTCGCGTACCTGGCCACGCTCGAGGGCCAGATGGACAGCCTGCTCCGGGTCATCGGGTTCCAGGGCACCCGCCGCCAGTTCCAGGACGCGATGAACCGGGATCCCCGGTTCCTGGCCCAAACGCCGGAGGAGGTCGGCGCCCGGTACCAGACGTACTACGACCTGATCGCCCCGCTCGTCCCCAAGCTCTTCTCGCGGATCCCGAAGGCGCCGGCCGAGTTCCGCCGGCTGAACCCCGCGCTCGAGGGCGCCCAGACCTACGGCTTCTACCAGTCGCCAACCCCGGCCTCGCCAATCGGGGTCTACTTCTACAACGCGTCGAACCTGGCCCACCGGAGCCTCTTCCAGGTGGCGCCGATCGCCTACCACGAGCTGGTGCCGGGCCACCACTTCCAGGTGTCGCTGGCGCTCGAAAACGACAGCCTGCCTCGGCTCCGCCGCGACTTCTACACCACGGCGTTCGGCGAGGGATGGGCGGAGTATGCCTCCGAGCTTCCCCTCGAGCTCGGGCTCTACTCCGACCCGTATGACCGGTACGGCCGGCTGATCAGTGAGGCGTTCCTGACCACCCGGCTGATCGTCGACCCGGGCATGAACCTGTTGGGTTGGTCGCGCGATTCGGCCATGGCCTTCATGCGGATCCACACCATGATGGCCGAATCGGAGATCCGGTCGGAGACGCTCCGGTACTCGGTGGACATGCCGGCCCAGGCGTTAGGTTACAAGCTTGGGGCGATGGAGCTCTGGCGGCTCCGGCACCGGGCCGAGCAGGCGCTGGGCGACCGCTTCGACGTTCGCGCCTTCCACGCGTTGATCCTGGATCACGGGAACCTGCCGATGAGCATCGTGGGACGGATGGTGGACCGGTGGATCGCGGCGTCCGGAGGCGCTCCCGCCTCGTGAGCCCGATTCGGCACGTCACCCACGGCCGTCCGCTCGACACCACCCTCGCGGGCGAGGCGTTGCCCGGGCCGTGGCGTTACTCCTCGCGGCTCGGCCTGGTCCTCTCCGGCGGTGGGGCCCGGGGCGCCTATCAGGTGGGCGTGGTGGCCGGGCTGGCCGAGCGGCTGCCCGGCCTGGAGTTCCCGATCCTGACCGGGGTGTCGGCCGGCGCGATCAACACCGCGTACCTCGCGGCACACCCCGGCCCGTTGCGCTCGGCCGTCGAGGGACTGGCCGGTGAGTGGCGGCGCCTGACCAGCGACCAGGTGTTCAGCGTCCGCCCGGCCCGCATGACCCGGTCGGCGCTCCATTGGCTCTGGCAGGGAGTCACCCAGCAGAAACGGGGGCCCGCCACCGTCCGCGGCCTGGTCGACACGGCGCCGCTTCGCGCCTTCCTCGAGAACTGCCTGGACATGAAGGGAATCGACGCCAACGTCGCGATCGGGCGGCTTCGCGCGGTGGCACTCACCGCCGTGTCCTACGCCAGCGGGCAGGCGGTCACCTTCGTCCATGGTGATCGGGACGGCGTCCTCTGGACTCGGAGCCAGCGTTCGGCGGTCCGGACCCCGCTGACCCTCGACCACGTGATGGCCTCGGCGGCGGTGCCGATCGTCTTTCCAGCCATCAGGATGGGCGAGGAATTCTACGGCGACGGCGGGATCGGCGCCTTGGCTCCGCTGTCGCCGGCCATCCGTCTCGGCGCCCGCGGGATCGTGGCGGTGAGTACCGCGGCCGCGACCGCGGAGGCCCCGGCGGGCCTCCACAGCTACCCGACCGTGGCGGAGGTCGTCGGTCTCCTTTTCCGGGCCATCTTCGTCGACGCGCTGGAGACCGACGCGGAGCGCCTGGAACGGGTGAACCGGCTCCTGGCCGCGCTCCCCGAGGGAACGCCGGCGCCGGACGGGCTCAAACCGGTGGAGCTGCTGGTGATCAAGCCGTCGCGGAACCTGAGCCAGATGGCGGGGGGACGGGAATCGTTGCTGCCGCCGGCGATGCGGCAGATCGTCCGGGCCTTCGGAGGCGCCCGGGTCAACGCCTCGGAGTTCCTGGCCTACTTGCTCTTCCACCCCGAGTACACCTCGCCCCTGGCCGAGATCGGGTACGAGGACGTGGGGGCGCAGTGGCCCGCGATCGAGCAGTTCTTCGAGCGGCTGGAGCGGCGGGGGTAGCCGGTCGGTGCGCCTAACGAGCGTTCGGGCCGGGAGGCCGGGGATCGGCCTCGGCCAGGATCCGATCGAACCGGGGTGTCCCGGCCAGGCGGGTGAACTCAGGATTCCTGAGATAGAACCAAAGCTGCGCGCCCCGAGGGCGGGCCCGTTCGATGACGTCGAGCGCCTGGGAGTCGCGAGCCAGCGCGAGTAAGGCGGTCGACGCATAGAGCACGGCATTGGGCGACGGCCCGTCGGGATCGAGCGAAGCGAGAATCCGGTGAACCTGGACCGCCGCCGCCACCGTGTCTCCCTCCGCGACGAGGGTCCGCGCCAGCAACGAACGGGCCGGCACGGCGTAGCCGCTGTCGAGGGCGAGCGCCAGCTCGGCTTCACTCCGAGCTTGCCGACGATCGCCCGCTTCGAGCGCCATGATCCCGCGCATGACCCGGACGTAGGGGCTGGTCACGGTGCGGCTGGCCAGCACGGCGCTGTCGATGATCTGGCGGGCACGGCGCGGTTGACCGTTCTTCCGGTACACCGCCGCGAGCGACATCAGGGCCATCGGCCGGTCGGGATCGAGGTGGAACGCCCGCCGGTAGGCGGCCATCGCGGCGCTGTCGCGGCCCAGCACCATCAGGGCCTGCCCGTACTGATACCATCCCTCGGCGGTCGTCGAATCGAGGGCGAGGGCCCGCTCGAACGCCGGCAGGGCATCCCGGAGGTGGTACGGATCCTCCTGGGTCAGGACGTAGCCGCGGGTGAGCCATCCGGCGGCCGAGGTGGAGTCGACCGCGAGGGCCCGGTTGGCAAATCCGAGCGCCCGGGCCCGCAGCTCGCCCGGCGCCAGTCCTTGGAAGGCCCACCCCCAGTCGGTGAACAGGGTGTAAGCGTAGCCAATCTTGGCCAGAGCGTCGGCATAACCCGGGTCGATCGCCAACGCCGAGTCGTATTCGCGGATCGCCCGTTCGACGGCGTCCGGGGTCCGGCGGGCGAGAAGGAAGTTACCACGCAGGACCCGGTCGTAGGCCGCGACGTTGAGGGTGGGACGGCGGGCGAGGCGGGTCCGATCGCCGGCCCCGAGCGTCACGCCGAGGGCTTCGGCGACCTGGCCGGCGATCCGGCCCTGCAGGGCGAAGACGTCCTCCAGCCCGGCATCGAAGCTGGCCGCCCAGAGCTGCTGGGCGTCGCGGGTCCGGATCAAGCGGGTGGTGATCCGGATTCGGGCCCTCTGTCCAGCGCCCGACGCCCATTGCACCAGGCCGGCCAGGAGATACGGGGCGCCCACCTCTCGGCCGATCGTGGTGGCGGGAACCGAGTCGTCCCGGTAGCGGGCCGTGGCCGTAGGGGCCATGACGTCGAGCTCCCGCACGGTCGACAGGCGGGTGGCGATCTCCTCGGTGAGGCCGTCGGCGAAGTACTGTTCGGCGGGGCTGCCGACGTTGCGAAAGGGCAGGACCGCCACCAGCCGCGGCTCGAGCGCCCTCGCCCGCCAGACGAGCGCGGCCCCGGCGGCGAGCGCGAGAACAAGAGCCAGTCCTGCCACGCGCCCCGCCCGGAGCCGGAAACGGCGGCGAGTCCAGATGACCCGACCGCGCGGGGCGTCATCCCCCCCGTCGAGCGCGGCGAGAAAGTCGCTCGCGGTGGCCGGCCGATCGGCCGCCGACGTGGCCAGGGCTCGGGTCAGGGCTCGCGCCACCCCCGGCGGCACGGTGGGCCGGACCGTGGTGATGTCGGGAGCCGGTGCACTGAGGCGCTTGGCGATCACGGCCTGGGCGGTCGGACCGGTGTATGGCGGCTCGCCGGCGAGCATCTCGTACAGCACGGAAGCGAGCGAATAGAGATCGCTCCGCCCGTCGATCGCCGGCTCGCCGACCGACTGTTCCGGACTCATGTAGGCCGGCGTTCCGATGGCCATCCCGGTCGCCGTCAGTCGGCTGCCGCTCAGCGCCGTGACGGCGCGGGCGATCCCGAAATCCGCGACCACCGCGTGGCCGCCATCGAGCAGGATGTTTTCCGGCTTGACGTCGCGGTGCACCACCCCGGCCTGATGGGCGGCGCCCAGGGCCTGGGCGACCTCCCGGGCGATCCGGATCGCCTCGTCGACGGGGAGCCGCCTTTCCCGATCGAGGCGCTGCCGCAGTGACTCCCCGTCCACCCAGGGCATGACGTAATACGGCAAGCGGCCGTCGGCCGACTCCACCTGGCCGGTGTCGAAGAGCGGCAGGATATGGGGATGGCGGAGGTTCGCGGTCGTCTCGATCTCGCGAAGGAAGCGCTCCGCCCCGAGCGGGCCAGCCAACTCGGGCCGGAGCACCTTGATCGCCACCCGGCGCTTGAGCCGGCGATCCACGGCGCGGTAGACGATCGCCATTCCGCCCGAGCCCAGCTCGTGCTCGATCTGATAACGGTCGCCGACACCGAGCCGCAGGCGATCGAGGAGGTCGCTCATGACCTATGCTCGCGTCTCCGCGCCGCGGACACAAGTCGGACCGGGTGGGAGGTCCGCCATCGACCCCGGCCCCGCCGATCGGGGCCGCCGGGCCACCACATCCAGGCATCGCTCACGCGCTGGAATGGCAGCCCTCCTCCGCTCCCGCCCGACTTCGACACCACGGCGTTCGGCGAGGGATGGGCGGAGTACGCCACCGAGCTTGCCCTCGAGCTCGATCCGAAAACGCGGAAGGAGGCCAACCCCTCGAACGGATCGGCCAGGGGGAAGGCCCGCAAGCCACGAGACCGGGTCAGGACTCCGACGAGGGCGTTGACTCGAGCCCGGGCCACGACAACAGTCACGACCGGGCTATCTTTCGGCTTCGTTCCCGTCATTGCCGAACCCGGACCAGGCACGACCGCACTTGAGCTCCAGCCCCGCCCGTCCCCGGCACCGACACCTCGGCCTCGCGCTCGGGGTGGCGGTGATCTATTGGGGGCTGGGGACGCTGGGCTACCTCTTCGTCATCCGCCCCTCCGGCGTGGCCCTCTGGCCGGCCGGTGGGTTCCTCCTCGGAGCTCTCCTCCTCCTCGATCCCGCGTGGTGGCCGGCCGCCCTGATCGGCGGCGTGCTCGGCAACTTCGCCGTCGACCTGCAGCACGGCCTCTCGGTCCCCTTCGCGCTGACCGCCGACCTGGCCAACGCCCTCGAGCCCCTGGTCGCCGCCACGCTTCTCCGGTGGGCGCTGCCGCGGCCGATCTCGGTCGGTACGCTGAAGGAGGTCGGCTGGCTGGTGCTCGGCGCCGCCGTCTTCAGCAACGCGCTGACCGCGCTGGGCGGCGCCGCGGCACTGAGCTCCTGGGGCCGCCACGACTTCTGGCACGCTTGGCTGGTCTGGTGGATCGGCGACGGGATGGGGATCCTGGTCGTGACGCCGGTGGTGCTCTCGATCGCCGCGCTGGTCCGGGACCGGGAACCGATCCCCGGCCGCACCGTGCTGGAAGGCGTCGTCGTGCTGGCCGCCGTGGGGGTGATCGCGGCCCTGGTCCTCCGGCGGGACCCCGGCTCGCCTCGGCCGTTAGGCGGCTACCCTTATCTCGCCTTTCCGGCCCTGCTCTGGGCCGCGGTCCGGTTCGGCCCGCCCGGCGCCGCCCTCTCGACCCTGGTGCTCGGGTGCGTCGGGGTCTGGAATGCGGCCCATCCCCGCGGAGCGATGGCGGCCACCGGCCGGAGCCCGATCAGCGAAGCGCTCGAGATCTACTCGTTCCTGGGGCTGGCCGCGGTGTCGTCGCTGATGCCGGCCTCGATCCTGAACCAGCGGCGGCTCGATCAGCGCGAGCTGGAGGAGAGCGAACGCCGTTTCCGCCAGATGGCCGAGAAGATCCAGGAAGTGTTCTTCGTGGTCGACCTCGAGACCGAGACCCCGCTCTACGTCAGCCCCATCTGGGCCGAGATCTGGGGCCGGCCGCTGGCCGAGCGTTTCGATCCGGCCATCTGGCTCGAGGCCGTGCATCCGGGAGACCGCGAGACCGTGACGGAGGCGCAGCAGCGGGTGGCCCGGGGCGAGACCGACGTCTCGGTCTTTCGGATCATCCGGCCCGCCGGCGAGTTGCGCTGGATCCGCCGGCGAGCCTTTCCGGTCGCCGATGAGGAGGGCCGGATCTACCGGATGGTGGGTGTCTCCGAGGACATCACCGAGCTCCGCCACACCGAGATCCAGCTGGCCCACTCGCAGAAGATGGAATCGGTGGGCCGGCTCGCCGGCGGCGTCGCCCACGACTTCAACAACCTGCTCACCGTCATCCTGGCCGAGACCGACCTGTTGCTGGACGGCGACGGGGTCGATCCGCCCACCGAGAACGCCCTGCGCGACATTCGGGGCGCGGCCGAGCGGGCCACGGTCCTGACCCGACAGCTGTTGGCCTTCTCCCGACGCCAGGTGGTCGAGCCGGTGGTGTTCGACCTGAACGAGCTGGTGCGCGATGCCGCGGCGCTGCTCCGACGACTGATCGGCGAGGACGTGGATCTGATCCTCAGGCCGTCCCCCGACCCGGCCCGGGTCCGCGCCGATCGAGGGCAGATCGAGCAGGTGATCACCAACCTGGCGATCAACGCCCGCGACGCGATGCCCGACGGCGGAACGCTCACCCTGGAGATCGACCGGACCACCCTGGACAGCTCCTCTACCGCCGGCCGCCCGGGGATCGAGCCGGGACCGTACGTGGTGCTCTCGGTGACCGACACGGGTTCGGGAATGGCGGAGGAGGTGCAGGCCCGAATCTTCGAGCCGTTCTTCACCACCAAGGAGGGCAGCAAGGGCACCGGGCTCGGGCTCTCCACCAGCTACGGGATCGCGACCCAAGCCGGTGGGCAGCTCACCGTCTACAGCGAGCCCGGCCTGGGGAGCACCTTCCGCCTCTACCTGCCCCAGGCCGACGGGTCGGCCCGGTCCTCCCGCGCGGCCCTGGCCGCGACTCTGCCCACCGGGACCGAGACGATCCTCCTGGTCGAGGACGAAGCCGCGGTCCGCCGGGTGGCCGCCCGGATGCTCCGGGGCAACGGCTATCGGGTCCTGGAGGCCGAAGATGCCGAGACAGCCAAGGAGATCCTGGCCGGGACCGACGGCCCGATCCACCTGCTCCTGTCCGACGTGATGTTGCCCGGACAGGGAGGTCGCGAGCTGGCCGAGGAGGTCCGCGCCGTCCGGCCCGAGATCCGGGTCCTGTTCGCCTCGGGATACACCGACGACGCCGTATTACGGCATCAGCTCCTGGCGCGGGGAGCTGACCTCCTCCAAAAGCCCTACAGCCGGGAGACCCTCGTCCGCCGGGTGCGGGCCGCGCTCGACTGAGGCGGCCACCGCGATCCACCGACGCTCACCCGCCGGTCCGCACCACCTCCAGAAGATCCCCGCCGTACTTGGCCGCCTTGGCCGGCCCGATCCCGTAGACGCCCTCCAAGGCCGCCAGCGACTCCGGCCGGACCTGGGCCAGCTCGCGGAGGGTCCGGTCGCTCGCCACCACGTAAGGAGGTACCCCGCCGGAGCGAGCCAGCTCGAGCCGTCGGGCTCGGAGCCGCTCGAAGAGAGCAGCGTCGGCGGGGGCCAGGGTGTCGTCCGCCGGGGCCCGTCGCCGGGAGCCGCCCGACACTCTGGCGCTCCCCGACCGCCCCGACGCCTCGGCCGGCAGCAGCAGGCGCACCGGGCCGCTGGCAAAGAGCACCGTCTTGCCGGCCGGGGTCAGGAGCACCATCGGCCGATCGCCGGTGGTGAAGTCCACCCACCCCGCGGTCACGCAGCGACGGATCAGGGCCACCAGCCAGTCCTCCCCCTTGCCCTGAAGCGCGCCAAAGGTCTTGCTCCGGTCCAGGCCGCTCCGCGCCAACCGCGGATCGGGGGTGCCGGCCAGGAGCTTGACCGCGGCCTGGAGCCCGAACCGCCCATGGGTCCGGGCCACCGCGCTGAGCGCCTTCCGGACCGCGACCGCCGTGGTCTCGGCGTCGGCGGGGTCGGGCTCGTCGTCGAGCGCGGCGCAGGCGTCGCAGCGGCCGCAGCCCGCCAGCGTCTCCGCCTCGTCGCCGAAGTACCGGAGGATCGCGTCGTGGCGGCAAGAGCCGCCCTCGGTCCACCGCATCAGCTCTAAAAAGAGCTGCCACCGATGCTGCACCCGGGACGGATCCGGCGGCTGGCCGTCCACCGGCAGCTCGAGCAGGCGCCGTCGAAGCGGCAGGTCCGAGGGGCTGGTGCAGAGGACGCCGAGGGCGGGTTCGCCATCCCGGCCGGCCCGGCCCACCTCCTGGTAGTAGGCCTCGATCGAGCCCGGGGGCGCGAGGTGGACGACCGCCCGAACGTCGGGGCGGTCGATTCCCATTCCGAAGGCGTTGGTGGCCACGATCAGCTCGAGCCCGCCGTCGCGAAACGCCTGCTGGGCCCGCTCCCGGCCCTCGCCCGAGAGCCCGGCGTGATACGGCGCCGCCCGCCAGCCGGCCCGGACCAACCGATCGCACTCCTGCTCGGTGATCTTCCGGGTGGGCGCGTAGACGATCGCCGTGCCGCGGGCCTGACCCGGCGCCCCGAGGGCCTCGCTGGAGCGTCTCGTCGACCACCCGACCGGAGCCGCTCAGGCCCCGGACCTCGCGCACCCGGAGCGCCAGGTTGGGCCGAGCGAAGCCCCGGACGATCTGCGGGGTGTCGGCCGGGAGGCCGAGCCGGGCCAGGATCTCGTCGCGGACGATCGGGGTGGCGGTGGCCGTGCAGGCCAACACCCGCGCCTCCGGCAGATCGGTCACCAGCTCGCCGATCTGGAGATACTCGGGCCGGAAGTCGTGCCCCCATTCGGAAATGCAGTGGGCCTCGTCGACCGCCAGAAGGGGGCAGCCCAGGTCGCGCGCCAGGCCCCGAAAGCCGGGGAAGGCCAGCCGTTCGGGCGCCACGTAGGCCAGGCGGTACTCCCCCCGGGCCAGGCCGGCCATCCGGCGGCGGACTTCATCGCTGCTCAGCGTGGCCGCCAGAAACGTGGCCGGGACGCCCCGTTCGGTGAGGGCCGCTACCTGGTCGTGCATCAGCGACACCAGGGGCGAGATGACCAGCGTGGTCCCATCCAGCAGAGTGGCGGGGAGCTGATAGATCAGGCTCTTGCCGCCCCCGGTGGGCGCCACCAGCAGCAGCCGCCGCCGCTCGAGGATGGCTTCGATGGCTTCACGCTGGCCCGGCCGGAACGCGGCGTAGCCGAGCCGGGCGAGGGCGGCATCGATCGCGGGGGAAGACGGAGACACGCGGACGGTCAGAAAACGGTCTTACGGAAGATCGAATGCCCCATCAGTGGACGGATCAGTGCGCTCCGAGAGCGGCCCAGCAGCACCGTCGGGCCGCTCCAGCGGGCGCCGGAGTCGGCCGGCTCCCGGGTAACCACCACCAGGATCTGATTCCAGTCGACCGGCCGGACCAGGGGCGTGCCGTTGGCGACCGCGCCCAGCCGCTCCACCCGATCGAGGGCCGGCGTGGCCAGCCAGGCCACGTAACGCCCGTCCGCGGCCGGCGGCAGACCGCTCACCGTGATCACCAGGTCGTACCTCAGCGAGCCGTCGAGGTTTACCGCCACGTCGAACGGCGACCAGTGGCGCCGGAGTGCCACCTGGCCGTCGACGTTCGAGAAGCCCGTGCCCGCGATCAGGGGAAAGACCACCTGGGGCGACCGCACCGTGTCGGCCCGGGCCGGATCAGGCGCCCTCGACGGAACGCCTGACCCGAGCAGCGCCGCCAGCAGCACCACCCCCGCCATCGTCACGGCGTGAGCGCCCGCGGCCCGTGATCCCAGTCCTGGACACTGGAGATGTTGGGCACGCCGTACTCCTTGCCGTTCCAACCCTTGAACCCGTCGAGCCGGAAGAGCCAGAGGCCGCTCTCCATGTCGCTCGCCACGATCAGGCCGTCGGAGTTCCGGACGTCGACGCCGAAGGCGCCGTTGAAGGGACTCTCGCCCGACATATTGGCCGCCAGCGGGTCGAGGCCCGCGTCGGGCGCGCCGTGATAGGTGTCGTAGAGGGCGACGGTCTTGGGATGCTTGGGATCGCGGATGTCGAACACCTCGATGCCGTCCTTGTAGACCGAGGTGAACACGTAGGGCCAGCGCATCTCGTTGTTGTGCTGGAGGCCGCGCCAGTTCTCGCTCCAGACGCCGACCTCCGACGAGGTGACCTGGACCTTGCCGTCGAGCGCCGGACCGAGATCGTAGACTCGGACCGGTGAGTAGTTGTACTCGGTCTGTCCGACCGCGATCCGCCCGTCCGGCGACGCGGTAAGCGTGTGGGCCAGGGTCAGGCCCATGACGCCGACGATCGAGGTCACCAGCTTCGGGGCCTCGGGCTTGGTGACGTCATAGATGTAGTACCCGTTGAAGCCGGAGCCGTAGAGCTTGTCCTGATGGGTGCCCGGATCGTAGGCGGCGTAGAAGTCGTGATAGCCCTCGAGATTGCCGTAGGGCGTCACGTCGGGCGCGGTGGCCGGCCACGGGACCTCGCCGATCAGCCCCTGCTGGGGATCACCGGCGAGCGTCTTGGCCAGGTCGTACACGTTGGCGCGCCGGGCATTGACCGTCGTGAACAGCAGCGCCCGACCGTCGGAGTGCTTGTAGGCGAAGACGTTATGAAAGCCGCCCGGGGTCTCGGGTGCCCGGATCCGAGCCACCTCCTTGACCGTCGAGACGTCCGGCAGGCCGGTCACGTCGAAGATGATCGCGCCGAGATCCGCGTCGGGGCCGCCGGGCGCGAATTGGAACGATTGGATGATGTAGTAGCGACCCGCCAGCTTGAAATACTTCGCGTCCATGGCGCCGAGCCCCAGATGGAGGTCGGGGTTCTCGATCCGCCACGAATAGAGGAGCTTCGGTCTGGCCGGATCGGCGATCGACACGATGTCGAAGCCGAAGTTCGGCTTGACGATCCGGGAGAGGTACACGTAGGGGCGACCCGCGTCCTGCTCGACCTCGATGTCCGAGTAGGTGATCGGCGCGTTGGCGTCGGTCTTGAGCCGGCCGAGCACGTGGAGGTTCGGCGTGTCGGAGGGGGAGTGATCGCCCTGGGCGGCGAGCGGGGCGAGCGGGGCGGCCACGATCAGGCCGGCGAGGAGCAGGGATGGACGCATCGTCGGGACTCGTGAGTAGTGAGTGGTGACTAGGGGTCGACCGCGAAGGCGGTCATCATGCCCGCTTCGAGGTGCTCGGCGATGTGACAGTGGAGCATCCAGCGGCCGGGATTCGTCACTTCGAGCAGGATGTCCACGGTGGACCCGACCGGGACCAGCACCGTGTCCTTCCACCCCAGATTCTGGTTCGGGACGCCGTCTTGCGCCAGTACCAGGAATCGCTGCCCGTGAAGATGGATCGGGTGGTGCATCGGATGGAAGGCGGCCGGATCGTTTCGGAGCCGGATCTTGACCACCTGCCCGACCTTGAACCGCCAGTCGATGTCCATGTTCTCCCGGCCCGTGGCGACCTCGCGGAGGATCCAGCGCACCTCGTTCGAGGTCGAGAGCCAGTTCATGTTGGGCATCGGGTCCGACCACTCCACCGGCTGGCGATAGATGGTGTCGATCGCGATGAACTGCATGACCTGGATCGGGAGGTCGCGCACCGCCACGGTCAGCAGCAGCTCCCGGTCCGGCAGGCTGTCGACCCAGCTCCGGTAGGGCTCGACTTCGCGGGCCACGACCGAGTCCCGGCGGAGCGTCTGGAACGCCTGGACGGCCCGCCGGTCGGGCGCCCCCGCCTCCACCGTGATCACGCCCAGCGTGTCCACGTGGGCCACGAACTTCCCCCGCATGTGGTCGACCGTCTGGATCCGGTTGGTCACCAGGTACCGGCCCGGCCGCTCGAACAGGGCCTCGACCACGTACCGCTGGGCCGGCGCGATCGGCACGCTCCCGATCCGCATCTCTCGCTCGAACTTGCCGATGTCCGCGCCGACCAGCTTGAGCGGGGCCTCGCCGAACGCCAGGTTGAAGGTCCGCGTATTCGACACGTCGGTGAGGTAGAAGCGGACCACCTCGCCGGCGTGATAGGTCCGCTCGAAGCGCTGCTCGCCGTTGACCAGCAGCACGTTCCCGAACCGGCCCATGAGCGCGAAGTTGGCCGCGTCGCGTCCGTACGGCATCAGGTCCTTGCCGTCGATGAGGATGTCGTCGAGCATCACGACCTCCTCCCGGCTCACGGGATTGTCGTAGTCGGCCCGCTCGGAGCGCACCAGCACGTTACCGTAGAGCCCCAGGTCCTGCTGGATGTCCTCCCGAACGTGGGGGTGGTACCAGTAGATCCCGGCATCCGGAAAATGCACCGTGTACCAGAATGTCCCGCCCGGCGCCACCGGGTCCTGGGTCAGGCCGGGCACCCCGTCCGAGCGGTTGTCGATCCGGACCCCGTGCCAGTGCACGGTGGTCGGGAGGTCGATCCGGTTGGTGAAGCGCACGTGGATGGTCGCGTTCCGCGCCACCCGAATCAGCGGCCCAGGCGCCTGTCCGTTGAAGCCGTACATCGTGAAGGTGTGGCCGGCGATCACCCGCCGAACCAGCCGGGCCTCGAGATCCAGGGTATCGCCGTCCGCCAGGTCGACGATCTTCCTCGGCTCGGCCATCGGGAGGGTGGCCGGGTCGACGCCAGTTCCGGGAAGAAACCAATCCACTTTCGGAGCCACGCCCCGGAGCCCGGGGATCATCGGCTCCCGAATCATCGGAACGATCATCCGCCCGCTCGGCACCGATGGATCGTCGGGGGCGTGCTGGTGCTGGTGGGGCTCGGCGGCCGGCGGCGGCTGCTGGGACAGGAGGATCTGAGGGAGGCCGGCCAGGAGGGCCAGCAGGGCGAGGCGGGAACGCATGGGGTGGAAGATCTACCCATCACGGGCGATTCGCACCCGGTCCAACAGAAACAGCGGTCCGGTCGGCGTCGTAGTTCCAGGAGCGTCGGGGCGCCGCGCGCCCGACCGAAGGCCCCTTCATCCCGTAGCCTGGAGATCCCGTGACCCCGTCTCACCGCCCCCGCGCCGGCTCGCGTCGCTGGCTTGCGGCCTCGTTCCTCGTCCTCGGGTTGGGTGCCATCGGCTCGGCCCGCACGGTCGCCGCCCAAGAGGTGCTCGACCGGAAGTCGGCGTCGGAGCTGCTCACCCGCTACCTCGCCGATCTCGACACCGTCCACGTCAAGATCGTGGCCCTCGCAGAGACCATTCCGGCCGACAAGTATGCCTGGCGCCCCACCCCCGAGACCCGCTCGGTGGCTGAGGCGCTCATGCATGTCGCCGTCGAGTGGTACTTCTGGACTCCGCGGTCGGTCGGCGGCCAGCCCCCAGCCGATTTCGGGGCGCCCCGGGAGACCATCCCGAAACTCCAACAGACGGCAACCAAGGCCGAGGTGCTCGACCATCTCGAGAAATCGTGGGCCCACTGTCGGGCGCAGGTGGCGGGCGCGGATGCCGGGGGGCTCACCCACCGGATGAAGATCTTCGGTCAGGACATGACGCTGCCGGAGGCGATGTTCATCATGTCGGGCGACCTCCACGAGCACCTGGGCCAGCTGGTGACCTACACCCGGTCGGTCGGAGAGGTGCCCCCCTGGAGCAAGAAGGCGGGCTGAATCCGCCGAGAGCCGGCCTCGGTCACCGCACCGTGACCGGGGCCGCGCCAGCGTCCGGCGCCCAGTCCTGCCGGGCACTCAGGGTGCCGTCGCCGTTCACCCGGTGCGACTCGACCCGAAAGGCCAGCAGGTCGTCGGTGTCGCCGAAGACATCGTACGAAATGCTGGCCACGAAGCCGCCCGAGTTGACCGCGATCGGCAGATCCTGCACGAACGTAAACACCCCACCCTGATACTTCGTGATCCGGGCGGCGATCTTGCCAGTGGTCGGGTCGACGTTGCCGATCACCAGCTGGTAGTCCACCCCCAGCCCCGAATAACCCGGGTCCGTCGAGGCGAAACCCGTCGCGGGATTCTCGTCCACGTCCAGGTCGAAGGTCGCCACGACACTGTCGCCCTGGTAGCTGGCCGGGTCGAAGTTGGCCACGACCGTCGCCGTCCGGCCCGCCACCTCGAACAGTACGAAGGTCAGGTCCGCGGTGCCGCCGTCGCCGGCCACATCCGACGCCTGGCCGCTGGTCTGGCTGACCGAATCGGGCCCCGTGCTGGTGGTGCAGCCGGCGAGGAGGAGCACCACGAGCGCGGAGGGCAGGGGCCGGCGGATGGGCGGGGTCATCGATCCCTCTCGGGTGGAAGCCGTGGAACGCTACCACGGTACTCCGGCCGGAACGCCCGGGCAAGCGGGCCCCGGCTCCCCGAGACCGGGGCACGGGCCTATCTTCCCCGGTCTAACCTCAACTACCTCCGGGAGATGCCCGATGCTCCGGCCCCTGGTCCTCACCATCCTCGTCGCCGCCCTGCCGCTCCAGGCGCAGACCCCCACCGTCACCGCGGCCGACTACGCTCGCGCGGAACGGTTGCTCGGTTCCACCGCCAACAAGCTGGTGTATGGCGGCTCGGTCCGACCTCACTGGCTCGAGCGCGATCGCTTCTGGTACGAGAACACCATCCCCCAGGGCTCCGAGTTCATCGTGGTCGACCCCGCCCGGAAGACCCGGGCCCGGGCGTTCGACCACGACAAGATGGCCGCCGCCCTCTCGGCGGCCGGCGACACCACCTTCTCCGCCTGGGACCTGCCACTCACCGGCCTCGCCGGCGACACGGCGGTGTTCGATCAGGGCCGGCGCGAGCTCCGCTGCGACCTCGCCGCCACGCACTGCTCGGCCGCTTCCCGATCGCGGCCCGACCGCACCGCGATCGTCTCACCCGACGGCACCAAGGCCGCCTTCGTCCGCGCCAACGACCTCTGGGTCCGCGACCTCGCCACTGAGAAGGAGACCCGGCTCACCACCGACGGCCAGAGCGACTTCGGCTACGCCACCAACAACGCCGGCTGGGTCAAGAGCGACGTCCCGATCCTCCTCTGGTCGCCCGACTCCAAGGAGATCGCGACCTTCCAGCACGACGGCCGGGGCGTCGGCATGATGTACCTGGTCAACACCCAGGTGGGGCACCCCGAGCTCGAAGCCTGGAAGTACCCCCTCCCCGGCGACAGCCTCATCTTCCGGATCGAGCGGGTGGTGGTCGACGTCGCCACCGGCAAGGTCACCCGGTTCCAGATGCCGCCCGACGCCCACCGGTCCACGCTCTGCGATCACGTGGCCTGCCGGGGCAGCCAGTGGACCGACGTGGAGTGGTATCCCGACGCCAGCCACGTGGCGTTCGTCTCGACCAGCCGCGACCACAAACAGGCCCACCTTCGGATCGCCGATCCCGCGACCGGGGCGATCCGGCACGTCCTGGAGGAGATCGTCCCGACCCAGTACGAATCGGGTTATGGGAAGGCCAACTGGCAGGTCCTGCCGGCCACCAACGAGGTGATCTGGTACTCGGAGCGCGACGACTGGGGCAACCTCTACCTCTACGACCTCGCCACCGGCCAGCTGAAGCACGAGATTACCCATGGCCCCGGCCCGGTCCTCGAGCTGCTCCGGATCGACGAGAAGAACCGACTGCTCTACTTCACCGCCACCGGTAAGGAGGCCGGTGAAGATCCCTACTTCCAGCATTTCTACCGAATCGACTTCGACGGCAAGAAGCAGGAGCTGCTGACCCCCGAGAGCGGGAACCACACGGTGACGCTGGCGCCCGACGGCCGCTATCTCGTCGACTCGTGGTCCACCCCGACCACCCCGCCCACCACGGTGCTCCGCGACGAGCGGGGCCGGATCGTGATGCCGCTCGAGAAGGCCGACATCTCGAAGCTGGTGGCGAGCGGCTGGGTCCCGCCCATCCCCTTCACCGTCAAGGCCCGCGACGGGAAGACCGATCTCTACGGCCTGATGTACCGGCCGACTAATTTCGACTCGACCCGGAAGTACCCGATCGTCAACTACCTCTACCCCGGCCCGCAGACCGGGAGCGTCGGGACCCGGAGCTTCGTGGCCGCCCGGGGCGACAAGCAGGCCCTGGCCGAGCTGGGCTTCGTCGTGGTGGAGGTGGACGCGATGGGGACGCCGCTCCGGTCCAAGTCGTTCCACGACGCCTACTACGGCGACATGGGCGACAACGGCCTGCCCGACCAGATCGCGACCATCAAGCAGCTCGCCGGACGGCACCCGTGGATGGACCTGAGCCGGGTCGGCATCTGGGGCCACTCCGGAGGCGGCTTCGCCGCCGCCGACGGCATCCTCCGCTATCCGAACTTCTACAAGGTGGCCGTCTCGGAAGCCGGGAACCACGACAACCGGACCTACGAGGACGACTGGGGCGAGCGCTACCAAGGCCTCCTGGTCCGGAACCCGGACGGCACTACCAACTACGACGACCAGGCCAATCAGCACCTCGCCAAGAATCTCAAGGGCAAGCTGCTGCTGGTCCACGGCACCATGGACAACAACGTGCCGCCCAACAACACCCTGGTGCTCGAGAACTCGCTGATCGCCGCGAACAAGGACTTCGATCTCCTGATGCTGCCCAACCGCCGGCACGGCTTCGGCAACGAGCCTTACATGATCCGCCGCCGCTGGGACTACTTCGTCAAGAACCTCCTCGGCGCCGAGCCGCCGAAGGGCTACCAGATCGGCGCCAAGCACGAGAGCCTGCCGTGAGCCGAGCCGGCCGCCTGGTCGGGCTGGGACTGCTCGCCGGCGGGCTGAGCGCGGCCGCCGCGGCGCAGGCGCCGAGTACCGCCAAGCTGGCTACCGGCCGGGCGGGGATGGTGGCCTCGGGGTCGATCTACGCCACCGCGGCCGGCGTTCGCGCCCTCGAAGCCGGCGGGAACGCCGTCGACGCGGCCGCCGCCGCGGCGTTCGCCCTGATGGTCGCGGACCCGGCCAACACCAGCCTCGGCGGCCGGGCCCAGATCCTGGTCCGGCTCGCGTCGGGCGAGACCGTCGCGATCGACGGCGCCACCGAGGCGCCGGCCGGCGTCCCTCCGCTGACCGGGCCGAGCGACGACCGGCTGGGCTATGCGGTCGCCGCGATGCCCGGAGCGCCCGCCGCCCTGGACCGGATCGTCCGTCGGTACGGCAAGCGGTCGCTCGCCCAGGCACTCCAGCCGGCGATCGAGCTGGCCGAGCGCGGCTACCCGGTCCCCGAACGGCTGGCCGGCACCTGGGCCCGGGTCAGAGACCAGCTGGCTCGGAGCGAAGGCGCCGCCGCCAACTTCCTCAAGCCCGACGGCTCCACCTGGAAAGCGGGTGAGCGGTTCCGCCAGCCGGTGCTCGCCCGGCTGCTCCGGCGTCTGGCCGACTCCGGCGTGGCGGTGCTCTACCAGGGAGCCGTGGCCGAGACGATCGCCCGCGACATGGCCAGCCACGGCGGCTTCGTCACCGCGGCCGACCTGGCCGGCTACCGGGCGCAGGACGGGACGATCGTCCCCACCGACTACCGCGGCTTCGAGGTGGCCTCGGCCGGCGGGCGCGCCTGGGGCAACACCCTGGGCGAGATGCTCGGCATCCTCTCCCACTTCGAGCTCCGGAAGGGCCCGCCCGATGCCCGCGAGGTGGAGCTCCTGGCCCGGATCATCGCCCAATCGCTCGACGACCGGCCCCAGCAGCTCGGCACCCTGAAGCCCAAAGCGGACGGCCTCCCGCTGAACACCCTCTCCTCGCCCGCCTTTGCGGCCGAGCGGGCCGAGCGGATCCGTGCGGCGTTAGGCGGGGCTCCCCCGCCCGGCGGCGCCGCCCCCGACCACGAGGGCGACACCAGCCACCTCTCGGTGATGGACGCCGAGGGCAACGCGGTGGCGCTGACGATGTCGATCGGCCCCTCGTTCGGCACCCGGGTCTCCACTCCCGAGCTGGGCTTCATGTACGCCTACAGCTACCGGATGCGGTCCGACCCCACCCCCCACGCCCGCGACCTGACCGAGATGACCCCCACCATCGTCTCCCGGAACGGCCGGCCGGTGCTCACCATCGGCGGGGCGGGCAGCGAGCGGATCCCGTCGGCCATCATGCTGGTGGCCAGCAACGTGATCGACCGCGGCTGGTCGCTGGAGCGGGCGATGGCGGCGCCCCGGTTGGCGGCCGTGGGCCGCCTGGTCCGGCTCCATCCCGAGTTCCCCGAGGCCGTTCGGCGGACCCTTCGGGCCCGGGGCTTCACGGTGGAGACCATCCACCACGGCGACGCCCGGCACGCCGGACTGGTTCACGCCGTGGCGTACGACCCCGCCACCGGCCGGTTCACCGGCGCCGCCGATCGGGACGACAGCGGCAGCGCGGCCGGCCCCGCCCCGAGGCGCTGATCGTCATGCGAATCGCCGTCACCTTCGACACGCCCTACCCGAAGTACACGCCGGAGGATCACCGCCGGCAAATGGAGCAGGAGCTCGCGGCCGCCGGCCCGGACGAGCCGGAGATGGAGTACCAGGTGGCCGGGGCCTTGGTCCAGAACGGCCACGAGGTGCTGGTTCTCGGCGTCCACGGCGACCCCCGGGTCCTCCTCGACCAGTGCGCCGAGTGGAAGCCCGAGCTGGTGATGAACTGCGCCGAGTCGTTCGGCGGCGACATCTCGCTGGACCACCTCTTCCCGACCCTGCTCGAGGCGGCCGGGATTCCCTACACCGGCTCGGCGCCGCTCGCGCTCCAGGTCACCCGCGACAAGGCGATGAGCAAGAAGATCCTCGCCTACCACGGGATCAACGTTCCGGCGTTCCAGACCTACCGGACCCGGGAGCAGGTCACCGCCGATCCGGCGGTCGGCTATCCGGCCATCGTCAAACCACTCGCGACCGACGCCTCGGCCGGGATCTCGCAGGCCTCCGTGGTGGAGGATCTGGAGGCGCTGGCGGAGCGGGTGGCGTTCGTCCACGAGCGGTTTCACCAGCCGGCCATCGTCGAACAGTTCATCACCGGACGGGAGCTCTACGCCGGGGTCCTGGGCAACGACGAGCGGCTCCAGGTCCTCCCGCTCACCGAGCTGGTGTTCGACAAGGATAAGACCGAGCCCGAGCAGCGGATCGCCACCCAGTCGGCCAAGTGGGTGGAGGGCTACCGGAAACGGAAGGGCATCCGGAACGTGTTCGCCCGGCCGGTCTCGGCCGTAGCCAAGGAGAAGATCGAGTCGATCTGCCGGACCGCCGTCAAGGCGCTCTGGCTCCGGGACTATGCCCGGATCGACCTCCGGCTCACCCCGGACGACGAGGTGTGGGTGCTCGAGGCGAACGCCAACCCGTTCATCAGCAAGGGCCACGAGATGGCGAACGCGGCCAGCAAGGTGGACCTGGACTACCCAGCCTTCATTCAACGGATCGTCTACGAGGCGATGGCCCGCCACCAGCGAGCCTAGCCGATGCTGGCCACCCTGGTCGGGGGCCCCACCCTGGTGATCGTCAGGCGGATCCGGGCGGCTCCGCTCGGAAATAGCGCGTCGCCGAGGGCCGGAAGAGCAGGTAGGTGACGGGAATGAAGATGGCCAGGTGAGTCAGGACCTCGCCCACCGAGTGCTGGACGCTCACCCCCACGTGCACCAACATCCACCCGGCAAGCAGCCAGCGAGCCCAGTTCCGACCCCGCGCCAGCCAGACACCACCGACGATGGCCAGGGCCCGTAACCCCCAAGCGGGCCCCAAGTCGGCCCAGCCGTCGGCCCGGAGCTTCGCGAGCTGCTCGGCCGCATGGGAAGTCACCAGCGGCCAGAGATCGGTGAGCAGGCCCAGGGCGCCGGCCACGATGAAAAGCGCGGCGACCAAGGTGATGGCAAGCGGCCGATGGCGCGAACCAAGCGGAGGCATCGGCGTCCCTCAGGGCCTGGCCGAGACCGGCCGAAGTCCCTGGAAGTAAAGCGCGCCACCCCCGATGCTCCCCACGATCAGGTCGAGCCTCCCGTCGCCATCCAGGTCACCCACCGTCGGCGCGGACATCGGCTGAACCTCGAGGTGGAAGGCGCGGTCCCGGACGAACCGCGGGGTGGTCCGGTCGCCCTCGTTCCAGAACCGGACCAGCCCGTCGCCGTCGGTCCCGACCAGGAGGTCCAGGTCGCCGTCACCGTCGAGGTCCGCCAGGACCGGCGCGCTTCGCCGGCCGACGTCGATGCCCTGGAACTGGTCGCTCACCAGAGTGAACTCGGGCGCGGTCCGGGTCCCGTCGTTCCGGTAGTAGTTGAGGGTGCCCGACCCTTCGCCGATCAGCAGGTCGAGGTCGCCGTCACCGTCGAGATCGCCCAGGGTCGGGGTGGTGTTGCTGCCTCGGGTGATGGTGATCGCGGCCGAGTCGACGAGGCGGAAGGCGGGCACCGGAGTGCCGCCCTCGTTTCGGTACCAGGCCACCCTGGCCCGGAACGACCCCAGCAGCAGGTCGGGCCGGCCGTCGCCGTCGAGGTCGCCGAAGGCCGGGGCGAAGTGATACTCGCCGGTCATCGGCAGAGCTCCTCGGAGCACGAAGGACGGCTGGGTCGGGGTGCCGACGTTCTCGTAGCGGTAGATCCGGGCGGTGTGATCGCTGCCGGGCTCGATCTTGTTGGCCACCAGCAAGTCGAGGTCGCCGTCGCCGTCCAGGTCCACCAGGGTCGGAATGCTCTCGCTGCCCACGTCCATCACCGGCAGAAGCTGGCCGGTCCGGTGGACCCAGGCCCCGCTCGAGTCCCGGCTCAGATAATGGAGATTCTCGATCGTCGTAGCGATCGGATTGAACGCGCCTCCCAGCACACCGACCACCAGGTCGAGCTTGCCGTCGCCGTCGAGGTCGCCGAACGCCGGCGCGTTGTAGCCGCTGGTGAGGAGCGGATCGGCGGGCGGAAAGCGGGTCGGCTGGCCCCGGAACGAGGGGTGCTCGCAGGTCCCGGTGTTCTCGATCAGCAGGAGGCCCTGCTCGAAGAAGTCGCCCCAGAAGAGATCGAGGTCACCGTCGCCGTCGTAGTCCGCGAACGCCATGGTGTTGGCGCCGTGCAGGCTCCCGAACTGAGTGTTGACGATCGAGATCCCCTCGAACCGATCGGTCAGGAACCGGAACCGCGGCAGCGGGGCACCCCGCTCCACCGCCTCGTAGCGGACGATGGTCCCGGTAATCCGCCCGATGAAGAGGTCGAGCAGGCCGTTGCAGTCGAGGTCCACGGCCTGGGCGATGTTCTGGCGGTCGGCGAAGATCGCGGTCCCGTCGGTATCGCGGAGCGAATCGGGCGCGGACACGTAAACCGGCATCCCGCCCTTCAGCCCCTGGTTCCGGAAGGCCCGGATGTAGCTGAACGGCCACTCGGCCAGCAGGTCGAGATCGCCGTCGCCGTCGAGGTCGGTGAACCGGGCCCACTCGCCCACGTCGAGGCCGGCGTAGTGGTTGGTCCGGTAGACGAACCGCGGCAGGTCCTGCTCGGTGCCCTCCCGGGCCAGATAGAGGAGACGGCCGCCGTATTCCTGGATGATCAGGTCGAGGTCGCCGTCGCCATCCACGTCGAGGAGCTGCGGCCGGGGCACGTTGAAGCCGCCCAGAAACGCGAGCGACAGCCGGCGGCCGGCGGAGTCGGCGACGGGAAACGGGTCGACCTGATAGGCGTACTCGCCCGACTCGGGCGTGAGGCCGGGGGCCGCCCCCGCCGTCGCCGACGAGGCACAGCCCCCGAGTGCTCCGAGCCAGACCAGCGCGCCGAGCCGGCGCCGCCTCATTGGCAGGAGCTCGGCGTCTCCGGCCTCACGCCCGGCACCGGGGCGCCCACGCCGGCCGCGTAGTGTCCGACCTCGAGCACCGACTCGACCGTGAGCGTGGGAATGCAGATGGCCACCAGGGTGCCGTTCCCGGTCGGCCTCATCCCCTCGTGATCGTGCGCTCCGCCCGACTGGAACCGGTTGCTCACCCAAACGAACCGACCGTCCGGCGAGAGCGCCAGCCCGTGCGGCTGGCTCAGGCCCGGATCCTGGATCGTCTTGATCACCTTCCAGCCCGAGGTGTCGAGGACGTCGACCTCGTTGGCGGCGAGGTTGGTCACGAAGACGAGCTTGCCGTCGTGGGAGAAGATCGACTCGAACGGCCCTCCGCCCAGGTCGACCATCTTGGTCAACGTCGGCGTGGCCGGATCGGCCAGGTCGAACACCATCAGCTGGCCGGTGGTCTGCGCCGTCACCGACAGCCACCGCGCGTCCGGTGAGACGGCCAGCTGGGTGAAGGTGTGGGGCGGCCCGTCCACGTCCACCAGCTTGATCTCGCCGTCCTTGATCCGGATGCTGGCCAGCTGGTTCGCCCCGAGGCTCGCCACGTACACGTAGTCGCCCCGGGGACTGATGACGTTGCCGTGCGGCCGGGGGAAGAAGGTGTCGTACTCGTCGAGGAGCTTCATGTCCGACCGGCGGACCAGGGCAATCCGCTTGGGCGGGTTCACGGCGCTCATCGACTTGGCGACCATCATGAGGTCGTCGGTCGGGCTGAGCGAGATCAACCCCGGCACCTCCAGATCCACCGAGCCGACGATCTTGTCGTTCCGGTCGAACTTGAGGAGCTTGCCGGCCCCGATCAGGGTCAGGTACCAGTAGCGCCCATCGGGCTCGACCTGGACGTGGTGCGGCTTGGCGTTGGGTCCGAAGCCCATGGTCTTCAGGTCGATCGTCTTGATCACCTTGCGACCGGCCAGGTCGACCACCGACACGGTGGCATCGTCCTGGTTGGTGACGTAGAGCCTGGTCCCGACCTTGCCCTTCTGGGCCTGGGCGCCGCCGGCCACGAGCCCGGCCAGCAGCAGGGCGCCGAGGCCGGCGCGGATCCACCTCTTCATTTCGGTCCGTTCCTTCCTGTCGATCGCGGCCCGGTCAGGGAATCGGACGCATGGTCCATCCGGCCGCGCCTCAGCGCTCGTCGGCCGGCCGGGTCAACACTTCGCGCACCTTGATGAGGAGGCTGGCGGGCGTGAACGGCTTGGGGAGGAAGCTGGCCGATATGGCGATCACCCCGTGACGCCCGATGGTGTGGCCCGCGTAGCCCGAGACGAAGAGATAGCGGGCCTCGGGGAATCGGGCGGCGAATGCGTCGGCCACCCTCCCGCCGCTCGCCCCCGGCATCACCACGTCGCTCACCAGAAGATCGATCGGCTCGGCCAGCTCCGGCAGAAGCGCCAGTGCCGCCGGCCCGCCGGCCGCGGTGATGACCTCGTAACCCGCCGCCTCGAGCGCTCGCTCAGCCAGCGCCCGCACCTCCGGATCGTCCTCCACCAGCAAGATCCGCCCGGTCCCCGTCGGCCCGGGCGCCTCGGCGGCCGGGCCGGACACGGGCGCGGCGGTCCCCTCCCCGTAGGGGAACGAGAGCACGAACGCCGAGCCCTTGCCTGGCCGACTGGCAACCCGGATCGAGCCGCCGCTCTGCTTCACGATCCCGTAGACGGTCGCCAACCCAAGCCCGGTGCCGGAGCCCGTCTCCTTGGTGGTGAAGAACGGCTCGAAGACGTGCTCCAGCATCTCCTCGGACATGCCCTCGCCGGTGTCGGTCACGGTCAGCCGGACGTACCGGCCCGGGCCGAGCAGGGGATCGATGTCGGTCCCCGCCACCAGCACCGTGGTGTTCTCGGTCCGGACCGTGAGCCGTCCCCCGCGCGGCATCGCGTCCCGGGCATTGAGGGCCAGGTTCATCACCACCTGCTCCAGCTGCGAGTGGTCGGCGACGACCGGCCAGAGATCGTCGGCCAGGTCGGTGACCAACTCGAGGTCTTCGCCCAGGAGCCGGCGCAGGAGTCGCTCCATCCCGATCACCAGCTGATTCAGCTCGAGCTGGACGGGCGCCATCGTCTGCCGCCGTCCGAAGGCGAGGAGCTGCGCCGTGAGCTCCTTGGCCCGGTTGCCGGCTTTCACGATTTCGCCGAGGTCGGCCTCCGCGTCGGCGTTGCCGGTCAGCTGGTCGCCGAGGAGCTCGGCGTAGCCGAGGATCGCGGTCAGCAGGTTGTTGAAGTCGTGCGCCACGCCGCCCGCCAGCCGCCCGATGCTCTCCAGCCGCTGCGCCCGCCAGGCTTGAGCCTCGAGCTGGCGGGCCTCGGTGACGTCCTGTCCGATGGCGATCCGGCGCCCGTCGGAGAGCTGCACCGCGGCCCACCGCATCTCGAGCAGTCGCCCGGAGCGGGTCTGCACCCGGAACTCGTGCCAGGTGCGTTCGGCCAGCCGCAGGAAGTCGCGGACCGCCTCGCGCTCGACCGGATCGGGAAAGAAGGCCGACAGGGGCCGCTCCACGGCGCGCACCTCGTCGAGGGTCCAGCCCAGGACCCGCTCGAACTCCCGGTTGATCAGCTCGACCCGCCCCGCCCGATCGAGCACCTCCACCACCACCGGGATCTGGTCGACCACGGTCTGGAGCAGCTCCGCCTGAATCCGGAGCCTAGCCTCGGCATCGTGGCTCCGGGTTATGTCCCTCGTGATCCCCAGGAGCAGCGTGGTGCCCCGCTCCTCGTCCCGGAACGGCACCGCCACCGTCTCCAGCCATCGCGGCGTGCCCCGGGCACCCACGATCCGGAACACCAGCTCGCCCCGCTCGCCGACCATCACCCGACGGTGCAGGTCGGCGAACCGGGGTCGGTCCTCCTCGACGATGAACCGGGCGAGATCGCCGGCCTCGGTGACGGCGTCGATCTCCAGCATGGCCAGGCCCGCCGGGTTCATCTCGACCAGCCGCCCCTTGGCGTCGACCAGCTTGACGCACTGCGGCTCGGTGTCCACGATGGTCCGGAGCCGGGCCTCACGGGCCCGAAGCGAGTCCTCCGCCTGCCGCTGGTCGGTGACGTCGGCCACCAAGGCCATCGCTCCCGTGAACCCACCGTCGGACCCGACCAGCGGATTGGCCACCAGCCGAGCCCAGAGGTCGGTCCCGTCCTTGCGCCGGTAGCGGAAGTCGTACTGGTCGCCGAATCCGGCCCGCCGCCGGGCCAGGTTGCGGACCGCGACGGCCCGCGCCTCGTCGTCCATGAAGTCGTACATCGACGCCCGGGCCAGCTCCTCGGGCGTCACCCGAAGCATCGTGGCCATGGCCGGATTGGCGAAGATCGTCCGGCCGTCGGGGTCGATGGCCCAGATCCCCTCCTGCGCCGTCTCCACGATGCGCCGATACTGCTCGTCCTTCTCCCGGAGCGCCGCCTCGGTGCGACGCCGCTCGGTGATGTCGAGCACCAGCGCCGCCACGTGCCCAAGCCCGATTGGAACCAGCCGAGCCTCGTAATGAGCCGGTCCGCCCGGCACCTCGAGCTCGTACTCGACCATCACCACCGAGTCGCCCTGCCGGGCCGCGGCGATTCCCACCCGTAGGCGCTCGGCGACGTCGGCCGGCAGGACCGCATCAAAGCGTCGGCCCAGAAAGCTGGCCGGCGGCAGGAACAGGGGGGCACCGTGGCCGGCCCGAAACGCCAGGATCCGGTCGTCCGGCGCAACCAAGAAGATCAGGTTGGGGAACGCGTCGAGGACCGAACCCAGCTCCCGCTCCAGCAGGCCGCTCGCTTCTACCTGAAAGAAGCGGCCAGCCAGCTGGGCCCGGAGCCGCTCGTTCTCGGCCGCCAGCGCCGCCAGCCTGACGGCTTGATCCGCCGTCGATTCGTGATCCACCCTGGGCCCTCCGGAAGGTCGGTGTACCGGCAGGTTGAATCTAGCGCCGACCCGGCGGGGACGGGCCTTCCAACCGGCCCGACACCCGGAGCCCGGGGGCGGCTAGATTGAACGGGTGCGACTGCTCGTGATCCTCCGGTACCTGATCCCGCTCACGCTCTCGTTCCTCCGGGACCGCAAGCGCTGGATCTGGTTCGGCCGTCCCCTGGTCCGCTCCAGCGACTTCCACCAGGTCCGGGCCGACCGGCTGCTCGGCGCCATCGCCCGACTCGGCCCCAGCTTCGTGAAGATCGGGCAGATGTTCGCCGGACGGGCCGACCTCATTCCCGAGCCCTACGCCCAGCGCCTGACCGCGCTGACCGATCAGGTGCCGCCCGTCCCCCTGGCCGACATCCGCCGGACCATCGAGGGATCCCTGGGTCGGCCGGTCGATCAGATCTTCCAGCACTTCGACCCGACCCCACTGGCCGCCGGATCGCTCGGCCAGGTCCACCGAGCCACCCACGCGGGCCGCGACGTGGCCGTCAAGGTGCTCCGGCCGGGCGTCCACGAGCTGGTGGCCGAGGACGTCGCGGCCGCCGGGCGAATCCTCCGAGTGCTGGTTCGCTTCGTCGACAACCCGCACACCCGCGGATTCCAGAGCGTCGTGGACGAGTTCGCGGTCCGGGTCGGCGACGAGATGGACTTCCGGATCGAGGCCGACAACGCCCGGGCGGTCCGGGCCAACTTCGCCGGCAATCCGCGGATCCGGGTGCCGGAGATCGTCGACGAGCTGAGCACCGACCGGGTCTTGGTGCTGGAGTACGTCACCGGCATCCGGATCGACGCCATCGCCCCGGGCCAGTACGTGGGTGGGCTCGCGGCGGCCCAGGTGGTCGACCGGCTGATCGAGGTCTACATCCAGATGATGCTGATCGACGGGTTCTTCCACGCCGATCCGCATCCCGGCAACCTCCTGGTGGGCGCCGACGGCGCGCTGGTGCTGCTCGACTTCGGGGTGGTGATCCGGGTCACCCGCGAGCGGCGGAAGACGCTCATCGATACCGTGTTCGCCGCGGTCCAGGGCAAGGCCGACGGCGTGGTCGACGGCTTCTACGGGCTGGGGATGGTGGAGCCGGGGGTCGAGCGGGAGCGAACTCGCCGGCTGGTGAACCTGTTGCTCGACCTCGGACGGACCCGGACCACGGCCAAGGACCGGGTCGAGCTCCTGACCCAGCAGATCATGGACGAGATCGCCAACTGGCCGATCGTGCTGCCCAGCGATCTGGTCTACTTCGCCCGGACCGCGGCCCTGATCGAGGGCATCGGCCTCAAGTACGATCCCGCCTTCAACCCGATCCTCGACGCCGGGCCCGTCCTCTTCCGGATGCGGTCCAAGCTGTTGGCCGCGTTCTCGGAGATCCGGGTGCTCGACCAGCTCGACTGGCCCACCGCGATCGGCTACTTCCTCGGCAAGGCGACCGCGATCGTCCGGAAGGCGGGCGAGAGCCTGGCCGGCTACCTCGCCAGCTGGACCTCGACCACCCCGACCGACGAGATCACGAGCCGAAAATCGTTGCCAGGCGGGTGAGCGCGTCCGCGAGGTCGGGCGCCTCCTCCAGCACCGGGCGCACGGGATCGGCCCCCATCGACTCCATCCTGGCCCGCGCGGTCTTGATCGTGAAGGTGAACCGGAGCCGGTCCAGCTGGTCGTTCACTTCGTCCCAGACCAGCGGCATCGAGACGGTGGCCCCCTCGAGCGGCCGGACGCTGAAGGGCGACACGATCAGCTGCCCGTGCCGGTTCTGGAGGTAGTCGAGGTACACCTTGTCGCCCCGCTTCGAGATATGCCGGGTGATGGTGGCGATGTCGTGGTGATCCTTGAGCACCAGCCGCGCCAGCAGCTCGCCCAGCGTCCGTGACTGCTCGTAGGTGCACCGGCGCCCCAGCGGGATCAGGATGTGGAGGCCGGTCTTTCCCGTGGTCTTGACGTAATTGGGGAGACCGGCCTCGTCGCAGATCCGGTGCAGGGTGCGCGCCACCGTCACCACGTCGGCGAACGGAGCCTCCTTCGGGTCGAGATCGACCACGCACCAGTCCGGCAGCTCGAGCGACCCGATCCGACTCATCCAGATGTGCAGCGGAATCGTCCCCGAATTGGCGAGATAGAGCAGCGACTCCACGTCGTCAGCGACGAAGTACCGGATGTTCCGCTGCGTGTCCTCGCTCCAGATCGGCTCGGTCCGGATCCACTCCGGCGCGAACTCCGGCGCGTCCTTCTGGTAGAACGACTTGCCGTCGATCCCATCCGGGTAGCGGGTGAGCACCACCGGGCGATTCTTGAGATAGGGGAGGATCCAGGGCCCGATTTCGCGATAGTAGTCGATCAGGTCGCCCTTGGTGTACTGCTCCTTGGGCCAGAAGATCTTCTTCAGGTTCGAGAACGCGACCGTCTTCGGGACCTCGCGCCCCTCCGGCGGGTCGGGACGGGCGGGCGCCTTGGCCTCGTCCGGCGGGTCGTCGGGCAGGAATCCCTGCCGGTCGCAGTCCTCCGGCCGCTTGTCGTCCCGGAGCCGGAGAAAGGCCGGGTGACGGAGCACGCCATCCGGGGTCCACTCCCGAAACCGCACCTCGCACACCAGCCTCGGCTCGACCCAGGTGGTGGTCCGGGTCTCGGGAATGGCGTCGGACGGCGGTGGCTCCTGGTCCGGCGTGGCCACCGGGCCCAGACAGGGCGCCGTCGGCCTCACGTCCTTGTCGAGCGCCGCCCGCAGCTCGGTCAGCAGCCGGTCGTCGAACCCGGTCCCGGCCCGGCCGGCGTAGACCAGCTGACCGTTCACCCGATCGGCCAGCTGCAACGCGCCGAACCCGGCCCGGCCGCCCTTCGGCTCGGTGAAGCCCACGATCACGAAGTCGCCGGTCCGGTCCGCCTTGATCTTGAGCCACTGGCCGCTCCGCCCGCCGCGGTACGGGGCGTCGGCCTTCTTGGCCACGACCCCCTCGAGCCCCAGCGAGGTCACCTGCTGGAGGAACGCCTCCCCCACCTCGTCGATGTGGTCGAGGTAACGCACCGGCCCGAGCGGCGGCAGCACCATGCGGAGCAGGCGCTTGCGCTCCACCAGGGGGAGCGGCCTGAGATCGAAGTCCTCGAAGCCCACGAGGTCGAACGCGAAGTACGTGGCCGGTAGCTCGATCGCCGCCCGCTTGATGTCGATCGGCCGGCTGATCCGCCCCCGCCGCTGGAGCAGCGCGAAGCTCGGCTTGCCCGACGGATCCAGCACCACCACCTCGCCGTCGAGGAGCAGCCGGTCCACGGGCAGGGCCCGGACCGCCCGGGCCACCTCGGGAAAGACCTCGGTGTAGTCGTTCCCGTTCCGGGTGACCAGCCTGGCCTCGCCCTTCCGGTGCTCGGCCACCATTCGGTAGCCGTCCAGTTTGAGCTCGAAAAGCCAGCCGGGTTTGGTGAAGGCGCCGTCGCGAGTCTCGGCCAGCATCACCTCCACTGAGCCGGCCTCGAGCTGGGCCCGGGGCACGTCGAGCTTCTCGATCTCCCGGCGGAGCAGATCGGCCGGGGTCCGCCCCGCCTTCCAGTCCTCGACCGTCAGCCCCGAGAGCACCGACTCGTTGGGGAACTGGTCGCCGGGCTGCTTGACGTACTGGTCCCGCTCTTTGATCAGGAGCCAGTCGCGCTCGCTCTTCTTGATCTTCACCAGCGTCCAGCGGCCGTGGAGCTTGTAGCCCTTGAGGTCGAACAGGAGCTTGCCCTTCTCGAGCCCGGCCTTCGGGTCCTCGATCGGCACCCACTCGCCCCGGTCCCACACCACCACCGCGCCGGCGCCGTAGTTGCCCTCGGGGATCATCCCCTCGAAGTCGCCGTACTCGAGCGGATGGTCCTCGACCTTCACCGCCAGCCGCTTGTCGGCCGGGTCGTAGCGACGGGCCCTTCGGCACCGCCCACGACCGGAGCACTCCGTCCATCTCCAGTCGGAGGTCGAAATGGAGATTGCGGGCCGCGTGCATGTGGACCACGAAGAGCCCGCCCGGCTTGGCCGCCGGGGTCGCGTCGCCGCCGAAAGGCTCCGGGGTACGATCGGTGGAGCGCTTGGCGCGGTAGGCGGCGAGATGGTCGTCAGGCGGCGGCGTCTGATCGGCCACGGCTGGAGACGGCGGGAGACGGAAAGAGACGAAGGGGGCCGATCACGCGGAGCCGGCTCCCCCCTGCAGCTGCCGTTGGTACTCGGCTTCGTCGAAGTGTCCCAGCGACTCGGCGATCAGCCCATCCGATCCGATCCGCCACTCCTCGTAGCCGCTGATCCGGACCGCCCGGCCGGTTCCGCCCGGGCCGGTGTTCGTGCCGGTCAACGTCCAGTGATACCGGAACCGGTCGCCGTCCCGGGTCAGGCTGTCCATGGCCACGACCAGGTCCGGAAAAGCCGTCATGAAGCCCTGGGCCGACGCGGTGATGGCCGTCCGCCCCTCCGCCGGCGTCCCGCCGTTGATGCGGAGCGAGCCGTTCGGAGCGTAGTACCCGGCGACGCTGGCGGCGTTCTGGCTGCACCAGGCCGCCGTGTACTCGGTTGCGAGCGCTTCGACCTTCGCGAGGTCCATCGTTCCTCCTCCGGATCCACAGGCCGTCAGGAGCGCCACCGTCGTGGCGGTGACCGGCCAGCCCCACGACCGACGCCGGGCCTCCGACATGGTGCCCTCCGTTTGGATGGGTCGGGAGAGAAGCTATCGGGCCGCCCGGTGGCGGTCCAGCGAGCGGCGCGATTTGCCCCCTCTCCTCTGGCGCCGTAGCTTCGCCCGGAGTCGCCGGAATCAGTCGATCCCATTCGTGGTAACCCCGTTCGCCTCCGAGGGCTCCATGCGCCGAGTCGTGGTCGCTTTCCTCTCCGCCGCTCTCGCCGCCGGGCCGCTCGCCGGACAGGCGCTGCCGGTCGCCTCGGCCGCCGGCGTCGGTCTCGATTCCGCCCGTCTGGCCCGGATCGGCGTCGTGATGCAGGCCGCGGTCGACAGCGGCCGGACGGCCGGCGTGGTGGTGCTGATCGCCCGGCACGGCAAGCAGGCCTATGCCGGTGCCTGGGGCTGGGCCGATCGCGAGGCCAAACGCCGGATGACGACCTCGGCCCTGTTCCGGATCGCGTCCCAGACCAAGGCCGTCACCAGCGTCGCGGCCATGGCGTTGATCGAGGACGGGCTCCTCCGCCTGGCCGATCCCGTCTCCAAGTTCCTCCCTGGATTCGCGACCAGCCTGGTGGCCGTGAAGACCGACACCGGCGTCGCCCTGGTGCCTCGCACCCGGCCGATCACCATCCGGGACCTCTTGACCCACACAGCCGGCATCTCCTACGGCACCGATGAAACCGTGCGCGATCGCTACGCGGAGGCCGGGTTGGGGCCCAAGGCTGGTCCGTACGGTTGGTATCTGGCCGACAAGGCGGAGCCGATCTGCAAGACCATGGAGCGGCTAAGCCACCTGCCGACCGTCGCCCAACCCGGCTCCCGCTTCGTGTACGGGTACAATACCGATCTCCTGGGCTGCATCGTGGAGAAGGTTTCGGGGCAGCCGCTGGCGAGCTTCCTCCAGTCCCGGATCCTGGGACCGCTTCGGATGACCAGCACCTGGTTCTACCCGCCACCCTCGGCCCGGGACCGGATGACCACCGTGTACGCCTGGACGCCGGACGGTCTCGTCCGGGCGGCCGACGGGCCGCCGGGTCAGGGCGACTATCTCGATGGCCCGAAGCAGGACTACGCCGGCGGGGCCGGCCTGGTGAGCACCGCCGGCGACTACGCCCGCTTCCTCCAGATGCTCGCCAACGGGGGCACCCTCGACGGGCACCGGATCCTGGGTCCGCGCACCGTCGCGCTGATGACCACGAATCAGCTCCCCGACTCGGTCTTCGGCGGCGGGAACGGCTTCGGCCTGGGCTTCCAGATCCTGGAAGACCCGGGCCGGGCCGCGCAGTTCGGCAACCGGGGCGCGTTCGGGTGGGGCGGCGCCTACGCGACCGTGTATTGGGTGGACCCGAAGGACGACCTGGTGGTGACCTTCATGACCCAGCTTCTGCCGGCCGGGCCCTTCGACCTGGCCGACCGGCTCCGGGCCATGGTGTACCAAGCGGTCCGATGAAAGGAGGCGTTCCATGGTAGCCAAGGTCTTCCTCGCACTCGGCTTCCTCTTCGTCGCCATCGTCATGCTCTTCGTCGAGCCGGGAATGGGATTCGCCGGGCCGGCCGACTTCTTCGACCCCGTGAAGGTCCTCCGCGGCGCGGCCACCGTGGTGTGGGCCGTCGAAGACGTGATCTACCTCGGCTTCGGGATCGCCCTCGTCTACCTGGCACTGCGGTCGGACGATCGCTGGCTTCGCGCGGCGGGAATCGCGGCCGGCGTGCTGCTCGTCTTGGTCGCCAACCTGAGCCGGGTCCTCGCGCTGCTGCCGGGTTACATCGACGACCCGGTCCGGCTCGATGCCGCCGCCTCGGGACTCCTCCCGGTGCGCTTCGCCGCGCTTCGAACCGGGGTCCTCGCGCTCGGACTCTTCGCCTGGCGCACCACTCGCGGGCCGGCCGACGGAGGCCGGGAGGCCGGACTTTGGCGGGGCTTCGGGTACCTGGTGCTCGTCGGGGCGGCGGCGTTCAACTTCGTGTTCTTCCCGGTCCCCCTGCTGTTCACCATCTGGGCGGTCTGGTACGCGATCCGTCCGGCGCGGCCACTCCAGCCCGCTTGAGACCCCCGAGGCAGCGAGCGACCGGCCGACCGTGACCGGTCGCGGAGCAGCGACCCCGGACCCGGTCTACCCCCGGGGCACGATGTCCACGAGCCTCCCCGCCCCGTCCCGCCGGATGTCGTAGAGCCGCCCGTTGGCGATCACCACGACCGTCCGTCGGGCGTTGGCGATGTCGTCGAGCGGGTTCGCCGCCAGGAGCACCAGATCGGCAATCTTGCCGGCCTCCACCGTGCCTAACGAGTCGGTCATCCCGAAGAAGCGAGCCGGATCGAGCGTGGCGGTTTTCAGCGCCTCGAACGGCGTGAGCCCCGCTTCGACGAAGTAGCTCAGCTCCTGATGGAGGCCGAACCCAGGCGGGCTGTTCCGGAGCGGGGCGTCCGTCCCCGGCATGATCCCCACCCCCGCCCGATAGAGCGCCCCCGTCACCGCCACCCGCTTGGCGAAGAGCTGCTTCCCCACCACGTCGGCGCCGGGCGGGATGCTGTCCGGCATCGGGAAGATCCCGGCCACGTACTTCTTGAGCGAGTCCGGCAGATACCGGCCGTAGGCGTCGCCCGGGAGCGCCCGCTTGGGCCAGAGCGCCACCTCGAGTTGGGCCACCAGAGTCGGGACCACCCAGGTGCCGTTCCGCTTGAGCTTGGCGAACAGGGGCCTGAGATCATCGGTCGTGCAGGCCCCCAGAGCGGCCTGGATCGGGAACCGGGGCGCCAGCGACCGGACCTCGTCGGGGGTGCACTGGTTGGGGATGGTCAGCAGGTGCTCGATGCTCTTCTGGCCCGCGTCCGACGCATCGGCCGCGCCCACGTCCCGGGGCACGTGCCCGACGAAAGTGATGCCCCGCCTTCTGGCCGCCCGGGCGATCGCGAAGTACTTCTCCCGGTTGAGCTGGCTGTGCACCTTCACGAAGTCCACGCCCAGCTTGATCAACGAGTCCACCGCCGGCTGGGCGTCCTCGGGCTTGGAGATCAGGAGGTGGGGGATCGGCACGTCGCCGCCCTCGAGGTAGGGGCCCGCCGCGACGATCCGGGGGCCGATCAGGGCTCCCGCGGCGATCTCCTTCCGCCACCCGGTCAGCACGCTCCAGTCGTCCGCCATGTCCCGGACGCCGGTCACGCCGTTGGCGACGTAGAGGGCGAGCACCTTCCGGCCGCCCGGCATCGTCGTGTGGACGTGCATGTCCCAGAGCCCGGGGATCAGGAACTTTC
The DNA here is from genome assembly GCA_963730185.1 of uncultured Gemmatimonadales bacterium. Taxonomy (GTDB): domain Bacteria; phylum Gemmatimonadota; class Gemmatimonadetes; order Gemmatimonadales; family GWC2-71-9; genus SHZU01. The sequence goes on from CAVSQW010000006.1 coordinate 120,399, forward strand.
CCCGGCCGTCGACGACGGTCACCCCGGCGGGCACCCTCACCGAGGCGCTCGGCCCGACAGCGAGGATCCGGTTGCCGCCCACCAGGACGGTCTGGTCCGGCCTCGGTGTGCGGCTCCGGGCGTCGATCACGGTGACGTGGGTGAGGGCGATGGTGGCCGGCGCGGCCGGGGTCCCGCCGGGCCGCTGAGCGGCGCTCGGCGAAGCAAGGAGGCAAACGATACCTGCCAGAGCTGTCCCCATCCGGGTAGCAGGCTCGAGCGGTCGCTGGATTCGCGTCATGAGGGTGTCACGGGAAAACGTTCGGAAGGCACGACCCCGGTGATCGCCCGGGGTCGACGGCCGATCGACTCAAAGATACCGCCCTGTTGACCCCATGGCCTCGGGCCCGGACCCGACCGGCCGCCGAGGCTTGCGGCCGCCCCGAACCCCCGGCAAGTTCTCGGGAGCAATGCACTTCCGGGACCCCGAGCGCACGAGAGCCCCATGCCCGCACGATCCATCGGTACCGCCACCATCTCCTTCGGCCTGGTCTCCGTACCCGTCCAGGTCTACTCCTCGGCCGAGCCGACCGGCAAGGGCTACTCGTTCAACCTGCTCCACCAGAAGTGCGGCACCAAGCTCAAGCAGCAATACCGCTGTCCCAAGGACGAGGAGATCGTGACCCGCGACGAGATGGTCAAGGGCTACGAGTTCGCCAAAGACCAGTACGTGACCTTCACCAACGACGAGATCAAGGCGCTGGACGAGAAGGGCGACGGCGGGATCAACATCTCCGAGTTCGTCCCCCTCGCCCAGGTCGACCGCGGCTACCTCGACAAGGTCTACTATCTCGGCCCCGACAAGGGCGGCGACCGGGCCTACCGGCTGCTGGCCGCCGCCCTGTCCGAAACCGGTCGCGCCGCATTGGGCCAGTACGCCGCCCGGGGCAAGCAGCATCTCGTGTTGCTCCGGCCCATGCCCGGCGGGGTGATCGCGATGGAGCAGCTCTACTACCGGGACGAGCTCCGCTCGCCGAGCGAAGTGCCCCTGGGCGAAGGCGAGGTCAAGCCGGCTGAGCTGGCACTGGCCAAGCAGATCATCGAGCAGGGCGCCACCGACGAGTTCCACCCCGAGCACTACAAGGACGTGGTCCGCGAGCGGGTCAAGGAAGCCATCGAGCAGAAGGTCGAAGGCCACGAGATCACGGCCGAGCCGGCCCGCGAAGGCGGCGGCAAGATCATCGACCTGATGGAGGCGCTGAAGGCGAGTCTGGCGAAGGGCGGGAAGGGAGAGACAGGGAAGGACGGGGAGGGAGAAGAACAGCGGGCGGCCTCCTGACCCGCATGGCCGAGTTCTACGTCGGGACCAGCGGCTACGCGTTCAAGGAATGGAAGGGGACGTTCTACCCCGAGAAGTTCCCCGACGCCGAGATGCTGGGCTACTACGCCGCCAGGTTCAACGCGGTCGAGATCAACAACACCTTCTACCGGATGCCCCGGGAGAAGAACCTGCTCGACTGGGCCGCTCGGGTACCGGAGACCTTCCGGTTCACCTTGAAGGCCAGCCAGCGGATCACCCACCATGCCCGCCTCAAGGACGTCGGCGAGCTGGTCGGCTACGTCTCGCAGACCTCGGCCGTGTTGGGTCACAAGCTCGGCGCCAACCTGTTCCAGCTCCCGCCCAACCTCAAGAAGGACGTCCCCCGCCTGGCCGACTTCCTCGCCGTCCTGCCCAAACGCTGGCCCGTGACGATGGAGTTCCGCCATCCCAGCTGGTTCGACGACGAGGTGTTCGATCTCCTGAAGGCCCGCGAGGTCCCGCTCTGCCTCTCGGACCAGGACGACCTCGAGACCCCGGTGGTCGCCACGGCGTCGTGGGGCTACGTGCGGCTGCACCGGAAGGGATACGACGGGGCCGCGCTCGACTCCTGGGCCGCCCGGCTCCGGGAGCTGCCCTGGTCCAATGCGTTCGTGTTCTTCAAGCACGACCACGCGCCCGACTCGGGGCCGCCGGTCGCCGAGGCGCTCGCCCGCCGGTTGGCCTCCTGAGCGGGTCCGCCTAGAAGGTCAACCCCATCTCGTCCAGGAACCGGTGCCCACCGGTCGGCTTCCCACCCCGAGCTTCCACCCGGGTGAGCACCAGCCGGTCCTTCGCCCGGGTCATCCCCACGTAGAGCAGCCGGCGAGCCTCCTCCAGCTCCAGCTTGCCCGGGCTCCGGTCCAGGGGGCCTCCCGGCAGCTCGCTGTCCTCCGCCCCGACGATGTAGACCCGGGAGAACTCGAGGCCCTTGGTGGCATGGAGCGTGAGCAGGTTGACCCGGTGCTCGTCCGCCTCCACCCCTTCCGACTTCGAGAGCGCCACCCGGGCCAGGAACTCCTCCATCTCGCCGGCCAGGTCGCCCGGGGCGATCCCTTCCATCAGCCTCCGGATCCGCGCCATCGCCGCCGGGTACCGCTGGTCCGGCCGCTTCTCCGCCTGGATCTTGGCCATCACCGCCCGCCCGCCCAGCCGTTCGATGAGCTCGTCCAGGGTCACCGCCGACGGCCCCACCCGGCCTCGCTCCGCCTGGTAGAAGTCGAGACAGTTGCTGTACCGGCCCAGGGAATGTCCCCGGCTCACGTCCTGGAGCAGCAACGCTTCCGGCCCCAGCGTGTCAGGGTCGCTCAACGCCAGCGCGATCCCGAGATGGTCGAGGATGTTCGCGAGCGCCACCCGGCGCGAGCGCGCCACCTTCTCTTCCTCGAGCTTGGCGTACACCCCGGCCAGGGTCCGGACGTCCGACAGGGCTTTGTGCGGATCGCCCGGGTTCACCCCGAACCGTTCCGCCAAGTGCTGGAGCTTGGCGCTTCCGACCCGGAGCCACCGGGCCAGCGGCAGGGTGTCGTAGGTCACCAGCTCGCCGACCTCGGCACCCAGCTCCTTGGCCATCCGGAAGAGGATCGGAAAGTCGAACTGATAGCCGTTGTGAGCCACCAGGGTATCGCTCCCCACGAACTCACGGAACCGGGGCCACACGGTGTCGAATCCGGGCGCGTCGGCCACGTCGGCCATCGAGTAGCCGTGGGTCGCGGCGGCTCCCGGTGAGATCGCGCCCTCGGGCCGGACCAGCGTGTGGAACTCCTCCACCACCTTCCAGCCCCGGACCCGGGCGGCCGCGATCTCCACGATCTCCGCCGTGCTCGCGTCCCGGTCGGTGGTCTCGAGGTCGAACGACACGAAGTCGCCCGAGGCGGCCGTGGCCCGCGCCGCGGTGAGCTGGAGTGCCTTGAAGGTGCCCAGCGCCAGGCCGAGCGAGCCGGCCGACCCGGCCTCGAGGATCAGGTCGCCTTCCGCGGCCGGGGTAGTCGGGGTGAGGTAGTCCACCAGCCGGAACCCGGCGCCGCCCAGCATCCCGGCCAGGCCGATCTCGAGCCCTCCCATCGGCCGGACCATGATCCGGCCGCGGCGGGTCTTCACCGTCTGGAGCTCCTCCGCCAAGCGTGCCGCTCCGCTGTCGAGTGCCGGATCGCTTAGCTCCTCGGCGTGGCGCTCCAGCGCGGTCTGGTAAGGACCCACCCGCTGCGAAAGGATCTCCTCGATCAACCCGGAGAGAGTCCGGTGGCGGCTGCCGAGCTCGGTCAGGTTCGCCATCGCGGCCAGCGCCCGGCGGATCTTCCGGCCATCGTCGTCGGTGTTGGGGAGCTCCCGGGCGGTCCGCCGAACCGAGGGCATCGTCCCCAGCTTCCGGGCCTGCGCCTCGGAGCGGAGCCGATCGAGGAGCGTCGGCGGCAGGACCAGCGTGAGGAAGCTCTCCGAGTGGATCGGATCGCGCGGCATCGCGATCAGCCGGAGCGACGCGATCAGATAGCGGATCACGGGATCGTCGGTCACCGACCGCCCGTGCGCCAACCGGCAGGGGATGCCGGCCTGCATCAGCGCGCCCTCGAGGCCGTCACCGATCTGGTGCCGCCGGTAGAGCAGCGCGAAGTCGCCCCACGGCAACCCCGACTCGGCCCGGTCGCGCTGGAGATCGGCCACCAGCCAGGCCGCCTCCTCGTCGTCGTCCCGGAAGCTGGCCACCTCGACCGGGTAGGGCGACTCACGGTCGGCCCGGAGCGCCTTGTCGAAGAGCGGCTCGTTGCTGGCCACCAGCCGGCGGGCCAGCTCGAAGATCTGCTTCGCCGAGCGGCGGTTCTCGTCCAGGACGATCCGGTGGGTCACCCCGAAGTCGTTGGCGAACTGCTTGATCAGCTCGGGCGTGGCGCCGGTCCAGGAGAAGATCGACTGCTCGTCGTCGCCCACCGCAAACACGTTCCGGTGGCCCCGCGCCAGCCGGTGGAGGATCGCGTACTGGACCTCGTTCAGGTCCTGGAACTCGTCCACCAGGAGATAGTCGAACTGCCCGGCCACCTGGTCGGCCACCTCGGCGTGCTCGTCGAACAGCTGTCTCGTGAAGAGCACCAGGTCGTCGAAGTCCAGCATCTTCCGCTGCTTCAGGTAACCCCGGTAGCGTTGGAACTGCCGGAGGTCGTCGGGGTGGAGATCCTGGCCCGTGAGGCGATGGAGCGTGAACCGGTTGAGCAGCGCCCCCCGCCACCGGAACGGCACCCGGCACTTGGCCAGGATCTCCTTCTGGTACTCGTCGTCCGCGATCCCGAAGCCGCGGGCCAGTCCCAGCTTGGTGCCGTGCTCCCGGAGAATCCGCACCGCGAGCGCGTGGATGGTGGAGCGGACCACTTGGTCGGCCCGCTCGCCCACCTCCCGCCGGAGCCGGCTGGCGACCTCCTCGGCCGCCTTGTTGGTGTAGGTCACCGCACAGATCCGGGCCGGATCGATTCCCTTCACCTTGATCAGGTGCTCGATCCGCTCGATCAGACAATACGTCTTGCCGGCCCCAGGCCCGGCCAGCACCAGCACTGGCCCGAGGTCGGCCTGGATCGCCTCGAGCTGTCGCGCGGAGGGGTCGAAGGAGGTGGTGACGGAAGACACGCCCGGGAATCTAGAGCGTTTCGCTCCAGGCCACGATCGTGTCGGCCAGCTCGTCCATGACCTGGTCGGCGGTGCGGCCGTCTCGCTTGAGCATGGCGAAGGAATGGTCCCCGCCCTCGACCACGTGGAGTGTGGCCCGAGGCCCCAAGGCGCGGGTCACCCCAGTGATCAGCTCGAGGTCGGCCAAATCGTCGCGGGTGCCCTGGAGGAACAGCATCGGCACCGTCACCCGGGCCAGGTGCTCGGCGCGGGTGGTATCGGGCCGCTTGGGCGGGTGGAGCGGAAAGCCGAGGAAGACGAGCCCCTTCACGCCGGGAAGCGGCGCCTCGGCCGCGGCGGTCGACGTCATTCGTCCTCCGAACGACTTCCCGCCCGCCAGGAGCGGCACGCCCGGAAACCGCTCGGCCGCGAGTGTCACGGCGGCCCGAACCGTGGCGGCCGCGACCGCCGGAGGGTCGGTCCGGTTGCTGCCGTCTTCCATGTAGGGAAACTGGTACCGGAGGGTCCCGATGTCGCGCGCCCCGAGCTCGGCCGCGATCCGGGCGAGGAACGGGTGGCGCATGCCGGCTCCGGCGCCGTGGGCCATCACGTAGATCGCCCGGTCGGAAGACGAAGCATCGAGGATCACCGAGACCTGGCGATCGGCTACGGCTATGGTCGTGTCCATACCAATACCACCTCGCGGGCTATGACAGAATGTACGTCCGCTTGCCGGCCCGCCCTCCCGCGACCGATATTGGGATATGACCTCGGCCCAAGCCAGTCGCATCGAGCGGCTCCGCGCCATGACGGCGGACGAGAAGGTCCGCCTCGCCCATGGGCTCTGGATCGAGGCTCACCGCACCCTGACCGCCGGCGTCCGTGCGACCCACCCCGATTGGTCCGATCGGGAGGTCGCCGTGAGGGTGAGGGAGCTCATGCGTGACGCCGGCGCCTAGCCTCGTCGCCCTGTTCGTCACCCCGCTCAACCGGGCCGGCATCGAGTACATGGTCACGGGCGGCCTCGCCGCCGTAGTGTACGGACACCCCTGCCTTACCCTGGACGTCGACCTCGTGATCCGCCTCGCGCCCGGTGACCCCCAGGTCTTCGCCACGCTCTGGCCCTCGGACCAATTCTACTGCCCGCCAATCGAGGTCTTGATCGAGGAACGCGCCCGGAGCGAACACGGGCACTTCAACGTATTCCACCACGAGAGCTCGATGCGGGCGGAAGTGTACCTGGCCGGAACGGATCCCCTCCAGGCCTGGGCCCTGGAGCACCGGGTCGGTCGCGAGATCGAAGGCCAGCTGGTTCAGTTCGCGCCGATCGAGTACGTGATCGTCTACAAGCTCCGCTACGCCCGGATGAGAGGATCGGATCGGCACCTTCGCGACGTCGCTCGAATGCTGGAGGTCAGCGACGTAGGACTGGACCGGCCCACGCTCGACCGATGGATCGCCAAGCTCCAGCTCGACGACGAATGGGCGAGGGCGTGCTCCTTCCGCAACGGCGACTGAGCCCCGCCCGGCAGGCCGCCGTCGGCCAACGAGCCTGCCGACGCTAATCGGGTAGCCACTGAAGAGGTTCCCGCTCCTCGACGCTCGACCCAGCCGGCTCCAACGCCGCCCTCCCCCGCACCGACCGCCACCACGGCTCCACCGCTCCCACCCGCACCGGCTCGGTCGGCTCGCCCAACCTGGGCATCATCAGCCGCAGCCCCGCCGCCGGCGCACCTCTGAAGACGACCTCGGCCGGCTGGTCCCACGGGTGCATCGCCAGGTTGAAGGTTCCCCAGTGGATCGGCAGGAAGACCCCGCTTCCGAGACGCTGCCTCGCCACCAGGGCGTTGTCCGGCCCCATGTGGATGTCGCCCCACGACGGGTGGTACGCGCCAATCTCGAGCGCCGTCACGTCGAACGGTCCGAGCCGCCGCCCGATCTCGGCGAACTCCGGCATCAGCCCCGAATCGGCCCCATAGAAGAAGGAGTGCTCCGGCCCCCGAAGATGGAACGACGACCACAGGGTCGTGTTCCGATCGCGGATTCCGCGACCGGAGAAGTGCTGGGCCGGGGCCGCCGTGATCACTACGTCGCGAACCCGGGTCGTCTCCCACCAGTCCAGCTCGGTGATCCGTTCGGGCGGCACGCCCCACTTCTCCAGCCGGGCACCCACACCGAGCGAGGCCAGGAAGGGGAGGCCGGTCCGTGCCAGGGTCCGGATCGTGGCCCGGTCCAGATGATCGTAGTGGTCGTGGGAAAGCACTACCAGGTCGAGCGGCGGTAGCGACCCGAGCGGCGCCGGTGGCGGATGGAACCTCTTTGGCCCGGCGAAATGGAGCGGCGAGGCCCGGTCGGCCCAGACCGGATCGGTGAGCACCCGAACGCCGTCGATCTCCACCACGAGCGCCGAGTGCCCGAGCCAGGTGACCCGGAGCCCGGTCTTCGGCGGCCGCCCCCAGACCGGCACCGGGTTCATCAGGGGCAACGGCCCCGCCGGGACCCGCCGCTCACCCCCGCAGAGGAACTCGCCCACCGTGGGGCGCTCGATCCCGGGCTTGAGCCCCGCCGAGACGGGGTTGGCGTTCACGAAGACCCGACCGTTGAACCGGGGCGAAGCCTGCATGCGCTCTCGGCGGACCGCGGCGGAGTCGTCGGACGTCATGCTCCTAAATCTAACGAACGACCGGGGGGCTTCGCGGCCGAGATTCGGCGCTCAGGTTCAGGCCGGTCTGGCCGAAGAGCCGGGTTGGCGCGGGTACGCCCTGCCCGGCCTGCAGAACCGTTGGGGGGCGACGACGTCGAGCGTTGTGCTAGGCCTGTTCTGGTGCGTTTGGCACTTCCACCCAATGAACTTCCCCACTTTGTGGCCCATTGCCCCCTGGTACTTCCTGAACATCATCCCGTTCACCATCCTGTTGACCTGGATCTACAACAACACCGGCAAAAGCCTGCTGATGGCGGCGCTGTTCCATACGGTCAGCAACGTCTGCGACTGGATCATTCCCACGTCTCCGATCAGCGGCAGCCAAGGGACGGTGAGGTCGTTGATCCTGCAGGGTGTCCTGACCTGGGCGGCGGCGTTGACCGTCATCGCCCTGTATGGCTCCAAGACCCTGATGAAGACGCCCAACCAGAGCGCGGAGCTGGGATGAACGGCCATTCGCGCCGAAGTCGGTCACCCCGCGCCGGCTCAGCTAACCGATCTTCCGAAAGGACTCGGGCGGCGGTTCACGGCTTCCAGTCGTATTCCATGTAGCGGGCAGTTTCGATGGCATGCGGCAGGCCAATGAGTCGGCCCACGAGGTACAAGGCTGCCTCGATGCCGGCCGAAATCCCCGCCGACGTGACGATCTTGCCGTTGTCGACCACCTTCTCGCCCGCGGCCAGGGCGGCGCCTGGCGCGGCTTCGGCGAGTTCGAGAAACGCCCCGGAGTGGGTTGTGGCCCTTTGGCCGTCGAGCAGGCCCGCCTTGCCCAGTAGGAGGGCGCCCGTGCAGACGGAGAACATGATCTCCCCCACGCCCGACATCCGCTGAATCCAGTCGAGAATGATGGGGTTGTGCATCTCCCGGCGGGTCCCGAACCCCCCGGGAACGACCACGATGTCGGGCGCTGGGCAGTTCTCGATCGTGTAGCGCGGGTTGATGCTCAGCTCATTGCGGGCCAGGATCGGCCGGCCGGTCTCAGCCACGGTGTAGACGTTGAACGGATCGAGGCCATCCCGTCGGCCGGCCACCGAGAACACCTCGAACGGGCCAGCGAAGTCGAGAACTTCGACGCCGTCGAACAGGAGGACTGCCACATTGCGAGGGCGCGGCCTCCGCTCCTCTGGACGGAGGGGCGCGGTCATCTCGGGGCCCGGGTCACCAGTAGCTTACCATCGCACGCGGTCATGACCGTGGCTCGCCACGCGCCTGCCGCCAGGTTGATCCAGGGTTCCGCCGTCATGCCCAATCATACTAGCCTGCCGTGACGATCGGCCAGAAGCGAACTCACCGGCACCCGCCAGGCAGAGCCGCACCGCACCGGGATCGAGCCAGGACTCTTCTGATCCAGAGTCTAGCCTGTAACCCATTGGATTCCGGCAACTTGCCACCAACATACCGAGGTTCTGCCGTCCGCTGCCGAGGTTTGAACGCCAACATGGCAGCGGATAGTCGGGCACGCAACCTTCAAAGAGAGGCAGTGTCGGTCCCTCCGACGGCGCCCACCGACCGCCACCAGGGCACCACCCCGTCGACTCGCCGCTCGCCGGCGGCGCTCAGCGGTCGTTGCCGCGGAACCCCACTGTCAAGATCTCCTCGCTGGGCACCGCGGCTCGACCCCGCATGGCCGGTCTGAACCGCCAAGTGGCGACGACCGACTCGGCCGAGACCCGAAGCAGGGGCAGCCCGGTGAGGGCCCGCGCGCCGATCACCACTCCATCCTCGTTCAGCTCCGCCCGGAGCACCACGGTCATGCTGTCGCCCGGCTGGAGCACCCCGGTCGGTACGACGGCGGGAGCCCGCGACATCAGCACGGCCCGCGACTCCACGAATCCCATCGAGTCGTCCCCCGGCGAGCCGGCGTCGGCAACGGCGGCCGGCGGCGTCGCGAGGCGGCGGAGCTCGGCCCCGCTCGGGCCGCCCGCCACCGTGTCTACCGCCACGATCACGACCGCGATGCCGGCCACCCGGGTCAGGCGGTGCTCCCGAATGCCGAGCGCAAACCGACCCCGATAGGACCAGAAGCCGAGGACCACGATCGGCACCACGGCGAGCACCGCACCCACCCCGCGGAAGCGAGCCGCCGCCGAGAGGGCTACCAGGCCCCCGGCCGCAGCCTCTGTCGTGCCGCCCGCCGCCCCCGCGAAGGCCCGGATCGCCTCGGAGCCCATCAGCACCGTTCCCGACGCGACGAAAGAAAGTCCCAACGCCACCGGAACCGCCACGGTCCACGACGGCCGGCCGTCACCGGTGGCGGCCGCGAGACCCACCACGACGATCATCCCGACCGTGGCGAGGCTCGCCACGATCCCGATCGTGCCCAACCCGGCCGAAAGCGCCGTGGCGACCGCGAAGCCGGCGAGCGGCAGCACGCTCGCGCCCCCGATCACCGCGCGCCGAGGGTGCCGAGGGGTCTGGGTGGCGGCGTAGGCGTCGAGGGCCAGACTGAGACCGGTCGCCGCCAGCAGGGCCCAGCTCAGGAAGGCGCCCGTGAGCCGGCCCCCCTCCGCGTGATTCACCGCCGCCGGTCCGGCGCCCGTCCGGAGCAGCGCGACCATGATCCCGGCGCCCCACGGCACCACCGCCCAGGCGAGGAGCTTGAACGGCATCAGCTCGCCCCCATGGGTTCCACGCCACACCAGCACCGAGGCCTCCACCGCGGAGACCAGGCCGACCAACGCGAGCACCCAGGTGCCGCCGTCCCGCGGAAACACCGGCGTCCGGGACTCGGGGAGGTAGAGCACGATGATCGCCGCCGTGAGCACCGCGGTGATCGGCGCCAGGAACGCGACGATGCCGGCCGGCGTCTTCAGGTGATGGGGATCGGAAACGGGGACGGTCGCGGACATGAGCACACCTCCCGGGACTGGCCGTTCGGGCCTGCCACGAAGGGGTGCCGGTTGGGAAGCGCGCGATCGAGGGAGGAGCTGAACGGCCGTTGGTTGGGGCCTTGCTTCAAGCTACGGCTTCCCGCCGGGTCCGCCAGAGGCTGCCGATGGCGGTCGCGAGGAGTGTGGCGGGGCGTGCTCGCCGCTCTCTCCATCCTCTGGGATGGTGGCGTTCCAACTCGTAAGCGCCGCCCCTTGCCGATGGACCGATTTCAGACGGCGGATCCGCCCCCCGGAACCCGTTTGCGGAGGAAGTTCGTCCGCTTCGAGGCCGGCAGCGCCAACAACCGGCGGATCTGTTCGATCAGCGCGCGGTCGGTCTCCCGGCGGAGCGCGGTCTTCCGACTACTCCTCTTCGAGGGCTTCTTTTTCATCGAGCGTCTTCCTCAGCAACGGGAGCACCGCGCGGTCCTGGGGTCGGTCGGCGGCCGCTTTGCTCCTGATGACGTCGGCGAGATTCGCCACCAACAGCGAGTGGCGGCCGAACCTCACCGCACCGGCCCGCGAACAGTCCGGTGGGGAAACGAAGAGCGGCAGGCCGAAGCCTGCCGCTCGAATTGCCCCGCCTGGGATCGAACCAGGACTCTTCTGATCCAGAGTCAGACGTGTTGCCAGTTACACCACGGGGCATCGATTCTCCGGAACCCGCCGGACCCGGCGGGTCGCCGGAGTGGAGCTGAGGGGAATCGAACCCCTGACCTCTGCAGTGCGATTGCAGCGCTCTCCCAACTGAGCTACAGCCCCAAAGGCTCGGAAAAAGTAGTCACCACCCCCCACCCCGTCAACCGATTCCCTCCCCGGCCATCGGAGTTAAGTCGTTGCGGTAAATAAGGCTAGGGAAATGGGGGTGGATCTCGGACAAAGAAACGGGCGATGAAGAGACCGGCGACGGGGGGAGCTTAGTCCTATGCACCCGAAGCGCGGTCCATTCACCGCCCACTGTATGTCGAAGTGCCCCTCCTCAGAAGCAAGAGGCAGGCCCACCGTCGTCACGAACCGGTGACCGCCTGGGCCGGCACCCGCAAGGGCCTCAACTGCAACGACTTGTGGAACGGCACCTCGGCCATCGCCGGACGCCGCCCGGCCCCGGCGGGCCTCACCTTGTCCCGAGTCCCCGCGCCACATTCTGCGGCGCCGCCCCTACATTCCGACCCCCATCCCAACCTCCCGCTATGTTTGGCCCCCAAGCCATGATCGACGACCTCCGGATCCATGCCGCCCAGGAGCCCGGGCCCCTCGCCCAGCGCGAGCTCGTGCTCTACTGGATGCAGGGCGTCACCATGCGGAGCCGGGCCAACTTCGCCCTGAACTTCGCCGCCGAGCGCGCCAACGAGCTCGGGCTCCCCCTCGTCGTCTACCAGGGCCTCCGCCACGACTATCCCTGGGCCAGCGACCGGCTCCACACCTTCATCCTCGAATCGGTCGCCGACCTCCAACGCGGCTTCGAGGCCCGGGGCATCCAGTACGCCTTCTACCTCGAGACCTCGGCCAAAACCCGGCGCCGCCGCGCGGGCGGCCCCTCGCCCCTGGTGGCCCTGGCCCGACGAGCCGCCCTGGTCGTCACCGACTTCTTCCCCACCTTCATCCAACCCCGCCAGCTCAAGGCGCTCCGCGACCAGCTCGAGACCCCGGTCGTCGCGGTCGACTCCGCGACGCTGGTGCCGATGAAGGCGCACGACCGCGAGTATCCGGTGGCCCGCTCGATCCGCCCGGTCCTCATGGCGGCCCTGCCCCATCAGCTCTATCCGGTGAACGACGTCGACCCGCTGGTCCGGCGGACCGTGGAGCTGCCGTTCGATCCCGTCGACGTGCCGACCGGACCGGGTCAGGCCGGCGCCATCGCCGCCCTCGTCGCCGACTGCGACATCGACCACTCGGTGCCGCCGTCGCCGATCATCCGGGGCGGCGAGGAAGCGGCCCGGGCTCGGCTCCACCACTTCGTGGAGCACGGCCTCCCTCGCTACGCCGCCGACCGGGGCGACCCCAACGTCGACGCCACCAGTCGGCTCAGCCCCTACCTCCACTTCGGCAACCTGTCTGTCCAGGAGGTGCTGCTGAGCGCCCGCGAGGCCGGCTCGGACGAGAACTACGCCAAGTTCCTCGACGAAGCCCTGATCTGGCGGGAGATCTCCCACAACCTGGTCTACCGGAACCCGGGACACCGGACCCTCGGCGCCATCCCCGATTGGGCCCGGAAAGAGCTCGAAGACCACACCGACGACCCTCGCCCCGCCCTCTACGCCGACGCCGAGCTGGAGGAGGCGCGAACCGAGAGCGAGCTCTGGAACGCCTGCCAGCGATCGCTCCTTCGGGACGGCGAGCTCCACAACTACGTCCGCATGCTCTGGGGAAAGTCGGTTCTCCTCTGGACCCAGGGCCCGGCCGACGCCCTCCGGATCCTGGAGCACCTGAACCACAAGTACGCCCTCGATGGGCGCGACCCCTGCTCCTACGGCGGGATCCTCTGGTGCTTCGGCCGCTTCGACCGCCCCTTCTACCGCCGGCCGATCTTCGGGACGGTCCGCTACATGAGCCTCGGGACCCAGCCCCGGAAGTTCGACGTCCCGGCCTACGTCGCCCGATACCAGGCCTGACGGGAGCCTTCGCGGGATTTCGGCCCCGACGTGCGGGAGATCGGTTGTCGGTCGTCTCCAGTGCGTACCCACCTTGGGCTCGACGCCCAAACCGGAGACAGGCCCCATGGCATCCCTCGCCGCCCCGCATGGCTCGGTCGATCCGACCAGCCAGCTCGATCCTGCCGCTTGGATCGACGCCTCAGCCGTCTGGGCCATTACCCTCTGGACCGCCGATCGGGCCCCTCTCCTGGTCGGGCTCACGGGCCAGGGCCTCGGACTGAGCCGGCTGGGTCGCCTCGCCCGGCAGCACTGGGAAGGTCTCGACGACCGGTTCCCCTGCATCGCCCACCGCGACTTCGCCATCCTCCCGGACCGGATGCGGGCCCTGGTCCACATCCCCTGGAATCACCGGGTCCGAGCCGTCGGCCGGATCGTGCGCTGGTTCAAGGCCAGCGTCGAGCGGGCCGCCCGGACACAGGACCTCGTCGAGGCGGCCCCGGTCTGGGACGCCAAGTTCGAGGTCCAGCTGGTGTCGAGCGCGGAAGAGCTCTGGCTCTGGCGGCGGAGAATCAAGGCGGGAGTGGTGGGCGCGCTGGCCCCGATCCATCGGGTCGGCTGACCTTCCCTCAGCCGTTGGCGGCGGTCAGTCGCTCGTCGCGACGACCCGATCCGGGAAGGGCACGTCGACCACCATCCCGTCCCGGGCGATGGTCACCTCCGGAAACACCGACTTCGCCTCGGTCAGCAACTCGGGCGCCTCCCGGCTGTACCGGGCGCTGATGTGGGTCAGGACCAGCCGCCGGACCCCGGCGTCCCGCGCCAGCATCGCGGCCTCCAGCGCGGTCGAATGGCCGGTCTCTACCGCCCGCTCCCGCTCGTCGCTGGCAAAGGTGGCCTCGTGAATCAGGAGGTCGGCACCCACCGATGCCGTCCGGACCGCATCGGTGGGCCGGGTGTCGCCCGTGTAGACCAGCCGGCGGCCGGAGCGGGCCTCGCCGACGAGGCTCTCGGGCCCCACCGCGGCGCCGTCCGGGAGCGTCACCGTCTCGCCCCGGTGCAACCGCCCCCAGAGCGGTCCCTCCGGCACCCCCAACGCCCGGGCCCGCTCCGGGTCGAACCGGCCCAGCCGGTCGTGCTCGGACAGCGCGAACCCGATCGTGTCGGCCCGATGCGTGGTCTCGAAGACCTCGATCCGGTACTCCTTCCGCTCCAGCGCGTCGCCGGGCTCGAGCTCCACGATCTCGACCGGGAACTGGTCCGCTCGATCCCCACCGCCAGCGCCTGGCTCAGGATCCGCTGCGCCGGCCGGGTCCGTAGAGCGTCACCCCCGCCTTCCGATCCAGGAGGCCCATGGTCCGGAACAGCCCGATGACCCCCAGCAGGTGGTCCGAGTGATAGTGGGTAAAGAAGATCTCGGTGAACGAGAAGCCCACGCCGTAGCGCATCATCTGCCGTTGAGTGCCCTCGCCGCAGTCGAAGAGGATCGTCTCCCCCTCGCGCGCGACGGCCAGACCCGACACGTTGCGGTCGACGGTGGGGCAGGCGGCCCCGGTCCCGAGAAAAGTGGCGGAAAGCATGGGGGGTAACATAATCGGCGCCCGTCCCGGCCCCGGGCCCGAGCGTCCCGGTCGCCGCCCGCCGGGTCAGATCCAGCCCTTGCGCCGGAAGTAGAAGAGCAGCCCGCCGGCCACCGTGATCATGATCCCCCAGAGCAGGTAGTACCCGTAGCGCAGATGGAGCTCGGGGATGTGCTCGAAGTTCATCCCGTAGATCCCGGCGATGAACGTCAAGGGGATGAAGATCGCCGCGAACACCGTCAGCACCTTCATGATCTCGTTGAGCCGGGTCCCGACCGCGGTGCGGTAGGTGTTGAGCGCCTCGCTCAGCATCTCGCGATAGATGTCGATCGCCTCGCCCGCCTGCACCGCCAGCCCGTGGAGGTCCCGAAGGAACGGCAGGGTCTGGTCGGCCACCACGTCGGAATCCAGCTTGGCCAGCTGGCCGATCGCTTCGCGGGCCGGACGGATCGACTTCCGGAGATAGTTCATCTCCCGCTTGTAGACGTTGATCCGCTCCAGCACGTCGTCTTCCTCGTCCAGCACCGCCTCGTCCACGTCCTCCACCCGCTCGCCCAGCCGCTCCACCACCGCGATGTAGTTATCCACCACCGTGTCGAGGAGGGCATAGGCCAGATAGTCGGCCCCGGCCGAGCGAATCCGGCCTTGCGCCTTCCGCATCCGCTCCCGAACCGGCTCGAAGACGTCGCCGATCCGCTCCTGGAAGGTCAGGAGCCACCCCGGCCCCAGGATCAGACTCAGCTGCTCCGAGAGAATCGTGTCGGGATCGTCGTCGGCCGCCCGGAGCATCTTGACCACCACGAAGACGTAGTCGCCGAAGTCCACCAAGGTGGGCCGCTGGGTGGTGTTGACCACGTCCTCGAGCACCAGGGGGTGGATCCCGAAGCGGGCCCCGATGGCGCTGGTGAGGGAGGTGTCGTCGAGGCCGTAGAGGTTGAGCCAGGTAACCCGGCCTGGCTCGATGGCCAGCTGCTCGAGCCCCGCCAGCTCGATCTCCTCCATGGCGGCGACGTCGTACGAGATCAGCCGGAGCACCGGGCGGTCCATTCGGTGATCGCCGATGAAGACGAGTGATCCCGGCGAACGTCCGAGGCTGGCGGCTTTGCTCTTGAAGAACCGGGCCATCCGGCTCAGAACACCTTGACCTGAATGGTCAGTTTGCCCGGGTGCTTCCGGAGCTCGTCCATCAGCTCCTGAGCCGCCTTGGTGAGCCGGCGGACGTCGCCGTAGAGCAGCGAGTCGTTCATCAGCTTGCCGATCGTTCCCTGGCCCCCGTTGATCCGCTGGAGCAGGGTGTCGAGCCGGGCCGAGGTGGTGGTGAACGACGCGGTGGTGCCGTTGAGGGTGGTCAGGAGGGTGTCGCTCTTCCGAAGCGTGGTCTGGAGATCGGCCACGGCCAGGGTCGAGTCCAGGTGAGCGCTCAAGGTCCGGAGCGAAGCCATGGTCTGGTTGAGCTCGGCCGTGGGGCCGGTCCGGGTGTTCGCCAGCAGGTCGAGGGTCCGTTGCACCGCCTTGAGGGTGGCGCGGAGCTCGGCCGCCATGTCTTTGTTGGCGAACTCCTGAATCCCGCCCATCGTGTTCTTGGCCTCGGTGCCGAGTTCGGTGCCCAGGTCGGTCAGACCCTGGTCGATGGTACCCTGGATGACCCGTTCTGCCGGGAGCGGCTCGGACGAGGTGCCCGGGTCGTAGTTGACCACGGCGTCACCCACGAGCCCGACGCTGGCGAGCCGAGCCGAGGCGTCGATCCGGGGCGTGACCCGGGGGTCCTTCGGATCGTTCAGGCTGAGGGTCACCTGCACCTTGCCCACGCCCTCGAGCTCGATCCCCGACACCTTGCCCAGCTCCACCCCGGAGACCCTGACCGGCGAGCCCCGCTTCAGCGTGCCGGCGTTCGGAAAGGCGACCTTGATGTCGCTGGCGGCCCCGAAGCTGGCTCCCTTGAGCCACATGGTCCCCGCCAGGAACAGCCCGATCCCCGCGAGCACCAGGACGCCCACCGTGACTTCCTGCTTGTAGTGCAGATCCATGGTGGCTCAGGCCGCTTCGAAGGTTTCGAAATCGCGCTCGAGGAAGGCCCTGACCTCTTCGAGCTTCGAGGCCCGGAACTCTTCCGGGGTCCCCTGGAGGATGATCCTGCCGTTGGAGAGCAGTGCCAGCCGGTCGGCCACCCGGAAGGCGCCCCGCACGTCGTGCGTCACCATCACGCTGGTCACGCCCAGCTCGTCCGACAGCCGCCTGACCAGGCCGTCGATGATGTCGGCGTTGACCGGGTCCAGCCCCGACGTGGGCTCGTCGTAGAGAAGGTACTTGGGGGCGCCCGCGATCGCCCGGGCGATCCCCACCCGCTTCCGCATCCCGCCCGAGAGCTCGGCCGGAAACCGGGCGGCCACGTCGGTCGAGAGATTCACCAGGCGGAGGCACTCCTCGACCCGAGCCCGCGAGTACTTCAGGTCCTGGTACCGTTTCACGTCGCTCAGGCCCAGCCGGATGTTCTCGAAGACGTTCATCGAGTCGAACAGCGCCCCGTTCTGGAACACGTAGCCGATCCGGGTCCGGAGCTCGGCCAAGGCGTCGCGCTTGAGGGTGGCGACGTTCAGGCCGTCCACCAGGATGGTCCCCGAGTCGGGATGGATCAGTCCGTTGATGTGCTTGAGGAGCACGCTCTTGCCGGTGCCCGAGGGACCCATCAGCGCCACCGTCTCGCCGTCCTGGACGGTAAAGTCCACGCCGTCGAGGACCACGTGCTCCCCGAACCGCTTCTTGAGGCCGTGAAGCTCGATCATCGGTTGAGGAGCAGCCGCGCGAGGAGGACGTTGAGCAGCAAGATCACCACCGAGCTCGCCACCACGGCCGCCGTGGTGGACCGTCCCACCCCTTCGGCCCCCTGCTTGGTGTTGAAGCCCATGTAACAGGAGATCAACCCGATCGCCCCGCCGAAGAAGAAGGCCTTGATGACCGAGTACCAGGCGTCGAACGAGCGGTAGTAGTAGCGGGCCCCGAAGGCGAAGTCGGCGTCGGTGACGGGGAGCACCTGCTTGACCGCGTACCAGCCCGCCACCACCGCGATCACGTCGGCGATGATGGTCAGCACCGGCACCATGATGAAGCCGGTCAGCACCCGGGGTATGATCAGGTGGGAGGCCGGCGAGCGGCCCAGGCTCTCGAGCGCGTCGATCTGCTCGGTAACCCGCATCGTCCCGAGCTCGGCCGCGTAGCGGGCCCCGATCCGGCCGGCCAGGACCAGACCCACCAGGACCGGTCCGAGCTCCAGCACCACCGTCGAGACGATCAAGGTGCCGAGCACGTAGACCGGCAGACTGGTCTGCCACTGGTAGCCGGACTGGAAGGCGGTGACCGCCCCGGCAAAGGCCGAGATCAGGAAGACAATCGGCAGGCTGCCGGCCCCGATGCTGGCCGACTCGCTGATGGTCCGGGGCAGCCAGATCCGCCATTCCCGGAGCCCCCGGACGATCTCGACCGCCAAGAGCGCAAACCGCCCGAGGTGGGCCAATCCACCCAGGAACATTCGACCCAGGAAGCGGGGAAAGCCGAGCGGCGAAAAGGCCATGGCTAGTATCTTGAACCGCCATGCCAACGAAGTCCACCCTGGCACGCTTCCGGCGCCGGGTCGTGACCTGGTTCCGCCGCCACGGTCGCGACCTCCCCTGGCGCGCCACCCGCGACCCCTATCACGTCCTGGTCAGCGAGTTCATGCTCCAGCAGACCCAGGTGGCCCGGGTCGAAGGGTTCTACCGCCGGTTCCTCGACCACTATCCCACCATCCAACACCTGGCCGGCGCCGAGGCGCTCCGGGTCCGGGAAGCCTGGGAAGGACTCGGCTACTACCGCCGAGCCGCCAACCTCCACCGGCTGGCGCGCGAAGTGGTCGAGCGACACGAGGGTACCATCCCCACCGAGGTCGAGCGCCTCCGGGCCCTCCCCGGCGTGGGGAGGTACACCGCCGGCGCGGTCGCGGCCTTCGCCTTCGAGGCGGCCGAGCCCGCGGTCGACACCAACGTCGGCCGGGTCATCCGGCGAGCCTTTCACCCCCGCACCTTCCGGGACGCCAAGGGCGAGCACCGGATCTGGGCCACCGCCCGGGCCCTCCACGGCCGGCGCGGGCCGTCGGCCTGGGCGCTCAATCAGGGCTTGATGGAGTTGGGAGCCTTGGTCTGCACCGCGCGCGAGGCACGGTGCGATCGCTGTCCCGTGCGGGCGATGTGCGCCACGGGCCGGCGCCGGACTACCGCATGAGGGCGCCGGCCACCAGAGCCAGCAGCGCGAGGATGCCGGCCACCATGCCCACCCGGGCCGCCTTGGCCCGCTGGGCGTCGAACTGGAGGGCGTGAGGCCCGGTCGGATCGAGCGAGGCCGCCCGCGACGCCGCCGGGATCCCGAAGATCAGGAGGAGCACCGCGGCCAACAGGCCGGTCGCCTGCATCAGCATCATCCAATGGGTCACCAGCGCGGTCGACCCCGGCCCGCCGTAGATCATCAGGGTGAGCACCAGCCCCGACGCGACCGTGAGCAACGACCCGGGCATCATCACCACCCGGTAGACCAGCGCCAGCTGCCGGGCCACCACCCCGAGATTCTCGCGGGGCTCGCGACGGGAGTAGATCCCCATCACCATCGCGGCCAGGCCGCCGCCCAGCCACAGGACCATGCCCAACAGGTGGGCGAACAGCCAGAGATGTCTCACGGAACGATGGCGCCGAAGTGAGCGGCGTCGATGGGCTGCCGACCGGCAAAGCCTCCGTCGACCTCATGCCAGTGAGTGATGTGGGCCTCGCCCAGCTTCCAGCACAGAAACACCAGGCGATCCTCCCGCAGAGCGTAGAAGTCCACCAGCCCCTCCTCGAACCCCTTGAACAAGCAACCGATCGACTCGATCTCGGTCAGATAGCTGCTGATCCGGGTGGCGGCATCGGACACCACCGTCCGCGACTCGACCAGCTCGGGCGTCTCCCCTTCGTCGGCCCGGCTCGCGGCCGCGAGGAGCTCGTAGCGCGACAGGGCCTCGCGCCAGACTCCGTACTCGACCTGAAGGTCGGCGAGGATCCCCCGGAGCAGCGGCAGGGTACGCTCCGCCTCGTCCAGGGTGAAGATCCGCATCTGGGTCACGACCTGCTCCTTCCCGCCGTCCGGGCCCCGCGCCACCCCGGCGCGGAGGGCCGACGACAGCTTGGATGCCCCCAATCATCTCGGAGGAGCCACCCCCGGTCAAGCGGGATCGGGAACTCGACCGCCTGACCCGTTAGGATCCCAGCGCGCGACGGGCCGCGACCCGACCCGCGTCCAGGTACTCGTCGAGGTGGTCGATCGCGAACGTCTCGCCTCGATGCACCTCGGGACGGACGTAGAGAAGCCGGGGCAGGCCCGGCGTGGCCCGCCAGAGCTCGAGCCCGAGCTTGGTGACGCTGGCCATCAGCACGAACTGTGAATCGTTGTGCGCCCGGATCAGGGCCGGCGGATCCCGGCCATCCCGATCCGGACCAGAGTCGAAACCCGGTCCGACGTCGATCCCGACCACCAGATCGGCCTCGAACCGTCGAGCCACCTCCAGCGCCAGCACCCCGCGCAGTCCGCCGTCGGCCAGCCGCCGGCCTCCGATCTCCGCCGGCGGGTAGAGCAGCGGGAGCGCGCTCGACGCGTAGAGGGCGTCCCCCAGCGGCGCGTCGACCCCGCCCGCCCCGAACACCACCAGTTCGGCCGTGTCGAGGTCGGCGGCCGTCACCGACAGGGGCAGCTTGAGCTGGTCGAACCGGGTCACCGGCAACAGCTCGCCCAGCGTCTGGCGGAGGCGCGGGCCGCGAAGCAACGCCTGCGCGAACACGCCCTTGAGAAACGCCGTCCGGTCCAGGGCGGCGACGTCGCCCCGCTTGACCCGGCGAAGCTGCGCCAGCACCGCGGCAATCGAGAGCCCGGCCGCCAGACCCGCCGCGATCACCGCCCCCATCGAGGTCCCGACGAACCGGGTCGGCACGATGCCCTGCTGGGCCAGCACTTCCAGCGCCCCGAGGTGCGCCGCCGCCTTGGCGCCGCCACCGGACAAGACCACCGTAACCCGCTTGCTCATCGGGTCCGCCGGGCTTGGTAGCGCCCCCGGGCGACCTCGAACCGGGCCCGCTCCTCCTCGGTCTCCGGCACCAGCCGAGGCACCCGTCGCGGGTGACGCTCCCGGTCGATCGCCACGAACACCACGTGGGCCGTATGGGTGACCTGCCGCTCGCCCGTCGTGATCCGCTCCGCCATCACGTCGACGGTGATGTCCATCGACGAGTTCCCCACGAAGTCCACCGTGGCCGAACAGGTCACCAGCGCCCCGACCGGAATCGGGTGGTGGAAGTCCAGCCGGTCGATCGACTTGGTGACGGCCGGGCCGCCCGCGTGCCGGATGGCCGCGACCGCCGCGGCCTGGTCGACCAGCGCCATCAGATCGCCGCCGAAGAGATCGCCGAGCAGGTTCTGCATGTGCGGCATCACGAAGGTCGTGATTTGCCCGCGAGAGTACGACATCGGACGGGATTCGGGAATCATGCGCGTGGCTGACGGGAAGACGGCCGGGCCGCCCTCTAGTAATCGACCGGCCGAAGATAGAACTCGCCGATCGCCGTCGGCGAGAGCATCGCGACCGTGGGCAGGCGCCGCTTCCAATGGGTGCTGTTCAGTCGCCGGCGGACCAGGTCGATCTCGGGCTGGGCAAAGCCCTGGGCGACCAGCCGCTCGTCGTCGTACCCCAGCAGAACCCCGTTGAGGATCTGATCGGCCCGGGCGTAGCTGATCCCGAAATCTCCCTCGTCCGTCTGGCCCGCGACCAGATCGGCCGAGGGCGCCTTCTCGACGATCGCCTCCGGCACGCCCAGAAACCGGGCCAGGGCCCAGACCTGGGTCTTGAAGAGGTCGCCGATCGGATTGACCGGCGGCGAATCGTCGGCATGCCAGGTGAAGTAGCCGAAGAGCCGCTCGGTCTTGTTGCCGGTGCCGAGCGGGATCGCGGCCAAGGAGGCCGAGAGGTCGAACAGGGTGATCATCCGCATCCGGGCCATGACGTTGCCCAGCCGCGCCGGCGTGGTCGGGGGACCGATCGCCGCGGCCAGCCCGTCCACCCCGGCCGAGATGTCGATCGTGCGGGAGGCGACGCCCAGGGCGTCGATCACCAGCTGGGCGTGGCTCAGACTGGTGGGGCTCGAGGTCCGATAGGGCATCCGGACCGCCGTTACCTGCTCCGGGCCGAACGCCGCGGCGGCCAGGAAGGCCACCACCGCGCTGTCCACCCCGCCCGACACGCCCACCACCACGCGCTCGAAGCCCCGGCGTCGGGTGACCTCGTCGCGCAGGAACTCCACCAGCCAGCGCCGGGTCAGGGCCGGATCGATGGCCAGCGGGTCACGGCCGTTCTCGGCCGACGCGGCCCTGGGCCGGCGCCGAGGCGTCGGGGTGCCGGCCTGCGGCAGAGCACGGTCTGCGGGACCCGGCAACCGCCCCGTTTCCCGTCGAACGTTGAGGCCGTCGAGCAAGTGCGGCAGATGGGTCTCGAGATCGGACAGCAGGGGCTCCTCGGCCCGGGCCCGGGTGATTTCCTCGAGATCGAGGTCGGTGGCGAGCAGCGCGTCCTCGAAGATCGGCGCCCGGAGGAGCACCTGCCCCCGCGGGTCGACGACCAGCGAACCGCCGGGGAAGGCCTTGCCCCCCTCGAAGCCGACCAGGTGCGCCACCGCCACGAAGATCCCGTGCTCGGCCGCGATCTGCTGGGCCGTCCGCTCCCACCGGACCGAGCTGGCCGGCCGGCCGTCGGCTTCGGCGCCCGGCTCGATCCCGCGAGCCGGACTGGCGCTCAGGATCAGGAGTAGCTCCGCCCCGTCGAGAGCAGCCATCGTCGGGACGATCGAATGCCAGGCATCCTCGCACACGATCGCCGCCGCCCGCCCCCACGCCGTGTCGAACGCTTGGACCCACCGCCCGGGCTCGACGAACCGCTCCTCGTCGAACACCCCATAGGTCGGGAGGAAGATCTTCCGGTGCACATGGCGGATCCCGGGAGACGCCCCGCCCAAGGACGACACCAGGGCCGAGTTGTAGAGCCGGGTGTTCCAGACCTCGTAGAACCCGATCGCCACCTCGACCGGCGGCGCCCCGCTGGCCGCGTGCAGCTCGGCCAGCGACGCGTGGAGCGATTCGGCCGTGACCGCCAGCTCCCGCACGCCGCCTTCGACGAAATACCCGGACAAGGCCGTCTCCGGAAACACCAGAAGGTCGAGCGGGTCCGGCCGACCGGCCAGCCCGGCGAAGATCTCCCCGACCCGGGCGAGGTTGTCGCGGTAGGCCGCCTTGCGGGGCCGGAATTGGGCGAGGCCAAGACGGACCATAGGTCGGGAAACTTAGGTCCGGTCGGCCTCTTTCGTCATGGCGGGCCGCCATCTAGCATTGGGGCGACCGAACCTGGATGCTCGTGATGGCCACCCCCCTCGAGGCCCTCCGCGGCGTGCCCAACGCGTCGGAGCCGATTCCCCGGCTCCTGACCGGAGGGCAGCCCCTCCCCCACCACTTCGAAGCCCTCAAGGCGGCCGGCCTCGGGGCCGTGCTCGACATCCGCGACCCGATGGAGCCCCGGCCGTTCGACGAGCCCGCCGTCGTCGAGGCCGCCGGCCTCGAGTACGTCAACATCCCGGTAACCGGTCATCTCTCGGACGACCTGATGGTGGAGCTGCTCGGCGTGGTCAGGGACCGATCGGATGGCGGCCTGCTCTTCCATTGCGCCAGCGGCAACCGGGTCGCCGGGCCGATGATCGCCTACCTGATCCTCGACCACGGGCTGACCGAGGACGACGCGATCACGGCTGGGATGCGGATGGGGCTCCGGGGCGCCGACATTCTGCAGTGGGGACTCGATTACGCCAGGCGCCACCCCGGCCGCTGACCCACCAAAAGCAATCGGCGGGGGTGCCCGGCAACCTGCGCCGAACACCGCCCGCCGAGCTTCGAGCCGCCGACGGGGGGAGCGCCGGCGTCCGAACAGTTCACCTCAAGGCCGGCCGGGACGTCCCCGCGGCCGCGAGCCGCCCGACGGCCGGGACCGGGACGGGGAGCTGCTCCGGGTCGGCCGGCTCACCCGCGGCGGACTCGACCGGGGCGCGCTCACCCGAGGGGGCGGGCTGGATCGAGGCGGTGCGCTGGCTCTCGCGGGCCGGCTCGACCGGGGCGCGCTCGCTCGGGGAGACGGCCGGGCCGGGGGCGAGTAGTTCCGGGGCGCCGAATAGCTCCGAGGCGCCGAGTAGCTCCGAGGCGAGTCGCTGCCGCCGCTGCGCCGAGCCTGGGGCTCGGCCCGCGGGGCCGACGAGTTGGGCTCCGCCCGACGAGCGCGGTCCTGGAACTGATAGATCCGGACGTCCGGCCGGCTGGAAGCCGATGGGCGGCTGTCCGGCCGATCCGGACCCCGGGCCCGGTCGACCGCGACGGGGCGCCCGCGCTCGGGCTGATAGCGGTCGACACTGGGTGTCTGGAGATCGGGCCGGTTGGGGCGCGCCGGGCGTGCCCGGGGCCGATCCGTCTGCACCGGCCCACGAGAGCCGCTATTGGGGCGATCGCGCTCGACGTTGGGCCGCGGGCTGCTGGGCTCCGACGGCCGCGACGGCCGCGACGGCCTGGCCCGGCCACTCGAGGGCGCGGGCCGGCTCCCACCCGACGGACGGGCGCTGGGACGGGCCCCACCGGACGAGGGACGCGACCGGCCATTCGCCGATGGCCGCGCCCGCCCGCCGTTGATCGGCGTCCGGTGATCGATCCCGTTGGGAAGGTTGCCACTGAACGACCCACCCCCCGGACGAGATACCGCCCCGCCGTAGGTGCGATGCCCGATGGTGTAGCCCCGAGGCCGCCCGAGAACGACCGGCAGCCGGCGGTTGCCCGTGTAGATCCCGCCACCCGGGTAGTACCACCCGCCGCCGGGGTAGTAGCCGCCGCCGTAGCGATAGGGGGAGTACCACGAGTTGTAGCCATAGTACCAGCCGCCCGCCGGCCAGTAGCGACAGCCGAACAGACTGGGGCGAGTCCACCAGCCGCAGTTGAAGTCGTCGTAGTAGCTGGGATACCAGGTGTACGCGGTCTGGTAGCCGCTATAGCCGTAGACGCGATAGCTCAGCAGGTCGTAGTCGAACCCGCGATCGCTCGAAATCCCCTGCAACAGATCCGAGATCGCGACCTCGGGATCGGCTGCATCGCGGTCGATCACGAACTGGCCGTAGTCCCAGTTGCCGCTGCCGGACTCGAACTCGCGGAATCGGAACGGATCCGCCGATACGGCCGCGAAGACCGTTCCTTCCCCGTCCCGCTCGGCGACGAACGACACCCGGTCTCCCCGACCGCGGATCTCGTAGCGATGCCCGCCCCGGACGAAGTTGTCGTCGCCCGGACCGATCGGGAACAGCACTCGGAGCCGGCCAGAAGTATCGTAGTTGAGCACAACGAGATAGCCATCGTCCCGGGCCTCCACCTGCACCCGGGCCTGCTCGCCCTCGCGGAACTGTCGGTTGTTGTTGATCCAGAGTTGGACCGCGGGTGCGTCGCTCGCGATCGCCACCGGCTCCCCGACCAGACCGCTGTCGGCACCGAGCGAAAGCACGGACATCAAAGCGAGCGCCAACATAGGCAACCTCCTGGAGGGGATCCGATTTCCCTCTTGGTTCACCGTCCGGTGACTGGGAGACCGCGAAGGCGAATCGCCCCCTAGGATTACGAGATTCGTGCCAGTCGGCAGGACGCGCCTAAGTCATTGTAACACAATAACTTGCAAAACGCAAATTGGCGCCGTGGTGTCCTGAATGGAGGACACTGGTCCTCTGAGAGGACACCACCGGAGCCAGCGGTGCTCAGGGCCGGCGGTGCCAGTACATCCGCATCTCGGTGATCTTGGCGCCGTCGGACTCGCAGAAGAGCGCGCCCCGGGCCTCGATCCATTCCCCGGTTCGGCGGCGCCGGAACACGGCCCGGAACTCGGTCGAGAACCAGGGGCCGGCCACGAAGATCTCGCCGGTCGTGACGGTGATCTCCGATTGGTTGTAGGGGATGTCGATCCAGTAGGCCCGGATGGCGTCCCACCCGGTTCGGGGATCGGCGAAGGGAGTCTCGATGAAGACGGCCTGCTCGGAGAACACCTCGAGGATCCGCTTCACGTCCGCCTTGGACCACCCGGCAGCGAAGGCATCGACCAGCTCGCGGCCGAGGGCGCGCGTATCGCTGGTGGTTGGAGCTGGTTCGGTCATGGGTGCAAATTAGCGTACCGGAACCGCTCACGCCCAGCCTCGGACCCGCCGTGCCAGACCGCACCAGCCTCCTCAGGGACCTCCGTTCGTCGGCCGACGCCTTCCTGGGATCGTTCGCCGCCCTGTCGTCCGAGCAGCTCGCCTTCCACCCGGGAACGGGACGATGGTCCGTGGCCGAGACGGTGGAGCACGTGACCCTGGCCGAAGTCGGGTCGGGCAAGCTGCTCCGGGGTCGGCTGGTCCGGGAGCCGGCACCGGAGGAGCTGCTGGCCGGAACGGTCGGCGCCGACGAGCGGATCGCCCGACGGCTCGGCGATCGGACCCGGCCGATCGCGGCGCCCGATTTCGTGTCGCCGAGCGGCACCTGGCCGGACGCCGGGGCGGCCGGGGCGGCGTTTCTCGAGAGCCGGGACGCGACCATCGACTTCCTGACCGCCACCGAGCTCGACTTGACCCGTTACGCCGCCCCGCATCCGGTGCTCGGCCCCCTGACCGGGCTCCAGTGGGCTCATTTTCTGGTCCGGCATTGCCTCCGTCACCGGGAGCAGATCGTCGAGATCACCCGGGCCCCCGGTTACCCCGCCGCCTAAGGCTTGCTCCGGACGAAGGTCTCGAAAAAGCCGAGTCCCGAGTCGGCCACCAGGGCGCCGGCCAGGCGGCCCTGGAGGGTGAACGCGCCCCGCATCTGGAGGAAGTAGCGTCGCTCGCCCCCGAAGCCGACCGGGGTGGCCTGCGACCCGGCGCACGTCCACCACGAGCGCCAGGGTATCGCGGTCGCGTCCGGCCACGAGTCGGAGCCGTTCGGGCGCCCGGATCCCGACCGCCCCCGGCACCGGGCGGGTCCCCTCGGAGGCGATCCGGTCGAACCGGAAGATCTGCCGCACCCCGAGCGAGTCGACCGCGGCCAGGAAGTATGGTGTGGCCGGCGCCCCGTCGGCCGGGTCGGCGGGGATCACGCCCCCGTAGACGACGCTGGTGGTCCGGCCCCGCGCCTGGCCCCAGTTCCAGATCGTCGCCCGCCAGATGCCCCAGTTGTGGTCGTGGTAGGCGGGGACGTCGTCGACCTGGCGACAGCGATCGCCCTCGCAGAGGGTGCCCCGCGCCAGCCCCCGGATGACGGGCACCACGTAGCCCGATCGCCGGCCTTCGCCGGCCAGCTCCACCGGCGGAAAGTAGGCGTTGGCCTCGGGCTCGATCGTGAGGTCGAATCCGACCGTACCGGCCGGTCCATGAGCCCGGCCCACGATCCGGTACCGGCCGTCGCGCTGCTCGACCCGATTGGTGCCCAAGGCCAGGTCGGCACGGGAGGTATCGACGGTGACGGCGCCGATCGGCACCAGGGCCTCGTATCGGGCCGGGGGCTGACCGCCCCGGTGCCGGGTCACGAGCAGTTGGCCGCCCGCCCGATCGGTCGTTCGATCGCCGCCGACCAGATAGGTCAGGTACCACCATTCGTCGGGGCCGGGCGCCACGTTGAAATAGTGCCACTCGGCCCAAGTGCTGTCGGCCATCGAGGGGTGGAAGTGATCCAGCTGGTCGTAAAGCTGCTGGCGGGTGGGGATTCGCCAGGCCGAGTCGGCCGGCTCGTCGCGCCAGGCCCCCTGGACGACGTCGAGACCGGCGCCGAGCCCGGAGGCGGCGCTGGGGATCTCGCCGCCGGCCCGGAGCGGGACCAACCGTCCCTCGCGGTGGAGGTAGACCAGCTTGTGCTCGACGGCCGGAGAGACGGCCCGGATGGCGGACCCGAGCCGGGGCCCGCCGATCAGCTGGCGATCGAGAAATCGGGCCTGGTCGATTCCGTAGAAGAGCCCGCTCATCGAGCCGGTGCGGAGTCCTTCGAGGTCGATGCCCTCGGGAAGCACCGTGACCTCGCCGCCCCCGACCAAGGCCACGTCGCGGGACTGGATCAGCATCGCCTCGCCGATCGAGAGCAGAACCATCATCACGCCCGCCCCGATGGCATAGCCGACCAGGAGGAACAGCGCCCGGCCCCGCCGCACCACCAGGTGCCGGAAGGCCAGGCGCAGGACGGTGCGCCAATCAGCGCGCGTTTCGCTCGTCACTGGTCAGACGGCCGTCCAGGAGGTGGAGGACCCGGCTGGCCCGAGCGGAGACCCGTTCGTCGTGGCTCACCACGACCAGGGTGAGACCGTCGCGGTTCAGGCGATCGAACAGGTCGAGGATCTGGTCGCCGGTGGCGGCGTCGAGCTCACCGGTGGGCTCGTCGGCGAGCAGCAGACTCGGCCGATTGGCCAGGGCCCGGGCGATTGCGACCCGCTGCATCTCGCCCCCGGAGAGCTGGGTGGCCCGATGGTCCTCTCGATGGGAGAGCCCCACATAGGCGAGGAGCTCCCGGGTCCTCGCCGCTCGTTCGGCCCGCGACAGGCCCGCCTCGGCCATGGGGAGCTCGACGTTCTCGCCCGGCGGTGAGCACCGGCAGCAGGTGGAAGCGCTGGAAGACGAAGCCGATCTCCCGGAGGCGGAGCCGGGTCAGGACGGCGTCCGGCAAGGTCTCGAGGGCGGTGCCGTTCAGCAGCAGGCGCCCGCCGGACGGCTGGTCCAGGCCCCCGAGCAGCTGGAGCAGCGTCGACTTGCCGCTTCCCGACGGCCCGGTGACGGCCAGGTACTCGCCGGCGCCGATCGCGAGCGTCACTTCCCGCACGGCGTCGACGTGGAGGCCGTTCAGGCGATAGACCTTGCTCAGCCGGTCGCACTCGAGAACCGGGGTCGGGGGTGCGTCGATCACGGGCATCGCGGCGAAGGCCTCACAACATCAGGTGGGCCAGCTCTTTGCCGGCCGGCTTGTCGGTGTGGTTGGTCATCGGCTCGACGCTGAGCGCGGCGCCGAGCACGGGACCCGCGCCGGCCGGCATCCCGACCGTGACGAACACCGGCCGCGACGGATCGGGCGAGAGCTCGATTCCCCGCACCATGCCGTCCTGACAGATGAACCAGAACTGATACTTCTCGCCGGCCGGCGCCGGCGGCAGGCCGTGCATCACCACGTTCCAGCGATGGGTCACGCTGTCGGCGAAGATGAGGAGCCCGCCCTCGTGTCCGTCCATCTCGATCGAGGCCTGCAGCACCTTGGCGGCCCGCTTCAGAATGTCCAGCGTGTCGCCGAGGGCCGCGAGCTGGCCTCGGGCCTGGACCAGATCCGCGGTGAGCGAGGCTTCGCGAGTGTGGCTGGTCCGCCAGGTGCCGGCCAAGGCCAGCAGGGCGGCCGCCGCGACCGCCAGCGGGGCCCACACCCGGGCGCGGGACGGCCGATGGTTGCCGAGCACCGTGCGGGCCACCTGCCAGCGGAAGCCGGGCCGGGGTTGGACCGGCGTCACCCCCATCGGCAACCAGCCCAGGTCGCGCTCCAGCGCCTGCACGGCGCGCCGGCACTCGTCGCAGCGGCGGAGGTGGTCGGTAAACTCCCGTTCGTCGGCTGGGTCGAGCGTCCGGGTGGCGTACCCGGCCTGCCGTTCTACGAACCAGTCGTGAGGATTCATAGGGCCCAGTCCTTGAGCGGGGCGAGCGCCGAGCGGAGCTTGTCGAAGGCCAGTCGGAGCCGGGTCTTGACCGTGCCGAGCGGGATCCCCAGCTCGGTCGCGATCTCCGACTGGGTCAGCCCCCGGAAGTAGGCCAGCTCGACGGCGGCGTGCTGGTCGGGCGGCAACGCGTCGAGGGCCGCGTGAACCGTGCGGTGGACGTGCCACCCCGGCTGGGCCGCCTCGTCGGGCTCGACCGGGACCACGGCGTGGTCGCCGCCGGCACTCAGGACCTCGACCCGGTCGAGCTTGTTCCGATACCGCCGGCGCGAGCGGAGCCGGTCGATGGCCCGGTTCCGGGCGATCCGGAAGAGCCACGGCAGGAGGCGCTGCTCGTCACCGGCCGGCAGCGTCCCGACCTTGTCCCACGCGATCCGGAAGGTCTCGAGCACCACTTCCTCCGCTTCCAACCCATCGCTCAGCATCGACTGGACCAACCCGAGGAGCCAGGGCGAGGCGACGTCGATCAGCTCCACCAGGGCGCTTTCGTCCCGGGCGATCAGCCGGGCGCGCAGCGACGACTCCCGCTCGACGGCGAGCAGGCGACGCTCGGGTCCGGCGGCGGCCGGTCCAGTCACGGGGCCTCCCGGAAGGGTCCACTGGGAGAACGCCCGAGCGGGTCGGATGGATCTACGGTCGTCATTCCGCCTCCGCGCGAAGGGTCGCAGCGATCGGGGTGCTCGCGGCCAGCCAGGCCGGGTAGACACCCGCGACGATCCCCGCGCCCGCCACCGCCAGGGCCGCCCGCGCGAGACCCCAGCTGTCGGGCACGAAGAACGAGATCGCGGCGGGGAGGCCGGGAAACGAGGTCAGGATCGCGTCCAGGTACCGGGCCGTCACCAGGCCAAGCGCCAGCCCGAGGCCGGTGCCCACCAGGGTCACCAGGGCGCCCTCCGCCATCACCGATTGTACCACCCGGGCGCGGGTCACGCCGATCGCGCGGAGCACCGCCACCTCGCCCAGCCGCTCGTTGATCGTGATGGTGAGAATGGTGCCGACCAGCAGGACCGCCACGACCAGGCTGATGGTCGCCAGGATCAGCGACAGCTGCTGGAAGTACACCAGCCGGCTCCGGAACTGCGCGACCAGCGCCGCGACGCTGTTGACTTCCACCCTCGGGAACCGGCGGGCGATCCGGGCGGCCACCGGATCGACCGGCGCCCCGTCGCGGACCCGCACCATGACGGCCGACCCGGCGTCGCGATCGGTCAGACGGCCGAACCGCTGCATCACCGGCACGATCGCACCGACCGAGCGCTGGTCGCGGGCGTCGTACAGCCACCGAACCACGCCGCGGACCACCAGCGAGCGCTCCACCCCGGCCCGGGCGATGCCGGGATCGAGCCGCCCGGCGAGCGCCACCGTGTCACCGACCCGCCACCCGGTGCGCTCGGCCACCGTCTCCCCCAGGAGCAGTCCCAGGCTGTCGCCCGGGGCCAGGTCGGCGCCCCGGTCGAGCTCGTAGAGGCCCTGGCCCCGCGGATCGATGCCGTACCCCACCAGGGTGAGCACCGAGTCGCCGAGCGTCGCGTAGACCGAGGTGCCCACCACGGCGCCGGCGGCGTCCACGTCGGGGTCGGCCCGAAGCGAGTCGACGATCGCGCTGATCCCGGGAATGGTGGCCTCGGTGTCGAACGGCAGGGTGCCCTTGGGCGAGAGCCGGATCTGAAAGCCGCGGCTCAGCAACATCCGGCTGAACGAGCGTTCCATCCCACCGCTCAACATCACCATGTCGAGGAGGAGGGCGGCCGCGACCGCGATCCCGGCCACCACCAGGGCGGTGCGGACCGGATGGCGGAGCAGGTTCCGAAGGGCCCACGCGAATCTCACTCGGCCCGCCTCCAGAGACTCAGGGGATTGGCGTGCACCAGCCGGAGCGAGCGCCAGGGCGCCGACGACCACCCCGAGCCCGAGCGAGAGCAGGGCGCCGGTGGCGACGACCTGGGGGGTGAGGAACGAGAAGACGAGGGTGGTTTCGAAGCGGCGCTGGTAGACGGCGTTGGTGATGAGCCCCGCCACCCAGGCGAGGCCGGTGCCGAGACCCGAGCCGACCACCGCCACGAGGCAGGTCTCCAGGCACGAAGGCCCGGAGGATGGTCGCCCGGGAGATCCCGATCATCCGCATGACGGCCGCGTCGAGCCGCCGCTCCTCGACTTTGAGGAGCATGATGCAGAGCAGGAAGATGGCGCTTGCGACGATCGCGATGAGTCCGATGGCCCGATGGAAGCGGCTCACCACCAGGAAGGTGCGCGACGACTCGGAAGCGATCTCGGCGGACGGATAGGCGCGGTAGCCGAAGGCGACCCGGTTGAGGGCCCCGACGACGCTGTCGAGGGAGACCCCGGGTCGCACCCCGACGCCGAACCGGTCGACCCGGTCGGCCGCGCCGAGGAGCGCGGTCAGGTCGGGAAGGTGGAACCGGACGTTGAACTCGCCGCGGAGCACGGTGGCCGGGTCGGGTCGGGGCTGGTACACGGCGCGGACGGCGAAGAGACGGCCAATCCCCTCGGGCCCCGCCCCCAAGCGAACGGTGTCGCCGACCTCGAGACCGAGCGACTCGGCCAGACGCTGCTCGACCGCGATGCCCGGCGGGCCCGCGAGGGAAGGCCCGACCGGTGTTTGGGCGGCGAGGACGAGAGCAAGGGCGAGCATGAGGCGGGCGGAAAGGTAAGGGGGTGGCGGCCGGCGCGGCTTGCCGGCACGCCGAGCCGGGGCTAGGCTTGGGCACGATTTGAGACGCGGGCCTCCGGAAGTCCGGTGTAAGACCGGCGCGGCCCCGCCACTGTAAGAGGACCGGGCGAGTCACTCGCCCGCGAGCCGTCTCCGTCAGATCGCGCCACTGGGAATCCGTCCCCGGATCCCTGGGAAGGCCGATGGAGACTTCCTCGAGCCAGGAGACCGGTCCCGTCTCGCCCGTGCGATTCCCTCGTGGGAGGGAGCGGGACCGTGTCCGCCGTCGTCCCCCCTGCGGGGAGTCGGCCCACGCCCCGCCAGCCCAGTCCGGCAACGGCGGGGCTTTTCGTTCGGGGAGCCTCAAGACCGGAAAGGCTTGAGCCATGCATCCCCTTCGTCTCGCGGCGGCGTCGACCGTCGCCCTGTTGGTCGTGGTCGTTCCCGCCGCCGCCCAGCAAGCGCCCCGCGATTCCACCCGGCTCGAGGAGGTCGTGGTCTCGGCCTCGCGAACCGTCACGCCCGCGCGGCTCCGGGCCACCGCGGCCGACCATCTCTCGGCCGACGAGCTCGGGCGCCGCGGCATTACCCGGCTCGAGAACGCCCTTCGTTTGGTGGCGGCGACCGGGTTCACGGCGACCGGCGCGCCGGGTGGCGCCGGCTCGGTCTTCCTTCGCGGAGTCGCCTCGAATCAGACGCTGGTGCTGATCGACGGGATCCGGGTCAACGACGCCAACGCCCTGGCGGGATCGCTCCTCGGCGGCTTCGAGTTGGGGCCGGCCGATCGGGTGGAGGTGGTCCGGGGCCCGCAGAGCACGCTCTACGGCGGCGCGGCGATCGGCGGGGTGATCGCGATCGGCGCCGACCGGACGGCGCCCCGCTCCTTCTGGGAGGGCCGGGCCAGCGGCGGGTCGTTCGACACCTGGCGGGGCCGGCTCGGCGGCAGCCTGGCCACGGGGGGAACCTCCCTCTCGGGCGCGGTGTCGTTCGTCGACACCCGGAACCAGCGGCCGAGCAACGGCTACGACCAACGGAGCGAGCAGGCCCGGGTCGAGCAGCAGGCATCGGGGCGGGTCCGGGTTGGCGCCACCTTCCGGGGCCTCCAGCAGTCGTACACCAGCCCGGGCGACCTCCGCACCACCAATACCACGCCGGTCGGCCACACCCGGTTCGAGCATCACCTCGGCACGGCCTACGCCGACGTCACCCTCTCGCCTCGCTGGTCGAGCCGGGTTACGGCCGGCCTCCAGCGCTACGACCTCCGGGGCACCGGCCGGTTCGACGGCGGCGACGAGTTCGTGTCGCGGCTCACCGAGACCCGCTGGGTGCTCGACTGGCAGCAGCGGATCGCGCCGGCCCGCGGGGTGGAGCTGGCGGCCGGCCTGAACCGGGAGTGGGCGACCGTCACCGACGGCGACGGCCCCCGGGACGAGCGACTCCTGGCCGAGTACGCCGAGGCCAGTCTGACGCCGACGCCGACGGTGTCACTGACCGGGGGACTTCGGAACGACGACTACAGCACCTTCGGACGGGCGCTGACGGGCCGGCTGACCGGCGCGGTCTTCCTGCCCTCGCACTCCCTGCGGGTGCGGGCGACACTGGGGACCGGCTTCATGCCACCCAGTCTCTCGGCCCGATTCGGCAGCGCCTACCAGAAGGCCAATCCCGACCTGCGGCCCGAGCGGTCGACCGGCTGGGATCTGGGCGCCGACCTCTTCGTCGCCGACGGTCGCGGGACGATCGGGGTCACCTACTTCCAGAACCGGCTTCGCGACCTGATCGCGTTCGAGGGAGCGGACTATCCCGAACTGGGACGGAACGTCAACGTGGCGCGGGCCCGGACCGAGGGGGTGGAGCTCACCGCCGGGATCCGAACCCGAACCGTGGACCTCCGAGCCGCCTACACCTATCTCGACGCCCGCGACCTGACCGCGACCGATCCGACCGAGCGGCGGCTGATCCGCCGCCCCCGTCACGCCGCGGGAGCGGACCTGCTCTGGACCGCCCTGGACCGGCTCGACCTCGGCGCGGGGTTCACGGCCGCGCTCGATCGCCGGGATACCGACTTCAACGTCTTTCCGGCCATCCGGGTCGATCCCGGCGACTACGTCGACGCTCGGGTGCAGGCCGCCTACCGCCTCGCCGGCGGCGCGGCCGTGCGGCTGGCCGTCGAGAACCTGTTCGACCAACGATACGAAGAGGTCTACGGCTTCCCGGCCCTCGGCCGGCGGCTCTCGGCGACCCTCGAGCTGGGCGGCCGATAGCATGGCCCTGGCGCTCTCCTGGAGCAGCGGCAAGGACGCCGCCTGGACCCTCCACCAGCTTCGCCGGCGGGGAGCCGACGTCAGGGTCCTGGTCACGACCATCACCCGTGACTTCGAGCGGGTGGCGATCCACGGCGTCCGGCGGTCGCTGCTCCGCCGCCAGGCCATGCTGGCCGGCTTGCCGCTGATCGAGGTCGAGCTGCCGTTTCCCTGCTCGAACGGGATGTACGAATTCGCGATGGGCCAGACCCTGAGCGACCTGGCGGCCCGGGAGGGGATCACCGCGATGGCCTTCGGCGACCTCTTCCTGGAGGACGTCCGGGCCTACCGGGAGCGGCTCCTCGCCCCCCACGGACTCCGGGCGGAATTCCCGCTCTGGGGCACCCGGACGGATCTGCTCGCGCGACAGATGCTCCGAGCCGGGATCGAGGCCCGGATCGCGTCGTTGGACCCGGCCCGGGTCGACCCCGCCTGGGCCGGGCGCCCCTGGGACGAAGCGTTCCTGGACGGGGTGCCCCCGGCGGTGGACCCCTGCGGGGAGCGAGGCGAGTTCCACACCTTCGTCACCGCCGGCCCGATGTTCTCGGGGCCGTTGGAGGCGGCGACCGGCGAGGTGGTGGAGCGTGACGGCGTGGTCTTCGCCGACTTCACGGTTCCGAGCCTGGTCGACCGATGACCGCCCCCCTACCCTCTCCCTGCCGGAACATCTGCCGGCTGGGCGGAGACGGGCGGTGCGACGGGTGCGGCCGGACGCTCGACGAGATCGCCCGCTGGATCCGGATGACGGCCGAGGAGCGGGGAGCGGTGCTGGCGAGGGTGGCCGATTGGGCGCCACGGCCACTGGACCTCGCCTAGGGCTTAACATCGGCCACCCGCCCGAGTCGTGTGTGCGTCCTGGCTTGGCCCGCCGTCCACATGATCGGGACCGGGCGGCTTCCGGAACGCCGGGTGGCCGCCGCCCCCGCACCGACTTTCACGAGGGTTCGACATGCGCACACGATGGCGTCTTGGCGCTCTGAGCCTGGGCCTGGCTCTGGCCGCCTGTTCTTCGAACGGCACCGGCCCCACCACGACCGACTCCGCGCTCAATCAGGACGTTGCCACCGTCACCGCCGACGTCGCCGCGCAGGACGTCGAGCTGATGCGGGGTCCCGGCGGCCTGATGGGTCTCCGGCTCCCGGCCGATCCGACCCGGTGGGAATGCACCTCACATCAGTGGGGCCCCGTCACGATCAACCGAACCTGCACATTCGTCGACGCCAACGGCGTCGAGCAGCAGGCCTACGATCGCCAGACGACCGACACCGTCCGGCTGCACGCCGACGTCAGCGGGGCGATCGACCGAGGGCATTGGAGCGGCAGCGTCGAGCGGACCCGCGACCTGACGGCGAGCGGGCTGGCGGGAGACGAAACCAGCGTCACCTGGAACGGGACGGGCAGCGGTCAGGTAACCCGGGTCCGTGAGCTCCAGGACAGCACCGTGAAGCAGTTCGACCTGAGCCAGTCGTTCACGGTGACCGACCTGGTGATCCCGGTCCCCCGGACCGACACCAGCTGGCCCCTGTCGGGAACGATCACCATGTCGGCGACGGTGACGATCACGGGCGGGCCTCGGGACGGCACGGTCAAGCAGTGCGACGTGACCATCACCTTCGACGGCACCAACCTGGCCACGGTCACGGTGAACGGCGAGACCTTCCAGTTCGACCTGAGCAACCGGCACCGCGCCGAGCGGCGTCAGCGGCCGTAACCCGCCCGAGCCAGGCCCTGTCACGGCGTCACTGGGGCGCCGGAGCGCTCCGAGGAGCCGCGGCCCCGCTCGTGACGAGCGGGGCCGCGGTCGCGTCAGGGATCCGGCCAGCGCCAGCCGCGGAGCTCGTAGTACCGGCGGCGGGGGGTCGCGCGGGCCGGGTGGATCCGGTGCCGCCGGCACCACCCGACGTGGACCGCCAGCCCCGCCGCCGCGGCCGAGGCGAGGAAGAGAAGGGTCCAGTGCCCGACCAGCGCGAACCCGCCCAGCGTCACCCCGGCGAGCAGGCTCCACTTGAGCACCTTTCGCCACCAGGGGGTCTCCACTTCGAAGACCGCGAAGACCGATTGGCCGACGACCGAGAGGGCCAGCAGCACGACCAGCTCGAGCGCTACCCCCATCGCGTTGCCTCCGGTGGGATCGGAACCCAAGGCACCCTCGGCCGCCGACCCATCAGTCGTCGCGGCTACAGAGGAGAAGTCCACCCAGCTCGTGCCCGACCACCTGTTCGCCGGTCTCGAGGGCAACCCGGACCGGTCCGTTGAACGGCTGCCGGTCCCGCACAGTCAGCCGGGCGCCGGGGACGAGGCCGTTGGCCGCGAGGTAGCGCAGCCGCTGGTCGTCGGCCGTGTCGACCCGGGCGATGGTGACCGTCTCGCCGACCTCGAGGTCGGTGAGGGGCACGTGGATGAACTCGGCGATCCGGCCTTCGGCGTCGGGGATCGGATCGCCGTGGGGGTCGACCCGCGGGTGGCCGAGGGCGTGCGCCATCCGCTCGATCAGGATGTCCGAGACGGCGTGCTCGAGCCGTTCGGCCTCGTCGTGCACGGTGTCCCAGGTATACCCCAGGAAGTCGACCAGGAAGGCCTCGATCAGGCGGTGGCGACGAAGCACCCGGAGGGCGACCCGCCGTCCCTCCGCCGTCAGCTCGACGCCCCGGTAGGGCAGGTGCTCCAGCCAGCCTCGCTCGGAGAGCCGCTTGACCATGCCGCTCACCGAGGCCGGTGCCAGCGACAGGTGGTCGGCGATCGCGGTGGTGCTGGCGGGGCCGTCGGCCGACAGCCGGTAGACGGCCTTGAGGTAGTCCTCGGTCGAGCGGGTGAGCGGCTCCCGGTCCAGGTGGGCGGTCATGACGCGGCCCTCAGACGCCGCTGGCGAGCCGCCAGATCTGGGCGACCAGGAAGCAGAGCGAGAAGCCCATGACCAGCGGCAGCACCGCGGAGACCACGGTCCACTTCAAGCTCCTGGTCTCCTTGTAAATGGTGTAGAGCGTGGTCGAGCAGGGGTTGTGGAGCAGCGAGAAGAGCATCAGGCAGAGCCCGGTCAGCGTGGTCCAGCCCGCCGCGCCGAGGATCTTGCCCACTTCGGTCGCGGAGTCGAGCTGGAACATCACCCCGGCGCCGGCGCCGACGCCGGTCATCCCCGCGGTGAGCACCGTGAGCATGAGCACGCTCGGGATCACGATCTCGTTGGCGGGAATCGCGATGACGTAGGCCAGCAGGATGACGCCGTTGAGGCCGACCATCAGGCCGAAGGGATCGAACCAATGGACCACGTGCTCGGCCACGCTGGCGCCGCCCACGTGAACGTTGGCGACCAGCCAGATGACCGCGCCGGCCGGGGCGGCGAACACCACCGCCCGCCAGAGGACGATCAGGGTGCGGTCGATCAGCGAGGTGTAGAGGGTCTCCAGCAGCCGGGGCGGCCGGTAGGGTGGCAGCTCCAGGCTGAAGGTGGTGGCCTCGCCCTTGAGCATGGTGCGGGTCAGGAACCAGGACGAGAGAAACATCGCGGCGACGCCGAGGAGGGCGATCCCCACCACGGCGGTGGCGGCGACGAACCCGGCGATCCGGGGCGGCGCGAGGGCGCCCAGGAAGATGGTGGCGATCAGGATCTGGGTGGGCCACCGCCCGTTGCAGAGCGAGAAGTTGTTGGTGATGATGGCGACCAGCCGCTCCCGCGGACTGTCGATGATCCGGGTGGCCACCACGCCGGCGGCGTTGCAGCCGAACCCCATGCACATGGTGAGGGCCTGCTTCCCGTGGGCACCGGCCCGCTGGAAGAGCCGGTCCAGGTTGAACGCCACCCGCGGCAGGTAGCCGAAGTCCTCGAGCAAGGTGAAGAGCGGGAAGAAGATCGCCATCGGGGGGAGCATCACGCTCACCACCCAGGCGGTCGCGAGATAAACCCCGTCGAAGAGAAAGCCGCTCAACCACCAGGGCATCCCGATCCCGGCCCCCAGGGCCTTGAGTGCCGGATGGGCCTGGTCGATCAGCACGTGGGCGAGCATCTCGGACGGCACGTTGGCGCCGGCGATGGTGATCCAGAAGACCGCCATCAGGAGGAGCAGCATCACCGGGAACCCCAGCCAGCGGCTGGTGAGGATCCGGTCGAGGGTCCGATCCCAATCGAACCGCGCCTTCCGGACGCCGGTGAGCACGGCCGTCGCCGCGATCCGCTCGGCCGCGCCGTAGATGCTGGCCATTAGGGCGTCGTGGAAATTCGGGCTCAGGCGCCAACGGGCGTCCTCCACGGCGTCGAGCAGCGCCTGCTGGGCTCCGGACAGGGGGGCGGCCGGGGCGGCTTCCGGGACCTCCGCCCGCCATTCCCCGCTCGCGAGGTGCCCGATCTCGCCGTTCCGGACCGCGGCGACCACCCGCTCGTCGGCGTTGAGCAGCCGGAGCGCCACCCAGCGAGCGTTAGGCAGGGCCGGAAAGGCGGCCTCGATCAGGGGCACCAGCGAGGAGATGGCGGACTCGACTTCGGGCGGGTGCTCCTCGATCCGGAACGGCACCGGGCGACGGACGCCGGTCGCCACGTCGTGAATCGCCCGCTGCAGCTCGGTCACCCCCTCGCCCCGGCGGGCGGAGGTGGGCACCACCGGCACGCCGAGCGCCTGCTCGAGCTTGATCGGATCGACCGCGATGCCGTGGCGGCGGGCTTCGTCCATGAGATTGAGACAGAGCACCACCCGGTCGGTGATCTCGAGCACCTGGAGAGCCAGGTTGAGATTGCGCTCCAGGCGGGTGGCATCGAGCACGACGACGGTCACGTCGGGGCGGCCAAAGAGAATGAAATCGCGGGCGACTTCCTCGTCGGCGCTCCCGGCCTGGAGCGAGTAGGTGCCCGGCAGGTCCACCAAGCGGGCCCGCTTGCCCTCGTGCACGAACGACCCTTCGGCCCGGGCCACGGTCTTGCCGGGCCAGTTGCCGGTGTGCTGGCGGAGGCCGGTGAGCGCGTTGAAGACCGTGCTCTTCCCGGTGTTCGGATTGCCGGCGAGGGCCACGAGGTAGTCGTAGCGGCTGGACGGACCGGTCAGGGTCACCAGCTCCGGCCGGCGGCGACCGAGGCCGAGTGGCCGGTGCGCCGGTGCCTGGCTGGTCATGAGGCGGCCTCGCCGGCGGCGGCAACGACGGCGGCCTCGAGCGGGTGGCGGCGGATGTAGATCCCGTGCGCCTGCGGGCGGCGCAGCGCCACCAACGCTCCTCGGATCAGGTAGGCGATCGGGTCACCGGAGGCGCTCCGGAACTCGGCCGTGATCCGGGTGCCCGGAAGCACCCCGAGATCGAGCAGCCGCCGGCGCTGCGGCCCCTGGACCTCCGGGGCGAGATCCACGACCTCGGCTGACTCGCCCGGCCGAAGGAGGTCGAGCCGCTCGAACAGTACGGTGTGACCCTCGGCCTCGGCGACCGGCTCGACGGTGACGCCGGCCGCCTCGAGATCCTCCAGCCTGGTGGCGCGGCCGCCCACCAGGACATGCACGTCGCTGCCCTCCTTCGCGATGACCTTGATCGGGGCGGCTGGGACGAAGCCGGCCGCGACGAGCCGCCGATAGACGGGCTCGGGTTCGTCTTCGACATGGACGACATTGGCCGTCGCGCCGGGCGCGAGGGTCGCGAGCGAGACCCCCTCCAGCGGCGGCAGCTTGCCTTGGGCGGTGGGGATC
The DNA here is from genome assembly GCA_963730185.1 of uncultured Gemmatimonadales bacterium. Lineage (GTDB taxonomy): Bacteria > Gemmatimonadota > Gemmatimonadetes > Gemmatimonadales > GWC2-71-9 > SHZU01. The sequence continues at coordinate 160,499 of CAVSQW010000006.1, forward strand.
GGGTCGCCGTGAGGATCACGCAGCGGGTCGCCCAGCCGAGCCGCGAGGGCCTCGACCTGACCTTCCGTCAGGGCGTGCTCGCGGGTCTCGGCCAGCGGGTGCCACTGAGCCGGCGCGAGTCCGGTGTGATCGGCGAAGTAGCGTTCCAGCAACCGATGGGTCCGGAGGATCCGGAGCGCGTAGGTGCGACCTTCGGGGGTGAGCCTGAGGCCGGGCTCGTCGTAGGCAGCCAGCCCGAGCGCGGCCAGGCGCGAGGCCAACACATGGGCTCGCCACCGCGCGATCTCGAGGGCGCCGGCCAGACTGGTGACGGCCACCGGCTGGCCGGCCAGCTCGCCGTTGATCAGCTGCTTGAGCGCGTCCTCGACCAGCACCCGCTCGGAGAGGCGCCGGAGTCTGGCGATTCTGGCCACCACCCCTCGGCCGGGCCAGAAGAGCACCGCCATCGCCGTGGCGACAAGGCCGAACCAGAGCAGGGAGGTTGCGGGATCAACGGCCGGTAGCATTATGGGCTAAATCCAATATTAGCTGTATTAAAAAACGTAGTTTAGGCTAGCCTAAATTCCTTCGCCGGTCAAGCCCCTCAACCGGCCCCGACCGGCTCAGTCCTCGGCCGACAAGAGCTGGAGCAACGGGGTCAGGATCCGCTCGGTCATCCCCCAGACCACGCCTTGCGGCAGGTGGTAGCCCGGGAACCGGATTCGGGAGCCGCGGAGCTGATACTCGTAGGGACGGTAGATGTCGGGGACGATCAGGCGGTCGACGTCGGCCCAGAACGCCTCCGCCACCTCGTGGTTGGGCACCGGTCGGCGGTGGGCGGGCAGCCGGAACACATAGGGTCGAACCAGGACCGGCGGGAGGCTGGGCGTGCGGGGGGCGATGTCGTCCAGCACGCCGATCAGGCGAGCGTCGGCGAGATCGATGCCGACCTCCTCGAGGGTCTCGCGCCGAGCGGTGGCGGTAAGGTCGGGGTCCTCGGGTTGCCATCGGCCGCCGGGAAAGGCCATTTGCCCGGACCAGCGGTCGTCATTCCGTTCGGCCCGCCGGATGAGGAGGAAGGCGTCGGGGTCGGGGGCCGCGACGATGGCGACCGCGGCGAGCTTCCGGGCCGGGTCGTCCACCACCTCCGGCCGCCGAGCTTCGAGCCGGCGCGCCAGGCGATCGAGCCGGCTCAGTGGAGGCGACACGCTCCCCCGCCCGAGGAGACGACCCCCTCGCACCCGGTGCCGCAATGGTCACAGCGATACTCGTAGCTCGGCATGCGATGCAGATTGCGGGGACCGACCCGCCCGGGGCAAGGGTGCTCAGCTCAGGTTTGCCCCCAGGAACGTGACGGTCGCATCGAAGACCTGTTCGAGCGCCGGCGTCATGCCGGCAAACGGGTGGACGGCCCCGAACGTGTGCCCCGCCCCGGCGATCCGGACCAGCCGGGCGTTGTCGCCCGCCTCGCGGGCCAGCAGCTCGGCTTCGGCGAACGGGACGGCCTCGTCCTGCTCGCCGTGGACGATCAGCCACGGCAGGTGGAGCGCCCCGGCCGCCGCCGGGATGTCGAGCACGTCGCCGGCGTGGGCTTCCACGTCGTCGAGGACGTCGGTGTACATCGGAAGGACCTCGCCGGTACGGCTGTTGACCACGTCGAGTCGCCCCTTCTCCCGCCATTCCTTTCGCTGGCCGACGCTCCAACGCTCGATGGTGGCCACGGCCGCCCAGGTCGCCAGCGCACCGAACCGGGGGTGCCGGTGGGCGGCGAGGATGGCCATCCCCCCGCCTCGGGAGTGGCCGACGATCCCGACCGAGGTCGGTCGGGGGGCACCCAGGGCGCCGGTGTCCAGGGCATCCAGCACGGCCGCGATGTCGGCCTGTTCGGCGGTGAAGGTGTTGTGGCCGAACCGTTCGGGCCAGGCGGACCGCCCGTCGTCGTCGACGCCGCTTCCGCTCACGTTGAAGGACACGGTGACGAATCCGCTCCGGGCCAGTCGTTCGGCGAACGGCGGGAACATGCCCCAGTCCTTGAAGCCCTTGAAGCCGTGCAGGACCAGCACGGCCGGCGCGGGCGACGAGCGGTCGGCGGCGCGCACGTCGATCAGGATTTCGCCGAGGACACCGGGGAGCCGGAATTTCGAGAGCGATGGAGTGGCCATGGTCACCCACGGAAACGGAGTCTCGGACCCGCGCGCAACAGGGTTGCCTGACGGGTCGCGTCGAACGACCTTCAACGGAGTCGGTCTCCCAAATTGGGGGGCGGGCCGACCGATTGCCAGTTCCAGGGCGGCGGACCCAACCGTCGTCGGGTCGGACGGATCGCCGACATCGAGCGGGTCTCTCCGAAAGGGGTCTCCTCTGCGGGCATCTCATCCCACGCTGGTGGCGGCGAGCCGCGCGATCGCGGAGCACCGCGACGCCATGGCGGCTCGCTGGATGGAGTGGCTCGGCGATCGAGTCACCGGCACGACCGCGGCGTCCCCGGAGCTGGTGGAGGAGGAATTCCGCCTGATCCTCGATCTGTTCGCGGTGCTGGTCGGCCCGATGCGACGGGAGGCCCGGCCCATCTGGCAGCGCGTCGCGGAGCAATACGGTCGCCAGGCCGCCGCGCGCGGCCTCGCCGCCGGTGAGGTGGTGGAGGAGATGCAGTACCTGCGCGAGCTCCTGATCCGGTATCTCTCACCGGCGATCGCCGCGGTGCGGCCCCGGCAAGGGATGGCGCTCCTGCTCCGGCTCAACCGGCTGGTGGACCGGGGCGTGGCGATGGCGGTGGTCGGCTACACCGACGCGATGGTCGCCACCCTCCTGCCGCAGGGCGACGGGCGCTCGGCCCCGACGGCCGCACCCGACCCCGACGAGGAGCGAGCTCGGTTCGCCTCGCTCCGCGAAGAGCTCCAGCACATCCTGGTCGTCGGAGCGGCCTGACCCTTTCGCGAAAAACCGCGCCGCTTCGCGCGGGTTCGGTTCCCATCCTTCGTCGTTCGAGGCCTAGCGTCGGTGCTCACGCACCGCGCGAGGCCTCGTGTCGCTCAAGCCGTTCCTCACCGCCGTCAAGCGCCTGGAGCAACTCCCGGCCCTGGTCCGCGAGTTGGGACTGGAGCCCACTTGGCACGAACTCGATCCCGCCACTCTGCCGGCGGCCACCGAGCTGGTCGGCCGGGCGGCGGTGGTCGGACGGCGCGCGGGACTCCTCGGCCTCGGACTCGAGACGGACACGCCGGTGCCGGCGGCCCGCGCCGTGGCCCGGCGCCTCTCCTTCCGCGGCCAAGCGGCACTCGTTTTCGCGCTCGACCCGACCCGCCGGATCCTGATCGTCGTGGCGGCCGCCGGCGACTGTCCCTCGCTGGCGGTCGATCTGGCCCGACCGGCCGCCCACCACCTCGCCCTCCTCGAACGGGGCCGGACCAGCGCCGCGGACACGGGCGGGTCGCTGGCCCGGGGTTGGGCCGAGGCACTCTCGGGGCAGGAGCTGGGGGCTCGCTTCTTCGCGGCCTTCCGGCGCACGCTGGACCGGCTGGTGGCCGCGTTGCCGGGCACCCTTCCCCGCCGCGACCGTCATGCCTTGGGGTTGGTGTCGCTCACCCGAGTGCTGGTCCTCTACTTCGTGCAGAGCCGGGGATGGCTCGACGGCCGGGAGCGCTTCCTCCGCGAGGAGCTGGATCGGTGCCTGACCCGGAAGCAGCCGGTCGACGCCACCCTCTTTCGCCCGCTCTTCTTCGGCACCCTCAACCGCCCACCCGAGCGCCGGCGCCGCGCGTCCCGGCGGTTCGGACGGATCCCGTTCTTGAACGGCGGGCTCTTCGAGGCGCACCCGCTGGAGCGGCGGCATCGGCCGTCGATTCCCGATCCGGTCTGGCGAGACGCGTTCGACGACCTGTTCGAGCGCTACCACTTCGCGATCCGGGACCCGGACGAAGGCACCACCACCATCGGGCCCGACATGCTGGGCCGGGTGTTCGAGGGGGTCATGGACCCCGACGAACGCCGCGGCGCGGGCGTCTACTACACTCCGGCCCACCTGGTGACCGAGGTGGTCGACTCCGCCCTGACCCACTGGCTGGCCGCGCGCGACTTGGGCCCGGCCCGGCTCGATGACCCGGCGCCAGCCGAGCGGCAGGCGCTGGCCGAGATCACGGTGCTCGATCCGGCCGCGGGCAGCGGGGCGTTCCTCCTGGGCGCGCTGGCCCGATTGGTCGAGGTCCGGGTGGACGGCGGCCAGCGGCGGAGCCCGGCGACCCGGGCGGTGCTCGCCACCAACCTCTTCGGCGTGGACGTCAATCCCAACGCCGTCCGGCTGGCCGAGCTGCGGCTCTGGCTCGAGGTGCTCGCGGCGGAGGACGCCGAGGGGCCCGACGGCGTGGCGCCGCTCCCCAACCTCGACGGCTTCGTGCGCCAGGGCGACAGCCTGATCGAGCCGGTCCAGGCAACGGTGGCGGTCGGCGGGGTGTTGGCCGGACGGGTCGCCGCGATCCGGCGCGGGGTGGCGAGCGCCGTGGGCTCGGCCAAGCGGCGGCTCCTCCGCCGGCTCCGGCGGGCCGAGCTCGACGCCGCCCGCCAGGCAATCGCCACGGCGGGAGAGCGGGTCGAGGCCGAGCTGAGGGAGGTCCGATCGGCCCTCCGAGCTCCCGGGCTCTTCGACGACGGGCCGCCGCCCGCTCGGCGGTTGACCCGGACCCTGGAACGGCTCCGCCGAGAGCGGACCCGACTCCGCCGGTTGGCACGCCGGCTCCGCGACGCCGACGAGGTCCCCTGGTTCCACTACGGCTCGCAGTTCGGCGACGTCATGGCCCGGGGCGGCTTCGACCTGGTCCTCGGCAATCCGCCCTGGGTCCGGGCCGAGGCGCTGGGCCCGGCCGAGCGCCGGGAGCTGAAACAGCGGTCGCGATGGTTCCGGGCCGCACCCGACCGCCCGGGCGGCTACGCCCACCTGCCGGACCTCTCGATTCCGTTCCTGGAGCGGGCCGTCGCGCTGACCCGCCCGGGGGGCGTCACCGCGATGCTCCTTCCGGCCAAGCTGCTGACGGCGGGCTACGCCGCCGTCGCCCGGGAGGAGCTGACCCGGCGGACCACCCTGCTGGTGGCCGCCGACCTGACGGACTCGCATCCCGGGGCCTTCCACGCCACGGTCTACCCGCTGGCCCTGGTGTTGGGTCGGGCGACGCCCCCGCCGGACCACCGGCTGGCCACCGCGCTGGGCGGGCCGGCGGAAGCACCCGGGGGCGTCGCCCAGTCGACGTTAGGCAGGGCTCCCTGGATTCTCCGGAGCGACCCGGTGCGGGACGCCTTGGCGGCGGTGCGGGGCGCGCATCCCACGCTGGCCGACCGCTTTCGGATCCGGCTGGGGGTCAAGACCGGATGCGACGCTGCGTTCCTCGACCCGGGCCCGACGGTGGAGCGGAGTCTGGTCCGTCCGGTCATCCGAGGACGCGACGTCAAGGCGTTCGCGGTGACACCCGGCCACACGATGCTCTGGACCCATGACGAGCAGGGCGCACCGCTCCGCTCGCTGCCTCCGGCGGCGGCCGCCCACCTCGCCGGGCACGAGGCGGCGCTCCGCCGCCGGGCCGATCTCGGGACCGAGCCGTTCTGGACGGTGTTCCGGGTCGACGCCGCGCTTCCGCGCTGGCGGGTCGCGTGGGCCGACCTGGCCCGGCGGCTGGAGGCCGCGCCGCTCCTCGGCCGGACGGTCGCCGGCGCCATCCCGCTCAACTCCTGCTACCTGCTCGCGACGCCGTCCCGCGACACCGCGCTCCGGCTGGCCGTCTGGCTCAACACCACCTGGCTCCGGGTCGTGGCCCGCTCGCTCGCGACCCGCGCCGCGTCGGGGTTCGGCCGGTACGGCGCGGCGACCGTCGGCGCCTTGCCCCTCCCCGACTCGGTGCTCGCCGACCAGGCCCTGCTGTCGCTGGGCCGAGCCGCCCTTCGATCCCAACGACTGGATCAGGCCGGTGCCGACGAGGCGGCGGCCGAGATTCTCCGCCTGCCGGCCGCGCAGCGGGCGGTCCTCCGGGAGGGGTGATGGAACCTCCGATGCTGGTGGCCGAGGCCCTGCTCGAGGTCCGCGATCTGCTGGCCGAGGCTCTCAGCCCCGGCGAGCGACGGCCGGCCGCGGCCGTCGCGGCGAAGATCGCCGAGCTGGCGCTGCCGCCCCGGGCCTCCGATCCCCCGCCCGATTGGCTCCTGCCGGGACAGGTCCGGTCGTACCAGCGCGCCCTCGCGGCGGTCCGGCGCTTCGGCGGGGCGCTCCTGGCCGATCCGGTCGGCTCGGGCAAGTCGTACGTCGCCCTGGCGGTGGCGCGGCGGTTGGCGGAGGCGCCGGCCACCGTCGTCGCGCCGGCGATCCTCCTCGACCACTGGCGCGGGGTGGCCGGGCGGCTGGGCCTCCCGGCGTCGGTGACGAGCCACGAGCGGGTGAGCCGGGGCGAGCCGGCTCCCGGCGCCGGCCCGGTGATCGTCGACGAGAGCCACCGATTTCGTAACCCGGCCACCCGCCGCTACCGGACCCTGGCGCCGAGCCTGATCGGACGGCCCACCCTGCTGGTGAGCGCCACCCCGGTGGTGAATCGGATGGACGATCTGGCGCACCAGCTCCTGCTGGCCGTCCCGGACGACGCGCTCCGGCTTCTCGGGGTGCCCTCGCTCCGGCGGGCGCTCGGTCGCGGCGACGGGCCACCCGCCCTCGCCAACCTGCTGGTGACCGACCGGCGGGCCCGCCGCGGATTGCCCGACCGCCGCGAGCTGGTGATCGAAGGCTGGGAGCGGGACGACGACGATCTCGCCCGGGCCGGACGCCTGGTGGCGCGGCTTCGTCTCTCCCGCGATCCGGGGGTGGCGTCGTTGATGAAGACCGGCATGCTTCGAGCCCTGGCGTCGAGTCCCGCCGCGCTGCTCGGGGTCACCCGCCGCTACGCCCTCCTGCTCCACCACGCTCGGGCCGCCCACGCGGCCGGACGGCACTTCGGACGGCACGAGCTTCGCCGGGAAGCCGGCCTCCTGCCAGAGCAGATGGTGATGTGGGAGCTGCTCGACGACCCCGGCGCGCCGGCGGAGCTGGCCCTGGGCGACGCGGGAGGCCTGGACCGGCTCGAACGGCACCTGCGGGCCTGGATCGAGCGGGGCGACCGGAAAACGGCGCTGCTGCGCGACCTGGTGGCGGACCGGCGACCGACGCTGGTGTTCACCGGATGGACCGACACGGTCCATCACCTCCGGCGCGCCCTGCGGTTGAGCGGTGCCGCGTGGATTACCGGCGACCGGGCCGGGGTAGGGGGCTGCCGCTACCCCCGGCGGGCGGTGCTCGGCGCGTTCGACCCGAGGGCGTCGAGCCCCGGCATCTTTCGGGAGCCGCCCTGGCTCCTGGTGTCGACCGACGTCGCCGCCGAAGGCCTCAACCTCCAACGGGTCGGACGGGTGGTCCACTACGACTTGCCCTGGACCTCGGTGCGACTCGAGCAGCGCGACGGCCGGGCGCTCCGCCACGGGTCCGTCCACCCCGACGTGAGCGTGGTCCGGTTCGGACCACCGCCGGCGGTCGAGGCCCACCTGGCGATGGCGCGGCGGCTGGCCCGGAAGGCCGCGCTCCCCAGGCAGGTCGGGGTCGGCCGGCAGGTGAGCGGGATCTGGCGATGGCATCAGGCCCTCGAGGATCGGTGGGGCGACGGGGCGGGGGCCGCGGGGTGGGCTGCGGGCCAGTCCGACGCCGGCCGGGCCGTCGCCGCGTTCGCCATCGACGACGGCTCCGGAACGCAAGCCGGGCTGGTCCTGGTCCGCCAGCCAGACGGGCGGTGGCGGGAGGATCCGGCCGCCCTCGCGGTGGCACTCGAGGGCGCTCGAGCGCCGGAAGGGCCCACCGACCGGGCCGCTCCACCCGACCCGGGCGGCGGCTTGCTGCCCGCCATCCGCCAATGGCTCAGGGCGGCCAACGGGTGGCACTGGCTTCCGACCGATCCCGATCCCGGTCTGGCCGCGGCGCTCAAGGTCGCGCGGGAGCGTTCGGCCCTGGCCCGCCGGGAACGCCGGCCCACCGAGGCGAACGAGGCCGATCGGGTGCTCGCGTTCCTGGCGCGGGGCCACACCGCGGGCGAGCGGTTGCTCGCCGCCGGCATCGCCTGGGGCGACCCCATCGCCTGGCGCCGCGCCGCGGTCCTCGGCGAGCGCCTCATGGCCGCGCGGCGCCCGCTCTCCCTCGAGCTGGTCGCGCTGCTCGTGACCGGTCCGGCGCCGGGCGGGCCGGCCCCGCCCGCTCTCTCCTTGTCAACTTAGGAGAGCCGATCTAGCTTCTCCTAGTCTCGTTAGGAGAGCGCCATGTCCGGTCCCGCCGACCTCCTCCCCGGCACCCTCGACCTTCTCATCCTGAAGGCCGTCTCGCTCGGCCCGCTGCACGGGTATGGAATCCTGCTCCGGATCGGACAGATCTCGGGCGAGCGGTTCCAGATCGAGCAGGGCGCCCTCTACCCCGCCCTGTACCGGCTGGTGCACCACGGCTTTCTCGAGAGCGAGTGGGGCACCTCGGACAACAACCGGCGGGCGCGGTTCTACCGGCTGACCGTGGCCGGGCGGCGGCGGTTCAAGGCCGAGACGGAGGGATGGGAACGCCTGGTGGCCGCGATGACGGCGGTGCTCTCGACCCGCCCCGGGGAGGTGTAGGATGCCGGCCCGGCTTCGGACCTGGCTCCGCGCCGTCTTCCGGCGGGGTGAGTGGGAGCGCGACCTCGCGGAGGAGCTGGCGTCGCACGTGGCGCTGAGAGCGGCCGACCTGGTGAGGGGCGGGATGGAGCCCGACCGGGCCGAGCGTCAGGCCCGGCTCGAGCTGGGCGCGCGGGAGGCTCACCGGGAGAGCGCCCGCCAGAGCTTCGGTCTCCGGTGGATCGACGAGCTGATCCAGGACCTCCGCTATGCCGGACGCACGCTCCGGCGGAGTCCGCTGCTGGTGGCGGTCGCGACGCTCTCGCTCGGTCTCGGCATCGGCGCCAACACCGTCGCCTTCAGCGTCCTCAACGCCCTGATCCTCCGCCGGCCACCGGTGGCGGAGGCGGACCGGCTCCGGTTCTTCGACACCAATCGCGGGCCGACCCTGTCGTTCCCCGACTATCGCGACCTCCGGGACGAGAACCGGACCTTCGACGGGCTGGCGGCGTTCCGTCCCGCGCCGATGGGACTCGGGACCGCGGGCGCCACTCGCCGGGTTTGGGGAATGATCGTCACCGGGAACTACTTCACGCTGCTGGGCGTCGAGCCGGCGCTCGGCCGCTTCTTTCGGACCGACGACGATCGGGCTCCGGGGGCCAACCCGGTCGCGGTGCTGTCGCACGAGGCGTGGCGGACTCGGTTCGGGGCCGATTCCGCGATCGTGGGGCGGACGGTGCGGATCAACGACCTCGCGTTTCAGGTGCTCGGGGTGGCCCCGCCAGGCTTCTTCGGCACGGAGTTCATCTACCGGCCGGAGCTCTGGGTCCCGATGTCGATGCAGCCCCAGATCGAAGGGTGGTCGTGGCTGGACGAGCGGCCCACGCAGAACGCGATGGTGGTAGGCCGGCTGGCGGCGGGGGTGTCCGCGGATCGGGCCGAAGCCGACGTCAACCGCATCCTGGCCGACGTGGGCAAACGGTTTCCGGCGACGAGCGCGGGGGTGAGGGCCCACCTGACCCAACCCGGCTTGGTCGGCGACGCCGGCCGGGGCCCGGCCCGGGCCTTTCTGAGCGGGGTGATGGCCCTGGCCCTGGTGGTCCTGCTGGCGGCGATCGTCAACCTGACCAGCCTCATCGCCGCGCGGACCCGGGAGCGGTCGCGCGAGATTGCCCTTCGGGTGTCGATCGGCGCCGGCCGGGGGCGGGTGCTCCGGCAGCTGACGACCGAAACCCTCCTGCTCTCGCTGATCGGCGCGGGGCTCGGCTGGGTCGGCGCCCGCGCCATTCTGGGGGCGCTCTCTCGCTGGGAGCTCCCGATCGGAATCCCGCTCCGGGTCGCGGTGGAGCCCGACGGGCGGGTGTTCGGATTCGCCCTCCTGGTGACGGTCGCGATCGGTCTGGTCGTCGGCGCGGCGTCGGCGCGGCAGGCCTGGGGGGTGGACCTGGTGGGCACCCTCAAGAACGAGCCCGGCGCGAGGCGGGTCCGCCGGGGGCTCGGACGGGAGGCCCTGCTCGGCCTCCAGGTGGCGATGGCGACGGTGTTGCTCACCGCGACCGCCGCCTCGATCCGCGGGCTGACCGCGGCCCTCCGGATGCCGATCGGGTTCGAGCGCCGAGGCCTGGCCGTGGCCGGGTTCGACCAGGCGCTGGAGCCCAAGTCCCGAGAGGAGATGCAGGCCTTTCAGCGCCGGGTGATCGATCAGGTAGCGAGGCTCCCCGGGGTGACCTCGGCGGCGCTCGCGGCCGCCTTGCCACTCACCTACGACCACTCCCGGACGTCGGTCTTCCCGGACGGCACCGCCGATTTCCGAGCGTCGAGCGCCATCACGGCGACCGACCTCCGGGTGTCGCCCGGCTACTTCGAGACCCTGCGCACCCCGATCGTCGCGGGACGCGCGTTCACGTGGCACGACGACCAGGAGGCGCCACTGGTCGCGGTCGTCAACCGCGCGTTCGGCCGGCAGGTGTTCGGCGAAACGCACGACGACGGCCTCCTCGGCCGGCGGTACCGATGGACGCGCGACGGGCCAGCGGTGCTGATCGTGGGCGTGGTGCCCGACGGGAAGTACACCACCCTGACCGAGGATCCGCGACCGGCCGTCTTCCGTCCATTGACCCAGGCCGCCAACTCGACCGCCCTGGTGGTGGCCCGGAGCTCGGCGCCGGTCGCCGCCACGGCCGAGCTCCTCCGAGAGACCCTGACCCGGCTCGACCCGCACGTGCCGCTCTTCGCCGTGGGGAGCGTCGACCAGCTGACCGAGATCGCCTTCCTGCCGTCGCAGGTGGCCAGCTGGGCCTTGGGGGCGTTCGGACTGCTGGCCGTGATGCTCGCCGTCACCGGGATCTATGGCACGGCGGCCTACGTGGTGAGCCGCCGGGCCCGCGAGATCGGGGTCCGGGTGGCCCTCGGCGCGCGACCGGTCCAGGTGCTCCGGTTCACGCTGGGGCGAACGGCGCTGGTCCTGCTGGCCGGCTCGCTCGCCGGCCTGGCGCTCGCCGCGGCGGCCGCCCGCCTCCTGGAGAGCGTGGTGTACCAGGCCTCGGCCCGAGACCCCTGGGTGCTGCTGCTGGCCGCGGTCGCCATGGCGGTGGTGGGACTCCTGGCGGCGCTGTCGCCGGCCCTTCGAGCGCTCTCGCTCGATCCGTTGAAGGTGCTCCGGGCGGAATAGGGCCGGGGCGAAGCGCTCACTCCGAGGCGATGGCTTCGAGCGGCCGGATCCGGGCCGCCCGGAGCCCCGGCAGCCAGCAGGCGAGGAGCGCGGTCGCGCCGAGCACGACCACCACCCCCACCAGGGTGCCGGGATCCGTGGGGGCGACGCCATAGAGCAGCGTGCCAAGCCACCGGGCCACCAGGAGCGAAAGGGCCAGCCCGATCGCGGTGCCGCCCGCGGCATAGCGCATTCCCCGCCTCACCACCATCCACCGAACGGCCGCCGGATCGGCGCCGAGCGCGATCCGGACGCCGATCTCCCGCCGCTCCCGGCGGACGGCGTACGACATCAGACCGAAGATGCCGACCGCCGCGAGGAAGAGCGCCAGCGAAGCGAACGCGGCGACGACCCCGGTTCGGCGAAGGGGATCGGCGAGCGAGGCCTCGAGCCGGTCGGCGAGCACGGTCTCGGTTCCGGCCAGCTCCGGGTCGAGCCCGGCCAACCGATCGCGCACGACCCGAGTGGTCGCCCCGACGTCGCCACCTCGGACCACCAGGTAGGCCTGCCGGGCGGGATACTGGGTCAGCGGGACGTACACCGCGTCGCCTTCGCCCCCGAGTCCGAGGTACTTCACGTCGCCCACGACGCCCACGACGGTGGTCGGGGGACAGGTCCGGCACCCTCCCTCGAAGAGCTCGCGCCCGAGGACCCGCTCGCCCGGGAAATACCGATCGGCCCAGGCCCGGCTCACCACGGCCACCGGGCGTGCGGCGCCGCTGTCGGCCGGGGTGAACAGGCGGCCCTCCACCAGGGGAATGGCCAGCGCCGCGAAGTAGCCGTCCGTCACGGCGGCCCAGGGCGCCGTCGGCTGGGCCGCGCCCTCGGGCACGGGCTTGTCGCGGAGATCGAAGTTGTTGGTGGAGTTGCCCTGATCGTCGGGCGGGAGGGTGGTCGCGATCCCGGCCGACACGACGCCGGGCGCCGCGCCGATCCGCTCGACCGTCCGGCGCCAGAAGGCCTGGACCTCGTCGTAACCCGGGTACCGGGAGGCCGGCAATGCCACGGCCACGCCCACCACGCCGGTCGGGTCGACCCCGGGGTCGACCCGCTGCAGCCCGAGGAAGGTGCGGAGCAGCAGGCCGGCCCCCACCAGGAGCGGGAGCGCCAGCGCGAACTCGGCCACGACGAAGGCACCGCGGATCGCCTGGCTCCGCCGGGAGGCACCGCTCCGGCGAAGGTCGCCGGCCCGCGGCACCCCGGCAAGGCCCGCCAGCACGGCGGACACCGGCGACACCGCCACCAGGATTCCGGCGGCGAGCCAGGCGCCGACCGCGAACAGCAGGGTCGACCCGCCGAGGGCCGCGCCCTCGATCCGGGGGAGGGCGGGCGCGACCACCGGAGCCAGACCGATTCCGAGCCGGGCAAACGCCAGCCCCACCAGCCCAGCCGCCGCCGCCAGCACCAGGCACTCCACCAGCACCAGCCGAGCCAGCCGAAGCCGGCCCGCGCCGACCGCGGCGCGGAGCGCCAGCTCCGACTCCCGGGCCGACGCCCGCACCAGCATCAGGGTGGCGACGTTGGCCACCGCGATCAGCAGCAGCAGCGCGACCGCGCCGCCGAACAGCTCGACCTGCCTGGGCGCGCCGCCCACGATCGCGTCGAGCAGCGGCACCGGCGTCAAGCGGGCCTCGGCGTCCTGGAAGCTCGACTGCCAGACCGGGAAGATCGTTCGGCTGATCCGGTCCAGGTCGGCCCGGGCGGCCGCGAGGGTCACTCCCGGCGCCAGCCGGGCGATGCCCTGAGTCCAGAACGGACCCCGCCGGGTCGGAGGGCGGAGCTCGAGCCCGGTCCAGGCATCGGCCCGGAAGCCCGCCAACCGGTCCACCCCGGGCGGAAGGACGCCGACCACCACGTGGCTCACGCCGTCGAGCGTCACCGACCGCCCGATCGCCGCGCGCGGGGTCGGTCCCAGCCGGCGGGCCAGGTCGTGGGAGAGCACCGCCACCCGGGGCGCGTCGGAGCGATCGTCGCTCGGCGCCACCACCCGGCCCGCGACCGGCGTCACGCCGAGTGCCTGGAAGAAGCCGGAGGTCGCGCGGCCCACCATGATCTGCTCCGGCGCACCGCCCAGACCGGAGAGAGCCATCCCGGTCCGCGAGACGGCGCCGAACGCGGCCAGGCTCCGCTGATCGGCGGCGATGGCCTCGACGTCGACGGTCGACAGGTTCCAGAGGTTGGTGGGCGAGTTCTTCTCGTAGATCCGGACCAGGCGGTCCGGGTCCGGATACGGCAGCTTCGCGAAGAGCACCGCGTCGGCCACGGCGTAGACCGCCGTGGCGGCGCCCAGACCGAGGCCGAGCACCAGCACGGCCGCGGCGGTAAAGCCGGGGCTCCGCCGGAGGGCCCGGACCGCGTACCGCACGTCACCCATCAAGTCCTGGAGCGGACCGACTCCCCGTGCCTCTCGGACCTCCTCCTTGGTGGACTCGACCCCGCCCAGGACCAGAATGGCCTCCCGGCGGGCCTGCACCGGATCGGCGCCGCGGCGGACCCGCTCCTCCACCTCTCGCTCGAGGTGGAAGCGAAGCTCCTCGTCCAGCTCCCGCTCTTCCCGGTCGCCCCGGAGCAGGGCTCGAAGGCGGACCAGCAGATCGCTCCACCCGATCACGACCCGACCTCCAGCGACCGACTGGCGAGAATCCCGTTCACCGCCCCGGCGGCGCGCTGCCAGCTCGCGACCCGGGCCTCCAGCTCGCGGCGGCCCTTGGCGGTGAGCTCGTAGTACCGAGCCCGGCGGCCGTTCTCGGTGATCCGCCACTCGGAGCGGATCCATCCCTTCCGGAGCATCCGCATCAAGGCGGGGTAGACGGAGCCCTGGGGGACCTGGAACACGTCCTTCGAGAGCTGGCCGATCCGCTGGCCCACACCCCAACCGTGCAGCGGGGCCAGGGAGAGGGCCTTGAGGATCAGCATTTCCAGAGTGCCCTGGAGCAGGTCGGCGGATTCGCCCATCGTCGCTCTCTTCTAGATGGTCTGTAGGAAGATACGCCTCTCTTCTAGAGGTGCAAGGGGTGGAACATAGGGAATAGGGAGTGGTGAATCGGGAGTGGGGAGTGACTTGGGACTTGGCATTAGGAGGCCAGCTCGGCGCGGAGGGCGGCGGCGCCCGGCGGTGGGATGCGGGGTGTTAGCGCGCCACCTGGAGCCGGGCCGCCAGGAAGTTCTCCGGCGCCCGGTCTCCGTCGGGCGCGCCGCCCTCGAACGTGGTGTGCTCGTACTCGATCATCAGCTTGGTCCGCCGGGCAAAGTACCAGTTGACACCGACCCCGACGCCGCGGGCTCGTCGAGCCGAGAGGGCGGGGTCGACGAACGCCGGGAAGGCGTCGGGGTCGGCGTCGACGCCTTCGACCCGGGCCGCGAGCTCCACGGCGCCCCAGTGATGGCGCTCGGGGTCGAGCTCGTGCTTGGGCGAGATCGTCCCGAACCCGGCGTGCTCGCCGGTGAGGAAGAACGATCCGGCCACCTGCCAGGCCGTGCTGGTGAAGGTGCCGGTCGACTGGCCCAGGCGGAGCGCATGCCGGCTCTGGGCGTACTCCGCCATCACGCCGAACGAGCCGCGGTAGAAGTAGGCCTGCGGGTCGAGCCGGCTCCGCCGCCCGTCGGCGATGACGGTCCCGCCCGGGAGGCCGGCCCGGTACTCGAGAATGGTCGCCTGACCCGGCGACCGCAGGGTCGAGGTCTCCGGCAGCTCGGGCGTGCCGTGCTCGGTCCCGGTGCTGGCGCCGACCCCGAAGCCGAGGTCGACCGGCGGGTGATCGCCCCGGCCGGCGAACGGGGTGATGAACACCCGGCCCACCAGGTCCTTGGCCGAGCTGGCGTCCTCGTTGCTGGTGCCGTAGTCCGGCACGCCGTTGAAGACCCCGACGTCGTAGGTCACCGTCCGACCGAACAGCTGGCCGCCGACGTTGATACCCAGGTCGCGCGCCTCAAGCAGGTACGCCGGGAGGCCGCGCTCGATCAAATGCAGGTCGGCCGACTTCAGGCTCGGCTCGAGCCCGACTCTTGGCTTGGTCTTCCCGACCAGAACGTTCAGCCCCTGGTGGAGCCGAACCTCGATGAACGCTTGCGCCAGCGAGGCGGTGCCACGGCTGATATCCGGCACCACCAGGAAGGTGAAGTACCGCGCGACCGTTCCCTCGACCGCGACCCGCGCCCGCCGGATCAGATAGCTCGACGCCGGGGCGTCCGGGCCCGAGGCGGGGTAGAAGCGGGCATCGGTCTGGAGGTAGCCCTCCACGTGGATCTCGGGCTGTTGGGCCGCGAGCGGCGTCGCTGCACCCACCAGAGCGAGGAGGCCGGTCAGCGAGATCGAGAGACGCAGGGGTCCTTGGACACCTGGAAGTTGCGGCATCGAAGCGGAGCTGAGAGGGATGAGTGGTTCGGGTCGTCGAAGATAGTCGAGGCCGGGCGCCCGAGGCCAACCCGATCGTTCTCCGCCGGGCCTCGCCCCGCTAGGTTGGGTGCCATGTCACGACCGATCCACACCGTTCTCTTCGACCTCGACGGCACTCTGCTCGACTCGATCCGGCTGATCGTCGACAGCTATCACCACACCCTCGCCGTGCACGGCTTTCCGCCCCGCACCGACGAGCACTGGCTGGCCGGCATCGGCACGCCGCTCCGGGTCCAGTTCGCCGACTGGGCGCACGACCAGGCGCTGCTGACCGAGATGATCGCGACCTACCGGGACTACAACGTCTCCAACCACGACCGGGTGGTCCGTCCCTATCCCGGGGCGGTGGAGCTGGTGCGGCGGCTCCGCGACGACGGGCTCCGGACCGGGCTGGTAACCAGCAAGCAGCGAACGGGCGCCGAGCGGGGCCTCCGCTTCCTGGGCCTGCTCGACGCGATGGACGTGATCGTGGCGGCCGACGAGGTGGAGAACCCCAAGCCGCACCCGGAGCCGGTGCTCAAGGCGATGGCGCACCTGGGCGTGGAGGCCACGGGCACCATCTACGTGGGCGACAGTACCCACGACATGGCCTCGGGCCGGGCGGCCGGCGCACTGACCGGGGCGGCCCTCTGGGGGCCGTTCGATCGGGACCACCTGGCGCCGACCGGGCCGGACTACTGGCTGGAGCACCCCGAGTCGCTGCTCGGCGTGGTCGGCAACCACCGCTCGACCGGAGGCGACGCGCCGGCCGGAGCCTGAGCGGGCCCCGTGCCGGAGGTCTGGCCCCTCGCCCAACGGGAGGCGGGGGGCCAGATTGCGTCGGATGACCGATGCGGCCGCTCCCCCGAACGACGCCCTTCACCAAGACGTCGCCTGGCTCCACCGTCTGCTCGACGAGGTGCTCCCCGCCCCGTCCGACCAGGACAAGGTGCAGCGGGCCGCGGCTGAGATCCTGGCCGGTCGGATCGGCGAGCGGCCGCTTCGCGATCTTTCCCCCGAGGCCATCCAGCGGATCCTGAAGCGGCTGGCGATTCGCTTTCACCTCCGGAACAAGGCCGAGCAGCTCCAGATCGCCCGGGTGAACCGGGATCGCGAGCGGGCCCGGGCCCCACGCCCGGAGTCGATTCGCGACGCGGTGCTGGCCCTCGCCCGGCGGGGGCTGAACCGTGAGCAGGTGCTGGCGCTGATCGGCGGGCTCGACATCCAGCCCACCCTGACCGCCCATCCGACCGAGACCCGGCGCCGGACGGTGCTCGAGAAGCAGCGCGAGCTGGCCGACTGCCTGATCCTCCGCGACTCGCCGGAGACGACGCCGCCGGAGGCGGCTCGCAACGAAAGCCACGCCCGGCAGACGCTGGCCCTGCTCGCCGCGACGGACGAGATCCGCTCCCGCCGGGTCGACGTCCTGGACGAGGTGCGGAACGGACTCCACCACCTGACCGGGGTCATCTGGGATGCGGTGCCGGCCATTCACCGCGACCTGACCGACGCGCTGGAAGAGGCCTACGGGCGCGGCGGCCCGCTGCCGCCGATCGTGAGGTACCGCTCCTGGATCGGCGGCGACCGCGACGGCAACCCGAACGTCACCTCGGCCGTAACCCGCCAGACCCTGGCGCTGATGGAGCAGTCGGCCCGGACGCTCTGGACGGCGGGCGTCGACCGGCTCCGCCACGAGCTCAGCGCCTCGAACCGCCGGGTCCCGATTCTACCCGAGCTCGAGGAGGACCTGGCCCGGTACGCGGGCGGGGCGCCGCCTTCGCCCGAGCAGCTGACCGAGCCCGCCCGGGAGCCGTTCCGGGTCAAGGCGTTCCAGATGCGGGAGCGGATCCTGAACGACCCGGACTACGGCTCGGCCGCGTTGATCGCCGATCTCGACCTGCTGGCCCGGGCCCTCGCCCACGCGGGGCTGGCGGAGGTGGCGGAACGGGGGTCGATCGCCGACCTCCTGGTCCAGGCCCGGGCGTTCGGCTTTCACCTGGCGGCGCTGGACATCCGGCAGCACAGCCGGGTGCACGAAGCCGCGGTGGCCGAGATGCTCGGCGCCGCGGGGGTCGCGGCCAATTACGCCGAACTCGACGAGCCGGCCCGGCTCGCGCTGCTGACCCGGGAGCTGAAGCTGGACCGGCCGCTCCTGCCCCGCCGGGCCGAGGTGAGCGACGCCACCCGGGAGCTGCTGGAGCTGTTCGAGCTGGTGGCCGAGACGGTGGCCCGGCGGCCGGAGGCGATCGGGTCGTACGTCATCAGCATGACCCACCAGCGCTCCGACCTGCTGGAGGTGCTGGTCCTGATGCGCGAGGTGGGGCTCTGGCGCCGGAAGAACGGCCGGGTCACGAGCGACCTCGACGTCACCCCGCTGTTCGAGACGGTGGACGACCTGGAACGGGCCGGCGGCCTGATGCGGGAGCTCTTCCAGGACCCGGTCTACCGGGCCCATCTCGAAGCCCGGGGCCGGTTTCAGGAGATCATGCTGGGGTACTCCGACAGCAACAAGGACGGCGGCTACTGGACCGCCAACTGGCGGCTCCGTCAGGCCCAGGCGGAGCTCGCGGGCGAGTGCGCCGACGCGGGGGTGACGCTCCGGTTCTTCCATGGCCGCGGCGGCACGGTGGCGCGGGGCGGCGGGCGGGCCCATCGGGCCATCCTGACGGCGCCCGGTGCCAGCCGGAGCGGGCGGCTCCGGTTCACGGAGCAGGGCGAAGTCATCACCTTCCGCTACACCGTGCCGGCCCTGGCCCGGCGGCACCTCGAGCAGATCGTCAACGCCGCGCTCCTGGCGACCGCCGGCGAGCCGCCCACCGAGCGGCCGCCCGCGCCGACCACACCGGGCCCGCTCGACGGGCTGATGGACGAGCTGAGCGGCAGCTCCATGAAGCGCTATCGCGAGCTGGTGGGACGGGAGGACTTCTGGGACTGGTTCATGGCGGCCTCGCCGGTCCTCTTCATCGGGGCCTTGCCGATCGCCTCCCGGCCCGTGTCGCGGGCCGGCAAGGCGGTGACCTTCGAGACCATCCGGGCGATTCCCTGGGTCTTTTCCTGGACCCAGATGCGGTTCAACGTCCCGGGCTGGTACGGAATCGGCGCCGCGTTCGACGAGCTGGTGCTGCGCGACCCCACCCGGCTGGCGCTCTGCCGCCAAGCGTACGCCGACGGGACCTACTTCTCGACCTTCATCGACAACGCCCAGCAGGAGATGGCGCGGGCCCGGCTGCCGATCTCGGCCGCTTACGGCCCGCGCGATTCCACCATCCATGAGCTGATCGCGGCGGAGTTCGAGCGGGCCCGGCGGGCGGTGCTGGCGATCACCGGTCAGGCGGACCTGCTCGACAACAACCGGGTGATCCAGGCTTCGATCGCGGAGCGAAACCCGGATACGGACCTGATCAACACCCTTCAGGTCGAGCTGATCCAGCGGGCGCGGGAGGCGGCCGAGGGGGAGGGGCGGCAGGCGGTGGAGCTGCTGGCGCTGCTCAGCGTCAACGCGCTGGCCGCGGCGATGCAGAGCACGGGATAACGCCGCGAATCACGAATCCAACGGCGAGACCGCCGGACCGGGACGATCCGCTCCGATGTCGGCGACCGTCGACTTCCGCTCGAGCTTGCCCCATCCCACGACCCGACCCTGCAGCGCGGCGATCGCCGAGCGGACCACGACCCAGTACATCACCTGGCGGTAGGCGAAGCGCTGGAGCAGCACCAGCCAGGACAGCCACCGCTCCTCCCCCGGCTCCATCACCAGGGCGATCACCGCCGCGAGCCAGTCGATCAGCAGAAAAGCGGTGTAGAAGAAGACCACCTGTTCGAGCGACTGGAGGGCGTACTCGGCGCTGTGCTGGACGGCGTTGAGGTAGACGGCGACCAGGGACCAGAGAAAGAGCAGGTCGGCCACCGGGGAGATGAACGGGAAGAGCAGCTGGAAGATCCAGACGTTGGGCAGCGCGACCATGCCGAGGGTGCCGAAGCGGGGCCGGAGCAGGGTGCGGCGGTGCTTCCAGGCGCATTGGAGC
Source organism: uncultured Gemmatimonadales bacterium (assembly GCA_963730185.1). Taxonomy (GTDB): domain Bacteria; phylum Gemmatimonadota; class Gemmatimonadetes; order Gemmatimonadales; family GWC2-71-9; genus SHZU01. The sequence goes on from CAVSQW010000006.1 coordinate 180,216, forward strand.
GTGCCGAAGCTCCAGCGGAATCGTTGCCGGCTCAGCGTCCTCAGGGTATCGGGCGCCTCGGTGTACGCGACGGCTCGGTCGGCGTAGGCGATCCGCCAGCCGCGCTCCAGCAGGCTCAGGGTGAGGTCCTGATCCTCGGCCAGGGTATCGTCGGAGAACCCGCCAACCGCGACCACCAGCTCGCGGCGCCAGGCCCCCACGGCGCCGGGGACGACGGTGATGCAGTTCAGCAGGGAGAAGGCCCGGCGGTCGACGTTCTGGCTGGTGATGTACTCGATCGCCTGCCACCGGGTTACCAGGTTGATCCGGTTCCCGACTTTGGCGTTGCCGGCGACCGCACCGACCTTCGGATCGGCGAGCGGCTCGAGCAGGGCTCCGATCGTGTGGGGAGCGAAGAGGGTGTCGGCGTCGAGGGCCACCACCACCTCGCCGGTAGCCCGCGCCAGCCCGTAGTTGAGGGCGCTCGCCTTCCCGCCGTTGGGCTTGCGGAAGACCCGGACTTCCGGCCGGTGGGCAAAGGCCTCGCGGGCGGTGTCGAAGGTCTGGTCCGGTGACCCGTCGTCGACCACCAGGATCTCGAGCCCCGGCTGCTGCTGGTCCAGGATCGACTGCACGGTCCGGACGATGACCTTCTCTTCCCGAAAGGCGGGGATGATCACGCTCACGGAGGTCGGCACCGATCCGACCGCGCGGCGCGGCCGCCGGTAGCGCTGGACCGCCGCGAGCGCGACCAGAAACGCCAGCCGGCCGAGTCCGAGCACGACCGCGACCAGGAAGACGAGCCGAAGCGCGAGGTCGATCCCCCCGAAGAGCGAGAACGAGCCCAGCTCGACGAACCGCTGGAGCCGGCCCCCGGGAGGCAGCGGGAGCATGACCTGGTCGCGAGTGAGCCCGGCGAGGGCGCTGACGGTGACGAAGCTGTCGCCCCGGGCCCGGACCGAATCGATCAAGGTTCCCAGCGCGGCGACCGTCTGCGACCGAACGCCGCCGCCGTCGTGAAGGAGGACGACGTTGCCCCGGTCCAGCTGGTCGAGCGCCCGCCGGACGATGGTGTCGGCGCCGGGGGTTTCCCAGTCGCCGGGATCGACGTGGAGACCGACGGTGATGTAGCCGAGCTCCTTCGCCTCGGTGATCGGGATCAGCTCGTCGGCGGTGGTCGGCTCGGCGTCGCCGAAGTACGGGGCCCGGAACAGCGTGGTCCGGCGGTCGATCAGGGCCTCGAGCAGCCGCCCGGTGGCGGTGAGCTCGAGCCGGGTGGTGAGCCGGCTGGCCAGGGCGAGGTTGGGATGGGTGAAGGTGTGGTTCCCGATCTCGTGGCCCTCGCGGAACTCCCGCCGGATCAGCTCGGGATGGCTCTCCGCGTTGATGCCGATGATGAAGAAGGTCGCGGGCACGCCGCGAGAGCGGAGGGTGTCCAGGATCGGCCCGGTGTAGCGGCCATCGGGACCGTCGTCGAAGGTGAGCGCGACCTGGTGCGGCCGGTGCCCGTACCGGCGGAGGACGTAGGTCGAGGGCAGGGTGCGAACCTGGCTCCGGCCGATCAGCCCGGTCTTCGGATCGACCGTGATGGTTCGGGAGCCGACCGTGGGCGTGGCGGCGAGATCGAGGATCTCGCCGACGCCCTGGAAGTCGACGTCGTAGCTCACTCGGATGACGGCGAGCGAGTCGGGCGCCCGGGTCAGGCCCTGGCGGCCGAGCACGCTCCAGAGCGAGGGATCCTCCGAGCCCAGCCGCCAGACGGCGAGGCCGCCGACCCCAAAGTTGGTGGCGGTCCGGATCTCGTTGTAGGCGGTGACCGCGTCGAGGTACCAGACGATGTGGTCGGTGCTGTCGGCATCGGTCCAGGCGAAGTACTCGTTGCCGGCGACGGAATCCAACGCCGGAAGGAGGTCGTGGTCGCGCGCCGCCTGGACGGTCTCCTGAAAATCGAGCTGATCGGCGACCGGCTGGTTCTCGTCCCATCGGTAACCGTACTGGCCGATGCCGAGGATGATCTTCCCGGGTGGGATCCGGGCCACCGTCCGGGCCAGCTCGTAGCGGAACCAGTCGCGGCTGGCGATCGGCCCGGGGTCGCCGGAGCCGTCGTTCTCGTCGTAGAGCATCAGGAACACCCGGTCGACGATCCGGGCGTAGGCCTCGATCGGCCAGCTGGGATCGCCGGCGGGAATCGCCTGGGTCACGAGTCGGCCGGCGGCCGAGAGGCGGGCCTTGAGCTGGCGGACGAAGGCGAGCAGCGCGGGCTGGAGCCGGGACGGCACCCGTTCGAAGTCGAGGGTGACACCGGCCAGATTCTCGCGAGCCAGGATCGCCGCGATCGAGTCGATCACCCGGGCCCGGACCGCGGGCTGGGTGAGGAGGGGACGGAGCCGGGCCGGATCGAACTCGCCCCCGGAGGCGTTGGTGATCATCAGGAGGATCTGGGGCGCCTCGGCGGCCTGGGCCACAGTCGCGAGGACCCGCCGGTCGATTCGAAACGCGATCGGTCCGGCGGAGTCGGTCGGCAGGCCGAGAAAGCCCCATTCCGCCACGATCCAATCGAGCCGGTCGAGATGCTGGCGGAGCGACACCAGGGAGTTGTCGTCCCAGTTGACGTAGAAGCCGGCGACGATCGGGTCGTCGGCGGGACGGGCCGCGAGGGCCGAGTCGGCCCGCGGGCCACGCCGCCCGACCGGCATCTCGACATACCGCTTCGACGGCACGGCCGGATGGCGGCGCAGCTGCTCGAAGAGCCGCTGCCTGGCGAGCCGCTGTTCCCGCTCCCGGCGAGGCGAAAGCGTTCGGGTCGGCGCCACCCGCGCCCTCCGGTCGGGGACGGGATCGGTGGTTGGCCGACCGAGGTCGAGCGACGGCAGGAGGGGGGGAACGAGGAGGGTCCCGGCCAGGACCAGCAGCATGGCGGTGGTCAGGATCCCAACCACCAGGGCGCCGGTCCGAAGCCGGCGCCAACGCCGCCCGGACGGGTCGTGGAACACGGGCGCGGAGCGGTTCATCGGTCCCACTTGCTCTCGAATCGGCTCACGCCGTGCTGCCCTCAATATGACGTCACGCCGGTACGTAGTGCGTCCGGCAGATCCGGATACCTGCCCCAAAGATAGTGGACATCCAACCAGCCGGCGGAGGTTTGGCGGCCTTCCGCGGCGATATCAGGCGCCGCCTCCGAGCCGTTCTCGGTCTTCGTCCTCGATAAGTTCGGCCTCGACGGGATCCCCACCGCGGCGGGGGAGTGCCCACCTTTCAGCGCCTCTGGCCAGGGCCAGCGAACCGGCGGCGCAGACCGCGCTCGCCAGCGTGAGCGCGGGACCGAACAACAGGAACTCTCTCCACCAGCTCTCCCCTCGAACGGCCGCGGCGGCGACGACGATCCCGGACAGCAGAAGGCCGCTTACGGCGCCCCACCCCGCGAAGCGCGAAAGCGACATGCGGTCAAAGCTGCGACGGCCCTCGATAGCCACGAGGACCCCGGAGAAGATGATGCCGGTCACAAAGCCGAGCGGCGCAAACAAGAGTGCAAACGGGAACCTGAATCCTCGCTTCCCACAGCGGTGTCTCGGGGGCGGCGGTCTCGGCCGCCTGCTCGCCATAATGGTAGCGGTTCAGGTCGGGCGACTAGGGAGACCCCTCGCCCTCGGCCGGATCTTTTGACAATTGCTTACGGGAAGGTGACGCCTACGAAGGGCGGGAAGGCTCCCGGAACACCCGTCAGACCCCGGGTGATCGCGACCGACCAGTTCGCTGCTACCAGCGGGCCGACGAGGACACCGAGGAAGGGATCACTGGGGCGGCAGGCCTCGAACCTGCAACCTCCCGGTTAACAGCCGGTCCGACCGGGCCGGCGAATCCCCGAAGAAATCGGTAAACCATTGATGGCTCTAGCAATCCGCCGAGGCGGGCCATCGGGGAAATCGGACCAAAACGACTTCAACGGACACACCAACGGACACACCCCGATGGCCGTGGTTCGTTACCCGTTCTCGGCGTCGGTAGCCGCTGCTCGGGGTGATCCTGGATCGAGCTGAGGCATCCGCCTTTTCTTGGCTATTCGGCCGCCTCCACCCCTCACTACCTTTGGCCGACGCGACCATCGAGCCAGCCGTGCCGCCCAAACCGAAGCTCCTGCAGACCCTGCGGTCCAATCTTCGCCTCCGGCATTTCAGCCCTCGGACCGAAGCCACCTACGCGGACTGGGTTCGCCGTTACGTGCGGTTCCATCGCCTCCGTCATCCCAGCGACATGGGAGAGGAGGAGATCCGGCAATTTCTGATCTACCTCGCCCGGGACCGAAAGCTCGCGCCGAGCACGCCCAATCAGGCTACGGCGGCGATCGTGTTCCTCTATCGGGAAGTGCTTCGCCGCCCTCCTGGGGACTTCGGCCCGATCCTTCGGCCTCGAACGCCAGTCCGGATCCCGGTCGTGCTGACCCAGGCCGAGGTGCGCCAAGTCGTTGGGTGTCTCGCCGGTACGCCCCGGTTGATCGCCATGATGCTGTACGGCAGCGGCCTCCGCTTGGGAGAGTGTCTTGCCCTCCGGATCAAGGACCTCGACCTGGCAAGGGGCGAAATCCGCATCCGTGAGGGGAAAGGGTGCCAAAGATCGGATCACCGTGCTCCCAGCCCGCCTCCGCGAACCCGTGGCGAGCCAGATGGAGCACGTCCGCCAATTGCACGAGGCAGATCGGGCTCACACGATCCCAGCGGGGGCTGGGTCGAGCTGCCCGGTGCGCTCGGCCGGAAGTATCCAAATGCGGGACGAACCCTGCCCTGGCAGTGGCTCTTCCCGGCGACCCGGAGATACCGGGACGCGATCACCGGCCAGATCCGGCGGCACCATTTCCACGCGACGGCGATGCAGCGGGCTATGGCCACGGCCGTGGCGAAGAGCGGCATCACCAAGCGAGCCAGCTGTCACACCCTCCGCCACTCGTTCGCGACCCACCTGCTCGAAACGGGCTCGGACATCCGAACGGTGCAGGAACTGCTGGGGCATCGAGACGTGTCGACCACAATGCTGTACACCCATGTGCTCAACAAGGGTGGACTGGGCGTGAGGAGCCCGGCGGACCGGGGAGGGTTTGACGACCTTCTGCAGGGATAGCGGATTAGGCAGCGGGCTGCTAGGGTTTAAGCTGTTGGGCGGCAGGCGGGGGACGGGCCCTTGCAGGCCCAATACCTGTTATGCCGCCGCCGCGGAGTCGTCTGAATGCGAACCTACGCAAGTATGAGTTCCGCCCTGGCGGACGCGCATGGTCTCTTGTGGGCCGACGTCGCCCTCCTCCACCAGCGTTGGACGACCTTCAAACGGCTCTATACTGACCAGCCAACCGTCGACCTGCTGAACTGGGCTGCTGGCGGGTTCTTCCAGCTTCTCCAACGCGTCTTCTTGGACGATCTGTTGCTCGGCATCGCTCGGCTGGCTGACCCACCGGAGACGAAACAGCAGACGAATCTCGTCCTACGGAGTCTTCTCGTCCGTCTACCCGACGATCAATCGGATTTGTTCGGCGAGTTGTCCGAAAAGATCGAGACCTTCGAGGCCAAGGCCGCGTTTGCGCGCCCCGTGCGCAACAAACGCCTCGCTCATAGGGACGAAGGCATCGCAAGCGGAGCGAGTGATCGGCTCAACTATCGATACACGAACGAGGACATCGATGGAGCGCTGGGCGCCGCAGCCGACATTCTGAATCACCTAGACCTGGCGTTCGAGGGCCGGACGACGATGTTTGCGGAGTTCATCCATACCAAGGGCGCCGATGTCCTCCTGCGACGGCTCCAGGCGGCGAAGGATGCGAACGACGAGTACTTCCGGGACCTCCGGGCAGAGAGCTAGTCGGGGCGTCGGCATAACAAGATGTTGCAGCGGACCGGCGCCCGGGCTCCGCTTCCCAAGGTGCGGCCGCGGCTCCATGTTACTTCGAGGCCGCCGCGGCCGCTCGGTTCCGCTGGGCGCCGGCCGCTGAACATCCGACCGTTATACAGCACACACGCTTCTACGATTGTGGAGGGTCGTGCTTGCATGGAAATGGCGTATCGAGAGCGGTGGCAGGCGGAGATTGCGGCGATGCGCCGCGTACTTGCCGGCTTTGCCATGAAGGAGGAGTGTAAGTGGGGGAAGCCCACCTACACCGTGGATACAAAGAACATCGTCATTCTTCAGGGCTTCAAAGAGTATTTTGCGCTGGGCTTCTTTCGAGGTGCTTTACTGAAGGATCCGAAGAAAGTGCTCGTGCAGCTCGGTCAGACGCATGCCGCGCGCGTGATGAAGTTCACCAGCGCGAAGGAGATCACAGCGAAGGCGGCGACCATCAAGAGCTACGTGCGCGAGGCCATCGCAGTCGAGAAGACCGGGCTGCGGATGAAGCCGAAGCGGACCTCAGACTATCCGGTTCCCGACGAGCTAAGCGAGCGTTTCCGAAGAGACCCGCGTTTCAAGCGCGCCTTCGAGGCGCTGACGCCGGGACGGCAGCGGAGTTATCTGTACCACTTCGCGGGGGCCAAGCAGTCGGCGACGCGGACCGCGCGAATCGACAAGGCGATGCCCGCGATATTCGAAGGCCGGGGGTTCCTGGAGAGACGCTGAATGAAGTGGCCGTTCATGGCGAGCATCAGAACGGTGATCAAGTCTCTCCGGTCAGCCTCTATCCGCGTGCTGTATAACGGTCGTTGCAGTTGACAAGCGATCAAGGGATTGCTCGCTTCGATCGCTTTTATTTGCCTCGCTTGCAACTGAACTTGGGCGTTAGGCGGGCCGGTGCGCGGTCTGGCTTATGGAGGGATTCGCTATGGCGCTCCCGGTTTGCGAAGGTACCACACGCACGCACGGTCACACACGGCAGCCATGTTCCCAGGGACCTGTCATGACGTTCGTCTGGGTTCTTGGCCTCAGCATCCTGGCAACGCGGCTCAGCGCGCAGACGTCCGCCGACACGACCGCCATTCGCCAGATTGTGGAAGACGAGATCACGGCTTGGGATCAGGGAGACGCGACCGCCTACTCGCGTCACTTCGCGGCGAACGGCACGTTCACCAACATTCAAGGTGAGTCCTTCACGGGCTATGCGGGATTTCTGCGGCAGCACGAGATGATCTTCGAAAGCCTCTTCAAGCACACAAAGTTACAGCAGGATATCGTATCGCTCCGTTTCATCACTCCCGATGTCGCCGTAGTTGATGTGTTGACCGCGGTCACGGGTGTGGCGCGGCCACCGCCACGGATGACGCTCGATGGGCAAGGGCGACTGCGGACGCGCCTGCTGCAGGTCGTCGCGAGGCAGGCTGGGGAGTGGAAGATCGTCGCCTATCATAATGTGGACCTGAAGCCTGGGGTCCCGGTCCCGGCGCCACGATAATGGCGACCCACGAGTGGGCGGGGCTGCGCTTGGTTGAGCAACCGGGGACATAGGTAACAGAGTTGTCCGGCAACATAGGTAACACTTTGGGCTACCCGCGAATGATGTAATCCCGCTCGTCCAGCTTGGCGAGGAGGATGGTGTTGAAGTAGATCGCCCAGATGCCGTCGTCCACTTCCTCGAAGCCCACCAAGTGGCCTTTCAGGGGGTTCGAGAGAAACAGCAGCCGGTGCTGGAACCGAAACGTCCCGGCCCGCGTGATCCGCTTCACCAGGTAGTGACCGGGATACACCTGCGGCGGGAGCACGCGGGGATAGGGACGCGCCGACGGTTGATAGCGGGATGCGGGCGTCGCGCCGCCCAGGGTCGCATGGGGCCGCTCCTCGTTGTACTCCGCCCGGAACCGGTTGAAGGCCCGCTGCTGGCTGGCCGCGTCCCGCCGCGGCGGCCGGATCGCGGCCCGCTTCAGCGTCCGGTGCATCCGCTCATGCGCCCCGTTCTGCTGGGGCCGGCCCGGATGAATGCGCTGGTGGTGAATGGCCAACCGCCACCACCAGACGTTGAGCGTGGTCAGCCCGTGCAAGCCTCCGCTGGCAAGGGGATCCCGTTGTCCGTCCGGATCGCCGTCGGCAACCGTACGTCCGGAACGCGCGTTCGAAGACCCCGCGTGCGCCCACGGTCTTGGTCGAGGGCAGCCCGTGGCAGGTCAGGAGGAACCGGGTGTGCTGATCGGCGATCGTCAGCGGGTGGCAGTACACCCCGTCGCCCGTCGGGAACTGTCCCTTGAAGTCCGCCGTCCAGAGGTCGTTGGGCGCCGTCGTGGTCGGGGGCACCGCACCCGGATGCTGGTGGGGCCGGCGTCGGCGCCGCCGGGTGAGTAGTTGATGAGGGCCCAGCAAGTCGTTGACGGTGCTGACCGCCGGCCAGGCGGTGTCCGGGTGCCGCGGCGCGAGGTAGTCCAGGAGTTTCCCCGCGCCCCAGTCGGGATGCCGCCGCCGCGCCTGGACCAGCAGCTCGGCCAACGCGCCGTCGATGCGATGCGGGCAATGGTGCGAGGCCCGGCTCTGGTCCCGCAGGCCCCGGCGCCCACCCTCGGCGAACCGGATCAGCCACTTGTAGCCGGTCTTGCGGCCCACCCCGTAGCGATCGCAGAGATCGGTCATGCGGTAGAGGCCGCGCTGGTAGTCCACAATGAAATCCGTCCGCTGGTCCATGCGGTCGGTCTCCAACCAGGGCATCGGTCGTGCTCCCTCACAGGGTCGACCGTGCAGTTTAGAAGGAGTGTCACCCATGTTCCCGGACAGATCTGTTACCTATCTACCCGGTTTGTACCGGTGGGCCGCCTAACAAGCGCTTAAAGCTGTCCAGCGCCCTCAGCCTCGGCCTCCTTGCGGCGGGCCCCTGGCGGTGCATACTCAGAGGAAGTCAGACAATTCGCTGCGGGCGAGGAGTCGCTGGCAGCTTAAGCGCAGGCCGTTAGGCCGGTCTGAAGCAACTCTCGACATCGTGGAGGTACGACGTGGCGAATCTAGTCTGCGAGCTGATCGTCACCCTCGACGGCCTGGCCCGGGGGACGCGGTCGCCAGGCTACTACGGGTACGCCGGCCCCGAGTTCATGGCGTGGATCCAGTCGAACGGGGCCGCTCCTCATCGCATGCTCGTCGGACGCCGGACCTACGAGATGCTGAACGGGCTGCCCGAGGACGCGGGCGACGAGGGGTGGCGGTCCATGGTGACGACGCCCGGGTGGCTCTTCTCGCGCACGCTGGATGCGGCCGAGTGGCCAGAGGTCAAGCTCGTCCATGACGACGCGGTGGCGTTTGTGCGCGAGGCGAAAGGGCGTCCTGGTCCCGAGTTGCGGACGCTCGGTAGCGTGTCGCTAGTACAGCAGCTGCTCGCGGCGGGTCTCGTCGACTGTCTGAAGCTCGTCGTCTGCCCCCTCGTCCTGCCGGACACCGGCACGGAGCCGGTGTTTCGACACGTGCCGGATGTCGGTTTTGACCTCGTCACGAGCAGGACGCTCGATGGCCGCGTCTTGCTTCTGGAATACCGTCCCACTGGCGCGCCACCTTACGCTACGTGAGCGGTGGTCCCATCGCATCGGTACCGATCGCGAATGCACCGCGGCCTAACGAATCGTCGAAGCTGACGAAGGCGTCTGGCATCAAGGGTGAAGGGCAACAATGGACGTCATCGGACATAGCACTCCTCCGGGGTGCGAAACCCCAATCGATGGCGAGGTCGGCGGTTCAGGCGGGCCGCGATGGCGGTACAGGTGCGTTGCGTGAGCCCCTTCATGCTGGCGCCCCGGGGGAGATACTGGCGGACCAGCCCGTTGGTGTTTTCGTTCGTGCCCCGGACCCAGGCGTGGTACGGCGGCGCAAAGTAGAACCGGGCCCCGGTGGCCGCCTCCAGGGCCGGGTACCCATCGAGTTCCGACCCATTGTCCGCCGTGATCGTCCAGACCGGGCGGGACGACCGCCGGAGCAGTTGCCGAACCCGCCGATTCAGGGCCGCCGAGGTGCGCGCGGGGAGTTTGCCGAGGAGGCGGTAGCCGGTCTTGCGCTCGACCAGCGTCACGACGCAGTCCGGGCTTCCGTGCCCTAGCACGGTATCGATCTCCCAGTCGCCGACCCGGCGCCGGTCCGCCACGATGGCCGGCCGGTCTCGCAGGAGGCGTTTGCGCGGCATCCGCCCGCGCGGATCATGATACCGGCCCCGTTTGAGGCGGGGCCGCTGGCGCCCGCGGAGGTGGCGGTACAACGCGCCGCCGGCGAACTTGTCCGCCCAGATGTAGCGGTAGATCCTCTCGTGGCTGATGGCCACCGGGCCTGTCCGGTGCAGGTGCCCGGCCACCTGCGCCGGGCTCCACTGGCGCTCGAGGAGGCCTCGGACGAGGCGCTCCGCCGGGGCGAAGTGCGACCGCCGACTCGCGGCCCCCCGCCGCCGCGCCGCCTGCTCCTGGGCGGCCTCGGGCTGATAGCTCCCACCCCGCCCCCCATTCCGACGCAGCTCCCGGAGGATCGTACTCCGGTGCCGGCCTACGTGGCGGGCAATCGCAGCCGGGCATTCGCCGACCGCCACCAACCCGCCGATCCGATATCTTTCCACCCAGGCGATCTGGTGGTACCTCATAGTAGACTTCCCTCTCTTGGCAGAGAATCGAAGCCTACGGTATCCCGGGTCACCTTTCCATAACGACTCGGTGTTGCACTTAGAATATGAAACCAAGGCCCGGGGCTTCGCTTGCCAAGTCGCGGCCGCGCCCCGACGTTGGTTGGAGGATGGCGCAGCCGCTCAGTTCCAATGTGGCGCCCGCCAGTTAAGGCTAGAGCGTTGGGCTGCGAGGCCGAGTTCCTCGCCCCATCACTGCTCCCGGGACTCACGGCTAGCGCCCGCAACCGATGCCGATCAAGCCGCCCCCTATACAATTCTCGTCGTGGGTCCGGTGGGGCGACCGACGGAGCCTCCGCCGTTCCGATGGTCCCTGGCTTGGTGTGTACCTCTGGGCGCGTTTCCGCAATGGGCCAGGCCGCTCTGGCCGACCCAATCCGGCACAGTTGCCGGTGGAGCTCATCTACGTGGGTGAGACGAAGCAGCTCGACCGGCGGCCGTTGGGCGGGCAGCACCACCGGCTGGCCCACTACCGCGATACGTTTCCAGCCGACCAAGCATTCACCCAACTGTACGTCGCTGTCTTCCGAGTCCACCAGTTTCCAGGCGGCTATTCGACGCCGGCGGCAAAGCGGGTCTACCCCTCCCTCCGGGTCTACACTCAGTTCATTGAGTCCAAGCTCTACTGGGAATACACCCGACGCTGGGAGCGACCCCCGGCGCTCCATTACAAGAAGGACCGCACCGGCGGAGGAGCGTCCTGACTCGCAGCCCAACCTGAGCTTGCACCGGACGGGCGCGACCCGCTCCATTGCCGGTGGCGCGGCCGCGCCCCATGTTTGTTGAACGTCGGCGCGGCCGCTTAGTCCCGAGCGGCGCCCGCCGGTGAAGCTCTACACGGTTAGGTGACGCTTGCGGGGAGGGAGCCTCCAAGAGCACATCTCTGAACTCTTCGTGCGTCAGCACACGACCTCAACGCGATCGACGAATGGACCCCACGCGGTGTTGCGCTGTCCCTTGCGTGGAGCGAGGGCAAACAGACAGAGAGTTACTCCTTCAGCCAGTTGTTGATCGCGTCAAACGAGGTTCCCGCGCTACGGTGGAGGGCCAAGTCATGTCCGGTGTTCGGGATCGTAATGACCGTCACGCTGGCCGCCGAAGTGTAGAATGGCTGTTCGTTGGTTCTGACGGCCGCGATATTGGTGCAGTCGAGGGCCAGACCGCAGGCCAGGCGATCTTCTTCCCCCGCGATGAGCAATACCGGACGAGTGATGCGGTTGCTGATGTTGGAACCGGCCGGTACGCGACCGAGCTCTATCCCCTGTTGGAACTCCGTGGTCGACATGATCGACTTATGGGCGTCGTCGTAGGAGATTTCGTTCGAATCTGCGCCGGGCAGATGGTAGAACGCAGCACGGCCAGCCGCCGGTGTCGTGGTGGTCCAGCCACTGTCCAGGCCCAGTGTCGCAAACAAAGAATCCTGGCTGGCCGGATGGAAGGCAATCTCACCCTTGGTGAGCGCTGGCCCGACGGCGTGCAAGGCGTCGCTGAGCACCAACCGGGTGGCATCGTTGTATTCGGAAGATTCAAGCTGGGCGATCCGCGATCCATATGAATGGCCGATCAGGTTGATGACACGGAATTGCGCATGGAAGTGTTGCAGGATCTGGTGCAGCACAAAGGCGTCGGCGGACATAGTCACACTGGTACTCGGCAGTGGACTGCTCTTGCCAATGCCTAGCCGGTCGTAGGAGAAGGTTGCCCTCCCCGCCTCGAGTGTGCGCCCCACGTAGGAGTACCGGGGGGCGTCATAGGGCAAATCCCAGTACGACCGATCGTATGTTGCGCCATGCACCAATACATCGAGGGCATGACTAGGGTTGGGTTTGGACGGTATACACAGGGTGCCGGATATCGTTTGACTGGCGGGTTGGCCTGATGCCAACGATATACGCAGCATAAGTGGAGTACACCGCCCAGCCTTTGGCTGCTGCTGGCCGCCGGCTGCGGCGGCTGTCGCTGCGAAGGTGCCGATGGCCAGCAATAGACTGCCGTAGACTCGCGTCATGGTTCTCTCTCGATTGAATTGAATGAAACGCCGCCGCGAAGCCGCCACCAGGCGAGGTAGCTCAACCCGAGCATCACGAGCAGCAACATCGCCTGACCCACCACATCGATCGGCGTCGAGGGCACACCCAGAGCGGTGCCGCCAAGTACCACCAAGCGGCGCAAACTGATCCAGCCGTAAGTCAGGATTGCACCGGTCGATGCCGCGAGCGCATGCACCGGCCCCCAACCGACGCGGCGCGCCCACGCCGCGAACAGGGCGATGGCCGCAGTCACGAGGCAGAGCAGCCCCGCGAGGCCGAGGTTCGCTTGCAGGCCGTGGCGCGGCGCGCATGCGAACCACAGCTGGAACGCGCTGCACAACGCGAGCGCCGCAATCAGCACGAGCCATGCAGATGGTGCGGGGTGTGCCCGATTGGTGGATCCGCCAGTGTTGGGCCCCAATCGCGCGAACGCCAAAGTGATGACGACTGCCAGAACGATTGCAACGGACGCGAACTGACCGACGGAGGCGACGAAGGGAAATGTCCGGTGAGTGAAGGCTGTGGTCGCTATGCAGCCAGTACAAACAGCGCTGTGGTCGCAAGAAGGCCGGGGAAGTGCAACCATGGTTCACGCCAGCGCGAGCCCGCCAGCGCTTCCGCGTGTGCGACGGAACTGCCCACGCTCCATACCACGTGTAGGGTCAAGAGGTAAAAAGTGAAAGGGAACGACGTTCCGAGCGCAGGGATGAAGCCGTAGTCCAGGAGGTGCTGACCGGCATAATTCGGATTGAAGAGGGTCTGGTTCGTAAGCCCTTCCTCGATCAGCGCATACGCCAATGCCAGGAGCAGCATAGTCGGCCAGCCACGGCGCGTTCGCCTGGTGATCTCGCGCACCAGCACGGCCCCGCCACCGTACTGCGGAATGAACACAAGGACGAAACCGATCTGCCGGATATTGAAATCGCCGAGCAGGAACTCCGCCAAGAGCGGCGCGATGATGAGGAGTGCAAGCGCCGGCGCAATCCGACAAAGAATCGTTATCCACTTCTTCGCGGATTCGCGGGTGCGAGGGTTTGCGATCGTTATTCATCGCGCTCGCCTCCTGTGAAAGCGGTACCTGATCGAATCGCCGCCGGGTCCCAGGCAAGTTTGCCGTTACTCAGGTCGCCGATGAGGTTGCGCACCCACATCAGCTCCGCTTCCGTGACGGCCCGCATGTATTCCGATTCCAGCAGGAAGAGGCGCGGCACCGTGTCGGTGTGTTCCTCCATTATCGCCGCCAGGCTTTGCTGCTTGGTGTCCAGTGCGTCCGCTCTCCGGCTCAGGACCCTTCGGGCCGCCTCCGGCTCCAACAGGTAGATGAAGGAGAGGGCAGCAGGGAATTCCGGGAACTCGGAAGCCGGCGTAGCGAGCATCTCCCTCATCCCCGCGTGGAGCGACTTGCGACCCGCCTCTGTCAGCTGATAGACAGTCCGTTCTGGCCGACTCTCGGTCCGGGCGGTGCCTTGGACTTCGAGCAAGCCATCTCGCTGCAAGCGGCTGATTGTCTGGTAAAGGCTGGCCCGGTGGCGGACGTTGACTATCTGATCGTTCCCCCGATCCCGGATCAGCTGTTGCATCCGGTAGGGGTACATGGGCGCCTCGTCCAGGAGGGCGAGCACTACCAAAGCGCGCGGCGGCAGGGGGGTGCGGCGTTTGCTCTTCATAGTACTACTATTACTAGTCATGCTCTGACTGTCAAGGGTTCGCTGCCCGCTACGACCTTGATCTCCCGGAGACGCCCCTCTGGCCAGGTGCTCGGTGCTCGGGGATTGATGGGTTCAGCCGGTAGGCCAGTTGTGGCCGGCTTGCGATCATCCCCGAAGGGTCCTGCCTCGGGCTCTGTACGCGTCACGCTGTCGGTGCGCGTCTGGCGAACACCGTGCTACGCGTCACCTAACCCGCGCTTGCTGCCGTCGAGGCCAGAGCGATTCGGCCGCCGCGATGTATGCTTTATTCAAGGATTGCGGCGGCCTCACCCGGCCTCGCGGCGGCAGCGCACGGCGTTAGGCGCACCAATCAATGACGCTTATTCCCAATGTCACGCAGTGGCTCGATGAGCAGGGGTTCGCACTCGAGATGCACGCGGCCGCCGCGTTTCGGGCCGCCGGCTTCACCATCCAGCAGGCTAGTCACTACCCGGATCCAGAGACTGGCAAGGTGCGAGAGATCGACGTCCTCGCGGTCGACCCAGACGCCCTGGTTATCGTCGACATCGCCTTCGTCGTCGAATGCAAGGCGAGCAAGAAGCCATGGGCGTTGCTTTGCTCGCCCGACACCCTTGCCAGCTACAATCGAATATTTGCATTCGGCACGCTTTCGCAGGAAGCGATTGCCGCCGTGGCGGATCGCGTGCCGGATGTGATCGAGCGGCGGCCGTGGCTGCGGAAGGACATTGTCGCCGCGTACTCGGTCCGGCATGCCTTTCTCTGACCGTGATGTGGCGTACGAAGCCGCCATCGCCGTAGCCAAGGCCTCCGCGGTTCGCGCGCGAAAGGACGGGCCCACGCATGGGCGACCCTATGGGTTCGCGTTTTCCAGTGATCGCGGTCGACTCCCCCTTGGTCGCCTGTACCCTCACCGAAGAGGGCGGTATCAATGGCGTCGCAGTACATGAGGGCGAGTGGCTCTTCTTTGCCCAGCTTCCCGAGTACTTCGGCACGTGCATTCGGATTCTATCGCGGAAGCGCTTGCCGTCGTTCGCCCAGGAAGCGCGGGCGTTTGCATCCGTGATCAGACAAGAACTGCAACCGGAATCGCGTAATGGCGTCCTGGCAGCAAGGCCGCCGCCCGGGCGCCTAACCCATTGATGGAGACTGACGAGGCCGCCCGGCCATCGTGCCATGCCAGTGGCGTCGCAGGCGCCGCCGCTCCATATTGGTCGGACGGCTGCGGCGGCGCCTGCACGTGGCGGCCTCGCGGCTCATCAAATTGGCCGTTATACGGCCCACCGGGGTATCCCACCCGCCCGTCGGGGCGGAGCTCCGGCCGGAGACCCCTTTGCGAGCATCAAGGCAACGCCAATGACATGGACCGCGGAGCAGCGTGCCGAGTTGGCGCGCGAGTATGACCGGATAGGATACGTAGCTGCCGACCGCTGGCCCGCGCCGCCGCCCGAACTCGGCCCGGAAGAGTTGCTCGCACTTTTGCGCTCCGTGGAGTCCGGTACGGGTCGAGCGGGTTGGGAGGCGGCGCTGGCCCGGCGAGCCCCGTAAGGCTTGAGCAGTGCACCTCCGCTCGATCCTGGCGGGTCTGTTCATAGGCCCGGTGCCAGGGCCGGGCACCCAGGCCGCCGATCCTCAGCCTTCCTCGCCCGTCCTGGCGATCCTTCGGCGAGCACTATTGCCAGTGCCGTATAGCCCAGTGTTGCAGGCGGACGGGCGCCCGACCATCCCGTTGCGAAGTCGCTGGCGCGCCCCAATGTTATCGGGGGACGGCGCGGCCGCTCAGCCCCGATGCGGCGCCCGACCGTTGAACACTAAGGCGTTAGGCCGCAGGCCTTAGACTCCGCGTTACCGCATGGCTATTCCGCCGGGTCCCTGGCGCCTGATCGTCCCGGCTGAGGCTTTCGCCATGTTGCGGTCAGACAAGGAATTCCTCTTCCTTGCAACGTTGTCGCGCATGGTCAACGCCGCCAAGTTCGGCGTGTCGGCAATGAACGAGCACCGCGGGGGTGGAGGCGCCCGCCGCGGATCGACAGCGGATGGGGGCGTTCCTGTACACGGCCGGAGTCATCAACGAGCTGACCGAGTTTGTACGTAGCCACAAAGAGGTGGGGGGAGGCCTAATGGCGTTCGAACGGGCCTTCAACCTCGTAGACGAGGGTCGCGTCGAGGACGCCACCCGACATGTCCTCCACGTGATTCGCAACCGGCAGGCGTTTCACTTCGACCCGACGGTTGCCGAGCGTGTCATTCCACGCCTGCCGCCGGATGACTACCCACTCGTCGTGGGCCACGGACCGGAACGCCTGGCAGCCAACTATGAGCTTGCCGACATCGCGACGATAGCCTTCGTGTTCGGGCACCTTGACAACGTTGCCAAGCTCTACGAAGAGTTTGAGCGCTTCTGCGATGACCTCAGCCGCCTTGTCATTCGTTTCATTGAGGCTGCGGACGACGTCATCATTGAGCGGCTCCTGGCCAGGGGTGGGACGAGTCGGGAGCGCACTCCGGAACCACCGTCTTCGACATCCTTGCAGACGGACGGGCGCCCCGGTCTCCGCTTGCCGAGTCGCGGCCGCGCCCCGATCTTGGTTGGAGGATGGCGCGGCCGCTCAGTTCGGTGCGGCGCCCGCCGCTGAAGCATCGAGCGTTTGGCGGCAACGCCTGACACCAGAGAGGTCCCATGAGGACTTTGGATCGGGCATTTGGCTGGCTCCTGGTGGTTAACGGCTGCGTTCATGCGGTCGGTGCCTGGAATGCCAATCATGCGAATCCCAGCGTTCTCTTGTGGGCGTTAACAGGTTCCCTCGCGGCGGTTCTCATCGCCGCAATCAACCTGCTGCGCGCCGAGCGTCCCCATGATCGCCCGCTTGCCTGGCTCGGTCTTGCGGGGTCTCTCGCGTGGCTCGCCGTCGCTCTCAGCGTCGGGAAGCTCATCGGCAACGTCCTCGACATCCGGGTGGTCAGTAACGCGTTGAACGCCGTGGTGCTGGCCGCGATGAGCATCCGATCGCTAAGGAGTGGTTCCCGCGTGCTGCGGTCGGGGCCAGACGCGCCGCGGCCGCCGCGTTAGATAGGTTTGGGGATGGCGGCGGCCTCACCTGGCCTCGCGGCAGAAGCGCAGGGCGTTAGGCGGCCGCGCCTTCACCGGTGATAAGGATGATTCGCTCCAGCATCGACATCAATCGTTCGCCCCATGATGCATTCGCATACGTCGAGGAACTAGACCGACACGGCGACTGGCAGGATGCGATCATCACCGCCCGGAAGGAACCGTCCGGTCCAACTCGGCTCGCCACCCACAACATCGAAAGGCGACGCATCCCCGGTGGGCCGAGGGAAAGCGAATCCGAGATGTGCGAATACGATCCGCCGCGCCGGATTGCGGCGAAGGGCGTGAACGGGCCAGTACGCGCGATCGTCGTGATCTCCATCGAACCGCTCGACGGCGGTTCCCGCTCGCGATTCATCATGGAACTAACTCTGGTGGGGCGTGGTATCGGTAGACTGTTTGCGCTGTTCGCGCGGCGCTCGGCTCGTCAGCAAGTCCCGCGCGATCAACGTCGGTTGAAAGGTCTCTTGGAGAGTGGTCGAGATTCGGCCTCTGCCTCCGAATGACATCGGCCACCTAACCCCGCGCTTGCTGCCGTCGAGGCCACGGCGGTTCGGCCGCCGCGATGTACTTTCCATCTAAGGACTGCGGCGGCCTCACCTGGCCTCGCGGCAGAAGCGCAGGGCGTTGATATGACTGGGCTGCTGTCAAGGACCGTGATCTTCACGCGCGCATGGACTCATCCTCTCGCTCAGCGGGTTGGAGACGAGGGGACGACGGGGCCGGAGCTGGTTCGCCGATCATCCTGCTGATATACGCCGGTCAGCGGATCCGCTCGCCGGAGCGGCACGAAGTGGATGCGTCGGGAGCGACCTCGGTCTAGGCACTCGGGTTCCGTTGGGCTGCCACGTACCGGATAACGTACGACGAGGGTTCCCCCAGATCGTGCCCCGGACACCCGCCGTCACGACGTCAGACCACCACCGGGCCGGGCTCGAGCCAGGCGAGATGCCGCGGGCCCCAGTGGGGGCCTTCGCGATAGATCAGGCCCCGGCGGGTCAGGAACTTGAGCAGGTAGTGCTTCGACTGGAGGAGCTCGCGTTGGAGCGTCTCCGGGCACCGCACCAGATCGCGGACCTGTTCTTCGGCGGCGCTCGGTACCCGCACGGCGGTCAGCTCGCCGGCGCGGAAGAGCCGGACCAGCTGGGTCGCGTCGTACCGGTCGTGCTTGCGGTGGATGCCGGGTTTGGTGGGGATCAACGACGGGGCGATCACGGTGCAGGCGTGGCCCCAGCTCGTCAGGGCCCGATACAGCACGAACCCGGCCCCGCTGGCCTCGTAGCACACGTGGAGCGCCCCCTGGGTCGCCAGCCGGGCGAGGTAGCGTTGGAGGACCTTCGGCTCGTTCGGCAGGCGGTTCACCCTCGACGGGACCGCATCGCCGGTCGGCAGGACGGCCACGGTGATCGATGCCTGGTGTACATCCATCCCGACGTAGATATTAGACATGGGCTGGTTCCTCCGACTGGCTGCGACGGTGGGTCGCGTCGCATGTGGCTCTGGCGACTTCGGGGATCCCGAAGGAGCTAACCCACGGCGCTTCGGGGGCCAGCCCAGTCATAACTTCTAGACAGCACTCAATCAGTGGTCAGGCCGTGGATCAGGGTTCGTTCTACGATGACATCGCCGGGTACTACGACCTGATCTATGCGGATTGGGATGAAAGCATGCGGCGCCACGGTGCGGCTATTTCTACCATGCTTGGCAGTGCCCCGCCCCACGCGCGCATCCTTGATGTCTCGGCGGGAATCGGAACTCAGGCGCTGCCGCTCGCCTCAATGGGCTACGACGTCGTCGCCAGAGACTTGAGTCCCGGCGCTATCCGCAGGCTTCAACGGGAGGCACAGGACCGAGGGCTCTCAATCGACGCCGCGCCCTCTGATATGCGCGACGTTGCTCGTTCGGTCGACGGACTTTTCGACGCCGTGATTTCGTTCGACAATTCGGTTCCCCATCTGCTGACGGATGCTGACATCACCGCGACCCTTCGGGGCCTCAGCGAAGTGTTGGTTCCCGGTGGAGTCATTCTCCTGTCCGTCCGGGACTATGATGGGGTGGACCGATCCCCGACTTCGATCCATCGGTATGGGGAGCGAACTCGTCAGGGCTCCCGGTACAGGATGAGCCAGGAGTGGGAGTGGTATGACCCTTCGCACTACCGGACGACCATGATCATCGAACGGGAGCAGGAGAAGCGGTGGAGGGAAGTCGTCCGTACCGTGGCCGCGTACCACGCCATTTCGATCCCGCGGCTCCTTGAACTCATGGAGGGCGTCGGACTTGATGCGCGGCGCGTCGAAGAACCGCCGTTCTTCCAACCCGTCTTGCGTGGACGTGCTGCCTAACGATGGTTTGCTGCTGACAGGGTAGGCTGCGAGGTCCGGCAGCACTCGCCTGGCGGCTCGCGCCGCGGGTCGGCATCATGCTCCTGCAGCAGAAACCCAGCGTCGTTGGGCGGTGGGACGAGACCATAGCAGCGAATGATCCGGCTGCCATGGCTTGACAGCGTCGAGGAACGGACTGTGCATGATCATCGTTCTCAACGGACCGCTCGGCATAGGAAAGTCAACGCTGGCCGAGGCGCTCGCCGAGGGTATCCACCAGTGCGTGATGCTGGACGGCGACCATCTCGTGGCAGCAAATCCGCCGCCAGCGGATGAGATCGGCCATTTGCATTCGACGATCGCGCTGCTCGTCGCGCACCATCGGCGTTTTGGCTATCGCCACTTCGTGATCAATCACCTCTGGCGCACGCCCGGAGCGCTCACCGACCTGCGCCGCAGGCTTCGCGATGTCGACGCCGATGCGGACATCCGCTGTCTTCTCCTCACCCTTCCGCTTGAGGAGAATCTTCGCCGAATCCAGCGACGCCAGAATGCACGGGCACTCGACGAGCAGCAGTTCGAGCTGCGGACTGTCGCGGAAGAACGGGAAGCCCTGTCCAAGAATACCGGCGACAGTCTGGGCATGCCGTTCGATGTCTCGGCACCCCCGGCGGATCTCGTCGCGACTCTCTTGCTCCGCCTTGCGCCATCATGAGGCCGCGAGTCTCCAGAGGTAATCAGGTGGCGGCGGAGACGCCTCCTAGCAAGCCGATGGAGTTGCCGCTCGCCTTCGGCGCCCGCAGCTTATCGGCATGGCGTTAGACTGACGATAGACCGGAGGAACAATCTTGATGAAGAGTAGCCGTCTTGGCGCATGGATACTGGCGAATTTCTTGGCGTTCGGTGTCGCCACGGTCGCCACCTTGCAGGTGGCGATGTTTGTCGAGTACGGGTTCGACTTTGACAAGCACTGGGCCTTTCTCCCGCCAGACCAGAGCGTTGGGGCCTATGCCGCGAGAGTCGTTGGCCCGCTCGTGGGTGGGCTGATACTCGGCTCCGCTCAGGCTTTTGTTCTGCGACCCAGCTTGCGACGGGTGGCGTCTTGGATTCTCGCGACGGCCGCAGGGTTCGGCGTGGTGGGCCTGATGATCTGGCCGCTCATGGCCACGAACATATGGGGACGGATTCCGGGTCCCGTGGAACCCATCATCGGCACGGTGGGCAGTTGTAGCATTGCCGGCGTGTTTCAGCACCTGATGCTTCGGCGTCGCCGGAGGACCTCGTCGAAGTGGTTGTTGCTTTGGATTGTCGGATTGGTCGCGAGCCTGGTTCCGACCGCGTTGACGTTCTTCTTGCTCGAAGGTCCTCTCGGTCTATCTTTGGCGATGCCGGTTCAGGTCTTCCTCAGTGGCTTCATGGTGGCGGGCGTGGCAGCCGCAATCAGCGGGAAAGCTCTGTTCAATGCCTTGGGGGCTCCGCTTGTCGCCGCCGATGCCCAGTCGACCGTCTAACCACAGCATGCAGCGGACGGCGCTTCGCGCCGCCGCTGATGCTAGGCGCTAGGCGGCGCTCCGAAGGAACTGGACGTCTGCTGCGTAGTCGTGCTGTGGAGTGAGTCGCACGGTGAAGGGCGCATGAGTGACCGAAGATCGTTCGGCAGTGCGGGCGTCACTCAGACGTTCGCGGTCCCTCTCGAAGGTACTCAATGTTCAAAGGCGCACTCAGGCTCGCCGCCTGGCCCGTGCTCATTTCTCTCTTCATCACGCCGGTTCGCGTCTTCCTCGAACTGGCCGGCGTGCCAACGGTGTTCGTCTTTCCGCTCGGCTTGCTCTGGCTGGCCTTGGGGTTCGCGGTCTTCCTCGGCACGAGACTGGGCAAGGAAGAACACCCATATCTGCTCCTGCTTCTGAGCCTCTTCATCTTCTCCCCACCCTCTCGGTTCTCCGTTTTCGTGATGTGGTGGATCGATACGACGTGGGAGCTCGGCACTCATTACAACATCTTCGACAGCTGGGGGCGGGCCCTGTTCTCCCAACTCTTCTGGGGCTCCGTCATCCAGGTAATCCCCGGCTTCTTGATCGGGTCAGTGGTCCTCCGCATCAAGAGGGCCCGGGCGAGCGCCGCCTGACAGGGCTTATAGCGAAGGCGGTCGCGGAACTTCGCGCGGCCAGGCAGGAAGCACCCGGGATCGGAGCTGCCTGGCTCTTCCCGGCTCCCAAGGACACGGCGCGACCGATCGACCGGTTCCTGGTGCGGGAGTGGTGGAAGCGCCTGGAAGGCGCGGCAGGGCTCGCTCGGATTCCCGGGCGGGGTTGCATGCCCTGAGGCGGCAGTTCGCCTCAGAGCTCAAGCACGCGCCATCCAGGAGCCTCTGCGAGCTGGGCGGCTGGAGTCGCTGCACACGATCGTCAAATGCTACCAGCGGGCCGACGAGGACACCTAGGAAGGAACCACTGGGGCGGCAGGCCTCGAACCTGCAACCTCCCGGTTAACAGCCGGGCGCTCTGCCAATTGAGCTACACCCCATCGCCCGAACGGTCGCCCGGCGCCCAGCAGAATAGAAAGCCGCCCCCAAACCGTCAACGTCCTCGAGCGCCACGGCGCGGTCAGGATCGGTTGCTGCTCCTTCCCCACCCTTGACGATCTTCTCACCTGGCCGATTCCTCGCCGGACGAACCCGGTCAGCCGGGCTGGTCCGAGCCGGGCGGCTCCACCAGAATCTTGGCTGCGGCCGCCGCGCCGAGGGCAACCTCTCGGCCGTCCCCCACCTGGATCCGAACGGCTTCGGCCGGAGCGTCGCGATCCAGAACCACGACCTCCGCGCCGGGCACCAAGCCGTGGCACTCCGCGAACCGGAGGAACGATGGAGTCTGATCCAGGATCCGGATCAGCCGCTCCGGCCGGCCCGGCGGACAGTCCGCGAGGCTCATCCGCGCCGGCTCCTCCAGGTGTCCCTTCGAGCTGGGAATCGGATCGCCGTGAGGGTCGACCGCCGGGTACCCGAGCAGGGCGTCCATCCGTTCGAGGACCCGGTCAGAGATTGCGTGCTCCAGCCGGTCGGCCTCCTCGTGCACCTCGGACCAGTCCAGCCCCAGCGCCTTCACGAGGAATAGCTCCACCAGCCGGTGGCGGCGAAGGACGTGAAGCGCCAACTGCTCACCCCGGGCGGTCAACCGCGCCCCCTGTCTGGACTCGTACTCCACCAACCCCGAGTCGGCCAGTGCCTTGACCATCGAGGTCGCCGTGCCGGGCACCACCCCCATCCTCGCAGCCAGTTGACCGGTGGGCATCATGGCACCGTCACTCGCCGACTGAGCGAGATAGAGCTGCTTGAGATAGTCCTCGACCGTGCTGCTCGGCACGAGACCCCTCCGTTCAAGTGCTCGACACTACCGATCCGAGCGAGACTTGACAACAATTTGAAATATAGCGAAAATGATTTTGACTACTCAAAATGGCACAAATGCCTACCCTCGCCCTCCTCCTCGGAACGACCTGGCTCGCGACGGCCCCACAGCCCCCCGATCGCCCCTGCCCTGGGGGCGGCGCTCGGCCATTGCACGCCGATCGACCGGATGTGACGGAGAGCCCATACACCGTCCCCTCCGGGCGGTGGCAGGTCGAGGTGAGCTTCGTCGAATACACGCGTGACGAGGTGGGCAAGGCTCGCTCGACCACCACCTCGGTCCTTCCGGGCGCCATCAAGGTTGGGGTGTCGTGCCGGGCAGACGTTCAGCTCATGGTCACCCCCTTCCTGGACCTCCGCCGGGGCGGCTCGCCGGATTCTCGCACGACCGGTCCAGGCGACTTGGTAGGGCGATTCAAGCTCAACTTGGCGGGGAACGATGACGGGCAGATCGCTTTCGGTGTCATGCCCTTCGTGCGGATTCCCTTGGCGAGGCAAGGGTTGGGGGCCGGCCGCCTGGAGGGCGGCCTGATCGTTCCGCTCGCAGCCGGGCTACCCCAGGGGTTCGACCTCGGTGCCATGGTCGAGCTTGATCTCCGGGGATCGGCGTCCGGCACCGGGTATGGGGTCGAGGCCGTGCATTCGATCACCCTCGGGCACTCATTGGCCGGCGAGCGACTCGGGTCATACCTCGAGTACGCCGGGTCGGCCCCGGTGGGGACTGGTGGCGGGTACGAGGCCTACCTCGACGGCGGCTTGACGTTGGCCACGTCCTCCAATCGCCAGCTCGATGCCGGGCTCCGCCTCGGCTTGTCGCCGGCGGCGGACGGGTTCACCGCCTTCGTCGGCTTCACATTCCGCCGCTGATGTCCGGGCCCGTCTCTCTCGAAGGCATGCACCGCACTGTCGCGGTGCCGGAGCACAGCGGGGCCGGCTTCTGGCGCCACTGGCGGGCCTACGTCGGGGCCGGCGCTCCTGGTCAGCGTCGGCTACATGGATCCCGGCAACTGGGGGACTGATCTGCAAGGCGGCGCGCAGTTCAAGTACGGCCTGCTCTGGGTAGTGGCCTCGGCAAGCCTGATGGCGATCTTTCTGCAGGTCCTGTCGGCCCGGCTGGGGGTCGTGACCGGCAAGGACCTGGCGCAGGCCTGCCGGGATTGGTATCCGCGCTGGACCCGATGGCCAAACTGGCTGTTGTGCGAGGTGGCGATCGGCGCGTGCGACCTGGCCGAGGTGCTCGGCAGCGCCGTGGCGCTCAACCTGCTGTTTCACATCCCGCTCTTCTGGGCGGTGATGATCACCGCGGCTCGACGTGCTTCGTGTTGTTGGCGTTGCAGCGATTCGGGATGCGCACGATCGAGGCGGTCATCGTCCTGCTGGTGGCGACGATCGGGGTCTGCTATTTCATCGAGATTTTCGTGCTGCCCCAGACCACGCCGAGCTTCGCGGAGATGGGGCGGGCGCTGCTCAGCCCCGGACTCCGCCAGGTGGGCATGGTCTACGTGGCGATCGGGATCATCGGCGCGACGGTCATGCCGCACAACCTGTATCTGCACTCCGCGCTGGTGCAAAGCCGTCGGAGTTCCCGAGGATCGACCACGGCGATGCGACGGCCATCCGAGTTCAACACGATCGACTCGACCGTCGCGCTGACGTTGGCGTTCTTCGTCAACGCGGCGATCCTGGTACTGGCGGCGCTCGTGTTCTACGGCACGGACAGCGGTCACCGTCGCCGGCGGCGAGGTGGTGCATTTCGGCGGCGAGACAGCGACTGGATCCGGGTCGCCTACCTGACGCTGGCGCCGTTGCTGGGCACCGCGGCCGCGAGCACCTGTTCGCGGTGGCGCTGCTGGCCAGCGGCCAGAGCAGCACCATCACCGGCACCCTCGCCGGTCAGGTGGTGATGGAAGGCTTCATGCACTGGCGGATCTCGCCGTGGCTGCGCCGGCTGATCACCCGTCTGCTCGCGATCCTGCCGGCGGTGTTCGTCATCGGGATCCGCGGCGACGGCAGCGTGAACGACCTCCTGACCCTGAGCCAGGTCGTGCTGGCGCTGCAGCTGCCCTTTGCGATGTTCCCGCTCCTGCATTTCACCAGCTCTCGCCGCCGCATGGGGCCGTGGCGGAGCGGCGCCTTCCTCCTGCTCACCGGATGGGCGAGCGCGCTCCTCATTACCGCGATGGACCTGTACGGCCTAGGGGACTCGGCCCGGGCGGCGTGGCACATGGTCGCGGGACGATAGGAAGGCCCGGGCTCTTGGCCTGGCGGTTCGCGGGCCGGCGCAACATACTCAGTCACTCCTTCGCCGCGGCCTCGTTCCAAGGAGCAACCGCGCGCGGCTTCCGATGCTTCATGCCCGGCCTTGGGCCAGGAGACTCGTGCGCCCGGTGACCCACGCCCCGCCTCAGATTCTCGACCCCTACCCTCTCGCTCGCAACCGCGCCTGCGGGAGCTCGATGAACGCTGGGAAGGCCCGATGAGCATGGAAGTCCGGCTGAGCCGCGAGATGCGGCTCATCGACATCACCATGATCGGCGTCGGCGCGATGATCGGCGCCGGGATCTTCGTGCTGACCGGCATCGCCGCCGGGGTGGCCGGCCCCGGGCTGCTGGTGGTCTTCCTCCTGAACGCGGTGGTCGCCTCGCTCACCGCCATGGCCTACGCCGAGCTGGGGAGCGCGTTCCACGACGCCGGCGGCGGGTATCTCTGGGTCAAGAATGCCCTCCCGGACCCGAACGGGTTCCTGAGCGGCTGGATGTCGTGGTTCGCCCACGCGGTGGCCTGCTCACTCTACGCCCTGGGCTTCGGCGGCTACCTCCGGCTGGTGCTGGAGACGGCCGGCGCGCCGTCGTTCGATCTCGGGTTCATGACCCTGGAGAAGTGGCTCGCGGTCCTGGCCTGCACCCTCTTCGCCTACATCAACTACCGGGGCGCCTCGGAGGCCGGCAAGGCCGGCAACGTGGTGACCGTCGCCAAGGTCGTGATCATCCTGGCCTTCGTCGGGGTCGGGATCTGGGTGATGGCCGGCCGGCCGGAGTGGCGGGTGTCGTTCCAGCCGCTCTTGAGCAAGGGCTGGGGTGGCGTGTTCGCCGCGATGGGCCTGACCTTCATCGCCTTCGAGGGCTACGAGATCATCGCCCAGACCAGCGAGGAGGTGGAGAATCCGAAGAAGAACGTGCCCCGGGCCACGTTCCTCTCGCTGGCGATCGTGGTGCCCATCTACCTCCTGGTGGCCTTCGTGGCGGTGGGCGCCACCACCCCGCCGGCGGGAATGTCGGTGACCGACTATCTCGGCCGGGAGAAGGAGACGGCCCTGGTCACCGCCGCCAACCAGTTCATCGCCGGCGGCGGGGTGGTGATCCTGATCGGCGGCCTCCTCTCGACCCTCTCGGCGCTCAACGCGACGATCTACTCGTCGTCCCGGGTCGCATTCGCGATGGCCCGGGACGCGAACCTGCCCCCGATCCTGGGCAAGGTGCACGAGAAGCAGGCCACGCCCCATTGGGCCATCCTGGCCTCGACCGTGCTGATCGTGATCATGGCGATCGCGCTCCCGATCGAGGATGTGGCGGCCGCGGCCGACATCATGTTCCTGCTGCTGTTCGTGCAGGTGAACATGGCCGTGATCCGGCTCCGGAAGCTCCGACCCGATCTGGACCGGGGCTTCAAGATCCCGTTCATGCCGATCATCCCGCTGCTGGCGATCGGCTCGATGCTGTTCCTCGCCGTCTTCCTCTTCACCGAGTACCCGCTCTCCTGGGCCGCGGCGGGCGGGTGGATCGCGGTGGGGGTCGGGGTGTACTACGGCTACGCCCGGTCGCGGGAGGCGGCCCAGGTGGAGCGGACCGAGTGGATGGAGCGGATCGAGCGGAAGGAGTACCGGGTCCTGGTGGCGGTCTCGAATCCGGAGACCCTGGAGACCCTGCTCGAGATCGGGATTGCCGTGGCTCGCCGGCACGAGGGCGAGCTGGTGCTGCTCTCGGTGGCCGAAGTCCCCGACGGCGAGACCCTCATGGCCGGCCGCTCGGCGACCCGGCGGCTGGAGCCGCTGCTGGCCCGGGCGGTGTCGTACGCCAACGAGCGCGGGGTCTCGAGCTACTCGGTCATCAAGATTGCCCGGCGGGCCAGCCACGGGATCGTGGAGACGGCCCGCGAGGAGGAGTGCAATTTCCTGGTGATCGGCCAGCCGGTCCGCCTGTCGGTGTTCGAGCGGCTGGTGAGCACCGTCGTGGAACGGGTGCTCGAGACCGCGCCCTGCCAGGTCGCGATCGTCTACGGACACCTCCCGGCGGAGGGGATCACCGGGATCGTGGTGCCCACCACCAAGGGCCCCAACACCAAGCTCGCGGTCGAGCTGGTTCCGGCGTTCAAGATGGGCGACGGGATCCCGACCCGAGCGGTGACGGTGGTCGGGATCGACGATTCGAAGACGACGGCCGAGAAGCTGGTGAGCGACGCCAAGGAGACCCTCGACGCCGCGGGCTTCGGCGGCGAGTTCACCGTGCTCCGGCACCCCGAGATCGTCGAGGCCCTGTCCCACGCGGTGGCCCCGGGCGAGCTGGTGGTGATGGGCGCTCCGGCCAGCGCCCCGGTCGCCGCGATCTTCGGGGAGACCATCCCCGCGGCGCTGGCCCGCCGGGGGCCGCACCCGGTGGTGGTGGTGCGCGACGTGGAACCACAGCAGGCGCGCCGGTTCGAGCGTCTGTTCTTCCGGGAGGAATAGCCCATGCAGCAGACACCGAGCGGCCCGCTGGCCGAGTTCGCCAGCCGCTTCTCCACCTACCTGCCGACCCTCTTCGCCG
This sequence comes from uncultured Gemmatimonadales bacterium, assembly GCA_963730185.1. Taxonomy (GTDB): domain Bacteria; phylum Gemmatimonadota; class Gemmatimonadetes; order Gemmatimonadales; family GWC2-71-9; genus SHZU01. The sequence goes on from CAVSQW010000006.1 coordinate 208,070, forward strand.
GCCTGGTGGTGCTGGCGCTGGGGATCGGGGTGGCCTGGGTGGCCAAGCGGGTGGTGGTCCGGGTCTTCATCTGGCTCCGCCTGGACCGGCTGGGCGGCCGGGTCGGCTGGCGGGCCGCGTTCGGCAAGGGCGACGTCCGGGCCGCGCTCTACGACCTGGTCGGCAACCTGGTGATGGCCACGCTGATCCTGCTGTTCCTGGACAACGCCCTTCAGATCTGGGGCCTGCTGGTCCTGTCCCGACTGATCGACCAGCTGGTGTTCTATCTCCCGAACGCCGGCCTCGTCGCCCTGATCGGGGTGGTGGGCTTCCTGGTCTCCAACCTGGTGGGCGAACGGGTTCGGCAGGCGCTCGAGGAGGAGGGGCTCAAGCAAGCCCGGCTCCTGGCTCGGCTGGTCAAAGGCGTGCTCCAGGGAGTGGTGGGCGCCCTGGCGCTCTGGCAGCTCGGCTTTGCCCGGGAGATCGTGCTGGCCGGGTTCCTGATCACCTTCGGGGCGATCGGCGTGGCCTTCGCGGTGGCGGTGGGGATCGGCTCGGCCCGGGCCATCCAGCACGGGTGGCAGGCGATGTTCGAGGCCAAGAAGTAGCCGGGTTAGCTCCGGATCAGGCCGACGAACCAGCGCACCAGGTCGGCGTTGTCGACGATCGACCAGGTATGGGGCGACGCGCCCGCGTCGTAGCCCTCCCGGGCCCGGCTGGTGGTGATCAGCTCGGCCGTGGTGCTCCCGTCGAGATCCAGCTCGTTGACCAGAGCCGCCAGATCGATCGAGTTCATCTGGTAGTACGACTTCCCGCGGTGATGGATCCACCAGTCCACGTCGGGCTCGTGGTAGGCGCGGAGCGGGAGGCCCTTGAGCACGGCCGCGTTCCCGCCGCCCGGCTCGCCGAACAGGTAGGGCGAGTAGGCCACGTACCGGTCCCGCGCCTCGGCCGGCGTCCCCCCCAGGTTGGCCTCCAATAAATAAGAGACCCACCGCCCCTCGTCGGTGGCCGAGGGATGGAAGCCGTCGCCGGCCGCCTTCACCTCGGCGTTCCACATCCGGATCATGTCCAGCGGGGCATCGACCACTGCGGCAGCCGCCAAGCGAAGCGGCGAGCGGCGGTGCCGGCGGACCTCGACCGCCGCCCGGAGCGCGCGGGTCCCCCCCAGCGAGAGGCCGGCGAAGAGGAGCGGCCGGTCCGCGAGCCCCTGCTCGGCCAGGGCCTCCTCGACCCGCTTGACGATACCCGCCGCGTCGTCGTCGGTGAACAGGAAGTCGACCGGGTTGCCGGTGGTGAGGTGGAGGAGCCCCACCCCGGCGCGGATCGCCTCGTCCTCGAACGAGCCGACGGCGGGCGGAAGCGAGTCGACCTTGACCCGCCAGCCGTCGAAGAACACGGCCATTCCGATCGGGTCACGATCGGCCGGCAGCACCATGGTGTAGCCCCGGTCGGTCATCGCCACCCGATTGTCGGGGGCCGGGCCGATCCGGATCGAGCCGCTCATCGGCGCGTAGCGCTCGATCACCCGGGGCGGCGTCCAGCCCGCGACCACCCGGCGAAAGGCTTCCCACCCCTGGTTGGCGCCGTCCTTCGCCCACCAGCGACCCTCGATCCGGTCCCGATCCAGGATCCGGTAGTCGCCCCCGCCCGAGGTGCTGGTCGACCTGAACCGGAGGGTGAGGCGGTCCTTCCCCACCGGCTGGAGCGAGCCCCGGAAGCGATCCCGGCCGATCGTCCCCTGGATCCGGAGCGGCTCGCCCGGCCCGGCGGAATCGTCGATGGAGACCAGCCCGACGTAGGGAGCGCCGTCCTTCTCCATCCCGGCGACCCGGTACTGGCCGATCACCGACCGCTCGGCCGGCGGGCCACCGGCCGGGGCGGAATGGCAACCCGCGACGAGGGCCGCGAGGACGAGCGGAGAGAGGCGATTGGCCTGGTGCAACGGCATCATCGGTCGTAAGGTCACCCGCGAATGGCGTGCGAAGGTCCTCAATTCCCTACGGTCGCGCCGGAGCCGGGTTTCCCGTCCCGTGGCCACGCCGCCGCGGTCCGCTCGCCCCCCGATCGGGCCACTCGCCCTGCCCTGGTTCCGCTTACGCCCGACGGCGAATCCCCCCGGCGACCGCGGTCGTCGGGAGCGCTGACTCCACTCCCGAGCCAGTTCGTGACCCGAGCCCCGATCCAGTCGCCGTCTCCCGCCCTGATCCTGACCCTGGCGGCGAGCCTCCTGACGATCCCCGTCGACGCCAGGGCGCAGTCACCCTGCGAGCCCGCCCCCGGCTCGCCGACCGCCGCGGAGTGGCTGGCCCGGGCCCGGCAGGCCGTGGGTGTCGCACGCCTCCGACGTGCGGGTGAAGGGGCGCTGCCGGTATCGCGACTACCGCCGGATCGTGCTCGCCCGGACCGGGCCGTTCGGCGAGGAACGGCTCTTCCTCCACGAGGGCACCGGCTACCCCCTTCGGGTGGAGCGGACCGAGCCGCACTATCTCTTCGGGCAGGTCGAGGCGGCCTACCTGTACTTGACCTGGTTCGACCCGACCCTTCCCTGGACGGCGGTCCGCACCATCGACGGCGCGCCGGAGCTCGAGCGCTCGTACGCCGGCCGCGGCACCCTCGTCCCGCGCGACAGCGCTCCGTCGCTCGCGGTTGGGACCGACCTCCCGGACATGACAGCGGCGATCCCGACCTTTCTGGCCCCGACGCCACCGGATACCGTCGGAATCGGACCGGCCACGACGATCCTCCGGAACGTGGGATACGCCGAAGTGGTCACCCTGGTCCACGACACGGTGTTCGTGCTGGACGCCACCCAGGGCGAGGCTCGAGCCCGGGCGGACTCGCAGTGGATCGGGCGGCTGTTCCCCGGGCGGCACCCGATCGTGGTGGTGGTGACCGACCTGGCCTGGCCCCACGTCGCGGGGCTGCGCTTCTGGGTCGGGTCGGGAGCCACGATCGTCTCGCACCGGGCCAACCGGGATTTTCTCGAGCGGGTCGTCGGCCGGCGGTGGACGCTCCACCCCGACCGGCTCGAGCGGTCGCGGGCCCGGGCCCGGTTCCGGTTCGTCGGCGTGGACGACTCGCTCAGCCTGGCGGGCGGGGAGCTCCGGCTCTACCCGATCGACGGGGTGGGAAGTGAAGGCGCCCTCATGGCGTACCTCCCGGGCGATCGTTTCCTCTGGGCCAGCGACTTTCTCCAGCGGCTGGACGCGCCGACCCTCTACGCCACCGAGATCCGGGCGGCGGCCGACCGGCACGGGCTCCACCCCGATCGGGTCGCGGCCGAGCACCTGCCGGTCACCGCGTGGGCCAGAATCGAGGCGATCACGGCACGGTGAGCGGCCGACTGTAACACCCCTATACACTCTCGCCGATCTACGGTAGACTATCGGGTTGTCGCCCCCGCGCGGGCCGCCAACCAACCCGCCGGATTTCAGTCAACCCGGAGATCTTCCGCATGAAGCGACCAGTCACCCTCACGATCAACGGCGTCGAGCGCACGGTCGAGGTGGAGCCCCGGGCGCTCCTCGCCCACGTGCTCCGCGACGAGCTGAACCTCACCGGCACCCACATCGGCTGCGACACCAGCCAGTGCGGCGCCTGTACCGTGCACCTCAACGGGCGAGCGGTGAAGAGCTGTACCGTCCTAGCCGTGCAGGCCGACGGTCAGGCGGTCACCACGATCGAGGGTATGGGCACCCCGGATCATCTCCACCCGCTCCAGGCGGCGTTCTGGGAGAAGCACGGCCTCCAGTGTGGCTTCTGCACCCCGGGGATGATCATGACGGCGGCCGACCTGCTGGCCTCGAATCCGAGTCCTTCCGAGGACGAGATCCGCCACGCGCTGGAGGGGAACCTCTGCCGCTGCACCGGCTACCAGAACATCGTCGAGGCGGTCAAGACCGCTTCGGCGGCGATGGCGTGAGGAGGCGGCCATGACGACGCTCTTCGGTTCGGGTATCAAGCGCCGCGAGGATCCCCGTCTCCTCACCGGCCAGGGACTTTTCGTCGACGACCTCAAGCTCCCGGGGCTGACCTACGCGGCGGTGCTCCGGAGCCCCTACGCGCACGCCAAGATCCGCCGGGTGGACGTGAGCGCCGCCAAGGCGGCGGACGGCGTGGTCGCGGTGTTCACCGGGCAGGACCTGGCGGGCAAGGTGAACCCGGTGCCCTGCGCCTGGAACGTGCCCGGCTGCGATCTCAAGGTGCCGGCCCACCCCCTGCTGGCGGCCGACACGGTCCGCTACGTGGGCGACGGCGTGGCCCTGGTGATCGCCGAGTCGCGCGCGGCGGCCCGGGACGCGATCGACCTGATCGACGTCGACTACGATCCGCTCCCGGTGGTGGTGGACCCCGAGAAGGCCACCGGTCCCGACGTGCCCAAGCTCCATGACGACGTGCCCAAGAACATCGCCTTCACCTGGACCGTCGCCGGCGGAGACGCCGACACGGCCTTCCGTGACGCCGAGGTGAAGGTCAAGCAGCGGATCGTCCAGCAGCGGCTCCTCCCTACCGCGATGGAGCCCCGGGCGGCCGTGGCCAGCTACAACTCAGGCACCGGCCAGCTGACCCTCTGGGCCACCAGCCAGAACCCGCACATCCACCGGTTCCTCTGCTCGGTGATGCTCAACCTGCCGGAGCACCGGATCCGGGTGATCTCGCCCGACGTGGGCGGCGGGTTCGGGAGCAAGATCCCGGCGTACGCCGACGAGGCCATGGTGGCCTGGGCGGCCATCCAGCTCGGCCGGCCGATCAAGTGGACGGAGGACCGCTCGGAGAACTACAAGGCGACGATCCACGGCCGGGACCACGTGGAGCACGTCGAGATGTGCGGCACCAAGGACGGCACCATCACCGGGCTCCGCACCAAGGTGTACGCCGGCCTCGGCGCCTACGCCTCGACCGCGGGTCCGGGCGTGCCGACCATCCTGCACGGCCTGATGTACTCCGGCGCCTACACCATTCCCAACATCCACGGGGTGATCTACGGCGTCTACACCAACACCACCCCGGTCGACGCCTACCGCGGGGCCGGCCGTCCCGAGGCGACCTTCCTGATCGAGCGGCTGGTCGACACCTACGCCCGCGAGATCGGGATGGACCCGGCCGAGGTCCGCCGGAAGAACCTGATCCCGAAGGAGAAGATGCCCTACACCGTGGCCACCGGGATCACCTACGACTCCGGCGACTACCACACCGCGTTCGACAAGGCCCTCGGCCTGATCGATTACCAGGGCTTCCGAGCCGAGCAGGCCAAGGCCCGGCAGAAGGGGCGCTATCTCGGGATCGGGGTCTGCACCTACACCGAGATCTGCGGCCTCGGCCCCTCGCAGGTGGCGGGCGCGGTCGGGTTCGGCGGCGGGCTCTACGAGTCGGCCATCGTCCGGGTGTACCCCACCGGCGTGGTGCGGGTCTACATCGGCACCCGGCCGCATGGCCAGGGCGAGGAGACGACCTTCGCGCAGGTGGTGGCCGACGAGTTCGGCGTGCCGGTGGAGAGCGTGGAGATCGTCGCGGGCGACACCGAGTCCACGCCCCAGGGGTGGGGCACCTATGGGAGCCGGACCACGGCGGTCGGCGGGTCGGCGGTCCGGCTGGCGGCCCGCAAGGTCAAGGAGAAGGCCAAGCTCCTGGCGGCCCACCTGCTCGAGGCGAGCGCCGACGACCTGGAATGGCAGGACGGCAAGTTCCAGGTCAAAGGATCGCCGGGTCAGGCCAAGGCCTTCGGCGAGCTGGCCCTGATGGCCAACGTCGCCTGGAACATGCCGGCGGGGATGGAGCCCGGACTCGAAGCCACCGCCTTCTTCGATCCCTCGAACTTCGTGTTCCCCTACGGCACCCACATCTCCACGGTCGAGGTCGACCCCGAGACCGGTGAGGTCTCGATCCTCCGCTACGTGGCGGTCGACGATTGCGGGCCCCACATCAATCCGATGATCGTCGAGGGACAGGTCCATGGCGGCGTGATCCAGGGCATCGGCGAGGCGCTCCAGGAGATCGCGATCTACAGCGACGACGGCCAGCTGGTGACCGGGACGATGATGGACTACGCGGTGCCCAAGGCCAGCCAGATGCCGCGGGTCGAGTCGCACTATACCTACACGCCGTCGCCGGTCAATCCGCTCGGGGTCAAGGGCATCGGCGAGGCCGGCACCATCGCCTCGGCGCCCTGCATCGTGAACGCGGTCTGCGATGCGCTGGCGCCGCTCGGCATCACTCACATCGACAAACCGCTCACCCCGCAACGGGTCTGGGTGGCCATGCAGCAGGCGAAGGGAGGCGCCCGATGATTCCGACCGGGTTCGAGTACGCCCGGGCGCGGTCGCTTCGCGACGCGCTCAACACCCTGGCGGCCGGCGACGGGGTGAAGGTCGTGGCCGGGGGCCACAGCCTGCTGCCCTTGATGCGGTTCCGGCTGGCCCAGCCGAGCAAGCTGGTGGACATCGGGCACCTGAACGAGCTCAAGGGAGTGGAAGCCAAGGGCCGGAAGGTCCGGATCGGCGCGGCCACGACCTATCGCGACCTGATCGAGTCGGAGGTCCTGGTGGCGCGGTATCCGCTGATCGTCGAGGCGGGCCTCTCGATCGGCGACCTCCAGGTCCGGAACCTGGGCACCATCGGCGGCGGCCTGGCCCACGCCGACCCGGCGTCCGACATGCCGGCGGTGATGCTGGCGCTCGGCGCCACCTTCAACCTCCGGTCCAAGGCCGGGAAGCGCGCGGTCGCGGCCAAAGATTTCTTCCAGGGCGCCTTCGCCACGGCCATGCGGGAGGACGAGCTCCTGATCGACATCGTGCTCCCCGCCCCGCCCGCCAAGGCCGGGATGGCCTACGTGAGCGTGGAGCAGCAGGCCTCGGGCTACGCCCTGGCCGGCGCGGCGGCCGTCGTAACCCGGAGCCGGAAGACGGTGAAGACCGCGGTGGTGGCCCTCACCGGGGTCACCGACCGGGCGGTGCTGGCGGACGTGGGCGGCGTGGTCGGCACCCACGCGGACGCCGCCGCGCTCGAGGCCGCCGTGCAGGACCTGACCCGGGGCCTCGACGTCAACGGCGACATCCACGCCTCGGCCGAGTATCGGGCCCACCTGGCCCGGGTGGTGACGAAGCGGGCGCTCGCCACCGCCTACGGCAGGATCGGCTGACGATCCACGCGCTGGTCCTGGCCGCCGGGGCCGGCGAGCGGTTCGGCGTCGGCGGCCAGAAACTCCTGGCCCCCTGGCGGGGCCTCCCGATCCTGGGCCACGTGCTCGCCACCGTGGCCCGGGCTCGTGACGAGCGCCTGCTGGAGCGCTGCCTGGTGGTGCACGCCCCGGCCGCCGCCGGGATCCGCCGGTTGGCCCGGGAGATGGGCGCCATACCGGTCTTTTCGGTCCGGGCGGAGGAAGGCATCGCCGCCAGCCTCCGGGCCGGGATCGTGGCCCTCGCCCGGGACGACGCCGTCTTGATTCTCCTCGGCGACCAGCCGACCGTCCCGCTCGAGGCCATCCGCGCGCTGGCCGACGCCGCCCGTGACGACCCGGTACACGCGCTCCTCCGCCCCCGTTATCGTTCCGACCCCGCCACGCCCGGCCACCCGGTGCTGGTGGGAAAGGCCCATTGGCCGCTGGCGGCGCAGCTCGCCGGCGATCGCGGCTTCGACCCGGTGATCCGGGCCGCCGGGCTCGACTGGCGACTGATCGACGTCGACGGCGCCAATCCGGACATCGATACCCCCGAGGATCTCCAACACCTGGAACGGATTTAGGATGCGCCTCTCCTTCACCGGCTCTCCCGAAGTTCGGGCCGACGTAGCTACCGTGTGGTCGCGGCTGCTCGACGCCAAGTTCGTCGCCTCCACCGCACCCGCAATCGAGTCGGTCGAGGAGCTCGACCCCACCCACTTCAAGGCGGTGGCCGCCCTCGGCGTCGGCGCCTTGAAGCTCCGGTTCGCAATGACCGTGGAGCTCTTCGACCTGGTGGAACGGGAGAGCGCCCGGATGCGGGTCCGGGGCAAGGCGCCGGGCTCCATCCTCGACGCCACCACCTCGTTCCGCCTCGAGTCGCTCGGCCCCAAGCTGGTCCGGCTCCACTGGACCGCCGACGCCGACGTGGGCGGCACCGTGGCCAGCGTGGGGGCCCGCCTCCTGGAGGGCACCGCCCGGCGGCTGGCCGAGGAGTTCTGGCAGGACTTCGCCGATCAGGTGTCGGACCAGGGCGGCTGAGGATGACATCGCTCGACGACGTCGACGGCGTGGCCCGGGCATTCGAGGCGGCTCGCTACCTGGCCGACCCCGACCTCGCCACCTCGATCTATCTGAGCCTCCGGTTGGAGCGCCCCCTCTTCCTCGAGGGCGAAGCGGGCGTGGGCAAGACCGAAGTGGCCCGCACCCTGGCCGAGGTCACCGGCGGCGAGTTGATCCGGCTCCAGTGCTACGAAGGGATCGACGCCGCCACCGCCCTCTACGAGTGGGACTATCCCCGTCAGATGCTCGAGATCCGGCTGCTGGAGGCGCGGGGCGAGAGCGGCTCCGCCAGCATGAAGAACATCTTCAGCCCCGAATTCCTCCTCCGGCGGCCGCTGCTCCGGGCGATCGAGAGCATCGAGGGACAGCCGCCGGTCCTCCTGATCGACGAGATCGACCGGGCCGACGAGGAGTTCGAGGCGCTTCTGCTCGAGCTGCTGGCCGACTTCGCCGTCACCGTACCGGAGATCGGCACCCTTCGGGCGCGGATCCGCCCCCGGGTGATCCTCACCAGCAACCGGACCCGCGAGGTGCACGACGCCCTCAAGCGACGCTGCCTCTACCACTGGATCGACTACCCCACCGCCGATCGCGAGCTGGCGATCCTCCAGGCCCGGCTGCCGGGCATCGGTCCCCGCCTGGCCGCCGGCGCCGTGACCTTCGTCCAGCGACTCCGGGGCACCGACCTGTCCAAGCTCCCCGGCGTGGCCGAGACGATCGACTGGGCCTCCGCCCTCGACGCGCTGGGCGCCGACGATCTCGACCCCGAGGTGGTGGACCGGACCCTGGGCGTGCTGCTCAAGTACCAGGAAGACGTGGCGCGGCTCAAGGGCGACGGCGTCCGAAGCCTGCTCGGGGAGGTGAAGGCGGGCCGGTGACCGACCTGGCCCTGGTCCGGAACGTCGTCGTCTTCGGCCGGTTGCTGCACCGGCTCGGACTCGGGGTCAGTCCCGACCAAACCCGGCTCTTCCTCCAGGCGCTCGAGACGATCGGCTTCGACCGCCAGCGCCAGGTGCGGGCCGCCGGCCGGGCGGTGTTCGTCCGGCGGCGGGAGGACCGGGAGCTTTTCGACCGGGCGTTCGCCCTCTTCTGGCGCCGCCACGCGCCGGCCGACGAGGGGCTCCTGCTGCCCCGGATCCGCCAGGACGACCGGAAGCCGCCGACCTATCCGGCCCCGGCCCCCCGCGCCTCGGAGGGCGAGGCAAAGGAGGCGCCGCCCCGCGACGCCCGGACCCTGGCCAGCCACGTGGAGCGGATCAGGCACGCCGACTTCGCCACCCTGACCGCCGACGAGGCGAGGGACGCCTTGAGGCTGATCGCGACCCTCCGGCCGGCCCTCCCGCAACGCCCGTCGCGCCGCTGGCGGCCGGCGCGCCACCGGGGCCGCCGGCCGGCCCGGGCCCGCATCCTCCGGGGCGCCCTCGCGACCCTGGGCGAGCCGCTCCGCTGGCATTGGCTCGACCACCCGACTCGTCCCCGCCCGCTGGTGCTGGTGTGCGACATCAGCGGCTCGATGGAGCGCTACAGCCGGCTGATGCTCCGCTTCGCCCATGCGCTCGAGCAGTCCGGCGCGCCGGTCGAGGTCTTCGTCTTCGGGACCCGTCTCACCCGGATCACCCGCGAGCTCCGGGTCCGCGACGCCGACGCCGCCCTCAAGCGGGTGGGGTCCACGGTGACCGACTGGAACGGCGGCACCCGGATCGGGGGGAGCCTGGCCGAGCTCAACCGGCGGTGGGTCCGCCGGACCATCCGGAGCGGCGCGGTGGTCATGGTCTGCTCCGACGGCTGGGAGCGCGACGACCCCGCCCAACTGGGCCGGGAGATGGCCCGGCTCCGGCGGTCATGCTATCGTCTCTATTGGCTCGACCCGCTGGCCAGCCAGCCGGGATTCGTGCCGGAGGTGGCCGGTCTTCGGGCCGCGCTGCCGCACGTGGACGCCCTGATTCCCTGCGCCTCGGTGGCCTCGCTGGCCGATCTCGCCGCCCGCCTGGGACTCGGCGCCGAAGGTGGACTCGAACGACGGAGCCGGCCCGCCCGGCTCCCGGAGCGGATCGATGCGTGAGCTGGTGACGGAATACGAGCGGTTGAGCAAAGCCGGCCCGGTCGGGCGCGCGGTGGTGACCCAGGTCTGGGGATCCGCGCCCCGCGCCGAAGGGGCCGTGCTGCTGGCGACCCCCGACGCCCAGATGGCCGGCTCGGTCTCGGGCGGGTGCGTGGAGAACGCCGTGGTCGAGGAGGTCCGGGCGGCGATCGAGCGCGGCACGGCCAAGGCACTCGAATACGGCGTGACCCACGAGCGGGCCTGGGAGTTTGGCCTCTCCTGCGGCGGAACCATCTCGCTCTTCGTGGAGCCCGCGGTCCGTCCCGAGATCCTCGACGCCGCGCGCCGGCGCGAAGCCAGCGTGGTCGCGACGATCATTGCCGGGCCGGCGCCGGTCGGCTGCTCCGTCGTCGTCCGCGAAGACGGGAGCCTCGAGAACCACGGCGTTCCGGCCCAGCTGCTCGACCCGATCGCCGAGCCGGCCCGGGGCGCCCTCGGAGGGATCGCCAGCGAGACGGTGACCATCACCCGGCCGGAAGGCGACGTCCGGGTGTTGATCGAGGTGTTCCCGCGCGAGCCCAGGCTGCTCGTCTTCGGCGGAGTCCACGTGGCCATGGAGCTGGTGCGGCTGGCCCAGCCGCTCGGGTTCCGGACCATCGTGGCCGACGGCCGCGAGCTGTTCCTGACCCGGGAGCGCTTTCCCGATGCCGACGAGCTCCTGGTCGGCTGGCCGGACGAGGTCTTCGCGAAAGTGGGCATCGACTCGGCCACCTGCATCGTGATCCTGACCCACGACCCCAAGTTCGACGAGCCGGCCTGCGACATCGCGCTCAAGTCGCCGGCGGCGTACGTGGGGGTGATCGGCTCGCGGAAGACCCAGGCGCTCCGCCGCGAGCGGCTGGTCAAGGCCGGCTTCTCCCCCGACGAGATCGCCCGGCTCCACGGACCGATCGGACTGGACCTCGGCGGGCGGGAGCCGGCCGAGATCGCGCTCGCGATTCTGGCCGAGATTACCGCCGTCAGGAACGGCGGGCGGGTGGTGCGGCCCCGGCCGGAGACGGTCGCGGCGTCCTGATTCATCCTCACAACGGAGAACGACCGATGCGTCGAGCCCTGATGTTCGCGCTGGTCGTGGCGTGCGCCCCGCTGGCTTCCGGGACCGCCCAGCTGGCCGATCACCCTCGGGTCCGCGAGGCCACCCATCTCCTGGCCAAGTGGCTGGACGCCCAGCGCGCCTACGAGCGGATCCCGGGCCTCTCGGCGGCGGTGCTGTCCGACCAGGAGGTCGTTTGGAAAGGCGGCTCCGGATACGCCGACCTGGCCACCCATCGTCCGGCCACGGCGGAGACCATCTACAGCATCTGCTCGATCTCGAAGCTCTTCACCAGCATCGCCGTGATGCAGCTCCGCGACGAAGGCAAGCTCCGGCTCGACGACCCGGTGTCCAAGCACCTCTCGTGGTTCGACATCAAGCGGCGCCATCCGGAGTCGGGGCCGATCACCATCGAGGGGCTCCTGACCCACTCGTCGGGACTGCCCCGCGAAGCCGCCTATCCCTACTGGAGCGGCCCGGACTGGGTCTTCCCGACTCACGAACAGGTGGTCTCGGCCCTCTCCAGCGAGGAGACGCTCTACCCGACCGAGACCTTCTTCCAGTACTCCAACCTCGGGCTCACGCTGGCGGGCGAGATCGTGGCGGCCGAGTCGGGCATGCCCTACGCCGACTATGTCACCGGCCACATCCTGAAGCCCCTCGGCCTGACCAGCACGACCCCCGAGATCCCGGTTTCCGAGCGGGGCGGCCGGATGGCGATCGGGTACGGCCCCTGGGAGCGCGAGGGTGACCGGAAGGTCCTGCCACCGTTCCAGGCCAAGGGCATCGCGCCGGCGGCGGGCTACGCCTCCACCGTGGAAGACCTGGCCCGGTTCGCCGCCTGGCAGTTCCGGCTGTTGAGCTACCAGTCGACCGAAGTGCTGGCCCCCAATACGCTCCGCGAGATGCAGCGGATCCACTTCGTGGACCCGAGCGGCTCGCCCACGTGGGGGCTGGGCTTCTCCGCGTGGAAGGTCGGGAAGGACAACTTCGTGGGTCACGGTGGGTCCTGCCCCGGCTATCAGACCCAGCTGACCCTCGAGCCCGAGGACCGGATCGCGGTGACGGTGATGACCAACGGGATCGACGCCCCGGCCGGCGGTCTGGCCCGCCAGGCCTACGCGATCATGGCGCCCGCGATCAAGGCGGCCCGCGACTCGACCCCGCCCAAACCGGCCGATCCGTCGTTGGCCGCCTACACCGGGACCTACGATGAGGCCTGGGGTGGCGAAACGGAGATCTTCGTCTGGGAGGGAGGGCTGGCCGCGATCGGGTTCCCGACCGACCATCCGGTCGACGGGATCACCAAGCTCCGGAAGGTGGGCGAGCACGCTTTTGCCCGGGTTCGGGACGACGGGAAGCTGGCCGAGCAGTGGACCTTCGATGTGGGCCCGGACGGCCGGGCCACGGCGCTCCGCCGGAACTACAACGTGATCCCCAGGGTGCGTTAGCGCCCCGGCTCCGCCCCGCGGCGCCGGACCAGGAGGACCCCGCTCGCGCTGGTGAGCCGAGCCCCGGCGGGCCGGCGCTCGCCGCTGGCCGCCTGGAACACCAACCGGAAGACGAGGTCGGCGCCGGCCGCGTCCACGACGATCGGTCCGGCCAGCTGACCGTCGCCCCGGCCGGTCGGCTCGCCGAACTGGACCAGGCTGTCGACCACGCGGCCGACCTCGAAGCTCGCGATCGAGTCGGCGCCCCGCCGGACCGTGACGGTCCGGAACGCCGTGTCGGCCTGGAGCGAGAGGGAGTCGAGTCCGAGCTGACGCCGAGTCCCCGCCGCCAGGTCGACCGGGTAGAGCCGCTCGAATCCCGCGACGTCCACGGCACGGGGCTCCGGTGACCCGACCCAGAGCAGGCCACCCAGGGCGCTCCCCGGCGCCACGTATTCGATCCCCAGCCGCTCGAGCGCGGCCCGGTCGGCGTCCGGCCCGACCCAGCGGCCCGAGCCTCCCCAGGCGACCAGCGAGTCTCGATCGAGGCCGGTGGCCCGGGCCACGGCCGGGACACCGTGCGTACCCCGGAGATAGCGAAGGATGGCGCTGGCCTCCGACTGGTCGTCCGTCGAGACGCCGCCCTCCGCTCCGGCAGTCCGAGTCGACGCCAGAATCGCCTGGAACCGATGGACCTGGCTCCGGGTCGAGACCGAGAACGCGCTCCAGGGCCCGACCGAGGAGAGCAACGCCACGACTGCCAGGCTCCCGGGAATGACCTTGATGTTCCGAGACGCGCTGACCCCATAGTAGATCGCGAGCCCGATCATCCAGAGCCCGAGCACCACCAGGAAGTACCGCGGCTCGGTCACCCCGTATTGGCCGATCCGCTTGCCCGCGGCCATCAGCAGCATGCCGAGCGACGGGAGCAGGGCCACGAAGAACCAGCGGCCGTAGCCGTTCACCCAACGGCTGTCCTCCCGATCGCGGGCCGGATGCACCAGGAGCAGCGCCAGCACCCCCGCGGTCGACACGCTCGACACCAGCCATCCGATCCACCCGCTCGGCCAGGTGCGGGTGATGATCACCCGTCCCAGGTAGATCGTGAGAATGACGAGATAGACACTCACCAGCGGGATCAGCACGAACTGGGCGAACACCTTCAGGCCGAGCGGGTAGTCGTCGACCGTGTCCAGCCGGGCGAAGTCGCCGGGCACGCCGGCCAGCACGAACCATGGGTGCACCGCGAACGCCAGGATCACGAGCAGGTCGGGATAGAGCTCGCGGCGGACGTGAATCCCGAGCAGCCGCTCGATCGCCACCAGAGCGATCGCCAGCCCGCCCCAGAGCACCGTCGCGTAGACCGCGCCGATCAGAAAGCGGAGGAGGAGCGACCGATTGTACTGCCAGAACCCGGCGACCGACCCCGACCGAGCGTAGGGGAGCACCGCGACCAGCAGGTGGGCCGCGACGAGGAGCTGGGTGAACCGGAGGAACAGGAGCGGGTCCGGCCAGGAAAGGGCGGACCGGTAGAGCAGCACCAAGCCGACCAGCAGCGCGGGCTCGATCGTCCACCGGACCGTCTGCCGGAGCCCGAGCCACTCGGCCGCGACCGAGGTGGCCGTGAAGAGGGGAACCCCGAGAACCGCCGTGCCGACCAGGGGGGCGACCCAGTCGTGCGGGGAAGCCTCGATCCCGGTGACCAGGCCGCCGGTGGCGACGAAGGCCGCCGCCAGCGCCAACGGAAAGCGGGCGGCGGCTTCACCTGCCCGACGGATGGCCGCCGCAACCGAGGGAAGACGCATCGCCCGCTCCGCGAAGGAGGGAGGTGGAGCGACCTACATCGACGTTTCGTCGGCGGTCGGACCGTAGACGGACGGCAACGGGACGTTCCTGAGCCGAAGATACACGGTGAGCTGGCCACGGTGGTGAATCAGGTGGTTCATCACGAACGAGCGGAGCACCACCACCCGAGGCATGGCCAAGACCGTCTGGCCGGCGCTCTTGAGGGTCCAGGTGACCAGGAAGTCCTCGTCCGAGGTGGCCTCGATCGCCTTCCGAGCCGCCTTGACGTTCTCGTCGAACAGAGCGAGCGCCTCGGCCGTGGTGGTGAACGAGGGCGTCTTCCATTGCTCGCCACCGGCCGGATTCAGGTCGAGCTCGGTGTCCTTGAGAGTGTAACCGGTCCAGGTCAGCAGGTTGATCACGTGGGCCGTCAGATCACCCAGTGAGAACGACTTGGCGTGCGGCTTCCAGGCGGCCTCCGCCTCGGGCACCCGGGCGACCACGTTCCGGGTGGTGGCCATTTCCTGATCGAACTCGGGCAGGACGGCTTGGGCCATCGACGTCGACATGGTACCCCTCCGGCTGAGACGGACATGGATGCGCTGGTCCAGGCGCCAGCGTCAGGGATACCGAACATATCCCGAAATAGCGGCTCTCACAAGCATCCCCGGCCGAATCGTTACCCCGACGGCCCCGGCCCGCCCGCCGGCCGCCGCCGCCGCGCCAGCACCGCCCGCACCTCGGCGAGCGACCCCCCAACCGCGTGCACCGCGACCAGCGCGTGGTAGAAGAGGTCGGCGGCCTCCTCGACCGTCCGCTGCCGGTCGGCATCGGCCGCGGCGGCCACCAGCTCGGCCGCCTCCTCGCCGATCTTCTTGAGCCGCTTGTTCCGGTTCCGCCAGAGCTCGGCCGTGTAGCTCGCGGTCTCCGCCCCTGACGCCGCACCCGCGATCCGCTCGGCGATGGTGAAGTCGAGCCAATCGAGCGCATCGAGCCGCTCGGCCGGGCCGAAGCAGGACACCTGACCGGTGTGGCAGGCGGGGCCGGCCGGCTCCACCCGGGCCAGCACCGCGTCGCCGTCGCAGTCGGGCGCCAGCGACACCACCCGCTGCACGTTGCCGCTGGTGGCGCCCTTGTGCCAGAGCCCTCGTGACCGGGAGCGGTAGTGCATCTCCCCGGTCTCGAGGGTCCGTTCCAGGGCCTCGCGGTCGGCGTGGGCCACCATCAGCACCTGGGCGCTCCGGGCGTCCTGGGCGACGACCGTCACCACGCCGTTGCCCTTGCTGAAGTCGAGCCCGTCCAGATCGAGACTGACCGTCATGCCGGCACTCCCAGGGCCGAGCGGACCGGGCCCGCCAACAGGTCGTTGGTGGCGATGCTGTCACCGCCGAAGGGCGTCACCCGTCCCTGCCAATCGGTGAAGACGCCGCCCGCCTCTTCGATCACCGGCACCAGCGCAGCCGCGTCCCAGGGGTTCATCTTGTCGTCCACCATGGCGTCGGCCCGGCCGGTGGCCACCAGCAGGTAGCCGAAGCAGTCGCCCCAGGTGCGGACCACCCTGACCCGGGAAGCGAGCGCCCGCCAGGCCTCACGGCGGTCGGGCCGGTCGGGAAATCGCTCGTCGGTGGTCAGGAGAGTCGCCGCCTCGACCGCCGCGATGGCCGAGACCCGGGCCCGGACGCCGTTGCACCAGGCCCCTTCGCCGACGGCGGCCGCGATCAGCTGGCCCGCGGCGGCGCAGTGCACGGCGCCCGCCAACACGGTATCGCCCTCGAGCAGCGCCACCAGGGTGCCCCAAAGCGGGGCTCCGGCGACGAAGCTCTTGGTGCCGTCGATCGGATCGATCAGCCAACGATAGCTCGCGGTGCCGGCCGTCTCGCCCATCTCCTCACCCGCCACCGCGTGGTCCGGAAAGCGCCTCGCGATCCAGTCGCGGGCGGCCTGCTCGGCGGCGCGGTCGGCGACGGTCACCGGGCTCCCGTCGCCCTTCCACTCCACCTCGATCGGCCGCCCGAAGTGGCGGAGGGCCACGTCGCCCGCGACCTGGGCGACGTCGGTGACCGCTTCGAGCCAACGCTCCGCTTGGTTCACCAGGTCCTCCGGGTGGGGATGCCGGCCGCCGCCATGCTCCGCTTGAGGTCGCCGACCGTGGTGACGCCGTCGTGCACGATTCCCGCGACCAGCGCCGCCTGGGCGCCGCCGGTGGTGAGGGCCGCGATCACGTGGTCCGCGCCGCCCGCGCCGCCCGACGCGATGACCGGCACCGGGGCGGCCTCCGCGATGGCCCGGGTGAGCTCCAGATCGTAGCCGCTTCGGACCCCGTCGCGATCGATGCTGGTGACCAGGAGCTCGCCGGCGCCCATCGCGGCGGCCCGCGAGGCCCACTCCACCGCGTCGAGCTCGGTGGGCTGATGGCCACCCCGAGTATACACCCGCCATCTGGTGCCGTCGCGCGCCGCGTCGATGCTGACCACCACGCACTGGGCCCCGAACCGGGCCGCGGCCTCGGAGATCACCTCGGGCCGGTCCGCCGCGGCCGAGTTGAGGCTCACCTTGTCGGCGCCGGAGCGGAGGGCCCGGCCCACGTCGTCGGCCGTTCGGATCCCGCCGCCGATGGTGAGCGGGATGAAGAGGCGCTCGGCTGTCGCCCGGGCCTGCTCGAGCAGGGTGGCCCGCTCCTCCGCGGTCGCCGAGATGTCGAGGAAGACGACCTCGTCGGCGCCTTCCCGCTCATAGCGGGCCGCCAGCTCGGGCGGGTCGCCCAGATCGCGCAGGTTCTTGAACTGGACCCCTTTCACCACCCGTCCCGCCTTGACGTCGAGGCAGACCACCAGCCGCTTGGCGATCATCGGCGCACCTGGACCTCGCCTTTGGTCGACCGGATCCGGTCGGCGGGACGGGCCGCCTGGCTCAACGCCCCACCCAGGGCCTTGAACCCGGCTTCGACGACGTGGTGACGGTCGCTCCCGCGGATCACCCGGAGGTGGAGCGTGGCCCGGGCGTGATCGGCGAACGACCGCATCCAATGGTCGTAGAGCGAGCTCGGCAACGGGCCCTCGTAGTAGGGCCGGCCGCCGGCGTCGAGGGCGCACTCCACCAGGGCGTCGTCCATCGGGACGACCCGGTGGCCGTACCGGACCCGCGGCCCGGCGGCGGCCTCGGCGTACCCGGCGCCGAAGGCGATCGCGGTATCCTCGATCACGTGATGGCGGAGGTCGCCCCGGGCGTGGAGCCGGAGTCCGAACCCGGCGTAGCGGGCCAGCGTCTCCAGCATGTGGGTCAGGAACCGGTAGGGGGTGTCGACCTCGATCGGGCCGCCCTCCAGCGCCAGGTCCACCCGGATGGTGGTCTCCTTCGTCTCCCGCACGATGCTGCTCATTGCCCGAACTCCTCGGCCGCCGCCCGAGGGTCGAGCGAGCCGGTATAGAGTGCCATGCCGATGACCGCGCCGGCGGCGCCGGCCCGATCGAGGTCCCTCAAGTCCGCCAGGCTCCGAATCCCGCCCGACGCCAGGAGGGGAAGCTCGGTCGCCACCCGGACCGCGTGCATCAGCTCGAGATCCGGTCCCTCCAACCGTCCTTCGACGTGCACCGCCGTGACCAGCACGCCGGCCAATGGCAGCCCCCGAAGCCGGGTCATGAGATCCAGCACGTCGAGACCGGCCCCAGCGGTCCAGCCCCGGACCACCACCTCGCGGCCGCGGACGTCGGCGGCCACCACGATCCGGCCCGGGTGCCTCGTGGCGAGGCCCTCGAGCCACGACGGATCCTGCACCGCCCGGGTCCCGACCACGGCGGTCGACGCACCGCGACCCAGCAGGTCCGTGACCCGCTCGGTGGTGGCCAGACCTCCCCCGACCTGAAAGCTCAGGCCGTCGAGCCTCACCAGGGCATCGATCACCGCGCCGTTCTCGCCCCGGCCGGTGGCCGCGTCGAGGTCCACGACGTGGAGCTTTCCGAAGCCGAGCTCGCGCCAGCGGGTCGCGGCGGCGACCGGATCGGGGAGCCGGATCCGCTCGTCGGCGAAGTCGCCGCCGACCAGCTGCACGCAGGCGCCGTCGCGGAGGTCGATCGCCGGCATCGCGATCATCCGCCCATCTCCTCGAGAAAGCCCCGGATCAGGGCGACACCGGCCGACGAGCTCTTCTCGGGGTGGAACTGGACGCCGAGCATCCGGCCGGTCCGAATCGCCGCCGGGAAGCGGTCGCCTTCGTACTCCGTCCAGGCGACCACCGTGCTCGGGTCCTCGGGGCGGCAGGCGAAGCTGTTGGCGTAGTAGCCCCAGTGGAGCCCGGCCCGGACGAAAGCCGGGTCGTCGCTGGCGATCTCGTTCCAGCCGATTTCGGGCAGGCGGGCCGCGGCGAGCCGGGTTACCGAGCCGGCCACGACGGCCAACCCCCGCCCGGGACCCTCCTCGCTGGCCTCGAAGAGGAGCTGCATCCCGAGGCAGATCCCGAGGCAGGGCAGCCCGCCCACCAGGGCGCGGCGCATCGCCTCGAGCCCCGGCGCCAGCCGAGCCGCCGCCGGCGGGAAGGCGCCCACCCCGGGCAGGACCAGCACGTCGGTCTCGGCGGCGCGGGTGGGGTCGGTCTCGACCACCGGCTCGGTGCCGACGGCGGCCACCGCCTTGGCGAGCGAGTGGAGGTTGCCGGCGCCGTAGTCGAAGATGGTGATTCTCATCGGGGAAGCTCGCCCAGCGCGCGGGCAACCCGTTCCATGACCGGGATCGGCCCGACCGTGATCCGGAGCAGGTCGCCCACGTGAGGCAGGTTCCGGAAGGCGCGGACCCCGAGCCCGCGCGCCGCCAGGTGGCGCGCGGCCGCCGGCGCATCGGGCACGGGCAGGCCCACGAAATTCGCCGCGGATTCCAGCGGGGCGAGCCCCAGGTCGCGGAGCGCACCGACCAGCCAGGCCCGGGCCTCGAGCACCTGAGCCACGATCCCGGCCAGCCACGCCCGATCGTGCCGGACGGCGGCCGTCGCCGCCCGCTCCGCCAAGGCGTTGACCTTGTACGGCCCGCGGGCCTTTTCCAGCTCCTCGATCAGCGCGGCCGAGCCCACCGCATAGCCGACCCGGAGGCCGGCCAGGCCCCAGGCCTTGGAGAAGGTCCGAGTCACCAGCACGTTCCCCCGCCGGGCGGCCTCGCCCACCCGCGAGACCCCGGCGAACTCGGCGTAGGCCTCGTCCAGGATCACCAGCCCCGGCGCCCGGTCCAGGAGTCGGTCCAGCGCCCCGGCCTCGGTCAGCGTGGCGGCCGGATTGTTGGGCGAGGCGAGATAGATGAGCGGCGCGCCCGTGGCGAGCATGGCGTCGACGTCGGGCTGGAAGTCGGGCCGGACCTGGACCGGCACCGGCCGGAGCGAGTTGGCCCGGGCAAAGTGGGCCGTCATCACGAAGGTCGGGGCCGCGAACGCCACGGTGCTCCCCGGATCGACGAAGGCGCGCATGGTGGAATCGATCAAATCGTTCGATCCGCACCCGGCCAGCACCTGACCCGGCTCCACTCCCAGCCACTCGGCGATCGCCTGCCGGAGGGGCGCGGTCGTGAGGGTCGGATAGCGCGAGGGGTCGTCGGTCCACTCCCGCACCGTGGCCAGGGCCGACGGCGCGGTGCCGAACTGGTTGGTGTTGTCGCCCAGGTCGACCTCCACCGGAACGGCGTCGTTCCGGTAGACCGCCAGGTCGCGATACGCCGCTCGGGGCGCAAAGATCCGTTCCGTCATCGCAACGTCTCCCAATAGCGGGCCGCGCTCGCGTGCCCCGGTAGTCCCTCCGCCTCGGCCAGCAGCGCCACGTCGGCGGCCAGCGCCGCGGCGGCGGCCGGGCTCACCGTCTGGATCGAGGTCCAGCGGACGAAGTCCTCGGGGCCGAGTCCCGAATAGGCGCGGGCCAGGCCGCCGGTCGGGAGCACGTGATTGGCGCCCGTCAGGTAGTCGCCGAACGGGACCGAGCTGGCGACGCCGACGAAGACCGCCCCCGCGTTCCGGAGAAGCGGCGCGACGGCCTCCGCCTGGTCCAGCGCCACCAGAAGGTGCTCGGCGGCGTAGCGATTGGCGAACTCGATCGCCTCGTCGACGGTCTCGGTCCGCAGCAGGCCGCCGGCCGCCGCCAACGACTCGAGCACCACCGCCGACCGGGGCGCCTCGGCCGCCAGGGTGGCCAGCTGGGCCTCGATCGCATCCGCCAGCGCGGCGGGTCCGATCACCACCGCCACCGAGGCGGCCCGGGGATCGTGCTCGGCCTGCGCCACCAGCTCCCGCGCGACCGCCTCGGGGGGGGCCGACCGGTCGGCCAGAATCAGAACTTCGCTCGGGCCGGCGGGACCGTCGATCCCCACCAGGTGCGCCACCTGGAGCTTGGCCTCCATGACCCAGGCGTTCCCGGGGCCCACGATCCGGTCGACCCGCGGCACGCTCGCGGTGCCGAGGGCCATGGCCGCGATCGCGCCGGCGCCACCCAGGGCGAACACTCGGTCGACCCCGGCCAGCTGGGCCGCCGCCAGCACCAGATCGTGGGGCCGGCCGGTCCGGTCCGGTGGCGAGCAGAGGATCACCTCGGCCACGCCTGCCACCCGGGCCGGCACGGCGGCCATCAAGACCGAGCTCGGGTAGGCCGCCCGCCCGCCGGGGGCGTAGATCCCGACCCGGCCCACCGGATCGGGCCGCCGAACCAGCCGGACGCCGGGCTCCGGCTCCACGCTGCGCGCCTCGGGCATCCAGGCCCGGTGGGCGGTCTCGAGGTTCCGGGCGGCCCGCTCGAGCGCGGCCCGAACCGTCGGCGGCGTTCGGGCCAGCGCCTCTCGGCACGCCGAGCGCGGCACCTCGAGCGTCGCCAGGGTCGCACCATCGAGTCGGCGAGCCAGTTCGACCAGGGCGTCGTCGCCAGAGGCGCGCACCAGTTCGACGATGTCCGCCACCGTGCCGCGGATGGCCTCTCCACCGGGCAGCACCCGGTCGAACAGCCGCCGGCGGGTTTCGGCGTCGAGCTCACCGACCGCGCCGCGGAAGGCCAGGGTGACGCCGCTCATGGCAGGAGCCGCTCGATCCGGGTGACCAGGATTCCCTCGCCACCTAACGACTTGATCCCGGCGATCGCGCGGTCGAGCTCGACCGCCGGCACCACGGCGTGGACGGCCACCATCCGCCCGCCGTTCAGGATGTCGACGACCGTGGGTCCGTTGAGCCCGGGGAGGACGGTCTTGATCCGCTCGAGCTCCGCCCGGGGCACGTTGGCCATCACGTACCGCTGGCCCCGCGCCCGCACCACGGACTCCAGCTGGATCACCAGCCGATCGAGCGCCGCGATTCGCTCCGGCGAACCGTTCGCCCGGGGGCCCGCCACCAGCCGGGCCGACGACTCGAACACGGTGACGATCTCGCGGAGCCCGTTGACCTTGAGGGTCGAGCCGGTCGACACCAGGTCTACGATCAGGTCGGCGATCCCCAGGTGCGGGGCGATCTCGGTGGCGCCGGAGACCGGCACCACGTCGACCGGGCGGCCCAGTTTCTCGAAGAATCTCCGGGTGGCTCGCGGAAAGACGGTCGCCACCCGGGCCCCGCTCGGGATGTCGTCCAGCGACTCGATCCCGCTCTCCTCCCGCGCCGCCACCACCAACCGGCACCGGCCAAAGCCCAGATCCAGCCGTTCGACCAGGTCCCGACCCGATTCCGTCACCAGGTCGAGCCCGGTGACCCCGGCGTCGGCGGCCCCGTCGGCCACGAACTCGGGAATGTCCTGGGCCCGGACGAAGATCGCCTCGGATGACGAGCCCAGGGTGGCGATCAGGGCGCGCTCGTTCTGGATCCGGACGCCGAGGCCGGCGTCCTCGAAGAGTCCCCGGGCCTCGTCCGCCATCCGGCCCTTGTTCGGCAATGCCACTCGCAACATGTCGTCCGCTCGCGATCCTGGGAAAACGAAAGGCCCGTCCACTCGGGACGGGCCGGAGGCGCTGGGAGAGCGCCGGTGTGGTCGAACCTGACCGCTAGCCGCGCCCGCGCTCCCGACCCCGGCCCGAGAGGCCGTGGCGATGATGCCCGTGGTGGTGCAGCGATCCGTTCATGGGCGACGAAGCTAGCCTCGGGCGGGAAGGCGGTCAAGGCGCGGGAACGGGAAGGGTGACGCCCACCGGAAACCGAGGAGAAACCGATGAGCCCCACCACAAGCTGAGGCCGATCCCGCACCGCAGCTGCCGTCGTCGGACACGAACGCCCGGCAAGGCGTCCGACCGCCGGCGGCTCCCTTCCCGGGCAGTATGATCTAGGACGTCCCAAAGTGTCGAAAGGTTGCACGGGCCGGCCTTGCCGGGGTTGCCTGTGACCCGGCAGGGACCTAACGTGAGCCGGAACCCGGAGGTCCACCAATGTGGCGATTGCGCACCGCCGGGGTCATGGCGGCGATCGCGCTCCCGGCCACCCTGGCCGCCCAAGCCCCCCTGGTCGGCACCGTCACCGACGCGACCTCCGGTCAGCCGATCGCCGGGGTCGAGTTGACCATCGAGCAGTGGGGTCTCCACGCCACGAGCGACTCTGCGGGACACTATCGGATCGTGCTCCCCGGCGGCGTCTACCAATTCCGGGCTCGGAAGATCGGCTACCAACCGGAGACCCGGATCCTGAACGTGGTGGTGGCCGACACGATTCACCTCGACCTCACCATGACGATCGCGCCCGTCCAACTGCCCGAGCTCACCGCCAAGGCCGTTTGGGACATGCGGTACCGGTCGGAGTTCGAGCAGCGGGTCAAGGAGGGGTTCGGCCATTTCCTCACGCCCGCACTGCTCCGGAAGAACGAGCATCGGACGCTGGCCTCGCTGATCCAGGCGGCGGCGCCCGGCGCCCACGTGATCCACCGCGGCGGACGGGCCTACGCCCGCGGGCGAAAGGGCTGCCCGATGGCGGTCTGGATCGACGGCATCATTCAGTACCTCCCGTCGATCGGCGGGTCGGCCGGGTTCGCGCCCCCTGATCTGAACGAGTGGCCGGTCGAGGAGATCGAAGGCGTGGAGGTCTACGTCGGCCCGACCGAGACCCCGGCCGAGTACAACCTGACCGGCTCGGATTGCGGCGTGCTGCTGATCTGGACCCGCCACCGCTGACCACGTCCGAGTGCCAGGCGCGCGTCCGGCCGCCGCTGGTGTCCGCTGGCTACCCAATCCCGGCGAACTGTCCAATCGACCAAGGCGTTGCGCCCCGACCATCCCGACCCTTAACGTGGTTCGGTCGTGAGTGGGAAGAGGCTGTATGCGGGTTACCAGCGTGGCCCTGGCCGCCCTCGCGGTCGCGGCCCCCATCGCCGCCGCCGCTCAGGCTCCCCTGGGCGGCACCGTTCGCGACGCCCAGTCCGGCCGGCCGCTGGATGGCGTCGCCGTCACCATCGACCAGTGGGGCCTGGCCGCCACGACCGACTCGAGCGGGCGATACCGGCTCGTCGTCCCAGGGGGCGAATACGAGATCGAGGTTCGCCGGATCGGTTACCGGCCCGAGGCCCGCCTGCTGTCCGTCGTGGTCCGGGACTCCATTCCGCTCGACGTCGCGCTCTCCCCGCAACCGGTGGAGCTCCCCGAGCTGGTCGCCGTCGCCGAGGCCCGGAACCGGTTCTGGGCGCCGATCGAGGAGCGAATCCGGCACGGTATCGGCAACTACTTCACGGAGGACATCCTCGGGAAATCGGAGAACCGGCGGTTCAGTGACCTGCCCCAGACTCGGGTCGCGGGGCTGTCGGTCCAGCGGAGGGGCAGCAAGTCGGTCGCTCTCGGCCGCGGCGGCTGCCCGATGGCCATCTGGGTCGACGGTCTCAGGATCTGGGCGCCGACCACGCTGGGCCAGCCGACCCCGCCGCCGGACCTCGATCAGTGGCAGCCCGCCGACTTGCAGGTGGTGGAGGTCTACGTCGGCACCGCGCGGACCCCGATGGAGTTTCAGGTCACGGGGTCGGCGTGCGGCTCGCTGGTGATCTGGACCCGCCACCGCTGAGGGTCTCTAGCCTTCCACCAGCCGGGCCAGCTCCGCGAGCACCCGCTTCTGTCCCTTGGGATCGCGGGTCGCGATGAAGATCGTATCGTCGCCGGAGATGTTGCCGAGGATGTCGGGCCAGGCCAAGCGGTCGAGCGCCACGCCCACTCGGTTGGCTTCACCCGGGGGTGTGTGCACCACGATCAGCACCTCGCCGGCCGGTGAGTAGGCCAGCACGCCCTCGACGATCCGCTGCTCGTCCAGGTCCGTCCGGGGCGGCCGGGTCAGGGCGGACCGCTTGTAGGCCCTCTCCACCTTGACCAGCCCCAGGCTCGCGATGTCACGGCTGACCGAAGGCTGAGTGACCTCCCACCCCTCGCGGGCCAGCGCGTCCGCCAGCTCCTCTTGGGTGTGGATCGCGTGCGTCTCGATCAGCTCGAGGATCTTGAGCTGCCGCTGACGGCGATCCTTCCTGATCATCTGCGTCCCCCGAGCAGCCGTCGGATCGCCCGATCGAAGCGCGCCCGCCGCTCGCGATTCACGCGGCGCTGACCCGCCAACCGGGTCCGCGGGGCCGCCAGGTCCAGGTTGCCGACGCCGCCCAGCGACCGCCGCCGGGCCAGGACCTCGCCGGCCGGCACGGGCGGCATGGGCCGGCCGGCCTTGAGGGCCGCCGCCACCTCGCGATAGGCGGTTCGGAACGGCTCGCCGGCTTCCACCCGGCGCATCACCTGGTCGGTGGAGAGCACCCCGGCATCCAGCGCCCGGCGCCCCCGCTCCCGGTCCACGCCCAGCACCGGCACCACCCGCGCCATCATGGTCAGCATTTCGCCGGTTCGCGACAGGCCGCGGAGCAGCGGCTCCTTGAGCAGCTGGAAGTCGCGATGATAGCCGCTGGTGAGCTTGCCCCGGATCGCCAGCAGGGCCGCGAGGTCGCCTTCGAGCGCCGCGACCCGCGCCCGGGTGAGCTCGAAGACGTCGGGGTTCCGCTTCTGGGGCATGATGCTCGAACCCGTGGCGTACTCCGTCGGGAGCTCCAGGAGCCCGAACTCCGGTCCCGAGAGCAGGATCACGTCGCTGGCGAACCGGGAGAGGTCGTGCCCGAGCTGGACGCACCAGAAGAGGACACCCGCCTCGAGCTTGCCCCGGCCCAGCTGCACGGTGGCCACGTTGTGCTCCACCGCGGCGAATCCGAGCGCCCGGGCCGCCACCTCGCGCTCGAGGGGTAGCGGCACTCCGTAGCCGGCGGCGCTTCCCAGCGGGGAGCGGTCCACCAGCTCCCAGACCGTCCCCACCGAGCCGGCCGTGTCGAGCAGCGCCTCGGCGTAGGCGGCGGCCCAGAGCCCCGCGCTCGACGGCATCGCGGGCCGGAGGTGGGTGTACCCCGGCCAGAGCGCGGTCCGATGTTTCGTCGCGAACGCCAGGAACGCGGCTGCCAGATCGCAGGCGCCGGCCTGGAGGAGCGAGCAGCCGGTCCTTGAGCAGGAGCCGGAGATCGCACGCGACCTGATCGTTCCGCGAGCGGCCGGTGTGGACCCGCTCGCCGGCGGTGCCCACCCGGTCGGTGAGCCAGGTCTCCACCGCCGAGTGGGCGTCCTCGTGCTGGGCACGGATCCGGAGGGTACCCGCCTCCACCGCCCGGAGCGCGGCCCGCAGTCCCGCCCGGAGCTTCCGGTAGTCGGCGGTGGTAAGGAGCTTCGAGGCGCGGAGCCCTTCGATGTGCCCCAGGCTCCCGAGCACGTCCCAGCCCAGCAGCTCGGCGTCGACCTCGCGGTCGCTCCCGACGGTGTAGTCGAGCATGGCCCGGTCGGCCCGATCGCCTTTGGCCCAGAGGGTTCTCATCTGGAGGTACTCCTCCGCGAGCGCCCGGTAGAAGCTCCGGGCGGCCGTGACTTCGGGAAGGTCCACCGATTCGTCGGGCGTGTGCGACCGGCGGCTGGTACCGGGCCCGCACTTGATCGCGTCGGTCTGCCGCACGAAGACCCAGTCGGAGCAGGTCGGGCTCCCGAAGGTCCGGGCCCCCGGCCGGACCCGGAGCGCGGCCGCGAGGAGCCGGGAGTCGGCCGGGGTCTCGCAGGGAACCAGCCGCTCCGAGGTGACCACCACGTCCGACGTCAGCTGCCGCCGGAGCTCCTCCGCGATCTCGGGGTGCTCCCAGTCCGGCGTGCTCCGGATGTCGAGCACCGCCCGGGCCACGGGCGGGGTGACGTTCCGGCTCACCCCCGCGTCCAGCATCGTGGCGGTCACGGTGGCCCGGCCCAACACGCCATGGGCCCGTTGGCTCAGCAGCTCGGGCAGCTTCACCAGGTCGCCGGCCAGCCGGGTGATTGAGTTCTCGAAGGCGCCGTCGGCCGCGTAACCCGCGTGTCGTTGATCGCCGTGGGCGACCAGATCCACCATCATCAACCCCCGCTGCGCCACCGCGACGTCGAGATTGGT
Organism: uncultured Gemmatimonadales bacterium; assembly: GCA_963730185.1. GTDB lineage: Bacteria > Gemmatimonadota > Gemmatimonadetes > Gemmatimonadales > GWC2-71-9 > SHZU01. The sequence continues at coordinate 235,007 of CAVSQW010000006.1, forward strand.
CGGCTCGCCCACCACCGCCGCCGAGATCGGCGGGAGCGAGGCCACCGCCCGGCCCATGGTGGTGTGCCGGGTCTCTTCGCCCAGCCCGAGGATCACGAAGAGCTGGCCCCGGAGCCCCGAGGTGCCGACCCCCTGGGCCAGGTCGATGGCCGCGGTGATCATCGCCGCCACGGCGGCCTTGGCGTCGCCGGAGCCCCGGCCGTAGAGGAGATCGCCTTCGATCGTCGGGACGAAGGGATCGCGGGTCCAGCCGTTACCCGGCGGCACCACGTCGAGGTGCGAGATCAGCGCCAGACTCCGGCCCGGCCGCCCGCTGTCGACCACGATCTTGACGCCGGTGTCGTCCCGGATCACGTCGAGCCCGGCCCGCCGGGCCAGGGCCTCGACGAACCGCGCGATCGGCTCCTCATCGCCGCTGATCGACGGGATCGCGACCAGGTCGCGGAGCAGCTCGATCTCAGTCGACGAGCTCGACCCCGACATAGCTCGCTTTCTCCTTCTTCCCGACGATCATGGTGCCGGTCCCGGCCCCGGTGAACACTTCCACGAGGATGGAGTCGGGGAGCCGGCCGTCGATGATGTGGGTCCGCTCCACCCCGCTGGTGGCCGCCCGGATGCAGGCGTCGACCTTGGGGCGCATCCCGCCGGCCAGCGAGCCGTTGGCAATCAGCTGGGCCAGATCGTCGGGGTCGGCGAACGTCACCAGCGACGACGGATCGTTCCGGTCCCGGAGCACGCCCGGGACACTGGTGAGGAAGATCAGCTTGTGCGCTTTGAGTCCGATCGCGAGCTGCTCGGCCACCGTGTCGGCGTTGACATTGTAGACGTTGCCGTCGCGATCGCCGGCCAGCGACGCCACCACCGGCACGAACCGCTGGTCGAGCAGGGTCGTGAGCACCCGGACGTCGACCCCGGTCACGTCGCCCACGTGGCCGAAGTCCACCAGCCGGCTGGTGCCGTCGTCGTCCGTGACCTCGACCGGCGGCCGTTTGGCGGCGGTGAGCAGATCAGCATCGACCCCGCTCAGTCCCACCGCCTGCACGCCGTGGTGCCGGAGAGCCGAGAGCACCTCGAGGTTCACGGTCCCGGAAAACACCATCTTGGCGACCTCCAGGGCCCCGTCGTCGGTGACCCGGCGGCCCGCCACGATCACGGGCTCCTGCCCCAGCCGGCGGCTCAGCGCCGTGGCCTGGGCCCCGCCGCCGTGGACCACCACGATCCGGATGCCGAGCGAGTGAAGCAGGCCCAGCTGGGCCGCCACCTGCTCGAGCACGTGCGCGTCGGAGACGACGTCGCCACCGATCTTCACGACGAAGGCATGGTCGCGATAGGCCCGCACGTATCGGAGCGCGCCCTTGAGTCCGGTCAGCGGCCGAGCCGCGTCGAGAGGAGCCGTCATCATCCCCCGCTTCCTTCCCTGTTGCCGATCAGATCCAGCAGGAGGGCCCGCTGCGCGTGGAGGCGGTTCTCCGCCTGGTCCACCACCACGGAGCAAGGGCCGTCCAGTACCGCGTCCTCGATTTCGACGTTCCGGCGGACCGGGAGGCAGTGCATCACGATGCCCTTCCCGCCCCGGGTGGCCTTGAGGGAATCCACGTTCATGATCCAGGGACGGAGATCCTTCCGGAGCGCCTTCTCTTCCTCGGGCTTCCCGTACAGCTGGAGGGAGCCCCAGGACTTCACGTAGACCGCGTCGGCGCCCACCATCGCGTCGGTCATCGAGCCCGCGAGCGTGACCCGGCCACCGTTCGCGGTGGCCGTCTTGTAGATCGTGGCCATGTCGTCCGGGTCGAGGTCGTAGCCCTGGGGCCGGGCGATCACCACCTCCATGCCCAGTTGCGCCGCGGCGATCGCCGCGCTGGCCGGGACCGCGGTCGGGAGCGCCTTGGGGTGCCAGGCCCACGAGAGCACGAACTTCTTTCCCTTGGGATCGCCGAGCTTCTCCTTGAGGGTCAGGGCGTCGGCCAGTCCCTGACACGGGTGGCGCCGAGCCGACTCCAGATTGATCACCGGCTTGTCGCTGTACGCGGCGAAGTCCTTGATCACCCGGTCCTGGCGTTCCTTCTGCCAGTCGGTGCCCCGGGGGAAGACCCGGACCCCGATCGCGTCGGCATACCGGGCCAGGACCCGCGAGGTCTCGATCAGGTGCTCCACCGCCGCGCCCTCCATCACCACGCCGGGCTCGGTCTCCCAGGTCCAGCTGCCCCGCCCCGGCTCGAGCACGATCATGTGGCCGCCGTGGAGGAACATCGCGGCCTCGAGGCTGGCCCGGGTCCGGAGGCTCGGGTCCATGAAGGCGGCCGCCAGGATCTTCTTCTCCAGGCCGCCCGGGACCTCGTTCCGCTTGGCCCGCGCGGCCAGGTCGAGGAGGCCCTGGAAGGCCTCCGGGGTCAAGTCCTCGGTCGCGAGGAAATCACGCTTTCTCATGTCAGCACCCGACGCAACGCGTCGACCAGCAGGGTGGCTTCGGCTCGGGAGAACGAGAGCGGCGGCATCAGCCGGAGCACCGCCGGGTCGCTCGAGGTCCCGGTGAGGATGCGCGACTCGAAGAGCGCGCGCTGAACGTCCGGCGGCCTTCCGGTCGAGCCGGAGGCCGAGGAGCAGGCCGCGGCCTTGGACGTCGGAGACGGCGGGGATCCGCTGCACCGCCCGGCGGATCTGGTCGCCGACCATCACGGCGTTCTCGATCAGCCGCTCGCGCTGGAGCACGGTCAGGTTGGCGAGGCCGGCCGCGGCGGCCACCGGGCCGCCGCCGAAGGTGCTGCCCAGGTCGCCCACCTTGAGCCCCGAGGTGATCGCCGGGGTCGCGACCATGGCGCCGATCGGGATCCCGGCCGCGAGCCCCTTGGCCAGGGTCAATACGTCGGGCACCACCTCGAACGCCTCCGCCGCCGTGAAGGCGCCGCAGCGGCCCACCCCGCACTGGATCTCGTCGAAGATCAACACCGCGCCTTCGCGGTCGCAGGCCAGCCGGGCGGCCCGGAGAAAGTCGGGCGAGCAGTCCCGCGCGCCGGCCATCCCCTGGACCGGCTCGACGATCACCGCGGCGACGGTGTCGTCCACGGCGGCACCGATGGCGGTGACGTCGTTGAACGGCACCTTGGTCGAGAGCGGGATCCCGGCGCGGCGAGCGCCGTCTTCGTACTTGGCCCCGTCGGTCACGGCCAGCGTGGCCACGGTGCGCCCGTGCCACCCGCCGGCCACCGAGACGATCTTCTGGCGGCCGGTGACCTTGCGCGCCAGACCGAGGGCGTTCTCGTTGGCCTCCGCGCCGCTGTTGCAGAAGAACACCTTGCCCAACGGGTCGGGGCAGAGCGAGGCGATGACCTCGGCCAGCTCCTCCCGGCCCGCGTGGGGGATCGCGGTCGAGTAAAAGATCAGCTTCGCGGCCTGGTCGGCGATCGCCTTGACCACCTCGGGATGCGAGTGGCCGGTCGAGGCGACCGCGTGGCCGCCGTAGGCGTCGAGCCACCGCTCGCCCTTCTCGTCCGTGATCCAGGAGCCCTTGCCCGACACCACTCGCAAAGGGAACTGGGCGTACACCGGCAACCAGGCGCCGGAGGTCTGGGATGCGGTCATGCCGCTCCTCTAAATGGGAAAGGGAGACGCGGCGCCGAGCCCGGCGCGCTCGTCGACGCCCAGGGCCAGGTTCATCGCCTGAATGCCCTGCCCGCCGGCGCCTTTGACCAGGTTGTCGATCGCCACGGTGATGATGACCTCGTCGCCCTTGGTGGTCGGGGCGACGTGGAGCAAGACGTCGTTGGAGCCCACCGCGTGGGTCAGCTCCGGAGGCGCGTCAAGGACCCGGACGAAGGGGCGCCCCGCGAAGGCGGCCTTCGTGGCCGCCGGCAGCTCGCCGCCCACCGGCTCGGCAAGCCGGGCGTGCACGGTGGCGTAAATGCCCCGCACGAACGGCCCCGAGTGCGTCAGCAGGCGGGGGCCCGCCTCGGCCCGGCCGGTCCAGGCCCGCCACTGCTCCTGGAGCTCGGCCTCGTGCCGGTGCCCCTGGACCGAGTAGGCGAACACGTTGTTGGCCCGGAACGGGTGATGGGTCGTCGGCTTGGGACTGACCCCCGCTCCGCTCGAGCCGGTGATCCCCCAGACCGCGGGCTCCACCGCGAGCGAGGCCTGTCGAAGCGGGTAGAGCGCCAGCTGGGCGGCCGTCGCAAAGCAGCCCGGCGCGGCGATCGCCTTGGCGCCTTTCAGCTCGGCGCCCCGGACGTCGGCCAGGCCGTACTCGAACCGATGCACCAGCTCGGGCGCGGGATGCCGGCCGTAGTAGCGCTCGTGGAGCCGCCCGTCGTGCACCCGGAAATCGGCGGCCAGGTCGACCACCAGGCCCGGACCGGCGTCGAGAATCTCGCCCATGATCTTGGACGACTCGCCGTGCTCCAGCGACAGGAAGACCACGTCGGCGTCGCGGGCGGCCTCGGCGGGCGAGAGCCCGGCAAACCGAACCTCGGTTCGCCCGGCGAGCGAGGGATGCACCTCGCCCAGGGGCTTCCCGGCTTGGCTCCGGCTGGTCGCCACCAGCTCGGTGACCTCCGGGTGCTGGAGCAGGAGCCGAAGCAACTCCCCGCCGACGAAGCCGGCGGACCCGATCGCGGCCACCCGCATCAGGCGGCTCCCTGCCGGGCTCGCCAGTCGGCGATGGCCGGCTCCACCACGTCGAGCAGGCCGGCGGCGTCGCGGCGGGCGTTGTGGGCCGGGAAGCCCAGCGTGCCGGTGATGAAGTCGCGACCGACCTGGTTGTCGGTGGCGGGTCCGGTAAAGAGCGTGAGCGGGAGATGGAACCGGTCGCGATAGAGCTCCAGCGCTCCCCAACAGGCCACCGGATCGGGCGCGGCCATCACGTGCGCGGCGCCCAGACCCATCAGGCCCCGGTTCTCGAGAATGTCCTGCACCCCGTACTCACCCAGAATCCCGTCACCCAGCTCGGCCACGATCACGTCGGGGGCGCCCGACGAGCGGCTGGCCAGCCGGTTGAAGAGCCCGCGGGCCACCCCCACGGTCAGACCCGGGTGGGTGCTGGCGATGCCGGCATCGTTGAAGGTCAGCGCCGCGATCGCGCCGGCATCGAGCATGGCCAGCGTGTCCCGCATCAGCGACACGCCGGTCAGCTTGGCGGCGCCGACCCGATAGCCGCGCCGAGCCAGACCCCGCACCAGCTCGGTGGCCGCGACCGTCTTTCCAGCGTTCATGCAAGTCCCGGCCACGTACACGACCGGGGTCTCGGCCGTGAGCTCGTCGGCCACCGGCACCGCGCCGTCGTGGATGGTGGCCGGCGTCCCGACCCGGTCGCCCAGATCGGGAAAGGCCAGCACGGCACCCAGGACCTCCGCCTGGAACGGCGGCCCGATGTCGGGATTCTCGGAGATGCACCGGCCCACGATCCCGCCCAGGTTGAGCACGGCGATCGTGTCGCCGACCACGATAGTGTCGGGCACCTCGCCGGCGTAGCCCCGGAGTGCCCGGCGGGAGCCGAGCACCCCGGCCAGGACGTCGCCGGAGCGGAGCGAGACCATCCGGCCGCTCACGTCCTCGACGGTGTTGTAGCTCGACTTGTCGGTCAGGATCCGGACCGCGAGGATCCGCCCCTCCTCGGCCAGGATCTCGTTGCCCACGATCACGTCGGGCGCGAGCCGGGCGTTCCGGGTGGCCGACGAGATCCGGTCGAGGTGGACCCGGGTGGTACGCACCATCTCAGCCACCACTTCGCTCGCCCACCCGGGCCGCCAGGAGCGACGGGATCGCGCCGATCCGGGCGAAGGCCCGGGCCTCGTCGCCGGTCCAGAGCCGGTTCTCCTCGCCGTAGGTGGCGACGCTCTTGTCCATCAGCGAGAAGGGGCTCCGGGTCCCGGTCACCATGAACCGGCCCGGCGCCAGATGAATTCGGGTCTCGCCCGTGACCCGCCGCTGCGAGCTGGTAATCAGCGCCTCGACGTCGCGGAGCGCGGGGTCGAAGTACTGGCCCTCGTGGAGCCGGTCGCCGTAGAAGCGGGCGAGCTGGTCCTTCCAGAAGGTCTGCCACTTGGTGAGGACCAGCTTTTCCAGCTCGCGATGAGCCGCGATCAGCACCAGCGCGGCGCCGGCCTCGAACCCGATCCGGCCCTTGATGCCGAGCGCGGTCTCGCCCACGTGGATGTTCCGGCCCAACCCGTAGGCGTCGCTCAGGTCGTTGAGACGACCCACCAAGGCGGCGCCATCCAGCGGCGTCCCGTCGAGGGCGCGGGGCACGCCCCGCTCCCAGGCAACGATCACGTCGGCCGGGCCGGGCGCGTCGGCCGGCGGGTCGACCAAGTCGGGTGGCGGCCCGGCCCAGGTATCGTGGGTCCAGCCACCACCCCAGGTGGTGCCCCAGAGCCCCTTGTTGATGCTGTAAGCGCCCGACTTGGGCGGCACCGGAAGGCCGCGTGACTCCAAGTAGGCGATGGCCTGGTCGCGGGAGAGCGACTCGTCCCGGATCGGGGTCACGATGCTCAGGTCGCCGGCCAGCACCCGGATGGCGATGTCGAAGCGGACCTGGTCGTTCCCGGCGCCGGTCGAGCCGTGGGCCACGGCCTTGGCGCCGATCCGCCGGGCCACCTCCACCACCGAGATGGCCTGCTGGGTCCGCTCCGCCGACACGCTCAGCGGGTAGACCTCGCCCCGGAGCACGTTGCCCTGGATCAGGTAGCGGACGAAGCGGTCGAAGACGGCGGTCCGGGCGTCGACCTCATGGTGCTCGACGGCGCCGACGGCCAGGGCCTGCTTCCGGATGGCGGCGAGCTCTTCCGAGGTGGCGCCGCCGGTGTCGACGTAGACGGTATGGACGGCGTAGCCCTGCTCGGCGAGCCGGGGGACGCAGTAGGAGGTGTCGAGCCCGCCGGAGAAGGCGAGCGCAATGGCTGGTTTCTGCATATTGCATAATAATGCAATTGAGCTGCCGTCCGCGCAAGCGGGCGGGGCGGGATCGTTACCGGCGGGCCTTGCGGGTGGGTCGGTGGGAGACGACCCGGAGCCCGGGCACGCGGGTGAATTCCCGCTCGTTGGCCGTGACCAGGGCCTTGCCGTAAGTGATGGCGGTGGCGGCGATCCAGAGATCGTTCGCCCCGATCAGGAGCCCGTTGGCTTGGAGGTAGCGAAAGGTCTGACCGTAGGTCCAGGCCACCGCGTCCGAGCATTCGAGGACGTGGAACGGGGCGACCAAGCGTTCCCACTTGTGCCGGTCGGTGGGCGCGGCTCCGGCCGCCACCTCTCCACACACGGTGAAGGTGAGGAAGAGTGGCATCTCGGAATGCTGCTCGAGAAAGGCCTGCGCCGGCCCCGGGGTGCCCCGTCCCAGCTCGCGCTCCAAGTCAATCAGGAACGTGGTCTCGAGGATCAGTCCCTGGCCCATTTGTCGCGCGGCGGGCGGTCGGCCTTCTTGAGCTCGGTTACGGCATCGAGTTCGGCGTCGGCGTAGATCGGCCCCCGCTCACGCACCAGGGCGAGCAGCGCGCCCGCCGTCACCGGCTCGGACTCCCAGCGGGCTCGCATGATGACCTCGCTGAAGGACTCATGCGGCGTTCGGCGGGCGGCCACCAGGCGACGGTAGGCCTCGTCGCGGACTGAGATCGTCTTGGTACTCATACACAGAGAGTACACAGACAATGCATATCCGTCAATCCGCCGCTAGGGAACCAGCCCCCGCCTCCCGACGTAGATCGGCGTGATCCCCCGCTCCCGCATCAGGGCGTTCAGCGCCGCCACGTCGCGATCCTGCATCGCGCGCCACTCGGCCAACCGGGCGTCGAGCTGACCTCGAAGCTGCTCGAACACCGTCACGTCCTGCGCGGTCGGCGCGTCGTTCGATCCCGCGACCGACCCCTCGAGGCTCACCAGCTTGGCGTTGAGCTGGATCGGGTAGTTCATGAAGAGCCACTTGGCCGCCTTGGCCCGGTACTGGAAGAACCGGACCGAGAGCGAGTCGGCCCGGGCGTCGAGCACCTTGGCTGAATCGACTACCGCCCGCATGGTGGAGTCGGCGCCGAGCCGGTCGGAGATCCCCTTGAGCTGCTGACGCAGCCCGGCGATCTGGTTGAACGCGTTGTGGTCGTCGGCCAGGGCTTGGTTCAGCTTCTTCATCAGGTCGAGCTGCTGGGCCAGAGCGGCCGGGCTGGTCTGGAGCCGAGGGTCGAGCGTCACCGTGAGCGGCTGGGTGTAGGCGTGGCCGTTCACCGTCAGGCGGACGGTGTAGCGTCCCGGCAGGACGGTCGGCGTCATCGGCCGGCCGGCCTCGAAGATCGGCCCGCCCGGCACTTGGAGCGGCGGCGGCGGGGCATAGCCCAAGTCCCAGACGAACCGGTTGCCGCCGGCCTTGGCGCTCAGCCGGCGGCCGCGCTCCTCCGAGGTGTCGCTCGAGAACCGGTTGACCACCTCACCGCTCGCGTCCAACACCTCGAGGCTGATCGGCTCGGTCGGCGCAGCTTTGAGGTAGTAGTCGACCAGCGCGCCGCCCGGCGCGTTCTTCCCCGCGGTGGGGTCGTCCCCGAACCCGCTGCCACCCAGCGACGACCGCATCGCCGGGGCCGGCGCGAACAAGTAGGCTTCGGCGCCGGCGACGGTGCTCGTGGCCTGGCGGAGCGCGGCGATGCCGTCGAGGATCCAGAACCCTCGGCCGTGGGTGGCCAGGACCAGGTCGTTGCCATGCACCACCAGGTCGCGGATCGAGGTGGGCGGCAGGTTGAGCCGGAGCGACTGCCAGTGGTCGCCGTCGTCGAACGAGACGAACACGCCCTTCTCGGTGCCGGCGTAGAGCATCCGGGACCGGACCGGATCTTCCCGAATGACGTACGCCGAACCCTCGACGCCGGCGCCGATGGAGGTCCAGGTCTTGCCGCCGTCGTGGGTCCGGAGGAGGTAGGGCGCGTCGTCGCCCAGCAGGTGGGCGTTGGCGGCGGCGTAAGCGGTGCCGGCGTCGCGCGACGAGGCCTCGATCAGCTCGACGTGCGCCCAAGCCGGCATCGCCTTCGGCGTAACGTCGGTCCAGTGCACCCCTCGGTCGCGGGTCAGGTGGATCAACCCGTCGTCGGTCCCGACCCAAATCAAGTCCTTGGCGACCGGCGACGGCGCGATGGTATAGATCACGTCGTAGTACTCGGCGCCCACGTTGTCGAGCGTGATCGGTCCGCCGGAGAGCTGCTGCTTGGCCTTGTCGTTCCGGGTCAGGTCGGGACTGAGCTTGGTCCAGCTTCGCCCGCCGTCGGTGGTCTCGAGGAGATACTGGGACCCGGTGTAGAGCGTGTAGGGGCGATGGGGATCGAACGCCGAGGGTGCGGTCCAGCTGAAGCGCAGGGGGACGGTCTCGGCGGCGTAGCCTTCGGTGTTCTCGGGCCAGGGCGTCACGTCCTGGGCCTCTCCGGTCGCCCGGTTCCAGCGGGTGAGCGAGCCGAAGTACGACCCCGCGAACACGGTGTCGGGCGCGCCGGGCACCGGCAGGACGTACCCGCTCTCGCCGCCGGCCACGTCGTACCAGTCCTGGTCGGTGATCGCGCCCCGGTTGGTGGCGCTGGCGATGGAGTAGGTGCCGCGATCCTGCTGGGCGCCGTAGACCCGGTACGGCACCTGATCGTCCGTCGCGACGTGGTAGATCTGGGCGGTCGGCTGGTTGGACTCGGTGCTCCAGTGCGCCCCGCCGTCCATCGAGATCGTGGCCCCGCCGTCGTTCCCCTCAATCATCCGCTCGGGGGCGGTGGGGTCGATCCAGAGCGCGTGGTTGTCGACGTGGGGCGGGTTGAGCCGGGTGATACTGGCGCCGCCGTCGGTCGACCGGTACATGAAGAAGTTGAGGAGGTAGACCGTGGTAGGAGCGACCGGGTCGGCCTTGACCTGGAAGTAGTACCAGGGCCGCTGCCGGATGTTCTGGTCGTCGTTGACGAGCTTCCAGCTGTCGCCGCCGTCGTCCGAGCGGTAGAGGCCGCCGGCCTTGGCGTTGATCAGGGCGTACACGTGTCGTCCGTCCGCGCCGACCGACACGGCGGTCCGCCCCCAGAGCCCGCCGGGCAGCCCGTGTCCCTCGAGCTTGCGCCAGGTGACACCGCCGTCGCGCGACTGGTAGAAGCCGCTCCCCGCCCCGCCGTCGACCAGCGACCAGGGCGTCCGCCGAACTTGCCACATCGCGGCGTACACGATTCGGGCGTTGGTCGGATCCATCGCCAGATCGATCGCCCCGGTACTGTCGTTGACGTACAGGGTCCGCTGCCAGGTGGTACCGCCGTCGGTGGAGCGGTAGACGCCGCGTCCCTCGTTCGGCGCGAAGACATGGCCGAGCGCCGCGACGAGGAGCACGTCCGGGTTCCGCGGGTCGACGACGATCCGACCGATCTGGTGGGAGTCGTCCAGACCGACGTGGGTCCAGGTCCGGCCGGCGTCGGTGGACCGGTAGACGCCATCGCCGCTCGCGATGTCGGTCCGCGGGTCGGGCTCGCCGGTGCCGGCGTAGATCACGTTCGGGTCGGAGGGCGCGATGGCCAGGGCGCCGATGGTGCCGACCGTTCGGACCCTTCCAGCTCGATTCCCAGGTCTGGCCGGCGTCGACCGTCTTCCAGACGCCGCCGTTGACTGCCCCGAAGAAGAAGGTGGACGGGTTGGCGGCGATGCCGGCCACGGCCTCCACCCGGCCGCCCTGAAACGGTCCGACATGGCGCCACGTCAGGGCGCCGTAGAGCGCAGCCGGGACCTGCTGCGCCTGGGCAGGACCTGAGCCGACCAGTTGAGCCACCCCCGCCAGCAGAGCGATCGTGACGTTCCGCGTGACTCGCCAATGACTACGATTCATGGTTCGCTTCCCGAGTCGATTCTCGGTCCTCTCGGTGGCGGGCGCGTCGATGGATGCGCGGACGCGCCGCGGAGGACCGGCTTGTGAGACAACGATCCGACACGACGGCCCGCCTCGCAACCCGCTCGGTGGCGTTCCTGGTGCCGAGACGGCTGCCGAGGGCCGGATCGGTCAGCCAGAGGGGGGACCGGGTGCCTCACCCTCGAGGGAGAGTAACCAGCCCAGCCGGATGGTGTCGTGCAACGAGTGGGCGATGACGAGGCGCCAAAGGTTCCGCCCCCCGACCACGTAGGTCACTCCATAGATCAGGCCGACCAGGATCCCGGTGATGACCGTCCCGGGGCCATGCTGGAAATGGAGCAGACCGAACAAAAGGGCCGTGGCACCCACGGCGGCGTACCAGGCCGCCTGGCTACCGCCGAGGCCGAGCGCCACCCGGCTCATCAGGAAGCCGCGAACGCTCAGCTCCTCGGTGAGGCCGACCAACGCGATGGTGTTGATCAGCAGCATCGCGATGGCCAGCCGGTGGCCCCGCAAGGCCCGGTAGCGCGACGGCGGCCACGCCCCGCCCCAGAGTGAGGGCAGCCGGGCCACCAGCTCGGCCACGAGCAGGGTCGCCGCGGTCAGGGCGAGCACGCTGAGCAGGAACCGGCCCGTTCGCTCGGGCCACACGCAGGCCGAGGCCGGACCAGGTCTCACCCCGCCGGGACAGGAGCCAGGTAAGGATCGGAAGCTGGATCGCCGGCGTGAGGAGCTCGGTCGCCCAGACCCGATAGTCGGCAAAAGGCACCCGGCGGAGGTCGATCCCGAGCCCCTTGGACAAGACGAGTGCCTTGACCAGAGATGGGAGGAAGAGGCAACGACCCAACCTGCCAGATCGAAGATCGTCTGGCCGGGGCCCAGAGGGAGCGGCGCCACCGGGCTCGCGAGCACCGACCCGCTCAGGGCATCTGGCTCCGATACCGGCCCAGCCAGCCGAAGAGCGTGGTCAGCTTGGCCGCCTCGTGGCTGGGCCGCCGCCGGATCCCGTGCGGCTCGCCCGGCACCCGGACCAGCACCGCGGGCACGCCCAGCATCTTGAGCGCCTTGTAGTACTGCTCCGACTCCGACATCGGGGTCCGGTGGTCCTCCTCGCCGGTCATGATCAGGGTCGGCGTCTTGACGTTCTTCACCACCGAGAGGAGCGAGCGCTTGGCGTAGTTCTCGGGATAGTCCCACGGGAAGCCCGGGAACCAGTTGTTGACCGACGACGGCGCCATGTCGGCCGTGAGGGAGAAGCTCTCCCAGTTGATGACCGGATAGAAGGCGAGCGCCGCCTTGAACCGGTCGGTGTGGCCGATCATCCAGGCGGTCAGCACCCCGCCGCCGCTCCCGCCGGTCACGAAGAGGTTGTTCGGGTCGACGTACCCCTTGGCGAGCACCGCATCCACGCCGGAGTTCAGGTCGTAGAAGTCGTCACCCGGATAGGCGTGGTGGATCAGGTTCCCGAACTCCTCGCCGTAGCTGGTGCTGCCCCGCGGGTTGGCGTAGAGCACCACGTAGCCCGCCGCCGCCATCAGCTGCTTCTCCTCGTCGAAGCCGGTCGCCGTAGTTGGCGAAGGGCCCGCCGTGGATCTCGAGGATGAAGGGATACTTCCGCGACGGATCGAAGCCCGGCGGCTTGATGATCCAGCCCTGGATCTTCCGGCCGTCCTTGGACGACGGATACCAGATCTCCTCGACCTGCCCCAGCGTGCGGCCGGCCAGGAGGTCGGCGTTGAGGGCGGTCAGGGTCTTGACCGGCGCCCCCGGCGCACCGCCGGTGTAGGCGAGCTCCGACGGCTGGTCGGGCGTGCTCATGGTGAAGGCCACCGCGCCGGTCGGCCCGACGTCGTAGCTCCCACCCATGTAGGCCGAGCCGTTCGCGCCCAGGTGCTCGGCCACCACCTGATAGCTGCCGTCGAGCGCGAAGCGGGCGACCTTGGTGTCGCCCTGCTGGTCGAAGCTCACGTACACCCACTTGCCGTCGGCCGACCACCGCGGGTTCCCGACGCTCTGGTCGAGCTTGGTCGAGAGCACCCGCTTGCCCGAGCCGTCTGCGTTCATGACGGAGAGCAGGGTGTTCTGGTATCCCTGCTTGTGGTCGTCGTAGCCCACCCAGGCGATCAGCTTCCCGTCGGGCGAGACGGCCGGGCTCTGATCGGGACCGAACCGGTCGGTGAGCTGCCGCATCGCCCCGGTCTTGACGGAGAAGGCGTAGAGGTCGGTCTCGCGCCAGTTGAACTCGGGCCGGTCGCCCCGGCGGGCGGGGAGGACCAGCTCGCTCCCGTCGCGGCTCCAGGTCACGTCACCGCCGATGAAGAAGAGCCCGCCGTAGTTGAAGTCGCCGCTGGTGACCTGGCGAGGGCTCCCGCCATCGGCCGAGACCACGAAGGCGTGGATGAAGCCGGTGGGGAGCTCGCCCACGCCGTCGAACCGGAAGACCAGGCGGTCGTCGTACTTGGGCGGCGGCGCCCACTCGGCGCCGGGTGGCGCATGGAGCGGTGTGCCCGACCACCAGTGCCGGGGTGGGCACCAGCTTGAGGAAGGCGAGCTGCGTGCCGTCCGGCGACCAGGCCGGCGACGCCGGCGGCTCGGTGACGTTGGTGACCGGATAGGTGACGCCGGTGTCCATCCAGCGGACGTAGACCTGGGGGTGGCCGCTCTGGGTCGGAGACGTAGGCGAGCCGCTTCCCGTCCGGCGACCAGCGCCGGCGACCCGTCGTTCACCTTGCCGGTGGTGAGCGGCCGGTGCTCGCTCCCGTCCGGCTTCACGATCCAGAGATTGGAGTAGCGCCGGTCGGTCATCACGTCGTTCCACCGCCGGACGTAGACGATCCACTGCCCGTCGGGCGAGATGGCCGGATCGGTCGCGTACTGAAGCTGGAAGAGATCGGTCGGCTGGAGCGTCGGGGCCTGCGCCGAGACGATCGGGGCGAGGACCAGCGCGCCGAGGAGAGCGAGTGCCGCGCGGGAGAAGAGTCGCATGGGTTCTCTCGGTTCCGATGGGTTCGAGCGATTCGTCAGCGGAGCTCAGCCAGCGCCGCGAGGATCATGTCGTTGGTCGGGCGGATCTTGTAGTTGACCTCGGTGAACTTCCACTGCACCACGCCGCGCCGGTCGATCACGTAGGTGGTCGGATGGGGCCAGCCCCGGCCCGACGGGTTGAGGAGGCCGTAGCGATCGATGACCCGATGGCCGGGATCGGAGAGCATCGTGAAGGCCGGCTCCCGTCCGTCCTCCTTCGCGATCCGCTGAGCCATCAGGTCCAGGTGTTCCTGGTCGTCGATCGAGAGCGCGATGACTTCGGTCGACTGGCGCTGTTCCGGCGTCAACAGATCTCTCAGCTCGCCGAGCTGACGGGCGCAGTACGGTCACCAGTGGCCCCGGTAGAAGACGAGGACCACGTTCTTCCGGCCCCGGAAGCTCGAGAGCGTCGACCGGCGCCAGGGCTCGGCTCATCAGGGTGAAGTCGGGGGCCGGGGCCCCCGGCGCCACCCGGGCCGTGTCGGTCGGAGGAAGCCCGGCACCGTCTTTCGGGCCGAGCGGCACGGGCCGCTGGGCGCCGGCGGGAACGGCCGCGAGCAGGCCCAGCATCAGCAGGGGGAGCGCGCGCATGTCGCCTCGAGCACGGAGGATGAATTTCCGAATCTACCGCCAAACCGGGGTGCCTGGGGGGTCCTTCGCCCGGATGACGGCCCGGGACCCGGGGCAGTAGAATCCAGGCGGTGGGGGACGGCCGGCGCGGGAGGCCGGTCGCCCGCGGATCGTATTCCCCGGAGGTCACGCGTGCCCGATCAGACGGCAGCCGCCCTGCTGGCGAGCGCCCTGCTGCTCAGCCCCGCCGGACTCGGAGCCCAGAGCCCGGCGCGCCGCGACTCGATCGTCGAGGTCGCGCGCTCGCTCATCGAGGGCGCCCACTACGCCGCGCTGGTCACCACGGCGCCGGACGGCTCGCCCCAGGCCCGGACCGTGGACCCGTTCGCACCGGACTCCGCTTTCGTGGTCTGGATCGGGACCAACCCCCGGACCAGGAAGGTGGCCGAGATCCGCCGTGACCCGCGGGTGACGCTCTACTGGTTCGATCCGAAGGCGCTGGGCTACGTGACCCTGCACGGCCGGGCGCGGCTGGTGAACGATTCGGCGGAGAAGGCCCGCCGCTTCAAGCCGGCTTGGGCGGCGTTCTATCCCGATCGGGCCCGCGACTTTCTCCTGATCGAGGTTCGGCCCCGACGGATGGAGGTGGTGAGCCCGGCCCACGGCATCACCGGCGACTCGCTGACCTGGCGCCCGCCGACGGTGACCCTGCCCCGGCGTTAGGCGAACAGCGGCGGCCGGCGCCGGCCGTGGCCGGTGGCCTGCTCGAACGCGTGGCCCAGCTGGAGCACCCCCCAGTCGTCCCGATGGCGGCCCACGATCTGGAGCCCCACCGGGAGCCCCTCGGCCGAAAAGCCGGCCGGCACGGAGAGCGCCGGGTTGCCGACCGTCGAGACGAACCAGCACGACTTCATCCAGTCGATGTACGTCTCCATCGTCGCGCCCGCGATGTCCGTCGGGAACTCGATCGACAGGTCGAACGGCAGCACCTGCACGGTCGGGAGGATCAGGAAGTCGTAGCGGTCGAAGAACTCGCGGACCCGTTGATAGAGCGCCGACCGGGCCTGCTCCGCGCGGGCCAGGTCTGGGCCACCTAACGCCCTTCCCCGGTCGATCTCGTCCGCCACCGTCGCCTTGATCCGGCCGACGTGGCGGCGTCCGAGGTCGCCCAGCTTGGCCTCGAAGGCCCAAGCCCGCCAGGCCCTGAACGCCTGGTCGGCACCGCGGAAATCGGGCGCGGCCGTCTCGACGACCGCGCCCAGCGATTCGAAGACGGGACGGGCCCGGTCGACCACCGCGCGAACCTCGGGACTCCAGGGCAGGTCGAGATCGTCGGCCCACGCGATCCGAACCCCGGCCAGGTCGCGCTCGAGCGGCGCGGCGAAGCGGGCCCCGGGGTCGTCCAAGGCGATCGGCGAGCGGGGATCGGGACCCGCGATCGCCGAGAGCAAGAGCGCCAGGTCGGACACGCTCCGGGCCATCGGGCCGTCGACCGAGAGAGTGAACCAGGCGTTGATCGACGGCCAGATCGGGACCCGCCCCGGCGAAGGACGGAGGCCGACCACGTTGCAGAAGCTGGCTGGATTGCGGAGCGAGCCGCCCATGTCGCTGCCGTCGGCCAGGGGAGTCATCCCGGTCGCCAGCGCGACCGCCGCCCCGCCGCTGCTGCCGCCGCAGGTACGAGTCAGGTCCCAGGGATTCTTGGTGGCCCCGAAAATGGGGTTGAACGTCTGAGAGCCGGCCCCGAACTCCGGGGTGTTGGTCTTCCCGATCACCACCGCCCCGGCTCGGCGGAGCCGCTCCACCAGCAGGGAATCGCGAGTCGGGACGAAGTCCTGGAAGAGCGGTGAGCCGAAGGTGGTCCGGATGCCGGCCGTCTCCTGGAGGTCCTTCACCGCGATCGGCAATCCGTGCAACGCCCCCAGCGGCTCACCGCGAGCGCGGGCCTCGTCGAGGGCGCGGGCCTCTTCCCGGGCCCGCTCGGGCACCAGGGTCACGATCGCGTTGACCGCCGGATTGACTCGCTCGATCCGGCGGAGGTGGGCCTCGAGCACCTCGACGGCCGAGAGCGCCCCGGATCGGAGCCGGGTCGCGAGCTCGGCGGCGGGGAGGAAACAGAGATCGGTCGGGTCGGTCATCGGTTGCTCGGGCGGCGTCCGGGAGTAGGTTCTGGCAGCACGTCACTCTCGACCAGACGGACGGCAGCGATTGATATCGGTCGGGGCACGGAGCCGCAAGGCCCGCGCTCCGGAGACAGGAGTGGAGCGCCCATGGAAACGATCGGCATCGTGGCGATGTCGCTCGACGGCTGCATGACCCGACACGACCGTGAGGGGGTGAGCTTCGCGTCGTCGGGCGACCGCGAGTTCTTCCAGGCGGCGCTGGCCGAGTGCGACTGCTGCCTGATGGGGTCCCGAACCTTCGAGGGCGGTCGCGAACGGATTCTCCAGGGCATCGAGCAGGACCGGCTCCGGCTGGTGCTCACCTCGGCGCCCGGCCGCTACGCGGGATTCGCGCGGCCGGAGCGGCTCGAATTCCACACCGGCGACCTGGCCCGCACGATCGACTGGCTCCGCTCCCGGGGCTTCCGGCGCTGCGCCATCCTGGGCGGCACCGGGATCTACACCGAGGCGGTGGCCCGGGGTCTCATGAACGAGCTCTGGATCACCCTCGAGCCGGTGGCGTTCGGGACCGGCCGTCGGCTGTTCGACGGCTCCAACGACTTCCGCTTCAGCCTGAAGAGCGTCGAGCGCCTCGGCGCGAGCACCCTACTGCTCAAGTACCGGGCCGCCTAACGTCCGTCGCCGAGCACTTCGATCGTGACCTGATCGGCCAGGCTCCCGGCCGTGGCCCGGATCACGTGCCTCCCGGGTTCGAGCCGCCAGCGGTGGTCGGGATGGGGCCGGCCATCGACGTACCAGCGGACCGGCCCCGACGCGCCCGCGGCCCGGAGCCCCACGGTGGCGTAGGCCGGATCGACCCCGGGCACGAAGCGGTAGCGGTCGCCGGGTCCCGGCGAGGTGATCCGGAAGCCGACCCGCCCGGTATCGGCGGCCACCCGGACCACCCCCGCGGACGCGATCGCGTTCCCGCTCCCGGCCCGGGCCGCCCAGTCGGCGTACAGCGGCGGGAGCCGAACCCCGCGCGGGTCGTGCCAGTCGCAGGGCTCCTGGGGCACGGTCCCCGGTCGAAACCACTCGGTGGCGGTCGGGCAGTACGGGCCGGCCACGAGCCCCGACACCCGACAGATCGTCGCCGGCACCAACCCGGCGTCGCGGGGCACCGGCAGGGTGCCCGGGGGGTACCTGACCGCCGTGGCGAGCACCACCCGCTGGAGCAGGGGGCCGGCCCCGCTCACTCCGCTCACGCCATCCATCGGCTGGCCGTTGAAGTTGCCCACCCAGACCGCCACCGTGAACGACCCGGTGACCGCGACCGCCCAGTTGTCGGTGAAGTGCCGGCTCGTCCCCGTCTTGGCCGCGGCTCGAAAGGGCAGCTCGAGCGGGGTGCTCAATGCCGAACCCGGGCACCCGGGCCACCGGGTCGGCCAGGATGTCGAGCACTTGCGCCGCGGAGGCGGGGCTCATCACCACCCGGGCCTCACCGGGCGGGGCGGCCGGCGGCGCCGGGGTCCACCGCACCGGATGCCAGACGCCACCGTCGGCCAGGGCCCGATAGCCGTTGGCCAGCTCCAGGAGCGTCACCTCGCCGTTGCCTAACGCGAGTCCGAGTCCGTAGAAGTCGGCCCGGCGGCGGAGCGACGCGAACCCGGCCCGATGGAGAACGTCGAGCAGTGAGGGGACTCCCACCCGGGAGGTGAGCTCCACCGCCGGCACGTTGAACGAGCTGGCCAGCGCCTCCCGGACTCGCACCGGCCCGTGGAAGCGACGGTCGTAGTTCCGAGGCGCGTACGGTCCGGTCGCCGTCCGGTACACCGTGGCGACGTCGGGGAGCACCGAGGCCGGCGTGTATCCCCGGTCGAACGCCAGTCCATAGAGGAACGGCTTCAGGGTGGAGCCGGGCTGCCGGGGCGAGATCACCATGTCGACCTGACCGGCGGAGGGCTCGAAGAAGTCGGGCGAGCCCACCCAGGCGAGGACCTCGCCGGTGCGGTTCGAGAGCACGACCGCCGCGCCCCTGCCGGGCTCCGGCCCGCCGCATGTCCGCGACGGTGTTGGCGCACTTCCGCCTCGACGGCCTGCTGGAGCCCGAGATCGAGCGAGGTCTCGATCACGCTTCCGGCGGGAACGGAGTCGGCCAGCGGGCCGCTCAGGAGCCAGCTGGTGAAGTGGGGCGCCAGGAAGGAGGCATCCGGTCGGCGATCGAGCACCGGCTCCTCGCGGGCCCGCTCGACCACCTGCTCCGGCGTCAGGCCGAGGCGGGCCACTCGCTCCAGGACCAGATCGCGCCGGGCCGAGGCCCGCGCCCGCGAGCTGATCGGATTGTCGCGGCTCGGCGCCCGGGCCAGCCCCGCCAGGAGCGCGGCCTGCCCCAGGCTCAGGTCGCCCGCCGTCGGCCGAAGTAGAGCCGACTCGCGGCGTCGACCCCCTGGGTTCCCTGTCCCAGAGGGACGCGGTTCAGGTACTGCTCCAGGATCCGCTGCTTCGTCCAGATGGGCCTCGAGCCGGAGCGCCCAGAGCCGCCTGACGGAGCTTGCCCACCACGTGTGCGGGATCGGGCGGATCATCCGGCGCCAGCTGCATCGTGAGGGTCGACGCGCCGGAGGTCACCCGCCCGTGCGCGCAGGTTGCCGAGCGCCGCGCGACCGAGGGCGAGCCAGTCGACCCCGTGATGCACGAAGAAGCGTCGGTCCTCGGCGGCCAGGAAGGCGGTCAGCAGGTCGGGGTCGATGTCGTCGAGCGGCAGCCACCGCTGGCGGGCACCGTCGGCCGCCCGGGTCGTCCGGAGCGGCTGGCCGGACCGATCCAGCACGGCGAACCCGGTGGCCGCGGGCGGGGAGAGGAGCTGATCGCCGGCACGGGCAGCGGCCACCCACCCGAGACCCCGCGGCCGCCAGCCCGATCGCGAGCCATCCGACCCGACGCGCGCCGGACCCGCCGCCGGAAGGCCATCACCGCCCCCGGCGCCTGCACCGTGAACATGCCCCCGCCGCTCCGTCCGTTCACGCCGGGTTGTACATCTCCTCGGCGTGCGTCTGCGGGTGGCGGAACGTGCCGGGCGTGGTGGCCCGGGCCAGGTACGTGGCCGTGTACGTCCCGGGCCAGAGCACCGTGGCCGAGTAGACGACCCGGTCGTCGCGGAGCTCCTGTGGTCGAACGGGCTCGACCAGCCCGAGTCCCAGACTGCCGAAGTACCAGCGCGGGGCGACGATCGCGTCGTCGGCGGCGCGACGCCGGTGGCACCGGCCCCCGGCCGGAAGCGAGCGACGCGTGCGGAGGCTCAGGTCCACCGGCTCGAGCCCGGCGGGGAGCGGATCGTCCAGGACCACGAACGTGCGTCACGGCGGCCACGCGGACCCGCAGCCGAACCCGCACCAGGTCGCCCTCGGCGGCCGCAGCGATGGGCTGGCCCGTTTCCGGGTTCTCGTACCAGCGCTCCACCTGGATGCCCCGATCCTCCGGCGGACCGGCGGCTCCTTCGGGGCCTCGGTGACGGTCAGGTAGTAGTAGACCGGCGCGCCGTCACCGACCGCATCGAGGCCCAGGTCGAGCGGACCGGGCCGCCTGGCCCGCGCCACCCGCGCGAGCGGGACGGTCGAGTCGAGCGGCGCCGAGCCGCCGCTGGCGAGCACGGTGCGCCCGCCGGCCCGGAGCCGGATCGCCCGCCCGGCCCCCGGCGGGAAGCGCCGGACGCCAGGCCTCCACCGCCCGCACCGCCTCGGCGTAGTCCTGGGTGTTCCACCATCGGCCCCTCGGCCCGGCCACGTCCCACCACCGCCTCGAACAGCGGTCCCAGCAGGGCGTGGGCCGAGTCGACGGCAAGGGTGGCGCGGAGCAGCTCCGCGGTGGGCCGGAGACTGGAGCCGAAGTAGGCTCGACCCCGGAGCGAATCGGAGCACCGTGGCGGACCGCCCCCTCGACCCGGGTTACGGCCCAGAATGGCTCCAAGAGGCGGCGGGCCGTGGCCGATTCCCTTCCCTGGCCGCCAGGCGGGCCAGCAGCATCCGGTCGGCCGGCGCCATCTGCCCGGCCCGCCGGAGCAGCTCGTTTTCGAGCGCCCGGCTGGGCCGCCCGAACCGGTTCAGGTACTCGGCCACCGCCAGGCGCTCGGCCAGGGAGGCCTGGCACGTCGGGCTCACGGAGCAGGATCGACGCCTGGAGCACCGGCGCCTGGTCCCGGTCCAGCGACGCGGTCGAGATAGCCGGCGATCCCAACCAACACGGTGTCGGGCACCGCGACGCCGGCCCCGCGGGCATCCAGCAGCACCAGCCCGGCATGGGCCGTGAGCCAGGGCGACGTCCAGTCCGTCCGGCTCCAGAGCCCGATCCCGCCGTCGTCGCGAAGCCGACGAGCCAACGTCGCGACCGCGCGGTCGATCTCGGCTCGAAGCCGAACGGTATCGGTCGCCAGGCCGGCCTCGCGTCGGGCCGCGTAGAGGGCGATCAGCGGGAGCGCCACGCTGCCGACCTGCTCGCTGCAGTAGTACGGATAGACCCGGAGCCGGTCGGCAAAGCCCTCGAGCAGCGCGACCGGCGAGGAGCCCGCCGAGAGCGTGATCCGCGAGCGGGAGACGTCGACGTCCGCGCCCAGATCGAGGTGCACCGTCGCCGTGTCCCGCACCAGACCGGCATAGGTCGTGACCCGGGGCCGGAGCTCGGCCCGGATCGGAATGGCCAGCCGGACGGCATCCCGGTCGCCGGCGCCGCGCACGTCGAACCGGAAGGCGGCGCTGTCACCGGGCTCGGCCCGGAATGCGAACCGGACTTCCCGCCCCCGTCCGGCCTCCAGGACGGCGGACAGCCGCCCCGGGCCTTCGAGCGCAATGCCCGTGGTCCGGGCCTCGACCTCGACCGTGGGCGTCCCCCCGGTGCGGTGGTTCACCACGACCCCGGCGGTGAACCGGTCTCCCGGCCTCACGAAACGGGGCAGCGCGGGCCGGGCCAGCAACGGCCGGGTCACCAGCATCGGCGACCTGGCGGAGCCGTAGCGGTCGCCCGCGGTCACCGCGACTGCCATGACCCGGAAGGTCGTGAGGTTGTCGGGGAGGGTGACCGTGGTCCGGGCCACGCCGCTCGAATCGGCCTCGACCGAGCTCAGGAAGAAGGCCGTCGCCCGGAACCGGGAGCGGAGAATGTCGGCCGCGCCCTCGCCTCCACCGCCGCCCGGGTTACGCCCCTTGTCGCCCTGGGCAACCTGCGGCACGATCGACGCCAGGTTGCTCCCCAGCCGAAGGCCGAGGCCCCGGGGGGCATAGAGCAGGTCGATCGGGTCGGGGGTCCGGTAGCCGGTGAGCGAGAGCACGCCTTCGTCCACCGCCCAGAGGGTCACCTCGCCGGCCGTCGGTCGGGCGACCGTCCAGGAGGGTGGCGGTGAGCGTGGCGCGATCGCCCGGCCGGTACTCGGGCCGGTCGGCGGCCAGCGTCAGGCTCAGTCGCTTCCGCTCCGGCGTGACCCGGACCTCGGCGTACCCGACCCGGATGGTGGGCCGGCCGGGATCGTCGAGCGGACCGGGCTTGGCGCTCCGGCCGCGGGCCACCACGATCGAGACGAAGGCGTTGGGCGCCCAGGCCTCGGTGATCGGGAACCGGAGCGTCGTGGCGCCGTCCTCGATCCGGAGGCGGCGCTCCTCGATGACGCCCTCCCGCTCCACCGTTACCCACGCCTCCGCGTCGGTGAAGGGCGAGGCGAAGAGGATCTTGGCGGTGTCGCCCGGGGCGTAGCGGCTCCGGTCCGGGACCACGTCCATCTTGAACCGGGTCTCGTCGGCCCAGGGCACCCACCCTGGACCGGTCACCCAGCGGTGGAAGCTGGTCACCACGGGCCGGCCGGCCGAGTCCCTGGCGGTGAAGTAGAGGGTGTAGCTCCCCGGCTTCTCCGGGGTCAGGCGACAGGCCGCCGAGCCATCCACCCCGGTCCGGGCCAGGCACCGATCGACCGTGTCGGCCACCCACTCGCCCACCGTCTGAGCGAAGTCGCCGGTCTCCCGCCGGACCTGATGCCACTCGCGCCGGATCAAGGCACCGCGAATCGGGACGCCGGCCACCCGCGCGCCGGCCGGCCGCACCCCGATCAGGTCGATCGTCTGGGCCGAGCCGGCGGACCAGAAGTAGGCGCTCGAGGCGGGCTTGGCCCCCACGTAGAAGGCCGCCGGATGGGCCACGACGCTGGCCGAGCCGAGCACGGATTGGCGGTTCACGTCGGTGACCACCGCGTTGAGCGTGATCCGGGCCGGCCGGCCGGCCCGGGCCAGCGACACCGCAGCTCGCACGGCGAGGTGCCCGGTGGCGTCGAGTGAGTCGACCTCGACCCGCGACACGCTGGTGGCCGAATGAGACTCGAACTCGTCGTACCACCAGCCCCGCTCGAGAAACAGATACCCCTCGGCATTCGGGACCTCGAACGCCCACGGATCAAGCGCCTCCTGGCGAACTGACCAGGTGACCGCCGCTCGCGCCATCGGGGCGCCGAAGAGGTAGCGGGCGCCGATCGTGGCCCCGACGGTGTCACCGTCGATTCGGGCGGCGGTGTCGGCGGTGACGTCCACCAGAAACTCCGGCGGCCGGTACTCGGCGACGCGATAGGTGGCCCGGCCGATTGGCTCCCATTGCCCCTGCCGCCGGAGCGCCACGGTCACCGCGTACTCGCCCAGGCCGGCGTCGGCCGGCAGGGCGAAGGCCTCAGACCGGGTGCCGAAGCGCGAGAGGCTCACGACCCGCTCGGCCAGCGGGCCGCCGTCCCGGTCCAGGAACGCGATCCGGGCGGAGTCTTTCGGGGCGGGCGGCCGGAGCGCGCCGAGCAGACCGGTCCGCACGATCGCCTTGGCGAAGACGCTGTCGCCCGGGCGGTAGATGCCGCGTTCGGTGAAGACCGCCGCGGCGGCGGGGAGTCGAGCGGGGCCCCAGGCGCCGGAGACGTTGAAGTTCCAGGGACTGAGATCGGGGTCGTACTGGGTAACGCCGACCACGGCCCGGTCGCCGCCGAGTCGGGCCTCGACGTACCCCTCGAAGCCGCTCGAGAAGTCGGGCTCGTCGTCGGCGCGCGCCACCGCGGCGCGCCGGAGCGATCCGAAGCGGGCCAGCCCCCGGTCGTCGGTGATACCCTCGGCCAGCACCCGGCCCTGAGCGTCCCGGACCCGGACCGACACGCCCTTCCGGACCCGGCCGTCCTCCACCCCGGTGATCCAGACCGTCCCTTCCTCGGGACCGATCTTGGCATGGACCCCGAGATCGGTCACCTGGACCAGGGCGATCGGCGCCGGGCGGAGGTACTCGTCGGGCTTGCGGTTGCGGGTCAGGGCCGGGCTGGTGATCCGGACGGCGTAGAGGGTGGAACGCCCGGGGGCGCGCTCGTCGCCGGCCGGAAAGGGCACCCCGAACACGCCGTGATGGTCCCGGGCCGCACCGACCGCGAAGGCGCGGCGCACCGCGCGCGGGGCCAGCGAGTCCCAGATCCCGTCCCACGCGTACCAGCTCCGCGCCAGGAGCCGTCCTTCCATCGAGTCCGGCACGGCCACGCTCTCGACCACCAGGGTGTCGACGTTGACGTAGGTCACCGGCAGGGTCCGGGGACCGCTCCGTTCGATGGTCAGCTTGCCGGTGGTGTACTCCACCTCGGGCGCGAACCCGGTCGTGACGGCCGTGACGCGGGGGTTCCCGACGAGGTGTTGCCCGAACCGGTCGGTAAGGGCCGGGTCGACCGACACCAGATAGCCGGTCCGGGGCTTGAGTTCGGCCCAGAGATTCCAGATCGGGCGGGCGTCGGTCGTGTCGGAGACGGTGAAGGTCGTGGCCGGGAGGACCTTGACCCGACGGAGCACCTCGGCGCCGGTGACCGGCGTGCTGAACTCGAGCAGGATCGGACCGGTCGGGCAGAACCGCCCGCCGCCGCACTGCGCCTTGACGATCCGGAGCGGGCCGTGGGTCGCGAAGCGCCAGCGCTGGAGCGGGCCGGGCGACTCGAGATCGAACGCGGTCGGGACCACCAGCTCGCCCGCGCAGTCGAGCGGCAGGGGCTGATCGGGCGTCAGCGTCACCAGCCGGCGGAGCGAATCTACCGAGCGGTCTCGATCCCATCCGCCCGCCTCGCGGAACTGCCAGGGAGCGTCGTCGGGAATCGGCGCTTCTCTCGTAACCCGGAGCCGTACCGGGCCCGGGCGCCGGCAGGTCGCCCCCAGCTCGAGGTAGGCCAACCGGCGCGCCACGGCCGGATCGAGGCTCGAGCTGACGACCAGCCGGAAGGTGGCGTCGGCTTCGAGAAAGCGGTCGGCGTACCCGGGCCCGGCCGGCAGCCCGGCCAGCGCTCGCGGCCCGGTGACTCGGAACGAGAACCGATACGGGCCGTCGAGGCGGCTCCCGTCGAGGGCGGTGAAGGTCGGGCTCACCGTCACGGTGTAACGGGCACCGGACCGCAGCGGCGCGGAGGGCCGAAGCCGGAGGGTGACCGGGTCGCGCCAGTCGACGACGCCGGGAATCGCCGGGGACACCGAGAGGATCGAGGCCGGATCGACATTCCGGCCCAGCCCGCCGACCACCGGGCGGTCGAAGGTGACCGCGATCACGGTGGTGGGAGCACCCTGCTGCAAGGGGGTCGTGCGTAGCACGCCGAGCGCGGCGGGGGAGTCGGCGGCGACGGCCCCGAGCAGGACCGCGGTGAGAACCCGAACTGGCAGCATGGCGGACCTCGCACTGGGAACCGGGCGTCCCAAATACTAACCCAAGGCTCGACCCGGCCGCCCCCGGCTCGGCCGGCCCGGCGGATCGGGCAATCGGACTGCGGGGCGCAATTCCCCGCAGCCCGGGTGATCGAGTTGACGTCGTCTTGGTAACTCTTTGAGGAATAGAGAGATACGAGCCAACACCAGGAATGCCGGGATCGGTCCCTCCGGCGGCGTCCACCGAGCCGGGACAGACTGGCCAGCCGCCTTGGTGTGCGCTATATTGAGCAGTCGCAATCGGTTAGCCGCAGGCGACCGGCTCTGACACGAAGTCGGGGACGTCATCGAACAAGGAGCGAGCACTGATGCAGAGAGTCCTCCTGTTGGCGGGAGTCTTGATGTTGGCAGGCACCCCGCTCATGGCGCAGGAGAAAGGCACTTGGGAGCTGGGTGGCTTCGGCCGATTCACCAAGTACGACGGCAGCTTCGCGACCACCCGGAAGTCGGAGAACAGCTACGGCGGCGGTGGTCGGATCGGCTACTTTCTCTCGCCCAAGTTCTCGCTCGAGGCCGATGGCTCATTCAACGCCAGCGACCTCCAGGCCTACTTCACCAGCCAGCAGAGCTCGCCGGTCCGCTACTGGCCCTTCCATCTCCGGGGCCTCTTCCACGCACCGCTGGGCAACCGGGCGGCGTTCCTGATCGGCGCTGGCGGGGTGCTCAACCACTACGGGAAGAGCAGCAACCCGCAGGTCAAGACGATCAACGGGAACGACGTGGGCGTGGGCGGGCTGGTCGGCTTCCGGCTCAAGGCCAACAGCTGGCTCTCGCTCCGGGCGGACGGCACCCTCGACTACATGCCGAGCCCGGCCAACGGGAAGGCGGCCGTGGTCAACGAGGGCACGACCGATCCGACCGTGCCGTCGAAGAACACCCACCTGGGGCTCCAGCTCGGGCTGAGCATCTTCCCGAACGCCAAGTGCACCAAGCGGCTCGACGCGATCGACCTGCTGCCCAATACGGCGTCGGTCCAGACCGGTCAGTCGGTCCAGTTCAACGTGACCGGCCGGCTCTGCGACGGGTCCTCGACCACGCCGCAGGTGACCTACGCGGTCATGCCGAGCGGCACCATCGGGCCCAACGGCGTGTTCGGCTCGGGGACCCCCGGCACCTACCAGGTCGTGGCCCGTACCCTGAACGGGAAGCTGGCCGACACGTCGACCGTCACGGTCGCCGCGCCGCCCCCGCCGCCCCCGCCGCCGCCGACCCTGACCCGGATCGAGATGTCGCCCAAGTCGGCGAACCTGAAGCTGAGCGAAGGCACCAGCTTCACCGTCACCGGTTACTGGAGCGACGGGAACAGTCGCCCCATGCGGGCCGACGAGTGCAGCCTCTCGGCCGACGGGACCCCGATGGCCTCGGGCTGGCAGTACACCTGGAGCCGGAGCGGCGACTACGCCGTGACCGCCACCTGCATGGGCCAGAGCGACCGGGCCAACGTGACGGTCCGCGGGCTCTCGGTCACCCTCCGGGCCATGTTCGGCACCAATCGTTACTCCGACGCCAGCGCGATCGAGCGCGGCTCGCTCGACTCGGTGGCCACGGTGCTCAAGGCCGACCCGACGATGAAGGTCTACATCGACGGTCACACCGACTGGCGCAACAGCGTCAAGTACAACGCCTGGCTGGCCCAGAAACGGGCCGAGACGATTCAGCGGGATCTGATCAAGCGCGGCATCGCCAAGGACCGGCTCATCGTCCGGTCGTTCAGCGAGTGCGCACCGGCGGCCGACAACTCCACCGACGAGGGCATGGCCCAGAACCGTCGGGTCGAGCTCAAGCAGATCGAGACCCCGACGCCGGAGCCGGGCAACACCAGCTGCGCCGAGAGCGGTCCAGGCGGCACCAGCAAGATCGGCCGGCCGGGCGACGCCTGATCGCCCGCCGCGGATCCTTCCACGCAACGCGGGGTCGCCTTCGGGCGACCCCGCGTTCGTTTTCGCCTCAGTCGGCGGGGGTCGCGGGGGCGGCGGACGAGGCCGGCTCCGGCACGGCCGGCCGCGGCACGCTCCCCGGTCTCGCGATCGGGGGGAGCGGCAAGGGCAGCTCGCCGGTGAACCCAGTGCTCGAGCCGGTCGGCAGGTGCTCCTCGCGGTACATCCGGAGGATCTCGAAGAAGTAGGAGAGGGCCAGCGGGCCGATCAGCAGCCCGAGCAGGCCGAAGTAGCCGACGCCGGCGACGGCACCCACCAGTGTGACCAGGGGATGGATCTGGGCGTAGCGATTGAAGATCAGCGGCCGGATCCCGTAGTCGATGACGCCGGTGAGGCCCAGGTTCCAGAGCACCATGAAGAGGGCCCCGCCGGGCCGGTCGTCGAGCAGCAGCACCGCCACCGCCGGAATCCAGATCATCCCGCTTCCCACCACGGGCAGGATCGCGAATACGAATGTCACCACGCCCCAGAAGAGTGGATCGGAAAGGCCGGTGAAGGTGAAGGCCAGCGCCACCGCGGTGCCCTGCGCCAGCGCGGTGAGCCCGGTCCCGATCACGGTCGAGGTGGTCACGTCGCGGAACCGCTGCCGCAGCATCTCCGCGTTCGGATCGGAGAACGGGACGTACGGGCGTACCGCCTGCCAGACCTTGGGACCGGTGAGGAGCAGGTAGTAGAGGCCGAAGAGCGCCAGGAGCAGGTTGAGCACGAAGCGGGTCGCCGTCCCCACCAGCTTGAGGGCGTTCCCTCCGAGCCAGCTGACCAGCTGCTGGCTGATCTGGGCGAGCTCGGCCCCGACGTCGAACCGGCCCACCCGGAGCTCGCTCAGACGATCGAGCAGCGGGCCGGTGGCCACCTTGGTCGCCATGTCCTGGGCCTGCCCCACGAGGAGCCCGACCACCGACACGCCCGGGATCACGATCAGGAGGATGGTGACCAGCACCACCACCGTGGCCGCGATCCGCGGCCCGGTGACCCGGGAAAGACGGTGATGCAGCGGCTCGAAGATCACGTAGAGCACCGGCACCGCGATCAGCCCGCTCGCATACGGGGCCAGGGCGATGGCCAAGCCCACGCCGAGGAGGGCGAGGACGAGCGCGGCCCGCTGATGTCGCGAGTCGAAGAACGGCATCGAGAGCTCCTACGAGGTCGGCGTCAGGACCGGCTCGAGCACCCGCCAGACGTTCCGCGCCACGATTCGCTGCCCCGCCGGCGTGGGATGGATCCCGTCGGCCTGATTCAGCGAGTCGACCCCCGCCACCCCGGCCAGCAGAAACGGAACCAACGCCAGGTGATTGTCGCGGGCCAACTCGGGAAAGATCGCCCGGAAGCGGCGGGTGTAGTCCGCACCGAGGTTGGGCAGGGCCTCCATGCCGGCCAGCACGACCTGCGGCGCCGGGTCGAGCCGACGGGTCGAGTCGATGACGGCCTGGATGTTCGCCCGGACCGAGTCGGGGTCCTGGCCTCTCAAGCCGTCGTTGGCGCCGGTCTCGATCACCAGCGCGGCCACCCGGCCCTGCCCCAAAATCCAGTCGATCCGTCGGAGCAGCCCGGCCGAGGTCTCGCCGCTCACCCCGGCGTTCACCACCCGGTAGTCCAACCCGAGCGAGTCGACGAGGTGCTGGATCAGCGCCGGGTACGCGAGCGACGGATCGGGAAGCCCGTACCCCGCCGTGAGGCTGGTGCCCGCGAAGACGATCGTGGGCCGGTCGTCGGCCGGGGCCGGACGGGATGCCACAGCCCGAGCCGAATCCGGCGCAGCGGGCGCCGGCGGCTCGCGGTCCTTGCCCACGCAGCCCGCCGCTCCCAGCGCGACCATGCCCAGCAGGCCCCATCGGACTATCATTGAAGCCGACTTATGAGCCACCCAATGCTCCTTTGCGAAGGCCTGACCCAGACGTACCCGTCGGGCGGCCGCCAGCTCACGGTCCTGAACAATATCACGTTCTCGCTCGAGCGAGGCGGGTTCCTGGCCATCGTGGGACCGTCCGGCAGCGGCAAAACCACGCTGCTCGGTCTCCTCGCCGGACTGGACCGGCCCAGCGCCGGCCGCGTGGTGTTGGACGGTCATGATCTGGGCACCATGTCCGAGGACGACCGGGCCCGCCTCCGCTCCGAGCGAGTCGGATTCGTGTTCCAGTCGTTCCACCTGATCCCGACCCTCACGGCCCGAGAGAACGTCCAGGTGCCGCTCGAGCTCCGGGGTGAGCCGGCCGAGGCCCGGGCCCAGGAGCTGTTGGACCGGGTGGGCCTGGGCGACCGGTCGCACCACTACCCGGCCCAGCTCTCCGGCGGTGAGCAACAGCGGGTGGCGTTGGCGCGGGCGTTCTCCGCCCGGCCCCAGGTGCTGTTCGCCGACGAGCCGACCGGCAATCTCGATGCCCGGACCGGCACCGCGACCATCGACCTGATGACCGGCCTCAACCGCGAGGCCGGCACCACGCTGGTCCTGGTGACGCACGATCCCGAGCTGGCCGGGATGGCCCGGCGGACCATCCGCCTCTCGGACGGTCGGGTGATCGAGGACGAGAGCCGGGCGTGAAGCTGGGCTTCGTCTTCCGGCTTGCCTGGCGCGAGAGCCGGGCCGCCCGGCGCCGGCTCCTGCTGCTGGTCGGCTCGGTCGCCGCCGGGGTGGCCGCGCTCGTGGCCATCAACGGCTTCACCGAAAACCTTCAGGTGTCGGTGGCCGCTCAGGCGCGGGCCCTGCTGGGCGCCGATCTCGAGATCAGCAGCCGGCAGCCCTTCCCCGCCGGGGTGGACTCGCTGATCGATTCCCTGGTCGCGTCCTCCGGACCCGAAGGCGCCCGGGGCCGGGTGGCCCGGGTCACGAGCTTCGCGGGCATGGCCTACGTCACCCGCACCGCCGGCGCCCGGCTGGTCCAGGTCCGCGCCGTCGAGCCGGGTTATCCGTTCTATGGAACGATCGAGACCCGGCCGGCCGGCCGATGGGCCGTTCTCTCGAGCGGCAAGGTGCTGGTCGACCCGACCCTCCTCACCGCGCTCCAAGCCCGGATCGGCGACACCCTGGCGCTCGGCGACGCCCGGTTCGTGATCGACGCCGCGGTGGTCAACGTGCCCGGCGACGTCGGAGTGGAGTCGGCCTTCGGGCCCCGGATTTACATCCCGGCCGCCGATCTCGGCGCCACCGACCTGGTCCGCTTCGGCTCCCGGGTCGACTATGACGCCTACCTCCACCTGGCCGACCCCTCCACCGCGCAGACCGTCGCCGAACAACACCGGCCGGCCCTTCGCGGCGAGCGGGTCCGGATCCGGACCGTCGACGACGACCGCGACAATCTGACCGATACCCTGACCCGGCTGGGCAACTACCTCGGTCTGGTGGCCTTGGTGGCGCTCCTCCTCGGCGGGCTCGGCGTGGCCAGCGCCACCCATCTCTTCATCCGCCAGAAGCTCGACACCATCGCCGTGCTCCGCTGCCTGGGCGCCACCTCCGGCCAGGTCTTCCTCGCCTACCTGGTGCAGGCCATTACCATGGGCGCGATCGGGAGCCTGGTCGGCGCCGGCCTCGGGGTCGCGATCCAGCAGCTCCTGCCCGCCCTGGTCGCCGATCTGCTTCCGGTCGACGTGCGAATCGCCCTCGCGCCCCGGGCGCTGCTGATCGGGATCTCGCTCGGGATCTGGGTGGCGACCGTGTTCGCTCTCCTGCCGCTGCTCGGCGTCCGCCGGGTGTCGCCGCTGGTAACCCTCCGCCGGGCATACGAACCCGAGTCCGCCCGCCGCGATCCGCTCACCTGGGCGGCCTTCGCGCTGCTCGCTCTCAGCGTCCTCGGCCTGGCGGTGGTGCAGGTCGGCCGGTTCCGGGACGGGGCCTTCTTCGCGGGCGGGGTCGGGGTCGTGGTGCTGGTGCTCTGGCTCGCCTCCCGCGGGCTGATCGGCGGGATCCGCCGCTGGTTTCCGCACCGATTGCCCTATCTCTATCGGCAGGGTCTGGCCAACCTCTACCGGCCGGCCAACCAAACCGGAACCGTGGTGCTGGCCCTCGGCTTCGGAGCCTTTCTGCTGGCGACCCTGTTCCTGGTGCAGCACAACCTCCTCCGCGAGTTCCGGCTGGGCGGCGAGAACGACTCCGGCGGCCGGCCCAATCTGATGTTCTTCGACATTCAGCCCGATCAGGCCCAGGGGGTGGAGGAGCTGCTCCGGCAGTCGGGACACCCGGGAAGCCCGCCCGTGCCGATCGTGCCGATGCGGATCGCCAGCCTCAAGGGTCAGCCGGTGCAGCCCTTCCGACCCGAGCCGGATTCCCTCGAGGAGGACGGTCCCCGGGGCGAGCGCGGGCGCCGCCAGCCCGGCGGCTGGGCGGTTCGCCGGGAGTACCGGTCCACCTATCGCGATTCGCTCACCAGCACCGAGCGGCTGGTCGCCGGCCAGTGGTGGGACCAGGCCCCGAAGGACAGCGGCGAGGCCCGGATCTCGGTCGAGGCGGACCTGGCCCGCGAGCTGGGCGTGGGGGTGGGCGATCAGATCACCTGGAATGTCCAGGGTGTGCTGATTCCCACCAAGGTGACCAGCCTCCGCGAGGTGAACTGGGGGCGGTTCCAAACCAACTTCTTCGTGGTGTTCGAGCCCGGCGTGCTCGACCAGGCGCCGCAGATGATGGTCACCCTCGCCCGGGTCGACAGCGCGGCCGCCCGGGGCGCCATCCAGCGGCGGGTGGCTGAGCGCTACCCCAACGTCTCGGCGATCGACCTGTCGCAGGTCCAGCAGGCGATCGAGGGCATCCTGGCCAAGGCGTCGCTCGCGGTCCGGTTCCTGGCCCTGTTCAGCCTGGCCGCCGGCGCCATCGTCCTCCTCGGCGCCGTGACCACCGCCCGACTCCAGCGTCTCCGCGAAGGGGTGCTGCTCAAGACCCTGGGCGCCACCCGGCGCCAGGTGCTCCAGATCATGGTGGCCGAGTACACCGCGCTCGGGCTGCTGGCGGCCCTGGTCTCGATCGTCCTGTCGTCGGCCGCCGGCTGGGCCCTTGCCAAGTGGACTTTCGACTCGCCCTTCCAGCTGCCGCTCCCCCAGCTGGCCGGGTTGACCCTGCTGCTGGTCGCCATCACCCTGTTGGTAGGGCTCTGGAGCAGTGCCGAGGTGCTGAAGCGGCCGCCGCTCGAGGTCTTGCGAAACGAATGAGTGATTGACGAAAGGCCCCCCATGCTGCCCATCGATCTGACCAACCAGCGGGCGCTGGTCGCCGGGGTCGCCGACGACGGCGGGTTCGGCTTCGCCATCGCGAAGGCCCTGGCCGAAGCCGGCGCCACCGTTTGCGTCGGCACCTGGCCCCCGGCGCTCGGGATCTTCGAGAAGCTGCTCGACCGGGGCAAGATGAGCGAGGCCATGGCCCTGGCCGACGGCTCCCAGCTGGCGTTCGAGCGGATTTACCCCCTCGACGCCGCCTACGACACCCTCGACGCCGCGCCCCAGGAGATTCGGGAGAACAAACGGTACCGGGAGCGGGGCGACTTCTCGATCCAGGGGCTGGCCGACCGACTCGAGGCCGACTTCGGGTCACCGGCCCTCGATATCGTGGTCCACAGCCTGGCCAACGGGCCCGAGGTCAAGCTGCCGTTGCTCGAGACCAGCCGGCACGGCTACCTCTCCGCCATCGGGGTCAGCGCCTACAGCAACGTGGCCCTGGTCCAGCGCCTGGCGCCGCTGATGCGGCCGGGCGGGAGCTTCCTCTCGTTGACCTACCTGGCCAGCGAGCGGGTGATCCCGGGTTACGGGGGCGGCATGTCCACCGCCAAGGCGGCGCTCGAGTCCGACACCCGGGTGCTGGCCTACGAGGCCGGCCGCCGCTACGGCGTCCGGGTCAACACCATCTCGGCCGGTCCCTGGGCGTCGCGGGCCGCGAGCGCCATCGGGCTGATCGAGCGGATGGTCGAGTACTACCAGGCCAACGCGCCGCTGGCCCGGGAGTTCACGCCCGCCGACGTGGGCCGGACGGCGGCCTTTCTCGCGAGCCCCCTGGCGGCGGCCATCACCGGCAGCGTGGTGTACGTCGACAACGGCTACCACGCCATGGGCATGGGCGTCGCCACCCCGGGCGAGCCGGCCGGCGACCGGGAATAGGGGAGGTCCGGATGTCACCTCGTCTCGCCGCCAGCGGCGCCATCGCCGGGTTTCTGGCCGTCGCCCTCGGCGCCTTCGGTGCCCATGCGCTCCGGAACCGGCTGAGCCCCGGCGACCTCGCCATCTTCGAGACCGGCGTCCGGTACCAGATGTACCACGCCCTGGCCATCCTGCTGCTCGCCGCGATCGGCGCCCGCTGGGCCTCTCCCTGGCTCGACCGGGCCGGCTGGCTCTTCCTGGTGGGGATCGTGATCTTCTCCGGGAGCCTCTACACCCTGGTGCTGACCGGCACCCGGGCCTGGGGCGCCGTCACCCCCTTCGGCGGGGTCGCCTTCCTCGCCGGCTGGCTCGCCGCCGCCTGGGGAATCATCCAGCAGATTCCGAGCGGATCGGGCCGCTGAGGTCGCCCGTGGGTCGCTACCTGCCGCTGCTGGAAGAGCTCGACCGCTGGCAGACGGAGGCCCGCGACCATCATCCGGGCGTGATCCCCTGTCGGGCGGGGTGCTCCCACTGTTGCTACGGACCGTTCGACGTGTCGGTCGCCGACGTCGCCGTCCTCCTGGAGGGCGCCGCGGCGCTGGCGCCGGAGGCCCGGGCCGCCGCCCGCGAGCGGGCCGGGCGCCAGGTGGCCCGGATGCGCGAGATGGAGCCCTCCTGGCAGGCACCGTTCGACGTCGCCACGCTGGGCGAGGAGCGGTTCGACGTTCTCACCGAGGCCCTGGCCCAAGAGCCTTGTCCGCTCCTCGGCCCGGCCGGCGAATGCCTGATCTATCACCACCGGCCGGCGGTCTGCCGGATGATCGGGCTCGGCCTCCGAACCGAAACCGGTGACGTGATTCCGAACACCTGTCCCGTGCAGGATCGGTTTCCGGGTTACGCCGATCTCCCCCCGGCCGAGTTCCCCTTGCTGGCCTGGGAGCAGGGCGAGACCCTGGCGAAACGGGAGGCGGCGGTGAGATTGTTGGGGACGCCGGCGCGGGAGGGTTACGAAACCACGATCGCGGCGGCCCTGGTGACGTTCGACCTCGAGCGAGGATCCGAACCATGAGCCTGCTCACCGAGCTCCTGAGAGGGCGCGGCGCCCACCCCGACCCCGTCGGCGCGGTGGCCGACTTGACGGCCCAGGAGGCGGGGCTGCGCGCCCCGGGCCTCCCCCACAGCATCTGGCAGATGGTCTCGCATCTCACCTTCTGGATGGATGCCGAGCTCCGGGCCATCGAGGGAACGAAGGGAGTCGCCGAGCGGCCGACCACCGACTGGCCGGCCGAAACAGCGCCGGCCGACGAGATCGCCTGGCGCCACGACCTGGCCCTCTTCCGACTCCAGCTCGATCAGCTCGCCACCCTGGCCGACGCCCGCGCCTCCACCCTGGCTCGGATCGTCCATCGGGCCGGCGACGATCGAACCGACACCGTCGAGAGCGTGCTCTGGCAGCTGGTGGCGCACAACGCCTACCACACCGGGCAGATCGTCGATGTTCGCCGGGCCGTGGGGCTCTGGCCGCCCCGACCCGCCGACACCTAACCTGGCAGCGCCCGCCGGGCCAGATCGGGAAAATCGGTGAAGTAGCCGTCCACCCCGAGGTCCGCCAGCCGGCGATACTCGGCCAGCGGATCGCCGCCGTAGCCGGCCGGGAGGAACTCGGGATCGGCCCGGAGGGTCCACACGTGGACGAAGAGGCCGGCCCGGTGGGCGTCGGTCACCAGGCCGGTCGGTGGGAGCAACTCCCCCTCCGGTCCCAGCGGCTGGACCAAACCCTTGTCGGGCCCGATCCCATCCGCCCAGGTCGCGACCTCCCGGAGGCCGGCCACCGTCATCAGGTCGGCGTAGGTCCGGGGGTCCCCGCTCAGGGAAAGGTCGGCCGGCCGCCCCCGGCTCTCGATCAGCTGGACCAACCGAAGCCCGGTCAGCCCCCGGGCATGGCGGAGGTTGCCCGTCTCGAACGACTGGATGAAGACCGGATCGTGGCGCTCCCGGTATCCCCACCGCTCCAGCACGGCAAGCAGGGTGTCGGTGATCGGCAGGCCGACCGCTTCGTGATGGGAAGGATGCTTGGTCTCGGGATAGATCCCGATCCGCCGCCCCAGCGCGGTCTCCCGCTCCCGAACCAGGCTCAG
Organism: uncultured Gemmatimonadales bacterium; assembly: GCA_963730185.1. Classification (GTDB taxonomy): domain Bacteria; phylum Gemmatimonadota; class Gemmatimonadetes; order Gemmatimonadales; family GWC2-71-9; genus SHZU01. The sequence continues at coordinate 270,377 of CAVSQW010000006.1, forward strand.
AATCTCCTCGAAGGTCGGCACCTCGAAGCGGCCGTCGAGCTGGTGCGACCGGAACGGAAGCCGCTCCCGGGCCCGGAGCGTCTTGATCTCGGCCAGGGTGAAGTCTTCCACGAACCAGCCGGTGGTCGGCGTGCCGTCGATGGTCTTGGTCCGGCGGCGCTCCGGGAACCGGGTGGCGACGTCGGTGGTCTGGCCGATCTCGTTCTCGTGCCGGGCCACCAGAACGCCGTCCCGGGTCATGACCAGGTCGGGCTCGATCACGTCGGCGCCCTGCTCGATGGCCAGCGCATACGACGCCAGGGTGTGCTCGGGCCGGTAGCCGGAGGCCCCCCGATGCCCGATGACGAGGGGAATCCTCACCGGGGTCACGGCGCCGGCTGGCATGATCGTGACGCTCCTCGAAAGGGGAGGATCCCTGAACGCGCGGCGCCCCGCCCGAACCGGAGGTCGAGCGGGGCAGCCGGGGAGCGAGGCACGGTCGTCAGAAGCTGGTCTTGATCCAGTATTCGTGCAGCGTGATCAGCGCCAGAATGATCGCCGTGGCGAGCAAGATCGGCCAGACGAACAGGTTGGTGAAGACCTTGGCGTCCTGCTTGAGGTGCATGTAGAACATGGCCACCAGGGCGAACTTCGCCGCCGAGAGGACGATCAGGATCGGCACCAGGAGCGGCTCGACCACCGAGTGGAGCGGCATCCCGGTCCGGTGGCTGGTCTCGTAGGAGAGGACCTCCATCGCGGTCAGCGCGAACAGGATCAGGGCGACCTTGAGGTAGAGCCACGGAGTCGGATGATGCTGGTCCGCGGCGTGCCCGTGAGCCATGGCGTTGGCTTCCATGGATGTCTCCTATTTCATCAGGTAGACGACGGGGAAGATCACGATCCACACCACGTCGACGAAGTGCCAGTAGAGCGCCGCGAGCTCGAGATTGAGCGACTTCTCGGGCGGGAGCTTGCCCCGGAAGGCCAGCACCAGCATGGTCGTAAGCCAGATCACGCCCAGAGTCACGTGGCTGCCATGGAATCCGGTCAGCGTGAAGAAGGTCGAGCTGAACAGGTTGGTGCTGTAGCCCATTCCCTTGTGATAGAAATGGGTGAACTCGTACACCTGCATCCCGACGAAAAAGAGGCCGCAGGTCACGGTGAGGCCGAGCCAGAAAAGCAGCTTGCCCCGGTTCCCCTTCTGGGCGTGGTAGAGCGCCAGCACCACGAAGAACGAGCTGAAGAGCAAGACGGCGGTACCGATGGTCACCAGGGGGATTTCGAACACGCCCTCGCAGGTGGTCATCGCGCCGTGGAGCATGCATTGCGACTCCTCGTGGGGCAGCGGGCCGACCAGGCTTTTGCCCTTGTACACGAGGTAGGTCGAGATCAGCGACGCGAAGAAGAGGCACTCCGACCCGATGAAGGTCCAGATGGCCAGCTTCCGGCTGTCGAGCCCGGTCGCGGTGTAATGGTGTTCGTCGATCTCGTGTCCGGCGGATGCCGTGGCTGCGGTCGCCAAGTCACTCTCTCCTATCGTCGCGGGAGGAAAGGTCCTCCCTGATCAGTTCGTCCGTCGGTTCGCCCGTCCAGCCGCCCGCTTCAACCGGTCGGCTCGAAGGCCCACTTGAACACGCTGAAGAAGAGCCAGAGCGCGCCAAAAATGGTGATCGCGAACCAGAAGGGCAGCTGCCGGATCATCAGCAGGCTTCCCAGGGTCAGGAACACGCCGATGGCCGACATGATCGGCCAGTACGACGGGTTGGGCAGGTGAATCCCGGCGCCGCTCACCTTGGCCGGTTCGGGCAGCTTGTGCCCCGCCGCCCGGGTGGCGTCCCAAAGCGGGACCGAGCTCCCGACCTGGGGCAGGGTCGGGAAGTTGAACTCCTGCGGCGGCGACGGGATCGACCACTCAAGGGTGGCGCCGTCCCAGGGGTCGGCCGGGGCGTTGGCCGGGCCAAGCCAGGTCTTGACGATGTTGACCAGGAAGATCAGGAAGGAGAGCGCCAGGATGAAGGCGCCCACCGTCTCGAAGGCGTTCCAGAACTCGAATCCCAACCCGGCCGGATAGGTGTAGACCCGGCGGGGCATGCCGTTCAGGCCGAGGATGTGCATCGGGAAGAAGGTCATGTTCATGCCGATGAACATGAGCCAGAAATGCGCCTTGCCGAGCGTCTCGTCGAGCAGCCGGCCGAACATCTTCGGCCACCAGTAGTATGCGCCCGCGGTCAGGCCGAAGATCGAGCCGCCGAAAAGCACGTAGTGGAAGTGGGCGACGATGAAGTAGCTGTCGGTCTGCTGAAGGTCGGCCGGGGGCGCCGAGTGCATCACTCCCGAGAGCCCGCCGATGATGAAGAGCCCCACCATGCCAAGCGCGAAGCACATGGCCGAGCTGAAGCGGAGTTGGCCGCCCCAGATGGTGCCGATCCAGTTGAAGATCTTCACCCCGGTGGGGATCGCGATCACCATCGTGGCCAGCGAGAAGAAGGTGTCCGCGAAGGGTCCCATCCCGGTCGCGAACATGTGGTGGCTCCAGACCCCGAAGCCCACGAAGGCGATGAAAGCACCCGAGAACACCATCGCGGTGTAGCCGAAGAGCGGCTTCCGCGAGAAGACCGGGAGCACCTCCGACGTGATCCCGAACGCCGGCAGGATCAGGATGTAGACCTCCGGATGCCCGAAGATCCAGAACAGGTGCTGCCAGAGGATCGGGTCACCGCCGCCGTCCGGCATGAAGAAGCTGGTCCCGAAGTTCCGATCCATCATCAGCAGCACCAGGGCCACGGTGATGACCGGGAAGGCCAGCAGCAGGAGGATCTGAACGATGAAGCTCATCCAGGTGAACATCGGCATCCGGAGCATCCGCATGCCGGGAGCCCGGAGGTTCACCACGGTCACGAAGAAGTTCACCGCGGCCGCGATCGAGGCGATCCCGAGGATCTGGAGGCCGATCACCCAGAAATCGATGTTGAGCCCGGGAGCCGGGGCCGCCGCGGTCGCGGCGATCACCCGCGACGAGGTCAGGTTGGCGTAGCCGAACCAGCCGCCGTCCGGCGGAGCGCCCACGATGAAGCTGGCGTTGAGGAAGAGGCCGCCCAGCAGGAAGACCCAGTAGCTGAAGGCGTTGAGCCGCGGGAAGGCGACGTCACGGGCGCCGATCTGGAGTGGAATGAAGTAGTTGAAGAACATCGCGCTCAACGGCATCACGCCCAGGAAGATCATCGTCGTCCCGTGCATGGTGAAGAGCGCGTTGTACATCTCCGGGCTCACCGCCGTGTTGTCCGGCCGGGCCAGCTGCCACCGGATGATCAACGCCTCGATGCCGCCCATCAAGAAAAAGAGAAACGCGGTGGCGCCGTAGAGAATCCCGATCCGCTTGTGGTCGACCGTGGTGATCCAGCTCCACAAGCCGGTCTTGGGGTGCGCGTGCGGAATCGCGGGCGCGTCGCGGTCGATTACCGAGGTGGCCATGGGTTCCTCTGCCTCGTCTTACTGGTGCTTCCGAAGATACGCCACCAAAGTGGTGATCTCGGCATCCGTGAGCTGGCGGGGGAGGATCATGTGACTCCCCTCCTTCATGGCCTGCGGATCGCGCAGCCACCGGGCCAGATTGGTCGGCGTGTTTTCGTACATCCCGGCCCCGATCGTGGTCCGACTCCCCACGTGGCTCAGGTTCGGGCCCCGGAGCGTCATCGCCCCGGCCAACGGAGTGCCCACCATCGCGTGACAACTGATGCAACCGCCCGTCAGGAAGGTCGCCTGCCCCTTCGCGTTGACCGGATCGGCCTTCTCGGTGCTGTCGGCCTGGGGCGAGAGCTTGCCCGCGCTCACCAACGGCGACCCCCGCTGCTGCGAGGCCACCCACCGGTCGAACTCCTCCTGGGTCTGGACGATCACCCGGAATCCCATCCGGCCGTGCTGCACACCGCAGAGCTCGGCGCACTGCCCGGTGTAGTACCCCGTGGTGTCGGCCGTGAACCAGAGCGGGTTGACCTTCTTGAATTTGGTCTGCGAAAAGATCGGAAAGACGTCCCGTTTGGCCGCCATCCGCGGGAACCAGAAGCTGTGCACGACGTCGGCGCTCCACATCCGGAGCCCGATCATCTGGTGCACCGGGACGTGCATCTCGTTGGCCGTGACGACCTTGAGGTCGGGGTACCGGAACTCCCACCACCACTGGTGACCGATCACTTCGACCGTCACGTCGGGATGCTCGGCCGGCAGCGAGGTCTTGAAGATCGTGCGCACCGTGGGAACCGCGATGAAGACCAGAATCAACGCCGGGATCGCCGTCCAGACGATCTCCAGCGTGGTGTTGCCGTGGGTCTGCGTCGGCTCCGGAGCGCCGGGCTTGGCCCGGAACCGGACGATCGCGTAGATCAGCGCGCCTTCGACCAGAACGAACACCACCACCGCCCACCAGAACGTGGTCCGGAAGAGCGAGTCGATGAGCCGCGTGATGTCGGATTCGGGACGAAGCGTGCTCTGCGGATAGTTCTCGACACAGCCGGCGAGCGCCAAGGCCAGAAACAGCGCCGAGGAGCCGAGCCAGGCGCGCCAGGAGCGTCCGGGGCGACTTACCATTGCGATATCGATCCCATAGAGAGGGGGCCCGCTGCTGGGGGCCCGGGAACGTGCCTCAAAGCCGGGGAAGCTTATTCGAGACAAGAGGTTGGGTCAAGCACATCCGGCGAGCGTTCTCGTCGGGTTTTCGGGATGCCGCCGTGCCACCCCCCGGCCGGCCGGTTACCTTTCCTTGGCACTCGTACCCTGACCCGTCCGCGAGGGACCGAAGATGACCCGAAATCTCGCCACGCTCGCTCTAGCGTTGCTCCCGTTCGCCGTGCCGACCCCGGCCTGCGCCCAGTCGTCGTCGTTCGAAGGCGTGATCGTCGCCACCATGTACATGGGCGAGAAGCCCATGGAGATGACCACCCGCTACAAGGGCTCCATGGCCAGGATGGAGGTCCCGATGGGCCCCGCCGCCGGCGCCTATCAGCTCCTCGACCTCGGCACCGGCACCATGACCGCGGTGATGCCGGCCCAGAAGATGTTCATGAAGATGGACCTCAACGCCACCCGGGAGGAAATGGCGGACAAGGCCGACAAGGCCACCCCGCCGAAGGTCACCGCGACCGGCAAGACCGAGACCATCGCCGGGCACAGTTGCGCCCACTATCTGATCGAGTCCGAAAGCGGCAAGAAGGACGACACGATGGACGTCTGCGCCGCCACGGGCATGGGCTATTTCGGCACGATCGGCGCAAACCCGATGGCCCGAGGCCATTCCCCCGCGTCGGTCCCGCTCAAGTTCCGGGAGCTCTACGCCCGATTCAAGGACGGATTCCAGCCCCTCAAGGTCGAGCGCCTCGAGGGCGACAAGCGGATCCTGATGCTCCAGGTCAAGTCGATCGAGAAAGGGCCCCAGGACGCCGCCCTGTTCAAGGTGCCCGATGGCTTCCGGGACATGTCCGGGATGATGCGGGGCCGGATGCCGGGCGCGAAGCCGCCCCGCGGGTAAGGAAGGACCGCCCGGCGGCGGGATTCCGTTTTCCCCCGCCGAGCACTATGGTAATGAATCGGATGGTATCGTGCGCCCGGCGGACCGAACTCCGCCGGGCCAGCTTCTTTTGTTGCTCGGCGAGCGTCTCATGATCCAGGAAACGCGGGACAAGCTGGGGAAGGAGATCGAGGCGCTGAGCTACGAGCTCAACGTCACCCTCCCCCAGTCCATCGCGACCGCCGTCGCGCTCGGCGACCTTCGGGAAAACTCCGAATACAAGGCCGCCCTCGAGCGCCAGCAACTGGTCCAGGCCCGCCTCGGACAGCTGCACCACCGGCTTCAGCAGTTGAGCGAGCTCTCCACGGCCAACGCCCCCACCGACCGGGTCGGGTTGGGGTCTCGGGTCACCGTGATCGACATCGAGACCGACGAGGCCGAGACCTACCAGGTGGTGCTGGCCGAGCTGATGGACATCGATGCCGGCCACATCTCCCTCGGCTCCCCGCTGGGGCTGGCCCTCAAGGACCGGAAGGTGGGCGAAGAAGTCACCCTCAAGCTCCCCACCATGATCCGACGGCTCCGGGTGCTCGAGCTGACCACCGTTCACGAGCTGGGGTAGGACCCCGCATGGAGTTTCCACCCAAGCGGCTTCTCGTCGTCGGCGATCGCGTCCTCATCACCCCCGAGGACGGGGAGGAGCGGACCCGGGTGGGGCTCTATCTCCCGGCCACCGCCGTCGACACCCAGCAGGTCCAGCAGGGGCTGATCATCGCCACCGGTCCCGGCGACCCCGTGCCCGACGCGTCCAGCTTCGACGAAGAGCCCTGGAAAGCGGACGAGAAGACCCCGCGCTATCGGCCGATGCAAGCTCGGATCGGCGACCACGCGATCTTCTTCCGGAAGGCCGCCGTGGAGATCACCTTCGAAGACAAGCGCTACTTGGTCGTTCCCCAGGCCGCCATCCTGGTCCTGGTGCGGGACGACCTGCCGATCTGAACATCGCCATCCCGTGACCGGCAAGCCGTTCCGGGGTGACCGTCGAAGAGACATGCCGGACCACGCCCCCCACCTCCCCTCGCCCGAGCCGGCCCAGCTCCAGCCGAAGTCCCTCTTCGCCAAGGCGCTCCGGCTCCGCTGTCCCGTCTGCGGCGGCCACCCGATCTTCCTCAGCTGGTTCACCGTCTGCTCGTCCTGCCCGGTCTGCGGCTTCCACCTCGACCGGGACGAGCCGGGCTATTGGCTCGGGAGCTACACCATCAACCTGTTCGCGACCGAGGGGGTCTTCGCGGCCTTCTTCGTGCTCGGCATGGTCGTGACCTGGCCGGCCGTGCCTTGGAACGGCCTGCTCTACGGCGGCCTGGCCCTGGCGGTGGTGACACCGATCCTGCTCTTCCCGCACACCAAGACGCTCTATCTGGCGGTCGATCTCTGCTTCCGGCCCCCCGAGCCGGAGGATCTGGCCACCCCGATCGAGCGGGGCTTCGTGACGCCTCGCCCGCCGTCCGACAGCCGTCAGATCACCGGCTGAGCCCGCGGGTCAGGGCACCGCCTTGATCCCGCAGCTCCCGTCCGCCGCCCGGACGGTGGGGTAGCTGACTCCGAGCTGTTCGAGGTAGCTCCCGTACTTGGTGGGATCGTAGTAGTACGCCTTCATCGCGGGACGGAACTGTTCCAGAATGCCCCGGTTCAGGTCGATCGCCGGCTGGTCGCCGGGACGGATCAAGGGCTCGTAGTGCTGGTCCTTGTTCTGCACGTTCCGGAAGTAGTCCCAGGCATTCTGCACCAGGCCCGGCGTGAGGAGCAGGTCGAGCATGGTAAGGGCCATGGCCTTGGCCCCCGCCGTCGCGCCCTGGTGCGCCACCGGGGTGGCCATTGCGATCGCGTCGGTCCAGTTGTGTCCCGGGAGCCCGGGGATGTTCGCCGGGAAGCGCAGAGTGACCGAGGGCACCGTCCAGGTCACGTCGCCGATGTCGTCGGAGCCGCCCCCCCGGTTGTCGGCGTCGGCCACCGGACCGCGGAGGCTGTCCGGGGTCGAGTCGAGCCCCTGGATCTTGACCTTCATCTCTTCCTGGAGCGCCTTGGCGAACCGCTCGTCGGCCTCCGACCACACCGGCATCCCGACCCGCTCGATGTTCTTCATCATCGCCTCGGCCACCGGCTTGTTGTGGTGCTGGGGCCAGGCGGCGCCGAGCACCCGGACGGGCTCGAGCGTGGTTCCCGTCATCAAGGCGGCGCCCTGGGCGATCGAGTCGGCGATCGCCCACAGGCTCTTGATGGCGGGGTAGTTGGTCTCCCTGAGGTAGTACCAGACCGAAGCGACCTGGGGCACCACGTTCGGCTGGTCGCCGCCGTTGGTGATCACGTAGTGCGACCGCTGCTGGAGCCGAAGGTGCTCGCGCCGGAAGTTCCAGGCGACGTCCATCAGCTCCACCGCGTCGAGCGCGCTCCGTCCCCGCCACGGCGCGCCGGCGGCGTGGGCCGAGGCGCCCCGGAAGGTGTACTCCAGCGAGATCAGCCCGTTGCCACTCGGCTGTCCCCAGGAGGTCGTGAAGCCCGAGCTCACGTGACTGAAGAGGTTGACGTCGACGTCCCGGAAGAGCCCGGCCCGGACGAAATACGCCTTGGTGCCGACCAGCTCCTCCGCCACGCCGGGCCAGATCTTGAGCGTGCCGGGAAGCTTCTCCCGCTCCATCAGCCGCTTGACCGCAAGGGCCGCGGTGATGTTGACCGCTTGCCCGGAGTTGTGGCCCTCGCCATGGCCGGGAGCGCCCGGCACGATCGGGAGTCGGCAGGCGACGCCGGGCATCTGCGACGCCTTCGGGATCCCGTCGATGTCCGATCCGATGGCGATGACCGGCTTGCCCGCGCCCCAGGTCGCCACCCACGCGGTGGGAATCCCGGCGTAGTTCTCTTCGACGGTAAAGCCCTCCTTCCGGAGGAGGTCCACCAGGTAACGCGAGGTCTCGAACTCCTGGAAGCCCAGCTCGCCGAAGCTGAAGATCTGGTCGACCATGTCGGCCGTGAACCTGGCCCGGCCGTCGATGTCGGTCAGCGCGTCGCGCTTGAGCCCCTCGAGCCGGGGGTCGGGACGGGGCGCCTTGGCCCGCGCCTGAGCCCCGAGTCCGGGGGCGACGGCGAGCAGAGCGGACAGGACCAGGGCCTGGCGCCAGGCCGTCAGTCTGGGCATGATGCGACTCCTGAATTGGGATTGGGTAGCACCGATGTCTCAGGCGCTCCGTAAGGTAGCCCGGTCGGGGACGCCGGGAAGGTCCCAGCCGACCATGACGCGGGGCGTGCGATGACGGCCGTGCGGTGGGTCGCAATCTGGGAGATCGTCTGCTCCGGATGGGGCGGGAGTCGGCCGGCGGCCCCCACCGACCTCACCGCGACCGCTATCTCGCCCTACGCCGTCGAGCTCCGCTGGCGGGACCGGAGCTCCGACGAGCGCGGCTTCGTGGTGGAGCAGGCGACCGGGACCGTCTACCGGCGGGTGGGACTGGTCCCGCCGGATTCCACCCGGTGGGTACACCACGGCCTTTCGGCCGGCCGGACGGCGAGCTACCGGCTCAGGGCCTTCAATGCCGACGGAATCAGTTCGCCCTCGGCGACCGTGTCGGTCACCCCACCGGCGGCGGCGGACCCTCATCTCGCCCCCCTCGACCGGCCCGAGCCGGTCGGGGCCTGCACCACACCGGACCAGGTGGTCGCCGCCGCCGATCCGGCCGAGACCCGGGTGTTCCGAGGCATGGCTTTCGGTCGCCACCGGATCGATCTGATCCTGGACCGGAACAGCTGCGGCGCGAACTGCCAATCAGTGCTCTACGGCGAGCTGGGCGGCTGCTATCGGGAGATCGGGCTCGTCTTCGCCGTCCCCGACGACTCGGGCCGGGGCTGGACCGAACGGGGGATCGACCCGGCGGGCTGGCCGATCATCGTGTCGCTGAGCCACATGAGCGCGTTCGAGACGGCCGTGGTGATCGAGCAGGTGCTCGGCCAGCGGCTACGGGTCGTCGACGCCTGGCGGGTCTGCGGCGGCCTCCGGAGCGTCGACGGCGATCCGCGCACGCTCGATCTGACCCAGCTGGCCCCGCCGTACGAAGATTGCCAGCTGGACTTCGGCCCGGATTCGGGGTGACCGCCCGCCCCCGGGCGGCCGGCCACCTCCCTCCCTACCGGCCCCCGGGGAGCCGGCTCACCACCTTCCCGGCCGCGTCCAGGAACTCGAGGCTCGGCGCGCCGGTCGAGTCGACCTGAAGCAGAATCCGCGCCTTGCCGGCCCGATCCGAAAGTCGGAGCAGCGCCGTCTGGTCGGTGTTCCGCCCCACGTAGACCCGTTCCGCGAACAATGGGGTCCCGTCCTTGGGCTGGAGGCTCGCGATCGCCGCCTGCTTGGCGGGACCGTCCGGCATTGTCCGGATGGTGTCCATCGCCGCGACCAGGTCAAGGATCGGCACGTTGGCCCGGTCGGCCACCGTGATCCCGGTCCGGCGGGTCCCGTTCTCGTCGATGTACTGGAGGTACAAGACCTGATCCTGATCGTACTGATCAAACGACAGGTGCCCCATCGCGCTGTACTTCCCGTTCTCGGTCTTCCCGCCGAAGATGAGCCCGCCGTCCTCGGTCTCCTCGTCGTTGAAGAAGATCAGACCGGGCCGGGTCCCGCCGGGATAGCCGAACGGCTTCCCATAGGCGATCGGTCCGGGCGACTTCACCTTGTTCGAGATCACCAGGCGGAGCTTGCCGTCCGGCTCGACGACGTTGATTCGCTGGACATCGATCTCGTCGAACTTGGGATGCCGACTCTGCCGGAACGCCCCCAGGGTGAAGATGCCGAGCAGCGCGGTGGCCGCCACCGCGTAGAGCCGGAGCACCTGGAGCTCGGTGATTCGCCGCCTGTCCGTCATGCCGCCTCCGGCCGCCGGGCCACCAAGGTGAGGATCGAGTAGACCGCGCAGATTTCCGCCTCCTGATTCGCGACCTCCACGTCCCACTCCACCACCCCCTGCGGCACCCCGTCGGCCGGGGTCTCCTTGGCGGTCTTCTGCTTGCAGGTGAACCGGACTGAGATGGTGTCGCCCGGGTAGACCGGCTTCGTGAACCGGAGCGCCTCGAGCCCGTAGTTGGCGAGCACCGGCCCCTTGGCCGGGTGCACGAACAGGCCGGCCGCGGCCGAGACCACGAAGTAGCCGTGCGCCACCCGGCGCTCGAAGAGCGAGTCCTGGGCGGCGATGGCGTCGGTGTGAGCGTAGAAGTAGTCGCCCGAGAGGCCGGCGAAGTTGACCAGATCGGCCTCGGTCACGGTGCGCCGGTGGGTGAAGAGCGTGTCGCCGACCTCGATCTCCTCGAAGTACTTGGTGAACGGATGCGCCACGTCGGTCGGCGTATCGGCTCCCTTCATCCAGACCCGCATCGTGTGGGTGAGCGTCTGGGGATGCCCCTGCATCGCCGTCCGCTGCATGTAGTGGAGCACCCCGCGGATCCCGCCCATCTCCTCGCCGCCGCCGGCCCGCCCCGGGCCGCCGTGGACCAGGTGGGGCATCGGCGAGCCGTGGCCGGTCGACTCCTTGGCCGACCTCCGGTTCAGGCACATGATCCGCCCGTGATAGGCCGCCGTCCCCAGCACCACCCGGCGGGCCACCTCGTCGTCGCCGGTGAAGACCGACCCGCAGAGGCTTCCCTTCCCGCGCTTGGTGAGCTCGATCGCCTCGTCGAGCGACCGATACCCCATGACCGAGTTCACCGGCCCGAACGCTTCGATGTCGTGGACCTCGCTCCGCCCGAGCGGATCGGCGCAGTGGAGCAGCACCGGCGGGAAGAAGGCGCCCTTGGCTCGATCCGCGCCGGTCACGCTGAAGCCCTCGAGATCGCCGAACGCCAGCTCCGCCCCGGCCCGGAGCGCCGCGACGCTCTTGCGGACTTCGTCCACCTGCTCCCGGCTCGCGAGCGGTCCCATTCGAACGCCCTCCACCGCCGGGTCGCCGAGGGTGGCTCCGGCCAGCCGCTTGCCCAGCGCCTTGATGACGTCGTCCACCAAGGCCTCCGGCACGATGGTCCGGCGGATCGCGGTGCAGCGCTGCCCCGCTTTGATCGTCATCTCCCGCCCGACCTCCTTGACGAAGAGGTCGAATTCCTCGGTGCCGGGCCCGTCGTCGGGACCGAGCAGGCAGAAGTTGAGCGAGTCGGCCTCCATGTTGAACCGGACCGACTCCTCGATGATCTTGGGGTGCGCCTTGAGCTTCCGGCCGGTCGTGGCCGAGCCGGTGAAGGTGACCACGTCCTGGCAGGTAAAATGCTCGAACAGGTCGCCCACCGAGCCGACGATCAGCTGGAGCGCGCCCTCGGGGAGGATCTTCGACTCGATCATCATCCGGACCATGAGCTCGGTCAGATAGCTCGTGGCGGTGGCCGGCTTGACGATCGAAGGCATGCCGGCGAGGAAGGTCGGCGCCAGCTTCTCGAGCATGCCCCAGCAGGGAAAGTTGAAGGCGTTGATGTGGACCGCGACACCCTCGAGCGGGACGCAGAGGTGCCGGCCGACGAAGGTCCCGCCCCGGGAGAGCGGCTCCATCGCGCCGTCGACGTAGAACGGCTCGTTGGGAAGCTCTCGCCGGCCCTTGCTCGAATATGCGAAGAAGGTGCCGATCCCTCCCTCGATGTCGACCCACGAATCGCTCTTGGTGGCGCCGGTCGCGGCGGAGAGGGCGTAGAGCTCGTCCTTCCGGCCCATCAGGTACTGGGCCACCGCCTTGAGCATCCGGGCTCGCTCGTGGAAGGTGAGCTGCCGCATCGCCGGACCGCCCACCCGCCGGCCGTACTCCAGCATGCCCTTGAAGTCGAGGCCCTGGCTCGATGCCTCGGCCACGGGCTCACCGGTGACCGCGTGGGAGAGGGTCTTCGCCTTGCCACCGCCGGTCACCCATTGTCCCTGCACATAGCTCGCCAGCTTCTTCACGTCGTCTCCCTGGGTCCTGCGAGGTCGTGGTCGGTTGCGCCCAGGTAATCTATCCGGCACCGGGGGCGAATCGGGGCCGGCGGTCCGGCGACGCCGGCCTCAGGCCCCAGCCACGACGGCCTGGGAGCGGGCTCGCCGGAACAGGTACCACCCGATGGCCGTGGGGACCACCACGCCGAGGGCCATCTTGACCTCGAAGGTCAGGGGACTCTCCACGTCCGCCGTGGGAATGAAGGCGGCGACCATCCCGAAGACGGTGGTGACGAGACCGATCCAGCCGGCGGCCCGGGCCCCGGGGCCGACGCCGGAGAGCCGGGCCAGGGCCAGGAAGAGGTACACGAATGGGATCAGCTGAATCACGATCGAGGCCTTGAGGAGGATCTGAAAGGCCTCCCCGACGGTCGAGCCGACCAGCGACATCAGGGTGAGCAGCCCGGCCAGGGCCGCGCAGGTGATCAGCGCAACGTAGGGCGAGTGCCACCGGGGATGGACTCGGCCCAAGGCGGCAGGCAGCGCACTGCTGAGGCCGGCCACGAACGGGATCCGCGAGGAGCCCGCGAACCAGGCCGAGGTGGCGCCACCGATGGAGAGACCCATCAGAATCGCGATCGGGGCGACGATCCAGGTCAGTCGGGCGTCGACCGCGCTGGCGCTCACCGCCTGCATGATGCCCTGGATCACGCCCAGCTTGGCGATCGGCACCAGCGCCTGGACCGCGGCCGTCACCAGCTCGTACGAGAGCAGCGCCACCGCGCCCGCGATGAAGATGGCGGGCCGGAGGTCGCGGGCCGGATCGCGGATCTCGTCCCCCATCGTCGACGCCAGCTCGATTCCGATGAAGGCAAAGCACATGACGCTGAAATTCGCGGCCAGGTCCCAGCCCACGCCCGTCGCCAGCGGGGGAATGGAGGCCTGCCCCCGGGCCCAGGTGACCCCGGCCGCCAGGAGGACCAGCACCACCGTCAGGGCGGTGCCGATCCCACCCAGGTTCTGCACCCATTTGCCCACCCCGAGACCGCGGACGTTGAGGAAGGTGATCAGCCCGAGCCAGCCGAACGCCACGGCCGCGACGAACCCCTTCTGGTCGACCAACCCCGCGGTGCCCGCGCCGCCACCGAAGGCGAAGATGCCGGCCATGTAGACGAGCAGGACCGGAACGTAGAAGAGGTTGTTGGTCCAGTAGCACCAGCCCGACAGAAACCCGTGCGCCTCGCCGAACTCCTTCCGGGTCCACAGGTAGATGCCGCCCTCGCCCGGGTAGCGACGCGCCAGCGTCAGCACCGCCACGGCCTCGGGCACGAAGAACGCCGCGAACGCCAGCGGCCAGAGCACCAGGGAGACGCGACCGTAGACCGCCGTCGGGGTGACGTTGTTGACGTTGACGATGGCCACGATCTTGAGCAGGACGAGATCCCAGCGGCCCAAGGCGCGGCTGACGGCGGTGCGATCGGCTCCGGTCACGAGCGAGCTCCGAGCTCGAGGAGAAAATCGGATCGGGCGGACGTCAAGCCAGCCGGAGGAGCTCCTGCGCGGCCCGGTGGCCCTCGTCGATCGCGGCGTCGGTGTAGGCGTAGGCCGCGGCGTCGGCGTTGGCGATGGCGATTCGTCCGAACGGACGTCGGGCCACCTCGCAGGGGGTCTCCCGGCCCTCGAACCAGAAGTCGTCGGACAGCGAGTTGTACTGATAGGCGTAACCGTGAGGCCACCGGTTGACCGTGAGGCCCAGGATATCACGCGCCGGATCGAATCCGGCCCCGCCGAGCACCCGCCCCAACTGAGCGCGGACGGAACGCTCGATGGTCTCGAACGACGTGGTGAACAGCTCCATCCGCCCGGCCCGATGCTGATCGCGGGCCGGCAGGCCTGGGTGGCAGGCCGACTTCTCGAGGTGAAGCACGACCGGCACCTCGGGACGCTCGGAGTGGTGGTAACCGCCCAGGCTCACCGGAAAATCGAGAGACATCGCCGTGTGCCAGAAACCCGGGGTGAGCACCCGACGAACACCCAACGTCTCGAAGGCGGTCCAATTCCGGACGAAGACGTTGGTGTAGACCAGGGGGACCTTGATGGCGAAACGGAGGGCCTCCACCTGGGGAGAGGGCAGCTCGTCCGTGAGGTACGGGATCACCGCGTGCCAGCAGGCCAGCACGACGGCGCCGGCCGTTACCGTGGCCAGGCTGCCATCCCTGACGTAAGCCACCTCGACCTGGCCGGCAGGACCGCTCAGATGGCGAACCCGGACCACGCTGCTCGAGAGTCGGATCCGGACCGGGGCGCCGGGCCGGTCGAGCCGCCCGTAGTCGGCCCGGGCGGTGACCACGTCGTCCATGGTCCCGCCGGGGATCGCACCGGGAACCAGACGCCGGACCAGGAGCCTGGTGATCGAGGCGTTGCCGTCGGGGAAGTGGAAGTAGTAGTCGCCGTCGGCCGGCCCGGCCGACGGAATGGTATCGCGATTCTGGCCGGGCCCGCCCCGGGCCGGGTCGAGGCCCATCGCCTGGAAGCCGGGAAGGCCCAGACCGAAGGCATCTTGAGCGGGAACGGCGTCGATGCCGACCCCGAAGAGATCGTGGGGCAGGGTCTGGAAGAGGGGCAGCACGCCGGGGTCGAGCTTCCACATCCGGGTGAGGAAGTCAGCGTAGCTCATCCGGGCGAGGCGCCTTCTCTTGGCGTCCTCGTCGAGCCCGTGGAGGGGGTCGAATCGGGCGGTGTACAGCCGCTGGAGATCGCGCTTCACGCCCTCGGCCAGCGGCGCCGCGGCCACGAACGCCGGGTCGTATTCCTCGGGAGTGCCCCGGACCAGCTGGTCACTTCCGAACCGCTCGCGATCGAAGAAGAATGCCGGACCGAGACCGCGGTAGGTATCCGAGTGCAGGACCTCCTTCCATCGGCCGACCTCGATGCCCAACTCCTCGATCAGGCCGCGGGCCACCGCGCTGTAGGGCGCCGGGCTGTCGATCGACTGCGTCCCGCCGTAGCCGATGAAGGTCCGGTCTCCACTCCCGAACTCATTGCGCTTGGCGTGGCCGCCGAAATCATCGTGGTTGTCGAGAATCAGCACCCGGGCGTCGGGCCGGGCCTGACGAAAGAAGTGGGCCGCGGCCAGCCCGCTGATCCCGGCCCCGACTACCACCAGGTCGTACGCCTCGCCGGTCGGCCGGGCGGCCGGCGCGGTCGGCCAGAAGGTTCCGTCCCGGACGGCGTGCATGGTCTCGAAGGAGCCGGGGTGGGAGCCCCGAAGGCCGGTCAGGGCGGGTGGATACGGCCCCGCCGCCGGCCCAGCGCATCCCGACAACCAGGGCGCGAGGAGCGCGGTGCCCGTGGCGATCGCGACCCCGTTGAGAAAGTCGCGCCGGTCGATGGCCCGATCCATTCCCAGGGCGCGGTCGGCGCCGGACCTCGCCGACGGGTCATGGCGGTCGTCGTTTCTCATAGTCCTCCGGTCGCGACCAGCTTGGTTTCGAGATACTCGGCCAAGCCCTCCGCCCCGCTCTCGTGGCCGAGTCCGCTCTGCTTCCACCCCCCGAAGGGCGCCTCCGTCGCGAAGGGCGCCCAGTCGTTCACCCCGACCAGGCCGAACTCGAGCCGCTCGGCGGCGCGGATCGCCGTCGGCAGATGGTTGGTCCACACATAGGCCGCCAGTCCATAGGCGGTGGCGTTCGCCAAGGCCAAGGCTTCGTCGAGCTCGTCGAACGCCACGATCGGCAGCACCGGGCCGAAGATCTCTTCCCCAAAGACCGCCTGGTCCGGCCGCACCCCGGCCAGGACCGTGGGCTGGAAGAAGTAGCCTCGGGCGGGGTCGGGCGGTCGGCCGCCGCCGGTCAGCACGGTCGCCCCGTCCCGGGCGGCGTCCGACACCAGCGCCTCCACTCGGTCCCGCTGCCGGGCGTTGATCAACGGGCCCACCTGGGTGGCATCGTCGAGACCACTCCCCACCCTGAGGACCGCGGCCTGCTGGGCCACCCGCTCCGCGAACTGATCGGCAATCCGCCGGTGGACCAGAAATCGCTGCGGCGCCACGCACACCTGGCCGTTGTTCCTGAACTTGGCGCTCACCGACCCGACGCTGAACGCCTCGACGTCGACGTCGGGAAAGACCAGGACCGGGGCGTTGCCGCCCAGCTCCAGTGAGAGCCGGGTAACCGTCCGCGCCGCGCCGTCCATGAGCAGCTTCCCGACCCGCACACTCCCGGTGAAGCTGACCTTCCGACAGGCGGGATGGTCCAACATCTCCTGTCCCATGGCGTCCGGGTCGCCGTTCACCAGGTTGAGCACCCCATCGGGCAGCCCCGCCTCCACCAGCAGCGCGGCCATGGCCATCGCGGTGAGAGGAGTGTACTCGGACGGGCGCCCCACGACCGTGCACCCCGCCGCCAGGGCGGCGGCCCAGGCCCGCGCCGGGTTATAGGCCGGGAAGTTCCAGGCGGTAATGACTCCGACCACGCCGAGCGGCTGCCGAAGAACGGTCAGCCGCTTGCTGGTCACTCGCGAGGGGATGGTCCGACCGTAGGCCCGCTTCCCCTCCTCGGCGAACCACTCGAACAGGTCGGCGGCGACCAGCCACTCCCCTCGGGCCTGGGCCCTCGGCTTCCCGCTCTCGCGAACGGAGGTCGCGGCCAGGTCGGCCGCCCGTTCGCGCATCAGGGTCGCGGCCCGGAGCAGGATGGCACCTCGCTCCCATGGGCTCCGCCCGGCCCACCCGGGAAACGCCGACGACGCCGCTTCGATCGCCGCCCGACAATCGGCTCGACCGCCGAACGGCACCGTTCGGACCACCCCCTCCGTGGCCGGGTCGATCACGTCCCACGTGCCGCCCTCGCTGGCGTCGACCCAGCGACCCGCGATCAGCTGCCGATAGGGATAGGTCATTTCACCCCTCGTACGCGAGTTGGCCGCCGACCCAGGTCTGCTCTACCCGGAGGTTGGTGAGCTCAGCCGCCGGCGGGGTCAGCGGATCACCGGACAGCACCGCCAGGTCGGCCCATTTCCCGACCGCGAGGCTCCCCCGGTTGGCCTCGTCGCCCGAGGCGACGGCGCCCCCAAGCGTGTAGGCGGAAAGTCCTTCGGCGACCGTGATGGCTTGATCGGCGGCAATCGCTTCGCCGGCGTCGTCCAGCCGGTCCACGGCGGCCCGGAGTCCCAGCAACGGATCGTCGCTCTCCACGACGGGAGCGTCCGACGACAGGGCCACCGTGAGGCCGGCGTCCAGCATGGCCCGAACCGGATAGACTCGGGGCAGGAAGCCGTCCGGCAAGTAGCGGCGGAAGTTCCGCCCGAGCGCCGGGAGAAACACCGTCTGGGGCACCGCGATCGCGCCGAGCCGTGACGCGCGAGCCAGCTGGCGGGCGTCGGGCAGGCCGAGGTGCTCGATCCGAGGCCGCGGCCCGCCCGGCCCGAGCGACTCGAACACGCCGAGCACCTGATCGATCGTCGCGTCGCCGATGGCATGAATCGCGAGGCGATACCCGCGCCGGTACGCCTCGCCGGCCAGCGCCAACAGCTCGTCGGCGGCAAAGCGGAGAACGCCGCGGGTGTCCGCGTGGCGGTATGGAACGGTGAGCGCGGCCGTGGCCCCGCTCAGGCCGCCGTCCGCCAGAAATTTGATCGTGTCCACCCGGAGGTAGTCCGACTCATGCCGGGCCGGCAGCGGCGCCAACCCGCTGCCTTCCACCATCCGGAGCGCCATCACGTTCACCCGGACCGGGAGCGCGTGCTCCCGGTCCATCCGGCGGTAGGCCTCGAGGATCGGTGGGCTCACGCCGGCGTCGGTGCTCGAGGTGATCCCCAGCGCCAACTGGTGCCGGAGCGCGGCACCGATCATCGCGGCGTAGTCGTCGCTGGTCGGCGCCGGCTGGCACGCGGTCACCAGTCCCATGGCCGTCTCGTGCAGGAGCCCGCTCGGCTCGCCATCCGCCCGCCGGCCGATCACCCCGCCGGGCGGATCGGGTGAGTCCCGGGTGATCCCGGCCCGGGAGAGCGCGGCGCTGTTGACCGAGCAGATGTGGCCGCAGGTGCGGGTCAGCATCACCGGGCGGTCGCCGAACAGCCGATCCAGGTCGTGCCGGACCGGTGGCCGCCCTTCGGCGAGGCGGGCCTCGTTGTAGCCTCGGCCGAGAAGCCAGGTACCCGCGGGCCGGCCGGCGGCCGCGCGCTGGAGCCGCTCCCCGACCTCGCCCAGACTGGTGGCGCCGCGCAAGTCGACCATCGTGGTCAGCAGGTGGCCGATCTTCCACAGGTGGGCATGCGCGTCGTTGAAGCCCGGTACCACGGTCCGACCACCCAGATCGATCGTCCGGGTGGCGGGCCCCGCCAGAGCGACCACGTCTTCGTCCCGGCCCACGGCCACGATCCGGCCGGCCCGGACCGCGAGAGCCTGGGCCACGGGCGCTTCGGAATCCTGGGTCAGCAGCGCGCCGTTGCGAAGGATCAGGTCCACCACGAGAGCGCGCTCTGCCTCAGACGGCGGCCAGCCGGGCCGCGTCCGTCTCCGCGATGGCCGCGCCCAACACGCCGAGCCCCTCGCGCAGTTGGTCCTCCGTGATCACCAGAGGAGGCAGGAGACGGATCCCATTGCTGAAGAGGCCGGCCCGCATGGCCAGGACGCCATTCTGGACCGTGCGGCGGATGATGGCGAGCGTCTCCTCCGGAGCCGGGGTCTTCGCCTCCCGGTCGCGGACCAGCTCCACCAGGCGCATGGCTCCGAGTCCCCGCGCGTCGCCCACGAGCGAGTAGCGAGCTCTCCAGTCCTCCATCACCTCCACCATCACCTGCCCCAGCCGCTCCACATGGGCCAGGAAGGCTGGGTCCCGCACGATCCGGATCGCCGCGAGGGCCGCGGCGCAGGCCACCGGGCTCCCTCCGTAGGTCCCGCCGATCCCTCCCTTGTGGGCCGAGTCGAGGATCTCCGCCCGGCCGGTCACGGCACTGATCGGCATGCCCGCGCCCAGCGACTTGGCCATGACCACGAGGTCGGGTACCACCGACGCATGCTCGATCGCGAACAGCCGGCCGGTCCGGCCGAACCCGCTCTGGACTTCGTCGGCGATCAGCACGATGCCGTGCTCGTCACAGCGGGCCCGGAGGTGGCGGAGAAAGCGGGCCGGAACGGGGATGAACCCACCCTCGCCCTGAACCGGCTCGATCAGGATCGCCGCGACCGCCGACGGATCCACCTGCGCCACGAACGCCTGATCCAGCTGGATGAGGCACCAGTCGAGATAGGCCTCCTCGGTCATGCCGGCCGGACGCCGGTAGAGGTTGGGAATGGGAAGCCGGACGATCTCCGGCGCGAACGGGCCGAAGCCCTTCTTGAAGAGGCCGTACTTGCTGGTGAGGCTGAGCGCCAGCAGAGTCCGGCCGTGGTAGCCGCCCTCGAAGCAGATCACCGTGGGCCGCCCCGTGTAGCGCCGGGCCAGAAGCACCGCGTTCTCGACGCTCTCCGCTCCGCTGTTGGCGAGCAGGGTCTTCTTGGCGAATCCTCCGGGAGTGATCTCGTTCAGCACCTCCGCCAACGCCACCAGAGGCTCGTAGGTCGCGACCAAGGCGCAGGGATGCAGCAGCTTGGCGGCCTGCTCGGCGATGGCGTCGACCACCGCCGGAGGGCAATGGCCCACCGCCAGCATGCCGATCCCGCCCACCAGGTCGATGAGCGTGTTGCCGTCGACGTCGCGCACCAGGGCTCCCGTCGCGTCCGCCACCACCACGTCGGTCGCGTGGGCGAGTCCGGCGGCCACCGCCGCGGCGCGACGCTCGAGCAGGGCCCGGCTCCGGGGTCCGGGAATCGGGGTGGTCAGCTTGATGAAGGACATCGTTACCCCTCCCCGCTGGGCGGGCGAACCGCGCCGGACACGTCGTGACCCGCGTCCAACACGATCAGCACCGCGTAGTTGTCGCAGCCCGGGTCATCGAGATGATTCGGGAGCAGCGATCGGAGCTCGAAGCCGACCCGCCGCTGGGCGGCCAAGGTCGGGTCGGTCAAGCGGCCGTCCTTCACGGCGTCGAGGTAGGCCGCCGCCGTCATTCGATCTTTCACCCGGCCGTACCCGCTCAGCATTCCCGCGGTGATCTGGCCGCGCAGGCCGAGCCGCCAGACCAGCTCCTGCCGGGCGGCGTAGAGCGCCCGGGCCAGTCCCCGTCGTCGGTACTCGGGATGAACCCCGACGTCGGCCCCGTAGAGCCAGTCGCCACCGGGCTGGTGCGAGGTGAGCCACCCTCCCTGAATGATCTCGTCGAAGGTGTGGCCGGGCGCCGCGAAGTCGAAGTGTCGTCGAAGCGTCGTCGTCGACGCGACCACCCGGTCGCCGTCGACCACCACGAACTGCCCGTCGGGAAAGAGCTCGAGGTGCCGGCGATAGTGGGCCGCCTTGAACCGTTGAGTCTCTGCCAGCGTCGGAAAGACGAGCCGCTGGAGCCGCTCCAGCCGATCGGCGTGCCCGCCGGTCGTGGATACCAGCACCAGACCGTCGTCCAAGCGACGCCGGAACGGCATGCGAGACGGGAAGCTCATCGCCGCGGGGCCAGGGCTCCGATTTCGGGAGACCCTCTAAGCTAGAGCGTCGGCCTCGACTCGGCCAGCCGATGACGGGAAGGGAATCGCGGGGATCGATGCGGTTGCCATAACCCGTCAGGTCCTGACGACCGCTCGGCCACCGTCGCCCGACCCGAGCGCCCGCAGGGTCAGCGCCGTGAAGTGGTCGGCCACCTCGGCGATCGAAAGCGTGGCGGTGGGCTTGAACCACTGATAGCTCCAGTTGAGCACCGAGAGCACGTAGATCGCCGCGAGCTTGCTGCTCTCCACCCGGAAGACGCCCTGCCGCGCGCCCTGCTCGATCACCTGCCGGAACAGCCCCTCGTACTGGTCCCGCCGGGAAGCGATCTTGGCCCGCCGCCGGTCCGAGAGGCAGGTCCACTCGTTGAAGAACACGGTGGCGAAGTGGAGCTCCGACGCGACCGTCTCGAGGTGCGCCCGAACCAGCGCCGCCAGCCGGGCCTCCGGACCCAGCCCGGCCGGGACGGCATCCGCCGCGGCCTGGAACTTGGCGGCGACGGTATCGACGATCTGCCAGAGGAGGTCTTCCTTCGAATCCATGTGGGCGTAGAGGCTGCCGCCCTGCATGTCCAGCTCGCGGGCCACGTCCCGGACCGTCGTCCCGTGGTACCCAAGCCGGCTGAACAGCGCACCCGCCGCCGCGAGGAGCTCGGTTTTACGATCGGTGATCGTCGCCATGCGATCGGTTCGCCTTGACCGGATTCGGGTGACAATATAGTGTGGTAGCCAGGTAGCGAACAAGCGTTTGTTTGCCGACCGACGGTCGGAGGTCTCTTCGTGTCCCAACCCCCCGGTCCCCCACCGGAACCGACGGACGACGAGCGCCGTCGCCTCTTCGCCGACATGCTGGCGATCAGGCAGATGGACGAGCGCTTCGACGTCCTGGTCCGGACGGGCAAGGTCAGTATCATGACTCCCGCCGACGGGCATGAAGCGGCCCACGTAGGCATCGCCCACGCGGTCCGACCGGGGGTGGACTGGGTCTTCCCCTACTATCGCGACCAGGGACTCCTCCTGGCCCTCGGCGTGCCGCCGGCCGAGCTCTTCGGCCAGATGCTCGCCACCCAGGCCGATCCCGGCCGGGGGCGCCAGACCCCGACCCACACGATGTCCCGCGCCCACCGGGTCTTCAGCATGTCGTCGCCGATCGGCTCCCACCTGCCGGTGGCGGTCGGCGCGGCGATGGCGCTCGAGCGCCGGGAACCGGGCGCCGCGGTGGTCTGCACCTTCGGCGATGGCGCCACCTCCACCGGCGACTTCCACGGGGCGCTGACCCTGGCCGGCGTGGAGCGGGCGCCGATCGTGTTCGTCTGCGAGAACAACCGCTACGCCATCAGCGTGCCGCTCGAGCGCCAGTCGCCGGCCCAGACCATCGCGGCCAAGGCCGCGGGGTACGGGATGCCCGGCGAGCGGATCGACGGTCACGATCCCGTCCTGGTCTGGCGGGCCGTCGGCGCAGCGCTCGATCGGGCCCGCGCCGGCCGCGGCCCCTCGCTGCTCGAGCTCGACCTGTACCGGTTCGGGGCTCACTCTTCGTCGGACGACGACAGCCGCTACCGTGACCCGGCCGAGGTCGAGGCCCGGCGGGAGGAGAACCCGGTGGCGCGGGGCCGGCGGGACCTCGAGGCGCGCGGCCTCTGGACCGAGGCCTGGGAGCGCGGGGTCGCCGACCACTGGGGCCGGATCATGGACGACGCGATCGCCCGGGCCGAGGCCGCCGGCGCGATGCCGCCCGAGACGATGTTCGACCAGGTCTTTTCCACCGAGCCCTGGCACCTGGCTGAGCAGCGCCGGCGGCTCACCCAGGACCTCGACTGAGGCCCGATGCCGACCCTCACCATGGTGCAGGCGATCGCCAGGACCCTCGACCAGGCGCTGGCCGAGGACGACGCGGTCATCCTCCTGGGCGAAGACATCGGCGCCCGGGGCGGCGTGTTCCTCGCCACCGACGGGCTCCAGGCGCGCTATGGTCCCCGCCGGGTGATCGACACCCCTCTCAACGAAGCTGCCATCATCGGGGCCGCCGTCGGGTTGGCCGCGATGGGGATGCGGCCGGTGGCCGAGATCCAGTTCGCCGACTACGTCTTCCCGGGCATGGATCAGCTGGTCTCGCAGGCGGCCACCCTCCGCTACCGCACCGCCGGCGTTTTCACCGCACCCCTGGTGATCCGGATGCCGAGCGGCGGCGGCGTCCGGGGCGGGCTGTGGCACTCGCAGAGCCCCGAAGCCCACTTCATGCAGACCCCGGGACTCATGGTCGCCGTTCCCTCGACCCCGGCCGACGCCAAGGGACTCCTCCGCACCGGGATTCGCGGCGACGACCCACTCGTCCTGCTCGAACCCAAGCGCCTCTACCGCGCGACCAAGGAGGACGTCCCGGACGGCGACCACCGCGTGCCGCTCGGCCAGGCGGCGGTTCGGCGCCCCGGCACCGACCTGACCCTGATCTCCTACGGCACCTCGATGCCCGAGGTGCTCCGCGCCGCCGAGGAGCTGGCGGGGGTCGGCGTGTCGGCGGAGGTCATCGATCTCCGGACCCTCTCACCCTGGGATCGGGACACGGTGCTTGGCTCGGTGGCCCGCACCGGCCGGGTGGTCCTGGTGGCCGACGCGCCGGGTCAGGCGAGCGTGGTGAGCGAGGTCGCCGCGACCATCGCGGAGCGGATCCTCGACCAGTTGGAAGGTCCGCCGGTCAGGGTGACCGGTTACGACATTCCCTACCCCTACGCCCACGACCGGCTCTACCTGCCCAGCGTGACCCGGATTCTCCACGCCGCCAAGCTCGCGATGGACTACTGACATGGCCCGCGACATCCTCCTCCCCGAGCTCGCCGAGTCGATCGTCGAGGCCGAGATCCAACGGTGGCTGGTCGGCGAGGGCGATGCCGTGGCCAAGGACCAGCCGATCGTCGAGGTGATGACCGACAAGGCGACCGTCGAGCTGCCCAGCCCCTGGGCCGGGGTGATCGAGGCGCTCCTCGTCCAGGAAGGGCAGGTGGTCCCGATCCACACGGCCATCGCCCGGGTGGCGGTGAGCGGCGAGGCCCCGGCCGACGCCCAGCCGGCGCCCACCGAGCCGGCCCGCGACGCCTCGCTCTTCAAGCCGTCGGAGCAGCGCGAGACCGTCCGGAACCCGTTCACCTCGTCCCGTCCCCGGGCTACTCCGGCCGCCCGGCGGGTCGCCAAGGACCTCGGAGTGGATCTGGCCCGGGTGCCCGGCTCGGGCCCGGCCGGCCGGATCCGAACCGCCGACGTCAGGGCCGCCGCGACGCCGGGCGCGGCCCCCGGCCCGACGCTCCCGCCCCCGGCACCCTATCGCACGCCGGCGGGCTACCAAGACCGGGAGGAACGCCGCCCGCTCCGCGGGCTCCGGCGCGCCATCGCCCAGCAGATGACCGCCTCGCACCTGCACGCGGTCCGAACTCTCGCGGTCGACGAAGCCGACCTCACCGCGCTCATCGCGGCGCGGGACCGGCTCAAGCCCAGCGCGGAGGCCTCGGGGGTCGCCCTGACCTTCCTGCCGTTCGTGTTTCAGGCGCTGGCGCTCACCCTGGAACGGCACCCGGCCCTCAACTCGTCGCTCGATCCGGCGACCGAGGAGATCGTCCTCAAGCGGTACTGCCACCTGGGCCTGGCAGTGGCCACCGAAGCCGGCCTGGTGGTACCGGTGGTCCGGGACGTTCGCGGCCGGTCGCTCCTCGATCTGGCCGCCGGGATCGAGGCGCTCGCCCGCCGAGCCCGGGAGGGGCGGCTGGCGCCGGAGGAGCTGACGGGGTCGACCTTCACGGTCACCAGCATCGGCAAAGTCGGCACGCTCTTCACCTTCCCGATCATCAACGTGCCCGACGCCGCCATCCTCGGCGTCCACACCATCACCCGCCGGCCGGTCGCCCGGATCATCGACGGCGAGGAACGGATCGTGGTGCGCGACATGGTGTACCTGTCGCTGTCGTTCGACCACCGGCTGGTCGACGGTTTCACGGCGGCGACGTTCCTGCAGGACTTGATCGGACTCTTGGAAGCGCCCGACCGGCTGGCGCTGGAGGCGTAAATGATGCAAACTGGAACCTCCCGGCGACGGGGCCGTACACAGTTTTGAATACATATTTCCGGCTTCAGCCGAGGTTCGCGCCCCCATGCCGCTCATGCTAGGTCATCTCTTGTTGGCGGCGCCGCTCATCGCGGCCCCGCTGCCGCCGACTGCCCTCGCTCAGCGCGGCGCCGACACCACCGCCAGTCCCCGCCTCACCGCGGTCGATCTCGACGCCTTTCTGGACGGGGTCGTACCGGAAGCCCTCGCGAGCAGCGACGTGGCCGGAGCGGTGGTGGCGGTCGTCAAGGACGGTCGGCTGCTCTTCGCCAAAGGATACGGGTACGCCGACGTCGGGCGGCGACTCCCGGTCCAGGCGGACAGCACCGTGTTCCGGATGGCCTCGATCTCCAAGCTCTTCAACGCTACCGCCGTGATGCAGCTGGTGGAGCAGGACAAGCTCGACCTCGACGCCGACATCGGTCAGTACCTGGACTTCACGCTGCCGCGCCGGTTCCCGGACAAGATCACGCTCCGGCATCTGCTGACCCACACCGCGGGCTTCGAGGACTCGTTCAAGCAACTGCCGGCCGACTCGGGCAAGGGCGTTCCGCTCCGGGAGTGGGTCACCAAGATGACGCCCCATCAGATCTACCGACCCGGAACCGTCACCTCCTACTCGAATTACGGCGCCGACCTGGCGGGGTACATCGTCCAGCGGGTGTCGGGCCAGCCGTTCGCCGAGTACATCGAGGCCCACATCCTCGCCCCGCTCGGGATGCGGCAATCGTCGATCGCCGAGCCGTTGCCGCCCGAGATTCGGGCCAACCTGTCCCAGGAGTATCCCTCGGCGTCGGAGCCTCCGGGCGAGTTCGAGGTGCTCCAGGGTGAGCCGTCGGGAAACCTGTCCGCCACCGCGACCGACATGGCGAAGTTCATGCTCGCCCACCTGGCGCTGGGGCGGCTGGGCGACGTCCGCATTCTCGCGGATTCGACCGCCCGCCTGATGGCCACGACCCAGTTCCGGACCCATCCGGAGGTCCCGGGCATGGGCCTGGGCTTCTTCGAGGAGTCACGGAACGGCTACCGGATCATCGGTCATGGCGGCGATCTGTCCCGCTTCCACAGCCACCTCTCACTCCTGATGGACGAAGGCGTCGGGTTTTTCGTCGCCGTCAACAGCACCGGCCGGGGCTCGACCTTCTCCGGCCCCCGTGAGGTGGTGCGCGACGCCTTCCTGGACCGGTACTTCCCCCGCCGGGTTCCGCTCGAGTCGGCCCTCGCCGACGCCCTCGCCCGGTCGCGCCGGTACGCGGGATCGTACACGCTCTCTCGCCGGGGGGAGACGGGGTTGGGGCGGATGGCCGGCCTGCTCGTGAATCTGGACGTTCGGGCCAACGACGACGGCAGCCTCGAGATCCCCTTCGTCACCGGTCCGGCCGGGCTCCCGGTCCGGTGGTACCCGATCGACTCCACCCTGTTCCGCACCGGGGATGGGAGCCAGCGACTCGGCTACGTACCGGCGACCGACGGCCTGCCGGACCGGTTCGGTTTCCTCGGGGGCCACGAGCTCCACCGGGTGGGCGTCCTGGACAGCCGGGTCTTCAACCTCACGCTCCTGGCCGCGGTCGTGGCGACCTTCGTCGCCACGTTGCTGCTCTGGCCGGTGTCGGTCCTGGTCCGGTGGCGCCACGGCGCGAGATTCGTCGACGACGGCGTCTCCCGGGGCCTTCGGCTCGTGACCCGGCTCGGGGCCTTGCTTCCGCTCCTCTTCCTGGCTGGCTTCGCCGCGTTCCTGATGATGGGACTCGGCGGGACCATCACGCTCGACAGCCGGCTGGACCCGGTCCTGGCCGCCATCCGGCTCGTGGGCCTGCTCGGCGCT
The DNA here is from genome assembly GCA_963730185.1 of uncultured Gemmatimonadales bacterium. GTDB lineage: Bacteria > Gemmatimonadota > Gemmatimonadetes > Gemmatimonadales > GWC2-71-9 > SHZU01. The sequence continues at coordinate 297,274 of CAVSQW010000006.1, forward strand.
CTGGCCACGATCGGCTCGATGGTGGCCCTGGTCCGCTCCATTCGCGGAGCGCGGAACGGATGGGCCCGAATCAAGTACGCCGCTCTCGCGGCGGCCGGGCTCGGGTTCACCTGGTTTGCGATCCACTGGAACCTCCTCGCCTGGAGCTTCCGGTATTGACGGCCGCGGCGACTTCGCGGCCCTACTCACAGCGCCGGCCGGATCGGGCGATCCGGGCCGAGCGACGAGGATCCGATTCGATGCGACGCTTCTCTGTCCTGGCGGGCCTTCTCCTCCTGAGCGTGTCGCTTCCCGCGCCGCAACTCCGGGCCCAGACGGCGAACGATCAGGAGCCCGACGTCGACCTCACCTGGGGCGTCAAGATTCCGCTCCGGGACGGGGTGCGCTTGAACGCCACCCTCTACCGGCCGGCCGGCCAGAGCGGTCCGCTGCCGGTGGTGTTCACGCTCACGCCCTACATCTCGGACAGCTACCACCCCCGGGCGATGTACTTCGCCCGCCACGGCTACGTGTTCGCCCTGGTGGACGTCCGGGGGCGGGGCAACTCCGAGGGTGAGTTCGAGCCGATGGCCAACGAGGGACGCGACGGCCATGACGTGGTGGAGTGGCTGGCCCAGCAACCCTGGTCCGATGGCAAGGTCACGATGTGGGGCGGCTCGTACGCCGGGTACGACCAGTGGTCGACCCTGAAGGAGTTCCCGCCCCACCTGGCGACCATCGTCCCGGCGGCGGCGGCCCACCCGGCGATCGACTTCCCCTTTCAGGGAGGCATCTACTCGACCTACATCGTGCAGTGGATGACGTTCACCAGCGGAGTGACCGGGAACGGCAACCTGTTCGGCGACGGGTCGTTCTGGCGGGCCAAGTACACCAAGCTCTTCCAAGGGGAGCAGTCCTATCGCACCCTGGATCGGCTGGTCGGCAACCCGCTCAAGTACTTCCAGAAGTGGGTGGACCATCCGACCCCCGACGCCTACTGGGACGCGATGGCGCCCGACTCGGCCGACTACGCCCGGATCGCGGTGCCGATCCTGACCATCACCGGCGATTACGACGGCGACCAAGCCGGCGCGATGGAGTACTATCGGCGCCACATGCGCTGGGGCAACCCCGCCGCCAAGGCGACCCATTACCTGATCGTCGGCCCATGGGACCACGCCGGCACCCGGACGCCCCTCCCCGACGTGGGCGGCCTCCACTTCGGACCGGCCAGCGTCCTGGACCTGAACGACCTGCACCGGCAGTGGTACGACTGGACCATGAAGAGCGGGGCCAAACCCGAGTTCCTCGAGGATCGGGTGGCTTACTATGTGGTCGGACCGGGAGCCGAGCGGTGGAGGTACGCCCCGGACCTCGAGTCGGTGACCGCCTCGCGCCGGACCTTGTATCTCGGCTCGAGCGGGTCGGCGGGGAGCGTCTTCGGCTCGGGGCGGCTGAGCGACCAGACGCCGACCGCGAGCGCGGCGCAGGCCGCGGACCGATACACCTACGACCCGCTCGACCTCCGGCCCGCCGCGCTGGAGCAACATCCAGCCTCGGCCTATCTGATGGACCAGACGGCGGCGCTCAACCTGTTCGGCAATGGGCTGGTCTACCACACCGAGCCCTTCCCCGAAGCCACCGAGGTCAGCGGGTACGTGAAGCTGGTGGCCTGGATGTCGCTCGACGTGCCCGACACCGACTTCCAGGTCTCCCTCTACGAGATCCTGCCCGACGGGTCGAGCGTCCTGCTCACCTCGGACGGGCTTCGGGCGCGGTACCGCGAGTCGCCCCGGGTCGAGCACCTGATCAAGCCCGGCGCGATTCTGCCCTACACGTTCGACGGCTTCGCCTTCTTCTCGCGGCGGGTCCAGAAAGGGAGCCGGCTCCGGCTCCTGATCAGCTCGCCCAACTCCATCCAATTGGAGAAGAACTTCAACTCCGGCGGGGTGGTAGCCGAGGAGACCCGGCGAGACGCCCGCACCGCGCACGTGGTGCTGTACCACGACCCCGCCCATCCGAGCCACCTCGAGCTTCCCATCGGACGGCAGCCATGACCTGCTCCGCATTTCGACTCGGCGGGCTCGGCCCCGCCACGCTGCTCGCCGGCCTGCTGCTCGGCTCGGCTCTGGCCCCGACCGGCCTTCAGGCGCAGGAACCTGCCCGCGGTCTCCGAGGCTCGGCCGAGCTCGAGGCGTTTCTCGACGGGGTCATGACGGTCGACCTTCGCGACAAGCACATCGCCGGCGCGATGGTCGCCGTGGTCAAGGACGGCGCGCTGGTGCTGGCCAAGGGCTACGGGTACGCCGACCTGGCCCGGCGGATCCCGGTCGACCCCGAGCGGACCCTGTTCCGCCCCGGGTCCGTCAGCAAGCTCTTCACCTGGACCGCGGTGATGCAGCTGGTCGAGCAGGGGAAGCTCGACCTCACCACCGACGTGAACCAGTACCTGGACTTCAAGCTCCCGGCGACCTATCCGGAGCCGATCACCCTCAAGGACCTGATGACCCACTCGGCCGGATTCGAGGAGGATCCCCGGGGCCTCATCAGCGACGACTCGACCAGCATCGAGCCCATGGGCCAGTGGCTCCAGGCCCATCGACCGGCGCGGGTCCGGCCGCCGGGGCAGTACTCCTCCTACTCGAACTACGGCACCGCGCTGGCCGGATATATCGTCCAGCGGGTCTCGGGCGAGTCCTTCGCGGACTACGTCCAGCATCACATCCTCGACCCGCTCGGCATGGCGCACACCACGGCCCATCAGCCGCTCCCGGCCACCCTGGCGCCGGACATGTCGGTGGGCTACGAGTGGCGGAACGGGGCGTTCGTGCCGCACGGCTTCGAGTACCTGCCGGGCGCGGCGCCGGCGGGCGTGATCAGCACCACCGCGGCCGACATGGCGAAGTTCATGATTGCCCATCTCCAGAACGGCCGGCTCGGCGACGCCCGGATCCTGGCGGACAGCACCGCAGAACGGATGCACACCCGCGCCTTCGGCGGCGACCGCCGGGTCAACGGCTTCGCGCTCGGCTTCTACGAGAAGTCGAGCCACGGGCTCCGGATCATCGGGCACGGCGGCGACTCGCAGTGGTTCCACACCGACCTCGCCTTGATCCCGAGCGAGCATCTCGGCGTGTACCTGTCGTTCAACACCAACACCGGCGGCCAGCTGACCTTCCGGCCGTTCCTGGAGGAGTTCCTCGACCATTACTACCCGGAGACCCTGCCGGCGATCACCGCCCCGGCCGGCTTCCTCGCAACGGCCGATCGCTTCACCGGCCTCTATCGCAGCAATCGGCGAGCCTACACCACCTACCTCAAAGCCCTGGGCCTGGCGGGCGCCACGAGTGTTTCGGTGGGCGACGACAGCACCCTGGTGATGGGCGGCTCCGACGACCCGCTTCGGCTGGTGCCGATCGACTCCCTGCTCTTCCGGGAAAAGAACGGCAATCAGCGAGTCGCCTTCTCGGTCGACGCGTCGGGCCGGATCACCCACGCGTTCATGGGGGGAGACCCGACCTCGGTGCTCGACAAGCAGGCCTGGTACGAGGGCACGAACCTCCATCTCTTCCTCTGGGCGTTCGCGACACTGGTCTCGATCGGGCTGGTCGGAGGAGGGATCCGGCGGTTGTTCCTCTCCCGGGCGCGAGGTGAGCCCGGCGTCCGAATGGCCGGGAAGTGGCTGATGGCGGCCGCCCTGGCGGAGCTGGCGTTCATGCTGGCGCTCGTCAAGGTGAGCGGCGACCTGATCACCCTCCTCCTGAACGGCAACCAGACACCGATCCTGATCGCGCTGGCGTTTCCGGTGCTGCTCGCCCTCTTCCTGCTCGGCGCGCTGATCGTCGGGTTCCGCCAATGGAACGCCCCCCGGGTCTCGACCGGCGCCCGGCTCCGGTTCATGGGCACCGTCCTCGTGCTCCTGCTCTTTCTCTGGTCGCTCAATCAGTGGAACCTGCTCGGCTGGAAGGTTTAGCCTCGAACCCCGGGAGATCTCCATGACCGCCGACGACCTCCGCGCCATGTTTCGGGCGATCGACGCCTGCGACTGGGACACGCTGGACCGCTACCTCCACCCCGACCTGGAGTACCTTCGGCCGGGGTTGGACCCGCTGAAGGGCGCCGCGGCGTTCAGCAAGTTCTACCGTGAGGTTCGGAGTCTCCGCGGTGAGCACCGCTTCGACGCGGTGATCGTCGACGGCGACCAGGGCGCCTGTTGGGGCCGCTTCGTCGGCAAGAACGCCAACGGTCCGGTCGACGTGGAGTTCGCCGACTGCTACGGCTTCCGCGACGGGAAGCTCTGGCGCCGGAAGTCGTTCTTCTACGTGCCCGTGGTCTGAGCCCGAGGTTAGGCCATGCGGGTCCGCCCCTCCACGGCAATGCTGGTCTCGGCGGCCGTCCTGGGCGGCGGTTCGCTCGGGCCGAGCGACCGAGCGGCGACCGTCGAGCCACGACCGGCGTCATCCCTCGAGGACACCGTGGCGCTGGGCGCCTTCGTCGACGGGGTCATGGAGGCCCACCTCGACCGGCTCGACCTTCCGGCCGCCGCGGTGGTCGTCGTCAAGGGCACCCGGATCCTCTACACCAGGGGCTACGGCTATCAGGACCGGGAGGCCGGGACACCGATCGACCCGGCGACGAGCATGTTCCACATCGGCTCGACCGGCAAGCTCTTCACCTGGACCGCCGTGATGCAGCTGGTCGAGCAAGGCAAGCTCGACCTCGACGCTGACGTCAACACCTACCTCCGCACCTTCCAGATTCCGCCCACGTTCCCCGAACCCATCACCCTCCGGCACCTGATGACCCACACGGCCGGGTTTCAGGAGGGGATCCTGGGCTACTTCATCGGCAACGACACCACCGACATCCGCTCCATCGAGGAGACCGTGCGGGCCCACGTCCCGACCCGGGTTCGCCCGCCCGGCCGCCTGGCGTCGTACTCGAACTACGGCGCCGCCCTCGCCGGGCTCATCGTCGAAGAGGTGAGCGGCGAGCCCTTCGCCGAGTACATCGAGCGGCACATCTACCGGCCGCTCGGGATCCACTATGCGACCTTCCGCGAGCCGATCCCGGCGGCCCTTCGGCCTAGCGCGGTGGTCGGCTACCGGAAGGAAGACGGCGTCTACGTCAGGCAGCCGTTCGAGATCGATGGCGGCCTCGTCCCCGCCGGCGGCACCGTGATGGCCACGCTCGAGATGGCGAAGTTCATGATCGCCCACCTCCACGACGGCCGATACGGCGACCGGCAGATCCTCGAGCCCGCGACGGCCGAGCTCATGCACCGGACCGCCTTCGCGCCCGACCCGCGCCTGCCAGGCGTCGCCCTCGGCTTCATCGAGTCGAGCTACAACGGGCACCGGGTCATCGGACACGACGGTGACAGCCAGGACTTCCACGTCAGCATGCTGCTGCTTCCGGAGGACACCGTCGGGATCTTCCTGGCGTACGAGGGAGGCGGCGGGATCGAGGCCCGCGAAGGCATGGCCCGCGCCTTCTTCGATCGGTACTACCCGGCCCCGACGCCGGCGGCGGCGCCGATCGCGGTAGACCAGGCGACGCTCGGGTCGTATGCCGGCCAGTACCGCATGATCCGGATGAACTACACCGACCTCGACAAGCTGATCTACTTCCTGGCCCTCGGCCCGGTGGAGGTATCGGCGCTTCGGAGCGGTCGACTGCTGGTGAGCGGACCGGTCGGCTCGCGCGACGGGCCCGCCCAGTACCTGCCCACCGGACCGGGGCTCTTCGAGGAGGTCGGAGGCCATCGGCGAATCGCGTTCCACGCCGACTCGGGTACCGGGGTGATGCGAGCCTACTTCGACCCCACCGTCGACACCGAGCCGGTGCCTTGGACCGAAGGCCGCTCCTTCTGGTTCCCGGCACTCGGCCTGGCACTCCTGATGTTCCTCTCCGTGCTGGTGGGCACCGCCTGTCGCCGCGGGGCGATTCGCGCCATGCCGCCGGGCGAGCGGCGGGCCCAGTGGCTTGCCGCCCTGACGGCGGGGTGGCTGATGCTCAGCCTGGTGGCCGCGCTGGCCGTGGTCGGCAGGTACCAGATGGCCATCCTGGAGCGGATCCCGGTGGCCCTCGACCTGGTCCTGGCAATGCCGCTCGGGTTCGTGGTGCTCACCGGGGCGCTCACGATCGCCGCATTCCGGGCGTGGAGGAGCGGCTACTGGACCTTCGGCCGCCGGGTTCACTTCACGGCAGTGGCCGTCGCTGCCCTGCTGTTCTGCTGGTTCTTCTCCCAATTCAACGTGCTGGGCTGGCAGTTCGGCTGAGGCGGTTCAGACGGACGGGAAGCGTCGAGCCTGGGAGGAACCATCGAGCACCGTGATGGCGCCCGTGGGACAGTTCTCGGCCGCGTCGAGGACGGCGGCGCGGTCGGCGGCGCCGGCGTCGACCGCCACCGCCTGACCGTCGGGCCCGATCGCGAACACCCCGGGGGCCAGCCGGAGGCAGGTGCACGACCCCACACAGAGATCCCGATCGACGACGATCCGGAGCCCTTCGGTCACGTCGTCCACCGGACCGGCAGGGCCTCGGCCGCCCGGTTCACGATGGTCGGCTGGTACTCGACCCGATCGGTGGCAAGCCGGAGCTCGGGCAAGAGCTCGGCCATGGCCAGGTAGGTCTCCTGGAGCTCGAGCCGAGCCAGGGGCGCGCCGAGACAGATGTGGATCCCGTTGCCGAAGGCCAGGTGCGGGTTGGGGCTCCGGCTCACGTCGAAGCGATCGGGCTCGGCGAACTTGGCGGGGTCGCGGTTGGCGGCGGCCAGCACGAGCAGGGCGCGATCGCCGGCGCGGAGAGTCTTCCCGCCGAGGGTCACGTCGGCCCGAATCGAGCGGAAGGTCGCCTTCACGGTGCCGTCGTACCGAAGGATCTCGTCGGCGGCGGTCCGGATCAGCGAGGGGTTGGCGCGGAGTCGCTCCCATTCGCCGGGGTGACGGAGCAGGGCCAGCAGTCCGTTCACCAGCGTGAACGTGGTGCTCTCGTGGCCGGCGAAGAGGAGCAACGTGCAGGTGGCCAGCACCTCCTCCTCGGACAGGAGGTCGCCCCGCTCCTCCGCCTGAATCAGCGCCGAGATCAGGTCGTCGCGGGGATGGGCCCGGCGCTCGCGCACCAGCGGCTCGAAGTACCGGACCAGCTGGTCCAGCCCCCGCTGCGAGCGGGCCCGCCGGTCGGGCTCGTTGGCCTTGATGAAGAAGATCCCCGAGATCTCCTCCGACCACGCCTTGATCATGGTCCGGTCCTCGACCGGCACGCCGAGATACTCCGAGATCACGATCACGGGAAGGTGCTGGGCGAAGGCGGTGACGAACTCCATGCTCCTCGCGGACCGGGTCTCGGTCAGCATCTCCCGGACGATGACGCGGGTCCGGGCCCGGAGCTTCTCCGCGCTGGCGGGGGTGAACGCCTTGTTCACCAGCATCCGGGCCCGGGTGTGGTACGGCGGGTCGGCGAACACGAACCACTTGGCCAGGTAGCGGATCAGCAAGGCGTAGCGGTCGCGGTCGGCGGGGGGCAGCTCGGCCGACAGCGACGCCATCCGGTCCGACGAGAAGTGCTCGTGATCGCGGAAGGCCCGCAGCACGTCGTCGTACCGGGTGATCAGCCAGCCGCCCCAGCGTTCGTTCCAGTACACGGGGTCGGTCTCGCGGATCCGGCCGTAGTAGGTGTACGGATCGGCGATCACGTCGGGGGCGAGGAGATCGTCGTCGATCGTGGCGTGAGGCATCGGTTCCCGAGAGGCTAACAAGCGTTAGTTTGCAACCTAAGACGCGGCCGAACCCCAGTCAAGCGGGCCGGCACTCAGTGCGTCGCGGGGCCGACCTCGCCGAGGGGCACGAAGGTCCCGTCGTCGATCCGCCCGTTCTCGACGTGGTAAATCACGAAGCCCGACGGGAAGACCATGCCGGCGGCCTGGTTGGGTCCGACGATCGCGGCGGTCTGGTAGAACCGGGTGGGCACCCCCGCGTAGCGGATCTGCTCCCGGACGTGCATGTGGCCGGCCATGGCCAGCGGGTACGGGTGCGGCGCTACCGCGGCCAGGATCTCGCCCGCGTTCCGGACGGTGTGCCGGAAGTTCAGTTTCCCATCCACCGTGATGGTGCTCGGCGCGGGGGGCCCGTCCATGAACCCGAAGACCGTCTCGTAGGCCGTGAAGAACGGGATGTGATTGAAGGTCACGACCGGGGTCGTGGCCGGCACCTGGGCCAGGTCGCGGGCCAGCCAGGCAACCTGAACGCTGTCGACGTGACCGTAGTAGGCCGTGTCGGCGATGTCGACGCTGTTGAGGCCGACGAAGTGGATCCCGCCGTAGGTGAAGGAGTAGTAGTCCGGACCGCGGTAGTGGCGGTACATCGCCCGCCCGTAGAGCGGGTTGTCGGGCGAGACGTGCGACTTGCTCCGCTCGATGCCGAAGTTCTCGTGATTGCCCGGCACGGTCCAAAGCGGGACCGTGAACCGGGAAGCCTCATCCTGGAAGAGCTGGTAGTAGCCGGTCGCCTCGGCCTCTCCGACCCGGAGGGCGTCCTTGACCAGGTCGCCCGTGACGATGGCGAAGTCAGGCCGGATCGAGTCGACCATCGTTCGGAACCGCTCGGTGCGGGCCCGACTCGCCGGGCTGATGTGGGTGTCGGACGCGTGGACGAAGGTGAACTCCGCTGGGGCCGGCGCCCGGGCCAGGCCGAAGGCGGCCGGGCCGTCGGCCGTGGCTCGCCAGAACGCTCCGACCGACCGATAGCCGTCCGGCACGCTCACGAAGACCACCCCGTAGCCGCGGGAGTCGGCGATCCGGAAGGCGCCGTCGCGACCGGTCACCACCACGTCGACCTGATCCGAGACGACCACCCCGGGGAGACCGGGCTCGCCGGCGTCCCGCCGGCCGTTGGCGTTCCGGTCGAGGTAAACGGTGCCCGACACGTCGGCGAGCGAGACCGCGGCGAGCAGGAGCAGGCTGACCATGGCGACCTATCTTTCCAATCGAGGCGCGAGATAGCGGCCGAAGAACGCGGCCATGTCGACCATGACCCGGGCGACGTTCGGCGGCGAGGTAACGTAATACGTCTCGCCCGGGTAGCTCCGGTACCAGACCACCTTGTCCAGCCGCTCCAGGGCGTGGACGTACTCGATCGAGGCGGGGATCGGCAGCTCCCCCGGCCGCCAGGCGGGCGACCGGCCTTCGCCCTGGATCACGAAGACCGGAGCAGTAACCCGGCCGACCGCCTCGATCGAGGAATTCCGCCGATACACCTCGGCGCTGTCCGGCCACGGACCCCATTCGTACGCCAGGAGCTTGGTGTGCTGGAGCTCGGCGTTGTACTGCTGGAAGCTGACCCAGTCGGCGTAGCCCGACTGGGGGACCGCCGCCTGGAACACCTCGGGCGCCCGGGCCACCGCCGCCATGCTCATGATCCCGCCGTAGCTGATCCCGGTGATGCCGAGCCGGGTCGAGTCGACCTCCGGGAGCCGCTTCAGCAGCTCGGCGCCGGCGATCACGTCGCGGAGATCGCAGTGGGTCCAACAGGGATTGTTGGCGTCCTCGAACGCCTTGCCGTAGCCCGAGCTCCCCCGGATGTTCGGCGCCAGCACCACGTAACCCATCCGGGCCAGGAACTGGGCCTGGGAGAGATAGGTATCGCTGAACTGTCCGGTCGGTCCGCCGTGGATGTACATGATTCCCGGATGGCGGGGGCCGTTCGGCGCGCCGGGCGGCGGACGGAACAGATAGCCCGCGATCGTGAAGCTGTCGCTCGGATAGGTGATCTTCTCAGGCCGGATCAGCGCGGCTTCGACGGCCGGCGCCACCGACACGGTCAGTCGGGTTGGAGCTCCGCCCGTTGCCGCCACGACGTAGAGCTCGGGCGGCCGGGTGGGCGTGGCCATCGTGAACGCGATCCGGCGACCGTCGGGCGACCAGGCCGGCTCCGTCGCGACGCCGACATCGGGCGCCACGACCGCCCGCACCCCGCCCTCGCCGCTGGCCTCCGCGACTCGGATCGAGAAGGTCCCCCCGTGGTTCGAGACGAAGGCGACCTCCCGCCCGTCGGGCGACCAGACCGCGTCGCTCTGATCGGCCGACTCGGGCGCCAGCGCGCGAACCGGCGCGTTCCCGTCGACCGACGCCACCCAGTAGTTGACCCAACCGCTCCGATGCGAGGGAAAGAGCACCCATCGCCCGTCGGGCGACCCCTGCGGCGCGCCGAACCGCGGTCGGATGCCGATCGTGCCGTAGTCGAAGAGATCGTGGTCGGTCGCCACGATCCGGGCCGAGCCGCCCTCGAGCGGAATCGTCATCACCTCGTGGTCGGCCCACCGATCGTCGGAGCGGACGTAGAAGAGGCTCCGCCCGTCGGGGCTCCAGGCCGGCGCGGTCTCGAACCGGGGGTCGGTGGTCATTCGCCGGACCCGGCCGGTCGCGACCTCCACCGTCCACACGTCGAACTGCCCGTAGCGGAGCGCCGAGAAGGCGATCGTGGCGGCGTCCGGTGACCAGGCAACCGCGTTGATCCGGGCCCCGAGGTCGGTCAGGCGCCGAGCCGGGCCGCCGCCGAGCGGTCGAAGCCAGATCTCGGGATAGCCGCTCTGGTCGGAGAGATAGGCCAGCCGGTCACCCCGCGGCGAGAGCCGGACCAGCTGTGACGGCAGCTCGCGCACGACCGGGGTCGCGGCGCCGCCCGCGGCCGGCACGCTCCAGAGCCCGCCCCGGCCGGCGAGGTAGAGCACCCGGGCGCCGTCGAGGCTCCAGAAGAGGGCATCGCCGGCCACGGACGGCGCGAGATTGGCCAACCGGGTCGCCACCGCGGTGGCGGCGGTCGAGCCGGCTTCGCCCTGGGCGACGGCAGCCGGCCGCGCCGGGGCCGACTGCCAGGATCGCGGCAAGCAAGACACTGGCCGCCCGACCGGTGGTGGGGCATCGCAACATGAGATCGGCTCCTCGGCTCCAGGTGGCTGGCGATGGGCGAAAGGCCCGTCGACTCGAAGCTTAGCGCGCGACGCGGATCGGGTCGAGCCCGGCGGGCTGACGGCGAGTCGGTCGAAATGATGGGGGTCGGTCGAAATGATGGGGGAATGACGGGCGTTGAGCGGCGGCTGACGCCAAGCGCCGACCTTGGCGCGCGGATACCGGATCCGGCCAGCGAACGGCCGGTCCTCAACCCCCGAACGAGGTTCCCATGCCGCGCACCGGACTGATCCCCCTCATCGTCACGATCTCGCTCGCTCTGGGCCGCGCCCGTCCGCGGCCAGGCGATGGGCGATCCGGCCCTGGAGAAGAAGCTGGCCGACTGCCTCGGGATCGACCAACAGACCTACCACGACGCGACCAACCCCACCAACGGCGAGCCCCGCCGGCCGACCAAGGACGAGCAGGAGCGCAACATGGCCTGCGCTCACGCTGCTCAACAAGATCCCCAAAACCCGGGTCAAGGACTGCAACGACAAGCTGGTCTACGGAAACCTCAGCGCCATGACACCGCAGATCGATCAGCTCACCAAGGCCGCCAAGGCGCAGATGGAAAGCGGCAAGGTTCCGGGCGAGGCCGATCCCGCGGCAACCCGTCCCCACCCAGCCCATCACCTGGACTCTCACGCCGGTGGCGCCGGCGGGACCGGCCGTGACCGGCTACCAGGCGTCACCATCCGGCATCAAGGCCGTGCTCCGCTGGACCCCCGCTACCGGCGCTACGTCGTACAAGGTGTATCGGAGCCAGCCACCGAACGTTTCGGCGGCGGAGCGTCCTCGGCCTGGGCGAGGGCGACCAGCCGATCGGCATCGCCGACACGGTCAACAGCCAGATCGTCTATCACCCCAAGGTGATTCCGCTCAGCTACGACCTGGCGGAGAGCCTGCTCTCGGGCACCTTCCGGGTGGGATCCCTGGCCCCGGGCGAGTTCCAGATCGAGTACCGGGACGGCTCCGGCTACCAGGGCGACTATACCCTGACGTTCCTGGTGAAGAGGTGCGCCAGCATGAACGGCCCGTGTTGACGACGCCCCCGTCGCGACCCTGACCCGGAGAGACCATGCTCGAGCTTCGGACGATAGCGATGGTGGGCCTCGTGACGGTCGCGCTCGGGTCGCGACCCTTGGCGGCCCCCTGGCCTGGCCGGCGACCGGCGCCTTCCGGGCGACGGCTGCGCTCGGCACTCCCTGCGTCTATGCGGCGGCCGGCGGGGTGATCAATCCCTATCCGAACGGCGTCACGATCACCGTCACCAACCGGAAGACGAATCGGAGCGCCAGCCGCGCCTACCCCGCTCCGACCTGGACGCCGAAGAACCCGAGCATCGCGCCCTGCCTCGCGCTCTATCTGCTCAGGCTGGCGGACAGCCTGCCGGTGGACTACGTGGCGATGGCGGAGACGACCGATCTGAACCGGCTTCGCCACACCGGCACGGCCACGCTCACGAAGCCGTGAACCACTCGCGGTCCTCTCGCGGAAGGAGCACCCGATGAATCGTGGCCAAGGCGGGAGGAACGGCGACGAGCTACACCGACCGGTTTCTCTATCCGGGGACCACCTACCAGTATCAGATTTCGGCGGAGTACTACCGCGTCGGGACCTCCGGCCTGACCCAGGCGACCTCGATCACCACGCTGCCCGGAGCCCCACCGAGCGCCCTGACCGCGGCGGTCAGCGGCCCTGGGACGGTCACGCTGAGCTGGCAGGCGGCGTACGAGGCCGCGGGGTACGCCGTCTGGCGCGACGGAACGCCGTTGACCCAGTCCGTCACTGGAACCACCTACCTCGACTCCAAGGCGCCTCACGGATCTCACCGGTACACCGTCGGATCGATGTTCCGAGTCCTGACGGGCCACCTGGTCGAAGGCGCCTTGACCGGCCTGCCGTCCGCGACGGTCAACGTGCCCTGAGCCGTCAGCAGCGCTCGAGCACCATGGCCATGCCCTGGCCCACGCCGACGCAGAGAGTGCAGAGCGCATAGCGGCCCTTTCGGGCCTCGAGCTCCAGCATGGCGGTGAGCAGGAGCCGGGCGCCCGACATCCCGAGCGGATGGCCTAACGCGATGGCGCCGCCGTTCGGGTTGACTCGGGGGTCGTCGTCGGAGATCTCGAGTGCCCGGAGGCAGGAGAGCACCTGCGCGGCGAAGGCCTCGTTGATCTCGATCACGTCCATCTGATCGACCCGAAGCCCGGTCCGGGCCATCACCTTACGGGTGGCCTCGACCGGACCGATGCCCATGATCCGGGGCTCGACGCCCGCCACGGCGCTCCCGACGATCCGGGCTCGGGGCGTGAGCCCATGCTCCTTGATCCCTTCCTCCGAGGCCAGGAGCAGCGCCGCCGCGCCGTCGTTCAACCCCGAGGCGTTGCCGGCGGTGACGGTCCCCTTCCCGTCCTTACGAAAGGCCGGACGAAGCTTCGCCAGGATCTCCAGGGTCGAGTCGGCCCGGATGAACTCGTCCTGCTCGAACCGGCCGGGCGGTTTGCCCTTGCCCGCCGGCGGGAGCGGCACCGGCACGATCTCCTGGGCAAAGCGTCCGCTCGCTCGGGCGGCGGCGGCCTTCTGCTGAGATCCGAGGGCGAACCGGTCCTGATCCTCGCGGGAGATGGTCCGCGTCTCCAGCAGGTTTTCGGCGGTCTGGCCCATCGCGTCGGTGCCGAAGCGCTCTTCCATCTTCGGGTTGACGAAACGCCACCCGAGGCTGGTATCGAAGAGCTCGACGTCTCGGGCCCAGGGACGGCTGGCCTTGGACAGCACGAAGGGGGCTCGCGTCATCTGCTCCACGCCACCCGCCAGGTAGAGGTCGCCGTCACCGACCATGATGGCCCGGGCGGCGTTGGCGGCCGCGGCCATGCCCGAGGCGCAGAGCCGATTGACGGTTTCGCCCGGGACGGACGCCGGGATGCCGGCGAGGAGGAGCGCCATCCGGGCCACGTTGCGGTTATCCTCGCCCGCCTGGTTGGCGCAGCCCATCACCACGTCGACCAGGGCGGCCGGGTCGAGATCGGGATGCCGGGCCAGGAGCGAGGACATGACGTGGGCGGCGAGGTCGTCGGCCCGGACCGGCGACAAGCTGCCGCCGAGGCTGCCGATCGGGGTCCGGACCCCGGCGACGAGATAGGCTGATTGGGTCATGGTGAAAAGCTAACGGAGGTCACTGGGCGGGCGGAAACGGCCCCGTCGCGGGGGATCGATCGAGAGGATCACTTTCCCGATCACCTTCCGGGCGTGGAGGTAGCGATGCGCTTCGACCGCGCCGGCGCGATCGAGCGGGAAGACGCGGTCGACCAGCGGTTCCAGGTCGCCGGCCGACACCGCAGCGAAGATCTCGGCGAGCGCCGGCCGGAGCAGGGGCTCCTTCGACCCGAGGTGCAGCAGGTGGATCCCGGCGACCCCGACGTTCGGCTCGATCAGCTCGAGCGGGTGGAGGCGGCCGGTGCGAAGCCACGCCCGGATCATGGCCGGCCAGCTCTTCCGGCCCCCGGGAAGGGCGTCGCTCAGGCCGTAGAAGACCAGCCGCCCCAGCGGCGCCAGGAGCCGCCGGCAGGTTCGGGTGGCCCGGCCGCCCACCGCATCGAGGGCCACGTCGATCCCGCGCGGCCCGACCAGCTTCTCCACCTCGGTCCCCCAGTCACCGGCGGAGTCGAAGCAGGCCCGGGCGCCGAGCCGCTCGGTGACGAATCGGCGCTTCCGCTCCGAGCCCGCCGTGCCGAGCACCGAGAGGCCATGGCGCCGGGCCAGCTGCACCGCAGCGGACCCCACACCGCCGGCCGCGTTCAGCACCAGCGCGGTCTCACCCGGGCGGACCCGGGCCGATTCGAAGAGGGCGACGTAGGCCGTGAGGAAGGCGACCGGGACGGCGGCCGCCTGAACCGGCGACAGCGGGGCCGGGTACCGGAACAGATTCGCGGTGGGGACGATCAGGTCGCGGGCATAGCCGCCGTACCGGACCAGGGCGACGGCCCGGTCGCCCTCGGCCCAGTCGGCGACATCCCGGCCGACCCGACGGATCACGCCCGCCGCTTCGAAGCCGGGGCTGTAGGGCATCGGGGGGACCGTGCCGTATAGTCCGGCGCGCATCAGGAGGTCGGCGAAGTTGACCCCGGTGGCCTCGACTTCGAGGTGGACCTGATCGGGGCCTGGATCCGGGAGCGGCATGGTCCGCTCGACGAGAACCTCGGGCGGGCCGTGGCGCTCGATCAGCAAGGCGCGCGTCGTGCCGGAGGCCGAAGGGTCAGGCCGGGGGCGAGCCTCGTTCGCTGGGTGGGTCACGGCGGAATGGCCTGGATCGTGGATCCCGTAACATACCGTCGGCACGTTCGGGTCGGTGGGGAACCGAGTCCAGGAGCTGCCAGTCGAGATCCTGCCGAATCCCGCGCCACAACTCGACCGGGCCAACGACGAGGTTCGTACCCGCACTGTTCCCCTCCAGCCAAACTCGATATCGGGCGTTTCGGGACACCCGCTGCTCCGAGCGCCACACCGGCACGCCGTCGACGGCTATCCCGCAGGTGCCGTCGGGGAAGAGCTGGAGTCGGACCACGTGCCAGGCCCCCTCGCGCCATGACGAATCGGCGGGGCTCCGGGGCGTGGCGCCGCCGGCGCTGAACGAGAAGCGGCCGAGCGCCGACAGCCCTTCGCCGCTGGGATATGCGAAGGCGCACTCATCCCCGCTGGCCGCGCGATCACGCCAAGGGTAGCCCGAGCGCCGGTCCCAGCCGTCCACGACAACCGAACGCTCGGAACGGAGAGCAATGATCTGCTGTTGCCACTGCGACCGCGACACGGGCAAGGACACCTTCGCCTCGAGCCCGAGCCCGCGCGAGACGTCGAACCGATCAGTCGAGAAGACACCGCTGGTGTAGCGGCCGTCGCCACCGTTGTTGAGTCCTCGGACACCCCCCGGGCCGCTCGTGAGGCGAGGAGGGGGCTCGCCGAAGTCGCGCCAGCGGGCCGCATCGATCGCGGCCCACCGTTCGCTGAAGATCGTCTCCGCGGTGTCGGCCCTCACCACGACCTCAATCGAGTCGCGGGCAACGCCCCCGAAATCAGCGGTCACGACGGTGCGCCCCAATCTCCGGGCCGTGATCCGCCCGGATGCCGAGGCGACCGCCACGATCGTGGTGTCTCGACTGCTCCAGTAGAGCGCACTGGCCGGGAGGAGGACGCGGTCGCCCGCGGTGTCGACCACCGTCGCGGTACCGTCATATGAGGCGCCGAGGGGGAGACGGAGCGCATCGCGCGGTTGGATCCGGACCCGAACCCGTTCTCCCCGATCCGGCCGCGGTGCCCAGCCGAAGGCCACCGGGTCTCGGACGCCCGTCAGGGGGCGGGAGGAAAGCCAATCGTCGATCGGGAAGACCGACCAGACCGGCGGCTCGTTGGCGTCGCGAGCGCAGAGACAGACCACCCACCGCCCGTCGGGGCTGAGGTTGGGAAGGGTCACAGCGCCCCGGGCAAGGATCCTGAATTGATCCGCTGCCAGATCCCAGCTGGCCAGCTGGATCCGCTCCTGATAGTCGACCGTCAGCAGAACCTTCCCGCCGTCCAGCCAACCGACGATCTCCGAGACTTCGCCGATCGTCGACGCCACGCAGTGTGATACTCGACCGTCGGGGGTGATCCAGCAGGCTTGGCGGGGTCGGAGCTCTCGGGGTTGCCGATGGAAAGCGATCAGGCCGCCGTGCGGCGCCCACGCCGGCGACCCGTCGAAGTCACTGGTCGCCGTGAGGCGCCGGAGCGAGTCGCCGGCCGGCCAATCGGTGATCGCGAGGTCGTAGTCGTCTCCACCGGCCGGCGACCAGCGCGCGGTCAGGAACACCAAATGCCGGTCGTCCGGTGACCAGACGGGTGAGACATCGTCACGACCCGCGGGGAACAGCCGGCGGGTGTGGTCGTGCTCGCGAACGAAGATGTCGTCAGTGTAGAAGTTGTCCACCGCTGCGTTGAAGGCCAGACGGCCGTCGGCGGTAAGGTCGAGTCGAGTGTTGCGCACTCTGGCCAACATGGAGTCACGGATCGTCTCGGCCGTGCGAGGCAGACGGAAGGCCACCCCACCTCGCCAGCCGCGCCGGGTCACACCCACCGTCCTCAGGTCGACGGCCATCGAATCTCCCGGATGCGGCGTGGCGATGAGCAGCTCCGCGTCGGGCGGCAGGCCCACCGTCGCCCGGGCAATCACCCAGGCCGAGGTTCCCAGCGCGAACGCCGCCAGACCCGCCGCGGCCAGACGAGCATTGGAATGGAGCCCGATCCGGGTCCGGATCGGCAAGCTCCTGACCAGCCGCGCCGCGGTGGCCTCGTCGCCCCCGCTCACGGCCTCGGCCAGGGCCCGGCTGCCGCGGCGATCACCGGCCTGCCGAGCGACCTGCACGGCCCGCCGGTACGCCAACCGGAGCGCATGGTCGTCGCCGGCCGCTCCAAAATGCCGCGCGGCCTGGAGCACGGGGTCGAGCCGTCGGCCTGCGTTGTCGACCAGAATGCGCCCCACCGCGCCATGCGCGGCCCGGCGCCGCTCGGCAGTTTCCTGATCCTGGGCGGCCGCGGCAATCTCGTCGTGCGCCGGCTCCCATGAAGTCTCCGAATGGCGGAGAAACCCCTTCCGCTCGAGTGCCCAGAGCTGCTCGTCCACCCGCCCCCGCGCCCGGAGCGCGGTGCTCAGCTCGGCCACGGTGAGCGGCGTGCCGGCGGTGGCCAGCACGAGCAGCACCCAGGCCGCATCGGCATCCAGCGTCGCCAGGCGCGAGCGGACCGCGTTGCCTCGCTCGAGCTCCGCCAGCAATTGGGCCGGGTCGGGCACGGCCCAGACTCCGTCGGCCAGCACCGCCGTGCCCCGGTCCAACGCGAGCTGCAGGGCCTCCAGCACGAGAAGCGGCGATCCTCCGGACGACGCCTCGAGCTGGCGGAAGATCGCGTCCAGGAGCGGTTCGTCGGCCAGCCGGCCCAAGCTCACGAACAGCGCCCTGATCTCGGCCGGGCCGAGCGGCTCGAGCCCCACGTCGACCGAGCCCGCCGTCAGCACCGTCCGCCCGACACCAGGCCGTCCCGCCGTCAGCACCAGCACGGGGGCCCGGTCCAGCCGGTGTATCACCCCGTCCAGCACCTGCCACGATTCGGCGTCGAGCCAGTGCACGTCGTCCACGACCAGGGCGAGCGGATGCTCCTCGGCGATGGCGTGCACGGCCTCGACCAGGGCCGCGGTCCGGAGACGGAGGGAGTCGCCGTCGGCGGCGCGGGGTTGGGCCGATGCGAAGCGGCTGGAGAGCGAGGGACTCAGGCCCACGAGCACGTCCGCCGTGGCCGGCGACACGGCCGCCAAACCCGGGAGTCCCCCGAGGGCCGTGGCGAGATCGCCGGCGAATGCGTACGGCACGCTCCGGTCGCCCGGGTTGGCGCGCACCTGCACCACCCGGGCCCCGATCGACCTGAGCCGATGGGCCACGTCGCCGAGCAACCGGCTCTTACCCAGTCCAGCCGGCGCCCCGACGTGCACATGCCGGCCGGGACCCCGGCTCGCCTGGCTCCACACCTCGAGGAGGGCGGCGAACTCCCGTTCCCGCCCTACCAACTCGGCCATCAGACTCTCGTCCCGGTCATGACCGTCTTCGACGCCTTCGCCTTGCGCCCGTCGGAGGGTCGCAAGAATCGCCGTCGTCGCCGGCTCCGGGTCCCGACCGTCCGCGATCAGCGACGAGCGGAGTGAGTCGGCCTCGACAGCCGCCTGCACGAGGTCGCGGTGAGCGACCAAGGATTCGATCAGCAGCCGCCAGCCGGCTTCGCTCAGGCGGTCGGCGTCGCGCATCCGCCGAGCCACGTCCTGCGCGTCCCGGAATCGGCCGGCCGCCAGCCGGCGGCGAACGGCGAGCTCGGCCGTGCGGAGGAACGCCGCCCGGAGCCGGTTCCGCTCGATGTCGGCCCAGTGTTCGAACTCGGTCGAGCCGGGCAGCGCGAAGCCCGGCAGAAACTCGCCTCGATAGAGGGCGATCGATGCCTCCGGATCGCGGGCCTCGACGGCGGCCAGGAAGCGATCGCGGTCGCTCTCGATGGCGATGCTGAGCGTCAGCTCCTCACGCCCGGTCAGGACAGACTCGCCCAGAAGTTGGCGAAGCTGCCAGAGCGTCTGCCGCAGGGCGTGCCGAGCCCGGTCGCGACCGAGGTCGGCCCAGAGCAGATCGAGGAGGAACTCGCGGGTGGCCGAACGGCCCGGGGCGAGGGCGAGGTAGGTGACCAGCGCGAGCGGCTTGCCCGGGGCCAGAAGGGGGTCGGCCCCGGACGCCAGGCTCGCCCCACCCAAGGTCGTGAGGGCAAGGGGGATGGCGGAAGAACCGGATTCGGGAAAACCAGTCGCCATGACGGTCCAATGACGTAGGGTGACTAACTCACCAACGTCACGCTCCCGCCACCGCTGGTCCGGCGGTTTACGAACTCAAGCCTCGTAACCTGAGAACGTAGGCCTGGACGGGTGGGTCGGCAAGGCGCCCCTGCGGCGCGGTCGGGAGTGTGCCCCCAACCCGCTCGAAGCAGATATACGAGTTGAGACGTTTTCGAAATTGGCGAGCGAACGACCGCCCACCCAGGTACCCGGTCGCACGACTCGCGGACGCCGCCCTCCGAATCGAGCCCACGCCCGCGGGACGCCTGGACCACGATCGCTGACCGGAGGGGCCCCGAGCGCGACCCCACCCCCAGCTACATTGCCGTGATGGAGACCCCGCCCCTCGACGGCATCCTCGCCTTCCTCCGCTCCGCCGAGCGCCTGAAGGTCACCCGCCGGAGCGCGTACACCACGACCGGTGAGGTCGAGAGCGTGGCGGAGCACACCTGGCGCCTCTGCCTGATGGCGCTGGTGCTGGGCCGGGCCCTTCCCGGCACGGATGTCGACAAGCTGATCCGGATCTGCCTGGTCCACGACCTCGGCGAAGCGATCTCGGGCGACGTGCCGGCGCCCGAGCAGGTCCGGCGCCTGGCCCGGGACCCGACCGACGCCAAGGCGGCCGCCGAACGCCGCGACCTCCTCACCCTGCTCGAGCCGCTCCCGGAAGCGATCCGGGCCGAGCTCACGGCGCTCTGGGACGAGTACGAGGCGGCCAAGTCGCCCGAGGCCCGCCTGGCCAAGGCGCTCGACAAACTGGAGACCATCCTCCAGCACACCCAGGGCAAGAACCCGCCCGGGTTCGACTACCGCTTCAACCTGGGCTACGGCCGCGAGTACACGAGCGGGCCGCCGCTGGTCGCCGCCCTCCGCGACCGGCTCGACCGTGAAACCGAGCGACGCGCCACCGAGCCCGGGGGGTGATAAGTTTCCCGCCCCCGACCCCACTAGGACCCTCGACCCGGGACTCGACATGAGCCAGGACCCCATTCTGCTCGAGACGCGCGACGCCATCGCCCGGATCACCCTCAACCGCCCCGACGTCCTCAACAGCTTCGACGACTCGATGTTCGCTCGAACCCTCGAGGTGCTGGATACCGTGGCCCGAGATCCCTCGATCCGCGCCGTCTATCTCACCGGCGCGGGCCGGGCGTTCTGCGCCGGCCAGGACATCAGCCGCGGGGTTCCCAAAGGGGCCTATGGCGACCACCTCCGTCGCCACTGGAACCCGATCGTGCTCGCGATGCGCGCCCTCGACCGGCCCATCGTCTGCGCCGTGAACGGGGTGGCGGCGGGCGCCGGCGCCAACCTCGCCCTCGCCGCCGATTTCGTCGTCGCGGCCGAGGAGGCCTCGTTCATCCAGGCGTTCATCAACATCGGCCTGGTGCCCGATACCGGCGGAACCTGGACCCTCCCGAAGCTGGTCGGCCCCGCGCGCGCCGCCCAGCTGCTGATGCTCGGCGAGAAGCTGCCGGCACGCCAGGCGGCCGAGTGGGGCCTGATCTACCAGGCCTGCCCCCTGGCCGACCTGGAAAAGGAGGCCTGGGCCCTGGCAACCCGGCTGGCCGCAATGCCGACCCTTGCCTTCGGCCTGCTCAAGCACTTGATCGACGGATCCGGCCACCGGACCCTGGCCGCCCAGCTCGAGGCGGAAGCCGACGCCCAGACCATCGCCGGCCGAAGTGCGGATCATCAGGAGGGCGTCCAGGCGTTCGGCCAGAAGCGGAAGCCGGCGTTCGGAGGGAAGTAGGCCGGTGGACGGACCGACGCCTGGACCGAACGCAACCGAAACGGGAGAGTGGATCGCGTGACGACGCTGGATGGAAAGACGGTGGTCGGAGTGCTGGGAGCCGGGACGATGGGCGCCGGGATCGCGCAGGTAGCGGCGGTCGCCGGGCACCGGGTCGTCGTGGTCGACGCCCGCCCCGACGCCGTCGACACCGCCCGCGCCTCGGTCTCCAAAATCCTTGCCCGCCAGGTCGAGAAGGGGCGGATGACGGCCGAGCAGGTGGCCGACGTCGAGGGCCGGATGACCTTCACCCCCGCGACGGAGGCGCTGGCGGAGCTCGCCCCCGCCGGTCTCGTGATCGAGGCCATCGTCGAAGATCTCGCCGTCAAGCGCGACGTCTTCCGCCGCCTCGAGGCCGCGACCGGCGCCGACACCGTGCTCGGCACCAACACCTCGTCGCTCTCCGTCACCGCCATCGCGGCGGCCTGCGAGAGGCCCGAACGGGTGATCGGCATCCACTTCTTCAATCCGGCGCCGCTCCTGCCCCTGGTCGAAGTGGTCCCCGGGCTCGCGACCACCTCGGCGCTGGTCGATCGGGTCCGCGGGCTGATGACCGCCTGGGGCAAGTCGCCGGCGGTGGCGTCGGACACGCCCGGGTTCATCGTCAACCGGGTCGCCCGGCCCTTCTACAGCGAGGCACTCCGGATCGCCGAGGAAGGGCTGGCCTCGCCGGCGACGATCGACTGGGCGATGCGCGAGGGCGGCAAGTTCCGGATGGGACCGTTCGAGTTGATGGACCTGATCGGCCACGACGTGAACTACGCCGTGACCGAGTCGGTCTTCGCGGCGTTCGGCTACGATCCCCGGTACCGGCCGTCGGTGCTCCAGCGCCGCCTGGTCGACGCGGGCCGGCTGGGCCGCAAGTCGGGCCAGGGGTTCTTCGACTACCGGGGCGGCGCCGTGAACCCGGAGCCCGATCGAGACCAGGCGAACATCACTCTGGTCTTCCCCCGGATCCTGGCCCTGCTGGTGAATCAGGCCGCCGATGCGCTCTTCTGGGGAGTGGCCAGCCGGGAGGACATCGACACCGCCATGACCAAAGGCGTGAACTACCCCAAGGGTCTCCTGGCCTGGGGCGACGAGATCGGCCTCCCCGAGATCCTGGACCGGCTCGACCAGCTCCACACCGAATACGGCGAGGATCGCTACCGGGCCAGCCCCCTGCTCCGCCGCTTGGCGGGCGAGGGGACGACCTTCTTCGGATGACCGACCCGGCCGGGCAGGCGCTCGCGGAACAGGTGGTCGCGGCCATGATGGCGAGCGACCAGTACAGCCGCTGGCTGGGCGTCGAGATTCTCGACGTGAAGCCGGCTCGGGTGTCGATCCGGATGACCGTTCGGCGGGAGATGCTCAACGGGTTCGCCGTCTGCCACGGCGGGGTGACCTTCGCGTTCGCCGACTCGGCCTTCGCGTTCGCCTGCAACACTCAGGGCAACGTGGCGGTGAGCATCCAGAACAGCATGACCTACCCGGCGGCGGTCCGCGAGGGCGACGTGCTCACCGCCGACGCCCGGGAAACCAGCCGCAGCAACCGGATCCTCTATTACGACGTGGCGGTGACCCGCGCCGACGGCACGACCGTTGGGCTCTTCCGGGGCACCGCCTACCGAACCGAGAAGCCCCATCCCGCACGAGGCCAAGCGTGAGTCACGAGATCGACTGGAAGCGAGTTTACACCCTGACCCTGGTGTCCCGGGCCCTCGACGACATCGAAGAGCACCGTCTGGTCCCCGAGAAGAAGGTGGCCTACCAGTTCTCGGCCCGAGGTCATGACGTGGCCCAGATCATCCTGGGGTCGCTGCTTACCCACCAGCACGACGGGGCCAGCGCCTACTACCGGTCCAGGCCACTCCTGCTCACGCTGGGGCTCGGGATCGGGGATGCGTTCGCCGGCCCGATGGGCAAGTCCGGCGGCTTCAGCGACGGGCGGGACATCGGCGTGGTCTGCAACCTCCCCAACGTGCCCGGCCCGGTAGTGCTGCCGATGGCCGGCGACGTGGGCTCCCAATACACCCCCTGCGCCGGCTGGGCCCAGGCCATCACCTACCATCGCGACGTGCTCCAGGACGCCGCCTATCAGGGCGCCATCGGCTGCGTGCTCGGGGGCGAGGCGTCGGCTGCCACCAACGGCTTCTGGTCGTCGCTCACCATCGCGACCACGCTCGAGCTCCCGATGGTCTTCTACATCGAGGACAACGGCTACGGGATCTCGGTCCCGTCGCTGCTCCAGACGCCGGGCGCCAACATCGCCGACAACCTGGCCTCCTTCAAGAACCTCCGGATCACGCAGGGCGACGGCACCGACCCTGCCCAGTCGGCCCAGCTGCTCGGCGATGCGATCGCCCACGCCCGGGCCGGCAACGGTCCCGCGCTGGTCCGGCTCACCGTGCCCCGGCTGTCGGGGCACTCGGGACAGGACACCCAGGCCTACAAGCCGCCCGAGCTGCTGAAGCGGGAGCAGGCCCAAGACCCCCTGCCCAAGCTTCGGGCCTTCCTGCTCGGCCAGGGACTGACCGACGCCGACCTGAACGCGATCGCCGACCAGGTCAATCGCGACATCGAGGCCGGACTGGCCGAGGCCCTCGGCCGTCCCGATCCCGACCCGAGCACGATCACCCGCTATTGCTTCGCCGAGACCGCCGACGACGGAACACCCGACCTTCAGATCCGGGGTGGACTGGCGCCCGCCGGGCATCGGTTTCCGGCCTCCACCGAGACGCCGCATCCTGATGGGCCCCGCATCAACCTCCTCACCGCCGTTCGCAAGACCCTCGAGCACGAGCTGGCCACCAACCCCAAGCTCCTGGTGTTCGGCGAGGACGTGGGCCCCAAAGGCGGCGTCCACGCGGCGACGCTCGGCCTCCAGGAGGCCTTCGGCGACCGGCGAGTGTTCGATACCAGCCTGTCCGAGGAGGGTATCATCGGCCGCTCGGTCGGCATGGCGCTCGCGGGTCTGATGCCGGTCCCCGAGATCCAGTTCCGGAAGTACGCCGACCCCGCCACCGAGCAGCTCAACAACTGCGGCACCATCCGCTGGCGGACTCACAACCGCTGGGCGGCCCCGATCGTGGTCCGGCTCCCGGGTGGGTACGCACCTAAGTGCGGCGACCCGTGGCACAGCGTCTCGGGCGAGGTGACGTGGGCCCACGCGACCGGCTGGCAGGTGGCCTACCCGTCGAACGCCGAAGACGCCGTGGGTCTTCTCCGCGCCGCGCTCCGCGACAACAACCCGACCATCTTCTTCGAGCACCGCGCCCTGCTGGACGGCGCCTGGGCCCGCCGGCCGTATCCCGGTGACGACTACGTCGTTCCGTTCGGGCGGGCGCGGACCATCGTCGAGGGTGACCGGCTGACCTGCGTCACCTGGGGGGCCATGACCGAACGGTGCGAGGCCGCGGCCAAGCAGAGCGGCTACCCGGTTCACCTGCTCGATCTCCGGACCATCGCCCCCTGGGACCGCGAGGCGGTGCTCGGCTCGGTCAAGGCGACCCGCCGGTGCCTGGTCGTCCACGAGGACACCATCACCGCCGGCTTCGGCGCCGAGATCGCGGCGACCATCGCCCAGGAAGCGTTTCTGTCGCTGGACGCGCCGGTCAGCCGGATGGCGATCCCGGACGTGCCCACCCCCTACAACGTGGGCCTGATGAACGCCGTCCTACCTCAGGTCGACGACATCACCGCCCGGATGGTGGATCTCATCGAGTTCTAACCGGCGGGGGGCTTGCTGGCGGGGGCCGGGCCCCCGACCTTCGGATATGTCTCCGACCCGGGGCCGGGCCCGAACCCGGTGGTGGTCCGGCGCCGCGACGACCCTCCTCCTCGCCGCGTGTCTCGACGGGCCGACCGCTCCGTCGGCGCCGGAGGACCTGTCGGGGCCCTGGCCGACCGCGTCGCCGGCCTCGCAGTCGATCGACCCGGACCTCCTCAATCGGGCGGTGGACCACGCCGCGACCCTTTCCCGGCTCCGGAGCCTCGTGGTGATTCGCCACGGGTTCCTGGTGTTGGACCGGTACTTCAACGGCAGCCGGGCCGACCAGCTCGACGACGTCCGATCGGTCACCAAGACCGTCGTGTCGACGCTGGTCGGCATCGCGATCGGGCGGGGCGAGCTGCCAGGTGTCGACGCGCCCATCAGCGACTATCTCGACCCCGGACATCTCGCCGGCCTGGACCCGACCAAGCAAGCCATCACCGTCGGCCAGCTCCTCAGGATGTCGTCGGGGTTCCAATGGGACGAGTCCACCACCGCCGGCTACAACGCGTGGGTCGCGGCGCCGGATCCGATCCAGTATCTCCTGGACCAGCCCCTGATCGCGACGCCGGGCACCACCTTCCGCTACAACACCGCCGGCATCGACCTCGTGAGCTACCTCCTGACCCGGGTCACCGGCGTCCCGCTACCGCAATACGCCGCCGACCACCTCTTCGGGCCCCTGGGCATCACGGACGTCGCCTGGGAGCTCTTCGCGGACGGACGCGCCAACGGCGGGTCGGGCATCGACCTTCGGCCCCTCGACCTCGCCAAGCTGGGTGAGCTCTTTCTTCGCCAGGGGGCGACCAGCGCCGGACCCGTCGTGCCCCCGGACTGGGTGGCGACCGCCACCGCCCCCCACTACCCCTTCTGGTCCTCCTCGCCCCCGCTGGGCCGCCAGAGCTACGGCTTCGGCTGGTGGGTCAATCAGAGCGGCGGCCGCACCGACTACTTCGCCTGGGGCTACGGTGGCCAGTTCGTCTGGGTCTCGCCCGACCTCGATCTGGTCGTCGTCGTGACCGACAGCTGGCAGGGCGACCCCGATCCCGGCCTCCGCGAGGTCAATGGGCTCGGCCTGATCCTCGATTGGGTCGTCCCGGCGGTTCATTAGCCCTCACGGCCGGGTCTCGGGCCCCGCCGTCCCGCCAGCGCCCCATCAGCCCCCACCCACCGAAGACATCAGCCACCGCCACGATCAGCTCGTTCTCGCCGGCTCGAAGGGGGAGATACACCGTGGCCTGGTCGAGCCCGATCAGGCCGTCCCGCCGCGGCTGGTCGAAGCTGTATCCGGCCCGGGCCGAGAGGATCGGGCGGCCGTTCAGAAGCACCGTGGCGTCGTCACTGAGGCCGAGATCGAGAGCCCGGACCTGGTCGCCCGGTACGTGCAGCCGGAGCCGGGCCAGCACCGCGGACCGCCGCGCCCCGTCGGGGGGGGCCAGATATCGGTCCAGCACCACCAGCGACGACGGCTCGGCGGCCACGGTCTGCCAAGGGCCGGTCAGGATCGACGCGGGTAGCCGATCGACCACGCCGGTATCGAGCGGAAACGGCCGGAAGAGCTCCCAGCGGGTGACCGCACCCGGCGGGGCGGGCTCCTTCACCGGGTAACCCGCAAGTTCTAATGGTACTTTTCGATGATGCCACGGCACCCCGAGACGACCGGCCGGCCACCGATCCGGCGGATCGAGTTCGCCCGCCGCAGTACGGTCCCGAGCTGCTGGTCACCGCCGGCGAGGGTGAGCTCTGGCTCGACGACGGCCGGATCACGGTCGAGCCGGGAAGGGCGCCCAACCGGCACCGGCGCTCCGGATCGACCCCGACGAGGTCCGCCGCTTGATTCGTCGGGAGGTGGGGGAGACGCCCGACCGCTTCCGTCGCACCCTGTGACTCCGCTGGCGGACCGGCCCAGGACGTTCTACCATGGAAGGAGACACCGTCGCCGGTCCAACCCGTCAACGAAACCCGGAGGAGCCCATGCAGACCCGCCGCATGCTCGCTTGGTCGTCCGTTCTCGCCGCCGGCATCGCCCTCTCCGCCTGCTCCGACGCGCTCGAGCCGCCTCGGACCCAGGACCCGTCGGCCCCGGTGCTCTCCGTCGGGGGAACGGGATCGGCGGCCGCCTCGATCCTCGACCTGATGGACCATATCAACACGGGACTCGAGCTCCAGGGTGCCGACTACCGGGTCGAGATGGCCGAGTACCTGACCTCGCCGGCGGGTGGCGACGAGGCCGGCGCCACCCTGCTGGCTCGCGATCTGGGCAACAAGCGCCTCTCGGCCGACTTCGTGCCCTTCGATCCGCGCCGGACCTGGAGCGGCTCGGCCACGGGCTCCGACGACATCACCTACGCGATCGACCAGACCGGTGACGCCGTGCCGCCCTTCGGCGGCGCGACGGCCGCCGCCACGACCGCCGCGATCCAAGCCGCGATGGGCACCTGGAGCGGCGTCCCCTGCTCCAATCTGGCAATCGACCAGGTCGCCGACTTCGGCCTCGATCTCGGCGTGGTGGCGTATCTCAACGGCCTGGGCGGGAGCCCCTTCGTGGTCGCCGACGTGATGCACGCCGGATGGCGTGACATCGATTTCGCCGGCGGGGTCCTGGGCGTGACCTTCACCTTCGTCTTCACCTCGGGCAGCGTGCCGACCGACATCGACGCCAACGGCCGGGACGACGTCGCCTTCCGCGAGATCTATTACGACCCCAGCTGGCTCTGGCAGGTCGGGAGCGACATCGACGTCGAGACGGTCGCCCTCCACGAATCCGGCCACGGCCTGAGCCAGGCGCACTTCGGCAACATCTTCGCCAAGAAGGGCGTGCTCACCGCCTCGCCGCGCGCGGTGATGAACGCCATCTACGGCGGCGTTCTCCACGACCTCACCGGGACCGATCGCGGAGGTCACTGCGGCAACTGGGCCAACTGGCCGGGCCGCTGAACCAGCGTGGCGGAGGGCGGGTCGGCCCCGCTACACTCCGTCCATGCGATACTCGTCTCTCACCTCCCGCATCGCGGGAGAAGGCTCCGATGCGTGGGAAGTCCATGACCTCGCCGTGGCCCGACAGGGCCGCGGCGAGGACATCTTCCTGCTCTCCATCGGCGATCCCGATTTCGACACCCCCGCCTCGATCCGCCAGGCGGCGGTCGACGCTCTGAATCGCGGCCGGACTCACTACGCCCCGATCGGGGGTGAGCCGGCCCTGCTCCAGGCGATCGCCGGCGAAGCGGCCACGCAGCTGGGGCGGCCGGTCGAGCCCGCCCAGGTGACCGTCTACCCCGGGGCCCAGGCCGCGCTGTTCGCGGTGGCGCAGTGCCTGTTCGACGTGGGTGACGAGGTGATCGTGGTCGAGCCCACCTACGTCACCTACGAAGCCGTTCTCGGGGCGCCTGGTGCCCGGATGGTGCAGCTGTCGCTCCGGCCCGAGCAGGGATTCCATCTCGATCTCGACCAGTTGGCGAGCGCCATCACCCCGAAGACCAGGGGCCTGCTCCTCAACTTCCCGCACAATCCCACCGGCGCCTGCCTGTCGCCGGAGGCGGCGAGCACGGTCGCGGCGCTCTGCCGGAAGCACGATCTCTGGTTGGTGTCCGACGAAGTCTACGGCAAGCTCACTTTCGCCCGACCTCACGTGAGCCCGGCCGCCGAGCCGGGCATGGCCGAGCGGTCGGTGGTGATCTCGAGCCTGTCGAAGTCGCACGCGATGACGGGCTGGCGCTGCGGCTGGTCGGTCACCCCGCTGCCGCTCGCCCGGCATCTCGCCAATCTGGCGCGGGCCATGTATTTCGGCGTGGCCCAGTTCGTTCAGGACGCCGCCGCGACCGCGGTGACCTCGTCGGGCGAGGACCTTCGGGCCATCCGGGCGTCCTACCGGCGGCGAGCCAAGGTGGTGGTCGAAGCTCTGGCTGGGGCGCCGGGCATCGTGGCCCGGATGCCGGAAGGCGGGATGTACGTGTTCGTGGACGTCCGGGGCACCGGGATGGACGGCAAGCAATTCGCCCGGGCGTTGCTCGACGCCGAGGCCGTGGCGGTCACCCCGGGCGAGGGGTTCGGGCCGAGCGGGGCCGGGCACGTCCGACTGACGCTCGGCACCGACGAGACCCGGCTGGCCGAGGCCTGCGCCCGCATCGCGCGGTTCGCGGGCGAGCGCAGTCCTGCGGCCGAGGTTAGCTAGGCGGGCCTCAGGCCGGCTTCGCTGAGTGGACCGCGAAGACGGCCCCCTGCGGGTCCGTCCCGATCGCGATCCGGTCGCCGCCCGGCACCTCCATCGGCTCGATCATCAGCGTGCCCCCGTTGGCCTTGGCGCGGGCCGCCGACTCGTCGGCGCTCGCCACCTTGGCGTAGGGCTGCCAGTTGGGCCTCGGGGCCTGATCGGGCTTCCGCATGATCCCGCCCATCTGAACGCCCTTGAGGCCGAACAGGGTGTACATCCCCATCGCCCCCATGTCGAACTCCCCCATCTTCTCCCAACCGAAGAGGTCGGCGTAGAACTCGAACGCCTGCACCGGATCGGGGGCCGTCAGCTCGTGCCAGGAGAACTCCCCGACCGCCGGCACCCCGTCGGGGCCCGGTGGATCGCCCTCCGCCGTGAAGGCACAGAACGTCGCCCCACCGGGATCGGCCACGACGGCAAACCGCCCGACCGTGGGGATCTGTTCCGGTCCCTTGAGTACCTTGCCGCCCCGGGCCTTCGCATCCTTGCAGGTGGCGTCGAGGTCCGGCGTGCCGATGTAGCTGAGCCAGTGCGGAGGCATCCCGGCCGCCTTGACCTCGGCGGGCAGCGCCAGGCAGCCGCCGACCGGGACCTCGCCGTTCATCCAGATGGTGTACGACCCGTCCGGCCCCCAGGGCTGGGTGCCCCAACCGACCACCTTGGTGTAGAACTGCTGGGCTCCGGCGGGATCGGAGGTCATGCACTCGTGCCAGACGAACTGGCCCCGCGGCGTGGGCTTCGCCATCTCGACTTCTCCTGACCAGTGAGGTTCCCCCGATGGGACCGGAACGGGGTCCGGCCCCGAGAATCGACCGCAAGCGTCTCTCCCTACGACCCACCTTTCGGTGGTGTTTCGGGGTACCGAACCCATACAATCTCGCCCGGTCGATCCTTTAGCCACCCCCGCGCGGGTGTTAGAATGCGGTCACGATTTCACTTCGAACCGACCGACCCCGCGCACCGGAACCCCGATGGCAACCCTGACCGATATCGTGCTCCCGGCCGACCAGACCGAAGGGACCACCAACCTGGTGGGGACCTGGTTCAAGCAGGTCGGCGACGAAGTGGCCGTGAACGACCCCCTGCTGGAGATCACGACCGACAAAGTCACGGTCGAGATCGCGGCCCCCGCGGCAGGTGTGCTGGTCGAGGTCCTGAAGGCGGAGGGTGAGGAGGTCACTCCCGGCGACGTCCTGGGTCGGATCGGGCCGGCCGGATCGGCGCCGGCGGCGACGTCGGCCGGCGCCCCATCGGCAGGCGCGACCAGCGGGCGGACCGCCGAGTTCGCCCGGCCGGCCGCCCCACCGGCGGGCGAGGTGACCGAGTTGAGCCCGGCCGTCCGCCGATTGCTCAAGCAGCACGACCTCGATCCGGCCGCGGTTTCCGGCACGGGGCGGGGCGGACGGATCACCGTCGAGGACGTCGAGCAGGCGGTGGCGGAGCGGGCCGGGGCTCCGCCGCCCGCGTCGGAGCCCAAAGCCGGCCAGCCGGCCGGCCGGCGGGTGCCCCATTCCCAGATGCGGAAGTCGGTCGCGGCGCACATGGCCAAGAGCATGGCGACCGCGCCCCACGTCACCTCGGTCTTCGAGGCCGACCTGACCGCGATCCTGGCCCACCGCGCGGCCCACAAGGCCGGGGCGGAGAGCCGGGGATCCAAACTCACCCTCACCGCCTACTTCGTCCGCGCCACCGTCCTGGCGCTCCAGAGCGTTCCCGAGGTGAACAGCCGCTGGCACGACGACGCCCTCGAGCTGTTCGACGACTGTAACATCGGGGTCGGCACCGCTCTGGAGGCCGGCGGGCTCATCGTGCCGGTCGTCCATCGAGCCCAAACGCTCGACCTCGATCAGACGGCCGACCGGCTCCACGACCTCACCACCCGGGCCCGGGCTGGCTCGCTCGCCCCCGCCGACGTCCAGGGTGGCACCTTCTCGATCTCCAACCACGGGGTGAGCGGGAGCCTGGTGGCGGCCCCGATCATCATCAACCAGCCCCAGTCGGCCATCCTCGGCACCGGCAAGCTCGAGCAACGCCCCGTGGTCGACGCGACCGGCCAGATCGTCGCCCGGCCGATGATCTACGTCACCCTGACCATCGACCACCGCGTGCTCGACGGATTCCAGGCCAACGCATTCCTGACCCGGTGGGTCGAGGTTATCGAGCGCTGGTCCTGAGCCCAGCGCCCGAATGACATCCACCGCTCACTGGACCTTCACTCCGCTTTAACCGACCCCTGGCGAGATTGGGACCGCAATGCCTCCAAGGGGGCTCGGCCCGCCCGCTCGCGGCCGCCCGGACCGACGACAAAGCCCCGCCCAGGCAGGTTCTGCCTGCCAAGCGTGCCGCGAACCGGGAGGGTCGTATGCAAAGGACCATGTCCGTGGTCGCGGCCGCATTGGTGTCGGCAGCTGCGCTGGCTTGCGAGACACCGACCGCCACGCCAACGAGCCCCGAAACCGACGTCGCTGCCGCTCCCATGGCCCCTGATGTCGGCCCGAAGTACGAGGAGTTCACCGTCTGCAAGTTCGGTTCTGGCGGCGACTTCGTCTACACCATCGCCAATCGCAACACCGAAGCCACCACGACCGGCACCATCGAGATGGCCCAGGGAACCTGCCGGACCGTCGCCGTGGTCGACCGTCTCGGTGCCGAAGTCACCATCTGGGAGAAATTCGTATTCCCGGAGGCGGGGTATCGGCTCGACAAGGTCGTCGTCACCCGGATGACCAGGGTCGAAGGGCAGGACCAGCTGGTCACGACCGTCGAGCCCGGCCCGAGCGTCACCGGGTTCATCGCCGGCGGCGCCAGCGGGCAGCTCCGGGGCGTCCTGGCGGTGTTCTACAACGTGAAGGGTGGACAGGGCTGCGGCCCGGAATTCTGGAGTGGTCACCGTGATCTCTGGCCCGCACCGTATCGGCCCGACCAGCTCTTCGTGACGTACTTCGTGAACGCCTTCCCGGGGAAGACGCTCTACCAGGTACTGACGACGCCGGGCGGCGGGATGAAGGCGTTCGGGCGGCAGGCCGTGGCCGCGCTGCTCAACGCGGCGTCGCCCAAGGTGAGCTACGATCTGACGGTGGCCCAGGTGAAGGCCACGTTCCGCGACGGATACCGGAGCGAGCACTACGCCGGCGACTATCAGCGCCTGCTCAAGTTCAACACGCAGGGCTGCCCGCTCGTGCCGCCCGCCAACTGAAGGCGCAGAGGTCCGGGACCGCGGTCGGGTCCCGGACCTCGGCCCCACCGACACCGCGCCACCCGGCTCAGATGCTCTTGAAGTGCTCGAAGGGCTGGTGACAGCTCAGGCAGGCGTGGATCGACTTGCAGGCGGTGGAGCCGAACTCGCTCTCGAGGCGGGTCTGCTTCGACCCGCAGTAAGGACAGGCGACCGAGCGGGCCGGCCCCATCAAGGGGACCAGCTCCTGCGACGCGCCCCCGGTGGGACCGGGCGGCGCGATGCCGTAGACCCGGAGCTTCTCCCGCGCCTCCGCCGACATCCAGTCGGTGGTCCACGGCGGGTTGAAGACGGTGCGCACCGTGACCTCGGCCACCCCGTGGCGCTGGAGCGCGGCCTCGATCTCGGTCTCGATCAGCCGCATGGCCGGACAGCCCGAATAGGTCGGGGTAATGTCGACCGTGACCCGGTCTCCCACGATCGTGGCGCCGCGCACCACGCCCAGCTCGACCACGTCGATCACCGGCACTTCGGGGTCCTTCACCTCGTGCAGGATCTCGATCACGTCCGCCGGCGTGGCGGGCAGGGTGCCGCGGGTCACCAGGAAGCCCCCGGATGCGACCGGGCCACGATCTGCATCTCGGCCAGCATGTGGCCCAGGAACTCCGAGTGCCGGCCCCTCCGCCCGCCCACCATCCGCATCGGAACGTCGGGCACGGTCAGCGTGGCCCGGCTCAGGACGTCCTTGACCAGCGCGTCGTAGCCAGGCCGCAAGGTCTCCGGATCGGGCGCCAGCCCCTCGGCCTGGAGGGAGCGGTCGACGTCGTCCTGATACCAGAATTCCACCGTCCACGGCCAGAGCTCGTCCAGCGCGGACTGGGCTCGCCGGTGGCTCTCGTCGGTGCCGTCGCCGAGCCGGACGACCCACTCCCCGGCGTGGCGCAGGTGGTATCGGTTTTCCTTGGCGGCCTTGGCGGCAATGCCGGCCAGATCGTCGTGCCCGACGGAGGCCAAGGCCTCCAGCTGCCCGTGGGCCCAGGCCGAAAAGAGAAACTGGCGGACCACCGTGAACGCGAAGTCGCCCGGGGGAAGCTCCACCAGTTGGACGTTCCGGAACCCGGTCTCGTCGCGCCAGTAGGCCAGGGCGTCGGCGTCGCGGCCCTCCCCCTCCGTTTGCCCGGCCAGGTTCAGGAACAGCTGCGCCTCGCCGACCAGATCGAGCGACACGTTGGCCAGGGCGATGTCCTCCTCGAGGATCGGCCCGTGCCCACACCACTCCGAGGTCCGGTGCCCGAGCACCAATCGATCGTCGCCCAACCGCAGCAGGTACTCGACCAGTGCCCCCGGCCTTCCCACCGTCCGCCCGCCGGCCCGACTCATCAGAACACCCTGACGCCCCGGGGCGTCTTGTAGAATTGTGGGTGCCGGTAGGCCTTGTCGTTGCCAGGGTCGAAGAACGGCCCCGCGTCGCCCGGGCTCGACGCCGAGATCATCGTGCTCGGCACCACCCAGAGGCTCACCGCTTCGCCCCGGCGGGCGTACACGTCGCGCGCGTTCTGCATTGCCATCTCGGCGTCGGGCGCGTGGACGCTGCCGGCGTGCTCATGGGGCGCCCCGCTCTTGGGCTGGGTAAAGACCTCCCAGAGAGGCCACTGTCCCACGGCATCGGCTTCGGTCGCCATCGTGCTATTCCACTCCGTCAGAGGTCAGGCCGCGGTGGATCGCGCCCGGGCCGCCTGCTTGGCGGCAAAGGCGTCGGCGGCTTCGCGAACCCAGGATCCCCGCTCGTGCGCCTCCCGGCGGGCGGCCAGCCGTTCGTGATTGCAGGGCCCGTTGCCCTTGATGACCTGGAAGAACTCGGCCCAGTCGATCGGGCCGATCTCCCAGTCCTTGGTCTCCTCGTTGTAGGTCAGGACGGGATCCGGGACCGTAAGCCCGATCGACTGGGCCTGCGGAATCGTCAGGTTGACGAAGCGCTGGCGGAGCTCGTCGTTGCTCTTCTGCTTGACCCGCCAGCGAAGCAGCTCGGCGCTATTGGGCGATTCCTTGTCCGACGGACCAAACATCATCAGCGACGGCCACCACCAGCGATTTACCGCGTCCTGCGCCATGGCTTTCTGGGCCGGGGTGCCCCGGGCCAGCGTGGTCATGATCTCGTAGCCCTGCCGCTTGTGGAAGTTCTCTTCCTTGCAGATCCGGATCATCGCCCGGGCGTACGGGCCGTAGGAGGCCTTGGCCAGCATCGTCTGGTTCACGATCGCGGCGCCGTCCACCAGCCACCCGATGGCGCCCATGTCGGCCCAGGTCAGGGTCGGATAGTTGAAGATGCTGGAGTACTTCGCCTTGCCTTCGAGCAGCTGGTCGATCAGCTCGGCCCGATCCACGCCCAGCGTCTCGGTCCCGCAGTAGATATAGAGGCCGTGCCCGGCCTCGTCCTGGACCTTGGCCAAGAGGGCCATCTTCCGGCGAAGGTTCGGAGCCCGGGTGATCCAGTTGCCCTCCGGCAGCATCCCGACCACCTCGGAGTGGGCGTGCTGCGACATCATCCGGATCAGCTGCTTCCGATACCGCTCCGGCATCCAATCCTTGGGCTCGATCGTCTCACCGGCCGCGATCCGGGCCTCGAATGCCTCGTTGGCCGGGTCGCGGTCGGGGGTCGGGATGTTGCTCGCCATGGCGCGGTTCCTTCCATCAAAGAGTCCTACCCAGCAATCTACACCCCGGGCTGAAATGGGCCAAGTCCGCATATGACATTACTTTAGACCGTCTTCACGGGCTCGCGTCCTGACCCGGATGCCCTTCGGCGATCATCCCGCTATACTCCCGGTCCCCGACTCACGAGGAGTGAAGATGGCCGTTCGTCTCGGCGACACCGCACCCGACTTTCAGGCCGACACCACCCAGGGCCCGATCCGCTTCCACGAGTGGAAGGGCGACTCCTGGGCCGTGCTCTTCTCGCACCCCAAGGACTTCACCCCGGTCTGCACCACCGAGCTCGGCACGGTGGCCCGGCTCAAGCCGGAATTCGACCGCCGGAACGTGAAGGTCATCGGCCTCTCGGTCGACCCGGTGCCGTCGCACCTGGAGTGGGAGAAGGACATCACCGACGTCACCGGTCAGACCGTGAACTTCCCGATGATCGGCGATCCGGATCGGAAGGTCACCACCCTCTACGACATGATCCATCCGAACGCCAACGACACCCTCACGGTCCGCTCGGTGTTCGTGATCGGTCCCGATCACAAGGTGAAGCTGACGCTGACCTATCCGGCCAGCGCGGGTCGGAACTTCGACGAACTCCTCAGGGTCATCGATTCCCTGCAGCTCACCGCGCGGTACGCGGTCTCCACGCCGGCCGATTGGCAGGACGGCGACGACGTCATCATCTCGCCCGCCTTGAGCGACGCCGACGCCAAGCAGAAGTTCCCGAAAGGCTTCGTGACCAAGAAGCCGTACCTCCGGGTCACCCCCCAACCCAACCGCTGAGCCGGGAGGCGATTCTGTCCCACGATCCGACGCAGGACGGCCGAGTGACGTCGACCCCTCGGGAGGGCGTCACCACCATCGAATTCGGGCACCCCAAGAGCAACTCCCTCCCCGGCCGGATCCTCGGCCAGCTGGCCGACGCGATCACGGCCGCGGGACGGGACGAACGCTGTCGGGTGATCGTGCTCCGCGGCGAAGGCACCCGGGCCTTCTGCGCCGGCGCCTCGTTCGACGAGCTCCGTGCCGTGGCCGATCCCGCCGCCGGCCAACAGTTCTTCTCGGGCTTCGCCCGGGTCATCCTGGCCATGATCCGGGCCCCGCAGTTCGTCGTGGCGCGGGTCCATGGCAAGGCGGCCGGCGGGGGGGTCGGGTTGATCGCGGCCGCGGATTACGCCATCGCCACCAGCGGCGCGTCCGTCAAGCTCAGCGAGCTGGCGGTCGGGATCGGACCGTTCGTGGTGGGTCCGGTGATCGAGCGGAAGGTCGGACTCGGCGCCTTCGCGGCGCTCTCGGTCGACGCCGATTGGCGGTCGGCCGCATGGGCCGCCGAGCAGGGGCTCTACGCGGTCGTCACCGAGGACATCGCCGGACTCGACCAGGCGGTCGCCGGCCGGGCGGCGTGGCTGGCCGCCGCCAACGTCGAGGCGATGCGTGAGCTCAAGCGGATGTTCTGGCACGGCACGGAGTCCTGGGACGCGCTCCTGGCGGAGCGTGCGGCGATCAGCGGCCGCCTGGTCCTGACCCCGGCGGCCCGGGCCGCGATCGAGGCCGTCGGCCGCTAGGGCCGGGCCACCGTCATCCGGACGATCCGGCCCTCCGGACCGACCATCCAACCCACCCCACGGGGCGAGAAGGCCGCCGCCCAGTACTCGGCGTCGTCGAGGCGACGCCAGCTGGTCCCGTCGTCCTGGGACCAGGACGCCCCCCGGGGCCCGACCGCGACCAACACCGGCCCGGGCCCGTACACCAGACCATAAACCGGCCCCGGAAAGCTGGGCCGGCCGCCCAACCGCCAGCTCTGGCCGCCGTCCCGGGTGACGATCACGTTGTCGGTGTAGACGTCCTGCTTGCCCAGATCGCCGCCGGCCGCGACTCCGATCTTCTCCGAGCGGAACGCCAGCGACGCGATCCCGGCCGAGCCGCCGTGGATCATCGGGGTCGCGGTCACCTCCACCCCGCGCTGGGTGGCCCGGATCACCCGGCCACCCAACGCCGTCCCCAACCAGAACCCGCCGTCTTCCGCCACCACGATGCAGGTCCCGCTGGCGGCGAACGCGCCTTCGCCCGGAAGGGCCCGGATCGAATCGTAGCCCGGCGGCTCGAAAGGCTCCCACGAGCGCCCGCCGTTTCGGGTCCGAAGCAACGGGAAGTGCCCGCCCACCTCGTCGCTCACCGCCACGCCGAACGAGCCCGCGAAGTCGATGCAGTCGTAGAACGCCTTGGGCTCACGATTGGTGAAGACCAGGATCCAGCTTCGGCCCCCGTCCTCGGTCCGGTAAAGGCGCGACTTCTCGCCGGGGCCGGCGGCGAGGAGGACGGCTCGGCGGGCATCGAAGGCATGCACGTCGCGGAACTCGAGCGAGTCCGCACCGGGCACCACGTGCGCTTCCCAGGTCTTCCCGCCGTTCTCGGTCCGTGCGAACGTGCCACCGGTCCCGCTCACCCACACCACATCGGGGCTGACCACGGAGATCGCCTGCAACCGGGCAGTCGTACCCGAGCGTTGCGGCTCCAACCGCGGCGGCACCTGGGCCAGGATGGCGGTCGGGAGGGCCAGGAACAGGCCGTACCAGAAATGTCGTCGCATCGACCTCGTCGGGGCGGGAGGCAACCTGTCGTCGCCAGTTCAGGGTGGCACCGTCGCAGGGCCATCAACGCCCGGCTCGGCGCCGAAAGCTACTTGGATACCTCGGGATTCGCCCACCGCCCAACCACCCACCGCTCCGACGATGGGGGCGGGGATCACAGCGTCAGACGAGCTCGGCTGCCTCTCGGACCAGGCTCTCGGCCAGGGCCCGAAGTCGCTCCGTCGTTCTCTCGGCCGGAAGCAGGGCATCGAGGCGCCCGAAGTCGCGAACCAATCCGTCCTGCCGGGCCGGCGAGAGCAGCTCATCCGCCATCGGGAACACCAGGTCGTCTTCCTTCTGGATATGATCCCGAAGCAGCGCGACGTAGCCTCGGGTGGCCGAGATCAGCGGGTCCCGCGCGGTGGGATCGGCTTCGGCCAGTCGGGTCGCCGCGTCACGGATGGCGCCGGCGTATCGGCGCCCCTCCTGGTGTTCCTCCAGCATGACGGCGATCGGCCCACCGCCGACGAGCGTGCCTCCCTCGATCATCGCCGGGAAGAGCACGCCTTCCTCCTTCTGGTGATGACAGCCGTCGGCGAACCCGGTAATGAAGGTGACCGCGTCGAGAAAGAAGGCGGGCCTCACGGACCGGGCCCGAGCCAAATGATCCGCGGCCAGCTCGAGCGCATCCAGTACGGGCTCGATGGTCCGGTGCTCGTCCATCAGAATGTCGATCGCTCGCATCGTGCCTCCTGGCCTGCGCTCCCCGCCACACCCTTCACGCCGGGGTCAGCACGGCCCGCCGCGACAGTTGTCCGTGGTGGGCCGCATCGAAAACCTGATTGATCTCGTTCAGCGGGTGGCGCTCGACGAACGGTCTGACCTTGATCCGACCCTGGCCGATCCAGGCCAGCAGCTCGGGATAGACCGAACGGGTCGGCGCCCCAGTTGCCTCGTGCCACGGCATCATAGGCCATGAGGTTCGACAGGGAGACTTCCATCTGGTCCATCGTGAACCCGACCACCGCCAGCGTGGCGCCGAATCCGAGGAGGCCGAACGCGGTCTCTTGCCCCGCCCGGGTGCCCGAGGTCTCGAAGATCTTCCAGAGGTGGGGCGGCGCTCCATCTGCTCGGCTTCGGCTCTGACCCGCTTCCGCATCTCCTTCACCGCGAGTCCGCGCAGATTCAAGACCGCCCGGGCGCCGGCTTGCCTGGGCCTGCTCCAGCTTGCCGTCGTCGACATCCAGCGCGATCACCAGGCCCCCGGACGCCGACGCGATCTGCACCGCGTGAATCCCGATCCCGCCGACCCCGACGACGACGGCCAGCTCGCCCTCGGCCAGGCCCGATCGCTGCACCGCCTGGAAGGGAGTCGCCACCGCGTCCGACACCACGGCGAGCTCCCAGAGCTCGTGCGGTCGCGAGCACCGCGTCCGGCACCGGACAGAGAAACCGGGCCGGCACGGTGACGTGGCTGGCATAGCCGCCGTCGCGGTCGTTGCCGGGCATCACCTGGCGGCGGCAGATCGTGCGGTGGCCGGCTCGGCAGAGATCGCACTCGCCGCAGGGCAGAACGGCCGGCACGATCACCGGCCGCCCCAGCAGCGACCGGTCCACGCCGGACCCGATCTCGGTCACCACCCCACTGATCTCGTGGCCCAGGACGAGGGGAAGCGCCTCCCGGGTCTTCACGCCCTGGTAGAGAAAGGAGAGATCGGTGTGGCACACCCCGCACCCGGCCACCTCGACGACCGCTTCGCCGGCCACGGGAGCCACCGGCGGACCCCGCCGGTGCTCCAGCCGAGCTCCGATCGCGGTCATCGGCCACGCCTCCCATTGCTGGGGACTCGTCATCGTCCGCCTCCTTGCGGGTCGCCCGCCTAATCTCCGAAGACGAAGTTGCCGCACTCATGACAGCGATCGAGCGTCCGGTCCCGCCCCGCGAAGC
This sequence comes from uncultured Gemmatimonadales bacterium, assembly GCA_963730185.1. GTDB lineage: Bacteria > Gemmatimonadota > Gemmatimonadetes > Gemmatimonadales > GWC2-71-9 > SHZU01. Next base: position 336,736 of record CAVSQW010000006.1, read on the forward strand.
AGGGTCGGTCGTCCGGGCCCAACCGCATCACCTTGCGCAGGAACCGGCAGTCGCAATCCTCCGCCGGTTCGTAGACCGCATCGAGATACTCCTTCCGCGCCTCGAAGCACGTTCCGGAATCGGACCTTGAGGGACGGGGTGAGCTCCTGCTCCTCGACCGAGAGCTCCTTGCTGATCACGGCGAAGGCCTGGATCCGCTCGTACTTGACCGGGTGCGACAGCGTTGAACGCCAGCACCGACTCGCGAAGGGCCTGTTTCACCGCTCGGTCCGCGGCGGCCCGATCCTCGCCGAACTCTTCCTCGATCCGGAAGAAGTCGGGAAAGATCAGGGCACGCAGAAAATCACGTCCCTCGCCGGTCACGATCACGTGACGAATGTACGGGCTCATCCCCGCCAGCCGGTTCTCGAGCTCGGTCGGGCACCACCTTCTCGGCGTTGAGCAGCTTGAAGACGCGGTCCTTCCGGGTGACGAGCCGGAGACCGGCCCCGACGAACTCACCCAGATCGCCGGTGTGAAACCACCCGTCGCCGGGCAACGCCCGCGCGGTGGCCTCCGGACTGTCGAAGTAACCCGGCATGACGTTGGGGCCCCGTACCAGGATCTCTCCGTCCGCCGCCAGCCGCAGCCGGACGCCGGGAATGGGATAGCCGACCATGCCCGGCGTGGTCCGCGGCTCGGCGGGATCGGTCACCGTGCAGCAGGGGGCGGTTTCGGTGAGCCCCCAACCCTCCTGCACCGCAATGCCGCGAGCCGCGAAGAAGGCCGAAAGGTTGGCCGGAAGCGGAGCCGCCGCGGTGAACACGAAGCGAAGCTCCGGGTGAAAGAGGCCGTCCGCGTCGGCCGGGTGCGTCTCGGCGTGACCGACGAGCTGCTGAAACACCTTCGGCACGCTGAAGTAGACCGTGGGCCGGACGGTCAGCCAGTTGGCGAGCAAGCGGTCGAAGTCCCGCCCGTAACTGTCGTCGAGAACGAGAAGGGCGCCGTTGTGGAGGGCCGCGTACTTCTCGAAGTTGCCGCCGAAGCTGTGATGCCAGGGGAGGTACGAGAGAAATCGGTCCTCGGCCGTCACCGACCAGACCGCCGCGGCCAGGGCCCGTTGCTGCGAGAGCAGGTTGTCGTGGGTGAGCAGCACACCCTTGTTCAGTCCGGTGGTCCCCGAGGTATAGAGCATCAGGCACGCGGCGTCGGGATCGACTGCCACCGCCCGCGCCAGAAATCGGTCCGGAGCAACCGACCCGGCCCCAGCCAGGATCTCGTCCAACCAGGTGTATCCCAGCGAGCGGCCGAGTCCGGCCGCCGCCAGCTCGCCCGTCGTGATCGGGTCGAAGGAGACAATCTCCCGGACCGAGGTCGGGACTCGCACCCGGGCCAGCTGCCCGGCGTCGGCGAGCACGAGCACCGCCGGACGGGCCTGCCCGGCGAGCGCGCTGGCCTGCTCCATTGGGTAGCCGGCGAACACCGGTACGTGAATCGCGCCCAGGCCCATGACGGCGAACTCTGTCACCAGGAGCTCCCGTCGGTTCGGCGAAAAGGCGACGACCCGGTCGCCGGGGATTACGCCGACCTCTTCCAGGTGTGCCGCCAACCGCGCCACGTCCGCGAGGAACGACCGCCAGCTCAGGGCTTCGAAGTCGCTCCCCCGGCGCTCCCACAGCATCGCGCGGTCGCCGAACCGCTCGACGTTTCGGGCCAGGAGCCCTCCCATCGACTCCCGCGGGCCGTCCACGGCCAGGGCCGAATGGATCTCGTCGCCGTCGCGAACGGCGGCCCGAGCATGCCGTGCACTCGAACTGCCGCGCTCGTTCATGGCGTCCTCCTGGAGTCCCGGTCGGCGGCGCGGGCGGCGCTCGGCCCGACGGACGGGGAGCCTTCCCGGGCGGCGAGCGCGGCCCCGATGGCGCCGATTTCCTGCGGATGGGGCGGGAGGATCACCTGCCGCTGGAGCACCCGCTCCAGCAGATCGACCATCGTCCGGTGATGAGCCACGACGCCGCCGGTGACGACTACGGTGCCCTGAAAGACGTCCATCTCGATCACCCGCTTGACCAGCGAGCGGTACGCCGCCCGGGCGAGGTCGGGCGGCCGCTTGCCGGCCCGGATCAGCGACAGGAGCTCGGTGCCCGCGAAGACGGTGCAGAAGCTGCCCAGCTCGATGTCCTCCGTGGCTCCGCCGGCCAATTGGTCGAGCTCGTCGACCACGATGCCCAGACGGAGGGCGATCTCCTCCAGAAAACTGCCCGTGCCCGCGGCGCATTTCCGGTTCATCCGGTGCGCCACCCGCCGGCCTGAGTCATCGAGGCGGATGACTTTGGCGTCCTGACCACCGATGTCGAGCACCACGAGCGGACCGTCCACGTAATGGGCCACCCCGCGCGCGTGGCAGTCGAGCTCCGTCCGAGACCCGTCGGCGAAGGGAATCGCTTCCCGGCCGAAGCCGGTGGCCCAGACGGCTTCGATCTCCGAACGGGCCACGCCGGCTCCCGCGAGCGCCAGCGCGAAGGCCCGTTCCGCGGCGGCGGCGAGATCGGCTCCCGAGCGCACCACGCCGGTGCCGGCGACGTCGCCCCGGGCATCGAGAATCGCGGCCTTGGTGTTCCACGAGCCACTGTCGATACCGGCGAACCAGGTCATCCGGGCCTCGCTCGCCGCCCCGCCATCCGGGCATCCGCGAGGAGCTCGACGAAGCCCTCGAGGTTGGTGCGCGACTGCTCGTCGGAGAAACACCGGAGATCGTTCACATCGCCGTCGAGCACCAACGTGGGAATGCCCATCCGTTCCGCGAGGCGGCGGGGCATGCCATACCGGGTGTTGGTGTTGTTGGGGCAGGTCCGGCAATCATGGAAGACGATTCCGTCGACATCGTAAAACCTCGCCATCTCCTCGATGTAGCGTTCCTTCGGCTCCTCCGACCGGACGATGAACAGCTCGAGTGAGGCCCGGGCCATCGACCGAACCGGATCGGCCGGGTCGAGCGCCGAGAAGATCCAGCTGTTGCAGTAGGTGGACGCCACGACCGCGGTACGGAAGTCCGCCAGCAGGGTGCCGAGCGCTCGGAGTCGACCCCAGATCGGCATCCCCTCCCAGTAGAGTCGGTACGACTCGTCCGGGACCGCCGCGTCGCCGGCGGCTGCCCGCCCCTCCAGCTCGGCGAGCAAGGTCCGGTAATAGGCCGGGGCCTCCGGCGCCCCCCGCAGCACCACCGCCGGTCCCATGTGGATGGTGCCATCGAAAAAGGTGAGCGGCGCCGGATGATGCGCCCCGGTCTCCAGACAGGCTCGCCAGAGCTCCGAGCAGTCCCGCGACACCTGAACCGCCTCGGCCAGCCGGGTCGGGTCGAGTCGCCGTCCCGCCACCGCTTCGAGCGGAGGGATCAGGGCCTCGATCTGGGAGGCCACGCCGTCGACGTCGTCGGGTCGGACCTCGTCGATCGAGCGGGGTGAGCGAATCCCCACGACGGGCGCCCCCCAGCGCCGGCCGTAGAACTCGAACCAGTCCCGCACGTCGCGGCACTGGTTGGTGTTGAAGACCAGCACGTCCGCCCGGGGTACGCCACCGAGGCCGAATCCCGCCAGCGGGGTTTCGCCGGCCAGGAACGCGCCGATGTCGCTCGTCAGGTAGGAGCAGATGTCCGGGGAGTACCCCAGGGCGTGAGCCCGGGGCATCAGGTCGTTGGCCCGCCGGGTGGCCCCCAGCATGGCCGCGTGATTCTCCGGAAAGAACACCTGAAAACCCAGGGCCCGGAGCAACTCCGCCGGCCCGACGCTGGTGCACCAGGCGACCGGTGCCGTCTTCCGGGTCACGGCGTCGCCCAGGGCCGCGTAGTACGCGGCCATCGTCTCCTTGAGCGCCCCGGTGCTGGCCAGGGGGCTCATGCGCGCCAGGCCTGGAGCGCCGCGCCGAGCGCGGCGGTGTGAATTGGGTCGGCCACGATCCGGACCGGGGTCCCGGCCATCGCCTCCAGGGCATGGACGACCCCCGGGAAGTACTCGGCCACGCCGCCGCACGCCGCCACCGGCGCCTCCAGGCCACCGATCTCGACGATCCGCTCGGCGATCGAGTGCATGCTGCCGAGCGCGACCTCCTCGCAGGTGGCACCGTCGCGGAGCCGTTCCAGGATCTCGGTGCTCGAAAAGACCGAGCAGTAGCTGCTCACCGGCACCGGTCGGTCGCCCCCGGCCGCCAGCTCCTGGAGCCGGGTCGGATGGACGTCGAGGTGGCGCGCCGTGAACATCAGGAAGCTCCCGATCCCGAGCGCGCAGCGGCGCGACCCTCGGGCGTCCCCTCGGATCCCACTCCGGTCGACGGCCACCACCTGGGGCTCCCGTCCTCCGATCACGATCAGGGTCGCCGCCTCTCCCAGATGATGGAACGCACCCAGGGCGTGGCACGTCGCCTCGGTGGCCGTTGCCGAAGCCCCCTTCACGCAGGCGGCCCCAAACCCGGTGGCCCAGACGCCGTCGAGGTCGGCGGCGGCACGCTGGGCATCGTCGAGGGCTGCCGTCAGCACCTCGTAGGCACAGGCCTGGAAGTAGCCCCGGGTCGGTACCACGGCCCGGCCCAGAACCCGTTCCCCGGCTCCGAGCACGACCGCCTTGACACACTCGGTGCCGACGTCGACGCCGGCCACGATGCGATTCGTTTGTTCCGTCATCGGTCCCTCCTTCAACTCGCGGGGCCGGCGGCGTACGCCGCCCCCCGCCGCTCCAGGAAGTCGGCCAGCAGGGCGCTGACCCGCTCCCCGGAGAAGAGTCGCGGATCGTGCGAGTCGGCCTCGAGAACCAGGGTCGGTACCCCGGTCGACGCCGTCAGCTTGCCCGCCAGCCCGTAGCGGACGTGGCTGGTCTCGGGCGTGGTGCGGCAATCGTGCAGCAGAGCGGCGTCGACCCCGTACTCGTGCAGCGCGGAGGCCAGGAACGCCGTCTGGAAGGCCTCGGAGCGGTTGGCGAAGACGGCGCTGTAGCTCCGCGCCAGGCTGCCGATCGGATCGATCGGGTCGAGTCCCTCCAGCACGAACGACTCGCAGAAGGTCGACGCGACGATGGCGGTGCCGGACTCCGCGAAGATCCGCGACAGCGGCCGGAGCGCGCACCAGATCGGCGGCCCGTCCCAGTAGAAGCGGAACCGCTCGCCCGGCACGGCGGCGACCCCCTGCGCCACCCGCTCCGTCAGCTCGTCTCGAAGGAGCTCGTAGTACTCGACGGCCGCCGGGGTCCCGCGGAGCAGGACCATCGGCGTGACGTGGATCAGCGTGTCGAAGAAGGTGAAGGGCGCCGGCACCGCCCGGGCCAGATCCAGGATCTCTCCCCAGAGCGTCGCGGCTCGGGCGGTGCAGGTCACCAGCTCCGACAGGCGGTCGAGGTCCAGCCCGCGATGGGTGATCTCCTCGAGGCGGGATGCCATCCGCAGCAGCTGCTGGATCGCGGCGTTCTCGTCGATCCGCTCGAGCTCGCCCAGCGCGGCCGGAGGATGGAGCCCGATGACCGGCACGTGGTAGTGCGTCCCGTAGAAATCGAACCAGTTGACCAGCGCTCGCCCGATGTTGGTGCTGTAGACCACCACGTCCGGCCGGGGCGGACCGCTCACGCCGTGGGCGCTCACCAGCGGGCTGTCGCCGGCCAGCAAGGCGCCCACGTCGGCCCGCATCGCCGAGCTGGCAAACTGCGAATAGCCCTCGGCCGTGGCCCGGGCGATGTACTTGGCCGCCTGACCGCTCGCCCCGATCAGCGCGGCGTGATTTTCCGGGAGGTAGGGCACCAGGTCCAGCGCTCGGACCAGCTCCACCGGGCCCAAACTGGAGCAGACCGCCACCTGGCGGTCCGGATCCTCGGACGCCGCGTCGAGATCGCGGTAGTACTCGTGGATCAGCTCCTTGAGGCGCCGGGTGCTCTCCAGCGGCGGCCCGCTCGCCGGGATCCCGCCATCGCCCACCCGGCGCGTTGCCCGCCGCGCCGCCCGGGACGACGGGGCGGCCTGGGGCGTCGGCAGCGCGACCTTCCGGGCGATTTCCTGCTTTCTAAGGAAGGTCTGCCGCTCCCGCGAGTGGATGAAATGCACCAGCGCGGCACAATGAGGCGCCGACAAGCCGACCCGGTCCGCCTCGGTGACGACGGCGCCGTTGATCGCATCGACCTCGGTCCGCTGGCCTCGCGCCAGGTCCTGCCACATCGACGGACGATTCTTCGCGAGGGCCGTGAGCGAGCCGATCAGCGGGCGGAACGGATCCTCTTCGTCGACGATCGGCACGCCCCGAGCCCGCATCACCGCGACGATCTCGCCGCAGAGATCGCGCATGAACGCCATCAGGTCTTCGTCGCCCATCATCTCCCGGCAGCTCAGACCGGTCAGCGCCGAGACCGGGTTGATCACCGCGTTGTGCAGCAGCTTCTGCCACACCACATGGTCCACGTTCGGGACCACGTTGGTCTCCAGCCCCGCCCGGCGGAACACCGTCCCGATCGCCTCGATCTCCGGCGTGATCGCCCCGGCGAACGGTGCGATCTGGATCGGCTTGATGCCCGGCCGATACTGGAGCCGACCCGGACCGGAGTGTTGGATGCTGTGGTAGGTGATGCCGGTGAGAACCCGGGCCGGACCGACCAGCCCGGCGATGGTCTCCGCGTTACCGAAGCCGTTCTGCATCGAGAGAAAGCGGGTGCTCGCGGTGGTGGCAGCGAGAATTCCGCGGGTTGCCGCTTCGGTCTGGTAGCTCTTGACGGCGATGAACACCAGATCGAACGGCGCGAGGCCATCGATTGCCGTCACCACCGACACGGGGAAGTTGGCCTCCGCCTCGCCCACCTTCGACACCAGGAGACCGAACTCGATCAGGTGGCGGGCCCGGGCCTGATTGGCCTCGAGCAGCACCACGTCCTCGCCCGCCCGGGTCAGGTAGGCACCGACCATCCCGCCCAACGCTCCCGCGCCCACGATCAGAATTCGCATGGTCCCGCTCCCGCCGCCCGACTGCGCGGCTCAGCTGTTGCTCCAGACCGGCGCCCGCTTCTCCGCGAACGAGGCGATGCCCTCACGTACGTCGGCCAGGTTCATCAGCTCCCCGAGGAAGACCCGCTCGGCCTCGAGCCGAGCCGCCTCGAAGGGCCGATCGCCAAGGGTCCGAACCATCCGGACGTTGAGGCGCATGACGGCCGGACTCGCCCGGCCCAGGTCGGTCAACACCGTCGTCATCGCGGCGTCGAGCTCGCTCGGGGCGACGACCCGGGTCACCAGCCCCATCGCGTGCATCTCGGCCGCCGAATAGGTGCGTCCCGTCCCGGTGACCTCCACCGCCCGTCCCGCCCCGATCCGCCGGGCGAGCCACGCGACGCCCACCGGCGCGAAGAAGCCCAGGCGGATCTCGGGTTGCCCGAATGCGGCCCGGTCAGAGGCCAGCAGAACGTCGGCCATCATCGCGATCTCGAACCCGCCACCCAGTGCGGCGCCGTCCACCGCCATCACCAGGGGAAGCTCGATCGCCCCCAACCGGCGAAAGAGCCGGCTGAACGAACCGATCATCGCGGGAGCCTGCTCGGGGCGATGCTCGCCGACGTCGGCGCCGGCCGAGAACGCCTTGCCGTTGGCGCAGATCGCCACCGCCGTGAGAGTGCGGTCCCGGTCGGCGCGCTCCAAGGCGGCCTCGAGCTGGTCCATCATGCTCGCGGTGAGGATGTTGAGGGGCGGGGCGTCGAGCGTGATTCGGGCCGTCGAGCCCGTCACCTCGTACTGCACCAGCGCGCGATCGTTCGCCATGGAGCCCCCTCCTACATGTACTGGCCGCCGTCGACCCGAATCACCGTCCCGGTGAGATGCCGGGCGGGTCCCGAACACAGAAAGGTCACCACCGCCGCCACGTCCTCCGGCGTCCCCGCCCGGCCGAGGGCGCTCTCGGCCAGGGCCCGCTCCCGAACTGCCGCCGGCAGGTCGGCCGTCATCCCGGTGGCCACGAGCCCGGGTGCCACACAGTTCACGGTGACCCCGGCCGGCCCGAGCTCGCGCGCCACCGTCTTGGTCAGGGCGATGACCCCGGCCTTCGACGCCGCGTAGTTGGCCTGGCCGGCCTTGCCCCGGATCCCGTTGATCGACGCCACCGTCACGATCCGCCCCCGCTGCTGGGCCCGGAACCGCGGCGCCACCGCTCGACAGAAGGTGAAGCAGCCCTTGAGATTCACGGCCAACACCTGATCCCAGGCGGCCTCGGTCAACTTCCACACCACGCCGTCCCGGGTGATGCCCGCGTTGCAGACCAGGATGTCGAGCCCGCCCAACTCCTCGACCGTACGGGTTACGGCCGCCTCCGCCTGGTCGAGACTGGTCACGTCCGCCTCGATCGCGAGCGCCGGCCGGCCTTCCGATCGGAGCCGGGCCGCGAGCAATTGCGCCTGGTCGTGGCCCGCGAGGTCCACGAGCGCAACCGGGCAACCCTCGCCCGCCAGGCTGGTGGCGATCGTCGCCCCGATCCCACGCCCGGCGCCGGTCACCAGCGCCACCCGACCCGCCAACTCCAGGTCCATCGTCAGCCGAGCTTGGCGCCGCAGCCGCCACAGAAGGTGAATTCGGACGGGATCCCGGTGGCCCCGCAGGACGGACAATCGAGGGCGTACGGTCCCCAGAGGAACTCGCTGCTTCCCCCAGCAGCTGCTTTGACCCGGAGGGCCCGCGGGTTGGACTTTCGCTTCTCGACGAAGGCCCGCATCCCTTCGTACGGCTCGACCGTCGTGAAATGGGTGGAGAGCCAGTCCCGGGCGTGGCCGATGGTGGCATACCAGGCGGACTCCTTCCAGTAGTTCACCTGCTGCTTGGTGTAGCGGGTGCACTCGGGGAAGGTCTCAAGCACCTTCTCGGCGATGGCCTGGACCTCGTCGTCCAGCTTGGCGCGGGGCACCACCCGGTTGACCAGACCCCACTCCAGCGCCTGCTGGGCGGGGATCTTCGGGTTGAGGAACAGCATCTCACGGGCTCGCCGGTCGCCCACGTGGATCGAGAGCCACTGGGTCGCGCCCCCGGCGGCCACGCTCCCGACGCTGCTGCCCACCTGGCCGAGGTAGGTGTCGTCGGCCATGACGGCGAGATCGCAGGCCAGCTGCGACTCGTTCCCCCCACCCACCGCCATCCCGTTGATCCGGGCGATGGTCACCTTGCCGTTCCGGAAGATGCTCTCCAGGTACCGGCTGAAGAGGCCCATGTACTTCCAGTAGTCCCGGGGCCGCTTGGTGTATACGGCGGCGTACTCCTTGACGTCGCCCCCGGTACAGAAGGCCCGGTCGCCCGCGCCCGTGAACACCACGGCGCCGACCTGATCGTCGCAGGCGGCGTCCTCGAAGGCCGTGATCAGCTCGCGCAGGGTGTCGGTGGTGTAGGCGTTGTACGCCCCGGGCCGGTTGATCGTGACCCGGGCGACCATGTCTTTCTTTTCGTACAGGATGTCCCGGAAGCCGAAGCCGTCAGCCGGTTTCGAAGCAAAGTATTCCATCGTCCGCTCGTCCTCTCGTCCCGTCAGTGTACGTTGACCTTCAGCACCACCGCCGCCGCGCTGTCACCGGCCGCACAACCGGTGAACAGGCCGTACCCCCCGCCCGTCAGCGCCAGATCCTCGATCAGCTCGATCACCGACCGAAGTCCGGTCGGTCCCTGCGGGTGCCCCCAGACGAGCGAGCAGCCGCGCCGGTTCATCCGCTCGGGGTCGAGGCCCAGCTCGCGAGACAGATACACGTCGTTCACCGCAAACGGGTTATGGGTCGTGATCCCGGCGAGGTCCGCCGGGCCGATCCCGGCGGCCTCCAAGGCCCGCCGCGCGGCCGGGACCGTGGCCATCGGCATCATCCCCTTGTCCACCCGGGCCTGGCCGAAGCCCCTGAGCTGGATCTCGACGGCCGGGTCGCGGGCGAGAGCCCGGGCCCGTTCCCGCGACCCGGCCACCAGAAGGCCGGCGCTCCCGTCGGCAGGGTGGGTCTGGGTCCCGAAGGTCACCGTGCCGTTCTCGAGCACCGGCTTGAGCCCAGCCAGCCCCGCCGCCGTCGTCCCGTGCACCCCTTCGTCTCCCGGGACGGTGGCAAGCACCTTCCGGCCGCGAGCGTCCTTGATCTCCACCGGGCGGATCATGTAGCGGGCCTGGAAGGCGCCGTCATCCGCGAGGGCGTCGGCGTACTGCCGGTATCGCAGCAACGTGATCTCTTCCTGGGCCGCCCGGCTGATGTCCGCGGCCCGCGCCACGTTCTCCGCCGTCTGGAGCATCGAGTTCCGGGCCCAGGGATCGTGGCCGAAGCTGTCCAGCACCCAATCCTCCCGATCGCCCGTTCCTCCGGGGCCGGCGGGATTCGGGTAGTAGAGGTGTGGTCCGTTGCTGGTCCGATCGGCCGCGACCGTGAGGTGAACCGTCGCCGCCCCGCTCGCGACCTCGCCCGCCGCGTGGGCCAGGCATCGGGCCGAGGTCGCGCAGGCCTGGTTGATGGTGGGACCGGTCAGGTGGGGGAGCCCCGCCAGGCCGGCGAACCACGGCGCCCCGTAGAACGAGTACTTGCTCGGAATCGTGGTCCCGAAGCTCAGACCGTCGAGATCGGCCGGCGCGACCCCGCGCGCCTCCAGCGCTTGATGCGCCAGGCTCGCGGCCAGAGGAATCGGCGGCTGGGTGGCGAAGCTGCCCTGCCAGGCACAAAACGGCGACGTCCAGTAGCCACCGTAGGGAATCCACACGTCATTGACCCGCATCCGTGCCTCGCTTGGCTCCCGTGGACCGGAGGGTGGGACGACCCATGGCGGGTGCCAATCCATGCTTCACGCCGTTCAGCACCAGCGCCACCATCTCCTCGCCCAATTCGTCGAGGGGCGCATCTCGGGTCGGATCGTACCACATGAACACCCAGTTCAGCATGCCGAAGACGAAGAGGGTCGCGTGCCGGCTCTGACGGGACTCCGTCCCATCGCCCGCCGGGCCGTCCATCAGCTCGCGGACCCGCTCCGCCATCATCCGGTAGTAGCGCCGCCGGACCCCCTCCACCTCGTGATACGCCTCACCCTGGAGCGACTCGAGCTCGTAGGTGCAGACCTTCAGCTCGTTGGGATGGCGGGCGAAAAAGGCCAGGTGGCCGATCACCAGCCTCCGAAACCGCTCCTCGGGGGAGCCCGGCAGGGCGTCGATCCGTTCCTGCGCTTCGAGCAACTGAGCGAAGGTCCGGTATTGGATCTGGTAGAGCAGATCTTCCTTGCTGCGGAAGTAGTAGTACATCCCCCCCAGACTCTTGTCGGCTTCGCGGCCCACGTCCCGGATCGAGGTCGCCTCGAACCCCTTGTCCGCGATGAGGGCGGCCGCCCGTTCGAGGAGATGCTCGAGCTTCTGCTGCGTCGCGGCCCGGGGCCCGCGTCCCCGCCGGGCCAGGGCCGGTCCATCCTGGCGGCGTCCCTCCGTCATGCGACCTCGATCCAGCAGGAGGGGGCGAGGAGATGGGCGGACGTGAGGGGCCCCCGCCCCTTCAACCCGTTCAGGATCCTTTTGGGGATGATCGGTAGCTCCGTCACACGCACCTCACGGGCACCGTAGATCGCAGTGGCGATCGCCCCCAGCATGGGCAGCAAGGATCCCTCACCGATCTCTTTGGCCTCAAACGGTCCTCGAGCAGTGCACGCCATGTCCGGCGCCCCTCAGTCGGGCCCGGCGACAGCGCGCTCCAGCACCAGCCGCGGGACCGGCATGAAGCGGGACCGACCGAAGAAGCCGAGGAGCTCGAGCTCGCTCCACGCTACCTCGGTCCGCAGTCGCTCGATCCGGAGTCCCGACAGATTGAGCAGCAGCTGTTCCAGCAGCGCCGTCGCGATCCCCTGACGGGCAAAGGCCCGGTCCACCAGGATCGTGTCCAGCACCGCGACCGGCTCGGGCTGGCCAAATTCGCCATAGTGCACCGAACCCAACAACGCGCCGACCAGGGTTCCGTCCATCTCGGCCCCCAGCGAGATGTTCACGTCGGTGTCGGCGAGGGCTCGCTGGATCTTGCCTTCGTACCAGGCGGGCCGCTTCCGCCCGCTGACCTGGAAATCCATGGTCACGAGCCGGGCGCAGTCGGCCAGCCGGAGGGCCCGGATCGTCAGTTCGTCGCCGCCCATGCCACGCCTCCCTGTCCGAGCTTCCGGTAGCGGAAGCCGCCCCAGAGCGCCGCGCCGATGGCGCCGGCGAAGATCGCCTGGTCGTGCGTCATGACCTCGACGGCGGCCGCCTCGGCGCCGAGCCGTTTGACCAGCGCGTCACGCAGGGCGGCAAGCAGGCCCGGGTCGCCGGCCAAGCCACCGCTCACGAACACGACGCCGTCGAGGTGCAACGATCGGAGCAACCGCGCGAACCGATCGGCCATGCTCTCGTGTACCCCCCGGAGGATGTCCGCCGTGGCGATCCCCCGGGAGACCATGTTGATCACGTCGGTCTCGGCCAGCACCGCGCAGATCGAGCTCACCTTCTCCGGCTGCTTGGCCTGGAGCGAGAGAGGTCCGATTTCGTCGTGCGAAACTCCCAAATACCGGGCGATGTTCTCCAGAAACTGACCCGAGCCCGAGGCGCACTGGCTGGTCATCTTGTAGTCCGTGACCCGACCCCGCGGGTCCATCGCGACCGCTCTGGTGTGCAGCGCGCCGACGTCCAACACCGCCCGCGACCGGGGCTCCAGATAGAGCGCCCCGCGCGCGTGCGTCGTCATCCCGTAGAAGTGGCCGGTGGCGAAGGGGACCTCCTCCCCCTCCCCCGTCGTCGCGATGTAGTCGATGTGATCCACACCCGCCTCGGTGCGGGCCGCCTCGAACACCTCGTCGATCACCTTGGCGACCTCTCGGCGGCGGATTCGGGCCGAGGTTCGGCTCAACAGCTGCTCCATGCCTGCGTCGTCGGTCGCCATGAAGACCGTCTTGACGGCGCCACTTCCCACGTCGATGCCCGCGCTGATTTGCATCAGGCCACCATCCGATGCGCAAAGAGGGCCGCGCCCCACGCCCCGGTGAAGATGCTGTCGGGCGAGATGTTGATGGTCCGCTCGCCGTAGTTCTCCTGCACCAGCTCCCGCACCGCCCGGACCGCCGCCGGGTTCTTGGCGACACCGCCGGTGAAGGTGAACTCGTCGGAGACGCCTCCCGAGCGCGCCAGGAGGCTCATCGCGCGAAGGATGATCGCCCGATGGAGACCGGCCAGGATGTCCTCCCGACGCTCACCGAGGGAGAGCAGCTCCCGAAGCTCGGCCCCGGCGAACACCGTACAGGTCGAATTGATCTTGACGCAGCGGGTCGACTGCTCGGCCAGGGGGCCGAGCTCGTGGAGGCCCAGGTTCATTTCGTCCGCGATGTACCCCAGATACCGGCCGCAGCCGGCCGCGCACCGGTCGTTCATCTGAAAGCCGGTCACGATGCCCTGGCCGTCCACCTGAATGGCCTTGGTGTCCTGCCCACCGATGTCCAGCACCGTGCGCGAGGCTGGGAACATCGCGTGCGCCCCCAACCCGTGGCAGAGAATCTCGGAGCGGATCTGCTCCTTGGGGAACGGCAGCCGGGCCCGGCCATAGCCGGTGCCGACCGTGGCGGCCGGTTCCAGGTCGGCCGCCATCGCCGCGTCGACCGCCGCCGCCAACTCCGGCGGCGCCTTGAGCCGTTTGAGGGCGGAGCCGATGTGGTCTCGGAAGTCGAGCGCCAGCGGCTCGTTCTCGACCCGGATGATGCACTTGTCGTAGACCCCCACCAGGTGGTCGAACGACACCCCGTTGGGATCGGCCACCAGCTCGGCCAGCCGCATGAAGGCCGACCCGGCCGCGTCCCGGAAGAAGTCGGACCGCGGCGGGGGCTGGAGCTGCTTGAAGCGATGCTCCTCCTCCTCGACGATCCGGCGGCAGATGGTGCCGATCGCCGCCGCGAAGGCGGGCCGGGACCGGGATCCGGATCGCTCGACCTCTTCCAGCATCAGCGCTTCCAGGTGCCGGCAGCTGGTGCAGCGTCTGCTCCAGGCGAAAGGCCCGCCGCAGCCGCTGCACCTGCACCGCACCGATCTCCCCCTCGACCCGCTTCTGGACCAGGGCGAACCGGGCGTTGATGAACGCCTCGGTCCGAGCGACCCCGGCGGCCAGGTCGTAGTTCGATCGCGAGTTGGTGATGCCCCGCCCGAGTACCTCCTGGCGCTCGTCGAGGATCACCGCCTTGGTGGTGGTGGAGCCGAGATCGATCCCGATGACGCAGCTCATACCGCGGCCACCTCTCCGGCGCGCCGCGCCTCGATCATCTGGAAATAGCTCTCCAGCCGGTTCTTGATGTTCGCGGCCCCGAAATAGCGGGGATCGACCAGGTCGGACTCGATGAAGCCGCCGGGGATCCCGGTTCGAGCCTCGACTTCGCGAAGCATCATCAGCTGACCGGCGGAGAAGGAGTTGCAGGACTTGACCGAATTGATCAGGAAGCCATCGGCCTCGTACTCACGGACGTAGCGGGCCAGCATCTCGATCCGGGAGGGGAGGTTGAGGTTGGTGTAGCAGCCGCTGCAGTAGTCGGCCATCGTCCCGATCGGATCGTCGGGATCATGACGGAACCCGAAGTCGTAGGTGCCGCCGACCTTGGTGTAGGTCGACGCCACCACCACCGCGCCCTCATCGGCAAACATCTTCCAGAAGTCGCGGAAGTGGGTCCAGTTGGGCGGCCCCTCCACCACCAGCCGATACTTCTGATCGTTGAGCGGCCCCTCGGGGGTGATCGGTCCGAGGCCCAGACGGATCCGCTCCTCGATCTCGGCTCGGAGGGCGCGGTAGTACTCGACCCCCTCGGGGGTGCCCCGGAACGCGCTGAAGATCGGCCCGACGTAGTACACCGTTCCGAAGTAGCCGTCGATCGGACTCGGTCGCCGCTTCGCCGCGTGCAGCACCGCGACCAGGTCGTCCTCGGCCTGGGCAGCCAGAGCCAGCCGCTCCCGGAGCTTGTCCTCGTCGTACTTGCGGCCGGTGGCCTGCTTCCAGCGCCGGGATCACCTGCTCGCGGAGCTGCCGGATCATGTAGCTCCCGGTGCTCCGGCTCGAGCCGCCCATCACCCTGGTAGGGCACGTGGAAGAAGACGATGGGGCAGTCGTACTCCTCGCGGAGCAGCTCGAACCACTTCATGAAGGTGTAGCAGCCGGTGTAGGACAGCAGCAGCAGGTCGGGCTTGGGGAGCCGGGTACCGGCCGGACCGATGTTGCCGGACTTGAGCATGCCGAGGTCGCACTTGACGTAGGTGCAGACGTCTTCCGAATGCCCCGCCCGCTCCGCCTCCGCGATGTAGTCGGCGGAAAGCTTCCGCATGCCGGACTGCAGTGCATTGATCTCCGGCAGCACCGGCAGGGCGTCGAACGACCGGATCAGCTCCGCCAGGTTGCCGGGAACGAAGGTGTAGACCACCGGCTCGCCGGTCTCGGCGCCCGCTCCAGCCGCTCGAAATGCTCCGCGATCATCTCCTTCTGGAGCACCATCGAGCGGTCCTTCAGGGCCTCCGCCATTATGCACCTCCCCACAGCTTGATCGAGTCGGAGAACGTGCCTGCCTGCTCCCGGTACTGTTGGAACTGCCCCGTGTTCTCCGAATACTTGAAGGCGATGCACGGGATGCCCGCCGCCTCGGCGCCGGTCCGCAACATCGGCTGATCGAGAAGGGCGGGGTCACAGAAGCTCGGGGCGGCGAAGATGATCCCGTCGGCCCGCGCGGCCGCGACCCGCTCCCGCATCAGGCGCCGCTTGCCGGCGGGGTCCGGCTCGTACAGCACCGAGGTGTGGAGGTTGTTGCCCACCAGCGCCTCGGCGAGCGCTCGCACCGGATCACCGTCCAACGAGACGTCGCCCTGGAGGAACCGATTGCCGAGCACAAAGTCGTCGTCGACGATGTAGCAGCCGGCCCGCTCGATCGACTTGATCAGGCCCAGAGGCGGCTGCTCGCAGAACGCACCCGTCACCACGACCCGGCTGTTGTCCCGGAGCCGGCCCGGCTCCTCCGCCACCGCTTCGAGGTAGCGGCTCGCCTGGCTCAGGAACTCCGATGCCGGCGCCACCTCACCCGCCCGCATCAGCAGATAGAGCTCTTCGCTGGGGACGTCCGCCGGTCGCTCCCGCCGGGCGTCGTAGAGCGAGCGCACCATGCGACGGACCTCGTTGTACAACGCGAGCGAGCCGCGGAGCTCGGACTCGGTGGGCGGCCGCCCCGACCGCTCCCCGAGATCGGCGATGACGTGCCGCAGCTCGGCTTCCCAGAAATCGGTCGCCAGGGCGCGATCGGGCGCCTGAGGAACGTCCATGTACCGGACATAGAGGTCCGGATAGAGCAGCTTCCAGATCCCGGAGAGGTTCCGGATGACGTCGCAGGTCGACGGGAAGAGAATCGCCGACAGGAAATCGAGCCGCCCGGACTGGGCCAGCTCGATCACCGACCGCGGGAGGTGACAGATATAGGACTGATAGAAGGCGTCGCCTCGGATGATCTCGAGACGGTCGCCGCCGCCGTGGATCCCTACGGGATGGTAGCCACAGGCGTGCAGCAGCTCGCGGGGAGCATAGACCGGCAGGTAGCCACCGGCCAGGCGGCCGGGCTCCTCGGCCAACCAGCTCCGGACCGAGGTGAAGTCGAGGTCTTCGTACAGGCCCCGAGCCCAATCAACCACAGTGGCTCGCGACACAGCCCGTGCCTCCGATCTTGCAACGGGCCGTCCGGAGCACCCCACCCCACCCCCCCGACTCGCCAACCCCTGCCGGCCCGGACGGGCCCTAGAAAACAGAACGAACGTTCGATATAATACGAAACCGCCCAACGGCGGTCAAGGGGTCCCCTCCCCTCCGAAGCATGCCGTTCGTTCCTTTGCGCCCGGGTGCCCCGGGGGGAGTCACGTGTGACCTATCGCTCGCCCGCCATCGTTCTGTCGAAGATCGGGATCGTCGGATCGGGGCAGATCGGTCCCGACATCGCCCTCTATTTCGCCAAGGCCCTTCAGTCCCATGGGGTGACCGTCGAGGTCGTCGATATCGCGCCTGATGCGCTCGAGCGGGGCCGGGCCAAGCTGGCTCAGAAGGTGGAGAAGGGCCGTGAAACCGGCGCCTTCAAGCCGGCCGAGGCGGAGGCCATCGTTCGGGCCGTGACGTTCTCGAGCGACTACGGCCGGCTCGCCGGCTCCGACCTGGTGATCGAGGCGGCGACCGAGAACGTCACGACCAAGCGCCGGATCTTCGCCCAGCTGGAGCAGCTCTGCGCGCCCGACGCGCTGCTGGCATCGAACTCCTCCCACCTTCCCCCGGAAGACATCTTCGCCGAGCTCGCGCATCCCGAGAGGGCGCTGGTGATCCACTACTTCTTTCCGGCGGAGCGGAATCCCCTGGTGGAGATCGTCCCCGGCCGTCGCACCCAGCCCGCCGTGGCCGACCGGCTGATGGCATTCTACGAAGCCCTCGGGAAGGTGCCGATCCTGGTCCGGAGCCGGTACGGCTATGCCGTCGACCCGGTGTTCGAAGGCCTGTTCCTCGCCGCCGCGTTCGCCGTGGAGGCCGGTCTGGGCACCACCCGCGAGGTCGACGCGGCCGCCCGGCGGGCGCTGGGATTGGGGGTCGGGCCGTTCACCGCCATCAACCTGACCGGCGGCAACCCGATCACCGACCACGGCCTCGACGAGATGCAGCGGCGCTTCGGCGGGTGGTTCCGGTCACCGCGCCTCATGAAGGAGGCGATTGCCTCCGGCCGCCCCTGGGAGGTTCCCGGTCGCGGAGAAAAGGTCACGCTCAGCGCCGACGCCGAGCGGCGGATCGCCGAGTGGATGCAGGGCGCCTACTTCGGATTGGTGGGCCAGGTGCTCGATACCGGCATCGTCGCGCTCGAGGATCTGGAGATGGCGATCGAGCTCGGCCTGGCAATGCGCCCGCCGTTCGGCTTCATGAACGAGGTCGGGCCGGCCCGCGCCCTGAAGCTCGTCGAAGCGTTCGCGGCGACCAACCCGGACTTCAGCGTGCCGACCTGCCTGACCCGCCAGGCCCGCTCGGGGCGGCCCTTCCCGATCCCGCAGGTCCTCCGTCGCGATGAGGGCGATGTGGCGGTGCTGACGATCCGGCGGCCCCGGGTCTTGAACGCGCTCGACGAGGAAGTCTACCGACAGCTGACGGATCATTTCACGACCATTCGCGACGATCCCGCCGTCGCGGCCGTCGTTCTCACCGGCTTCGGCACCAAGGCGTTCGTCTCGGGCGCCGACGTCAACTTTCTCGCCCGGATCCAAACGGTGGAGGAAGGCATCGCCACCTCCGAGCGGTCCAAGGTGCCTGGGGGCCTGATCGAACAGCTCGGCAAACCGGTCATCTGCGCGCTCAACGGCTCCGCGATCGGTGGCGGCAACGAGCTGGCCATGTGCTGCACCGCCAGAATCGCGCGGCGGGGGCTCAAGGTCGCCGCGTCCCAGCCGGAGGCGAACCTTGGCATCGTACCGGGCGCTGGGGCGACCCAGCGATTGCCCCGCTTGGTGGGGGTCGAACGGGCGGCCGAGATGCTCCGGACCGGGCGGCCGCTCTCCGGAGCCGAGGCCGTCGAGTGGGGCCTGATCCGGGCCGAGGTCGACGGCGACGTGGTCATCGCGGCGATCCGGCTGGCGCGGGCGGCGGCCACGGGGGAAGTCACGCTCCGTCCGATCGACCCGGCGCCGATGACGACTCCCGATACCTTGCCAGCTGTCGACCTCGGGCACCTGAGTCAGGCTACGGACGCCCTGATCTGTCAGGCGGTAATCGAGGGATGTCGCCTCCCGTTGCCGCTGGGACTGCGGTTCGAGTCCGAGATGTTCGGGGCGTGCTGTGCCACGGACGACATGCGGATCGGGGTCGACAACTTCATCGAGCGGGGCCCGCGGTCACAGGCCGTGTTCGCGCACCACTGACCCTCTGGTGGGGGAGGAAGCTCAGGACTCGTCGACCCGGTCCCGAACGACCTCCCCGCGCCAATCATCCAGAAGACGGCGGGTAGCTTCGGGCACGGCGAGCGAACCCCTCTTCGGCGTTCTGGAACTCGGCCCGCCGGCGGCGAGCCCGCGCTCGACGTCAGAGGACGGTCCCCGCCAGATTCCAGACAGCCACGACCCACGACCCCAGGCCTCGAGGACGAATGGTTTACCACGAGCTGACGCCCGGCCGTATCATCCACGGAGGGTCCCGCGAGGTCACCGAACGCGAGATCGTCGAGTTCGCCGAACGGTACGATCCCCAGCCCTTTCACACCGATCCCAAGGCGGCCGCCGCCAGCCGTTGGAACGGGCTCATCGCGAGCGGATGGATGACCTGCGCGATCGCCATGGAGTTGGTGGCCCGGGAGATTCTCCCGGGCTCCGAATCGACCGGGTCACCCGGAGTCGAGGCAATCGAATGGCCAGCGCCGGTCCGACCTGGTGACCGTCTCGAGCTCACCGTGACCGTCCTCGCGTCCCGGATCTCGAGCTCCGGGAAGATCGGGATCGTTCGCTGGCGCTGGGAGCTGCACAACCAGCACCGGATGCTGGTCTTGCGCTTGGTCGGCACGAGCTTCTTCGACGTCACCGCTCCAGCGGTGACCTCGCCTTCGGGCGGACCAACCGAACCGGGCTCGACGCCCGGCTGACCCGGACCGTCGCCCCACGCCAGCCGCTTGACCGCCGTTCCCGGCCACGATAGAATCGTTCTCGAACACTCGTTCGAATTTCATCGAGGAGCGCCCGCTGCAATGACCGACCCGCCGACCCTGAATCGAGCCAGCGGCTCGACCGCCTGTTCGCCTGCCGCGAGCGGCGTCGGCACGAGATGAGGACCGATCGAATCACCGTCGACGGGGTGACCCTGGAGAGCCGCTGGATCGGGCCGGGGCCGGCCGACGCGCCTACGATCGTGATGCTCCATGAGGGACTCGGCTCGGCCGGGCTCTGGGGCCGCTTTCCCGACGAGCTTGCCCGGGTGAGCGGATGTGGAGTCTTCGTCTATTCGCGCGCGGGCTATGGCCGATCCGATCCGATTGCTTTGCCTCGTCCCCTGAGCTACATGCACGACGAGGCGCTCGGCGTGTTGCCGAGCGTGCTGTCGTTGATCGGCTTCGAGCGGGGCCTGCTCCTGGGACACAGCGACGGTGCCTCGATCGCCACCCTCTATGCCGGCGGCATCGAGGACCACCGGGTGCGCGGCCTGATTCTCCTCGCCCCCCATTTCTTCGTCGAGGAGCTGGGGATCCGGAGCATCGAGCAGGCCCGATCGGCGTACCAGGAGGGCGATCTTCGTGAGCGCCTCGCCCGCCACCATGGGGACAACGTGGACACCGCGTTTTGGGGCTGGAGCCGCGCCTGGCTCGATCCCGAGTTTCGCGGGTGGGACATTCGCGAGTCCCTGGGTTACATCCGGGTCCCGATCCTCATCGTTCAGGGCACGGCGGATCAGTACGGCACCACGGCCCAGATCGAGGCCGCGCAGGAGGAGACCTACTGCCCCGTGGACGTGGCGCTGATCGACGGTGCGGGTCACGCCCCTCACCTGGAGCGGCCGGTCGAGACGGTGACCGCGGTCGCCACCTTTCTCGAAACGCTGCTCGTGACGATGGGCGAAGGTGCTCGGTCGGCGGCGGGAGGCTCGACCCCATGACGACGGCCACCGCCCGCGGCTCGGAGCCAAGGATCGACTTCCAGACCCGGCCGGACGACTACCGGCACTGGAGGCTCGAGATCGACGGGCCGATCGCCTTTCTCACCATGGCCGTGTCGGAGGCCGGCGGCCTGTTTCCCGGCTACGAGCTCAAGATGAACTCGTACGACCTGGGCGTCGACATCGAGCTCCACGACGCGGTGCAGCGGCTCCGCTTCGAACACCCGGCGGTCAAGGTGGTGGTGCTCCGGTCCGCGCTGGAGCGGGTCTTCTGCGCCGGCGCGAATATCCGGATGCTCTCGCAGGCGAGCCACCCTCACAAGGTCAACTTCTGCAAGTTCACCAACGAGACCCGGAACGCGATCGAGGACGGCGGGCGCCGAGAGCGGTCAGCGCTACCTGGCGGCGGTGAGCGGCAGCGCGGCGGGCGGCGGCTACGAGCTCGCCTTGGCGGCCGACCACATCATGCTGGTGGACGATCGGAGCTCATCGGTCTCGTTTCCCGAGACGCCGCTGCTCGCGGTGCTACCGGGGACCGGCGGCCTCACCCGTCTGGTCGACAAGCGCAAGGTCCGCCGCGACCGGGCCGACGTGTTCTCGACCCTCGAGGAAGGCATTCGGGGCCAGCGGGCGGTGGCGTGGCGGCTCGTCGACGAGGCGGTCCCCAAGTCGGCCTGGGACTCCGCCGTCCGCGCTCGCGCCCTCGAGCTGGCGGACCGGTCGGATCGTCCGGACGGCGCCAGCGGCGTGGTGCTCCATCCGCTCCAGCGGACCTTCGGCGCCGACCGGGTGAGCTACCGCTACGTCGAGGTCGAGATCGACCGCGCCGGACGCCTCGCCCATCTTCGAGTACGGGGTCCCGCCGAATCGGCGCCGGCATCCCCGGAGCAGATCGCGGTCGAGGGCGATCGGTTCTGGCCGCTCGCCCTGGCTCGGGAGCTGGACGACGCCATCCTCCACCTCCGGCTGAACGAGCCGGAGATCGGTCAGCTCCTGCTGCACACGAGCGGCGACCCCGTGGCGGTGCAGTCGTACGATGCCCTGCTCGAGGCGGGCGTGGGGGACTGGCTGGTGCGCGAGATTCGCCTTCTCTGGAAGCGGGTGCTGAAGCGGCTCGACCTGACCTCCCGTACTCTGATCGCGTTGATCGAGCCGGGCAGCTGCTTCGCGGGAACGCTGGCCGAGCTGGCGTTCGCGGCCGATCGGTCGGTGATGGTGGATGGCACCCTGAGCGGCGACCCCTACCCCGCCCCGGTCCTGGTGCTGGGCTCGACCAACTTCGGGACCTACCCCATGAGCAACGGACTCTCCCGACTCGCGACCCGATTCCTGGGCGAGCCCGAGAGCGTCGGGCGCGCCCGGGAACGGCTTGGTGAGCCGCTCGACGCCGAGTCCGCCGACACGCTCGGGCTCGTGACCTTCATCTTCGACGACACCGACTGGGCCGACGAGATCCGGATCATGCTGGAGGAGCGCGCCAGCTTCTCGCCCGACGCGCTCACCGGCATGGAGGCCAATCTCCGCTTCGCCGGACCCGAAACGATGGAAACCAAGATCTTCGGACGCTTGACCGCCTGGCAGAACTGGATCTTCCAGCGACCCAACGCGGCCGGCGACGAGGGCGCGCTCAAGCGCTACGGCACGGGCGTGCAGCCGACCTACGACCGGAAGCGGGTGTGATCGATGACCGACTATCTCAACGTCGACTACGACGGCTTGATCCCGAACAACGTCGATCTCAACGGCGACGAGCGGGTCAAGAAGGCGCTCGAGAAGTGGCACCCCGGGTACATCGACTGGTGGATGGACATGGGCCCGGAAGGGTTCCAGCAGGCCCTGGTCTACCTCCGCACCGCCGTGGGCGTCGGCTCCAGTGGTTGGGCCAAGTTCGACTACGTGAAGATGCCCGAGTACAAGTGGGGCATTCTGCTCGCCCCCAAAGTCGAGGGCCGCACCGTGCCGTTCGGCGCCAGCCGGGGCGAGCCCGCGTGGCAGGAGGTGCCCGGCGAGCACCGAGCCATGCTCCGCCGCCTGATCGTGATTCAGGGCGACACCGAGCCGGCGTCGGTCGAGCAGCAGCGCCACCTGGGCAAGACCGCCCCCTCGCTCTACGACCTGCGCAATCTGTTCCAGGTCAACGTCGAGGAGGGGCGGCACCTGTGGGCGATGGTCTATCTGCTCCAGAAGTACTTCGGCAAGGACGGCCGTGAGGAAGCCGGAGAGCTGCTCCGCCGCCGCTCCGGCGACGCCGACACGCCCCGGATGCTGGGGGCGTTCAACGAGCAGACCCCGGACTGGCTCTCGTTCTTCATGTTCACGTTCTTCACCGATCGTGACGGCAAGATGCAGCTCGAGGCCCTGGCCCAGTCGGGCTTCGACCCGCTGTCCCGAACCTGCCGGTTCATGCTCACGGAAGAGGCCCACCACATGTTCGTGGGCGAGACCGGGGTCGGTCGGATCATCCAGCGGACCTGCGAGGCCATGCGCGACGCCGGGATCGACGACCCCTACGACGTGGCCCGGGTCAGGCGCCTCGGCGTGATCGACCTGCCGACCATCCAGAAGAAGGCCAACCTCCACTTCTCGCTCACCCTCGACCTCTTCGGGTCCGAGGTCTCGACCAACGCGGCCAACGCGTTCAACGCCGGGCTCAAGGGCCGCTACCGGGAGGACAAGCTGGACGACGATCACCGGCTCGAGTCGGAGACGTACGTCGTGCTCCGTCCGGTCGATGGCGAGGTCCGCGCGATGGACGTGCCCGCCCTCTCCGCCCTCAACATGCGACTTCGCGACGACTACGTGCGCGACTGTCAGAAGGGCATCGATCGCTGGAACCGGGTCATCGCCACGACCGGGGTCGACTTCCAGATCCGCCTCCCCCACGTCGCCTTCCACCGGCAGATCGGGGAGTTCAAGACCGGGCACTTCGACCTCGACGGCCGCCCGCTCGCCGACCCGGACTGGGAAGCCCGCCGCGACCAGATGCTGCCCAACGGCGACGATCAGTCGTTCATCGAGGGCCTGATGAGCGGGTCGGTTCGGGAGCCCGGCCTCTTCGCGG
This sequence comes from uncultured Gemmatimonadales bacterium, assembly GCA_963730185.1. GTDB lineage: Bacteria > Gemmatimonadota > Gemmatimonadetes > Gemmatimonadales > GWC2-71-9 > SHZU01. The sequence continues at coordinate 360,388 of CAVSQW010000006.1, forward strand.
GGTGGATCGCGCCGCCGAGGGTCGGGATCGACAACCGGCCCGGCGACTTCGAGTACGTCAAGATCGTCTGAGCGAAGATCGGACGCGGCCGGGCCGCGCCGGTTCACGCCGCCGAGCCGTCCATGTTTCCCGTCAGGGAGGTACCCGGTCGCCGCCAGGGCTGGTATTACCGACTCCAGGCCTGGGCGCTGGCCCGCGGGAGCCACTACTACGAGGGCCGGGTCGACCCGTACAAGCGGCGGCTGTTCGGCCCGCTCCGCGGGCGGGTGATCGAGATCGGACCCGGGGCCGGCGCCAGCTTTGCCTACCTCGACCCGAGCGTCCGCTGGCTCGGGATCGAGCCGAACCTCCACAACCATCCGCACCTCGTCCGCCGCGCGGCCGAGCGAGGGCTCACGATCGAGTTGCAGGCGGGGTTGGCCGATCGGCTGCCGGCCGCCGACGGCGCGGTCGATCACGTCATCTCGAGTCTGGTGCTCTGCACCGTCCCCGATCCCCCGGCCGTACTCGCGGAAATCCGCCGGGTGCTCCGGCCCGGCGGCACCCTGGTCTTCCTCGAGCACGTCGTGGCCCACGACGCGGGGCGGGCCGGCCGACAGCGATGGATCAAGCCCCTCTGGCGACGGCTGATGGACGGCTGCGAGCCGGATCGCGACACCGAGGCCGTCATCCGCGGCGCCGGGTTTCGGGCGGTGGAGGTCGAACGATTCGACGTCCGGGTCCCCATTGCCGGGCCGCACATCGCGGGTCGGGCGATCGCCTGAGGCGGGGGTTAGTATTCGGCCGAACCCGAACCCTTTCGTCGCATGCGGACCTCGATCTCAGCCCTGCTCCTCACGGGCCTCGCGCTCCTCGCCACCGCCCGGAACGCCGCCGGCCAATCGCTCACCGACCGGGAAGCGCGGATCCGTGGGGCCGTGAGCCACGGCTACGAGCCGGCCATCGGCCTGCTCGAGCGCTCGGTGAACATCGGAAGCGGCACCCTCAACCTCGAGGGCGTCCGCGCCGTGGGCCGGCTCTTCCAAGCGCAGCTCGACTCGCTGGGCTTCACCACCCGCTGGCTCGACCTCCCACCCGAGCTCAAGCGGGCGGGCCACCTGCTCGCGGAGCGTCACGGCGCCAAGGCCGATCCGGCCGGCAAGCGGCTGCTCCTGATCGGCCACCTCGATACCGTTTTCGAAGGACCGGGACAGCGATTCGCCCGCCGGGACACGGTGGCCCGCGGTGCCGGAACCTCCGACATGAAGGGCGGCGACGTCGCCATCGTCCTCGCCCTCCGCGCCTTGGCAACCGTCGGTGCCTTGGACGAGATGGACGTCACCGTGGTGATGACCGGCGACGAGGAGAGCCCCGGCCGCCCGGTCGAGGCCACCCGCCGGCCCCTGGTCGAGGCCGCCCGCCAGGCCGACGTGGCCCTGGCGTTCGAGGGGGGCGACGCCCGGACCGCCACCATCTCCCGGCGGGGCTCGAGCAGCTGGATCCTCACGGTCACGGGCCGGCAATCGCACTCGTCCGGGATCTTCCGGCCGGGTGCGGGTTACGGCGCGATCTTCGAAGCCGCCCGGATCCTCGACGGGTTCCGCGACCACCTGGCCGGCCAGCCCTACCTGACCTTCAACCCGGGCGCGATCGTCGGCGGGACCGAGGTGAGCTTCGACAGCACGGCGGTGAGCGGCCAGACCGCCGGCAAGACCAACATCATCGCCCGTTCCGCCGTGGTCGAGGGCGACCTCCGCTTCCTGACCGAATCGCAGAAGGACTCGGCCCGGGCCGTGATGCGCGCCGTCGTGTCCGACAACCTCCCCGGGACCAGTGCTCGGATCACCTTCGAAGACAGCTATCCCGGTATGCCCCCGACCGACGGCGCCCGGGCCCTATTGCGGGTGTTCGACGGCGTCAGCCAGGCGCTGGGCTACCCCGCGATCGAGCCGCTCCCGCCCGACCGGCGCGGGGCGGGCGACGTCGCCTTCGTCGGGACGATCATCCCCGGCCTCGACGGCCTGGGCGTCACCGGCTTCGGCGCCCACAGTCCGGAGGAAGGCGTCTACCTGCCCTCGCTCCGGATGGCGGCCGAGCGGGCCGCCGTGCTGATGGCGCGGCTGGCCCGGATCAAGGGAGCCGGCGGGGCAGCCCAGCCCTGACGCCTCAGTATCTCGGGATCGACGGGTCGACCTCGGCGCTCCACGCCGTGATCCCGCCAGCCAGGTTCCAAACCCGGGTGAATCCTTCCAGCGCCAGCAGCGCCACCGCCTGGGCGCTCCGCGCGCCCCCCTTGCAGTAGATCACGATGTCCTGATCGCGGGGCAGCGAGGGGATCGTCTCGGGAAAGTCCGCCAACGGGACCAGCCGGGCCGGCCCGAGGTGCCCGATCGCCCACTCGAAGGGCTCCCGGACGTCGATCAGGAGCGGATCGTCGCCCCGCTCGATCCGCCGGGCCAGCTCGCGGACCGAGAGCTCCTGGAGGGTCGGCCCGGTCGCGGGGGTGTCGCAGGCCACCTCGACCTCGCACAGCTCCAGGATTTCCCGGGTGCCGCAGGCCGGGCAGGCCGGATCCTTCCGGATCTTCACCTTCCGGAACTCGGCTCCTAACGCGTCGACCAGCAGCAGCTCGCCGATCAGCGGCCGGCCGATCCCGAGCAGGAGCTTGAGCGCCTCGGTCGCCTGGATCGTCCCCACCAGCCCCGGCAACACACCCAGCACCCCGCCCTCGGCGCAGTTCGGCACCGCGCCCGCCGGCGGCGGGTTCCGGAAGAGGCAGCGGTAGCACGGCCCCTCCTCCGTCGCGAACACCGACGCCTGGCCCTCGAAGCGGAAGATGCTCCCGTACGCGTTCGGCACGCCCAGGATCACGCAGGCGTCGTTGACCAAATAGCGGGTCCCGAAGTTGTCGGTCCCGTCGACCACGACGTCGTATCCATGGATGATCTCCAGCGCGTTCTCCGCCGAGAGCCGGGTGTCGTATCGCTCCACCTTCACGTGCGGGTTCAGATCCTTGAGCCGGGCTTCGGCCGAATCCAGCTTCGAGGTCCCCACCGTGCTGGTGCCGTGGAGGATCTGCCGCTGGAGATTGGTCTCGTCCACCCGGTCGAAGTCCACGAGGCCGAGATGGCCCACCCCGGCGGCGGCCAGGTAGAGCGCCACCGGCGAGCCCAACCCGCCGGCGCCGACGATCAGCACCCGGCTCTGCTTGAGCCGGCGCTGACCGTCGATCCCGACGTCGGGGAGGATCAGGTGCCGGCTGTAGCGAAGCAGCTCGGCGTTGGAGAGCGACGGCGCGGCGTCGATGATCGCGGTGCCCATGGCGCTCACCCTCCGGCGATGGCGGGCACGAGGCTCAGCTCGTCGCCATCGGTCACGGGCGCGCCGGTCCCACCCAGGAACCGGACGTCCTCGTCGTTCAGGTAAATGGTGACGAACGGGTTGCGATCGTCGGTGGCTTCGGTCAGACGCTGGCCCAGCTCGGGATGCCTGGCGCCGAGCTCGGCCAGCACGTCGCCGACGGTGCCGCCGGCGAGCGAGAGGGCTCGGACGCCGCCGGCATAGCGACTCAGGATGCTCGGGAGACGAACGGTCACGGCCATGATGCGATTCCTTTCAAAGACAGGTCAGGCGGCGTCGACCAACGAGACGACCTCGCGGAGCCGCGGGTTGACGATGGGAAGGTCGGCGGCGGCGCCGGCGACCAGGTCCGGGGTCTTGAGACCATGAGCGGTGATGCAGAGCACCACCTCGTCGGCCGGGCCCAGCCGCTTCCGCTCGGCCAGGGCCAGGGCGGCGGCGGTGGTCACCCCGCCGGCCGACTCCGTGAAGATGCCGGTCGTCTCGGCCAGCACCCGGACACCGGCGACGATTTGGGGATCGGTCACGGCCGCGCCGCCACCCAACGAATCGCGGATGGCACGCACCGCCCGGGGGCCGTCGGCGGGGTTGCCGATCGCGAGCGACCGGGCCACGGTGTTCGGCGTGACCGGCACGATCCGGCCATCCTCTCGACCGAGGGCGTCGATGATCGGTGAGCATCCCGACGCCTGCGCCCCGAAGAGCCGCGGCGGCGGATCGTTCACCAGACCGTCGTGGATGAATTCCCGGAAGCCCTTGGCCAGCTTGGTCAGAAGCGACCCGCCCGCCATCGGCGCCACCACGGCCGTGGGCAGGCGCCAACCGAGCTGCTCGGCGATCTCGAACGCCACCGTCTTCGAGCCCTCGGCGTAGTAGGCCCGGAGATTCACGTTGGCGATCCCCCACGAGAACCGATCGGCCAGCTGCACGCAGAGCCGGTTTACGTCGTCGTAGGTACCGCGGACCCGGATCACCCGAGCGCCGTGGATCGCGCTCGCCAGGATCTTGCCGGGCTCGAGATCTTCGGGAATCAGGATCCAGGCAGGCAGCCCGGCTCGGGCCGCCTGGGCGGCGACCGCGTTGGCCAGGTTGCCGGTGGAAGCGCAGGCCAGGGTCTCGCAGCCGAGTCCGACGGCCGCGTTGATCGCGCTCGCCACCACCCGGTCCTTGAACGAAAGCGAGGGATGGGAGACGGTGTCGTTCTTGATCCAACAGCGCGCTACGCCGAGACGCTCGGCCAGCGCTGGCGCCTCGACCAGCGGCGTGAACCCGGTGTCGAACGAGTGGACCGGCGAGCCCGCGAACGGCAGCCATTCCCGATAGCGCCAGAGCGAGGGCCAGCGGGTGGCGATCTCGGCCCGGTCGGGGCGGGGTCGGTCACGGGGGTAGATCGGCTCGAGCGGCCCGAAGCACTCGCCGCAGATGGCCTGTGGGAGCGGTGGGTACTCGGTTCCGCAGTGGCCGCAACGGAGCGGCAGCGGCTCGGTGGTCGCCGGGAGCGACGCGACGGTCATGGGGTCTTCTCTTTCCGCCGCGCGCTCGGATCATCCTGGGGCCCGAACGCGAAAAACGTCCGGTGCCAAGAAGACACGCAGACGCGTGGCTTTTTAGCGGTTGATTTACGTGGCCGCAATACGCCTCAAATCGCCACGAGCTTCAGTTGTCGGGACCCAAAGTATGGACCCGACCCGGAACACGCAAGGCCCGGCTCCCGATTGCTTGAGATCCGGCCGTCACCACGGCAGCTTATCGACGACGCCCCGTCCCCGAGTGCCCGTGCCCGAGCTGCCCGACATCGTCACCTACGTGGAAGCCCTCGGCGAGCGGATCGTCGGGGCGCGGCTCGAGGACGTCCGGCTCAAGAGTCCGTTCCTGCTCCGGAGCTTCGATCCGCCCCTCGCCGGGGCGAAGGGACGGGTGGTCCGGAAGATCGATCGGATCGGCAAGCGGATCGTCATCGGGTTCGAAGACGAGCTCTGGCTGGTGATTCACCTGATGATCGCCGGCCGCTTTCACTGGAAACGGCCGGCCGCCAAGCTCGGCTCGAAGATCAACCTGGCGGCCTTCGACTTCGCGGCGGGGACGCTGCTGCTCACCGAGGCCGGCTCCAAGAAGCGAGCCTCGCTCCACGTGGTCGGCGCTCGTGCCGAGCTGGAGCAGTTCCGCCGGGGCGGCATCGACGTGCGGAGCGCCACCGCGGCCCAGTTCGCCGAGCGGCTCCGGGTCGAGAATCACACGGTGAAACGATCGCTCACCGACCCGCGCTTCTTCGACGGGATCGGCAACGCCTACTCCGACGAGATCCTCCACGCGGCGCGGCTCTCGCCGCTCAAGCTCACCAGCAAGCTCACCGACGACGAGATCGCCGCCCTCCGGACCGCCGCCGTCCGGACCCTCGACGCCTGGATCGTCCGGCTCCGCGAACAGCGATCCGGTGCCTTCCCCGAGAAGGTCACCGCCTTCCGCCCCGAGATGGCGGTCCACGGCAGGTTCGGCCAGCCCTGCCCCGACTGCGGCGCCCCGGTGCAGCGGATTCGCTACGCGGACAACGAGACCAACTACTGCGCCCGCTGCCAGACCGGCGGGCGGCTCCTGGCGGACCGGGCGATGTCCCGCCTGCTCCGCGACGACTGGCCCCGGTCGCTCGATGAGCTCTGACCCCGCTCGCCGACCCCGCCACCCGGGCCGGGCCGAGGCGTCGGTGATCGATGCCAAGACGCCGGTCGAACCCGCCACCCTCCGACGGCTCGACCGCCGGAGTCTCGCGGTCGGGGCCCGCGCGCTCGCGGCTCGCGACCCGGATCTGGGGCGTCTGCTCCGCACCCATGGCACGCCGCCGCTGTGGGGTCGGCGCCCCGGCTTCCCGACCCTGATCCGAATCATCATCGAGCAACAGGTCTCGCTGGCGGCGGCCCGGACCATGTACCGGCGGCTGACCGAGCGATTGGGCGGCATGGATCCGGAGCGGGTGGCGGCGGCCGGCAGCGACCGGCTCCGGTCCTGGGGGCTCACCCGTCAGAAGGCTGCCTATTGCCATGGCCTGGCGGAGCGGGTGCTCGGTGGCCTCGACCTCGGACGGGTGGCCCGGGCCGGCGACGCCGACGGTCGCGCGCTCCTGCTCGGGGTGCCGGGCCTCGGACCCTGGAGCGTCGATATCTACTTCCTGATGGCGCTTCGGCGGCCGGACGTCTGGCCGACCGGCGACCTGGCTCTCGCGCAAGCCTTGTTCGAGATCAAGGGGGGGCGACGGTTACCGTCGCGGGAGCGGCAGGCGGCCCTGGCCCGAGCGTGGGCGCCTTGGCGATCAGTGGCGGCCCGGCTCCTCTGGTGCCACTACCTAGCGACTCGCAGCCGTACCTGAGTGGCAAAATCGACGCCTCAGGCTGCGCCGGAGAGCGCCTCGTCCTCGATCGTCAGCCCGTCACCCAGCCGCTTGAGCATCCGCCAGTGCGATCGAATCGCGCTCCAGAGGGTCAGGTGCTCGTGGTACGGCATGCCGTGGGTCTCGGCGATCGAGCGGACGATCTCCGAGATGGCGGGATAGTGGATGCTGCAGACCTTGGGAAAGAGATGATGCTCCACCTGGTAGTTCAGGCCGCCGACATACCACGTCAGCAGCCGATTCCGACGGGCGAAGTTCGCCGTGGTCTCCATCTCGTGCACCAGCCAGGCCTGCTCCATCGTGCCGGCCGGATCGGGCACCGGAAAGGCCGTCTCCTCGACCACGTGCGCCAGTTGGAATACCACCCCGAGAATCACCCCCGCCGTCAGATGCATCGCCACCCAGCCCAACGTCACCTGCCACCAGGGCAGGTCGAGCACCAGGATCGGGACGACCAGCGACCACGCGTAGTAGAAAACCTTGGTTCCCAGCATGAACACGACGTGCTTGAGCGGCGGGCGGCGGCTGCCGGTCGGGCACCCCTTCCGGGAGAAGAAGTAGACGTAGTCCTTGGCCAGCACCCAGGAGAGCGTGGCCAGGCTGTAGGCGCCAAGCGCGTACCAGGCCTGCCAGCGGTGGATCGGCCGGTAGGGAGACCGGGGCGAGAGCCTGAGGTACGGCGAGACCTCGAGGTCGCCGTCAACGCCCTGGATGTTGGTGTAGGTATGGTGGAGAACGTTATGCGTCGTCTTCCACATGTACCCGTTGGCGCCGAGCACGTCGAAGGAATACCCCAGCAGCCGGTTGATCCAGGGCGACTCCGCGTAGGCTCCATGTAAGGCGTCGTGCGCGACCGCGAAGCCGATGCCCGCGGCGCCGACACCCATCGTCATGGCAAGGAGCAACATCACCAGGGGCGAGAATCCTCCCAACAGGATCGCCGCGTACGACCCGAAGCAGAGGACGAACAGCGTCAGGGTCTTGGCCACCATCCGCCAGTCGCCTTTGGTGCGGCCGCCGCGGGCCTCGAAATAGGCCGCGACTTCTGCCTTGATCTCGGCAATGAACTGAGCCGGGTTGCGATTGGGAAAGCGAACCTTCGTCGTCATGCACACGCTCCAGACGAAGAACACCGGCCTCCGAAGAGGCCCAACGCCTGCGTGAAGGGGATCTAGGCATCAGGGAGTTCTGCGATGCTCAAAGGTAACACCGCGCCCGCCCCGGACCCTGACCGGCTTCCCGAAGCGAGCCCGCATTCATCGTGCCGTCATGGGTGAAGGGGTGTTCAGTCTGGGCCGGCCGACTTCCGGACCGACCATCCGGCGCCGCGGTCAACCGCACGATCGAGACCCGGACCGGACGTCAGGTGTCCCTCGGCGCCATCTACACTGGCCTGGACCGCCTCGAGACTCGGCGGTTCGTGAAGTCTCGAATCGGCGAGCCAACCCCCGAACGGGGCGGTCGACGGAAGAAGCTTTGCCGAGTCACCCCGGCCGGAGCCCGGGCACTCCGCCGGTCGGTCGACGTTTTGCGGCCGCTCCCACCCGGAGGGCGCGTGAGCGGGCTCGTTCGGAACACCTACCGCGGCCCGAGTCCGATCTCGGCGCCCACGGCGAGGTGCCTCAGCTGGCGGGTGGTGGTGGAGGCGAACGGCTCGGCGGTCGGCCGCCCGGGCGCGTAGTGATAGCGCACCGTCGCGAACACCCGCCAGGCTCCACCCGGATCTCCCACCGCGACGCCCACCGCGCCGGCCACGCCCACGTAGTGATCGGTGAGTGTCTCCTCCGAGTAGGTGCACTCGGGGACGCCGGGCGCGCAGTGTCCCACGATTGCCGGGTGCCGCCAGCCGTACCGGCCGACGCCGAGCTCCAAGAAGGGACGGATCGCGCCCCGGGCCGGGTCGATCCGGCCCGCCAGCCCCACGCTCGAAACCCGCCAGCCGCCGCCCGACAGCCACTCCGCCGAGGGGCCGACCAGCAACCCGCCCCGCCGGAGTCCGACCAGCATCCGGCCGCCGTACATGGTCTGGTCCAGCGAGTTCCATTCGCCCCGGGCTGCCGATCCATCCACCAGCGCGGCGAGGTGAAACCGCCCGTCCGATTCTGAGGCCCGGCTGGTGGGATCGGCCGGGAACAAGGCGCCAAACGCGGCCCCCAACCCTGCCCCCGCGAATCCACCCAGCACCGCGCCGGTCACCGCGCCGTCGACCCACTCGAGCGAGCAGTCCGCCGCGTCGCAGAGACCCTGGGCGAGGACGGCCCCGACCCCACCCGTGACCGTCGCGCCGATCACCCCACCCACCAGGGCCCCCGATCGGGCCCGGGTCTGCGCCGCGGCCGGGACCGCCGTGGCGGTGGCCCACGCCATCAGCGCCAGCACCGTTCGTCGTCGCCTCATCGCTCGCCCCTTCAGAAGACGAGCGAAAGATCGACCCGTCCCGTGACCGAGGCGTGACCCGGGACTCGGCCTGAACCAATCCACACGCCGGCTGCACCGCGGCTTCAGAACGTCCCGGCGTTCACGTCCCGGACGAACTTGATCACCCCGTCGAACCAGGTCTGCTGGTCGTCGTAGAGCGCCAGGTGACTGCCCTTCGGACAGTAGAGGTAACGTCCCTTGGGGAACTGCCCCGCCATCCACTCCATGTGCTTCGGATCCATGGTGTCGTATCGAGCCCCGATCACCAGCGTGGGCACCGTGATCTGGGACAGGTCCTTGGTCCGATCCCAATGCACCAGCTTCCCGCTGGCGCCGAGCTCGCTCGGCCCCTGCATCGGGATGTAGACGGCCGGGTTCATGTGCTTGAACGCCCGATTCACCGGATCGGGCCACTGACTTGCAGGCATCCGGAGCAGGTGGAGCTCGTAGTGATTGGGAATCAGCAGCTCCATGTAGCGCGGATTGTCGTAGTCCTTCTTGGCCTCGAGCGCCTTGATCTCCGCCAGCACCTTCGGATCCATCGCTGGCATGAGGACCTTCTCGGCGTAATCGACGTAGGCCGGGATGCTGGCCATCATGTTCGAGATGATCAGGCCCTTCAGGTGCTGCTGGTACTTGAGGGCGTATTCGATCGCCAGCAGGCCGCCCCACGACTGCCCCAGGAGATAGAAGTTGTCGGGCCCGAGGCCGAGCGCGGTGCGGACCTGCTCCACCTCGTCGACGAACCGGTCCAGATTCACCAGTGAGGTGTCGGTCGGCTGATCGCTGTAGTAGGAGCCCAGCTGATCGTAGTAGTAGTACTCGATCCCCGCGCCCGGAAAGTAGCTGTCGACCGCCTCGAAGTACTCGTGGGTGAGCCCCGGCCCGCCGTGAAGGAGCAGCACCTTGATCTTCGGATTGTTGCCGATCCGCTTGGTCCAGACCCTGAAGGTGCCCTTGGGGGTGGTGATCGGGATCATCTTGACGCCGCCCGAGAGGACATCGTCGTGACCGGTGTTGTCGTAGTAGCTGCTCGGCGGGATGGAACTGGCGGCCGGAGTGCCGGGCTGGGCGCAGGCGAGCGCCGCGAGCGACGCCGCGGCCAAGGCGATGGTGGTCCTCATGAAACGGGCTCCGGAGGGTGAGGAGGTGACTGGACTGGCTCGAGGAATGTACCTCGCGCGGTTCCGTTCCGGAGCGCCGGTTGCCGTGCCGGGGGCGGCCGGTAACTTCCCGGCGTCGGGACAGCGTCCCCGGACACGCGACGCCCGCGCGTCTGGTCGTCGCGCCGTTCCATTCGAGCCGGGAGACCGCCGTGGACCGCGATCGTGAGCTCCTCCTCCACTTTCTCGCTGCCATCGCCTACCGGGCCCAGAAGGCCCTCCGTGGGGCGCCCCCGCACTACCCCGAGTTCGGCACGGGCCTCCAGGCACGGACCCCGGTCGCCATCCTCCGCCACATGACCAGTCTGATGGGGTTCACCCAGACGCTCTTTCTGGGGGGATCCTATCCGATGCAGCCGGATCCGCTGCCGACCTTCGCCGACGAGATCGATCGCTTCCATCGGACGCTGAGCGGCGTGGCCGACCTCCTTCGCGCGGGCACCCCGCTCCGCGAGATCTCCACCGAGCAGCTGCTCCAGGGCCCGCTCGCCGACACGATGACCCACGTCGGCCAGCTGGCGATGCTCCGCCGACTGGCCGGAAGCCCGGTCCCACCGGAGAACTTCATTTACGCCGAGGTGCGCGCCGACCGGTTGGGATCGGATCAAGCCCAGCCGGCTCGCCCCGACCGCCAATGGCCCGAGCGGCCCGGCGGCGCCTAGGTTTGGCGGCAGCTCGTCGACACCCGGGGCGGTGACCAAGGCGCTCGTGTCCCCCTGACCGCACCCCCGCCGTCTTGAGGTTCGGGCGCCCCGCGCCCACGACGGGCAATTTTTGGATACAATTAGGCACCTTTTTCGATCGGGTTGCCCGATGTCCATCCTTCCGAGAGTCGCCGGCCGCACCCTGACCCTGGCCCTCCTTGCCACGGCCACCACCGGCCATCTCGCCGCTCAGCCCAGCACGACCGACACCCGGCTGCTCTCCGAGCCCGCCATCAGCGCGGCCCAGATCGCCTTTGCCTATGCCGGTGACCTCTGGACCGCTCGCCAGGATGGGAGCGACGTCCGCCGGCTCACCAGCGCCCAGGGCGACGAGCAGCATCCGGTCTACTCGCCCGATGGAGCATGGATCGCCTTTGCCGGCAACTACGACGGCAACGTGGACGTCTATCTGATTCCCGCGGCCGGCGGCGAGCCCCGGCGGCTCACCTGGCACCCGGGCCCCGACATTCCGCAGTCGTTCACGGCCGACGGCAAGGCGGTGCTCTTCACCTCCAATCGGAACGACTTCTCGGGCCGGTACACCCAGCTCTGGTCGGTGCCGGTCGGCGGCGGACCCGCGACCGAGCTGCCCATTCCGAACGCCGCCGAGGCGACCGTGTCGCCCGACGGCCGGCACATCGCCTACAACCCGATCGGCCGGGCGTTCGAGCAGTGGAAGGGCTATCGGGGCGGGCAGGCGTCGGAGCTCTGGCTGATCGACACCTCGACCTGGGACGTGGAGAAGATTCCGCAACCCGAGGGCCGGTGCAATGACGTCGACGCCGTCTGGCTCGATCCCAATACGGTCTGGTTCCGGTCCGATCGCGATGGCGAGTTCAACCTCTATCGCTACGATCGCACCACCAAGAAGGTCAGCCGGGTCACCAACCACACCGACTTCCCGATTCAGAACGTGGCCGGCGGTGGCGGCAAGATCCTCTACGAGCAGGCCGGCTGGCTCCACCTGTTCGATCCGGCCTCGTCGCAGTCGAAGCGCCTGGTGATCGGCGTCGCGGCGGACCTCACCCAGATTCGGCCCCACTGGGTCAAGGGCGCCCAGTACGTCCGGAACTTCTCGCTCTCACCGTCGGCGGCACGGGTGGCGGTCGAGACCCGGGGCGAGATCGTGACCGTCCCGGCCGAGAAGGGCGACCCCCGGAACCTCACCAAGACCACCGGCGCCCACGAGCGGGAGCCGGCCTGGTCGCCGGACGGAACCCAGATCGCGTACCTCTCCGACGAAGGCGGGGAGTACCGCCTCCACCTGGCGCCACAGGACGGGCAAGGCGCCCACCGGGTCATTCCGCTCGGCGGGGCCGGCTTCTACTTCGGGCTCCAGTGGTCGCCCGACGGGAAGAAGATCGCCTACTGGGACAACTCCCAGACCATCTTCATCCTCGACGTGGCGTCGGGCCAGCCGACCAAGGTGGCCGCGAACGCGATTTACACGCCGGCCGAGGGCATCACCTACGCCTGGTCGCCGGACTCGAAGTGGCTGGCCTACACCGTGCTGGACCATCCGCTCAACCGGGTGCTCTACCTCTATGACGTGGCGGCCGCCAAGTCGACGGCCGTGACCGACGGGCTCTCCGAGGTCGCCGACCCGACCTTCGACCAGAGCGGCAAGTACCTCTATGTGCTGGCGTCGACCGACGGGGGACCGCAGCTCGACTGGTTCGCGCAGAGCGGCGACGGCCTGACCCGGAGCCGCGGCATCTACGCGATCGCGCTCGCCAAGAGCGCGCCCAATCCGTTCGCGCCCCAGAGCGACGAGGAGAAGCCAGCGACTCCGCCCGACACCACCAAGAAAGCGGCCGGGTCCGGCGCCGCGACCACGACGGTGGACTTCGCCGGAATCACCCAGCGGATCGTGGCCTTCCCGATCGGCGAGGCGGACATCACCCAGCTCGAGGCGGGCGACGCCAATCAGATCTATTACCTCCGTCGCGCCGACGCCAAGGGGGCCATCCACCGCTACGACCTGAGCAAGCGGAAGGACGAGGTCCTGATCACCCCGGCCGACGGTTTCGGCCTGAGCCGGGACGGCAAGAAGCTCTTCTACAAGCAGGGTCCGGGATATTTCCTGACCTCGACCGCGCAGCCTCAGCCGGGTCAGGGGAAGGTCAACCTCGACGCCATCGATCTCTACGTCGACCCGCCGGCCGAGTGGGCTCAGGAGCTCGACGAGGCCTGGCGAATCAACCGGGACTACTTCTACGCCACCAACTACCACGGCGTGAACTGGCCCGCTCAGCGGACGAAGTACGCAGCCCTGGTGGCGCAGTCGCCGACCCGCGAGGACACCTACAAGATCATCAGCTGGCTCCTCTCGGAGCTCCGGGTCGGCCACAGCTTCACCTTCGCCGGCCCAGGCCCCGACCAGCCCAAGACCGTGCCCGGCGGCCTGCTGGGGGCCGACTACGAGGTGGCCAACGGCCGCTATCGGATCGCCAAGGTGTACGGTGGGCTCAACTGGAACCCCGGTCTTCGGTCGCCCTTGGCCGAGCCGGGCGTCGACGTCCGGACCGGTGAGTACCTGCTCGCGGTGAACGGGGTCGATCTCCGGCCACCCACCAACGTCTACGCGCCCTTCGAGAACACGGCCGGGAAGACGGTGGAGCTCACCGTCGGCGCCGACCCGAGCGGCGCCGGGTCGCGGACGGTCACGGTGGTCCCGATCCCCAACGAGTTCGCCCTCCGCCACCGGGCCTGGATCGAGGGCAATCTCCAGAAGGTCGACTCGGCCACCGGCGGACGGGTGGCCTATGTGTACGTGCCGAACACCGCCGGCTCGGGGTACGAGTCGTTCCGGCGCTACTTCTATCCCCAGGCCCACAAGGACGCCCTCATCGTCGACGAGCGGTTCAACGGCGGCGGGCAGCTGGCCGACTACTACATCGACATCATGAAGCGGCAGACCCTGAGTTACTGGGCCACCCGCTACGGCCACGACTTGAGAACGCCGGCCGGGTCGATCCCGGGACCCAAGGCCCTGCTCATCAACCAGACCGCGGGCTCGGGCGGCGACTACTTCCCCTGGATGTTCCACCACGAGAAGATCGGCCCGCTGATCGGCAAGCGGACCTGGGGTGGGCTGGTCGGCATTCTCGGCACGCCGGTCCTGATCGATGGCGGCGCCGTCACGGCACCCAACCTCGCCATCTGGACGCCGGAGGGTGGCTACATCGTCGAGAACGTGGGCATCCCGCCCGACATCGAGGTGGAGCAGACCCCCAAGGACGTGATTGCCGGACACGACCCGCAGCTCGAGCGGGCGATCGCCTGGGTGATGGACGAGCTGCGGAAGAACCCGCCGCCGACCGTCAAGCGGCCGCCGTACCCAGACAAGGTCCATCCCTAGACCGACTGGCGGACGGCGGGTCGAGCGGGTACGCTCCGGCATGAGCATTCGCGCCCGGCCGCTCGTCGCCCTGCTTCTGCTCGCCCCGGCCACCCCAGCCGGGGCGCAGCAGAACCGGTTCACCGGGGTTGAGCGGATCGTGGCCGTGGGAGACGTCCACGGCGATTACGATCAGTTCGTCACCGTGCTCCGGCAGACCGGAATCATCGACGACCGGAACCACTGGACCGGCGGCAAGACCCACCTGGTCCAGAACGGCGACGTCCTGGACCGGGGCGCGGATTCCCGGAAGGTGATGGACCTCCTGATGGCGCTGGAGAAGGAGGCGCCCAAGGCCGGCGGCATGGTCCACGCCCTGATCGGGAACCACGAAGCCATGAACATCCTGGGCGACCTGCGCTATACCTCGCCCGGGGAGTTCGAGGCCTTTCGGAACCGGGGCTCGGAAGCGCTCCGCGACCGCGCCTACCGGGTCCTGTCCGACTCCGCCCGCCGCGACGACGACGCCTACCATCGCCAGTGGAACGACGACCACCCGCTCGGCTGGGTGGAGCAGCGGCTCGCCTTCGAGGGCAAGGGCAGCTACGGCGATTGGATTCGAGGCCACGACGCGGTGATCGCGATCGACGGCTATCTCTTCCTCCACGGCGGGATCAGCTCCAAGTATGTGGGCGCCTCGCTCGAAGCGCTCAACGACAGCGTGCGGGCCAACCTGGCGCCGGGCCGGCCGGCCGAGCCGCGGGGCGCGGCCGAGCCGCGGGGCGTGGCCGAGGATCCGGACGGGCCCCTCTGGTACCGGGGCCTGGCTCAGGGCGACGAGTCCGAGCTCGCGCCGCTGGTCGACTCGGTGCTCGCCGCGTTCGGGGTCCAGCACGTGGTGATCGGCCACACCGTGACGCCGGGCACCGTGATCCCGCGGTTCGACGGCAAGGTGATCATGATCGACGTCGGCATGTCGGCGGTCTACGGGGGCCCGCCGGCCGCCCTGGTGATCGAACACGGCGTGCCGTACACGAGTCACCGCGGCCAGCGCCTCGCTCTGCCGCTCGGCGGCGACCTGCTTCCCTATCTCCAGGCCGCCGCGGCCCTCGACCCCGCACCCACCCGGCTCCAGAAGCTGATCGACCAGCTCAAAGCCGCGGCGGTCCCCTCGCGATGATCCGCGGCTGGGGGCGTCCTGAACCGGCTATTGACTTCTCCAGCGCCAAGTGGTATTCTGTGCGCCCCCGAACACGCGCCTAACGTGTGATCGGGATCACCAAATCGCGGGTCCGAAGGAGCTTCGAGGCATGACGAGTCGTCTCTCCCCACCAGCCGCCGCCATTCGAGCCGGGTCGTTCCCGCTCGTAGGGGCGTACGGTACGGTTGCCGGCCGGCTCGACCGGACCGGGACCGGGGCTCGATTCTCTGGGAGGACGCGGATCCGCTGAGGCGGCCTTTCCGCACGGCGTTCATCGCCCCACCAGAGCTTCGGCCTGGTGGGGCGATGTCGTTGTGGGCTTGCCGGGCAAGCGGAAACACGTCGGTCGACGCCGAAGCGTCGAGGAAGGAGGGGCCATGTTGCGCCCCACGGTTTACATGGCATCGCCTCTCCATCGGCTGTTGGCGACCTGGGTCGCGCGGCCGGAGGCCCCGGCGCGTCCCGAGACCACTCGGCCGGTACCGGCTCCGGCGCCACGGGCGGCAGCCAAGCCGGACGAAGACGGTCCGACCCCGGTGCCCGTCCGAAGCCCGGCACCGGTCATGGTGCCGGTGGCGGGGCGGGTCGCGTCGTCCCCGTGGTCACCGACGTCGACGCCCTCATTCCCGGACCTGCCCGTGAGGCGATAGGTTCAACCCATCCACCGCCTGGGAGCTTCGGGTGACTTTCCGAGCCATCGTCATCGGCAGCCTCGCGCTCGCCGCCAGCGGCCACACCACGCCGGCCGCCGCGCAGTCCATCCGCCGATCCGCGTTCGGCGAATACGAGGGGTACTCGGCGTCGCGCTTCGACAGCTTCGTCCGGGAGTCGCGCTACCTCCCCACCGGCGACAGCACCCGCATCGCCCTCGACATCTACCGCCCGGCGGTGCGTGGCGCGGCCGCCACCGCGCCGCGGCCGGTGGCGCTCCTCGTCACCCGCTACTGGCGGAGCTCCGAGCTCGAGGACGGCTCGATCCGCACGATGCCGGGCACCGTCCCGGCCGGGAAGCGCTGGGCGCCGCTCCTCGACCCGGCCGATTACCGCTCGGAACGCGGCTGGGCGGTGGTCACCGGCGAGCTGATTCGCCACGGCTACATCGTGGTGGTGATGGACAGCCGCGGGACCGGCGCGTCCTTCGGCGTGCAGACCCCGGGCCTCAGCGCCGAGGTGGCCGACATGCGCACCGTGATCGAGTGGCTGGCGAGCCGGTCGTGGACCACCGACAAGGTCGGCATGTTCGGCGCGTCCTGGCCCGGGATCATCCAACTGGTGGCGGCGCTCGGAGAGCCGCCGTCACTCGCCGCGATCTTTCCGGCGGTGCCGAACTTCATCGACACCTATCGTATCCTCCGGCCGGGTGGGGTCTACGGGAAGGGTGCCGCCCTCACCATGCGGAAGACGCTGGTCGGCCTCTCGGAGGTGAAAGACCAGGGGCAGACGGGCTCGACCTACGGCAAGATGGCCGGCAACCTCCGGGTCGTCGGACCCGCCAAAGTCGACGCCGATCCGGACGGCTCGCTCCGGACCGCCGCCCGCGCGGGCCAAGGCTCCGCGTCGTTCGCGGGCTACGTCGACGGCATCCTCGCCCACCCGGCCGTGAAGGAGGCCGCCGAGGAGCTCCGGCTCACGAGCATCGACCAGATCATCAATACCCTCTTCTACGCCGACAGCCTGGATCGGGCGCTCCAGGGTCACGACGCGCTCCGGCGAAAGCTCGCGGCCGCCCAGTGGCCGGAGCCGCCGCAGGCCCTGACGACGACGATGCGGTTCCTGGCCCGGCTCGACTCGGCCGCGGTGCCGACGTACTTCTGGGACGGCTGGCAGGATCCCATGCCGTCCGAGCGGCTTCTCTACTATTACAACCTGACCGGCCCCACCCGGATCACGATCGGCCCCTGGTCGCACGGCGCCGGCGAGCCGAACGACCTCCGCGAGGACGCCCATCTCACCTTGATGGCCACCGAGCTGGTCCGCTGGTTCGACCACTGGCTCCTGGGGGTCGACAACGGAGTGGACCGGGAACCCAAGGTCACCTACGCCGTGATGGAGAACCCCGCGCGCTGGAGCTGGCACACCAGCAGCACCTTTCCGCCTCCGGAGGCCACGGCGACGGACTTCTATTTCGACGGCGACCCCTCCGGCAGCCTCGCGTCACCGAACGACCACAGCCTGGTCCGGGAGCCACCGAGCGCCGCGGCGGCCAGGGACGACTACACCGCCGACTACGGCCTCACCACCGGCGAGCACACCCGGCTCCACGACGCGACCGGCGCCGGCCCGATCGCCTACCCCGATCTGGCCCCCAACGATGCCAGGGCGCTCACCTACACCACGGAGTCGCTCGCCCAGGACGTCGCGTTCGCGGGGTTCCCAATCGTCACCATGCAGGTCTCCTCGACCTCGCCCGACCCGACCTTCATCGTCTACCTCGAGGACGTCGATCCGGACGGTCACTCGACGCTCGTCACCCAGGGCTTCCTCCGGGCCTCGCACCGCACCCCCTGGACGCCGCCCTACTCCACCAACGGGACGCCCTGGACCAGCTCGCTGCCCGACGACGTGGAACACGCGGCGCCGCTCACCGCCGGTCCAGCCGAGCTCCGCTTCGCCCTCCACCCGGCGGCCCAGCGGTTCCCTCGGGGTCATCGGATCCGGCTGACCATCGCGCTCGCCGACGAAGGCGTGATCTGGGTGGTTCCCGAGTCACCGCGACCAGTGATCTCGGTGCGGCGGGACGGCGCGCATCCCTCGCGCCTGACCCTGCCGCTGGTTCCCTAGGTCCGGCCAGTCGGAACCCACCCGACGGCGATCGACCGAGGTAACCGCGGCCGTGGGCAGTGACCGAGCCGCCCCAGCCGGGGTCTTCGGTGGGCGGAAGGGTGTGATTCGAGAGACCACTATTGCCTGGGTGAGATACCATTGAAACGGCTGGTGCTGTTGGCGGTGCTGGGCCTCGGATGCGGGGTGGGTGTTACCCAACCCGCGGCCTCACTCCGATTCGATCTGAGCGCCATCGACGGACATCCCCTGCCCCGGACACCGATTGGCTGGCCGGCCGACGCGACCGTCGAGGCCGCCTCCCTGGAATTTGATGTGGGCACCGCCCTGGCGGATGGCACCGAGGGCCTCGTGACGTATACGATCCGGATCGCGGGTGAGGATCGCCCCGAGCCGCTTCGGTACCAGGTGGTGGGCGGCGTCCTCGCCATCAACCTCTGTCCCCTCCGGGCGGCCTGCCCGGTGGTGGTGACCGAGCTGCTGGGCCCCGTGCCCGCCGACGGTGGGCCGCTGCTCCTGACCTATGCCATCGCCGGCGTCGCGAGCTCCGTGTTTCGCTTCGATCCGCTCGGCTTGGACTGACCGACCCGACATCCAGGCCAGCACCTCCATTGCCGGACCCTCACATCTCTGACTATTGTCAGACAATGACGTCCGACCAGATCGCCGGGGTCCGGCGCTTCAACCGCCTGGTCACCCAGCGCGCCGGCGCGCTCGATGACCACTTCCTGGGTCGCGACCGGCCGCTCGGCGCCTCCCGGGTGCTCTACGACATCGGTCCGGATGGCGCCGACCTGCGCGAGGTCCGGGCCCACCTCAGCCTCGACTCCGGCTACCTGAGCCGTTTGGTCCAGTCGCTCGAGACGGCCGGTCTCGTCACTCTTGGCGCCGATCCGACCGACGAGCGGGTTCGCCGAGCCACGCTCACGGGCGCCGGCCAGGCGGAGGTGAGGGAGATGGACCGGCGGGCGGACGAGGTGGCTCAGTCCACCCTGGCGCCCCTCTCGGAACGCCAGCGGGAGCGGCTGGCGGCGGCCATGGCCGAGGTGTGCCTGCTCCTCACCGCATCGGGGACCACGATCGAGCGGGTCGATCCGGCCGGCCGCGAGGCCCGGTGGTGCGTCGCCCGGTATTGCGACGAGCTGGACCGGCGATTCGAGGCGGGATTCGACCCGGGCAAGAGTCTGCCGGCCGACGAGAGCGACTTCCGCCCGCCCACCGGGTCCTTCCTGGTGGCGATGGCCGACGGTGAGCCGATCGCGGGTGGGGCGGTCAAGGCGATCGGCCTGGGCGTCGGTACCATCAAGCGGATGTGGGTCGCGGACCGGGCCCGCGGCCTCGGTTTCGGCCGTCGGATGCTGGTGGCGTTGGAGGATGAGGCCCGGCGGTTGGGAATCGTCACGCTTCACCTGGAGACGAACCAGGCGCTGGAGGAAGCGATCGCGCTCTACCGGCGGTCGGGCTACGTCGATGTCGCGGCCTTCAACGACGACCCCTACGCCACCCACTGGTTCGAAAAGCGGCTGGCCTGACCCGCCCCGGCCGAGCCTCGCCACGCGCGGCGCCGGGTGGGTGATTTTCCGGAACGGCGATTCGTCGCTCGCGGCGGCTCCGAGTCACCCTCGACTGAGGTCGGCCTTCGACTACGACGGCACCAGCATCCCGGCCACCTACGACCGGACCCGAGCGATCCTAGGGCGGGCGGCTATTCCCGAAGGATGGAGACCGGATCGGTTCGAAGGGCACGGAGAGCGGGGACCCACCTGGCGGCCAGCGCCGCGGCACCGAGCCCGGCGGCGATGACCGCCAGCGTCGCGGGGTCGGCGGCTCCGACGCCGTAGAGCTGGCTCCGGAGCAGTCGTCCGAGGACGACGCCGGCGACCGCGCCGACTAGAACACCGGCCACCGCCATCGCGATGCCCTCGCTCACCACCACGACCAGGGGCGTCGCGGGCCCGTCCGCCGCACTCAACGGCCGGCCGTCTCTGAGGGCGAGCCCCACGGTCTCGAAATAGCCGGGGCTCACTGTGCAGACCATGGCGGTCGGCGCGGTCGTACGATCCGGGCGCGACCACCGCCCAACGCGACCCGATGGGCAAGCTCACCCTGACGGGCGGCGGTCCGGCTGACCAGCGCGCCGGCCACGCTGCCCGAGGCTGCCAGCAGCATGAACAGCACGGCACCGAGCACCGGGAGCAGGATCGGACGGGCGTCCGCCGAGTGATAGGCGAGCGCTCTGATCAGCCTCAGGTGCCAGGCCGGATCGGTCGCCGCCGGGACCTGGCCTCGAACGATGGCATCGAGACGCCGCTCCGCCGCGACCCGGGATTGACTCGGCCTCAGCCGGACCAGCGACGGCATCCAGTTACCCGGCTGAAGCGGGCCAGCGCGTCACCGGGCTATCTTGGAGACGAGTTCTTGGGCGACCCAGTACCGATGAACACCGAGCTCGATCGCTCGGGTCCTCGAACCCCGAACGGGTCACATACCGAACGATGCGCCGGCCGTTCTGGCAGCACGCTCTGCCCCTCGTCGCTTGCCTCGCCTGCGGTGGAGATGCGCCACCATCCGCTCCACCATCGCCGTCGGGTTATGGTACGGCCGGTGACGGCCGCCTGGGAGAAGTCCTCGCGAACATCCGGGTCAGCCGAGACCTTCCAGCGCTGGCCGCGATTCTGGTGGCGGGAAACCAGGTGGTCGAGACCGGGGCTGCCGGGCTCAGGGCGATCGGTCAGACGCCGCAGGTCACGACCACCGATCAGTGGCACATCGGATCGCTCACCAAGGCGATGACGGCCACGCTCGCCGGGGTATTGGTCGAGCGGGGTCGGATCGACTGGAGCACCCGGGTGCGAGACGCCCTGCCGGAACTGGTCGCTGGTTCGCAGGCCGAGCTCGTCGACGTGACCCTCCAGGAGCTGCTCAGCCACACTGCCGGCATCACGACCGACGTGACCCAGGCGCCGTCCTGGGCCACGCTCCGAAGCACCGCCGGACCGCTCCTGGAGCGCCGGAGGGCGTTCGCGGCCGAGTTGCTCGCGCTGCCACCGGCCGGCCCCCGCGGAACCTATGCCTACTCCAATGGCGGGTACATCGTGGCCGGGGCGATGCTCGAGGCGGCCACCGGCACCGCGTGGGAAGACCTCCTTCAGCAGGAGGTCCTCGGACCACTTGGGATGACGGGAACGGGCTTCGGCGCGCCCGGCGAGGCGGCGACGCCGGACCAACCATGGGGTCATGTCCGACAGAGCGGGAGCTGGGTGGCGGTTCCACCGGGTCCCAACGCCGACAACCCGGACGTCCTCGGCCCGGCGGGCACCGTGCACACGACGCTGATGGATTATGCCCGGTTCATGATGGCGCATCTGGCCGGAGCCCGAGGCGTCGACGGGTTGGTCTCGGCCGCGACCTTCGCCCGCCTGCATACCCCAGCCCCGGGTACCAACTACGCGCTAGGCTGGGGCGTGATCGAGCGCAGTTGGGCCGACGGACTGGTGCTGCAGCACGCCGGCAGCAACAGCCTCTGGTACGCGGTCGTCTGGATCGCGCCCGAACGGAACCTCGCCATGTTCGCCGCCACCAACGCTGGCGGCGACCCGGCCCAGGCCGGAACCAACGACGCGATCACCGCCCTGATTGAACGATTCGACGCCCTCACCCGCTGATCAGAGTCGAATCCCGGGCCCGACCACGAACCAAACGAGCGCCACCAGCACAGCGGCGGAGACCATGACGCTTCGCACCCCGGTCTCGCCCGGGGCCGGAGCGACCGAGGGGACGCGCTTCACGAACCGCGGACCACGTAGCCTCCCGCCGACAGCGTCCGATAGCCTCCGAGCACCTCGGTGGCGGTCCACAGCGTCGGCGTCCCGCCGGCCAACCATCCGCCCCGCATGTGCGCCCCCTCGTGGGCGGTGATGCCGAGGCAGGCCGCGAGCACCGATGCAGCCGCGTTTACCGCGATTGAGAGGCGGTCGGTGGGGAGCTCGAAGGGTGGCGTCGGATCGCTGGGCACAAGGAGAGCACGGGGTCGGACCGGACCGGGTTTCGGGCGCGGCGGGCCGCATCACCGAAGCGCTACCACCATCGCCACGACGGCCCCGGCGACGAGGGCGGGGAGCATCCGTCGGATCAGCGCCACCGGCGTCACCCCCACCAGGCCCGCCGAGTAGACCACCACCGCCGCCACCGGCGACATGGTCCGGCCGAACGCGCCGCCCAGGCAGGCGAGCGCCGCGAGCCGGACCGAGTCGTGACCCGGCTCGACCTGGGTCAGGAACGTCTGCGCGAAGGCGAGAATCGGCCCCGAGCCCGAGCCGGACAGCGTCGCCAGGGCCCAGGGGAACCCACCAGACAGCAGCCTCAAGGCGTGGCTCTCGCTCGCCCGGCGGAGCAGCACCTCGGCCAACCCGACCGCGCCGATGCCGGCCCCGAAACACTGCGCGGTGATGGTCAGGGAGATGATCCCCCCGTAGGCCGACCCCATGCCGTCGAAGAGACTCTTGGTGAGGGTGGCGATCTCGCGCCAGCCCACGATCCCGGCCAGGGCCGCTCCAATCAGCATGGCACGCACGACCGGCAGCGCGTTGGCGAGCGGAGCCCACTCTTCGCCGGGCGGGATCCGCACCAACCAACCCAGGCCCGGCACGCCGGCGTAGCCGAGCAGGAGCAGGACGATGGGTACCAGGGGGATCGCGGCCTTGAGCGGGTCGACCCGGAAATTCGGCCGGTCGTGCGGCACGTCGACCAGCACCCCGGCGTCGTCTTCCCGACCCGGCCTGGCGGCGCGTCGGTGCTGGAGGGTGAAGACCAGCGCGGCCGCCACCGCGCCCGCGATGCTGGCCGGGATGACCCGGGCGGAGAGCGCCACGGCCGAGAGCTTGGCAATGCCGGCCACCGCCTGCACGTCCTGCGCGCCGGGATTGAGGAGATCGCCACCGAAGGAGGCGCCGAGAATCAGCGCCGCGCCCGCGACGGCGGCGGGGAGGCCGCTGGCCAGGAGCAGAGGCACCAGAATCGGGCCGAGCGCGGCGGCAGTGCTGGCCTGGCTGGGCACCGCCATGTTCACCAGGTAGGCGACCAGGATCCGCCCGGTACCACCAACCACGGCACTCTGCGGATCGGGCTGAGGAGCACGTGGACCAAATGCTTGTCGGCCCCGGTCGCCGCCATGATGGCCGCGAAGCCCATGGCCGCGCAGATCGGGGCCGCCATCGCGGTGACCATGGCGCGGGTGAAGGTGTCGGCCAGGGCGAGCGGCTGGCCGGCGAGGAGCATCAGCACCAGGCCGGCGCCGAGAAGCACGAGGCGGACATCGACCCGGCGGACCATCAAGACGATGGCGCCCACGATGACGAGGGTCGCGAGGATGATCACGTCGGTTCTCGAATGAGGACGGAGGAGGTACCGTCCGGTCCGAGACCTCGCCACGAGCGGCGGCGAGGTCGGCTCTCGACGCTCTTCCGCCCCCCGGTCCGGAGCGTCAATATTGTCATCTCGGACCGCCCACCTTCCACCCGCGAGAGTCGAAGATGACAACGATGACCCATCGGATCCGATGGTTCGCCGCCGGCCTGCTCACCGCTCTTGGCGGAGTCCCCTCCGGGTGGGCCCAGGCGCCGGCCAAGATCGACATCGCCAAGATGCGCCCCGCCGGGCTCCTGGTGGATTCGTACAGCTACATGTCGCCGCCCTACAACGCCTACTACTTCCACCACATCGACGAGCTGGGCTTTCGGCTCGACTGGGTCAAGCGGTCCGGTCCGATCACCCCGCTGGTGACGGCCCAGGGCAGGGCCCTGCCGACGACGCTCTCCGGCGCCCACGGTGAGATCGACCTGGAGCGGTACTTCGTCCACAACCAGGTCACCGGCTTCCTGGTACTCCACCGCGACACCGTGCTCCTGGAGCGGTACTTCCACGGCGCGGACCGCCGATCGCGGTTCGTCTCGCAGTCCGTCGGCAAGTCGGTTCTCTCGATCCTGGTCGGCGTGGCGGTCGACGAGGGCAAGATCCAGAGCGTCGACGACCCGATCGTGAAGTACCTGCCGGAGCTCGAGTCGAGCGGCTACCGCGACGCGACCATCAAGAACGTGCTCCAGATGGCGACCGGGGTGGACTACAGCGAGGACTACACCGACCCGACCTCCGGTGCCGCGATGATCGGTTCGGCCCTGGTGTCCGGCAAGCCCTCGTTCTCCGCGTTCGTCAAGTCGATGAAGCCGACCTCGGTCCGCCCCGGGACCACGTTCCAGTACCAGAGCGTCAACAGCCAGGCGCTCGGGCTTCTGGTCGCGCGGGTTACCGGCATGCCGCTCAACCGGTGGGCCGAGCACGCGCTCTGGAGCAAAGTCGGGGCGGAGTCGGACGCGTTCTTCTACCAGGCCAAGTCGCAGCCGGAGACCTGCACCTTCGCCTGCTACAATGCCACGCTCCGGGACTACGCCAGGATCGGGCTCATGATGCTCAACGGCGGAGAGAGCGACGGACGGCGGGTGGTGTCGGCGTCGTGGGTGCGCCAGTCGGTCACGCCGGACGCCGACTACCTTCGGCCAGCCCCCGCCACCGCGTCGACGCCGCCCAAGTTCGGGTACGGCTACCAGTGGTGGGTCCCGCCCGGCCCAGACGGCGCCTTCATGGCGATCGGAATCTACGGTCAGGCCATCTACGTGAACCCGGCCCGGCAGATGGTGATCGTCCAGACCTCCGCCTGGCCGGCGCCGATCGGGAGCCAGGGCCTCAACGCGGAGCGGTTCGAGACCTTCGAGGCAATCGCGGCCGCGAGGTAACCGCCCGCAATGCCGGTTACCCGGCTCGAGCCGCGCCGCTCAGATAGGGCGCGGTATAGCACCGGCCGGCCTCGCCCATCAACCGACTCCCCTGCTCCATGGCCGCCGTCGCGCCGTCGAACGCCTTCATCGCGGCGCTGCTCCGATGGTAGGCGGCGCTGATCGTGGCCCAGTGGGCCGCGTCCGGGAGCCACTTGAGGATCGTCTGGAGATACACCTTGATGGTTCCGGCCTGCGCATACGTCGGCGGGCTGGACGACCGCGATGGCAGGAAGTTCACCATGGCGGTGGCCCGGTCGTACGATCGCTGGAGCAGATCGCGGGCGTTGGTCGCGGCCACGGCGTAGGCGCCGGTCGTACCGTTGGCTTGGGCGTCGGCGCGAGCGGCCGTCAGCGCGGTGGCGATCATCGTCCGATACGCGCTGAGCGCCGGCCAGGCGACCGACGTGCAGGCGTCGGCCGTGGGCCTCGGGATCGGACCGGCGCTCGCGAGGAGCATTAGCGGCAGGATGGTGGAAGCCCGGGTCAGGTGCATGGCGGTCTCCTGGTGCAAGAGGCTTTGGGAAGCGGGTTCAGCCGAGCGGGGCGATGGGCCGGCTCCAGGCCGGGGCCGGCTCAGGGCTCGAGCCGGACCAGCTCTACCCGGCGGTTCTGCTGCTTGCCTTCCGCGGTCGCGTTGTCGCCCACCGGCTGCGTCTCTCCAAAGCCCGACGCCTCGAGCCGGGCCCCCTCGACCGCGAACCGCTCGACCAGATACGCCTTCACCGCGGCGGCGCGTCGCTCCGAGAGGTCCTGGTTGAAGGCGTCGTCTCCGTCGCTGTCGGTGTGGCCCTCGATCGCGATTCGGAGGTCCGGATGGTCGGCCAGCATCCGGCCGATCTCCTCCAAGGTGGGCGTCGACTCCGGGCGGATCCGGGCGCTCGCCGTCGCGAACAAGATGCCCTGCGTCGCCACCCGGCCGTCGCGGGCCAGCCGGTCGTACAGATCCTTTCCGCCGGCCGCGATCCGGATCGGGCCGACCAGGATCGGGTGGCTCTCCGCCGCCGAGCCGACGGCGAGGAAGAGGGTATCGGTACGGGGAAAGACGGCGTTCGGCACGTTGGCCACCCGGCGGTCGCCGAGATACATCTTGAGATGCTCGCCATCGGCCATCAGCCGGACGGCGACGATCGCGTCGCGGGCCGTCTTGGAGTCCATGTTGACCATGACCGTCGGCCCCTGGCCGCCGAGCGCCCGGACGCCGGCCCGGGCCATCTCCACCGAGGCCACGGACCCCCGGTAGTCGCGCCGCGGGCCGAAGTAGGCCCGGTCCGGCATCAGGCGGATGTAGGCGTTGCCGTGCTTGAGGTTGACGCTGTACTCGACGGTGAACTTCTCCGGCAGCGTGCGGGGCAGCGGAATGGCGATCAGACCGCCGGAGGTCGCCCGGAGATATCGCTCGCCCTCCCAGTCGACCAGCTCGAAGCTGCCTTCCACCAGCTCGAACCGGCGGGGGAAGTCGCCCACCTCGTCGTGGCGGAAGTCGTCGGCGAAGAGGATCTCGTCTCCGGGCTGGAAGTCGTAGTTGGCCCAGGCGCCTTCGCCCGGCCGCGCCACGGCTCCCCCTTCCCGGCGATGGCGGCACCGGCCTCCGGATCGGAGACCGGCATCCCCTGGTCGTCAAGCAGGAGCTCCCCATCGTCGTCGGTCAGCACGGCGCCCTTGCCGGAAGCGTCGGCCCGCTCGATGCAGCCAGCGTCGTCGAAGACGCACCGCACCTTGCCCCGCACCAGCCGGTCGACCTGGCTCAGCGTCTCCGATTCCGCCGCGTCCTTGATGGTGTTCTTCAGTTTCTTGAGAACCTGGCCGTCGAGCGTCGCCGGGGCGGCCGTCAGGGCCGCCACCGCCACCGCGAGGCCACCGGCAAGCCGCCACCGGATCGCAATCATGCCCCACCTCCCAGATGAGTGGGCCGGCCCTCGGCCGGCCAATCCACTCACCTGAACGCGGTCGGGCCCGGATTCCCGCCACCCACGCTCGCGCCTGGCCCTCTGGCGGGTTCTGGACCACTCGCCCGTTTGAGCAGACAGGCCGTGCCAGGGCAGTTCATTTGCCAGCGGCCCGATCGACGCGATACAATCGCCTGTTGGGGAGAAGGGCATGGAACCCGGGCCAGGGAGGCGCATGACCGACAGGGACGACCTGCTCTGGCAGCGATGGGACGAGGTCGATACGCTCCTCGACGAGCTGCTCGACCTCCCAGAGTCCGACCGGCAGTTGGAGCTCGACCGGCGGGCTCGGACCGACCCCGCCTTGCACGACCTGGTGCGGCGTCTCCTCGGCCGCCTCGGCGATCAGGCCGACCGGGTGTCCGGGCCGTCCGACGCGATGCTTCGGGCGGCGTTCCCCACGCCCGAGCCGGCGGAGGAAGACCTTCCGTCAGGGATGGAGGTCGGGCGCTACGTGATCAGCGGCCGCCGCGGCCGGGGCGGCATGGCCACGGTCTACGAGGCCGAGCGGTCGGACGGGGCGTATCGGCAGCGCGTCGCGGTCAAGGTGCTGCGGCGGGGGCTCGACACCGAGGACCTGGTCCGGCGGTTTCTGACCGAGCGCCAGATCCTCTCCTCGCTGGCCCATCCCAACATCGCGAGGCTGCTGGACGGCGGCTCACTCCCGGACGGCCGACCGTATCTGGTGATGGAGCTGGTGGAGGGCCAGCCGATCACCCGGTTCGCCGACGCCCGCCGGCTCGACGTCACCGCCCGGCTCGATCTGTTCCTGGCAGTGGCCGGAGCGGTGCAAGCCGCTCATCGGCAGCTGGTCGTTCACCGTGACATCAAGCCGTCGAACATCCTGGTGAACGAATCCGGCGCGGTGAAGCTGCTGGACTTCGGCATCGCCAAGCTGCTCGAGGGCGACCCCGGCAGCACCAGCACCGGCGTCGCGATGCTGACGCCGGACTACGCCAGCCCGGAGCAGATCGGCGGCGGACCGATTACCACCGGCACCGACGTCTACCAGCTCGGGCTCCTGCTCCGGGAGCTCCTCACCGGGCTGGCGCCCGCTGGCGGGCGACACCCGGCGGGGCGAGCCGCCGGTCCATCCGAGCCGGGCGGCCCGGATGGCGCTCCCCGATCTTCCCGGTCCGGAGGTCCGGGCTCAGGCCCGCGGCACGACCGCGGCGGGGTTGGTCCGGCGTCTCGCCGGCGACCTCGACATCATCGTGGGCAAGGCCATCCGTCCCGCCCCGGAGGAGCGGTACGCATCGGTCGAGGAGATGGCCGCGGACGTTCGGCGGCACCTCAGAGGCCTCCCGATCGTCGCCCATCCCGAGTCGGTGGCCTATCGGGTGCGAAAGTTCTCGGGACGCCACCCGCTCGCCATTCCAACGGTGGTCACTGCGGCGGTCGCCCTGGTGGGCTTCGTGACCGCCCTGGCGGTTCAGAACCGGCGGATCGCCCGGGAGCGGGACGCCGCCGAGATCGCCTCCCGGCGGGCCCAGGCTACCCAGTCTTTCCTGGTCGACCTGCTCCGGAGCCCGGATCCGACCGGCGAGTCGGGGACCCGCGACCTGACGGTCGTCGAGGCGCTGCAGCGGGGACGGGCTCGGGTCGACACCGAGCTCGGCGGAGCAGCCCGAGGTCCGGGCCGCGCTGCTCATCGCCATGGGAAAGACCTTTGCGGGTCTGGGCCGTCACGAGGTGGCCGACACGCTCCTCCACCAGGCGCTGGCGGAATACACCCGGCTCTACGGCAGCGGCGACGTTCGGACGGCAGCCGTGCTGGGCGACATCGGGAACAACTTCCGACAGGATCGAGCCTACCGCGATGCCGACTCACTCCTCCATCAGGAGTGGCGGGTCCGGGCGGCGGCGGGGCCGATTCCGGATTCCGTGCTGGCCGACATGATGGCGGCACTGAGCGCGACCCGGCGCGAGGCGGGAGACATCGATTCCTCGTTGGCGTTGGCCGAGCGGGCGGTCGCCATCCGCCGACAGGGAGGCGATACCGGTGCGGCCTTGACCGGCGCGCTGGGCGCGCTGGCCTTCGCGCTCCGGGGCGCCAACCGACTCGATTCGGCGGAGGTGGTCTATCGCCTGGTGCTCGAGCGGCAGCAGCGGGTCCCCAATCCGAATGCCGTCAAGCTCGCGACGACCCACAACAACCTGGGTTACCTGTACCGGGTTCGGAACGATTTGCCGGCGGCCGAGCAGTCGTACCGGGAGGCGCTCCGGCTGGCGAACGCCGCGCTGGGAGAAGGTCACAACCTGACCCAGACCGTCATGACCAATTTGCTCGCCGCACTCGCGGCCGAGGGCAAGGACGACGACGTCGAGCGTCTCAGCCGCCAGCGAATCGCGGCCGCTGAGCGGCAATGGCCGGACGGCAGCTGGCGGGTCGGGCAGCTCCACCTGGCTCTGGGTCGGTTCTTCCTGACCCGCGCCCGCCCCGCCGACGCGGTGGCCCCCCTCCGAGCCGGCCTCGCGAGCTATCGGTCGTTCCTGGGACCCACCCACGCCTGGACCGCCGTGGCCCAGGCCGACCTCGGGCTGGCGCTGTCGCAAGCCGGTCGGAAAGGCGAGTCCGGCCGACTGCTCGATCAGGCCTACCGGATCATCGACGATCTCCCGGGCGACCCCAATCCTGAGATGCAGGGTATCCTCCGCCGGCTGATCACCGCCCTCGAGCGCGGCGGCGACACCTCGCAGGCCGAGCACTTCCGCCGGCTCCTCCCGGCGTCCTGACCGAAAAGGCACCCCGCTCGCGCTCAGGGGTCGCGAGGCTGCTCTCCAAGCATCTCCAGCAGATAGACCCGGGCCCGGGTCCATTCCCGCTCGACCGTCCGCACCGACGCATCGAGCACCTCGGCCACTTCGGGCACGCTCAGCCCGCCGAAGAAGCGAAGCTCGACCACCTGGGCCATCCGGGGGTGCCGGGTCGCGAGCTGCTCGACCGCCTCGTCCACCCCGAGGACGTCGGCCATCCCGCCGTCGGCCGCGACCTCGGCTTCGTCGAGGGGGATCAGCACCGCCCCACCCCCCCGCCGCTCCGCCTGCCGGCGCCGGGCGTGGTCCACCAGGATGTGCCGCATCGCCCGGGAGGCGAAGGCGAAGAAGTGCGCCCGGCTCTCCCAGGTGCCGCCGGTCCGGTCGACCAGCTTGAGGTAGGCCTCGTGCACCAGGGCCGTCGTGGCGATGTCGCCGCCACCCCCCGCCCGGAGACGCCGGTGGGCAATGGCCCGGAGGTCGTCGTAGGCGACGGTCACCAGCTTGGGGAAGGCTTCGGTATCGCCCTCGCTCCAGCGGGACAGGAGCAGGGTGATCGTGCCGGGGTCGGCGGACATGCGCGGGCCCGAGTTCGGGGAACGGAGGAACCACCTTCCGCGAAGCTACCGCGTTCCGAATGGCCCGCAACCAACCCTCCGCTTGGCGGGCCGAACGCCGAGGAGCGGCTCGATCAGGTATCGCCCCAGAGCAGCATGAGGTCCACTTGGATTGATCAGCGTGGTGGCAGCAGACTGTCCGCTACCGCCCTCCCCGAATTTTGCGGATGGCGGCCTCCGCGTTCCAGCGGACCCGCGGCGCCTTGGCCATCTCCACCAGGACCGGCAGCGCCTCGACGGCCGCCGGACCGATCGCGCCGATGGCGTCGGCCACGGCGCGCTCGACATGGGCGTTCTGCCCGGGGAGCTTCCCCACCCGGATCAGCGCCGGCAGCACCCGGATCGCCCTCGGTCCCTGGGCGGCGATCGCCCAGCCGCTCATCATCCGGACGCCGTCGTCGGAGTCGTCGAGCCGGGCGGCGAGCGCGTCGATCGCCGCGTCCCGAACTCCACCGAGGTCCCGGAGCGCCAGGGCCGCGAGCCCCCGGACGACGTAGTCGCGGTCGCCTAACGCCGTGACCAGAGCGGCCTCCGCGGGCGCCGCCGCCCGCCGCATCTGCCCCAGCGTGTACGCCGCTGCCGCCCGCACCGCGCTATCGGCCGCGCCCAAAGCGGCGACCACTTCGGGAAGTCGGCTGGCACCGGCCGGACCAAGAGCGGCGATCCGGCGCAGTCGATCCGCCGGGTTCCGGGCGCTGGCGCTGTCGCTCGAGCCGGGGTGCTCGTTGGCCACCCGCGCCAGGACCAGCGCGTCGACGCCGAGGAAGTAGTTGGTCGACGCCGGGCTCTTGCCGGTGCAGACGAAGCTCACCGTGTGACGGCCCCGGGTGAGGCGCGGCCAGCCGATCACCCGGTCCTCGCCCACGTAGACCTCCGGGTAGTAGCCGTCGAACGACGGCCCCGTGCCGGTGTTGGCGCCGGGCTCGTGCTCGAGCTCGGTCGAGCTGCCGGGGACCTGGCCGTCGATCAGCATCGCGTAGACCCCGTAGTCCGGAGCGCCGGCGGTCTCGACCGACAGCTCGTAGCGGCCGTCCTCCGGCACGTCGAACGGGATCTCGACCTTGGCGCCGACACCCTGCGCCTCGAAGAAGAGGATGTCCTTGGACCAGAAGACCTCCTTCTGGACCGAGACCTTGCCGCCGGTGCCGACCGCCTCGTCGGCCCGCTGCTCCACCTCGATCTGGGTGGCATTGCCGTGGGGAAGACGGGCCGCCCCGTAGGGCGGCTCGGGCTGGTCGGCCGCGATGCCCACTTGGTACCAGAACGCCACCGAGCTGAAGAGATCCTCCCGCTCCTCCGACGCGCTCCGCACCGTCCCGTCCGGGTTGTAGGTCCAGCCGTTGTGCTCCATCTCGAACCGGATCTCGCGCCGGAACGGAATCGGGTCGGTCACGTGCCATCGATAGGCCGTCATCCGGGACCCGAGGTCGGTGCCGTCGGCGACGGTCACTCCATAGTACGGGCCGTCGCCGATCCGGAACGACCAGGCGTCGTTGAAATAGTCCTCGGTGCCGGTGCCCTCCAGGTTAGGATGAGCCTTGCCGTCGACGTAGATGTGGTCGTCGCCCTCGCCGAACCAGCCGGGCTGGTTCTGGATCACGCTCAGCACGGTGCCGACGTAGTGCCCCCGCCCCCTGGTGCGGAGCACCTCATAGGGCGCGCCGAGCCGGGTGGGCAGGGCCTGGCGGTAGCGGGCGTGGAAGTACGGCGTGTTGAGCGGGAGGCTCGGGTACTTGGCCCAGTCGACATGGTAGTAGAGGTTGGCGACCCGGCGGCGCCCCTCGTTGGTGATCGTCACCTTGGCCGACTTCCGGAACGGCATCGGCCAGTAGGCGTTCCGGGACCGTCCCGCCGAGCTGCTCCGCTCGACCGCCGAGTTGATCGGCCGCTCCAGTCCGTGGCCGACGGCGAAGAAGTCGCCGAGCGGGGCATCCACGCTCGGAATCGGGCTCCCGTCGTAGTACACGCGGAGCCGGAGCAACCGGGGCCAGCCGTACTCGTTGGCGGCGACGGTCACCCAGAGGTGGGTGATGACACCGGGTCCCTTCGAGGTCGGCGAGCACGATGGTCTCACCGGGGATCGGGCGCTTGCTGTCGTCGTTGCTGGCCCAATCGGGGTTGTTGCTCGACGACCGGAAGGCCTCGAAGTCGCGGAGCTGGGTGAGGCGAAGGGGGTCGAGCGTCTCTCGGACCTGGGCTCCGACCGGCGGCGACCCAATCAGGAACAGCAACGTGGCGACGGTGGCGAGCCGGAGCGAGCCGGTCATGGGAGTGCCCTCGACAGGTGCGGGTGGCTGGCTGAGAGCCTACCGTCGCCAGGGGTCCGGCGCCAGGAGTCGAGGATCGGGTCATGACACGAAGCCCACTGTCACGATCGCCGTGAGGCCGCCACTCGACCCGGTTCTTGACCCGGCGTCGGACCGGCGGCATTCTTTGGGAGGGGGCGACCGATCAATCTGCCAGCCCCAAATAGAGGGGCCCGGCCATGATCCCCTACGCGCTCATTGGCATCACCGTCGTGCTGGCCGTGGCGGTCATCGCGCTCGTCAACCGCCGGCTGCTCCGGAAATACCACCAGGAGGCGCACGATGCGGTGGTCGAGCTTCGCGCCAGCGAAGCCCGGCTCCGCACCATCGGCGACAACCTGCCCGGCGCGCTCGTGTACCGGCTGGAGCGCGACCGCCACGGCACCCCGCGGTTCCACTACCTGAGCGCGGGAATCACCCGCCTCACCGGCCATACGGCGGCGGAGGTCCTGGCCGACCCGAGCCTCTTCTTCGACCGGGCGGTGCCGGAGGACCGTCCCGCCGCGGAAGCCGCCCGGATCGAGGCGGCGGCGACCGTGTCGCCACTCACGATCCACTTCCGCCTCCGCGACGCCGCCGGGCGGATCCGGTGGATCGAGTCCTCCTCTTCGGCGCCGCGCCCACTGCCCGACGGCGCGACCCTCTGGGACGGCATCGCGATCGACGTCACCGAGCGGCAGGAACAGGAGGCCTCCCGTCGAGAACAGGAAGCCCTCTTTCGCGCGGCCTTCGAGAACGCCACCGCGGGGATCGCGCTGGTGGGTACCGACGGCCGGTTCCTCCGGGTCAACGCGGCGCTCTCCGACCTGCTCCAGTACACCGCCAAGGAGCTTGCGGGCCTCCGCTTTCAGGACGTCACCCATCCCGATGACGTCGCGAGCGGGAACGAGTTCATCGCCCACGCGCTCGCGGGCGGTCCACCGACCGGTCGATTCGACAAGCGGTATCTCCGGCATGACGGACAGGTCGTCGTCGCCCACGTGTCAACCACCCTGATCGACCTGCCCGGCAACGGCCGCTACTTCCTTACCCACATCCAGGACATCACCGAGCGCCAGCGGGCACTCCGGTCGCTCGCGGCGAACGAGGCCCTGCTCCGTCAGTTCGTGCGCCACACACCCGCGGCCGTCGCCATGTTCGACCGCGAGATGCGCTACATGGAGGTGAGCGACCGGTGGCTGAGCGACTATTCCCTGGGCGACCAGGAGGTGGTCGGTCGCTCGCACTACGAGGTGTTCCCCGACATCCCGGAGCGCTGGAAGGCGGTGCATCAGCGGGCCCTGGCCGGCGCGGTCGAGCGGTGCGACGACGATCCCTTCCCTCGCGCGGACGGCCGGGTCGACTGGCTCCAGTGGGAGGTCCGGCCCTGGCTCGACACCGACGGGGTCATCGGCGGGGTGATCATGTTCACCCAGGTGATGACCGAGCGGAAGCGCACCGAGCTCCGGGTTCATCACCTGAACCGGGTCTACGCGGTCCTGAGCAGCATCAACGAGATGATCGTCCGCGAGAAGGACCCGGGCCGGGTTCTGGACGCCGCGTGTCGGATCGCCGTGGAGAAGGGTCGATTCGAGATGGCGTGGGTCGGGAGGCCCAACGCCGCCGGCTCCAGGCTGGAGCCAGTCGCCTCGGCCGGCGCGACCGAGGGATACCTGGACGACGTCGACATCGACCTGACCAGTCCGGAGCGGTCGAACGGCCCGAGCGGCCGGTGCTTCCGCGAGGGGGTGCCGGTGATCTGCAACGACCTCGAGACGCGACCCCCAATTCGCCCCGTGGCGAGACGCGGCGACCCGGGCCGGGTTTCGCTCCTCCGGTGCGTTCCCACTCCGGAACCAGTACGGGATCGAGGGCATGATCGCCTTCTACTCGGCCGAGCCTGACTTCTTCGACGATGAGGAGCAGGCGGTGCTCGGCGAGCTCGCGGCCGACATCGGCTTCTCCCTCGAGGTGCACCGGCGGGAGGCCGAGCGGGCCACGGCCGAGGCCAGCCTCCACGAAAGCGAGGCGCGGTTCCGGCAGGTGGCCGACAATATCCAGGAAGTGTTCTGGATGACCGACGTGACTGACGGCCGGGCGCTGTACGTGAGCCCAGCCTACGAGCGGATCTGGGGACGAAGCCCGGAGAGTCTCTACCGGTCCTCCACCAGCTGGGTCGACACCATCCACCTCGAGGACCGGGCTCGGGTGGCGGAGGCGGCCGCGACCCAGCAGGCACTCGGCACCTACGACGAGGTCTACCGGATCGTCCGCCCGGACGGCCGGATACGCTGGATTCACGACCGGGCCCTGCCGATCCGGGATCCGGCCGGCGGCGCAGTGGTCCGGGTGGTCGGCACGGCCGAGGACATCACCACTCGCCGGGAGCTGGAGGAGCAGCTCCGCCAGGCCCAGAAGATGGAAGCGATCGGCCAGCTGGCGGGCGGTGTGGCCCACGACTTCAACAACATCCTGATGGCGATGATGGGCGAGGCCGAGATGGCCGGGTCCAACCCCGAGGCGGCGCCGGAGCTCAAGGCCCATGCGGCCGCCATCACCGCCCTGGCCGAGCGGGCGGCCGCCCTGACCCGGCAGCTCCTGCTCTTCAGCCGCCGGCAGGTGATGCGGCAGCACGATCTCGACCTGAACGACGTCGTCGCCAACCTCTCGAAGATGCTGCAGCGCATCATCGGCGAGGATGTGATCCTCGACCTGGCGCTCCACCCGGCGCCCCTGGTCGTTCACGCCGATGCCGGGATGCTC
The DNA here is from genome assembly GCA_963730185.1 of uncultured Gemmatimonadales bacterium. GTDB lineage: Bacteria > Gemmatimonadota > Gemmatimonadetes > Gemmatimonadales > GWC2-71-9 > SHZU01. The sequence continues at coordinate 395,914 of CAVSQW010000006.1, forward strand.
GACCAGGTCCTGATGAACCTGGCAGTGAATGCCCGAGACGCCATGCCGGGAGGCGGCCGGTTGCGGATCGAGACCGGCCTCACCCAGGTGGACGGCGAAGAGGCCCGCCGCCATCCTGACGTCCGACCCGGACCCCACGTCCGGCTCCGCGTCCGGGACACCGGGACCGGCATCCCCGCCAACGCGCTGCCGAGAATCTTCGAGCCGTTCTTCACGACCAAGGACGTCGACAAGGGGACCGGGTTGGGCTTGGCGACCGTCTTTGGCATCGTCCGCCAGCACGCCGGGTGGATCGGGGTCGAGAGCGAGCTGGGTCAGGGTACGGTCTTCGAGATCTTCCTGCCGGCTCGGGACGAGCTGACCGGCACCCTCGCCGCCGAGCCCGTCGCGGCCGGCGACCGGCTGGGCGGTAGCGAATCGGTTCTCCTGGTCGAAGACGACCCCAGCGTCCGGGCCGTCACCCGGGCGATCCTCGAACGGGCGGGATACCAAGTCCTGGCCACGGCCACCGGGTCCGAGGCGATCGAGGTTTCGGACCGGGGCGACCCCATCGACCTGCTCCTGACCGACATGGTGCTCCCCGGCGGGATCAGTGGCAGCGAGCTGGCACGCCGACTCCGGCGCCAGCGGCCGGTGCTCCGGGTCCTGGTGTTCAGCGGCTATAGTGCCGAGATCGCCGGCCGCGATCTCGGACTCGAAAGCGGATCGCACTTCCTCCAAAAACCCTGCACGGCGGTCGAGCTCCTGACCAAAGTCCGAGCCTGCCTCGACGAGTGACTCGGCGTCAAGCGGGCGTTCCGACGGAATCGCCGCACCGGCTTCGGGTTCGCACCCCTCGCGGGATGGGAAGGGATCATGGAAGGGTACCGGACCAATCCGCAGATCCGCGCCGCAGCTGGCACCTACGCGGACCTCTGGACAGTGAGCAAACGGGAGTTGTTCCTGATCGCGTAGCCCGCTCGGGCTGGTGAGCCTGGTCGGCGATCGGCGGACCGGGGAGTCGACCTGGACCAGTGGAGTCACGAATGGATCTGAGCCACGTCACGAAGACCGTCGCCCTCGGCGACGAGACGTTCCCGGTGGTCGATGTTGGATCCGGCCCCCCGGTCGTCCTCTTACACGGCTTCCCGGACTCGCGGTTCCTCTGGCGGCGTCAGGTCCCCGCGCTCGCCGAACGCCGGATACCGGGTCGTCGCGCCCGACCTCCGCGGGTTCGGCGACGCTCCCCGCCCCGCCGGGATTCACGCCTACCGCCGCCCCTTCCTGATCGCCGACGTGCTCGGCCTGCTGGACCGGCTGGAACTCGACCGGGTCCACCTGGTAGGGCACGACTGGGGCGCGTCGCTGAGCTGGCGGATCGCCGGGTCGTACCCCGACCGGATCGATCGGTTGGTCGTGCTGTCCGTCGGCGCGCCCGAGAGCCCCGGCTGGGGAACGATCGCCCAGCGGGAGAAGTCCTGGTACTTCGACTTCTTCTGCAAGCGGGGCCTGGCCGAGAAGGTCCTGACCGCCGACGACTGGAGGCTCTTCCGGGAGTGGAGCCGCGGCCAGGGAGACCAGGAGCGCCATCTCCGAGACCTCGCCCGCCCCGGCGCGCTCACCGCCGGCCTCAACTGGTATCGCGCCGCCTTCTTGCCGCCCGAGCCCGGCGAGCCTCCGGTCCCCGACCTGCCCGCCTGGGACCGGGTCAGGAGCCCGACGCTCGGGGTCTGGGGCGAGGGCGACCCCTTCCTGCTCGAGCCCCAGATCGCCGAGTCGGCTCCCTGGGTGGCCGGGCCGTGGCGGTACGAGCGGCTCACCGGGGCCGGGCACTGGTTGATGCTGGACCGGCCCGACCCAGTCAATCGCTTGCTGCTCGAGTTCCTCGGCGCCTGAAACGGCAATCCGAATGCCCAGAGGGTGTTTCTCTGATCTCCGTGTCCTCCCCAGCCTTCGCATATCTATACCTTGCGCCGTATATGCTTGTCACGGTATATTGGCTGGATGGCATCAGCATTCGACGTCATCGCGGAGCCAAGTCGGAGGGCGATTCTGAGCCTATTGGCCTCGTCGCAACGGTCGGTCGGAGAGATCGAGCGGCAGCTTCGGATGCCCCAGCCGACGGTATCGAAGCACCTTCGCGTGCTCCGCGAGGCCGGGTTCGTGGAGGCCACGGTGGACGCGCAGCGCCGGCTCTACAGCCTCAGGCCGGGGCCCCTTCAGGAGGTGGATGCCTGGCTGGCTCCCTTCCGTCGACTCTGGTCCGCGCACGTCGATGCACTCGAGCGCCACCTCGACCGCATGGATCAGTCACCTCAAACGAAGAAGAAGTCACGGAGAACGCGATGAGCGCGCGCGAACGGTATGCCCCCGGTCCGGCCAGCGGGGCGCGAGTCGACAAGGCAGGCGGCACCTGGACGCTCGTCGTAGTCCGAGACCTGCACCACCCGCCGGAGAAGGTCTGGCAGGCACTCACCGACCCGGTTCACCTCCGCGAGTGGGCGCCCTTCGACGCCGACGGGAGCCTGGGCAGGGTCGGGAACACGGTGAAGCTCACGACCGTGGGAGCGCCCAAGCCGCAGGTGTCCGAAACCAAGGTGACGCGAGCCGACGCCCCCAAGGTGCTCGAGTACAAATGGGGTGGCTTCGACATGCGGTGGGAGCTCGAAGCCGTCGGCGGCGGCACTCGCCTGACGCTCTGGACCAACATCGATCGCCGCTTCATCGCCATGGGAGCGGCCGGGTGGCACGTTTGCTTCGACGTGCTCGATCACCTGCTCGGCGGCGATCCGATCGGCCGCCTCGTCGGGCCCGAGGCGCTCAGGTTCGAGGGCTGGCAGCGCCTGCACGTCGAGTACGCCAAGCAGTTCGGCATCGAGACACCCAGCTGGCCGCAATCGCTAGGAGGAGGACGCGATGGAAACGACCCTGCGAGGCCAGATCGGCTTCCCCCGCGGGAGGTGACCTCATGAAAAAGTCGGCCGCGAGCCAGGACCAGTCGGCACCCAAGCGCATCTCCGAGCGGGTCGCCGAGCTCGGCGACTGGCGCGGGGAAACCCTCGCTCGGATGCGGAAGCTCATTCGGGAGGCGGACCCGGACGTCGTCGAGGAGTGGAAGTGGGCCAAGGCCACCAGCCCCGGCGTCCCGGTCTGGTCGCACGACGGGATCATCTGTACCGGCGAGTCTTACAAGAAGGCGGTGAAGCTCACCTTCGCGAAGGGCGCCTCGGTCGACGACCCAGCCGGGCTCTTCAACTCGAGCCTCGAAGGAAAGGTGCGCCGGGCAATCGACATCGCCGAAGGCGAGACGGATTGATGCGGCGGCCTTCAAGGCGCTGATCCGACGAGCGGTTGCCCTGAACCGGTCGGGCAAGTGACACCGGCGAAGAAGAAGGACAACAAGCCGTCGACGACCGCGAAGCCGGTACTCCTGTCCGGCGGCAACCCCCAGATCGCGAAGGCGGATGGAAGCGCGCCGGTCAGGGCATACCTCGCGGCGATGCCGGGGTGGAAGCGTCGGGTCGGACGGCAGCTCGATGCGCTCATCGCGAAGACGGTCCCCGAGGTGCGGAAGGCGGTGAAGTGGAACTCGCCGTTCTACGGCGTCGAGGGCCGGGGCTGGTTTCTCAACTTCCACTGCTTCGCCCGGTTCGTCCGAGTGGCGTTCTTCCGCGGCACGTCACTCCGACCCGTCCCGCCCGGCCAGTCCAAGCACCAGGACGTCCGCTACCTCGACGTCCACGAAGACCAGCCGCTCGACGAGACGCTGGTAACGAGCTGGATCCGGCAGGCGTCAGACCTGCCCGGCTGGCTCCGATAGCACGCGCGCTACAGGCGTTCGTTCGGCCTGGCTAACCCAACCAGCATCACAATCGTGCCACTGTAACCAACAGAATCAACCACAGAGCACGCATGAGGGCGCCGAGGGATCTCCCTGCGTTCTCGGCCCCCTCTGCGGTTAATCAGTTGTTGTTGTCGTTTGTCGTTGTTGTTGTTGTTGTTTGTTCATGGCACTCCGGCCCACGAACCGTACCGCCAGGCGCCGGTGCGAACGGATCACTCGTTTCGCAACGCCACGATCGGATCGACCGACGCCGCCCGGCGGGCGGGCAGGTACCCAGCCACGAGAGCGATGACGCCCAGCAGGATGGCGGCGGCGCCGAGGACGCGGGGATCGGAGGGGCTGGTGTCGAAGAGGATGGCCTGCATGCCCCGTCCGAGGGCCAGCGCCCCGACCAGTCCGATCGCAACGCCGGTCAGCGCCAGCCGCGCCGCCCCGCTCACCACCAGACGAACGACGCCGCCGTGGGAGGCGCCGAGGGCGGCGCGGAGGCCCAGCTCGCGGGTGCGGCGCGCCACCGCGTATGACATCACGCCGTAGGTCCCGACGGCCGCCAGCACGAGGGCGACGATCGCCGAGACGGCCAGCATCTGCGCCGTGGCGGACTGAGGCGACGTGACCGTCGCCACCACCCGGTTCATCGGCGTCACCTCACCGGCCGCCAATCGTGGGTCGAGCCGGCCTACCGCCGCCTGGGGCGCCGCCGCGAGCGTCATAGGATCGCCGCTGCGGGTCGGGATGACCAGATACGCGGTGCGCGCGGTCCATTGCGCCAACGGCGCGTAAACCACGTCGAGGGGTGCGTCGGCCGTGAGCGGATTGCCGCGCACGTCGCCGACGACGCCCACGACCTCCATCGACCGGTTGCCCCGGACCAGGCGGCGGCCCACCGCGCCCCCAGAGGGGAAGAACCGGCGCGCCGCGCTCTCGCTCAAGACCGCGACCGGCGGGCCGTCCTGGCGGTCGGCTGGCCGCGAGGAACCGGCCGCTCACGAGCGGCACCGTGAGGCTCTGCAGGTAACCCGGCGACACCCGCCGGAACCCGGCGATGGGAGCGTCCGCGAGTCGCTCGGGCCGCTCGGTCTCCGGGTAGAAGCTGGCCCGCTGGTCGGCCCACGTCATGGGCAGCACCGTGGTCAGCTCGGCGGCCTCCGCGCCCGGTAACGCGGCGGTGGCCTCCCGCAGGCGATCCCAGAACCGGAGCACCACGCTGTCGCGGGCGTAGTCCGTCTCGGGCAGGGAGACCGCGGCCGTGAGCACCCGCTCGGTCCGGAAGCCCGGGTAGGAGACGCTCAGGCGCCGGATCGGTTCTCCTGGTCGAAGACGACCCCAGCGTCCGGGCCGTCACCCGGGCGATCCTCGAACGGGCGGGATACCAGGTCCTGGCCGCGGGCACCGGGGCCGAGGCGATCGAGATCTGGGACCGCGGCGATGGGATCGATCTGCTCCTGACCGACATGGTGCTCCCCGGCGGGATGAGCGGCGGCGAGCTGGCGCGGCGGCTCCGCCGCGAGCGACCCGAGTTCCGGGTTCTGGTGTTCAGCGGCTACAGCGCCGAGATCGCGGGGCGCGATCTCGGTCTCGAGAGCGGAACGCACTTCCTCCAAAAGCCCTGCACGGCGGTCCAGCTGCTGGGGAAGGTCCGGGGCTGCCTCGACGAGTGATCCAACGTCGGGACCGTCCGTGAGGATCGGGAGGTGGCCGGGGAACAGTGGAACCACCAGCGAAGGAAGCTTGGGCCATATTTGCCGGTCGGATCGACAATGCCGCCGTCGCTCGCTTCATGTCGAACATGACCGGCGCCACAAGCGAGGGGTTTACTCATCTTCACCTCCTCTTTCAGTCGTTCGGGGGCGTCGTTGGTGATGGTGTTTGCCTATACAATTTCTTCCGGGCTCTGCCGTCCGACCTGACGATATACAACTCGGGCAAGGTCGAGTCGATCGCGACTATCGCTTTCCTCGGAGCCGGCAGACGGGTCGCGAGCAACCGCGCCACGTTCATGGTCCACCGAAACGAGCCTTACACCATCGGTCGCCACCGCGAGACGACTGGCATCCCTCACGAAAGGCCTGCTGCTCGATGACGAGAGGACCGAGGCGATCCTGAGGGAACATCTTGATCTAACCCCCGAACAGTGGGCGGAACGGAACGGCGACCAGGATGTCGAGCTCTCGGCGGATGACGCTAAGCGAATCGGCCTCATCCATGAGATCGCGGAATTCGTCCCGCCTCGCGGCACGCGCTTGTACAACATTTAGGGCCTCGACCGGTCGCGGCCTTAGGGGCTCTGCCGTCGATAGGCCTGCGTGACGTCCCGGGCCCAGCGCTCGGCCTGGCGCAGGTCGTCCAGGGTGAGAGTGCCGAGATAGGAGGAGGGCTTGGGTATGGGGGAAGGGCAGGGGGTGGAGCTCAACGGATCGCGGGCTGCCAGTTTACGAATACGTGGTAGCACGTAATCGGCAATGCCGGTGTATGATAATGCCGCACCGGTGTATGATAGTGCAGCAGGAGCGAATGACCCTATTGCTACCTCCACCGGGATGGGCTAGGTTGCGACGTAGGTGACCAGTCTAGGGGGCGACATGCAGCGTTGGCGTTCGGCGGCAAGCGTGTCCGCTCTGGCGACCCTTCTATGTCTGACTGGATGCGGCGGGCACGATCGCGCCGCGCAGGTCCTCTCGCTCAAGCTCCCGGCGGGTGACAGGCTCCAAAGTCTCGCTGTGGCTTCTCCCGATACCACTGTCCTGATGGTGTACGACCCCAGCGACTGCCTGGCCTGCGGGGCACCGTATGGTGCCTGGCGCGGATGGGCGCGCGAGAGCCCGCGACGCCACGTGCGGCTCGTTCTCGCTCGCAAGCCCTCCGAACTCGAGGCGAAGGAGCTGCGCATCGCCCGAGCCGAGCTCAGTGGGATCCTTGACGGACTACTGTCCGCACGGGTGACCAGGCCGGTCACTCGGCCATAGCCGCCGAGGGGCCGTAACGCCGCGTTGTAGTCGATTTCGGCGGCACCCATCCCTGGCGCGTGCTCCCTCTCCCCTCGGCGACGCAATGAACCAGTTCCGTCGGGTCGGTCTCGCAGTAGGCCTAATCGTGGCGGCAGGCTGTCGTCCGCGGACGGTTGATGCAAGTGGCGCGGATGTGCGTCTGGTGTCGGTAGACAGCGTGGTGCTGGCGGAAACGGACACGTCCTTCGTCGGGAAGCCGGCGATGTTCTTTGGGCTGGGCCCCGATGGCTCGTTCCTCATCCCGGACCAGACCAGTGATCGCTTGATGGTGTACGATCGCGACGGCCGCCTTCGCCAGTTCGTCGGGCGGCGGGGCCAGGGGCCTGGTGAGATGTCAACTGTCGGGATCACGACCTTTGTCGTCGACTCGTTGCTGATCCATGCGACGATGGGACGGTCGATTCATATGTTCGCCTGGCCAACGGGCCGATGGGTCAGGACCCTCCACGTCCGCGGCTTCGTGACGTCGGCCGCAGCTCTTGGGGGCCGCCTGTTCTTTGGCGACTACGATCCCTTTGTCCGCCGTGGGGTGGTCGTCCTCGAGCGCGAGGCCTTGGTCACTGAGGATACGGCCCAGGTTGGTGCATCCCTCGTAGAGTTTCCGAGGGACTACGTGACCTACCCCGACTTCGATATGTTTAACTCCGTGCTGATCGCCGCGTGGCCCGACACGTTGGCCGTGGGATTCGGTGGCACCGACTTTCTCGTGCTGTACGACCTGCGGGGAGCCCCGACCGACACCCTATGGATCCCACCGGTGCGGCGGCGTGGCATTCCCGAGGCAGCGAAGCGACTGTTCCGGCCGAACGCCGGGTCCTTCCCGGACCGGCTGGCGGCCGTCTCCGGTCTGTACGGTCTCTGGCGTCCCGACGAGGGCGGACTACTCGCTTGGTACGGCGATGGGGAAACGCACGGTGTCCCGGGCCAGCCGATGGAGGTGCTGAACCAGGCCTGGCTCTCATTGATCGACCCCGGTTTGCGGCGCGCCTGCGTCGACATCCGGGTCCCGGCGTTCGACACGAAGATTCCGCGGCTCGCCTTCCGGCACGATACGCTTTATGCGCTCGATCAGGTGGTGCCGGATCAGGAAGGGAAGTCGCCTCGGACGGTGATTCGCCGGTTTGTCATTGATCGGTCGCGTTGTGACTGGCAGCCGGTCAAGGTCGCTCACGCTTCGCCCAGGCCTTGATCTCGAGCGAGGTCTGCCGGACGCCCAACGTCTATCGATGAGGAAGCGACCTGTTTCAGGGACCGGCCGGGCCGACGCGACAGAGAGCGAAACGCCGACCAGCCTCGGTGATCCAGCGTCTGCCTACTTGCTCTTCTTCTTGTCCGGGGCCTGGGTCAGCACCGACGCCGCCAGCTTCTTCGCCTCGGCGGTCGTGGGCTTCTTGGCACCGGAGAGCACCTTCGAGGCGAGCGACGCGACGCCCTTCGACGTCTTCTCGTTCTTGGCCATCAGGTACAACCTCCTGCATCCGGCAAACCCCTTGCTACCGGCGGAGTTGGCGGCCATGATTGTGGTGCATTCCACGAATCATGGGACTCCGGTCCCGGCCTCCCGGTGAGCAGCCTACCGCGCCCGGTGGGAGATTCGGCGCCCGTCCTCAGTGACAAGCTGGGAGCGGGCGTTCTTCCGTTCCTTCAATCAAGCGAGGCGCAGATGGCCTGCTCGTCCGAAGTCGGAGCGAAACTGGTCGACGTTCTGATGAAGCGCCGAGCTGAGCGCTTTCGCCGTGAAGTTCAGCTCCCCAAGGTGCCTCTCGACGAGCTTGGTCAGGGCTCGCGGTCGCTCTGACGGAAGCTCGACTGGCTCATCGGACCTTCGCAGCTCGATCCAGAACCTTCGAGCGTGACGCTCAGATATCATCCCGGACCGCTGGGAGCGCATCAGAATTGCCTGCATGGACAGGCCCCAGTGCTTCTTCAGGCTGGCCATCCGGTGCAAGTTCAGATATCGAAGGTGACCGCTCACTGCCCGGAACGACATCAAGAACTCCGACGCAAATCGGAACGCTTCCTCCTCGGTGTCCTTGCCCTCGGCAGGATTACGGAGGTGGTGGTGAAGGACGATATGGGCAACGTCGTGTGCCAACGTGGGGCGCCAACGGTCAGTCGACTGGGTCGGGTTCATAATGACCATCGGCGGGAGCGAGTCGTTGGGTTCATAGATGCTGAGCCCGTCGACTTGTGCCGTCCCGAAGTCGATCGCCACAACCAGGATGCCATGGCTCTCAACGACACTTGTGAGGTCGCGGACCGGTCCCGGCGCGACGTTCCAATAGACGCGCAGTAGGCCGGCCGCGTCCTCTGGGCTCTTGCCCTCCTTGGCGAGGTCGGTCAAGAGCACCCGGGGGGTGAGATCGGCGTCCAGGCTTCGCAGCAGGATCTCGATTCGCAGCCGAAAGAGGTTGACCGTGGCCCGGATCGCGGCAACGTCCCGGGCCCCGATCCGGGTCTTCTTCCGGAAGAACGTTGCTGGCACCTGCGTGAACCGCACGGGATGTCGGAAGAGTGAAACGGGATAGTCCAGGCGCTCCGCGATGCTGTCGAGGACTTCGTCCGTCGGCCTGATGATCCCGGCCTCCATCTGAGAGAGAGCGCCCTGGGTGACCCCGACTGCCTTGGCGAGGGCCGTTTGCGAGAGGCGACGGGACTCACGCCCGATAACCAGCATGAGGGGCGAGAACTCAGCCACGCGCGTCCTGGTGTTGCGTTCCATCGGTCTCACTCCTACGCCGCTGCTCTTCCTGGGCCTCGATGTCCGCCGCGCTGTCGCGCAGGGTCAGGAACTCAAGCGTTCCTGGGTCAACTTGGCGTTCACCGTCTTCACCCGCTCGGCCGCGGCGGCCGCGGCCCGGTACCAGGCCACGCCGGTCACGCCGGCGCCGAGCACCGCGGCGATCGGGAGCGCCCACCAGCGAAGGCGGGTCATGGCTGGGAATCCCCGCATGGCTCGAGCACGCCGTTGGTGCAGAACGCGGGGAATCGACCGGCCCGAATCGAGGCCCGCAGAATCAACCGCGGACAGCGCAGAGGTCGCGGAGCTCTCTGCGTGCTCTGCGGCGTCCGCGGTTGAGCAGTTGTTGTTGTTACGATAGGATGTCGGTTGACGGCGGGTGACCGGTCACTCGTTGCGCAATGCGACGATGGGGTCGACCGCCGCGGCCCGCCGCGCTGGCAGGTACCCGGCGACCAGCGCAACCACACCCAACAGCAGAGCGGCGGCCCCGAGCACCCGGGGGTCGGACGGGCTGGTGTCGAACAGGATGGCCTCCATGCCCCGCCCGAGGGCCAGGGCCCCCACCAGCCCGATAATGACGCCGGTCAGCGCCAGCCGCGCCGCGCCGCCCACCACCAGCCGAACGACGCCGCCGCGACTGGCGCCGAGGGCTGCGCGGACGCCCAGCTCCCGGGTGCGGCGCGCCACGGCGTAGGACATCACGCCGTAGATGCCGACCGCCGCCAGGATCAGGGCGATGATCGCCGACACCGCCAGCATCTGCGCCGTGGCGGACTGGGGCGAGGTAACGGTCGCCACCACCCGATTCATCGGCGTCACCTCACCGGCGGCCAAGCGCGGGTCGAGCCGCCCGATCGCCGCCTGCAACGGGAGGGTCAGCGAGCCGGGATCGCCGCGGGTGGGAAGGACCAGGTACGCGGTGCGGGCGGGCCACTGCGGCAGCGGCACGTACACCACGTCCAGGGGCGCGTCGGCCGTGAGCGGGTTGCCGCGGACGTCGCCCACGACGCCGACGACCTCCATCGACCGGTTGCCTCGGACCAGGCGCCGACCCACCGCGCCGCCGGCAGGGAAGAACCGGCGCGCCGCGCTCTCGCTCAACACGGAGACCGCCGGCGCATCCTGCCGATCGCCCGCCGCGAGGAACCGGCCGCTCGCGAGCGGGACCGTGAGGCTCGGCAGGTAACCCGGCGACACCCGCCGGAATCCGGCGACCGGGGCATCCTCGACTCGCTCGGGCCGCTCGGTCTCCGAGTAGAACGCGGCCCGCTGGTCGCTCCACGTCATGGGCAGCACCGTGGTCAGCTCGGCGGCCTCGACGCCCGGGAGCGCGGCGGCGGCTTCCCGGAGGCGGTCCCAGAATCGGGTCACCACGCTGTCCGTGGCGTAGTCGGACGCGGGCAGGGAGACCGCGGCCGTGAGCACCCGCTCGGTCCGGAAGCCGGGGTAGGCGACGCTGAGGCGCCGGAAGGTGGCCACCATCAGCCCGGCGCCGGCCACCAGCATCAAGGCGAGCGCGATCTCGCCGACGACGAGCGCCGCCCTGAGCCGGCGCGCGCCCAGGCGGCGTGACCCGCCGGTGCCGGCGTCCTTGAGGGTGGTGACGACGTCGACCCGGGAGCCGGCCAGGGCCGGCGCCAACCCGAACAGCACGCCGGACACCATCGACACGATCGCGGCGACCGCGAAGGCGCGGGCATCCAGCCGAATCAACCCGAATCCCGGGAGGTACCGCTGCACGTCGGCCGGCACCGTCGCGGCAACCCCTCGAGTTCCCCAATACGCAAGCAGCACCCCGACCGCTCCGCCCGCCAGGGCGAGCAGCAGGCTCTCCGCGAGGAGCTGGGCGACCAGTCGCCCGCGCGAGGCACCCAAGGCGACGCGAATCCCGGTCTCGCGGCGCCGGCCGGTGGCCCGAACCAGCAGCAGGTTGGCCACGTTGGCGCAGGCGATCAGGAGCAGAAAGGCCACCGCGCCGAGCAGGACCAGCATGAAGGGGCGCGGCCCGGAGCCGAAGAACGCCTCGGCCGGCCGGGTGTAGAGCACGCGCCCCTGGTAGGCGCCCGGCCAGGCCGCGGCGAGCCGGGCGCCAAGGGCCTGGACCGCCGCCTCGGCCTGCTGGGCGGTCACCCCGGGGGCCAGGCGCGCGAGCATGTTCAGGCTCCGCCCGGTCCGGTCGGCGGCCTCGGCCGGCGTCAGCGCGAGCGGCGCCCAGAGCTCGACCCCGGCCGGAAAGGCGAAGTCGGGCTGCATCACCCCGACGACGCTCCAGGCTTCGCCGTTCAGTCGGATGGCGCGCCCCACCACGGTCGGGTCGGCTCCGAAGTGGCTCTGCCAGAGGCCGTGGGAGAGCACCACGACCCGGTCGGCCCCGGGCACCATCTCGTCGGCCCTGAAGGTGCGACCCAGTCGGGGCGAGCGGCCGGTGAGGCGGAAGAAATCGGCGCTCACCCGCATGGCCGTGACCCGCTCGGGCAGCTCCACGCCAGTGAGATTGGCGCCGAAGCCGCTCACCGCGGCGGCGGCGCTGAACACCCGGAGCGAGGCGATGTCGGTGAACGTGGCCGGGGCCACGTTGCTCTCCCGCTCGGGCGCCTGCGCCGGGCCGTCGGCCACGAACAGGAGCCGGTCCGGTTCGACGAGCTGCGGGAGCGGATGAAAAGTGAAGGCGGAGGCAGTGCTGTAGATCGTGGTCACGGCGCCGATGCCGAGCCCGATGCAGAGGACGGCCAGGAGGGAAACCAGCGGCGCGCCGCGCAGGGCCCGAACGGCCATGCGGGTGGCAAAGCGGATGTCCAGCACGTTATCTCCTTGGCTTTGGCGGATGACGGGCGGCCCCCGGACACGCTCGGCCGACCAGACCCGGTATTCGATACGTTCGCGGGAGCGGCGGGTTTCAGCTGGAACCTGTGCCGCACCATTCTCCGTTGGGTGGCGCCGGCCCGTGCTTGGCGCCACCTTTCCCGGTCTCCAACCCGATGCCGTGATGGCCCTTCGAGACCCTCGCCAACCGCGTGGGAGACGACAATGAGTGACCTGCATGACCCCGACCGTCGATACACGGATCGGGAAGTGGCGCTGGTGTTGCGACGTGCGGCGGCAATCGACGAGCGGGGCTCGACAGACACGGCACCAGCCCGTGGTCTGACCCTTCGCGAGCTGCACGAGATTGCCCGCGAGGTGGGGCTCAGTCCTGCGGCAATCGACCAGGCGGTCGGCGGACTGCGGTCGGGCGGGCACGCTGCCGGCGTTTCCCTCATGGGGGCCCCGGTTTCGCACAAGACCGTCCGCGCCGTGCCCGGCCGTCTGCAGGACGAGGCACTCCAGGGTCTCATCAGGGTCATCGAGGAGCAGGTCGACGCGACCGGGACCGTGACGGAGGCGTTGGGAACGGTGCGGTGGACGAGTGTGGCGCGCGGCCACCGATTCTCTCCGACCATGCAGGTCTCACTGACGCCTGCTGACGGGGAGACGCGGGTTCATGTCGTCCAGCGATATCCCGCGCAGCTCCGCGCCATCCTGCAATTCTTGCCGACGAGCTGGGGCCTGATGATTGGGGGTGTCGTCGCCGCGTCGATTGGGGTGGGAGTCGTGTCCGGCATCGGGCTGGCAGCCGGCACGGGGATCCTTGGGTTGGGGATCGGCCGTACGGTGTGGCGCGCCATCTCCCGCCGCAACGAGCGTGTCGTGGAGCGGATCATGCAGACCGTCGTCGGAGCCGCGAACGACCGTCCGTCGACCTCTTGAGGGCCACGAAGGACCTGGACCGCGCGGGAAGGGGAGCGACCCGCTGGGATGGGAGTTGAAGGTCACCGAATGGGTGTCGGGGAACCGCGAGGACCCGACAGGATTGGCCGCGGCGTTAGATTGGGACGCTCCCGACGACTATTCCCTTCCCCCGGCCCGCCCATGGTCTTCCGCGCCCGCTGGTTCCCCCTCGCCTTCGCGATTGGCGCGGGCACGCTGGCCGCCCAGTCGGCGGCCCGGCTCGATTCGGTCGCCCGGGCAACTCATCACCCGAGAGCAGGTCGCGGGAGCGTCCGTGCTGGTCGCGCGGGGCGGACGGATCCTGCTCCATCAGGGGTACGGCTTCGCCGACGTCGGGCTCGAGGCTCCGACCCGGCCGGAGACGGTCTATCACGTCGTCGGTCCGATGCTCCCCTTCACCGGGGTCGCGGTGATGCAGCTGGTCGATCAGGGCCGGCTCGGCCTCGACGACGAGCTCGCCAAGTACGTCCCGGAGTTCCCGCTCCAGGGACACCGGGTCACCATCCGGCAGCTCTTGGCTCACACGTCGGGGATCGTCGACTACCACTACCTGGGCGATCCGATCGAGGCCACCAGCCGGATCCCGAAGGGGCTCGACGAGGTGATGGCGCTCTACGCGGGCAAGGCCTGGGTCAACGAGCCCGGCACCCGGTGGGACTGGTCGATCTCCGGCTTCCAGCTCCTGGTCACCGTGGTCGAGCGGATCACCGGGCAGTCGTTCGCCGACTACGTGGCCGAGCACCTCCTCCGACCGGCGGGGGTCGGCTCGACCAGCTACTGCGACGATCACTCGCTGGTCCGGGGGCTCTCTCACGCCTACCGCCGGCTCGACGGCGAGTTCATCGAGGCGCGCGAGAACGACATGGCCTACAACGCCGACCTCAGATTCTGCAGCACCGTCGGCGACCTCTATCAGACTGTGGACCGCGCTCCGGAACGGAAAGCTGCTCGGTCCAGCGTCGTTCCGCCTGATGGCGACGCCGGAAGGCCCCGGCGCGCGGCAGGATCCTCGCGACTCGCTGGTCCAGTACGGTCTGGCGCTCTCGCTCAACCACGAGGACCAGCACCGTCGGTTCGGGCAGCACGGGTCGCTCTTCGGGTACAGCGGGAGCCTCTACGAGTTTCCCGCCGACAGCCTGACGATCGTGGTCCTCTCGAATACGGAGGGGCAGAACGCCTACGCGATAACGCGGGCGCTGGCTCGCGAGGTGCTCGGCCTGGCGCCGCTGCCGGTCGCGGAGCGCCGCCCGCCCCGCCGGCTCGCCGACCTCCCGGTCGACGCCGCCGAGATGGCCCGGCTCGAGGGAACCTACCGGCTCAAGGTCCGGCGACTCTCACCGGGCCTCCACGATTCGTACGCCCAGTACGTCCGAACGGTCCGGGTCTTCGATCAGAACGGGCACTTCCTGCTCCAGCGTCTCGGCGAGGGCCCCGAGGCACTCCTCAAGCAAGAGGACGGGAACTTCGCGATCCGGTCGACCCCGAACACCAGGGTGGTGTTCGCGCTGGTGGGCGGCAAGGCGACCCGGCTCTCGCTCGACCCCCAGGGCCAGGGGCTCGATCTCGCCGGCGACCGAATCGGCGCTGGCGACCCCGCTACCTTCCACCGGCAGTGAGGAAGGACCGGCTTCGCCGGCGGACCCTACAGCCCTCAACGCGGCCCTGACCGGACGCTACCGCCTGGAGCGCGAGCTCGGGGCGGGCGCGGTGGGACCTAGGTTCCGCTTCATGCTCAACGTCTATCTCGGACCAAAGCTCCGGGCCGACCCCAGGCTCCCGGCCGCAATGGGTCTCGGCAACTAATTGACCAACAGGGCTGCCATCTCGGACCGTTCACCTAAACCAGCCGCAGTGCGGCGACGGGCCCCACAACAGATTTTACCGCAGAGTACGGCGAGACTGCAGGGCGGGAGGTACTTTCCACCCGAGGCCTCTTTGCCCTCCGGGAGAATTCGATGCGCTCCGTGCCCCTTGCCGCCGCCTTGCTCCTCGCCCCTTCCCCCGCCGGCGCGCAATCCACCCTACCACCCCAAGTCCAGGCCTACGTCTCCGTCCGCGCCCCGGTCGTCGCTCTGAC
Organism: uncultured Gemmatimonadales bacterium; assembly: GCA_963730185.1. GTDB lineage: Bacteria > Gemmatimonadota > Gemmatimonadetes > Gemmatimonadales > GWC2-71-9 > SHZU01. The sequence goes on from CAVSQW010000006.1 coordinate 411,333, forward strand.
CCACGCCACCCTGATCGACGGGACCGGCCGGCCGGCCCGGACCGACCAGACGGTGATCGTCTCCGGGGAGCGGATCTCGGCCGTCGGCCAGAGTAGCACGACCCCCGTGCCCGACGGCGCGACCGTGGTCGACCTGACCGGGCAGACCCTCATGCCCGGGATCATCGGGCTCCACGACCACATGTACTACAGCTCGCCGGTCGCCGGGTCGATGAGCCCGATGCGGATCAGCTATCCGCGGCTCTTCCTCGGCGCCGGGGTGACGACGATCCGGACCACCGGGAGCGTCGACTCCTACCAGGAGCTCAACATCCGGCAGCGGATCCTGGCGGGCCAGCAGGTCGGTCCCGAGATCGTGGTCACCGGCCCCTACATCCAGGGCGAGGGCGGCGGAATCGGCGCCATGCACGCCCTGAGCGGCCCCGACGGCGCCCGGCGGCTGGTGACCTACTGGGCCGACGAGGGCGTCACCTGGTTCAAGGCCTACACCACCGTGACCCGGGCCGAGCTCAAGGCGGCCATCGACGCGGCCCACCAGCACGGAGTGAAGGTGACGGCCCACCTCTGCTCGGTCGGGTTCCGCGAGGCCACGGCCCTGGGGATCGACAACCTCGAGCACGGGCTACTCACCGACACCGAGTTCTACCCGGGCAAGGAGCCCGACGTCTGCCCCTCCGACTACGCCGCCCTGACCCGCATGTGGGCCGACCTGGACCTGGACCGCCCCGACGTGAAGCAGACCATCCGGGAGATGGTGGCCGGCCACGTGGCGATGACCTCGACCCTCGCCGTGATGGAGCTGTCGTCGCCGAGCCGGGTGCCGAGGGACCCGCGGGTGCTGGCGGCGCTCCATCCGGAGGCGGCCGCCGCGGTGGAGAAGTACTACCAGACCGGCGACTCGGCGAAAGACGGCGTGGACCGGCGCGCGCTCGCCAAGGCGATGGCGTTCGAGCGGGCCTTCGTGGCCGCCGGCGGGCTCCTGGGTGCCGGATCGGACCCCTGCTGCCTCTCGGCCATCGCGGGCTTCGCCGATCAGCGGAACTTCGAGCTGCTGGTCGACGCCGGTTTCCCAACCGAGACGGCGGTCCGGATCATGACGGCCAACGGGGCCTCGATCCTGGGCTTCCAGGACCGGGTCGGCACGATCGAGCCCGGCAAGACGGCCGACCTGCTCGTGCTGGACGGCGACCTGACCCGGGATCCCCGGGTAATCCGCCGGACCCGGACCGTTTTCCGACTGGGTATCGGGTACGACTCGGCCAAGCTGCTCGACTCGATCAAGGGGCTGGTCGGACTGCGATAGCACCCGGGCCGCCCCAAGCCCACCCGGCGCTCGGAAGGGCTCCGTGATCGGGCGCTCCCAAGAATCGGAATCAACCGCAGAGTGCGCGGAGGTCGCAGAGGGGCAACGATGCCTCTGTGTTCTCTGCGCACTCTGCGGTCAATCAGTCGTAGTTGTTGGTGCCGCCCGGAGCCGGGCCGAACCCGCTCCGCGAAGGCGCTCACCTCGGCGTTCGGTTGATCGCTTCCCAGCATGAGCGCGCTCTCGACCCTCGGCCACGACGGCAGTCCACCTCCGGCAAGCCGATCACCAGGCGACCGGCGCCCCTTTCGGACGTTCCCGTTTGAAACCTGAGAATCATCCCCGGCGTAGGGCAGCTACTTCGATCGGGATAATCCATGTCGGCCCTGCTGCAAGACCTCCGCTCGGCATTTCGGCTGATCGTCAAGAATCCCACGTTTTCCGCCATCGTCATCGCCACCCTGGCTCTGGGCATCGGGCTCAATACGGCGGTGTTTTCGGCCCTCGACGGACTCCTCCTCCGCCCCCTCCCCGGGGTCCGGAACGCGGACGAGCTGGTCCAGGTCTACCGGACCTGGCCCGGGATGCTCTACGGCTCCAATTCGGTGCCCCATTTCCTCGACGTTCGGGACCGGAGCAGGGATGTCTTCAGCGACGCGGCGATCTGGGGGTTCGTCCCGATGAACCTGTCGGTGAACGGCCATCCGCGTCGGATCATGGGGCAATTGGTCTCGGCCGACTACTTCAAGGTGTTCGGGGTGAACCCGACCCTGGGTCGGACCTTCGTGCCCGCGGAGGACAGCGGGCGGGGCGCTCATCCGGTGGTGGTTCTGAGCCATCAGGGATGGGTCGAACTGTTCGGAGCCGACCCGGGGGTGATCGGGAAGACCCTCGTGCTCGACGGCCAGACCTACTCGGTGATCGGGGTGGCGCCCGAAGCGTTCAAGGGGGGAATGGCGATCCTGACCCCCCTGGTGTGGGCCCCGGTGACCCAGAGCGACCAGCTGGAACCTGGCTCGAACCGCTGGGAACGCCGGGGCAACAACTCCTTCAACATGGTCGCTCGGTTCAAGCCCGGGGTGACCGTCGAGCGGGCTCAGAGCAGGATGCAGGCGATTCTGGGCCAGCTGCGGGAGCTCTACCCGGACGACTATCGCCACAGCGGGATCGGCCTGGTGCTGCAGTCCGACGCCGGGATCCATCCGATGTTCCGGAGCGCCCAGCTCAGTTTGAGTGCGGTGATCATGGGGGTCGTCCTCCTGCTGCTGCTCATCGCCTGCGTCAACGTCGCCAACCTGATGCTGGCGCGGGCCCGGGACCGGTCCCGGGAGATGGCGGTGCGGCTCAGTATCGGGGCCCGGCGGTCGGTCCTGATCCGGCAGCTGCTGACGGAGAGCCTGGTGCTGTCGCTGCTGGCCGGGCTGGCTGGGCTGGCGGTGGCCTGGTGGGCGATGAACATCGTCAACCGGGCGGTGGCCGGTCTGGCGCTCCAGATTCAGATCACTCCCGATCTCCACATCAGTCCGACGGTGCTGGCCTTCACGCTCGGGGCTTCGCTGCTGACCGGGGTCCTCTTCGGACTGGCGCCGGCCCTGCAGGCGACCCGCCCCGACCTGGTGCCGGCCCTCAAGGGCGAGGCGCCGGCGGGCGGTTCGAAGTCGCGAATGAGCCGGGGGCTGGTGATCGCCCAGATGGCGCTTTCGATCGTGCTGCTCATCTCGGCCGGCCTGTTCCTCCGGAACCTCCAGGCCGCCACCCGGATCGACAAGGGTTTCATCAGCGACAATCTCCTCCTCGCCGACGTGGATCCGGGCCTTCAGGGGTATTCCCGGGCCCGGACCGAGGACTTCTACCGGCAGCTCACCGAGCGGCTCGAGGCGTCGCCGAGCGTCAAATCCGTGAGCTACACCAACACCCAGCAGCTCAGCCTCGCCGGCAGCGACTGGGGAGTCACGATTCCCGGGTACACGCCCGCGCCGGACGAGAACATGTCGATCTACGTGGCGACCGTCACGCCGGGTTACTTCGAGACGATGGGCATTCCCATGCTCAAGGGTCGCGGCTTCACACCTCAAGACGACAGCGCGGCCGCCCGGGTCATCGTGATCAACCAACGATTCGCCGACCGGTTCTGGCCCGGCCAGGACCCGATCGGCCGAACCGTCCGAGTCGGCGGCGGCGAGCACACCGTGGTCGGGATGACGCCGACCGGTCGGTACCGCAGCTTGGGCGAGACTCCAACCGCCTACATGTGGCTGGCGCAGGCGCAGCACTGGGAAACCGGCATGAATGTGGTGATCCGAACCGTCGGCGATCCGCAGGCGGTGGTGCCGTTGCTCCGCCGGGAGGTGGCGGCCCTCGATCCCAATCTCCCCCTCGCGTCGGTCAACTCGATGAATGACCGGCTGGGCATCACCTTCCTCCCGGCCCGGCTGGCCGCGACGGTCCTCGGTGTGTTCGGGATCCTGGGCCTGGTGCTCGCCTCCCTCGGCGTCTACGGCGTGATGTCGCACGCGGTGGTCCAGCGGACCCGGGAGATCGGGATCCGGCTCGCCATCGGCGCGGGCGCGCCGGCCGTGGTCCGGACCGTGATGGGCGACGGGATGGCCCTGGTGGGGATCGGGATCGCGGTCGGGCTGGGAGGCGCGCTGGGCGCGGCCCGGCTGATGAGCGGCGTTCTCTACGGCACCGGCCTCGATCCGGCCACCTTCGCGGTGGTGCCTCTGGTCCTCGGTGGGGTGGCGGCGCTGGCCATCTGGATTCCGGCCCGCCGGGCGGCGGCCGTCAACCCGGTGGTGGTGCTCCGCCAGGAGTGACGGGGCCGCGCCGGCGCCGGAAAGTCTCGGGCGGATCTGGCGCATCGGAGCGGCTCCGTGACCGGGCCGCCCCGGCAACACTTCGTGTCTCGCAACTCCGATCCACGGTGCTGGTAGCACTCGGCCCCACCTGATCCGTTACGGCGGCCGGTTCGCCCCGATGGTCATCGACCGGGCCGAGGCGCGCTTCGTCTGCGACACGGACGGCCGCGCCATCCTCGACTTCACGTCCGGTCGGATGAGCTCGCTCTTGGGCCACGGCCATCCCGAGATCGCGGTCCTTGACACCTCCGAAGCAACGGTTCGTCAACATCATGGTGGCCAAGTTGCGGGGCCGCGGGCCGGCGCTGCTCGAGGACGAAGTTGTCTCGACGCGACCGGCAGATAGATGCCAAGTGTTGCCTTCGAGAAGGTTACGCCTCCTGTAGAGGCTGGAGGGCGAAAACCATCGACCGCGAAGCACGGGAAGAGCCCGGTGGTGGAGGACTGTCGAGCGGCACGGAGACATATAAGCGCGACTAATGCTTTCCATAGGTGACATTAGCGCCGCTTGCGAACCACGTCGGGGCTCCGCAGAATAGGTCGGCAGCGGAACGACGCCATCCCGCTCTCTGCCGGGTCCCCCTGAATGGCGGTCGGCGTTGACTGTCGGGGCGGCAACGAAGGTCGGAGCCGACAAGGGGTACGCCGACGGTCGGATCGAGCCGCCGGCTGTCTTTCGGGAGGGGCAACCAGTGAACAAGACCAACGAGGTGGCGGCGACCCCGGGATCGCCCGACGTGGAGACCTGGCAGCGCACCACCCTTGCTGCCAGCCTCGAGCGGCTCCGACCGCGACGCGAGGCGTTCACGACGCTGTCGGGACTGCCGGTCAAGGAGCTCTACACGGCCGACGACCTGAAGGACGTCGATCCGGCCCGGGACATCGGGTTTCCGGGGGAGTATCCCTATACCCGGGGCGTCCACGCGACCATGTACCGCGCCCGGCCCTGGACGATTCGCCAGGTCGCCGGTTTCGGCACGGCCGAGGATACCAACGGACGCTACCGGTACCTGCTGGCGCACGGGGAGACCGGGTTGTCGACGGACTTCGACCTTCCCACCCTCCTCGGCTACGACTCGGATCACCCGATGGCGGTGCCCGAGATCGGCAAAATCGGCGTCGCGGTGGATACCATCGACGACGTCCATCTCCTGATGAAGGACATTCCGCTCGATCAGGTCTCGACCTCCTACACCGTCAACGCGTCGGCCTTCGTACTGATGGGGATGTACGAGGTGGTGGCGAAATCCCAGGGGGTGCGCGCCGACCAGATCACCGGAACCATCCAGAACGACATTCTGAAGGAATACACCGCGCAGAACGAGTACATCTATCCGCCGGCCGATGCCGTCCGGCTGGTCGTCGACACGATGGAGTACGCGGCCACGACGATGCCGCGGTACAACCCCGTCAGCGTCTCCGGCTATCACATTCGGGATGCCGGGTCGACCGCGGTGCAGGAGCTGGCGTTTACCCTGGCGGCGGGTCACTGCTACGTGACCGAGGCCGTCGAGCGCGGCTTGTCGGCCGATTTCGTGGCCCCGCGAGTGTCCTTCTTCTGGAACATCCAGAACGACTTCTTCGAGGAGATCTGCAAGCTGCGGGCGGCGCGGCGGCTCTGGGGACGGATGATGCGCGACTGGGTCGGCGCCAAGGATCCCCGTTCCTGGACGATGCGGGCCCATTCGCAGACCTCGGGCGTGAGCCTGACCGCGCAGCAGCCCGACAACAACATTGCCCGAACGGCGATTCAGGCCCTGGCCGCGGTGCTGGGTGGCACCCAGTCGCTCCATACGAACTCGAAGGACGAGGCATATCAGATTCCCTCGGAAGGCGCGATCAAGATCGCGGTCCGGACCCAACAGATCCTGGCCTTGGAGAACCGGGTCGCGGATGTGGTCGACCCGTTGGGCGGCTCCTACTACGTCGAGTCGCTCACGACCCGGCTCGAGGAGGAGGCCGAGGCGCTGATCCGCCAGGTGCTGGATCGGGGCGGCATGGTCCAGTGCATCCAGGACGGGTTCATTCAGCGCCAGATCGCCGATGCGTCGGCCGCCTACCAGCAGGCCGTGGAGGCGAAATCCGAATTCATCGTCGGTGTCAACGTGCATGCCGAGCCGGAGGGCGAGCTGCCATTCGAGCCGTTCGTGCTCGATCCGGGTCTGGCCGAGCGACAGATCAAGCGAACCCAGGGGATTCGGCGGGCTCGGGCCCAGGCGGAGGTGGCCAGCGCCCTCAGGGCCATCGAGCAGGCGGCTCGAGGTGGCGAGAACACGATGCCCAGTACGGTTCGCGCGATCAAGGCGCAGGCAACCGTGGGCGAGATCTGCGATGTGCTCCGGGAAGTCTTCGGCGGGTACCGGGCGCCGATCGTCTACTAGTCCGTCACGGGAACCGAGAACCATGAGTCGACCGTTGCGTGTGGTCGTGGCAAAGCCGGGGCTGGATGGTCACGATCGTGGAGCGAAAATCATCGCGCGAGCCTTCCGCGACGCGGGGATGGAGGTCATCTACACCGGGATCTTTCAGACGACGGAGATGATCGTCCGCACGGTCCTCGAGGAGGATGCCGACGTGCTGGGACTGAGCATCCTCTCGGGAACGCACCTGCATTTCGCCGAGGAGATCTGCCGAGCGCTGACCGAGCAGGCCGTGAAGGAGGTGCTGGTGGTGATGGGCGGCACGATCCCGCCGACCGACATCGGCGCCGTCAAGGGCTTCGGGGTGGCCGAGGTGTTCGGGCCGGGGACGGCCACGGGCACGATCGTGGACTTCGTCCGGCAGTGGCACGATGCCCAATGACCCGGCTGGAGCACGGTAGTCCAGCGCGAGTGGACGCGCTCCTGGCCCGGGCGGCGATCAGCGTCCCCAACCGGGAGGCGGTCCGCTTCGAGGGACGGAGCTGGACCTATCGGGAGGTCCACGACCGGGCCCGCCGCCTCGCGGGCGGCTTGGCCGCGATCGGCGTGGCCCCGGGCGACCGAGTCGCGCTCTGGACACCCAACCGACCGGAGTTCGTCGAGGTGTTCTTCGGCGTGCCCCAATTGGGCGCGATCCTCGCTCCGCTGGACTGCTGGTGGCACTGGCGCGAAGCCGCCGAGGCGCTCGGCCAGCTGCGGCCGAAGGTGCTCATCGTGGGGTCGCCACAGGTGGCGATGGTGGCGCAGGAGCTCGAGGCGATTCGCGAGCTCGGGGTCGAACGGGTGCTGTGTCTCGACCAGCCGCCGGGCGGCGTGATCCTGGGCTCCTATCAGCGGACTCTCGCCGACGCGCGGCCGCTCGAGGCGCCGTTGCCGGTCGACCCCAGTGCGCCGGCCGCGATCCTCTTCACCTCCGGCTCGACCGGCCGATCGAAGGGTGCCGTCCATACCCACGCCGGTCTCCTGGCGGCGGCGACCACGATGACGGCCGAGCTGCCCTTCGTCGACGGCGAACGGACGCTCCATTTCCTCCCCCTGTTCTCCTCCTGTCTCGAGCACCTGCTCCCCCTCACGCTGGCGCGGGCGACCCACCTCATCCTGCCGGCCTTCGACGCGCAGTTGGTGTGGGACAGCGTCCGCGAAGCCCGTGTCACCCATTTCGACGCCGTGCCCACGACCCTCCGCCGGCTCCTGGAGGTGGCGCCGAGCGAGATCCCGTCGTCGCTGCGGCTGATTTCGTACGCCTCGGAGCCAATGCCCGAGCCGCTGATCACGGCGCTGCTCGAGCGACTGCCGAGCGTCACGTTCGTCCAGTTCTACGGCATGATCGAGCAGCTCTGTCTCACCGTGCTGGAGGCGCCCGACCAGCTCCGGAAGATCGGAACGGTGGGCCGCCCGATGCTGGGCGCCGAGCTCGCGGTCCGGAGCCTTCCCGGCATCGACGGTCCCGGAGAGATCGTCGCGCGGGGTCCGACGATGTTCGCCGGGTACTGGCAGGACCCGGCCACGACGGCGCAGGTGATGCTCGACGGATGGATGCGGACCGGCGACCTGGGCCGCTTCGACGAGGACGGATTCCTCGTGCTCGAGGGCCGTCTCAAGGAGATGATCAAGACGGGCGGGCTCACGGTGGTCCCGGCCGAGGTCGAGGCCACGCTGGCAGGACACCCCGCCGTTCGGGACGTCGCGGTGATTGGCGTCCCCGACCCGGAGTGGGGCGAGGCCGTGCATGCGATGGTGGTGCTGGTGCCTGGAGCCACGGTCGGGGAAACGGAGCTCAAGGGGTATTGCCGCGACCGGCTGGCAGGCTACAAACGACCGAAGGTCATTCACGTGGTGCCGGAGCTACCGAGAACCGGGATCGGCAAGATCGCTCGTCGGACCGTGCGCGACCACGTGTTGGCCGTCGAGACCCCCGAAAGGCGACGGTGAGCCCATGGAAGGCGTCATTCGAGTGCGGATGTCCGCCGCGGACGGTCATTACGGCGGTGGCCTGGTCGCCGGTGCGACGGTGTTGAAGCTGGTCGGTGATGCGCTCACGGAAGCGCTGATCCGCCGCGACGGCGACGAGGGGCTGGAGCGGACCATGACGGTCGAGCTGCTCGCGCCGGTGTACAGCGGGGACTACCTCGAGGCGAGGGCGAAGCTGCTGTCGATCGGGAACTCCTCGCGGCGATTCGAGTGCACGGTGCACAAGCTCATTCGACTGGTGAGTCCGGACGACTCGGCGGCCGACGTGTTGAACGAGCCGTTGCTCGTTCTGAAGGCCACCGGAGTGGCCGTGGTCCCCTTGCCGAAGCAACGAGCGCGGGGATCATGACCGCCCCGGAGGCGCTCCTGGCGCGGGCCCGGGCCGGGCAGATTGCCCCGACGGCGCGCCTGCTCTCGATCGTCGAGAACGACGAGCCAGGAGCGGAGCAGGTGATTCGCGGCACCTTCGCCGACGTCGGGCGGGCGATCCGGATCGGAATTACGGGGTCGCCGGGAACCGGCAAGAGCACATTGGTGGCCTCGCTCCTCGCGGCCTATCGGCGAGTCGCGTCTCGGGTGGCGGTCATCGCCGTCGACCCCTCCAGTCCGTACACCGGAGGGGCGATCCTCGGGGACCGAATCCGGATGCGGGACACCTCCCTCGACCCGGGTGTCTTCATCCGGAGCATGTCGAATCGAGGCGCCTCCGGAGGGCTGGCCCGGGCGACGGGACGCGTCGCGGACCTCCTCGATGCGCTGGGGTTCGAGGTGATCCTGGTGGAGACGGTCGGCGCGGGGCAGCAGGAGATCGACGTGGTCCGGCTGGTCGACACGGTCTCGGTCCTCACGATTCCCGGCGCCGGTGACGACATTCAGGCGATCAAGGCCGGCATCCTCGAGATCGCGGACGTCCTGGTGGTCAACAAGGCCGACCAGCCGGGCGCGGACCAGGCCGTCAGGGACCTGACCCAGATGCTGAGCCTCGGCGCCCCCCGCAACGACTGGAAACCGCCGGTCGTCCGCACCTCGGCGGCGACCGGCGCCGGGATTGATGACCTCGTCGCCGCCTTGGCGCGGCACCGGGCCTGGGCCGCGGCGTCCGGAGAGACCGAGCGCCGCCGCCAGGCGGCGATGCGCAGCGAGCTCGAAGCGCTGATGCGCGAGCGGGTGCTTCGAGAGCTGGCCCGCCGGATCGATGCCACGGCGGTTACCGACGCCGCGTCGCGGGTGATGCGGAAGCAGCTCGATCCCTATGACGCGGTCGAGCTGCTCTTGGCCGGCACCGAGAGAACCTCCGCCACCCGAACCGAGTGACCGTAACGATGCGACCGTTCTTCGCAAGCCTGTTCCTGCTGGTCGGTGCGACCGGCCTGGGCTCCGCCCAGACCCCGAAGCCGGCGCCCTTCAACGACGTTCCGAAGGACTTCGAGGTTCGGACTCTCCCGAAGGACTTCGTCACCCGGGTCGAAATGATTCCGATGCGCGACGGGGTCAAGCTCAAGACCTACATCGTGCTGCCGAAGGGCGCGAAGGACGCGGCCATCATTCTGGAGCGGACACCCTACGATGCCGGGAGGTTCTTCCCGAACCCCGACGCCGATCCGCTGTTCCAGGCCGGCTACATCCGCGTCTTCCAGGACGTGCGCGGGAAGTACGGCTCGGAAGGCGACTACGTGATGAGCCGACCGGCTCGCGGACCGCTCAATCCGACCGAGGTGGATCACTCGACCGACGCTTGGGATACCATCGACTGGCTGGTGAAGCACCTGCCCGAGTCCAACCGGAAGGTGGGGATGATCGGTGCGTCGTACGACGGCTTCACGGTCGCCATGGGGCTGCTCGACCCGCACCCGGCCCTCAAGGCCGCCGTGGCGCAAGGCCCCCTGCTCGATGGATGGATGGGCGACGACTGGTTCCACTACGGGGCCTTCCGCAACATGATGTTGGGCTACGTCCACTCGCAGACCGCGCAGCGGGGGGCGGGAGTGATCCCACCCAGCGATACCTACGACAAGTACGAGGAGTTCCTCCGAGCCGGCTCGACCGGAGACTACATCCGAGCGAATGGCCTCGACCGGTTGCCCTGGATTGCCCGGGCCATGGCGCATCCCGCGTACGACGGCTATTGGCAGGGGCAGGCGGTCGACCGGTTGCTGGTGGCCCGGCCGTCGACCGTGCCGACGCTCTGGACGCAGGGGCTCTGGGATCAGGAGGACATGTACGGCGCCAACCACGTGTGGCGCGGCTTGAAGGCCGCCGGTCACGAGGCCACCAACTGGCTGGTGCTGGGACCGTGGAATCACATCCAAGTGCACGGCCTCGGCACCTCGTTGGGTCCCCTGGCGTGGGGTGAGGAAACCGCCCGGATCTATCGCCGCGACATGCTGCTGCCGTTCTTCGACGAGCACCTCCGAGGCGGCCCGCCCGCCAATCTGGCGCGGGTAGCCGTGTACAATACCGGTGAGAAGCGCTGGGAACGGTTCTCCACCTGGCCCACGGCGTGCGACCGGGGCTGCGCCACCGGGCTCACGCCGCTCTATCTCACCGCCGGGTTCGGCTTGGCGTTCGACCAGCCGGCGACCGACGGCGGTGATACCTACCTCAGCGATCCCGCCAAGCCGGTACCGTTCCTGCCCCGCCCCGTGGTCGATCCGTTCGCGGAGCTCGGGATGGGATCGCTGGGGAATCCGTACGAGCCCTGGAGCAAATGGCTGGTGTGGGATCAGCGCTTCGTGGACGGTCGACCCGATGTCCTCTCCTACGTGACACCGGTCCTCACCTCACCAGTTGAAGTCCAGGGCGTCCCGATCGCGGACATCCGGGCTGAGACCACCGGCACCGACCTGGACGTCGTCGTGAAGCTGATCGACGTCTTCCCCAGCACCGATCCGATCAATCCCCAGGTGAGCGGCTATCAACTGCCCATCGCGCTGGACATCTTCCGAGGCCGCTACCGGGAGAGCTTCGCGCACCCGATCGCCACGCCGGCCAACACGCCGGAGCAATACCGCTTCGAGCTGCCTAACGTCAATCACGTGTTCCAGCCCGGACATCGGATCATGGTTCAGATCCAGTCGACCCTCTTCCCGCTGTACGACCGGAACCCGCAGCGCTTCGTCCCGAACATCTTCGACGCGAAGCCGGACGACTATCGCAAGGCCGAGATCACGATCCTCCGCTCCAAGGCGCAGCCCTCGGCGATCCTCCTGCCCACGGTCAACTGAGGCTTGCCCCGGGCCACGTCCTGAGCGCGGTTATCCGGCCTTCTTGCGATGGTACCGGGCAATGCCGTACCAGCTGGCCCGGTAATCCGAGAACCGGGCAGCGGTGGCGATCGCCTCGGCGCCAGCCTTGTCGGCGAGCGACGCGATGACGTGCTGCTCGAAGCTCGCGGCCCGTTCCAGGTCGGTGCCCGGGCTCTCGAGCAGTCGCCCCGCCGCCTCCGTCCAGTCGTGTAGGCCACGGCGCAGCTGCGCCAGGTGAGTGGCCACGTCGTCCCAGAACCCGAAGTGGGTGGAGAAGAGGCGGCGAGGCTTCCAGGCCTCGATCGCGTCGAGGCTCGCAAGCCAGCGCTCCAGGTCGAAGTCGGGGGCAGGCGTCACGGGCAGGGGATAGGGGAGAGACGGAAGCCGGATGCCGCCCACGTCCCCGACGTAGGCCGTGTCGGTGGCCCGTTCGAGGTAGGCAACGTGGTGGGAGGCGTGGCCGGGCGTATAGAGCAGGTCGAATGACCGGCGGCCAAAGGACACCCGCTCGCCGCCCTTAACGACCCTGATCCGCTCGGCGGGAACGGGGACGAACGGACCCCACAGCTTGTCCATCCGGTCGCCGAAGACCTGGGTCGCACTCGCGAGAAGTCGGGTCGGATCGATGAGATGGGGAGCGCCCCGCTCGTGGACGTAGACCAGCAGCCCCGGATGCTCGGCAACCAGCAGCCCGATTGCGCCGGCGTGATCGAAGTGAATGTGGGAGAGAAGGATGGCGTGGAGGTCGGTGACCCGGAGCCCATGAGACTCGAGTCCCGCCCGGAGCTGGTTCAGCGTCGAGCCCGGTCCGGTGTCGAGCAGCACGGGGCCGGCAGGCGTGTCGAGCAGGTGCGAGGCCACGTAGGCTTCGCGGCCCAGGTGCCTGACGTCGATGGTCACGTCGGTCATGTCGTAGAATACCCGCCCCGAGGGCGAACGTGATAGGGCCGGTCGCTGCCCTCTGACCGCGTCGCCTAGATCGTCGGCAGGACGAGCCGCACGTGCTCCGCGAAGGCGCTCACCAACGCGCTCGGTTGATCGCTGTCCACCGTGAGCGCGATCCCCACGCTCGGTAACGGCGGCAAGCCATTCTCCGCGGGGAGCACCCGCAGGTCCTCGGGCACGGCGGTCCGGGTGAGCACCGCGATCGCCTGCCCGGATCGGACCACCGCCGTCAGGCCCGCCAGACTCGCGCTGGCGTAGGCGATCCGATAGGCCCGACCGATCGCCTCGAGACTGCGGCGCGCCGCCTGGTGATCGAGCGTGTCAGGGTCGGTCAGCGCGAGCTGAAGCGGATCGACGCGCGGCACGTTCGACCCGACCGAGCCCACCCACACGAGCGGCTCCCGCCGAATGACCGTCTTGCCCTTCTCGCGCTCGGCCAAGGAGACGAGGGCGAGGTCCAAGCCATGGCGCTCAAGCCGCTCGAGGAGCCGGGGCGTGTGAGCGCAATGCACCTCCACGAGCACCCCCGGATGCTCGCGGGCGAAGCCGCGGAGCAAGTAGGGCAGGAAGACCACCGCGTAGTCGTCCGGACAGCCGAAGCGGATCGTCCCGACGAGTCCCTTTCCCGAGAGCTCGGCGAGCGCCTCGTCGTGGTACCGGAGGATCCGGTGGGCGTGGGCGAGCAGCCGCGTCCCGTGCGCGGTGAGGCTCACGCCTCGCCCGCTTCGATCCAGCAGGCTGTGACCGACGATCTCCTCGAGCCGCTTCACCTGGAGGCTGATGGCGGCCTGGGTCTTCCCGACCCGAGCGCCCGCCCGGCTGAGCGTTCCGGTCTCGGCGATGACGGCGAACGTCCGGAGCAACCGGAGGTCCAGCTCTTCGATCATGGCCATAAGATAGACAAATGGGTCAGATTAATGCTATTAGCCCGGCTTGCGCTGCCCGACCCGTGGCGAGTAATTCTGCTCGACCCGGTCCTGACCGCGAGGGCGGTGGAGGCAGCGTGGCTGGAGACGCGGATTCACAATTCTGGCGGGATGCTGAGGCGCACCTGATTCGTTACGGCGGCCGCTTCGAGCCCATCATCATCGAGCGGGCCGAGGGGAGCTTCGTCTACGACGCGGACGGACGAGCCATCCTCGACTTCACGTCGGGTCAGATGAGCTCGCTCCTCGGTCACGGTCACCCCGAGATCGCGACTGTCGTGGCCGATCACGCCCGGCGGCTCGATCACCTATTCAGCGGGATGCTCTCCCGACCCGTGGTCGATCTCGCGCGCGAGCTCGCCCGGGCGACTCCGGAGGGACTCGATCGGGTGCTCCTGCTCAGCACCGGCGGCGAGTCGAACGAGGCGGCGATCAAGCTGGCCAAGCTCTTCACCGGCGGCCACGAGATCGTCGGCTTCTCGCAATCGTGGCACGGGATGACCGGCGGCGCCGCCTCCGCCACCTACTCGGCCGGTCGGAAGGGGTACGGACCGGCGGCCGTCGGCTCGCTCGCGATCCCGGCGCCTAACGCTTACCGTCCTCGGTTCGAGCGAGCCGGCCAGGCGGACTGGCGGGCCGAGCTCGACTACGGCTTCGACCTGGTCGACAGCCAGTCGACCGGGGGTCTGGCCGCCTTCATCGCCGAGCCGATCCTGAGCGCCGCCGGAGTGGTCGAGCTGCCCCTGGGATATCTGGCGGCGCTCAAGCGCAAGTGCGAGGAGCGCGGGATGCTCCTGATTCTGGACGAGGCGCAGACGGGGCTGGGCCGGACCGGGCACCTGTTCGCGTTCGAGCGGGACGGCGTCGCCCCGGACATCCTGACGCTCTCCAAGACCCTCGGCGCCGGCCTCCCGCTGTCCGCCGTGATCTGCTCGGCCGAGGTCGAGGAGCGCTGCCACGAGCGCGGGTTCCTCTTCTACACGACCCACGTATCGGACCCCCTCCCGGCGGCGGTCGGACTCAAGGTGCTCGAAGTGGTGCAGCGCGATCGTCTGGTCGACCGGGCTCGGGAGGTCGGGGCAAGGCTCGAGCGGGGCTTGCGCGCCCTCCAGCAGCGATTCGAGTGCATCGGCGACGTGCGCGGAAGGGGCCTCCTGCTCGGCGTCGAGATCGTCTCCGATCGCGTCGCCCGGACGCCGGCCCCCGCATTGGGCGCCGCGATCACTCGCGCCTGCCTGGACCTCGGGATCAGCATGAACATCGTTCAATTCCCCGGGATGGGCGGCGTCTTCCGGATCGCGCCGCCGCTCACCATCAGCGATGCCGAGATCGACCTGGGCCTCGATCTGCTCGGGCGAGCGTTCGAGACGGCCGTGGGCTGAACGCCTCCATTCGCGAATCGAGAGAATCCATGGATCTCGTCGTCCGAAACCTCAGCAAGACCTATCCGAACGGCGTCCGCGCCCTCGACGGGATCGACCTCACGGTCGGTCCCGGGATGTTCGGCCTCCTCGGCCCCAATGGGGCGGGCAAGTCGAGCCTGATGCGCACGCTCGCAACGCTCCAGCTCCCGGACACCGGCTCGATCCGGTTCGGGGACCTCGACGTCCTGGCCGAGCCGGACGGGCTCCGGCGAATGCTCGGGTACCTGCCCCAGGAATTCGGGTTCTATCCCAGCCTGTCGGCCGAGCACACCCTCGATCACTTCGCGGTGATGAAGGGCGTGATCGACCGGGCCGAGCGCCGATCCCTGGTGGCCGGCCTGCTCCAGCAAACGAATCTCTACGACGTGCGGAAGAAAGCGGTCGGCTCCTTCTCCGGCGGGATGAAGCAGCGGCTGGGCATCGCGGTGGCGCTGGCCGGGTCGCCCAAGCTTCTCATCGTCGACGAGCCGACGGCGGGGCTCGACCCGACCGAGCGGCACCGGTTCCTCAACCTGCTGGCGGAGATCGGCGAAGAGATCGTGGTGCTGCTCTCGACCCACATCGTCGAGGACGTTCGCGAGCTCTGCCAGGCGGTCGCCATCGTCGATCGGGGTCGGGTCGTGCTGCAGGGAGATCCGCGTGAGATCGTGGGCACCATGCGCGGCAAGGTCTGGCGGCGGGCGGTGGAGAAGCGCGACCTGGCGGCCGTCCGGGCCGGGCACCGGGTCATCTCGGTCCAGCTCCTGGCCGGGGCACCCGTGGCGCGGGTCTACAGCGAGACCCCGCCGGCCGGCTTCGAGCCGGCGGAGCCGGACCTCGAGGACGTCTACTTCTTCCATCTCGCCCCGGCCGACCGGGAGCTGGCGGCGTGATGTTCGGCGCCCTCTTCCGGTACGAGCTCCGGTACCATCTCAGTCGTCCGATCACCTGGCTTTACTTCGCGCTCTTCACCGCCGGATCGTTCGCGCTTGCCGGGTCCGACGTGATCCAGCTCGTAGGCGGCACCGGCCAGGTGATGCGCAACGCCCCCTGGGTGATCGTCCGGGCGATGCAGCTCGTGGCGACGGTGGGTCAGATCGTCGTCGCCGGCCTGATCGGGAGCTCGATCCTCCGCGACTACGAATACCAGACGCACGAGCTCGTCTTCACCACCCGGATCAGCCGGTTTGCCTACCTGGGCGCGCGCTTCAGCGGCGGATTCGTGGTGATGGTGTTCGTCCACCTCGGCATTCCCCTCGGTCTCGCGCTCGGCACGCTGATGCCGGGGATCGATCCGGCCAAGCTCCTGCCGCTGAACCCGGCGGCGTACCTGGTGCCGTTCGTGGGGTTGGTGGTGCCGATGATTCTGGTGCTCTCGGCGATCTACTTCGCGGTCGGCGCCTTCACCCGGAGCGCCTTCGCGGTCCACACTCAGGGGATCGTGCTGTTCGTCGCCTGGCTGATCGCCCAGACCCTGATCGGCAGTCTGAACGACATGAGGCTGGCCGGGTTGCTGGATCCGATCGGCTCGGCGCCCTACCTGATCGCCACCCGCTACTGGACGGTGGTCGAGAAGAACACCCAGATCGCGCCGTGGGGCGGGCTCCTGCTCGCCAACCGCCTGCTCTGGACCGGCGTGGCGCTCGCGATCGTGGCCCTCACCTTCGCCTTCTTCCGGTTCCGGGCGGCACCCCCCACGATCGGCCGGCGCCGCAAGGTCGTTGCGGAGACACGGGAGGCCCCGGCCTTCAGCCTCGGGGCGCCCGACCAACGGTTCGATCGGCGGGCCTGGTGGCGGCAAGCCCGCTCGACCGCGGGGCTCACCTTCTGGGGCATCGTCCGTCAGGTCTCCTTCGCGGTCATCGTCACGATCGGCCTCGTCAACCTCGGGATCGCGGCGGCCTATGCGGAGACCATCTTCGGGCAGAAGGTCTGGCCGGTCACCTACACCGTGGTCGAAGTGCTCGACGGACAGTTCTTCCTCTTCTTCGTGGTCCTGATCGCCCTCTACGCCGGCGATACCGTGTGGCGGGAGCGGGAGCTTCGGTGCGACCAGATCGTGGACACCCTTCCCGCCCCGACCGGAGCGCGGGTGCTCGGCAGTCTGACCGGTCTGATCCTGGTACAGATCGCCGTGCTGGTGATCCTCGCGGCGGCCGGCATCGTGTTCCAGGCGGCCACCGGATACTTCCACTTCGAGCTCCCGCTCTACTTCGAGTTCCTGTTCGGGACGCTCCTCCCTTCCCTGATTCAGCTGACCGTGTTCGCGGTGGCGGTTCACGTTCTGGTCGACCACAAGTACCTGGGCCACGCGCTGGTGATCCTGGCCTTCGTGCTCCGGATCGCGGCGCCGAGGCTCGGATTCGAGCACCCGCTCTTTCAATTCGCCAAGGCGGCCCCGTTCCGCTACTCCGACATGAACGGCTTCGGCCCGTACGTGCCGGGGCTCTTCTGGAACGCGCTCTACTGGAGCGGCGTGGCCGGGCTGCTGGGCGTGGGGGCGTATCTCCTCTGGGTGCGGGGCACCGACACGCCCTGGCGGATGCGGCTCCGGGAGGCGGGCCGCCGCTGGCGGGGGCCGGTGCGTCCGCTCGCCGGAGCGTGCCTGCTGGTGACGCTCGGCGCCGGCGGCGTGGTGTTCTACAACGCCAATGTGCTCAACCACTACCATCCGGCGTCCTATGCCCGGCGGCTGGCCGCCGAGTACGAGCGGGTCTACCGGCCGATGACCCGGATTCCGACCCCGAAGCTGGTGGACGTCGATGCCCGGGCCGACCTCGAGCCGGAGCACCTCGCGTTCGGGGTCAGCGGCACGTTCACCTACGTGAACGAACAGCCGAGCCCGATCGACACCATCCTGGTCTCGATGTTCGCGTCCCGCGAGCTCCGGGTGGACAGCATGGGCTGGGGCCGGCCGGCGACTTTGGTGACGGACGACTCCACCCACGGTGCCCGACTCTACCGGCTCGACCCGCCGCTCGCCCCGGGCGATACCGTTCGGCTCCGCTATCGCGCGCACTATCGAGCCCGCGGCTTTCCGATCGGTGGACCGGACACGGCGGCCGCGCAGATCGGCATCCGAAACGCGATCTCGGGCAACGGCTCGTTCCTCAGCTTCCAGTACTTCCCGTTCGTCGGATACCTGACCTGGCGCGAGCTGGAGTCGGACGCGGAGCGGCGGAAGGAGGGCCTGGCGCCCAAGGTGCGGGCCGCGCCGATCGACGACGACTCGGCCCGGGCGGTGACCTACCTGGGGATCAACGCCGACTGGATCAGCTTTCACGGCACCGTGAGCACGGCGCCCGACCAGATCGCGATCGCCCCGGGATACCTGGTCCGCGAGTACCAGGAGAACGGGCGCCGGGTATTCGAGTACCGCTCGGACGAGCCGATGCTGGCCTTCTATTCCTTCCTTTCGGCGCGATACCAGGTGAAGCGCGACACGGCCGGCGGGATCGCCCTCGCGGTCTACTACCACAAGGGCCACGAGTTCAACGTGGACCGGATGATGGCGGCGATGAAGGACGCGCTGGCCGACTATTCGGCCCGATTCGGGCCCTATCAGTTCAAGCAGCTCCGGATCATCGAATTTCCGCGCTACTCCCAGTTCGCCCAGTCCTTCCCCAACACCGTGCCGTTCTCGGAGAACATCGGGTTCATCCTTCGGGCCGGACACCGCAACGACGACATCGACACGCCGTACTACGTGACCGCCCACGAAACCGCGCACCAGTGGTGGTTCCATCAGGTCATCGGCGGCAACGTCCAGGGCGCCACCATGCTGTCCGAGTCCCTGGCCAACTACTCGGCGCTGGTTCTGATGGAGAAGACCTTCGGCCTGAACAACGTGCGGAAATTCCTGCTCCAGCAGCTCGATTCCTATCTGGTGGGCCGGGGACGGGAAGCCAAGGCCGAGCGGCCGCTGATGCTGGTGGAGAACCAGTCGTACATCCACTACAACAAGGGCTCGCTCGCGCTCTACGCCCTCCGCGACCTGATCGGCGACGAGGCGATGAACCGGGCGCTGTCGCGGTTCGTGAAAGACAAGGCGTTCCAGAAGCCCCCGTTCACCACCAGCCGGGAGCTGCTCGGCTATCTGGAGGCCGAGACGCCGGACTCGGTGCGGTACGTGCTCGATGATCTCTTCCGGACGATCACGCTCTGGGACGACGCCGTCGAGGAGGCGACCGCCACCCGCCGCCCGGACGGCCGGTACGACGTGGCCATCCAGGTCCGCGCCGCCAAGGCGCGGGCCGACAGTCTGGGAAACGAGCACCGGGTGCCGATCGCCGATCTGATCGACATCGGGGTGTTCGGGGAGCCGGCGCCGGGATACAGCCTCGGCAAGCCGCTCTACCTGGAGAAGCAGTGGATCCGGACGGCGGACACCACCTTCCACGTCGTGGTCGACGGGCTCCCGCGGA
Organism: uncultured Gemmatimonadales bacterium; assembly: GCA_963730185.1. Lineage (GTDB taxonomy): Bacteria > Gemmatimonadota > Gemmatimonadetes > Gemmatimonadales > GWC2-71-9 > SHZU01. Next base: position 430,828 of record CAVSQW010000006.1, read on the forward strand.
AGGCCGGGATCGACCCCTACGACAAGCTCATCGACCGAAACCCGCGGGACAACGTGATGACCGTCGGACTCAAGTGAGCGCCGGCTCCGAGCCATCACCGTACCGCAGCACGGCACCGCGCGGGCCGCGGTGCCCCGGAAGCACCTCCCTCCTCCCGAGATGACGGCTGGGAGGAGGTCCGGATTACCCCCGGCAGCGACACCAGCGTCGAGACGCTGCTCGCCAGGGCAGGCAAGGGGAAGTAGGAGGCACGGCGGCGTCGAAAGGAACCGAGTGGCGGTGGTTGTTGACGAAGTGTCGCTTGCCCACGACATTCCCGCTCACACCATCGCCCACTCATTCGAGCGCACCATGCCCGAGCGTCTTGGACTTCTCGCCGCCGCCATTCTCGCGGTCGGTTACCCGAACGCGGCCTCGGCCCAGTACATCGTCGGCGAGCGGGACAGCCAGGCGCTCCGGGTCGACAGCGTCTTCCGGGCGTTCGACCGGACCGACGCCCCCGGCTGCGCCCTCGGTGTCTATCAGGACGGGAAAGTCCGGTACGCCCGGGGCTACGGGATGGCCAGCCTCGAGCACTTCGTCCCGATCTCCCCGCGGACGGCGCTCGACGTCGGCTCGATCTCGAAGCAGTTCACCGCCATGTCCGTCCTGATCCTCGTCAAGGAGGGCAAGCTCTCCCTCGACGATCCGATCCGGAAACAGTTCCCGGAGCTCCCGGCATACGCGGACGGGATCACCTGGCGCCGAGCCCTCAGTCAGACGAGCGGGTTGCGGGACCTGTGGAGCATGTGGGGGCAGACCGGGCGGACTTTCGCGGGCGACACGATCGACGCGCTCCACATCATCGCCAAGTCGGCGCGCGCCAACTACGAGCCGGGCGACCACTACCTCTACACCAACACCGGCTGGATCCTGGCGGCGCAGCTGGTCTACCGGCTGACCGGCAAGACCCTCGCGGAGTTCGCCAAGGAGCGGATCTTCACCCCGCTCGGGATGCGGGACACCCGCTACCTCTCCAACCGCGAGGCGGTGATCCCGAACCTGGCGGAGAGCTACGCGCCCGTGGGGACCGGGTTCGAGGTCCGGCGTAACAGCTACGACGGCGCCATCATGGGGGCGGGCGGGATCCACACCACGGTCCTGGACTTCGGCCGCTGGCTCGACAACTACGACCAGGCCACGGTCGGCGGACCCGACATCATCCGGACCATGACGACGCCGACGCAGCTCAACGACGGCTCACCGGCGTGGACGGGGCCGGACCTGGCGTACGCGATCGGGCTCACGGTGGGGACGCTACGCGGTCTCCGGGTGGTGGCGCACGGCGGCGTCTGGGGAGGGTTCCGGGGCCACTTCCTCCGCTTCCCCGATCAGCGGTTCGGGGTCGCGACCTTCTGTAACCTGACGACCTCGGGACCGGATTCCCTGGCGCGGAAGGTGGCCGCCATCTACCTCGGCGACCGGATGCAGGCCGACACCGCGGCGGCGTGGGCCGAGGCGCTGGCGGCGGAGCCCTTGGTCGCGCGCTCCGCCGAGAGCCTGCGTGGGCTGGTCGGGGTGTGGCGGAACGTGGAGCTCGGCCAGGTGCGCCGCATCCGGCTGGCGGGCGACACGCTCGTCTCGGACGGCAACCGGCCGACGCCCTACGAGCCGCTCGCGGGCGGCCGATTCCGCTTCGGCCACGGCGCCGAGGTACGGTTCGAGGGGGATCCGGCGGCGCCCTCGAGCATGATCGTGCGCACGACGGGGGGCATGGAGACGTTTTCGCGGGCGGACACCGCCCAACTCGACCCGGCGAAGCTGGCCGAGTACGCCGGCGATTACCGGAACGACGAGGTGGAGGCGACCCAGACCTGGAAGATCGAGGACGGGAAGCTGGTCATGTACGTGGGCTATCGGAAGCTCGGCGCTCTGGAGCCGAGCTACCAAGACGGCTTTACCCGGGGCGGGAGTGTGATCGACATCGTTCGGGACAAACGCGGGCGGATCACGGGCTATCTGGTGGAGGCTGGGCGCGTTAGGCACTTGCGGTTCACCCGGCTCCGATAGGGGAGGTGAGAGTCGGGGCCAAGGCTGGCCGACCGTCCGTGGAACGGTTCCGTGACCGAGCACACCTCAAGAGACGGCAACCGCAGAGGGCGCTGAGGACGCAGAAGTACAACGATGCCTCCGCGCCCTCAGCGTACTCAGCGGTTGATCAGTTGTTGTTGCCGCTGCGCCGAAATCCACGACCCCTACGGTCCCCATTTCGCGCGTGATCGCCCTTGACGCTCTCCCACCCCGTCCTCACCTTTTCGCGCATGATCGCGGTGATCAGGCGGATCGGAGCGGGGCTCGCGCTCGCCATCTTCGCGGCCCAGGCCGCGGCGGGCGCGAGCTTGTGCTGCCTCTCCAGCACCCGCGGCGAGGTGGTGGCACCGGCGCAGTCGGGGCCGAGCCACCACCACGCCCCTGATCGGGAGCCGGCCGGGCGCCACCAGCACGCCAGCCAGTGCTGAGGGTCGGCTCGGGCCGCTCTGTCTCGTGGCGCAAGAGCACGTCCTTCCCCTGCCGCTCGCGCCGCCTCTCTTCCAGTAGGATCACCCGCTCCACCGCTCCAACGGCTTCGCCCGGGCGGGCCGGTCGTGGCGGAGCTCGAGGCCGCTTCGTTCGCGCCGGCGATCATCGCGCGCAGCGAGGGCACCCGGCGCGCGGGGCAATGACCGCGCCAATCACCGCAGGGGACCGAACATGTCCGACACAACGTCGCTTTCGAAGCTGCTGACCTTCTTGATCGCCGTGGCGATCTTCGAGTGGTGGGAGCGCACCCGCCCGAGTCGTCGGCTCGACCCGCGTTACCACCTCCGCCTCAATCTGCTGGCTTTCGCGGTCGTGCTGGTGGCGGGAGCCCTCTGGCCCAAGCTGCTGGTACCCTTGTTCGAGCGGCTCGATCTCCAAGCGGCGTTCACGGGCCTCGGGGCGCTCCGGAGCCTCCCCAGCGTGGCGAAGGTCGCGCTCGGGCTCGTGCTGGCGGACTTCAGTCTCTACTGGGTCCACCGGTGGATGCATGGGCCGGCCTGGCTCTGGCGCGCCCACCAGTTCCACCACAGCACCGAGCAGCTCAACTGGTTCTCGGGCGCCCGGACGAGCGTCGTGCACCTCCTGCTGTTCGCGATCCCCCAGGTCCTCATCGCCTACTATCTGCTCGACGTGTCGGCGTGGGAGGCCGCGATCGGGTTCTCGATCGGGGTGGTGGTGAACCTCTGGGTCCACACCAACATCTCGGTGAACCTGGGACCGCTCGAGTGGCTGATCATCACACCCGACTTCCACCGGGTGCACCATGCGAGGGACATCCTGCCGTCCAAGAACATTGGGTTCATGCTCACGATCTGGGACCGGCTGTTCGGTACCTATCTCGACCCGCACGCGCTCGCCAACGACTATCCGCTCGGTCTGGCCGAGGATCAGCCGGCCGTGAGCGGGCGGATGATCGCGGGGGTCTGACCGGGGTGACATCCTGGCCTCGACCCATGGCGCCCGCGCTGGCCCGGCGGCATATTCGCCCTTCAGCTTCGCGCAGCATGGACATCTCCGCCACGAAAGCGTCATCGCCGCGTCGGCGTCAGGGGGAAGACATGAGGATTACTATCGCTTCCGTGGTCGCACTGCTGGCCTCGGCTCTTCCCACCGTGGCGCTGGCGCAGGCCGGTCCGCCCCAGGTCACCTTCCTCACGTCCGGGGAGACGACCAAGCTCAACCTGCCCTTCTCGGAGGCGGTGCGGGTCGGAAACGTCCTCTACCTGTCCGGCAACGTCGGGAACAAGCCCGGCACCAACCAGCTGGTTCCGGGCGGCACCGAGGGCCAGACCCGACAGGCGCTCGAGAACATCAAGACCGTGCTGGAGCGCTACGGCTCGTCGATGGACCGGGTGTTCAAGTGCACGGTGATGATGGCGGACATCTCCGAGTGGGGGAAGATGAACGCGGTCTACGTGACGTTCTTCAAGCAGCACTTTCCGGCCCGGAGCGCGATCGGCGCGTCCGGTCTGGCGCTCGGCGCGGCAGTCGAGATCGAGTGCCTGGCCACGGTGGGACCCTGAACGGGGGTTTCCCAGCCACGGGCCATGGAGAAGTCCTCATGGTTTGCCTTAGGAGAGTGGCGGTGACCGGCGGAGTTGTGGCGATGGCGTCCGCCTGCGCCCAACCGGGCACGGTTCACTATCGTCGGATCGAGCCGAGGCCCTCCCGGGTCACGGTTCCGCCTCCCCCGGCCTCCTGGCTGGGATCGCCGGAGCGCCCCCGAACGGCGGCGATCGTCGGCACGGTATTCGACTGCCGCGGCCAGGCCGTCAGCGCGCTCCTCCGGGTCCGCCGGGACGCCGAGCCGGCCGACACCCTCAGTCTCCGGGCTCCTGAGGGACAGTTCACGATCGGACCGCTGGCGCCCGGCACGATAGCCGTGGATGTGCTCGCCCCGTTCGCGACCCGCCGCACCTGGCATCGGTCCGTGGTCCCGGGACGTCTGGATACGGTCGCCGTTCGCCTGTCAGACGACGAACTTGGACTTGCCATCGAGGACTGCTGGCAGAGCGGCAAACGCTTCGAGCCCTGCCCCGCGCGAACCGCCTATAGCTGCCCGGTCGAGCCCATCTGAGCATGGCCCGGCCCGGAGCCGAGGACGTGCAGTTGACGGCCCGTCGGCCGCCCCGTAGCTATCAAGCAGCCCCTCAATCGAGGCTCCGATGAATCTGCTGGTGAACGGCAACACCGTTTCGGTCGACGCGCCGCCCCAGATGCCGTTGCTCTGGGCCCTTCGCGACCTGGCCGGCCTGACCGGGACCAAGTTCGGCTGCGGGATCGCCCAGTGCGGCGCCTGCACCGTCCATGTCGACGGCCGGCCGGTCCGGTCGTGCTCGGTCACGGTCGGCTCGCTCGCGGGCCGGTCGATCACCACGATCGAAGGGCTCGCGGCCGGCGGGAGCGACCACGCGGTGCAGCGGGCCTGGCTCGAGCTCAACGTGCCGCAGTGCGGGTACTGCCAGGCGGGCCAGCTGATGAGCGCCGCCGCGCTGCTCGACCACAACCCCAACCCGACCGACGCGGACATCGACCAGGCGATGCAGGGGAACCTCTGCCGGTGCGGCACCTACATCCGCATCCGGCAGGCGATTCACCGGGCCGCCGAGCTGAAGAGGGGGGCCCGATGAGCACCGAGAGACTGGAAGGCGCCGGGCTCGACCGCCGCGGGTTCCTGGCGGTGAGCGTCGCGGTCGGGGGCGGGCTCCTGATGCAGGTGGCCTGCCGGCGCCCGGAGGAAGCCGCGGCGCCGGCGGCGGCGGGTCCCCAGGCCGAGACCACCCCGTCGCTGTTCATCCGGATCGCGCCCGACGACACCGTGTCGGTCACGATCCCCAAGTCCGACATGGGGCAAGGCACCCGCACCATGCTCGCGGCGCTGGTGGCGGAGGAGCTGGACGCCGACTGGGCCCGGGTCCAGGCCGAGGCGGCGGTGTTCGATCACCGGCTGGGTACCCAGGGCACCGGTGGGAGTAGCTCCGTGCTCGAAACGCATGAGCGCCTCCGGACCGCCGGGGCCACGATGCGGCAAATGCTGGTGGCCGCGGCCGCGACCAAGCTGGCCGTGGCGGCCACCGAGCTCACCACCGGCGATTCCCAGGTGACCCACGCCGCAAGCAACCGGTCGCTCCGCTACGGCGAGCTGGCGGAGGCCGCGGCCGGGCTCCCAGTGCCGACCCAAATCACCCTCCGCACGCCGGCCGAGTGGAAGCTCCTCGGCAAGGAGGGGATTAAAGGCATCGACGTGCCCGCGATTACCCACGGCGAGGCCAAGTACGGGCTCGACGTCCGGCGGGACGGAATGCTGTTCGCGTCGGTGGAGCGGGCCACCACGTTCGGTGCCCGGGTCAAATCCTTCGACGCCTCGAAGGCCCTGCAGGTGCCGGGGGTCAAGCAGGTCGTCGAGATCAAGCCCAAGGCCGCCGGCACACCGGGTCAGGACGGAATTCACGCGGGCGTGGCGGTGGTCGCCACGAACACGTGGGCGGCGATGCAGGGCCGGAAGGCGTTGGTGATCGACTGGGATCCCGGCGAGCACGCCGGCGAGAGCAGCACAGCGTACCTGGGGGCGATGCGGGCGGCGGTGGCCGAGACCGGCAAGGAGCTGGTCAACAAGATCGGTGATCCCGACGGTGTGATCGCCAAGTCGAACGACGTGCTGACGGCGGAATACGTGTTCCCGTTCCTGTCGCACGCCACGATGGAGCCGCAGAACTGCACCGCCCAGTTCGCCAACGGGACGATGGAACTCTGGTCGCCGACCCAGTTCCCCGACTGGGCCACTACCGCGGTCGCCGCCGAGCTGGGGCTCAAGCCGGAGCGGGTCAAGGTCCACGTCACCCCGCTCATGGGCGGCGGGTTCGGGCGCCGGATCAATCCCGATTTTTCGATCGAGGCCGCGGTCGTGGCCAAACAGGTGGGTGGGGCGCCGGTCCAGGTGGTCTGGACCCGGGAAGACGACATCCGCCATGACTTCTATCGTCCCTGCGCGGTGCACCGGCTGGACGGCGTGCTGGGGGCCGATGGCTACCCGGTGGCGATCCGGCACCGGCTCTCGACCCCGGCCATCGACGCGACCGGCGGGAAGACGGGCGAGTTCGGCGCCGGCGAGGCGGACGGCATCGGGAACCACGTCTATCGGGTCGCCAACCGGTCCACGGAGTACACCCTCCTCGACTCGGGCGTGCCGCGGGGCTGGTGGCGCGCGGTGAACACGACCCACGGCGCCTTCGCGATCGAGTCGTTCATCGACGAGCTGGCGGAGAAGGCGGGGAAGGATCCGTACCAGTACCGGCTGGCGCTGAGCGACCGGTGGGTGGTCACCAATCCGAAGGACAGCACGGACTTCCCGTTCGATCCGGCCCGGTTCCGGGCCACCCTCACGCTGGCGGCCGAGAAGGCCGGCTGGAAGGACCCGGTCCCGGCGGGCCGGGGACGAGGGATCGCCCAGAACGTGCCCGACCACCTGACCTACGCCGCCGTGGTGGTCGAGGCCTCGGTCGCGGCGGGCCGGGTCCGGGTACACCGGGTGGTGGTGGCGGTGGACCCAGGCCGGGTGCTCAATCCGGACGGCGCCCGGGCGCAGCTCCAGGGTGGCGTGGTCCAGGCGATGTCGGCGGCGCTGGGTGAGGCGATCACCATCGAGCGGGGCGCGGTCGTCGAAGGGAACTTCGACAAGTACCGGCTGCTCCGGATGGGCGAGGAGCCGACCGTGGTGGAGTGCTATTGGGTCGACCGGGACGACGTGCCGATCACCGGAATGGGTGAGCCGTCGGTGCCGCCGCTCTTCCCGGCGCTGGCCAGCGCGGTGGCCCGGGCAACGGGCAAGCGGCCCCGGCGGCTGCCCATGTATCCGTTAGCGGCAAGCTAGCCGGGAGCGCCGACGATGCGTCTCGGCATCGTGACGCTCGTCCTCGGTGCCTGCGGCGGGACCGGCGCCGCTCCCTTGCCCGGGACGCTCGCGATCACGAACGTCTCCGTCGTCGATGTGGAGCGCGGCGTCGTGGTGCCGGGCCGGCAGGTCCTGATCGACGGTCCTCGCATCGTGGCGGTCGAGGCCAACGGAGCATCGCCCATTGGCGACGGCGTCGCCAGGCTGGATGGCACCGATCGCTTCCTCATCCCCGGCCTGTGGGACATGCACGCCCACATCATCGAGCGAGCCAGCACGGTCGCCGGACCGCTGTTCATCGCCAACGGCGTGACCGGTGTGCGCGAGATGTGGTCCGACGGCGACGACTATCGACCGATGTTCGTGGCGTTTCGCGACAGCGTCCGGCGCGGCCTGCTGGTCGGGCCTCGGCTCCTCCTCACCTCCACACCGATCGACGGTCCTCCGGGGTCCGAGCCGGGGGTGACGATCGTCCGCTCGGTTCCCGACGCGCGCGACGCGGTCGACTCGGCCGTGGCCCATGGGATGGACCTGGTGCAGGCGTTCCCGTCCCTTTCGCGAGAGGCCTACCGGGCAGCCGCGCGGCGGGCCGCCGAGCGCGGCATCGTCTTCGGCGGGCTCGTCCCGATGGCGGCCTCGTTCGACGACGCGCTCGAAGCCGGGCATCGGGCCCGGGATTTCGTCGGGGAATGGCCGATCTGGTGCTCGACCGCTGGCGATGCGATCCGGGCGCGCCTGGCAGCCGCGGCCGACAGCGACGCGAGGGCGCCGGCCAAGGCGTCAAGGCTGTTGGCCGCCCGGGCGGCTGCGAAAACTCGGTTGCTCGAGACCTTCAGTCCGGCGCACTGCGACTCCCTGGGACGACGCCTGGCGTCGGATTCCGTGTGGGAGGTGCCTCGGATGGTCATCGAACGCGATCACGGCTACGCCCGCCCCGCCGACCCGACCCGCGATTCGGTTCGGGCCCAGTATGCCGGCCCGGAGGCGACGGCGTTCTGGGACCCGATCCGTCGGTCGCAGCGCCGGGACGAACAGGACAGGGCCAAGGTGAATGACGCGCGCCGGACCTGGGACCGCACCCTCGAGATCATGGGGATCCTGCATCGCGCCGGTGTGCACTTTCTCGCGGGAACGGAGACGGGCGACCTCGACATTCATCCGGGCTTCTCGTTGCACGACGAGCTCGAGGTGTTCGTGTTGCTCGGGATGTCGCCGGCCGAGGCGCTTCGGTCGGCGACGCTCGAGCCGGCGCGCTACCTGCGCGGGACCGACTCGCTCGGCGCCGTCGCCGTGGGGCATCTCGCCGATCTCGTCCTCCTCGATCGCAACCCGCTCGCCGACATCGCGGCCACGCGCGCGATCCACGCCGTGGTCGCCAACGGTCGCCTGATCGACTCGGCGGGACTGGCGTCGCTACTCGAAAGCGCGGCGAGGGCCGCCCGAGCCCGGTAGTCCAACCCGGAGCCCAACCGTTGCGCACGGGATCTCCAGGCGAGAGATCCTCTCCTCCGGCCCGACCCGTTCGGCGGTACATTGTCCCCGGCTCACCGTGGTGGGGCGTCACGATCGGCCAGGCCAAGGAGAAAGCCATGCGGAAGTACGGTGCGGAGTTCTTCGGCACGTTCTGGCTGGTTCTTGGGGGGTGCGGCAGTGCCGTCCTGGCGGCGGCGTTTCCCAACGTCGGCATCGGCCTGTTGGGTGTGGCGCTGGCCTTCGGCCTCACCCTGCTGACGATGGCCTTCGCCATCGGGCACATCTCGGGCTGCCACCTCAACCCGGCGGTTTCGGTTGGCCTCTGGGCGGGCGGTCGATTTCCCGCCAAGGAATTGCCGCCTTACATCGTGGCCCAGGTGCTGGGGGCGGTCGTCGCCGGCGGGGTCCTCTATCTCATCGCGAGCGGCAAACCCTGCTTCGAGCTCTCCGCCGGCTTCGCCGCGAACGGGTATGGGGCCCACTCGCCGGGCGGGTACAGTCTCCAGGCGGCCCTGATAACCGAAGTCGTCATGACCATGATGTTTCTCCTGGTGATCCTCGGGGCCACCGACGAGAGAGCGCCGCATCGTCGGGGGCATTCTCGGTGCGGCGGTCTACCGGCTCATTGGAAGTGAACGGCACTGACCTCGCCTCCCGGCGGGCGAGGTCCTGAATCGACCAGGACACCCATGTCGCTCGATCGACGGACCTTCGTTGCCACCACCGCGTCGCTCGCCGCGGGGCTCGGTGCGCTTCCCCCCGGCACTCGTTCAGGCTTCGCCGGCCCGGCCGACGACCCGCTCGGCGTCCGAAACGACTTCCCCATCGTCGGGGACCGGACCTACCTCAACTCCGCCTACATCGCCCCGATCCCCCGCCCGGTGGTCGAGGCCGGCCGGGCCTTTCTCGAGGCCAAGGCCCTGCAGCGCCTCACGGTGCGCGACCTGCTCCGGACCAACGACGAGGTCCGGGCCAAGTTTGCGGCCCTGATCCACGCCAGCCCCGATGAGATCGCCCTCCTCTATACCACGGCCGAAGGCGAGAACGTGGTCGCCAACAACATCGAGTGGCGGCCGGGCGACAACGTGGTGATCGACGAGCTCCACTACGACTCCGAGTTCGTGATCTACCGGGAGCTCGAGGCCCGGCGCGGCGTGGAGCTCCGGATCGTGAAACACCGGGACGGCGCGGTCGCGGCGAGCGACATCGAGCCTCACGTAGACCGGCGGACCCGGCTGGTGTCGGTGGCGTGGGTGTCCCACCAGAACGGGTTCCGGCACGACATGCGGCCGATCGCCGATCTGGCCCACGCCTACGGGGCGCTGTTCTACACCGACGCGATCCAGGCGGTCGGGATGTTCCCGATCGACGTCCGGGCCGCCGGCGTGGATTTCCTGTGCGCGGGCACCTACAAGTGGCTCCTCTCCGGCTTCGGGGTCGCCCCGTTCTTCATCCGGCGCGAGGTGCTGGAGCGCTTTCCCCAGGACCGCTTCGGCGAGTTCGCCGTTGCCACCTTCCTGCCAGACCACCGGCACCAGCTCCACCGAAGCGCCAAGCGGTACGACTACGCCGAGCCAGGCGTTCTGTGAGGTGGCGATGCTGAGCACGGCCCTGAGCTACCTCCACCGGGTCGGGCCCGAGCGGATCGAGGCCCACACCGTGGGGCTCGGCCGCCGGCTCCAGGAGGGGCTCGACTCCCAGGGGCACCGCCTCTTCACTCCGCCGGGGAACCGGTCGTCGATCGTGTCGTTCTACCCGAGCCGGCCGCCCGCGGAGGTCGAGGCACGACTGAAAGCGGCCAAGCTGGACGTGACGGTGCGCGACGGGGGGATGGTCCGGGTGTCGCCCGCCCTCTTCAACCTGGCCGATGACGTCGAGCGGTTCCTCGAGGTGAGCCGGGGGCTCTGACGCCTCGCCGGCCGTTGCGGCCGTGGGGCCACGGTCCGAACAACAACAACAACAACAACCACCACCACCCAACAACTGCCTCACCGCAGAGGACGCTGGGAGCCCGGACTGAGCCTACGCCGAACCGCACCGATACCCCGATCAGTCGAACCGCGCCGACGGGACGTAGCGGTCGGCGAGCGGGCGAGGTAGCTTCGCGCTAGCCGAGCGGAGCTCCCACCATGGCGCCAGACGGCGCACCACCCGACCGACAGCCCGAACTGAGGCCCTCCACCGATCTCCTCGGCCACCCCCGAGGGCTGCTCTACCTCTGTCTTTCAGAGGCGTGGGAGCGATTCAGCTATTTCGGGATGCAGTCACTCCTGGTGCTCTACCTGACCCACCAGCTGCTCCTGCCGGACCACGTACACCGGGTCGCCGGGTTCGGCGCGTTTCGGGCGGCGATCGAGGGGGTGACGGGCCCGCTCTCCGACGCCGCTCTGGCCTCGCAGATCTTCGGGCTCTACGCCGGGTTGGTCTACCTGACGCCGCTCCTGGGGGGGTTGGTGGCCGACCGCTGGCTCGACCGGACGGCGACCGTCACCATCGGCGCGGTGACGATGGCGGTGGGCCATTTCCTGATGGCGTTCGACCCGACCTTTCTCCTGGCCATGGCACTGCTCCTCGCCGGGGTGGGATGCTTCAAGGGCAACATCGCGAGTCAGGTGGGCGGCCTCTACGCCGCCGACGATCCGCGCCGGGCCAGCGCCTTCCAGGTGTTCCAGCTCTTCATCTCGACTTCCGTGATCGTCTCACCGCTGGTCTGCGGTACCCTGGGCGAAAAGGTGGGCTGGCACTACGGGTTCGCCGCCGCGGGGATCGGGATGCTGATCGGCCTCGCGACCTACCTCTGGGGGCGTCGCTGGCTGCCGGCCGCAGCCACCCCGGCAACCGGCCCCGCGACCAGCGCCCGCCAGGCACCGCGCCTGACCCGGCCGGAATGGGGCCGAGTGGCGCTGCTGGTGGCGCTCCTGCCGGTGCTGGCCGCGTCGATGGTTGGCAACCAGCAGATGTTCAACACCTTCGTGGTCTGGGGCGAGCGGAGCTTCGACCTTCACGTCCTGGGCCGGGATATGCCGGTCACCTGGCTGCTCTCGTTCGATGCCGTGATTGCGGTCGGGTGCCTGCTGCTCACGATCGCGTTCTGGCGAGCCTATGCCCGGCGGTGGCGGGAGCCGGACGACATCGTCAAGATCGCGATCGGCGCGGCGATCATGGCCACCGCGCCGCTCCTGCTCACCGCGGCGAGCCTCCATCAGGCGGCGACCGGCGCCAAGCTGTCGATCGGATGGGGCCTCGGCTTCGAGGTGGCGAACGAGATCGGGTTCGCGATGCTGGTGCCGGTGGCGTTGTCATTCTACTCGCGGGTGGCGCCCCGATCTCTCCAGGGGCTCGCGATGGGGATGTTCTACCTCGCGTTCTTCTTCTGCAACGTAGTGGTCGGGCGGTTGGGCGGGATGCTGGAGCGGATGAGTGCGGCCGGCTTCTGGGTGACACACGCGGCGATCGCGGCGGTGGCGGCCTTGGTGCTCGGAGCCATGGCGTTCGGACGGCGGCTGGTGCCGCCTTCGGCCAGCGCCTGAGACTCGGACCGGCGGCCCGGGCACTTTCCCTGGTCCCGATTCGGTCGTACGTTTCCGAACGGTCACCGGCGCGCCCGGTGACCGCTCCCCATCCCAGGATCAGGCATGCCCAACGGATTGTCCTCCCGCCGCCCCGGCGCGCTCGCCGCCTTCGGGCTCGGCTTGGCACTGGCGCTTCCCTGCGCCCGGTCGCTCGCGGCGCAGGCCACGTCGCCGGGCGACTGGAGCGTCGAGAGGCCCACGGGCCCGAGCAAGAACGTCGCGTTCGACGTAACCGAAGGCACCTGGATGAGCGTCACCGTCTCGCCGGACGGGCGGTTCATCGCCTTCGACCTCCTGGGCCACATCTACGAGATGCCGGTCGAGGGCGGGACCGCCCGCCGCCTCACGAACGGCCGCTCGTGGAACCTTTTTCCCCAGTACAGTCCCGACGGGACGACCCTCGCTTTCGCGTCCGACCGGGCTGGACGGTTCGACGTGTGGACGATGGACCGCGAGGGTGGCTCGCTCCGAAACTTGTCTCACGCCACCGCCGTCGCGGCCGACGAGAACGTGTACCGCCCGGCCTGGGCACCCGACGGTCGGCGGATCTACGCCGTCACGGAAGGCGACGGGGAGCCCAACCGGCTGATCGCGCTCGACCTCCTGGGAGGGCGGCAAGTACTCGCCAGCGGACCAGGCATGGGCGGGGTCACCGCGGCCCCCCCGGGAGGTCACTCTTCGTGGAGCGCCGGGGCGCGCCCCTCTACGCGTTCTCCTTCAACCCCTACGTGACGCCGCCGACCGGCGAGCGGATCGATCGCTATGACCTGACCACCGGCGAAACGGTCGAGCACGTGGCTCGGCCCGGCGGCGCGTTCGCCGCGGCCGTCTCGTTCGACGGGGCGCGGTTGGCGTACGTACACCGCCTGGTGGACGAGGACGTGCTGATCGTGCAGGATCTCCGAACCCATGCCGAACGGGTGGTGCTCCGCGGCCTTGACCATGACCAGCAGGGCGCGGCCCACACCTACGGCGCCTACCCGGCCCTGGCCTGGCATCCCGACGGCCGCCGGATCGTGCTCGACCTCAAGGGTCATCTCACCTGGGTCGACGTGGCAACCGGACGGACCACGCCGATCGCGATGACGGCCCGGGTGGAGCGGCCGATGTCGGAGACCATCCGGTTCAAGACCGAAGAGCCTCGCGACCGCGCCACGACCAGGATGGCTCGCTGGGCAAGCCGGACGCCGGACGGCGTCCTGTTCGAGACCCTGGGCGACCTCTGGCTGGCTGGGCCCGACGGGACCAAGAAGAACCTCACCAGCTCGTCCCTGCTCGAGACCAGCCCGGTCTACGTTCCCACAACCCGCACGCTCTACTTCGCGGGGTGGACCGACGACAGCCTGGGCGCGGTCTACCGGAAGACCGGCCCGGCGGCGCCGGCCGAGCGGCTCACGTCGGTGCCGTCGCAGTACGGCAGCCTGGCGGTGGCGCCCGACGGGACGACGCTGGCGTACGTGCGCGGCACCGGACTGCTCCAACGCGGTGGCTGGCTCTCGAACGAGACCGAATTCGATCTCGTGGTCCGGACCGCCGACGGGGCCGAGCGGCGGGTGACCGGGATCACCGGCCAGCCGCTGGAGTACGCGAACATCGCGGGCAAGATCCCGCCGAGCGTGGTCTTCGACTCGACCGGCAAGACCATCTACTTCACCGAGTTCGTCCGCGACACGCTGAGCCTGGAGCGGATCGGGGTCAACGGGACCGGTGAGACGGTGCTGGTCAAGTTCCCGAATGCGGTCGCCGCAGTGCCCTCGCCCGACCTCCGATGGATCGCGATCCGCGAGTACCACCGGAGCTTCGTTACGCCACTCGACTTTGCCGGTAGCCCCGCCGTCGTCTCCCCCTACGACCATCAGGGCTCGGGCGCCCGGGTGGACCCGGAAGACGGCGGCTACCTGACCTGGTCGGCCGACGGCAAGACCCTGGGTTGGACCCGGGCGACGGGCTTCTACGAGAAGACGGTGGACGCGATCCTGGCCGACGACCGGGCGCCCAAGGTGGCCTCGCCGCCAGACGACTGGACCGGCCCGCGCGTACCCGGCTCGACCGCTCAGCGCACCGACCTGGCGGTCGAGTTTCCGGTGGCCACACCGGCCGGAACGCTTGCCCTCACCGGGGCCCGGGTGGTGACCATGAACGCGAAGCGGGAGGTGCTGGAGAACGCGACCATCGTGATCGAGGGCGGCACCATCAAGGCGGTCGGCCGGTCGGTGGCCGTCCCCAAGGGAGCCAAGGTGTACGACCTCCGGGGCCGCACCATCATCCCCGGCCTGATCGATGCGCACGCGCACCCGAAGATCGAGCATTCGTCGCTCCACGTCATCGAGCAGCAGCCCACCTCGCTCAGTGGTCCGCTGGCCTACGGGGTAACGACGCTCATCGAGGTCTACGGCAACGAGTACCGGGACCAGTGGCTCTCCGACATGATCCGCGCGGGCAAGATGACCGGTCCTCGCTTCTACACCACCGGCTCGGTGATCTTCGGTGAGCGACACGGGCTCCGGATCCGGATGTTCCGGCCGATCGAGACGCTGGACGACGCCCTGGAGCAGCTCCGCTGGAACAAGGACTACGGCGCGATCGCGGTGAAGGACTACGTCCAGCTCACCCGGAAGCGGCGCCAGCTCACCATCACCGCGGCCCGCCGGCTCGGTCTCAACGTGGTGAGCGAGTCGGATGCCGATCCGCAGATGAATCTGACCCAGATCATGGACGGGGTGACCGGGATCGAGCACTCGATGGGGCTCCAGCCGTTCTACGACGACGTGGTCAAGTACTGGGGCGCCACGAAGGCGGGCATGACGCCCACCCTCCTGGTGGTGTACGACGCCCACATGGGCGAGGGCTGGTATCACGAGTCGAGCAAGCTCTGGCAGGACCCGAAGCTGACCCGGTTCATCTCCCCGGAGCAGTTGATGCGGGTCCGGAACCCGGCCCACCTCTGGCCCGAGGACATGACCGCCTGGGCGATGGGCGCGGCCATGAAGAAGCTCTACCTGGCCGGTACCTCGATCCAGCTGGGTGCGCACGGACAGATGTACGGGCTCGACGCGCACTGGGAGCTGGACCTCCTGGTCCGGAGTGGGTTCACGCCGGCGGAAGCGCTCGAGATCGCCACGATCCGGGGGGCCAGGCACCACGGGCTGGATGGGCAGATCGGCTCGCTGGAAGCCGGCAAGCTGGCCGACCTGGTCGTGCTGGACGCCAACCCGCTGGTGGACATCGCCAACGCAGGGAAGATCCGCTATGTGATCAAGAACGGGGTGGTCTACGCCGGCGCGGACGGGTCGCGGGTGTGGCCGGATCCGAAGCCCATGGCCCGGCCGTATTTCGCCAGCCGGCCATGATGGTTCCGTGCGTCCGCTATATTGAGCCAGCAGCCAGCGGCCTTACGACTTCACCCGGAGTTTCCTCGATGCATCGCGCGTCCGTCCTCCTCCTGTTCCCGGCCGTCCTGGTCGGTTGCGGACCCAAGACCCCCAAGTCCGAGGGGGCCAGCCCCAGTCAGACGGCGGCCGCGCCAACGCCCGGGACGCCGATCACCGGATCAGTCGCCGAGCGCCTCGAGGCCCCTCCCTACCTCTACCTCCGTCTCAAGACCGCCTCAGGCGAGGTCTGGGCCGCGGTGCCGGCGGCCCAGGTGGAGAACGGCGCGACCGTGACGGTGTACGGCGCGATGCCGATGGGCCGGTTCGAATCGAAAACCCTGAAGCGCACCTTCGATCAGATCTACTTCGGGACCCTGACGGCGTCCGGCGGCATGGCCAGCGTCCACGGCGGCGGCCCAACCCGGGCCACCGTGGTCGCGCCGGTGGCGAAGGCTGGTGGCCCGGAGGCGCGGACGATCGCCGAGGCGTGGGCCCAGAAGGCGAGTTTGACGGGTAAGACCATCGCGGTGCGGGGCGTGGTCGTAAAGTACAACCCCGAGGTGATGGGTAAGAACTGGATCCACCTCCAGGACGGCAGCGGCGACGCCTCGCAGGGGACGAACGACCTCGCCGTGACCTCGCTGGACGCGGCGGCGGTGGGCGACACGATCACCGTCCGAGGCACGGTCCGTACCGACCGCGATTTCGGGGCCGGCTACGCGTACGCGATCATCGTCGAGGACGCGAAAGTCACGGCGAAGTAGAGGGCGGAGCGCCTGGAGTGCGGCCATCGGGAGTGAGCGTCGTCCCCCTTGTTGACCGGACCCCGCGGAGGGCGACGGCAACCAACTCACACCGAGAGGCGGAGATGGCGACAGCTCTTCGACGAACCGGAATCGCGGCGCTCCTCGTGGCCGGCGTCGGGTCCGCGGGATGCGCGAACAAGACCCAGACCGGCGCGGCGGTTGGGACGGTTGGGGGGGCGGCGGCCGGCGCGGTCATCGGCAAGGTCGCGGGATCGACCGCCAAAGGGGCGATCATCGGCGCCGTGGTCGGCGGGGCGGCCGGCGCGATCATCGGGCACCAGATGGACAAGCAGGCCAAGGAGCTCGAGCAGAACATTCCGGGCGCCCAGGTCGAGCGGGTCGGCGAAGGCATCCAGGTGACCTTCGACTCCGGGCTCCTCTACGACTTCGACTCCGACGCGATCAAGCCGACGGCCCAGGACAATCTCCGGCAGCTGGCGACCAGCCTCGGCGCCTATCCCAATACAGATCTGGTGATCGTCGGACACACCGACTCGGTCGGATCGGCCGACTACAACCAGCAGCTGTCCGAGCGCCGAGCAATGTCGGCGGCGCGGTACCTGGTGTCGGTCGGAGTGGACGGCGCCCGGGTGGTGACCCAGGGACGGGGCGAGACCGAGCCCGTCGCCAGCAACGACACCGAGGCCGGGCGGGCGGCCAACCGCCGGGTGGAAGTGGCCATCTTCGCCAGCCGTGCCTATCGGCAGAAGCTCGAGAAGTCGAGCGGCTCGTGAGGCCGGGGCTCGCAGTGATCGGACGCCTGGCCCGCCTCCTCGCAGTCGGCGGCCTCCTGGTGTTGGCCGCGTGTCCCGGCGCCACGCCCATCAGGGACCTGCTCGACGATCCGAACCGTTACGAAGGCAAGACGGTGCGGATCGCCGGGGAGGTGACCGAGTCGATCGGCGCGCTCGGAGTCGGCGGCTACGAGGTCGACGACGGGACGGGCACGCTCCCGGTCGTGGTTCGAGGTGGGGGAGCGCCGCCTCGGGTGGGGGCCAAGGTGGGGGTCGAGGGAACCTTCCGATCGGCGTTCACGCTGGGCAACCTGACCGTGGCCGCACTGGTCGAGAAGAACCGCCGCGTTCCGTAGTCGTCGCCTCGCCTCGAGCGAAGGGCCCACGGCGTGCTGATGAGGCGCTCCCGTTCCGCCATCGCCCTCCTGGTCTTCGTCGCGGCCCTCCTCGCGGCCGCGGTCGCGTTTCAGCACCTGACGAGCATCGCCGGTCTGGTCGTCATCGGCCCCGGCTACCTGGTCCAGACCTGGCTGTTCGAGCGGCATTGGGCCCTGGGCGGACTGGGCTACGCCGCCACGATGATCGGGGTCTCGGCTGCGTTCTGGACGCTGCTGGTCGGGCTGGTGGGGGGGGCGATCGGCTGGCTGATCCGCCGGTTGGGCCGTCGTCGGGACGTCTGACCGAGGAAGGCGCCCATCCGGCCGGTCCTCCAAAAGGCGATGACGATATCTTTGAGCGTCACCCGCCCACTCAGGTATCCATGCCCACCGTTGGACTGGTCGGAGGGCTCGGCCCCGAATCGACGATCGACTACTACCGTCGGATCCTCGAATCGTGGTCCCGGATCGACCCCGGAACCGCGCCCTCGATCGTGATCGACAGCCTCGACGTGCAGCGGGCCCTCCGGTTGGTGGCGGGCGACCGGGGGCCACTGATCGAGTACCTGGCCGCGTCGGTCGAGCGGCTGGCCGGGGCGGGCGTGGACTTCGTGGCGATGACAGCCAACACTCCTCACCTGGTCTTCGACGAAGTGGCGGCCCGGTCGCGAGTTCCCCTGCTCAGCATCGTCGAGACCTGCGCGCTCGAAGCCCGGCAACTCGGGCTCGTGCAGCTCGCGCTTCTGGGTACCCGGTTCACGATGGAGGGCCCGTTCTACCCCGAGGTGTTCGGGCGTCACGGCCTCACCGTCGTCACACCGGACCAGCCGGAGCGAAGCTGGATCCACGAGCGCTACGTGGGCGAGCTCTTGAGGGGCGACTTCCGGGAGGAGACTCGCCTGGGCGTGGCGGCGGTCGTGGATCGGCTTCGCCGCGAGCAGGCCGTCGACGGCGTGATTCTCGGGGGGACGGAGCTTCCCTTGCTCCTCGGCGATCCGGTCGTAGCCGGGCTCCCCGCGCTCGACACCACGGCGCTCCACGTGGCGGCGATCGTCGCCCGGCTCCGCTCGACCGCTCAGGAGCGAGCCGGGCAACCCTAGTCTCCCCCACTCCCGCCGAGGGACCTGCCAGACCATGCCGGAGTCGTGACGGAACGGCGACGGAGGGATGATCCCGTCGTGGCGCCACGCCGCGACCATCCCTCTCGGTGTTCAGCCACTCTCCTCACAACTGGACAGGTCCATCTCACGTACTCTGACGAGTCTCTGGCTCGCCCTCGCCGCCGGCGCCTTGGGCACCGGCTGCGCCACGGACGTCCCCACCCCCACCGATCCGGCCCTCAGCGCGAACCGCGGCCGCGACACCAAGGTCGCCGACGGACGGGATCACGGCCGCGACGGGCACGGTCGTCGGACCGCGACAATGGCGGTCATCGGCGACGTCCCCTACGGCGATCCCGCGCGGGCCAGCTTCCCGTCCCTGATCGGCGCCATCAACCTAGATCCTGAGGTGCAGGTGGTCGTCCACGTCGGCGACATCAAGTCGGGCAGCACCCAGTGTACCAACGACTGGTTCCGCGCCATCTACGACGACTTCCAGACCTTCGCCGATCCGCTGGTCTACGCCATCGGTGACAACGAGTGGACCGACTGCCATCGGGCCAACAACGGCGGCTACAACCCGCTCGACCGGCTCGCCGCGGTGCGCGAGATCTTCTTCTCCCAGCCGGGCTGGACGCTCGGCGCCCATCCGACGCGGACCCGCGCGGAGCGGCGCTACCCCGAGAACCAGCGCTGGAAAGACGCCGACGTGGTGTTCGCCAGCCTTCACATCATCGGGTCCAACAACGGGCTCGATCCCTGGTTCGGCGACCGGGTGCCGCCGGGTGAGACCCCCGAAGAGACAGCTTCGCGGATCGCCGAGGTCACCGCCCGGAACAGGGCGAACCTCGAGTGGCTGGCGCGGACGTTCGAGGAGGCCCGGGAGGAACACGCCGCCGGGGTGGTCCTCTTCTTCCAGGCCGATCTCTGGCACCCGGAAGATCGGGCCGCCGGCGCGGACTTCAGCGAGCACACGGCGTTCGTCCAGCAACTGGCGAAGCTGGCCTCGCGGTTCCGGGGCCAAGTGCTTCTGGTGAGTGGCGACAGTCATGATCTGCGGGTCGATCCGGGCGTTCCGTGGTTCAGCTTCTACGGCGCCGAGCCCCAGCCCAACGTGACCCAGCTGATCGTGGACCGGAGCATCGAGGCCGACATCGACTGGGTCAAGCTGACCGTCGATCCGACCTCACCGACGGTCTTCAGTTGGGAGCAGCGTTTCGTTCCCTGACGCACTCGCGCGCGATTCGCCGTCCGGCGGCGGGGCCTCAGGCCTCGCCGGCGGATCCGGCGTCGAGGCCGGCCTCGGCTTCCTTCGGCCGTTCGCGGAGGCCCGCGGCTTCGAGGAAGGCTCGGTGAGCGGGCTGTTCTGGGCGGGGCTCCGGGGTTCCTTCTCGCGCTAGCCGGCGACGACGGCGGCCGGCCGGGCGAAGAACCGCTTCCGATCCAGCCCGAGCACCAGCAGGCAGATCACGATCTGTCCCGCCGTGGCCGCCTGCACGCCCGCCGGCGAGCCGATCAGCTCTCTGGTGTGATTGGCCATCAGGTGGATGATGATCGCGGGCAGGATGTTTCCCTTGGTATGCAGGTGACACCAGGTCATCAAGATCGTGAGCGTGATGGTCCCGACGACGAACCACCAGAAGTTGAACTGGCTTTGCGGAAACCCCGGAATGACGAAGACCGGCAGGTGCCACACACCCCAGACCACGCCGAGGACGAGGGCCGAGGTGGCCGGCGACCACCGGTCCAGGAGGCGAGGGAGGGCGTAGCCCCGCCACCCCAGCTCCTCACCGAGGGGGCCGGGATCGAGCAGGAGGCCGAGGCCGAGAATCCCCGGCACGGCCGAGGCGGCGGGAAACGAGAAAGGCGCCCCGGCCACGAGCATCCACATCGCGGTGGCGACCGGCAGCACCAGGAATGCCACCAGATACCAGATCGGGTTGAACGCGAGCGGGTTGAGCCGGCGGAAGAGCGCGGCCAGGCCGGAGCGGCCTCCGTAGATCGCCGTCAGAGCGAGACTGATCAGGCTGGGCCCGTAGACCGCCAGAAAGAAGAGCGGGCTCCGGATACCCGACCCGCCCGCCGCCGGGACCAGCGCGATGATGGCGGCGACGCCCCAGGTGAAGAGGTAGACGACGATGAAGAAGAGAAGAAGCTGGCGCTGGCGGCTCACGAGGCGCCTCCGGCCAGGAGCTGCGCCAATATCCGATCGGCCACGCCCCGGGCGTCCGCGCCCGCGTCACCGGTCAGGAAGATGACGGCGGCTCCCCGGGCCGGCACCCGCTCGATGGCGGCCCGCCGTCCGTCCGCCGTGCCGAAGACGGCGTACCGCTCCTCCCCACCAACCGTGTCGACCTCCCAGCCTCGGTTCAGGTCGACACCGGGGCGGCGTCCGCCGGCGGCCCAGTCCGTTGGCGTCAGGCCCAGCACCAGCCGGTAGAGCTCGTCAACCGACGACTCGACGCCGCCGCCGTCCGAGGCCCGAGTCCGATGGAGTCCGAAGCGCACGCCGACCGACCGGGTCAGACAGGCCTGGAACGGCGTGAGCGGCCGGGCCGGGCCGGCACCGCTCCCGCCCCGCCCGTTCCGAGGCGGCGGCGCCGGGAGCTGGGCGCAGAGCGAGTCGAACACCGCCTTGATGCCGCCGACGTCGAAGAGCGGAAGCGTGGTGGTCGGCATGTAGCGCGGTCCCTGGGGCACACCCCAGGAGCGATCCACCAGAACGCGGCCTTCGACGGCCACCAGGAGTGTCGCGCCACCATGCGCCCCGTCCCGGTACGGCGCCAGCAAGCTGTCGGCCAGACGGGTCAGGTCTCCGCGCGAGTCCGCGGCGCGACGGACCACCTCCCGGGTGGCCAGGTCGAACACGTCGCCCGGGTGGAGGGTGACGAACGGCTTGCCGGGGTCCGGCTGGCGGACCTGATAGGCGAAGGCCTGGCCCGCGCCGATGATGGTCGCGGTGTCGCCCCGGACGACCCAGGCGGTACCCTCGTCGGCCGAGATCGGGAGCAGCTCGGGGTAGCGGGGGACGATCGAGTCGGCTAGATCGGGGAGGCGCTCGCGGGCCACGACGTGCTGGTCGATCCCGACCCCCCGCAGGAAGGCGAACCCCTTCTCGTGGCTGGGGTCGTCCATGATGAAGTTGTCGTTGGACGGGGCGCCGCGGACCAGGAAGTCGCCCAGAATGGTGGCCCCGGCCGAAGATCCGGCCACCACGCCGCCGCGGGCCAGCACCGAGTGGAAGCCCGCCTCAGTCTTGGTGCCGGCGTAGGCATCGACCAGGCGGTATTGTCGTCCCCCGTCGAACCAGACACCCCCGGCCCGATCGAGCACCGCGGCGAAGGAATCACTGTTGGCGACGGCGCGATCCGTCGTGTGAAGCACCACTACGTTCCGGGCCCCGGCGTTTCGCCAGGCTTCGGCTCCCGGGTAGTCGGACGGATACGTCTCGCCGCCACCGGCCGTCGGCACCACCACGATCAGGGCGTCAGGACCGCCGGCCGCCTCGATGAAGGTGCGTCGGATCTCGGGGCCGAGCTGACCGCCGCCGACCGGGATCACGGTCCCCGCGGCCGGACCGACCTGAGGGGCGGCGGGCGCCGCCCCCTGAGCCAGTACGGTGCCGGAAAGGAGCAGCGACAGCGCTGCCGGGAGAATCGCGGAGCGGATCATGGCATCATACCGTCGGGGAGAGGTTCGAAACCGATCGTGCCTATTGTAGCACGACGCCGCCACCCGGCCAGGGGCCGGCGGTCGGGTCACCGAATGGCCGATCTGGCGATACATTCTCCTCGACTCTCCCCTGGAGCTCCGGTGCTCACCCTCCTCCGCCGACCCGGCCGGATGGGCGTCGCCGCCGGTCACGCTCCTGGTTCGTAACCCGTAGCGAGTAAATGAGAGGCACGATGGCCATACCCGCCATAGCGATCTTCGCGGTCCTGATGGTGTTGATCCTCCAGCGGAACCGACGGCCGTACGGGGCGCCGCCCGGCCTGGCCGAGACCGTCCGCGACCTTCAGGAAGAGAACGAGACACTCCGGCAGGAATCGCTGGCCCACGAGCAGGCGATCGGCGAACTGGCGGAGCGGCTCGACTTCGCGGAGCGGATGCTGGCCCAGGTCCGCGAGGCCCGCGCTCTCCCGCCGGCCGACCCGGGACAGGCCGAACCCCGGTAGCGGGTCGAGGTCTCCGATTCACCAACCGCCCACGAGACGTTCCACCCCTGCGCGACCGCCGAACCCTAACGGGCATCGGGAGTTGCGGCCCTAACGCCAGCCGCGCCCGGGGCCCGGCCACCCGGATGCCGTGACCCTAACGGTACGATTTTCCGGCTCAGACCGACGAAGCCGCCCGTTTTCGAGTATCTTTAGGGTGATGCTCGCATCCATGCGGCACGAACTTCTCTTGCAGGACGGTGACCGAATGCCAGAATCCCGTTCCACGAACCGTTCGATGTCCGGCGGCCGACGTTCCCTCGCGCAGCGCGTCGAAGACCGGGTCAGCCGGGCCGCGCAGGCCCGACGGCGTCGCCACGGGGCGGCCCGTCCCCGGATTCGCCCGGCCAAGCGCCCGACCGACGCGGCCCATGCCGCGCACGATGGCGAGGCCAAGGCGCTCCGCGACGTGTTCGTGGACCTGGGGGAGCGTTATCGGGCGTACCGACGACGCACCGGAACGCCGATCTCCCCGGTGATCCGTTCCGCCGCCTGTGCCTTCCGAGCCGAGCCCAGCCTGCTGGCCCTGATTCCGGTCGCGGGCCATCTCGACGATTTGTCGCTGCTCGACTGGTAGCCCGCGCGGACCTCGCTTGTCCGCTCGACTCGACCGGCGCCGCTTGGACAGGGCGCCGGTCAACGTACCAGGATCTCGTCCGCGAAGATCCACGAGGGCTGCCCCGCCCCCGGATGACCCAGCGGCAGCGGTCCGGACGACCGCGCCACCACTCGCACCCAGCGCGCCGGATGCGGCGCGGCGAGCCGCACGGTCAGCGAACGTCGCTGCGCCTGTCGCGGATCGACCAGGCTATCGGGAAGAACCGATCCGACCAGGCTCCAGTTCAGGGCGTCCAACGAGAGCCAGACCGTGAGCTGTCTCGGCTCGACGATCCAGCTCTGGAGGTCCTGCAGAAACGAACCGGTCACCTCGCGAACGTCCACCTCACGTCCCAAATCGACGGTGGCATCGAGGTCCGAGCCCAACCATCCCTGCCAGAAGCCATCATGGAGATCGGTCGAGCCGAGGGCGTGATCGGTGAGGGTGTGAGGACCGGTGCCCGGGTACCGCGCGGAAGAGTGCTTGGCCAGCGCGACCGGTCGCCCCCAAGCCAGGTTGGGCATGAGGGCGTAAGTCCGCTCGTAGGGAAGCGGCTTCCCGTTCAGGTAGGCGGCGACGGTGACCTGGCCCGAATCGGGCAGCGGCGAGGGCGTCGTGCGGATCGTGACGCCGGAGAAACCGGGAGCGGCCTCGACCCCGACCTGGCGGGTGGTCGAGTCGTACTTCGCCGTGAACATCACGATCGCCCGGTCGCGGGAACCGGCGGTCACCCCCATCGCGGCGAGCCGGGCATCCTGGTCGCGGTCGAGTCGGGCGACGAAGTTGGGATACCCGCCTCCCGGGCCGCTCCAGACCGCCTCGGCAAAAGCGAGCACCCTGGGGAACATCATCGGATCGAGATTGACCGCCGTAATGTGCTCCGACCAGAACGCGGCCTCACCGCCCAGGACTCTGGCCGAGTCGGCCGGGGCCAGACTGTCGGGCGCAGGCTGGTAGCGGTAGACCGTCTCGAGCGGCAGCAGGTCGGCCTGCCGGTCCAGGTAGACGTCGCCCGGTGAGGCGATCACCGGATGTCCGGCTCGCGCGGCGAGCCGGGTCCGTTCGTCGCCCCGCCAGGCCTGGATGACCGCCGTCGGCGGGGCGCCACCGTCGAGGATCTCGTCCCAGCCGATCAGGGTCCGTCTCCGCCGGGTCAGCTGCCCTGCCAGCCAGCCGGTGAACCACCCCTGCAATGCCTCCTCGTCCGTCAGGTGCTCGTCCTTCATCCGCTGCTGCACCGCCGGCGAGGTCTTCCAACGGATCGTCGGCACCTCGTCGCCGCCGACGTGGAAATAGGGCGAAGGGAAGAGCGGCACGACCTGGTCGAGCAGATCGGACACGAAGTCGAGGACCTTCTGGTCGCCCACGCAGAGGATGTCGTCGAAGACCCCCCAGGTCGTCGGGACCCCAGTCGAGATGCCGGTGCAGCCGAGCCACGGATAAGCGGCGATCGCCGCGGAGGAGTGGCCCGGCAGATCGATCTCGGGTACCACCATCACGTGGTGCCGCCGCGCGAACTCCGCGACCTCGCGAATCTCCGGCTGGGTGTAAAAGCCTCCATAGCGGGTGCCGTCCGCTTCGGTGCGCCAGGCCCCGACCTTGGTGAGGAGAGGGTACTTGGGTATCTCGACCCGCCAGCCCTGGTCGTCGGCCAAGTGCCAGTGAAGGACGTTGATCTTGTAGCGGGCCAGGAGCGCGATCTGCCGCTCCATCTCGGGCACGGTGAGGAAGTGCCGGGCGACGTCGATCAGCGCGCCTCGCCAGTGGTAGCTCGGCCTGTCGTCGATGACGAGCGCGGGGATCTCCCAGGTCCGGCCTCGTCGCTGGTTCAACGACTCGAACTCGGGTGGGAGCAGCTGGCGGAGGGTCTGGACCCCCCAAAAGAGCCCGTCGGCATCGGCGCCGCGGACCGTGATCGAGTCGGGCGACACCTCGAGCCGATAACTCTCCGGCGGGCCTGAGGAGTCGATGGCGAGCGTGATCCGAGGCGACCTCGAACGGGCGTCCGTGCTGGTTCGGATTGGGGCCAGCGCGTCTCGGAGGAATTCGGCGGTCTCACGAGCCTCGGGCCGGTCCGACGTCGCCACGATGGCAACGCCGTCTCGAAGCGGGAACGCACCCGGGTGGAGCGTGAGACTTCTCGGGCGGGGGACCAAGGCCGGGGGTTCGGCCGGACGAGCGGGCCGGGCCGCGGCGAGGGCGCCGAGCAGGGCCAGGGTGGTGATCAGCATGGCCTGAAGTGTAAATGGACATAACGTGGACGACATGGTCGCCCCGCGAGGCCCCTCGCTCGGCGCCCGCGGAGCCGCCGGCTACCCCGGACTGGCCGCCTCGATCCGCCGCACGATCGTCTGGAACCGCGGATCGCTCCGGACCGGATCCCAGATGGTGCTATTGAGCATCAGCGACGAGATCGCGAACCCGCCGAACTGGCCTTCGAGGCGCGCCAGGCCTTCGTCGAACTGCCCCGCGGCAACCAGCGCCGCCGCCAACCCGATCGCGATGCTGCGACGGCTGGTCGATCCCGGGGGATTGTGCCGGACCAGGGAGTCCGCCCGGGCCCGGGCCCCGGCGCTGTCGCCGGTCCGGCTGGCCAGGAACGTGGCCAGAACGGCATGGAAGACGGCGGCGACCGAGTCGCCTCGGACCAGCCGCCCGACCGTCGCGAGATCGGCACGCGCCCCTGCCGTGTCGCCCAACGCCAGCCGGGTCTCGGCCCGTAGGCCGTAGACCGAGAGGTCGTGCCGTCCGAGCGTGATGGCGCTGTCGAGCAGCGTCTCCGCCAGCGGATAACGCCGCTTCACCAGGCTCGACCAGCCTAACAGCCACGCGGACACCGCCCGGTCCGGGTCGAGCTCGAGTGAATGGGCGAACGCCGAATCGGCGGCCGGGGTCATGAGCTTGGAGCGGCCGTACTGATACCAGATCTCGGCGCTCCTGGGATCGAGGCGGACCGCCCGGGCGAGGGCCAGGCCCGCCTCGTGGTAGCAGTTCGGCACCGGCGCCCAGCACCGCGCTCCGGAGACCATCAGGTTGGGCGCGACCCGAAAGGCATCCCATCCATCCGCGTCGGCTGGGCCCGGAATCAGCAGGAACCCTCTCGCCAACCACCCGTCGGCGCTGGCGGAGTCGAGCTCGAGGGCGCGGTTGGCGGCGGCGAACCCCCGGGCCACGAGGCTGTCCGCGGTGAGGCCGGGATAGGGCCAGGGCCAGTTGGCATAGATCCCATACACCAGACCCAGCCGAGCCAAGGCCTCCGGGAAGCGGGGCTCGAGGGCGAGCGCGGCCTGGTACTCCTCCAGCGCCCGACGGCCGTCGGCCTCGGAGGTACGCCGGGATAGATAGAAGTTCCCTCTGAGGTAGTGGTCGTAGGCCTCGCGATTGTCGGTCGGGCGGACGGCGAGGGCGGCCCGCTCCGCCGGCGCCAGGCGACCCACCACCTCGCGCCCGACGGCCTCGGCGATCGCGTCTTCGGTGGCCAGGATGTCGTCGCCGGCTTGATCGAAGCTCCGAGTCCAGACCTGCCGGCCGTTGGCGGCCTCGACCAGTGCCACCCGAACCCGAAGCTGAGCCGCGCCCCGCTCGATACTGCCGTTCACCAGGTAGCGGGCTCCCAGGGCCCGACCGATCGCCGCCGGGTCGTCGACCGCCTGTCCCCGGTACCGGCGGACTCGACCCCGGGACGGAACCCCGAGCCGGGCAACCTGACCCAGCCGCGAGATCAGCTCCTCGGTGATGCCATCGGCCAGGTATTGGTCGCTGGAATCGCGCGAGAGATTGTCGAGGTAGAGCACCGCCACGGTGGTGTCGCCCGAATGGGTCGGACCGAAGAGCCAGGCCGCGCCCCAGACCAACAGCGCAAGACCCGCGACCAGGCCGGCGGCCATCACCGCCCGGCGGCGGCGGCGCCCTGACCCGCCGGCGCCGGTCGGCCCTTGCCCGGCCAGGGCCGCCCCCATCGCGCCAGCGGTCGGGAACCGCTCCTCAGGCGCCTTAGCCAACGCGGTGAGCACCGTGTCCTCCACCACGCGCGGCACCTCGGGCCGCCGGATCCGGGGCGACGGAGCGGGCTCGACCGTGTGCCGGCCCCAGACCGCGTGGGGCGTGGGTCCGTCGAAGGGCGGCGCCCCGGCCAGCATCTCGAAGAGCACGCATCCGAGGCTGTAGACGTCGCTCGCGCCGGTGACCGGCTCGCCCGTGATCTGCTCCGGACTCATGTAGCGGGGCGTGCCTAACGCGATGCCGGTCTCGGTCAGCCCCCCGGCGGCCTCGGTGGCCGAGGCGTCGATCGCCCGGGCGATCCCGAAGTCGCTCACCACCGCCTGCCCCTCCGCGAGGAGGATGTTCTCGGGCTTGACGTCGCGGTGGATCACACCCCGCTGATGGGCGTAGTCGAGGGCGGCCGCCACCTGCCGGGCGATCTCCACCGCCTCCCCGATCGGAAGCGACCCGTAGCGGTCGAGCCGGTCGCGGAGCGATTCGCCCGCGACGTAGGGCATGACGTAGTAGAGGAGCGGTCCCGCCGCCGTGTCCACCCGCCCGCTGTCGAACAGGGGCAGAATATGGGGATGGTTGAGCTGGGCGGCGATCTGGATCTCGCGGAGGAATCGCTCGGCGCCGAGGGCCGCCGCGAGCACCGGGCGCAGCAC
The DNA here is from genome assembly GCA_963730185.1 of uncultured Gemmatimonadales bacterium. Taxonomy (GTDB): domain Bacteria; phylum Gemmatimonadota; class Gemmatimonadetes; order Gemmatimonadales; family GWC2-71-9; genus SHZU01. The sequence goes on from CAVSQW010000006.1 coordinate 459,172, forward strand.
CTTCAGGGCCACGTCGCGATCATGCTTCCGATCACGAGCAAGGTAGACGATCGCCATCCCGCCCCGACCCAGCTCGCGAATCGGCTGCCACCGCCCGGCGAGCGGACCTGACAGGGAGGCGAGGAGGTCGTCCGACACGGGGCGTTCCTCCGGGTTCGGGCAGGGTCCGGCTTTCGAGAAGATGGCCCAGACCCGAGCCGAGGGCTACCCCAGCGGCGTCGGGCTCGGTGGGGCGATGGCCGGCCCCGTGCCAGGCGCGCTATCTTCTCGCACGACCATGTCCGTCCCCCCCACCCTGCTCCTCGCCGGCCTCCTGGCCGCTCGCGTCGCCTCGGCGCAGGCGCCCCCGGCCTATCGGGACTCCACCCGCACCGTCGCGGAGCGGACCCGTGACCTCCTGAACCGGATGACGCTCGAGGAGAAGTTCTGGCAGGTCTTCATGGTGCCCGACGATCTGAGCGACTCGACCCATGACTATTCCCACGGGGTGTTCGGACTCCAACTGAAGGCCGACGCCCCGGCCGGCAGCCCCGCCGAAGCCGCCCGGTCCGACGCCAACCGGATCAACGCCTTCCAACGCCGCTTGTCGACCGGAACCCGGCTCGGAATTCCGATGATCCCGTTCGACGAAGCGGTCCACGGACTGGCGCGCGACGGCGCCACGATGTTCCCGCAAGCCATCGCCCTGGCCGCAACCTGGGACACCGCGCTCGTCGGCCGGGTGGCCGAAGCGATCGCGCGGGAGACGAGAAGCCGGGGAATCCGGCAGGTGCTGTCACCGGTGGTGAACCTGGCTCGCGACGTCCGCTGGGGCCGGGTCGAGGAGACCTACGGCGAGGACCCCTTCCTCAGCTCGTCGATGGCGGTCGCGTACGCCGGCGCGATGGAACGGAACGGCGTGATCGCCACCCCGAAGCACTTCGTCGCCAACGTGGGCGAGGGCGGCCGCGACAGCTATCCGATCGAGGTGAGCCGCCGCGAGCTGGCGCAATCGTACTTCCCGCCGTTCGAGGCCGCGATCCACCAAGGTGGGGCCCAGTCGGTGATGAGCGCCTACAACTCCGTCAACGGCGTCCCCGCCACCCAGAACCGCTGGCTCCTCACCGACGTGCTCCGCCGGCAGTGGCGCTTCCCCGGCTTCGTGATCTCGGACGCCTCGGCCACGAGCGGCGCCACCGTCCTCCACGACACCGAGCCCGACACCCCCACGGCCGCCGCGCACGCCTTTGCAGCCGGACTGGACGTGGTCTTCCAGTCCGGCTGGACGGAGCATCGCCCCTATCTCGCGGCGTTTCGCCGCGGTCTGATCCCCCGCGCGACGATCGACTCGGCCGTGTCCCGGGTGCTCCGCGCCAAGTTCCGCCTGGGCCTGTTCGAGCACCCCTACGTCGACCCCGACAGTGCCGCCTACTGGAGCTCCCGACCCGGGCATCGAGCGCTGGCCCGGGAGGCGGCCGGCCGGTCGATCGTGCTGCTCAAGAACCGGGGCGGCCGGCTTCCGCTCACCGCCGAGGTCGGGCGAATCGCCGTGATCGGGGCCGACGCCGCCGACCCGCGACTCGGTGGCTACAGCGGCCCCGGAGTCGACCCGGTCTCCATCCTGGACGGGCTCCGGCGCCGGGCGCCCGCGGGGGCCCAGGTCGACTTCCGCCGAGGGCCGGGGCGGGTTAGCCGCGACGTCGCGGTCGTGCCGGGGTCCGCGCTGAGCGCTGGTCCCTCGGGTCAGGACCGCGGCCTCGCGGCCGAATATTTCGCCGGCATCCGCCTCGAGGGGCCTCCCGCCGCAACCCGCCAGGACTCGATCGTCGACTTTCACTGGACCTTGGGCTCGCCCGCCCCGGGACTGGCCCGCGACTGGTACTCGGTCCGCTGGCAAGGCCGGGTCACCATTCCGCCGGGCCGGTCCCGGCGGATCGGGATCGAAGGCAACGACGGCTACCGCCTCTGGGTCGACGACCGCCTGGTGCTCGACGACTGGACCAAGCGCTCCTTCGGTACCCATCTGACAACCGAACCGTTGGAGCCCGGTCGGAGCTACCGGATCCGGCTCGAGTACTTCGAGACCCGGGGCAACGCCCGAATTCGCCTGGTCTGGGACGACCCGTCGCCGTGGCGGGCCGAGATCGACAGCGCGGTGGCCCTGGCCGGCGCGAGCGACCTGGCCATCGTGGTGGCCGGGATCGAGGAGGGCGAGTTCCGTGACCGGTCCTCCCTGGCGCTGCCGGGTCACCAGGAGGCGCTGATTCGCCGGGTGGCGGCCACCGGGACGCCGGTCGTGGTGGTGCTCGTCGGCGGCAGCGCCGTCACCACGACCCGGTGGATCGACTCGGTCGACGCCGTGCTGATGGCTTGGTATCCTGGCCAGGCGGGCGGCACCGCGGTGGCCGACGTGCTCTTCGGCGACGTCGACCCCGGTGGCCGGCTGCCGATCACGTTCCCGCTCGCCGAGGGACAGCTGCCGCTCTACTACGACCACGAGCCGACCGGCCGGGGCGACGACTATCTGGACCTGAGCGGGATGCCCTTCTTTCCGTTCGGCTATGGACTCAGCTATACGTCGTTCGAGCTCTCGGAGCTGCGGGTCGCCTGGACCGGTACCCGGGCGGCGCCGGCGGCCGTGGTCCGGCTTCGGGTTCGGAACACCGGGTCCCGCCGCGGCAGCGAGGTCGTGCAGCTCTACCTCAGGGACGAGCTGGCGTCGGTGGTCCGCCCGGTGATCCAGCTGGCCGGCTTTCGGTCCGTCCACCTGGCGCCGGAGGAAACCCGGGAGGTCGCCTTTTCGCTCTATGCCAGCCAACTCGGATTGGTGACCGAAAACCTCCGGCGGATCGTCGAGCCCGGGCAATTCCGCGTCATGGTGGGAGTATCGTCCCGGGACATCCGACTCCGCGGCCAGCTCGTGGTGCCGTAGCCGATTGGAATCACCTCGAATGACGTCACCCTCTTCGCCCCTCCCCATTCGGCCGGCCGGCCCCGCCGACGTCGGACAGCTGGCCCGCTGCCGCCTCGACCTCTTCACCGAGGTTCGCGGCGGTCTCGATCCGGCCGCCGCCGACGCCTTTCTCTCGCACTGCGCCGATGCCCTGCGACGGTACTTCGACACCGATCGGGTCGCGGCCTGGATCGCCGAGACCGCCCCGGGCGGGGAGAACGTCGGCTCCCTCATCCTGCTCCTCTACCCGCGGCTCCCGTCGCTCCACAACCTCCGGACCGATGAGGGGTACCTGATCAACGTGTACGTGGCCCGGGCCTGGCGGCGACGACGGATCGCGTCGGCCCTGATGGAGACGGCGCTGGCCTACGGACGGCAACGCGGGCTCGCCCGGATCCGCCTCCATGCCACTCCCGAGGGCCGGCTCGTCTACCAGCGGATCGGCTTCCGGGGCCGGGACGACGAGATGGAGCTCGACTTCGTGGCGACCGATGTGCCGCGCCCGGCGTAACCTCCGGCTGGGGGTCAGCGTGCTGCTCACGCTGGCTTCGAGCGCACTCCGGGCCCAGACCCCACCCTGCCCGCCGATCGACACGACCGCCGCCTGGGTCCGCCTGAACAAGGCCTGGAGCGCCGAGAAGGGCGTGAGCTGGGCCAACGACTCGCTCCGCCGCGTGCTCCTGGCGCTCGCCGATCGAGACCAGGCCGCTCGGCAGGACTTCGGCGCGCACGCCAGCGACACCGCCTACGGGCGGCGGCTCAACGCGACGGACTCGGTCCTGGCCGGCCGGCTCGAGAAGATCCTGGCCCGGTTCGGGCTGCCGACCCGGTCGATGGTCGGCCCCAAAGGCTCCGACGCGGCGATGCTCGTCGTCCAACACAACGAGCGGCTGCAGGAGCGGGTGCTGGCCCTGGCCCGCGCTCTCCCCCCCGGGCAGATCTCGCCCCAGGCGCTGGCGATGCTCGAGGACCGGGTCCTGGTCCACCAAGGCAAGGCCCAGCGCTACGGAACCCAGTTCTCGAACGGCCCCGACGGCGTTTTCCGACTCGATCCGACCGACGACCTGCCCGGCCTCGCGGCCCGGCGCGAGAAGGCCGGCCTCCCGCCGCTCCCCCAGTATGCCTGCCTGCTGGAAGCGGCCGGCGTGAAGCTCGAACGCTCGTCCTTCCCGCCGGAGTAGCACCCTCGAAAGGGGCGTTGACCTCCCGACCGCCATCCGCCGAGCGGCGGCCGCCGTCCACCCGTTCCCTACCCCTTGCCGCTCACATCTTGACAATCAAGATGAGAACGTCATAAGCTCTACCGTCCCCGACCCGGAGCGCCAGTGGACGAGGCCAAGACCGACGTCATCCAAGGCACCCTCGACCTGCTCATCCTCAAGACGCTGAGCCTCGAGCCGATGCACGGCTTCGGGATCGCGCGCCGGATCGAGCAGATCTCCCGGGGCGTGTTCAAGGTCAATCCCGGCTCGCTGCTTACCGCATTCCAGCGGATGGTGCGCGCCGGCCTGCTCGACAGCGAGTGGCGCCGGACCGAGAACGCCCGTCGGGCCAAGTACTACCGGCTCACCGCCCTGGGCCGAAAGCGCCTCGCGGTCGAGACCGAGGACTGGACTCGCCGCGCCCAAGCGGTCGCCCGCCTGCTCCAGACGGAGGGGTGAGCATGTCGCTCTGGCGGCACCTTCGCCACGGAATCAGGGGAATCCTCCGCCGCCCCACCGTGGACCGGGAGATCCAGGACGAGGTCGACCACTATCTCGCCGAGGCGGCTCGGGCTCACGAGGCGGCGGGGCTCGACCCGGAGGCGGCGCTCCGGGCCGCCCGGCTCGACCTCGGCAGCGCCACCGCGGTGCGGGAGGAGATCCGGGGCTCCGGCTGGGAGGGCCGACTGGCGGAGACGGTCGGCGACATCCGGTACGCCCTCCGTCTCCTCCGGAAGGCTCCCGTGTTCACCGCCGTCGCGATCCTGGTCATCGCCCTCGGCACCGGTGCGGTCACGACCGTCTACAGCGGGCTCAACGCGCTGGCGCTCCGCCCCCTTCCCGGCGCCACCGACGGCGATCGTCTGGTCCAGGTCGACCGCCGGCGTCCCGACGCAGACGAAGGGATCTCCGCCTCGTACGACTACTACCAGTATCTCCGCCACCACACCCGAAGCCTGACGGGGATCGCCGCCTGGAGCAAAGCCACCTTCGCCGTCGCGGTGCGCGGCGAGGGGATCGAGGTCTTCGGCAATCTGGTCAGCGGCAACTACTTCTCGCTGCTCGGAGTGCGGCCGGAGCTGGGACGGTTCTTCCGCCCCGACGAGGATTCCATTCCCCTGGCCCACCCGGTCATGGTGGTCTCTCACGGATTCTGGGTCCAACATCTCGGGGCCGACAGCGGTGCGGTCGGTCGCACGCTCTCGGTCAACGGTCAGCCCTACACCCTGATCGGCGTGGCGCAGCCCGAGTTCCACGGAGTGTTCACGCCGCTCCTGCTCGAGGCCTGGGTTCCCTTGGCCATGCAGCAGCAGATCCGCCCGGGCCGGAACCTCGAGCAGGCGCTCTGGCTCTGGACCTTCGGACGGCTGGCCGACGGCACCAGCCGGCCAGCGGCCGCCCGCGAGCTCACCGACCTGACGGCCAACTACATCGCCTTGGGCGTCGAGCCGGACGGGCGGTCCACATACGACGCGGTCCGGCTCACCGGTCTGAACGGCCTCCCGGCCGACGCCCATCAGATGGCGGTTGGATTCGTCGGGCTGCTCTTCGGCGCGGCGGTGCTGGTGCTGCTGATCGCGAGCGTGAACGTGGCGTCGCTTCTCTCCGCCCGAGCGGTGGCCCGGCGGCGGGAGATGGCGGTGCGGGCCGCGCTTGGCGCCGGGCGGGGACGGCTGGTCCGCCAGGTGCTGACCGAGATTCTGGTCCTGTTCGGGGTCGGGGCGCTGGGAGGGATCGCGCTCGCTGGCCAGGCCACCGCCGCGCTCGAGCGGCTGACCATTCCCACCAACGTCCCGATGGCGCTGGAGATCTCGCCGGACGCGCGGGTCTTCGGCTTCGCGGTCCTGGTCTCGCTCGCCACCGGCCTTTTCGCCGGCCTGGGGCCGGCGCTGCGGGCCGTCCGGCCCGACCTCCACGCCCGGCTCCGGGTCGGGACGGCCGGGTCAGGCGGGGGACGCCGGCTGGTCAGCAACCTGCTGATCGTGGGCCAGCTGGCGCTCTCGCTGGTGCTCCTGGTCGCGGCCGGGCTCTTCCTCCGCGCCCTGGACCGGGGCGCCAGGACCGACCCCGGATTCGATCCGTCGGGCGTCGCCACGGCCGATTTCAACACCGAATCCTGGGGCTACGACGCCAACCGGGGACGGGCGTTCTACTCGGCGCTCCGCCAGCGGCTCGAGGCCGTCCCGGGAGTGACGGCGGTGTCGTTCACCACCAACTTGCCGCTCGCGTTCGCGACCATGAACGGGTGGGTTCGGCTCCCGAGCGATCCGCCCCCCGGCACCGAGGGCAGCGCCGGCCGGCCGATTCAGATGTCGCTGGTGGGCAGCGACTATTTCGAGGCGCTCCGCCTGCCGCTGGTCGCCGGCCGAGCCATCGGCCCCGCCGACGACGACCGCTCGCCGCGGGTGGCGGTCGTCAATCAAACCCTCGCCCGGCGCTTCTGGCCGGACGGCGACGCCCTCGGCCGGACCTTCCTCTACCTGGACCGGGAGGTCACCGTCGTCGGCGTCGCCCGCGACGCCAAGTACGGATCGCTCTCCGAGACCATGCCGGCCTTCGCGTACTTCCCGATGGCCGAGGCGTGGCGACCGAACCAAAGCCTCCTGGTCCGGACCACCGGGGCCACGGCCGGACTCGCGGCGGCCGTGCAGCAGGCCGTCCTGGCGATCGACCCGCTGCTCCCCCGACCCCAGGTGCAGACCCTCCGTGACGCGGAGGCGATCGTGCTCCTCCCCCAGCGGATCGCGGCGATCGTGACCGGCGCCCTGGGCGCGGTCGGCCTCCTGATGGCCACCGTGGGGCTCTACGGGGTGATCGCCTACAGCGTCGGGCGGCGGACCCGCGAGATCGGTCTCCGGGTGGCCCTCGGCGCCGATCGGCGAGCCGTGCTGGCGCTGGTGCTCCGAGAGGGAATGCGGTTGGCTGCGGTGGGCGTCGCGATCGGCCTGCTCCTGGCCGCCGGAGCGTCCCGTCTGCTCGCCGGATTGCTGTTCGACGTGAGCGCGCTCGACCTCCCGACCTTCGTGGTGATGTCGGCGCTCTTCGTCGGCGTCTCGCTCCTGGCCAGCTACCTCCCGGCTCGCCGAGCGGCCGGGGCCGATCCGATGGCGGCGCTCCGGGTGGACTAGCCGGACGCCGACTACCTTTCGGGATCCTCGGATCGATCATCCTCTCGGGAGGCCGCCATCCTCAATCTCATCGTCTGGGCACTCCTGACCGGCGGGATCACGGGCGGGGTCGGGGTGGCGATCGTCCTGTTTCGCCGCCTGCGCCGACTCTCGGACGATCAGCGGGCGCTCCTGGCCGAGCGGTCCGAGGGGCTCCACGCGCTGGAGGGACTGGAGGGTCGGGTCCTCGAGCTGGAGGACCGGCTCGACTTCACCGAGCGCCTGCTCGCCGCCCACCCCACGCCACCCGGCCAGGACCCGGCCGGTCGGATCCCCTCCGACCCCAGCCAGCGCTGATCGTCGGATCGTCCCTCAGCGGGTGATCGGCACCACCAGCGCGCTCGGGTGCTCCCGGTCATGATACACCTTCACATGAGCCACTCGGGCATCCTTCACGGTCTCCTCCGCCACCACGCCGCCCCCGTTGTAGTTCTTCTCGAACTGGGGGCTGTTCGGTGAGCGGATGAAGAGCCGGAGCCGGCTCCCCTTGGCCAACCGCCGGGCAAAGAACGGAAAGTTGACGAAGTGGTACGGCAGCACCTGGCCCGCGGGCACCAGGTGCGCCACCCGCGGATCTTCCCGGTAGCGCGCCCGCATCATCGAGGTCGTGAGCTGAATGGCGCTGCCGTCCGGGAGCACCTCGTAAACCGTCACCTGGAAATCGGTGTCGGGCACGTCCAGCGACATCCAGAGGGTGAGGTCGAGCTGTCCCGCGACCTCGGTCTCCTCGGCGAAGGGCGCGCTGTGGTAGATCACGCCGTTCCCGCTGGTCTGCATGACGGGCCGCTGGTCCGTGAAGTCGATGGCCGAGGGATGGGTCACGTTGAAGTCGAACGGATACGGGTCGCGTGGGTCGTAGACGTACCCGTCCGGCGCCGAGGCGACCGGGCCCGCTGCCGCCAGGCGGCCGGTGCCGAAGACGTCGTTGGCCCCGCCGGCGCTCGAGTCGAGATAGTAGGTGCGATGCTCCGTTGGGATCGCCTCGAGGCTGTCGACGTAGCGCCAGATGTCGCCGTGCATGCCGGCCACGTAGTAGGCCACCCGCTTGGCCAGGAACGCGGGCCGGGGGCCGCCGCTCATGGTCCAGTCGTACCAGTCTCCGTTGAGCTTGACGATGTCGACCATCGAATTCGGCCCGAAGTGGAGGCCCTGGAAGTCCTGGAGGGGCGTCCGGGTCCCGCCATGCTCCCACGGTCCGATCACGAGGTAGATCCGCTGCCGCTCCGCCGGCGTGGCGTACTTCAGGAACTCTCGGTAGAACTTGAAGGTCCCCAGCTGATCGCCATCGTACGCCCCGGTGATGGTCAGGATCGGCTGCGTCATCTTCCCGTACTGCTCCGGCGTCGGCGCGGTGGCCTGCCAGTACGAATCGGGCGTCGGATGATCCAGCCAGCGCTGAAAGACGGTCGAGCGGTTCGCGACGATACTGTCGAGCGAGCGGAACGGCAGTCCGGCTCGATGCATGACCCGGGCGTACCCGGCCCACTGATCCATGTCGCCGAAGATCGTCGGCTGAGCCGCGTGACCACTCGTGAAGGTGAGCCACTGCATGATGTAGGTCGTGAAGATGTTTCCTTCCATCGGGAAGTCGTGGCCCAGGTAAGCTGGGGCCACGGGGACGACGGTGGTAAGGTGCGGCGGGAGCTCCTTCAAGGTCGACCATTGATCGAACCCGCCATAGGATCCGCCCCACATCGCCACCTTGCCGTTGGACCAGGATTGGGTGCCGAGCCACTCCACGACGTCGTGACCGTCGCGTCCCTCGTTCACGAACGGTTCGAACTGTCCCTCCGAGTTCCCCCGCCCGCGGACGTCCACCGCCGCGAAGACGTAGCCGCGGCGGGCCTGGTAGAGGCCCCACTTGTGATACGTATCGGAGATGTACGGGGTGAGGGTGAAGATCACCGGCAGCGGAGTCGTCACGCCCCGGGGCCGGTAGAGCGTGGCGCTGAGATGGACGCCGTCGCGGAGCGGGATCTTCACGCCCCATTCGATCTCGACCAGCGAGGAGTCGGGCGTCTGGGCCGACGCCGGAGCCGCCAGGCCGAGCCCGACGAGGACCAGCGAGAGGAGGCGGGACATGGCACACCTTCCGGATGTTGAGGGACCGGGAGCAGCGGGGACCGCGTGTGACTGTTGAAATATCGCGCAAATCTTCAACACTGCAAGCGCGACGATCCCGGACGGCGGCGAATCGGCCGGGATCAGGGGGGACTCAGTCGCTGCCCGGCTTGAGCGCTCGGTAGGCGGTCTCCACTTCGCGAAGCCAACGCTCGAGCTCGACCTTCCGCTCGATTACGTCGCGCCCCAGCCGTTGGTCGGCGATGCCGGTCATCCGGTAGAGGTACGCCAGCTCGTCGACCAGCTCCGGGGTCGGGTAGCGGACAGATTGGTCGGCGACGAGGCGGGCGTCGAGCGCGGCGAGCCGCGTCTTGGCGGGGCCGGTCGCGGGCGGAGATCGGTCGCCACGTCGCGGGCCAGGTGCCTGGCCCGGTTCAACAGATCGCGGACCGCCACCGCGGTGCGCTGCTGGTCCACCAGGTCGGCAACGGTCACGCCCTCCTTGGCGACCCGCGGATCGATCAGGATCCGGAAGGGACGGGTAGCCGACCAGTCGCCGACCGTGAGCCGGACCTGGTAGCTCCCCGGTGCTACCCAGGGACCGCCGCGCCCCGAACGGGAGGCGTTGGCGTCCCACGGACCAGGAAGCGAGAAGTCCCACCGGAACCGATTGTGCCCGGCCCGCTTGGACAGCTGCGGCACGCCGGCCCGCACGAAGAACGGGCCCCGTTCCTCGCCCCGATTCGACGGGGCGGCGGCAGGCGGGAGCTCGCTCGAGAACGATCGGAGCACGCCCCCGACCGCATCGAGGATCTCGAGCGTTACCTCGCCGGCCGGAGCCGAGGCGAGCTCGTAGTCGAAGTACATCCCGGGCGAGGGATAGTCGCTCGGGCCGCCCCGCCCGCCCGCCGCGTAGCGGAGCCTGAGCGCGTTCCGCGGCGTGAAGAGATACGCCGGACCCGCGCTCGCCTCGGGCCCGAGCTGCTCCAGCGGGGAGAGATCGTCCAGGATCCAGAAGGCCCGGCCCATGGTGGAGAGGACCAGGTCCTTCCGGTGGATCACGATGTCGGTGACCGGGGTGATCGGGCAGGTTCTGCTGGAACGGCTGCCAGTGGCCGCCGTCGTCGAACGAGACGAAGAGCCCGTAGTCGGTCCCGGCGTAGAGCAGGCCAGGGCGGTTCGGATCCTCGCGGACCACTCGGGTGGGATCGTCCCCGGGAATGCCGTTCTGGCCGGTCGTGAGCCGGGTCCAGGTCTTCCCGTAGTCGGTGGTGCGGTAGATATAGGGCGTGTAGTCACCCAGCATGTAGCGGTAGGCGGCGAAGTACGCCTTGCCGCGCCGATGGGGAGACCATTCGACGTTCTGGATCCGCCCGCCCGGGGCCAGATCTTTCGGGGTCACGTCGGCCCAGGTCCGCCCGCCGTTCCGGGTGATGTGCACCGGTCCGTCGTTGGACCCCACGATGATGGCGCCCGCTTCGAGCCCGGATTCCTGGACCGCGTAGAGCGTGCTGTAATACTCCTCGCCGGTCACGTCGCGGGTGATCGGCTCGCCGGAGATGACCTGGGTGCCTTCGGGATGGGCGGTGAGGTCGGGCGAGATCCGGATCCAGGTCTTGCCCTCGTCGAGCGTCCGGTAGAGGTACTGCGACGCGTGATACACCGCGTGGGGCGGGTGGGGCGACACCGCGATCGGTGACACCCGCTGAAAGCGATCCCGCATCTCCTTGGGATCGTGCCCGTAGAGGTCCCGGGCGCCGACCCAGTAGGCCTGCTCCTGGCCGGTCCGGTCGTCGTAGCGGCCGAACTGACCCTTGCAGTTGGAGTAGACGACCGCCGGGTCGCCCGGCTTCGGGATGGCGGGGCCGGTCTCGCAGCCGCCGACCTGCTTCCACCAGGCCGCCGGGGTATCCGGCCGCCAATCGGCCGGCGGGAGGCTCGGCACCGCGATGGTGGTGTTGTCCTGCTGGCCCGCGTAGAGCCAGTACGGGGTCCGGTCGTCGACCGCCACCTGGTAGAGCTCGCCGGTGGGCTGGTTGAGCTGGGTCGACCAGGTCCGGCCGCCGTCCCGGGTGACGTTGGCGCCGCCGTCGTTCGACTCGATCCAGATCAGGTGGTCGTTGGGGTTGATCCAGAGGTCGTGGTGGTCGCCGTGCGGGGCCGACTTTCGCCGCCAGGTCTTGCCGCCGTCGCTCGACCCGAAGAAGCCGGTGGTCTCGACGAAGACGGCGTCGGCGTCGGTCGGGTCGGCGTCGATGTTGTCGTAGTAGAAGGGCCGGTCCAGCAGCGAGCTCTGGGTGCTCGTCAGCGTCCAGGTGGCACCGCGATCGTCGCTCCGGTAGACGCCGCCCTCGCCCACCGGGGCCTCCACCAGAGCGTAGACCCGGCTCGGGTCGGCGGCCGAGACGGCCAGGTCGCTCTTGCCGATGAGACCCTGGGGCAGTCCACCGGCCAGCTTCATCCAGGTATCGCCGCCGTCGGTCGACTTGTAGATCCCACCTTCCCGCCCCCCGCTGATGATCGTCCAGGGCTTCCGCTGCCCGCGCCACATGGTGGCGTAGACCTCGCGCGGGTTGTCGGGAGCCAGCTCCAGATCGGCCGCGCCGGTGGAGTCCGAGACGAACAGGACCTTCCGCCAGGTGGCCCCGCCGTCGGTGGTTCGGAACACACCCCGGTCGGCATTGGGCACGAAGGCATTGCCGATCGCCGCCACGAAGACGATATCTGGGTTGTGCGGATCGACGACCACGGCGCCGATCTGGCCGACGTCGCGAAGCCCCACGAAGGTCCAGGTCTTCCCGGCGTCGGTCGACTTGTATACGCCGCGTCCGGTGATCACGTTGCTTCGGATGCCGTCGGAGCCGGTCCCGGCGTAGACGACCGAGGGATCGGAGTCGGCCACGTCGATCGCGCCGATGGAGGACGAGGCGAAGAAGCCGTCCGAGACATTGTCCCAGCTCTGGCCGTAGTCCGTCGACTTCCAGACGCCGCCACCGGAGCTGCCCAGATAGAACGTCCCCGGCTCGGTCGCTATTCCGGTCACCGCCGTGGCCCGGCCCCCGCGGGACGGACCGACCAGCCGAAACTGGAGACCCTGGAACAGGGTGCTCGATGGCACCGGCGCTTGCGCGATACTGGGAACGGGAACGGCCAGAGCCACCGTGGCGAGAGCCGACAAGAACAGGCACTGAGTTCGCATGGCGATAATTGGCAAGGAGTTAGATCGATGACCAACGACGCGGCCGCCGGTCGGGCCGGCGGCCTCCAGCGGGGCACGGGTCCTGCGAGGACGGGGACGACATGAACAATTTGGTGGCACGATTCGTCGATGGCCGGGTGCTCAAGGGCACGTCGCTTAACGTGGATCCGACCAAGCCGGCGTTCCACGTGCGGACGCCGGACGGCCCGGTCGAGGTGAAGCTGGCCGACCTCAAGGCCCTGTTCTTCGTGAAGTCGCTGGACGGTAACGCCGCCCACGACGAAGCGATGACCCCGACCGACGGCGACCCTCGGCTGGTGGGCGGCAAGCCGGTCGCGGTGATCTTCAAGGATCGCGAGAAGATCGTGGGGGTGACCAATCGGTTTCCCCCGAACAAGCCGTTCTTCTTCATGCTTCCCATCGACCCGAAGAGCAACAACATTCGGATCCTGGTCAACAAGGGCGCCGCGATCTCGATCAGGGAAGCGACCGACCTCGCGGCGTCCTGACCCGGCCCGGGGCTATTTGCCCTCCTGGAGTTGGCGCTCCCGAATCGCCTTGAATTCGCTCCCCGGCTTCCAGGCCGGCAGCGTCGCGGCGTTCGCGACCCGGTAGCCGACCGTCATCAGCAGCTGGATGTCCTCCACCGCGCCGGAGAGGTCCCAATCCGGCTTCACCTCGTCCGACGGCTTGTGGTAGTCCTCGGCGACGTATCGCTCCCGAACCTTCACTCCGTAGTCGGCCGGCTTGCCGACGTAGTCGACCCCGCTGTCGAGGTAGAGCGCCGGCACGCCCTGCTTGGCGAAGTTGAAGTGATCGGAGCGGTAGTAGTAACCCTTTTCGGGCTCCGGATCCGGCCGGATCACCCGGCCCTGCTCCTTCGCGGCCGCCTCGACGTAGTCGTCCAGCTCCGAGGCGCCGAGCCCGATCACCGTCACATCCTTGGTCCGGCCGGCCAGGTTGAGCCCGTCGATGTTGATCGCCGCCGCCGTCTTGGCCAAGGGGTAGAGCGGCGTCACCGAGTAGTACTCCGAGCCCAGGAGCCCCTGCTCCTCCGCCGTCACGGCCAGGAACAGGAGCGAGCGCTTGGGCTTGGTCGAAAGCTGGGTAAACGCCCGGGCGATCTCGACCACCGCCGCGGTGCCCGAGGCGTTGTCGAGCGCGCCGTTGTAGATCGAGTCGCCGTTCACCGGGTCGCCCACGCCGAAGTGGTCCCAGTGCCCCATGAAGATCACCTCCTGGCCCGCGAGGGTCGGGTCGCTTCCCTCGAGCTTGGCGATCACGTTCCGGGAGTCGATGGTCCGGAGCGTGTTGTGGATCGTCATCGACGCCGTGACGCCCAGGTCGGCGGGTTTGAAGTCGCGGGTGGCGGCCGCGGTCTTGAGCGAATCGAAGTCGAACCCCGCCATCGCCATCAGAGCCTTGGCCTGATCGAGCGTGATCCAGCCCTCGAGATTGGCGCGGCTCATGTTCTTGTCGGGCGTGACCAGGTCGAACCGCTCGCTCGTCATGCCCTGCACCACCGCCCAGGGATAGCCGGCCGGCCCGGTCTCGTGAACGATGAACACGGCCGCCGCCTTGTGGCGCTGCCCCTGCTCGTACTTGTAGGTCCAGCGGCCGTAGTAGGTCATGGCCTTGCCGCCGAACATCGCCGAATCGAGCTGCGCCGGGTTGGCCCGGTCGGGCACCGGTGGGTCGTTCACCAGCATGATGAGGGTCTTGCCGCTGACGTCCATGCCCTTGAAGTCGTCCCACCGATACTCCGGCGCCTCGATCCCGTAGCCGACGAAGACCACGTCCGAGCCGGAAATCCCAGCTCGATCGGCCACGTGCTTCGAGAACGCGGAGACGTCCTTCTTGTACTCGAGCACCCGGCGCTGGCCGTGCCCCTGGAACACGAGTGAGGTGTTGGGATCGGGGGTGATTCCGACCAGCGGCACCTTCTGGATGTAGGTCCCGTCCGGGTTGCCGGGCGCCAGTCCCATGCCCTTGAACTCGCGCTCGAGATAGGCCACCGCGCTGTCCTCGCCGCTGGTCCCCGGACCCCGCCCGCGGAAGGCGTCGGAGGAGAGGATCTTGATGCTGGCCAGCAGGGTGTCGGCCGAGACGGCATCGAGCGCCTGGACCGGGGTGTCGCCTCCGGCGCCCGAGCCCGGACCGCAGGCCCACAGGCCGAGCGAGAGCAGCAAGGCCGGGGCGAGCCGGCGCGAAGATCGATGTCGGTACCTCATCAGGGCACTCCCTGTCCGGTGACGGTGTCAGTCCTGTCTCGCACTAGCGAGAATATCACGACCCCAGGGACCGGGCGTAAGAGCCGAGGGCCGGTACGACGAGGGCCGGCGGCGAGCCGGCCCCGTCCATCGGTCAACCGCCGAGACTCGCCGGTGGCTCCACCACATGGTCGTCGGCCGGGGCGGTCAAGACCCGCCAGTAACACCAGAAGGCGAGGCCCCAGACGCACACCAGGGCCACGGACATGATCATCAGGCCGCCAGTCGTCATGATCGTCTCCTCTCGTCAGCTGCTCAGGGGCAGCTTGCCGTCGAGATCCCGACCCTCCGCGCGCCAGCGCTGCTCGCCGGCTCGGACGGCGACCATCAGCACGACCACCATGACGCCGATCAGGAGGAGCGCCAGCCGGGTGCCGGTGCTGGCCCAGGCCGCCTGGAGCGCCCCGATCAAGTTCTGCTTGAGCCAGAGCACGAAGATGATGAGCAGATAGAGCGGGGTCACGTACTTGAGAATGAACTTGAAGAAGCTCGGCAGGCGGAGAGCCGAGCCGTCGTGCATCTCGTCCCATCCTTTGTCGATCCCGAAGACCCAGCTGAAACAGATGATCTGGACCATCGCCATCACGAAGATGAGCAGCGTCCCGACCCAGAAGTCCAGCGTGCTCCAGAACGCGCCATCCTTGGTGAACCAGATGGTCAGGATCGAGCCCAGCGTCCCCAGCAGCACCATCCAGGTCGTGGCCCGGCGGTGGACCATGCCGAACGCTTCCTTCAGGAAGGCGATGGCCGGCTGGTACATCGAGAGCGAGCTCGTGATCGCGGCCAGGAACAGCATGAAGAACCAGACCGCGCCCATCAGGTTGCCGACCGGACCCATGTGGGCGAACACCACCGGCAGGGTGGCGAACCCCAACGCGAAGGAGCCGGTCTGGACCGCGCCGATCGTCCCGGCCAGGCCCAGGAACACGAACGAGGCCGTGAGCGTGATCATCCCTCCGAAGCCGACCTCGAAGAGCTCGTTGGTCGCGGCCGCGGTGAGCGACGACAGCACCACGTCGTCCTTGGGCTTCATGTACGACGAGTAGTTCAGGATGATGCCGAAGCCCACCGAAATGCTGAAGAAGATCTGGCCGGCCGCCGCCAGCCAGGTGTTCGAATCACCCAGCTTCGAGAAGTTTGGGTTCCACATGTACCCGAGGCCGTTCATGACGCTCTGGCCGGGCGCCGACGGATCGGGCGTGCCCAGGGTGAGCACCCGGATGAGCACGATCAGGGCGCAGACCGCCATCACCGGCATGGCGATGGTGCAGAACTTCTCGATGCCCTTGGAGAGCCCGCGATAGAGGAGCACCACGTTCGCGCCGAACACCAGGGCCCAGCACACCAGCGTGAATTTGGGCCCGGTGAAGAGGATGCCATCCTGCCCGGCGCCGGTGATGGCGTTGTAGGCGGCGGTCGAGGCGGCGGTCTGGTCGGCGATCGACGCCGCGCGGTCGATCCCGACGCCGCCGGTCAGGTACTTGATGAAATAGGCGACGGTCCAGGACTCGATGAAGACGTAGTAGAACGCCACCGCGAGCGGGATCAGCGCCCCGATCACCCCCAGGTAGCGCCAGAGGCTTCTCCCGCCGATGACCCCCAGCACGCCCGGGGCCGAGTGAAAGCCCCGCTTCCCGGCATAGCGGCCCATGGTCCACTCGGCCCAACCGATCGGGATGCCCAACAGGAGGAGCGCCGCGAAGTAGGGGATGATGAATGCCCCACCGCCGTTCTGGGCCGCCTGACCCGGAAACCGGAGAAAGTTCCCGAGTCCCACGGCCGACCCGGCGACCGCCAGGATCACACCGAGACGGCTACCCCACTGCTCCTGTTGCTCAGAGGCCATTCGAGTTTCCGCGATCGAGTAGGGTTCGTCGTGCGCCGCGGGCGTCCCGACCCGCGAGACGCCCGGACTGGATGACAGCTGAGGAGGACCACTCCGCGCCCCAAGGTACGGCTGGCCCAATGCCCCGTCAACCGAACCCGCAACCTCAAGCACGACACGGGGATCGGACAGACTCCCGATCCCCGTGTCGGCACCTGGGCCCTGGCCCGGTCAGCCGCCCAGACTGGCCGGCGGCTCCACCACGTGGTCGTCCGGAGGCGCGGTCAGCACCCGGTAGAAGCACCAGGCAGCGAGCCCCCACACGAACCCGTTGGCGACCAGCATGATGATCCAGCCACCCGTCGTCATGGGTGACCTCTGTCGGCGAAAGGTTCGTGAGGACTCGGCGTCGGAGGACGGCCTGACGACCGTGGCCACCGGAATCCAGATCGGGGAGGGACGCGAAGCTTACGGGCCATCCTCACGCGGGTCAACGGACCGCCTATTATTGGGCCGCCATGCCAACCTCCCACCGCTCGACCTCCGGCGCCGCCCGAACCACTCCCGGGGCGACGGCCTACCAGCGGATCTACGCCGTGGTCCGGAAGATCCCGCGAGGCCGGGTGGCGTCCTATGGACAGGTGGCCCGGCTGGCCGGGCTCGCCCGCCAAGCCCGCCAGGTCGGCTACGCCATGCACGCCTTGCCCCAGGGCACCGCGGTGCCGTGGCATCGGGTGGTCAACGCCGCCGGCGAGATCAGCCGCCGCGCTCGAGGCGCCGGTGAGCTGGAACAGCGCGGCCTCCTCGAGCGCGAAGGCGTCGAGTTCAGCTGGCGGGGGCGAATCGACCTGGGCAGATTCGGCTGGAAGCGCTGACCGCCAATCCACCGGGAGGGCCGGATGAGGCCGAAATCAGGAACACCACCCGGTGACCACCTTCCGCTGCGCCCGCGGCGGCTACCTCTAGGCCTGCGCCATGCGCAATCCTGATCGATGAACCCGCTCGACTTCTCCCGGTTCGAGGCGCTGACCTTCGACTGTTACGGCACCCTGATCGACTGGGAACGGGGTCTCCTCGAGGCCCTCCATGCCGTGCTGCGGCGGCACGACCGGCACCGCCCGGACGACGAGCTCCTGACCCTGTTCGGAGAGCTCGAATCGCCGATCCAGCAGGGGCCGTTCCGGCGGTACCGTGCGGTGCTCCGCGAGACCATGCGGCAGCTGGCCGAGCGGCTCGACTTCGAGCCCACGCCGGCCGACCTCGACGCGCTCGCCGCTTCACTCCCCGACTGGCCGCCCTTCCCCGACACGGTCGCGGCCCTGCGGCGGCTGAGCGGCCGCTATCGCCTCGGGATCATCTCCAACGTCGACGACGACCTCTTCGCCGGCACCAAGCGGCACCTGAAGACCGAGTTTTCCTGGGTGATTACGGCCGAACAGGTGGGAACCTACAAGCCCGCCAGAAACAACTTCCATCGGGCCCTCGAGCGAATCGGCTTACCCTGGGACCACGTGCTCCACGCGGCCCAAAGCCTCTACCACGACATCGGCCCGGCCCGGTCGCTCGGGCTGGCCACCGTGTGGGTCAACCGCCGGGCCGGGCGAAGCGGCGGCGGAGCGACGCCCACCGCCGCGGCCCAACCCGATCTCGAAGTGCCGGACCTCGCCACCCTGGCGAACCTGGCCGGCACCTGAGGTCTCAGGCGCCGTTCTTGCCCTTGACGAACCGGTAGAGGAGCAGAATCACAATGGCTCCGACGACGGAGGCAAGGAACCCCACCCGACCGCCGAAAAGAAACGAGCCCAGCCACGAGCCCGCGATGCCGAGCAGCGTGGTCATGATGAAGCCGCCCGGATCCTTCCCCGGCATCAGGAACTTGGCCACGACCCCGATGCAGAACCCGATCAGAATGGTCCAGATCAAGCCCACGTGTCCCTCCCGGCAGAGTGATTGACGTCCTCGGAACGCCCTGCCAATACGAAGCTGGCGCCAAATGGTGTCAACCGTGTCCACCGGGACCTCGGCGGCCGGTCTGGTCGGAGGATGGCCCCTCGGGGCCGGCCGTCCCCGAGGGGCCGACTTCCCGATCCGGGCACCGCCGGCGGACCGAGCGGCCTGACGCCGAGCCTCAGTCCGTCCGGAGCACCTCCAGGGGGTCGACCCGGGTCGCCCGGCGGGCCGGGATCCAGGTGGCCACCAACGCGGCCAGGCCGATCAGCCCGGCCACCCCGAGATAGGTGGGCCAGTCCAGCGGCGTCACCCCGTGGAGCATCGCCGCCATGAACCGGGTCAGGCCCAACGCTCCCGCGGTGCCGATCGCGATGCCCGCCATCGCGAGGGCGAGCCCCGACCGCACCACCCCGCTCCGCACCCGGCTCGGCGCGGCGCCGAGCGCCAACCGGATGCCCAGCTCACGACGCCGGCGGGCGACGTCGACCAGCAGCACCCCCGCCACACCGGCCGTCGCGAGCAGCAGCGCGGCGACCGAGAACCCGGCCAGCACCGCGAACGTCACCCGGTCCTGCCCCATCGACTCGGCGACCTCTCGATCCATCGACACCAGATCGTACACCGGCACGAACCGGTCCTCGGACCAGACCGCGTCACGGATCAGTGGCTGCAAGACGTCCGGCGCGGCCGCGGACCGGACCAGGACGTCCATCCGCCCTCCGACCGGATCGGGGAAGTAGATCGTGGGTCGAACCGGCACCGCCGGCCCGGAGAAGGCCACGTCACCGACGACGCCCGCCACCCGGGCTCGGATTCCGCCGTTCAAGCGGATGTCGACCGCGCGGCCCACCGCGCGTCCGCCGCCGAACAGCAGCCGGGCCCCGGTCTGGTTGATCAGAATTGCGGGCTCGCTCCCCGGCGCGGGCATCGAGTCGAAGATCCGACCGGCGACCAACGCGATCCGGAGGACGCGGAAGTAACCCGGCGAAGCCCAGATCACGTCCGTCCCGGGCGCATCCGCCTGGTCGATGCGGCCGTCGGCCGGGAGGACCGTGGTGGCGACGTCGCTGACCCCAAGGGGCCTCCGCGACGCGAGCCCCACGTCGCGTACCCCAGGAAGGGCTCGGAGCCGGTCGGCGAGATCGAGATAGAACCGGTGCCGGGCCGGGCCGTCGTACCGTTCGGACGGGACGAACAGCCGGAAGGTCGTCACCTGATCGGCCTGGAAACCGAGATCGGCGGCGCGGAGCGCCAGAAAGCTCCGCATGGCGAGACCTGCCGCTACGGTCAGCATCAACGCGAGCGCCACTTCCGCCACCACCAACCCACCGCTCAGCCCCCGCGCGGTGCCCCGGCCCCCACCGCCGGCCTCCAGCCAGTCCCGAAGTCCGCGCTTCGGCATCCGGAGCGCGGGCAGCGTACCGGCCAGAAGCGTCGCTCCGAGCGTCACGATCAGCGCGAAGCCCAGCACCACCCCATCCACCCGAATGTCGCCCGCCCTCGGCAGATCGGCCGGTCGCACCGCCAGGATACCTCGGACGCCGAGCCAGGCGAGCAGCCCACCGAGCGGCGCGGCCAGGGCCCCGATCGCCAGGCTCTCCACCACCAGCTGCCGGGCCAGGCGACCCCGGCCCGCGCCCAGCGCCAGCCGCAGCGCCAGCTCACCGGAGCGGCGACGGAGCCGGGCCAGAAGCAGGTTCACGATGTTCACCACGGTCGTGGCCAGGAGGCCGGCGACCGCCACCATCAGGACCAGCAGGGCCGGCCGGACGTGCCCGGTGACCTGCTCGCGAAGCCCCACCAGATCGGCTGACCAGCGCCGGCTCGCCGGATCCTCCCGCACCCGCTCGGCGGCCACCAGCACGAGCTGCTCCCGGGCCCGCTCGAGGGGCACACCGGCCCGCACCCGGCCCAGGACCAGCAGGAAGGGCCCCCAACCGCGGTTCTGCTCGGTGGGGCTGAAGGGAACCCAGTACTGCTGGGCCGAGCTAAGCCAGCCGAAGGCCGGCGGATCGAAGCCGCGGGGCATCACCCCGACCACCGTGAAGCGGCCGTCGTCGAAGCGCACGTCGCGGCCGATCACCGCCGAGTCGGCCCCGAAGGCCTCCCGCCAGAGCCCGTCGCTCAAAACGATTACCCGTTCGCTCGCCGCACCTTCACGCTCGGTGAATCCGCGCCCCAGCGACGGATGGACACCGAGCACGTCGAACCACGCGGGCGAAACGGCGGCCCCGGTCAGTCGCTCGGGCCGATCACGCTGGAGCACCTTGAGATCGGGCACCAGGGCGGCCATCGTCTCGACGGTCGTCACCCGCTCGCGCCAGGCCTCGAAGTTGGCGACCGAGACCACGTTCTCGCGGCGGTTCAGGGGCAGGTTCACCTGCCAGAGGGCCGCCAGACGATCGGGATGGGGATAGGGCAGCGGCCGGAGCAGGATCCCTCGGACCGTACCGAAGATGGCCGTGGTGGCGCCGACGCCCAGGGCAAGCGTGCCGATCGCGGCCAGGGCGACCCCCGGACTCCGAGCGAGCGAGCGAAGCGCGAACCGGGCGTCGCGGACCCCGTCCTCAACCCAGCGGAGCCCCCGCACCGCCCGGGCGTCGTCCTTGTGGACGTCCACGCCCCCGAAGTCACGGCGCGCGGTCCGCCGCGCTTCCGCCGGCGACATCCCGCCGGCCACCCGCTCGGCGATCTCCTGCTCGAGATGGAAGCGCATCTCCTCGTCCATCTCGCGCTCGAGCCGGTCGCGGCGGACGAGCCAGATGACCCGTTTGACGAAGGCGGGAAGCCGCATGGTCGGGGCCCGGTCAGCCGGTCGCGTCGAGCAACCGCTCCACCGCCCCGGCGAAGAGCCGCCAGCTCTTCTGCTCGCTGGTGGCCCGCCGCCGCCCCTCCGCCGTCAGCTCGTAGAACTTGGCGCGACGGCCATCCGGCGACACCCCCCAGGCCGACCGGACCAGACCCCGATCCTCCAGCCGATAGAGCGCGGGATAGAGCGACCCCTGATTGACCTGGAGGACGTCGTCGGAGAGCTCCCGGATCCGCTTGCTGATGCCCCAGCCGTGGAGCGCGCCCAGCCGGAGGGTGCGGAGGATCAACAGATCGAGGGAGCCCTGAAGGAGATCGGCGCGATCGGCCATGCCAGCCTGCCCGTGGAGTTATGCCTAGACGTCCGACAACAAGCTATGATCTTGTTGTCGGATGTCAAGGTATCAACCGTCCCGGGCGGCGGCGAGGATCGCTCCGAGGCTCCGGTCCACGTCCCGGTCGGTCGTTCGCCAGGACGAGACGCTGATCCGCATCGCCGCCCGGCCCTGCCAGACGGTGCCGCCGGCCCAACAGGTCCCGCCGGCCTGCACCCGGGCGATCACCCGGCGGGTCCGCTCGTCGTCGCCGAACGACGCCAGCACCTGATTCAGGACCACGTCGTTGAGCACCTCGGCGCCGCCCGCCCGGAGACCATCGGCGAACCGGGTCGCCAGCCGGCAGCAGCGCTCCACCAGCTGGGCCAGCCCCGACCTGCCTAACGAGGCCAGGGCGGCCCAGATCTCGACCCCGCGGGCCCGCCGCGAGAGCTCGGGGGTATAGGCGTCGGGCTGGCGGGTGTCTTCCCGCACCAGGTAGGCCGCGCTGGTGGCCATGGCCGCCTCGAGCTGCGCCGGGCTCCGCACGAAGACGAGCCCGCTGTCGTAGGGGACGTTGAGCCACTTGTGGGCGTCGGTGGCGATCGAGTCGGCCTCCGCCACTCCGGCGGCGAGCGGGCGGAGGCGAGGCGACGCCAGGACCCAGAGCCCGAAAGCGCCATCGACGTGCACCCACGCGCCCGCGTCGTGCGCCCGCCCCATCAGCTCGACGGCCGGATCGAACGCCCCCGTGTTCACGTTGCCGGCCTGGAGACAGAGGATCGTGGGACCCGCCAGCCGGGGCAGGCGGTCGGCCCGCATCCGCCCCTGCTCGTCCACCGGCACCCGGACCACCCGCTCGCGGCCGAGGCCGAGGAGGCTCAGCGCCTTGAGCAGGCTGACGTGGACCTCGTCGCCCACCACCACCGTGATCGGGGGCGCACCGAAGAGACCCCGGGCTCCGACATCCCAACCCTCCCGGGCCAGCAGCATGTGTCGCGCGGCCGCCAGCCCAGAGAAGTTCGCCATCGTGGCCCCGGTCACGAACCCGGCGCCGGTCCCGGCCGGCAGCCCGAGGGCTTCGACCAGCCACCGAAGGGCCACGGTCTCGATGGCGGACGTGCCCGGCGCCCCGACCGAGAGGCCACTGTTCTGGTCCCAGGCGGTGGCGAGCCATCCGGCCGCGACCGTGGCCGGCAGGGCCCCGCCGGTCACGAACCCGAAGTACCGTCCGCCCGCACTCGCGATCGCGGCCGGCGAGCCGAGCTCGTCGAGGCGGGCCAGCACGGCCGCCGGGTCGGTGGGTTGCTCCGGGAGCGGCCCCCCGAGCTCCCGGAGCCGGGCCAGCGCCGCCGGGCCGGGCACCACCGGGCGCTCGTCGAGCGACGCGAGAAAGCGAGCCGCCCGAGTGGCGGCGTCGGCGAGCAGGTCCTCCATCGTGCCTCCCTCCTGAGCGCTCGTTCCTGACCCGGCCTCACCCCAGCCACGCCTGCGCCGTCACCAGCAGCCCCATCAACCCCGCCAGCGCCAGGCTGTGGAAGAAGACGTACCGAAGGATCTCGCCCTCGTGGCCCTCGTACTTGGTGACGACGCCCGCGACCACGATGCTCTGGGCGTCGATCATCTTGCCCATCACGCCGCCCGACGAGTTGGCCGCCGCCATCAGCGTCGGATCGAGTCCCAGCTGCTGGGCGGTGATCCGTTGCAAGCTGCCGAACAGGACGTTCGACGACGTGTCCGACCCGGTCAGCGCCACCCCCAACCAGCCCAGCATGGTGCCGAAGAACGGGTAGAGAATGCCGGTCCGGGCGAACGCGAGGCCGAGGATCGCGTCGAGCCCGCTGTACCGGGTCACGAAGCCGAGCGAGAGCATCAGGGCGATGGTCAGGAGCGAGGCCCGGACGGCGTGGAGCGTTCGGCCGTAGACCCGGACGATCTCGCGGGGCCGGTAGGCCAGGATCCAGGCGGTGATCAGAGCCGAGACCAGAATCGCCGTGCCCGTGGCCGAGACCCAGTTGAAGCTGAAGACCGCCGCCTCGGCATGAGGCTGGGCGACCACCGGCGGCACCCGCTCGACCAGATTGTGGAGCGAGGGCACCTCGAACCAGGGCGCGGAGAGTCGGTTGAAGAAGCCCTTGACCGTCGGCACCCCCCACGCGAACACCACCACGCTCAGCACCACCCAGGGAAGCCAGGCGCTCCCGGGTCGCCCGTGACGCCGCCACCGCCGGGCGCTCGGCCCGCCGGGCGCCGCCCGGCCGCCAGACCCTCAGGAACAGGGTGAGCGCCACGATCGAGGAGAGCGCCGCGACGATGTCCACCAGCCAGGGCCCGTGGAGCGTCGCCATCAGGTGCTGGGGGATCGCGAACGAGAGACCGGCCACCAGCACCGCCGGCCAGACCTCGACCATGCCCCGGAAGCCGGCGTAGGCCCAGACCAGCCAGAAGGGCACCAGGACCGAGAACCAGGGCAGCTGACTCCCGACCTGCGCGCTCAGGGCGTGGAGGTCGAGACCGGTGACGCCCTGCAAGGCAATGATCGGCGTGCCTAACGCCCCGAAGGCGACCGGCGCGGTGTTCGCGATCAGCGAGAGCCCCGAGGCCTGGAGCGGCGAGAACCCGAGGGCGATCAGCAAGCCGCCGGTCACCGCCACCGGCGTGCCGAAGCCGGCCGCGCCCTCCACGAAGGCGCCGAAACTGAAGGCGATCAGGAGGAGCTGGAGCCGGCGATCGTCAGTCAGCGACGCGATGCTCTTCCGAAGCACCTCGAAGAGCCCTCGCCCTTCGGCCAGCCGATAGAGGAAGATGACGTTGAGGATGATCCAGCCGATCGGAAAGAGCCCGTAGGCCGCGCCATAGAGGGCGCTCGCCAGGGCCATCCGCGCCGGCATGCCGAGGACCGCGACGGCGAGCAGCAGCGCCGCGCCCAACCCGATGGCCGCCGCGACCGGCGCCCGAAGGCGGAGCCAGGCCAGCGAGCCGAGGAGAGCCACGACCGGGAGGGCGGCAACCAACGCCGAGAGGAGCGGGTGACCGAGCGGATCGTACTGCTGAGGCCAGGGCGTCACGTTGATCTCCCGGTGGGCGAATCGGGGCAGCGCGACCGACGGAGTGGTCGTGCAAGCTCGCACCCAGACCCGACGAGGTGAAGCCCCACCCGCTGATTTGCCCCGCACCCACCGATCCCGGATATTCGACGCTCACGGAGGGAGACTCCATGCAGCGCCGAGATTTCGTTCGGGGTGCGGCCGCGACCGCCGCCCTCGCCGCCTGGCCCGACCACCTGAGGGCCTTTCCCCGCGGGGCGCCCAGCCGGCCGCCGTTGCTCAACGCCCACGCCCACGTCAACAGCCAGCGGGTCGCCGATCACCTCGCCAGCCTCATGGGCCGGCGAGTACTCGAGCCCCTCGATGGCGCCGAGATCATCCGCCGCCTCGACCGAATGGGCATCCGCCGCGCCTTCGTGCTGTCGACCGCGTACATGATGGCGTCAGACGTCGGCCACCCGCTTCCGCCCGACGAGGAGCAGAAGGCCGTGGCGGCCGAAAACGACTTCGCCGCGGCCCAGGCGGCCCTGGCACCCGATCGGCTGATCCCGTTCCTGAGCGTGAACCCGAAACGCGACTACGCCACCGCCGAGATCGACCGGGCCGTCGATCGCAACGGGATGCGAGGCTTGAAGCTGCATTTCTGGAACTCGATGGTGGACCTTCGCCAGCCGGACCAGCTGGTCAGCGTCAAGCGCGCCATCGATCACGCGGCGGCCCGCGGCCTGCCCGTGGTGGGGCACGTCTATATCGGGGCCGTCAAGGACTTCGGACCCGACGACATCGATCGGATCATCGACCAGATCATCCTCCCGAACGAAGGGCTTCGCTTCTCGTTCGCTCATCTGGGTGGCGCGGGCGGATTCGCGGGCGTCGTGCAGCGGATCTTCGCCCGGCTGGTGGAACGGGTCGGGCCGGGCCATCCGGCTGCCAACCGGGTCTTCGCCGACATGGCCGTGACCCTGCTGGCCGACGGCATCGGGCCGATCCCGGCCACCCCACCGGCCGCCCGGGCCCGGATGGGAGAGCTGCTCCAGGGATGGGGGCTCGACCGGGTGTACTGGGGCAGCGACACCTTCGAGGCCTCGCTCGCCCAAACGGAGGCCGCCTGGCCGCTCGACGAGGTCGCGTGGGACCGCCTGGCCAGCAACACCGGCAACCGATTCCTGGGGAGCTGAGGATCGGCTCGGCGGTACCGAAAAGCGCCTCTTGACAGGTCAACCCCGGAACCAGACATTGGGAGGAGAAACCGAACAAAAACCGAAAGTCAGAACATGACGCCTTCTCCCGCGCACGAACCTCTCCCCGACCAGCCCGCCGTGCGCACCGGTTCCGGAGGCCCAACCTACCTTCGGATCAGGGTTTGCCCCGAGTGCGCCGGGCCCGTCGTGCACGCGTCCGGCTGCCTGAGCTGCCCCCACTGCGGCTGGGCCCGGTGCGGCTAGCCGCGGCCCGACCTCGGCCAGTAGAGCCGACCCGCCCGCCTGGGCCAGCCAGGCCTGCCCAGCTGGCCCTCGAGCTCGGCCGGGCTCGACCGCCCATGCCGGTGCTCGACACCCGCCGGCGCGGCTCACGGTTCGTAGGCCTCACCAGTCGGTCGGTGCTCAACTCGCCGGGGAGCACCGGTATGGACTTCTGGACCCTGAATCCCTACGTGGGATGCGAGTTCGGGTGCTCGTATTGCTATGCTCGGAACACCCATCGCTGGGTCACCGAGCGGAATGCCGACCGTGGCCCGCGCGAGCTCACCGCCCTGAGCCCGGCCCAGGCCTTCGAGCGGAACATCTTCGTCAAGCGGAACGCCGCCCTGGTGCTCCGCCGCACCCTCGACCCGAGGAAGCTCAGCGGCACCCCCCTGCTGATCGGAACCGCGACCGATCCGTATCAGCCGGCGGAGCGCCGCTTCGGGGTTACCCGGTCGGTGCTCGAGGCGCTGACCGAGTATCGGGGGCTCGACCTCAGCCTTACGACCAAGTCGGCTTTGGTGACTCGGGACCTCGACGTGCTGCAGGAGCTTGGCGCCCGGCACCGGCTCACCGTGAACATCTCCCTCATTTCGATGGACCGGGAGTTGATCCGGCGGCTCGAGCCCCGGACGCCGCTGCCCCACACCAGGCTCCGGGCGTTGGCCGCGCTCAGCGGTGCCGGGATCCAGGCGGGGATCATGATCGCGCCGATCGTCCCGGGCCTGACCGACGGGTGGGGGGCCCTGGGTGGCTTGCTGGCCGCGGCCAAGGAGGCCGGGGCGCGTTTCGCGGTCGGGTCGGCGCTCCGACTCAATCCCGGAGCGCGTGCCGGCTTCCTCCCCGTGCTCGAGCGGGAGTTCCCCGAGCTGGTGGGACGCTACCGCCGCCGCTACGGTCAGCGGACCGGCCCGGAGCGGGCGTACGGGGCGGCGCTGGAGAAGCGGTTGACCACCCTCCGGGCCATCCACGGCTTGCCCGGCGGCACTCTCCGCTACCGGCCGGCCGATTGAGGCAGCGGGTCAGTCCAGCGTCAGCACGATCTTACCGAACACCTCGTTCGCCTCCATCGCCGCGTGCGCCTGCGCCACCTCGACGAGCGGGAACACCGCGCCCACCACCGGTTCGAGTCGAACCGGCGTGGCGCCCGCCTCGAACAGTCCGATCACCCGTTCCTCGAACTCCCGCACCAGCGGCACCCGTTCCGCCCGGCCGCGGGCCCGCATGACCGTGCCGATGATCTCGAGGCGATTGCGGAGCACCTGGCCGAGATTCACGTCGGCGGCGTGCGGCCCTTGCAGGGTGCCCAACAACACGAGCCGACCGCGCGGCGCGAGCGAGGCGAGATTGTCCGTCAGCGCGCCCCCGCCGAAGAAATCCAGAATCACGTCGGCGGGCGCGTCGAGGGCCGATCGGAAGCCGACGGTCGAGGTGTCGACGCCCCGGTCGAGCCCCAATCGCACGGCGTGCTCCAACTTCGCCGCGGTGCGCGAGGTGCCGATCGACACGGCGCCGAGCCACCGGATCAGCTGAACGGCCGCGGTGCCCACGCCACTTCCCACGGCATGGACGAGCACCCGCTCTCTCGGCGCCACCCGGGCCCGCGTCACCAGGGCGTCGTACGCGGTGAGGAACGCTTCGGGAATCCCCGCCGCCGCCTCGAACGAGAGGCCGGCGGGCATCGGCAGCACCTCGTCTTGGTGAACGGCCACGAACTCGGCCTGGGCGCCGCCGCCCACCAGTCCCATGACCCGGTCGTCGGCTCGCCAGCGGCCGGCCTCCGGGCCGAGCGCCACGATCTCGCCGGCGTATTCGAGGCCCGGGATGTCCGCGGGCCAGCCGGGCGGCGCGGGATAATTGCCTTTGCGCTGGATGATGTCGGCCCGGTTGAGTCCCGCGGCCCGAACCCGCACCAGCACCTGTCCCGGACCGGGGGTCGGAGTCGGCACCTCGTCGAGCGAAAGAACCTCGGGACCTCCGGCACCATGGTGTACGATGGCTTGCATGATTCGGAACCTAGCCACCATCCGGGGGCCGCGCGCTGGGGGTCACCATCCGGGCGCCGTGCCCTGTGGCCGCTCCACCGCCGGGCGGCGTCTCCTCCCTGACATCGGACCCGGACTCGTCATGCCTCACCTTGCCGTCGCCGCCCTCGTGGCGCTCATCCTGCCAACCCTCTCGGCCTGCGGGTCGAGCGACGGCGGCCCGCCGCCGGCACCGCCGCCGCCCCCGTCGTCGGCTACGCTCCGCCTCGAGACCGTGGCGACCGGGCTCGCCTTCCCGGTCTTTCTCACCCACGCGCCCGGCGACACCGCCCGGCTCTTCGTCGTGGAGAAGACCGGTCAGGTGCGGATCATCACCAACGGATCGCTGCTCCCCACTCCGTTCGTCGATCTTTCGTCCCAGGTCAGCGGCGGAAGCGAGCAGGGTCTGCTCGGGATGGCGTTCCATCCCGACTACGCCACCAACGGGATGGTCATCGTGGACTACACCGATCGCTCGGGAGACACCCACCTCGCCCGTTTCCAGGTGTCCACGGCCGATCCCAACCAGCTCGACCCCGCCTCGGCGCACACCATCCTCACCGTGAGCCAGCCCGCCTCCAATCACAACGGCGGGATGGTGACGTTCGCTCCAAGCGATGGCGATCTCTACGTCGGTCTGGGCGACGGCGGCTCGGCCGGCGATCCCCAGGGCAACGGTCAGAACCGGGCGACCCTGCTCGCCACCATCCTCCGCCTCAGGGTCGCGACCAACGGACAGCTTTCCATCCCGGCCGACAACCCCTTTTCCGTGGCCAGCGGCTTCCGGCCGGAGATCTGGAGCTACGGGCTCCGCAATCCGTGGCGTTTCAGCTTCGACCGCGCCACCGGCGACCTCTACGTCGGCGACGTCGGCCAGGGCGCCCGCGAAGAAATCGATCTCTCGCCCGTGGCCGACGGCGCCGGGCGGGGGCTCGACTTCGGCTGGAACGTGATGGAGGGAACCGCCTGTTACCCCTCGGGTGGCAACTGCGACCGCACCGGCCTGACGCTGCCGGTTCTCGACTACGACCACGGCCAGGGCTGCTCGGTGACCGGCGGCTACGTCTATCGGGGCCCCACGCTGACCAGCATGCAGGGGGTGTACTTCTACGCCGACTACTGTGGCGGGTGGGTGCGGAGCTTCCGATGGGCCGGAGGCCAAGTCACGGAAGAGACGGAATGGACCAGCCTCTCGCCGGGCGGGTCGATCACCAGCTTCGGCGAGGACGCCGCGGGCGAGCTCTATGTCCTGACGGAGTCAGGTGGGGTATATCGGATCGGGCCGGCCTGACGCGGCGGGGCTCAGAAGAGCGCGGCGATCCGCTCGCGACCGGCCCCGTCGGGCAGCCGGCCGAACCCCGCGCCCATGTTGTCGACCAGGTGCTCGACCCGGGAGGTCGCGGGAATGGCGCAGGTGACGGCCGGGTGCGACACCACGAACTTGAGGAACAGTTGGGCCCAGCTCGAGACGTCGTACTCGGCTGCCCAGGGTGGAAGCGGCCGTCCTCGGACCCTGCCGAAGAGCCCCCCACCGCCGAACGGCCGGTTGACGATCACGGCGACCCCCCGCTCCCGCGCCAGTGGCAGCACCATCCGCTCGGCCCCGCGCTCGTCCAGGGAGTAGTTGATCTGGACGACGTCGATCGGCTCGCTCCGGATCACCCGGGCCACGTCCTCGTGGGCGGATTCCAGATAGTGGGTGACCCCGAGATATCGGATCCGGCCTTCGTCCCGCCAGGCCCGGAGGGTGCGGCGGTGGGTCGCGACGTCGAGGAGGTTGTGCACCTGCATCAGGTCCAACCGAGCCACCCGCATCTTTTTGATCGATGCCTTCATCTGCGCGATCCCCGCCTCCCGGCCGCGGGTCCAGACCTTGGTGGCGGTGAACATCCGGTCGCCGAGGCCCAGCTCGGCGGCGAGGTCGCCGTAGACCGCTTCCGAGGTCCCGTACATCGGCGACGAATCGATCACCCGGCCACCCCGCTCGACGAAGGTGCGGAGCACGTCGCGGAGCGCGGCTCGCGCCCCCTGGTTCCCGCCGACGTCGAAGGTCTGCCAGGTACCCATCCCAATGACCGGAAGCGGCTCCCCGGACGAGGGGATCGGGCGCTGAATCGGATCGTCTGCCGGTTCAGGACGGCTCCCTCCGCCGGAGGTCGGGCCGACGGCCAGGAAGCGGGTTCGGCCCGCCAGGCCGAGGGCGATCGAGGCCGCGATCACGTCGCGACGGAACTCGTCGGCCGCCGGCGCCGACGGGTGGGTTGCACTCGGCTAGCGGGCCGCCCTGATTACCCCCGTCACCCTCACTCGTCAGACGCGGATTTCCGTGACCGACCCACCATCGACCCTGCCAACCGGTCCCGAGCTGGAGCGGCTGCGCGCCGCCATTCCGGCCGGAGTGCACTTCGGGACCTCCACCTGGACCTACCCCGGCTGGCAAGGACTGGTCTATGCCCGGGAGTACCGCGCCAGCGGGCAGAGCGCGGCGATGCTCGCCGAGTATGCGCGATTCCCGCTCTTCGGCACCGTGGGGATCGACTCGAGCTTCTACGGACCGCCCAAGCCGAAACCCTGGTCCAATGGGCCAAGGCGCTCCCACCCGGGTTCAAGTGCGTGAGCAAGGTCTGGGACCGGATCACCGTCCACACCTTCGCCGGTGCCCGCGAAGCGGCGCGCGCCGGTCAGCGAAATCCGGACTTCCTCTCGCCCGAGCTCTTCGAGGAGGAAGTCTGGACGCCCTACCGGACCTATTTCGGCGACCACACCGGGCCCTTCGTCTTCGAGTTCCAGACCATCGCGGCCCAGGACCGGATCTCGCCGGGACGCTTCGCCGCACTGCTCGACGCCTTCCTCGGCCGGCTGCCCCCCGAGGGCGAGTATGGAGTCGAGATTCGGAACCAGGAGTTTCTGACGCCCGCCTATTTCGCGGTCCTTCGCGAGCACGGAGTGGCGCACGTCTTCAACTCGTGGACCCGGATGCCGCCGCTGGGAGGGCAGCTCGACCTGCCGGGGGCCATCACCGGCCGATTCCTGGTGTGCCGCGCCCTGCTCCGACCGGGCCGCAGTTACGCTCAAGCGGTGGATCGCTTCGCGCCCTACGATCGGATCCGCGAGGTCAACCCCCGCCTTCGGCGCGACCTGGTGCGGCTGGCCCGGACGGCCGCGGAGCTCCGCCTGCCGGCCTATCTGCTGGTGAACAATCGGGCGGAGGGAAGCGCGCCACTCACCATTGCGGCGGTGGCCCGGATCCTGGCCGGCGACGTGGAAGGCTGACCATGGTCAGGCCGGCGAGTGACGTCGCCGGCGGCGGACGACCGCCCGGCTCCGCCGGCTGCGCCCGAGCTGCCGGACCGCCTCTCGGGACTGCGCCGCCAGCCGCGTCAACTCGTCTCGATCCAATCCGGCAAGCGGTAACTCGACCCAGCCCAACGGGCTCGGCACCGGCTCGTCCACGAGCGGACGGCCCCGGGCGCGGGCCATGAGCTCCTGGCGCCGGGGCTCCGGCAGCCGCAGCAGCAGCGACCGCTCGCCCACCAGGGCGAACATGCGGCCCGCCGTGAAATAGCCTTCGCGGTTCGTAAGGCGGCGAACGGAGACACCCGGGAGGGCACTCAGAAGGGTACGGATGGCGTCGGACATCGGGGCAGCGATTGTATCGCCCGGAGCGGGCCCGCGCCACCCCGATCCGAAGGTCTACCGAAACAAGGACCCGAGGTCCTCACCGGCGGTGGCAGCGATCCTGGCCACCGTCTCGCCGATCTTGTTGTTGGGCGTCGAGGCGCCGGCGGTGATTCCGATCCGAAGACCATCGCCGAGCCAACCGGCGGTCTCGATTTCGGCCTTGGCCCCCACCGGCTGGTGCCGGATCGTCCCGGCGGCCGGGTCGATGCACTCCGAGTCCTCGATGTGATAGGTCGGCACGCCGCGCCGCTCGCAGAGCTTGGCCAAGTGGCAGGTGTTGCTCGAGTTGTAGCCGCCGACCACCACCATCCGGTCGACCCCGTCCTCGAGGAGTTGGACCACGGCGTCCTGACGCTCCTGGGTCGCCGAGCAGATGGTGTCGAAGGTGCGCACCCGGCGGGCGCCCTCCTCCGGGCCGTACCGCCGAATCACTGCCTGGCGGAGCTCCTCCGCGATCGCCAGCGACTCGCTGGAGAGCATCGTGGTCTGGTTGGCGAGGCCGATCCGCTCGAGATCCTTCGCGAAGTCGAACCCGGGCGAGATGACGTCCTGGAACCGCTCCGTCATCGCCGCCGGGTCGCCGCCGCGCTCGATGTAGTCGCACACCTCGTGGGCCTCGGCCATGTCGAGCACCACCAAATACCGTCCGCCGGGATGCCGGGTCACCTGGCTGGCCGTCGCCTTGGTCTCCTCGTGCCAGTGCTTGCCATGGATCACGGCCGTGAAACCGTCGCGGGCATAGCCCTCGACCCGCTTCCAGACGTTGAGGACCGACCCGCAGGTGGTGTCGACCAGCACGCACCCGATGGCCCGCAGGCGGTCGAAGTCGTGCCGGGTTACTCCGAAAGCCGGGAGGATCACCACGTCGTCGGCCGACAACCGGGAAAAGTCGAACTCTCCCGAGTCGCCCCGATGGAGGAAGCACACCCCCATCGATTGGAGCTTGCTGTTGACGTGGGGATTGTGAATGATCTCCCCGACCAGGAACAGCCGGCGATCCGGGAACTTGGTCCGCGTCTCGTACGCGTATTCGACCGCCCGGTCCACCCCGTAGCAGAAGCCGAACTCGCGAGCCAGACGGAAGGTGAGTCGGCCGACCGGTAGGGCGTAGCCGGTAGCCTTGAAGGCCTCGATCACGGCGCTGTGATAGTCGGCCGTGAGAATGCCTTCGATTTCCGTCTTGAGCCCGAAGCCCTTTCGGAAATAGGTCTGATCGCTCGGGTTGGTCATCCCGTCTTCCGTTTCGAAACCCGGCCGCAGGCACCCTCCGCGGGACGGACCGGAATCGCGGTGAAGGTGCCGGACAGGTGGATCGTGTCGACTTGGTTTGCCGCCCGGAGGCGCAGGTCCAAGGTGCCCGTGGCGCCGCTGTCGGTCCCGGTGACGCTGACGACCCCACCGCTCCCCGTGAACCCCATGATGTCGGTGTCGTCGAACCAGCGGACAGCCGCTGCCGCCAGGGGGCGCCAAGCGACGTTCACCTCCGGCGCGAGCACCGGATGCGGCCCCGGCGACACGGTATCCCGGTCAAAGAGGACGAAGCTCACACCGGTGTCGCCCCGGATGGCTTCGACCTGGAGCATCGTGTCGACCGCACACCAGCTGGCCGTGGCGGGCCCCGTGAACCGGCCGGCATACTTGCCAGTCCAGGCCACCGACAGCATCCCGGGGCCATTCTCGACCGCCGTCGGTTGCGAACGACAGGCCCAGGGCGCCAGCGCCAGGGCCAGGGCCAGAATCAGGGCGACCCGCATGACCGGGAAGCTAGGAGGAAGCCGCCGGGGAGGACAGCCCGGCGTCGGCAGATGCGATCAGGGATGAGAGGTCGAGCGGTCGGGCTACGAGGCCTGCGCCCACTTGCTGCGACCGTCCCGGTGGAGGCCGTACGCTCGGAGACGGCGCCACAGCGTCGTCCGGCTGATCCCGAGGCTCTTGGCCGTCTCGGCGAGCCGCCAGCCGTGCGTGTCGAGGGACCGGACGATGGCTTCCTTCTCTCGCTCGGCCAGGGTCCGGGGACCCACGCTGCCGGGGAGGAACATCGCTTCACCCAGATCGATGGCGCCGACCTTCAGCGGCTTGAGACGGCCGCCGAGCTCCGCGAGCTGGGGCATCAACTCCCGGGCGGTCACCGAAAGATCCAACTCCAGATCCCGCGCCTGCGAGTTGGCATACAGCACCTTGCCCTGGCTGTCGAACACCACCACGCCCTCGCTGAAGGAATCGAGCAAAGCCTTCGCGAGCGGTGAGAACACCGAGGGGAGTGGGGTCGGGCTGTTGTTGGCCGTCATATGCCTCGTTTTACGGAGAAACGTTCCAATAGGTTTCACGATTGAAACGCTGGCGTCAAGGGTCGAGCGGGGCGCCATCGTGTTTCAGCTCTTGGTTTCGGCACCCATTCCAGCTCCCCTCCGATGACTGGCTCGGCTGGCTGGCGGCCGCCGGGAGGCCGGAGGCATGGTCCTGGACCATAGTGATGATGTGGTCTAGCAGGAGCATAGCATATCGTTTATCATCAATTACATAGCCACCTGACCGGACGTTCAGTCAACCAGGAGGGGACGGTGAAAGGACCGATCTTGGAAGCCTCGGTTTCAGTCCTGCTCTCCAGAGGATTGAACGGATGGTCAGTGGACCGCGTCTCACAGCAGGCCGGGTGCGCCAAAGGGCTGGTCAACTACCATTTCGGCTCCAAAGCCTCGCTCCTCGCCTCGAGCGCCGAGTCGATCGCGCAGCGGCGAGAGCGGCGGCGAGCGGAGGCGCTATCTGGTGCCCACGGCGCCGATGCGGTCGACGCTCTCTGGTCCACCGTCGTCGACGACGCTCGATCCGGCAGCTTCGCCGCCTGGATCGAGCTGGCCGCCCTCCAAGGATCGGCCCGCACCGGGTGGGACGCGGTCGCCCCGGCCGACCGCTTGAGGGGCGAGTTGGCGAGGGCGCTCGAGGTGGGCCTCGACGACCTTCCCGACGGCCTCACCCTCACCGCCCTCCTCGACGGAATGTCCCTCGCCCTGCTCGAGGGGGCACCTGAGTCCGCGGTCCAGACCGCGTACCAGATGGCCTGGCCTGGACTACTCGGCTGAGGCGCCGGCCGTGGAGCTCCGGTCTCAGTGAATTCCCGCCATCGTTTTGGGCGGCCCTTCGGCCCACCACTGATGGGGAAGCGGCCGTTGACGGGGCCAGATCTCGTTCAAGGTGGCCCCCTCGTACATCCGGCCGTTCTTCATCACGTACTCGATCGAATCGCTGTTCCGGATGTTCGTGAGCGGGTCCTTGTCCAGCACCAGGAGGTCGGCCAGCTTGCCGACTTCCAGCGACCCAAGATCGGTCCCCATCCCGATCGCCTCGGCGCCATAGATCGTGGCGATCCGGAGCGCGTCGTGATTGGAGAGCCCGCCCGAGGCCAGTGACCAGAGCTCCCAGTGATCGCCGAGTCCCTGGAGCTGGCCGTGGGCACCCAGCCCGATCCGGCCGCCGGCATCGATGAGCTTCTGACCCATTCCGCGTGCTTCGGGAAGACGTAGTCGTCCTCCACGAACCACCCGCCCTGGCGATAGCCCCCGCGGATCCCGGGAGGCGGCTCGCTCCCCCGCCGGCGGGCGCGGGAGTCGATCTGCCCCTTGGGCATGAAGTGGGCGAGCTTGGAATCACCCACCACGTCTTCGTGGGTGTAGTACCAGTTCTCGCCGAACGGCCCGCCGTAGGACACCAGCAGGGTGGGCGTATTGGTGGTTTGACTGGTCTTGAAGAGCTCAGCGACGTCGTTGAAGATCGGGGCGACCGGCATCGCGTGCTCCACTCCGGGATACCCGTCCATCGCGTGGGTCAGGTCGAGCTTGAAGTCGATCCCGCCCTCGGTGGTGGGCATGAGCCCGAGCTCCTTGGCCGCCATGATGACCCACTGGCGCTGCTGGCGGTTGCCCGTCATGTACATCTTGAGGGTCTTCGTATCCCAGAACTCCGAGTAGCGCTTGAGGAACGTCTTGGCCTGCTCGGCGCTGCCGATGTGATCGCCGGAAAAGACGCCCGGTCCGGTCGAGTAGATCCGGGGCCCGAGCATGCCGCCGCTGGCCACCCGGTCCTCGTAGCTCAGGACGTCGGTGCTGCCGGTCTGCGGATCACGGGTGGTCGTGACGCCGTAGGCCAGCATGGTGAGGTATTGCCACGTCTGGGTCGAGTGGATCTCGGGAATCAGCGACTGCGGGTGGTAGTGGATGTCCACGATGCCCGGCATGATGGTCTTGCCGGAGACGTCGATCACCTTGGCGCCCGAGGGAATCGAGACCTGGCCGCGAGCGCCGATCCCGACAATCCGGTTGTCCTTGATCACGATATCGGCGTCGTCGATGATCTCGTGCCCCTTCATCGTGATCGCGCGACCTCCTCGGAGGACGACCGTGCCCCGGGGCGTGTCGCGAGGCACCTCGACCGTGACCTTGAGCTCGCTCGGGCGGTAGCCGGGCTCATCGTCCTTCTTGCCCTTGGCCGTGTCGGGCTTGGCGGCCCGGCCGGCAGCGGCCTTGGCCACTGAATCGGCGCGGAGCCGCGACTCGAGGTCGAACACCTTCAGCTTGATCGAGTCGGGCACGGTCGCGCCCGCCTTGGTCAGGCTGTCGGCGTGGGCCTTGAGCGTCTTGATGCTGTCGGTCACCGCCTTGGAGACCCGAGCGCTGTCGGCCTTGGCCCGCGCCGCGGCCTTGAGACTGTCGTCGACGACCTTGGCGCGGGTCAGGTCGTAGGTGAAGAGCACGTTGCCGAGCGCGAAGTAGGCCGTCGCGCCGGTCGCTCCCCAGGACGGGAATTCGCCGCCCACGTCGGTGAGCTTTCGAACCGGAACCGCGCCGGCGGCCACGTTGACGGTCGGCACCGGGCCGCCGGTCTCGGGGACCGTGACCGCGTAGACGTCGCGGCTGATCTGAGCGATGACCTGATCGCCTTCCGGGGCCATCATGATCAGCGCGGCCG
Source organism: uncultured Gemmatimonadales bacterium (assembly GCA_963730185.1). Lineage (GTDB taxonomy): Bacteria > Gemmatimonadota > Gemmatimonadetes > Gemmatimonadales > GWC2-71-9 > SHZU01. The sequence goes on from CAVSQW010000006.1 coordinate 496,077, forward strand.
GCACGCCCATGGGGCCGCCTTCCAGCGCGTCGGACCGATCCAGCACGGTGCGGACCATGTCGCGCGACACGGTCGCCACCCGGCGGGGCAGGACCGCGGGCTCGAAGTCGGCGTCGAGATCGGCGATCCCGCCGCCCGAGGGCGGCGCCACCACCTTGATGATCTGCTTCTCGTCGGTGCCGTCCCAGCGAAACGAGACGAGGCCGTCGCGGAAGCTCGAGGCGTAGATCCGGTCGGGCTGGCTCTTGACGAAGTGGGGGACGTCGCGGCCCGCGGTCGGCGCGATCTCGGTCGCGTCGCCGCCGGTGGACGGCACCCAGATGAAGTCGCCGCCGATCGGGGCGCCGCCGTTGCCGGACGCGTTCACCAGGACCCGGGAGGCCTGTCGAATGGCCACGATCCGGGAGCCGTCGGGCGACCAGGCCGGATTGGAATAGAGCGCGCCGACGCGGGTCAGCTGAACCGCCTGCGGGTTCCGCCCCTCGAACGTCACCTTCATGATCTGACCGCCGGCCGTCTCGTCCCAGGTGATCCAGGCGAGCGACTTGCCGTCGAACGACCAGCTGGCCTCGTACTCCCCGACGTCGGCCGAGGTGACCCGGCGGGGCGTGCCGTCGGGCAGGTCCATCACGTAGAGCCGGTCGACGGCGGTGAACGCCAGGTGCTTCCCGTCGGGCGACACCGCCGGGTTCCGGATCTGGTGGGCGGTGATCGTCGCCGAGGTGTCTACCCGGTAGGTGAACTTGACCTCGGGCCCGATCGCGGCATGGACGTCGGCGGAGAATGGAATCCGCACCGGCGCGCTCCGGTCGAGCGGCACCCGCCAGATCCCGCCGCCGTACGAGATCACGATCGCCTTGGAGTCGGGAAGGAAGGCGTAGCCCGGCAGGACGTCGAGGGTGGCGCGGCCCTCCTGGTCGTCGCGCTGCACCGGGAAGGCGAGCCAGCTCTCCTCGCCGGTCTCCAGGTTCCGGAGGCGGAGCCCGGTCTTGGATTCGTGCCGGGTGCCGTAGACCAGCCACCGGCCGTCGGGCGAGACGGCCGGCCGGAAGGCCGAGCCGTACCGGCCGGTCATCTGGGTGGAGACGCCGGTCTCGCGGTCATACCGGGCCAGCTCGTACTGGGGATAGATCGCGTTGTAGTTCCAGTCGCCTTCGCGCCCTGCGTACCAGATGTATCGGCCGTCCGGGGTGAAGGCGGCGCCCAGCGTCTTGAGGTTGGCCGGCTCGCGGATCAGGGGCAGGCCGCTTCCGCCGTCGACGTGGTACATCTGGAGCTTGGCGGTCCCGAAGAGGCTGGTGGCCCGGCTGACCACGATGTACTTCCCGTCCGGACTCCAGACCGGCGAGACGTATTCGTTGTCGTTGCCGCGGGTCAGCTGGGTGGTGTCGCCGGTGGCGACGTCGAGCAGCCAGACGTTGTCGCCGCCGCTCCGGTCGGACACGAAGACGATCCGACTTCCCGTCGGGGCTGAACCTCGGCTGGGCGTCGTACGGGAGGCCGCTGGGTGATCGCGGTCGCGCGGCCGCCGGTGATCGGCATGGTGTAGAGATCGCCGAGCAGGTCGAAGACGATCGTCTTGCCGTCGGGACTCACGTCGAGGGAGATCCAGGTTCCCTCGGTGGCCGTGAAGTACGCGGTGCGTTGCATGGGCGAGGGGCAGCGGCTTCTGATCGCCGTTCGGGGCGCCGGGGCCGTCGGGTCGCTGCGCCGAAGGTCGGAGCGCCGGGCAGCAGGGCGAGCAGGCCGAGCGTCGCCGCCGACCGCCGGATCGCGGACTTGAGCATGATGGAGTCTCTCATGACGCGCCTCACCACTTGAGGCCGGTGGTGTTGGACGGCGCGGTGTGGCGCCAGGGCTGGTCGTCAGGCGCCGGGCGCTGCCGGGGCCAGAGTCTCGTTCAGGGTATCGCCTTCGTAGAGCCGGCCGTTCTTCATCACGTACCGGATCGTGTTCGAGTTCCTGATGTTGTCGAGCGGGTTGGCGTCGAGGACGAGCAGGTCGGCCAGCTTGCCGGGCTCGAGCGAACCCAGGTCGCGCCCAAGACCGATCGCCTGGGCGCCCATGAGGGTCGGCGACCCGGAGCGCCTCGTGGTTGGTCATTCCGCCGCTCTGGACGTTCCAGAGCTCCCAGTGGTAGCCTAGGCCCTGGAGCTGGCCATGGCTGCCGATCCCGGCGCCGCCCGCCGTTCTCGACCAGGTTCTTGGAGAACTCGGCGTGCTTGTAGAAGGAGTACTCCGAGGTGCGGGCCCAGCCGCTCGGTCCGGGTGAGACGCTGATTCCGGCGCCGGGCTTTCTGGTCGATCTCCTCGCTCGGGCGTGAAGTGCCGGAGCTTGGCGTCGCCGACCACGTTCTCGGTGTCGTAGCGGTAGTTCTCGGCCCAGGGACCGCCGTACTGCACGATCAGGGTCGGGGTGTTGGTGGTCTGCGAGGTCTTGAACAGCTGAATCACGTCGTCGTACATCGGGTAGATCGGGATCGTGTGTTCGATCGCCCGGATACCCGTCCATCGCGTGGGTCATGTTGAGCGCGAACTGGAGACCGCCCTCCGTGGTGGGCATGAGGTGGAGCTCCCGGGCCGCCATGATCAGGTACTGCCGCGTCTGCGGCGGTTGCCCGACATGTACATCTTGAAGGTTTCGGTGTCGTAGTACTTGCTGTAGCGGTCGCAGGACGTACCGAGCTCGATCGAGGCTCCCGACCCGGTCGCTGCTGAAGACACCGGGGCCGGTGGAGTAGATCCGCGGCCCGAGCGCCTGACCGGCCTCGACCCGGTCCTGGTAGGTCAGGACGTCGGTCGTGGAGGTCTGCGGATCGCGGGTCGTGGTGACGCCATAGGCCAGGTTGGCCAGGTAGATCCAGGGCTGTTTCCAGTGGATCCCCCAGGCCGGCCACATGTGCGAGTGGGTGTCGACGAAGCCGGGGACGATGGTCTTACCGCTCACGTCGATCACCCGGGCGCCGGCCGGGGCGGTGCCCTGCGCGCCGACGCTCACGATCCGGTTGTTCCGGATCACGATGTCGGCGTTCTCGATCACCTCGTCGCCCTTCATGGTGATGGCGCGGGCTCCGCGAAGCACGACGGTTCCCTGGGGAATGTCCCGATTGGCGTGGATCAGGAAGCGGTGCTCGGCCGGGCGGTACTCGCTCTGCCACCGGGTCACCGAGTCGACCCCCGCGCGCCCGGAGGCTGTCGTCGACCCGGAGGCCCCGGGCCAGGTCGATAGGAGACGAACGCGTTGCCGATCGCCCAGTAGGCGGTCTTGCCGTCGGCGCTCCAGCTCGGGAATTCGCCGCCGATGTCGGAGATCTGGAGTGAGCGGGTCTCGGCGCTGTCGGTGGTGGTGACGTTGATCACCGGTACCTCGCCGCCGATCAGCGGGGCCCGGTGCGACGTACACGTCGTTGCCGACCTGGGCCAGCACGAAATCGCCTCGGGGAGCCATCAGCACGGCCCCGGCGGGCCGGGACGGCGGTCTCGGCCGGCTCCTTCGCCCAGTCCCGGGCGGCATCACATGTCGACCGAGGCGCTCGTCGCCGGGCGCAGTTCACGCCGAGAGGGGAGCGGACCAGGATCCTCGAGATGCTGCTTGAGATCGGTGCCGTCGAACCGGAAGGACACCGGGCCGCCCCGGTGTCGGGCGGGCTGCCGGGCGGCGCCCGCATGAAGCCGTAGGCGTAGATCCGGCTGGTGTCCTGGGTGAAGTGCGGGTTGCCCAGCCCCTCGGTCGGGCGGATGACGGTGACCGCGCCGCCGGTGGCCGGAATCCAGAAGAACTCGGCCCCCATGCCGTCGCCGATGAAGGGACCGATCTGCTCCTCGAGATTCCGGGCGGAGGAGCGAACCCCGACGATCCGCTTGCCGTCGGGCGCCCAGGCCGGGTTCTGGTAGAAGGCGGTTTCCTGGGTGAGTTGGGTGGCCGGGTCCCGCCGGCGAGGTCGGCCCGCCTTCATATTCGCCGTCGGTGCCGTTCCAGGTTACGTACGCGAGCGAGGCGCCGTCGGGCGACCAGGCGGGGTAGTACTCGCCGGTTTCCGCGCTGGTGACCCGCTTGGGAGCTGCCGTCCGGCAGATCGGCCACGTAGAGCCGGTCCAGCGCGGTAAAGGCCACTCGCTTGCCGTCGGGCGACGACCAGGGTCACGGATCTGGCTGACCGTGAAGGTCGGGGCGTCCTCGATCGGATACTCGAACTTCACTTCCGGCCCGACTGCGACTTCGGCGTCGATGGTGAAGGGGATGTTGCCGGCGGCGTGTGCCGTCGATCGGGACCCGCCAGATCTTCGCCTCCGTAGGAGACGACGATCGCCTTCGAGTCGGGCAGGAACGAGTAACCCGGGAGGACGTCGATGTCGGGCGCGGCCTCCATGATCGTCGCGCTGGACCGGGTAGGCGAGCCACCGCTCCATCCCGGTCGCGAGCTCGCGGAGCTCGAAGGCCGGTCTGGGCAGTCTCGCGGGAGCCGTAGACCAGCCACTTGCCGTCGGGCGAGACCGCCGGCCGGAAGCCGGAGCCGTAGCTGCTGGTGAGGGTGGTCGTCTGGTGCCGGTCTCCCGATCGTAGACGCTCAGCTGGAACTGCGGCATCTCGGCGTTGTACTGCCAGAGGCCAAGCCGCATGCCGTAGTAGATGTAGCGACCGTCGGGCCCGAAGGCCGGGCCGAAGTAGGCCTGCGGGCCCGGCGCCCGGGTCAGCTGCAAGCCGGTGCCGCCCGCGATGTCGTAGAGCCAGAGCTTGGGCGTCCCGAATCCGGCCGACCGGCCGACCACGACGTATTTGCCGTCGGGTGTCCACTTCGGAGAGATGAACTGCGAGTAGTTGCCGGGGGGCGAGATCTGACGGATGTCGTCGCCGTCGGGCCCCATGGTGTAGAGGTTCTCGCCTCCGCTTCGGTCCGACACGAACACCACCCGCTTGCCATCGGGGCTCCAGCGGGGCTGGGCGTCATAGGCCAGGCCGGACGTGAGCTTGGTCGCCTTGCCGCCGGCGATCGGGAGCCGGTAGAGATCGCCCAGCATGTCGAAGACGATCGTCTGCCCGTCGGGGCTCACGTCGAGCGAGGTCCAGGTGGCCCGCGAGGTGGTGAACCGCGCGGTGCGGCCCTGGGTGAGCGGGAGGCCCGGCTTGGTGGTGTCGGCTGGAGTGGCCGATCGAGCGGGAGCGCCCGCGAGTGGGGTAATGGCGAGAAGACCGCCCATCCCGAGGATCAGGGAGGAGCCGCCTAAGAGACGTCTCAGCAGCATGTCAAACTCCGCTTGCGCGATTCGATGCGAGAGGGGACGACCATCCCGTCAGATGTCCTGTCAGCTGAATGCGTTGCGTGGGAACATCAAGTTTACATCTGACCGGGGGTACCGGCCAGTTGAGGCGCTAGGCCGTCACGTGCTCGGCCTACGCGCCAGCGCCGGGCTGAGTTTCGCGATCCGGCGCCGGCGGCGGGTGGACGGCCGAAGGGCCGGCCGAGCGGCTCACCGGATCCCGGCAGCGGGGGTGGGATCGGCGTGTCGCCAGGCGACCGGGGGCAGGAGCCGCTGGCGGGGCCAGATCTCGTTCAGGGTTTCGCCCTCGTAGACCCGCCCGTTCTTGACGACGTACCGAATCGAGTTGGTGTTCCGGATCGATTCCAGCGGGTCGCGGTCGAGGACCACGAGGTCGGCCAGCTTGCCGGGCTCGATCGAGCCCAACTCCTTGCCCAACCCGATGGCCTCGGCGCCGTAGATCGTGGCGACCCGGAGCACGTCATGTGGCGCGAGGCCGCCGGACGCGACGTCCCACATCTCCCAGTGGTATCCGAGGCCTTGGAGCTGGCCGTGGCCGCCGATGCCGGCCCGGCCGCCCGCCTGGATCAGATCGCGGATGAAGGCGGCGTGCTGCCGGAAGGCGTACTCGTCCTCGCGGAACCATCCGCCCGGTCCGGGCGATCCGCCGGCGCCCATGCCCCGGCGGCGGGTCTTCATGTCGAGCTCGGCTTCGGGCGTGAACCGCCGCAGCTTGGCGTCGTCGTGCACGTTCTCGTGGGTATACCAGTAGTTCTCGGCCCAGGGCGCGCCGTACGATACCAGGAGGGTCGGCGTCGTGGTGGTCTGGGCGACCCGGAAGAGGCCGATCACGTCTTCGTACATCGGGGTGAGCGGGATGTTGTGCTCGACCCCGGCGTATCCGTCCATCACGTGGGTGAAGTCGAGCTTGGCCTGGAGGCCGCCCTCGGTGGTCGGCATGAGGCCGAGCTCCCGGGCCGCCATCACGATCCACTGACGCTGCTGGCGGTTCCCGGCCATGTACATCTTGAGGGTCTTGGTGTCGTAGTACTCGCTGTAGCGCTTGAGGACGTTCCGGGCGTGCTCGAGGCTCCGGATGTGCGCGCTCGAGAAGACCCCGGGCCCGGTGGAATAGATCCGGGGTCCCAGGATCTCACCTTCCTCCACCCGATCGGAGTAGCTCAGGACGTCGGTCGTGCCGGTCTGCGGGTCGCGGGTGGTGGTGACGCCGTAGGCCAGCTCGGCCAGCAGCGCCCAGGGCTGGGCGGTGTGGACGCCGGGCGAGTGCCGAAAGTGCGCGTGGGTGTCGACGAAGCCCGGCAGGATGGTGCGGCCCGAGACGTCGATCACCCGCGCCCCCTCGGGGACCGCCACCTGTCCGCGCTTGCCTACCGCGGTGATCCGATTGTCGATGATCACGATGTCGGCGTCGTCGATGATCTCGTGATCACGCATGGTGATGGCCCGCCCCCCCTGAGCACCGCCGCGCCTCGGGGAAGGTCCCGGGTTCCGTTGACCCGGATCCGGCGCTCCACCGGCCGGTATCCCGCCCGACTGCTGTCCGCCCGCCCGGCCGAGTCGGGGGTGACCGCGCGGAGGCTGTCGTCGACCGCGCGGGCCCGTTCCAGGTCGTAGCTCACCAGCGCGTTGCCGATGGCCCAGTAGACGGTGTGGCCGTCAGCGCTCCAGGAGGGGAACTCGCCGCCGATCTCGGTGAGCCGGCGGACCGGTACCGCCGCGGTGGCCGGGTTGGCGACCGAGACCGTCGGGGTCTCGCCGCCGACCATCGGGACCGGGATCACGTAGAAGTCCTGGCCCACTTGGGCGAGCGCCAGGTCGCCGCGGGGCGCCATGAGCACGAGGCTCGCCGCGGGCGGCGGCCCGCTCGAGCCCGGCTGCGGCTGACCGGTCACCTTGAGGTGGGTCCGCTGATCGGTGCCGTCGAACCGGAACGAGACCAGCCCGTCGTCGTCGCTGTAGGCGAAGATCCGGGTGGAATCGCCGGTGAAATGAGGGGACGAGCGGCCCGACGCGAGCGCGATCGTCACCACCTCGCCACCGTCGGCCGGGACCCAGACGAACCGGGTGCCGAGGCCCCCACCGAAGCGCTGCAAGGTCTCCTGGAGGTCGCGGGCGTCGGCTCGCATCGCGACGATTCGCCGGCCGTCGGGCGCCCAGGCGGTCTGATAGTACGTGGCGGCCGTGCGGGTGAGCTGGACCGGCTCGCCTCGACCGTCGGCCCGAGCCTTCATCACATGACCGCCCGAATCGCTCCAGGTCACGTAGGCGATCCACTGCCCGTCCGGCGACCAGGTGGGGTAGAACTCGCCGGTGGCACCGCGGGTGAGTCGGCGGGGCGTGCTGTCGGCGAGCGGCATGATCCAGACCCGGTCCAGGGCGGTGAACGCCACCGACCGGCCGTCGGGTGACGGGACCGGGTCGCGAATCTGGCGGGCGGTGAGCGTCCGGGAATCGTCCACCCGGTAGTCGAATCGGACCAGAGGACCGATCGGCACCCGGAGGTCGGCGGTGAACGGGATCTTCGCGGGCGCCGACCCGTCGACGGGCACCCGCCACAGCTCGCCACCGTACGAGAGCACCACCGCCCGGCTGTCGGGGGTGAAGGAGTAGCCGGGCAGCGCGTCCATGTCGGGCACCGCCTCGGTGTTGTCGCGCTGAATCGGGTAGGCGAGCCAGCGCTCCACCCCGGTGGCCAGCTCGCGAATCCGGAGCCCGGTCCCGGCGTCGTGCCGGCTGCCGTAGGTCAGCCACTTCCCGTCGGGCGACAGGGCCGGGCGAAAGGCCGAGCCGTAGCGCATCGACATGGTGGACTGGGCGCCAGTGAGCCGGTCGTACTGGGCCAGCTCGTAGGTCGGGAAGATGGCGTTGTACTGGAACATCCCCTGCCGGGTCGCGAACCAGACGTAGCGGGGATCGGGCCCGAACGCCGCGCCGAGGGTGGTCAGCGGCGTCGGCCCCCGCACCAGCTGGACCCCTGAGCCGCCATCCTTGTGGAAGAGCCACAGCTTGGCGCCGGTGCCGCCGGTCCGGGTGACCACGACGTACTCGCCGTCGGGAGTCCACTCGGGCGACATGTAGTCGTGGTCGGTACCCCGGGTCACCTGGGCGGAGTCGCGGCCATCGGGCGACACGGTCCAGACGTTCTCGTCGCCGGTCCGATCGGAGACGAATACGATCCGCTTCCCGTCGGGGCTCCACCGGGGCTGGGCATCGTAGGCCATGCCGCTGGTGATTCGGGTGGCCCGCCCGCCGGCGATCGGCAGGGTGTAGAGGTCGCCCAGAAGGTCGAAAACCAGGGTTCTCCCGTCGGGACTCACATCCACCGACATCCAAGTGCCCCGCGACGTAGTCATCTCCAACGTCCGGGCCGGCGTCAGGGGGAGCCCGCCCTTGGCCCGACCGGCCTCTTGGGCATGCAACGGGGCCACGACGAGGAGCGCGAGCGCGACGAGAGCAACGCGATGCATGGGCCTGGCCTGGTCTGGGAAGACCGGGAAGATACCGGCCAGGCGCCAGGTCGCCAGCCGCGGATCGCGAACCAGGTGGACGGGTGCCGATTCAGAGGAAACGTCGCCGATCGTCGGGCGGTTCGGTTGTGTCACGATCGCCTGGTCGAGGGATCCGATCGCCACCCGAGAACGTCCTCCGCGTGTCCTTTCCTCTTTCTCAGACGCGGAGGTGCTTCATGCTGCAACGCCATCGTCTCCTCGCGCTCGCCGCCCTGCTCCTGGCCGGCGGGTGCAACAGCGACCGGGTCACCGACCCGGCCACTTCGTCACCAGCCACCGGGCCCGCGCTCGATCGCGGCCACGGCGAGGAGCCCCGCGACGCAGGTCCGGGCGCGGTGTTCACGATGACCAACGGGTCGGCCGGGAACGACATCCTGGTCTTCCCGCGCCGGGCCGACGGGTCACTGGGCGAGCCGGCGGCGGTGCCCACCGGCGGCGTGGGCACCGGCACCGGCCTCGGCAACCAAGGAGGCCTGGCGCTGAGCGGGAACGGTCGCTGGCTCTTTGCCGTGAACGCCGGCAGCAACGACGTCAGCGCCTTCCGGGTCGGGCCGCACGGCCTTCGCCTGGTAGCGCGGGTGCCGTCGGGCGGCACGCAGCCGATCAGCCTGACCTTGAACCGAAACGTGCTCTACGTGCTCAACGCCGGCGGCGACGGCAACATCGCCGGGTTCTGGGTCGGTTGGCGCGGCCTTGCTCCGATCCCCGGCTCGGTTCAACCGCTCTCCGGCACCGGCGTCGGTCCGGCGCAGATCGGGTTCCATCCGAGCGGCCGACTGCTGGTGGTAACGGAAAAGGCCACCAACCAGCTCACCGTCTACCGGGTCGATCAGCGGGGACGGGCCTCCGCACCGACCAGCTACGCCTCGAACGGGATGACCCCCTTCGGCTTCGCGTTCGACGGCCGGGGCACTCTGGTGGTCTCGGAGGCGTTCGGCGGAGCGACGGATGCCAGCGCCGTGTCCTCCTACCGGTTCCGCGACAACGGGGCGCCGGCCGTCCGGAGCGGAAGCGTCCCGGACACCGAGTCGGCGGCGTGCTGGATCGCGATCACCGAGAACGGCAAGTTCGCCTATACCACCAACGCGGCCAGTGGATCGATCAGCGGGTATGCGATCACCCCCGACGGCCGGCTCGAGCTGCTCGACGAGGACGGCGTAACCGGCTCGACCGGGCCGGGGAGCGGGCCGATCGACATGACGATGAGCCGGAACAGCCGCTATCTCTACTCGCTCAACAGCGGCAACGGGACGATCAGCGTGTTCCTGATCCGCGCCGGCGGCTCGCTCGAGTCGCTGGGCACCGTGAATGGCCTCCCGGCAACGGCCAATGGCCTGGCGGGATTGTGATTGGTGAGTGGCGAATGGTGATTAGGGAGTGAGTGGGGAGTAGGGAGTAGTGTTGGGGGGGCGGCCTGGGCCGCCCCTTTCCTTGTCTTCGGCCGGCCCGGGCGCGACCCTCGGCGGGCATCCCGATCGGGGCCTTTCGCGCTACCTTTGGGGCCGTCCGCCGTCGCGCTCGCCCGTCTCAGGATCGGTAACGATGTCCTTCTCTCCCGACCGTCCCTCACCCCGCCGGAGCTTCCTCGGCCGACTAGCCGGCGGCGTGGCCGCGCTGGGCCTGACGGGCCTGGTCACCACCCCCGCCGAGGCGGAGGAGCCGGACGTCGATTCGGCGGGCCTCGAGCGCGATCCGCTGGCCGAGACGCCGGGCCAGAGCTGGGACATGTCGTGGGTCGACCGCGTAACCGGGAAATACCGGCAGGTGTTCGACGCGCCGGAGATCGCCGAGGGCGCCGTGGTCCATCAGGCACGGGTGTTCATGAGCGGCTTCGGCGAGGTGTACGGCGCCAAGGACCCCGAGCTGAGCGCGGTGATGGTGATCCGGCACGCCGCGATCCCGATGGCCGCCAACGATCGCCTCTGGGACGAGCTGGAGCTGGGCAAGCGGTTCAAGCTCAAGGATCCGGAGACCGGGAAGCACGCCCGGCGGAATCCTTTCCTGAACGCCAACGCGCCCCAAGGCGCCAAGTACGCGCTGATCTGGGCCGATGGCGGGCTCGACACGCTGATCGGTCGGGGCGCGATCGCGCTCTGCTGTAACCTGGCCCTGTTCCGACTGGTGTCGATGGTGGCCAAGCAGGACAAGATCGAGACCGGGGCGGCCCGCGAGAAGACGCTCGCCAATCTGGTCCCGGGCGTGATCGTGCAGCCGTCGGGAATCTTCGCGGTGGCCCGGGCCGAGGCGGCGGGATGTCAGTACATCCTGGCGACCTGAGCTCAGCCCGACCGCATCAGTCGGCGCCGGCGACCTTCTTGCGGGCCTCCGACAGGTAGGCCGGCTCCAGCTCCAGCAGGCTGCCGATCTTCCGGATCAACCGGGCCTCGTGGTCGGCGATCTTCCCGTCGGCCAGGATCACACCCCACATCACCTCCGCCAGAACCATCTTCTGACCCAGGTCGTAATGCTCGGCGATGAGCCGGGTGAACTGGAACTGGTCGATCGATTGCTCCCGCTCGGCCTCGGCCAAGGCGAGCAGTTCGTCGGCCTGGGCGGCGTCGAGTCCGAAGTGACGAATCACGGCGCTCTGGATCTGGGTCCGTTCGGCATCGGCGAACTCGCCGTCGGCGTGAGCCAGCTCGAGCAGCAAGGCGCAGGCCGCGAGGGCGACGGGCTCCGGCCGCCGGCCCGGCTCGCGGGTGGCGGGTGCGTCGTGATGGATGTGGCGGGTGAAGAAGCTCCGAATGGAATCCAGCAACGTGTGACTCCCGGTGGTGCGGACGGTTCGCCCGGTCCGTCGACCGGGGCTCCGCGCATAATAGATCCCGCGAGCCAATCTCGCATCCGAATCGGAGCGAAACCCGTCACCCGGGTCGGCCGTCGTGTGGGGAGCCCCTCGCCCGACCACCACGGAGGCCGTCGTCGATGCCGGTCTATTCGCTCCAGGTGAACGGCGCGACCCATCCCGTCGCGGTCGCCGCCGAGACCCCGCTTCTTTGGGCCCTGCGTGACGGGCTCGACCTCACCGGCACCAAGTACGGGTGCGGCGTCGGCCTCTGTGGTGCCTGCACCGTGCTGCTCGACGGCGTGGCGGTGCGTTCCTGTCAGATCCCGGCAGGCCAGGTCGGCGAGCGCCGGGTCACTACCATCGAAGGCTTGGCGGCCGGTGCCCTCCACCCGCTCCAAGAGGCCTGGATCGCGGAGGACGTCGCGCAGTGCGGCTACTGCCAGTCCGGCCAGCTGATGAGCGCCGCCGCGCTTCTGTCCCGGCATCCTCGGCCCACCGACGACGAGATCGACGAGGCCATGGCGGGGAACGTGTGCCGCTGCGGCACCTACGGGCGGATCCGGCGAGCCATCCACCGCGCCGCCGAGGCCGGCTCGTGACCGCCCCCGAGGCCTGGTCGCGACGCGAGTTTCTCCGGACCACGGCCCTGGGCGGCGGCGGGCTCCTGGTCGCGATCGCGCTGCCGGGGTGCCGTCGCGTCGGGAAGGCCGGCGGCGATTCCGACCCGCCGACCAGCCTGACGCTCTATGTCAGGATCCAGACCGCGGGAACCACGATCCTGGCACCCAAGATCGACATGGGTCAGGGCACCAAGACGTCGCTTCCGATGATCGTGGCGGAGGAGCTGGACCTCGACTGGGGGCGGGTCCGGGTCGGGTGGGCCCCGATCGAACCGGGTTATGGATGGCAGGGCGCCGGCGGCAGCACCAGTGTGTGGGAGAGCTACGAGCCGCTCCGACGGGCCGGTGCGGCCGTCCGCGCCATGCTCCGACAGGCGGCGGCGGAGCGGTGGGGAGTCCCGATCGACGAAGTAGAGACGGATCGGGGGGTGCTCCGGCACGAGGCCTCGGGCCGTTCCGCTCCCTACGCCGAGATGGCAGCCGGGGCGGCGACGCTACCCGTTCCCGCCTGGCCGCGACTCAAGGACCCGAACACGTTCCACGTCATCGGCCGGCCGACGGCCCAGGTGGACGCGCGGGCCATCGCCACCGGGCGCGAGCGCTACGCCTGGGACACCCGGGTCCCGGGAATGCTCCGCGCCGCCGTGGTGCGCGGCCCGATGGGCTCGACGGTCCGCGCCGTTCGGGACGACGCCGCCCGCGGGGTGCCCGGGGTGCGGCAGATCGTCCGGGTGGACCGGTCACGCCACTCCGCCCTCCCCTGGAACGGGGTCGCGGTGGTCGCCGAGTCGACCTGGGCCGCCTTTCAGGGCGCCCGGGCGCTCGAGGTGGACTGGTCCCGGGGCGCCTCCGACCTTTCATCGGCCCAGCTTCGCGAGCAGCTCCGGACGCTCGCGGCCCGACCCGGGCGATCGATCCGGGCCACCGGCGACGTCGACCAGGCCCTCCGGTCGGCCGTCACCGTGATCGAAGCCGAATACGAGCTCCCCTTCCTGGCGCACGCCCCGATGGAGCCGAATGCGTGCTTCGCGCACCTCAGGGCCGACGGTCTCACGCTCCGGGGGCCGTTTCAGGACCCCAGCGACGTGCGTCAGTTCGCCGCCGAGCTCACGGGCTTGGCGCAGGACCAGGTGACCATCGAGCCCTGCCGTCTGGGAGGCGGGTTCGGCCGCCGGCTGGCGTCCGATCACGCCTGCGAGGCGGTGATCGTAGCCCAAGCCGTTCAGGTGCCGGTGCAGGTGGTCTGGTCCCGCGAAGACGACGTCCGCTTCGACCTCTATCGCCAGGCCGCGGTGCACCGGTTGGCCGCCGGCCTCGACCGGTCGGGACGATTGATCGTGTTCCGGCAACGCAAGGCGAGCACCTCGCTCCGGCTCTACCGCGATCCGGCCACCCGGACCCCTGAGGACTACGAGATCTACGCCGACGATCCGCCGGCCGGGCTAGTCCCCCACTACGCGGTGGAGTACGCGCCCCTCGCGACGCCGGTCCCGCTCGGAACCTGGCGCTCGGTGATACACTCCGGCAACGCGTTCGCCCTCCAGGGCTTTCTCGACGAGATCGCCCGGGCGGCCGGACGCGATCCGCTGGCCTTCCAGCGTGAGCTGCTGGGCGGAGACCGCGAGCTGTCCTATGGGCAGCACGGCGGCCCGACCTGGAATCCGGGACGGCTTCGGCGGACACTCGACCTCGCGGCGGCACAGGCTCACTGGACGGCGCCGATGCCGAAGGGGCAGGGACGGGGCATTGCTGGTCACTTCACCTTCGGGAGTTACGTCGCGATGGTGGCGGAGGCGAGCGTGGCCGACGACGGGGCGGTTCGAGTCCACCGGATCGTTGCCGCGATCGACTGCGGCACCCCGGTCAATCCGCTGGGCATCAGGGCGCAGGTGGAGGGCGGGATCCTGTACGGGCTGGCGGCGGCGCTGGGTGGGGAGATCACCCTGGCCGGCGGCCGGCCGGAGCAGTCGAACTTCCACGACTATCCCCCGCTCCGGATGGACCAGGCGCCGACGATCGAAGTCCACGTCGTGCCCAGCGCCGAACCGCCGCGAGGCGCCGGCGAGACAGCCGTGCCCCCCGTCCTTCCCGCCGTGGCGAACGCGATCTACGCGGCCACCGGACTCCGGATCCGGCGGGCGCCGATCACGCCGGAGCGAATCCGCGAAGCGCGCGAGGCCGGGGGTGGCTAACCCGCCCGAGCCAGGGCGGCGCGCTCCATCTCGGCCTCGATCTCCAGGCTCTCCCGATCCCGGAAGATGGTCGCCACGGCCCGGACCTCCCGACCGACGTAGTACCGGACCCGACAGTCGAACGCATCGGGATCGCCGTCGAGCTCCGAGCGGTCCCACTGCTCGGCGTGACCGACATAGGCGATCGTCGCGTCGTAGTGCGCGCTCCAGAAGAAGGGCACGTCCGTGAAGGGGCGCTCCGCTCCCAGGACGTTCCGGGCGGCGGCCTGCCCCTGCCGCTGCGCGGCGGCCCAGTGCTCCACTCGGATCAGGTCGCCGGTCACGGGATCGGGGTAGCGAGCGGCGTCGCCGACGACGTAGAGATCGGGCGCGGCCCGGAGATACCGGTCCACCACGATGCCCCGCTCGACCCGAAGGCCCGCCGCCTCGGCAAGCGCGACCCGGGGGCGTACCCCGACGCCCGCAACCACCAGGTCGGCCTCGATCGTGGTGCCGTCGGAGAGGGTGACCGCCCCCGCGTCGACCGCGCGAGCCGTGAGGCCGAGGTGGAATGTCACGCCGCGCTTCTGGTGGAGGCGCTGGATGAAGGCGCCCAGATCCGGGCCGAGGACCCGCTCGAACAGCGTCCGCTCGGGGGCCACCACCCGAACGTCGACGCCTCGGGCCCGGAGCGCGGCCGCCACCTCGAGACCGATGAAGCTGGCGCCCAGCACCACCGAGCGGTGCCCCGCTTTCGCGTCGGCGACGATGGTCCGACTGTCGGCCAGGGTCCGGAGATACCGCACGGCGGGCCGGCCGCCACCCTCGAGGGTGAGACGAATCGGCTCCGCCCCGGGAGCGAGCAGGAGCGCGCCGTATCCGCGCCGCTCACCGCCGGCCAGCTCGACCTCGTGACGCGCCGGATCGATCGCGGCCACTTCGCGCCGCACCACCTCAACCCCCAGGTCGTCGTAAAAACCGGGCGGATGGAGCGGGATCCACTCTTCGGGCGCGTTTCCGGCCAGGTAGTCCTTGGACAGGTTGGGTCGATCGTAGGGCGCGTCGGAGTCGAGGTCGACCAGGGTCACCGGCCCAACGTAACCCTGCTTCCGAAGCTCTTCGGCAGCCGCGGATCCGGCGGCGCCGGCCCCGACGATCAGCACCGAGGCGGGAGACACCTTGGGCGTCCGCTCCGGATGGCTAGCGGGCCACCCCGATTCGACCTTCGCACCGACGACGACCTGGCCGCCCGTTTCGGTCACCGTCCAGCGGGCGACCGGCAGGAGCGCCGGTCCGCCCACGGCTTCGCCCGTCGCGAGCGAGAAGCAGGCGTGGTGCCAGGGACACCGGATCGTCTCCCCCACCACAAGCCCCTCGGCCAGCGGGCCGCCGTAGTGGGAGCAGGTCGCTCCGATGGCGAATATCCGGTCGCCCCGGCGGACGACCACGACCGGCTCGCCACCCGCGTGACCGAGCAGCGGCTGCCCTTCGACCAGCGAATCGGCGGCGACGCCGAGAGCCAGATCGGGGCCTTGGAGAGTTGGGGGTGTGTCGGACATGGAGAACTATAGTGAATTGGGATTAGGGAGTTGGGAATAGGGAGTGAGCAGGGAGTTGGGAATAGGGAGTGAGTAGGGAGTGGGCGGCAGGGAGGGAGTAGGGAGTAGGGAGCGAACGCCGCCACTCACCAATCCCCACTCACTCCCCAATCCCTACTCCCCAATTCACTAGTCCCTACCCCCCCGCCATGATCGCTTGCCGTTTCCCGAGCCAGTAGCCGTTGAGGAGCCAGAGACCGGCGAGCGGGGCGGCGACGAGAGCGACGCCCGTCATGCTGAGACCGAGGGTGGTAAGCAACGGCGTCGCCCAGGCGCCTACCTGGTCGCCGAGGCGATAGATGAAGGTGTCGATGAAGCTCTTGGCCTTGAAGCGATCCTCGCGGCTCACCACGGTATAGAGGACCTCGCGCGAGGGCCGGGCCACGGCGTAGTTGCCGCCGCGACGGGCCACCTGGAACAGCACCAGCAGCGCGATCGACGGCGCGAAGCCGAGGCCCAAGAAGCCGAGCACCGAGATGGCCGGCACCAGGGTCAGGGTGACGGCGACGCCAAGCCACTTCATGATCCGCCCGGTGAAGAACACCTGGACCACCACGGTCACAATGTTCGTCCAGAGGTCGATCTGGCCGAACAACGCGGTCTGGGCATCGCGACCGTTGATCTGCTTCGCGATCAGGTCGGCCTGCTGGAAGTAGAGAAAGGTCGAGCCGATGGTGTAGAGGAACATGTAGCCGCAGATGCCGAGCAGGTACGGCGACTTGATCACGTGGGTGATCCCGCTCAGGAGGCCGCCGCCGACCGGGGCGGCTTCCGCGGCGATGCCCGACCGGCCGGCCCGCGACGCATGCGCGAGCCCGGAGAGCTGCCTGGCGCACTGCACGGCCAGCTCGAGGAGGACGGCCGAGACGAGCAGGAGCGCCGCCGTGCCGATCACCTTCACGAACGACACCGTCACCGCCGCCCCGACGATCCCGCCCACCGTGCCGCCGACCCCAATGAAGCCGAAGAGACGCTTCCCCTGTTCCGAGCGGAAGGCGTCGGCCATGAAGCCCCAGAAGATCGACACCACGAACAGGTTGAAGACGCTGGTCCAGATGTAGAACACCCGGCCCACCCAGACCGAGCTGCCCTGCCCCAGGCCGACGAACAGCCCGTAGAAGATCAACAGGTTCAGAATGAAGAACCGGTACGTGAGCGGAACGAACCGGCTCCGCGGCATCCGCGCCACCAGGGCGGCGAAAGGCGGATTGACCACCAGCATCGCGATCATGGTGCCGGTGAAGAGCCAGGGCAGGTTCCGGACTCCGCCCGCGAGGCCCGCTTGGTCCCGAATGGGGCGGAGGATGTAATAGCTGGCCAGCAGGCAGAAGAAGTAGGCGCACGACCACAGGGTGGCGCGGACCTCTTCGGGCTTGACCTCGATCACCCGACCGAGGAGACGAGTGACCGGCCCGTCCGAGTCGGGGGCGGCGTCAGCGTGGGGCAAGGGGATGCTCCTGAGCGGTGATCGAGGCGAGGCGAGGCGAACAACTGGCGCGAACTTATCGCACCGACGTCCCTTTCGCCAAAGCCCTCCAGCGAGCGCCGGCCGGCGTTTCGCGCCTGACGGTGGACGCCTCAGACCGGGCGCCCACCGTCGAGGCGGGGTTCCGGGCCCGGATCAGCGAACCACGAAGTTCACGGTATCGGGCTTGACCGACGTCATCGGGACGTGGTCGCCGTACGCGAAGACCGCGATGAGCCGATGGGGGCCGGGAGCCAGCCCTTCGAGGCGGAGCGAGTCGGCGCCGGTACCGATGTGGTAGACGCCCTCGCGCTTCGGAATCACCGAGTCGGCCGGGGTCGGATCGACGTCGACGAACACGTGGTGGTGCCCCTGGCCGTCCATATGGGAGCCGTCGGCGGGCACCAGCGTCGCGCCCGACACCGCCAGCCGCACGGTCAGGCTGGCATCGGTGGTGTCGCCGGATTGAGGACTCAGGATCGTCACCGCCGCGGCGGGCGCGGAGGACGCGGATTCCGCCGGCGGAACCGGCGGCGCCTCGGGCTTGCACGCCAGGGCGGCGAACCCGAGCAACAGGACTACGGGCAGATGTCGTGGCATGGCTCCAAGATGGAGCCCGAACTCCGAAAGCGCGAGGGGCGGGCCGGTCGGCCCGGTTCGACCCGGCCCTGACCTGGACGGCGGGGCTAGGACTCGCGCATCGCCGCGAGTGGATCGACCTGTCCCGCCCGCCGGGCCGGCAGGACCGCCGCGGCCAACGCCACCAGCGCGAGCAGCGCGGGCACCACCACGAAGGTCACCGGGTCGAACGGCGAGATCTCGTAGAGCAGGCTCGCCAGCAGCCGGGACAGCCCCAGCGCGGCGAGGGCCCCGAGCGCCAGGCCCACCGCGGTGAGGGCCAGGGCTTGGCGGAGCACGAGCCGCACGACGCGCCCTCGTCCGGCGCCCAGGGCCATCCGGATCGCCAGCTCCTGGCGACGCTGGGCCACGGCCTGGGCCAGCACGCCGTAGAGACCGACCACCCCGAGGAGCAGCGCCACGCCCGCGAAAGTGGCGAGCAGCACCGTCGCGAAGCGGCGCCGCGCCATGCTCTGAGCGTAGAGCTCATCGGCGGTGCCTATCAGGTCGATCGGCAGCCGCGGGTCGAGCTCCGTGATCGCCCGCCGAATCGGGCCGATCAGGGTCTTCGGGTCGGCCGCCGCACGGGTCCGGATCAGGAGGGTCTGCCAGGAGAGCCAGTCCCAGGTCTTCTGGGGATAGGGGAGATACACGATGGGCGTCGGCGCGACGTCGGCCGCCAGCATCCGGGCGTCGCCCACCACCCCGACCACCTCGATCCAGGGCTCCCCCTCGCGGAACTGGATCCGCCGGCCCACCGGGTCGGCGCCGTTCCAGAGTCGGCGGGCCAGGGTCCGGTTGACGATCGCCACCGGTGGGGCATCGGCCCGATCGCGCGGGTCGAAGGCCCGGCCCCGCTCGACCGGAATGCCGAGGGTGCCGAAGTAACCCGGCATCACCGCCTCCAGCGGAACCGGGTCGAAGCGCCCGCTCGGATTGGGCGATTCCCGGCCCTCGATCGCGAAGCTGTAGGTCATGGTCCCCCCGACCGCGGGGGTCTGGCTGGTGGAGCCCACCCGTTCGACACCCGGCACCGCCGCGACCCGGCGGAGGGCACGCTCGTAGAAGTCGCGCTGGGCCGCCCCGTCGGGATAGCGCGCCCGCGGCAACGACATCGGAACGACCAAGAGGTCGGCGGTGCGAAAGCCGTAGTCGATCTGCTGGAGGCGAACGAACGACCGGACCAGGAGTCCGGCTCCGATCAGGAGGACCAGCGACAGGGCCACCTCGCCGACCAGCAGCACCGACCGAAGCCGGGCGTGGCCGGTGCCACCGCTCCGGTCGCCGCCGGCTCGAAGGGTCGCCTGGGGACTGGTGGCCGAGAGCCGAAAGGCCGGCACCAGGCCGAAGAGGAGCGTGCTCGCCAGGGTGATTGCGCCGGCGAAGCCGAGGACCACCGGGTCGAGGTGGATCGCCTCCGTTCTCGGCAGGTCGGCGGGGGCCAAGCGGAGAAGCAGGCGGAGCAGCCCTGCTGCGAGCCCGAGCCCCGCCAGACCGGCCGCCACCGCCAGCATCGCCCCCTCCACCAGCAGCTGCCGCACCAGCCGACCGCGACCGGCGCCGAGCGCCCCGCGGACGGCCACCTCGCGCTCGCGGACCAGGCCTCGCGCCAGGAGCAGGTTGGCCACGTTGGCGCACGCGATCAGGAGCACCAGCGCGACGCCCGCCAGCAACACCAGGAGCAAGGGCCGCACCCCGGCCACCAGATCGGACTGGAGCGGAACCACCGTGGCGCTCCAGCCTTTCATGTCGGCCGGATACTCCTTGGCCAGGGTCGCCGCGATCGTGTGGAGCTCCGAGCGGGCCTGCTCGATCGCGACCCCTGACTTCAGCCGACCGACGACCTCCCAGTTGTGACTCCGCCGACTGGTGGGGTCGAGCTGCCCGTCGGGGACGAGACGCCAGAGGTCGACCCCCGAGCTCGGGAACACGAAGTCCGGCCCCATCACGCCGACCACCGTGTGCGACCGGTCCTCGATCGTCAGGGTCCGGCCGACGATGTTCGGATCGGCGCCGTAGCGGTCGCGCCAGAGCCCGAAGCTCAGCAGCACCTCCCGATCGCCCCGCTCGGCGTCTTCCCGGGTGAACAGCCGTCCGAGCAGCGGCTTGACCCCGAGCAGCTGGACGGCCGCCGGCGTGAGCCCGGTGAGGAGGACGTTGGTGGGCTCGCCGTCGCTGGTCAGCGCCACGGTATAGGCCTGGCTGTGCGCCCCGATCGCGGTGAAGGACGTGGCCCGCGCCCGCCAGTCGAGATAGTTGCCCTCCGAGACCACGTTCCGGTCGTCGCCGTCGGGCGCCACCTCCCAGAGCCTGACCAGGCGATCCGGCTCCTGGAACGCCAGGGGACGGAGGAGGACACCGTTCACCACGCTGAACATCGCGACGGTGGCGCCGAGGCCCACGGCCAGCGTCAGGATCGCGAGAAGGGAGAAGCCGGGCGATCGGCGGAGCACCCGCCAGCCGAAGCGCGTGTCGCCGGCGAGCCCGCCCAACCAGGCGCCCCGCCGGCGCTGGCGCTGCTCCCGCCGATCGATCCGCGCGCACAGAGCCTTGGCCCGGCGGATGTCGCCGAACTCGCGGCTCGCGCGGGCCCGCGCCTCCGCCGGGGAGAGGCCCTGGCGCTCGTACTCGCGGACCATCATCTCGAGATGAAAGGTCATCTCGTCGTCGAGATCAGCGCCGGCGTCCGGGCCGAAGAAGCGGAGGTACCGGCGCCACGCCGGGTCGCGGGCCACCGACGCCTCAGGCGGGCTGGCCGGTGGCGAGCACCTTGGCCACCAGCGCCACGTAGCGGTTCCAGCTTCCGGACTCGGCCGCCAGCGCTTTCCGCCCGGCGGGAAGCAACCGGTAGAACTTGGCTCGGCGGTTGTTCTCCGAGAGCCCCCACTCCGACTCGATCAGGGCCCGGGCCTCGAGCCGATGGAGGGCCGGATACAAGGCGGCGTCTTCGAGCCGGAGCTCGTCGTCCGTGGCCCGCCGGAGCCAGCTCATGATGGCGTAGCCGTGCATCCGGTCGCCGGTAAGGGCCTTGAGGACCAAGAGGTCGAGGGTTCCCTGGAGCACGTCGATTTCGCGGGGCACGGTCTCTCCACTAAACGTCTTGGTGGAACGCTAGCACTCGACCGGAGCGAAGGCAAGTGCGTCACGCCGCCCGCACTACTACACATATAGTTGACAACCGGTCCAGCGCGCCGTAGCTTGGCAACTAGTCCTCTAGTAGGAGCGCGCCGTGCCCCGCCTCACCGATCGCGAGCTCGACGTCATGCACGTCCTCTGGGACCTGGGCTCCGGCACCGTCACCGAGGTCCGCGAGCAGCTGAGCGACGAGCTGGCCTACACCACCGTCCTCACCATCCTCCGCACCCTCGAGCAGAAGGGCCACGTGGGCCACGAGGAGGTCGGCCGGGCCCACCGCTACCGGCCGCTGATCGACCGGGCGGCGGCCGGGCGGAGCGCAGTGTCACACCTGATGGAGAAGCTGTTCGACAACTCGCCCGAGAGGCTGCTGACCCATCTGGTGAGTGAGCGCGGCCTCTCCCGGGCGGAAGTCCGCCGACTCAAGCGGCTGCTCGACGAGCGGCTGGAGGAGGACCGATGATCGCGATCTGGATGGTCTACGCCTGTTTCGTCGGGCTGGTCGTCTTCGGTGTCGGGCGGGCAATCGAAGAGCTGGCCCGGCTCGCCGATCGGCCGCGGCGATGGGTCTGGGTGGGCGCCATGGCGCTCAGCCTCGGCTTCCCGCTCGCCCTTTTCGCCTTTCCGTCGCTCGGGGCCGCGCGCCGGATGCCGATCGCGCCGTGGCAGGTCGCGGCCGGCGCCGGGGCACCGGTGGGCCCGGCTCGATCAACGACTAGCCCGTCCCATTCGAGGAGCTGGAGCGGACCCTCGATGCGGTCTACGACCGGCGGCCCTGGAAGGACCGCTATTGGCAGGCGGACTGGACCGCCGGCTATCGGCAGCTGACGGCGGTGCTCGACGTAGCCCGCCGGGCGACCGTGCGGGTGCGGCTTTGCCCTAGCAACTCGGACTGAGGTCCCTGGCTGAAGGGCGCGCTTGTCAGAATGCCGGCCGGTTCCTAACCTAGACGAGAGGAGTCCAACTCCCGTCGACCGTCAGGCATTGCCATGAGAGCGGTGAGACTCGCCCCGGCCTGCTTCTTGGCCTCGATGCCGTTCGCGGCAGGCCCCGCGGCGGCTCAGACGATCCGAGTGCGAACGGTCGACGAGGTCACCCGGCAACCGGCCGCCGGAGCCCTGGTCTCGCTCCTCACCCCCAGCGGAGCTCGGCTCCGGCAGCGGCTCACGGACCATCTCGGCCGGGCCACGCTCACCGCCTCGGGCCCGGGCGTGTACCGGGTCCGGGCCGACCGGATCGGACATCCCGGCATCACCTCGGACTCCCTGGCGCTCCGCGCCGCCGACACGGTGGAGCTCACGATCGCGATGCCCGCGCGCCGGACCGTGCTGCCGGAGCTGGTCGCCACGGGCACGAGCCCCTGCGTGACGGACCCGGCGTCCGCCCGGAGCACCGCCGCGCTCTGGGAGGAAGCGCGGAAAGCGCTCCTGACCAGCCAGCTCACCCGGGACCGACGCGACCTCCGGTTTACGGTCCTGGAGTTCAGCCGCCGGCTCGGGCCCAACCTCGCCGTGCTCGAGGAGACCACCGACACGCTCGAGCTCCCGGCCCTCCGTCCGTTCACCTCGATCCCCGCCGCCATTCTGGAGCGCGACGGCTGGATTCGCCGCGACGAGGAGAAGGTCATCTACTATGGTCCCGACGAGGCCCTGCTCCTCTCCGACTTCTTCCTGAGGACGCACTGCTTCCGGACCGAGTGGAGCCGGCGGGACGGGCGGGCTGTCGTCGCCCTCCGGTTCGAGCCGCTCCGAGGCTCCAGCGCCGACATCTCCGGCGCGCTCTGGCTCGACCCCGGCCGAGCGGAGCTGACCTCGGTCGACTGGCGCTACGAGCGGCTCCCGCGCGACCTGCCGTCCGGGGCCACCGGGACCGCCCGGTTCGAAGCGCCGCTCGAGGGCGGGTACGTCGTCTGGCACTGGGCCATCCGGATGCCGCATCAGCTGACCGTGACGGTCAAGGCGTCGGACGGGACGCCGGATCTCGGCTCCCATCCGGTCATCGAGAGCTACGTCGAGGAGGGCGGCGAGGTGCTCCGGATCGAGAGCCGGCCGCCGGCCACGCAACCCTCCTCGCGTCCGGCGGGTCTATAGCGGCAGCGTCCCCCTCGCCGCTTCTGGAGGATCATCGTGTCCCGATTCGACCCCGGCGCCCTCGTCCGTGCCGTCCGGCTCACCTTTCGGGCCCTGGGGCGGCGGCCCGGCTTCACCGCCGCCGCCGTGCTGACCCTCACGCTCGGCATCGGCGCGAACACGGCGATGTTCAGCCTGGTCGACTCGATCGTGCTCAGGCCCCTGCCCTACGCCGACCCGTCGCGCCTGGTGGTGGTCTGGCCAGGGACCTTCCTCGGCAATCGAGCCGTCGACTACCTCCGCACCAACGCCCGAACGCTCGACCGGGTCGGATCGTTCAGTCCGGGTTGGCTGATGGGCCTGACCGGCGTGCCCGAACCGACCCAGCTCTCGGCCGCCCGGATCTCGGGCAACCTGTTCGACGTGCTGGGAGTCCGGCCGGCCCTGGGCCGGACCTTCGGGATGGAGGGCGAGACACCCGGCAACGACCACGTCGTGGTCCTGGGCGACCGGGTCTGGCGCCGGAGCTTCGGGGCGGACCCCGCGGTCGTGGGACGGTCGATCCAGCTCGACGACGAACCCTACACCGTGATCGGGGTGATGGCGCCGAGCTTCCAGATCCTCGACACCGACACCGACCTCTGGACGCCGCTGACGATGGATCCGACGGCCATGCACTGGGCCGGGCAGGTCACCCAAGTGGTCGGACGGCTGGCTCCCGGCGCGACCGTTCGCCAGGCCGACGTCGAGTTCCGAACCCTGGCCGCCGCGATGGGGCGCCAGTTCGATGAGCCTGACGACTGGGCCCGGAGCGCGCAGGTGGCGGGCTGGCAGGACGACTTGGTGGGCGGCGTGCGCAGCACCCTGCTCGTGTTGCTCGGCGCGGTGGGCTTCCTGTTGCTGATCGCCGTGGCCAACGTCGCCAATCTGCTCCTGGTCCGGACGGCGGAGCGACGGCACGAGCTGGCCCTTCGGTTCTCGCTCGGCGCCACCCGGGAACAAGTGGCGCTGCTCCTGCTCGGTGAGAGCCTCGCCCTCGCTCTGCTCGGCGGGTTGGGCGGCCTGGGGCTGGCGGCCGTGGCCGTCCGGCTCGCCCCCGCCATTCTCCCGAGCGATCTTCCCCGGCTGGCGGAGGTGGGCCTCAACGGAACGGTGCTGGCGGTGGCCGCCGGGATCACCCTGCTGACGGCCTTGGCTTTCGGCGCCGCCCCGGCGCTCCACGCGGCCCGCGACGCATCGGGCACTTGGATCCGAAGCGGGCGGGGCTCGAGCGGGAGCGGCGGTCGCACCCGAGGGGTGCTGATCGCCGGGGAGGTGGCGGTCGCCTTGATTCTCCTGGCGGGCGCCGGCCTCATGATCCGAACGGTGCGGGCCCTCAATGCGGTGGACCCGGGATTCAAGCCCGATCACCTGCTCACGCTCCAGCTCCAGCCGTCCGGATTCGAGACCCGGGACGCCCTTCGGGCCTACTGGCGAACGATGCTGGACCGGGTGAGGGCAGTGCCTGGGGTGGTCGCGGCCGGGTCGATTCTCCACCTGCCGACCGGCGGACGGAAGTGGCAAGCCGATCTCGAGATCGACGGCCGCCAGCTCGAGCGAGGGCAGGCACCTCCCCGGTCCGCCTGGCAGTCGATCTCGACCGGCTACCTGAAGACGGCTGGCATTCCCCTGATCCGGGGACGCGACGTGGCGCCGGAGGACGGACCCGACGCGCCCCGGGTCATGCTGGTGAACACCGAGCTGGCGCGACGCCTCTTCCCGAACGAGAGCCCGATCGGCCACCGCATCAAGGCGGGATACGCCACCCGGCAGCAGTGGGCGACGGTGGTGGGGGTCGTGGGCTCGGTCCGGCACGACAGTCTCAACACCCCGCCCGGCCCGGAGATCTATCTGCCGTACGACCAGACCACGGTCACCGCGAGCGCCGTGGTAGTCCGGACCGCCGGGAGCCCGGCGGCGCTGGCGCCGGCGATCGTCGGGGCGATCCGAAGCGTCCAGGCCGAGGTGCCGATCTCGGACGTGCGGTCGATGCACGACCTCCTGGCGGCGTCGATCCAGCGTCAGCGGAGCGTGCTCGCCTTGTTCGGCGCGTTCGCGGCGGTGGGACTGATGCTCGGCGCGGTCGGGATCTACGGGGTGGTCGCGTATGGCGCTCGCCAGCGGGCGCGGGAGATCGGCATCCGGGTGGCGCTGGGCGCCGACGCCCGATCGGTCGCCGGGCTGGTGGTGCGCGACGGACTCTGGTGGGCGATGCTCGGGGTGGCGGCGGGAGTGCCGATCGCGCTCGGTCTCGGTGGGGTGCTCCGGGGCCTGGTGTACGGCGTCCCGGTGACCGACCCGGCCAGCCTCGCCGGCGCGGCAACGGCGCTGGTGGCGGTCGCGGCCCTGGCCAGCTACCTGCCGGCCCGCCGGGCGGCGCGAGCCGACCCGACGACGGTCCTCCGGGGGTAGCGAAACCGGGTCAGGGCATGCCGGGCCACTCCGACGATCGGTAGATTTGAGGGCGTGGACCGGTGTTCGTCACCTGGGGCGAACCGAGCCGGACCGCCGACGTTCGACCTCGGAGAGTCCGAATCCGGGCTCCGCCTTTGGTGGTACATACCCGTCACTGGAATCCCCTGACATGGGGACTGTGCCTCGTCGCGAGCCTGACCGGGCTCGCCGGTTGCGGGGTCGATCCAGCCCCGACCGGGACGGACGGCGCCGGCCGCCCCGGGCTGGCGAGGGCCGCGGGGCCGCCCAATCACTTCCAGTTCTACAACATCCTCTTCATGTACCCCCTGGGCGTTCCCACCCGGAGCCCGATCGGGGTCCAAGTGCTCGATTCGGCTGGAATCGCGATCAGCGGCCTCAAGGTGTCCTCCCTCGTGGATTCCGGCGGCGGCGTCATCGAGACGCTGCCGAACCCGGACCCGACCCTCGCCGGCGACCCGATCTTCGCGTCCTGGCTGCTGGGCGATTCCCTCATGCGCCAGGTGGCCCACGTCGAGGCCGGCGGGATCCGGTCGGAGAACCTCGTCGTGCTGGGCACGGTGGGTAAGGTGACCCTGGTGAGTGGTGGCGGTCAGCAGGGTCGACCCGGCGGGGCGGTGCCGGACCCGGTGGTGGTTCAGGCGGCGACGGCCACCGGCAAGCGGCTCGGCGCGGGCTTCGCGGTGTTCTTCCGGCCGCTCGACACCCTCGCCCAGGTAAAGGCCTCGCACTCGGTGCTGACCGACGATCAAGGCCTTGCCACTCAGGCGGTGCCCTGGATCCTGGAGGCCAAGCCGGGCCTCAACACGATGCTGGTGCAGGGCAAGTTCGCCCAGGTTCAGATCCAGGTTCACGCCGAGGGGGTGGCGCCGAAGCCGGAGCGGACCCGGGAACCGGACCGCGCTGTTCACCGGGTTCGCGACGCCGACCGTCCTCCAGGCCGTGACCCCGGTCTCGCAGGCGGTCAACGCCGGCACCGCGATCCTGCCCGCGCCGGGGGTCCGAGCCTTCGACGCCGATGGGGTGCCGCTCGCGGGGGTGCCGATCGATGACAGTGGCATCGGGCCAGGGGCACCTCGACGGCGGCACCGGAGCCACCGGCCCGGACGGGATCTTCCAGGCACAAGGCTGGGTGGCGGGGGCAACACCGGGCGACAACGTCGTGCAGGCGACGACCGAGGGGCTCCCGGGCACCGCGGCGTTCACCGCCGTCGGACTGAGCGACCAGCCTGCTTCCGTCTCGGCCTGGGCCGGAGACGGGGCCACCGGATACGCCGGCAACTTCGTCGCCGTCTCGCCGGCGGTGCGGGTGCTGGATGGGCAGGGGCGGCCGGTCGCGGGGCCGACGGTCGGGTGGGAGGTCATCGCCGGCAACGGGACGATCTCGGCCAGCGCCACGACGGTCGACGCCGACGGCGTCGGCACCCTGCCGAGCTGGCGGTGGGGGCTTCCCGGCCCCCAGATGGTCCGCGCTACCGTGGCCGGCCAGCCGCCGGTGACGTTCCACGGAAACGCGGCGGCCGTTCCACCCAGCGAATTCGGGATCGAGATCCGCTATTCCGCAGGGCCGCCGACCCACTCCCAGGACTCGATCTTCCACCTGGCGGCGGCGCGGTGGGGGCTTCTCGTGGTGGGCGACCTGACCGACCAGCCGATCGACCTGCCCGCGGACCCGGCCGGCTGCTTCCCCGCTCTCCACGAGACCGTCGACGACCTGGTCATCTTCGTCGAGCTGGTCGACATCGACGGGGCCGGCGGGATCCTCGGCGCCTCGGGCGCGTGCCTGGCCCGGGAGGAGGACCTCCTGCCCGCCGTCGGCATCCTCCTCCTAGACCGGGCCGACGTCTTCGCCCTCGAGAACCGGGGGCTCCTGGCCGACGTCATGGTCCACGAGATGGGCCACATTCTCGGCTTCACCGAGACCGAGTTTCGCCTCAAGGGACTGTATGCCGAGCGCCCGGTGGGCAACCCGCTTTACCTCGGGCCGTCCGCCCAGGCGGCCTACGCGGCCGTGGCGCCGGCCGGCACCGTGTCGTTCCTGGTGCCCCTGGAGAATTCCGGTGGTCCGGGCACCCGGAGCTCTCATTGGCGGGAATCGATCCTTCACAGCGAGCTGATGACGGGCTACATCGACCCGGTCAATCGGCTGAGCGCAATCACCGTCGCGGTGTTCCGCGACCTCGGCTACCGGGTGAACGACCTGCCCGCCGATCCGTTCGACTTCGCGACTCTTCTCCAGGCGGCAAGCCGGCTCGCCGGCCCGGCCGTCCAGGTCCGGACCAGCCCCTGGAACGGCCCTCTTCGGACGATCGACCGGCACGGCCGGGTGGTCCGGACGTTCCGCTAGCCGCGAAGCGCCCGCACCGCCTCGATGGTGTCGGCCTCGGCGGCTGACTTGTCCGGCCGATAGCCCTTGATCCGCGCGAAGCGGAGGGTCACCCCGCCGGGGTACTGGGAGCTCTCCTGGACCTCGTTGAAGGCGACCTCCACCACCAGCTCGGGTCGAACCCGCACCACCCGACCCTCCCGCCCCGTCTCGCGGGCCAGCAGCTCCCGGGTCTGCCAGGCCAGGATCTCGTCGGTCATTCCCTTGAAGGTCTTCCCCAGCATCACGACCCCGCCGGTGGCGGGGTCGCGGGCGCCGAGGTGAAGGTTGCTGAGCCAGCCCCGGCGGCGCCCCGACCCCCACTCGGCCGCCAGCACAATGAGGTCGAGGGTCCGGGCCCGCTTGATCTTGAGCCAGGCGCCGCCCCGCCGGCCCGCGGCGTAGGGCGCGTCGAGCGCCTTCGCCATCACCCCCTCGTGTCCCCGCGCCAAGGCGTCGGCCTCGAACGCGAGGGCCGGGTCGAGACGATCCGTCACGAGACGGGTTACGATCAGATCCGGCGGCAGGACGGCCGCCAGACGGTCGCCGCGCTCGGCGTAGGGATGGTCGAGCAGATCCTGACCCTCGGCGTGGAGCAGGTCGAAGAAGAACGGCGTGAGCGGCAGCTCCTGGCGGAGAGCGTCGACGTCGAGCTTCCGGCCGAACCGGCGCATCGTTTCCTGGAACGGCCGCGGGCGCCCGTCCGCCGCGAGCGCGATGACTTCGCCGTCGAGGATCACGCGCTCGGCCGCCAGCGGCCGGATCAGCTCCACCACGTCGGGCACCGCGTCCGTCACGTCGTTCAGGTTCCGGGTGAAGACCCGGACCTCGGCGCCCGACTTGTGGACCTGAATCCTGGCCCCGTCGAGCTTGAGCTCGAACCCCGCCCGGCCGAGTTGACCGAGAGCGTCCGGCACGTCGCGGGCCGAGCCCGCCAGCATCGGCTGGACCGGCCGGAAGAGCTCCAGCCGGTAGCCGGCCAGTCCCGCCGCGCCCTCGGTCATCGCCACCCGCGCCACGACGCCGAGATCGCCGGCCAGCATCGTGGCCCGCCGAACCGAGGCCGCCGGGAGGCCCGCAGCCTTGGCCACGGCATCGGCCATCACGCCCCCGAGCGCGCCCTGCCGAACCTCGCCCAGCGCCAGCGCGCCGAGAAAGGCCCGCTCCCTGGGCGTGGCCCGATCGAGGAGCTCCCCGATCAGTCGCTGCCGCTCGGCGGCGGCGCCCTTCCCCTTCACCCGGCTGATTCGATCGAAGGCCTGGTCGACATCGGCCAGCAACAGGTCGGCGGACAGCTCGGTGATCTCCGGGCGGGCATCGCGGAGGGTGGCCCACCCGACGCCCAGCCGCCCCTGGCGCGGGGTCCCGACGAGGAAGCCCACGGCGATCGGGATCTCGTCCGGGGCGAGTCGGGAGATCAGATCTGCGAGCCGGCCGACCTTGTCGAGGCGGCCGGTCGTCGCGGCGACCCGTTCGGAAACGGCGACCAGCTGGGCGAGGCGCATCGTCAGGGCGTCGCCGAGAAGGGGCGCATCGCCCGACTCCATCGCCTCGGGGTCAGAGTCTGGGCGCCCTCACCCCGCCCGTGGGCACCCACCGGCAGCCCGCATCGTCGATGCCGAAGCCGAGGATCTCGGACCGCACCCGGTCGTCGTCGGTCACCGTGCGGGAGAAGACGAAGAGCGAGTCGCCCTGAAAGGCGGGGAGCGACAGCAGGTCGCCGGCCACCGGAACCCGGGCGTCGACGCAAGCCTGGCTCAGGTCCGGCGACAGCAGTGACACGTAGTAACGATAGTTGATGAAGTCGGTGGGCCGGTCCCGGGACGCTTGGTCGACATCGAGGTACACGGCGGCGAGCTCACCGGTCGCGAGTCGGTGCAGGCCGGCGCTGAGAGAGCCCACCGGCTGAAAGGGGGTGGCCCCGGCGGCGGCGATCCGTCGGCGCTGGCGGTCGAACAGGTCGTCCGGGTCGCCCCGACGGTCGCGCCAGGGAATCGTCACGAAGCCCACCAGCCGCCCCGAGCGATCGAGGATCTCGAGGCCGGGCTCGGTGGGAAGCTGCGCCAGGTAGCCGTCGGTGGTCGGGACGACTTCCGAGCGCCCGTGCCGGATCGTGATCGGCATCGCGGTGAGCAACCGAGCCGGTGTGGTCCCCAGCGTCACCATGGAATCGGTCTCGAGGCTCCATCGAACCACCATCGCCCGCGCCAGATGGGCCGCAAAGATCACGGTGTCGCCCCGGCGGGTCCAGCCCTGCCCCACGTCCTGAACCGGCAGCGGCACGAGCCGGACGAACGAACGGTCGACCAGCGAGAAGAGCGTCAGGCGCCGGAGGCCGATGTCGCTCACGGCCAGGAGCGACCCCGCAACGACGCCGGTCGCGGCCGGGAGGCGAAGCTCGCCGGGCCCGCTCCCCGGTCGGCCCAGGACCCCCACCAAGCCGCCGACCGGCGAGAACTGGACCACCCGCCCCCGATCGACGTCGGTAACGAACGACGAGCCGTCGGCCCCTCGGCTCAAGAAGGTGAAGTTGCCGATCGGGAGGTCCCCCGGCTCCTCGACTCGCACCGGCGCCAGCCGCACCAGCGACGGCCCCGCGGCGTCGCTGATGGGACCGTCGGCGGTGCGCGCGCACGCGCCGACGAGGGCCAGGATGCCCGACAACCATCTGCGGCCGGTCATGGGGAACGATCTCCGGGGACGGAACGGGGACTTCGGGAGCTCCAAAGACAAGATAGGGTGGTCGGGGAGGGCTGGGCCAGCGGGATTGATCGGAAAGGTCCGGCCGGGTCCGTCCAATCCTGGGTAGGTTTCGCCGGCGGTTCGGGGGGCCGGCAACCAAATGCCAGCCAAGGGCGCATCCCTTCGGCCCCCTCGCGCATCTAAGACGTGGCCGGACACCTCGTGGACCGGCACCCGAGCCTCGGGGCCTGACGCCCCGTCCCACGCGCGGTAAGATCATAAGGCTATGACACGATTCCGGCTCTCCCTGCCGTCCCTCGCCGCGTTCCTGCTGACCATGGCATCGCCGGCCGGGGCGCAGACTCGCGCCGTGACCCTCGCCGAGGCGATTCAGCGGGCCGAGACGATCGACCCGACGCTGACTCAGGCGGAATCCAGCATCAAGACCACCGGCGCGACGGTCCGGGCGCAGTACGGCAATTTCCTTCCGCGCCTCCAGGCCACCAGTCAGTACAACTCGCTCTTCTCCAGCGGACCCGATCGAATCAACCCGGTCACCAACGAGGTGATCAGCGGCAACACCACGGCCACCACGGTCACCTTCGGCGCCGAGGCCCAGCTCAACCTCAACAGCGGGTTCCAGCTCTTCACCGGCCTGAGCGCCGCCAAGGCCCAGCGCGACCAGGCCGAAGCCAGCTACGACCAGCAGCGGGCCAATCTGGCGCTCCAGACCACGAACACGTTCCTCGACGCCCTCCAGGCCGCCGACGTGGTGCGGGTTCGTGAAGCCGCCGTTCAGCGGGCCGAGGAACAGTTCCGCGTGGCGATGGCCAAGCTGGAGACCCGGGCGGGCACCGTGGTGGACTCGCTCCAGTCCGCGATCACGCTCGGTCAGGCTCAGTTGGCGGTGTATGAGGCGCAGGCCCAGGTGGCCGCCAACCAGGCGCTCCTGGCCCGAGTCGTCGGTGAGGAAGGCCAGGTGGAGGCGGTGCCCGACTCGAGCCTCTTCGAGTTCTATCGAATCAGCGATACCGCCGCCCTGATCGCCGAAGCGGGCAGCCGCTCGCCGCAGGTGATCGCGGCCGAAGCCGGCCTCCGGGCGGCGCACAGCCAACTCAAGGGCGCCAAGTCGTCCTACCTGCCACTCCCCTCGCTCAGCTTGAGCCTGGGGAGCAACTACCGCGGCCCCGGCGACTATCAGCGGCTCAGCAACCGGGGGATCACCCTAACCGGGACCTGGACCCTGTTCGACGGCTTCGGCCGGGAACGGCAAGTGTCCCAAGCGGCGGCCCAGCTGGAGAACGCCGAGGCCACCGCCTCCGACCGGCACCGTGAGGCGCAGGCCCAGATGATCGGGCAGATCGCGAACCTCCACGCGGCGGAGCAACGGCTGACCCTGTCGCAACAGGTGCTCCAGGCCTCGCGCGCCAATCTCCAGGTCCAGCTGGAACGCTACCGTCTCGGGACCGTTCGGAGCGAGGACGTGAACATCGCTCAGGACAAGCTCAACCAGGCCGAGCTCGACGCGGTGCTGGCGCGGTATGCCTACGTCCGGGCCAAGGCGCAGATCGAGGCCGTGCTGGGACGGCGGCTCAGGTAGATCGGGAGACGGGGAGGGACGGGGAGGGACGGGGAGGGACGGGGGGTTGGGAACATACTCGAGATCGGGAGAGGGAATGGCTCCACTCAGGGTGGGTGCGACCTCGTTGATGCTGGCGGCGGTGGTGGTGGCGGGGGCGTGCAAGGGCAAATCCGACGACGACGCCGCGGCGGCCAAAGCCGACACCCTCGCGGCGACGAGTGGGATGACGCTGCCGGTGGTCGGCGCGCCGGTCCGGAAGGGCGACCTGGTCCTGACGGTCACCACCACGGGACAGGTGCACTCCGACGCGGTCGCCACGCTTCGGAGTGAAACCCAGGGGCCGATCACCGCGGTCCTGGTCCGGCCGGGGCAGCGGGTCAAGCAGGGCGACCCGCTGGTGCAGGTGGACCCTCGCCTCCTCGACATCGCGGTGGCGCAAGCGCAGGCCGGCTACGAGAAGGCCCGGCTCAATGTGCTCGACAACACCGTCCCGGACTCGATCGTGACCGGCAAGGCGGTCACTGGTGTGCGGCTCCGAAACGCGGAGATCCGGGCCGGCCTCGACGAGGCCAAGGCGGCGCTCGCCAAGGCCAAGCTCGACCGCGAGAAGGCGACCGTCACCGCGCCGTTCGACGGGACCATCGACGAGGTCAAGGTCGCGGTCGGCGCCCGGCTCAACCAAGGTGACGAGGTCGCCAAGATCGTGGACCTCTCGAACCTCCGGATCGAGGCCCAGGTACTGGAGCACGATCTCCCCTACATCAAGCTGGGCGGTGAGGCCTTCATCACCGCCGCCGCGATGCCCGAGAAGTCGATCCGGGGCCGGGTGACGGCCATCCTGCCGCTGGTCGACAGCTCGACCCGCGCCGGGCGCGCCGTGATCCGGGCCCCGGGCGACGGCGTGCTTCGCCCCGGGATGTACGCGGACGTCCGGCTCGAAGCGACTCGGCTCCCTAACCGGATCATCGTTCCCGCTCCCGCGATCATCGAGCGAGACGGCCGCCCCCTGGTGTTCGTGGTGAAAGACGGCCGGGCCCAGTGGGTGTACATCAACCCGGGCCGGTCCAACGGCACCGACACCGAGGTGCTACCCGACAGCACCACCGGCCAGATCCCGCTCCAACCCGGCGACACGGTGATCGTCGAAGGCCACCTGACGCTGACCCACGACGCGCCGGTCCGGCTGGTCGCCAAGGCCGAGCGAAAGGGGAGCTGACCGCTCGTGTCGATCGCCGCCGCCGCCCTTCGCCGGCCCGTCACCACCATTGCGGCCACGACGGCCCTCGTCCTCCTGGGAGCGGTGTCCCTGGGGCGCTTGCCGGTCTCCCTCTTGCCCGACGTGACGCTGCCGGTTCTCACCATCCGAACCAGCTATCCCGGCGCCGCGGCGCCCGAGGCCTCCCGGTTCGTGGCCGAGCCGATCGAGGAGGCGGTGGCGGCGACCCCCGGGTTGGTCGACGTGCGCTCGGTGAGCCGGAGCGGCGAGGTCACCACCACCCTCCGCTTCGCCTGGGGGACCGACATCCCGCGGACCGTGCTCGACATCCGGGAGCGGCTCGACAACGTGCGGGCCAGGCTCCCCGATCGAGCCGACCGGCCGGTCCTCCTGACCAGCGACCCGGGCGAGCGCCCGATCGCGGTGCTCGGCCTCACGGCGGCAGGCGACCTCCGAAGCATCGCCCGCCAGGCCAAGGACGTGCACGCCCGCCGGCTGGAGCAGCTGGCCGGGGTCGCCAGCGTCGCGGTGGTAGGCGATCCCAAAGACGAGATCCGAGTCGACGTGGACCCGGAGCGGGCCCGGTCGCTCGGCATCACCCCGGGCGACGTGGCCACCGCGATCCAGAACGCCAACGTCGCGGCGCCCGGCGGCACCGTGCGGCGCGGCCAGTTCCGGTACTCGCTCCGGGCCCTGACCGAGTTCCAGTCGGTCGCCCAGGTCGAGGAAACACCGGTCGGGCCGGCCCGCGCCGGGATCCGGCTCAAGGACATCGGGTCGGTCAGCTTCGGATTGGCCGATCCCAAGACCCTGACCACGCTGGACGGACGTCCGGCGGTCGGCCTGGTGATCTACAAGGACGCGGGCGCCAACACGGTGGCGGTGACCCAGGATCTCTTCAAGGTGGTCGACCAGCTCACCAAGGAATTTCCCGAAACCCGAATCCAGCTGGTGGCGGCGCAGGCCGACTTCGTGGTGGCCGCGCTCAGCAACCTCGGCCAGGAGATTTTCATCGGCGGAGCGCTCTCGCTGATCGTGATCCTCCTCTTCCTCAAGGACTGGCGGGTGTCGCTCGCCATCGGCCTGATGGTCCCGCTCTCCGTGATGGTGGCGCTCACCCTGCTCCAGGTCATGGACGTCACCATCAACATCCTGTCGCTGGGCGGCTTGGCGCTCGGGGTGGGCCTCTTGGTCGACAACGCCATCGTCGTGGCGGAGGGTACCGGCCGCCATCTGGAGACCGGCAAATCCCGGGAGGAGGCAGCGCGGATCGCCAGCCGAGGAGGTCACCGGTCCCCTGGTCGCAGGCACCCTCACCACCCTGCTGGTGTTCGGCCCGATCGTGTTCGTCCGGGGGCTGGCGGCGGCGCTCTTCCGCGACTTGAGCCTGAGCGTGGTCGTGACGCTCACGGCCTCGCTGGTGCTGGCGCTGACGCTGATGCCGGTGATGATGACGTGGGGGCGCGGACCGCCGGGCCGACGGGCCGAAGGCCGGGAAACGGGAGAGCCCGGGATTCTGGATCGAATCGGACATGCCTGCTCGGAATGGTACGAGCACGGCATGCTCTGGTCACTCCGGCATCCGGGCACCGTCTTCACGATGTCGGCAGTGCTCACCGTCCTGATGGTCGTGGTGACCATGCGGCTTCCCCGGGAGATCCTGCCGCAGGTGGACGAAGGCATCGCGGTCGCCCAGCTCAAGCTCCCGGAGGGCACCGTCGATCCAGGAGACCACCCGTCAGGTCAAGCGGATCGAGGCGGCGGCCGAGGCGCTGGGATCGAAGGGGATCTACAGCCGGATCGGGACCGCGACCGACGAAGAGGTCCTGGCCGGCGCCGATCCGGGCACCTCCGCCACCGCGCAGATGCTGATCCCCCTCCCCACCGACCGCTCGGCGACCCGCTTCGCGGACCAGCTGCGGGACGCGGTGCCGGATCTCTCGAGCGGGGCGCTGGCGATCGACCTGGCGGGACAGTCGGAATTCGGCAGCCTGATCGGCCGGGAGGGCCGCCTGGTCCGGGTCGAGGTCTCGGCCGCCCGGATCGAGGAGGCCGCCCAGTGGGCCGACACCGCGCGGGTCCACCTGGCCGACCTGCACCACCCTGGCCGACGTGCGCGACGCGTTCGCCAGCACCCAGCCCACCGTCGAAGTGACCCTGGACCGGGCCCGGATCGCCCAGCACGGCATCTCCACCGACCAGGTCGCCAACGCCCTGGCCGGCGCCCTCGGCGGAGTCGAATCGGGCGAATTCCGCGAGCCCGACCGGCGGACCCCGATCATGGTCCGCTACACCGGCAACGCCAACGAGGACCTGGCGACCGCACTGGCTACCCCGGTGAACCGGATTCCGCTGGGCCAGCTGGTGAGCACCCGCGAGGTCCGGAGCCCGATCGAGGTGGTCCGGATCAACCAGCGCCCGGTGAGCGTGGTCGAGGCGATGGTCGAGCGGGGCGGCCTGGCCCGGGCCACCGACGACGTGACCCGGACCCTCGCCGGGCTCACGCCCCCGGCCGGGATCCAATGGACGGTGGGCGGCGCCGATGAGGAGCAGCGCCGGACCACCAGGGAGCTCACCCTGGTGGCGGTGCTCTCGGTGGCCCTGATGTTCCTGGTGCTGGCCGGCGAGTTCGCGTCGTTCACCACCCCGCTCCTGGTCATGCTGACCGTCCCGCTGGCCGGCGCCGGCGGGATTCTCGTTCTCTGGCTCACCGGCCAGAGCCTGAATGCGGTCGCGTTGATCGGCATCATCGTGATGATCGGCATGGCCGACAACGAGGCGGTCGTGAAGCTCGACGCGATCCAGCGCTTCCGCGAGGCCGGCCACCCGATCGAGGAGGCCGTCCTGCTGGGAGGCCGCCAACGGCTCCGGGCCATCGCGATGACCTCGATCACCACCATCACCGGCGTGCTTCCACTCGTGTTCGGCTGGGGCAGTGGCGGCGCGCTCTACCAGCCCCTGGCGGCCGGGGTGATCGGCGGGTCGGTGACGGCGCTGGCGGTGACGTTCTTCCTGCTCCCGACGGCGTACGTGGTGGTGGAGCGCCGGAAGGAGCGGAAGGCGGCGGAGGCGGCCTTGCGGGCGGGTACGACGGCGGGGGCGACGACGTGATCCGCTGGGCGTCGACCCGGCCGTCGGTCGTGTGGGCCACCGGGATCGCCCTGATCCTGGCGGGCGGCGTGGCCTTTACCCGGCTGCCGCTCGCCACCAAGACTCGGGTCGACCTCCCCCGACTCACCGTGGGCGTGAGCTGGTCCGGCGCGGCGCCCGAGGTGGTGGAGAGCTACGTCACCTCGCCGATCGAAGAGGCGATCCAGGGCGTCAAGGGCGTCAAGAAGGTCACCAGCGAGTCGAGCGAAGGCTCCTCGAACATCACCATCGAGCTCGAGCCCGAGACCGACGTGACCATGGCCCGGCTCGAGATCCACGAGCGGTTGGAGCTGATCCGGAAGGGCTTCCCGATCGGGGTGGGCGCACCGCAGGTGTCCAACTACCAGCCGCCCGAGCTCCAGGAGGAAGCCCTCCTCACCTACACCTTCTCCGGTCCCTATACCCCCGGAGCGCTCACCAAGATCGCCCGCGACAAGATCCAGCCGAGGATCTCCACCGTGCCCGGCGTGTCGAGCGTCGGCACCATGGGCTCGGCGGAGACCCGGGTGTCGGTGATCTACGACCCGGTGCGCCTCCGCCAGCTCGATCTCTCTCCCGAGCTTCTCGCGGCCGCCCTCCGGAACGCCCGGGTGGTCCGGGCCCTCGGCAACGAGCGGGTGGGCACCAGCGTCATCGCCGTGGCGCTCCGCGACCAGCCGTCGGTGCTCCCCGATCTGGAGAACCTCGCCGTGCGGGCGTCGAGCGGGAGGGTCTTCCGCCTGGGCGAGCTGGCGACGGTGCGGCCCGAGGAAGATACCGGCGGCCAATTCTATCGGATCAACGGCCGGACCGCCGTCGGATTCCGGGTCTTCCGCGACGCCGGCGCCGACGCCATCAAGACGGCCGCCCGGATCAAGGCCGCGGTCACGGCCCTGATCCCGACCCTGCCGCCCGGGATCGGCTTCCAGCTGATCTCGGACGAGAGCAAGGACCTCGCGAAGCAGCTCCGCGACCTCACCCTCCGTGGCGGGATCGCCTTCCTGGCCGTGATGCTGGTCCTGGCCATCGCGCTCCGGAACTTCACCTCGATCTGGCTGGTGATGGGGAGCGCCGCCGTCGCGATCGCCGGGACGGCCCTCGGTCTCTACCTCCTCCAGATTCCGGCCAATCTGCTGACGCTGGCCGGGTTAGGCATGGGGATCGGTGTCCTGGTCCAGAACGGCCTGGTGGTGGTGGAGCGGCTCCGCCACGCGCCCGACACCCCGGCGGGGCGGGCCGAAGCCGGCCGGCGGATCACCCCGGCGGTGCTGGGTTCGACCCTGACCACCGCGGTGGTGCTCTTCCCCTTCCTCTACCTCCAGGGCGACGCCCGGGCCGCCTTCGTGCCGTTCGCCGCGGCGTTCGCGATGGGGCTCGGGTGGTCGGTGCTGTCGTCCCTGGTGATGATCCCCGCCGTCGGCGCCGGGCACGGGCTGGCCCGGCGGCGCTGGCGGCGGCTCCAGCGCCTCTACGTCCGGTTGCTGCTGCCGCTCCTTCGCTGGCGTTGGGCCACCCTGGCCGTGGTCGGCGCCCTGTTGGTGGTGGCCGGGTGGGGCTTCGCCACCAAGGTGCCGCGAGCCAACTGGGGAGACTGGTTCGGCCAGCGGACCACGCTCCGCGTCTTCCTCACCTTTCCCCACGGCTCCGATCCGGAGAGCCTGGACCGGGCCATCGCCGAGTTCGAGCAGATCGCGGTGGGGCGGCCCGGGGTCGAACGGGTCGACGCCCAGAGCCTGGGGTCGGTCGGCGCCGGTGGGGTCAGCGTGCTCTTCACCCGCGAGGCGGGCTTCACCTCGATTCCCCTGGTGATGCAGGAGGAGATGACCCAGCGCGCCGTGCTGATCGGGGGCGCCACGATCACCGTTCAGCGGCCAGGGCCCCGCCTTCTTCAGCGGCGGCGGCGCCAGCAGTGTCTCGTTCCGGATCAAGATCCTGGGCTACTCCTTCGCCGGCGTGGAAGGGCTGGCCAAAGACCTTCAGGCCCGGTTGGAGCAGATCCCCAGGGTCCGCGAGGTGAACATCAACGCCGGCAGCTTCTTCGGCCGCGAGCGGAGCATGAACGTGACCCTGGAGCCGGACCGCGACGCCATCGCCCGGGCCGGGATCACCACCAGCGACTTCGCGAGCGCGGTGCTCCGGGAGGTGTCGGGATCGGTCGGGCGGCACCCGGCTCGAGCTCGACGGCGACGAGATTACGGTGACGCTCAAGGCCAAGGGCGCCCGGGACCGCTCGCTGCTCGAGCTCAACGACGCGATCGTCCCGACCCCGACCAAGGCCCCCATTCGGATCAGCGACCTGGCCAGCCTCGGCGAGAACGAAGGTCTCGGGCGGATTACCCGGGAGGATCAGCAGTATGTCCGGATCGTGAGCTACGACTTCCGGGGCCCCGCCAAGCTCGCCAACCGGACCCACGACGCCTTCATGGCCTCGATCAGCGTCCCGCCGGGGTATTCGGTCGGCGACGAGAAATTCGAATGGCAGACCGACGACAGCAGCAAGGGGCTCTGGATCGTGTTCGCCGCCGGCATCACCCTGGTGGTGCTGTCGGTGGCCTTCGTGTTCGACTCGATCTGGGCCACCAGCATGGTGTTCCTGGGGCTCCCGGTGGCGCTGGCGGGAGTCGCCGGCGTGTTCTGGGGGACGGGCACGGCCTTCACCCGCGAAGCGGCCGTGGGGGTGATCCTGGTGGTCGGGCTGGCGGTGAACCAGACCATCCTCTTCGTGGACGGGCTGCTGGGCCGGGGCACCAAGGGCCGCTACCGCCGGGGCACCAGCGGCCCCGCCGTCGTGGCCACGGCCCGCGACCGCTCCGGCATGATCCTGCTCGTGACCTTCACGACCATTGCCAGCCTGGTGCCGCTCGCCGTCGGCACCGACGCCGACAGCCTGTTCGGCTCGATCGCCCTGGCCACCTCGGGCGGCACGGTGGCCGGGACGCTGGGCGCGCTCTTCATCGTGCCGGTCCTCACCCTCGGCCGGCGGAGCGGTCCCCAGCGCCGCCGGAAAGGCTGGCGGCCGAGGCTGCCCGGGCTCCGCCTTCGCCGGACGAAGGCCTAGGGTCGGCTACCTCGCCTCGACCAGCTCAGCCAACGCGGTCGCGACCGTCTCGACCTCCTCGCTGGTGTTGTAGTAGTGGGGTGAGAGTCGGACGGCGCCGGCCACGCCCTTCTCTTCGAAGTCGATCACCGCGTACTCGCGGAGCGAGACGTTGCCGTTGATCCGTCGCGCCCGCAGCCGGTCGACCAGGGCCGCGGGATCGTGCCCCCTGAAGGCCACGGTGACGATGGCACAGCGTTGCCCGCCGCGGTCGAGCACCCGGGCGCCGGGAAGGGCGGCCAACCGAGCCCGGAGCTCCTCTGCCCGGGCCCAGGCGAGCCGCTGGATTCGCTCCAGCCCGATCGCCGCCGCGTAGCGGGCGGCGGCCCCCATCCCGAGCACCAGGGCATACGGGCAGCTCCCACTCCTGGAAGCGCCGGGCGTCGGGAACCACCCGATACTCCGAGGCCCTGGTCCACTGGGCGCCCCGCATGTCGACGTGGAGCGGATGGTCGCCGCGGGCCAGGGCCCGATCGGACACGTAGAGGAAGCCGATCCCGCGGGGGCCGCGGAGGAACTTCCGGCTGGTGGCCGACAGATAGTCGCAGTGAAGCGCCGCGACCGAGATCGGCAGCTGGCCGACCGCCTGACAGGCATCGACCAGGTAGGGAACGCCGGCGGCCTCCGCGACTCGGCCCACCGCCTCGAGCTCCTGGACCAGGCCCGAGTTGGTCGGAATCCAGGTCATCGCCACCAGCCGGCACGGCCCCTGATCGAGAAGGGAGCGGACGTGATCGGGGTCGACCCCGCCCTCGGGCAGGTCATTCGCCCGGACCACCTCGACCCCGTGCCGTCGGGCCAAGGCCAGGTACTGGATCTGGTTGGAGATGTAGTCCGCGCGAGAGGTGACGATCCGATCGCCCGGTCGGAAGTCGAAGGCACTGAGCGCCGCGACGAAGCCGGCCGTGGCGCTGGAGACCACGGCCACGTTACCACGGGGCGCCCCGACCAGGCCTGCCACGGCGCCGAGACCCTCGTCGATGGCCTCGGTCCGAAGGTCGGCGGCTTCGTACCCACCGATCTCCGCCTCGAGCCGGAGGTGAGCCTCGATCTCGGCCAGGACCGGGGCCGGCATCAGACCGGCGCCGGCGTTGTTGAAGTGGACTCGGTTCAGGACGCCGGGCGTCTCGGCCCGCCAGCGCTCGAGGTCGGGATCGGACATCGGGGTGGGTCCTCGTGGGTGGTCGGTTCGATGGCGGTCAGCGGGTCCAGATCACGATCAAGCC
Source organism: uncultured Gemmatimonadales bacterium (assembly GCA_963730185.1). Taxonomy (GTDB): domain Bacteria; phylum Gemmatimonadota; class Gemmatimonadetes; order Gemmatimonadales; family GWC2-71-9; genus SHZU01. The sequence continues at coordinate 537,099 of CAVSQW010000006.1, forward strand.
ACAGTATTGATCCCGGGCACCCGCGAACTCGGAGGGAATGGTGGCCGGGCCGGAGTAAATCTCCACGCCCTCGATCTCCTCCGGCGCGACGATGTCGAGCGAGGTGCTGCCCGGTTGGACCTGGCCGTCGATCGCGACCCGGAGCGACGCAGGGTACCACGATGTTGCTCGACCTCGATCGAGGGTAGCGCTCTCCGCGCCGGGCGTGAGCTCGATCCTGATCGGCTCCATGACCCGGAACCCCGATGCCGACGATGGACGAACAGCCGATGGCCCGGACCAGGAGATGAACCGAGCCCACGGTGAGTCCCGGAATCGTGAACCGTCCGGCGGCATCGGTATGGGCCGGAGCCGCCGAATCCACGGTCACCAGCGCCCCCTCCACCGGCCGGCCGCCATCCCGTGACACCACGAGGCCGCGCAGCACCGCCTCGCCCTGGGCCGCCACGGGGCCGGCCCAGGCCAGAACCGCCAAGTTCACCAACGCAAGCAGTTGCAGTGGACGCATGTTCGAACGCCTCCACGATCCCCCAAGCTACGGCCGGACTGGGCGGCCGGGAATTGACGCCGGCCACATCTAGGCGCAACGTTGCACGACGAACCTTCTCTCCCGAAACGAGCCCTCGATGCGATCAGCCCTGAGCCGGGCGCTGGCCGGCCTGACCCTGTCCCTCGTCGCCGCGGTTCCGGCGGCCGCGCAGACCCTCCTCCTCCGCGAGCCGTCGGTCAGCGACCGGAACGTGGTCTTCGCCTACGCCAACAACATCTGGGTCACCGGCCGGGAGGGCGGCGACGCCCGGCGCCTCACCAGCTTCCAGGGCGAGACCTCGAACCCGAGGCTCTCCCCCGACGGGAACTGGGTGGCGTTCAGCGGCCAGTACGGTGGCAACAGCGACGTCTACCTGGTGCCGGTCGAGGGCGGCGAGCCCAAGCGGCTCACCTGGCACGCGGCCGATGACGAGGTGGTTGGCTGGACGCCCGACGGGAAGAGCGTGGTCTTCGCCTCGGGGCGCACGTCCGCCCCGACCCCGGGGGTCACCAAGTTCTGGACCGTGTCGGTCGACGGTGGCCTGCCCCAGGCGCTGGCCATCCCCCGCGGCTCCGAAGGCCACTTCAGCCCGGACGGCAAGCGGTTCGCCTATCGGATGACGAACTACTGGGATCCGGAGTGGCGGAACTACCGGGGCGGGCAGAACCGCCCCGTCTGGATCATGGACCTGGCCACCCGCGAGATCGAGTCGCCGCCCTGGACCGACAGCAAGGACACCGAGCCAGTCTGGGCGGGCGACAAGGTCTTCTTCCTCTCGGATCGCGACTGGCTGGTGAACGTCTGGTCGTACGACACCCGGACCAAGGCGCTCGCCCAGGTCACCCACTTCAAGGACTACGACATCAAGTCGCTCGAGTCGGGCGGCGGCGTGGTCGTCTTCGAGCAGGCCGGCCGGATCCACCTGCTGGACCCGGCGACCGGGCAGCACCACCCGCTGAACATCACCGTCAGGGGCGACTTCCCCTGGATGACGCCCCAGTGGAAGGAGGTGAGCCGCTCGATCCGGCAGGCGGCGCTTTCGCCGACGGGCAAGCGGGTGGCCTTCGAGGCCCGGGGCGAGATCTTCACGGTCCCGGCCGAGAAGGGCGACTGGCGGAACCTGACCCGGACGGCCGGCGTGGCCGAGCGGACGCCCGCCTGGTCGCCGGACGGTAAGTGGGTCTCCTGGTTCAGCGACGCCAGCGGCGAGTACAAGCTGGTGATCGCCTCGCAGGACGGATCGAGCCCCCGGGAGATCACCCTCCCAACCCCGACCTTCTACTTCACGCCCCAGTGGTCGCCCGACTCGAAGAAGATTCTCTTCACCGACACCGGGCTCCGGCTCTGGTGGGTCGACGTCTCCAGCGGCAAGGCGACTCACGCCGACACCGACCAGTACATGGTCCCGGCCCGGACCATGAACCCGGTCTGGAGCCCCGATTCCCGGTGGATCGCCTACACCAAGCGAAACGCGTCCCAGATCCACTCGGTCTTCGTCTACGACACCCGGTCGGGGCAGGTCCATCAGGTCACCGACGGCATGGCCGACGCCACCTCGCCGGCCTGGGACGGCTCGGGCAAGTACCTCTTCTTCCTGGCCTCCACCAACTTCGGTCTCAACACCGGGTGGCTCGACATGTCGAGCTACGAGCGACCGGTGACCCGGGGTGTGTACCTGGCGGTGCTCGGGCAGAACGAGCCGTCGCCGCTCCTGCCGCGGAGTGACGAGGAGAGCGGGCAGGCGGGTGGACGGATGGGCGGGCCGAATGGGCCCAAGCCGGCCGACAGCGTCACCGTCGCGATCGACTTCGACGGGATCTCGGACCGGATCGTCGCGCTCGACTTGCCACTCCGCGATTACCAGGAGCTCCAGGCCGGCGCGGCGGGGACGATCTTCTTTACCGAGAACATTCCGGCGACCGGCGTCGACGCCGGCCCCCGGCCCGGCGACGCGCTCTATCGCTATCAGCTCTCCGAACGGAAGGCGATCCCGTTCGCCAGCAACGTCCAGACCTTCCTGGTGTCGGCCGACGGGAAGAAGCTCCTCTACCGCTCGCCGGGTCAGGCCGGGGCCTTCCATCTCGTCGACGCCGACAAGGGCCCGCCCGCGCCCAACGCCGGCCGCTTGAGCCTGGGCCTCCGGATGCTGGTGGACCCCAAGGCCGAATACGCCCAGATGTTCAGCGAGGGCTGGCGCTTCCAGCGGGACTTCCTCTACGTCCCCAACCTCCACGGCGCCGACTACGTCAAGACCAAAGCACTCTACGCCCCGTTCGTGCCGTTCGTGCGGCACCGGACCGACTTCAACTACCTGCTCGACGTCCTGGGCAGCGAGGTCGCGATCGGGCACTCGTTCGTTCGCGGCGGCGACATCCCCGACATTCCGCGCGCCAACGCCGGGATGCTGGGCGCCGACTTCGAGGTGGCCAACGGCCGCTACCGGATCACCAAGATCTACACCGGCGGCAACTGGAATCCCGGGATCGACGCGCCGCTCGGCGCCCCCGGCGTGGGCGTGAGCGTCGGCGACTACGTCTTGGCGATCAACGGCGCCGACCTGGCGGGCACCGACAACATCTACCGGCTGCTCGAGGGGACCGCCAACCGGCAGACCGAGCTGCTCGTCAATTCGACGCCGTCGGTGCAGAGCGCCCGCACCGTGACGGTGGTGCCGGTGGCGAGCGAGGTGCCGCTCCGAACGATGGATTGGGTCGAGGCCAACCGCCGCAAGGTCGACTCGCTGAGCGGCGGCAAGCTCGGGTACGTGTATCTCCCGAACACCGGGCAGGGCGGGTACACCTTCTTCAACCGCTACTTTTTCCCTCAGCAGGACCGGCAGGGCATGGTGGTGGACGAGCGGTTCAACGGGGGCGGCTCCGCAGCCGACTACATCGTCAACGTGCTCAATCGGAAGCAGCTGGGCTACTTCAACAACCCGGTCGGCACCCGGACGCCGTTCAACCTGCCGGAGGCCGGCGTTTGGGGGCCGAAGGTGATGCTGATCAACGAGATGGCGGGGTCGGGCGGCGACCTGATGCCCTATCTCTTCAAGGAGATGAAGATCGGCCCGCTGGTCGGGAAGCGGACCTGGGGCGGCCTGGTCGGCACCTGGGACACGCCGCCGCTCATCGACGGCGGCATCATGATCGCGCCCCGGGGCGGCTTCTTCGACCTCGACGGACAGTGGGCGGTCGAGAACCAGGGCGTCGCCCCCGACATCGACGTCGAAATGACCCCGAAGGACGTGATCGCCGGACGGGATCCGCAGCTCGAGCGCGGCGTCTCGGAGGCGATGCGGATGCTCAGGGAGAACCCCGTGGTGCTCAAGCCGGAGCCGGCTCCCCCGATCCGGTCGCGGCGCCCGGGATCCTCACGCTGAGCGGAAGGAGAGGACGATCGTGACCCAGTCCAATCTCGTGCGCGAAGCCCGGCTCAAGCCGGAGGCGGCCCACCTCTACCCCGGGCTCACGCCCGGGGTCTGGCTTCCGGCGTCGGAGGTCGGCGCCAAGCTGCTGCTGCAGCATCTCAAGGCGTCGTTCGCCCCGAGCCTCGGAAGCCGGCTCCTGAACGAGGAGCACTTCGAGTTCCGGGGGGGCATCGACCGCGGGCGCGGAAACCCGCTCCGCACCCGCTATGGCGACGAGTCGATGATCCAGCACTGAGCGCCGGAGCCGCCTAACGGCCGCGTCCGCCCCGCTCGCCTCGCTCTCCCCGCTCACCCCGGAGAATGCCGACCCGGCCTCGGAAGCTGGGGCCATAGTACCAGCTCGGGCCGTACCAGGCCCACGGCCCGGAGAACCAGGGGTCGTACCAACCGAGATAGGCCCGGGAATACCGTTCCGGGCTCACGGTGTAGTGCACCACGTCGTACTCGTACCGTCCATCCGCCGCGCGGTCGACGATCGCCAACAACGCCGCCTCTGGATCCTGCCCGGCCGTGCTGTCGTCCAGCGCGGTCAGGTCCCAGTGCCCGTTCCGCACCAGGTCGTCCATCTGGAACGGATGGGTCGACCAGGCCGCGAGCACCACGCCCGAACCGGCGCGGCTCCCCACGGTGAACGTCTCCCGGTCGCCGCGTCCGCGGATCTCCATCTCCTGGCCGCCATCGATCGCGGCGTCGTCACGAGGATCCACGGGGAAGAGCACGCGGACGTTGCCGCGGTCCGTCATGCGGAGCACGAGCAGATAGCCGTCCTCGGCGACCTGAACCTTGACCTTGGCTCGGTCACCCGGGGAGTAGTGAGGCATCGTCATTGAGATTGAGCTTGACCGGCGGATCGGACGTCGGAAGACATAGCGGAATGCGCACTCGGCGCCAACAGGGAAAGGGCCAACGCTACGGTGAGCATAACGACCGGTGCCAGGTCATGTCCTGAGGTGTAGATGTCAAGTTCCATGCCCCCATCGCGCGCCGCCTAACTCCGGGCGCCGCAACGCGCTTCCAAAATCAGGCCCGAGCGCCGGAGCGTCCTCGTTCGGGGACAGGTGTCCCGTGCCGGCGATTCGTCCGACGGGACAGGCCGCCGGTTGCGGCGGCGATCGATCAGCGGTTCGGAAGCCGAGCGGTCACCTGACCCGACGCATCGAGAAACTCCAGGCTCGCCCTTCCGAGCGAATCGACCGCGAGCCGGAGCCGAGGCCGGCCCTCCGGATCCGAGAGGTTGATGATGGCGGCCCGGCTCCGATCCCGTCCGACGTAGACTCGCTGGGCGAACATCGGCTTGCCGTCCACCGGCCCCATCAGCCGGGCGAGGGCCTCCTTCTTGGCGGGTCCGTCGGGCAGCTGGTCGATCGAGTCCTTCCTCATGACCAGATCGTAGAGCGGGGTCACGGCGCGATCGGCGACGGTGAGTCCCAGGCGGCGCTGCCCGTTGTCGTCGTTGTAGCTGAGGTAGAGCACCTGATCCTGGTCGAACTGATCGAAGGCGAGCTGCGAGCTCGCGTGATACGTCCCGTCAGGGTCCCGGCTCCCGCCGAAGGCCAGCCCCCCGTTCTCGGAGCCTTCGTCGTTGAAGAAGATGATTCCCGGACGCCGCCCACCCGGGTAGCCGAACGGCTTGCCGTGGTAGATGGGCCCGATCGAGCGCGGGGTGTTGGAAATCACCATCCGGAGCTTGCCGTCGGGCTCGACCACGTTGATCCGCTGGACGTCGATCTCGTCGAAACGAGTCTTCCGGCTGGACTGGAAGGCGGAGAGAGCCGCGATCACGAGGAGCGGTGTGGTGACGAGCGCGTGGGCCCGGAGCACGCGGAGCTCGCGGCGAAGGCGACGGGACATGAGATACCTCGAGTGCTGGGGTCGCGAGATCGGAAGGTCAGTAGTTCCAGACCGCCGGATCGTCCCCGGCGGGCGCGTGCTCCCTCACGTACACCCCCATCCGACGCACCATCTCGGCCCAGGGGAACAGGTGCGAGCCGTGACCGCGCTTGGGGCGGCCGTAGGCGAAGGTCGCCGGGTAGTCGGGATCGACCGACCGGAGCCACTCCTCCCACTCGTAGACGGCGAGGTTGAGGTAGAAGTCATCCATGTCGCCCGCGAAGAAGTGGAGCTTGTCGCGGAGCTCGGGGCCGAGGGTTCGCCAGTGATCCGCGGCGTAAGCCCGGAGGTCGTAGCCGTGTTCCTTCCAGTAGGTGGCGACCTCTCGATCGATCGTGCCGGTGAGCTTGTTCCAGAGTGGCTGGGGATAGCCGTCGGGGTCGGTCGGGCCATAGATCGCGTCCCAGGCCTCGAGCTGATAGCCCGACCGGCCCCTCGTGCCCAGGACCTCCTCGAATCGGCTGAGCTGGCGGGTGGTCCACACCACCTGGCCCTCGACGGTCCGCCGGAAGGGGCGCTCCAGCGAGACGAACAGGCCGGCCGGCAGCGTGAAGGCGCTGGTGTCCTGGTAAATGTCGATCAGCTGGTCCTTCCGGAAGTCGATCGGATCGGGCTGCAACACCCAGGCGCCGCCGAAGACGTCGGGATGGCGGAGCTGGAGCGCCAGCGTCTGCCAGCCACCGGTCGACGCGCCTTCGAGGAGCCGGGCGTAGGGCTTCCCGATCAGCCGAAACCGGCGCTCCAGCTCGGGGATGACCTCCTCGACCATCGCGTCGCCGTAGGGACCGTTGTTGGCGGAGTTGACCGAGTAGGAGTCCGGGAAGTATGGGGTCTGCTGCTGGAAGCTGACGGCCACGACCCGCGGCAACGAGTCGGAGGTCCAGGCCCGATAGAAGTCGTAACCCGTTTCCAGACCGCTCGCCGGATTGATCCGGCCCAGCCCCCGCACGCCGGCCGAGTCGGGGGAGAACCCGAACGGGACGTTGTGGCCCGATCGTGAAGACGACGGGATAGCGGGCGTCGGGATGGTCGGCGTAACCCTTGGGCAGCAGGACGGTGGCGTGCACGTAGATCGGCCGCCCCCAGAAGCGGGTGAGCTTCTCGCTCTGGATGGTCACGTGCTTGACCCACTCCGTGTCCTCGGGCTTGGGCGAGGGCGGGATCACTCGGTCGACTACGAGCTTGACCGTGCCGCCCCGACCGAGCCGGACCGTGACCGGTTTGCTGTAGAGGTTGCCGGCCGCCACGCTGAAGAACTCCTGGGTGCCGTCGTTCATCGGCAGCCAGAGGGTGTGGCCGTCGGCGCGGTGAACCTCGTCGTAGACATTGACGACGGCCTGCACGGTGTACTCGACCGGGCGCGAGGTCGGCGAGCGGGGTGGGATAGCCGAGGGCCCGGCGGTCGACGACGGCCGGCCTGACCGGCCACCTGGCCCTCGAGATCGACCGCAAAGAGGGCCGGCCCGCTGGGCGAGATCAGGAGACGCGGGCTCGGGCTCCGGCGCGGTTGAGAAACGGCGACGATGAGCCGGCCGGTGAGCGGTCCAGAGTGGGCCGAGGCCGGCACCGTCACTTCGAACCGAGGCGCCTGCTGGGCACCCAAAGGCGACAGCGGGAGGGCAAGGGCGGTCAGCCAGAGCAGTCGGCCCGAGACCGACGATCGAGTGTGATTGGTCACGTGGACTGGTCCGCGATTCGAGGCGACGAGGGACGCCGGAGGGGTATCCTGCCGCCGGGCAGGATCCCCCCGCCAATGTAGCCCGCACGCCACCGGGACGCGACGTGCGGGCCGCGGGCACCGCGACGAAGGTCACCGGATCGGCCGGGGGCGGGGAGGTCGCCGAATCAGCGGCCCGAGATTACGAACATCCGACCGGACCGGAAGCCGTTGACGTTGCTCCAGCTCGAGGTGAGCAGCAGGTCGACGACCCCATCGCCGTCGACGTCGCCGATGCCGGTCGCGTCGAAGCCGAGGGTTTCGCCGGGAACCCGCCCGGTGATGGTCCGCAGGAGGCTCCCGTCCTTGCCGGAGTAGAGATAGACCTTGCCGCCGGACGCCGCCGCTCCCGAGTACTGCCAGGCACCGACGACGAGATCGGCGTACCCATCCCGGTTCACGTCGCCGACGTCGGCCGAGCCGATCCCGAAGCCGTCGCCCGGGCCTTCGCCCGTGAAGGTGTAGAGCGGCCGGCCATCCTTGCCGGAATAGACGTAGACCCGACCGGTCGACGGCCCCTTGGCCGCGTTGGTGAAGTCGGAGGCATAGACGTCGAGCACGTGGTCGCCGTTCACGTCACCCACCAGCGAGGTGAACATCCCGCCGAGCGCGACGCCGGTCGAATCAGCGTCGATCACGAATGCGAGCCGGCGGCCTCCGGGTTGGTAGGTGTAGACCCGACCCCGGCGGCGGGGCCCCGCGCCCGGCGCGCCGACGAGCAGGGGCGTCCCCTCCCCGTTTCGGGCTCCCGCCACGATGGTTCCGAACCCGTCACCCGGCTGTTCGCCGTCGAGGGTGAAGAGCCGGGCTGCCGTCCTTGCCCGAAAAAACGTAGACCTTCCCGGTCGCTTGCCCCTTCCCCCCGGCCCCCGGCGCCCCGACCACGAGGTCGGGCACGCCATCGCCGTTCTGATCGCCGGCACCCGCGGCCGAGGTGCCGAATCGCTCGTTCGGCGCGTCGGGGGCGAGGGTGAACAGCAGGCGGCCGTCGCGTCCCGAGAACACGTAGGCGTGATCGCCGCCCGGCGCGCCCGCGATCACGTCGCCGGCCCCGTCGCCGTTCACGTCGCCCGCGGCCTCGAGGCCGGTGCCCAGCCCTTCCTGGTCTTTGCCGGCCTGACTCCAGAGCAGTTGCCCGGAGCGTCCGGAGTAGACGTAGACCTTCCCCGGGCCCGAGGGTTGGCCGTTCGCTCCCCAGGTCGGCGCCGAGGTGACGAGGTCGCTCGCGCCGTCGCCGTCGACGTCGCCGATCCCGCGAGCGATCCAGCTGAACTGGTCGCCTTTTGCTTCCCCTCTCCACTCGTGGATCACGTGGACCGGCTCCACGAAGGGGTCGTCGAAATCGGCGGGCTTGAACGTGATGTCGTCGAGGCGTGGATCGCCTTCGAGACCGGCGAACGCGGGGGTGGCCCGGACCAGGTCCATGTCGAACGCCCCGGTGGCCTTGAGCCGAGCCAGGAGCTCGAACGCCTGGTCGGCCCGTCCCCGGCGGGCCTCGACCCCGGCCGCGCCGAAGAGCGCCTGGATTCGGCTCGGACGGGGCCGATCGATGGCGAGGTAGCCGGCCAGGGCCCGGTCGAGATCGCCCTTCTGGTCGTAGGCCCGCGCCAACAGCAAACGCCCGACGACGGCCGACGGGTTCTTGCGGAAGTACGTCTCCAGGGTCCGAATCGCCCCGTCGGCGTCGCCCGACCTGAGGGCGGCCTGCGCCGCGGAGACCTCGGCAGGCACGGGCGGGCCCTGCGCGGCGAGCGGCAGCGGCGGCGGGCAGGAGAGCGGCGAGCGAAAGCAGGACGACGACACGGATCATGGGGGACCGCGGTTGAGGAAGCATCGGACGCCTCGAATCGGACCCGGAATCAACGCCCGCCGGCGAGGCGCGGACTATCACCGGATTGCGACGGTGCGGAAACAAACGTCGGGGCCGGGTCGTCCGGCCGAGAGAGACCTCTGACCGATGCCTGCCCGCCCTCGCCTCTTCGCTCGACCCGATCGGGTCGTCTATCGGAGCCCCGACGTCCGAGTCGGGACCTTCCACTGCCCGACCGAGCACCCGGAGTTCCGAACGGCGGGGCCGATCGAAGGGTATACCGTCGTCTTTCCTCGGTCCGCCGTCTGGATCCGACACGCGGGCCGTCCGCCGTTCGTCGCCGACCCCAGCGTGGCGGTGATCTACAACCAGGGCCAGGCCTACGTCAGGCACCCGCTGGCGCCCGACGGCGACCGGGCCGACTGGTTCAGCCTGAGCCGGGCGCTGGCGGCGGCGATCATGCGCGACATCGATGCCGGGGCGGCCACCGACGGGGAGCGACCGTTCCCGGTGGCATTCGGCCCGGCCAACGCCGCGCTCTACTATCGCCAGCGACTGTTTTTCTCTCGGCTCGTGCAGGGCGGGCTCCACCCCCTGGAGGTCGAGCAGGAGGTCATCATGATCGTCGGGTTGGCGCTCGAGCTGGCGGTCGGCCGGTCCAGCGACGCCCGGCGTAGCGAGGGGCGGGAGGTGGTGCAGCGGGCTCGCGCGGAGCTGGCCCGCAATCCGACGGAGCGCCCCACGATCCGGCAACTGGCGGGGCGGCTCGACGTGTCGCCGTTCCACCTCTGCCGCGTGTTCCGTCGGACCACCGGGCTGACGCTCCACCACTACCTGCTGGAGCTCCGGACCAGGGTGGCCTTGGAGCGGTTCGAGGAGGGGGCCGGGAGCTTGAGCCGTCTGGCGCTCGAGCTGGGTTTCTCGAGCCACAGCCACTTCACCGCGGAGTTCCGCCGTCGCCTGGGCGTGGCGCCGTCGCGGGTGCGGCGCGTGCTTCAGAGCCAGGGCCGCCCCGCGGGCGAGACCGGACCACCCGGGGTGGCCGCGGGCCTCAGGGCTCGCGCAGGAAGGCGATGATCTCGGCGAGGAGCCGGGGCCCCGGGTCGGTCCGAAACAGATACTGCGCATGGGCCGAGCCGTCCAGGATCACCAGGCGCTTGGGGTCGGGCGCCGCCTGGTACTGCTTTCGAATCCCCACGAGTCGCGGTACACCCGAGCCGAGGGTATCGCCCCGGGCCACGACGAAGAGCGTCTTTCGGGCCTGGATCCGCTCCGGGTGCTCGACCGGAACCGCCGCGAGCAGGATGAGCCGGTCGATCTCGCCGGGCGCCGCGTCGATCGCCGCCCGGGCGGCGGCCCCACCACCGAAGCTGGCGCCGAGGACCGACACCGACTCGAGCCCTTGGTGCCTGAGGTAGCGGACGGCGGCCAGGACGTCGAGCCGTTCCCCGTTCCGCCCTTCCGACCCTCCCCGTGACCCGCCTCGGCCCCGATAGTCGATCGCCAGCACCCGAAAGCCCGCGTCGGTGAGGGCGGCAGCCTGCGGCGCCCAACTGCCCCGTTCGAAACGGGCGCCGGGAGCGAGGACGATGCCCCGGGCGCCGGCGCCGTACAGGTCGCCCTGGACCACCCCTCCGTCGGCGGTCGGCAACGAGACGTGCGTCTGACCCATCAGCGGGCCGGAGGGAGCCAGGACCAGGGCCAGCCCGACGGCGACGAGCCGACGGCGGAGGGAACCGGACAGCGGACCACACCCGTTCAGAGCAGCCTCGCAGGTTGGGGACCGAGTGATCCTAATATCAGCCGGAGGGCGGCGCCGTCCTGAGGGATGACCCATCGGCCCCCGGTGGCGGCCACGACCCCCGAACACCGTCTCGTAAGTGATTGCCAGAAAACCGGTTACAGCTGGTCAGCCCAATTGATTTCCGGACCCCCTCCCGGCTATCTTTCGGCGCTTGCCGACCGGGTGTTCCCGGCCGGCCGTCTTCTCCTCGAGATCTGAATACGTATGACCTCACCCAATTCGCACGAGCGGATTCTGCCCCGTCCGATCGAAGAGGAGATGAAGCAGAGCTTCATCAACTATTCGATGAGCGTCATCGTGTCGCGGGCGCTGCCCGACGTGCGCGACGGGCTCAAGCCGGTGCACCGCCGGATCCTGAACGCGATGAACGAGCTGGGTCTCGTACCCGGGCGCCCGTACAAGAAATCGGCGACCGTGGTGGGGGAGGTGCTGGGCAAGTACCACCCGCACGGCGATTCGCCGGTGTACGACGCCCTGGTCCGGATGGTTCAGGATTTCTCGCTCCGCTATCCGTTGGTCGATGGGCAGGGGAACTTCGGCTCGGTGGACGGCGACCCGCCGGCGGCCTACCGGTACACCGAGGCCCGGCTGACCCGGGTCGCGGTGGCGATGCTGGAGGACATCGACAAGGGCACGGTCGACTACCAGCCCAACTTCGACGATCGGCTCGAAGAACCGACCGTCCTGCCGTCGAAGATCCCCAATCTCCTGGTCAACGGCTCGAGCGGCATCGCCGTGGGCATGGCGACGAACATCCCGCCCCACAACCTCCGGGAGGTCTGCGACGCCGTGGAGGTCCTGGTCGACGACCCCGAAACGTCGATCACGGATCTGATGAAGCACATCACCGGACCCGACTTCCCGACCGGTGGCTACATCTACGGGGTGCAGGGGTTGAAGGAGGCGTATCTCACGGGCCGCGGCAAGGTGATCATGCGGGCCCGGGTCCAGATCGAGGAGAAGGAGTCGTCGAACAAATCGGCGATCGTGGTCACCGAGCTGCCCTACCAGGTGAACAAGGCCAACTTGGCCGAGTACACCGCCCGGCTGGTCAACGACAAGAAGATCGAGGGCGTCTCGGCGATCCGGGACGAGTCCGACCGTGACGGCATGCGGCTGGTGATCGAGCTCAAGCGCGATCACAACCCGCACGTGGTGCTGAACCAGCTCTACAAGCACACCGCGATGCAGTCGACCTTCGGGGTCATCAACCTGGCGCTGGTGAACGGCCAGCCCAAGGTGATGAACCTGAAGGAGATGCTGCAGCACTTCATCGACCACCGCCACACCGTCATCGTCCGGCGGACCCAGTTCGAGCTCGATCAGGCCCAGGCCCGGGAGCACATCCTCGACGGCCTCAAGATCGCGGTCGACAACATCGACGAAGTGGTCCAGATCATCCGGAGCTCGAAGGACGTGGCCGAGGCCGACGCGCGGCTCAGGGCGCGGTTCGGGCTGTCGGAAAAGCAGAGCGAGGCGATCCTCAACATGCGGCTCGCCCGGCTCACCGGCCTCGAGATCGACAAGCTGGAGGCCGAGCTCAAGGAGGTCCGGGCGCTGATCAAGGACCTGCAGGGCATCCTGGCCTCCCGCGAGCGGCGGATGACCATCCTCAAGGACGAGATGAAGGACGTCGTCAAGACGTTCGGTGACGATCGCCGCACCGAGATCATCCCCGACCAGTCCGAGTTCTCGGTCGAGGACCTGATCGCCGAGGAGGACATGGTGATCACGATCTCGCACTCGGGGTACATCAAGCGGACCCCGGTCTCCACCTACCGGCGGCAGCGCCGGGGCGGCCGCGGACTGACGGGCGCTACGACCAAGGAAGACGACTGGATCGAGCACCTGTTCATCGCGAGCACCCACGACTACGTGATGTTCTTTTCGAACCGGGGCCAGGTCTACTGGCTCAAGGTCCACGAGATCCCGCAGGGCGGCCGCGCCACTCGGGGCAAGCCGATCATCCACTGCATCGCGATCCGTCCGGACGAGCAGGTCATGGCCCTGGTCCCGGTCCGGGCATTCACCGACGACCGCTGGCTGATGTTCGCCACCCGGAAGGGCACCGTGAAGAAGACGGTGCTCTCCGATTACGGGAACCCGCGGTCCAACGGCATCAACGCGATCAACATCGACGAGGACGACGAGCTGATCGAGGTCCAGCTCACCGACGGCAACAACGACATCGTGCTCGCCACCAAGCACGGGATGAGCATCCGTTTCCACGAGAGCGACGTCCGGTCGATGGGGCGGGCCACCAGCGGGGTGAAGGGGATCGAGCTCGACTCGAAGGACACCGTGATCGGGATGGTGGTGATCCGTCGCGACGCCACCCTGCTCGTGGTGAGCGACAAGGGATTCGGGAAGCGCTCCGAGCTCTCCGAGTACCGGGTCCAGAAGCGGGGCGGCAAGGGGATCATCACCTTCAAGAACACCGACAAGACCGGCGTCTGCGTGGCCCTGAAGGAGGTCCAGCCCGAGGACGAGCTGATGATGATCACCCGGATCGGGGTGATCATCCGGGTGCCGGTCGACGGGATCCGGGTCATCGGCCGCAACACCCAGGGCGTCCGGGTGATGAACCTCGACCAGGGCGACACGATCGTGGCCGTAGCCCGGGTGGTGACCGAAGACGGCGAGGGCCAGGAAACGGCCGAAGAGGCGTCCGAGGAAGTGGGGGGCGAGTGACCGGCCAGCCGGTCGGAACCGGGCCGCAGTCGATCAGCTGGGAAGACCTGGCCCGGACGGCGGCCGCCCTCGACGGGATCGCGGTCCGGACGCCCTTGGTGGAGTCGGCTGCCCTGACCCGGCGCTTCGGCAACCCGGTCTGGCTCAAGTGCGAACAGCACCAGCCGATCGGCGCCTTCAAGATCCGGGGCGCCTACACCGCCATGTCCCGGCTCTCTCCCGAGGAGCGGTCCCGGGGCATCATCACCCACTCGAGCGGCAACCACGGCCAGGCGGTGGCGTTCGCCGCCAAGCATTTCGGGGTCCGGGCGGTGATCGTGATGCCCAAGTCCGCCCCCGCGGTCAAGGTCGAGGGGATCCGTCGCCACGGCGCCGAGATCGTCTTCACCACGCCGAAGGAGCGTGAGGCCCGGGCGGAAGAGCTGATCCAGCGCGAGGGGCTGGTGCTGGTTCCGCCCTACGACAACATTGACGTGATCATGGGCCAGGGCACCTGCGCCTTCGAGATCCTCGAAGACCATCCGGAGATCGAGACCATCATCTGTCCGATCGGGGGCGGCGGCATGCTGGCGGGAACCTGTGCGGCCGTGGCGGCGATGGCGGGCGCCCGGGCGGACGGCACCTCGCGAACGGTCTATGCCGTCGAGCCCGAGGTCAGCCCCAAGCTGACGGCCGCGCTCGCGGCCGGCCATCCGGTGCCCTTCGAGCCGGTCGACACCCTCGCCGACGGCCTCGTCCCGCCGGCCACCGGCGCGCTGACCCTCTCGTACATCCGGCCGGTCATCGCCGGGGTCGCCACCCTGACCGAAGCCGAGATCGGTGCCGGCGTCCGCTTCCTGTTCCACTCGATGGCGCTCAAGGTCGAGCCCTCCGGCGCGACGCCGGTCGGGGCCCTGCTGGCCGGCAGGATCCGGCCCACCGGCCCCACCGCCCTCATCCTCACCGGCGGGAATGTCGACCCCGCCGTCTTCGCGCGGCTCGTTGCCTGAACCGCGGCAGTCCCGGCCGTCGCACGTCCTGATCGTGGACGATGACGAGTCGTTGGCCCGCGCCCTGGTGTCGGTGCTCGAATCGGAAGGCCTCCGGGCCTCGATGCTGCACAGCGGTCAGGGCCTGGTCGATCACCTGGACCGGAGTCGGGTCGACCTGGTCGTGCTCGACCTGGGCCTCCCCGGGGTCGACGGCTTGTCGGTGCTGGAGGCGCTGAAGCGCCACCCGATCCACCGAGACCTCCCGATCCTGGTGCTGTCCGGCTCGCCCCCGGGCGACACGACCGTGGCCGCCCTCGGGCTCGGCGCCGCCGACTTCGTGACCAAGCCGTTCCGGCCGGCCGAGCTCATGGCCCGGATCCAGGCCCACCTCCGGGCCGGACGAGTCCTCGAGGCGGCTCGGGCCGCCGCCCGCTCCAGCGACCAGCTGGCCGACATCCTGCGCGAGATCACCGCCTCGCTCTCGCCGGCCGAGATCTACCAGGTGCTCGTCCGACGGATCGCAACCGGACTCCGAATCTCCCGTTGCTCGATCGTACTCGACGACGTGAACGGCGAGACCGCGACGGTCGTGGCGGCATTCGAGAACCCGGCCCTCCGGCATCTGACCGTGGAGCTCAAGCGCTATCCCGAGCTGCTCGGGCCCATGGAGACCCAGGAACCCCTGCTGATCGCCGACGTTCAGGCCGATCCGTTTCTCTCCCAGGCCCGCGAACGGTGGCGGATCGAAGGCCGGATCGTTCCCACCACCTCGGTGGCCGCGATTCCCTTCCGGATCCACGCCGAGCGCTCGGGCGTCTTCTTCCTCCGGACCACCGGCGACGACGACCCCTTGGGCCCCGACGATCTCACCTTCGCCAACCGGGTGATCGGCGCCTCCGCCCGGGTCCTCGACAAAGCCTACGATTTCGAAGACGCGATCCGCCGGCAGGACGAGATGCGGCACCTGGCCGAGACCGATCCGCTGACGGGTCTCTACAACCGGCGCGCCTTCCGGGAGCGGCTCGAGCACGTGATGAGTCGGGTCCAGCGCTCGGGCAGCGTCCTCTCCTGCCTGATGCTGGACATCGACCTGTTCAAGCACCTGAACGACACCTACGGTCACGAGCTGGGCGACCGGGTGCTGGTGCAGCTGGCCGAGCTGCTCCGGCGGGAGCAGCGGACCATGGACGTGCTGGCCCGGCTCGGCGGCGAGGAGTTCGTGGTGCTCCTGCCGGAGACCGGGCTCCGGGGCGCCCGGATCTACGCCGAGCGGATCCTCCGGAAGGTGAGCGGGGCGACGCTCGGCACCGCCGAGCACCCGGTCCAGATCACCGTCTCGATCGGGATCGCCACCCATCCGGACGAGCGGGTGACCGACCCGGACGCCCTGATCCGGCTGGCCGACACCAATCTGCTCCGGGCCAAGTCCGACGGCCGCAACCGATACCGGGATTGAGCCAACTCCGTTGTCCCCGCTGCGGCGCCGTCTACGGCCCTCCCGCCCGCTACTGCATCAAGGACGGCTTTCCGCTCCTCTCGGCCGATCAACCCGACCGCCCGTCGGGTCGGAGCGGGCTGCATCGCACCGGGGAGCTCCGCTCCCCGGCCCGGCGGGTCGACCCAGCGTCGGGAATGCAGGGCCGGATCCTCGACGGCCGCTACGCCATCGAACGACGGGTCGGCGAGGGCGGGATGGCCTACGTGTACCGCGCCGTCGACCGGCAGTCGGGCCAGCCCGTGGCGATCAAGGTGCTCATGTCTCGACTGGCCAACGACGCCGAGTCGGTGGCCCGGCTCAAGCGCGAAGCGTCGCTGGCCATGAAGCTCAACCATCCGAACGTCTGCGGCATCCTGGCGCACGGACAGGCCGCCGGGATGCCCTACCTGGTGATGCCGTACCTCGACGGCGAGACCCTCTCCACCCGCGAGAACCGGGTCGGCCCCACCCCCGTCCGTCAGGCGGTTCCGCTCCTGATCCAGCTGTGCCGGGGTCTCCAGCATGCCCACGACCAGGGCGTCCTGCACCGGGATCTCAAGCCCGAGAACGTCATGCTGGTGCCCGACCCGGCCGGCGAGCGGGCCGTGGTGATGGACTTCGGACTCGCCAAGGAGCGGATCGTCGGGACCGACGACAACCGCTTGACGGCGACCGGCATCGTGCTCGGAACCCCCGAGTTCATGAGCCCGGAGCAGATCCGGGGCAAGCCGCTCGACCCCCGGAGCGACGTCTACGGCCTCGGCGTGCTGGCCTTCGAGCTGCTGACCATGGAGCTCCCCTTCACCGGCGAGACGGCCCAGCAGACCATGCTCAACCATCTGACCGGTCGCCCCCGGCCCCTGGCCGACCTGGACTCGAAGCTCCCCCAGGCCCTGAGCGACGCGATCGACAAGGCCCTGAAGCTCGACCCCGCCGAACGGTACTCCTCGATGGCGTCCTTCGAGGCCGCCCTGGAGCGGATCGCCGCTCAGGTTCCGGGCGGGAGGGCCGATCATTGAGACATGTCCGAGCTTCCGTCTCCGGCGCATTCGGTCACCACCTTCATCGCCCGGCAGCCGATCTTCGATCGCCGGGACCGGGTCTTCGCGTACGAGCTGCTCTTCCGGAATAGCCCCGACAACTACTTCCCCGGGACCGAGGCGGATCTCGCCTCGTCGCAGAACCTCGAAAACAGCCTGATGACCTTCGGTCTGGAGACCCTGACCGCAGGTCGCCGGGCCTTCGTCAACGTCTCCCGCGGGGTCCTCCTCGACGAGCTCTACACCCTGCTTCCGACCGACCGGACGGTGATCGAGCTGTTGGAGACGGTGGAACCGGACGCCGACGTAGTCGAGGCCTGCCGCCGGCTCAAGCGGCAGGGCTACCAGCTCGCCCTCGACGACTTCGCCTATCGGGCCGAGATGGAATCCCTGCTCGACCTGGCGGATGTCCTCAAGCTCGATTTCCGGGCCCCTGCCGAGGTCCGCGCCGAGGCTTTGAAGCGGGCCCAGGGCCGGAACCTCGACCTCCTGGCCGAGAAGGTGGAGACGCGGGCGGAGCGGGACGAGGCGGAGCAGCTCGGGTTCCGCTATTTCCAGGGCTACTACTACTGCCGCCCCGAGATGCTGGCCACCAGGACGATCGCGCCGGGCAAGCTCAACTATCTCCAGCTGCTGGGCGAGATCAATGCACCGGAAGTACAGTTCGAACGGGTGGAACAGGTAATCCGGCGTGAGGTGGCCCTCTCCGTCCGGCTGCTGCGCTATCTCAACTCGGCCGGGTTCGGCTGGCGCTACGAGGTGAAGACCATCGAGCAGGCGATCCGCCTCCTCGGCATCCGGCCGCTCCAGAAGTGGGCCTCCTTGATGGCGGTGATCGCGCTGGCCGACGGGAAGCCACCCGAGCTGGTGGTCACCGCGCTGGTCCGGGCCCGTCTGGCGGAGCTCCTGGCCGGCCCCCTCAAGCTGGCCGGCCGGGAGCTCGAGCTCTTCCTGGTCGGCCTGCTCTCCGTCATGGACGCGGTCATGGATCGGCCCCTGGAGGAGCTGCTCGCCTCGATGGCGGTCTCTCGAGAAATCGCGGGGGCCCTCCTCCGGAGCGGTCCGCCTCTCGGGCCGGCCCTCCGCCTGGTGGTGGCGCGACAGCAGGGCGACTGGCTCACGAGTGAAACCCAGGCCCGAGAGCTGGGCACCGAGCCGACCGAGGTCCATCGGGCCTACGGAGAGGCCATTACCTGGGCGATGGACGTCGCCGGGGCGGCCTAGCCTCAGGTTTCCCTCCCCCCCGCCGATACTCGAAGCACGACGAGCGACTGGATTCCGCGAGGGGACCCCCGCCCGCCGAGGCGGGAGCGCATGGGTGTTCGAGCCAGCAGAGACTCCGGAAGGGCTTTCAGGCCGAGGTGATACGGTCATCGTTCCGGCCGAGACCGACGGCGGGCTCGCGACCCGGCCTGAGCTCCTCCTCCGGGCGCTGCCGGCTCCACTCCTCCTACTGGACGGGGACGGCCGGGTCTCGGCCTCGAACCCGGCCGCCGACCGGCTCTTCGGTGCCGAGCCACCGGAGTCGGTCGTCGGGCGACGCTTCGTCGCCGGCCTCGATCCCGAGAGCGCGGCCCGCTTCGAGTGGGCCCTGGACCGGATCCAGAAGAGCCCGAGCGGCGACCCTGGATTCGACCAGTTGCTCCTCGGCCTCGGACCCTCGGAGCGGCGGTTTCAGCTCGACATCACGGTCACCAACGTCGGGACGACGGCCCCGGCCCTGCTGGTACTGCTCCGCTCGCCGAGCGATCCGGACACCGCCCACCCCGAAACGACCGATCGCGAGAGCGTCCTCGCGGCGGCGGTCGAGGCCGCCCAGCTGGGCGTCTGGCACCACGATCTCGCCACCGACCGGATGCTCTGGGGCGGGCATTATCGCGAAGTGTTGATGTCGATGCCCGGCTCGTTCGACGGTACCTTCCGCGGTCTGCTTGGGACCGTCCACCCCGACGACCGGGATCAGCTCTCGGCCGCGATCGAGGGAGCCCGGGATGCGGGGGGCCACTATGCCAGCGAGTTCCGAATCACCGGGCCGGACGGCCGGGTTCGGTGGGTGCACGTCTGGGGCCGGTTTCTCCTGGGCCCCGATGGCCGGGCGGCCCGTTCGGTGGGCGCCTTCCGCGACGTGACCGAGCAGAAAGGCCTGGAACGGCAGCTGACCCAGGCCCAGAAGATCGAGGCCATCGGGCAGCTGGCGGCCGGGATCGCCCACGAGATCAACACCCCGACCCAATACGTCAGCGACAACCTCCGGTTCCTGGGAGAGGCGTTCGAGGGCGGGGTTCGGATGCTCGAGCTCTATCAGGCGCTCCGCGACGAGCTGGAAGCGGGCGGCCTCGCGGGCGAGCAGGTGGCCGCAATCCGGGCTCTGGAAGACGAGATCGACTACCCGTACCTGATCGCCGAGGTCCCCCAGGCGATGCGCCAGGCGCTGGAGGGGGTCGAGCGGGTGACCACGATCCTCCGGGCGGTCAAGAGCTTCTCGCATCCGGGAGCCACTCGTAAAGACCCGGTCGACCTGAACGAGGTCGTCGCCAACACCCTCACCGTCAGCCGGAACGAGTGGAAGTACATCGCCGACGCCCGGACCGACCTGGACCCCACCCTGCCGCCGGTGCCCTGCCTTCGAAGCGAGATCCAGCAGGTGGTGCTGAACCTGGTGATCAACGCCGCCCATGCGATCGGCGAGGCCGAGGCGGCTCGCGAGGGCGGGAAGGGCTCGATCGTGGTCTCCACCCGGCGGGTCGACGACTGGGTCGAGCTCTCGGTGAGCGACACCGGCACCGGGATCCCCGACGCCATCCAGGCGCGGATCTTCGACCCGTTCTTCACCACCAAGGTCGTTGGTAAGGGCACCGGACAGGGGTTGGCGCTGGTACACAACGTCGTCGTCGACAAGCACGGCGGCACCGTGTGGTTCGACACCACTCCCGGTCGGGGAACCCGGTTCGTGGTTCGACTGCCGCTCACCGACCCCGGGGTCGCGGAGCCAACCAGATGAAGCGGATTCTCTTCGTCGACGACGAGCCCCGGGTGCTCGACGGCCTCCGCCGCACACTCTACCGCCACCGGGATCGCTGGGAGACGGCGTTCGCCCCCGGCGCCGCCGCCGCGATCGACGCCTGCGAGCAGGAACCGTTCGACGTGGTGGTGAGCGACATGCGGATGCCGGAGGTCGACGGCGCCACCCTGCTCGGGATCGTGGCCGCGCGCTGGCCGACCACGGTGCGGGTGGTGCTGTCGGGTCAGACCGACATGATGGCGGCACTCCGGGCGTCCCGCATCGCCCACCAGTTCCTGTCCAAGCCCTGCAACGCCACCGCCCTGGAAGCGGTCCTGGAGCGCGCCTGCAGCCTCCGCGACCTGGTGACCGACGCCCGGATCGAGGCCATCGTCGGCGGGCTCGAGTCGTTGCCGGCGGTGCCCTCGATTTACCATCAGCTGACGGGTGTGCTCGCCCGAACCGACGCGTCGATCACCGACGTGGCGGACGTGGTCCGCCGCGACCCGGCCCTGAGCGCCAAGATTCTCCAGTTGGTCAACTCGTCGTTCTTCGGTCAGGCTCGCGAGGTCACCAGCATCGACCGCGGTGTGAGCTTCCTCGGCACCCGGTTGATTCAGAGCCTGGCGATGATCCACGGCGTGTTCGACTCGTTCGAGCGACAGGTGCTGCCGCTCGACTTCGACCCCCGGGCCGAGCAGACCCACGCGACCCTGGTCGCCGGGCTGGCCCGCCGCTTCGCCCCCGATCGCGCCCGGGGCGAGTCCGCCTTCACCGCCGCCTTGCTCCACGACCTCGGCCGTCTGCTCCTCGCCATCCGGGCGCCCGAGGCGTATTCGGCCATCTGGGAGCGAGCCGTCGCCGACCGGGTGCCGCTGGTCGCCGCTGAGATCGCGCTCCTCGGGGTGAGCCACGCCGACCTGGGGGCCTATCTCCTGGGCGTCTGGGGCCTGCCGTGGGGCATCATCGACGCCGTCCGTCAACATCATGCCCCGGCTCCGGACCCAGACGGCACCGCGATCTTGGTCCACGTGGCCGACGCCCTGGTCCATGAGCTTGCGCCTCCGGGCGATCGGCAGCCCCCCGCCCCGTCCCTCGCGAGCGAGGCCATCGCCGCCGCGGGCTTCGACGACCGGCTGGCCGGGTGGCGCGAGCAGGCCGCCACGCTCCTGGTCGAGGGGGTGGCATGAGTGACGCCGCGCTGGCCCGGGTGCTCCTGGTGGACGACGACGAGAATCTGCTCAAGGGGCTGCAACGAATGCTCCGGCGGCGGTTCGAAACGACGGTGATCTCCTCGCCGGTCGAGGCGCTAACCCTCGCCCGGACCGGCGACTTCGAGGTGGTCGTCTCCGACTATCGGATGCCGGTGATGGATGGGGTAAAGTTCCTAAGCCAGATCAGCGAGCTCGCGCCCGACACCGTTCGCATTCTCCTGACCGGCTACGCCGATGTCACCGCGGCCATGGCCGCCGTCAACGAAGGCCAGGTCTTCCGCTTTCTCGACAAGCCCTGCCAGCCGGAGACCCTGGTCCGGGTGCTGAACGACGCGGTCCGACAGCATCGGCTGGTGATGGCCGAGCGGGTGCTGCTGGAGCGGACGCTGCACGGCAGCGTTGCGGCCCTGGTGGACGTCCTGTCCATGGCCCAGCCCGCCGCCTTCGGCCGGGCGTCTCGGGTCCGGCGTCTGGCAGGTGAGCTGGCCGACGCGCTGGCATTCCCCGATCGATGGGTCCTGGAGGTGGCGGCGATGCTGTCGCAGATCGGCACGATCGCCCTGCCGCCCGAGGTAGTGGACCGGATGGCCGGATCGGTACCGCTCAGCGAGGCGGACCGGGCCCTGATCGCCGAGAGCCCGCGCCACGCCGCTCGGATCATCGAAGCCATACCCCGCTTGGAGGGGGTCCACGACATCCTGGAACGGGTGGGCAACCGGGCGGCGCCCCGCGCCGGCCAGCCCCCGCACGGGGCCGACATCCTGACCGTGGCGCTCGATTTCGACGACTACGTGAGCCACGGATCGCCGGACGGCGAGGCCGTCCGCCGGCTGGCCGGGCGGACCGGCTGGTACGACCGCCGGGTGCTCGAGGCGCTCTCCACCCGCTTCGCCGAGGGCAGCACCGACCCGATCCTCGAGGTCGCGCTCAGCCAAGTCACTCGCGGAATGGTCTTCGCCGACGACGTCCGGACCACCGAGGGAATCCTGCTCATTTCACGAGGCCAGGAGGTGACGGCCGGTCTGGTCAGCCGGATCGAAAACTTCTGGGCCGACCTGCCCCTGGCCGCGCCGGTCCGCGTGACCCGGCCAGCCGAGTCGAAGGAGACGCCGGCTCCGGAATCGGCCGTCACCGCCCAATGAACACACCCTCAACCCGAGTCGGGTCCCAGCACGGTCACGGGTTTCTCGAGCCCGATCGCCGCGATCGGCTCGTCCCCTCGGTCCGCCGGCACGCTCGACCCTCGTATGCCGACTAGAGTCGCCTTCCATGGGGTCGATACCGAGAACGAGAAGACCAAGCCATCCGTGTGGGACACCGAGACGAGCGCACTGCCCGCTGACCGCGAGCGGCGCCTCGATGTCGGGATGGACGACTCCCAGGCGAAGCCGCTCCGGTCGGGCGATCTCAGCGCCCCACTGAGGCGGCACACCCCAGAGGATTGAGCGGGCCCGTGGACTTCTGGCGCTTTGCGCGCGACGCGTCGCTCGGGTCACCGCTGACCGGCCACTACCAGCCGCTGCTGGTACTTCTCTCGTTCGTCACGGCCACCCTCGGCGCGTTCGCCGGGTTGGCCGTCGTGGGACGGATCCTGGCGGCCCAGCGACGCCAACTTCGCCTGACCTGGCTGGCCGTCGGGTCCGTGGCGATGGGAACCGGGATCTGGGCCATGCACTTCATCGGCATGCTCGCCTTCGTGCTGCCGGAGCCGGTTTCCTACGACCTCACGCTCACCCTCCTCTCGATGGTCCCCGCGATGGTGGGCAGCGCCGCCGCGTTGGCGGCGATGAGTCGCAAGTCGATCGAAACCTGGCGCCTTCATCGCGGCGGCCTGGCGATGGCGGTCGGCATCGGCATCATGCACTACACCGGCATGGAGGCGATGCGGATGGGCGCCACACTTCGCTATCACCCCGGGCTCTTTCTCGGGTCGATCGCGGTCGCCTACGC
The DNA here is from genome assembly GCA_963730185.1 of uncultured Gemmatimonadales bacterium. Lineage (GTDB taxonomy): Bacteria > Gemmatimonadota > Gemmatimonadetes > Gemmatimonadales > GWC2-71-9 > SHZU01. The sequence continues at coordinate 560,620 of CAVSQW010000006.1, forward strand.
CCTGGCCACGTTGGCCCTCTTCGTTCGGTTCGCGGTTTACGGTGCCCATCGCTCCAATCCGGCCATCCGAACCGCGGCCGCCCTGGTCATGGGCGGAGCGGTGACCGGGATGCACTACACGGCCATGGCGGCGGCTCGCTTCTACCCCTCCACCGACCCTCACCCCGAGGCCTCCCCGCTTTCCCCCGAGGGCTTCGCGCTCCTCCTGACCGGGGGGGGCCTGCTCGTGGTCGGTCTGACCCTGATCGGAGATCTGGTCGATCGCCGTCTGGCCGCGGCGTCCCAATCGGTCCGTGATACCGCGGCCCGGCATCGCGCCGTCCTGGAGACGATGATGGACAGCGTGGTGACTTTCGACGAGGCCGGCGCCATCGAGTCCGTCAACCCCGCCGGGGAGCGGATGTTCGGCGGCCACGGGGACGCCATCGTGGGTCGGCCCATCGGCGCGCTGGTCCCGACCATCGACCGAGCCATGCTGGCCACCTTGGGGGAGGTCGTCGACGACACCGCCGGATGCCGTCGTGCCGCCGAGGCCGTGAGGCTCGACGGCGCCGCCCTATCGGTCGAGCTCGCGATCAGTCGCATGACGATCGACCTTCACCGCCGGTTCAGCGCCGTGATCCGCGACCTGACAGAGCAGAAACGGGCGGAAGCCGACCGGGCCCGGCACCTCCGGCAACTGGAGGCGTCCGGACGGGAGCTGGCCGAGGCTCGCGACCGGGCCGAATCGGCAGCGCGCGCCAAGAGCGAGTTCCTGGCCGTGATGAGCCACGAGATTCGCACCCCGATGAACGGCATCCTCGGCGTGGCACAGCTGCTCCTCGACAGCCCCTTGAGCGAGGAGCAGACCGAGCAGGTTCGCATCCTCCACTCGTCCGGGAAAGCCCTGCTCGCCATCATCAACGACATTCTCGACTTTTCCAAGATCGAGGCCGGCAAGCTGTTGATCGAGGCGGTCCCGTTCGACCTCCATGCCGTGGTGGGGGAGGTCGCCGACATCATGGCCCCCGTCGCGGCGGGCAAGGGGCTCGAACTGGCGGTGCGGTTCGGCGAGCCCGTGCCTCGGTACCTGGTGGGCGATCCCGGCCGGCTCCGGCAGGTGATCCTGAACCTGGTGTCCAACGCGATCAAGTTCACGGCGACGGGGCACGTCCTGGTCGAAGTCGTCGGGACGCGACTCGGCGAGATGGCGTCCGTTCAGGTCACGGTGCAAGACACCGGAATCGGCATCGAACCGTCCGTGCAGGAGAAGCTCTTCGCGCCGTTCACCCAGGCGGACACCTCGACCACGCGGAAGTATGGTGGCACCGGCCTCGGTCTCGCGATCGCCCGGCGCATCATCGAGCTGATCGGCGGAGAAATCGGGGTCCGGAGCCGAGCCGGAGAGGGGTCGACGTTCTGGCTGGAGGTGCGACTCCCGACGTCCGATCCGGTCAACCCCTTGCCCCAGGCCGTCGATCTTCGCGGGGTCCATACCCTCGTCGTCGACGATCTGGACATCAACCGGGCCATCCTGGTCGAACAATTGAGCCGGTGGGGCATGCGGGTCGAATCGGCGGTGGGCGCTACGGAGGCGATGACCCGCTTCCGAGCGGCGGCCGCGGCCGGCGACCCGTACCAGGTCGCGATCGTCGATTATCTGATGCCGGTGGCGGACGGGCTCGAGTTGGGCGCTCGAGTGCGCGCTACCGCCGGGCTCGGCGATCCGGCCCTCATGCTGCTGACCTCGTCTGCTCAGGCGGGCGACGGCGACCGCGCCCGGGCCGCCGGGTTTGGCAGCTATCTGGTCAAGCCGGCCGCCCCTGACGCCTTACGGAACGCCCTGGGACGGCTGCTTCCGCTCACGGAAGGGTCGACCTCTCCCGCGGCGGCTGCGGCCAGCCCGGCTCCGCCCACCGCCACCAGAGTCCGACGAAGCCGGGAGCCCTCTCCGCGCGTGCTGCTGGCCGAGGACAACGCCGTGAACCGGATCGTCGCCGTCAAGATGCTCGAGAAGCTGGGCTGCCGGGTGGACGTCGCCGCCGACGGCAATGAGGCCGTCGCCCTCTACCAGCGCCTTCCCTACGACATCGTCTTCATGGACTGCCTCATGCCCGACCTCGACGGCTACGAGGCCACCCGTCAGATCCGCGCCAGCGAGCACGGTGCCCGACGGACACCGATCATCGCCCTCACCGCGAATGCCCTCGCCGACGACCGAGAACGATGCCTCGCCGCCGGAATGGACCTCCACCTGGCGAAGCCCGTCACCCTCGAGGCCTTGGGAACCGCGCTCGACGCAGCGTTGAGCGCTCGCGGTCGGGCCCCCGCGTTGCCAACCTCGGGCTGACGCCACCCCCCGGAACCCGGTCGGTGTATCTTCTCGGCTCCTACCGCGGAGTGCGAGGATGGAAGGGCTCGGCCAGCGCAACGATCACGACACCGGCCCCGGCACCGCTCACGGCTTCCTCACGCCGGGGCGGCTGGTCGCCCTCGCTCTGATCGTCGTTCCCGCCGTCGCCCGAGCCCAGACCTCGCCCCTGGCCGCCCGGTACGATCACGAGCAGGTTCGGCACGACGCGCTCCACTACGACGTCTGGCTCCGGCTGGCCGATTCCGGAACCCGCTTCGAAGCCGCCGTCACGACCCGCTGGCGGCTCACCAGCGCCCAGCCCATCTTGATCGATCTCGACTCGGTCTACACCATCCGGTCGCTGACCCTGAGCGGCCGCCCGGCCCGCTACGACCGCCGGGGCGACGTGATCGCCGTGCCGCTGCCGGCCGGAACGCGCGGCGAGGTCGACACCCGGATCGCGTACGACGGCTCGCCGCCGCCGTTCCGGCCATCGGGGAAGTCCGGATTTCGACCGTCCGACGACGACGGCCTGGTGCAGCGGGGATCGGGACCCACCCGCCGGATCTTCGCGGACAACTGGCCCGACCGGGCCCGGCGGTGGCTGGCGAGCCAAGACCATCCCAGCGACAAGGCCACGGTCAGCTGGACCATCGACGCGCCGGCCGACCTCACCGTGGTGGCCAACGGCACCCGGATCGGGGTCGACCCGCTGCCGGGCGATCTCCGGCGCTGGCAGTTCGCCATGGACGACCCGATCCCGGTCTATACCATGGTCGTCGGGGCCGCCCGGCTGGCCGTCACGCCCCTCGCCCCCGCGTGCCAGGTCCGGTGCGTCCCGATCTCGGTCGTGACCTACCCGGCCGACTCGGCCTGGGCGGTCGACGGCCCGTTCCGCCGGGCGAACGAGATCGTGGACTTCTTCAGCCGGCTGATCGCGCCCTTTCCCTATCCCGAGCTCCGGCACGTCGAGACCTCCACCATCTTCGGCGGGATGGAGAACGCGACGGTCATCTTCTACGACGAGCGCGCCTATCGGAGCCACCGGCTCGGCGAAGGCACCGTCGCGCACGAAACCGCCCATCAGTGGTTCGGCGACGCCGCCACCGAGGGCGACTGGCACCACCTCTGGCTATCCGAGGGTTTCGCCACCTACGGCGCCGCGCTCTGGAACGAGCATCTCGGAGGCGACTCCGCCCTCCGGGTCACGATGGAGGCCAATCGCAAAGCCGTGCTCGAGTCGCCCGCGAGCGAGCGCCCGATCCTCGACCCCCAGGCGACCGACCTGCTCGGGCTCCTCAACTCGAACAACTATCCCAAGGGCGCCTGGGTCCTCCACTCGCTGCGAGGGATGATGGGCGACTCGGCCTTCTTCCTCGGGCTCCGCACGTACTACCGCGCCCACGAGCACGGGAACGCCCTGTCGAGCGACTTCGCCGCGGTGATGTCCCAGGCGGCCGGGGTCGACTTGGATTGGTACTTTCGCCAGGCCCTGACCCAGCCAGGATATCCGATCCTCGAAGTCTCGTCCCGACTGATCGGCGGCCACGCCGAGGTGACGTTGCGTCAGGTCCAGAAACCGGCCTGGGGCCTCTTCCGGCTCCCGACCCTGACCATCCGGGTCGCCGGCCGGACCATCGCCCTCCCGGTGATGGAAGCCACCGCCCGCACGGTATTCCATTGGGACGGACCCGACCAGCCCGTGGTGGAAGTGGACCCGGACGGCTGGTGGCTGGCGGACGTGCGACGCGCCGACGAACCCTCGGGCGCGGGGGCCAATCCGGGCCCCGGCTCGAAGCGCCCATGAAACCCGCGATCCTGCTCACCCTCGTGCTGGCGGGCTGCGGCATCACTCCGATCACCAACAAGGTCAAGCCCGGGGAAGAGCCGTTCGTCGTCGCCGTGGGCGAAGGCTCCGACGGGTCCACCGACCTCTTCGTGGCGGAGACCGGGGGCGGCCCGTTCTTCCGCCTGACCTTCAGCCGGCCCGCCGAGTGGGCTCCTCGGATCGCACCGTCCGGCCTGGCGGTCGCGTTCATGCGCGCTCGGAGCGAACGCGACTCCGACCGAGGCCGAGCTGGTGGTCTACGATCTGATCCACGGGACGGAGCGGCGGGGTCCGGTGCCGGCCGAGGCGGGCCCGGTGCGGAGGCTGGGGTGGAGCCGGGCCAGCGACACCGTCTTTCTCGGCGCCGACCGGATCCTGGTCACGGCCGCCGACCGGATCGACCCGAAGACCGCGCCGACCGACCTCGACCAGCCCGCCGATAGCGCGCTGGCGGAGCTCCTCGGCACCCCAGCTCAGGGGCGCGTAACCCACTGCGGGAGCGAGGTCTGTGTCGTGAGTGCGGAGGGGGACACCACCCGCGTCGGGACCGACGTGACCGACGCGATCCGGTGGGGACCCGACTCGCTGGCACTGCTCCGGGCCTCCGGGCTCGAGGTGCGGCCGCTGACCGGCGGACGACCGCGGTTCCCCCTCTGGACCGACATTCCCAACGGTTTTCGGAGCCCGAGCTATCACCCCGGCGAGGACGCCTCGGTCCGATAAGCGATCGCGTCCCAGGCGGCGTCCAGCGTCTGAGCGATGCTGGGGTGATCCGACGACCAGTCCCGGGCGGCCACTCGATCGGCCGCGAACGTCACCAGAGCCAGCCACACCGCGCTCCACAGCTCGGCCGAGCCGGCCCGGATCGTCCCTTCCTGCTTGCCACTCGCCATCACCTGACCGAGGAGGTCTCGGAACTCACGGCTCAAGGTGAGGCTCGCCTCGTCCAGCGTGGCCTGTGAGAGTCGATGAAGCAGAATCGCTACGACGGCCGGATCCCGCGCCGCCCGCTGGATCAGCCCCTTGCCGATCCCCCCAAGCCGCTCCCGGCAGCGAACCCCCCGCTCGGCGGTATGCTCCCGAATTACGCCGATCCCGAAGCGGAGGCCTTCTCGATAGGCTTCGTTGAACAGCGCTTCCTTGCCGGTGAAGTGCCGGTAGATCGTGGCCTCGGCCGTGCCGGCCTTGGCCGCGATGTCGAGGGTGGTGGTTCCCCGATAGCCGTCGGTGGTGAAGAGCTCCAGCGCAGCCCGCACCAACCGAGCACGGGTGGCGATGGCGTCCTTGCGCCGCGGGGGAGACAATCGGTGGGCCATGGCAGCGCTGAATGTATCGCGTCACCGGAATCCCTCCACTCCGTTTGGGCCGGCACCGGAGACCTCGTTACCTTGAGGCGCCTTTCGGGGCCCCTCTCTTTTCGGATTTTATTCGGTATGAGAATGCTCGTCCTGGGCGGTGGTCTTCAGGGATCCGCCTGCGCGTACAACCTCCTGCACCACGACGACGTCGAGTCGGTCACGCTGGCCGACGCCCGGTCGGACCCGCTTCCCCAGTTCCTGGCGGCGCTGGACGGACCGAGGCTCCGTCGGGCCGGGCTCGACGCTCGGGACGTCGCCGCCGTGACGGCGTTGATGCGCGGCCACCAGGCCGTGCTCTGCGCCCTACCCTACTACTTCAACGAGCCGATGGCCCGCGCCGCGATCGAGGCCGGCTGCCACTTCGCCGACCTCGGCGGCAACACCGAGATCGTGATGCGCCAGCTGGCGCTCGACCCCGAGGCGCGCGGGCGGGAGCTGTCGCTGGTCCCCGATTGCGGGCTGGCACCCGGGATGGTCAACGTGCTCGCGGCCGAGGGAATCCGTCGCCTCGACCGGGCCGAGGCCGTCCGGATCTACGTCGGCGGGCTGCCCCAACACCCCGAGCCGCCGCTCAACTACCAGATCGTCTATTCGCTCGAGGGCGCGCTCGATTACTACACCACGCCGTCCTGGGTCCTGAGGGGAGGGAAAGCGGTCCAGGTCGAGGCGCTGACGGAGGTCGAGTCTCTGGACTTCGCGCCGCCGGTCGGCACCCTCGAGGCCTTCCACACGGCGGGCGGGATCAGCACCATGCCCTTCAGCTTCGAGGGTGCCGTGGAGACGATGGAGTACAAGACCCTCCGATACCCGGGTCACGCCCGCCTCATGCGGGCGATTCGGGACCTCGGGCTCCTCGCGAGCGCGCCGATCGAAGTGAAGGGCCAATCGGTCGTGCCCCGAGACGTCTTCATCGCCGCGGTGAGTCCCCAACTCACCAAGCCCGAGAGCCGGGACCTGGTGGCGCTCCGGGTGGTGGCCACCGGCACCCGGGCAGACCGCCCGGCTACGGTACGGTTCGACCTGCTCGACTATCACGACGTCGAGTCCGGACTGAGCGCGATGATGCGGACGACCGGGTTCTCCCTCGCCCTGACCGGGCTGATGCAGGCTCGGCGCGAGATGCGGGTGCTCGGCGCCCATACCCCCGACGAGGCGGTTCCCTTCCGGGGCTACGTCGAGGGCCTGGCCCGATTCGGGGTCCGGATCGAGGAATCGGAGTCGTGACCGAGACCCCCTCGGGCGACGACGGCAGCATCGATTTCGCTGCTCTTTGGCCCGCGGCGATCCCATTCGCCCGGTACCTCGACCCCGGGATGAAGCACTTCGACCTCTGGGAGGGGGTCTATCGGCGGGCGCGGATCCCCGATTGGGCGCTCGAGCGCGGCCGGGCGCTCGCTCCCCTCCATCTGCTGGTGATCGCCGAGGACTGGTGCGGCGACGCGGTCAACACGGTGCCGTTCCTCGCGGCCTGGGCCGACGCCGTCGCCGGCCTGGAGCTCCGAATCCTGAAGCGCGATACCTACCCCCGGGTCATGGACGCGTACCTGACCAACGGCACCCGGTCGATCCCGATCGCCATCGGACTCGACTCGGCGTTCCGCGAGTTGGGGCACTGGGGCCCCCGCCCGGCCGAGCTGCAGCGGTGGGTGCTCACGAATCGCGGCGTCCTGGCCAAGGACCGGCTCTACCCGGAGACCCGGCGTTGGTACGCCCGCGACCACGGGGAGACCACCCTCCGGGAGGTGATCGAGGCGATCAGCGGTCGAGCAGCCTGAGGAGGTTGGGCGGGCCTAAAACGCCCAGCCGTTGCCCATCGAGAAGTTGAACCCGTTGGGGCCACCAGCGAAATTGAAGCTCAGGATCGCCGAGCGGAGAATGCGGAGCGCGATCCCGCCGCCGCCGCCGAGCTTGTTCACGTCGTGCGGCTGTCCGAGATTGTCGCTGATCGAAGCCCAGTCCACGAAGCCCACCAGCGTGACCGCCCCGAAGTCGCCCGCGTTCAAGAGGTCGTGACGGAGGTCGAGGCTCGCGATCTCTACGCTGGTGCCCGCGACCGCGCCGATCGGAAAGCTCCGGTGCCCTTTCGGGCCACCCAGGTCGAAGTCGCCTTCCCACCCCGGGACCCGGAACCGCGCCGCCAGCGGAGCGGCGTCCTCCATGGTGCGGTAGAGGACCCGCCAGGCCACCACCGTTCCCTCGCGGAGCGACAGGTACTCGCGAAGATGGACGTAGCCGAGCGCGTAGAGCGACTTGTCGTCGGTGATCCCGGGCCAGGAGGTCCGGGCCGTCCCCGCCCCGAACCCGGCCTCGAACAGCACGCCCTTGCCCGGCGTGAATTCACGATCCCGGGTGTCGAACACCATGGCCGGCCGGACCAGGAAGTCGGTCCGATCGTTCGGCTGGCTTCCGAACTGGGAGACGAACCGGTCGCTCGCGCCCTCCAGGGGCGTAAATCGGGTGTGCTCGAGCGACAGGGCCAGCGCCGCGCTCAACGGGCCGACCACCTGCCGGGTCACCTCCCCCCGAAGCTGATAGCGGCTCCGGTGAACCCGGTAGGCGTTGGCGTTGGGGTCGTCCAGCTGCGCGGCCGCGTCCAGGTCGCCACCGAACCCGTAGAACCCGAGCCGGCCCCGCCGCTCCGCCACCAGGGAGCCGTTGAACCGCCAGCCCTTGGCGATCCCCGGTCCCCGGAAGTCCAGGCGAGCGAACCGGGTCCCCAAGGACCCGATCCCGGCCTCGGCCGAGAGGGCGCCCCGGAAGGTGATCGGATTGATCACGTCCTCCCCGTGCTTCTCGATGAAATAGGGCGCGTTCTGGGTGTACTGGTAGCGGAACACCAGCATCGCGCCGTCGCTGGGTGAGCCGAACGGGTACGGGAAGTAGCTCGCGCGCCATGGTTCCTGGGCATGGAGCGCGGTCGAGAGGCCGGCGGCGAGCACCAGCAGCAGGGAGGCGAGGCGAGCCATCATCGGCTGAAGAGGTAGGCTCCGTCGAGCACCTTGCCCTCGTTCCCGTCGTGCGCGGCGTAGGGGGCCGGATAGAGCGACGCGGCGCCGGTCTCCCCCTTCTTGTTGAGGGCGTAGAAGGTGAGCTGGAACTTGGGCCGCCGCTGCTCGTCGAGAAGGCGGGGTTCGGTCAGCGACACCACCCGCTTGAGGGTGGCGAGGCAGGCGTCCTTCGGCGCCATCCCCTGCCGCATGAACTCGACCGTCAAGAAGCCGCCGCACACCATGATGTTCGCCTCGCCGAGACCGGTGGAGCCGGCGGCCCCCACGCTGTTGTCGGTGTACTGCCCGGCGCCCACGATCGGCGAGTCGCCCGCCCGGCCCGGGATCTTGAAGGCCAGCCCGGCGGTCGTGGTGATGGACGAGATGTCGCTCTGGTCGTTGATCACGTTCATGTTGATCGTCCCCGTGGGCCGGTGGCCAAGGGTCACGCCGCTCGGGACGTCGAGCCAGTCGTCCTGTTTGCCCCGGTTGGCGCGCCAGTGGAGCCAGACCTCCCGGGCCTGGGGCGTGAGCAGGTCCTCTTCCTGATACCCGAACGACAGCGCAAACCGCTTGGCCCCCTCACCGACCAGCAGGATGTGGTCGGTGTACTTGAGCACCAGCCGGGCGATCTCGCTGGCGGTCTTGATACCCTCCAAGGCCGCGACCGCGCCCGCCCGCCGGGTGGGTCCGTGCATGCAGCTCGCGTCGAGCTGGACCACGCCGTCCTCGTTCGGGAGGCCACCATAGCCCACCGACATGTCCGTGGGGTCGAGCTCCTGGATCTTGACCCCTTCGACCGCGGCGTCCAGCGTGTCGGTGCCCTGGGTCATCAGCTCGACGGCCCGGTTTATGCCCCGGATGCCGTTGGCCGACGAGACCGCTGCGAACCGGGCCACCCCCGAGCGCCGCAGGTACGGCGCGGGGAACCGGGTTTCGGCTTCGACGCGGGAAGCAGCCACGGCCGCGGCCGCGGCCCCCAGGAAAGACCGGCGCGACAGCTGGTCGGACACGGACGACTCCGCGGTTGGAGAGACCCGGAATGTGCCACCGGGCGGCCGCCTGTCAACTTGCCCGTCGTAACGGGCACCCATACCTTCGGGCGTGCCGCGAATCACGTCGTCCGGCGCCCGCCGGTCTCCCGGGGAGGGCCAGGAACCGCTCGACCTCGCCCGGCGTCTCGTTTCCTTCCTGATGATCGGGGCCACCGTCGTGGCCCTCGCTTTGGCGCTCACCGGCGTCGTTCCCAAGGCGTGGATCCTGGCAGGAGCCCTCTGGGCCCTCTACGGCCTGGTGTCCGGCTTTCTGGGTGGGATTCTCGACCCGGGAATCGACTTCGTGGCCCGGATGTTCACCGACGCGGGGATGGGAGGCGGGACGCGGGGCTTCTCGGAGATCGAGGCGCTCGAGGCCCGGGGCGAACATGCCTTCGCGGCCGAGCGCTACCGGGAGCGGGCCGCGAAGGATCCCCGGGCCCGGGCCGCGGCGACGGTCCGGCGCGCCTCCCTGATGGCCGGCCCTCTCGGAGACCCCGGTGGAGCCGTGGCCGAGCTGCTGGCGCTCCGCCAGGCCAAGGGCACCAAGATCGCCCCCGCCGAGGACATCCTGATCGGTACCACCCTGGCCCACTTCTACGAGCACCGGCTCCACGCCCCGGGCAAGGCGATGCGGGAGCTCCGCCGGCTCCTCGACCGCTACCCCGGCTCGGCTCACACCCGGCACCTCCGACGGTCGCTGGCCGAGCTCCGCGACGACCGCTTCGACCGCGCCGACGACGACTCATGACCCGACGACGACGCCTCGATCCCGACATCTTCCACCTCCCGGTCGAGAGGATGCGATCGGGCTACTACTCCGACAAGTACTTCGTCCGGACCCGGGAGATCCTCCTGGCCGACGGCCACCACCCCCGGGTTACGCTCCAGGTCTTCGGCAAGGACCACGCCTTCCTCGGCGGGATCGACGAGGCGATTGCCATCCTCCGCCTCTGCGCCCTCGAGTGGAGCGATCTCGAGGTCCGGGCGCTCTACGACGGCGACCCGATCGAGCCCTGGGAAACGGTGCTCGAGATCGAGGGCCCCTACGCCGCCTTCGCCCACCTCGAGACGATCTATCTCGGCGTTCTCTCGCGCCGGACCAAGGTCGGGACCAACACCCGGCGGGTGGTCGAGGCGGCCGCGCCCAAGGAAGTCATGTTCTTCCCGGCCCGGCACGATCACTGGCTGGTCCAGACCGGCGACGGCTATGCGGCCCACATCGCCGGCGCGATCGGCGTGTCGACCGACGCTCAGGCCTCGTGGTGGGGCAGCGAGGGGGTCGGCACCGTCCCCCACGGCCTGATCGCGGCCTATGCCGGCGACACCGTCGGAGCCAGCGTCAAGTTCGCCGAGCACATGGGCGACGACGTGAAGCTCGTGACCCTGGTGGACTTCGAGAACGACTGCGTCCGGACCTCGCTCGAGGTGGCGCGCGCGCTTGGCGACCGCCTCTACGGGGTCAGACTCGACACCAGCGAGATGCTGGTGGACACGTCGGTGGTCCCGCAAATGGGCGACTTCAAGCCCACCGGCGTGGTGCCCCGCCTGGTCTGGAACGTCCGCAACGCGCTCGACGCCAATGGGTTCGGCCCCGTGAAGATCGTGGTCTCCGGCGGCTTCACGGTCGAGAAGATCCACGACTTCGAGCGCCGCGGCGTTCCGGTCGACGCTTACGGCGTGGGTTCGTCCCTCTTCCAGGGCCGGTTCGACTTCACCGCCGACGTGGTCCGCCACGAGGGAAAGCCCTGCGCCAAGGTCGGCCGGCGCTATCGCCCCAATCCCCGCCTCGATCAGGTAGTATGATTGAGGGGTGGCGACCCGACTCACGACTCCCGACTCACTCCCTGGTCACCATTCACCACTCACAACTCACCACATGGTCTTCTGGGACGTCGATACGCAGGTCGATTTCATGTCACCCGCCGGGAAGCTCTACGTCCCCGACGCGGCGGCCATCGTGCCCGCGCTCGCCCGTCTCACCCGGCACGCCCGCGATCGGGGCCTCCGGATCGTGGCCAGCGCCGACGACCACGAGCCGGGCCACCCCGAGCTGAGCGACACGCCCGACTTCGTCAGCAGCTTCCCCGAGCACTGCATGCGGGGGACGCCCGGCCAGCGGAAGATCCCCGAAACCGCGCTCCGCGACCCCCTCGTCATCGACCCCGAGCCGGTCGACCCGGCGGAGCTGACCCGGCAGGTCGCCGCCCACCGGGGCGACATCCTGTTCCACAAGCACTGGTTCGACGTCTTCACCAACCCGAACGTGCTACCGGTGGTCGACGCGCTCGCGCCCGATCGGATCGTGCTCTACGGGGTGGCGCTCGACGTGTGCGACAAATACGCCATCGAAGGCCTCCTGACCCATCGACCCGGCCTCGAGCTAACGCTGGTGACCGACGCGGCGCGCGCGATTCATCCCGACCGGGTGCCGGGCCTGCTCGACGAGTGGACCGCTCGGGGCGTCCGCCTCGCGACGGTCGACGAGGTGATCGCCGGATGACCTTCGGCCGGAATTTCCTCCCCGGGCCCACGGGGGTGCATCCCGAGGTGCTGGACGCCATGCTCCAGCCCATGTTCGCCCACTACGGCCCCGAGATGCGGCCGCTGCTGGACGAGATCCAGGGCCCTCTCCAGGCGATGTTCGGGACCGCCCGGCCGGTGTTCGTGGTCACCTCCTCCGGCACCGGGCTCATGGAGGCCGCGATCCGGAACGCCGTCCGCCACCGAGTCCTGGTCGCCGTCGGCGGGTTCTTCGGCGAATACTTCGCCCGGATCGCCGAGCGGTGCGGCAAGGAGGTGGTCCGGGTCAACGTCCCGGCCGGCCACACCCTCGAAGCCGATCAGCTGGCCGCGTTCCTCGATGGCCCGCAGGTGGACGCGGTGGCCGTGGTGCACTCCGAGTCCTCGACCGGCGCGCTCGCCCCGCTCGAAGACCTGGCTCGGGTGGTCCGGGCCCAGCCCGACCTGCTCCTCTTGGTCGACGCCGTGAGCTCGGCGGGGGGCGTCCCGTTGGAGATGGATCGGCTCGGGATCGATTTCCTCCTGACCGGCTCGCAGAAGGCGCTGGCCCTGCCGCCCGGGATCGCGATCGGCGCGGTGAGCCAGCGACTCGAGGACCGGGCCGCCGAGGTCGAGGAGATCGGTCACTACTTCAACGCGCGTCGCTGGGTGACGATGGCGCGGGAGCGGAAGCTCTTCGAGACCCCGGCCCTCTCGCTCTACTTCGCCCTGCAACGCCAACTCCGCCGGATCATGACCACCGGCGGCTGGCCGGCGCGCCACGCCCGCCATCGCGCCCTGGCCGAGCGGATGCACGCCTGGGTGGGTGAGCGTCCCGCCGTCGAGCTCCTGGCTCCGGAAGGCCGCCGGTCGCCGACCGTATCGGCGCTCCGGCTCACGGCCGGATCGGATGCCGGGCCAGTCGTGGCGGCCCTCGGCGAACAGGGGTTCGCGGTCGGCCAGAGCCTGGTCCCCGGCCAGGAAAGCATGCTCCGGATCGGTCACATGGGCGACGTCGAGCCGCACCACCTCGAGGCCCTGCTCACCGCCTTGGAACCCTTGCTCTGAGCCCACCGTACGGACCATCATTCGAGTCGGTTCGGGATCACGCCTGGCCCCGGGGGGAATCCATGCGACGGAGCGGATGGGCGCGCGCGGCGGTGCTGGGATGCGGGTTACTCGGCCTCGGCGCCGCGCCCGCGATGGCCCAGCGCCGGGTCGAGATCACGCCGTTCGTCGCGGGCTACGTGCCCACCACGGCGCTGGGCCAACTCAGAGTCGCTCACATCTTCAGCACCCCGCAACTGGTCACCGGTGAGATGCAGACGACCGGCGCCTTCGGCGGCAAGCTCGACGTGTGGACCGGGTCGCGCTGGGGTCTCGAAGGCGTCTACTTCTACTCGCCCAGCACCTTCCGGATCACGAAGGGGATCTTTTCCGGCACCCTGAACGCCAAGGTGCAGGGCGGTCTTCTCAAGGCGTTCTTCCGCGCCACCGACGAGAACAGCGGAACCGACCTCTTCCTGACCGCGGGCGCCACCGCGATCGAGCACAGCGGCCAGGCGTTCGAGCTCACCGCCAACCAGCTGGATTTCGGCGGCAACGTCGGTGGCGGCCTGCATGTGATCATGTCGAGCCAGATGACGTTCCGGATCGACGCGGACTTCATGATCTATCCCTGGAGTGCCGGTGTGACTGGCCTCGATGCCTCCAAGACCCAGACCGACCTGATGGTCTCCGTCGGCCTCGCGCTCAAGCTGGCCCGGTAACGGAGGCATGCGGCGGCTCGCGAACTACTTCCTTCGCGGTCTCCTGATCACCGCTCCGGCGGCCCTCACCGTCTACTGCTGCTGGGTCGCGATTCGCTTCGTCGACCAACTGGTCGGGTCGCGCGTCCCCGGACTCGGCCTCCTCGCCGCGGCCGCGATCATCACCCTGGTCGGCGCCCTCGCCTCTACCCTGCTGGCCCGGACCGTCGGCGCCACCGTCGACGGCGCCTTGGCCCGGCTGCCCTTCGTCCGGCTCCTCTACGTCAGCACCAAGGACCTGCTGAACGCCTTCGTCGGCGAGCAACGTCGCTTCAACCGGCCGGTCCGCGCCCGGTTCGGTGACGGCGATCACGCCTTCCACGTCCTCGGCTTCATGACGGCCGAGTCGCTCGGGCATCTCGGCCTCGAGGGCCAAGTGGCGGTCTACCTTCCCTTCTCCTATAGCGTGGCCGGGCACGTCATCATCGTCCCAGCCGACCGGGTCGCCCCCCTGGACGCCGACAGCGCCGACACCATGGCCTTCCTGATCTCGGGCGGCGTGGTCGGCTCGGCCACGGAACGCTGACGCAAGCTCTTGCACTTCGCGGGTTCGGGGGCCGGCCTTAACGGGTCGGCCGACCCGGCGTCTGTCTCGTCGGATGGCCCGATCCGGGCCGGGCATGGACTTCTCGAAGAGCGGAGCGGGCGATGCGAACGACGACGAAGGTCGGCACCGTGGGGGTGATGGTGTTTCTCGCGGCGTGCCAGGGCAATCCCACCGCCACCAGTGACTCGGGGCTCTCGCCCCTCCTCGATCGCGACGTCGCCACCGTGGCGGCCGATGCCACCGGCGAAGACGTCGAGATGATGGGCGGCCCGGGCGGGGGGCTCGGCTTCGGCCTCGGGGCCGCGCCCGGAGCCGGAGGGGCCGCCGAGGGGCAGCGCCTCTTCTGCGACACCCACGCCCGGGGTGGCCTCACCCTGACCCGGACCTGCACCTTCTACGACGCCGACGGCGCCGAGCAGAGCGCCTACGACTCGGACCTGACCGCGGCGGTCGCGCTGCACGTCACCGTCCAGGGAACCGTTGCCCACGATCGCTGGTCGGCCGAGGTCGATCGCACCCGCGATCTGACCGGCACCGGCCTGCTCGGTCTCGAGACATCGCGAACTTGGAACGGCACCGGCCAGGGCTCCGTGCTCCGGAGTCGTCACACCGACCAGAGCGAGACCCGGAGCTACGATCTCTCGTACCAGACCACCATCACCGACGTGGTCGTGCCGGTCCCCAAGACCGACCAGTCGTGGCCGCTCTCCGGGACCGTGAGCCGGGTGGTCGACGTTACCATCACCGGCGGCCCCCGCGACGGCCAGACCGTCCACCGGACCGCCTCGGTCACCTTCAACGGTACCCGGTACGTGCCCATCGTGGTGAACGGCGAGACCTTCACCCTCGACCTCCTCACCCGGACGATCGTCGACGGCTGATCGGCCCGGCCTCCCGCCCGCGCGCGAGTGCCTCACGGTGCTCGCGCGCGCGGCATTTCCGGCGGGCTATCTTACCGAGATGCCGACCCTCACCACCCTCACCTTCGAGAACAGCTACGCCCGGCTGCACCCCCGTCTCTACGAGGTCGTCGACCCCACGCCGCTCCCGAGCGCCCCCCGGCTGGTGGCGTTCAGCCCGCCGGCGGCCGCCTTGATCGACCTCGATGCCGACGCCGGCTCCACGCCCGAGTTCCTGGCCGCGATGACCAACGCTTGGCGGATTCCGGGCTCCGAACCGATCGCGACCCTCTACGCCGGCCACCAGTTCGGCGTCTGGGTCCCCCAGCTCGGTGACGGGCGGGCCGTCCTGCTGGGCGAGGTGCGGAACCAGCGGGGCGAGGCCTGGGAGCTCCAACTCAAGGGAGCCGGCCAGACCCGCTATTCCCGAGGCGGCGACGGCCGGTCCGTGCTCCGCTCGGCCATCCGGGAATTCTTGGCCAGCGAGGCGCTCGCCGGTCTTGGTATTCCGACGACCCGGGCCCTCGCCGTGGCGGCCACCAACGACCCCGTGCAGCGCGAGACGATCGAGACCGCCGCCACCTTGCTCCGGCTGGCCCCGACTCACGTCCGCTTCGGCACCTTCCAGGCGGTCGCCGCCCGGGGCGCGCTGGAGCGGGTTCGCGAGCTGGCCGACTACGTCATCGCCCGGCACTACCCCGAGGCGGCGGCAGAACCGGAGCCCTACGCCGCCTTCCTGGACGCGGTCGTGGAACGAACCGCGACCCTGGTGGCCGACTGGATGGCGGTGGGATTCACCCACGGCGTGCTCAATACCGACAACATGTCGATCGTCGGAGTCACCCTCGACTACGGCCCCTACGGCTTCATCGACGAGTTCGACCCGAGCTTCACCCCCAACCACTCCGACCCCGACGGACGCTACGCCTACGACCGCCAGCCCGCGATCGGGATCTGGAACCTGCTCCGCTTCGCCGAGTCGCTCCTCTCGCTGGTGCCGGCCGAGCGGGCCAACGCGTCGCTGGAGCGCTACGCCCCCGCGTTCGAAGCCAGATACGGCGGTGCCATGCGCGCCAAGCTGGGCCTGGCAACGTCGCGCCCCGAGGACGGCGGCCTGATCGGCGACCTGCTCGAGCTCCTGGCCGCCAACCGGGTGGACTACACCCGGTTCTTCCGCGCCCTCACGACGGTGGCCGGCGGCGCTCGGATCGCCCCGCCCGCGCTCGAGAGCCTGGTCGGCGAC
The DNA here is from genome assembly GCA_963730185.1 of uncultured Gemmatimonadales bacterium. Taxonomy (GTDB): domain Bacteria; phylum Gemmatimonadota; class Gemmatimonadetes; order Gemmatimonadales; family GWC2-71-9; genus SHZU01. The sequence goes on from CAVSQW010000006.1 coordinate 577,158, forward strand.
CGGGCGGCCCTCGACGCCTGGGTGGCACGCTACGGCAATCGTTTGGAGTCGGAGGAACGCGGCGACGAGGCACGCCGCGCGGCGATGTCGAGTGTCAACCCGAAGTACGTGCTCAGGAACTACCTCGCGCAGGAGGCCATCGACCGGGCCCGCGAGGGTGACTTCGACGAAATCGAGCGCCTCAGGAGCGTCCTGGCCGATCCCTTCGCGGAGCACCCCGAGCACGAGCGCTACGCCGGCCCCGCCCCGGCCTGGGCTCGCGACCTGGTGGTGAGCTGCTCCTCCTGACCCGGTGCCCGGCGCTCAGATCGCGCCGCTGAAGGTGTCGCAGTCCTCCACCCGACCACCCTGGAACCCGCGCTGGAACCAGCGGACCCGGTCCGCGCTCGAGCCGTGGGTGAAGCCGTCCGGGTTCACGTGACCGGTGGCCATCCGCTGGATCCGATCGTCGCCCACCGCCGCCGCCGCGCCGATCCCCTCCTCCACGTCCCCGGGCTCGAGGATCCCCATCTGCCCGGTTTCGTGCCCCCACACGCCGGCCAGGCAGTCGGCCTGGAGCTCCATCCGAACCTGGATCTGGTTGCTCTGGGACGGGTTCCGCTGCTGGAGCCGCCGGACCTTGGCCTCGATCCCGAGCAGATTCTGGACGTGGTGACCGATCTCGTGCGCCAGCACGTACGCCTGGGCAAAGTCGCCCGGGGCGCCGAAACGCTGGCTCAGCTCGTCGTAGAATCCCAGATCGATGTAGACCTTCTCGTCGCCCGGACAGTAGAACGGCCCGGTCGCCGACTGGGCCAGGCCGCACGCCGATTGGACGGCGTCTCGGAAGAGCACCAGCTTGGCGCGCTCGTAGTGGCCGCCCATCGCCTGGAAGGTCCGCTCCCAGTACCCC
>CAVSQW010000007.1:0-758262 GCA_963730185.1 uncultured Gemmatimonadales bacterium
GATAGAGGGTGAGCGCCGCCACGGTCATCGCCGTCCGGAGGCCGGCACCCGCGAGCGGTGGGAGGTCGGCCAGCTTGAGCGCGAGGCCGACTCCGAACGGATTGATCGGGCTGAAGGTGGCGCCCACGACGGCCGCCCCGAGGCTCATGGAGAGGGCGGTGATCGCGCCAAATCCGAGTCCCCGGCTCAGCAGGAGCATCACCGGGATCAAGGCCACGATCTCCTCGTACATGTTCTCGAGCGCGCCGAGGAGGCAGAAGGCGGCGCTCACCAGGCTGATCACCAGCAGCGGATGGCCCCCTCGGCCCACCGTCCCGCCGACCAGGCGCCCCAGCGCCCGGTCGACTCGAGCATCGAGAACACGCCGCCCACCATCAGAATCACGAGCAGGACGTCGGCGCCCGAGACGATGCCGCGCGGCACCGCCAGCATGGCGGCCGGCAGCGAGACCGGCTGGGCCGGGATCTCGTGGTAGGTGCCGGCCACGACCAGCTCACGTCCGGTGGCGGGATCGGGTGTGCGCTGATACTCCCCGGCGGGGAGGATCCAGGTGAGGAGGGCGGCGACCAGTACGGCGCCCAGGAGGAGGATCAGCGGGTGCGGGAAGCGGAGGCGCATGGCCAATAGTCCGGCGCGCCCGCCCGTGGCACAAGAGGAGGCGCCCGCCGGGCGCGGGATGGCACCATGCCGGGCCCCGATGTACCCTTCGCTCGCCCTTGCCGGAGAACGAGAGTGATCTTCCTTGCCGCCCTGCTCGCCATCATGCCGCCCGCCCCCGCGGGCGACACCGTCCGATACGACGTCCAGTTCCCCAACGCCGTCCACCACGAAGCCCGGATCACGGTGACCTTCCCGGGTCTCACGCCCGGCCCGGTCGAGGTCTGGATGAGCCGCTCCTCACCCGGGCGGTACGCCCTGCACGAGTTCGCCAAGAACGTCTACGCGGTCGAGGCGGTGGACGGCCGGGGCCGGCCGCTCCCAGTGTCTCACGCCGACCCGTACAAGTGGCTGGTGACCGGGCACGACGGCACCGTCAAGTTCACCTACACCTTCTTCGGCGACCGGGCCGGCGGCACCTACTCCGGGATCGACCTGACCCACGCCCATCTCAACATCCCGGCCACCTTCGCCTGGGCCACCGGTCTCGACCACCGGCCCGTCGCCATCCGGTTCGAGGTGCCCGCAGGGAGCGGCTGGAAGGCCGCGACCCAGCTGCTCCCGACCAAGGACCCGCTCCGGTTTACCGCGCCGGATCTCCGGTACTTCATGGACAGTCCGACCGAGCTCTCGAACTACGCGCTCCGGACCTGGACCGTGCCGGCCCCGAACGGCGGCCGGTACACCATGCGGCTCGCGGTCCACCATCTCGGCACCGACGACGAGCTCGACGCCTACACCGAGATGGCCAAGAAGGTGGTGGCGCAGGAGATCGGGGTGTTCGGCGAGGCGGCCCGCTACGACGCCGGGACCTACACCTTCATCGCCGACTACGTGCCCTGGGCCTCGGGCGACGGGATGGAGCACCGGAACTCGACCAGCATCTCGAGCAGCAGCAGCCTGGCCCGGAACGCCTCCGGCCTGCTGGGTACCCTGGCCCACGAGTTCTTCCACTCCTGGAACATGGAGCGGATCCGCTCCAAGGGGATCGAGCCGTTCGTGTTCACCCGATCCGACCCGTCCGACGGGCTCTGGTTCGGGGAAGGCTTCACCAGCTACTACGACGATCTCTCGATCCGGCGGGCCGGGCTGATGAGGGACGAGGACTATGCCCGGTCGATCGGCGGGACGATCAACGCGGTGATCAACTCGCCGGCCCGGCAGTTCCGGAGCCCGGTCGACATGAGCATCCAGGCGCCGTTCGTGGATGCGGCCACCTCGATCGACCCGCCCAACTTCGCCAACACCTTCCTCTCCTACTACACCTGGGGCGCCGCGGTCGGGATCGGGCTCGATTTTACCATCCGGACCCGGTTTCCGGGCAAGTCGCTCGACGGGTTCATGCGGACCATGTGGGACGAGTTCGGGCGGCCGGAGCGGCCGTTCGTGATCAAGCGTCCCTACACGGTCGACGATCTCCAGCGGACCCTGGGCGCCTACACCGGCGACCCGGCCTTCGCCGCCGATTTCTTCGAGCGGTACATCCGGGGCCGCGACGTGGTCGACTACGGCGCGCTGCTGGCCCACGCCGGGTTCCTGCTCGCCCCCACCAATCCGAACGGCGCCTTCCTCGGCCTGGTCCGGCTGGACTACGGCACCGAGGGCGCCACCGTCCTGGGCCCGACCCTGATCGGATCGCCGCTCTACCAGGCCGGGGTCGACCGGACCGACCTGATCGAGTCGATCGGCGGCCACCCGCTCAAGTCGGACGACGACTGGCAGGCGATCAAGGACGCCCATCGCCCCGGCGATCGGGTGGAGATCGTCTTCGTGCAGCGGGGCACCCGCCGGACCGCCACGCTCACCGTGGCCGCCGACCCCCGGCTCACGGTCACGCCCTCCGAGGCGGCCGGCCGTGAGCTGACCGACGCCCAGCGCGCCTTCCGGGCCGACTGGCTGGGCAGCAAGGCCCTCCAGTGACCCGGTCGGGGTGGCTTGCGGGGCGCCCGGCCGGCGGTAGCTTGGGCTGATGACGAACCCCGTGCCGGACCCGGCGGCGCCCCCGGCGCCACCCACGCCGCCGTCGGCCCCCGCGCGGGCGGTGGGACCCCGCGACGATCAGATCGACGTCTTCGGCCTGACCCACCAGGGGCTGGTCCGGAAGCAGAACCAGGATCACTTCCTGCTCTGCTCGCTCCACAAGGCGATGCGGGTGGTCGGCACCAGCCTGCCCCATCCCGAGACCCTCCAGACCACGAGCCAGCGGCTCGCCTTCATTGGGGTCGTGGCCGACGGGGTGGGTGGCACCGACGGCGGCGAGGAGGCCAGTCGGGCGGCGATCGAGGCGGTGGCCACCTACGTCACCAACACGCTCGAGTGCTACTACAAGGCCGACCCGACCGAGGAGCAGCACTTTCTCGAGGCGCTCCGGGCGGTGGCCCGCGAGTCGCACGAGCGGGTCCTGGCCCGGGGCCGGGAACGCCCCGAGCTGGCCGGGCTGGCCACGACCCTCACCATGGCCATCGCCATCTGGCCGGCGATCTACGTTCTCCAGCTCGGCGATAGCCGAGCCTACCGGCTCCGGAATGGCGTCCTGGAGCGGCTGACCAAGGATCAGACCCTGGCCCAGGACCTGGTCGACACCGGCGTGCTGAGCCAAACCTCGGCCCACCGAAGCCCGTTCGCCCACGTGCTCTCGAGCGCGATCGGGGGCACGGCCCGTCCGGCGGTGGCCCGGTTCGAGACGGTGCCGGGCGATCTGCTGATGCTCTGCAGCGACGGACTCACCAAACACGTGCCGGACGAGCGGATCCGGGAACGGTTGATGGCGATTCCTTCGGCCGAGGCGGCCTGTCGCGCGTTGATCGAGGACGCCCTGGCCGACGGCGGCACCGACAACGTGACCGTGGTGGTGGGACGGGAGAAGGCTCCACCCTCCTGAGGGAGGCCTCCGATGTCATCCAATCGACGTGAGTTCCTGGAAGCCGCGGCCGCCCTCGGCTTCGGCGCCGCGCTGCCCGTGGTCCGGAGCCGGCGCTCCGCCCCCGGGCGAACCGCCCCTGACCTGGTCGTGTTGGGCGCCACGGTGTACACCATGGACGACCTGGTGCCCCGGGCCGAGGCGTTCGCGATCACCGGCGGCCGGTTCAGCGCCGTGGGCTCGGCGGCCGAGATCCGCGGCCTGGCGGGCCCCGGCACCGAGGTGGTCGATGCCCGGGGCCTGACGGCTCTGCCCGGCTTCATCGACGCCCACTGCCATCCCGACGGAGTCGACGAGCTGATCGGGGTGAACGTCAACCTCCCCTCGATCAAGGACGTGCAGGCCGCGCTCCGGAAGAAGGCCGCCGACACCCCGCCCGGGTACTGGGTGAGCGGCTACATGTACGACGACACCAAGCTCAGCGAAGGACGGTCGATAACCCGGCGCGACCTGGACGCGGCCGTGCCCGATCATCCGGCCAGGGTGAACCATCGCGGCGGCCACACCGCGGTCTTCAACAGCCGGGCGTTCGCGATGGCCGGGGTCACCGCCGAGACGCCCGACCCGACCGGCGGGAAGTTCTACCGGGAGAACGGCGAGCTGACCGGCAAGGTGGCCGAGCTGGCGATGGATGGGTTCGCCCGGGTGGGGAAGACGGTGGAGGTAACCCGCGACGTCCGCCGCCGGGCGGTGGGCTTCATCTCCTCGGAGATGGCCAAGGCCGGCCTCACCTCGGTCCACCAGACCGGTGGCGACGTCGAGAACCTGACGGCGCTGCAGGACGCCTCCGCCTCGGGTGAGCTCAACTTCCGGATGTACCTCTTCCCCTGGGGACCCGGCAAGCTCTACCCGCTGCTCCGCGACGCCGGGGTCCGGACCGGCTTCGGCGACGACCGGCTCCGGATCGGCCCGGTCAAGTTCGCCGCCGACGGCTCGGCCTCGGAGCGGACCATGCGGATGAGCACGCCGTACGTGGGGCGGCCCAACGACTTCGGGATCCTGACCATGGACCAGGCCGAGATCCACGAGGCGGTGGAGACCGCCCATCGGGCCGGCTGGCGGGTGGGGATCCACGCCAACGGCGACGTGGCCATCGACATGGTGCTCCAGGCCTACGAGCGGGTCCAGAAGCTCTGGCCGCGCGAGGATCCCCGGCACCGGATCGAGCACTGCACCCTGGTGAACCCCGATCTGCTCCGGCGGATCGCCGCGGCCGGGGTGATCCCGACCCCGTTCTACACTTACGTCTACTACCACGGCGAGAAGTGGGTCGAGTACGGCGACGAGAAGCTCCGCTGGATGTTCGCCCACCGCTCGTTCCTCGACTACGGCATCCACGTGGGGCCGGCCTCCGACTACATCCCGGGGCCCTACGAGCCCCTGATGGCCATTCAGAGCATGGTGACCCGAACCGACTACCGGGGCCGGGTCTGGGGGGCCAACCAGAAGATCACGGTGCCGGAGGCGCTCCGGATCTGCACCATGGGCGGGGCCTACGCCTCGCGGGAAGAGGGCACCAAAGGCTCGATCACCCCTGGCAAGCTGGGCGACGTCGTGCTTTTGGGGAGCGACCCGCACACCACCGATCCCGGCGCGATCAAGGACATCAAGGTGGTGCGGACGGTGATGGACGGGCGGACCACCTGGACCGGATGAGCGGGCCGGAGCTCAGGGGGGCGTGGGGCGGAGCAGGGCAGCGGCCGGCCGGACCAGGGCGGTATCGTTGAGGAGCTCCCAGTAGCTCACGCTGTCGGGCTCGGCCGTGATCTCGAGAAATCGGGCGATGGTCTGGGTCAGCTGGGTGCTGAAGTGGCCGGGCACCGAGGACGGCAGCAGGTATCCCCGCCCGAACCAGCTCCGGACCAGGACGCTCTTCGGAGTGATCGGCAGGGTCCGGACGTTGGCCACGAACTCGGGGAACGATCCCTGCCGGAAGAGATACGACTCCACGTTGCTCAGGTAGAACACCGACACCGGCCGCCCGGTCTCCTGGAGGTAGGCGCCGATCGCCCGGAGCGCCTTGGGGCCGGCCAGGTCGCCCACCACCGGAATCACCAGATCCCGGCGCTCCAGGGAGCGCACCGTCCGCCACCGGTCTTCCGTTGCCAGGTAGCTCGCCTCGTGGCCGGTCAGGTCCGTTTCCCGGTAGAGATCGCGGGCCGACGGAAAGACCAGCCGGTTGGGGCGGCCCCGGTTGGTGTAGCGGAGGTCGAGGCCGTGGTACGCGAAGTCGTCGTGGAAGCGGCGGAGGGTAGCGGAATCCTCGGCGGTGAGCGGGACGCCGTAGCGCGACACCCGTCCGACCAGGGCCCGATGGCTCCGGTCCAGGAGGGCGGAGTCGACCACGGTGCGGTCGAGGTAGTCGAGCAGCGAGGCGAGGGGCAGCTCGGTCCACATCGGGAGATCGGCCGGGGCCGGACGACCGTAGAGCAGGCAGAGGTACTCCAGCCGGTTCCGGGCGGTCTCGAACATCGCCTTGAACAGGAGATGGAGCAGGAGGTTGTCGCGCCGGATGTCGATCACGAAGGCGATCGACGGCTGGAGCTCGGCGATGTACGAAAAGCCGGTTTCCGGCCCCACCCCCAGGTAGGCCCCGCCCGAGACGCCGACGGCCCGGAAGGCGTCGAGGGCGTGAAGGTAGGACGTCTCGTTGGAGACCAGGTTGTCGCTCTGGAAGTACCCGCCCGATTCGCTCAGCCGCTCGATCAGCCGCCCGAACGCCGTGCTCTGGACCGCGGCATGGGGGACCGCGCCCAGGAGGGGCAGGAGCAGCAGGACGATGAGCGAGCGGCGGCGCATGGGACCTCACCTCGGCGGCCGATGCCCCAACATATCACGGTCAGGGCGTCAGGGGATACTTGGGCGTCACCCCCATTTGGTAGAGCATGAAGGCGTAGACGTCGGCGGTCTCGTCCAGGCGCTTGGCGGTACTCACCGCGCCGTGCCCGGACTTGGTCTCGATCCGGATCAGGGCCGGGTTCGGTCCCGCGGTCTTCTCCTGGAGGGCAGCCGCGAACTTGAACGAGTGCGCGGGCACCACCCGATCGTCGTGGTCGGCGGTGGTGATCAGGGTGGCCGGATAGCTCACGCCCTCCCTCACGTTATGGAGCGGCGAGTAGGCGAGCAGGTTCGCGAAATGCTCCGGCTCGTCGCTCGATCCGTACTCGGCCGCCCAGTTCCAGCCGATCGTGAACTTGTGATAGCGCAGCATGTCCATCACCCCGACCGCCGGGAGCGCCACTCCGCAGAGCTCCGGCCGCTGGGTCATGATGGCGCCGACCAGCAGCCCGCCGTTGGACCCGCCCTCGATGGCGCACCGGGCCGGCGAGGTGTAGCCGTTGTGCTGGAGCCACTCGGCCGCGGCGATGAAGTCGTCGAACACGTTCTGCTTCTTCAGCAGCATGCCGGCTCGATGCCAGGCCTCGCCGTACTCCGCTCCGCCCCGGATGTTGGCCACCGCGTAGACGCCCCCCTGCTCCAGCAACGCCACGACCAGCGGGTTGAAGGTCGGCCCCAGGGTAATGTTGAACCCGCCGTAGCCGTAGAGCAGCGTCGGGCGCTGGCCGTCGAGCTCGAGACCCTTCCGGTGGACCAGGAACATCGGCACCCGGGTGCCGTCCTTGCTGGAGTAGAACACCTGGCGGGTCTCGAACCGGTCCGGGTCGAACGGTACCTCCGTCTTCCGGTACAGGGTCGAACGGCCGGTGGCCAGGTCGTACCGGAACACGGTGGGCGGGTAGGTGAACGAGTAGAAGGTGTAGAACGCCTCCCGGTCGTCCTGGCGGCCGTCGAAGCCGGTCACCTGGCCGAGCGTCGGCAGCTCGATCTCGCGCTCGAGCGTGCCCGAGAGGTCGTGGACGTAGACCCGGTGGGTCACGTCCTCGAGGTAGACCGCGAAGAGCCGGTTGCCCACGACGGTGGCCTGGTCGAGCGGTTCCGGCTTCTCGGGGAGGATCTCGCGCCAGTGGGCCTCGTCGGGCCGGGCCGGGTCGATCTCGACCACCCGCCAGTTGGGCGCGTTCCGGTTGGTCATCACCAGGAGCTGGTCGCCCACGTTGTCGATGACGGTGTAGCTGTCCTTGAAGCTGGTGACCAGCGGCCGGAACTCGGTCTCGCCCCGGGCCAGGTCCCTGAGGTAGAGGGCGCTGCCGTCGTTCCCGGCCTCGCTCCGGTCGGAGATGCTGAGCAGCAGGTAGCGCTGGTCGTCGGTGACGTGCGCCAAGTGAAACCGCTTGGGGTGGGCCGGGTCCTGGTAGATCAGCTGGTCGTCGGCCTGGGGCGTGCCGAGGCGGTGATAGTAGACCTGGTGGTTCTCGTTCGAGCCGGAGAGCGCCTTGGTGCTGTCGTTGGGCACGGGATAGCGGCTGTAGTAGAAGCCGTCCCGGTACCAGCTCAGGCCGGACACCTTGACCCAGCGGATGTCGTCGGGCAGCGCCTGGCGGGTGGCCGTCTCCATGACCCGGTACTCCTGCCAGTCCGAGCCGCCGCTGGAGAGGCCGTAGGCGAAGTACTTCCCGTCCTTCGAGAGCGCCGCGGCGCCGAGCCGGACGGTGCCGTCGCGGGAGAGGGCGTTGGGGTCGATCAGGACCTCGGGCTTTCCTTCGAGCCCCGCTTGGACGTAGACCACCGCCTGGTTCTGGAGCCCGTCGTTCTTGGCGAACAGGTAGTAGGGCCCGGTCCGGGACGGGGCGGAGTACCGGGGGTAGTTGTAGAGCTGCTCGAGCCGGGCGCGGAGCCGGCCCCGGAACGGAATCCGGGCCAGATAGTCGAAGGTGACCTCGTTCTCGGCCTGGACCCAGGCCTTCACGGCCGAGGCGGTGTCGTCTTCCAGCCAGCGGTAGGGGTCGGCCACCTTGGTGCCGAAGTAGTCGTCGACGTGGTCGACCTTCCGGGTCTTGGGATAGGTGATGGTGGTCTGGACCATGCCGATTCCGGGGAGGACGAGGCCGGAAGTTATCCGGCTCCGGGGCGAACCGGGATTGGCCTGGCGGTGGATCGCAACCGGCATCTTGCGGCCGGAGTCGGAGCCGTCAGATTACTCCCGGCGGGGCGCCGCCGGCTGCCCCGGAAACCCATTCCGAGGGATGTGCCCATGCGTCCGACCAGCCGGATCGCCACTCTGCTCCTCGCCGCGGCCGTCGCCGCGCCCGCGCTCGCCGCTCAGGCCAAGCCGGATTTCTCGGGGACCTGGGTCATGGTCCCGGACAAGAGCGATTTAGCTGGCATGCCTTCCCCGGGCGACCGGACCGACGTGATCGATCATCACGAGCCCAAGCTCACGATCAAGCGGACCATCGGCGACGCCACCATGAACCTCGTCTACGCGGTCGATGGGCAGCCCTGGAAGAACACCGTCCCCCAGGGCGAAGTGACCAGCACCCTGAAATGGGACGGCGCCGTGCTGGTGATGCAGAGCGCCATCGCCGTCCAGGGCAACGAGATCAGCCTGGAGGACCGCTACTCGCTGGCCGCCGACGGCAAGACCCTCACTCAGGCCCGCACCATCAACGTGCAGGGCCAGGTCATCCAGCAGACACTGGTATTCGCCCGGCAGTAGTCGCCCGGCCCCTCCGATTCCGACGATCGGGATGCCGACGCCATCCCTTCCCCGCCGCGACTTCGTAGCCGGGGTTGCCGCCGCCGCCTTGTTCTCCGCCCGCCGCCAAGCGGGCTGGGCCCTGCCGGACGTCGCGGACTTCATCCTCTACAACGGGCAGGTCCACACCGTCGATCCGCGGGACACGGTCGCCGAGGCGATCGCGGTCGGCGGCGGGAAGGTGATGGCCGTCGGCCCCACCGACCTGGTTCGGAAGCTCGGTGGACGCCGGACTACGGCCATCGATCTCCGCGGCCGGACGGTCCTTCCCGGCATCAACGATTCCCACCTGCACCTGGCGTACTGGGGGATGAGCCGCCCCCCGCTCACCCTCGACGTCGGCTATCCGACGGTCAAGTCGATCGCCGACGTGGCGGAGACGGTGCGGAAGGCCGTGGCCGGCCGGACGCCGGGCGAGTGGATCCAGGGCCGGGGGTGGGACCGGCCGTACTTCGCCGAAGGGCGGGCCCCGACCCGGGCCGACCTGGACCGGGTCGCGCCCGACAACCCGGTGTTGCTCACCGAGTTCAGCGGCCACGCGGTGTGGGTCAACACCCGGGCGCTCGAGGCGGCCGGAATCACGGCCGCCACCGACGCGCCGGAGGGCGGGGTGATCGTCAAGGACGCGCGGGGCGAGCCGACCGGCGTGCTGTTCGAAGGCGCCGCCGGCTTGGTGCGGCGGGTGGTCCCGCCACCCAGCCTGGCGGAGCGGGTCCGGGCCGTGGAGGCCGGCATCGCCTCGATGCAGGCGCTCGGCATCACCAGCGCCACGGAGCCGGGCCTCGATCAGGGGACCATCGACCTCTACGCCGAGAAGGCCGCCCGGGGCACGCTCGGGTGCCGGGTTACGGTGCTGGTCCAGGGCGGGCGCTCGCTCGACGCCGTCCGGGCCGCGATCGCCGCCAACCGGCCCCGGCCGGGGCTGGATCCGCGGCGGCTCCGAGTGGCGGGCATCAAGTTCTACGCCGACGGCATCCCGACCAACAACAAGACGGCCTGGCTGTACCAGCCCTACGAGGGCGGCGGCAATGCCCCGATGGTGGTGCGGGGCGACACCGACGAGGAGCGGGTGGCGGAGCTGGCCGCGATGATCGCCGCCGCCCACCGGGCCGGCCTGCAGGTCGGCACCCACGCCACCGGCGACCAGGCGATCGACGCGGTGGTGAACGGATACCTGGCGGCGATGGCCCAGACCCCGAGGCCCGACCCCCGGCACTACGTGATCCACGCCGACCTGGTCAGCCCGGCAACGCTGGCCCGGATGGCCGGGGCGGGCATCGGCGCCAACTTCAATCCCGCGATCAAGTACCTGATCGCGGACGGCCAGCGCTCGAGCATCGGTCCGGTGCGGGCCGCCTACGAGTGGCCGTTCCGGACCGCGCTGGACGCCGGGGTCCGGGTGGCAAGCGGGTCGGACGCCCCGGTGACCGACGGGAACTGGCGGCAGGGCCTGGCCACTTGCGTGCTCCGGGAGGGGAAGCAGTCGGGACACGTGTCGGGGCCGGACCAGCGGATCACGTTGTCGGAGGCGATCCGGAGCCACACCCTGACGGGGGCATGGCAGGACTTTGCGGAGGGGTGGAAGGGCAGCCTGGAGCGGGGTAAGGTGGCCGACCTCTGCGTGCTGGACGGCCCGCTCGATCGGATCGATCCCCACGCCATCCCGACGCTCCCCGTCGACCTCACGATGGTCGACGGAGAGGTCGTGTTTGGGACGAAGTGATCAGGCGCGGGAGATCAGGAACTCCTGGATCTTCCCGTCCGGCGACCGGTACATCAGGGCCTGCGCCGGGGTCGAGCCCACTGTGAACCGGATGCTGGTGACCTCCATGCCCCCGCGCTCGCGACTGGGACCGACCGTGATGTCGGTGATCCGGCCCAGGGCGCCGAGCGATGCTTTGGCCGCGGCCAGCCGGTCGGCCGTCATGTAGGCGTCGAAATCGGGGCTCAGCGCCGAGCGGTCGATCTCGCCCCGGGCCAGCCGGTCCAGGAACGCCTTGGCGACCTCGAGCGGCGCCGCCCCCTGGACCACGGGCACGTCGACCTGGGGGAGGAGCTTGGACAGGAGCTCGTTCCGGAGCGGGCCGATCGAGCCGAAATCGGTGTTGGCCAGGAGCACCAGGGCCGAGCGGGTGGCCGGGACGATCGCGTTCTGGGCCACGAACCCGGCCACCGCGCCGCCGTGGGAGAGCACCACCGCGTCACCCCGGTCGCCCACGCCCTGGCCGCAGCCATAACCCGTCGACCGGCCGTCGGTGAGCCGCCGGGCGGTGGCCAGGACGTGGTACGACGCCGGCGTCAGCACCTTGCCGCCGGCCAGGGCCAGATCCCAGGTGAGGAGGTCGGTCGGGGTCGACCAGATGGCGCCGGCACTGCCTACCCATCCGTCGGCCTCGGGCTCGGCCGCGATCGGCGCGCCCAGCGCGAACGAGGTGTAGCCGGTTGCCAGGCCGGCCTCCGACCGGTCCGGGCCGAACCGGGTGTGCGCCAGGCCGACCGGGTCGAGGATCTTTTCCTTGATCAGCTCGCCGATCGGCTTGCCGCTCACCTTCGAGGCCACCTGGCCCAGAATCAGGAAGTTGGTGTTGCTGTACGACCACCGGCTGTCGGGCTCGAAGTCGAGCGGCCGGGTGGCGTACTCGGCGATGATGCTGTCGGCCGGGGTGGCCTTCTGCATCTCGGTGTCGACGAAGTCGAGCGGATAGTAGTCGCGATACCCCGAGACCATCCCGCCCAGCTGCTGGAGCGAGATGTCGCTCGCCCGGGTCAGGTTGGGATAGTACTTGGCAACCTTGTCCGACATCGAGAGCTGGCCGGCCTCGGCCAGGAGCAGCACGGTCGAGCAGGTGAACTGCTTGGTGACCGACCCGATCGCGAACATCGTCTCGGGCGTCACCGAGTCGCCGGTGGCCAGGTTCGCTTTGCCGTACCCCCGCGCGAACACCACCTTGCCGTTCTGGGCGATGCCGACCGACAGGCCGACCATCCCCTCGGCGGCCACGGCCTTCGTGATCAGCGCGTCGACCTCGGCGGGATCGATCGGCTTGGCTGTGGCGGTGGCCATTTCCCAGGGGGCCTGGGTGGTGGCGGCCGGCGTCTGGGCAGCCGGCTGAGCGCACGCGGCGAGCGCCAGCAGCGCGAAGCCGCCGGCGGGGACCCGTTGGTACATGCGGTTGTCTCCTGGGTGGATCAGGGTGCGGCGTTGTGGTTGCGACGGCGACGGTGTCGGTCGGGGGGCGCGGCCGTCGTCCGCGACCCCCGACGGCTTAGGCCCAGCGCAGGCCCTCACGCGAGAGCGGCAACGACCTGACCCGCTTGCCCGTGGCCGCGAAGATCGCATTGGCCAGGGCCGGCACCACCGGCGGCAGGGCCGGCTCGCCCAGCCCGGTCGGCGGATGGTCGGTGCGGAGGAAATGCACCTCCACCGGCGGCGCCTGCGCCAGCCGGATCAGCGGGAAGTCGTGGAAGTTGCTCTGGGTGGTCCGGCCCCGGTCGATCGTGATCTCCTGGCCGAGCGCTTCGGAGATCCCGTCGAGCACGGCGCCCTGGACCTGATTCATGGCGCCGCTCGGGTTCACGATCTGGCTGCCGACGTCGCCGGCCACCCAGACCTGGTTGACCCGGAAGCCGCCATTGCCCTTGTCCGTGACCTCCACCACCTCCGCGAAGTAGCCGCGGTGGCTGTAGTGGAAGGCCACGCCGAGCCCGGTGCCCTTGGGGAGCGTCCGCTTGCCCCATCCGGACTTCTCGCGGACCAGCTCCAGCACCCCTCGCATCCGGCCGGCATCGTAGACCGGGCGGCCCTGATCGTCGGTGACCATCCGGGGCGGGCCGAGCAGGTCGAGCCGGAAGTCGATCGGGTCGCGGCCGGCGGCGTGAGCGAGCTCGTCGATGAACGAATGAAAGACGAAGGCCAGCGCGTTGCTGCCCGGGGCCCGGAGCGGACCGGTCGGCACGCCGAGCGGAATGAGCGACGCTCCCAGCGCGAAGTTGGGCACGAAGCGGGACGGGAACTCGTTGGGCGACATCGCGGAGCTCGAGGCGAACCGGTCGCCCTCGCCGAAGCTCACGAAGTGATCGCGCCAGGCCACCAGCTTGCCCGTGGCGTCCACGCCCGCTTTCAGGAAGTGGAAGCCGGCCGGCCGGTAGAAGTCGTGCTGGATGTCGTCCTCGCGGGTCCAGACCAGCTTGACCGGCGCGCCCGCCGCCTTCGAGATCGCGGCGGCCTCGACCATGTAGTCGTTCGCCAGCCGGCGGCCGAAGCCGCCGCCGGAGCGGGTCATGTGGATGGTGATGTCGGCCGGGGCCAGGCCGAGGGTCTTGGCCACCAGCTGGCGGCCGGGCTCGGGGTTCTGGGTCGGCGCCCAGATCTCGAGCTTGCCGCCCGAGAAGCTGGCGGTGCAGTTCTGGGGCTCGAGCGGCGCGTGGGCCAGGAAGGGATAGGAGTAGGCGGCCTCGACCGTCTTGGCCGCCCCCGCCAAGGCGCCGTCGGGATCGCCCTCGGTCCGGAGCATCCGGGCCGGCGGCTGCTGGCTCAGCGCGGCCGCCTGGTCCCTGAACCCGCTGGTCGACTGCTGAGCGGTCGTCCCCTCGACCCAGCGCACCTCCAGCCGCCGGCGGGCCTTCTCCGCGTTCCACCAGGTGTCGGCGATCACGGCGACGCCGTCCAGCAGTCCGCTCAGCTCGCTCCCGCCTTCGATGACGAGCGCCTTCTTGACCCCGGGCATCGCGGAGATCACGTCGAGGTTGAGGTCGCCGACCTTCCCGCCGAACACCGGACACTTCTGGTAGACGGCGTAGAGCATGCCCGGCACCTTCACGTCGATGCCGTAGAGCGGCTTCCCGGTCACGATCAGAGGGTTGTCGACTCCGCCGATCGGGGTGCCGATGATCGTGAAGTCTTTCGGGTCCTTGAGGGCGACGGTCTTGAGGTCGGGCGTCGGCATGGTGGCGGCCTTGGTCGTGAGCTCGCCGTACCCCGCCTTCCGGCCCGACGCCCGGTGGAACACCGTGCCGGACGCGGTGGTGCACTCGGACGCCGGCACGCCCCAGGTCGCGGCGGCCGCGGCCACCAGCATCTGCCGGCCGGCCGCGCCCACCCGGCGGAGCTCGTCGTAGTTGATCGGCGTGGCGGTGCTGCCGCCGGCGAACTGGCGGCCGTACAGATCGGAGTCGGCCACCGCCTGCTCCACCGTCACCCGCTTCCAATCGACGTCCAGCTCCTCGGCGATCAGCATCGGGAGCGAGGTCTTCACGCCCTGGCCAATCTCGGGGTTCTTGCTCAGGATCGTCACCGTGCCGTCGGCGCCGATCCGGATGAAGGCATTGGGCTCGAACGGGGCGGAGGCCCGGCCAGCCAGTCCGGCGGCGCGGGCGGTGCCCGGCTTGAGGTAGGCGCCCAGCAAGAGGCTCCCGCCCGCGATGGCGGTGACCCGGAGGAACGAGCGGCGGTCGACGGTGGTGGTCATGGCGCGCCTCCTTTACCGGGGCGAGCCGGAACGAGCCGGCTGAGTGGACGTGGCGGGCTGCCCCGAGGCGATCGCGGCCGCGCGATGGATGCCCTCGCGGATCCGGAGATAGGTGGCGCAGCGGCAGAGGTTGCCGTTCATCGCCGCGTCGATGTCGTCGTCGCTCGGCTTGGGCTTCCGGGTCAGGAGGGCGGCGGCGCTCATGATCTGGCCGGCCTGGCAGTAGCCGCACTGCGGCACGTCGAGCTCCTGCCACGCGACCTGGAGCGGATGCGAGCCGTCGGGCGAGAGACCCTCGATCGTGACCACCTCCGACCCGCCCACCGCGGAGGCCGGAATCGAGCACGAGCGGATCGGCGCTCCGTTGAGATGGACCGTGCAGGCACCGCACTGGCCGACGCCGCAGCCGAACTTGGTGCCCGGCAGATCGAGCACGTCCCGAAGGACCCAGAGGAGGGGCATGTCGGGGGGAACGTCGATCGTGCGGGGCGTCCCGTTGACGGTAAGCGTGATGGACATGATTCGACCGCTCCGGGCTGGCGGTGACGCAAGAAATCGGGCAGCCCTTCCGGGCCGCTGCCGACGGGTCATCCAGGCTCGATCCCGAACTATACACCCGCCCCGGGGGCCTGCCACCCCGCCCGGCTGGCCGGGGCCGCCGTCCACGCTACCTTAAGGGACTGGCCGGCTCACCATCCCTGGCGACGCCGGCTCCGCTTCCGACCCATCCCGAGGCAGGCATGAGTTCCAAGAAGACCCACGGCGTCGAGGCCCGGAGCACCGAGTTCGAGCGCTACGATCAGGTCGGCCGGCCGCACGATTACCGGCTGGCCGAGAGCGAGACCGACGATCAGTTCGACGACGAATTCGAGATCCGCACCTGCGACATGCGGCTCTATTACGAGGGCGGGGACCAAGGACGGGCCGAGTTCGCGGCCCAGCTGGGCGGAGCGATGCACGAGATCGGCTTCGCCATCCTGGTCAACCACGGGGTCGACCCGGCGCTCCACGCCGCGGTGCCCGAGAAGGTGATCGAGGTCTTCACCAAGCCGACCCTGGAGGAAAAGCTCCGCTACAACGCCCAGCGGGTGGGCTCGGTCAAGCAGGGCTACTTCCCGATCAAGGAAACGTCCGACATCCATCCCGACCTGGTGGAGGGCTGGGTCTTCTGCCGGCGGGCCTTCGACCTGGGCGAGCCCCGGCCCGAGCCCTACCGGGTGGGCGATTTCTGGCCCTACCAGGAAGCCGAGCCGTTCTTCCGGCGGGTGGTGCTGGCCCACGAGAAGCTCATCTTGCCGATCACCCAGAGCATCTTCCGTTACCTGGGCGTCGACCCGCACCACTACGACGAACGCCTGACCCGGACCAACTTCGGCTTCCGGCTCAACTACTATCCGCCGATGTCGTCGGAAGACGAGGCCTCCGGCGCGGGCCGGCTGCTGGGCCACGAGGACGTGGATCTCTTCACCATCCTCCCCGCGCCCGACGTGGAGGGTCTCCAGGTGCTCAATCGGACGAACGGGAAGTGGGTCCGTTTGATCGCGCCGCCGGGGTCAATCATCCTCAATACCGGCGACTACATGCAGCGGATCACCAACGATCTCCTGCCGTCCACGACCCACCGGGTCAGCAAGCCGCGCGATCCCTCGATGCGGGGCCGAACCCGGGTCTCGTTCCCGATGGCGGTGTACGTCTGGGAAGACCAGATGCTCGAGGTCCTGCCCGGGCTGGCCGACCCGAAGTACGAGCCGATCAAGGCGATCACCTTCCACACCCGGACCACGTCGAAGTTCTACGGCGACGGCTACGCGGTGGAGGACGCGGGCGGCGCCCGCCCGTGATTCGAGCGGGCCTCGCAGCCCTGCTGCTCACGGCGGCCGCGCCGTCGGTCCGGGCGCCCGGCCGGCTGGTGCCGCTCGGTCCCCACGCCTGGGGCTGGATCTCGGGCGACGATCGCTCCGCCAACGGGGCCATCTTCGCGGGTGATTCCGCGGCCTTGGTCGTCGACCCCGGCCTCACGCCGGGGCTCGCCCGGGAGCTCTTGGCGCGCGCGGCCAAGGTAACCGGCCGTCCGGTTCGGTACGTCGTCCTGACCCACTGGCATCCCGACCACGCCCTCGGCGTGACCTGCCTGCCCGATCGCGGGGTGACCGTCTGGTCGAGCCCGAGCGCCCAGGCCGCGCTCGCCGAGCGGGCCGGCGCCGTGGCCCGGAGCCTGGCCGGAGCTGCCCGGACCGACGCCGAGCGTCGGGCGTTCGCCGCCTGCATCCCTCGGCCGCCGGACCGGACCGTGGCCGACCGGCACCGGTTCGACCTGGGCGGCGTGGTGGTCGAGGCGTTCGCCCCGGGACCGGCCCACACCGACGGCGACCTGGTGGTCTGGGCGCCGGCCGAGCGGGTGCTGGCCACCGGCGACGTGATGATGCACCGGGCCTGTCCCGACATGGGCGAAGGGTCATCCCGCCCATTGGCTCCAGGTGCTCGATTCGCTGGTGGCGCTCCGGCCGGCCGCGGTGGTGGCCGGGCCACTTCGGGCCCAGCACGCCGGCGGACCTGACCCGGTTCCGGGACTATCTGGCCGCGCTGATCGACCGGGTTACCGTCGCCTATCGTCGGGGCGATCCACCCGACGGAATCGCCCCGGCGATCAAGATGCCGGATTTCGCCGACTTCGCGCAGTATCCCCAGTACCAGGCCACCTTCGCCGGCAACGCGGCCCGGGTGCTGGCCGAGCTCGAGAGCGGCGGCGGCCGGCTCTGACCGCATGGTCCCGATGGCAGGGGGTCCCGCTCCCGCGCCCCGTCTACCCGGAGGGTATCCGATGTCCCCGACCCGATCGCAGGGCCGACCGGCCTGGACTCGACCGGTGGCCTGGATTGCCGCGGCTCTCCTGGCCACCGGCTGTGGAGGGGGCCAACCCCAGCCGCCGACCAGCGTCCTCGGCCTCGGCTCGCTGAGCTTTGCGGTCACCACCAGCGTCCCCGACGCCCGCCTGGCCTTCGAGCGAGGGGCGCTCCTCCTCCACCTCTTTCATTACCCCGAGGCCCGCGACGCCTTCCGGCAGGCCGAGGCCGCCGATCCCGGCCTGGCCCTGGCCTACTGGGGCGAAGCGATGGCCTGGAACTACACCGTCTGGAACGAGCAGCAGCCCGATTCGGCCCGGGCCGCCCTGGCCAAGCTCGGTCCGACCCCCGAGGCCCGCCGGGCCAAGGCCCGCACCCCGCGCGAGGCCGGCTTCCTCGACGCGGTCGAGCTGCTCTACGGCGACGGGCCCAAGGCTCGTCGCGACACGCTCTACGAGGCCGCCATGGACCGGCTCTCGAAGGCCCATCCCGGCGATGACGAGATCACCCTGTTCCACGCCCTGGCGCTGCTCGGACTCAACCAGGGAGTGCGCGACCCAGGCACCTACGCCCGCGCCGCCGACCTGATCGAGCCGGTCTTCCGGCGGAACCCCGCCAACCCGGGTGCGTCCCACTACCTGATTCACGCCGTCGATGACCCGGACCATGCCGCCCGCGGACTCGACGCCGCGCGGGAGCTGGCCCGATCGTCGCCGGACGCGAGTCACGCCCAGCACATGACCTCGCACATCTTCATGGCGCTCGGAATGTGGGACGACGTGGTCCGCGCCAACGAGAACGCGATCCGGGTGGTGAACGCCGAGCGGGCCCGGGCCGGCCGGGAGCCGAGCTACTGCGGGCACTACAATACCTGGCTCGACTACGGCTATCTGGAGCAGGGCAGGGTGGAGGACGCCCGGACCCTGACCCGGGCCTGCGAGGCCCAGGCGGAAGCCGCGATGAAGACCTTCCAGGGCGACGCCACCGATCCCGACGCCACCCCGCTCGGGTCGGCCGTTTTCATCTGGGCTCGCTACGTCCTGGACTCGGAGTCATGGACCGGCGACGACATCGCCTGGAATCCGGGGCTCGACACCGCCACCACCAGCGCGGCCGCCGACTATCACTTCGTTCAGAGCGTCGCGGCCGCTCGCCGCAACGATCTCGGTGCGGCCCGGCG
The DNA here is from genome assembly GCA_963730185.1 of uncultured Gemmatimonadales bacterium. Classification (GTDB taxonomy): domain Bacteria; phylum Gemmatimonadota; class Gemmatimonadetes; order Gemmatimonadales; family GWC2-71-9; genus SHZU01. The sequence goes on from CAVSQW010000007.1 coordinate 18,665, forward strand.
TCACGCGGTCCGCTTCCGCGCGGTGGAGTCGGCGCTCGGCACCCGGTTCCGGCAGGCCGGCGAGCTCGCGCCTGAGGACGCCGAGTACCTCCGGGGCCTGGCGGTGCTGGGGCTCGAGCTCGACGGTCTGATCAGGATCGGGGCCGGCGACCGGGAGGGGGGACTCGCGCTGCTCCGCCAGGCGACCGTCAAGGAGGACAGTCTGGCCTACGCCTTCGGGCCGCCGGCGGTGCTCCAGCCGTCGCACGAGCTGCTGGGCCGCGAGCTGCTGGCCGCCAAGCTTGCCGGCGGCGCCGAGGCCGAATTCCGGGCGGGTCTGGCGAGGACCCCTCGGCGGACGGCGTCGTTGGAAGGTCTGGCCCAGGCTCTTCGGATCCAGCGGAAGACCGGCCCGGCCGACTCCATCGCGGCCGAGGTCAGGACGATTCGGTCCCGCCAGGGGAGTGATCCCGAGGGGCCGCCCAAGACAGGGCAATCCTCAGAACCACTGGCCCAGGCGGAGGTAGAGCGCACTCCGGCCGGTCGTCGCCAGGCCCCAGGCCAGGTCGATCGGCCCGACCGGGGTGTCGGCGCCCAGGCCGATCCGGACGCCGGCCAGCCAGTCGGGGGTCTCGACGCCCGGCGTCCAGGCCCGGCCCACGGCGCTCGTGACCCGGACCTCGATCGGTCCCTTGATCTCGTAGCCGAAGGCGACCGAGCCCATCACCTCGCGGGTCCCGCGGAACTCGCCCAGGTGGGCGCCCGGGAACCCGTCGACGCCGCCTAACGAGTAGGTCCATTGGAGCGGCAGGCCGGCCGATCCCCAGCCGAGCCGGATGCCCGGGGTCAGGTGCCAGGACCGGTGGACCTCCGGGAGGCTGGCGGCGACCTGCGCCGACCGGAACGCGCCGGTCGCCAGCAGCTCGGCCTCCAGGTCCACGCCGCCCCGCCCGGAACGGAGCACCCGGAGCGACCCGCCGACGCTGCCCTGGCCGCGGAGCGAATCCACCCCCCAGGTGACCAGGTCGGCTCCCAGCCGAACCCGCCAGGCCTCGCCGGTCCGGAGCTCGGCGCCGACCTCGGCGCGAGCGTCGCTGGTGCCCATCGTCCGGAGCTCGGTCCCATCGCCGTCGAAGCGGCGCACGTCCTCGCTCCGGACCCGGAGCCTCACCATGGGCGTGAGCTGCGAAGTGCCGCCGCCGGCGTGCCAGAGCGCGGTGCCGAAGACTTCGCGGGCCAGCTTGCCGACCGAGGCCAGGGCGCTCGCCTCCACGGTGGTCCCGAACGTCTTCCGGGTGAACAGACCGCCCCAGGCCTGGCCGCCCAGCTCGTTGTCGTAGGCCGCCCCGCCCCCGCCGACCGTGACCGGCGCGGGAATCGGCTGGATCCCGAAGTGCACCGTGTCGGTGCCCCCGGTCGGGTTGAGCCAGACGCCGCGGAAGGCTTCCGCCTCGGCCAGACCGATCAGGCGCTCTCGAAGTCGAGCCGGGTCGAGCCGGCTTCCCGGGGCCAGTCCGAGCATCCGGGCGAGGAGCAGGCTGTCGGTGGCCGAGCCGGTCGTGACGGTCCAGGTGCCGAGCGTCCGGGGCAGGGACGGGACCGGAGGTGGGGGACCGTGGGGCAGACACTGGGCCCCGGCCAGGGTCGTGTCGGCCGCCCGCCGGCCCCGGGCCAGCACCTCCCGGACCGTCTCGGGCGAGAAGTCCAGGCTCTTGAAGTCCTGGACGTCGGGGCGAATGTAGAGGTCGCCGGGGCCGAACGCGGCCGGCGGCTGCTGGAAGAGGAAAGCGAGCAGCTGGTCGGCCAGTGCCAGCGGCGACTCGACGTCGAGCGAGTCGTCGAGATGCTCCGTCACGTCCGAGACGATCACCCGGGTGGCGCCGGCCGCCCGGGCTTCGGCCACCGGGATGTTGGCGGAGAGGCCGCCGTCGACCAGGATCGCCCCGTCCTTCACCACCGGCGGAAAGACCAGCGGGATCGCGCTGCTGGCCCGGACCGCCATCGCCAGGTCGCCTTCGCTCAGCACCACGGTGCTCCGGTCGCGGAGGTCGGTGGCCACGGCGTAGAAGGGAATCGGCAGCCGGCCGAAGTCGCCCCGGGCCAGGAGGTTGCCCTGGAGCATCGCGGCGTTGAGCCGGGCGTTGGGCTCGGATTCGTTCACCACCCCGGTCTGGAATTCGAACCCGTTCCGACCCTTGACCAGGAAGATGATCGGAATCCGTCGGTCCCAGGGGTGGGGGGTCGTGGTTCGGAAGGTCCGGACCACTTCGGAGATCGGGAGGCTCCGGACCAGCGAGTCGATCTGGCGGGCGCTGTAGCCGCTGGCGTACATCGCGCCGACGATGGCGCCCATGCTGGTGCCGACGATCAGGTCGGGCCGAATGCCGAGGCTGTCGAGCGCGCTCAGGAGACCGATGTGCGCCAGCCCTTTGACGCCGCCGCCGCTCAACACCAAGGCGGTCCGGGCGGGTCGGCACTCCTGGGCCCGGAGCGCGGGCGCGAGTGCAAGGAGGGCCACGAGGCCGAGCGATCGAGCCCGCATGGCGGGAAGTTAGCGGCGTTCATTGCCAAAGCGTCAGGTTGGGTGCATCGTGGAAGCGTCCAACCTTCGCACCACTCCCAATCCGAGGAACCGCGTGAAGAACCTCGTCGTCCTGACGTCGCTCTCCCTGCTGGCCGCTTGCGGCGGCGGCAGTGCCCAATACGATCTCGTCATCCACGGAGGTCGGGTAATCGACCCCGAGACCAACCTCGACGCCGTCCGCGACGTCGGCATCCGCGGCGGCCGGATCGCGGTCGTCTCCCCGGGCACCCTCCAGGGCACCCGGGTGATCGACGCCACCGGGCTGGTGGTGGCGCCCGGCTTCATCGATCTCCATCAGCACCAGCAGGACGCCGCCGGCTACGACGTCAAGGCGATGGACGGCGTCACCACCGCGATGGAGATGGAGACCGGCGTGCCCGACTACGCCGCGTTCGTCGCCGCGCGGAACGGCACGGCCCGGATCAACTTCGGCGCGACCGCGAGCCAGGAGGCCGCTCGGGTGGTGGCCTGGGGCGACCAGCTGACCAAGAGCAACATGGGGCCGGCCGCGTCGATCGACGATCCGCCCTCGGGGCCGGCCACCGACGCCCCGCCCACGCCGGAGCAGCTCGACCGGGAGCTCTCCTTCCTGGCCACGCAGCTCGACGCCGGGGCGCTCGGGATCGGGATGGGGCTCGAGTACACGCCCGGCGCCACCCGGCTCGAAGTGATCCGGATGTTCCAGCTGGCCGCCAAGCACCACCTCCCGGTGTTCGTGCACATCAGGAGCTCGGGCAAGATCGAGCCCGGCTCGAGCATCGAGTCGGTGAGCGAGATGATCGCGGCGAGCGCGATCAGCGGGGCCCCGGTGCACATCGTCCACATCAACTCGAGCTGCTTGGCCGACGCGCCGACCTGTCTGGAGATGATCGCGGGCGCCCGGGAGCGCGGGCTCGACGTCACCACCGAGGCCTATCCCTACGGCGCCGGGATGACCAGCATCGCCTCGGCGCTGTTCAACCCGGGTTGGCGCGAGCGGCGGGGGATCGGCTACGCGGACGTGGAGATTCCCGAGACCGGCGAGCGGCTGACCAAGCAGCGGTTCGACGCCCTCCACGGGAGCGCCACCCCGCAGTACGTCCTGATCCACATGAATCCCGATTCGGTGGTCGACGCCATCATCACCAACCCGATGGTGATGATCGCGAGCGACGGGCTGCCGAGCCACCCGCGGGGCGCCGGCACCTACGCCCGGATCCTGGGCAAGTACGTCCGCGAGCAGAAGAGCCTGACCATGCTCGACGCGGTGCGGAAGATGTCGCTGATGCCGGCCCAGCGGCTCGAGATCATCACCGCCGCGGCCAAGCGGAAGGGCCGGGTGCAGGGGGGCGCCGACGCCGATCTGGTGGTCTTCGACCCGGCCACCATCGCCGACCAGTCGACCTACCGTTCGCCTCGGACGCCGAGCGTCGGGATGAAGTACGTGCTGGTGGGCGGGACGCTGGTGGTGGACCAGGGCGCGCTGGTGCCGGGCGCCGCCCCGGGTCAGGCCGTCTCGATCGAGACGGTCGCCCCGCCCGCGCCGTGAGCGGGCCCGACCAGCCTAGCGGCCGCCCTTCCGCCCGAAGAGCCGGGTCAGGAGCCCGGGCTTCGGGTCGGGCGCGCCGCCCGAGCCCTCCGGCGGGAGGCCCGCCGCCGCACCCGTGAGCTCGTCCGCCAGCGCCGCGGCGCTGGCGGGCCGCTGGGCCGGATCCTTGGCCAGGGCGCGAAGGATCGGCCCGTCGAAGGCGCTGGGGAGACCCGGGCGAACCGCGCTGGGCGGCGTCGGGCGGTCCTGCATGTGAGACCGGAGCACCTGCACGAGCGAGGCGTGCACGAACGGGGGCCGGCCGCAGAGCGCCTCGTACAGCACGCACCCCAGTCCATAGAGGTCCGAGCGGGCGTCGACCTCCGCCGCGCCGGTGATCTGCTCCGGACTCATGTAGGCGGGGGTGCCCAGCGGCATCCCGGTGCCGGTCAGTCGGCCGTCCGTCTCGAGCGCCCGGGCCAGGCCGAAATCCAGCACCATCCAGCGTCCCTCCGAGCGCATCAGGTTCTCGGGCTTGAGGTCCCGGTGCACCACGCCCCGTCCGTGGGCGTAGCTCAGCGCGCCGGTCACCTCGGTCGCCAGGGTTAGGACGTCCGCGGCCGGGAGGGGTCCCGCCCGGCGGAGTCGGTCCCGGAGCGACTCGTCGCTCAGGAGCGGCATCACGTACCAGCAATGGGTCCCCTCCACACCCGAGTCGAGGAGTGACAGGATGTTCGGGTGACGAAGCTGGCTGGTGATCTGGATCTCGCGGAGGAACCGCTCGGCGTTGGTGGCCGAGGCAAGCTCCGGGGGGAGGACCTTGAGGGCCACGGTGGTGTCGCCGTCGAGGCGGCGAGCCACGTAGACCCGGGCCATGGCGCCCCGTGCCAGCTCCCGCTCCACCGTGTATCGCCCCGCCAGCTCCCGGCGGAGCTCCTCCAGGAGCTGCTCGCTCACTGCACCGTCACCTCGTCGGTGATCGCCGCGAGGGCCTCTCGCAGCGCCTCCTGCAGCCGGGCCGCTGGATGCTTCTTGCGGCAGCGGATCCGGTACCGGAGGCTGGCGCGTCCGCTCCCGTCCGTCCCCTCCTCCTCCAGCCGCCAGGCCTTGGCGTCACGGGCCAGCACCGCCTCGATCGTGGCCTTGAGCCCGGTCCTCGCTTCGGCCGGCGCGGTCGCGGCGACGATCGTGTCCATCCGGGCTTCGCCGGTGAGGGCCGCCGGGTCGTCGTAGGACTTCTTGTACTGCTTGTTTCGTTGCAGCGCCTTGTCGGCCAGGGCCTTGAGCTGATCGGGGGTCATCGACTGGAGCAGCTGCTGGTCCAGCTGAGCCACGTACTCGTTGGTCTTGCGGTCGCGGGACATGTCCTTGGCCAGCCGGACCCGTCGCGCCGCCAGGCGGGGCACCAGCTGTCCCGGTACCCGGGCGAAGTCCGTGACCCAGAGCCCCAGGATGACCAGGTTGAAGAAGATCGAGGTGGCGAAGGCGACGGAGTAGGCCTGGACCCCGACGGAGAGCCCGATGGCGATGGTCACGAAGATGTAGACCGCGTCCTTGGTGTCGCGGAGCCGGTGCCGGAAGGCCACCGCGCCGACGATCCCGCCCAGCGAGAAGGCCAGCGGCACGCTGTGCTTGACCAGGATCACGACCGCCGACACCACCACCGGCAGCATCACCAGGGTCTGCGCCAGCGACTGCTGGAAGCCTCGCTTGTGACGGGCGAAGGTGTAGACCCAAACCACCGGCAGGATGAGCAACAGGGCGCCGCTCATGGTGAGGAAGGCGGAGGCGAGCGCCCCAGCCGCACCCTCGGTGACCGGTTCGACCCGTTGGCTCAGACTCAGGTCGGCGGCCATGTCGCGCGGAATGCCGCTCAGCCGATCGGCGAGCCAGGGGCTCGCGTGCGAGAGGGCGACGTTCGCAACCACCAGCAGGGCGTAGTAGCCCAGCAGGAGAAGCAGCGGCCGCAGGGCGTGGTCGTTGGCCCCGGATTCGGCGTTGGGATGGGTCATGAGCCTTGAAGATACGCCCATCGCCCCCTCCGGGCGACGGGGCTCCCCTCTAGTGCAGGCCGAGCACCGACTTCGCGATCATCATGTGGACCCCCAGGTTCTCGTCGACCAGCTCGGTGATTCGGAGGTTCCCGGCGATGCTGGCCAGCCGGTAGGCCTCGACCTCCGAGAGCCCTTTGGCCTCCCGGAGGTACCCGATCATTTCCCGGAGCGCGATCCGGGTGGCCTCGGTCAGGTCGGGATCGGTGCCCATGGTGATGATCTGGGTGGGCGTTTCGATCCGGGGCCAGGTCAGGTGCATGTCCTTCCGGACCACCAGCTGGAGCCGGCCCCGGAGCGAGGTCTCGATCGCGGTCTGGTCGACCTCGCCGTCACCCTGCGCGGCGTGGCCGTCGCCCACCTCGAACAGGGCGCCGGGAGCCTGCACCGGGATGAAGAGCGTGGTGCCCGCCACCAGCTCGCGGTTGTCGAGATTGCCGGCGTGGCGGCCGGGCGGGTTACTGCTGACCCGGCCGGCCGACGGCGGCGGCGCCACCCCCATGCTGCCGAAGAAGGGATGGAGGGGGACCACGATCCCGCTCCCGAGCTCGGCGACTCGCCGGACGGTGTCGAGCGCGATGATCCTGGTGCGGGGGTCGCCGCAGGCCTCGGGGAGGAAGCCCCGGCATCCGTTGTAGCCGTAGCCGATCTTGAAGCCCACCGACAGCACTCGGACCTCGAGCACGTCGCCGGGCTCGGCCCCCTCGACGTAGATCGGTCCGGTGAGGATGTGGCCGCCCGGGCCCCGGTCGGTGACCGAGTCGACGATGGCGCGCAGCTCGGGCTCGACCTGGTCCGGCGGCACGCCTGCCGCCTCCAGCCCCTTGGGCCGGTTGGTGAGCATGGTCTCCACCTCGACGATGTCGCCCGACGCGATCCGGAGGACGGGCTTGGCCGCCGCGCTGTAGTAGCCCCAGGCGACGGTCGAGGGCGAGGCCGGCAAGCGGTGGACGGCCTGGGCGCCGGCGGGCGAGACGATCGCGGCCGCCAGTCCGAGGGCCACCAGGCGGGATGGCAACGCCTGGCCGGGTGACCGTCGCGGGAAGCGCATGGGGAACACCTTTCAGTTGGCACCGGCCGGTGAGGTCGGGGCCGAAGCGTGGGATCGGCCTCCCGCCGCCAGGTAGACGGCGAGGAAGATCAGGCTGCCGACGCTCGCCGCGGCGCGCACCGGCACCGGAACCGCGCCCGCCGAGACGAACCCCTCGATCAGGCCGGCGACCAGGAGCATGACCATGGCGGCGGTGACCATCCGGATCCCGACCCGGCCGGCCAGGACCAGGGCGTCGCCCCGGGAGTACTCGCCCGGGGCGATGATGGCCCGACCGAGCAGGAACCCGGCTGCTCCGCTCACCCAGATGGCAAAGAGCTCGAGGGCGCCGTGGCCGAGCACGAAGGTCCAGAGATAGCCCAGGAGGCCCTGGTTCGCGAAGTGGCCGGAGGCGGCGCCGATCTGGAGACCGTTGAAAGCCAGGAGCACCAGCGCCCCCACCCCGACTATGGCACCACCCGCGAAACAGCGAAAGGCGACGCCGATGTTGTTGGTGATGATGCTGGTGGCCACCAGCGGCCGGGTGCCCTCGGGCGCGTCGAAGTATCCGTGCCCCTGATCGGCCTCCTCGGCGCCGGCCTGGGCTCGGGCCAGCAGCACGTCGGGGAGGACCTCGTAGGCCAGCGGCGGGTCCTCGCGGAGGGTGAGGTAGCCGGCCAGGGCGGGGAGGGCGAACACCGTCGCCGCCAGCAGCACCGCCCGCCAGGCGCCCACCACCGCGGCGGGACTCTCTCGGCCAACGAAGCGCCAGGCCGCGGCCCAGGTCGTCCGCTCCCGGCGATAGAGGGCGTTGTGGCCGGCCGCCACCAGCCGCTCCAGCCGGGCGACCGTCGGCCCGTCGACGCCGTAGGTCCGAGCCCGGGCCAGGTCGGCCGCGAGCTCGCGATAGCGGGCGGCGAAGTCCAGCAGCTCGTCGGGGCCGAGGCCATCCAAGCCGGTGCGAGCCACCCGATCGGCCAGGGTGGCGTATTCCTCCCAGCGCTCGCTTTTCCGGGCGACGAAGCGGTCCGCTCCCCGCTGGGCGGTCCCGGCCAGTCGTCCCCGACGCCGCGCCGCCTCCTGGTGGTAAAGCCGCTCGAGCGCCTCGGCGTCACCGCCGGGCGGCAGATGGCCGGCCAGCCGTTCGGCCACGCCCTGCGCCAGCCGGGTCCGGATCTCGGGCTCGACCTCGAGGCCCCGCTGGTGAAAACGGGTCAGCAGGGCCCACTCCTCGTCGGCCAGCTCGGGAAGACCGGTGGCGTCCTCGAGCGGGCCCGGGGTGGAGACCGGGGCCGCCTCCTCGGGCCGGTCCCGGACCACGATGGTGCCCGCCACCAGATCGCCGACCCGTTTGGCCCGGGGGTGGAACGCCACCAGCACGATGCCGGTGAAGTAGGGCGGTGGGAGGAAGTCGACGATCCGGAGCAGATTCCGGATCGCGGCGCCGGCCAGGTCGACCGGGTGGCCCGTGTCGTAGACCACCCGCACGCCGACCATCCGCTTGCCGGGAGTCTGACCGTCGCGGTAGGCTTCGAAGAGCGTGAAGTAACCCCAGACCAGCGCGAACTGGGCGACCACGGCGGCGACCCGGGTGAGCCAGCCGTGCACCGGCAGGAGCCCGACCGCCAGCACCACGGCCAGGGCGACCACGCCCAGGATCGCGGTGTCGATCAGGGCCGCCAGTCCCCGAGAGCCGATCCCGGCCAGCTCGTAGGCCAGGGCGACGTGTTCGGGGGTCTCGACGTCGAGCCGTTGACGCCAGTCCCGGGAAGGCGGGGGCATGGGGCCAATGTACGCGGTCGCGCCGGTCTTCCCAAGCGCCTATCGGACCCGCATTGTAGTGGCGTCCCCCTAACGCGTCCTCTCCCCGGAGCGTGCCGATGCCCGCGGAAACCCTTCGTCCCTTGTCGCTGGGTGAGCTGCTCGACGTGTCGTTCGTGCAGTATCGCCAGCTCTTCGCCACGCTGATGGGGGTCACCCTGGTGACCAGCGGCCCCTCGGTCCTGATCCGCCTCTACCTCAACCAGTCGGGCGGGGTGTTGGTCCACCCGGTGCTCTGGCTGTTCGCCGCCTTTCTGTCGCTCTTCCTGAGCGTGATCGGCGTCGGCGCCACCACCCACATCGTCTCCGACAGCTATCTCGGCGAGGAGCTGAGCGTGGGCGCCGCCTTCGCCCGCGTCCTGCCGATGATCGGTCCGCTCACCGTGTTGTCGGTGCTGTCGAGCATCGCCATCGGCCTGGGGATGATCTTCTTCCTCGTCCCCGGCATCATCATCGGCTGCGGCCTCGCCGTGGCCACCACCGCGCTGGTGCTCGAGCGGCTCGACGCGGTCGCCGCGATGAAGCGCTCCTGGGCGCTCACCGACGGCTTCCGCTGGAAGATCTTCGGGGCCCTGGTGGTCGGGTTCGTGCTGCTCCTGATTCCGGGGATGGCCTTCGCCGCCCTGACCTTCATCCCCGGGATCGGCACCCTCCTCGAAGTCGTCGCCGCGCTGGTCTCGCTGGTGGTGACGCCCTTCCTCTACGTGCTCTTCACCATCCTCTACTATGATCTCCGGGTCCGGAAGGAAGGCTTCGACCTCGAGATGCTCACCAAGCACGTGAGAGGATGATCGACGATCGGTTCCGCGCGGCGCTCGACTCGGTCTTTGCCGGCCCGGCCTATCGCTGGGAGGAGCGGCCGGATCCGTTCGCGGTGTTCGGCCGGATCTGGCAGGCGTTCATCGACTGGCTGATTGCGCTCTGGACCCGGAGTCCGCTGGTCTTCGACGTCGTGGCCTGGACGCTCGCCGGCCTGCTGGTGGTGGTCGCTGTCCGGGCCGCCTGGGTCCTGATTGGGCAGTTCCGGGCCCCGCTCGAGCGGGCGGCGCCGGCTCCGGCGGACGCCGCCGCCCGGGGGCCCGGCTGGTTTCGGCGCGAGGCGGCCCGGCTTCGCGAGGAGGGGCGCTGGCTCGAGGCCATGCAGGCCGACTTCCACGCCCTGCTGCTGGAGCTCGACGCCCGGCGGCTGGTCCGCTATCACCCAGCCAAAACGCCGCAGGAATACGTCGGCGAAGCCGCCCTGGACGAGGCCGGCCGAGCCCGCCTCCGCGACCTGGTCTGGACCCTCTACCGGCACCAGTTCGGGCGTGATCCCGTGACCCCCGCGATCGCCGAGGCGTGGCGGGAGCTCACCGGGCCGGACCGCTATGCGCCGGCGCACTGAGCTCGCTCTCGGCTTCGGCGCGTTCGCCCTGCTGCTCGGCGTCGCGGCCGCGCTCGGCCGGGCCAGCCGTCCCCCCGATCTGGGCGACTTCCGGGCCTCGACCTATCTCACCGGCCCGAACGGCGCCCGGGGCCTCGCCGACGGGCTCGAACGACTGGGCGTCGAGGTGCGACGCTTCCGTCGCCGGCTTCGGGAGCTCCCTCGGTCCGCCGACTCGACGCCGGGTCAGGCGTTCGTCGTGATCGAGCCCGGTGGATCGGTCGAGTCCTCCGAGCTGCCCCTGCCGTTCGAGTGGCAGGCCCGGACCGGCGGCGACCTGGTGTTGATCGGGTCGAGCAGCGCGCCGCTGATGCGGTGCCTGGGGTGGGGCACCCGGACGCCCTCGGTGCGAGCGCTGCTGGTGGGCCCGCCCGGGGCCGCGCCCGACTCCACCGCCGCGCGGGTCGCCCACGAGCTCGTCCCCGACACCAGCCTCGCGAGGGTCCCGACCGACCGGCGGCCCTGTGATCCCGTCGCGACCGCCGCGACCGACACCATCCTGGTCAACGAGTCGGGCGGGCCGGTCGTCCTCCGCCTTCGCCGCGCCGACGGCCATGGCGCGGTCGTGCTGATGGCGTCGGCCGGGCTGGTCCGGAACCGGGTCATGCGCCGGACCTCGACCGGGGCGGAGATGCTGCGGCTCCTGGCCGACTACCGCGTGGTCACCTTCGACGAGGCGGTCCACGGGTTCGGTCAGTCGGGCTCGCTGGCGGGCGCGGTGCTCGCCTGGAGCGGCCGCTCCCCCTGGGGTTGGGCCGGGTGGCAGGTGGCGGCCGCCGGACTGCTGGCGCTCCTGGCCGGCGCCGTGCGATTCGGGCCGGCCCGAGCCGCGCTCGAGCGCCGGCGGCGCTCGCCCCTGGAGCACGTCCGCGCCCTCGCCACCGCCCTGTCGGCCGTCCGGGGGCACGACGTGGCGGTCCGCGCCACCGTGCGCGGCCTGCACCGCCGGCTCCTGCCCGGGCGTCCGATTCCGCGCGATCCCGGCCCCTGGCTCGCCGGCCTCGAGCAACGGGTTCCCACGCCGCGGGCCCGCACCGCCGCGAAGACCTTGATCGATCTCTCGCGGCCCGGCCAGCCGGCCGGCGCCGTGTCCCTCGCCGCCAATGCCGTGGAGGATCTGTGGGAGGAATTGCACCCCTGACCCCTGAGACCGCCGCCCGCCATGCCGAGGTGGCGAACACCGTGCTGGCTCAGCTCAACGGCGTGGTGCTGGGCCAGGAGGCGGCGCTCCGCGAGCTGCTGCTGGCGCTCCTGGTCCGGGGCCACGTGTTGCTCGAGGGCCCGCCCGGAACCGCCAAGACGCTCCTGGTCCGGGCCCTGGCGCGGGCGCTCCGGCTCGAGTTTCGACGAATCCAGTTCACCCCCGACTTGATGCCCTCCGACATCACCGGCGTCAACCTGCTCGGATCGGGCGGGGAGTTCGTATTCCGGCCCGGCCCGATCTTCACCGACTTGGTCCTCGGCGACGAGATCAACCGGGCCCCCGCCAAGACCCAGGCGGCCCTGCTGGAGGCGATGCAGGAGCGGACGGTCACCGTCGACGGCACTTCGCATCCGCTGAGCGAGAGCTTCACCGTGGTCGCCACCCAGAACCCGATCGAGTTCGAGGGCACCTACCCGCTCCCGGAAGCGGAGCTCGACCGGTTCGTGGTCAAGACGCTGATGGGCTACCCCGATCCGGCCAGCGAGCGGGGCATCCTGGACCGGGTGCTCGGCGGGTTCGACGCCGCCGATCCCGAGACCTTCGGGGTGGCCCCCGTGCTGGATCGGTCCGGTCTCGCGGCGCTCCGGACGGCGACCCGCGGGGTGGCGGTCGAGCCCAGCTTGGTGGAGTACGTCACGGCCCTGGTCCGGACCACGCGGGACACACCGTCGCTCACCCTGGGCGCGTCGCCCCGGGCCTCGGTGGCGCTCCTCCGGCTGGCCCAGGCGGCGGCCCTCCTGGCCGGCCGGCCGTTCGTGGTGCCCGACGACGTCAAGCTCATGGCGCCGCCGGTGTTGCGCCATCGAGTGGCGCTGGCCCCGGAGCTCGAGCTCGAAGGCGTGACCCCGGACCAGGCGCTCGCCAGCCTGATCGAGCGGGTGCCGGTCCCCGGGGCGTGATCCTTCCCTCCCGGCGGTGGCTGGTCGTCGCCGCCTGCCTGGCGCTGGTGGCCCTGCTGGCCCTGACCTGGGCCGGTGGCGGGGCGGCGTTGCTGGCCGTCGACGCGCTCTGGATCGCGGCCCTGGTGGTCGACGCCTGGCGGGTGAGCCGGCCGGCGCCGGCCGAGCTGACGCCGATCCGGGACGCTCCACCCGCCTGGTCGGTGGGCCGGCCGTTGCCGGTCGTCTACCGGTGGCCCAATCCCCTGGAGTACCGGGTTACGATGCTCGTCCGGGAAACCCTGCCGTCTTTCGCCCGTTGGTCCGGGGGTGAACGGCGGGTGACCCTCGCCCCCGGCGGTCCGACCGCCGAGCCGCTCACCCTGGAGCCGCTCCGGCGCGGCAAAGGCCAGGCGGGGCCCCTCCACCTCCGGCTGCTCGGCCCCTGGGGGCTGGCCTGGCGGCAGGTGCGGCTGGCCGGCCGCTGGCCGGTGACGGTGTACCCGCCCCTTCGCGGCGTCCCGGTCAAGGCGCTCCTCACCCCGACCGAGCGCCGCCGGCAGGCCGGGCTTCGCGCGGTTCGCCGGCTCGGTGAGGGCCGGCTGTTCGAGAGCCTCCGCGAGTGGGTCCCCGGCGACGACACCCGCACCATCGACTGGAAAGCCACCGCTCGGCGCGGCAAGGTGATGGCCCGCCAGTACGAGGACGAGCGGCGCCAGCACGTGATGCTGGTCGTCGACGCCGGCCGGATGCTCACCGCCGAGACGGCCGAGCGCTCCCGGCTCGACGACGCGGTCGACGCCGTGCTCCACCTCGCCGTGGCCGCCATCGATCACGACGACGACGTTGGCTTGATGATCTTCAGCGATACGGTCGAGAGGTATCTCGCCCCGGCTCGGGGACAGCGGGCCCTCCGGGCGATTCTCGAGGCGCTCGCTGGCGCCGACGGCCGGCTGGTGGAGTCCGACTACCCCGGCGCCTTCGGCTATCTCGCGGCCCGAAGCCGGAAACGGGCCTTCACCGTGGTCTTCACCGACGTGATCGATCGGACCGCCAGCGAGGCGCTCATCGCCAACACGGCCTCGCTGCGGCCCCGCCATCTGCCCCTGGCCGTCGCCATCCGCGACGCCGCGCTGGAGCGTCTGGCCCTCACCCGTCCGCCCGATCAGGACACCGCCTTCCGCCGGGCCGCCGCCGACGCGTTGCTCGACACCCGGGCCGAGGCGCTGAGCGAGCTCCGCCATCGCGGGGTGCTGGTCCTCGACGTTCCCCCCGAGGGCGCCGCCCGGTCGGTGGTGGAGCTCTACGAGCGACTCAAACGGGCCGGCCGGACGTGAGCCCTCTGGCGACCGCCCGGTCGGCCCTCCATCTTCGAAGTCTCGATCCCACCTCTCCCAGCGTTGGAGCCGTCTTCCATGGGTGTCCTGATTCGTGTGGTCCCGTTCGCGCTCGCGATTTCCTTTGGTGCCCTTCCCCTGGCGGCCCAGAGCGGTACGCCGGCGCCCGACCGCCTCGGCCTCCGGGACGTGTTCGAGCTCGAAGCCGCCGCTCAGCCGGCCATCTCGCCCGACGGGTCGCGGATCGTCTTCGCCCGGTTCGGCTTCGACATCATGAAGGACGACGCCCGGACCACACTCTGGACCATCGGTGCCGACGGATCGAACCTCCGGCCGCTGCTCGATCCGGGCCGGACCGCGGGCGGTCCCGTGTTCTCCCCCGACGGGAGCCGGCTCCTCTTCGTCTCCGCGGTCGACGGGAAGGGGCAGATCTTCGTCCGATGGATGGATACGGGACAGGAAGCGGTGCTGACCCATCTGACCGAGGGGCCGGGTGGCCTCGCCTGGTCGCCCGACGGGAAGTGGATCGCCTTCACGATGTTCGTGCCGGAGAGTCCCAAGCCGTTCATTCAGATGCCGGCCATGCCGGAGGGCGCCGACTGGGGCCCGCCGATCAAGTTCATCGACCAGCTGAACTACCGGAGCAACGGCGCCGGGTATCTCCGGAGCGGCTACCGCCACCTCTTCGTGTTGCCGGCCGAAGGAGGCACGCCGCGACAGCTGACCGACGGCTCCTTCAACGACGGCGCCCCGCAGTGGACGCCCGACGGCGCCTCGCTCCTCTTCTCGGCCAACCGGCATCCCGACGGCGAGTACGACCCGAACGACAGCGAGATCTACCAGGTCTCGGTCGGGACCGGTGCGCTCGAGGCGCTCACCAGCCGGCACGGCCCCGACGGGGAGCCGACCATCTCGCCCGACGGGTCGCTGATCGCCTACACCGGCTTCGACGACCAGTACCAGGGCTATCAGGTCACCCGGCTCTACCTCATGAACCGGGACGGGACCGGCTCCCGGCTGGTGTCGGGCAAGTTCGACCGCGACGTGGGCGACTTGAACTGGAGCCGGGACGGGAAAGGGCTCTACTTCCAGTACGACGACCAGGGCGACACCAAGATCGCGTATATCTCCCTGAATGGTGACGTCACCGATCTCGCGAGCGGGGTCGGCGGCCTCGACCTTGGCCGTCCCTATTCGGGCGGCCAGTACGCCGTGGCCCCGACCGGCCGGTTCGTCTTCACCCAGACCGCGCCGGACCATCCTGCCGATCTGGCGGTCGGCGCCCGGGGCGAGCCGGTCAAGCGGATCACCCGGCTCAACGACGATCTCTTCGCCGGGAAGACGCTCGGCGCGGTCGAGGAGGTCTGGTGGAAGTCGTCGTTCGACCAACGCCGGATCCAGGGCTGGATCGTCAAGCCGCCCGATTTCGACCCCGCCAAGAAGTACCCCATGGTGCTCGAGATCCACGGCGGTCCCTACGCCGACTACGGCAACCGGTTCACGGCCGAGATCCAACTCTACGCCGCCGCCGGCTACGTCGTGCTCTACTCTAACCCGCGGGGCTCGACCAGCTACGGCGAGGAGTTCGGCAACCTGATTCACCTCGACTACCCCGACCACGACTTCGACGACCTGATGTCGGGCGTCGACGCGGTGATTGGGAAGGGCTACGTCGATCCCAACCAGCTCTTCGTCACCGGCGGGAGCGGCGGCGGGGTGCTCACCGCCTGGATCGTCGGCCACACCAACCGGTTCAAGGCGGCGGTGGTCGCCAAGCCGGTGATCAACTGGTACAGCTTCGTGCTCACCGCCGACGGCCCGGGCTTCTTCTACAAGTACTGGATGCCGGGCTACCCGTGGGAGCATCTCAAGGAGTACATGGACCGCTCACCGATCAGCTACGTCGGCAACGTCACCACGCCCACCATGCTGATGACCGGTGAGGTGGATTACCGGACCCCGAGCGAGGAGGCGGAGCAGTTCTACGAGGCGCTCAAGATCCGGAAGGTGCCGGCGGCGATGGTCCGGATTCCGGACGCGTCGCACGAGATCGCGGAGAAGCCCAGCAATCTGGTCGCCAAGGTGGCCTATATCCTGGGCTGGTTCGAGAAGTACCGGGGCGGTGCTTCGCAAGGGCACTGATGGTTCGGGCGCTCCCAATGGTGCTGGCCGCCTCGCTGCTGGCTCCTCCGCTGGCCGGGCAGCACGCCGCCGCGGCGGACGACCGTCTGACCCTCCGCGACGTCTTCGAGCTCGAGGTCGCCGCCCAGCCGGCGATCGCCCCCGACGGCACCCGCATCGTCTTCACCCGCCGCGGCTTCGACATCATGACGGACCGGGTCCGGACGACGCTCTGGACCATCGGGGCCGACGGGTCGAACCTGCGCCCGCTGCGCGGTCCCGGGCGAGACGGGGGCACGGCGGTCTTCTCCCCGACCGGGGACCGGCTGCTCTTCGTTGCCACGGTCGACGGGAAGGCCCAGCTCTGGGTGCGCTGGATGGACTCGGGTCAGGAGGCGGTGCTCACCCACTTGGCCGAACCCCCGGCCGGGCCCGCTTGGTCGCCGGACGGCCAGTGGATCGCCTTCACGATGTTCGTGCCCGCCGGCCCCGAGCCGTTCGTCCAGCTGCCGGCGATGCCGGAGGGCGCCGACTGGGGCCCGCCGATCAAGTTCATCGACCGGATCGACTACCGGGAGGATGGCGCCGGCTACCTCCGGAGCGGGTACCGCCACGTCTTCGTCGTGTCCGCCGACGGCGGCACGCCCCGCCAGCTCACCGACGGACCCTTCGACGATGGGGTACCGCAATGGGCCCCCGACGGATCGGTCCTCCTCTTCTCCGCCAACCGTCACCCGGAGCCCGACTACGATCCCAGGAACACCGAGATCTACGAGGTCTCGGTGGCGACAGCCGTCGTGAAGCCGCTCACCAGCCGGCACGGACCCGACGGCGAGCCCGCCGTCTCCCCCGACGGACGGCTCATCGCCTATACCGGATTCGACGACCGGCGCCAGGGCTATCAGGTGACCCGCCTCTACCTGATGAACCGCGACGGCAGCCGGTCCCGATTGGTGTCGCGTTCGTTCGATCGGGACGTCGGCGGGCTCCAGTGGAGCCGGGACGGGACGGGGCTCTTCTTCCAGTACGATGACCGCGGGGATGCCAAGGTCGGCTTCATCACCCTGGCCGGTGACGTGACCGAGCTCGCGAGCGGGCTGGGAGGCCTCGAGCTGAGCGTGCCCTATTCGAGCGGCGTCTACGCCGTTGCGCCGACGGGCCGGTTCGTGTTTACGCAGACCACGCCCGACCATCCCGCCGACCTGGCAGTCGGGGCGCGGGACGAGCCGGTCAGGCGGATCACCCGGCTCAACGATGATCTCTTTGCGGGCAAGAAGCTGGGCTCGGTCGAGGAGCTCTGGTGGCGCTCGTCATTCGACCAGCGCCGGATCCAGGGCTGGATCGTCAAGCCACCCGACTTCGATCCCGCGAAGAAATACCCGATGATTCTCGAGATTCACGGCGGTCCCTTCCTCAACTACGGTGTCCGATTCAGCTCGGAAGTCCAGCTCTATGCCGCGGCGGGGTACGTGGTCCTGTACGCCAACCCGCGGGGGTCGACCGGGTACGGTGAGGAATTCGGCAACCTTCTCCACCACGACTACCCCGACCAGGACTACGACGACCTCATGGCCGGAGTCGATGCGGTCGTGGGCAAGGGGTATGTCGACCCGAATCAGCTCTTCGTGACCGGGGGCAGCTACGGCGGGCTGCTCACCGCCTGGACCGTGGGCCACACCAACCGGTTCAAGGCGGCCGTCGTCGCCAAGCCGGTCATCAACTGGTACAGCTTCGTGCTCACCGCCGACGGGCCCGGCTTCTACTACCGCTACCGGGACTGGACCGGGGGCGAGCCCTGGGACAACCTGTCGCACTACATGGAGCGCTCGCCGATCAGCTACGTGGGCAACGTGACCACACCCACTATGCTGATGACCGGCGAGGTGGACTACCTCACGCCCAGCGAGGAAGCGGAGCAGTTCTTCGAGGCCCTCAAGATCCGGAGGGTCCCCACGGCGATGGTGCGGATCCCCGACGCCTCGCACGCGATTACCAGGAAGCCCAGCAACCTCGTCGCCAAGGTGGCGTACACGCTGGGCTGGTTCGAGAAGTACCGTGGTGGCGACCCGCACGCTCGGTGATGGGTCGTGAAGTCGGCGACGCAGGCGACCGCTCCCCTGACCGGCACCGAGCGCCGGCTCGGCGGCGCACTCGTGGTCGGCGCCATCGCAGTGCAGGTCGTTTGGCTCGGCCTCCCGGCGATCGCGCTCAGCGTGGGTCTGGTGGTGAGCTACGCGCTCTGGGTTGGGACCGCGTGGCGAGCCGGGCGCGGACTCCGCTTGGCGCTCGGCGTCGGGATCCTGGTCTTCGTTGCCCACTTCGTCGAGGAGTTTCTGGCCGGGTTCCGCACGGAGCTGCCCGCGCTGGTGGGTCGGCCGCCCTGGTCGGCCCCTCAGTTCGTGGGGTTCAACGGTGCCTGGGCCGTCGTCTTCGTGCTGGCGTTCCTGACGCTCCGGCCGGACAGGGCGCTTCCCATCTTGCCGGTTCTCTTCCTCGCCGTCGTCGGCGGGCTGGGCAACGGCATCGCCCACCTCCTGCTCGGCCTCCAGCGCGGCGGCTACTTCCCAGGGCTGATCACGGCGCCGCTTTGCCTTGGCGTCGGCCTCTGGCTGCTTCGCCTCCTGTACGGTGGCGGAGCCGGCTCTGGAGGGGGATCGGGTCCGTGAAGTCCAATCGGCGGGCCGGATCGCGAGCGACCTCGCCGGAGCCATTCTGGGAGGCGGCGTATGCCGATCCGGGGGCCAGCGCCTTTGGACCGCCCTCGGACGAAATTCTGGCGTTGGTCGACCGGTTGCCCGCGGGGGCTCGCGTCCTTGATCTGGGGTGTGGGGACGGACGGAACGCGCTCCCCCTGGCCCGTGCCGGGTTCACCGTCGAGGCAGTCGACACCTCGCCCTCGGGGATCGAGCGTCTTCGTCGGCAGGCCGCCGACGAGCACCTTCCGATCGAGGCCACGGTCGGCAATCTCGAGAGCTCGGTAGCCTCGGGCGCGTACGATCTCGTCATCGCGCATGGTGTGCTCCACCTCTTGCCGGCCGCCGTCTGCCTCGGCGTTGTCGCGGCGATGCAGGAGGTGACCCGCCCGCGCGGCTGGAACGTCGTGGTGGTCTTCACTGACCGCCTGCCCCAGCCGCCGGACCTCGCGCCGTTCATCCACCGGCCGTTTCGGGACGGTGAGCTCGCCGAGCTCTACCGGGGCTGGGAGATCGAGCTGCTCCGAGCCTACGTCCTGGAGGACCAGCACCCCGGAGGCATCCGTCATCGCCACGCGATCGAGAAGGTGGTGGCGCGCCACGGGTAAGTCGGAGCGGCCGCCCCCGCGACCCCGTCCTTGCCCCCCGGAGTGAATCTTCCATACTTGAGTATCCCCCCGCTCGGTCGGAGGCCCGCCATGGCTCGCGTCACTCTCACCGTCAATGGCCGAAATCACGTCGTCGATGTCACGCCCGAGATGCCGCTGCTCTGGGTGATCCGTGACCTGATCGGTCTCACCGGAACCAAGTACGGCTGCGGCATCGCCCAGTGCGGCGCCTGTACCGTGCATCTCGACGGCAAGCCGATCCGCTCCTGCATCACCCCGGCGGCCAGCGTCGAGGGCCGCCAGGTGACCACCATCGAGGGCCTTTCGCCGGACGGCACCCATCCGATGCAGCGGCCTGGATCGCCGAGGAGGTGCCGCAGTGCGGGTACTGCCAGTCGGGGAGGTGATGAGCGCCGCGGCGCTGCTCGGCAGCCACCCGAAGCCGACCGACGACGACATCGATCCGCCATGGCCGGGAACCATCTGCCGGTGCGGCACCTACGACCGCATCCGTCGAGCCATCCACCGCGCCGCGGAGGAGGGCGACCCATGACTGATGTCCGCAAGATCGCCCGGCGCGAGTTCCTGGTTCTCGGCACCGCTGCGGCCGGGGGCCTGATCCTCGCCACCAGGTTGCCCGCGAAGAGCCGGCGCGGCGGCGACCTCGCCGACGGCGCCTTCCAGCCTAACGCCTTCCTGCAGGTGGCCCCCGACGGCGCCGTCACCATCTGGATGGCTCGGGCCGACATGGGGCAGGGGGTCCGGACCGCGCTGCCGATGATGGTCGCCGACGAGCTCGACGCCGACTGGGGCCGAGTCGCCATCGTCCAGGCCGATGCCGATCCGTCGAAGTACGGGCGTCAGATGACCGTCGGGAGCAGCAGCGTGCGGGGCGGACCCTGCACCGCCCTCCGTCGGGCTGGAGCCACCGCCCGGGAGATGCTGGTGGCCGCGGCCGCCGCGCGCTGGAGCGTGCCCGCCGGGGACTGCGCCACCGAGGCGGGTGTCGTCACCCACCAGGCCTCCGGCCGTAAGGCCGGCTACGGCGAGCTGGCCGACGCCGCCGCGAAGCTGGCCGTGCCCAAGGCCCCCCGGCTCAAGGACCCGTCCGCGTTTCGCCTCATCGGGACCCGCGTCCCCCAAGTGGACATGCAAGGCCAAGGTCACCGGCCAGGCCGGCTTCGGGCATCGACGTCACCCGGCCCGGCATGGTCTACGCGACCGTCGTCCACCGCCGGTCTTCGGCGGCACCCTGGTCCGGCTTCGACGCGGCCCGGGCCAAGGCGGTGCCGGGCGTGAAGGACGCCTTCGAGATCGCGACCGGCGTCGCGGTGGTCGCCGAGCACACCTGGGCGGCGTTCCAGGGCGCCAAGGCGCTCGACCTGCCTGGGACGACGGCGGCTTCGACTCGGGCAGCGCCGACCTGGCGGCCGAGTTCGCCCGGCGAATGGAGCGGCCCGGCGCGGTGGCGCGGGACGACGGAGACGCGGACGCCGCGCTCGCCGGCGCGGTCGAAGCGCGTCGTGGCGACTACGACGCCCCGTACCTCGCGCACGCCACGATGGAGCCGATGAACTGCACCGCCGACGTCCGCGCGGACCGCGTGCGAGGTCTGGGCCCCGACCCAGAACCCGCAGGGCACCCAGGGGATGGCGGCCGGCTCACCGGTCTTCCGACCGAGAAGGTCACCGTGCACGTCACGCACCTCGGCTGCGGCTGGGGCCGGCGCAGCCGCACCGAGTTCGTCGAGGACGCGGTGCAGACTTCCAAGAAGGTGGGCGCCCCGGTCAGGTGACCTGGACCCGCGAGGAGGACATGCGCCACGACCAGTACCGGCCCGCGGCCAGCTGTCGCTTCGAGGGCGCGCTGGACGCGGCGGGCAAGGTCGCCGCCCTGCGTGCCCGCGCGGTGGCCACGCCGATCGGCGGACCGCGCCGCGGCGGGTGGACCGGAACGCGGTCGACGGGATCGCCAACCCGCTGTACCGGTTCCCGAACTTCCTGGTCGAGTACACCACCCCGGATCATGCCCGTGCCGACCGGCTACTGGCGCTCGGTCGGCCCCTCGCAGAACACGCTTCTTCATGGAGAGCTTCGTCGACGAGCTGGCCCACGCCGCCGGGCGTGACCCGGTCGAGCTCCGCCGGGAGCTGCTCGGCGACCAGCCCCGTCCCCGGCGGGTGCTCGACCTGGTCGCCGAGAAGGCGGGCTGGGGAACGCCGCCCCCGGCGGCCGAGCCCGCGGCATTGCCATGGTCGAGGACAAGGGGAGCGTCGTGGCCCAGGTGGCCGAGGTGTCGCGCGAGCGCGGGAAGGTCCGGGTTCACCGGGTGGTCTGCGCCGCCGACTGCGGCCAGGTCATCCATCCGGGTATCGTCGAGGCTCAACTCTCGGGCGCCGCTCTGGCCGGGCTCGCCGCCGCCCTGGGCGAGGAGATCACCATCGCCGCCGGCCGGGTGCAACAGAGCAACTTCGGCGACTACCGACTGCTCCGGATCAATCAGGCTCCCCGGGTCGAGGTCCACCTGGTGGAGAGCCACGAGGAGCCCGGCGCGGTCGGTGAGCCGGGGCTCCCCGCGATCGCGCCGGCGGTGGCCAACGCGGTCTTTGCCCTGGACGGCACCCGGCTCCGGCGGATGCCGTTGATGCCCGGATAGACCGGCCGGCGGGGCCCGGCGAACCGGCCCGGTCTTGACACTACGACGGGCGTCGTACATAGTCTACGACGTCCATCGTAGCGAGGCGCCGCCTGTGTCCCAGTCCCTGCCCGAACCCACCGACGCCGAGCTCCAGGTGCTCCGCGTGCTCTGGCGGCGCGGGCCGTCGACCGTGCGCGAGGTCTTCGAGGCCCTCTACGAAGGCACCTCGGTCGGCTACACCACCGCGCTCAAGCTCCTCCAGAATCTCTACGCCAAGGGCCTGGTCCGGCGCGACGAGGCCCGCCGCCGGCACATCTATGAGGCGGCGGCGCCCGAGGCGGAGACCATGACCGGAGTGGTGAAGGACCTGATCGACCGGGCGTTCGACGGCCGCGCGGCGGCCCTCGCGCTGCACGCGCTCGGCGCCGGCCGGGCTTCCCGCGAGGAGCTGGCCGAGCTCAAAGCGATGATCCGGAAGCTGGAGGACCGGGCCCGATGACCGGCCTCGCGATCGGGTATCCGGCGACGCTCGCCGCCTGGGCGGTGCTTCACTCGCTCTGGATCGGCGCCGCGCTCGCGGGGGCCGCGCGGTGGGTCGACCGTCGACTGGCGGGCGCCGATCCCGGGCGCCGCTACACCGTGCTGGTCGGGCTGGGCGGGGCGTTCGTGCTGCTGGCGCTCGCCCCGGCCTGGGCGGTCCACCGGTCCATGTTCGCCGCCGACGTGGTGGTCGAGGCTGCCACCCGTCCGGCCGCCGGCTCGGTGGGGCTGGTCCGCCTGGTTCGCTTTCTGCCGGCCCTGGCGGCGATCTGGGCCGCCGGCGCCCTGCTGGCGCTGGCCCGGTTGGCGATCGGCCTGGTGGGTCTGGCCCGTCTGGTGCGCCGGGCCCGTCCCAGTCGGAGGGGCCGGCTGCTCGCGATCCGGCTAAGCGAGCCGGTCCGGCTCGACGTCCGGGAGATCGACGCCGGCTCGTCTCCGTTCGTGGCCGGCCTGGTCCGGCCGGTGCTGGTGATCCCGCGGCGGCTGCTTCACGGCCTCTCGCTCGATCAGCTGGCCACCCTCTTCCGGCACGAGATCGCCCACGTCCGACGCTGCGACTACGCCCAGAATCTCGTCCAGCGGTTGGGGGAGTGCCTGTTCTGGTTCAATCCCGGAGCGCGGGCCCTCTCCCGCCGGATTCGGGAGACGCGGGAGGCCTGCTGCGACCGGGCCGCGCTCCGCGCGCCCGGCGACGGTCTGACCCTGGCCCGGGCGCTGATCCAGCTGGAGGAGAGCCGGGTCGCGCTCCCCGCCGGGGTGGCGGCGGCGCGGGGCGGGGACCTGACCCGGCGGATCCGGATCCTCATCGAGCCGCCGCGGCCTCCCTCGCCGGGCGAGATGATGACGACCCTCGGCTGGCTGGCGCTCCTCCTCCCCTTGGTCGGATGGGGCGTGCTCGGCTCGGGAGAGCCGTCCGGGTCGCTCACCCGGCTGAGCATGCCGCTCACCCGGGTGACCGCCATCGACCCCGGGGGCCGCTTCGTGGTCGAGATGCTCGGCGGCCGGGTGCTCGCCGTCGGCCTGGACGGGGCGGCTCCCCGGCGTGACCTGGTGTTGCAGGAGGGCCATCGGGCCTCCATTCTGGCCCCGACCGGGGGCGAAGAGCTCGAGTTGGCCGTTCGGGTCGGCGGGTTCCGCTGGGAGCCCCGGCCCCCGCCTCGTCAGACACTCATGCCCCAGCCTCGTTAGGCGCCCCGACGCCCCGTCCCTTGTCCGAAGACCGCGGAGGTATCTCATGACCCGGCAGGCCGTCGTGCGACTGCCCTGGAGCCTGGTGTGCGCCCTGAGCGTGAGCCTCACGACCGTCGCCCGGGCGCAGACCCGGCCCGATACCGCCGCCGCGATCGGCGCGATCGAAGAATTCCAGGCCGCCTGCGGCAAGGACCACGGCACCTGGTGGGGCAAGACCCTCTGCGGCCCGGTGGTGCTGGTCGACCCCCAGACCCGATTCGCGGTCGCCACCGAGCGCCCGCCGGCCGGCCAGTTCGCGGCTCGGGGCTCGGTCTGGATCGGGAGCGTCCCCAAGGGGCTCGCGCTCGCGAACACGTCCATCGACTGGGCGGGGGCGCGCTGGGCGACCGTGCTCCTCCCGGTGCCGACCGGCCGGCTGGACCGGATCGCGCTCCTGCTCCACGAGTCGTTTCACCGGATTCAACCGGCGCTTGGGCTCGAGGGACACGACGCCCAGAACCCCCAGCTCGACGAGCGGGACGGACGCTACTGGCTCCGGCTCGAGCTCCGGGCCCTGGCCCGGGCCCTGACCGCCCCGGACGACTCGGTCCGGATCGTGGCCCGCGACGCCGTGCTCTTCCGCGCCATGCGCCACCGGATCTATCCCGGGGCCGACTCGCTCGAGGCCGCGCTGGAGCAGGCCGAAGGGCTCGCCGAGTACACCGGCCTCGCGCTGGCGTTGGCCGTCACCGGCGACTCCGTGTCCGAAGTGGCCAAGCGAACCCGTCAGGGCGAGGACCGGACCACGTTCGTCCGTTCGTTCGGCTACCTGACCGGTCCCGCGATGGGACTCTTGCTCGATCGGTTGGCGCCGGGCTGGCGGACTCGGATCGCGACGGCCGGCTTCGCGGCCCAGCTCCGGTCCGCGGTCGGCTTCAGCCCGCCGAGCGACCTCCCGGACGCCGCTCGGGAGGCGGCCCTCCGCTATGACGGCCCGAGCCTCGCCCAGGCGGAAGACGAGCGGGCCGCTGCCCGGGCGCGGTTCCGGGCCGAGGTGGAGGCCCGGATGGTGAAGGGCCCCGTGGTCGAGTTCCACCAGGCCGGCCTGGCCCGCTCGTTCAACCCCAACAACCTGGCGGCGATGGACACCCTCGGGACCCTCTACCCGACCGGGACGTTCTCGGCGCCATGGGGTACGGTCGAGGTCACCGACGGGGCCCTGGTGTCGTCGGACTACCGGCTGCTCCGGCTCCAGGCGCCCAAGGATGCCGTGGCGCCAACCCAGCGAAAGGTGACCGGGCCCGGGTGGACGCTCGAGCTCAATCCCGGCTGGCACCTCGTGGCGGGCCCTCGTCCGGGCGACTGGCACGCAGAAAAGATTCCCGGCGGCGGTTGACCGACCCCGCGCCACGGGGCTAGCCTCCACTCCGTGAAGCTCGCGACGTGGAACGTCAACTCGATTCGCGCCCGGCTGGCCCGTCTGCTCGACTGGCTCGGCCGGGCCGCGCCCGACGTGGTGTGCCTCCAGGAGCTGAAGGTCCCCGACGACGACTTCCCGGTGGCCGAGCTCCGGGAGGCGGGCTACCAGGCCGTCTTTCACGGCCAGCGGACGTACAATGGCGTCGCCATCCTGAGCCGGACCGAGTCCGAGGACGTGACTCGCGGCTTCGACGGCGTCGGTGACGAGGAGCAGGCCCGGCTCATTTCCGCTCGGGTCTCCGGCATCCGGATCATCTCGGCCTACTTCCCCAACGGCCAGACCGTGGGCAGCGACAAGTGGGCCTACAAGCTCGCCTGGATGGCGCGCCTGAAGGACCATCTGGCGGCCCATTACTCCCCGACCGAGCCTCTGGCCCTGTTGGGCGACTTCAACGTGGCCCCGGAGGATCGCGACGTGGCCCGGCCCGACGAGTGGCGCGAGTCGGTGCTCTGCCACCAAGAGGCCCGGGCCGGGCTCCGGGCGATCGCGGACTGGGGGCTGATCGACAGCATGCGGCTCCACGAGGAGGGTCCGGGACCCTGGTCGTGGTGGGACTACCGGATGCTCGCCTTTCCGAAGGGCAACGGCCTCCGGATCGACCACGTCTACGTCACCCGGCCGGTGGCCGACCGCTGCACCAAGGCTTGGGTGGAGCGGAACGAGCGGAAGGGCAAGCTCCCCTCCGACCACGCCCCGGTGATGGTCGAGCTCGACGGCAAATGATCTCGGCGGGCCCGATGACTCCCTGGCTCCACATCGCCTTGGCGGTCGGACTCTACCTGATCGTCGCGGTGGCGGCTTCGCTGGTGGTCAAGCGTGCCGGCCGGAACCTAGCCGACTTCTCGGCCCGTACCTCGGGCCTGGTGGTGGTGGTCGGCGCGATCGCCAACCTGCTGGTGCTCGCGGCCGTGCTGGCCCTGCTGGTGGGGCTCGACGGCCGACCGGTCAGCGATCTCGGCCTCGGGTTCACGGGCCGGGACCTTCGGTTGGCGGCGTTAGGCGGGCTCGGAACGGTCGCCTTGGGCGGCGCTTTCGTGGGGTGGCTCCGGTGGCGGGGGCGGGTGGAGGTCGGGCCCCGGTTGTTCGAGCCGCCGGTCGGCGGAGCCGCCTCGCTCCCGGCCACGCTGCTGGTGCTGCTGATCGTGGTGGTTCAGGAGGAAGTCCTGTATCGGGGCTACGTGATGCTGGCCCTGATGCCCTACGGGGCGGGACCGGTGCTCCTGCTCTCGACCCTCATCTTCGTCGCCATCCACTTCGCCACCAACCGCGGCGACCTGCCGCAGACCGTCAGCTGGACCGTCGGCGGGCTGGTGCTCGGGGGCACCTACCTCGTCACCCGGTCGATCTGGGTGCCGATCGTGCTCCACTTCACCAGCAACCTGACCAACGTGATCGTCTTCGGGATCGTGGGACGGTTCTCGATCTTCTCGTTCACTCGCCCGCCGACCGGGCGGGACCGGGCCGTCTTCCGGGTGATCTACGGGCTCGCCATCCTCGCCCTGATTGCGATCGTCTACTAACCCGTTCGGCCTTCGCCGGCGACCGGCGCGGGAGCCCGCGACCGCAGGCGGGCGTCCAGCCGGACGAACCCAACCAAGGCCAGGACGTCGAGGACCGCCTTGCCGGCGATGTCCACCCGCGAGCCGGCCCCCGCCCCTATTGGATCGGCCGTCCGGTCGCGAAATCGAAGAGGGTCGCCCGCCGAAGGCGGTAGTACGCCTGCCAGTAGCCCCGGAGCGCCTGCACGTAGGAGCTCAGCGCCTGGTCCTTCTCGCTCTGGGCGATGTACAGGTTGTCGATGGTGATCCGGCCGATCACGTAGCGGTTGTAGGCCACCTCGAACCGCTTGCCGGCCACCGTGTCGGCCTTGGCCGAGAGGGCCAGATTGCGCCGGGCCTGATCGAGCTCCAGGGCGGCGAAATGCGCGTCCTGGGCCAGCTGGTCCATCGTGGATCGCGCGGTGCTCACCACCCGGTCGCGGTCGGCCTCCGCGGCCTGGACCGATTCCTTCCGGAGACCCCACTGTACGATCGGGACCTGCACCGACACCGTGAACCGGCGAGCCTCGAGCAGGTTCTGGTAGGCCAGGTTCGCCTCGGGGGCCGTGGCGTTGAAGCCGTAGCTGGCCTGGACCGTGGCGCCGACCCAGTTGCTCAGCTTGGCTTCGGTCACGGCCCGGCGGGCCTGAACGTCCTGGAGCGCGACGGTGCTGACGCCGGAGCGGTTCCCGAGGGCCTCGGCCACCGCCTTGGCGGTGTCCGCGGCGACGTCCGGCACCTCGGAGGTCACCGCCACCTCCAGCGGGGCGCCGACCGGCAGGTTGAGGGCCAGACGGAGCGCCGCTCGGGTCCGGTCGTACTCGAGCTTGGCGCCGTCGAGCGAGGTGCGGGAGCGGAGCAGGGCCAGCTCGCTCTGGAGGAGATCGTTCTCGCCGATCTTCCCGACCTCGTACCGGCCCTTGTTCAGGGTGTAGAGCGTGTCGTTCACCGCGGCGTTGGTGGCGGCGTTGTCCAGCGCCACCTTGGCCGAGTACACGTCGAAGAAGAGGGTGGCGGTCTGGAGGGAGATGTCCTCCCGGGTCTCGAGATACTGACGATCGGCCACCTCCGCCTTGAGCGGCTCCTCCCGGCGGTCCCATCCGGTGGCGTTGGGCCTGAGGAGATCCTGGCGGAAGCCGAACAGCACCGGCGTGGACGACCACCGGGGATCGGCCCCGCTCACGGTGAGCCGGGCCAGCGAGGAGGTCACGAAGAAGTCGCCGCCGGTGAACGGAATCTTCTGCGACAGCGTGGCCGTGAGCGCGGCGTTGGTCTGATCCTGCGGCCGAAAGAGGGTGCTCCCGTCGGGCTGGAGCACTTGGATGATCGACCGGTTGTACTGCGGCACCGTGCCCCCCAGCGAGAGCTGAGGCAGCAGCTGCGAATAGAAGGCCTTGTCGCGGTAGCGGGCCGCGTCGCGGGTGGCCCGGGCGGCCCGGGCCTGAT
Organism: uncultured Gemmatimonadales bacterium; assembly: GCA_963730185.1. GTDB lineage: Bacteria > Gemmatimonadota > Gemmatimonadetes > Gemmatimonadales > GWC2-71-9 > SHZU01. The sequence goes on from CAVSQW010000007.1 coordinate 46,712, forward strand.
ACCCCTCCTCCAGGGCCCGTTCGATGGCCCGTTGCAGGGTCATCGGCTGCTGGGCGGCGAGCGGGCCGGCGGTGGCGGACGCGAGCCCGAGCGCCAGGACGAGGGCGCGTCGGTAGTCGGAGCTGGGCATGGGCGGTTTACTCGTAGCGGAGACAGACCACGGGGTCTTGATGGGCGGCCCGGTAGGCGGGCACGATCCCGAAGGCGAGCCCGACGGTGCAGGACACCCCGAAGGCGATCATCACCGAGACCGACGACACCATCGTCTGGATCCCGGCGAACTTCTGGATGCCCAGGCTGAGGCCGGCGCCGACCAGGATGCCCGCCACCCCGCCGGCCACGCTGATCAGCACCGCCTCGGCCAGGAACTGAAAGAGGATCTCCTGCCGGGTCGCGCCGACGGCCCGGCGGACGCCGATCTCCCGGATCCGCTCCAGGATCGACGCCAGCATGATGTTCATGATCCCGATCCCACCGACGATCAGCGAGATCGACGCGATCGCTCCCAGCACCACGTTGAAGATCGTCTTGGTGCGCTGCTCCTGTTTGAGCAGCAGCTCGGGCACCGTGATCTCGAAATCCACCACCGTATTGTGCCGCCGGGCCAGCATCCGCTGCGCGATCTCGGCCACCGCCGGGACGTGTCGCGAGTCGGCCACCCGGACGATGATCCGGTCCAGCTGGTTCCGGTTGGTGCGCTCCTCACGCTGCTGCTCGGTCTCGGTGTCCTCGGAGCCGTCGGTGATGCCGTTCGGCCGGGCGGCGAGCTCGATGTCGTGCTGGGTAACGCAGGGCCCGGTTCCGGAACCGGACCAGCATCGTGTGGACCGGGATGTAGACGTCCATGCTGGCGTCCCGGATCCCGAGGCGCTGGGCGGTGCCGCCGCTGACCCGGCGGTCGCGGAGTACGCCGATCACCGTGAGCCACACCGGGCCGACCTTGATCCGCTTGCCGATCGGGTTTTCGGTGGTGAAGAACCGGGTTCGGACGCCGTAGCCGATGATTGCCACCGGAAGACCCATCTCGACCTGGGTGGGGTTGAACCAGGCGCCCGACTCGAGCTCCAGGTTGGTCAGCCGGAAGTAGCTGGTGTCGACCCCCACCACCTTGCCGCTCCGCCGCCGCCCCTCCCTGGTGATCGTGGTGTTCACCACCACCTCGGCACTGGCGGTCTCGACCACCGGGATGTCCCTGGCGATCGCCTCGGCGTCGGCGTAGGTCAGTCCCGGCGAGAACCGCTTGACCTGCTTGTCGGGCTGGTCGTCCTTGACCGGCCCCTCCTTCTGCTCCACCAGCGGCGTGATCATCACGTTGTTGGAGCCGAGGAGCCGCATCTGCTCCAGGATCTCCTGCTCGGCACCCTTGCCGATCGCCAGCATCGCGATCACCGACGCCACCCCGAAGAGAATGCCCAGCGAGGTCAGCGAGGCCCGGAGCTTGTTGTGCTCCACGGCCTCGAGAGCGGTGCGGAAGCTGAAGCCGACGTGCGCGAAGACCACGCCCCGGAGGTGGGCCAACGACTCCCGATCGAGCCGCACCGCTCAGGCCGCCGGTTGGGTCGGCTTGGCGTGCGTGCCCGCCGGGGCCGAGTCGGCGCCCGGGGTCAGCGGCACCGCCGGCGCCGAGGTGTCGCCGCCGGCCGTCGGCTTGTCGGTGGAGCCGGGCAACCGGACCAGCTTGAGCTGATCCTTGCCGGGCGGCGGTGAGAGCAGGACCCGGTCGTTCTCGTCGAGCCCCTTGGTGACGATGATCGCGTCGTCGTTCATCGCCCCGGTCTCGATTTCCTGCTTGACCACGCTGCCGCCCGACTGCTTGTAGACGAAGGCGATGCCGTCCTGGCCGCTCACCGCCTCGAGCGGGATGTGGAGCACGTTCTCGGCGGCGTGGGTCTCGATCGTGTTCCCGGTCGTCATCCCCGGGCGGAGGGTGGTGTCGGCCTGCTGGATGCCGACCGTCACCTCGAAGACCTTGGCGTCGGTGTTGGGCCGCTGCTCGCCGACGTTCGCCACCTTGGTGACGGTGCCGGTGAGCTTCTTGTTGGGATCGGCGTCGAGGGTGATCACCGCCGGCTGCCCGACGGCGATCTTCTGGACGTCGATCTCGTTGACGTAGGTCACCGACTCCATCTGGGTCAGGTCCGGGAGCGTCGCCACCGTTGGATCCCAGGCCGACACCTGCGAGCCCGCCGTCTTCTTCTTGCCGTTCCACTCCTTGACGTAGATCACCATCCCCGGCGCGGGCGCCTTGATGGTGAAGCCGGCCATCACGTCCTGAACGATCTGGAGCTTGTTCCGCTGCCGGTCCCGGTCGGCGCCGACCTCCCGCATCTTGGCCTGGGCCTGCTCGGTCTTGGTCTTGTAGTCCAGCTTGCCCTGCGCCAGCGCCCGCTCCGCCTTCTCGTAGTCGATCTCGGCCTGGCGCTTGATGGTCGGCGCCTCGTAGACGGCCTGCTCCTTGGCCAGCTTCTTCTCCTCGAGACCCAGCTCCATGGTGCGGATGTCCTCGCGCGCCTTGGAAAGGTTGAGCGTGGAGTCGAGCATCGCCTGCTCGTATACCGCCTCCGCTTTCGAGAGGTTGAGCTGCACCTCGGCCAGCTTGTTCGCGAGGGTCGAGCGGTCGAGCTGGGCGACCACGTCGCCCTCCTTCACCACCGTGCCCTCGGGCACGATCGACGCGATCTTCATCTGGTAGGCTTCGGCCTGCTGCGCGTTGGACGGCCCCGTGATCTGGACGAATTTCCGGGCCCGGAGCTCGCCGGACGTGGTGACCGTCACCTTGAAGGGGCCCCGCTCGACCGGTGCGGCCACCTCGGCGCCGGCGGCGTGGGTTTCGCCGGCCATCAGCCACGCGGTGGTCGAGACGAGGACGGCGGCCACGGCGGTGACCACGAACCAGCGTTTCCGGAGGAAGCTCATTCCGACTCCTACGCTGCCAACTTGAAGGGGGTGGACCCGGCGGGCCGAGTTCTCCTTAGACACCGGTCGGCCGGTTGGCGTTGGCTCCCGGGGGTCCAAAGTGGGAAGATTCTCAGCCCAGGGCAAATGACGCGGCCCGCTGGTCCGCCTCGGGATGCCGGCCGGAATTGGACAACACCCGTTTCAGGAAATCGGCCGGTGGGGGTTCCCGGCCGAGCGGTCAATGGGCCGGGTCAGGCGGGGCCGAGACGGGGCGCGCCGCGTCCTCCGGGGCCAGACCGGCCGGAATTCCGGTCAGGAACGCCTTCAACCGGGCGGAGGCGCGGCGGGCCGCCACGTACACTGCCGGGATCACCAGCAGGGTCAGGAGGGTCGAGATGGTGAGCCCGCCGACCACCGCCACGGCCAGCGGTTGCATCAGCTCGGTGCCCTCGCCCATCCCGAATGCCAGGGGCAGCATGCCGAGAATCGTGGTGAGCGTGGTCATCAGGATGGGCCGGAGCCGGACCACCCCGGCCTCGACGACCGCCTCTTCCATGGTGAAGCCCCGCTCGCGTTGGCCGATCTCGACGTACTCCACCAGCAGGATCGCGTTGTTCACCACGATACCGGCCAGCAGGATCACGCCGAGCAGGACGGGGGCGCTCAGCGCGGTGCCGGTCATGACCAGCGCCGCGGCGACTCCGATCAGGGCCAGCGGCACCGACACCAGGATCACCAGCGGGTCGACCAGGCTCTCGTACTGCACCGCCATGACCACGAACACCAGGAAGATCGCGAGACCGATCACGATCGCGAGATTCCGGTTGTTCTCGCGGACCGCCTGTTCCTCGCCTCCGTAGATCAGGCTGAAGCCCTCCGGCAGGGGCAGGTTGGAGAGCCGGGCGTGGATCTCCCGGCTCACGTCGCTGATGTTGGCGACCGACGTGTTGACGTCGCCGGTGACCCGGATCAGGCGGTTCTGGTTCTCGCGGAGGATCGTGGTGGGGCCGGTCCCGAGCGAGATGGTTGCCACGTCGCGGAGGTAGATCGGCTGGTCGCGTCCCGGGAAGAGCGCGATCGAGCCCAGGTCTTCGGCGCTTTGGAACTCGCTTCGGGGCATCCGGACCCGGACGTCGTACTCGAAGTTGCCCTCGGTGAATCGGGTCGGGATCGACCCTTCGAGGGCGGTCCGGACGCTCTGGCCCACGCTCGCCCCGCTGAGTCCGAGGTCGGCGGTCCGCTCCCGGTCGATCCGGATGGCGAGCTGCGGGCTGGCCTCCTCGGTCGAGAGCTGAAGACCTTCTAACCCCTTGATCCCGGTCAGCCGGCCCAGCACGTCGTTGGCTAGGCGTTGCAGGGCGACGAGGTCGTCGCCCTGAACGGATACGGCGATGTCGCTGCCGCTGATGTTGGTGCGGAGGCCGCGGATCCGGGGCGGGCGGACGCCGATCCGCGCCCCGGGGATGCCCAGGGCGTTGATGTCGGACTGGAGGCTGGCGACCCATTCCGAGGCCGTCATCTTGGGCCGGTCGGGCGCGGGCGCCAGCTGGATGCTCAGCGAGCCCCGCCCCCCGCGCTCGGCGGTCGAGCTGCCGAAGAGGAAGCCGCCCGCGGTGGCGAAGACGTCCTCGACGTAGGGACGCTCGGCGACCATGGCCTCGAGCTGCTTCACCACGTCGTTGGTCTTGTCGGGCGGCGTGCCGGGCGGCATCGCGACATAGGCGCCCACACTCCCGTCGTCGACCACCGGCAGGAACTCCGAGGGGAGGCGGGTCGCCAGGCTGATGAAGATCGCGAGCAGGGCGAACGCGCCCGCCACCAGAAGTCCCTTGTGCCGGAGGGTGCCCCGGGCCGCCACCCGATAGCGGTCGGTCATCCGGTCGATGAACCGGTCGAAGCCGCGGATCACCCGGGTGTTCGCGAGTCCGGTGGTCCATTTGATCTTGGCCATCTGGGCCGTGAGCATCGGCACCAGAGTCAACGCCACGCCCAGCGAGGCGATCATCGAGAAGGTGATCGTGAGGATCAGCTCCTGGAAGATCAGCGCGGCCAGTCCCGAGATCAGGAGGAAGGGCAGCACCGCCGCCAGGTTGGTCGTGGTGGACGCCACCACCGCGGAGGTCACCTCGGCCGATCCCGAATGGGCCGCTTCGGTGGCGTCCCGACCCTCGTTGCGATGCCGGAAGATGTTCTCCAGCATCACGATCGAGTTGTCGAGCAGGAGCCCGACCCCCAGGGCGAGGCCACCGAGGGTCATGATGTTGAGGGTCAGGCCGCGCCACCCCATCAGGGCCAGCGTCGCCAGGATCGCGATCGGGATCGAGAGACCGATGATGAAGGTCTTCCGAAGGCTCCCGAGGAAGAGGAGCACCACCAGCATGGCTAGGCCGGCGCCCATCAGGGCGGCGTTGCGCACGCTGCTGATCGCGCTTTCGATGAAGAACGACTGGTCGGAGACCACCCGGTAGTCGATGTCGCTCGGGATGAAGCGGGAGTCGCCCAGCTGGGCCAGCCGGGCGCCGATTCCCTTGGCCACGTCCACCGTATTGGCCTCGGGCAGCTTCCGGACCGAGAGCTTGACCGCGGGCACGCCGTTGAGACGGGCCCAGAGCCGTTGCTCCCGGTTGGTGTCGACCACCGTCGCGATTTCGGAGAGCGGAATCCGCTGCCCCGAACCCGGCACGCTCAGCAGGACGTTCTGGATGTCCTTCACCGAGCGGAACTTGCCGGCCGTCTTGCCGATCACCTCGAACTGCGGCGAGGTGATGTTCCCGGCGGCGATGTCCTGATTCTCGTCTCGCAGCGTGTTGAGGACATCGGTGACCGTGAACCGGTAGGAGCGGAGCCGCTCCTGGTCGAGGATCACCTGCACTTCGCGGGTCAGCCCGCCCGACACGTCGATCGAGCCCACCCCTTCGACGGTGAGGAGTTGGGGCACCAGCTGCAGGTCCACCCACCGGCGGAGATCGACCTGGCTCAGGCCGTTGGAGCTGAACCCCACCTCGTAGACCGCCATCTGCGAGGGGTCGGATTTATTGATGCTGGGCGGGTCGATGTCGTCCGGAAGGCGAGTGCGGGCTCGATCGAGGTTCTTCGACGCGTCCTGGAGCGCGAAGTTCATGTCGGTGCCGTAGCGGAAATTGAGCGTGACTTGCGAACGCCCCTCCGCCGTTTCCGACTCGAGCTCGACCAGGTTCTCCGTGGTGGCCAGCGAGGTCTCGAGGACCTTGGTGACCTGCTCCTCCATCACCTCCGGGGCCACGCCGGGGTAGGTCACGTTGACCCGGACCTGGGGGTAGACGATCTGGGGGAGGAGGTCGATCGGCAGCTGGCCGCCGTAGAAGATGCCCAGCACGATCACCACGGAGGCCAACGCCACCGTCCCGATCGGCCGGCGGATCGAGAAGCTGGAAAGGGTGGACCGCACCGAGCTCATCGGGCGGCCTCCCCCTCGAGGCGGAGGCCGGAGTCCGCCGGCTCCGGGCCCGCGGTGATTCGCACCTTCGCGCCCTGCCGGAGGTTCACCTGGCCCGAGGTCACCACCAGCTCGCCCGGCGTCAGGCCCTCGGCCACTTCGACCAGCCCGGCCGAGGTCATCCCGGTCGAGACCGCTCGGCGGACCAGGGTGTCGGCCTGCACCACGTAGACGAATGACCCGCTGGCGCTCGCCCCGAGCGCCGCCGCCGGTACCGCGATGGCCTGACGCCGCTGCTCCAGGTCGAAGTGGATTCGGGCGAGAAAGCCGGGGCGGACCCGGGGGCCGCCGGCCGAGGGCCCGAGCGCTACTTCGACCGGCACCAGGCGGGTCTGCGGGTTGGCCGCCGGGAAGACCCGGCGCACCGTGCCGGTGAGGTTCGCCTCGGGAAGCGCGTCCAGCTGGACCGTCGCGCGGCTCCCGACCCGGACGTGCACCACGTCGAGCTCGGACATCTGGACCCGGACGACCAGAAGCGAATCGTCGGCGATGTCGAAGAGATGCTGGTTGGTGGTCACCGCGCCGCCGGCCTCGATCAGCTTGGCGGTGACGGTCCCCGCGGTCGGCGCCTCGACCCGGGTGAAGTCGAGCCGGGTCTCCCACAGGTCGACGTCGCTCTGGGCGGTCGCATAGGCCGCCCGGGCCTGTTCGAACTCCGCGTCGGTCACGATCCGGGAGGCGTGCATCTTCTCGGTCCGGTCGAAGCTGGCCTTGGCGTTGGCCAGGACGGCCTTGGCTCGCGCCAACTGGGCCGCCGTCTCCCGGGCGTCCAGCTCGGCCAGGAGCCGGCCGGGGCGAACCCGGTCGCCCTCGACGACCCGGACCGTCAGCATCGTGCCGGAGGTCCGGCTGTTCACGGCGACCGTGCGGAGCGGCTCCACCGGGGCCGACAGGACTACCTCGCGGGCCAGGTCGTGACGCTCGACCCGGGCCACCGCCACGGCGGCGGGTCCGGAGTTCCGGTTGTTGGCCGGGGGCGCGGCGGGGGAGCAGCCGAGGGCGGCAAGGAGCGAGAGCGAGCCCAGCACGGCGGGCCACCGTGACCGGCGGATTGGTTCTGCCATCGGAATTCCTGGGCGCCCGCGGCAGGCCGCCGGCGTCCGGTCGTCGGTTTTTCAGGTACCGCGGCCCGCGCTGGGGACGCAACTCGAAGTCAGGCTGCCTGGTATACGTTCTCCGGCCCGATTTCGTTGCGTTCGGGGCCCCAGGCGGTTGCCCCCGTTCGAGACCGCCGGCAGGGTCGCGGCTAAGCTGTTGCCCCATCTGGCCGATACTGATTCGCATGACGGCCACCCACGACTTCGATTTCCTTGCCATCGGGAGCGGTCCCGCGGGCCAGCGGGCGGCCGTCCAGGCCGCCAAAGCCGGGCGCCGGGCCGCCATCGTGGAGCGTCGCCTGGCCCTCGGGGGCTCCTGTCTGGTAACCGGCACGATTCCGAGCAAGACCTTTCGGGAGGCGGTGCTCCAATTCACGGCCGTCCGGGACCATCCCGACCGCCGGCGGTTCGCCCGGATCGAGTACCGTCCCACGGCGCCCCAACTGCTGGAACGGGTCGAGCAGGTCATGGAGCTCGAGTGCGGGGTGATCGAGGATCAGCTCCGGCGGAACGACATTGCCATCCTTCGCGGCGACGCCCGGTTCAAGGACCCCCACACGGTGACCGTGACCGGGCCGGACGGGGCCCGAGACGTGACCGCCGATACGATCCTGATCGCGGTCGGCACCAAGCCGACCGAGCCCCCCGACGTGCCGGCCGACGGGGAGACCGTGCTCCTGTCGGATCACATCGCCCGGCTCAAGCGGATACCCCGGTCGATCGTGGTGGTGGGCGCCGGGGTGATCGGGATCGAGTACGCCTCGATGTTCGCCGCCATCGGGGTCGACGTGACCATCGTGGACCGGCGGGACCGGCCGCTCGAGTTTCTGGACCACGAGATCGTGGACGAGCTGGTCCATATGATGCGGCGGAAGAAGGTGACCTTCCGGCCGCGCGAAGCGGTAGCGACGTTGGAGGTGCTCGAGGGGCCCTGCCGCAAGGTGGCGGTGCTGCTCGAGTCCGGAAAGCGCATCGTGGCAGACATGGTGCTCTTTTCGGTGGGCCGGGTCGGCGCGACCGACGAGCTCGCGCTCGGCCAGGCCGGTCTCACCGCCGACGAGCGCGGCCGACTCGTCGTGGACGAGACCTTCCGGACCTCCGTGCCCCACATCTTCGCGGCCGGCGACGTGATCGGCTATCCCAGCCTCGCGGCCACCTCGAGCGAGCAGGGGCGCTTGGCCGCCTGTCATGCGCTCGGCCTGGCCGCCCATCCGATGGCGCCCCACTTCCCGATCGGGATCTACGCCATCCCGGAGATTTCGATGGTGGGCGAGCCCGAGCACGTGCTCACCGAGCGGAAGGAACCCTACGAGGTGGGCATCGCCCGGTACCGCGAGATCGCCCGCGGCCAGATCGTGGGCGACGGCGACGGTCTGCTCAAGCTGCTCTTCGGGCGGGACGACCGCCGGCTCCGCGGGGTCCACATCATCGGCACCGGCGCCACCGAGCTCCTCCACATCGGCCAGACGGTGATCGGTCTGGGGGGCGGCCTGGATTACTTCCTGCGGACGGTGTTCAACTACCCCACCCTGGCGGAGTGCTACAAGGTCGCGGCGCTGAATGCGTCGAACAAGATGAACTAGGAGGGGTCCCTCCCAAGCGTCCTCAAGACCCTCCCGATCCCCTCCAGCCCTTGCTCCACCCGCTCTCGGCCCACGCCGTGCGTGATCCGGAGATGCCGGTCGGTCCCGAGGTAGGTTCCCGGCGCGACCAGCACCGACGCCTGCTCCCGGATCGCGTGGGCCACCGTCACCGAGTCGAGGCCGAGGTGGTAGCGGACGAACGCGATCGCGGTGGCGGCCGGGGTCACGCACGACACCAGGCCCGGGTTAGCGGCGAGCCAGGCCGCCACCATCTCCCACCCGCTCCGGGAGAGCTTCCGCTGTCGGGCGAGAACCCGGGGTCGGGTCGCCGGGTCGAGCGCCAGCTCGGCCAGCCGCATCGAAGGGCCGGCCGCCGAGATCACGGCGTACTCGTGACGTCGCCAGAGCGGCCCGACCAGCGAGGCCGGCGCCACCGCCCAGCCGATCCGGAGCCCGGCCATGCCGTAGGCCTTGGAGAGGCTGTTCACCGCGACCACCCGCTCGTACTGGTTCCAGAAGGTCGGCGTCTCCTCGTCCGTCCACAGCTCGGCTCCCCGGTACACCTCGTCGGCCACCAGCCAGGCCCCGGTCCGGTCGGCGATCTCGGTTACCCGCTCCATCTCGTGTGCGCTGAGTACGGTGCCGGTCGGGTTGTTGGGATTCACGACGTAGATCAGCTTGGCGCCGGCCTTGGCCTCGTGCTCCAGCCGCTCCAGGTCGGGACGCCACCCCTGGTCGGGGTCGAGCGGGAAGGGAACCACCTGACAGCCCAGACCGGCCGCCAGCCCGAACACTTGCCGATAGCCGGGCTCCATCACGATCACCCGGTCGCCCGGCTCGAGCAGGGTCTGACAGATCAGCTGATTGGCCTCGGCCCCGCCGACCGTAACCAGCACGTTGGCGGTCGCGGCCGAGGGATAGAGGCGGGTGACGAGGTGCCGGAGGAGCTCGGTGCCGTTCACCTCGGGGTAGCCCAGCTCCAGCGCCAGAAACCGCTCCCACTCCTGCCGGCCCAGCACCTCGGAGATCCGCGCGCCGCGGACCGAGCTGTCGGCCAGGTTGACGTCGACGGTCTGTTCGTAGTCTGACTGCCAGCGCTCGAGCTCGAAGGCTTGGAATGCCATAGGTTTCCTCGATGCTCCGCGAGATCGAACACGGACCGGTGCGCGAGCTCGAGATGTCCACCCGGCTCTCCCGCGCCCTCGGTTTCAAGGTAAGCGCCTTCGTCGTTCGGGGCTTCCTGATCGACACCGGCTTTCCCCGGATGGCGGGGCCGCTGGGGGCGGCGCTCGACCGGGTGGCGCTCGAGGGGGCACTGGTGACCCACTGGCACGAGGACCACGCCGGCAACCTGGCCCTCCTGACCGGGCGGGGTCTCCCAGTCGCGATGTCCCGCGAGACCCTCGATCTCTTCCCGCGCACCTTCGACCTTCCCCGCTACCGGCGGGCGATCTGGGGGAACGCGGCCCCTCCGGCCGCCGGGCCGGTGCCGGCGGCCCACCCCTTCGAGATCGTTCCGACTCCCGGTCACTCTCCCGATCACGTCGCCGTTCACGATCCGGAGACCGGCGCCGTCTTCGGCGGCGACCTCTTTCTCGGCGTCAGATCGTCGATCGTCCACCCGGGCGAGGACCCCCGAGCGATGCTCACCAGCGTCCGCCGGGTGCTCGCGCTCGAGCCCAAGGTGTACTTCGACGCCCATCGCTCGCTGGTCCGTGACCCGGTCGGCGCCCTTCGCGCCAAGGCCGAGTGGCTGGAAGCGACCATCGCCGCGATCGAGGACGGCGTCCGGCGGGGCGAGCCCGATGCCGTCATTCAGGCCCGGGTGATCGGACGCGACGGCATGATCGCCGTGGCGTCCGCCGGCGAAATGTCCAAGCGGAACTTCGTCGCGGCGATCCGGGGGGCGTCGGCCTGATCCGACCGGCCCTGGCCGCGCCGGCTCGGCTCGGCCGGCCGGTCGCCCGCTACCGCCCCGACTCGCTCGCCTTCCAGCCGGTCCAGCCCGGCCCGCGAACCACCCGGCCTGGCTTGGCCCCGGTGTGCTCGCCGCCCGTGAGAACCTGGACACCGTTCACGAACACGTCGCTGACGCCGGTCGAGTACTGGTGCGGCTTGTCGTAGGTCGCGTGGTCCTGAATGGTGGCCGGGTCGAACACCACGACGTCGGCGTAGTAGCCCGACGCCAGGGTGCCGCGCTTCTTGATCTTGAGCGTCGTCGCCGGGAACGAGGTCAAGCGCCGAACGGCCTCCTCCAGGGGGATCACCTTCTCGTCCCGCACGTACTTGCCGAGCAGGCGGGCGAAGGTGCCGTAGGCGCGGGGATGAGGGTTGGAGGCCAGGAACGGCCCCTCCGGCGCGAGCGACCCGGCGTCCGACCCGAAGCTCACCCAGGGTAGCGCGATCTGCTTTTTGACGTTCTCCTCCGACATCAGGAAGTACACCACCTCGATCCGGGTGCCGTCCTGGATCACCAGGTCCATGGCGGTCTCCTCCGGCGAGGTGTGCCGCATCGCCGCCACCTCGGCCAGCGTCTTGCCGGTCAGGTACTTGAGCGAGTCGGTCTTGAACGCCACCAGGATGATCTTGTCGGGCGAGCCGACGTTGATCCAGTTGTTCTCCCACCCGTCGGTCGGGGTGTTCATCTCCCGCTTGACCCGGGCCCGGATCGTCGGGTCCTTGAGCCGTTCGATCCACGCCTTGGTTCCGCCCTCCTGCACCCAGGGGGGCATCGAAGCGTCGAGGCCCGTGGCGGCGGCGTCGTAGGTGTACATGTCGGCGGTGATCTGGGTGCCGGCGGCCCGGGCCGAGTCGATCTTGGCGATCGCCTGGTCGAGCTTGGGCCAGTTGGGTCGGCCGGCGGCCTTGAGGTGGTAGATCTCCACCGGAAGGCCCGCCTCCCGGCCGATCCGGAGCGTTTCATCGATCGCTTGCAGCAGCTGGGAGCCTTCCGAGCGGATGTGGGCGATGTACATCCCGCCCGATTGGGCCGCGACCTTCGAGAGGGCGATCAACTCGTCGGTCTTGGCGTAGAAGGCCGGGGCGTAGATCAGGGCGGTGGTCACCCCGAGGGCGCCTTCGTCCATCGCTTGCTTGACGAGTGCCTTCATCCGGTCCAGCTCCTCGGGCGTGGGGGCCCGATCGGCATAGCCGACTTCGTGGACCCGGACCGTCACCGCGCTGACGAACGAGGCGATGTTGGTGGAGATCCCCCGCTTCGTGAGCCAGTCGAGGTATTCGCCCAGGGTCGTCCAGGCCAGGTCGTACTTGAGGTCGGCTTGCCCCTCCTGGAGCTCCTTCTTCATCGCGTCGCTCAGCGGTCCCATCGAGCTCTCCCCCAGGACCTCGAGCGTCACCCCCTGGCGGATGTCGCTCTCGGAGCGGCCATCCTGGATCAGCGACTCCTCCGAGTGGCTCAGCATGTTGATGAAACCGGGGGTCACGGCCTTGCCGGTGGCGTCGATCTCGGTGGCACCCTTCGCGGCCGAGAGGTCGCCGACGGCGGCGATGGTGTCGCCCTGGATAGCGACGTCGCCCACGACGCCCGGCGTGCCGGAGCCGTCGTAGATGGTGCCGTGGCGGATGACGACGTCGTAGCGGGGGCCGGACTGGCAGGCGGCAAGGGCCGTCACGGCGACGAGCAGGGCGGGTAAGCGGATCATGGCCTGGGGAGGGTTGGAGGTGGGGGATTCTATCACTCTTGCCCGAACCCCGCAGCCCGTCTCGATCCCGATCGGCTGGCAGGTCCTCGCTGAGGTCGCGAAGGATCCCGGCCCTCGAATCGGCGCCGGGCCGGGTGGGGGCGGCTTCTCGGGGACCGCCAACCGCTATCCGGTAGGGGAGACGCGACCTATGTTCGAGGGTCGTCCCTCTCTCGTCTCAGCCCGGAGTCCTCGCATGCGATCCCAGCGCCTGGTTCGGCTGTTCGGCCTCGCGATCATGATCTTCGTCGGCGCCCGGCCGGTGAGTGCCCAACGGACCGAGAAGCCGGTGCTCCACGGCCGTCACTGGGTGGCCATCACCGGCAAGCCGCTCGGCGCCACCGCCGGCGCGATGATCTTTCAGCAGGGCGGCAATGCCGTCGATGCCGCCTGCGCCATGCTGGCCGCCGTCACCACGATGTGGGATGTGCTGAGCTGGGGTGGCGAGACCCAGGCGCTGATCTACGACCCGGTCAACAAGAAAGTGATCGGGATCAATGCCCTGGGCGTGGCGCCGACGGGTGCCACGGCCGACTTCTTCAAGAGCAAGGGGATGGACTACCCGCCGGAGTTCGGGCCGCTCGCGGCGGTGACGCCGGGCACGCCGGGCGGGCTCTTCACCATGCTGGCCGAATACGGGACCATGAGCCTGGCCCAGGTGCTGGCGCCGGCCCTCGAGATGGCCGACGGCTATCCGATCGAGGCCCAGACCGCGAACAGCATCGAGGCCCAGAAGGGCCGGATCGAGCAGTGGCCCTACTCCAAGGCCGTCTTCCTCACCCACCTGGGCGAGAAGCGTGAGGCGCCCTACGCCGGCGAGATCTTCCGGCAGACGGACCTCGCGACAACGCTCCGGAAGCTGGTCGAGGCCGAGCGGCAGGCGCTCGAGGCGGGCAAGAACCGGAAGCAGGCCATCTACGCGGCCTACGATCGGTTCTACAAGGGCGACATCGCCCAGGAGATCGTGCGGAGCGTCCGGGAGCAGGGCGGGCTTTTCACCATGCAGGATCTGGCCAACTGGAAGGTCAAGATCGAGGAGCCGCTTTCCACCAACTACAAGGGGATCGACGTCTACAAGCTTCGCGAGTGGCAGCAGGGCCCGGCGATGCTGGAGGCCCTGAACATTCTGGAGAACACCGACGTCAAGGCGATGGGGTACAACAGCACCCGCTACATCCATGCCCTCTATCAGACCATGAGCATGGCGTTCGCCGATCGGGACTTCTACTACGGCGACCCCGCCTTCCCGCCGGAGGAGCCGATCAAGGGCCTGCTGTCGAAAGACTACGCCCGGCAGCGGTATCAGCGGATCGACTGGAACGAGAACGATCCCACGATCAAGCCGGGCGATCCCTACCCGTTCCAGGGCGGGACCAATCCCTTTCTGGAGTACCTCCGGAGCTGGCCGCCCAAGCGCCGGGCGGCCCCGGCGGCGACGGGCGATCAGCTGGGCCAGCTGACGTTCGACGAGACCTTCCGGCTGGGCACGACCTCGATCCAGGCGGCCGACGCGAAGGGGTGGGTGGTCTCGGTCACGCCGAGCGGCGGGTGGGTCCCGGCCGTGATCGCGGGGCACACGGGGGTGGGTCTGAGCGAGCGGATGCAGAGCTTCGGGACCGATCCGGCGGAGAACCCGTTCAACGTGATCGAGCCCGGCAAGCGGCCTCGGGTCACCCTCACCCCGACGCTCGCCCTCAAGGACGGGAAGCCGTACCTCTCGTTCGCGGTCCAGGGCGGCGATACCCAGGATCAGAACCTGCTCCAGTTCTTCCTGAACGTCACCGAGTTCGGGATGACGGTCCAGCAGGCGGTCGAGGCGGCGAACATCACCAGCTATCAGATGCTGAGCTCGTTCGGGAACCACGAGTCGCGGCCGGGGCGGCTCACCCTCCGGGACGACGTGCCCGACTGGACCCGGGCGGAGCTCCGGAAGATGGGGTACACGCTCGACTTCGCCCGGTCCACGTCGGGGCCGATCAACGCGATCTTCTTCGATTGGGCCCACGGCTCGTTCTGGGGCGGGTCCAGCAACAACGGGGAGGACTACGGGATCGCCTGGTAGCTCGGGGGCGGGTTCCTTTCGGGGGCTGGGGCGACCAGCCCCCCAGGGGGGCCTGGTACGCGGATAGGTGTGGCGGTACGGTTAGACCGGTACTTCAGGCCCCTTAGGAGCCTATGTCGCGACCGGTTCGGTGGGTGTCTCCGCTGTTCTGTCGACTCCGCCGTTGCCTGCCGTCGCTGGGGGCGCTCCTTTCGGGCCTGACCCTCGCCTGCCGGCTGTCGCCCGCCGCGCCTGGTTCGACCTCACCGCTCGACGTCATCGGCCGGCCCGCCGCCCGACGGTGTGGCGCCCGAGCTGGCAGTGGGTTGTGAATGCCACCGGCCGTCACCGTCTCCGGATGGTCGCTACCTGACCTACCACTTGCTCTCGATCCAGACGGGCGACGTGGCCGTTCGGATCTACGATCTGGTGGCACGGGGCGCGGTTGGGCCCGACGTGCCAGGTCGCTTCCCCGAGTGGTCCCCCACCAATCAGGCGATCACCTACATCGACAACGCGACTCGACGGATCGCGATCATGAGTACCACGGGAAGCAATCAGCGCTTCGTCACACCGGCGGATCGGGACTACCTGGATGGCCAGCTCGCCTGGTCGCCGGACGGTACCTGGCTCGTGGCCCGGTCCGCGACCGGCCCCGGCCTCGATCTGATCAACGTTGGTACCGGCTTGGTCCTTCCGCTCGCCGGCACGACGACGCTGAGCCGGCCCGCCTGGAGGCCGACGGGGTAGGCCGCTGCCGGCGCCGCCGCTTCGGTGATGGTGGCCGGCCATCCCCCTGCCCAGCGCCATGTCCCGAGGCCGGTCCAGCTCGCGCCCGGGGCAGGCCTTCATCGGGTCTTCAGACTTCTTTCACCCCGCGAGGGGCAGCATACATCCGACGGTTTCCCGGCGCCCTCTCCGTGGGGCGCTCCGACGGCGGATCTCCTCGGACCGCCGCCGGTCCTGGCCCTGGACCGGAGGATCGGATGTACATCCCCACCATGCATGCGTGGGCGGAGGGGGACACCCTTCGCGACCACCTCGAAGAACGCGGCATCTCCCGGCGCGAGTTCGTGGAGTTCTGCGGCAACCTCTGTGTCGTCCTCGGCCTCGGCCGGGCGGCGGCACCGGCCATGGCGCAGGCGCTGGAGGCGGCGAAACGCCCCAGCGTGGTCTGGATCCAGCTGCAGGAGTGCACCGGGTGCGTCGAGAGCGTGATCCGGACCGACGAGCCGACGATCGGCCATCTGGTGCTGGACATGATCTCGCTCGACTTCTCCCACACCCTCATGGCGGCGGCCGGCCACCAGGCGGAAGACGTCCTCGCCAAGGTGATGAAGGAGAACGCGGGCAAGTACATCCTGATCGTCACCGGCTCGGTGCCGCTCAAGGACGACGGGGTCTACCTCACGATCGCCGGCCGAACCGCCAAGTCGGTGCTCGAAGAGGCGGCGGCGGGTGCCGCGGCGATCCTGGCGGTCGGCGCCTGCGCCCACTGGGGCAGTGTCCAGGCGGCCCGTCCGAACCCGACCGGGGCGGTGGGGGTGTCCGAGATCATCAAGGACAAGCCGGTGGTGAACATCGCCGGGTGTCCGCCGATCGCCGACGTGGTCACGGCCACGGTGGCGCACTTCCTGACCTTCGGGCGGCTCCCGGCCGTGGATGGCGACGGCCGGCCCGAGTTCGCCTACGGTGCCCGGATTCACGACCAGTGTCCCCGGCGGGCCAACTTCGACGCCGGCCAGTACGTCGAGGCGTTCGACGACGAGAACGCCCGCAAAGGCTGGTGCCTGTACCACGTGGGGTGCAAGGGGCCGGCGACCTTTTCGCCCTGCCCGATCTTCCAGTGGAACGGCGGGACCAACTGGCCCATCGGCGCCGGGCACCCGTGCCTCGGGTGCACCGAGCGCAACTTCTGGGACACGATGACCCCGTTCTACGATCGGCTGCCTGACGTCGGCGGGTTCGGGATCGAGCAGCGGGTGGACCTGATCGGCGCGGCCCTCGCGGTCGGCGCCACCGCCGGCGTCGCCGCGCACGCCGTGGCCACCGGGGTCCACAGCTACCGGCAGCGGAAGCATCTCCCCGTCGTCGAAACCTCGAGCGCGCCGAAGGCCGATCCGTCGTCCGGCGCCAAGAAGGAGTGAGCCATGGCCCCCACCAAGATCGTGGTCGACCCCATCACCCGGATCGAGGGGCATCTCCGGATCGAGGTCCAGGCCGACGCCGGCAAGATCCAGAATTCGTGGGCGTCGTCCACCCAGTTTCGGGGCATCGAGATCATCATGCAGGGACGGGACCCCCGTGATGCCTGGGCATTCACCCAGCGAATCTGCGGGGTCTGCACCGTGGTGCACGCGGTGGCCTCCTGCCGCGCCGTCGAGGACGCGCTCGGCATCACGATTCCGCCCAACGCCAACCTGATTCGCAACATGGTCCATGGAATGCAGTCCATCCAGGACCACGTCATTCACTTCTACCACCTCCATGCCCTGGACTGGGTGGACGTGGTCAGCGCCCTCAAAGCCGATCCGGCCGGGACCTCCCGGATCGCGCGCCAGATCTCTCCCTGGCCCAACAACTCCGAGACCTACTTCAAGGCGGTGCAGGACCGGATCAAGAAGTTCGTCGCCAGCGGCCAGCTGGGCATCTTCGCCAACGGCTACTGGGGCCATCCGGCCTACAAGCTTCCCCCGGAGGTCAACCTCCTGGCGGTCGCCCACTACCTGGAAGCGCTGGACTGGCAACGGGACGTGATCAAGCTCCACACCATCTTCGGGGGCAAGAACCCGCACCCGAACTTTCTGGTGGGCGGGATGGCCTCGGCGATCAACCTCGACGACACCGCGACGATCAACGCGGCGCGACTGGTCGACGTGCAGGCCCTGATCAAGAAGGCCCAGGACTTCGTGGAGCAGGTCTACTGGCCCGACCTGGTCGCGATCGCCGGGTTCTACAAGGATTGGGGCGCGATCGGTGGTGGCGTGCCCAACTACCTGGCCTGCGGCGAATTCCCGGAGGGCGGGATCAAGGACTACGACAAGCTGTACTTCCCCCGCGGGATCATTCTCAATCAGGACCTGAGCACGGTTCATCCCTACGACCAGGAACAGGTCAAAGAGAACATCGCCGCCAGCTGGTACGAGTATCCGGAGGGCAAGACCGATCTGCACCCGTTCGAGGGAGAGACCAAGCCGAAATACACCGGACCCAAGCCGCCGTACGAGTACCTCCAGGGGCTGGACAAGTACACCTGGATGAAAGCCCCGCGGTACGACGGCCTGCCGATGCAGGTCGGGCCACTGGCCCGAATGCTGGTGGCCTACGCCAGCAATCATCCGGACGTGCGGCCCCTGGTGGGCGAGGTGTTGGCCAAACTGAACGTGCCTCCCGCGGCCCTCTTCTCGACGCTGGGCCGGACCGCCGCCCGGGGCATGGAGACGGTGCTCATCGCCCGGCGGATGAACCTCTGGTTCGCCCAACTGGTGGAGCGGATCAAGAGCGGCGATACCAAGACCTTCGACGGCAGCAAGTGGGACCCGGACAGCTGGCCGGCGACGGCCCAGGGGTACGGATACCTCGATGCCGCCCGGGGCGCGCTCGGGCACTGGGTCCAGATCGAGAAGGGGAAGATCAGCCGGTACCAGTGCGTGGTGCCCAGCACCTGGAACTGCTCGCCCCGTGACGCCAAGGGCCAGATGGGCCCCTACGAGGCGTCGCTGGTCGACAACCATCCGCTGGCCATCCCGGACCAGCCGCTCGAGATCCTTCGGACCATCCACTCGTTCGACCCGTGCATGGCCTGTGGCGTCCACGTCCTGGACGCGACCGGAAGCCCGGTCGTGGAGGTCAAGGTGCAATGAGCGAGCACATTCCTCCGATCTCGGTCGGCGCGTTCGACTTCGTGCGCCGAGTCCCGCCGCCCAGCGGCGAGTACGAATGGGTCTATCTCTGGGAGCGGCCGCTCCGGGTGATGCACTGGGTGGCCGCGATCTGCATCGTGCTGCTGGCGGTGACCGGGCTCTACATCGGCAAGCCCTACTTCGTGACCTCGGGCGACACCAGCAGTCACTTCATGATGGGCTGGGTCCGGTTCATCCACTTCGGCACCGCCGCGGTGCTGGTCATGACCGCGATCATCCGGTTCTACTGGCTCTTTATGGGGAACCGATTCGAACGCTGGACGCGCCTTGTTTCCCGTCCGCGCCAAGGATTGGGTCAATCTCTGGAAGACGGCTAAATCGTACGCGCTGATCCGTCCCGAGAGGGCCCCGCGGTACCTGGGCCACAACCCGCTCCAGCAGCTCAGCTACACCGCGATCTACGCCCTGGCCGCCCTCATGGTGGTGACCGGGTTCGCCCTCTACGGTCAATCCAATCCCGGTGGGCTCTTCTACGGGGCCTTCAATTGGGTCAACGTCCTGGCCGGCGGGTCCCAGGTCACCCGTTTCATCCATCACGTCGCCACCTGGGTGTTCCTGTCCTTCATCCCGATCCACATCTACCTCGCCGTCCGGGCGGATCACCTGGATCGGACTGGCACGATCTCGTCGATCATCAGCGGCGGGCGGTTCGTGGCCGCCGACGAGGAGTACATCGATGGACGGCCCTGATCCCGGCGGCCGGACGGTCGTGATCGGGCTCGGGACGCCGCTCATGGGCGACGATGGATTGGGGCTCGTCGCCCTCGAGCGTCTCCGGGCCCTTGCGCCGGCCGGGGTCGAGCTGGTGGACGGCGGGACCTGGGGCATGATGCTGTTGCCGACGGTGGAATCCGCGGATCGGCTGCTGCTCCTCGATGCCATCGCCGCCGACCGAGCGCCGGGGACGTTGATCGAGCTCGAGGGCGACGCCGTACCGCGACACTTCAATCTCAAGTTCTCGACCCACGACATCGACCTCCTCGACGTGCTGGCGTTGGCCGCGCTCCGCGGTCGGACCCCGCCCCGCCTGGTGGCCCTGGGCCTGCAGCCTCACCGGGTCGAGATGGTCACCGCGCTGAGTCCGCTGATCGAGCGGGCCCTCGACGACGTGGTCGACCGAGCGGTGGCGATTCTGGAGGACTGGGGACACCCGGTCGCCGCGGTGGAGGCTCAGGCGTGCACGAGATGAGCCTCGCCCTCGAGGTCTGCCGGATCGCGGAGGCGCACCTGCCCCCCAACCCGGTGCGGGTGCTGTCGCTCGGTGTCGACGTCGGCGAGGACATGGGCATCGAGCCGGCCAACTTCGAGTTCTGCCTCGACGCGCTCCTCCGGGAACCCCCGTTTTCTGGCGCGCGGGCCGAGGTCCGGATTCTTCCCGGAGACGATCTCCGGCTGACGTACGTGGAGGTGGACGATGGCCGTCCGAACGATTGAGATTCGCGAGCGGGTCATGGCCCGGAACGACGAGCTGGCCGCGGGGGTTCGCGAGCGGCTCGGCCAAGCGGGCATCACCGCGTTCAACCTGGTCTCGTCGCCGGGGTCGGGGAAGACCGCGTTGCTGGAGCGGACCCTCGCGGCCCTGGGCGAGGAGCTCGACATCGCGGTGGTGACGGGCGACGTCCAGACCCAGAACGACGCCGATCGCCTGGCGCGCCACACCACCCGGCTGGTCCAGGCGGTGGTGACCGGTGGCGCGTGCCATCTCGATGCCAGTCAGGTGACCGACGCCCTGGGGGCGATCGACCTGGACCGGACCCGGCTCCTCTTCGTGGAGAACGTGGGCAACCTGGTCTGTCCGGCCAGCTGGGACCTCGGTGAAGCCGCCAAGATCGTGGTCTTCTCGGTGACCGAAGGGGAAGACAAGCCGCTCAAGTATCCCAAGATGTTCCGGATGGCGCGCTATGCGGTCCTCAACAAGATCGACCTCCTGCCGCATGTGCCGTTCGACGTGGATCTGGCGGTCCGGAACGCCCGGGCCGTGAATCCCGAGCTCGAGTTCTTCTTCACCTCGGCCCTGACCGGCGAGGGACTCGACCCCTGGTACGGCTTCCTTCGCTCGGCCGTGGGGGCGACGGCGGCCCGATGATCCGGCAGCTCCCGGTGGAGCGCGCCGCCCGCCACGTGCGGGTGACCGGCCTGGTCCAGGGGGTCGGCTTCCGCCCCTTCGTGCACCGGCTGGCCTTGCGCCACCACCTCGGGGGCTGGGTCCGGAACGCCTCGGGCGACGTTCAGATCGAGATCGAGGGGGGCGGTCCGGAGCTGGACGGCTTCCTGAGCGCCCTGGAGCGGGAAGCTCCGCCGCTGGCCCGGATCGAGGCGGTGGAGGTGGCCGCGATCGAAGCCCGGGGCCAGGAGCGGTTCCGGATCGTCACCAGCGCGGAGTCCGTCGACGGGCGGCAGCCGGTGTCGCCCGACGTGGCCCTGTGCCCGGCCTGCGAGGACGAGCTGTTCGACCCATCCAACCGCCGCCATCGCTATCCCTTCATCACCTGCACCGACTGCGGTCCGCGATTCACCATCATCGACACCATGCCGTACGACCGGGAGCGGACCAGCATGGCGGCCTTCCGGCAGTGCCCGGCCTGCGCCCGCGAGTACCGGACCCCGGGCGACCGCCGCCACCACTCGGAGACCAACAGCTGTCCGTCCTGTGGTCCCAAGCTCTGGTACTGGAGTCTGGACCGGTGCTGGCTGAACGGGACGGAAGGGGCGCTCGCTGCCGGGGCCGCGCTCCTCCGGGAGGGCGGGATCCTCGCGGTCCGGGGCCTGGGGGGCTTCCACCTCGCGGTCGACGCCACCGACGAGGCGGCGGTGGGCCGGCTCCGGGCCCGCAAGCGGCGGGACGCCAAGCCCCTGGCGCTGATGGTCCGGACCCTGGCCGAGGCCCGGACGCTGGCCCGGGTGAGCCAGGTCGAGGCCGCGATCCTGACCGGTCCGGAGCGGCCGATCGTGCTCCTGGAGGTCCACCCCGAGGGCCCGCTCGCGGCGAACCTGGCGCCCGGGCTCGACCGGGTGGGGGTGATGCTCGCCTATACCCCACTCCACCACCTGCTCCTGGTCGAAGCGGGCCGCCCGCTGGTGATGACCAGCGGCAACCTGTCCGACGAGCCGATCGCGACCGGCAACGAGGAGGCCCTCCGCCGGCTGAGCGGCCTGGCGGACGGCTTTCTGCTCCACGACCGCGAGATCCTGGTCCGGTACGACGATTCCGTGGTCAGGGTCGCGGACGATCATCCGGTCTTTCTCCGCCGAGCCCGCGGCTACGCGCCCATGCCGCTTGCGCTGCCGGTGCCGACACCGGTGCCGCTGCTGGCGGTCGGTCCCCATCTCAAGAACACCTTCACCCTCGCGGCCGGACGCGAGGCCTACGTGAGCCAGCACGTCGGCGACCTGGAGACGCTGGAGACGCTGGAGCACTTCCAGAGTGCCCTCGCCGCCTTCCGCCGCCTGTTCCGGATCGAACCGGAGGTGGTGGTGCGCGACCTCCATCCCGGCTACCTGTCGACCCGGGTCGCGATGGAGCTCGGCCTGGCCCGGATCATCGCGGTCCAGCACCACCACGCCCACGTGGCCGCGGTGCTGGCCGAGCACGGCGAGACCGGGCCTGCGCTCGGCTTGGCGTTCGACGGCACCGGCTACGGCGATGACGGGCAGGTGTGGGGCGGTGAGGTGCTCGAGGCGAGCCTGGACGGGTATCGTCGCTTGGCCCACCTTCGCGCGGCGCCCCTCCCCGGCGGCGACCTGGCCGCCCGGACGCCCTGGCGGTCGGCTCTCGGCTATGCCAGTCTGGCCCCGGGGCTGGAGCCGGCGCTGGGGCTCGCGTTCGACGGAGTGAACCCGCAGGAACTGGCCATCGCCCGGACCCAGATCGCCCGCCGGGTCAACGCGCCGCTGGCCTCGTCGATCGGTCGGCTGTTCGACGCCGCGGCGGCGGTGCTCGGGGTCCGCCGGGTCGGCTCCTTCGAGGGCCAGGCGCCGATGGAGCTCGAAGCCCTGGCGGGCCGGCGCCCGGCGGCCGAGTACGCCTGTTCGCTGTCGGAAGTGGACGGCGTCTGGATCGCCGACCCGGTCCCGATTCTGGCCCAGCTCGGCTGGCGGATCCAGCGGGGGGGGGATCGCGCCGACCTGGCGGCCGATTTCCATGCCAGCGTTGCCTGGATGGCGGTCGAGCTGATCCGGCGGATCGCGGAGCGGGTCCCCCACCGCACGGTGGTGCTGAGCGGCGGGGTCTTCCAGAACGCCCGGCTCCTCTGGTCGGTGCGAAAGCGGCTCACCGACCGCGGCTTCCGGGTGCTGGTCCCGACCCGGCTCTCGCCGGGCGACGGCGCCATCAGCTACGGCCAGGCGGCGGTCGCCGCCCGGCTGCTCGCCCGCGAAGCCGCCGGGCCAGCGGGTTAGATCAAGGAGGTCGTCGGATGTGTCTCGGCATTCCCGGACGGATCACGGAGATCAAGGACGACGAGGGGCTCGCGATGGGCACCGTCGACTTCGGCGGCGTGCGCCGTGACGTCTGTCTCGCCTACCTGGCCGATCAGGTCGCCCCCGGCGACTACGTGATCGTCCACGTCGGGTTCGCGATCTCCCGGGTCGACGAGGATGAGGCCCGCCGGACCTTCGAGGCGTTGAAGGAGATGAGCCAGCTGGACGAGCTCGACTGGATGCGGGAGGTGGCCGAGCAGGGCCTGGCCGGGACCGAAGGAGGCGCCGGGTGAAGTACCTGAGCGAGTATCGCGACGCCGAGGTCGCCCGGGGGCTGCTCAAGCAGATCGCCGCGACCGCCACCCGGCGCTGGACCCTGATGGAGGTCTGCGGGGGCCAGACCCACACCATCGTCAAGCAGGGGCTCGACCAGCTCCTCGCCGATTCGATCGAGATGATTCACGGCCCCGGCTGCCCGGTCTGCGTCACCCCGCTCGAACAGATCGACAAGGCGCTCCGCCTGGCGTCCCGGCCCGACGTGATCTTCACCTCCTTCGGCGACATGCTCCGGGTGCCGGGGAGCGAGTGCGACCTGCTGACCGTCCGGGCCCGGGGCGGGAACGTGCGGATCGTCTACTCGCCGCTCGACGCGCTCGAGCTGGCCCGCAAGAACCCCGACCGGCAGGTGGTCTTCTTCGCGGTGGGTTTCGAGACCACGGCCCCCGCCAACGCGATGGCGGTCTGGCGCGCCAAGGAGCTCGGCGTGGGGAACTTCAGCGTCCTGGTGTCGCACGTCACGGTGCCGCCGGCGATGACCGCGATCCTCGACGATCCCTCGAACCGGGTCCAGGGCTTTCTCGCCGCCGGTCACGTCTGCACCGTGATGGGATGGACCGAGTACGAGCCGATCGCCGCCAAGTACCAGGTGCCGATCGTGGTCACCGGGTTCGAGCCGGTGGACCTCCTCGAGGGCATGCTGATGGCGGTGCGCCAGCTCGAGGACGGGCGGGCCGAGGTGGAAAACCAGTACGTCCGGGCGGTGCGCCGGATCGGCACGCCGCCGGCCCGGGAGCTGGTGAGCCGGGTGTTCCAGCTGGTCGATCGCCAGTGGCGCGGCATCGGCGCGATTCCGGCCAGCGGGCTCGGGCTCCGGGAGGAGTTCCGCGACTTCGACGCCGAAGCCCGCTTCGGGCTCGGGTCGCTGCACGTGGACGAGCCGGCCGAGTGCCGGGCCGGCGAGGTGCTCCGGGGCCGGCTCAAGCCGTACCAGTGTCCGGCCTTCGGTACCCGGTGCACGCCCGAGCGCCCGCTGGGCGCACCGATGGTGTCGTCGGAGGGGGCCTGCGCCGCGTACTACCAATACGGCCGGGTCCGCCGGCCGGAGCCGGTTTAGGCCTCGTGGCATCGATCGCCGAGGGGCTCGTTTGTCCGGTCCCGGCGGGGACCGCCGACCGGGTCCTGCTGGGACACGGCTCCGGTGGCAAGCTGAGCGCCGCGCTGATCCGGGACCGGTTTCTCCCCCACTTCGACAATCCGGTGCTTCGCCAGCTCGGCGACGGCGCGGTGGTGCCGCTCGGCACCGGCTCGGTGGTGGTCTCCACCGACACCTTCGTGGTGAGCCCACTCGAGTTTCCGGGCGGCAACATCGGGGTCCTCGCCGTGCACGGGACCCTCAACGACGTCGCCATGATGGGGGCCGCGCCCATCTGCCTCACGGCGGGTTTCGTGCTCGAGGAGGGACTTCCGTTCGAGGTGCTCGACCGGATCCTCGCCGCCATGGCCGAGGCCACCCGGGCGGCCGGGGTCCCGGTGGTGACCGGCGACACCAAGGTCGTGGAGCGGGGCAAGGCCGACGGTCTCTTCATCAACACCACGGGCCTCGGGCTCCTCCGACCCGGCTTCGAGCCGGCGCCCCACCGCGCGGCCCCCGACGACGTGGTGCTGGTGAGCGGACCGCTTGGCCGGCATGGGATGGCCATCCTGGCCGCCCGGGAAGGCCTCGCCTTCGAGACCACCATCACCAGCGACAGCGCCAATCTGGTGCCCCTGGTGGAGCGGCTCCGTGCCGCGGCGGGCGACGCCGTGCATGTGCTCCGCGACCCGACCCGGGGGGGATTGGCCAGCGCGCTCAACGAGATCGCCGCCGCGTCGGGCGTTGGCGTGGAGCTCGAGGAGCGCGGCATCGTGGTGCCGTCGGACGTCTCGGCCGGGGCGGAGATGCTCGGGCTCGACCCGCTCTACATCGCCAACGAGGGGGTGCTGGTCGCGCTGGTCGCCCGGGAGCGCGCCGGCGCCGCCCTCGAGGCGCTCCGCGGCCATCCCGTCGGTCGCGACGCGACCGTGGCCGGTCGGGCCGTCTCGGCCCATCCCGGGCTGGTCGTGCTCCGAACCGCGATCGGCGGCACCCGGGTGGTCGACATGCTCCCGGGCGACCAGTTGCCCCGGATCTGCTGAATCCTTGCCGGTCGCGGTCGGCTCTCGAAGAGAGCAAGCACCTCGACCTCTCCCGGAGCGATTCGACGGCAGCCGATCTCTTCCCCGGAACGAGCCCCCCTCGAGCCCGGGCTCGGCCGGGCGCAGGCCGAGGCGTAGGTCCCCGGCTTACTGGGCCGGGGGCGCCTTCTTGAGGGTGGCGTCGGCCGGGGCCAACTCCCCCACCTGATAGGTCGGCAGGGTGTAGACCGTCGGCAGGCTGTCCCGGCGGACCAGGAAGGCCGTCGCGGTCGAGTCGAAGCGCAGCGTGGTGGGCGTCCCGCTCTTGGCGACGAGCTGGATGGTCAGGCCGGGCGAGGCGAAGTTGGCTGAGTCGATCTGGCCGGCGCGCGCGAACCCGTTGCCGCTCAGCTCCTTGAACTTGTCCACCAAGGTGGCGACCCGGCTGGAGTCGGTGGCGGTTCCGTCCTCGAAGGTCCAGGTTACCGAGTCTTTCCGGGTCAGGACGTAGTGCATCGGACCGTGGGTGATGGCCACCCGCTCGAGGCTGTCCGGATCGACGTGGACGATCCGCTTGTCCCGCCAGTCGTCCACCCGCCGCTCGACGAACTCGACCAGCCGGCCCCGGACCTGGAAGACCCGCGGCATCCCGGGCCGCCGGACGTAGGCGCTCTCCCAGTTGGCGCCGCGCTTCCCGACCAGCAGCGACAGCACCGTGTCGGCGCCGCGCCGGATCACCAGCCGGCGGGCGCTGGCGGTGTCGACCCCGAGGCTGGCGTGCGACGACGGACTCTCGGCCACGAGCTCGCTGGTCGCGGCGGTGTCGGTCACGGCGGCCAGGAACTCCTGGACCCCGGTCGGCGATGCGGGGTAACCGTTCACGGTCCAACCGGCGGCGCCCTTCACCAGCCTGACGGTGTCGGCGGGGCGGGTCAGGATCACCGTGTCGACCGACGCGGGGTCGAAGGCGACCCGCGGCAGGGTCAGCTCGGTGTCCCGGCCCTGACCGCGAATCACCTTGAGCCCGAGCCAGAGCACCACCAGGACCACCAGCCCGATGGCGATGCGGCGAAGCTGCTCGTTGCTCATGCGGCCTCCTTGGAGCCGGCGAGGGGAGCGTAGGGCTCCTGGGCGCGGCGCCGACGCCGGACCAGGCGGACCATGCCGAAGACGGCGATCAGGATCGGCAGGCCCGCGACGTTGGCGTACTTGACGCCGTCGCGGAGGCCGTTGCTGGTGAAGATCAGAGGCGGCGGGCGCCGGTCCTTGGCGCGGATCGAGATGAGGGCCTCGTCCTGCGCCAGCCAGTCGACCGCGTTGAGGGCGAAGACCAGGTTCTCCGGGCTCCGCTGAATGAATTGGTCGGTCGCGAAGATCGCGTTCCCCACGACCACCAGCCGGGGCGCCTTGCCGCCGGCCGCGCTGTCGGGGGGCGGCGCCACCTGGACCGCCACGATCCGGGGCTCGAGGTTCGAGCTCGGAGGATCGGTGCTCGGGTCGATCGAGGCGGTGCCGCTCGAGACCCCGCCCGCGTCGGTGGTGACGAACAGCGGCTGAACGCCCTTGCCGGCCGTGGTGTCGATGCTGCTGGTCCAGGCCAGGCCCAGCTCGGTCAGGTCGCTGTTGATGGTCGACTGTTTGGTGCTCTGGGCCCGGAGGAAGTAGGGGTAGGGCCGGAGCAGCCGGCCGAACGAGGTCGGGACGCCGATCATCTGATTGGCCCGGAGGTCGTAGACCAGGTCCTGGGCGATGCTGATGCCCCACGGCGCCAACGCCGGGTTCCACTTCACCTTCCGAGTGGTGGCGATCGGCGCCTGCGGCGAGATCTCCATCCCCGACTCCATCACCAGGGCTTTCCCGCCCCGAGCCAGGTAATCCTTCACCTTGGCGACCTCGTTCGGGGTGCTGGAGTCACTCACCGTCGCGAGGACCAGGACCGAGAGGTCGGTGGGCAGCGGAGTCGAGTCGCCCAGCACCGGGTTCTGCACCACGTACGACTTCTCCAGCGCGTCGCGGAGCTGACCGAACGACCCGGCCTGCGGGTCCGTCACCATCGCCACCTTCGGTTTGGTGGCCCGGGTGAGCCCCCGGATCATCGTGACCAGTCGATACTCGAGGTTGTCGGTCCGGTCCACGAACGGGATGGTCTCGTGCTTGTCGGCATGCTGGACCACCAGCCCGAGGTACCCTTGCGAGACCTGGAGCTGGGACTGGCCCACGACGTTGAACTGGACCGGCACGATGCCGAGGGTCCTGGCGTCTTCCTCCGCCGTCTTGTCGTCGGCCGGGTCCTTCTCCACTACTCGGACCTTGCCGTGACCCGCGGCCCGGAGGTCGCGGAGCAGGTCGTCGAGGTCGCGCTTGGTCAGGGCGAAGTCCGACGGCGGGTTGGCGGTCGCGAACACCTTAATCGTGACCAGGTCGTCCAGCGAGCCGACCACGTCGCGGGTGGCCTTCGACAGCGTATAGGAGTTCCCGGGGGTGAGGTCGAGCCGGCCCCGGATCTGGCCGCCGGCCAGGTTCACGACCACCAGCACCGCGATCAGGAGCAGCAGGCCGAGCCGGAGCCGGCCGGCGCTCGCGCTGCCCGGCGAGAGCCGCCGGCGGAGGAGCACGGCGTAGGCCAGCGAAAGAAAGATCGCCGCCAGCGAGAGGAAATAGAGCAGGTCGCGCAGATCGAGGACGCCCCGGCCGATGGCCTCGAAGTGAGAGAGGACGCCGAGCCGCGCGGCCGCCGCGCCGATCGCGGGCGGGAGGCCCACCAGGAGCGGATCGAGCCCCACCAGGATCAGCAGGAACATGATCGCCACGCCGAGAATGAACGCCGTGATCTGGCTCTGGCTGAGACTCGACGCCCAGACCCCCACGGCGGCGAACCCGGCGGCGAGCAGCAGGGCGCCGATGTACTGGGCCACCACCGGCCCCCAGGGCAGGTCGCTGCCCAGCGCGATCCCGATCGGCACCAGGAGCGTCGTGGCCAGGGCCAGCGCCAGCACCACCAGCACCCCGAGGTACTTGCCGATCAGGAGCTCGGCCTCGGAGACCGGCTGCGACAACACGATCTCCAGTAACCCGGCCCGGTTGTCCTCTGCCAGCGAGCGCATCGCCACCGCCGGCACGAAGAAGAGGAACACCCAGGGTAGAAGGTCCAGCATCGGGCGGAGCGAGGCCGTGTTCGACAGGTACGCGTTCCGGAAGAACATGAACGCATTGATGGCGAGGAATACCACCAGCAGGACGTAGCCGGTGGGCTGGTCGAACAGCGCCTTGACCTCGCGTCGCGCGATGGTCCAGATCCGGTTCATGATGCGGCCCCCTCGGTGGTGAGCTCGCGGAACAGGTCCTCGAGCCGCCCCGCCTCCTGGTGGAGCTCGTAGAGGGTCCAGCCCTGCTCGACCGCCAGCCGGAAGACCGCCGGCCGGAGGTCGATGCCGCTCGCCACCGTCACCGAGATCCGGGTTCGTCCGCCGTCGTTCGCCCGGTGCTCGAGACCGGCCACGCCGTCGAGCGCCCCGACCGCGGCCTCGATCCCGTCACCGATCGCCTCGATGGTCACCGTCGCCGCGCCCTGGGCCCGGTTGATCAGGTCGGCCACCGGGCCGTCGGCCGCCAGGCGCCCCCGATTGATGATCAGCAGGCGGGAGCAGGTGTGCTCCACCTCGGAGAGCACATGAGTCGAGAGAATCACGGTGCGGTCCTGTCCCAGGTCGCCGATCAGCCGGCGGATCTCGACCCGCTGGTTGGGATCGAGCCCCTCGGTCGGCTCATCCAGCACCAGGAGATCGGGTTTGTGGAGGATCGCGGCGGCCAGCCCCACCCGCTGCCGGTAGCCCTTCGACAGCTCCGAGATCGGCCGGTTGAATACCGGCTCGATCCCGGTGGCGTGGACCGCCTCGTCGATCGCGCGGGGGCGCTCGGTCGGACCGAGCTCGCGGAGCCGGCCCACGAACGCCAGATACTCGGAGACCAGCATCTCGCCGTAGAGCGGATTGTTCTCGGGCAGGTAGCCGATCCGTCGCTTGGCCTGCTCGCCCGACTCCGCCAGGGGCGTCCCGTCGAACTGGATGCTGCCGCCATCGGGGTCGAGGTATTGGGTAATCATGCGCATGGTGGTCGATTTGCCGGCCCCGTTGGGGCCGAGAAAGCCGACCACTTCACCGCGGCCGATCGAACACGAGATCCCATCGACCGCGGTGACGCCGTTGAAACGTTTGGAAACGCGATCCAACGAGAGGAGAGCCATGTATGTCCCGTCCGAGGGCTCGGATTCGGGCGTCAGTCTATCGCGGACGCCCGTGAGGTTCAAGAGGTGACAACCTGTCCCGGCGAGATGGCCTCGTCGGGACAAAATGTCACCCCGGGGAGGGTGAGGGCTCCGCCCGGGCGTCCCGGGTGACCCGGAGCGCGAGGAGGAGCGCGACGAGCATCATCCCCGCCGCGAGCAGGAACGGTGCCCCGGGCATTCGGACCCGGGCGCTCGCGTCGATGAAGTGGGCGAAGGTGAAGGTGAAGAGCCAGGGCCCGATCATCCCGGTGACGCCGCGGATGCTGCCGATCGCGCCCTGGAGCTGGCCCTGGTCCGAGGCGCTCACCCGCTGGCTCATCAGGCCCTGCGCCCCCGGACCGAAGAAGCCGACCGGTGCCCCGAGCACCACGCCCAGCATGAAGGTCCAGCCGGCGGCGGCCACCCCGAAGGTCACCAGGCCGATCAGCCCGAACACCAGCCCGGCCAGGAGCGAGACCCGCTCGCCGAAACGGCGGACCACCGGCCGGACCAGGCCGCCCTGAACGATCACGTTGCCGATCCCGACGGCCGTCAGCGTGAGACCGATGACCGTCTCGCTCCATCCGTACCGGTAGCCGGCATAGAGCACGAACACGGCCGGAAGCACCTGGTGCGCCACCGAGTAGAGGAAGAAGACCAGGCCCAGGCCGTAGAGCTCGGGATGCGAACGGAGCAGGCGGAGCGAGCCAACCGGATTGGCCCGCTTCCAGGAGAACGACCGCCGTTGCTCCTTCGGCAGCGACTCCGGCAGGAGGAAGAGCCCGTAAAGGGCGCCGAGCAGGGTCAGGGCGGCCGCCACCCAGAAGGGCAGCCGGGGGCTGACCGTGCCGAGCAAACCGCCCAGCGCCGGCCCGAGAATGAACCCAAACCCCCAGGCCGCGCCGATCAGGCCGTAGCTCGCCGCCCGCTTTTCCGGGGGCGTGACGTCGGCGATGTAGGCGCCGCCCGTGGTGAACGCGGCGCTGGTGATCCCGGAGATGACCCGCCCCACGAAGAGCCACATCAGGTTGGGCGCCACGGCCATCAAGACGTAGTCGAACCCGAGGCCGAAGGCCGAGATCACGATCACCGGCCGGCGTCCGACCCGGTCCGAGAGCGAGCCGAGGACCGGCGCGAAGACGAACTGCATCAGCGCCCATACGGTGCCGAACAGGCCGTAGATCCGGGCCGCCTGGGCGGTGTTCCCATGGAGAAAGTCTTCGATCAGCTTGGGGAGGACCGGGATGATGATCCCGAACGCGAGGACGTCGAGAACCAGGGTGATGAGGACGAAGGGAACCGCGGCGCGGCGCTTCATGAGATGGGCATCATCCCTCCACGATCCCGAGCGGCGGGCGCGACTGCCAGCGCCCCCGGGTGAAGTCCGGCACCGCGATCGGCTTGCCGCCGGCCCGCGACCGACCGCTCGGTCAGGGCCGAGATCACGCTCCAGGCGGCCGCGTCGTACACGTCCTGGTCCGTCGGCACGCCCTGCTTCAGGCACTCGATCAGCCGCCAGTCCTCGAGGAAGTCCATCCCGCCGTGCCCGAGGGTGGCCTGCCGGACCTTCTCGCGTCGCCAGAGCGGATGATCGTACTCGTCGAACCAGCGCTCCACCGGATCCCAGGCGTCCTCCTTGGCGCTCATTCCCTCGACGTAGACCCGCCGGGGATAGCCCTCGACCAGTCCCTTGGTGCCCTGGACGACGTACTTCCGGCTGTACGGGCGGGGCGAGTTGGTGTTGAAGCTCAGGTAAATGGACTGGCCCTTCACGGTCTTGATCAACGACACGTTCACGTCGCCGAGACGATAGCTCTCCTGCCGCTTGGGGCTGTCGGCCGGGACGTGCTCCTTCGCCCAGGCCTGGAGCCCCCGCGAGGGACCCGACATCGACACCAGATAGTCGAACTGATTGCCCCGGTTGATGCTCATGCACTGGGCCACGGGCCCCAGCCCGTGGGTGGGGTAGAGATTGCCGTTCCGGTGTACCGCGTGGGCCCGCCGCCAGAGCCCTTCACCCTCGTCGGCGAACTTGATCGCCCGGAGGTCGTGGTCGTAGCCGCACTCGCCGTGGAGGATCTCGCCCAGGATTCCGAGCCGGGTCAGGTGGAGCGCCAGCATCTCCAGCCGGTCGTAACAGCAGTTCTCCATCATCAGGCAGTGGAGCCCGGTCTGTTCGGCCGTCTCCACCAGCTGCCAGCACTCGTCCAGGGTCACCGCGGCCGGCACCTCGGTGGCGGCGTGCTTCCCGTGCTGCATGGCGCTGACGCAGACGGGCACGTGCCACTCCCACGGCGTGGCCGTGAAGACCAGGTCCAGGTCCTCCTCGGCGGTGAGCCGCTCGAAGTCGCGAGGGCCCCGGTCGTAGCCGGTGGGCTTGGGCTGTCCGGCCTCGACCACCGTGGCCTGCGCCCGGCTCACCTTCTCGGGCACGATGTCGCACACCGCCTTGAGCTCCACCCCGTCGATCGCCAGCAGGTTCTCGAGGTGGACCGTGCCCTGGCCGCCGATCCCCACCAGACCGATCCGGACCCGCTCCATCGGGCCCCGCCGGAGCGGCGGATGCCCGGCCGGAAGGGGCCTCACCAGCGGCCCGACCGCGCCGACTGCCAACGCGGCCCGCAAGAGATCCCGCCGGGAGAGGTCGGAGGACGAGGTCATGATGGCCGCCCCGCGGCTCAGGAGGTCTTCTCGGGCGAGGTCAGCGCCCGGAGCATGTCGTGCCAGAACCGCGACGCGTCGTGGAACTCCTTCACCCCCACCCGCTCGTCCCGACCGTGGGCCCGGACGTCGTTCACGTTCTCGAAGATGGCGCTCACGCCATAAACCGGGATGCCCACGTTCCGGACGTAGAGTCCATCGGTCGCGCCGGTCGACATCTCGGGCACGACCGGAATGCCGGGCCAATACCGCTCCACCAGACGGTCGATCGGCGCCATCACGTCCGGCCGGAGCGGCGAGGCCGGGCTGGCGGTGGGCTCCGCCGCCCGGCGAAACGAGATCGCGGTGTCGTCCACCACCCGGGCCAGCGTCGCTTGGACCGAATCGGGCGACTTGCCGGGAAGGATCCGGCAGTTGACCGTGGCCTGGGCCAGCTGGGGCAGGGCGTTGTCCGCGTGACCGGCGAAGAGCCGGGTCGCGACGCAGGTCGTCCGCATCACCGAGTTCCAATAGGGCGAGGCCGCCGCTACCCGCCGCGCCGCCCCCGGGTCGCCCGTTTCGACCAGGGATCGCATCGCGGCGGCGAGCGGACCCGTCTCGGTAGCGGCCGTCTTGGCGAAGTAGGCCCGACTCACCTCGTTGAGCTCAATCGGGAAGTCGAACCGCTCCAGCTTGGCCAGGCCGTCGGCCAGATGGTAGATCGCGTTGTCGCGGATCGGGATCGAGCTGTGGCCGCCCTTGTTCCGGACCTCCAGGATGAAGGTCAGATACATCTTCTCGCTGGCCTGCACCGAGAACGCCTGCGGCTTCCCGTCCTGGAGCGCGCCGCCGCCCGCGTCGGTATTGAGCGCGTAGTCGGCGTCGATCAGGTCGCGGTGCTGGCTCACCAGCCACTTGATGGCGTCGCCACTCGTCTCCTCGTCGCTGGTGAGCACCATGATCAGGTCGCGATCGGGCACGAAGCCCTCGCGCCGGAGCCGGATCAGGTTCGCGATCAGGATGGTGGCGCCCGCCTTGTTGTCGCTGGTGCCGCGGCCGTAGTAGTAGCCGTCCTCTTCCCGGAACTGATAGGGATCGAACGACCAGTCTTCCCGCCGGGCGTCGACCACGTCGAGATGCGCCATCAGCAGGATTGGCTTTTTGCCCGCCGCCCGCCCCCGGTAGCGGGCCACCACGTTCTGATGGCGGGCGTCCTTGCCGAGAACCTGGACATCGGCTTCGGGGAAGCCGGCCTGGACCAGCCGGGCCTCGACCCGATGGGCCAGGATCGGCGTGTTGCCCGCCGAGTCGCTGGTGTTGACCTCGATCAGCGCTTTGAAGATCTCGCGCTCGAGGGCCCGCTGATCGGCTCTGCCCTGCTGCGCCGGGAGCGGGGCGGGCGCCAGCGCCAGGGACAGGGCGAGCATCGGGAAGAATGAGGAAAGGCGCATGAAACGCTCGGGATTCTCGGGACTCGGGAATTGCTGCGGAGGCCAAATATACGTCGGGTGGCTGGCGCCGGGCTCGACCGGGTCGTCGCCCGCCTCTTCGCCCCGACCCGGCACCCCTCTCCCGATGGCGCCTGGCCGAGAGGCTTGCGGAATCCGGGATCCGGGTCGAACGTAGTAGCCGTCGAGATTTGTATACAAAACTGAGTGCCGTGCTCATTCCCGGAGGTCGTCGTGACCGTCCTATTCCGCGCCGCTCGGCCAGTCGCCCGAGTCGTGTTCGCCCTGACACTCCTCGCGCCGGCCTCGCTGGTCGCCCAGGGGGGTCTGGATTCCAGCGCTGCAACGCCGACCCGTGGGCTCCGCGGCCCGGCCGAGCTCGAGGCCTTTCTCGACGGCTTCATGGCCACCGCGCTCCGTGACAAGCACGTGGCCGGGGCCACGGTCTCCGTGGTGAAGGACGGGAAGCTCTACTTCGCCAAGGGGTACGGCTACGCCGACTGGGACAAGCAGGTCCCGGTCGATCCCGAGACGACGCTGTTCCGGATCGGATCGATCAGCAAGCTCTTCACCTGGACCGCCATCATGCAGCTGGCGGAGGAGGGCAAGGTCGATCTCGGCGCCGACATCAACACCTACCTCGACTTCAAGATCCCCGATACCTACCCGGAGCCGATCACCCTCCGGAACGTGATGACCCACACGCCCGGGTTCGAAGAAGACCCCCGCGACCTCTTCACGGAGGACTCGGCCCACGTCGAGCCGATGGGCCAGTGGCTTCCGAACCACATGCCGGCCCGGGTTCGGCCGCCGGGCACCTTCTCGTCCTACTCCAACTATGCCACCGCGGTCGCGGGGTACATCGTCCAACGGGTCTCCGGTCTGTCCTGGGACGACTACATGGATCAGAAGATCCTCGAGCCCCTGGGCATGACCCAGGCGACGGGGCGCCAGCCGCTCCCGGCCGCGCTCGCCCCGGACATGTCGGAGGGCTACGCCTGGAACGGGGGGCGCTTTCAATCGCACAAGTGGGAGTTCATCGTCGGCGCCAAGCCGGCCGGATCGTTCAGCGCCAGCGCCACGGCCATGGCCAAGTTCATGATCGCCCACCTGAACAACGGTGAGCTGAACGGCACCCGGATTCTCTCCGATTCGACGGCCCGGGTCATGCACGCGCGGCTCTTCGGTCACGATCCCCGGCTCAACGGGTTCGCGTACGGGTTCTACGAGAAGTCGAGCCATGGGCTCCGGATCATCGGCCACGGCGGTGATACCCAGTGGTTCCATTCCGACCTGGCCCTGATTCCGAGCGAGAACGTCGGGGTGTTCGTGTCGTTCAACACCCAGACGGGCGGGGCCCTCAGCTTTGGGCCGTTCCTGACCGCGTTCCTGGATCACTACTATCCCGACCCGCCGAAGCCGATCGCGCCGGCCGCCGACGCGAAGGCGACCGCCGGGCGCTACGCCGGCGAATACGTGTTCAACCGGCGGGGCTACACCACCTACTTCAAGGCCGCGAGTCTGGCGGGGTCCCTTCCCGTGTCGGTGGCCGAGGATGGGGCGCTCCTCCTGGGCACGCCGTTCGGCCAGATGCGGCTGGTCAAGGTGGACTCCCTCCTCTTCCGCGACCTGACCACCGGCGAGCTGGTGGCCTTCGGCAAGGACCAGTCCGGCGACATCAAGGAGCTCTTCCTCTCGGCGGCGCCGATGATGGTGGGCGACAAGATGAGCGGCCTCCAGTCGCCCAAGCTGCACCAGTTCCTGCTCGGGCTCGGCTTCGTGATGTTCTTCGGGATCCTGCTCGCCGCGGTGATCCGGTTCTTTCTTCGCCGGAGCGACGGCCGCCCCGCGCCCGACCGCCCGATCGTCACCGGCCGCCGGCTGATGGTGGCGGCGGCGCTCGCGATCATCGCGTTCCTGCTGATTCTGGTGGTCGCGGCGTCGTCGAGCCCGGGGTTCATCACCTCCGACCCGACCTTCGGCCTCAAGGCCCTGCTCGGCCTGCCGGTGCTCTCGCTGCTGTTCGTGCTAGGCGCCCTCTGGGTGCTGGTGACCCAATGGCGGAAGAGCGCCGGCACCGTTTGGATGCGGCTCCGGCACACCCTGGCCGTGGGGATGGCCCTGATCTTCTTCTGGTCGCTGAATACCTGGAACCTGCTGGGCTGGAGGATGTGAGGATAGGGAGTAGGGAGTCGGGAGTGGTGAGTAGGGAGTGAGTCGGGAGTAGGCAGTAGGGGAGTTCCCAAGGCCCTGCTCCCTACTCACCACTCCCTACTCCTTTTACTCCCGATCTCTGGTCAAGTCGTCAGCGGCCTGGAGCACCTTCCCCCGCAACCGGGGCGGGTAATCGGGGTGCGCCGCCAGCCAGTCCCGGACGATCCGGGCCGCCTCGGCGGACCGGTGCCCCGAGAGCGTCGCGCTGACCCAGCCTAACGGGAAGAAGATGTCGCCGGTGGCCTTGACCTGCTCCAGCAGGTCGAGCGCCGGGGCGATCTCGTGGATCGCGGTGCGGGCTCGGAGCGGATGGTTGAGGTAGCCTAACGCCGACAGGACCCAGGGCTCGTGGCGCCGGTTGGCGGGATCGGCCAGGCTCTGGAACACGGAATCGCGGCGGGCCGAGTCGGCCGAGAGCGACGGACGGACGAACCGGAACCGGGCCAGGCGGTCCGGGTTGTCGATCCGGGCCTGCTGGGCGTCGAGGATCGAGTCCGCGTTGGGAACGCTCCGGAGCGCCAGCGCTTCCGCGAGCGCGGTGTACTGCCGCTCGGCCAGGGGTAGCCCCGGCGGGGTCTCCCGCTTGGCCCAGATCCGTTCCAGCCGGGCGACGCTCGCCGGCGTCGTCGCCATCGAGATCAGGGCGTTCAGATACGACTGTTTCCGCCCGGGGCTCCGTTCCCACGCCAGCCCCTGCCAGAGCACGGTCTCGACCGCCCCGGCCACCGAATCGCGCTGGGCGGGATCGAGGAAGTGCCAGTAGAGGTCGCCCAGCCCGCCCAGCAGCCGGTCGGCGAGCAGGGGGTCGGCCTCGACCGGCAGGGCTCGGAGCGCCAGGCCAACCAGCACCGGGGCCGGGGTGACGCGGTACCGCACGTCCTCGTCGAGGGTATTCCAGGCGACGGCCCTGAGCACGGGATCCCGGAGCGTCGGCAGCTCCCGAAGCAGGTCGGTCCGGCTGGCGGAGTCGAGCACGAACCGCCCGTAGCCCAGGCCGTCGGCGCCGGGCAGCACGAAGCGGGGCGAGCCCGCGGCCGCCGGAAGCTCGACGGTGGCGGCGCTGTCGGCCAGCTTGACCGACGCCACGGCCGTGGAATCGCCGAGGGGGAAGGCCAGGTCGAGCCGCTGGCTCCAGATCAGGTGGCGGCCGGGCCAGGTGTCGCGCTGGCGGAGCCGGATCGTGCCCGGCCCCGGGCCGCGTGTCACCACGATGGTGGGCCGACCCGGCTCTTCGACCCAGGCATGGCTCCAGGCGGCCAGATCCTCGGGACTCATCCCGTCGAGGATCGAAATCAGGTCGGTCCAGGTCGCATTGCCGTAGCGATGCCGGTCTAGATACTGCCGGAGGCCCCGCTGCATCACCTCCGGACCGATCAGCCGCTCCAACTGCCGCATCACGATCGGTGCCTTCTGGTAGATGATCGCGCCGTAGAGCGACGCGGCGTCGTTCAAGTTGTCCAGCGGCTGCCGGATCGGGTTGGCCCCGGCGGTCCGGTCCACAGCGTACGCCGCCGGGTGATTGGAGAGGTAGAAGCGGAGTCGTGGTTCACCTCGGGAAGGCCGGTTCCACGATCTTGGCCGCCATGAAATTGGCGAAGACTTCCTTCATCCAGACGTCGTTGAACCAGTTCATCGTGACCAGGTCGCCGAACCACATGTGCGCGGTTTCGTGCGCGATCAGGCTGGCCCGGCCAAGCTGCTGGCTCTGGGTGGCGGACGGATCGAGGAAGAGGCCGCCGGCCCGGTACCAGACCGCCCCGGGGTGCTCCATGCCGCCGAACTGGAACGAGGGTACCGCGAAGAAATCGAACTTGCCGAAGGGAAACGGGATCCCGGTATAGGCCTCCAACCAGCGGAGCGCCCCGGCCTCGAGGTCGAAGATGGCGTCGCGGTTCCGCGCCACCTTGGCCGAGTCGGTCTCGCGATGATAGAGGTGGAGCGTGCGTCCGTCGCGCACCGCCTCCTCGACGAAGAAGCGGCCGGATGCGAACGCGGCCTGATAGGTGCTGAGCGGCTCCGTCTCCCGGAACTGGAGCACGTGCTCGGAGGCGTTGCTCGAGTCCCGCGACACCAATGCGCCGTTCGCCACCGCCTGCCAGGCGGCGGGGACCGCAGTCGGAGGGTGTAGCGAGCCTTCAGGTTCGGCTGGTCGAAGCAGGGGAAGGCGGTCGACGCCCGGTCCGGCACGAAGAGCGTGTAGAGGAAGTCGGGCTGGCGGTTGAGGGCCTGATCGGTGGCCTGGAACGCGACCGTGATGCCGATCGTCCCGGTGTCGGCCGGCGGGGTGACGACGAGATGGTCGGGGACCCGGCGAAACTCGAGCGGCCGGCCGGCGGCGGTGACCGACCGAACGTTCTCCGCCGGCGCCTTGAAGTCGAGGATGACCGGCCCGGTGTCGCCGCGGCGATCGAACCGGATGGTCACCGTCCCGGTGACGGGCTCCGATTGGGCGGCGGGGATCTCGAGGTCGAGATCGTAGGCCACGTGTGCCAGGGTCGCGGCCCTCCGATCGGCGAGCTCCCGAGACACGCCGGGGCCGGGTTCGTCCCGCGCGGCGCTCCGACAGCCGGCGAGCGTGAGGATGACGAGGAACGGGGCGGCGAACCGGAATCGCCGGTCGAGCGACCTGGGCGTGAATGGCATGACCCAAGAATATCGGCCTCGGGGGGCTCGTCCAGGGCCGTGGCCGGGGCGCCGCCGGCCGGCGAGCGTGGCGGGTCGGCGGCCCCCTCGGTACTATCCGGGCCGCGTCCGTCGTCCGGGCCGGTCCGACCGCGGTGCTCGCTCGGCGCCGGCCCGCAATGGTCCGCCACGACCCGAAGTGAGGAGGAACGGATGGCCCGAAGCCTCGCCGGAAAGACTCTGTTCATTACCGGCGCCAGCCGAGGCATCGGCCTGGCCATCGGAGTGCGGGCGGCGCGGGATGGCGCCAACGTCGCCATCGCGGCCAAGACCGACCGACCCCACCCCAAGCTTCCCGGCACCATTCACACCGCCGCTGCCGAGATCGAGGCGGCGGGCGGCCGGGCGCTCCCGCTGGTGGTCGACATCCGGGACGAAGCGATGGTCGACGCGGCGGTGGCGCAAACGGTCGAGACGTTCGGAGGGATCGACATCCTGGTCAACAACGCCTCGCGCCATCAGCCTCACCGGGACGCTCGAGACCCCGATGAAGCGCTACGACCTGATGCACCAGGTCAACGCGCGGGGCACCTATCTCTGCTCCCAGAAATGCATCCCGGCCCTCCGCCGCGCGGCCAATCCGCACATCCTCAACCTCTCGCCGCCGCTCAACCTGGAGCCGCGCTGGTTCGCGCCCCACGTGGCCTACACCATGGCCAAGTTCGGGATGAGCCTCTGCGTGCTGGGCATGCACGAGGAGTTTCGGAAGGACGGGATCGCGGTGAACGCGCTCTGGCCCCGGACCGCGGTGGACACCGAGGCGATCCGGATGATTCCCGGGGTCGACCGCCGGCGGTGCCGGCTGCCGTCCATCCTGGCCGATGCCGCGCACGCCATTCTCACCCGGGACGCCCGAACCTTCACGGGCCAGTATTGCCTCGACGACGAGGTGCTTCGGGAAGAGGGGATCACCGACTTCGCCGGCTATCGTCACCCGGGAGTGAGCGAGGACGAGCTGGTGCGGGATTTCTTCGTCTGAGGTGGCGGGGGTGGAGGGCGGGACAGAACCACCGGAATAGTATACGATATAGTATACGATCGGGCCGCCGCGGGGTGGTCCCGAGCAACTCAACCTACGAGAACGCCATGTCCATGCGCCTCCTGCCGCGCCGCGCCGGCCCCCTCGCCGCCGGCTTGCTGATCGCTTCCCTCGCCGCGCCGCTCGCCCTGGCCGCGCAGCAGGGCAACCCGGTGGCGGATCGCTTCGAGGTGAGCGATGTGATGATCCCGATGCGCGACGGGGTCCACCTCCACGCCAAGATCTACACCCCCAAGGGCCAGGCCGAGTCGCTGCCCTTCATCATGACCCGAACGCCGTACGGGGTGGAGGGCTCCGCCGGCGCCTTCGTCGCCTACCTCAAGGACCTGG
This sequence comes from uncultured Gemmatimonadales bacterium, assembly GCA_963730185.1. Taxonomy (GTDB): domain Bacteria; phylum Gemmatimonadota; class Gemmatimonadetes; order Gemmatimonadales; family GWC2-71-9; genus SHZU01. The sequence continues at coordinate 86,899 of CAVSQW010000007.1, forward strand.
CCGACGAGGGCTACATCTTCGTCTTCGAGGACATCCGGGGTCGCTACGGGTCGGAGGGCACCTTCGTGATGCAGCGGCCGGCCCGCGCCCCGGGCGACACCACCGCGATCGACGAGGGCACTGACACCTGGGACACGATCGAGTGGCTCTTGCACCATGTGCCCAAGAACAACGGGCGGGTCGGGATGCTGGGCGTCTCCTATTCCGGCTGGACCACGGTGATGGCAACGCTCGAACCCCATCCCGCGCTCCGGGCGGTGTCGCCCCAGGCCTCCCCGGCCGACATGTGGCTGGGCGACGACTTCCATCACAACGGCGCGTTCCGGCTGAGCTACGGCTTCGAGTACGCCACCATGATGGAGACCTCGAAGGAGAACGAGAGCTTCTCCTTCGACCGCTACGACACCTACGACTGGTACCTGGGCCTGGGCGCGCTCTCCAACGTCAACAAGAAGTACCTCCACGGGAAGATCCCGACCTGGAACGACTACGTGAACCATCCCGACTACGATGCCTTCTGGCAGCGGCAGACGATGATCCCGTTCATCCGGAGCGTGAAGGTGCCGACGCTCAGCGTGGCGGGGTGGTGGGACCAGGAGGACTTCTACGGACCGATCCGGATCTACGAGGCGCTGGAGAAGTTCGACACCGACCACAAGAACTACCTGGTGGTCGGACCGTGGAACCACGGTGGCTGGTCCCGTGGGTCGGGCGACAAACTGGGCGACATCCCGTTCGGGAGCGCCACCGGTGAGTACTTCCGGGCCAAGATCCAGGCGCCCTGGTTCGCCTACTGGCTCAAGGACAAGGGGACCTTGAACTTTCCCGAGGCCCAGACGTTCGAGGCCGGATCCAATCAGTGGCAGTCGTGGGACGCATGGCCGCCCAAGTCACGGACCACCGACAAGAATCTCTACTTCGGGGCCGACGAGAACCTGAGCTTCAGCGGCCCGAAGGCGGCGAGCGGGTTCGATGCCTACCTCTCGGATCCGGCCCATCCGGTGCCTTACCGGCACCGCCCCATCCAGGCCACCTACTTCCCGCACGGCTCCGACTGGTACACTTGGCTGCTCGAGGACCAGCGGTTCGTCGACGACCGGCCCGACGTGTTGAGCTGGGAGACCGAGCCGCTCACCCAAGACGTGACCGTCGCTGGCGACGTCACCGCCCACCTCTTCGCCTCGACCACCGGGACCGACGGCGACTGGATCGTCAAGCTGATCGACGTCTATCCCGAGGCGGACTCGGCGGACTGGCATCTTTCGGGGTGGCAGCTCATGGTCTCGAACGAAGTGTACCGGGCCAGGTATCGGAAGAGCTTCGAGAAGCCGGTGCCCCTGGTGGCCAATCAGGTGACCCCGCTCACCTGGAGCCTCCACACCCAGGATTACACCTTCAAGACGGGGCACCGGATCATGGTGCAGGTCCAGAGCACCTGGTTCCCGATCATCGACCGGAACCCCCAGAAGTTCGTGCCCAACATCTTCAAGGCGACCGACGCCGACTACCAGAAGGCCACCATCAAGATCTACCGGTCGGCCCGGTACCCCTCGCACGTCACCGTGCCGGTGGTGAATCGCTGAGGCCCGCGGGTCTCAGGGGGCCTTCGCGGCCGTCGTCTCCTGCGCCGCTGGGGCGCTCCAGAAGTCGGGAGCGCCCTTGGCGTTTCGGGACACCTCGCCGCCGAAGAAGACGGCATTGAAGAGCACGCGGAAGGTGCCCCAGGTCTGGCCCCGCCACTGGGGCCGGAAGCCCAACAGGATCACGTGGCCGGCGCCGTGGTCGACGTCCAGGGCCGCCGCGTAGCCGTGCAGTCGGTCCGCGCCCAGCAGATAGCCCGACGCCAGCGCGCTGCCCTGGTCGGCGTACTTGGCCAGCGCCGCTCCGTGAAAGCCGGGTCCGGTGGTGAAGACCGGGCTGTCGTCGACGAACACGAAGGCCCGCTCGGGCATGCCGGCCATGACCGGATGCGACGGGTCGGTGGTGACCTCGAGGATCGATCCGCTGGCGAAGAAATCCTTCCGGTCCACGCCTGCCACGACGTTCTTGACCGGCAGGTGGAGCTGCTCGATCGCGAAATCGCTGGTGCCGTTCAGGCACACCAGGGTGCCGCCCGCCCGGACGAACTCGTCGAGCGCCCGGACCCCCTCCTCGCCGATTCCGCCTTCGTACCGGGGCGGCACCGTGCCCTTGGAGTAGCCGTCGAGCAGCAGCCCGGTGTAGTCGGCGGCCAGCACCAGGACATCGAGCCGATCCCGGAGCCGGCCGGCCCGGATGGCGGGGTTGGTCACCCGCTGGTACCGAAAGCCGTACCGGTCGAGCAGCCACTCGGTCCAGCCTTCGTCCATGCTGGGCGCGAACGGGTGGTACACCCCAATCCGCGCTTTGACCGCCGCGCCGGCCGCCCCGACCCGCTCGGCCTCGATTCCCGCGGCCGTCGCCCAGCCCTCGACCTCGCGCCCGCCGGAAACGAGGTACTTCCCGCCCGCGAACCGGACCGAGCCGTCCGCCGCCAGGACCCGGTTCACGATCCGGTACGACTCGTTCTCCGACGGGTCGAGCGCCACGGCGGCCCCCCCGCCCGTCACCCGCCCCGGCGCTACCGTGATTCCGGCCGCCACCGGGTTGGTGCGAAGATCGGCGGTGGTCGACGAGTCCCAGGGAATCGGGGTGCCGGTCACCGGGACTAGGGCCGAGCGGGTCGGGTCGTCGAGCGGCGAGCGGACCTCGACCACGTGGACCCCGGTCAGGTAGGGCAGGGTCCACCCGGCCGCGTCGTAGGGCTGGTCCGGGGGGCCGCCCGGATAGTCGCGAAGGTCGGGATAGTGCTGGACCTCGAGCACCTGCCGGACCAGCGGCGCGAACTCCTGATCCATCGGGATGACCCAGGTGTCGGCCGGGTACTCGATCCCGTCGAACGTCGCCGCTGCCTGGAGCCGGTCGACCCGAATCCCGTTGTACGCCAGGCGCCGGAGCAGCTCGACGGCCGCCATCGGGTCCCGCTGGCGCCGAGGCACGACGTAGGCGTAGGGCGCCTGGTGGCGGTACCGCTCGATGGTCGCCCGGCCGGACCGGTATCGGTTGAGCATCAGCTGGCGACGGAACTTGGCCGCGTAGTCGAGCGTCGCGAGCGAGGCCGTCTCCATGTACCCCACCGCGTCCTTGAGCCGCCACCAACCGCCGGTCCAGGGGCTCGAATAGAGCGACTGGGCTCGGAGATCGCGCATCGACCGGGGAAAGTCCTGCAGGGTGTAGAAGTAGGGCGTGGCGTAGCGGTAGAGCGCCGTCTCGGTCCAGTAGGCCGCGATGTGCTGGAACATCGGCAGGTAGTCGACGTATCCGGGATACCACGCGTCGTAGCCGTCACCCATGTGGGTCGCCCCGGGCTGGCCGTTGGTCTCCAGCGCCTGGGCCATCAACATCCCGATCGCGTTCACCTCCCGGGCCATGAGTGGCGGAGTCTCGGTCGCGATCGGCTCGGCGAACGGCGGGAGCCAGATTCGGGTCGGGAAGGGCGACGTCTGGTGTTGGACGTAGATGATTTGGGGCTCCCACGCTCGCCAGGTGTGGGTCACCACCCGCGACTCCGGCACGTTGAGCATGTACGCGTCGCGGTTGTTGTCGTGGCCGATGTACTTCTGGTAGAGCTCGTGGAGGGGCGCCGCCTCGTACGGTGTGCCGACGTTCTCGCGGTACCAGTTCACGACGATGTCCTGGCCGTCGGGGTTGAGCGACGGCCAGAGCAGAAGGACCACCTGGTCGAGGATGGCGTCGACGGTCGGATCGTCTCGCGACGACACCAGGTCGTAGGCGAGCTGGATGGTGTGCTGGGCCCCGGCCACCTCGGATGCGTGTAGCCCCCGCTGATGTCCACGAACGCCTTCCCCTCGGCCACCAGCCGGGTCGCCTCCTCCTCGCCCAGGTCCGCCGGATGGGCGAGCCGCTGGGCGATCTCCCGGTACCGGTCCAGCTTGGCCAGGTTGGCGGGAGACGAGATCAGCGCCAGGTACCAGGGGCGTCCTTCCGAGGTCCGGCCCACCTGGATCAGCTTCATCCGGTCGGTGGCGGCAGCCAGCTGCTGGAAGTACCGGATCGACTCCTCGTAGGTCGCCAGCTTGAAGTCCGCGCCAACCGGGAACCCCAGCACGGACTCGGGGCTGGGGAGACTGCGCTGGGCCTCGACCCGGCGCGCGGGGCACAGCCCGATCGCGGCCAGCGCCGCGAGCGGGACAAAACGGCGACGAAGTGCGAGCACTTGGTCCTCGTCGTTGAATCGAAAGGGGTGGCTCCGATGGTCCGTGGCAATCTAGCCAGCCCGCCGGCCCTGGTCGCGGCTCGCCGCGGCCGGAGCGCCGGCTCACCTTGCGCGTTTAGGTGACGGACTCTAGTTTCACCTAAGACATTTATGTGAGAGCGCGGCCATGCCGAAAACGTCGCCCGTCGAGCTTCTTCAGGGCACGCTCGACTTCCTCATTCTCAAGACCCTCACCTGGGGTCCGATGCACGGCTTCGAGATCTCCCGCTGGATCCGGAAGACCACCGACCAGGCGCTCGAGATCGAGGAAGGCGCGCTCTATCCCGCCCTCCACCGGATGGAGCGCCGCGGGTGGCTCGCGGCGGAGTGGGCTCTGACCGAGAACAACCGGCGGGGTAAGTACTACTCGCTCACCCGCGCCGGGCGCGAGCAGCTCCGGCTCCAGGAGGCCGGGTGGCAGCGTTACGTCGCGGTGGTCGGCAAGATCGTCGCGGCGGGCAAGGACGCCTGAGTGGGCCGGCGCCTGCGACGACTGTTTCGACTGGCCAGCGGCCGGTCGACCTCGGCGGAGGATCTCGACGAGGAGCTCCGGCTCCACCTCGATCTTCGGGTGGCCGAGCTGGTGGAGGAGGGGTGGAGCGAGGAGGACGCCCGGACCGAAGCGCTGCGCCGGTTCGGCGACCTGGACCGTCATCGGCGGACGACCGCCACCGATCGATCGCGGAAGGGACGGCGACGTGCGACGCTCCGAGTGGTGGGACGAGTTCCGACAGGATCTCCGCTTTGCGCTCCGAACCCTCCGGCGCCAGCCGGGCTTTTCGGCGATCGCGGTCCTGACCTTGGCCTTCGGGATCGGCGCGACGACCGCCATCCTGAGCATCGTGAACGGGGTCCTGCTCCGTCCCTTGCCCTATCCCAACGGCGACCGGGTGGTGCAGGTCTGGGAGACGGGGAAGCCCGGCACGCCGGGCGACGGGTCCGTGGGCCCGTTCAGCGGCGCCGACTTCGTCGACCTCCGGGCTCAGAGCTCCACCTTAGAGCGGTTGGCGGCGTTCCGGAACTGGAACTACACCCTGGCGGCCGGTGGCGAGGCCGATCTGCTGGCCGGCGCCCGGGTGTCTCCCGGATTCTTCGAAGCGCTCGGCGTCCAGGCCCGGCTGGGTCGGACCTTCAGTCCGGCGGACGAACAGGTCGGCGGCGAGTCGGCCGCCATCCTGGGCGACGGGCTCTGGCGCCGCCGGTTCGGCGCCGATCCGGGGGTCGTTGGGCGTCCGATCACGCTCGACGGCCGGCAGTTCACGGTGGTCGGCGTGATGCCGCGCGGGTTCCAGTTTCCGCGCGGGGCCGAGCTGCCGGCCGGCTTTCAATTCGCCGCCCGGACCGAGATCTGGACGCCGCTGGTCGTGACCCCGGGCGAGATGCAGCTGCGGTACGTTCACAATCTGGCCGTGCTCGGCCTGCCCCGGCCGGGCGTGACGCCCTCGGCGCTCGCCGCCGACCTCGACCTGGTCATGGGGCGGGTGGCGGAGCTCAACCCGCGGACCAACACCAATGCCACGGCGCGGGCGGCATCGATGCGGGAGCAGGCGGTCTCGGGAGTGAGGCCCGCCCTATTGGTGCTGCTCGGGGCGGTCGGGTTCCTCCTCCTCATCGCCTGTGTGAACGTTTCGAACCTGCTGCTGACGCGTACGGCCGCGCGCTACCGCGAGGTCGCGGTCCGGTCGGCGCTGGGCGCGGGGCGGCGCCGGCTGCTCCGTCAGTTCGTCACCGAGAACTTGATGCTTGCGCTGGCGGGCGGGCTGCTCGGCCTGGTGGTCGCGGTGGTGGGGAAGGGAGCGCTGCTGGCCGTGGCGCCGGCCAGCCTGCCACGTCTCGACGAGGTCGCGATCGACTGGCGGGTGTTGGGCGGCGTGTTCGCCGTGGTCGTGCTGGTGGGGCTCGCGTTTGGCGGCCTGGTCGTCTCCGAGGCGATCCAGGGCGATCAGGTCGAGAGCCTTCGCGAGGGATCGAAGGGCAGCGGCGGTCGGTCCCGGCGTCGATTGCGGTCGGGACTGGTGGTTCTCGAAGTGGCGGTCTCGGTGGTGCTCCTGGCGGGGGCGGGCGCCCTGGGCCGGACCTTCGTCAACCTCCGCCGGGTGGCCCCGGGCATCCGAACCGATCACGTGCTCACCGCTCAGATCTCGCTGCCCCGGCTCACCAGCGACTTTCGGCAGTTTCCTCGGCTGGCGCCGGGTTGGGCCCGGTTCTACCGTCAGTTCACCGATGCCCTGGCGCAGCGTCCCGGAATTCGGTCGGCCGGGGTCGTGACCTCGCTCCCCTTGAGCGGGGCCTGGGAGTCGTCCGGGTTCCAGGTCGTCGGGCGCCCGCCGCTGCCTGCCGGCGAAAGCCGGGAAGCGGTCTACGCCGGCGTGTCCGAGGGCTACTTCGACGCTCTGGGCATTCCGCTGGTGCGGGGTCGTCTGTTCTCGGCGGTGGATCGGGACTCGGCCGCGTCGGTGGCCCTGATCAGCGAGTCGATGGCCCGGACCTACTGGCCGAACGAGGACCCGGTCGGGGCACGGATCGAGGCCTTCTTCGGGCGGCCGCTCGAGATCGTTGGGGTGGTGGGCGACGTGAGAACGCGTGACCTCGGCGCCGTCCCGGCCCCGACGATGTACTTTCCGCTCTCCCTCTATCCGGCGCCGACCATGCGGCTGGTGGTTCGGTCCTCCGGCGATCCGCTGGGTCAGGTGGCCGCCGTCCGAAGCGCCCTTCGAGCGATCGATCCGACGGTACCGCTCACTGAGATCCGGCCCATGGACGAGGTGCTGGCCGAGTCGGTGGCGCAGCAGCGGTTCAGCGCCCTGCTGATGGGCGGGTTCGCCCTGGCCGCGCTCGGGCTGGCCGTGCTCGGCCTCTATGGCGTGATCAGCTTCGGGGTGGCGCGTCGCGGCCGCGAGATCGGCGTTCGTTTGGCCCTGGGCGCCGAGCCGCGTCAGGTCGTGGGGATGGTGGTGCGGGAGGGGATTGCGATGGCCCTGATCGGGGTGGCTTTGGGCCTGGTCGGAGCGGTGGCGCTGGGGCGGCTGCTGAGCAGCCTGGTCTATCAGGTCAGTCCGTCCGACCCGCTCACACTCGCCGGGGTGTGTGTCTCGCTGTTGTTGGTTGCGGTCCTGGCCTCCCTGGTTCCGGCCCGGCGGGCCATGCTGGTCGATCCGGTGACGGCCTTTCGCGAGGAGTAGGATCCCGCGTTTGCCTCGGGGGCCCCACCGTCCCCAAGTTTCGCGGACCATGGCCCATCCCGAGCAGGAACGAGCGGGGGTCGACATCAGTCGGCCCCGGCGCCGGACTCCGGCGATGCGAGACGCCTTGGGAGCGCTGCTCCTGGGGCTGACGGCGGCCGCCGCGGGCCCCCTCCACGCCCAGTCCGAGCTCGATCGGGCCCCCTCCCGGTTCGCGATCTACGACGGCGCCCGGATCCACTACAAGAACTTCGGGATCGGCCGAACGGCCGTGGTCTTCGTGCCGGGCTGGATTTCCGACGTGACCGTCTGGCGCTACCAGGTCGAGGCGCTCTCCGCTCGCACCCGCCTGGTGGTGCTCGATCTCCCCGGTCAGGGTCGGAGCGGCCTGCCGAGCGGCCCCTACTCGATGGACCGCCTGGCCGGGGCGGTCAAGGCGGTGCTCGACGCCGCCGGCATCAGCCGGGCGGTGCTGGTCGGGCACAGCCTCGGGGTGCCGGTGATTCGGCAGTTCTACCGGCGGTATCCCGACCGCGTGGCCGCGATGGTGGCCGTCGACGGAGCCCTCGAGGCACCTTCCCTCGACAGCGCGTCGGTGGCCCGCGCCGTGGCGCCGTTCGAAGGCGGAGGGTACCGGGCATCGGTGGAGCGGATGGTGGGCTCCATGTACCCGGACGACCTCGAGGCCGGGCTCAGGCAGATGATTCTGGGGCCGGCCCGGGCGACGCCGCCGGCGGTGGCGGTGGCCGCGATGCGGGCGATGTACGACCCGGCGATCTGGCGGAACGATCCGATCGCGGTGCCTCTCTTGGTGGTGACAGCCAAGAAAACGGGCTGGCCGCCGTCCACTCGGGCCCTGGTCCAGCGGCTGGCTCCCGGCGCTCGCTATGAGGAGATGGACGGGGTGTCCCACTACCTGATGTTGGAGAGTCCGGACGCCTTCAACTCGATCCTGACCACCTTTCTGGACTCCGTCGGCGTATTCCGGTCGTGACGGGCGGGAACGCTTCTTGCCCCCTCGATGAGGGCATGGCGTACCTCGCAGCGCGATGCCCAGCATAGGCCACGTCGCCGTCGGGATGGCGGCGGGAAAAGGCGCGGCGCCGTCCCGGCCCGAGCGGTGGCGGTGGATCGTCGGGCTCGCCCTGGTGTCGAGCGCGGCCGACTTCGACCTCGTCCTACTCCTCGGCGGCGTGCCTTCCAACACCATCTGGGGGCATCGCGGGTTCACTCACTCGCTGGCGGCGGGAGTGGTGGCGGCGGGGTTGTTCGCGCTGGTGGCTCGCCGGTGGGGCGCCCGCCCGGGCCGGGCCTGGCTCATCGCCTTCCTGGTCTACGCGAGCCATCTGCTCCTCGACTCCATGAACGTGGGCACGCTCGGAGTTCCTTGGCTCTGGCCCTTCACCTCGGCGTACTACCGGTTGCCCTGGCGGCCGATCCCGTCGGTCCTGACGGCCCACGACTTCACGACCTGGCGAGGAGTGCCGGTGCTGCTGGCCGAGCTGGCGATCTTCAGCCCGGCCTTCGGCTACGCCTTGTGGGGGACGATCGGACGGCGCCGGGGAGCGTCGGCCGGCGACCGGCCGCTCGGCTCACCGGGTTGGCGGCAGCGATGACGGGTCGAGCGCGGCGTTGAGTAGACCGGCCAGGCGCCGAGCGGCCAGCGCCATCCGGTCGAGCACCAGGTCCGAGCCCGCCCGGGCGTAGTCGTCATCGATGGGGTCGTCGCTCCTGACCCGGTACACCCGGTCCCGGGACAGGTCGTGCGATTCGGCCGCCCACTCCAGCACGTCGAGCGAGGGGGGTGGCAAGCGGGCAGCGCGGCGGGCCACCTCCGCGTCGAGGGCCACGTCGTCCAACCCAGCCCATGCCAGGAGCCCGCTGTCCCAGACCGAGTGGAGGTTGGTCTCCGCCCCCATGAAGGTTACCCGAACGTCGTTGCCGCCCCGGTCGTGGTGCTCACCGACGTGAAGGGGCTGGTGGACGTCTCCTACGAAATGGGTCAGGTACCAGAGGGCTTCGCGTCGCGCGGCCCGGGGCGCGGTCGAGTCGACCAGCATCCGCCGAAACCAGGGGATGATCTCGATCACGCAGTCGCGGGTCGGACAGTCGCGGGCCTGGACGTAGCCGGCCGAGTCGATCGGGACGTCGACATAGTGCCAGGGGCCGGTCTCGCGGAGAGTCGAGCGGATCTCGTCGGCCCAGTTGGACGCGGCGATGAAGGCGGAGTCGGAGCCGGCGAGCTCCACGACTCTGGTGTGGGCGGTGGGGGTCAGGTAGTCGAGCGCCACCCGGGCGATGGCCCGGTGACCCGAAGGGCCCCAGAAGGCTGCCGAGACGGCGAGGAACCAGGATGCGAGCATGGGGAGCGACCGAGGACGTGAAAGCGAAGTGGCCGGTTACCCTACCACGGTAACCGGCCACCCGCTGGTAAAGCCAGTCGAGATCAGTCTTCGACGATGATCAAGAACCTGGTGTTGGTCCAGAAGTTTTCGGGGTTGGTGATCTGGAGGTTGCCCCGGAACTTGCCCTTGTTGTCCGCCGGCACGTTGGCGAATGCCAGGTTCTGGTTGGTGACGATCTTGTAGTCCTTGTCCGCGCGCGGCAGCGGGATCTCCGTTACCTGGCGGCGATCGATCGCGGTGAAGAGCGACGGGTCGAGGCTGTCGGTCGGCTTCAGGGTCTCACCGGTTCGGGTGAAGATCAGGAACCGGGTGCCACCGACTTCCTTGATGATCCCCTTGTCCTCGAGCTCCTTCTTGGTGCCCACGACGTAGTAGACCGTGTTCTCCCGAGTGGTCATCGCCCCGACCGTATCGGTCAGCGTGGCGTTGGCGTCGGTGAGGGTGGTCACCTGGGCCTTGGTCTCGTTGAGCTCGGACTCCAGGTTGGCGATCGTCGTCTTCTGCCCCTCGACCATGCCCTTGAGGCCGTCGATGGTGGTCTGGAAGTCGGCGAGGGTCGCCTTCAGGCTGTCCGAGGTGGCACCAAGCCGGCGGACCCGACGCTGGCTCGCGGCGAGCCGGGACTCACTGGTCTTGAGCCGAGCGGTGATGTCCTCGACCTTCTTGAGCACCATGGCGCGATCGCTCGGTGACGCGGAGAGCTGGCTCTCCGGGTTCACGACCGGCTCGACGCCCTTTTTCGACTTGGTGCTGACCGAGTTGAGCTCGGTATTGATGTCGGCCAGGACCTTGGTGGTCTCGGCCAGATCACGGAACAGGCTGTCCTTGGTGGCCGCGACGGCCGCCATCTGCTCGGTCTGAGTGCGGAAATATTCCGTGGAATCCGACGGAATCGACCGGACGACCTGGCCCTTGGGCGTGGTACTGCACCCCACGGCCGCCAGGACGACGATGCTAAGTAGCGCTCGGTTCATGACTTACCCTCCACCTTTGATGGGCTCGGGGCTCTGGATGAACGCCCCTCGGTACAGCATGTCGGTGCAGCACGTAAGATCGCTAGTGATCTCGAGTACTCCAAGGGACGACGGGCGCGCCAGCGGTTGCACACCAATCCCCTCTCGGTCAACTTGACACCCTGCGGGAACGGGCCCCAAATTGTTGTAGGACAACCGTTTCGGCCCCGCGAACACTCCCATACTCGTTTCGAGGACATAATGCGCGCGTACCTGCGGACCTGGCTGGTGGCTGTGGCAGCGCTCGTGGCGTCGGTCGGGGTGGCGTCGGCTCAGACCGGCACCATCAAAGGCCGGGTCACCGACAGTACCCGGTCGCAGCCGCTGTCGGGTGCCCAGGTCAGCGTTCGGGATGCGTCCGGGCGACAGGTCGGGTCGGCGGTGTCCGCGTCGGGTGGCGACTACTCGGTCTCAGTGCCGGCCGGCACCTACCGGGTGCTGGTGTCGCTGATCCCGTTCGCGCCGAAGTCGTACGAGGGCGTGACCGTCACCGCCGGGGGGACCACGACGGTCGATGTCCTGCTGATCTCCTCCACCTATCAGATGTCGGAAATGGTGGTCACGGCCGTTTCCAGGGTTCCCGAAAAGCTGACCGAGGCTCCGGCCGAGATCACCGTCATTCCGGCGGTCAAGATCCAGGAGCGGCCCAGCCTCACCGTCACCGATCAGCTGGCCGAGGTTCCCGGGGTGCAGATCTCTCAGGGCGGCTTGGTCCAGGCCAACGTGGTAGGCCGGGGGTTCAACAACATCTTCTCCGGTGCGCTGCTCACCATGATCGACAACCGGTATGCCTCGGTGCCGTCGCTCCGGGTCAACGTGCCGGCGTTCTTCCCGACCACCAACGAGGACATCGAGCGGATCGAGTTCGTGCTCGGACCCGGGGCGGCGCTCTACGGGCCCAACGCGGCCGACGGCGTGTTGGCGATCACCACCAAGTCGCCGATCACCTCGCCGGGGAACACCATCGCCTTCGAGGCGGGGGCCCGTTCGTCGTCGCCGTCGCGGCCCGCGGGGGCGCCCAGCGACGCGGCCGGGCTCTATCGGTTGAGCTTCCGGAGTGCCACGGCTTTCTCTCCCAAAGTGGGCTTCAAGATCTCGGGCGAGTACCTGAAGGGCACCGACTGGCGCTACGCCGACGCGGCCGATACGCTCTCGCCCGGCACCACGGCGAACTCGCGGACCGCGTGCTCCCTCTCGAGCCATCCGTTCGGCTGTCGCAACTTCAACCTCGAGAAGTGGAGCGGCGAGGCTCGGCTCGACGTCAAGCCGAACGAGAACACCGAGTGGATCACCAGCTACGGCCGGAGCCAGGCGGTGAGCCTGATCGAGCTCACCGGGATCGGGGCCGGTCAGGCGAAGGACTGGGTCTATCAGGACATTCAGACCCGGTTCCGCTACAAGGAGCTCTTTGCCCAGGCGTTCGTGAACTTCAGCAACGCCGGGCAGACCTTCCTGCTCCGGAGCGGTAACCCGATCGTGGACCGGTCGCGGCTCTGGGCCGGCCAGATTCAGCACGGGTTCAGCATCGGAGCCAACGAGACGATCATCTACGGGGCCGACTACCTCTTCACCCAGCCGGTCACGGATGGCACGGTCAACGGCTCGAACGAGGCCGACGACAACATCAAGGAAGTCGGCGGCTACGTCCACAGCGTGACCCACGTCAGTCCCAAGGTCGACGTGGTGGCCGCCCTCCGGGCCGACAAGCACAACCGGCTGGACAAGGCGGTGTTCTCACCCCGGGTGGCGTTCGTGTTCAAGCCGAACGACGAAAACAACTTCCGGGTGACCTACAACCGCGCTTTCTCGACCCCGACCAGCAACAACCTGTCCCTCGACATCCTGGCGGGATCGGTGCCGCTCGGCGGCGGCCTGTCGTACGGGATCCGGGCGCTTGGCGTGCCGCAAGGGGGCTTCCACTTCCGAGCCAGCGGCGGGTGTACGGGCGGGGTGAGCAACCTCTGCATGCGGAGCCCGTTCGATCCGAGCAACACGCTCCTGCCGGCCAGCGCCAACCTGCTCTGGTCGGCGGCCGTGGCCGCGGTGCTACCGACCCTCCAGCAGATCAACCCGCAGCTGGCGGGCGCCCTCCAGGCCATCCCGACGCCCAGCGCCGCGCAGGTCGGGACCACGCTCCGGACGCTGAACCCGACCACGGCGTCGTTTACCGAGATCAATCCCGACAACGTCACCGACATCCAGACCCTGAAGCCCTCGATCACCAACACGGTCGAGCTCGGCTACAAGCTGGCCAAGGGGCGGAAGGCCAGCTTCTCGGTCTCGGGCTACTACGAACACCGGGAGAACTTCATCGGCCCGCTGATCGTCGAGACGCCCAACGTGTTCCTCGATCCGACCTCGCTGGCGAGCTACCTGGGCGCCGCTCTGGCCCAGGTGGGCGTCCCCGCGGCGCAGATCCCGGCCGCGGTGCAGGCCATCGCCGGCGGGATGGCGAAGGTGCCGCTCGCGACGGTCGTGCCCAACCAGGCCGGGACCGGCGGCTCGCGGGACGCGCTGGTCAACGATTCCGATCTCTTCCTGACCTACCGGAACTTCGGCACGGTCGACCTGTTCGGCGCCGACCTGGCGCTCGACTACGCCTTCAACGATCGGTTCTCGTTCTCGGGTACCTACTCGTGGGTGAACAAGGATCTCTTCACGGCGGCCGACGTGGGCGGGCCGACCGACATCGCGCTCAACGCCTCCAAGAGCCACGGCTCGGCGGCCTTCCGGTATCGGAACGACGTGGCCGGCTGGGGCGCCGAGGTGCGGGTTCGGGCGGTGAAGGGCTTCCCGGTGAACTCGGGCGTCTACGTGAGTGAGAGCAAGAACGGGATCCTGCAGCCGACCGACAGCTACGGTGTGCTCGACCTGCAGGCCAGCTGGCGGCCCCCGGTCGGCGTTCGGAACATGCTGATCTCGGCCACGATGACCAACGTGCTCAACCACGCTTACGCCACCTTCGTCGGCGTGCCGAAGCTCGGCCGCCTGCTGCTCACCAAGGTGTCGTACACGTTCTAGCGTCTCCCGGCGAGGGGCGGGCGTCCTGCCCGCCCCGACCCGGATCTCCGATTCCGAGAACCATGACTGACGCGACGCTCGCCGAGCGCCACCCCTGGCTCGCCTGGGTGGTGCCCTTTGCCGTCTTCATGCTCTTGCTGGGCGTGGTGCCCGGGCTCGGACTCCCGGCCCGCCTCGACGCGGTGCTCCGGGTCGGGGTGCCGGCGCTCGCGATTCTGCTGGTGGCCCGGCCGGCACTCGACTTCGGGGTCGCCCGCCCGCTCGCCACGATCGGGGTGGGGATCGCGGTCTTCGCGCTCTGGATCGGTCCGGACCTGCTGGTGCCCGGGTACCGGGCCCACGTCATCTTCCAGAATGCCCTGACCGGCACCACCGAGAGCGGGGTGCCGGCCGCGGTCCGCTCGGACCCCGTGGTCCTGAGTCTTCGATTCCTGCGCGGGGCGATCGTGGTGCCGATCGTCGAGGAGCTCTTCTGGCGAGGCTGGCTCCCGCGGTGGCTCGACCGTCCCGACGACTTCCGGGCCCGGGCCCTCGGGTCGTTCACCCGGTTCTCGTTCTGGGCGACGGCGGTGCTCTTTGCGCTGGAGCACGGCCCCTACTGGGACGTGGGTCTCTTGGCGGGCCTGATCTACAACTGGTGGATGACCAGAACCCGGAAGATCGGAGATCTGATCCTCTGCCACGCGGTCACGAATGCCTGTCTGGGGGTCTACGTCCTGCTGTCGGGTCGATGGGGGTATTGGTGAGGATGGTGAGTGGTGATTGGTGAGTGGTGAATAGGGAGGGAGTCGTGAATGGGCAGTAGGCCCTACCGCCTACTCACCACTCCCTCCCTAGTCACTACTCTCCAATCACAACTCCCTACGTTCCCTTCCGGGCGGTCAGGAGGACCGTCGGTTCGGAGCTCAAGAGGCTGTCGGCGTCGAGGAAGATCCGGCGGACGCCCTTCCAGTAGGAACGCTTGGTGTGGGCGAGCTCGGTCTCGATCACGCCCTTCCGGCGATTGGCGGCGTGGACGTACTTGCCGTCGCCAATATAGATGCCGATGTGGGTGATCCGCCGGCCCCGGCCGAACACCAGGAGATCGCCGGGGAGGAGGGCCGAGGTGTCCCTGGCGATCTCGATCCCGGCGTGGGCCTGCTCGGCCGCGGTGCGGGGCAGGTCGTGGCCGAACAGGGCGGCGATCCACTGGACCAGGGCGCTGCAGTCGAAGGCCTTGCCGGGCTGTTTGGCGCCGAGGCGGTAGCGAAGTCCCACCTGCTGCCGGGTCAGATCGACCAGGGAATCGCGGCCGGCCAGGAGGGTGCGGCTCAGCGCTTCGAACGGCTTGGGTTGGGGGGTCTGGGCCTGGGCGCGACCGGTGGGAACCGCGGCAGCGGTGGCCCCGAGGCCCAGGACGAACGCGACCCGCCGAAAACCGTTCATGGCGGGCGTAACTAACCACGGAAACGCATTCCTGTCCACTTTGGAACCGGGCCGATCGGGCCTGCGGCAGCCCGACGGGAGTGATATACTTCCGTAGCACGGACTTACGGTCCGCGAGAATCCCTGATGCTTCGAGTCACTCCTTTCCATCCGAGGACGTCCGTCCTCGTACAGGGCCAGGCCTGGCGCCGCTGGGCCGGGGCGACCGTGGCCTCGAGTTACGATCTGATCCCCGATCGGGAGTATGCCGCGATCCGGAGCTCGGTGGCCCTGCTCGACGTCTCTCCCCTCCACAAATATCTGCTCCGCGGGCCCGGCGCCGTTCGGCTGCTGGATCGGATGGTCACCCGGGACGTGACCCGGGCCAAGGTGGGGCAGGTGATGTACACCACCTGGTGCGACGGGCGCGGTAAGGTGATCGACGACGGGACCGTGAGCCGCTTGGACGAGACCACCTTCCGGCTCACCTCCGCGGAGCCCAACTTTCGATGGCTCGCCCGCAACGGCTTCCGCCTCGATGTCGAGGTCGAGGACGTGAGCGACTCGCTCGGGGCCCTGGCTCTCCAGGGGCCGCTGGCTCGTGACCTGCTCGAGGAGGTCGTGGAGGAGTCGGTGGCCGACCTGCGCTACTTCCGGGTAAGGCCCAATCGGATCGCCGGTCGGACGATCACGATCTCGCGAACCGGCTACACCGGCGATCTGGGATACGAGCTCTGGATCGACGCCGCCGATGCCCTCCCGGTCTGGGACGCGCTGGTGGAGGCCGGTCGGCGTTACGGGCTCACCCCGGCGGGCATCTGGGCGCTCGACCTGGCCCGGATCGAAGCCGGGCTGGTGATGCTCGACGTGGACTACCACTCGAGCCACCGGGCCTTGATCGACGACCAGACGTCGACGCCGTTCGAGCTCTCGCTCGACTGGACGGTCAAGCTCGACAAGGGACCCTACAACGGTCGGGCCGCGCTCCGGCGCGAGGCCGAACGGGGGCCGGCCTGGCGGTTCGTGGGCATCGAGGTCGACTGGGAGTCGCTCGAGGCGCTCTACGCCGAGCACCACCTGCCGCCTTCGCTCCCGACGGTGGCGTGGCGGGCCAGCGTGCCGCTCTATCGGGAGGGTGTCCAGATCGGCTACGCCTCCAGCGGGTGCTGGTCGCCGCTCCTCAAGCGCTACCTGGCCCTGGCCCATGTCCGGGCCGAGCACGCCGAGCCGGGCCGGTCGGTGGAGATGGAGATGACGGTCGAGCACCGGCGACGCCAGGCGGCGGCGCGGGTGGCCAAGCTGCCGTTCTTCGATCCCGAGCGGAAGAAATCGGGCGGACCGCCGGCCCCACGGCGCGACGGGGTGCCCGGGTGAGCGGGGCGAATCGGTACGACGCGATCGTGATCGGCGGCGGCCACAACGGGCTCGTCGCGGCGGCCTATCTCGCCCGGGCGGGCAAGCGGACCGTGGTCCTGGAACGGCGGCACCTGGTGGGCGGCGCCGCGGTGAGCGAAGAGGTCTTTCCGGGGTTCACCTTCTCGGTCTTCTCCTACGTGGTGAGCCTGCTCCGGCCCGAGATCATCCGCGACCTCGACCTTCCGGGGCACGGGCTCCAGATCCTGCCGCTCGAGAGCACCGTCACCCCGCTCGACAACGGCGACTACCTCGGGTCGTGGGCCGATCCGGACCTGTCCCGGCGGGAGCTCTATCGCCACTCGCCCCGGGACGCCGAGGCCGTGGTCGAATTCGGGCGGCTGATGCACCACATGGCCATGGCCGTGAGGCCGATTCTCGGGATGGTGCCGCCCGACCCGACCTCGCTCGCGCCCAGCGACCTCCGCGCGATGCTCAAGCTCGGCACCCACTTCCGCTCGCTCGGACCGGAGCGCTTCCACGCGCTCTACAAGCTGATGACGATGAGCTCGGCCGACTACCTGGACGAGTGGTACGAGTTCGACCCGCTCAAGGCCACCAAGTCGGCCAGCGGGATCATCGGAACCTTCCTGGGCCCCCGGTCGCCGGGGTCGGCGTACGTCCTGCTCCACCACTACATGGGCGAGATCGACGGCGCCTTCCGCGCGTGGGGCTTCGCCAAGGGCGGCACCGGGGCCATCTCCAATGCCATCGCGAGCGCCGCCCGGAGCTTCGGGGCGGAGATCCGGACCGAGGCGCCCGTCTCCCACGTGATCGTGAAAGGCGGACGCGCCCAGGGCGTCGCGCTCGAGAACGGTGACGAGCTCGAGGCGCCGATCGTCATGTCGGGGCTCGACCCGCGCCGCACCTTCCTCGATCTGGTCGACTCGACCCAGTTGCCGGGCGAGCTGGTCGACGCCATCCGGAAGTTCCGGTTCCGGGGGTCGTCCGGGAAAGTGAACCTGGCGCTGAGCGAGCTGCCCGACTTCACCTGTCTCCCGGGTGAGGGGCCGCATCTTCGCGGGGCGATCTCGATCAGCCCGAGCGTCGAGTACCTGGAGCGGGCCTACGACGACGCCAAGTACGGCGAGTTTTCGCGGCACCCCTACATGGACGTCATCCTCCCCTCGATGATCGACCCGGGGATGGCGCCGCCGGGCCAGCACGTGATGAGCATCTTCGTCCAGTACGCGCCGTACCAGCTGAACGGCGGCTGGAATGACGAGCGGCGGGAGGCGTTCGGCGACGCGGTGATCGACACCCTCTCGCGCTACGCCCCCAACCTCAAGGGGGCGATCCTGCACCGGCAGGTGATCACCCCCGCCGACATCGAGCGGATCACCGGGCTCTCGGAGGGCAACATCTTCCAGGGCGAGCTGGCGCTGGAGCAGCTCTTCTTCCTCCGCCCGGCGCCGGCCTGGTCGAAGTACCGGACCCCGATCGAGGGCTACTTCCAGTGTGGGGCCGGCACCCATCCGGGTGGTGGCATCATGGGAGCGTCGGGGCGGTTGGGCGCTCTGGCGGTGTTGGGGCGATGACGGGCGCGCCAGGCAACGGGGCGGCGGGCGGGTTCGATACCGTCGTCGTCGGCGCCGGGGTCAACGGCCTCGTGGCGGCCATCGCGCTGGCGAAGGCCGGGGAGCGGGTCCTGGTCGTGGACCGGGCCGACCAGTTCGGCGGCGAGCACCGGGTGGTCGAGTTCGCGCTCGGGTTCCGGGCTTCGCCGCTGGCGCCGGATCTGGGCTGGATCCCGCCCGAGGTTCGGCGCGGAGCGGGGATCGCCGAGCGGCTGACCGAGCTCGAGGTGGCGGCCGACCCGACGGTGGTGGGCGTCGACGGCGCGGGCGGCTTCCTGCCCCTGCATCGCGATCCGGCGGTCACCGCGGAGCGGCTCCGTCACTATTCGCCCCGTGATGCCATTCAGTGGCCGCTCTTCGCCGGCCGGTTGTCGCGGTTGGCCGGCTTCCTGGGCTCGCTCTACGGTGGCCCACCGCCTCGGATCGACGCGTCGTCGCCGGGCGAGCTCTGGGACCTGGCCCGGTTGGGCGGGCGGCTCAAGCGGCTCGGCCGGGTGGAGATGGTGGAGCTCCTCCGGACCGTGCCGATGGCCGTGGGCGAGTTCCTGGACGAATGGTTCGAGACCGACGTGCTCAAGGGCACCCTGGCGGCCGGCGCCGTCGCGACGCTCTGCCAGGGTCCGCGGTCGGGCGGGACGGCGTTCCCCCTGCTCCACGGCCAGGTCGGCGCCGCCCCCGGCGCGATTCGCTCGGGGCTTCGGCTCCGGGGCGGGGTCGCCGCGCTGGTTACCCTACTGGTCGAGGAAGCGCGCCGGCGCGGGGTGGAGCTCCGATCGCAGGCGCCGGTGGCCGAGATCGAGGTGCGGAACGACGCCGTGAGCGGCGTCCGTCTCGAGACCGGTGAGCGGATCGCGGCCTCGCACGTCCTCTCGACGGCCGATCCGACGCGAACGCTCCTGAGTCTGGTGGACCCGTTGTATCTGGATCCCGAGCTGATCGCCGCGGTCCGGAACATCCGTTACCGAGGAGCGCAGGCCCGGGTGCTGCTGGGGCTCGACGCGCTGCCGGTGCCGCCCGGGCTGGAAGGTGGAGAGCGGGCCCTGACCGGGCGGTTGGTGCTGGCACCGTCGCTCGCCCACCTGGAACGGGCCTACGACGCCACCAAGTACGGGGAGGTGGCGGAGGAGCCGCTGGTCGAGCTCCGGATTCCGAGCCTGCTCGAGGAGGGCCTGGCGCCCGCCGGGAAGCACGTCATGGTGCTCGACGTGCAGTTCGCGCCGTACCGCCTCCGGGCCGGCGACTGGAGCGGCCATCGCGAGCGCCTGGGCGATCTGGCCCTCGAGCTTGCCGGGCGGGTCCTTCCCGGGTTGGCCGACCGGGTGCTCCATCGGGCCGTGCTGACCCCGGCGGACCTCGAAGCCGAGTTCGGCCTCACCGAAGGTGCCGTGAGCCAGGGCGAGATGATGCTGGACCAGATTTTGTTCATGCGCCCGGTCGCCGGCTGGTCCCGCTACGCGCTTCCGGTCCCGGGGCTCTTCCTGGGCGGCTCGGGGGCGCATCCGGGGCCCGGGATCACGGGGGCGCCGGGATGGCAGGCGGCGCAGGCGGCGCTCCGGGCCCGGGCGTCGTAGCCGAGAGCCGGGGAGGTCCCATGTCGACGTTTCACCGCACGGCCACCAGCCATCAACCGGGCGCTCGGACCATGCCCGGGGAGTACTACACTTCGCCGGCCATCTTCGCCGAGGAGGCCGAGCGGATCGGGCTCACCCAGTGGCACTGCGTGGGCCGGGTCGACGCGATCGCGGCCCCGGGCGACTTCCTGGTCCGGACCATCGCCGGGGAGTCGCTGATCGTCCTGCGCGACCGCCGGGGCGACCTGCGGGCCCTCTTCAACGTCTGCCGCCACCGGGGCACCCGGCTCTGCGATCGCTCCTCAGGGCACTTCTCCGAGACGATCCAGTGCCCCTACCACGCCTGGACCTGGACCACCGACGGCCAGCTGATCGGCGCGCCCCACATGCAGGAGGTGGAGGGGTTCGACAAGGGCGACTACCCGCTCCATCAGGCGGCGGTGGCGAGCTGGGAGGGATTCGTCTTCGTCAATCTGTCGCCGGGTCCGGTGGCGCTCGAGGCCGCGCTGGCGCCGATCTGGGACCGGTTCCGCCGGTTCGGCCTGGACCGGCTCCGCCCGGGCCGCCGGATCCGCTACGAGATCGCGACCAATTGGAAGCTGGTGTTTCAGAACTACTCCGAGTGCCTCCACTGCCCCATGATCCACCCGGAGCTCTCCTGCAAGCTGCCCTATCAGAGCGGCGCCAACGACCTGATGGAGGGCCCGTTCCTCGGCGGCTACATGGAGATCACCGAGGGCAACGAGAGCGTGACCGTGTCGGGCCGGCGGGTGGCGCCCTGGATCGCGGACCTCGGTCCCGAGGATCGGCGGCGGGCGTATTACTACACCCTGATGCCCAACCTGCTGCTCAGCGTGCATCCGGACTACGTGAACTACTATCTGGTCTGGCCCGAGGCGGCCGACCGGACGGTGGTGGAGAGCGAGTGGCTCTTCCATCCCGCCGCGTTCGACGATCCGGGCTTCGATCCGGACGACGCGGTGGCGATGTGGGATCTGACCAACCGGCAGGACTGGAAGATTACCGAGGAGAGCCTGGCCGGGATCCGGTCGCGCCATTACCGCCCCGGCCCCTATTCGGCCCGGGAGAGCGTGCCGGCGGCCTGGGATCGCGCCTATCTCGAGCTGATGGGCCGGCCGACCGGAGCCTGAGCGCGCCCCGGTCGTCGAGGCCGGGTTGAGCCCGGCTCAGTCGATCGCGGTCCGTCGCCGGCCGGCGTACCGCAAGCCGAAGAAGATCGCCCCGGCCACCAGGAGCGAGCCGGCCTGGGTCGCGAGGTGCCCGAGGTAGATCTCGCCCGCGAGGAACACCGAGGACATCAGCAGGGTCAGCGTGGTCACCCGGGTGCCGAAGCGGGCGAAGGCCGAGAAGCTGATCGGCGACTCCGCCTTCTCGGCGAGTCCCACGACCGTCACGTTGGCGCTGGCCCCGATCACCGAGCCGTTCCCCCCGAGGCATGCCCCGAGGGCCAGGGCCCACCAGAGCACCGACGTCTCGCCGCTGAGCTGGCCTGACAGGTTCCCGATGATCGGGATCACCACCGCGACGTAGGGGATGTTGTCGATCAGGGCGGAGAGGATCCCGCTCACCCAGAGAATCAGGAGCGAGGCGAAGAGCAGGGTCCCGAGATCCGACAGCCCGGCGGCATGGCGGCCCCACTCGATGAACCCGACTAGCCCGTGAGAGAGGGTGTTGATCAGGCCGGTCTGAACGGCGGCGCCGACCGCGATGAAGAGGAAGGCGAAGAACGAGAGGGTGGGCCACTCGATCTCGCCCTCGATCACGTGGAGGATGCCGTGGACTCGCTCGGCGAACGAGGCGTCCCGAACCCGGAGGTAGAAGACATCCTGCACGACCAGCATCAGAGCCGCGCCGATCGCGGCGGGCACGGCGGCCGGCATCCCGGTGAGGGGATGGGTGAAGAACCCGACGAAGATCAGGACCGCGATGACCAGGCCGGCGTTCAGGAGGGGGCGATTCCGGAGCCGGGGGACGGTTACCTCGTCGGGTTCGAGCGACTGGCGTCCGGCGGCGTAGTCGGCGGCGTAGTAGGACCTGGTGAACCAGACCAGCATGGCCATCATCGCCAGCACCGGGATGGTCAGGTTCACGACGAAGTCGCCGAAGCTGAGCCCGGCTCTCGAGCCGATCAGAATGTTGGGTGGGTCGCCGATCAGGGTCGCGGTGCCGCCGATGTTGGCGGCCATCACCATCGGGAGGAGAAAGGCCGCGACCGGAATCCGAATCTCGCGGGCCAGCTGGATCGCCATCGGGGTGGTGAAGACCACCGTGGTGACGTTGTCGGCCAGGGCCGAGATCAGCCCGGTGAACCAGATCAGGATCTGGGCGAGGAGGAAGGGTTTGCCGCCCGAGAGCTGGAGCAGCCGGGCCACGGCCCACGTGAAGACGCCGGTCGACTTGAGCACGCCGACCACCGCCATCATCGAGGCCAGCAGGATGATGACGTTGAGGTCGATCTCGGCCTGGGAGGCCTCGAACGAAATCAGGTGATAGGGCGTCAGGTAGGTGATCAGCCAGAGCAAGGCCACGGCGCAGAAGATCACCAGCACCCGGTGCGCCTTTTCCAGGGCGAGCATCACGAACACGCCGGTGATGATCGCCGCCACGAGGCCCTGTGACACGGCGTCGTGGGTCGACGCGAGCCCAGACTCGGCGGCCCAGGCAACCCCCGGCGCCAAGACCGCCAGGCCGGCGAGCAACGGCAAGGCGCGGAGCGCGCAACGGAAACGAGTGGGGATGGTCATCGGGGTCGGCAATGTGTCGGGGCCGGGCCGGTCGTCGCAAGCCTGGCGCCGCGGCGAGCCCACTCACCAACCACCTTCATCGATTCCTTCGCGCCCTCCGCGTATTCTGCGGTTGAATCAGGTCGATCGGGGCCGCGGATGGGATCGGGCCCCGGCGGAGGAACGGCAGGTCGACCGCAGTGGGCGGGGAGGCCGGGCGGCGGCTACCCGGCGGACCGGACGGTGCGACGGGCGATCCAGCGGGCCAGGAGGAGTCCCAGGAAGACGGTGATGGTGGTGAGGTGGGTGGGGAGCCGTCCGAGGAAGACGAATCCGGCCAGGAAGAGCGATGACGCGGCCAGTGTCATGGTCATAACCCGGGCACCGAACCGGGTGAAGTCGAGGAACGAGATCGGAACCGACGCCTTCTCGGCCAGCCCGACCACCGTCACGTTGGCGCTGGCCCCGATCAGGGTGCCGTTGCCGCCCAGGCAGGCCCCGAGCGAGAGGGCCCACCAGAGGATCTCGGTGTCGCCGGTCAGGTGCCGGGTCAGGGTGGCGATCAAGGGGATGGTCACTGCCACGTAGGGGATGTTGTCGATCAGGGCCGAGAAGATCCCGCTGGCCCAGAGCACCAGCATCGAGGCGAAGTAGAGCGTCCCCCGATCGGAGAGCCCAAGGTGCAGCCGGCCCCAGTCCACGAAGCCGGCCACGCCCGCGGCCAGCGTGTCGATCAGCCCGGTCTGGACGGCGGCACCCACGGCGATGAACAACAGCGCGAAGAAGGAGAGGGTGGGCCACTCGATCTCCCGCTCGATGACGTGGAGGATGCCGTGCATCCGCTCCCGCATCGACGGGTCGCGGGATCGGAGGTAGAACAGGTCTTGGACCAGGAGGATCGCCGCCGCGCCGATCGCCGCGGGCACCGCCGCCGGCATCCCCGTCATGCTGTGGGTGAAGAAGCCCACGAAGATCAGACCCGAGATCGCCAGCGCCCAGCGGAGGAGGGGCAGGTCGGAGAGCGGCGGAACCTCCACGGCGTCGCGGTCGAGCGAGGTCCTTCCCGCGCGGAACGCGCTCCGGAAGTACCGGGCCGAGAACCACTCGAGCAGGACCATCATGCAGAGGACCGGGGCGGTCAGGTTGACCAGGAACTCGAGGAAGCTCAGCCCGGCCCCGGATCCGATCAGGATGTTCGGGGGGTCGCCGATCAGGGTCGCGGTCCCGCCGATGTTCGCCGCCATCACCATCGGGAGCAGGAACGCGGGCGCCGCCACGCCCGTCGCCCCGGCCACCTCGAGCGCCATCGGAGTGGCGAAGATCACGGTCGTGACGTTGTCGGCCAGACTGGAGAGAATCCCGGTGAACCAGATCAGGATGGCCATCAGGACCAGCGGCCGTCCGCCCGCCGCCCGGAGCAGCCGGGCCACCGCCCAGGCGAAGACCCCGGTGGACTTGAGCACCCCCACCACGGCCATCATCGAGGCCAGCAGCAGGATCACGTTCAGGTCGATCGCCTCGTGCGAGGCCTCGAACGAAATCAGGTGATAGGGCGTGAGGTAGGTGATCAGCCAGAGGAGGGCCACCGCCGAGAGAATGACCAGCACCCGATGGGCCTTCTCCAGCGCCAGCAGAACGAACACGCTCACGATGATCAGCGCCACCAGGATCTGGGACACCGGATCGTGGGTGGAGTTGAGCGGGTTCGGGGCGGCCAGGGGCGACGCCGCCTGTCCGAGGGTCACGTCGATGAGGAGGGGGAGTCGGGGCACGAGGGCTCGTGGGGAGGACGGTCAAGTGTGGCGGGGCCGTGGCCGTCTTGCAAGCGCTCCTGGGGGGTAGCATCGTTGGGGGGCCCGGACCGCGCCGGGCTCCCGACCCCCAGCCCCGAGCCCGAGACGATCAATGAAGGCTGCCGCCCGTCCGCCCCTCGTCCGCCCCCTGCTCGCCTTCGCGGCGGCGGTCGTCGTCGCCGCGCCGGGCCTTTGGGCCCAGACCCGACCCTTCGGCACCCTGCGGGAGCAGGCCCGCCGCCAGCAGGGATGGCTCGCCGAGCGGCTCACCACGGTGCTGCCCGCCCTGATGCGGCGGTACGGGATCGACCTCTGGGTCATCCCGATGCGGGAGTACAACGAGGATCCGACCTTCACCTCGCTGGTGTCGCCCACCACCTTCGCCGCCCGCCGCCGGACCATCTACGTGTTCTTCGACCGGGGTGGTGATCGTGGCGTGGAGCGGATCGCGCTCGGGGGCACTTCCCAGGGTGGCCTCTACGACGCCGTCCGGGCCACCAAGACGGTCGACGCGCCGGTCGGCGGCCAGCAGGCCGAGCTCTGGGGCGACGAGCAGTGGCAGGTCCTCGAACGGGTCCTCGCCGAGCGGAACCCGAAGGTGATCGGGGTGGACGTCTCCCGGGTCTTCGCCTTCTCGGACGGCCTCTCGGCCGGCGAGTACGAGGGGATGAAGGCGGCGCTTTCGGAGAAGTGGGTGAGCCGGATGAAGCCGGCCGACGGCCTGGCCATCGACTTCATCGCCACCCGGGTGCCGGACGAAGAGGCCTTCTACCATCAGCTCACCCAGCTGGTGTGGGACACGATCGACGAGATGTTTTCGAGCCGGACCGTCACCCCGGGCGTGACCCGCACCAGCGACCTGGTCTGGTGGTGGCGCCAGCGGGTCAACGATCTCGGGCTTGGGACCTGGTTCCAACCGTCGATCGAAGTGCAGCGCCAGGGCACCAGCGAGGAAGCGCTCGGCGACGATCCCGTGATTCAGCGGGGCGACGTGCTCCACTGCGACGTCGGGATCACCGCCCTCCGCCTCAATACCGACACCCAGCACATGGCCTACGTCCTCGAGCCGGGCGAGACCGACGCCCCGCCGGGCCTTCGCCGGGCGCTGGCCAACGCCAACGCCTTCCAGGACATCCTGCTCGACGAGGTTCGGCCGGGGCGGACCGGCAACGAGATCCTGGCCCTGACCCGGAAGCGCCTGGCGGCGCTCGGCCTGAGCGGCACGATGTACAGCCATCCGATCGGGATGCACGGGCACGGCTCGGGACCGCTGATCGGACTCTGGGACTACCAGGAGGGCGTGCCCGGCCGGGGTGACCACGCCGTCATCCCCAACATGTGGTTCTCGGGCGAGCTCCAGGTCACCTCGCCGGTCCCGGAGTGGGGTGGCCAGCCGGTCCGGATGGCGCTCGAGGAGGACTTCGTGGTGGCCGCCGACGGGTCCACCCACTGGGCCCTCCGTCGTCAGGATCGCCTCCACCTGATCCGATGACCGGGCGCCGCGGCTTCCGGCCGCTCCCCGTCACCCCCGGCGTCTCATGTTGACCGCCGTCGGGCTGGTCCTGCTCGCCTTGGTGGTCCTGGCCTTCGGCGGCGAGCTCCTGGTCCGAGGCGCCGTGGGGATCGCGCGAGTCGCGGGGCTCACCCCGGCCGTGATCGGACTCACGGTCGTCGCCCTCGGGACGTCGCTGCCGGAGCTGGTCGTGAGCGTGATCGCCTCGCTCAAGGGGCAGCCCGATCTCTCGATCGGCAACGTGATCGGCTCCAACATCATCAACCTGTCGTTCATCGTCGGTCTGGCTGCCTTGGTGCGCCCGTTGGCCATCACCGGGACCGTGGTCCGGGTGGAATGGCCGATCATGTTCGTGGCCAGCGCCGCCTTCGTGGGCTGGAGCTGGGACGGTCAGCTGACCCGGGTCGAGGCCGGGCTCTTCCTGGTGTTCCTGGTGCTGGTGATGGTCAACGCCATCCGGCTGGCTCGTCGGGAGGTCACTGCGGGCGAGTCGGCCCAGCTCGGTGAGGAAGTGGCCGCGCTGGCGCCGAAGGGCGTGCTGGCCGAGACCTCGGTGGCCGCCGCCTTGACCCTGGTCGGGATCGGGCTCCTGATCGTCGGGGGCCGCTGGCTGGTGGAGGGCGCGGTGGCGCTGGCGGAGTTGGCCGGGATGAGCCAACGGGTCATCGGCCTCACGATCGTCGCGGGCGGGACCAGCGCGCCCGAAGTCGCGACCTCGGTGGTGGCCGCCGTTCGGGGCCGCTCCGACATCGCGGTCGCCAACTTGATCGGCTCCAACATCTTCAACGTCCTCGGGATCCTCGGGGTGGCCGGGGTCATCACCCCGATCACGGTCTCGCCCGCGATGCTCGGGAGCGACGTCTGGTGGATGCTCGGCATCGAGCTGTTGCTCTTCCTCCTGATGTGGCTCCGTCGGCGCCTGTCCCGGCTCGACGGGGCCATTCTGCTCGGGGCCTACCTCACCTACCTCGGCTTTCTCCTGGGGGTCCGGTTCTGACCGTGGCTGGTGGCCGACCTGGGCCAGCCGGCGAGTTTGTCGATTACGGGGGGCGTCGTTCGACCTGGGGGCTCAAGGTTCGGGACGGGGCGACCGATACTGTTCCATCAACGAGTATACCGTGCAACGCGCACCAGGGACTCAATGATCGGACCGGTCGCATCGCCACGCCCCATCGAGCTCCTCCGAGCGAGCTCGGACCAGATCCGCCGAGCGGCGGACCTGCTGGCCGAGCATCACCGGGCAGACCGATCCCAGGCGGTCGGTCCGGCGTGCGCCCACCCGTCCGGCCCCCGATCCGGCCGACGAGGCCGATCGGGCCGCCGAGGACCGGACCCGGACCATCCTCGAGGCCCAGCGGGGCTTCGTGGCCTCCCTCCGCCTCGAACAGATCGAGGAGCGTCTCGGACCCCGCTGACCCACCGGGTGGCCCCGCGACCGCCCTTCCCAAGCCTCCTGGTCCAACCTTATCCTACGGTTCACGGACCAACGACGTAGTCGAGGCAAACGGTGAGCGACGAACCAGAATATCTGCGGCTCATGCGGCAGCGCCGGCACGAGCAGAGTCGACGCTCCGGGTCCGGGTCCGGTGCCCATTCCGACTATTCCGCCCAGGAGCAAGAGGCGTTGCGGTGGGCCAGGGAGTTGGCCAAGGGCACCGAGCTCCGCTCGATCCGGAACCTGGGGGGATCTCGCTACGCGGCCCTGGTGCGCCTCCAGGCCGCGAGCGGGGTCAAGTTCTTGTCCCTAGAGGGTTTTGCCGGTCGGGAGGCCCTGATCGATCGGGTCAAGCCGGGGGCGACCGTCGGCGAGGAGGTCTTGGGCGCCTACGAGGTCCGGGGCGGCCGCCCGGTCACGATCGAGCTTGGCGACGACGGCCAGGTGGCCCTCAAGATGGGCAAGCCCCGGCCGGGGGCGAACCCGGTCAGCCCCGAGAAGATGATCCGGCGGGCGGCGGCTGAGGCGGCGGAGCGGGAGAAGTCGCGCCCCAGAGACCGGGACCGGGGCGGTCGGAGCGGGAAGACGCGGACCTGAGCGAGGGGGCTTCGGCCCCCTCGGCTCGTTCGGGGTGCAGTCGCCCCACTCCCAGGATCCACCGCAGGGCTTCGCTCGGGCTTGCCGGCTTCGCTCGCGCCATGACTAGAAGCTCATCGGCCCGGGTCACGTCCCTGTCACCGCGACATACCAGCCGGGTCGATTCCCCTGCCAACCGCCCGGCGGGTCACTATCCTCCGGCCGTCACCCCGACGGAGGCCAGCCGATGCGTCACCCATCCCGACCCGATCGCCGCGAGTTTCTCAAGGCCGCCGTCGCGGCCTGGGCTGCGCTGCCCGTGGTGCTCCGCGGCGATCCCTATCGTCCCCTGGACCGGCTGGTCCGGCGGGCCCTCGAGCCGGTCCGGATTCGGGGCCGGGTCCAGGCGGGCGGTCGCGGCCTGGCCGGCGTGGCCATGAGCGACGGCCGGATCGTGACCCGGACCGATCGGGATGGCCGCTACGAGCTGGTGACCGACGCCGCCCGGCCCTACCTCACCGTCTCGGTGCCCCGGGGCTACGAGCTGCCCACGGGCCCCACCGGGATCGCGCGGTGCTACCGGCGGATCCGCCCGGATGGCCGGGGCGAGATGACCGCCGGATTCGAGCTCGCTCCCCTCGCCCGGGCCGACGACCACCACCGGTTCCTCCTCGCGGCGGACATCCAGACCGAGGACGCCTCGGACGTCTCGCTCTTCCGGCGCGACGCCCAGCCCGATCTCGCCGCCACCATCGCCGAGCTCCGGTCCGAGCCGCTCTTCGCGGTGGCCGACGGCGACATCATGTGGGACCACCTCGAGCTCTACGACGACTACGAGCGGGCCGTCACCGAGCTCGGAATCCCCTTCGTGCAAGTGGTCGGTAACCACGACCTGAACCTGAAGGCCACCAGCGACGCCGACTCGACCCGAACCTTCGAGTCGCGATTCGGGGCGCGGTACTACTCGTTCAACCGGGGCGAGATCCACTACGTCGTCCTGGACGACGTGTTCTACTATGCGGGCGGTTACCTCGGCTATCTGACCGAAGAGCAGCTCACCTGGTTGGCCAACGATCTGGCGCTGGTGGAGCGGGGGGCGCCGGTGGTGGTGTTCCTGCACATCCCGCTCTGGTGCACCCTGTCCGAGCGGATGGGGCAGGGCCAGGCCAGCATCGCCAACGTGGTGACCAATCGGGAGGCTCTCTACCGGCTGCTCGAGCCGTTCGAGGCCCAGGTCCTCTCCGGCCACATCCACGAGAGCGACGTGGTGCACCAGGGCGGCGTCAAGCAGCGGAACCACGGGACCGTCTGCGGCGCCTGGTGGACCGGCGACATCTGCTGCGACGGGACGCCCAACGGCTACGGGATCTACGAGGTGAAGGGGCGCGAGATCCGCTGGCAGTACCGGTCGACCGGGAAGCCGCTCGATCACCAGATGCGGGTCTACCCCCGGGGCGCCGACCCGACCGCCCCGGACGAGATCGTGACCAACGTCTGGGCCTGGGAGCCGGACTGGACGGTCACCTGGTACGAGGACGGAGTCCGGCGGGGCGCCATGTCCCAGCGGACCGGCCTGGACCCGGCGGCCGTTGCCCAGCAGGCTGGCCCGGACCTTCCCCCGAAGCGCCCCTGGGTCGATCCGGTCAGAACCCGCCACCTCTTCTACGCTCCGGTCTCGGCCGAGGCGAGGGACGTGCGGGTCGAGGCGACGGATGGCTGGGGGAGGAACTACACGGGAGTGGTGACTCGTGAGTCGTGAGTAGGGAGTAGGGAGGGAGTGGTGAGTGGGGAGTTGGTTCCCCTACCTTCACTCACCACTCCCTCCCGACTCACCACTCACCACTCACCACTCACGAGTCACGAGGCCCCCAGGGCGTCGCTGGCCCGGTCGATGACGGCGGCCGCGGCCTCCAGGGTGCGTCCCAGCTTCACGATCTGCTGGTCCGCCTCCGGCCAGTAGCCCTGCTCGATCGCTTCCCGGACGCCCGGCATCGTCTTCACCCCATAACCCGTGTAGAAGCCGGGGGCGTAGATCTGGTGCTCATACCAAGTGCGCCGGGGCAGCCCGTCGGGGCTGGTCAGCGACTGCTCCACGCCGAGCAGGATCTCGTTGGCGCGGGTGGTGGGCCGGCCGGCCGTCGAGGCCTTCTCGAAGGCCTGCTCGTACCGGTGGGCGGCCTGGGTCAGCGCCGTCATCCCGTTGTCGAGCGGGGCGAAATTGAGATAAGGCGGCACGTCGGCCCGCTTCGGGGCCTCCTCCGGCTCCCGCGGGTCGCGGATCGCCTCGAACATGCCCTCGTCCAACTCCCGGTTCCGCTCCACCGCTTCGTCGTGCCGGGTGTGCCAGAGGGCCTTCAGCTCGTCGACGTAGCGGCCGTAGGTGTCGGCCATCCCGCCGAAGTGGAACGGCAGGACATCGGCGTTGGCGAGCCGCATGACCATCACCCCGACGGTCTGGGCCAGCGCTCGGCCGTACACGAAGTGGTGTCGTTGAACCGGGTGAAGTGCTCGAAGTCGTCGTAGATCGAGTGGTAGATGCCGTCGCCGCCCTCGCCGCCGTACCCCATGTTCAGGGAGGCGACCCCGAGGTGCTGGAGGAAGGGCGTGAAGTCGGAGCCGCTGCCCAGCGCCTCGATCCGGAGGTCGCCCCGGACTCCGGAGCTCCTTTCGAGTCCGCGCCTGAGGCCCGGCTGATCGACGCCAGCTGCCGACGCTTCCAGGCGGTCATCCCGGTCTCGGGATCGGTGACCTCCCGGGCCACCTCGTTGACGAACCGCTCCAGCGAGTGCGAGCCGCCCGCGTCCAGGAAGCCGCGCCCGTTCACGTCGGAGTTGATGTAGGCAACCGCCTTCCGGCGGAGCTCGTCGCCGTGCTCCTCGGCCCACTCGGTGCTTCCGATCAGACCCTGCTC
The DNA here is from genome assembly GCA_963730185.1 of uncultured Gemmatimonadales bacterium. Lineage (GTDB taxonomy): Bacteria > Gemmatimonadota > Gemmatimonadetes > Gemmatimonadales > GWC2-71-9 > SHZU01. Next base: position 117,751 of record CAVSQW010000007.1, read on the forward strand.
CTCGCCGTCCCAGGCGGCGTAGATGATGGTCCGGCGGGGCTTCCAGCCTTGCTTCATGAGCTGAGCCAGTCCGCGGAGCTCTTCCATCTCGGCCGTGAGCCCCGAGAGGGGGTCCTCGGCGCCGTTGACCCAGCCGTCGCGATGGTTGCCGCGCACCACCCACTGATCGGGCTGCTCGGTGCCCGGAATCCGGACGATCACATCGTTCACCGGCACCGTCTTCCAGTCGAACACCAGCTTGAGGTGCACCCGAGCCGCTCCGGGGCCGACCTTGTAGGTGATCGGCAGGCCGCCCCGCCAGGCCTCGGGCGCCACCGGCCCATCGAGCGCCGCCAGAATCGGCTGCGCGTCGGCGTAGCTGATCGGGAGGACAGGAATCTTGGTGATGGTGAGGATCTCGTCCTTCGAGAGGCGGTGGGCGTCGGGCGTCGCCCCCACGCCGGGGGTGGCCGGGTCACCGGTGTAGAGCGGCATGTCCATCACGCTACCCCGCTGCACCCCGTCGGCCGGCCGGTAAGGACCCTTGGGATAGACGTCGCCCTGCCCGTAGCCGTCGTCGGCCGGGTCGGAGTAGATGATGCACCCGATCGCCCCGTGCTCGGCCGCCACCTTCGGCTTGATGCCCCGCCAGGAGCCGCCGTACTTCGCGATCACGATGGCACCCTTGACCGAGATGCCGAGCCGCTCGAGCCGCTCGTAGTCGGCGGGGATGCCGTAGTTGACGAACACCACCGGACCGGTCACGTCGCCGTCGATGGAGTAGGCGTTGTAGGTCGGCAGCTGCTCGCTCTGGAGCGTGGAGGAGTGGTCGCCGGGCACCGGAGGCTCCCGGAGCTTGGCCACGTACTTGGTCGGCGCGATCAGCTCCAGCACCCGCTCCTTCGGCGTCGGGAAGAGGGCCTGGAACTGCTCGATCTTCGCGTCGAGGCCCCAGCTGGTGTAGAGCTTGACCAGCCACTCGGCATTGTCGCGGCCGTAGGCCGAGCCGAGGGCCTGGGGGCGGGCGGAGAGACGCTTCATGTAGGAGCGCATGCTGTCGGGGACGGGGAGCGCCTTGAATTTGGCCTCCCACTCCCGCTCGACTCGGCTTCCGTCGGCCGAGAACCCGCTGATCGGGTCGTTCGGTGACTGGAAGGCGGGGAGCAGGAGTAGCCCGAGCGTGAGCGGAAAGGCAGCGGTGAGACGGGAACGACGCATCGGTTGATCCTCGAGGTGTCTTGGGGAGGAGCTGAGGGCGCAGGCCGGGACCCGGTCGGGGCCGGCGCCCCGGGGAGTTTAGCCCGATCCGGCCCGGGACACGAGGTTGGCGCCCCGGGGCACCCCTCTCACCGGAGAGGCGCACCACTGATCGGCATCGAGTTCACCTCTCACCTCCGCGGGCGCCGGGCCGGTGGCGGCCGAATGGCGCCGAACGGGCCGACGGCTCGAGAGGTCGAGGCCCCCCGGTCGCGTTCCTCTCCGGACCAGTGCAGATTGGTCGCCGATGCCTCCTTTGCCGCCCGTCGCCCGGTTCGAATCCGACACCGGCGTTCGGATCTACCGGATCTCCTGCCAGGCGTTTCCCACCCTGGTGGCCCACGCCTACCTCCTGATCGGCGCCGGTCCCGTCACCCTGGTCGACACGGGGAGCGGGTACGGCGACTCGACCCGGCAGCTGCTCGAGGGGCTGGACCAAGTCCGGACCGAGTTCGGTGAGGCGGTGCGGCTTCGCGACATCCGCCGGATCCTGATCACCCACGGCCACGTCGACCACTTCGGCGGGCTGGTGCAGGCCAGCCGGCCGATCACGGCCGAGGTCGGAATTCACGTGCTGGACAAGTGGGTGCTGGTCTCGTACGAGGAGCGCCTGCTGGTGGCGACCAAGGCGATGCGGGCCTTCCTGGCCCAGGCCGGCGTGGAACGGGAGCGCCAGGCGGGGCTGATCGAGCTCTACCAGTTCTCCAAACGCCATGTCCGGAGCGTACCGGTCGACTTCACCCTGAGCGACGGTCAGGAGCTGGACGGGCTCCGGTTTGTCCACACCCCGGGCCACTGCCCCGGGCAGGTCTGCATCCGGATCGGCGACGTGCTCCTGTCGGCCGACCACGTGCTCCCCGTGACGACGCCGCACCAGTCACCCGAGAGCATCACCGCCTGGACCGGGTTGGGCCACTACCTCGAGGCGATCGCCAAGATCGGCCGGGAAGACGGGGTCCGGCTGGCGCTTGGCGGGCACGAAACCCCGATTACCGATTTTGCCGACCGCCTGGTGGCCATCCGGGCCGACCACGATCGGAAGCTCGACCGGATCCTCGGCCTTCTCCGGGAGCCGCCCGGCCTGACCATGGCCGGGCTCACCGACCGGATGTATCCGACGGTCAAGGATTGGAACGTGCTCCTGGCCCTGACCGAGGTGGGCGCGCACGTGGAGTATCTATACGAGAGGGGGGAGCTGCACGTCACCAACCTCGACCAGGTCGAAACCGAGGAGAATCCCGGGCTGGTGTTTGCCAGGGACTAGCGACTCGTGAGTGGGGGGTGGTGACTGGGGAGTGGTGACTGGTGACCGGGGAGTGAGTGGGCGGCAGGGAGTCGTGGCTATACCTCGTACTCCCTCCGACTCCCTCGTCCCCCCGCGACCTGCTCCGATCCTCGTCAGGGCGCTCGTGAGCGGAACGGGCCACCCTACCGCCAACTCACGACTCCCTCCCTGCTCACCACTCACGAATCACTCGTCACTCCCACCCGGATCGCCTCCAGCACCTTGTCGCCGAAGAGATCGATCTCGTCGACGGTGGTGTAGACGTTGGGGGTGATCCGGAGGCCGCTGAACTGGGGGTGCCCGATCGGGGTGGTCTGGATGCGATGCTTGCTCAGGAGCCAGCCGTAGAGCTTGCCCGGGTCGATGCCCTCGATGCTCAGCAGCGCGATGGCCCCGGCGTAGGGCGTGTCGAGCTGGGTTGGGATCGAGACCCGGTCGCTCTCCGCCAGGAGGCGTTTGGCCCACCGGTCCCGGAGGTAGCGGAGCCGGGCGATCTTCCGATCGGCCCCGATCGCTCGGTGGAACGCCAGCGCCGTCGAGATGGCGTTGTGATTGGCCGCCGGATGGGTGCCGATCTCCTCGTACTTCCGGACGTTGTCGTCCATCGACGCGGGGGCGGCCATCAGGGGCCAGAGTTTCTTCTGCTTCGCTTTCCGGACGTACAGGAAGCCGGTCCCGATCGGCGCCAGGAGCCACTTGTGGAGACTCGTGCCGTAGAAGTCGCAGTCCAGGTCGTCGTGCTTGAAGGGGAAGTGGGCGTAGGCGTGGGCCCCGTCCACCAGCACCTCGATCCCGAGCGGCCGGGCCATCTCCACCAGTGCCCGGACCGGCATGATCTGGCCGGTCAGGTTGGTGATGTGGGTAACCTCGAGGGCCCTGGTTCGGGGGGTGATCGCGGCCCGGAACTGTTCCACCAGGTATTCCGGGGAGGGTGGCGGTACCTTGAACGAGATCGACTTGACGACGATCCCTTCGCGGCGGGCCCGCTGGTCCCAGGTGGTGAGCATCCGGGGGTAGTTCTGATCGGTGACGATCACCTCGTCGCCCCGTTTCAGGTCGAGCCCCATGATGTACGTCTCGTTGGCCTCGGACGCGTTCCGGGTGATGGCCATTTCCTCCGGATCGCAGCCGAAGTCGCGAGCGAGATCGCGGCGGACGCTCTCGATCCGGGGCTCCAGCACTCCCCACATGTGGTTCACCGGGATCTCGTTGCTGAACCGGAGATCGCGGATCATTTGCTCGAGCACGTGGGTCGGGGTGGGGCAGACCCCGCCGTTGTTGAGGTTCACCATGGTCCGGTCGGTGTCGAAGGCGCGTTGGATCTCGCCCCAGTAGAGCTCGTCGTCCGGGCCGCCGTCCCCTCGTTCCGCGGCGCGGAGAACACGGCGAAAGGCATCGGAGCGGAACGCGGGTGCCAAGGCGGAGGCGCCCACGAGCGACTGGACGAAGTCTCGACGGCTGGCCATGGTAGGCTCGTAGTGGAAGGATTGCTCTAATCATCGGGGCCCGGGCGGTCCTGGGCAAGTTCGGGGGCACGCGACGTGCTTTTGTCGTTCTGACCATGCGATATCCGGCTCGAGCCTCTCGGACGGCCTCCCGCCATCCCGTTGCCATCGCTGCGGTTAGGAACGGCGATGCAACTCGGTGCGGTGGGCTGGGACGGCGTTTGCTCTGGCAGCTTGCCACGGCGGCCACGGTGGCGGGACTCCTGAGCCTCGCGGCCTGCGGCGGCGATCCGACCCTGGCCGGGGCCTTGGCGCCGCCGGCCCCAGGCAGCCTGGCGGTGACGGTGACGGGCCTTCCGGCCGGGGCGCCGGCCAACCTGACCCTCTCCAACGCGAGCGGATACCAGCGCGCCCTCACGGGGTCGGAGACGATCCCCGACCTGGTGGCGGGCAGCTACACCCTGGCGGCGGCCGGCGTGACTGCCGATGGTGACGGGTACGACCCCGCCCCCGTCACCCAGTCCCTGTCGGTGCATGCCGGACCCTCGACCACCTCGGCCAGCGTCGAATACGGGATCTCGACCGGCCGGATCGATCTCGCCATCACCGGTCTCCCGGCCGGCGCCGACGCGGCGGTGACGGTGAGCGGCCCCGACGGATTCGACCTGCCGGCCCCGTCCAGCGGCCAGCTCAAGGGTCTCGCGCCGGGTACCTACACCGTCCGGGCGGCCCCCCTGACCGTCGATGGCGACGGCTATGCGCCGTCGGTCGATTCCGTTCTCGTGCTGGTGACGCCGGGCACGACCCCGTCGCCGGCATCGGTGGCCTATGCGATCGTGACCGGCCGCCTCGATCTCGGCATCGCCGGGGCGCCGGACGGCACCACGCCGGCCGTGACGGTGACCGGGCCGAACGGCTTCGAGGACACCGTCGCGGCCACGACGTCCTTTACCGGCCTCGAGCCGGGCACCTACGCCGTGGCGGCGCCCTCGCTCACCAGCGGCGGCCATCGTTGGGATGCCGAGGTCGCCCCGGCGTCGATCGAGGTGCCGGCGAGCGCCACGCCGGCCTCCGGGGCGGTGACCTATGGCCTGGCGACCGGTGCCCTGACCGTGACCGTGACCGGACTGCCGGCCGGCGCCTCGGCTGGGTTGACGCTGACCGGTCCAGGTGGGAGCCAGCCGATCACCGCCACGACCACGCTGGTCGGTCTGGCGCCGGGCGACTACACCCTCACCGCCGCGTCGGTCTCGGCCGGCGGTGGGACCTGGCTCGGCTCCCCGGCCACCCAGCCGGTCACGGTGGCGGCCTCGCTCACGCCGGCGGCCGCGAGCGTCGCCTACGCCCGCGGAACCGGGACCCTCGACCTGACGATCTCCGGGGTTCCGACCGGCGCCGCGGCGCTGGTGGTGGTCACCGGGCCGAACGGGTACTCCCAGAGCCTCTCGGCCTCCCAGACGTTGGGTGGCCTCGATCCCGGGGGCTACACCGTCGCCGCGAGCAACGTCACGGCCAGCGGCCAGACCTACCTCCCGACCCCGGCGTCGCAGCCGGTGGCGGTGTCGATCGGCGCGACGGCTGCGGCCACGGTGACCTACGGGCTCCAGGGGGGCGCTCTCGCGCTGGCGGTCACCGGCTTGCCGGGCGGCACGGCGGCTTCGGTGCAGGTGACCGGTCCCGGCGGCTACAACCACTCGGTCACGGCGTCGACGACCCTGACCGGCCTCCTCGCCGGGAGCTACGCCGTGGTCGCCGACTCGGTCACCAGCGGCGCGACCCGGTACGGGCCGACGCCCGCCTCGCAGAACGTCGCGGTCACCAGCGGGAATACGGCCGCCGCGGCGATCGCCTACGCGGCCGCGCCCCCGCCGGGGACGACCCTGAATCTGGTGGTCGACGGGATGTACCTGACCCAGGCCGCGCAGCGGTACGACGGGTCCGTCCCGCTGGTGGCGGGCCGTGATGCTTATCTCCGGGTGTTCGTGAAGGCCAACCAGGCCAACAGCGAGACGCCCGCCGTCCGGGTGCGCTTCTATTCGGGCGGTACCCTGACCCAGACCTCGACGATCACCGCCCCGGGCGCCAGCGTGCCCACCGCAGTGACCGAGGGAACGCTTGCCTCGTCCTGGAACCTGCCGGTGCCGGGCGCCCTGCTGCAGCCGAACCTCAAGGTGCTGGTCGACGTCGACCCCACCAACGCGGTGGCCGAGTCGAGCGACACCGACAACAGCTTCCCGGCCAGCGGGACGCCGTTCGCCGTGGACGTCCGCTCGCTCCCGACCTTCCACGTCCGCTTCGTTCCGGTGCTCCAGTCGGCCAACGGGCTCCAGGGCAACGTCAGCTCGGGCAACCAGGCGCAGTACTTGACCGACGTGCTCAAGATGCTGCCGATCGGTGCCTACGACGCCGACATCCACTCGGTCTACACCACCACCGCGGCGGCGGTCGAGTCGAGCAACGGCAATGGTGCCTGGGGCACGATCCTGAACGAGATCTGGGCCCTCAAGGGCGCCGACGGCAGCACCCGGTACTACTACGGCGTGCTCAAGGCCAGCTACTCGAGCGGCGTCGCCGGGATCGGCTACGTCGGCGGCGGCATCAACTCGGCCCTCGGCTGGGACCATCTGCCCAGCGGTTCCGGCGTCATGGCGCACGAGCTGGGGCACAACATGAGCCGGTCCCATGCTCCCTGCGGCGGAGTGGCCGGCCCTGATCCGAGCTATCCCTACACCGGGGGCCAGCTGGGCATCTACGGTCTGGACCTGACGACCCTGGCCCTCAAGTCGCCGACGACGACCTTCGACCTGATGGGCTACTGCAATCCGGTCTGGATCAGCGACTACAACTGGAACGGCATGCTCCAGTACCGGCAGAGCAACGCCAACTACGCGCCTCCGGTCGCGCCGACGGCGGGTGACGGGCTCCTGGTCTGGGGTCGGGTCACGCCGCGAGGCATCGTCCTGGAGCCGGCCTTCCCGGTCCGGGCGCCGTTCACGGCGCCCGCGGCCTCGACCGCGTACCGGGTCGAGGGAGTCTCGCTCACCGGACAGGTCCTCTTCAGCTACCCGGTCCAGCCGGTGGAGGCGGTCGACGACGTCCAGGCCCCCGAGCTCCAGTTCGCGGCGGTCCTGCCGGTCTCACCGGCCGTGTCGCAGCAGGTCGCGACCCTCCGGTTCGTGACCCCCTCGGGGACCGCGGTGCGGACCTCGCCGCGGGCGGCGTCCGGAGCCCGGACCCTGTTCATGCCCGACCCGGGCGCGTCGGCCGCCCGCCCGAACGCGCTCCAGGCCGCGCTTCAGTGGGACGGCGCGACCTATCCGATGGCGCTGGTCCGCGACGCCGCGACCGGACAGATCCTCTCGTTCGCGCGAGGTGGCCAGGCCACGATCTGGACCCGGGCCGCGGCTCTCGACGTGACCTTCTCGGACGGGATCCAGGCCCGGAGCGCCCGACTCACGCCCTGAGCGGACCGGGGGGCGGCCTGCGCGCGAGGCGGGGCGGGTCCTAGATTCCAGGCATGCCCTCCTCCTCCGTCCTCGTCACCGGGTGTTCCACCGGCATCGGTGCCGCCGCCGCGCTCGACCTCGATCGGGCCGGCTACACGGTCTTCGCCGGGATCCGCCGGGCCGAGGACGCCGACCGGCTTCGGGCCCGGGGCTCGGAGCGGCTCCGGCCGATCGAGCTCGACGTAACCCGGGCCGACCAGGTTGCCCGGGCCGCCGGGCTGATCGAGGCCGAGACCGGCGCGACCGGTCTCCGCGGACTGGTCAACAACGCCGGCATCGTGGTCGGCGGTCCGCTCGAGTTCCTGCCCCTCGAGGATTTCCGAGCGCAATTCGAGGTGAACGTCTTCGGCCTCCTCGCCGTGACCCAGGCGCTGCTGCCGGCCCTCCGCCGGGGCCGGGGCCGGATCGTCAACATCGGGTCGGTCTCCGGAAAGACCGTCACTCCGCTGATCGGAGCCTACGCCGCGTCCAAGCACGCGCTCGAGGCGATGTCCGACGCCCTCCGGCTGGAGCTCGCGCCCTGGGGGATCGAGGTGGCCCTGATCGAGCCCGGACCGGTCCAGACCGCGATCTGGGACAAGGGCCGGGAGGCCCTGGCCCGGGCGCCGGAGGTGTACTCGGACCGGGCCCTGGAGCTCTACGGCCCCCGGATGGCGGTAGTCGGCAGGCTGGCTGCATCCAGCGGCGCCGCCGGCGTCACCACCGGCCCGGTGGTGGCCGCGATCCGTCACGCGCTCGAAGCCCGCCGGCCCAAGACCCGGTATCTGATCGGCAGGGGTGCCTGGCTCCGGGCCGGTCTTCGCTGGCTGTTACCGGACCGGGTCATGGACGCCCTGATTCAGCGCTATCTCCGCCGGATGGAGCGAGCCGGCGCGTGAGGGCGAGGTCCGCGCTGTGGATGGCCTTGCTCGGGCTGGGCGCCTGCCTCGACGGGGCCCCCACCGGCCCGAATGGGGCTGGCCCGGCCCCGGCCGGCGTGGCGCTGGTCCCGGCCTCCGCGACGCTCGAGGTCGGCGGCAGCCTGACCATGGGTGTGCCCGGGTCGGAGCCGTTCACGCTCGAGTCCGACGACCCGTCCATCGCGGCGGTCGGACCCGGCGGGGTGGTGCGAGCTGTTGGGCCGGGGACCGCCAAGATCAGGGCCTACACCGCGATTGGCCGAGCCGACGCCAGGGTGACCGTCGTGCCCGTGGCCAGCTCGCTCGATCCGCTGCTCCGCGACCGGGGGATCACCGACGCCAGTCTGCTCGGCATCTGGGCCGCCGACGAGCAGGTGGCGTACGCCGTGGGGGTCGCCGGCGTCTTGCTCGAGACCGACGATGGCGGCGCGTCGTGGCGGCGGATCGCGCTGCCCGCCAGTCCCGACCTGCTCGCGGTCTGGGGCTCGGGACCGGGCGACGTCTACGCCGTCGGGTCGAACGGGGCGATCCTTCACTTCGACGGGACCGCCTGGTCGCTCGAGCCCACCGGCACCACGGGGCTTTTCTTGGCCGTCTGGGGCTCGGGGGCCGACGACGTCTACGCCGTGGGCGCCGACGTCGCCATGCACTACGACGGCCACGCCTGGGCGCCGATGCCCGGCGCCGAAGGCGCCGAGCTCTGGTCGGTCTGGGGCACCGGTCCGACCGACGTGTTCGCCTCCGGGCAGAACGGCGTGATCCTCCATTGGGACGGCACTCGCTGGACCCGGATGACGGCGCCAACCCAGTACGTCCTCTTCGGCCTCTGGGGTACGGCGCCGTTCGACGTCTGGGCGGCGGGGATCCGCGGCACCGTGCTTCACTACGACGGCATCGCCTGGCGGCAGGTGCCGGTGCCGAGCGCCGGTGACTTCTTCGCGCTCTCGGGCCGGAGCCAATCGGACATCCTGATCGCCGGAAACGGCGGGGCGGTGCTCCGGTACGACGGGTCGACCTGGTCGTACCTGCCCCAGACCGCCACCCGCGAGAATCTCCGAGCCATCGCCTTCACGCCCGCGGGCGTCGCCCGGATCGTGGGGTGGTCCGGCACCGTCATCCGGAGGGAACCGGTCGGCTGGGCCAGGGAGACCGGCTCGGCGGTGCTGCTCTCGTCCGTGGCCGATCCCGACGGCCGGGTCACGATCGTCGGAGGGGCCGGCACCGTGCTGGAGGGGCCGGTGACCGGCCCGTTCGCCCGGGTTGCCGTGCCGACCCGGGACGATCTCTATGGCGTGGCCCGTCTGGCGGACGGCGATCTGATCGCCGTGGGCGACCGGGGCACGATCCTCTGGCGCCGGAATGGAGTCTGGATCGCCGAGGGCGCCCCGACGTCGGTGCTGCTGCGGTCGGTCTGGGCCGATCCGTCCGACGCCGGCCGGATCGTGATCGTGGGAGACCAGGGTGTCATCCTGACCCGGCACGACGGGACCTGGCGCCGGGAGGCGTCGCCCACCACCCGCTTCCTCCGCCACGTGTACGGCGCTGCCCCCGACCTGATCATGGCCGTGGGCGACAGCGGCACGGTCGTCCGCTACGACGGGCTTCGCTGGTCGGTCATGCCCACGCCGGTGACGACCCTTCTCCGGGGCGTCTGGGTGAGCGGCCCGGACGAGGCCTATGCGGTGGGGGAGCAGGGGGCGGCCATCCGGTACGACGGCCGGCGTTGGTCGGAGCTCACCTCGCCCGTGCCTCGGGCGCTCCGGGCCGTGTACGGGGCGGGGCCGACCGAGCTCTACGCCGTCGGCGAGGAAGGCACAGTGGTGCGGTTCAACGGGGTGGGCTGGCAGCGCCTCGGATCGCCGACCACGAGCTACCTGCTCGGCCTGGCACCCGGGCCCGCCGGCGGCCTGCTGGCCGTCGGGACCAACGAAACGGTGGTCCAGCTCACCCGCTGAGGCAGTCAAGTCGGGGCCCGCCGGGACCGATACTCTCGAGATGCCCGTTTCGTCGGTTCCCCGGGCGGAGCGCCGGCTGGGCCTCGCGCTGTCGCTCTATGTCGGGCTCGTCATCGCCATCGTCACGTTGGTGCCCTTCCGATTCGACTGGCCGCCGGTCTGGCGCCTGGTCGGCTATCGGGGGCTTTCCGACGTGCTCGCCAACGTCGCCCTCTTCCTCCCCTTCGGGTTCTTCGTCGCTTTCGGGGGGCGAGGCCGTCCCTGGTTGGCGGGCTGCGCCTTGAGCGTCGCGGTGGAGCTGCTCCAGCTCACCCTGCCGAGCCGTTCGCCGTCGCTGATCGACGTCACCACCAATAGCCTGGGCGCCGCGCTGGGCGGGCTTGCCTTCCGGATCACGGCCTCGCGGCTGGAGCGCCGTCGGGACCAGAGTCGGGTGTTCGCGCTCGACCTGCCGCTGATGGGGCTGGTCTACCTGTTGGTGCCGCTCCTCTGGCTCTCCGGGCTCGCCGCCGGGAACGAGGCCGGTCGGATCGGCCTCGCGGCCCTGGTGCTCGGGGCCGGGGCGCTCGGGCTCGGCGCCGTAGACCGGCACGCGTTCCGTCCCCGGGGCGCCCGACCCTGGAGCGCGCCCCTCGCCGCGACCGTCGGCGCCCTGGTCGGGCTTGCCCCGGGGTGGCTGGGCCGCCCGGTCGTGCTGGTCGGCCTGGCCGTCGGGGCCGGCCTCGCGACGGCCGGGGCGTCGCGATTTGGCTCGGGTCGGGAGGAGAGCGGCCAGCGATACGAGCTTCCGACCCTCGTCCGCATGGCCCTGCCGCTCGGGATCTACCTCGCGCTGGTGGCGCTCTGGCCGGTGGCGGCGCTCGGCTCGGCTTGGCACGGCACGCTGGCCCTGGCGGGCGAGATCGGCGCCGTGGGCCAGGTTGCCATCCTTCGGTTGCTGGAGCTGGTGGCCGGCGTGACGGTGGCGGGCTACGCCGCCGCCGAAGCCGGCGGGCGCCTGCAGGCCCGGCGGATGAGTGGCCTCGTGGGGATGATGCTGCCGGTCGGGCTCGCGCTGGGGCGCGGCTTTCACCCCGCCTATGGCACGAGTCTGGTCGAGGTCACCTTGCTGGCGGTCGGCTTCCTGCTGGGTGGGCGTCTCTATCACCTCCAGCGGCGCTACCTGCGGGCCCTGCTGGGTCGGGTCGAGCCGCGGGCTCGACCCGAACCCGGGCCGGCCTATCGCATTGGGCCGCCGGTTGCCGCGGAGGGAGCCCCGAAGTGGAGGTAGAGGACGTCGTTGCCCGCGGGTGACAGGGTCGCGATGTAGAGCCGGTCGTAGTCGGCATCGGTCAGCTCGGTCACCGTCTGTCCCGTCAGCTTCTCGACGATCGCCGGGACCAGGTTGCTGTGGGTCACCACCAGGGCTCGGCTGCCGGGGGCCAAGCCCTTGAGCCGGGCGACCAGATCGTCCACCCGGGCCGCGTCCATCGGCTCCGGCGCCACATGGATCTCGCGGGCGAGGGGGAGCGCCGTTTCCTGGGTCCGCTTGAACTGGGACACCAGGATCGTGGTGATCCGAGCGTCCCGGAGCATGGTGGCCAGCGCCTCGGCCCGGGCCCGGCCCTCGCGGGTCAGCGAAGGGTCCGGCGTCTCGGGTCCCTTCTCGGCGTGCCTAACGATAAAGACGGTCACCGGCGCCGCGGTCTGGGCGGCGGCAATCGGCGGGACGACGAGCGCGGCCACCAGGCCGAGGCGGGCGAGTCGGAATCGTCGCATGGGGGGCTCCCGGGCCCGGGCGGGCCCTGCGTGGGGGTTCGGTTCGGCGGCCGACACCGCCGCAGAGGGCGAGAAGTTAACCGCCGACCGAGGCGCCTCCCACCCCCGGCCCCCTTTCCCGTCTGTGCGCACGTACCGGCCGGAAATCGTCCTGGGTATGTTGCATCCGCCGCCCGATCGGAAAGGAACGCCCCGGGGGGGTGGCGTGACGGCGGCCGTTTCTCTGGATGGGAGTGCGGATGAGACGACGGACGTGGTGGATCGCGGCGCTGGCCCTGGCGGGCTGCGCGACCAACCCGGTGACCGGCAAGCGGGAGCTCGCGCTGGTGTCGGAATCGCAGGAGATCGAGATGGGCCGGCAGGCGGCGGCCGATGTCCGGCAGCAGATGGGTCTGGTGCCGGACTCGTCGCTCCAGCGATACGTGCGCGGGATCGGGCTCGAGCTGGCCGCCAGCTCGGAGCGGCCGCAGCTGCCCTGGTCGTTCGACGTGATCGACGACGCCTCGGTCAACGCCTTCGCCTTGCCGGGCGGCTTCATCTTCGTGACCCGCGGGATCGTCACCAACATGACCAACGAGGCCGAGCTCGCCACGGTGCTCGGCCACGAGATCGGGCACGTGACCGCGCGGCATTCGGTCCAGCAGATGTCCCGGGCCCAGCTGGCCCAGTTGGGCCTCGGCGTCGGCAGTCTCCTGAGCGACCAGGTCGCCGCCCTGAGCGGCGTGTTGGGCCAGGGGCTCGGCCTTCTCTTCCTCAAGTACAGCCGCGACGACGAGACCCAGGCCGACCAGCTCGGATTCCGCTACGCCTTGAACGACGACTACGACGTCCGCGAGATGAAGAGCATGTTCGAGATGCTCCAGCGGGTCAGCGCGTCGGCGCAGGGCGGTGGGTCGTTGCCCCAGTGGCTGTCCACCCATCCCGATCCCGAGAACCGGATCGCCAAGACCGACCAGCGGCTGGCGACGGTCACCCGCGATCTGAGCAAGGCCAAGGTGAACCGGAGCGGGTTCCTCCAGCACGTCGACGGCCTGGTCTACGGGACCAATCCCCGGCAGGGTTACTTCGACGGTACCCGGTTCAATCACCCGGACCTGGCGTTCAAGATCGACTTCCCGGCCGGCTGGCAGGTCGAGAACCAGGCCAGCGCCGTGGTCGGCGGCAGCCCCCAGCAGGACGCCATCTTCGCGCTCAGCATTCCGACCAAGGACGCGCCGACCCAGGCGCTCACCACCTTCGCCGCGCAGCAGGGAGTGCAGGTCTCGGGGCAGTCCAACGTCACGATCAACGGTCTGCCGGGGGTCTCGGCGGCCTTTCAGGCACAGGGCCAGAACGGCCAGGCGCTGGCGGGTGACGTGGTGTTCGTGGCCTACGGGGGGAGCACCTACCAGCTCCTGGGGTACGCCGCCGCCGCCAGTTACGCCGGCTACCGAAGCGTCATCCAGCAGAGCGTCCAAAGTTTCGGACGGCTCACCGATCCGGCGGCGCTGGCCAAGCAGCCGGTCCGGATCAAGCTGGTCCGGCTCTCCCGGGACATGACCGTCGACGAGTTCGTCCGCCAGTACCCGAGCGCGGTCCCGGCGGCGACGATCGCGCTGATCAACGGCGTGGGCGCCACCACCGACGTGCTGAAGGCCGGCACCGACGCCAAGCGGGTGCAGTAGCCCGCTCGGGTGTAGCGGGTCGGACCCGGTACCCCGCGCTCAGGTCAGCGAGGCGATCTCCAGCCGGGCGGCGGTGCGGTAGGCCACCCGCTCGGCGAACTCCCGGGTCAGCTCCCCGATCATCGCCCCGGGGGCGGTGAAGGAGAGCGCCGACTCGGTCCGGGCCCGCCCCAGCGCGGCCACCAGCTCCAACAGCGATTGCGCCAGGCGGTCCCGGGCCTCCTCGGTCCGGGTCACGCCGGTCCACCAGCCGGCCGGCAAGGCGGGCTGGTAGGCCGAGTCGATCCGGAGCCGAGCCAGGTGGTGGTCCAGGGCGGCGAGCTCGGACGCCGTGTCCGCCGCCGCCAGGGCGAGGGGCTCGAGCTCTTCCAACAGGCGGCGGCGGGTGCGTTTGCCGGCCTCCCGGGCCACCAGCTCCCGGCTCAGCCGAGCGACGTCGGCCAGCAGATCGCGGGCGGAGCCCGGCGGGAGCTCCGCGAGCCGGTCGCGGAGCGCCGCCGGCAACTCGACCGCTTCCGAATCGCGGGTCCGGGTCAGGATCGCGGGTCGCTGGAGCTCCAACCGGGCGGCGGCCAGGAGGAGCCCGGCCATGGCCGGCCCGGTCCAGGCGAACCACGGCGCCGCGACCCGGCCCGCGACCAGTCCCGCCAGTGCCACCGCCGCCACCAGGAGATAGAAGCTCGACGGAATCGCCGTCCAGAAGCCCGCCTCCGTCCGGGTCGCGACCCGAACGTCCCGGTCGCGGAGCCACTGGGCCAGCGCGTCGGCGCGGGTGGCCGGCACCCGGATCAAGGGGCGATGTCCGGCCGCGGCGTCGGCCAGGGCCGCGGCTTCCGAGAGGCCGGGGTGGAGCGCTACCAGCTCGGCGATCGTGGGGTAGAAGGACGGGCCGGCGTGCTCCACGAAGAGCAGCCGCTGCCCGTCGCGGTCGGCGGTCGGGTCGCAAGCCTCGCAGAGCGGCGATCCCGGCAGGGCGGCTGTGCCGCAGATCATGCAGCGCGCCTGGACCGGCCGGGCCGCCGGTTCCGGCGCGACGTCCGGCTCGGTGTCGGGTCCCCTCAGGCCGGCGATCAGCCCGTCCGCCGTGGTGAACCGATCCTGCGGGGCAGCCATCGTGGCGGCCGCCACCACCTCGTCCAGCCAGGCCGGGATCTCGGGGCGGACCTCCCGGGGATGGAACCCGCCGGCGAGCGGGGTCGGCGGGAGGTGCAAGGGGTGATCCGGCAGCCGCCCCGTCAGGGCCTCGAACAGGGTCATTCCCAGGGAGTAGAGGTCGCTCCGGCCGTCACCGCGAGCCCCCGCCAGGACCTCGGGCGCGGCGTACCCGAGGGTGCCCGCCAGGCGCCGGTGGCGGTGAGGGACGGCTGACCCTCGGCCCAGGCAGAGCCGAAGTCGGTGAGGAAGGCGGTGCCTCGCTGGTCGAGGAGCACGTTCTCGGGCTTCACGTCCCGGTGCAGGATCCCCTCGCGGTGCGCCGCGGCGAGCGCCGATGCGACCATGGTGGCGGCCGCCACCGCGTCGTCGATCGCGAGCGGTCCATCCCGGACCAGGCGCCGCGCCAGGTCGGTGCCCCGGATCAGGTCCATCACCACGAGCGACCGGCCCTCGTCGTCGAGGTAGTCATGTACCCCGACCAGATTCGCGTGGTGGAGGCCGCGAACCAGCTCCACCTCGCGGCGGAGCCGCTCGCGGGCCTCCCGGGCCCTGGCGGGCGGGGGAACCAGCAGCTTCAGCGCGATTTCCCGCCCCACCAGGGTGTCCCGCGCCGTGTAGACGATGGAGTGGGCGCCCCGGCCGATCTCGCCGATGATGACGTAACGCCGGGCCAGGATCACTCCGGCCGTCAAGCCGACGTCCGGATCGATCGCGGTCATCGCTGGTCGATCCGGCTGAGCATGTCCCGGGCGCTCTCCCGCCAGCCATCCTCCACGTCGTAGGTCCTCAGGAACGCCTGGAGATGGGCGCGGGCCCGCTCGGTTTGTCCCAAATCGAACTCGGCCGCGCCGGCATGGTAGAGCGCCATGTAGTGGTTGGGCCAGAACTCCGCCACCAGCTCCATGATCCGCCCCGCCGATCGATCGTCACCCGCGTCCGCGATCGGGTGACCGATCTCGAACACGATTCCGGCCGCCCGCCAGCGGTGGGCGGGCTCGACCGCCTCCAGGAACTCGCGGGCCCGGTCGATCCGGCCCGCGATCGCGAAGCAGGCGGCCGCGTAGCCGGAGCCTTCCAGCGTGTGCGGGGCGGGCAGTCGGGCGGTGGCCGATTCCACCTCGAGCGCGTTGCAGAACGGCTTGACGACCTGGAACCAGATGGCGCCGTCGGTCCCGCTCGCGAGGCCGCCGGCCGGCATCGGCGGTTCAGCCCTGGGGCGGTCGCTCCGGGGTTCGCGGAGCGACACCGCCGCCAGGGACAGTACCAGAAAGGCCAGGCCGGCGAGGTAGTGGAGCCGCAGCATGCCGGCGAGCGGTGCAAGCGGTGGGCCGGTGCTCCCGCGCTGCAAGATGCTGCAGGGCCCGGATCGGGCGGAGGGTCAGCCCCGGGTGGTCCGCCGGCGGAGGAAGTCCATCAGGATGAACTGGCCGAGGGTCATGGTGTTGGTGAAATACGCCTTGCCGCGGCACATCTCCGCCACCTTCATCACGAATTCCACCAGGCTCCGATCCCGGGCCAGCATGAAGGTGTTGACCATGATCCCGGCTCGCCGGCAGGCGGCCACCTCCTGGAACGTGCGCTTGAGGATCTCGGGGTCGAGGCCCATCGAGTTGAAGTACACCTTGCCGTTGGGCAGGGTCACCGCGGAGGGCTTACCGTCGGTGATCATGATGATCTGGCGCATGTCTTTCTTCTGCGCCAGCAGCAGCCGGCGGGCCAGCTTGAGCCCTTCGGCGGTGTTGGTGTGATAGGGACCCACCTGCGCCGCGGCCAGGGTGGCCAGCGGGATCTCCTCGGCGGTGTCGTGGAAGAGCACCACTTTGAGGGAGTCGCCCGGGAACTGGCTCCGGATCAAATGGGTGAGTGCCAGGGCGACCTTTTTGGCCGGGGTAAATCGATCTTCGCCGTAGAGGATCATCGAGTGGGAGCAATCCAACATCAGCACGGTCGCGGCCGATGACCGGTACTCGGACTGGTGGACCATCAGGTCGCGATAGTCGAGGTCGATCGGCACGCCGAGGCCGTTCCGAGCGATCGCGTTCCCGAGCGTGGCGGGCACGTCGAGGTTGAGCGTGTCCCCGAACTGGTACGGCTTGCTGCCACCCTCGGCTTCGATGCCGGTGGCCAGGTACGCCGTCTCGTGGGCGCCCAGACTGGCCTTGCCGATGCTGCCCAGCAGGTTCTTGAGGGTGCGATACCCGAGGAAGTCGAGGCCTCGGTCGGTGAGGTCGAATTGCACCTGTTCGGCGGCCGCGCGGGCCTGGCCGCCCGGCCCGGTGACGGCGCTGTAGCCCGAGGGCATCTTGGGGGCGTCGCTCAGCTTGAGATAGCCCTCGTCCATCAACCGCTGCACGATCTGGTCGAGCAGCTGGGCCAGCTGGCGCTCGATCTCCCGGTCCCGCTCCTCGTCGCCGGTGCCCTCGCCCCGGAGGTAGCGGGTCATCTCGGGCGTGAGCTGGCCGGACTTGAGCAGGGCATCGAGGATCGCCTCGCGGAGCGCGTCGATCGAGCGATCGCCGCCTTCGGGCGGATCGGCCCACCAGGGCCAGTCGCCGGGGCCGCCGGCAAAGCCCGACTGGAGGAGAAAGTCGCCGAGCTGGTCGAGAAGCGCCTGCAGGTTGACCGCGTCGGCCAGCTGGGGCACGTACCGGGAGTAGGTCGTGAACCGCATACTCCAACGTTGCCGATACTCGGGGCCGGGGGCAAGGGCGAGGTCCGGCCGTTCCGGGAGCTGCTATGTTTCCCTCCGTGCCGCTTCCCATCCGTGCGACCGTGCGTCGGGCGCTGACCGTCGGGGCGCTCCGCCACCGGAACTTCCGGCTCTTCATCATCGGGCAGTTCGTGTCGCTCTGCGGCACCTGGATGCAGAACGTCGCCCTGGCGTGGCTGGTGCTCCAGCTCACCGACTCGACGCTCCAGACCGGTCTGGTGACCACCTTCAGCACCCTGCCGGTTCTGTTGTTCACGCTCTACGGCGGGGTGGTGGCCGACCGGGTCAACCGCCGGCGCTGGCTCATCTGGCTCCAGGGCCTGTTTCTGGTCGAGGCCGCCGTCCTGACCGGATTGACCGCGACCGGCCGGATCACCGTCCCGTGGATCTACGGGCTGTCGATCGTGGCCGGGGTGGTGACCGCCTTCGAGATCCCGATCCGCCAGTCGTATCTGATGGAACTGGTGGGTCGGACCGACCTGATGAGCGCCATCGCGATGAACAGCACGTCGTTCAACCTCTCCCGGGTGGCGGGGCCGGCGGCGGCGGCGGCGGTGACCGCGGCCTTCGGTGCGGCGGCCGCCTTCGGCGTGAACGCCGTGAGTTTCGTTGCGGTGTTGATCGCGCTCTACTTGATCAACCCGGCCGAGGCCGCGGGCCCGCCGCGGTCGCCCCACCGGGCCCGCTTCCGGGCCGGGCTGGAGCATGTCTTCGGTGATCGCCTGGCGCGGACCTTGATCATCCTGGCGACCGTGTACACGCTCTTCGCGGCGTCGCTGGTGGCCATTCTCCCCGCCTATGCGGCCAAGGACGTCGGGGCCGGGGTCGGTGGGTACGGCGGCCTGATGTCGGCCTTCGGCGTCGGCGCGGCCTTCGGCGCGATCACTCTGGCAGCCATCGGGGGACGCTTCGCCCGCGAGCGCGTGGCGCTGGCGGCCGGGATCGGGCTCGGGGCCTCGGTCCTGCTCCTCGGCGTGGTACACCGGTACCCCGTTGCCCTGCTGCTCATTCTGGTGGCCGGGCTCTGCATGGCCTTGAGCGCGATCATGACCAACACGATTCTCCAGACGGGCGCGCCCGACCATCTCCGGGGACAGGTGGTGGGGCTCTATTCGTTCGTGGTCATCGGCCTGGCCCCGATCGGGTCGGCGGAGGCTGGCTGGGTCGGCGAGCAGTATCGTCCCGCCACGGCCATCGGCCTGGGTGGGGCGGTGTGTCTGGTGGCGGCGCTGATCGGCGCGTGGCGCCTGGGGCTCTTCGCCCGCCGGCGGCGCCCGCCGGTGGCGGCTCGGATCCCGGGGCCCGAGGCAGGTTCCACCGGCGGTGGGGGAGGGACGCCGTGATCATTACGGTTTCGCGGGAGATGGGCGCGGGCGGGGCCGAGGTCGCTCGACGGGTGGCGCACGAGCTCGGCTGGCGGGTGGTCGACAACGAGCTGGTCGACCGGGTGGCGGCCCGCTCGGGGTTGCCTCGGGAGGAAGTCGAGGAGCGCGAGGAGCGGGCGCCCGGATTTCTGGAGCGCTTGGTTCGGATGGCGAGCCGAGCCGTGCCCGAGGTCTTTCCCGCGGCGGAGGACGTGCCCGAACCCGAGCGCGACGAGGCGCGACTGGTGCAGTGCACCGAGGCGGTGGTGGCGGAGATGGCGGCCGAGGGGCGGGTCGTGCTGGTGGGCCGGGCCGCGCCGGCGGTCATCGGGCAGAACCGGGACGCGATTCACGTCCGGGTCGTGGCGCCCCGGCCGGACCGGGTGGCGGCCGTGGCGGCGGCGCGCGCCGTGCCCGAGGGCGAGGCCGAACGGCTGGTGGACGAGTCGGACCGGAACCGGGAGCGGTATCACCGGCAACACTATCAGCGGGATTGGCGCGACGCGACCAACTACGACTTCGTCATCAACACCGGGGCGGTGGGGGTCGACGGCGCCGTGGCCGCCATCGTAGGCCGGGCCAAGACCCGGTGGCCCGACGCGACGCGGGAACGGCGGCGGGGTGGCAGCGCGGGTTAGGGGCGCCGTCCCGGTCGTGCTGGCGGCCGTCATCGGGGCCGGATGCCACCCGGGGCGGCCCGCGGTGACCGTTCCGCTCGACGACTGGAAACCGTTCCTCTGGGCCACCGTCGCCTCGGACACCACCCGCTTCGACCGCGCGGCCATTCTGGTGCCCGACCCACGCGGGCAGACCGGGGCCGGTTTGCTGCAGCTGGATCTCGCGGGGAGCGGGGCGCTGCCCTACGGGTACCCGTCCGCCGTGGAGCCGGATCCGAGCTTGCTCGACGTCCGGCTCCACGGCCTGCTCACCGCTTGGCAACCGGTGGTGCCGACGAGGTCGGCCCCGGGTGCCCCTCCGCCGGCCCGCTTGGACCGGCTCGGCACCCTGGGCCTGCCGGCGTTCTCGGTCACCCTGCTCCTGATCGACTTCAAGCGCCAACGGTACGGGACCTTACCCAGTCGGCGGGGCGACCCGCCGGCCTTCCTGACCGGCCGGCCAGCCGTGCCACTGGAGGGGGCGGGCGATCGACTCCTGGTGCCGCTGTCGGTCGGGACGACCGGGCTCCACCGGGTCATGCTCGACACCGGCCTGAGTCCGTTTCCCCTCTGGGTCGACTGCCCCACCTGGAGCCGCCTGACCGGCCGCGATCGGGCTGCGCCGGGTCAGGCGCGCTATCGGATCGATCACCCCGAGGGCGAGTTGACCTTCGTGACGGGGGTGACCCGCGACCCGGTCCGGTTGGGGGAGCACTCGCTCGGGCGGCTGGAGGTCGTGTGCCTGACCGACGGGCCGGCCGAGGCGGCGTTCGACGCCTGGCCGTTCCGGGTGGGCGGGGTGCTGGGGGCCCGGGCCTTCGGCGACGGGACCCTGTTGGTGCTCGATCCGCGTAACGGTCGCCTCTGGGTCGAGTCGGCCGGGCAATAGGCGCTCAGTCGTCGAACTCGCGCCGCTTCTCGCGGCCGGGCCGGAGGGCCGACCACCCGATCTCCTCGTTCCGGCTGATCCGCTTCTGCGCCGCCAGGGCCTCGAGCACCAGCTCGCAGCCGGCCACGGCGGTGCCGGGATCGGTGGCGTCGCCCAGGGCCAGGTCGCGAACCAGGGGGAGGAGGCCCGGCACCACCCCGAACGCCTTGACCGCGACGTCGCTCCGCTCGTCGCCCCCGACCTTGAGCGCCTGCCCCCCGTCGAACCAGGCCACGATCGCCTCGATCCGCTCGGCGTCCTCCTCGCGAGCCCGGTCCAGGAAGGTGTGGTTGGCGGCCCGGCGGATCAGCTCCCGGGCGATGGTGTCGCTCCCCTGGAGCTCGCCCTCGTACTCGAGCTCGAGCTTGCCGGTGATGGCGGGCAGCGCCGCGTAGAGATCGCTGACCCGGGGGACCGCCGGCGTCTCGGCGTGGGCCAGGCTCCGCCGCTCCGCGTTGGACACCACGTTCTCGATCAGGCTGATCGGCAACCGCTGGCTCACCCCCGACCGCTTGTCGATCCGCCGGTCCACCCTGGCCTCGAACGCCACCCGCTCGATCGCCTCGCGGATGAACTCCGGGACTTCGACCTGCGGGCCGGCCCGGTCCACCCAGGCCTCCTGCGCGGTGATCCGCATCCCCAGGTCCACGTCACGGGGATAATGGGTCAGGATCTCGGCGCCGATCCGGTCCTTGAGCGGCGTGATGATCTTGCCGCGGGCGGTATAGTCCTCCGGGTTGGCGGTGAACACCAGGAGGACGTCGAGCGGCAACCGAACCGGGTAGCCTTTGATCTGGACGTCGCCTTCCTGCATGATGTTGAAGAGGCCCACCTGGATCTTGCCCGAGAGGTCGGGGAGCTCGTTGATCGCGAAGATCCCGCGATTGGCCCGGGGCAGGAGCCCGAAGTGCATCGTCAGCTCGTCGCTCAGGAGATGCCCGCCGCGGGCCGCCTTGATCGGATCGAGATCGCCGATCAGATCGGCGACGGTGACGTCGGGGGTGGCCAGCTTTTCCACGTAGCGGGCGTCGCGCCCCACCCAGGCGATCGGCGTGGCGGAGCCCAGCTCCTGAATCGTCTCTTTGGCGAACCGCGAGATCGGTGCGAAGGGATCGTCGTTCACTTCGCTGCCGGCGACGATCGGCATCCAGTCGTCCAGGAACCGGACCAGGCTCCGGAGGATCCGGCTCTTGGCTTGGCCCCGGAGGCCGAGGAGAATGAAGTCCTGGCGGGCCAGGAGGGCGTTGACGATCTGGGGAACGATGGTGTCATCGTACCCGTGGACGCCCGGAACGAGCGCCTCGCCGCGGCTGATCGCCGCCAGCAGGTTGTCTCGGATCTCGTCGCGGACGGTTCGGGCTCGTCGCTCGGCGGAGCCCCAGGGGCTCGATCGAAGCTCCGCCAGCGTGGTTGGTCGGTCGGTCATGGAGTCGTCTCGTAGTCAGAGCCGGAAGCGGCCGTCTCTCCTTCGAAGGGTAATCGACGGGTGCCAGAGGGAACCAGCCAGGGCGAGCCAGGCACCGCTAAGTCGTTGTGGTATTTGACAGAAAGGCCACGGGTCGGTAAGCTTCCAGTCTTCGCCCGGTCAGACAACCGCCGGTCCGCTGGACCCCCCGGAACCCAACTGAATGAAGGAGTACCCAATGAAGAAGCTCCTTGCCGTCGTTGCCCTCGTGACGCTCGCCGCGTGCGGTGAAAAGAAGGCCCCCATGCCGGCCGCCGATACCGCCGCGGCCGCCGCGCCGGCGCCTGCCGCCGCCGCTGACACGACCATGAGGGCCGACAGCGCGATGGCAGGCGACACCGCGCACAAGATGTAGGCTGGGCCGCTCGAATCTCGAAGCCCCGGCGGTCGTCGCCGGGGCTTCGCGCGTTCCAACCGGTGCACCCTCAGCCCGCCAGAGAATCGAACGGGAGGGCCACGACCTGGACCGTCCCCTCGCCTTGGCGGAGTTTCGTCCCGAGCTCGACCTCGTGCCGAAGCCGGGCCAAGGCCATGCGGGGCGTGCCATCGACTTCGAGCTGGGTGGTCACGCTGCCGACCGTCCGGTCCTCCAGCGCCAGCGCGTCGCCCGACGGGGCCCGCCCGTTGGTCGGTACCACGCCTCGCAGCAGCCAGTTCGGGTGGCCGCGGAAGTGAATCCGCGCCACGGTCTCCTGGCCTACGTAACATCCCTTGGTGTAGGACACCCCGTCGATCTCGTCGAACCGGACCTCTTGCGGCAGCGTCTTGGAGCCGATGTCTACCCCCAATGTCGGGAAGCCGGCCAGCACCCGGGCGGCCCGAAGGTCGCTTCGCGTGCCGACTACCGCTCCCGCGTCCCGCAAGCTCTTCGCGATGCCCGCCAACGCCTCGGGCGGACCGGCCACCACCCACGCGAACGGCCCCGTGGCCTTCGCTCGGCCGACCCAGACGGCCCCCGGGCCGCACTCCACCAGGGCGGCCTGACCGGCGCCCAGATCCGGGACGCACCCGAGCGACTGGCCCACCTCGGCCGCCCCGCCCCCGAGCAGCCAGATCGCCCCCCAGGCGTCGGTATGGTCCGTGACCCGGGCCAGTCGCGGCGGCAGCTGGCGACCGAACAGCTCCAGCGCGGGTACCCGTCCGAGCGGGTCGGCCAAGAGGAGAAAGGCGCCGCCGTGCCGCATGACCCAGAAGTCCACCGCGATCATGCCTTTGGGGGTGAGCAGCCCGGCGTAGATCAGGCTGCAGTCGCCCGGCTTCTCGACGTCGTTGGTCAGGAGACCTTGGAGGCAGGCCACGGCACCGGGACCCTCGATGCCGAGGAGCATCGGGTGGTCGGGCACGAGCACGGCGCCGGCTCGGAGCCGGGCGAGCTCTCCGACGGATAGGCGAATGGTCTCCACAGTAGGGAAGGTAACCAGCCCTTCCCGACTGGGGTCAATCCGAGCGCATGACCGCCACCGGATCGACCCGGGTCGCCTGGCGGGCCGGCACCCAGGAGGCGATCAGGGCGGTCGCGAGCACCCCGAGTGTTGCCAGACCGTAGGTCAGCGGATCGTGGGTATCGATGCCGAACAGCTGCGACTCGATCAGTCGGGAGCCGGCGACCGCGAGGCCGAGGCCGGCGACCGCCCCCAGCGCGACCGGGAGGATTCCCTGGATCACGACCTGGCGCCGAACCCCCCCGGGGCTGGCGCCGAGCGCGAGCCGGATCCCGATCTCCCGGTGGCGCTGCTCCACGGCGTGGCGGAGCACGCCATGCAGCCCGACACCGGTGAGTACCACCGTGGAGACCGCGAAGAGAACCAGCAGCGTCATCGTGAGTCGCTGCCGGGCGGTGC
Organism: uncultured Gemmatimonadales bacterium; assembly: GCA_963730185.1. GTDB lineage: Bacteria > Gemmatimonadota > Gemmatimonadetes > Gemmatimonadales > GWC2-71-9 > SHZU01. The sequence goes on from CAVSQW010000007.1 coordinate 141,618, forward strand.
TCTCCCAGAGGAGTTGGCGGACCGGGTCGATCGAGACGGTCGGCACCGCGGCATCGATCCTGGTGAGTACCGTCCGGAGCGCCGGCGTCAGGGCGTCGGGCGCCAGCGACCCCCGGATCAGCAGCGTAGCCCGCGTGGTCTGGTCGTCGAAAGGGTGATAGAGCTGGAAGTCGTCGACGCCGAGCGCCCCGAGGCCGAGGCCGGCGGCGGTGCCTGCCACCCCGACGATTCGGAGCCAGCGTTTGCCGTCCAGCCGGATCCGGCCACCGACGGCACCTCCCCGGGGCCAGAACCGTCGAGCCAGGCGATCGTTGATGATGACGGCGTCGGGCTCTCCCTCTGGAAACGTGGGGTCGAACGAGCGCCCGGCCAGGATCGGAACGCCCAAGGTCCGGAAATAGCCGGGGTCCACCTGGTTGGAGGCGAAAACCCTCGGGGTGTCGCCTGGCGTCAGCGTCAGGCCGTCGACCTCGAGTGAGCCGAACTCGATCCCGAGCTGAGGTGGCGAGTTGTCGGCCAGGGTGGTGCCCGTCACCCCCGGGATGGCCTCGGCCTGCTCGGTCAACGCCCGATAGAAAGGCGGCCGCGACGGGCCGTTCGGATACCGCCAGCTCGGGAGATCGATCGACACCGCCGTCAGCTGGTCGGCGGCAAAGCCGACGTCCGCCGTGGTGAGGTTCCAGACCGTTCGGACCAGGAGGCCGGCCCCGACCAGGAGGGTGAGCGACAGTCCCGCTTCGAGCCCGATCACCAGCCGCCGCAGCCGAGGGGCCCGATCGGCGGACCGTCCCCCGCTCCTGAGGAGCCCGGGCGTACCCATTCGGCTGGCGCGCCAGGCGGGGACCAGCCCGGCGATCAGCGCCACGATCAGCGTCAGGGCCAGCGCGGTGGCCAGCGAGCGGTGATCGAGTCGCACCGTCGCCAGCGCGGCGAGCCCGGGCCCCCGGGGAGGGTTGGCCGCCACGGCCCGGAGGAGCGAGGCCCCGAGAGCGAGGCCGGCGAGCCCCCCGAGCGCCGCCAGCACCAAGGACTCCACCAATCCCTGGGCCAGGAGGCGAAGCCGAGACGCGCCCAGTGCCGCCCGGGTCGCGAGCTCGCGGGAGCGCTCCACCGCCCGGGCCAGCAAGAGGTGGCTTACGTTAGCCGAGGCCACCAGCAGGAGGACGCCGACGGCGGCCAGGAGGGCATAGAGGCTCTGCACCGTCCCGCGCCCGATCAGGTCGGCCGGCGTCGCCACCGTCATCGTCCAGTCCTTGAAGTCCGGATCGTCGGCTGCAACCGCAGCCGAGATCACGGCCAGCTCGCGATTCGCCTGGACCGGCTCGACGCCGGGAGCGAGACGGGCCAGCATCTGGATCGAGCGGGACGGCGGGAGGCTCGACTCCGGCGGAATCGGGACCCAGAGGTCGATGGACCCGCTCAGCCCGGGGACGGTCCGGAGGGTCGCCGGTGCGATGCCGACAATCCGGTACGGCTCGCCGTCCAGCGTCATCGTCCGGCCCACCACGCTCGAGTCGCGCCCGAACCGGCGGACCCAGAGGTCACGGCTCAGGATGGCTACCCGGGTGCCCTCGACTCGCTCGGCCCGTGAGAAGGGCCTCCCTCGGAGGAGCGGCACCCGGAGAAAGTCGAAGAACCCGTCGGCGACGCGGACCGCCGTCAGCTGCTCGGGGTCGAGGGCGCCGCCCAGCACCATCGTCTGCCGGTCGTACGGCTCGACCCTGGTGCCGCTCCCGAGGCCTCGCCGGATCTCGGGCAGCAGCCGGGCCGGGGGGAACGATCGAATGGTGCTGGACGCCGTGAGCCGCTTGGTCTGGAAGATCGGAGTGAGCCGGTCGGCGTCCGGCAGCGGGTAAGGCTGGACCAGCATCCGGTCGACCACGGTTCCCATGGCGGTCGCCCCGCCGATCCCGAGCGCCAGGGTGAGCACCGCGGTGACGGCGAGGCCGGGTCGGCGGCGGAGCGAGCGAAACGAGATCTTGAGGTCGTCCCTGAGGGCGACGAGCTGATGCCGCACGGTCGAGACCTCCGGCTGGGTCGAGCGGACGGGCGCCTGCCGCGGGCTCCCGACCCGCCGCCAGGGCCACCGGCGCCGACCGCCGGCGGTCCGAAGCTCGGCGACCAGGGCCAGGGCGGAGCCGAAGCCCCCATCCTCGGCGCGGCGGAGCAGCGCTTGCTGCGCGGCGGTCGCGCCGGTCCCGAGCCACCCCGCGGCCAAGGCTGCCAGGGCCCGGCGGTCGGTCGCGGGGCCGGACTCGCCGGCGGGATCGGGGTCCAGGCCGCCCGCGAGGATCGTAACCCGGTCTCCCGTGAGCCGGATCGTCTCGGGGGAGAGGGCGCCGTGGACGGCGCCCCGCTCGTGGGCGAAGTCCAGGGCGGCTGCGACCGTCTCCAGCGTCGCCACCGCCCGAGCCGGGTCAAGCGGACCGGCCTCGGCGACGACCTCGTGGAGCGGGCGGCCCGGGGCGGGGGCCGCCGCCAGGTAGAGGCGGCCGGCCGCCTCACCGGCATCGACGATCGGCGCGATCGCGGGATGGTGCGGCAGCCGGATCCAGGCGCCGACCCGGCGGAAGAAGGCGCCGCCGTCGGCCGGGGCTACCCGCTCGGGATCGAAGAGGCGGAGCTCGGTGCTCCGTCCGAAGCGGCGTCCCCGGGCGGCGTACCACTCGCTCCCGCGGTCGCGACGGACGATCCCGTCCACCAGATAGCGCTCGGCCAGCGCGGAGGCGACCCTTGGGTCGGGGACCGGCGGCCCGGGCTCGATCTGAAACAACTCGTCGAACGAGACCTCGAACAGCGCCAGGAGCCGCTCCCGGGTCCGGGCCGACGGGCTCGGATAACGGCCCCTGAGCAGATTCGACCAGTGGCCGCGCGAGATCCCCAGCCGGATGGCCAGATGGTTCTGGCTCAGCGGGCTTCTGGCGACGAGGTCGCGGAGGCGGTCGAGTCGGACGGTGATCCGCATGGGGCTCGCTGGCGATGGTGGCACGCCGGCGCACCGGGGTCAAGGCCTTCGCGCCACCAGGTGTTTCGCAACGTTCGGTGAGGCCGTTCCGGCGGCCGGGCGGGGCGGCTTGCCCCCCCGAAACGGGCGGGCTTACCCTTCGACCGACCCATTCCGAATGGACTCCGATGGCGCACACCCCGATCGACCTGGCGGAGAAGCTCAGCCGGATTCCCGAGCTCTGGAGCCCGCGGATCGTGGCCGAAGTCAACGGTCAGCACGTCAAGCTGGCCCGGATCCAGGGTGAGTTCGTCTGGCATCGGCACGACGACGAGGACGAGCTCTTCCTGGTGGTGAAGGGCCGGCTCCGCCTCGAGCTTCGCGACGGGGCGGTCGAGCTCGAGCCGGGCCAGTGCTACGTGGTGCCACGCGGCGTGGAGCACCGTCCGATCGCCCTCGAGGAGACCCACATCCTGATGTTCGAGCCGGCCGGAACGCTCAACACCGGCAACGTCCGGAGCGAGCGCACCGTGGCCGACCCGGCCTGGCTCTGAACGGAGCCTCCATGCCGAGACTGATCGCCGGCCCGACCATCGTGGAAGCCGCCGGCAACCCGCCGAAGCGGATCGAGGAGTTCGTCGGCCGGGTCAACTCCGCCCACCAGGCCGTGAGCGTCGCCCGGATGGTGTCGCCCGGTGGCTGGCAGGAGCCGGGCCAGCGTCCCGGGTTCGAGGAGATCACCGTCGTGCTCCGGGGGCTGCTCCAGGTGGAATACGAAGGCGGAACGATGCAGGTGCGGGCCGGCCAGGCGGTGGTGACCGCGGCGGGCGAGTGGGTTCGCTACAGCACGCCCGGTGAGGATGGCGCCGAGTACCTCGCCGTCTGCCTGCCCGCCTTCTCTCCCGCGACGGTTCATCGCGATTCCTAGCATGGACCGGGAACGGTGGCGACGCCTCGAGGAGGTGTTCGACCGGGCCAGCCGGCTCACCGGCGACGACCGCTTGGCGTACCTGGACCGGTCCTGCGTTGGCGATCCCGAGCTCCGCCGCGAGGTGGAGACCTTGCTCGGGGCCGACGATCATCCCAGCGGCTTCATCCGCCGGCCGATCCTCGACGCCGCGGCGCTCCGGCTCCAGACCCCGGTGCCCCCCGGTACCCGCTTCGGCGCCTATCGGGTCCTCCGGCTGCTCGGTCGGGGCGGGATGGGGGTCGTGCTGCTGGCCGAACGGGCCGACCAGGAGTACCGGGCCAAGGTGGCGATCAAGGTGCTGGACGGGGCCATGGCCACCGCGCGCGATGCCCGCCGCTTCCGGGTCGAGCGCCAGATCCTGGCCGACCTGGACCACCCCAACATCGCCCGGCTGCTCGACGGCGGCACCACCGAGGACGATCTGCCCTACGTGGTGATGGAGTACGTCGACGGCGAGCCGATCGACGAATACTGCGACCGTCACCAGCTCTCGGTCCGCCAGCGGGTGGATCTCTTCCTGGCCGTAGGCGACGCCGTGGACCACGCCCACAGCCGCCACGTGATCCACCGGGACATCAAGCCGGGCAACGTCCTGGTCACGAGCTACGGCGCCCCCAAGCTGCTCGACTTCGGGATCGCCAAGCTGACCGAGCCGGAGCCGGGCGCCGACCTCCCCCGGACCACGACGACCGGCGCGATCCGGATGACCCCGCACTACGCCAGTCCCGAGCAGCTCCAGGGCGGCCCGGTCACGGTCGCCACCGACGTCTACTCGCTCGGGATCCTGCTCTATCGCTTGCTGGTGGGGCGGCTTCCCTACCGGTTCCGGAGCCCGACGCCGATCGACATCGCCGACGTGGTGCTCCGCTCGGAGCCGGAACGACCGAGCGACGCCCTGACCCGGAGTCACGATACCGAAACCACCGCCGGCGCCGCCGAGCTGGCGGCCCACCGGGGGCTGTCGGTCCGCCAACTCCGGAAGGAGCTCCGCGGCGACCTCGACGCGATTCTGCTGACCGCGCTGGCCAAGGATCCCGCCGCCCGCTACCCGGGGGTGGTGGACCTGGCGCGCGATCTCAGGCGCCACCTGACCGGCATGCCGATCGGGGTGGTGCCGAGCCGGACCGCCTACCGGACCGGCAAGTTCCTGCGTAGGAACGCGGCTCTGCTCGGCTGGATCGGCTTTGGGGTGGTGACGATCGTGATCCTGACCGTGGTGGTGACCCTGGCCTTGATCCGCTGACGGCTACGCCCCGCCGGGCCGGATGTTCTGGTTGACCCGGAACAGGTTCCGGGGATCGTACTTGGTCTTGATCGCGGCCAGCCGGTCGTAGTTCTCGCCGTAGCTGGCCCGGAGCCGGGCCTCGTCCGCTTCCATCATGAAATTCACGTACCCGCCGCCCGAGGAATGCGCCTTGGTGGCGTTCCAGTACTCGCGCGCCCACCCGGTGATCCGTTCGTCGTCCCCGGGGTCGGTGCCGACCCCGGCGATGACCTGCGAGAACCGGGCGTCGCGGCGGGCGAACGCGGTCGCCCCCGGCGACACCCGGTGGACGGCGCCGTCGATCGGGTAGAGGTGCATGGTGGAGAGCATCGAGGGCAGCCGGTCGCAGTAGTCCACGTTGGTCGCGATGGCCTCGTCGCTCAGTCCCCGGAGGAAGTGTCCCTTCCAGTACCAGCGCAGGCCGGGCGGGTAGAGGCCGTCGTGGAGGCCCTGCAAAGCGGGGTAGGGAACCGGCCCGACGTGCTCGAAGACCGGCTCCGCGAAGCGGTGGACTGCCCGGAGCACCCGGTCGCCGTGGGCCGGGGAGCCGGTGCAGCACCAGACCACCCCGCACATCCGGCGGCCGTGGATGTCCCGGGGAAACATCGGGGCCGGCGGGACGGTCAGCGCCGCGAAAAAGCCGGTGATGTCGCGCGGCGCCCGGGCGATGAACCCGGCGTACCAGTCGAGCGCGTCGGCCATCCGATCCAACGGCCAGAAGGTCGGGCCACCGGTCACCGTGTCGACCGGGTGGACCCGCAGCTCGAACGAGGTGACCACGCCGAAGTTGCCGCCGCCGCCCCGAATGGCCCAGAAGAGGTCCGGGTGCTCGCGGGGGCTCGCGGTCACGAAGCGGCCGTCGGCCAGCACCAGGTCGGCCGAGCGGAGGTTGTCGATGGTGAGGCCGTAGCGCCGGGTCAGGTAGCCGTGGCCGCCGCCCAGGGTCAGTCCCCCCACCCCGGTGGTGGACACGATCCCGCTCGGCGTGGCGAGGCCGAAGGCGTGGGTGGCGTGGTCGACGTGGCCCCAGGTGGCCCCGGCCTCGACCCGGACCGTCTTCCGCCGGGGATCGACCCGGATACCACGCATCCGGGAAAGGTCGATGACCAGACCCTCGTCGCAGAGCCCGAGCCCGGGCGCGCTGTGGCCCCCGCCCCGGACCGCGATCGGGAGGTCGTGGAGCCGCCCATAATTGACGCAGGCGATCACGTCGGCCACGTCGACGCAATAGGCGATCGCCGCTGGGCGGCGGTCGATCATCCCGTTGTAAACCCGGCGGGCGTCGTCGTAGTGCTCGTCTTCCGGACGGATCAACGGACCGCGCAGGGCGGTGTCGAGGCCGACGAGCGTGGATTGATCAAGGGTGGCTGGCAGGGACACGAGGCCTCCTCACGCGGGGAGTCGGATGGGCTCGCCCAAGTGTCCGGGCGCCGGACGGCGCCTCGGGATCGACCCGGGCCAGCAGAGGCGGGAGGGATGCGGAACGACTCGAAGGCGGACGCCGGGGGGCGCGTCACCACGTCGCCGATCGGCGGAACCCGACCGGCGGCGCCCCGGCCGATCACGCGCGGCGAGGCGCTCAGAAATCGACTTCCCGGACTGCTCTCAACTTTGAGCGTGGGCCCGTTGGTCGGAGAAGTCAACCCGAGTGTCGTAAAATCCGGCGGCGGCGTACGACCGGTCTAGGATCTCGACCGGGTGCGCCACCCTGGTCGGGAGGCCGCGTGCCCTGAGCCCCGCGCCGATCTGCATCAAGCAGCCCGGGTTCCCGGTCACGATCAGGTCGGGCGGCGGCGTCGCGTCGCGGATGACGTCCAGTTTGGCGTCGAGGACGTCGCGGGAGAGGGCCGGGTGGAGCACCCCGTAGATCCCGGCGCTGCCGCAGCACTGATCGGCGCCCGGCAGGAGGCGGACCCGAAGCCCGGGGATCGCCCGGAGCACGACGAGCGGCTCCGCCTGGACCCGCTGGGCGTGCTGGAGGTGGCAGGGGGCGTCGTAGGCCACGTCGAGGTCGAGCGGCGCGCCCGGTCGCGGACCCCGCTCGGCGAGGAGCTCGGTGACGTCCCTGACCCTGCCGGCCAGCTCGGCCGCTTCGGGGTCGTCCAGGAGGTGGCCCAGATCCTTGAGCAAGGCGCCGCATCCGGCGCTGTTCACCACGACCCGGTCGGCCCGGCCGGCGAACGCCTCGAGATTGGCGCCCGCCAGCCGGCGGGCGCCGGCCCGGTCGCCGGCGTGCTCGTGGAGCGCGCCGCAGCAAACCTGGTTCGGGACCTCGACGACCCGGTAGCCGTTGACCTCGAGGACCCGGCGGGTGGCGTCGTGGACGTGATCGAAGAGGCCCTCCATCACGCAGCCGCGAAAGAGCGCCACCGTGGGCCCGGTCGGCGAGGACGCGGGACCAGCGCGGCGGCGCGGCGGCGCGAAGGGCGTGGTGGCCTGGAGCATCCCGAAGAGGAAGCCGGTCCGCCCGTCGCTCGCCAGCCGGGCCGGCAGGCCGGTCTCCCGGACCAACCGCGCCGCGCCGAACGCCGCGCGCCAAGCCCAGCGGGCGCCGAACAGGGCGAGGACGGCCCGGGCCCGGGCCGGAATCCCGTTGGCCGCGGCCAGGCGCTCGCGAGCGGCCTCGAGCCCTCGGCCGTACCCCACGCCCGACGGGCAAACGGGCTCGCAGCCCCGGCACCCGAGGCAGGCGTCGAGATGCTGCCGCAGGGCCGGGTCGGTCGGGCGGAGCTCGCCCCGCTCGAGGGCCCGGATCAGCACGATCCGCCCCCGCGGGCTGTCGCTTTCGTCGCCGGTGGCGAGATAGGTGGGGCAGGCGCTCAGGCAGAACCCGCAATGGACGCAGGGATCGAGCGCCTCGAAGCCGTGGCGCCCGGCGTCAGCCACGCTGGCTGCCCTCCGCGGGCACCATCAGGATTCCTCCGGGGTCGAACACCGCGCGAAGGCGGCCCGTGAGGGTGCCCACGCCTTCGCGGAAGGCGCCGAAATGGCCCACCTGACTCCGGAGCGGCCAGGGCGCCCGTTCCAGGGTGAGGGGGATCTCGCGCTCGGCCAGCCGCGAGCGGAGCGCGATCAGGCGATCGTGGGAGGCGGCGCCGGTCCATCGGACGCCACCCCGAATCAAGCCGGCGCTCACCCGCTCGGCCCCGAGCGACTCCGCCAACAGCTCCACCGTGTCCGCCATACTCTCGGGGAGGGCGCCCAGGCGGAGGGTGACCGGTCCTTCGAGCGCGGCGCGGGCCAGGCTCCGGACCGGGTCGGTCGTGCCGCTCCGGTCGAGGGTCGTGAATCCGATCGGCAGCCCCGCCGCGGTCAGGCCCGCCACGGCGGCGTCGACGCCGGCCCGGGTGCCGACGAACTGCGCCAGCAGGGTCCAGTCCCGCGCTCCCGTCAGGCCCGGCGAGGCCAGCTCGAGCCCGGCCGGCTCGATCCCCGCGGCGGTCAGCCGGGCGGCACCGTCGAGGAGCTGGTCCATGGTGCCCCGGGCCGCCAGGGCCACCCCGCGCTCCGGAGCGGCCCGGAGCCGGAGGTGGACCTCGGCGATCAGTCCGAACGTCCCGAAGCCGCCCACCTGCAGCTTGGTGAGATCATAACCCGCTACGTTCTTTACGACCGTCCCGCCGGCCCGCACCACCCGCCCGTCGCCCGCGACCACCGTGGCGCCGAGAACGTGATCGCGGACCGGCCCGAAGCGCTGGGCGAGCGAGCCCGCCGTGGCCGTGGCCAGGATCGAGCCCACGGTCCGCTCCCGGAGACCGGGCGCGTCGAGAGCCAGCCAGGCCCCGTGCGAGGCCAGGCTCGCTTCGAGCTCCGCCAGGGACAGGCCTGCTTGCACCGTCGCCACCAGGTCGGCGGCGCTCAGACTCACCACCCGTCGCATCCGGGTGGTGGTGAGGGCGAAGTCGGCCGGGGCGTCCGGCGGCATCCAGGTGCCGGCGCCCTCCAGCCGGACCCGCCAGCCCTGCTCGTGGGCCAGCCCGAGCAGCGCGGCGGCCTCGTCGGTGGATCGCGGCGCCACCCGGGGCACGCCGTCGCTGGCCTGACCGGTCTCGCCGGCGATTCGCTTGAGTGACTCTCGCATATCCTGACTCATGGCGCCCGTTCCTCGCGCCACTCGCGGCAGAAGTGGGTGGGAATGACCTTGCCCGGGTTGGCCCGTTGCTCGGGATCGAAGGCCCGGCGGACGTCGCACATGGCCGCCAGGCTCGGGGCGTCGAAGATGAGCGGCATGTAGTCCAGCTTGTCGGACCCGACGCCGTGCTCCCCGGTGATCGATCCTCCCGCCGCGATGCACGCGGTCATGATCTCCCGGCTTGCGTCCCGCACCCGCCCGCTCAGCTCGGCGTCACGTCGATCGTAGCAGATGTTAGGGTGGAGATTGCCGTCGCCGGCGTGGAACACGTTGCAGATGGTCAGGTCGTACTTCCGTCCGATCGCGCCGATGGCGTCGAGGACGTCCGGTAAGGAGGACCGGGGCACCACGGCATCCTGCACCACCAGGTCCGGCGCCACCCGGCCCATCGCCCCGAACGCCTTCTTCCGTCCCTGCCAGAGGCGGGCGCGATCGTCGTCGGCGGTAGCCGAGCGAACGGTCCGGGCGCCATGCGCGTGGAGCAGACGCTCCACCAGCACGGTCTCCGCGGCCACGGCGGCCGGGGCGCCGTCGAGCTCCACCAGCAGGACCGCCGCCGCGTCGACCGGATACCCCGCTGCGTAGATCGACGACTCCACCGCCTGAATGGTGCCCTGATCCATCATCTCCAGCGCGGCCGGGACCACGCCGGCCGCGATGATCGCGCTCACCGCCTCGCTCGCCGCCCGGACCGCGTCGAAGTCGGCAAGGAGGGTGCGGATCGCGGCGGGGCGCCGCTCCAGCCGCACCGTGATCTCGAGGGCGATCCCGAACATCCCCTCCGAGCCCACGAAGAGCCCGACCAGATCGGGGCCCCACGGGTCGCCCTGGGGGCTCCCCAGCCGGGCCATCGAGCCGTCTGGCAACACCACCTCGATCTCCACCACGTGATTGGTCGTGACGCCGTACTTGAGACAGTGCGGGCCGCCCGCGTTCTCGGCCACGTTGCCGCCGATGGTGCAAGCGGCCTGGCTGGACGGATCCGGGCAGTACTGGAGTCCGAACGGCGCTACCGCCTCGCCCAACTTGGCGTTGACCACCCCGGGCTCGATCCGGGCCCGGCGGGTCCCCGGATCGATCGCCAGGATGTGGTTGAGCCGGGTGAGCGGGATCAGCACCGTCTCGGGATCGGCGAGCGCGCCGCCGGAGAGACCGGTGCCGGCCCCCCGGGCCACCCAGGTCACCCCGAGTCGGGCCAGGCGGCGAACGAGGGCCACCACTTCGTCCCGGGACCCGGGAAGGACGGCGAGCCGAGGGAGCGACGCATGGGTCGGCAGGCCGTCGGCCTCGTAGGTCCGCCGCTCGGCCTCGCGAATCCGAATCCAGCGGGGGCCCACGATGGCGGCCAGGTCCGCGGCCAGCGAGTCGGTGGTCACCGGCGTCTCAGGAGTGCCGGGCCCCGCTTCCGTTGCGCGAAGCCCGCCGGTGTACCAGCACCCGCGCCTCGAGATCGGCCAAGAGGCCAGGCAGGGCGTGGAGCAGACGGGTGACCCGCTCGGTGGCGGAGCGAAGGGTGAGGAAATGCTGCTTGACCGGAAAGTCCCACTCGAGGAGCGAGGCGACCTGGAACGTCAGCTGGGAGGCCTCGTCGCTAAACTCGGCGTCGTGCCCGACGTCGGTCAGGGCCGCGAGGGCGCCGGCGTAGCGCTCGGCCAGGAGCCGGAGGGACTCCAGATCGGCCTGGCTCGGCACCTGAACGTCGGGGAGATCGTCGAATGGCGACGTCGCTCCGACGAGATAAGGCTTGGGGCCCGCCAGCAGCCGGTCGAGTCGAAAGCGGTCCTCGCCCGACACCACGATGTTGGAGCGGCCGTCGGGGAGGGGCTGGACCGCCCGGACCCGGGCGACGCAGCCCACGGCGCCTGGCGTGGGAAGGCCGCTGTCCGGACCCGGCGGCAGCAGGCCGAAGCGATGGTCGCCCTCGACCGCGTCGGTCAGCAGGGTCCGATAGCGTGGTTCGAAGATGTGAAGCGGCACCAGCGCGCCCGGAAAGAGGACCAACGGCAAGGGAAAGAGACCGAGGGACGCCATGCCGAAACCTAATGGCCTTGGCCGGTCGCGACAGACGGCTCGCGGTCGCATCGTCGGCCGCCATTCGACGCCCCGCCTGGATCGGAGCTGGGTCTGGCAACGACTCGGGGCGCTCTGGCGACCTGGCCGGAGCGCCCCTCTTCGGTGCGGCGGGCGCGGGGTCAGGCGGCGACGGTGGACTGCCGCAGGTACTTCACCTCGGGCGAGTTCCGGAGCTTTTCGAAGGCCCGCTCCCGGATCTGGCGGACCCGCTCGCGGGTCACCCCGAGGAGGGCGCCGATGCCTTCCAGCGTCAGGGCTTCGGAGCCCTCCTCGAGCCCGTAGTAGAGCGAGAGGATCCGGCGCTCGCGCGGCGTCAGATAGCGGTCGAACATCTGGACCAGGAACTCGCGCTGGAGCCCGGCATCGACCAGGTCCTCGATGTCGCCCCCGGCCGAGCCGGCCACCCGCTCGCCGAAGCTCGGCGCCGCCGAGTCGTGCCGCTCGACCGGCGCGTCCAGGGAGACCTCGACCGAGGATACCAGCCGCGCGGCGCGAATCGTGTCGACGGACTCGTTGAGGACCTGGGCGGTCTCGGCGTCGGTCGGCGAGCGGCCCAGCTCCTGGCTCAGGAGGGCCTCGATCTTGGCCATCCGGAGGAGGGCGGCGTTCTGGTTGAGCGGGATGCGGACGGTCCGGGTCTGCTCGGCGAGGGCCTTGAGGACGCACTGGCGGACCCACCAGACGGCATAGCTGATGAACTTCACGCCGTGGGCCGGGTCGAATTTCTTGACTGCCTTGAGCAGGCCCTCGTTCCCGATCGCCACCAGCTCGGCCAGGTCGAGGCCGTGGCCCTGGAACCGCTTCACGTAGGAAATCACGAACCGGAGGTTGGCGGTCACCAGGCGGTCCATCGCCTCCTGATCACCCTTCCGGGCGCGTTTGGCGAGCCGGACCTCTTCCTTGGGATCGGTGATCATCGGGAGCTTGCGGATGTCGAGCAGATACTGATCGAACGAACTGGACGGGGACGAGCGGCCCGGTGCGCGGCCCCGGCGATCGCGGACAGTGCGCATACCACCTCGGAGGTGCGGTGTGGTCCTGCGTTGTGCGAGAGACGGCCCGTGCGGGCCTCGAGATCCAGCGGATCCTGCCGTGCTGCGGAACCGAATATAGGAAATCGTTAGGTGCCGGTCAACGGCCGCGATTCGTCAACATTGCGAGTACGTTAGGCAGAAACAAGTTAGGCAGTTCATCGACACGGCGTGGACAACGGCGATGTGCACGGTGTCGACGAGCGCGGTAAGTGGTGGTCCCGCAATCAGTTGCGCTACTTTTCCGTGTGGACGCCGTGTGGATATCGGCCGGCGAAAAAATCTCGGGACATGCCTAACGCTTGCCTAACGTCGTCGTCCGTCGCCGTCACGGTCCACGGCCGCTCCCGCCCCGTGCCCGGGGCGCGGGGGAGGGCGAACCGGAGGACCTGGCCCTCCACCTTCTTGTCGCGCCGCATCAGCGCCAGCAGAGCGTCGTCGTCCACCCGGGCCGGGAGGCCGAGCCGGAGGCCGAGGTCGGCAAGGCGGCCGGCCAGCTCGGGGGCGAGGCTCGGATCGGCCTGGCCGAGGAGCGCGGCCAGGGCCGCCTCCACCACCAATCCGGTCGCCACGGCCTCGCCGTGGCTCACCTGGTAGCCGGTCCCTGCCTCGATCGCATGGCCCACCGTGTGGCCCAGGTTGAGGACCGCCCGGAGGCCGCTCTCCCGCTCGTCGGCCGCGACGATGTCCCGCTTGATCGCCACGCTGGTCCGGACCAGCCGGGTCAGGGCCGCCTGGTCGCGGCCCAGCAGGGCGACCCGCTCGGCGTGAATCCAGTCGAAGTAGGCCCGGTCGGCCAGGAGGCCGTGCTTGACCGCTTCGACCAGACCGCTCCGGATGTGGGCGGTGCGGAGCGTCAGGAGAGTGGCCGGATCGGCGAGCACGGCGGCCGGCGGATGGAAGGCGCCGACCAGGTTCTTGCCGTGCCGGGTGTTGACGGCGGTCTTGCCGCCCACCGACGCGTCGACCATGGCGAGGAGCGAGGTGGGCACCTGCACGACCGGCACCCCGCGGAGATAGGTGGCGGCGACGAACCCGGCCAGATCGCCCACCACGCCCCCGCCGACGGCCAACACCACGGTGTCGCGCCCGTAGCCCAGATCGAGCATCCGGTCGGTGAGCCCCCGCCACCGGGTCCGGGTCTTGGAACCCTCGCCCGGGGGGACCACCAGGGTCGGCGCCTTGAGCGGCACCTCGACGGCCCGGCCCACGTTGCGATCCGTGATTACCACCACCCGCCGGCGATCCGCGACTTCGGCCAGGAGGTCGGGCAGGGCGGCCAGCCCGCCGGGCCGAACGTCGACCGGATAGCGGCCCAGAGCGTGGGCGACCCAGAGTCGCTCGTCGTCGCTCACCAGGGGACGTCTCCCCGCCCCTCCCGGTGGTTGGCGACCCGGGCCAGGGTGAAGAGCAGGTCGGAGAGCCGATTGAGGTAGATCAGGAAGAGCTCGGGGACGGACTCGTCGGAGGCCAGCGACACCACGCTTCGCTCCGCCCGGCGGCAGACGGTCCGGGCCAGGTGAAGTGCGGCGGCCTTGGGGGTGCCGGCCGGCAGGATGAAGCGCGTGAGGGCCGGCAGCTCGCGATCGGCGGCGTCGATCAGGGCCTCGAAGGCCGTGACCCGCTCGGGGCCGAGAGCCGCCTTTTCGAGAGCCGCCCGGACCTTGTCCGGATCGGGCGTGGCCAGATGGCCGCCGATCGCGAAGAGGTCGCGCTGGATCTGCTCCAGCTCGGCGGCGAAGAGGTCGGTCGGCTGGGTGGCCCGGACCACTCCCAGGGTGGAGTTGAGCTCGTCGACGTCGCCGTAGGCCGCGACCCGGGGGTGATGCTTGGAGACCCGACCGCCACCGAACAGGCCGGTCGAGCCTTCGTCTCCGGTTCTGGTATAGATCTTCACCGCCGCCTCTCGAGTCCAGGACACAGGGCCGCTCCGAGTCGGGAAGAATAGGGCGGCGGTCCGGCCGATGACAGCGGGGCTAGCGCCGGCGGCGGACCTTGGCCGCCCGACCGATGTCCACCACCACGCTGTCGATCGCCCGGATCATGGCCCGGCCACCCAGCGTGTGGTGATTCGCCTGGACGCTGAAGATCCGGATCGGCGCCCGGCCGAACGCGGTGGAGTCTTCGGTCGGCTCGAGGTAGCCCGACAGGGTGTTGACCTGGCCGATGCTCCCGGTCTTGGCCCGGACCAGTCCCTCGAGCGGGGTGTCGTGGAACCGGGTTCGGAGGGTGCCGATCTCGCCGGCCTGGGGAAGACCGGCGGCGAAGGTTCGGTAACCCGGACGGTTCCGGATGAAACGGAGGATCTTCGCGAAGGTCAGCGGGGTGACGAGGTCCTTGGCGGAGAGGCCGGACCCGTCGTGGACCAGGAACTGGGTCGAGTCGATGCCCATCGAGTCGACCAGAAAGCGGCGCTCGATCCGGAGTCCCTCGTCCCAGCTGCCGGCCTCTCCGAACGCCCGCCCCAGCTCTTTGCAGAGCGTCTCGGCGTACCAGTTCTGGCTCACGTTCAGGATCGCGAAGATCCAGTCGGCGAGCGGCCGGGAGGCGATCTCGGCCAAGGGCGTGGTGGCCCGGGCCGGCGCCGTCGCGGCGGAGTCGGCGGTGGCCCGCACGGTGCCGCGGACCGCGATCCCGGCCGCTTCGAGGGCCCGGCGGAAGGCGAGGGCGGTCCACCGGTTCCCGTCGGGGGCGGCCAGGGTCAGCTGGCGGGGCGACGAGCCCAGCCGGACGGTCCCGCTCACCGTGACCCGCCAGCTCCCGGGCTCGCGGGCCACCTCGAGGTCGGCGGTGGTGTCGTCGATGGTGGTGGTCCGATTGACCAGCTCGACCGCGCCCAGGTCGGGGTCGAGGGCCAGCCGCGCCGGCGCGCCGGGGCTCAGCGCGGGGGTGACCTCGAGCGTGAAGACGTTCTCGTGGAATCCCAGCGCGGTGACCGGCGCGGCGTAACCCCAGACCAGGTCGTCGTTCTCCCAGGTCGGGTGCACGGCGGTGGGCTCGAACCAGCTGCCGTCGCCGATCACGTCGCCCTCGACCACCCGAACTCCGCGCTCGCGAACCTGCGCGGCCAGGCGGTCGAGCGGGGCGCTGGCCACCGAGTCGCAGACCCCGACCGCGAGGGTGTCGAGCCCGAAGCACCGGGGGCCCCAGGTCGGATCGCCCCGGCCGTAGAGGACCAGGTCGCCCTCGAGGACGCCGTCGTGGATCGGGGCCGCGCCGTACACGGAGGTCCGGACCGTCCAGTCGGGGCCGAGCCGCGAGGTCGCGACCGAGGTGACGATCAGTTTGGTGTTGCTGGCCGGCATGAAGAGCCGCTCGGCGTTCCGGCCGTACAGGAGCTTGCCGTGCCCGTCGAGCACCGCGATTCCCCAGAGGTTCCGGTCGAGCGGGGGGCGCTCGAGCCGGCGGGTCAGGCGTTTGGCCAGGGACTGGGCGGCGAGTGGCGGCGGAGTGGCGACGGTGTGGACGCCGCCGGTCAGCAACGTCATGACGAAGGCGACTGTCTTGGAGCTAGGCACTTGTGGGCTCGATCCCCAACTTTGGCGAGGTGCGTCGTCCAGCGCGGCGGAGCTGACAATGTGCTGGAATGAGGTGGCGTAACAGTTTCAGGCTACTACATTTAGGGGTTCCGGTCAATCGCCGGAAGGCCGCGCAACCGGAGGGGGTCACGGCGAAGGGATGTTGCGGAATTGGGCAGTGGGTCGAATTGCCGTCCGAATCGGGATTGGCGTCGCGCTCGGGATCGGTTTCGTTCCGGCGGCGGGGCCCGTGCGGCTGGCCGCGCAGGACACCGACCTGATCGTCCGCAAGCTGGACTTCGAAGGCAATCACTCGATCGACGATCAGTCGCTCAAGGCCGCGATCGCGACCACCAAATCGAGCGACTTCGCGACCTTTCCGTTGGTGAGCTGGATGGGGCTGGGCGAGAAGCGCCGGTTCAACGAGCGTGACTTCCGGATCGACGCGGCCAGGATCCGGCTCTTCTATCAGCTGTCGGGGTTCCTCGACGCCCAGGTCGATACCTTGGTGCGCCGGACCGACGAGAACGTCTACATCACTTTCCGGATCCACGAAGGGCAGCCGGTTCGGATCACCAAGTTTTCGATCGAGGGGCTGGACTCCCTCCCCGATCGTGCCGACGTGGTCCGGGATCTTCCGCTCGGACTCGGCGATCCCTATAACCGGTACCTGGTGCTCGCCACGGGCGACACCATCCAGTCCCGGCTCCTGGATCGGGGGTACCCCACCGCCACCGTCTACGTCGGCCGCCGCGAGGTGGACCGGGAGGCGCACTCCGCGAACCTCCAGCTCATCGTCGATCCGGGCCGCTCGGCCCGGATCGGCGCGATCCGGGTGGTTGGGACCAACGAGGTGGACTCGGTCTTCGTCCGGACGCTCCTCACCACCAGGCGAGGGCGCACGTTCCGGCAGAGCGATCTCTACCGGAGTCAGCTCAACCTCTACCAGTCGGGGCTCTTCCGGTTTGCCTCAGTCACCGTGGACACGCTGGCGTTCAGCATCGGCGACCCCTTGGTGCCGCTGCTGGTCCAGGTCGACGAGGGCCCGATGCACCGGGCCCAGGCCGGGGTGGGCTACGGCACCAACGATTGCTTCCGGGCCAACGTCGGGTGGACGGCGCGGAACGTCGGGGGCAACGGCCGGGTGTTCGACGTGTCGGCCCGGCTCTCCAAGATCGGGGTGGCCGGCTTTCCACTCGGCCTCCACGCGGAGCGGTCGTGGGTGTGCGGGTCGCTCGACCGGGACACGATCGGATCGCGGGAACCCAACTTCGGCACCACGGTCTCGTTCCGCCGGCCGGCCTTCCTGTCGCCGTCGAACGCGCTCACCGCGTCGGCCTTCGCGGAGCGGCGCTCGGAATACCTGGTGTACCAGCGGGAGGACATCGGCGCCAGTCTGACCTTCAATCGAGAGACGTTCAAGCGGATCCCGTTTGTGCTCACCTATCGGGTCTCGTACGGCTCTACCAAGGCGGACCCAGCCAGCTTCTGCAGCGTCTTCAACGCCTGTATCGCGTCCGACATCCAGGAGCTGGAGCGGCGCCGGGTGCTGGCG
Organism: uncultured Gemmatimonadales bacterium; assembly: GCA_963730185.1. Lineage (GTDB taxonomy): Bacteria > Gemmatimonadota > Gemmatimonadetes > Gemmatimonadales > GWC2-71-9 > SHZU01. The sequence goes on from CAVSQW010000007.1 coordinate 159,105, forward strand.
ACCCTCACGGCGTCGATCAGCCGCGCCCGGGTGAACAGCGTGATCGACCCGAGCCGGGGCTCGATCTACAGTGCCGAGGTGACCCACAGCTCGCGGTTCATCGGCTCGTCCCGGCTGGCCCAGTTCACCCGGGTGGTCGGTGACGGCTCCTGGTATCGCGCGCTGGGGAGCGAGGTGGTGCTGGCGACTCACCTCCGGGGCGGCCTGATCTTCTCCCCCGGGGTCGAGCTGGGCGGCGCCAGCGGCAATTTCGTGCCGCCGGAGCAGCGATTCTATGCCGGCGGCGCCAACGACGTGCGGGGCTACGACCGGAACGAGCTGGGGCCGGTGGTCTACGTGGTGTCGTCCGACCTGGCCAACGGTGGCGACCCCAACCGGAACGACGTGCGGGTGGCCCCGATCGGCGGCAACACGGTAGTGGTGGGCAACGTGGAGCTCCGGCTGCCGTCGCCGGTGTTGCCAGGCCGGCTCCGATGGGCGGCGTTCGTCGATGCCGGGGGGGTGTGGGCGCGGGGCACCACGGTGCCGTCGACTCGCGCCATTCGCGTGACGCCGGGGCTCGGACTCCGGCTCGCCACGCCGCTCGGCCCGGCCCGCCTCGACGTGGCGTACAACGGCTACGATCTGCCGCGCGGCACGCTCTACGTACTCGATGCCGCGACCGGCGACCTCACCGCGCTGCGGGACGACTACCGCCGGCCGGGCTCGACGACCGGGCTCAACCTGCAGATCTCCGTGGGGCAGGCGTTCTGATGCGCCGGGCCGTGGCGCGGGGCGTGTTCGTCGGGATCGCGACCCTGATCGCGGCGATCCTGGGAGCCACCGGCGCGGTGATCCTGACCCGGCCGGGGCGCTCGCTCCTGGCTCGACTGGTCACCGAGGAGTCGAACCGGCTGGTCCGGGGCACGGTAACCATCGGCCGGCTGGAAGGGAATTTCATCTCCCGGCTCACGCTCGACTCGGTGGTGGTGCGCGATACGGCCGGGCAGCTGGTGGCCGACTTCCCCCGGCTCGAGCTGCACTTCTCCCTCCCGCTGCTTCTGGCCCGGCAGATCGTCCTCAGCGACGTCAGAGCCATCGATCCGCGGGTCGAGGTGGTAAAGCACCGCAGCGGCCGGATGAACTACGAGGAGGTGCTCCGGTTGGGCGAAGGGCCGAACAACGGCGGGCCGGGCACCCTGATCGAACTTCGCAATCTGGAAATCGTCAACGGGCGAATGGAGATCAGCACGCCCTGGAATCCCGATGGTCGGTTGCGCACGGCGGCCCAGATCGACTCGGCCCTGGCCGCCGAGCGGGCCAAGCCGGGCCGGCGGATCGAGCCGGGCGCCCGGAGCTCGGACAGCCTGCTCCAGGTCCGGGTGATCGACCAGCTGGCCGCCCGATTCGCGACCATGCGGCTCTCGACGCCCGATCACCAGCCCTTCGCCACCACGATCGACACCCTGGCGGCCCGGATCAGCGATCCGGAGCTCCGGATCCGCGATCTGTCCGCGTCGCTCACCCAGGGAGCCGACAGCTTGCTTTTCGAGGTGAAGCGGGGGGCCTTTCCCAACACGGTGGTGAGCGGGGCCGGCCGGATCGATTGGCCCCGCGACACCGTGCTCTACGACTTCTCGCTCGACGCCCCGCGCCTCGATCTGGTGGACCTCCGTTGGATCTCACCGAACTTCCCGGCGCTGTCTGGCCGAGGCCAAGTGCGGGCCAGGTCGGTGGCGGGGAGCCGGGCCGAGTTCGACGTTCGGGATCTGCACTTGGCGGATCGAACCTCGCGGGTCGACGGCCGGCTGACCTCGATCGTCGACGTGTACCGAGGCCTGGGCTTCCGGGGCCTCGATCTGAATCTCACCAACTTCGATCTGGAGAATGTCCGGCCCTTTCTCGACAGCTTGCCGCTGGCCGGCCGACTGACCGGACCGCTCACGGCCACGGGGTTCTTCGACGCCATGGACGTGACCTTCGACTGGCGCTTCGCGGACGCTCGGATCGAGGGGGAGCCCGAGAGCCAGGTCGCCCTCGAAGGGCGGGTGGAGCTGGGGGGCACCCAGGGCATCGTCTTCCAACAGGCGCGGCTTCCCCATGCCGATCTCGATCTTCGGACGGTCAAGCTGATCGCGCCGTCGGTCCAGTTGGACGGGCGGCTCCAGCTCGCCGGCTCGCTGGACGGCCCCTGGCACGACGTAACTTTCGACGGCACCGCCCGCCACCAGGACGGCAGCCGCCCGGCGAGCCAGGTCCGGGGGCGGGCTCGGCTCGACACCGGGGGGCCGGTCTTCGCTGTGGACGCCAATCTGGTGCTCGACAGCCTCGCCTTCGACGGTATTCGCGGCACCTTCCCGTCGCTCACGGCGGACGGCGGGCTCCAGGGCCCGGTCCGGCTCCGGGGCAGCCTGGACCGGATGGCGGTGGAGGCCGATGTGCGCGGTGCGATCGGTCGCTATCAGGTCACGGGGTGGGCCACGCTCCAACCGCCTCGCTGGGGGGCCGACTCCCTGACCGTGAAATTCGCGAACGCCGATCTGGCCCGGCTCGCGCCCGGCGGAGTGGCCACCCGGCTCAACGGGACGCTCGATCTGTCCGGCGGGGTCGATTCGGCGGTGGCGCCCAGCGGGCGAGCCCGGCTCGATCTGGTCCGCTCCCGGATCCGTGAGGTGACGATCGACTCGGCCCGGATCAGCCTCGCGGTCCAGGACAGCGTGGTGACCGTCGACTCCTCCACCGCCTGGTGGGAAGGGGGCGAGGCCACGGCGGCCGGCACGCTGGGCTGGGCCGCCCCCCACCAGGGGACGCTCGCAGGCGACCTGGTGGCCCTGACCCTGGCACCGTTCGATTCGTTGGCGGTGGCGTTGGGCGGCGTGTCGCGGGAAGACCTGGCCGACGTGGGCGTGCTCGCCGGGCGGGGCCGGGGACACTACGCCCTGGACGGCTCGCTCGACGCCTGGCATCTCACGGCCACCGCCCGGGCCGACTCGGTCCGGTGGCTCGACTATCAGGCCCGGGGCGGCCGGATCGCGATCGACTGGCGGGGCGGGCGGCTCGACAGCACCCGTTTTGTCGTGAACGCGACGCTCGACACCACCAGCCTGGGGCAGTACGAGATCGCGGAGGTCGACGGGACGGTGACCGGCACGCCCTCGACGTTCGTGTGGCACGGGTCGGCGACGACCCGGGGCGCCACCCGGTTTCGTGCCGGGGGTTCGTCGCGACTGCGCGATGGGGAGCGGGTCGTCGAGGTCGATTCCCTCGCGGCCCGGGTGCTCGATCGCGACTGGCGGCTGGTGAGCCCGGTCCTGGTCCGAATCGTGGACTCGCTCACCACCTTCGATACGGTGCGGGTCGCGACCGCCGATGGCTCGGGCCTGGTCCGGGTCACCGGCGACTTCCCCGGTCGGGCCCCCGGGTCGCTCGGGCTCCACGCGATCGGGATCGGCCTCCGGGATCTCTACGCCCTGCTTCAGCGCGATACCGCCGGCGTGGCCGGTGATCTCGCACTGGACCTCCGGCTGGCCGGTACCCGACAGGCGCCGACCTTCCGGGGCAGCGGGTCGCTCACCGGTCCGGTGCTGGGTGACTTTCGGGCGCCGTTGATCCGGGGGGTGTTCAACTACGAGGACCGGAGCCTCGAGAGCAATCTGACGCTCTGGCGGACCGGCCGCCCAGTGCTCGACGTCGACGTGGACCTCCCCCTCGATCTGGCCCTCACCTCGGTGAACCAGCGGCAGTTGCCGGGCACTCTCGTGGTTCGAGGGCACGCCGACAGCGTCGACTTGGCCGTGGTCGAGGCCTTTACCGACAACTTGCGGCGGGTGCGGGGCGCGATCACCGCCGACGTTCAGGTCACCGGCACCTGGGACCGACCGGAGCTGGGCGGCGCCATCCAGATTCGCGGTGGGGCCGCCCGGGTCCCGGGCCTCGGCGTGGACTACGATCGCCTGAACGGAAACGTTCGACTGGCCGCGGATTCGATCGTGGCGGACTCGGTGACCGTCTACAGCGGCGACGAGGGGCACCTGATCGCGACCGGTGGGATCCGGCTGGAGCGGCTCACCCGGCCGGTGCTCGATCTGACCATCACGGTAGTCGACTTCCTCTTGATGAACGCGCGGGACTACCTCACGCTCCGAGCCCGGGGCCAGGTCACCCTCACCGGCCCGGTCACCCGCCCGGTGTTGGCTGGTCAGGCCGTGGCGAACAACAGCGTGCTGTACTTCTCGGACCTGATTACCAAGGACATCATCAACCTCGAGGACCCGCTCACCGCCGATCTGGTGGATACGACGGTGCTCCGGGCCCAGAACCTCGGCGCCCAGTTCCAGAGCCGGTTTCTGGACTCGCTGGCGATTCGCGACCTGCAGTTCCGAGCCGGCGAAGGCGTGTGGCTTCGGTCCAACGAGGCCAACGTCCAGCTGGAGGGGCAGGTGACCGTCAACAAAGACCGGCGGAGCGGTCGGGGGCGCGAGTACCGCGTCAGCGGCGAGCTCCAGACGCCGCGCGGCACCTATACGCTCCAACTCGGGATCGCCAAGCGCACCTTCACGGTCAACCGGGGTACGCTCCGCTATTTCAACACCTCGGACCTCAACGCGGCGCTGGATCTGGAGGCAGGGTACACGGTCCAGACGACATCCGACGAGATTCCGATCGTGGCCCGCATTACCGGTACCATGCTGGCCCCCAAGCTCGCCCTCAGTACGGCCGACACCCGGCTCCCGCTTTCCGAGCGCGAGTTGGTGTCGCTCTTGGCGTTTGGCACCACCAACACCCTGCCCGGCGGGGCCAACTGGGCCTTCCTGGGCTCTACCGTGCTGGTGGCCGAACTGCAGCGGGCGTTGATCTCGAGTCCCAACGCCCCGTTCGACCTGGTGGAGATCCGGCCGCCCGCCTTCGGACCGGGAGGGTCCGCGCTGGGTACCAGCGGGGGCGCGCTGACCTCGCTGGCGTTCGGCAAGCAGATCAGCAGCCGCCTCTTCGCCACCGTCAACGCCGGTGCCTGCGTCGGCGGCACGGAAGCGTTCTCCTATCGGTATCTTGGGGCAACGATCGAATACCGCTTGCATCCGACCCTCCGGCTCACGCTGGCCGCGGAGCCCCTGCAGACTTGTCTCTCGCAGGTCGCGACCACCTTTTCGCAGGGTCGATACCAGTTCGCCGCGGACCTCCGTTGGGACCGGGACTATTGAATGGCGCGTGCCCTGCTCATCACCAATCCGATCGCTGCCCGCAACAGCCCGGAGCGGACGGCGATCGTCCGGCGGACGCTGGTAGCGCGCGGATGGCACCTCGACGTCGAGGCCACCGCGGCCCCGGGGCACGCCCGTCGTCTGGCCGCCGACGCCGTCACGGCGGGGCTCGACGCGGTCATCGTGCTCGGGGGCGACGGCACCACCACCCAGGCGGCGAGCGCCCTGGTCGGCACCGACGTCGCGTTGGGGTTGGTGCCGGGTGGGACGGGTAACCTGCTGGCGGGCAATCTCCGGATTCCGGCGGCGCCGGTGCCGGCGGCCGAGCTGATCGCCCTGGGTCGGAGCCGCCGGATCGACCTCGGGCGGCTCGACCGGCCGAACGGACCCCACTACTTCGCGGTGGGGTGCGGGGCGGGGGCCGACGCGAGGGTCATGGGCGAAACGGCCACGCACGCCAAGCGCCGGTTCGGGATGGGTGGCTACCTCGCCACCCTCTTCCGGGTGCTGCCCGAGGTCCGGTCGACGCCGGTGAGGATCACGATCGACGACACGCTCATCGAGCGGCCGGCGGCCTTGGTGCTGGCCCTGAACTGCGCCGAGATCATGCCTCGGGTGTTGCGGGTCCGCGAGGGCGCGGTGCTCGACGACGGCCTGCTCGATCTGATCGTGATCTCGGCCGATACGCCGTGGCAAGCGGTTCGAGGGGTCTGGCGGGTGTTCCAGAACGTGGTCGTCGGCGGGGGAGAGACGGCCTATCTGGCGTACGGTCGGGGCCAGCGGATCACGATCGAGGCGCTCGATCCGTTGCCGGTTCAGTACGACGGCGAGGCCGCCGGGTCGACGCCGGCGACGATTTCGGTGGTGCCCGGCGCGCTCCGGGTGATGGCGCCGACTCCGTGATGCTCGGGGCCGGCGGTGGTGCGTTGCGCTGGTGGTGCCCGGCGACGATCCTTCGACGAAAGGATCGACGCGGGGGCTCGGCTCACGTCGACTTCCAGGGGAGATGATGACCGACTCGATCTTGCTCGTTCATGACGATGCCGGTGTGCTCCGGGCGATCGGCGCCCGTTTCGAGGAAGCTGGGCACGAGGTGATTCGGGAGCTCAGTGTGGAGGCCGGGGTGGCGTCGCTGGGACGGCTCCGTCCCGACGCCGTGCTGCTGGCGCTGCCGCTGGCCAGCACGGAATCGATTGGGCTGCTCGGCGCCGGCGAGACGCCGGTCGTCGTCTTCGGCGATCGTCCCGAGTCGCCGGCGGCTGCGGCCTGTCTCGAGGCGGGCGCGGCCCAGGTGGTCGACACCGCCACCGACCAGGGCGTGCTCCTCCGGGCTGCCGCGGCCGTCTCCGGCGGCACCCGGTGCCGGAGGCTGGCCGGAGCGCTCCTCGAGGCCAGCGCACCGCGTCGCGGGGTCGACGCCCTGGGCAGCTCACCCGCGATGCGGCAGCTGGCCCAGCAGATCGGCCTGCTGGCCCAGAGCGATCGCACCACGCTGCTGCTCACCGGCGAGCTTGGGGTCGGCAAGGCCTGGACCGCTCGGGTCATCCATGACCTGGGGGCCCGAACCGGCCGGCCTTATCTCGAGGTGCGGTGCACCGGCGCGAACGCCACCTACCTGGAGTCGCTGCTCTTCGGCCACGAGAAAGGGGTCTTCGTCGAGGCGACCGAGCGTCGGCGGGGCCTGGTGGAGCTCGCCAACGGCGGGACCCTCGTGCTCCGGGAGGTGGGCGACCTGCCCGAGGAGATCCAGCCCAAGCTGCTCCGGGTCCTCGAGACCCGGAGCTTCCGGCGTCTGGGCGGCGGCGACGACCTGTCGGTCGACACCCGGTTGATCGTCACCACCCGGCGCAATCTCTCCGCCGACGTCGAGGCCGGCCGGTTCCGGGAGGATCTCTTCTATCGCCTGAGCGTGATGCCGCTTGCCCTCCCGCCGCTGCGGGAGCGGACCCAGGAAGACCGACTCGGCCTGATCAACGGCATCCACGACGATTTCAAGGCCGAGATCCCCGACGGCCCGCCGTCGCTCTCGGTCGAGGCGATCGAGCGGCTCCTGGCCTATCCCTGGCCCGGCAACGTGCGGGAGATGGAGAACGTGTTGGAGCGGTCCATGTTGGTGGGGCGGGGGCAGGTGACCGTCAACGTGGAGCACCTGCCCGGCGAGTTCCGCGCCCGCACCGGCCTGGGCGACCGGCGTCACACGCCGATGACGCTCGATGCCGTCGAGCATCAACACGTCGAGCGGGCGCTCCGCTATCACGGCGGCAACCGAACCCGCGCCGCCAAGGAGCTGGGGATTTCGCGGGCGACCTTGATCAACAAGATCAAGCTCTACCAGATCACCGATTGAGGAGGCCGCCATGGATACCCCCAAGCAGCCCGCCGCCGACGCGATGATCTGTCGCGCCTGCGGGCGCGAGGAACGGGCCTCCGAGGGCTATCCCTGCGAGGAGTGCGGGACCTTCATCTGCCTGATCTGTACCTTTCGGGGCGTGACCCTCTGCCGGGATTGTGCCAGCCGTCACGAAGGCACCCCCCCCCCGTCCGCATGACCCGGCGCCTGGTCCTGTTCGACATCGACGGTACGCTGCTTCTTTCCGGCGGGGCGGGGCGCCGGGCCATCATGGGCGCCATCGCAGACGAGATCGGGGTGTCGGCCGGGGCACTCGACCGGATCCGCTTCGACGGCAAGACCGATCCGCAGATCGTCACCGAGCTGCTGCTCGCCTCGGGCGAGCCGGAGCCGCCGGCGCCCGAGCGGATCGCCCGGGTGCTCGACCGCTATCTCCACCACCTCGAGGCCGATCTGGCCATCAATGCCCACCGAGCGGAGCTGATGCCGGGGGTACCGGCGCTGCTGGATCTGCTCGAGGGTGACACCCGAAGCGTGCTGGGTCTCCTGACCGGCAACATCTCCGGGGGTGCCGCGCTCAAGCTCCGGGCGGTGCGGCTCGAGCCGGCGCGCTTCCGGGTCGGCGCCTACGGATCGGATCACGCCGTCCGCGCCGAGCTCCCGGCCATCGCCGCCGAGCGGGCCGCGGCCCACTTCGGGCGGCCCGTCGGCGGCCGCGAGGTGGTGATCATCGGCGACACCCCGGCCGACGTCACCTGCGGACGCGGGATCGGCGCCCGGTCCATCGCGGTGGCCACCGGGAGCTTCTCCGCGGGCGAGCTCCGAGCCGCGGGGGCCGATCTCGTCTTCGACGACTTCGCGGACGCCGCCCGCGCCTGCGCCGCCATCCTGGACGACGCCTCATGATCGAGCTCGAAGTCAAAGCGGTCGTGCCCGACCCGGATGCCCTCCGTGATCAGTTGCGGGCGGCCCGGGCCCTGCCGGGGTTCAGCGGGCTCATGGAGGACCGCCGGTTCGATCGGGACGGCGCGCTCCTGGCCCGAGACGAAGTGCTCCGGGTGCGTCGCTTCCGCACCCCCGAGGGCACCGTGCGGGCCCGGGTCAGCTGGAAGGGGCCGGTGTCGGTCGACCGGGGCTACAAGCGGCGGGCTGAGCTCGAGTACGCCGTCTCGGAGGGCGATCCGGCGGCCGTCTTCGAGGCCCTCGGCTACGACGTCACCGAAGGCATCGATCGGATGGTGGAGTACTACGAGCTGGCGGACGCGACGCTCCGGATCGAGTGGTATCCGCGGATGGACGTGCTCCTCGAGGTCGAGGGGAGCCCCGAGGCGATCGAGACGGCGGTCGAGGCCACCGGGATTCCGCGCGCCGACTTCACCCCGGAGGCACTACCCGAATTCGTGGCCCGTTACGAGGCCAGGGTGGGCCGGCCCGCCGCCACCTCGGTGGCCGCCTTGGGCGACGAGCCACCGGCGTGGCCCGGCCGATGACACCCGGATCGGAGACGGCCCGGCCCGGCCTGCCCGAGTTGGGTCCCCTCCTGGGCCGTCTGACCGAGATGTCGCCTCGGGGGCCGAGCGCGGTGCCGGGGCTCGATTCCGTCCGCCTGGAGCTCGTCAGCGATCTGTTCGAGGTGGCAGCGGCAGCCCGGCGGGCCTTCGCCGCGGGCGACGAAGTCGGAGCCCGGGCTCGGTTGGACCGCGCCGCCTGGCTCGAGCTCTGGCATCGCGCCGTGACCGCCACGGCGGACCGGACCCTCGAGGCGATCGACGCCCGGTTGGACCGGGCCGCGGCCCGGTCGGCCGCGCCGCGCCGCCGCCGCCGGTCGGTCGGTCCGGCGGACGAAGATCGGGCCGTGATTCGGGCCCGCCTCGACGCCGCCGGCATCGTGCTCGAACAGGTGCTATCCCGGCCGTTGGCCGGCCAGCGAGACTGGCCGGCGGCGATCCGGCGCGCCGCCGCCGCCCTCGAGGAGGCCTGGGACGAGTTGGAGCGCACCGCGAGCGTGCTCGGGGCGGAGTGGGACCCGGTGGTGGGCGAGTTGGAGCGGTGGCGGCCGCCGATGCTGCTCTACGCGATTCCGGCGGCGCTGCTGGTGCTCCTGGCTCTCGGTCTGGGGCTGGCCATCGGCGGCTATCTCCCGAGGCCGTCATGGCTGGACCCCGTGGCCGCCTGGTTCTGGACCCTGCCGTGGCCGTGATCGGCATCGGGGTGGACGTGGTCGACGTGGACCGCGCCGAGGCGATGCTCGCGCCGCATCGCCGGCGGGTCCTGACCCGGCTGCTCCGGGACGGCGAACGCGACTACATCTTCCGGATGCCGCACCCGGCTCGGCACCTGGCGGTCCGCCTGGCGGCCAAAGAAGCGGTGTACAAGGCCCTGCAGCCGCTCGAGGGGAGTCGTCGGATCGGGTGGCGCGATCTCGAGGTCCTCCGAGAACCCACCGGACTGCCGTCGATCCGGGTCCACGGGGTGGCGGCGGAGGTGCTGGAGGCCAACGGGGGGCCCACGATCCACCTCTCATTGACGCATTCCGACCGTTCGGCGGTGGCGATGGCGGTGGTGGAGAGCCGGGGCCCGTAGGGCTGCCCTCTGGCAATCCCTATCGTCGCGGTCTAGTTTAGATCGCGATGATCAAAATCACATGACACTCATTCTCATTGGCCTTCTCGCCGCTGCTACGGTCGGCCGCCCGCCCGCGATCCAGGACTCCCTCGACGCCGCCCGCCGAATCGCGACGAGCTCCCGACTCGCCGCTTCCGAGTATCGGCTCGGCGTCGCCGATGGCCGGGTCACGGCCACCGCCGAGGTCGAAGAGACGCGCCTCTTCCTGGCCGAGGCCCGCCGCTCGGCGGCGCGGCTGCCGGAACGGCTTCGGGATTCCATTCGGGTCGGTCTCGATGGCGTCGTCTCGCTGGTCGAGCGCACGGCGGCGCCGGACTCGGTCGCCGCGTCGGTCGAGTCCGTGCTCGCCGGGCTCGCCCGATCTCTCGGCACCGAGCTCGAGGACGTGCCGATCGCCACCCCCTCGCTCGCCCGCGGGGCGGTGGTGTACCGGGAGAGCTGCGCGGTGTGTCACGGCGTGATGGGGCGGGGCGACGGCCTGGGCGGCCGGGGCATCCTGCCGGCGCCCACGAACCTCACCGACGCCGAATTTCTTGCCCGCTCCACTCCGCTCGATTTCTATCGTCGCATCACCATCGGGGTCGCCGGAACGGCCATGCCGCCGTTCGAGCACCAGCTTACGGCCGACGATCGGTGGGCGGTGGCGCTCTTCAGCTCGACCCTCCGCCTGCCGCCGGCCCGCGGCACCGTGCCGGCCGGGCTCGCGAGCTTCTCCGTCACCGCCGCTCTCAGCGATGGGTCGATTCGCGACTCGCTCGGCGCCTCGGCGACGGCCGCTCAGGTCGCGGCGGTGCGAATCGGGGCGGAGTCAGGGCGCGACTATGCCGCGCTCTTCAGCGCCGTGCGGGCCCGGGTGGACTCGAGCTACGAGCTGGCCCGGGCGGGGCGCACCGGGGAAGCCCGGTCGGCGGCGATCGATGCCTACATGGTCTTTGAGGCGGTGGAGCGCGAACTCCGGGTCAAGGACCCCGCGCTCGCGACCGAGGCGGAGCAGGCCTTCGCGGCGGCCCGCGAGGGCGTGGCCGGCCCGTCCGAGACCCTGGCATCGGCCCGGTCGGAGCTCTTCCGGGTGCTGGAGAAGGTGGAGCGGACCATGGGGGCCGATCTCTCCGCCCCGGCCGTGGCGATGCAGTCGTTCGTGATTCTGGTCCGCGAGGGGCTGGAAGCGATCCTGATCGTTGGCGCCTTGATGGCCTTCCTGGCCAAGCTCGGCGCCAGCGAGCGACGGCGCGACCTGCACCGGGGCGTGGCCGCGGCCATCGCCCTCAGCCTGGTGACCGCGGTCGTGATCGAGACCGTCTTTCGCCTGTCGCCGACCCATCAGGAGACGCTCGAAGCCGGGACCATGGTGGTCGCGACGGTCATGCTCTTCTGGGTGAGCTTCTGGCTCCTCTCGAAGGTCGAGGTCGCCAACTGGAATCGGTTCGTCCGGACCCGGCTTTCGGAGGCGGTCGGCAAGCGGTCGTCGCTGGCGCTCGCGTCGGTGGCTTTCCTGGCCGTCTACCGCGAGGGCTTCGAGACCGTGCTCTTCTACAAGGCGCTGGCCGTCTCGGGCGGGAGTCCGGCGGTTGCCCTGCCGATCGGGCTCGGCATCGCGGCCGGGGCGCTGGTCTTGGGGGTGGTGTACGTCGCCATCAACCGCTACGGCGTCCGGCTCCCGCTCCGGCCCTTCTTTGCAGTCACCAGCGCCTTCCTCTACGCGATGGCCTTCAACTTCGCCGGGACCGCGATTGCCGAACTCCAGGAGGGCGGTATCCTGCCGCTCACTCCGGTGGAGTGGCTGCCACGGGTGCCGGCTCTCGGGCTCTATCCCACGGTCGAGGCGGCCCTGGTGCAGGGGCTGTTGATCGCGCTGGCGGTGGGGGCGTTGGTCTGGACGTTCGTGGTCGCACCGAGAAGGAGCCGAGCGCCGGCCGTGGCGTGAGGCGCCGCCGTTATCCGTCCGCCTTCAACAGGTATGCCCCCGGATCGGGGCTCCCCGCGTGGCTCAGCCGGCGGGTGACCACCGCGCCAATGATCACCACGATCACGCTGGTGAGCTGCGCCAGGGTGAAGGGGCCGAGGAAGCGGTCGTCCTTGGCTCGGAGGATCTCCACCAGGAAGCGCTCCGCCCCCGCGAACATCAGGTAGACCCCGAAGAGCCAGCCCAGCGGCTTGTCCCGGAGCCGCCACCGCCAGAGCAGCATGAACACGCCCAGCATGAGGGCGACTTCGTAGAGCTGGGTCGGGTGGACCGCGAGGACGGTCGACGCCGCTTCGCCCGCGGGGACGCTGACCCCGAACTGGGCTGCGAGGTTGCCGGCGGTGGAGGGCGGGAGCCCCTGCGGGAACTTCACCCCCCAGGGCAGCGAGGTCGGGCGGCCGTAGTCGTCTCCCACCACGAAACAGCCGATCCGGCCGACCGCGTAGGCGGCGGCCAGCGCCGGGGCGGTGAGGTGCATGGTGATCCGGATCGGGACCTTGTGCCGCCAGCCCGCGACGATCACGGCCGACACGCCCCCGATGAACCCTCCGTACCACACCAGCCCCCCCCGGGAGAAGAGGGCTCGCGGGTCGCCGGTCAGGGCCACGTACCAGAGCTTGGCGCCGATCACCCCGCCGATGACGGCGGCCACCACGACGTCGGCGCCGTACTCCTGGTACCATCCCTTTCGTCGGAGCTCGAGGGTCACCAGCCATCCGCCCACCAGGAAAGCCAGCATCATCATGATGCCGAACCCGGTGACCTCGAACGAGCCGATGCGGAAGACGAGGGGGTAGACGGTGGTCATAGATCGGACTTCAAGGTAGGCCCGGGGCGGGCTTGAGGCCAGGCAAGGGGCGCCGGTCGAACGGTTCCAGATCCAGCCCGTCGCGTTCGCCCCGGGCCAGCCGCCAGGCGCCGGCCGCGGCAATCATGGCCGCGTTGTCGGTGTTGAGCCGGGGCGAGGCGACGACCACCCGGGCCCGTCCCGCCAGTCGTTGGCGGACCGCCTCGGCCAGGGCCCGGTTGCAGGCCACCCCTCCGACCAGCACCGCGGCCGGCCGGTTCAGCTCCAAGGTGGCACGGGCGGTCTTGGCGGCCAGCACGTCGAGCGCCGCGTCCTGGAAGCCGCGGGCCAGGTCGGCCCGGTCGCGTTCGAGGTCGTCGCTGGCCCGGACGGCGCGGAGCACGGCCGTCTTGAGGCCGCTGAAGGAGAAGGCGTATCGCTTGGGACCGGATTCCTCCAGCTCCTTGAGCATCGGGCGGGGGAACGCGAACCGGGCCGGCCGGCCGTCCCGGGCCAGCCGCTCGACCAGGGCGCCGGCGGGGTAGGTGAGCCCGAGCAGGGTGCCCACCTTGTCGAAGGCCTCACCGGCGGCGTCGTCGAGGGTTTCGCCGAGGAGGGTATAGTCGCCCCAGTCGGCGACGTCGAGGAGCATGGTATGTCCGCCGCTGACCAGCAGGGCCACGAAGGGCGGCGCGAGGTCGGGCGTCTCGAGGGTGGGGGCGAAGAGGTGGCCCTCGTGGTGGTGGACGCCGATCAGCGGCCGGTCGAGTCCCAGGGCCAGGCCTTTGCCGTACATCACCCCGACGAGAAGCGCGCCGATCAGTCCCGGGCCGGCCGTGACCGCGATGGCGTCGAGCTCGGAGAAGGACGCGCCCGCTTCCGTCATCGCCCGGGCCACCACGGGCTCGATGGTGCGGACGTGCTCCCGGCTGGCCAGCTCGGGCACCACGCCGCCGAACACCTCGTGGACGTCCTGAGAGAGGATCACGACGCTCCGAAGGGTCGGCCGCCCGGGCTCGGAGGTGAGCAGGGCGGCCGAGGTTTCGTCGCAACTGGTCTCGATCCCGAGGATCAGCTCAGCCACCGGGCGTCGGGACGACGGGGCCCTCGTCCCGGACTTCGGCCGGGACGCCGAGGAGCTGGGCGACGATCCGTCGGTTGGCGTCTGAGCTCCAGGGATGGGCTCCGATCGCCTTCTTGACGATGGTCCCGTCCTTGTCGAGCAGGAAGCTCTCGGGATAGCCGGTCGTCTGGTACAGGCGCTCGATGCTGTGGTCGCCGTCGTGGAGGATGTCGAAGGTGAGTCCCAGCTCCTTGGCGAAGGCGAGCACGTCCTTGGGGTTGCCGTCGTCGATGCTCACCGCGGCGATCTTGAAGCCCTTGGGGCCGAACTCCTGGTAGAGCTTCTCCATCGCCGGCATCTCCTCCCGGCAGGGCACGCACCAGGTGGCCCAGATGTTTACCAGGACGACCTGTCCTTTGTAGGCGTCCTTGAAGGCCAAACTGTCGCCGGTGGAGAGGTTCACCGCCCGGAAGTCGGGCGCCCGCCGGCCCACTTCCACCGGCTCGATCCGTTTGCCGGCTCGGATCAGGAACGCCGCGCCGAGGGCGAGGCCGGCGATGATTCCGAGCACGGCGGTCCACTGCTTGTTCATGGGGGAAAGGTAGTGGGGGGTAGGGAGGGATGGGGAGAGACGGGGTGGGGGGAGGCTCTCACACCTCCGTTCCCCTCCGGCACCCCGCCCGCAAGGCCCTCACCGCCGCGGCCGGGTCGGGCTCCTTGAACACCGCGGTGCCGGCCACGAAGGTGTCGGCACCGGCCCGCCAGGCGGTCTCGATCGTGTCGGGGGCGATGCCACCGTCGACTTCCAGGGCGGCGCCCGAGGCCCGGGCGTCGAGCAGGGCCCGAATCCGCTGGATCTTGGCGGTGGTGGCGGGGATGTAGCTCTGGCCCCCGAAGCCGGGATTGACGGACATGGCGAGCACCAGGTCGACGTCGGCCACCACTTCGTCGAGGAGCGCGGTGGGGGTGCCCGGGTTCAGGGCCAGCCCGGCTCGCATCCCGCGCTCCCGCACGTGACTCAGGTGTCGCTGCACGTGGTAGGTGGCCTCGGGGTGGAAGGTGAAGACCTGGACCCCGAGGTCCGCGTACTCGGCGATGTAGCACTCCGGCTCCACCACCATGAGGTGGACGTCGAGCGGGAGCCGGGTCAGCCGGGCCACGGCCCGGATGATCGGCGCCCCGAAGGTGAGGTTGGGGACGAAGCGCCCGTCCATCACGTCGATGTGGATCCAGTCGGCGCCCCCGTCTTCGACTCGGGCGATGGCCTCGGCTAGCCGGCCGAGGTCGGCACTCAGGATGGAGGGGGCGATCCGGACGGGACGCATCTAGTTCACCTCCGTGACGACCAGGTCGATCCGGGCGCCGTGGGCGCGGAGCCCCCCCGCCGCCGGCCGCTGCTCCACCACGGTGTCGGGCGGGCCGGCCCTCGTAACCCGGGTAACCTGGCCGGGGGTGAGCCCCGCGTCGGCCAGCCGCTGGCGGGCCTCGGTCAGGGGCAGGCCGATGAGGTTAGGCACTCTGATGGTGGCGGGGCCGCGGCTCACCACCAGGTCGATGGTGGTGCCGGGCGGGCGGCCGGTGCCGGCCGTAGGCCGGGTGGCCACGACCACACCGGGGTCGACCTCGTTGGGAACCGAGTCGACCGCCCCGACCTTGAGCCCGGCGGCGTTGATCACTCGGGTGGCCTGGGCGGCGTCGAACTGGGTGACGTCGGGGACCGCCACCGGAGCGGGCCCGCTCGATCGGGTGAGCGTGACGATCGTGCCGCCTGGGGCCACCAGGTCGGGCGGAGGATCTTGCCAGACCACGTGTCCCTCGGGAATGTCGGGGTCGGCGGCCTCGCCCGCGATCCTCACCTTGAAGCCCAGCCCGGTCAGGGTGGCTTCGGCGTCGGCCACGGGCTGTCCGATCACCCGGGCGACCACGTGATCCTGGTCGAACATCGGGTTCGGATAGATCACGCAGGTGGTCAGGTAGCCCGCCGCCCCGGCCAAGAGGAGCACCACGACCGCCGTGAGCCGGCGTCGGCCCGCGACGGTGCGGGGCATCGGCAGCCGGAAGCGGCGTCGCGCTCGGGCTCCGCTCACGCGGCCACCCGGCGCAGCCGAGCGGCGAATGCGCCGTCGGTGCCGTGGATGTGGGGGAGGATCATCAGATCACCCTGGGCGGTCAGCGTGTCGGGTGGCGCGTCGCTCCATGGTTCCCGACGGAAGCGACGGTCGTGGGCGAGGAACCGATCGACCTGCTGCTCGTTTTCCTCGGATTCGAGGGAACAGGTAGCAAATAATAACAGGCCCCCCGGCTCGACGATGTCGGCGGCCGTTTCGAGGAACCCGGCGGCCTGGGTGACGAGATGCTCCAGGGCCCGCTCGGTGATCCGCCAGCGGGCGTCGGGATTCCGGGCCAGAGTGCCGGTCCCGAGGCAGGGGACGTCGAGCACCACCGCCGGCGCCGAGCGGAGCGGCGGTCGGGTGGCGTCGGCCACGATCACCCCGGCGGGTCCGGTCCCGGCCCGTGCGAGGTTTTCCCGGAGTCGCCGGGCGCGGAGCCGTTGGCGGTCGGCGGCCACCAGGAATCGAGCCGTTCGAGCCAGGGCGAGGCTCTTGCCCCCGGGGGCCGCGCAGGCGTCGTAGATCAGCTGATCGGGCGGAAGGTCGAAAAAGCGGGTCACCTGCCGTTGGGCCGGATCCTGGACGTAGAACGCGCCCTCGGGGAAGCCGGGCAGGTCGACGGGGCGCCGACCCCGGACCACGAGGCCGGCGTCCCACCGGGCGGGCTCGAACCCGATGCCGCGTTCCGTCAGCGCCGCTTCGAGTCGGGCCTGGGGCCAGCGGGCCGGCTGGATCACCAGCGAGGGCGTCGCGTTGTTCCAGGCAAGGAGCCGCTCGGTGGCCTCGGCGCCGAACCGAGCGAGCCAGCGTCCGACCAGCCACTCGGGGTGCGAGTGGGTCACCGCGAGGGTGGCCACCGGGTCCGCTCCGTCGGTCGGCGGCTCGGACCGAGGCGCCGCGTCCGCGACCCGGCGGAGCACCGCATTGACGAAGCCCGCCACCCGTCGGCCGCCGAGCCGCCGAGCGACCGCGACCGAGGTCTGCACGGCGGCATGCACCGGCACCCGATCGAGCTGGATCACCTGGAAGGCGCCCAGACGGAGCACGTCCAGGGTGTCGGCCCGGACGCTGCCGAGTCCACGTTCCACCGCGGGCTTGAGGGCCAGATCGAGGGCGGAGCGGCTCCGGAACACCCCGGCGGCGAGCTCGTGCGCCAGCCGCTTGTCGTCGGGTTCGAGGTCTCGGATGGCGCGCCGGAGCGCGAGATCGAACGGGACCCCGTGCCGCACGTCGTGGAGAATCCGCCAGGCGGCGAACCGCGGGCCGAGTCCCGGGGTTCGCGTCATCCGCACGCGGGGACCGTCAGCTGAGCATCCCCGTGGTGGGCGACGACGGCACCGCGATCTCGCGCCGCGGCATCCGCCCGGCCAGATAGGCGTCGCGTCCAGCCAGCACCGCATGCCGCATCGCCCTCGCCATCAGGATCGGGTCGAGCGCCTCGGCCAGGGCCGTGTTCATCAGGATCCCATCCACGCCCTGCTCCATCACCAGGCAGGCGTCGGACGCGGTGCCGACCCCGGCGTCGACGATCACCGGCACGGTGAGCCGGCGCTTGATGGTCCGGATCGAGTATGGATTGATCAGGCCCAGGCCCGACCCGATCGGCGAGGCGAGCGGCATCACGGCGGCGCAGCCCGCGTCCTCCAGCCGGAGCGCGGTGATCAGGTCGTCGTTGGTGTAGGCCAGCACCTGGAAGCCCTCCTTGACCAGCGTCCGGGCGGCCGCCAGGAGGCCGTCCACGTCGGGCAGCAGGGTCTCCCGGTCGCCGATCACCTCGAGCTTGACGAACTCGTTGAAGCCGGCCTCGCGGCCCAGTCGGGCATAGCGCACCGCCTCGTCGGCGCTGTAGCAGCCGGCCGTGTTGGCGAGCAGGAAGAACCGCTCCGGCGAGAGATGATGCAGGATGCCTTCCTGGTTGGCCCGGTCGAGATCGACCCGGCGGACGGCCACGGTGACGACCTCGGCGCCGGCGGCGTCGATCGCGGCCACCATCTCCTCGTTGGACCGGTACTTCCCGGTGCCGACGAAGAGGCGGGAGTGGAAGGGGTGGTTGGCGATCGTGAAGAAGTCGGACATGTCGCGCAGCTCCAGACGGACGGACTGACTGACAGACGGACGGACGACGAGCTCAGCCGCCGCCGACGAAATGTACGATCTCGATGGTGTCGCCGTCGGCAACCGGCGCGCCGGGGAGATCGGCCCGGCGGACGATGGCTCGGTTCCGCTCGACGACCACGGCGCGGGGGTCGAGGCCGAGATGCGCGAGAAGCTCCACCAGCGTGGCGAGGGTCGGGACGGTGCGGGCCTCGCCATTGATGGTCAGGATCATCGAGTCACTCATCCTGCCAACGCCTCCAGAAACGCCATCGTCTCCCGCGCCGGGTCGGCCGCCTGCCAGAGGGCCGAGATCGCGGCCACGCCCCACACGCCGGTCGCGAGGAGCTCCGGCACCCGGGCGGCCGTGATCCCTCCGATGGCGACGACCCGGGGCACGGCGGCCGTGATCTGGGCGAGCCAGTCGATCCCTTGGGCGGGCCGGCCCGGATGGCTGCCGGTCTGGTAGACGTTCCCCGCCACCACGAAGTCGGCTCCCTCGGCCGCGGCCCGAGCTGCCTCCCCGGCGGTATGCACCGAGACGCCGATCCAGGCGTCGGGCGCCACCAGGCGGGCGTCGCCGGGCGACAGGTCGTCGAGCCGGAGCTGCACTCCGGCCGCCCCCGCCATCCGGGCCAGGGCCGGGTCGCCATGGGCGAAGAGCGCCGCTTCGGCCGGCCGGGCGAGCGCGCCGGCCCGATCGGTGAACCGGAGCCGCTCGGCGGCGGCGGCGTCGGGGGCCCGCACCACGAGGGCCACGCTCGAGCCGCCCGACGCGATCGCGGCCGCCCGGGCCCCGAAGTCGTCGGCCCGGCAGATGGCCGAGTCGGTCCAGGCGAACACCCGGGGGAGCGGTCTCATCCGAGTCGGGCCTCGGCCGGCAGAGGGTGGCCCCGGAGCCACTCGTCGGCCGGCATCCTGGTCCGCCCGGCCGGCTGGACCTCCCCGATCCGGACCGCCCCCGTTCCGGCGGCGACGACCAGGGCGCCGTCGGCGGCGACCAGGGTGCCGCCGACGGTGATCGGCCCGCCGGGCGTCCCGGCGCCGGCCACGACCCGGGGGCGGAAACACTTGAGCTCGAGCCCGCCTAACGAGGTCCACGCGCCCGGTACCGGATCGAAGGCCCTGATCCGGCGGGCCACCTCGTCGCCCGACCGGGTCCAGTCGATCCGAGCCGTCTCCCGACCGATCTTCGGGGCCAAGGTGGCCAGCGACGGATCCTGGGGCGTCGCCTCGGCAGCATCGTCGAACCGGTCCAGGACGTCGACCAGGGCGCCGGCGCCGAGCCGGGCGAGCCGCTCGGTGAGGTCGCCGCCGGTCTCATCCGGGCCGATCGGGGTCGCCTCCCGGCCCAGCATCGGCCCGCTGTCCATTCCCGCGTCCATCCGCATGATGGTGACCCCCGTCTCCCGGTCTCCCGCCGCGATCGCCCACTGGATCGGGGCGGCGCCGCGATGGCGGGGCAGGAGGCTCGCGTGGACGTTGATCATCCCGTGCCGGGGGATGGCCAGGATCTCCGGCCGAAGGATGTGCCCGTAGGCGACGACCACGCCCAGGTCCGGGGTCAGGTCCCGGAGCCAGCCGGCGAACGGGTCGCCGCGGGGCCGCTCCGGTTGGGACACGGGGACGCCGGCAGTCTGGGCGCGGACCTTCACGGGGGGAGCGACGAGGGTGGAGCGGGAGCGTCCTCGGGGGCGGTCCGGCTGGGTGACCGCCGCCACGACCGGGTGGCCGCGTTCGAGCAGGGCCTCGAGGCTCGGCACGGCGAACGCAGGCGTGCCGAAGAACACGATCCGCATCAGGATCGGGCGCCGTCCTCCGGCACGACCTTCTTCACCACCGCCTCGCCTCGATGCTCCTTCTTCCAGCGCTTGAGCAGCATCTGGCGCTTGAGCATGCTCACGTGGTCGAGGAAGAGAATCCCGTCCAGGTGGTCGATCTCGTGCTGGACCGCCCGCGCCACGTGACCGTCGAGCTCGCGCCGATACGGCTCGCCCTCGCGATCCAGGGCCTCCACCACGAT
The DNA here is from genome assembly GCA_963730185.1 of uncultured Gemmatimonadales bacterium. Taxonomy (GTDB): domain Bacteria; phylum Gemmatimonadota; class Gemmatimonadetes; order Gemmatimonadales; family GWC2-71-9; genus SHZU01. The sequence continues at coordinate 179,301 of CAVSQW010000007.1, forward strand.
CCGGGCGGGCCGGGTCACCTCGGCGTAGAGCTCGGGAATCGAGAGGCAGCCCTCTTCGCCCCGGGAGCTGCCCTCGGCGCTGAGGATCACGGGGTTCACCATGGCGAACCGGTCGCCGTCGATGCCCACCACCGCCACCCGCCGGGTCACCCCGACCTGATTGGCCGCGAGCCCGACGCCCTTGGCGGCGTCCATGGTCTCGAAGAGATCGTCGATGAACTGCTTGACCTCGTCATCCACCTCCGCGACGTCGTCGCTCCGGGTCCGGAGCACGGACGACCCCAGGAGGTGCAGGTCCAACAACGACATTACTGAGTGCCTCCCGGCGCGGCCTCGTTGCCGACCTGGACGATCCGGCTCCGGTCGACCACCAGGGTGGAGGTCCCGCTCTCGATGGTAACCCGGGTCTCCTTGAGCTCGCGGACTTTGCCCACGATCCCGCCGCTGGTGATCACCTCGTCGTTCTTCTTGAGGTTGGCCAGGAGCGCGGCGTGCTTCTTCCGCGCCTGGCTCTGCGGGCGGATGAGGAGGAAGTAGAAGATCGCGATCAGCGCACCGAACTGGATGACGAGCATGGCCACCCCGCCCCCGGGGCGGTTGGTCGGGGCCATCAAGGAAAGCGCGAACAGCGTCGTCATGAATCCTCACTCTCATGGTAGCGGGCCAGCCAGGCGCGCCGCCAACCGTCGAAGGTCCCCTGGAGGATCGCTTCCCGGGCCAGTTGGGCGGTGCGCACCAGAAACCGGATGTTGTGCAGGGACACCAACCGGAGTCCCAGAATCTCCTGCGCGACGAACAGGTGGCGCAGGTACCCGCGCGAGAACCGGGCGCAGGTCTCGCAGTCGCAGGTCGGGTCCAGCGGGCCGTCGTCGAGACGATTGGAGGCGTTCCGGACGTTCACCCGGCCGCTCATGGTCCAGGCGCTGCCGTGACGGCCGTTCCGGGTGGCGGCGACGCAGTCGAACAGGTCCACCCCCCGGGCGATTCCCTCGACCAGATCGTCGGGGAACCCGACCCCCATAAGATAACGGGGGCAGTCGGTGGGGAGCGCCGGATTGAGCTCCTCCAAGACGCGGTGCATCACCGGCTTGGGCTCCCCGACCGAGAGCCCGCCGATCGCGATCCCGGTCCAGTCGCCGAGGGCCAGAGTGCCCTCGAGGGAGGCGAGGCGGAGGTCGGCGTGGGTGCCGCCTTGGACGATGGGCCAAAGGATCTGACGGGGAGGGACGGCGGGGGATGGGGTGGCCGCCCCGTCCCCGAGTTGCTCGTGCCGCTCCCGGCACCTCGCCAGCCACCTCAACGATCGCTCCATCCCCTCGCGGGCCAGCTCGACCGACGCCTGGCCCGGCACCACGTGGTCGAACGCCATCGCGATGTCGGCGCCCAGGGCCCACTGGATCTCCATCGCCTTTTCGGGGGTCAGGAACCGGGTGCTGCCGTCGACGTGGCTCACGAACTCCACGCCCTCCTCCGAGATCTTCCGGAACGACTCCAGCGAGAACACCTGAAAGCCGCCGGAATCGGTCAGCATCGGGCGATGCCAGGTGGTGAATCGGTGGAGGCCGCCCAGGGCCCGGATCACGTCCTCGCCCGGACGGAGGTGGAGGTGATAGGTGTTGCCCAGGATGATCTCGGCGCCGGCCCGCTCGACCTCGGCTGGGTGGAGGCCCCGGACCGTGCCGTAGGTCCCGACCGGCATGAAGGCGGGAGTCTGGACGGTGCCGTGGGGGAGCTCCAGTACGCCGGCCCGGGCCAAGCCTTCGCGGGCGGTGACGGAAAATTGGGCAGTCGGCGTCATGGGCCACAAAGCTAATCCGGGCCCGGGCGATTCACTTCGCGATGTCGACCTCCCGGATCATGCCGAGCTCCGCGTGCTCGCGGCCGGTGTCGCCGTCGGGGACCAGGCAGAGGAGCACGTAGCGGCCGGGCTCGAGCTCGGCCTGGTACAGCATCGCCCGACCGGGGCCCAGGCCGGCGGTGCCGCCCATCACCTCGAAGGTCGGCCCCGGGTCGGTTTCCGCCAGCTCCGCCAGCACGTCCCGGATCCCGTGGCCGTCCAGCAGCCGGGCGAGCGCGAGGTGATGCTCGGAGGGGCCCCGATTCTCGACCCGGATCAGTTGCCGTCCGGCCTCGAGCGGGCCGCTGAGCGTGAAGGCGTAGTCCGAGAGGGTGATCACGGCGTCCGCCGGCGGCAACTCGATTGGCGTCGAGGCCCGACGACCCGTGACCACGAGGTGGTGGGTCATGCCGCGGTGGAAGTGGAGCACGCCGTCGGTCTCGAAGCGGCAGAGCAGCAGGTAGTGGCCGGGCTCGAGGACGAACATGACCACCACCGTCCGCCCCACCTGGTCGGCGCCCTCGGCCCCTCCCACCGGTACCAGCCAGTCGGGGAGCGGTTCGCGGGCCGGCAGCCGGGCCACGGCGTCGTCGTAGCCGATCGAATCGGGTAGCCGGTAGAACTGGACGTGGTGGAGATTGGGTCCCTGGTTCACCAAGCTGAGGCGAACCAGGCCGGCGGGCAGCGAATCGGGCGCGTCGATCGCGAAGTCACGGGTGGTGATCGTGACCCGCTCGGCCTCGCCCGGCTCCCGGGGTTGCTGCCGAACCTCCGGCCGCCGGCAGGAACCGGTCGCCAACAGCAAGGCCAGGAGGCTGAGTCGGCGCATGTCTGCCTTTCCGTGAGGCGTCCCTAAGAGGTACCGTCCCTCGCTCTCCGCGTCCATCCGTCCCCGCGGTCCCGCCCCCTTCGGCCTCCCCCTCAGCCCCCGCGTCCCCCGTCGCCCCCGCTTCCATCGTCCTCGTTCCCCCGTTCCTCCGGGTCCACCAACCGTCACGCGGCCGTATGGCGATACAGGTGGCGTACGCCCGGGTCACCCAGCCCGGCGTGATTGAAGGGCGCGATCAAGCGGGCGATCTCGGCCTCGAACCCCGCGTCGTCGTCCGGGCGGCCGGCCAGCCGGGCGTCGAGCGCGGCCCCGGCCTGCCGCGCCAGCAGTCGAACCGCGGGATCGTCCGCCAGGAAGAGCGCTCCGGTCCGGTCGCCGCCGGTCGTCCGTCGCTTCTCCCAGGTGGTGACGGCGGCGAAGAACACCAGACTGAAGGCCCGGAAGAGCGGGAACCGGCCCATCGCGCGGTAGCATCCGCCCACCAGCTCGTCGATCAGGGCCAGCTCCGCCTGGACGAGGCTCTCATAACCCGTCATGGCTCGATCCAGGGAGGAACGCCCCCAGTGCTCGCCCAGGTCCGTGGCCAGCCGCTCGACGCCGTGCATCGTCTGGGCGATCCCCGTGCTGTGGAGCGGATCGACGAATCCGGCCGAATGGGGAAGGAGCGCCCAGGTGGGGCCGGCGGCGGGGCGGAGCCGGCGCTGGAGGCGCCCGGTCCGGCGGAGGCCCCCGGCCGGCGCTACCAGCTCCGCGCCGGCGAACTGCCGGGCGACCGACGGCAGGCGGCTGAGCAGGGCACCCCATTCCTCGCCGGGTGGCCGCCCGGGATCCAGGGGATGGCGTCGGAAGTCGAGCGCGAATCCCGCGCTGGTCACCCCGTCGTCGAACCGGAGCGTCCACATCCAGCCGCCGTCGAACACGTGGTGCAACGCCGCGCGGTCGCAGGGGAAAGGATGGTCGTCGATCCGGCCGCCGCCTCGCTCCAGCACCTCGGCCCAGGGCGGGACGCCCCGGAAGTGCCCGAACAGGGCCCGCGAGGCGGTGGTCATGGTCGCGCGCTGGTCGGCGAGCGAGAGCGGCTCCCGGAGCAGCCCGGCGTCGCCGGTGGCGTCGACCAGGAACCGGGCCGCGATCGTCACCGGCCGGTCCAGCCGGGCGCCCTCGAGACGCCAGCCGTTCGGGGCGGTCCGGGCCGCGACCTCGGTCCGGTCCAGGAACTCGACGCCCGCGTCGCGGGCTTCGTCCACCAGAAAGGCGTCCACGGCCGACCGGAGCCAGTGGGTGTCGGCCTGGTCCTCGCCGACGCTCGCGGCCACCAGCAGCTCGTTGCCGTGGGCTGGGTCGGGGACGAAGGCAGCCCCGGCCTGGTGCCCGAAGTAGCTGAACCCCCGCTTCGGGCCGCGGGTGAGGTCGGGATAGGCCCGACACCAGCTTCCGTAGCGGGTCAGCGGGGCCAGGCGGGGCAGGTCGTAGCGCCGGGCCAGGTCGCCGAGGATCAGGTCGGCGGCGGGGGTGGACGACTCACCGATGGCGAAGCGGGGGTGGTGTGCCCGGTCCAGGAGCACCACTCGTCTCCCGAGCCGGGTCAGGATCAGGGCGAGCAGGCTCCCCCCGAACCCCGAGCCGGCGATCGCGACGTCGCAGTCCAGGACCCTCACGCGCCGCAGGGCTCGCAGCGAACCGCCGGGAGGATCCGCTGGTCGAGGTTCATCCGGTGGAGCCGCTCGCGGCGGTCGGCGCGGCAGTGGGGGCAGGCGGCGACCTGCTCGAAATCCCAGAGATCCATGAAGACCCGCCCCCGGCCGAGCCCGATCCCGGCCGCCAGGGCGCGCTCGATGGCGCCGAGCGAAGGCGGCCCGGCTCGGCCCTCGCGCGCGAGCTTGGCCAGCAGTCCGCCGTCGGTCCGAGTGGGCACCATCGCGACGCACCCGACCCCCCGCTCGAACGCCCACTGGGCCGATCGAATCGCCCAGTCGACCCCTTCCTCGTCGCCGAGGAAGGGCGGGCGAAGCAGGACGAAGGCCCGAACCGCGATGTCGCTCCGGAGCAGCCGGTCCACGGCCCGCGCGAAATCGTCCAGCGTCATCCGCTTGTTGAGGGCGGGGAGGACCTCCGGGTGGACCGTCTCGAGTCCCAGCGCCACCTCGAGGCCGGTCCCGAGCCGATCCCGAAAGGCGTCACACCGCTCGTCGGTCAATCGGGGGTGGTTCTCGACGATGACGGTCTCGAACCCGCCAACCCGCTCGACGATCGCGACGTGGTCGGCGGGCGGAATCGCGCGAGGGTCGAAGAAGTTGCCGGCGTTGTAGAGCTTGATCTGACGGGCGGGTGGCAGCACCGCGAGTGCCCGATCGAGCTGCGCCGGGATCGCGCCGACCGGCACGGTCTCGTTCGTGGTTCCGGCCCAGAGGTCGCACATCAGACAGCGGAAGGGGCACTCGCGGTTGGTGAGCAGCACCGTCGCGACGCTCACCACTTCGCCTGAGGCGGAGCGCTCCGGCTCGACGAAGAAGCCTTGGGGTCGGGTCGGGTCGACCGGCCGCTTGGGGCCCCGGGCCGCGAGGATCTCGCGATCGGTGGCCCGGGCGACTCCCTCAGGCATGGAGCGCCGCGAACGCCTTTCGGTAGCCGGACTCGTCGGCCGGAAACAGCGCATCGAAGCCGCTCCGCCGGACGGCGCCGTGCTGGAAGCGGCGCTTCTCGAAGGCCGGCATGGCCAGACCGGTGACCGCCCGGACGCCCCGGGTGACGATCTCACCCTTGAGGGCGTAGAGCTTGTCGGGGTCGAACCCGGTGAGCTCGACGAACGGGATCCCCTCGGCCACTTCGATGACGTTGGGCACGGCGTAGGGGCTGAACCCCTCGAACCCGAGGGCCCGGGCCGGCGCCCAGGACCGGACCTGGCCGCGGCTCTGGCCGCCCGAGTAGGTGAGCGAGTGCTTGACGGCCTCGACTCCCCAGCCCTCCTGGTAGAGCATCAAGTTGTTGAGCACGCTCCGAATGGTGAGCTCCGAGTTCTCCTCGATCGGGTAGTCCTTGAGGTTCTCGTCGCCGCCGTCCCCATCCACCAGATACCGCCAGTCGGGATACCGGGCCCGAATGCCCCGGCAGAGCGCCAGCGCCATGGTGGCGGACTGGACGTCGAGCGGCTTGTAGTCTTCGATGACCCGGATGGCCTCGCGATAGTCGAGCGCGTCAGGCGAGACCTCGATCGGTTCCAGGAACATGCCGAGGCCCAGCGCGTCGAGAAACCGGCGGGCCTGGTCGAGGTCGGGGCCGCCGCCGTCGACGGCGAGCGTGAACGCCTTGAGCCGGGCCGGCGACTGTCCCCGGCGGAGGAGGCGGTGATAGAGGGCCAGAAAGACGGAGCCGCTGTCGATCCCGCCGGAAAAGGGCACCCCGATCGGCGCGTCGGGCTCGACGTGATCGAGCCAGCGGTCGAGCTCCCGCGCGAGCGTCGCGACGTAGGTCCAGCCGATTTCGTCGAGATCGGTGCCGAGGCGGTTCCGTTCCGGCGTGAAGTACCGGACCGGCGTGGGATTGGGGTCCGGGCACCCCACCAGGGCCAGCTCCACCACGTAGTGGGCCGGCACCATTCTGGTGTAGGACGGGTGGAACTGTCCGGCCAGCCCTTCGCTCTCCAGGAAGGCCCGGATCTCGTCGATCCGCTCGGCGATCACGAGACACGGCCCCTCCGCCCGCTTGGCGAGGAAGAAACGCATCGGGCGCCCGATCGAGCGGGCCATCCGGACTGTGATCCCCTGCTTGTGGACCAGGGCGAAGACGCCGTCGATCTCGCGGACCTGGGTCGGGTCGCCGGAGCCGACCCGGGCGGTCGCTTCGTCCACCGACATGTTGAAGAGCGTGTTCGCAGAGGGGTCCAGCAGATTGACGAGACGTTCGACGGTCGTGGTATGCATCGATCCGGTCGGTGAGGCGTGGCTGGGGGCGGAGTCGACGAAGGTCGTGGAAAGATAGTCAGGGCTCCCGATCCACCGCCTGCCGCAGGAAGGCCGGCCGGACGACGGGCTCGCGGGCGACGCGAATCACGATCTCGATCTGCTCGAGCAACTCGGCCTGTTCGTGGTGGTCGCCGGGAGCAGTCGCCACCTCACTCCTGAGCGCGAGGAGATCGGACTCGCGGCGAGCCCGGTCGCCGGGGCCGGCCGGCGTACCGCGGAGGCGCTCCAGCCGACGGCGGAAGGCGGCGAAGCGGTACGACGTGCCGCCGACGGGGCTGATCAACGTCAGACCACCGGCGACGAAGGTGCCCAGGCCCACGCCGGCGAGCACGGCCCGGGTCGTGGTGAAGCCGGCGATCCCGGATCCAAACGCGGAGCCGAGCAGGCCCAGCAAGCTCACGGCGCCCGTGGCGACCAGACCGATCCCGACCAGGCCCCGCCGCTGACGGAGCCGCTCCTTCCAGCCGCCGAGCTGGCCCGCCGCCGCGATCATGCCGACCGACGATGCGAGGAGCGTCAGCCCCACGCCGATCAGCTGGCCGACCGAGCCGGTGGAGCTCGCCATTGTCGGGGACGGCGGCGACTCAGTGGAGCCAACGGTCGAACCAGGCGACGAACCGCCGGGTCCGGTCCAGGAGGTGCTTCTCTTCGCGGAGTCCGTGGCCTTCCCGGGGATAGACCACCAGCTCGGCCGGCACGTCGTAGCGCTTGAGCGCCCGGTAGAGCATCTGGCTCTGGGCCAGCGGGTCGGTGGTATCGTCCTCGCCCTGGAGGATCAGCGTCGGGGTGTGGGCCCGGGTGATGTAGGTCAGCGGGGAGCTCTTCCGGAACCCGTCGGGTCGCTCGTACGGGGTGCCGTAGAACCACTCGTCGTACGCCGGGCCGGCCTCGGTGCCGAACTCGGTCGCGAGGTCGCTCATCCCGGCGCCGGTCACCGCCGCCTTGAAGCGGTCGGTCTGGGTGATGGCCCAGGAGGCCATGTAGCCGCCGTAGGACCAGCCCCCGATCCCCAGCCGGCTGGGGTCGGCGACACCCCGGCGAACCAGCTCGTCCACGCCGGCCATGATGTCCTGGAAGTCGCGGCCGCCCCAGTCGGCCCGATTGGCCGCCAGGAAGGCAAACCCATAACCCGTCGACCCCCGAGGGTTCGGGTAGAACACGGCGTAGCCCTTGGCGGCGAGCAGCTGCCCCCAGCCCTCGAAGCGATCGCCCCACGCCCCGGTCGGCCCCCCGTGGACCAGCACCACCAGCGGGAGTCGGGCGTTCGGCGCCCGGTCGGCCGGCAGGAGGAGGGCGCCCTCGATCGCCTGGCCGTCGACGCTTCGGTAGCGCACGATCTCGGGCGCGATCACCGGGAGCGAATCCCAGCGGGCGTTGAGCATGGTGATCCGCCGGGCCGCGCCCGGTCCGCTCTGGCGCCAGAGCTCCGGCGCCCGGGTCGCGGTCTGTCCCACGAAGAGGAGCGACCCGTCGGCGAGCGTCACCGCGTCCGAGGGATGGGGCGACGGGGTCGGGAGCGCCGTCGAGCGGCCGCCGGTCGTCAGCCGGGCTCGCCGAACCTCGAACCCGTCGGGGTAGAGCAGGTCGAGCGTCCCGTCCTGCTCCCAGCGATAGTCCTGGACCGGCCGGTCGATCGTCCCCGCGGTGAGGTTCCGGGCCGGTCCGCCGGCGAGCGGCAGCAGGTAGAGGTCGTGCGGGACCGGACCGTCCACCCTCGCTCCCTGGTAGGAGAGCAGGGCGCCGTCGGGCGAGACCTCGAGTCCGCCGATCGGCCCGGTTGGCGCCGCCACCAGCCGGGGGATCGAATCCCGAACCCCGATCGTGTAGAGCGCCTCGGTCCAGCGGTCGCTCTCGGGATGGTCGGTGGCGATCAGGGCCAGCCGGTCGCCGCTCGGGAGCCAGACCAGGTCGCGGACGGTCCAGGGGGCCGCCGTCATCCGGTGGACCTCGCCCGAGGGCAGGTCGAGCAGCCAGAGGCTCGCGGGCCGGTCGTCCCGGTCCACCACCCGGGCGTCGTCCTTGTCCTTTCGGCGCTGCTCCTCTTCGTCGGTCGGCGGCGGGGCCGCCACGAAGGCGATCCGCCGCCCATCCGGCGCCCAGGCGAACTGCCGCACCGCCGACTTGCCCTTGGTCAGCGGTCGGGCTTCGCCGCCGTCGAGCGGCAGCAGCCAGATCTGGGGCCGGTCCACCCGGTCCGAAAGGAACGCCAGGGAGCGCCCATCGGGCGCGAACCGGGGCGACCACTCGCTCCGGCTCGAGCTGGTGAGCTGCCTCGCGCTGTCGGCGCCCAGCTGGAAGAGGAACACGTGCTGGGGCTGATCGGTACCGGAGACCGGCTCCTGGACCACGAACGCGGCCGCCCGGCGGTCCGGCGCCAGCTCGAGGTCGCGGAGCGAGCGGCGGTCGAGGGTGATCTCGGGCGTGATCTGGGCCGACGCCGGCGCGGCGAAGACGAGGACGAGCAGCGTCTGAACCGGGAGGAGCCGGCGGAGAGTTCGGATCATGAGAGGACCATCACGCCCGCCGGGCTCGACGGGTCAGAAGGAGGTGGAGACGCCCAGGCTTCCGCGATTCCCGACGTGAACCGGTCGGGACCGGGCCTCGGCCAAGCCGGGGGCCGTGCCGCCGGCCGGAACCCGAAGCCGAGGGCGACCGCCAGGAGCGCCAACCCGATCAGCCGCTTCGACGGGAGCTCCCCGGAATGGGGAGCAAGGTCGAAGGTAGGGCGCCGGCGCGCCGCGGGCCAGAGGCGCGGGCTAGGGCGGGGACCGATCGGTCGAGTTGGGAGCGTCGAGTCGGTAGCAGGGGTGCCGGAGTCCGGTCGGCGGATAGAGCTCGTCGTGGGTGGGGCGGAATCCCAGCCGTTCGAGCCGCCGCTTCGACGGAGCGTTGTCGGGGTGATGGCCGGCGAAGAGGAACCGGGCCCCGAGGGTCTCGAAGGCGTGGGCGATCGTGGCCCCCGCGGGCGGAGTCCGGCCGCCCCGACGAGGTCGCCGGTGGGTCGGAGGAAGACGGGCCAGTACTGCACCCCGTGAGACGTCGCCATCGCGATCTCGGCGGCGAGCCGCGCCGCGACCTCGGCCGCCGACCATGGGCCGCCGATCAGCCGGGCGACCTCGGGGTCGCCCCAGAGCGCCAGCGCCAGGTCGAGGTCGGTTCTCCGCCAGCGGCCGAAGCCGAGCCGGGGTGTGGTGAGCCACCAGTCGGACACCGCTCCGCTCAAGCGACCCGGAAGACGCCGACTCTCCCGGCCCGGCCCCGGAGCTCCAGGTCGCCGACCCGGGCCAGCGGGGGTGGGGCGGTCAGCGCCGCCGCCAGGGTCTCCGACACCAGAATCTCGCCCGGGTCGGCCCGTCCGCAGAGCCGGGAGGCGACGTTGACGGTGTCGCCTAACACGCTGTACTCGAGCCGGCGCTCGCTCCCGAGGTAGCCGGCGAAGACGTCGCCGGTGGCGAGCCCGATCCCAATCGCGATCGGGGGCCGGGTCCCGGTCCAGCGCCGGTTGAGCTCCCCGACCCGCGCCTGCATCTGCTGCGCGGCCGCCAGGGCGCGGTCGGCGTCGTCGGGCTCGGTCAGGGGCGCGCCCCAGACCGCCATCAGGGCGTCGCCGATGAACTTGTCGAGCGTGCCGCCGTGGTCGAAGACCAGATCCACCATCTCGGTGAAGTAGTCGGTCAGGAGCGCGGCGACCTCTTCGGGGCGGAGCCGCTCGGCCAGGGGCGTGAAGCCCCGGATGTCGGCGAAGAGCACTGTGGCCACCCGCCGCTCACCGCCCAGGGCCACCGCGTCGGTCTGGCGGGCGATCCGCTCGGCCACGTTGGGGGCGAAGAACCGCTCGAAGTTCGCCCTCACCTGGGCCTCGCGATGCATCGCCTCGGCGTAGCGGATCTTGCCGATCGCCACGGCCGCGATCCCGCCGAAGGCGAAGAGCAGGGTCGCCTCCTCCTCGGTGAAGCCCCGGGTGGCGGTCAGCGAGTCGGCGTAGAGCACGCCGAGGACCTGGTCTTCGGACCCAAGGAGAGGGGTCGCGATCGCGCTCCGGACGCTCTGGAGCATCACCGAGCCGCTTCGGAGCCGCTCGTCCGCGGCCGCGTTGTCGGTGATGATCGGGGCCCGGTCGTCCACCGTGCGCTGGGCGATCGAGCGGGGCACCCGCATCCCGGCCGGATCGCTGACCCGGCTCCGGGAGAGCGCCGGGACCAGCTCGCCGGAGCGGGCGTCGAGCAGGAGGAGGGACACCCGGTCGACGGGCAGGAGGTCGAAGGTGCCCTCCACCACGGCGGCGATCAGCGAGTCGAGCTCGAACTCGCCCGAGAGGCGCTTGGCCAGATCGAGGAGCCGAGCCAACCGCTCGGCGTGCGGTCCCGGCGGCGCGGTCGCCGTCCCGACCGGCGCGAAGCCGCGACCCACGGACACGGCCCGGACCACGGTCTCCGCGGTGCCCGGGTCCAAAGGCGCGGGGGTGCCGCCCTCGACCCGGTAGCTCACCTTCCCGAAGGTCACCGTGTCGGTCGGAGTCAGGAGGCCCTCCACGATCCGGGCGCCGTTGATCGCGGTCCCGTTGGAGCTCTCCAGGTCGCGGACCCGGACCCCGGCCGGGGTAACCCGGAGCTCGGCGTGCCGGCGGGAGACGGTGACGTCGGGGACGCTCAGGTCGCTGGCGGCCGAGCGTCCGACCACCACCGCCCGATCGTCGGGGAGGATCAGCTCGTGCTCATGGCCGAGACCGTGGAGTCGCCAGGACATCGGGCCGGACCTAGCGGGGGGCCGCCACGACGTACGCGCCGGGGCCCGGCACGGCGGCCTCGAGGAGGTCCGAGCCGGGGCGCTGGCTGGGAAGGAAGACCACCCGGCCGTCGGGGTCGACCCGCCCGATCAGGAGCACCTGCTCGAAGGCCAGGTCGCTGCCGTAGCGCTTGCGGGCGCCTTCGGAGGCCGCGAAATGGAAGCCGTAGCTGAAGGTTACCGTCGCGCCGGCGGCCAGCTGCCCGTCGGTCTCGAGCGTGACGCCGTAGACTCCGGGGCGGGGGCGGACCGCCACGTGGGTCGAATCGCGTCCGGGCGGTGGGGTCAGGCTGGCGGCCGGGATGGTCACCTTGGCGAAGAGGCTGTTGTCGGGCGCGCCGCGCCGCATGATGATCGTCCGGCCTTCCCCGGCGGGCACCGCCACCACCGTGTCCTCGGGCAGGACTCCGCTCGACTCCAGGATGAACACCCCCGCGAGGTCGGTCGGCGGCGGCAGCCGGGTGCCCGGGGTCCCCGCGCCGGCCGCGGCGGCCCCACCGCCACCACCGCACCCCGCGAGCGTCGCGGCGAACAGCAGGGCAGCCAGCACGGGCGCGCGCTCTGACATCGGCTCCGTCTCGTCGGGCGAAGGTGGGCCGGCTCCCGGAGCCGGCATGGCGGACGTCCAAGTTTCGACCGTTCCGGCGGCGGAGCGCAATGGCGCGGCCGGCCGGCCGGGCGCGCGGTCGGCCGGTGTAGTTTCCGGACGATGCGTTCGCGCTGGCTTGCCCTTGCTCCGCTGGTGGTGCCCGCCGCCCTGGCGGGCCTCCAGCCGGCCGCCTTGGCGGCCCAGCAGCCGCCCGCCCTGCCGGCGCGGTCGCTGGCCACCGACTCCGCGCCGCCGGCCATCGTCACCCTCGCGATCGCCCGGCGCCAGGTCGAGACGGACTCCTCCTTGCGGGCCTGGCGGGCCCGAGCCCGCGGGGTGGTGACCTTTCTGGCCGAATACGGGACTGGTCCCAGCATGACCACCCGGCTGGTCAAGGCCGACGAGCTCGATGTCGACGTCTACTGGGAAGGCCGGGGCCGGAGTCGCCAGGTGATCCGCGCCTGGCGCGACACCACCTTCCTCCCCACCGGGATGGGCTATCACCGCGACCACCTGGCCATCGTCACCGACGACTTCGGCCCCGTGATCCGGGTCGGCGAGGGCGACGAGGTCGCGGACGCCATCCATCCGCTCGCGCCCGCGGGCCCCGCGCACTACACCTACGCCGTTCGCGACACCACCACGGTCCGCACCTCGACCGGAGTGCTGGAGGTGGTCGCGGTCGACGTGCGCCCCCGGCGGCTCGACCAGCCGCTCGTGGTCGGCACGATGTACCTCGATCTGGCCCGGGCGATCCTGGTCCGCTCGCGGTTCACCTTCACGCCGGCCGCATACCGCGATCCGGATCTCGAAGACATCACCATCCGGCTCGAGCGCACCCTCGTGGACGACCGGGCCTGGCTCCCGTATCGCCAGGAAATCGAGGTGCGGCGCCGGTCGGCGGTGGCGGCGTTTCCGCTCCGGGGCGTGATCCGGGGCGAGTGGGTGATCGGCGACTTCGAGCTCGATGCCGCCATGCCCGCCGAGGCGCGCCGGGGCCCCGCCATCGGAGGGCTCCGGCGTCCCGGCGGGCCCGACCTCTGGGCCGCTCCGCTCGCCACCGCGATCGACTCCGGGCTCCGGCCGGCGGACCGGCGGGACGTCGAGCAGGTCCGGCGCGACGCCGCCCGTCTGGTCGGCGGACGCCTGTTGGACGGCTTACCCGATTTTCGCCCCGGAGTGGACCGGTTGAGCGAGATTTTGCGCGTCAATCGGATAGAAGGGCTGGTGCTGGGCGGTGGATTCCGGTGGCAGCCGCGTGGCCATCTTCCCGCGCTCGACGGTCGATTGGCGGTCGGGACCGCTGACGGACGGGTGACGGGCTCGCTCGCGCTTGGCTGGCGCACCGGGGGGGGAACCCTCGCGGTGACCGGTCGGCGAGGGGTCGTCGACGTGAGCGACGTCCCGGTCGCCAGCGGTGTCTTCGGCTCGCTGTCCGCTCAGGAGACCGGCCATGACTACGGCGACTACGTCCTGGCCGAGGGCGTTGGCCTGGCCTGGCGCGGCGACTTGGTGGGGGCGGCGGGAGTGTCGCTCGAGCTGGGTCGGGAATGGGCCTGGTCGGTGCGGAATGCGGCGAGTCCGGCCCGCGGCGCCTACCGGCCCAATCCGCCGCTCGGGAGCGAGGCCTATTGGGTGGCCCGCGGCCAGCTCGGCCGGGTGGAAGACCACCGCGGCCGACGGGGGTGGTCGGGCCGGGTCGCCCTCGAAGCCGGGGTGGGCCGGGAGAACGGCTATGCCCGGGCCCTGCTGGAGGCGGCCGACGAACGCCCGCTGGGGCCCGGCATTTTGGGGCTCCGGGGCTGGCTCGGTTTGGGGACCGCCGCTTTGCCGGCCCGGCGATCGTTCCCCCTCGGCGGCCGCGGCACGCTCCTCGGCACCCCGTATCGCGCCTGGGGTGGACGGCAGGCGGCCTGGCTCGGCGCCGAGTGGCTCGGGCCGCTCCCGGCGCCGAGCCTCCCGCTGGGCTGGCTGGGCCGGACGGCGCCTCAGGTCTGGCTCGGACCGGTGGTTCGAGTCGGGTGGGCTGGAGGCGCGGTGGAAGCCCCCTGGCAGCCGTCCCGGGGGCCTGAAGTGGTGGTCGGTGGGGCCCTGGAGCTGTTCGACCGGCTGGTCCGGCTGGAAGTGGCCCGGTCGGTGCGTACCAATTCGGGGCTTGGGTTCGCCATCGACGTGACTCGGCCGTGGTGGCCGATCCTGTAGCCGGTCGTCGCGCGGAAGTATTATTGGGAAGCTGACTTAGGGGGAATTACGAAACTTGTTGTTTTCGGATGAGTGGCTGGTCCCGGCCCTGGGAACCCTGATCCCTGAGAATGTCGTCGCCGAGCTTCGCAAGACGGTGGCGGGGTCCGGTGTGTCGCTTTGGCAGGCCGTCCTCGACCGGCGCCTTCTGCCCGAGGACGAGATCCTCAAGACCGTCGCCAGCCGGTTCCGGATGCCGATCGCCGATCTGGGGGCGGTCGACCCCCGGGTCCGTGACGAGGTGCCGGAGCAGCTGGCCCGCCGGTTCCACGTGGTGCCTCTCCATTTGACCGACAGCCGGCTTCGGGTCGCAACCGCCAATCCGTTCGACATGGACGCGGAGAAGATGCTGGCGTTCGCGACCGGTCGAGAGGTGCGGCTCGAGCTCTGCTCGCCCCAGCGGATCCGGGAGAAGCTCGACGAGCTCTACCGTCCCGACGACCTGGTGGAGCAGCTGCTCGGGGGGATGACCGAAGAGGCCGAGGTCACCCAGCTGGGCGACGAGGCGGACGATCTCGCGGTCAGCGCCGAGGAGGCCGCGGCCCGTCCCATCATCAAGCTGGTGGACACCCTGCTCGCCGACGGGATCACCAGCCGGGCCAGCGACATTCACGTCGAGCCGGTGGAAGGTGGCGTGGTGGTCCGCTACCGGATCGACGGGGTGCTTCGCCAGGTCATGCGGATCCCCCGATCGGCGGGTGTCCCGCTGATCTCCCGGATCAAGATCATGTCGGGCATGGACATCGCGGACCGGCTCCGGCCCCAGGATGGCCGCTGCCGGGTGGCGGTGAACGGCAACCCGGTTGACCTCCGGGTGTCGACCCTGCCGGCCTCGCTGGGCGAGAAGGTGGTGATTCGGATCCTCAACGCCCGGGCCACCCTGCTGTCGCTCAAGGCGCTTGGGTATTCGGACGAGGAGCGGTACGCCATCGAGCGGCTGCTCGACCAGAAGGAAGGGATCCTCCTCGTCACGGGCCCCACCGGGTCGGGCAAGACCACGACGCTCTATGCGGCGCTCCGCCAGGTTCAGGGCGAGGGCGTCAACATCGTGACGGTGGAGGATCCGGTCGAGTATCGCCTGGGGCAGAACATCGTCCAGGTGCAGGTCAACGAGAAGGCGGGGCTCACCTTCTCGTCGGCGCTTCGGTCGATCCTCCGGCAGGATCCCGACGTGGTGCTGGTGGGTGAGATCCGGGATCGGGAGACGGCCCAGATTGCGGTCCAGGCGTCGCTCACCGGCCACCTCGTGCTGTCCACCCTGCACACCAACGACGCGCCCAACTCCGTGACCCGGCTCCTCGACATGGGGATGGAGGCGTACAAGATCGGCTCGGCGCTCCGCGGGGTAGTGGCCCAGCGGCTGATGCGGCGGCTCTGTCCCACCTGCCGGGTGGAGTCGACCGAACCCCTTCCCGCCAAGCTGGCGGCCTACCTGGCGGAGGGGGCGACGCTCTACCGGGCGGTGGGATGCTCGGAGTGCGCCCAGACCGGGTACCGCGGTCGTTTCGGCATTCTGGAAGTGCTCGCGATGAACCAGACGCTGGAGCGGCTGGTTTCGTCGGGGGCGAACGCCGACGTGATCGCGAAAGTGGCCCGGGCCAACGGGATGAAGTCGCTGTTCGAGTCGGCGATTCGTCACGTCCTGAGCGGCGAGACCTCGGTCGAAGAGCTGCTCCGGGTGACGGACCCGCCCCGTCTGGATCTCGACCCGCCGCCGGTCGAGGCGCCCCGCCCGCGCCGGGACAGCCGGCCCGAGCCCCGGCCGCGACCGTCGCGCCCGCACCCCACCTTGGCGGTCGAGGCGACTCGGGTCGAAGTGGACGACCTCTCGCCCGCGTTCGAGCTGCTGGAAGAGCACCAGCTGCCGCCGGCCCGCTTCGAGCTGACCCGGAAGGGCGCCGTGGTGCTGCTGGTCGACGACGAGGACCAGCTCCGCCGGGTCATGCGCGACCTGCTCGAGCACGAGGGGTACACCGTGGTCGAGGCGCGGGACGGCGCCGAAGCGCTCGCCGAGGTGGACCGGAGCGCGCCCGACTTGATGATCCTCGACCTGAACCTGCCGAACGTCGACGGATATACCGTGCTGGGGCAGCTCCGGTCGCGCGACGCCACCCGGAACCTCCCGATCATCGTGCTCACCGCCAAAGCCGACGAGGACAACGAGGTCCGGGTCCTCGAGCTCGGCGCCGACGATTTCCTCACCAAACCCTTCCGGGCCCGGGCCCTCGGGGCCCGGCTCCAGAGCATGCTGGCCCGTCACCGCGCGTGACCGCCACCCGCTCGTCCGCGTGACCGTTCCCGTCGTCGCCTACGTCGACGTCTACGTGCTCCGGGGCGCGGCGGTCGGTCTCGAGGCGCTGCTCCTCCGGCGGAGCGCCGGGGTCCGGTGCCCGGGGTCGTGGGAGACCGTTCACGGTCACATCGAGGCCGGCGAAACGCCGGTCGAGGCCGCCCGGCGCGAGCTCCGCGAAGAGACCGGCCTGGAGCCCGAGCGATTCTACAACGCCAGCCGGATCGAGTCGTTCTACGTGCACCGGCTCGATCAGGTGGCCCTGATCCCGGTCTTCGCCGCGCTGGTCGGAGCCGAGGCCCTGGTCCGGGTCTCCGACGAGCACGACGACCACCGCTGGCTTCCCGTGGCCGAGGCGGCCCGCCGCTACGCCTGGCCCCGCGAGCGGAGGGCGGTGACCGACCTGGCGGTGTTGTTCGAGCGGGGGGATGCGGGCGAGCTCGAGGACGTACTCCGGATCCCACCGCCCTGACGACGGGGCCGTGAGATCCGGGCGCAATCAGAAGTCGTTGTCGAAGCTCAGGAACTCGAACCGTCCGCCCCGCTCGATGATGGCGCCGAAGAGCTTGAGCGGCGTGGCTTTCTCCCCGTCCCGTGATAGCGTCACCTTGCAGCCGCTCCAGATGCGATTGTCGCCCTCGATCGTGGGCTTGGGGTCACACTGGTAGCCGATCAGCGTCAGACGGTGTCCTCCGAGCTCCCGCAGGGCCCGGAAGATTCCCTTCCGGCTCTTCTCCTCCAGCTGAAACCAGGCCAGGGCCGGCGGGAGCTCGTAGGGGGGCTTGGCCGTGGCGGTGGTGGGATAGTAGAGCCAGGCGAACTCGGCCCGGTCGACGGTCATCGCCTCGAAGGCCGCCGTGTCGCTGGCCGCCAGCGCCGCGATCAGCCGTTCCACCAGGTCGTCTCTGCTGGTTGCCAGGCCGCGAAGCCCGGTGGTCTGGGGCAGGCTCTTTCGGAACCGGTCCAGCATCACGTTCATCGGAAACACGCTGTCCACCACGTGCGCGGGCGGCGCGACCGCCGTCGGGACCACGGCGGGTGCGCTGTCAGCGGGGGCGGGTCGGGGCTTGCCGGTTCCGCACCCAGCGGTTCCCAGCAGGCAGAGCATCCAGAATGAGGGTCGCATCATCGGCTGAAAGGGAGCGACCGGTCCGGCGACGGGCGCTCGAACCGGTCGATGGTGGATTGAGTCGGACCGGGGCGGCGCCCCGGTCCGATCTTCGATCTAATTCCGATACCACCTTGTCCAGCCAGCGTACCAGGGCGTGGCGGCGGTCGGATCGAGCGCGCCGATGTAGGTCGTGGCGGGCATGTCGGCGCCGAAGTAGTTGGTCACCCGCGGCGCGAGCGGGGTGCCGGTGAAGTCCGAGAGACCGGCTGTGGAGGCCGCCGACCCGGCCGAGAGCCAGATGTTGAGGTTGGACTCGTCGACGGTGGTCGTGGAGGTCGGCAGGGCCCCGGCGAACACGTTGCCCAGGGTCCCTTCGGTGACGTTCCAGGCCACGGCGTTGTCGGAGATGACGTGGCCGAAGTTGACGTTGGCCGGCTCAAAGTTGCTGCCGTTGTCGACCAGGTACAGGTTCCGGATCCAGGTCGAGTCGTTGCCGACGAGGGCGTTGCTCTCGGCGTCCCGGATGCTGATCCCGACGCCGGGCCACCGCGCGATGATACCGTTGACCATGTCGGCCGCTGAGCCGCGACGGATGACCGCACCGTTGCCGTCGGTCGCCGAGAACACGCCCGTGCCCGGCCCGATGACCGTGAAGTTGGCCCAGACCGGCTTCGAGAACGGCGGGTTCGCGAAGGTGCAGCCGGCCTTGTCGATCTCGCAGCCGTCGCCCTCGAAGCCGCGCGGGTCGCTCGACGTGGTGCCCGTCCCGGGAACCGGCTGAATCACCGAGGTCTGGAGGCCGATCAGGAACTGGCCCCGCCCGCGGAAGCCTTCGGTCCAGTCGTAATGGTCGTCGCCCGACTCCCACGAGACCATGTGCCGGATGTCCACGCTCCCGCCGAAGAACTCGAAGCTGTCGTCGAGGCCGGCCACCGACTGGACGTACTCGTAGGTCGTGCCCCGGCCCACCGCGTAGCTCGAGATCGAGTTGAGCTCCTGGCCGCCGCCGTTCGAGACGTCGTAGCCCGCGAACTCGACCCGGACGTACTTGAGGTGCCCCGAGCTGTCGTTGAAGTCAGTGCCCCCGGCGTAGTTCTCGGCGGCGCCGACCGGGCCTTCCGTGAAGATCGGGTTGGCGGTCCGGTTGATGATCCCGTTCCCCACGATGATGACCCCGCCCCAGTCACCGGGCTTCCGGTTGCCGGGCGACCGGGCCGAGGTGAACACGATCGGGTCGCTGGCGGTGCCGTCGGCGATGATCTGCGAGCCGCGGAGGATCCAGAGCGAGCTCCCCGGGACCAGCGTGTCGCCGATGATCCTGGTGCCGGCCTGGATGGTGAGCGTGGCGCCGTTGCTCACCTTGACGTAGCCGCTCAGCGTGTACACGGTGTCGGCGTAGAAGGTCCGGCTCAGCGGAAGGCCGGTGACCGTCGCGACCTTCGGCCCCTCGGCCAACGTCGTGGCCGGCGCCGCGGTGCTGTTGGACGACTTGACGCCGCCCGAGACGGCCCGGACCTCATAGGTGTAGGCGGTCGCCGGGGCCAGGCCGGTGTCCTCGAAAAACGTGCTCGTGAGGCCCGTCTGGATGGTCGCGAAGCCCCCGCCCGCCGCCGACCGGTCGAGCTCGTAGCTGTCGGCCCCGGACACCTGGTTCCACGTGACCCGAATCGACGTCGTCGAGGTGGCCGCCGCGGCCACGCCGGTCGGCGCGTCGACAGTGGGCGGCGGCGGGGGCGGATTCACCACGTCGTTGCTGCTGCACGCCGCGAATCCGGCACCCAAAAGCAGGGCGCCGGCAAGTCGGAAGAATCTACCTGAGTCCATGCGCACGGGGAGCGTTCTCCATGTGATGATGCGAAAGGTCCGTATCGGGCGGTGTGACGAGCCGTTCAGATGCTGGGAAGAACGCCTGACAGTGTGAACGCCCGGCAACCGCAGGGTAACAAACCGGTCGCACCCCCACGGAAGGCGCCTCACGAAGGCACGAGGCCCCCGGCGTCGCGCCGGGGGCCTCGTGGGTCGGGAGCCGAGCCCGGCTCAGTGCAGGTTCCAGCTCAACCCGACGCTGAACGAGCGGCCGGTGGTGTAGCGGTAGCGGACCACGTCGCCCTGCCGCTCCTCGTAGGCGGAGTCGAGCAGGTTGACCGGCGTCCGACCTTGGCGCCGAGCCCGCCGAAGACCGGGAAGCGGACCGAGAAGTCGAGCCCCGTGGCGGGGCCTGCTCGTAGGTGTCCACCGTGATCGGGGTCACGGCCGCCGAGGTGATCCGCTTGACCGACCACGTTGTAGAGCAGGGTGGCGCTGGTGGTACTGGCTCGGCTCGTGTAGGAGAGCCCGGCGTTCACCACGTAGGGCGCCTGGCCCACCATGGGCCGCTTGTCGTTGGTCAAGCGCGGAGAGCGTCGCTGTTGCTGGTGTTGATCCGGCTCTTCATCAGGGTGACGTTGGTGAAGAAGCCGAACGGCTCCATCGCCGTGCCCAGGAAGCCCAGTCCCTTCCGAAGCTCCAGCTCCACGCCGTAGTTGAACGCCGACTGCGGCGTTGATGAAGCTCAGCTGGGAGACGCCCGAGGTGGCCACGTCGATCTGCTCGATGGGCTTGTCGAAGTGCTTGGCGAAGAGCCCACGCTCACCACCTCGCCGAAGCTGGGATACCACTCCCAGCGCGCGTCGTAGTTCTGCACCAGCGTGCGCACCAGGCTCGAATCGCCGAAGACCTCGCGCTCGCCCAGCATGTCCCGGTAGCTGATCGGCGCCAGCTCGCGGTACTCCGGCCGGGCCAGGGTCTGCGATGGCGAGAAGCCGGAGCGTCTGGTTCTCCGGTCAGCGTTCGCGTTCAGGGCCAGCGACGTAGAGCACATCGGTGTTGTTCCGGCGGATGTCCATGAGCGCCGCTGGCTGGCTGGGCTCCACTGCATCGCCAGCGTTCCAGCGCTCCACCCGGGCCCCGCCGATCAGCGCGGACCTTGGCGCCGAACGGGCAGCTCCGCCATGGCGTAGCCGGCCACGACCTTGTCGGTGGCGCGGTAGGTGCCGCCGCGGTGTTGGGCTCCATCGTGATCTTCGGCGCGTTGCCCTCGGTGAAGGCGCCGTAGAAGAGCTCGTCCGGCGTCGCGGCCGCGCGGGCTGCGGACTCCAGCCCCAGGGCCCGCAGGTTGTAGGACGCCGTGCGCGAGTCCCGCTCGGTGCTGCCGATAGGCGCCGCCGACCTTGACGTGGTCGGCCGGTCCGGCCGGCCCAGCGTCAGCGTGTAGTCCGGCCGCGCCGTTGATCGCGTCCTCCGGCAGTTCGACGGGGTGCGCTTGGCCGCCTCGGGAATGAACCCGAGCCAGGCCAGCGGCAGGCGCTCGCCGGTGGGCGCGTACTCGTAGCCGTAGGCCAGGTCCGACCGGTCCGGCTCGACGCGGGTAACCGCCGAGGAGGTGAACGACCAGCTGATGCGGTTCCGGTCGTTCGAGCAGGTGCTCGGCCGCTGAGCTGGTTGGAGCGGACCGTCCGCTCCACGTAGTGGAGCGACGTCCGCCGGACACTGTCGACCTGCTGGAACTCCTCCAGCGTGCCCCAGTCCAGGTGCGCCGCGTTGTCCGCGGTGCGGTCGTAGGTGTTGTTCAGCTCGAACTTGGTGCTCCGCCCCAGGTCAGGTGCTCAGGTTGAGCAGGCCGCCCCAGAGCACACTGCTCTGGCCCGTGGCTGCCGATGAACGGGTTGTAGGGTTTGGGCGTCCCCGGCGAGTCGCCCGGCACGGCGCGCGCACGCGGATGCTCGCCGTCGTGGACGTCCTGGCTGCGCGCGTAGGAGAGGGAGCCCGACGTAGCCCGATGCGATGCCCGAAGATCGGGTCTCTCGCCGCCCACGGAAAGCGCCGCCCGACAGGTTCGGCAGGGCGCTGCTGGCCTCCCGTACGCTCCAGTCGCTGGGCATGCGCCCGGATCAGGCCGTTGACGTCGGTGCTGGGTCAGGGTGGTGAAGTCGGTGTCCTGGTGAGCGCCGTCGGGCAGCGCCCGCTCCGAGGCGGCCAGGGCCAGCCACTCGCCGCCCGGTGGCGGCGGCGGTCAGGAGGTCTGCCCGGTGGCCTGCTGTTGAAGCCGCTGGAGAGCGAGAGCTGGATACGCCGGCTCGGCCGGGAAGGAGCGGGTGCGCAGGTTCACCTCGGCGCCGCTGAAGTCCCCCGGCTGGTCGGGTGTGAAGGTCTTGGAGGTGGTGATGGCGTCGAGCAGGCTGGACGGGAAGAGGTCGAGCGGCACCACCTTCTTTTCCGGCTCCGGGCTCGGCACCCGGGCGCCATTGAGCGACGTCGTGGTGTAGCGCTCGCCCAGACCCCGGACGAACACGTACTTCCCGTCCTGCACCGTGACGCCGCTGACCCGCTTCACCGCCTGGGCCGCGTCCTAGTCCGGGCTCTTGGCGATCTGCTCCGCCGTGGTGCGCGCTGATCACGCCGATCGGCGGTCCGCTGCTCGTCGAGCGCCTGGGCCACCGAGCCCTTTTCCAGCTCCGCCGAAACCGTCAGCTCGGCGATGGAGATGACCGAGTGGGTCAGGGAGACGTCCTGGGAGACCGTTCCGCCCGCCGGGACCGTAACACCCGACACGGTCTTGGCTGTGTATCCGATGAAACGCACCTGGATGGACTGCGCGCCGGACGGCACCTCGGCCAGGGCGTAACGCCCGCCCACGCCCGAGGAGGTCTTGAGCTCCGTGCCCACGACGGAGATCTGTGCGCCCGTCACCGGCTGGCCGGTCTCGCCGTCGACGATCCGCCCCACGATGCGGCCCGTCGTCGACTGGGCCAGGGCGGGAGACACGAGCAGCACGGCCAGCAGCAGGACCGACCCCAGCGATCGATGTGTAGTTCGCACGCTCTTCCTCTTGGACCGGATGGACTCCGCCTCGCCTCGGCCGAGTCGGCCGGGGTCAGGGAAGACCGAATGGAAGCGCTGGCCCCACTCGGTTCCGCCAAGATCCGGTCACCGTGTTGTAACGAATGGCCTGCTGCGTGACGTTCGTGGGACGGACCCGTCACCGCGGGCCGTCGCGAACGCCTGGGAGGCGGGCTGCGCGGGGAGCTACAAGTCTTCCCGCTCCACCCGGCGGGAGACCCGCTCGGTCACGTAGACCTCGGGAGGTGCGTTGGGCTTGACCCGAACGGACTTGGCCGGAATCCCGACGTTCACGTGATAGGGCTTCACGTCTTTGGTGGCCAGCGCGAGCGCGCCGACCATCCCGTTCCGGCCGATCCGGTTACCGGCCAGGACGGTGGCGTGGTAGGTGATCCGGACGTCGTCCTCCAGGATGGTCCGCGCGTCGGTCACCTCCAGCTGGTCCACGATGCTGTGGGTGTGGCTATAGAGGTTGGCGTAGTCGGAGATGCTCACCCGGTTGCCGAGCGTGATCCCGCCCCGGTCGTCGAGCAGGACGTGGCGGTGCACCACCACGTCGTCGCCGACCTCCATGTTGTAGCCGAACGAGAACTCCACCTGCTGGAACGCTTTGAAGTTCGCCCCGCAGCGGGCGAAGATCCGGGGTGCCAGGAGCCGGCGCAGCCGGACGCCGAGGTCCACGTGCTGGCCGCCCATGGGGGAGCGATCGAACGAGTACCAGAGCCAGAGCAGCGGCTTGACCCGGGCGAACTTCGCGACGTCCACCTCGGCGTAGTACTCGGGTTCCAGGGTGATGCAGTGGGGGTCGAGCGCCGCGAGCGCGGCTTGGGCGGTGGGCGTCGTCGGCTTGGCGTCGCCGTACCGGCCTTGCCCCGGGTGCCAGATCTCGAACAGAACTTCGCGACAGAGGGCGTACCAGTCGGCGTCCGGTTCGGCGAGCCGGCCCTCGATCATCTGAAGCCAGTCGTCGTAGATGGCCTGGGCGCGGCCGGGAAGGGGTACGGGACGCAGGGGACGCAATACCATGGAGCGAGCTCGAGGCCAAAGACCTGCCGAATCTAGCGGCGCTCGGCGCCGGCCCGCGACCCGCCTCCCGGTCCGCTCTAGCGCTCCGCCTCGCCCGCCTGCCGCTCGATCTCCAGCCCCAACTCCTCCAACCCCATTCCCGTGTCGCTGCTGGTCAGGAGCAGCTCGTGGGGCTCGAGCTCGAGCTCCCCGGCCCGGGATGCCTGGGCCCGGACCCGCTGCCCATGGGGCAGCTTGTCGGCCTTGGTGAGGACGGCCAGAACGGGGCACCCGCTCTCGGTCAGGAGCTCGCGCATCGCCAGGTCGTCGCTCGATGGTGGGTGCCTGATGTCGATCAGCCAGACCACGGCGCGGACCTGCTCCCGCTGGCGGATCACGGTCTCCAGCATCTGCCGAAATCGGATCCGGTCCGCCTTCGACACCCGGGCGAATCCGTAGCCCGGCAGGTCGACGAGATAGAGGTTGGGCAGGCGAAAGACGTTGAGCAGCTGTGTCTTCCCCGGGGTCCGACTGGTCCGGGCGATCTTCTGGCCCACCAAGGCGTTGAGGAGGGTCGATTTGCCGACGTTCGACCGCCCCAGAAAAACGAACTCGGGCAGGACCGGGGTCAGGGGATGGCGGGGATCGGGGAAGCTCCCGACGAACTCGATCGGGCGGCCGGACAGCGGTGGCAGGAGGCTATGCTTCCTTGACCGCCCTCGGCCGCTCCGTGATGACCAGCGGGGGCGACCCTTCGTTGATCGACTCGGGGGTGATGACCACCTCGCGCACGTCGTCCCGGGTCGGGAGCTCGAACATGATGTCGGTCATCACGTTCTCGAGGATGGCGCGGAGGCCCCGGGCGCCGGTGCCTCGCTTGAGCGCCTTCCGGGCCACGGCCCTGAGAGCCTCCTGGTCGAACGTCAGCCCAACCGATTCGAGCTCGAACAGCTTTTCGTACTGCTTGCTGAGCGAGTTCTTGGGCTCGACCAGGATCCGGACCAGGGCCTCCTCGTCGAGCGACTGCAGCGGCACGATCACCGGGAGACGGCCCACCAGCTCGGGGATCAGCCCGAAGCGGAGCAGGTCGTCGGGCTCGGCGTGCGCGAACGGGCTGGCCTTGTCGACCACCGCCTGGGGGGTGCCGTCGCTGGCCGGCGCGCGGGTGAAGCCGATCTGCTGGTGGCCGAGCCGGTTCTCGATCACTTTCTCGAGCCCGTCGAAGGCTCCGCCGCAGATGAACAGGATGTCCTTGGTGTTGATCTGGATGTATTCCTGCTGCGGGTGCTTCCGGCCCCCCTGGGGCGGCACGCTGGCAACCGTCCCTTCGAGGATCTTGAGCAGCGCCTGCTGCACCCCCTCGCCGGACACGTCGCGGGTGATGCTCGGATTCTCCGACTTTCGGGCAATCTTGTCGATCTCGTCGATGTAGACGATGCCCCGCTCGCACTCCGAGACGTTGAACTCGCCGGCCTGCAGGAGCCGAACGAGGATGTTCTCCACGTCCTCGCCCACGTAGCCCGCCTCGGTCAGCGTGGTGGCGTCGGCGATGGTGAAGGGGACGTCGAGGATCCGGGCCAAGGTCTGGGCCAGCAACGTCTTGCCGACGCCGGTGGGGCCCAGCAGCAGGATGTTCGACTTGTCCAGTTCCACCGAGTTGTCGCGGCCGGCGGCGGCGTTGATTCGTTTGTAGTGGTTGTAGACGGCGACGGCCAGGGTCCGCTTGGCGCGCTCCTGGCCGATCACGTACTGGTCCAGCACGTCCTTGATCTCGCTGGGGGTCGGAACGTGGGTGATGTTGTCGACCACGTCCCGCTCTTCGTCCTCGGCCAGGATCTCGTTGCAGAGCGAGATGCACTCGTTGCAGATGTAGACCGACGGGCCGGAGATGAACTTCCGGACCGAATCCTTCGACTTACCGCAGAAGGAACAGCGGAGGTGCTTGTCGTTGGACATGATCGGTCGCCAACCGCGTCACGGGATTTCGAAAATACTGGCGGGTACCGCCCGCCGCTGAACCTGGTCGCAAGAATGCTACCAACAATCGCCCGGCGGCCGTTCCCGCGTCAAGCCTGACCGCCCGCTTTCGATCTGGGTCAGAAACAGCGAAACCAATGTGAATAAAGGACTTGGGTCATGTGCGCCGAGACTTTTCCCGGCCGGAACCGCCGCCAGGTCCCCGTCCGGGAACGGCGGTTGAGCTCGGCGGCCGGACCCGCCCCGTACCGACCGGCCCCCGAAAAACGCGAGCGTCGACCATCCGGCCGATTCCCGTCCGGTCAGGCCCCCGAAAAGGTCGGCGGGCCCCGCCCCCGAGGCCCGCAGCGCACCCAGCCGTCCAGCCGTCCGCCCGTCTAGTCCTTCTTCTTCCCGTCCGGGGTGCGGGTCGGCTCGAATACCGTGTCGATGATCCCGTAGGTCTTGGCTTCGTCGGCGCTCATGTACCGGTCGCGATCCACGTCCTTCTCGACGGCCTCCAGCGTCTGGCCGGTGTGCGCCGCGAAAAGCCGGTTCATGGTCTCCCGCGTGTGGAGGATCTCCCGCGCCATGATCTCGATGTCGGCGGCGGTGCCCTGCGACCCGCCCGACGGCTGGTGGATCATGATCCGGGCGTGAGGCAGCGCGGCCCGCTTGCCCTTGGTGCCGGACGCGAGCAGGAAGGCGCCCATCGAGGCCGCCATGCCCATGCAGATCGTGTTGATCGGGGCCCGGAGGTGCTGCATCGTGTCGTAGATCGCCAACCCCGAGTGGACGTGCCCGCCCGGGGAGTTGATGTACATGTTGATGTCCTTGTCCGGATTGTCGGCATCCAGGAACAGGAGCTGGGCGATGATGATGTTGGCGACGTCGTCGTTGATCCCGGCACCGAGGAACACGATCCGGTCCATCAGGAGCCGCGAGAAGATGTCGTAGGTCCGCTCGCCCCGGGGCGAGCGCTCGATGATGTACGGGGGATACAGCATGGTGCTCACGCGCTCTTCTCCTCGACCGTGGACTGCTGGAGCAGGAACTCGAAGACCTTCTCCTCGGTGATGCTGCGCTCGAGCTCGGGCAACCGCTTATTCTTCTCGAACGAAGCGTAGACCTCGGCGGGCGACACCCCCCGACCTTCCGCGAGCTTCGCGATCCGGCCGTCGAGGTCGGCTTCCGTGGCGAACAGCTTCTCCCGCTCGGCCACCGCCCCGACCACCAGCTCCCGCTTCACGTGGTTCACGGCCACCGGCCGGAACTCGGTGTAGAACTGCTCCTCCCGCTCGTGGGGCACTTCGTAGGCGTGGAGGTAGGCGTGGAGGGCCCGGTTGACCAGCGACGGCGGGGCTTCGACCCCGTTCGCCTCGATGACCTGATTGAGCACGGCCTCGCGGACGCCGGCCTCCGCCTCGCGGGCCGCGTTTCGCTCCAGGTCGCTCCGAACCCCCGCCCGGAGCGCCGCCAGGTCGTCGAAGTCGCCGACCTCCTTGGCGAAGCCGTCGTCGATGGGCGGCAGCTCCTGGCGCTTCACCTCCAGCAGCGAGACCCGGACCTTCCGGTGCTGGCCCCGCCGAGTCGGATCGGGGTGGTCGTCCGGCAATTTGATGTCCGCCTCGGCCGTCTCGCCGGGCTTGAGCTCCATGATCTTTTCTTCCAGGGCCGGCACCGCCTGGCCCTGGCCCACCACCACGGAGTAGGTCTGCGGATCCTTGAGCTCCCCGTCCTCGATCGAGGTTACCTCCACCCGTACCATGTTGCCCGGCACGGGCGCCGCGTCGGCCACCGGAATCCAGGCGGCCCGACTCTCCCGAAGCTGCTCGATCTGCTCGGCCACCATCTCGTCCGTGACCGGCACCACCTCGCGGGTGACGGTGAAGCCTCCCAGGCGGCTGAGCTCGATCGACGGGCGGACGTCGACCTGAAAGTCGAACTCGACCGGCTGGCCGTCCTCGAACTTGAGGTTCCGGACCGTCGGATCGGAGATCGGCTTGAGGTCGTCCGCCGTCCGGGCCTGCTCCCAGCCCTCCCGGATCACTTCCTCGATGACGTATTGGCGGATCGCCTGCCCGAAGCGTTTTCGGACCACGGCGTCGGGTGCCTTGCCGGCCCGAAACCCGGGCAGCTTGGCCCGACGCCCATACTCGCGGAGCGCCCGCGCCTCGGCCGCCTGGACGCGGTCGACCGGGACGGTGACGTGCAATGATTTCGACGCCGCGTCTTCCGCGGTAGCCGTGATGGTGATCTCAGTCATAAGCGGGCGGAATCTAGACCCCCCCAGACTGATGGGGTAGGCCGAATGGAAGGAAGGAGGGGCCTGCCCGGGAGGGGGGCTACTGCGGCGCGATCGGAAGCGTAGGCTGCCCCGAGGTCGCGCTGACGACGCTTACGACCAGCTTGACCGCCAAGGTCAGGGCCGGAAGACCCACCCCGGTGGCCAGCAAGACCAGGTTCGCCGCCACCAACGGTGACGTCAACCGGTTCACCAGGCGCCGATCCCGGGTCAGGAACACCCCGATCGCCGCCAGGCCGTTGAGGAGCAGGAACGCGACCGCCGACCAACGGAAGGCCGTCGCGCCGAGAGTGCCGAGT
This sequence comes from uncultured Gemmatimonadales bacterium, assembly GCA_963730185.1. GTDB lineage: Bacteria > Gemmatimonadota > Gemmatimonadetes > Gemmatimonadales > GWC2-71-9 > SHZU01. The sequence continues at coordinate 207,388 of CAVSQW010000007.1, forward strand.
GAGGTGGCTAGGTTTTCCATGGGACGGGTACCTCCACGTCGAGACGACGGGACCCCGAGATCAATGCGTGCGAACGGCGGGAGTCGAACCCGCACCCCGCGAGGGACAGGATCCTAAATCCTGCGCGTCTGCCATTCCGCCACGTTCGCGCGACCAGCCCCGGCTGGGGCCGGATGAGAATTGGATAACTGCTCAACATTACCAACGCTATCGGATTCGCGCGAGCGGTTGTTTCGAGGTGGAACCTCAACTGGTGTCCCGACTTGCGGCCCTAGCTCCCCGATCGAGCCCGGAACCGCCGAAGGGCCTCGATCGCCTCGTGTCCCCGGGCGTCGAGCGTGGGGAGGTATTCCCCGGCCTTCGCGGTCCTGCCCTCCCGGGCCTCCCCCTCGAGCTCGGCGGCCAGGCCGGCCAGGGCTACCGCCCCGATGGTGGCCGCGCTGCCCTTGAGGGCGTGGGCCGCCTTGCGAATCGGGTCCGCCGCGCCCTCGCCGACCGCCTCCCGCAAGCCGGCGAGCCGCTTCGGCAGGTCGGCTTCGAAGACCTCGATCAACTCGAGGATGAGATCCGGTTCGCCCTCCTCCTGGAGGATCCGGTAGCGGTCGAGCACCTGCTCGTCGATGACACCGACGTCGTGGGCCATAGGCTCCTGTTCTTGGGCAAAGGGTCCAGCCTTGAGCATCGGCCCGCCCGGGCCGGTCCTTGAGCTCCGGGGTGATAGGGGGGGCTTGGCGCGGGTGTTAGATTAGGCGCCCTCTTGCGGTGGAGCGGATCGTGATGCGGATCACATGGCGGCGCGGGGTGCGGTTGCTGGCGTTGGGTGCCCTGGTGGCGGCCGGAGCGTGCGAGCGCCCGGACGCCCGCCTCGAGAAGCTCGCCCTCGGGATCTCCAAGGACAGCGTGCTCGCCCTCATGGGCGGGCAGCCCGCCCGAACCGATGCCTACCTGAACCAGGGGCAGTACATCCAGGCCCTCTACTTTCCCCCCCACGGCTCGGCCCCGCCGGACTCCGGCCAGGATCGGACCATGTCGCCCGTCATCCTGATTGGAGCCACGGGCAAGGTCACCGGCTGGGGTTGGTCCTATTGGGATTCGGTCGCCGCGGCCAACAAGATCCAGGTGGCGCCGGCGAAGTAGGGGGCCGGACCCGGAGAGAGCACGAGGCCCCCGGCCAGCCGGCCGGGGGCCTCGTGCGTTCGTCCCCTCGACCGGCGGTCAGTTTGCCAGCTTCACCCGAATGATGCTGGTGCCGCCCTGGCCGCCCGCCTGCTGCGGTTGGAATACCGACAGGGTGACGATCTCGCCCGCCTTGAAGCCCTTGAGCGCCGACCGGAGCTCCGCCTCGGAGCGCACAGCCTTGCCTTCGACCGCGGTGATGACGTCGATCCGCTGGGCGGGCGGGAAGAGGAGGCCGTCGGCCGGGCCGTAGGGATCCACGTCCTCGACCAGCACCCCGTGGGTCGCGTTGGTGCCCAACTGGCGGGCCATGTCCGGGGTGATCGTCTCGACCCCGATCCCGAGGCGGCTCTTGATCTCGCCGGCATCGTTGTTGGTCGGCTCGGCCGGCGTGGAGTCATGGCCCTGCTCGGCCACCTGGGTCGTGGCGCCCTGCTCGACCAGCCGGACGTTGAAGGTCTTCCGGACGCCGCCCTTCCGCGCCACCTCGATCTTCGCGATCGTGCCCGGTTTCTTGAACCCGACCACCTGCTGGAGCTGGCTGGTGTACTCGACCGGGGTCCCGTCCACCGTGATGACGATGTCGCCCGCCTCGAGCCCGGCCGCCTGGGCCGGCGAGCCGGGCGTGAACTCGTTGATCTTGACCCCGCGGATCTCGGGGAGCTTCACGTAGTCCGCATCGAGCTGGGTGGCGTCCTGGACCAGCACGCCGAGGGCGGCCCGCTCCACCTTGCCGTGGGCGATCAGCTGATCCATGACCTGCTTGGCCAGGTCGATCGGGATGGCGAAGGCATACCCCACGTTGAACCCGGTCTGGGAGAAGATCGCCGAGTTGATCCCGATCACCTCGCCCCGGACGTTGAGCAGCGGCCCGCCCGAGTTGCCCCGGTTGATGGCCGCGTCGGTCTGAATGAAGTCCTGGATCGTGCTGCCGCCGCTGTTCGGGAGCGGCAGGTTGGCCCGACCCTTGGCGCTCACGATCCCCGAGGTGACCGTGAAATTGAGCTCTTCCTGGAGCGGGTTGCCGACCGCCAGGACCCACTCGCCGACCCGGGTCGCGTCGCTCGAACCCAGCCGGGCCGGCGTCAGCGCCACGCTCCGGGGGTCGATCTTGATCACCGCCAGATCGGTGTTCTGGTCGGTGCCGACGATCTTGGCCTTGAACTCGTGGCGGTCGGACAGCCGCACCATGACCTCGTCGGCGTCTTCGACCACGTGGTAGTTGGTCAGGATGTAGCCGTCGGCGGACACCACGAAGCCGGACCCGGCCCCAGTCTCGACCTGGGGCTCACCGCGGTTCCGCTGCGGCCGGCCGAAGAACTCCTCGAACCCGGGCGGCACCCGGCGGGCGGTGGCGCTCCGCTCGGTCCGGCGGGAACGGATGTAGACGACCGATGGTTTGACGCCCTCGGCCACCGTGGCGAAGGCGTCGCTCAGCGTGGTCAGCGGCTGAGTGGCCGCGGCTGGCACGAGTGTCTGAACCGCCGGAATGACCGATCCCGCCTGGGACGCGCGGGTCTGGGCCGCCGACGCGGCCGGCAGATCCAGCAACCCCGCGAAGAGGAGGCCCAGCACGAAGGCCAGGCCGACCAAACCACCGAACTTGAGCCAATTCAACGACCGTACGGACATGGCGGTGCTCTATCCCTCTTGGTTCAGACGCTGACGGTTGTGATCGCCTCCCGGACCGGCCTCGGGCCGGTCGGGAGGCGCCTTGCTGCAATATACGAGAGATGCCCCATCGGGGGTTCCCGTCGCGGCGAACCCCCGGCGGAGGGGCGGACCGGGGCTCTCAGGGTGAGGTCGTCGCCACCGCCCCCGTCCGCGAGGTGCCGCCGATGAAGGCCGCGATGTTCCGCTTGAGCTTGGCCAGATCCGGCGTGTGGAGATACATCATGTGACCGGCGTCGTAGTACTTCTCCGCGATGTTGCCGCGGAGCTTGGCCGGGAGTCCCGCCAGATGGTCCACCGTGTACTCGGTGGCGAAGAACGGGGTGGCCAGATCGTAATAGCCGTTCTCGATCTCCACCTTGAGAGCCGGGTTGGTCACCAGGGCCTGGACCAGGTCGGTGCCCACGTAGGTGGCCGTGAGCCAGCCGCGGCTCCCCTGGCGGTTCCAATCCCACTGGACCCCGCCGCTCATCTTGTAACGGTCCTCGGTCGAGAACTTGAGCTCGTCGCGGAGGTAGGAGTTGGTGGCGGCCGTGAACGCGCCAGCTGACCGCGTCCGACTGCGGGTCGCCCCGGGCGCCCTCGGCCAGCAGGTCCGTGACCGGGCCCGAAAACCGTGAATCAGCCGGCCGGTTACCTCGCCGTGGGACCGTTGGAGCTCCGCCATGAACTGGCTCAGGTCGACCCGGAGGTCGGCCTTCATGAGGTAGTCCTCCGAGAGGCCGGTGTACTGGCTCAGCTGCTTGGCCACCGCGGCCTTCCGGGCCTCCGGAAGGTCGAGCCCTGGGCCAGGGCGCTGGCGTACTCGCCGGCGGCGTATTGGCGCACCTGGGTCAGGAAGGACTCCAGGTTGCCGGGGCCGGGATCAGCTTGTGATACGCCGCCGTCGCCGCGTAGCTCGGCAGATAGAGCAGGTACGAGATGTCGTGACCCGGCGCGAAGTTGAGGGTCTCGAAGTCGAGCACCGACGAGATCAGGACCACGCCGTTGAAGGCCATGTTTTCCTGCCGCTGGAGCCGGTTCACCAGCACCGCCGACCGGGTGGTTCCGTAGCTCTCGCCGATCAGGTACTTGGGCGAGTTCCAGCGGTTGTTTCGGGTCACGTACTGGTAGACGAACTGCGCCAGGGAACGGGCGTCCTCGTCCACCCCCAGAAGTCTTTCCCGGTGCCCTTGCCCGCGAGTTTCGAGAAGCCGGTCCCGATCGGGTCGACGAAGACCAGGTCGGTCACGTCGATGAGGGAGTTGGCGTTGTCCTCGAGCTGGTAGGGCGGGGGCGGGGTGTGCTCGGCGTCGGTCGTCATGATCCGCCGCGGTCCGAAGGCGCCCATGTGGAGCCAGGCCGAGGCCGATCCGGGCCCTCCGTTGTAGACGAAGGCCAGCGGCCGCTGGGACGGGTCCTTCACGTCCGACCGGGTGTAGGCGGTGTAGTAGAGACTGCCGATCGGCTCGTCCTTGTCGTTCTTGAGCAGGATCGTCGCGGCGGTAGCCTGGTACGGGACCAGGGTGCCGCCCACCCGGATCGAGTGCTGGGTGACGGACGTCTCCTCCTTGGGGACCGGAGCCGGTTGATGGGAAGAGTCGGACTCGGCGGGCCGGGGTGGCCGCTGCGCCTGGGCCGGCGCCACCAGAGTCGCGGTGAGCAATGTGACGGCGAGCAATCGCATCGTGCCTCCTTGGAATGCCTGGGGCGCGCCTGGGGCGCGGCAGGGGATGAGGAGTATGCACCGGCGGCCGGACGCGCGAAACCCCGCCGCCGGCCGGGCCGGGGCGGGGTTCGCCGGGGCGCGAGGCGCCGCCGTGCTTACTTCTTGTTGTCGTCGACGATCTCGTAGTCGGCCTCGACGACGTCGTCCTCGGCTTCTCGCCCGTCCCGGCCTCCGCGCCGGCCGCGCCGGCGTCGCCTCGGCGGCCGGCTCGGCCGTCCCGGCCGCGCTCTGGTAGAGCGACGCGCCGGCGGCCGAGTAGGCGCCGTTGAGATCGTCTCGGGCGCCGGTCGGATCTCCTCGGGCTCGCCGGTGCTTGAGCGCCTGCTTGCCGCGCCTCGACGGCGGCGTCGAGCCGGGTCTTCATGTCGGGCGCGAGCGGTCGACCCACTCCTTGGGGTCCTTCTCGACCTGGTAGACCAGCGCGTCGAGCTGGTTGCGGGCCTCGATCGGCCTCCCGCCGCTCCTGGTCGTCCGCGGCGTGCGCCTCGGCGTCCTTGACCATCTGCTCGATCTCCGACTCCGAGAGGCCGCTCGAGGCCTCGATCCGGATCTTCTGCTCCTTGCCGGTGGCCTTGTCCTTGGCGGAGACGTGCAGGATGCCGTTGGCGTCGATGTCGAAGGTGACCTCGATCTGCGGCATGCCGCGCGGCGCCGGCGGGATGCCGGTCAGCTGGAACTTGCCGATGGTCCGGTTGTCGCGCCGCCATCTGGCGCTCGCCCTGGAGCACGTGGATCTCCACCGTGGTCTGGTTGTCCTCGGCGGTCGAGAAGATCTCGACCTTCTTGGTCGGGATGGTCGTGTTCCGCGGGATCAGCACCGTGGTCACGCCGCCCAGCGTCTCGATGCCGAGCGACAGCGGGGTCACGTCGAGCAGCAGCACGTCCTTCACCTCGCCGGCGAGCACGCCGCCCTGGATCGCCGCGCCGATGGCCACGACCTCGTCGGGGTTGACGCCCTTGTTCGGCTCCTTGCCGAAGAACTCCTTGACCGATCTCCTGGATCTTCGGGATGCGCGTCGAGCCGCCGACCAGGATCACCTCGTCGATCTCGGCCGGCTTCAGGCCCGGCGTCCTTCGAGCGCCTGCTGCATCGGCGGCATCGTGCGCTGCGATCAGGTCGTCGACCAGCTGCTCGAACTTGGCCCGGGTCAGGGTCACGTTCAGGTGCTTCGGGCCCGACTGGTCCGCCGTGATGAACGGCAGGTTGATGTCGGTCTGCGTGGTGCGTCGAGAGCTCCATCTTCGCCTTCTCGGCGGCCTCCTTGAGCCGCTGCAGCGCCATCGGGTCCTTCGAGAGGTCGATGCCCTGGTCCTTCTTGAACTCGGCCACCAGCCAGTCGATCAGCCGCTGGTCGAAGTCGTCGCCGCCCAGGTGGGTGTCGCCGTTGGTGCTCTTCACCTCGAAGACGCCGTCGCCGAGCTCGAGGATCGAGATGTCGTAGGTGCCGCCGCCGAGGTCGAAGACGGCGATCTTCTCGTCCTTCTTCTTGTCGAGCCCGTAGGCCAGCGCCGCGGCGGTCGGCTCGTTGATGATCCGCAGCACTTCGAGGCCGGCGATCTTGCCGGCGTCCTTGGTGGCCTGCCGCTGGGCGTCGTTGAAGTACGCCGGCACGGTGATGACGGCCTGGCTCGACCGTCTGGCCGAGGTAGTCCTCCGCCGTCTGCTTCATCTTCTGGAGGATCATCGCCGAGATCTCGGGCGGCGTGTAGCGTCTTGCCCGCGATCTCGACCGCGGCCGAGGCCGCCCTTGCCGCTCGGCGATCACCGGTAGGGCACCCGCTTCGTCTCCTCCGCGACCTCGCCCAGCCGGCGGCCCATGAAGCGCTTGATCGAGAAGATCGTGTTGCTTGGGGTTGGTGACCGCCTGCCGCTTGGCGACCTGGCCGACGAGCCGCTCGCCGTCCTTGGTGAACGCGACGACCGACGGCGTGGTCCGCCCGCCTTCGGCGTTCGGAATGACGACCGGGTCGCCGCCCTCCATGACCGCGACGACGGAGTTGGTGGTGCCGAGGTCGATGCCAATGATTTTCGAGGCCATGTCGGTACTCGTCGAAATATTGTGATTGAAATCGTTGTTCCGCAGTGTCTTACGATTGCGGACCACTCCGAAAGCTCACTAGAGCAACCGACGTACCGCCGAAATGCGCCATAATGGCACACGGACGGCAGATCGCGACCTGGCTGGGATTTCTGGGGGCTGCTGGGGTCGGGTGCTGTCGGCTGGCCCGGGCCCCGCGGTTCAGCTGGGGGGCTTCCGGGTCGAGGTAGCGGGCCTGCTCCATCGGGCCAGGACGGCTTCGACATCGGCCAGCTGAACCGGCTTGGCGAGATAGTCGTCCATGCCTGCTGCCAGGCAGGCCTCTCGATCACCCCGCATGGCATTCGCCGTCATCGCGACGATCGGGACCCGGACGACCCCATCTCGCTCGCGGATCTTCCGGGTGGCCTCCACGCCGTCGAGGTGGGGCATCTGCCAGTCCATCATGATCAGGTCGTAGCTCCGCTCCCGGCTCAGGGCGACAGCCTCGGCACCGTCGGCCGCCACGTCGACCGTGCAGCCGAGCCGCTCGAGCATCTTGACCGCCACTTTCTGGTTGACCGGATTGTCTTCCGCCAGGAGCACGCGCAGCATCCCGGCCGAGGCTTCCCTGAGGCGGGGGGTGGCGGGCTGGTCGGCCGGTGCCCGGGCGAGGTCGAGCGGTAAGGTAAAGGCGAAGGTGGAGCCGACGCCTTCGACGCTCTCGGCCTCGAGGGTGCCTTCCATCAGCTCCACCAGGCGGCGAGAGATGCTGAGACCAAGGCCGGTTCCGCCGAAGCGGCGGGTGGTCGACGCGTCGGCCTGGACGAACGGCTCGAAGAGTTGAGCCAACCTTCCGGTCGGGATCCCGATCCCGGTGTCCCGAACCGCGAACCGGACCCTGGTCCGTCCCTCAGGCTCGTGGGCCTCGGAGACGTCGATCCTGACCTCGCCCTCGGTCGTGAACTTGAGGGCGTTGTGACAGAGGTTCGTGAGAACCTGGCGAATCCGGCTGGGGTCGCCGCCGACCCAGGTCGGAACGGCGGGCGTCAGCGAGGCGGTGAACGACACCGATCGGGCCTCCGCCTTGGCCGCGAAGAGATCGTGAACCTCGCGAACGAGTCGGTGCAGGTCGAACGGGGTGCGCTCCAGGCGAAGGCGACCCGCTTCGATCCTGGAGAAATCCAGGACGTCGTCGAGGATGGTCAGCAGCGCCTCGGCCGAGCTATGGATGATCCGGGCGAAGTCTTGCTGCTCGGCGGTGAGGTCGGTGTCGAGTAGCAGGGAGGTCATTCCGAGGACCCCGTTCATCGGGGTTCGGATCTCGTGGCTCATCGAGGCCAGGAAAAGGCTTTTGGCGCGGGTTGCCTCTTCGGCCCGCTCTCGGGCGGCGATCAGTTCGGTCTCGGCTTCGCGGCGGTCGGTGATGTCGACGTAGGTCCCGAGCACGCCGGTGATCCGCCCCTCGCGATCGCGGAGCGGCACCTTGCAGGTCGAGAGCCAGCGCTGCTTGCCGTCGGGGGTGGTGAGTGGCTCGACGATGTCGAGCTCGACCCGGCCCTCGGCCATCACCCGGAGGTCGCAGCTCCGGAAGAAGTCCGCCTGGGCCTCCGGAAGCAGGTCGTGGTCCGTGAACCCTTCGATGTCATCCCGCCCAAGGTCCTGGCGGAGGGCCCGATTGGCTCCGAGAAAGCGTCCGGCGCGGTCCTTCCAGAAGACCCGCTGGGGCAGGAGGTCCAACGCCGTCGCCAGAAGGTCCTCCGAGGCCCGCAATCGCTCGCGCCGTTCCCGCTCCTCGGTGACATCGACGAAGCTGGCGACGACCGCGGTGACGCCGCCGTCGCCGTCGTGGACGGGCTCGGTATTGACCTCGATCCAGCCTTGAGTCCCGTCCGCCCTGGTAAAGCCCAGGACCGAGCCCCGGCTCGGCTCACCGGTGCGAGCGGTGGCGGCGATGGGCTGGGCTTCATCGTCGGCCGGTGAGCCGTCCTCCCGGATCAGGCGCCAGCCGGTGAAGGCTGGCTGTCCGATCAGCTCCTCGATCGGCGTTCGGACGATCCGGGCCGCGCTCGGGTTGGCCTCGAGAATCCGCCCGTCCCGGTCCACCAGGACGACGCCTTCGGTCAAGGCGGTCACGATCGAACCCAGCCGTTGTCGGGACGCTCGGACCGTATCGGCGTAGCTGTCGGCCTCCGCGATCCGGCGTCGAAGCGAACGGAGGGCCCGCCCCAGGGCCACTGCCCCGACCAGGGCGGCCAGGGTCAACAGGAGCAATTGCGCCAGCGACTCCCGGTCGTGCTGTTGGCGCTGGACCACCCTCGCACGGGCCTGCCATATCCGATTGAGCGAATCGACCGCGGCGGCCAGGCGGTCCTGGGAGCCGGCCAGCGTGGCCGGGTCAGCGACGGCCGGGGCGGACGTCGGCGGCGGGCGGCCGCCCCGCCGGGCCAGCTCCGCCGCTCTGCCCAGCTCGCCGACGGCTCCGGCGATCGCGGCAAACTGTTTCCGGGTTGCTTGGTCGTCGAGCGCTGGGTCCCCGGCCGCCCGGAACCCCGACCGGAGCGTCTCGTTGGCGCGGATCAGCGAATCTACCCATCCCGTCCAGCCCCGGCCGACCGGATCGGCGGCCGCCCCGTTGCCCGATCCGGCCAGCCGGAGCAGGTCGATCGAGATCATCTGGCCGTAATGGCGCAGCGTCCTCGCCTGCTCGACCAGAGAGGTCAGCTGGTCTTCGCGACCGAGTTCGGTCTGGCGGAACCGGTGTCCGATGAAGCCGGCCCCAAGCAGCAATGCCAGGGCTCCGGCGCCGGTATAGTAGATCCGCACCAGGGCGCTGGTGGGGGACGGCGGGCTGGGGGAGAGACGCAACGGCATGGGTACCCTCTACCCGAGTCAGTATCGGCGCAGATGGGGGTTCCTTGAACGGCACCATTCCCATTGAAACCTTATGGGGCCAACGTCGTATCTCCCTAAGAACATTATGGGAGGCGCCGTGGCCGACGATCTCGATTTGCTCCGGGGGACGCTCGATCTCCTGGTGCTCCGGACGCTCCGGCCTGGGCCGATGCACGGCTACGCGGTGGCCGCCGCGATCCGCGACCGGAGCGACGGCGACCTGCTGGTCGAAGAGGGGGCGCTCTATCCGGCGCTCCATCGACTCGAGGCGCGGGGTTGGGTGGAGGCCGAGTGGGGAGTCTCCGAGAACAACCGGAAGGCGCGGTACTATGGGCTGACCCGAGCCGGGGCGAGGCGCCTCCGGGCGGCCACAGCCGAGTGGGATCGGTACGTCCGGGCGGTGGGTCGCGTGCTGGCCCCCGGGTCGGCGGGAGGCGAATGAGCGATGGCGCTGCCTCCCGGCGTGAAACGCGTCTTCCGGCTCTTGGTCCGCTCGCGGGACGTCGATGCCGAGGTGGGTCGGGAGCTTGAGTTCCATGTGGCCGAGACCACCGAGCGGCTGGTCCGGGAGGGTTGGGAGCCCGACCGGGCTCGGGCCGAGGCCGAACGGCGGTTCGGGGGGCGGGAGCGGGTGGCGGCGCAGGTTCGCCGGATCGACGAGCGGCGCGAGCGCCGGCGGGAGTGGCGGTTCGGGTTGGCCGGGTTGGGCCAGGACCTCCGCCAGGCGGCGCGCAGCCTGACCCGGTCGCCGGGGTTCACGGCCGTGGCGGTGGCGACCTTCGCGCTCGGGATCGGGGCCAACGTCGCCGTCTTCACGGTGCTCGACGGCGTGGTGCTCCGCCCGCTTCCCTACCCGGAGCCCGAGCGGGTGCTCCGGATCTTCGAGCAGAACGGTCGCGAGGGCCGGGTCTTCGGCAACATCACCATTGCCGACTTCCGCGACTGGCGGGCCCAGGCGACCTCGTTCTCGGCCATGGCGGCGCTCCGATGGGGCTCGGCCTCGATCGTGCTGCCGGACCGCGCGGTGTTGCTGCCGGCGGCTCGGGTAACGGCGTCGTTCTTCGACGTGCTCGGTGTCAGCCCGGCGATCGGCCGTGGGTTCCGTCCGGCCGACGAGTCGGCCGGCGCCGAGCCGGTGGCGGTCCTGAGCGACCGGGTCTGGCGGACGGACTTTGGCGCCGATTCGGCGCTGGTCGGCCGGCCGATTCGCCTCGATGGCGGGACGGCGACCGTGATCGGTGTTTTGCCCCGCGGGTTCGTGCCGCCGGGCGGCGGGACGGTGGGCGTCTGGACGGCCGGCGACTTCGCCGCGATCGCGGACGATCCCTCGCGGGCTCGCCGGATGCACTTCCTGAGCGGGTTCGCCCGGGTCAGGCCGGGCGTGTCCCGGGAGGCGGCGACGGCCGAGCTCCGCCTGATCGGGGAGCGGCTGATGGCCGAGCATCCCCGGGACAACGACGGTCACCTGCCCAACCCGGTTCCCGTATCCCGAGCCGACGTCCGGGGCGTGGAGCCGGTTCTCTTCCTGACCGCGGCCGGTGTCGCCGCGCTCCTGCTCCTGGCCGCGGCCAATCTCGCCAATCTGGTGCTGGCCCGGGCGCTGGCTCGAGGTCGGGAGCTCGCGGTTCGGGCCGCGCTTGGCGCGGGCCGGGCCCGGCTGGCGCGCACGGTGCTGGTCGAACAGGGGCTGTTGGCGGTGGTCGGCGGAGTGGTGGGGGTTGGGGTGGCGGTCTTCGCCTCCCGGGGGCTCGTCGCGCTGCTCGGCGACGCGCTGCCGCACGCGGGCCGGGTCGGGGTCGACGGTGGCGTCCTCGGCTTCGCACTGGGTCTCACGGTGGTCACCGCGGGGTTGACCGGTCTCCTGCCGGCCTTGCTGGCGGTGCGCCTGGATCTTCAGGGGGTGCTGCGCGCCGATGGCGGCGGCACGACGGCCGGCCGGCGGAGCCACCGGATCCGGAGCACGCTGGTGGCGGTGCAGGTGGCCCTGGCGGCGCTCCTGGCCACCGGGTCCGGCCTGGTCGCCCAGAGCTTGATCGCGATTCTGCGCGAGGACCTCGGGTTCCGTCCCGACGGCGTCGTGGCGTTCGGTCTGCCGCTCCAGGGCGGGCGGTACCCCGACCGATCGGCGATCGACGGGTTCGAGCGGCGGTTGCTCGAGCGGCTCCGGGAACTGCCCGGCGCGCGGGCCGCGGGTGCGGCATACGCCATCCCGATGCGGAACGTGAGCACCACCAGCTTCCGGCTCGAGGGGGCGGCGCCCCGGTCGGGCCCGGCCCCGGAGGTCGGGTACAACGCCGCCTCGCCGGGCTATTTCGACGCGGTGGGGATTCCGCTGGTTAGCCGGCCGGGCCTTCGATGACCGCGATCGAAGCGGCGCGCCGGGCGTGGTGATCGTGAATCAGGCCTTCGTGCGGCGGTATCTCCCGGAGGGCCATCCGCTGGGACGCCGGCTCCAGTCGGGTCCTGGTGACGTCTCGCCGTGGCTGGAGATCGTCGGCGTGGTGGGCGACATCCGCCGGGCCAGTGCCGAGGAGGCGCCGATCCCGGAGCTCTACTTTGCCCTGGCGCAGGACGTCACCGCTTCGCCCGTGGTAGTGGTCTCGTCGACCGCGCCCGGGTCGGTGACGCTGGCGGCCGCTGGGCGGGTGCTGCACGAGCTCGATCCCGAGCTCCCGATGGCGTTTCCGCAGGCTCTCCGGGAGGTGGTCGACGAGGGACTGGCTCGGCCCCGCTTCCTGAGCGTGCTGCTCGGGATCTTCGCGGCTTTGGCGTTGGCGCTCGCCGCAGTGGGGGTACACGGCGTCATCGCCTTCGTGGTGGCGGAGCGGACCCGGGAGATCGGCGTTCGGCGGGCTCTGGGGGCCGGTTCGGGCGCGGTCCTCGCGGACGTGCTTCGGCGCGGCCTCCGTCCGGTGGTGGCCGGGCTTGCGGTGGGCTTGGGCGCGGCCCTCGTGCTGGGGCCCTTGGCGAGGAGTCTGCTCTACCAGGTTCGCCCTGGGGATCCGGTCACCCTCGGCGTGGTCCTGGTGGTGACGCTCGCCGCCGGCGTGGCCGGGTGCCTGGTTCCGGCCCGCCGGGCCGCCCGGGTCGATCCCCTGACGGCCATCCGCGACTAGCGGCGCGGGCCCCACCAGTCCAGTTCGCCGCCCGAGGGGGCCGCTCGCTGCAGGACGCCTCGCGCGGGTGGCCGGTCGGCCCTAACGTTGAGGCATGGCCGAATCCGTTCCGACGCCGCACGTCCGCCCGTTCCGGCTCCTGCTGGTCGGCGCCACCGTGCTGGCCATGTTGACCGCGGCGCAGCACTGGGTGGTGATGCAGCTCGAGCCCACCCCGCCGTCCTGGAAGACCGTCGCGCACGCGCTCAAGAAAGAGGCGCCGGCCTGGTACCTCTGGGTCCTGGTGTCGCCGTTGGTCTTCTGGCTGGTCCGCCGGATTCCGCTCCGTCGCGGGCGGTTGGCCCTGGCCATCCCGGCTCACGTGGTCATCGGCCTGGCGCTCGTGTTGGTCCACCAGGGGGCGGTGCTGGTGGTCCAGCGGCTGACGGGCTTTCCCGTAGGCAACGGGTCGCTCCTTCGCCTCTACGCCGATAGCATCGTCTACCGGGTTCTGCTCGGGCTCCTGGGCTATGCGATTCTCTTCGGTGCGGTCCTGGCGATCGACTACTACGGCCGGCTCCAGGAGCGCGAGATCGCGGCGGCTGAGCTGGGCCGGCAGCTGGCGGAAGCCCGGCTGCAGGCGCTCCGGATGCAGCTCAATCCGCACTTTCTGTTCAACACGATGAATACGATCGCGATGCTGGTCCGCCAGGGGGACAACGGCCAGGCGGTCCGGATGCTGGCCGACCTGAGCGACATCCTCCGGCACGTCTTGGTCGACTCGCCGCCGATGGAGACGCCGCTCCGGGACGAGCTCCGCTTTACCGAGCGCTATCTCGATCTCGAGCGGGTCCGGTTCCGCGATCGGCTGACCACCGTGATCGAGGTGACCCCGGAGGCGGCCAATGCGCTGGTCCCGACCCTGGTCCTCCAGCCGTTGGTGGAGAACGCCATCAAGCACGGGATCGCGCGGCGGGTCCGGGCGGGCCGACTGGCGATCGGCGCCCGCCGGCTGGGACCCCTGCTGGAGCTGACCGTGGAGGACGACGGGCCGGGGCCGGGTGGGGGGCGGGACGGGGTGACCCCGGCGTCGGGCATCGGGATCACCTCGAACGGGATTGGCCTGGCCAACACCGCCAGCCGGCTGGCCCAGCTCTACGGCGAGCGGGCGGAGCTCCGGCTCGAGACGTCGCCCCGAGGGGGAGCGATCGCCCGGGTTACCCTCCCCTTCCGGCCCAGCCCGGTCGAGCTGGACGTGGCCGGAGCGGTGCCGTCGTGAGCGCGCCGCTCCGGGTGCTGATCGTCGACGACGAGCCGGTGGCGCGGGAAGGACTCCGGGGCCTCCTGGCCCAGGATCCCGAGATCGCCGTCGTGGGCGAGCGCGCCGACGGGCAGGCCGCCGCCGAGGCGATCGTGTCGCTGGCCCCCGACCTGGTGCTGCTCGACATCCAGATGCCGGAGCTCGACGGGTTCGAGGTGGTGCGGACCGTCGGGCCCGGAGCACATGCCCCCGGTCGTGTTCGTCACCGCCTACGACGAGTTCGCGCTTCGGGCCTTCGAGGTCCACGCGCTGGACTACCTCCTCAAGCCCTTCGACGACGACCGCTTTGCCGCCGCGATGGATCGGGCCAAGGCGATCGTCCGGGCCGGCGACCTCGGGGGCCTGGCCCGCCGGCTCCTGGCGTTGTTGGCGGACACCGGCCAGCAGCAGGAGGGAAGCGAAACCGGCTGGCTCACCCGACTGGTGATCAAGAAGCCCGGCGCCAGCCTCTTCCTCGGGGTGGAGCAGATCGACTGGATCGAATCGGCCGACTACTGCGTCAAGATCCACGTCGGGGCGCGGACCCACGTGATCCGTGAGTCGCTCCAGCGATTGGAGGGCCGGCTCGACCCGGCCCGCTTCTTCCGGGCCCACCGGTCGGCCATCGTGAACCTCGATCGGGTGCGCGAGGTTCAGCCCGCCTTCCACGGCGACTTCGCCTTGATCCTCCACGACGGCACCCGGGTCAAGCTCAGCCGGAGCCGCCGGTCCGACCTCGAGCGGCGGCTGGGGCAGACCCTCTAGCGGCGAGCGGCTGGCTGCAGCGGGCCCCGTCTGGCTACATGGGGTGGGCGCTCGAGATGCCGTCGGCCGCCGCCCTCGATTCGGTGCTCGAAGCGGACCCGCATCAAGGCCGGAACGGGCGCCTGCCCGGCGCCGGGAGCCTCTACTTTGGCTCGGTGGTGGGAGCCGCCCCCTGAGCCCTCAGAGGAGCCGGCGAAGGATCAGGACGGAGGCCGATCCGGCGCAGACGATCAGGATCAGCCGGCGGAGCAGGGTGCGGCTCACGGCGGCCATGGCGCGGTGCGAGGCCTGGTAGCCGATCAACACCCCGGGGAAGAGGGCGACGGCATCGATTGCTTCCGGCCCGCCCAGGTGGCCGCTTAGGGCGAGCCCGGCCAGGGTGAGCAGGCCGCCGAGGAGGAAGTACGCCGACAGGGTCGCCCGGATGCTCGGGCCGGCCTCGTGTTGGTAGAGGAGCGCCATCGGCGGGCCGCCGACCGAGCTGGTCGTGGCCATGAAACCCGACACCACGCCGGCGCCCAGCAGATTCCGGGGCCGGAGTCGGAGCGAGAGGCCCAGCCCGCTGATCACCACCGCGCCGAGGACCAGGCTGCCGAGCAGGAGATCGGTGCCGCCGGTCGAGACCCGGTCCAGCACCGCCACGGCCAGCACGATGCCGCCCACCCGCCCGGCGAGAGACCAGCCCAGGTCGGCCCGCCGGATGTCGCTCCACTCTCGCCGGGTCATCAGCAGGGTGAGCAGGATGGAGGCCGCGACGACGGGCCCCGGCACGAAGCGATGGTCGATCAGGGCAAGGAGCGGAGCCGAGAAGAGACCCATCCCGAAGCCGACGGTGCCCTGGAGGAACGCCCCGGTGCCGATGATCAGAGTGGCGATGACGAAGGTCGGCCAGCTCACCCGCGGGCGCCCGGGGCGATGGTGAGGCCGTCCCGTCGGGTGAACGTCGTATAGAAGCCCTGAATGGCCGCAATGTCCGCCGGCATGTCGCCGGTCGGTTCGAAGGCCGGCAACAGGCCCACCGTCTTCCGACTCCAGTCGAAGAATCCGGGAACGATCGGCACCCGCGCCTTGGCCGCGATTCGATAGAAGCCGGTCTTCCAGCGGGCGCCGTGGCGGCGGGTTCCCTCCGGGGCCAACCCGAGGACCATGCCCGCCGTCCGGGCGAACTGGTCGACCACCTGATCGATGATGCCTTCGGGGTTGGCCCGGTCTACCGCCACGCCGCCCATCGATCGGAGGAGCCAACCGAGCGGACCCCGGAAGAGCTCGGTCTTGCCGATGAAGCGCACCCGGACGCCCATCGCCATCATGAACGAGATCCCGATCACGAAGTCCCAGGCGGACGAGTGGGGCGCGGCGATCACGACCAGATGGGAGCGGTCGGGGAAGGCGCCTTCCGTCCGCCATCCTAGGAAGCGGAGGGTGGTCCGTCCCAGCCAGCGCGTGAAGGCATTCCCCCGGCGAGGCAGGGGTGACGTGGGGCCCGGCTGGTTCGGCATGGCGGGAACCATGCAGCCGGGACCGCGTTCAGTCAACGCGTCGGTGGGGTCAGCCCCCGAGATGGTCGATCAGGTTGCCGGTGGTTTGGCGGAGCATCTGCGCGATGGCGGTGGCGATCGCCAGGGTCAGGGTGACGCCGAGGGCGGGAGACTCCTCGCAGAGCCGGTGAAAGTCGGCGCGGCTCAGGATCAGCAGATCGGTGGGAACCGCGGTGACCGCCGTGGCCGACCGGGCGGCGCCGTCGATCAGCGACATCTCGCCCACCATCTTGCCGTTCCCCACCCGGGCCACCACTCGGCTCTGCTCGGCGCTGTCGGCCTTCAAGATCTCGAGCTGCCCGCCGGCGACGATGGCGAGGAAGGCGTCGTGGTCGCCCTCGTGGAACACGGTCTTCCCAACCGCGAAGTGGTACTGGCGGAGGTAGCGGGCCAGCCCCCGGAGGTCGGCCCAGCTGTGGCGCATGGCCCACGAGGTGCCGTCGAGGAGCTCAGCCCGTTCCACGGGACCGCTGGGTACGACCGTTCCGCCCCGGGCGACCAGCGACTCGTGGGTGGTGGGCGGGGTAGGCACCGTGATCCGGCTCGTCATCGAGAGGGAAGTATCGGCTGGCGCGGCCCGGGTTTGAGCCCGTGGCCGATTCCGAATCCCGACGGCGCGGCCCATATTCTCCCGGTGCCCTCCCCGACGACTGGATCGAACCGGTGAAGCGTGAGGCGCGGTCCGCCGCGTTTCTCGGCGCGGCCTTCCTCATGGCCACCTCGGCCGTGGGCCCGGGCTTCCTGACCCAGACCACCGTCTTTACCGAGCGGATGGGGGCGAGCTTCGGGTTCGCGATCCTGATCTCGGTGCTGTTCGACCTTGGGGCCCAACTCAACATCTGGCGGGTGGTCATCGGTTCGGGCGCCCCGGCCCAGACCATCGCCAACGACCTCCTGCCGGGGTTGGGGCACGGACTGAGCGTGCTGGTGGCGGCCGGAGGATTGGCGTTCAACATCGGCAACGTGGCCGGCGCCGGGCTCGGGCTCAACGCGCTGCTCGGGGTGCCGATCGGGTGGGGGGCCACCGTGAGCGCGGCGCTCGCGATCGGCCTCTTCCTGGTGCGCGAAGCGGGGCGGGCGATGGATCGGTTCGCCCAGGTGATGGGCGGCGTGATGGTCGTGCTCGCCCTCTACGTGGCGGTGGTCGCCTCGCCGCCGCTGGCCGAGGCGGCGGCCCGAACCTTCGTCCCGGCGACGCTCGACGTCTTCGCGATCGTCACCATCGTCGGCGGAACGGTCGGGGGCTACATCACCTTCGCCGGGGCGCACCGGCTGCTCGACGCCGGGGTGAGCGGCCCCGACTCGGTGGCCCAAGCCACCCGGGCGGCCGGCCTCGGGATCGGCGTCGCGACCATTCTCCGGGTGGTGCTCTTTCTGGGGGCGCTCGGGATCGTGGCGCGAGGCCAGGCGCTCGATCCGGCCAATCCCCCGGCGGCGGTCTTCCGGCTGGCGGCGGGGGAGCTCGGGTACCGGGTCTTCGGGATGGTGATGTGGGCCGCGGCCATGACCTCGATCGTCGGCTCAGCCTACACCTCGGTTTCGTTCGTCCGGACGGTGCGTCCCTCCTGGGAGCGCCTTCGCCGGCCGCTCACCATCGGCTTCATCGTGGTCTCCACGGCTACCTTGCTGGTGGTGGGGCGGCCGGTGATGGTTCTGGTGGTGGTCGGCGCGCTCAACGGCTTGATTCTCCCAGTCGCCCTCGGTGCCATGCTGGTGGCCGCCGTGCCAATGCGCCGAGCGGGCGCCCGGCACCCGCTGCCGCTGCTGGCCGCGGGCTGGGTCGTCACCCTGGCGATGGCCTGGATGGGCGCCCTCTCGCTCTATCGCCTGACTCGGCCCTGACCGGTCCGAGCGGGTTTCCGTTCACCCTCCACCCCCCGGGCTCATGATCTCCCGAATCTGGCACGGCTACACGACCCCGACCAACGCGGACACCTACCAGGCCTTGCTCGAGCGCGAGATCTTCGCGGGGATCGAGCAGCGGCGGATCGCCGGGTATCGGGGCATCCAGCTGCTCCGCCGCGCGGTGGGCGACGAGGTCGAGTTCATCACGGTCATGTGGTTCGACGATCTGGACGCGGTCCGCGCCTTCGCGGGCGAGGACTACGAGGTGTCGGTGGTCCCACCATCGGCTCGCAACGTACTGTCCCGCTTTGACGATCGCTCCCAGCACTACGAGGTCATCTCTGACCGCCGTCCCTCCTGAGGACGGGCGTTCCCGACCGCCGGGGCCGGTCCCGGCCTCCGCAGAGCGAGGTCTCATGCGCGCTCGTGGTTCCTGCCTCGTGTTTCTCACGGTCGCGGCCTGCGCTGCGCCCCGGCCCCCCCTCGCGGACCAGGTCACCATCTACCGGGACACCTACGGCGTGCCGCACGTGGTCGGCGAGACCGACGCCGCGGCGGTGTTCGGCTTTGCCTACGCGCAGGCGGAGGACCATTTCCGACAGATCGAGGACGACTTCATCCGGGCGCTGGGCCGCCGGTCCGAAGTCGAAGGCGAGGACGCGCTGGGCGACGATCGCCTGAACCGGGCCCTGGAGATCCCCCGGCTGGCGCGGGAGGAGTATGGTCGCCTGGACCCCGACATCCGGGCCCTGGTGGATGCCTACGCCGTCGGGGTGAACTACTACCTGGCCGCCAACCCGAAGGTCACCCCGCGCTTGCTCCGGACCATGGAGCCCTGGTACCCGCTCGCCTTCATCCGCTACAACTACTACCAGGCGGGTTTCGCGGCGGGGGAGCTGGAGCAGGCCGGCCTCCGGGCGGTGCCGCCTGGCGAAGCGCTGGCCCGGGCGGGGCAGGGCTCCAACGGCTGGGCGATCGGACCATCGCGCACGGCGGGGGGACACGCGCTGCTCTTCATCAACCCGCACCTGCCCTGGTTCGGGCCGGGTCAGGTCTACGAGGGACACCTGATCAGCCAGTCGGGGTGGAACTTTACCGGCTACACCCGATTCGGGTTTCCGCTGCCGTACGTGGGTCACAACGAGGCCGCCGGGTGGGTCAGCACCGACAACGCGGCCGACCTGGCCGACCTCTACCTCGAGACCTTCGACGATCCCGCCGACTCGCTCGCTTATCGGGTCGGCGGCCAGCACCGGCGGGCCACCGCCTGGACCGACACGATCCGGGTCAAGCTGGCGAGCGGGGTGGAGGCCCGGGCGTTCCGCTTCCGGAAGACCCACCACGGCCCGATCGTGGGCACGCTCGACGGGCGGCCGGTGGCGCTCCGGCTGGCCAAGCTCGAGGCCGACGGCTGGCTCCGCGAGTGGTATCGGATGACCCGGGCCCGCACCCTGGCCGAGTTCAAGGCCGCGATGGCGCCGCTGGAGATGCAGTTCGGCAACGCGATGTTCGCCGATCGCGACGGCGAGACGTTCTACCTCTACAATGGGGCGGTGCCCCGGCGCGATCCCAGCTTCGACTGGTCGAGGCCGGTCGACGGCAGCGACCCGCGGACCGAATGGCAGGGCTTCCACTCCATCGACGAGCTCCCCCAGCTGGAGAACCCGGCCAGTGGGTGGATGCAGAACTGTAACGGCACGCCCTTCTTGCTCACCGATCGTGGGAACCCGGATCGGGCTCGGTTTCCGCGCTACCTGGCGACCGAGCCCGACACCCGCCGCGCGGTGGCCTCGCGCCGGATCCTCGGAGCCCAGTCGGCTTGGACGCTCGATCTCCTCGCCGACGCCGCGTTCGATACCCGAGTCGTGGTCGCCGACAGCATGATGCCGGGCTGGATCACGGCCGCGGCAAAGGGCGCGGTGCCGACCCGCCGGATCGAAGCCCTCCAGCTGCTCGACGCCTGGGATCACCGGAGCGACACCGCCTCGGTCGCCATGACGGTGCTCGCCGGGTGGGCCGGCCGGGTGTTCGGGGGGCTGGCCCCGGCGCCGGCCCTCGATTCGGCCCTGAACGACCTGGAACGGAGCTTCGGCACCTGGCGGGTGGCCTGGGGGGTGGTGAACCGGACCCAGCGGTGGGACGACTTCGACGACCCGGGGCCCCGAGCCGACCGGCCCAGCCTGGCGCTGGCCGCCGTGGACCAATCGTTAGGCGCCGTCTTCACCGACTGGCCCAATGCGTTCGACCGCCAGGGCCGACAGTACGGGGTCGGCGGGGGCAGCTACGTGAGCGTGGTGGAGTTCGGGCCGGAGGTGCGGGCCCTGGCGGTGCACGATTTCGGGGAGAGCGGCAATCCGTCGTCGCCTCACTTCTTCGACCAGGCGCCGCTCTATGCGGCCCGGACCTTCCGGCCGGCCTGGTTCACGCTCGCCGAGATCGAGTCCCATCTCGAGCGCGCCTACCGGCCGGGGCGATGAGGCGGCTGGTCATGGCGCTCGGGTCGATCGCGGCGGCGGCCTGCGGGCGCTCGCTCGGCGCTCGGGCTGCCGCCGGCGACCTCGAGATCCGAGACGCTTACGCCAAGGAGCCGATCATCAAGGCGTCGGGCGCGGCGTATTTCTCGGTGGTCAATCACGGGACCGCGCCCGACACCCTGGTCGGGGCATCGAGTCCGGAGGCGGCGGGCGCGATGCTCCACGGGGCGAACATGGGGCACCTAGACCGGCTGGTCGTCGAGCCCGGGGCGACGGTCACGCTCCGCCCCGGGCAGACCCATCTGATGTTTCAGGATTTCGAGACCAAGCCGGCGGTGGGCGACTCGCTCACCCTGGTGCTGGACTTCGCCCGAGCGGGACGGGTGACGCTCCGGATTCCGGTCCGCTCCCTCTCCGAGTAGACCGCTCAGCTCCGGCCGCGAGCGATCCGGAGCGCCTCGGCCACCTCCACCACTTTGCAGCGGGGACGTCCCGCCGCTTTGCCGAGCGCCGCTTCGTGGGCGCCCAGGGTGAGCCAGTCGGCCCAGGTGAGCGTCTCGGGATGGCGCTCGCGAATCAGGGCGTCGACTGCGTCGGGGGCGTGCCCCGGAGCCGGGAGCCGGCCGGCCTTCGCGTCGGCCAGGATCGCCTCGGCGGTCTCGCCGGCGTCGGGTTTGTTGGTGCCGATCACCCCGCTCGGGCCCCGCTTGATCCACCCCGCCGCGAAGACCCCGGGGATCAGGGCGCCGGTCGCCGGATCGGTAACCCGGCCGCCCTCGTTGGGCACCACGCCCCGCCGCTCGTCGAACGGCACCCCGGGAATCGCCACGCCGCGATAACCGACCGAGCGGAAGACCAGGCCCACCGGGATCTCCTCGGTCTGGCCGGTCGCCTGCGCGGCCAGGTAGCCGTTCCGGTCGACCAGCCGGTTCCGCACCAGGCGAATGGCGCGGACGTTCCCGCCCTCGTCGCCGAGGATCTCGGTGGGAGACACCAGAAAGCGGAGCGTGAGCCGGCGGGGCTTCCCGGTCGGGTGGCGCTGGCCCAGCTCGCGGATCACCTCGAGCTTCCGGAGAGTGCTGGTGTCGTTCTCCTGGTCGACGGCGGCCTGGCTCAGGGGGTCGAGCGCCACCTCGTCGGCGTGGGCCACGGTGTCGCAGCCAGCCAGCTCGCCCAGTTCCTTCACCTCGGGCGTCGTGAACGCCGCCTGGGCCGGGCCCCGCCGCCCGAGCAGCAGCACCTCCTTCACGCGGCTCCGCCGAAGGGCCTCGAGGGCATGATCGGCGATGTCGGTCGTGGCCAGCTCGTCGGGATCGCGACAGAGGATCCGGGCGACGTCGACCGCGACGTTGCCCACGCCGATTACCGCGACCCGCTCGGCCGACAGATCGAACTCGGCGTCCCGGAACTCGGGGTGTCCGTTGTACCAGGCCACGAACGCGGTCGCCGGATGACTCCCGGCCAAGTCTTCGCCGGGGATGCCCATCTGGCGGTCGGTCTGAGCGCCGGTCGTGAAGCAGACCGCGTGATAGTGATGGCGGAGATCGTCGACGCCGAGACCTGACCCGATGTCGACGTTGCCGAAGAACCGAAAGCCCGCCTTGCCGGCGGCCTTGTCGAAGCTCCGGGTGACGTTCTTGATCTTTTCGTGGTCGGGCGCCACCCCGAAGCGGACCAGCCCGTACGGCGTCGGCAGCCGCTCGAACAGGTCCACTTGCACGGGAACCTCGGTCTGACTCAGGAGCTTGTCGACGAGGAAGAAGCCGGCTGGGCCGGCACCGACGACGGCAACGCGGGTGGTGTCAGGCATGGGGGGAGAAGGTAATTCCCCCTCACTCGGTCCGCAGGGCCTCCATCGGGTCGACCCGCGCCGCCCGACGACCCGGCACCCAGGCCGCCACCGCGCTTACCGCCAGCACGATCACCATCGCGGAGCCGAACACCATCGGGTCGGTGCCCCTCGTGTGAAAGAGCAGCCGCTCCAGCCGCGCGCTGGCCAGGAGTGCCAGGCCGGTTCCGAGCACCACGCCCAGCGCCGCCACCCCGACCCCGCTCACCACGACGCTCCGGAGGAGCCGCCCGGGCGAGGCCCCCAACGCCGCCCGGAGGCCGAGCTCGCGGGTCCGCTGGGCGACGGCGAACGCGATGACGCCATAGAGTCCGATGGCGGCGATGATCAGGCTCAACACGCCGAAGGTGGTGAAGAGCGTGGCCCCGAGGCTCCAGGGCCTGGCCTGGGCGGCGAGCAGGTCCCGATACCAGGCGATTCGGACATAGGGCAGGTTGGGCCACTGGGCGGCCAGGGTCCGGCGAATCGTTCCCGCGACCTCCCGATCACCGGGACGGGTCCGGACGATCAGATGCCCGGGCGTCACGTCCGGCGGACTCTGGGCGATCACCGTGAAGTAGAGCATGAAGGGCGCGGCGGTCTCGTCCAGCTCCTGGCGGTGGATGTCCCGCACCACGCCCACGATCTGGAGGCAGGGCGCGGTCGAGTCGTCGGAGGGATAGAAGCACTTCCCGATGGCCGATTGGCCGGGCCAGAGGGTCCGGGCCATGCGCTCCGACACGATGGCGACCGGCAACGAGTTGGCGCGGTCCGTTTCGGCGAAGCTCCGGCCCTCCACGATGGTGGCGCCCAGCGCCTCGATCGTGCCGGCGCTGACCGGAAAGAAATAGGGGCCCCCGCCCTCGAGGCGGGGAATGGAGTCGAGCCCGGGGACCCGGATCCGACCGCCTTGGTTGCCCATGAACGGCGCGCCGCGGGAGAGCCCGGCGGCCACCACGCCCGGAAGCTGCCGGATCCGGGTCGCCGCCTCGTCGTAGAACGCCCGGGTCTCGGCGGGGCTCTGCGCCATGGTCTTGGTGTTGACCGAGACCAGAGCGACTCCGGTGGGGTCCATCCCGAGATCGAGGTGGCGGATGGTGCTCATGCTCCGGACGAAGAGCCCGGCGACGATCACCAGGGCGGTGCAGAGCGTGGTCTGGACCAGGAGTAGTCCGCCCCTGACCCGGGGAGCGAGCCCACCCATAGACCGGCCGGCGCCATGCAGGGTCCGGGCGACGTCGACCCGGCGCGCTTCGAATCAGGGGCCAGAGGCTTGCCAGGAAGGCGGCGGCCACCGCCGCCCCGGCGGTCGCGAGCAGGACCCGAAGGTTCACCGGATCGGCGTCCCACGCCGTCTGGGCCAGCAGCAGGCGGCGGACCAACTGCCCGCCCCAGCGAGTGATCGCGAGGCCCACCACCAGCCCGAGCCCCACCACCAGCGCCGTCTCGACCGCGTATTGGCGGAGCAGGCGTCCCCGTGACACGCCCAGCGCCTGGCGCACGGCCGTCTCGGTCCGTCGGACCAGACCCCGCGCCAGGACGACGTTGGCAATGTTGGCGCAGGCGATGAGCAGCACCAGGATGGTGACCCCGTAGAGCCAGCCGGCCACCCGCTCCGGTCCCGCGTCCTCGCTATAGTCCTGGAGGGTTCGAAAGGCGGGAACGGCCTTGGCCTCGAACGGCGCGAAGTCGGCGTTGGCCAGCTGATAGGCACGGCGGGCGTCGTCGGCCGCCTGCTCGTCGGTGAAGGCGGGCTTGATCCGGACCAGGGCGTTCAGGAACTGCCACCCCCGGCTGGTTCGCCAGTCGGCCTGATCGTAGACCACCTGACCGGCGGTCAGCAGCGGCATCCAGACGTCGACCGGGTCGAGATTGGCGCCGCTGAAGCGGCGGGCGGCGACGCCGACCACCTCGAACGGAATGCCGTTGAGCAGGATCGGGCGGCCGAGGATCGCCGAGTCGGCCCCGAACGCGGTTTCCCAGAAGCTATAGCTCAACACCGTGACCCGCTCGCCCCCCGGGGGCTGGTCGTCCGCGTCGGTCAGGAGGCGGCCGATGGCCGGTCGGGTCTCGAGGAGGCCGAAGTACTGGCCGCTGGCGAAGATCGCCCGGGCCGGGCGGGCCTGGTCGCCAAGGCCGAGCGAGAGCGTGGCGGGGGTGGTGACGGCCACCTGCCGGAAGGCGGTGGTGTGATCGCGAAGCCCGGCGAACGAGGGATACGAGATCGCGTCCCACGCGGCGCCCAGGTGATCCTGTTCCCAGCGGGCCACCTCGACCCGGCGGACCTCGTCCGGATGGTCGATTCCCGGCGGCGGGCGGAGCAGGAGGCGGTCGACGACCCCGAACATGGTGGCATTGGCGCCCAGGGCGAGCCCGAGCGTCCCTACGATCACTGCGGCGTAGCCCGGCGCGCGGCGTAACCCGCGGACGGCGTACCGGAGATCCTGGCCCCACGAGGCGATCCGCTCGGTGAGGGCCCGCCGCCGGCGGACCCCACCGTCGATGGCGCGGAGCTCTCGCCGGAACCGGTCGAGATCGCCGAACCGGCGCCGCGCCTCGTCGCGCGCGGCCTCGGGCGCAAGGCCTCGGGCCTGGAGCCACTCGGCCAACTGGCCCAGATGGCTCGCGATCTCGGCGTCGATGTCCTGGACCACGCTGGGCTCGCGCCCGGCCAGCCGGAACAGCCGGCGGAAAGGATTGGGGGCCATGACCTACCCCGCCGTCTCGAGCAGCCGAATCGCTTCCCGCTGGGTCTTGAGCACCTGGAACACCGCCACGGCATAGGCGGTCCAATTGGCCGTGCCCTGGGCCAGCTCCGACCGACCGGCCGGCGTCAGGGTGTAGTACCGCGCCCGCCGGTTGTTCTCGGTGACGCCCCACTCGCCAGTGATGAAGCCCCGCTTCTCGAGGCGGTGGAGGGCGGTGTACATCGCCCCATCCTCCACCCGGAGCTCGTCGCGGGTCAGCTGCCGGATCCATTGAGTGACCCCGAAGCCGTGCTGAGGCCCGGCGGCCAGGGCCCGGAGGATCAGCAGGTCGAGCGTGCCGCGGAGGAGGTCGAAATCGGCGCTGGCCATGAAGAAAACCCTGTTGATATTACCCTGTCATTGTAAGGGTAATGGCGACAGGTGTCAAATGAATCGCGGGCTAGGAGTCGAGTGTCGCCCTGATCGCCGCCGCCAGGTCGTCGATGGCCGCCGGCTTGGCCACCACGCGGGCCACGCCCGCGTCAATGACCTGCTCGATCGGCACTTCGAGGAAACCGGTGGTCATCACAATTCGAATGTCGCCCCGAACGGCGCGAATGGCCCGAGCCAGCTCGAGGCCCGTCACCCTCGGCATGAGGTAATCGGTCAGGACCAGGTCGAAGCGGTTCGGGTCGGTTCGGAAGGTCTCGAGCGCCTCCTCTGGCGAGGTGGCGAGGACGACGTCGTATCCCAGCCACTCGAGCCGGCGCCGGCCGGACATGGCGAGCGACAGTTCGTCGTCGACGAGGAGGATCCGCTCCCCGTAGCCCGCCCGGGCTGGCTCCCGTGGGGCGGCGGGCGCCGCGACCGCGTCTTCGATGGCCGGGAAGAAGCAGCGAACCTCGCTCCCGGTCCCGGGGGTGCTGTCGAGCAACACGGCGCCCCCGTGTTCGCGCATGATGCCATGCACCATGGCGAGTCCCAGCCCGGTGCCGGCTCCAGCGGTCTTGGTCGTGAAGAACGGCTCGAAGACTCGGCTTTGGATGGCCGGATCGATCCCGGTGCCGTGGTCGCGGACGCTGAGCAGCGCGTACGGTCCTTCCCGAAGGTCGGGATGGGATCGTGCGACGCTGTCGCGAACGTAGATCTTCTTGACCCCGATTTCGAGGATGCCGCCGTCCGGCATGGCCTGCGCCCCGTTGGTGGCCAGGTTCATCAGGATCTGGTGGATAGAGGTGGCGTCCGCGCTCACCCGCGGCGTGGTGGGATCGATCACTTCCTGGAGCTCGACCGGCGACCCGATCGTCCGCCGGAAGAGCTCGACGGCGTCGGTGGTGACCTTCGCCAGGTCGAGGGGGCGGCGCTCGGTTGCCTGCCGCCGGCTGAAGGTGAGGAGCCGTTGGACCAGATCGCGGCCGCGATCGGCGGCCTGCATGATTTCCCCGAGGTCTTCGGCCGACTGCGTCTGTGGGGCGATCGAGTGCTGCAACAGCTCCACGTAGCCGACGATGCCGTTCAGGATGTTGTTGAAATCGTGGGCGATCCCGCCGGCGAGGGTTCCGATCGCCTCGAGCTTCTGCGACTGGCGGAGCTGGTCCTCCAGCTCCTGCCGGTGCCGCTCGGCCTCTTGCCGGGCGGTGATGTCGACCACCGAGCTGATGACGTACAAGCCCTCGGGGGTGGCGACCGGCGTGAGCCCGATCTCGAGGGGGACCTCGCTCCCGTCCTTGCGGAGCCCGAAGAGATCCCGTCCCGCCCCCATGGCGCGGACTCTCGGCGCTGACAGGAAGCCTTCTCGATAGGCGGGATGGGCGCCCTGGAAGCGCGACGGGACCAGCTTCTCGATCGACTGGCCGAGGAGCTCCTCGCGGGGATAGCCAAAGAGGCGTTCGATCTCACGGTTGACCAGGACGATCCGGCCCTCGCGGTCGGTCATGAGGAGCCCGCTCGGGGAGGACTCGACCGCTGCACGGAGACGTTGTTCCAATGGGGGACCTCCACGCACCCGTTCCCGCGCCGCCGGCGGGCCCGCCGCGTTCAAGCGTAAAAGCCGATTCTCTCCGGCTCGAAGCGCTGCAAAATTCGTGACCAAACTTGTCGGAATGCCGGCCGCCGTGCCAGTAGCATTTGGCCCTACCGACGAATTTCGGTCATCGGGCCCAGGCGCCGCCGCCGGCCCCTACGTCTCCTCCGTGTCGGGCGGCCAAGCCGCTCCGATGAGGCCTGTCCTTTGACCGAAACGCTTTTCAGGACCGTCGTGTCCAAAGGGAGACTCCTTGGACCGGCGGTTCGCGATGGGGCGCCTTCTCGGCGAACTGCGCTTCGCGGCGCGCTCGCTTCGACAGACTCCGATCATCTCGCTCGCGGCGGTGGTCTGCCTCGGGCTGGGGATCGGAGCGACCACGGCGGTCTTCAGCGCGGTGAGCACGGCGCTCCTGACCCCGTTCCCGTTCCCCGAGCCGGACCGGCTGGTCACGATCTACCGGACGACGCCGTTCTTCGTGTCGGGTCCGTTCTCGCCGGCCAATTTTCTCGACCTCCGTCGTGAGACCAAATCGTTCGAGTCGATCGCGGCGATCTGGACGGGGCAGACGCTGGTCGAGTGGTCAGGGGCGTCGTTCCAGTCCACCCGGATCGCCGCGTCCGGTGCGCTCCTGCCGATGCTGGGGGTGCGTCCGGTGCTGGGGCGGCTCGTCACTCCCCGCGACGAGCGGCCCGAGGCGCCCGACGTAGCGGTCCTGTCGGAGGAGATTTGGCGCGACCGGTTCGGAGCCGATCAGGGCCTGATCGGCCAGGCGGTGCGACTGGACGGAGTGCCCCATACCGTGGTGGGGATCCTGCCCCGCGGGTTTCGGGTGCCCGAAGGGCCGCGCCGCTATCACGGCGACGTCTGGGTCCCGCTCAAGTTCAGCGAGGAGCAGGCGGCCCAGCGTCGCAGCAACTTCTTGCGCCTGATGGGTCGGCTCGCGCCGGGAGTGTCGTTGGCGGAAGGCGGCGCCGAGCTGACCCGGCTCATGGTCGGGCTGGTCGAGGCCTACCCCCGGCTGAAGGGCGAGGGGCTGCGAGTCGTGTCGCTGCCCGCGGCTGCCCGCCAGGCCGTCCGGACGCCGCTGATGCTCCTCTTCGGGGCCGTCCTGCTGGTGCTGCTCGTGGCGGCGTCCAACGTCGCCAGCCTGCTGCTGGCGCGGGGCGTGGACCGGCAACGGGAGCTCGCCATTCGGGCCGCGCTGGGGGCCAGTCCCTCTGATATCGCCCGGCGGGTGCTGGCCGAGAGCCTGATTCTCGTGGGGGTGGGCCTGGTGCTGGCCGTTGGGCTCGCGTGGGGCGGCGTGCGGGGCATTCGAAGCCTGGCCGTCGAGCGGGTGCCGCAGTTGGCCGGTCTCGGGATCGACTTCCAGGCGCTCGGATTCTCGCTCCTGCTCGGGGTCGGCGTGGCGGTGCTCTGCGGCATCGTGCCGGCTCTTCGAGGCGCCCGGGTGGATCCCCAGGAGACCATGCGTTCGACCGACGCCCGGAGTGGTGCTGCCGGCAAGCACCGGTTCCTCCGCGGGCTCGCGGCGTTCCAGGTGGCGCTCTCGGTCCTCCTCTTGCTCGGCGCCGGGTTGGCGATCCGCGGCTTCGGGCGGGTGATGGGTTCGGATCCGGGCTTCGACCCGGCGCGGATCCTCACCCTGCAGGCGGTCACCGCGGCCGATCGCTTCAGCGGCGGTGCGGTCGAGGAGCGGTTCCTCGAGCCCGTGTTGGACGCCGTCCGGTCGGTGCCTGGGGTGCGAAACGCCGCCGCCCTCAACCTGATTCCCTACGACAGCTGGGGATGGAACTTCAACATCCGCTACGAAGGCCAGTCCGGTGACGACCCGGCCCGGCTCCCGCTGGTCGAGCGACGGGTCGCCTCGCCGGCGCTGTTCGAGACCCTCGGGATGCGCCTGGTGCAGGGGCGCCTCTTCACCGACGCGGATGGACCGGACGGGCCGCCGGTGGCGGTGGTGAACCAGGCCCTCGTCGCCCGGGACTTTCCGGGAGGCGATCCGATCGGCAAGCGCTTCCATCTGGGCGACACGACCTTCGCCACGATCATCGGGGTCGTGGCCGACATCCGGAACGCCGGCCCCTTCGAGGCGCCCCAGCCCGAGCTCTATTGGAGCGCCCGCCAGGCCGATCGGGAGAACACGGCGTACAACCTGATGGTCGCCACTCGAGGGGCTCCGATGTCGGTGGCGAAGGCGGTGGCGGCGGCCATCCGGACCGTCGATCCCGCCGCGGCGGTCGAGGCCATTCGACCGATGGACGCCGTGATCGCGCACTCGGTGGGCGAGCCACGCTTCTACATGCTGCTCCTGGGCGGCTTCGCCGCGGTGGCGGTGGCGCTGGCCCTCGCGGGACTCTATGGGGTCATGAGCTACGTCGTGGCGCAGCGGCGCCGTGAGATCGGGATCCGGATGGCGTTGGGCAGCCGCCGCCGGGCGGCCGTGGGGCTGGTCTTCGGCCAGGGTGCGCGCCTGATCGGGCTCGGCCTCGGGCTCGGTCTCGCGAGCGGTGGGTTCGTCACCCGGTTCATGACGAGCTTCCTCTACGGCGTGAGCCCGCTGGATCTCACCACCTGGCTGGCCGTCGTCGGTCTCCTGACGGTCGCGGGGTCGCTGGCGCTGGTCATCCCGGCGCGGCGGGCGGCTCGGGTGGACCCGTTGGAGGCGATCCGGGCGGACTGAGCGGACCGGCGGGGGCCCGCCTCCTTCCCCTTGCCCTGCCCCCCGAGCGGCGCATTATTTGCACTCCTTGTCGGTTATCAGCGCAAATCGGGGACGTGTCCAGCCGAGCCTGTCCTACCTGTCAGACTCCCCTTCCTGACGACGCGGCGTTCTGCTCCAACTGCGGTGACGCGACGGCGACGCAGATCCTGGGAGAGATCCCGCCCGACGAGGGTGAACGCGGGCGTCCATCCGCCAGCTACGAGCTCGAGCCGGCCCGACTGATCCGGGCGCTCGGTGCCAACTGGGAGCTCGGGCCGCTGATCGGGCGAGGCGGCTACGCCGAGGTCTTCCAGGTGCGGGACCTCCGACTCAAGCGCGACCTGGCGATCAAGGTGCTGCGGCCGGACCTGATCGTGACCCAGGCGTTGCTGGCCCGGTTCCGCCGAGAGGCCGAAGCGGTCGCGGCGCTCCGCCATCCCCAGATCGTGGCGGTCTACGACGTCGGCGAGGCGGTCGGGATCACCTACATCGTCATGCCCCTGATCCGGGGCGAGAGCCTCAAGACGCTGCTGAAGCGCGACGGTCCGATGCCGGTGGCCGAGGTGGTCCGGATCGTGACCGAGGCGGCCAACGCGCTCGACGCGGCTCACGCGGCAGGCATCATCCATCGGGACATCAAGCCCGAGAACATCATGCTGGAGGGACCCGAGCGGCGGGTGCTGCTGATGGACTTCGGGATCGCGAAGGCCGTCGACGCGAGCGAAGGCGACCTCACCGGCACCGGGGTGATCGTCGGAACCCCGCAGTACATGAGCCCGGAGCAGGCCAGCGGCGACCCGGCCATCGATCATCGGACCGATCAGTACTCGTTGGCGGTGGTGGCCTACCAGATGGCGAGCGGTCGGGTTCCGTTCGACGGGGAGACCGCCCGCGCGGTGATGGCCAAGCAGCTGCTGGAGGAGCCGCCTCGCCTGACCTCGGTGCTCAAGGGTGCCCCGGCGCCGTTCGTGGCCGCCCTCCACCGGGCGATGCAGAAGAGTCCCGAGCGGCGGTATGGGAGCATCCAGGCGTTCGCGGCGGCGCTGGCCGCGCCGAGGCTCGGACCGGAGCACCTGAGCGGCCCACGGCGCCGCCGCTGGTTCCCCTGGCTGGCGGTGGGGCTGGCGGCCGCGAGCGTCGCGGCGATGGCCTATCGCGAATGGCGGCCGACCCCCGGCCCGGAGGTGTCTCCGGCCCCGGCTCCGGCGGTGTCGCCCGCGGTCGTTCCCCCGGCTCCGCCGTCACCGGTCCAGGCAGACACGGCCACTCGCCGTCCCGATTCGGCGTCGGCGTCGTCCGCCCCGTCCCCGTCGGCCGGGCCGCCGTCCCGGTCCACGCCGCGGGAGGAGGCGACCGCCACCGGAGCGGTCCCCCCGCCGGCGGACAGCGCCGTCCCGGTTGCTGCCGAGCCGCCGCCCGACTGCCGGACCCTGTTCGACCGGCAGACCTGGGCTCAGGCGTACGACCGCTGCCTGACCGAGGCCCGGGGCGGCAGTCCGGACGCGGGCCGGTACCTGGGCGTGATCGTGGCCGGGGAGCGGGCCCAGCCGACCGGCCTCGCGCCCGACGAGCTGACCCGCTATCTGGAGCAGGCGGCCCGGAACGGCGACGCCCATGCGCAGTTCCGGATGGGGGCCCGCTACGACGCCGGGGTGGGCATCCTGAAGAACCCGACGCTCGCGGCCGACATGTATCTCAAGGCGGCCCAGGCCGGCGTCGCCGAAGCCTACCCGATCATCGCCGCGAAGCTCGAAGTCGGGCTGGGCAAGATCAAGAACGAGGCGGAGGCGGCCCGGTGGTACGAGGAGGCAGCCAAGGCGGGTGACCTCCCGAGTCAGCTCAAGATCGCCGACTGGTACGGCCGCGGTCAGGGCGTCGGAAAGGACGATGCCAAGGCCGCCGCCTGGTACCAGCGGGCGGCCGAGCAGGGCAGTCCGGCGGCGATGTACCAGATCGGGATGCGCTATCTGGATGGGCGGGGCGTGGCGAAGTCGCGGGACACCGGGTTGGGATGGCTCCGGAAGGCCGCCGATCGGGGCTCGGAGCCGGCCCAGCGCGAGCTGAAGCGCCGGGGCGGCTGAGCTACCACTCGACCAGGGCGCCGAGGCTGATGACCCGGCCCCGGAGCGGGACCCACGGGGTGGTGGTGATCCGGCCGCCGTCCTCCGGGGTGGTGAGGAACACGGGATCGTAGTCCGCCAGCCGGACGTTGAACACGTTCTCCCCGCTCAGATAGAGCCGAGCTCGACCGGTGCGCTGCGAGATCAGCAGATTGAGCAGCGAGTAGTCCGGGGTGCGGGTCCGCCGGGGATTGTCCCAGACGGCCTGCTCGCCCGCATAGGTGCCCTGGACCGTGATCCGGGTGCCGCGGGCGGGCTCCTCCCACGACAGGTTCATGCCTAACGACTGCTTCGGGATGAACGCCACCAGGCGGCGGCCGGCGTTGTTGGGACTGACCTCGGTGCCCCGGGCGAACTGGTAGTAGCCCTCGGCGGAGAAGGGCGGCGCCCGGTACCCCACCGTGAACTGAAGGGTGCCGATCCGGGTCGGCTCGGGCGCGTTCTCGAGGCGGAGTCGGCCTGCCGTGTCGGTCACCGCCGGCACCAGGCGGATCGGGCGGGTGATCCGGGCGAAGCTGGCCCCGGCCCCCACCTCGAACGGCCCCCGGTGCCAGCGGAGATCGAGATTGGCCGTCTGGATCCGCTCGGCATTGAAGGCCCGGTAGGTCATGGTGTGGAGCCCGAGGGTCTCGGCTTCGTTCTCCAGCGAGGTTGGGGCGCGGTACCCGGCCGCGAGGGTAACCCGGACCGCGAGCCGGTCGGTCGGCCGGGCCAGCAGAGCCAGTCGCGGGCTACAGAAGGTGCCGAAGACGTTGTGGAAGTCGCACCGGGCGTTGAGGGTGCCGCTGACCCGATCGGTGGCCGTGAACTGGACCTGGCCGAAGATGGCGGGGACGCTGTAGGTGTAGTCGAACTCGGGAAAGTCCCGCTGGCGGAGGGCGTCGCGCTGATAGGCGGCCCCGACCATCACGGTGCCGGTGCCGAGCGGCCGGTCGTAGGTCACCTCGCCGAAGAGCAGGCTCCGGCCGTCGCGCTCGCGGAGCTCGTCGAAGCGGTGGTTGGAGTATTGATATCCGGCCGCCACCCGGGCCCGGAGCCGGGCCCGGTCGCCGGCGTTTCGCCAGGCCCGGACGCCGCCGTCGATCCGGCGGACCCGGAGCTCTTCGCGATAGAGGTCGGTGTTCGTGTTGCTGAGCAGGAAGCCGCCGGTCCGATCCTCGCTCATCACCCCGACGGTGCCCACCAGGCCGTCGCCGCTAGAACGGTCCAGGTAGATCCGGGGCCGGAGCGCGAAGCGAATGGTGCGGGGGAACTCGCCCCAGGTGTCGTCGTCGGCGTCGACCTGCCGTTGCTGGTGGAAATCGGCCGTGACGGTGGCGCCCAGGGTGGGCGAGGCGCGCCGGGCCCCCCAGAGGGTCACGTCGCCGCCCTTCTCGGACGACTGGTTGACCGTCAGCCGGGCGGCGTCGTGGTCGGGGGTTCGGGCCACCAGATTGAGCACCCCGATCGGTGCGTCCGGGCCGTAGAGCGCCGCGCCTGCCCCGCTCACCAGCTCCACCCGCTCGAGATCCACCGGCGCCTGTTCCATCAGCCCGTAGGCCCCCGGCGACTGGCCCACGAGGGGCAAGCCGTCGATCAGGAGGCCGAGATACCGGCCGGGGACACCCTGCCAGCGAAGGGTGGCGGCGTCCAGGGGATCGAACACCGGTTGGACCCGGGCGCCCGGGATGGTGTTGAGGAGCCCGGCCAGGTCGGCCGGGTGGGCCTGCACCTCGTCGGTTACCCGGGCGCCCTCGGCGATCCCGACCACGGCGGGTTCGCGCCCGGCGGGAAGCCCGGTCCGGGCCGCCTCGAGCGGTTGGCCTCGTCCGTCGCTCGGCTCGGCGGTCAGCGCGAGGTCCACGCTCTGGGCCGCGTTGGCGACGATCGTCATCTCGAAGGTGCGGGACAGAAAGCCGCCCCGTGACACGGTGATCGACTGTAGGGTCGCGGGCAGGTCGATCCGGGCGAGGCCCGACTGGTCGGTCGCGCCGCCCAGCCGGCCGGAACGGACGAACGCGCCGGCGAGCGGGGTGGAATCCGACGCCCGGCGGACGCGGACGATCAGGGTGCCGGTGGAGTCCTGCGCCCGCGCGGCGACGGGAACGAGGAGCCCGGCGATCGTCAGCCACACGGCGAGCCCGAGGCCGCCGATCGTCGAGTGCCGGCCGCGGCACTCGACGCGGCCAACGGGGAGTGGTGTCGGCACGCAGGAATAGTAAACGCGTCCGGCGTGGGGTCGGACCGGGCGCGAGGCCGGGCGGGCGTCGGCGCGGGGGACCGGGCCGGCCTCCGCCGTGGGGCCGGCCCCGACCTCAGCCGCCCGACGGCGATCGGGTGCGGCGAGCCCGCCCGGGCCGGGCGGTTCGTCCCCGGCGCCGGGCGTGCCGGGCGGCGGCGTGAGCCACCGCGAGCAGCCGGGCCAGCTCACCATCGGGCAGGACGTCGAGGCGGAACTCGACCCAGCCGTTCCGGCCGATCGCGCCCATGGAAACCACGGGGCGGGCGGAGCCTTGGCGGAAGGCCGCCGTGACCTCGGCGGCGGGGAGGTGCATCGTCACCCGGGTCCCCGCCAGGGCCGCGAACATGATTCCGTCGACGAACCAGGCCTCGCTGCCGAACTCGAGGTGCTCGGTGACGTCGGGGAGGGACAGGACGATGCTCTTCAGCTGTTCCGCCGGCGCCATGATCGGTTCCCAAGTGAGGATGCCGATTGTACCGCCGGATCGAGGTTCCCGCGAGAGGGTGGGGGCGACGGCGGTTTCGAGCTAGATTCCCGCCCGGTACCCGGGCGACGGCCCGGCCACCCACATCCAAGCACGAGCCTATGTCATGAGTCGTTTCCAAGCCCGTCGGGCGGCGTCCAGCCGCCCGCGGTGGTGGTGGGTTCTCTGGTTGGCGCCCCTGGTCGGAGCGCCGGCGCTGGCCGCGCAGGCCAACGGCCCGGCCGGTTCTCCCCGTCTCGCCCGCGCCACGACCGTCACCCGGGCGCCGGTGGTCGACGGCCGCCTCGACGAGGCGGTCTGGCGGCAGGCCGAGCCGCTCACCGGTTTCATCCAGCGCGATCCGCACGAAGGGGAGCCTGCCACCGAGCGGACCGAGGTCCGGATTCTCACCGACGGGCAGGCGCTCTACGTCGGGGCCTGGCTCTACGATCGCGATCCGCGCGGGATCGTGCCCGGCGAGCGGCTTCGGGACGTGGAGATCACCAACAGCGACTACTTCGCGTTCGTGCTCGACACCTACCACGACCGGCAGAACGGTTTCATGTTCGCCACGACGCCGGCCGGGATCGAGTACGACGGACAGGTGACCAAGGAGGGCGAGGGCGGCGGAGTGTCCCAGCAGGGCCAGAGCGCGGTCCAGTCGGGCGCGATCGGGCGGCTTCAACCTCAACTGGGACGCGAGTTGGAAGGTGGCGACCTCGGTCGACAGCCTTGGCTGGTACGCCGAGTTCCGGATCCCGTTTTCGACCCTGCGCTACGGTGGCGGCGCGGTCCAGAGCTGGGGATTCAACGCGGCTCGGAACGTCCGCCGGAAGAACGAAGAGTCCTTCTGGGCGCCGATCCCCCGACAGTTCAACATCTATCGGCTGTCGCGGGCCGGCACCCTCGAGGGCCTCGCGGTGCCGGCCCGCCGGGTGGCGACGATCACGCCGTACCTGCTGGGATCGGCCAAGCGGGACTATCTCACCGCGATCGACGCCGACTATTCCACCGCGGTCGGCGCGGACGCCAAGCTCGGCCTCACGCCGAGTCTGACGCTCGACCTCACCTACAACACGGACTTCGCGCAGGTCGAAGTCGACGAGCAGCGCACCAACCTCACCCGCTTCCCGCTCTTCTTTCCGGAAAAGCGACCGTTCTTCCTCGAGAACGCCGGGGTCTTCTCGGCCGGCACGCCGCAGCAGGTGGATCTGTTCTTCACCCGGCGGATCGGGATCGACTCGGTTGGACAGCCGGTGTCGATCACGGGCGGCGGGCGCCTGACCGGCAAGATCGGCGGCGTGACCGTGGGGGCGCTTCAGATCTTCACCGAGGGGCGCCACGTCGCCGGGCTGGTCGACCAGCCGGCCAACTCCTACTCGGTGGGCCGGGTGAGCCGCGAGTTCGGCGCCCGCTCCCGGATCGGCGCCCTTGTCGTCCAGCGCCTCGCGACCGACAGCTCGGCCGATCACAACCGGGTCTACGCCGTGGACGGGCGGGTCGGATTCAACCAGCGGGTTACGATGGATTGGTGGGCCGCCCGAAGCGAGACGCCCGGGCGCGCCGGCCGGGACGCCGCCTTCAGCGCGTCGCTCGGGTACAAGACGGCCCAGTGGGACAACAACCTCCGGTTCACCCAGGTCGGCGAGGACTTCAACGCCGAGGTCGGGTTCGTGCCCCGGACCGGCTACCGCTACTTCGAGGGCAGCCTGTTCCGGACCATCCCCGTCACCAACCGGATCTTCCGCTACTGGATGCCCCACGCCAGCTACCGGGGCTACTACGGATTCGACGGGAAGATGCAGACCGATCAGATCCACATCGATCTGGGCGAGTCTCAGATGAACAACGGGGGACGTTTCGGCCCCGAGCTCAACCGCTACGGCGAGGGGCTCACCGCGCCGTTCGAGATCGCGCCCGGCGTGGTGCTCCCGGCCGGCACCTACCGGTACTGGAGCCTGGGCTGGGACTTCGTGACCAATCCGAGCGCGCCGGTCTCGATGACCACCCGGCTCGACGTGGGCGGCCTCTACGACGGCCGCCGAATCGGGGGGAGCACCACGCTCACCTATCGGCGGGGCGCGGCCCTCACCACCTCGCTGCTGGTGGACTACAACGACGTCCACCTCGACGAGGGAGACTTCGTCCGTTCGCTGGTGGGCCTCCGGGTCGGCTATCACTTCACGCCCCGGATCTCGATCCAGTCCCTGATGCAGTACAGCAACCAGGCCGACGTCTTCTCGGCCAACGTCCGGTTCGCCTGGCTCAACACCGCGGGGACCGGCCTCTTCATCGTCTACAACGAGGCCCAGGAGGCCGACGGCGTCTTCTCCTGGACCCGGCCGCAGGTCCGCTCCTTCGTGGTGAAGTTCACCCGCCAGTTCGGCACCGGCGGGTGACGCCGAAGCCCCGCCGGCGAGACTCCCGGCGGGGCTTCGGTGGGCTGGCGGGGCGGGTCAGTCGCCGACCCGCACTCCGCCCCGGATCAGCCGCCCGGTCGGCGGGGCCGCATCCGGCGCCCCGGGCTGGGTGTCGAAGATCACCTGTCCCTCCCGCCAGATCTTGATCCTGACCCGGTCGCGCTCGCAGCCCGGGCGCCGCCCGTCGCTCGCCACGACCAGGAACGAGTAGCCGCCCCGACCGTGGATCCGGCCGCTGCCGCGGAGCTCGGCCACACACCCCGTGACCGTCAGGCTCTCGTATTCCGACGAGACGAAGAGCTGCCCGGTGGGGTTGAGTCGGACCGCCGTCCGGCCCCGTAGCTGGTGGGTTTCCCGGAGCACCCGGGCGTTGACCGCCAGGGACACGAAGCCGCTCAGCCGGTGCGATTCGGGGAAACTTCCCCGCTCGAGCCGGATCCAGCCGGCCGCGTCGACCGAGCCGTTGTTGGCCGGCGGCGGGGTCGAGGGCGGGGGCGGGGGCGGAGGAGGTGGAGCGGTGGGCGCGGCGACGACGTCGATGGTCACCGCGTCGGTCGCGGTGCCGCCCAGGTTGTCGATGATGCCGACCGTGATCGTGTAGGTCCCGATCCCAAGGCTCAGGGCCGCGGTACAGGTGCCCGAACCGCCGCTCTCCGTGACCGTTCCGGCGGTCATGCCGGTCCCGAAGTCGACCGAGCAGGTGTGGGTGTCGCCGACGTCGGGGTCGCTGAGGTCGGCGCTCACGGCCACCGCGGCCATCCCGCTGGCGTCCACCGCCACCGAGTCACCGTCCGCCGGCGCGGTGACCGAGACGGTGGGCGGGCTGTTGTTGGAGGGCGGGGGTGGGCCCGCGAGCGGCCCCGAGCTCGGCTCGACGGGGGCCAGCGGGCCGGGATCGGTGGCGCAGCCGGCCAGCAGGCCGAGTGCGGTGAGCAGCAGAGCAGAACGACGGATCATAGTGCGTCCCTGGGGGTCCGGGTTGCCTAACACTCGGGCCCGGACGGGGGGTGGCGCAATCCGCAAGAATCAGCCGCGTGTCCGGAAAGATGGCAGGGAAAAACCCGCCGTCCAGAAACGGACGGGGGTGGTGCAGGGGCATGCATCGGCCGGCCGGCGGGCCGGGGCCGACCTGCAGCCGGCTGCCGGGGTGGAGACGAAGAGTTGCGCGGTTGGCCACCCCGGGGGGCCGGCCGCCACCCGTTCGTTCATCAATGGACGTGCCAGACCGGCCTCATCCGAGCATGCTCCGGATCACGAACCAGACGTTGGCCGGGCGCTCCGCCAGCCGCCGCATGTACCACTTGAACCACGCGTGCCCGTAGCTGATCAGGGTGCGGACCACCCGGCCGTGCCGGACCAGGGCCTGCTGGTGGTCGGTCCCGATGCCGTACAGCATGTGGATCTCGTAGCCGCCGTCGGGCACGCCCAGCTCGCGCGCGGCTTCGACCAACCGCTCGACCAGCACCATGTCGTGGGTCCCGAAGACCGGCTTGGCTTGCCCCTTGGCGGCGGCCTCCAGGAGCCGGCGGCCGAGGGCGTAGTAGGCGAGGTCGGTTTCCCGCTTGGCTGCGAAGGCCAGCGAGGGGGGCTCGGCATAGGCGCCCTTGACCAGCCGGATGGTGGGCTTGAGCGGCAGCAGCGCCTCGAGGTCCGCCGGGGTGCGGCGGAGGTAGGCCTGGATGGCGAGGCCGCCTCCAGGGTGGCGTTCGAGCAGCGCGCGGTAGAGGTCGAGCGTCCGGTCGACGTAGCTCGAATCCTCCATGTCGATCCAGAGCGTCGTTCCGGTGGCCTCGGCCCGTTCGGCCAGGGCCAGGACATGGGCCCGGCAGTCGGCCTGGGAGAGGTCGAGGCCGAGCTGCGTGGGCTTGACCGAGACGGCGGTGGGGAGCCTGCGGGCCTGGATCCGGGCCAACCCGTCGAGATAGTGGTCCCGGACGGCGACGGCCTCCTCGGGCCGGGTCAGGTTTTCGCCCAGCTGGGTCACCAGCGTTCCCAGCTTCTGGGCCGCGAGGGCTTCGGCGGCGGCGAGCGCGTCGTCGAGCGCTTCGCCGGGCATGAACCGCCGCACCGCGCGGCGGGCGAAGGCCCGCTGGGACATCTGACGGGCGAGCCAGGGGCTGTTGGCCGCCTGGAGCAGGAGCGAACGGGCGATCGAAGCCATGGGCAGCGTTGGGGCTGGAGGGAGCTTGGAGGCTAGGGCCAGGGGTGGGGGCCGGGCAAGGGGTGGCTGGGGCCTCACGCCGTCTAGCTTCACGGCGCCGGAGCCTCGTACCTTACTCCCATGTTCCCGTACAAGGACGACAACCCCACCCTCGCGACGCCGGTCGTCACGTTTCTCCTGATCGGGGCCAACGTCGCCGTCTGGCTCCTGGTTCAGGGTATGGGAACCGAGCCGCGCCTCTCGGCCTCCGTGTGCCAATTGGGGCTCGTTCCGGGCGAGGTCCTGGGCCGGCTGCCACCCGGTACCCTGGTGCCGACCGGGACCGGCCTGGCGTGCCAGACCGGCTCGCCCTTTGCCTGGCTCACCCCGCTCACCTCGATGTTCCTGCACGGTGGCTGGCTCCACCTGATCATGAACATGTGGTTCCTCTGGGTCTTCGGGAACAACGTCGAGGACTCCATGGGCCGGCTTCGCTTCGTCGCCTTCTACCTGACCACCGGCCTGGTCGCCGCCGCGACTCAGGCGGTGCTCAATCCGACCAGCGCCATTCCGATGGTCGGGGCGTCGGGGGCGATCAGCGGGGTGATGGGGGCCTACATCGTCCTCTATCCCCGGGTGAAGGTGCACATGATCATCTTCCTCGGCATCTTCATCACCCGGATCGCGGTGCCCGCCTTCCTGATGCTGGGCTACTGGTTCCTGCTCCAGCTCCTGGGCGGTATCCCGACCATCGCCCGGGAATCGGGCGGGGTGGCCTTCTGGGCCCACACCGGCGGGTTCGCGTCCGGGATGCTGCTCGTGTTCCTGTTCCGCGATCCGAGGCTGATCGCCCGGCGGATCGCCTACCACCTGCCGGCCTGACGCCATGAGGAGTTGGTCGAGGTGACCCACGCGAAGTCTAGCGCTCGCTATCGTGCGCCGGCCGCTCCGGTGTCGGCGCCCTCGCCCCCGGCCGCCCCGGACCAGCGGGTCGAGCGGAACCCCGGGATGCCGCTCGAGCTGGATTGGGTCCGGGAGGCCCGGGTCAACCGGAGCGCGGTCGAGCGTCGGGCCGCCACGCTGCCGACCCGCCGCACCGTCAAGAAGGAGTGGCAGATCGGCTGGCTGCTCCGGGCGGTGAGCCTGATCGATCTGACGACCTTGCAGGGCGACGACACCGCGGCCCGGGTCAGGCGGCTTTGCGCCAAGGCCCGCCATCCGGTCCGGCGCGACGTGCTCGAGGCGGCCGGCCTGGGCGATCGGGGCCTCACGGTCGGGGCGGTCTGCGTCTATCACGCTTTCGTCGAGGCGGCCGTCGCAGCTCTGGGGGAGAGCGGCATCCCGGTGGCGGCGGTGTCGACCGGGTTCCCGGCGGGTCTGACCCCGTTCGCCGGGCGGGTGCGGGAGATCGAGGCGTCGGTCGCGGCCGGCGCCCGGGAGATCGACATCGTCATTACTCGGGCACCCGTCCTGGGCGGCGAATGGCGGACGCTCTACGACGAGATCCGGGCCTTCCGCGACGCCGCGGGACCGGCCCACCTCAAGACCATCCTCGCCACCGGCGAGCTCGGCACCTTGCGCGACGTCTACCGGGCCAGCTTGGTGGCGATGATGGCCGGAGCGGACTTCATCAAGACGTCCACCGGCAAGGAGAGCGTCAACGCCACCTTGCCGGTGGGTCTGGTGATGGCCCGCGCCATCCGTGCCTATCGCGAGCGGACCGGGTACCTGGTGGGGCTCAAGCCGGCCGGCGGGATCCGGAAGGCGAAGGAGGCGCTCGACTGGCTGGCGCTGATCAAGGAGGAGCTGGGCGACCGGTGGCTCCGGCCCGATCTCTTCCGTTTCGGCGCCAGCTCGCTCCTGACCGACATCGAGCGGCAGCTGGAGTTCCATCTGACCGGCCGCTATTCGGCCGCGCACCGCCATCCGATGGCCTGAGGGGGCGAGGATCATGACGACCATCCGTGACGCCTTCGATTCCATGTCCTGGGGCCCGGCGCCCGAGTCGCCGGCGGAGGCGCTGGCCTGGCTGGAACGCCATGGCGGCTGCTTGGACCATTTCATCGACGGCGGCTTCGTGGCCCCGGCGGAGGGCGAGCGGTTCGCGACCATTAACCCGGCCAACGGCCGGCCGCTGGCCCAGGTCGCGCAGGGTTCGGCCGCCGACGTGGCCCGGGCGGTGGCCGCGGCCCGGACGGCGCAGCCCGGCTGGTGGGGCCTCGGCGGGCACGGCCGGGCCCGGCATCTCTACGCCCTGGCCCGCCATCTCCAGAAGCAGCGCCGGCTCCTCGCGGTGCTGGAGAGCCTCGACAACGGGAAGCCGATCCGGGAATCGCGGGACCTCGACGTCCCGCTGGTGGCCCGGCACTTTTACCATCACGCCGGCTGGGCCGAGCTGATGGCGCGGGAGCTGCCGGGATACGGACCGGTCGGGGTGGTCGGCCAGATCATTCCCTGGAATTTCCCGCTCCTGATGCTGGCCTGGAAGATTGCGCCCGCCCTGGCGATGGGGAACACGGTGGTCTTGAAGCCGGCCGAGTACACCCCGCTCACGGCCCTTCTCTTCGCGACCATCGCGGCCGAGGCCGGCCTGCCGCCTGGGGTGGTGAACGTGGTGACCGGCGACGGCCGCACCGGCGAGGCCCTGGTGGCCCACCCCGACGTCGACAAGATCGCCTTCACCGGCTCGACCGAGGTGGGGCGGCTCATCCGGGTGGCCACGGCGGGGAGCGGCAAGCGCCTCTCCCTCGAGCTGGGTGGCAAGTCGCCCTTCGTGGTGTTCGACGACGCCGATCTCGACAGCGTGGTCGAAGGCGTGGTCGACGCGATCTGGTTCAACCAGGGTCAGGTCTGCTGCGCCGGGTCGCGGATCCTGGTGCAGGAGCCGGTGGCCGAGCCGCTCTACGACAAGCTCCGGGCCAGGATGGAGACGCTCCGGGTGGGCGACCCGCTCGACAAGGCGATCGACATCGGAGCGATCGTCGCGCCGATCCAGCTGGAGCGGATCACCGCCCTGGTCCGGCAAGGGGTCGAGGAGGGCGGGCGGCTCTGGCAGCCGAGCTGGAGCTGCCCCACCGAGGGGTTGTTCTATCCGCCGACCCTGTTCACCGACGTCGCCCCCTCGGCCGTGGTGGCGCAGGAGGAGATCTTCGGTCCGGTGGTGGTGGCCATGACCTTCCGGACGCCCGACGAGGCCGTGGAGCTGGCCAACAACACCCGCTACGGCCTGGCCGCCAGCGTCTGGACCGAGAACCTGAACACGGCCCTCGACCTGGCGCCCCGGATCAAGGCGGGGACGGTCTGGATCAACTGCACCAACGTCTTCGACGCAGCCTCGGGCTTCGGCGGCTATCGGGAGAGCGGGTTCGGCCGGGAAGGCGGGAAGGAAGGGCTTTGGGAGTACGTGAGGCGGGCGCGGGGGGCGGGGAGGGATGGGGAGGGACGGGGAGAGTCGGACCAGGCGCCCACGGTGTCCTCTCCGCCCCTCCCCTCTCCCCCGATCACCCCGCCTCCCTCCCAGCTCGTTCCGATCGACCGGACCTACAAGCTCTACGTCGGCGGCAAGCAGACCCGTCCCGATTCAGGGTACGCCCTGCCGGTCTACGCGGCCGACGGGCGGCTGGTGGCGGA
This sequence comes from uncultured Gemmatimonadales bacterium, assembly GCA_963730185.1. Taxonomy (GTDB): domain Bacteria; phylum Gemmatimonadota; class Gemmatimonadetes; order Gemmatimonadales; family GWC2-71-9; genus SHZU01. The sequence goes on from CAVSQW010000007.1 coordinate 250,112, forward strand.
GGTGGGGCTCGGGAACCGGAAAGACGTCCGGAACGCGGTCGAGGCGGCCCATCGGGCCTCCGGCTGGGCCCGCCAGACCGCCCACCTTCGGGCCCAGATCCTCTACTATCTCGGCGAGAATCTGTCCCAGCGGTCGGCCGAGCTGGTGGCCGGCATCGCCGACCTGACCGGGGCCGGCGAGGACGCGGCCCGGCGCGAGGTCGAGACCGCGGTGCGGCGCTGCTTTGTCTGGGCCGCCTGGGCCGACAAGTACGACGGCCGGGTTCATGCCACGCCGTTCCGGAACGTCACCATCGCCATGAACGAGCCGATCGGGGTGCTGGGGATCGTGGCGCCCGAGGCGCCCTCGCTGGTCGGGTTTCTCTCGACGGTGCTGCCGGCGGTCGCGATCGGTAACACGGTGGTCGCGGTCCCGTCGGAGCGCTGGCCGCTCCCGGCCCTCGACTGTTATCAGCTGTTCGATACCTCGGATCTGCCGGGTGGGGTGATCAACCTCGTCAGCGGGAAGCGCGACGAGCTGGCGGCGGTCCTGGCCGCGCACGACGACGTCGACGGGATCTGGTACTTCGGCTCGGCCGAGGGCGGCGGCGCGGTCGAGAAGCTCTCCGCCGGCAACATGAAGCGCACCTGGGTCGACCGGGGCCTCACCCGCGACTGGCTCGACGACGCCGAGGGCGCCGACGACGAGCTGCTCCGGGAGGCCACCCAGGTGAAGAACATCTGGGTGCCCTACGGGGCCTGAGGACGCCAGCCATGCCGGACTTCGAGCCGACCCCGCTGACCCGGGTCAAGCGGCTGCCCGAGCGGGGCCGCTACGACCGGGAGACGGTCCACGCCATTCTCGATGCGGGCTTCATCTGCCACCTCGGGTACGTGGTGGACGGTCGGCCGGTGGTCACCCCGACCTCCTACTGGCGGGAAGGCGACCACGTCTACGTCCACGGATCGGCCGCCAGCCGGATGCTCCGGACGCTAGGCGGCGCCGGACTGCCGTGCTGCCTGACGGTGACCCACACCGACGGGCTGGTCCTGGCCCGCTCGGCTTTCCACCACTCGATCAACTATCGCTCGGTGATGCTGTTCGGGACGGCGGAGCGGGTCGACGACGAGGCGGCCAAGCGGGCCGCGCTCGAGGCGTTCGTGGAGCGGCTCTATCCCGGGCGGTGGGCCACCCTCCGGCCGATGACCGACCAGGAGCTCAAGGGCACTACGGTCCTCCGCCTCGCCCTGGAGGAGGTGTCGGCCAAGGTCCGGACCGGGCCACCCCAGGACGACGACGAAGACTACGCCCTCCCGATCTGGGCCGGCGTGGTCCCGCTGGTCACCCGGCCGGGTCCGATCGAGCCCGACCCGCGGCTCCTGCCCGGGGTGCCGCTGCCGGACCATGTCCGCCGAGCCGGGGGGGCGGCTTAGGTCGACGCGATTCCGATCGTCACCCGCCGACGCATCACCTTCTCCAGCACGTCGGCCTTGCGGGCGGCGCCCCAGACCTCGAGCGAGAGATCGGCGCGGTGCATTCGGGGCGAGACCCGGATGGAGAGGAGGTCCCTCGTGATTCGGGTCGTCAGCCGGTCCACCAGTGCCGCGTGCCCGCGGTCGAGCCCGTCGGCCACCCGGAGAATGCCCGCCAGGCGCCGGACGATCGCCTGATCTTCGGCGTCGAGGCGGGCGAACTCCTCGTGCTTCTTGCTGGGTCCCTTCTTGCGGTGGTAGCGGCTGATCAGCGCGACCAGGTTCCGGTCGCGGGCGTTCAGGCTCAGCCGGTCGGCGTGGATGATCAGCTGGTAGCTGTGCTTGTGATGGCGGCGGTAGCTCACCACCTGGCCGACGTCGTGGAGGAGGCTTGCCGCTTCGAGCAGGGGGCGCTCCGACGGATCGGCGCCGATCGAGTCCTTGAGCCGGTCGAACAGCGTCAGCGCGAGGGTCCGGACCTGCTCCACGTGGCGGCGATCGCACTGGCAGCGGTCCACGAACTCGCGCATGGCGCGGAGCGGGTCGGCGGCCAGGGCGGCGGTATCGCCCACCATCTCGAGCAGCAGCCCTTCGCGGAGCCCGTAGGCGCTCACCGCCACGTTCCGAGCGGCCACGGCGTCGAGCAGCTCGGCCGTGACCGCCAGGCCGGCCAGGATGATGTCGGCCCGCTGGGGGTTGAGCCCGGCCACCTGGGCTCGCTCGGCGCTGGACTTGGTCGAGAGCCACTCGAGGAGCTGCTCCACCTCCGCGGTGGTCACGACCTCGCCGTGGACCTCGCCGACCTCGAAGCCCCGACGGGCCCGCGCCATCCGGCCGAGATTGGTGAAGGTGCCGCCCGAGCCCACCACCCGGGATCCGCGCCAGTCGCGGTGCTCGAAGGCCCGCTTGAGCCGGCGGCGGACCCAGGCGCGAAGGGCGGCGACCTCTTTCGGGGTGGACCGGCGGCCGGGGAGCATCAGCTCGGTGAGCCGGACGGCGCCGAGCGGGAGCGACGTCGTCAGCTCCACCAGGCCGTTCACCGCGCCCACGAGCTCGAGACTTCCGCCGCCGATGTCGGCGACGAGGGCCCGGGTATCACTCAACGAGAAGTGGTGGGCGACCGAGCGGTAGGAGAGGCTCGCCTCGGCGGTCTCGTCGATGATCTCCAGCTTGAGCCCGGTTTCCCGGCGGACCCGGGTCAGGAACTCCTGCCCGTTGGCCGCCTCGCGGACGGCGGAGGTCGCCACGACCCGGAGGCGGCTGACCTCGCGGCGCTCCGCCACGCCCTGCATCCGGGAGAGCGCTTCGATCGCGCGGTCCATCGCCGCGTCGTCGAGTCGGCCGGTGACCGCGATCCCGGTGGCCAGGCGGGGCTGGTCCTTCACCTCGTCGACGATCCGGAGACCCTTTTCCGGGTCGTATTCGGCCACCGAGAGCCGGATGGAGTTGGACCCGACGTCGATGGCGGCGATCCGCTCCGGACCGGTGCTGGAGCGGGACGGGCGGGAGGCGGTGCGGGGTGCGGTCAAGAGTCCCGGAAATCCTCGGCGTGGTGTTTGATGGACTTGCCCTCGACCAGGAAGACTACGTCCTCCCCGATGTTCGTCGCCAGGTCGGCGATCCGCTCGAGGTTGCGGGAGACCAGGAGGAGCTCCATCCCGGCGCCGATCGAGTGGGGGTCCTCCATCATGTGGGTGAGGAGGATCCGGAACATCGATCGGTTCAGGGCATCGACCTTGTCATCCCGGAGGCAGACCGCCCGGGCGGCCGCGCCATCGCCTCGGACGAAGGCCTCGAGCGCGTCGGCCAGCATCTCCCGCGCGATCCGGGCCATCTCGACGATCTCCGGCTCCGGCGTGATCGGCCGGTTGGCGGCGATCCGCTCGGCGCTCTGGGCGATGTTGACCGCGTGGTCGCCGACCCGCTCCAGGTCGTTGGCGATCTTGATCACGCTCATCAGCATCCGGAGGTCCTTGGCCATCGGTTGATGGAGGGCGAGGAGGTTGACACAGTGCTCCTCGAGCTCCACCTCCATGCCGTCGATCACCCGGTCGCCCTGGATGGTCCGGCGGGCCTTCTCGGGGTCGCGCTCGAGCAGGGCCTCGACCGCGAGCCGGACGGCGGCTTCGGCCTCCGACGACATGGTGAGGAGCCGCACCTTGACCTGTCCCAGCTCCTCGTGGAAATGGCGGTGCTGTTCCTGGGTCATCCGAATCTCCCGGTGATATAGGCCTCCGTCCGCTCCCGCGTCGGGGCGGTGAAGATCTGCTTGGTCGCCCCGTACTCCACCAGCTCGCCTTGGTCGAAGAACGCCGTCATCGACGACACCCGAGCGGCCTGCTGCATGTTGTGGGTGACGATCACGATCGTGTATTCCGCTTTGAGCTCGACGATCAGCTCTTCGATCTTCTGGGTGGCGATCGGGTCCAGGGCCGAGCAGGGCTCGTCCATCAGGAGGACCTCGGGCCGGTTCCCGAGGGCCCGGGCGATGCAGAGCCGCTGCTGCTGGCCGCCGGAGAGTCCGGTCGCGGGGGTGTCCAACCGATCCTTGACCTCGTCCCAGAGCGCCGCGCGATGGAGACACTCCTCGACCAGGTCGGGGAGCTCGCGTCTCGACACCAGCGCGTTCAGGCGGGGGCCGTAGGCCACGTTGTCGAAGATCGACTTCGGGAACGGGTTCGGCCGTTGGAACACCATCCCCACCCGCCGGCGGAGGGTGACCAGATCGGTGCCCGGGGCGAGGACCGAGGCTCCCTCGACCAGGATGTCGCCGTCGTACGACGCCCCCGAGATCACGTCGTTCATCCGGTTGATCGACCGGAGAAAGGTCGACTTGCCGCACCCCGACGGTCCGATGATGGCGGTGACCGCCCGGCGGCGGATGGCCAGGCTGATGTCGTTGAGCGCCCGCCGCTTCCCGTAGAAGAAGGAGAAGCCTCGGGCCTCGATCGAGGCCGTGTCGACCGGAACGCTCGGAGCGCGCGGCGCCGACGCGGTCATCCGAACCGTCCGGTGATGTAGGCTTCGGTGCGTTCCTCGCTCGGGGCGGTGAACATCTGCCGAGTCGGACCAGTCTCCACCATCGTTCCAAGATAGAAGAACGAGGTGGTATCGCTCACCCGGGCGGCCTGCTGCATGTTGTGGGTGACGATCACGATGGTGTAGTCGCGCTTGAGGTCGATCAGCAGCTCCTCGATCCGCTGGGTGCCCTGCGGGTCGAGCGAGGCGGTCGGTTCGTCGAGCAGGACCACTTCCGGCGCCGGCGCGATGGTCCGGGCGAGGCAGAGCCGCTGCTGCTGGCCGCCGGAGAGGGCCATGGCACTGGCCCGAAGCCGGTCTTTCACCTCGTCCCAGAGCGCCGCCTGCCGGAGCGCCCGCTCGACCGTGTCGTCCACCGCACCGCGGCGCAGCCGGGGACCGGCTTTCAATCCGGCCGCGACATTGTGGTAGATCGACATGGTCGGGAACGGCGTCGGCTTCTGGAATACCATCCCGATCCGGCGGCGGAGCTCGGTCGTGCTCACCCGGGGTCCGTAGACGTCGACCTCGTCGAGCAGCACCCGGCCTCGAATCCGGCCGCCCACCACCTCGTGCATCCGGTTCAGGGTTCGGAGGAAGGTCGACTTGCCGCACCCGGACGGGCCGATCAGCGCGTGCACCCGGTTCGGCACGAAGCCCACCGTCACGTCCTTGACCGCTTCCAAGCTGCCGTAGAGCGCGGTCAGGGACTCGGTTCGGATCCGAGGACGGACCTCAGGCGCGGGCATCGAATCGTTGGCGGGTCGCAAGCCGGGCGGCGACGCTCAGCACCAGGACGACCAGAATGAGCACCAGCGCCGCCGCCCAGGCGATCCGATGCCAGTCGTCGTACGGGCCGGTGGCGTAGGTGTAGACCGTCAGGGGCAGGGCGCCCATCGGCTGGGAGAGATTGGTGCTCATGAACTGACTGCCCAGCGCGGTAAACAGCAGCGGCGCCGTCTCACCCGCCACCCGCGCGATCGCCAGCAGGCTCCCGGTCACGATCCCGGGCAGGCAGGTTCGCACCACGACGCCCAGACTGGTTCGCCAGCGGGAGTAGCCCAACGCCAAGGCCGCTTCCCGGAGCGAATGGGGCACCAGCTTGATCATCTCCTCGGTGGTGCGCATCACCATCGGGATCATCAAGATGGCCAGGGCGACGCTGCCGGCCAGACCGGAGAAGTGCTTCTGGCGGGCCACGATCAGGGTCCAGGCGAACACGCCCACCACGATCGACGGCGTCCCGTTCATCACGTCGGCGACGAAGCGGCTCACCGTCGCCAGACGGGACCGCGGAAACTCGGCCGTGAAGATGCCCGCCCCGACCCCGATCGGGAGACCCAACAGGCAGGCCGTGCCCACCATCAACAGGGTGCCCACGATCGCCTGGGCCACGCCGCCGCCGGTCTCACCGGCGGGGACCGGGGTGTGGGTGAAGAAGGCGAGGTTGAGGCTGCCGGCCCCTTTGACGATCAGGGTGCCCAAGATGAGCAGCAGGGGGAGGACGGCGATCACGACGGCGGCCACCATGGTGGCGACCATGAACCGGCTCTTGAAGCGCCGCCAGGCCAGCCGGTTCATACGCCCTGGCCCCCGCTGGGCGAGCCGCGGGAGACCCGCCAGATCAGGAGCCGGGCGGCCGCGTTCACCAGCACGGTCACCAGAAAGAGCGTGAAGGCCACGTACGCGAGGGCCGCGAAGTGGAGATCGGTCACCGCCTCGCTGAACTCGTTGGCGATCGCCGCGGCCATGGTGTAGCCCGGGGCGAAGAGCGACGCGGCGATCTCGTGCCGGTTCCCGATCACCATGGTCACGGCCATGGTCTCGCCGAACGCCCGGCCCAGACCCAGAATCACCGCGCCGACGATGCCGGACCGGGCGTAGGGGACCACCGCGGTCCAGGCGGCTTCCCACCGGGTGGCGCCCAGGCCCAGCGCGGCCTCCCGCTGGCTGGCCGGCACCGCCAGCAACACTTCGCGGGTCACCGACATGATGTAGGGCATCACCATGATCGCCAGGATGATTCCCGCGGCGAGCATCGAGTTGCCGTAGATCGGGCCCTGGAAGATCGGCAGGAAGCCGAACGCATCCTGGAGCCATTGGAACACGGTGGTCCGCATGAACGGCACCATCACGAAGATGCCCCAGAGCCCGTAGACCACGCTCGGAATCGCCGCCAGCAGCTCGATCACGAACGCCACCGGCTGGCGGATCGCCTTGGGCGCGAACTCCGTGATGTAGATGGCGACGCCGAGGGAGAGCGGGACCGCGATCACCAAGGCGAGGGCCGACGAGGCCAGGGTGCCGAAGATGAGCGGGGCCGCGCCGAACTTCTCGGCGACCGGATCCCAGTCCGACGAGGTGACGAACGAGGCCCCGAAGCGGTGAATGGCCAACTGGGCCCCGCTGTAAAGCTCCGAGACCAGGAAGGCGAGCAGCGCCGGGACCGCCAGGGCGGCCACGGTCAGCGCCACCCGAAACACCACGTCGCCGAGGTGGCGCCCCTCCAGTGACTGGGGCTCCACCTCGGCGACGGCCGGCCGGGGCGCCGACGGCTCGGTCATTCGATGGGCTTACCCCCGGCCTTGAGCGTGCCGAGGCGCTCCTTGACCAGGGTCGCCACGTCGTCGGGGAGCGGCGCGTAGCCGAGGTCCTTGGTCATGCCCTGCGCTTCGGGGCTCACCATCCAGGTCAGGAAATCCTTGATCGCCTTGGCCTTCCCGGCGTTCGGGTTGTCGGGGTGGATCAGGAGCCAGGTGAACGACGAGATCGGATAGACGTCCGGTCCGTCGGCGTTGGTGATCGAGACCCTGAAATCAGTGTCCGGCGTCAGGTGGGCGCCGGCCGCCGCCTTGCTCACCGCGTCGAGGGTGGCGTCGACGTACGCCCCCGAGGCGTTCTTGAGCTCCGCGTAGGGGAGCTTGTTGGCCAGCGCGTAGATGAGCTCCACGTACCCGATCGTCCCTTCCAACTGCTTGACCTGCTGGGTCACGCCCTCGTTGCCCTTGCCGCCGAGCCCGGTGGGCCAGCTGACCGAGGTGGCCTTGCCGACCTTGGTCTGCCACTCGTCCGAAACCTTGGAAAGGTAATCCGTGAAAACGTAACTGGTCCCGGACCCGTCCGACCGATGGACCACCAGCAGGTCCCGGGCGGGAAGCTTCACCCCCGGGTTGAGCGCCGCAAGCCGGGAGTCGTTCCACTTGGTGATCTTGCCCAGATAGATGTCGGCCACCGTGGCGGCGTCCAGCTTGATCCGGGTGTCGCCCAGGCTGGGCAGGTTGTAGGTCAGCACCACCGCGCCGAGCACCGTCGGGACGTGCAGTACGCCCCCCGGGATCGCCGCGATCTGCTCGTCGGTCATCGGGCCGTCGCTGGCCCCGAAATCGATCGTGCCCTCGGTAAACTGGCGGATCCCGCCGCCCGAGCCAATCGACTGGTAGTTGATGTTGATGCCGGCCTGCTTGGCGTAGGTGTCGAACCACTTCCCGTAGATCGGATTGGGGAAGGTGGCGCCGGCGGCGTTGAGGCTGGTCACGTTGTCGGCGGCTTTGCCGCAGCCGGCCACGACCAGCGCGGTCAGGAGCAGATATCGCATCGTTACCGTCCCGTGCGGTTAAAAGACCATCTGAATCTGGAACAGCGCCTGAGAGCGGACGCGATCGATCGCGGCCGCCGGGGTGGTCTGGTACGAGGTGTGGTCCACGTCGCCCAGGAGCCGGAGGTGGGAGCTCAGCTGGTAGGAGACCCCGGCGATGAACCGGGTGAGCCCGTCGTCCGGGGTGCTGGTATCGGGGTCGTGCGAGTCGACCCGCCCGATCAGCGCGAACTTGCTGTCCGGGATCCGATAGACGCCGATAGCGCTCAGGATCCGGCCGTGGGTGGTCGGCGGGAGCAGCGGGTCGGCGTCGAGGCGGTCACCGGTGGCCAGGAGGGTCCCGGCCAGCGTCACGGCCTTGGAGCGAAAGCTCACCTGGCCCAGGAACCGGTTCCGGACCCCGCCCCCGGTCGGCTGGCCGACCAGCGCGAAGCCGGTGAGCCGGAGGCCGCCGAACTTCCCGCCGTCGTCGCTCTTGGCCACCCGGACGGAGAGCCGGGCTTCGACGTCCTTGTGCTGATCGCCGGGGGCCTTGCTGTAGAACTCGCCGTTGAACACGCCGGCGCTCATCGTCACGGCATTGCCGTCCCAGGATCCCTCGGCCCCGATCCCGAAATCGGAGGAGCTGAGGTACCCGGCCCGGTCGGCCGCGATCGGCCCCTGCATCCGGTAGTCCCAGAGTCCCTCGGCATAGCTCACGTAGGGGGTCTCCCAGAGACCGAACTTGTAGGTCAGGGCGCTTCCCTTGGGCTGCCAGGCCACGAAGCCGTACTTGAGCCGGTAGGTCAGCGATCCGTCGCTGGTGCGGTGGATGTCGGCGGTCACCCGGCTGCTCACTCCGCCGGAGAACTTGCCGAGCACGTTGAGGTAGGTGCGGGTCACGTCGAAGTTGTTGACGTGGCCGGACCCGTCCGGATCCCGGAGGCCGTACATGTATTGCGCGTACATGACGCCCGAAAGGGTCACGGAGTCGGGTTTGGATTGAGCCATCAGAAACGAGGGCCGAGAGACCAGGACAAGCAGCGCAAGCGCCAGGGTCGAGCGGACTGGGCGAACCATCGGAGCTCCCGCATGGGGTGGATGAAAGCCGCCGTGGGTCACGGGTCGGCAAACGCGACGTAACGGTCTCGCCGGGCGGTCACCCCAAAGTCAAGGAATGGTAACGTTCAGGTAACGGCGGCAGGGTCAGGCCGGAAACCAGCAATGGATCGTGGTTCCCCGGCCCAAGTCGCTCTCGGCCGAGACGTTGCCGCCGTGGGCCTCGACCAGATGCTTGACGATCGCCAAGCCGAGGCCGGTCCCGCCCTGGTCCCGTGACCGGCTGGGATCGACCCGATAGAAGCGCTCGAAGATCCGGGGCAGGTGCTCGCCCGGGATCCCGCCCCCGGTGTCACTGACGCTCACCCGGGTGCCTCCCCCGTCCGGGATCGCCCGCACCCGGATCGACCCGTCGGGCGGGGTGTGCCGGACCGCGTTCTCGAGCAGGTTTCGGAGCACCTGCCGGACCCCGTCCGGATCGGCCCGCAGGGTCTCGGCGCCGGGCTCGATCGCGACCTCGAAGCGGGCGGCCAGGGCGCCCTTCGGCTGGACCAGCGACCAGGCCTCGCGGCAGGCCTTCTCCAGCGGAAACGGCTCGGGGCGGGGGCTCCAGTGGCCGGACTCGATCCGGGAGAGATCCAGCTGGTCGTCCACCAGGCGCTGCATCCGCCGGGCGTTGGCCAGGATGGTCTCGACGAACCGGCGGGTCATCTCCCGCTCGACGTCGTCGCTGAGCAGGGTTTCGGCATACCCTGAGATCGCGGTCAGCGGGGTCTTGAGCTCATGCGACACGTTGGCGACGAAGTCCCGCCGGATCGCCTCCAGGCGCCGGAGCCGGGTCAGATCGTGCAGCACCACCACGGCCCCACCGGCCGGAAGCGCCCGGGCGTTGAGGAGACAGACCCGGTCGCCGATCTCGATCTCCCGCTCGCCCACGGGCGAGCCCTGGAGGGCGCCGGTCACGACCTCGCGGGCGTCGCGGGCCCGGAAGAGGAGCGGAAGGTCGGGGAGCTGGTCGGTGGGGGCGTAGCCCAGGAGACGCCGGGCCGCTGGATTGGCGGTGACGATCCGGCCCTTCTGGTCCGACGAGAGCACCCCCTCCACCATCGCCTCGACGATCGCAGCGGTCTCGTTCTGGCGCTGGCGGAGGTCGTCGAACCGCTCGGTGAGCTGCCGGTGCATCTCCCGGAGGTCGGCGGTGAGCCGATCCACGTCGGGCATGCCAGACCAGGGGAAGTGCGGCGGCGACCCCCGGGCGATCGCCCGGGCGGCCTCGGAGACCTGCACCAGGGGCCGGGTGAATTGCCGTCCGGCCCACCAGGCCATGCTCAGCCCCAGGGCCAGGGCCAGGAGCGCGGCCAGGAACACCGGCCCGAGCGATCGCCGGACCGAGGCCGAGATCCGATCGAGCGGGGCGGCCACCCGGATCACCCCCGGCCCGCCCGGGACCGCCACGTACATCAGCTCGGTGCCGACCGTGGCGCTGAGCCGTTTGGCGGTCCCGGGGCGCCCGGCGGCGAGGGCCTCCCGGACCTCGGGGCGGCCGGCGTGGTTCTCGATCCGGGGCAGATCGGCGTCCTCGGCCTCGGATTCGGCCCGAACCCGGCCGTCGGTGCCGATCAGGGTGACCCGGATCCCGGCCTCGCGGGCGAGGGTCTTGGCGGTGGCCTGCCACTGGGTGGAATCGGTGGGGAGGGCGGCTCGGACGAGGGCGACTTCGCGCTCGAGACTGGCCCGAGTGTCGGCCTCGAGGTCACGACGGAGCGAGCGTTCGACCCCGACCACCAAGGCGGTCACGGTGACGAGCAGAACGGCCACCGCGCCGAGAACCAGACGGCCGGTGTAGCTCACCGGACCCGCGCGACCTTCTCTTGTCCCCGGAAACGGTAGCCGAAGCCGCGAACCGTCTCGATCATGTCGCCGGCGGGGCCGAGCTTGGTCCGGAGCCGCTGAACGTGCATGTCGACCGTCCGGGTCTGGATGTCGGGCTGGGCGTCCCAGACCGTCTCCAGCAGCTGAGGCCGGGTCTGGACCCGCCCCCGGCGCTCCACCAGCGTCGCGAGCAGCTTGTACTCCGTCGCCGTGAGCGAGAGCTCCTCGCCCTCGATCAGCACTCGGTGGGCCGAGCGGTCGATGGTGATCGAGCCGGCGACCAGCTGAGAGCCCGCCGCGACCGATGGGGCCGCCAGCCGGCGGAGAATCGCCGCCACCCGGAGGGTGAGTTCCTGCGGCGAGAACGGCTTGGTCAGATAGTCGTCGGCCCCGAGGGAAAGCCCCCGGATCCGGTCCACCTCTTCTCGCCGAGCCGTGAGCAGGATCACCCCCACGTCCCGAGTCTCGGCCTGCTTGCGAAGGGCCTGGAGCACGTCCAGGCCCGAGAGCCCCGGGAGCATCAGGTCGAGCACGATGACGTCGGGCCGCTGATCGGCCGCGGTCCTGAGGGCCTCGCTTCCGTTCGAGGCGGTGGACACCCGATAGCCGGCCTTGGCGAGGTGGTAGGCCACCAAGGCCGTGATATCGGGCTCGTCGTCGACCACCAGCACGCGATAGGTCATGCCTTGAGCGCTCCTTCACCCGTCGTCGCCACCGGCCGGCCCCGAGTGCGGCTTCGGTCCTGCGCCTTGCCCCGCTCCCGGCGGAGCGAGGGCTCGCCGGCGAGGGCGTCGAGAATGGCCGAGAGTAGCCGTCCCTGGGAGCCGGGCTCACGGGCCAGGCGGTATAGAACGTATTGCGCCACATGGGTATCGCGCACCAACTCGGCGCGCTTCAGCACGTTGAGGTGCCGGGATACCGTGGGCTGCGGGAGGTCGAGGACCTCCTGGAGGTCGGACACGAAGAGGGGCGCGACGGCGAGACAGTTGAGAATACGGAGCCGGGTTGGCTCCGCCACCGTCACCAGGAGTTCGACCGCGGTCTCAGGAGTGCTCATATTCGCCGAGACGAATATGACAGGCCCAGGAAATGGGTCAAGCCGCGTGACTCAAGTGTTACTGGACAGACATAGGGAGTGGGGAGTCGTGAATAGGGAGTAGGGAGGGAGTTGTGAATAGGGAGTAGGAGGGAGGGAGTTGGGAGGGGGGCGTGAGCAGGCGGTAGAGGGCCACTATTCCCTACTCCCTCGTACTCCCTACTCACAACTCCCTCCCTATTCCCCTATTCACGACTCCCCACTCCCTACCCCGTAAGGCGTTGTCTTCAAGCCACCTAGCCCGTACCTTCCCCCCTCATGCTCGCGTCCCTCCTGGCGGGCCTCACCCTCCTGGCCCCCGCCGATTCGGTCGTCCTCCGGGTCTTGGCCATCACCGACTTTCATGGGGCGCTCGCGCCCCGCGTCTACCGGTGGTCCGATCACCGGCCGGTCGGGGGGATCGCCGCTCTCAAGAGTTACCTGGACAGCCTGGCGGCCGACTGTGCCTGCCCGGCGCTCCGGGTGGACGCCGGCGACGAGATGCAGGGCACCCTCGAGTCCAATCTCGTCTACGGCCGCTCGTCCATCGACGCCATGAATCTCCTCGGCCTCGACGGCGCGGCGGTGGGGAATCACGATCTCGACTGGACGGTCGACTCCCTTCGAGCCCGGATGCGGCAGGCCCGCTACCCCTGGCTGGTCGCGAACCTCTTCGACTCCGCCACGGGCCGACGCCCCGATTGGGTCGAGCCGTACCGAATCGTCCGGGCCGGGCGGTTCCGGATCGGGCTGATCGGGTACCTCACGCCGACCACCAAGCAGATCGTGATGGCCGACGACGTGGCCGGTCTGGCCTTCGGCCGGGGGCGGAAAGCCATCCAGGACGTGTTGGACCGGGTTCAGGCCCAGGGGGTGGATCTCACCATTCTGCTGGCGCACGAGGGCGCCTTCTGCGATTCCGCCTGCCACGGTCCGATCGTCGACCTGGCCCGGGAGCTCGATTCGAACACCGTGCAGCTGATCGTCGGCGGTCACACCCACTCGCTGGTGAACACCCGGGTCAACGGGATCCCGATCGTCGTGGCCCAGGCCTACGGGACGGCGGTCGGCATCGCAGATCTTGCGGTCGACCCGGAGGGAGGCCGCCGGTGGACCGTCCGGGTGGACACCGCCTATGCCGACGCGGTCCACCCCGACTCCGCCGGGGTGGCCCTGCTGGCCCGCTACCGCCCCCGGACCGACTCCGTGAGTCATCAGGTGATCGCGACGATCGGCGACTCGCTGATCAACGGAAGGGGGGAGTTCCCGCTGGGTGACCTGATCGCCGATGCCCAGCGGGCCGCCGCCCAGGCTGACTTCGGGATGATGAACAATGGCGGGATCCGCCGGGACCTCATGCCCGGGCCGGTGACCTACGGCGATCTCTTCGAGCTCCAGCCCTTCGGGAACCTGGTCGAGTCGGTCCCGGTCACCGGCGCTCAGCTCAAGGACATCGTGGAGCATGCCCTGGTCCGGGGCAGGCCGTGGGCCCACTTCTCGGGTCTGGTGGCCCGCTACGACCCTCGTGCCCCCGTGGGTCACCGGGTGCTCTCGCTCGAGCGGCCCGACGGGCGGCCCATCCGGCCCGCCGGCCGGTACCGGCTTGCCGTGACCGACTTCATCGCCTCGGGCGGTGATGCTTACCCTCACCTTCCTTCGCTTCCGGCCCGCCGGATCGGCATGACCGATCTCCAGGCGTTGATCGCGTGGCTCCGGAGCCGGCCGCAACCGGTCCGGGGCCCGCCCGGGGAGCGGATGATCGCCGTCGCCCCGTGACCGATTCCATCGCCGTCTTCGTGAACGACCGCCGGGTGGCCGTCGCGCCCGGAACCGCCGCCGCCGCCGCCGTAACCCGGGCCGACGTCGAGCTGGGCCGGGCCCTGGCCGGCGGCCACGCCTACCTCACTGACGGCCGGGGCATCCGGCTGGCGGCCGACGCGCCCCTCGCCGCCGGGGCGATCGTCCGGGTGATCCGTTCGAGCCGGGCCCGGAAGGAGGCCGCCGATGGTGACGCGTGAGCTCCTGGCTCGGCTCCCCAAGGCCGAGCTCCACGTCCACCTCGACGGGTCGCTCCGACCCGAGACGATGGTCGAGCTGGCCGACCGAGTCCACGTGGAGCTGCCCACCCGCGACCCGGACCGGCTCCGCCGGTTCATGCTGGTCGATACCGCCCGGAACCTCGAGGACTATCTCCAGCGCTTCGACGTGACCATCGCGCTGCTCCAGACCCCGGAGGCGATCGAGCGGGTGGCCTACGAGATGGTGGAAGACGCCGCCCGCGACAACGTCCGCTACCTCGAGGTCCGCTACTGCCCCACCCTCAGCACCCGGGGCGGGCTCTCGCTGGAGGACGCCGTCCGGGCCGAGTGGCGCGGGCTCGCCCGGGGCGAGGCCGATTTCGGGGTCGTGGCCCGGATCATCAACTGCTCGCTCCGGCACTACCAGCCGGCGGTCTCGCTCGAGATCGCCCGGGCCAGCGTGGGACTGCGTGACGCGGGGGTGGTGGGCTTCGACCTGGCGGGCGGCGAGGCGGGGCGGCCCCCGGGGGCCCATGCCGAGGCGTTCGACCTGGCCCAGGCGGGTTATCTCGGCATCACGGTGCACGCCGGCGAAGCCGCCGGGGCGGACTCGGTGGCCGAGGCCGTGTTCCGCTGTCATGCCAACCGGCTCGGCCACGGGACCCGGCTCTACGAGAACCCCGAGCTCGAGGCCTACGTTCGCGATCGCCGGATCGTGATCGAGACCAACATCACCAGCAACCTCCAGACCCGCGCGGTGACGCACGCCGCCGATCATCCGGTGCGCGGGTATTTCGATCACGGCCTCGCCGTGACGCTCTCGACCGACAGCTGGCTCATGAGCGGGGTGAGCCTCACCGACGAATACTGGCTCGCCCACCGCGAGCTGGAGTTCGACCGGGCGGAGATCGACCAGTTGATCCTCAACGCCTTCGAGGGCGCCTTTCTTCCCTGGCCTGAACGGCACGACCTGGTAACCCGGGTGCGGGCCGAGCTCGAGGACCATTGACCATGCTCTTCCTCGTCCAGACCGCCGCCCAACGGCTCGAAGCCGCGCGGTCCGGTCTCGATACCCCCCTCCCCGAGCGACTGATCGGCCTGCTCGGCATCGCGGTGATGGTCGGCATCGCGGTGCTGATGAGCTACGACCGGAAGAAGATCAACTGGCGGCTGGTGGCGACCGGCCTCGGCCTCCAGGCCCTGTTCGGCGTGGTGGTCCTCAAGACCTCGGTGGGCCGGGTGGTGTTCGCGGGACTCGGCCGCGCGGTCACCGGCCTGCTCGGCTTCCAGGAGCAGGGCGCGCGGTTCGTGTTCGGCAATCTGGTCCAGAACACGGTGCCGGTCGGCGTTCCCGGAGCGGGCGGCGGGATCGACGCGACCGCCGGCATGGTGGCGAACACGGGCTCCTATTTCGCCTTCAACGTGCTTCCCACCATCATCTTCTTCTCCTCCCTGATGTCGGTCCTCTACTACTTGGGCGTGATGCAGCTGGTGGTGAAGGGGATCGCCTGGGGCATGCAGAAGACGCTGGGGACGTCGGGCGCCGAGACCCTCTCCGCCTCCGGCAACATCTTTCTGGGCCAGACCGAGGCGCCCCTTCTGATCAAGCCTTTCGTGAGTCGGATGACCCAGTCCGAGCTCCTCACCGTGATGGTGGGCGGGTTCGCGACCGTGGCGGGCGGGGTGCTGGCCGCCTACGTCGGGATGCTCTCGGGCGAGTTCCCCGGGATTGCGTCGCACCTCCTGGCGGCCAGCGTGATGAACGCGCCCGCCGGGCTGGTGCTCTCGAAGATCATCCGGCCCGAGGTCGAGACGCCGGTCACGGCGGGCACCCTCGAGATGCAAATCGAGAAGACCGACAAGAGCGTCATCGAAGCGGCCGCGAGCGGCGCCGGGCAGGGGCTGCAGCTCGCCCTGAACGTGGGCGCGATGCTGATGGCCTTCATCGCGCTGGTCGCGTTGCTCAACTTCCTCCTGGGGTGGGCCGGTGGCCTGGTCGGCCTCGACGGCCTCTCGCTCCAGAGCATCCTGGGCACCCTTCTCCGTCCCCTCGCTTGGGTGATGGGCGTGCCTTGGCACGACACCAGCTACGTCGGCTCGCTGATCGGCCTCAAGACCACCCTCAACGAGTTCGTCGCCTACGCCCAGTTCGCGAGCGACCTGGGCGGTACCGCCCTGACCATCTCTCCCCGGAGCGCCGTGATCCTCACCTACGCGCTGCTTGGCTTCGCGAACTTCTCGTCGATCGCCATCCAGATCGGCGGGATCGGGGGGCTCGCGCCGGAGCGGAAGAGCGAGATCGCCGGGTTCGGCCTCCGGGCCATGATCGCCGGGAACCTGGCGGCCTTTACCTCGGCGGCCCTGGCGGGGATGCTGACATGAGCGCCGACGTGCGACGGGCCGCCGAGGCGGTCGGGGCCCGGCTCCAGGGCCGGAAGCCGGAGGTGGCGATCGTGCTCGGCTCCGGCCTGGGCGCCCTCGCCGAACAGGTGGCCGACCCGATCCGGATCGGCTACGGCGAGATTCCCGGTTTCCACCTGCCCGGCGTCGAGGGCCACCGGGGCGAGCTCGTCTCCGGAACGTTAGGCGGCCGGCCGGTGATCGTGCAGGCCGGCCGGTTTCACATGTACGAGGGCCACTCGGCCGACGTCGCCGCCCTGCCGATCCGGGTCTTCGCCGCCTTGGGCGCCACGACGCTGGTGGTCACCAACGCCGCCGGCGGAGTCCGGACCGGGTTCGACGCCGGCACCATCATGCTGATCTCGGATCATCTGAACCTGACCGGGCGGACCCCGCTGGAGGGCCCGGTCCGGGACGGCGAGCAACGCTTCCCCGACCTGACCGAAGCCTACGACGCCGAGCTCCGGGCCCGGGCCCGGGCGATGGCGGCCCGCGAGGGCATCGCGCTCGAGGAGGGCGTCTACGCCGGCCTGCTGGGGCCGAGCTACGAGACCCCGGCCGAAATCCGGATGCTGGCCACCCTGGGCGCCGATGCCGTCGGCATGTCGACCGTGGCCGAGGTGATCGCCGCCCGCGCGCTGGGGCTCCGGGTGCTGGGCTTCTCGATCGTGACCAACGCCGCCGCCGGCCTGGGCGGCGCGATGCTCTCGCATGCCGAGGTGATGGAGGCCGCCGGGAGGACGGGCGCCGCGGTGGGGCGCCTGGTCGGGGCGGTAGTGAGTTGGGATTCGTGAGTGGGGAATAGGGAGGGAGTAGTGGATGGGGAGTAGGGGAGTGAGTAGGGCGAGGGTGGCGCCCCTACTCCCGACTCCCTACTCCCTACTCCCTCTCCCTATTCACGAGTCACGAGTCACAATTCAGTAGCCTATCGGTCCCCGTCCCTGGCCCAGGCCCGGGGCCGTCGCGATGGCGCGATGCACGAAATCGAGCGCGGTGCCCACGATCGACTCCAGCGGCGCCTCGATGCCGTGGTTCAGGGCGTGCCACCGGGCCAGGCCGGCGGCGATCGCGGCCGACAGGGTGCAGCCGGTGCCGTGCGTCGAGAGCGTCTGGATCCGGGAGTGAGAGAACCGGACCGCTTGCTCCCGGGTCACCAGGACGTCGACCAACTCGTCGCTGGCCAGGTGGCCGCCCTTGACCAGCGCGGCTCGGGCACCCGCCTCGACCAGAGCCCGGCCGGCCCGCTCCATGGCGTCGGGGTCGTTGACCGAAAATCCGACCAGGACCGAGGCTTCGTCCAGGTTCGGGGTGACCAGGGCGGCCAGCGGGACCAGACGGTCCCGAACCTGCATCTCGGCGTCGGGTTCGAGCAGGCGGTCGCCCGAGGTGGCGACCATGACCGGATCGAGCACGTAAGCGCGCCAGTGGTACCTGGCGATGGCGTCCGCGACCTGGCGGACCAGGGGGGCCGTCGCCAACATCCCGGTCTTGACCGCGTGGGGTGGCAGGTCGTCGGCGACGGCCGCGATCTGCGCCTCGACGACCTCGGCCGGGATCGGATGGACGGCCCGGACCCCGCGGGTGTTCTGGGCGGTGACGGCCACCACGGCCGAGGTGCCGTAGACCCCGAATTGGTGAAACGTCTTGAGGTCGGCCTGGATACCGGCTCCGCCGCCGGAATCCGAGCCGGCAATCGTGAGCGCGATCGGAACCATCATGGGCGACTCCCTCCACACGCTGATTCGGGACCTGCACCGCCGTCGCGGTCGGGAGCGGCGCGGGCTGGCGCTCGCCGAGGGCGTGCGGCTGCTCGAGGAGGCCGTCGCGGCGCGGGTGCCGTTCGAGGCCGCGGTCGTGAGCCCCGCGCTGGAAGGTACGCCGCGCGGTCGCGCCCTCAAGGCGGCGCTGGCCGAGCGGGGAGTCCGGATCGCGGAGACCACGGACCACGAGCTGGTCGACCTGGCCGCCACCGAGCACCCTCAAGGAGTGGTCGCGGTGCTCCGGCTCGAGCCGCACGAGCTCAAGGCCATCCGGATCGGTCCCCGCTCGGTCGTGCTGGTGCTCGACGCCGTGCAGGACCCCGGGAACGTGGGCACCATCGTCCGGACCGCGTTCGCGCTCGGGGCCGCCGGCGTGGTGACCCTGCCGGGCACGGCGGACCTCACCAACCCCAAGACCCTCCGGGCCACCATGGGGGCCCTGTTTCGCTTGCCGGTGGTGCCCAGTCACGACGAGGCGCTCGCGGCCTGGCTCGCGGAGCACCGGCTAACCCTGGTCGTCACCGGGGCCGGCGGCGAGCCCTTCGTCCCTGCCGCGTTGCCTCGGCCCCTGGCTATGGTGTTGGGCAACGAGGGCGCCGGCGTCCGGCCCGCCCTGGCCGGCTCCCACCGGACCGTCAGCATTCCGTTGGCGGCCGGGGCGGAGTCGTTGAACGTGGCGGTCACCGCCGGGATCCTCCTCTACGGAGTCACGCGTGAGTGAATCGGCGACGCTGGCGCTGGTGGCGGGCCTCTTCGGGGCCGTGATCGGGAGCTTCCTCAACGTCTGCATCGTCCGGCTGCCGGCCGAGCAGTCGGTGGTGCGGCCCCGCTCCCGCTGTCCCAAGTGCGGGTCCCAGCTGGCCTGGTACGACAACGTGCCCGTCCTCTCCTGGCTGGTGCTCCGCGGCAAGTGCCGCTCCTGCGGGACGCCGATCGCGATCCTCTACCCGTTGATCGAGCTGGCCACCGCGCTCATCTGGGCCTGGATGGCCTGGCGCTTCGGGCTCACCGCCGAGGCGCTGAAGGCCGCGTTCTTCATGACGATCCTCCTCGGGATCGCGATGACCGACGCCCGCGAGTACCTCATCCCGGACGAGTTCACCATCGGCGGCCTGGTGCTCGGCCTCTTCTTCGCCGCCTTCGCCGGCACCAGCGGGCTGCTCCACGCCGTGATCGGCGCCGCCGTGGGCTTCGGGCTGCTCTGGATCGTGGGGCAGGGCGGGACCTGGCTCTTCAAGGAAGAGGCGATGGGTGGTGGCGACATCAAGATGATGGCCATGGTGGGGGCCTTCGTCGGCTGGCAGGGTGTGCTGCTCACCGTCTTTCTCGGCGCCCTCGCCGGGACCCTCATCTTCCTGCCCCTCACCCTGCTCGGCCGGAAGAAGCTGGTGCCGTTCGGCGTGTTTCTGTCGGCCGGCGCCGCGATCACCTTTCTCCTCGGTCCGTCGATCATGTCGTGGTACCAGAGCTTTCTCGGGGGGGCCTGATGGGGCGCCGCCTGCTCATCGGCCTGCTGGCCCTCGTCGCCTCGGCCTGCCGGGGCGAGGAGCCCGGCCACGCTTCCGACGCGGCGCTTCAGGCCGTGGTCGACAGCCTCGTTCCCCAGGTAGAGAAGGCCTCCGGGATGACCTTCGCCAAGCCGCCCCGGTTCGCGGTGCGGACCAAAGCGCAGGTGAGCGCCTACCTCAAAGCCAAGCTCGATCAGGAGTTCCCGGCTCAGAAGGTGGAGGGCGTCGAGGCGGCGTACCGGCTCCTCGACCTCCTGCCCGACACCCTCGACGTCCGCTCCGTCCTGCTCGGCCTCTACGCCGAACAGGTGGCGGGGTTCTACGACCCCGATTCCGTAACCCTCTACGCCGTCGAGGGCGCCGAGGGGAACCAGCTCCGGCTGGTGCTGGCCCACGAGCTCGTCCACGCGCTCCAGGACGAGCACCTGCCGCTCGCGAAGATGCTCAAGGACGTCACCAACGCCGACCGGCTGGCCGCCTCCCAAGCGGTGCTCGAGGGCGACGCGACGATCGTCATGCTCCGGGTGATCATGCCCGATCCGTCGGCGCTGCGCGATCCCAACTTCTGGCAGCTCTACCGCGACCAGATCAAGACGGCTCAGAGCTCGATGCCGGTCTTCAAGAGCGCGCCGCTGATCCTCCGGGAAGGCCTGATCTTCCCGTACCTGGCGGGCGCCGAGTTCATGCGGTGGTGGGAAGGGCAGGGCAAGGGACCGCTGCCCACGCCGGAGGAGTTGCCTCGCTCCAGCGAGCAGATCCTCCATCCCGACCGCTACGCGGCGGGTGACGAGCCGGTGCCGGTCGCCTTCACGGACTCGGGCGGCAGCGTGCTCTACGAGGACACGATGGGCGAGCTGGAGCTCCAGGTCTGGAGCACGGCGATGCGGGGCGGCGGTGAGGTGGTGTCCACCCTCGCGAACGGTTGGGGCGGCGACCGCTTCCGGGTGTACCGCACCCCCGACGGACCGGCCCTGGTGCTCTACACGGTCTGGGACGACTCGACCGCCGCCCGCCGCTTCGCCGGCGGCCCGGCCCAGCGCTTCCTGGACCGGCCCCGCGCGAAATACCGCACCACGGTCGACACCCTTACCCTCGACGGGCACCCCGGCGTCCGGGTGGTCCGAGCCCCGGATGGGTGGGCCCGATGGATGAGCCTCCCGACGGCGAGGTAGGGACTAGGGAGTAGTGAGTCGGGACTAGGGAGTGACTGGTGATTCGGGAGTAGGTTGTGAGTAGGGGGTGAGTAGGGGACAGGCCCCTACTCACGACCGCCTATTCCCTCCCTGCTCACAACTCCCAACTCCCTCCCTACTCACAACTCCCCACTCCCCACTCACAAATCACCAGTCACAACCTCTCGATCAGCTGGCTGATCGTCCAGGTCAGGACCCCCACGAACGCGCCCAGGACCCAGCCCAGCTGCACGATCAGGTGGAGCTCGCGCTCGATCACCCGCTTGATGATGTCCTCCATCACCGAGGTGGGGAAGCCGAGGATCTTCTGCTCCACCATCTCCTGGACCTCGAGCCGGGCCACCACCGAGGGTACCTGACCCTGGACCCAGCCCCAGGCTTGATGGCTCATCGCGTCGGTGAGCCGCGCCGCGTTCTCGTCGCCGAGCCAGCCGGCCGGCCGGCCGATCGGCCGGTCCAGGAGCTTGGTCGCCCCGCTCCGGACCGCGTTCGCGATCCAGGCCTGCCCCCGCTCGCCCGCGATCGCTTCCCGAAGGAGCGCCGCCGCCTGCTCCGGCGGGAGCGCGCTCAGGAGCTTGTCCCAGGTCAGCTCGCCGGCGGCGTCGAGCAGCCGAGCCAGGCCCTCGCGGAGGGCGGTCCGGGTGGCGTCGCTCCGGGCGGCCGACACCAGCCAGTCGCCCACCGTGCCCTCCAGCTGGGCCCGCCGCTCGGCCGAGAGCCGGCGGATTCGGGAGCCTAACGAATCGCGAAGGAGCCCGTTCAGGCCATCCCGCACCGCGCCCTCGACCCGGAGCTGCATCTCGGGGGCGCTCACGGTCGCTACCAGCCGGTCGAATCCCTCGCCCTCGAAGCCGTCCACCAGTCGGGCCAGTGCCTTGTCCGTCACCACCAGCTTGGCCAGGAGCCGCTCGTGGAAGAGCAAATCGCGGCCCGCGGTGTCGAACGCCTCGCGGAGGGCCCGCCGGATCGCCGACTTCACCACCGGGTCGGCCAGCATGTCGCCCAGCCGGTCCAGGGCGGTCGGGAGCGCGTCGGTGATCGCCTGCTCGACCGGCGCCAGCAGCCCGCTCGGGAGCCGCTCCGCCAGCGGCCGCTCGTCGGCCTCGAAGGCCCGGAGCTGTTCCGCCAGCCACCCGCGCAGGGTACGCTCGATGCCCTCGCCCTCGGTGATCGCCCGGGCCCACTCGTCCACCTGCTCGGCGATCATCGTTCGGCGGGCCGGGGTGAGCATGGCGCCCACCGGCTTGCCGGCCAGCTCGGTCTTGAGCCGGGCCGACCAGCCGGCCACCAGGGTGTCGAACTCGGGTGAGGCGGTGTACTCGACGATCCGCCGTGCCACCCGCGGGCCGAGGGAGTCGACCGCGCCCTCGATGCTGGCCACCGCGTCCGGCCCGAGCTGGTTCCGGAGGCTCCCGTGCTCCCGGTCGAGGAGGCCCGTCATCGCCCGGCGCATGGCGTCGTCGAAGGCCTCCCGGATGGCCGGGGCGCTCAGCCGCTCGGCGATGTCGGTCGAGGTGAGGAGCTTCTCACCGACCGTCTTGCCGACGCTCTTGGCCAGCCGGGCCTTGTTCTTGGGGATCGCGCCCTGGAGCTGGAACCGGCCGATTCCCTTGGGCTCGTGAGGCCGGAACAGCATCCAGATGGCGACGATGTTGGTGATTCCACCGGCGACGGCGCCGCCGATGATGGTGGCGACCAACGAGATCAGGGTGGTCGACATGGGGCACGGAACTTAGGGGACCGGAAGCCCGCGGGGGAAGCCCGGCGCGCCGGGGCGCTCGCCCCGGCCGGCCACCGCTCGCCCCGCCGGTCGCCGGCCCGGCGTGAGCGACCCTGGCTCGTCCTGGAGGGGCGGGGTATCGTCCCAGCCATCGTACCCGAGACCCAGGGAGTCTCCGCCGTGCCCGTTCGCCGATGACCTCGACCACCCCCGGATCGACCGCCCGAGCGCCGGGCCCCTGGAAGATCGCGACCATCGCCGCGCTCGGCTGGACCACGATCGGCCTCCTCGCCTCCGCCGCCGCGTACGCCAGCTGGGTGCGGGAGGAGTTGGGCGTGTCCTTCCCGGTCGCGGTGCTGCTCAATCTCCCGACCTGGCTTTTCTGGGCGGCGGTGACCCCGGCGATCGTCTGGCTGGGTCGCCGGTGGCCGCCCCGCTGGCGACTCGGCGCCATGCTTCCGCACCTGCTCGCCGTGGTGGTGCTCGCGGTCGCGCTCTCGGCCCTGGTCGCCTTCGTGAACGCCTCGGTCAATCCGTTCCGCGAGCCGGTGCGCTTCGGCCCGACCTTCATCGGGTACCTCACCAACCGCTGGCAGTACGCCCTCCTGATCTATGCCGGCACCCTGGGGACCTGGACCGCCTGGGACGCCTGGCAGCGGTTGGCTGAGCGCGAGCTCCACGCCGCCCAGCTCGAAGCCCAGCTGGCGGGCGCCCGGCTCGACGCGCTCCGCCGGCAGCTCGATCCCCACTTTCTGTTCAACACCCTCCAGACCGTCTCCGCCCTGGTCTCCGAGGATCCCCGCGCCGCCCAGCGGACCCTCGCCCTCCTCGGCGACCTGCTCCGGACCGTGCTGGAGGGCGGCGGCCGGCAGGAGATCCCCCTCGACCAGGAGCTGAGCTTCCTGGACCGCTACCTCGAGATCGAGCGGACCCGCTTTCCCGACCGCCTCCGGGTCCGCCTCGCGATTGACGACCGGGCCCGCGCGCTCCTGGTGCCGCCCTTCCTGCTCCAGCCGCTGGTCGAGAACGCCGTTCGCTACGCGGTCGCGCCCCGGTCGGAGGAGGCGCACGTCGAAGTGGAGGTGGTGGTCGATCGGGATCGGCTCCGGCTGGCCGTCCGCGACGACGGCCCCGGGCCGGCCCCCGATGCCACCGAGGGCGTGGGCCTCCGCGCCACCCGGGCCCGGCTCGACACGCTGTACGGCGCCGACCACCGCTTCGTCCTGCGCCGCCGACCGGAGGGTGGGGCCGAGGCCCTGATCGAGCTTCCGGCGAAGGCCCCATGACCGGCGACCTGACCGTCCTGCTCGTTGACGACGAGCCCGTGATCCGCCGGGGACTCCGCCGGTTGCTCGACCAGGAAGCCGGGGTGAGCGTGGTCGGCGAAGCCCGGAACGGACGCGAGGCGCTGGAGCTGGTCGATGCCCTCGATCCCGATCTTCTCTTTCTCGACGTCAGGATGCCCGAGGTGGACGGTCTCGAGGTGGCCCGGGCCCTCAGCACCGGGGGGCGGCCCGGGATCGTGTTCGTGACGGCCTACGACCGCTACGCCGTCGCCGCGTTCGAACACCACGCCATCGATTACCTCCTCAAGCCGTTCGACGACGTCCGGGTCAGGACCGCCCTGACCCGGGCCCGCGACCGCCTGGCCCGGCCCGGCGCGGCCGCCCTGGGAGCCCGGATGCGGAGCCTGCTCGAACAGTTGAGCGGCCCCGAACAGCGATTCGTGGTCCGGGTGGGACGGAAGGTCCGGCTGATCGATCCCGACGACGTGGATTGGATCGAGGCGGCCGACAACTACGTCCGCCTGCATGCGGGCGAGGGGCGACACGTGGTCCGGGAGACGCTCCGGGACCTGGAGCGCCGGCTGGGCGGCGGCCGCTTCGTCCGGATCCACCGGTCGGCCATGGTCAACGTGTCACGGGTCAAGGAGCTGGTGGCCCAGCCCGGCGGCGACTACACCGTCCTCCTGACCACCGGCGATCGGCTCCGGCTGAGCCGCCGGTACCGGGAGCGGTTCGAGGCGCTGATCGGCCGGGCGCTCTGACCCGGCCGGGTCAGGGCGCGACCAGGACCCCGACCTCCCCGCCGAAGCCGTCGTCGGCGCGGGGCAGGCCGGGCGGCACGGACCAGGCGCCGCCGTTCAGGCGCAGGTTGACCTGGTGGACCCCGGCTGGGATGGCGGTGCTCAGCGACCAGACGTCGCCCAAGGTCCGCGTCATCGGCACGGGGCGCCAATCCGTGAAGTCGCCCATGACCTCGATCGAGCTGGCCGCCGCGTTCCGGATGGTGAGCGTGGCGCGGGGACCGTTCTGCCGGGCGAGGGTGAGGGCGCCGGCCGGTGAGCCCGCCGGCTCGGTCGGCCCGGCCGCGGGACGGCGGTTCACGAGCTCGAGGCCCAGGGCCAGATAGTGGCGGTTCGGAAGGAAGAGCGCGTCGCCGGCGGGGAGGAACCCGGCGTCGAGGCGCACCACCACCCCGTCGGCCGCGGGCAGCCGGGCCCCGACCGACCAGCCCATCCCGGTCGCCGTGCCCACCGCGAAGCGACGCGCCAGCCGGGCCTCGAGCCGGAGGCTCGGACCGCTCCACCGGACCCCCAGGCTGGCGACCGTCGGCGTCACCGAGACCGAGCCGTTGCCCCCGCTGTCGGTGACGGCCGTGTCGGCAATCGGGATCAGACCCGGGCCCCCGAGGGTCGCGAGGCTGAGTGTGTCTTGGCCGGGGAGCACTGGGTTCGAGACGGAGGCCGCGCCGGAGCGGGTCGAGACCCGGGCCGCCGAGCGTCCCAGCCGTCCCGAGATGGTGAGGGCCCCGAGCCGGAGGTCGGCCGCGGCCAGGCCGCCGAGGGCCCAGGCGAACTCGCTCCCGATGGGGCGGGCGGCCGAGAGCCCGGCCCGGAGGGTCAGCCGTCCGTCCGGCCCGCTCGATCAGGGCCCGGCCGGTGAGCTCGCCGCGGCGGAGTCCATAGCCCGGTACGTCCCAGGCCCCCGCGAGCTCCGCCACCGGCCGCCACCCGATCCGGTGCCCGCCCAGGCGGAGGTCCACGGTGCCATCCGAGCCCCAGCGGTCGCCCGGTTGGCCGAATACCGACGCGGCGCCCGAGGCGGCCAGCCCCGGTCGCGACCACCGGAGGGCGGACCCGAACGCCATGCCGCCGGGGGTCGCCGTGCCCGGATCGCCAAGGCGCGCCCCCAGGGTGAAGGTCGGTCGAACCTGGGCCGGGAGGGCCGAGGCCAGCGCGGCCAGCAGGCCGATCCCGCCCAGAGTGGCGCGCCTCACGGCTCACCCCCCGGCGGGGCCAGCCGGGAGAGCTCGCCCTGGAGGGCGCCGCCGGCGGGGTCGCCGTCCAGCACCGCGCGCGCCACCCGGTCCCGGACCTGGAGCAGGTCGGCGTCGGGGAGCCCGGTGCCGAGCAGCCGGTCCAGGCCGCCCACGGCATCGGCCGGGCTCACCCCCCGCTCCACCAAGTCGGTCATCACGGTGATCGCCACGGCCACCGAGCGTCGGCCCGCTCGCTGCTTGAGCCGGGTCAGCGCGTCCGGCGGGCCGCCGGCTCGGAGCCAGAGCGCACCGACCACGATCTCCTGGTCGTCGGCGGGCGCTCCGATGGCCGACCGGGCCCGCCCCATCGCGGCGTGGAGCGACGACACGGCGGCCATGATCCGGTCCGGGGCGGCTCCCTTGGCGGCGCCCTCGAGGGCCTTCTGGACCAGCGGCTCCGTCGGCAGCCCCTCGGCGGCGGCCGAGTTCACCACGGTGGTCACCCGCCTGGCCAAATCGGGGGCGAGTCGTTCCTGGAGTCGGGCGTCCTGGGCGGAGGCCTGGCCCACGGCCAGGGTCGCCAGCAGCGCCACCAGGCAAAGTCGGATCACGAGGCCGGCGCTCCGATCGCCACGACCGACGTGGGGGTGTCGAAGTCGGGATCCCGGATCTCGGGGCGGGCCGGGTCGGCGATCCAGCTGGTACCGTTGACCAGGAAGGCGTAGCGGTACACGCCGTGAGGGAGGTCGAGGGTGGCAGTCCAGCGGCCGTCGGTGCCGGCATGGAGCAGGGCGCTGTGGCTCCGGTCCCAGTCGTTGAAGTCGCCCACCAAGGCCACCGACCGGGCCTCGGGCAAGCTCAGCTCGAAGCGGACCGGCACCGTCGTCGACTCGGAGCCGGCGGGCGCGAGGAACCGGGCGCCGAGCACCGCGAGCACCGCCGCCGCGGCCAGGCCCACCGAGGCCCAGACCAGCGTCCGGCCGCCCCGGCCCCGGGCCGCCACGGCCCTCAGCACCCGCCGGTCGAATCCCGGGGTCGGGTCCACCGGCGCCCGGCAGGTGGCGATGATCCGGTCCAGGATCGGGTCGGTCGGCTCGAGGGTCATGATTCGGCTCCGTCCAGCAGGTCTCGCAACCGCTCGCAGGCCCGGCTCACCCGCATCTTGAGGGCCGGCACGCTCGCGCCGGTGAGGTCGCGCATCTCCGCATAGCTCAGGTCGTCCCCGTGCTTGAGCAGGAACGCCTCCCGTTGCTCCGCCGGCAGCGCCGTCAGCGCCCGGTCCAGCTCCTCGCGCCAGCCAACCGCCGGCATCGTCCGATCCTCGGTCGCGACGTGGGTCTCCGCCGCGTCGTCCCACTGGGCGAACATCCGCCGGCGTCGCTCCCGCCGGCGGAAGGCCGTGCGGCAGCGGTTGACGAGGATGCGGAATACCCAGGCCGGAAACCGCTCGGGATCCGACCCGTCGAGGCCCCGGTAGGCACGCACGAACGCATCCTGCACGGCCTCTTCGGCGTCTTCGATCGACCCCAGCATGTTGCGCGCGTACCGGAGGTAGCGTCCCTGATATCGGGCCACCAGCTGGGCGAACGCCTCGAGATCTCCGGCCCGGGTCCGCTCCACCAGGGTCGCGTCGGAAGGCTCCACTTTGAGTAAGACCCCGACAGATGGCACGTGGTCACATTGCGATTGGAGGACCGCCTGATTGACCCTACGACCATGGTTCGGACCTCGTTTCGGCGGTGCGACCCCGCCCCCCAGCCCCCTCGGCCAGCAGCCTTCGCACCGCCGGCTCGAACGATGCCATCGCGAGCGGTCCCAGTGCGCGGTAGCGAATCTTCCCGGTGCGATCCAGGAGCAGGCTGGTCGGATACCCCGTGATCGGCCCCAGCGTCGGAGGCGGCGCCCCGGCCTCCAACTGCGCCACCGGGTAAGTGATCCCCCGTTTCCGGAGAAAGGCGCGGACCGAATCGGGCGAGTCGGTGTCGACCGAAAGGCCCACGACCACGAACCCCTGGGCCCGGTGCCGCTCGTACATCGACTGGAGCAGGGGCATCTCCACCTTGCAGGGCGGGCACCAGGTAGCCCAGACGTTCACCAGGACGACCCGGCCCCGGAGCGAATCGGTCGAGATGACCCCCCGGTCGAGGGCCGGGTAGACGAAATGGGGGGTGAGCTGGTCGCCCGACTCGATTCCCACCACGGCCGCCAGGTGGGGCGCCAGGCGGACGAGGAGGAAGACCCAGACGGCCGCGAGAATTAGGTTGGGCAGGCTGAGGAATCGGCGGCGAGGCATGGGGGGAAGGTAGGTGGGGAGGGAGGGGGAGGGATGGGGGGAGATGGGGGGAGATGGGGGGAGATGAGGGGAGACGGGGAGAGACGGGGTGGAGGGACGTGGGAGGGTGTAGCGGGACGACTCGGCGCAGGGTCCCTGTCCCGGTTCCTCCCCCATCCCTCCCCATCCCTCCCCATCCCTCCCCGTCCCTCCCCATCCCTCCCTCCCCATCCCCTTCCAAGCCTCCCCTAAGTCCGCTATCTTGCAAGGCTTATGTTTGACGACCTTTCCTCGAAGCTCACCGCCGCGCTCGGGAAGCTGACCGGGCGCGGCGTCCTGACCGAGGACGCCGTCAAGGAGGGTCTCCGGGAGATCCGCCGGGTGCTGCTCGAAGCCGACGTGAGCTTCGACCTCACCCGTCAGTTCCTCGAGCGGGTGCAGGAAAAGGCGGTCGGTGTCGCCCGGCTCAAGGGTGTGAACCCGGGCCAGCAGCTCGTGAAGGTGGTGTACGACGAGCTGGTCGCGATGCTGGGCGAGAAGCAGGCGCCGCTGGTCTTTGCGTCGGTGCCGCCCACGGTGATGCTCGTCGTCGGGCTCCAGGGCTCCGGCAAGACGACCACCACGGGCAAGCTGGCCAAGCGGCTCAAGCAGGAGCAGAAGGCGCCGTTCCTGGTCGCGGCCGACGTCTACCGGCCGGCCGCCGCCGAGCAGCTCCAGACGCTCGCCCGGCAGGTGGACGTCGAATGCTACGCCGAGCCGGGCGCCACGGACGTGGTCAAGCTGGTGAAGCATGGGCTCGAGGCGGCCGCCAAGGCGCGCGCCCGGACCGTGCTGGTGGATACCGCCGGCCGGTTGCAGATCGACGAAGGGATGATGGCGGAGCTCCAGGCCCTGAAGGCCGCCGTGAGCCCCACCGAGATCCTCCTCGTCGCCGACGGGATGACGGGACAGGACGCCGTCCGGATCGCCAAGGGGTTCCACGACGCCCTCGGGATCACCGGCGTGGTGCTGACCAAGATGGACGGCGACGCCCGGGGCGGCGCGGCCCTCTCGGTCTACGGGGTGACCGGCGCGCCGATCAAGTACGTCGGCGTGGGCGAGCAGATCGACGCGCTCGAGCCCTTCCGGCCGGACCGGATGGCGGGGCGGATTCTCCAGCAGGGAGACGTGCTCTCGCTGGTGGAGAAGGCCCAGGGCGCGATCGACGAGAAAGAGGCGGCCAAGCTCGCCAAGAAGGCCACCTCGAAGAAGGGCCTCGATCTGCAGGACTTTCTGAGCGCGATGCGCCAGATGCAGAAGCTCGGGCCCCTCAAGAACGTGCTGGGCATGCTGCCGGGCGTGAATCCGGCGATGCTCAAGTCGGCCAACGTCGACGACAACCGCCTCAAGCACCTCGAGGCGATCGTCCTCTCGATGACGCCGAAGGAGCGGGCCAATCCCGACGTGATGAACGGCTCGCGCCGCCTCCGGGTGGCCAAGGGGTCGGGACGAACGGTGCAGGAGGTCAACCAGCTCCTGAACCAGTTCAAGCAGATGGCGAAGTTCATGAAGTCGGCGGGCAAGCCGGGTGGCATGCGCCTGCCGTTCGGCCGGTAAGCAGACTCGAAGAGGACTGACAGCATGGCAACTCGTATCCGTCTCCGCCGCGTCGGGCGCAAGAAAGTGCCGCTCTACCGGATCGTCGTCGCCGAAGGCACCGCGCCTCGCGACGGGCGTTTCATCGAGGTGCTCGGCACCTACGACCCACGCGCCCAGGACGACAAGCAGGTCACCGCTCGACGCCGACAAGGCCAAGTCGTGGCTCGCCAAGGGGGCGACCCCGAGCGACACGGTCGGTGCCCTGCTCAAGAAGGCGGGCGTCGGGGCGTGAGCGAGGAGCGGCCCCGCCACCTGGTGGTCGGGCGGCTCCGAAAACCGCACGGGCTGAAGGGCGACTGTACGGTTTTTCCCCTGACCGACGATCCCGAGCTGGCGTTCGCGTCGGGGCAGTCGGTCTGGGTGATGAATCTGGGAGGTGAGGAGATCGCCGGCCCGCTCGAGATCGTGCGGAGCCGGGGCTATCACCGGCAGTGGCTGGTGTCGTTTCGGGGGCTCGACTCGCGGGACGACGTGGCATCGTGGTGCGACACCCTGCTCGCCGCGCCGGCCGAGACGCTCCGGCCACCCGCGGACGACGAGGTCTACCTCCACGAGCTCGAAGGCTTCGGCGTGCACGACGAGGCCGGTGAGCCTCTCGGCGTGGTGAGCAAGGTGCTCGAGCTGCCCCAGGGCGTGATGCTCGAGATCCAGGGACCGAAGCGCGAGTTCCTGCTGCCGTTCCGGAAGGTGTTCGTGAAAGCGATGGACCGGGAGGCGCGGCGGCTGGTGGTCGACCTGCCGGAAGGACTGTAGGGGGCGAGTGGGCGGAGACGGGGGGAGACGGGGAGGGACGCGGGGGGACGCGGAAGGACGCGGAGCGGACCCCTGACGACGATCAACGTCGTCACCCTGTTTCCCGAGGTGATGGCGCCGTTTCTCGGGGCGAGCATCCCGGGGCGGGCGGGGGCGGCGGGGTTGGTGGAGTACCGGCTGGTCCAGCTCCGGGACTTCGCCACCGATCGCCACCTGACCGTCGACGACTACCCCTACGGGGGTGGAGCGGGGATGGTCCTCAAGCCCGAGCCGATGTTCCGGGCGGTGGAGTCGCTGCCGGAGCGGGGCAGGGTGGTGTTGATGTCGGCGCGGGGCGCGCCGTTCACGCACCGGATGGCGGTCCGGCTCTCGCTGGAGCCGATCCTCACCATCCTCTGCGGGCACTACAAGGACGTCGACCAGCGGGTGGCCGACGGCCTCGAGGCGGAGGAAGTCTCGCTCGGCGATTTCGTGCTGAGCGGGGGCGAGCCGGCGGCGCTGGCGGTGATCGACGCGGTGGTCCGGCTGCTGCCGGGCGCCCTGGGCGATCACGAGTCGGCCAGCTCCGACTCGCACTTCGACGGGCTCCTGAGCCCGCCGAGCTATACCAGGCCCCCCGAGTTCCGGGGGATGACGGTGCCGGAGGTGCTGCTGTCCGGCAACCACGCGGCGATCGCGGCCTGGCGGCAGGAACAGGCGGAGAAGTTGACGGCCGAACGCCGGCCGGACCTATGGCGGCGATTCGCCGAGGACCATAACGTTGAGTGAGCACGGCCCGTCAGCCCGTCAGCCCGTCTGACCGTCTGCTGGCCCCGGAGAAGGAGAAACCAATGGACCATCTGGCCACCGTGACCCGAGAGGGTCTCAAGACTGACCTCCCGACCTTCGCGCCGGGAGACACGATCAAAGTCATGGTCCGGGTCCGGGAGGGCGAGAAGGAGCGGCTCCAGGCCTTCGAGGGCGTCTGCGTCGCCCGCCGGGGCGGCGGGATCGACGAGACCTTCACCGTCCGGAAAGTGTCGGCCAGCATCGGGGTCGAGCGGATCTTCCCGCTCCACAGCCCGACGGTGGCCTCGATCGAGATGGTCCGCCGCGGCCGGGTCCGCCGGGCCAAGCTCTACTATCTCCGGAAGCTCTCGGGCAAGAGCGCCCGGATCCGCGAGAAGCGGGAGCCGGTTCAGGGTCAGTAGGCCGGGCCCGGGGCGGTGGCGCGGAAGCAGCCCGGCCTCGAGCGCGAAAAGCTCGCCTGGACCACCGGCGAGCTCCTGATCGGTGTCGACGAAGCAGGCCGCGGCCCGCTGGCCGGTCCAGTGGTGGCCGCGGCCGTCGTCTTTCCGCCCCAGTCCCGCCGCCGGGGCGGGGTCCGCGACAGCAAGACCCTGAGCGAGCTCCAGCGCGACAAGGCCGCCCTGGCCATCCGGAAGGCGGCCCTCGCGATCGGGGTGGGCGCCGCCTCGGTCCGGGAGATCGATCGGATCAACATCCGCCGGGCTACCGCCCTCGCGATGCGCCGCGCCATCGACCGGGTTCTCCGCACCCTCCCCGCCTCTCCCCGTCCCTCCCCATCCCCCCCCCGTCCCGGCCCGTCCCTTCATCGTCATCCTCGACGGCCTGGCCATGCCCGAGCTCGGCCTCGATCACGAGGCCCTGGTCGACGGCGACGCGCTCTGCTTTTCGATCTCCGCCGCCGGGATCATCGCCAAGACGGTGCGTGACCGACTGATGGCGAGACTCGATCCGCGCTATCCGGGTTACGACTGGTACAGCAATCGCGGCTACGGCACGGAGCACCACCGGCACGCGATCGACCAACTGGGGCCCACGCCACATCACCGGCGGAGCTTCGCGCCGGTGGCGCAGTTGGGGCTCTTTGGGGGGTAGGCGGGACGGGGAGGGACGGGGGGAGACGGGGCGGGATGCGGCGAGATGGGGAGTGACGTGGGGGGGACACGAAGGACGAGGTCGCCCCTCCCCGCCCCTCCCCACCCCTCCCCGTCCCCCCTTACCCTTCCCCCATGCCCAGCCTCTTCGATCCCGTCGCTTTTCGCGGCGTTCAGCTCCGGAATCGCATCGTCGTCTCGCCGATGTGCGAGTACTCCTCCACCGACGGCTTCGCCAACGAGTGGCACGTCGTGCACCTCGGGAGCCGGGCCATCGGCGGGGCGGCGCTCGTGTTCACCGAAGCGACCGCGGTGCTTCCCGAGGGCGGATCAGCCCGGTCGATCTCGGCCTCTGGAAGGACGCGCACGTCGATGTACTCGGGCGGATCGTGGCGTTCGCGGCGGAGCACGGCGCGGCGTGCGGCGTTCAGCTGGCTCACGCCGGACGGAAGGCCAGCACCCGGCCCCCGTGGGAGGGCCCCGGCAAGGTCGCCGAAGATGCCGGCGGCTGGCGGACGGTCGCGCCGAGCGCGGTGCCGTACAACGACGACTACCCGATGCCGGACGCGCTCGACGAGGCCGGGATCGCGCGGGTGGTCACCGGTTTCCGGGAGGCCGCGGGCCGGGCTCTCGAGGCCGGCTTCCGGGTCATCGAAATCCATGCCGCCCACGGATACCTCCTGCACGAGTTCCTCTCGCCCTGGAGCAACCGGCGCACCGACCGCTGGGGCGGGAGCTTCGAGAACCGGATCCGGCTGCTGAAGGACGTGGTGGAGGCGGTCCGGTCGGTCTGGCCCGAGCGTCACGCGCTCTTCGTCCGGATCTCGGCGACCGATTGGAAAGAGGGCGCCTGGGACCTCGACCAGTCGGTGGCGCTGGCCCGCGAGCTCAAGGGGCTTGGCGTCGACCTGGTCGACTGCTCCAGCGGCGGCAACGTGCACGGGGTGAAGATCCCGATCGGCCCAGGGTATCAGACCCGGCTGGCCGAGCGGGTCCGGCGCGAGGCGGGGATCCCGACCGGCGCGGTGGGGCTCATCACCGAGCCGGTCCAAGCTGATCACATCGTCCGGACCGGCCAGGCCGACCTCGTGATCCTGGCCAGGGAGCTGCTCCGCGACCCGTACTGGCCGCTCCGGGCCGCCCGGGAGCTCGGGCGGCCGGCCAGCTGGCCGGTGCAATATCTCCGGGCCGCGCCGGCGGACTCGCCCCGGCGGGAACCGATCGGGCCGATCTAGCCCTCGGTCGGCCGGCGCGGAGTGGCCGGGGGCCGGCGGGCGGGGCTCGACGGTTTGGGCGGCCGGCCGTAACGTGAAGGCAACTCCTACCTCGCGGAGGCGCCGGTGACGTCCGGTTCGCCCTCATCCCAGCGTCGCAAACGGGGTCGGCACGGTTGGCCCTTGCTGCTCTTGATCTTCCTGGCCGTCGGCGTCGTCTACGTCGCCCTCACGCCCTGGGCCCTCCATATCGGCGATCGTCCCACCCCCTGGCTCACCTGGGAAGGCTTCGGCCCGGTCGAGGCCAGCAACGGCGGTCACTACGTGCTCTTCGCCCATCTGGAAGGCGGCATGCCCAGCAGCGGCCGCCGGAGCGTCTCGTGCGGCGGGGGCGGGTGCGACACCCTCCACGGCACCGCGCGCCTCTGCACCCGGAGCGGGCAGACCTACGCGTTCCAGCTCCGGGGCAAGGTGCACGCCTGGTGGAGCACCGACGGCGCGCGGACCGGGATCCAGCTCACGGCGGCGAAGGGGACGCCGCTGCAGCAGGGATGGGTGGTGGCCTTCGCGGGCGCCTGGCACGGTCCCGCGCTCGAGCTGACCAGTCCGGACAACTCGTTCACCAAAGAGTTCACGCCGGCGGGAGCCATTCGCCAGGTCACCTCCACGGCCGACGCCGGCACGGCGAAGGTGACCCTTCACTTCGGGACCAGTGACGAGTTCGAGCAGGCCTGCCGGGCGCTGGCGGCCCACGCCTAAACCGGCGGGCCCTCAGGGCGACTCCCGGGTCCAGAGCAGCGCCACGCCGCAGGCCGAGTTGGTGATCTGATAGCGGATCGGGGTCTCGGCCGGGCCGCGGTAGATCTCGATCCCCTCGAGCACGCGGTACTTCTCGTCGAGGAGCGAGCCGAGCAGGGCGCTGGGTTCGGTCATGAGAGATTAGACGCCAGGGGCCGGCGAAGTGTTGCGCGGCGTGGCACTTGCCGCCCGACCGTGAGGGGCGGCCCGGCAGCGCGGGAGATAATCCTCCACGGGGTGGATAGGGCCGTGTGGCCCTGTCGTCATTTTCACCGCAATGCCCTATTGTGAAGGGTTATTCCTACAGTGGTGGTAGGGAACCAGATCCAGGCGTGGCAGTGGACCGCTCGTCCCGCTGAAGAGGAGACCGGTCGAGGTCGGCTCACTGGCGACGATCCGGCCACGCCGTCGAGGTGAGGAATGTCGCTTCGCGGCCGTCTGACGGTCTTCGTGTCCCTCACCCTCCTGGCCGCCGTCGCGGTTCAGGGCGCCTTTGCCTACCAGGCCGCCCGGCGGGTCACGATCGTGGCCTCGCAGACCCGGCTTCAGAGCGTTGCCTCCCGCCTGGCCGACCTTTCGGCGCCGTCCACTCGCGGGCGCTTGGTGGAGCTGGGGCAGCTGGCGGCGGCCCCGGCGGTGCTCCGGGCGCTCGCGGATTCCGGGGCCCGATCGGCGGTCCGTCCTCTGCTGCGGCGGTTCGGACCCGACACGGGGCTGGTGGCGGCGGTCGAGCTCCTGGACCGAGAGGGGCGGCCCGTCGCCTTTCTCGAGCACACGGCGTCGCCTGAGCCGGGGCTGACCCGGGCGAGCGGCGACAGCGCCTACGTGAGCCGGCTCTATCAGCGGGGCGACAGCGTGTTCATCGACATGGTCGCGCCGGTGACGCAAGACGGGACGGTGCGGGGCTATCTGGTCCAGGTGCGCCGGATCGTGGCGTCGGCGGCCTCCGTCCAGACGCTGACCAACCTCATCGGTCCCGAGGCCGGTCTCCTCCTCGGCAACCGGGACGGCTCCCTCTGGACGGACCTGACCCGGATCGTCGAGCGGCCGGCGCCGACCCTTCAGGGGTCGACGTACACCCGCGACGGGCGGGGCCGGATCGCCAGGTCGGCGGCGATTGCCGGCACCCCGCTGGTCTTCGCCGTGGAGATGCCGCGGGATCTGGTGCTGTCGGCGGTGTCCCCTCTCTTCCGCACCGACCTGGCGATCGCCGCGCTGGTGGTGCTCCTCGGCACGCTGGCGTCCTGGTGGGTGGCGCGGACCGTGACCCAGCCCCTCAGCTGGCTGACCGACGCGACCGAGGTGGTGGCGTCGGGGCACGATCTTCCGGTTAGGCTTCCCATCGATCGCGGGGACGAGGTCGGCCGCCTGGCCCGTTCCTTCACGAGCATGGCCGGCGCGGTGCGCGAGAGCCGGGCGACGCTGGAGCATCGGGTGGCCGACCGGACGGCCGAGCTGGCCGCGGCGCTGGAGCAGCTCAGGGCGGCGCAGAGCGAGCTGGTCCAGAAGGAGCGGCTCGCGATCCTGGGAGAGCTGTCGAGCAGCGTCGGGCACGAGCTCCGCAATCCGCTCGGGGTGATGACCAACGCGGTCTACTACCTGACCGCCACCCAGCCCGACGCCAAGCCCAAGGTCAAGGAGTATCTGGGCATCATCCGGGGCCAGATCCAGACGGCCGAGAAGATCGTGGCCGACCTGCTCGACTTCGCCCGGGTCAAGCCGCCCCAGCGGGCGCCGACCGCGGTTCCGGCGTTCGTGGAGGAACAGCTGTCCCGGGTGACCATGCCTCCCACGGTGAGCGTGGTGCGCGAGCTGGCGCCCGACCTGCCTTGGCTCGACGTCGATCCGATCCAGGTGGGGCAGGTGGTCCTCAATCTGATGACCAACGCGGTGCAGGCGATGGAGGAGACCGGCGGAACTCTGACCATCCGGGCCGCGGCCGAAGGTCCCACCGTGCGGCTGGAGTTCGAGGACACCGGGCCCGGGGTGGCCGACGAGCATCTCGGGCGGATCTTCGAGCCCCTTTTCACCACCAAGGCCCGGGGGATCGGGCTCGGGCTTTCCGTCTCCCGGAGCCTGGCCCACGCCAACGACGGCGACCTGACCGTCCGGAACGCCCCCGACCGGGGCGCGATCTTCTCGCTCGTCCTCCCGGCCGTGGAGACCGCATGACCAAACGGATCCTGATCGTCGATGACGATCGCGGCATGGTTACCACCCTGAGCGATATTCTGGAGCTCCGGGGCTGGGAGACCATCAACGCCTTCGACGGTGAGGCCGCCATCGCGCTGGCCGAGACCCACGACGTGGACGTGGTGCTGATGGACGTTCGGATGCCCAAGGTCGACGGGGTCGAGGCCCTGCGGGCCATCAAGGCCCGCCGGCCCGACACCCGGGTGGTGCTGATGACGGCGTTCGCCGCTCAGGAGCTCCTGGCCGAGGCCGAGCGGGCCGGGGCGGTGAGCATCATGAGGAAGCCGGTGGAGCTGCCCGAGCTGTTCGGCCTGCTGGAGGAGGCCACCCGACGGCACCGGCGCTCGGTCCTGGTGGTCGACGACGACCCGGCCTTTCTCGAGACCCTCTGTGACGTACTGAGGGATCGGGGGCTCGACACCGTCGAGGCCCACACCCTGGGCGAGGCCCTCGACCGAATGGAAAAGGACGTTCCGTCGGCGGTGCTGCTGGACCTCCGGCTCGATCACCTCGACCCAACCACCAACCTGTTGGCGATCCGGGAGCTCAGTCCGTCGATCCTGCTGATCCTCTACAGTGGGCATCCCACCTCGCTGAGCGAGACCGTCGACCGGGCCCCGCCCGGGATCGTGGACGCCGCGTTCACGAAGCCGCTTCCTCTGGATCAACTGCTGGAGCTAATCGATGGCGATCACGGTCGCTGAGAACCTCCCCGTCCTGGTCGTCGACGACGACGCGGCGCTCACCCAGACGCTGGCGGACATTCTCCCCCTCCACGGGTTCGAGCCGCACACCGCGCCCAGCGGGAGGACGGCGTTGAACATCGCCCAGCGGATGGTGCCGATCCCGGCCCTGGCCCTGGTCGACCTCCGTTTGCCGGACATGGACGGTCTCGATCTCGCCTCCGAGCTGCACGCGCAGTCGAGCTCCCTCCAGGTGGTCATCCTCACCGGTAACGCTACCCTCGAGACCGCGATCCGGGCGCTCCGCGATCAGAACACGGACTACCTGCTCAAGCCGGTGGATCCCGATCTGCTGATCCGCACCCTCCGGACGGCGGAGGGGCGGTGGCGCCTTCGCCAGGCCGAAGACGAGCTCCGGCGGACCCAGGACCTGCTGAGCGCCGTGTTCGAGGCCTCGCCGCTGCCGATCGTGGTGCTGACTCCCGATCTCATGGTTCGGTTCTGGAACCGTTCGGCCGAGCGCACCTTCGGGCTGCCCTCGCACGAGGTCGTCGGGACCTCGGCGGTCCGGCGCGGCCTGCTTCCCGAGGGCGAGGGCGCCCGCCTGGTGGACGCGGTGCTCAGGGGCGAGTCGTTCACCGGGGTCGACTGCCGGCACCGCCGGCCCGACGGCACCGCACTCGATCTCCGGCTCGGGATGGCGCCCCTGATCGGCCCGGGGGGCCGCGGAGCCGGCCTGGTGGCGGTGTACGAGGACATCACCCAGCGCCGGCGCCTCGAGGAACGGCTTCAGGACGTCCAGCGGCTCGACGCGATGGGGCGGGTCGCCGGCGGCGTGGCGCACGATTTCAACAATCTCCTCTCGGTCATTCTGGTCGAGGTCGAGGCCGGGATGCAGGATCCCGGGCTGGTCGGGCCGTTCGACGAGATCCTGACCAGCATCAAGAACACCGCCGAACGCGGGGCAACCCTGACCCGGCAGCTCCTTTCCTTCGCCCGCCGGCAGCCCACCGAACCGACGGTCGAAGATCCCAATCGGATCGTCGAGGAGGGCGAGCGGGTCCTGGCCCGGTTGGCCGGACCCGAGGTGGGGATCGCGATGGCGCTGGCCCGCGATCTCTGGCCGACCCGGATCGACCGGGGGCAGCTGGAGCAGGTGCTCAGCAACCTGGTGGTCAATGCCCGCGACGCGATGCCCGCGGGCGGGCACATCACGATCACCACCGGCAACGTCGCGGTGGCCGAAGCAGGCACGGTGGGTGACCTGGACCGGGGCGAATGGGTTCGTCTGTCGGTGGCCGACACCGGCACCGGGATTCCCGACGATGTCAGGGCCCGGGTCTTCGAACCGTTCTTCACCACCAAGGCCCGGGGATCGGGGACCGGGTTGGGCCTGGCGACCTGTTACGGCATCGTGGAGCGGTTCGGCGGGTCGCTCACGCTGGAGAGCACGCTGGGGGAGGGGACCACCTTTCACGTCTTCCTGCCCCGGGCGGTCGAGCCCACCACCCCGCGCCCGGCCGTGCCGGACCCGGGCCCGGCGGGCGGGAGCGAAGCGATCCTGGTGGTGGACGACCAGACCGCGCTCCGGTCGATCGCCCGTGCCTTTCTGACCCAGCGGGGCTATGCGGTCCAGGTGGCCCGCGATGGCGCGGAGGCCCTGGCCATGGCGGAGGCCATGAGTCCTCCGCCGGACCTCCTGTTCGCGGATCTCAACCTGCCGGACATGGACGCCCGGATCTTGGTCCGGCGGCTCCACCAGCGGCAGCCCGGCCTCCGGGTCCTGCTCACCTCCGGATCGATCGACCTCGGCGAGAGCGAGACCGGCCTCCCCTTTCTGCCCAAGCCCTACCGGCTGGACGACCTGGCCCGGCAGGTCCGGCTCCTCCTGGACCAGCCGGCCAAGCCGTAGCGCGAGCGGCTGGCGATCGGCATCTTGTCGGGGTGAGGGGTACAGCCTTCGACGGAGGTTCGTCCATGAACTGGATCGTGGTGGTGGCGGCGCTGGCGCTGGCCCTTGCGCCGATCGATGCCCAGGCCCAGACCCGCGACGTTACCGGCATCGTCCGACGAAGTGACACGGGTGCGCCGGTGCCCGGTGTCCTGGTCGAGACACTGGGGACGCTCCGGCGCGTTTGCACCGACGAGCGGGGGCGGTTCACCCTGGTCGCCGTGGAGGGCGATCTGCAGGTGAGCACCCTCAGGACCGGATTCGGGCGGGCATGGTTCACGATCGGGGCGGTCGCCGATTCGGCCGAGCTTCGGATCGAGCCGGCGACGGTTCCCGCCGACGGACGCCTGGTGTTCATCGGCGGCAAGCAGCTGGTGGAGACCGCTCCGTCGAGCCAGGCCCTGGCGCCGTCGGCGCCGATCATCTTCCTCGGTGGCGTGCGGCTCGCGCCGGACCGCGAGGCCCGGTTGCTGAAGCTGAGCTGGCCGACGGATTCGGGGTTCCATCCCGGTGGGGGCGTGCTCCCGCGGGCCCGGGGCTATATTGTAGCCCGGCGGGGGCGTAGCTCAATTGGTAGAGCAACGGACTTTTAATCCGTAGGTCGTGGGTTCGATCCCCACCGCCCTCATCAAGTACTACAACGACTTAGGGCCCCTTGGCGATGCGCCGGGGGCCTTTCGTCGACGCCGGCCAGACTGAGCCTCGGGCATCGGCAACCGCCTTACCGCAGAGGTCGCGGAGAGCGCGGAGGGGTCGATCGCTCGGCGGGGGTAGGGGTCGGACTGGGGTTGGAAACAACTGGTTGACCACAGAGGGCACAGCGGGCACAGAGGACGGCCAACGAAAAGAAGGACACAGCTAGAACGACAACAACAACAACAACAACAACAACTACTACTACTACTACTACGCGTATACCGACCGAGTATCGGACCTCTGCGCCCTCCGCGTCCTCTGCGGTAAGGCGGTTGGGGAGCCTTGCGGCGAGCCGCCGCTCAGCCCTGACCCTGGGCCGCCCGCCGCGGCCCGGTCTGCCGTGCGCCGAGGTCGTCCTCACCGTGCGGGTCGCTGAATAGCCGGACGTCGAGCGGGGCCCCGCGCTTGGACCAACCGCCCGTGGCGGGGCCCCTAGGGTTGCGGGCCCCGGCTAGGGCATCAGCTGCTTGTCCAGATAGTCCGATTGGGCGTGGAAATACCTGAGCCACGAGCGGTGCAACAGCAAGTCGTGCACCTCATCCGGAATGACGATCAGCTCCGACGAGATCTTGTGCGAGCGGAGCTCCCGCATCAGCATCACCGTCTGATCGAACGGCACATTGTGATCGTCGTCGGCCTGGATGACCAGCACCGGCGAGTGCCACTGGTCGATCGACGACAACGGCGACGACGCCCACGCGATGCTGTCGGTCGCGGTTTGCACTCCTGCGCCGGCGTAGACCTTGAGCACCGCGCTCCACGAATGCACGCCGGCGTAGTCCACCCCGGTGGCGAAGGTGTTGGACGCCCGCGCCAGCGCCAGCGCCGTGAGGTACCCGCCGTAGCTCCCGCCCCAGACCCCCAGCCGCTTGGAGTCCACGTCGGGACGCCCGTTGAGATAGTTGGCGCCGCCCATCACGTCGTTGAACTCGCTCGCGCCGCCGGGGCCGAAGTTCGGCGGCGCCCGGAAGTCGAGGCCGTACCCGGTCCCGCCCCGATAGTTGACCGAGAGCACCACGTAGCCTCGGCTCGCGAAGTACTGATTCTCGGCGTACATGTAGGTGTAGGCGCCCATCGGGTTGGGGCCGAGGAGCATCTGGCGGTAGGGGCCGCCATGGAAGAAGAGCAACGCGGGATGCTTGGTGTTCTTCGACTCGCCTGGCGGCAGGAAGAGCTGGCCGTGGATCATCCGCCCGTCGGGAGACTGAAAGACCACCTGCTCCGGGGTGATGAACTGGGACCCGGGGTAGCGCGCGGGCAACGACTGCGGCGCCAGGTCTCGGGCGGCGCCGTATGGCGCCCCGGTCCGGGCCACCGTCACCGGGCGCATCGGCCGCTGGGCATCGGCGTGAATGAACGCGATCGACCGGCCGTCGCTGGCGTAGACCGGCAGGTCCGCGATCGTCGGGCCGGTGGTGACGGCCTTCGGCGCGCCGCCGGCGACCGGCACCTCCCAGATGTGGCGGTGGTCGAGGTCGTCCTGGTTGGAGGAGTACACCACGCTCCGGCGGTCCGGGCTCAGGTCGGCGCTGAAGACCTCGAAGTCGCCCGGCGTGAGCAGGGTGGGCGCCCCGCCGGCGGCCGGGATGCTGTAGAGATGGACCCAACCGGTCCCCTCCCACGGAAAGACGATCCGGTCGTCGGCGCCCCAGAAGAAGGCCTGGTTGCCCTCGAGGCGGTAATAGAGGCTGCCGGCGCCCGGGTTCGCCTGCCAGAGCTGCCGGCCCTTGCCGGTGCGCGGCGTCGGCGATCCAGATCGACCACGGCTCGGCGGTCCGGGTCGAGGTGAACGGGCCCGGCGCCCCCGTGGGAATCGCGGATGAAGGCGACGTGGGCCCCGTCCGGCGACCAGATCGGACTCCCGTCCCGGTCGACGCTGGGCTCGAGCCAGGTCAGCGACTTCCGCCCGAGGTCGTAGACGCCGACCAGATTGTGGGTGCCGCGGAAGCTGGCGAACGCGATCCGCGAGCCGTCCGGCGACCACGCCAGTGATCCCACCCGTCCCAGATCGCGAACCACCGTCTGCGGCTTGCCGCTGCCGTCGACGGACGCGAGGAGCATCGACCGTCCCGCGGCATAAGCCAGCCGCTTCCCGTCGGGGGCCACCGCCGCCCCGCTGCCGTTGCCGATCAGCGTCGGTGCGGTGTCGGACAGGGCCATGGTCCAGAGCTGCTCGGGCTCCGTGCCGAGGGGCAGGCTCTCGGGGTTGGGCTCGCCGCCGCGCTCGAAGAAGACGCGCCCTCCGTCGGCGCTCCAGGTCGGGGTCCCGATCTCGATCCCGATGTCGCCCTGGAACCGCGTCAGCTGCCGGGAGGTGAAAGCCCCGCCGGCGCCCGGCTCGCCGATCCAGATGTTCCGGCTCCCCTCGGCGTCGAAGATCCAGGCGACCCTGCCGCCGGCGGGCGCGGCGGTGAGCCCACCCGGGAAGGGCGCGCTGAGCGCGTCGTCGATGGTGAATCCCCGGCTCTGGGCGATGGCCGGGCTGGGG
Organism: uncultured Gemmatimonadales bacterium; assembly: GCA_963730185.1. Lineage (GTDB taxonomy): Bacteria > Gemmatimonadota > Gemmatimonadetes > Gemmatimonadales > GWC2-71-9 > SHZU01. The sequence goes on from CAVSQW010000007.1 coordinate 292,588, forward strand.
ATGGCGGCAGCAGTGAGCAGCGCGAGCAGTTCGGTCGCGCCGATTCCGCGCCTGGTCGACCGGCTGAAACGACGACGAGCGATGGCTGAGGGCATGGCGGTATGGGGGTGGGCGGTGTGTAGGGTGGCCGGATACTAAGCCATCGTGGAGCGGGCAGACAAGAGCGGTTGGAGTTGCCCCGCCGTCGTGGACACCTCACTCTTTGGGCAGGAGGCGTCCCGATGCCGCAGAAACCGAGCGGGAAACCGCGGGTCCAGCACCGGAGTGTCGCCACCAGCCGATCGAGCTGGCGCGGGCGGGGGCGGCCCTGGTACTGAGACGATCTTCACCCCCATCACCAGTGTGGCAGGTAAGGCATCTGCCGGAAGGGAATACCGAGGATGAGAAGGCTCAGGGTCATGGAGCATATTTCGCTGGACGGGGTAATCCAGCCGGGCGGGCCGAACGAAGACAGCGAGTACGCCCATGGTGGCTGGGCGGTGCCGTATCGAACGGCGGAGGGGGTGGCGACCTTCGCCGAGACACTGGGCAAAGGCTTCGATCTGTTGCTGGGACGGCGCACCTACGATCTCTGGGCCGGCTTCTGGCCCAACGTCAAGGGCGGTCCGTTCGCGGCCGACCTGAACGCCGCGACGAAATTTGTCGCGACCCACCGGCCGGGCGATCTCGGCTGGGGTCCGGTCGGGGATCTTGGCGCCGACGTCATGGCGGGTATCCGCCGCGTCAAGTCACAGGACGGCCCCGACTTGCTCGTCTGCGGAAGTGCGTCGCTGACCTCGGTGTTGTTCGAGCAGGGCTTGGTCGATGAGGTTGTGCTGGCGGTCTATCCGCTCCTGCTGGGCCGTGGCAAACGCTGCTTTCCGGACAACGCCGACATCCGAAAATTCGCTCTCGCCAGTTCGAAGGCGACACCCACAGGCGTGCTCCTCAACATCTATCGGCACCTCCCGATCGGGCTCACCCTCAAGGCGCACGCTGGACCGGTGGGAGCCGAATGAACCCACTGCCGGCCAGCCGGCGCTTCATTCCGGCCGTCCCGCCTGACCTTGGCGACCCTCGAGCGGGTCAGCTGGTTCAACCCGCAGCCGTTGCCGGAGCCACCGGGGTACCTTCCCCCAGTCTTCCATGGCGCGCCACTCGCCATACCCGTCGCCAGTGTCCCGTCATAGCCGTTTCGTTGAATCCGCAGCTTCGTGGTGACGAACAGCTCCTCCCGGGCGACGCCGCTACGCCGGATCCCGCGACCGACGGTGGCACCGCCGGTCTCCGAGTCGGCCTAACCGGTATGGACCGACGCGCGCGGGTGCCCAGCAGCCGATCCCGAACGATCATCGGCTCGCGCTTCCGACGCCGCTACTGCTGCAATGGATCGCCCCGTCCCGGCCCGTCGGAACCACCGGTCGGCGGGGCGAGTCGCCCCGGCCCGAGACCGTGACCCGGCGCACCTCGCACCCCGAGAACACCGGTCCGACAGGCCTCCTCACCCCTGCCGGGAAGAGTCGACCGGATGTCCCCTTCCCATCGCTGGACTGAGCGGTATCATCAGGCGTCCCTCTGACCACTCAGGAACCCATGCTACGCCCCACCCTCGGGCGCGCCATCCTCATGGTCGCCATCGTCCTCGCTGGCGCCTGCGCCACCGGCCGGCCCCTCGACGACGCCGCCCTCCGCGCCGCCGACGCCGACTCGACCGAGTGGCTCAGCTACGGCCGGACCTACGCCGAGCAGCGCTATAGTCCGCTCCACCAGATCGACGAGCGGAGCGCCGCCCGGCTCGGGCTGGCCTGGTCGCTCGACCTGGGCACCACCCGGGGACTCGAAGCGACCTCGCTCTTTCACGACGGCGTCCTCTATACCACCGGTCCCTGGAGCGTCGTCTACGCCATCAACGCCCGGACGGGTCAGGTCGTCTGGCACTACGACCCCGAGGTGCCCAAGGACCACGCCAAGTTCGCCTGCTGCGGCACGGTCAATCGCGGCGTGGCGCTCTATCGCGACCGGGTCTACGTCGCCACGCTCGATGGGCGGCTCGTCGCGATCGATCGGGCGACGGGCCGACCCGCCTGGAGCGTCCAGACCACCCCGGCCGGCGGACCCTACGCCATCACCGGCGCGCCCCGGATCGCGGGCGGGCTGGTGGTGATCGGCAACGCCGGCTCCGAGTACGCCGCCCGTGGCTTCGTCGCCGCCTACGACGCCGTGACCGGCGGGCTCGCCTGGCGGACCTACATGGTGCCGGGCGATCCCTCCCAGCCGTTCGAGTCCAAGGCGATGGAGAAGGCCGCCGCGACCTGGTCGGGCGAGTGGTGGAAGGGCGGGGGAGGTGGGAGTCCCTGGGATCCGATCGTCTACGATCCGGCGCTCGACCTGGTCTACGTGGGTACCGGCAACGCCTCACCATGGTATTCGGAGCTCCGCGGCACGACCGTGGGCGACAATCTCTACGCCGCGTCGATCGTGGCCCTCCGGGCCAAGACCGGAGAGATCGCCTGGTACTACCAGACCACTCCGGGCGACAACTGGGACTACGATGCCACCCAGCCGATCCTGCTGGCCGATCTCGAGATCGACGGTCGGACCCGCCGGGTGCTGATGCAGGCGAACAAGAACGCCTTCTTCTACGTCATCGATCGCGAGACCGGCGCGCTGATCTCGGGCACGCCCTACGCCGCGATGAACTGGGCGACCGGCATCGATTCGAGCGGCCGGCCGATCGTGGCACCGAGTGCCCGACCCAGCACCAGCGGCGCCCTGGTGATTCCCTCCGACCTGGGGGCCCACAACTGGCAGCCGATCTCCTTCAATCCCACCACCGGGCTGGTCTACTTCGCGGTGACCGACGGGGCGGCCGCCCTCCACGTGGTCGACCCGTCCTTCCATCTCGACCCGAACGACCAGACGGTGGGGTACGATCCGCGTTACGATGGTCCGCTCAATGCCAAACTGGCGGCGGCCAAGCCCGCCGGCCGGCTGGTGGCCTGGGACCCCGTGGCGAAGCGCGAGGCGTGGCGGGCCGAGCTGCCGGTTTCTCGGAGCGGCGGGACGCTGACGACCGCCGGCAATCTGGTGTTTCAGGGACGGGGCGATGGCCAATTCGTCGCCTACCGCGCCAGCGACGGCCAGCCGCTCTGGCACTTCGACGCCGGCGTGGGGATCGCGGCCGCACCCATGAGCTACTTCCTCGACGGCGTCCAATACGTGGCGGTGCTCGCGGCCCCGCCGCTCCTCTTCGTCGATCCCGCGATCAAAACCGGCCCGGGACGCCTGCTGGTCTTCAAGCTCGGCGGCACCGACTCGCTCCCGACGGTCACCCGACCCGACCTGCCGATCCCGGCTCCGACTGCCTCGGTCGCTGCCTCACCCTCCGAGATCACGGAGGGGAGCGGCCTCTATACTCTGTTCTGCGATCGGTGTCACAGTCCCGATCTCAACCTGGTGAAGAGCGGTGCAGTTCCCGATCTCAGGCGCTCGACCGCCGAGACCCACGGGCAGTTCGAGGCCATCGTGCGAGGCGGGATCCGGCGGGGGCTTGGCATGCCGTCGTTCGCGGATGATCTCACGAGCGATCAGGTCCGCTGGATCGAAGCGTACGTCCTCGACCGGGCCCGGCGGGCAGCGGCCGCTCCGAGCCAGTAGCTCGGGCCGCCTTCCGGAGGTGAGGTCAGTAAAGTCGGCCGGATTCGTGGAGGGCCCCATGAAACTCGATCGCAGACGTTGGCTCGCCCTCTCCGGCGGGGTGTTGGCGTCCCTCCCTCTGGTTGGCCGATGGCGCCGAGGCGACCCGGATTCCCTCCGTCGCGAGATCGAGCGGCTCCTGGCGGAGACTGGCGGCCCCGGGATCTCGTGCGCCATCGTGGGCCCGGGGAAGGTGCTGTGGTCGGGCGGGTTCGGTCTGGCCGATCGCGAGGGCCGCCGGCCGATGCGGACCGACACCCTTCTCAACGTGGCCTCCGTCTCCAAGACGGTGACGGCCACCGCCGTGATGCAGCTCTGGGAGGCGGGCCGGTTCCGACTTCAGGACGACGTTGGTCGGTTCCTGCCTTTTCCCCTCAGGAACCCCCGCCATCCCGACGTCCCGATCACCTTCGAGCAACTGCTCACCCACCGCTCCTCGATCGAGGACGGACCCGGGTACTTCGCGACCTACGCGTGCGGCGATCCGACCCTCTCGCTGGAGCGGTGGCTCCGCGCCTACCTGACGCCGGGCGGCGAGTACTGGGATCCGGAAGCGAACTGGCACGAATGGGCACCCGGCACCATCCACCCGCCGGCCGAGGCGACGGCCTACTCCAATGTCGGGTACGGGGTGCTGGGATACCTGGTCGAGATCCTGGCCGGCCGGCCGTTCCCGGAGTACTGCCGGGAGCGGATCTTCCAACCGTTAGGCATGACCGCCAGTGGGTGGCTGCTCCACGACATCGACGTGGCCCGCCACGCCACGCCCTACACCCGGGTGCCGGCCAGCATGACCCCGGAGGACCGGCTGCTGCTCCGAGCGCTGGCGCCGCCGGGCGCCCGATCGGACTCGCTCGTGCCCGGCGTCCTCGTCCCCCGCTGCCTCTACAGCTTCGCCAACTATCCCGATGGCTCGCTCCGAACCAGCGCCGACGAGCTGGCCCGGTTCCTGGCGACGTATCTCGCCAAGGGGCGATTCGGCCGGACCCGTCTCCTTCGGGAAGAGACCATCGACACGATCTTCTCCCATGAGCATCTCGGACAACGCCTCTGCTGGCACGATTGGAAGCTGCCCGATACACGGATGCTGATCGGACACAGCGGCGGCGATCCGGGCGTGACCACGTACGTCGGGTTCGAGCCCACGTTCCAGGTGGGCGTGGTCTCACTCCGCAATTGGGAGCTCGGCGGCGAGGGCGCCGCCCGCCTGGCGACCCTGCTCCTGGATGCCGGCCTGGCCATGCGCTGAACGACGCGGGTGCCGCCCCGCGAGTCGCGCCGGCTTCGTCAGCGCATTCCGCGGCGGGCGGCGCCGACGGCGGCGGCCGCGTCGAGCACGCCATACCCCGCCCGTTCGCTGAAGCCGGCCTCTCCCACCAACCGAGGTCGCGCGGTCCGCCGGAGGACCCGCTCGATCCAGCCGGTCCAGGCCCGCGACCTCCGCGCCGACTCGGGCGTCGCCGAGTCCGCCGCCGTCATCAGGGCCACCACCCCCGTCACGATCGGCGCGGACAGGGACGTCCCCGTCACCGCCTGAGGCGGACCCGGATCGGGATAGCTCGGCTGCGCGATCAGCACGTCGACCCCGGGCGCCAGGACATCGAGCTGGTCGCTCGGGTGGAGCGGCTCCCACACCGTCAGCAGGCCCTTGGTGATCCCGAAGGCGCCGGCCGAGATCGTCTCAGGGTAGGATGCCGGATAGAAGGGTGTGAAGGAATCACCGACATGCTGGGTCCGGCCATACCGCCCCGCGGCCGCCACCACCGGCACCCCCCGATCGGCGGCGTAGTCGATCGCCTCCCGGAGGACCGCCGCCGAGTCGATCCCGGCACTGATGTTGATGACCCGGGCGCCTCGATGCACGGCGGCGTAGATGCCGGCCGCGAGCGACTCGATCAGCCAGTAGGGATAGGGCGGGTCGTTGGCCACCGCGCCGTCGCCGGTCCGGATCGGGATGACGGTGGCGTCCGGCGCGACGGTCAGCAGCACCGAGGTGACCGCCGTGCCGTGTCCGCCCCAGTCCCACGGCCGGCTCGGCTCGCCGGTCCAGGGTGGCCCCGTGTGCCCGAAGAGGTCCACGCCGGCCTCGAGATGCCCCTGGAAGAGATCGAGCGTCGGGTCGATGCCGGTATCGAGCACCGCGGCCCGGACGCCCCGGCCGGTCGTGACCCCCTGGGCCTCGGGCAGGCCGATCGTCCCGCGCCACCACTGCCGGGCGAAGAGCGACCGGTCGACCGGCGCGAGGTGATTCGCCGGGAGGCCCGGATCGCCGCGCTTGGCGCCGTAGCCGAGGGTTGGGAGCAGCAGCTCGAGCGGACGCTTGCCGGCCCGCCCCGGAATGGTCATCAGGAGGTCGTAGTCGTGCGACCGGACGAACAGGTGATCGACCAAGCGGTCGCCGTACTCCCGGCTCAGCGCCAGGAACCGCCGCCGGAGCTCGGCGGCGGCGCCGACCCGGATCAGCGAGTCCCAGGCCGGCTGGTCGCGCTGCCAGCCGAGGAAGATGACCCGATCGTAGAGGTCGGGGAGGCCACCGCCCAGCTGGTCGCGCTCGGTCTGATCGAGCTCCGAGCGAAAGGGCGAGGTCGCGAGCCGGCTGGTGACCTCGCGGTGGAAGGCGGCCCGTCCGGCCGTGAAGATCCGGCCCAGCTCGGACGACGGGACGGGGCGGGGCTGGGCCTGGCCTCCGAGTGGCGCGGTCAGCGCCAGCCCGGCGCCGAGCACGAGCAGCAGGCGAGATGGCATGAGAACCTCGGGTGAGATGGGAATGTCCGGGCTCTCCGAGGCGGCGTCAAGCAATCACGGCCCATCGTTGATCGCCCCCTGACGCCGCCGCCTGATGTGGCATACCATTGTCCAGCCCAGCCGCGCATCCTCTCCCCGCTCTCCGGAGCCAGCTTTGACCGACCGTACCGACCCGGCCACCGGCCTGGCCCGCACCATCGGGCCGATGGGCCTCGCCGCCAGCGTCATCAACGTCATCATCGGCTCCAGCATCTTCGTCTTCCCGGCCATCGTCGCCGCCGAGCTCGGCGCCGCCGGCATCCTGCCGTACCTGGTCGCCGCCTTCGCGATGGGGCTGATTGCGCTCTGCTACGCCGAGTCCGGCAGCCGGGTGCCGCGGGCGGGCGGGACCTACGCCTACGTCGAGACCGCCTTTGGCCCGTTCGCGGCCTGGGTCGTCGGGCTCCTCATCTATCTCGGCGTCCAGCTGGTCGCCTCGGCGGTGGTCGCGGCGGTCTTCATCCGCTCGCTCTCCGTCCTGGTGCCGAGCATCGGGAGTGGGCTTCCGCGGGCGCTGCTGATCGTCGCGATCTACGCCGTCTTCGCCGCGGTGAACGTGCGGGGCGGTGCCAAGCTCGGCGCCCGGGTGGTGGAGGGCGTCACCATCGCCAAGCTCGCCCCGCTGGTGTTGCTGGTGGCCGTGGGGCTCTTCTTCTTCAAGCCCGAGTTCGTCCGCTGGGACGGCCTCCCGCCGGTGGCCGAGCTGGGGCGGATGTCGATGCGGCTGCTCTACCTCTTTGCCGGGATCGAGGCGGTGCTGGCGGTGAGCGGCGAGCTCCGCGATCCCTCCCGCACCATCCCCAAAGGCGCGCTCGGCGGGCTGGCCGTGGCGACGGCGCTCTACCTCGGCGTCCAATTCGCGGCCCAGGGGCTCCTGGGCCCCGCGCTCCCGAGCCACGAGCAGGCCCCGCTGGCCGACGCGGCTGCCGTGGTGCTGGGCTCGCCCGGCAGGAGCTTGCTCCTGCTCGGGACGGTGATCTCCACCCTCGGCTTCCTGAGCGCCGATCTGCTGGCCTCGCCCCGGACCCTCTTCGCGATGGCGACGGCCGGGCGGCTCCCTCGCCAGCTGGGCGCCGTGCATCAGCGCTTCGGCTCGCCCGCGGTCGCCATCGTCGTTCACGCCGCGATGGCCTGCACCCTGGCCATCATCGCCGACTTCGACACCCTCACCGCGCTGGCCTCCAGCGCGCTGCTCCTGATCTACTTCATCTCCTGCCTGGGGCTGATCGTGCTCCAGCGGCGGCGGGTGGGAGACGACATCGTCACCTTCCGGCTGCCCGGTGGGCCGCTGATTCCGTTGGTCGCGCTGGGGATCGTGGTCGGCCTGATGACGACCCTGACCACCCGTGAGATCTGGGCGGTGCTGATCGTGGTGGCGTTCGCCGGGGTGACGTACCTGTTCTCGCGGCGGCGCGGTGTGGCCGCGGTCGACTCGACCGGCTGAGCCCGGACCCAACCGGCTGGTCAGTGGCGGCCTGACCCGCCGCCCACGTTCCGATCTGAATCCTCGTGGCGTTTGCTCGCGTAGGGCGAGCATGCCCAATCTCAAGCTTGCCGTCCGCACCCTGGCCCGGGCGCCGTTCGTCACGCTGGTGGCCGTGGGCTCGCTGGCGCTCGGGATCGGCGCCAATACCGCCATCTTCTCGATGTTCCAGCGGATCCTGCTCCGTCCGCTGCCGGTCCCCCATCCCGAAGAGCTGGTCAACCTCTCCACTCCAGGCCCGAAGTTCGGCTCCACCTCCTGCAACGGGGCCGGCGGCTGCGACGAGGTGTTCAGCTATCCGATGTACCGCGACCTCGAATCCCGGCAGAGGGTGCTGGCCGGGCTGGCGGCGCACCGCGCCTTCGGGGTGAACCTTGCCTACGACGGCCAGACCCTCGATGCCGGCGCGATGTACGTCTCGGGCTCGTACTTCGGGGTGCTGGGCATCAAGCCGGCCCTGGGACGGCTGCTCGGGCCCCACGACGACGACGCTCCCGGTGGCCACTTCGTCGCCGTGCTCGGCTACCGCTATTGGGAGACCAATCTCGGCGCCGATCCGAAGGTCCTGGACCGGCCGGTCGTGGTGAATGGCCAGCCGATGACGATCGTCGGCGTGGCGCCGAGGGCTTCGACGGCACCACCCTGGGCCGGCGGCCCAGCGTGTTCGTGCCGATCACGATGCGGGAGGCCCTCTCCGGGTACGGTGGATTCGAGGACCGGAACAACTATTGGGTCTACGCCTTTGGACGGTTGGCCCCGGGCGCGTCGGTGGCCCAGGCCCGCGAGGCGCTCGACGCCATCTACCGGCCGATCATCACCGACGTCGAGACGCCGCTCCAGCGGGGCGTCACCGACGACTACCTGAAGCGGTTCCGGGACAAGCACCTCGGCCTCGAGGCGGGGCCCCGGGGCCAGAGCGACGTGCAAGAGAATGCCAGCACGCCCCTCCTGATGCTCTTCGCGGTCACCGCCATCGTCCTCCTGATCGCCTGCATCAACGTGGCCAACCTGCTGGTGGCCCGGGCGGCCGCCCGGTCCATGGAGATGGCGGTCCGGCTCTCGCTTGGCGCGTCGCGTCGCCAGCTGCTGACGCAGCTCCTCACCGAGGCGTTCCTGCTCTCGGCCGCGGCCGGCGCGGCGAGCATTCTGGTGGCCCGCTGGACTCTGTCGCTGGTGGTGCGGTTCCTCCCGCCGGAGGCCACCTCCTCGATGGAGTTCGCGATCGACCGTCCGGCAATGCTCTTCGCGGCCGTGGTGTCGCTCGCGACCGGACTCCTCTTCGGACTGGTCCCCGCGATCCACGCTACCCGGCCCGAGCTCCTGTCGGTCATCAAGGCCAACACCGGTCAGCCGTCGGGCGCCCGCGGCGCCGCCCGGTTCAGAAGCGTCATGGTCACGGCCCAGATCGCGCTCTCGATGGCGCTGCTGGCCACGGCCGGCCTCTTCATCCGGAGCCTGGCCAACACGGCCCGGGTCGATCTCGGCCTCCAGCCCGATCACGTGGTGACGTTCCGGCTCTCGCCCGGGCTGAACGGGTATTCCAACGGCCGGTCGCGCACCTTGTTCCACCGGGTCGAGGAAGAACTGCAGGCGCTGCCAAGCGTCGCCGACGTCGCCGCCGCTCGGGTCCCGGTGCTGGCCGGCAGCAATTGGGGCACCAACGTTCGGGTGCAGGGCTACTCCGACGACCCCAGCCTCGATCACAACGCCCGGTACAACCAGGTCGGGCCGGGTTTCCTCCGAACGCTCGGCATGGAGCTGCTGGCCGGCCGGGAGTTCACCGCGGCCGACGAGGCGGGCGCGCCCAAGGTCGCGCTGGTCACCGAGGCCTTCGCCAAGCAGTTCGGCCTCGGTCGGGACGCCGTGGGTAAGCTGATGTCGACCGGCGGGAAGGAGCTCGACATCCAGATCGTCGGGCTGGTGAAGGACGCCAAGTACAGCGACGTGAAGCGGGCCCCGCCACCGGTGTTCATGCTGCCCTACCGGCAGGACACCACCATCGGCTCGATGGTGTTCTACGCTCGGACCGAAGGGAAGCCCGAAGGCCCGATGCGTGACATCCCGGCGCTGGTGGCCCGGCTCGACCCCAACCTCCCGGTGGCCGACTTTCTGACCCTGCCGCAGCAGATCAAGGACAACGTCTTCCTGGACCGGATGATCGGCACCTTCGCCGCCGCGTTCGCGGGGCTTGCCACCCTGCTGGCGGCGGTCGGTCTCTATGGGGTGCTGGCCTACACCGTCGCCCAGCGGACCCGGGAGATCGGAGTCCGGATGGCGCTCGGGGCCGACCGGGCCAGGGTTCGCGCCCTGGTGCTCCGCCAGGTGGGCCGGATGATCCTGATCGGCGCGGGGATCGGGCATCCCCGCCGCCATCGGGATCGGCAAGGCGGCACGGTCGATGCTCTTCGAGGTGTCCGGCGCCGACCCGCTCGCGCTGGTGGGCGCCGCCTTCGTCCTCGTGATCGTGGCGCTGGGAGCGGGCTACTTCCCGCCCGCCGGGCGGCGCGGGTCCATCCCATGGAGGCGCTCCGCTACGAGTGACGGCCCCGCCGTGCGCGGGGCGCCGCCGCTCTCTTGAGGCGGCCTGGCGCCTCCAGGCCCCGCCGACGTAGGCTGTGAGAAGGAACCGAACAACGCTCTCGCACTCTGACGGACGGGCGACCATGCGCTGCCTGACGCTTCTCCTGCTCACCGCCGCGACGACCGCCCACGCGCAGACCGGCGTCCGGCTGGCGCTGCTCGACGACTGGCACCACCAGCACGTCCACGTCCTGGCGACCATCGACTCCGCCACTCCGGCGATGCTCGGCTTCCGCACCACCCCCGGGGTCCGGACCTTCGCCGAGCAGATCTACCACGTCGACGAGGTCGCGGCCCGGATCATCAGCGGGGCCGTCACCGATCGCCCGCTTCCACCCGGGCTCCTCGGCGACACGGCGGCCACCCTCCACGATCGGGCCAAGCTCCGGGCCCAGACCGATCGGGTGTTCCAGTTCATCCTGAGCGCGCTCGAGTCAATGAGCGATGAGCAGATGGCCGAGGAGAAGCGGGCGTTCGGAGGCTCGATGCCCCGGTTCCGCTGGAACGTCACCGCCCTCCAGCACTCGGCCTGGACGCTGGGGCAGACGGTGCCCTATCTCCGGATGAACGGGCGGACGCCGCCTCAGTTCACGCCGTTCTGACCGGGTTGCTACTAAAGTCATAGTTGACAGGCCGGCGGGTCATCGACACTATTGGCGACCATGAGGTTCGCCACTACGAGATCGATGGCCGCCGCGGCCGCACTGGCCGCCGGGGCGGTGCCGCTCGCGGCCCAGGCCGCGCCGGCGCCGACCCATTTGGCCCCGCCCGACGCCACCCTCCACCTCGAGCTGACCCGGGTCGGAGCCGTCCGGGAGCTGAGCACCGGCCGCGTCCTGGTGCTCGATGCCGGCGACGTTCGGCTCTGGCTCGCCGACCTGACCGAAGGTCCGGCCGCGCCCGTCGGCGAGCGGGGCGCCGGTCCAGGCGAGTACACGGGGCCCACCGCGCTCTTTGCCCTCCCCGCCGATTCGACCCTCCTGGTCGACCGGCGGCAAGGCCGCTGGCTGCTCTTGCAAGGTGGAGCCATCGTCGAGACGGTGGCCGCGGAGTCGCCGGCGCTGCGGAGCGGAGCGCGCGCGCCGCTCGGGGCCGACTTCCAGGGACACGTGCTCGCGACCCTGCCGATGCGGGGAGGGGAAGAGCAGGCGGACGGGCTGCCGAGGCGCGACTCGCTCTGGCTGGTGCGGGTGGACCGCGCCAGCGGGGGGGTGGACACCGTCACCCTGGTCAAGGCGCGCCCGGCCCGAATCTCCGTCACCGGGCCGAAAGGCCACCCGACCTCGGTGAACGTGAGCATCAACGTGATGGCGGTCGGTGAGGAGTCGGTCCTCTTTCCGGACGGGTGGGTGGCGGTGGCGCGGCTCGACCCGTACCGGGTGGCGTGGTACCCGCCGGCCGGCCGGCCGGTGGTCGGGCCGCCGCTGCCCGACGAGCGCCGCCCGCTGGACGACGACGAGAAGCGGTTCGTGCTCGAACGTCTCGCCGAGCGGAACGGCACGCCGGTCCGCTCGCCCGACGACCTGCCCGACTGGCCGGCGATCGTCCCGCCGTTTCAGGCCGGAGCCCTGCTCGCCGCACCGGACGGCTCCGTCTGGATCCATCGCACCGCCACCACGGATCACCCCGAGACCCGGTACGACGTGATCGATCGCCGGGGTGCCCTGGTCCGCCGGGTGACGATGTCGGATCGGGAACAGGTCGTCGGTCTCGGGCGGCGCTCGGTCTACACCGTGGTGGTGGACGACGACGGGATCGAGCACCTGAACCGGCACCCCCTCCCTCGCTGACGCGGTCCGAGGGTCTCAGGGCTGGAGCGCGTGTCGATGCTGGTCCAACGTCTTGAAGGCCGCGGCATCCCGGTCGCCGTCGGCCCACTGGCGCGCCAGCTCGTCGAGCACGGCCCGGGCGCGATCCGAATGGCCTCGAGCCACCAGGAGGTCGGCCAGCAGGGGCCGTGAGCCGTACCAATCGAAGGTGGCCTCGGAGCCGAACGCGGGCCCGAGCGGAGCCGCGAGCAGCGCGATGGCCGAATCGGCCTGGCCGGTCGCCGCCAGGGCCTCGCCGGTGCGGACCGTGAGCATCCCGGTCTGGGGATAGCTGATCGCGCCGGCCAGGAGCCGTCGGGCTTCCAGCGGCCGGTTCTCGGCCAGGAGGAGGTCGCCGGCCAGGAACGCGGCCGACTCCCGGTCCACGATCCGGCTGGTGTCCGCCGCCTTGGAGAGGAGGTCGAGCATCTCGCCGGCGGTGCCCAGATCGCCGGCTCGGACCAGGGCATGGCCCGCCAGGGCCAGAAACTGCGGCGCGAACTCCAGCCGCCGAGACAGCTGCGCCACCTCCCGCAAAGTTCGTCGGGCCTCGGCGGAGTCACCCGCCATCAGCAGCGCCAGCGCCTCGAGCATCCGGCCGCGGGCGATGCTGAACTCGGATCCCTGTTGTCGCGACGCTTCGGTCGCCTGCCGGAAGCTGCCGACGGCCGCGTCGAAACGGCCGCGCGCCAGAGCGAGGTACGCCAGGCCCCGATGTCCCAGGGTCCGTTCGAAGAGCCCGGGGCGGTCGAGCAGGCCCTCGAAGTGCCGGCGGGCGTCGTCGGGCCGGCCGTCGAGGAACAGCGCCTCGCCGTATTCGGCCGCGACGTTGTTCTGCCGGAGCACCAGCGAGTCGCGCTCGTCGGCCCGGCGATAGGCCTCGACCGCCTCGTGGTAGCGACCGAGCCCCTTGAGCGCCGTGGCCAGGTTGATCAGGACGTTGACCCGGTCGGGCTCGAAGGTCAGGGCCCGGCGAAACGCGTCGACCGCGGGCTGGTACCGGCGGGCCAGCATCAGCGAGGTGCCGTAGTTGTACCAGGTGGTGACGCTCGGGAATCGCTCCGCGGTCTCGCGGGCGATCCGCTCGGCCGTGGCGTGATCGCCGCGGTAGTCGGCCGCCGACTCCTCGAGGCGGAGCCGCTCCCAGTCGGTCAGCCGGGCCCGGCGGCGGAGGGCTTCGCGGTAGTAGGTCTCGCCCACCGCGGGCTGGTTGTGCCAGTAGTACCATCCGCCGAGGGCGCCGAGAGCCATCGCGAACCCGGTGTCGAGGGCCACCGCGCGCTGCCAGAGGTCCTGGGCCAGGAAGTAGTCGCCGTTGGACCAGGCCGAGACGCCGTTGGCGTAGGAGCGGAGTGCCTCGAGCGACGGGGTCGTCACCTGGGGCAATGGTACCGCGCGAGCGCGACGGTCGGCCGCCGGCTCGCCCAGTCGGGCCCGAACCCGGTCGAGCACCTGGTCGAGGGCCGGCAGCAGGCCGGCCCGGGTCTCTGCCGGGGCGGTCAGCCTGGCCACCTGCTGGCCGGTGGTCACGTCGACGAGGGTGGCCGCGAGTTCGTAACCCGGGTCACGCGTCTCCGCCCGGAGGCCGAGCACGTAGCGGATGCCGTCGCGGACCGCCACTTCCCGGGCCAGCGCCGGGGTGATGGCCACGCCGCTGTCCTCGATCTGCATCCGCCGGAGGACGCTTCCGATCCGGGCGCGCGACACCACCTGGAGGTGGCCCGACTGACCCAACGCGACCCGCGCCGCCACCGTCAGGCTCCGATCGAGCAGGGTGTCGCCGGTGGCGTTGTCCAGGTCGGCGAGGATCAGCGGATCACCGGGGGCAAAGGGCACCGCCGGCGGAGCGCGGGTGACCCAGTAGGCGAGCGCCCCAACGGTCAGGAGCGCCGCGACCCAGACCGCGCCAGGAAGGGACCGACGGGGCGCCGTCGGCACAATGGCCCGGCCCCGACCCAGGCGGAGGCGAACCTCGGCTGCCCACTCCTGGAACTCCGGCGCGCCCGGGATCTCGAAGCCCGACAGGAATTCGGCCCGCTCCACGTCACTCAGCGGCGGGGCCTCCGGCGAAAGGGTCACGTCGGCCACGATCCGCCCCGGCTGGAACCGCCAGCCGTCCGGCCCTCGTTCTATGCTGGCCGGACCGAGCGCCCCGTCGAGGCGGTCGGCCGCGGCGCCGACGGTGCGACGGCCCTCGTCGGCGGTCGCGTCCGGCGTGAGCCGGAGGAGCAGCTCGTCCGGCGCGACGCCGTCCTCTTCATGAATGGCAAGCAGGATTGCCAAGCCGAGCGCTCGGGTATCGTCGCTGACGAGACTCGCCCCGGCGGAGTCGACGAGCCGGGGCGGACCGAGGGTGAGCAGTCGAAACGAGGCCATGGGAAACAGGCGGTCGGAGCCGCCCCTTGGGAGTAGGCTAGCTCCCGCAACTTAACGGGGCGACCGGCGGTCGTCGCCCTCCAGCCATCGATTCGCGCTGTCGGCCCGGGCCCGGAGTGGGGCGTCGGCATCGCGCCAAGCCCGAGCGACCCAGGCGTAGTGCGCGCGGGCACTGTCGTTCTGGCCGAGCGCGGCGAAGGCGTGCGCGAGGAGGTCGTGCAGGTCGCCCGGGTTCACGCTGCCGCCCCACCCATCGGGGGGCGCCCGGAGGGCCGCGCGGAGCGGGCGCAGCGCTTCCGCCGGACGGCCCGCGTCGATCGCGATGCGACCGAGCTCGCGGTCGAAGCGAGGAAAGGTCGTCACCCGCGAGCCTCGGGCTTCCTCCAGGAGGACGAACGCTTCGCGCGACCGGCGGGACTCGCGGAGGAGCAGCGCTTGGACCAGCCGGGCCAAGCGACCGGGTCGTCCGGTGAGCGACCGCTGTTCGAGCGAGGCGACCGCTCGGACCAGCGGCGCGACCCGGAGCGAGTCGTCGCGGGCGTCCTGGGCGATCGCCGCCAGGGTGAGGTAGCCGGCCGCCCTGGCGGCGCCCTCGCCTCCCGCCGTGTTCTGGCGGGCCCGGTCGGCCAACCGGCCGAAGGTCTCGGCCGCCAGCCGGACCCGGAGCGCTTCGTAGTCGAGCATGATGGTGGTGACCGTGTCGCCGATCCCGCTTTCGCCCCCTCGGGCGCCGACCCCCGCGCGGGCGAACCGGAGGGCCTCGGCCAGGCGGCCTAACGCGCGGTAGCCGCGGGTGCATTCGACCCGCATGGCGGCGGTGAGCGGCGCTTCGGCGTCGAGTCGGCACCGGCGCTCGACCCCTCCGACCTCGGCCCGGTGGGCGGCCAGCCGTACCGCGCGGGCGGTCGTGTCGGCGGGGGGCGCGCCGGCGGCGCGGGCCGCGGCGTGGGCGGAGTCGGCCCGGGCGACGTTGCCATCGTCATCGGCCAGATCGGCGAGTCGGAGCCAAGGGGCGGGATCGGCCGGCCGGAGTCGGACCCAGCGGCGGAGCACGGCGTCCGCCGCGGGGAACGAATCGGCCTCGCGATAGGCGGTAGCGAGAGCGGCCAGGTCGCCGCAGGCGCGGCAGGGCTCGCCGGCGGCGGCGCCCGAGTCGAGGGCAACGGCCCGCTCCAGGAGCGTCGCCACCCTGGCGATCGGCTCTCCGGCCCGCCAGAACACGTCGGCGGCGCGGACCAGCGCCTCGGGGTCGTTGGGAAAGCTCGCCGCCAGCGAGTCGGCCGCGAGGTAGCCGGCGGGATCATCGCGCACCGCCGCCAGATGGGCCTGGATGATCAGGCGGTCGCGGGCCGACGCGCGCGACGAGAGGCGGAGCGCCCGCTCGGCCAGCCGGCCCGTCCCGGTGTCGGCCGCCGCCGCGGCGCTCCGCCAGGCGTAGTAGGCAGCCAGCGCGAAGCTGGAGTCTTCCCGGAGCGCCGACTGGAAGAGACGTCCGGCGGCGAACAGGTCGTACTGATAGAAGGACCGGAGCCCCTCTTCGTAGAAGCGGTAGGCCAGGGGGGAGCGGGTCGTGATCTCCGCGACCGACACCGCCGGCGCCGTGCTCCTGAGATCGGCGGCGATCAGCGTCGTCGCGCTGTCCACCAGGTCGAACCGGGTCGCGCCGCTGACCCGGTAGCCCCGGACCACCATGCCCGATCCGAGGTCCACTCGCCGGACGTCGAGCTGGAGTCCCCCGCCGGCCCGGGTGGAGACGTCGCCCTCCAGCACCTCGGTGGCGCCGGCCTGCCGCGCGGCCCGCGCTCGGGCGTCGGCCCCGACCGATGGTCCGGCGGGGAGCAGCTCGAGCAGCCGCGAGGTCGCCACCACCTCGACGTTGGCCAGCCGGCTCAGGCTGGTGGTGAGCATGTCGGCCAGGATCTGGCTCACCTGGGCCGAGTCGGGGTTGGGGACGTCGCGAATCAGGCCGACGGCGATGACCAGCCCCGTTCCCTGACCCGGCCGGTCGCGCCGGCCGAACCCGAGCCAGAGGCCGACCGCCACCGCAACCACGACGATCACCGCGATGGCCCACCGGCCCGTCAGCGTCGCCCGGCGGCCGGCGCCCGGTGGGGTCGCAGCCGATCCGGAGGGCTGATCGGGGCGGTCCGGCCCGGGCCCGGCGGCCGGCGCCTCGGCCCGGAGCTTGGCCGCGAGTGCGACCACCGCTTCGTCCGGCTCGACGCCGAGCGTCTCTCGCACCGCCTCCGCGTGGGTCCGCGCGTGCGCGAGTGCGCCGGCCCGATCGCCCAGGCCAGCGAGCGTTTCCATGTATCGGAGCGCGAACCGACCGCTCAGCGGGTCGATCACGGTGAGCCGCGCCGCCAGGTCGGTGGCCCGGCGCCGATCGCCCGAGGTCACGGCCCGCGCCAGGCCGGCGTCGAGGGCGCGGATCGCCTGGGTCCGGATCGTCTGGCGCTCGGTCTCGACCCACTGGTCGAAGGCCGGAGCGTCCTGGAGGTAGAAGCCGTCGAGAAAGGGCCCGCGATAGAGGTCGATGGCCCGGTCCCACTCCCCCCGCTGGATCGCATCCCGGAAATCGTCGAGGTCGCTCCGGACCCGCTCGGGATCGAGCCGGATCGCCGGCTCGGCCACCACCACCTCGATGCCGAGAACCCGCTTCAGGCTGTACAGGGTCTGGGAGAGCGCGTGACGGGCCCGGGCTTCGTCACGGTCGGGCCAGAGGACGCCCAGAAGTCGGTCACGCGAGGCGCCGGCGTCGCGCGCCGCGGCCAGCACGGCCAGGAGGGCCAGCCAGCGGGGGCGAGGAACGGGGCCGTCGGCCCCGCCGGCGCTTTCCAGCCAGAGCCCGCCCAGCGTGTTGAGCCGCAACACGTTATGCGCGAGATGATAGTCCGGTGACACGAGTCGGGTAGCGATTGGGGGTCGACCGACGACCGCGGTGACTACCCCGCGATTCTACCCCGGTTCGCGCCGCTCCGGCAAGGCGAGCGGCCCGATCCATCGCCGAGGAAGACGATGCCCGGTTTCCTGATGCTCTCGCTCGTGGTCGGTGTGATGCTCGCGACCGTGCCCAATGAGCTGGCGGCGCAGCGCCGCTGGCAGGCCGATATCCGGATCGAGAGCCTGGACATCGCCCCGGTGGGGCAGGGCAGCCTGACGGTTCGGATCCAGGTGGCCAGCGACGACCAGGAGACCGCGCGCGAGAGCCGCCTCGAGGTGCTGGTGCCGGTAGGGCTCGAGGTCCTTCGCCTCGGGGCCGGCTGCCGGGCCAGCGCCTCGGCCGTGCCCCATCTCACCGGGAGGGTTACCTGCGAGCTGGGTGACATCCCGGTCCGAGGGCTGCGCGAGGTGCTCCTGGTCACCACCCGCCCGCCGGCCGGCGCCGTGGCCCACTTCGCCGCGTTCGTGATGAGCAACACCCCCGATCCGCGGCCGGCGAACAACTTCGCGGAGCGTCCGGTCCGATGACCCCGCTGCGCGCGGTTCCCGTGCTGGTCGTCCTGCTCGGCCTTCCCGCCGTCGCCCCGGCGCAGTCGGTGGCGCCGGCGGTGGCAGCCGCCCCGTCGCCGATCGCCAATCCGCCGGCACTGCGCGCCAGCGAGATCCTGTCGCGGCGCGAGCCTGGGGTGGCCTCGCGGGTTCTGTTCGAGTGGGATCAGGTCCCGGGCGCCCGCGAGTACGTCCTCCAAGGGCGCTGGATCGATCCCACCACCTGGGGACTCCACGACCGCGAGTACCGGGTTGGCTCCCGCAACGCGACCGCTTGGACGACTGAGCGCGTCTCCTTCGACGTGTCGCTGCCGCCGGGTGCGCACTCCTGGGCCGTGGTGGCCGTGTTCGGCCCAGACGAGATCGGCGACTTCGCCCATCCCGCTCACGTGTCCTTCGACCTGCAGGCTTCCCGATGACCGACCCGACCGTTCGTAGCCCGGCCGCCCGGCTTTCCTGGCTCCGCTCCGTCCTCGGCCTGACCCCGCCTGCCGAGGCCCCGACCGCCCCGCCGTCTCCTCGCCCGGCCGGCTCGGACACGACCCCCTCCGGCGGGCTGCGGGCCAGCCGGGTCGCCGGCGTCCTGTCGCTCGCGGTGGTGGGGCTGACCGCGGTCGGGCACGCCCAGGATGAGCGCTACCTCAAGCAGGCGTTCGAAGGCCAGCGGGTCACGGTGCTGATCGACATGCCGGCCACCTCGCAAGGCATCGATCTCTTTCCCGGCAGCAGCCGGCCGCTCGACTTTCAGAAGTATGCCGCCCGGCTCAAGGAGGACGGCGTCTCCATCAAGGAGGGCGAGCGGAGCCTGATCACCAAGATCCGGGTCAAGGACGACCTGATCGAGGTCCAACTCGGTGGTGGAGGCTACGGGACCTTTGGGGATGTCTTCGGCTCCGCCTTGACCAACAACGGTGCCGACAGCGGCGCGGCCCAGCAGCTCAAGAAGAGCAACGAGCGGACCCAGCGACTCGCCTCGGGCTCGCGATTCAACCTCCGCTATCCCAACGGGGTCACGCCCGCCGACCTCGAGCCCGACGCGATCATCGCCGCTCTGTCGGAGTACGCCACCTTCCCGAATCGCGCCTCACGCGAGAGCGCCGCCCGCCAGGCCGAGCCGGCCGCCGAGCCGTCGTCGCCGCCCGCCGCCTCGGCCGAGGAGCTCCGAAAGGGCATGCTGCTGGACGAGGTCGAGCGGATCGCCGGCGCCGCCGAAGCCACCCGGTCCAGCGGACCGGTCGAGACTCGGACCTACGCTACGCACGAGGTCGACTTCTACAACGGCGTCGCGGTCGAGGTGCGGAGGCGCGGCGTGGCCGGGGCCGCGACGATCCGAAAGGGGATGTTGCAGGAGGAGGTCGAGGGCCTGGCCGGCGCCGCGATCGAAAGCACGATCAACGGCCCGGTCGTCACCAAGACGTATCACTGGCAGGACGGCACCCTGGAGGCCGACTTCGTGAATGGGGTGCTGGTCGGCTACCGGATCGTGGCCCGTTGAGCGGAGGAGGAAGGATGCGACGACGATCTCCGGTCCGCGGGGCGATCCTCGCCCTCATGGCCCTGGGCCTGACGGCGTCTCTCGGCACGGCCCAGTCGCCCCTCAGGCGGCTCAAGAAGCTCAAGGAGTCCGTCAAGAAGACGATCGACACGGTGGCGTCCGGGACGGCCGCCCGGGTCATCGACAGCAGCAAGCTGGCCAAGCCGCTGGCGCCGGTGGCCGCGATCCTCGACGGGCGGCTCCCGTGCGCGGCCGACACCGCGCTCTCGGTCGGGACGACGGTGGTGTCGGAGGTCAAGCGCGACCTCGCCCTGGGCGATACCACGGGCACCGCCGCGCGGAACGGCGGTTCTCCCTGCGCGACGGACTCCGCGGCGCCGCCAGCGTCGGCCGCGGCGGCGGTGGTGCCCGGGACGATGGCCGCCCCGGTGACCGGTCCGGCCAGCGGTGCCGCCGCGGTCGTGGGCACCGCGATCGTGGCCGCCCCGATCGTGCGCCTGGGCGCCAAGAGCCTGTTCGGCGACAAGCCGCGAACCGCGTCCGACGTGCTCAAGGAGCTGATCGAGAAGGGGCGGGTTACGGTCAAGGGATTCACCTTCCTCCCCGCCAGCGACCGCGCCGAGCCGGTTCCCGGTCCCTTCATCGAGCCGGTCGCCGAAGCGCTCGCCGCGTTCGACGGCAAGATCGGCGTGCACGTCTGCCTCGAGGAGAACCCCCGGCTCGCCACCCCCGACACCGCCCTGGTGCGCCGCCGGATGGAGCGGGTCTGGGCCACCCTGCTCAGCGTCGGCGCGCCGGACCGGGTGTTCGCGCCGCTGGCCGAGACGCCGCTCGACCTCGTCGCCGAGCGCCACCCGGCCAAGCTCGGCCGGGCCGAGGTCGAGCTGGTCCTGCTGCCGGAGGCCAAGCCATGACCCGTCGCACCGCGTTCCTGCTCGCCCTTGCCGCCCCGCTCCCGGCGCCGGCCCTGCTGGCGCAAGGAGCCGGCGGGCCGGCGGCCCGGCTCCGGGTGGCCGTGATGGACCTCTCGGGCTCGGCGCTCAAGATGCAGACTACGCAGATGCCTGTGGCCGCGCCGCCGCCGGCCTACCCGCCGCCCCAGCAGCAGGGGCAACAGACCACCGTCACCATCGCCATCCCGCCACCGAGCGAGTTCGCGCGCGGACTCACCGAGATCCTCACGACGGTGCTGGTCCGCACCGGGCGGTTCGTGGTGCTCGAGCGGGCGGCGATGCAGCAGATCGACCAGGAGCAGGCCATGGCCGCGGCGGGGAAGGTCACCCAGCAGACCGCCGCCAAGCAGGGCGCCATCCTGGGTGCGCAGGCGCTGATCACCGGCGACATCACCGGGTTCACGTTCGACCGGTCCAGCATCGGCGGGCAGGTCAACAACGTGATCAAGGGCCTGAGCGTGGCGACCGAGCGGGTCAGCGCGCAGGTGATCATCGACCTCCGTCTGATCGACGCCAGCACCGGCCAGATCCTCCACTCCGCCAAGGGCAGCGGCAAGGCCAGCCAGACCGGCATCGCCGCCGACCTGATCAAGGACGACAAGAGCATCAGCGCCGACGCCTCGATGACGACCCCGCTGGGACAGGCCTCCCGCCAGGCCATCCAGACGGCGGTGGCCAATCTGCTGGTCGGGATGCCACACATTCGCTGGAGCGCCCGGGTCGTCGACGTCCGGGACGGCGTGGTGTACCTGAACGCGGCCGGGGCCGACGGGATGCGCCCCGGGATGCGGCTCGAGGTCTACGAGGCGGGCGAGGCCTTGGTCGATCCGGAGACCGGGCTCTCGCTCGGCGCGCCGGAGAAGCGCCTCGGCGAGATCGTGATCGAGTCCGTGCTCGAGAAGTTCAGCACCGCGAAGATCGCGAGCGGCGAAGGGATCGCCCGAGGGCAGGTGGTGCGCCTGCCGGGAGACAAGCAGCCATGACGAACGCGACGAAGCGAGTCACCCTGCTGGCCGGGCTCGCGGCCGGCCTCCTGGGCGGCGTCGCGCCATCGGTCGGGGCGCAGTCCTCCGACGCCGAGGCCCGTCGCCTGGTGCCCTGGCTCGACGTACCGCCCGGGTGGGTTCGGACCGTCGAGAACGGGGTGGTGGGCGTGACCCCGAACGACCTCCCGGCCGGCGCGTCGCTCCTGCTCCTGGTCGAGCCGCTCAAGCCGTCCACCGAGTCGCTCGCCGCGGCCTACGATCAGGCGCTTCGCGATCTCGGGCCCTGGAAGCCGGTGGCCGACCCGCGCGAGCAGCAGCTCGATCACGGCTGGTCGTTCAAGCACGGCCTGGGCGTCGCCACGCTCAACGGCACCAAGTACACGGGCCACACGGCGGTCGCACTCCAGGGCGGCCGGCGGGTTCGGATCTGGGCGCTCGCCAACAGCGACGCCACCTACAACCGCTACCAGAGTCAGATCGTCAACGCGATCGCCAGCGTCCAGGACATCGCGGGGGAGGGCGAGGTCGCCGAGGCGTCTCCGCCCGCCGCGGGGAAGGAGCCGACGGCCGTCGGGCTCGCGGCGGGATTCGGCGACGGCGTCTCCGGCGTGTACCTCGGGCTCGAGCGCGGCATCCATGCCCGGGCCGGCGTCGGACCGGGCGGGAGCTCGGCGCCCGACAGCTACATCGGTGACGAGATGGAAGTCGACGTGTTCTACCCGGACGGGACCTATCGCCGGCGGCTGCCGGTTCGCGGTCTGGCGGCCGATCCGACCTGGGACCGGGCGAAGCAGGGTCCGCTCTGGGGCTCCTGGTCGCGGACGGGGGACCGGGTCACGATCACCCGAGGCACCTATACCACGAGCTACCGGATCGCCGCCGACGGACTGGTGAGCGATCGGGACCGGCTCTGGCGCAAGGCGCCGGTGCCCCACGACGCCCGGCTCGACGGGACCTACGTCCGGGACGACTACCGCGATCCCGACGCGCCCCGCCTGGTGCTCCGATCCGACGGGACCTACGAGGACCGGGGTGGCTTCCTCCACATGGTCGCCGACCTCTGGAACCTGGTGACGCCCGACGGCGACGCGATGTCGAGCCGCTGGAGCGGAGCAGAGACCCGGCAGGCCATGGGTCCCGGGAGCGGGACCTACACCTTCGATGCCTTCACCCTGACTCTCCGCGACCGGAACGGCCGGGTCTGGCAGATCAACGCCATGGTCCCCCCGGGCGAGACGGCGCCCAGTCCCGAGCACCTCTACATCAACGGGCGCTTTCTGGTGCGGAAGTGAGCCGGCCGGACTGCCGGCCACGAACCTTTCTCGCGTTCTCGGCGCGTGGCGCCGACTGGAGATGACGACAATGCGCTCTTCTCTCATCGTGGTGCTGATCGCCGGCCTCGGCCTCGGGGCGACGACCTCGTCGCCGGCCCAGATCCGAACCAGGCTCCGGCGCATCGCTCCCCCAGCGGTGACCAGCGGCCACTATCGGGTGATGATCCTCGGCGCGCGGGTCGATCAGGAGACCGAGGACGACTTCCTCGAGCGCGACGGGAAGCGGGACGAGATCTACTTCGCCGCTCGGGTGCAGCAGTTCGACCGACGCGATCAGCGAACGCTCGCGGACGGCGTGGTGCGGAGCGGCATCATGGGTGACGTCAACGGGTTCCCCGCGCGGATGCGGGCCGGGTCGGCGAGCCCGCAGGGTGGAATCCGGACCGGCGACAACGTGCCGGCCGTGGGCGACGTCGCGGCCTACAGCGCCCCTCCGGTCGCCGGGGGCCTCCCGCTGCTGGTCTGGGATGGCACGCTGCGCGATGGCATCGACGTGATCGTGGTGCAGTCGGACGTGTGGGAGTGGGATGGGGACCCTGCGCTCTACAACAGCTGGGTCTACTGGACCTCGCGGTTGACGGCGGCCGATCCCGACGTTCAACGGCTGACCGCTTCCCGGACCCTCACCCTGGATGGACCGCGCGACTTCGAGCTCGGGGATCTGCGCGCCGGGGTCGACCGCCCGATCGCGGTGTTCAAGGCGGGGTCCTCCAAGGCGCGCTGGAACGATCATTTCCTGGTGTTGACCCGGGAGGCGATCGAAGCGGCCATCCAGAATTGGAGCGCCGTGGGCGGTCGGCCGCCGGTCACGCTCGACCGGGTGCAGCGGGGCTATGTCGACAAGCAGGACGGCGTCTACCACATCTACTTCCGCATCGAACGGCTGCCCTGACCAGGTCCGCCGTGCGGCCTGATCCGAAGAGCCACCGACGCCCGACCGTGTCCCGTCGTGAATGGAGGCAAACCATGCGCTTCTCCCGGCTGCTCGTGCTGCTGACCGGTCTCGCCTTGGGAGCGAGCGGATCGCTCGAGGCCCAGGTGACCCGGTCTCCGACCCGCCGCAAGTTGGCCCCTCGTTCCCTGGTGGCCACCAGCGGGAATTATCGGGTCCTGATCCTCGGGACCCACGTCGCCACCGAGACGTCGGACGACCCGTTGCAGCGCGACGGGAAGCGGGACGAGATCTACTTCGCCGCGCTCGTCCGGCAGTTCGATCGTCGCGATCAGCGGCTGCTGTACACCGCCGTCCCCCAGACCAACGTCATGGGCGATCGCAACGGCTACTCGGCCCGGACCCAGGCCGGCTCGGCCAGCTCGATGGGCGGGATCCGCGCGGGGGACAACGTGCCGAACGTGCCCGACGTGGGGTCGCTCCAGGCGGCGCCGGTCGCCGCGGGTCTGCCGCTCCTGCTCTGGCAGGGGCAGCTCCGGGACGGGGTCGACGTGCTGGTGATCATGCCCGAGGTCTGGGAGTGGGATGGCAACCAGTACGATTTCAACCGGTGGCGGAATCAGCCGGTTCCCCCGCCCGCGGACCCCTCCATCCAGAGTCTGGTCGCCGCCCACCAGTTCGGGCCATTCCAATCGCTCGCCGGCAACTACGAGTTCGCCCTCACCCCGGCCAGCGTCGCCGGGTCGTACGATCGGCCGGTCAGGTACAGCCGGCGGCAGTCGGACATCTTCTGGCCGATCAGCGGATTGGTGCTGACGCGGGAGGCGATCGAGGCGGCCTTGAGTCCGTCCGCGGTCGGCACCGGCCGGCCGCCCGGCACGATCGAGGTGCACCTCCTGGGGGACCGCCTCTGGCCCAGCAACAATGCCGACGGTGACTACTGGCTCTACCTCCGGGTCGAAAGGGTGCCGTGACCATGCGCCTCCTCCGAGCACCGGCGTCGGGCCAGTACCGGATCGTCGCCGTCGGCGTCCGCGTCAGCCATCAGACCAACGACGACTTGCTTCAGCGCGACGGCAAAGGCGACGAGGTCTACGTCGCCGCCTCGGTCCAGCACTTCGATCGCCGCTCTGGCGCCCTGATCGTGGTGCGCCCGACGGTCTGGGAGTGGGACGGTGTGCCCAAGGGCTACGACCAATGGGCGAGCCGGGTGCCCGGGCTGGCGGCCCAGACCCTCGGGAGCCCGCTGGTCCAGACCAAGCTCGCCGCGCTGGATCTCACGGTCGCCCTCGGGGGACCGTTGGGACCGGACGTCGCCGACGCCCTCTACTCCGGGACCACCCGCCTCGTGCCGGGCGACGACCGGCCGATCGGCGTCGTCGCCTTCGTCAACAACTTTGGTAAGCCCTGGATGGGATGGCACGACCGGCTCTTCGTCGTCACCCGAGAGGCGGTCGAGCACGCGTTCAGCGCCGGCAGCTCGGTCGGCGGCCGTCTGCCGGCCACCCTCGAGCTCCCCCTCACGGAACCCGGCTCCTACGGCGCCCTGACCTACGACGGCAGCTACACTCTCTTCCTGCGGGTGGAACGTGTCCCCTGAACCCATGCCTCCATCGGGCCGCCGCCACCTCGGAGCCGCCCTGCCGCTGGCCGCGTTGCTGCTGGGGTCGACGCCCGCCGCGTTGGCCGACGGCTTCGCCCCGGGCCAGCCGTGGACCACCAATCCCTACTACGGCGGGCTGGGCACCTTCTTCGCCGACGTCACCGGCGACGGCAGGGCCGACGCCATCGCCGTGAACGCCGCGGGCATCACGGTCCGCCGCTCGACCGGAGCGGCCTTTGGATCGAACGAAACCTGGAGCGCCGCCTTCTCCGGGACTCGGGGGACCTTCTTCGCCGACGTCACCGGCGACCGTCGCGCCGACGCGATCGCGGTGAACGACGCCGGCATCACGGTGCGCCGCTCGACCGGATCCGGCTTCGGTTCCAACGAGACCTGGAGCGGTCCGTTCTCTGGAAACCGGGGGACGTACTTCGCCGACGTCACCGGTGACGGCCGGGACGACGCCATCGTGGTCAACGACGCGGGGATCACGGTCCGCCCCTCAACCGGCAGCGGCTTCGGCGCCAGTCAGACCTGGTACGGGCCGTTCTTCGGGACCCACGGGATCTCCTTCGCCGACCTGACGGCCGACGGGAAGGCGGACGCCATCGCGGTGGGCGACGCCGGCATCCAGGTGCTGTTCTCCACCGGCTCCACCTTCGGGGGGCCCCGCGGCCGACCGGCGAGCTGGAGCGATCGGTTCGTCGGCGACCGGGGGACCTTCTTCGCCGACGTTACCGGTGACCATCAGGCCGACGCGATCGGGGTCTTCACCAACGGCGCGATCCTGGTCCGGCGGGCCGTGACCTCCGGGATGGGCGGGTTCGCCGCTGCCGAGGACTGGTCCCAGTTCCCGTTCTGGGGGACCCATGGGACCGCGTTCGCCGACCTGGACGGGAACGGGGTCGCCGACGCGATCGCGGTGGGCGACGCCGGAGTGTCGGCTCGACTGGCCGGAAGCACGATTGCGGCCCGGCCCAGCCTCCGGGGTCAGATCACCCTCACCCGGCCGGCCCCCGCGCCTGCGCCGCCGCCCCCGGCCACGCCGCCACCCCAGGGACACTACCAGGTCGGCCTGATCGGCTTCATCGCCAACCGAGCCACCTGGGACAACGCCCTCCAGCTCGACGGCAAGGGCGACGAGGTGTATGCCAGCACCGACGTCAAGGTGCTCGACCTGAACGGTGCCGCCGTGCCCGCCGGCCTCGACGTCAGCCTTCAGAGCTACGTCTACGGCGATATCAATGGGCAGACCGCCCCGAACCGGCGCCAGGGAGGACAAGCGAGCAACCTGGGCGGCTTCGCCAACGGGTCCACGTTTCCCGCCCCACCCCACCTGGCGTGGCCGGTCCAGCTCGGAGACCCGCGCCGGATCCCGATGCTGCTTTGGTCGGGCACCCTGAGCCGGGGCCTGAACGCGGTGGTGATCACCCCGACCGTCTGGGAGTACGACGGCTCGGCGATCGCCGGGGCCTTCACCGGATGGATCCGCTGGGCCCAGCAGACTGCCACCGGCTTCCTGGCCAACGCCCAGACCGCCAGGCAGTACATCTCCCTTCCCGATATTCCCGAGCTCGACTTCGCCTCGTTGGGCGCGGGGGTGGCGCTCAGCTTCCAAGAGTCGGTTCTCGGCACCGACGGCGACCGCCCCATCGGAATGACGCTCGAGGCCGGTCGGGCGGTGTTCCATCCCAAGACCGTGGTGCTCACCTACGACGGCGTGGAGAAGCTCCTGGCCAACCAGATCGGCTCGTGGCCCAGGGGCACCATCCTCCTGAGCTATCGAGACGACCCCAAGTGGTGGGGCGACTACACCGTGATTCTCCGGGTCGAGCGGCTGCCGTAGCCCGGGCGACGAACCCCTGACTCTACTGGAGGTGAAGACATGTCCACCCTGCTGCGCTGGACCACCCCGCTGATCGTCGGCCTCGTCGCCGCGCCATGCCTCACGGCGCAGATCCGGGCGCCGGTCAAGAGCCCGACCCTGACCACCAGGACGCTCACCCCAATCGCCACCACCAGCCTGGAGGCGGTCGGCGGGAGCGGTCTTCTCGGCAACGTGGTCATCCGGACCTGGGCCGAGCAGGTCAAGGTGATGAGCGGGTCGGTGATCGGAACGACCGGATTCCTGGAGATGAGCTCGCCCGTGCCCGGCGCCGGTATCCCCGGAAGTCGCCTCCTGATTCGCTCCGAGGCGCCGGTGCCGACCGGCATCTACGCGGTGACGATCGGCTTCAACCGCGCTCGCGGGGGCGACGTGATCCAGGTCAGTGACGGCAACAACGGGCAGGTGATCGGGAGCTGTACCCTCACCCAGCAACCCAACTACAACGACGTCCAGCCCTGCGTCGTCTCGCTCACCGTCTTGAGCGGATCGCTCTTCGTCTCGGCCAGTCCGACCGTGGGCGTCCAGCTTCACCCGACCTCGATCACCGTCTCGCGGATGCGTTGACGCGACGGCGACCACGTTTTCTGGAGGTTGCTCATGAAACCCGCAGTGTGGACGCTCGGTCTCGCCCTCGTGGCCGCCGTCGGTTGGACCAAAGAGGGCGTGGCGCAGAACGCGAAGACCAGCTTTGCCCCGGTCGGCACGAGGGCGACCCTCCACGTCACGATCCAGGTGACGGGAACCGGACGGGAAGGCTTCCGAAGCGGCGCCTTCGACTCGCTCCGGTGGAACGTCCGCCACACGGTGCAGTTCGAGACGACCCTGGAAGCCCTCGACCCGATCGCCGACACCTCGAGCGGCAACCGCGCCGCGCTCGCGGCCACCGATTCCGCGGCCAAGGACGTTCTCGGCGACGATGCCGAGACGGTCCAGGAGAAGTGGGACGAGAAGATGGACGCGTGCGACGGAAACGAGACCTGCGAGATGCGGGTCACGGCCGCCATGATGGCCGATCCCGCCTATCGCAAGCTGATTCTCAAGGTCCAGGCACGGGGCGCGGAGGTGCTCGGCCAAGCAGCGGCGATCAACGTCACCCCCCGTTACCAGATCTGGGGGTACCGGATCGGTCCCGACCTGCCGCCACCCACCGTGAAGGGCACCGCGAGCCTCGAGCGCCGCAACAAGATGTTCGGGATGGTGTCCACCGACGGCAGCCCCAAGAGCGACGGAACCAGCGGGTGGAGCCGGACCGGGCCACTCCCGCCGGATGCCATGCCCGCCCACGGCGGGCAGCTGGTCGTCGACGGGCAGACGGGCGGATATCGGATCGTCGTGCCGGCCCAGCTCGTCCTTCCAGCCGACGAATGCTCCGGTGATGGCGATGTCTGCACGCCCACCGGGGACGAGGTCACGGTGCCGCTGATTGACGGCAAGCCCGCCCACGGTGATTACTTCGAGAGCGATCTGGCGGCGACAGGAAAGGTCGTTTCTCGCGTCGGCCCGACAGCGAGCGGCACGCTGAGCTTCAGTCCGGTGCTCGATGGGGACGGGTCGATCAAGGTCACGGTCGAGTGGAGCTTCCAACCGGAGGGGGCGTCCAAGTGAACGTCGCACGCATACGCGGCATCCTGCTCAGCCCGAAATCCGAATGGTCCGCGATCGCCGCGGAGGAGGTCGAGGCCCGCGACCTCTGGCTGAAGTGGGTGCTGCCGCTGTCGCTGATCGGTCCGGTGGCGGGGCTGGTCGGTGGGCTCCTCTTCGGGGGCCCGCTGGCCAGTCTGACCGGGTTTCGGCTCGGGGCTCGGTATTACCTGCAGGCCGCCGTGGTTGCGGTCGTCGGGAGCCTGCTCGCGGTGGCGGTGGTCTCGGTCCTGGCGCGAGTGCTCGCGCCGAGGTTCGGAGCTCGCTGCGAGGGGACCACCGGTCTCAAGCTGGCGGCCTATTCCTTTACGGCCGCCTGGCTGGCCGGCGTATTCGGCCTGATTCCGGCGTTGGCTCCGCTATCGCTCGTCGGCCTGTACAGCCTGTACCTGCTTTACCTTGGCCTTCGGCCCCTCACCGCCGTGCCCGACGACAAGGCGGTGCCGTACGCCGCGGCGCTCATCGTCGGCGGCATGGTGGCATCGCTGGGGCTGAGCTGGCTCTTGCGGTAGGAGGGCGCGGCTGACGCCCTCGTCCCGACTCGAGGTGAATCATGACGACGGAACAGAGCAATCTCGCGACCGTCCGGGCCTTCTTCGCGGCGATGCAGTCGGGCGGCGAGCCGGGCGCGGCCAGCGGGCGACCCGTCGCCCGGATCGCGAAGTGCGGTCTGCCCCTCGCCGCTCCGGCCGAGGCGCCGGATTAGCGCTGGTCAGCGTGCCAGCCTGAATGACGCGGGTGAAGAGGTAGCCTTCGTCCCCCTCGGTCTTTCCGACTTCCAAGACGGGCGGGGGCTCCAGCAACCATTGCTCCGGGGAGGAGTTAGGATGGAACATGGCACCGCTCCGGGCCGTGGGGAAGGGGCGGCGCCCGTTGCACTTCCCTAGGCTCGGCCCGACCTTCCAGCCCTCCGATCGCGGCCTGCCGGCGTGGGACGTGGACCGCTTGGTGGAGCTCTCGAGCGGAGCGGAGCGTTCACCTGAGGAGTCTCGATGACGAAGCCTACGGAAGGGTTCTCTCCAGTGACCAACGCCAGGATCGCCGGCGTCCTCTACCTCGTCATCATCGCGCTCGGGGTCACGAGCGAAGCGGTGATCCGCGGCGGGCTGGTCGTCCGGGGAGACCCGGCGGCGACAGCGGCGAACATCCTGGGCTCGGAGGGGCTCTTCCGGCTCGGCTTCCTGGCCGACTCGATCGTCTTCCTGAGTGACGCGGCGGTCGCCGTGCTCCTCTACCTCCTGCTCCGACCCGTCAATCGGACCGTGGCGATGGTCGCCGCGGCCTTCCGGCTGACCCAGACCGCGGTGCTCGCCCTCAATCTCCTCAATCAGCACGCCGCGCTGCTCGTGCTGACCGGGCCGGACTACGCGGCCTTCGAGCCAGGCCAGCGGCAGGCGCTGGCCTACCTGATGCTCGACCGCCACGGGCATGGCTACGACCTGGGTCTGCTCTTCTTCGGCGTGCACTGCGCCCTGCTGGGCTACCTAATCGTGAAGTCGGGGTTTCTTCCCAAGCTCGTCGGTGTTCTGCTGATGGGCGCCGCGGCGGCGTATCTGATCGGGAGCTACACCCGCTTCCTCGCCCCAGGCCTGGTGACGGCCGTCGCGCCGGTCTACGGCGTGGCCCTGGCGGCGGAGCTGGCGCTCTGCGGCTGGTTGTTGGTGAAAGGGGTGAACCTGGACCGCTGGCGGCTACTGGTGGAGCGCGGCGACTCGCCGCGGGTCCCCGAGTCCTGACAGCCCACCCACTA
This sequence comes from uncultured Gemmatimonadales bacterium, assembly GCA_963730185.1. GTDB lineage: Bacteria > Gemmatimonadota > Gemmatimonadetes > Gemmatimonadales > GWC2-71-9 > SHZU01. The sequence goes on from CAVSQW010000007.1 coordinate 323,328, forward strand.
CCAAACACCCAGCGTGCCGAGTGTGGAGGAGTCGCCGAGCCAGGCGATGTCGCGAATCCCTGGGCGGACGGCGGACCGGTGGTGATCGCCGACTCGGTCGGAGGGCTGGCGCCGGGCCGGCTGGATACGGTTCGCGCCGAGCTCTCGATCTACCGGTGCTCGGGTTACTGAGGCGCTCGGAGGCGGCGGTGTCGCGGCACCCGGCCAGCAGAGCGCGATCGCCGGTCCGGTCGTCGCCGACTAGATGCTGGCGGCCGGCAGCCGGAGCGTGAACGACGCCCCGACGGCCACCTCGTCCAGTACCAGCGTCCCGCCATGCGCGGCCGCCATCGATCGGGCGATCGCCAGTCCCAGCCCGCTTCCCGGCACCGCGGGCGAAAACCGGGTGAACCGATCGAAGATCCGGTGCCGATGGGCCGGCGCGATGCCCGGCCCGCTGTCGTGTACCCGGGCCCACGCCAGGCTGCCGTCGGGTCGGACCTCCACCCCGGTGCTGAGCTCGATCGCCGCGCCGGGCGCGTGGAGCAGGGCGTTCCGCACCAGGACCATCAGGACCCGCTCGAGCATCGCCGGGTCGCCGATCGCGGGAGCCGCCTCGAACTCGCCCCGGCGGATCACTCGCCCCTCCGCCTCCGGGAGCTTTCGGGCCCGGGCCAGCACGCCGTTCATCACGTCGTCCAGATAGAGCTTCTTTTGTTCCGGCCGGATGGCCCGCTCGTCGCCGCGGGCGATCAGGAGCAGGTCGTTCAGCAGCTCCCCCAACCGGTCCGACTCCGCGGCGACCCGTTCCAAAGCGCTCCGGTAACCGGCCAGCTCCGCCTCACCCTGGAGGGTGACTTCGGCGTCGCTCCGGAGAATTGCCACCGGGGTTCGGAGCTCGTGGGCGGCGTCGGCCAGGAACCGGCGCTGACGCTCCGCCGTTGCGCGCTCCTCCGCCAGCGCGGCGCCCAGCCGGTCCACCAGTTGGTTGAAGGCGGCCGTGAGGGTGCCGATCTCGTCCGCCACCGGGTGGGGTGACAGGTGCTCGAACGAGGTCGCGCCCCGGGCCACCTCGGCGCCGATCCGCTCGGCCGCGGCGGCCACGCCCCCGATCGGGCGGAGCACGGCGCCCGAGCCCCAGATGCCCACGCCGGCGCCGATCAGCAGGATCAGCGGCAACGCCAGCAGCATCGTGTGCCGAAAGGTCCGGACCTGGCCGTCGAGCGGCGCGGTGCTCATCGCGATCGCGATCCTGACGTTCTCGGTCAGCGGCGTGAGCAGGACCCGGGCGCGGCCCTCGTTCAACCTGATCGTCTCGGGCCGCATCGGCGGCAGGTCGGCCGGGGCGTCGCCGAACCAGGGCTGGTCGTCGAACCGCTGACCGGTGGCCAGACGGCGGCCGGCGCCGTCGAACGCCACCAGAGTCCGATCGCCGTAGGTGAGCTCGCCCACCACGTGTACTACGGTCGCGAGGGCGCTCCCGTGCTCCAACCGGTCGTGCTCGAAGAGTGATGCGGCCGCATGCCCCGCGTCGTGAAGCCCATCGTCGAAGTGGGCCCGATAGCCGTGGGCCAGGAACAGATAGAGGCCCAGGGCGCCGAGGCCGAGGAGCACGGCGAACCCCGCCGTGAAGACGAGGGCCAGCCGGAGCCGGAGGGTGAGGCCCGTCACCCGGCGGCGGCGGCGCGCCCGGGATCGAGCGTGTAGCCGGCCCCTCGGACGGTGTGGAGCAACGGCGCCAGGCCGGGCCGGTCGATCTTCCGCCGAAGCCGCATCACGTAGACGTCGATGACGTTGGAGAAGGGATCATAGTTCTCATCCCACACCGCCCGGCTGATCGCGGCCCGGTTCAGCACCGAGCCGGCGTTCCGAACGAAATAGTCGAGGAGGGCGTACTCGGTGGTCGTGAGCTCGATCGGGGTGCCCGCCCGGGTGGCGCTCCGCGACGACGGATCGAGCACCAAGTCGCCCAGCTCCAGCAAGGGCGGCCGGGCTTCGGGTGCCCGGCGCTGGAGCGCCCGGAGCCGGGCCAGCAGCTCCTCGAACGCGAAGGGCTTGACCAGATAGTCGTCGGCGCCCCGGTCCAGGCCCGTCACCCGGTCGTCGATGGTGTCACGGGCGGTGAGGATGAGGACCGGAAGCGAATCCTGGCGGCCCCGGAGGTCGGTCACCAGATCGAACCCGCTGCCGTCGGGCAGATTCACGTCGAGCACCAGAACGTCGTAACGCTCCGTCGCCAGCTTCTCGCGGGCCGCCGAAAGCCGGTCGGTCACGTCTACCGCGTGCGCCGCCTGCCGGAGCCCGCGCGCGATGTTGTCGGCGAGCCGGGCCTCGTCCTCCACCAGTAGCACGCGCACGACGACCCCCCCTGAAGGCGTGATCGAGAAATCTATTCTCTGACCGTGAACTGGCGATGAAGGGCTCCGAACGAGTGTTAATGGTCGTTTCATGGTCTCGCGTTAGGTTCGGGCTCCGCTTTGTCCAGACTGGTGCGGGCGATCGGGAATCGTGTTGCTTGCTTTGGCGACACTGGTGACCGTCGGTGCCCCCGTCGACACGCTGCGTCTCGCGCCGGGCGAGGCCCTTGCTCGGGCGGAGCAGGTGTCGTTCGCGGTGCGTGCGGCCGACGCCCGGGCTCGCGCGGCGCGGTCCGGCGTGGGGGCGGCCCGAGCCTGGCCCAATCCGACCCTCAACGCGGGGGTCGAGAACCTGGTGCCCAGCGGCAGGTGACCGGCCGTGATGGCCTGGCCGGGTGGGATGGGCGCCCGGGTGGAGCGGGTGCTGGCCGGGACCCCCGGAGCGTCGGAGGTGAAGGCCACGGCCTCGGCCCGGGTCAACCAGCTCCAGCTCGACCTGCACCGTGAGACGATGGCCCGGTACGGCGTGGGCTCGGCGGACGTGGGGCGTGAGGTGGAACGAGCCTTGGGCGCCGCGGTGGCCACGGTGGTGGTGGACGGCCCCCGCCGAAGCGGGGTAGGGGTTCGGATCCCCGGGGCCGGGACCCTGGCACCCGAGAGCCTCGGCGACCTGCCGATTCCCGCGCCGGGCGGTTGGCGGTGCCGCTTTCGGCGGTGGCGTCGATCCGGACCGCGCAGGCGCCCGAGGCCTTCGCGCACGAGGGCGCTCAGCGGATGTGGTGGTGGGCGCCAACGTCCGGGGACGAGACCTGGGCGGCTTCGTGGACGACGCCTCGCTCCGCTTGGCCCAGCAGGTTCCGGCCCCCGAGGGCTACTGGTACGAGTGGGGCGGCCAGTACCAGCACCGGCAGACCGCCATGCGGCGGCTCGGCATCCTGGTGCCGATCGCGATCATCGGGATCTACCTCCTGCTCTCCTGGGCCTTCCGGACCGTCCGGCACGCCGCACTCATCATGAGCTACGTGCCCTTCGCCTTGCTCGGCGGGGTCGCCGCGCTCTGGATCGCCGGGCTGAACCTGAGCATCTCGGCCGCGATCGGGTTCATCGCCCTCTTCGGCATCGCGGTCCTCAACGGGGAGGTGATGGTGAGCTACATCAACGAGCTCCGGGAGGGCGGCGAGCGGCTGGAGCGCGCGGTGGTGCACGGGGCCGCGACCCGGCTCCGCCCGGTGTTGATGACGGCGCTGGTGGCCGGCTTCGGCTTCGTGCCCATGGCGCTCTCGCACTCGCCGGGCGCCGAGCTGCAACGTCCGCTGGCCACGGTGGTGATCGGCGGCCTGGTCACCGCCACCCTGCTCACCCTGCTGGTGCTGCCGACACTCCACGTGGTGGTCGAACGCTGGAGCTCGCAGTACGAGGACGTGAAGGAGGAAGAGACGGTCGAGGAGGAGCTCGGGCTGGACCCGATGGGGGCATAGGGGGACCGGTCGTCCTCCCGCCCCGGCTGAGACGACCGCCGGCCACGCTGCATTAGACAGACATCGGTTCCACTATCTCTCTCGACCCGGGAGCCTCCGATGTTTGCGCCCCTTCTCCGATCCAGGCGCTCGCTGCGCGCCCTGGCCGTCGTTCTGGCCATCACCTGCACGGGGTGTCCGTTCGGCTGTAAGGACGGGACCACCGAACCCTGCTACAACGAACAGACCCACGAGACCAACTGTTGAGGGTTATCGGGGCAGGCCCATCGCCTTCCGCAGGGCGAGGTACCGGGGGGTCTGCCCCAGGGTTTGGCGGACCGACCGGAAGTTGAGGGCGGAGACGCCCGGGGCGGATCGGAGCCGGACCACCTCTTCGAAGGCGGCCAGTGATCGGTCGCGCTCGTCCGCGGCGGCATAGAGCCACCCCTGGCGGGCGGCATCGAGTCCCGGGTTGGGCGATCGGATCGCGTCGATGGCGCGAAGCAGCTCGGGCTTCCGGCTTGGGTCTGCGGCGTAGTGGCCCAGGGCCCGGCCGACCTCGGTCATCGCCGGGCTGCCCACCCGCGCCAACGCGTGGGCCATGCCGGCCAGGTCGCCCTGGGCGGCGGCCGTCTCGGCCAACTCGACCTGGGGGATGACCCAGTCGGGTTGGAGGGCCAGTGCCAGGCTGTCGCTCGCGATAGCCTCGGCGAAGCGGCCGAGCTGACCGAGGCTCTCCGCGAGGCCGGCTCGGGCGCCAGGGGCGGTCGGCTCGAGCTGCACGGCGCGCTGGGCCTCCGTCAGCGACTCGTCGTAGCGCTGCAGGAAGATCAGGAGGCCGCTGTAGCCGGCGTGGGCCGGCGCGTAGTCCGGGTCCAGCTCGATTGCCCGCCGATACTCCCGCTCGGCCCCGGCCCAGTCCCAGGCGCCAAGCGCGAGGACGCTTGCCAACGATGCCCGGGCTTCGGCCAGCGTGCTGTCCAGGGCGATCGCCTGGCGGGCGGCGGCGCCGGCGCGGGCGAAGGCCACCGAATCCGTCACGAACCCGGTCGGCTCGAACGGGACGTTCCCGTACGCGTCGGCCAGGCCGGCGTACGCTCGGGCATAGCCTGGATCACGGGCCACCGCCCGCTCGAATTCGGCGATTGCCTGCTCCACCGCCTGCGGAGTCCGCTGTTTCAGGTGGAAGCGTCCCAGCAGATAGGCGTCGTGGGCCTCGGCGTCCGACGTCTCCAGCCGGGTCAGGGCCCTCCGTTCCCCCGCCAGCAACGTGACCCCGCACGCCGACGCAACCTGCTCGGCGATCTGGGCTTGGATGTCGAAGATTTCACCCGGTGCGAGCCCGGCCGTGTACCGACCGGTCCACACCTGGGTCTCGTCGTCGATCCGGATCAGCTCCGGCGTCACCCGAACCTGCCCGGTGCCGCTCCGCCCCCCTTCGGCCCGGATGGTGCCGGCCAGGATGTAGTCCACCCCCAGCTCGGTCCCGATCTGGTGGACCGTGCGGGTCGAGCCCTGGTAGCGGAGTGCCGTGGTCCGCGAGATGACCCCGATCCCGGAGACTGCGCCGAGTCGAGAGGTGATCTCTTCGGTGACGCCGTCCGCGAAGTAGTCTTCGTCGGCTGATCCGGTATTCCGGAAGGGCAGCACCGCCACCAGTGGCCGGCCGGAATGGGGCTGTTGCGGGTGCCTGATGACGGCGATCGCTAGGGCCACCAGCCCGATACCCACGACCGCGCCGACCGCCGCCAAGAGCCGTCCCCGGCGCGAGTGGCCCGGACCGGGTCGGGTCGCTCCCCCGCCGGCCGCCGCGGCCGCCAGCGCCTCCGCGAAGCTCCGGGCCGAGTCGAAGCGGTCGGCAGGCGCTCGGGCCAAGGCTCGGGTCAGGACCGTTTCGAGGGCTGCGCTTACGGTTGGCCGGAGCACCGAGATCCGGGGCACCGGTTCCAGTAAGCGCTTGGCGGTGATCGCCTGGGCGGTTGCCCCATTGTACGGCGGCTCGCCGGCGAGCATCTCGTAGAGCACGCAGCCGAGCGAGTAGACGTCGCTTCGCCGGTCCACGTCAGGTCCGCCGCTTGCTTGCTCGGGACTCATGTAGGCTGGGGTCCCGATGGCCAGACCGGTCAGCGTCAGCTTGTCCTCCCCCGCGACCGCTGCTGCCCGGGCAATGCCGAAATCGGTCACCACCGCGTGACCACCATCGATCAGGATGTTTTCCGGCTTGATGTCCCGGTGCACGATGCCGTGGTCGTGGGCGTAGCTCAGGGCGTCGGCCACCTCCCCGGTGAGCCGGAGTGCTTCGTCGATCGGCAGTTGACCTTGGTCCGTGAGGCGGTCGCGGAGCACCACCCCGTCCACCACGGGCATGACGTAGTAGAGGTAGCCGTCCGCTTCGCCGGAGTCGTAGAGCGGGACGAGATGAGGATGGCGGAGGGCGGCGGTCGTCTTGATCTCTCGGAGGAAGCGATCGGCCCCGAGGGCGACGGCCAACTCGGGCCGGAGCACTTTGACCGCGACGGAACGGTCATGGCGGCGGTCGTGGGCCAAGTACACGACCGCCATGCCGCCTTCGCCCAGCGGCCGTTCCAAGACGTAGCGGTCGGCCAGCGCCGCCGCCAAGCGAACGGGGACTTTGGGGTGGCTTCCCAGAACTGCCTCCAGACCGTCCGGGCGGGCGCCGGCTGGCGTCGGTCTGGACTCGGAAAAGATCACCCGGCGCGGGGCTCCCGGCGAGGGGGTCGCCTGGGAGCCTGGCGCCGAGGTTGCCTTGGTCGCCCTGCTCCGCCCGCCTCACCCCACCTTCTTCTCTCCCGAGCCGAGCACCTGAAACACCACCGCCGCGAAGAGCAGGAGGCCTGCCGTCGCCACGAAGGGGGCGGTGTAGCCGCCGGTCCGGTCCACCAGCCAGCCGGTGATGGCCACGCCCACGATCCCGGGAACCGTCGCGAAGGTGTTGCTGATGCCCCAGATCACGTCGGCGTGCCGGGGCGCCACGTCGAAGCTGTTGACCGCGAACCCGGCGAACGAGAAGGCCGCGGTGCCCGTGGCGCCGCACATCAGGAGGAGGCCTGCCGTCACGGACCCCGCCGTTCCCAGGAGGAGCAGGAAGATCGCCGGGCCGACGAACCCGATGCCCTGGATGAACTTTCGAGTAAAGGTGACGCTCCGTCCCGACGCGATCATCCGGTCGGCCAGGACGCCTCCGACGTTCGCCATCAGGAAGCTCACCAGCCAGGGCGCCGCCGAGAGGAGTCCGGCGTCGGCGATCCCCACTCCGAAGGTCGACTTGAAGTAGCTCGGCAGCCATGCCAGGAGGACGTACAGCCCCCAGTTGTTGCAGAAGTGGGCGACGATGATGGCCCAGACGGCCGGCGCGGCGAGCAGCCTTCGCCAGGGGATCGCCCGCTCGGTGGGCGGGAGCTCGGGCTCCACGTCGGGCGAGCGGCCGCTACCGACCCGAGCGAACCAGACCACCGCCCACACCAGCCCCACCAGCCCGAAGAGGTAGAACGGCACCGGCCAGCCGTAGGCCCGCACCAGCCATCCGGTGATCGGCAGCGAGAAGAGGGTGCCCAGGGAGAGCCCGCTGGTAAAGAGCGCCACCGCCCGGGAGCGGGCGGCCGGCGGTACCCAGCGGCCCATCATGTTGATCGAGGCCGGGAAGACCGCCGCCTCACCCAAGCCCAGGGCGATCCGGGCCGCGATCAGCACTCCCAGCGAGATGGACGCGGCCGGCGGGGTGAGCATCGTGAAGATCGACCACCAGAGCACGGCCGCGCCGAGGACGATCTTCCCGCCGTACCGGTTGGCCAGCGTCCCGCTCACCACCTGGAGCACCAGGTAGCCGATGAAGAACGAGGAGAGGACGAAGCCCTTGGTGGTCTCGTCCCATCCGAACTGGTCCTTCATCGCGATCGACGCGACCGAGATGTTGGTCCGATCGATGTAGGAGATGAAGACCGCCGCAAAGCAGAGCGCGACGACGGTGTGCCCCGCCGTCCAGCGGCGGGCGGGCGCACCCCTCTTGGCGGCGGTGGTCATCGCTGACCTACTCCTTTGGCAGGGTCAGGGTCGGCTGGCCCGCCTGGCGTCGCTTGGCGTTGACGGCGGCGAGGCTGGTCGTCGAGAGTGTGGTCCACCGCTTCATGACGTCGGCCGAGGCGGTCCGGGCCCGGCGGCAAGCGGCAACCTGCGCCGCGGTAGGCGCGAGGTCGGCGCCTTGCATGGCCATCGCGGCGCCCATCAGGTCTTCGCTGGCCGAAGCCAGGGTGGGCGGACCCGACGGTCCGCGGCGCCGGAAGAACCGGGGCCGGTTGTCCGGCGCCGGCGCCACGGCCTCCACCTGCTGCTTGAACCCGTCGAGATCACCGCCGCCCACCCGGTCGATCTCGGCCAGCAGGGCCCGAGCCCGCCGGTAAGCGTCATGCGTGGCGATCGCTCCATCGTACATCTCGCGGGAGAGGGCCGCCAGTTGCCGGAGCCCGGCCGCCGAGGTCTTGACCCTGGGGTCGAGCTCGAGGGTGAGGGGCTGGCTGACCGTGGTGCCGCCCGCCGTGAGCCGGACGGTGTAGCGGCCGGCCGGCGCCCACGGGGCCTCGACCGCCGGATAGGTGTGGTGGGGCACCGCGCCGGTCGCCTCCTCGTCGCCGGCCTCGTCGATGTTCTGGACCGCGATCGGCTGATAGTGGAGGTCCCACCAGACGCGGTGCATGCCCGCCCTGGTGGACATGTCCAGCGCCGGCGCGGGCCAGTAGAGCGGGAGCCCGCAGTCGGTCGCGGTCGGCTTCTTCCGGCAGACCTGGTCGTAGGCTTCGGGGTCGAGCGCCGGATCGGGATCGAGCTTCGGATCATCGCTCGAGTAGGTCCGGACGACTTTCCCCGCCGCGTCGACGATCGCCATCGTCACCGGGCCGGACACGGCGCTCGGCAGGTAGTAGTCGAGGATGCCGCCCGGGGGAGGGTTCTCGCCGGCTGGGACCTCGGGCGGCCACGGGGTCGGATCGTTGGTGCCGAACCGGACCCGCACCGCCACGATCGGCTTGACCAGGTAGGGGGTGTTCGAGGCCCGCGCGGCCCGGATCGCGGCCGCCTGCCGGAGCGGGGTCAGATCGTCGAGGATCCAGAAGCCGCGTCCGTGGGTGCCGGCGACCAGGTCGGCGCAGAGGCAGGTGCTGTCGTCCTTGACCTGGATGTCGCGGACCGAGATGGCTGGCATGTTGAGCCGGAGCGATTCCCAGTGATCGCCGTCGTCGTACGAGACCCAGACCTGGGTGTCGGTCGAGGCGTAGAGGAGCCCCTTCACCCGGGGATCCTCACGGATCGAGTTGGCCACCGCGCCCGGCGCGATGCCCTGGTCGATCTCGGTCCAGGTCTTCCCGCCGTCGTGGGTCCGCCAGAAGTGCGGATTCATGTCGTCGATCCGCATGGTGTTGGCGGCGGCGTAGGCGGTCCGGGTATCGAAGTGCCCGGCGTCCAGATTGAAGATCCGGGTCCACGGCCTGATCTCGGGCGGGGTCACGTTGCTCCAGCTGGTCCCGCCGTTCCAGGTGACCTGGAGATAGCCGTCGTCGGTGCCGGCCCAGATCACGTTGACGCTTCGCGGCGACGGCGCGAGCGCCGTGATGGTTCCCCGAGGGCCCGGCGTGATCGAGCTGGCGTACTGGCCGGCCGTCTGGGGAATCTCCCACGTCTGCCGGGCCAGATCGGGGCTGATCCGGGTCCAGGTCTTGGCGTGGTCGACCGACTTCCAGACCACGTTCGAGGTGTAGTAGAGGATGCTCGGGTCGACCGGCGACCAGTTGATCGGCATGGTCCGAACGTTCCGGCCGTACTGGTCGCCCCGGGCCTCGGCGTCCGGCCCCACGTAGGTCGTCTGTCCGGTGGTCCGGTCGTAGAGCGACACGTTGGAGCGCATGCTGCCGTAGACCCAGTCGGGGTGCTTCGGGTCGGGCGCCGCGATCCCGTACTCCTGGATGTTGACCGGATGCCAGTCGTGGAAGGTGATCGCGCCGTCGTTGGACCGGCTGTCGACGCAGGCCGAGCCGGAGTCCTGCTGCCCGCCGCAGAGGCGGTAGGGGAAGCTGTTGTCGGCGGTGACGTGATACATCGCCGCGGTTGGCTGAGTGTACCAGTTGCTCCACGACTTCCCCCGATTGGCCGAGACCACGGCGCCCTGGTCCGAGACGGCCAGAATGACGTTGGTGAAGGCCGGGTTGATCCAGATCTTCTGGTAGTCGTCGCCGCCGGGCGAGCCGCGGACCGCCGACCAGGTGAGGCCGCCGTCCTCGGTCCGCCACATCACCACCGAGGCGCTGTAGACCACGTTCGGATTCTTGGGGTCGATGGCGATGGTCGGCAGGTCGCCGCCGCCGATCCGGCGGAGCGGCCGCTGATCCTCGGTCGCGTCCGGCGACCCGCCCGGCCCGTGGACCGCGACGTGCCAATGCTCACCCGCGTCGGTCGACTGGTAGAACCGGACCGGTCCCGACCGCCCGTTCTCGCCGGCCGAGGCCGCCATCGCGTAGAGAACCGACGGGTCGCTGGGCGCCACGGCGATGTTGGCTTGGAGCACGGACGGCAGCCCGTCGGTCAGCTGGTGCCAGGTGGTGCCTCCGTCGGTCGACTTGAAGATGCCGTTCCCGCCGCCGCCGAAGTCGCCGCCCTCCCAGAAGGCCTCCTGCTGCTGCCAGAGCGTGGCGTAGACGGTGTTGGGGTCGGCGGGCGAGATCCGGACGTCGTTCCCGCTGGTATACTCGTCCTTGTAGAGCACCTTCTGGAACGTCTGCCCGCCGTCGAGCGAGCGGAAGATCCCGCGCTCCGGGTTGGGCCCGTAGGGGTGCCCCAGCGCGGCGACGAACAGTCGCTCCGGGTTGGTCGGGTCGACGTCGATCATTGCGATCATCTGGGTCTCACGGAGCCCCAGGTGGGTCCAGGTCTTCCCGGCGTCGGTCGACTTGTAGACGCCGTCGCCGGTGGCCAGATCGGGCCGGATGATCCCGGCCCCGCTTCCGACGTAGATGACGTTCGGGTCGCTGGGCGCCACCGCGATCGCGCCGATCGAGCCGGTGGGCTCGTGGTCGAAGAGCGGCTCCCAGTTGGAGCCGTAGTCGGTGGAGCGCCAGACGCCGCCGTTGTCGTACCCCACGTAGAACAGGTTGGGCTCGCCGGCGACGCCGGAGAGTGCCCGGGCCCGGCCGGCGCGGGTGGGCCCGATGGCGCGCCAGTGCATGGCCGAGGGGATGTCGGGGCTCTGGGCGGCGAGGTCGGTGACGAGGCCGGCGGCGCCGGCCAGGACGAGCGAAGCGCGAAGCAAGCTGAGACGCACGGAATCCGCCTTTCGGGTTGACCCGTGGAGTGTGTCGAGGGCTTTCGTCCTGCGGTGCTGCCTCAGGAACATAGCGCGGGCCGGTAGGCCCCGGGCCCCCGGCCCGCCCCGACGCGGCCGATTGGGATTCCATGCCCCCCGGGCCCCCTGCGATACTACCGGAGCCTCCAACGCTGCGTCCTGAACCGGACTCCGGAGCTCCTCCCATGTCGCCGTGCCGCCGCCCCCCCGACAGTCTGCCCCGGTCGCCCTCGCCGCGCCGGCCGCCCCTCGTCGTCCTCCTCCTCCTGCTTTCGGCCTGCGGGGGGACGGCGGCCATCCCGCCGGCGGCCGCGCCCCGTCCCGCGGCCAGGCTCTCGCCCGCGCTCCACTGGGTCCGGAACTCGGCCGAGTACCGGGCGATCACCCTCGAGGTCTACCGCCTGGCCGCGAGCCGGCTGGAGCTGGCGGTGAGCGGGCTCGCGACCGGCACCTGGGGGGTGATCATGGATGCCGACGAGACCATGCTCGACAACAGCGAGTACCAACGACGGCTCGACGTGTCGGGCGGGCGGTTCAGCGAGACGACCTGGGCGGCGTGGGTCCGGGAACGGGCGGCCACCCTGGTGCCCGGCGCGCTCGAGTTCACCCAGCGGGTGCACCAGCTGGGCGGCCGGCTGGCCGTGGTCACCAACCGGGCCGACTCGCTCTGCGCCCCGACCCGCGAGAACCTGGCGGCCGTCGGGGTCCAGGCCGACGTGGTGCTCTGCCAACCCGAAGGCCAGAGCGACAAGAATCCGCGGTTCGAGCGGGTCCAGAACGGCACCGCCGCGCCCGGGCTCCCGGCGCTCACCATCGTCGAATGGCTGGGCGACAACATCCAGGACTTCCCGAGCCTCACCCAGGCCGTCCGCGACGACCCGGCTGCGCTCTCGTCCTTCGGGGTCCGGTTCTTCGCGCTTCCCAACCCGGTTTATGGTTCCTGGCAGCGGAACCCGGAGCATTAGGCGCCTGCCGGCCCGGCCCGGCTAGGGGAAGATCCCCAGCTCCTCGTACGCCCGGGCTACCTTGTCGATCGCGCTGATGAACGCCGCGGTCCGGAGATCGACCGGATCCGGCTGCGCCTGCTGGATGGTCCGGATCTCGTGGAACGCCGTGACCATCGACTCCTCGAGCCCCGAGTTGACCAGGTCTTCCTCGTCCGGTCCGTCCGTGTAGCGGTGCCGCTCCTCGTCGGTGAAGCGTACCGTCGTCGCTTGCTCGATCGCGCCCAGCAGCCGTCGAAAGGCGCCCTCCTCGTACCGCTTCTGCATCCGCCCGAAGCGGACGTGGGAGAGGTTCTTGAGCCACTCGAAGTAGGAGACGATCACACCCCCGGCGTTGAGCCAGACGTCGGGGAGGATCAGGACCCCCCGGGCGATCAGCAGGGCCTCCGCCTCCGGAGTGGTGGGCCCGTTCGCCGCCTCGGCCAGGATCTTGGCCTTGATCCGCGGCGCGTTGTCCGCGGTGATCTGGTGCTCGAGCGCCGCGGGCACCAGGAGGTCGCAATCGAGCTCGAGCGCGTCGGCGGACCGGGGAAGATCGGTCGCCCCGGGGAAGCCCAGCAGCGATCCGGTGGCCTGCCGGTGGGCGACGACCCGTTCCAGGTCGAGCCCCTTCGGATTGGCGATCGCCCCCTCGACCTCGGCCAGCCCGACGATCCGGGCCCCGGCCTCGGTCAGGAACTTGGCGGCGTGGTAGCCCACGTTCCCGAGTCCCTGAACCACCGCCCGCTTCCCGTCCACCCCGCGGCTCAGGCCCAACCGCTTCATGTCCTCCGCCACGTCGCACGCCTCACGGATCCCGAAGCACACCCCGCGGCCGGTGGCCTCGGTTCGGCCCATGATCCCGCCCTGCGAGATCGGCTTGGCCGTCACGCAGGCCATCGCGTCGAGCTCGCCCCCGGTCAGACTGGCGTAGGTGTCGGCCACCCACGCCATTTCCCGTGACCCGGTCCCGAAGTCGGGCGCGGGCACGTCGACACCCGGACCGATGAACCGCTTCCGGACCAGCTCGTAGGTATAGCGGCGGGTGATCCGCTCCAGCTCCCGGTCGGAGTAGGCCCGCCGGTCGATTCGGACCCCGCCCTTCGCACCGCCGAAGGGCACGTTGACGATGGCGCACTTGTAGGTCATCAGCGCGGCCAGGGCCATCACCTCGTCGTCGCTCATCGCCAGGCTGTAACGGATCCCGCCCTTGGTGGGCAGCCGATGCTGGCTGTGCTCGGCCCGCCAGGCGTGGATCACCTCGATGCTGCCGTCGTCGCGGGCCAGCGGGAAGCTGACGTAGTAGACGCTGTTGCAGGTCCGGATCTGCTTGAGCAGCGTGGGGTCGCGGCGGGTAAGGCGGGCGGCGCGATCGAAGTAGGTGTTGACTTGTTCGGAGAACGTCGTCATGGGTGGCTCGTCCGAGGCGGTTCCCTGAAGGTAGCCCGGCGCCGCGCCGTTCTCACTGGTGAGAGTGCGATTGGTCCGGGAAGGTCCCGTCCCGGACTTCGTCGCCGAACCGCCCCACCGCGTCGCGCACCTGGGCCCCCAGCTCGGCGTACCGCTTGAGGAACTTGGGGCTGAAACCCTCGTTCAGCCCCAGCATGTCGTGGAGCACCAGCACCTGGCCGTCGCAGCCGGGCCCGGCCCCGATCCCGATGGTGGGGACCGTCAGCGCCTTCGACACCCGCTCGGCCACCGCCGCCGGCACCAACTCGAGCACCAGGGCAAACACTCCGGCCGCCTCCAGCGCGAGCGCGTCCTCGATCATCCGCCCGGCGCCGGCGTCGTCGCGGCCTTGCACCCGATGTCCGCCTAACGCGTGGACGGACTGAGGCGTGAACCCCAGATGGCCCATCACCGGAATCCCGGCCTCGACCAGGGCCCGGATCGTGTCGACCCAGGCCCGGCCGCCCTCGAGCTTCACCGCGCCGCACCCGGTTCGCTTGAGCACCCGGCCCGCGTTCCGCACCGCGTCGGGGATGGAGACCTGGTAGCTGAGGAAGGGCAGGTCGACCACCACCAGGGCGGAGCTCACCCCGCGCTTCACGCTCCGCCCGTGGTAGATCATCTGCCCCACGGTGGCGGGAATGGTCGTCGCTTCGCCCGCCAGCACCGGCGCCACCGAATCGCCCACCAGAATCACGTCGACGCCGGCCTGGTCGACCAGTGCGCCGAACAGGGCGTCGTAGGCGGTCATCATCACGACCTTCCGACCGTCCCGCTTCATCGCGGCCAGGTCGAGCGTGGAGACCCGCTTCCGCCCCTTGCCCTCTTTTTCGCCGAGATACGCCATGCCCCCTCCGTTGCCGTCACCCGAGTCCCTGGTGTCCCCCCCCGTCTCCCCCCCGTCCCCTCCCCGTCCCTCCCCGTCCCTCCCTCACGGAAACAACCGCTCTCCCGTCTCCTCCACCTCCACCCCGATCGCGGCCACCGGGCAGTTCCGCGCCGCGTCCAGGATCGTGGCCTCGGGCGCGCCGTCGGGATGCCGGGCCTCGGACTGGCGGTTGGCGTTGTGCTCGAACACCGCCGGCGCGATGGTGAGGCAGGTGCCGTTGCCGACGCAGAGATCATGGTCCACCATCACGCGAAGTCGTCTCGCCATCTGAGCCTCCTTGCCGCTCGCGCTTACCAGGCTACCGGCAGCGAGCGGAGCGATCGGAACTGAATGCTGGGCTGGTACTCCAGCGGTTGGTCGGCGGCGAGCGCCAGGTCGGGGAATCGCTCGGCCAGCGCCCGGAACACTTCCTGACCCTCGATCCGGGCCAGCGTGGCGCCAAGGCAGTAGTGGATGCCGGCGCCGAAGGAGACGTGCGGGTTGGGCTGCCGGCCGATGTCGAATCGATCGGGATCCTCGAACGCCCGCGGGTCGCGATTGGCGGCCGCCATGATCCAGCGGATCCGGTCGCCCTGCTTGATCAGCTTGCCGCCCAGCTCCGTGTCCTCGGCCGCGATCCGCTGGGTCGACTTGACCGGCGGATCGTAGCGGAGGCACTCCTCGGTCGCCAGCCGAACCCGGCCCGCTGGATCGGCCACCAGCCGGGCCCACTGCTCGGGATGGCGAAGGAACGCCAGGGTGCCGTTGCAGATCAGGTTCATCGTCGTCTCGTGCCCGGCGAAGAGCAGCAGCGCCGTGTTGACCAGAACCTGGTGCCGGTCGAACACACCTCGCTTTTCGCCCTGGGCCAGCACCGAGATGAAGTCGTTGCCGGGCCGGTCGATCCGCTCCTCCACCAGGGGCGAGACGTAGGCGATCATGCCCCGGATGCCTTCCATCAGGGTCGTCATCCGGTCCGGCTCGCCGCGGTTGATGTAGAGGAGTTTGTCGGCGAGGTCGCGGAGCAGGTCGTGGTCCTCGATCGGGACGCCCATCATGCGGGTAATGATCCGGACCGGAAGCGGCGCGGCCAGGTCGGTCAGCACGTCCATCCGCCGCCGGTCGGCGATCTCGTCCAGCAGTCCCGCCACGGCCTCGCGGACGAAGGGCCGCCAGGTCTCCATGGCCGTCGGGGTAAAGTACCCGTGGACCACGCCGCGCATCGCCAGGTGCTCGGGTCGATCTTGCTCGACCAGCTGGTCGGCCCGGAAGTGGCGCACGTCATCGAAGAGCGGCCGATCCCCCGGGTCGATCGGCGGGTAGGGTGGCCGCTGATCGGTCCGGATCACCGCCGACGAGAAGGCCTCGTGGTTCCGGACCATCGCGACCAGGTCGTCGTACCGGGTGATGATCCAGAGTTGATACGCGTCGTTCCAGTGGACCGGGTCGGTCTCGCGGAGGTGCCCGAAGAAGGGATACGGGTCCGCGATGACCGAGGGTGCGAAGAGATCGTCCAAGTCCAGAGCCGCCATGGCTTCCTCCTTCAGGAGGCGGGACGGGAGCGACGGCCGTTGCGCGCCGCCCGCGGTGCGAGCACGAAGGTCAGGGTACAGAGCTCGCCCCGGTCGGGCTGTCGGGAGCGGCCCATCCGGTCGAGCAATTCGCTCAGCAGCTGGTTGACCCGCCGGAGATCGGCCGGGGTGAGCCAGGCGTGACGCCGGGTGGCCCAGAGCGTCCGCGCCGGCCCGTCCACCACCGCCCGGTGCCCCTCGAGCCCGCGCTGGAAATCCCGCTCGGCGGTCCGGAGCATCGCCGCGACCAGGCGGACGGTCGGATCGGTCCGGGCATCCCGGCCGCGGGGATAGTCGAGCTGGAGCGGGTACCCCACCAGGTCGTACACAACCTCGGTTCGCCGCCCCCGCCGCCGCTCGCCCTGCGGGACCACCAGCCCCACCTTCACCAGTCGGCGAAGGTGGTAGTAGAGGGCGTCGGCCGGCCGGCCCATCAGCCGCGCCAGCTCGGTCACCGACTGAGGGCCCGCGGCCCCGAGGGTGTCGATGACCTCCTGGCGCACGGCCGAAACCAGGGCCTCGACCTGGTCGCGGCGCCGGATGGCGTAGGGGCGGCGGGCCCGGGCCCGGGGTGACTTGCTTGACACTGTTGAAATATCGCGCAAATCTTCAGCACTGCAAGCAAGGATGATTCCCATGGGTTTCGACGAGCTGATCCGCGCCTGGTCGGGCGACGAGGTGGTGGTCCGCTATGACCGCGAGGCCGACGCCTGGATGTTCATCGCGCTCCACTCCACCCGGGGCCGGCGCTCCGTGGGCGGGGTGCGGATGAAGACCTACCCCCGGCCCGAGGACGGACTGCAGGACGCGCTCCGGCTCGCGGAGGGAATGACCTTCAAGTGGGCGGCGATCGAGGTGGACTACGGCGGCGGGAAGGCGGTCATCGCCCTCGCCAAGCCGGTCCAGGGCGAGGCGCGCACGGCGCTGATGCGGCGCTTCGGCCGGTTCATGGACTCGGTCAACGGCCGCTACGGCGCCGGCCCCGACATCGGGACCACGCCCGACGATCTCGCCCTCCTCGCCACCGTCACCCGCTACGTCCACTGCTACGACTGGAAGAAGGGCGCTCCCTACGATCCGGGGCCGTATACCGCGCTCGGGGCGTTCGTCGGCCTCCAGGCCGGCTGGCGGCACCTGACCGGATCGGACCGACTCGACGGGGTCCGGGTGCTGGTCCAGGGGGTGGGCGACACCGGCGCGCCGCTGGCCCGGATGCTGACCAAAGCCGGGGCGACGGTGCTGCTCAACGATCTCAATCAGGAGCGGGTCGGGGTGCTGGCTCGGGAGCTGGGCGCCGAGGTGGTCTCCATGGAGCGGGTGTACGACACCCCCTGCGACGTCTACGCCCCCTGCTCGGTCGGCGCCACGGTCAACGAGCGGACCATCCCCTCGCTCAGCTGTCGGCTGATCGCCGGGTCGGCCAACAACCAGCTCGCGGTGCCGGAGGACGGCGAGCGGCTTCACGCCCGCGGGATCCTCTACGCCCCCGACTACGTGGTGAACGGCGGCGGCGCCGTCTCGTTGGCTCTGGTGGACGACGGGGTCGACTTCCCCGAGGTCGAGGCGGCGGTCCGCCAGCTCGATGGGCGGATCACGGCGATCTTCGACGAGGCCAAGGCGCGGAACGAGTCGCCCGTCCACGCGGCCCGGCGCCGGGTGGAGGCCTGGCTGGCCCGAGCCTGAAGCCCCGGCGCGCGCCAACGGCGCGCCGGGGGTCGTCGAGAGGGGCGACGGAGCGGCCGCGAGGCCGCCCCGCCGCGGGTCATGTCCTGGGGTGGGGCCGCCGGCCCCGAAGGGTCAGGGCCGGGACTGCTGGCGGCGGCGACGCCGGCGGGCCTGGGCGGCCTTGAGCTGCTTGGCGGCGCTGGGCTTGAGGTAGTAGCGCTTCTTCCGGAGCTCCTTGAGGACCCCCGAGCGCTGGACTTTCCGCTTGAACAGCTTGAGGGCCCACTCGAAGCTGTCGTTCTCGCTTACCGTGACTTCGATCATCGGGTCTTCCCTCCGGAACGCGAGCGGCCGGCCCGCCCGTGGCAAACCGGCCGTCGCCGTCGCTGAACGGGGGCCGGGTTACTTGCCCAGGCGGACGACGTTTTGCGCCGCCGGGCCCTTCTGTCCCTGCACCACGTCGAACTCCACTCGCTCACCTTCGGCCAGGGTGCGGAAGCCGCTGCCCTGAATCGCCGAGTGGTGCACGAAACAGTCCTTCTCACCATTCTCGGGGGTGATGAAGCCAAAGCCCTTCGTCTCGTTGAACCACTTGACCGTGCCGGTCGTACGCATTGCCTGATCTCCATGCTGCTGTAATCGGAGTCCGGATCAATCCCGCACCTGCCGACGACCGGACTCGTCAACAACCTCACGACGGGGTCTGGTTTCCCGGACTCGGTCCCGACCGGGATCTCGGGCGATCGGGCGAGCAACGAACAGAGGGGCGGCGGTTTGGCCGACCCCCCCCGAGCGGCTCCCGGAACCTGTTGGCCGATCACGAAAGGGCCAAAATCGCGCCCCCAAAGTAATGCCTGGCCCCGATTTAGGCAAAATCGGCGCGGAGCCCGCCTGTCCTCAAAAGGGGACAGCCGAAGGACCTCGAAAACCGGCCGCGCCAGCTCCGATATATTTGATCCGAAGGAGGTTGATTTTCGCGTGTACTCGACCTGCATCTACTGCCACAAGCCGCTGGGCGTCAACCAGGTCGTCGAGGAATTTCCGGTCGGCCGGCGGCTGGCCTTCGACTCGGCCAAGGGCCGGCTCTGGGTGGTCTGCCGATCGTGCGAGCGGTGGAACCTGAGCCCGCTCGACACCCGCTGGGAGGCCATCGAGGCCTGCGAGCGGCTGTTCGAGGCGACCCGACGCCGGGTCACGACCGACAACATCGGTCTGGCCCGGCTTCCCGAGGGGCTGGAGCTGGTCCGGATCGGCCAGCCGCTCCGGCCCGAGTTCGCGGCCTGGCGGTATGGCGACCAGTTCGGCCGGCGGCGGCGGCGGTCGTATCTGGTGGTGGGTGGGGTGGCCGTTGCGGCCGGGGCGGTCTTGATCGGCGCGTCTGCTGCCGGGATCGGGATCGGCGGGTTCGGCGGACTCTGGGGCAACATTCCCAACCTCATCAACGCGATGCGGGTGGCCCGGATCCGGACTCCCGACGGCCGGGTGCTCAAGGTGCGGGGCAACTCCCTGGCCCGGGCTCGGCTCGGCCGCGACGGGACCTTTGGGCAGCCGGCCTTCTCGTTCAAGCACAAGGGAAAGCTCGAGCTCTTCCGGGGCGAGGACGCGCTCGCCGTGGCTGGCCGGTTGCTGCCGGCGATCAACCCGTCCGGCGGGAGCAAGCGGTCGGTGGCCTACGCGGTGCAGTCGATCGACGCCCGGCGGGGGGCCGAGGGCTACCTCGAGGACTGGCTCCGGAGCCAGCCGGCGGTCGACCGGGCCAAGGCGGTCGCCCGCCAGTCGATCGTCAGCCGGCTGGCGCTGGAGATGGCCCTGCACGAGGAAGCCGAGCGGCGGGCCATCGAGGGAGAGCTGACCCAGCTGCTCGCGGCCTGGGAGGACGCGGAGCGGATCGCGAAGATTTCGGACGACCTCCTGATGCCGCCCGAGGTCGACCAGCGGCTGGCCGAGCTCAAGGGACGCCGGGAAGCGGGCGGGGAGCCGACCTGACCCGGCGCCCGGTCAGTCGCTGGCGCGAGGCACCAGGGCAATGGCCTCGGCCATCTCGGCCGCGTTGGGCCAGCGATCCTCGCACCGCTTGGCGAGGGCCCGGCCGATCGCCGCCGCCAGCCCGGCGGGAACGTTAGGCGCCTGATCGCGCAAGTTCGGGACCGGCGCGGTCTGATGGAGTTGGAGGATCCGAACCTCGTTGGGATGGTAGTACGGCGGTTTGCCCGCCAGGCACTCGTACAGCACGCACCCCACCGAATAGAGATCGGCGCGGGGGTCGGGATCGTCGACCGCCATGATCTGTTCCGGACTCATGTAGCGCGAGGTGCCGACGGCCACCCCGCTCCGGGTCAGCCGGTCGGTGCCCGAGAGCGCCACCGCTCGGGCGATTCCGAAGTCCAGCAGATAGGCGCCGTCCCGTCCGATGATGATGTTGTCGGGCTTGACGTCCCGGTGCACGATCCCGAGCGCGTGGGCGTGGGCCAGGGCGCCGAGCAGGTCGCCGGCGATCCGGAGCGTGTCGTTGACGGTGAGGTGCCCGTACTGACGGAGCACGCTGTCGAGCGACCGGCCCTCGAGGTAGGGCATCACGTAATAGACCAGCCAGTCCTGCTCGCCGGCGTCCAGGAGCCGCCCGATCTTGGGGTGGCTCAGCTGCTTGACGATCTCGATCTCTCGGAGGAATCGCTCGGCGGTGACCGTGACCGAGAGCTCGGGCCTGAGGATCTTCAGGGCCACCACCGAGCCATCCGGCCGGGCCGCTCGGAACACCACCGCCGCGCCGCCCCGGCCGATCTCGCGCTCGACCTCGTATCGTCCCGCGAGCGCGGTGCGAACCAGGGGGAGGAGATCGCGGGGCACGAGGGCGACGCTCTAGCGGGCTTTCGGCGTCAGGTAGAACGCCAGCCGTCCGGCGGCGGCGGCGACGACCGGGGCCTCGATCCCCATCACCCCGCTCTTCGGAAAGTCGATCGCCAGGCGGGTCGGCGAGCCGGTCAGGAGCAGCGAGGCCAGCTCGCTCATCCACGGCTCGTGGCCCACCAGGGCCACCCGCTCGTCGTCGGGACGGGGACCCACCGCTTCGGCCAGGGCGTCGAGCGCGGGGTCCCGAGCCAGCGGTGGACAGGTGACCCGCCGCTTCTTGGCGACCCCGGTCTCCTCGGCGAGGATCCCTGCCGTCTGCCAGGCGCGCTTCCAGGGGCTCGAGAGGATCGCGGCCGGCGCCAACCCCAGCTTCTCGAGTCGCCGGCTCATTCGGGCCTGGACCCGACGGCCCTTGGGAAGCAAGGGCCGGAGGCTGTCGTCGGGAAAACGGGACTCGTCGCGCTCGGCGGCGAGGGCATGCCGGACCAGCAGAAGCAGCATTCGCACCGTTCGACTGGAGGAGTGCCCTTAGGATAGTGCGGGAGCCGAGCCAGAGCCAGCCGAGATCCGTGGGTGGCCCACCGCTTGCCCCTTCAGCGGCGAGACGGCAGGAGTTGCCCGTTTCATGGGGGGCCGAGCGGGGACGGGCCGCCATGATCCGGCAGGACTTGCCGATCGGCCCGGTCGATGACGGCCGGCCGCCGGCGGGACGATCCCGGGCAGAAGCCCACGAACTCCAGGAGGAGGGGATGGCAAGGTCGGTCGCGCACCGTCGGGTGCAGTGGTGCAATCGCAACGTGGAGTGGACGGCGATCGCCGCGGACGAGGGCGGGGAGCCCACGCCGCGGAACACGGTCTGGAGCTACGAGCTGGACGGCATGCACTATTTCGGCTTCGTGTTCGACCCCGCCGAGGCCGAGACGACGACCAGGCAGCGGGCGCTCAACTGGCTCAACCGCTACCATCTCATCATCCGTCGCGAGCACCTCGCGATCGAGCCGCTCTCGTCGCTGCACTAGGTGCGTTCTTCGATTACATTCCCGCCGAAAAGCGAAGCTCCTCCATCGATTCAACCCGGAGTAGGCCAATGGCCATCATCTGGATGAACGGCGCCTGGGTGGACAAGGCCGCCGCCAAGATCTCGGTGTTCGACCATGGGCTTCTCTACGGCGACGGGGTGTTCGAGGGAATCAGGGCCTATCGTGGTCGGGTTTTTCGGCTCCCGCCGCACGTCGACCGGCTGTTCGACTCGGCCCGGGCCATCGCCCTCAACGTCCCGATGAAGAAGCCCGAGGTGACCGCCTTGATCGAGGAGGGCGTCGCCCAGCTGGGCCTCCAGGAAGCCTACATTCGGCCCCTCGTCACCCGCGGCGTCGGTGACTTGGGCATCGATCCCCGGAAGTGCACCGATCCCTCGCTGATCATCATCGTCGACTCGATCAAGATGTGGGCGCCAGATCGCTACGAGAACGGGCTCAGCGTGATCACGGCGGGAACGCCCATTCCCCATCGCGAGGCGCTCTCGCCGCGGGTCAAGTCGCTGAACTACCTGCCGCACGTGCTGGCCAAGCAGGAAGCCAACGTGGCCGGCGCCGACGACGCGCTGATGCTCGACCCGAGCGGTCACGTGTGCGAAGGCACCGGGATGAACATCTGGGCCGTGAAGGACGGCGTGCTCAAGACCCCGCCGCCCCACGCCGGCATTCTACTGGGCGTGACCCGGGCCCTCATCTTCGAGCTGGCCCAGGAGGCGGGGCACTCGGCCGTCGAGGCCATGCTCAACCGGTACGATCTCTACACCGCCGACGAGGTCTTCCTCTGCGGCACCGGCGCCGAGATCGCGCCGGTCCGCCAGGTGGACGGCCGTCCGGTCGGTGAAGGCAAGCCCGGTCCGATCACCCAGGACCTGATGCGGCGCTTCCGGGCCTTGACGCGCGGAGACTAGGGCACCCGAGTGGGCGGGCGGGTGGGCGGGCCCTTGCCCCTCGTCCTTGCCCCCCCTCTCACCCTGTCTCATATTCGATCCCATGGCGTGGCGCATGCTCGAGGTTGGCGACGAGGTGTGGAACGTCTCGGTCGCGGCGGAGCGCCGGGCGAACTCGGAGCAATGGGCGCTCGTGCTGTCGTTCCGTGGCACCGGGCCGAGCCCTCGGCGGTTTTGGGCGCCGTACCCGATTCAGGCATCATCCAAGGCTGCCGTCTATACTCAGGCCGAGCGTATCTCCGACCACGATCTGGCGGAGATTCTGGCCGACCATCTGGGCCGTCTATGACCAGGCTGCAAATCCCGGTGCAGGATCTCAGGCGAGTGGCCGCCTCGCTGCAACAGCTGCGCGGCGAGGAGATCGGCGACTGCGTCATGCGTTCCGACCTGCGCCAGCTCCGGATCGAGCTCAGCGATGGCCGGATGGTTGTCGTGGCCATCGAGGCCGACGAGAGCGGTCGTCCCCATCTGGCCGTCGACGTGGTGGCGCCCATCGACGAAGTGAGCCGACAGTTGGACGTCGGCTTGGACGCTCGGGTCGAGTGAGCGGCGACGCGCGCGGGCGGCTTCGGTTCTCCGACTTCCAGTTGGAACGGACGGCGACCGGACAATGCCGCGCGCGCGTGGCGCTGGCCTGGCCCAGCCACAAGCCCTGCGTCGGCGAAGCCGCCGGGCTGGCCTCCCAGGCCGGCGAGATGCGGTGCGCCGCCCAGGCCTGCATCCACGCCATCGCGCAGGCCACCGGCGACGCCAAGTTCGAGCTGGTCGGGGTCAAGGCGGTGCGAGCCTTCGACGCCACCGTGGTCATTGCTTCGCTGGCGACCCAGGGCTCCTTGGACGGACCGCGGGTGGTTGGGTCGTCCCTGGTGCAGGACGACGTCCCGCGGGGAGCGGCGCTGGCCGTGCTCAATGCGACCAATCGGCTTCTCAGCGGCCGTCCCACCCCCCGTCGATAACGCTCCAGCTGTAAGATCTGCAACGGTTTCGGCCCTCTCGGCATCCCCTGGATCGTGGCTTGCAGTTGTCGTCCCCGGATCGGGGGCCTAGCTTAATGCGATTCGGCCCTCGGGCCGATGCTTGTTCCTGGGTCGGGCGTTATCGGTTCGGCCTCGCTTCACGTCAGGATGGACGAGGTCCCATGAAGCCTTGGGCTTTTCTCGCCGCCGCGAGCCTTACCGTCGGGTGCGCCTCCACCGGGCATCTGGTCGGTACCCCGGACCCGGTCCAGCCCGAGTCCGAGCCGTCGGTCGTCCCGAGTCCGGTGCCGGTCGTGGCCGAGTCGCCGGCGCCGCCGTCGGTCACGAGAGCACCGCTCCCGGGCCTCGACACCGTCGCCCTGCAGAAGCTCGCCGCCGATTCCGCCCGCGACGCCGAAGTCCTCGAACAGCTCCAGGACGCTGAGCCGGCCAACGCCGATTCCGGCGCGGACCTCGACCTGGCCTCGCTGTTCGACATCAACGTCGCCCGCTACGCCGACAACCCGCGGGTCCACTACTACCTCGATTTCTTTCAGGGTCCGGCCCGCGACCGGATGACCATCTGGCTCCAGCGGCTCCCGAAGTACGAGCCGATGGTCCGCCGGGTCTTTTCCGACCATGGTCTCCCCGGCGATCTCGTCTATCTCGGCATCGTGGAGTCCGGTTTTTCCAACACCGCCGTGAGCCGCTCCCGCGCGGTCGGAATGTGGCAGTTCATGCGGGCGACCGGCCGGGAGTACGGCCTCCGGATCGACCGTTGGGTCGACGAGCGCCGCGACCCGGTCAAGGCCACCGACGCCGCGGCCCGCTACCTGGCTGACCTCACCGCGCAGTTCGGTTCGCACTACTTGGCCGCCGCCGCCTACAACGGAGGCGCCGGTCGGGTCCAGCGCGGACTCCGTCGCCTGGGCGATCCGCCGGCCGCCGATGAGGCCGACGAACAGGACCCCGCCGACGAGGCGATCGCCGACGATCAGTTCTTCCGCCTCTCGGACACCAGGTACCTCCGGCGGGAGACCAAGGACTACGTGCCGAAGCTCATCGCGGCCGCGATGATCGCGAAGCAGCCCGAGAAGTACGGCTTCCCGCCGATCCCCGACACCGATCCGTTCGCCGTCGACTCCCTGCCGGTGACCAAGCCGACCAGCCTGGAAGTCGTTGCCCGGGTCAGCGGCACGCCGCTCGACCAGATCGTGGGCCTCAACCCGTCGCTGCTCCGGCGGGTGACCCCGCCCGGCGCCACCTCGTGGATCCGGGTGCCGGTCGGGAAGGCCCTCGTCACCAGCGACAGCCTGGCGTCGCTGCCGGCGGACGACCGAATCCTGTTCGCCTCCCACACCGTCCGCCGGGGCGAGACCATGGGCGGCATCGCGGCCCGCTACGGCATCAGCCTGGGTGAGCTGACCGACCTGAACCCGCGGGTCCACCCCCGCTCGCTCCGGGTCGGCAGCGAGCTTCGCGTACCCTCGCGCTCCGCCGGCCGGGTCATGGCCGACGAAGTCGAGACCGAGCGGGCGCCGAACGGCATCCACGTGGTGCGCCGGGGCGAGACGCTGAGTGGCATCGCCAACCGGTTCGGGACCACCGTCTCCCAGCTCCAGGCGATGAACGAGCTCGGTCGCTCCACCTCGATCCGCTCCGGTCAACGGGTGGTGGTGAGCGGCGGCCGTGGGTCGTCGCGGACTCGGGCCAGCGCCAAGGCAAAGGCCCCCGCCTCGTCGCGGGCTCGGACCGGCTCCAAGGCAAAGGGCCCCGCCTCGACGCATCTGGTGCGTCGGGGCGAGACCCTGTCGGAGCTCTCGCGTCGTTACGGCGTGAGCGTCAAGACGCTCATGCGGCTCAACGGCCTCCGCTCGGCCAGCTCGCTCCGGGCCGGACAGCGGATCAAGACCGGGGCCTGACCCTCCACCGGTCTCCGGCGGCTCACTGCCCGCCGGCCGGCCGGTCCCTCACTCCCTTCATCACCGCCTGCGCGTAGCGCGAACCCGGCTGCACGTCCGTCGTGTCGGCCAGCGAGAGCACGGCGCCGGTGGGCCCCAGGTTGTAGGCCCGGAGCGCGAGCTCCAGGTCGTAGCCGAACTGCCGGAGCAGCTTGTGGAGGATCCGGAAGCCGATCCGGAGATTGGTGTCGGGATCGAGCAGCCGCCGCTCGGTCAGGGTGGAGTCGTACGCCAGCCCGGTCCGGAGCTGCACCTGGGTCAGCCCCAGGGCGTTGGCCGAGCTCCGAGCCCGGGACCGGAAAGCGCTCTCGACCTTGACCAGCTGGAAGCCCAGGGACGGATGGATGTCCTCGGCCAGGGCGGCGTCGTACACCTTGGTCGCCATGGCGAAGGGGACCTGGTAGAGCGTCGAATAGCGGGCCACCGCCTTGTAGCGGTCGAGCTCCAGCTGATTCACCGCCAACTTGCCGCGAGCCTCGTCCAGCTCGCCCATGAGACGCCCCACCTCGGCGTTGGCGCTGTCTACCACCGGGATCGGCGCGTCGGCCGCATCCGCTTGATCGAAGCTGGCAAAGCCCGCACCCGCGAGCAGCCCTCCGGCGACCAGCGACCCGGCGTGACCGAGCCAGCGGGCGATCCTGCTCCGCCGCCGCGCGCGTCGAATCGTCGTTCTCGTCAGAGTCATGTTCTCCTCCCCTTCGGTATTCATGAGTGGTCGGCCGGTCGGTCGGCCGTCCACTCCCCGCTCCGCCCCCCGCGCTTGGCGAGGAGGCGGATGCCTTCGATCCGCATCCCGCGGTCGACGGCCTTCACCATGTCGTAGACGGCGAGGGCCGCCACCGCCACCGCGGTGAGCGCCTCCATCTCCACTCCGGTACGACCCGTCACCCGGGCGGTGCCCACCACCCGGATCCCGGGCAGCTCGGGCATCAGCTCCAGGTCCACCGCCAGGTCGTCGAGGCCCAGCGGATGGCAGAGCGGAATCAGCTCCGCCGTCCGTTTGCCTCCGCCAATGCCGGCCAGGCGGGCCACCGCCAGCACATCGCCCTTGGCGACGGTGTTGCTCCGGACCTGCTCGAATGCCTCCGGCGACATCCGGACGAACCCCTCGGCCACCGCTTCACGGGCGGTCACCGGCTTGGCGGAGACGTCTACCATCCGGGCGCGGCCGTGCTCGTCCACGTGACTCAGGCCCACAGCGCCGCCAGCTCCCCGGTCAGATTGGCGAGCACCAGCTGGGGATTCACGTTCCGCTGGACCGTCTCGCGAGCGGTCTCGACCTTCTCGAGGGCGACGAGCATCCGCTCGGGATCGTCCACATCGCGCAGGGCCTCCGCCACCACCCCGCCGCGGGGCTTCCCGGATGCGGCGCCGGCTGCCTCTCCCAGTGCCACCGCCAGCCCATCAAGCAAGGCGGAGAAGTCGCCCCGGGCGGCCCAGGGACCCTGCCTGAGCGAAGCCTCGAACCGGGCCGCGCCCCCCCGGCGGACCGCGCCGAGGAGGTCGTCGACGGCCCGGGCGACGGCGTTCTCGTCGGCGGGAGCCAGGGCCCGACCCAGGGAGCCTTCGGAGGCCTGGATCCGGGCCGCCCGATCCCGGGCGCTCAGGTCGGGAGCCAGGCTGGTCAGCGCCTCGTCGAGCTCGGCGGCCGACAGCCGGCCCAGCCGGACGGGGGTGGACCGGGACCGGATCGTCGGCAGCACCCGGGTCGGGTCGGTGGCGGTCAGGATCACCATGGTGCTGGCCGGCGGCTCCTCGAGGAACTTGAGGAGGCTGTTCGCGGCCTCCTGACTGGCCTCCTGCGGCACGAGCCGGTCGGCGTGGCCCACCAGGACGACCCGGCGCCCGCCCTCCACCGTGGTGAGGGTGGAGAGCCGGAGGAGCCATCGGGCGCTGGCCACCCCGTGGATCGACATGCCGTCGGGCTCACCGTAGATCGACTGCTTCCGGCGCCCCTCCATCGTCTCGGCCAGCGCCTCGCGGATCTCCTCGACCTGCTTGTCCTGGTCGCCCGCCTTCGGACGGGGCAGGGGGACGAACCAGTGGAAGTCGGGGTGAGTCAGGTCGGACACCAGGCGGCAGGCCCGGCACTGCCCGCAGGGCTCTTCGCCGGGCGCCTCGCAGAGGGCCAGCTGGGCGAGCCACAGGCCCAGGCGCTGCTTCCCCACGCCGGGATCACCGGTGAGGAGCAATACCTGCGGCAATCGCCCTTGGGCGAAGGCCCGGGCGAGCTGTTTCCGCGGGTCGCGGTGGCCGAAAAGGCGGTGGGTCGGCATGACGGAACAAGCTAACGACTGCCGAGCCGGAATTGTAGCCGGACGAAACTTCCTAAGATGTTGTTTTTCAATGATTTAGTGATCCAGGTCTCAACTTTGTTGTCCGATCATGGGACAATCGAATAGCTCGAAATACAAGTAAGTGCTCACTACTGTTTTGTACACACAAGTGCTCACTATCATTTACTGTGTAAGTAATTGTATAGAAACAAGTTAAATAGATGATTCAATGCTTATGGCCGAAATGAGAAGCTCTCAGGCTCGAGGTGCACCTGGTTGCCGGCTCTCGGCGGGAGTTGGCACTCCGATCGACGGCCGTTTCGGTCGTTGGCCTGGGAGGTTGGCTGGCGCGATCCCGGCCAGGTCGAGGCGGAACCGGCTTTGGCCCGTGGATGTGTTGCTCGCGGGGGAGGGGTGGCATACTTTACTCGCGCCTTTGGGCCCGGTCCCGAGTAGCTCAGTTGGTAGAGCAGCTGACTGTTAATCAGCGGGTCGCAGGTTCGAGTCCTGCCTCGGGAGCTTTCATCGCAACGACTTGCGCCGGCGGAGACGTCGGCGTTTTGGTCTCCCGGCCACGAGTGCGACTGGCGACCGTCCCCAAATCACGAGATCGGAGCACCGCGAATGTCATTGGCGGGGCTTCTGCCGCGATGACTTGCCTGCCTTTGAGGACGATCTCTGGTTGTCCAAAGGGATTGTGAGGCGCCGCGCCTGCCCTCGTCCCGACGAGCTAGTCCGAATTTCAACCCTCGGTCCTCCACTCGGACGATACTGGTCCCGCGGCCACGTCTCTACTATTGGCGAGCGGTCTAACCGACCGCAGGCTCGAACCCGAACCCGCGAGGGCACGACCATGAAAGACAGCATCAAGGACCAGGCGAAGGGCAAGCTCCACGAGGTGAAAGGCACGATCAAGGAGCAGGCCGGGAAGATCACGAAGAATCGCGCGCTGGAGGACCGGGGCAGGAACGAGAAGGTGGCGGGAAAGGTCCAGGACGTCGTCGGCAAGATCGAGAAAGTCGTTGGAGACTGATCACGGACTGATGCCCTGGAACCGCATCAGGGCGACCCAGGCGCAGATCGCGACCTATCAGTCAGCCAACTTCGGAGCTTCGTCAAATGCCCCTCGTTTCGGGCTTTCCGGCGTCCTTTGTTAGCGCAGCCTCCGTCGCCGGCGCCGACGCGGCCGTGAGGCCCGTCGGCTCGTCGGCCTCGCCGTCCTTCCGGTCGAGGCAGAGACCGAGGGCATCCAGACGCCGCTCGAGGTAGCCCGCGAATTCGCCGATCCAGCCCTGGACCTCCTCGAGCGGGCCTGGCTCCAGCCGGTACCGCCGCTGGCGCCCCTGTCGCCGCACCGAGACCAGCTTCGCCGCCTCCAGCGCCCGCAAGTGCTGTGAGATCGCCGGGAAGGTCATCCGGAACGGCTCGGCCAAGTCGCCCGCGGAGCACTCGCCACCTCGGAGCGTCGCCAAGATCGCGCGGCGAGCCGGATGCGCGATCGCGTGAAAGACGTCATTCCGCTGGGCCGGTCGCATGCTCGCTTCCTTCCAGGTTTTCGGCACCTAGACGGCATAGGTCAGCACTACGTTGCCGCACGGGAACGCGCGGTGGTCGACGAGGCGCAGTCCGGCCTTGGCCGTGAACACCGTGCGCCCCCCGCCCAGGGCGACGGGGATGACGACGAACTGGTATTCGTTCACCAGTCCCGCGGCGCCAAGCTGGCTCGCAAGGTCGCCGCTGCCAAGGATGGCGATCCCGGGGCCGTCGGCGGCCTTGAGCCGGCGCACGGCCTCGACCAGGTCGCCCTCGAGGAGATGGGTGTTGCGCCAGGTGGGCCGAATGGTGCGAGACGCCACGTACTTGGTGGCGGCGTTCATGCCGGCCGCCACCGCGGGCATCTGCTGGGCGGCCAGCGGCGTCGGCCAATACGCCTCCATCATCTGGTAGGTCTTCCGGCCGAAGAGTAGGTCGCCACCGGCGCTCGCGTTGGCGCCGACCCAGTCGGCGAACTCGGGGTCGTCCCGCCCGGCATGCGCCCAGCCCATGCCGCCCTCCGCGTCCGCGAAATACCCGTCGACCGAGATCGACTCGAAGACCCGCAGCGCTCGCATCCCAACCTCCAGGTAGAGGCCTGATATTGTTTAGTCATATCTTAAATGAAAGCCTGCCGTCTTAAATGACAAGCCTGCCCGGCCGATGCGGTCGCTCGACGCCGCGATCGCGGTTGAGCCGGGGTCATCCCTTGTTCATGGCGACCGAGGTAGATTATCCACTTCATCATGACAATCCGGTTGGCGGACCGCGACGGCCGCCAAGCTCCATAGATCCGTTACCGACACCCAACCGACAGAGGAGGGAGCCGTGTTCGAGTTGAATCGTCCCGCGCACCGGCGCGGGTTCCTGGGCAGCATCGCTGCCAGCGCCGCGGCCGTGGGGCTGGGTCAGTTCCTCCCCCGGGATGTCGCGGCCGAGACCGTCCCGTTCACCGGCGCCGATCCATCGTACCTGGCCTGGCTCGATCGGATCACCGGCAAGCACAAGATGGTGTTCGACGCGCCTGAGCCCAACGGCGGGATGCCGGTCGTCTGGCCTCGGGTGTGGCTCGATACGACCAACGGGACGTATGGCACCACCGACGACCAAAACAGCGCGGTGGTGATCCTCCGCCATGGCGCGGTGGGCTTCACCCTGTCCGACGCGATCTGGGCCAAGTACAAGCTGGGCGAGGTGTTCAACATCAAGGACGGATCGATGGCGGCGACCCGGAACACTTGGATCAAGCCGCTGCCGCTGCCGCTGCCGGGCACCGGACTCGAGGCCCTGCTCGCCAAGGGCGTTCTGATCGGCGCCTGCAACATCGCCTTGTCGGTGTATTCGGGCGCGGTCGCGCAGAAGATGAACATGGACGCCGCGGCCGTGAAGGACGAGTGGGTCAAGAACCTGATTCCGGGCGTTCAGGTGGTCCCGTCCGGTGTGCTGGCCGTGAGCGGGACGCAGGAGAAGGGCTGCTCCTACTGTTTCTCTGGATAGGTGTGGTAGGGAGTAGTGATTCGTGAGTTGTGCCTGGGGAGTGAGTGGGGAGTAGGCGATCGGGGTGGCGGCGCCTGCTCTCGCCCACTTCCCGCCCACTCCCTACTCACTCCCGACTCGCGCCCTACTCCCCACTCACCAATCACTCCCTAGTCACGACTCCCAACTCCCTAGTCCCTCTTCGCAAGTAGGCCAGTCCGACCGTCATTGCCATCAGCCCGGCCGACGCGCCGAGGCCCAGGGCCCACCGGGGGCCGAAGCGATCGGCCACCCAGCCCACCAGCGGCGCCCCGATGGGCGCCCCGCCCATGGCCACCGCCAGCACGATCGCGATGACCCGGCCCCGCATGGCCGGCTCGGTCCAGAGCTGGGCCGAGCTGTTCGCGGTGGTGGTGAAGGTCTGCACCGAGATGCCCACCAGGACGAGGGCGAGGCTGAAGAGCGCGTAGGTCGGCATGACCGCGGCCAGTCCCAGTCCGATACCGAAGCTCAGCGCCGCCGCGACGAGCAGGCCCATGCCGGGGCGTTCCCGTCGCGCGGCCAGGAGGGCGCCGGCCACGGAGCCCACCGCCATGAACGACATCAGCACGCCATAGCGGGCCGCGCCGACGTGGAAGACGGTGACCGACATGGTGGTGATGAAGATCGGGAAGTTGAAGCCCAGGGTCCCGATCAGGAACAGCATCACCAGCACGGTCTTGAGGTCGGACCGCCGCCACACGTAGCGAAAGCCCTCGAGGAAACTGCCTCGGGTTCGGACGGCTCGCTCCCGGACCTGGAGCTGGTCGAGGCGAAGCAGGCCGAGCGCGGCGATCACCGCCCCGAACGAGGCGGCATTGATGAGGAACACCCAGCCCGAGCCCACCACCGCGATCAGGAGCCCGGCGACGGCCGGTCCAATCAGGCGCCCCGCGTTGAACGACGCCGAGTTGAGGGCCACGGCGTTGGCGAGGTCGCGGTCGTCGACCAGCTCGGAGACGAAGCTCTGGCGGGCCGGGGCGTCGAAGGCCGACACGCAGCCGAGCAGGACGGCAAAGAGGTCGACATGCCAGAGCCGCGCGACTCCGGTGAGGATGAGCAGGCCGAGTCCCAGGGCAAGCGCGCCCATGGCGGCCTGGGTGGCGAAGACGAGCTTGCGACGGTCCAGGTGGTCGGCCGCGTAGCCGGTGAGGGGGAGAAGGAAGACGCGCGGGCCGAACTGGAGCGCCATCACCACGCCCACCGCGGTGGCATTGTGGTGGGTGAGCTCGGTGAGCACGACCCAGTCCTGGGCCGTGCGCTGCATCCAGGTGCCGACGTTGGAGATGACCGCGCCGCCGGCCCAGAGACGATAGTTGAAGCTCCGGAGGGATCGGAACGTTCCGGTCGCCCTGGGGCTCATCGGGCGTCGGAATCGAGCATCGTGAGGGTCATGGTGCCACGAATACTATCCGCAGGCTAGCTTTGATTCATCTCCATCCGAGTGCTCCGTAATGCCTTCATTGCTTCGTTCGATCGTCTTCGGCTCGGCCGCCACGCTGCTGGCCCTGCCCCTGACGGCGCAACGGCCGTCGCTTCCCAGCGAGACGCCGGCCACCTTCGCACCCGTCACCACCAGCTTCGACTACGAGCGTCGCGAGGTGATGATCCCGATGAGGGACGGGGTCAAGCTCCACACCGTGATCCTGGTGCCCAAAGGCGCCCGCCACGCCCCGATCCTCCTCACCCGCACACCCTACGACGCCAGCGCCACCACCACCTACGCGGCCAGCTCGCACCTGGCGGCCAACCTGAACGGCTACGACAACGCGCTCGACGTGATCCTCCCGGGCGGCTACATCCGGGTGGTCCAGGACATTCGGGGCAAGTACGGCTCCGAGGGTGACTACGTGATGAATCGGCCCCTGGTCGGCCCGCTCAACCCGACCTCGGTGGACGAGTCGACCGACTGCTACGACTCGGTCGACTGGCTGGTGAAGAACGTGCCGGAGACCAACGGCAAGGTCGGGATCCTGGGGATCTCGTACGACGGGTTCGAGCCGTTGATGGCGCTCGTGAACCCGCATCCGGCGCTCAAGGTGTCGGTTCCGATGAATCCGATGGTCGACGGCTGGATGGGCGACGACTGGTTCCACCACGGCGCCTTCCGGCAGCAGAACCTGCCCTACATCTACGAGCAGGTGGCGTCTCGGACCAACGCCTTCAAGTGGTGGACCGACCATCACGACGACTACGACCTCTATCTGGAGGGCTCCGCCGGCGACCTCGCCGCGTCGCACGGGATGGACCAGCTCGGGTTCTGGCAGAAGATCCTGGCCCATCCGAGCTACGACTCCTTCTGGAGCCAGCAGGCGTTGGACAAGATCCTTGGGGCCCGGCCGCTCAGCATTCCGGTGATGCTGGTGCACTCGCTCTGGGACCAGGAGGACATCTACGGGGCGATCGCCGTCTACCAGGCGCTCGAGCCCAAGGACACCAACAACGACAAGGTCTTCCTGGTGATGGGCCCCTGGCATCACGGCCAGGAGATCGAGGACGGGAGCTCGCTCGGCGCGATCGACTTCGACGCCAACACCTCGCTTCAGTTCCAGCGCGCGATCCTCCTGCCGTTCCTGGATCATTATCTCAAGGATGGCGCGCCGTCCGACGACGTGGCCCCGGTCAACGCCTTCCTGACCGGCGCCAACCGCTGGGAGCGGCTCGACAGCTGGCCCTCGGGTTGTTCGAGCGGATGCACCGTCCGTCCGGCGCCCTTCTACCTCCAGGCCGGCTTCCACGCCGGGTTCACCGCGCCCGTGGCCGGCGGCGCGCCGTTCGACGAGTACGTCTCCGACCCCGCCAAACCCGTTCCGTACCGAGCCCGGCCGAGTCAGCCGGTGGGCTACGTTTCGCCGCTTACCTGGCCCCAGTGGCTGGTCGACGATCAGCGCGAGGCGTCGGGCCGGCCGGATGTCCTGGCCTACGAGTCCGACGTCCTGACCGAGCCGGTGCAGATCAGCGGCCAGCCGGTCGTGCACCTGATCGCCTCGACCAGCGGAACCGATGCCGACTGGGTGGTGAAGGTGATCGACGTCTACCCCGACGAGACGGTGCCCGACCCGGCGATGGGCGGCTATCAGCTGGCCGTGTCGATGGACATCTTCCGGGGCCGCTACCGGGAGAGCTACGAGACGGCCAGGCCGATCGCGGCGGGCGAGCCGCTCCGGTACCGGTTCGAGCTGCCGACGGCCAACCACGTCTTCCTGCCGGGACACCGAATCATGGTGCAGGTGCAGTCGAGCTGGTTCCCGCTCTACGACCGGAACCCGCAAACGTTCGTACCCAACATCTTCCTGGCCAAACCCGGCGACTACCGGACGGCGACGCAGCGGGTGTACCATACCCCGGGAGAGGCCAGCTTCGTCGAGCTGCCGGTCGTGCACCGCGGAGGGTGAGTCGGATGGGAGGACGCTGGGCTGGGCTGCTGCTCCTCTGCCTGGTGGTCGTCGTGGGCCTGTTCTGGCGCCATCGCCGGCAGCTCAGGCTGCTCGGGGTGGCCGGCGTGATCATGGTACTGGCCGGGTGTGGGCGCGCCGCCCCTGCCCGCGAGGTTCGCGGACAAGGGCGGTCGCGTTGGATCACGGCGTGGTGAGCGAGGTGGAGAGCACCGGGGCCGGCGTGGTGACGATCGCCGAGCGGGACTCGACCAGGGCGCCGTGCTGGTCGAAGAGCTGGATCTGGATCTCGAACCGGGCTTCGAGCTCGACGGGCTCCCAGTCGATGGTGGTGCCGGAGGTGAAGCTGTAGCCAACCCCCCGGGGCGAGCCGAGGTCGGTGGGCAGGTAGACGGCGGCCGGCCCGGGCGGGTCGAGCGGCGTGCCGGACAGGACGGCGGTCAGGGTGACCGTCGGGTCGCAGGGCTTGAAGCTGACCGAGGTCCAGATCGCGCCCCACGTCTTGTTGCCGGGGTAGTATCCGGGGACGGCCTCGAACTTCTGGACGTTGGAGCAGGTGGTCGAGCCGCCGCCACCGCCGCCTCCGCCGCCACCACCCCCGCCGCTTCCGGAGCCGCCCGAAAGGGACGGTACCGTCAACTGCTCGGGGCCGGTCGGCTCGGCTCCGGCGCAAGCGGTGACGAAGGTGACGGCGAGGGCCGCGGCGGCGAGCCGGCGGGCGCGCCCCCGCGGCAGACGGCTCGGCGGGGTGGAACGGCTCATGGAAGTGCTCCGGCATGGTAGGGCAGACCCATCCACGTCGCCCGGGCGGACGACGCTCGTGATCTCGCAGGCCGGGTTTGGCAGGTTTCGTTCCCCGGGGCGCCGGCGCCCCGTAAGCACGCCAATCCGTTGGAGACACACGGGTTGGACCGGCCGGCGCCGCGAGGCCTGGCCTGGCGGGCTGCATCGAAACGGTGCGGGCTGTCCCGGTTCGGACCGGCCCATCGAGCGGCCGAGCGCCGGGGGCGGCTCGCGGTCTCCGTGGCAGCCCCGGGGGAAGGTTACGGGGGAACGCTTGCGAGGACCGGGCGGCGGGCCCAACATAGGAAGGGCTCTCTCACGGCGCCGTCCATGCTCTCGTTCTGTTTCTTTTGCGACCTCCCGCTCGGGACCAACCCGGAAATTGAGGAGATGCCCGTCGGGCGCCGGCTGGCATTCGACGAGCGCCGGGGCCGTCTCTGGGTCGTGTGCGTCGGCTGCGGTCGCTGGAATCTGGTCCCCGCGGAGGATCGCTGGGAGGCGATCGAGGCGTGCGAACGCCGCTTTCGCCAGAGCCGGGTTCGGTTCTGCACCGACGAAATCGGCCTGGCTCGGCTGGCGAGTGGGGTGGATCTGGTCAGAATCGGGAAACCGTTGTTGCCGGAATTCGCGGCCTGGCGTTGGGGCAACTCGATCCTCCGGCGGCGCCGGAGCCTGATCGCCCGGCTCAGCCCCAAACTCGGCGCGCCCGCCGTGTTGATCGGGGCGCCGCTCCTGACCATGACGCTCGGTCCGGCCGGCGCGATGGTTTATGCCGGTCTAGTGGGAGTGGCGTCGGTCCAGCTCCGGCGGCGGCCGGCGCTCACCATTCCGTTGAGCAGCGGTGAGGAGCTGGTCTTGAGCCAGGCGCAGGTGTCGAGCGCGGAGCTGATCCGGGCGGAAGACGAAGAGGAGCAGTGGGCGATGTGGATCGGGTGTGCCGGCCGGGAGGTACCGCGGTCCGTGCCGATCGAGGAGACGGTGGCGGGGCCGAAGGCGCTTCTCACCGGCTCCAACGGCCGGGTGGCGGCGTCACGGATCCTGCCTCACCTGAGTCCCGAGGGCGGCGATCACACCACGGTGCGGGAGGCGGTCCACTGGCTCGAGGCGGTGGGCGGACCGGAGCGGGCGCTGCATACCTTCGCCCGGTCGCGCTGGGTCCGGCCGGCGCTCGACGCCATCGAGCGGACCCTGGTGACCGTGCATCCGGAGGCTCGCCTGGGGTTGGAGATGGCGCTGCATGAAGCGGAAGAGCGGCGGGCGCTCGAGGGCGAGCTGACGGTATTGCGGTGGGCCTGGCACCGGGAAGAGGCGCTGGCGGAGATCGTGGACGGGATCTGAAGGGGGGCGGGTGGCCGCCGCCGATGCCGTCTCTCCCCGTCCCCCCCTCACATCCGAATCACATAACTCACCTTTCCGAAAAACCCATCCACCGTCCGGTCCAGGCTGCTGAACCGGAATTGCCTTGGCTCGGTCAGGGAGGCGCCGTACCCCAGATAGAACAGCGTGCCTGGCGTGGGGCGGTAGCTGAAGAGCCAGTCGACCCGAAAATCGTTGGTCACGCTGCCGGTGTCGAGGACGCCGTCGAT
Organism: uncultured Gemmatimonadales bacterium; assembly: GCA_963730185.1. GTDB lineage: Bacteria > Gemmatimonadota > Gemmatimonadetes > Gemmatimonadales > GWC2-71-9 > SHZU01. The sequence continues at coordinate 359,841 of CAVSQW010000007.1, forward strand.
CAGGATCGGGTTGCCGTGTCGGTCGACCAGGGCGGTCCGCTCGCGGGCGGTGTACTGCCCGATGAAGCGAACGAAGAGGGCGCGGTTGAGCTGGTACTCGACCTTGAGTCGGGGGATGGTTTCGTTGGAAAAGCGCGAGCCGTCGCGACGGCGGGTGAGGGTGAGCCGGGAGAGCTGAAAGGTGCTCCGGAGCGCCGCCGTGGGGCGGAGATCGAGGGTCGCATCGACTCGCAAGCTCTGGCCCGGGGCCGCCTCGGCGAAGATCGGGGTCTGACCGAGGGCGACGCTGGCCGACATGGTGAACTGCCGGAAGGTCGGGGTCGTAACCCGGAGCGAGCCGGACCACTGGCTGGCCTCGCCGGTGGGCACGGCAAAGGGGAGGGTGCCGCCTCCCGGTGCCTGGATCGTCAGGTCGCCGTACGTGGCCGGGTCGTAGCTGTAGAAGTTCCGGCTCACGTTGCCGCCCACCTGCCAGCCGCCGCGGAGGGTGGCGGAGGGCGAGATCGACTCGTTGCCCTCGATGGCGCCGTCGCCCACGTGAGAGTAGTCGAAGAGCCGGGTCACCCCGATGAAGGTGCTGTAGGTCTGGACCAGGGCCCCCTGGCTGCCGTAGCCGCTGAACCGGTTGTAGGCGGTCGCGTTGACGATGCCGGTCCGGTTCACGAAGCCGGCGGCGGCCCGGAAGTCGGGCGCGACCGCCTCGAGGTTGTAGTGGAAGCCCCAGCTCCGGCCGGTCCGGTCCCAGACGGCCTGGAGGAGCGGGCCGCTGGTGCCGGTGCCGGCGCTGTCGGTCCATGACTGGACCGCCTGGAGCTCGACGAAGTAGAGCCGGGAGTGGTAGAGCCGGAGGTCCGCGCCGGCGAGCCGGGAGTAGTCGGCGCCGTCCTCCCGCGAGGTGAGCACGGCGCCGAGGGTGGAGTTCCGGCCCAGGTCGCCGCGGAGGCGGGCGATCCCGAAGACGGGCGAGTGGCTACCGTTCCAGGACTGTTGCTGCTGGTCGGCGGCGGCCAGGACCCCCACGTTCACCCGGCCGACCTTGCCGGCCAGCTTGAGGCCGCCGTCGGGAGCCACGATCCGGCGGGTGTAGATCAGCTGGTTCGGGGTGTCGAAGGCTTCGAGGCCATCGAGGAAGAAGGGCCGCTTCTCGGGGTAGAAGAGGGCGAAGCGCTCGTTCAGCTGGACTTGGCCGACGTCGGCCTCGACCTGGGAGAAGTCGGGGTTGACGGTCCCGTTCATCACCAGGTTCTGGCTGATGCCCCAGCGGACGTCGCCGCCCAGGTCGCCCCCGCTCTGGTAGTCCCAGCCTCGCGCGCCGGGGGCGCCGTCGAGCCGGCCCGTCGCGGTGGGCGTGACCTCGAGCACCAGCCCGCGCTTGAGGTCGGTCAGCCCCTCCAGCCGGCCCGATTGCCCCAGGAAGCTCGCGTTGGCCCGGACCGCCGGGGCCCAGGAGTCCTGGAAGCCGGAGTGTTGAATCCGGCGGAGCACGTTGATGCCCCAGGTCTGGGTCCGGCCCTCGCCATAGCGGAGGCTCTTGAAGGGGATCCGGATCTCGATCTGGTAGCCGTCGGGAGTGAGCCGGCCCTTGGATTCGAAGACGAAGTCGGGATTGAGGTCGACGGTGCCCTCGAGGGGGTTGATGTTGGCGGTACCGCCGCCGGTAGCCGAGCGGCCCCCGGCGCCGCCGCCGAACTGGTCGCTCCGGGTGCCGTCCTGCTGGACCCCGAGGGGGTTCACGCCGAAGAGGAAGGCGAGGCGGTGATCGTTGTAGGTGTCGAGCAGGATCTGGATCTGGTCTTCGCTGCCGATGTTGTCGCGATTGGCGCGGGTGGCCCGGACCACGTTGCCGTGGAGCTCTCGGGCCCGGACCCCGAAGTAGATCGCGTCGGGGGCATACCAGACCAGGACCTCCGTCGGTTCCTCGGCGGGACGTCCGTCGACGGGCTGATATTGGGAGAAGCCGACCAGGCGGGCCGCGTGGGCCCACGCCGGCTCGTCCAGGACGCCGTCGATCGTGACGGTGGCCTCGATCCGGGGGACGGTGACGTCGAGCTGGTGGGCTCGACCACTATAGCTGGGCGCCGTGTCCTGGGCGGCGACGATCGCGAGCAAAGCGAGGCTGATCATGGGGCGGGAATCTAAATATAGTGGCTGGTGATTGGTGACTCGTGAATAGGGAGGGAGTGGTGAGTGGGGGGGCGTCGGTGGTGGGTGAAAAGCGGCCGGCTGGTTTGCGGGGGGGCGGAGCCGGGGTAGCTTGGGGGATGTCCTCCGTCGAGCGGTCGTCCGGCGCGGTTCGCAGTGAGGCCCATCCCAAGCCTCGGGACGAGGATCTCGACTTTTTCGGGATGACCCACCAGGGGTTGGTCCGGAAGGACAATCAGGACCACTTCCTGTTCTGCACCCTTCACAAGACCATGCGGGTCGGCGGAACCAGCCTGCCGAACGCCGAGCTGTTGGAGCTTCCGAGCCAGCGGCTGGCATCGCTCGGGATGGTGGCTGACGGGGTCGGGGGGCGGGCCGGAGGCGAGACGGCGAGCCGGACGGCGGTCGAGACGATCGCGAGCTACATGACCCACACGGTCGAGTCGTTCTACGCCGGCAACACTCGTGACGAGCAGGCGTTCCTGGCGTCGCTGGAGGGCGCGGCCCGCCGGGGCCACGACGCGGTGGTGGTCCGGGCCGAAGAGAGCGGAGACGAGCGCGGCGTGGCGACGACCTTCACGATGATGATCGCGATGTGGCCCGCGCTCTACCTCCTGCACGTGGGCGACAGTCGGTGCTACCGGTATCGCGGTGATGCGGTGAAGCAGCTCACCAAGGACCAGACCATGGCCCAGGATCTGGTCGATTCGGGGGTGCTGCCGGCGGAGCGGGCGGCCGAGAGCCGGTTCGCGCACGTGTTGTCCAGCTCGCTCGGGGGCCGGGCCACCCGGCCCGAGGTCTCCAAGGCCGATCTCCAGCCAGGCGACGTGATTCTCCTCTGCAGCGACGGGCTCACCAAACACGTCTCGGACGAGCGGATCACCGAACGGCTCCGCGCCCTGACGTCGTCGGAGCAGGCGTGCCGGGCGCTGGTGCAGGACGCGCTGGACGACGGCGGGAGCGACAACGTGACGGCCGTGGTGCTCCGGGCGATCGTTCGCCCGTCGTAGGCCGAGTCCGCCCCTCCCCCCTTATGTTCCGGAGCGAACCCACTCCGGATCCCATGGCGCCACTCGATTCCATTCTTCGTCCGTCGTCGATCGCGGTGATTGGCGCGTCCCGCACCCCCCACACCATCGGGCACGAGATCGTGGCCGCGCTCCTCAAGGGCGGCTTCACGGGGCCGGTGTACCCGGTCAACCCCAAGGCGCGGTCGATCTGCGCGGTTCCGGCGTTCCCGGATCTCCGATCGGTGCCGGGGCCGGTGGAGCAGGCGATCGTGGTGGTGCCGGCCCCGCTGGTGCGTGGGGTGGTGGAGGAGTGCGTCGAGCTGGGGGTGCAGGGGCTGGTGGTGATCAGCGCGGGCTTCCGCGAGATCGGCCCCGACGGCGCCGCCGCCGAAAAGGCGCTGGTGGACTACGTCCGGGCGCGCGGGGTCCGGATGGTGGGGCCCAATTGCATGGGCGTGCTCAACGCCGATCCCGCGGTGGCCATGAACGGCACCTTCTATCCCAACCTGCCACCGTTCGGGCGGGCGGCGTTCGTGTCGCAGTCGGGAGCGTTGGGCCTGAGCGTGCTGGATTATGCCCGCGAGTACGGCATCGGGATCGCGCAGTTCGTCTCGGTCGGCAACAAGGCCGACGTGAGCGGGAACGACCTGCTGGAGGCGTGGGAGGCGGACCCGGGGATCGACGTGATCCTGATGTACGTCGAGAGCTTCGGTAACCCGCGGAAGTTCCTGGAGTTGGCCGCCCGGATCTCCAAGACCAAGCCGATCATCGCGGTCAAGTCGGGGCGCTCGCGGGCGGGGGCCCAGGCGGCGTCGTCACACACCGGCGCCTTGGCGGCGAGTGATGTGGTGGTGGGCGCGATGCTGACCCAGGCTGGGGTGCTCCGGGCCGACTCGGTGGAGGAGCTCTTCGATTTCGCGATGGCGTTCTCGGGACAGCCGCTCCCCAAGTCGCGGCGGACGGCCGTGGTGACCAACGCGGGGGGCCCCGGGATCCTGGCGGCCGACGCGCTCGACGCCAAGGGGCTCGAGGTCGCGCCGCTGTCGCCCGAGACGGTGGAGCGCCTCAAGCCCCTTTTCCCGAGCTATGCGTCGATCCGGAACCCGCTCGACATGATCGCCTCGGCGACGCCGGCGGGTTACCGTTCCGCACTCACCTCACTCCTCGCCGACCCGGTCATGGACTCCGTGGTGGCGATCTTCGTCCCGCCCCTGGGGGTGAGTCAGGTGGACGTGAGCGAGGCGATCGCCGAAGCCGCGATTGCGCACCGGGGCAAGCCGGTGCTGGCGGTGCTGATGGGCCACGAGGGGTTGCCGGCGGGCAAGGCGGGGCTCCATCACGCCGGCATCCCGGCCTACGTCTTCCCCGAGTCCGCGGCCCGGGCCCTGTCGGCCCTCTGGCGGCAGGCCGAATACCAGAGCCGGCCGCTCGAGCCGGCGGAACGGTTGCCGATCGACCGCGACCGGGTGGCGCGGGCTCTCCGCGGGGGCGGGGGGAACGGAGTCCGGAAACTTCCGGAGCTGGAAGCGCTCGAGGTGCTGGCCGCGGCCGGGATCCCGACCGCGGAGGCCCGCCTGGTCCGGTCGGCGACCGAGGCTCGCGATGCGGCGGAGGCCATCGGTCTTCCGGTGGCGCTCAAGGTGGTGGCGCCGACGATCGTGCACAAATCGGACGCCGGGGGCGTGTCGCTCGGGCTCGAGACCGCCGACCAGGTCGCTGAGGAATACGAGCAACTCCTGGTCCGGGTGGCGGGGGCGGAACCCGACGCCGTGGTGAGCGGGGTGCTGGTGGAGCGGATGCTGGCGCCGGGCCGCGAGGCGATCGTGGGCGCCACGAGGGATCCGAGCTTCGGGCCGGTGGTGATGGTGGGGTTGGGCGGAATCTACGTCGAGGCGTTCCGCGACGTGGCCTTCCGGCTTCCACCGCTGGCCCGGGCCGAGGTGCGGCGGATGATCCGCTCGCTCCGGGGGGTGCCGCTCCTGGACGGGATTCGGGGGATGCCGGCGGTGGATTTCGGAGCGCTGGAGGACGCGGTGCTTCGGGTGGGGGAGCTGATGCTGGCGTTTCCCGAGATCACCGAGCTGGACGTGAACCCGCTGGTCCTCTATCCGGACGGGGCCAGGGCCGCGGACGCTCGGGTGGTGCTGGGGCCGGCCTGACCGGCGGTCAGGGCTTCATGGCCGCGTCGACCGCCTCGCGGAGCTCGAGATTGGAGAACGGCTTGGCGAGGATGCCGTTGGCGCCGAACTTCCGGGCCACGGTCAGGTACTCGTTGGCGTTGACCCGGCCGCCGCCCGAGATCGCGAGAATCCGGACCTGGGGGTCGAGCTTCCGGAGCTCCTGAATCAGCTCCAACCCGTCGGTGTCCGGCATGATCAGGTCGGTTACCACCAGGCTCACCGCCTGGGTTCGGAACATCCGGAGCGCTTCGGCGCCACTCTCGGTGCTGGTGACGGAATGCCCCGCGCGCTCCAGCATCTGGTGGACCGTGCTCCGGCTCAGATCGTCGTCGTCGACCAGCAGGATCGTCGTCATAGCTCACTTACCGGGGGTTCGAGTAGCAATCTAGCGCCGGGCGGCGGCCCCGGTCCACCGTCTCCTCCAGTCTCGGACGGCTGGCGCCGATACTGATGCCCATGCCCGAGGTCCGCACCTCCCTGCAATGGACGGTCATCGCCAGCCCTTTTCCCGGTCAGCGGGCGCCGTCCAGCCGCTGGGCCGTGTTCCAGGAGGGCGGCCGGATCGTGGCAGCCCTGCTGGATCCGTGCCGTCAGAGCCGAGAGGCGCTCGTCGTGGGACGCTCGGCCGGGCTGCTCTCTGCCCCGGGCATGGATCCCGTGGAGCGGTTCCACCGGCTACACCGGGCGCTGTCGGGAACCCAAGGTGCCTCGCTCGCGATCGTGGAGCTCGACGCCGACCGGTCTCGATTGGCGTTCTACGGGCTGGGGGCCATCCGGGCCCGGATCGACGCCGGTGGTGACTCGATCTGGCTGGAGAGCGCGCCGGGACTCCTGGGGGTGGGCCGACCGGTCATCCCGGGCCGGGTCGATGCCTCCTGGCCGCCGGACGCCGCTCTGCTTCTGGTGAGCGACGGCGTGGTCGAGCGCTGGCCCCTCGACACCATTCCGCCCGCCGCGGCGATGCCGCCCGAGGCCTTCGCGGCCGAAGTGACCGCGTTGCTCGGACGCCTGCCGGATGACGGGGTGATGCTGGTCCTCCGCGCCTAGGAGCGCCTTCGGGGGCCGGGTACCATTCCGGTATGCCCGAGCACGCGACCCTCTTCCTCCGCGATCTCGCCGTCGTGCTGACGACCGCCGCCCTCGCGACGGTGGTGTTCCAGCGGCTCAAGCTTCCGGTGATCGCGGGCTATCTGGTGGCCGGCGTGCTGGTGGGCTCGAAGCTCGGCCCCCTCCTCATCAGCGATCCTGCCGAGATCCGAACCCTGGCCGAAGTCGGCGTGGTGCTGCTCATGGTGTCCGTGGGGCTCGAGCTCCGGGTCCGGCGGTTGGTGCGGCTCATCCCCCGGGTCGGCCTGGTGGCGCTGGTCGAGGTGGGGATCATGTTCTCGATCGGTCTGGCCACGGCGCGGGCGCTGGGTTGGGGCGCCCTGGACGGGCTCCTGGCCGCGGGGGTGGTCGCCATCTCGAGCACGATGGTGATCGCCAAGGTGTTCGAGGAGCGGCACGGGGATTGGCGGCTTCGCGACCTGGTGTTCGGCGTGCTGGTGATGGAAGACGTGGTGGCGATCGCGTTGATCGCCCTCTGCACCACGGTCGCCTTCGGGGCGCCCGTCACGGCCCGCTCCATCGCCGCCGTGCTCGGGCGGCTGGTCCTGCTGCTCGGCCTGATGGTCGGGATCGGCCTGGTGGTGGTGCCGCCCGTGGTCCGGGCCGTGGTACGGCGGCACCGGAGCGAGACGGTGCTGGTGACGACGGTAGGGCTCTCGTTCCTCGCGGCCGTGGTGACCCAGGCCGCCGGCTTCTCGGTGGCCCTCGGGGCCTTCGTGGCCGGTGTCCTGATGAGCGAGTCGGGCGTCGGGCACCAGGTCGGCGAGGTGATCCGGCCGGTGCGCGACCTGTTCGCCGCGGTCTTCTTCGTGGCGGTCGGGATGCTGCTCGACGTGTCGGAGGCCGCCCGGGTGTGGCCGCTGGTCTTGCTCTTCACGACGGTGGTGATCGTCGGCAAGATCGTGGGCGTGAGCCTGGGAGCCTTTCTGAGCGGATTCGGGACCGCCACATCGGTGCGGGCCGGGATGAGCATGGCCCAGATCGGCGAGTTCTCGTTCATCATCGCCGGACTCGGCGCCACCAGCGCCAACTCCTCGGCCCCGCTCTACCAGATCGCCGTGGCCACCGCCCTGCTGACCGCCCTGGCGGCGCCCCTTCTTTCGGGTCGGAGCGAGGCCGTGGCGCTCTGGGTGGACCGCCGCCTGCCCAAGCCGCTCCAGACGTTCACCTCGCTCTACGGCTCCTGGGTCGAGGCCCTGCGAGCCCGGCGCGATGCCGGGCGTCCGGGACCCCGGATCCGGCGCCGGGTGCTCTTTCTCTTGGCCGACGCGGCCGCGATCGCCGCCCTCCTGGTGGCCGCCAGCGAGTCCTGGCGCCGGGCGCCGGAGTGGCTCGAAGCCGTCGGCCTCCGGGTGCCCTTCGAGCGGTTCCTCGTCTCCGGCACCTTGCTGCTCCTGGCCCTCCCGTTCGGGTTCGGCCTCACCCTCACGGTCCGCCGGCTGGCCCGGCTGCTCGCCGACTACGTGGTGCCGCCGGTCGTGCCCGGCAAGGTCGACCAGGGCCGGGTGCCCAGGCAGATGCTGGTGGTTACCCTGGAGATCGGCATCGTGCTGGCGCTGGCGCTCCCGGTAGTCGCCGCGACGCTGCCCTTCCTCCCGCCGTTCGGCGCCCCGGGCGTGGTGGCCGTGCTGCTCCTCCTCCTCGGCGCATCGTTCTGGCGCACGGCCCGCGAGCTCGATAGCCACGCGCGGGCGGGTGCGGAGCTGGTGGTGCACGCGCTGGCCCGTCAGGGCGAGGAGGCCGATGAAGAGGCGTTCGAGCAGGTGCGGAAGATGTTGCCCGGACTCGGCAACCTGACGCCACTCCGGGTGGACCCGGCGAGCGGGGCGGTCGGCCGGACGCTCGGCGAGCTCAACATCCGGGGCCTGACCGGTGCCACCGTCGTGGCCCTCTGCCGGGGTGACGAGCGCCGGGTGTTCCCATCGGCCGGCGAACGGCTCGCGGCCGGCGACCTGATCGCCGTAACCGGAAGTCGGGAGGCGATCGGTCAGGCCGAAGACCTCGTTCGGGTCCGGGGTCCCGGCCCGCGACCCCCCGGCGACGTTCGCGCTCCATCCGACTGAACCTCCTTCGGTCGACGCGGGCGACGGCCAGTCTCCTCGGCACCCTCAAAGCCATCCAGCGAACATCTCGGGCAAAGCCATCCAGCGAACGTCTCGGGTGACCGAAAGTGCGTCACAGTACGCCTTCGGATCTATAGTTGTCGTCCTTCCGGCCGACACTTAGAACCATCCCAAAGGACCTGGACTTTCCATGGCCGAGGTGGACGCGAATGGGGCCGGGGGCGAGAGTCGGCGGGCACCTCGCATCGCGGTAGTGGATGACGATCCGGCCGTGAGGCGGCTCCTCACCTTCCTCTGCGAGCGACGTCTGGGGGCGGAGGTGTCGACGGCCGCCGACGCCGACGAGGCGATCGCCCTGCTCGGTCAGGGCAAGCCGGACTTGGTGCTGCTTGACTATTCCATGCCCGGCATGGACGGGCTGGGCCTGCTCCGCCGGCTCCGCGAAGACGAGGCGTTGCGCGATCTCGCAGTGGTGGCCGTCTCCGGCTCGGGCAGCCGCGACACCGTGGTCGACATGGTGGACTTGGGGGTGCTCGACTACATCCTCAAGCCGGTGAGTCCCGATACCGCCCAGCGCCGTCTGACTCGGGTGCTCCGGGAGCTGGGATTCGAGTTGCCGCCCGGGTGACCTGAGCCGGTCCTCGGTGACGGGGCTGGTCTCCATCGACATATTCCGGACGTGTCCTCTCCCTCGACTCCGGGCGGGTCCGCCTTCCTCGACTCCGTCCGCCCGGGCCTGGCCTTGACCTTGGCCGGCGGGGGGAACCGCGCCTTCTATCAACTCGGCCTGTTGGGGCGATGGTGGAGCCGGCTCGAAGACCGGCTGGGGACGGTCGCCACCTGTAGCGCCGGCGCCTGTACGGCCGTGATCCTCCTCTCCGGCCGGCGCGACGAAACCTTCGACTACTGGCTGGCGAGACGGGCGCACGTGACCCGGAACTTCCAGTGGTCCCGCCTCCTGGCCGGCCGGCGTCCGACGCCGCACTTCCCGATCTATCGCGACACGATGCGGTTCGCGCTCGCCGACGGCGGGCTGGAGCGGCTCAAGGCGCGGCCCTTTCCGATCCTGGTGCTGGCGTCGGCGCCGCCTCACGGGCTGCCGGTGCCGCTCGCCGTGCCGATCGGGCTCGGGGCGTATTCGCTGGAGCGCTGGTGGCGGCCGGGTCGTCTCCATCCCGGGATCGGTCGGCGGCTCGGCTTCGAGCCGTTGGTGGCGGATCTCCGCGATGCCGCGAGCGTCGAGGAGGCGGCCGACCTGGTGCTGGCGTCCTCGGCGACGCCGCCCTTCACGCCCGTGGGACGGGTGGCTGGTCGGCCGGTGCTCGACGGCGGGATGGTGGACAACGCCCCGGCGTTCGTCGCCGAGCGGGGGGGCCCCTGGGACCGTCACCTGGTGCTGCTGACCCGTCCCTATCCGGCCGCATCGGTCGGCCATCGCGGCCGGCGGTGGTACGTTTGTCCGTCCGAGCCGGTGCCGGCCGATCGGTGGGACTACACCCGGCCCGCCCGGATCACGGCCACCATTGCCTTGGGCGAGCGGGATGCCGCCCGGCGCGAGGCGGAGCTCGAGCGATGGCTCTCTGTCCCAGCGGAGGACCGGAACCCGTGACGTCACCCCCTTCACCTGATCGCATGCAGACCGACGAATTTCGGCGACACGCCCACGCCCTGGCCGACTGGATGGCCGACTATCTCGACCAGGTCGGCCGGGAGCGGATCGTACCGGACGTTCGCCCCGGCGACGTCCGCCGGTCGCTGCCGCCGGAGCCGCCGGCCGACCCGGAGCCGTTCGAGGCCATTCGCACCGATTTCGAACAGATCGTCTATCCCGGCATCACCCATTGGGCCCATCCGGGGTTCTTCGGATACTTCCCAGCCAACCACAGCCCGCCGTCGATCCTGGCCGAGATGCTGACGGCGACGCTGGGCGCCCAGTGCATGTCGTGGCAGACCTCGCCGGCCGCGACCGAGCTGGAGCAGGTGGTGATGGACTGGCTGAGGCAGATGCTGGGGCTGCCGGCGGGCTTCACGGGGGTGATCCAGGACACGGCCTCGACCGCGACCCTGGTCGCGTTGATCACGGCCCGCGACCGGGTCCGGGACGACCTGGACCGCTCGACGGTGTACCTCTCGGGTGAGGCCCACTCGTCGGTGGCCAAGGACGCGAGGTTGGCGGGGTTCCGACCGGAGCGCCTCCGGCAGGTGCCGGTCGACTCGGCCTACGCGATGCGGCCCGACGCGCTCGAGGCGATGATCGTGGCGGATCGGGCGGCGGGCCTGGTGCCGGCCGCCGTGGTGGCGACGGTGGGAACGACCTCATCGACCGGCATTGATCCGCTCGCGGCGATCGGCGCCATCACCAGTCGCGAAGGAGTTTGGCTCCACGTGGACGCCGCGTTCGCGGGGTCGGCGGCGATCGTGCCCGAGCTCCGCTGGCTGCTCGACGGGGTCGAGTACGCCGACAGCCTGGTCATGAACCCGCACAAGTGGTTGCTGGTCAACTTCGATTGCTCGGCCTATTTCGTCCGCGATCCGGACGCGCTCCTCCACTCGTTCGGCACCTCGCCCGAGTATCTCAAGACCCGGTACGACGCCGAGGTGGTCAACTATCGGGATTGGGGCGTCCCGCTGGGCCGGCGGTTCCGGGCGCTCAAGCTCTGGTTCGTGATCCGGAGCTATGGGGTCGAAGGACTCCGGGCCATGATCCGGTCCCACGTGGCGCTGGCGACCGAGTTCGCCGGGTGGGTGGAGGCCCATCCGGAGCTGGAGCTGATGGCGCCCGCCCCGGTGGGACTAGTCTGCTTCCGGAATCGGGCTCGCCCAGACGAGGCGCCGGAGGCGACCGACGCCCGGAACCGGCTCCTGCTGGAGCGGATCAACGAACCCGGCGACGTCTTCCTGACCCACACCGTCCTCGCCGGCCGCTTCACGCTCCGGCTCGCCCTCGGCCATCTCTCGACGACCGAGGCCGTGATCGGCCTGGTGCGGCGGCGGATCGACGAAGCGCTCAGCCGACTGCCGGGCTGACCCCGCCGCCGTCGGCGCTCCCGAGCCAGTCTCTGGCCTCCCGCTCGGTCCGGAAGACGCCCGCCTCCAGCCCATCCTGCTCGGCGTAGGCCGAGTAGGCCCGGGCCAGTCCGTAGGTCAAATCCTCCGACGCGACCACTGCGACCCGCCCGAGCCCGCTCCGGGTCAGCCCGGCGAAGCGGCGGGCCATCCGCTTGAGCTCGGGAAAGGCGACCTCGGGCGTGGCTTGGGTGGCGTCGATCAGAAGATCGTATCGAGAGGGCCGGTCGAGACGGGCCAGGAGCTCGCGCTCGAGGCCCGTGACGTCATCGTCGGTGATCGGCCCGGCGGCAAAGACGAGCACTAGGTGGCTCGCGTCGGGAAACGTCAATGTCAGTGTCATCGCGGGGCCAAAAGTAGACGGCTCCGACGGCGACTACAAGGCATTGATATGGCAAGTTTTAAGGACGAAAATGAGTCGCGGTTCACGAGCTCAGGTGTTCAGAAAATGGACACTAGATGCGTTTCGGGCCCATGCCTCACGACTCGGCGGCTTCGGTGATCGGTCCCGGGCCTGGAACGGGCGGAGTGCTCGGCGACGGGCGGACCGACAGCATCCCGGCGAGGATCATTCCGGCACCGAGCCACTGAGTGCCGACCAGGCGCTCGCCGAGGGCGGCGAAGCTCGCCACGGCGGCGAACACCGGCTCGAGGGCGAAGATCAGGGCCGCCTCCGTGGCCCGCACTTTTCGTTGGCCCACCAGTTGGCCACCGAAGCCGGCGATCGACGACAGGGCCAGGAAGATGATCAGGAACACGGTCCAGGGTCCGAGCTCGATCCGGGGCCGTTCCAGCAACGCGGCGAGACCGAGGCCGATGAAGGCCATGACCGGCAGCTGGGCGGCGAGCAGGTGCATCGGCTCGTGCCGGGGACCGAAGTGACCGGCCGCGACCACGTAGATCGCGCCGCAGAGGGCGGCGCCCAGGATTAGCCAGTCGCCGGTGACCAGGCCGCCGCTGGCCGAATCGGGGCGGGTGAGCCACCAGGTACCCGCCACGGCGAGGCTCACGGCAACGAGGTCGCGGGGCCGTGGCCGCCGCCGCTCCACGAACGGGACCAGAAGCGGGACCAACGGGGTTGCGATGCTGAAGAGGAAGGCGGCCCGGTTGGAGGGGATCCGGTCGAGTCCCGTGATGAAGAGGGCGAGCTGCACGCCGAACAGGACACCGAGCCGGAGCCCGATCCGCCAGTCTTCGCGGGTCATGGCGGGATAGATTCGCGCCATCAGGGTGGACGCGAGCGTGAACCGGATCCCGATCAGGAGGAGAGGGGAGACCACGGCGAGCGCCATCTTGTTGACCGTGAACGACCCACCCCAGATCAGGGTGCAGCCGGTCAGGATCAGAACCGCCCGCCGGTGGGTCATCGGGCCGCCCCGACCGCGAGGTATCCGGCCAGGTAGTGCCCGGTGTGCGAGTCGGGGTGCGCGGCGACCTTCTCAGGGGTGCCTTGGACCACCACCCGGCCGCCGTCGGGGCCGGCCCCGGGGCCGAGGTCCACGATCCAATCGGCCCGCTTGATGACGTCGAGGTGGTGCTCAATCACCAACACGGTATGCCCGGCGTCGACCAGGCGGTCCAGGACCCCGATCAACATCCGGACGTCGTCCAGATGGAGCCCCGTGGTGGGCTCGTCGAGCACATAGAGCTTCCGGCCGGTTCGCTTACCGGCCTGAATCAGCTCCCGGGCGATCTTGAGCCGCTGGGCTTCACCGCCGGAGAGAGTGGTGGCCGGCTGACCCAGCCTCAGGTAGCCGAGGCCGACCTGCTTGAGCTGCCAGAGGGCGGCCCCGAGGTGGGGCTGATGGTGGAAGCGGGTAATGGCGTCGTCGATGGTCCACTGGAGTACGTCGTGGATCGACTGGTTCCGGATCTTGACGTCGAGCACCTCCCGCTTGAACCGGGTGCCGTTGCAGGCCTCGCAGGGGACGAAGACGTCGGCCAGGAAGACCATCTCCACCTGCACCTGGCCGGCGCCCTCGCACTGATCGCAGCGGCCGCCGCCGGTGTTGAACGAGAAGGTGGCGGGCGTGTAGCCCCGGGCGCGGGCGAGGGGCTGATCGGCGAAGAGCTCCCGGATCTCGTCGAACGCTTTGACGTAGGTGATCGGGTTGGAGCGGGGGGAGCGCCCGATCGGCGCCTGGTCGATCAGCACCACGTCCTGAAGCCACTCGGCGCCGGTGATCTCGTCGACGGGTCCCACCACCTCGCCCAGATGCTGCTTGGCGCTGACCCGACCGCGGAGGCGGGACTCGAGCTGCCGGTAGAGCACGTCGTGAACGAGGGTGCTCTTCCCGGACCCCGAGACGCCCGTGACCGCGATCAGGGTGCCGAGCGGGAAGTCCGCGTCGACCCCGGTCAGGTTGTGAAGGGTGGCGCCCCGGATCCGGAGCCATTGCGATCCGGCCGGCTGCCGCCGCGCGCTCGGGACCCCGATCCGCTTCTCGCCCGAGAGATACTGTGCGGTCAGCGTCCCCTGCGCCTCCGCGACCGGCCCCGCATGCACCACTTCGCCGCCCCGCTCGCCGGAGCCCGGGCCGAGCTCGAGCATGAAGTCGGCCTGCTGGATGGCCGCCAGGTCGTGCTCGACCACCAGGACGGTGTTCCCCGCGTCCCGAAGCCGGCGGAGCAGGCCGAGCAGGCGGTCGGTGTCGCGGGGGTGGAGCCCGATCGAGGGCTCGTCCAGGACGTAGAGGGTGTCGACCAACCGGGCGCCCAGCGCGTTGGCCAGGGCGATCCGCTGGGCCTCGCCGCCGGAGAGCGTTCGAGTCTGCCGCTCGAGCGAGAGGTAGCCCAGGCCGACGTCCATCAGAAACGTAACCCGGGCCTCCAGCTCGGCCAGGATGTCCATGCCGATGGCCCGTTCGTTGGGGGTGAGCTCCAGGGCGCGGAGCCACGCCGCCAGCTCGGCCAGGGAGCGGGCAGCCGCATCGGCGATGGTGTCGTCCCCGATCCGGACCGCGAGGGCCTGGGCGTTGAGCCGCTTGCCCCCGCAGGCCGGGCAGGTCTTGGCGAGTTGGTATTGCCGGAGGAAGACCCGGATGTACTGCTTGTACCGCTTCTCCTCCAGGCCCGTGAGGAAGGGGAAGACGCCCACGAAGCGGCCCACCTTGCCGTGGAGGAGCTCGCGCCGGACCGGCGCCTTGAGGCGGCGCCAGGGCGTCGTCGGATCGGCGCCGAGCTTCCGGGCCGCCTCGAGCAGCAGCCGGCGGCGGGTCTCGTAGCGGGGCTTGGTCCAGGGGTCGATCGCCCCGTCGAGCAGCGAGCGGTCGGGGTCGGGGACGATGAGCGACTCGTCGTACTCCAGCACCGCCCCGAATCCGTTGCAGCCGCCGCAGGCTCCGCGGGGATTGTTGAAGGAAAACAGGGCCGGGGTCACCGCCAGTGCCGGGGTATCGCAGGCGCTGCAGGCGGGATGCTCGGTGAAGCGGAGCCGCCCCTCGGGGTAGAGGATCACCGCGACCCCCTCGCCCTCGGCCATGGCCTGGGCGACCGACTCGGCCACCCGCGACTCGGCGGCCGCCGCCCGGCTGATCCGGTCGACCACCACCAGCAGGTCGGCCACCCCGTCGAGGTCGAGCCCCTCGGGAAGCTCGTCCAGGTGGAGGGCCTTACCGTCGGCCAGGAGCCGGAGATAGCCCAGGGCGCGGAGGTTCTCGACGATCGCGTCGTGGGCCAGCCGGGCGGAGGCCGGCAGCGGGAACCCGATCTGGATCGGCACGTCGCCCAGCGCGGCGACCCGGGCCGCGGCGGAGCCGGGCGTGTCCCGGGCCACCGGCGCGCCGCACGTCCGGCAATACTGCCGCCCCACCCGGGCCCAGAGGAGCCGGAGGAAGTCGTAGACCTCGGTGGCGGTGCCCACGGTCGAGCGGCTGGACACGGTGGGGTTCCGCTGTTCGATCGCCACGGCCGGGGCGATGCCCTCGATCCGGTCGACCGCCGGTTTGGGCATCCGCTCCAGGAACTGCTTCACGTAGGTCGAGAGCGACTCGATGTATCGGCGCTGCCCCTCGGCGTAGATGGTGTCGAAGGCGAGCGAGCTCTTGCCCGAGCCGGACGGCCCGGTGATCACGATCAGCTGCCGGTGGGGCAGGTCGACCGTGATCCCCTTCAGGTTGTGCTGGCGGGCGTTGACCACGCGGAGGACGGAAAGCGACACGAAGGGAATAATAGGCGGGCCGGGAAGCCCGGTCGCCGGGGGCGGACTGTCGCATTACGTTTCCCCGTTCCATGGCGAAACTTCTCACCCCCAGGGTGCTCAGGCGGGGCTTCGAGCTCTTCCTGCTGGTCTCCCTGCTGAGCTTTCTCGGCCTGCTGTTCTACGGCCACAACACCACCGCGCTCCTCGAGGCGATCCCCCGGATCCGCTGGCGCTGGGTGATCCTGGGGCTCGGCCTGGCGTCGATGGACTGGATTGGGGGTGGGCTCCGGAACTGGGTGCTGGCTCGGAACGTGATGCCGAACCCGCCGCTCAAGGGGATGATTCTCTCCGGCGGGATGAGCGCCTGGGCGTCGTACATGACGCCGCTGCAGTCGGGGGCGGCCCCGATGATGGTCTATACCATGAAGCGGTACGGCGTGCCGGTCCCGGTGGGGCTGACGGTGACGCTGATGAGCTTCGTCGCGACGGTGGGGTTCTTCGCGCTGGCCGGCCCCTTGGCGATCGTCTTCGGAGCGGGCAAGTCGCTGGGGGCGCACGGCGTGGCGCTGGGCATCTCGCTTTATGACCTCTTCATCGCCAGCCTGAGCATCTTCTTCGCGCTGGGTGTGCTCCTGGTGGCGGTGATCCTCTTCCCCCGCCTGATCCGCAACCTGGTCCACAAGCTGGCCCTGGCCCTCGGCCGCCGAAGCCGGCGGATCGCGGCCCGGTTCGAGGGGCTCGAGCGGGGCATCGACCAGACCCACGAGGCGGTCGCCAAGTTCAACTCGCCCCGGGGGTGGCTGGCGCTGTTCGGGGCGCTGATCCTCTCCGGTCCGTCGCACGCCAACAAGCTCCTGGCCGGCTACGTGGCGCTCCGGGCCATCGGGATCGAGGCGCACTTCGTCGACGTGCTCCTGCTCCAGACGTTCATCACCTTCATGCTCTACTTCGCGCCGACTCCCGGGGCGTCGGGCATCGCCGAGATCATCTCGGCCGCGGTGATGTCGATCTACGTGCCCCGCGAGCTGACGCCGCTCTACACGCTGCTCTGGCGGCTGGTGATCAGCTACTACACCATCGCGTTCGGCGCCTTTGTCTTCTCCGGCTGGGTGCGGCAGGGGCTCAAGGGCATCGAGGGCGAGCCCGCGGCGGTGTGACCGAGGTCGATCAGGACGAGCTGCCGGCCGAGGGGTTCGATCGCCGGCTGCTGGTGCGGCTGCTTCGTTACCTCAAGCCCTACCGGCCCTGGCTGGCGGGGTCCTTGGGTCTGCTCCTCCTCCAGGCGGGCCTCACCATCGTCGGCCCGGTGCTCACCCAGCGAGCGCTGGATCGAGCCACCCCCTCCCGCGACGGCGCGCTGCTCCTCCGCTATTCGCTGCTCTACGTCGGCGCCCTGTTCCTGAGCTTCGGAGTGCAGTACGGCGACGCCCTCCTCACCGTTCGGATCGGGCAGCGGGTGATGTACGATCTCCGGATGGAGATCTTCCGCCACCTCCAGCGGCTCAGCGTCCCGTTCTTCGACCGGAACCCGGTCGGTCGGCTGATGACCCGGGTCACCGCGGACGTCGAGACCCTGAACGAGCTGTTCTCGTCGGGGGTGGTGACGGTCTTCGGCGACCTCTTCACGCTCGGTGCGATCACGGCGCTGATGCTGGCCACGGCTGGCGGCTCGCACTGGTCGCGTTCGCGGTGGTGCCGATGCTCTGGCTGGTGGTGACGGGGTTCCGGGGCCGGGTGCGGGAAGCCTTCCGACATTCGGGCCCGGGTTGCCCGGCTCAACGCCTTCCTCCAGGAGCACTTGAGCGGGATCCGGGTGGTGCAGCTCTTCGGGCGGGAGCGGGACGCGGCCGACCGGTTCGAGCGGGTCAATCGCGACCATCTGTCGGCCCACCTTCGCTCGATCACCATTTACGCCGTGTTCTTCCCGATGGTCGAGCTGGTGACTGCCATCGCGACGGCGCTGCTGCTCGATGTCGGGGGGCGGCGAATCGTCGGCGGGACGCTGACCATTGGCGTCCTGGCCGCGTTCATCCAGCTGACCCGACGGTTCTTCACTCCGCTCCAGGACCTTTCGGAGAAGGTCAACCTGATTCAGAGCGCGATGGCCAGCTCGGAGCGGGTGTTCCGGCTGCTCGACACGCCGGTGACCGTGGTGGAGCCGGCCCGGCCCCGCCCGCTTCCCCGTGCCGGTCCGGGGCGAGATCGGGCTCGAGCACGTGTGGTTCCGCTATTCGCCGACCGGGCCGTGGGTGCTCCGGGACGTGAGCTTTCGAGTGGCCGCCGGAAGCACGACGGCGATCGTGGGGCACACGGGTGCCGGGAAATCCACGATCATCAGCCTCCTGCTCCGCTTCTACGATCCGACCGAGGGCCGGGTGACCCTCGACGGGGTGGAGCTCCGCGAGCTCGCTCTGGCCGATCTCCGGGCCCAGTTCGGTTTCGTGCAACAGGACCTCTTTCTCTTCACCGGCGACATCCTCCGCAACCTGGCCCTCGATCCCGCGACGACCGAAGGGCGCGTGCGCGAGGCCACCTCGCGGGTCGGGATCGCGCCGTTCCTGGACCGGCTGCCAGGCGGGCTCCGGCACGTGCTCTCGGAGCGAGGCCGGAACCTCAGTATGGGCGAGCGGCAGCTCCTGAGCTTCGCCCGGGCGTTGGCTCGCGATCCTCGGATCCTGATCCTCGACGAGGCCACCAGCTCGGTGGACTCGGAGGCCGAGGCGCGAATCGAGCGGGGAACGGCCGAGCTGATGGCCGGGCGGACCTCGGTGGTGGTGGCGCACCGTCTCAGCACGGTGCAGCACGCGGACGAGATCCTGGTTCTTCATCGGGGCGAGCTGGTGGAGCGGGGGCGGCACGCCGACCTGGTTTCGAGGGGTGGGGTGTACGAGCGCCTCTACCGGCTCCAGACTGGGACTGTGAATCGTGGCTAAATTGCGATTTTCCCAGCACTTGGGCGTGATCGGCCCGGGCGGGCCCGCCGAGAGCCCGAGCCTGGGTGATTGCTTGCAAACCCCCTTGTCTCGGCCTACGTTTGATGCCCGTTGTTCGAACAGGAACACGCTACGCATGCAGCTTGAGCACGGCGGACAACCCTATACCGTGGCCGCCGATGACGTTGTTATCGGCTCGGATCCCAGCGTCACGGTCCGGCTCGCCGGCTCACACGTGCTCCCTCGCCACGCGGTGGTGCGGCGACTCGGTGGCGGGCTGCTGGTCGTGCTCCCCGCCGTGCCCGAGGCGGAAATCCGGGTGAATGGAGCCCGGATTGGCGTCGACCCCACTCCTCTCATGCACGGCGACCGGATCGTGATCGGCGGCCAGGAGATCCGCGTTTCGGATCCGGCCCGCCAGGGAGCGACCCGCGAGGTGAAGACCGCGCGGCTCCCGAGCGATGCCGGGCCGCCGGCGGGCGCCCCGCCCCCAGTGCCGGCGGCCCGGCCCCCCGCGCCGCCGCCGGCCTCGGGCGGCCCGGGTGGCCGCTTGGTGAGCCTGACAGACGGGCGGGAGTACCCGTTGGGGGCGGTCCCGTTCGTCTTCGGCCGGGACGCGACGGCCGAGGTGGTGATCGCTTCGCCGGACGCGTCCCGCCGGCACGCGGAGATCGTGTCCCGCCCGGACGGCGACGTGCTGGTTGACCTGAGCGCCAACGGGACCCACGTCAACGGGAAGCCGATCGACGGCCGTCACCCGCTCAAGGCCCTCGACGTGATCCGGATCGGCGCCGAAGAGTTCCGGTACTATCCGGCGGCCCCGAAAGCCGAGCCGGTCGCTCCGCCCGCCGGTGCCCAGTACCGCCTCGGCGACACCCTGGTCGGCCTTCCCTCGTTCACTCCTCCCGGTACCCGCCCCGCTCCCCGACCCACCCGTCCCCTCGCGTCGCTCCTGGTCAAGCAGGGCGAGCTCAAGGGCGACCGGCTGGCCGTCCGGTCGCCGGTGGTGAACATCGGCCGGGCGGAGTACAACGACCTCAAGCTGCCCGACGTGAGCGTGAGCTCGAGCCACGCGAAGCTGCAGCTCCGGGAGGGAGTCTGGGTGCTGTCCGATCTGGGATCGACCAACGGGACCTTCGTCGACGGCGTGCCGGTCGACGAGGAAACCGCGCTCTCGCCCGGGTGCATCGTGCGGGTCGGCGAGGTGGGACTGCTGTTCGAGCCCCAGGACGAGTCGCCGGCCCGGGCGCCGGGGACGGCGGTGCTGGAGCGGCCGGTGGCGGCCCAGGTGCCCAGCGCGCCGGCCGCCCGGGCTCCGAGCCGGCCGGCGGCCCGGCCGGCGGCGCCGTCGGCCGCGCCGCCTCCCGCGGCGCGCAACACCGGACTGCTGGTGCTCGGCGTGGTGTTCGTGCTGGCAGCGCTCATCGCTTTGGTGATCCTCCTTTAGCCCGCCCATGCTGATCTCCTGCGCCGGTGACACCCACGTCGGGGTGGTGCGAAGCGGAAACGAGGACAGCTTCCTGCTCGACTTCCAGCAGGGCGTCTTCATCGTGGCCGACGGCATGGGCGGGCACGCCGCCGGCGAGGTCGCGAGCGAGATGGCGGTCGAGATCATCGCGCGGGAGCTGGGCTCGATGCGGGGCCTCGACGCCGCCGCGGCCGGCGACCGGATGCGAAACGCGATCCGGGTGGCCAACGGCGCGATCTTCGACCGGACCCTGGCCGAAGCCGACAAACGGGGCATGGGGACCACCACCACGGTGCTGGTCCTCTTCAGCGGCCGCTACCTGATCGGCCAGGTGGGTGACAGCCGGGCCTATATGCTCCGGGACCAGACGCTCCACCAACTCACCAAGGACCACAGCTACGTCCAAGAGCAAGTCGACGCCGGGTTGCTCACCGCCGAACAGGCCCGGACCCATCCCTACAGCAACGTGATCACCCGCTGCGTGGGGGCCAATGAGGACGTGGTGCCTGACGTCTACTTCGGCGACCTGGCCAGCGGCGACGTCATCCTGCTCGCGTCCGACGGGCTGACCGGCATGCTGGAAGACGAACACCTCGCCAAGATCCTGTCGAGCGATGGTAACCCGGCCACCTGGGTCAGCCGGATGATCGCCGAGGCCAATCGGCGCGGCGGACTCGACAACATCACCGCCATCATCGTCCGGGTCGACGAGGCCGACACGCCGGCTCGAACCTCGGCGGGATGAGGCTCGCCGGGCCGGCCGCCGCCCGGATCGGGATCCAGGAGCTCCGCGGCAACCCCCTTCGCGCCATCCTCTCCACGCTGGGCATCGTCATGGGCGTCGCCGCCCTGGTCGCCGTCTTGTCGGTTGGCGATGGGGTCGAGCGCTTCGCCCGTGATCAGGTCGCCGCGACCACAGACATTCAGGCGGTCGCAGTCCAGGCCGTGGCGACCCGCGAAGTGGACGGCGTCCAGCTGCCGGTCGCGGACTTCCCGGCCCTCGGCCCCGCCGACGCGGCCGGCCTGGCTGCCGCCGTTCCGGCGGGAACCCGGGTCGTGCTCCAGCTCAACGGGTCGGGCTTCGTCCGGGCGGCGGGTTGGGACCGCCCCCGGGCCGCGGTGGTCGTCGCCTCGGCCGGCCCTGCCGATACGGCCGGTCTGGGCGCCGGACGGCCGGTCTCGGAGGAGGAGGCCCGGGCCGGCGCCCGGGTTGCGGTCGTGGGTCACGCGCTCGCGGCGGCGCTGGCCGGGGACGGGCCGGCCGCCGGGGCCATCGGCGACACCATCGTGGTCGGCTCGATCCCGGTGGTCGTGATCGGCGTTGCCCGGGCCCGGGCGGGCGAGAAGGTCTTTCAGCTCCGCGTCCCCTTTCCGTTGGCCGATTCGGCCCTGGTGCCGTCCGATCGGCCCCGGCCCGCCTCCCTCTTTGCCGTGGCGCCCCGGATCGAAGACGTGGACGCGCTCCGACGCACCGTCCGCGACTGGGTGGGAGGCCACGACTCGGGGTGGACCGCCGGGGTTCGGGTCATCAGCAATCAGGGGCGGTTGGCTCAGGCGGAGCAGGGTGTCCTGATCTTCAAGATGCTGATGGGCACGATTGCGGGCGTGTCGCTGGTGGTGGGCGGGATCGGGATCATGAACGTGTTGCTGGCCTCGGTGGCCGAACGGACCCGGGAGATCGGGATCCGGAAGGCGGCGGGCGCCCGCCAGCGCGACGTGCTGCTCCAGTTCCTGGCCGAATCGGTCGCGATTTCCGGGATCGGGAGCTTCCTCGGGGCGGGGTTGGGCTTCGGCGCGGCGATCGCCGCGACGGCGGTCATGCGGCTCCGAGCGGCGGCGCCGATCCGGGCGGGATGGAGCTGGTCGACACTGGCGGTCGCGGCCGGGGCCGCCGTCCTGGTGGGCATCGTGTTCGGGCTCTATCCCGCCCTTCGAGCCGCCCGGCTCGATCCAATCGAAGCGATCCGGCACGACTAGCCCACATCCCGTCCGCCCCGGCCGTTCGACGCCAACGACGGCCTCGGCCGGCGAGGGTAACCCGCCGTCCCGGTCTCGTCAGCCGAGGAGCGGTTTCCCGTTCTGGAGCCGGCGGCGCACCTCGACATCCGACCAGGTCACCAGCCCGATGACCCCGGTGACCGCCCCGGTGGCCGGGCGGGCGGTGAACACCCGGAGTCGGCGGGCGCTCCGATAGAGCTCGCTCGCGATTCGGGGCAAGCCCAGCTGTCCCGCCCGTCCCTCGTCGGTGAGGCGCTCGATTTGTCCAGTCCTGGTCCGGAGCGGCAGGTCCACCGCCAGCATCGACTCGCGCTCGGGGAAGTCGAGCAGCAGCTCCGACGGTGAAAGCCCCACCTCGGCCGCCAAGGCATCCTCCACCTGCTCGAGCAGGTCCACGTCGCCAGTGACCCAGGGTTGCGCCTGGCCGGGCACGTCGCTCGCCGGCAGGTCCAGGGCCCGTTTGTAGAGCCGCCGGCCATGCACCGCCGCGGCCAGCCCCGACGGGTCGGCGCCGAGCAGCTGCTCCATCAGCGAGCCGTCGGTGGCATTGGCGATCGCCGCCGGGTCGACGAGTCCGGCCCGGACGGCGAGTCGGACCGCCCGCTTGAACATGCAGGTGGCGGAGCGGACCGCGTGATGCCAATACACGTTTCGGTACATCTGATACTTCGCGAAGAGCAGCGTCTCGAGCGCGCTGACGCCTTTCTCGAGCACTCCGATCTCGAACCGGCCGTCCTCGACCCGGACCAGGGTGAGCGCCGCCAGCAGCCGGTCCACGTCGAGCATGCCGTACGGCACCCCGCAGGCCCGGGCATCGCGGCTCAGATAGTCGATCTTGTCGAGGTCGAGCGTCCCGCTGATGAGCCCCTGGAGCGGGCTGGCGGAGCGGCCCTGGATCAGGTCGCCTACCGCCGGGGCCAGGGCGGGACCGCCCAGCCGGGTCAGGGCCTCGCCCAGCTCTCCCGTGGTGAGGCGCGCGACCCCGAGGGCCTCGTGGTGTGCGAACCCGGCCTCCTCCAGACCATGGGAGAAGGGATAGTGCCCGATGTCATGCAGGAGCGCCGCCAGCCGCACGGCCGGGGCCTGAGCGTCGTCTTCCGGCCGGAGCAAACCGCGTTGACGGAGGGTGGTGAGTGCCCGGCCGGTCAGGTGGTAGGCGCCGAGCGCATGCTCGAACCGCGTGTGCGTGGCGCCCGGATAGACGAGGAAGGCGTGCCCGAGCTGACGGACGTAGCGGAGCCGCTGGACGGGCGGGGTATCGAGCACCGCCATGGCCGCGTCGTCGAGCTCGATGTTGTCCCAGAGCGGGTCGCGGATGATATCCATAGGAGGGAGGAGGGCAGTCTCTTCCCGCCCCCTTGCTATCCCTTCGGTCCCGCCTGCTTCACGGCGTCGGCGACCTGGGCTTCGAAGGCCTTGAAGTTGTCGCGGAACATCGTCGCGAGCTTGGCCGCCTGGGCGTCATAGGCGGCGCCGTCCTTCCAGGTGCCCCGGGGGTCGAGCACGTCGCTCGGCACGCCGGGGGCGGTGGTCGGCACCTCGAATCCGAAGATCGGATCCTTCCGGTAGGTCACCCCTTCCAGCGCACCCGAGAGCGCGGCGGTGACCATGGCGCGGGTATGTCCCAGCTTCATCCGCGATCCGGCGCCGTACGGGCCGCCGGTCCACCCCGTGTTCACCAGCCAGACCCGGGCGCCGTGCTTCTCGATCCGCTCGCCCAGCATCGTGGCGTAGACGCCCGGCGGGAGCGGCAGGAACGGTGCGCCGAAGCAGGCCGAGAAGGTGGCCGTCGGCTCGGTGACGCCCCGCTCGGTGCCCGCCACCTTGGCGGTGTAGCCGGAGAGGAAGTGGTACATCGCTTCGTCGGCCGTGAGGCGGGCAATCGGCGGCATCACGCCGAACGCATCGGCGGTGAGGAAGACCACGTTCTCCGGATGCGCGCCGACGCCGGTCGGCTGATGGTTCGGGATGAAGTCGATCGGATAGCTGGACCGGGTGTTCTCGGTGATCGTCTCCGAGGCGAAGTCCACCACCCGGGTGACCGGGTCGAGGACCACGTTCTCCAGCACGGTCCCGAACCGATGGCTCGCGTTCCAGATCTCCGGCTCGCCCTCGCGGGAGAGGCGGATGACCTTGGCGTAGCACCCGCCCTCGAAGTTGAAGACCCCGCGGTCGCTCCAGCCGTGCTCGTCGTCGCCGATCAGCTGCCGGTTGGGATCGGCCGACAGCGTGGTCTTGCCGGTGCCCGAGAGGCCGAAGAAGATGGCGGTGTCGCCGTCCGGACCCACGTTGGCCGAGCAGTGCATCGCCAGCACGCCCTGGCGGGGCAGCAGATAGTTGAGGACGGTGAAGATCGACTTCTTCATCTCGCCGGCGTACCGGGTGCCCCCGATCAGGACGATCCGCCTGGCGAAGTTGAGCGCGATGAAGGTGGCCGACCGGGTGCCGTGGCGGGCCGGATCGGCCTGGAACTCGGGCGCGTGATAGACGACGAAGCTGGGGTCGAAGCCGGCGAGATCCTCGATGCCCGGGCGGATGAACATGTTCCGCACGAACATCGCCTGCCAGGCGTTGGGGGTGATGAATCGAACCGGGAGCCGGTACCCGGCGTCCGCGCCGCCGAAGAGATCCTGCACGAACAGCTCGGGCGAGCCCGACAGGTGCTGCTGCACGTCAGCCAGGAGCCGATCGAACCCCTCGGGCGCCAGCCTGGCGTTCTTGTCCCACCAGATGTGCTCGGTGGACGACGGCTCGTCGACGATGAACTTGTCCTTGGGCGACCGGCCGGTGTGCGGCGTGGTGACGACGGCGAGCGCGCCGTGATCGGTCAGCGTCCCCTCCGCCCGACGAACCGCGTGCTCGTACAACTCGGCGCTGCCGAGGTGGGGCCAGATCGTCTTGGAATTGACGCCGTGTGCGGCGAGGGAAAAAGCGGGGCGTGGGTCCGTCGTGGTTTTGCTCATATCGTCTCGGTCGTGGCGCGGTGGTGCGGGCGCCGGTGGCACAGTGGACGTTGCAACATGGAACACGCCCCATGGTCGACAGGATGCGAAAGATCGGGGGGCGAGGCGGTCAGGGGAAGGGACGGGGAGGGCTCCCCGTCTCGCCCTGGTTCCGGCCGCGCGGCCTTGCGGGTGAGCCTCCGGGTCCGGCCGTCGATGTAGTTGCCCCGGTGCGACAGCACGCCGTCCCATCCGAGGGCCGAGGCGGGCCGGAGTTTGGCCGTCAAAGCCGTTATCGATCTTCGAGTTAGGTGCTGGTCGGGTGGGGCCGGGTCGATGAGGTACGAATCGTGCGCGACGGCATACCGTATCTCATGGTCTCGCAATGCCTTGCGAAACCGGGCCGTCACTTCGGCCGAGATCACGGCTCACGCCGGAGCGGTTCGAACGCGTGGTCATCAGGCCGGGTGCCTGGAGGAACGGGTTGGCACGTGCATAGTCGGGTACTATTGCTGGGTGATCCCAACGCGAGGCCGGACGGCCTGGAACGGGCGCTGATCCGGGCCGGGTTCTCGTTGGCCGAAGCGGAGCAGCTGCCTCCCGCGCCGGGAGACAGCGGGTCGCCCGACCTTACGATCCTCTCGATCGCTGAGGCCCAGGGCGACTGGGACACGTTGCTGATGCCGATTACGCACGAGGCGTGGCGGAGCGTCCCGACGATCGTGCTGCTTCCCCAGGGGCAGGCGGCCGCGGCCGCGCGGGCGCTCTCCCTGGGCGCCCGCGACGCGATGGTGGCGCCGATCCATCTGCCGGAACTGTCGGCCCGGGTGGTCGCCCGGCTCCGTGGCACCCGTGACGGCTTTCGGGCGACCTCGTCGTCCAACTCGCAGGCGCAGCTCTTTGCCGTCTTCAAGAACATCGCGCTCGCGGCCCGCCCCGAAGAGATGATCCAGATCCTGGTGCGCGGGGTCGCGGAATCGCTCGGGGTGGGTCATTGCGCCTGTCTCTTGCCGCTCGACCCGGAGCGCGGGCGTGCGGTCGCGGTGGCCGAGCAGCCGGACGTCCGGGCGACCGAAGTGCCCTTGAGCGAGTATCCCGAGGTGCGCCATGCGGCGGCCGTCGGGCGGACGGCCTACATCCCGAGCGTCACCGATCACCCGCTCTTCGAGCGCCTGGTGGGATCGGGGCGGGACTCCCTGGCGGGGTTTCTGCCCTCGAGCGCGGTTGCCGTGCCGATGGGCTTTCAGGGACGGAACGTGGGTTTCCTCGTGCTCCGGACCCGGATCACCGACGCGGTGCTGTCGGTGGACGACGTCGCCTTCACGGAGACCCTGGTCGC
This sequence comes from uncultured Gemmatimonadales bacterium, assembly GCA_963730185.1. GTDB lineage: Bacteria > Gemmatimonadota > Gemmatimonadetes > Gemmatimonadales > GWC2-71-9 > SHZU01. The sequence goes on from CAVSQW010000007.1 coordinate 386,230, forward strand.
GGCGACCACCCGGCTTCTGGAGCACGAGGAGCGGCGGGCCACGCTCTATCGGCGGCAGGCCAGCGCCGGGGTGATCGATCCGCTCACCGGGTGCGGCGGGCTCGACGCCCTGGAGCGGCGGCTCCGCGAGGAGATGCAGCGTTCGGAACGCTACGCCCGTCGCTTCACGGTGGCGATCGTCGACGTGAAGGGGCTCCGGTTCCTGAACCAGCGGAGCGGGGTGGAGGCGGGCGACCGGGTTCTGACCGAGCTGGGCGGGCTCTTCCAGCGCGAGCTCCGGTCGCCGGACTTCGTGGCCCGCTACGGTGGCGACGTGTTTGCCCTGATCCTGCCCGAGACCGACGAGCGAGGTGGGCGGGAGACCCTGACTCGGCTCCGGCGGGCCATTGCCCGGCACACCTTCCCGGACCTCGGGACGGCACCGCTCGAAGTCGAAGCCGGCTTCGCCAGCTACCCGATGGAGGGAGCCTTCCAGCCCAACGATCTGCTGGCCGCGGCCGAAGCGTCGCTCACGGCGGCCGTCGGGAGTCGCCCTTCCGGCGCGGAGGACGCGGCTTGACGCTCTAGTTCCGGCGGCGGAGCCAGTCGGTGGGGTCGAGGGCGATCTGGTTCTCGCCCCGGATCTCGAAGTAGAGGTGGGGCCCGTCGGGCGTGTTGCTGCCGCCGACGGTGCCGATCGTCTGGCCTTTGGCGACCGAGGCGCCCACCTGCACGCTGGCCGTGCTGAGCTGCATGTAGAGCGAGTAGTATCCCGTCGAGTGCTCGAGAATCACCGAGAGCCCATAGGTCCCGAGTCGCTGGACCAGGACCACGTTGCCGTCCGCCACCGCGGTCACCTGGCTGCCGGCCGAGGCCGCGATGCTGATCCCGTGGCGGGTGATCTTGCCGCCGCTGGCCAGGGTGTCGGGACCGAAGGTGTGGATGATCCGCCCCTCCACCGGCCAGTCGAGCCGGCCGATGTCGCGGGTGGAGAGCCCGCGCTCTGCGGCGCTCCGGCTGTTGCTGGCGGCGGGGGCGCTCTTTCGGGCCCGCTCCAGCGAGGCGAGCACGTCGATCAGGTTCTCTTCGTCCTTGGCCAGATCGCTCAGGCGCCGGGCGGTGCTGGCGCTGGTCCGCCTGAGCTGGCGGATCTTCTGGGACCGTTCCTGGGCCAGCTCTTTGTAGCTCGCCAGCTCGGTTTCCCGCTCGTGCCGCCGGCGGTCGAGCTGATCCTGCACCCGGACCAGCTCCCCGCGCTGGTTTTGGATCCGGTTCCGGAGGCGTTCCACGTCGATCACCACCGCCCGGTCCTGCCGGCTGGTCAGGAAGAGGTACTTGTAGCGGGAGAGCAGGTCGCCGAACGATTCGGCCGAGAGCAGGACCTTGAAGGTGTAGAGCGGACCCCGCTTGTAGATCTCCACCAGTCGCCGTTCCAGGACCGCCCGTCGCTCGGCCAGGTTGTCCTCGGCCAGCGCCAGCTGGGTGCTGGCGTCGTCGAGCTGGGTGCCGAGGCCGCCGATCTGCCGCTCCAGCTCGTTGACGATCCGGTTGGTCGTTTCGCGCTGCCGTTCCAGGTTGTCGAGCTCCCGGCCGGCATCGCGTACCTGGCTCTGGAGGCGCTCCTGCTCCTGGCGGAGCCGCTCGCGCTCGGCCCGGATCTGCTCCAGCCGCTGCCGGCTCTTGTCGAGGTCCTGCTGGGCGGTCAGGCGGGGGGCCACGGTCGCGAGCGCAAGGCCGGCCAGGATCGCGGCCAGCGCGGCCGGACGCCAGCGCCGCCTCCGACCCGCTCCCGTCCGGGGTCCGGCCGGGAGCGTTCCGCTGGCGCGGTCGCGAGCCGTCGGCGCCGCCATTGCCCGGGGCTCAGACGTTCCGGAGATGTCGGCCCACGCTGAGCACGCTCCCGCCCAGCCCGATGACCGTGCCGAAGACGAGCGCCATGATCAGCTCGCCGGTGGAGAAGAACACCAGGGGAGACCCGGCCGTGGCCGCACTCTTCCGAAAGATCACGAAGGTGATCCAGCACATCAGGATGGCGAGCCCGCCACCGAGTACGCCCTTGACCGCGCCTTCGATCAGGAACGGCCCCCGGATGTAGGAGTTGGTGGCTCCGACCAGCCGCATGATCGCGATCTCCGTGGCCCGCTGGAGCACCGTGATCCGGATCGTCACCCCGATGATCACCACCGCCACCGCCGCGAATGCCAGGCCGATCACCAGCCCGACCACCCCGGCCATGTTCCGGAGCCGGTCCAGGCGCTCCACCCAGTCGCGACCGTAGCGGACGTCCTCGATGAAGGGAAAGCCGCGGAGCCGCTCCGCCACCTGCCGAGCGTGCTCGGCGTCGCGAAAGCCGGGCTTGAGCCGGATCTCGAACGAGGCCGGCAGGGGATTGATCTCGAGGTCCCGGAAGGCGTCCTGGAACTCCACCAGCTCCTGACGGGCCCGGGCCAGGGCCTGGTCCGCGTTGACGTACTTGATGTCGAGGACCTCGGGGAAGGCCGCGATGTCCGTGGAGGCGGTGCTGATGGTCTCGGTCGGCGTTCCCCGGAGCACGAAGGCCACCACCTCGACCCGCTCGGCCAGGGTGTGGAGCGCTTCCCGGAAGTTGATCGCCACCAGCCCGAAGAGGCCGATCGTGAAGAGCGAAAAGGCGATCGACGCGACCGAGAGCCCCGAGAGGAGCGGGGTCCGCTTGAAGGTGAGCAGCGCCTCGCGGAGGGGGCTCCTCCGTCTCACGCGAAGCCTCCCCCGACGTCGACGCTCGAGTCGTAGACGATCTCGCCGCCCTTGAGCTCGACCACCCGATAGCCCGTGTCGCGGACCAGCTCCATGTCGTGAGTCGCCATGACCACCACCGTTCCGCCTCCGTTGATCTCGCGCAGCAGCTGGAAGATGCCCCGGGTGGCGCGCTCGTCGAGGTTCCCGGTGGGCTCGTCCGCGATCAGGATGTGAGGGTCGTTCACCAGCGCTCGGGCGATGGCGACCCGCTGCTGCTCGCCGCCCGAGAGCTCCTTCGGGTGCGACCGGGCCTTGGAGGCGAGCCCCACCTGGGTCAGGGCCCGCATCACCCGATTCGGGATCGTCTCCCGGCGGGCCCCGGTCACCTCGAGCGCGAAGGCGACGTTCTCTTCCACTGTGTGATACTCGAGCAGCCGAAAATCCTGGAAGACCACCCCGAGCCGGCGCCGGAGCCGGGGAATGTCCTTGGGGCCCAGCTTGCTGACGTGGTAGCCCGAGACCCGAACCTCGCCGGAGGTCGGCTTCTGCTCGGCATAGAGCATCGCCAGCACGGTGGACTTCCCCGCCCCCGAGTGGCCGGTCAGGAAGACGAACTCGCCCTTCGGGATGTGGAACGAGACGTTCCGGAGCCCGACCACGCCGTTGGGAAAGAGCTTGGAGACGCCCGTGAACTTGATCATGGCCCCGCCAGCGCCTGGGCCAGGTCGTCGATCAGATCGGCCGGGTCCTCGACGCCGCAACTCAGTCGGACGAAGCCGTCGTCGATTCCCATCGCCCGCCGGCCGTCGGCGTCGAGTCCGGCGTGGGAGGTGAGCCGGGGCTCGGAGACCAGGCTCTCCACCCCGGCCAGGCTGGGCGCGTGGGTGAAGATCCGGAGCCGCCGGAGGAAGCGCTCCGCGGCGCTGGTGCCGCCCTCGATCACCAGGCCGACCATGCCGCCGAATCCGTCCAGCACCCGGGCGGCGATCTCGTGATCGGGATGCCCGGGCAGGCCAGGGTAGTGCACGGCGGCGACCCGTTCGTGCTCCGCCGCCCACCCGGCCACCGCGAGGCCGTTGGCGTTCTGCCGCTCCATTCGGATGGCGAGGGTCTTCAGGCCCCGGTCCAGGAGCCAGGCCGCCTCGGGATCGATCGCGGAGCCCCAGGAGCGCATCAGGCGGACCACCTCGTCGATCAGCGATTGGGTGCCGGCCACCGCGCCGGCCGTCACGTCGCTGTGCCCGTTGAGGTACTTGGTCCCGCTGGTGATGACCACGTCGGCGCCGTGCTCGATCGGTCGGAAGTTGATCGGGCTTGCGAAGGTGGAGTCCACCAGCAGGGCCAGCCCGTACTCCTTGGCGATCTGAGCCACCGGCACCGGATCGATCACCCGCATCGTGGGATTGGTGGGCGACTCGAAGAAGATGGCCCGGGTGTTTGCGGTGACGCCCCGGCGCCATTCGCGGGGATGATTGGGGTCCACGTAGCCCACCGTGATCCCCAGCCGGCCGAACTCCTCGTCGAAGAGCTTCCGGGTGCCGCCGTAGATCCAGGAACTGGTGATCAGGCGGTCGCCCGGACGGAGCACCGCCAGATGGGCCAGCGCCGTCGCCGCCATCCCGCTCCCCAGGAGCACGGCGCCCTCGGCGCCCTCGAGGAGGGCGTACTTCCGGGCCACGCTCAGTTGGTTGGGGGTGTTGCCGTACCGGGCGTACATCACTTCCAGGTCGGAGCCCACCGCGTTGACGTACGTGGTGGACCGGATCAACGGGGCCACCACCGGCTCGTCGGGATGGTGCCGCTGGAGGTGTCCGTGCACGGACACGGTCGATCGTCCCAGCTGGCGGCCGCTCATGCGGTGGGTAACGGACGGAAGGTTCCCGACGCGGCCTGCACCAGCCCGCGGAGGGCGAGCGACTGGAGCGCGTCGGCGGCCCGCTCGATGGTCCAGCCCAACTCGTCGGCCAGCCGGCCGGCGTCACCGGGGCCGATCCGGTTCGCCGCCTCGAACGCGGCCACCAGGTCGGGGGTCCGCCAGCCGACCATGCAGGGCGGCGCCTCGGGCCCGGCGGACGCGATCACGGTCAGGTGGTGCGTCTCGAGCACGTGCTCGATCGCCTCGAGGTGCGACTCGCCCACGTTCACCAGCACCACGAAGCGGGGGCGGTCGCGCTCCCCGTTCAGGATCAGCTTGGCGACCACTTCGTCGGCGCAGCTGAAATCGAGCAGGCCGATGGCGTCGAAATCGAGCTGCGCGGTAGGATGGGGGCTGGCCGCGATCCGGGCCTCGATTCGGCCCCGGACCGCCGCGCCGGTCGACCGGGTCACCAGATCGGAATAGGGAGTGGTCACGGTCTCGCGGAGTAGCCGGGCCAGCTCGATTCGCTCCATCATCGGCCGTGCGCCTCCTGAGCGGGAATGGTGAGGGCGAGCTGTGAGCCCGGGAAGAACGGCAGCTGCTCGGCCAGGGGGACGTCGTCGTCCCAATCGGGCACGACAGCCAGTCGGGCCGTGCCGCTCCGGATCGAGATCTTGCCGTGCCAGCGGAGCAGGTAGCGCTTGATGCCCGCCAGGCCCTGTCCCCGTCCTGGGTCGCGGAACCGGCTCACGCCGTGTAATAGGGCCGATTCGAGCGCGGCGCCGTCGCCCCAACGCTCGCCGACCTTCCGGGCCTCGGTGCTCTCGAGCGAGCGGCGAAAGCCGATGCCGGCGTCGCTCACCGCGATCACGACCACTTTTCGCCCTAATCGCCGACGCCAGAGATAGGTCTGGACCGCGACCCATCCGCCCGTGCCGGCATGCTCCACAATATTCTGACATGCCTCCGAGAGCGCCATCGCGAAGCCCATCGTGGCCTTCGCCTCCAGCTTGAGCTCCGAGGTAAGGATCCGCACCGCGCTTTCCTGGACCCGTCCCACGACCTGGTGAACGTCTTCCGCCGCTTTGACGGCGGTGACCGGAAGCAAGACATCCGACGGGGCATCCTCGGCTCGTCTAGGAATCTTGCCAACCAGGTCGAAATACTCCACCGCATGGCCGAAGAAGCCGGCTCGGCTCCAGTACGACCGAGTGTCGTCGTGCTCGGGCACGGTGAACCGGGGCTTGGGCAGGCCGAGCTCGGCGATGGCCTGGCCCACCGTGAGGAGGGCGGTGAGCCCATACGGCGAGGCCCACTGCGTGCCCCGGGCATCGAGGAGGAGCCGCTCCGCCGGCGGCCAGTCACCGAAGCCCATCGCCAGCTGGTCGAGGGAGCGATCGTCGAGCGAAGTCGGCACGGGCACGACGTGCATCATGGCGTCACCAGCGATCCGCGAAGATGGGACGCGAGGCCCGAGGCCCCGCGGAAGGTGGCATTCCGGGCGGCGGCCTGCGACGCCCGCTTGACCGCGACCTCGATCGTCGCCCCGCCGAGGAGGTGCGCGAACGCCGTCGCGCCGAACACGTCGCCGCACCCGGTCGGGTCGATGGCGTCGACCGCGGGGGCCGCGAGCCGGGCGGTCCGAACCGCCAATCCAGTCCGTCCCGCCGCCCGCCCGTCGGCGCGTCCGTCCCCGAGCCGGGCGAACCCGGGCGCCGCCAGGTAGACCGCGCCCTGCGGTCCCAGGGTCACCAGCAGGGCCGACACGCCCCGGTCCAGCATCCCGGTGGCGAGGCCGAGCGGATCGACCGAGAGCTCGCGCATCTCGTCCTCGTTGACCTGAATCAGGTCGAAGCACGCGAACCAGCTCGGGGCATCGGGGAGCGGCTGGAGGCTCCGGAGCCCGTCGCCGCCCATCCCGAGGAGGAGGCTGTGGAGATCGGCGTAGATCCAGCCCCCGAACCCCTGGCGCAGCGCCACCGCGGTCCCGAGCCCGAGCTCGAAGCCGGAGATGAAGTTCAGGTAGAGGGCGTCGAGGTCGCCCACCATCGGTCCCAACTCCTCCCAGCTCCAGGGCGGCACCCCGCCCGACATCCGCTCGCAGCGCCGCTCGCTCGATTGATAGCGGAGCACCACCCGGTTGTTGGGGGTCGGCACGATGGTGAAGCGGGCGGTCGGGGCGGCCCGGGTCAGGGTTCGGAGAAAGCGGTCGGCCGGCTCGGCCAGGTCGCGTCCCACCTTGATGACCGGGACCAGCTCCCAGTCGGAGGGCAGCGCCGCGTCGAGACCGGCCAGGGCGTAGGCGATGCCGCCCCACTCCTCGACCGGCGGCGCGGCCGGGTCACGTCCGTGGATCTCGTCCCAGACCAGGGACCCGATCACGCCGACCCTAGGCATGCGCCTCGAGGAAGATCCGCGCCGCTCCCACCACGCCGGCCGTGCCCGGGAGCTCGCCCGGCACGATCCGGCAGGCCTGGACCGCGGGCTTGAAGGCCCGGCGGGCCACCTCCCGGCGGAGCGGCCCGAAGAGTCGGTCGCCGGCTCGGGTGACGCCCCCGCAGATCACCACGACCTCCGGATTCAGGATGTTGATCAGGTTGGCGACGCCGGTGCCGAGATACCGGGCCGTGTCCTGCACCACCTCGAGCGCCAGGGGATCGCCGTCGGCCGCGGCCTCGTAGACCGTCTGGGCCGTGATCCGGGACGGGTCGTTGCCGGCGATCAGGGCGAGGACGGTCTCGGCCCCGGCCTCGATCGCCTCGACCGCCCGTCGAGCGATGGCCGGGCCCGAGGCGTAGGCCTCGAGGCAGCCGTCGTTGCCGCAGCTGCACCGCCGCCCGTTGGTGTCGATGGTGATGTGGCCGATCTCGCCGGCCACGTCGGAGGCGCCGTGGTAGAGCTTGCCGTCGATGATCAGCCCACCGCCGACCCCAGTGCCGAGGGTGAACGCCACGGCGTGACGGGCGCCCCGCGCGGCACCGAGCCACCATTCACCCATCAAGGCGCAGTTGGCGTCGTTGTCGAGGCTGGCGGGCAGGGCGAGCCGGGTCGAGATCCGGTCCCGAAGGGGCATGTTGGACCAGCCCAGATTCGGCGTCAGGATCACCACCCCGCTCCGGGTGTCGAGCGGTCCCGGCGAGCCGATCCCGGCCCCGGCGATCTTGGCGGCCGGGTCGACCCGGCGGGTGGCGGCGATGCTGGCCTGGGCCATCGTCACGATCCGGTCCACCACCGCGTCGGCCCCGTGGGCGGCCCCGGTGGGTTCGGTGTGGAGGCCCTCCACCCGGGAGCCGTCCTCGGCCACGGCCCCGACCACCAGGTTGGTGCCTCCGATGTCGATCCCCAGCACGTAGCGCATGGTCCCCGCCTAACGTATCAGCGCGGTGATCGCCTCGTGGACGGCCGTCGCCGGAATTTCGCGCATGCAGCGGTGATGCCCCAGGGGGCAGCGGGCCGGTCCGTGGGCCGAGCAGGGCCGGCAGCCCAGGTCGGTCCGTTCCACCACGGCGGCCGCCGGACCGCGGGGGCCGAAGCCCAGCCGGGGGGCCGTGGGTCCGAAGATCACCACCACCGGCGTTCCGACGGCGCTCGCCAGGTGGAGCGGGGCGGAGTCGTTGGTGACCAGCACGGCGGCCCGCTCGATCAGGGCCGCCGAGACTCGGAGCGAGGCCTGTCCCACCGCGCTCGCCACCCGGTCCGGCGCCGCGTCCACCAGCCTAGCCGCCAGCGGCGCGTCCTCGGGTCCGCCCACCACCACGATCCGCCCGCCCACCAGCTTCACCAGATCGGGAAACGCCGGCCAGCGCTTGGTGGCCCACACCGAGCCCGGCGCCAGCGCCACGAACCCGTCGCCGACGCCCCGGTCGGCCAGCCAGGCGTAGGCCTCGGCCCGATCGTCGTCGGTGAGCCCGAGGCTCACCTCCGCGACGGTGCCGGGCGCCGGCTCCGCGAGCGCCAGCAACCGCTCGGCCTCGTGGGCGCCGGCCGGGCGGGCGATCCGCCGGGTCTGGAGCCAGGCTCCGGTGCCGTCCCGGAAGCCGATCCGCTCGGGGATCCCGGCCAGCCGCGCCAGCAAAGCGGTCCGGAGCGAGCGGTGCGGCAGGTAGGCCCGCCGGTAGCCCCGCCGACGGAGTCGGCGGGCCATGCGCTGGAGCCCGCCCAGGCCCCGATCCCGCCCCCGCTTGTCGAACCCGAAGGCCGCGGCGACCGCGGGATGGGTCTCGACCAGCGGTACCGCGGCCGGCCGGACCAGGACGTCCACCGGCCCGTGCCGCCGGGCCAGCGCCGTCAGGAGTCCGGTGGAGAGCACCACGTCGCCAAGGAACGCGGTCTGGATCACCAGCGTGTCGCTCGGCACCGCGGACTCGCTCAGTCTCCCACCTGGAGCACGGCCAGAAACGCCTCCTGCGGAATCTCCACGGCGCCGACCTGCTTCATCCGTTTCTTGCCTTCCTTCTGCTTCTCCAAGAGCTTCCGTTTCCGGGTTACGTCGCCGCCGTAGCACTTGGCCAGCACGTCCTTCCGGAGGGCGGAGATGGTCTCCCGGGCGATGATCTTGTTGCCGATCGCCGCCTGGACGATCACCTGGAAGAGCTGGCGCGGGATCAGCTCCTTGAGCTTCTCGGCCACCTTGCGGCCCCACTCGTACGCCTTGTCGCGATGGATGATCACGCTGAAGGCGTCGATCTGCTCGGTGTTGATCAGCATGTCGAGCTTGACCAGCTCCGACGGCCGGTAGCCGGCCATCTCGTAGTCGAGCGAGGCGTAGCCCCGGGAGAGCGACTTGAGCCGATCGTAGAAGTCGAGCACGATCTCGCCCAGGGGGAACTCCCACTGGAACTCGACCCGGGCGGGGTCGACGTAGTGCATCCCGAGATACACCCCCCGCCGGTCCTGACCCAGCTTCATGATCCCGCCGATGTAGTCGGCCGGGGCCAGGATCCGGGCCTTCACGAACGGCTCCTCGATCCGCTGGATGGTGGCGGGGTCGGGCAGGGTGGACGGGTTCTCCACCAGGGCCGACTCGCCGCTGGTCAGGAAGACGTGATACTCGACCGTCGGCACGGTGGTGATCAGGTCGAGGTCGAACTCCCGCTCGAGGCGTTCCTGGACGATCTCCATGTGGAGCAGCCCCAGGAACCCGCAGCGAAAGCCGAAGCCCAGGGCGGTGGACGATTCCGGCTCGTACTTGAGGCTGGCGTCGTTGAGCTGGAGCCGTTCCAGGGCGTCGCGGAGCGACTCGTACTGGTCGGTGGTGGTCGGGTACACGCCCGCGAACACCATCGACTTCACCTCGCGGTAGCCGGGCAGGAGCTCGGCGACCGGGTGGTCGGCGTCCAGCACGGTGTCACCCACCCGGGCGTCGCGGACCTCCCGGATGCTGGCCACCAGGTACCCGACCTCCCCGGCCAGGAGCTCCTCGCAGCGGCGCTGGCCGAGCGCCAGGTACCCCACCTCGTCCACCTCGTAGCGGTCCTGCGGGCGGGCGCCGAACCGGATGTTCATCCCCTGACGGATGGCGCCGTCCACCACCCGGATGCTGGGGATCGCGCCCCGGTAGCGATCGTAGTACGAGTCGAACACCAGTCCGCGGAGCGGGGCGTCGGGGTTGCCCCGGGGTGCCGGGACCCGGCTCACGATCGCCTCCAGCAGGTCCGGCACCCCGGTGCCTTCCTTGGCCGAGACGGCCAGGATCTCGTCCTTCCGCACCCCGAGCAGGTCGCGGAGCTCCTCGGCCCGCTTGTCCGGCTCGGCGCCCGGGAGGTCGATCTTGTTGAGCACCGGGATGATCTCGAGGTTGGCCTCGAGCGCCAGGAACAGGTTGCTGAGGGTCTGCGCCTGGGGCCCCTGCGAGGCGTCGACCACCAGGATGGCCCCCTCACACGCCGCCAGCGACCGCGACACCTCGTAGGTGAAGTCGACGTGGCCCGGGGTGTCGATCAGGTTGAGCTCGTAGGTCTCGCCGTCCCGGGCCTTGTAGGACATCCGGACGGCGTTGAGCTTGATCGTGATCCCCCGCTCCCGCTCCAGGTCCATGGTGTCGAGGACCTGTTCCCGCATCCGCCGCTTCTCCAGCGTACCGGTCGCCTCGATCAGGCGATCGGCCAGCGTGGATTTGCCGTGGTCGATGTGGGCGACGATGCAGAAATTCCGGATTCGTGACTGCGCCATGGCACGAATATAGTCGGGCGAGACTGGCGCCCCCCAATAGATTACGGCGATGCCCGCCCCCCGTTCCGGCCTGTCCCGTTATGACGCGGGCATGCTGCTCGTGTGCCTCATCTGGGGTGCCAACTTCAGCGCCATCAAGTACGCTCTGGAGTCCATACCGCCCCTGGTCTTCGCGGCGCTCCGGTTCATCCTGGCGAGCGTGGTGTTTCTGGTGCTGGTCCGGCTGCGGGAGGGGCCCCTTCTTCGGACCCGGACCGGCAGCATCCGGGGGCTGATTCTCCTCGGCCTGATCGGCAATACCTTCTACCAGGCCGGTTTCATGATCGGCCTCGACGAGACCACCGCGACCAAGAGTGCGCTGATTCTGGCGGCGATGCCGGTCATGGTCGCCGTGATCGCGACCGTTTTCGGGGTCGAGCGGCTGAGTGGCCGGCTCTGGGCCGGGATGGCCCTGGCGCTGGTCGGCGTCGTCGTGGTGATCGGGACCAGGAGCGGCACGGCCACGGCCGGCGGCAGCCTGATCGGCGACCTGCTGATGCTCCTTGCCTGCCTCTGCTGGTCGGTCTACACCGTCGGGCTCAGGAGGGTCGGGAGCGGGATGAGCTCGCTCCGGGTCACGGCCGTGACCACGGTCGCCGGGACGCCGGGGCTCGTCCTCCTGGCCCTGCCCCAGTTCCGCGAAGTGAGCTGGGGATCGCTCGACGCCGGCACCTGGTTCGGCGTGTTCTACTCGGGGCTCCTCGCCATCGTCGTGGCCTATACCCTCTGGAGCGTGTCCGTTCGGGTGGTGGGGAGTAGCCGGACCGCCGTCTACAACGCCGTGATCCCGGTGGTGGCGGCCCTGGTGGCGTGGGTGGTGCTCGGCGAGCAGCCGACGGCGGCGCAGGCCGGGGGGGCCGCGCTGGTGATCACCGGGGTGCTGCTGAGTCAGAGTCGCCGGGGCCAGCCGAGGGGCGTGCCGCGGCCTGCCGGGGCGCCCAGCGCCGACTGACCGCCCCGGCTAGGCTGGGGGCTGGGCCCGGCGTGCCTCCTGAAGTCGGGCGAAGGCCCGGCGGAGATGGGGGATCACGATCGAGCCGCCGACCACCAGCCCGATGGCGAAGGTCTCCTGGATCTCGGCGTCGCTGGCGCCCTCCTCGACGGACCGTACCACATGGTAGGTGATGCAGTCGTCGCAGCGGAGCACCAGCGACGCCACCAGGCCGAGCAGCTCCTTGCTGCGGACGTCGAGCGCGCCGGCTTCGTAGGCGCGGGTGTCGAGATTGAAAAACCGATTGATGGTGAGGTTGCCGGCGCCCAGGATGGTCTCGTTCATCTCCGAACGGAACGCCTGGAAGTCGGCCAGCGAGTCGTGCGTATGGGCCATGGGCCCCAAGCGTAAGGGGCTCGTCGCCGGGAGGCAACGAGCCCCGCCAGTCGCCTCCGCCCCGGCGGGGCTAGGTGCCGTCGGCGACCTCGAGAACCAGATCCCGCCCCTGGGGCGGGCGGTGGGGCGGCTTGGGAGGGGGCTTCCGCCGCTTGAGAATCGGGTCACCGGTCGGCTTGGGGTCGGCTGGCCTCTTCGGCGGCTTGGGTGGCTTCTTGGGATCCTGTCGGTGGCTCACCGCTGGCGCCTCGTGATCGCTCGGCCCGGCCGGCGGTACGGCGCCGGCCGAAATCGCGACCATCAAGGCCAATGTGAGCCGTGGTACCATCATCGTCCAACCTCCGTACCGGGAGGGTATAGCAGAGGCTGTGCCGCCCCGGGCTCGACAGGCAAGTCCTTGTCACACTGGACGGTAGCGTCTCGTGGCTCGATTTGCTTGGGGGCCCAGTCCGTCCTCGGAAGAGGACAGTGGTACAGTCACGTTGACTCCCCCAGGGCAGTGCCGTACGTTGCGCCCCCTATGGCGGCCCACCGTCTCGACCTGCTCGATCCGATGGAAGTGGCCCGGCTCGGGGGCGTCGAGGTGCTCACCGAGGGGATCGTCGAAGGCTTCCTCACCGGTCTTCACCGCTCGCCCCGCCGCGGCTTCTCCGTCGAATTCGCCGAGCATCGGATGTATCAGCCCGGCGACGAGCTCCGCTACGTCGATTGGAAGGTCCTGGCCCGGAACGACCGGCTCTTCGTGAAGCAATTCGAGGAAGAGACCAATCTCCGCGCCATGATCGTCGTCGACGTCAGTCGCTCGATGGCCTGGTCGGGCGACCCCAGCCGCCGGCTGAGCAAGCTCGAGTACGTCAAGCGGCTGGTCGCGGCAATGTCGCTGGTGCTCCTCCGACAGCGCGACGCCACCGGGCTCATCACCTTCGACGACTCGGTCCGCTCGGTCACCCCGCCGCGGGCCCGGCTGGGACACTGGCGGCACCTGCTGGCGGTGCTGCACGACACCGAGGCCGGCAAGGCCACCGCCGCGGAGCCGGCCCTCCGGCGGGTGATGGATCAGCTCCGCCGCCGCGGTCTGGTGGTTTTCGTGTCCGACCTGCTGCTCGACCGGGAGCTTGCCCTCAAGGCGCTCCGGTTTCTCCGGCATCGCGGGCACCAGGTGCTGGTGCTCCACGTGATGGACCCCGCAGAGATCGCCCTGTCGGGTCCGGCCGAGGCTCGGTTCGAAGACCCCGAGACCGGTGAAGCCGTGACCCTCAGGCCGGCCGACTGGGCCGGGGTCTACACCCGGACGGTCGAGGGCGTGGTGCTCGACTGGCGGCTCGCCTGCCGGCGCCACGGTATCGCCTACGAGCGGATCACGACCGACACCCCGTTCGGCGTGGCGCTCCGTCAGGCGTTGGTCCGCTCGACCCACGTCGCCTGATGAGCTTTGCGGCCCCCTGGGCCCTGGCGGGCCTCGTGTTCGCGGCCGTGCCGCTCATCCTCCATCTGCTGGCCCGTCGGGAGCCGCCGACGGTGGTGTTCCCGGCTACCCGGTACCTGGCCCAGGCCACCCGCCAGCACCAACGCCGGCTCCAGCTCCAGCACCTCCTGCTCCTGCTCCTCCGAACTCTCCTGATCCTGGCGATCGTCCTGGCCGCCGCCGGGCCGAGCTGGCCGGCCGCGTCGGTTGGGAGCCACGGGCCGAGCGCCCTGGTGGTGGTGGTGGACAACTCGCTCTCGAGCGGCGCGGTCCGGGCGGGCGTGCCGGTGCTCGATGGCCTCAGGACCGCCGCTCGAGCGGCGCTGGCGCGGGCCACGCCCGACGATCGGGTCTGGTTGGTGACCGCCGACGGCATCGTCCGTGCCGGCTCGCCCGGGGAGCTGGCCCGGCTGGTGGCCGGGCTCGCCCCGATGCCGGTCCGCCTCGACCTCGGGCAGGCGGTGGCCTCGGCCCGCCGGGTGCTGGACGGCGCCGACCGGCCCGGCGAAGCGCTGGTCGTCACCGATCTCCAGCGGAGCGCGCTGGGGCAGGGGCGGGCGCCCGCCGCTTTGGCGGTCCTCCGTCCCGAGGGCGATCCGGTTGCCAACGCCGGGCTGGCCAGGGTGAGCGCGGGCTCGCAGCCGTGGGCCTCGGACGGCGGCGTCGTCGGGGTGGTGGTGTCCGGCGTGGGCGACGGGCCCCGGCCGGTGTCGGTCGGGTTCGTGGGGCGGCCGGCCAAGCAGATCCTGGTGCCGGTTGGCGGCCAGGGCACCGTGCGGGTGACGGCCCCCGAACCGGGCTGGTGGACGCTGGAAGCCGCGCTCGATGCCGACGAGCTCCGGGCCGACGATCGCCGGCTGGCCCTGGTCCGGGTGGCCCCGCCGGCCCGGGTGGCCTGGCGCCCGGGACGACCGCTACCTGGCCACAGCCGCGCTGGTGCTGGCCCAGAACGGGCGGATCCAGCCCGGCGACGCCGTCACCCTGGGCACCCTCGGCCGGGGCGCCTCGATCGTGGAGCCACCCGCCGATCCGGCGGCGGTTGGCGCCTTGAACCGGGCGCTCGCCTCCCGGGGGTCGCGCTGGCGCTTCGGCGACCTCGACCTGACCCCCGCCACCACCGACAGCGGCGCCTGGCTGGCCCGGGAGCGGGTAACCCGGCGCTACCGGCTGACCTATGCCGGCGGCGCCCCGACCGACGTGCTGGGCACCGCCGGCGGCACGCCCTGGCTGGTCCGGGCCGGCACCGTGGTGCTGATCGGGAGCCGACTCGAGCCGGAGTGGACCGGGCTGCCGCTCGCGGCGGAATTCGTCCCCTTCGTCGACGCCCTGGTCAACCGGGCCGCCCGAGGTGAAGTGATCACCCTGGCCGCCGCCCCGGGCGAGCGGACCCTGGTGCCCGACCGGGTGACCGAGGTGCTCCTGGGTGAGCGGCGGTGGCCGGTGGAAGGCGGCGCCGGATTCCGCCCGACGGAGCTGGGGGTCCACTTTCTCGTGGCCGACGGCGACACGATCGGCGGAATCGCGGTGAACCCCGATTCTCGGGAGACCGACCTGACCCGGGCCAGTGCGAGCGAGGTCCGGGCGCTCTGGCCCCAGGCCCGGCTCGGGATCCTGTCGGACGCCCCGCGGCTGGTGTTTGCCGCTGGCGCCCGGAGCGACCTCCGTGGCCCGCTGCTCTGGCTGGTCGGCGGTTTGCTGCTGGCCGAGGCCGCGATGGCCAGCCGCCGGCGGCGCGCCTCCTGATGCTCCAGCCGGTTCTCGACGCCTTCGCCCGGACCCGGTTCGCCCGGGAGCTGGTCGACCGGCTGCCCGCGCCCGGTGCCTCGGTCCGCCTGGGCGGTCTGGCCGGCTCGAGCCAGGCCGTGCTCGCGGCCTGGCTGGCCGAGCTCGAGCCGACCCGGCCGGTGGTGATCGTCGCCACGACCCCGGCCGACGCCGAGCGGTGGCTGGCCGACCTCTCCCACCTGACGGAACTCCCGACCGCGCTCTACCCCCAGCGCGAGGCGCTCGGCGAAGAGGAACCGCACCTGGAGATCGCGGGGGAGCGGGCCGAGACCCTGGAAGCCCTGCTGGGTGGCCGGCTCCGGATCCTGGTCACCACCGCCCGTGCCACGGCGGAGCGTACCACCCTGCCGGGCGCCCTGGCGGCCCACCGGTTCGAGTTGACCCGGGGCGCCAGCCTCCCGCCCCGCGAGGTGGCGGAACGACTCGAGACCATGGGATTCGAGCGGGTTGCCACGGTCACCGAGGTCGGCCAGTTCAGCGTTCGCGGGGGCATCATCGATCTTTACGGGTTCGGGATGCCGGCCCCGGCCCGCTGCGAATGGTGGGGCGACGAGCTCGAGACGCTCCGGGCCTTCGATCTCACCACCCAGCGGAGCGGCGACGAGCTCCCCGCGGTGACCGTGCTGCCGGTCCGGACACCGCCGCCGGAGGGATCGGGCGGTCCCGGCGTCCGCACCTCGCTCCTCGAGCTGATCCCGTTGGGCGCCCTGACGCTGGTGGAGTCGCCGACCGCCAACGCCGAGGAGGTGGGGCGCGCCTGGCGGGAGGCCGAGCATCACCTCGACATCGCCCGGCGGCTGGGCGAAGAGGTGCCCCGGCGCGACGACCTGTTCGTCGATCCCGGAACGTGGCAGGGGCTGTCCGAACGGTTGGCGCGACTCTCGACCGCGGAGGCGGAGGTCGATCTCCAGGCCGGCTTCCTGCCGCCGGAGCGGGTGGACCGCGATCTCCGCCGGCTCCGGGCGCTGTTGGACGGCGGGCTCCCGACCCTGATTCTCTGCGACAACGAAGGCCAGCTCGAGCGGCTGAGCGAGCTCCTCGAGGAGCAGGGCCGACCGTCCTCGGCCACGCTGGCGGTCGGCGCCCTGGACGGCGGCTTCGTCATGCCGTCACTCCGGGTCCATACCGATCACGAAATCTTCCGGCGGGCGCGGCGGCTCCGGCGGGCGCGCCGCTATCGTCAGGCCGCGCCGACGATGGCCATCGGGGCGCTCTCCAACGGCGACTACGTGGTGCACCTCGATCACGGGATCGGGATCTATCGCGGAATCGCCGCGATCGAGATCGAGGGGGGCGTGCTCGAGGTCGCGGTGATCGAGTACGAGGGGGGCGACCGGCTCCATGTGCCCCTCTACCGGCTCGACCAGATCGAGCGGTACCGCTCGGCCGGCGGCGACACCGATCAGCCGCCGCCCCGGATCCATCGGCTGGGCGGCACCAGCTGGAAGAAGGCCCGCGAGAAGACCCGGGAGGCGATTCAGGAGATGGCGGCCGAGCTGCTCGACCTCTACGCCCGGCGGCAGGTGTCGGCGGGGTTCGCCTGCCCGCCCGACACCAAGTGGCAGCGCGAGCTGGAGTCGAGCTTCCTCTACGAGGACACCCCCGATCAGCGGAAGGCCACGGAGGACGTGAAGCACGATCTCGAGCGGCCGATCCCCATGGACCGGCTGCTGGTCGGCGACGTCGGGTACGGCAAGACCGAGATCGCGGTCCGGGCCGCCTTCAAGGCGGTCCAGGCCGGCAAGCAGGTGGCGGTGCTGGTGCCTACCACGATCCTGGCCGAGCAGCATGGACGGACCTTCACGGAGCGGTTCGCCGACTTCCCGGTCCGAATCGAGGTGCTGTCGCGATTTCGCACCGCCAAGGAGCAGAAGGCGGTGCTGGCCGAGCTGACCGAGGGCGCCGTCGACATCGTGATCGGCACCCACCGGCTGCTCTCGAAGGACGTGACCTTCAAGGATCTCGGCCTCCTGATCATCGACGAGGAGCACCGGTTCGGCGTGCGCCACAAGGAGCGGCTCAAGACCCTCCGGTTGGCGGTACACGTCCTGACCCTCACCGCCACGCCGATTCCCCGGACCCTCCACATGTCGCTGGCGGGGCTCCGCGATCTCACCCTGATCGAGACCGCGCCGCGCGACCGCTCGCCGGTGCTGACCTTCGTGGAGCCGTGGGACGACGGGCTCCTGGACGAGGCGTTCGCGCGGGAGCTGGACCGGGGGGGCCAGGTGTTCGTGGTCCATAACCGGATCGAGACGATCGAGACGATCGCCGCCCGGGTGAGCGCGCTGGCGCCCCGGGCCCGGGTGGCGGTGGCTCACGGTCAGATGGCGGCCGACGCCCTCGACGAGGTGATGCGCCGGTTCGTGTCCGGGCGAGGTCGACATCCTGGTCTCGACGATGATCGTGGAGTCGGGATTGGACGTCCCCAACGCCAACACCATGGTGGTGAACGACGCCCACCGGTTCGGCCTGGCTCAGCTCTACCAGCTGCGGGGCCGGGTGGGCCGGAGTCATCGACGGGCCTACTGCTACCTGATCACGCCCGACCTGATCGCCCTCGACGCGGAGGACCGGCTCCGGGTGCTGGAGCACCACACCGAGCTCGGGGCCGGGTACCGGATCGCGCTCAAGGACCTGGAGATTCGAGGGGCCGGCAACCTGCTGGGGCGGGAGCAGTCCGGGCATGCCCAGGCCGTCGGGTTCGATCTCTATCTCCGCTGGCTGGAGGAGACGGTCACGGCGCTCAAAGGCGGGGCCGGGATCGTGGAGGCGCCGGCGCCGCCCGACGTGGTATTCGACCGGGCCGCCCAGCTTCCGGATACCTACGTGGACGACGACGACATCAAGTTGGACATCTACCGGCGACTGGCGCGGGCGGCTCGACCAGGTGAAATTGATGAGCTGCGCCAGGAGTTGCGGGAGCGGTTCGGGCCCCTGCCGCCGGAGGCCGAGAACCTGCTCAATCTCACCCGGCTCCGGGTCATCGGGGCAGCCCTTGGGATTCAACACATCCTGGTGCGGGGCGACGAGGCGCGGGTGAGCTTCCGCGCCGGCACGGCCCCGCGCCTGGCTCGACTCACGGCCGCGCTGGACAACGTCCAGCTAGCGGCCGATGTACGGCGTACCGTCCCGTTGTCGCTCCGCTTGGTCCGCCTCGGCGGCGAGGAGATCGTCCCCGCCCTGGTGCGGGCCCTCCGGGCGGTCGACGGCGAGCAGTCTCGCGGGGTCTGACCCGCGCCCGCCGGCGACCGGTCCGTTCGCCGAGGGCCCTGCAACCCATCGGACCCGGCAGTCATCATTCGTGAGGAACGTTATGCGTCGCTGGACTTTCGGAGTGCTCTCCCTCGCTGTCGCGCTCGCCGCGTGTGACAAGTTCGCCGCTCGGTCGGACGTCGCCGCCGAGGTGGGCGACCACCAGCTCAAGGCCGAGCGCGTGGCCGAGATCCTCCGGCGCTCCGGCGGCGGACCGACGATGCAGGCCGCGGAGTTCGTGTCGAACCTCTGGTTCGACTACTCGCTCTTCGCCGACGCGGTGGCCAGGGGCGCGATCAAGACCGACTCGGCCACCGTGGCGAAGGTCATGTGGCCGGACATCTCCCAGGCGCGGGTCCAGCTCTGGCACGACTCGACCCTGGCCCGGCTGGCGACCATCTCACCCGACGGCCCCGACAGCGCCTACAACGACGGCACGGCCCGGGTCTTCCAGCACATCATCGCCGTCCCGGGCGGCACCACCGCGGCCGACACCGCCGCGGCCCAGCGCACGATCCAGCAGGCGCTCGCCAAGATCAAGGCCGGGGCGGACTTCGGAAAGCTGGCGGCCGAGGTGAGCGCCGACGGCAGCAAGAACGACCAGGGGTATCTCCCGGTCGGGCCCAAGGGGCAGTTCGTCCCGGCCTTCGAGGACGCCGCCTGGAAGCTCGCGCCGGGCCAGGTGAGCGACGTGATCAAGAGCCAGTTCGGGTACCACATCATCCGCCGCCCCACGCTCGGCCGAAGCCCGGACGCGGTTCGAGAAGTACCTCCGCGAGGAAGCCGCCAAGCAGAACGATTCGGCCTACGTGAAGCAGCTCACCAATCAGGCCGGGATGGAGGTGGCCGGGGGCGCCGCGTCGGCGATGCGGTCCGCCGCCTTCGATCCGGACGGATCGCGGAAGTCGTCCCGGACCCTGGTCTCGCTCAAGGGCGGCGACCTGACCGTGGGCGAGTTCGTCCGGTGGCTCGGCATGTTCCCGCTCAACATCCGGCTCCAGATCCGGAACGCCAACGACAGCCTGCTCACCGAGTACCTGAAGAACCTCGCCAGCAACGTACTGCTGCTCCGCCAGGCCGATTCGGCCAACTTCCACCTGTCGGACGCGCAGTGGCAGTTCATCATGCTCAAGTATGGCAACTCGGTGTCGACCCTGAAGCGCGATCTCGGCCTCGACGTGCCGGAGCTGAGCGACTCGTCGAAGCTGAGCCAGGCGCAGAAGGCCACCTTGGCCAACCAGAAGGTGGAGGACTACTTCACCCGGCTGATCGAGGGTCGGGCGCCGCTCCAGATGGTGCTCCCCTCGCTGGCCGCCTGGCTTCGGGGCACCGAGGCCGGACACGTGAACCAGGCCGGCATCTCCCGCGCGGTCGAGCTGGCGTCGGCGGAGTACCGCCGCGATTCCGCCGCCGCGGCGGCGCGGGGCGGGGCCACGGCCCGGCCGGCCCCCGGGATGCAGCCGGCGCCGGGTGGGCCGCCCATCGGCGGTGGCGACAGCGGCTCGACCTCCAAGTAAGGAGCGTCGCCGGAAGGGAAGCGAAGGTGCGGATGAAGGGAATCACGCTCGTGACGCTGGCCGCCCTGGGGCTCCTCGCCCCGGGGCTCCAGGCCCAGGCCCCCGATACCGCCGGGACCATCGACCGGATCGTCGCCGTGGTGGGCACCAGGCCCATCCTCGAGACCCAGGTCGAAGAGCAGGCGCTGGCCGCGCTCCGCGGGCAGCCGATGCCCACCAAAGCCTCCGACCGCCAGGCGCTCTTCCAGTCGATCCTGGACGGGCTGATCAACGAAGAACTGGTGGTGCAGGCCGCCCAGAAGGACACCCTCATCAAAGTCGCCGATGAGGAGGTCACCCAGTCGGTCGACGAGCTCTTCCGGAACGTGCGGGCCAAGTTCTCGTCGGATCAGGCCTTCCGGGAGGACCTCCGGAACACCGGCTTTCAGACCGTGGAGGAGTGGCGGAGCTACTACGCCGACCGCCAGCGGCGGAAGTTCCTGGTGGATCGCTTCTGGTCCGAGTTGGAGGCGCAGGGCAAGCTCAAGCCGATCCCGCCGACCGACCAGGAGGTCCGGGACTATTTCGAGCAGAACAAGGCGGCCTTTCCGCAGCGGCCCGCGGCCCTTTCGTTCAGCCAGATCGTCGTCGCGCCGCACGCCGCGGATTCCGCCAAGGCCACGGCGCTGGCGTTGGCCGACTCCATCCTGACCGAGCTCCGCAACGGCGCCGACTTCGCGACCGCGGCCAAGCGGTTCTCGATGGACCCGGCGACCAAGGATCAGGGTGGCTCGCTCAACTGGATCCGGCGCGGCCAAGGATGGGATCAGGCGTTCGAGAACGCCGCCTTTTCCCTCAAGGTGGGCCAGATCTCGAACCCGGTCGAAACGGCGTACGGCTATCACCTGATCCAGGTGGAGCGGGCCCAGCCGGCCGAGGTGCAGGTCCGTCACATCCTGATCATGCCGACGGTCGACTCGATCCAGGCCGACAGCGCCCGGCAGCTCGCGGAGCAGGTGTACCGGGCGCTCAAGGCGGGGGCGTCGTTCGACAGCCTGCAGCGGCTCTATCACGACAAGGCCGAGGAGCGGGAGATCCAGCAGATCCCCATGACCCGGCTGCCGCCGGCCTACGCGAGCGCCCTCAACGACATCAAGGAGGGCGAGATCGCGCCGCTCTTCCGGCTCGAGGCCCCTGATCCCAATCGGACCAAGTACGCCATCGTGAAGGTCGACTCGCGGATTCCGGCCGGCGATGTCCGGTTCGAGGACGTCCGCGACCAGATCCGCTCGCAGCTCTCACACGAGCTGGCCCGCCGGCGCTACCTGGAGACGCTCAAGCACGCCACCTACGTGGACGTGCGCCCGGCGTGAGCCCGGCCCCCCGGCTGGCGATTTCCCTCGGTGACCCGCGGGGGATCGGAGCCGAGATCGTCGCCAAGGCCCTCGCTTCCCCGCTCGATGCCGACATCACCCTGGTGGGTCCCGACGACGTAATCGCCCCGATCCCGGCCGCCCATCGGGTGTCGGTCGGCGCTTGGCGGGCCGGCTCGGGCGAGCACCGCGAGGACCGGCCCCGGGCGATTCGGGCCGGCCAGCTGGCCGGCCACGCCGTCGAGAAGGCCGCTCGACTCGCCCTGGCCGGGATGGTCGACGCGATGGTGACCGCCCCGGTCGAGAAGCATGCGCTCCACCTCGCCGGCTTTCGCTTTCCCGGTCATACCGAGTGGCTGGCCGCCCTGGCCGGCGGCGCCGAGGTGGCGATGATGCTCGCCACCGGATCGCTCCGGGTGGTGCTGGTCACGACCCACGTGGCCTTCCGCGACGTCCCGGCCCTGCTCACCGCGGAGCGGGTGGTCCGGATCGGGCGAATCACGGTGGCGGGGCTTCGCGACTGGTTCGGCATCGCCGAGCCCCGGATCGCGATCTGCGCCCTCAACCCGCATGCCGGTGAACAGGGGCTGTTCGGCGACGAGGAGACCCGGATCCTCGGGCCCGCCGCCGAAACCCTGGGCGCCGCCGGTCCGTTTCCCGCCGACACCGTGTTCGTCCGGGCCCAGCGAGGCGAGTTCGACGCCGTGCTGGCGCCCTATCACGACGTGGGGATGACGGCGATCAAGGTCGCCGGGTTCGGGAAAGGCGTGAACGTGACCCTGGGGCTGCCGTTCCCGCGGACCTCGCCCGATCACGGGACGGCCTTCGACATTGCGGGGACCGGCGTGGCCGACGCCGGCAGCATGCGGGAAGCGATCGAGCTGGCGGCCCGGTTGGCTACGAGGACGCGGCCGGGCTGACCACCTTGACGCTCTTGACCCGGCGGGCGTCCATCGCGGCGATCTCGAAGGTCAGGCCGCCGGCGTTGACTTGGTCGCCCACCTGTGGCAGCCGGCCCAGCTGCCCGAAGAGGTAGCCTCCGAGCGTCGTGTAGTCCGCATCGTCGAGCTCGGTCCCGTGGGCGTCGTTGAAGTCGGTGACCGGCGTGCTCCCGTCCACCAGGGTGGCGTCCTCGGCCGCCGCGGGCCGCTCCACCACGTCGTGCTCGTCGAAGATCGGCCCCACGATCTCCTCCAGCAGGTCTTCCATCGTCACCAGGCCCGCGGTGCCCCCGTACTCGTCGAGCACGATGGCCATGTGGGTTTTGAGCCGCTTCATGTCGGTGAGCACGTCTTCCACCTCGCGCGTGCCCGGCACCAGGAGCGGGGGGCGGACGATCGATCCGACCGGCGTCTTCGGGGCTTTTCGGAGCGTCCGGAGAATGTCCTTGGCATGGACCACTCCGATGATCTCGTCCAGGGAGTCCAAGTGGACTGGATAGCGGGAACGGTGCGCGCTCGCCACGATGTCGGCCGCCTGCTCCACCGTGAGGCCGGCCTCGAGCGCCACGATTTCGGTCCGCGGAGTCATCACCTCCTGGGCGGTCTTCTCGCTGAACTCGAACACCCCCTCGAGCAGGCGTGCGTCCTGGGACTCGAGCTGACCGCTCTCCTGGCTCTGCTCGACCAGGAGCCGGATCTCCTCCGGCGAGTGCACCCGCTCCCGCTCGGTGGGTGCCCGGATCCTGAACAGCTTGAGAACCGAACGGGCCGAGCCGTTGAGCACCCGGATCGGGCCGGTCATCACCCAGGCAAAGCCCATCAGGGGAGCCGCCACCCAGCGGCTCACGTCCTCGGGGTAGAGCAGGGCCACCGACTTCGGGACCAGCTCGCCGGCCACGATGTGGAGCACCGTGATGACCGCGAAGGCCACCGTCACGGCGATGGAATGGGCCGCCACCGGCTGAACATCAGGGGGGAGGAAGCGCAGCCAGCCTTCGACCAGGTGGGCCAGGGCCGGTTCGCCGACCCATCCCAAACCCAGTGATGCCAACGTGATACCGAGCTGGGTCGCGGAGATGTAGCGGTCGAGCGATTGAACGGCCCGGGCTGCCAGGATAGCTTTGCGATCACCGCCCCGGCCCATCTCGTCCAGACGAGTGCGCCGGACGGCGACCAGGGCGAACTCGGCGGCCACGAAGAAGGCATTGGCCGCTACCAGAGCGAGGACGGCGGCCAGACCGCCTAGGATCGACGCGGATTGGGGAGGCTCCATACCCGGGAACGTTAGCGGCACCGGTGCCGACGGGCGAGAGGCCGTATCGCGGCGACTCGTGCTCGTCTTGGCCGTCACCACGGTCATCATGCTGGTCGAGGCGGTGGGCGGGTTCGCCAGCGGCGCACTGGCGCTCCTGGCCGACGCCGGCCACATGCTGATCGATGTGGCGGCACTGGGCCTGTCCGCCTTCACCGCGTGGCTGGCCCGCCGGCCCCCGAGCGCCTCCAAGACGTACGGCTACCTCCGGTTGGAGATCCTGGCCGCGCTGATCAACGGGGTGGCGCTGGTGGGCATCGCGATCGGGGTCACGATCGAGGCCTTCCACCGCCTCGAGTCGCCCGAGCCGATCAAGTCGGGGCTCTTCCTCCTGGTGGCCGGCATCGGCCTGTTGGCCAACGTGATGAGCCTCTGGCTCCTGCACGGCCTCCGGCACGGCAGTCTCAACGTCCGGGGCGCCTACCTCCACGTGGTCGGCGACCTGCTCGGCTCGGTCGGAGCCCTCCTGGCCGCGGTGATCGTGGCTACCACCGGGTGGACCCTGGCCGACCCCATCGTCTCGGTTGTCCTGTCACTGCTGATCCTCGGCGGCGCCTGGTCGCTGGTGAAGGAGAGCGCGAACATCCTCCTCGAGGCGGTGCCCCGCCACGTGGATCTGGACGAGGTCAAGCGGAGCCTGCTCTCCGTCTCGGGTGTGGCGGACGTTCACGACCTCCACGTCTGGACCGTCACCAGCGGCGTCGTGGCCATGAGCGGCCACGCGGTCGTGCCGGAGCTCCCCCGCCATCCCGACGCCCTCACCTCGATGCTCCACCGGCTGGAGCACCTCGGCATCCACCACGCGACCCTGCAGCTGGAGACGGTCGACCATTGCGAGGGGCTGGACTGCCTGGAGCGCCGGGAGCCGGCCGGGGCGCATGCGGGGCACGGGCATTAGGGGGATGGGGAGGGACGGAGAGGGATGGGGGAGACGGGGAGGCCGCCCCACGCCCCGCCGCCCCCACCACCCCCCCACCCGCCACCCCCACCCACCCAGTTCCCGGCCCCCCCTCCCCGTCTCCCCCCATCCC
The DNA here is from genome assembly GCA_963730185.1 of uncultured Gemmatimonadales bacterium. GTDB lineage: Bacteria > Gemmatimonadota > Gemmatimonadetes > Gemmatimonadales > GWC2-71-9 > SHZU01. Next base: position 410,980 of record CAVSQW010000007.1, read on the forward strand.
TCCCCATCCCACCCAACCCTCCTCTTGCCCTCCCGTCCCGCGCAGCCTATATATGGCCCGCCTAAGGGGGCCCAACGCTGTGCCGATTCGTAACATCGCCATCATCGCCCACGTCGATCACGGGAAGACCACCCTGGTAGACCAGATGCTTCGCCAGGCCGGGGTCTTCCGGGTCAACGAGCAGGTCGCCGAGCGGGTGATGGACTCGAATCCCATCGAGCGGGAGCGCGGGATCACGATTCTGGCCAAGAACACGGCGGTGCGCTGGGGCGAGACCAAGATCAACATCGTCGACACCCCCGGCCACGCCGATTTCGGGGGCGAAGTGGAGCGGATCCTCCGGATGGTCGACGGGGTCCTGATCCTGGTCGACGCCGCCGAAGGCCCGATGCCGCAGACCCGGTTCGTGACCCGGAAGGCGCTGGGTCTGGGCCTCCGGCCGATCGTGGCGATCAACAAGATCGACCGGGCCGACGCGGAGCCGCTCCGGGTGCACGACGAGGTGCTCGGCCTGTTCATCGATCTCGAGGCGACCCACGAGCAGCTGGACGCCCCTTTCCTGTACACCTCGAGCCGGTTCGGCACGGCCACGGCCGATATCGACCAGCCCGGAACCGACCTCACGCCCCTGTTCGAGGCCATTCTGAGCCACGTGTCGCCTCCCTCGGGCGATGCCGAGGGGCCGTTTCAGATGTTGATCTCGACCCTCGACTACTCGCCCTTCCTCGGCCGGCTCGGGATCGGCCGGATCGAGCGCGGCCGGGTTCGGGTCGGTGACCCGGTGGCGCTCCTGCCGCTCGGTGAGCCCGGCCCGGTGAGCGCCGAGGAGATCGAGCGGAGCCGGATCACCAAGCTGTTCACCTTCGACGGGCTGCACCGGATCGACGTCGAGGAGGCGTCGGCGGGCGACATCGTCGTGGTATCGGGGTTCGACGGCATCGAGATCGGCAAGACGCTCACCAGCCCCGAGCATCCCGACCGGCTGGCTGGGATCGCGGTGGAAGAGCCGACCATCTCCGCCGACTTCGCGGTCAACAACTCGCCCTTCGCCGGTCGCGAGGGCAAGTTCGTGACCAGCCGCCAGGTCCGGGAGCGCCTCTTCCGCGAGCTGGAGCGGAACGTCGCCCTCCGGGTCGAGGAAACCCCGTCGCCCGATACGCTCGCCGTGAGCGGCCGGGGCGAGCTCCATCTCGGCATCCTGATGGAGAACATGCGGCGGGAGGGCTACGAGTTCCAAGTGTCCCGGCCGAGGGTCATCATCAAGGAAGGTCCCGGGAGAGTGCGGCTGGAGCCCTACGAGGAGCTCATGATCGACGTCGCCGAGGAGTACATGGGCGCGGTCATGGAGAAGCTCGGTCCCCGGCGGGCCGAGCTGACCGAGATGCGGAACCCGGGGCAGGGGTCGGTCCGGATGATGTTCAAGATCCCGGCCCGCGGGCTCTTCGGGTACCGGTCGGACTTCCTGACCGATACCCGCGGTACCGGCACGATTCATCACCGGTACCTGGAGTACGGACCTTGGGCGGGTCCTCTGGCCGGCCGGAAGCGCGGGGTGCTGGTGGCCGACCGGGAGGCCACCACGGTCGCCTTCGCGCTGGGCAACCTGCAGGAACGAGCTCAGATGTTCGTCCGCCCGGGCGACGAGGTCTACGAGGGGATGGTCGTGGGCGAAAACGCCCGCCCGGACGACATGGACGTGAACGTGGGCAAGGAAAAGAAGCTCACCAACATGCGGACCACGTCGTCGGACGAGAACGTCACCCTCGAGCCACCCCGGGAGATCACCCTCGAGTACGCCCTGGAGTACATCGAGGACGACGAGCTGATCGAAGTCACCCCCAAGAGCGTCCGGCTCCGCAAGCGGGTGCTCTCTCAGATGGACCGGCGACGCGCGGCCCGGGCGGCCGCTCGGGTTGCGAGCGTGTCGTCCTGATTGACCCTCACTCTAAGGAAGGCGGGAGCGCACATGTCGGCCCTGGTGGTGGCGTCGTACGAGCAGGTTGAGATGCGCCGTCGAAGCGACGACGAGGAGGAATTCGACGACGGCTTCACCTTCGACGATGACGACGAAGACGAGGACGAGGAGCTCGACGAGGACGACGAGTTCGAGGACGACGACGACTACGACGAGGACGACGACTTCGACGGCGACTCCGACGACGACGACGACCGCTAGGCGCGTCGAGCGGCCGGGCGCCTCCCGGGAGCTCGGCCGGTGAGTGGCCGGGTCCCGCGGGCGGTGCTGACGACCGCCGCCGCCGCCCTTTGGCTCGCCTGCTCGCCCGCCGCCCCCCCGGCCTCCTCAGCGTCCGACGGCACGCTCCGACTCGACTGGTCCGGGGCGTCGCCCGCCGGAGCCCGGTATCGAGTCGAGGTCCGAATCGATGGCGACGTCGGTTTCGTCGACACCGCCCGGGCGCCTGCCGGGGTGGTGGCGGTCCGGCGTGACCTCGCCCTCCCGGCCGGCACCCATTCCGTCAACGTCGCGATGACCAGACTCCAATCCGCCGCTCCGACCGGAGAGGCCGTTCCCCTGACCGGCCCATCGGCCGCCCTCCCGGATACCCTCCAATACGCCGGGCTCGTCACCCTGGCCCCGGGCGAGGTGGCGGTGATGAGCTACGAGCCCCGCCGCCGGTGGCTCATGGTCCGTCGGCCCGGAGCCGGTTGACGTGTCGTTCGATCGCCGCCGCCGCCTGACCGGTCTCTGGCTCGCCGGCTGGGCCGTGATGGTGCTCTTCACGGTCGTGATCGGGGGCGTGACCCGGCTCACCAACTCGGGACTCTCGATCACCGAGTGGCGGCCGGTAAGCGGGGTGATCCCCCCGCTCTCGACCGCGGCCTGGGAGGCCGAGTTCGCCAAGTACCAGGCGATCCCGGAGTACCGGATCGAGAATCCGGACATGACCCTGGCCGGGTTCAAGCGGATCTACCTGGTGGAGTTCGTCCACCGCTTCTGGGCCCGCCTGGTCGGAATGGTCCTGGCGGTTCCGCTGTTGATCGGCCTGGCCCGCAAGTGGTTCGAGCCTCCCATCCGGAACCGGCTGATCGGGATCGTCGCGCTCACCGGCCTCCAGGGCGCGATGGGCTGGTACATGGTGAAGAGCGGTCTGACCGTCCGGACCGACGTGAGCCAGTATCGCCTCGCCGCGCACCTCACTCTGGCGCTGGTCATCTTCGCGGTGACGGTCTGGACCGCGGCGGACTTGCTGGGCTCGCGAACCGCCCCGCCGGTCGGCAAGGGGCTCCGGCGCCACGCCCTCCTGACACCGGCGCTGGTGCTGCTCACGGCCCTGGCCGGGGCGTTCGTCGCCGGGCTCGACGCCGGCAAGGTGTACAACGAGTTCCCGCTGATGGCCGGGCGGCTGGTGCCGGCCGGCTACCTCGCGATGCGGCCCTGGTACCGGAACTTCTTCGAGAACGTCGCCACGGTGCAGTTCGACCACCGACTCCTCGCGACCCTGACCGCCCTGGCGGTGCTGGCCCTGGCCCTCCGTCTCTGGCGAGCCGGGGCCGCCCGAGCCCTGGCCCTGCTGCTCGGCCTGGCCGTGGCGGGCCAGTTCACGCTCGGGCTCCTGACCCTGCTCTGGTCGGTGCCGGTCCCGATCGCGGCCTGCCACCAGGCGGGTGCCGTGCTCCTCTTCGGGCTGAGCCTCCTCGTGGCCCATCGGGTGACCCGGGACGAGGTCCCGGTGCCGGCGCCCCGGCAGGCGGAGCAGTCCGGCCTGGCCCGCCGACCGGTCAACGCCTGAGCCCTGAGCGCTCCCTCCGGAAGGGAGTCGGCCCGGCCTGAGACACCGCTCGGCGGCCCGCTCGAACCGCTCACCCCGAATCGGCCGGCCGCCCGAATCCGCCGGCTCCCCCCACCCGTCGGGCTCCCGATCTCAACCGACCGGGAGTCCCCATGCGTCTCGCTCCGTTCGCGCTGTTGACCGCCCTGCTGGTGCCCTCGTGGCTCCGGCCCTCGCCGCCGCTCGATGCCGGTTCGCTGGTCGACTCGGCGCTCGCCGCCATGGGAGGGCGCGAGCGCCTCGCCGCCATGACCTCGCTCCGGCTCGAAGGGGCTCAGCACGAGTATGTCCTCGGCAACGCGGAGCGGCCGGAGGGTCCCTGGCGGACCCAGTACCGCCGGTTCGCCGAGCTCCGGGCCCTGGACCGGGGCTGGATGCGCCGGACCGTGGTCAACATGGCGGCGCCGCCGGGATCGCCCGGCGCGGTCGACGTGGTGTCGATCCTGCGCGACTCGCTCCTGGCTCGCCGGGTCGCCGGGCGGGAGGGTCCCAGCTACGCCGGCTTCTACGAGGACGATCTCGACGGCCTCGATGCCTCGCCGGCCCAGTCGCTCCTGCTGGCCGGCCGGGCGGAGCGGCTGCGGGTGGAGGCGCCGGTGGAGCGCTACGGAATCCGGCACGACGTCGTCTCCTTTCCGCACGGGACCGGGTCGATGCGGATCGAGCTCAGCGCCGAGACCCACCTTCCCGACGCCGTCGAGATCCGGCGGGTCTATCGCGAGGCCATTCGTCGAGTCCCGTTCGGCGACGTGACGGTGCGCTTCGAGTACCTCGACTGGACCGTCGAGGCTGACGGCCTGGTCTGGCCCCGGCAGCTCCGGCAGTTCGTCAACGGCGAGCTCCTCCGCGACGTGAGCCTGAGCCGGGTCTCGCCGGATGCGCCGGCGCCGGCGGACTCCTTCGCCATCGGCGACTCGCTGCCCGGGCTCTGGGCCAGCCAGATCGAGAACTCCCGGGCCCGCTTTCGACTCGGGAGCCGGGGGACGCTCCCCGATCTCGCCGATGGCATCGTCCGGTACCAGGACTTCTGGACCATGACCGCGGTGCACCAGCCGGACGGCGTGGTGCTGTTCGAGGCCCACCTGAGCGGCGACTATCTGGACCAGGTCATCGCCGACCTCGAGCGCCGCTGGCCCAACCTTCCCCTCAAGGCGATCGTGCTCACCTCCGACCCCTGGGCCCACATCGGCGGGGTGCGCGAGGCGGTGGCCCGCGGGATTCCGATCTATGTGAGTGGCCGGAGCATCCCCTTCCTGACCCGGCTGCTCGAGGCGCCGCACACCCTGGCGCCCGATCGGCTCGCGCGGGAGCCGCGCGCCCCCCGGTTCGTGGCGGTCGATGGCAAGACGGTGATCGGATCGGGAGCCAATCGGATCGAGCTCTATCCGGTGCGGGGGCCCTACGCCGAGCACATGACCATGGCCTACTTCCCGGGGCATCGGCTGCTCTACGGCGCCGACCTGGTCTTCCAGGACCGCTCCGCCGGCCACGGCTACCTGCTCACCCCGGCGGCCGATCTCGTGGCGGCGGTGGACCGCGAGCAGCTGACGGTCGACTCCGTCTTCTGCGTCCAGGCCACGCCCACGGTTGGATGGAGGGAGTTCGCGGCGTCGGTCCCGGGCCGGTCTCCCTGATCGGTCGGGGCGAACCCGCCCGCGCCAGGGGCCGGGGATGGACAGGTCCGGTCCATCGGCTATCCTCGGTGGAGTCGGGAGCGCTCCTCGGAGGAGGTCCGGAGTGGTCGGTTCGGTGCTGCATGCGGTGGGACATGCCCTCGCCATGGCCGCGATGATGGGTTGGGAGATTCTCTGGGCCCTGGTGCTGGGCTTCACCCTGTCGGGGGTCGTGCAGGCCGTCGTCTCGAAGCGCGAGATGCGGCGTCTCCTCCCCGACGCCTCCTCCCGGTCCCTCGCGTTCGCCGCGGGACTCGGCGCGGCGTCGTCGTCCTGCTCCTACGCCGCGGTGGCGCTGGCCCGATCGCTCTTCCGGAAGGGCGCGGACTTCACGGCCGCCATGGTCTTTCAGTTCGGCTCGACCAATCTGGTCATCGAGCTCGGGATCCTGCTCGCGGTGCTGATGGGTTGGCAGTTCACCCTGGCCGAGTTCGTGGGCGGGACGCTGATGATCGTCCTGCTGGCGCTGTTCTTCCGGGCTTTTCTTGCGCCGGGTTTGGTGGAGGCCGCCCGGCGCCAGGCCGAGCGCGGGCTCGCGGGCCGGATGGAAGGGCACGCGGCCATGGACATGTCGCTCAGCCAGGGGACGGTCTGGACCCGGCTCCGCTCGGCCCAGGGCCGGACCGCCATCAGCCACTACTTCGTGATGGATTGGGCCTCGGTCTGGCCCGACATCGTCGGCGGCCTGCTGATCAGCGGCGCCCTCGCCGCCTGGGTGCCGAAGAGCTTCTGGCAGGGCTTCTTCCTGACCGGACATCCGGTGCTGGCGGAGGTATGGGGGCCGCTGGTCGGTCCGCTGGTCGCCATCGTGTCGTTCGTCTGCTCGGTCGGCAACGTGCCGCTGGCCGCGGTGCTCTGGAACGGCGGGATCAGCTTCGGCGGGGTGGTGGCCTTCCTCTTCGCCGACCTCATCATCCTCCCGATCCTCAACATCTACCGGAAGTACTACGGTCCGAAGATCACAGCCTTTCTGCTCGGGACCTTCTACGCCGCCATGGTCCTGGCGTCGCTGGGCGTCGAGCTCCTGTTCCAGGCCCTTCACCTGGTGCCGGCCCAGCGCCAGGCCCGGGTGGCGGAGGCGACCCTCTCCTGGAACTACACCACCTGGCTCGACCTCGCTTTTCTGGCGCTGGCCGTGGTGTTGGTGACCCGGTTCGTCCGGACCGGTGGCCCCGCGATGCTCCGCCGGATGAGTCACCCCGCGCCGGCCGGGGACGACGGCGAGCACGACCATGATCACCGGGCCGGCCCGGGGCACGAGGGCCATCACCACCCGCGGGCTTGATTGACTCAAATGTTGAGGGTATGATCGAGCCATGCCCGATCACGCCCTCGACCTCCTCCAAGGCACTCTCGACGTCCTCGTCCTTCGCGCCCTCGCCCGGGCGCCGAAGCACGGCTACGCGGTGGCCCGGTTCATCCGCGACGGCTCGCACGGCACCTTCAAGATTCTCGACGGCGCCCTCTACACCTCACTCCACCGGATGGAGGCGCGGGGGTGGGTCGCGTCCGAGTGGGGGCTCTCAGACAAGGGCAAGCGGGCCAAGTTCTACGCCATCACCGCCGCCGGCCGGCGGGCGCTGGCGACCGAGACCCGGAGCTGGGACCGGTACGTGGCGGCGGTGGCCGGCGTGATGCAGGCCGACCCGGACGCGAGCTGACGGAGGCTCCCATGTCGCGCACCCCGCTCTGGCGGCGCTATCTCCGGTTCTTCCGATCCGACGTGACGTCCGACGTCGGCGACGAGGTTCGGTTCCACCTGGAGGAGCGGATCGAGGAGCTGGTGGCGTCGGGCGTCTCGCCGGCCGATGCCCGGCGTCAGGCCGTGGAGGAGTTCGGCGACGTCGACGCGGTCAGCCGGCGTCTCGAGGCCATCGACCAGCGGATCGAGGGCCGGCGGCGGCGGGCCGAGCGGTGGAGCGTGGTCCTGGTCGAGCTCCGGCAGGCGGTCCGCCGGCTGGCTCGAGCGCCCGCGTTCGCGGCGTCGGCCGTGCTGGCGCTCGGGTTAGGGATCGGCGCCTCGGTGGCCATCTTCCAGGTGCTCGACGCGGTGGTCCTCCGGCCGCTTCCCTATCCGGCGCCGGAGGAGCTGGTGGCGCTCGACTCGCCGGTGCCCGGGATCGGACCGGACGCCCGCTGGGGCCTGGCCCGCCACGAGATGTTCTACTTCAAGGCCCACGCGCCGTCCCTGCAGGACCTGGGGGTGTTCCGGGTCTCGCAGCTGACGGTCGGCGGCGACGGCCAGCGCTTCGTCGCCGAACGGGCCCGGGCCGTCCTCACCAGCTCCACCCTGTTCGGGGTGCTCGGCATCCACCCGCTCTACGGCCGGCTCCTGCTGCCGGAAGACAACCTGGAGCGGCAACCCCAGGTCGTGGTGCTCGGCAACCGCTACTGGCGCCGCCGCTTCGGCGCCGACCCCTCGATCGTCGGGAAGACCATCCCGTTGGAGGGCTATCCCCAACAGGTGGTCGGGGTGCTTCCGCCCGAAGCGGACCTGCCCAACGCCAAGGTCGACCTCTGGTCGCCGGCCTACGTCGATCCCGGCGCCCAGGCCGCGAGCAACCACACCTGGCAGGCCATCGGGCGGCTCCGGCCGGGCGCCACCGCGGGTGATCTCGAGCGCGAGCTGGCGCCGATCACGGCCCGCTTTCCCGAGATCTTCCCGACGGCCTACTCCGACAACTTCATGAAGGGGGCCGGGTTCCGGACCGCCGTCCGACCCCTGCGCGACGTCGTGGTGGGCCCGGTAGTGTCGCGCGCCCTCTGGATCTTGCTGGGCTCGGTCGGCCTCGTCCTGCTGATCGCGGCCGCGAACGTGGCGAATCTCTTCCTGGTCCGGGTGGAGGGGCGGCGCCGGGAGCTGGCGGTCCGAGCCGCGCTCGGCGCCACCCGGCGTCAGCTGGCTTTGCACCTGTTGGCCGAGGGGCTCGCGGTCGCGATCGCGGCCGGCGGGGTGGCGCTGGGGTTGGCGGTGGCTGGTGTCCGGCTCCTGTTGGCCCTCGCGCCCAGCACGCTGCCGAGGCTGGACGAAGTCCACCTCGGAGCCGAGGCGGTCGGGCTCACCGCTGTCCTCGCGCTCCTCGGCGGCGTACTGATCGCCCTGGTTCCGGTCCTTTCGACCGGGATTCGAACGGACGAGCTGGGCGAGAGCGGCCGCCGGGTCACGGTCGGCCGGCGCCGGCACGCGGCCCGGGGTGCGATGGTGGTGGGCCAGGTGGCCCTGGCGATGGTGCTCCTCGCGGCGGCCGGGCTGATGATGCGGAGCTTCCGGAACCTCCGGAGCGTGAGCCCCGGGTTCGACGCCGATCGGGTGTTGGTCGCCTCGCTCGCTCTCCCTCGGGCCCGTTATGGCGACACCGCCTTCACCCGGGCGGAAGGGTTCTACCGTCAGGTGCACGATCGGATGTTGGCCCGTCCCGGCGTGGCCGGCGTGGCGTTCGGCGAGATGGTCCCGCTCGAGATCGAGGACGGCTGCACCGGGGTGATTCCCGAGCGTGAGCCGGGCAAGGTCCGGTCCGAGACGTGCGTGGTGACCATGCAGGTCTCCCCGGGTTACTTCCGTACCCTGGGCATCGACGTTCGCGGCCGCTGCCCCCGATTGGGCCGAGGTCGAGGCGCGCCCGGGTGAGGTCGTCGTGAGCCGGAGCCTGGCGGATCAGATCTGGCCCGGCGAGGATCCGATGGGCAAGGGGCTCCGGTGCTGCCGCTATGGAACCGACTACTACCGGGTGGTCGGCGTGACCGGAGATGTTCGGGGCGGTGGCCTGGACCGGCCGGCGACCGAAGCCGTCTATTTCCCGATCCTGCCCATGCCGGGAGACATCCTCGACGGGGTACCGGGCTACATGCAGGTCGTGGTCGGTTTGCGGGGCGGCTCGATGGAGGCGACCGGCGCGGAGCTCCGCCGGGTGGTCGCCGCGGTCGATCCCGAGGTCGCGATCGCCAACCTGCGTCCGATGACCGAGGTCGTCGCCCGCTCGGTGGCCAACCGGTCGTTCACCCTGGTGCTCCTCGGCGTCGCGTCGCTCATGGCGCTGGCGATCAGCACCATCGGGCTCTATGGGGTCATCGCCTATCTGGTGGGTGAGCGGCGGCGGGAGATCGGGATCCGGCTGGCGCTGGGGGCCGGGGCCCGCCGGGTGGGCCGCTCGGTACTGTGGCAGTCGATCCGGCTGGCCGCCCTGGGCGTCGCCATCGGGGTGGTGGCCTCGCTGGGCGCCATGCGGCTCCTCCAGGCGCTCCTGTTCGAGGTGAGCCCGACCGATCCGGCGACCTTGGCGGCGGTGGCGGCCTTCCTGGTCGGTCTGGCGGCCCTGGCGGGGTCTCTTCCCGCCCGCCGAGCCATGCGGGTGGACCCGGTCGAGACTCTCAAGGCGGAATAGGGCCCGAGGGTTGCGCCGGGTGGTCCGGGGTGGCTATCGTAATCGCCCGTCCACCAGCTGTTCTCGGTGGGGTAAGGGCCTGTAGCTCAGGTGGTTAGAGCGCACGCCTGATAAGCGTGAGGTCGGTAGTTCAACTCTACCCAGGCCCATCGAGCAGTCAGCCCGTTTCGGCGGGCTTTCTTTTTTGGCCTCCCCCACGTCGGGGCAGGTCAGCGTGCCCCCCCGCCCGGGCCGAACGGCCCGACCCGGAACGACGGCGCCTGGTACCCCTTGGGCAGGTAGTCGTTCGGGATCCCGATCTGGTTGCCGTCCCTCAGGGCGCCGTAGTGGGGCGACAGGATCTCCACGCCGGCCTCGTTGAACGTGTCCTGAATGTGCTGGTGCAACTCCGAGTAGATCCGGGCCATCTGCCCCGGGTTCTCGGTGTAGACGTTCAATTCGTAGCTCACGTAGAAATCGTCGAGACTGGTCTGCAGGACGAACGGGGGGGGCTCGGTCATCAGCTGGTCCGTCCGCCCCGCCGCGTCGATCAGCAGCTGGTGCACCTGTTTCCAGGGGGCGTCGTACCCGATGGTGACGCCGGTGTGGAGAATGACGCCGCCGTCCTTGGCGGTCGAGCTGTAGTTGATGATGTGACTGGCGAGCACCATCGCGTTGGGAATGGTGATGTCGACGTTCTTGATGGTCCGGACCCGGGTCACCAGGAGGGTCCGCTCGATGACGTCGCCGGTGGTGTCGGCGATCTTGACCCGGTCGCCGATCTTGAATGGACTCATGTAGGTGATGACCACACCCGCGATGACGTTGCCGATGGCACCGGCCGAGCCGAACGAGAGTAACACGCCGAAGAAGACCGAGACACCCTTGAATGCGTCGGACCCCGACCCCGGTAGGTACGGGAAGACCACCACCAGCGCGAACGCCAGCACCAACAGCCGGACGATCTTGTAGGTGGGATCGGCCCACTCGTCGCGAAATCCGCGGAACTGCAGGGTGCCTTTGGAGAGGCCGTCGAAGAACAGGCGGATGAACCTGAGGAGGTAGTACGTCACCGCCACGATGACGGCGATGTAAAACACGTTGGGGATGTAGCCGAGCACGGCGGCCCCGACCTGTCTGATCGGAGCCGCGATGTAGGTGAACAGCGTCGAGGCGAACCCGTGAGTCCAGGGGAAGAAGCTGAAGACCAGGGGCACGTAGTAGAACAGGAGAATGACCAGGATGGCGATTCGGAGCGCCTTGGCTACCCCGACCAGCACGTCCGCCAGCCGCGCGGCGGACAGCAGCTCGAGCCGCTGGATCCGCAAGGAGGGAATCCGGGTGCCGCGCCAGGAGTTCAGCTTGGCGTTGAGGGTCGGAAAGAAGCGATTCATCAGCTTGATCGCGATGACCAGCACTGCCGTGGCGAGCAGCGTGAACAGGGCTCCGAGGAGGAGAGCCTTGACGATCCCCCAGACCGATTGACTCCGGATGGCGCCCTGAATCGCCCGGGCCCTCGCGGCCACCAGATCGCCCCGGGGCACGCCGGCGGCCGCGGCGTCGGCGTCGGTCACCGTCGTGATGGTCTCGTCGCCGATCAGGATATCGGAGGAGGCTTCGCCCGGGACGACGAGGACCGAGTCCTTGGACCGAAGCGGGTCCGCCGCGACGCGGGTCATCCGGGTCACGATCGCCTGGGCCCGGTCGGCGGGCGCGAACGGGCCGAGCGGTGCCTGGATCCAGAACAGGGTATCGCCCTTCAGGATCACCGGCGCCCCCGGCACCGTCTGGCTGGGCCCGGTGACGGCGCGGGGCGAGGTCGTGTCGGCCTGCGCGAGCGCGGACGAGTGCGCCGCCGGGCTCAGCAGGGCGATGACGAGAAGGACACGGCGCATGACGGGTTCCTGGGTGAGGGTCGCTCAGGTGCCGGACGATGTCGGAGGGGGCACCGGCGCGGGGCGGGGGCCCGCCGGCCGGGCCGTGGGTTGGTCTTCGGCGAGTCGGACCGTCACCGGCGGGGCTCCGACCAACTCGAACGTCGCCGACGCCAATTGGATGGCACCCTTGCTCGCCGCGATCTCGTCGAGCAGCGAACAGAAGATATGGTGCTTGGTGATCCGCCGGCGAGTGTAGTCGACGACGTAGCGAGCCGTGAACTCCATCCAGTTGTCGTTGGCGACCAGGGTCACCAACGGCTCGACCCGGGCATCCTCGATTCGGTACTTCTGCACGATCTCCGCCCACCGGTCCTTGGCCAGCCGCTGGTAGTCGCCGACTTCGGCTCGGACCACCCGCTCGATCATGGCCAGCACGGCCTGATGATCGGCCCCATAGCGGACCGGGACGATGATCTCGTCCCACAGGAAGGGGAAGTCGCCGGAGTAGTTGAAGACCGGCTCCTTGAACACGAAACTGTTGGCGATCTTGACGATCCGACCGTTGTAGAGGTCGCCGTTTACCCATTGCCCGCACTCCATCAACGTCGTCCGCAAAATGCCGACGTCGATCACGTCTCCCTTGATGCCGCCCAGCTGGATCCGGTCGCCGGGCTTGTAGAAGTCACCCAGCGCGACGGCCGCCCATCCCGCGACGCTGGCGATCACCTCCTGGAGGGCGAAGGCGATGCCGGCCCCGGCGACGCCCAGGGCAACCGTCAGGCCGCCCAGCTGGGCTCGAAAGACGATGGTGAGAAACACCACCGCGGCGAGGTACCCGGCGAACGAAACGAACTTCCGCACCCGGTACCGGGTATCGTTGTCCTTGATGTGACGGGCGAGCGACCGACGGGCGACCCGCACCAGGGCGACGATCACGATGAGCCCCAGGAGCACCGTCACGATCCGGGCGACGGTGGGGTCGAACAGCAACTGCCGCAAAGACTCACTCATGCCGCCTCGACCGTACAGGTGGAAGCCTCCGACGGTTGGGAGGCAGGCAGCGGCCAGGATCGTCGGGCTCAATCGCAGGATTCGTCGGGCGCAGTTGTCAGAGATGCCTTGGGCTCATCCCTACCGAAAGGTACCACGCACGGACCGCCCGCGGGGGTCCTGCACGTTCCAGGTGGGGTGCCTCCCTGAAGGCTTTCTTCACCCTGCAAGCGGTTGGGACAGGTGAGATAGGTCTCGGGCGCGGAATGTTGAAGCGCCGCCGGTCGCGCTCGACACCGGTGCTCCGGGTCCTTATGCTCAAGCCATGCTACCGATCTGTCTTGCTGCCCATCGCGGCAGTCGTCGTTCCGTCCTCGGCCGCGGGGTGGCCCTCACCCTCGGGCTCCTGATCGCCACCGCGCCCCTTTCCGGGAGCGCCGCGGCACAGGTGCCATCGAAGAGCTTCGCCAAGGCGCCGCCCCTCCCGGATCTGACCGGCAAGGTGGCCCTGGTCACCGGCTCCACCGACGGGCTCGGGCGCGACGTGGCGCGGCGTCTGGCCGCCGCCGGGGCGCACGTCTTGGTCCATGGGCGGAACGTCGCCCGCGGGGACTCACTCGTCGACGAGATCACCCGGAGTGGTAAGGGAAGCGCGAAATTCTATCGGGCCGACTTCGCCTCGCTCGCCGAGGTGCGGGGCCTCGCCGCCGCCGTGATCCGGGACAACGCTCGGCTCGACCTGCTCGTGAACAACGCCGGGGTCGGGTTCGTCTTCGACACCACCCGGAAGTTCAGCGCCGACGGATACGAGATCCACTTCGCGGTGAACTACCTCGCCCATTATCTGCTGACGAAGCAGCTCCTGCCACTGATCGTCGCCAGCGCTCCCTCCCGGATCATCAACGTCTCGTCCGGGTCCCAGGAGCCGATCGACTTCGACGACGTGATGATGACGAAGGGATTCAACGGGGAGCGCGGCTATGCCCAGAGCAAGCTTGCCCAGGTGATGATGACCATCGACATGGCCCCCGAGTTGGAGAAAGAGGGCGTCCTCACCTACTCCCTCCATCCCGCGACGACGATGAACACTACCATGGCGCGGGCCCTGGGGGTCAAGCCGCGGTCGACCATCGCCGAGGGGGTGGAGTCGGTCGTGAACGCGATCGTCACGACCGAGCCGTCGGGCACCTACTTCAACGAGCTCAAGCCTGCCAAGGCGCAGGCGCAGGCCTACGATCCGGAGGCCCGGCGGAAGCTGCGGGAGCTGAGCGAGCGGTTGATCCGCGAGCACTGAGGCTCGCGAGCCGAGCCGGCCTCGCTCAGGGTGCGAGGGCCGGGCTCAGCGCCCGGCCAAGATCGTCCGCCAGGCGGGCGGCGAAGGCGGCCGTGAGGTGGTTGGTGTCACGGTAGACGACCTGGCCGTCCTCGACCGGCGGACATTGCTGGCGTCGAGCGCGGCGTAGAAGCCGGTGGTCGCCAGCCGCTGGTACGCGATCGGCGACTCGATCAGCAGGGTCGCCACCAGGACCAGGGTCGCCGCCGGAAGTAGGCGCCGGGCTCGCCGGGAGTTGAAGCGGAGGAAGTCGACCCGTCCGGCCCGGGATCAGGCCATTCCCACTGCCTGATCCCGGGGACCGAGCTATGGGGTCACGGACCCCGGGTGGGCCGCTCGCTTCAGCGCTTCGGCCGTATCCCCGGCGTCCCCGTCATGATCGCGGGCCGAAAGGGCGCGGGCTGCCGAGCTGATCTGCACCTGATCGGCAGGGGGAGTGGATGACGCCTGCGGGGCCGTTCGGCGGGCGGCAGGAGCGGGCGAGGCGGGGCGAACGGCTGTATGTGGAGGCGTCGGTTGGATCCGCATTGGATTTCCGGGGTAGAGGCGAGCAAAGATGGCACGACCACAACTGCACCCATGGGTATCGGCGCGAGGCGCCTTCGGCTTGAGGCGCCATGGGGGTGCCTGCCGCTCGGGTCAGAAGAGCCAGCCGAGCCTCATCTTCCAGACCTGCTGGTCGCCGGCCTTCGTGCCGGCGAGGCCAAGCCCGAAATTCCAGACCAGGTTGGGACGGATCTGATAGTCGCCGCCGAGGAAGAACAGGTGAGTCTGGTCGGCGGCGGGGAGCACGTTGCTGGCCGGGCCGAGGCCGCCGTAGTACTCGACGCTCAGGTCGAGCTGGTTCGAGGTCGACACGGCCACCCGCGCACCCGGTTCGAGATCCCAGCCTTCGGAGGTCCCCGGCCCGTGGAGCGCCCTCCCCACGGTGGGGTTGAGGTCGACCTGGAGGCGACCGAACCGCTTCTCGATGATCGGACGGAGCTCGAGGGTGACCGAGTTCTCCTCGTACTGCTTCTTCGGAAAGCCCGCCTCGACGGACAGGCTCAGCCCAACCGGCAGGTGCCAGCGCTCCGGCGCGCGGATCCGGGGCCGGATCCGGTAGCCGACGAACTCCGGACCGGCGCCGGGCCGGTCGGCGAGCACCAGGTACGCGCCGAACTCGAACTCGGGGGTGATCCCTCGGGTGAGCTCGAAGGTGAGGTGGGTCTGGTGATTGGTGGCCGCGACCGTGCCCTCGGCTTCGTGAGTGCCGCGGGCGATGTAGTTGAGGTGCGTTTCCAGGTTCCACATCCCCCGGGGGACGGTCTCGTACTCGTAGACCTGGATCTCGAAGGGGTCCTGGGCGTGGGCCACGCCGGTGAGAGCGACGACCGCCGCCAGGAGCGGACCGAGACGAGGGATCATGGGCAAGAGTCTAGGGGTCGGAGCAAGGAAGGGCGATCGCAAAACGACCCGCCGGCGAGCGCCGGCGGATCATGATCGGCAAGTTGTTCGGGCGGCCCTGAGCCAGGCTCACGGCCACCCGAGTCGATCGTTCGAGGTCAACGAATCCCGCCCCGGATCCGACCGCCGATCGGCGGAGCCAGCCGATTGACGGCCATCGGGCCGTGGTGGATGCCAGGCCGAGTCAGGTCGCAATCGTCGTCGGGGCCGCCCCGGCCGCCCCGGATGATCACGGTCGGCCCGCCGCGGGCCATGCCCCAGGGTTGGTGGCCGGCCATGGCGCCAACGTCGTCGCCGTCGCCGGGACGCCAGGTCGGCATCGCCGGCGCCCGCACGATGTCGGTGGCTTCGACCGCTTCGGCGGGCGCCGCCGCAGGGATCGCGGTCGGGGCCAGGAGCTCGCCGGTCGTGACCGCCGCGGTGGCCGGGCGGGTCTTGATCGCCGTCTCCAGTGAGGGGGCTGGCCGGGCGGCTTCGATCCGCTGGTCGGGGAGCCGGACCCGCGGGTACTTTGCGATGCGACCGGCCTCGAGATCGGAAACGCTCGACGGCTGGGTGACGGCCGGCTCGACCAGGCGGATGTCGCGGCCGGCGGCGTTCGGGTCGAGGTCGGGATCGTTGGCGCTGTGGGATGGGGCACTGGAACACGCCGACAGCCAGGCGGCTGTGACGACGGCGGTGGCGACGAAGAACGATGCGCGCACGGAGGGCCTCCTGCGGAACCTATGCCTGACCAATCTACACCGGGCAAGAATAAAGAACAGCGCAGCATTTGTCACGCCACGGCGGTTCGCCTCGCAAGTCGTTGGTAGCAAACGAAGTTGTCCGGTCGCCCCAGCCGATCGGGTGTCCTCACGGGAGTACAACCGTCATCCGGGGTGGACAATGGGCAAGACTCGGCGATGGATCTGGGCGGTCTCGGGGGCGGCGGTGGTGGTGCTGGCCGGGTGCGGCTCGGCGGAGCAGGGGGCGCCGGCTCTGGGCTCCGCCGCCAACGCCGCCCTGACCGATACCCTCAAGGCCCGGATCGCCGCGGCCTACGACTTCAGCCGGCCGGGAGTGGCCGAGCGGATCGAGCTCCCTCTACCCCGACACCGGGCGGGTGATCTCGGTCAGCGGGGGCAACGTGATCACGTCGCCCGACTCGCTCCGGGCTGGGATCGCGGCCTTTTGGCGGAACACCGGGCAGAACATGCGCGAGGCCAAGTGGGTCTGGGGCGACGTCTACCTCGACCGACTCGGGCCCGACGCCGCGGTGCTCACCGGCACCTGGACCATTCCGCACATCGCCCCCACCGGGCGGCCGCACGTGCTGCGGGGTGCCTGGACCGCTCTCTTCCGCCGGATCGGCGGTCGGTGGATGATCGTTACCGAGCATCTCTCCTCTCCCCCGAGCTGACGATGAAACGACTCCGGGTTCTCCTGCTCGCGCTCGCCGCGCTCGCCCCCACCCTCGCCTCGGCTCAGCAGCGCGAATCGTTCGACTACTGGCGCTTCGACCGGGAGCTGATCCAGCGCGGCGTTCAGGCCGTGCTGATGTGCAACGGCCTCTTCACCTCGCATCGGACGCTGGCGCAGGTCTTCGGGCAGGAGCTGGCCTATCTCCGGGACCCGATCGGCACCGCGGCCGGTGGCGACTACGTCGTGGACCGGGCTCGCCGAGCGGTGGCGATCGGCGCGCCCGGCGGGCCGGTGCCGGTGATGCGGGCCGCGTTCCGGGAGGGCGTGGGGTGCGTGGTGATGGCGCCCGACCAGACCTTCGCCGACATCGCGAGCCTTCCCGAGATCCGGATGCCGCCGCCGCCGGGCGATCCGGCCACCACCCCCTGGCCCGACGGCGACCTGATCGAGGACCGCTCGCTCCCGCCGGGGGTGGATGCAAAGGCGCTCGACGCGGCCGCGGACTGGGCCTTCCATCGCGAATCGAAGGAGCAGGTCACCCTGAGCCTGCTGGTGGTCTACCGCGGCCAGTCGATCCTGGAACGATACGCCCCGGGCGTCGACCGAGACCACCCGCACCCGGACCTGGTCCACCGCCAAGAGCATCGCGGGGACGCTGATCGGGATGCAGGTGGACGCAGGGGCGGATGGCGCTCGATCGGCCGCTCGACGTGGACTGGTTGCCCGAGGCGCCGTCGTCCGAGACCGATCCGCGGCGGGCGGTCACCCTGCGGAGCGTGCTCAACATGTCGAGCGGCCTCTACCCGGTGGACAGCTGGGGGCTGGAGTACGCCAACGGGTCGGGGCTCTCGTACTGGGCCGGTGCCAGCTCGGCCCGAGGCGCTCGAAGCCGGGCGCTCTTTCGCGAGCCGGGCACCTACTGGGATTACGAGAACTACGAGACCCTGCTCGCGGTCTACGCGATGAAGCGGGTCCTGGGCAGCGAGCAGACCTATCACGAATATCCCCCGCCGGGCGCTCCTCGACCGGATCGGGATGCGCAACACTCTGCTGGGGATGGACCGGTTCGGCGACTTCATCCTGAGCAGCCAGGTCTACACCAACGCCCGCGACCTGGCCCGCTTCGGGCTCCTCTACCAGCAGAACGGCCTCTGGCACGGGAAGCGGCTCCTGTCGCAGGCCTGGATCGACTTCGAGCGGACGCCGGCCCCCGCCACCGCCAAGACCGGGAACTTCTACGGCGGCCAGTGGTGGTTGGTGCCCGACGACCGGACCGATCTCCCGCACGATGCCTACTCCACCGCCGGGAACCGGGGGCAGTACGTGGTGGTGGTGCCGTCGAAGGACCTGGTGATCGTCCGCCGGGGGCTCGATTACGGCCGCCAGGGCTTCGACCAGTGGGACTTGACCCGGGAGGTCGTGAAGGCCGTGTCGGGCGGACCGGAGCGCTAAGCTCCCGCCGTAACCTGGTGCCCGGTCGAACCGCCGGTCAGCGGGCTTCGAGTCGGCGCCAGGTAAAGCCGAACCGGTCGGCGTCGGGGTTCTGGATCGGGCTCACCACCCCGACGTCACCGTTCGGGAGAAACAGGGCGGCAAGATACTCGCCGTCGGAGTCGCGGGTCGGATGGGGGTCGCCCGCCGCCCAGGCGTGCCAGCTTTCCGGGCGGAACGTTGGTGAGCGAAGCAGCCGGGGCTCGCCGTTGGGCGGCACCTCGATCCGGGCGGCATGGGCCACCAGGCTGTCGCCCGCCCCGGAGAACCAGGTCGCGGCCAACTCCCCCGGGCCCCCACCGATCAGGTAGGGGAAGTAGCGGGGCGCCGTTCCCTGGTCGATGGTCCACGTGGTCCAGGTCGCGCCCCGGTCGAGCGAGCGCCCAAGCTTCAGGGTCAGCCCTTCGCTCCAGAGGTAGAAAAGGGCACCGGTGCTGTCGAACGCGATCGGCTCCACCCAACGGGGGAGGTCGTCCGGGTTGCCGAGGGGATAGCCCCAGGCCCGTTGGCCGGGCGGGGTGTGCTTTTCCCAGGTCTGTCCGCCGTCGGCGCTCACCGCGATCAAGTCCACGTCGCGGTCGATCTTGTTCCCCGAGGCGGATAGGGGCACGATCCGGACGGCGATCTCGCCATGGGGGCCGACGGCCAGGTGGCTCGAGCCGCCCGCCGAGTGGATGCGGGCACCTTCCGTCCAGGTCCGGCCCCCGTCGCCGCTGGTGGCGTGCCGGGCCCCTTGGCCGTCGTTCCAGATGGCATGGGCCACCCCGTCCGAGGCGACCTCGATCCAGGGCCGGTCGTCGAAGCGGGTGGTGGAGAGCCGGGTCCAGGTCCAGCTCGCGCCGGTATCGTGGCTCACGCCGACGGCGATGTGGGTGCCTTCCAGCGTCTTCCGATCGAACCCCATGGTGATGAAGTAGAGAGTGCCGTCCGGGCCCACGGCCAAATCGACGTCGGAGTTCCCGACGGCGCCGTCCGATTCGCTGCCCACCGAGACTCGCTGCCAGGTGGCGCCCTGATCGTCGCTGCGCCAGAGCTTGGGTCCGGGTTGGCCGTAGCCGCTCACGAAGAGGGCGCCGCTCGGGTGGCGGGCCACCATGGGCTCCCGCGCGAGGGCGTCGACGTGATCGACCGAATCGACGATGGCGAGGGCGGTTGCCCCGGGTGCGGGGGTCGGGCCGCCGCAGGCGAGCAGAGCGCCGAGGCCGGCGGCCAGGAGCGCGGGCCGGATCTGGTTGGTAGGCATAGCGCGAATATACGGCCGCTCGACGGCCGCGGTATGTTTACTCCATGCTTCGCCTGGTTCCTCCCTTCCTTTCTCCCCTCTCGAACTGCGTCTCATGACTCGATTCTTCTCGCGCGCGGCGCTCGGGGTCGGCGTGGCGCTCTCGCTCCTCGTTTCGTCCCCCGCCTTCGCACAGCAGTCGTTCTCCATCGGGCAGGTCACCACCTTCCCCTTTCCCACCGAGCTGGTCACCGCCCGAACCGGCCAGCGGATGGCCTGGGTCCTCGAGGACCACGGCGTCCGGAACGTGTGGGGCGCCGAGGGCCCGACCTGGCAGCCTCGGAAGCTCACCGCGTTTACCCAGGACGATGGCCAGGACCTGACCCAGCTGGCCTTCACGGCGGACGGCAACCGCCTGGTGTTCGTCCGGGGCGGCGACCACGGCTCGAACTGGCCGTCGCCGGGCGGGATCGAACCGAATCCGACCAGCGGCACGACCCGGACCCGGATCGAGGTCTGGACCGTCGCCTGGACCGGCGGAGGCAGCCGGATGCTCGCTCCGGGCGATCAGCCGGCGATCAGTCCGGGCGGCGATCGGGTGGCCTTCATCCAGGGCGGCCAGGTGTCGGTGGTACCGCTCGCGCCGGGCGGCAAGGCCAACCAGCTCTTCTTCGCCCGCGGCACCAGCGACGATCTGGCGTGGTCGCCGGACGGCAAGACGCTGGCCTTCGTGTCCCGGCGACCCGGCGGCTACAGCCTGCTCGGTCTCTACACCGGTCCCAAGGTGCCGATCCGCTGGCTGGCGCCCTTCACGGACCGGGTCAGCTCGCCGGTCTGGTCGCCGGACGGGCGGGAGATCGCCTATGTGAGCCAGCCGGGTCAGGGCGGGCCGCCCGAGACTCTGCTGGAGCAACACCCCAATCCGTGGTCGCTCGAGGTGGTGAACGTGGCGTCGGGCGAGGCCCGGACCGTGTGGTCGAGCCCGAATACCCTGCTGGGCTCGCGCCCCTACACCCAAGGCGGGGTCAACCTGGCCTGGGGTGCCGGCGGGCGGCTGGTGTTCGTCGCCAATCTCGACGGCTGGCCGCACCTCTACTCGATCGCTTCGGCCGGCGGCGATCCGTTGCTCCTGACTCCCGGCGACTTCATGGTCGAGTTCGTGACCATGTCCCCCGATGGCCGGTCCATCGTCTACAACGCCAACACCGGCCCGGACGCCTCCGACGACGATCGCCGTCACCTCTTCCGGGTGCCGGTCGACCAGGCCCATCCGGTGGAGCTGACCCGAGGCACCGATCTCGAGTGGGGGCCGAGGGTGACCGGCGACGGCCGCTTCGTGGCGCTGTTCACCAGCGGCCCGACCCGGCCGCCGTTCCCCGCCGTGCTGCCCATCGACGGGGGAACACCGAAGCTGCTCGGCCAGGACCGGCTGCCGGCCGACTTCCCGTCGACCGGTTTGGTGGTGCCCGAGAAGGTCGTGATCCCCTCGATCGACGGGACGCCGATCCACATGCAGCTCTTCCGGTCGGCCCAGGGACCGGCCAAGCGGCCGGCGCTGGTGTACGTCCACGGTGGGCCGCCGCGCCAGATGCTCTTGGGCTTCCACTACTGGCACTACTACGCCTCCGACTACGCCGTCAATCAGTACCTCGCGAGCCGGGGCTTCGTGGTGGTCTCGGTGAACTACCGGTTGGGGATCGGCTACGGCGACCACTTCATGCAGCCGGAGCACGCGGGACCTGCCGGGGCGTCGGAATACCAGGACGTGTTGGCGGCGGAGCACTACCTGGCCGGCCGGCCCGACGTCGACGCGAGCCGGATCGGGATCTGGGGCGGCTCCTACGGCGGCTACCTGACGGCGCTCGCGCTGGCCCGGAATTCCGATCTCTTCCGGGCCGGGGTGGACCTCCACGGGGTGCACGATTGGATCGCCGACTACGGCGACTACCTCAAGAACATGCAGCTCCGCTACGAGAAGCCGTCGGACCTGAAGCAGGCGCTCGACGTGGCGTGGCAGTCGTCGCCGGTGGCCGACATCGGCACGTGGCGCTCGCCGGTGCTGCTGATCCACGGCGACGACGACCGGAACGTCGAGGTGAGTCAGACGGTGGACCTGGTCCAGCGGCTCCGGGCCCAGGGGGTTCAGTTCGAGGAGCTCTTGATCCCGGACGAGATCCACGACTTCCTGCGGTACGCGACCTGGCAGAAGGTCGGTCGGGCGGTGACGTCCTATCTGGAGCGGGAGCTGGGCTCGCCGAAGTGAGGCGGATCGGGGGTGGGGCCGGCCGGCGGCCGGGCCCCACTCCGGGTCAGTCGAGAAGGGCCGTCAGCGGGCGAAAGCGATACCCCGCCTCCCGGGCGTCGCGAATGATGTCGGGCAGGGCCCGAGCGGTCGGGGTCCGGTCTCCGTCGGGGTCGTAGCCGTCGCCGTCGTGCAGCAGGATGATGGCGCCGGGCCGGAGCCGGTGGCGTACCCGCTGGCGGATCTCGGCGGCGTCGATCGGGTCGGAGTCCCAGACCCCGAAGGTCCAGCCGAAGGTGCGATAACCCAGCCGGCGGGTGGCTCGGCTCACGAACGGGTTCCGATATCCGTGGGGAGCCCGGAACGCCCGGGGGGCCCGACCGGTCACGTCCGCGATCGTGGCGTGGGCCCGGTCCAGCTCGCTCGCGATTCGCCGGGGCCCGCTCCAGTGCAGCTTGACGTGGGTGGTGGTGTGGTTGCCGATCAGGTGGCCCGCCTCCGTTGCCCGCCGGGCCAGGGCGGGGTGCCGCTGCACGAAGTTGCCCACCATGAAGAAGGCCGCCGGCACGCCGGCCTCCTCGAGGGCATCGAGCACGGCCGGCGTGGCTCGTCCGTTCGGCCCGTCGTCGAACGTGAGATAGAGCTCCCGGCGGCGCGGTCCCCGTCCCACCACTGGTCCCACCAGCGAGGCGTTGGGGTAGTAGATCCCGAGCGCGGCCGCCCCGGCCGCGGTGGCCGCCCCGGCCGCGGTGGCCGCCCCCACCAACGTTCCAATCATGCCGCGATCGCGGGGCGGTGGTGGGGCGAGAGGATCCGCTCGTAGACCGCGACGAGGCGGTCGGTCACCCGCGGCCAGGCATAGGGCAGGGCCGCGGCCCGGGCGGCGGTGCTCCGGGCGGACCACTGGAGCGGTTCCGCCGCCAACCGGGTGACGGCGTCCGCCCAGGCCCCGGCATCGAGCGCCGGGACGTAGCTGGCGTTCGGGCCGGCCACCTCCCGGAAGGCGGGGAGGTCGGAGACTACCGCCGGGGTCGCCGACGCGAGCGCCTCGAGCAGGGTGACTCCGAACGAGGCCCGGCGCGTGGGGCAGAGATAGAGGTGCGCCCCCCGATAGAGCGCCGGGCGTTCCTCGCGCACGGCCCCGAGAAAGCGGACCGGCAGGCCGCGGGCCTGCCCTTCGTAGCGGCGCCGCCAGGGGCCGTCGCCGGCCACGGTCAGCTCGACCCGGGGCCATCGCGCCGCGATGGCGGGCATCGCCTCCAGGATCGTGTCCAGGCCGTTCCGTGGCTCGAGCCGACCCAGGAAGAGCAGCCGCAATGCGGCGCCGGGTTGGGGAGGGCGCCGCCGCCTGCCGGGATGGAACGCCGTGACGTCGATCCCGTTCGGGATGATCTCCCAGGGCGCCCGGAAGTAGCGGCTCATCGCCTCGATCGCGGCGCTGCTCACGGCGACCGTGGCGGCCAGGCGGTCCAGCCGGGCCTGCAACGGCCGACGGAACACCGCATAGCCGACCGACTGCGGGAACCAGGTATGGAAGGTGGCCATCGCCGGCAGGCCCAGTCGCTCGGCCACGGTGGGGGCGGCCAGGCCGAGCACCGGGCTCAAGCCGCCGTGCACGTGCACCAGCTCGGTCCGGGTCTCGCGGAAGACCTGCGCTAGCTGATCGCCGAGGCGCCAGCCGGTGGTGATCCGGGCAACGCCGCCGTTGGCGTAGATCACCAGGCTGGTGCCCACCCGCCGCACATGGGGTGGATCGGCGCGGACGTGCCGCATCTTCGCGGTCACGATGGTCGGCTGGTGTCCCCGGGCGGCGAGCTCGAGGGCCAGGTGATGAACGTGTTCGGGCACGCCTCCCAGCTGCGGGTAGTAGTCCTCAGCGACGAGGGCGATGCGCATCGGCCCCTCCAGGGTGAGCAGGGTCGTTCCCGGCCAGGGGGAGCGACGCGATCAGTCGTTCGACGGAGGCGACCACGGCGTCGGGTCGCTCCTCATGGATGTAGTGGCCCACGCCTGGCAGCGAGTCGACGGCGAACGAGGGAAGCTCCCGGTCCATCAGGGCGACCTCGCTCGAGTCGACGCCGCCGTCGTGCGGCGCCTCGCCGACGATCAGCCGGACCGGGCAGTGGATTCGAGGGAGCTCCGGCGCCAGTGAGTCCGGCTCGTGGGAGTGACCCATGGCCTTGAAGGCGCGGATGGTCGCGCCCAGGTCACGGGTGGCGCCGTCGGTGTAGCCCGCGACCACCGAGTCGGTGACCCAGGTCGGGTTCCCGGACGATGCCTGGAGCATGCCGCGGATCCGGGACCGGACGAAGCCGCGCCCCAGGAGCCGGATCACCGGGGCGAGCTTCATCGCCCGGCGGAAGCCGGCCGTGGTGGCCTGCTCGGTGGGCCCGCCCTCGAGGCTCACCACCCCACGGACCAGGTTAGGATGCCGGACCGCCAGCCGGAGGGCGATCGCCCCGCCCAAGGAGTGCGCGATGACGACGGCCGGGCCGAGGCCGAGAGTGTCGAGCACGGCGGCGATCAGGTCGCTCTGGGTCGCGAGCGAGTAGTCGCCGTGGCTCGGTCGCGAGGAATAGCCGACGCCCAGGGGCTCGATGATCACCGCCCGGAACCCGGCGGCCTGAAGCAGCGGGACCACCCGGCGAAAGCCGAACGCGGAGCCGAAGAGACCCGGGATCAGCACCACGGCGGGGCCGGTGCCGACGCTCACCACGTGCAGGGTGTCGGGTGGGTCGGGCGCGGTCGACGACGCCAGGGTCGGCTGGATCAGGGCCAGCGCCAGCAGCGCGGCCCGAATCATCGCGCCACCTCGGCCCGGCGCTCGGCTGCCTCGAGCGCGGCCGCTCGCGAGGCGACGGTGTCGAAGTCGCCGTCCAGTCCGTCCATCCGGTGCTGGAACTGGATGTCGGCCCGGAGCAGGCCGAGCACGTAGGCGGTGAGGTTGACCCAGAAGACGATGGCAAAGAGCGTGGCGAAGGGCCACCAGAGTCCGAAGTAGAGGACCACCCGCTTGGCGCCGAGGTCGATCCGGGAGCGGTCCACCACGGTGGTGAGGAGGAGGATCGCAACCAGGGCCAGGGCGATGAGCTTGACCGGCGCGAGCCCGGCGACGGCGCAGCCGGCGAAGATCACCGCCTCGCTGGCCCGGTCCAGGCGGGTGTCGAGCCGGTGACCCTCCGGACTCGCCAGCCCGAACTCCCGGGCAATGCCGCCGTCGAGCCCGTCCAGTAGCTGGCCGAGCGCCATCAATCCGAGGCCGAGGTCGAGGCGGCCGAGCGCGATCGCGCCGCCGGCCAGGACACTGGCCCCGAACGCCGCCCAGGACACCTGGCCGGGCGAGAGCCCGAGCCGGACATGGAGGAGGTTGAAGAGCGGGCGTTGGGCCCGGTCTACGACCGACTGAAGAACAGGAAGAGATTCGAGCATAGGAGGATCGCCGCGAGGACGCCTTCCTTGGCCCCGTCAGGCAGGACACTGATCCAGCCGCGGGTCACGTGAGTGGAGTATGGGTACCAGGGCATCTTCTCATAGCGGACGGCGTAGTCCATCGCGAGGTGGATTGCGAAGAAGATGGCCGGCACCAGGGTGCCGATCATGAGGCAGATCGGGAGGATCCAGAGCAAGGCCACCGGCTCCTGCAAGGAGGAGCGCCAGTAGTAGCCGCGCTTGTCGCGGAGTCCCACGGCCTTGAGGTAGAACGGTGCCTTGATGACGTGATCGATGTCGACCCCGACCCCGAACCCATAGGCGAGCACGGCGTCGGTGCCGTGGAGGCCGAGGATCTTGACGCCGAGGGTGGTGGCCAGGACGTGAGTGAAGATCGTCATGGGGTCGTGCTCTCGAGGGGGACGGAGGCCGGGACCGGGCGACGGCCGCCGACCCAGATCAGGAGGAGCCCGGCGGCGATCCAGAGGAGATCGCGCGCCCGCCCGACCACCGCGGCGTAGAGCCCGAGGCTCGTCGGGTAGCCGAGCTGCTGGAAAAGGAGCAGGGTGGCCCCCTCGCGGGTGCCGAGCTCGAAGGGCACGATGAAGAGCAGGTTGCCGACCAGTCCTTCGAGTCCCGAGACGACAAAGGCGTCGAGGTAGCCGACGGCGTGGCCGGCGCTCGCCCCGATCAGGCAGAACTCGAGCGCGATGACGCACCGGCTGAGGAATTCGTACGCCACGGCCGCCCGGAAGCGCCCCGGCCGCTCGTGATAGAACGCGACGATCTGGCGGTCCATCGCGAGGATGGCGTCCTGATGCGGGTCGAGCCGGCGGGCCAGCCGGCGGAGCCCCGGCACCCGGCCGGCCCAGCCGATCACCCGGGCCACCACGCCGTCCCGGTGGGCGGCGAGGAGCAGGATGATGAGGGCCGAGACCAGGAACAGCGCCGCGGTGAGCAGCAGGAGCCAGGTGACGGTGTAGGGCAGCAGCACGAACCCGAGCCCGACCGCGAAGAGCCAGAGGAGCAGCAGGCCCAGGGTCCGTACCATGGTGTGGAGCACCACCGAGGCGGTCGCCCGCGACGTGCCGGTCCAGGGAGCGAGCGCCGCGATCTTGTAGGGCTCGCCGCCGGCGTTGACCATCGGCGTGATGTAGTTGATCGCGGTTCCGGCGACGACCGTCGCCAGGGTCCGTCGAAAGGCCGGTCGGGCCGGCTCGTCGGCCAGGATCGTGTGCCACGCCGCGGCGTCCAGGACGTGGACCAGTCCGTACAGGGCCAGGATGGGAACGATCATCCAGCCCGTCCGCCGGGCGTCGACCAAGAGGTCGCCTCCGCCGGCGGCTCGGACCACCAGCAGGAAGAGCGCGAGGCCTCCCAGAAAGAGCGCCAGCCGGACCCGGCGGCTCACGCGGCTGCGCCTCGGGCGCGGGCCCGAACCCGGCGCCGCGGGCGGGACCGTCCGTATCCCCCTTCGAGCACCGTGGCGACCCGCTCGATGTCCTCCAGCGGGCCGTCGGCGTCGCCGGTGTCGAGCCGGCGGACGAAGTCGGTGAACAGGTCGGCGAACCAGTGCCGGTACGATGCCTTGTCGAGCTGCGCCGTGAAGTCGAGGGACTCGACGGCGCCGTCGGCCGCGAGCTGGAGCCGGCCGCCCTCCCAGGAGATGGTGCCCCGGTCGCCGACGAAGCGAATCCGGGTCTCCCGATGATGGGCCGCCCAGGTGAGAAAGAGCACGGCCAACCGGTCCGGGTAACGCATCACCAGATGGGCGGTGTCCTCCACGTCATAGTCGGCATGGCGAAGGCGGGTGGTCCATCCGTGGATCGCGCCGGGGGGGCCGGCGACGTCGAGCACCTCGTAGATCAGATGGGTCCCGTGGTCGAGCAGCACCCCGCCGAGACCGCCCGCCCGGGTGGCCCGCCAGGGGACCGGGGTCGGATCGGCCCCGCGGTCGGCGTGCAGGCGGTACACCGTGAACTCGGCCAGCGACCAGTGGCCGATCGCGCCACCGTCGAGCCAGGCCCGCACCTGCCGCCAGGCCGGGTTGAACCGGTACTGGTGGCACGGCATCACCACCCGCCCGGCTCGGCGGGCCGCCTCGGCGATGGTCCGGGCGTCGTCGGCCGCGATGGCGACCGGCTTCTCGCAGAGCACGTGATAGCCCTGGTCCAGCGCCCAGAGCGTAAGCTCGAGGTGGGTGGCCGTGGGGGTGCAGATGTCGACGAAGTCGATTGGACCGAACCGGTCGATCGCCGTCCGGGTCGGGACGACCTCGAGGCCGTCGACCACCTGGCCCGCCGGCAGAGAGGCATCGACCGCTCCGACGATGTCGATCCGGTCGTGGGGTGACGGGCCCCGCCGGAAGCCCGGCAGGTGGGCGGTCCGCGCCACGTTGCCCAGACCGATGATGAGGCCGCGATAGCGACGAGGTTCAGCCGGCATAGGCCGCGCTTTCGCTGGGCTCGGTGTCGAGCAGCAGGCGGACGCCGCGCTCCTGCCGAACGATGAGCATGAGGAGAACCAGGTTGAGCGGCCCGATCGCCACCCAGAAGTAGGAGGCCGGCCAGCCCGGCACGGCCGTCACGGCCAGGAGCGCGAACCGCACGTTCTGCGCGATCAGCGCCCCGGCGACGACGACCGGCCGGGCCAGCGCGCGGTACCCGTCGTTCGGGAGGCTCGACCCCGGTTGGGTTCGCCAGCGCCGGACCAGCTCCGTCGTGGCGGGGAGGAGTCGAACTTGACGCTGCACGTACCCGGCGTAGCTGCGGTAGGCCAGGCCGGCCCAGAAGCCGGTCGGCCCGGTCCCGAGATCCTCGGGCAGGTCGAGCTCGCCGGTCCCGGCGCCGCCGAAGCGGAGGTAGACCTGGCGGAGGAAGTCGATCGCGCTGGCCTGAAGGGAATGACTGATGCCGGCCGCGATCACCAAGACCACCGCGGGCCACCCGGCCCCGGCCAGCAGCAGCCGAACCAGGAGGTGCAGGTAGAGGTTGAGGAACCGAAGGTTGTCGGAGAGCCCGTCCAGCACCCGGCCGAACCGGGTGCCCCCGCCCCGGATCCGGGCGACCTGGCCGTCGGCGCTGTCGAGGACGTCGGACACCACGAAGAGGGCCAGGCCGAGCGCGCCGAGCCGCCAGTCGTCGTAAAGGAAGAGGTGGCCGGCCACCAGGCCCACGGCCAGGGATGCCAGCGTCACCTGGTCCGCCGTCACCCGGGTGGCGGCGAGGCCCCGCGCGAGCCGGTAGCCGACCGGGCGGAAGAAGTGGAGGTCGATCCAGTCCTCCACCGCGTCGCCCTTAGCCGCGAGCGCGTTCGGCGGCTTCAAGGAGCACCTCCTTCATGATCCCCAGCGCCTCCATCGCCTCGGCTTCCCGGATCACCAGGGGCGGATTGAGGCGCACTTCGGGATTGTAGATCATCGCCAGCACGCCCCGGCGGAGCAGGGTGTCGAAGATCCAGCGGGTCTCGGGCTTGGCCAGGGGCGCGCCGGTGTCCGGATGGACCAGGCTCATCCCGAGCAGGAGGCCCCGGCCGCGAGCCCGGCGGACGATCGGGATCTCCCGCTCCCACCGGGTCAGCTCGTCGAGCATCAGGCCGCCCAGCCGGCGGCTGTGCTCCACCAGACCCTCGTCGAGGATGGTCTCGATCGTGACCCGGGCGGCCGCGGCGGCCATCGGGTTGCCACCGTAGCTCGACGAGCTGCCGCTCGGGTTGGCCCACGGCTTGGCGAAGGCAACCGACTCGCGGATGATGATGCCGCTCATCGGGAAGCCGCCGCCGAAGCCCTTGCCGACCAGGATCATGTCCGGGACGATGCCCTCGTGCTCGACCGCGAACATCCGGCCGGTCCGGCCGAACCCGGTGATCATCTCGTCGCAGATCAGGACCGCGCCGAGCTCGTCGGCCAAGGCGCGGAGCTGGGCCAGGTAGCCGGGGGGCGGCACGATGTTGCCGGCCGTGCCCTGAATCGGCTCGACCAGAATGGCCGCCAGGTCGGCGGTGGTTTCGAGCGCCAGCTTCTTCCGCAGAAAGTCCACGCAGTGCCAGGCGCAGGAGGTCGGCTCCTTGTCGAAGGCGCAGCTGGCGCACGACGCGTAGGGCGACGAATAGGTGCCCGGCATCAGGGGACCGAGGGCGTGCTTGAAGTCGCCGCTCAGGAGGGGCAGGACGCCGCCGGTCTTGCCGTGGAAGCCGCCCCAGAAGCCGACCACTTCCGTCTTGCCGGTGTAGGCCTTGGCCAGCCGGATGGCCGCCTCGACCGCTTCGGCGCCGCTGGAGTAGAGCTGGGTCCGGTTCAGGTCGCCGGGCGCGAGCTCGGCCAGGAGACGGACCAGCCGGGCTCGGTTCTCGGTGGTGAAGCTCCCAACGTGGACCCGCCCCAGCTGGCGGGCCATGGCCTCCACGTACCGCGGGTGGGCGTAGCCCAGACTGGCGACCCCCACGCCGGCCAGGAGGTCGATGTATCGGTTCCCGTCCACGTCCCAGAGCAGGGCGCCTTCGCCCCGGTCGATGCTGAGCTGGCTGTAGAGCGCCACGCTCTGCGTCCCGGGGGCGAGGTGCCTGGCCTCGTCGGCAAAATCGCGGGCCGAACGGGGGCCGGGGAGCTGAAGATCGAGCAACGGTTGAGCCACCGGAGTTACTCCTGCGCGAAGAGACGGAGAAAGCGGTGCGCGATGGCGTCGGCTGCGGCCTCGCGCACGGGGGCATAGCTGGGCCAGTCGTTCATGTCGATCAGGATCGGATCGTCGAACGATGGAAACGCGGCGTCGCCGCCGAAGGCCTCGAGTCCCAGCACCTCGGCGGCGCGGAACGCGACCCGGGCCAGCGACGCGATGTCGGGCCGCGGCTGATCGTCGGGGATCGGGGCGGCCGGGTAGGCATGGAAAAAGGGCGTGCCCCGGACGCCATAAAACTTGAGCACCGGACCACCGACGTGGGCCTGCAACGCGACCGTCGCGATCCCGCGATGGGCAAACCCGGCGACGGCCGGCGCGAGCCCCGCCAGCGGCACCGAGACGACGTCCTCGGCCGACTGGGCGTGCACGTCGCCTCGCTTGACCCAGACCGGCGCCCCGTCGCGCGCCAGCTCGAACGGGAAGCGAGTGTGGTCATGGCCCGGGCCGATGAGGATGGTCTCGGGAAACGGGAGGCCGGCCCCGGTCAGGAGCTCGACCAGACGGGCCCGATGACAGTTGAGCACCCCGTCGGCCGGGTTCAGCACCGGGGTACGGTTGGGGTCGAGGTCGGCTAACCGCCGACTGGCGAGCGGTCCCTGGCACATGTTGAGATAGCCGTCGGCCTTGGGCAGCCGGCCGGCCTCGATCTCGATCTCGGAGCTCCGCTGGACCTCGTGGCCGTCGGCTTCGACCCGGGTCACGACCGCGTCGAGGATGGCGGCATCGTTGTCTCGGTGGCGGCCGGGGGAGAAGGACGGGTTCCGGTACAAGGCGGCGAGTCGCATGGCTCAGCCCCGGGGCTCGGAGGCGACGAGCGCCTCGGCGACGATCAAATTGCGGCGCCGATCGAGATCGACCATCTGGGCGACGTCGACGGTCTCGACCCGGGCGCCGAGGGAGAGGAGGCGGCGGAGGAACTCGCGCATCCGCGTCGCGCCGGCCGCGACGGCCACGGCCGCCTCGGCGCGGATGGTCGGACTGAAGGCGTAGACGCCGCCGGTGACCCAGGCGCCGGCGTCGGCATGGTCTTCGAGCGCCGCCACCCGGCCGGCCTTGCCGAACCGAACCGCCAGCGGCGACTCGTCGGTGCCCGAGGGCGTGATGGCCAGGACCACGTCGGCGCCGGCCGTCACGGCCCGGTCGGCGACGCCATAGACCCGCTCCCAATCGGCCCGCGCCATCACGGTATCCACCATCGAGCAGAAGACCGGCCCGGCGCCCACCGCCTCGATCCCGAGGGCGAGCGTGTGGAGCGAGCCGGGCGTGTCGCAGGGAATGACGTGGACTCCGGCCCGACTCCGGAGGACGGCTGGAATCGGGACTCTCGCGCGGAGCAGGCAGGTGACGTCGCTGCAGCCGAGCGCCAGGAACTGGGCGGCGAGTCGGACCAGCTGAGGCTCGCCGCCGATGGGAACCAGCGCTTTCGGGGTCGCGATCCCGTCGTCGGCCAGACGCCGGCCTTCGCCGCCGGCCAGGATCAGACCGCGCATCGGGCCTCGATCATTCGGGGCAGCTCCGTCAGGCTCGCGATCCGGAGGTCGGTTACCCCGAGGGCGGGCCAGGGACGGGCGTCGGGGGCAAGCCAACAGGCGGTGAGGCCGAGCGCGGCGGCCGGCCGGACGTCGGCGTCGAAGTTGTCGCCGATCATCCAGGTGCGGTCGGGGGCGGCGTCCAGCTGGCCGATGGCCCACTCGAAGATCCCGAGCGAGGGCTTGGCGATGCCCAGGCGCCCGGAGTCGGCCGCCACCTCGAAGAGAGAAGCCAACCCGAGCTCGGCCAGACAGGGGCTCAGATTCCCGCTGAAGTTGGAGATCACGCCGAGCCGGTGGGTGTCCCGAAGCCGGGTCAGGATGTCCCGGTTGCGGCGAGCGTGCCGGCGGGCGCCGTCCACGACCCGCCGGGCCACCCGGTCGGCCAGGGCGGGCGGGGTGGTCTCGAGGTCGGCGGCCAGCCAGGCGGCTTCCCGGAACACCATGCTGGAGAAATCGGCCTCATGAATGCCGGCCCACTCGAGCAGAGCGCGATCGGCGGCCCGGAAGCGGGCCGCGAAGTGCTCGGGCGGGACGACGATGCCTTCGGCGCTGAAGGCGCGATGGAACTGGACGCTCGAGGGAACGCCGTCGGCGTCGAGCGTGCCGCCGAAGTCGAAGAGAAGAACGCCACGGGTCATGGTGGCGCGGGAGGGCAATCGCTATGCCCTGGGCGTCCGGGGCCGCCGGCGGCGGCTTAACTCGTTGCGGAGTACGACGAAGGCTCACATGACCGGGGCATGAAGGCCTGGGAGCGATCACCCGGTGGGGCAGGGAGCCCCGGCCGATGTCCGTTTTTGCCCCGGTGCCTTCAGGTGGACCCGCCAGGCCAGTCGCGATACTCCTCCATCTTCCGATAGAGGGTCTTACGATCCAGGCCCAGCAGCTCGGCCGCCCGGGTCTTGTTCCCACCAGTCTCCCGGAGGATCTCCAGGATGTAGAGGCGCTCCACTTCCTCGAGCGGCAGGTGGCGCCGCGCCGCACCGGTGAGCATGGTGCCCACGTTGCCGGATTGGCGGATCCGCTCCGGCAGGTGCTCGGCGCCGATCGGCTGCCCCTGGGCGAGCCAGGCGGCCCGGATGATGGTGTTCCGGAGCTCCCGGACGTTGCCCGGCCACGGGTAGCCGACCAGCAGATCCATCGCGTCGGCGGTGACGGTCTGGGGTGGGGCGTGGCCGGGATCGATGGCCGCCCGCTCCAGAAAGTGGGCCGCCAGCACTGGGATCTCGGTCGGTCGCTCTCGGAGGGGAGGCAGCTGGAGGGTGAGGACGTTGAGCCGCCAGTAGAGGTCGTCCCGGAATCGGCCCGCCTCCACCTCGGCCTCGAGGTTCCGGTTGGTGGCGGCCAGCAGCCGGACGTCGATGGGATGCTCGTGGGTGGCGCCCAGTGGCCGGATCTCGCCCTGCTCGAGCACCCGGAGCAGCTTGGGCTGCAGGGCGAGGGGCAGCTCGGCGATCTCGTCGAGCAGCAGCGTGCCTCCGTGGGCCACCTGGAAGAGCCCTTCTTTGGCGCGGTCGGCGCCGGTGAAGGCCCCTCGCTCGTGCCCGAAGAGCTCCGATTCCAGCAACGTCTCGGGCAGGGCACCGCAGTTGACGGTGACGAACGCCGCCCGACCCGAAAGGCGGTGCAAGGCGCGCGCGACCAGCTCTTTCCCGGTGCCGCTCTCACCGGTGATCAACACGGCGTGGGGCAGGCCCGCGCTTCGTCGGACCAGCTCGTAGAGCCCCAGCATCGGGGGACTGGTCCCGATGAACTCGATCGGCACCGCGGTCTGCTGGCTTCGGGCCGCGCGGGCGGCCTCGCGGCGGGGACGGCTTTCCGCCAGGGCGCGGGCCACCGTGGCGAGCAACTCGTCCGTCCCGAGCGGCTTGGTCAGGTAGTCGTACCCGCCGGAGCGGACCAGGTCGATCGCGGATTCGATCGACCCGAACGCGGTCATCACGATGACGTTGATCTCGGGGCAGCGGGTCCGGACGATCCGGAGGAGGTCGCGCCCGCTGCCGCCCGGCATGATCAGGTCGGTCAGCACCAGGTCCACCCCATCGCCCCGGGTCAGGGCCGCCTCGGCCGCGTCCGCTCCCGGGAAGGGGAGCACGGTGTGGCCGGCGTGGGCCAGTACCTCGACCAGTAGCTCG
The DNA here is from genome assembly GCA_963730185.1 of uncultured Gemmatimonadales bacterium. Classification (GTDB taxonomy): domain Bacteria; phylum Gemmatimonadota; class Gemmatimonadetes; order Gemmatimonadales; family GWC2-71-9; genus SHZU01. The sequence goes on from CAVSQW010000007.1 coordinate 444,576, forward strand.
CGCAGCTCGCGGTCGTCCTCCACCACCATGATCCGGTCAGGCATCGGCAGGCGGGGCCGAAGCCCCCTCCGCCATCGGGAACTCGAGTCGGAAGCAGGCGCCGGCCTGCTCCTCCGGCTCGAGGGTCAGCCGGCCGCCGTGCTCTTCGGCCACCCGACGGGCCACCGCGAGTCCCAACCCGGTCCCCTGCGGCTTGGTCGTGTAGAACGGGCTGAACACCTGGGCGGCCGAGTCGGCGGGGACGCCCGGTCCGCTGTCGACCACTTCCACCTCGACCCGCCGGTCCCTCGCCCGGCCCCGAATCAGGATGGTCCGCTGCTCGGAGCTGGCCAGCTCCATCGCCTGGCTCGCGTTCATGAGCAGGTTCACGAACAGTTGATGGAGGAGGTCGGGATCGCCCCGGATCAGGAGCGGGCCTTCCAAGTCGCGGTGCACGGTGACGCCGGTTCGCTCCAGTTCGGTGTCGAGCAGGGCCATGGCTCCGTCGACGACCTCGGTGACGTCGATCTCTCGCAGCTTGGGCTCCCGCCGCTTGGCGAAGTCCAGGAGGTTCCTGACGGTCCTGGTGATCCGGCTGATCTGGCGGATGATGATCTGGAGGTGGCGCTCCTGAACCTCGGGTCCCGAGGGAGTGCGAAGCATCATCTCGGCCCGGCCGGAGATCACGTTGAGCGGCGCGGCGACCTCGTGGGCCAGGCCCGCGGCCAGGTTGCCGATCTCGGCCATCTTCTCCGCTTCTCGCAGCCGTCGCTCGAGCGCGATCCGATCCTCCACCTGATGAGCCGCCTCGGCCCGCGCCACCTCGAGCCGCTGGGCCATCCCGTTGAACTCCCGGGCGATCTCCTCCATCTCGGCCCCGCTCGGGCCCTCCGGAATCCGATACGAAAGGTCGCCACCGCCGACCGTCCGGGCCGCCACCGCCAACCGCGCCATGGGTCGAGAGACCACCCGGCGGACCAGCCAGAGGGTGACCAGCGTCACGGCCACCAAGAGCGAGACGGTGTTGAGGAGGAAGCGCAGTCGGAGCGCGTCGAGCTGATCGCCGATGAACGAGATCCGTTGGGCGACCTCCAGCACGCCGACCGGATGACCGGCCCGGCCCCGGAGCGGGCGGAGGACACTCAGCACCAGCTCGTCGCCGAGCTCGCGGGTGACGGTGCGCTGGCGTCCGGTGGTCAGCACCCGCTGAAGCACGGCGAGGGGCGCCGAGCCGGCCGACCGCTGAGGGTCGGCAGCGTAGGCCTGACGCCCGGTGCTGTCGTAGACGATGACCGCGTACACGCTCGGCTCCCGCTTGAGCGCGTCGACGATCGGGCCGATGTCGCTCGGCGTGGCCGCCGTCCGGTCGACCACCAGCCCGAGCACGGTGGCGTAGGCCGCGAGCCCCTGCTCGACCTGCGGTTGGAGCGTCCCCTCGCTCTCGAGCAGGGCCCAGACGGCGTACGCCACCATGATCAGGGTCACGGTCGGCAGCAGCGAGAGCAGGAGGCGCGTGCTGAGCTTCATGGCGTGCGCGGGATCATCTCCGGTGGCGGTCGGCTCCGCAAGGGTCGGCCCGGAGGGCCGCCCGCTTGTTCCGGCCGGCCGCCCCCCTGTCGACCCTGCGGCCGGCCGGTGCCCTGACCATATTCCGGGCCATGGCGGAATTCCCATTCCATCCGGCGGTGGCCCGGTGGTTCGCCGAGCGGATCGGCCAGCCCACCCGGGCGCAGGCCCGGGGCTGGGCGGCCATCCGGACGGGGGCTGACACCCTGATCGCGGCGCCGACTGGGTCGGGCAAGACGCTGGCAGCGTTCCTGTCGGCCCTCGACGACCTGGTTCTCGAATCGCTCGCGGGGCCTCTGCCGGACGAAGTGCGGGTCGTGTACGTGTCGCCGCTCAAGGCCCTGAGCGCCGACATTCACCGGAACCTGGCCGTCCCCAGGCGGGAGATCCGGGCCCTGGCCGAAGCGATGGGCGCGGGGGCTCCGCCCGTCACCGCCGCGGTCCGGACCGGCGATACCCCGGCCGCCGCCCGCCAGGCGATGCTCCGGACCCCGCCGCACATCCTGGTCACCACGCCGGAGTCGCTCTACCTCCTCCTCACCGCCGAGCGAAGCCGGGCCATGCTCCGGACGGCGCGGACCGTCATCGTCGACGAGATCCACGCCGTCCTCGAGACCCGTCGGGGCGCCCACCTGAGCCTGACCCTGGAACGGCTCGACCACGTGGCCGGGCGGCGCCTTCAGCGGATCGGGCTCTCCGCCACCCAACGGCCCATCGAGGAGGTCGCCGGCTGGCTGGGCGGGAGCCGGAGCCCGGCCCCGGTGGTGGTCGACGAAGGGCACCGCCGGGCCCTCGACCTGGACCTCGAGCTGCCCGGCTCGCCGCTTCAGGCCGTGATGTCGGCGGAGGTCTGGTCCGAGGTGTACGACCGGCTGGCCCAGCTCATCGCCGAGCACCGGACCACCTTGGTGTTCGTCAATACCAGACGACTGGCCGAGCGGGTGGCCCGCCAGCTGGCCGACCGGCTGGGCGAGGAGGCCGTGACCGCCCACCACGGGAGCCTGGCGAAGGAGACCCGGCTTGACGCCGAGGAGCGGCTCAAGGCCGGCGGGCTCAAGGCCCTCGTCGCCACCGCGTCGCTCGAGCTCGGGATCGACATCGGGCACGTCGACCTCGCCTGTCAGTTGGGGTCGCCCCGGCGGATCGCCACCTTGCTCCAGCGAGTGGGCCGGTCCGGGCACACCGTGCGGGGCCTGCCGAAGGGACGGATCTTTCCGCTCACCCGTGACGAGTTGGTCGAATGCGCCGCCCTGCTCCGGGCGGTCCGCCGGGGTGAGCTGGATCGGGTGACGATCCGCGAGCGGCCCCTCGACGTCCTGGCCCAGCAGGTCGTGGCGGAGACGGCCGCGGAACCCTGGCCGAGCAACGACCTCTACGCCCTGATCCGTCGAGCCCGCCCCTATCGCGACCTGACCCGGGAGACGTTCGACGGCGTGGTCGCGATGCTGGCGGCGGGCTACGTAACCCGTCGAGGCCGGCGCGGCGCCCTGGTCCACTACGACGGGGTGAACCGCCGGGTCCGGGGCCGACGGGGCGCCCGGCTGGCCGCGCTCACCTCCGGCGGCGCCATTCCCGACAACGCCGACTACCGGGTGATCCTGGAGCCCGAAGGCACCTTCGTCGGCACCGTGAACGAGGACTTCGCGGTCGAGAGCATGGCCGGCGACGTGTTCCAGCTGGGGAACACCTCCTGGCGGATGCTCCGGATCGAGCGGGGGACGGTGCGGGTGGAGGACGCCCGCGGCCAGCCGCCCTCGGTGCCGTTCTGGCTGGGCGAGGCCCCGGCCCGGAGCGACGAGCTCTCGGTCGAGGTGGCCGAGCTCCGCCGGCTGGTGGGGGAGCGGCTGGGCGACCGCGACGGGGCCGTCCGGTGGCTCGAGGCGGAGGGCCTCTCCCGAGTGGCCGCCGACCAGGTGGTGGAGTACCTGGCCGAGGCTCGGCGGCTGCTCGGGGTCTTGCCGTCCCGGACGGTCGTCGTGGCCGAGCGGTTCTTCGACCAAGCCGGCGGGATGCAGCTGGTGCTCCACGCCCCCTTCGGGAGCCGGGTCAACCGGGCCTGGGGCCTGGCCCTCCGGAAGCGATTCTGCCGCCAGTTCAACTTCGAGCTCCAGGCCGCCGCCACCGACGATGCGGTGCTCCTCTCGCTCGGCCCGCAGCATTCCTTCCCGCTCGAGAGCGTCTTCCGCTTCTTGCAATCCGGCTCGGTGCGCGAGGTGCTGGTCCAAGCCTTCCTCGACGCCCCGGTCTTCGCGACCCGGTGGCGCTGGAATGCCAACATCTCCCTGGCCGTTCCCCGGTTCCGGAACGGCCGGCGGAACCCGCCCCAGCTCCAGCGGATGGAGGCCGACGACCTCCTCGCGGCCGCCTTCCCCGATGCCGCGGCCTGCCTCGAGAACATCCCGGGCGACCGGGAAGTGCCCGACCACCCCCTCGTGGCGCAGACCATCGACGACTGTCTCCACGAGGCGATGGACCTCGACGGTCTGGTCGCGGTGCTCGAGGCCCTCGAGACCGGCAAGATCCAGGGTGTGGCCCGCGACCTCCCGGAGCCGTCGCCGCTGGCCCACGAAATCCTGAACGCCAAGCCGTACGCCTTCCTTGACGATGCTCCGCTCGAGGAGCGCCGGACCCAGGCCGTCCTCACCCGCCGGGCCTTCGAACCCGGCTCGACCGACGATCTCGGCGCCCTCGATCCGGCCGCCATCCTCCGGGTCCGCGACGAGGCCTGGCCCGATCCCCGTGATCCGGACGAGCTCCACGATGCGCTGGTGGTGTCGGGCTTTCTGACCGAGGTCGAGGGACGCACCGGTCGCGAGGGGACCGCCTGGACGGCGCTGTTCGAGCGGTTGGTCGCCGACGGACGAGCCCTGGCTCTCGGCGGTCTCTGGGTGGCCACCGAGCGAGCCGCCCTGGTCCGGGCCCGGCCCGATCCTGGTGCCGTGCGCGAGCTGCTCCGGGGGCGGCTCGAGATCGTCGGACCGATCCGGGCCGCCGACCTGGCCCGGTCGCTGGGCGTCGCAGAGCCCGCGGCCGAAGGGGCGCTGGCCGCGCTGGAGAGCGAAGGGGTGGTGCTCCGGGGCCGGTTCACGCCCGGCGCGGCGGGCCTGGAATGGTGCGACCGGCGCCTCCTGGCCCGGATTCACCGCTACACCCTGCACCGCCTGCGGGCGGAGATCGAGCCGGTCAGCACCGGCGACCTCCTCCGGTTCCTCCTCGACTGGCAGCGGGTCTCCCCCGAGGAGCGGGTGGCCGGCCTGGAGGGATTGGGCGCCGTCCTCGAGCAGCTCGACGGCTACGAGGTGCCGGCCGGCGCCTGGGAGCTGGAGGTGCTCGGCGCCCGGTGCACCGAGTACGAGCCGGCCCTGCTCGATCTGACTTGCCTGACCGGGCGGGTGGCCTGGGGCCGCCTCTCACCGCCCGCCCCCGGCGGGGCGTCGGCCCGCCCCATCCGGACCACCCCGATCGCCCTCTGCCGGCGAGAGCACCTCGAGGGGTGGCGGCGGCTGGCCGCGCCGGCGTTCGGCGGGGCGCTCTCCGCCGGGGCCGGCCAGGTGCTCGAGGCGCTCGAGCATCGGGGCGCGTCGTTCCTGGCCGAGCTGGCGGGAGCGACGGGCCTCCTGGCCACCCAGGTCGAGCTGGCCCTCGCCGAGCTCGCTGCGGTGGGGCTGGTCACCTCCGACAGCTACGCCGGGCTCCGCGCCCTGCTCACGCCGTCGGCTCGGCGCCCGCCGCTCGGCGGGGCCCGCCGCCGGCACCGGACCGCGTCGTTCGGATTCGAGGCGGCCGGGCGGTGGTCGCTGCTCTCAGGGCGAGAGGCCGGTCGGCCGGACAATCGCAGCGGACCGGCCCCGGACGACCTGGAGCGCCTGGCCCGGGCCCTCCTGGCTCGCTACGGCGTGGTGTTCCACCGGCTGCTGGCCCGTGAGCCGATCGCGGTTCCCTGGCGAGTGCTCCTGCCGGTCTTGCGCCGGCTCGAGGCCCGGGGCGACGTCCGAGGCGGCCGGTTCGTCGCCGAGGTCAGCGGCGAGCAGTTCGCGATGCCCGACGCCGTGGCCCGGTTGCGGGCGGCGCGCCGGCGCCCGCCAGCGGGCGTCCTGGTGGCGGTGTCCGCCGTCGATCCGCTCAACCTGGTCGGGATCGTCACCCCGGGAGACCGGGTGGCCGCGCTGGCCGCCAACCGGATCGCGTTCGACGACGGCCGGCCGGTGGCCGCCCTGGAGGGGGGGCGGGTTCGCTGGCTGACCGAGCTCGATCCCGACCGGTCCCGGGCGGTCGAGTCGATCCTGACCCGGCGGCCCGTCAGCCGGGCGCTCCGGGCCCTGCTCGGCGTGCCCGGCCGGGAGCCCGAGGCTGGCCCGGCCCGGCGGGCCCGCCGCCCGAGCGCGCCGGCCGGCTGACCCCTCGCCTGTCCGCGCGTCGTCCGGAGGCTGCCTAACGTTTGGTCGTGTCGGCCAGCGCGGCCCGAAGCGCGGCCGCCTGCTCGGGCTTGCCCAGGGCCTCGGCCTCGTCGGCCAGGTCCCGGCGGGCCGCCCGGAGCCAACTCACTGCGGGATCGGTCTGCTTGCTCAGAATGTCGAACCCCGCTTGCGTCTCCACCTCGGCCGAGTCGTAGAGATGCCGGCGGAGGAGGGCCCGTCCCAGCTTGATCCGCGCGATGCCCACGTTCAGGTGGCCGGGCGGCAGCGTCTTCGCGTACATCGCCAGGGCCTCGCGGAAGAGCGGCTCGGCCCGGGCGTACTCGCGCCGGGCCAGGTACACGCTGGCGAGGTTGGAGAGCGCGATGCCGATCAGGTAGTGCTTGCCATCGTAGATCTTCTGGTAGGTGGCCACCAGGCGTTTGAAGTACCGCTCCGCCTGGTCGTAGTGATCCTCCATCAGGGCGGTGCTCCCCAGCTCGTTCAGCGCGGAGGCCACCTTCGGGTGGGTCGGTCCGTAGACCGACTCCTGGATGGCGAGGGCGCGGCGGAGCAGGGAGTCGGCTTCCGCGAAACGACTCTCGAAGATCAAGGTGCGTCCCAGCACGGTCAGATTGCTGGCCGTCTTCGGGTGGTTGGGCCCGTACCACGCCTCGGTCAGCTGGAGCGCCTGCCGATAGTAGCGCTCGGCCTCGGCGTAGTGACCCTCCTCGTGTTGGATGGCGCCGAGGTTGATCAGGTCCTCGGCCACCAGAGGGTGCCGGTCGCCGTGGAGCGCCCGGGTCATGGCGAGCACCTCCCGGGTCAGCGAGTCGGCCTCTTTCATCCGGCCGGCGTAGAAGTTGACGTTGGCCAGCTCGTAGATCGCGTCGGCCAGGCCTGACTGCTGTTGCCTGCCGCGACCTGGAGGCGAACCGCCTCGGTGAGCACCACGGTGGCCGAATCGTACTCGCCGCGTTCCTCGAGTACCCGGCCCAGCACCTCCGTCGCGTCGGCCACGTCGGGATGGTTGGCGGGGAGCGTCCGCCGGGCCAGGTCCAGTCCCCGGCGGACCAGCCGTTCGGCGTCGTCGAAGCGGGCCTGATCGATCCGAAGCTCACCGAGGGCCACCAGAGTGCGCGCCACCTCGGGGCTCTCGGGACCGGTCAGTCGCCGCTGCTCTTCCAGGCTGGCCTGGAGCAAGGAATCGGCGCGGGGCAGCTTACCGAGCTGGGTGTAGAGGCCGCCGAGGGTGTGGTAGAGCTCCGCTTGAACGGCCGGCTCCCGGTCCAGTGTCCTGGCTTCCTGGAGGCCGCGGTCGAGGAGGGTCACCACCCGGAGGCTGTCCGCGGGGCCCACCTCGTCCTCGCCGCCTTGGAAGAGGTTGAGCATGAACTTCTGGATCCGCCCGGTGCGGGTGGCTTCGGCCAGGGCGGCGTTCCGGGCCCGGGTCAGGCGGACCGTATAGAAGGCGGTGAGGCTGATCACCGCCACCAGGGCGAGCGCGGCGGCCGCGACCGGCTGTCGGTTCCTCCGAACGAACTTGCCGACCCGATACCCCAGGGTGTCGGGCCGGGCGTCGAGCGGCTCGCCGTCGAGGTAGCGATCGATGTCCTGGATCAGCGCGTCCACCGTCCGGTAGCGACGGTCGCGGTCGGGATGCATCGCGGTGAGGCAGAGCACGTCGAGGTCGGCCCACTCCGCCCGGCTCGAGGGACGGCGGTCGGCGATCCCCCTCGGCGGCCGCGCTCCGGACCGCGACCGACGGCCGCTCCGGTTCATGGCCGAGCAGCATCGCTCGGCCTCGCCGGGGGAGCGCCCGGTCAGGTCGAACGGGAGCCGGCCGGCGAAGAGCTCGTAGAGGATCACCCCCAGGGCGTAGACGTCGGTGTAGGTGCCCACCCGCTCGCCCCGGATCTGTTCCGGCGCCGCGTAGGCCGGCGTCATCAGCCGGAGCCCGGTCCGGTGTGGTCGCCGGGCAGGTCGAGGCTGTCGACGTGCTTGGCGATTCCGAAGTCCAGCAGCTTCACCGTGCCGTCGTCCTTGACCAGAATGTTCGAGGGCTTGAGGTCCCGGTGCACGACCGCCAACCGGTGGGCGTGGAGGACGGCTTCGCACACGGCCCGGAAGAGCAGGAGCCGGCCTCGGAGGGAGGTCGCCCGGCGGAGACAGTAGGTCGTCGATCGGCACGCCCTCGACGTACTCCATCACGAACCACGGCGTCCCGTCGGCCAGGGTGTCGGCGTCGTAGAGCGGCGCGATGGCGGGATGGTGGAGCTGGGCCAGGGTCCGCTGCTCGGTGGCGAAGCGCTCCCGCCGGGAGGGGGAAAGCGAGGCGTCGCGGAGGATCTTGATCGCCGCCAGGCTCCCGAGGTCGCTCCGTTCCGCCAGGTAGACCACCCCCATGCCGCCTTCGCCCAGGACCCGCTGGATCCGGTAGGGACCGAAGGCCTGCTCGCGGAGCCCGGGGGACCGGGTCGCGGTCGAGCACGGCGTCGGCCACGGGGCCAGGTCGCCGTCGAGCAGCGAGGCGCCGCGCTCGTCCTCCGCCAGCATCGCCATCACCTCGGCCCCGAGCCCAGGGTCGTCGGCGGTGCGACCGGCCACGAAGGCGGCCCGCTCCGGGAGGGGGCAGCTCCGTCGCCTCGTGGAAGAGGTCCTGGATCCGTCGCCAGCGTTCCGCGTCCACGGTCAGGAGGCCCGGTTGAGCTCGTGCGCCAGCCAGGCCTTGGCGGCGCGCCAGTCACGGAGCACCGTGGCCTCGGAGATCTCCAGCAGCTCGGCCGTTTCCCGCACGTCGAGTCCGCCGAAGAACCGGCATTCCACCATCGTGGCTTGACGGGGGCTCACACCCGCGAGGGTTTCGAGCGCGCCGTCGAGGGCCAGGAGGTCGTTGGCCGAGGCTGCCGGAGTCTGGAGCGCTTCGTCGAAGGTCACCATCGCGGCCCCGGCGCCGCGCTTCTGCGCCTTGCGCCGGCGAGCCGCGTCGACCAGCACCTGGCGCATGGCCCGGGCGGCAATCCGCTTGAAGTGGAGCGGCGAGGTCTGGGCCACGGTTGGGGTGGCGGCCAGCTTGAGCCACGCTTCGTGAACCAGGGCGGTGGGGCTCATGCTGGCCGACGGATCGTCGCCCCGCACCGTCGTCGCCAGGCGACGAAGCTCCTCGTAGGCCAGGCTGAACAGCTCATCGAGTGCGCGACGATCCTCGTCCATCTCTTCTCCCGTGTCCGGGGGGCCCCGGGCCTTACGCGACTGGATGGACATCCGAATGACGGATCCCGGCCGTTCTCTCCGCAATGAAAGCCGGAGCGTGCCACACGGTCGGACGGGTAAGGCTATCACTCGGGCTGGACCCGAGCAACGGTCACGGGGCCGGGGCCGGGGCTGCGGCTCCTTCTCGAGGTGCGTCGATGGCGCTGGTGGGTCCGCTTTCCCGATTGGCGCGGGAAGATGTCATCGAACGATTGCGAAGCACGGGGTCCTACGATCCCGACGTCCTCTATGCCGAGAAGCTGGTCCTGCTCCGGCGAATCAGGACGCCGCGGATCGCGGGACTCTGCCTCGTCGCGGCTGGGATGCTCAGCCTCCGGCGTCTGGTCCTCGGATGGATCGGCGTGCCGATGGTCCTGGTGGGCTGGTGGCTGCATCGCCGCGGCGCGCGCAACGCCGCCACCGTCGAGTCCGCCTACGCCGAGTTCATCCGGATGCCCGGCGGCTGAGACGGCTCGATCGGGTTCCTCACCCCGTGCTCCGGACTCGACCCTTCACGCCGAACGCCCCTGCTCGAGGCGATACCGCTTGAGCTTGTCGTAGAGCGTGCGGAGGCCGATGCCCAGCTCGTCGGCGGTCGCTCGCCGGTTCCCGTCGTGCCGGCGGAGCGCGCTGTCGATGGCGCGCCGCTCCAGGGTCTCGAGCGTCTGACCCGCCACGACCGGGACCGGGCCCTCGCCCCGGGCGCCGGTGACCTGGACATCGTCGGCCCGGACGACGGTACCGTTGACGAGGATCGCCGCTCGCTCGAGGGCGTTCGCCAGCTCCCGGACGTTGCCGGGCCAGGCGGCGGCCCGGATCTTCTCCCGGGCGTCGTCACCGAGCGTGAGGCCGGCCCGGCCGATCCGCTGGCCGATCTCGACCAGGAGCGTCTCCGCCAGCGGCAGGAGATCGCGACGGCGCTCGCGGAGCGGGGGCAGTCTGATCGGAAACACCGCGAGCCGATGGTACAGGTCCTCGCGAAGCCCGTCAGGGCTGCGGAGCGCCTCCGCGTCGCGGTTGGTCGCCGCGATCCAGCGAACGTCGGCCCTGAGGGTCCGGCTGCCACCCACCCGCTCGAACTGCCGCTCCTGGAGCACCCGCAGGAGCTTGGCTTGCAGGTCCGCTCGGAGCTCGGCGATCTCGTCGAGGAAGAACGTCCCGGTCTCCGCCAGCTCGATTCGTCCCCGCCGGGCCGCCGTGGCGCCGGTAAACGCCCCCTTCTCGTGGCCGAAGAGCTCGCTCTCGAGCAACGACTCCGTGATCGCGGCGCAGTTGACCGCGCCGAACGGTCCCGCGGCTCGGCCGCTCCAGGCGTGGAGGGTCCGGGCCGCGACCTCCTTGCCGGTGCCGCTCTCGCCCAGCAGCAGCACGCTGGCGTCGGTCGGAGCCACCTTGCGGAGCGCGTCCACCACCGGCGTCATCACCGGGTCGCCGTAGGTGAGCGGCGGGAGGGACGGCGCCTCGAGCCGGGCCCGGTCGCGCGCGGTCCGGAGCGCCCGCCGTTCCAGGGCGCGCGCGGCGATCAGCCGGAGCTCGCTTGGGCTCCCGATCGGCTTCTGGACGAAGTCGAACGCCCCCAGCTTCATCGCCTCGACGGCGGAGTCGATCGAGCCGTGCGCCGTGAGGACGACGACCTCCAGCTCCGGCTGGTCCGCCTGCACCCGGCGGAGCAGGGCGAGCCCGTCGAGCCGGGGCATCTTGAGATCGGTGATCAGGAGGTCGAAGCTCTCGCGGGCTACCATCGCCAACGCCTCGGCGCCGTCGGCGGCCCGAGCGACTACGTGCCCGTCGTCTTCCAAGGTCTCCGCGACGTAGTCGCGAAGGCCGGGTTCGTCGTCAGCAACCAGGATCCGGGCCATCGGCATCTTACTCGGCTAGTCGACTCGGGACCGCGGAGTCGATCTCCGCGAGCGCCAGGTCGAGGGTGGAAAATCGGTCGGTCGGGCTCTTGGCCAGCATCCGCGATACCGCCGTCACCAGACCGGGCGGCAGGCCGGGCCGACGCGCCCCGAGGTCGGGCGCCGGCGTGTGGACGTGAGCCCAGAGCAGCGCCATCGGGTTGCCGACCTCGAACGGGGGTCGACCCGCCAGCATTTCGAACAGCACCACCCCGAGGGAGTACTGGTCCGAGGCGCCGGTGATCGGCTCCCCCACGCACTGCTCCGGACTCATGTAGGTCGGCGTGCCCAGCGCGGCGCCGCTGACGGTCAGGCCCCGCTGCTCCGTCAGCTTGGCGATCCCGAAGTCGGTCACCACCACCCAGCCGTTCCGTTCCAGGAGGACGTTGTCCGGCTTCACGTCGCGGTGCACGACCCCGTGTCGGTGGGCGTAGCTCAGCGCGCCGCCCGCCTGGACGGTGACGGCGACGGCCCGATCCACGTCGAAGCGGCCGGCCTCCCGGAGCGCCGCGCCCAGCCCCGGTCCCTCCACCCGTTTCATGGTGAAGAAGCAGAAGGTCGGGGTTTGCCGCACCGCATAGATCGGGACGATATGCGGGTGGGTCAACGACGCCGCGATCCGCGCCTCACGCCGGAACCGCTCCACCATGCCGACCCCCTCGGTCAGATCCGGGGCCATCACCTTGAGCGCGACCTCGCGGTCGAGCGCGAGATCGCGGGCCCGGAACACGGTCGCGGTGGCGCCGACGCCGATCTCCTCGAAGATCTCGTATTCGTCCGCGGTCTCGCGGCAGAGCGTCTGGAGCAGGTCGGATCGGATGGGCACCCAGCGCCCGTGTGCCTGAGTGTTCGAACTCGGGGACGCCTTGCGCGGACGATCCAGCGCCCGCCGGACCAGGCTCCGGAGCTCGCGCGGACTCTGGATCGGCTTCTGGAGGTAGTCGACCGCGCCCAGCTTCATGGCCTCCACCGCCGAGTCGACCGAGCCGTACGCGGTCAGCACCAGGACGGGCATCGTCGGGCAGGCGGCCCGGGCGAACCGGACCAGCGACAGCCCGTCGTACCGCGGCATCCGGAGATCGGTCATCATCAGATCGTACCCGTCGTGTCCCAGTCGCTCCACCGCCTCGGCCCCGTCGCCCGCGACCTCCACCGTGTGGCCGTCGTCCCGAAGGGCCTCGGCCAGGAACTCGCGGACCCCCTCTTCGTCGTCGACCACCAGAATCCGGGACACCGTCAGGGCCTCACGACCGGGGGATCACGATGCGGAACACCGCACCCCCGTGGGGATGGTTGTCGGCGGTGATGGTGCCGCCGTGAAGCTCGGCGATTCGCTTGGCGACGGTCAGGCCAAGCCCGGTGCCCGTGGTTCGGGTGGTGTAGAACGGGACGAAGATCCGAGCCCGGTCGCCCCCGCTCAACCCCGGTCCGAAGTCGCGGACCGCGAATACGAGCGACGACCCGTCGCGGCTGATCGTCGCCTCCGGCCGGGTACCCTCGGCGGTGACCTGACGCGCGTTCCGAAGCACGTTCGTCAACACCTGGCGAAGCCGCTTGGCGTCGACCGACCAGGTCGCCGGGGCATCGGTCACGACCGTCGCGAAACCGTCGGGCGCAACCTCCTCGGCCGCGGCGGCCAGCAGGGCCGCCGGGTCGACCTCCTCGCGCTCGATCGGCCCGGTGCGAGCGAAATCGAGGAGATCGGAGGTGAGCGCTTCCAGCCGGACCGCTTCCTGGACGATCCGATCGGCCTTGCGACGCTCCGGTGCCTGGTCCGGCAGCCGTTCCGCCAGGAGCTGCGCGTGCCCCTTGAGCGACGCGAGCGGGTTCCGAATCTCGTGCGCCAGCACAGCCGACATCTCGCCCAGCATCCCGAGGCGCCGCTGCTGCTCCACGACCTGCTGGGCCCGGTCGTGCTTCACCGAGACCCACCAGAAGAGCAGCGAGGCGCCGAACAGGGCAGCGGCAACGATCGCCGAGACGATCATGCTCCGCTCCGCCTGGGTGACGAGATGGCGGGCGAACGAGGGCTCGAACTCCACCATGACCATGGACGGCCGGGGCCGGGGGCCCTGGTCCATTCGATCGGGGTTGAATCGGTCCCAGGTGAGCCGGCCGGTCGAATCGGCCGCGACGGTGGGCGGCAGATAGGCCACCGCTTGGAGTCGCGCCCTCGGGCCCGCCGAGAGCGTGAGCAGGTCACGCGGTCCGCCACCCCGCGCCTCCAGCGTCGCGGAGTCGGGGGTCGGCCGGATCGAGGTCCCGGCCCAAGCAACCAGACGGCGGTCGGAATCGTAGAACGCGATGTAGCGGGCGCCCGAGGTCTCCTGCTGCGCCAGCAACGAGTCCATGAGGATCGTCCCGGGTGGCCCGTCCCGGTCTCGGAGCGTGCGGCGGAGCCCGCTGGTGAGGAGCTCGCCCTGGCCGCGGTCCAGCGCGGTGGTCGCCTCCTTCGCCTCCCGAAGTCCGAGCCACGACGTCACCAGCAGCGCGGCCGCCATGGCGAAGGTGGTGCCCAGCAGACCCCAACGTCCCAACCGTCCGCTCTGCAGCCGTGGTGTCATGGCGCCAACCTCGTCGGGGACCGTTCCAACATGTTGTTCATGATAAGGATGACGCTTACCTCTCCCCATCCATCGTGGGCCCGGGCGCTGGGCGATGACATTCTCGCATCAGACGCGCCACGGCTAACAGATGTCAGAACAACAACTTAGCATGGCTCAACCTGGCGAGAAGTGCAGTTACCGCACGGGTTGGTGTGCGACTTCCGCCGATCGGCCGCCTCGTTGATGCGGTGCCGGGCCGGCGGTATGCTTCGCCCGTTCCCGACCGAATCGCCACCGTCACTCCCCGGGGCCCATGAAGCTCGCTCAAAAGGTCGCGCTCGTCTCCGGCTCCGGTCGTGGCATCGGCCGGGCCATCGCTCGGAAACTCGCGGCGGAGGGAGCCCGCGTCGTGGTCAACGATCTCGACGAGGCCCCCGCGCTCGAGACGGTTGGGCTGATCGAGGCCGCGGGCGGCGAGGCGATCGCCGAGGTGGGGAGTGTGACGGACCCGGGATTCGCGGAGCGGTTCGTCGGAGCGGCGGTCGGTCGCTGGAACGCGCTCGACCTGATCGTGAACAACGCCGGTTACACCTGGGACAACGTCATTCAGAAGATGAGCGACGAGCAGTGGGATGCGATCCTCGACGTGCATCTCAAGGCGCCGTTCCGGATCCTCCGGGCCGCGAGCGAGTTCATTCGCGCCGCGGCCAAACGGGAGGCGGCCGCCGGCACGGAGGTGTTTCGCAAGGTCGTGAACATCTCGTCGGTCTCGGGGCTGAGCGGGAACGCCGGACAGGCCAACTACTCGTCGGCCAAGGCCGGGATCGTCGGTCTGACCAAGGCGCTGGCCAAGGAGTGGGGCCGCTACCGGGTCAACGTCAACGCCGTCGCCTTCGGGCTCATCACCACGCGTCTTACGGCGGCACCGGCCGATGGCGGCGCGACGATCGAGGTGGGCGGGCGGGAGATCCGGATCGGTCTCAATCCGCGGATCTACGACTTGACCGAGACGTTGATCCCCCTGGGCCGGGCGGGGACCGTCGAGGAGGCGGCGGGGGCCGTGTCGCTGTTCTGCCTGCCGGAGTCGAACTACATCTCCGGCGAAGTCGTGATTTGCGGGGGCGGCTACACCATGTAGCCGCTGGCGTCAGGCCGAGGGTTGCTCGGGCTCGCCCGGAGCCGGGGCGGGCTCCGGGCCACCGGTCGGCGCGGTCGCCAGCGCATCGGGTGGGCTCGCGGGGTCGGCCTCCGGCTGGTTCGAGGCCTCGGCCTTGGGCTTCGCCGTCGGCGTTTCGCTGAAGACCCGACATCCGATCAGGAGCCGCTCGCCGCTGGCGCACTTGAGGGCCCAGGCGTGAGGCCATCCGTCGGCCGAGGCCGGGGGCTCCTCCTTGATCTGTTCCGGCAGACCCATCTCGAGGTCGATCGAACGAATCAGCAGCGAGGCCCGGATCCGGCCCGCGAGGGTATTGGCCAGCTCTCCGAGCACCTCGGGCGCGCCATCCTCGATCGACGTCTCCACCTGGAGCATCTTGGAGGCGATCCCGACCGTCGACGCCTCGTCACCCAGCAGCGAGACCTCGATCCCGGCGCCGGTCGAGCCCTCGGTCAGCTTGATCGTGGACCGGTAGGTCCAGACCACGTCGTTGGCCGGGGAGTCGACCTGGCCGACGTCCTGACCGGCCAGGACGCCGATCGTTTGCCGCGCCGCGGTGATGATCTCGGGAGCCAGCTCGCCGCCGAGAAGCTCGGCCAAGCGGTCCGTGGGACCGAGCTGGTGCAAGACCGACCTGAGCTGCTCCACGAAGTCGATCGGAATGAAGCTCTTCTTGAGCACGCCGTCGAAGTGTCCCGCCCGCTCCGCATCGACCGGGTCGTCGCCGGCGAGGAGGTACACCCGGGGTGCGGACACCCCGAGACTCGAGGCCACCCGTTGAAGGGTCCCTACCAGTTGTTCGCCGCTCATCAGGTGGAGCCGGTCGGCGACCAGCACCACCGATGGGGGCGGCGTGCGGCCGCGGTACAGGGCCACCGCCTCGGTCCCCGACGCCGCCTCGACCACCTCGCCGGCCGGCCCGAGGAGGGGCTTGGCGAAGGCGCGAAAGTTGGGGTCGCTGTCGACCAGCATCAGGCCCTGGATCGACGTCGCGGTCTCCCGAATCCTCAGGCGACGAGTGGCCTCGATCGTGGGGCGAAGCCGGTCCAGCGCCTGCTCGGGGTTGATGGGCTTGACCAGGTAATCGGTCAGCCCAAGGTCGATCATTTCCCGGACCAGGCTCTCTTCGCTGTGCGACGAGACGCAGATCACGGGCAGGTGCTTGTACCGCTCGGTGGACCGGATGGCTTGCAGGGTCTCGAAACCGTTGAGAAACGGCATCTCGAAGTCGAGCAGGATCAGATTCGGCTCGTGCTTCTCGAGAAGCGCCAGTAGCTCGAGCCCGTTCTCGGCAGCCAGGCTCGTGACGTCGAGCTTCTGGAGCAACCGGGTCAGCAACTTCCGAGTGTTGCGGTCGTCTTCGGCGATCAGAGCCAGCACCGGTCGCACACCTCGCTTCCCGATCTCTCAGAGGTTCCTCGGCGATGCCGAGGCCTGGCCTTCCTGCGACCTAGGAGTATCGGCATCGGCCGGGAGCGACTTGAGATGCCTCAAGATCCATTCCGACAAGGGGTTGGCCGCGATCGAACCCCTCGGCGTAAGCCGATCTGGCTAGTCGGCGAAGTCGGGCGACTCCCGGGTCAGAATCCGCTTCACGGCTTCGAGGTGCTTCCTCGGCTGATCGGCGGCGTCGGGATTGTCGGCTATCGCGGCGACGAAGGCTCGCTGGACCCGGTCGGGAATCGGGCGGAGCGGCCGGCCGGTCGACATTGCCAGCACCTGGACCTGGCAGGCCCGCTCCAGGAAATAGAGGTCGTTGAACGCCTCGTGGATGGTCGGTCCGGTGACCATGACGCCGTGGTGGCCGAGGAAGAGCACGCTCTTCTCGCCCATGGCCTCGGCCATCCGGTCTCCCTCGGTGGGATCGAGAGCCAGACCCTCGTAGGCGTCGAGGTACGCGATCCGGCCGGCGAACTGCAGCGCGTTCTGCGACACCATCTCCACCCGTCCGCCGTCGATCACCGTCAACGCCGTCGCGTACGGCATGTGGGTGTGCAGGACGGCCCGGGCCCGGGGATGGCGGCGGTGGAGTCGGGAGTGGATGAAGAAGGCCGTATCTTCGACCGCGCCCGAGCCGTCCAGGACGTTCCGGTCGGCATCGGCCAGCACCAGATCGCGGGCTCGGAGCTCACGCCAGTGGAGCCCGATCGGATTCACCAGAAACCGGCGCCCGTCGTCGTCCACGGCGTAGCTGAAGTGGTTGTCGATGCCCTCGTTGAGGCCGAGCCGCTCGGACCACCGGAACGCGGCCGCCAGGTCGATCCGGGCCTGGCGGATGGACTCGGCGCTCATGCCGCCACCGCCTTCTCCTCCATGACGGCCAGCACGTTGTCCTCGGTGTCCTCGAAGAACGCCATCCAGAGCTCGTGGGTCGGCGCCCGATGCACGAGGTGGGGCTCGTCCTTGAACCGCACCCCGCGCTCCCGAAGCGTCGCGCACACGGTCTCGATTCCAGCGACCTTGAAGTAGAGGATCGAGCCGGGGTGGTCGTGCTCCTTGCCCTCGGGCTTCGAGAGCATCAGCCGGACCTCGCCGGCGCGGACGAACGCCAGCCCCGGGAACTGGAACAGGAACGGCAGCCCGAGCCGGTCACGATAGAAGCTCAGGGCGCGCTCGACGTCGTGGACCACGACGGCGATCTGGCCGATCGACGAGGTGGCGAGATCGGATCCGGGCATGGCTTCCTCCGGCTTTGACGTAGCGGGGACCGCGGTGTAGCGTTGAGCGATTCGACGACCATGATACTTAGCTTGGCTAACTAAATACGATGCCCAGGGCGACCCGTCAAGCCGGCTCCCGAGCGGGGCCGGGCGAGGTGGCCAACCGGCTCCATTCGGCCGCGATCCACCTCCTCCGTCGTCTCCGGGTGGAGGATACCGCGGCCGGCCTGAGCGGTCCCCGTCTGTCCGCCCTGTCGGTGGTGGTGTTCGGCGGTCCGCTGGCGCTGGGCCAGTTGGCGAAGGCGGAGCAGGTCCGCCCGCCGACCATGTCGCGTCTGGTGGCCGGCCTGGCCCGGGCGGGGCTGGTGTCGGTCGAGCGGGACCCGGACGATCGTCGGGTCCAGCGGATCGAGGCGACGGCCCGAGGACGGAGTCTGCTCGAGGCGGGACGGGCCCGGCGGGTCCGGCGTCTGACCCGTGACCTGGCCGCGCTGTCGCGCGACGAATACGGCAACCTGGTCCGCGCGCTCGACGTGCTGGAGCGTCTCGCCCGCGGGCAGCGCTGACCCGTCGGCGCGCCCGTCCACCCCTCCACCCCTCACTCCCGACTCATGTCCAATCGACGCGCCGTCAACCTCGCCATCCTGGTCGCCGCGCTGGGCTACTTCGTCGACATCTACGACCTGATCCTCTTCAGCGTGGTCCGGGTCAACAGCCTCCACGGGATCGGGATCGTCGGCGAGACGGCGGTGCTGAACGCCGGGGTGCTGCTCCTCAATCGGCAGATGTGGGGGATGCTGGTCGGCGGCGTGATCTGGGGGATCCTGGGCGACGTTCGGGGACGTCTCTCGGTCCTGTTCGGATCCATCCTGCTGTACTCGGTGGCCAACCTGGCCAACGCCATGGTCACCTCGCTGGGCGCCTACGAGGTCCTTCGTTTCCTGGCCGGGGTCGGCCTGGCCGGCGAGTTGGGCGCGGGCATTACCCTGGTGAGCGAGATGATGCGGAAGGAGTCGCGAGGATACGGAACCTCGCTGGTGGCCGCCATCGGCATCCTCGGCGCGATCGTGGCCGAGCTGGTGTCGGAGGCGTTCCACTGGAGGATGGCGTACGTCGTGGGAGGCGTCCTCGGTCTCCTGCTCCTGATTCTCCGGGTCAGCGTCCGGGAGTCGCCCATGTTCCAGATGGCCAAGACCACCTCGGCGCGCCGGGGCAACTTCTTCATGCTGTTCCAGCGCCGGGATCGCCTGATCCGCTACGTGTCGGTCATCCTGGTCGGCGTGCCGATCTGGTACGTCATCGGGATCCTGGTGACCTTCTCGCCCGAGTTCGCCAAGGAAATGGGGCTCCCGTTCGTGCCCAGCGCGGGGCGGGCGATTCTCTGGCTCTACGCGGGTCTGGTCGTCGGCGACCTGGCCAGCGGGTTTCTGAGTCAGTATCTGAAGAGCCGGCGCCGGGCCATGGCCATCTTTCTCGGGCTCACCGTGCTGGCCTGTCTGGCCTATTTCCTCGAGGTATCCCGATCGCTCACGTCGTTCTACGGGCTCTGCGTCGGGATGGGCTTCGCGACCGGCTATTGGGCCGTATTCGTGACGATGTCGGCGGAGCAGTTCGGGACCAATCTCCGGGCCACGGCGGCGACCACCACCCCCAACTTCGTTCGGGGGGCGATGGTTCCGATGACCGCGCTCTTCCAGATGGGGCGGGAGGCGTTCGGGATCGTCGGGTCGGGGATCGCCCTGGGGCTGTTGGTGTTGGGCCTTGCCGTAGCATCATTGGCGGGGTTGCAGGAGACGTTCGGCAAGGACCTGGACTACCTGGAGGAATAGCGGTGCGCGTCACCCAGTCGATCGTGATCGCCCTGGCTGCGACGGCCGCGGTCACGGCGTGTATCAGCAGCACGGCGGTGGATCCGGCCAAGCAGGTCCATACGGCCATCCGCGGTTTCATCGTGGACCAGAACGGCGACGGCGTAGGCGCGCCGCTGGTCTCCATCACCATCGTCGGGGCGCCCAGCGGCGGCAGCGCCAAGCTGCTGGCCTCGACCCAGCTCGTGCCCGACGATGCCGGGCGATTCGTCGTGACGTTCAGCGTCAACGACGAGGTCCCGCAGACCGGCTACGCCGCATTGAGCGTCATGCCGGCCCCCGGGACGGCGTTGGCCGGGCGGGACACCTCCGGGATCCCGGTCCAGCTCCAGCGCGGCTTTCCCCCGGTCGACACCACCGTCGTGAGGATCGCGCTCCCGCCCCGCTGACCCCGCGGCCCGACGCCGGGGGCCGGATCCCGCGGCCGATTGCGGCCCCGGCTTCGTCGCGGCGCCCTGCAACGTGGTGCAGGGTCGGCCCCGCCTCCGGCCGGATTCGCCGCCGCGTTCCGCGAGAGGCCTCCCCCGGCGAGATCGCGGGTCGTCGTGCAGCCGCTTGCGCGATCGGGCTCGGTCGGGCCTGAAGCGCTGGCAAAAAGGCGTGAAAGCCGCCGGTCAGGTAACGCCGGCGTGGGCTGATCGCGCACGACCTTTCACCTCGTCCCCCCCATCGGGTTCCGGGCACACAACCTGCCCCCGACCAATTCCGGCAACGAATTCGCGGCGTCTCGTTCCTGCACTGGCGTGCAGACACGGGGGTCGCCTTGGCTCGGGGGGGCCCGATGGATCATCCGATCTCGTTCGCGAGCCGACTCGTCGGCGTCCTGGGCCTGGTCGTCGCGCTCGGCGCGACGCCGGTCCAGGGACAGGCGGCCCGGACCACCGAGGCCAAGCCGGCCAGGACGAAGTCCACCCCGCCGCCCGGCTCCCCGGCGGCCGTCCGGCAAGGGATGTGGTTCGGTGCCGGCCTGGGGGCCGGGTCCGCCTCGCTCCATTGTCAGATCTGCTCGGGCGACCTGGGGAGCCGCGGGACCGCCGGCTACCTCCGCGCCGGTACCACGGTCAACGAGTTCTTCCTGCTTGGGGCCGAGCTGGATGCCTGGATGCGGTCGGATCAAGGGGGACACCAGCGGGTCTTCGCCCTCACCGGCGACGCGTACTGGTATCCAGACCCTCGCCACGGCTACTACGTGAAGGGCGGTTTCGGCTTCTCGAACTACCGGCAGTCCGCGGACGGTAACAACGGCGGCACCACCGCGGTCACCGCCGGGGCGTTCACGGGGCAGGTGGGGTTGGGGTACGAAGTCCGAATGAACCCGCGGATGTCGATCGTGCCCTATGCCAACCTGATCGGGTCCGCCAAGGGGCGGCTCTCGACCGAGCAGGACAACGGGACCCACTTCGAGCGAAACCGGCTCGACACCAGCGGCAACGTCATCCTGCTCCAGATCGGCCTCGGCCTGACCTGGCACTGAGCGCCACGCGACCACGTCCGACGCCTTTCAGGGGGAATCGTCGTATGCAGCGGAAGCCGAACATCGTCACCCGGGGCGCCGCCATCGTCTGGTTGGCCGCCTGGACCGGGGCGCTGGGCTGCGGCTCGGCCTCGATCGCCGGGCTGGACCCGGACACCCACCCGCACAGCGTCGCCTTCGATGCCTGGCAGCCTGGTCCCGGTGATACCTGCCCGATCTCGATCCACCAGAAGTACGCCGCGCTCGGGCCCGACGGGAAGCTCTACCCGACCTGGCATCCGCCGGTCGATCCCGAGACCGGATGCACCTTCGGCCACGAGCACGGGCGTGACCCGCACGGCTCGAACCTCTATGCCTCGGTGGGCGACATCCCGCTGGGCTACGCCAACGAGCAGCTCGACGCCTACGATCCCGGCGGGAAGCGGCACGAGGATCATTTCGGCCACAAGTACGAGTGGGAGAACGACGTCCAGATGCGGGTCGGCAATGGCGGTGGCGTGCTCTCGGTCAAGTGCGACATCATGTACAAGCTGCACCAGGGCACCCACTCCAAGGACGCCTTCACCAACAACCTCCACGAGGTCGTGTACCACGCTCGCTGTACCGACGGCACCGAGGTCCACATGACCATCATGGCGGCCATCGGAACCCCGGGCGAGTTCACCCGGACCTGCGACGGCGCTCACATCCACGTGGGCGACCCGACGCCGCTCAACTCGCCCAACGGCGGCGGCCAGCGGGTCATCCCCGACATCAGCTGCGTGGACCAGTTCATGTTGGTGGCCGACGGCCAGAACTCCAACGTCGACAAGGCGCTCCACGAGAGCTGGCAGCAGTCGCTCTCGATCCGGACCGACGACGGTCGAACGCTGGCCAGCATGAATCCGTATTTCCAGGTGTTCCTCCCGAGCCGGTTCTACGATCCCGCCAAGGGAGACGTGACCGGGCGGCCGATCGACGTCTGCTATCTGACGGCGGCCAACGGCGACCGGGCGCACACCGGCCTCTGCAACGACGCCACCCAGAACGGGACCGTCGCCGGCATCGGGTACAACGATCCGCGATCGCCGTTCAACGGCGTGCGCCGGGTCCTGGACGTCAACTCGCTCGACATCAACAACTCCGACGGGCCGACGGTGTGGTATACCGATCCGTTCGGACGCCACGCGGCGACCAGCCCCTTCCCGGGCTCGATCCGTCAGTACGTCGCCCGAATCAACAACACCGGCCTCGATCTCTCGGGCCCGGGCATCGGATCGAACCGGAACTACGGGGGGCCGGGGGTCCACCCGCCGAACTGAGCCAACGGACCGCGGGCTCGAGTTCCCGCGGCGAGAGGGTAGGGGGTGCGGTCCGGTTTGGGGGAACCGGGTCGTGCCCTCTACCCTCTTCGGCGTCTTCGGCTTACCCTCAGGACGTCGGTTCCGACGGGCCGGCGCTTCATCCTCACACCTCAGAGCGTTACTGCGATGACCAGATTCCTGGCCGTTCTGCTGCTCGGCACGCTGGCCGCCGGCGACCTCGCCGCCCAGGTTCCCCGAACCGAACGGCAACGCTGGCTCGATTCCACCACGGTTACCACGGACGACCCACGCCGGATTCCGATGCCGCCCTGGTACAATGCCCCCGAGGGCAGTCTCGTCCTCCGCGGCGGTCGGGTCTGGGACGGCACCGGCGCGGGCGCCCGCCCGGCGACCGTGGTCGTGGTCAGGAACCGGATCGCGGCGATCCTCCCGCCCAACGCCAGCGAGTGGCCCAAGGACGCCCGAGTGATCGACGTGAGCGGGCGGACCGTCATGCCCGGCCTGATCGACCTCCATACCCATCTCGACTACTCCGAGCCCGGGATGTCCGAGGAGCGTGCCTGGAGCACGGCGGACGGCGCGCTGCGGGGCATGGAGCGGCTCCGGTTCTATCTCGAGAGCGGCATCACGGCGGTGCGGGACGTCGCCTCGCAGGGCGACACGCCGTTCCTCCTCAAGGGCTGGGTGGCGCAGGGGCGGATTCCCGGTCCCCGGATCTTCGCGGCCGGGTCGTTGATCACCGGGGTTGGTGGCCACGGCGCCGAGGTCGAGATGTCCACCGGACGACCGCTGCCGGCGATTCGCGAGGCCACGGGCCCCGACGACTGGCGCCGAGCGGTGCGGGAGCAGTTTCGGAAGGGCGCCGACCTGATCAAGATCGCCAGCCACTACAGTGAGGAAGAAGTCAAAGCCGCGGTCGAGGAAGCCCACGATCTCGGGCTCAAGGTCACCGCCGATGCGGAGACGTTCTACATCGAGCGGGCGGTCCGGGCCGGCGTCGACATGATCGAGCATCCGTTGCCGCGGACCGACGAGACGATCCGCCTCATGGCGGAGCGAGGCACCCAGGCCGATCCCACCCTGATTCCCTACATCATCATCTTCGATCAGCTCGGTGGCTACTATGGCGCCACCAGCCGGCGCTTCACCTTTTCGAAGGAGGCCAACTTCAAGGTCCTCCTCCGGATGAAGGCGGCCGGCATCAAGATGGGGGTCGGCACCGACCTGGTGGCCAACTGGTTCCGTTACCTGCCCATGCCCTACCTGATGGAGCTCAAGCAGTTCGTGGCCGCCGGATACTCCGTGCCGGAGGTCCTCCAGATCGCCACCAAGACGAACGCCGAGCTGCTCGACATGGGCGACAAGCTCGGCACCCTGGAAGCCGGCAAGCTGGCCGACATCCTGGTGGTCGACGGCAAGCCCGACCAGAACCTCGACGACCTCCTCAAGGTCGACCTGGTCGTCGGGAACGGGCGGGTCGAGCTCGAGCGGGGGCAGGTGGTGATTCCCCGGCACGTGCCGCTGCCGATGCCCCAGCGAACCGGCGAGACCAAGGTGCCCTGAGGGCCGGCCGGTTGCGGGTGGCCGGCCCCCGGCGTAGACTTATTTGTATACAATTATGAATTCACCGGGCTTTGGGGGTGGCCGCCCGCGCCCCCGCCGGCCGGTGGTCCCCTGCCCGGATCCATTTCCTGGAGGTCGTATGTCGTCACCGTCCCGGCGTCTGTCCCGGCGGGAGCTGCTCCGTGCGGGCGCCGCCGCGTTCGCGGTCGCCCCGATGATCAACCGGGGGCGCTTTCGGCTGTTCCCGTGGAGCGCCACGGAATACTCGACCCGGTGCATTCGTTTGGTCGAGAGCTCGTTGGTCATCGACATGTTGAGCCCGCTCACCCTGAACTTCCCGCTGGGGAAGAAGTGGGCCACCAATCCGGAGACCTTCACGGCGGAGGACTTCCAGCGCTTCCGCTCGTCGTCGATCAACGTGTTCCACACCGCGGTCGGCTTCGGGGGGCCGAACGCCTACGAAGACGGGCTCCGCTTCTTCATGGGCCAGAACACGCTCATCGCCGGCCGGGACGATTACTTCATGCGGATCGACAGCCCGGGTGACCTGGACCGGGTCCACGGGTCCGGCAAGCTCGGGATCCTGCTGGGCGCCCAGAATTCGGATCACTTCGTCAAGCCGGACTACGATCGGAAGGACATGCTGGACACCGTGGACGAGTTCTACGGGTACGGGCAGCGGGTCTCCCAGCTCACGTACAACTCCCGGAACTGGTTCGGGAGCGGGTCCACCGAGCGGGCCGACGGCGGCCTCAGCGACATGGGCGTGGCCGTGATCGAGCGGATGAACAAGGTCGGGATGGCGGTCGACACCGGCCACAGTGGTGACCGGACCACGCTCGACGCATTCGAGGTGTCGACAAAGCCGGTGCTCGTGACCCACTCGAACGTGCGGGCCCTGAATCCCGGCCACCCCCGCTGCAAGCCCGACGAGGTGATCCGCGCGGTCGGGAAGGCGGGGAGCGTCATGGGCATCACCGGGGTCCGGAACTTCGTCAAGGGATCGGAGCCCACCACCATCGAAGACCTGCTCAACCACTACGACTACGTCGCCAAGATGATCGGGGTGGAGCACGTCGGGGTGGGGAGCGACATCGACCTCGACGGGTACGACGACATGCCCGCCGAGGACTACAAGCGCCTCAAGGCCGGCTACAAGGGGAGCTATGCCTTCCGCGACAAGATCGACATCGACGAGGTGGCCCATCCCAAGCGGATGTACGACCTCACCGACGGCTTGATCCGGCGGAAGTACAACGACCAGGAGATTGCCGGCATCCTGGGGGGCAACTTCAAGCGAGTGTTGACCGAGATCTGGACCACGAGCTGAGCCGGCGGTTCCGGCCCTCGGGCCGGACCGTTCGGGACGCGGCGGGACGACAACGGGAGGGGTTCGATGCAACTCGCGCGGCGCACGACTGGACTGGTGTTGGGCGGCCTGCTGCTCGGTGGGCTGGCGCACGATCTCCAGGCCCAGCGGCGGGCCGACCCGCTCGCCGGCCTGGACGCTTACATCGAGAAGGTCCGGACCGACTGGGGCATACCGGGGATCGCGGTGGGGATCGTCAAGGGCGACTCCCTGATCTACGCCAAGGGCTTCGGCGTGAGGGAGGCCGGGAAGCCGGACCCGGTCGACCCGCGGACCCTGTTCGCGATCGGCTCCAACACCAAGTCGTTCACGTCCACCGCGGCCGCGATGCTGGTCGACGAAGGGAAGCTCTCGTGGGACGACAAGGTCATCGACCGGTATCCCGGGTTCCGGCTCTACGATCCCTACGTGACCCGGGAGATCGCCATCCGCGACATCCTCTCCCATCGCTCGGGGCTGGGCCGGCGAGGTGACGCGCTCTGGTACGGGACCGGGTACTCCCGCGACGAGATCATTCACCGGATCCGGTTTCTCAAGCCCAACGCGCCGTTCCGGACCGTGATGGGGTATCAGAACATCATGGTGATGACCGCAGGCGAGATCGTGGGGAAGGTGAGCGGTCTGGGGTGGGACCGGTTCATCCAGGATCGGATCTTCACGCCGCTCGGGATGACGGCCAGCAGCACCAGCGTGACGGCCCTCGCCGGCCAGCCCGACGTGGCCAGCCCCCACGCGATCGAGGACGGCAAGGTCCGGGTCATTCCCTACCGCAACGCCGACAACATCGCGCCGGCCGGCTCGATCAACTCGAACATCGTCGACATGGCCAGGTACGTCCGGATGCAGCTGGGCGACGGCACCTTCGAAGGCAAGAAGCTGGTGTCGGCCGGTAACCTCGGGGTGACCAAGACCCCGCACATCAACATTGGCGGGGTGGGCGACAGCCTGACCCACTTCACGTCGTACGGGCTGGGGTGGGTGCTGCTCGATTACCGGGGCCGGAAGATCGCCTGGCACAACGGCGGCATCGACGGCATGCTGTCGGAGATGTGGACCGTCCCCGACGAGAAGCTCGGGGTCGTCGTGCTGACCAACGCGTCGCCCCACGCCGCCGGCCCGCCGATCGTGCGGGAGATCATCGATCGATTCCTGGTCGGCAAAGGCACCAAGGACTACGAGGCGGAGGCCCTGGCCCAGGCCGCGCGGCAGCGGTCGTTCCAAGAGGCCCAGGAGAAGAAGTTCGAGACGGAGCGAGTCCCCAACACCACGCCATCGCTTCCCCTGGAACGGTACGTCGGGACCTATGCCGACTCGCTTTACGGCGACGTGTCGGTCTCGCTCGACCAGGGGAAGCTGGCGCTCCACTACACCAACTTCACCACCCCGCTCGAGCACTGGCACTTCGACACCTTCCGGGGCGTGCCAGGCGAGGGGAGCCAAGGCAAGGTCTTTGTCACCTTCCAGCTCGACTCCCAGGCCAAAGTGGCAAAGCTGGTGGTCGACGGCTTGGACGACTTCGAGCGGAAGCAGCCCTAAGCGACCGCGCGGGGCTCAGCCCCGGGTCGACAGGAACCGCGCGGCCAGGTCGTACACCCCGTCCAGCTCGGACGGGGTGACGCAGAAGGGCGGTAACAGGTAGGCCACATTGCCGAGCGGCCGGATCAGGACGCCCGCCTCGAGGGCGAAGGCGGCGAGCTCGCGCCCGATCGGATCGAGGTAGCCGCCGGGGCCGGTCAGGTCGAACGCGGCGATGGTGCCGAGCACCCGGGGGGAGGACACGGCCCGGTGAGTGGCCAGGCGGGCCAAGCCCCGCCGGTGGGCCGTCCCGATCGCCGCCCGGCGTTCGGCGCACCTCGCGTCGAGCAGTCCGAGGCTGGCCCGAGCCGCCGCGCAGGCGAGCGGGTTCGCGGTGAAGGAATGGCCGTGGAAGAAGGTGCGCCGGCGGTCGTCGCTGACGAAGGCCTCGAAGATGGTCTCGGTCGCCGCCGTGGCGCCGAGCGGCAGGAAGCCGGCGGTGAGCCCCTTCGAGAGACACATCAGGTCGGGCGACACGCCGGCCCCGCCACACGCGAAGAGCGGCCCGGTCCGCCCGAACCCGGTCAGCACTTCGTCGGCGATGAGCAGCACTCCCTGATCCCGGGTCAGCGACCGGATGGCTCGGAGGGTCTCGGTCGGCCACATCCGCATCCCGCCCGCGCCCTGGAGCAAGGGCTCCACGATCACCGCCGCCAGCTCGTCGCCGCGCCGCTCGATCAGCGCGGTGAGCGCCCCGACCACGTCGCCCTCCACCGGGTCGGGCAGCCGGGCCACCTCGAAGAGCTGGGGTTCGAAGGCCGCGGTGAACAGTCCCCGGCCGCTGGCACTCATCGCCCCGAAAGTGTCGCCGTGATAGGCGTTCTCGAGCGCCGCGATCAGCGGGCGGGGGCGGCCCCGGTTGCCCCAGTACTGGAGCGCCATCTTCACGGCCACCTCGACCGCGGTCGAGCCGTCGTCCGAAAAGAAGACCCGGGTCAGGCCGTCGGGCAGGCGGGGGACCAGCTCGGCCGCGAGGCGGGCGGCGGGCTCGTGGGCGAACCCGGCGAAGATCACCTGCTCGAGGGTCCGGGCCTGCCGGGCGATGGCGTCGGCGACCACCGGATGGGCGTGGCCGTGGAGGGTGACCCACCAAGAGGAGATCGCGTCGAGGATCCGGCGGCCGTCCTCCCGGTAGAGGTAGGCGCCATCGGCCCGCACCACGGGTACCGGCGTGGGTCCCAACCCGTGCTGCGTGTACGGGTGCCATCCGTGCGCGCGGTCCAGGGCCGGCCAGTCGCTCATCCGCCCTCCCGGAGGCTCAGCGCCAACGCCTCGACGAGCCGATGGACGTCTTCGGGCTCGTGCGCCGCCGATACCGTGATCCGGAGGCGAGCCGTCGCCGCCGCCACGGTCGGGGGGCGAATCGCGCCCACCAGGAAGCCCCGGCTCCAGAGGGCCCGACCGAGCTGCATGGCCCGATCGGGGTCGCGGACCTGGACCGGCACGATGTGCCCGGCCAGTCGCGGGCTGATCGCAACCCCCGCCGCCGCCAGCCCGTCGGTGAGGAGCCGGGCGTTGCCCCAAAGCCGCTCGCGCCGCCACGGCTCCCGGTCGGCAATTGCCATCGCCGCGAGGGCGGCGCGAGCCAGGGCGGGTGAAGGTCCGGTGGTGAACACGAACGACCTGGCCCGATTGAGAAGAAGCTGCCGGAGGAGCGGCGAGCCCGCCACGAAGGCGCCGGCGGTGCCGAAGGCCTTGCCGAGGGTGCCCACGGTCGCGGCGGCCGGGGCGGGAAGCTGCCAGTGGTCACCGCTGCCGCCGCCCGCGGGGCCCAGCACCCCGGTGGCGTGGGCGTCGTCGAGATAGATCGCGGCGTCGTACTGCCGGGCCACGGCCACCAGGTCGGGGAGCGGGCAGAGGTCGCCGTCCATCGAGTAGACCCCCTCGACCACGATCAGCCGCCGCCGGAATCGGCCCTGATCGGCCCGGAGCCGGGCTTCGAGCGCGTCCAGATCGTTGTGGGCAAAGATCCGCACCTCCGCCCGCGCCAACCGGCAACCGTCGACGATCGAGGCGTGGTTCAGGGCGTCGGAATAGAGACCGTCGCCGGCCCCGGCGAGGGCCGGCAGCGCGCCGACGTTCGCCGCGTACCCAGACGGAAAGAGGAGTGCCGCCTCGGTGCCCTTCCGTCGGGCGGCGTCGCGCTCGAGGGCCTCGTGGGCCTGGTGGTTGCCGGCGAGACTCCGCGATGCCGTGGCCCCGGCGCCGTCCTGCCGGAGGGCCTCGACCAGGGCCTGCCGAACCCGGGGGTCCGACGCCAGACCGAGGTAGTCGTTGGAGGAGAAGTCCACCACCGGTCGGCCGTCGACCGTCAGGTGGGGGCCGAGTCTCGGGCCGACCTCGCGGAGGGTCCGGAGCAGACCGGCCGAGGCCAGCTCGGTAAGCTCTCGCTCGAGCTCGGCGTCGAGGGCATGACCCGGTCCGGTCCGATCGGTCATCCGACGACCCATTCCGCCACCGGATCCAGCCGGGCCGTCTCGAGGGCGGCCGACGCGATCCGGTCCAGCCTGGCGATCCGGAGGTCGGGCGCGGTCCGGGCAATCGTGGCGGCGTTGTGTCCGGTCGAGGCGTCGGGCTCCGCCGGGGCGCTCAACACCAATCCCAGCACGGGGCGGTGGCGTCGGCCGATCTCGGCCAGGGTCAGCAGGGTGTGATTCACGGTGCCCAACTTGTCGGCGGCCACCAGGAGCAGGGTCGCGTCGAGCGCCGCCGCCAGCTCGAGGTGGCCCCAGGACCAGCTCAGGGGCGAGAGCAGCCCGCCCGCTCCCTCCACCAAGGTCACGTCGGCACCGTGGCCGAGACCGACGATCCGGCGGACCAAGGGCGCGAGGTCGACCGGCGCCCCGTCGCGCTCGGCCGCTTCGGCCGGGGCGATCGGATCGCGATAGCGGTGGAGCGCGTGTTGGGGCCCGTCCTGGCCGGCGGCCCGGGCGAGGACAGCGCCGTCCTCGCCGGCGGTCGGCGCCGGCTCGCAGCCCGACTCGAGCGGCTTGAGGGCGATCACCCGCCGCCCGAGGGCGCGAAGCGACCGGGTCAGGGCGGCGGTGACGATCGTCTTCCCGACACCCGTGTCGGTGCCGGTCACCAGGATGGTGCGCGACACGGTCGGCTACGCGGCGGAGAGGGCGGCCACCTCGAACCCGGCGGCTTCGATCATTCGGAGGTCGGCCTCCCAGCCGGCGCCTGGCGTGGTCAGGTAGCCGTTGACGAACATCGAGTTGGCGGGCAGGAGGGCGAGTGGCTGGGCCCAGCCGAGGGTGACTTCGCGGCCGCCCGCGACTCGGATGTCCCGGGCCGGGTTGACCAGGCGCATCATCGCCAGGGCTCGTAGCGCGTCGGCCGGGGTCAGCCGCTCGGCGTTCGCCAGCGGGGTCTCGGGCCGGGGGTCGAGGAAGTTCACCGGAATCGACTCGACCTCGAGCTCCCGGAGCTCGAGTGCGAGCGCCACCCGGTCTTCAAGCGTCTCGCCCATCCCCATGATGCCGCCGCAGCACGCCTCCATGCCGGCCGCCCGGGCCCGGCGGACCGTGGCCACCCGGTCGTCGAAGTCGTGGGTGGAGCAGATGGCGGGGAAGTGGCGGCGGGACGTTTCCAGGTTGTGATTGAACCGGTCCACGCCGGCGGCCGCGAGCTCGGCGGCCTGCCCGTCGGTAAGGAGTCCGAGCGACGCGCAGATCTGGATGCCCAGCTCGGCCTTGATCCGCCGGGAAGCGTCGCAGATCACTCCGAGGTCGCGATCGGACGGCCCTCGGGTACTGGTGACCATGCAGTACTTCACCGCGCCCCGGGCGTGCGCCTGACGGGCGCCGGCCACCAGCTCGTCCACCGTCTGCATCCGATAGCGGGGCACCGGCGACTGGTGGACGACCGACTGGCTGCAGAAGGCGCAGTCCTCGGGGCAGAGGCCGCTCTTGGCGTTCTGGAGGACGTGGATCCGAACCTCACGCCGATAGTGCTGGTAGCGAAGTCGATAGGCGGCCAGGAGCAGCTCGATCAGCTCCGAATCGGGGGCCCGGAGCGCGGCCAGGGCATCGTCGGCCGTCACCGCGCCACCGTCGAGCACGCGATCGGCCAGAGCATTCCAATGGGACACGGCGGACATGTCGGTGTGTCGCGAAGTAAGGGGATTCGACTTCCGACAAGGTAATCGGGACCCCGCGATTCGGACGACCGACGCGGCGAGGTCAGCCGGCGCCCGCGACCTGAAGGGCCGCGAGGGCCTGCACCTCGGCCGCGCGCTCCCGATCGGCGCGGACCAGCGTCGGCTCGGCCACCCGGTCCCGGCACGCCTTCGGATCGAGCGGACAGCGCTCGCAGGTGCTGCTGATCACCGCGTGGGGGATGGCCCGGTCGGCGGCGAAGCGGACGGTGCGTCGAAAGGTATCGTCCACCTTGAAGCCGATCGTCAGGCTGATGTTGCCCCGGGGGGCGAGCGCCGCCGGCTGCGAGAGACCGAGACAGAAGTAGTCGTCGGTCCCGTCCATGAAGCGGGAGACCTGGACCCCGAGCTTGGGGCCAGCCGGCCGGCGGGTGGCGCGGGCCTGCGCCTCGGCCAGCTCGGTCAAGAGCCGGGTGGTGAGCCAGCGCCGGCAGTAGTGCTCGCCGCCGCCGTATCCCGGCGGCACGGGCAGCTCGGAGAGGTTGAGCTGCTTGACGAGCTGATAGTCGCCGTCCCGGTCGACGAACTTGAGGAAGTGCACCTTGAGCCCGAACTCGCCGGGGGCGAGCTGGCTCAGGCGGTACATCAAGGTCTCCGCCGTCACGTCGTACTTGGCGAGGAGGTCGAGCAGGCTTCGAGGCCGCCAACGGGGCTCCCGAAACAGCTTCTTGAGATCGGCGAGCAGCTGCCGGCGGGGAAGGAGGAGCGCGCCGGCGAAGTACGAGGTGCGGAAGTCGTTGAGCACCTGCTCGAACGACTCCTCCCGGTCGGGCGGTGACGCCAACGATCGCGGCGCGAGCTCGAGCCGCCGGTACCCGGCCTCCCGGGCCAGGATGAAGGCCGTCTGCGACGGCGTGAGAGCGGGGTTGAGGAGGAGCCGCGGCGGCGAACCCGCCAGGAGCACCGACCGGAGTCGCGCCAGCGGGCCGTGCTCGCCGAGCACCGTGTCGTCGATGGTGATGCCCAACTCCTGGCCGACCCACCGGCGGAGCGCCGCGAGGAGGCCCGGCCCCGGCACCCGAACGCCCAGCTCGGCCAGAAACGTCTCGGCCGCCACCTCGAGGTCGGGATAGTAGTTGCCGGTCAGCTCCTGCCAGGAGCGGAGCGACGCGCGGAGCAGGTGCTCCACCCCGATGTTGTACTGGTGGGCGATCTCGCTCAGGGTGCGGAGCAGGGCGGTGGTTTCGGTCGGGGAGCGGCTCAGCAGGTGGACCAGGTCCTCGCGGGGGAGGCCGAACCGCTCGAACGGGAACTCCCGGACCCCGGGCGACTCCAGGTAGCCGACCAGCGGCGCCAGCTCGGCGTCGACCTTGGTGGAGACCAGCTCGTCGAAGGAAGTCCCCAGCGCCGCGGCGAGGGCCAGCATCTTGTCGGCCCGGGGGAACTTCTTGCCCGCCTCGATCTCGGCCAGATACGACACCGATATCCCGGCCCGGGCCGCCAGGGCGCTCAAGGTGAGCCCCTGGGCCTGCCGGCGCCGGGCGGCCTTGATGCCGAACATGGTCTTGAGGTGGGCGGAGCTGGTCACCCGGAGGCCTCCAGTGGGGCGATGGTCATGCCGGAATCTGCTTTCGCCGCCAGCGAAAATCAACGTTTAGCGAAATTTCGCTTGACACCGCCCTCCGGGTCGGCTAGGGTTCGAGGGCAGGCGTCGCGGCGGCCGGGTGGTTCCGACGCGCACGGGGCTTGCACTGGCGCTCGGGAGACCCGCGCGGCGGGCCGAACCTCCTGACTTCTCGACGACAGGCAGACGATGACCAGAACCACGCTGAGCCGCTTCGGCGTCGACTCCAACACCGCGCCGGTCGAGCTCGATCCCCGTCGGGATCTGCCGGCCGGGTTCTTCGATCGCTATCTGGAGCTCCACCGGGAGTTCGCTCCCCGGCAGCGGGCGCTGGTCGAGGCGCGTCGCCGGGTGCTCGCGGCCGCGCATCAGGGGAACCGACCCGATCACCTGCCGCCGTCGCCGGCCACGACCGGTGACTGGCGGATCACGCTGCCCGAGTGGTGTCAGGACCAGCGCAACCAGATGACCGGCCCGGCCGACGACGGCGAGCTGGTGGTCAAGATGCTCAACTCGGGTGCTCCCGGGGTCATGATCGACCTCGAGGACTCGATGGCCAACGAGTGGGCCACTCTGATGCGGGGCCACGCCAACGCCGTCGAGGCGCTCCACGGGACGTTGGGGTACGACGACGCCAAGCGCGGCGGCCGGGTCACCATCAAGCCCAGCTCGACCGTGATCTGGGTGCGGGTCCGCGGTCTCCACCTCTCCCAGGGCGGGATCGTCCCGGACGATCTCACCTCGGCATCGCTCTTCGACGTGGCGCTGCTGGTGGAAAACATCGATCCTGCCCGCCTCCGTCACCCGCTGGCGATCTACATCCCCAAGTCCGAGTCGGCCGAGGAGGCCGCCTGGTGGCGGGAGGTGTTCCAGCGGCTGGCCCAGAGCAAGGGACTGCCCGCCGACTACATCAAGTGCATGGCCCTGGTCGAGGCGCATCCGCTGGCCTACCAGATGGAGGAATTCATCCACGGCCTGCGTGACCACATCCTGGGGCTCAACCTCGGGCGCTGGGACTACATGGCGAGTCTCATCCACTTCAACCTGCGGGACCCGGAATGGGTGTTGCCGAACCGCAACACGATTCCCCATGACGTGGCGTTCTTCCAACGGTTGCGGGTCCTGATGCCGGAGCTCTGCCACAAGCGGGGCGTCCTCGCCATCGGGGGGATGACGGCGCTCTACCCGAGCCGGGTTGACCCCGAGCTCAACGCCCGAGCGCTCGCCGCGCTGGAGAAGGACAAGAAGAACGAGGCCGACGCGCTGATGGACGGCGCGTGGACGGGCCATCCCGACCAGAACGAAATCGCCGTGAGTCAGTTCCCGGCTCCCAACCAGGGGTTCAGGCGCCCGGCTGGGATCGAGCGCTATCCGGACCTCCGGCCGGTGCCCCGCGGGGTGGGCTCGCGGACGGTGGCGGGCTCCCGGGCGGCCGCCCGGGTGACCATTCAGTACCGGGCCGGCGTGTTGAGCGGCCGCGGGGCCAGCCTGATCGAAGGGTACATGGAGGACCTCGCCACCGATCGGATCTACCGGTTGATGCTGGCACAGAGGGTGCTTCATCGCGATCAGGTCGAGATCCTGGACGACGCGGGTCAGCCGGCTCCTCACACGCCGGCGTTCCTCACGCATTTGTACGACGAGGAGCTCGCCGGCCTGCTCGAGCACTGTACCGACGAGGCGGAGCGCGAGCTCTACCGCACGGCCCGCCGCGAGAGCGAAGCGATGATCATCGACGGACGTCACGATCCGGTTTGACGGAGGAGGAACCAGTGGTCGATCGATTCGAAGTGGAATGGCATCCTGACGAAGCCAACGGGCCGGCGATCCGCCCCGACGCCGCGCGTCTCCAGCACGAGTGGGAGTCGTCGCCGCGGTGGACCGGGATCAATCGTCCCTATCGGGCCGACCAGGTGTTCCGCCTCCGGGGGTCGGTGCGGATCGAGCATACCCTGGCTCGACTCGGTGCGGTGCGGCTCTGGGAGTTGCTACAATCCGATCCGTACGTTGCCGCGCTCGGTGCCCTGACCGGCAACCAGGCGATGCAGCAGGTGCGGGCCGGGCTCAAGGCCATCTACCTGAGCGGGTGGCAGGTGGCGGCCGACGCGAACCTGGCCGGGCAGATGTACCCCGACCAGAGCCTCTATCCGGCCAACAGTGTGCCGGCCGTGGTCAAGCGGATCAACCAGGCGCTCCAGCGGGCCGACCAGATCGAGCACGCCGAGAGCGGCAATGGGACGCGCCGCCACTGGTTCGCCCCGATCGTCGCCGACGCCGAGGCCGGCTTCGGCGGGCCGCTCAATTGCTTCGAGCTGATGAAGGCGATGATCGAGGCGGGTGCCGCGGGCGTCCATTTCGAAGACCAGCTCGCCAGCGAGAAGAAGTGTGGCCACCTTGGCGGGAAGGTCCTGATCCCGACCCAGGCGGCGGTGCGGAACCTGGTGGCGGCCCGACTGGCGGCCGACGTCGAAGGCGTGCCGACCCTGCTGGTGGCCCGGACCGACGCCAACGCCGCCGCCCTGCTCACCAGCGACGTCGACGAGCGCGATCGTCGGTTCGTGACCGGGGAGCGGACGGCCGAGGGCTTCTTCCGGGTCAAGGCCGGGTTGGACCAGGCCATCGCCCGGGGGTTGGCCTACGCCCCGATCGCCGATCTGATCTGGTGCGAGACATCCACCCCCGACCTGGCCGAAGCCAAGCGGTTCGCCGAGGCCATCCGGGCCGAGCACCCGGGCAAGCTCCTGGCCTACAACTGCTCGCCCTCGTTCAACTGGGAGAAGAAGCTCGACGCCGCCACCATCGCCAAGTTCCAGCGGGAGCTCGGCGCCATGGGCTACCGGTTCCAGTTCGTAACCCTGGCCGGCTTCCACGCCCTGAACTACGGGATGTTCGAGCTGGCCCGCGGCTACGCCGATCGCGGGATGTCGGCCTACGCCGAGCTCCAGCGGGCCGAGTTCGCCGCCGAGGACCACGGCTACACCGCCACCAAGCACCAGCGCGAGGTGGGCACCGGGTACTTCGACGAGGTCACTCAGGTGATCAGCGGCGGCACCGCGTCGACCCAGGCGTTGGCCGGCTCGACCGAAGCGGCGCAATTCTAGAAGAGGGGGAGGGGAGACCCGGCGGGTTGGGGGGAGACGGGGGACCGCCCCGCTCCCCCTCCCGCTGTCTCCCCCCGTCCCTCCCCGTCTCCCCCCGTCTCCCCCCGTCCCTCCCCCTACCCCCCCAACACGAAGTAGTCATACACCGCCCGTGCCGTCTGGGCGATCGCGGCATCGAGATCGGGGCCTTCGACCTTCTTCGAGTCCTTGACGTAGATCGCGATCGCCAGGTGGGTGCCATCGGGCAGGTCGATGATCCCGACGTCGTTGGCGGTGCCGGGGAAGGTGCCGGTCTTGTGGGCGACCCGGGTGCCGGGTGGGAGCATCCCTTTGATTCGGGCCTTGCCGGTCTGACAGCGGTACATGATGTCGAGCATGTAGTCCCGATGGGCCGGTGAGATCAACTCGCCTTTCCAGAGCCGGGTCAGGATGGTCAGCATCGCCGCCGGGCTGGTGTGGTCCTGCGGATCGTGGGCGTAGTACCACGCGGCCGAGTCCTGGCGGGCCTTGCTGGTCGCGGCGATGCCCTGCTCCCAGGCCTCTTTCCGGAACTTGCCGTCCGGTCCCCAGATTCCTTTGACGCCATAAGGCTGGGCGATGATGTCGGCGGTCGGACGGTCCACTCGAATGCCGTCGATCCCGAAGCCTCGCATCCGGGCCGTCACGGCGGTCCCGCCGCCGACCAGCGAAAGCACCTTGTCGGTGGCGCTGTTCTCGCTGAAGATCAGCATGTCCTCGAGGATCACCCGGAACGACAGCGACACCCCGGGCGCCTGGAAGAGATTGTTCCACTCCTCGCCGATGTGAATGTCGGTGGGGTCGATGGTGATCATCCGGTCCAGGTCGAGCGTGCCCTCCTCCACCAGCTTGAAGGCGTGAATCGCGATCGGCACCTTGTAGGTGCTGGCCAGCGGGTACTGCTGATCAGCCTGGCGGGCGTAGGTCTCGCCGGTCTCCAGGTGGATGGCGGCGACGCCCACCGTGCCGCCGGAAATCGGCTCGATTCGGGCGACCTCATGGTCGAGCGCCGCCAGGCGGTTCTGCGCCGCCAGCGGCGCCGCGACGGCGGTGGTACCGGCGAGGAAGAGTGAGAGCAACGCGAGTCGCGACATCGGAGGGTCCTCCGGGGTGGACGGGTGGCAGGGGTGAGAGGGCGAGGCTAGGTTCGATTGTATCCTATAGTGTATACGGTGATCATCCTGGAGGCCATTACCGTGCGGATCGCTCCGATCGTCGCGGGCACCGTGGCGTGTGTCCACCTGTGCGCTTCTTCCCTGGTGGGCCAGGCGCCCGTCACGGCTCGCGACTACGCCCGGGCCGAAAGCCGGCTCCCCATCCACGCCGATTCCTTGGTGCTCCGCGACCAGGTTCAGCCCAACTGGATCGGCGGGTCCAACCGCTTCTGGTATCGGGTCCGGACGCCGAGGGGGGCGGAGTTCGTGTACGTGGATCCGGAGCATGGCCTCCGGAGAGCCGCGTTCGACCCGGTCCGGCTCGCCAGGGCGCTCGGGCGCGCGACCGATTCGGCGTTCTCGCCCGACACCTTGCCGTTTCAGACGCTCTCCTGGGAGGAAGCCGGGGGCCGGACGGCGATCGTGATACCGATCGGGGCGAAGACCTGGCGCTGCGACCTCGGCCGCTACCGCTGTGACTCGACCGGTCGGCCGGAGCCTCGCTCGCCCGCCGAGGTCTGGTCGCCGGACTCGAGCCGGGTGGCCTTCCTCAAGGGACACGATCTCTGGCTCCGGATCGCCGCGACCGGCGAGGAGCGAGCGCTCACGACCGATGGCGCCTTCCGGTACGATTACGCCACGGCGCCGGAGGGCAGCACCCTGTTCGTAACGACCCAACGGCTGGGGCTTCCGGTGGTGCCCGGCGTGTTGTGGTCGCCCGATTCCAGGCGGCTGCTCACCTACCGGCTCGACCAGCGGGGCGTGGGAGAGTTTCACCTGGTGCAGTCGGCGATCCGGGAGGGCCACCGTCCCAAGCTCTGGTCGTTCGCGGTTCCGATCCCCGGCGACAGCGTCCTCCCGACGGCGGAGTGGGTGGTCTTCGACGCGGTGACGGGCGCGCGGACCGCGGTCGCGGCGCCGCCAGTCCTCGTCTCGATCGAGTCGCCGATCGCCTTCCGGCAGGCGTGGTGGGATGCCGACGGCCGGACGGCCTACTACGTGGACTTCGAGCGGGGAGTCCAGGCCTATCGTTTCCGGGCGATCGACGCCGCGACGGGTCAGGTGAGGACCCTGCTCGAAGAGCGCGGCCCGACCATGGTGGAGCCGACTCTGACCCTCGGTAACCGCCCGAACATCCAGGTCATCGCCGGTGGGCGCGAGGTGGTCTGGTTTTCGGAGCGCGACGGTTGGGGCCAGCTCTACCGGTTCGAGGTGGCGACGGGTCGATTGATCAATCGGATCACCCAAGGTCCCTGGGTGGTGCGTGAGCTGCTTCGGGTCGACGAGAAGGCGGGCCGGGTCTGGTTCACGGCCGGTGGCCGGGAGCCGGGCCGCGATCCGTATTACCGCCATCTCTACTCGGTCGGTCTCGACGGAACGGACCTCCGGCTTCTCTCGCCGGAGGACGCCGAGCATGAAGTCACCCTCAGTCCCGGGGGGGACTGGGCTCTCGATCGCTACAGCCGGGTAGACCTGGCGCCGACCACCGTGCTCAGGTCCCTGGACGGAAAGACGGTGCTACCGCTCGAACGGGCGGACGTGTCCCGGCTGCTCGCGACCGGCTGGCGCTATCCCGAACGCTTCGTGACCCGGGCGGCCGACGGGGCGACCGACGTCTATGGGATCCTCCTCCGCCCGTCGAATTTCGACTCGACCCACTCCTACCCGGTCGTGGAGGAGATCTACCCCGGGCCGCAGGCGATCAAGGTGCCGAGGGCGTTCGTCGCCGGGGGCGATCACCAGGCGATCGTCGAGCTGGGGTTCGTCGGCGTCGAGGTCGACGGTCGCGGGACGCCGTACCGCTCGAAGGCTTGGCACGACTACTCCTACCGTCATCTCGAGAACGGCGGCGGTTTGGAGGATCACGTCGCGGCGTATCGCCAACTCGGCCCCCGGTACCCGTTTCTCGACCTCGGCCGGGTCGGGATCTACGGTCACTCGGGTGGCGGGTTCGCCTCCACCCGGGCGATCCTCCTCTATCCCGATCTCTACAAGGTGGCGGTGTCGTCGTCGGGCAATCACGATCAGCGGGGCTATGTGGCGCTCTGGGGGGAGACCTACTTCGGCCTGCCGGTCGACTCGAGCTGGAACGCCCAGGCCAACGGGTCTCTGGCCGGGCGCCTGCAAGGGAAGCTGATGCTGGCGTTCGGGGACATGGACGACAACGTGCCGCCGGCGCTCACCATCCAGGTGATCGACGCCCTGACCAAGGCCAACAAGAACTACGATCTCCTGATCGTCCCGAACGGGCACCACGGCATGATGGCGAGCCCATACTTCATCCGGCGCCGCTGGGACTATCTCGTCCGCAATCTGCTCGGCGTCGAGCCACCCGAGTACCAAGTCACCACGGCCCCACGGATGCCGTTCGAGAAGTAGATTCCGGCCTCCGAACCCCCTTGGACCTCAAACCGTCGGTTGTCGCCATGCACCTCTCCGATCTCGAAACTCCGGTCCCGGTCGTCGATCTCGACGTGCTGGCGCAGAATCTCGACCGGATGGCCGCGTACGCGGCCGAGCACCGGTTGGGACTGCGTCCACACATCAAGACGCACAAGTCGCTCCGGATCGGCGCCGAGCAGATCCGGCGGGGCGCCATCGGCCTCACCTGTGCGACGCTCCGCGAGGCCGAGGTGATGTCGGACCTGACCGACGACATCCTGCTGGCCTATCCGCCGGTCGGCGAACCCAAGCTCCGGCGGCTGATGGCGCTGCCGTCGCATGTCCGGCCGATGGTCGCGCTCGACTCCGAGACCGCGCTCGACGGGCTGGCCAAGGCGGCTCGGGCGCACGACCGGCCGGTGCGGGTGTTGATCGAGGCGGACTTCGGGATGCATCGGGTGGGCGTGCCGACCGTGGCCGAGGTCGTCGCGCTGGCCCGGCGGACCCGGGGACTGGCGCCGCTGGAGTTCGCCGGCGTGGCGTTCTATCCGGGGCACATCCGGCAGACGGTCGATCGGCAGACCGACGCCCTGGCCAAGCTGAACGCCGACCTGGCCGCCTTGCTCGCGGCGCTCCGCGCGGAGGGCCTGAACCCGACGATCGTGAGCGGCGGTTCCACCCCGACCGCCTTCCACGCCCACGAGATCGTGGGCCTGACCGAGTTCCGTCCCGGCACCTATGTGTACAACGACCGGTCGACTACCGCGATCGGCGCGTGCGCTCGGGAGGACTGCGCCTTCACCGTGCTCGCGACCGTCGTGAGCGTGGCCGTGCCGGGACAGGCCGTCGTGGATGCCGGCACCAAGGCGCTGGGCCGAGAGCCGCGGGACATCGAACAGACCGGGTTCGGGGAGCTGATGGCCCACCCGGAGGTCACCGTCAAGTCGATGTCGGAGGAGCACGGCATCCTCGACCTGGGCCGATCCAGCTGGGCGCCGCGGGTCGGCGACGTGGTCCGGATCATCCCGAATCACGTCTGCATCGTGACCCACCTGAACGACTTCATCTACGGGGTCCGGGGCGACGTGGTGGAGACCAACTGGCCGGTGGCGGCACGGGGAAGGGGACCAGTGGCAGCGTTGGGGTGAGACGGGGAGGGACGGGGAGGGATGGGGTGAGACGGGGAGAGACGGGGAGGGGTGAGGCGGACCGCGCCGGGCCACCCCTCCCCCCGTCTCCGCCCGTCTCCCCCCGTCGCCCCCCGTCCCTCCCCGTCCCTCCCTACTACACTACCTCCCAACTTCGTCGAACGTCTGATTCCCGATCCGATAGTGCCGCCAGTCCTGGTAGTCGAAGTGCCACCACTCGGCCTCGTAGACCGTGAACCCCTCCGCCGTCATGGTGCGGCGCAGGAGATCGCGGAGCCAGCGCTGGCGTGAGGTCCCGCCCGGGTAGTAGGGGTAGGACCGGTTGGAGAACTCGTCGTAACTCCCCGTCATCACGACCGGCTTCCCGGTCCGGAGATCGAACAGGGTGAGATCCACGGCGCAGCCGCGGTTGTGGCGCGAGCCTTGGGACGGGTCCGCCACGAAGGTGTGGTTCTCGGGGGCGGTGCCGTCCCAGAACATCTTGGTGACGTACCAGGGCCGATAGCCGTCGTGGATCAGAAGACCATAGCCCATCGCGTGGAGCTTCCGATTGGCCCGGGCCACCGCCTCGGCCGCGGGGCGCTGGAGAAACGCGCGGGCCTCCTGGTAGAAGGGGGTCCGGGCGAAGTTGGTGGTGCTGGCGTAGCGGATGTCGAGCTTGATCGAGGGATCGACCTTCACCAGCTCCACCAGGTCGCTGGGCCGGAAGTCTCCCTGCTCCACCGGGGGTTTCGCGGCGAGCGCTTCCTTCCGGAGCTCGTCCACCGGGCGAGTCAGGTCGATGTGGAATGCCGATCCGTCCTCGGGACCGACGTTCCGGCGCCGGAAGACGACGTTGGCGGCGCGCACCTCGGTCGCGCGACCGGCGGCGTCGCGGCGGAACACGAGGTCCTCACCCGGGTAGAGGCCGTATTCGGGGAACCGCCAGGTCGAGTCGTTGGTCTGGGTCAGCGGGTACTCGGTGAACCACTCGATCAGGGCGTTGAGCTTCCCGCCCCGTTCCAGGATGAAGAGCGTGTTGTGGTCCCAGCCGTACTCGCCGATCAGGCCGTGCCAGGCGGGCGGGGGGGCGGGGGGGAGCGGCGGGCGAGCCGTGTGGGAGAGGGTGTCGTCGCCGAACACGAGCCGATCGCCCAGCGGGTAGACCCGCGGGCCCCAGGCCAGCTCGTCGTCCACGATCAGGGTGTCGCCGGCCAGGCGGCGGAGGACCTTCCGGGTCTCGCCGTCCCGCTCCCAGGCGACCAGCTGGTCGGTGTGGCGGGAGAGCCGGTAGGCGGTATGGAGGTTGGCCCAGTCGCCGGCGAGGCGCGCGGCAAGCGAGTCGGGCACGGTGATGGTGGTATCCACCCCGCGGAGCGGGCGGCCCCGCTTCAGGTCTCGGAGCATGCCGAGGGCGGTGGCGCCGATCCGGCTCATGACGGCATTGACCACGTCCTTGGTGCCGACCACCGCGACCGCGAGCTTTTCGTCCGGCATCGCCATGAAGTTGGTGGCGAAGCCGTAGATCGCGCCGTCGTGCGCGACCACGAAGGTGGAGTCGTCCCGGGTCACATAGAACCCGAGGCCGAATCCGGAGCGGGTCCCGGCCGGCACGAACTGCGGCTGCCACATCTTTTCGAGCGTTTCCCGAGACAGG
This sequence comes from uncultured Gemmatimonadales bacterium, assembly GCA_963730185.1. GTDB lineage: Bacteria > Gemmatimonadota > Gemmatimonadetes > Gemmatimonadales > GWC2-71-9 > SHZU01. Next base: position 486,342 of record CAVSQW010000007.1, read on the forward strand.
ACTCGCCCGTTGGCGCCTTGGCCGCGATCGAAAATGACCTGGGCGAATTGGGCCAGGTCATTCACGGTGGAGTACATGCTTCCCGCCGGCGCCATCCCCAGCGCGAAGGTGGGCGCCGGGAACTCGCGCTCGTCGTAGGTCCACATCGTGGCTTGGGCCAGGCGCGGGCGGAGCCGGTCGTCGATCGCGAAGGCGCTCGACCCCAGGCCCATGGGCTCGAGCACGGCGTGAGCCAGGTAGGTCGCGAACGGCTCTCCCTTCACCTTCTCCAGCACATAACCCACCGTGCCGATGCCCGCGTTGGAATACTTGGTGCGTTGACCCGGCGGGTAAAACAGGCTGGTCTGATTGAGACTCGCCACCATGTGGGACAGCGTGGAATCCGACGGGTCGAAGTAGTTCCCGACCGGCGGCTCGCGGGTGAGCCCCGCCCGGTGCGACATCAGATGGCGGAGGGTGATGTCGCCGCCGAACGGGTTGGCGGGGTGGAAGTCCGGGAGGTACGTCTGGATCGGGGCGTCGAGATCGAGCTCGCCCCGTTCGACCAGCTGCATGATCCCGATGTCGGTGAAGAGCTTCGAGACCGAGCCGATGCGATAGACCGTGTTGGCGGTGGCCGCGCTCTCGGCCGGAGCGCCGGCCGTGCCGAACCCCTGGGCCCAGATCGTCTTGGGACCGTCGATCAGCGCGATGGAGACGGCCGGGATGTGCTGGGCGGCCATCTCGTGCTCGATCAGCGCCGACATCGCCTCGGCGATCGGGGCATATTGCCCCTCGGCCGGGACGCGGTCGGGGGCGGGGCCGGCGCCGCCAGCGTCGCCGTCGCGTCCACAGGCGAGCGCGGCGAGCAGGAGCGGGGCAAGGCGAAGGGCTCGGGTCATGGGCGTCATGGCTTGCACGTGGCCGACTTCATTCGAGAGACGGACGGATGGCGGACGGGTGACTCGGGAATCTACCCCCCACCTCGGTAGATTTCAGGCCATGGAAGTGCAGATATTCGGAGTCAAGAAGAGTGCCCCGACCCGGGCGGCCCTTCGGTTCTTCGCCGAGCGGCGGATCAAGACCCACTTCGTGGACTTCGACGTGCGGGGGCCTTCGCTGGGCGAGCTCCGGCGCTTTGCCCAGCGCTTCGGCGTCCGCTCCCTGGTCGACGCCGAGTCATCCCGGTACGCCGAGCTGGGGCTGGGCGCCGCGAGCTATTCCGACGACCGCTGGCTCACCAAGCTGGTGGACGAGCCGCGACTGCTCCGGATGCCGTTGGTCCGGTGGCAACAACGTCTGACGGTCGGTCCGGACGACGCGACCTGGCGCCAGTGGCACGAGCTGGCGCGACCGTCCTGATCCTCCTCGACGAGCCCACCATGACGCGGATTCCGAAAGCAGTGCTCGCGCTCCTCCTGGCCGGCGCGGGCTCGGCGGGAGCCCAGGCCGTACCCGACTCGCTGCCCCCGACCGTGACCGCGGCGATGGTCGCCAAGGGACGAGAGCTCTTCGTGGGGCCGGGGCTCTGCGTGGCGTGCCACGGTTTCGACGGGACCGGGGCGATCGGCCCCGATCTGACGGACACCATGTGGCTTCACCCCGACGGGTCCTACCTCGCCCTGGTGGCGAGGATCATCCACGGCGTTCCCGACTCGGAGTCGGTCAGCGGTACGGCGATGCCCCCCAAGGGGGGCTCGGCCCTCACCGACGACGAGGTCCGGTCGGTGGCCGCCTACGTCTGGAGTCTCTCCCGGCCGCCCAGCGGCCGCCGTTAGGCGGCCCCCGGCCCCGGCGGGGGCCGTTCCTCCCAGTCCAGCTCGAACCGCTCCACCAGGTCGGCCGCGCCCAGCCGGGTCAGGGCCTCCAGGGCCCGAGCCCGCTCCGCGGCCGCCGACTCCGCTTGCCCGAGCGAGCGCAGCGCCAGGGCTCGAATGCCGGCCGCCTGGGCCGCGATCAGGGCGCTCCCCTGGGCGTCGGCCGCCCGGCCCACCTCGGCCGCCGCCTGGGCCGCCCGCTCCGTCTGGCCGATTTGCAGCTGAATCAGGGCCCGGAGCCGGCCGACTTCCAACAGCAGGAGCGGGTCGTCCGCGGTCCGGGCCAGGGCCTCCGCTCCGTCGAGCTTGGCCGCGGCCGCGGTGAAGTCCTGGCGCTCGATCTCGATGCCGGCGCCGCCCGCCAGGCAGAGGCCGAGGAGGTCTGGCCGCTGGCATCGCTCCGCCCGTTGGATCGCTTGATCCGCGGCATAGGTGGCGTCGCGAAGCGCGCCCAGCTGCTGGAACCGAAGGGCGAGGTTGTGGAGGGTCTCGGCCGCGCCCCGGCAGTCGCCCGCGGCCTCGTAGGCGGAGAGCGCGCTGCGGTAGAGCCGAAGGGCCCGCTCCACCTGCCCCTGCAGGTGAGCGATGTTCGCCAGATTGTTGGTGGTGCGGGCGATCATCACCTGATCACCGAGGCGACGGGCGAGCTGACGGGCGTTCCCGAATCGAAGCTCGGCCCGGCCGATCCGGCCGCACTCGAAGTCCACCGCGCCCATGAGGTTGGTCGCCCTGAGGGCGCCGGGCTGGTCGTCCCGGTCCAGGAACGCCTGGAGCGCCCAGTCGGCCCAGCGGCCGGCTGCTTCCAGCTGCCCCAGCCGGCCGGCCGAGCTGGCGGCGAGAAAGAGGATCTCGGGCCCCGCCGTCCGAACGTCGTCCGGCCCGAGGCCCTCGAACCGGTCCAGCACCTCTCGAAACCGGCCCGAGGCGTGGAGCAGCTCGAGCTCGAAGGGGTCGGGCCCCGATCGGACCGAGCTCATGCGGCCTCCGACGGCGGGGGCAGCTCGGCCACGACCCGCAGGAAGGCGTCGTACACCTCCGGCCGCCAGCAGTGCCGCGACTCGGCCAGCTTGCCAAGGGCCACCTCGACGCTCAGCGCCCCCCGATAGCTTCGGGTGGTGGTCAGCGCGTCGAAGACGTCGACGATTCCGATGATCTCGGCCGAGAGGAATCTCGTCACCGACCAGCGCGTCCGGATAACCGGTGCCATCGCGCTTCTCGTGATGCCAGCGGATCATCGGCTCCACGTCCCAAGGGAACGGAATCCCGGCCAGCATCTCGACCCCCCAGACCGGGTGCTTCTTGATCGTCTCGAACTCGTCGTCGGTCAGGCGGCCCGGCTTGTTCAGGACCTCGTGGGGAACCTTCACCTTGCCGAGGTCGTGGAGGTAGGCGCCGACCCGAATGGTGGTGAGGTCCACGTTGCTCAGACCCAGCTCCCCGGCGAGCGCCACGGCGTAGTCGGCCACCCGCTCGCAGTGACCGAAGGTGTAGCTGTCGGCCGACTCGATCGATTCGCCCCAGCTCCGGACCACGGCGAGATAGGTGTCTTCGAGATGGCGGACCTTGGCGGTGACGTCGACCTGCTCGACCCGCGCGTCAAGCCGCTGGAAGAGCCGGTGCGCGCGCGTCAGCAGGGTCAGGGCTTCGCGGTTCCGCCCGGCCTGACGATAGAGCAGGGCGATCTCGCGCGAGGCCTCGGCCTCGCCGAGCAGCGAGCCGCAGGCGTGGAAGAGGTCGATCGCGGCCCGGAGCCGGGCTTCGGCCAGGGTCGGCCGCTGGGTGTCCCGATACACCATGCCGAGGAGCTTGTAGGCGCCGGCCTTGTCGGGGCGGGAGTCGAGCTGATCGAAGATCGTGAGCGCTCGCTCGGCCAGCCGGCCGGCCTCGTCGGTCTGGCCGAGGGCCAGGAGAACCTCACCGTAGTTGAGGCGGCAGAGGCCCTCGAGGTGCCTGTCGCTCAAGCTCTGGGCGAGCTCGAGACTCTGGCGATAGTGCGCGGCCGCGTCGTCCCATCGACCCTGGTCCGCGTCCACCATGCCGAGGTTGTGGCAGGCCAGCGCGGTCCCGTGGCGGTCGCCGGCCGTGAGGAAGCCGGCCAGCGAGCGCTCGTAGTGGCCGCGGGCCCGCGACCAGTCGCCCTGCACGTTGGCAATGATCCCAAGGTTCTGCTCCACCCGAGCGCCGATGATGGCCTCGTGCCCGGCGATCCGGAGCGCCTCCTGAAAGAGGGCTCGGGCGCGATCGTAGGCGCCGGATTCGAGCTCGATCACCCCGGCGGTGTTGAGCGCCTCGCCGGCCAGGTGAGCATCGTCGGCCTTTCGAGCCAGGGCCGCCGCCTCGCGACAGGCCGACCGAGCGCCCTCGCGGTCGCCGCGCTGGAAGCAGAGCACCCCCGCGCGTCGCAGGGCTTCGCTGGCGATGGCCGGGAACTCGGCGGCTCCGGCGGCCTCGCGGTAGGCGGCGAGGGCCAGGGCAGCCTGGCCGGCGCGGTCGAGCTCGCGTCCGCGGGCCAGCGCGGCGTCGGCCTCGAGGGGCCGGGCCGGCCGGACCAGGGTGGCCGTCACCGCGCTACCAGGCGACGGCGTAGCGGGAGAAGTGATCGAGGCGGCCCTCGACCGTCCGGTGCGCCGGATCGTCGCGGGAGGGAATGACCTCGAGGATCGTCCCGCCGTCGTTGGTGGTATACACCATCCGCTTGGGCGTCCGGACCAGCGCGCACGAGCCGTAATCGAGCTCGAGCCGGGCCGGGACTTGGAACTGGAGACCCTCCGGCCCGAACACGACGGAAGCGGTGCCGTCTCCGAGGAAGGTTCCCGAGATCACGACCGGCCGGTCCAGGGCGCCCGGCGGAACGATCAGCTCGTGCCGCCCGACTTTGAGGCGGCCGCCCTCGGGGCCGATCCGGGCCGCGTTCCGAGCCGGGAGCTCCAGCGGACAGGTGAGCAGTTGGAGAGTCTCCGCGAGCAGGCTGGTCAGGCCGTTCGTGGTGCGCTGGACGCCGCCGAGCAGCCCGCCGATCAGCGAAGTATTGGGCGCGGGTGGCGGGGGGGCGTTCGACGGCTCGAACGGCTCGACCGTACAGGAGACGAGTACGAGCGACAGCAGGCCGATGAGGGCGGCACGGGCGGTCAGGCGGCGACGAGACACGACGTTTCTCCGATCGTCCAGGTTCGGGTCACCGGTTTCGATCACGGTAACGGTGGCACCCCGGAGCGCAACTGGAATGCCGAGCCCGAAGATCGGCAATGCATACAATCTTGACGCCGAGTCAAGCGATATCTCGTAACTAATTGCAATGACAAGAGATGTCGACCTCGAACGGTGTATTCCAATTTGACGGTATTGTGAAGAAAGCGTACGGTTCGACGGGGTGGGCGTGGGGGCGGCGAAGAGGAGCTGTCGCGTTGGCACGTCGACAGAAATGGCTCGGGGAGTGGGGTCGGCTCGTCGATTTTCCGTCGTCGCGGTATTATTGCCGCGCGTTCTCGCTCGGGTCCTGGGAGTCGGCCCGGCCTTCCTCCGCTTCAGCCCCGCAGGTTTCGATGACCGCGCCTCCTCGTGATGCCCCCCGCCAGCGCACCGACCTGGTCAGCCAGGCCTATCGTGAGATCCGCGATCTGATCGTCCGGTCTCGGCTGGCCCCCGGCGCTCGGATTCTCGAGCATCAGGCGGCGACCCGGCTCGGCCTGAGCCGGACCCCGGTGCGGGCCGCGCTGCAGCGGCTTCAGCAGGAGGGCTACGTCACGGGGGCCGCGCCGGGACGGCGGGCTCGCCCGACGGTCACTCCGCTCACGATGGAGGACGCACTCGAGCTCTTCTCGATCGTGGGCGAGATCGAGGGGCTGGCGGCGGAGCACTCGGCGGGCCTGCCGTCGGCGGAGCGGAGGGCGCTGGTGGACGAGCTCACCGCGATCAACGACGAGTATCTTCGGGCCGCCACGTCGGCCCACCCCGAGGGTGACGACCTGTTCTCGCTCGACACCCGATTTCACCGGCGGTACGTGGAGGCCGGGGCGGGGGCCAGGTTGGTGGCCCTCCATGACGCGATCAAGCCGCAAACCGAGCGGTACATCCGGGTCTACCAGACCGCGCTGGTCGAGGCGATCCGGACCTCGGTCAAGGAGCATCGGATCATCGTGGAGCGGATCGCCGAGGGGCCGCCCGCGACGGCCCAGGAGGCGGTGCGCACCAATTGGCGCAACGCCGCCCTGCGCTTACAGGCGGTCATCGGCTCGCGGGGCGAAACCGGGATCTGGTAAGCCCCGTAGAGAAGGATCAGTCACCGTTCGTTTGATCCATCGTTTGGACGTCGAAATCTTGGGACCGCTCTGTGCTTGCGCGGCGTGAGATCGGCCATTAGCATAGTGGCGTTCAGTAAATTGGATGCAAAGACGTATTCATGACTGTGCGCACCTGAATCGCACCTGATTTGGGGCGCCAACAGGTTCTTTCCCCTCGCGCTCTTACGGGCGCGGCAATTGTGGTCCAAAGCGCACGGAGTCAACCCATGAGGCTTAGTACAGTCCTCGGCTTGGGCGGCGTCTTCCTGGCTGCAGTCGCAGCCCCCTTGGTAGCCCAGCAGGAAGTGGGCGGCCGGGTGACGGACGGTCGTACCGGGCGCTCCCTCGAGGGAGCAATCGTGGCGGTGCAAGGCGGGACCCCGTCGACCCGAACGGACAATGACGGTCGATTCAAGTTGACCGGTCTGAGCGGGGGGACTGTCACCCTCTCGATCACCATGATTGGGTTCCGCCCCGGGACCCAAACGGCCAACGTTGGCAACATGAACCTCCAGATCACGCTCAACGAGCTGGCGGTGAACCTGGGTGAGTTGGTCGTTACCGGGACGGTCGCGGGGGCCGAGAAGCGGACGGTCGGCAATTCGGTCACGACGGTGCGGGCGGCGGACGTGCAGGAGATCGCGCCGGCACCGGACGTGAGCAACCTGATCAACGCGCGGGCGCCGGGCGTGGTGGTGATTCCGGGCAGCGGCCAGGTGGGCGCTGGTCCCCGGATCAAGATCCGGGGCACCAACAGCTTCTCGCTCAACGATCAGCCGCTGATCTACGTGGACGGCGTCCGGGTCGCGAACGACGTCTCGACCGGCATCAACGTCCAGGCCTTCGGCTCGGCGCTCGTCTCGCGGCTGAACGACTTCAGCCCCGACGAGATCGACCATATCGAGATCCTCAAGGGTCCGGCGGCGGCGACGTTGTACGGCACCGAGGCCTCGAACGGTGTGATCCAGATCTTCACCAAGCGGGGGCAAGCCGGCGGGAAGCCGAAGATCTCGGCGACCGTCCGGCAGGGCACCCAGTGGTTCTCGAATCCGGAAGGTCGGATCCGGCAGCCGGTGAACATGGTCAACGGCGTCCTGACGGCCTGGGATCCGGTCCGCCAGGAGGACTCGCTCTACAAGCTGGGTCTGGTATCACGGCCGCTGTTCTCGAACGGCTACATGATGGGCTACGGCGCCAACGTGGGCGGCGGGAACAGCACCGTCCGCTACTTCGCCGGGGCCACGTTCGACCGGGACAACGGGATCGAGCCGGTCAACAACCAGCGTCGGCTCACGACCAATCTGAACCTCAATCTGACGCCCTCGGACAAGTGGGACCTCCAGGCGTCGATGTCGTACGTGAAGACCAAGCTCAACCAGGCGTACGAGGCCGGCGCGGGCGGGATCTGGTTCTCGACCCTGTTCGGCGATCCGGGGCTGGTCAATCAGCCGGAGCGTGGCTTCCTGTTCGGTCCGCCCGAGTTCCAGTGGGGGATCGCCCAGCCGTCGCAGAACATCGACCGGATGACCGGGAGCATCACCATCAACCACCGGCCGACCAAGTGGTTCAGCCAGCGGTTGACGGTGGGTCAGGATCAGACGGCCGAGGCGAGTGAGGAGCTGCAGCCCTATCTGTCGAACCCCGAGTGGGTGCGGTGGTGCTCCGGTGACTGCGCTCTGGGGTACAAGTACACCCAGAACCGGGCCATCAGCTACACGACCTTCGACTACAACGCCAACGCCAAGTTCAGCCTCAGCGACAAGATCGGGACCACCACCTCGTTCGGCGCCCAGTACTACCGGCGGCGGACCAACACGATTTGGGCGGAGGGCGATCGGTTCCCGGCCCCGGGTCTCGAGACGGTGGGAACGACGGCGCAGACCTTCGGGTTCGACGACTTCATCGAGAACTCCACGGTCGGCTTCTTCGGGCAGGAGCAGGTCGCGATCAACGACAAGCTCTACCTGACCGGCGCCCTCCGGGTCGACAACAACAGTGCCTTCGGCTCGGACTTCAACTGGATCGTCTATCCGAAGCTCAGCGCCTCCTACGTGGTGGCGGAGGGGCAGACGGGCACGGTGAACGCCCTCAAGCTCCGAGCCGCCTACGGTCAGGCCGGTCAGCAGCCGGACGCCTTCGCGGCGCTCCGGAGCTACCAGGCCGTGACCGCCGGCGACGGCTCGCCGGCCATCATCCCGCAGTTCGTCGGCAACCCGAACCTCAAGCCCGAGCGGGGCACCGAGTTCGAGACCGGCTTCGAGGCGGGGCTCTTCAACGACAAGGTGGCGGTCGACTTCACCTTCTACTACCAGAAGACGCGAGACGCCATCCTCAACAAGTCGCTGGCGCCGTCGACCGGCTTCCCGGGCCTCCAGTTCGTCAACATCGGGTCGCTCCGGAACATGGGCATCGAGGGCCAGATCTCGGTGACCCCGATCGAGCATCGGAACTTCCGGCTCCAGACCGACCTCAACTTCTCCCACAACAGCAACAAGGTCCTGAGCCTCGGCGAGGGCGTCGACTCGCTCGGCACCTTCGGGCCCAAGGTCGGCTATCCGGTCGACGCGATCTTCCGGCGCAAGGTGACGAGCGCCCAGCTGGATTCGAACGGCAACGCGATCAACGTCCTCTGCGACGGCGGCGCCTCGGGCGTCGACAAGGCCTGCAGCTCGGCCGGCGGTCTTTATCTCGGCGTCTGGGATCCGCGCTGGGAGGGCTCGTTCAGCGCGACGGTGACGCTGCACAACCGGCTCCGCCTGTACGGGCTGGTGGACTTCAAGCTCGGCAACCGGCACTTCGACAACAACCTGCGCGCCCTCTGCCAGGTGTTCCGTCGCTGTGACGAGAACTTCAACCCGCAGAACTACGACGTGCTGACCATCGCCGAGATCCAGAGCAACAACGTGGCCCAGAGCTGGGTGATCAACAAGGCGGACTTCGCCAAGATCCGCGAGCTCTCGGTCGGCTACTCCTTCCCGCGGCGGATGGCGAAGTGGGTCGGGGGGCAGGACGCGACGCTGACCCTGTCCGCCCGGAACCTCCACACCTTTACGGGGTGGAGCGGGATGGATCCCGAGGCCTACTTCGTGACCCAGTTGTTCACCCGGTTGGAGCAGGACAACACCCCGCAGCTGGCCTCGTTCCAGGCCACGCTCAACATCTCGTTCTGAGCCGCTTCGGGGCGAAAGGAGATTACTGACGATGCGCAACGCATCTTGGGTCATTCGACGGGCGCTGGTGCCACTCAGTGTCCTGGTCCTCCCGCTGGTTACCCTCGCGGGCTGCAACAAACTGCTCGACGTTCAGGCGCCGAGCCGGGTGGCGGTCGACGTGCTCGACCGGCCGTCCTCCGCCGGCCTCCTGGTGGACGGGGCGCGGGCCGCCTTCGGGTGCGCCTACCAGGCCTACATCATGGGCAACGCCCTCCTCACCGACGAGATGGACGACACCCAGCTCGCCGCGGCGGCCTGGGATTGGGACCGGCGGAGCTGGAACGGCTCGCTCGGGCAGGCCTACGCCGAGTCGCCGTGTGACGCCGGCCAGATCTTCGGGACCTACCGGCCGCTCCAGACGGCGCGCTTCTCGGCCGACGACGCGGTGAACCGGCTGGCGGCCTTCAGCGACGCCGACGTGCCGGGCCGGGCCGCGCTCCAGGCGCAGGCCAACCTGCTGTCCGGGTACAACCGAATCATGTTGGGCGAGGGCTTCTGCACGATGGCGATCGACAACGGTCCGGAGATCACCCAGACCGACGTCTTTACCCAGGCCGAGCAGTACTTCACCGACGCCATCACGTTCGCGGCCTCGGCCGGAGACGCGGATCTGGGTAACGCCGCCAAGGTCGGACGGGCCCGAGCTCGGCTCGATCTGGCCCGGGTTCCTGGGCAGGCGGTCAGCAACCAGAATTACACCGACGCGATGTCCGATGCGTCGCAGGTGCCGGCCGGGTTCGAGTACGACATGGCCTACAACCCGAACTCGAGCTACAGCCGGAACAACATCTCGGCCCGGAACCGGAACTTCCTCCAGTACGGCATCGGGGTGAACTACCGGAACCTGAACGATCCGCGGGTCGTGGTGACCAACTCGGGGCAGACCGGCGCCGACGCGGTCAGCATCGTCTGGCTCACGGACAAGTACCCCAGCCAGAGCTCGCCGATCGTGTTGGCCTCGTACAAAGAGGCCCAGCTGATCCTGGCCGAGGGGCAGTTGTTCACCAGCGGTCCGGCCGCCGCGGTCGCGACGCTGGACGCCCTCCGGGGCCGGGCCGGTGTGGGTCTGCCGCCCTACAGCGGCACCGTGGACGCCGCCAGCGTGCAGGCGTTCCTGCTCTCCGAGCGATCCAAGGAGCTGTTCCTCGAGGGGCAGCACTTCTGGGACATCGCCCGGTTCAACCTGCCGCTCGACCCGCCCGCGGGGACGGTCTACCCGGGCAAGGGCGGCAACTACGGCGATCTCCGCTGCCTCCCGCTTCCCGACATCGAGCGGATCAACAACCCGAACATCGGGGGATGATGGCGGGGAGTAGGGATTTGGGAGTGGTGACTAGGGAGTGAGTTGGGAGTAGGGAGTAGGGGAAAACGAGGGGGCCCGCGCAGCAGCGCCGGGCCCCTTCGCACACCCCTACTGCCCACTCCCTACTCCCTCGCTATTCACCACTCACGAATCACCAGTCACTATTCGCGAGCTATGGAAAGTCAGGGAATCTGTCGCCGGTCGGCCAGGTGGTGACGGCGCCCAGGGCCTGGCCGAGGGTCGGGTCGATCAGCGACTCGAACTGGGAGTTGGGGACCATGGCGCGGGCGTTGAAGACCGCGGCGACGGTGATGCCGCTGGCGTAGCGGGCCACGAACGACGCGGTGCCCGGCAGAGACCCGTTGTGCCACCAGTTGCCGGGATCGGGGCGCACCAGCCAGCCGAGGCCGTAGAAGTAGGAGGAGCCGGTCCAGACGTTGGGAGGCGCCATCAGCATCTGGATCCGCTCGGCGGGCCCGATCAGGTCGGGGCGGACCGAGCCGGCGTCCATGGCGGTCATGAACTTGACCAGGTCGACCGCCGAGGCGATCCAGCCGCCGTGGGAGTCCATGGACTCGATGTAGAACCCGCCGTAGGCGAACGGGACCACGCCCTCGCCGGGGAAGACGGACTCCGCGGTGGCGGGGTCGTAGTAGTGGACCTCGCCGGCGGCTGCCTGCGGCAGCCGCGAGTGGCCCAGCTCCATCCGGGTGATGCCCGCCGGGGCCATGACGTTGGCCCTCATCCAGTCGCCGTAGGGCTGGCCGGTGACGTGCTCGATGATCCGGCCCAGGACCATGTAGCCGAAGTTGGAGTAGGCGTAGCGGGCGCCCGGGTCGAAGTCGAGCTGCCGGCCCTCCATATAGGAGATGACATCCTCGGCACTGGCCGGCTGGGCGGCACCCAGGGCGCCGGCGATCTGGGCGTTCTGGAATACCGGGTCGCCGCTCACGTCGCGGTCCCAGCCGCCCACGTGCCAGAGCAACTGGCGGACGGTGATGGTGGCGAGCCGCGGGTCGACCGTGGCGCCCGCTGGCGGCACGATGTCGGGGATCAGCGAGAAGGCCGGGGCGTCGAGGTCGATTTTCCCTTGGGCCGCCAGGCGGAGCAGCCCAGCGGAGGTGAACGGCTTCGAGACGCTGGCGATTCGGAAGAGCGCGTCGGGTTGGACGGTGGCCTTGGTCAGGGTGTCGGCGTAGCCGAACCCCCGGGCATAGACCAGCCGCTCGCGATAGGCCACCGCCACCGCGCCACCGGGAATCTGCCAGTTCTGCATCAGGGTCCGAATGCCCTGGTCCATCGCCTGGAGCTCGGGCACGGCGGTCCCGGTGATCGGGAGCTCGGGTGGAGGCGGCGGTGGCGGAGCCGGCGGATTGGGCGGGGTCGGCCCGCCGCCGCAGGCCAGGGTGAGACCGACCAGTGCGGTGACCGCGCGGCGAGCTCGAGAGTGGTGAGTCATCCTTCCAATCTACGGTCCCCGATGCGAGGGGCCACCGCCGGCTGGCCTCCGAGGGCGTTCGGAGGGTAACGTTACCGACACCCCCTCGGAAGTTGGCAAACGATGATCTTCGCGCGGGTGCTGGCCGGGGTCAGTCTCGTTCTGGCGCCGGTGGTGACGGCGGCGCAGGCCACGCCGCCCGGCACCGACCTCTATCTGGCCAAGCTGGCGTTCTCTCGGGGCGAGCTCTCGATCTCCGCCCCGACCCGGCTCACCGAGCGGCCCGGGTACGACAACCAGCCGGCGTTTTCGCCGGATGGAAAGCGGATCTACTACACCTCGATCCGGGGAGCGGGGGCCGAGAGCCAGGCCGATACTTGGGTCCTCGACCTCGCGTCGGGGCGGAGCACGGCGTTCACCGATACGCCGGAGAGCGAGTACTCGCCGACCCTGATGCCCGGCGGGCGGGAGCTCGCCGTGGTGCGGGTCGAGGCGGACTCGACCCAGCGGCTTTGGGCCTTTCCGCTGGCGGGCGGTGCCCCGCGGCTGCTGCTCGAGCGGATCAAGCCGGTAGGCTATCAGGTGTGGCTCGACTCGAAGACGGTGGGCGTCTACGTCCTCGGATCGCCTGCCACCTTCCAGGTGGCCGATCTTCCGAGCGGAACGGCCCGGGTGCTCTTGAGCGACATCGGCCGGTCGCTCCAGCTGGTGCCGGGCCGGCGCGCGGTCAGCGTGATTCACCGAGTGTCAGAAACCGATTGGTGGCTGACCGAGGTGGACCCGGCGTCGGGTGCGACCCGCCCGGTCGTGAAGATGCCGGACGGGGCCGACTACGTGGTGTGGCTCCCGGACGGGTCGATCCTGACCGCGCGGGAGCACGCCTTGCTCCGGTTTCGGCCCGGGGCCGATTCGGCCTTCCGGGTGGTGACCGACCTGACCGCGGCCGGGGTGGGCCGGATCAGCCGGCTGGCGGTGAGTCCCGAGGGCGACCGGCTGGCGTTCGTCGCGGAGGAAACTCCATGAGCGGATGGAAACGGATCGCGGTGGCCGGGCTCGGACTGGCCCTGATCGGCTGTGCGGGCAAGAAGCCGGAAAAGACCGCTGCGACGTCCGATACGCTGACCACCCGTCAGCGGCAGGAGGCGATCGGCCGGAGCGGGCTGCCGGGCGCCAAGGCCATCAACAAGGCGCTCGAGGCGGCGGACTCGGAGGCGGCTCGGGTGGGGCGGCTGGACTCGATCCGCTGAGCGGCCCCCGGGGGCGCGAACCAACCAACCAGTGAGCACAGGTGACGATGACGAACGATAGCCGTGAGCGCCGTGGACCGGTCGGTCGGGGGTGGCTGAGGACCGTCGGGCTGATCGCGGTGGCGATCTCGGTGGGGGGCGGCCCGCAGGCTCTGTCGGCGCAGGGCGCGCCGGATCAGGCCGTGGTGCTCCGCCCGGCCGCGGTCTTCACCGGAACCGTGCTGGAGCGGGGCTGGAGCGTGGTGGTGGAGGGGAGCCGGATCACGGCGGCGGGCCCATCCGTGACCGCTCCCCGGGGCGCCAAGGTCGTTTCGCTGCCCGGGCTGACCCTGATCCCGGGGCTGATCGAGGCGCATTCGCACCTGCTCCTCCATCCCTACAACGAGACCCCCTGGACCGACCAGGTCCTGAAGGAGCCCCTGGCTCTCCGGGTGGCGCGGGCGACGGTCCACGCCCGGAACACCCTGATGGCGGGCTTCACCACGGTGCGCGATCTCGGCACCGAGGGGGCGGGCTACGCCGACGTGGGTCTGAAGCAGGCCATCGTCCAGGGGATCATCCCCGGCCCGCGGATGCTGGTGGTGACCCGGGCGATCGTGGCCACGGGAAGCTACGCCCCCAAGGGCTTCGACCCCCGCTGGGACGTCCCGCAGGGGGCCGAGGAGGCGGACGGCATCGAGGACCTGACCCGGGTGGTGCGTGACCAGATCGGGAAGGGCGCCGACTGGATCAAGGTCTACGCCGACTATCGCTGGGGGCCGCACGGCGAGGCGGAGCCCACCTTTTCGGAGGAGGAGCTTCGGCGGATCGTCGAGACGGCCGCCAGCAGCGGCCGGAAGGTCGCGGCCCATTCGGTGACGCCCGAAGGGATGCGGCGGGCCACGCTCGCCGGCGTCACCACGATCGAGCACGGCGACCAGGGCACGCCCGAGGTCTTTGCCCTGATGGCCGAGCGGGGGGTGGCGCTCTGCCCGACGGTGGCGGCGGGCGACGCGATCCTCCAGTACGGAGGCTGGCACAAGGGCGTCGATCCGGAGCCCGCGTCGATCGCGGCCAAGCGGGCCAGCTTCCAGGCGGCGATGGCGGCCGGGGTGACGATCATCAGCGGGAGCGATGTGGGCGTGTTCACCCATGGCGACAATGCCCGCGAGCTCGAGATCATGGTCGACTACGGCATGAGTCCGCTCAAGGCGCTGGAGGCGGCCACCAGCGCGGACGCCCGGGTGCTGGGCCTCGACGATCGGGGGCGGGTCGCCCCGGGCCTCCTGGCCGACCTGGTCGCGGTCGACGGCGACCCGACCGCCACGATCAGCGCGATCCGGAAGGTGAAGTGGGTGATGAAGGGTGGGGTCGTCTATCGGGACGACCTCTCGCATTGAACTCTTGGAGCCTCAGATGACACGCGTTTCCCTGGGCCTGACGGCGTTGCTCGCGGGGGCCGTCGCACCGACCCTCGCGGCGCAGTCCCTCACCGACGTCCAACGACAGCGGGTCGACAGCGTCTTCGCCGACTTCGACGGGACCAGCCGGCCCGGCTGCTCGCTCGGGATCGGGCGGAACGGGACGCCGGTCTACCTCCGCGGGTACGGGATGTCCGACCTCCAGCACAACCTGGCGATCACCCCACAGTCGATCTTCCACGTGGCGTCGGTGTCGAAGGAGTTCACCGCCTTCGCCATTGGGCTTCTGGCCGACGACGGCAAGCTCTCACTCGACGACGACGTCCACAAGTACCTCCCCGAGCTCCCGGACTACGGGAAGCCGATCACTCTCCGTCACCTGATCTACCATACCAGCGGGATCCGCGATCAGTGGGAGCTGCTCGGATTGGCCGGCTGGCGGTACCCGGACGATCTCTTCACCCAGGAAGACGTGCTTCAGATCGTGACCCGGCAGAAGCACCTCAACTTCGACCCCGGCGAGCAGTGGCTCTACAGCAACTCGGGCTACACCCTCCTCGCGATCATCGTGGAGCGGGTCTCCGGCAAGACGCTCCGCCGGTTCGCCGATGAACGGATCTTCCAGCCGCTGGGCATGACCCGGACCCAGGTTCACGACGACCACGCCCGGATCGTCGTCGACCGGACGTCCGCCTATGAGCGGGGGGACAGCGGGGTCTGGAAGATCAGCATCCCCGACTTCGACACCCACGGCGCCACCAGCCTCTTCACCACGGCCGCCGACCTGCTCAAGTGGATGCACAACTTCGACGCCCCGACGGTGGGAAGCGCCGCGCTCATCCGAGACGCCCAGACCTCGTCCAAATTGAACAGCGGCAAGGACACCAATTACGCCTTCGGGCTCAGCCTCGAGACCTACCGGGGGGTCCGCGCGATCGGGCACGGTGGGGCCGACGCCGGCTATCGGGCCGACGTCGTCCGGTTCCCGGACGAGGGGCTCGAGGTGAGCGTCCTCTGCAACTTTGCGGAGGCAACCCCGAACCGCTATTCGCGAGCGGTGGCCGATGTGCTGCTGAACGGCAAGCTCGGGCCCCGCGACGAAGTGGCGCCGGTCCCGACCGGGATCGCGCTGTCCGACGCGCAGCTCGATGAGGTGGCCGGCGTGTACCGGACCCCCGGCACCGACCAGGCCTGGCTCCTCCGACGGCAGGACGGGAAGCTCACCCT
Source organism: uncultured Gemmatimonadales bacterium (assembly GCA_963730185.1). Lineage (GTDB taxonomy): Bacteria > Gemmatimonadota > Gemmatimonadetes > Gemmatimonadales > GWC2-71-9 > SHZU01. Next base: position 502,245 of record CAVSQW010000007.1, read on the forward strand.
GGTGAATTTCCAGCTGCCGCTGGCACCGATCGACGCCCGCCGCTTCACCGCGGCCGGCGTGGTGGCCGAGTTCACGGGGCCGGAGGGACAGCCGGCCACGGGCGCGACCCTTCGGGTCGGCCGCCAGGTGATCGACTCGATGGTCCGGGCGCCCTTCTTCGCGCCGTCGCGCGCCCAGCTCGCCGCCTTTGCCGGCGAGTACTGGAGCGACGAGCTCCAGATCTGGTATCGGGTCGAGCTGGCCGATTCCGGTCTGGTGCTCCACCGACCCAAGTTCCCGACTCGGCCGATGACCCCGGCCTTCGCGGACGCGTTCTTGGTCCCCGGCACCGGCACGCTCCGGTTCGCGAGGGAAAAGGGGCGTCCGGCCCGGTTCTTCGTGACCGGCGGACGAGTGCGCGGGGTCGAGTTCCGGCGAGGCACGGAAGGGAGCATGTCGCGATAGCGTCGTGGGGGCGGAGGCGGGCTTGACTCGGCTGGCGGCGGGCCGCTAGCATGCCAAGCTTCGATGGTTTTGGTGCTGAACCTCGGCTTTGAAGGGAACCGCCATCCGCCTCCGTCCGTTCCGCGCCTGGCGCCCCGACCCCGCGATCGCCGCCCGCGTCGCCGCGCCTCCGTACGACGTCGTTTCTCGCTCGGAAGCCGCCGAGCTGGCCCAGGGCAACCCCTTCAGCTTTCTCCGGGTAGGCCGGTCGGACATCGACCTGCCGCCCGACCTCGATCCCCACGACGAGCGGGTCTATCTCAAGGCGCGGGACAACCTTCGCGCCTTCATGATCGACGGGACGCTCATCCAGGAGCCCACCCCGTCGCTCTACCTCTACGAGCTGACCCTTGGCGCTCGTTCGCAGGTGGGCGTGGTGGGGTGCGTCAACATCGACGACTATGAGCAAGACGTCATCCGGAAGCACGAGCGGACCCGGAAGGACAAGGAAGATGACCGGACCCGCCACGTCCTGACGCTGGGGGCCAACGCCGAGCCGGTGTTCCTGACCTTCAGCGGCCAGCCGATCATCGACCGGCTCAACGCGGTCGAGATGGCCGGTCGGCCGCTCTACGACTTCAGCTCGGCCGATAGGGTGCGCCATCGGGTCTGGCGGATCGGGAATGTCGAGCCCTACGTCGACGCCTTTCGCCGAATCCCGGTGGCCTACGTCGCGGACGGCCACCACCGCTCCGCCAGCGCCTGGCGGGCCGGGCGGGAGCTCCGGGCCGAGAATCCGCACCACACCGGCGACGAGGAGTACAACTGGTTTCTGGCCGTCCTGTTCCCGGCCAACCAGCTTGCCATCCTGCCGTACAACCGGGTGGTGAAGGACCTCAACGGGCTCTCCCCCGAGGCGCTCCTGGCCCGACTCGCGGAGCTGGGCTCGGTGGCACCGACCGCGAACCCCTCGCCCGAGCGCTCGGGCGTCATCGCGGTGTACCTGGATGGCGCCTGGCACCGTCTCGAGCTCGATCCGGCGTCGATCAACACCGAGGATCCGATCAAGTCGCTCGATGCCGATCTCCTCTACGATCGGATCCTCGAGCCGATTCTCGGGATCGGCGACATCCGAAGCGACCCCCGGATCGATTTCGTGGGGGGCGGTCGGGGCACGGCCGAGCTCGAGCGGCGGGTCGACTCGGGCGAGGCGGCCGTCGCGTTCTCGCTGTACCCCGTTCAGATCGAGCAGGTGATGGCGGTCTCGGACGGCGGGGGGATCATGCCTCCCAAGAGCACCTGGTTCGAGCCCAAGCTCAAGAGCGGGCTCTTCGTTCACACCCTCGACTGACCCCGTACTCCCATGACGCGTGTATTGATCGCCGACAAGTTCGAGAAGGTCGGCGTTGACGGACTCAAGGACATCGGTTGCGAGGTTATCCAACGCCCGGATGCCAAGGCCGACGACCTGCCGGCGCTGGTCAAGGAGCTCGACCCCAGGATCCTGGTGGTCCGGAGCACCAAGGTCACCGAGGCGGCGCTCTCCGCCGGACCCCGGCTCTCGCTGGTCATCCGGGCCGGTGCCGGGATCGACACGATCGACGTGAAGGCGGCCTCCCGGCTCGGCATCTTCGTCGCCAACTGCCCTGGCAAGAACGCCATCGCGGTGGCCGAGCTGGTGCTCGGGCTGTTGTTGTCGTGCGACCGGCGAATCCCCGACCAGGTGGCGGACCTTCGCCAGGGCAGTTGGAACAAGGCGGAGTTCGCCAAGGCGCGAGGCCTTAACGGGCGCACCCTCGGCATCATCGGTCTCGGCCAGATCGGCAAGGAGGTCGCCCGGCGGGCCTTGGCCTTCGGGATGAAGGTGGTGGCCTGGTCGCGCCAGCTCACCATCGAGGAGGCCGAGGAGCTCGGGATCGGCTACGCCCAAACGCCCCTCGACGTGGCCCGAGTCGCCGACGCCGTGTCGATCAACGTCGCGGCCACCGGGGAGACGAAGGAGCTCGTCAATCGCGAGTTCCTGGCGGCGATGCGGCCCGGGGCGTATCTGATCAATACGTCGCGCGGCACCGTGGTCGACGAGGCCGCCCTCCTCGAGGCGATCCAGACCCAGGGTCTCCGCGCGGGGCTCGACGTCTATCAGGGCGAGCCCGGCACCAGCAAAGGCACCTTCGACTCCGCCCTCGCCAAGTCCCCCGGGGTCTTCGGGACCCACCACATCGGCGCGTCGACCGACCAGGCGCAGGTGGCCATCGCTCACGAAGCGATCCGGATCGTGCAGCAGTACCTCGACACCGGGGTCGCGCCGCACTGTGTGAACCGGCTGGCCAAGAGCTCGGCCACGCACGTGCTCGCCGTCCGCCACCAGAACCGGCCCGGCGTGCTGGCGCACGTCTTCCGGGTGCTCTCCGACAGCGCGATCAACGTCGAGGAGGTGGAGAACCTGGCGTACCACGGGGCCGAGGCGGCCTGCGCCCGGATCCACGTCTCGGGCAAGCCAACCGACGGCGCGCTGGACGCGATCCGAAGCGGGAACCCCAACGTGATCAGCGTGGAGCTGGCGGGGCTGTAGGCGGTGGGAGGTGGGGGGATCGGGGGGGCGACCACACTCAACGGGACGGGCGGGATGCGGGTTCACAACTTCAATGCCGGGCCGGGGACGCTCCCCGAATCCGTGCTCAAGCAAGCGCAGCAGGACGTCTGGGACATCGGCGGTTCCGGGATGGGCATCATGGAGCACAGCCATCGGGGCAAGCTGTTCTCCAAGGTCATCGCCGAGGCCGAGGCCGACGCCCGCCGGCTGGCGGACATCCCCGACGACTACGACGTGTTGTTCGTTCAGGGCGGCGCCAGCCAGCAGTTCGCGATGGTGCCGATGAACCTGCTGGCGGCGGGACGCACGGCCGACTACCTGGTGACCGGGTCCTGGAGCCAGAAGGCGCTCAAGGAAGCCAAGCTCTTCGGCGCCACGCACGTCGCCGCGACCGGTGAGGCCGGCAATTTCGGCGAGATCCCCTCGCCCGGATCGATCCGGTTCTCCCCGGATCCGGTCTACGTCCACGTCACCACCAACAACACGATCTTCGGCACCGAGTGGCCCACCGAGCCACCGGTTCCCGAAGGCGTGCCGCTGGTGGCCGATGCGTCGAGCGACATCTTCTCCCGTCTGATCGACGTCCGGAAGTACGGCTTGATCTACGCCGGCGCCCAGAAGAACCTGGGACCGTCGGGCATCGTGCTGGTGATCGTCCGGAAGGATCTGGTCGACCGGGGTCCGTCGACCCTGGCCACCATGCTGCAGTACCGGACCTACGCCAAGAACCAGTCGCTCTACAACACCCCGCCCACCCTCGCCATCTACATGGTGGGCCTGGTCCTCAAGTGGATCCTGGAGACCGGCGGTCTGGTCGCGATGGGGGAGCGCAACGCCGAGAAGGCGGGGCTCCTGTACCGGTTCCTCGAGCAGAGCGAGTTCTACCGGACCACGGCGGCCCCGACCAGCCGCTCCCTCATGAACGTCTGCTTCCGGGCGCCGAGCGAGGAGTTGGAGGCCAAGCTGGTGGCCGAGGCCGAGAAGCGAGGATTGGCCGGGCTCAAGGGGCACCGCTCGGTGGGTGGGATGCGGGCCAGCATCTACAACGCCTGCCGGCGGGACAGCGTGGCGGCCCTGGTGGAGTTCCTTCAGGAGTTCGAGCGGGCCAACCGTTAGGCGATCTCCGCCGCCGGGGGCGGCGCCTCGGTGAAGTCGGCGCGCCGCGCCATCCGGCCGGACGCGAAGCCGGCGATCGTGTCGTAGAGGGCGTGTACCACGATCGCCGGCACCAGCGACCCCGTCACCAGCACCAGGCCGTGAAAGCCGACCGCGATCGCGAAGACGATCGCGGCGGCCCGCCATCCCTGGACCGCGTGCCCCACCGCGAACGCCAGGGCGGCGAGGCCGACGGCCGCGAGCGGTGAACCGGTCACCGAGACCAGGAGCAGATAGAGCACGCCGCGATAGGTGATCTCCTCGCTCACCCCGGCCAGCGCGCTCACCACGACCCAGAGGCCGTGCTCGGGGCGGGTCATCGGGCTGGCGAGGAGCACCCGCCGGTCGCGGCTCCGGATCCGGCGCCGCCACTCCGGGGCCAAGATCGCGACGCTCACCACCAGAAACGCCCCGGCCAGGAGCCAGCCCCGCCCGTCCGGCGGCGCGACGGAGAGCGGAAGGCCGGCGCTCCACGCGACCAGCAGCGAGAATCCCAGAAAGACCGTCTGCTGGAGAATCACCGTGGCGTAGAAGACCGGTCGTGGTGGCAGGGGCATCGCCCCGATGCGCTGCAGGCTCCGCACCCCCAGGACCGGCACCGCGATCCCGAACCAGACGATGTGCGCGATGCCGGCCGGGCCCGGAATGGTCATGACCGGAGCCGAGCCCGGGTCAGGCGGCCAGCGCCGCGGCCTGCCGGCGGACCCGCTGGACGATGGCGGTGAGCCCCTGAGTGCGCATCATCCCCAGGGCTTCGTCCAGGCCGAGCTGGTGGAGGAGGTCGGGGGGCAGAGTGGCGGCCACGGTGGGGGGGCGCCCGTCGAGTGCCTGGACCAGGAGGCCGACGAATCCCCGCACCGTCGGCGACTCCCGGGGGACGTCGGCCTGGAGCCGAAGGGCGTCGCCCTCCCGCTCGAACCAGAGAAAAACCGGGGTCTGGCACTCGGTGACCCGATGTCCCTCCCGGTCTCGATCAGCCTGGAGCCGATCGGGGAGGTCCGGCAGCTTCCGGGCCGCGTCGAGCAACGCCTCGAGGCGGGTCGCCTTGTCGGCGGCCTTGAAGCGTCGGATCATCTGGTCGAGCTCCATCGGCAAACCTCTGACATTCCGGCCGGTTCCAATCTACACTACGAGCCATGACACCTACCCTTGCCGGTCCCGTCGTCTCCACCGCGTGGCTCGCCGCGCACCTCGCCGATCCTGCCGTCGTGGTGGTCGACGCCTCGTGGTACCTGCCCGCGACGAATCGCGACCCCCGGGACGAATACCGAGCCGCTCACCTGCCCGGCGCCGTCTTCTGGGACCTCGACGCGCTGAGCCGCCAGGACACGTCGCTCCCCCACATGCTTCCCGATCCGGTCACCTTCGCCCGGCAGGCCGGGCGGCTCGGGATCGGCAACGACAGCGTCGTGGTCGTCTACGACGGCTCTGGCGCCAACCTGAGCGCCCCCCGAGTGTGGTGGGAGCTCCGATTGCACGGCCACGACCGGGTGGCGGTGCTGGACGGCGGGATGGCCAAGTGGCGGGCGGAGGGCCGGCCAGTCGACGCCGGCCTGGTGACCCGGGAGCCCACCTCGTTCGACGTGAAGCTCCGGCCCGGTCTGCTCCGGTCGCTCGAGGAGGTACGGGCGGCGATCGGGACCGACGCGCAGCTGTTGGACGCCCGCTCCCGCGGCCGGTTCGAGGCCACCGAGCCCGAGCCCCGGCCGGGAATCCGGGGCGGGCACGTGCCCGGTTCCCGGTGTGTGCCCTACGGCGACCTGGTGACCCCGGACGGCACCCTCAAGTCCCCGACGGAGCTTCGCCGTCTCTTTGCGGCGGCCGGCATCGACCTCGATCGCCCGGTGACCACCAGCTGCGGCTCGGGCGTCTCGGCCTGCGCCCTGGCGCTGGCGGTGAACCTGGCCGGCGGATCGGATGCGGCGGTCTACGACGGCTCGTGGACCGAGTGGGGGGGGCGGGAGGACACGCCGATCGAGACGGGAGCGCCGTCCGAGGGGAGCTAGGCCGGGACGCCTAGCGGCACTTGGCCGCCAGCTGCCGAGGGATCGGGTGGTGCGGGAGAAGCGCGGCGGCCCGCCGGGCATGGACGGCCGCCTCGGGACAGGACGTCCGGAGCGCCAGCAGGATCTCAAGGCGGTAGCTCGCCGGGTCGTAGCGGACCGCCCGCTCCAATCGGGATCGCGGTGAGCCCGTGCCCGCGGTGAGGATCGAGGCGAGCTGGGTGCCGCTTCGCAGGCCGGCGGCCAGCACGACCAGCGCGACGGCGCCGAGGACCCATCGCCGCCGACGTCCCTCCAGCGTCGCGACCGGGCGCGTCGCGGGGAGGAGCGCGCCTAAGCTCACCATCACCACGAACGTCGGCGGTGCCAGCAAGAGCACCGCGTCGAAGAGCCCCTCCACCGAGGCCGCCGTCACCAGGCCGACCGCCGCCAACCCGGCCAGGGCGGCGCCGCTCTCCGGGCTCGCGCTCCGCCGGACCGCGATCACCACGAACCCGAAGAGCGCCAGCGCGAGCAGGAGCCCGCCGGCCGGACCCCGCTCCGCCACGGTCGCCACCCAGTCACTGCTCGGCCACGGGTTGGTGGGCATCGGGTCGACCGCGTCGTAGGACGGATCGCCCGGGGTCGTCACCAACGGGTAGAGCACCGGCCAGTTGCCCGGCCCGGTCCCGAGCAGGGGATCGCGCTCGACCAGCTTGAGGCTGTTCCGATACTGCACCAGGCGCCCCCGCCCGGAGCCTTCCTGATAGCTCAGCACCCGGCGGAGGGAGTCGCGGTACGGGGTCGACGACTTCCAGTCGAGCTGGTTCGGGATCACCAGCGCTCCCAACGTCCCCAACCCCAGCGCGAGAGCCAGCTGTCCCAGGCGCCGGCGGGGGATCCGAGGCTCCCGGCCCCGTCTGGTCAGGAGACCCACTAGGACGGCGACGGCGGTTGTCGCCACGAGGCCGAGCCAGGCCGCCCGCGATCGGGACATCACGACCGCTCCCATCATCGTGGCCAGCGCCAGGGACCAGACCGCCACGCTTGCCCGGCGGGTCGAGGTCACGAAGAGCCAGGCGGCGAGCGGCAGGCCGATCACCATCAGGTGGGCCATGAAGTTCCGGTTGCCGAACGTGCCGCCGGGAGCCCGGGCCTCGGTCAGCAGCTCGGAGGAGTAGCCATAGGCCTGCGCCAGCCCGGTGGCGCCGCCGGCCAGCACCGCCAGGGTGAGGGCGATCACCACCGGCCGGGGGCCGATCCCCTCGGCCACGACCCGCCCGCCGAAGTAGACGACCAGGCCGGAGGCGGTGATCCCGAGCGCCCGGATGGCCATCCAGTGGTTCGTCGCGAAGGCGGCCGACAGCGCTGACCAACCCACGAACAGGCCGAGCAGCGTTTCGGCCAGGCCGAGCTCAAAGCGCTTGCGCCGGGCGAGGATGAGGGGAAGCAGCGCCAGAGCCGTCAGATGGAGCACCAGCTCCTTCGGCACCCCGAAGCGGTCGAGGTCGAAGAGCGTCGACGGCACGGCGGCCAACACCGCGCCCAGGCCGCCGAGCGCGACCAGCACCAGACCGAGCCAGGAGACGAGCATCGCGCGGATTGTAGACGGCGGCGCCTCGGGGGCAAAGTCCGGAGCCGTGCGGCTACATTACCGGGATGGTAGAGGAACCGGGCATGGACGACGACATGGTGCTGGCGGCGACGGATCGGCCGGTACCCCTGAGTGTACGACGGATCGACGACGATCGGGTGCCGGAGGGGCTGGTGGGGTTGGGGTCGTTTCTCGACCAGCGCTTGATCGCCCGCTGTGCCGTCCCGACCGATGTCGCGGCGATGATCGAGGAGCAGGAGCTGTTCGAGCAGCCGGTGCAGCTGGTGCTGGCTGCGCGGGAGGAAGCGCCCGGCCTCCAGTGCCGGCTTTTCGCGGTGGTCGAGGTCCCTCAGGGCCGGGAGGACGAGCCCCGGGAGCCCTGGGCCGACTCCGTGCCCGGCGCGGGATTCGACCAGGAGAACGAGGAGGACGAGGAAGATGCGGAGCCGGCCCAGGCGATGGTCTTCCTGGGGCAGATCATCCGGTTCGAGCGCGACCGCCGGCACAAAGAGAGCCTCGCCCTCGAAACCGCGGACGTGCTCCGGCGGATCGTCGAGGGGCAGGCGGTCGAGGTGGTGGACAAGGTCATCGAGGACCTCACGAACGGCTCGGATCACGACCCCGGCGAGCAAGGGCCCGCGTCGGCTTGACTTTCCCCGGACGGTTCTCGTACTTACGCGCCCACGCTGGGCGGGAGGGTCGGCAATGACGTCTCCAAGTCCAATCGAAGAAAGAGGTTACGCGCATCCCGAGGTGCTGGTCAGCACCGAATGGGTGGCCGCCCACCGGGACGACCCGAAGGTCCGGCTGCTCGAGTCGGACGAGGACGTGCTGCTCTACGAGATGGGGCACGTTCCCGGGGCCCTGAAGATCGATTGGGTGACCGACCTGAACGACGCGGTGCTTCGGGACTACGTGGGGCCCGAGCGGATGCAGGATCTCCTCCGGGCGCGGGGCATCAACCCGGACACCCGGATCGTGTTCTACGGTGACAAGAACAACTGGTGGGCCACCTACGCCTTCTGGGTGTTCCGGCTCTTCGGGCTGCAGAATCTCGCCATCATGGACGGCGGCCGGCAGCGCTGGATCGACGAGAACCGCCCGCTGACCACCGACGTGCCGGCGGTGCCGCCCGGCACCATCACGGTGGCCGGCCGGGCCGACCCCGCGGTGCGCGTGCTCCGCGACGAAGTCCTGATGCACGTCCACGCCAGGCGGCCGCTGGTCGACGTCCGGAGCCCAGAGGAGTTTCGGGGCGAACGGCTCCACATGCCGGACTATCCGAACGAAGGTGCGCTCCGAGGTGGCCACATTCCCGGGGCGCGGAGCATCCCCTGGGCCCGGGCCGTCGACCCGGCCGCTCACACCTTCAAGCCGGCCGACGAGCTCCGGGCGATCTACGAAGCGGAGCAGGGGCTCGCGCCGGGCGACGACGTGGTGGTGTATTGCCGGATCGGCGAGCGGTCCTCGCACACCTGGTTCGTGCTCCACTACCTGCTGGGCTACCCCCAGGTTCGGAACTACGACGGCTCCTGGACCGAGTGGGGCAACTCGGTTCGGGTCCCGATCGAGCGGCCCTGAGCCCGACTTCCGACGGGTGGTGTCCCGATGCTCCCTCTCCTGCTACCCACCCTGCTCGCGGTCGCGTCGGGGCCGATCGTCGAGCCGATTACCTGGCAGATCGATCCCACCCACTCGGAGCTCACCTTTCGGGTCCGGCACCTGGTGAGCCGGGTGCCCGGCACCTTCACCTCGTGGGGCGGGACCATCGTCGCCGACCCGAACGACCTGGCCGACGGAACGGTCGAGGTCACGATCGACGCCGCCAGCATCACGACCCGAAACGAGCGGCGGGATACCGATCTCCGGTCATCGAACTTCTTCGCGGTCGACAGCTTTCCCAAGATCACCTTCAAGAGCACCAAGGTCGCGGTCCAAGGCTCGGCCATCACGGTCACCGGCGACCTGACGATGCGCGGCGTGAAGGAGTCGGTCACCCTGACCGGCGAGTACGGCGGCATCATGGGCTCCCCAGAGGCCCGGCGCCAACGCATTGGGTTTACGGCCCGCACCACGATCAATCGCCTCGACTTCGGCGTGAGCTGGAATCGCGCCGTCGAAGGCGGTGGCGTGCTCCTCGGCAACGAAGTCGAGATCACCATCAACATCGAAGCCATTCGAGCGAGTTGACATGACACCTTCCCTCGCGCAGGCCGCGCCGATCCGCATGGCGGATGGGGCGCTCCAAGTCCCCGACCATCCGATCATCCCGTTCATCGAGGGTGACGGCACCGGCCCCGACATCTGGCGGGCTTCGCAGCGGGTCTTCGACGCCGCCGTCGAGAAGGCCTATCAGGGCGGCCGGAAGATCGCCTGGCGGGAGGTGCTGGCCGGCGAGAAGGCCAAGAACCAGGTCGACGACTGGCTCCCGGCCGACACGCTGGCGTCCATCCGCCAGCACCTCGTGGCCATCAAGGGCCCGCTCACCACGCCCGTGGGTGGCGGGATTCGATCGCTCAACGTGGCGCTCCGGCAGCAGCTCGACCTCTATGCCTGCGTTCGGCCGATTCGCTGGTTCCAGGGCGTGCCCTCACCGGTCTGCCATCCCGAGCTGGTCGACATGATCATCTTCCGGGAGAATACGGAGGACATCTACGCCGGGATCGAATACCAGGCGGGGACCCCCGAGGCCAAGCGGCTCAAGGACTTCCTGATCAACGAGCTGGGCGTCCGGACCATCCGGTTCCCGGAGACCAGCTCGCTGGGCATCAAGCCGGTGTCGGAAGAAGGCACCAAGCGCCTGGTCCGGGCGGCGATCGAGTACGCGATCGCCCAGAAGCGCCCCAGCCTGACGCTGGTCCACAAGGGCAACATCATGAAGTACACCGAGGGCGGCTTCCGCGACTGGGGCTACGAGCTCGCCAAGCAGGAGTTCGGCGCCAAGGAGATCGACGGCGGCCCTTGGTGCCAGCTGCCCGACGGTCCGATCGTGAAGGACGTGATCGCCGATGCCTTCCTGCAGCAGATCCTGACCCGGCCGGCCGAATACAGCGTGATCGCGACCATGAACCTGAACGGCGACTACATCTCCGACGCCCTGGCCGCCCAGGTCGGCGGGATCGGAATCGCCCCGGGCGCGAACATCAATTACGTGACCGGTCACGCCATCTTCGAGGCCACCCACGGGACCGCACCGAAGTACGCCAACCAGGACAAGGTCAACCCGGGATCCTTGATCCTTTCCGGCGAGATGATGTTCCGTTACCTGGGGTGGGACGAGGCTGCCGACCTGGTGCTCAAGGGCCTCGACCGGACCATCGGGCAAAAGCGGGTGACCTACGACTTCCACCGCCTGATGGAAGGGGCAACCCTGCTCAAGACGAGCGAGTTTGCCGAGGCGATGGTCGGCAACATGTAAGGGGCGCCGGTGGGCGGCGGCCGGACCGGCCGCCGCCTCACCGGATCCGTCGGGTCCACGCCGCGACCGAGTCCGGCGGCGTGCCCTCCGGTGCCACCACCCGAGTCCGCAGGGCCGTTCCCTCCCGCCACTGCTCCAGCACGAACGCCAGACCGCCGGTTCGGTAATGCACCCGGACCACCGAGTCGACGATCTCCACCCGCGTGGGGGCAAGGCCGTCGATCGCCCGGAGGGTGTCGCCCAGGAAGGCCCGGGCTGCCTGGAGGGCGCTGTCGACCGCCGGTGCCGCGGGTGTCGGGGCCAGGGCTCCCCGGATCTGAATCCGGTTCGCCGCCAAAGGGCGCCGGGTCGAGTCGGAAGTGCGGGTCACGACCAGCTCGTCCAGACGATACTGGGCACTCTTCATCCGCTCGAGCGCCGCCTTGCGGAGGCTGTCGGCCGCGCGGTCGGCGGCCGGCTCGAGGTCCTTCTGAGGCGCTCGCTTCGTGGCGGCCGGCCCCGACGCCGACTCGGCCTTGGGTGCCGGCGCCGGGGGCGGCCGATCGGACGGACTGGCCGCTGCGGGAACCGGGGGCGGGGCCGTGGCCCGCATGGACTCCAGGCTGGCGGAGTCGGTCAGGGCAAGGTCGCGGGCGGCCGCCGCCGGGCTGTTTCCTCGACCGGCCAGCAGATAGCCGGCCGAGACCGCCAGCACGACCGTGGCCGCCCAGGCAAGCCCGGCGATCCAGCGGGCCCGGGGCTGGCGGAGCCCGACCGGTGGTGTGGTCGAGGGGGTGGTCCGGGCGATGGAGACCGGTTCCGGGTCGGTCGCCCGGCCCGCCGCCGAAGTCGCCGGCGCGGCCGGACTCGCGAAGGCGAGCAGCCGATCGTCGGTCTCGTCCAGCGTCTCCACCAGCGTCCTGGCCACATCCCGGAACTCCCGGGCCTCGCGGAGCGTGGTCCGGCAGTCGGCACAGTCCGAGAGGTGCGCCTCGACCCGAGCGACCTCGGTCGAGTCGAGCTCGCCGTCCAGCAGGGCGTGCAGGGTCCCTTCGTCAGGATGCCACATCACGTTTGTCCTCCGTCGCCCGGTAGGCCTCGACCAGCCGCCGTCGGGCCCGCGCGAGCGTCGTTCCAATCGAGCCTCGCGAGAGGCCGAGCGTCTCGGCGATCTCGTCGTAGCTCAAGCCTTCCGCGTTGAGTAACAGGGCCTCTCGGTCACGGTCGGTCAGCCGATCGAGCGCCCGCCGCACCCCGGCGATCCGCTCCTCGCGGAGCAGGCCGTCCTCCGGGCTCGGGGCCCAGGCGGGCTGTTCGGCCCGGTAGAGCTCCAGCCGGCGCCCCCGCCGCACGGTCCGGCGGCCTTCTTCACGAATCAGGTTCAGGGCCACGGCGAAGAGCCAGGGCCGGGGATTCCGGGGAGGTGCGGCGACGGCCCGGGCAAAGACTTCCTGCGCCAGCTCTTCCGCGTGCTCGCGATCGCCGGTCCGCCGGTGGAGCATGCGGACCAGTGACTCGTGATACTGGTGGAAGAGCTCGGCGACGAAGCCGTCCATGGGCCGTCCGTTCTCAGGTGCAGGGGAGATGCGTCAGGGGGCCTGGGATGCACAAGGGGGGATGGAGGGGGGAGGGGAGATGGGGAGGGGGAGAGGGGGAGGGACGGGGCGAGATGGGCGGACAGCTCCCCCCATCCCCCCCCATCCCCCCCCATCCCTCCCCCTCCCCCCTCTTACGCCCCCACCGCCGCCCGATCCAACACCGACCGGACCGCCGCCGACAGGTCCGCCACCGTGAAGGGCTTGTGGATGAAGGTGACGCCTGGCTCGGTCAGCCCCTTGCGGTCCACCTCGTCGCGGGCGTACCCGGACATGTAGATGACCTGGGTGGCGGGCCGTTCCTGGGTCAGCACGTGGGCCAGGCGGAGCCCGTTGAGCTCCGGCATGACCACGTCGGTGAGGAGCAGGTCGATCGGGTCGGGGTATTCGCGGCTCACCACCAGCGCGTCGGCGCCGTGCCGGGCCTCCAAGACGGTATACCCGGCGTTGGCGAGGATCTTCTGCACCATCCGCCGAACCGACTCCTCGTCCTCGACCAGCAGGATCGTCTCCGAGCCCCGGGCCACGGAACGGGAGGGCGGCGACCGGTCCTCGATCACCGCGCCGGCCGGTTGCTCCGGGAGGTAGATCACGAAGGTCGTGCCCCGGTCGACCGCGCTTCGGAAGCCGATCCGGCCGCCGCTCTGCTCCACGATCCCGTAGACCGTCGAGAGCCCGAGCCCGGTGCCCTGACCCGGGGGCTTGGTCGTGAAGAAGGGCTCGAACACGTGCGTCTGGGTTTCCGGATCCATACCCCGGCCGGTATCGCGCATCGTCAGGGTGACGTAGCGGCGGCGGTCGAGCGGGACCAGCGGTTCCGGCCCGCCGGGTTGGGGCGTGAACAGCCCGGTCTCGAGCGTCACCCGGCCGCCGCCCGGCATCGCGTCCTGAGCGTTGACGATCAGGTTGACGATCACCTGATGGATCTGTCCGGGGTCGGCGTGGACCCAGACCGGGCTCGCGTGGGGCTGGAGGGCCAGCTCGGTATCGGCCCGGAGGAGCCGGGAGAGCATGTTCCGGCACTCCTCCACGACGCCGTTCAGATCCACCAGCTTGGGCTGGACGACCTGCTGGCGGCTGAAGGTGAGGAGCTGACGGGTCAACGACGTGGCCCGATCGACCGCCCGGGCGATCTCGGCGAGGTCGTGCCGGGTCGAGGCCGGGACATGATCGTCTTCAAGCAGGAGGTCGGTGTAGCCCCGGATGGCGGTGAGGAGGTTGTTGAAGTCGTGGGCGATCCCGCCCGCCAGGCGGCCGACCGCCTCCATCTTGGCCGACTGGCGGAGCTGCTTGCCGCTCAGCTCCAGCCGCTCGGCCGCCGCCCGCTGCTCGGTGGCGTCCTTCGCGACCACGTAGACGCCCCCGACGCTCCCGCCGCTCATCAGGGGCACGAACGTGACGTCGAGGTCGATTCGGGAACGGCGGCGGGGGTGGATCGCGGTGGCGAACCGTTGCGGATACCCGGTCAGGGCCCGGCGGAGGTGCTCCTCGAACCGGGCGCCCAAGTTGGGGAGCACGTGCCGGACGAACGGGTCACCGACCAGCGCCGAGGCCTCCTCGCCGAAGAGCTGCTCGGTCGCCGGGTTCACGGTGATGACCTCGCCGGTGGGGGCCAGGGTCAGGACCGCGTCGGGGTGCAGCGCGAAGACGCTCTGGAGCCGGGTCTCCCGCTCCCGGAGCGTCCGGGCGTTCCAGTGGCGCTCGATGGCGACCGCCGCCAGCGGGGCGGCCAGCTCGAGCAGAGTGCGGAGGCCGGTCTGGGCTCGATATCCGGCTCGGAACCAGACGGTGAGCATCCCGACCAGGGTTTCGTCGGGCGCGTAGATCGGGACGCCCGCGACCAGTCCAAACCCCAGCTCCGTGGCGACCTGCACCGCGGTGCCGGGCTCGAGTCGGGCCAGCGGAGCGGCGAAGTAGGGGCCGATCTCCTCGCCGAAGACCCCGAACGGCACGGTCGCGATGGCCTCGCCCATGGCGGACGGGAGGTCCACGGCCGCGTGCAGATTGAGGGCGTCGCCGTCGGGGTTCAGACCGAAGACGGCGCAGGCCGCGCCCCGGGTCTCGGCCACGACCGCCCCGGCCAGCCGCTCCAGGGTCGTTCCCAGCGGGGCGTCGCGGACCACCATGCCGAGGACGTCGTGCTGGAGCTCGGAGAGCCGCTCGGCGACCATTCGTTCGGAGATGTCGGCGTGGGCGACCAAGAGGAGGCGCTCGCCGGCCAGCTGGCAGGGAGCGGCCCGGAGGAGCATCCAGCGGGCGCGCTCGCCGCCGGGCATGGGGTACTCCACCACGTATTCGTTGAGGCGGCCGGCGAAGACGTCCGAGAGCCCCCGTTCCACGGCGGCGACCAGGGTGGCCTCCGCGCCGGTATGAGCGGTCCAGGCGGCCAGGTAATCGTCGCTCTGGTGCCCCTGGGCCTGCCAGGCGCGGTTCCCGAAACGGACCCGGAGGGACCACCGGTCCACGACGGCGATGGCCGACGGCAGGGCGTCGAGGACGCTCGCGCTGGCCAGTCCTGGGACCCCCCCGGCCTCGGGGGTCGGCATCAGCGCCTAGGTACCACCGACTGTGGTCCGGGTTGCGACAGCGCGGTGGCGGAGAAGGTTACGGGCGGCAGATTCCCGAACCCAGCGAGGACCGTCTGGGTGCCCGCCGTCGGCCCGAGCGTCCAGTCCGTTCTGGCGATGCCCTCTTCGTCGGAGATCCTCGGCGCGGCACTCAGGGTTCCACCGCCGGTCAGGACGGTGAACGCCACGGTGACGTCGGGGACGGGGTTGTTGAAGCCGTCGGTCACCAAGACCTGGAGGGGGACCGGGAGCGGGGCTCCACCAGCGGCGGACTGCCCTTCGCCGCCCGCGATCGTGAGCGTGGCCGGAGGACCCGGCGTAGCGGTCGCGACGAACGACACCGGCGGCAAGCCGGGGAGCGACGCGGACGCCGTCTGGACGCCGAGCTGACCACCGAGCCGGAAGGAGGTCGAGACGGTGCCGCTGGCGTCTGTGGTATCGGTCACCGGATCGACCACCCCATTGCCGGTGGTGACCGCCCACACGACGACCGCGCCGTCGATCGGATCGCCAAATTGATCCTCGACCTTGACCGTCAGCGGCGCGGCCAGCACGGTCCCCACGACACCAGTCTGCCCGTCACCGCTCGAGAGGGCGATCGCGGCCAGACGGGGGCCAGCCGGCAACTCGCTGCTGCACCCAACGGTCAGTGCGGCAGCTCCAGCCGCAATAATACGCCCAAGAACGCGGGCGGAACGCCGTCCGAGTAGCATTTTACCACCCCTCAGTCCAAGCTTCGACAGCCAATGGTCGCTCACGGGATCGCCAGCCGAATCGAAGTGTAAGATCTAGGCTCACCTTTCGGGAGGCGGGGTCGTGCCTGGCAGCCCCCATGGGGCGAACCCAGGGCAAGACTTAGGCCGACCGCGGGCCTGTTGCCGACTGTTCCGGGCGCCGATGCCGACTCAAATTCAGACAGTCGGCGTCCCCCGAGGTCAGGGCGGTGGTGACGCCGGAGGCGGTTCGAGAGCAGCGGCCGTCCTGCCAGCGGGTCTTGACCAACCCGGCCGCAAATTGATATTCTTGCGTGCTTGGCCGCCTGGTGGTTGTAGCTCAATCGGTTAGAGCGCCGGACTGTGGCTCCGGAGGTTGCGGGTTCGATCCCCGTCAGCCACCCTGGACGGAGTCGGATGGGGACGCGGGCGACCGGCCGAAGAAGCCAGGACGCCGGAAGGCAGACAGAGGTCCGTAGCTCAATTGGTAGAGCACCGGTCTCCAAAACCGGGGGTTGGGGGTTCGATTCCCTCCGGGCCTGTTGGAGGACCAACACGGCGCTATCGTCTAGAGGCCTAGGACACAGCCCTCTCAAGGCTGGAACACGGGTTCGAATCCCGTTAGCGCTATGTGACGTTGTCGGGTTGAGAGTCGAGAGTCGACGATCTTTCGGCTCTCGAGTCGTTAGCGGCCCCATCGTCCAACGGTTAGGACACCACTCTTTCAAGGTGGTAATACGGGTTCGATTCCCGTTGGGGTCATGGTAGGGAGTTGGGAGTAGTGAGTGGGGAATAGGGAGGCAGTGGGGAGTAGGGAATCGTGGGACAACAAACGCGCCGCTAGCTCAATTGGTAGAGCAGCTGACTCTTAATCAGTAGGTTCGGGGTTCGAGTCCCTGGCGGCGCACTGACGGGAACACAGTTCTGCAAGACCTCGATACCGCCTCGGTCGGATTGTCCGGCCGGGGCGCTCGCCGTTTGTTCCCCCTCCACCACCCTCTGACGGCCGCCATCCGGGAAACAGGGGTTGCGCCCTGGCCAAGGCATGGCATGATTCATGAATAGTTCATGAACTGCGATTCACCTGGTCTGCTTCGGCGCTTCCCGATCCTGACCAGCGCAATGACCCTGCGCCAAGGTCAGGAACGAATGGTCCACGAGCTTGGAAGGACGAGTGCCCTGGGGCTGGGGCTCGCCGTCGCGGTGGGTTTGCTCCCCCCGGCGGTGGCGCGCGGGGACGGTGGTCGGGGAAAGCCCGCAGTGGCGATCGTCGGGGTGGTGGTGATCGATGGGACGGGTCAGCCGCCCCTCCCGGACATGACCGTGGTGGTGCGCGATGGCCGGGTGGTGTCGGTGGGACAGTTGGCCGCGACCCGCATTCCGCGCGGGGCCACGGTGATCCGCGCGACCGGGCTCTACCTAATCCCGGGCCTGTGGGACATGCACACGCACCTGGCCGGCGGGCCGGTCGTCCGTGATTCCACCATAGCGGCGAACGCGGACTACTTCTTTCCCCGACTGCTTGCGCACGGCGTCACGGGCGTCCGCGACATGGGAGGCGACTTCGCCACGCTCGCGGCGTGGCGGACCCGGATCCGGGCGGGCGACCTGCTCGGCCCAGAGATCGTCGGTACCGGGGCGCGAATCACGGATCTCCAGCCGATGCCCGATGGGCGCTCGATCGGGACGGCTGCCGACCTCGAGGCCGAGGTCAGCCTGCTGGCGGCCCAGGGCGTGGACTTCATCAAGGTCGTCTGGCTCGACTATCCGCTCTATCTCGCGCTGCCTCGGATCGCGGCGGCGCACGGCCTCAAGGTGGTTGGGCACGTTCCCGCCACGGTGGCTCTGGGGGAGGCGGTGGACTCGGGCCTCGCTGGAGTCGAGCACCTGGCGCCCGTCCTGGCCGCGTGCTCTCGCGTGTCGGATCGGATCCTGACGATGGCCCGGGAGAGTGGGTCGTGGTGGGACCGGTTGCTGGTCCGTCTCCGGCTTCGAGATCCTGAACGGAGCGGTCTCGAGCGTCTCCGGCTCGCGACCGAGACCCAGGACGAGCGTCGCTGCGAGCCGGTGCTCCGCGAGCTGCGGCGCCACGGCGTGCCGGTGACGCCGACGCTGAGCATGTCCGAGCTGACCGCGCCGCGTGGCACGAGCCTCGGGAAGGCGCGGTTGGCGGCCGAGCGCCGGGTGGTCGGGTGGATGTGGGAGGCGGGGGTGCCGCTGCTGGCCGGCAGCGACATCGGCGGGCCGGTGCGGGAGGCCGGTGAGTCGCTGATTCGCGAGCTCTGCCTGCTGGTCCGCGCCGGTCTGACGCCAATGGACGCGATCGTGACCGCCACCTCGCGGGCGACGGCATTCCTCGGCCTGGCGGACTCGGTCGGTACCATCCGTCCGGGCCAGCGGGCCGATCTCGTGCTCCTGTCGCGCGATCCCTTGAAGGATCCCGTGAATCTGCTGAGCGTGCAGGCCGTCATGGTGCGCGGGCGCTTGGTCGCGGGCGAGGACTTCGAGGCGCTTCGGCAGCGGGCGGGGCTCCTGTCGCGCGAGCACGAGGCGACCGAGCGGATCAACGCCCCGATCGGTGCCCGGGCGCCGGGGGACTGAGCCCTTACGGCACCGGCCGGGCCCCGATAGACTGGAGGGTCGTTTCCCGGCCGATCGCCGTTACCCTCGCGCGCTCCCGCCCTCAGCGGGAGGATGGAGTTCGCATGCACCGCTCTCCCTGGCTTCCGGTCCTGGTCCTGATGGCCGGGCTGGTGCCCTCCGTCGCCCACGCCCAGCAGAAGCTCAAGGTCTACGTCTCCGTCGACATGGAAGGGATCTCGGGCGTCGTCTCGATGGCGCAGGTAGCCGGCAAAGACTACGAGTGGGGTCGGGAGCAGATGCTGGCCGAGACCAACGCCGCGATCGCGGCGGCGTTCGACGCTGGTGCCACCGAGGTCCTGGTCAACGACTCGCACGGCTCCCACACCAACCTCCGCGCCGACCTGCTCGACCGCCGGGCCACGCTGATCAGCGGAACTCCCACCCCGATGGGGATGGTCGAAGGGTTGGACTCGACCTTCGACGCGGCCATGTTCATCGGCTTCCACGGCCACGCCAACCAGACCGACGCGGTGCTCGGCCACACCTACAGCCTGGCGCTTCGCCACGTGCGCCTCAACGGCCGGGAGGTGGGTGAGTACGGGACGGCCGGCATGGTGGCGGGGCATTTCGGGGTGCCGGTGGTGTTCGTCTCCGGCGACGAGTCGTTCGCCGCAGCGGCCCGGGCCTTCATGCCGGGAGTCGAGGCGCTGGCCGTGAAGCAGGCGATCGGGTTCACCGCCGCCAGGCTGATGAACCCGGCGGTGGCGCGCGAGAAAATGGCGGCGGGCATCCGGGCCGGCCTGGGCCGGCGGTCGTCGATCGCGCCGGTCCGGCTCCAGCGGCCCATCAATCTCGAGATCGAGCTCGCCAGCGCGGCCTTCGCCGACAAGGCGATGTTCATACCCGGAATGGAGCGCCTCGACGGGACCACGGTGCGCTACGTCGCCTCGGACGGCGCGGCGGCCTATCGGATGTCCCGGCTGATCATGATGCTGGCTCGGGACTGAGCCTCTCGGGACGGATTTCGGGCAGGTCGAGGCCGGCACGAACCGGAGAGCTTGTTTCTCGGCCAACCTCGTGGAATTATCTCGGGGAGTGGTCCGACCGGTACTTCCTCGACAGGAGACGGATGATGCGCGGTAAGCCGAAGCGGCGAAGCGGGAGCTCCAGGAAGGTGACCAAGGCGCGGCCGGCGGCCCGGAAGGCTGCGCCGAAAAAAGTCGCTGCGAAGGCGGCGGGTGAGAGCAAGCGGAAGGTCCCGCCGTTCGGTCGCCGGAGCCACCGGGTTACCCACGCCCAGGCTCGCCGGATGCGCCAGAGGTTCCTGCGCCGATACCAGGGGGCCCGGCACCCGCTCCGGGCCGGCGTATACGACCGGGGCATCTTCGACAAGATCCTGAAGCAAAGGGGATGCAAGGGGGTCCGGTTCTACCCCGCTCTGGATGATGCCGGCGAGCTGACCTTGCTGTTCGCCGGTGTCGACGGCGAGGGTCACGACATGCTCGCCGGGATCATCGGGGACATGCCCTGGCGCTGCCCGCCTTATTGCAGCGCAACGAACGGCATTCTGGCTCACTGATCAGTCGCTCGCCGAGCCCGACGGGTGACCGCGTCGATCGTCGCGTCCGCCATGGTGACGTTGGCCATGGCGCTCGTCGTGGCCTTGAGTTGGCGCACCCGGGCTTCGCTCGATCGCGGAGCTCGGCCCATCGCCGTCGGCGTTGGCCTGTCGTTGGTGGGCGCGCTGATTTCCCTCGGGTTCGTGCTTCGAGGCCGGGAAACACGGCCGATCGCGGAAGGTCTGCTCCTGATCGAGACGTCGCTCGTCCTCTGGGGCATGGCGGCCTGGCAGACCAATCGGAGGTCGGCGCGAGTCCTCCGCCTGATGATCCCGGGATGGGGAGTCGTGTGGCTGGCGGCGCAGTTCCTTCAAGGTTCCGCCGAGCCGTTCAGTCCCATCACCGCGCCGATCGGCCACACCCTCAAGGTCGGTGCGGCGGCCTACACCCTCATCATCCGGTTCCGGGCCACGGAAGGCGACTGGACCCGACACCTCTGGTTCTGGTTCTGTACCGGCATCATGCTGATGTACGGGACGGAGATCTTCCTCGACCCTCTCTGGCAGCGGGTCTTTCCGGTCCGGGACGATCTGGTCTTCGCGGCGTTCTTCTTCAACCTGGTCATGAACGCGATCGGGTATGCCCTCATGGCCTACGGGCTGATCCGGGTCGTGCGGCCGGGTCCGACCAGCAACCCTAGGGATTTCCCTAGGGTGAAGGCCTAGGGGTTTTCCCAGATTGCTCTCGCGGCCTGAGGGCGATAAGCTGCCGACTCGGAGTCACCCGTCAATCGGGGGACCAACCGGCCGAGGTCGCGACGGAAGGCACGATGGCAACCAGCACGGCGCCGGCAGTCTGGTGGGTCTACGTCCTGGCCGGGGCGGTGACGGTCATCTTCACCGCGACGGTCGTCGGGGTCATCGTGTTCGCGCAGCGACGCCAAGTCGAGCAGAGCCAGCGGTTCAGCCAGGGCTTGGTCGAGGCCCAGGAGGCGGAGCGGGCCCGGATCGCCCGGGAGCTCCACGACGACATCATCCAGCGGATCGCCCTGATCGGCGGCGAAGTGACCGAGCTGGGCCGGGTGATTCCCGATCCCCCGCCGATCGTGCACCAGCGCCTGGAGGGCCTCCGCGACGAGCTCCGCGACCTCGCCGACGAGGTCCGCTCCATGGCCCGCCGAGCCCATCCCTCCATCCTGGATCACCTCGGGCTCTTCAAGGCGCTCCAGAGCCTCGCTGGCGAGATGCGGATTTCCGACGGACTCGACGTGACGCTCGATCTCGACCTCGACGACGGCCAGAACGGTCTGCCGTCGCCTGCGGCACTCTCCCTCTATCGGGTGGCGCAGGAGGGGCTTCGAAACGTTGCCCGGCACGCCGGGACCGGGGCGGCGGTCCTCCGGGCCGGCCGTCGCGATCGGGGAGTGTTCGTCGAGGTGCAGGATGAAGGCGTCGGGAGCTCGCCCGGCGATCGCGACGGCCGCGGCCTCGGACTCCGGGGGTTGTCGGAGCGGCTTCGGGCCGTCAAAGGGCAGCTGAGCCTCGACAGCGAACCGGGACGGGGCACCCGCCTCACCGCCTGGGTTTCCGAACGGACGAACGACTCATGACCCTTGCCGCCCGCATCCTCCTGGTCGACGACCACCCGCTCGTGTGCCAGGGGCTCAAGGCGATTCTCGAGCCGACCCACCACGTCGTGGGAATGGTGCACGACGGAACCGAAGTGATGGACGCGGTCCGCGCGCTGAGCCCCAACCTGGTGCTCCTGGACCTCGGCTTGCCTGGGCGGCTCGGTCTCGACGTCTGTCGTGACATCCGGGCGGCCTTCCCGGGCATCAAGGTGCTGGTGGTGAGCATGCAGGCCGAGCGGATCTACGCCGAAGAAGCGCTGCGGGCGGGGGCGGCCGGCTTCCTGGTGAAGCTCTCGTCCGACAAGGACGTCCTCACCGCCGTCGCCGAGGTGATGGCGGGGCGCCCCTACCGGAACGCCAAGCTCGAGGTCCGGACCCGGCCGGCCCAGACCGAGCGCCACGCCACCGCCAGCGGGCGGCTCCGCGATCCCCTGGAGATGCTCTCCCACCGCCAGCGTCAGGTGTTCGTCCTGATGGGACAGGGGAAGACGACCCAGGAGATCGCCGAGGCGCTCGGGGTGGGCGTCAAGACGGTCGAGTTCCACCGGGCCGCGATGGAAAAGGCGCTCGGCATCAAGAGTGCGCGGGCCCTGATGCGCCTCAGCATGGAGCGGATGAGCGAGCCGGGCGCACCCACCCTCGACGAGCTGGATCGCTCCGACTAGGGATTTCCCCAGGGCGAGTGACCAGGGTTTGTCCCAACTGGTTGCTGGCGCCCGCGATTCCTATCCTGTGACGGTCACGAGAGCACTACCGCCGTCCACGAAGGAGTCGCCCGATGTCAGCCACCGTCGAGATGGTCACCGTGGAAACCCTCCCCTGCCGGGCCTGCGGCCGGCAGCACCGCCTCCGACTCGCGCTGGTCGCGGCCGATCCGTCCGATCAGGATATCACCCTCGGGTTCTTCGGCCGGTGTCCCGACCTGGGGCGGAAGAGCTGGATGGTGATCGCCGTCCCGGTGGCCGCGGACGGTGCCTCGCGGCTGCTCCGGATGGGCCCGCCGGATCAGGACGGCTGGGAGCCGGACGATCTCGAGTCCATTCGCCGGGCCGTGGCGGTCGACGCGGTGCTCGGCCGCCGTCCCTCCCCCCGCCCCGCGCCGCCGCCCCCTCGCCCGCGTCCCGGCGACGGGTACCGCCGGATCCCGGTTCCCGATCTCCTCCGCCGGGCCCTCGGGTGCCCGATGGGCTGAACCACTGGCGTCACCCCCCGGCGTGGCCGCTCGGCCGCGCCTCGAATCCGGCCGGGCACGTTGCCTTGCCGGATTCGTCTCGTTCGGTTTGCATTCCCGCGCGGCGCCGGCACGGCGGTTGCGCAGCCGCGGTTTCGGGAAGCACCGTCGGTTCATTCAACGTTCATTCGGGCGGCGTGTCGATCTCATGGCGATTCTGGTAACCGGCGGGGCGGGGTACATTGGCAGCCACGCGTGTCTCGAGCTGCTCCGGGCGGGCCACGAGGTGGTGGTGGTGGACAACCTGAGCAACAGCCGCGAAGACGCGGTCCATCGGGTGGAGCGTCTGGCCGGCAAGCGGCTGGCGTTCCACCGGGTGGACATCCGGGACCGGGCCGGTCTCGAGGCGGTGTTCGCCGGGGCGTCGATCGATTCGGTGATGCACTTCGCCGGGCTCAAGGCCGTCGGGGAGTCGGTGGGGCAGCCGCTTCGGTACTTCGACAACAACATCACCGGCACGATCGTCCTGCTCGAGGTGATGAAGCAGCACGCCGTCAAGACGCTGGTGTTCAGCTCGTCGGCGACGGTCTACGGGGATCCGGCGAGCGTCCCGATTCGGGAGGACTTTCCGCTCTCGGCCTACAACCCCTACGGGCGTTCGAAGCTCTTCATCGAGGACATGCTGCGGGACCTGGTCCGCGCCGAGCCCGATTGGCGGGTCGCGCTGCTCCGCTACTTCAACCCGACCGGGGCGGACCCGAGCGGGGACATCGGCGAGGACCCCAACGGAATCCCCAACAACCTGGTACCGTACATCGCCCAGGTGGCGGTCGGGAAGTTGGAGGAGTTGCCGGTCTACGGGGGCGACTACCCCACTCGGGACGGCACCGGGGTCCGTGACTACATCCACGTGACCGATCTGGTGCTCGGCCACCTCAAGGCGCTGGAGAAGCTGGCCCGGGGGCCGGGCGTCGTGACCTACAATCTGGGTACCGGCCAGGGCTACAGCGTGCTGGATGTGATCCACGCCTTCGAGCGGGCGGCGGGTAAGCCGATCGCCCATCGGATCGTCGACCGCCGGCCGGGGGATGCCGCCGAGTGCTGGGCCGATCCGTCGCTGGCCGGGCGCGAGCTGGGCTGGACGGCGACCCGCGACCTCGACGTGATGTGCGCCGACGTCTGGCGCTGGCAGACCCAGAACCCGAACGGGTACGCCTAACGATCCTCGTCGCCGGCCCGCCGATCGGGCCGCGCGACCAACCGGTCGGGCCGCTCGACCAACCGGTCGAGCTGCTCGACCAGCCGGTCCGTCTTTCGGAAGAACTGGTCGGGCGTCTCGGTCGGGATGAATCGGGCCGAGAGCGGTCTGAGCACCGGCGCGAATCCGGTCGAGCGGGTTGGGTCGGCCGCTCCATCGTTCCAGGTCAGCGCGACCGTCCCTACCCCCAGCACCGCCGTGGCCGCGGCCGCTACCCGCCAGCGCCGGGCCCGCTCCCATTCCGTCGCCAGCCCCAGGTGCCCGGCCACGAGCAGGGCGCCCAGGCCGAGGGCCGAGACCGCGCCGCCCCAGGGCACCACCCCGGCGTCCGGCGCCAGGAATCCGGCCCAGGCCATCGCTCCGCTTACCGCCAGGGCGCCCACCGCGACCAGGGCGACCCAGGCCAGGTGGGCGGTGAACCGGAACTGGTGCAGCGCGAGTCGGGTGACCAGGGCCCAGGCGCCGGCCCAGGTGGCGCCCAGGAGCAGGGCCCAGGCGGTGGGCGGGAGGAGCGAGCCGACGGTGACCGCCTCGGTGTCGTCGAGACCGAGGAGGAAGGCCACCACCGTGAACCCCACGGCGGCCAGCAGCGTCGCCCGGACCGGGCTCAGAAGCACAGCGCCCAGCCACGACACCCGACGCCGGTCGGGCAGGGCCGGGGGCACGGCCTCGTCGGGCCCCACGAACCGAAGGGTGGTCCGGCCGATCCGGAGCGCGAGCCCGGGGCGGAGCGGACCCGACGACCACCGGTGCTCGCCGGTCCAGGTGCCGTTGGTTGACCCGGGGTCGGACACCATCAGTGCGCCGGTCTCCGGGTCGGGGCCGAGCACCAGATGCCGGGCGTCCACGTAGGGGTCGTCGACGATCAGGTCGTTGTCGTAGCCCCGGCCGACGGTCAGCCGATCGGCGGTGAGGCGGTGGCGCAGGCGGACCCGGCCCCGATGGTCGACCACCTCGACGATCACGGGGTCGCCCATCGGATCCTCGTCAGGTACTCGCGGGCGATGCGCTGAGCGTTCGCGAAGCTCACCCCGGAGAGGGAGAGGGTGGTGATCAGCCCGACGTCGCGAGCCCCGAGCACCGCGGCCCGGACCGTGGCGTCGTAGAGGTCGGGGAAGTCGAGATAGCGGCGGGCGCAGAACACGGTCCGGAGCACGATTCCCTGCTCCCGGAGGTTGCCGGTGCGGCACCGCTCGGCGGTGACCTCGCCGCCAGGGTCGGGGGCGTCGTCGGCGTCGTCGTCGGAGCGATCGGCGAACAGGGCCGAGTAGAAGGCGTAGAACCGAACCGGCCCCATCCCCCGGCTGGTGAGCAACACGTGGCGCATCGTCACGATCCCCGACGACTGATCGCTCCCGAGGAAGATGTAGTCGTCGGTCGAGCACTCGTGGGTCACCCGCTCGTAGAGCGCGTCCGCGGGCCGGTCGGCATCGCCCCAGCAGCGGAAGAACGGCGCGGGTTGGGTGGGCAGCTCGAACGGGCCCAGCCGGACGGTATGGTCCCCTTCGGCGAAGAGCGAGGCGAGGTAGACGTCCTGGTTGGCCAGGACCTGGTCACCCACCTCCTGGAGGAGGTCCTCGGCGGGAGTCGGGTCGGTCGCGGCCCGGGCCACCAGGGCGCGGACCCGGTCGGCCGGCACCAGGAAGCTGACCGAGTTCCCCTCGGTCGAGACGTTGACACCGATGACCCGGCCGTCCGCGGTCAGGGCGGGGCCGCCGCTCATCCCGGGGTTGAGCGGACCGGTGAAGTGAATCTTGGGGTAGAGGGTGTGCTCGAGCAGGCCGTTGTAGGTGCCTTCGACGATGCTCAGGCCCAGGTCCTTGGGGTGTCCCAGCGAGTAGAGTCGGGTCCCCTTGGGAATCACGGCGCCGGCGACGGCGAAGAACCGGCCGGTGGGCCGGTCGGTCGCCAGCACCGCGAGATCGGCCACCACGTCGAGTGCCACGACCCGGGCGGGTCGCCCCGGTCCTTCGGCGGAATCCACTCCGCCCGGTACCGGTCGGGATCGTGGACGGTCTCGGCGACGACGTGATAATTGGTGAGCAGGAGCCCACTGGCGCTCACGAAGAAGGCGGTGCCGAGCGACGTCTTGGCGCCGGAGCCGACCTCGGACACCTCCACCTTCACCACCCGATCGGCATAGCGGCGAAAGACCTCGGCCGAGGCTTCGCTGCCGGATTGGGCGGTGAGGGAGGAACAGGGCAGGAGTCCGGCGACGAGGACGAGCCAAGCCCGTCCCGCGCTCATGGGGTGCCGCCGCGTCGGGTCCAGATCAGGATGATCGCGCACCCGTTGCCGACCGACTGGAACTCGGCCGGAATGCCGCCCGGGCCCTGGTAGATCTCGATGCCTTTGACTTCCTCGGGGAGCACCGGGGAGTCCGACCCCCAGGTCGGGGTCCAGCGGGATCCTGACCCGGTCGAGGAAGACGACCGGCCGGCAGGTGGCGTTGAAGCCGGCCCCGCCCCGGGTGGAGAGGATGTCGTAGTCGGCGGCCCCGACCGGCTCGACCTTGATCCCCGGGACCGTCTTGAAGAGATCCTCGATCCGGATCGTGCCCCGGCGGAGGATGTCGTTCCGCCCGATGAAGTAGCCGCCCAGACCGCGCTCTCGCCGGACCTCGAAGCCGGTCGGATCGTTGGCCGCGTTGGAGCTGGTGACGGTGAGCTCGGGGAGCTCGAACGGAAGCCGGGCCAGCGTCAGGTCGGCCGTCCGCTGTCCGTCGGGGGTCAGGCTCACCCCGACCTGGCCTCGCCGGAAGCCGATGGCCCGGGCCTCGATGGTCTCGGTGCCGGCCCGGAGGCCGTTGAGGAGGAACCGTCCCGACGAGTCGGTCCGGACGCCGGAGGGTCGGCCGAGCAGGCCCACCAGAGCGCCCGGAATCGGGCGGCCGGCGGGGTCTCGGACCGAGCCCGTGACCCGGGCGGTGCCCGGGCTGGTGGTGTCGCTCACGTCGAGACTCACGTTCCGGACGGCGAGGTCCCTTCCGGAGAGATCGACCGCGAGCAGCGCCCGGGCGATGCCGGCGCTGTCGGTGGAGGTCAGGAGTACGGGGACGTCGTTCGGCACGCCGCAGAGCTGATAGCGCCCGCCCGGGTCGGTCAGGGCGTTGATGATCTTGGGCCGCTTCACGACGCCGTGGGTCTTGTCCAATGTGGTCTCGGTCCACTCGCCTCGGACCCGTCCTCGAGCGAGGGGCTGGTCGCCCCCGGCGCGGGTGAGGCGACCGAGAAGCACGCCGGTCTTCTCGGCGTGCGTCCCGGGACAGAGCCGGTCGTAGATGGTGCCGCCCGCCGGAGTGGCGAGCAGGACGGTGACGTCGATCCCGGCCCCGAGGGTGACGGTCCGCTCGGGCGGCGTGAAGCCGAGTGCCGTCAGGTCGGGATGGCTGTAGAGAAGGATGTAGGAGCCGGCGGGCACGGTGTCGAACCGGAACACGCCCCGGGCGTCGGTGAGGGTGTGCCGCCCGAGCTCGAACAGCTCGACCCGGGCGCCCTCGAGTGGACCGGCCGTGAGGAGGCTGTCGTAGACGGTGCCCCGGATCGAGCCACGCGGCGTCTGGGCCAGCCCGGGGCCGGCGCCGAGCGTGAGCGCCAGCCCGAGCGCCGCGGCGACGGCCAGGACCTGCCTAACGAACCCGGTCGAGCAGCGCGCGAACCCGCGGGAACGCATCCTCGATGTCCTGGAGGGAGACCGCCCCCACCGAGATCCGGAACCACCCGGTCTCGGCCTCGAGGCCGAACGCCTGGAACGGGACCACGGCCAACCCGGCGCCGTCGAGCAGGAGCTGCCGAATGTCCTCGTTGGACCGGATTGGCCGGCCGTCGATGCTCCGGCCGACCAGGTCGAGCTGGAGCGAGAGGTAGAGGGCGCCCTGCGGGTGAATGCAGTCGGCCCGATAGCCGTCCTTCCGGAGCGCCTGGAAGCCCTGGTACAGGGCGTCGAGCCGGGCCTTGATCCCGGTGTGCATGGTGCGCCGGTACTCGGCGATGGCGGCCTCGTCGTTCAGGAACCGGGCCGTGCCGACCTGCTCGGGCCGGGGCGCCCAGGCCCCCACGTGGCCGAGGAAGTCCTTCATCCGGGCGATCACGGCCGGCGCGCCGACCGTCCACCCCACCCGGAGCCCGGTGCCGGCGAACGCCTTGGACACGCCGTCGAGCAGCATCGTCCAGGGGGCGGCCTCGGGGACCAACGCCACCGGATTGTGGTGCTGGGCGGGCGGGAAGGCGAGCGTGCCGTACATCTGGTCGAACAGCACGAAGAGCGGGCGCTCGCCGGCCGAGTGCCGGCGGGCGTTCTCGGCCACCACGGCTTCCATGATCCGGCGGAGCTCGTCTTCCGCCATCACGGTGCCGGTCGGGTTGGCGGGGGAGCAGAGGCAGATCAGCCGGGCCGAGGCCAGATGCGGCTCGAGCTGGGCCAGGGTCGGTTGGAACCCGGTTTCCCGATCGGCCGCGACGGTGACGACCTTCGCCTCGGTCAGGGTGGAATAGTGGTCGTTGTTCCAGGAGGGCACGGGATACACCACCGTGTCGCCCCGATCGACCACCGTCCGGAAAAACGCATAGATCCCGGGCCGCCCGCCCCCGGCGATCAGGATCGACTCCACGGGATAGGCGACGCCCTGCTCGCGCTCCAGATAGGCCCGGACGGCCTGGCGGAGCGCCATGACGCCGTCCGAAGGCGGGTAGTTCGTCTCGCCGGCCTCCAGAGCGGCCTCGATGGCCCGCCGGAGGGCGTCCGGGATCGGGAACTGTTTGGCGTCGAAATCGCCGACCGTCAGGTTGCAGACCGGCTTGCCGGCCGCGATCATGGCGCGGACGGTGGCGGCGATTTTGAGGATGGACGACCCGCGGAGCCGACGGGACATGGCCGACAGCGACTGATCGAGCTCCGCCTGGTTGCCGAAATCGAGTGCGGGGGAGGCGGTCGAGGTCATGGCCGAATCTACACACTTCTCGGGGAGCGGGGTAAGCCGCCCAGCGTTGGCGGCGAGGGGACTGTAGTTTTCCGGTCTGGCCCGCTTCGGTGGCCGGCTCTCATTTCAGCGTTTCCGAGGAGGTTGCTCGTGTCGCGATCGGCATTCGTGCTCGGTCTCATCGTGATGGTGGCGTCGTCCGCCCAGGCCCAGCGCCGGGGCGACGACCACACCGCGGGGATCGACGCCCAGGTCGCCAAGGTCATGCCTCAGGTGGTGGCCTGGCGGGAGGACATCCATCAGCATCCGGAGCTCAGCAACCGCGAGTTCCGCACCTCCAAGCTGGTCGCCGACCATCTCCGGAGCCTGGGACTCGAGGTCCGGACCGGGATCGCCAAGACGGGCGTCGTCGGGATCCTCAAGGGCGGAAGGCCGGGGCCGGTGGTGGCGCTCCGGGCCGACATGGATGCTCTGCCCGTGACCGAGCAGGTCGACCTGCCGTTCAAGTCGACCGTCAAGGCGACGTACAACGGGATGGAGGTCGGGGTGATGCACGCCTGCGGCCACGACAACCACGTCGCCATCCTGCTGGGCACCGCGACGGTGCTGGCCGGAATGAAGGACAAAGTGCCGGGCACGGTGATGTTCGTGTTCCAGCCGGCGGAGGAGGGGGCGCCCGCGGGCGAGGAGGGCGGTGCCTCGCTGATGATGAAGGACGGGGTGTTCAACGATCCGACGCCGAGTGCGGTGTTCGGCCTCCACGTCTGGCCCGACCGGGTCGGGACCATCACCTACCGCTCCGGCAGCACCCTGGCCGCGGCCGACTGGCTCAGCATCAAGGTCAAGGGCCGCCAGACCCACGGCGCCGTCCCCTGGGGCGGGGTCGACCCGATCGTGGTGTCGTCACAGATCATCATGGCGCTTCAGACCATCACGTCGCGCCAGGTCGACATCACCAAGTACCCGGCGATCGTCACCATCGGCCAGATCGTGGGCGGCAACCGGGGCAACATCATCCCCGACAGCGTGATGATGTACGGCACCATCCGGACCTTCGATGAGGACATGCGGAAGGAGATCCACGCCCGGATCAAGCGGATCGCCGAGGACATCGCGGCCAGCGCCGGCGCGACGGCCGAGGTGACCATCCCGCCCTACGGGCTGGTGACCTACAACGATCCGGCCCTCACCGCCCGGATGGTGCCGACCCTCGAGCGGGTGGCGGGTAAGGACAACGTGTCGGTCGGCCAGCTGACCACCGGTTCCGAAGACTTCCCGGAGTACACCCGGACCATTCCGGGCCTCTACTTCTTCCTCGGGGTCACCCCGGCGGACCAGGACCCGGCCAAAGCGGCCAAGAACCACTCGCCCTACTTCTTCGCCGACGAGGCGGCGCTGCCGGTCGGCGTCAAGGCGATGACCAACCTGGCGCTCGACTACCTCCGCTCGGGCGGTGTCGGCAAGGCGGCGGGTGGTCGTTAGTCGGCTCCCGGGCCCGATGGCGAGCTCGCCCGACCGGATGACCCTCACGCTGGTTCCCGTGGGCTTGGAGCACGCGGAGCGGATCCAGGCCCTCGCGAGCCATCCCGAGATCGTGGCCACGACCCGGCTCCCCGATCCCTACCCGGCCGACGGCGCGCTCGAGTTCCTCCGGTACGTCATGCCGAGACATGCCGAGGGCTCCGAGTACGCCTTCGCCGTGATCGACGAGCGCGTGGGGCTGGTCGGCACTTGCGGCCTCCACCACGTGGTCCGGGAACGGGGTGAGGCCGAGCTCGGCTTCTGGGTCGGGCGGCCCTACTGGGGACGGGGCTTCGCATCGGCCGCCGCCCGCCTCGGAGTGGCGCTGGCGTTCGGCGCGCTCGGGTTCGACCGGCTCGTGGCGCACGCGCTCAGTGACAACGTCGCGTCCCGTCGGGTCCTCGAGCGCGCCGGGTTCACGCTGGATCGTTACGATACCCACCGGTTGCCCAAGTGGCCGGTGGAGCGGGAGCTGGCGCTCTACCAGCTGACGCGGGCCGGCTGGCGGAAGGGACAGGGATGAGCGTTACCGGGTTCGGCATCCGCACCGTCGTCGGTCCGGAAGACATCGACGACCTCGGTCACGCCAACAACGTGAGCTACCTCCGGTGGGTGCTGGCGGCGGCGACGGCCCACTGGACTCACCTTCGGGCCGAGGCGCCGCCCGAGGCCACCCACGGGCTGGCCTGGGTGGTGATGCGGCACCAGGTGGAGTACGTGGCCCCGGCCTTTCCGGGCGACGAGCTCGAGGTCGTCACCTGGGTCCCCACCTGCACCACCATGACGTGCGAGCGGTTCGCCGAGATCTCGCGGGCCGGGACGGTGCTGGCCCGCTCGGCGTCGGTCTACTGCGCCATCGATGCCGCGAGTGGGCGGCCTCGGCGGATCACGGAGACGATCCGGGCGGCAATCGGCGGGCCGCCCGTCGTGCCCCGGATCAAGCTGGAGTCCGCCGTCCCGCCTCGTCCCGACCGGATCGTCCGGAGCGCCGATGGCTCGCGGTGACCGGCTCGGCCGCCTTCCGTGGCTCCTGCCGGCCACCTACCTCGTTCACCTGGCCGAGGAGTACTACCTGGGCTTTCCGGCCTGGCTCGACGACGTGGCCGGGGCGCGGCTCACTCCCGAGCGGTTCCTCGAGCTCAACACCTTCTTCTTCGGCGTGATGGTGCTGGCCGTGCTGGTGGCGACGGCAATCCGGCCGGCGCGGGTGATCCTGGTGCCGCTCGCGACGGTGGTCGTCGTGAACGCGTTGCTTCACCTCGGCGGGACGATCGTGACCGGCCGCTACTCGCCGGGCGCGCTCACCGGCCTCTTGCTCTGGCTTCCGCTGGGTCTGACCCTCCTGACCCGGCTCCGACGCGAGGTGCCGCGGTTGGTGCTGGGGCTGGGCATGCTGGTCGGGGTGGCCCTCCATGCCCTCGTGACGCTCGCGGCGCTGGGTGCCGGGAGGGGGTCGTGATCGGTCGGTCGGCGCCGAGCCGCTGCTACTGTGCCGCCGCCAGGCCGGGGATGTAGATCTTGGCTACGCCCTCGATCAGGTCGTCGGGCCGGGCGCCCATCAGATTGGTGAGGACGATGACCGTCAGGTCGTCGTCGGGATAGACGTAGAACCCGGCCCGCTCGCCGCCCGAGCCGCCCACCGCTCGGTGCTTGACCCGATCGACGAGCGGCCAGCCGAGTCCGTAGCCCAGCGGCGTGCCCTCCAGGTGGAAGACCGTCCCGTCGGCCAGCTTGGTCGGCGTCCAGATCTCCTCCAGACTCGCCCGCGAGATCAGCTTCCCGTCGAGCAGCCCGATCACCCAGGTCGCGAAGTCTTTGGCCGACAGGTTCAAGGCCGCGGCGGTGTAGAGAAACGGCTCGAACTCGTACCAGGTGTTCTCCACCTGGTCCAGGATCTTCACCTCACTGCCGGCCGTGTTGTACTTGGTGTACCCGCTGGCTCGGCCGGGCACGACCGTGCGGGCGTCGCCCCAGCGCGCCTTGGTGATGCCGAGCGGCGCGAGCTCCCGCTTCAGGCAGAACTCGGGCCAGGGAATCCCGCTCTTGGCCTCGATCAGCATGCCGAGCAGCATGTAGTTCGTCTGGTTGTAGCTCCAGGACGTCCCCCGAGCGAACATCATCGGCTTATCGGCCAGGAGGCGGAGCGCGTCGGGCACGGTGCGCGCCAGCATCGTGCCGGTCATCGGATTGTCGATGATGTCGGGCAGGCCCGAGGTGTGGCTCAGGAGCTGGCGGATGGTCACGTCGTGCCACGCCGCGGGCAGGCCCTGGAGGTGCTCCCCGATCGGGTCGTCGAGCTGGAACTTGCCCTCCTCCGCGAGCATGAGCACGCCGACCGAGGTAAACGACTTGGTGGTGGAGTTGATCTGGAAGAGCTGGTCGTCCGTCACCGGAACGCCAAGCTCGAGGTTGGCGGTTCCGTAGCTCGTCAGCTTGTCGATCTTGCCATGGCGGACGATGGCGACTTGCAGGCCGGGGATGTCCCGCTTGGTCATCTCCGCCTGGAGATAGCGATCCACGAGGTCGCCCGGAGTCTGGGCCGGGAGGACCGTGGGGAGGGTGAGCGAGAGGCCGAGGCCTAGGAGGGCCAACCGGGCGCGAGGTAGCATGGCATCCTCCCGGAGTGTCGGGATCGGAAATTGATCGGTTGCATAGGTCGGACCGTGGGCAGCATACGGCGGGCGAAGCCCCTCGGTTTCAAAGCCTGGACGCCGTCGGCACGGGTCGGACCAACCCGGCCTCGCGGCCGGCGAAGCAGACCCGCTCGAGCCACCCGCCGCCCGCGCCAGGTGACCCTCGGGTGACTTTACCGAGACCGGGGCTCCGTAGGACGGATCGCCGGGGCGCCAAGGCCTCCGGCGACCGCGCCAGAAGGCGCAGCCACCGATCTTCAAGGAGAGCAGTCGTCATGTCTTCCCCGTTCGCCCAGTCCCGATCCAGCCGATCCGCCCGCCTCGCGGCCGCCTCGGCGTTCCTGGCCGCGGCGGCGTTGGTCGCCGCGCCCCTCGCGGCCCAGACGGCCTTGGGCACCCCCTTCATCGGGGCCAACAACCTGAGCTTCACCTCGTCGCAGCTGACCCGGACCGGCGGTCCGGAGATCACGACCCTGTTCGGCGCCGCCTACGCTCGCCGGTTTGGCGCGGCGAGCCGCGCGGTCCACACCAGCCTCGCGGTCCGGGCGGTCGCCCGGCCGTTCGACGAGGTCAAGTCCGGCGTGCTCGATCTATCCGCGACCCTCGGCGTGTCCTACGACGTGCCCGGGACCTCGGGTCTCTCGGTGGCGGCGTCGACCGGGATCGGGATGATGGCCTGGGGCGACGATGTGGCCAACACGGGGCGCTCGTATCTGACCATTCCGGCCAACGCCGGGGTGAGCTACGACCTCCATCTCAAGCGGGCGACGTTCTCGCCTTTCGTCATGGCGTCGCTGGCGCGGTACGACCACCGGACCTATCTGAACGACGTCCGGCAGACCGGTACGACGGGCTGGGACACCAACTACCGGCTGGGCGCCTCGGTTCGCCTGAGCGAAGTGGTGCTGACCACGGCCCGGATCATCGGCGAAGAGGGGATGCCGTCGCGGAGCCGGTGGGCGTTCTCCGCCGGCGTCTCGTTCTGACGCCGCGGGCCGGTGCCCGCGGTGCCTCGCCTTCCCCTTCCGGCCCCTGATCGCGTCGTGCGGTCGGGGGCTGCCCACCTCCCCGGCGCCGTTGCTTGCCGCCGCCACCGGCGGCGCCCTATTATCTGGCTCGCCTTGTGAGTCGTTCCTATCGAGGCCGTGCCGGACGCCCTTCGATCCGGCACGGTGCAGGGGGAGCCCAGCCCCGTGTCAGCCTGCGTCACGTGTTACGGATAACGGTCTTCGGCGGCCTTCGGGTCGAGCGTGGCGGCGAGCGGATCCTCGGCGCCGCGGCGCAGCCTCGCCGGATGGCGGTGCTGGCGATGGTGGCCCGGGCGGGTGGGCGGGGCGTCAGCCGGGACCGGCTCCAGGCCACCCTCTGGCCCGAGGCGGCGCCGGACCAGGGCCGCCACGCCCTCAAGCAGGCCATCTACGCCCTCCGCCGCGACGCCGGTGCCGCCGAGCTCTTCTCGGGGACCCGCGAGCTGCACCTCAATCCGGACGAGGTCCGGTCCGACGTCGGCGAGTTCGAAGAGCAGCTCCGCCACGGCCGCGACGAGCGGGCGGCCGCCCTCTACGCCGGGCCGTTTCTCGACGGGTTCCGGCTCTCGTCGGTGCCGGAGTTCGAGTACTGGATGGAGGAGGAGCGGTTGGTCCTCGAGCGGAGCTTCGCCGACGCCCTCGAACGCCTCGGCCGGACCGCCCTCGAGCGGGGAGACGCGCCCGCGGGGGTTCGCTGGTACCGGCGCCTGGCCGGGCTCGATCCCGTCAATGCCTGGCACACCGTCGGGCTCATGCAAGCACTCCTGGCCGCCGGCGACCGGGCCGGCGCCCTCCAACAGGCCCGGATCTACGAGGGGGTGATCGCCCAGGAAGTCGATCTGCCCCCGGACGAGGCGGTGCTCGACCTGGCCAAGGCGATCCGCCAGGGGCGCGCCGTCGTCGGGCCCCCTCGGCCGGTCGTCGACCCGGCGCCCGCGGCCCCGGTGCCATCGACGGAGCCGGCCGGGCGCGACGACACCGGTGGGGGCTCCCCGACGGCTCCGCCCTCACCGCTGGCCGTGGCGGTGCTGCCCTTCACCTCGCTGGCCGCGCCCGACGACCGCGGGTACCTCTGCGACGGGCTCACCGAGGAGTTGATCTCCGCCCTCGGCCGCCGACCCGAGCTCCGGGTGCCGGGCCGGATTTCGGCCGTGCCCCTTCGGGACGGCGCCCCGGACCTGGCCGCCATCGGGGGCCGGTTCGGCGTCTCGGCGGTCGTGGAGGGGAGCGTCCGGAGCGCCGGGCCGGATGTCCGGGTTACAGCCAGGCTGCTCCGGGTCGCCGACGGGTTGATGCTCTGGACCGAGCGCTTCGACCGCC
Source organism: uncultured Gemmatimonadales bacterium (assembly GCA_963730185.1). Taxonomy (GTDB): domain Bacteria; phylum Gemmatimonadota; class Gemmatimonadetes; order Gemmatimonadales; family GWC2-71-9; genus SHZU01. The sequence continues at coordinate 537,886 of CAVSQW010000007.1, forward strand.
GGCTCGATCACGTGCTGGCCCTTCAGGACGAGGTGGCCGGCGCCGTGGCCGACGCGGTGGAGCGAGCCCTGCGCGATGCGGCCGGCCTTCCCTCGGCGCCGAGCGCCCGAGAACGGGCCAACGCGCTCTACCTCGAGGGGATCCGGGCCTGGACCCCGCAGGGCGGGGGACTCGGGCAGGGAATGGAGCACTTTCGCGAGGCGGTGGCCCTCGATCCGGGGCACGCCCGCGCCCACGCGGCCCTGGCCGAGTCGTACACCCAGCTCGCGTTCTACGGGTTCCTCCCCGCCGGACGGGCCGCGACCCTGGCGGCGGCCGCTGCCGACCAGGCGCTCCGTCTCGCGCCCGACCTGGCCGAGTCCCATCTGGCCCGCGGGACCTGCCTCCTCTGGGTCGATCGCGACTTCGAAGCCGGCACCGAGGAGCTGGAGCGAGCCCTGGCCCTGGATCCCGCGCTGGTGCCGGCCCAGGCTCGGCTCGCGTTCGTTCGGCTCTGCCACGATGGGCCCGTGGAAGCCGAGCGGGGCATGGCCGAGCGGGCGGCGACGGCGGCCGGAGCCACGGGACTCTCCCGGGTGATGTTCGGCCAACAGCTCCTCGCGGCTCGCCGGTTCGACGAGGCGATCGTCGCCCTGCACGCGGCGATCGACATCGAGGCGCCGTCGTTCCTGGCCTACCATTGGCTGACGGTGGCCTACGTGCAGCAGGGCCTCGGTGCCGAGGCAGTGGCGGCGGCGGTGGCGGAGGCCAGCCTCTCCGATCGCCATCCATGGGCACTGATGAGCCTGGTCGTCGCGTGCGCCACCGCGGGACAGACCCGCCGGGCGGAGAGCTTGCTCGACGCGCTGACCGCGCGGGCGGCGGCCGGGCATGTCCAGGCCAGCGTGCTCGCCCAGGCCCACGCCGCCCTCGGCGACATCGACACCGGAATGGCGTTCCTGGAACGGGCCGTGGAGGAGCACGACCCGTCGATGATGATGCTCCGCGCCTTTCCGATGTTCACGCCGTTCCACCAGCATCCGGGGTTCCGTTCTCTGCTGCATTTGGCGGGGTGGCGGGATTGGGACACGGCGGAGTTCCGGATTCCCACGCTCTGAGGGCGCTCGCTGGTTGGATAGTGAGCGGTGAGTTGTGAATGGTGAGTAGGGAGGGAGTGGGGAGTAGGGAGTAGGAGCAGGAGTAGGGGGTAGGGGGCTAGTAGAGCTCGCCTAGCAGACATCGGGCGGAGCCGCCGCCCAGGGTCTCGAAGGCGCCGAGGTCGGTGTGCAGGATCCGGGCGTGCCCCTCGATCGTGGCCCGCTGCTCGGCGGTCAGGCCTTGATAGGCGGCCGTCGACATCACCATCAGCGGCTCACCCTCGTCATTGACCAGGCCCAGGCAGTTGCCGCAGTAGCAGAGGACCTGCTGGCGGGTGATCGTCATTACCTCGAGGCCGCTCGTCCGGAGATTCTCGGCCACGCTCTCCCGCTCAGCCTGGTCGTCGATCGATTCGAGGCACACCCCGGCCAGCCCGTGGCCGATGAACATCATGACGTTGGTGTGGTAGTAGGGAACGCTGGCCGCGTCGGTCGCCGTGAAGGTCACCAGCCGGTAGCCGAGCCGGTCAGCCCACTCCCGGGCCAGGGCCCGATCGGTGCGCGGAGACAGCGCCGCGTAGGCGATGCCCGCATCCCGATCCAGGCAGAGGCTTCCGGTGCTTTCCAGGAACGTGCCCGCGTCCTCTCGGACGGTGAAGTCGACCACCCGCGCGTGGCCGGTGCTCAGCAGGCTTACCAGGTCCGGCCTCCGCTCGAGCCGTCGGCTCTTCGCCAGGAGCGGATAGAGCACCAGGATCCCGCCGGTCTCACCCTCCGCCGATCCAGCCGTCCGCTCGTCCGCCCGTCCGGCATGGGTCGAGAACCAGTTGTTGCAGAAAGGCGCGTCCGGGGTCGCCGCCGTGCTCCGGGCCACCGTGATCGTCACGCCGTTCTCGATCAGGAGGTCGCGAAGGGTCCGGTGCTGGACTTCGGCGGCCTGGGTGAGGGCCCGAGCCTCGTCGGCGTCGGGCGCCCGCATGAATGCGTTCGAGTCCGCGGTCTCGGGGTTGTACCGGAGATCGACCGGAGCGACCAGCAGAACGTGCGATGCGGCGGCCCGGTCGCTCACGGCGCCGAGGCCTTCGAGCCGGAGCTCCGTTCGTCGTTCGCTCCCCGCGCGATCCCGCTCGCCGGATCGAACATGATCGAATGGCCGTCGCCCTGGCGCGCGAAGGTCCTGATCGTGTGGCCCATGGCGCGGAGCGCCGCGGCGGTCGAGTCGGGCAGCCCGTCCGCCTCGAAGAAGGTCACCTCGGGCAGCCACTGGTTGTGGAAGCGAGGCGCGTCGACGGCCTGGCGGACGTCCATCCCGAAGGCGGTGGCGTTGAGGACGATCTCGAGCACCGTGTTGATGATGGTCCGGCCGCCGGGTGAGCCGGTCACCAGGAAGAGCGTGCCGTTCCGGGTCACGATGGTCGGGCTCATCGAGCTCAGCATCCGCTTGCCCGGTGCGATCGTATTGGGCGCTGTGCCGACGTCGCCCTGGAGATTGGTGAGGCCGGGCTTGCCGTTGAAGTCCCCCATCTCGTTGTTGAGGAAGAACCCGGCGCCGTCGACCACGATACCCGAGCCGTACCACTGCTCCAGCGTGTAGGTGTTGGCCACCGCATTGCCGTCGCCGTCCACCACCGAGAAGTGGGTGGTCTGGCTGCTCTCGTGCTCGTCGATCGGGAGTCGTCCCTTGGCGAGCGCCACGCTGGAGCTGGCCCTGGCGGTATCGATCGTGCTCGCCATCTCGCGGGCGTGGCCCGGCGACGTGAGCGTGGCGATCGGGACCGGCCCGAAATCCGTATCGCCGAGGTATTGGGCTCGATCGAGGAACGCCCGCCGCATGGCTTCGATGATCAGGTGAAGCGTCTCGGGTGCATAGCGGGGCCGGTGACCGATGTCGAACCGTTCCAGGATGTGGAGCGCCTCGAGGATCGCGACGCCGCCCGAGCTGGGTGGTGGCATCCCGATCACCTCGTACCCGAGGAAGGCGCCCCGCACCGGGGGACGCTCGACCGCCCGGTAGTCGGCCAGATCCCGCTTGGTGATCAGCCCGCCGTGCGCCGCCATGTCGTCGGCGATCCGGTCGGCGATCCATCCCTGGTAGAATGCATCGGGACCCTGATCGGCGATAGCTTGCAGGGTCTTGGCCAGGACCGGAAGCCGGAGGGTATCGCCCGCCGACCACTCGGCTCCACCCGGCTTGCCATAGGCCGCCCCGGTGGCCGGGTAGCGCTGGCGGTAACGGCTCACCGTGCCGTTCAAGTCGGTCGCCATGTCGGGAGTGAGGGCGAAGCCCTCGCGAGCCAGCCGCACCGCGGGCTCGACCAGCCGTTTCCAGGGGAGCTTGCCGTACTTCTGGTGCGCCAAGGCCAGGCCTCGGACCGTGCCCGGGACGCCGACGGCCAGGTAGCTGTCGTGCTTGAGCTTCCGATCGATGGTGCCGTCGGCGCCGACGTACATCGTCGGCGTGGCCTTCTGCGGGGCGCGCTCCCGGTAGTCGATAGTGGTCGCCCGGCCGTCGGCCAGGCGAATGACCATGAATCCACCCCCACCGATGTTGCCGGCGCCCGGGTAGGTCACCGCCATGGCGAACGCGGTCGCGACCGCGGCGTCGACGGCGTTGCCGCCGGCAGCGAGGATGGCCGCTCCCGCGTCGGCGGCGGGAGCGGAGGCGGACACGACCATCCCGTGGCGCGATTCGACCACTTGGGCGGCCGCACCCGGGGCGAACGGAGCTAGGGCGGCCAGACTGAGGACCGCACGCCCCGCGAAGTTCATCTTGGGCATGCCGGAAGGTTAGAGGGTGGGAACGCTACGGTCCAGCCGGAGGCTCCCTGGGCGACAAGGGTGGGTCCCCGGTCGGCTCGTCGGCCGCCTCGTCCCGAACGGCCTCCCAGCGGACCCAGTGCTTGCAGTTCGATTCGCCCGGCTTGAGTCGGCCGCGCCAGTGGCCGGTCGGCGAGTTGCAGTGACCGATCGTCGCGTGGCGGGGGGTATAGACCCGCATGTCGTCGCGGTCCGGTGTGCGCTCGCCGGTCCAATGGTGGCAGGTGGCGCAGTAGATCGAGAATGCCTTGTAGTCGACCATTTGGTTGGCTCAGGGAGCTCAGGGGGCACCATGGTATGTCCGGAACGTCAACCGATCCTCAAATGCCGTTCAAATCGGCTTCCGCGCCCGAGATCCCTCCGCGGACGCGGCCCGACCCGTGGCGTTGCCGCAACGCGCGACCCGGCCCGGTAACGGCTCTCTGTCGGGGCTGGCGCAACCGGCCGGGCGAGCTAGCTTAAGAAATACCTCAAGCGAGAAAAATCCGATGATGCTCAAGGAACGTCGAGGGCGACCCCGACGCCCTTTGGGGCCCCCGACAGCCAGGGTCACCGCCCGGTTGCGTCGTCTCGTGGACGATGTCCATGACGGCAGCCTGTTGGAGGCATCCGCGCACGCCGGAATTCCGTATTCCACCCTTCGAGAGATCCACTCCGGTCGAAGCTCGTCGCCGGAGTGCGCCACGCTGCAACGAATTGCGCGGGCCTACGGCCTGCCCATGGACTGGTTCTCGGCCCCTGACGACGGCACCGTCCCGCCGGCCGGATGGGTCGGATTCCTCCCGGGTGAGAGCGACGCCGACACCAGACCCGCGCGACGGGTGACGGTTCCGTTCGCCGCCTGGCCCTTGATCCGTGTTCTGGTGCAGCTCGAACAGCGGCTCCGCGATCTGCCGCCTCACCCCGAGCGGCCGATTCTGGGCACGGCGACCGATCCCCGGGAGTGCCGCCGCCGCCTGACGGCGTTCATCTTCCAGCCGCTCCTTGCCGCCCGCCGGGTCGGCACCGTCGAGGGTGATGGCCGGTTGCCGTCCTTGCTGGGGTCGCTCGCGCTCCGCGGTCCGAGCCGCGAGCGCTGGATCGACATGCTCCGCGATTTGGGACACTTCTGGGAGCGGGCGCTGGGCAGTTTGCTGCCGGAGCCGGCCCGACCCGGGGCTCACCACTAGGTCGAGACCGGGCCGCCGAGCCGGCGGCCAACTGGCTCGCGACCACCTGGCGGCTAGATTCCGGCGCCAGGTTTTTGTTTCTCCAGCTCGATCCGCTTCGCTTCCTTCCGGTCCGCTCCTACCAGCGGGCCGCGCCTCGCCGAACATCTCACCGTCGAGCGGTCATGTCGGAGCTCAAGAAATCGCTGGGCGGCGTCCAATTCTTCACCATCGGGTTCGGCGCCATCGTCGGGGTGGGCTGGATCGTCTACATGGGCCTCTGGTACGAGCAGGCCGGCCCGGTCGGCACGATGATCGCGTTTCTGGCCGGCGGGCTCCTCATGGCCTTGATCGCCCTCTGCTACGCCGAGCTTGCGACGATGTATCCGGTCGCAGGCGCCGAAGCGGCCTACGCCTACGGCGCTTTCGGTGGGGCGGTGGCCTTCGTGGTCGGCTGGGCCCTAGTGCTGATGCTCATCGCGGTCATTCCCTACGTGTCGGTCTCGCTTGCCTGGATCCTCGACGTCCTGATCCCTGGGATGGCCGGCCCCGTTCTCTATACCTGGCGGGGTCAGCCGGTCCGGGCCACCAGCCTCGCCATCGCCGTGTTCTGGACCCTCTGGCTCGGGGTGGTGAACTACCGGGGCATCAAGGGCGCTTCCCGATTTCAGGATCTGTTGACCTTCGGCAAGATTGCCGTGTCGCTGCTCTTCTTCGCGGCTGGAATCTTCGGCGGACGGGTCGAGCACCTCGAGCCGATCTTTCCGCGGCCCCTCGGGGCGGGCGCGCTCGGCGGGATCGTGGCCGTGCTGAGCACCACGCCTTGGTTCTTCGGCGGCTTCAACCAGATTCCCCAGGTGCTGGAGGAGAAGTCGAGCGGGACCTCGGTCCGGTCGGTCGGGCTCATCGTGGTGCTGTCGGTCCTGGCGGCCGCCGTCTACTATGCCTTGGCCGCGCTCTCGGCCGGGATGGCGGCGCCGTGGCCCTCGATCGCCCGCCAGGAGCTGCCCGTCGCCGCGGCCTTCCGGGCCGCGTTCGGCTCGGAGCTGTTGGCCCGGGCGGTGCTGGTCGCTGGCCTCTTCGGCATCGTGACGGTGGGCAACGCCTGCACCATCGCCGCCACGCGGCTTCTCTTCGCGCTGAGCCGGGCCCGGGCCATCACCCCGGTCTTTCAGCGGCTCCATGCCGAGTATGGCTCGCCGGTGCCGGCCATCGCCTTCGTCACCGGGTTCGGCGTGCTGGGAAACTTTCTGGGGCGGAGCGGCATCGCGCCGATCGTCAACGTGGGGTCGGTGGCGGCCGCGCTGGGTTACCTGATCACGGCGCTGGCGGTGCTCCGCCTCCGGCGGACCGCGCCCGACCGTCCCCGTCCGTATCGGATGCCCCTGGTCCGCCTGGTGGGCGGGATCTCGGCCGCGGGGGCGCTGTTCCTCCTGGCGAGCTCGCTCCGCCAGCACTGGATCGACGCCAAGGGCGGGGTGCCGATCGAGTGGGTGGTGATCGTCGTTTGGGCGGCGATCGGGTTCGCGCTCTACCGCGCGGCCGGCCCCTCGCGCCGAGCGTTAGGCGAGTCGCAGCTCCGGCGGTTGGTGCTGGGGCTCGAATCGTCCCCGCACGAGGAGACCCGATGACCGACGACACCGACGTCCCGACTCTGCTGGCTCGCGCTGCCGCCGGCTTGGACCAGGCCCTGATGGCACAGGACGCCCGGGCCGCGGCGAGCTACTTTACCCCGGCGGCCGTCCTCGGCGAATCGGGCCTGGACGACGTCCGAGGCCGGACCGCGATCGAGGCGTTCCTGGCCGAGGCCAACACCCGGCGCCGGGTCGAGTTCCATGCTCTGACCCGGGAGGAGCTGATCCTGCTCGGCGACCGGGCCGTCGAGGTCGCCCGGTTCGAGGAGGTCAAGCGCCGCCTCGGGGCGGAGCCGGAGCGGGAACGGGGCCGAACCGTCACGTTCTGGCGGCGCGAGCCCGACGGCGAATGGCGCATCGAACGGCTGGTGGTGAGCGATCTGCCCGCCCCGTGAGTTGCCCGTCCTGACGGAGGAGTGAGATGGTCCGGAACCTATGGAGGACGTTGGCGGGCTTCGCCGGCGGGCTGGTGCTGGCCTTCGTCCCGGTGCGAGCCTCGGCCCAGCAGGTCAGCTACGACCTGGTGATCAGCGGCGGACGGGTGATGGATCCGGCGAGCGGGCTCGACGCGGTTCGGAACGTCGGCGTCCGGGGCGGTCGGGTAGCCGTCATCACCACTCGCGCCCTCGCCGGCCGACGGACCATCGACGCCCGCGGACTGGTGGTGGCACCCGGCTTCATCGACCTCCATTCCCACTCCATCCCCTTCGGCGGTGACCGCTGGCAGGTGCGTGACGGCGTCACCACCGCGCTCGAGCTCGAGGAGGGGGCCTTCCCGGTGGCGGAGTGGTACTCGCGGCTCGAGGGCAAGACCTATCTCAACTTCGGCGCCAGTGCCGGTCACATCCCGGCGCGGGTCGCGGTCATGGAGCACGCCACCTCGTTCGAGCAGGCCTTTGCGCTCCGACGGTCGGCCGAAGACCCCACGCCGCCCTGGTCCCACCGCCCCGCCACGGTGGAGGACCTGACCCGGCTGGCCACGGTGATCGAGGACGGCCTGGCCGCCGGGGGGCTCGGCATCGGCTTCGAGATCAACGAGTCGCCGGCCGCCTCACGCGAAGAGATCCTGATGCTCTTCACGCTGGCCAAGCGGCACGGCGTCCCGATCTATGCTCACCTCCGGCAGATGGGCAACGACCCGATCACCGGCAGCCTGGCCGGCGTCGATGAGGTGCTTGCCGACGCGGCCGTGACCGGCGCCTCGACCCATTTCGTCCATCTGGGCAGCTCGACCCTGGGCTACGCCCCGACCGCGATCCGGATGATCGAGTCCGCCCGGGCCCGCGGGCTCGACCTGACGGCCGAGGTCTATCCCTACACCGCGGCCTCGACCGGGATCAACACCGCGCTGTTCGAGGGCGACTGGCAGGCCAGGCTGGGCATCGGCTACGCCGACCTGGAGTGGCCCCCGACCGGCGAGCGGCTGACCGCCGAGACGTTCGCCCGGTATCGGAAGGAGGGCGGGGCGGTGATCATCCACATGATCCCCGACTCGGTCGTCGCGATGCTGGTGGCCCGGCCGGGCGTGATCATCGCCAGCGACGCGATGCCGCTGATCGACGGTCGGGGGCACCCCCGCGGCGTGGGCACCTTCGCCCGGGTGCTCGGCCGCTACGTCCGGGAACAGCACGCCCTGAGCCTGATGGACGCGATTCGGAAGATGACCCTGCTGCCGGCCGAGCGAGTCCGGGGGGCCGCGCCTCGGATGGCGCGGAAGGGCCGACTCGAGGTCGGAGCCGACGCGGACATCACCGTCTTCGACCCGGCCACGGTCATCGACCGCGCCACCTTCGCCGAGCCCGCCCAGGCCTCGGGCGGCATTCCGTACGTCGTCGTGAACGGGGTGGTGGTCGTCGACCAGGGTGAGCTGGTGCCGGGCGTCGCGCCCGGCCAGGCGATCCGGCGCGGGAGCCCGTGACTGCGGCGTCGTCCGCGGCCGAGGTGCGCGCCGCTTATCAGTCCAACCTCGAGCGCTGGCAGCGTGCCTACGAGGCCGAGACCGCGCGGTTCGCCCGGATCGGCCTGGTGCGGGGCCTGGTCTTCGTGGCCGCCGCCGGGCTCGCCGTAGCGATCGTCCTGCGGGTCGGCGGCGTCACCCCCACGTGGCTCCTCCTCCCCGTGATCGCGTTCATTGGACTGGTGGTGTGGCACGAGCGGGTCAGCCGCCGCCAGGCGGCGGCGCTCCGCAGCGTCAACTACTTCCTGCGCGGCTTGGCCCGGCTGGACGGTCGCTGGCTCGAGGGCGGCGACGACGGCGAACGGTTCCGGGACGACGCCCATCCCTACGCGACCGATCTCGAGCTGTTCGGACGCGGATCGGTCTTCCACCTGGTCTCCACCTGCCGAACCAACACCGGCGCTCTTCGGCTCGCGGGGTGGCTCCTGGCGCCCGCCGGGGTGGAGGAGATCGGCCGGCGCCAGGCGGCGGTTCGTGAGCTCGCTGGGAAGCTCGAGCTCCGCCACGCGCTCGCCGTGATCGGACCCGACCTCCGGGCGGGACTCGATTCGCGGGTGGTGCGCGACTGGGCCACCGCGCCCCCGGTCGGAATTCCGGCCTGGTACCGTGCCGGTGCTCTGCTTGCCGCCCTGGCCAACCTCGCGACCCTGATCGGGTGGGGTCTCGACTGGTGGAAGGGGTTGCCGTTCGCCGCAACGGCGCTGGTTGGTCTGATGGTGGCCTTCTCGATCCGGTCGAGGGTGGTCGGCATTCTCGCCGCGGCCGACGCCCCGACCCGCGAGCTCCGCCTGTTGGCGGCCCTCCTGGAGCGGGTCGCCGAGGAGCGGTTCGCCTGCCCGTGGCTCGAGGAGCTGGGCGGTCGTTGGCATCGATCGGGCGCCTCCCCCGCGCTCGAGGTCCGGCGCCTGGAGCGGCTGGTGGATCTGGTCGACGCCCGGCGGAATCAGATCTTCATGCCGATCGCCGGGGTCGTGCTGCTCGGGACCCAGCTCGCCATCGCCATCGAGCGCTGGCGCGAACGAACCGGCCCCGCCGTGGTCGACTGGCTCGATGCCATGGGCGATCTCGAAGCCGCGGTGTCGTTCGGCACCCACGCGGCCGAGCACCCGGACGATGCGTGGCCGGTGGTGGCCGAGGGTCCGCCCCGCATCGTGGCGACCGGACTGGCGCACCCGCTCCTGCCGGAAGCCACCGTGGTCCGGAACGACCTGGCCCTCGGCGACCCCTGGCGCCTGGCCGTCATCAGCGGGTCGAACATGTCGGGCAAGAGCACCTTGCTCAAAGCGGTCGGCGTGAACCTGATGCTGGCGCAAGCCGGGGCGCCGGTGCGGGCCAGATCGCTCGCCCTGGCTCCGGCCGCGCTGGGCGCGTCGCTGGTGCTCCGCGACTCCCTGCTCGAGGGGCGCTCCCGCTTCTTCGCCGAGATCGTGCGGCTCCGCGACATCGTGGCCCTCACCGCGGGCGAGCGCCCCGTGGTCTTTCTCCTCGACGAGCTGCTGAGCGGGACCAACTCACACGACCGTGCGGTCGGCGCCGAGGGCGTGCTGAAGGGTCTGGTCGACCGGGGGGCCATCGGCCTGGTGACCACCCACGACCTGGCCCTGACCCGGATCGCTGATGCCCTTGGCGACGGTGCGGTCAACTGGCACCTCGAGGACCGGTTCGAGGCGGGCCAGCTGGCGTTCGACTATCGCCTCAAGCCCGGCGTGGTGAAGCGGAGCAATGCTCTGGAGCTGATGCGGAGCGTGGGGTTGGAGGTGAGACGGGAAGGGACGGGGAGGGACGGGGAGAGACGGGGAGAGACGCGGGGAGACGAGGAGTCACGGGGGGCGGAGTAAGTTCCACGCCGCCCCCCGTGTCCCCGTCAGAATCCAAATCGCAATCCCAGCGAGACCACTGGATAGTACTTGAGGTACGACCGGCTCTCGATGTCGTCCTGAACGTTCTGGATCTCCTGCTGCACGTTCTGGTCGAACGCCGCCTTCGCCTGACCCGTCAGGTTCGTCGTGCCGGTCAGGGCCACTTTCGGATACCCCGAGAAGACGACGCCCACGTCGAACAGCAGCGACACCCGGCCTCGGCCCGAGAAGCCCAGACCGGCATAGGGCGCGTACTTCGAGGCGTACCTCACCTCGCCGGTCAGCGAGCCGACGTCCGACGGCTGGTAGGTGGTCGTGCCGATCGTGATCGGCCCGGTCAGCTGCGCCTCGACCGTTCCCTGATTCGAGTTGTAGAGCATGCCGCCGGACAGGTGGAACGCGCTCCCGAGCGGATGCAGGTCCACGATTGCCGTGGCGTTCTGGAGCTTCGGCTTGAGGGCGTAGTCGATGCCCTGGATGGTGGCGTTGCGATTGGTGGTGAAGTAGTAGCCCCCGACCCGGAGGCCGAGGTACTTGCCTCGGACCGACAGCTCGCCGCCGGCACCGAGCGTCGACGCCCGAAGGCCGATGCCGACCTGGGCCTGAACCGGAGCGGCAGCCGCCAGGACCGCCAACGTCGCACCTGCCAACATGATTCGCTTCATCACCGCATCCCCCCGGATGGACGACTGCAGAGTCTTGCCCCCGCCCCCGCAGGGCCGGAGGGCGCACGATTCCTCCTGGCCGGGGTGGCAAGGACGAGGCCAGCCGTAACCCTCGAGCCCCGAAGGCCGTTCGAACCCGGGAAACGGGCCGTCCCTGGCACAGCGCCAGACCAGCCGAAATGTTGGAAGTGAATGCAGTGAAGGAAGTTGCGCTCAGTGCTCCCCGGGAAGGGGCAAGGAGACCAGGATGGCCGTAACCGCGAGGAGGAGGGCGGCCGCCGCGGTTTCGAGCACCGCGGTTTTCCGGAGCGGACCGGCATCGCCTGCCGCTCGGAGTCGGGGAAGGGCCACTCGCCAGTGATAGGCCCCCAGGCCGGCCACCACCGCCAGGGCCAGCAGCTTGATCAGGAGAGTGCGCCCGTAGCCGGGGGTGAAGAGCGGGGAAACACCGCCCAGGTACCGGTACCCCATGATGACCCCGGCGGCCATCGTCGTGAGGCCACTCGCCAGCGCGATCGGCGAAAACGCCGCGACCATGGCGCCGGCGCCCACGCCCTCCGCCCCGCTGGGTGCCAGGCCCACGAGCACCACCACCACGAGCGTTCCTAGCCAAGTGGCTCCGGCGCCGAAATGCGCGGCGTCCAACAGCCAGCCGTAGCGCCCCGCCTGCTCGATCGCCACGGCATGACCGGTCCAGGAGGCCGAGCCGGCCATGCCCAGGGCCACCAGCGCCGCGAGACCCCACCCGAGCCGGCCGGCCCGGCGAACGCCGGCGAGCCCCGCCGCGATCAGGCCGAGCACGGCGACGGTCGTTTGCGCCGTCCAGCCCTTACCCCAGGTCGTGCCCAGGACCAGGCCGAGGAACTCCCGGGTGATCGGCTCGTCGGGATCGGCCAGCGAGCGGGCCTGGAGATAGAGGCGGGCCGCGAGAGCGGCCAGGAGCACCAACGCGGCGCCGGTCAGCAGGCGGCCCAGGGGCGGCGCGGTCGGTGAGGGAGCGCCGGCGCCTCGCGCCGCCCGAGGCCACACCGCCAGCCGAAAGACCACCACCCCGATGAACAGGAACGCGGCGAGGTAGTCGAGCCACCTCGCCGCGGCATAGAGGACGGACGGACCGTCCCAGGTCATGGCTTGACGGTAAAGCCGTACTTTCCGCGCACCGCGTGCCCGTCCGTCCCGGCCGTGCGCCAGGCTACGGTATAGCTGCCCGGCCCGATCGACTCGTTGAGATCGAACGAGATCGAGAGGGTGTCGTCCGTCGCCTTGGCCTTGCTGACGCCCACCTTGGTCTGATCGGCGCGATAGAGCGTGATGCTGCTGAAATTGGCTTCCGGCTTCTCGGCGAACCAGAGCCGAATCGCGGTCGGCGCCGTCGTCAGCTCGTCCTGGTCGGCGGGCAGACTCTTGGTCAGGTGGTTGTGATAGGCCCAGACCGGGGCCGCGATCAGGGTGGCCAGGGCGAGGGTGGTGGCGAGCGAACGAACGGACATGACGATCTCCGTCTCCTGGAAGCGTGGGTAGAGCTTAGGTGCTGACCGGGCCGTCTGGCAAGCCGCCCGCCGCGTCCCGGTCGGCCCGCCGTTCGGCGTGTGCCCACCGAAAGAAGATGATCGTGATCCCGATCCAGACGATCGGGTCGCCGATGACCTTCATGACCAGTCCCGCGGTCTGCTGGTCGTACCAGGCCGTGAGCAGCGGGTCGACCCGCGGCGCCATCTCGTACAGCCGGTAGAGCGGGTAGTCCGCGAAGGTGAGGAACGCGGCCGGCAGCGTCGCCGGCACGGTCTGCAGGAAGAGATAGCCCATTTGCAGTGGTGGGCGGAGCCGGATCAAGCGCTCCGGCGCCGTCACCGGCAGCCAGAGGAGGAAGCCGGCCAGCACCCAGAGCATGTCCAGCGCGAAGGAGCCGAGCTGGCTCGCCATGAAGCCATCGACGATGGCCGGAAAGTGGGTCGCGATCAGGATCAGGTTGTACCCGATCAGCCCGGTCGCGGGGTGCGAGGCGACTCGGAGCCATCCGGGTCCGCCCGCGTCGTTGTCGACCGCCCGGCGAAGCCGGGGCCGGAGCCCGAGCAGCAGCAGGGCCGGGGCCGTATTGGCCAGCAGCACGAACTGGAACGAATGCGCGCTGGCCAGATAGCCCCCGCCCAGTGTGCCGAGCGGCCAGTCGAGCGACAGCCAGAGGACCAGCGCCCCGAGCAGGTAGAAGAGGGTGGCCTGCCGCCGCTCGCGGTCGGAGGCGGTCCGGTCGCGACCGAAGGCCCAGTAGAGGCCGACCACGGCCAGGACGAAGAGCCAGACGCCGGGATAGGCTCGCCAGGTCCAGCTCCAGGGCAAATCGGTCGCCGAGCACCACCAGGTCATGAGCGGCGCGCGACTCCCGACCAGAGGCGACGGAGACCCGGCAGGTCGTCGGCCCAATCACGCTGCATCGTGCCGGCCGGATATTGGATGTGGACCGAATCGTCCGGGGACACCACGATTACCTGGGCGGCGTGGGAGACGAAGTACTCGCCCGAGGGAAGGGTGGTATCGCGGACCGCGGGCGCGACCCCCGCCGCCTGCTGCGCGGCCTTGACCTGCTCGGGGGTTCCGGTCAGGCCGATGAAGGCCGGATCGAAGTGATGGAGCCACTCCGTCAGGCGCTCGGGCGTGTCGCGCTCGGGGTCGGTGGTCACGAACACCACGGAGATGTTCCGCCGGTCTTCGGCCGTGAGCCGCCCCAGAACCGCGCCGAGATTGGCCATCGTGGCGGGACAGACGTCGGGGCAGTTGGTGTAGCCGAAGAAGAGAAAGGTCAGCCGGCCGGCCGTGGCCCGGTCGAAGGCGAAGGGCTGCCCGCGGAGCGTGGTGAGCGTGAAGGCCGGGCGGGGCGTGGGGGTCGGTGGCACGAAGCCGTGGAGACCATCGATCGTCCTCGTGGTGGCCGGTCCGCATCCCGCGACGACCGCGACCACCAGCAGCAGCCCCCAAACCCTCGTCATGCGACCCAAAATAACCGTGCCGCCCCCCGCTCGCTCAGCCCGCGGACGGATCGAGCCCGCGGGCGGCGCCTCGCGTTAGGCGGAGGAACGACCATTGGCCCGCCGCCGTGCCGATCAGCGCGCCCGCCACCACGTCGCTCAGGAAATGGGCCTGGGCCAGGATCCGGGTCATTCCGCAGCCGAACGCCAGGGCGTAGAGCACCGGCACCGCCCGGGGGAACCGCCGGTGGAGCGCCCCGGCCCCCCCGAACGCTACCGCGGCGTGGCTGCTGGGCATCCCGAAGCCGCCGGAATAGAAGGGGCGGTCGGAGTAGGGCCGGAAGTGATAGAGGCCGGTCGCGTCGGGTCGCTCCCGCCGGACCAACAGCTTGATCAGCTCCGCCCCGAGCCCACCCACGATCATCGCCAGGACCACCGCGCCGGCGGCCCGCCGCTGCGCCACGGCCGGCGCGTCCTCCCGGCCCCGGCCCTCGAGCCAGATCGCCAGGGCCAGGAGGCCCCAGGTCGGCGCGTAGCCCATGGTGCGGAGGAGCCGGCCCCAGTCGCGATCGTTCACCCCGGGAACCACCACGTGGCGGTAGACCCACCCATCCGCCAGGTGGGCCGCCATCAGCAGCACCGCCGCCGCCGCGATCCAGTTCAGCGTCCGTCGCGTGGGGAGAGTCATGCCGGGATCGTTTCGAGGGCGGCGTCGAGCGCCGCGTTGACGGACGCGAGGTCGGCGGGACCGCCACCGCCCTGGACGATCCGGGCGCCACCGCCCCGGCCGCCGCCCAGGGCCGCCAGGGCGGCGTTCAGTCCGGGCTTGAGATCGAGGGCAACGCTCTCGGGGCGACCCAACACCAACTGCGACTTCTCGCCCGAGGCACCGAGCAGGGCCACCACCTCGTGGGGGCCGGTGAGACGGAGCACCAAGGCACGAAGCTCGTCGGCGGGCCGGCCCTCCCAGGCCCGCCGGAGCACCCGGAGCGCGCCCCGAGTCGCCGCCTCGGTCGCCAGCGCCTGGGCCTCGCGGTCGAGCGCCTCCTCGTGATGGCGGCTCAGCTCCCGGCGAGCGGCCGTCAGGTCCTGCTGCAGCCGGGCCACCGCCTCGGGCAGCTCACCGGGCGCGCAGGTGAGCGCGGCGGACAGACCGGCGACGATCTCCTGCTTCTGGTCGTAGTCGCGCCGGGCCCGACCGCCCGCGAGGAACGAGATCCGGGTCCCCCGCTTGAGCCGTTCCGTCTTGAGCCAGTGGATCAGGCCGATCTCGCCGGTCCGCGCCACGTGGGTCCCACCGCAGGCGGTGGTGTCGAAGTCGCCGATCTTCACGATCCGGAGCGCGCCGTCGACGTCCGGCGTCTTGCGAAGCGGGATCGTCGCCAGCTCGGCGGGCGCCGGGAACCACGCTTTGACCGGCACGTCGCGCGCCACCACGGCGTTGGCCACGGCGAACGCCTCGCGCCGGGCGGCGTCGTCGAGCTCGGTCGCGTCGAGGTCGATCGAGACGTACTCGGCCCCCAGATGGAACCCAATCGTGTTCGCCTCTGCCACCCGGATGAAGGCCTGCGACAGCACGTGCTGTCCCGTGTGCTGCTCCATGTGGTCGCGGCGGCGGGCCCAGTCGATCGTCCCCTGCACCGGTCCGGCGGCGAGCGCACCGTCGAGGAGATGGAGCACCGCGCCGTCGGTCTCGCGGACCCGGACGTCGATCACCCGTCGCTCACCCAGCTTGCCGGTGTCGAACGGTTGTCCACCCGAGCTCGGGTAGAAGGTCGACGATTCGAGGACTACCGCGGGATGCTCGTCGACGGTCGACGTCTCGACGACGGTCGAGTCGAAGGCGGTCAGATAGGAGTCGGCGTAATAGAGGCGGGTCACTTGCTCGGGCGCCAGCGCGCGGGGAGGCCGTCGGGGAAACCTGATCCTGCCATGCGCCCGGAGGGACTCGAACCCCCAACCCTCAGATCCGAAGTCTGATGCTCTATCCAATTGAGCTACGGACGCAACGGCTCGTACGATAACTCTCCGGCACCCCGGGTGCCACTCAGTCCGGCACCCCGGGTGCCACTCGAGTCCCGGCACCCCGGGTGCCACTTAGCCGGGGGCGCCGGGCGCCAGCACCCGCCGGACCGCCCGGGTGGCTTCGGCGATCGGCTCCCGAATTCCCCAGATGCCGTCGGCCGGCCCGCGCCGCATCGGTCCCTCGTGACCGGGCTCCACCGTCACCGCCACCACCACCGGCCCCTCGCCCTCCAGGAGCTCCGGCACGGCCGCTTCGTAGGCGGCGGGGTCCGAGAAGACCTGAGTGCGCTCGATCCCGCACCCGCGCGCGATCGCCGCGTAGTCGATCGTGGCGCTGGCCGGCACCGGCTGGCTGCCGGTGATCTCGTAGGTGCCGTTCTGGAGAATCACCAGCAGCAAGTTCGTCACCCCCGACTGGACGATCGTCGCCAGCGTGCCCAGACACATCAGCATGCTGCCGTCGCCGTTGAGGCAGATCACCCGGCGATGCGGGCAGGCGAGGGCCAGACCGAGCGCCAGGTCGGCGGCGTGACCCATCGCCCCGTCGACGTTGGCGAAGTCCAGCTCGTGGTGGGAGACCCGGTCCCAGGCGCGGACCGCGCCCATCGTGGTGACCACGATCTCGTTGGTCCGGCGCGCGGCCAGCGGGGCTACCACCTGTTCTTTAGTGAGCATCGCCGCCTCCCAGAACGTCGGTGACCAGGAGGACGACCGGCATTTCGCGCGCCGCCGCTTCCCGATGGGCCCATCCGACCAGGTCGGCCGCCGAGTCGCCGGCGGAGAGATAGCGGCAGGGGAGTCCCCAGGCAGCGACCGTCGGCTCGGCCAAGAGCGCGACGGCGTCGAGCCCGGGGTCGAGGAGCGCGGCGCTCCGGGCCGGGCCCGCCGTAAACACCTCGCCCCGCTGGCCGGCGGCCGGGTCGACCCCCCGTTTCCGGATGAGCCCGTAGCCCCGGCAGGTGACCAGCGTCACCGCCGGCACCCGCATCCGGAGCAGGGTGCCTCGAAGGGCATCGCCGCTTTCCAGAAGGCCGGTGGCCTGGATCATCACCAGGGGCTGTTGGCCGCCCATCCAGAGTCCCGCCGCGATCGCGAACGCCTCGCCCTCGCGGGTGACCCGGACCAGCCGGGGCCGCTCCCGCCGAGCCAGGAGATCGTAGACGGCCGCGGAGTGATTGTCGGGAATGCCGACGAGGTGGGTGACGCCATTGGCGTCGAAGGCGTCGACCAAGGCGACGGCGGTGGGCATGTTCGCTCCGATTCGGAATCGGCCGGTGTCGGTCCGGCCTTGGCCTCGAGCCCGTGATCCGACTAGTATCGACGGCATATGGGCGACCAACGATTTCCCAAGCTTCCCTGCTATCCCTGCCCCCACAACGCCGCCTGCTGCGCGTACGGGGTGACCGTCGACGAGCGGGAGGCCCGCGCCATCATCGCCGCCCACGGCGACGACAAAGTCTATCAGGCCCGCTGGGGCGAGTGGCGCACCCGGGTCAAGGACGGCCGCTGCGTCTTCTATGTCGACGGCGGCTGCTCCATCCACGCCGAGCCCTACTATCCGGCCGTCTGCGGCGGCTTCCCGTTCGTCGACGCCGAGACCGGCGGGCCCTACGAGTACGACCGGACCATCTGCCCGGAGTTCGTGACGCATCCGGAGCTGCACGAAATCAACCCGATGCCCGATCGGCCCCGGCCCGAGGCACCCTGACCGCCGGCTGGGCCCCCTTCCACACGAACACGATCCCGAATCCCAGCGACGCGGCCGCGATCATGAACCACTGGACCGCGTAAGAGAGGTGGGGCCCGTCGTTGAGCGCCGGCGGGTCGATCCGGATCGGCAGCACCCGTCCCTGGGCCGTGTGGGCCGGCCCCGCGGCCGAGTCCACTCCCGCGATCACGTAATAGGACGCGATCGGATAGGGCAGGCGCGACCGCATCGCCGTCAGGTCGAGCCGATGCCAGGTCTCGCCGTGGTTGGTCTCCAGGCGATCGCCGTCGCCGTCGTTCGGGACCGGCCGGGCGATCCCCTGGAGCACGATGTCGCCCGGCTCCGGGAACGCCATCGGCTCAGCCGGGGCGCCCGCGTCCGCTGTCGGGACGAAGCCCCGATTCACCAGGATCGCGGTGTCGCGGCCCGGAAGCCGGAACGGCGTCACGATCTGGATGCCCGGGGTCCCCTCGAGCAGCCGCCCCCGAATCAGAAACTGGTGGTCTTCGTCGTATCGGCCGCTGGCGACGACCCGCCGGAACGCCAGGTCGCCCGGCACGACCGACCGGTCGAGATCGATGGTGGGAAGGTCCCGCTGCGCGATCGAGGCCGCGTTCCGGGCCCGCCGTTCGGCCAGACGAGTCAGCTGCCACACGCCCAGGCCGGAGCAGGCCGCGGCGACGACGACCGTGATGAAGAAGAGGATGACCCGTCCAACCGTGGACATCAGTGTCACCAATCGAGGACAGTATTCGAGGACACCAACTCGGGGGACAACTCCCTAAAGGGTTTCCCGGCAAGAAGATAACCAATGACGATCGGAACGGCCCGACCCTTGCCCTCTACCCCGAGCAACGGCAGGTCAACGAGAGAGTGGGGGACCCTTCGTCCAAAGGACGGGACCGATGCGGAAGCCAATCGTCATGTCGCTGCTCGCTGCCGGGTTAGTGGTGAGCCTTTCGAATCCCCTCGCGGCACAGCGCCGCCGCGGCCTCGTCGACGTGTCTCCCATGGAGGGACGTCACGGGTTCTGGATGAACCTGGGCGCCGGAGCTGGGACCGAGTCCTACAAGTTTCAGGGTGACAATCAGTTCAGTGCCGGCATCACCAAGCCCACGCTCGACCTCCGGATCGGCGGGACCGTGAATCCCAACTTCCGCCTGGGCGGCGAGCTGACGGGCTGGGCCGACACCTACACCGACGATCAGGGCGACCGGATCACCGAGTACTTGGCGGGCCTGCTCCTGGTCGGGCAGTTCTATCCCTCGCGCGATCTAGGGCTCTTCCTCAAGGGCGGCGGCGGCTTCAGCCGAAGCGGCACCAGCGTCGCCGGTCCCTACGACAACTACGAGAACGGGTTTGCATGGACCGTCGGGGCCGGGTACGAGATCAAGCTGGGCCGGACCCTCTCGCTCACGCCGACGGTGGACTTCATGCAGCACCGGTCGCGCACCCGAGACCAGTTCGGCGACCTGCAGCCGGCGCTCTACGACCGGCTGGTGACCTTCGGCGTCGCGCTCACCCTGCAGCCCGGGCGCTGACCTCGATCCAGAAGCTGGGGCGGCGGTACGGCGGGAGTTTCGACAACAACCACGCGTCTCCGACAAGACCGGGCTCCCGTCGTATCGTCGTACCTTCTTCCTCTTCCACCTCCCTCCACGCAGTTCGGGAGACCCTTCCCATGTCCTGGTTCACGGTCGAACGGCTCGGACCCACCATGCTCCTGATCGGCGGCGTCGGCTGCGGGCGCACGATGGACGCCGCCGCCCTCGCGGGGAAGTACGCCGCCACCGCGATTCGGGTCGAGTCGGCCGACGGCAACGACATCGACGTCCGCTCCCTCGGCGCCGACATCGAGATCGGCCTCGATCCCGACGGCCGGACGGTCGGCGAGCTCGATCTCCCCCCCGTGGCCGGGCTCTCCGGCGAGGGGTTCCACGCCAGCATGGCGGGCCGGTTCGCGGTGGTCGGCAACAAGGTCCGGTTCGAGCAGCCGGCCGACACCTTCATCCGGAACCTGTTCTTTACGGTGGACGGGACGAATCTCCGCGCTTCGTATACCTTTCGGGACGAACGGGCCCGCTCGGGGTCCGTGACGGTGGTGCTGACCCGACAAAGCTGACGCGAGGTTCCCCTTCGCCATGCGATCGTCCCTGCTGCTGGTCCCCCTCCTTGCGATGGTCACCGCCCAGGCCGGCTGGGCCCAACTCCGGCGCCCCGAGGAATTCCGACGAGGGGAGAGGCCCCAGCCCGCCGTGACCCTGATGGCCGGTCCGGCCTACTACGACACCGGCGACGAGAGCGGCACCGGGCCCTCGGTCGCGCTCCGCTTCGACATTCCCACGTCGCGGATCCTGATCATCGAGCCGGGGATCTCGTTCTTCCGCTACCGGCCCGTCATCGGCGACCGGATTTCGTATCTGCTGCCGGAGATCAGCTTCCAGGTCCAGGCGCCGCTGCCGGCCGTCCGCCCCTACGTCGGAGCCGGGATCGGCTTCTCGGAGTTCCTGGACGGCCGGGGCAAGAGCTTCGTGACCCTGCACGCGGTGGGCGGCGTTCGGATCGCCGTCGCCGAGGGTTGGGGGCTTCGGGGCGAGGCGCGAGCCCGGACGATCGATCCGTTCAAGCTCAAGGTGGTCGACCTCGTGGTCGGAGTGAGCCACACGCTGGGTCGACGGCGCTGACCGGGGCCGTGCCCGGTTCTGGGACGGCCGCTTGGTGGAAACCGGGCGGTCCACCCGCACGTCAGAATAAGTATGCACATGCGGCGTGGCCGGACCGGCCTTCTCATCGATCTCGAGCTCGACCGCTCGTCGGACGAGCCGCTCTCCAACCAGATCTACCGCCAGCTCCGTGACCTGATCCGGACCGGGGCCGCCCCGGGCGGGGCCGCGCTCCCCTCGACCCGGACCCTCGCCCCCCAGTTGGGCGTGTCCCGGAGCACGGTGGCGCTGGCCTTCGACCAGCTCCGCGCCGAGGGATACGTGGCCACTTCGCGAGGGGCGGCCACCCGGGTCGCGTCGCAGCTCCCCGACGGGCTGCCGGCCCCGCCCAGCCCCCGGATCGAGAACGACATGCCACCGGAGCTCTCGCCCCGGTTGTCGCGACGGGGGGCGACCATCGCCGGGCTCCCGTCCCCGCTCTCGATCATGGGACGAACGCCCCGGGCGTTCCGCCTGGGCGTACCGGCGCTCGATCAGTTCCCGGTGGCGCTCTGGGAGCGGGTCTCCAGCCGTGAGCTCCGCCGGACGCCGGCCAGCCGGCTGAGCTACGGCGATCCTCGGGGCATCCGGCCGCTTCGCGAGGCGATTGCTCGGTACCTCCGGAGCGCCCGCCGGATCGAGTGCGATCCGGACGACATCGTCGTTACCTGCGGCTCCCAGCAGGCGATCGACCTCGCCGCCCGACTGGTGATCGACCCCGGCGACCAGGTCTGGCTGGAGGATCCGGGTTACGTGCCCGCCCGGGGAGCGTTCATCGCGGCAGGCGGGGTGCCGGTCGATCTTCCCGTCGACCGCGAGGGCTTGCGGGTCGACCTCGGGCTGCAGCGGGCTCCCGACGCTCGGGCCGTGTTCCTGGTGCCGGGCCGGCACCTGCCACTCGGCGGGGTGCTGAGCGAGTCCAGGCGCCGCGCCCTCCTCAAGTGGGCCACCGACCGCCGGGCCTGGATCATCGAGGACGACTACGCGGCCGAGTTCCGGTTCTCTTCCCGGCCGGTGAGCTCCCTCCGCGCCGGAACCCGCGGCAGTCCGGTGCTCTACGTGAGCAGTTTCAGCAAGATCCTGTTCCCGGCCCTCCGGATCGGCTACGTGGTGGTCCCCTCGCATCTGGCCGAGTCGTTCGCCCGGGCCCGGATCTTCACCGACCTCCATCCGCCCTATCACGACCAGGCCGTGCTGGCCGCCTTCCTCCAAGGTGGGCACTTCGAGCGCCACGTCCGGCGGGTCCGGGCCGCCTACCTCGAGCGCCAGGCGCTGCTTCGCTCGATTCTGGAGCGCGACCTGGCCGGGGTGGCCCGGGTCGAAGCCTCCGACGGCGCCCTGCACCTGGTGCTCTGGCTGCCCCGGGACTGGACGGAGGACCTGATCGTGCGCGAAGGCGCTCGGCGGGGGCTCGACCTGGTGCCGCTCGGCTCGTTCTGCTCGAGCGCCCAACTGGGGCCGGCGCTCGTGCTCGGATACAGCGGTCTCCGCGAAGACGAGATCCGGAAGGCCGCCGACGGCCTGACCCGGCTGATCCTGGAACGGGCGGGCCGGGCGGTGGCCTGATCCCGGTGGTGGGGCAGACGAACGGGGCGGACCGGCCGATTGCCGATCCGCCCCGTCGTTTCATCCGGTGGCCGGCCTAGCGCTCGTCGTCCTCCTGGAAGAAGCCGCCGGCCGATCCGGTGCCGCTGGTGCGTTCCACCCGGAGCTTTTGGGTGTAGGTCTTCCCGCCGACGGTCAGGCTCACCAGGTAGTCGCCGGGCTCGGCCAGACCGCCGCCTCCCCGGCGCCTCCCGAAGAACGCGCCAAACCCGCCCCGCCGGCCCGGCGGCCGGAGCAGGTCGAAGAGCTGGCTCATCATCCCCTGGTCCATCTGACCGGCGCCACCCGGGGCCCCGCCGCCGCGTTGGCCGCGGAGCGGAGACTCCGCCGGCCGGGCATTGAATCCGCCGGGTCGGGCGCCGCCGCCACCCCCGCCGCCCCGTCCGAACATCGCGAAGAGGCCCTGGGTGTCGCCCGAGGCGAGCATGGTGCGGATTCGCTCCGCCATCGGCGCGGGCAGGGTGCCGGCCTTGGTGAGCGAGTCGAACACGACGTCACGGCGGGCCGCCATCTGGATGCTGTCCCGCCGGGCGGCCGGGCCGAGCGGCTCCGCGGGCGGCTGCTTGCCGCGGTAGTTCCAGGTCACCCGATGGACCCCCGGACCGCCCGGACCGTTCAGGGTCTGGACCGTGTCACCGGCCACGTCGAGGATGGCGATCTGTGCCCGGGGGCCGCCCCGACCGGGGCCCTGGCGGCCGCCTCGAGGCGGGGCCCCCTCCCGGCCTCCGGTTTGCCCGTTGTCCTGGCCGCCCCGGCCGCCGGCGGCGGCCTCGGCGCCGGTGACCCGGTAGACGATCTCGGCACCGTACGCCGGGCTCGGGGCCTCGAAGGCCTTCTGACCGGGCTCCTCGCCGCCCACCGGCGGCTCGCCCCACTGATACGCGGTCTGGGGCTGGAAGAGATGGTTGCCCAGCCCCAGGACCGAGTCGGTCATCTGCTCGAGCGGCCCGATGTCGACGATCCAGATCGAGCGGCCGTGGGTTGCCGCGATCAGGTCGCGCTCGCGGGGATGGATCCTGAGGTCGCGCACCGGGACGGTGGGGAGCCCGTTCATGAAGCGCTCCCACGAGCCACCGCCGTTGCTCGAGACGTACACGCCGACGTCGGTGCCAACGAACAACAGCTTGGGGTTGCTCAGGTCTTCCCGGATCACGTGCACGAAGTCGGGTCCGCCGGTCGGCAGGTTGCCCGCGATCGACTGGAAGGTCTTGCCGAAGTCCGTGGTCCGGTAGACGTAGGGCGTAAAGTCGTTGGTGCGGTGTCCGTCGAAGGTCACGTAGAACGTGGCCGAGTCGTGCGACGACGCCTCGATGTTGCTGACGTAGGTCAGGGTGGGGACGCCGGGGAAGCGGCCGGTCAGGCTTTCCCAGCCGCCGCCGTCGTTTCGCGAGACCCACACGTTGCCGTCGTCGGTGCCGGCGTAGAGGAGGCCTGGGCGGATCGGCGACTCCGCCAGGGCCACGATGGTGCCGTAGGTCTCGGCGCCGGTGACGTCGGTGGTGATGCCGCCCGAGGTCTCGGTGCTGACCCGGATCTTGATCGAGTCGCGGGTGGAGAGATCGGGCGAGATCGGGTACATGCTCGCCCCGCGGTCGACGCTCTTCATCACCCGGTTGGCGCCCAGGTAGAGGGTTCCCGGGTTATGGGATGAGAGGAAGAACGGGGTGTTCCAGTTCCAGCGGGTGTCCCAGTTGGCCGAGTCGGCGGCCCGGGCCTGGGCGATGGTGGCCAGCCGCTTCTTCATGGCGGAGGTCTCGGGCTGGGTGGTGTCGCCCCGGATCACGACCACCGAGTCCTCCCAGGCCTGGGCCCGTTCCCGCCAGTTGGGCTTCGGGAAGCTCGAGCGCTCCCCGGTGGACCACTGGTACCGGGCGACGTTGCCGCCCTGCGACTCGCCGTAGAGCACGTCCGGATCGGTGGGATCCTGGGCGGTCCGGAACCCGTCGCCGCCGTTGAAGGTGGCCCACATCGCGTTGGTGATCGGGCCGTTCTTGCGGCGGCTGGGACCGCACCAGGATCCGTTGTCCTGGAGGCCGCCGCAGACCCGGTAGGGCACGGCCAGGTCGTAGCTGACGGCGTAGAACTGGCCGTTCGCGATCGTGTTCAGGAACTCGAAGTTGCCACCCTGGTCCCAGGTCTGCACCACGCCGCCGTCGTTGCCGACCAGGAAGTGGTTCTCGTCACCCGGGTCCATCCACATGGCGTGGTCGTCGACGTGGATCCCGACGGTCCCGTTCCGGACGGTCTTGCCGCCGTCGTCGGAGAAGTTGAACGGGGTGGACGACCAGTAGACCCGATCGGGGTTCTTGATGTCGACCCGGACCTGGGAGTAGTAGAACGGCCGGGTGTCGTTGGCGTTCATCTTGGTCCAGGTGGCCCCGCCGTCGGCCGACCGGTAGAGGCCGGAGGGACGGGTCTGCTGGGCCGCGCCCTTGGCGGGTTTCGGATTCGCCATGGTGTCGGCTTCCACCAGCGCGTAGACCACCTTGGGGTTGCTGGGCGCGATGGCGATGCCGATCCGGCCCTTCATCGTCTCGGGAAAGCCGCCGCCCTTCACTTCGGTCCAGGTCTTCCCGGCATCGGTGGTCTTCCAGAGGCCGCTGCCGGGGCCGCCGCTCTGCAGGAAGTAGGGGCCCCGCACCCGCTCCCACGCCGAGGCGAAGAGCAGGTCGGGGTTCGAGGGGTCCATCGCGAGATCGACGAACCCGGCCTTGTCGCTGATGAACTTGATCCGCTGCCAGGTGGCCCCGCCGTCGGTGGTCTTGTAGACGCCGCGCTCGGGATTGGCGCCCCAGGCGTGACCCAGCGCGGCCACGTAGGCCACGTTGGGGTCGCGGGGGTCGACCACGATCCGGCCGATGTGCCGGGTCTCGGTCAAGCCCACGTGCTTCCAGGTCAGCCCGCCGTCGGTCGACTTGAAGACGCCGCAGCCGGGCGAGATCGAGTTCCGGGAGTCCTCCTCACCGGTCCCGGCGTAGAGGACCATGCTGTCGCTCGGCGCGATGGCCAAGTCGCCGCCGGCGACGCAGCGCTGGTGCTGGAAGAGGGGGCGGAAGCTGATCCCGGCGTTGGTCGTCTTGAAGATGCCCCCCGCGGCGGTCATCACGTAGAAGGTGCGGGAGGGGCTGGGCAGGCCCTCGATGTCGGTGATCCGGCCGCTCATGTTGGCGGGGCCGATGGACCGCCACTGGAAGGCATTGAGGGTGAGCGAATCGAGGGGTTCGGGGGTCTGTGCCGCGGCTCGGGCACCGGCCACGGTGGCCAGCGCGAGCAGGAGCGACGCTCCCCGACTCGGCAGTGCAATCGCCATGGGAACCTCGGTTGGGTGGAGAAAGCATGGCGACCGGGCCGCGAAATGGCCGGCGCCATGCCTTGGGTACGCACGAGCGGTCCGGTCCGTTGAACCGGGCTCCGCGGTCAGAAGAGCCGGATCTGCACGCGAAGCAGGCGGCCGGGGCGGGGCAGCCCGCACTGGTCGTAGCGGGCGGCGTTGCCGAGGTTGTCGGCCGCCAGCCGGGCCTCGAGGGCCGACCAGAGTCCGGCCGATCGGAGCGCGAACACCCGGGACAGCTCCGCGTTCACGGTACCGCCGCCGTCGAGCCGGCGGTCGGCGCCGCTTTCCGGGTCGATGCAGAACTGGTTTCCGGTCACGATCAGGTCGCCACCGCCGACCAGGCCGAGGGCGAGGGGGACCCGGGCCCGGAGGCTCCCGAACACGGCCGGCAGGTTCTCGGGCCGGTTGCCGACGGCCGCGCCGGGATCGGCGAGCGTCACCGATTGGACGGTCAGGTCGCCGGCGACGGTGGCGGGGCCGATCGGGGCCGAGGCCAGCAGCTCGACGCCCCGGCTGGTGAGGCGGTTCCGGTTGACCCTCATGAACCGGCGGTCGGGAAGGCTGATCCGCACGACCGCGTCGTCGAGCCGGTGGTGGAAGGCCACCGCCTGGATCTCCGAGCGTCCGAAACGCCGGGTCACGCCGGCCTCGATCGCGACCAGCCGCTCGGGGCGGAGCTCGGGGTTGGGGACGAACCGATCGAGGGCGCCCGAGTAGAGCTCTCGAAGCGACGGGAATCGCCCCCGCCGGCTCACCCCGCCGTGGATCTCGGTCTCGCCCTGGTCGAGGCCCATCGTGAAGCCGACCCGGCCGCCCCAGGCGTGGATGGTGCCCAGGGGCTCGCGGCCGCCGGACTGGGGGGTCTGCCCGACGTCGTAGGCGGCCCCGGCCGTGAACCGGAGGGAGCTGACGGCCGCCCCGTTTTCGACGGCCCGCCAGGTGGACTCGAGCCCGGTGCTCCAGAGCCGCTGCCGATATCGTGCCTCGCCGCCGGGGAGGAGCTCGTCGTGACGGATGTCCGAGACCGTGAAGGCGCCCGACAGGTCGACCCGCCGGCCCAGCGTGTGGTCCGCGAGCAGGCGGCCGGTAAGGACCCGGTCCTTCCCGTCCTCGAAGCCGTCGAGCTCGGTGTAGGAACGGGAGGTATAGGCGTCGATGTCGGTCCGGCCCAGGTCGACCGCGACGCTGGTCTCGAGGTCGACGCGGCCGCCGAAGAGTCCGAGCCGCTCGCCGGAGCCCCCGGAGGCGATCAGCAGCGAGCGCCTGACGCTGGGGTAGCGCCAGAAGCGTGCGTCGGTCACCCCCAGCTCGGCGGCGATCCCGCGGCGGGCCTGGAAGGACGAGGCGGTGAGCGAGGCCCACTGGCCCTGGTTGCCGTGGAAACGCAGGGCGGCGAAGCCGTCGACCGAATGCACGTCGGTGTTGACCCGGAGATCGGTGGCCGGATCGGAGGGCTCCCGGACCCCGGCTGGGAGAGGCTGACCGGGCGAGGCGGTGTAGCCGACTCCGCCTCGGAGGAGCCAGCGACCGGCGCCACTCTCAAAGGGGAGGGTCACGTCGGTCGAGCCGCCGACGCCGCCGGTCGCATCGGCGCCGGTTGCCACCCGGAGCGACGAACGCCTCGGCTGGCGGAGCGAGCGCCCGACCGTGATCTCGACGATACCTCCCAGCACGTTGGGACCGTAGAGCATCGAGGACAGGCCCCGGGTGTACTCGACCTGGACTGGGGCGCCGAGCGGGATGATCGACGCGTCGGCCCGGCCGTCCCAGGCGAGGGTGAGGGGGATCCCGTCGACCAGGATCGCCACCTGTCGCGACTCGGAGCCGCGGGCCGAGATCTCCGCTTCGCCGCGGGAGTTCCGCCGGACGTGGAGGAGGGGCAACTTGCGGAGCACCCGCTCGAGGGAGGGGGCAGGCGGGAGGTCCAGCGAGTCGAGGCGGAGCCGAAGGGCGGCCGCGCCGCCGACCGTGGTGACCGGCTCGGCGGCTCGGACCACGATCTCGGCCAGGCTGGCCTCGAGAGAGTCGCTCCGAGTCGAGTCGGGCACTTGGCTCCCGGCCGGGGCGGCGCCGGCGAGGAGCAGCGCCACCGGGCAGAGTGCGAGACGGAATCTGGGTCCGAGCATCGGCGGCGGTCCGGGAACAGGTTGACCGGGGTCCGGACGACTGGCCGCAAATATACGTCGGGCCAAGACTTGGCTGGCATGCGGCGGCTGGCCCCCTGTCACGTTGACGGGTAAATTCCGGCCGGGTATTATGGGGCCCGCGCCCTGGTGGTGAAACTGGTAGACACGCTATCTTGAGGGGGTAGTGCCGAAAGGCGTCGCGGTTCGAATCCGCGCCAGGGCATCAAGCATTCGGGAGGACGGTAGCCCGCGAGCCAGGAGCTCGCGGGCTTTTCCGTTGCGGCTCGCGGTCTCCACGGGTGATCTCGACCATCGAGCGGGTTGGGTGGCGAAGCCCGGAGCGTGGACCGGCCCTCCTGAAGTGTCCAAAAAGACGCCACGTCGCATTTTCGCGCTCGACACCGGAGGGCCCCGAGCCTTAGCTTCGACGCTCTGACCGGAGACGAGGTCGATGAGGAACAGACCGAGTCGGGCTGGAGCCGTGGTCTTCACGGCCGCGACGTTCGGCCTCCTCTCAGGCTGGCTCGATGGTTTGATCCGGCTGGCCCGCACGCATGTCGTTCCCGAGAACGCGAGGCCGGGTGTCCTGCTCCTCTGGATGCCCGCGGTGGCGAACGGGATCTACTTGGTGGTGGCGGCGCTGCCGCTGGTGCTGCTCGCGGCGGTGAAGCCCCGCTGGGTCACGCCGTCGAGGCTGGTCTTCGCGTCCCTCTTTCCGGCGATCTGTCTCGGTCTCTGGCCGCTGAATCCCCCACTGGCGAAGTACGCGATCGGCCTGCTGGCGGCCGGCATCGCGGTGCAGGCGGCCCGGTTCGCAGATCGCGACCCGGGCCGCTTCGAACGGGGCCTGCGTCGGACCCTGCTTGCGGTCGGCGCGTACCTTCTCCTGACGGCGACGTCGATCGGGGTGGTTCGCGACGTGGGCTCGTGGCTGGCGCTCCGGAGGGCGTCACCCGTCAGGGGGCGGAACGTGGTCCTCCTGGTGCTCGACACCGTGCGCGCCATGAGCCTGAGCCTCTACGGCTACGATCGGCCCACCACGCCGAACCTGACCCGGATCGCCCGTCGAGGCGCGCTGTTCGATCGCGCCTACTCCACGGCTCCATGGACGCTCCCGTCGCACGCCTCGATGTTCACGGGACGTTGGGCGTGGGAGCTCGAGGCCGATTGGCGGACTCCGCTCAGCCACCGCTATTCGACGCTCGCCGAGGTGCTCGCCGCCCGAGGGTACGCCACCGCGGGCTTCGTCGCCAATCTGGCTTACACTCAGCGGGAGATGGGGCTCGGCCGAGGCTTCGGGCGTTACGACGCGTATCGGGTGAGCCTCGAGCAGGTTCTCAAGAGCTCGCGCGCCGGGCGCGAGCTGGCCCGACGCCTTCAGCCGCTCCTCGGCTGGCTGGGGCCGTCGAGTCCCGGGTTCGATCGGAAGACGGCGGACGACATCAACCGTGCCGTGCTGGGTTGGGTTGATCGCCATGGTGATCGTCCGTTCTTCGTCTTCGCGAACTATTTCGACGCGCATCAGGACTACTACGTACCCTCGGGCTATGACTCGTTGTTCCGGCGGGGCGCCGGTCGGAAGGCGGCGGGCGCTCGTGCCGATTCGATCCCGATCGCCGTCCGGAGCCGGCTGCGCTACGAGCAGGCGATCCGATACCTCGACGAGGCGGTGGGACGCCTGGTCGATTCACTGGGTCGGCGCGGGGTGTTGAACAACACCGTGCTGGTGATCACCGCCGACCACGGCGAGGAGATCATGGAGCACGGTTGGCTCGGTCACGGTGGGAGCGTGTATCTCCCGGCGCTCTGGGTGCCCCTGATCGTGATCGAGCCCGGGGTGGTACCGGCGGGCCGCGTCGTGCCGGACGCCGTCAGCCCCCGGGACCTCGCGGCTACCATCCTCGACCTGCTCGGCGCCGATCCGGCGTTGCCCGGCCGCTCGCTGGCCAGATACTGGAAGGGGCCCGCGCCAGGTGGGGTGGACACGCTGTTCGCCGAGGTCCGGGCCAGCATCAACATGGGCCAGATCGACTCGGCTCCCGGTCGACGAGGCGACGTTCACTCCGTCATCGTCGGCGACCGCCATCTGATCGTGCGTCCCGACGGCCGGCTCGAGCTGTTCGACATCCGCGCCGACCCGGGGGAGCAGGAGAATCTGCTGGCCAGCGCGGGTGATAGCGCGCTCGCCGGGACGCTGCTGTCGGCGCTCGAGGCGAGCCACGCCCGACCCGTCCCGGCCGGTTGGGTGGCGGCCGATCGGTCCAGGGGGGGCGTTGCCCGCAAGACGGGTAGCTAAGTGGAAGTGCCGTATGTACTTTGTAGGTCCTCCGCCAGCGTAGCTCAGCGGTAGAGCACTCGATTCGTAATCGAGCGGTCGTGGGTTCAATTCCCACCGCTGGCTCTCCCAACGACCCCGGGCCGCCCCATCGCACGGCCCGGGGTTTTTGCGTCCCTACTGCTTGTCGTAGACCATCTTGCGGGTCCGCTCGCCCTGCGGGGTGGTCGACTTGGTCGCGACGGTCATGGTCTTGCCATCGTCGCTCAGGGACCGCTCTTCCCGGGTCTTGACCGTCATCTCGCCGTTCGGGGTGTTGAAGGTGTTCTCGCCCTCGGTGACGAGGGTCTTCCCCTCCCAGTGCGACTTGGTCACCATCTCGTTGCCGCGCATGCCCGGGTTCCGGCTCTCGGAGCCGTCCAGGTTGTAGGTGGTGGTCCGGCTCCGCTCACCCATCGACATGACCATGGTGAGCTTGCCGCCGCCCTGGGTGATCTTGAGCTCACCCATGCCCATCATCCCGCCGCCCCGGCCCTGGGGTGCGTCGCTCTTGTCGGTGTCGACCTTCCAGGTGCCCGAGAAGTCGGGGTTTTGAGCCATCAAGGGGGTGGCCAGCAGGGTCAGTCCAGCGAGAACGGCCAGGGCACGCATCGGAGTGTCTCCGGTAGTGGGGTCCAACAACGGAACATCAACGGTACGCGGAGCCTGGCGCCGGCGTTGAGTCGGCCGGCGGAGGCGCCTTGCCGGTCCCCAATGAGGGCCGCAGATTTCGCCGGAGAGGGAGGCAGACCGGCCCACCAGGCCACCGATGGGGCATCGATGCGATCAGGATTCGTCAGCCGGTGTGGTACCGGCGCCGGCAGGGCACTCGCGCTGGCCGGTTTGGCCTTGGCCACCGGGGCCGCGGGGCCCGCCGACCCTCTGGCCGACTGCCTGGGCCGGAAGCCGGCCGAGACCTGGAAGCTCCCGCCTCTGTTCAGGGAAGTGTCGGGCCTGGCGCTCGCCGCCGACGGCCGGCTTTTCCTCCACAACGACGAGCAAGGGATCGTGGCGGCCGTCGATTACCGCAGCGGCAGGGTGTTGGGCACCTATCTCCTCGGCCCGGGCACGCCTCGGGGCGATTTCGAGGGGATCGCGATCGCGGGGAGCCGCCTCTTTCTCACCACCAGCGACGGCCAGCTGTTCGAGACCGTGGTGCCCGACCCGACCGCGGCCGATCGGACGACGCTGGCCTTTCGGGTCACGGACACGGGGCTCGGGCGTCAATGCGAGATCGAGGGGCTCGCGTTCGAGCCAGACGGCAACCTGCTGCTCGTGGCGTGCAAGCGCCCGCGCCGCAAGTCGCTCCGGGGGCGGCTGACGATCTTCCGGTGGTCGTTGGACCGGGGCGCCCTCGCGATTCCCGACCGGGTCACGGTGCCGCACGAGGCGCTGGCGGCGAACCGCCCCAGCTCCGGCTTTCACGCCTCGGCGCTGGAGCGCGATCCCGAGACCGGACACTACCTGGTGCTGGCTGGTCCGCAGCGGGCGTTCGCGGAGCTCGACCCGACCGGCCGGGTGCTGGCGACGGGTCGGTTGGGCGGTCACCATCGTCAGGCCGAAGGGTTGGCGATCGTCGGGGACGGCACCCTGATCGTGAGCGACGAGGGTGGCCATCATGCCGGCACGCTGGCGGTGTACGCCTGCCGGTAGGGAGCGGCCCTATTCGCTGGGGCTCCTTGGCGCCTCCCGGGCCCAACAGGGCAACGCGGAGCGGTCGAGGCCGAGGTATCTTCTTCCCTCCCGGTTCGTGGCACGCGCATCCGTCGTTCTGCAGCTCGGTTTCCGCTGGTCAGCGTAACGTTTCGAAGTGAAACTGAGGGAGTTGCCGTTCCGTAAGAGGCCGCTATTCGAAGGTCATGGGTCGGGAACGTCTCTTCGGCCGACCCGCGGGTTCCAGAACCCATTTCGAGGAGGAGCACGGTGATGCTGTCCAAGCATGGCTTGCGGTGGGAGGTCGTGTTGCTGGTATTGACCGCGGCGTGTGCCGGGAAGCCGGCGCCCGACGCGGCGAAGAGCGAGGCCGCACCGGCGGCGGCGACGCCGCCGGTGGTGACGATCGTGGCGCACGACTACGCGTATCAGGCGCCCGACACGTTCCCGGCTGGGGTGGTGCGGCTTCGGCTCGACGAGCAGGGGAAGGAGCTGCACCACCTGACCGTCGCCCGGCTCGACAGCGGGAAGACGGTGGCGGACATCCCGGCTGCGCTGGCGAGCGGGAGGTTGCCGGGCTGGATGGTGATGCTCGGCGGGCCGAACGCGGTGGTGCCGGGCGGGTCGTCGGAGGCCGACGTCATGCTCACGCCGGGGAACTACATCCTGATCTGCCTGATCCCGTCGGTGGACGGGCTGCCCCACGCGGCGAAGGGGATGATCAAGCCCTTCACGGTGGCGGGGCCGGTGGCGGTCGCGTCACTGCCCGAGGCCGACATCACGGTCCGGCTGACCGACTACGACTTCATGCTTTCCCGGCCGCTTTCAGCGGGCCATCACGTCATTCGGGTGGAGACGGACGCGAGCCAGCCGCACGAGCTTCTGTTGGCCCGGGTCAACCAGGGGAAGACGGCGCTGGAGCTGGCTCAGTGGGCCGAGAAGCCGGTGGGCCCACCGCCCGGATTGCCGGTCGGAGGCGTCACCGCGATCGGGCCTGGTGGAAGCGATGTCTTCGAGGTGAACCTGGAGCCGGGGGACTATGCCCTGATCTGCTTCATGCCGGACGCGAAGGACGGCAAGCCGCACTACGTTCACGGCATGATCAAGCAGGTGAAGGTGAGTTAGTCGGGGCGGGCACCCGAAGCTCGAACTCCGTTCCGGTGGAGTCGGAGCGCACCAGGTCGAGGCTGCCCTGGTGCACTCCGGCCACCCACCGGGCGACCGCCAACCCCAGCCCGGCGCCGCTCCCGTTGTCCGAGTCTCCGGCGGCCCGGGCGCTGGCCCCTCGGTAGAAGCGATCGAAGATCCGGGCCTGTTCCTCGGGCGGGATGCCCGGCCCGTCGTCCCGGACGAGGACCCGGTAGTGGCCGTCGTCCCGTTTGGCGTCCACCCACACGTGCCCTCCCCGTCGGCCGTACTTCACCGCGTTGTCGAGGAGGTTCTGCAGGGCCCGGCGGATCAACGACTCGTCGCCCTCGAGCGGGAGCGGGTCGGGGGCGTCGCAGACGACGGCGATCTCCCGCGCCGCGGCGATGGTCTCCTCGCTACGGGCCGCGTCGCGGGCGACGGCGGCAAGTTCGATCGGCGCGATGGTCAGGGGGTAGGCGTTGGCGTCGGCCCGGCCGAGGAGGAAGAGGTCGTCGACGATCCGGGTCATCCGCCGGCTTTCGTCGCGGATCACGTCGAGTGCCTCGCGATACTGATCTTCGGGCCGGGAGGCGCGGGAGAGGGCGAGATCGGCTTCGCCCCGGACCACGGCGACCGGGGTGCGGAGCTCGTGGGCGGCTTCGGTCATGAACCGGCGCTGCTGGTCGAAGGCCGCCTCGATCCGGCCGAGGAGCCGGTTCACGACGGTGGCCAGGTGGCCGAGCTCGTCGCCGGGGTTGGCGACCGAGAGCCGCTCGTGGAGGGTCGACGCTTCGATCGCGTCGGCCTGATCGGCCATCGCGCCGACGGGATCGAGCGCCCGGCCCGCGAGGAAGACCCCGCCCCCGAACGCCACCAGCAAGCCGATCGGCGCCATCAGGAGGAAGGCTCGGCCCAGGTCGTCGATGAGCTGCCGGCGGCTGGCCAGGTCCTGAATCACGGCCACGACTTCGCGGCGGCCCGGAAGGGTGACGTCGACGGCGTAGGCCCGTTCCAGGCCGCTGGCGCCGTCGAGCGTGGCAAAGGCCTCGCCGCCGGCGCCGGCCTCGCGGAAGAGCGGCGCGAGGTCGGGACGGGGCAGCAGGCCCTGGGTGGTAGGCGGGGAGGCCCGGGCCCGGCGGGGACGGCGCACCCGGGTCGTGCGGGAGTTGGACGCCACCTCGCGCTGGGCCTCGTCGAAGATCACCAGCTCGAACTCGTCGGCGCGGAACTCCTGGACCACCTCGGCCGCGCTGACCTTCCGGTTCGGGGCCGAGCTCTGGGCGGAATGCCAGGCGGCGACGAAGGCCTGGGCCACCTCCCGGAGGGAGTCGTCGATCCGACGGCTGATGGCCCGGTCGATGTAGACCCAGGTGAACCCGCCGAAGCCGGCCAGGCACACCCCAAGCACGACGGTGTACCAGAGAGCCAGCCGGAACCGGATGGCGCGGAACATCAGGCGTCGGACGGCGAGCCCAGCATGTAGCCGGCGCCGCGCCGGGTGTGGATCAGGGGGGCGCGGTCGTCGGTGTCGATCTTCCGGCGGAGCCGGTTGATGTACACCTCGATCGTGTTCGACGCCGGGTCGTGGTTGTCGTCCCACACGTGGGCCGTGATCTCGGCCCGTCCCACGACCTGCCCCGGGTGCCGAGCCAGGAACTCGAGCAGGGCGTACTCCTTGGCGGTGAGCTCGATCGGCTGGTCGGCACGGGCGGCCTGCTGGCTGCCAGTATCGATGACCAGGTCGTCGATCACGATCTGATCGGGTTGGACCACGGGTGAGCGGCGGAGCAGGGCGCGAAGCCGGGCCAGGAGCTCGGAGAAATCGAACGGCTTGGTGAGGTAGTCGTCGGCGCCGGCGTCGAGCCCGGCGACCCGATCGGGCACGGCGTCCCGCGCGGTCAGGATCAGGATCGGAACCTGGGACCTCTTTTGCCGGAGCGTCCGGCACACCTCGAGCCCGCTCTTTCTGGGGAGGCCGAGGTCGAGCACGACGGCGTCGTACTGGTTGATCGCCGCGAACTGCAGTGCGGCTTCCCCATCGCCCACCTCGTCGACGGCGTAGGCGTTTTCCCGAAGGCCCTTGGCCAGGAGATGGGCCAGCTTGGCGTCGTCTTCGACCACGAGAACTCGCATGTCCAATAGATAGCCCGTCGCGGCCGGGTGGGCCAAGGACCCCTCGGGCGGGGTCGGGGGGTGCGAAGTCGGCATTGGCTGTAATGCTGGGTTAAGGTGCCGAGAGCTAGGTTGCCTGCGGATTCCGGACGGAGCTTTGGGCGACGGTTCGGGCCGGATTCCCACCTTCATGCATTCCGACCCTGTCGCCCTGTGGAGACACCCATGCGTTCGTCGATGTTGTCCGTGGCCACGTTGCTGGCTTTGGGAGTGGCGGTACCGGTCGTGGCGCAGCAGGCCAAGCCGGTCGCCAAGACCCATCGGGCGATGACGGTGGCCGCGAAGACCCCTCACCGCCAAGCGCCGGCCGACACCACCAAGCGCAAGGCCAAGCATCACCGGTCCAAGGCCATGAAGCCGGCGACCACTCCCGCGGCCACCCCGGCCCCCGGCAAGAGAATGACCCACAAGCGGGCCAAGCCCGATTCGACGAAAAAGCCCTCCCAGCGGTAGCCATCCTTCGCCGCTCAAGAGTCCCGGCGGTCCGGTGTCACCGGGCCGCCGGGCTCGTCGTTTCTCGGCGGGGGTGGGGCGTTTGCCGGGGCCGGGCCGGTGACCCGCCGGGAGCGGACCCGATGGAGCCGCACCCGCTTCGGGCCGGTCGGGATGACCGAGATGGTTCCGTCCATCTCCAGCACGGCCGTCTCCACGCCAGCCACGCCGGCGATGCCGTGCTCCCGGATGGCGGTGCGGAGCTCGGCCTCGCTGATTCCCTCCCGGGCCAGGCGGTCGGCGTAGATCTCCCCCTGATGGACCAGCAGAGCCGGCTCGGGCTCGAACCGGCGCCGGAGCGGGTTCACCCGGACGATGACCCGGTTCGAGACGAGCAGCACCCCGGCGCCGAGCAAGCCGCCGACCAGGCTGTTGTCGGGCCCGATCATCGCGTTCTGGACGGTATTGGAGAGGAGGAGCAGGGTGAGGAGGTCGAACGGGGTGAGCTGGGATAGCACCCGGCGCCCGGTGACCTGGATGGCGAACAGCAGGACGCCATAGACCAGGATGACCCGGATCGCGGTCCCGGCCACGGTGGTCGGATCGCCGAGGGCCGAGGTCAGGAGCTGGTGCACCGCAGGCGCGAGCGCGGACATGCCGCCTCCGTTGAAGGGGTCGACCGGATGGCTGCGACCGACCCGAACGGTAAACGCCCACCCGGCCAAGCCGGGTGGGCGTCATGCCGCGGGTGCGCGGGCCGGGGCTCACTCGTGATCGCCGGCGCTCAACTGGACCCGCTCCACCCGGCCGGCCTTGGCGCGGCCGTTGTAGATCCGGAGGCTGACGATGTCGCCGGCCTTGTGGTCGGCCAGCGCCCGACGGAGGTCCTTCACGGTGTGGACCGATTGGCCTTCGACGCTCTCGATCACGTCGGGTCCGCCGGCGTCTGGCGGGGCCAGGTGTCCGGCCACGGCGCTCTCGGGGTCGACATCGGTGACCACCAGACCCTGGACCGTCGACGGCAGGCCGAGCTGATCGGCGAGGTCGGCGGTGAGGGGGGTCACCTGGATACCGAGCGAGGCGACGCCGTTGGCGGAGTTGTCGGAGTCGTTCGCCCCGTTGGCGTGGCTCGAGGTCCGGGTGTCGCTCTTGACGGCCTCGAGTTTGACCTCGATCGTCTTCCGAGCGCCGCCCTTCCGGGCGACCTCGACGTTGACGTCGTCACCGGGGTGGCGGAAGGCAACCCGCTCCTGGAGCTGGGCCACGTAGTCGACCGGCTGGCCGTCGATGGCGATGATCACGTCGCCGGGCTCGAGCCCCGCTTTCTTGGCGGGCGAGCCGTCGTCGAAGTCCTCGACCAGGACCCCGTGGATGCTGTCGAGCCCGACGTACTGGGCGTCTTCCTCGCTGGCGTCGCGGGCCAGGACGCCCAGGGCGGCGCGGCTCACGTGGCCGGACTTGACGATCTGCTCCATGACCTTCCGAGCCAGGTCGATCGGGACCGCGAAGCCGTACCCGGAGTAGCTACCGGTGGGGCTCGCGATGGCGCTGTTGATGCCGATCACCTCGCCCCGGGTGTTGACGAGGGGGCCGCCCGAGTTGCCCGGGTTGATCGCGGCGTCGGTCTGGATGAAGTCCTGGATGCTCCGGGACGACTGGTTGGGGAGCTGGAGGGCGCGTCCCTTGGCGCTCACGATTCCCGAGGTGACGGTGAAGGTGAGGTTCTCGCCGAACGGGTTGCCGACCGCCAGGACCCACTCGCCGACCCGGGTGTCGTCGCTCGATCCGAGCGGGGCGGGCGTGAGGTGATCGGCGTCGATCTTGAGGACGGCGACGTCGGTGGTGGGGTCGGTCCCGACCACCTTGGCGTCGTATTCCCGCCGGTCCAGGAGCCGAACCCGGACCTGTTTGGCGCCGTCGACCACGTGGTTGTTGGTGAGGATGTAGCCATCGCCCGAGACGATGAAGCCGGAGCCGGAACTGGCCATCATCGGGGCCTTGTCCTGGCCCTTCGACCGAGGCCGGTCGGGCAGGTCGAAGAACTGGCGGAACTCGGGCGGAATGTCCATCCCGACCTGCTGGACTTCGCCGGGCCGTTTGGCGGTGACGTAGACGACGCTGGGCTTGATGTGCTCTGCGACGTCCGAGAACGCGTTGCTCAGGGCGTCGAGGGTGTTGATGGCGGCGGTCGACGCGACCGGATGGGCGGGCGCCGCGTGGATCGCATTAGGCGGCGAGCCCAGGCGGAAGAGACCGACGGCCGCGACGACCGCGAGGGTCGTCACGCCGGCGACTCGTCCCGTGGTGAGTAGGCGACGGTACATGGAATTCCTCCTTACGGGTTGGCGGCAGTTCGGACCACGTGGTGATCCGACCCTGTCCGCAGGGTCCGACAGGAGGATACCGGCTGGCACCTGAATGCCCGATTAACAGCATGATCCGCTTCGACTTAGGGTATTTCGGCAGGGCTGGGCGGGGGGCGGTATCTTGAGGAGAGTCGGGGCCGGTGCCGCCCCGCCACCATCTTCCTGACCGTCCGGGTGCCAGGAGCGCCGACGCCATGACATCTCCCGAGCTCGACGCGCCGTCGCCGACCTCGGTCGACGCGGCCCCGACCCGGCTGCCGAGCCGCCTGACCCGGTGGGTTGGCCCGATCCTGGTGCTGCTGGTGCTGGTCGTGGCGGGCCTGGCCCTCCACAACGAGCTCCGCCACTTCCGCTACCACGACATCGCCCGGGCGCTGGCGGCGCTCTCCCGCGAACGCTTGCTCCTGGCCGTTGGGCTCGCGCTCTCCGCCTACCTGGTGCTGCCGGGCTACGACGCCATTGCCCTGGCGGCGATCGGCAAGCCCGCGCCGTTCGCGCGGGTGGCCTTCAGCTCGTTCATCGCCTACGCGATCAGTCAGACGCTTGGCTTCCCCTTGGTGACCGGGAGCTCGGTGCGCTACCGTTTCTGGACCGCGTGGGGACTCACCACGCCGGAGATCGGCTCGGCCATCGGGTACGTGGTGGCGACCTTCACGGTGGGCCTGGTCGCGATGAGCGGCCTCTCGATGGTGGTGGAGCCGGGGGGGACGGCGGCGCTGCTCAGGCTACCGATCCCCTCGCTCCGTCCGGTCGGGGCCTTCTTCCTGTTGGTGGTCGCGGCGTACCTCGGGTGGGCCGCCGTCCGGCGGGGGCCGATCCGGGTCCGGGGATGGACGCTGCCCGTCCCGAGCCTGGGCCTGGCCCTGGCGCAGCTGGGTGTCGCAGCGCTCGACTGGAGTCTCGCGGCCTCGGTGATGTTCGTGCTGCTGCCGCACCCGCCGGGGCTCTCGTTCGCCCTGGTGCTGGGGGCGTTTCTCACGGCCCAGTTCGCGGGGATTGCCAGCCACGTGCCGGGCGGTCTGGGCGTGTTCGAGGGGCTCATGGTGGTGTTGCTGCAGCCCTACCTCGACGTGTCGCTCATCTTCGGGGCCCTGCTCGCGTTCCGGGCGGTCTACTACCTCCTGCCGTTCTCGTTGGGCTTGTTGCTGCTGGCCGGGTTCGAGGTGGCGCAGCCCCGGCCGCGGCTCCGGGCCCTCGCGGAGCGGCTGGGCGCGGTGACCAGCGCGGTCGGAGCCCGGTGGATTCCCGCCGCGCTCCCCACGGTGCTGGGTGGGGCAACGTTCGTGTCGGGTGTCGTCCTCCTGGTGTCGGGAGCGACGCCGTCGGTGCCGGCGCGAATCCAGTGGCTGAGCGCGTTGGTCCCTCTCGGCGTGATCGAGCTCTCGCACTTTCTGGCCAGTTTGGCCGGGGGCGCGTTGGTGGTGCTGGGGTGGGCGCTGACCCGGCGACTCGACGCGGCCTATCGGCTGACGCAGACGCTGCTGGTCGTGGGCGCCGTGGCGTCGCTGCTCAAGGGATTCGATTGGGAGGAGGCGACGATTCTGGCATCGGTTGGACTTCTGCTCATGCCCGCCCGGTCGGTGTTCTATCGGCGGGCCGCGGTGACCAGCGAGCCGTTCTCGCCTGGCTGGATCGTGGCGATCGTGGCGGCGGTGGGGTTCACCGCCTGGCTAGGCTTCTTCTCCTTCAAGCACGTCGACTACTCCTCCGACCTTTGGTGGCGCTTCACGCTCCACGGCGACGCGCCCCGCTACCTTCGGGCCATGGTGGGCCTGATGGGTGGGGTCACGATCTTCACCTTCGCGCGACTGCTTCGGCCGGCGCCGCCCGAGCCGGCGCCGCCCACCGCCGCCGAGCTGGACCGGGCGGTGGCGCTGGTGAGGGAGAGCCCCACCACGATGGGCAATCTGGCCCTGCTCGGTGACAAGACGCTCTGGTTCAGCGACAGCGGGCGGGGCATGCTGATGTTCGCCGTCTCGGGGCGGAGCTGGGTGACCATGGGCGACCCGCTGGGGCCGGTCGAGGATCGGCGGGAGCTGGCCTGGCGGTTTCGTGAGGAGGCCGATCGGCACGGGGCCTGGACCGTGTTCTACGAGGTGGGCGTCGACAATCTGCCGCTCTACATCGATCTGGGGATGACCCTGCTCAAGCTGGGCGAAGAGGCGGTGGTGCCGCTGGACGATTTCAGCCTCGAGGGCGGGGCCCGGCGCGGCCTCCGGCGGACCCGTCGGGAGCTGACGGCCCTGGGCGCGCGGTTCGAGGTGGTGCCCGCGGAGGGCGTGGAGGGCGTACTGCCGGAGCTGGAGCACATCTCGTCGGATTGGCTGGCGCGGAAAAAGGTGCGCGAGAAGGGGTTCTCGCTCGGGCGATTCGAGCCGGGGTATCTCCGGCGCGGGCCGATCGGGCTGGTGCGAGTCGGCGATCGGGTGGTCGCCTTCGCGAACCTGTGGCAGGCGCAGCCCGGCGGCGAGCTCTCGGTAGACCTGATGCGCTACCGGCACGACGCGCCGTCGGGGGTCATGGAGTACCTGTTCATCGAGCTGATGGTTTGGGGACAAGCCCGGGGGTTCCGGACCTTCAGTCTGGGGATGGTGCCGCTCTCCGGGCTCGAGAATCGGGCCTTGGCGCCGCTGTGGACCCGGGCGGGCGCCTTCCTGTTCCGGCACGGCGAGAACTTCTACAACTTCCAGGGCCTCCGGCAGTACAAGGACAAATTCGATCCGGTCTGGCGGCCGCGCTACCTCGCCTCGCCGGCGGGACTGGCGCTGCCTCGGATCCTGACCAACGTCGCGACGCTGATCTCTGGGGGGATCGGCGGCATCGTGACGGGCTGATGCCGCGACCATGACGACGGACGCACCCGACGCCCTTCGGATCGCCTTCGCCGACCGGGACCTCGCCCTCGGGCCGGAGATCGGTCGGGGCGGCATGGCGACGGTCTACGCGGGGACGGATCGGAAGCACAGCCGGCGAGTGGCGGTCAAGGTCTTGGACCGGGAGGCGGGGTCGGGGGCCGGGGGAGAGCGGTTTTCTCGGGAGATCGCTCTGGTGGCCCAGCTCCAGCATCCGCACATCGTGCCGCTCTACGACTCGGGTGAGCTGGCCGGGCTCCGCTACTACATCATGCCGCTGATGACGGGCGAGTCGCTCAGGACCCGACTCCGGCGCGACGGGAAGCTGGCCGTCGCCGAAGCGACGCGGCTGGCGTCGGAGGTGGCCGACGCGTTGGCCTACGCGCACGCGCGGGGTGTGATCCACCGTGACATCAAACCCGAGAACGTCCTGCTGGAGGGCGACCACGCGGTGATCGCCGACTTCGGTCTGGCGGTGATCCGGGAGCGTTCGGCGATGACGGCGGCGGGCGAGCGGCTGACCCGCGGCGACGGGTTCGTCGGCACCCCGGAGTACATGAGTCCCGAGCAGCTCTTCGGCGAGCCGGCCGACGCCCGGACCGACGGGTACGCGACCGGGTGCGTGCTCTACGAGATGCTCGCCGGGCGCTCGCCCTTCGAGCCGGGCCAACCGGAGACGGTGCTGAGCCGGAAGCTGGCCGGCCAGGTGGCGCCGATCGACGAGCTCCGCCCCGATCTGCCGCGGGGCCTGGCCGAGGTGGTGATGCGCTCGTTCTCGCCCGACCCCAAGGACCGGATCGGGTCGGCGGCCGAGCTCCGGGCCGCGCTCCTTCCCTTCACGACCGGCAACCCGATCCGGTGGCGCTGGCGCCGGCGGCGGGTCTGGGGCACGACGGCGCTGATCGTGCTGGCGATGGCGGCCGGCGTCAGCCTGGTCCGGCGACCGGGGCGGCTCGGTCACATGGACCCGCACCGCATCGTCGTGGCCGACCTGGCCAACGAGTCGGCCGATTCGACGCTCACGGCACTCGGCGCCATGGCCGGCGACTGGATCGAGGCCGGGCTCTCGCGCGTGCCCGGGCTGGAGGTGATCAATTCGGCCTTCGTGCTGGGGGCGCCTCGGCTCAACCTGCCTCGGGGGATTCCGGGGACCTCGCGCCGGTTGCTGAAGCAATTGGTCGACTCCACCGACGCCGGCACCGTGATTTCGGGGTCGATCTACAAGGACGACCGCCGGATCGAGCTTTTCGCGGAGGTAACCGACGCTCGGTCGGGCAACCTGCTGGCGGCGGTCGGCCCGATCCGGGGGCCGGGCACCCGACCGGACTCGGCCATGGCGGTGCTCCGCGACAGTGTCACGGCGGTGATCCGGCGTCGGGTGGCGGCGGCACGCTAGGCGCCCTAGGGCTCGGCCTCGATCGCCCTGGGTGCCGAGCGTGACGATGGGGTTCTCGGGGGCCACCGGGTCTCCTGCCGGGGGGACCGAGGGCACTATGCTCCAGAGGCGGCCTCCGGCTGAAACCCCGCCGGTCGCCTCCTCGTTTGCGATCGATGACCCAAGACGCTTCGGGCGCTCCAGCCGCGACCGCCGGCGCCGTTCAATTCAAGCAAGGAGACCCATAATCATGCGTGGCCCGACGATTACCCTCGCCATCTTCCTCGCGGGCGCCGCGCCCGCGATCGCCCAGCAGTCGCCCCCGGGTCCCGACACCGACGGGACCCTGGCCGCCCTGGAGAAGGTCGCGGGCCAGGGGATGATGCACTCGCGCGCCTACGACTACCTGACCGAGCTCAGCGACGACATCGGGGCCCGGGTCACCGGATCGCCGGCGATGTGGAAGGCGGTGGAGTGGGGCGTCGCGACGATGAAGGCGATCGGTCTCGAGAACGTGCACGCGGAGCGCTACCAGATGTGGCGCGGGTGGACCCGGGGGTCGCCGTGATGACCATGCTGACCCCGCGGCCGCTCGGCTTGCACGTGGATGCGATGGGGTGGACCGGCTCGACCCCGGCCGGCGGGGTGGACGCCGACGTGGTGTCGGTGAACCTCTACGATCTCGATCGGGAGTTGGCCGCGACGGGGAGTTGGAAGGGCAAGGTGCTCCTGATGGTGGCCAAGGGGACGCCGCCCAAGGGCGAAGATGGGTTCCTCGGATTCGGCCAACTGCTGAGGGCGGCCGAGCGGGCCGGGGCGGCCGCGGTGATCGGGGGGCAGGGCGGGGCGCACGCCGCGGGGATGAACCTGACCCACACGGGGATCCTGGGTTTCTCCGAGGACTTCTCGGTGCCGGTCGTGTCGATGACGGCCGAGGACCAGGGGTTGCTCGAGCGTGAGCTCGATCACGGACATGCGATCCGGGTGCACGTCGACATCCACAACACCTTCACGCCCGGGCCGGTGGAGGCCGCGAACGTGGTGGGGGAGATCCGGGGCAGCGCCGAGCCGGACCAGGTGTTCGTGGTCGGCGCCCACTTGGATTCGTGGGACCTGTCGGAAGGTGCCACCGACAACGGGGCCGGGTCGGTGGCGGTGCTGGGCGCCGCCGAGTCGATCGCCCGATCGGGCGCCCGGCCGCGCCGGACGATCCGCTTCGTCCTGTTCACCGGGGAGGAACAAGGGCTGCTGGGCTCGTTCGCCTATGTGAAGCAGCACCAGAGCGAGATGGCCAACCACCTGGGCGACCTCGTGCTCGACGGCGGTCAGGGACCGATCCGCGGTTTCAGCCTAGGGGGCCGTGACGACCTGGTCGGCGCCTTTACCCCGTTCGCCAAGTCGCTCAGCGCTTTCAGCGACTTGTCGGTGAACGACCGGATCTCGTTCGGCACCGATACCGGGCCGTTCTCGCTGGCGGGGCTTCCGGGGATCGATCTCGACAACGGGTCCGCCGAGTACCGGTATACCCACCACTCCGCGGCGGACGCGCTGGAAGCGGTCGGCCCCGCGGTGCTCGCTCAGAACGCGACCATCATGGCCCTGACGGCGTTCTGGATCGCCGACCGGCCGGAGCGGCTGGCCAGCCCGTGGCCGGCGGATCGAATTGCCAAGACGTTCGTGGCCCAGCATCAGGACGGGATGTTGAAGGCGTTCAAGCTCTGGCCGTTCGGAGACGCGGGCGGCGGTCGCTGAGTTGGCTGGCGGGCGTACCACCGCTACTCCTAGCCACCCGAATCAGGAGCCTGACGTGCAACTGGATTCGGGCGGCAAGGTGGCCAGCGTGAAGGTCGACGGGTTCACGACCTTCCGGCGGGTGCCGGACGCAAAAGGATCATGAGGAGGGCTTCGGGATCATCGAGTGCCAGCGATCGGGCTCGAGCCCTAGCTTCTCCAGCCAGAGCTCCTCGAGCGCGGCGAGGTCGGACGCCGGATCGTGGTCCGGGCTCTCGGGCGGCGGGAGGGTGTCGAGGGTCTCGAACGTGAAGCCGTCGGGACCATGCTCGTTCCAGGCTCGCTGAAGGTCCTTGTCCGGGTGGGCCCCGAAGCGGAGCTGCGCCTGATGCCGGTTCAAGATCCCGGGCAGGTTCACACTCGCGGCCACGACCGACCGCCCGGTCACGGTGTCGTGGATCCGGTACACGCCCATCGGGCGCGGCGTTTCCTTGTACTGGCGGAGCAACTCTTTCCGGTTCATTGACGTGCTTCCAGGACGGCGGACGGAAATCGCAAGGACACGATCGGTCTTCGGTGGGGCGGAGCGCTATCCGGCGATGGCCTGGCCGGGGCTGTCGAACCGGGCGAGCCACTGGCGGATCCGTTCTCCACACTCCCTGAGGTCGCCCGTGACCCCGGCCAGCGCCAGGATGTGGGCGTCCTCGAGCGTGTCGATCTCCTCTTCCATCACCGGCGGCAGCACGAGCGCCCGCCGGGCTTGGGAGAGCACCGTCACGGTGTCCCGGAGGTTGCGGCGGCCGGAGGCCAGATCACGCCAGGTCTGCTGGAGGATCGCCATCAGGACCGGCCGCGACTCCCGTCGCCGGGCCAGGGGCCGGAGGGCGGCCCGCAGCGCGTCCACGTCGCGCGAGGGCGCCAGCGCG
The DNA here is from genome assembly GCA_963730185.1 of uncultured Gemmatimonadales bacterium. GTDB lineage: Bacteria > Gemmatimonadota > Gemmatimonadetes > Gemmatimonadales > GWC2-71-9 > SHZU01. The sequence continues at coordinate 582,454 of CAVSQW010000007.1, forward strand.
ATGTCGACCAATGCGGCGCTGGGTTCCGGCTGATGCTCGAGCTGCGACGCGGCCCAACGGCTCACGTCGTCACCGGTTGCCAAGCCGAGGAGCAGAGCCGCCCTGAGGTAGGTGGCTTGTTCTCGTACACCTGTAAGCGTCATTTGGAATCCCGCTCCGAAGGGGGCGATCGAACGGGTCGACGCAATATAGGTAGGCTGTGCGCCAGAGTGCAGTCTTCCGCAGCGCCTTTCGGTGTCTGATCTCGAGTGGAGCAAAACACGACGGTTCAGGCTTCGATGGAGTGTCCCCCGAGGGCGAGGTCACCGATCGCGATCCCGATCTCGGCGGCAAGCTCCCGGCCGGCGTCGTGATCTCGAGATCCGATCCCGAGAGCGAGCGTGGCGGTGTCGGCGTCCAGGAGGCCGTGCGGTCCGACCAGGGCGGCGAAGGCGCCGGGGTCGGCGGCTTCGAGCACCAGGCGGGCCCCTCGCGGCCGGCGCCACCAGGGATCCCGCTTCAGGTCGACCCTGGCCAGGCCGGCGATCGCAATGATCGCGTCGGTTCGGGAGGGTGGCTCGCGATCGGCGGCCTGGATGTCGCGGCCGAATCGGTCGGTGACCCGGTCGATCCACCAGTGGAGGGTGAGCCGGTCGGCGGCGAGCTGGACGGTGCCGTGAACGATTTCGCGAATCGCGGTGATGTCGCCCGGGGCGGCGAGCGTCCGATCGCGGCGAAGGTGAAACCCCAGGATCATCGTCAGGCTCCTATCGCCGGACGGGGTGGCACCTGGGCCCGCCGGGTGGCCGCGGGCACCGGCCAGGTTCGCGAGGCGGTGGGCATCTCGGACACCGGGTCAGGACGGCGGTGTTTCGGTCCGGACGTGGCGGAGCAGTAGGGGCCGGCCGAACACCGCGACCACGACCAGTCCAGCCAGGATGGCCAGCGGCAGCGGGTCGGTTTCCGCCAGGCGGACCGTGAGTGCCAGGACCGCCGCGATCCCGCCGACCGCCCCGGCACCGGTCACGGCTCGATGGCCGACCCGGAGCCTGAAGGCGAGCCCGCAGGTGACCGCGAAGGTGAAGAGGAACGCCAGGCTGGCCACTTCGACCAGGGAGGTGAGCGAGCCGATCACGGCCAGCACCGCCGCGGCGAGCCCGAGTCCGATCACGGCTCGATCCGGAATGCCGGCGGCGTTCTTGTGGCCGATGGCGGCCGGCAGCTCGCCGGTGCTCGCGACCTCATGGGCCAGACGAGCGGTCGCGAACAGGGTGGAGTTGATCGCCGAGCCGGTCGAGAACGCGGCGCCGACGGTCACCAGGATGAGCCCGACGGTCCCGAGCGCCCGTTGGCCGGCGAGCGCGAGCGCGACCTCCTTGTGGGCGACCACCTGGTCGGCGCCGATCAGCATCGCGACGCCCAGCGCGACCACGACGTACACCACGATCACGACGACGATGGCGGAGAGGACCGCCCGTGGCAGGGTCCGCTTCGGATCGGCGATGTCCTCGTAGTCGTAGGTGAGGAGCTGGAAACCTTCGTAGGCCATGAACACCGACGCGGCCCCGAACAACGCTGCGCCGATGCCGGCTTGGGGAACCCCCTCGGACAACAGCGGCGGGTTCCATTCAGCCAGACCCCAGGCCGCCAGTCCGACCAGCACCGCCAGCTTGAACCAGACCAGGAAGACCTCGACCCCGCCGGCTTCCCCCACGCCCTTGAGATTGAGCCCGATGAAGAAGGTCAGGATCGCCATGGCCGCCGCCCGGGGAAACCAAGGCCCCAGGCCGACCACGTGGCCGAGGTATTGTCCGAAGGTGAAGGCGTAGACGGCGTTGGTGAGGACGTATCCGACGATCAGGACCCAGGAGAGGCTGCCCGCGAGCCCATCGGCGTCGACCTTCCGGAGAAAGGTGAAGGCGCCGCCCCCCTCACCGTAGTGCGTCGCCAGCCGGACGTAGGCGTAGCCGGCGGCCAGCGCGATCAGTCCGGCCGCGACGAAGCTGAGCCAGGCCAACGGGCCAGCGATCCCGATCACGACGCCGAGCGTGGAGAAGATGCCGCCGCCCACCATCCCGCCGACGGCCATGGACCAGGTGGCGTTGAAGCCGAGCTGCTCGGAGGTCGAGGCGTTGTTCCGGGAATGGGGATTGTCCGCCATACACCGCCCGGGAAAGGTCCCGGGCAATGTAGGCGTGGTGAGCGACGCGGGTCAAAAACGACGCCAGCTGGACGCCCTCCTCACTCGCTCGGTTCCGTCGGCTGGGGTGGGCGGGGCGCTCACCTCATCGGGGCCAAAGCCACCCGAAGGTCCCGGCGGTGAGCAGGGCGTAGATCAGGCCGTCGACGCTCGACTTGAAGGTGGTGCTCCACGACCGGTGATACCAGATCGAGATCTGCCAGAGCGCGGCGCCGTAGCCGAGGAAAGCGGTGACGCCGACGAAGCGGAAAACCTCGAGGTAGTCGGCGCCGGGCGCCAGGGCGCGACTGGCGACGTAGCCCGCGAAGAGACCGACCACCAAGAGATAAACGAACCACATCAAGAGCTGCGGTCCCATGCCGGGAAGACCGTTCGGCCTCACGGTGATGATCATCACCGGTCCCTGGGCCATCTTCTCGGCGAACTCGGGCGACTTCAGGTCGGCCGCGGTCTTGGGGCGGGGCACCATGTAGTCGCCGGGGGGGATGGCGAGGGGGCGGACGGCGTCCCTGAACCGGTCCTCGTTCGGTATCGCGGGGTAGTCACTCTTGTGCCAGGGCATCACCATATGAACGATGGAGCTGACCAGAAACACGATCACACCCGAGACGACGATCGGGACCCACAAGGTGGACAGGCCGGTCATGGCGACCTCCGAGGCTGGAGAACGGACCACTGGCGGGGGGACGCGCTAGTATATCGCCCCGACCATCCCCTCGCGAGTCGCTCTCCGGCTACCGGGCTCCTTTGCCGCCGCTTGCGCCGCCCGCGGTCCACTTCTGGTTCTCACGGTTCAGGTCGGGGAAGTCGCCGGTGGCGTCGATCTCCACGGCCGAGACGGCCGGAGCGGCGGGCACCCGCACGGTGACCCGTCGCTCACCGTGGAGCCAGGCGTCGACCGGAATGGTCAGATGCTCAACCCGGCCGCCGAGCCGGGTCACGGTCAGGTAAACCGGCATCGGCGCCAGCCCCCGGTCCTCCACCGTGATGGCGAGCGAGTCGCCCGCCGGAGTGACGCTCGCGATGGCCTGGTCGAGCGACCAACCGTGATAGAACCAGGTCTGCCAGAACCACGAGAGGTCGCGGCCGGCCACGTCGTCGATGGTGTTGAAGAAGTCGTACGGCTCCGGGTGGCGGCCGATCCATCGGTGACCGTACTCCCGAAAGGCTCGGTGGAAGAGCTCCTCGCCCAAGAGGCCGCGGAGCGCGGCCAGCACCTGGGCGGTCTTGTCGTACTGCATGATGAAGTACAGGCTCTGCGGATAGTCGTCGCCGGGGAGCATGAGCGGGGCGTCGTCGCCGGCCCGGGCGGTCCGGACGTAGAGGGCGCGCTGCCCCTGCTCCGAATCGTTGGCGCGGCCGCCGGTGCGCGGCTCGCCGTAGAGCGGCCGCATGCCTTGGGCGACGTCGAATTGGGTGAAGCCCTCGTCCATCCAGGGGAAGCGCTTCTCGTTGGAGCCCACCTGCATCGGAAACCACATGTGGCCGGTCTCGTGCATCAGGTCGCCGGCCAGCGAGAGGGTGTCGGCCCAAGGCTGCATCAGCGTCATCATCGGGTACTCCATCCCGCCCCCGGTGAGCACGCCCTCCATCGAGGTCATCTTGGGCCAGGGGTAAGGCCAGAGGTAGGCGGAGAGCTGCTCGATGGCATCCTTCGTGAACCGGGCGCCACCGAGCTTCCAGGCGGCGGCGGGTCGGGTCAGGCGGAAGAAGCTGTCGATCTCGACCGTGTCCGGCGCGGCCCCCGCCCCCTGGCCCACCAGGGCTCGGGTGGCGTCCCAGGCGTACTGATCGCTGGTGCCCCAGGCGAAGTCACGGACGCTCGTCGGCGGTGAAATGCCAGGCGGAGGTGGCGCCGGTGCCGGCGAAGGTGCGCGCGGCCGTCGCGCCCGGTGTCATGACCCGGATCACCCGGCCGGTGCGTCGCGCGGCGGCCAAGCTGTCGCGGGCCGAGGCGGAGAGCACGGCGGCGGGGTTCCGGAGGGTGCCGGTGGCGCCGACCACCCAGCCGCGGGGTACCGTGACCCGGACGTCGTAGTCGGCCGGATCCATGTAGAACTCGGCCTCGAGCAGGTACGGATCGGCGACCCAGCCGTCGACGTCGTCGTAGACGGCGATCTCGGGATACCAATAGCCCATGAAGTAGACGTGGCCGTCGCGGCCTTCGCGGCCGTCGGCGGGCGACGGGGCGGGGTGATACGACCAGGCGAACGCCAGGTCGAGGCTGTCGCCCGGGAGGAGCGGGTGGGTCAGGGGAATCGTCATCACCGTGCCGTCGACCGCGTACTGGCCGGCGGTGGGCGGTTTTCGCGGAGGGGCGGTGATCGGCAGGGCAGGGTTCCGGTCGGGCGCGGGAATCACCGCGCGCCCCGCCACCGTCACGCGACTGAGCGTCAGGCCGCCGGTGATCGGCACGCTCTGCCGGCGGGCGACGCCCGGCGCGAAGGCGTTCTGCCGGAGATGGACGAAGACGGTGCCGAGCGGGTCGGGAGAGCGATTGAGATAGGTGACGGTTTCGCGGCCGCTCACCAAGTGCCGGGCCGGGTCGAGCGACACGTCGATCGAGTAGCGGGCGTGCTGGACCCAGTTCCTCGGGCCGGGGTGGCCGGAGCGGGTCCGGGTGCCGCGGGCGACGGCGCGGGTAAAGGCGGCCGTCTCATAGACCGGGCCCGGTACCGGGCGCGGGCCGGCGGCAGTGGTCTCGGGATCGATGGTGGGGGCGGGCCGGGTCTGAGCCGAGGCGATGGGGGCGCAGAAGACGAGGGTCAGCAACACCAGCCGGAGAGGCGCAGCCGAGCGAGCGGGCGCCGGGGATTCATGTGGGGGCACAGCGCGGTCTCCTTCGAAGGACAGGGGCAACGCCCAGGAAGGTAAAGGGGTACGGCCGGGGGCGACGGGTCCGCCCCCGGCGTCGCTGGCATGAGCGTGACGGTGGGAGCATCTTGGGCCAGGGTGATCGCCGCTCAGGCGGGTTTCCCCTCCAGGACGATGACCGTGACGATCCCGGCGTGGTGACGGCCTTTCCGTTCCCTCCAACGCGCCGATGTCCGTAACCGGTCGACCGGCCACCGCCCTCGCCGACCGAGCTCGGCGCGGATCGGTTCGTGGTGGAGATCCCGACCACGGCCGCGGTCCAGCATCCGCACATCCTGCCGCTGTTCGATGCTCTACTACGTCCCCTTCCGAATCGTCGCGGTGAGGGCCGGCACCAGCTCCAGGACGTCTCCCACGACGCCGACCGTGGCCACCTGAAAGATCGGGGCCCTGGGGTTCTTGTTGATGGCGACGATGAACGGGTTGCCTTTGAGGCCGCCGAGGTGCTGGAAGGCTCCGCTGATGCCGAGGGCGAGATAGACCTTCGGCTTGACCGTCTTGCCGGAGGTCCCGACCTGGCGGCTCTTGTCCAGCCACTTGGCGTCCACCACCGGCCGCGAGCACGACACCACGGCGCCCATCGCCTGGGCCAGCTCTTCGGCGAGAGCGAGGTTCTCCTGGTCGCCGAACCCGCGACCGACCGAGACCAACACCTCCTCCTTGACGATGTCGACGTCGCCGGTCTCCGCGGCGACCAGCTCCACGAACCGGCGGCGGGTGGGCGGCTCGCCGGCCTCCGCCGACTTGTCGATCACGGTGCCCGGCGTGCCCGCCGGAGCGCCGGCCGCGAAGCTCCCGGGCCGGACGGTCAGCACCGCGCCCCCACTGAGGTCGACGGACCAGTGCGAGCTCACCTGGCCGCTCAGCTCCTGGCGCGTGACGGTGAGCGTGGTGCCGTCGACGCCATCGATGCCGACGACGTCCGGGAGGTACGGCAGGTCGAGCTTGACCGACAGACCGGGTCCGAGGTCCATGCCGAACGTGGTATGCGGCAGCAACACGGCACATCCCTTCGGGAGCACCTGGACCAGGAGGGCCCGAAGCGCCTCCGCGTTGGGATGCGCCAGCGACTGGTGCCCGAGCTTCCAGACTTCCGAGTACGCCGCGGCCGCCGCCCCGCAGGCGGTGTCGAGCGGGGCCCCCACGCCGGCCAGGATGGCGATCGGGGCCGCGCCGGGAAAAACCTGCGCGGCCACGGTGAGCAATTCCAGGGCGGTGTCGTCCGGCTTCCCGTCCTGATGGAGGACGACGGCGAAGACCTGGTCAGCCATCAGCGGATCCCTCCCTTGGCTCTGAGCAGCTCGACCAGTCGCTCCGCGACCTCGCCGGTCTTGCCTTCGATCATCTCGGCGCCCGCGCCCGCGGGCGGCACGAAGTAGTCGCGTCGCGCCACCCGGGCGCCGGCGCTGCCCACCGTGCTCGGGTCGATCCCGAGGCCTTCCGCGCTCAGGACCGGAATCTCGACCGACGCCACTTTGCGAATCCCCCGAAGCCCCACGTAGCGCGGCTCGTTGATCCCGGTTTGAATCGAGAGCACGCAGGGAAGGTCGATCTCGCTGATTTCCTGACTGCCGCCTTCGACCTCTCGGCCGACGCGCAGCACCGGGTCGGAGGTCATCTCGATCCGGTTGACCACCGAGGCATAGGGCCAGTCGAGCAGCGCCGCGAGCATCCCGCCAACCTGGGCGGCGCCATCGTCGGCCTGGGCGCCGCACAGGACCAGGTCGTACCGACCCCTGGCCACGGCGGCCTGGAGGATCCGGGCGACCCCCAGCCCGTCGGAGCCCTGGAACGCCGAGTCGTTCAACATCAGTCCGGCGTTGGCGCCCATGGCCATCTCCCGCCGCACCACTTCGTCGCTGTTCTCGTCGCCCAGGGTCACCACGGTCACCGAGCCGCCGACCCGCTCGACGATCTGGATCGCCTCCTCGACGGCGTAGTTGTCCCATTCATTCACCGAGTACACCAGATCGTCGCGCTCGATGTCGGACCCGTCGCTCCGAATCGTGATCTCGTTTTCGGCCAGGTCGGGGACCCGCTTGACGCACACCAGAATCTCCATCAGCTCGCTTCCTCTCCAGTCGTCGGTCTGGCGCTGGCCGGCCGATCGAGGTGCCGGTCGACCAGTTCCGAAAGGTCGATCGCCGTCATCTTGCCCTCGAGGCCGGCCACCTTGATCGCGTCCTCGATGTTGACCAGGCAGAAGGGGCAGGCGGTGACGATCGTGTCGGCCCCCGCCTCCTCCGCCATCCTGACCCGCACCACGCCCATGCGGGTCTCCTCGTCCGGCTCGTAGAACAGCATCAGCCCGCCGCCGCCGCAGCAGAACGAGCGGTCGCGGCAATTGCCGGTCATCTCGACCCGCTCGAGACCGGGGATCGCGTCGATCACCTGCCGGGGCGGGTCGTAGAGGCCGTTGTGCCGGCCGAGGTAGCAGGGATCGTGAAAGGCATAGGTCGAGCCGCCCGTCGCGGGCGTCAGCCGCAGCCGCCCTGCGTCGAGCGCGTCGGCGACGACCTCGCTCACGTGCTGCACGGGGGGCAAGGCGTCGTAGTCGTGGATGAGGGCGTTGTAGGCGTGGGGATCGTGGGTGACGATTCGCTTTGGTCCGGCGGCCCGGATGGCCTCCGTGTTCTGCTCCCGGAGCGACTGGAACAGCATCTCCTCACCGAAGCGACGGACCTCGTGACCGCTGTCTCGCTCGTCTTTCCCCAGCACGCCGAAGTCGACGCCGGCAGCCGTCAACACTCGAGCGGTCGCCTGGGCCACCTTCTGCATCCGATCGTCGTACGACGTGACGCTGTCGACGAAGTAGAGGGTCTCGGCCGACTCGCCCTCGTCGAAGAGCTTCACCCGACCGCCGTCCCCGACGCCGGCCACCCAGTCGGCCCGTTTCTTCTCCAGCTTGCCCCACGGGTTGCCCCGCTTCTCCAGCGCGGAGAGCGGCTTTTGGAGCGACTGGGGCACCTGACCCTCCTCCACCATGCCGCGACGGAGGTCGACGATCTTGTTGATGTACTCGATCGCCACCGGGCATTCCTGTTCGCAGGCGCCGCAGGTCGTGCAGGACCAGATCTCGGCTTCGGTGTAGATCCCGCCGATCAGCGCCGGCGACTCCGCCGACCCGGCGCCCCACGCCGGGTGGAGCCGATACCCCAGGTCGCGGGCCTTGATCGAGATGAACCGGGGCGAGAGGGGCCGCTTCACCCGGGTGGCCGGGCAGTGATCGGAACAGCGGCCGCAGTCCACGCACGAATAGAAGTCCAGCATGTCCTTCCAGGTAAAGTCGTCGTACCGCTTGACGCCGAACGACGGCACGGAGTCCAGCTGGTCGGCCGGGATGCCGTAGCGAACCGGCTTCACGTTGCCGTGATCCAGGCGCATGAAGAACACGTTGAACAGCGAAGTGATCACGTGGAAGTGCTTGCCCAGGGGGAGCAGGCACAGGAAACCGAAGAAGGTGAGATCGTGAACCGCATAGGCGCCGAGGTGCAGGCGCTGCCAGGTCTCGGGCCCGGACCCCGCCAGAAGCTTGGCGAACGCCCAGCCCAACGTGCCCGCCGGCAGTCCCCGGCCGGCCTCACCCGCGAGAACGGAGGTCGCTTCGAACAGCCCGTCGCTGAGGACCAGCGTGGCGATCAGGCCGAGCACCAGGATGGCCTCGGGCGTGTGGCCCGTGCCGTAGCGTTCCGGCACGGCGTACCGGGCCGGCTGGAACGCCAGGCGCCGGAGGGCCAGGACCACCACCGCCAGGAGGACCGCGGTGGCGGCGTAGTCCTTGGTCACGCTGTAGACGGCACCGAGCCCGCCACCGAGACCGGGCAGGGTGAATCCGTCGACGAAGCCCAAGATCATGAGCTGGGTCGAGCGCGCGGCCAGGACCAGGAAGCCGAAGAACACGACCATGTGGAGGAGCCCCGCCAGCGGATAGCGGGGATGCCGCCACTGCCCGAGCCAGAGCTCGAGCACGTTGAGGAGCCGGGCGGGAATCCGATTCCATCGGTAATCCGGCGCGGCGCTCCGAAGCGGGGCGATCCGTCGCCAGATGATCCACCCGAACGTGCCGATCCCGATCAGGGGGATCGTCAGGAAGATGACGCGGCCGGGGACCCCCCAGAATGACGCGGAGGCCGGAGACACCAAGGCGGCCTCCATGCTACTTCCCGCCGAAGGCGTCCTCGGGAATGTCGACCGCGGCGCTGCTGCCGGCCAGGATCGCCTTCATCTTCCCAAAGGTGACCGGCAGAATCGTGTCGGCGAAGAACTCGAGGCTCTTGATCTGGCCCTCGTAGAAGGGAACGTCCTTGTCCTTCGCCCCGGCCGCCAGCTTCTCCGCGGCCACCCGAGCCCGCCAGAGGAGCATCCAAGCGGTCACCACGTCTCCACACACCTCGAGGAAGGGGTGTGCAAAGGCGAACGCGGTCATCACCTGGTCCGACATCGCGGTGGCGCCCATGTGCAGGGCGACTTCGCCCAGCTTCTGAGCCATCCTCTCGACCGTCGCGGCCTGGGCGGAGACGCGGGCGACCGCCTTCGCGGCGTTCACCTCGGACTGGATCTCGGCGAAGAGGTCCCGGATCGGGCGGCCGCCGTCCTGGCCCAGCTTCCGGCCGAGGAGATCCATCGCCTGGATTCCGTTGGTCCCCTCGTAGATCGGCGTGATCCGGACGTCGCGGTAGAGTTGCTCCATCGGGTATTCGCGGATGTACCCGTAGCCTCCATAGACCTGCACGCCGAGGCTGCACACCTCGCAGGCCCGGTCGGTGGCGTAGGCTTTGGCGATCGGGATCAGGAAGTCGATCATCCCCTGATAGCGGGACTTGGCGCCTTCGTCTGACTCGATCGCGAGACGGTCCATCAGATAGCCGACGTAGAAGAGCAGGCTCCGCATCCCTTCGACGTGGACCTTCATCAACATCAGCATCCGGCGGACGTCGGGGTGCTGGATGATCGGCACCGGCGGGGCGCTCTTGTCGCGGCTCTTGAGCAGGTGGCGGCCCTGGACCCGTTCCCGGGCGTAGTTCACGGCGTACAGGTAGGCCGGGCTGGCGCAGGCCAGGCCCTGGAAGCCGACATCGAGGCGGGCCTCGTTCATCATCACGAACATCTCGCTCATGCCCTTGTTGGCTTCGCCCAAGAGCACGCCTCGGCACTTGCCCTTGCTCCCGAGAGCGATCGCGCAGGTAGCGCTCCCGTGGATCCCCATCTTTTCTTCGATGCCGGTGCAGACGACGTCGTTCGGCTCACCCAGGCTGCCGTCGTCGTTGACCCAGATCTTGGGCACCAGGAAGAGGGAGATCCCCGCGGTGCCCGGCGGCGCACCCTCGATCCGTGCCAGCACCGGGTGGACGATGTTCTCGGCCAGGTCGTGCTCGCCGGAGGTGATGAAGATCTTGTTGCCGGTGATCGAATAGGTGCCGTCGCCGTTGGGGCTTGCGGCGGTGGTGACTGCCCCGACGTCGGACCCGGCCTGCGGCTCCGTCAGCTGCATGGTCCCGGTCCAGCGGCCGGTGAACAGGTTCCGGACGAAGAGCTTGCGCTGCTGCTCCGTGCCGAAGGTCTCGATCAGCCGGGCGGCGCCGTGACTCAGGCCCGAGTACATCACGAAGGCGAAATTGGCGCCAAGGAGATAGTTGCCGGCCGCCATGGCGATCACGTGGGGCATGCCCTGCCCGCCCCAATCGGGGTCGTCCGTCATGGCCAGCCAGCCGCCCTCCGTGTAGGCCTCCCACGCCTTGTGGAAGGACTCGGGCACGGTCACGCGGCCGCCGTCGAACCGGGCGCCCACCCGGTCGCCCTCTTGGCGGGTGGGTAGGATCTCCTTGATCGCGAGCGTCCGGGCTTCGGACACGATCAGGTCCACCGCCTTGCGATTGAACTCGGCGAAGCGCTCTGCCTTGGTGAGCGGCGCCAGATCGAGCAGCTCGTGGAGGACGAAGTCGATATCCCTGCGATCGGCAATCAGCTGTGCCATGGCGAATCCGCAACGGTTTGGGTGGCTGGAGCGCCTGGGAGCAACCTTTCCCAGGAAACGTGAAGCTGGCATGAACCGGGAGTGAGGCTGGCACCGCTCGGGCTTCCAAACGCCGTCGTCCCCGATCAGTACAGGAGGGCCAGGCTCGACCCGTCAGCCGACCGGGGCATCGAAGTACAGCCGCTGGAACTGGCCCGAGTCCGTCGTCGGGGAGAGCGACGGGACGATCCGGGGCGCCCGCCGTCCCCTCCCGGAGCTTGCATCGAGGGCTATCTTTAGACGACCTCCAGGCACCCTTCCGCCGTCAGCGCGCGCTGACAGCCCGGCAACGGTCCCGATCGCTGGAACCGCCCGGCATTCTTGGTCTCATTCAGAACGGCGACGTCTTATTCCTCCAGACACCATTCCGCGCGACCGCTTTCGGGTCTCCGACCGGCCCGCGGCATGACCGTCACCGAGCGTCTCTCGCGAGCTCTCGAAGCTCGCTACCGGATCGAGCGCGAGCTGGGCCAGGGCGGGATGGCCACCGTCTATCTGGCCCACGATCTCAAGCACGACCGCGACGTCGCCATCAAGGTGCTCCATCCCGATCTCGGGGCGGCCCTCGGAAGCGAGCGGTTCCTCTCGGAGATCCGGACCACCGCGCGGCTCCAGCACCCCCACATCCTGCCGCTCCTCGACAGTGGCGAGGCCGACGGCCTGCTCTATTACGTGATGCCGCTGGTGACGGGCGAGACCCTCCGGGCCCGGCTGGACCGCGAGCAGCAGCTGCCGATCGAGGACGCTCTCCAGATCGCGCGCGAGGTCGCCGACGCCCTGGGTTACGCCCACGGCCTCGGCGTGATCCACCGCGACATCAAGCCCGGGAACATCCTCCTCCAGGACGGCCATGCCTCGGTGGCCGACTTCGGGATTGCCCTCGCGGTCCAGACCGCCGGCGGCCAGCGGATGACCCAGACGGGCCTGAGCCTCGGCACCCCGCAGTACATGTCGCCCGAGCAAGCGATGGGAGAGCGCGCCATCGACGGCCGGAGCGACATCTACGCACTCGGGGCCGTGACTTACGAGATGCTGGCGGGGGAGCCGCCCTTCACCGGGCCCACGGTCCAGGCGATCGTGGCGCGCCTCTTGTCGGAGGAGCCGAGGAGCCTCGGCGCTCAGCGGAAGTCGGTGCCCGGGCAGGTCGAGCACGCGGTCCGGCGGGCCCTCGAGAAGCTGCCGGCCGATCGCTGGACCACGGCCCCCGAGTTTGCCGCCGCGCTGGTATCGCCGGGGGCGGCGACCCCGGCGGGAGGCGTCCGCTACCCGGGGGCCCACCCGAGGAGCTGGCGGGACCGGCTTCGCGATCCCGTCGTCCTGGCGCTGGGAGCCCTGACGGTCGCCAGCATCCTGTTCGCCGGTTGGGCCCGAGCCGGGCGCTCGGCCGAGCCGGCCGCGCCCGTGGTTCGGTTCTCGATTCCCGCCGCCAAGAGCTCCTCCTTCGGGGCGCTCGGCCTCAACACCCTGGGGATCTCGGCGGACGGGAAGCAGCTGGTGTACGTCGGCCAAGGCGCGAACGGGCGCCAGCAACTGATGCTCAGGCCGATCGACGCCGTCGATGCCCGGCCGGTCGAGGGTTCCGGAGACGGGAACTCGCCGGTCATCTCCCCCGACGGCAAGTGGATCGCCTACACCAACGGACCGGGGCTCTTCAGGGTGCCGGTCACCGGCGGCCGCCCGCAGGCGCTGAAGCAGGTCACCGGCACCTTCAATGGGATGAGCTGGTCGTCCACCGCGGGTCTCGTGGTCTCGGGTAACACGGCGCTCTACCTCGTTCCGGAGACCGGCGGCGAGCCTCGGGTGCTGACCCGGGCCGACAGCTCGCGCGACGAGCTGTTTCAGGACGCGCCAGCGGTCGTGGATGCGGCCGGAATCGTGCTGTACTCGAGCTGGGGCCCCGCGGGCATCGCCGGCGCCCGGATCGCCGTCGCCCCGCTCGCCGGCGGAGAGACGACGATTCTCGACCTCCTCGGGACCCACCCGCTCGGGATCGTCGACGGCAACCTGGTCTACGTCACGGCCGGCGGCGCCCTGATGGCGGTGCCCTTCGACGTCGCGAAGCGCCGGACGACCGGCGAGCCGGTCCAGCTGGCGAGCGATCTCTCGGTTAACAGCACGTCGGGGCTGGCCCGGGCCGCCCTGTCGGCGACCGGCACGCTCTTCTATCAGAGCGGGAGCCAGGTGTCCCGTGTCGTCCTCGCCGGCGTCCACGGCGACATCCGGGCCTTGTTGGACGAGCCCGAGGAGTACGGGTTTCCGCGGCTCTCACCCGACGCCGGGCGACTGGCCGTCACCCGGGGGAACTCGGGCCATCGCGACATCTGGGTCTACGAGCTGAGCTCGGGGATCCCGACCCGGCTCACCACCCAAGGCTCGACCAACGAGCGTCCGGAGTGGACGCCGGACGGAAAGCGGGTCCTGTTCCGGAGCGATCGGAATCAGCGAGGGCGCTCGGAAATCTGGTGGCGGCCGGCGGATCTCAGCGCCCCCGAGTCGCTGTTGCAGGGCGGCGCCCGGCTGGACGTGTACGAGGCGGTCTTCTCGCCCGACGGCCGGTATCTCGTCGTCCAGATCGACACCTCGGGCGCGGATCTCTACTACCGCGCGCTCACCGGCGACACCGCGCTCAAGGTCATCGCCGCGACCCCGGCCATCGAGTCGATGCCCCGGGTCTCGCCCGATGGGCGGTGGATCGCCTTCGTCACCAACGAATCCGGGTCCAACCAGGTCGTGGTGCAGCCGTTTCCGGGGCCCGGCGGCCGCACCCAGGTGTCCGGCAACGGGGGGACCGAGCCGGTGTGGTCGCGCGACGGGAAGCGGCTGTTCTATCGGGGCGACGCCAAGCTGATGGCGGCCACGGTGCGCACCGAGCCCGCCTTCGCGGTCGTCGCGCGCGACACCGTGTTCGCGGACCGCTACCTCTTCGCGAACAATCCCCACGCCAACTACGACGTGATGCCGGACGGCGAGCACTTCGTGATGCTCGAGTCGGCCGGCGAGGGGGTGCTGACCGTGGTGGTGAACTTCCGGGAGGCGCTCCGGGCGCGGATGGCGGGGAGCGGGGAACAATGAGGTGCGGGCCATGAGCGACGGCATCCGTCGGCTCACGGCCGCCCTCGCGGACCGGTACACCATCGAGCGGGAGCTCGGGGCCGGCGGCATGGCGACGGTCTATCTCGCCGAGGACCTGAGGCACGAGCGCCAGGTTGCGATCAAGGTTCTCAAGCCCGAGCTCGCCGCGGTGCTCGGCGCCGAGCGGTTCGTGCAGGAGATCAAGACCACCGCGTCGTTGCAGCATCCGCACATCCTGCCGCTCTTCGATTCGGGCGCCGCCGACGGGTTCCTCTTCTACGTGATGCCGTTCATCGACGGCGAGACGCTCCGCGCCAAGCTCGACCGCGAGACCCAGCTCGGCGTCGACGAGGCGATCCGGATCACGTGCGAGGTTGCCGACGCGCTGGACTACGCCCACGGGAAGGGGGTCGTCCACCGCGACATCAAGCCCGAGAACATCCTGCTCGCCAACGGGCGTCCGATGGTAGCCGATTTCGGCATCGCACTGGCGGTCTCCGCGGCGGCGGGCGGGCGGATGACGGAGACCGGCCTCTCGCTCGGCACGCCGCACTACATGAGTCCCGAGCAGGCGACGGCGGACAAGGAGATCACCGGGCGGAGCGACATCTACTCGCTGGCGAGTGTGCTCTACGAGCTGCTCACCGGCGACCCGCCCCATACCGGCTCCTCGGCGCAGCAGATCATCATGAAGATCGTGGCCGAAGAGGCGGCGCCGGTCACCAAGGTCCGCAAGAGCGTGCCACCCAACGTGGTCGCGGCGCTCTCCCAAGCGCTGGAGAAGGTGCCGGCCGACCGGTTTCGGACCGCGCTGGAATTCGCGGACGCCCTGGGGAACCCCAACTTCACCACGACGCGGCACCAGGCCGCCGCTCCCGCTGCCGCCTCCCGTCGGAACGCTCTGCTCCTCGGCGTGGTCGCCGTCGTGGCAGGGTCGGCGGGGGTGTTCGCCGGCCGCGCCCTGGCCGGCTCTGGCGGTGCCAACGCATCCGACGATCCGGTGCATGCGGCGCTCCCGCTGGGGGACAGCGTCGTCCTCCGCCCGATCAACAACGCCTCCCTGGCCATCTCGCCCGACGGCCGGCGGGTGGCGTTCGTCGGCGTCAACGGCGCCTCGTCGGGCCTTTGGGTCCGCGAGCTGGGGTCCGACCACGCGGTGAGTCTGCCCGGCACGAACGGTGGAGAGGCGCCGTTCTTCTCTCCCGACGGGCAGACGGTCGCCTTCCTCCGCAGCACCGGGAGCGGCGCCGATGTCCTGACGACGCCGGCGAGCGGCGGCTCGGTCCAGACCATCGTGAAGGCGGCCGCCTCAGGCTATGGCGCCTCCTGGGGCGACGACGGCTACATCTACTACTCCGACCGGGGCGCGTCCCTGGCCCGGGTTCCCGCAATCGGTGGCAACTCCGAGGTGGTCGCCACCGCCGACACCGCGCGGGGCATTCACGAGACCGACTACCCCGATGTCCTCCCGGGCTCCCGGTACGCCGTCGTGCAGCTGTACAAGGGGGCGGTCGAGGTCAGTTCGGTGGGCCTGATCGACCTCGCGACCGGGGCGACTCGCGAGCTGGCGCCGGCGACGTACGCGCGTTACGTGGACCCGGGAATTCTCGCCTTCGCGAACGCCGCCGGCGAGATCAGCGTCATGCGCTTCGATCCCGGCAAGGGCGTGCTGCTCGATCCGACGCCCACGCTGGTGCTGTCGGGGGTGCAGCGGGAGAACAGCAACGGCACCGTGGCCTTCGCGGTGGCCCGTAATGGGACGTTGGTCTACATCGCCGGCCGGAGCGGCGGCGACCGGCTCGTCCGGGTGACCATGGACGGCACGATCGCGCCGGTGGATTCCTCCCTCAACGGCTCCTTCAGCGCGGCGGCGCTGTCGCCGGATGGACGGAGCGTGGCCCTGTCGCGCAACGACGCCGGCGCCGAGGGCGTTTGGATCAAGCAGCTCCCGAAGGGCGCGTTGACCCGGCTCACGGGCGACGAGCCGGGCGCCGATCGTCCGGCCTGGACTCCCGACGGCCGATCGGTGGCATTCCTCGCCATTCGGGGCGGCCGCCGCGCGGTGTGGATCCGGCGGGCCGACGGCAGCGATCCGTCCGCTCGCCCGCTCTCGCCGCCGGGCCTCGAGCTCGACGAGGTCGCCTTCGACCCGCGGGGACGCTTCGTCGTCTTCCGGACCTACGGCTCCGCCAGCGGGTCGCGGCACCTGATGGTCATGCCGTCGAGCGGGGACAGTGCGCCCCGCCTGCTGATCGCGTCGGCCTTCGATCACTACGCGCCGGCCGTCTCGCCCGACGGGCACTGGATCGCGTACGTCTCCGAGGAGTCCGGCCGGGCGGAGGTGCTGGTGCGGCCGTTTCCCAACGCGGACTCGGCCCGCATCGCGGTCTCGGTCGGGGGCGGGTACGGGCCGGCGTGGGCCAAGGACGGGCACACCCTCTACTATCGGGACCCTCGCGGTGCGATGATGGCGGTGGAGATCCGGACCACGCCGGCTTTCTCCCACGGTACCCCGCGCACCCTCTTCTTCGACCCGGGCCTGTTGTCGAGCCAGTACCATCGAAGCTACGACGTAGCCCCCGACGGCACGGGCTTTCTGATGATCGAGGCGCAGCAGCAGGCGAACGCCCAGATCAGGGTGGTCCTCGGATGGAGGCAGCAAATCGAGCGGGCGGCGGCACGATGACCAGTCGGCTCCGCGACGCCCTCGCCGACCGCTACCGGATCGAGCGCGAGGTCGGCCAGGGCGGGATGGCGACCGTCTACCTGGCCCACGATCGCAAGCACGATCGCGACGTGGCCCTCGAGGTGCTCCGCCCGGAGCTCGCCGCCGCGCTCGGCGCGGAGCGGTTCCTGGCCGAAGTGAAGATCACCGCCCGGCTCGATCATCCCCACATCTTGACCCTGATCGACTCGGGCGAGGCCGGCGGCACGCTCTTCTACGTGATGCCGTTCGTCCGGGGCGAGTCGCTCCGCGCCCGGCTGGATCGCGACCGGCAGCTCGGGCTCGACGCAGCGATCGGCATAACCCGCCAGATCGCGTCCGCCCTCGACCGGGTGACCTCCCGGAGCTCGGCGATGCAGTTCGCCGGCAAGCGCCGGCCGGCGGCGCCGGAAATCGCCAAGGCGCTGGACGTGGATGCGATCGTGGAAGGGTCGGGCACCCGGTCCGGCGACAAGGTGCGGATCACCGCCCAGCTGATCGCCGCCCGGGCCGACCAGCATCGGTGGGCGCAGAGCTTCGAGCGCCAGTCGAGCGACGTCCTCACCCTCCAGGCGGAGCTGGCCTCGGTCTGGCTCTCGAGCTCGGAGGTCCTCTACCGCTCCGGGGCGACCTGGCACACGGTCCGGATCGACCCGGCCACCGGGGAGCCGGAGGGCCCCGCGTCGCCGTGGGGGACCGACCCGCGGTTCTCCGACACCTTCGGCTGGTCCACCCGCCCGGACTGGCACGGCGGCATCGTTTACCTTGAAAACCCCGAGGATACCCACGCGACCTACTTCCGGGTCGTGCCCGACTGGGTCGCCCGGATGGAGCGTGCCGTGGACGAGGCGAACCGATGACCCCGATACCCGACCGGCTGGCGGCCGCGTTGGCCGACCGCTACCGGATCGAGCGGGAGCTCGGCCAGGGCGGGATGGCCACGGTCTATCTGGCCGAAGACCTCAAGCACCGCCGCCCGGTGGCGATCAAGGTGCTCCGGCCCGACCTGGCCGCCAGTCTCGGCCCCGACCGGTTCATGCAGGAGATCGACATCGCCGCCCGGCTCCAGCACCCCCACATCCTGCCGGTGCACGATTCCGGCGAGGCCGGCGGCTTCCTCTTCTACGTGATGCCGTACGTCGAGGGCGAGTCGCTCCGGGAGCGGCTGACCAATCACGGCGAGCTGCCGGTCCACGACGCCGTGCGGCTTCTGGTCGAGATCGCCGACGCCCTGGCCTACGCCCACTCGCACGGCGTCGTGCACCGCGACATCAAACCGGAGAACATCATGCTCTCCGGGCGCCACGCGCTGGTGACGGACTTCGGCGTCGCCAAGGCGGTGAGCGAGGCGAGCGGGCGGAACCGGCTCACCACGGCGGGCGTCGCGCTGGGCACGCCGGCCTACATGGCGCCCGAGCAGGCCAGCGCCGATCCCAACCTCGACCAGCGGGTGGACATCTACGCCCTGGGCGTGCTGGGCTACGAGCTCCTGGCCGGTCGGCCACCGTTCGTGGGGGGGACGCCGCAGCAGGTGCTGGCCGCGCACGTGACGACGGCGCCGGAGCCGGTCACCACGCACCGGACCACGGTGTCTCCTGCGCTCGGCGCGGTCATCATGCGGGCGCTGGAGAAGCGCCCGGCCGACCGCTGGCAGACGGCCGACGAGCTCCTCGGCCAGCTGGAGCCGCTGGCCACGCCGTCGGGCGGGCTGACGCCCACCCAGATGCGCCCGGCGGTGCCGGGGCGGGGCGGGCGCCGCTGGATGCTCTGGGGCCTCGGCGCCGTCGCCCTCGCCGCGACGGCCGTGGCCGTCACCCTGCTCGTGTCGCGGCGGCCGCCCACACTCGTGCTCGGCAAGCGGGTGGCGATCGCGGCGGGTCCCGAGCTCGAGACCTGGCCTTCGCTCTCCGGGGATGGGAAGCTCCTGGCTTACACGAGCCGCGGGGGCGACGGGTGGTCGGTGCAGGTGCGGCAGGTGGACGGCGGCACGCCGGTGAGCATCACGGGCCGGGAGCCCGGCTCGGTGGGATTCGGGATGCTCTCGCCGGATGGGACCCGGCTCCTGGTGACCACGCCGGCCGGGATCCAGGTGGTGCCGTCGTTAGGCGGGCAGATGCGGCTCGTGGCCGATCTTGGCGCTGGGCAGCCGGCCGATCAGAGCTTTCCGGCCAACCCTTACGCTCTCTGGGCGGCGACCTGGAGCCCCGACGGCGCTCGGGTTGCCTACACCAGCCTCGACACGCTCTACGTGCAGTCGATCGACGGCTCGAGCCGGACGGCGCTCGCCACCGGCACGTGGGTCCATTCACCGGCCTGGTCGGACGACGGCTGGATCGCCTACGTCGAGGGCAATACCAATTTTCACACCGAAGGAAACCTGGCCCCGAGTCAGCTCCGCCTGGTCCGAGCCTCGGGCGGGACGCCAATCGACCTGACCGGGCGGGGCACGCTCAACACCAGCCCCGTCTGGGTTCCCGAGCGGCGCGCATTGCTTTTCATCTCGGACCGCGACGGCGGGCGCGACATCTACGAGCTCTTCCTGACCCGGTCCGGTCAGCCCTCGGGGCCGCCCGTCCGGGTGACGACCGGCCTCAATCCCGAGCGCCTGGCCATGTCGGCCGATGGGAAATGGCTCGCCTGGTCCGTGTACACGGAGACCGCCAACGTCTGGTCGCTCCCCGTGCCGGCGCGCGACTCGGTCTCCATCCGCCAGGCGACGCCGGTCACGCAGGGCGCCCAGGTCATCGAGAACCTGAGCGTGTCGCGCGACGGCGTCTGGCTCTACTACGACTCCGACCGGAGCGGCGTCGCCAACATCTGGCGGCAGCGCATTGCCGGGGGGCCGCCCGAGCAGCTGACCGACGACTCGGTGGCGAACTTCGCCCCGGGGGTCTCGCCGAGCGGGAACGAGGTCGCCTTCCATTCGTTCCGGACCGGGAATCGCGACATCTTCGTGATTCCCTCCTCCGGCGGGCCGGCGCGGCAGGTGACCACCAGCCCGACGCACGACTGGAACGCGCGCTGGATGGACGACAGCACCCTGGTATTCGACGAGCAGACGTCGGCCGATAGCTCGATCTGGACGGCCCGCCGCCACCCGGACGGCAGCTGGGGGCCACCCAAGCCCATCCTCGTCCCCGGGGTGAGCAATATCGCGAACATTCGGCCCTCGCCGGACGGCCGGTGGCTGGGGGTCATCACCCTGTCCGGCGTTGGGGTGATCGACCTCCGCACGATGGCCTACCGACAAGTCGTGCCGGTCGTGGCCTACGTGGCCTGGTCCGCCGACAGCCGGACGCTCTACCTCGGGACGGCGGCGGACGCGAGCGGGCATTGGAAGATTCTGGCGGCGTCGCCCGAGGGCGGGCCGGTGCGGACCGTCGCGTACGGCAACGACCCGATTACGGAGGGGCGGCGTTTCGGGCTCGAATTCTCCGGCGGCCGGCTCTACGTTCCGCTGGTCGAGCGGAAGGGCGACATCTGGGTGGCGGAGGTGCGGGAGAAGTGAGCCCCTGCTCGATGGCCGACACGGGCCGGGATGGCCTTGCCCGATGACCCTCCGCTCAGCCGTTCTCGGCGCCGCCCTGGCCGCGGGTCTTCCCAGCCTGAGCCACGCCCAGAACGCGGTCGTCGATTTCAAGCCGCTGACCTTTGCCTTCAACGGGCGCCCGGGTTCGCCACGTCAGGGGGCGTCCCGACCGCCTCGGCCGTCGCGACCGCCTCGGGCGGCCGGGTTCCGCTGAGCCCGATTCGGGGTACATATTGGGTTGGCTACGGCCGGCAGACCCGACGCTCAGCAGTCCCTGTCCTCGTCAGTGACCGCCCCCCGGGGTCGGGCGGTCCGGCGCTCGTTCATTCCGACCACTGGTGCGACCCTGCCTGACCTGAGACCGCACCGGCGGCCGCTCATACGTCGACGGCCGCCGACATGACCATCGCCGAACGCCTCTCGGCCGCCCTGAGCGACCGCTACCGGATCGAGCGCGAGCTGGGCCAGGGCGGGATGGCCACCGTCTATCTCGCCGAGGACCTGAAGCACGACCGCAGGGTCGCCCTCAAGGTCCTGAAGCCCGAGTTGGCCGCCGTGCTGGGCGCCGAGCGCTTCGTGGTCGAGATCAAGACCACGGCCGCGCTGCAGCATCCCCACATCCTGCCGCTCTTCGACTCGGGGACCGCGGCCGGCTTCCTGTTCTACGTGATGCCGTTCATCGACGGCGAGACCCTGCGGGCCAAGCTCGACCGGGAAACCCAGCTCGGCGTCGAGGAGGCCGTCCGGATCACGACCGAGGTGGCCGACGCCCTGCAGTACGCCCACGAGCATGGGGTGATCCACCGGGACATCAAGCCGGAGAACATCCTGCTCCAGAACGGCCGCCCGATGGTGGCCGACTTCGGGATTGCCCTCGCCGTCTCGGCGGCGGCGGGCGGGCGGATGACGGAGACCGGCCTCTCGTTAGGCACTCCGCACTACATGTCGCCGGAGCAGGCCACGGCCGAAAAGGAGCTGACGCCCCGGAGCGACGTCTATTCGCTGGGGAGCGTGCTCTACGAAATGCTCACGGGCAACCCGCCGCACACCGGGGCGTCGGCCCAGCAGATCATCATGAAGATCGTGACCGAGGAGGCCGCGTCGGTCACCCAGGTGCGGAAGTCGGTGCCGCCGAACGTGGCGGCCGCGGTGGCCCGGGCGATCGAGCGCCTTCCGGCCGACCGGTTCGAGTCCGGCCAGCGCCTTTGCCGCCGCGCTCCACGATCCGGGCTTCGCGCCGCGCACCGGCGCGGCCGCCGCCGGCCGTCGGTCGGCCGACGCCGGCCCGCCTGGGGCTCCTCGCCGCCGGCGTGGCGGTCGTCCTGGCGGCGGGGTTCGGCCTCGGGCGGTGGACCAACGCTCCCACGGCGGCTCCCGCGACGCGGGTCGTCTCGGCGATACTCCCGCCGGACGGCGAGGACTTCAGCGACCGGCGGTCGTTCGGTGCCCTGTCGCCCGACGGGAAGCGGTTCGCCTTCGTCTCGATCTCCGCGCGGGGCGAGCGCCGGCTCTGGATCCGCCGGCTCGGCGCGCTGGACGCCGAGCTGGTGCCGGGCACCTCGGGCGCCACGGCGCCCTTCTGGTCGCCCGATGGCGGGTCCGTCGCCTTCTTCGCCAATGGCCGGCTGATGCGGCTCGACCTCCAGAGCGCCACGGCCACGGTCGTCTGCGAGGCGCGGTCCGGCCTCGGCGGCGCCTGGGGCCGGGGCGACCTCATCGTCTTGGCCACGGCTCGCGGTATCGAGCGGTCGGTCCCGGGCAAGACTCAGTGCGACCTGGTGTTTCCGGTGGATTCCGGCGCCCGGTTCCAGTCGCCTTCGCTGCTGGGCGACGGCCGCACGGTCCTGTTCCAGCGACTGCGGATCCTGACCGCCGAGGCCAACCGGTCGTTCGGGTGGCGCTCCAGCATCCTCCTGGGGGACCTCGAGACCGGGACCACGACCGACCTCCGGGCCGGCGGGTTCTCGCCGACGTTCGTGCCACCGAATCGGGTGGTGTACGTGCTGCCGTCCGGCGCCGAGATGCCCGTCGTGACGCAGACCCTGAGCCGGGACCATTCGCGGCTGGAGGGGACGCCCGTCCCGGTTACCGGTTCGGTGCGAGATACCGATCTCCAGTATTCGTATTCGGTCTCGGCCGACGGGTCGCTGATCTACCTGCGACTCCCGCGGCGATCCCGACAAGCTGCTGGTGGACCGCCGGGGCGAGATCGTCGACACGGTGCGGCAGGCGGGCAGCTGGACGCATCGGGTGGCCCAGCGGCATCCCTGGGTCGCGATGGCGGCGAGCTTCGACCTCTGGCTGTACGACCTGGACCGGAGGGTATCGACGCCCCTGATCCGGGGAGACTCCGGGCTCTTTGTGGCTGATCCCGTCTGGTCGCCCGAGGACACGGCCCTGGCGTTCGGCCGCTGCCGCTGGGGACGGATCGAGGAGCTTGCCCGCGCACACGTCCTCGGTGCCGGGCGATCGCTGCTTCCGTTCGGCGGACTGGACGACGGACGGGCGCTACCTCGTCGTGGAGCTCGCCGGGAGGGAGGCGGAGTCGGCCCCGGGGCCTCGGGTCGGACCGGCGGACGCTCGCCGCCTACGACCTGTCGGAGAAGCGGGTGATCCCGCTCTTCGACTTCGTCGGGCTCAAGTCCGACGCGTCGGTCTCGCCCGACGGCCGCTGGATCGCCTATACCTCGGCCGAGTCGGGCACCCCCGAGGTCTACGTTCGCCCGTTCATGGCGAGCGGCCGAGGCGGTGCGGCTCTCCGCCGGCGGCGGACGGTCGCCGCGATGGCGCGGCGATGGCCGGGAGCTCTTCTTCGAGACGGCCGACGGGCGTCTCATGGTCATGGAGCTGCCCGCCGGCGGCGACCTGACCGGGGCATCGGCCCCGGATCCTGTTCCGGGCGCCCGGCTACGCCCGGACGATGTTCTACGATCGGGGGACCCCGTACGACGTCACGCCCGACGGCCAGCGCTTCGTGCTCCGGGTGTCCGCCGCCGCCAACCACGCGGTGCTGGTGCAGCAGGCACTTGGCACGGCGGCGGACCGCTAGGATGGCCGCCCCGCTGGAGCGCCTCTCGGCCGCGCTGGCGGGCCGGTACCGGATCGAGCGCGAGCTCGGGGCCGGCGGCATGGCCACCGTCTACTTGGCCCACGACCTGAAGCACGACCGCCAGGTCGCCATCAAGGTCCTGAAGCCGGAGCTGGCCGCCGTGCTCGGCGCCGAGCGGTTCGTCGCCGAGATCAAGACCACGGCGGCCTTGCAGCACCCGCACATTCTTCCGCTGTTCGATTCGGGCGAGGCGGACGGCTTTCTCTTCTACGTGATGCCGTTCGTCGACGGCGAGACGCTCCGGGCCCGCCTCGACCGGGAACGGCAGCTCGGCGTGGAGGCGGCGGTGCAGATCACGGCCGAGGTGGCCGACGCGCTCCAGCACGCCCACGAGCGCGGGGTGATCCATCGCGACATCAAGCCCGAGAACATCCTGCTCCAGAACGGCCGGCCCATGGTGGCGGACTTCGGGATCGCGCTGGCGGTGAGCGCCGCCGCCGGCGGCCGGATGACCGAGACGGGCCTCTCGTTAGGCACGCCCCACTACATGAGTCCCGAGCAGGCCACCGCCGACCGGGAGATCGGGGCCCGGAGCGACGTCTACTCGCTGGCCAGCGTGCTCTACGAGATGCTCACCGGCGACCCGCCCCACACCGGCGCCTCGGCCCAGCAGATCATCATGAAGATCGTGACCGAGGAGGCCGCTCCGGTCGCCTCGGTCCGGCGGTCGGTTCCGCCTAACGTCGCGGCGGCGACGGACCAGGCGCTCGAGAAGCTCCCGGCCGACCGGTTCGAGAGCGCCGCCCTGTTCCGGGACGCGCTCCGGAACCCCGGGTTCACGGCGGCGGGCCGCTCGGGTGCCCGGGCTCCCGCCGCCGGGTCGCGGCGGCTCGTCGGCCTGATGGCGGCGGTCGCGGTGGCCGCGCTCGCGCTGGCGGCGTGGGGGTGGCTCCGGCCGGTGTCCAAGGCGGGGCTGTTGCGGGTTCCCATCGTCCTCTGGAAGGCGCGCTTCGCGAACATCGTCTCCAGCGGCCAGCGGCAGATCGGACGCCAGGCGGCCATCGCGCCGGACGGATCGAGCATCGTCTTCGCGGATTCCGTCGGAGACGGGGTCGAGCTCCGGCGGAAGCGGCGCGACGCGGGCGCGAGCGAGCCCGTCCCGGGGACGGAAGGGGCCGAGTCGCCCTTCTTCTCCCCCGACGGCCGGTGGATCGGCTTCGTGACCACCGACGGACACATCCGGAAGCAGGAGCTCGCCGGGGGCGGCGCGGTCGACGTCGTGGGCGACGCGAGCTACGTCTATCAGTATGCGGCCTGGCTGGACGACAACACCATCGTTTACGTCGACACCGCGTCGGGCTTGAGCCGGGTGGACGCGGACGGCGGACGGGAGCGGGTCGCCGCCCCGTTCTCCGCGTTCGGCGAGCAGCTGATCTCGATGCTGTCGCCGTTGCCCGGCAGCCGCGGCGTGTTGTTGACGCTCTGCCCCGGCAACTGTCTGGCCGAGCCGTCCGTCGCCGTGTTGGACTTGCGGACGGACAGCGTCCGGGTGCTGGTCCCGGGCGCGGTCGGCGCGTGGTATGCCCCGACCGGACACTTGCTCTACACGCTCCCCACCGGCGGGCTGTACGCGGTACCCTTCGACCTGGACGGCCTCCGGGTCACCGGCGGCGCGGTCTCCGTCATCGAGGACGTCAGTCCGACCGAGTTCGCGCTGTCTCGGAACGGTACCGCGCTCTACTCGACGGGCGTCGGCGGGAGGCGAAATGCCGAGCTGGTCTGGGTGGGGCGGGACGGGAGGGTCACGCCGGTGGACACGACCTGGCGGGCGGACTTCCAGTATCCGGCGCTCTCGCCCGACGGCCAGACGATCGCCGTGAGCGTGACCGACCCGAAGAGCACCCAGCTCTGGGTCCGCCGGCCGAATGGCAGCCGGCAGAAGCTCACCCTCCGCGGTGACCTCAGCTGGCGGCCGTCGTGGAGCGGGGACGGACGCACGATCGCGTTCGTCGGCGCCGTGGGCGAAGGGGCGAACGACTGGGACGCCTTCCAAGTCCCCGCGGACGGCGGAGCGCCCGCCGCGCCGCTCCTCCACCAGGATCTCGGCACCTGGGAGGTGGAGTTGAGCCGGGACGGGCGGTGGCTGCTCGACCGCACCGACAACGGGAGCGGGTCGCGGTCGGACATCCATGCCCGCCGGTTGCGGGGCGACACGACCCGATTCGACGTCGCCGTCGGACACGGATTCAACCGCCAGCCGGTCCTCTCGCCGGACGACCGGTGGGTCGCGTACATGGCCACCGAGTCCGGCCGCGAGGAGATCTACGTGGCGTCGTTCCCGGACCTGAAAGCCAAGCGGCTCGTGTCGCAGGGCGGGGGCCAGGAGCCGCGGTGGTCGGCCAGCGGGCGGGAGCTCTTCTTCAAGAGCGGCGGCGCCATGATGGTCGTGGACGTGCCGCCCGGGCCCGACCTGTCGCCCAGCCTGCCACGGCCTCTGTTCCCGCTGGTCGGCGTGCTCGGGGCCATGAACCGCCAGCAGTACGACGTGTCTCCCGACGGCCAGCGATTCCTGATGATCCAGGACCGGAGTCAAGCGTCGAAGCGGGAGCTGATCTACGTCGAGAACTGGTTCGACGAGCTACGCGCCAGGACGGAAGCGAAATGACGGCCCAGGGGTGGGTGCCATGACGCCGATCCTCGAGCGCCTCTCGGCGGCCCTGGCCGACCGGTACCGGATCGTGCGCGAGCTCGGGGCCGGCGGCATGGCCACCGTCTACCTGGCCCGCGACCTCAAGCACGACCGGGACGTGGCGGTCAAGGTGCTCAAGCCGGAGCTGGCCGTGGCCCTGGGCGCCGAGCGGTTCCTGGCGGAGATCCGGGTGATGGCCACGCTCCAACACCCCCACCTGCTGCCGCTGTTCGATTCGGGCGAGGCCGACGGGCTTCTCTTCTACGTCATGCCGTATCTCGAGGGCGAGACTCTGCGGACCCGCCTTCAGGCGGAGCGGCAGCTGCCGGTGGAGGAGGCGATCCGTCTCGCGGGGCTCCTGGCCGGCGCGCTCGATTTCGCCCACGCCCGGGGCGTCATCCATCGCGATCTCAAGCCGGAGAACATTCTGCTCCAGGCCGGGCAGCCGGTGATCGCCGACTTCGGGATCGCGCTCGCGGTGGCCCAGGCGGGCGGCGACCGGATCACCGAGACGGGCCTCTCGCTGGGCACGCCGAGCTACATGAGCCCGGAGCAGGCATCGGGGACCGAGACCGTGGACGCCCGCTCCGATCAGTTCGCGCTCGGAGCGGTCACCTACGAGATGCTGGTGGGGGAGCCGCCGCACACCGGCGCCAACACCCAGACCATCATCGCCCGGGTGATGACGGAGACGCCGCGGAGCATCCGGGCCGTGCGGCCGGCAGTGCCTGCTGGGGTGGAGGCCGCCGTGCAGCGGGCGCTGGCCAAGCCGCCGGCCGATCGGTTCGCCAGCTGCGGCGCCTTTGCCGCGGCGCTCTCGGCCGGCACTCGGGAGACCGCCCGGGCCCGCCCGGGGCGGTGGCTGGCCGCCATCGGTGCGGTCGTGGTCCTGGTGGCGGTGGCCGGGTATGTCATCCTAACCCGCACGAGACCCGGCGACGCCGGGGCGGCGGAGCGCTCCCTCGCGGTGCTGCCGTTCACCTCGGTCGGGGGCGACACGGCCAACGCCTACTTCGCCGCCGGTATCGCCGACGAGCTGAGCAGCGCGCTGACCCGGATTCCGGGGCTCCGCCTGGCGGGCCACGCCTCGGCGGCCCGGGTCAAAGAGCGGGGCGACGCCGCGGTGGACATCGGCGACCGCCCTCCACGTGGGTGCGGTGCTCGACGGCTCCGTCCGGCGGGCCGGGAACCGGATCCGGGTCACCGCGGAGCTGACCAGCACTACGGACGGCCGGGTGATGTGGAGCGACACCTACGAGCGGCCGCTGGAGGACGTCTTCGCCGTGCAGGACGAGATCACCCGGGCGATCGTCGGCGCCCTCCAGGTCCGTCTGGCGAGCGGTGCGGCCGATCCAGGCAAGGCGCGGGGCGGCACCACCAACCTGGCGGCTTACGATCTCTACCTCAGGGGGCTCCAGGCATATCGTGGGCGGAATCATGGGGTGCTCGAAGCGGAGCGGTACCTCCGCCAAGCGATCGCCCGGGACCCGGGGTACGCCGCCGCCCACGCACTGCTCGCCTCGGTGCTGCTGGTACAGCCGTTCTACGTCGCCGTGCGCCCCGATGCGGTGCAAGAGCCGGCGAGGGCGGCGGCCATGCGGGCCGTCGCCCTCGATGACTCGATGGCATCCGGCCACGTCGCACTCGGGTTCGCCCATATTCGGGCGACCGAATGGGCCGACGCCGAGCGCGAATTCCGTCGTGCCCTCGCGCTCGATCCACAGGTGGAGGACGGGCATTATCGCCTGGGCGACCTCTATCTACAGACCGGGCGCATCCGCGACGCCCTCCGGGAGCTCGAAGAGGGCGCCCGGCTCGATCCGCTCTACACGATTCAGCTTTCGTATCAGGGTTGGGCCCTCGCGTTGCTCGGTCGGGCCGAGGAGGCGCAGGCCACGATGCGGCAGGCCCTGGCCATCGACCCCGAGAGCGTCGTTCCCCATTTCATCAGCCAATGGGTCCTCGACCTGGTCGGGGCGCCGGACGAAGCGGCGGCCGAGGCCCGGGCCGCACTGTCGATCAACCTCCTTCCGATGCGCCAGGGTATTGCGGCCTGGTCGTTGGCCCGCGGCGGGGCGCGGGCGGAAGCCACCGCAATCCTGCGTCGTCTGGAGCGCTTGCCGGCCGCGACGCCCGGCCGGGCGTCAGGTCTGGTCTTTGCCCGGCTCGGGCTGGAGGACTGGCCGGGGGCCCTGAACGCCCTCGAGGACGCCGCGATCCGGGAGCCCCAGATGCTCACGGCGGTGCTGATGGTGAACCCGGCGTACGATCCAATCCGTTCCAACCCGCGGTTCGCGGCGGTCATTCAGAAGCTCAATCTCGACGTCACCCGGTTCACCTTGCCGGATGGCGGGCGATCGGAAGCGGCCGCCCGATGAGGCGCGCACCATGACCTCGAGTCTCGAGCGCGTCTCGGCCGCCCTCCGCGACCGCTACCGGATCGAGCGCGAGCTCGGCCAGGGCGGCATGGCCACCGTCTACCTGGCCCGCGACCTCAAGCACGATCGGGACGTGGCGGTCAAGGTGCTCAAGCCGGAGCTGGCCGTGGCCCTGGGCGCCGAGCGGTTCCTGGCGGAGATCCGGGTGATGGCCACGCTCCAGCATCCCAACCTGCTGCCGCTGTTCGACTCGGGCCAGGCCGACGGTCTCCTCTTCTACGTGATGCCGTACCTCGAGGGCGCGACCCTCCGAAGCCGTCTCGAGGGCGAGCGCCAACTTCCGGTGGAGGAGGCGATCCGTCTCGTCGGACTGCTCGCCTCGGCGCTCGACTTCGCCCACGCCCGGGGGGTGATCCATCGCGATCTCAAGCCGGAGAACATCCTGCTCCAGGGCGGCCAGCCGGTGATCGCCGATTTCGGGATCGCGCTGGCCGTGGCGCAAGCGGGCGGCGACCGGATCACCGAGACAGGCCTCTCGCTGGGCACGCCGAGCTACATGAGTCCGGAGCAGGCATCGGGGACCGACGCCGTGGACGCCCGCTCCGATCAGTTCGCGCTCGGGGCGGTGACCTACGAGATGCTCGCGGGCGAGCCCCCGCACACGGGCGCCAACACCCAGGCGATCATCGCCCGGGTGATGACGGAGACGCCGCGGAGCATCCGCGCGGTGCGACCGGCGGTGCCGGCTGGGGTGGAGGCCGCCGTGCAGCGGGCGCTGGCCAAGCCGCCGGCCGATCGCTTCGCGAGCTGTGGTGCCTTTGCCGAGGCGCTCTTGGCGGGCACCCGCGAGACGCCCCGCGGTCGCCCGGGCCGGTGGCTGGCTGGCCTTGGCGCCGTGGTGATTCTGGTGGCGGCAATCGGATACGTGGTCCTGACCCGCCGGGCGCCCAATGGTACCGCGTCCGGTGCATCGGCGGAGCGCTCGCTCGCCGTGCTGCCGTTCACCTCGGTCGGCGGGGACACGGCCAACGCCTACTTCGCCGCCGGCATCGCCGACGAGCTGAGCAGCGCGCTGACCCGAATTCCGGGGCTCCGGCTGGCGGGCCACGCCTCGGCGGCCCGGGTCAAGGAGCGGGGCGCCGCCGCCGTAGACATCGGTACCGCCCTCAACGTGGGCGCGGTGCTCGACGGCTCCGTGCGGCGGGCCGGCAACCGGATCCGGGTCACGGCGGAGCTGACCAGCACCACCGACGGCCGGGTGATGTGGAGCGACACCTACGAGCGGCCGCTCGAGGACGTCTTCACGGTCCAGGACGAGATCACCCGGGCCATCGTCGGCGCCCTCCAGGTCCGGCTGGCGAGCGGCGCGGCCGAGCCGGGCAAGGCGCGCGGCGGCACCACGAACCTGGCCGCCTACGATCTCTATCTCAGAGGGCTCCAGGCGTATCGTGGGCGGAATCGGGGGGTCGTGGACGCCGAACGGTATCTGCGCGAGGCGATCGCCCGGGACCCGGGTACGCCGCGGCGTACGCGCTGCTCGCGTCGGTGCTGCTGGTGCAGCCGTACTACGTGCCGGTTCGGCCCGATGACGTCCAGGCGCCCGCGCTGGCCGCGGCCACGCGGGCCGTCGCCCTCGACGACTCGATGGCGTCCGGCCACGTGGCGCTGGGTTTCGCGAAGATGCGGGCGACGGAATGGGCCGACGGGGAGCGCGAGCTGCGCCGGGCGCTGGCCCTCGACCGCCAAGTGGAGGACGGGCACTTTCGCCTGGCCGACCTGCTCCTGGAGACCGGGCGGATCCGGGACGCGCTCGACGTGCTGGAGGAGGGCACCCGGCTCGATCCGCTCTACTCGATTCAGCTCGCGTACAAGGGGTGGGCGCTGGCCCTGCTCGGGCGGGCCGAGGAGGCCCGGGCGACGATGCGACAGGCGCTGGCACTCGACCCCGAGAACATCACCAGCAACTCCCTCGACCAATGGGTGCTCGACTTGGTCGGGAGCCCGGACGAAGTGGCCGCCCAGGCCCGGGTCAATCTGTCTCTCAGCCACCTTCCGATGCGTCGGGGCGTCGCGGCCTGGTCGCTCACCCGCGGTGGCGCCCGCGGGGAGGCCGCGGCCATCCTGCAGAGCCTCGAGGCCCTGCCGGCGGATACGCAAGGTCGGGCGACCGGCCTGATCTTCGCGAGGCTCGGGCTCAAAGACTGGTCAGGAGCCCTGCGGGCGCTCGAAGACGCCGTGACCCGGGAACCCCAGCTGGTGCTTTCCGTCAACATGGTGAACCACGCCTTCGATCCGATCCGGTCGGACCCCCGGTTCGCGGCGGTCATTCGGAAGCTCAATCTCGACGTGGCCCGGTTCACGCTGCCGGACGGCGGGCGGTCGGAGCAGGCCGCCCAATGAGGAGCGACGCGTGACGTCGAACGCCGAGCGCCTCTCGGCCGCCCTGAGCGACCGCTACCGGATCGAGCGCGAGCTGGGGGCTGGCGGGATGGCCACCGTCTTTCTCGCGGAAGACCTCAAGCACGACCGCAAGGTCGCGATCAAGGTGCTGAAGCCCGAGCTGGCGGCGGTGCTGGGCGCCGAGCGGTTCGTGCAGGAGATCAAGACCACGGCGGCGCTGTCCCATCCCCACATCCTGCCGCTCTTCGATTCCGGCGAGGCCGCCGGGTTTCTCTACTACGTCATGCCCTACATCGAGGGCGAGACCATCCGAGACCGGCTGAACCGGGAGACGCAGCTCGGGGTGGAGGAGGCCGTCCGGATCACCGTGGAGGTGGCGGACGCGCTGGACTACGCCCACCGCCACGGGGTGATCCACCGGGACATCAAGCCCGAGAACATCCTGCTTCACGACGGGCGGGCGATGGTGATGGATTTCGGGATCGCCTTGGCCGTCAGTGCCGCGGCCGGCGGGCGGATGACCGAGACGGGCCTCTCGTTAGGCACGCCCCACTACATGAGCCCGGAGCAGGCGACCGCAGACAAGGACATCACGGCCCGGAGCGACGTCTATTCGCTGGCGAGCGTGCTCTACGAGATGCTGACCGGGAACCCGCCGCACACGGGAAGCTCGGCGCAGCAGATCATCATGAAGATCATCGCCGAGCCGGTGGCGGAGGTCACGACGCTCCGGAAGTCGGTGCCGGCGAACGTCGCGGCGGCGCTGGGGAAGGCGCTCGAGAAGCTTCCGGCGGACCGGTTCCCGACGGCGGCCGAGTTCGCCCGGGCGCTCGGCGACCCGGTCTTTCGGGCCGCGGTCCATGGTGGACCGGGTGTCGGCCGCGCGGGCGGGAGAGAGGTCGCTCGGCGCGCGCTCCCGTGGCTCGTGGCCGCCGGCTCGCTCGGCGTCGCGGTCGTGGCCCTCCTCCGGACGGGCCCTTCCCGGGCCGGGCCCGTGGAGCCGCTCTTCGCGAGCCTGGACGTCTCCGGGCTTCGGGTGCGCGGCGGGGGATCCAACAGCTTCAGTGTCTCGCCGGACGGCGGACAGGTGGTCTTCGCCGTCGACCGGAACGACAACACCGGGCTCGCGGTCCGCGCGCTCGACGCGATCGAGGTCCGGCTCCTGCCGGGAACGCGCGGGGCGGCGTTCCCCTTCTGGTCCCCGGACGGCAAGTCGCTCGGCTTCTTCGCCGACGATTCGCTCAAGACGGTGGAGCTGGCGTCCGGGACGGTCCGGTCGCGGTGCCGGGCGGGCGCGACGCAGGGTGGAACCTGGGGGATCGACGGCACGATCCTCTTCTCGGGCTCCGAGGGGATGCTCCGGACGTCGGGTGCCGGGGGGCCCTGCGAGGTGATGCCGGTCCCCGACGAGGCCCGGGCCGGACCGGAGGCCGAGGGTCGCCGGCCGACGTTCTTTCCCGACGGGCGGCACTATCTCGTTACCGGTGGGTCGAAAGCCTGGCTGGGGGAGCTGGGACGGGACCGCCTTGTGCTGCTCCGGGATCTGTACATCGCGAAGGCGGTGCTGGCCCCGCCCGACTACCTGATGTGGCCCGGCGCGGACGGGCTCTTGGCGCAACGGGTCGACCTTGGACGGGGCCGGATGGTAGGAGACCCGGTTCGGATCTTGCCCCGGATCGCGTATCCCGGGGCGTACACCGGCGTGTCCGTTTCGGCGAACGGTGTGCTGGTCGCCTCGCCCGCCACGGGGCCGGCAGCGGACTCGGCGATCGTCAGCCCGGGCCGTGTCATGGGCACGATCGAGCGTGGGACGACGACGTCGCTCCAGACGACGGCCCTGGCCGAGACCGTGTGGGACTGGCTCCGGCTTTCGCACGACGGCACCCGGGTGGCCTTGGGCGGGTGGGACCTTCAGGCGATGAGCCTGGCCAGCGGTCGCTGGGTCCACCTTGCCGAAACACCGGCAACGGGCCGGGAAATCGTCTCGACGCCGTTGTGGTCGCCGCGCGACACGGCGGTCGTGTACGAGACGCGGCCCACGGCCCGGTCCCTTCGGATCGCGTCCCTGGCGAGCGGGGCCGTCCGGACCGTTTCGCGATTCCCGTTCGACCAGTGGCCCGGCTGCTGCTATGGACCCTTCGACGATCTCTCGCCGGACGGACGGTGGGTGGTCTTTGCCCGCGGCAGCTCGCCGTCCCTGCTGACCGAAGCCTGGGAGTACGACCTGGTTGCCGATACGGCGCGTCGTCTCTTTCTGGCCCCGGGCTCGATCTCCGATCTGCGCTACGATCCGGCCGGCGGGTGGATCGCGTACCAAGTCACGACGCCGGGCCAGACCGATGTCTTTCTTCGGCCGTATCCCAGCCCCGGCAGCCCGATTCGGATCTCGTCCGGCGGCGCCCGGATGCCGCGCTGGCGCGCGAACGGCTCGGAGCTGTTCTACCTCGACGGGCACGACGCGGTCACGGCCGTGCCGGTGCAGGCGGCCGGAAGCAGCGTGACGGCGGGGGCGCCCACGGTCGTGACTCCCGGCGACGCGCTCGGGGGGTGGACGGTCGCTTCGTTCGACGTCGCGCCCGACGGCCGGCGGTTTCGCTTCGTCCTGGTGCCGGAGGTCCGCTCGTTCTGGCTCGTCGTCGGATGGCGTCATCTGCTCGGAGGCACCCCATGACGGCAACGCCGTCCGATCGCCTGGCTCGGGCCCTCGCCGACCGCTACCGGATCGAGCGCGAGCTCGGCCAGGGCGGGATGGCGACGGTCTATCTGGCCGCGGACCTGAAGCACGACCGCAAGGTCGCCATCAAGGTGCTGAAGCCCGAGCTGGCGGCGGTGCTCGGCGCCGAGCGGTTCGTGCAGGAGATCAAGACCACCGCGGCCCTGTCCCATCCCCACATCCTGCCGCTCTTCGACTCCGGTGAAGCCGTCGGGTTTCTCTACTACGTCATGCCCTACGTCGAGGGCGAGACGATCCGCGACCGGCTCAACCGGGAGGCCCAGCTCGGCGTCGACGAGGCGGTGCGAATCACCACCGACGTGGCCGACGCCCTCCAGCATGCCCACGAGCACGGGGTGATCCACCGGGACATCAAGCCGGAGAACATCCTGCTCCAGAACGGCCGCCCGATGGTGGCCGACTTCGGGATCGCGCTCGCGGTCTCGGCGGCCGCCGGCGGGCGGATGACGGAGACCGGACTCTCGTTAGGCACGCCGCACTACATGTCGCCGGAGCAGGCCACCGCCGAGAAGGAGATCACCGCCCGGAGCGACGTCTACTCGCTGGCCAGCGTGCTCTACGAAATGCTCGCCGGCCAGCCGCCGCACCTCGGCGGCTCGGCCCAGCAGATCATCATGAAGATCGTGGCCGAGCCGGTGCCGCCGGTGACCCGGTTCCGGAGGACGGTGCCGCCGAACGTCGCGGCGGCGCTGGCCAAAGCGCTCGAGAAGCTGCCCGCCGATCGGTTCGCCACCGCGAGCGAGTTCGCCCGCGCCCTGAGCGACCCGGCCTTCCGCGACGGCGCCGGGACCGAGGCCGGCGCCACGGCGGGCGGCGCCCGGGCGCCGGCGTCGCGGGGGCTCCGGATCGGTCTGGCGATCGGGGCGTTGGCGCTCGCCGGAGCCGCCTTCCTGATCGGCCGCCGCACGGCCCCCCGGCCGAACGTCGTCGACGTGGGCCTCCCGGATACGGCCCAGTTCGCGTTCGTGGACGACACGCCGTGGGGCATGGAGCTACCCGGCCTGGTGGTGTCGCCCGACGGGGATTTCGCCGTCTACGTCGCCCGCCGGGGCGCCTTCACCGAGCTCTGGTACCGGAGCCTGGTGGGGCCCGTGGCCCGGCCGCTGCCCGGAACCCGGGGCGCCAACGTCCCAGCGATCTCGCCTGACGGCCACTGGGTCAGCTTCATGGCGGGGCGGGTGCTCAAGAAGGTGGCGACCGACGGCAGCGCGCCGGCGGCCGACGTCGCGGAGGTGGTCGATCCGTGGGGCTCCACCTGGACCGGTCCGGACGAGCTGCTGGCGGCGGCGGATCAGGGGAACCGCACCGAGTGGGTTCGGATGAGCGACGGGGAGAAGAGCCGCAGCGGCGGTCCTTGTGCCTTCCCCCAGCGGATCCCGGACACCAACGACTTCCTGTGTCACCCCTCGGGGGGGACGCAGTGGGTTCGGGTGGTGACGCCGACGGCGGACGGCTCGCTGCCGATGTCGCCGATGGCGGGCACCATCCTGGGCGACAGCACCCGGCCCGTGCTGAGTCACGAGTCCTTCATCGTCGGGGATCGGCTCGTCTTCGTCGATGCCGACGGTAACCTCGAGGCCGCGCGGTACGACCGGGCCACCCGCGCTCTCGGTCCACGGTCCGTCGTCCGGCGCGGGCTCCGGCGCTCGTTCTTTGCCATCGCGGGGCACCTCGGCGTCACCCGCGCCGGTGACCTCGTCTACGTCCCCGGTTCGAACGGGGCGATCGGGCAGTTCGTGGCGAGGCCGCCGGGGGGCGCCGCCCGGGCGCTTCCGATCCCCGCCGGGGAGTACCATCACTTCACCGTCTCCGCCGACGGCCGCCGGATCGCGGCCACCGCGCGGGGCGTCGGCGGCGACGAGCTCTGGATCTTCGACGCCGAGACCGGTCGGGGCGATCGGGTGGCGGTCGCGTTCCTTCTCTCGCACCCGATCTGGGCTCCCGACGGAACCCTGGCGTACGCGGTCCGTGACACGGCGGGCAGCGAGATGGCGACGGCTCTGCTGCCGCCCGATGGCGGCCGTCCGTCGCGGCTCACCGGCGTGGCGGTCTTCCCCGCCGCGTTCCTGGCCCGGCGCACCCTGGTGGCCAACACCGTGGACGATCCCGACATCGCCGTCGTGAGCCTCGACGGCGACCGGGTCGTCCGGGCCGACACGGTGAAGCTGCCCA
Organism: uncultured Gemmatimonadales bacterium; assembly: GCA_963730185.1. GTDB lineage: Bacteria > Gemmatimonadota > Gemmatimonadetes > Gemmatimonadales > GWC2-71-9 > SHZU01. Next base: position 618,247 of record CAVSQW010000007.1, read on the forward strand.
ACAGCCAGTACTTTCCGGTGGTCTCGCCGGACGGGCGCTGGCTCGCGTACGGCGGGACGGAGCGGGGGATCGCCCAGCTCTTCGTGACGCCGTACCCCGCGATGGACCGCCAGTACCGGGTCTCGGCGGACGTCGGAACGGAGCCGGTCTGGCTGCCGGATGCCAGCCTCGTCTACCGGAAGGGGTCGTGCTGGTACCGGCTCCGGCCGAACCCGGCCGCCGCGCCGCCGCTCTCGGCTCCGGTGCTCGCCTTCTGCGACGACAAGTTTCTCAATACGGTGGGCCCCTCCAACACCAGCATGCCGGACGGAAGCGTCCTCTATCTCAGGACCGTCGCGCCGACGACGGCCGGCTACCTGCGGATCGTTCGCGACTGGCTGAAGTGATCGGCCCAGCGGCTCCACTCCAGTCGGCGCCGCCGATCCGCCACGCCCAACCCTAAGGCGGCGGCCGCTTCCCCGTCTCGCACTCCCCCGTGTCGGGTTCCCGCGCAAATCCGCTCTCCCCTTTGACGAGCCCGCATTCGCGCGGCGCCCGGTCTTCCAGGGGAGAGATCATGACGACGACACCACGATGGCTGGCATTGGGGCTGCTGGTTCTGGCGGCCTGCGGACCGGAATCGGTCACCGCCCCCGAACGACGCGGAGCTGGCGGGCGCCGAGGCCTTCCTGTCGACCAGCTGCGGCAGCTGTCACCGCGGGCCGGCGTTCACCGACCACCGGTTCCACAACGTGGCCGTGGCGCAGGTCGGCCCGGGCGAGGGCGATGGGGTCGGCGGCACCGACGACTTCGGCCGGGAGCGGGTGACCGGCGACGCCGCCGATCGCTATCGCTTCCGGACCACCCCGCTTCGGAACGTCGTGCTCACCGGCCCCTACGGCCACGACGGGGCGTTTCCGTCGCTCCGCGAGTTCGTCGCGCACTACTCCGAGGCGGAGGCCAAGCTGCGCCAGTTCGACGTCGGCACGATCGAGCCGCTGCTCCGGGGAACGCTGGTGGCCAACGCCGACGCCGTAGTCTCGACCATGGACCGGCGGCTCGACGGGCTGGTGCTGACGAGCGACGTCGTGGACCAGCTGACCACCTTCATGGAGGCGCTGACCGACCCGGCCGCGACGCACCTCGATCGGCTGATTCCCGGGCGGGTGCCGAGCGGGCTGCCGGTCGAGGGCTGCTTCAGGAATTTTCGTCGATACCCCGCCGAAGTGTCGCGTAACTCGATTGCGGGACTATATTTGGCTGACCGCAGGCCAGCAGCCTGGCAGCACCCGTAACGACAGCTTTTGAACTGCTCCCTGACCGCACCCGACCGGGGTCGGTCCAGCCGGCTTGATCGACCAAGCCGGCCACCAGGGTACCGATGACGGGAAGCCTCACCATTCAAGGCCCGGGTCGGGCGTCGCGGTGACGGACGCCTCATCCCGACTCACGTCCGCGCTCGCCGATCGCTACCGGATCGAGCGGGAGCTCGGGGCGGGCGGGATGGCCACGGTGTATCTCGCGGAGGACCTGAAGCACGACCGCAAGGTCGCCATCAAGGTCCTCAAGCCCGAGCTGGCCGCGGTGCTGGGCGCCGAGCGGTTCGTGCAGGAGATCAAGACCACCGCGGCCCTCTCCCATCCGCACATCCTGCCCCTGTTCGACAGCGGCGAGGCCGGCGGGTTCCTCTACTACGTGATGCCCTACATCGAGGGCGAGACCATTCGGGACCGCCTCAACCGGGAGACCCAGCTCGGCGTGGACGAGGCGGTCCGGATCACGGTCGAGGTGGCCGACGCCTTGGACTACGCCCACCGGCATGGGGTGATCCACCGGGACATCAAGCCGGAGAACATCCTGCTGCACGACGGGCGGGCGATGGTGATGGACTTCGGGATCGCGCTGGCGGTGAGTGCCGCGGCCGGGGGGCGGATGACGGAGACGGGGCTCTCGTTAGGCACGCCGCATTACATGAGCCCCGAGCAGGCCACGGCCGACAAGCAGATCACGGCGCGCTCGGACGTCTACTCCCTGGCCAGCGTGCTCTACGAGATGCTGGCCGGCGAGCCGCCCCATCTGGGCAACTCGGCGCAGCAGATCATCATGAAGATCGTGACCGACGAGGCCCGGCCGGTCAGCGATCTCCGGAAGGCGACCCCGCCGAACGTCGTGGCGGCCGTGAGCCGGGCGCTCCAGAAGCTGCCGGCGGACCGCTTCGCGTCGGCGAGCGAATTCGGGGCGGCGCTCACGGGCGGCCCCGGGGCGCTGCCGCTCAGTGCCGGTGCCGGGACGGCAGCGGGATCCGTCACCCGGTGGCGGCGGCTTGCGCTCGGGGCCGGCGTCGTGGCGGCGGTGGCCGTCGCCGTCCTGCTCTGGACCCTGGCCCGCCGGGCGCCGGGCGGCCCGGCGGACGGGCCGATCGCGTTCACCTTTCGGCCCAGCCTGAATCAATCCCAGCGGATCGGCATCGCGATCTCGCCAGACGGCCGGCAGATCCTGATTCCGGCGCCGGACTCGAACGGGGTCGAGGGTCTCCTGGTCAGGGACCTGGCCTCGCCGGGCGTCGCGTGGATCCCGGGCGCGGCGCGGGCGTCGGAAGCCAGCTTCTCTCCCGACGGCCGGTGGGTGGTCTACGACGCCGACTCCAAGCTGTACAAGGTCCCGGTGGCCGGCGGCCCGCCGGTGGAGCTGGTCGACTCGCTCAGGCCGACGGGAGCGTTCTGGGGGGCCAACGGCTGGATCGCCTTCTCGGCGTCCAACGCCGGACTCTGGCGGGTGCGGGAGTCGGGCGGCGAGCCGGAGCAGCTCACCCGGCTCGACTCGACCCGGCGGGAGTTCGCGCACTTCGCCCCGGTCGAGCTTCCGGGTGGCAAGGCGGCGATCTACAACAGCTACGCCACGCCGCTCGCCCGCTCGCGGATCGAAGCGGTCGAGTACGCCACCGGCCGGAAGACGGTGCTGGTCGATGGCGCGATCCTCCCTCGTTACCTCGACGGCTACCTGCTCTACGTTCGGGACGGCGCCATCTTCGCGGCGCCCTTCGATCCCGGCCGGCTCAAGGTGCTCGCGCCGGCCGTGCCGGTGGTGGAGGACGTTGCCTGGGATCTGACCGAAGGCAGCGCCGGATACTCGGTGTCCGACAACGGCACGCTGGTGTACCTCAAGGCGTCGGCCTGGAACCAGGAGCGGCAGGTCGTCTGGGTGGACCGGCAGGGCAACGCGCGGCCGGCGCTTCCCCGGCCCGGACAGTGGGCGGAGCCCCGGATCTCGCCCGACGGCCGGTGGCTGGCCGTCACGGGACTGGACCCGTCACACCAAATCTGGCTCTTCGATCGGACCCGCCGGGTGCTCACCCAGCTGACCCACTCGGCGGGGGCGTCGTTCGACCCGAACTGGATGCCCGACAGCCGTTCTCTGGCCTACTCCCTCGAGACACCGGTGTACGATGTGGGGCGAATCTCGATCGACGGCGGGACCGTGGACACGGTCCTGATGACCCCGATCGACAAGCTCCCGAGCGCGGTTTCGGCCGACGGCAAGCTGGTGGCCTATACGGGCTACGGGAACCGCCAGGTGACCGGGGTGGCCCCGATCGACGGGAGCCGGCCCCCGGTGGTCGACGATGACGGGCGGGACCGCGCCAACCAGGCCTTTTCGCCCGACGGCCGGTGGCTGGCGTACGAGGAGGTCGTCTCGGACCGGCCGCAGGTCTTCGTTCGCCTGATGAGCGGCGGCGGCCGCCGGCAGGTCTCGGCGACCGGGGGCACCCAGCCCCGCTGGACCAAGGGGGGCAGGGAGCTCGTCTACCGCGACGGCGACGCGGTGTACGCCGTCTCCTTCCAGCCGGCCACCGGCGACCCGGGCACTCCGATGCGCCTCTTCGCCTTGCGGGATGCCGGCCGGGTCAACCGGGACCGCACCGTCGGCTACGACGTCACCCCCGACGGGTCGGAGTTCCTGATGGTGGAGCCGGTGGTGCGGCCCGAGGTTCAGCCGGTGGTGGTGATCGTCGATTGGATCGCGCAGCTCCGGAAGAAGGTGCCCCGATGACGGCGCCGGGTCGGCTCGCCGCGGCTCTCCGGACCGCTACCGGATCGAGCGGGAGCTCGGCGCGGGCGGCATGGCGACCGTGTATCTGGCCGAGGATCTCAAGCACGACCGGAAGGTCGCGATCAAGGTGCTGAAGCCGGAGCTGGCGGCGGTGCTGGGCGCCGAGCGGTTCGTGCAGGAGATCAAGACCACGGCGGCGCTCTCGCATCCGAACATCCTGCCGCTCTTCGATTCCGGCGAGGCCGGCGGCTACCTGTACTACGTGATGCCGTACCTCGAGGGCGAGACCATCCGCGAGAAGCTGAACCGCGAAGCGCAGTTCGGGATCGAGGAGGCACTGAAGATCACGACCGAGGTGGCCGAGGCGCTGGAGTATGCCCACCGGCACGGCGTGATCCATCGCGACATCAAGCCGGAAAACGTCCTGCTGCACGCCGGGCGCCCGATGGTGATGGACTTCGGGATCGCGCTCGCGGTGTCCGCCGCGGCGGGCGGGCGGATGACGGAGACGGGGCTGTCGTTAGGCACGCCGCACTACATGAGCCCCGAGCAGGCGACGGCGGACAAGCAGATCACGGCCCGGAGCGACGTCTACTCGCTGGCGAGCGTGCTCTACGAGATGCTGGCGGGGGAGCCGCCGCACACGGGCGGGTCGGCCCAGGCGATCATCATGAAGATCGTCACCGACGTGCCCCGGCCGGTGACCGAGCTGCGCAAGAGCGTGCCGCCGAACGTCGAAGCGGCGCTGAGCAAGGCGCTGGAGAAGGTGCCGGCCGATCGCTTCGCCACGGCGCAGGCGTTCGCGCAGGCGCTGCACGACCCGGCGAGCGCGGCGATGCTCGCCGCCCGGGGCGCGGTGGCCGGCGGTGGATGGAAGGCCAATGTCCGGAATCCGGTCGTGTGGGTCCTCGCGCTCCTCGCCGCCGGGGCGTCGGCGCTGGCCATGCACGAGCGGTCGGCCGCTTGGGCGGCCGGGCCCGACGCCGTGGTCCGCTTCAAGGTGACCATGCCGGCGGGGTCTCAGCTCGCCCTCGACGACCCGCAGGGGCCCGATCTGGCGATCTCGGCCGACGGCTCGACCGTGGCCTTCCCGGCGGGCGACCGGCAAGGCCGGCGGCAGATCTACGTGCGCCGGCTGGACGAGCCGGTCGCGCGGGCGCTCCCCGGAACCGACGGCGGCTTTCTCCCGGCCTTCTCGCCCGACGGGACCCGCCTCGCCTTTTGGGTTGCCGGCCGGGTGGCGACGATCTCCCTCGACGGCGGGGCGCCGCACGCCGCCGGCGAGTTCGGGAGCCTCAACGCCCTCCGCTGGGTCAGCGACGGCGAGCTGATCTTCGCCGCCGGGTCCACGCTAGGACCGCGCCGGATCATGCGGGTGGCCGTCGCCGGTTGTGAGCCGCGCCCGGTCGCACCCCTGGATACCGCCCATGGCGAGATGGGCCAGTTCTTCCCGGTGGCCCTCCCGGACGGGAAGCACGTGCTGTACGAGAGCTGGGGACACGGCGCCGCCGAGGATGCCCGGATCGGGATGCTCGACCTCGAGACGGGACGGGCCCGGCGGCTCGATCTTCCCGGGACGACGCCCCTCGGGGTCTTGGACGGCACGCTCATCTACGCGGATCAGACGGGGACCATCCTCGCGGTGCCGTTCGACGTGAGGTCGGGATCCGTCGGCGGGCGCCCGGTGCCGGTGGGCGGCGGCGTGGCAACCAGCGCCCGGGGCCTCGCCGTGGCGAGTCTCTCGCCCACGGGCACCCTCGCGTACAAGGGCGGGAGTGCCGAGGCGACTCTCGTGCTGGCGAACGCCTCCGGGGAGGCGGCGCTCCTGCCGACTCCGGATGCCCGCGCCTTCGCGTTTCCACGCTACTCCCCCGACGGGTCCAAAGTCGCCCTGGCCGTCGGGAGCGGCACCTCCACCGACGTGTGGGTAGCGGACGTCGCGTCGGGAAATCTTCTCCGCTTGAGCAACGGGGGGAGCGTCAACGACCGCCCCGAATGGTCCCCGGATGGCAAACAGGTTCTCTTCCGGACGGTGCGTGGCGGTCGCTCGGCCATCTGGTGGCAACCGGCGGATCAGAGCGCGCCCGCCACGCCCCTCGTGGCGAACGACAGCGCGGACTACTTCGAGGCGGTCGTCACGCCGGATGGCCGGCAGCTGGTGTTCCAGGTGGACAATGGACAGGCGGACGTCATGAGGCGGCCGATCGGGGGCGGCGGCGCGACGCCGATCGCGAACACCCCTGCGCTCGAGTCCCAGGCCCGGGTGTCTCCCGACGGCCGGTGGGTGGCGTTGGTCAGCGACGCCGACGGCGCCCCTCGGGTGGTGGTCCAGCCGCTGACCGGTCCGGGGGCCAAGGTACCGATCTCGCTTCGCGGCGGGAACGAGCCGGTGTGGTCGCGAGATGGCCGGCGGATCTTCTACCGTGCCGAGGGCAAGTTCCGGGTCGCCGAGGTGTCGGCCTCGCCGACGTTCCGGGTCGTGTCCCGTCACGACTTCATGGTCGATGGCTACCTGACGTCTCCCGCGCCGCATGCCAACTACGACGTGGCCCCCGACGGGAAGAGCCTCCTGGTCCTCAAGGGCGAGGCCGCCGACTTGTTGGTCGTGCACGGGTGGATCTCGGAAGTCCGGGCGAAGCTGGCGGAGGGAGGGGGGCGATGACGGATCGGATCGCCGCGGCCCTCGCCGACCGCTACCGCCTCGAGCGCGAGCTGGGGCAGGGCGGGATGGCCACGGTCTACCTGGCCGAGGACTTGAAGCACGACCGCAAGGTCGCGATCAAGGTCCTGAAGCCGGAGCTGGCGGCGGTGCTCGGTGCCGACCGGTTCGTGCAGGAGATCAAGACCACCGCGGCACTCTCCCACCCGCACATCCTCCCGCTCTTCGACAGCGGCGAGGCCGGGGGCTTCCTCTATTACGTCATGCCCTACATCGAGGGCGAGACGATCCGGGACCGGCTCAACCGGGAGACCCAGCTCGGCGTGGAGGAGGCGGTTCGAATCACGGTCGAGGTGGCCGACGCCCTGGATTACGCCCACCGGCACGGGGTGATCCACCGGGACATCAAGCCCGAGAACATCCTGCTGCACGACGGCCGGGCGATGGTGATGGACTTCGGGATCGCGCTGGCGGTGAGCGCGGCCGCCGGCGGGCGGATGACGGAGACAGGGCTCTCGTTGGGCACCCCTCACTACATGAGCCCCGAGCAGGCCACGGCGGACAAGGACCTCACCAATCGGTCCGACCTCTACTCGCTGGGCTCGGTGCTCTACGAGATGCTGACCGGTGATCCGCCGCACACGGCCTCCTCGGCCCAGGCGATCATCATGAAGATCGTGACCGAGGACGCGGCGCCGGTCACCCGGCTTCGGAAGAACGTCCCGTCCAACGTGGCGGCGGCCGTGGCCCGGTCGCTCGAGCGGCTCCCGGCCGATCGGTTCGAGACCGCGAAGGCCTTCGCCGAGGCGCTCACCAATCCCGGGTTCACGGCGAGGGTCGGCGGCACGCTGGGGCTCTCCCCGGGCGCGGCGCCTCGCCGGTCCTTCCTGGTCGCGAGCCTCGTCGTCGCGGTGCTGCTGCTGGGCGGGTTGGCCGCCTGGGGCTGGCTCCGGCCCGAGCCTCGAGCGCCGGTGGCGCGGTTTCTGGTCTCGGTGCCCGACAGTCAGCCGTTGGCGCGCGGTCCGTACGCGGGGCTACAGATCACCGCCGACGGCCGCCGGCTGGGTTATCTCGGGGTCGGAGCCGACGGGGTGGTCCGGGTGTTCGTCCGCGACTTCGCCGCCTTCGATGCGCTCCCGGTCACCGGATCGGAGCGCGCCGATGGCTTCGCGTTCTCGCCGGATGGCAAGGAGATGATGGTGCTGGCCGATGGACAATTGCGGCGCACGGGCTGGTCGGGCGCGGCGCCGCGAACCATCGGTGATTCGGCGCTGGCCGGCGGCATCGTCTGGGGGGACGATGGCTTCGTTTATTTCACCGACCTGGCGGGGAACCTGGTCCGGAGGGCGGCCGCCGGCGGCCCCGTCGAGCGAATGGCCGAGACGTCCGGAAGGGAGCTGCGCGCCTGGCTCGACGTGTTTCCCGGGGGCCGCGCGGGACTCGTCCTCGAGACCCCGCCGGCGGTAACCGGCCGCGAACCCACGGTAGCGATCCTCGACTTCTCGACCGGGACGACGCGGCCACTCGTCCGCGGGGCAAAGGCGGTATACCGGGCCGGGCTGGTCGTCTTCGGGCGCAGCGACGGAACGCTCTGGGCCGGACCATTTGACCTGCACCGGCTCGCGTTCCTCCGGGAGCCGATCCAGGTGGGCCGAGCGGGGGTCAGGGTGGCGCACGTGAGGGACTTGTTGTTCGCCGTCTCCGGCACCGGGACCCTGATCTATCTCCTGCCGTCGCCTCACGGCATGTCGCCGGTCCGGCTCGGGCGCGACGGCCGCCAGGTACCGTATCCGTTCACGGCTCCGTTCTCGCTCGGCCCCAGGCTGTCGCCGGAAGGGCGGCGGCTGGCGGCCACGTTGTCCGATGGGCCCGCCTCCGACGTCTACGTGGTCGACCTGCCCACCGGCAGCACCACCCGGCTGACCTTCGACCGCGCCAGCGGGTACCCGGAGTGGTCGCCGGACGGTCGTCGGGTCGGGTACTACAGCCTCGCCGACAGCACCTATCGGCTGCTCTGGCGAGTTGCCGACGCGTCGGCGCCGGCCGAGCAGCTGATCCGGGGCCCATGGCGGCCGATCGAGGTCGCCTTCCTGCCGGGCGGGCGCGCCTTCATCACCCGCGAGGGCGATCGATCGACCACGGACAACGCCGACCTGATCCGCTACGACCGGGCGGGGGACAGCCTGACCCGCACCCCGCTGACCCGCACGCCGGCCAACGAGCGGAGCCCGATGATCTCGCCGGACGGGAGGTACGTCGCCTATGTCTCGGACGAAGGCGGCAGCGACCAGATCTACGTTCGGGAGACCCGACCCTCCGACGAGGTCTGGCGGGTGTCCCCGGACGGCGGCCGGGAGCCGCTCTGGGGCCGGAGCGGTCGTGAGCTGTTCTACCGGGGCCGGGGCCAGCTGATCCGCGTCGGAGTTCGGACCAGCCCGAGCTTCGCGGTGACCGAGCCGGCCCGGGAGCTGTTCCCGGCCGGCGCGTTCCTGGAGAACTTGAATCACACCGCCTACGGGATCCTCCCCGGTGACACCGCCTTCGTGTTTGTCAGAGCGGCCCCGTCGGACGATCGGGTCGCGGTGGTGTTGAACTGGACGGCCGAGGTGAAGGCGCAATTGGCGGGCAAGCGTTAGGCCCCAGCCGAGGAGCCGAACCGGTGACGGTCACCATATCGAGGATGGAACCGTGACAAGCCACGCTGCTTTTCGCCCCCCGTGCCCGGGGCTTGCCCGCGCCGTAGACCCTGATCACGGTCGCCTTCCCCGCCGGCGCGATCGCTTCGCTGGTCCAGTTGGCGATTCATTCCAGCGAGGGGGATCTGACCTTCGAGCCGAAGCTCAGGACCCACCTCGGGCTGCTGGCCGGAGGGGTCGACATGGCGTATGCCGCGCCGACCGCCGCCGAGCGGGCGGTCTACGTGAAGATGGGGCAGGAGGCGCAGGCGGGTGAAGCCAGGTTGCGCGCCGTGCTGGCCAAGCTCGGCGCGCCAAAGCCGCTGACGCCGTAGCCGACGGAACGCCGCCGATGGCAGACCCCGCCGCCCGCCTCGCCGCCGCCCTGGCCGACCGCTACCGCCTCGAGCGCGAGCTTGGGTCCGGCGGGATGGCGACCGTCTATCTGGCGGCGGACCTGAAGCACGACCGAAAGGTCGCCATCAAGGTCTTGAAGCCGGAGCTGGCCGCCGTGCTCGGCGCCGAGCGGTTCGTGCAGGAGATCAAGACCACCGCGGCATTGTCCCACCCCCACATCCTGCCCCTCTTCGATTCGGGTGAGGCGGCCGGATTTCTCTATTACGTCATGCCCTACATCGAGGGCGAGACCATCCGCGACCGGTCCCTCGGGCGACTTCGTCGTCTACCACGCGGTGCCGGGCGGGCGGAGCGAGCTCTGGTACCGCTCGCTCCGCGATGCCACCGTCCGGCGGATTCCCGGCACCGAGAACGGCAGCCAGCCGGTCCTCTCGCCCGACGGCACCCGGGTCGCCTTCTTCAACTCCGACGCCGATGGCCAGAACCTCCTGGTCCTGCCGGTCGAGGGAGGAACGGCCACCGCGCTGGGTCGGGTCACCGCGCCCCCGAGCCTCCAGTGGCTTCCCGATGCTTTCCGTCAACATGGTGAACCACGCCTTCGATCCGATCCGGGCGGACCCCCGGTTCGCGGCGGTCATTCGGAAGCTCAATCTCGACGTGGCCCGGTTCACGCTGCCGGACGGCGGGCGGTCCCAACAGGAGACCGGATCGCCTCGATCGCCGAGCGCCTCTCGGCCGTCCTGAGCGACCGCTCCCGGATCGAGCGTGAGTTCGGCCAGCGCCGGATCCCCTTTCCCCCCAAAGACTTCCACGAATGATTCTCGGCTGATGGTTGGGAGGGCCGGGGTGAGAGCCAGGAGATGGCTGCTCCCCAGATTGGCTCTCGCTCGAACGCCGGGCGGCGCCGCCCCCTGGCGCTCCGACCAACTCAGCCGCGGGAGTCCGCCATGTCGTCCCGAATTCTGCTCGCGTTGCTTGCCACGCCTCTCCTGGTGGCCGGTCCGCTGCTCGCCCAGCGCCCGATACCGCGGCCGACCGCCGTCGCCCCCAGGACCATGACGCTGGTCGGCGGGGCCGCGGTGACGGGCCTCAAGGGGGCGGCGACGGCGATCACCGCTACTCTGACCTGGGCGCCGGCCTCCGGGGCCAGCGCCTACAAGATCTACCGCGCACTGCCGCCCCGGGTCCCGTTCGCCGTGGTCGCGACGGTCAGTGCCCCGACGACCACGTTCAAAGACACTGGGGTTTACCCGGGCATGATCTACTCGTACCAGATCGGGGCGGTCTACGCCGGGGGTGAAGCATCCCCCTCGGCGCCGGTGTCCCTCAGCACGCTCCCGGGCGCGCCCCCGACCTGGATCAAGGGCACCGTCACCGGGGTCGGTCAGGTGTCCCTCACGTGGCCGGCGGCGTCGGACGCGGCCGCCTACGCGATCTGGCGGGATGGGACCCCGTTGACCAACAATGTGCCGGGGACCAGCTGGACCGACACCCAGGCGCCCAGCGGCACCCACGTCTATACCGTCGGCTCGATGTTCCAGCCGGTCGCGGGCCGGGGCCTGGTCGAGGGGCAGCTGACCAACCTGCCGAGCGCCTCGGTGGCCACGCTCTACGGGATCTACAGCCTGATCCTCGAGCGGCTCAGCGTCACCAACCAGACCAAGGACGCCCTCTTCGAGCAGGATGGAAAGGGAGACGAGGTCTACGTCACGGTCGACGTCAGCCTGCTCGACAAGGGCAAGCCGTCGGTGATTCCGACCCAGCAGCTCCGGAGCTGGACCTACGGCGACGTCGGCGCCGACCACGTCAACCGGATCCGGGCCGGCTCGGCCGACGCCAGCAACGGCGGCATCCGGACCGGCGACGCGGTTCCCGATACCCGGATCGCCTGCCAGAGCCAGCCGCCCGATCACTACTGCCTGCCGCTCGAGATCTTCCGCGGCCAGCTGGCGCAGGACGCGCTGGCCGTGATGGTGGTGCCGACCATCTGGGAGTACGACGGCACCCAGACCATGATGCAGCAGCTCCTGGCGTACCAGGTGAACCAGCTCCAGCAGATCGGTACCGGCGGGTTCAACCTGCCGTCGGACTCCAAGCACGTCACGACCACCCTGAGCAACGCCCTGAACTACTCGCCGCTCAACCCCACGGGTGGTCTGGCGTTCGTGACGTCGATGGGCGACGGTCAGGCGGATCGGCCGATCGGCCTCCAGAAGACCGCCAGCGGTTCCCACACTTACGACTCGCAGGTGATCAGCCTGACCTACCAACTGGCCGACGCGCTGCTCTCGAATACGGCACAGATCGGCGGGCTCTACCCCGGTGAGTTCACCATCACCTACCGGGATGGTCCGGACTACGAAGGCCTCTACGTGGCCACCTTCTTGGTCAGGCGGTGCGCCAGCATGACGTCCTGCTGAGGAGGGCCCGGCGCCGGTCTCGGAGTATCGCGTAACTCGATTGGAGGACTATATTTGGTGACCGCAGGCCAGTAGCTTGTCGCGCCCGTAACTACCGGTTCCGAACTATCCCCTGACCGCGCTCGACCGGGGTCGGTCCAGCCGGCCCCGGTCGACGACGCTGGCGCCAGGGTTCGATGACGGGACGTTTTCTCAATCAGCGGCCGACCCCGGCGTCGCGGTGACGGGCAGCCCGACTCACGTCCGCCCTCGCCGATCGCTATCGGATCGAGCGCGAGCTGGGCGCGGGCGGGGTGGCCACCGTCTCCCTGGCCGAGGACCTGAAGCACGACCGCAAGGTCGCCATCAAAGTCCTCAAGCCGGAGCTCGCCGCCGTGCTGGGTGCCGAGCGGTTCGTGCAGGAGATCAAGACCACCGCCGCGCTGAGTCACCCGCACATTCTGCCCCTCTTCGGACTCGGGGGAGGCCGCCGGGTTCCTTACTACGACGGGCGGGCGATGGTGATGGACTTCGGGATCGCGCTGGCGAGGTCGTAGGATCCCGCGCCGGTATAGAACGGGGCGCGCCGGCTCAGCGCCAGGTGCACTGAGGGCAAAGATTACTTTTGATGCCGGCTCAACCAAGGAGCACGCCCTTGGCTGCTGATCCGGCCATCCGCCTCCGATAGGCATTGGACGCCGCCGGACACCGGCCTCGGGTGCATATTAGGCACACCGACCCTCTTCGACTCCGGACCCGAGGATCACGCCATGTCCGCATCCCCGGCGGTTCTTTCCGAGCAGCCCCTGGTGCGTTCCGCCCGCGAGGGCGGCGTCGTCACCCTTACCCTGAACCGAGGTAACCGGTTCAATCCGCTCTCGGCGGCCATGATCGCCGCGCTGCAGGCCGAGCTCGACCGGGTGGCGGCCGACGAAGCCACGAGGGTGGTCATCCTGGCCGCGGAGGGCAGGGGATTCTCCGCGGGGCACGACCTCAAGGAGATGCTGGCCCACACCGACGACGAGGGCTGGCAGCGGGCGCTGTTCGACGAATGCAACCGAATGATGCTCACGCTCACCCGGATGCCGCAGCCGGTGATCGCGCGGGTGCACGGCATCGCCACGGCGGCCGGCTGCCAGCTGGTGTCGATGTGCGACCTGGCCGTCGCCGCCGACACCGCCAAGTTCGCCCTGCCGGGCGTGAACATCGGCGTCTTCTGCTCCACCCCGGCGGTCGGGGTGGCGCGCAACGTGGGACGGAAGCGGGCCATGGAGATGCTGCTCACCGGCCAGCTGTTCGACGCCGCCACCGCCCTGGCCTGGGGGCTGGTGAATCGGGTCGTGCCTTCGGACCAGCTCGACCAGGCGATTCGCCACTACACCGACATCGTCACGGCCCGGAGCCCGCTCGCGATCCGGATGGGGAAGCAAACGTTCTACCGGCAGATCGACCGCCCCCTCGCCGACGCCTACGACGAGGCGGGCGAGACCATGGCGTGCAACCTCGTGGCGGAGGACGCCGCCGAGGGGATGAGCGCCTTCCTGAACAAGCGGGCAGCGGTCTGGCGTGGCAGGTAGCCTGCTTCCGCCTCGAAGCTCCGCTGGCGCGATGCCGCGACAGGCGCCCGGCGGACGCACTGTTCCGGTCGGCCCGCCGTCCGAGCGGCCGGCCGGCCTCGACGACCGCTACGTCCGCGAGGAAGGGCCCGTCTACCTGAGCGGGATGCAGGCCCTGGTGCGGCTCCCGCTGGATCAGGCCCGTCGCGACCGGCGTGCCGGGTTCCGGATCGGCACCTTCATCAGCGGCTACCCCGGATCCCCGCTCGGCGGGTACGACCTGGCGCTGGGTCAGGCGCGCGCGCTGCTCGAGTCCCATGACATTCTGCACGTGCCGGCCGCCAACGAGGAGCTCGCGGCGACGGCGATCAGCGGGACCCAGATGCTCGACCGCTACCCCCACTCGCGGGTGGACGGAGTGGTGGCGCTTTGGTATGGGAAGGGCCCCGGCGTGGACCGGAGCGGCGACGCGCTGAAGCACGGGAACTTCGCGGGCACCAGCCGCCACGGCGCGGTCGTGGTCCTCTCCGGCGAGGACCACGAGGCCAAGAGCTCGACCATGCCGTACCAGGACGACTACGCCTTCGTCGGGCACGGGATGCCGATCCTCTACCCCGCGAGCACGGCCGAGTTCCTGACGCTGGGCCTGCACGCGATCGCGCTCTCCCGGTACTCGGGCTGCTGGGTCGCGCTCAAGCTGGTGAGCCAGCTCGCCGACGGCGGCGCCACGCTCGCGCTCGACCCGGGGCGGCCCGCAATCGTGCTCCCCGACCTCCAGATCGACGGCCGCCCGTTCCAGAAGAGCACCGACTTCACCTTCTTCCCGGGCCTCAACCTGGAGACCGAGCGCCGGCTCTTCTACGAGCGGCATCGCGCGGTCGTAGCCTACGCCCGGGCCAACCGCCTGGACCGGGTGGAAGCTCGGGGCCCCCGCGACCGGATCGGGCTGGTGACGGCCGGGAAGAGCCACGCCGACCTGATCCAGGCGCTCCGTGACCTCGGGCTCGACGCCCCGGCCCTCGCCGAGCTCGGCGTTCGGGTGCTGAGGATCGGGCTCACGTATCCCGTGGATCCTGGCGTGATTCGGGAGTTCGCCGGCGGACTGGAAGAGATCGTCGTGGTCGAGGAGAAGCGGGGATTTCTCGAGGGTCAGGTCAAGGAGGCGCTCGCCGGTCATGCGGCCGGGATCCGGGTGTTCGGCAAGGCCGACGAGCACGAGCGCCCGCTCTTCCCGATCCAGGGCGGCCTGGATGCGGACCTGGTGGCCGAGCGGTTGGGGCCGCGGCTCCTGGCGCTGGTGGCAGGCCAGCCGGCGCTCCGGGGCGGCATCGAACGTCGCCTGGCCGAGATTGCGGCCATCCGCGCCCGGAGCAGCGAGCCGCTGCCCGGTCGCACCCCCAACTACTGCTCGGGCTGCCCGCACAACGTCTCGACCCGGCTCCTCCCGGGCGAGGTCGCCTGGGGAAGCCCGGGCTGCCACTCCTTCGCCTCGATCATCGAGCAGCCCGAGCGGCACATCGTCTCGATGACCCAGCTCGGCGGCGAGGGGGCTCCCTGGATCGGGCTGGCACCCTACACCGACCAGCCGCACCTGGTGCAGAACGTGGGCGACGGCTCGCTCTTTCACTCGAGCTACCTCAACATCCGCTTCGCGGTCGCCGCGGGGGCGAGCCTCACCTTCAAGATCCTCTACAACGGCGCGGTGGCGAACACGGGAGCCCAGTCGCCGGTCGGCGGCAAGACGGTGCCGGAGCTCACCCGGCTGCTCGAGATCGAAGGCGTGACCCGCACCGCCGTGCTGGCGACCGACCCGGCGGATTATGAAAGCGCGAACCTGGCCGGGAACGCCCGGGTGTATCCGGTGGATCGCCAGGAGGCCGTGCTCGAGGAGCTCCGACGGACGCCCGGGGTCACCGTCTTCATCTACGACGGCTTCTGCGCCAACGAGCGGCGGCGGCTCCAGAAGCGGGGCAAGGCGCCGGCGCCGAATCGGTTCGTGATCATCAACGAAGAGGTGTGCGAGGGGTGCGGCCACTGCGGCGAGCTCACCAATTGCATGTCGCTCCACCCGGTGGCCACCGAATTCGGCCGGAAGACCCGGATCCATGCTTCTTCGTGCAATCAGGACTATTCGTGCTTGGGCGGCGACTGTCCCTCGTTCGTCACGGTGGAGACCCGGCCGGGCACCGGCTACCGGAAGCCGACCCCGCCGCCGGTCGGACCCGACCGTGTCCCCGAGCCGGCGCACCGGGTGGAGCTCGAGCGCCCCTACCACGTCTACCTGCCGGGCGTGGGGGGCACCGGGGTCATCACGCTCAACGCGGTGCTGGCGTGGGCGGCGCTGCTCGACGGTAAGTCGGTCCTCTCCTACGATCAGCTGGGCGCCGCTCAGAAGTGGGGCCCGGTGGTCTCCAGCCTGGTGATCGCGAGGGGCGAAGCGGAGCTGGCGGCGAACCGGGTGGGACTGGGGCGGGCCGATCTCTACCTCGGCCTCGATCTGCTGGCGGCGACGACCCAGGCCAACCTCGACCGCTGCGACCCGGACCGGACCACCGCGGTGGTCAACGCCAGCCTGCTGCCGAGCGGCGAGATGGTGCGGGAGGTCGGCTTCGAGCCGCCCCTGGAGAGGATGCGCGCGGCGATCGCCGAGGTCACCCGACGCGAAGGAAGCGTGGCGGTGGAGGCGCGGCGGTTGGCGGAGGGGCTCTTCGGCGACTACCTGGCGACCAACATGCTGGCGCTGGGGACGGCCTACCAGGCCGGTCTCCTGCCGATCGGAGCGGATGCCATCGAGCGGGCGATCCGGCTGAACGGCGTCAAGATCGAGCAGAACCTGCAGGCATTTCGGTACGGGCGTCTCTGGCTCGCCGAGCCCGACCGGGTCGAGGGGTTGGTCACGCCTCGGACCAGGGGCGCGGACGAGGTGGCCGGGGAGGCCCTGGCCCGGCTCCCAGGCCGCGACCGGGCGGCGTACGACGGGTTGCTGGAGCGGTGCCGCGAGCTGGATGCCGAGTCGCGCCGGCTGCTGGCGATCCGGGCGGGTGAGCTGATCGAGTATCAGAGCGCGAGCTACGCCGAACGGTACGTCGACTTCGTGCTCGGGACGGCGGCGAGTGAGCAGGCGGCCACGCCGGGCCGCCGCGAGGTCACCGACGCGGTGATCCGCTCGCTTTACAAGCTGATGGCCTACAAGGACGAGTACGAGGTGGCGCGGCTCCAGACCAAGGCGACCTTCAGGGCCTCGGTCCGGGAGACGTTCGCGGCGCCGGAGCGGGTCGCCTATCACTTCCATCCGCCGGCCCTCCGGGCCCTCGGGCTCCGCCGGAAGCTCGAGCTGGGCCCGTGGTTCAGGCCGGTGCTGGCGGGGCTCCGGGGCCTCCGCCGGCTTCGGGGAACCTGGCTCGATCCCTTTGGCCGGGCGGTCGTTCGGAAGGAGGAGCGGGCGCTCGTTCTCTGGTACCGGGACTGGTGACGACCGCGCTCGGGCGGCTTACGCCGGCGACGGCCGGCACGGTGGTGGAGCTCGCGAGCCTGCCGGACGCGATCCGCGGGTACGAGGAGATCAAGCTCGCGAGCATCGGGCGAGCTCGGGAGCGGGCGTCGGAGCTGCTCGAGGCGTTGACGGAGCGCTGACCGACCGTTTTCCGGCGGCTGACGGGGAGCTCGCGAAGCCGGTCACCCCCCTCGCGTAACGCGCTTGGCGCCGAGCGGTTCGTGCAGGAGATCAAGACCACCGCTGCGCTGAGTCACCCGCACATCCTGCCGCTCTTCGATTCCGGCGAGTCCGGATCAGCGTCGAAGTGGCCGACGCGCTGGACTACGCTCAGCGGTTGTCGATTTTGCGGACCTTGCTTCGTCGGGGTGATGAAAGCAGCCAATCACCACCCTGTCACGGAGCGCGGAAATGCCGGCTAACTCCAAGAAGATCAATCTGTTGCTCTGGACCGTCCAGGTCCTCCTCGCGGCCCTGTTCCTGTTCGCAGGTGGCTACAAGCTCCTGGCCCCGTTGAGTGCGCTGGCCGGGCCGATACCGCTGCCGGGAACGTTCCTCCGCTTCATTGGCGCGGCCGAGCTGCTGGGCGGGCTGGGCCTGGTCCTTCCGGGACTCTTCCGGATCCACGGTTGGCTCACCCCGCTCGCCGCCCTGGGTCTGCTGGCGATCATGATCGGGGCGACCGCGCTCACGGCTTTGGGCATCGGCGTCGCCGCCGCCGGCTTCCCGGGCCTGGTCGGCGTCCTCGCCCTCGCCGTCTTCCGCGGGCGGGGCGGCCTTCGCGCCCTCCCGGCGCCCGGGCCTCGGCGCCGCGGTCGCCGCGGCACCCGGCGCCTGAGCCCGACGACTATTCTTTACCTTTGCATTCAAGGAGAACGCAACCATGAAATTCCTGATGTTGATCAAGCACGCCGAGAGCTATCGCAACCAGGAGATTCCTCAGGGCCTGATGGAGGCGATGGGCGTCTTCGTCGAGCGGTCCTTCAAGAGCGGCGTCCTCAAGGACACCGCCGGCCTCAAGCCGAGCAGGGACGGCTTCCAAGTCCGCTCCTCGGGTGGCAAGCTCCACGTCACCGACGGCCCCTTCAGCGAGTCGAAGGAGATCGTGGGCGGCTACGCGTTGGTCGAGGTGGCGAGTCGGGAAGCCGCCCTCCAGGTCGCCAACGACTTCATGGATCTCCACCGGATCCACTGGCCGGCCTTCGACGGGACCTGCGAAGTCCGCCCCGTCGAGGACATGTGAGGAGCCGACCATGCGATTCATGATGCTGATGATTCCGAGGGTCTACCAGGACGCGGCGCCCGAGCTCCGTCCGACGGCCGAGGCGGTCGCCGCGATGACCCGCTTCAACGCCGAGATGCGGAAGGCCGGCGTGATGCTCACCGGCGAAGGGCTCCACCCACCGGTTTCGGGCGCCCGGGTCGCGTTCGGCGGCGGGAAGCCGCGAGTGATCGACGGGCCCTTCATCGAAGCCAAGGAGCTCGTCGGCGGGTTCTGGATGATCGAAGCCCGATCCCAAGACGAAGCGGTTGAGTGGGCTCGTCGCTGTCCGGCCGCGGACGGCGATGTGATCGAGATCCGCCAGGTGTTCGAGATGGGCGACTTCCCGCCCGAAGTCCAGGCCGCGGTGCACCAGAACTGACCTCATGGCGACGGACGACGTCAACCGGACTATCGACGCCATCTGGCGGATCGAGCAAGCGGCGGTGATCGCCAGCCTCGCCCGGATGGTCCGGGACGTCGATCTCGCGGAAGACCTCGCGCAGGATGCCCTGGTGGCCGCGCTCGAGAGCTGGCCGCGCGCCGGGATCCCCGACAAACCCGGCGCCTGGCTCCTGGCCACGGCACGGCGGCGGGGTATCGATCGGCTGCGCCACCACACGATGTCGGCGCGCCGCCTGGTGGAGCTCGGCCTGGAGACCGACGATCGCCGGGAGCGGGTGGCCCAGGCGATCGAGCGCGCCCTCGACGACCCGATCGGCGACGAGCTGCTCGGCCTGATCTTCGCCGCCTGCCATCCGATCCTGCCAGTCGAGGCCCGTTGCGCCCTGACCCTTCGCCTCCTGGGCGGGCTCACCACGCCGGAGATCGCCCGGGCCTACCTCACGCCCGAGCCCACCATCGCCCAGCGGATCGTCCGGGCCAAGCGGACCCTCCGCGAGGCACGGGTGCCGCTCGAGGTGCCGGCGGGGGCATCGCTTTCCGAGCGGATCGGCGCGGTGCTCGAAGTACTCTATCTGATCTTCAATGAAGGCTACTCGGCCACCAGCGGCCAGGACTGGCTCCGCCCCGACCTCTGTCAGGAGGCACTCCGACTCGGCCGGGTGCTGGCGGAACTGGCGCCGGGGGAGCCGGAGGTCCACGGGCTGGTGGCGCTGATGGAGATCCAGGCCTCGCGCGCCCGGGCGAGGCTCGACCCCGAGGGTCGGCCCGTGCTACTCGCCGATCAGGACCGGGCCCGATGGGATCGGCTGTTGATCAGCCGGGGCCTCGCGGCGCTCGAGCGCGCCGCGGCGTTGGGCGCGCCCTTCGGGCCATACGCGCTTCAGGCGGCGATCGCGGCCTGTCACGCCCGGGCGCCCTCGATGGAGTCGACCGACTGGACCCGGATCGTGGCGCTCTACGACGCGCTGGCGATGGTCTGGCCTTCGCCGGTGGTGGCGCTCAATCGCGCGGTGGCGCTCGGGATGATGCACGGCCCGGCCGCCGGCCTCGAGGCGCTGGAGGAGCTCGACCGGGCCCCGGGCATGAGCGGCTATCACCTGCTTGCCGCCGTCCGCGGCGACTTCCTTTTCAAGCTGGGGAGCTTCGCGGCGGCGGCGAGCGAGTTCGCGAGCGCGGCGGAGCGGACCGAGAACGAGGCCGAGCGTGGCCTGCTCCGCGGCCGGGCCGAGGCCTGCCGCGTCGCGGCCCGCGAGGGCGGCGAGTGAGCCTGCTTGGCGTGGACTCTGGCCATTCTCCTGCCCCGCCTGCGGTAATCATTCGCTGAGCGCCTACAAGGCTATACAGCAATGAGTTACGTGACGTCACCGGGACCGGGGGGACCGATCCCGGCGTGTTGCGGCGGCCTTGCACCACGGGTAGCTTTTTGGTTCTCCAAGTATTTCCAAGGCCCGAGCGGAGCCTCCTGTCTGGGCGGCCCTCCTCGTCGCTCACCCGGGAACCAAAGGAACCCTTTCTGACCCGATCCCTCGCGGATCTCGCCGCCGCGCTCGCCGACCGTTACCGGATCGAGCGCGAGCTGGGCGCGGGCGGGATGGCCACCGTCTACCTGGCCGCGGATCTCAAGCACGACCGGAAGGTCGCCATCAAGGTTCTGAAGCCCGAACTGGCCGCGGTGCTGGGCGCGGAGCGGTTCGTCCAGGAGATCAAGACCACCGCGGCCTTGAGCCACCCGCACATCCTGCCGCTCTTCGACTCAGGGCAAGCGGCCGGGTTCCTCTACTACGTGATGCCCTACATCGAGGGCGAGACCATCCGCGACCGGCTCAACCGCGAGACCCAGCTCGGAGTCGAGGAGGCGGTCCGGATCACGGTCGAAGTAGCCGATGCCCTCGACTACGCCCACCGGCACGGGGTGATCCACCGGGACATCAAGCCGGAGAACCTCCTGCTCCACGACGGCCGGCCGATGGTGATGGACTTCGGGATCGCGCTGGCGGTGAGCGCGGCGGCCGGCGGCCGGATGACGGAGACCGGGCTCTCGTTAGGCACGCCCCACTACATGAGTCCGGAGCAGGCCACCGCCGACAAGGAGATCACCGCTCGGAGCGACGTCTACTCGCTGGCCAGCGTGCTCTTCGAGATGCTGGCCGGGGTGCCGCCGCACGAGGGCGGATCGGCCCAGCAGGTGATCATGCGGATCATCGCCGAGCCGGCCAAGCCGGTGACCGAGCTCCGGAAGTCGGTGCCGCCTAACGTCGCGGCCGCCCTCGCCCGGGCGCTCGAGAAGGTGCCGGCCGACCGGTTCGCGACGGCGAAGGCGTTCGCCGAGGCGCTCCAGAATCCGGCGTTCACGACCGCGGGCGTCGCGGCCGGCGGTCGGGCCGCGGCCCCGGCGTGGTATCGAAGCCCCCTGATCGTCGGCCTGGGGGTGGTGTCGATCGGACTGGCGGTAGCGCTGGCGGCGGTGCTGTGGCGGGCCCAGGACGCGCCAAGCCGCCTGGCGCCGGCGATCCAGTTCCCGCTCTCGGCCGATCCCGCGGTCCGGGTCGGGACGCGGTACACCCGCCCGTTCGCCGTGTCGCCCGATGGCCGAACGATCGTCTTCCGGGCCTCGACCGACAGCACCGAGCCCCAACTCTGGGTGCGCCAGGTCGGCGATCCCGACGCCCACCCGCTCGCCGGGACGGACGGCGCCATGAACCCGGCCATCTCGCCCGACGGTGGGTGGGTGGCCTTCGTCGATGGCCGAGCGCTCCGGAAGGTCAGGCTCGCCGGGGGAGAAATCTCGACCCTCGCCACGATCGGCACCTACTCGGCCGCCCTCGCCTGGGTCTCGAACGACGAGATCCTGTTCGAGCAGCTCGGGGCGGGGACGCTGCCCATCGAGCGGGTCAGCGCCGCCGGCGGGCAACCCACGCCCGCGGTGTCCCCGGACTCGTCGGTGGGAGAGACGTGGCTCCGGCGGCCGTTCGTGGTGCCCGGGTCCGACGTCGTGGTGTACGCCAGCGCGGTCGAGCGGGCTCCGGAGGGCGGGCTCTCGGCCTACCGGCTCTCGGACGGGCGCCGGGCTCACCTTGGGATTCCCGGGATCGGCGCGTTGGGTTACCTGGACGGGCACCTGATCTATTCGCGAGTGGACGGCACCCTGATGGCCGTACCGTTCGAGGCCTCCGCCCTCCGAGCCGGCGCCCCGGTGGAGCTCTCCCCGCGGGTGTTCAGCAACGGCAGCATCGGGACCGCGGTCGGCCTCTCGAGCGGCGGCACGCTCGTCTATCAGGCGGCGGCGACGGCGGCTCGGGCCCGTCTCGAGCTCGTGGACACGACGGGGAAGACGGTGCCGCTCCGGGGGCAGTTCTCGCTGTTCGACCAGCCGCCGCGGTTCTCGCCGAACGGCCGCCTGGTCGCGGTGGCCGACGGGCGATCGGGGCAGGTGAGGCGGGGCCAGAACCCGTCAGGCGATCTCTGGGTCGTCGAGGTCGCGACGGGGGTCGCCACCCGCCTCACCACGGACGGCTCCGTCAGTGCGCACGCCTGGATGCCCGACGGTCGGCATCTGGTTTTCGTGTCGGCCGGAAGCCGGGGGAGACGCTCCGTTCGGTCGCCGTGGACGGCAGCGAGCCGCCGGTCCAACTGGCCGGCGCGCCTGGGGCGGAAGCCGTGGAGCCCCTCCCGGATGGGAAGTCGCTGATCGTCCTCGCCTACGACGTGTCGGGTATCGGCCTGCTCCGAACCTGGCTGGACGGGAGCCGGCCGGTGGACACGCTGCTGTTCACCGCCCGAAGCACGGGCCTGGGCGACGTCTGGAGTCCCCGGGTGTCCCCGGACGGCCGCTGGGTGGCCTTCGTCAACAGCTACACCGAGGACGTCTGGGTTCGCTCGCTGGAAGGCCGGACGCTGCTTCAGGTGTCGACCGAAGCCGTCCACGACGATCCCGTGGTCTGGGGTCCCGACAGCCGGCACCTCTATTACGCGGGGACCGCCGGACTGGTGAGCATCGAGCTTCGGACTACGCCAGCGTTGGCCGTGGTGGGGAGACGCACCCTGCCGAGGACGCTGGCCGGCGCGAGGCTCTACGACCTGGCGCCCGATGGGAAGACGTTCGTGGTCGCGCGGACGGAGTGGCGGCCGAACGATGTCGTGGTGGCGGTGAACTGGCTCGACGAGGCTCGGCGGGCCTGGCGGGCGGCGGCGGCGCGGTGATGGCGGCGCTCGATCGGCTCGTCGCGGCGCTGGCGGACCGCTACCGGATCGAGCGCGAGCTGGGCCAGGGTGGGATGGCAACGGTCTACCTGGCCGAAGATCTTCGCCATCGCCGGGAGGTGGCGATCAAGGTGCTCCATCCGGAGGTCGCCCGCTCGATCGGCCCCGACCGTTTCCGGCGCGAGATCGAGATCGCCGCCGGACTGTCCCATCCCCACATCCTGAGCCTCTTCGACTCCGGCGCGGTCGACGACCTGCTCTACTACGTCATGCCCCGGGTCGAGGGGCCCTCGCTCCGGGCCCGCCTGGAGCGGGACGGCGAGCTGCCGGTCGACGACGCGCTCGGCGATCCTGCGCGAGCTGCTCGATGCGCTCGCCTATGCCCACGGGCGGGGCATCGTGCACCGCGACCTCAAGCCCGAGAACGTGCTGCTCTCGGGGTCGCACGCGCTGCTGGCCGACTTCGGCGTCGCCAAGGCGCTGCACGATGCCGCCTGGAGTGGGTCGCGGACGGCGACCGGCGTCGCCATCGGCACCCCCGCCTACATGGCGCCGGAGCAGGCCGCCGGCGACCCGCAGATCGATCATCGCGCCGACCTCTACGCCATCGGCGTCCTGGCCTACGAGCTGCTGACCGGGGCGCCGCCCTTCGCCGGCGGCTCGCCCCAGCAGCTGCTGGCCGCCCACCTGACCCGGAATGCCGAGCCGCTGGCGGCCATTCGTCCCACGGTGCCGCCGGCGGTCGCGGCGGCGGTGATGCGCTGCCTCGAGAAGCGCCCCGCCGATCGATGGCAGTCGGCCGAGGAGCTGCTCCAGGCGCTCGGCTCGGAGTCGGCGCGGGTCGGCGTCGGAGCGCCGGTCCGGCCGCCGTCGGTCGCCGGCTCGCTGGTGGTCACCGAGGATCTCTGCCGCCGGCTCGACCGCGCCAGCTTCGACCCGCGGATGATCGGCGATCGGCTCAACTACCGCGACAATCAGGTCGCCTCCGACGTGCTGGTGCTGATGATCCACGGCTGGGGGCTCGAGGCGGCCGACCCGGCCGCGGCCCTTCCCGAGGTGCCGTTCCGGATGGTGATCCCGACTCTGTTCGGGTTCGACAACCGCCGGAAGGTCCGGTTCCCGATCGGGGTATCGGATCACCTGGTGCTGCTGGAGGCGCTGCTGGTCGAGCTGACCGAGCGGATCCGACCGCGACTGGTCGTGATCGGCGGCTTCTCGGCCGGCGGCGACCTGGTGCTTCGGCTGGCCGCCGGCGCAGGACCGGCGACCCGGATCGACGGCTGTCTCTCGCTCGGCTCCAACCTCGGGCTCGACACCTGCTTCGTGACCGGAGTGCTGGGCGACGTGGCAAGCAGCGCGGCCGAGGTGGTGCTGCCGGCCCTCAACTCGGCGCTGAGCCGGGCCGGGACGGTGAACGACTGGCTCAACCTGAGCGACTACCTGGTCCGGATCCTGGGCAACTTTCGTGACGACTGGCGCCCGATCCAGCGCTTCGCGCAGGACATCGTCGCCCCGTGGCGGGAGCCGGGCATCGCGGCCTTCGTGCGCTGGTATCGGACCGCGACCGAGGCCGGCCGTCGGGTGCGGGCCGTCTTCGAGGACAACGAGCTCTACCGCGCTCAGGTGCGGGAGCTCCAGCTCCGGAATCTCGACGAGCGGGTGCTGGGCGAGTCGTACCGGCCCGGATCGATCGTGGTGGAGCCGGTGGCGGGACACTTCGACCTGCTGGCTGCGGAGCTCGTCACCCGCCAGCTCGAAGCCCTGGTTGCCGACCTGCGCGGGTAAGGCCGGCGCGAGCGCCACCCGGGCAACGTAGCCGCCTGCGAACGGTCTTCCCGGAGGGCCCCGGCCATTCGCTTGCGTTCTTCCCGCTTGCGGCGGAGATTCTCGATTCAAGCCTCCAGGCGGCCCGCGGTGCAAGGTCAGCCGGCAACCGAAGCCGTGGAACGGACGCTCGCCCAGAACTATTGGGAGCGGCTTCGGATATTCGGGATGCGGCGCCTGGGGGACCCCGCTCTCGCCGAGGACCTCGCTCAGGAAACCCTCCGGCGGGTCGGTGAGGCGCTTCGAGGCGGCCGGCTCGAGGATCTCGCCGCCCTGCCGGCCTTCGTCTTCCAAACGGCCGCCAACCTCTGCCTCCATCACTACCGAAGCCGGGGTCGTGAGGAGCGGGCCCTGGCCCGGGTGGCCGGCATGGGCTCCGCGGTCTCGCCGAGGGGGCCGCTCGACGCCTGATCGGGGAGGAATCCCGAGCCGCGGTCCGGGCGGCCCTCGGCCGACTCGATCCCGGGGACCAGGACCTGCTCCGCCGCATCTACTTTGTCGAAGAACCGTCCGCCGACACGGCCCGTGCCCTGGGGGTGACTCCCGGGCACTCCGGGTCCGCAAGCATCGAGCCCTGGAGCGCCTGGCCGGCTTCCTCCGCGCATGGCGGGGTCTGAAACGTCCTCCACCGATCGGGAACCCTAGGATGATGGACCAGCTACCGGTGACCTGCGACCTGGTCGACGAACGGGATCTTGATCGACGCTACCTCTCGGGGCGGCTCGACGATCAGGAAGCGGCCGCCTTCGAGGCCCATTTCTTCGGGTGTGACCGGTGCTGGCAGCGGGTTAGGGGCGGTCTGGCGCCCGGGCGGCTTTCCAGGCGGAGGCCGGGCCGACTCGGTCACGGTGGTGGCGACCATGGATGCCGCTGGCCATCGCGGCCGCGCTGGGTGTCCTCTGGTTCGGTACCCGGCGGTTCGCCGACCGGGGCGCGGCCCTCCGGGACGCCGTGAGGGGAGTCCCCGACAGCATCGCCGTTTCAAGTCGGTTGACTGCCGACCGGTGGGAGGTGGCGTGGCCCGTCGTGGTCGGGGCCACTGGTATCAGATCCGAGTCTTTACCGGCTCGGGACGCCTCGTCCTGACCCGGGAGACCGCCGATACCGGGGCCAGCCTTCCCGCGGACTCGCTCTCCGCCCAGGCTGTGGGGGAGGACCTCTACCTCGAGGTCGGGGCGCTCGACCGACTCAGCCGACCGGTGGCCAGTTCCCGCCTTGCTCCCCTTCGGACTCCAGACTCCGGCGGCTAGAGTGATCAGTCGTCGGCTCTCGATCCTCGCGGCCATCGGCGCCTTGGGGCTGGTCGCGCTCGGCTCTGGCTGCGGGGTCGAGCCGCGGGCCGCCCCGACCCGCTCCCCGTTCGTGGTCGCCGACAGCCTTCGCGACGAGCGCCGCTTTGCCCAGGCTCATCCGGAATACCGGCGGCTGCGGGACTCCTTCGCCGTGGCGGCGGATACCGCCAACTGGTGGCGAGCCCAGCTCTGGTGGGCCCAGACGCTGATGCGACTGGGCCGAACCGACAGCAGCGAAGCCGCCATCCGTGACGCGTTCGCCCTCGCGGGAGGCGACTCGTCCCGGCTGGCCTGGACCTGGTTGATGCGTTGCGGACTCTGGTCGCGACTGGGCGAATCGCTCCGAGCGGTCGATGATTGCGGCCAGGCGTTGCAGCTGGCGGATCGTCTCGGGTCCGGCGACCTCCAGGCCCGAATCCACATGCAACTCGGGACCGTGTACTCCCGCCGGGGCCTCTATCGCCGGTCGGTCGCCGAGTCGGAGCGAGCCCTTGCCCTCGAGCGCCAATTCGGGAATTCCGCCCACCAGCTGGCCGGGCGCTCAACAGCATGGGCGTGGAATACGCCGCCGTCGGCCGCCTCGGCGAGGCGGCCCAAGCGTACGAGGAAGGCCTGGCCATCACTCGCCGGATCGCGGACACCTCCACCGGCGGGTATCTGATCAGCAATCTCGCCGCGCTCCGTTCCTATACCGGCCGGATCGATCAGGCCGTGGAACTGATGTCCGAGTCCCTGGCCGCCGCCCAGGTGATGGGCGACACCTCATCGATGGTGTACGCCCGCAACTCCCTGGCCGAGTACTACCTCAGGGCCGGCAACCTGGCCGCGGCCCGGTCCGAGGTCGAACGGTCGCTGCCGCTGACGGCCCAGTCGCCGGGCATCTATCGGGTGATCGCGCTCATCAACCTGGGCCTGATCGCGATGGCCGAGGGCCATCCGGATTCCGCGGCCACCGCCTTCGAGGAGGCGCTGGGCCCGGCCGTGAGCGGCGGGTTCGCCTACGAACGGTTCCGAATCCTGGCGGCGCAGATCCGCCTGGCGATCGGCCGGGGTGATCGCTCGGGGGCCCGACGGCTGGTCGACCTGGCCCGCGCGGTGGCCGACTCGCTCGGCGCACCGGACTCGGACCTCGAGGCCTTCACCCTCCAGGGCCTGGTGGCCGAGTCGGAGGGACGCGCCGATGCGGCGGGGATGTTTCTCGACGGCATCGCGCTGCTGGAGTCCTGGCGGGGCCGGCTCGCCATGGGTGACCTCCGGCTGGGGATCACCGAACCGAAGTGGGCGGTCTACGAAGGCGCGATCCGGACCCTGTTCGCCCGGGGCGATACCGCCGGCGCCTTCGAGGTCGCTGAGCGAGCCCGGGCCGAGGATGTTGTTGGAGGTCATCGCCGCTCGGACCGGGGCCGATCGGGGAAGCCGCGCGGACGAACTGAAGTACCGCCTCCGGCAACGATCGGAGGAGATCGGGGCTGGTGCCGACCGGGCGGAGCGGCAGGTGGTCGAAGCGGAATTGGCGGCGCTCCGAGACTCCCTCGCGGCGGTCGAGGCCGCCGACCCCGTTCGACATCCTGCCCCGGCGCCGTTGGCCGAGCTTCGGGCCCAGCTGCTTCGCGCTCCGGACGCGTCGCTGTATGCCGTGTTCTGGGGTGACAGCGCCGCCTACGGCTGGTGGGTTACCGGCACCGAGATCCGGGGAGGGCGTCTGGGTCGGGTCGATTCGCTGGGCGCGGCCCTGGACTTTCTCCGCCGGGCCATCGAGCGCGACCGAGCCGTTCCCTGGCGCCCGGTCGCCTCCCGGATCTATCGGCAGATGGTGGCGCCACTCGAGCCCAGTGGTACCGGCCCGATCTTCGCCGTGGTCGACGGCCCGCTGACCAGGGTGCCCCTCGAGGTGCTGGTGCCGGCGATCGATTCGGCCCCGCTCGGAGCGGTCCGCGACATCGTGTACGGCCCATCGGCATCGGTGCTCGCCGCGCTGGCCGGAACCGCGCGTCCGCCCGGCTGGGAGCGGACCATGCTGGCGGTGGGCAACCCGCGGGCCTCCTCCCGCGACCAGACCGACGATGGGACCGAGCCGCTCCGGGGCGAGGACCGCCATCTGAACCTGCCCTTTGCGGAGTACGAGGCGAAGGAGATCGGCGCATTGTACCGCGACCAGGGGTCCGACGTGCTGGTGGGGCGGGAGGTCACGCTCGCCGGCTGGATGGCCCAAAAGCCCGGGCGATACCGGTACCTGCACTTTGCCGCCCATGCCACGGTGAGCGATCGCGAACCAGACCAGAGCCGGCTCCTGTTTGCCGATGGTGTGCTCGACGCTCGGGCGATTCGGGACCTCGAGCTCTCTGCCGAGTTGGTGACCTTGTCCGCGTGCGAGACGGCGGCGGGACGGCGGGTCCGCGGCGAGGGGGTGGTCGGTCTCTCCCACGCATTCCTGTCGGCTGGCGCCCGGAGCGCGCTGGTGACGCTGTGGCCGGTCACCGACCGGTCCACGGCGCTCTTCATGACCGCCCTCTACCGCGAGCTGCACGACGGCCGCGCCCCTGCCCAGGCGCTTCGCCTGGTGCGGCAACGTTGGATCGAGGGGAAGGGGCCCACCAGTCACCCGGCCGCTTGGGCCCCATTCGTCCTCATCGGAGACCCAATCCCGCCTCGCCCGTAACGCCATCCCCTCATCGGCAACCTATAGGGTAGTCCATAGCCCCGAGGTTGCCGCATGTTGACCCCGTTGCTCGCCGTCTTGCTGGCCGCGCAGGCTCCCACCCAGCCCCCTGCCGTCAAAGGGGTCTGGGAGCCGGTCAGTTACACCGAGGATCTCTCCCTCCGCGAGGTCTTCTTCGTCACCGCGGACAAGGGCTGGGTGGCCGGCGACAAGGGCACCATTCTCCGGACCTCGGACGCCGGAAAGACCTGGGAGGCGCAGATGGGTGGCGACCCGGCTGCCGACGAGCCTCCCGTGAGACTGCTGCGCTTCATCGACGAGCAACGGGGTTGGGCGTTCAAGGATGGGCGCGTGCTCCGGACCGAGGACGGGGAGAGTTGGGAAGACCTCGGTGCCGCTCCGTCGACGTTCACGGAGCTGGCCATGAACTCGGCCCGCGAGGGGACCGCCGCCGGCTATGTCGGAATCGGGAGCGCTCCCACCACCCTGTTCAAGACCCGGGGACGGCGGGAAGACCTGGAAACCGGTCGCCGAGTGCTCGGTCAAGGCGGTGATGGGCGGTCTCGAACCGGACCGTCGCCTGTCACGTGTTCCGGATCCAGTTCGTCACGGCGTCCGTGGGTTATCTGGCCGCCCGAAGCCAATGTGTCGGGATGGGGTGTGACGGCCCGCCCATTCTCGGGAAGACCGATGACGGCGGTGAGAGCTGGCGCTTCTTTACGCTCCCCGTCGACGACCAGAACGTGGGGACCCGGGACCTGTTCTTTACCGACGAGCATACCGGGTTCGTCCGCACCAGCGACGGCAAGCTGTCTCGGACGACCGACGGTGGGGTCACCTGGAAGGGTCTCCTCGCCAGTGTGGGAAGCAGCGGTCAACTGGGGTTCGCCGACCCGGAGGTGGGCTGGGCGCTGGAGGAGTACAAGGTCAGCTTCACCGTCGACGGCGGCAGCCGGTGGAAGTCCCGCCCATTCCGGTTTCCCACGATCCCGCGGGCCTGGAGTTTCCCGCGCCGCGACCGCGCCTATGCGGTTGGCGACCACGGGATGGTGTTTCGCTACCGCGTCCTTCCCGTTGCTCAGCCGGTGGCGGCGGCCTCGGTGCCGGCGCCTGCCATGCCGGCCTTCGCCTCCCCGCTCGACTCTCAGGTCTCGGCATTGGATGGTTTCGTCCAGGACCTCTCGGCCCTCGTCGAGCAGCTCCCGGATTCGTCCGGGGCGGCCGGGGCCTCACCGGCCGTGACTGCTGCTCCCGGAGATGCCGGCGCATTCGAGCAGGACGCCCCGCCCTCGGCCTTCGTGGCCGACTGTTGCGGCAAGCCGGTCAACCGTCTCAACGCCATCCTCGGCGCCGTGCTCCAAAGCCTGCCTCAGTTCGTGACTCGGTTCAAGAACACCAATCTGCTGGTGGCCGGGCTCCGAATGCTCTCCACCATGCCGTCGCAGCTGAGCGACCTCCGAGGGGCGCTCAGGGAGTTCAAGCGCGCGACCGACAAGCCCAGCGCCCAGGCGGCGCTGCTCCGGCTTGGCGGCGCGGCGAGCTCCCTCGGGCAGTCGACCAAGTTGGCATTCCAGACGGAGGTGACCCCATGACCCGCTCACCCTGGCTCGTCGCGCTGGCCGGCCTGGTGACCACGCCGGTCCTGGCCCAGCCACCCGCGACGCCGTGCTGCGGCATCGTGCAAGTCGACCCGAGGACTGGGCTGGTGAAGGCCAAGGTTACGGCCGACGGCAGCCTGTTCACCTTCAAGGTCACCAACCCCTGGATGTTGGCGTCGCTCAAGGTGGGACAGGCGGTCTTTGCCAACTTCGGAAAGCGCCAGGTGTCGCTCGACGGACGCCAGGTCTGTTGCGCGATCGTCGGCGGCCTCACGGCCGCGCCATCCCCGGCGCCGCCACCTCCGCCCTCCACCGCCGTCCCAGCCGCAGGTGAGCGCGCCTCCCCCGGTGGCGGTGCGTCCGCCGGCCGGCCGGGCGAGCGCCCCGCCAACTTCGTCCCCGATCGCCGGACCGGTGGTGATCACCGCCGCGATGATCAACAGTCTCCGACGGTGACCTTCGGCCCACCCCGGGCCTGGACCGCCGTTCCCGCCCGGGCCCGGAGCCGGCTCGAGGCCGCGACCGTCACCGCCCCGGTCGCCGGTCGGTCGGTCACCGGGTCGATGCTCTATCTCCGCGGTCTCAAGGCCGCGGAGCAGGCGTCCAGCCTTCCCAGGGCGCCCGCCGGCTCCTCTGTGATGCTGGTCCGCCGGGTTCCGCCGGGGGAGTCCGATCACTATATCGTCGATCCGCAGCTGGCCCGGGAATGGATCGCGGCTCATCCGGTGCCGGACGAAGTGAAGGCGACCGAACCGGCGGACAAGGAGTGCGGCAATTGGTACGACAGTTGGGATTGTGCGGGCCAGGCCGTGAGCGACGAGTGGCAACGGGCGTACGACCACGCGGTGGACCAGTGGAAGGACGCCGAGAAGACGCTCGCCGAGTCCTGGAAGACGACCCAGGCCTGCTTCACCGAGCGGACCATTTCTTCAGGTCGTATCCCGGTCAAGTTCGAGATCACCCCGTCCATGACGGTGAGCCTCTCCCAGAGCGGATCGAAAGGATCGGCGCAGGGAACGGTGGCCGGCAGTACCACTCTCGGTATTCCGATGCAGTCCGATGTCGGGGCCCGGCTCGACCTCTTCTATATCCCGTGTCTGCCCTTCGCCGTGCGTCCCAAGGCGCTGGCCGGGGACGGCACCCTGAACGGTGGGCGAAGAACTGACAGCGGACGTCTCCGCCACCGGTCGCTTCGACAAGACCTTCACCCTTCCTCCGACCGGCGGTCCGGTGATTCCGATTCAGGTCTTCCCGATCATCATCGGCGGGGTGCCGGTGGCCGAACTGGATGTGAGTGCTTATATCGAAGGCAATGTCGAGGTCAGCGCGGCCGGCCGTGCCGTAGGGCAGTTCCGAATCAAGAACACCAACCCGAGCCAGTTCGATTTCGCGTGCAGCGGCAAAGGCTGCTCGGCGAGGTCCAAGGCCCAGGGTTCCTCCACCACCACCAACGAAAGCGCCCAGATCCAGGGCACGGTGACGGTCAAACCAGCCCTCTTTACGGCCCTCCAGCTCGATTTCAACTATGAGGCCCTGAGCGCCCGGATCGGTCCGCAGCCCTACCTGACGGGCGAAGCCGCGGGATGTGCCGCGGCAGCGGGCTCGCAATCCGGTGGAGGGGCCTCGGCCGTCCGGGAGAATCACGTCGTCAGTGCCGACCTCGACTGGGGAGTCGAACTCCGGGCGGAGGCGCTGGTGCTGGGCAAGGTCGTGGGAAGTCCCTACGTCCGCAGAGTGATGGCCGACAAGCACATCTGGTTCCGCGACTTGGCCCCGGGCGGTTCCACCGCTCTGGTGGCCGTGGCCGAGAGTACCGGGCAGGCCACGGTCGGGAAGCCGGCCGGCTACAGCGTCAGGATGCCTTCGTGCTACCCCTATCCGGATCGGGTCGAGTACGCCGTCGCCTGGACCGGCAACGCCGCTCCGGCCCCTCGGGCGGGCTGTGTTTGGCAGGCCGGCGCAGGTCGGGGCCGCTGCAAGGCTGCGCCCCTCCAGGATTTGAACATCCTGCTGACGTGGCCGACCGCGGGCAGCTATTCCCTGACGGTGGTTCCGGTGGGCGACGCCCACGATCGGATCTTTGCGCCGGCGCCGCCACCGACCACGCTGGAGGTTACCGTCTTGCCCTGACCGGAGCCGGCGAGCGGTTCCCGTTACCGGCCGCGCGTCCATCATGACCGATGCGCCGGCTCGCCGCTCGGTCGCTCACTCCCGGCGAACCGCGAGGCCCTTCACCATTCCCAGCCGGGCGTGCGGGCGAGCGTCGGGCGTGTCCTGAAACTCGCACAGCAGGACATAAGTCCGGCCTGGCTGGAAGTCCACCCAGATCGCCGTTCGGTTGTCGTCCCCGGGGTAGGCCGTGAGAATGGCGCCGTCGTCGTCGTAGAGCGAGTCGACGTCGTGGCCCTTCAGGTACTCCGCGAAGAAGAAGGCCGCCGACGTTCCCGCCTTGAGCCGGCTCAGGGCAGCTTCGTGCCGTTGGGTCCCGGTGTTGCGGATCCGGAGCTCCGTCGGGCCGGCCGCCACGGTATCGGGGAATCGGAAGGCATAGTCGCCGGTTTCGACGAGGAGCTGCCGGACCGCGACCGGCGCCGGCGCGGGGGCACCCTCTCGCACGTGGATCCGCTTGAACATCCCCAGCCGGGCGTGCTCCGGGTGGCCCTCCCCGTCAGTGAAGTTGCACCAGAGGACGTAGTCCCGTCCCGGCTCGAGGTCGACGACCAGCGCGCCATCGCCCAACCCACCCTCGGGCGCGAAGAGCACGGCGTTCCCGCCGTCGAGGAAGGGCCGAAAGCCGAGGTCGCCGTCGTACGCGGCCACCAGCTGGGCCACGGTGACGTTGCGCCGGAGCTTCATGACGATCATCTCGTGCCGGACTTTTCCTTCGTTGCGCAAGGTCAGCCTGACCCGTCCCGGCGCCACGGTGTCCGGAACCTCGAAGGCGTAGTCCCGGGCGACCACCTGGATGACCCGCTCCGGTGGAGTCGGAGGGGTGCGGGTACAGGCCCCCGCCAGGATGCCCAGGGCGAGCGGCAGCCGGAGAATCCCGCGGCCGGCGGTGAGGGCCGAGGGACGCGGGCCAGGTGGGGTCATTGGGATCCGGTGGTGGTGGTTGGACCGAGACCAACGTACTCGTGGCCGGCCCGGTGTGCGAGGATTCCGGCACCCGTGGCGCCGGCCCGACGCCGACCCCTCGGGTGGAACATCTTGGACAGCGCGGTCGCTGGCCGGTTGACGACGTGGCCGCCATATTGGGGCTCTGTTGGCCGATTCTCCCAAAGTCCCGACATCCGGACGAACCTCACCCCGCCCACAGGCGACCGTGGCTACGAGGGCTGGCGTGCCGAAGCGGCGACGGCCGATGCCGGCCGCGACCGAGAGTGGAGAGCGACGTGCGCATAGCGGACCTCAACTGGATGCAGGTGGAGGAGTATCTCCGCCGTGACGACCGGGCCGTCCTGCCGCTCGGCAGCACCGAGCAGCACAGCTATCTCCGGCTTACGGTCGACTGCATCCTTCCCGAACGGGTCGCGGTCGACGCCGCCGAGCCGCTCGGCGTGCCGGTCTTCCCGGTGGTGCCGTACGGGGTGACGCCCTACTTCCGCGAGTTCCCCGGCTCGGTGTCGCTCCGGGTCGAGACCCACCTCCGCGTCGTGACCGACATTCTGGACGGCCTGGCCCACAGCGGGTTCCGGCGGATCCTGATCGTCAACGGCCATGGGGGGAACGGCGCGGTCCAGCAGTTCGTGCCGGAGTGGGTCGCCGATCATCCCCAATGCCGGGTGATCTTCCACAACTGGTGGAACGCGCCCCGGACCTGGGCCAAGGTGCAGGCGATCGATCCGGTGGGGTCGCACGGCTCCTGGATGGAGAACTTCCCCTGGACCCGCCTCCCGGGTGTCGACATGCCCGGCGAGCCACCGACCCATGGTGGACCTGGCGCGGGTCCGCGCCCTGGACCGGCGGCGCTCCGGGACTACCTGGGCGACGGCAACTTCGGCGGCGAGTACCAACGCTCCGACGAGGAGATGGTCGCCCTCTGGGAGGTTGCCGTGAACGAGACCCGCGAGCTGCTCGACGGGCTCGTGGGGCGACGCGCCTGACGGCCGGGCCATCCATGCGGACCGTGATCTGGGGCGCGGGCGCGATCGGCGGGACCCTGGGCGCCTATCTCGCCCGGGCTGGCGACGACGTCACCTTGGTCGACACGGCGGCCGAGCACGTGGCGGCCATCACCCGCGACGGCCTCCGAATCACCGGGCCGATCGACGACTTCGCGGTCCGGCTGCCCGCCTTCACGCCGGACCGGGTCGCCGGCACCTGGGACGAGATCGTCCTCGCCACCAAGGCCCATCACACCGACGACGCCGTCCGGGCCCTGCGCCCGCATCTCGCCGCCAATGGCTCCGTGATCTCGGCCCAGAACGGGCTCAACGAGCTGGCGATCGCCGAGGTCGTGGGCGCGGAGCGCACGGTGGGAGCGTTCGTGAACTTCGGGGCCGACTACCTCGAGCCCGGCTTGATTCACTACGGCGGCCACGGGGCGGTGGTCCTGGGCGAGATCGACGGGCGACGCACCGATCGCATCGTCGCGATTCGCGACCGGTGGCACCACTTCAGCCCGGAGGCCGTCGTCACCTCCAATATCTGGGGGTACCTCTGGGGGAAGGAGGCCGTACGGTGCGATGCTCTTCGCCACGGCGCTCACCGACGAGTCGATCGCCGACGCGCTGGCCCGGCCCGAGTATCGGCCGGTGTACGTGGCTCTGGCGCGCGAGCTGCTCGCCGTGGCCCGGGCCCGGTCGTTCGGCTGGAGCGTTCGACGGTTTCGACCCGGCGCGTACCTGCCCGATGTGCCCCCGGGCGCGGCCGAGGCCTCCCTCGACGCGCATGGTGGCCCACAACCGTCGCTCGGCCAAGTCGCATAGCGGCATCTGGCGCGACCTCGCGGTGCGCAAGCGCCCCACGGAGGTCGACGCCCAGCTTGGCGATCGTGGTCCGGCGGGGGCGAGGCGGGCGTGCCGACCCCGCTCACCGCCCGCCTCATCGAGCGGATCCACGAAGTCGAGAGGGGCGCGGGACCCGCTCGCTCGCCGACCTCGACGACCCTCGGAGTGCGCTCGCGGGCACCGCTCCGAGGAGCCGCCGTCATGAACGTCGATTTCTCCGGGCGGACCGTCGATCGTGACCGGCGCCGCCCACGGCTTCGGCCGGGCCATCGCCCTGGCCTTCGCGGCGCCCGGGGTGCCCAGGTCTGGGCCTGCGACGTCCTCGAGGACGAACTCGCGCCAGACCGAGGCCGTCGCGGTCGGGCGACCGGGGCTCGGCCGAGCCTTCGTCGCTC
The DNA here is from genome assembly GCA_963730185.1 of uncultured Gemmatimonadales bacterium. Taxonomy (GTDB): domain Bacteria; phylum Gemmatimonadota; class Gemmatimonadetes; order Gemmatimonadales; family GWC2-71-9; genus SHZU01. The sequence goes on from CAVSQW010000007.1 coordinate 653,998, forward strand.
GACGTGCGCGACCGGTCCGCCGTCGACGAGTGCGTCGCCGACGCAGTGGCGCGGGTCCGGGCACGGTGGACGTCCTGGTCAACAATGCGGGCGGCGTGCGGGGCCAGGTGGGCCGTCCGCTCGAAGCGGTGACCCCAGAGGAATGGCGGGCGATCTTCGACGTCAACGTCTCCGGCGCCTTCTACTTCTCCCAGGCCGTGGCGCCCGCGATGAAGGCGGCGCGGAGCGGGTCGGATCGTCAACATCTCGAGCGGCGCGGGCCTCGGGCATCAGCCTCACCGGGATCCAGGCGTATGCCTCGGCCAAGGCGGCCCAGATCGGCCTGACCCGTCAGCTGGCCCACGAGCTGGGACCGTGGGGCATTACGGTCAACAACATCGCGCCGGGGTTCGTGCGATCCAATCCGACCACCGAGCGGCAGTGGCGGTCCTATGGCGACGAGGGGCAGCGCGCCCTGGTCGATGGATCGCGCTCAAGCGGCTTGGCGCCCCCGAGGACATCGCGCACGGCGTGCTGTTCTTCGCCTCGCGAGTACGCCGGCTGGATCACCGGCCAAGTTCTTTCGATCGACGGCGGCAAGTGAGGGCCGACGCCGCGGTGCTGAAGCACCTCCGGGCCAACCACGACCGGATTCTTGCCCGGCTGGTGGAGTTCGCCTCGATCCCGAGCGTCGGTACCGACCCCGCTCACGCCGGAGACATCGACCGGGCCGCCCGCTGGGTGGCCGACGAGGCTGGCCGCCGCCGGGCCGTTCTCGGTGCGGCTCCTCCCCACCGGCGGCAATCCGGTCGTTTACGCCGAATGGCTCGGCGCCCCCGGTCGGCCGACGGTGCTGGTGTACGGGCACTACGACGTGCAGCCGCCGGACCCGCTCGAGAAGCTGGCTCACGCCGCCCTGGACGCCGACCCTCCGTGACGGCCGCCTCTACGGCCGCGGCGTCGTCCGACGACAAGGGGCCGATGCTGATCCCGATCGCCGTGGCCGGAGCGTACTTCGCCGCGGCCGGCGCTCCGCCGGTCAATCTCAAGTTCCTCTTCGAGGGCGAGGAAGAGGTCGGGAGCCGCCATCTCGAGGCCTTCGTGCGCGAGCACCGAGAGCTGCTCGCCGCCGACTTGGTCGTGTCGGCCGACGGCGCGATGTGGCGGGTCGACGAGCCCTCGATCACCGTGTCCAGCCGGGGCATCTGCGGGCTCGAGTTCACCCTGACCGGCGCCGCCAAGGATCTCCACTCCGGCCGTCACGGCGGGGGCGTGGCCAATCCGCTCCACGCCATGGCGACCTGGTCGCGTCGCTGCACGACGCCGAGGGCCGGGTGGCCGTGGCCGGGTTCTACGACGAAGTGCGGGAGCTCCGGCCCGACGAGCGGGCCGCCCTGGCCGCCTTGCCCTTCGACGAGAATGCCTACCTGGCCCAGGTCGGAGCGCCCGCCCCCTTCGGCGAGCCGGGCTACACCACCCTCGAGCGCCAGTGGACCCGGCCCACGCTCGAGGTCAACGGCATGTGGGGCGGCTACCTCGGGCCGGGCAAAAGACCGTGATCCCGAGCGAGGCCCACGCGAAGCTCACCTGCCGGTTGGTGGCGGACCAGGATCCGAACACGGTGCTGGCCGGGGTCCGCCGGCACCTCGAGGCCCACCTGCCTCCGGGCACGCCGGCTTTCCGTGGCCGTGGCGGATCACGGTACGCCCCGCGGGGCACATTCCGGCCGACCATCCGGCCCTCGCCGGCGCCGGGTCCGCCCTGGAAGCGACCTACGGTGTCCGCGCCGCTGGTCGTGCGGATGGGCGGGACCGTTCCGATCTCGGCCCTGTTCCAGCGCCATCTCGGGCTCGCGACCGTGTTCTTCTCGTTCTCGACGGCGGACGAGGACTTTCACGCGCCCAACGAGTTCTTCCGGGTCCACCGGCTCCACGAGGGGCTCGAGGCCTGGGCCCGGTACTGGGCCATCCTGAGCGGGGCATGACCGGGGAGGCGGAAGGCCGTCGGCGGATCCGGCGGCCGGCCCACCGGCCGGGCTGGCCCGGGCCGAGGCGGACGTCGAGGCGCACAGCGCGGCGCTCAAGAAGGAGCTCGGGGTTCGCGACCTCGCCCTGACTCAGATCCTCTTCATCGTCGGCCTCACCTGGATCGGCGTCGCCGGCAAGCTCGGCTCCTCTCATCTCGTCTTCTGGCTCCTCGCCCTCGCCCTCTTCTATCTCCCCTCGGCGGCGGTGGTGATCTACCTCAACCGGCTGATGCCGCTCGAAGGCGGGCTCTACCAGTGGGCCAAGCTCGGCTTCAACGAGACCGTCGGGTTCCTGCTGGCCTGGAACCTCTGGCTCTACGTGATCGTCTTCACGTCCGAGATCGGCCTCCAGTGCACGACCTACCTCTCCTATGCGATCGGTCCGAGCGCCGCGTGGATGACCACCAGCAGCTGGTTCGTCGCCCTGGCCTCGGCGGCGCTGCTGGCGCTGATGGTGGTTACCGCCACCATCGGCCTGTCGGTGGGCAAGTGGGTGCACAACACCGGCGGCGTCTTCATGATCGCGATCTTCGGGGCGGTGGTCCTGGTCCCCGTGGTCGGCCTCCTGACCGGACGGCTGGCCGAGTACCATCCCTTCCGCACCAAGCTTCCCGAGCTCTCGCTCTACAACCTGAACATTCTGGGGAAGATGGGCTTCGGCGCCCTGGGCGGGTTCGAGTACATGGCCATCCTGGCCGGTGAAACCCGATCGCCGGTGCGATCGGTCAAGCGGTCGGTGGTGATCGCCGCCCCGGTCATCGCCTTGATGTTCGTATTGGGCACCAGCACCGTGGTGGCCTACGTGCCCCACGACGACATCGACCTGATCGGCCCGGTGGCCCAGGTACTCCGGATCGGATACGGCGCGTTCGGCTTCGCCACGCCCCTGGTGACCCTGGCGATCCTGATGACGCTGGCCATGCGGGTGGGGCAGGCCAGCGTGGCGTTCACCGCGGTGGCCCGCCTCCCGATGGTGGCCGGGTGGGACCGCTTGCTGCCGCCCTGGTTCAGCCGCCTGCATCCGGCCCACAAGACGCCGGTGAACTCGATTCGCCTGGTCGGGATCGCCTCGCTGGTGATCGCCTCGCTGAGTCTGGTCGGAGTGGGACAGGCGGAGGCCTTCCAGCTGCTCTTCAACGCGAGCGGGATCTTCTACGCGCTCTGCTACGTGGTGATGTTCGCGATCCCGCTGTTCGGGCTCCGGACCGTCACACCGCGGCCGCCCCGGTGGCTCCAGCTCGCGGCCTGGTCCGGTCTGCTGATGACGGTCCTCTACATCGTGCTCTCGATCTTCCCGATCATCACGGTCACGAGCGTCTTCACCTTCGCGCTCAAGATCACCGGGCTGATCGTGGCCATGAACCTGGTGGGGATCGGGATCCTCCGCTCGGCGAACCGGCGGCGGGGCGCGGCGGCAACCGCCGTCTGACCGCGGGCCCGGACTGGCCAACCCCGGGGCGGTGCCTATCTTGAGGGATGACCAAGTCCCCCGTCGATCCACCCGAGGATCCCAATCTCGCGGCCTTCCGGGCGATTCTGGCCCGGAAGAAGGCCGCCCGAGCGGACGGGCCGAAGCCCGGTCCGACGACCGATAAGGCCAAGCGTCAGAAGCCGCGTCCCAAGGAGCGGATGCGCCGTCGTCCCTGAGGCCGGGCCGAGGCCCTGCTCTGGTAGTCACCTTCGCATAGGGGGGTCTTCATGAAACGGTCGTCGATGGCGGTCGTGGCAGCGCTCGTGGCGCTCGGCTGCGGCAAGAAAGACCAGACCCCGAACGTGGTCAGCGCCATGGCCAAGGCCGTGGCCGCTGCTCCGAAGGTGGAGGCGGCGATGGCGGACGCCGAAACGTTCCAGAAGGAGCGGGTCGCCAAAGGAGACACGGTCGCCATTCCCTACGGCGACCTCCAGCAGTACCTCCCGACCTCGGTCGATGGCTACACCGCGGACGGGAATCCCTCCGGCAGCCAGCAGGCCATGCCCGGATTCTCGATGTCGCAGACCGAGCAGACCTGGGTCGCGCCCGCCGACGCGGATGGCAACACGCCCGAGGTCCAGGTCACCCTGGTCGACTTCGGCGGGACCGAGCAGGGCTACGCGATGATGGCGGCGCCGATGATGATGAGCTACAGCCAGGAGGACGACCACCAGCGGGTCGGGTCGACCTCGATCGACGTGCCCTACACGGGCGCCTGGATGGAGTTCGACAAGGACGACAAGAATGCCAAGGTCACCGCGATCACCCGCTATCGGTTCGTGATTACGGTCGAGGCCCGCAACCAGAGCGAGGATCAGTCGGCGATGGTGAAGCGGCTGGCGGCCGAGATCGCGAAGAAGTTCGAGGGCAAGTAGCGGGTTACCAACCGCGGTCAGCGGAGCCGTTCCAGGTCGAAGGGGTGATCCACGTCGGGGTTGTCTCCGTCGAGCCACACCTCCTTCCAACGCACCCGCTGACGCTCGGTCGTGAGGTGGAAGGACTCGCTTCCCTCGATCCGATGGACCATCCCGAAGTGGTAGCGCCCGATGTACGCCGGGTGGCTCACCGGGTCCGCGTACCCGTTGTACCGTGCCCGCACCAGCGCTTGGGGCGAGCCGCCGGCGGCCTCGACGACGGCCTGGACGGCGTGGCGGGTCACCATCGGCTGGTCGGCCAGGAGGACGACCACGCCCTCGGTGCCGGGGTGGACGGCGCTGACGGCCAGCTGGAGGCTGGCCGAGATCGGCTGCTCCAAAGCCGGGTGGAGCACCCGGCATCCGTCGGCGACCGCCAGGCTCTTGATCCGGGTTTCGCCGGCCGGGGCGATCACCAGGACCTCGTTCACGACCCCGGCGTGCCAGGCGTTGGTGGCGGCGCTGATCACGTGCTCGATCAGGGTGCGGCCCCGCCATTCGGCCAGGAGCTTGTTGCGGTTGGCCCCGAAGCGGTGGTCGGAGCCCGCGGCGAGCACGACGGCCGAGACGTTCGCGGCGGCCATGGCTAGAGGAGCGTCCCGCGGAGCAGCAGCGCGGCCACCGAGAAGTAGATCACCAGCCCGGTGACGTCGACGAGGGTGGCCACGAACGGGGCCGACGCGCTCGCCGGGTCGAAGCCCAGGCGGCGGAGCAGGAACGGGAGCATCGATCCGGCCATCGACCCGAACGTCACCACGCCGACCAGCGCGGTCCCCACGGTGAGCGCCACCAGCAGGAAGTGCGCGCCGTAGTCGTACCACCCGAGCCCCTGCCATACCAAGATCCGGAGCACCCCGATGCTCCCCAGGATCGAGCCGAGGGCCAGACCCGCCGGCAGCTCCCGGAAGGCGACCCGCCACCAGTCCTTGAGCGTCACCTCCTTGAGCGCCATCGCCCGGATGATGAGCGAGGTGGCTTGCGAGCCCGAGTTGCCGCCCGAGCTGATGATCAACGGAATGAACAGGGCCAGCACGACGGCTCGCTCGATCTCGTGCTCGAACCGACCCATGGCCGTGGCGGTGAGCATCTCGCTCAGAAAGAGCACCGTGAGCCATCCCGCCCGCTTCTTCACCATGTCCAGGAAGCCGATGTCCCGGTAGGGCTCGTCGAGCGCCTCCATGCCGCCGAACTTCTGGACGTCCTCCGTCTGCTCGCTGACCAGGGCGTCGATCACGTCGTCCACCGTCACGATCCCGAGCACTTTCCGGTGTAGGTCGACGACCGGCACGGCGAGGAGGTCGTAGCGGGAGATCAGACGAGCCACGTCTTCCCGGTCGGTTTCGGGCGCCACCGTGAGCGGGGGCCGGGGGTCGCCGATCTCGCCCACCGGCTGCGCCCCGTCCGCGGTGAGCAGCTCCCGGAGCGAGACCACGTGCTCGAGGGTCTGATCCGCCGGGCTGAGGACGTAGACGGCGTAGACCGTCTCCTTCGCCTCTCCCACCGCCTTGATGTGCGCCAAGGCCTGCTCGGCGGTCCAGGTGGCGGGCAGGGAGACGAACTCGGTCGTCATGATCCCGCCCGCCGTGTGGGGCGGATAGCGGAGGAGCAGGGCGACGTTGTCGCGGGTCGGTTGGTCGGCGAGCCGGAGCAGGCGCTCGCGATCCTCGTCGCTGGCCTCGCCGAGGAGGTCGGCCTGCTGATCGGCCGCGAGCCCGGCGAAGAACTTGGCCGCCTTGGCGTCGTCGAGGTGGCGGAGAAGCTCGACCCGTTGGTGCCCCAGCTCAGGCTCGTCCAGCAGGGCGATCGCGAGGTCCGCCGGAAGCTGGCTGATGATCCGGGCCGCCTGCTCCGGCGGGAGCTCCCGGAGCGGCGCCGCCAGGTCCACCGGCTGGAGACCCGCCACGGCCTCGGCCAGATCGTCCGGGTCGTGGGCGAGCAGCAGCAGCAGCTCGGCTGTGGGCTTGGAGTCGAGTATGGGCATACGACAGCCAGAGGGCGGGAAGGCCTGGAACTCGGACCACGGCCGGGGGCCGTGGCGGGGAGCGGGTGGAGCTTGGCCCCGCGGGCTCTCTCGGTCAAGGCGCGCGGGTCGTGAGTCGGTCTCCTCCTGGATCCCCGACCGGGTCGCGCTACCCCGCCGAAGGCCGACCACGTACTCTCCGGGGTGCCTTCCGCCTCTCGCCCCGCCGACATCGACCGCGCCCGCGACCTGGTGCTCCGCTATGGCTGGCACCCCAGCGCGTATCAGATCCTCAACCCGGGCATCCGGCTCTGGTTCGCGACCGCCGGCGACGCGGTGGTGGGCTATACCGACCACGGGCGGGTCCGGGTCGCGGCCGGAGAGCCGGTCTGCCCGGCGGAGCGGCTGGGCGCCGTGGCGGCCGAGTTCGAGGCGGCCACCGGTGCCGAGCACCGCCGAGTCTGCTACCTCGCGGCCGAAGCCCGGCTCGGTGAGCTGCTGAACGACGCCCCCGGGTACTCGAGCGTGGTGCTGGGAGCGCACCCGGTCCTTCGGCCGAGTCGGTGGGCCGAGACGCTCCGCAGCCACGCGTCGCTCCGGGCCCAGCTCAATCGCGCTCGAAACAAGGGGGTCACGATCGAGGAGTGGTCGTCCGCCCGGGCCACCGAGAGCCCTGAGCTCCGCGAGTGTCTGGCCCGATGGCTGGGCTCGCGTGGCCTCCCGCCGCTCCACTTCCTGGTCGAAACCGAGACTCTGGCCCATCTCGTGGACCGGCGGGTGTTCGTCGCCGAGGGGGCGGGCGGCGTGGTGGGGTTCGTCGTGGCCTCGCCGATCCCGCTCCGCGATGGGTGGCTGGTGGAGCAGGTGGTCCGGATCCCGGAGGCGCCGAACGGAACGGCCGAGCTCACGATCGACGCGGCGGTCCGGACGTTCGAGGCCGAGGGATCCGACCACGTGGCGTTAGGGGTGGCGCCCCTGTCCGAGCGGGCCGGCCGCTCCGACGTGGGCCCCGGTCTCCGCCTGGTGCTCGCCTGGGTGCGGGCCCATTCGCGGCGCTTCTACAACTTTTCGGGGCTCGAGGCCTTCAAGGCCAAGTTCGATCCGGCCTGGTGGGAGCCGGTCTACGCGATCTCCCGCGAGCCGACCTTCTCGTTCGGGACCCTCTGGGCCATCTCGGGCGCCTATTGCGGCGGGTCGCCTCTCCTCACGGGCGTGAAGGCGGTCGGGTACGCCGTCCGCCAGGAGGCGGCGTGGCTGCGCCGACGATGACCGGAGCCGCCGCCGGCATCCTGGCCGGCGGCGGCCCCGCCCGCGATCACTCGGAGCGGAGAATGCCGGCCGGATCGGTCCGGGCCGCCTGGCGCGCCGGCCGGTGGGCCGCGAGGAGCGAGATCAGCAGCAAGCCGGCCGCGACCAGACCGTAGCTGAGCGGATCGGTGCTCCGGACCCCGGCGAGGAGCGGGCTCAGGAAGCGGCGGATCGCCAGGGCGCCGAGGGCCCCGAGCAGGATGCCGGCCGTGCCGAGCAGCAGGCCTTCCCGGAGGACCCCGCCGGTGATCCGCTCGCGGGGCGCCCCCAGCGCCATCCGGATGGCGATTTCCCGCCGCCGCCGGGCCACGAGGAACGCGATCACGCCGTAGAGCCCGATCCCCGCCACCAGCAGCGTGAAGAGCCCATATCCCCCGACCAGCACCACCGTGAACCGGGGGCTCACCAGCAGTCGATCGGCCGCCTGGTTCAGGGTGCGGAGACTGCCGATCTGCATGTCCGGGCTCGCCGCGGCCAGCCGCTGCTCCAACGAGCGCGCCACCAGGGCCGGATCGCCGGTGGTCCGGAGCACCAGGTACGACCCCAGCCGGAGGTTCTGAGCGAAGGGCCAGAAGATCTCCGGCTCGATCGCCGTTCCGGCTTTCCAGGGCGCCACGTCGGCCACCACGCCCACGACCTCGAAGGTCGGTCCGTCGCTCAAGATCCAGCGCACCGTCTTGCCGATCGGATTCTCGCCCGGCCAGGCTCGCCGGGCAAAGGTCTCGTTGACCACCGCGACCTTGGGTGCTCCGGGCCGGTCGGTGTCGCCGATATCGCGACCCCGCACCACTGGGAGGCCCAAGGTGGCGAAGTAGTCGGGGCCGACGTCGTGCCAGAGCGCGGCAAACCGGGCGTCGTCCGAGGCGCCGACCGGCTGGAACGAACCGGGTTCGGTCCCGCCGAAGAGTGGGCCCGACGACGCTTGGCTCACCCGGGCGACCCCGGGCACGGCGGCCGCTTCCGCCCGAAGCCGGTCGAACGTCCCGAGCAGTGCCTCGTTGCCGGAGACTTGGCTGGGCGGGAGGAGGGTCCACACCACGGCCACGTGGTCGTAGTCGAACCCCGGGCTCCACCGGAGATAGCTGACGAACGACCGCCCGAGGAGCACGGCCCCCACCAGCAACGTGGTGGCCAGCGCCAGCTCCGCGATCACCAGTCCCCGCTGGAGCAGGGGCCGCCCGCCCGGGCCGCCGCTCGGGCCCGCCGTTCGCAGCGCGTTCGAAAGGTCGCGACGGGCCGAACGGAGGATCGGCGCCAGCGCAATCGCCAGGGTGAGTCCGACCGCCCCCACCAGCGACCAGATCAGGATCCGCGGCTCGACCGAGATCTCTGCCAATCGGGGGATGTTCGACGGCGCGAGCCGCACGAAGCTCCGGGTGAGCCAAGGGGCCAGCACCGCCCCCACCCCCGCGCCGGCCAGGGCGATGAGCGCCGCCTCGGTGAGGAGGAGGAGCGCGATCCGGCCCTGGCTTCCGCCGAGCGCTTCGCGGACCGCGATCTCCCGGGCCCGATCCCACCAGCGGACCAGGAGCAGGATGGAGAGATTCACGACTGCAATCAGCACGGCGAGGACGGTGGCACCCAGGAATGCGAGGAGCGCCGGGCGGGCGCTGCCGACCACCGCGTCGTGCAGGGGGCGCAAGGTGACGCCCCATCCCCGATTGGTCTCGGGATGCGCCACCGCGATTCGGCGATCGATGGTCTCGAGCTCGCTCAGCGCGACCGATCGATCCGCACCCGGCGCCAACCGCCCCACCACCTCGAAGCCCCGCCAGTCGCGGCGGGCCTCGTCCCGCGGGTCGAACGGGAGCGGAATCCAGACCTCGGTCTCTTCGAGCAGGGGGACCGCGAGGCCGGCCGGCAGCACCCCGATCACGGTATAGGTGGAGTCGTCGAGCACCAGGGTGGCCCCGACCGGCGACGGGTGATCGGCCAGCGCGGCGTCGGACAAAGGCCTGGCTTACGATCGCGACCCTCGGCGCGCCACCGCCGACATCCGTCGGCGCGAAGGTCCGGCCGTCGGCGACCGAGATCCCCAGCGTTCGAAACCAGCCGGGCGTGGCCAGCGCGCCGCGAACGCCGCGGCTTCTCCCGTCGAGACGCCGGGTCAGGGGCCAGTCGCGGGCCAACCCGAGCGAGGTGAAGGTCCGCGCCTGGTCGGTCCAGTCCATCAGGTCGGGCGGCGAGGCGACACAGAAGCCGGCGACGCTCGGGTGCACCTCGCAGATCGAGACCAGCCGGTCCGGGTCGGCCACCGGCAGCGGACGGCTCAGCACCGAGGTCACGATACTCACCATCGACGCCATCGCTCCGACCGCGAGTCCCAGGGTGGCGATCGCCGCCACGGCGAAGCCGGGCCGCCGGGTGATGCTGCGTTTGGCGATCCGAATGTCGAGGATCCGATCGCGCCAGGCCATGCGGAGCTCAACGGATGGAGATGTCGTCGAAGAAGGGAAGTTCCATGCCGCTCGGGCCGCCTGGGCAAGCGGTTGCGTGGCAATCCGTTGCGTGGTCCTTGGCTGGGCTGGCGACGGGCGGAGGTGTCCGATCGTGGGACGCCCGGCACGGATCCGAACAGGGAGGGGATCACTCGCTAATGCCGGCTTCACGAAGCGACGGGGCCCGCGCATTTCGCGGCGGCGGGATCGGACGCGGCCTCGTCGCTAACCTGAATCCTCCACCTGAGTGGGGATTGGGACGCCAGGCATTGCACCGCGGCCGGGGTGGCGTGTCGATCGGGTTGGCGGGTCTGCAGAGCCCTGCGCCATCGGCCGTGGTGCCGCGCTTGCAAGAGCGGAGGCCGGGCCGGGGGCCATCCGCCGGCCGCGAACTCGAGCGGGAGGGCGAGACCGTGTTCGACTGCAGCGAATCCGATCCCAAGCGGACCGAGGCGTGCCTCGGCCGCCGTGACTTTCTCGCCCGGGCGGCCGCCGTCTGGACCGCGGGCTGGCTCCTGCCCCTGGGGCTGGGGAGCGGGCGCCTGAGCCTTCGCCGCGGGGAGGCCCTGGCTCAGGGTGACGTGTCGTATCCGATCCCGACCACCGACGGGGTCACCATCGACAAGCCCAACCAGGTCATCCTGGTCCGACACGCGGGGCTGGTCTACGCCTTCGCCCTGAGCTGCCCCCACCAGAACACGGCGCTTCGGTGGCAGGAATCGGAGGGGCGCTTCCAGTGTCCCAAGCACAAGTCGCGCTACGCGCCGGACGGGCGGTTCCTGTCCGGGCGAGCCACCCGCAACATGGACCGCCTTCCGATCCGGCGGACCGGGGGCAAGGTGGTGGTGAACGTGGACGCCGTGTTCGAGAGCGACCAGGACCCGAGGGCCTGGGCTGGCGCGGAGGTTCAGCTCTAGGACGCTAACCTCCAGTGGGACCCGGGGCGTTCCAGGTTCGGGGGGCTGGCGCGAGTACTCCGCTAGACGCTAACCTGGGGCGTGTCCCATACAGACCTGCCTGCCACCTGGTTTGCGGTGGTGGACGGGGCAGCGCTCGCCCCGGGCGACGTGGTTCGAGTCGTGCCCGGAGGTCCTGCCCCCGTCACCCTCTACCGCACGAACGGTCCGGTCGTTTCGGGCCTTTCCTACCCCCGTCTGCAAGCCATGCTGGCTCAGGGGGAGCTGCTGCCACTGACCGAGCGAAGCGCCCTGGAAGCTAGACTCCTGATGGAGGATCTTCCGGAAAACGCGGGAATGCCGGCCGCTTGATCGCCTCCATCCCGGCTTCGAATACCCGTCGAAGGAGGCCATAGGCCAGGGCCGGCGGAATTTGCTCCCCTCGCTCGATATAGGGGGCAACCTCGAGGGCCGCCTCGCCATAGGCGTCCCGGAAGCGGCGCTGCGCCGCGATCATCTCCAAGTCCCCTTCGTTCGCCTCCTTCGGACCGGTGCCCGTCCGGAGCCAGTTCGGCGCCACCCCAAGGAGCCCCGCCAGCCGAGCCAGCCGGGCCGGGACGGGCACATGTCCACCACGCCATTTGCTCACGGTAACCGGGTGAACCGGGAGTCGAACGGCAAGCTCGGCGATCGAGACGTTCCGGGCCTCCATCAGGTCGGTAAGCCTTCGGCCGAAGTCCTGGTCTCGGCTCACCCGCACGCCCTCTTGGTTTCCATCTACACGCGTCATGCTATGTCTCGCTAGCTTTGAGCTTTTATTTTAACAGCACCACATTATCACATTAGTTCTGGAGGACTTCATGCCCGGAGACAGTACGCTCCGTGGCCTGGGAACGTTGCGCTGAGGGATCGGCCCAGCGGCTTCGAGAGGTGTCCGGGTAACGTCCCCGGGGCTTATGATTGCGGGACCACCGACTGGAGTCCGATGACGGGCCGTCGTCGCCACCTGGCTGTCCCCCTGGTTCTCGCCGCCCTCGCCGGGTGCGCGGGGCGGACGCCGCCGCCGGTCCCGGTGCCCTCGTCGGACCCGTGTCTGATTCCGGCCGCTGCCGGCGCCACCCCGCTGGATACGGTCCGGGTCGGGGTCGACGGCCCGGTCCGGATCGACTCCCTGGCGACGCCGGTCACCAGCGCCGAGCGGCTGGTAGCCCGCCAGCTCTATGCGGGGTTGGTCCGGCTCGACTGCGAGGGCGGGGTCAGGCCGGACCTGGCCGTGCGATGGACTCGCGACCCGCGCGGGCCGTCCTGGTTGCTCGACCTCCGCCCCGACGCCCGGTTCGACGACGGCATGGTCATCGACGCGACGGCCGTGCGCGACGCCTGGCTCGCCCGGGAGCCGGTCCGCGGCTGGCTGGCCGCGGGGCGTCTGGCCGTCGAGGTCGTCGGCCCCCGGTCTCTCCGGGTCACCCTGCCGCCCGGAGAGGGCGACTCGACCCCGGCCCCGCTCGCCGACCGCCGGCTCGCGATTCGGGGGGCGCCCGGCGCGGACGGCGTGGCGGCGGCCTCGGGTGCCTACCGGCGACCGGCGGCGGCCGCCGCTTCAGGGGTGGTGTTGGTCCCGCGGGGATGGGGACCGATCCTCCGGATCGTCGAGCTCCCGCCGGGCCTCGACGGGCGGGACGTCCTGGACCGGGAGGCGCCCCGGGTCGACCTGCTGGTGACCCGTGACCCCGAGACCGCGGATTACGCCCGGGACCGCGGCGACCTGTCGGTGGTCCCGCTGGCCTGGGACCGGACCTATGCGCTCGTCGAGCCGGCCGGCGGCGACGCCGTCCCGACGCCGGCCGAGCGGACGGCACTGGCCCGTGATGCGGTCCGGGCGGTCGCCCGAGCCGCGGTGCCGCCCTATTGGTGGGAGCGCGACCCGGCCTGCCGGCGGGATTCGGTGTCGATCCCGGTCGGGGGACTCCCCGAGGGCATCCTCTATCGGACCCGCGATCCGGTGGCGCGAGCGCTGGCCGAGCGGGTCGTTGCCTTGGCGGGCCAGACGACCGCGCCGGCCTGGCTGAGCTGGCCCGCCGCGCCGCTCCGGGTCGCCGGCGGCGACGAGCGAGCGCTCGCCGGCGCCCGTTCCCGGCTGGGGGCGGTCGCGATCGTCGACCTGCCCCGGGTCCCGGCGCCGGCCTGTCTCGGCGCCGGGCTCGCGCCCGGTCTCCGACTCGTCCCCTTGATCGAGACCCGCGCCCACGTCGTGACCCGTCGCGGGGTGCCGTCGCTCGACCTCGACGGCGCCGGGCTCTTCCTCGTCCAACCCCGCTGATTTCCGGCATCCGGATTCTCGGCGTGCGCCGGCCGGTTCTCGCGCCGGGCCGGCCGACCTATCATTGGCGGTATCGGATCGTGTTTCGCGGTCCCGTCGCCGACCGCCGATGACCTTTCGGGTTCGCCTCTCCCTCGCTTTCGCCGCCGCCGCGCTCCTGCCGCTCGTCGGGTTCGGCCTCGGCGTCCGGCACGAGATGACGACCCGCCTCGACCAGCAGGCCGCCGAGCGGGTCGCCTCGCTGGTCGCCGTGCTCCGGGCCGACCTCCGGGGCGAGATCCGCCTCACCCGGGAGCGGCTCCGGGCGTTGGACCAGTCCCTCCAGGACGACAATCGGTTTCGGCTCGCCGTGGCGGGGGGCGATCGGCGCTGGCTCCTCGACTGGGCCGGCCAGGCCATGCGGGCCAGCGGGCTCGACCTCCTGGTGCTCCAGGACTCGGCCGGCCGGATCTTGAGCTCGGGCCACTTCCGGAACGACTACGACCGGCTCGATCCGGACCTCCCCAAGATCCTGACCTGGGCCGCCGACGGCGCGGCCCTGCTGCGGGTCCGCGCCCCGGAGGGAACGATCCGGGCCATGGCCGGGATCGATTCGTTCCGGGTTGGTGGCCGTCCGTACACCCTGATCGGGGGACGGGAGGTGGATTCGGCCCGGATCAGCAACCTGGCCCGCGACGGTGAGATCGCGGTCACCCTGGTGCTCGGCGATTCCGTCTGCACCCCGGGTGCGCCCTGCGGCCCCGGCGAGCCGGTCACGGAAGTCGCCCTGGCGTATCGCGATGAGGTGACGCCGGACCAGGGCCAGACGGCCCGGCTGGTGGTGACGCGGGATCCTGGCCCGGCGGCCGCGCTCCGCCGGAACGTCGACCGGTGGTGGGCCCTGGCGATGGGGGCCACCCTGCTCATCGCGCTCGGTCTGGGCGGGTGGCTCGCGGCCCGGCTCTCGCGACCGATCGCCGCGTTGGCGGAACGGACCGCGCGGCTCGACCTGGACCGGCTCGATCAGGACTTCGCGACCGATCGGCCGGACGAGATCGGCGCACTGAGTCGCCTGCTCGATGCCATGACTGGACGGCTCCGGGCCAGCGCGAGCCGGCTCCGTGAGGTGGAGCGACGGGCCGCGACGGGCGACCTGGCCCGGCAGGTCAATCACGACATCAAGAACGGGTTGGCACCGATCCGACACGTGGTGCGTCACCTGAGCGAGGTGGCGGAGCGGGACCCCGGCCAGCTGCCCGCGATCTTCGCGGAGCGGAAGGGTACCCTGGAGTCGAGCGTGGACTATCTCGACACCCTGGCCCGGAACTACGCCCGGCTGTCGCCGGCGCTCGACCGGAGCGCCAGTCATCCCAACGCGATCCTGGCCGAGGTCGCTCGCGCGGTCAGCGGGCCAGGCATTACCGTCGAGACCCGGCTGGCCGAGGCGCCACCGGCGGTCCGGGCCGATCCCGTGGTGATGCGGCGGGTGCTCGAGAATCTGGTGAGCAACGCGGTCGAGGCGCTCGACGGCCAGCCGGGCCGGATCGCGCTCGCCACCAGCGTGGTCGGCGAGGCCGGCGAGCGGCGCGTTCGGATCACCGTGTCCGACACGGGCCGGGGGATGAGCCGCGACGAGCTCGATCGCGCGTTCGAGGACTTCTCCACCACCAAGCCCGCCGGCACCGGCCTCGGCCTCACCGTGGTTCGACGACTGCTGGTGGACCTCGGCGGCTCGGTCCGGGTCGATACCGCACCGGGGCAGGGGAGCACCTTTACCGTGGAGATTCCCGTCGCATGAGCCGGATCCTGGTCGTCGACGACGTGTCCCCGCTGGCCGAGCAGTATGCATACGATCTGACCCGGCTGGGCGGACACGAGGTGGCGGTGGCCACCAACGGGCCCGCCGCGCTGGCCGCGATCGCGGAGGGCGACCTCGATTGCGTCGTGCTGGATCTCGAGATGCCGGGCATGGACGGCTTCGAGGTGCTCCGCACCCTCCGCCATCGGGGGGTGGAGGTTCCGGTCATCGTCTACACCGGGACCGGCGACTTCGACCGCTGCGTGCAGGCCGTG
Organism: uncultured Gemmatimonadales bacterium; assembly: GCA_963730185.1. Classification (GTDB taxonomy): domain Bacteria; phylum Gemmatimonadota; class Gemmatimonadetes; order Gemmatimonadales; family GWC2-71-9; genus SHZU01. Next base: position 669,362 of record CAVSQW010000007.1, read on the forward strand.
AAGCTCGGCGCGGCCGGCTTCATCGACAAGGCCGAGCCGATGGTGCGGGTGGCGCAGGAGATCGCGGCGGCGGTGGAGCGCCAGCGGCTCCGCCTCGAGGTGCGAGCCCTCCAGACCCGGCTCGGCGACACCAGCCTGATCGGCGCCAGCCCGCCCATGGCGGCGCTTCGTGAAGCCATCGCCCGGCTGGCGCCGATTCCGAGCACGGTCCTGATTCTCGGCGAGAGCGGGACCGGCAAGGAGCTGGTGGCTCGAGAGCTCCATCGCCGGGGACCCCGGGCCGCGGGACCGTTCGTGCCGATCAACGGCGGGGCCCTGCCCGAGCACCTGGTGGAAAGCGAGCTCTTCGGGCACGAGCGGGGCGCCTTCACGGGAGCGGTCGCCGCGAGGAAGGGCGCGTTCGAGGCGGCCCACGGCGGCACCCTCTTCCTCGACGAGGTCGGCGAGCTTCCCCTGGCCGCGCAGGCATCGCTCCTCCGGGTCCTGGAGGACCGGGTCGTGACCCGCGTCGGCAGCACCCGGGGCACGCCGGTCGATGCTCGGGTGGTCGCCGCCACCAACCGCGATCTCGACCACGCGGTCCATGCGGGCGGCTTTCGTGAAGACCTGCTCTATCGCTTGAACCCGCACGTGATTCGAGTTCCGCCGCTGCGAGAGCGGCGCGAGGATGTCATCGAATTAGCGCAACGCTTCGTCGTCGCTATCTGCCAGCGATTCGGAATGCTCCCGAAGGTCCTGTCGGGCGAGGCCAAGGACCTGTTGGTCCGCTACGACTGGCGCGGGAACAACGTCCGGGAGCTGCGGAACGTGATCGAGCGGATGGTGGTGTCGGCGGACGGGGAAATGCTTCGGGTGGAACACGTCCCGTCGGAGCTGCGCGGCGGCGACTCGGTGCGGGAGCCGGCGCCGACGTTTCAGTCGTTGAAGCACGAGGCCGAGCGGGCGATCGTCCTGGGCGCGTTGGAGCAACATGAATGGCAGATAACACGGACGGCGGAGTGGCTCGGTCTGTCGGACCATGCCAGCTTGCTCAAGATGATGCGGCGCTTGGGGATACGCCGGGAGTGACCGGTGATGGGAAGCCGAAGTGAGCGGGCGTGGATAATTCATCCACTTGCGCTCGGATTTCGTGGTTACTACTCTGTAGCACCTCTTTATTAACTGACTTGAATGACGAACCGGCACTGCTCGCGCACCGCGAGCTTGGCAGCGGACATATCGGCCGTGCGGCAGCTCGGTCCGAGAGGCGCTGGGGTCCGAAGGATCGTATCCAAAGCACAGTTGACAGGGCGGTAGGACGAGGAGACCGGCGGGCTGGCCGGTTGTTTTTCGCAGCGAGCGCGCGGCACGTTGGAACCTTGGGGGGCGTGCCTGCCGTAGTGTGGATCTCCATTCGGATCACAGGGTCAACGCCGGCGCGGGACAGTGCGACCGGCGTCCCATTCAAGGCGCCCCGGCGACGGTCGGTGCCCGTTTTTTCTCAATTCGTCGGTGGGTGCAGTTTGGCTAAATCACTGGGGGTTGTCATGCATTTGCCCTACCTGACCAGACGGATTCGCTCGGTGGGAGCGATCGCGCTGGGCTTGTCCCTGCTCTTGCTCGGCGGCGGCAGACCGCTGGCCGCGCAAGGCAACGTCTCGATCCGCGGCACGGTGACGGAAGGCGCGACGCAGCGGCCGGTCGCCGGTGCCGCGGTGCTCCTGGTGGAGCGGAGCCTCCGGGCGCAAGCGGACGCCAACGGCGTCTTCCAGTTTCGGGACGTGCCGGCCGGCCAGTACACGCTGACGGTGCGCGCGATCGGCTTTTCGCCGTCGACCCAGACGGTCACGGTGGGTGGCGGGGCGCCGGCCACGGCGGACTTTGCCCTGGTGCGCGCGGTCATCAAGCTCGACGAAGTCGTGGTGACCGGAACCGCCGGCCAGACCTCCAAGCGCGAGATCGGCAATTCGGTGAGCAGTGTCGAGGTCGGTGAGCTGACCGAAGTCGCCCCGATCAACAACGTCCAGGAGCTGCTGAACGCCCGGGCGCCCGGTCTGACGCTGACGTCGAACTCGGGTCTCCTCGGGGCGGCCTCCTCGGTGCAGATCCGAGGCGCCGGTTCGCTCAACGCCGGGTACACGCCGGTGTACTACATCGACGGGATCCGGTTCGAGGCCAACCAGGTGGCCACCGGCGGGGTGACCAACGGCACGGTCCAGTATTCGAGCCCGATGGACTTCATCAATCCCTCGGACATCGAGCGGATCGAGGTGATCAAGGGCCCGGCCGCCGCGACGCTCTACGGGGCCGACGCGGCGGGCGGCGTGATCCAGATCATCACCAAGAAGGGCATCCGCGGTGGTGAGCGGGTCCAGTGGCAGGCGAGCGCGGGCTACTCGTCGTCCAAGTGGATCGCCGACATTCCGCTCAACTACTACCAGTGCAACGCGGCCAAGATCCGGAACGCCACGAGCTATCCGGGCTGCCACGACCCGAGCTCGGTCACCTATGCGACGCAGAACGGCATGGTGACCGGGATTCCCGAGTCGGACATCACCCGCTACGGCGACTCGCTGTTCGTGATCGTGGACAACCCGTTGGCTCGTGACCCGTCCGCGCTTCGGACCGGCGCCGGCGGCGACTTCAAGCTCTCGGCCCGGGGCGGCAGCCAGACCTTCGGCTACTTCATCTCGGCCAACAAGCTCAACGAAGACGGGATCTACTACAACAACTTCCAGGATCGGATCGGCGGTCGGGCCAACTTCGACTTCACGCCGTCGCAGATCATCAACTTCAGCGTGAACTTCGGGTACACCCGGTCGCACTACCAGATGCCGCTCTCGGACAACGCCTCCAACGGCATCCTCCGGAACGCGTACCGGGGCAAGGCTCGGGCGACCCTGGATCCCTGGTCGACGGGGTGGTTCAGCTTCGGCCCGGAGCAATCCAACGAATTCGACCTCCAGACCTACGAAGAACGGACCACGCTCGGACTGACGACCAACTTCAATCCGTTCAGCTGGTTGGAGAGCCGATTGGTGCTCGGCATGGACAAGTACGACCGTCGGGACCAGACCTTCTACCGGATCGACCCGACCCGGAAGTGGGGGGCGACCGCCGGAACCGGGCTGATCGACCAGCGGTTGCCGGTGACCCATACCTGGACCTTCGATTACTCGGCGACCGCCCGGGCGAAGGTCTCTTCGAACCTCACGTCGAAGACCTCGGCGGGGCTCCAGATCAATGCTCGCCAGTACCACCGCTACACGGCGACTGGTACCGGGCTGGTGGCCAACAACCTGAATCTGGTGGGCGCGGCCGCCACCACCTCGGCGGACGAGGGCTTCGTCGAGCAGACCTCGCTCGGCGTCTTCGTGCAGAATCAGTTCGGCTGGAAAGACCGGCTCTTCGCGACTGCGGCGGTCCGGATCGACGACAACTCGGCCTTCGGCTCCAACTTCTCGCTGGTGGTCTATCCGAAGGCCTCTCTGTCGTGGGTCATCTCGGAGGAGCCGTTCTTCCACCTGCCGTTCGTGGACGAGCTCAAGCTCCGGGCTGCCTACGGACAGGCCGGCAACGCGCCGGCGCCGTTCTCGGCCGACCGGACCTTCTCGCCGGTGGCCACCCTGGTCGATCAGACGGCCACCAACGCGCTGACCCCGGCCGCCTACGGCAACACCAACCTCAAGGCCGAGACCGGCCAGGAAATCGAGCTGGGCTTCGACGCCTCGCTCTTCAAGAACGCGGTGGGGCTGGAGGTGACCTACTACAACCAGCACACCAAGGACGCGTTGATGTCGATTCCGGACGCGCCCTCGACCGGCTTCACCGCGACCCACTTGGTGAACGTGGGTGAGATCGCCAACAAGGGACTCGAGGTCCTGGCCCAGATGAGCCCGATCCGGGCCCGCAAGCTCACCTGGGACATGACGGTATCGGCGGCGTTCAATCACAACCAGCTGGTATCGTTCGGTGGGACCCGGAACGAGATCGCGTTCGGGGCCTTCACCAACTCGCAGCGGATGCGTGAAGGCTATCCGCTGGGCGGGTTCTGGGCGGTGGACGTGCTCCGGAACACGGACGGCTCGATCGCGCTCGATGCCAACGGCAACGTGACGGTCGATGCGACCTGCACCTGGCCGGACACGCAGGACCCGAACGGGCCGGGCGGGAGCTGCCACGAGATCTACATGGGGCCGTCGACGCCCACCCGGGAAATCGGGTTCGGCAACGCCTTCACGATTCTGGGCAATCTCCGGCTCTACGCCCAGCTGGACTACAAGGGCGGTCAGCACATCGTCTGCGCCATCTGCTCGATCCGGCAGCGGATCAACACCAATACCTGGGCCGTGGCCAATCCGGACACGCCGCCCGAGGTGTACAAGCAGCTGACCAGCTTGCAGACGCTGACCTACATCATGCCGGGCGACTTCCTCAAGCTCCGCGAGGTGTCGCTCAGCTACAACGTCCCCTCCAGCCTCGGTCGGTTCTTCAAGGACTACCGCTGGAACGTGACGGTGTCGGCCCGGAATCTCTGGACGACCACCAAGTACAAGGGCACCGGCGATCCGGAAGTGTCGTTCTACTCCGACGCCAACAATTTCGACCGGACCGACTACGCGGCCGTTCCGGCTCCGCGCCGGCTCCAGGTCACCGTCAACGTCGCGTTCTGAGGAGAGAACCATGCGATTTCATAGATTCTCCAGATGGGCCGCCGGGCTGACGGTCGCCGCCTTCTCGGTGGTCCTCGTTGCCTGCGACAGCATCCTGAAGGTCAACAATCCGCAGCAGATTCCGGTGGCGTCCCTGGACGACACCACCCTGATCGAGGCCCAGGTGGCCGGCGTCCTGGCCCAGTTCCAGGACGAGTACACCCGGAGCAACGGGGCGCTGCTCTGGAGCGCCAACTTCATTACCGACGAGCAGGTGACGGGGCTCAACTGGGAGGACTACGCCCGGGTCAACCAACGGATCGTGAACTACACCGAGGGACCGGTGCGGCTGATCTGGGCCGGGCTGAGCGGGATCATCCGCCAGTCCGAGGACGTGTCGGGTCGGATCGAGGCGCTGCTCAGCGCGCAGGACAAGCGGCTGGCCCTGACCTCGGTGTACGCCGGGTACGGCTACACCCTGACCGGTGAAACGATGTGCATGGCGGTGTTTGGAACCGCCGAAAACCCGGGAACCGCAATCGAGACCCCGGACCAGATCTTCGCCCACGCGGTCCCCTGGTTCCAGAAAGCCATCTCGATCGGCGGCGCCACGGGGCAGACCGATCTCGTCAACCTGGCCCACGTCGGCCTGGCGCGCGCCTATCTCAGCATGGGCAACTTCGCCGGCGTCATTCAGGAAGCCTCGGCCGTCCCGTCGACCTTCCAGTACTGGGTCGAGTACTCGGCCTCGCAGACCGCGCTCAACGACGGCCTCTACGGCAACATCCACGGCGCCAACTTCAACATGGGCGTCTCGCCCTGGTTCCTGCAGGGCACGTTCGGCGATCTCGACATCATCGATACCCAGACCGATCCGCGGATTCAGCACGCCAAGGACTGGAAGAAGGGGCACAATGCCCTGACCCCACTCTACAAGCCCTACCAGGGGCTCCGGTTCAGCGGCTACACCGGCGAGACCCAGGCGCCGGCCTCGGCCGGCTGCCCGAACTGCACCGGCGCGGTGGCGTCGTCGAGCGGCGACACCGGTCCGCTGCTGCTCTACCAGCAGGACACCCAGGTGCTGCTGGCCGACTACCTGGAAGCGCAGCACGACCTGATGGAAGCGACCCTCCGCTCGGGCGGAAGCGAGCAGGTGGTGCTCGACTTCGTGAACGCCCGACGGGCGGTAGGCAACGAGCCGCCGGTGACGCTTTCCGGCTCGGCGCTCTTCGCGGAGCTCCGCCGCCAGCGCTCGCGGGACTTCTATCAGGGCGGGCTCCGGCTGGGCGATCTCCGGCGCTGGAAGCGGGACGGCGTAGGTGACTTCTTCCCGACCGGCAACCACGTGAACGTCGAGTGGGGCGCCTACAGCAACTGGACCTGCTACCCGCTCCCGCTGGAGGAATACGAAGGGAACCCCGCCCTGCCCAAGCCGGCCGATCCCTTCACCCCGCCGGGCATCTGACCCCGCGGTTCAACCGGGAACAGAGAGGGGTGGAAGGCCGGGCCAGGGCTTCCACCCCTTTCCTTTTGGGGCGATCATCCAGGGTATGACGCGGACCATCGTGGCGGCGGGGCTGGCCCTCGCCTGTGCCCATCCGCTCTGGGCGCAGCGAGTCCACGGCCAGCTGCGGGACCTCGAGACCAGGAAGCCGCTGGACGGCGGCCTGGTGACGCTGCGCACCGCCCGGGGCGAGCGGGTCGGGTCGGTGGCGGCGACCAACCAGGGCACCTTCGAGATCCTGGTGCCCGCCCCGGGCCTCTATTACGTGGAAGTGAACCGGCTGGGCTACCGTCTCCTTCGCGACGGTCCGTTCGAGCTCGAGGCGGGCGGCGACCGGGAGGCGATCTACTCGCTCCAGCGCCAGGCCTTTCAGCTCGCCCCGATCGAGGTCAACGCGGCCCAACCCAAGGCGCGGAGCACCTACCTCGAGGAGGTGGGCTTCTACGAACGACAGAAGTCGGACTTCGGGCACTTCATCACCCGCGAGGAAATCGAGCGACGCCAGGCTCACCGGTTCACGGACCTGCTCCGGCTCATCCCAGGCGTGGGGATCCAAGACAACGGGAACGGAAGCGGGTCGAGTATCCAGCTTCGGGGATCGATGCTCTCGCTCGGTGGGGCCTGTCATCCTCAGGTGATCGTGGACGGGCTAATCGTGATGCGGGGCACCGCTCGCCCGTGGCGTCCCGCCAACGCGCGTCCCGAGGACCGGGCCACCGAACAGTCGCTTCCCGCGCTCGATCCCGACCGCGAGCAGGTTTCGATCGACGACGTGGTCATGCCGGACGACGTGGAGGCGATCGAGGTGTTCCGGAGCGGCGTCCAGGTACCGGTTCGCTTCGGGGGCACCAGCACCTCCACCCAGTGCGGCGTGGTCGTGATCTGGACTCGGCGAGGCCACCGCGACTCGTGACGCAACCGATCGTTCCCGGACCCCGGTCGGCCCCGGTTCCCTGGCTGCTGACCGGGGCGCTGGCCGTGGTGCTGGCCTGCAGCCATCCCGCAACCGAGGCCGCGACTGGCGAGCCCGGTACCCCGATCGCGGGGCTTTCGCCCGCCGAGCTGGGGCGGTTCAAGGCGGGCGAGGCACTCTTCAACACCGTGTTCAATCCCGATCAAGGCCTGGGGCCCGCCTTCAACGAGAACCAGTGCAGCGCCTGCCACACCTCGCCGGCCAGCGGGGGAGTAGGCGGCGAGCGGATCCTCAAGGCGACCCGGTACGACGCCTCGACCGGCTGCGACCTGCTCGTGGCCCAGGGGGGCGAGAACGTCCGCCGGAAGGTCACCCGACCGGCGGCCGCCGGCGGGATCCCTCGCGAGTCGGTCCCCGACGGCGCCACGCCCGGTCACTTCACGGCTCCGTCGCTCTATGGGATCGGATTGGTCGATGCCGTGCCCCAGGCCGAGGTCGACGCGTTGGCCGATCCCGACGACCGGGACGGCGATGGGATTTCCGGCCGGGTCGGACGGACACCCGAGGGGCGGCCCGGGCGGTTCGGCCGGAAGGCCGACGTGGCCACCGTCGCCGACTTCGTGGCCTCCGCGCTCTATCTCGAGATGGGGCTCACCACCAGCCGGCACCCGGCCGACGAGGTCCAGGGCGCTCCGCCCCCACCCGCCACCGATCCGGGGCATGACCCGGAGGTCGACGACGCGTCGATGGCGTTGCTGGTGAGCTACGTCCGGCTCCTGGCGCCACCGGGCCGAGGCGCGCCACCCCCCGGGTGGACGGCCGAGTCGGTGGAGCGGGGGGAGCAGATCTTCGGCGCCATCGGCTGCAACCGATGCCACGTGCCGTCGCTCACGACCGGCCCGGATTCCGCGCCGGCCCTGGCCCGGAAGCGGATCGCGCTCTACTCCGACCTGCTTCTCCACGACATGGGGCCCGGACTGGCCGACGTCTGCGGTCCAGGCGCCACGCCGTCCGAGATCCGGACCGAGGCCCTGATGGGAATCCGCTACCGCGACCTGCTGATGCACGACGGCCGGACCAGCAACCTCCGCCAGGCGGTGGAGCTGCACGACGGCGAGGCCCGACCCGCTCGGGATGCGTTCCGGGCGCTCTCGGCGGCCCAGCAGGCGGAGCTGATCGCCTTCCTCAAGACGCTCTGAATTCGACCCCGCCCCGGCCGCGTCCGGCCGTTTGCCTACGGCCGGCGCACCGGGAGGCCCATCGAGTGGCAGGAAATCTGGGCCCCCGCCGGAACGACCACCTTGGTGTCGATCGCGTCGTTGCCGCGCTGGCTCGGATCCTCCTCGTACGGCTGGATGGTCTCGGCCACGGCACCGTGGAGGTCGTACGTCGTCCGGCCGATCCGCGGCGGCCGCGTGAACTGCATGGCCGTCGCGCCCCGATAGAAGAACTCGATCGCCACCGGCGTGACCGCGTGACCCTGGGTGGGCGGCTGGATCGTGACCGAGCGGTTGCAGATCTCCTGGCCGCCGGCCCCGTTCCGGGCGTTGACCCAGGCCAGGATCGGGTGGGTCCCGGGTGCGCCGCTGTTGCCGACCGTGAGGATCACCCGGATCATCATCCCGCCCGGCACCGAATGAGCCGGCGGGTTGGTGCCGTTGCCCCCTCCGGAGAGTCCGACCCAAAAGTCGGGGCCCGCCGAGACCCAACTGAGGCTGGCGAGCACGGCCGCGAGGCCAAGGATGGAGTGCCGTAGATTGGGCATGTTCACTTGTCCGGTGGATCGGGACAGTCGTAGGTGCAGCTGAGCTCGGTGTCGCTTCCGGAGACCCCGGTGATGAAGCACTGGACGCCGGCCACGGAGAGCGGCGGACACGCGACGATCGGACCGCCGGGGGTGCGGTGAAGCTTGACGATGACGGTCGCGGCGTTGGGGGCGTTGGCTGTCGTCGAGGGGATGGCCGGCACGACCCGACGGTGGATGGGGACGGAGTACTTGGCACCCCAGGCCACCAGGGCGCTGTGGATCGGTCCGAGCCGCTGGTTGATCAGCGCGATCGTGAGACTGGACCGGGGCAGGTTGGCAATGGCCGTCGTGGCCTGGGCGCGGATCGCCGAGAGGTCGCGGTCCCGGGGCTGGATCGAGGGGGCGACGGGGTGGCGCTGCGCCAGCGCGGGAGTCGCTACCGTCGACCCCAACCCGGCGAGGAGGAGCATCACGATCGGCATTCTGGAGACCGGCATCGAAAGCCTCGCTTCACGGGTTGAGGGTATCGGGGCAGTCGTAGACGCAGATCAAAGTGTTGTTGACGATTTGGGCGTCGGTGATGCCGCAGGGCATCCCCGTGCTGGCCCATTCCATCGGGCAGGTGGCCGTTCCGCCGTGGGGAATGTCCACCGTGACGATCTTGGTGCTGGCGATCGGCCGGTTACCGGCCAGCCTGGTGGCCGGAACCCGGTGGGTGGTGAGCTTGACGTGGTACCGGGCGGCCCAGGCGGCCAGCGAGGTTCGAACCGGCGCCAGTTTGGCGGTCAAGGTGGCGGCGGTGAGGCCCTTCTGGGTCGCGAGCTGGGCATAGAGGGTGCGCGCCGAGCCGATCAGCGTCTGGTAGTCGTGGTCGCGGGCGGCGGTCGAGGCGGCCGGACCGGTGGGACGATGGACCTGGGCCCCGGCGGTGGCCGCGCCGGTCAGGAGGAGGAGCGTGGCGAGTTGGCCCACGCGATGGACTCGGTGACCTCGTTCGGGTGCCGGCATCACATCTCCGCTGGTTGATTGTCGGGGCATTCGTAGATGCAGTAGAGCTGCGATCCCTCCCGGTCGACCGCCACGAGGGTGCAGGGATGGCCGTCCGGTCCGGACGGATCACAGTCGACCGTGCCACCGTTCAGGTCGATGATCTTGATGACCGTGGCCGCGTTCGGGAGCCCGCTCTTCCCGCCGGGCGGTTCGCGGTTGGCGGTGATCACCTTGTGGGTTTTCAGCACGACGTGGTAACGGGAGGCCCAGGCCTCGAGGCTGGCCCGCACCGGCCCTAGCAGGGCGGTGATCCGGGCCGGTGCGAGCCGACCCATCCCGGCGATCCGGGCTCTCGTGCCCCTCGCCTGCTTCATGATGTCGAGGTACTGAGATTTCTGGGGCGCGCTCCACGCCGGCGGACGTAGGGCGCGGGGTTGCGCCAGGACGGGCACGGCCAGAATGGCGCCCAGCAGGACGCCGGCGAGGCCGGGCCGACCGATCAGGCTGCCGAAACGGATCATGGGGTCTCCTGGGCTCATGGTGAAGGTTCGCTCGCTCGGCGGCCGTCCTGCCTGGCCCGAATCCGCCGCCCCATGATAGGACCGGCGTCTCACACGGCTCTCATTGCCGGATCAACCTGTGTCAACAGGTTGCCACTTCGGGTCTTGGGGAGTTCGACCGGGCGAGGAACGGGACCCCACGGATCGGCGCGCCATCCAGCGACGGCGGATCTGCCGCTTGACGCCGGGGCGCCCCATTCGCCGTCGTGGGTACCGTCGTGCCGGCGGCGACGGGGCGGAGGTCGTCGCGCAGCTGTTGGATGCCGGGAGCGGGACCGCCGCTCAGGCCTTCTCGGCGAGCCAGCCGACCTGGGAGTTGTGGGCGGCCCCCGGCTACGCCTAGACAGGCTGCCTATCGATAGGTAGAATGTCTTGGTATGAGTCCCGATCGCCGTCGCGCCGACATCCTCCAGGGCATGCTGGACATGCTGATCCTCAAGACGGTGGCCGACGAGCCGCTCCATGGCTACGCCGTGGCCCAGCGGATTCGGCTGCTCTCGGGCGACCGGCTCCAGATTCCGCAAGGCTCGCTCTACCCCGCGCTTCACCGGCTCGAGCTGAAGGGCTTTCTCAAGAGCCAGTGGGCCGCGACCGAGACCGGTCGGGACGCCAAGTTCTATCGGTTGACCCCCAAAGGACGCCGCCAGCTCGACGCGGAACTGTCGGGCTGGCGGGAGCTGTCGGTCGCGATCTCTCTGGTATTGGGCGCGACCTGATCGGTCAGCGGGGAACGAGGCCGAGCAGGCGGCCGGTGTTGCACTCGATCCGGAGCAGCTCGTCGAGGCCGGCGCCGTAGCGGCCCGGCGGTCCTGCGTAGTCGCCCACCCCCCCGGCGGACCGGACCAGCCGGGCCACTCCCCGATCCCGCGGATCGATCAGCGGTGAGAGACATCCGCTCCCGGCCAGCGTGTCGGCCGGTTGCAGCAGCGCTCGACGGTTACCGGGCTCGAATCGGGCCGGGGCCCCGCTGGCAGGCCGGACGGACTCGGGCCCGGGCATGGTTTCGGGACCGTGGTGCCCGCAGCCGAGAGCTCCCGCCAGCAGCGACGACACGATCACCGCCGCGATCCGACGCGCGCCGCGACCGATGAGCTCGCTCGAAGTCATGGATTGCCTCCTGACGTTCGATCAAGCTGGCTGGTTGCCCTGGGATGTCAACCGGGAAATAGGGACTGGTGAGTCGGGAGTCGTGAGTGGGGAGGGAACAGGGACTGGGGACTAGGGGGGTCGAAGGGTCGAGGGACTACGGCAGGCGGACGGCGGAGTAGGTGAAGGGCGTGCCCCGGTCGTTGCCGCTGCCGGTGTGATCGCCGCGGACCCAATGGGGGAAGACGGCGCCGCCGACCTGAGTGAGGGTGTAGGTGCCGTCGCCGTTGTCCACCAGACTCTCGACGAACGAGTCGGGGGTGAACTTCGGGTCCCATGGCATGTCCTCGACGTAGAAGCGGCGGAAGTAGCCGCCCACGAAGCGACCGCTGCCCAGCTCGAACATCAGGCCGACGGTGGCGGCGTCGTTGACCCGGTACCGCTCGACGGCCGGCGGACTGGTGCCCGGCACCGCGACGATGGTGGTGTAGGCCGCGCACACGAAGGGGTCGGTGGCCGCGGCCGGGGTGCAGTTGATCCCTCCGCCGGCCTCGGCGGTGGTTGGGTCGGCCAGCGCGGCGTAGGCGATGTCGCGGATGTCGAAGTAGAGCCGGAGCACGACCGGAATCGCGATCGTGTCCGACACGACCAGCGCCGGCACGATATCGAAGGCGGCGCCGCACCCGTGAAACCGCACCGGCACCGGCTGGGGTGTCCCGGTCGGGGCCAGGTTGCCGGCGGTCTGGGTCACGTAGCCGACTCCCCCGATGGTCGTCGTGCCCGTCAGATAGGCGTTCCACTCGGTCTCGGCGTTGCCACAGTAGCTGACGACGACCTGATCGTAGGTGCCGACCGGGACCGACACGGGGTCGGTGCTGAGCAGAGTGGACAGCTCGGGGCCGTTGAGCTCCACCAGGCAGTCGTCGGCCACCAGGCCGCTGCACTCGTAGAGCGGCGCGTCGCTGGTGCCCGACCCCCGGATCTCGATCCGGGTAATCGGGCTCTTGAGGGAGCTCAGGCTCACCTGGCTGGTCCAGGGAATGGTGCCCGGCGGGGTCGCCGCCGGGCCCGTCTGCACGATCGGGGATGCGCTGGCGTTCCCACCCAACCGGACCAGCTCGGCGTGGACCGAGACATCGGAGCTTCCGCCGCCGCAGGCGGCAAGCACGACGGAGGCCGAGAGGACCAGCACCGGACACCAGCGGGAAGAAGCATTCATACCGACGCAAGCTAGGAACGGCGCTCCCGTCCGCCATCGCATCATCATGCGATGGCCCGCTACACCAGTCCCTCCCGGATGGCCCGGCTCACCGCCTCGGCCACACTGTGCACCTGGAGCTTGGAGTAGACCCGCCGGACGTGGCTGCGGACGGTGTCGAGGCTGATCCCGAGCTGGTCGGCCACCCGCTGATAGGTAAGCCCCTGCACCAAGAGCCCGAGGACATCCTGTTCCCGCTGGGTCAGGCTCAGCCGGGTCCCGGGCGCCGCCCCGTCGGCCGGTGGGCTCTCCGCCGGCCGGGGGCGCCCGGCGGGGGTCCGGAGCAGGGTGAGCACCGTCCGAGCCACGCCCGCCGAGAGCGGGGCACCGCCCGCCATGACGGAGCGGAGCTCGGCCAGCATGTCGGCGGGCGGGGCCCGCTTGGTGAGGTAGCCGTCGGCGCCGGCGCAGATGGCTTCGAGCACCGTGTCGGCGTCCTCGAGGACGGTGAGGACCACGACCTTGATGCCGGTCATCCGGACGGCGAGGGCCCGGATACAGTCGATGCCGGTGGCGCCCGGCAGGTCCAGGTCCACCAGCGCCAGGTCCCACCCGCGCTCCGGTGGCCCGCCGGCGCCCGGGAGGGCCGCCAGGAGGTCCTCGCCGGTGGCGAACGAGGCGGCCAGCTCGAAGCCGTCGGCGTGGCCGAACAGGGTGGCCAGGCTGGCCCGGTACCGGTGGTCGTCCTCTACCGCGACGACGCGAATCGTCATGGGGCGCCGCCTCGGGCCAGCGTGACCCGGGTCCCGCCATCCGGCGCGGCGGTCCAGATGACCGACCCGCCGAGCGCGCGGGCCCGGCGGCGCATGCTCTCGCGGCCGAGGCCGTCCGAGCGGTCGTCGGCCGGGAGGCCGGCGCCATCGTCCTCGACCACCAGCCGCCAGGCCCGGGGTGTTCCGCCGAGGGAGAGCGTCACCTGCCGGGCTTGGGCGTGGCGGGCGGCGTTGTGCATCGCCTCGAGTCCGATCAGGAGGACGCTTCGGCTGCCCGAGGAGTCCAGCCGAACATCGCCGGCCCACTGGGGCAGGTCGGCGGTGAAGCGGATGTCGTCGCCGGCGAAGAGGCGGGCCCCGTGCTCGGCCAGCCGGGCCGCGACATCGCCGAGGGTGCCGGCCCGGGGTCGAAGCGACCAGACCAGGTCGGAGAGGGAGGTGGCCAGCTCGCTCGCGATCTCGCCGATCGTGCCCGCCAGCGACCGCCCCTCCGGGTCGGTGTTCGGCCGATCCGCCAGGACGCCCGAGAGGATGCCGATGCTGCCGAGTCCCGAGCCCAGCTCGTCGTGCAGGTCCATCGCGATCCGAGTGCGTTGCCGCTCGAGCCGGAGCAACATGGCCACCCGGGCGCGGTGTCCGAGATAGAGCAGCGCCGCCGCGGCAAGGGCGGCCAGGCCGAGCGCCCAGCCCTGCAGGTACCAGGGTGCCCGGACCGCGACCGAGAACGAGGCCGGCGTCGCCGACCAGTTCCGTCCGTCGAGCGAGGCGCGGACCTCGGCCCGATACTCCCCGGCGGGAAGATCGATCCAGCTGAACGAGGGACGACCGGTCTGATCGATCCAGCCGCCGCCGGGCGTGAGGCGGACCTGGTACCGGACCCGGGTCGGGTCGCGGTACGAGAGGGCGGCGAAGCGGAGGTCGAGGCGATTGTGACGATGGCGGAGCCGGACCGGAGCGTCCGGGGCAACGCGTGATCCGTCGACCAGGACGTCGATCAGGACCGGCTCGGGCGCCGCCAGCGGGCCCCGGCGGGCCGCGGCCGGCACCCGCGCGAGACCGAGTGAGGTCGCGACCCAGAGGGTACCGTCCGGGTCTTCGAGCACGTCCTGCCCTTCGGACGGGATGCCGTGCCAGGCGGTGAGTTCTTCCAGCACCTCCCAGCCCAGCGGCGAATCGAGGTTCTCTCGAACCCGAACCGGTGTCGCGAACCCGAGGATCCAGATGCCGCCGTCGCGCGAGGGGCGGAGGCCATAGACGGCCCGGGCCGAGAGCTGGCCGTTGCCGGGGTGCGGTTCCCACCGACCGTGATGCCGGCGCCAGACGCCCAGGCGCGACGACCCGGCCCAGATCGAGCCGCTGGGCGTTTCCACCAGCCCCGTGATCTCGACCGCGCCGGGGATCGAGTCGCAGGCCCACTGCGCCCCGGTCGGTCGGCCGGTGGGCCGTTCGGTCCGGCAGACGGTCTCCTCGCCGGCCAGCCAGAACCGGCCGTCTCGGGCGTGGAGCAGCTGGCGTACCTCCGCCCCGGGCGGTAGGGGTGAGTCGGTCACGGTCCGGATCGGACCGCCGTCGCCGGGGGCGTGGAGAATCCCGTGATTGGTGGCGAGCCAGACGCCACCGGAACCGTCGTCCTCGATGTCCCATTCGAGCCCGACGAACGGTCGCCGCCGGAGGGCCCGCCTCCCCGCGACCTCACGGAGCCCACCGGTGGTGGCGATCCAGAGCGTCTTCCGGGCATCGAGGTGGAGCCGGGTTCGGCTGATCCACTCGTCGGGCAGGCTGCCGGCCACCCGGCCCGACGGCAGGTCGTCGACGTAGCCCAGACCCTGCCAGGTGCTGACGTAGACTCGAGACCCGGACCGGGCCAGGTAGCGCGTGTGGGCCGACGGGAGGCCGTGGCGGTCGTTCCAGAAGACCGTCTCCGGCTCCGGAAACTGGAGCAGGCCGCTGAAGGTGCCGAGCCAGAGGTCGCCCTCGCGGTCCACGAGGAGGGGGCCGCCCCCCTCGGGTATCTCGTCCGAGCCGATGACGGTCGAGCGCCCCGACGAATCGATCGCCGCCAGCCACCGGTCGAACGCGGCCCACACGGTCCCTCGACGCCGGACCACCGCGATCCCTCTTCCGAGGGGCGGGACCACGGTCCTGACCCGGCCTCCGGTCGGGGCCACCACCCCGGCGTTCGAGGTGATGACCAGGGTATCACCTCGGGCGTCGACCACCACGCCGTTGGGACGGCCCACGGTCATGATCCGCCGGGTCGTCCCGTCGGCCTCGAGGCGCCAGAGGGCGACGTCGGTGCGGACCCAGACTCCCGGGCCAGGCGGTCCGTTGATCAGGAGAGGGCTCGCGCCGGCGAAGGCGGCGGGGGGCGCTTCCTGCCACTGGCCCGAGCTCGACCGCCAGCGCACCGAGCGCTGCCCGCCGACCCAAAGCGTGCCGTCGGTGTCGCACTGCACGCTGCCGGCCGAGGCCGCCTCGACCGTGCCGGTTCCGGCGACCGGCTCGGCCTCGGGACCCGCGATCCGGTAGAGGGTGCCGCCTTCCTCGATCGCGTAGAGCGTTCCGTCGGGACAGACGGTCAGGTCGTTGATCCAGCTCCGGAGCCGGGACGGAGACCAGCGGCGAACCTCCACGCCATCCCAGCGGAGGAGCCCGCCGATGGTACCGATCCAGATGAAGCCGGCGCTGTCCTGGGCCAGACTCCGCACTGATCCGACCCGCACGCCCCCCAGCACGGCGAAGCGGCGCACCAGCCGGCTCTGGCCGTAGACCGGAGCGGCCGCGAGCACGAAGCCGAGGAACAGGACGAGCCGGCGCGCGAGAGGCATGGGGATGGAGGGAAGGTGGGGCGGGTGGGCGCGGGCGGGAAGGGGCGGGGGAGGCGGGGAGAGATGGGAGAGACGGGGAGGGGGACGGGTGGTCGGATCATACTAGATCTCCCCTCACACCCCTCCCCATCTCTCCCCGCCTCTCCCCATCTCTCCCCATCTCTCCCCATCTCTCCCCATCTCTCCCCATCTCTCCCCATCTCTCCCCGTCTCTCCCCGTCTCTCCCCGTCTCTCCCCATCCCTCCCGATCTCCCTCGACTCGTCCCTAGAATCCCGGCACGAGACTCAACTGAAACATCCACCCCTTGTCCGGGCGATCGAGCGGGCGGACCAGGGCACCTTCCACCACGGCGAAGCCGAGCAGGTTGACCCGGAGCGCCACGCCGGTGCTGAAGACCGGGCGCCGGCCCCCGTTCGAGAGGGACAGCGGATGGGCGTTGTCCCAGGCCCAGCCGCCGTCCGCGAACAGGGCGATCTCGGTCGGCAGCGGACCGCCGTAGTAGCCGCTCCCGATGCCCAGCAGGCGGAAGAGCGGGGCGCGAACCTCGAGGTTGCCGACCAGGATCCGGCTCCCCACCAGTTGATCGAAGGCCGGACAAGCCTGGGGGTCGGCGGCCGTGGGATGACACTCGTTGGCCGAGAACGACCCGATGGTGTAGCCCCGGACCAGCCCCTGGTAGCCGAGGAAGAGGGGCGCGAGGCGCCGGTCTTCCGCGTCGCCGCCGTAGCGACCGTAGTGCATGATCCGTGCGGCCACCGTCACCGGCGAAAAGGGCGTCAGGTACTCCCGGGCGTCGCCCAGGACGGTGGCGAAGGTGAGGGAGCCGATGGTCGGGGTGATCTCGAGCCGGGCTCGTGAGCCCTTGAGCGGGCTGGTCGCGCCGAGGATGGCGTTGTCATGCACCAAGGCGGCGCTCATTTGGCCGAGATTGAGCGACGAGGGCGCCGGGAGATTCTGCTTGTCGTTGATCAGGAGCTGCCCGGTGGTGAGCGAATAGGCCCGGGTCTGCTGCTGGATGTCGAACCCGATGTTCTGATAGGCGACCCAGGTCTCGGCCCGATCGAACCGATTGAAGGGATAGGACACGCCGAAGCTCAGCTGGCGATAGGTCTGCCGGTAGAGCAGCGACTGCTGGACCAGCGCCCCCTGGCCGTTGACGGTGTCGGTGCCGACCGCGAAGGCGCCGGTGCGGATCGGCTGCTGCTGCGCCTCGATGGCCCAGTTGGCGCGGTGCGCGAGCGAGGTGTACCCCACCTGGGCGGCGATGTCTTTGAGCCCGCCGTTCACCTGGAGACCGGTCACCAGGTTCTTCCGGCCGAGGAGGTCGCCGAAGTAGAGCGCGGTGCCGCCGCCGACGTAGGTCCCGAATTGGTCGGCGCCGAAGGCGAAGGTCGGCGGGGCGACGTAGTCGAGATGGAGGTCGCCGTCGTACGGATGGACCGGAAACGAGTCGCTCGCGGGTAGCCCGTCGACCGGATTGGCCTGGAGTGACAGGACTTCCTCGCCGTGGCGCGCGACCGGCGGGAGAATCGCGGCGTCGCCGTGGCGGCGGGGGGTGGCCGCGAGGGTGGCGCCGTCCTGGGACGCCTCCCGGCGGTAGATGTCGTACCCGTCGCCGTTGAAGACGCTGATGGCCAGGGTGCCGGTCTTCGACGCGACCGAGAGGGCCGGGCTCAGGGGAGTGATGCCGCTCACCCCGGAGTAGAGGTCGGTGACCTGTCCGATGGTATCGCGCGCCAGGTCGGCCCGGTACACGTTGGCGATGCCGTCGCGGTTGGCCACGAAGTAGAGGGCCTGGCCGTCGGGCGCCCACTCGGGGTTCACGTTGTCGGCGTCCGGGAACGACGGCGCCGGGGTGATCCGCTTGGTCACGGGGTCGATATAGGCCAGCCGGTAATGGCCCGGGGCCAGCTCCTTCAGGTTGGCCGAGTAGCGGTCGGTGGTGAAGGCGATCCGGCGTCCGTCGGGCGACCAGGCGGGGTGGAGGTCGGCCCACGCGTCGTGGGTCAGCCGCCGGCGGTTGCCGGTGTCGAGGTCCACCACGAACAAGTCGGTGAGGCCGCCGATCAGGCCCGAGAACGCGATCGAATGCCCATCGGGCGACCAGGTGGGGTTGAAGATCTCGCCCAGGTCGTCGAAGTGGAGTTCGCGCGACACGGCTCGCCGGTCCACATCCCAGATCGAGATCATCGGCCGCCCGTGCGAGACGCCGGCGAACGCGAACCGGTGTCCGTCCCCGCTCCAGGCGCCGGCCGAGTTGATGAACTCGAGGCTCTGGAAGTGGGGATCGAGGGCCGAGTTGGTGAGCCGGGTTCGGATGGCGCCGGTCTTGGCGCTGGCGTAGTAGAGCTCGACCGAGAAGAGGTCGCGGGACGAGAGGTACATCACCGACTGGCCGTCGGGGCTGAGCACGGGCGCGAGATTGAGCGTGGTGGAATCCCCGAGGCCGGTGACCGGGCTCCAGCCCGAGCGGTCGGGCCGGCGGTCGGTGACCGAGGCGAGGTCGCGATTGGCGGCTTCCAAGGACGCCCGCCAGCGGGCCACCAGGGTGTCGGGCGGTACCCGGAGCACCGAGTCGACCGCCCGAGCAAGATCGCGAATCCGGCCGCCCCGCCGGAGCAGCTGGGCGAGGGCGTCGTCGCCCCAGGTCCCGCCGACGTAGGCCAGGAGCGCCTGGCCGAACCGGTAGGGGAAGTACCGGGGGTCGTCGACGTCGCCGAACGTCTTGGGAAAGCGGCTTTCGATCGCGGTGCGCATCCACATGGCGGTCAAGGGGTCGTTGGGACCCTTCGACAGGTATTCGGCCATGCCCTCGGTGAACCAGAGGGGCAGGGCGTTCACGCCGGGGCTGAGGCGGGAGTTCATCCGGCCCTCGTGGCCGGTGATGTCGTATTGGAAAGCGTGGACCAGCTCGTGGCCGATCACGTGGTTGGTCTCTTCGATCGTGCCGGCCAGCGGGAGGACGATCCGACGTTTGAGCGGCTCGGTGAAGCCGCCGGTCCCTTCGCCGAGCTGGCCGGAGGTGGTGTTGGTCTGCTCGAACTCCGGATGGCTGGCGTAGAGGATCAGCGGCTGCCGCCCGCTGAGGTCATGATGGAAGAACGTGGCCAGGCGGGCGTACCACCGCTCGGCCATCCGGGCCGCCTGAGTGGCCGCCTGACGCTCTTCCGGGTAGAAGTAGACGTCGAAATGCTTGGTCTTGAGAACCTGGAACGCGAAGGAGCGGTACTGAACCTTGTTCTGCCCGAAGTACTGGGCCTGGAGCGGCGGAGCCGCGACCCCGCATATAACGACGCCGATCATGGCGATGACGCGACGTGAGCTGAGCACCTTCCCAACCCTCCCATAACCCGCTTGCCCCGAGTCGGGCGGCGGACCTCCGTTGGTGTGAGCGTGTCCGGACGGACACGGAGTCCGGGTAGGCCCCGTGTCCATCCGGACACGAAGGGCCATGGGCCGCGACCGGCGCCGACGGCTCAACTCGTTGCTTTTCAAGCTGTTGCACGTTCGGCCTCCGGTCGGACGGTCGTGGCCATCCACTTGCCTTCATCAGGGGTGACCGGATTGACCCCAGGCGTTTGCACAACGCCGACACCATGAGGAGGATGCCATGCCCCGCGCCATCGCCCGTCCCGACCACCGTCCCATCGTCTTCGCCGCCGCCCTCGCGCTACTGCCGCTCGGCCTCGTCGGGTGCGGCCAGGACAAGACTCCTCCCAAGCCCGTGGTGGCCGTGGCAACGCCCACCCCGCCGTCCGAGCCGAAGGTGATCCCCGCCGGCGGCCTGCCGCCGGTCGAGAAGACCACCCCACCGGCCACCCCGCTGACCAGCTTCGCCGAGGCCGAGACCGCCTACCACGAGGGCCGGGTCGACGAGGCCAAACGGTACTTCGAGGAGTACGTCACCTCGAAGCCCGACAATCCGTGGGGATTCTACATGCTGGGGCTCGCCGCCTCGCGAACCGGCGACCTGGCCGAAGCGGAGAAGGCGTTCGAGACATCGCTCGGGCTCGAGCCCAAGAGCGTCAAGACCCATCGGAACCTGACCCGGGTCCTGCTCGATCTCGGCCGCAACAACGAGGCGCTCGAGGAGAGCGAGGTGGCCCTGACGCTCGACTCCACGTCGGCCGAGAGCTTCCGGCTCAAGGCCCGGGCCCAGGCCAAGCTCGGTGACCCGACGTCGGCGATCGAGACCTACCGCGAGGCGCTGGCGGTCGACGACAAGGACGTCTGGTCGATGAACAACCTCGGGCTGATCTACCTCGACCAGGGCCGTCCCGACGACGCGCTGGGACCGTTGGCCCGGGCGGTGGAGCTCAAGGGCACCGCGCCGGTGTTCCAGAACAACCTCGGCATGGCGCTGGAGCGGGCCGGCTTCCCGGTCGCCGCCAAAGAGGCCTACCAGCGGGCGGTCAAGGCCGACAGCAGCTACACCAAGGCCGTGAAGAACCTGGAGCGGATCGGCGGCGTGGTGGGCGACACCACCAGGGACGCCGGCGTGAACCTCTCCGAGATGGCCGAGGTGTTTCGTCTCAACGTGCAGATGTGGAAGGACAGCAAGGGCCAGCCGCCGGTGGAGGAGCCGCCGATGATTCGGGACTCCGTCCCCGACATCGCGGTGCCGGACACCACCGGCCGGTGAGGCCGAGCGGGGCAGGGTCGAGCGGGGTTCCGCGGGTGCGCGGGGCCCCGCCCATCATTGACGAGTCCCACCGCGAAGCCCTCGAGTCCGAATACGGCGAGGCCGCCCACCGCAGGTCTCAGCGAGGCCGGAGTCGTCATTGCCCAGAAGGCCGCCGCCTCTCAGAAGCCAGAACAGCAGCCCGTCGAGGTGCCTTGGGCCGCGGTGACGATCAGGACCTCGATCGTGACTCGGGGGCCCACGCGAAGCGGCCGACGGATCGGGGCCTGGCGTCCTCCGAGGCCGCACTTGCCATCGTGCGAGCGGCGGCGGATTGAAACACGTTCGGGGTCCAGCACCTCGCGCCCCCGTGGGCGGAGGCCCGGAATGACTCGTGCAAGGATACGGGGGTAGCGAGCCTCCTCTCACCAGACCGGTCCGTTCGACCGGCCTCAAGCGGAAGCAGTCAACCTGAAACAGTCGCGCGATCAATTCATCCAGGAAACCAAGCGGCGCCTCGACGTCCTGAACGCCCGCCTTGCTGAAATCGAAGCCAAGGCCCGTGACGTAAGGACCTCGGTGAGCACGGCGGTCGCCACCCAAGCCGCCGAACTTCATCGCCGTCGGGACGAGCTTCGGAGCAAGCTGACGCAACTGTCGATTGCGGGTGCGGACGCAGGGGAGCGGCTCAAGGACGGCGTGGAGGAGGCCGCCTCGGCTCTCGAGCGGGCCTTCGACGAGGCGGAGGCGGAGGTCCGGAGCGCCTGACGTCCACGTCACCGATTGGAGCCTCAGGCCAACAGGGAGAAGGGTCATGCCACAGCAGACTTGGAGTCAACGCGACGAACGAATCTACGAGCACGTCAAGCAGAGTGAGCGAGGTCGAGGCCGGGGCGCGGACCGGGCGGCCGAAATTGCCGCTCGAACCGTGAACCAGGAACGACGGAGAGAGGGCCGGACCGAAAACCGGCAGACGATGGGAACTGGAAACCCCAATACGTCCCTGGAAGACCGGACCGTGCCGCAGCTCCGCAATCGGGCTCGCGAGCTGGACATCGACGGCCGGAGCACCATGCGGAAGGCGGAGTTGATCGACGCGATCCGGACGGCAAGCTAGGACGGAACGGATCCTGGCCGCTCCTCACGTGAGCCTGAGTGGAGGGACCGACACGTGAGCCTGAGTGGAGGGACCGACATGGACTGGTGGGCCTGGATTCTGATTGCTCTCGCCGCAGTGATTCTGCTCTCTCGTCCATCGCCGGGTACCCCGCGATCAAGCGCCATCTGCGAATGCGGAGCATGGAGAGGGGAGTGCCGGGGGAACTAGCGCCGGTCGGCACGTGCGATCGAGCGGCCGGGCTCGAGCCACTGCAGGAAGAGCACGGCGGCTGCCGCGAGATAGACCAGCCCCGCAGGGATCCACATGAGGAGGCCAGCCAACTGCTGGTCTTCGAGGGGGGTCAGGCCGAAGGCGGTGGTCCAGGGTCGATGGCTCGGGTACCAGGGTACGGTGGCGAAAGTGAGGAGGGCCCCGAGCGCGCTGCCCTGCAGCCCCATGGCAAACAGGTAGAGTATTCCCGCCCCGCGGTCGATCCGGACGCCGGCCGGCCGGAAGAGTACTCGCCAGAAGAGCAAGCTCGCACCCAACAGGGTGATGTGCTCCAGGGCATG
This sequence comes from uncultured Gemmatimonadales bacterium, assembly GCA_963730185.1. Classification (GTDB taxonomy): domain Bacteria; phylum Gemmatimonadota; class Gemmatimonadetes; order Gemmatimonadales; family GWC2-71-9; genus SHZU01. The sequence continues at coordinate 691,886 of CAVSQW010000007.1, forward strand.
GATGCCCTCGTGCGCGAGGGCCACCTCGTAAAGCCGAGGAAGGTGCCAGAGCCAGAGCAGCGCCGCGGCGAGGGCCCAACTCGGGGCCGGACGAGTCAACGGCTCGACCCGGTCTCGAAAGCCGGCCAGCCGGCGGCGGGCCGATCGGGGGAGCGCCCAGAGCACGCCTCGGCCCCAGTCGCCCAGGACCAGTAAGGGGGCCACGACGACGAGTAGCACCAGATGCTGGACCATGTGTGCCGAGAAGAGCGCTGTTGCCAGGGCATCGAGGGGCGAGACGAGGGCCAAGGCCAGCGAGACCATTCCGCCCACGAACGCCACCGGCCTCCAGGCCGGGACGCCGCGCCCAGCACCCGCCCTGGCCCACAGGCGGCGGATCCCAAGCCAATAGGCCACTCCCAAGACGACAATCCCGATCAGGGCACCAGGCTCGAACGTCCATGCCGACCAAATTGTCGCCGGGGTTGGGGGACGGTGTTCACCGGCCAGCCGCGCGGCAGTCTTCACCACCGGCGGGATCGCGACCAGCCAGCCGTTCCGACTCGGCACCGGGACGCCGCCTACCGGCAGATCGGCATCAGGAACAGGGGAAGGACGTCGAACCCAAGGCCGACGAGGAAGAACCCGGCCAGGATGAGCCCGCCGAGGGCCATGAAGCGGGCTCGGGCCGCGTGAGCTCCGGTATCCGCGACCGACCGCGCCGCCCTGAGGCTTCGGATCCCGGTCCAGAGGCCCAGGCCCGCGACGGCCAGGGCGACGGCGCTGAACGCCATCAGGGTCCACCACGCCCGGCTCTGACGAGTCACCGGCTCGGGGAGCAGCACGCAAGCTGCCGAGCTGACGGCGACCGAAACCAGGAAATGCGCACTCCAGGCGGCCGGCGCGCCGAACACGGCGAACCAGAGCGCTCGTCGACCGACCGGCTCGGCCGGATCCCCGGCCCTCAGTCCCTCTGGGTTCATCGGAGGCCCAGGCGCGGAGCGAGATAGAGCGACGTGAAGACGGCCAGCCACACCAAGTCAACGAAATGCCAGTAGAGCGCGGCATTCGAGACGTAGGTGTGGCCCTTCGCGTCGAGCTCGCTGCGCCGCGCCATCATTGAGATCACGGTGAGGATTACGAGGCCGACCAGCACGTGGGCGCCGTGCATCCCGGTGACGGTGAAGAACGCCGATCCATAGGCGTCGGTCCGGGGGGTGAAGGTCTGTCGACTGTACTCGTATCCCTGGAGGCCCAGAAAGCTCGTTCCGAGGACCAGGGTGAATCCCAGACCGAGTCGAAGCCGACCTAGCTGCCCGGAACGGAGTCCCCGCTCGCCCCATCGAAGGGTGAGGCTGCTGGCGAGCAGGAGTACGGTATTGACCGAGGCGATCCGGAGATCGGGAGGGCCGAACGGCGGCCAGACGGGCGCCCGAGCACCGAGATAGAAGTAGGTAAACAGGAGGCAGGCAAAGAGCGCGGCCTCGGTGGCGATCAGGAGCAGCATCGCCCACTCCCCCGGGGGGTGCCGCTCGGTGGCCGGCAGGTTCGAGAGGACTCGATCGCCGGATGTCACGACCTCTCCTCGGCCTCGTCCCGGGGCCAGAGCCAGCCGACGATCGTGACGCCCAAGGCGATGACTGCGCCGATCGCCACGGGCCAGAGAGCGAAAAGAAGGGCGTAGAACAGGGTCAGCACGGCCATCGAGAGATAGAGCGGCCAGAGGCTGTCGCCCGGCATGCGCAGGATGGCCCTCGGTTCGGCGTCGAGCGCGCTGGTGCTGACCGCCAGGTGACCGTCGTCGAGGGGCGGTCCCTGATCGAGCACCGTGTGGCGTCCGGGTTCGAAGCGTCCTTCCCAGAGGGGGTGGCGACTGCCCACGCGGGGAATGGCGGCGAAGTTGTAGGGCGGCGGCGGCGAGGGAATCGACCACTCCAACGTTCCTGCGTCCCACGGGTTGGGCCCCGCCGGCCGGCCGTGCCGCCGGCTCCACCAGACGTTCGCGAGGGTGAGCAGGAAACCCCCGGCGAAGAGGAACGATCCGAGGGTGACCACCAGGTTCCAGCCGCTCCAGCCGAGCCCCGCGGGATAGGTGTAGATCCGGCGGGGCATCCCCAGCAGGCCGAGGATGTGCATCGGAAAGAAGCCCAGATTGAAGCCAAGGAACATCAGCCAGAAGTTCCAGCGGCCGAGGCGCTCGCTCATCAAGCGGCCAGTCATCTTGGGGAACCAGTAGTAGGTTGCCGCCACCACCGGGAAGAGGTTGATGCCGATCAGCACGTAGTGAAGATGGGCGACCACGAAGTAGGTGTCGGTGAGCTGCCAATCCAGGGGGACCGCGCCGGTCATCACGCCGCTCACCCCGCCGATCACGAAGGTGATCACGAACCCGATCACGAACAGGAACGGCGTGGTAACGGTCGGCCGCCCCTGCCAGATGGTGGCCACCCACGCGAAGACCGACACCGCGCTCGGGATGGCGATGACCAGGCTCGCCCCGCCGAAGAACGAAAGGGCGAGGGTCGAGAGCCCGGTGGCGAACATGTGGTGGGCCCAGACACCGAAACCGATGATCCCGACCGCGACCGTCGCGAGCGCCACATAAGGGTAGGCCACCAGTGGCCGTCGGCAGAAGGTGGGCAGGATATCGGATGCGATGCTCATCGCCGGGAGGACGATGATGTAGACCCACGGGTGGCCGAAGATCCAGAAGAGATGCTGCCAGAGCAGCGGCTGGCCACCGTGGGCGGCGTCGTAGAAGTGTGTCCCCGCGTGACGATCGAGGTAGAGTAGAAGACAGGCGGCGCTCAGGGCCGGGACGGCGAAGATGGCGGCGAACGAGCTGGTCAAGGTGCCCCACAAAAGGATCGGTACCCGGTCCAGGGTCATGCCCGGCGCTCGCATCTTGAAAAAGGTGACGACGAAGTTGATGGCGCCGGCCGTGGTCGAGATGCCCAGGAACATCATTCCGAGCGCGAAGAAATCGATGTTGAGACGGGGGAGATACTCGGACGACGCCAGCGGCACGTAGTTGAACCACCCCGCGTTGGGGGCGAGACCGAGGAGGAAGCTGCTGTAAAGAAAGATCCCGGCTCCAAGGAACAGCCAAAAGCCGACGGCGTTGACCCGGGGGAGCGCCATGTCACGTGCGCCGACCATCAAGGGCCAGAGATAGTTGCTGAACCCGGACAGGACCGGGAGGGCGAACAGGAACAGCATGGTCACGCCGTGCATCGTGAATAACTGGTCGTAGAGCTCCGGCGACACGACGCGGGTGCCGGCATGGGCCAGTTGAATCCGGATGAGCAGCGCCTCGAGGCCGCCGACCACCAGAAAGACGAAGGCCGTCACCAGGTAGCGCAGGCCGATGATCTTGTGGTCCACCGTGCCGAGCGCGCCCAGCCACCCCGGGGGGGTCGTCCACCGATCTCGGAGCCGGTCGATCGCGGCCGAGTCGGGGCCCGTCATCGGCGCTGTTCCAGGAAGGCCACCAGGGTGTCCACTTCGGACCGGGTCAATCCTGTCCGCGGCATCAGGACGCCCGGCTTGACGCTGTCCGGGCGGCGGAGCCAACGACCCAGATTGGCGGCGGTATTCGGCACTATCCCGGACGCCAAGCTGGAACGTTCCGCCAAGTGGGTGAGGTCCGGACCGGCCAGCCCGGCCGATGGGGCGCCGCCGACTCGATGACAAGCCATACACCCCCGCCGTCGCAGGAGGTCGACCACCTCAGGGTCCGGTGGCACGGCCTCGCGCTGGCGACGGGCCCAGGCTTGGTAGGCGTCCGGCGTCTGCACCACCGCGACCAGGCGCATCAAGGCATGCGCCGGCCCGCAGAACTCGGCACACTGACCGACGTAGCGGCCGACCTGATTGGCTTCGATCCACATCTCGTTCCGTTGCCCCGGGATCAGGTCCGTCTTCCCGGCCAACTCCGGCACCCAGAAGCTGTGGATCACGTCACCGGCTTCGAGCTGGAGCCGTACCCGGGTCCCGACCGGGAGGTGGAGCTCGTTTGCGGTCACGAAATCGGGCCGGCCTCCGGGATCAAGGTACTGGAGCGACCACCAGAACCGATGGCCGACCACCCGGACCGTGAGTGGGGCCCCGGCCGCTCCGCGGCCGGAGTCGATCAGGACCCGGAGGGAATAGATGAACGCGCCGAGCAGGATGAGGGTGGTGACGGCGGTGCCGCCGACGATCCAGCGGCGGCTGCGGCGCTCGGTGGCCTCGAACCGGGCGAACCGGTCCGAAGCCGGCGGGTCCGGCGGTCGGCGGCGGAAGAGCGCGACCAGCACCAGTCCAGAGACGATCACGACCACCAGGCTGGAGACGATCGTGAGGGTCAAGCCGAGTCGCGCGATGGCGTCGCTCGACGCGCCGTGGGAGGCAAAGATCGAGGGCGATCGAGCACAGCTCCCGACCAGGACGGGCACGACGAGGACTCCGGCCTTGCGTCCGTCCACAGTGCGACGCACCAGGCGGGCCCACTGACCGCCGCTCAACGGTGGGCCTCCGAGGGTCCGTCCCGGACCCGGGCGCCTCGTCGGCGGGTCGTCAGGAAGGCGACGAGCGCGTCCACCTCCGGAGCGCTCAGCAGGGCCCCGAAGGCCGGCATGTTGTAGCCACCGGTCTCCATCCACTGAGCCAGCTCCCCGGGGGGAAGTCGGTCACCGATGTCCGTCAGGTCCGGTCCACGTCGCCCCCCGTACCCTTCGACGCGGTGGCAGAACTCACAGGCCCGATCATGGAAGAGTCGAGCCCCGTACCGCACCACGGAGTCGGCCGAGCGGACGACGGTGCTCGGCAGCTGCGGCGCCGAGAAGTCGGGGGCCCAGGGCGCCAGCCCCCCGATCCACCAGAGCGAACCGACTCCGAGGACGACCGTCGCCACGGCCGCCCAAGCCCAGGGCCGACGGGCGGGGTGACGTTCGCCCCGGGGAAAGAGGAGGGGAAGCAGGATCAGACCGAGGGCCCCCAGCAGCGGCAGGAGCCAGATTAGGAACCGTTCCGTTCCGTGCGGAAGCAGGGCCAGGAGGCCGAAGTACCAGAGCAGGTACCAATCGGGCCGCGGCTGGGCGTCGATGAGTGATGGGTTGGGAGGCTTGCCGAGCGCTTTGGGGCCGACGATCAGAGCGGCGGTGACGACCAAGGCCAGGACGGCCACGCCGAAGGCAACGTCGCGCCAGCCGGCATCCGGCCAAAAGGGGCGCCCCTCGCGTTCGAGCAAGGCCCGGTACTTGGCCCGGTAGGTCTTGGGATCGACCCCGTCGCCCCGGCGAGGTAGTTCGGAGATTCCGTGGCGGAGCACCAGATACAAATGAAGGCCGACGATCGAGGTGATCAGGATAGGCACCACGAACACGTGATAGGCGAAGAGATGGCTGAGCGTCGCGGTCCCGACGTTGGCACCGGCCAGGACGAATCGGGCCAGTGCGTGGCCGACTAGCGGAACCCGGCCCGCCTGTTCCGCGGCCACCACGGTCGACCACACGCCGTCCTGATCCCAGCGAAGGACCTGGCCGGTAAACCCCATCGCCACGGTCAAGCCGAGGAGGAGAACTCCAGACAGCCAGTTGAGCTCGCGGGGGAACTTGTAGGCCCCGGTGAGGAAGACCCGGAGGGCATGGAGGCCCACCAGCAGGATCATCGCGGAGGCGCCGAAGTAGTGCATCCCGCGGAGAAGCCGGCCGAAGAAGGCCTGATTGGTGATGAACTGAAGGCTCTGGTAGGCGTCACCCGAGGAGGGCACGTACATGGTGGCGAGGGCGGCGCCGGTCACGACCTGAAGCAGGAAGGCCATCAGGGTTGCGCTGCCGAACACGTATATCCATCCGGTATCCGGCGGCACCGGATGGTGGAGCAGGCGGTGGGTTGCTGCCCAGAGCCCAGTCCGATCCTCGATCCAGGTGCGGAGCCGGTTGAGGAGGCTCACGACGCGGCTCTCTCGGGCCGGGTCACGTGATCGGGATGGGACGGGTCTCGACCTCGACTCGTCCGGCGCGAACCCTGACCCGAAGCCGCTTCAACGGTTGCTCAGGTGGTCCGGCGGCGACCCGACCGTCTTGGTAGAAGACGCCGCCGTGGCAGGGACACATGAAGAGTCGGGCGTCGCCGACCCAGCGAATCGGGCAGCCGAGGTGCGTACAATGGACGGAGAGGGCACTGAACGTCCCTTCGCTGTCTCGTCGGAGCCAGGCACCGGTGCGGGCGCTCACCCCTGACCAGGGCTGGGGCGACGGATCGTCGAATGCCACCTCGACCGTTCGACCGATCACGAAACCGTCGGTTGGTCCGACATCCCGCCAGGCCCCTGGGACCCGCCGCCGAAGGGGGCCGAGGACAAAGCCGATGGCTGGAACCGCAACGAGGGCCGCGCCGATCGCGGCCAGGGCGGCCCCGAGTCGGGAGAAAAAGCGACGGCGATCGCCGGAGGGTTCGGACGCCGGGCCGATGGTCATCGGCTGGGGGGGAGGGACGGTGCAAGCAGGCAGGGAAGGCGGGCGGCCGTCCGGCGACCCGGGAGCGCTTGTCGAGATGGAATCGGCATGGGGTTCAGTCACCTCGTTTCCGGCTGCTTTTCGACCCGGAAAGGCACACAAGTACCGTGGCGGCATCCCCTTCTCGTCCGCACGCTGGAGCAACGATGACGTCAGCGTGGGGATTCGGATCGTATCTCGCTGGCCCGTCCGATGCAAGATTATGGTCGCCTCATCGTCACCCCAGAACCGGGGTGAGGCGCTATCTTCCGATCGACCGCGATCACTCCGACGACCTTCCGGAGGGCCACTGGATGGGTACCGAGCTGGCAGGCCACGTCGGACGTCAGCTCGCGGCTCGCGCTTCCACAATTACCCGGCAGTGGATCGACCTCCTGGTCCGGCATCTCGGCGAAGCGCGAGCCCAAGTGCTGCCCGGCGCCACGCTGCTGAACCACGTCCCCGCCATCATCCAGGATCTGGCCCGCTTTGTCGGAGACCCGCAGATTGCCGACCCGCTCAGGCCCGCGACCCAGGCGGACCTCGGTCGACTCGCGGATCTCAGGCGGCGACGGGGCACCACCCTGGAGGAGATCCTGAGAGAGTTCGGGATGCTGTCCGCCCTGGTGGAGGATGCCATCGCCGAGGGGATCGCCTCGTTTGAGGGGAAGGCTGGGCGGAAGGAAATCGTCCGGCTGGTCGGGCGGGCCAAGGACGCCGTCTTCGTGCTCGGCTCGGAGGCCGCGAGTCACTACCGGGCCTGGGTGGTGCGACGGCGAGCCGAGCGGTTACGGGTGCTCGAGGGCTATTCGGCCATGCTCTCGCACGAGTTGGGGAATCGGTTAGGCGCGGCGGAGACAGCAGTCCGAGTGCTCATGGGGCAGTTGGAGGTGCCACCGGAGCGGCGCCAACGGCTTCACGATCTGATCCTCCATTCGGTTCGGAGCGGCCTCGAAACCGTCGAGGCCGTGAGCACGCTGTTCCGAGCGCGGGACGAGGCCTCTGGGGGGGGCGCTCGGACCCTGCCCCTCGATGTCGTCCTCGGCGATGCCGTCCATCAGCTTCGCGTTCGGGCCGGCGCCCGTCAGATCCGGCTCGAGCTGGTCGGCCCGGTGCCGTCCCAACTCGTCGATGCGGAGCGGTTTCCGCTGGTGCTCTATAACCTGGTCACGAACGCCGTCCGGCATCATGACCGCCCCGGGGGGCGGGTCAGGATCGCAGTCGAAGAGGAACCCCATGTCCTCGCCATCGTCGTCGCGGACGACGGACCGGGGATCGCCGAGGCCATGCGCGGACGGATCTTCGAGCCGCGGGCTCGGGGGGCGACCGAGGAGGAGGGAGCTGGCCTTGGGCTCGCGATCGCGAGGGAGGCGGCCGAACAGATGGGGGGGGCGATCGAGCTCGTTCCCAGCACGGGGAGAGGCTCGACCTTTCGACTGACCATCCCGTGCCGGCTGGAGTGAGTCCCGGCCGCGGAGGTGAGCTTGAGCCTCGGCCGTTGATTAGATGCCGTACTTGCGCCGCCGGCGCCAGAGCGTCGAGGGCGCGACGCCCAGCACCTCCGCGGCCTGTTCGACCGAGTCGGTCACCGCCATGACGTGGCGGAGGTAGCGTTCCTCGAGCCCGTTCAGGGTCGGCAAGGCGGCGGGGTCGCTCGCCCCGATTTGTTGCAGCAGATCTCCCGAGCCGGTCCGGGGCAGGGCGCCGACGCCGATCTCCTGGCGCCGTTCCAGGATCACGGCCCGCTCCACCGCGTTTTGCAGTTCCCGAACGTTGCCGGGCCAGCGCTGTTCGGTCAGGGCCACCCGGGCTTCGGGGGCAAAGCCGGTAATCGGCTTGCCATAGCGGCGGGCGAAGAAGTGGAGAAAGCGCTCGGCGAGCGGGACGACATCCTCAGGGCGCTCCCGCAGGGGGACCAGCTCGATCTGGATCACATTGAGCCGATAGTAGAGATCGTCGCGGAAGGCGTCTTCCCCGACGGCCCGGTGGAGGTCGCGGTTGGTTGCCGCGATGAGCCGAACATCGGCGTGGCGCGGCTCGGGATCGCCAACCCGTTCGTATTCCCGATCTTGCAGGAACCGCAGCAGGCGCGGCTGGAGATCGAGGTCGAGCTCGCCGACTTCGTCGAGCAACAGCGTGCCGCCGTCGGCATATTCGATCTTCCCGGCCCGGGTGTCAGTCGCCCCGGTGAAGGAGCCCTTGACATGTCCGAAGAGCTCGCTTCGGAGGAGCTCGGCCGAAAGCGCCGGGCAATTGACGGTGGCAAAGGGGTGGGCGGCTCGCGCGCTCCACCCGTGCATTGCCCGGGCGAGCACGCCCTTGCCGGTGCCGCTCTCGCCGGTGAGGAGGACGGTGGCGTCGGTCGGGGCCACGTCCGCCGCCAGCGCGATGGCTCGGGCCATCGCGGGATTCGCCGTCTCGAGGAGCGGAGTGGGATGGGAGTCCTTCGCGTCGTCTTCCATGGCGCGCATCCGGCTGGCCAGCCGCCGCCGTTCGATCGCCCGGCCGACCAACAGTTCCAGCTCGTCGGGCGCGACCGGCTTGGCGAGGTAGTCGAAGGCCCCTCGCCGCATGGCTTCGACGGCTGTGGCGATCGAGCCGTGGGCCGTGATCATGGCGACCAGCAACTCCGGGTCGGCGTCGAGCAACAGCGGCAGGAGGTCCAGCCCGGACTCGCCCCCGAGCCGGAGGTCGACCAGCGCCAAGTCAAAGCGATGTCGGGCGACGGCCACCCTTGCGTGCTCGCCCCCGGAGGTGGTGGTAATCAGATGCCCGCCGGGCTCGAGGCAGAGTCGCATGGCCTCCTGAACGGCGGGCTCGTCATCGACGATCAGGATCCGGGCGCTGCCCGGGGCGGGTCGTCCGTCCGCGGGCTCGAGTGGTTGCGCCGGTGTCGGGGATGAGTTCGGGGACGTCATGACGAGCTCCCGGGCTGGCGCTCAGATCCCTTGGCCCCGAGCGAATGGTGGAGCTTCGGGGTACGATCGGGCCGAACGGGTGTCGGAACATGGGCTGGGCGCGAATCGTGCTCAAGAGGGGCCGGGTCGCCGGCCTGGAACGCGAGTGGGCTCTCGGGCTCGCTCCCGGCGTCGGCGGGCTCCCCGCCAGCCGACCACAAGACCAGAACGCCGCCGAGTCCCGCCGCCAGCGTGGACGCGAGAATCGCCAGCTTCGTCGCTTCGAGAGTCGGCCCCTGGAAGGCGAGCTTGGCGATGAAGAGCGCAACGGTGAAACCGATGCCGGCGAGCACCGAGACGCCGGCGACGTGCCGCCAGGTGAGCGAGGCCGGAAGGTGGACCAGATCGAGGCGCACCCCGATCCAGCAGGCAGCGAGCACCCCGATCGGCTTGCCGAGGACGAGTCCCGCAGCCACCCCGCGGGCGGCTGGGTTCTGGATTGCCGGCCCGAGGGTCGCGGGTGAGACGACCGCGCCAGCGGTGGCCAGGGCGAAGAGGGGGAGCACCACGTAGCTCACCCAGGGACGGAGCCGGCGGCCGAGCCGCTCGGAAAGCGGCTCAGACCCGGTCACCATTGCTTCCAGGCCACCCAGAACCACTGCTCGGCGCCGAGTGTCGGCTCGGTCGAGCCCGGTCAACGCCGATCGGGCCATCGGGACGACTTCGCCCGGGTCGAAGAGCGACCGGGTCGGGATCAGCAGGCCGAGTGCGACCCCAGCGACTACGGGGTTGATTCCCGCGGCGAGCGTGGCGATCCAGAGTGCCAGCCCGAGGATCACGTAGAGGCTCAGGAGGCGAGGGCCGGTCCGAGCCAGGAGGCCGGCGGCGCCGATCAGGACGACGGCAACGCCGAGCCAGGGGAGGGATACGCGGCTGCCATAGAAGACGGCGATAAGCAGCACCCCGCCTATGCTGTCCGCCGCCGCAAACCCGAGCAGAAGCGCCTTGAGGGCCTGCGGGACCCGGTTCCCCAGCAGCAGCAACACTGCGAGGGAGAAGGGCACGTCGGTTGCGACCGGGATCCCAAAGCCGGCTCGCAGGGGCCCATCTCCGGAGACCAGCAGGTAGAGCGCGGCAGGGATCAGCATTCCGCCGACGGCCGCGAGCAGTGGAAGCGCCGCTCGTTTGGGGCTGTCGAGATGGCCATCCTGGACTTCGTGGCGGATATCGAGGCCCAGAGTCAGGAAGAAGAGCGGTAACGCCGCCACGTCGATCACCCGGCGGAGGGTGACGACGGCGGTCAGCGAGCCGATCCCGACCGTGAGCGACGTGTTCCAGAGCGCGGCGTAGCTGGCTGCCCAAGGAGAGTTGGCCCAGACGAGCGCGACGGTGGCGGCGCCGATGATGGGGACGCCGGCCGTCTCCGCGATCCGGATCCGCCGGGCGATCGGCACGCTGACCGCTCGGGTGAAGATCGAGCGCTCGGCTCGGCGCGCCAGCCTGCCGCCGATCCGGCCCGGGAGATCAAGGCCCACCTCCCGCACCCGGCTCACCCTGTCATCCGCCTTCGACGCGGAATCGGAGCCGGGCCCCCACGCCCCCGCCGGCCGTTGCGAGCCGGTTGGCTGCCGGCCCGGTCACTTCGAGGCACTCGGCCTGTTGGGCCAGCGCTTCGACGACGAGGACGTCGGTCCGGTCACCGTGTTCCCGCCGATAGCCATCGGTGAAGACGAGGAGGCCAACCCGCCGTTCCCTGAGGGCCCGGGCCACGGCGGTCTCGCCCAGGCAGGCGTCGCCGCCACTGCCGGCCGCATCGATGAGCAGGTCGGTCGTTCTTGCCTGGCGTGTCTCCGCCCATTCCGCCCCGGCCCGGTCCAGCGCGTCTCGGAGCTCCGCGTCAGTGAGGTCGAGGCTGAGCTCCGGCCGCTCCCAGCGACGGGTCGACTCGAGGCCCTCCTCGAGCGACCGGCCCAGCGATGCCACAGCTTCGGGCGTGCCACCCATCACCACCAGTCCATGATCCCCGGCCGCGGCGTGGACCTCGTCCCGGACCCGGCTCATAAGACGATCCCGTTCGACGGCCAGGTAGGTCTGGGCCTGGTCGGTCCCGGTCAGGCCACGCCGCCCGGTCGCTTCCACAGCTCGCTTCGAGCTACTGACGTCAGTCAGGTCGCCGAGGATCGTGTCGGCCTGCAACCGATCGATGTCGTCGAACGAGCCCGCCCGGTAGCGGACGATCCGGGCTCGTCTCGCATCGACGAAGACGCCGACGACCGGGCGGGCTCGCTCGAGCACCTGCAGATAGGGTGCGATCCTGGGGCCTCGACCCCAGCGGACCAGGTTCGACATCCGGACAGGGAGATCCTCGGCGTGAATCACCTTCTCGGCGGTCGCGAAACCGACCCAGCCCCGGCCCCGAAGAAAGCCATTCGGATCGGGAGCGAGCGACTCGTTGAGGTGGGTCCGGGCTGCGGCCAGCAGGCGTCCCTCGGCTGTGGACAGGTGTTCAGCCGCGGCTCGGATCCCGTTGGCGAGCACCACCCTCCATCGCTCCCGCTCGCCGAAGTCACGCTGATCGGCGTCGAGGTACACGGTCAGCATTGGGGTGTCGTGGTACCACCGGTAGTGACTCTGAAGTTGATCCAGCGTGAGCATGAGCATTCCTCGTTGACGACGGGCCTAGCGTCATATCACCGCTCACGCGGCAAGCTTCACGCCTCGGAGGTGGCGGGTCCCGTCTCTTCCCCGTCGTCGGGCCCACCGCTCCAGTGATGAGCCCACCAGCGTCGACCGTGCAGCGAGCCACAATGTGAAACACGACGCCGAGCCGAGCCGGAGCGATTCGGGCCGCCCTCGGGCCCCACGCCCGGTACGTGCCTTGCGACCCCATGCCTTGCGACCCCATGAGCCCACCGAACGACACCAATCTTCGACCGGAGGCTAGCCCGATGACCACGACGACCACTCCCCTCGAACGACTGACGCCGTCCTCCCGGCCCGATCTGGCGGCTCTGATCCCGGTCCCGCCGGCTGCTCGCCGGCGTTGGCTTCCGTGGGCGCCCATTCCCGTGCGCCTCATGCTCGGCGTGGGTTTTCTGTATCACGGGACTCCCAAGTTGTTTACCGCGGGCGGCCATCAGCAGTTCGTGGCCCTCCTTCAGAGGGTCGGGATTCCGCTCCCTTCGGTTTCCTCGTGGGTGGTTGGGCTGGTCGAAACGGTCGGCGGCCTTTGCTTCCTGGCGGGTGCGTTCGTCGCTCTGTTCGCGATCCTCAACATTCTCAACATGGCGGTTGCAATGCTGACGGTCCATCTGCCCAACGGATTCAACTTCATTCACATCACGGGCATGACGGATCAGGGACCGGTGTTCGGCATGCCCGGCTTCGAGGTGAATCTCCTCTATATCGCCGCGCTGGCGGCGCTGCTGATCGGTGGGGCGGGGGCGTTGTCTCTGGATGGGCGAGTCCGCGCCGCGGCGAGACGAGGTCGCCGACCCGTCGAGCCAGATTGAAGCCCGGGCCTGCCGGTCCCGGGACAGATCACCCGGCTGGCTATTCGTCCCGCGCTACCAGCGACTGGGCCACCGTCAGCAGCTCGGCTGGATCGACCGGCTTCGGAATGACCGCATCGAACAGATTCCCGCGTTCCGCCATTGAGGCGGTGTCCGAGCGGGCGCTCAGCAGGACGACCGGTACCGGCCTGGTGCCATCGTGCTCCGTGAGTTGACGGGCAATCTCGAGCCCGTTCGGCTCGGCGACCATCAGGTCGGTAATCAGGAGTTGGGGCTTCAACGCGCGGGTCGCCACCAGTCCCTCGGCTCCCCCGGGATAGGCGGCCACCCGCATGCCGCCGTGCTCGAGCACGGTCGTGAGCACCTCGCGCAAGTCCTCGTGATCCTCGATCAGGACCACCAGCGGAGCCTGAACCGGTGGGGTCGTGCTCACGGCGCTCGCCTCCATCGTTCCGGTGACGCAGGGCAGTGGATCATCATCACCCGGATCGAGCTTGCAAGTCGCATACCTCACCCCGGCTGGCAATCAGTCGCTCGCCTCGGGCTCGGTGCGCTCGACCAGACGGGCGGCGTAAGCCTCAGGACGAATGGACCGGCCCCGGGCGCGGGCCCAGACCTCGGTGAAGATGGCCCCAAGCACGAAGATCTGCGCCGAGTAGTACCTTGACCAGGACGTCCGCGGTGGAGTCGTGGGGCTGGTTGGGGCGGAGGTCGACCAAGGCGAGCCGAACCAGATCCAGGCCGAAGAGCTGCCGCTGACCCTCGGCGAGGGCCTCGGCCCGGAACCGATCGCCGGTCCGGAAAGGGAGCTCGCGCCGATTGGTGGCATCACTCAGGCGCCGATTGTGGTCGACCACCACCGCGCCGATCCTGGTGCGCGGCCCAGGCTCGGTGGTCAGCACCAGGTCGGCGGTCAGGCCGGTATCGGGTTGGATCGTCCCTCCCGACTCGGGCGAATGCGTAGCCCCGGTTCTGGAGCCAGGTCAGGACTGAGGTCCGGAGGCGGGTCTGGAGCTGATCGCCAAGTCGGGCTCCGCTCTCCGGGGCGAGCGACGCCTCGAAGCTGGTCCAGAGCGGCTCGAGCGCGCTCGGCAGGTCGAGCGCTCCCCCACCGGCTCGGCGATGGCCCGGAGCGTCAGGGCCAGGGAGTCTCCGACGAGTTCGGCCCTGAGCCGCCAGCGTCGTGGTCCGCTCCCCGCCGCTCGCGACCGAGTCGACTCGGGTCCAGAGCCGGAGCGTGTCGTTCGCGGGCTCGAGGTGGCCTTCCGCCGTGAGCGACAGCCGGTCTAGGGTTGCCTCGGCTCGGAAGTGATATGACCCGTCGCTCGCCTCCGCGACGGCCCGGCCGTCCTGCACCCGGTAGCCGCGGACGGTGGACGGGGCCAAGGCCGGGCGAGCGTGCCCGGTCAGATGGCGGATGTCGGGGCCCGACAGGTCGGCGTCGAGGTCGCCGGTGAGGCGCCCGCTCGCGCTTTCCGCGGTGAGAATGGTGGCCGGGTCGAGATCGACATGGCTCCCGAGGGCGATGGCCAGCACGCCGTCGGGATCGGCCCGAACCCGGCCTTCGGTCTCCACCGTTCCTCGCTCCGGGGGTCGGACTCGCCCGGCGAACGCCAGGGCACCGGTCGAATCGCCGTGGGCATCGACCCGGACCGCGATCGGCCGACCCCGGAGCATCGGGAAGAAGGGCGTGAGCTCGTCGAGCCCCAGCTGGATCGGCCCGGACCTCAAAGTGGGTGGTCGCCGTAACCCGGGTGCCGATGGCCAGAGGGGGTGTCCCCGCGGCCGCCACCAGGCTCGCCGGAGTCCGGAGCAGCAGGGTGTCGACGGTGAGACGACGCCCGTTCCAGGCGAGCCGAACCCGGTGCGACCAGAGGGCACTGAGGTCGTAGCGGAGCGCGAGACGCTCGGCTTGCAGCGCGGTGTCGCCGTCGGCCCGTCGGATGATGAGGCTGTCGAGCATGAGCGCGCCGAGCGGATTCCCGGACGCCCGGGCGATCCCAACCGCGAGCTGCCCGGGGAGGGCCCGCTCGAGCGCCAGACGGACGACGGCGGTGGTGACGGGAGCGAGGTGAAGTAGGGTGACGGTCGCGCCGATCAGCAGGACCAGGCCCGCGAGCACCGCGACCGTCACGCGGACTAGGGCCCGGCCGATCCGAGACGACGAGACGTCGGGATTCGCACTCATCGCGGGTCCCTACCGCTCCACGGTGACGCCTCGCGGATCCGCGCGATTGCCTCGGGACGGAGCCTGGGGAAGGCAACGGCCAGCTCGTTCGCGTCCGCGGCGGCCCCCGGCTGCCGAACGACCAAGACCAGGGTCCCCCAGTTCCGCTCGTTCCAGCCGGCCGGTGGACCGGCGAGGTGACGTTCGAGCAAGGCTGTGAGGTGATGGGCCGGACGGGCCACGCCTTAGTGACTCTTGACCGCCCGCTGATTGACCCGCGAGTCGGCGATCCGGGTCAGGGTCGCGTCTGCCCTCTTCTCCTCGTCCAGGGTGGCCGTCAGTTGATCGGCGGCGCGCTTCTGGCCTAGCAGTCGCGCGAAGTGGGCCGCCGTGCCATAGGCCGCCATCTCATAGTGCTCGACCCGTTGCGCCGATGCGATGATCGCGGCGTCGCGGACCTCGGCCGACCACTGCTGGTCCACCAGGTCCTTGCCTTCGGCGAGAATCCCGCTGATGCCCTTGCACTTGACTCCGTCAAGCTTGACGTCGAGGTCTTTGGCCACCTTGTGGAGGCGCTCCTTGTGGCTCTTGGTCTCCTCGAGGTGGCTTTGCAGGGCCTGCTTGAGCTCGCCGTCATCCGCCTGCTTCACCAAACTGGGCAGCGCGGCCAGGATCTGGTCCTCGGCGCTGGCAAGGTCTTGAATTTCGTGGGTCAGGAGTTGGTTGAAGGTTCCCGTCATGCGTCCTCCGTGGTGTGATGTGAGCAAGGAGCCGTCGAATGGGGCAGAAATCGTTCCGGCGGAGCTGCGGCGGTCCCGGGCCGGTCCTGAGGGAGCGGCGGGGCTTGCTCCCAGTCAGATCGTGCGACGTGAACGGTCACGAAACACGAGATCGGTCGCTGTCCCGGGGGCCAACGTACGGTCGCCACGAGGCCGGCGGTCGGCTGGCGCCGGTGGGGACGATCGCCACCACGGCCAACAGGAGGCTCACCAAGATGTCGTTCTGAGCCTGCGGCGGCCCGGGCCTTGGAAAGTGGAGCCAGGCCCAGGTGGTCAGTCCCCCAACGACCAGCAGGGTGCCAAGATGCGCGTGGCGATAGGATCGGAGTGCGGAGAGGGCGGCCAGGGCCAGCACCAGGCTGCCACCAATCCAGTCGGCGAACCGGGCGCTCGCATCCGTGACCGAGCCGAGGGCGAGTGGGCTCGCCAGCAGCCAGAGGCCCAGTAGCGCCTCGACCAGACGGGGCCACATTGATCAGCCGTCCCGCCGGGCCACGGCCAGCGCTGCCTCGGGAGCCCGACCCCAGAACACGTCCCAAAGGACTCGCCGGTCCCGGGTCGTCTTCCAGACGCGGGCGAGATAGCGGACCGAGGCGAAGACTTCGTCGTAGGATAGCCCGATCAACACCAGCGAGATCAGTGCAGTGACGAGGCAGAGGAAGCACCAGGCGCCGACCGCAACGCCCTGCAGAATCACCAGGATCACGCTGACCAGACCCAAGGGAATCACGTCGATTCCGAAGAGCAGCACCAACCAGGGCCGGAACTGCCACCGGCGAGTTGAGCCCGCGAGGCTTAGGATCACCTCGGTCGAATAGGCCCAAGCGCCCAGCACGGCGTCCGGCAGCCCCAACCCGGAGCCCATCCGCTTCGACAGGTCGGAGGTAAGCACGGCGGCCGTGCCCCGCCCGAAGACGGGATCCCAAACCCGATCGACGACGCCCCACTGATAGAGCCCCAGGTAGAGGGAAATCAGCATCGCCACCGAGGCGACCGCCGCGATGGTGAGGCGCTGACGCCAGGACGACGGATTGTAGCCGAGCCGTTCCACGGTCACCGCTGGCCGGAGGGGCGCGGGCTGACTCATCGGTCCGACGGCTCGGCCCGGGCGTCTGGAACCTCGAGGCCTTGGGATCGATACCAGGCGGCAGGGTCGCGGCGGAGCGCCGCGATGATCGTCGGGAGCGTCTCGAGCAGGTGGTGGCTCGGCGCCCAGCCAAGGAACCGTCGAGCCCGCTCGATGTTCAGGGCGTAGTGGTCGTCGGCCAACTCAATCATGAACGGCTTGATGAACGGGTCGATCCCCGGGGCGTGATCCTGGACCCAGGCGCCCACTTTCGCCAGCGTTTCGGGCACCCGGAGGGTCGGCCACTCGCGCTGCCAGATCAACTCCCCGATCCGATCCTGGAGTGTGGCATAGCTGGGGGGGTCGGCCTCGCCGATCAGGAGCGTGAGCTCCGCCGGCAGGGAGGTGCGGCGTTCGATCCCCCGAGCGATGGCGTCGACGACGTCGTCGAGATGGACCAACGACTGGCCGGTCTCCCGATTGCCGGGAAAGAGGAAGCTGGTGAGGTCCTGCTCGTAGATCCGGCGGATCTGCTGAACCAGAGTGGGTTGCTGGCCCAGGTCAGTGTAGATACCGGCGATCCGGAGGATCAACTTGGGGGTGCCGCCTGGGCGGGCGCGGATCAGACGTTCGGTCGTGAGCTTCGACTGCGGGTAGGGCCACTTGGCCTCGATCGGCGAGGTCTCATCGAGGTGCTCGCCGGGACGGACCGGGGCGTGCACCAGCATCGTGCTGGTGAACACGAATTGCTCGACTTCGAATCCGGCCAACGCCTCCAGCAGGCGTCCCGTGCCCTGGACGGTGATCTCGTCGTATCGAGGGCTGGGCTCGCCCGAGAAGTCGTAGTAGGCCGCCAAGTGTACCACCGACGCCAGCCGACCGCCGTGATCGCGCCGGATACGATCGAGCGCCTGACGGACGCTGGCGTCGCTGGTCACGTCCAGATAGACGAAGGCTCCCGGCGACGACCGGTCGGGCTCGGTGATATCGCAGCCAACCACGGTGCAGGACGGCGCCAGGCGTCGGCTCAGAGCCTGGCCAATGAGACCGCTGCTCCCGGTGATGACGACTACAGGGCGATTGGTGTGCTGGTTCGGCATCAGGACCTCGACGTGATGGGTGCAGGGGGCGGCGCTCCGGTCAGGGACGGCGCGTGGCGGTCCAGGGTCGGACACCATGGTCGGACACCTGGGTTCGTCTCAACTACCCGGAGTGCAAGCACGGTGCCGACTCCGAGCTACCCGAGGCCCGCCCGGCCTTGGTCCTCACTCAGTTGTTTCGCTGGCGCCCCGACTGCACGAAAGTGAACGGACTGCGCTTCGTCGTCGGCGCCCGGGTGTCTCGATCGCTGGCACATCGCTTGCGCGGCTCCCGGGCCGAGGCGAACGCAGCACTTACCATCGAAAGGGAGAGCGAGCGGTGCATCGAATCGAGATGGCGCGACGCCCCGGCCAACGCCGCTGGGCCCTGATCTTCGAGACCGGCGAGTCGGTCGTCGACGCGCTCGAAGCCTTCGCGGCTGACACCCGGGTTCAGGCTGCCCAGCCGACCGCCCTGGGGGCGTTCCGGGAAGCGACCTTGGCGTACTTCGACTGGTGCTCGAAGCAGTATCGAGAGCTGCCGGTCCAGGAGCAGGTGGAGGTAACGTCGCTGGTCGGCGATCTGGGGGTTGCCGCGGACGGCCCGGCCCTTCATGCCCACGCTGTGCTGGGCCGCTCCGATGGGACCGCGGTGACCGGGCATCTGCTTCGCGCGACCGTCCGTCCCACCCTCGAGGTTTTTGTCACCGAGGGAGCCACCCCGTTGCGTCGTCGTCCGGATCCGGAGACCGGCCTCACCTTGATTCGCCCCTGACGACCGCGACACCCTGGTAGGCAGGCGGGTCGTGCAGTTCCGTCTCCAGCGAAACAACGACGTCTGGCGCCCGAGGCCCGCTGAGCGTTGGTCGTGCAGAGGGCGGGAGGCCTTCGCCTGCACGGTACGTCATTTGCGCCCGGCCCGGCCACGAAGCGCCCGGGTCGCGGCGTGACGCCGTCGCCCGCCGGTTGGGATCGAGCCTTCCAACTCGAAAGGAGAGCGTTCATGGCGAAGTCGGTCAGTGACTTCCTGCTGGAGCGATTATCGGCGTGGGGCGTGAAGCGGATCTTCGGCTTTCCCGGTGACGGGATCAATGCGATCATGGGTGCGCTCGACGCCGCAGGCGATCGATTCGAGTTGGTGCGGGTGAGTCACGAGGAGATGGCGGCGTTCATGGCCTGCGCTCACGCCAAGTACACCGGCGAAGTCGGGGTCTGCCTGGCGACGTCGGGCCCGGGCGCGATACACCTGCTCAACGGACTCTACGATGCCAAGATGGATCACCAGCCGGTGGTTGCGATCGTCGGCCAGCAGTCGCGCCTCGCCCTGGGCGGCTCCTACCAACAGGAGGTGGACCTGAGCCTCCTCTTCAGGGACGTGCGCCGACTACGTCCAAATGGCGAGCCACCCGGCCCAGGTCCGCCACCTTGTCGATCGAGCGGTCCGACGTCGTCAGTCGGCGGGGCGTGCGGTGATCTGCATCATCTCCCCAACGATGTCCAGGAGATGGATGCCGTCGAGACCCCGCCCCGCGCGCCATGGCACGGTGCACTCGGGAATCGGTTACTCGCCGCCCCGTATCGTCCCGGTCGAAGCCGACCTCGAACGGGCTGCGGCCGTCCTCAACGAGGGCGAGCGGGTGGCGATGCTGGTCGGGGCCGGGGCGCTCCAGGCGACCGACGAGGTGATCGCGGTGGCCGACATGCTGCGGGGCGGGCGTCGCCAAGGCCCTGCTCGGCAAAGCCGCCGTCCCGGACGACCTGCCCTAAGTTACCGGCGCGATCGGTCTGCTGGGCACCAAGCCGAGCTGGGAGATGATGATGGACTGCGACACCCTGCTGATGGTCGGGGTCGAGCTTTCCGTATTCGGAGTTTCTGCCCAGGGAGGGGCAGCGCCCGGGGGGTCCAGATCGACACGATGCCCGGATGCTCGGCCTTCGCTATCCGATGGAGGTGAACCTCTACAGGCGACGGCCAGGCGACCCTCCAGGCTCTGCTGCCCGCGCTGATCCGGAAGACGGATCGGACCTGGCGCGACGAGATCGAGCGCGAGGTCGGCGAGTGGTGGAAGCGTCATGGAGGCGCGGGCCATGCAACGAGGCCGACCCGATCAACCCTCAGCGGGTGCTCTGGGAGCTCTCGTCGCGGCTGCCCGACGGTGCATCGTCAGCGCCGACTCTGGCTCGGTCGCGAACTGGTTCGCTCGGGACCTTAAGCTCCGGCGGGGGATGATGGCCTCGCTGTCGGGTAACCTCGCCACGATGTGCCCGGGCGTACCCTATGCGATCGCCGCCAAGTTCGCGCACCCGACCGGGTCTCCATCGCCCTGGTCGGCGACGGCGCGATGCAGATGCTTGGCAACAACGGCTTGATCACCATCGCCCGCTATTGGAAGGAGTGGTCGGATCCCCGGCTGATCGTCCTGGTGCTCCACAACGGCGACCTCAACCAGGTCACCTGGGAGCATGCGGGTCATGGCCGGGGATCCCGAAGTTCGCGGCCTCCCAGCTGGTGCCCGACTTCCCCTACGCCCGCTACGCCGAGATGCTCGGCCTCCGGGGGATCCGGGTGGACGATCCCGCCGGCTTGGGAGCCGCCTGGGACGCGGCGCTGACCGCGGACCGGCCGGTGCGTTCTCGAGGCGATCACCGACCCCGATGTGCCGCCGCTTCCGCCGCACATCAGCCTGGAGCAGGCTCGAAAGTACGCCTCCACCCTCCTCAAGGGCGATCCGGACGAGGGCGGGATCATCCGGCAGACGTTTCGGGATCTGGTGGCGACGGTGGTGCCCGGGCGAAGTCGTCGATGACCGAGACGGGGGGCGGCGTCCCGATCGAGCGCCTCGAGGTTTCGGCCTACGACCTTCCCACCGATGCTCCGGAGTCCGATGGCACCCTGACCTGGGATCACACCACGCTCGTGCTCGTCGAGGTCGAAGGTGGTGGGAAGCACGGCCTAGGGTTCACCTATGCCGATCGGGCGACGGCGACCCTGATCCGGCACACGCTGGCCGAGCAGGTGGTCGGCCGCGATGGTTTCGGGACCGAGGGGACTGGCTCGCGCTCCGGCGCGCGGTCCGGAACCTGGGGCTGAGCGGGATCGCCGCCATGGCGATCGCCGCGGTCGACATCGCACTCTGGGATCTCAAGGCCCGGCAGCTCGAGCGGCCGCTGGTGTCGCTGCTGGGACCGGCCCGCAGCGCGGTCCCCGTCTACGGGAGCGGGGGGTTCACCTCGTACGACGAGGCTCGACTCCGCGAACAGTTGGGCCGGTGGGTTGGCGACGGCATCGCCGCCGTGAAGATGAAGGTCGGCCGCCACCCGGCCCGAGACCTGCAACGGGTCGCGGTCGCCCGGGATGCGGTGGGAGACGCCGAGCTCTTCGTCGACGCCAACGGCGCCTACGGCCGGAAGCAGGCCCTCGCGCTGGCCGGCGACTTCGCGAGACTCGGAGTCGGCTGGTTCGAAGAGCCGGTTCCCTCGGCCGACGTGGCCGGTCTCCGTCTGCTCCGCGATCGAATGCCGGGCACCATCGACGTCGCGGCCGGCGAGTACGGCTATACCCTCGCCGGGTTTCGCCGCTTGCTGGAGGCGGGGGCGGTCGACGTCCTCCAGGCCGACGCCACGCGCTGCCAGGGGATTACCGGTTTTCTGCAAGGTCGCGGCCCTGGCCGAGGCCTTCGGCTCCCGCTCTCGACCCACTGCGCGCCCGTATGCACCTTCACCCATCCTGCGCCACCGGCCCGGCCCGGCACCTGGAGTACTTCCACGATCACGTCCGGATCGAGCATCGGCTGTTCGACGGCGCGCCTCGTCCCAGGGCGGGGATGCTCCTTCCCGACCCGGCCCGGCCCGGCCTCGGACTCGCAATCAAGCGTCGGTACGCGGCGCGTTTCGCGACCCCACGCGAAGGGACATCGCATGACAGTGACGGAACGAGGCCAAGTCCCGAAGCCGCCCTTCGCAGCCGATCTGGCCCGGGCGCTCCGCGACGGTCGACGGCGAGGTTCGGTTCGATTCCGGCAGCCGGGCAGTCCATCCGACCGATGTGTCGACTATGTCAGCCTCCGGTCGGCGTCGTCGTTCCACGAACGGTCAATGCCGTGCGGCGGACGGTGGCCCTGTGTCGTCGACAATGCCGATCACCTCCGGCGGGGGAATCAGCCTGGCCGGGCAGGCCTGCAACTGGCGGTGGTGATCGACTATTCCAAGTACCTCAACGAGGTCCTCGAGATCGACGAGGCCCAGCGGCTGGCCCGGGTAGAACCGGGCTGCGTCTTGGACAACCTCCGCCAGGTGGCGCGGTCGGCGGGACTCACGTACGGACCCGACCCTGCCACCCACGATCGCAACACCCTCGGCGGGATGATTGGCAACAACTCCTGCGGGGTCCACTCAGTCATGGCGCAGTTCTACGGGCCGGGGCCGCTGACCCGCCATCAGGTGGCCAAGCTCACCGTCCTGACGTACGACGGCGCGGAGTTCGACGTCGGACCGACGCCCGAGGCCGAGTCGAGCTGATCATCCGTGGCGGCGGCCGGCGGAGGAAGATCTATGCCGCGCTCCGCGACCTCCAGGATCGCTACGCCGATGAGATCCGCCGTCCATGGCCCACCGACCCGTCGGCCTCGAAGGGATCGACCAGACCCTGGTCCACAACACGAGGCTCAAAGGCCTCCACGAGCGGACGCGCCCTTGCTGCCCCAGGGGCAGGGTTGGCTGCTGGTGGAGTTCGGCGGGTCCAGTCGGGCCGAGGCCGTGGCCGGGGCCCAGCGGCTCATGGCCGAGCTGGCCCGGCGCGAGGACGCTCCCCAGATGCGGCTCTATCGCGATGACGACGAGGCCTCCCAGCAATACGTAGTCTAAGTCAGTAGACGACATAAACTCTACGTATTGCTAAAGACCAGAGCCAATTGTGAATAGGGCAAATCCCAGATTATACAGCTTCACTCTTCCAAACATATCGGCCAATCGGCCGAATGTTAACAAAACAGAGGATGTGACTACCCAGTATCCTATGGTAATCCATACAAGCGTAATCAAAGAAGTATTCAGGTCAGCAGAAATAGAAGGGAGTGCAATAATCACTATATTTCTATCCAGAGATGCCATGAGTGTTCCCATGGTTGTATTGCTCAGTGCTACCCATTTGTAATTCAAAACAGATTCTTTTAATTTATTGTGTAAATAGACATATACAAACGCTTCATTATTTTGACTTAATAATTATGCTAGTTTAATCTATGGAATGGGATTGATTTTGATGAGATCTGTGATGAAATTATGATGATGTTATAACTTGGAAAAGTAAACTTGAATTAGTTAAAAAAATAAAAAAAGGTATTTGGTTTTGTCCAATGATAAATTGGATTAATCTTCTTGTGCTGCTGCGTTGTTTCCTTCGTTATCTTGGTTTTGAACGTTGACGTTGTTGCCAGAGCCTTCAGAGTCATCGCCTGATACTACATGACTATCTTGGTCTGAAGATTGAGATTGACCAATTCCTTGATTAGAACTATTTCCATCATTGTTATCATCGTGATGGTTTCCTTTGTCATGGTGGTTTCCATCGTCACCATTGTCGTCATTATTATTTCCACTGCTTTGAGCTGCTGCATTGCTACCTGAGTTCTCTTGGTTTTGTACGTTTATGTTGTTTCCAGAGAATGCGGTATCATCACCAGATACTACACCACTGCTTTGACTTGAGGATTGAGATTGACCAATTCCTTGACTTGCACTGTTACCACCATTGTCGCCATGGTCATCACCATTTCCACTCTGTTGGGCTATTGCATTGTTTCCTTCATTTTCTTGGTTTTGAACATTCACATTGTTACATGATAAGAATGTCCCTTCACCAGATACACATAATGCATTTTGATCGGATGATTGAGATTGACCAATTCCTTGACTTGCACTGTTACCACCATTGTCGCCATGGTCATCGTTGCCGCTACTTTGAGCTGCTGCGTTGTTTCCTTCGTTATCTTGGTTTTGAACATTTAAGTTGTTACATGAGAATAGAGTGCCATCACCAGATACACATATTCCGAGTTGTGTGGATGCTTGTGATTGACCTATGCCTTGACTTAATTCATTTCCTTGAGCAAATGCATTTGTTGCTATGGAGGACGGTGCCACCAACATAATAAATGCAAAAGCTACAACTGTTGAAATAGATAATATTCCATTCTTTGATGCTTTACTATTCATTTAATAAGTATAAGTAAAAAAGTATATAAAGACATTTCTAGAAAATTTTTATGTAAGACAATTCTAGAAAATTATACAATGTTTCA
This sequence comes from uncultured Gemmatimonadales bacterium, assembly GCA_963730185.1. Taxonomy (GTDB): domain Bacteria; phylum Gemmatimonadota; class Gemmatimonadetes; order Gemmatimonadales; family GWC2-71-9; genus SHZU01. The sequence goes on from CAVSQW010000007.1 coordinate 716,143, forward strand.
GAACAAAACCATAAATTTTGAAATAGTATATAAAATAGAATCGATAAAGGCTTTGAAGATTTTATAAATAAACAACCGTTCAGGACAAGAACCTTACGAAATTTACAATATATGTGAGAATTCCTCATGTTTGATCTGAATAAACAATAATTTCAAATTTACCCCACTTTCTATATCTTCCTATAACCGTCATTTACCGTCATTTGAATACACGAATAATTAATAGGCAAATATATTTAGCAGATCATGATCAAATATATCACAACCCTTAAAAACACATTCAAATCTTGAACATCGACTTTGATTATAAAACATCCTTAGAACTGTTTTAATATACAGTGCTTCATCAAACCCTTTAGTTTTAAAATTGTAATAGCATCCATCTATTTAGAAATCTTGATTATAATCAATTTGTTGACTCCTTTTCGAAAGTGATACTTGACATTTTTTATGGTATGGGTAACCTTTGAATCGGTTAAGCGAGTCAAATCGCTCATTAGTTGTTCGAAATAGTTAGGTAAATTTCCATTTGGTGTTTGGACTGGGAAAATTCTGACATCTTGTTTTGAGACTCTAATGAATTCTAGAATGGATTCTAAGTGAAATTCATAGTTAAACACATCGTGATAGTAGAATAGTAAGTTACCACTCAGAACCATATCGAATTCTCGATCTTTAAATGGTAGTTTAGGTAATTTTCCGTAAACGTAGCGGTGTTCTTTAATCCCCAAAGCATAATCCAACAGGAACTTTTGTAATGGTATATATCTAGCTTTTAAAAGCCCCCTTACATCTTGATAATGTTCGCATTTGTATAAATCCATCACTTCTGAAAGTTTTTTTCCCATATGCTCCAGATCGTTACTTGCAATGCTTTTCAGTTTATTGGGATCAACTAACTTATACATTACATCACAGCCAGTCACAAATTTCATCCCGTACTCGCTGACAGACTCTGAAACAAAAGAAGAAGCGCCAGATGGACAATCCAATGTGTTGAAATTTTTGATTTTTGACAGTTCGAGGTCAAACATATCCACATATTCTGAGAATGACCTTCCGATGAATACTACTCGGTCCAGATTTAAGGAATTTATATCGTTTATCTCTTCTGATCCGGCATTGTCTTTCATCTTAGAATTATAAGACCCACAAGAGAAAAGGTTTTCAACTTGAGCAATACTGCATTGCTATTGAGTTTTTGCTGTTATGTTGAAGAGAATTTCAGGATTGTTCGAATTAAATAGACTTTACAAGATAAACAAGGGTTTTTGTTATTTCAGTTTTCTCCTCATTAATTTTTTAAATACTATTATGACTAGACTGCTAGATCCACTGATCACATAATATTAACAAGCGAAACTAATTCCTGTCTCAGAGTACATCCCCAAAATCCAATACGAGAACGCAATTTTGTGGAACCTTAGCATTGTTTTGCTGAGAAGATTATTAAGAGTTCTGGCATGGTGTCACTATGTAAGCCTTTACTATCATTGCCTTTGTAGTGAATTAATAATTTATATCAACTATTTCTTGCTTGAGCAAAAGCTAATCTTTAAATTTAAACCTAATTGTGGTATTACTAATAGTCACATTGACAGTTTTGTTAAAAATTTCATTAAACATAAGTTCTATTACAATTTTGTGATATAGAGACCAGTTTTCACCCAACTCGTGTTTTAAAACATAAACGTGGTAACCATCCTGAATCGTATGATTAGTTTCGGTATGAGAGTTAGACATCCTTGTTTCGAACCACGAAAGGAAGGATTCTAGATCCATACGGTTCTTCATAAATAATGCTATATCATGTACTACATCCTTCCCTATCTCAGTAGCCATGTTGGATATATCCTCTTTAGTCATCTTGCTAAATAACTGGATTACTATAGGCTTTGCAATCGGGATCATTCCAACTTTTGGTTCAAACATATCCCATTCTACGTAGCGCTTGAGAAGCTGATTAACTAGGCTGTTTAAAGTAATTTGATTATGTTCGGATTCTAATCTTAATATTCTTAATACATTCTCATCTAATCGAAATGTCATAGTGGCAGTTTTTTTGGATTCACCATAACTTGAGTTCCCAGAATCATGCATTCAGGAATACTAGTAATTTATATAATAATATCTTTTGTTTGTTACCTCTTTAGACTAGTTAATTCCTTTTTCTAGTCCTCAATGGATAATTGCAACAGGGACATCTTATTCCACTAAACTTTATGTATAAACTGCAACCTGTGCATCTTTTATATCCTAAGGCGTAAACAGATTCTTTTCCTCCACCCACTCTGTCATACCTTAAGCATAAGCCTTTGCATACCAACATCTCATAAATTATATTTGAAAGAATTAAATCTTAAGTCTCTGTTGCAATCAAATGCAATCGCGTCTCGTAGACTGAGATATTCGTTAAATAAACTATTTAATCATATTGGTTGTGTAATTCAGGTACTCTTCAAAGTCTGATCTAGTTAATGAAATGAAATAAACCAGGTTATATTTTAAATTCGGAATTTTATTATTTAAAAGTTCGACTTTTAAATATCTTGTTGTTTAAAATAGGGTGTGAAATATCATATTTTATTTTTAATAGGGATTACATTGTTAACATTTAGTCATCTAAATTTAATTTCGGCACAACTAAATGAAAGTGTAGATAAATCTTCTTCGACAGAGCCATTGTCAAACTTCGTCAACGCTTCTAATTCCAATAACTCCAATATGTCAAATATTACTACACCAACGGGTAACGCCAATACCTATCGATGAGCCCATTTTTTGAATTTTTCGCTGAGAATAGATATTCTCGTGAAAATGAGCTTATATTTCTAATCTGTAGAATTTAATTTTTTAATTATAATGGCGATTTAGTTTTTTTATAATAATAGAGCGGGGTACTGAGAATTTAATGCGATAAGTTTTGATAAATTACACAATAAATGAGAATAAACTTAGTAAATTTTATAATAAATAAATGATATATTGCCTTCATATATTAATTATTTCATAGTTTAAATATTTTTGACATCAAATAATATTATGTCTTCAAACCCTAGTTTTAACGAGAGCCCCAATCACTTTATGGTGCTCGATGCTGTCGCTCGAGGAATGAAAAAATTAGACAGTGTTGCAAAAGTTACGAAATTATCAAAAGATCAAGTAGAACTTATAATTAACGACTTGAAAAATCAAAAGCTTTTAAATGTTGTGATCAAGAAAGGCTTTTTTGGAAATAAAAAAATGGAATTTTTTATTACCGAAACTGGTTCAAAACTACTCAACTCAAAGAAAGAAGAACTATCATACAAATCACAAAAGCTTCAACAGACTTTATGAAACTGGAAATAAAACCCAAATGCAAAGTTACATGGACGATAATAGAATGTGGATGCCCATGATGTTATTTTCTGGAATAATGAGTATGGTAATGTTTGGATCAATGATGTCGTTCATGGGGATGGCCATGAATCCAGCTGAAAGTTCCCAAACTGATGGACAGGTAGATGATTCTAGCAGTGGTGCGACTGATTCGGGTAGTGGTGCAGATTCAGGGTCCTCCGATATGGGAGATACAGGTGGTGCTAGCGACTTTGACGCAAGTGGTTTTGACACTGGAGGGTTTGATTCTTTTTAGGGTATATCAAACTAGATAGTCAGTTTAACAACATTATTTTTTGCATAACCCCTCAACCCTTTCTTTTTTAGAATTAAAAAAATTAGAATCTAAGATCTTGTATGTTGGACGGTCAGGATTATAGCATGTATTCGATTTGCTAGATTCTATTTACACTATTATCAATCTCGGATAATAGTGTTATTAGTTGAAGTAACTACAATCGGACCTTTTAAATGATTCCATGCCGGATCATAGTAATCATAATTACCAGGATTTTGCAAAGTTACATTGTAAGACTCGCCGGGACCAAAATAATCACCATAAAATATGTTAGACGGACCCTGATCAGGTGATCCGGAAACAATAGAATGCAATGTAGAATCCTTATTTAACCAAGTAACGGTATCTCCAGAATTTATGGTAACGTTTTCAGGAGAAAAAGGATTCTGGCTCCTACCATCTGTAGCACCAGGGTTTATTATAATTATCGAATCATTCCCCTGAGAAAATACTTGAGATCCACTAATACACAATATAGGAAGTAAGAACAAGCAAGTGAAAACAATCTTTATTCTCATAATTACAATCTGGTAAAATATTATCTAGTATATAATTATGATCGTTTATTAGGAATTTGCTCAAGCCTATTGATTAAAGATATCACTATGTTCCAATCTCTCTTCAGATATTAATTTTCTAATGCGAATCTATTTTTCAATTGAAGTGTACCTTAAAAAAACTATCAAATTAATTGTTCATTGTTCATCACTACGTTTTCCTGACCCGAAGTTTCTTTCAAGGTCACAAAAATGAAAAAAAAGAGGTCCACATATTTCGTTCGAGATATACGTGTGCGCGCATATTTCAACTATCAATCATCTTTGTATTAATTTACAATGATTTGTCCAACCATTGATGGATGATAAAAACAATAGTAAGGATAGGTTCCAGAATCATCAAAGGTAATACTATAGTATTGATTTGGTATTATCGCTTTAGAATCAAAGGATTGCCTTGAATCATCCTCATTATCGTGTCCAGAGGTAACCGTATGAGATATAGTATCACCGTTGTACCAAGTTATTGTTTGTCCTCTTTGAATTGTAATTGGGTTAGGAGTGTATGACTTGTCTCCTTTCAAACCGGCTATAACCACAGGTTTAGTATTTTCAGATGAGGATGGAATCTGCTGATTAGTGTCATCATGATTTAATGATTCATCTTGAGGATTACTTTCTTTGCCTACGTTTGAAGTTACACCGTTTGTTGCAGGCACGATCCTAAATAATGATCCAGTATAGCTCAAGATGTACAAATATCCATCCGGACCTACTTCGATATCGGTAATGCCGCCAAAACCCTGGCCAAATACTAGGGGTTGATTTTCTTTGGGATCGTTTATCTCCTTGTCTGACAACGGATTTACATTTGCAGAATTTTCACTAGTTACTTTTAGGTCATCTCGTGCGTCATTTAATACAAATCGGTACAACAATCCATTATTTATGTCTCCTACAAACATATCATTTTGATACTGTTTACCCAACTTATCCGAATTCATGAATTTTAGGGCAGTAATTCCTATTGGGGTAACCCAATCTTAGTTTCGGCTCAGAATAGGAACCTTTACCAAACATTACGAGATCATCTGGACTTGCTCCTGTTCCAAGGAGATCTTTTTGGGATGGACCCTGAATCAAGGCCCAACCGCTATTAAATCCAGGATATACTAAATTAATTTCATCGCCTGTAAAAGGGCCATTTTCTGTATCCCATAAATTGCCTGTTAATGGATCAAAATCCATTCCAAAACTGTTGCGTATCCCCATTGCAAAATACAAACTAAGCGGAAGTGAATCACCAAATATTGAGTCAGTACTCACAACCTTTCCTTCTTGAGTTATTCTCAATACTCCACCCAATCCATTAGGTTCAGGGCCGTTAGCAGTGTTCTGTGCCTGAGTTCTATGGCCACCCACTTCACCGATAATGTAGTAAACATTATTATCTGGGCCAATTCGAATTTTGCCACCATTGTGTTCACCCCTACCGTTATCCGGGATTGCAGGAAGATCCAACAAAAGGACTGGATTTTTCAGGTGTCCATCGGAATATTCGTATCGATATAAGCGATTACCAGAAGGATTTATATTCTCACTCACATCGCTTCCATCCTTACTGTTTCCTGATTCCGTATAAGACAAAAATACGAAAATTTGTCCATCTGTTTGCTTTGAAATTGCTATCCCCAATAATCCTCTTTCTATACTACTTGCAACGCTTACATCCAAGGGAGGGTCATCTTGTAACTGACCATCCAATACCCTCATGACCTTCCCAGTTTCTTTTTCGGTAACTAAAATATCATTGGGTCCTAAAAATGCCATGCTAGTTGGGATTCTTAGGCCGTCAACCACTTTCTCAACCATCAAATTATCATCTTCAACAGTAGGACCATTGGGGGCCTGTGGTGCTTTTACATATGCGCTAAAAGAAATATTCAACATACCAATTGGTGAAGACATTACCATCATGGAAATTAAGAAAGTTGAGAACAATATTAAATGGAAATTTGAATACTCTAAGTGAAACTTTATCATACACAACTCAACATCAGTATCTTATTAGTAACACCGAAATACCCTATTAGCAGGTCTGCTAGGACCACCTTACACATGAAAACATCATTTCTATTTTCATAAGTATTATCGAACAATTCTGCTTGCTTTGAAATCATTATTCATAGTTTCAAACTCGATCAAATTATTATAAGGTATAGTTGTTTGCACACTTATTTTATATGAAATATCTAACAACTCCTGATTGCAACATTAAAACTGAGCAAATTACAATAGTAAAATCCATTATGCCTTCTGCATCTAGTCATTTTCTCTTATTTACTTTATTTATGCGACTTAAAAGAGGTATGATACAACTAACTAACTATGATTAAATTACATATAGATCCGATAGATTTCATTTAGATATTTGTACTATACCCCTTCATAATTAAAAAACCATTAACGCCTGCTAGATTCACTAATTACCACAAGTATTCTGATAAACCATTATTACATACAATTTAGGTTCAAATGGCTCCCCTATCCAAAACCATGCCACAAATCCGCTGTAATCTGAGTCAATCATAATGGCCTTTGAAAGATATATCATTACCCAAATGTTATCTAAAAATGGTTATTAATCTATGAATAAAAAGCATATCGACAGAAAATTTAATAGCAATAGCATTAAAGACAGCAGATGACACGCAAACCATATATGTCACCTATTTTTGATTTGGACGGAACGGTCTCTCAATTTAAATCATCATTGAAACAGCCAGTATTTGCACTCTGTAAGATATTTGTATCAAAAACTTCTGACCCTTTGCTATAATTTTAAATTCATTATAATCGATTTTATCTAAATGATCAATTATTGTCGACTTTTTTATGAATTTCAAACTTTAGAAGGCAACTCAAATGAAACTGAGAGTCTTTTCACAACTTTGGTCAGTAGATTCTGCTGCACACGTGCTGGAAATACAAACCGAAACTAACATTTTTCAAAATTATTTAAATTGTTTATGTGTGACCAATTAAGTTAGATATTCAAGATTTCTGCAGCACTACTGAGCCTTTAGAAATTGGAATGTAATTTTTGATGGTGTATTAATTGGTAAAACATATCTATTTCAAGAGAGCGTATAAATCTCAATAAGATTAAACATTCAAATCAAAAATTAGACAAGGTTTATCATTTAGTATCTCCCTTTTTAGATATATCGTTTTTGGGACTGTTGAGTGAATCAACTAATGGCAATCTAAACGAGAATGTTGCACCCCCCTCGTTTTGAGGATTGTTTTGGCCCCATAATACTCCATTATGCCTGAATATTATTTTCTGAGAAGTATATAGCCCTAATCCCGACCCATAGAACCATTTTGAAGTAAACTTTGTAAACAGTCTAGGTAAAATCTCGGGATGTATTCCCTCTCCATTGTCTCTAATATGTACAGTTACCTCATCTCCACTATGCTCGAGAGTTATTGAGATTAAACCTTTCTGAGCATCACGCATGAAATTGATAGCATTATCAATAATGTTGGTTATAACCATTGAAATCTGGAATTTGTTAGCTTTGACGACAAATTCGGATTCTAACCCCTTACAATCAAAACGAATTTCTTTTCTTGTTGATAAAGGTAATTTAGTCAGATCCTGAAACCTTATTTTGTAGTTATCAACTATTTCAATAATAAGCATAGTCAAATCAAAGACATCTTTTGAAGTATCTGACAAGTAACCCTCTAATTTAGTGGCGGTAAGAACATTTTCTATAAAACTGTGTAATCTGGCCCCGTTTTCAGCTATTGTAGATAGTAGTTCCTTACTCTCTTTTTCTTTAGTATGTTCTTTTACTATATCGGTTAGACCAAGGATGGATTGAAGAGGTGTTCGCAGTTCATGAGCGATAATATCTATGAATTCTCTCTGCATATTGTCATAGGTCTGAAGTCTTTGTAAGGATTTTTCTAAAATCTTAGACGTTTGTACATATTTCCACAAGGAGTCAAACATTACTGCATATGATTCTGATATTTGAGAACTATCGGAGTAGGAAGATATGCCTATATAGTCAAGTAAATCATCCGACTGAGTTTCTCTTTGTTCTACCACTACAGATTTACATCTGTCGACTACAACCATGCCCATCTGCAACCCATTGCTTTTGCCATATAATGATCTGATTATCATATTTTCAATGCTTTCTATAGTGAATTCGTACATCTTGTCATTATCACCCATAGCTTGAACATTCATGTCTTTGAACGACAAACGAAATTTGCCCTTCCCAAATGTGTACATCGCTTTTTTCGGACGGTAATTCTATTTTTCCTGCCACAAGGATTTTGATTATAGGTTTTTTTTCTTGTGTCGTATTCATCATGTGATCGAACATTCCGGCATTAACATGTCTTTGAAACACTTCAAAGGATGGAAGGATCTCTAAAATTTCATCATTAGCTGGATGCAATCAATTCTTTAATTATAAGAATTGTTTTTTCAGGACTATCAATTATCTTTATGACAATTACCTTCTTGTCATTTTTGAATTGCGAATATCTTCGGCGAATTGGCGTTCATTCCGCCACCATCTGCACATAAAGTTAAAGCGCTGAATGTATAAGGCATCGTCACTGTAAAGCACACTCTCGGCCATATCTTCATGACTCATTCGCTCTATAGTGGCCATCATATTAAAATTAGTAACTGCAAAGTATAGAGGAGGTTCCTTTTTTAAGTGCCGTACTTCTAAGTTCAATTTGGTATACTTTCTCACCAAATCTAAGTTGTATTTAGATACTTCAACTAATACCTTTATTCCCTTGTGATCATCTAAATTTATCTTATTTTGTATTTGTTTTACCAACTTTAGAAAAAAGTCATGACCGATCTCGAGGCCTTCTGTTGAGGCAACCAGGTCAATCTCATTTGCATTGAAGATAAGTTTTCCCAACTCGACCTCATCTAATGATCCTTCCGATCTACTCAAAATCTCAGTCCTGTAATTGATAGATTTAGGCTTCTTCAATCTCTTTGATTTTTTTAATTGCAGGAACAGCATTTTTACACATCGTATCAAATATGTATTGTCCTTGAGACACCATCTCTTCTGCGTTGCTGTAAATCACATCGGTTAACGGCTCTCCCTCCTTTAGAATTGTAGTGGCCATGTACTCTAATTCGTTAATCGCAATCCCTCCTTTCATTCCATCCATGTGACGTAATTCAGTCACCAACTGAAGTAGTTCCTTGCATTCACCAATGTTCTCATGTGTGACTTCAGTAATAAACCTGATTGTAGCCCCCCTTCGTAAAATGTCAAGGTAGCCTTCGCGATATTGAGGGATCCCGACAACTATTGAAGGAGCTTTGTTATCGAAGGTAATATGCATCCTTGATTTGGTATTTTGCATAAATTCCACGCCCTTTTCTACCGCATTTTTGGAACCATACAATATCTCTGATTTCTTTTTTGTGTCTGGCTATCTCTTAATTTTACTCAAGATATCTATACTCAGCAATACATAATAAGGTTCTAGTCCTTGTGATTCTCGACAGTAATCACGATTGTTTGGTAAATACCCAAGATAAGCGTGGGGAATGGAATTCAACTCCATTAGGGTATTGAGTGATTATGTCATTTTAAGAAGGTCCATTCTACGTGTAGTGGTATTTGAACTCCGCAGTTATAATCGAAGAGGCAAGACATCAATAAATTTCTAAATCATTTTAAAAAAAAATAGTTAATTCTAAAAGATCAGAGGAATACCGAGCAGCGCCATATATTCGAGGATCAAGTTAATTGTAGTTTCTCACCTTGTGAGGTATGTGAAATATACCGCAGACCGTGTGTAGAATTGACACCAGGAATCTAATGCAATGTTAAGAGCTGTGTAAATGACGAGATATATTCATCTGTAAACTAGTTGTGCTTGTTTAGATGACACAACAACACCTTTAGCTTACCATTTTGGATTACCTTCATTATGAGGGATACTTTCCTCAGATTACTTTCAGATTATGAAAGAAACATGTTATATGATATGATGGAAGATGATGAAGAATCCAGTTATCGGGCCAAAATAATCTTACTCAAGGATGAAGGATATACAGTTCCAGAAATAAGAAGAGCAACCAATCATCATGACATCAACATAAGAAAGTGGATACATCGATTCAATGAGAAAGGTATTGAGGGAATCATGTCCAGAACATACACAAACACAAACCAGTCAAAATATCGGTCGATATAGAAACAAAAATAGTTGAAATAGCATCCAAGAATCCAAAGAAGGTTATGGACTACCTCCTTCTCGACATGGTCTTTAAGGGTACTGGCAGGGTACGTATCAAAGGAACTAAACCTTGTGGACTCTGTAAGTCACACCGCGATTAGAAACATACTCCTAAAACACGGAATAAAGTATCATCAACAATCAAAGATAACCTTGGGAAACAGCTCCGATCCTGAATATGATTTAAAAAAAAGAGGATTGAAGAACTAAGATATGGCATAAATCTGCCACCTAATTCCGTCCTACTTTATGAGGATGAGAAGGGTCCTGTAGCAGCAAAAACATATGGAGGCCCCTCATGGTCATCCATTCAATCCAAAGTTAGTAAGGCCCAGAAGATCAAGGGATTGCTAAACGTGTTTGGTGTCTATGATTATACAAACGACCAAATGTTGACCCATCCACAGCTACAAACGTAAGACAAGCAGACAGTTCCTGGATTTTATTAAACAAGTTGACAGAAAGTATGATGACAATACTCAAGCAGATATTTCTAGTTTTAGATAACGCATCCATACACAAATCAAAGATAGTAAAAGAAACTCTAGCCAGATATTATCCAAGGATACACTTGGTATTTCTTCCAACCAGAACGCCTGAACTTAATCTAATAGAAGTTAGATGGTTATGGTTGCACAGACAGGCGATAAACAATTCCACATTTGAAAATGAACAGGAGATTGGTAAAGCCGTATCAGATTGGACATGTGATTACAACAAAAAGCATGGAATCAGAACAAGCACAACTAGTTTACAGATGAATATATCTCGTCATTTACACAGCTGTTAACTGTCATGGAAACACATGGATACTTTCATGTAAACTAATCATGTTCGCTTAGATACCTTGATCTTTTGTTAATTATTTTAACTCTTCATATGAGGGTATCTTCCTCCTTGACAATATTGCTCATAGCTGGCTCCATACTCTACTAAAAGAAAATGGTAAGGGACCACGGGCAGCCAAAAGATAGGTCATAATACATATCCTCCAAACACCCAAAAGTATTCAATAGTCACCGAAAGTATGGCTTCCTAACCGTGTTTTTGAGTCAAACATTGTAATACCAGCGGGTGTGTCATCTGTGTGTCATCTGTGTGTCATCTGTGTGTTATCCGTGTGTTATCTGTGTGTTATCTGTGTGTTATCTGTGTGTTATCCGTGTGTTATCCGTGTGTTATCCGTGTGTTATCCGTGTGTTATCCGTGTGTTATCTGTGTGTCATCTGTGTGTCATCTGTGTGTCATCTGTGTGTCATCTGTGTGTCATCTGTGTGTCATCTGTGTGTCATCTGTGTGTCATCTGTGTGTCATCTGTGTGTCATCTGTGTGTCATCTGTGTGTCATCTGTGTGTCATCTGTGTGTCATCTGTGTGTCATCTGTGTGTCATCTGTGTGTCATCTGTGTGTCATCTGTGTGTCATCTGTGTGTCATCTGTGTGTCATCTGTGTGTCATCTGTGTGTCATCTGTGTGTCATCTGTGTGTCATCTGTGTGTCATCTGTGTGTCATCTGTGTGTCATCTGTGTGTCCGACAGCAGACCAATGGTCAAAAGAAGATACGACAGAAAAAGTTTCTAGGTTTAGAGGCAGGATAAACTAGCAAAAGGATATGACGAGGTCATCAGGAAGATGATTCTAGGACTAGCTAACATCTACCCTAGGTCAAACAAGATGCGGTAGTCTACCCTATCCAAATAATGTGCCATCACAGACAGTATTTCTTATAGATAATTCTGGACCTAGACACGAAAGAAAAGTAAAGAAGGTTCTTATGGATACAATACCATATATCCTGGCAAGCAGTGATAGACAATGCCGCCTTTCACATTAAACAGGATACCGGCAAAAGTGGTTTGAAAAGATTTGTCCATCCAAGAAATCATGTTGAAAAAACAAGCACGATCAATATTCATTAGAGCAACGACGGGATTTACATAACTTAACCACGGCGCCTAAATAGGCATGACACAAGCCTGCCTTTTAAATAAGTTTATCCATATCAAGTATAGAAAGCAGTCAGTTCCACTTATTCTATGGATAAAAGCGACACCAAGAGACATCAAAGCCTAATTAATTATCCATTTATATATGTCTATAATCAAACTGCTTATATAACATTAGGTCATCTTTCCGTTTAATATGAGACGAAACGGCGCAAACGAACATCAAACATCTCTACTTTAACTGTCTATCTTTAGTATACAGTACTGGTATAAATTTCTAAAAAGGATATATTATTACCAGAATTTACATTTATCCATCCAAATATTACTAAAATTTATAAAAAATACTATGATAATGGCTAATTCACATCTCACAAGATCCGAACTAAAATTCAGACCTGATTACTAAGCATCCTGATCAGATTATTTAGTTGATATGTCTATTTCTGACCGAATTAATGATATACTTTTATGTTGATTTTGACTTTAAGAGGATGTTTTCTTCTAATTGGTCATTGTTGGATGTTCTAGATAGCCAAATTCATTAGTCATTAATATTATAATCGATCCATTGTCCAGATTCTTTAGCATCAAGCAAATTACCTGCCTCTTTGTTTATTTAGTCAGCAGGAAATTGTATCATGATAGATGGAAAAAGGTAATTCATCATGATGATCCAAAATAATTAACAAAAGATCAAGGCATCTAAGCGAACACGATTAGTTTACATGAAAGTATACCAATTCTTTACACGACTGTTAACAAAGACACCAAAGAAGATGCTCACGTAGATTATGAGAGGGGATTGTTGAATCATTATTGCTTCCCTACCTTCTTCCTAAGACAAACTAAGAACGCTTATTTTGGAGTAGTAAATGAGCAGATTTTAGAAATCGCAAGGAATCCGCCTGACAGAGATTTATTATGATTCACTTAGAAAAGAGTTTAATTAAAATTGATTTTAATATGAACAGGTATTATTGTCGCAAAATCTGATACAAATTGAAACTATCTCCGTTATTTTGAGTCTAATAGTTATTGCAAATTTTGCTGGATCATTCATTTCGTCATTATTTCCTAACTTATCGAACCTTACCAAAAACAGAAAAGAAGAAGGCAATTCGAGCTCGCAGATCCCGGGTTCAAATCCCTACTAGAGCATTGGTGATTTTTAAAGATAATTCAAATATTAATTCATGTATTTTCAAAGATAAATTTGTAAATTTGATTACCGATATGAAAAATCCCTATCCTACCAATTGCTGGATAGTAATATGTACAAAGGCACTAGACCATAATAGGAATCAAATACCACTATATTAAATACAGTGAGATAATCAACAACTAGAAATAAATCATGTCAATTGTCCTGGATTAATGGTCGAACAGCATCTTGATGCTTTATGTCATTTTTGTCTATGTTTTAAATTCGCAAGTTGAATTTCCAACTTTCCTATTTGAGAATTTAATTGGCTGATTTGTTCTTTAAGATCTTGTTTCAATCTAAACATTTTTAACTCATTATGGATGTCCGCTTTCTTATACTCCAATGAAAATTTATCAGGTTCAATTAATGGCATGGCGGCAGCCTTTTCAAATATTGATAATCTCTGGTTAAGTTTCTTGTGGACTCATTCGCTTGCACATCTTTTCCTACAATTTTAGATGTCAATTCTATATCAGCCCCGTTGATCTTATTAACAAAATCATGGATTGCATCATTATAGGTTGACTCAGACATCATTGATATTATCAAAAATGACCCGTGTAAGGTTTTTCACGATATTCAAATTTTGATACAATTTCTAATTGATATTTTAATACTCTAAAATACTATTACTGATTCTAATACAAATTCAGGATACAAATACTTTACATATATTGCAAACAAATTCAAATCTCTAGAAATGGAATTTGATTATTACTTGATTGCGACTTCACCAAAACTACACTAGTTGTTACGGAGGGAATCCTATTTTTATTTGCCTTGAACTGACGAATTCTAAAAACTCATATGGATTAATCAAATCATTTCTTTCTCTAATCTCGTCTGTCTAGCTAGGGAAACCTTAAATTCAATAAGCTCTGGAGTCGTAAACATAGATAACAAAACATGATTGTCCATTGGTTCCCTGTTGATCTGAATCTCTTAGCGTCTATTGTTTCTACCAGATTCCCTCCCTCTTCATGATGGATAATTGAATTCCCAGATGTGCAAAGTTGAAATTTCCGAAGGGTAGTTTTGAAGTAAGGTATTTACAGTCTTCTGCAAGTCTTATCCTTGATTCCCTTTCAGATATCATATCAAAAGTTATTAAATTCCTAGGTATAATTTGGTTTGAAATATCTTTTCAATAATAATTCTAAATAGAATTTGTAAGTGACAAAGTGACGGCGGATCTTTACTCAATTACAGCCCAGATGGATCTTAACCGACAATTCAATAGGCAGAAAAATTGTCATGGAGTTAAAATGTTTCGACTATATTTTTTGATGCGTTTGGTTTACCGATAATGGCGACTTTTCAAGAGATGGACTCTGAAAAGAATTGAGATCATGAGGGCATCGCAATCCTACGATAAACATTCTGATCAAAAGAAATGCGTTATCATAGCATATGATGAGGATAACATCAAGGGCAGTCATTATTAGGATCTACGCAAGTTGTTCATGTATATCAAAACATCTAGGATGACAATAATCATATGCTCAAGTTTTAACATGGGGTTTTTTACTTTTCACTAGACAGTCTAAACCGATCCACAAAACTGTTTAACCTCTAGTCTTTCTGGATATAATTTGAAAGGTCTACTAGCTTGGAGTTCATCTATCTCCTAATTAAGATAACATTAGAAATTTATGGTGATCCAATCTACCAAGTAATAACCCCATGTCATGAAGTTTTTTAAACAAATATTTTATTACATATTTGTCCCTTGATAAGAGTATATGAACACTATTGTTCATATATGTTAAGACCAGTGTTCTCACTGGAAGTCAGATCACCAGAATTACAAGAATTTATGATAGTAGCATTTGGTGGTACATAACAATATGAACCCTGCATAGAACTTTGTGAACTACTTATAGATTGATCTTCACCAGTATCACTGCCACTAACATCGAATTCCACATATGCGTACATTAAATTAGCGGGATAATTGAAAATGAAATCACCAGAAATATAGCGAGGAATAATAAGCGAATCTGGTTCTTAGAGTTAATAATACTCATTAAATATATTATTGCTAAGTGCTATATCGCGATTATGTTACATTAAACTGAATTTGTTTTACAATAATTTGTTACTGAGATAAGGTAGATAATCTCCGAAGGTTTATCTTTCTAGAAATCCAGGATCAACGCCAACACATACAAAACATATGTTGCTAAATCTTGTCGTCATGACTACTCCTGTCATAAATATGAAAAAATAATAAACCCTTATGCATTGGTAATATTTTTTTATAAACTCCTTGGCCCTAAGAAATTCAATCTTTTGGGAAAAAGAATAGAAAACTATCCTTGATATATTGTCTCTCGCCTTTAAAGTACTTCAACATTCAGCAATATTCAAGATTTAGTATGATTACAATGAAGTGTATTACTCCACTCAACCTCTTGTCCATAATTTACTTTCCGCTGGACAAAAGTGAAAATGAAAATGAAATAATATTGTATTTATTCAGAAGCAGTTCCATTATCTGCCGTAGTGGAATTAGCAGATGAGTAACTACTCAAAACAGTATAAGAACTTGACTGATATACAGGAGCATCATAAATAGGTTGACCGTAGGTATCAGTTGGTATAGAATAATTATCTAATGATGTCAATAACAATAGTATAAGTATCAAGGTAGGAATCATAGTCAAAGAACAAAAAGTCCTTAATTTCATATTATGGATGCCACGATGATCCTTTAAAAATTTATTGTGGGGATCAAACCTTCGAATCAAACTCAAAAGGGGCTCTTAAACCACCAAAGATTAAAAGGTAGAATATCGACAGGCGACACAACAATCAAAATCATCAAAAATTATTAAAACTTCGAGGCCTGGACTGAGTCATATTTCTTCTTTTTGTGATTTCAAAATCAAAAATCAAAATCAAAAACCAGTAAATGCTTTTCAATCATTCTCGTTTTTATCATAAACTGGTTAATATATTCGGGGACTAGGATTTTCCATATTCTTTGAACGAAACCAGTTCGTGCATTGTCAACCTATTCTTCTTTTGTTTTTCCATCAATTTTCTTTCTTGGATATCCAATCCCACTACGATTACAGGTTTATAATCAATTGGAATAGAGAAATCCTTTCTTAACAACGGACCCCTTATCCCTGTAAATAGAGCAGAACCGACACCGTAGTTCCATGCAGCAACTGGAATCCGGGACTACTTTGCCAGCATCTATTAGGTGAAATCGAAATAAGGATTAGTCAAAACAATTATTGCGAAATTAGCCCCGGAAATCCATTTTCCACTAGTGCTATCATTGGATAATTTCATCAGATTATCCTTATTCTGTATGATTATAAATCTCCAGGGTTGAGTATTTAGAGAACTACCAGTCAGCCTAGTCATTCCAAAATTTTTAACCTAATCTCTGAGGATACACTATTTTCATCACTATATTCTCTAACCTCGAGTTTGGTTACTTATACAATCATAAGCATCCATGTTATAACATTTATAACTGATTATATTAATCATTTCAGATAATTCTACGAGATTAAAATTTATGGAATATTTACATTCAATTAAAGTGAAGAGATGAATCGAAGGTTTTCAATTAACATTAATCAGAATTAATTACTTTTAGATACAATTTGATTTGAGTTCTTATCAAATTCGATTTGTCTAGGAAGTTGAAATTAGGCTGACGTGAAAATGACTGTTTTTATCGACTTTAAATAGATTTTCTCTATTTTATCAGCAAACAATCCTGTTTGCTTAAGAGAACTCGAATACTAATTCTCGTTCTGACTTTTTACATCCGACAAAAAATGTTAGATACACTACAGAGTTTAAATATTCATTAATTTTGGCCTTTTCGTCTGAGGATTGCTCCGTCAAAATATTATCTGAGAAATGAAACAAATGAATCACAAAAGTCAAGCTGAAATAATCTCCCTCGCTTCATTGGAGTAAGGGAAATACAAAGCCCAAAGCGTATTCACATAACATAAAATGATGAAACACATGGCTTGATTTTATGGGTCCTGTTTATAATGAGGATTTGCCCATTCAATAAAAGGCTGGCATAGTTTAAGGAGCGAGTATCCTCAAGATAATTTGGAAGAATCTTGATAAAATCAAATCCATTAATAAGATTCAAACTTAACACGAGGTCGTGTAATTTACAGTCTGCAACTTTAAGAGCATATTCTAATGGCGTTAATTTCTCAGAGTGTTCACAGTAGTTATATAGTCTACCACCTCCAATCATTCTTTTCAAATTCATTCCCATTGCAATATCCTTTCTCCCTTGATACAACTTGTGACCTATTCCTCTATGTCTAACTCGAGGGTGTGTGGATATATCTGCTCCATAAAGAGTATCACCAGCCGGAAAATGTGTTGTAAGCATTCCATTCCCCGTAATACTCTCCCAAGTGTGGTCTGCATAAATAGGATTTAACTGAACAATTAGACTTGTAGCTCATCCTACAATCTTTTTATCAGTCGGAGTGCAAGAAGCTCACCCCCTGGGAATATTTCCATGTGGCTCTTTAATTCGTCTGGATGCCAAATATTACCAATCTTTGCTAAATCAGCAAAAGATTCTTCCTGCAACTTTACAATTTCTGGAATATCAGTGACAGTAGTGGGCCTAATAAGCACTGAATCCGAATCTAGGACATAAAATGAACTCATTAATTCACTAAGGATTACCCTAATGATTTAAATTTTTTTTCTATTTTTAAATGGGATATAGGATTATCGTATAACCACCTGCAAATTCTGGATTGATCGACAAGTAACAAACTACTAGATTGTCATACTCAGAGATTAGATAAATTAGAAATATTGAGAAAAAGTGCATCGGTATCAAATTTTGGCGTTACTACAAAAGTAAATTCAAATTCAAATTCTTATGACAAGTGAAGAATCAATGAAATCAGAACCTTCCTACCGTATTGGGATGACTACTATGATAATTAACTACCGTGTTAATCATAGCAGTTGCTTAGCAAACAGGTGAAAAACACCATGCCATAACTCACTCATCCATCTTCTAATTTGATAACAACAAAAATGTTGGAACGAATTCAGGAGTGACATGAAACTTCAATCCTATGAGTAAAAGCATCTCTAAGATGATCTATTAGTAGTAAGTTAAGTGTCTAATTCTTCATCAATATACTGCATTCATTCACTGCAATTATAGAAATGAATTTAGCTTTGTATTGCGTCTACTAACAAGTGCCATATCATTCACTCAGACTGGAATTATCCAAGGTACAGAAAAAGGAACTGGTTTTGTTCATGAAGCGTACACATGATAAGGAAGAGTACAGAAGGGCATACGCTATAAAACAAAAGATGGAAGGAGTACCATACAGGACCATAGCAAAGGACATTGGTGTCAATTACCGTAATGTGTAGATGACTGGATAAACAACTACAGAAAATTTGGTCTGGATGGCATAAGAAACAAAAGAAAAAATGGTGGTAGAAGACCGGTGATATCTTCTGCTAAAAACAAAGAGATGATAAAAGACATTGTACTTAACAAATCACCCAAAACATTTGGCTATCTAAAAAATACATGGAGTATAAGACTCTTAGCTACCCATCTTACCTCACTTTTAGGAATCAATGTTAGCCCCAAACAAACATGGAGGATTATCCATGAACTTGGTATAGTAGATCTCTTGCGTAATTAGCACAGGTTAGCATGATCTTTTAGCCATTATCTATTTCTATAACTAACAGGTATTCATTATTCTGTAGTTTACCAGTCCAGATACTATATCTGATATCCTGTCGTACTTTCTCAACCTGTTTCTAAAGACATCGTTCATTATCCTGACGATATGAAAATCTTGTAGTATCCTACAATATTGTATGTTGGCTATAGGTTCGAAAGGTACATGCTCCGTACGAGAGCGAGATCCTGACTGAACCAGTATCCTAAGCGGCTATCAAACTACCCCATATAGAGGGTGAATGGATGTTTGCCGCCTGTATAGCCAACAAATAAAAAAAAGGAAATGAGAAAAAAGATGAATCATCTTGGAATAGATGTAGGAAAAAGAAAATGTAGAGCAGTGCTTAAAGACGATAAAGGAAAGATATTAGACGAATTCTTTTTTGGTAATGATGCAATCGGGATAGGTAATCTACTTTCAAAGATATCATCAAATGAAATCTGTGCTACTCAAGCAGTATTAGAGTCTACAGGCAACATGTGGATGAGAATCCATGATACATTAGAAGATAATGGAATAGATACAATACTAGCCAATCCATACAAGACAAGAATAATAGCAGAAGCTAAGAATAAAATCAGATAAACTGGATGCTCGGATATTATCTGATCTGTTGAGAACAGACTTGATATACGAGTCATATGTACCAACAAAAGAAGATAGAGACAAAAGAAGCCTTGTTAGACACAGAATAACACTATCAAGAACCAAGACAAGGCTGGTAAACAAGGTACACTCTATCCTTGACAAATATGATTACAGGACTAATATGACTGATATATTCGGTGTTTCAGGAGTAGAATGGTTAAAATCACTGCTTTCAAAGGTTAGTCCAGTAGACAGGATAATTCTGAGCACGTCAATAGAATCTATCCAAACAATTAACCACCAGATAGATATGGTATCAAAAGAGATATCAAAGTATGCATCCAGGGATAGCACGGATGTAAAGCTCCTTTTGAGTATAACAGGAATTGACATATTTGCTGCCATGCTCATATCCTCAGAAATAGTTGATGTGAGACGATTTTTCACACCATGGAAACTGGTAAGCTATGCTGCAGGACTGGCTCCTTCCACTAGAGAATCAGCTGGAAAAATGATAACAGGGAGAATAACTAAACAGGGGTCGCCTTGGCTAAGGTGGATACTACTCCAGTGTGCACTTGTAGCAGTAAAACATGATAACCGTCTTGGTTTGTTCTATACCCGAATAAAGAACAAGAAGGGACATGGTAAAGCCATAGTTATGGCAACCGCCAAAGAACTACTGGTAATCATATGGTACATGCTGACTAGAAACCAACTCTATAGAAACATGAACAAGCAGAGATATGAAAAGAAGTTACGGAAATTAGAACGACTTCAATAATAAATGCAATTGCTGGCTCACTCTACGTACCATCCATGTAGCGATAGCTATGCTTAGAAAAAATTATTAGAACCAAAAGCGTAAACATTTTAGGCTAAACGGGATACCAAAGGAAGCCAACTTATGAGATGATTTTCATGGATGTACTTTTTTATCCTGCAGATAGCATGTTCTATTACTATTCTTTTTGCAGAATGATTTCTGTTGTACTCTTTTTGCTCTTTAGTTAATTCACAATCTTTTTCCTTTTTGATTGGCAATGATGACCGTTGTTCTGGATAGTCACCTTCTATTCCAGAAATCCAAGGTCATACATACCCATTACATCCTTTGGTATTTCAGCAGGATGATTATCCTTATAGACTTTGTAATCATGTTTCTTTACCTATTTGTCTGTGCTTTGTTTTGTAGATTATCAGTCCCTTTTGGTTTACTGTATATAGGTTCTTTACAGTGTGTTTCTTTTTCTTTCCTTCAGAATAGTATAGTCTTCTTCTCAACCTGTTCTTAGGTCTTGGTATTGGCTGTTCTGTACAGTCTGTAAATCATAAAGCCAGGGAAATACTGTTCAACCTCTTCTTTGGTTTTTAGTCTCTTGGTTACCTTATACAGTTTCTGAGGAATGGGTAAGCATGTCTTGATCAAGGATTCTATCTTTTCAATATCCCTGCATACATTACTCTGGTCCAAACCGAAGAGAAATTCCATCAGGGTATAGGTTATGTACAGACGATAGTATACCAGTACCATGACAACCCTATCTTTGGGAACCAGTTTGAAATGTCTCCCTGCACCAACGGCTCGTTCTCTTTTATTTCTTCGGGTGGATGAAAGACGCTTTATTTCGTACTTTGCATACTTTGATTCTATTACTTTAAAAACATCATCAAACTGTTGGACCGAAAGACCTGTAAATGATTTGAATAAACGTGGTTTTCTTGATAACCTCTTATAACTTAGCAAAAAGAAAGGACATGTTCACATGCGATAAACAGAAATAAAGCTGTTTTGCCTAATTACGCAAGAGATCTAATGATAACTTTTTTCTAAAAGCATTAATCATTTTGATAATTCTTTCATCCATTGAAATCTAACTAAACTAATGGTTAAACTAGGATGCAAAGTAGTTAATTTTTTTAGGTTTACTCATAAATCAGCAATTAGTTCAAACTATCTTAAAAAAATATAAAATAAAAAATCAGGTAGTTTTTATTAATTTTCTAAAGTTCTCCTTATCTTTCCCGACCCGTTCATTAAATGTCTCTTCTGTATATCCGTGAACTTCTATACCGTGTTTCTTTGCATTTTCAATCAATTCTTCTTCTGTTTCACCATACATCGTATGAGTACAAACAGGATCACCTGCATCTTTACAGTTTAAACTTAATGTCATGATAAATGGACATTGTGTAGCATAATAAAGTTATCCTAAATATTCTCAAATGCTGAAATAAGCAATTATTAATAAATAAGTACAAGCAATTGTCTTCCCAAATTACAGATTCGTATGAAATTTCATATTCGTTCCACCGAAAGTGCGTTGATAGTATCTACAAGAAACCAAAATCATCATTATCTATTATAAACCCATAACTGCCTGACATGTAAACAAATCCCATCTCCTCCATTGTATTCATGTCAAAATGAGCAGGATTGAACAAATAATTATAATGACAATAATAAAAAAGGTAATTCATCAAAAGTTTTCTAGTAATATATATCAATTACCTTAATAATAGTATTGAATGAAAACAATTATTTTTGCAGTAACTGAAATGAATTATTCAAATGTAAAGATAATATATAAAAAGTCTTATTATAAACATAAGTGAAGTGACTTGATTCTTGTCATATTTAATTTACAACATAGTCTACATTGTTGTATAGACAAAGCTTAATGGAAGCAGGATACCTCCATTTTGTGAATCACCCTTCCACTGTTAGCCTTACCATACAGCAGAAGAAAACGTTAAACTCATTGGTGAAGTCTACCAGTAAGAAAGATGAGTATCGCAAGTATTTGGCTGTACTACGAAAAAGTGAGGGAAGAACCTATCTAGAGATATCAAAGGAGTATGAAATTAGCAGAGCAGATCGGTACAAAGATGGATTGCTGCCTATATCAAGAAAGGAATAGATGGACTAAAAAACAAGAAACCAGGTGGAGCAAAATCCAGGATAACTGATGAGGATAAAGAGATTATTCTTTCAGTGTTATTTAACGACCCTCACATCTTTGGCTATTTAAGAAACACATGGAGTTTAAGATCTTGCAAGATGTCTTACAGATGAGCTTGGAATCCAAATCAGCTTTAGACATCTGCAGCGAATAACCAGGGATATGGGTATCAGATGTAAGAGACCTAAATTGGAACTGTTACATGGACCCGATTATGAAGAAGGGAAAGCAAGAGTAAAAAGATACAAGCAGATAGCATCAGCTTTGAAAAAAAAGAGTGATGTTAGCATTTGAAGATGAAACTACTATAACGCAGAAACCATGTATAAGAAAGTCTATGTTCTTTGAAGGAGGCGAACAACAAAAGATTGAGCATACAGGGACTAGAAAGAAGTTCTCTCTGTCTACATATCCGCGTTATGGCCGGATCAAAGATTAATATATGATTTTTATGATAAAATGAACTCCACCAATACCATAGACCATCTTGAAAACATCAAAAAGTATATCACAAAAAATTGCTGGAAAAGACTGATAATCATCTGGGATAATGCTTCATTTCACACAAGCAAAATGACAACGGAGTATATTAAAGAACAGAAACATTGGCTTACCATAGTCCATCTTCCAAAGAAAGCTCCTTATCTGAATCCAAATGAAAGAAAGATAAACCAGCAAATAAAATCAGATGTATGTGCTAATCGATTTTACACCAGTATAGAGGAACAGAAAGATGCGGTATCAAATTATCTGGAAAATAGATTTAGAACATGGAATAACGACAGGCACTACGACACTTGACTTTGTTGAGACTTTTCGTGACTTTTTTGGTTCCATTTTCCGATTACAATTGACATTGAACTAATCAGAGCAGTAACAGCATCTAGAAAGAACTGTTTACTCAAACCATCATAAAATATTACCTTATATAAGTTAATTAACGGGGGAGACTGGATCATAGAGATATTCTTCGGTAATACGAGACTATCTAACTCTATATATGTTAAATCTAGTTCTTTTCCAGTAATTTGGCTTTCAATATTTTTGTCCAGTTCAAAGGTTGTTCGGATTATAAAACCATCATCTAAATCCTTCTGTAATTCCAAAAGGAATGGAGTAGATAACACCGACGAATAAGGCAATTGTGGAGATATTTGTGCTTGAAATTTGATACCTTCAGTTTTATCATCCTTTGTGGTATCCTTTGTTCCATATCCCCATTTTTTTAACCAATCAATTAATTCGTAAAATTTTGATTCTTTTAATTTCATCAATTCAGTTCCATCTTTACCTGCGTCTTTTTCAACCGTTATCTCCTTACTTACATTACTAGAGGTAGATTCAGCCGCAGTATTGGTTTTGTTCGATGTAGACATCTTCTAAATTAAAATTAGAATATTATTTAAACAATGATTTCAATCTCAATAATGAGACTAACGTTTAGTTCAATATAATAAAAAAAACTTATTTGTTCCTCATCAAAGTAGTCGCTATTGTTAATTGAAGTGAGAGAAGGAATATTAAGATCGCTTGTGTGATAAACAGATAGAACTAATTAAGAATTAAAAGAGTTGATCCTATTCTTGATTCGGATCCGAATCTCTTCATTCCAAATAGTCTATTATGAGGCTAATAACATAGATAAAACCTCTATTACTCAGGTAATATACTGTAATCAAGGATTAACCGTAAGTTGCCAGCACTATTTAATAATGATCTTTATTATCGGTTTCGATTCTACATTTTAAAAATTACTGAAAGTCAACTAACAGTATTTTTATATATTTGGAATAAGATGTGCTGGTAGTTAATTGGCAATGGATGCTAAAAATTTTATTAAAAAGCATTGGTTTTAAAGATTTGCAACTTCGTAAATTCTTCTTGCAAGGATTTTATGAAGACATATTGTAAACCTCACTGCATCAAGACAATAACTAATCAATGAATACGGGATTAGCAGATTTGAATTGAATATGGGATAAGTTTGAGAGAATTAAGCATGGAAAGTAATAAATGTATTAATTTGTACTAATATTTTATTAATCTGTACTAATATTTCATTAATCTGTACTAATTTTTTATAAAATTTCATATAATATTGAAATATTTATATAAAAGAACTGTGTAATATATCTGATCAATATGGGTAAAATGTCTAAAGAAATAGCTGGGCCTGGTGTTGAAGGTACAGTACAAATGCTCAAAAAAGCATATGGCGCTGAATTATCTGCATTTCATTACTTTTGGTTCGTATCACAGAATATAGAAGGATTAGGAGTATTACATCAGGGTTTCTTTGAAGATAGAGCAAAGGAAGAATTAGGACATGCAAAAAAAGTTGCATTCAGGTTAATGCAGTTAGAAACACAACCAACCGATGAACCATCACAATGGGAACAAGACAGCGGCCTCGGAAAGCTACAACCTTCAAGATATTTAACACTTAGGAGTGCATTGGAAAAAGCATTAGAATTTGAAAGGGCGGTAATTAAACATTATAATGATTTGGCAAATAATGTAAAAGATAAAGACCATGCAACATACCATCTTGCATTAGAATTATTAGATGCAGAGTTGGAAGATGAACAAAACATAGAAGATATTTTAGCAAAGCTAGAAATCCAATAAAATATTTTTCTTTTAATTTTTGATTTAAAACAATGATATAAATATATTGTAAAAGTACCTTAGTCAGGTTGACTGACACCATTTCTAAATATTCTACTTATTGTACAGCGTGTAAGATTAGCGTAAATTTATCGGGTATTAAATTTGTTAAACTAGCAAATAATATGGCAACAATTGAAGGCAATTGTCCTATATTTGCGGTCTCAGGTTGATGAAGGGAAAGATTATGCCAAAAGCAGGAAAAAATCCACTCCAAAAGAGCAAAAGAAAAAATAATAGAAGAAAATTAAGTTCTTATAATTTGTTAAAGTCAAAGAAATGATTATAAATTATAGTAAATAAAATGGTAAGAAAAGCAATTATGTTTTAGATTCATTTTCATCATATATGTTAATTAGCCATTATTTTCTCTTTTTCTATTAGATGGAAGCTCCAAACCGATAATGCCCATCATTGATTCGCCTATGGGTTCAAATATAGTTCTGAGAGATTCATCATCATAATACTTTGCTATGTCAGACAACTTTGATTCGATTTTCTTTTGTTCAATTTTTAATAAAACATATCTAGCTATAAGGGCCTTAACCTCGTCTGCTTTATCTTCCTGAATAGGGTGCTTCCCTGATGAAGTTAGAATTTGATGTATTAGTGGAAGTGGTTTTAGTAGGCAATACCAATTTTATTAGTTACTTCCTAATACTATGGTGCATCTTTGAGGACTACAATAGGACCGTATCTTATTGCCGTCTCATTTAATGCAAAGGTCATTTGGTCGATCGAGTCAAGTATTCCATCTGTGTTTTCGCATATATAGGTTATAAAAGTGTCTTCAGATTCCTTTTCTTCTTTTTCATTTATGAGCGACGAGGATGATGATAAAGATTGTTGGCGGTTGGTAATAGACATTAGTATGGCCTAATTAATCCAGCCTAATATTTAAATTGTTTCATAATATAGAAAATCAACCTTTAATATTTGGTCAAGGTTTTGGCGGTATAACCGACCTTCATGTAGGACCAGACGGGTACCTTTATGTATTAAGTTATACCGGTGCATTGTATAGAATCTTACCTATATCTGAAAGTAATACTTCCAAAAATCAACCAGATTAGCCGAAGATCACGAAACACAAAGTACTACTCTATCCCTGTAATCATCGCAGGAATAAAAGGCAACCAATCATATTCGCCAAACACAATTAGGAGTTGAATCAGGCCAAACAATAACTTGGCATAATGGAGATACAGTGTCCCATACGGTGACTTCGGGCCAGGATAATGACGTGGATGAAGGTGTATCGTTTGATTCTGATGCCATCATACCGAATCAACAATATAGCTTCAAATTTGATAGTCCTGGGGAATTCAAATATTACTGCATATATCATCCTTCGATGATCGGTGAGATGATAGTTGAATATATTGCTTACATCGGACGCCTCTAACCCCCTATAGGCAGTACTAGAACTAATTCCATGATATCCAGCCTGAACGTGAAAATCGCAAAGAAAACATGCTTGTAATTAATAAATGTTTAGAATATCAAAATTAATGTATAAATTTATCATATATATATAATAAATAACCAAAGAGTAATGTGAAACCCTCTGTATCGTTGATTTCAAAGTCCCTTGCGCTCGTTTTCACTATTTATACATTTTTGTCCTTAGTCACGCAGTATAAAGTACAAGATGTTGTTAGCACAATCATCAACGAATCTTCATTTACGTCAATAAATCCATCTATTTTGATTAATACAACAAAGGTATCTAACTGTATGCCGCAAGAGATCACCGATAACAATGATGACAATAATTCAACTGCATTATCTAAGACCGAATCCAACAAAATAAATAAAGCAAATACCAATAATGAGATTGGAGGAATTTGTAAAATTCTTGGAGTATCAGATTCGATCTCCTGTACTGAATATAATGGTAATCAATCCGAAATACCATGTGAATCAAACGATTCTGATGAAAATGAACTTAAACTAGATAATTTTGGTGATAATGGTCACCTATTGGCCGACACAAAATTTGAACAACGATATTCATTCGAATTGAATGATCCCGCGGCTCAAGACAAAAAATTCAGAGTAACTATGGACTTTGATAAACATACGCAAAGCGAAAATAATGATATAAACTCACCTCGATTAGAGATAGTAAGAGAAAATTCAGAAGGAATACCAGATATGTCTGCTGCAAAGAATCAGGAAATAATTTGGCATGGAAACATACATGAGTATTTTAAGGAACCTGAAGGCAAATTTGAAAATGAAACATATATAGCTCTTCAATTTAATACCGGACGTCACGGAAGTAATGAGCCCGATGAAGAGCGTGGCTTTGGGATATTGTTTGATGTTTCTGGTAGTAGTAACCCGAATCTATTAGAATATCGGGATGATGGCAAGTATGTAAAATATGATTTTAATACTACAAAGGAATTAGCACATGACAGTTTTATTTTCCATCAATTAGATAAGAACGGCAATCCTATATTTAATAACAATCTGACAAACAAAGAAAATGTGGAACTTAAAGTAAGAACATTTTTGACAGACAAGGATACTAGAATGATCGAAACATTTATTGATAATGGCTCGGGTAAGGAAATTCCCTATTGGACCTTAAATAATCTCTCCAAATTAAAGGAACAAGATGGTGTTGATGACAAAAACGGATTCATGGAGACTATAAATCAAGGATCTGGATATGTTATTGCACGCACTGATAACATTGATACCAGGCCTTCATCATTTAAGTCATTTTCTTTTGACTTATAGTATCCTATATATGCTTAATTTGAGAGAGTATTTTTGAATTTTAACTGATATGCACAAAAATCAACCAAAGTCATAAACCAAAATTTTTTTGCTATAGGATGAGTTAATCAGTCAAATAACCGGAATGGTATAATATTTGGTAAAATAGTCGTATTTAATATACATATTTAATAAAAATACCACTATTTAGTACGGATTATTCAAAATCAAACATCTCATCAGTGGAGGCATCTTCACGATATTCATCCTTGTAAAAATAATAACCCTTATCTTGCCCATCACAAACATTGTTTTTTTCCGATTGATTTCTTTCATGAAGTTCATTTCCAAAGTTGTTATTAGCAGCTATTTTTTCGATTTCACCGCAATCTAACCATATACCTTCACATTCAGGGCATTTATCCAATTCCACGCAGAATCTAGATGTCAAAACCATTTCTGAAAAACAATTTGGACATTTCAAAATATTAAATGATTTTTGTTGATGATATATATAAAATGATCCTATTAATTAAATTCTTAATAATTATTGTCATTTTATTAGATAATATAATTTCTATAAATTCATTTCTATAAAACTGGAAAAATTGAATTGAGTAATCCATTCTATTGCTACAACTAGCTTCTGTAATTATTTTCGGGGTTAATATCATAACAGATGTCAATCAATAATCTTATTTACTATAGAGATAAATTTAATTAATGAGCGAATCTACGAAATTTAATTATTCGATAGTTAGAGAGAATTCAATTAATAATTTCATTAAGGATCTGCTAGAGGACAGGATTGAATTTGATTATTCAAAGGGTATTAAGGAAGATAAAAATGAAGTTTTTAATGCTGCTATGGATTTAAAGGCAAAAATAATTCCATATCTAACTGTTGAAAAGGACTACGCCAATAAAGAATATCATAAGCTTCAAGAAAACATATTTTCTTGTTATCTGACCCTAAAAATTTTTGGAGTAATACGTCCAAAATTAAGTTAGGTTACATGTATCTTTCATGTGTTTTATGAAAGAGAATAATATCATCACATGATTCAACTGACATAGACAGTTTGTTTTTATAATGACCATCCTTCCTACATCTTTTGTTTGACATTAAGTAATCAAAACTTACTTTTCTACTCTGACTAAATATTCCTCTAAAAGACATACAGTCCAATTAATTGAGGCTGGGTCATAATTCATTTTGATAATCTTATCCAGCAATAGTATATCGAATCAAATTACGATCCTATCATGTACTTGATCATCCTTCTGGGATTGTTATTTCCGTTCATACAGTTATGATAAACAAGTATTTGGTACAGTAGTACTGCTAAAAGCACGATACCACGTACCTTATCAAATCCTCTTATCGGTACTGGGTCTATCCGAAATACAGATTTTATGTGCTCTATCAGAGGTTCTATGGATATACCTCTCCTGGAATACACTACCTGCCCTAGCGATGACCGATAGAAATCAACAAGTTTCAGTCTTTCTTCAGGTGTTTTTCTGTATCTGCGTACAGGACATACAAGCTGAAATCCCATCTTTAGGCTTGATTCATACAGTTCATGATCGTCGTAACCTGGATCTGGGATACTACCATAAAATGTACTTTTTTAATGATTTCAGAAGATAGACCCGATGAGGTTGATGATGATGATGATTCAAATCTGGATAAACATTATTATCTTGTATATTGGCCGTTGTGACATCTGCTGCTAGAGGTACAATAATTGAAGAAGGATCCGTATTACATACCAGGTGAAGTTTGTATCCAAACACCCATCCTTTGGTATGACTTAAACCCCACATTGCATCGGTGTCAATTCCTGAATAAGGTACAATTCCTTCTTTTATGGATGATGCATGCCAGACATGACCATTCGATTTTAAGAGTGCACTGTCTGTTGCAAGGATGTATGGTTTGACCAGACCATGCAGAAACAAACAGATTCCCCATTGTTGCTATCCTTTCCTTTATATCGGTAGACATCGTTTTCAGTCTTCTATCAAATGTGCGTCTGTTTGGTGGTAAGTATGATAATGACAAACCACATGCTTTTACAATCCTTCTGTTATAGGGTAAATCCAAGGATAGAAAATGATGCAGTGACCTGTTTGAGTCCAGTCTGAACCAAATACGAACGATAAAGCATCGTAAAATGATGGTAGGAGAGTATACATAAGGTCTACCTCTTTTATGACGACGGTTGGTGCAATTCGATGACCAATCAATCAATCCGATAAAATACAAAATACTAATTAGAATGGATGACGAACTATAACTGGCTAGTCTTTTAGTTAGTATCTGTTGTTTCAATCAAAATATGATATTCTAGAAGACCAGCTTTATTTGTTGGGAATTAATGACCCAGTCTCATTTAATTAGTAAGTAAAAATCATAACCAACTGGATGAATGTTTTTGAGTAGTAGTATAATCAATAAATAAATATCTAATTGGTATTATTTATGGACAATATTTCCTGCATTTAACATTAAAGTATAAGATTTATTTACAAATGTTATAATGACTAATAACTTCATTGGTGTTGAAAAAACTACAAAAAGTTTTTTAGATAAACTACAAAATAATTCCGGTCCCCCTATTTACAAATTATCACCTACCGATGCACGAAATGTGTTGTCAGGTCTTCAATCGGTACCAGTTGCAAAGCCTGCAGTTGACATACAGGATCTCTCCATCTCCGGCAAATCAAATGAAAAAATAGATATTCAAATTATAAGACCGTTCAATAGCGGCGATAAAACCCTTCCGGTTGTGGTCTATTTTCATGGTGGCGGATGGGTTTTAGGAGGAATAGATACTCATGACAGGCTAGTAAGAGAATTGACCAACTCCATTAATGCTGCAATTGTATTTGTTAAATATAGTAAATATCCTGAAGCTAAATATCCAAAAGCTCTAGAAGAAGCTTATGATTCAATAAAATGGATTTCAGAAAATGGTAACTCATTGAATTTAGACTCATCTAGAATGGCTGTCGTAGGAGACAGTGTTGGCGGCAACATGGCAACTGCTGTTGCGATGCTTGCCAAGGAGCGTCAGGGACCAAAAATTCTTTATCAGGTCCTTTTCTATCCGGTTACCGAAGCAAATTTTGATACCGAGTCATATCAATCTTTTCAAGAGGGTTACTTTTTGACAAGAGAAGCCATGAAATGGTTTTGGGAAAGTTATGTTTCAGATAAAGCCGATTTGAAAAAACCCACAGTTTCTCCATTGCTATCTTCAAGAGAACAGCTCAATGGTTTACCACCAGCTCTTGTAATAACAGGCGAGTTTGATGTATTAAGGGATGAAGGGAGAAGCTTATGCACATAAGATGATGGAAGCTGGAGTAAACGTAACTGCATGTAGATATCAAGGCACCATTCATGATTTCGTAATGTTAAACGAAATTGCAGATACGCCAACAACAAGAGGTGCAATTGAACAGGCATCTGATAAACTAAGAAAGGTATTATGGGAAAGAGAATAGACATTGTAGATACTGTTTGGTCAATTTTTTTTGACCATACCATTTCTCATTATTTACTGAGAGAAATACGATTGTTTTCAATAGAGTTTTGTCACATCTCATAAAGTACGTATATCTATTTAGAAGACTAGATAGAACATGTTACTAACATTAGTGTTATTATTTTCAATATTTTTGTAGTGGCCTAATGTAGTTGTATAAAGGATATAATGGGATTGGATTGGATTTGATTGAAATGGTGTAATACCCGTAAAGCTGGCTAAATTGATCTATATATTCATATTCAGAATTCCATTTGTTGATGTCTGTCTGTCTGTCTGTCTATGAATGTCATTTTTCAAGTTTTTCAAACAAGATTGAAATCGACTTGATGAATTTATTAAATATTAAGACAACAATTAGGTAGAGAACATATTGGATAAAGTACAAAGTTAATCACGTTGAACCTCACATAAAAGAAAGTAACTACATTAGAGACATTGTTTTTGGTTTTGGTGATGGAGTTAATACTTCTTTAGGAATAGTAGCCGGCATAGGTGGTGCCTCTGTGGGTGTGGATATAGTCATTTTAGCAGCGGTAATAGGAATGTTTACGGGTGCTAAAGCCATGGCAGTACAAAATTATCTTGCTGTTAAATCCAAAGAGAGATTTTAAATCGAAATCAAAAGAGAAGAATATGAAATTGAAAATACTCCCGAGGAGGAAAGAAAAGAGATAGAAGAAATTTACAAGTCCAAAGGGTTTGCCGGTGAAGAATTGAATATGGTTGTAAATAAGATTACATCCAATAAGGGAGTTTGGTTGAAAACGATGCTAACAGAGGAGTTGGGTATGAATCTAGAAATCCTAGGCAATCCTATAAAAGGGGCTATTGTTATGTTCATATCATTTTTAATAGGAGGCATATTACCAATACTACCATATTTCATAGTCAAAACTGGTTTAATCAACAATTTTACGGCATTACTAATAGCCATTTCTATGAGTTTATCGTCATCTTTCATGATTGGTGCAATCAAAGGTAGATTAGCTAAAAAAAGCTGGATAAAAGGAGGATTAGAAATGTCTTTATTAGGAACAGGCATTGCGTTACTTGGTTATGGAATCGGATCTGAAATGAATAACCTAGGAGTGGTCAACTTTGAATAACTGGTATTGGTGATGTAAGGCATTATAGTTTAGATATATGCAGTAGATGAGAAATAATTTAAGTAGAATATTTTTTTTTCAATTTCTTAGCTAGTTTTGGACCTATTTTTGGGATCATAGATAGTTTTGATTCTGAAATTAGCAGGAGATCGTTAGGTACGTTGATTCCAGCCCCATGAAGAGATCTCGCTCTTGCCCTTCCTATATCTTTAATCTGTACCAATGGAACAAGCTCTGCCTTTACTCCATGCTTAATTCGACTTTCGAGTGAAAAAAGAACGGGTAAAAGATCGTTTCTGTTTAACAATTTACATATTTCGAATATTGAAGAGATTAACCAATTAGACACTTCGACAATTCTATGTATATCACCTGGCTCCACACCAATTCTCTCATTCATCCTTTTTTCTGTAGACTCATTGATCCATTCGTATAGAGTCCATAGACTTCTAGAACAATCCATAATGTCTACGTCTGAAAAAAATTCATCATAATTGTTATAAAATAGATAACTGAACTCTTCGATGTCTTGTTTTCTAAACGAAAGTTTAGGATAAAAGTCTGGGCAAGTGGTAATCATATGAAGGAAACCAAATACATTGTTGATTTTTACAGACTTTGGTTTTATATCATTGATGGTGTTCCTAAACGCAACAGCAGTCTCAGGATTAAGATATAAATTTGAAACTAATTTTCCAAATCCGGTCACATTATACATATTGTTTTGCAATCGAATTAGATCTTCCTCTAGAAAATAATCTAAAGATGAATCTATTTTATCAAATAGGGAAGTATTGTTACTATCTTGAAATGAATAAAATGTCTTTGAGAACAAGTCATAGATATCATCCAGACTAATTCCGTTAAATGAAGCAATTACACCCAGTAGATGGATTTTAATCGCTATTATATTTCCAAGATTTGAATTTAGAGGTTCAGGAATCCCTAATATATAATGATCATACAAGTCTTCATAAGATGTTCTTGAATCTGAAATAATTATGGATTCTCCATAAGCATCATATTGAGGTCGTCCAGCTCTTCCACAAAGTTGTTTATATTCAAGCACACTAATAGGAACTGAAGCACCGTATACAAAATCATACCGGGTAACATTTGTTATTATGACTCTACGTGCAGGGAGGTTGACGCCAGCAGCTAGTGTAGGTGTTGCAAACAGGGATTTTATGATTCCACTTTTAAATGCCTCTTCAACAACCCCTCTACTTGAAAGACTTAATCCTGCATGATGAAACCCTATCCCATTAGATATCAAATTTGACAAATTTTTAGTTAAATCCGTGTCATCACCCTCCTCCAAAATTTGTTTAGAAACCTTTAAGGTATTTTTCCTTTCTTCTGGTGATAGGGTCTTGGATACAACCTCTGAAACCTTCTTAGCTAAGGATACGGCTCGTTTTCTTGTTTCAACAAAAATAAGATTTTGTCCATTACTATTTAGAGAATCCATGATTAAATCGATAGCCATCGAAGTGGTGTCTTTCCCTGACTCAGAAACTTTAATTCTGGAATCGTTATTAGAATATATTATTCCATCAGAATATACCCCTTCTATCAATTTTGTTGGTCTCCAAGTGCTTTCTATTAATCTTGATCCTAACCATCCTGCAATTTCGGAGGCATTAGTGATTGTAGCACTTAAGCCAAGAATCTGAGATGATGAATAGTATTTTTTTATTTTGGTTAGGACCATTTCTAAAACCGGTCCCCTATCTTGATCTCCGATTAAATGAATTTCGTCTGAAATAAATAGTCCAACATTTGATAACCATGAAGCATTATGTCTAAGAATCGAGTCAATTTTTTCGTTTGTCATAATAATTATGTCTGCTGAACTTAAATCGGCGTTTGAAGTATTAAAATCTCCAGTGCTAATCTTTATTCTTATTTTTTTGGAAAATATACCAGATTTATCTATAGAAGTAAATTCCAAATATTTTTCATAAGCTAATGCTCTTAATGGTGTAAGATATACTACTTTCTTATTTTTTTCTAAGGATTTAATGGCAGCGAGTATGGCAATCAATGTTTTCCCGCTTGCGGTAGGAGTAGTAATTAAAATATTAGAATCTTCTAACAAGCCTTTTTCTATAGCCAATTGTTGTGGAGGATATAGAGAGGTATAACCTAAAAATGAAAGATAAGAAGAAATCCTATCATCACTTAACTTCAATTGCATGTATAAATTACTATTATTAAGAAATCGTATTACATATTAAATTTCTTTCATTGATATACAAGCTATTGTTATTAAGGATAGGTAAGGATTTGATCGATAAATTTCTTGCTTGCCCCGGGTAGTGTGTTTGAAATCATGTTCGCCTTTGATTAACTAAAATGAATTGAAATACTATGACATTATGATTACTATAATTGACACATTTTCGGTCTGTTGATTATTATTATAATATTACCAATAAATTATTAATAATTAATAAGTAAACTTTATATTATTAATAACCAAATTATTTTCATGCGAGAGAATTATAAGACTTGGATCTCTTTTTGCTTTATTGTTTTAACCATAACTTTATTTTCTTCAATTATTCCAAAGTCTATTGCTACCAGTAATTTATCACAAAATAATAATAATATAGTATCAATGAATCAGAGGGTCAGGGCTTAATTTCATCAAATAATACAAATTTAAAAATTTTCGCATCCTTTTATCCGATTTATGATTTTGTCAAGAAAATAGGCAAAGACAGAGTGGATGTTTCAACTATAGTACCTGCCAGTATAGAACCCCATGATTTTGAACCTACAGCCAGACAAATAATTGAACTACAAAAAGCTGATGTGATTTTTATTAATGGAGCCGGATTTGAATCCTGGATTAATAAGATAGGAAATCCAAACGTAGTTGACTTGAGCAAGGATCTGCCGATTGAAAATATAGGATCTACTCCAGATCCCCATATTTGGCTTGATCCCAATTTGGTTAAAACATATTCAAAAACCATATTTGAAAAATTAATATCTTTAGATCCTCAAAATACAGATTATTATACAAGCAATTTTAATGAATTTAATAGCAAACTAGAACTATTAAATTCAGATATTAATATGAACTTGACTAATTGTGATCTGAATGATTTTATCGCATTTCATGATGCTTTTGGCTATTTTGCAAAAAGATACGGGTTAACGCAGCATTCAATTAGTGGTTCATCACCCGAAGGAAACATTAATCCTCAAAAAATTGCAGATGCAATAAAATTAGCTGAGCAACTAGGTGTAAACATTATTTTTTCAGAAGATAATATTGAGCCTAGACTTTCAAACACAATAGCAAGTGAAATAGGAGGGAAGGTAATGATATTGAGCCCGATTGAAATGATTACACAGGAAGAACAAACGTTAGATAAAGATTATTTCTCAAAAATGTACGATAATTTAGATAATTTGAAAATAGCGCTCAGATGTGAAAATTAATTATTTGAATTATATAGAATATAAAAAAAGAATTGAATAGCAATGATTGAAATTCTCCAGTATGAGTTCATGCAACGTGCCCTTATTTCTGGAATAGCAATTTCTATAAGTTGTTCGCTGATTGGATTGTTTCTTATATTAAAAAGATTTTCTTTGTTTGGGGATGCAATGTCGCATGTCGCTTTTGGAGGGATCGCATTAGGATTGTTTCTAAAATCCAATCCTATTTGGGTATCATTAGTTGTTTCAATAATTGGAGCATTAGCAATCATAAAATTGAATTCAAGCAAAAGAATCTATTCAGATTCGTCTATCTCAGTTCTATTATCTCTAGGGCTAGCGATGGGATTGGTATTAATCAGCTTATCTGGAGGATTTTCTATAGACATAACAAGTTATCTTTTTGGGAGTATATTATTAGTCAATATCGAAGAAACATTGAGTACCATACTTCTAAGCGTTATAGTTATTACATTTGTTATCTTATATTATAAAAAATTAATATATCTCGTATTTAATGAGGAACAAGCATTAGTAAATGGCATCAATACAGTTGTATTAAATATTTTATTCATTACTTTGGCAACCATTGCAATTGTAATGTCCATTAGATTGATAGGAGTACTAATGGTTTCATCTCTCTTAATAATTCCTAATGTTTCTTCGTTGCTACTAGGATATGGATTCAAGAAAACCATACTATTCTCAATTTGTTTTTCTCTGATATCTGTTATTTTGGGAATAATATTAGCATATGAATGGAATATTACACCTAGTGGAATGATAGTAATAACATCCGCTGGAATTTTCTTTGGAGTAAATGTATTAAAATTATTTTCTTCAAAAATAAAAAACAAGACTGAAACAAAAATAAGATCTTGACAATTAATAGTTTTTATCAGTCTATTACCCGATATTATTATGTACTTGTATAACCAGTATGTTTTTAAAGAAATGAATTTTGGTATGAAATTTACATTTGTCTTTTTTTTTGCTTCATCACTTTTGTTTTTTACTTGCTTATTTATTTTTGACGATATCACAGTCTTTGCTCAACAAGAAAATAATACCACCACCATAAATGCAAATGATCAATTTGGTATTGAAAAAATTTATCCTACCAAATCCGATGGCAGGGAATGGTATGTTGACATGTCTAACCCCAAAAATGATCCAAATGTAACTTTTACTTTTAATCCTAGATTAACCAAACAGGATGATGGATCTTGGAAAATAAGGGATGACAAAATTCGAATTAATGTAGACACGTTAGATGGGACAGAAGAATGGAAAAATGTTGAAATTACTGGATATGTAAAAATAGACTCGATAATCAATCCGCGTAAAAGTGTTATAACAGATATTGACTGGGTAGCAAGAACTGATCAACATAATGAAGACTTTCCATGTCACGGCCTATCCCTTCACGGGGGCATTTATCCGGATGGTTCTGCAGCATGGAAAAAAGAAATATGGTTTACCGGAGGATATACTAAAGAAAAATCAGTCCCTAAAATAACCGACTCATTGATGAATAGATGGATTGGTTGGAAAACTGTGATCTATAATACAAATAATGATTCCGCGGTAAAAATGGAATCATATTTAGATAACTCAAATTCTAATCATTGGGTCAAAGTTTTTGAAATTACGGATAACGGAGGCTGGTATGCAAGTAGTTCAGATAAAGTATTCTACAGTGCAAATTGTGGTAGATCCAAAGATCATATGGTTTTGAATTCAGGACCTATTGTTACTTTTCGTGCAGATAACGTAGTTTTGAACTTCAAAGATTTGAGCATAAGAGAAATAGAGCCACCAAAGTAAGATAAGGATAATACTGATTTATCCATTGGAAACCATTCGTAAATGGAAAAAACAAATATTATGAAATGATCATAATAAAAAACATTGCCAATCATAAGCATTTCACTGAATGAAAACATAATCCAAGAACTAGATAAATTGCAAAAGTTTTTGGGTTTTTCAGGCAGATCAGAAATCGTAAGAGCTAGTGTTAGAAACCTACTTTTAGAAGAGAAAAGAATAGACGAATTGTCAGGAGTTCTACATTCAGTTCTTCTAGTAATACATGATGAAAAATCTGATCAAGAAATTAGTGAAATTCGACATGGATTTGATAAAATAATTAATACCCACATTCACAATAAGATAGACAAAGACAGATGCCTTGAAATTTTTGTACTTTATGGCGATGCAAGAGAGATTAAGAATATTACCAAGAAATTTCAAGGGAACAGAAAAATGGATCAAGTTAGATTAGTGGTAACATAGTAGTTCAACATATTAATTTGAAAGCCATAAGTGGGATTTGAACCCACGGCCTAAGGTTTACGAAACCTTCGCTCTGCCAGGCTGAGCTACTATGGCGGCAGCGTTAGAACCAATCTGCAAATAATTTCCAAGTATTAGAAGTATGAAAAAGTTAAATAATAATGTATTTTTTTCTATGATGTGACAAAATGCAACATACATGAATTTTTTTTTGAATGGAATTGTAATGATTGCAAAGAAGAATATAAGAATTTGAAGGGAACTAACAAAATTGATGAAGAGTCACATGAGGAAGTAGAACCGATAAAGGCAAAGAAAACAAAGAAGATTAATGATTACAAAGAATTCACAGAGGAGAGAGCTAAAAAACTCTATGAAGAAGTTTTTTTGCAGTATTTAAAAAAGGGTAACATAAGCGAAGCAGAATCCATTGAACGCTCAAAGAAAATAATAAGAAAACAATGTTTAATGCGCAACATTGAGCCTTGGTCATGGGTTTAATCCATATTTAGAATCAAATAGTTAAGTTAAACCTAAATAACAAAAAAAAGTTATTTAACTTTATTGTCGTCACCGAATAATCAATCCAATATCTTACAAGGAAGTGTAAATAAAGACATCCTTCTAAAACTAAAAGGAAAGAGAACTATCAAGGGAAAGCTGAAAAGTTTTGATCAATACATGAACCTAACACTGGAAAATGCAACTGAAGTTTTAGAGGGAGATAAAGTTCAACAAATGGGAGAAATATTCATCAAAGGCGAAAACATTGTTATCATAGCAACAGATTGATTATATACATATAATAGTGAATCTTACATGATTATAATCATAGATTATAACAAGTTTTTCAAAAAAAATTAAGTTAAATTATTTAAAACTGTCTCAATCTTTGGCACACTCAATAATTTCCGAGTCAGATAAATAGTTATCAATGCTAAATGCTCTATCAAAACATGCAGAGATTTCCTTTGAATGTTTGTTATCAGTCTTACCGTCATTGTCATTATTATTATTCTTTATGTTGTCGCTTAAAGCATAATTGTGAATGCTATTTTGAGAATAACTGTCTTGAATCTTTGGCACACTCAATAATTTCCGAGTCAGATAGATAGTTATCAATGCTAAATGCTCTATCAAAACATGCAGAGATTTCCTTTGAATGTTTGTTTTTGCCATCTAGAGACTCGCCTAATTCGCTATTAGTTGGATTAGTATAGATATTTTTGTTGATTGATGTATGGAATGACTGGAATGAATACGGGTTGGATACTGGTTGATTCATACTTTGCTGTTGTAACCCCGAAAAGGTCGAAGGGTTGGATACTGGTTGATTCATACTTTGCTGTTGTAACCCCGAAAAGGTCGAAGGTTTGTCTTGAGGTGGAGACTTGACGAAGGTCGAAGGTTTGTCTTGAGGTGGAGACTTGAAGGTATCCATATAATTACCATTAACTGAATTTGATGAATCAGAAGTAAAAGTGGGAGTCCTGACGTCACCGTCAACAGTATTTTTACTCTGAAATTCATGATAGAATGGATTGTTCTTACTTAAATTGTATGGATTGTTACTAGAGGAGGAAGATACGGAAGTGGTACTATCAGGGGCTTTGTCTGAAGAAGATACAGAAGTGGTACTATCTGGGGCTTTATCTGAAGAGGATATGGAAGTGGTAGTATCAGGGGCTTTATCTGAAGAGGATACAGAAGTGGTATATCGGGGATTTATCAGAAGAAGATACAGAAGTGGTACTATCAGGGGCTTTGTCTGAAGAAGATACAGAAGTGGTAGTATCAGGGGCTTTGTCTGAAGAAGATACAGAAGTGGTAGTATCAGGGGCTTTGTCTGAAGAAGATACAGAAGTGGTAGTATCGGGGCTTTGTCTGGGGCTGTTGAATTTATTTTATCCAGGTTGTCAGTACAATCAGAATTTATACCAATAAGCGCACTAGTCATCATGCTCGTAATACAGTCAGTAGTTTGGGCGATCAATGAATTATCAGGAACCAAACTTATTTGACCGTACGAAGGAGTAAATTTTGCATATATAGTTGAAAACGATATCAATAAAAACACCATTAAAATGGGATTGATTTTATTTGCTATGTGCACGAAAAAATAAAACAATCATACTTTATAATGAGCACTTTAGAATGCTAGTATTAACTTAACAATATATCTATTATACATAAATAAGATAGATTTTTTTTATGAATTAAAAGGATGGTTTAGTATCTAAGTCAAGTGTCGTAGTGCCTGTCGTTATTCCATGTTCTAAATCTATTTTCCAGATAATTTGATACCGCATCTTTCTGTTCCTCTATACTGGTGTAAAATCGATTAGCACATACATCTGATTTTATTTGCTGGTTTATCTTTCTTTCATTTGGATTCAGATAAGGAGCTTTCTTTGGAAGATAGACTATGGTAAGCCAATGTTTCTGTTCTTTAATATACTCCGTTGTCATTTTGCTTGTGTGAAATGAAGCATTATCCCAGATGATTATCAGTCTTTTCCAGCAATTTTTTGTGATATACTTTTTGATGTTTTCAAGATGGTCTATGGTATTGGTGGAGTTCATTTTATCATAAAAATCATATATTAATCTTTGATCCGGCCATAACGCGGATATGTAGACAGAGAGAACTTCTTTCTAGTCCCTGTATGCTCAATCTTTTGTTGTTCGCCTCCTTCAAAGAACATAGACTTTCTTATACATGGTTTCTGCGTTATAGTAGTTTCATCTTCAAATGCTAACATCACTCTTTTTTTTCAAAGCTGATGCTATCTGCTTGTATCTTTTTACTCTTGCTTTCCCTTCTTCATAATCGGGTCCATGTAACAGTTCCAATTTAGGTCTCTTACATCTGATACCCATATCCCTGGTTATTCGCTGCAGATGTCTAAAGCTGATTTGGATTCCAAGCTCATCTGTAAGACATCTTGCAAGATCTTAAACTCCATGTGTTTCTTAAATAGCCAAAGATGTGAGGGTCGTTAAATAACACTGAAAGAATAATCTCTTTATCCTCATCAGTTATCCTGGATTTTGCTCCACCTGGTTTCTTGTTTTTTAGTCCATCTATTCCTTTCTTGATATAGGCAGCAATCCATCTTTGTACCAATCTGCTCTGCTAATTTCATACTCCTTTGATATCTCTAGATAGGTTCTTCCCTCACTTTTTCGTAGTACAGCCAAATACTTGCGATACTCATCTTTCTTACTGGTAGACTTCACCAATGAGTTTAACGTTTTCTTCTGCTGTATGGTAAGGCTAACAGTGGAAGGGTGATTCACAAGATGGGGGTATCCTGCTGCCATTAAGCTTTGTCTATACAACGATGTAGACTATGTTGTAAATTAAATATGACAAGAATCAAGTCAC
>CAVSQW010000008.1:0-626425 GCA_963730185.1 uncultured Gemmatimonadales bacterium
GCCTTACGAACCGCGCCAACACGCTCGCCGGCCATGCGGGTGACGTAGTTGTACGGCTTGCGGTTGGTGGCAGCCATATGGGGCGACATCTTAATCGCCGTGTAGCCGTACTTTTCGACCAACGCCTTGGCGCTTTCGGCCACTTGTTGCGGTTCGTTCCCGCCGGCGCTCTGGTAGACGCGAATCTTGTCGCGGACCTTCCCTCCGAGCAGCATATAGACGGGAAGCCCCACCGCTTTGCCGGCGATATCCCACAGTGCATGCTCTATGCCGCTGATTGCGGAGTTCACCACGACTCCGCCGGGAAACCGGGTGAAGTTGTACATCGTCGCCCAGAGGTGCTCGATATTGCGGGGATCTTGTCCCACCAGCCACGACTTGAAGTCTTCGATGACTTTGACCGTGGCCTCATCGGGCCCGCAGGAATATGCCTCGCCGATGCCGTGGATCCCCCGATCGGTCTCCACCTTGACGATCACCCAGTTCCGGCCTCCGGGCTGGTTCGGACTGACCGCTACCGTGCGGACGAGGAACGTCTTGATGTCAGTGATCTTCATATTGGGCTGGTTACCGATTTGCGCCGGCATGGGCATCAGCGGCGCAGCCGCGGCGCCGCGCAGGAACGACCGTCTTTCCATGGAGTGTTCTCCTTTCGCTCTGTCTTAGAGACTATAACCTTTCAGCCGGGCAAGGCAGTTCGCTCTGTGTGATATCGTCGTTATTCATCCGCGGAACTCCGAACATGACAAAGTCGAACGCACACGTCGAACCCCCGACGGAACCGGCGCGTAGCAGCAAGCGCTGGCCGGTCGTCGCGCTGCTCAGCTTCGGAATGATCATCGCGTACTTCGACCGGGTTAACCTTACGGTAGCTCTCCCTTCGATGGCGAAGGAGTTCGACTGGTCGAAGACGCAGCAGGGTGTGGCGATGTCGGCTATCTTCTGGAGCTACACCGCGCTTCAGATCCCGTCGGGTATTCTGGTTGACCGCTATGGCGTGCGAATGCTGTACTTCGTAGGGTTCCTGATATGGAGCCTGGCCTCGGCTTCCACGGCGCTCATCACCGGTTTGGCCGGCCTCATCGCGATGCGCCTGATCGTCGGCATGGGCGAATCCGTCGTCACGCCCGCCAGCATGCGCTATATCCGGTTGCACTTCGACGAGCGGCAGCGTGGCCTGGCCGTCGGCCTCTATATGACCGGCACCAAACTCGGCCCGGCCTTGGGCTTTCCGGTGTGCGCCTATCTGGTATCGGACCACGGCTGGCGATCGATGTTTCTTCTGATCGGAGTGGTGAGCATGCTGTGGCTTGTGCCCTGGATGAGTTGGGTCAGGAAAGATGACGTCGCGGCCATCTCGAAGCGCCAACAGGGCGCAACCGCCGCGGCCCATTTGAAGAGTGTGCCGGTCGGGCGGATCCTCAAGAGCCCTGTGATCTGGGGCGTCATCATCGGCACGTACTGCTACATGTATTTCGTCTACTACTGCATGACGTGGATGCCCATTTACTTCAAGGAGCGCCACGGCATGTCCATCACCGAAATGGGCTGGTACGGCGGCGTGGCCTTCGCAGGCATGGCGATCGTGGCGGCGCTATCCGGGGCGGCCGCCGACTGGCTGATCCGGCGCGGAAACGATCCGATTAACGTGCGCAAAGGTTTCACCATCGCCGGCTTCCTGCTGGCGTCGACGCAGACGATCGCGGCCTATACCGATTCGGTCAACATCATGCTCTTCTTTGCCGTGTTCTCCCTGTGCGGTCTCGGACTGGCCACGGCGAACTACTGGGCGCTGACGCAGACGTTGATCCCCGGAGGCAGCATCGCGATGGTGGTCGGCATCCAGAATACGGCCGCGAATCTGGCTGGCATTGTCGCTCCGGCGCTGACCGGCTGGATGATCGAACAGACGGGTAGCTTCGACGCGCCAATCAAAGGTATCGGGTTGTGGATCGCGCTGGGCGTCGCCGCCTACATGGTGCTGGTACGCCGCAAGTACGCTCCGGCAGTCGACTAGGACCGCGCTTCCCGCTTCGCCGCCAGCGTCTGCCCCAGGGCGCGCGCGGCATTGTTGACCATTGCGCCGTCTGAACCTGACGCCAGGAACCGGAAACCGAGTTCGTAGTAGCGGTCGAAGTCCTCTGGCTTGGGCATCAGGATGCCTGTAGTTTTGCCGTGCTTCCTCGCGGCGGCGGCGGTCTTTTCCAGCGCGGCGTTGAAATCCGGGTGATCGAACTGCCCCAAAACGCCGAGGCTAGTCGAAAGATCGAGCGGCCCGATGAAAAGCACATCGGCGCCATCGACGGCGGCGATCTCCTCCACGTGATTGATCGCCTCGACCGTCTCGACCTGCACCACGCCCAGCAACATGTCCCGGTGCTGGTCCACGTAGTTCCGAAAGGTCATGCCGAAGCCCGCAGCCCGGTTCATCGAGGCGACCCCGCGCACTCCGTGAGGCGGGTAGCGCAAGGCGGCGATGCATTCCTGAGCTTCAGCTCCCGTGTTGACGCGAGGAAACATGATGCCGTGCGCGCCGAGATCCAACACTCGATGCGACCTTTGCCGGGCGTGACCCTCTACGCGGACCACCGAACGCGTGCCACTATACTCCAAGGCCTGGAGCTGGGAAAGAACATTGGCCTCGGTTCCGGAGCCATGCTCGAGGTCGATAACAACAAAATCAAATCCAGCCTGGCCGACCATTTCCGCTGTTAGCGCGGAGCCGAGATTGAGAAAACAGCCGATGAGAGTCTCGCCGTTTCTGAGGCGCTGGGG
Organism: uncultured Gemmatimonadales bacterium; assembly: GCA_963730185.1. Taxonomy (GTDB): domain Bacteria; phylum Gemmatimonadota; class Gemmatimonadetes; order Gemmatimonadales; family GWC2-71-9; genus SHZU01. The sequence continues at coordinate 2,776 of CAVSQW010000008.1, forward strand.
CATGTGGGTCACAGGTAAGTCTCCTTTTGTGGTGCGAAGCCAACAGGATACTATAAGTCTGGAAAAGGGGACGGTAACAAATTTCCCCTTTTCCAGATGAGAGGATTTGGCACGGCCAGACACTTGATCTGAGAAATGCCCAGACAAGCACGAGTGGTGGCGGTTGGCGTGCCCCACCACGTGACGCAGCGTGGAAGCCGCCGTCAGCAAATCTTCTTTTCGAGCCGAGACCGTCGGGTCTATCTCGAGTTGCTTTCCGAGTATGCCGAGCGCTACCATCTCCGGGTCCGAGGCTACTGCCTAATGACGAACCACATCCACGTGATCGCCGTGCCTGACAACCAGTCGGCTCTGGCGCGGGTATTCGGCCGCGCGCACGCCGACTACGCCCGTTACTGCAACGTCGCCCAGCGCGAAACCGGGCATTTTTGGCAAGCCCGCTATTACTCGTGCCCGCTAGGCGAACCCCACCAGTGGGAGGCGTTGGCCTATGTGGAACGAAATCCGGTGCGCGCCGGGATCGTCGCCGCAGCGTGGGAATGGGAATGGTCGAGCGCGGCGGCTCACTGCGACGCCAACGATGCAGCGGACGTCCTCGATATGGAAGGTTGGGAGCAGGCATACGGTCCCCGCCGGTGGCGAAAGGTCCTGGAGTCGAGCGTCGGCGAAGAAGCGCTGGCGGAACGCCTCCGCGAGGCTACACGGCGAGGTGTGCCATATGGCGGTCATGCGCTTCGCCGTGAACTGGAAGAGAGAACGGGCCGCTGTTTGCAAAGCCGGTCCCCCGGAAGACCCAAGAAACAAATCGCCGGAGCGACCGCACACTCATAGCCCAAGAAAAGGGGAAATTTGTTACCGTCCCCTTTTCTAGAAGGGGAGGCTGTCGGCGGTTTGGGCGGTTTCGTCGCCTAGGGCTTGTTTGAGTTGATGGAGGGCGGTCTTCAGAGCCCGTTGGAATAGCAGCAGGTCGGCTGAGTGCAGGATTAAATTCGCTCCGAGTTTGGCCCATTCCACTTGCTGCGGGATGCCATCCCAGATCACGTGGACGCCCATGCTGACGCCGCGGGCTACGCACTTTTCAATGATCTGTCGTATTGCCGCTTCGAACTTCGGATGCTTGTATTGTTCGGGAATGCCAAGGCTGCACGTGAGGTCGTGCGGGCCCACCACAACCGCGTCGACGCCGCCTGTAGACAAAATCTCATCGAGCGCCTCAAGAGCCGGCGTGCTCTCGATGTTGACCAACAGAGACAGCGCCTCGTTGCGCGTGCGCAAATACGACGCGAGCTCGTCTTCCAGTTCGGTGGGGTTTGCCAGCGCCTGTTCCAACCGTCGCCCCTTCAGCGGTCGGCACTTCACCGCACCCATCAGCCGCACCACCTGCTCCGGGGTTTCAATGTATGGAGCTAAAAGTCCCTGTGCCCCGCCATCCAGGACCATGGTCGCCAGGTACGGGTCCGGCGATGGGATCCGAACCACAGGCGCCAAATTGAGCGCGCGGTATGTCCGGCACATCCATGCGAGCGTGGTGCGCTCGATGGCTGCGTGCTCGGTATCGAGGAAGATGAAGTCCAATCCCAGGCCGGGAAGAATCGCCGGCCAGTGCGGCGACGTTGACAGTTGCGCCGTGCCGTAGACCCGCTGCCGGGATCGGAGAGCCGTGGCAAACTCTAGACCATTCATAGACTTGAACCTGAATTCGTTTGACTATACCACCAAGACCCGCGCCGCCGGAATTGGCTATCGAATTGCAACTAGGAGCTCAACGACGCCCAAACAGGCCACTAGAGGCCGTCTCTAGAGAGGAATTTCCCCCAACTGGGGGGCATATGCCACTTGTTCATGTCCTAATAGGGCATCCCTTCACCCAGGGGATGCCGGAAACGCTTGTGAAGAAGTTGGCCTCTCTGGCGAAACACGTCGAATTCGAAGAGGACGAGATCGTGTTCCGCGCGGGCGAGCGTTCGATGAACTTTTGCCTGCTGCTCTGCGGCAGTGCGTGCGTCGAAATTCGAACGCCCTACTACGCCATCTGCGTCCAGACGCTTGCGCCGGGAGACGCCTTCGGGTGGTCGAGCCTGCTCGAAGAGCACCACACGGTCTTTCAAGTGCGCGCCAGGGAGGTGTCGAGCGCTTTGTTCCTGGACGGCCAAAAGTTGATGGAGGCTTGCGCCAGAGATCCGAAGCTGGGCTCGGAAGTCTTTGAGAGGTTGGCCCGGGTCATGGCCAGGCGTGTTAAGGCTACGGAACTCCGGCTCGCCGAATTCTGCGGATCGGCAGCCAAACAATCCGCCGCTGGCCTGGCTCCGGAATGATCTCGCCTTCACTGGCCGCAATGTAGTAAAACGGTCAGCTATGAGATTACTGAGGGGATATCCGTGGCTGGCGGCGATTTCGTTTGCCGGCGGCTGCTCAATGGGCGGCGCTGACCACGTTGCTGGATCGCGGTACGGTGGATGGGAAGTATACGGTGGGGGCGCCGATAGCATTCGCTATTCCGCGCTCAATCAGATCAATCGCGACAACGTCAAGCAACTGGAACGCGCTTGGGAATACGACACCGGCGATGCGTTTGACAGCTCGGAGATGCAGTGTAATCCGATCGTCGTGGACGGCCTTCTCTATGCCACCTCTCCCAAACTCCGCGTGTTCGCGCTAGCCGCGGCCACGGGGAAGGAGGTCTGGAGCTTTGACCCGCACGGCGGCGCGCCCGTCACCGGAAAAGTGCGCAGCCGCGGCCTCACCTATTGGGCGGACGGCGACGACCGGCGAATATTCGTGGCTGCCGGTTATTGGTTGCACGCTCTTGATGCCCGCACCGGAAAGCCTGTAGAGGGATTCGGGAAAGCGGGCCGCATCGACTTGCGCGAGGGTTTGGGCCGCGATCCGGAAACCGTGAGCGTCGGAGCGAGCACGCCCGGCATCGTCTACAAGGATCTGCTGATTCTCGGCAGCATCGTCAGCGAGGCCCTGCCGGCCGCCCCAGGCGACATCCGGGCCTTCGACGCCCGAACCGGGGCGCTTCGCTGGAGCTTCCATACCATCCCGCATCCCGGCGAGTATGGCTACGAAACGTGGCCCGAAGATGCCTGGAAGTACATCGGCGGCGCCAACAACTGGTCCGGCATGAGCCTCGACATGGAGCGCGGCATCGTCTTCGCCGGCACCGGTTCGGCGGCGTTCGATTTCTACGGCGCCAACCGCACGGGCGACAACCTCTTCGCCAATACCTTGCTCGCCCTGAACGCGGAAACCGGCGAGCGCATCTGGCATTTCCAGCTTGTCAAGCACGACGTCTGGGACCGCGATTTTCCCGCCCCGCCCAATCTGGTGACAATCGAGCGCGGCGGCAAGAAAATTGACGCCGTGGCGCAGGTGACGAAATCGGGCTGGATTCTGGTCTTCGATCGCGAGACCGGCGAGCCGCTCTTTCCGATTGAATACCGGGACGTCCCGGCATCCGATGTCGAGGGGGAAGTGCTCGCGCGGCGGCAGCCCTTCGTGACCAAACCCGCGCCGTATGCCCGGCAGGAATTGACCGAAGCGATGCTGACCAAGCGCACCCCGGAGGCCCACCGATCCGTGCTCGAACGCTTCCGCAAGGTTCGGAGCGGGCCGCAGTTCACGCCGCCGGGCCTCGAAGGCGCCGTCGTTTTCCCGGGCTTCGACGGGGGTGGCGAATGGGGCGGCCAGGCCTTCGACCCCGAGACCGGGCTGTACTACGTGAACTCCAACGAGATGGCCGTGGATCCTGCGCCTCGTCGAGCCGGGGAGGAACCTGAAAGGCAGCGCCAGCCTCTACAGCAAGAACTGCGCGACGTGCCACAAGGCCGACATGCGCGGCACTCCGCCGGAATTTCCGTCGCTTGTCGGGCGTCTCGAAGCGTCTCACGGACGCGCAGATCGGCGAGGTCATCCGGCATGGCCGCGGCCGGATGCCCGCCTTTCGGGCACTTGGGCGCGGCCGAGTCAAGGCCCTTGTCGAGTTTCGTCAAGACCGGCGTCAGCGCCGGCGCCTCCACCGCGGCGAGCCCTCGCCAATCGATCAGAAGTACACACACGACGGCTACAACAAGTTCCTCGATCCGGACGGCTACCCGGCGATCGAGCCGCCCTGGGGCACCCTCAACGCCGATCGATCTCAACACCGGCGAGTACGCCTGGAAGATCCCCTTCGGCGAGTTTCCGGAACTCGTCGAGCAGGGAGTTGCAGAACACCGGCAGCGAGAACTACGGCGGACCGGTGGTGACCGCGGGCGGCCTGCTGTTCATCGGCGCGACGAACCACGACCGAAAGTTCCGCGCGTTCGACAAAGCTCACCGGGAGAACTGCTGTGGGAGACGACGCTGCCCGCCGCCGGCAACGCGACGCCGGCCGTCTACGAGGTGAACGGCCGGCAGTACGTCGTGATCGCGCGCCGGCGGCGGCAAGTCCGGCGCGCCCTCGGGCGGCAAGCTACGTGGCCTTCGCACTGCCGCGATAGCGTGGCGCAGCCGGCTATTCCGTACATCGGCTTCAGCGATATGAAGCTCTCTGCCGACGCTGATCCGTGATTAGCGCGTCTGACGGCCGGATTGGGAGCGGCCAGACTAGCATGTGAGAGCGGGCTGGCGGCCGTTTGGCGGGACCGTCCACTCCTCCGGCCGTCTCCGCGAAGGGCACACCCGCTCTCAATCAAGACATCGGCATTTTGCCGCCGCGGCTTCAGGGCGATAGAATGACGGCAAAGGGATCGTCACACTGGAGGGATACCGATGAAAATGACTGGGAAGCTATCGCTGTCTTCTTTACTTCTCTCGGGACTGGCCGCCGCCAGCGAAACGCCGAGTACGGCCGATCAGATCAGGTCCGCCGTCCTGGCCGCGCCCGAGAGCTTCTTTGACAGGTCCGCTGTTCTTGGCTACAACCCGGAGGGTAAGCTTGTCACTCTGCGCGAAGGAAACAACGACTTGATCTGCCTGGCCGACGACCCGCGAAGAATAAAGTTCAGCGCCGCGTGCTATCAGCGCGATCTTGAGCCATACATGGCCCGGGGCAGGGAACTGGCCAGTCAAGGCGTTGCCGGCGAGCAAAGCCACGACATCCGCTCGGAAAGAGATCGAGGACGGGAAACTCGCCATGCCACGCGAGCCTCGTACCCTGTACGTGCTGAGCGGAAGCGAATACGACAGCGCCACCGGGAAGGTCGCCGGCGCGTACCTGCGTTGGGTCATCTACACGCCCTTCGCGACTCCGGAGTCCACCGGCCTCTCCACCAAAGCGGCCCCGGGAGCCCCTTGGCTGATGTTTCCCGGTACGGCCGGCGCTCACATCATGATCAACCCGCCCCGGAATTAGGCGGCTCCGTCAGCCGGGATATACAATACGACAGGACCTTATGAGATGCCCTGAATGCAACACCCGGCTGATCAGTGAGGCCTTTTGGCAGGGCCGCTACGTGAACTGCACAACCTGCGGCGCCAAACTGGAACGGGGTATCTCCCAGATTGTCTGGTCGGTGGCCGCGGGGATTCTCGCCTGGTTCCTGGCGGACTGGCTGCTGGTCAAGGCCGGCGCCCCCATGGAGATTGAGATACCACTCGGGATTATCTCGCTCGCGGCAGCTACTGGGCCGTCCACGTCCGGACTTTGAAATTGAGACCGAAAGAGCCTGGCTCGCTCAAGCTCGACTAGCGCCTTCCCTAGATCGTACTCTCAACGAATTGCAGGAGAATGATGGCGATCGCGCAGGTGATGCTGAACACCCCAATCAGATAGCGCCGCTGGCGAAGTAATCGCCGGGGCCGCCGTTCCGCGGGCGGCAATTTCTCCGAAGGCGCAATCATATAAAGGCCGAATGTGATGAAATAATAGCGTCCGGCTTCGACCGAAGGCATTGATCCCGTTACCAGGCCGATGATGCCCAGAATTAGAATCATGAGCGCGGATAGCCGCAAGAGCGATTCGGACTGCTTCGGTTCAGCTTCAGAGTGTCGAGTCATGTCCAGCAACCCACTCATCGGGCGATCTGAACAGCGACTTTAGATTCCGCCGTCTTACTTGGGTAGTTTGCGAACGTACGCAATCACGGCGTCGATCTCCTCGTCCGAGAGATCTTTCCGATGGGGCGCCGCCGGCCGGTTCTTCAATTTGACCGGGTCCATTTGCCCTTTGCCGCCGGTGATGACTGTCTTCAACTCGGCGTTGGTCTTCATCTGAACGGGGTTCGATGTCAGCCGCGGAACCTGCATTTTGAAGAATGCGTCCGCCGGTGGCGCTTCCGTTGCCATCGGCGCCGTGGGACTGCTCTGCAGGTGTTGTCAAAAACCTCTTTGCCGTCGGCCGCGCCAGCGTACCCCGGCGCGAGCAGGGCGAGCGACAGAATGGTAGCGTGAACGAGTCTCAACTTGATCTCCTTAGTTCCAGAAGGGTCTCTACTTCCCAGTAGGGATAGGTCGATAGTCTCATGGGCGTGGGCTGTCAATTACCGAAGCGGGAAATTGGACGGATTAGCGAAAGATCCAACAGTCAAAGTTGCCGGGTTGGGCAGCACCCCGGCGGGGTGGTGACTACTCAGCGGTACGTCTTGTCGTCCACGCGGCTCAGGTCGGTTTCATCGGCGAGCACCGCCATGGTGATGACAGCGAAGGTGAAGACATTTGTCCGGGTTCCAGGTGCCCACCCCAGGCCTTGTTCTCGTCAGCGAGCGTCAGGTGGGCATGCACCGTCCCGTTGATGATGTAGCCGTTGACGCTGACGACATCGGCGGGCGTGACGGGGTCCTCAACGAACATGTTCTTGGACGGAAAATCGCGGTTGCTCACCGCGTGGACGTGGTAGTTCCGCACCGAACCGATGCCGGAGAGGATCACTGCATTCTTGATACCCCGATCATTCACAGTTTTCTCAAGTCCCGCGAGCAGGTCCGACTGGTACTTGAAGCGAAGAACGAGAATCTGTTTGAGTTCCGCCGGTATCGCGTACACCTCTGGAACGTCGTCGCTGTTGGGCCTGGCGTCGGCCTCGGGGCTGGTGGATTTCGTAATTTCGGTGCGTGTCTTCTGCGCCAGAGCGGACGTAGTTAAGAACGATGACGGCGGCTAGCAGTGCGAATCTCATGCACCGATTCTAGCCGGTTCCGCAACTAGTCCACCGGCTTGATGACGCCGCAGGCGGCGCGCGAGCCCCCGGCGCAGCCCTTCACCACGCCATCCGGACAGTATGTGTCGATATCGTCATGGATGATGAAGGCGCTGCCATCGCCGTCGAAAACGCTCAGCGGTCCCGGCGAGAGAGTAATCCGGTTTGTCACGGCCTCCATGACGCCTTTCCCGTTCTTGACTTCGACATTGATCAGGTCGCCCATGTGGAACGGATGGTTGCCGTCTGGATTCGAATTGCTATTCGGACCCGGATCGAAGTGGCCCTTGGCGTCCCCGCAAGGCTGGCAGACCCCGGCTTCGTGAATATGGATCGCGTGCTTGCCGTCTTTCAGTCCCTCGACCTCGACGCGAATGGCGACCTCTTTGATGCCTTCGGGCGAGGCCTCTTCGACCAGCGTTGCCTTCCCGGTGACGTTTTCGCCGTCGCGACAGGCCCCAAGCGTGGCCTCGGCACGCTTCGTCTCCGCCGCGGTAAGCAGCATAGCGCCGCACAATAATCCCAGCGTGATAGGTGTGAATCGTCTCATCCAGTTTCCCTCCAAGCTCTGGATCTAGTGTACGATTCCGTGAAGAATCCCGCAACTCCACCGCGGAACGCGGTCGACGGCCCTATCTTGCGAAACGCCTAAACGTATTCCCAGTCCCGCAGCCAGCGGTATCGTGGCCGGAGGTTGGCCCACATGTGCTCGCCGAAGCCCTCAAGCTCCGTCTTCTCCTGGCTATTGAGTTCCCGCCGCTCCTGGATGGCGGCGACGACGTTGTCAACCTGGGCGGCGTTGATCAGCCCCGGGATGGGCGCCGAGATGGCCGGGTTATTCAGGATGTAACGAATCGCCATGCGGGCGCGGCGGTCGTCGGCCTCGCGGTTTTGATCGCTCAGAGCGCTCGTGCCGACGAACAGCGAGTTGTCGGCGAACGGTTTGATGCCAAACGCGCCGACGTCGTGCTTCTGGATGACATCGAAAAGGCTGTCGCCCGGGAGCCTCTTGCTGGCGGCCGTGTAGGGGAATAGCACGGCCTGGATGGCGTCGGGATACTGCTTGATCAAATTGGCCAGCCAGGTACGGTTGTGCGTCGAGACGCCGGTGAAGCGGACCTTGCCCTGCTTGCGCGCGGTTTCGAGCGCTTTGGCCGCGCCTTCCTCCACCCGCTTCAACGCGGAAAGGCTCATGACGCGTTCCATGGGCAGCGAGATGCGCCAGAAATCGACGTAGTCGAGATTGGCCTCCTTCATGCCTTCCTCCAAGCCGCGCAGCAACGGCTCGGCCTTCTGGAACTCCTCGAAGCGCGACTCGCGGACGTGCCAGGAATAACCCAGGTACATCTTCTCCCGGCGGCCCTTTAAAGCCTTCGAATAAGCCAGGATCTCCGGTCCTGCGCAGGCGTCCACATAATTGATACCCACGTCGATGCAGCGGCTCACGATCTCGGTGCGATTGCCGATGAAGCCTGCCTCGTTGACGTTCTGGAAATCCTCTTCCTTGTAGCCCTCGCCGATGAAGCCCTTGCCCAATATCGTGTCGAGCCGCTTCCAGTGCCCTCCCAGGCAGGCGGCGGAAACCATAATCCCGGTCTTGCCCAACCGGCGGTACTCCATATTTTCGTTGTAGTTGAGAATCTTGCCGGTGTCGTATTCCTTGGCGCCCACGCCCCCAACGCCGATCACGGTGACGCCGGCAGCCACGGCGGCCGTCTTGGCGAAATCCCGGCGGCTTATGCTTTCACCCATGGTTGATTACCTCCAACACAATCAGGCCTGAAATCCTACAATATCGTATACCAAGAAACGGAAACAGCAAAGTGTTAAAGTCATGCTCCCGAATTGACGAACTAGTGCCTTGCGCGTCAGAAACACATCCAAGGAGACCGTGCTGGCCGAGCGGACCATGATGGCCAACACCAGCGAGACCCGCCGCACCGGTCTGCTCAAGCACGAGAGCCTGCCCAAAGGCGAGGGCTTGTGGATCGCTCCCTGCGAAGCCGTCCATAGCTTCTGGATGAAATTCGCAATTGATGTACTCTACCTCAATAAGAAGAAGCAGGTGGTCAAGATCCGCCGCAACATGGTTCCGTGGCGCCTGTCGGCCTGCCTCCGTGCGCATTCCGTGCTGGAGTTGCCCGCCGGGATGGCCGCCGAAACCCGGACCGAGACCGGCGACCAGCTTGTCTTTGAGCCCCTGAACTAGATTTCAGGGGAACAAACATCCGTCCACTCCCGTACAAACAGGTGAAGAGGACTCCAGCCTATGTTCTGTACCGTGTGTGGCCACCAACTCAGCGAAACAGACAAGTTCTGCCCTCAGTGCGGCGGATCAAGGGAGAAGACCGCGTCCCGAGCGGCGCCCATGGCGCCATCAAACACGAGACTGGTCCGGCCCATGTACAAGAAATCCATCGCGGGCGTCTGCGCGGGGTTCGCCGATTACCTCGAAGTGGATCTGACGTTGATGCGGATCGTCTGGCTCTGCACGGCCATCTTCACCGGCATCGGTTTCATCGCGTACCTGGTGTGTTGGATCGTCATGCCGAAGGACTACGGGCCGCAGCCCATCGCCAGCACAAACGCGACGGCGCCGGCTGATTAGTGGCTGGCTTCCGCGAACGTCTCCGCCATCAGTTGATCCAGCAGGGCCGGATTGATATCCACGTTCACCTCTACATGCCGCTCCTGACGCCCAACGGCGATCTTATCGTACAGGGAGAGCAGCGCCGGCTTGCCCGAGTCGCAAAGCGAGCCAGGCCCACCATGGTTTTCAGCGTTGATTGCAACTTCTCCGCGGCGTCCGGGGTTTCACATTCGCCCACGGCCTGAAAGACAAGGCGATCGCGCAGATTGGCCATCGCCTTCAGGTTCTTGACGCTTCGCAACAGGCGGTCGAGATTTGCGACGACGCCCTGACGTGGCTCCGCTGGCGCGAACCCGCCCGTCGAGACCGCCCAGATCTGATTCGACCGGTCGATCGACTCGGTCAGAGCCAGCAGCGCCGTCGGCGGTCCCGCCGAATCCGAGCGAAGATCGATTACATCCTTTACGCGGTTTGGAGGCCCGGCGACTACCGTCGTGGCGTTCATAAACGTAATGGCGGCGTTCCCGTCCTGGACCAGCAGATACCCTTTGTAGGAACTTCTCGTCGCCCCTTCCCATGCGAGTCTCGGCTCCATGCCGGTTTCCGAAAACTTCCCCCTCGCCATCAGCACTGCACTCAAGCCGTTCAGGGCCGCCAGAATCTCCCAGATGTCGTCCGGCGACGTCCCCGTCCTCTTAACGAAGTCGCTCAAGCCCGGCAGGCGGCCGGAAGCGGCGTGCTTCTCGTAGAATGGCGTCTCCCGCAGATGATCCAAGCGCACGCCAACCAGTCCGGCTGTATCGGGAGGAATCAATGTCGCGAGAGCCGGGTCAATCGAGACGTGCGGCGGAGTCCGCGGCCCGCAAGCGATGGTCCCGATAGCGAGAGCCAGCGCGGCGGCAAGTGGATGGCGCATGAAGCCTATTATGGACGATCCACCGCCGGCGCCGTCTGGTGTATACTCAGGGCGAATCCGGCCCCGGAAGCCGGGGACAAGAATCAAAATGGAAAGGAAGTGTGATGGTATGCGACGACGTGATTTCGTGAAGTCGACGGCAGCGGCTGGGGGGGGACTTGTGCTCCTGCCCAGCGGGACCCTATTCGGGCAGAACCGGCCCAGCAACAAGCTGAATCTTGCTCTCATTGGCGTGTGGGGCCGTGGAACAGCCCACTATAGCTGGCTCCGGAACGAAAACGTCGTGGCCGTATGCGATGTGAACGAGACGCGGCTGCAGGAAGGCGTGAAGGTTTTTCCGGGCGCCAGTACCTACACCGATTGGCGGAAGTTGCTGGATCAGAAAGACGTCGAGGGTGTGGTCATCTGCACCCCGGATCATCACCACGCCTTCATTACCAACTGGGCCTTGAATCGTGGCAAACACGTTTTCTGTGAGAAGCCGCTCGGCATCAGCGTCGAGGAAGTCCGCGTGGTCCGTGACAACTACATCAAGCAGAAAGCCAAGCTGGCCACACAGCACGGCACTCAGCGCCACGCCTATCCGAACTTCGAGCACGTCCGCGAGCTAATCCTGGACGGAGCGATCGGCGATTTGAAACGCATCTCCGGGTGGGACGCCCGCGAGCTGCCCGGCCTGGTTATCCGAAAGGCGAAGGCAAGGCGCCATCGGTCTTGCAGTGGGATCAGTGGATCGGCCCATCGCCCTTCCATCCGTACACGCCGCAGTACTTCGGTGGCAGCGCCGGCGGCAACTGCCTCTCCTGGAACATGTACCGGGACTTCGGCGTCGGCCAAATGGGGGACATGGGCGCCCACACGATGGATCTTCTCTGGAACGCCATCGATGCGGGTGCGCCGACGGCAATTGAGATCGACCAGGATGTCAGCGACAAATACAACCCGGACATCAATCCCGTCAAAGCTCAAGGCGATTTTCGAGCATCCGGCCAATAGTTGGCGGGGCCCGATCACCGTGGAATGGTATCAGGGCGGGTTGAAGCCGGAGCCGCCCCGAGGCTATGTCGATCTGACCGATGTCGGAAATGGCGCGATATTCGAAGGAAGCAAGGGCTTCATCTTCTGCGACTTCGTCAGCCGGGTGATTATTCCGAGCAACGACGACGGAGACATGACCTACTACAAGCGCCGCTCGAAGGACCAGCTTCTCCCGCTCGTGGGCCGCACGGGTACGCCCTCCCCGCCGCCTCGCCCTTCCCGTCCCCGCACCGCCACCGAACGCCGCAGCGGCGGTTTCCGTATTCCGATGGGATCCGATGGATTCCCCGCTGTGGAACTGCTGCCGGGAGATCTCCCGCCGGCCCTGGGTTTGCCCAATCCGGGACTCGAAGCCATCCAGGAGGGCCGTCTTCGCCCTAGTGACAACCGGGACGCCTTCATGCTGGATTGGGTCTATGCCTGCAAGGGCCAGAGCGACAATCTCAAGTTCGGCACGAGTTCCAAGACTCACTGTGATTTCGATTACTCCGGCACGATGATGGAACAGATGCTGTTCGGCCTGGTAGCGCACCGCGCCGGCAAGAAGCTTCGAGTACGATCCGGCGGCGGGACGCGTCACCAACGCCCCCGAAGCCAACGACTATCTCAAGCGCAATACCGCCCTGGTTGGACACTCAACGGCTGAGATCTACGCGAAACCGGCGAGGCTTGACAGCCGTCCAACCAAGGGGCACTATGTCCCTAGAAGGGTGGATGATATGAACACTTCGTTCTATCGGCTTCTGATTGCCGGGCTGTTGAGCCTCTCGATAGCTGGGGCGCAATCCATCGTCTCCGCTCGCGCTGGCGCGATACATCACATCGAGGGCGAAGTGTTGGTGGACAGCGAACCCGTGGTCCTTGAGTTTGCGAAGTTTCCGAACCTGAGCGAAGGGAGCGTTCTCCAGACGGAACGCGGCCGCGCCGAGATGTTGCTCACGCCAGGTGTGATCATCCGGCTCGCTGAGGAAAGCTCGGTCAAGATGTTGAATGCCGGGCTGGCCGATACACAGGTGGAGTTTCAGAACGGATCGGCCCTCATCGAGGCGATGGAGATTCTTAACGGCAACTCCATTTCGATCCGGTATGGAAATGCAATCGTAATATCGAGAAGCCCGGTCTCTACCGTCTGGATTCGAACCCGGCGCAACTCCGTGTGTTCGACGGAAAGGCGCGGGTCGTCAAAGCCGATGATGAGGTGGTGGCGAAGAAGGGCAGAGTCGTCGAACTGGCGCCTTTCCTGGTGGCGTCGAAGTTTGACCCAAAGCAGGATGACTCTTTGTATCGGTGGAGCGCCCGCCGGTCGAGTTACCTTGCCAGCGCGAATCTGACGGCGGCGCGGTCACTGGACCTGTGGGGTTCTTCCTGGAACCGGAGCGGCTGGCTCTGGAATCCCTATTTCGGAATGTTCACGTACATTCCGGCTCGGGGCATGTTCTCAAGCCCATTCGGGTATTCGTTCTTTAGCCCGGCCTACGCCACGATGTACTATTTTCCGCCTCCGGTTTACGGTGGCGGTATGGGGAGTGGCGGGACTTACAGTCCAGACCGGGGCTACAGCGTCGTAAGCGGCCGCTCGATGTCGACTTCCGGGCGCAGTTCCGGAATGTCCGCCCCCAGCACTGGCGCGCCCGCCTCCAGCAGCGCCGGAGCAACCCGCGGCGGAGCCACCTCAGTCGGCCGGTCCCCTTCCGGCGGCGGCCGCGGGCCGCTAGAAAAAGGGGAAATTTTTCCGTCCCCTTTTTGGGCGGCTACTGTGGTTCTAGGATTTGTCCGTCGGATTGCAGTCGCGCCCGCAGCTTCTCATAGTTGACGTTCTGCACTGACACGCCATCGTCCAGGGCCAGGGCGGCCGCCGTCGCCGCGGACTGGCCGAGAATCATGAATACCGGTTCCATGCGTACCGATCCATAGGCGATGTGGGAACTCGACAGGCACACGGGGACGATCAGATTCTCGCTCTCTGCCGCCTTTGGAATGATCGATCCGTAAGAAACCTTGTAAGGTGGCACCTTTATCCCGACATCGCCCTCGTTCTGGACGAATCCGCCTGGGGTGACATAGCGCTGCACGTTGTGCGAGTCGGCCGTATAAGAACCCATGCCGATCGAGCGCGGCGTCTCGCGCGTTCCCAAGCAGTCATTCTCGGTGAGGACGTATTCACCGATCATGCGTCTCGATTCCCGAATATAGATCTGATGCGGCCAGTTACCGTTGTCAGCGAATTCGTCCCGCGCCAATCCCCAGCGGCTCATCTCAGCCCGGATCTTCTCCGGCACGCGCGTATCGTTGGCCAGGAAGTATACGAGCCCCTTCTGATACTGTTCGTGCTCCTTCAATATCTCGCGGCGCCGTTCGTAGCTGGCCTCCGGATAGTCGTAATTCATGCCGATGTTGTCGGTGCTGAAAGGCCCATGGTTGTTAGTGTCGGTCTTCCCGTTAGGAATCGCATCAAACTTGGCGAAAACTTCGTTCCAGCCGCCTTCCAGAACGCGCGCCAGTAGCTCGTACTGGAAAGCGTCGTACCCCTGGGGCTTTTCAAACGGCAAGCGATTCCCGGCGACCGTTGTCAGGCACATCCGGAAACAGTAGGCCTGAATCCGATCGTCGCCCTCACCGTTCTCGCCGGGGTCGCCATCGTGAACGCGCGGTACCAGGCCGCTCGACGGATCGCCCGGCTTCACATAGGGACTGATCGGCGTAGGAAAGAAGTGGCCGTGATGGCGAACGTCTTTCTGTACTCCATTGAATCGTTCGCCGTAAACCGAGTTCGCTTCCCGGCCGACATCAAAGCTGACACCGGCGGCCGCCATCAGATCGCCTTCATAGGTGGCGTCGATAAACACCCGGCCCCGGTACCGGTTCCCGCTCAGCATGGTGATGCTCTCGATCCTGCCGCCGCTCTTCTCGACGCCGCCATCGCGGTCCAGCCATTCGTTCCTTGCCACGGGAATCCCGTGTTCCGCAATCAGGTCTTCGAAAATCCGCTCCGCTACGTGCGGTTCGAACAACCACATCGTGCGGTTCTCGCCGTCCATGGCGACTGTCCCTTGCCCATGGTTGCCGAACTCCTCCCGCTTCTGCCATCGCCACGCTTCCGGCCGCTGATAGTGTTGCCAAACGCGGTGATAGAACTCGCGGGAAATCCCGCCGATTAACCGCGTATTCCCGGAGTCCGTATAGCCAAGCCCGCCGCTGGTCAGGCCCCCGAGGTGAGTGTCCGGACCAACGAGGATCGCCGACTTACCCATGCGCCGGGCTTGCACCGCGGCGCTGACGCCGGCCGATGTGCCGCCATAAATGACCACATCGTAGATGGGGCCGCCGCCGGGCTTCAGCCGCCGTTCGAAGAAATCGGCGATGGTCCGGTACAAGTGCCTCTTCTCGACCCCGGTCACGCCGTGCGTCTTCTGCGGATAGATCATCATTTCGAACGGCCGGCCCGCTTTTTCAAGCTCGGCCGCGAACTGCATCGTGTTCTGAAAGAGCACGTTGTCGTCTTCGATGTTGTGGATCAGCAGCAAGCCGCCTTTGAGATTGCCGGCGCGGTGTACCGGAGAACTCACCCGGTAGCCCTCCTCGTTTCCGGCGGGAAGCCCCAGGTACCGCTCGGTGTAAATCGTGTCATAGTTGCGCCAGTCTGTCACCGGCGCGCCCGCGACACCAGCCTGGAAGAGATCCGGGGCATGGAGCATCGCGTAAGAAGACATGAAGCCGCCGTAGCTCCAACCGTGAATCCCGATCCGGTTCGGATCGACGAAGCCCATCGAGATGAGATGTTCGACGCCGCGCGCCTGATCCTCCAGTTCCTGATTCCCGAACCGCCGGTAGAGCTTGGTCTCCCACTTGTGGCCGCGCCCCGAGGAGCCGCGGTTATCGAGTTGCCAGACGACGAAGCCTGACTGCGCCAGCGCCTGGTTGAGGTCCGCGCCGGACCAGGAATTCAGTACCGTCTGCGATTGCGGTCCCCCGTACACGGATACGACCGCCGGATACTTCGTTCCCGTCTGGAATCCAGCCGGCCTAATGAACCGCCCGTAAAGCAACTCTCCGTCAGCCGCTTTCACGGTGACGACTTCGGCCGGGAGAATCCTGTACTCCTGTTGAGTTTTCTTCTCCGAGGATTGCAGCACGGCGAGTTTCCCGTCGATGGCGTACAGGCTGGTCCCGGTGGGACGTGTCATACTCGAATGCGTATCGATGTAGTGACGGCAATTGGGACTCATGTCGATCGAATGCACGCCGTCTTCCGGCGTAATTCGGGAGCGCGGCCCCGCGTCGAAGCTCACCGAATAGAGGTGCCGTTCGAGCGGCGTCGCCTCGGTCGACACGTAGTAGACGCGCCGCTCCACCTCGTCGACGTCCACCACCTCGCTGACCTCCCAGTCGCCCGCGGTAAGTTGCCGCTTTAGCTCCCCCTCCATTGAGTAGCGGTACAGGTGCCGGAACCCGCTACTCTCGCTCGACCACAGGAACCCGTCCTTGAGGAGCCGCAGATCGTCCGAGAGATTGATCCAATACGGATCGGTCTCTTCGAGAAGCACACTCGCGGACCCTTTCAGCGGCACGTGCCGAAGCGCCAACCGGTTCTGAATCCGATTCAACTTCTGGACCAATAGGCCGGTCGAATTGGGAAGCCAATTGACCCGCGCCAGTAAATCGGCCCCGCCATCAACCGAATCCACCCACCGCGTGCGGCCCCCGGACGCGCCCACCACTCCCAGCCGGACGCTTGCATTCGGCGTTCCCGCTTTCGGGTACCGCTGGGGTTCCGCCACGGCGCGGAGTGGAATCAGATCAACATGGGGGTAAATGTGCTCACGGCTTACGTCGAACTGCAGATAGGCCACCTGGCGGGAATCGGGCGACCACCAATGCGCCGTGCCTAGGTCCAGCTCTTCCGGATAGACCCAATCCATCTTCCCGTTCCACCGCGTTGGCGTTCCATCGCGCGTCAGTCGGCGAACCTTCCCAGACCCGGCTTCGAGCACGTAGAGATCCTGCCCGCGGCGGAATGAGACCCGCGTCCCGTCGGGTGACAATTTCGGGTCGGCCTCATCCGTGGCGGTTTCGGTCAGTTGGCTCCAGCGCCCCCCATCCAGGGGATAGACGAAGAGATCCCCCTTCACTTTGATGAGCAGGCGATCGCCGCCGGGAAACCACTGGAGTTTCGATTCCCGCACCCGCCGGTTCTCCCAGCCGAAGATCTCCGGCTCTGGCGCAGCCGCCTGCATCTCCATGACCGACAGCTTGACCAATTCCTGGGGCGCTGCTTGGGCGGTATCAAACAGAAACAACCGGCCATTCTGTGTGTAGACGAACCGGCCCCCGTCCGGCGACCACGCAACATTCGCGATTCCATCGTCCGCGGACGAGCCTCCCGCAATTTCCGGAGTCACCGCCTTGCGGCTCTGGGCCATTCCGGCGGAAGAGATCAAGACGAAATAAAGAATGAGGAATCGCAATCTAAGAATCATCGCCACTGTGATTCTAGCGGAAACGCGAGCGGCAGACGTAGTCGTGGTCTTGCTGAGCGGTCCTACAATGCCGCCGTGCCTGTCATGTTGCTGAAGCCGTGCGGGATGAGAGCCTGGTTCTAGTACTAAAGATCCGAGACGTTGTTGCCCGGGACGCAACCTTCCTATACAGTTAAGGTCTATTATCCAGAAGGAGCTCGGGATTGACGCACTTGCTTGTTCAGTATTCATACCTTCAAGTTCTGGACTTCCTGACGACGTTGACCTTCCTGCTTTACGGCGTGCAAGAGGCGAATCCGATCGTGCGGTGGTTCCTCGACCTGACTTCCTCGCCGATTTACGGCCTGATCGCGATCAAGTTGATCGCCGTACTTCTGGGGATCGCCGTCTGGCGGCTTGGCCGGACCCGCCTGCTTGCCCGCATCAACCTCTTATTTGCTCTCGTCGTGACCTGGAACCTCCTGGCCCTAATAGTCAGCGCCCTTCATCCCGCATGATCAAGAAAGGGGACGGTAACAAATTTCCCCTTTCCCGGGCCATGGAGCATCGTTCATAATCGAGATCGCCGATTGCCCGCGGCGCGCATGTTACGCTCGATACATGAGCTATTCCGACTCTTTCTTCGCACATAAATTCGGAATCACCGAGCGCGATCTCGAAGGCTATCTGGCGGAAGCATTGTCGGCGGGAGGGGATTACGCCGATCTCTACTTTGAGTATC
The DNA here is from genome assembly GCA_963730185.1 of uncultured Gemmatimonadales bacterium. GTDB lineage: Bacteria > Gemmatimonadota > Gemmatimonadetes > Gemmatimonadales > GWC2-71-9 > SHZU01. The sequence goes on from CAVSQW010000008.1 coordinate 20,638, forward strand.
TGGCGACCAGTTCGATCAGCATCGACGAATCCATCGTCAAGAGCGCTACGCAGGGAGTCGCGCTGGGCGTTGGCGTGCGGGTCATTGCCGGGGAACGCACCGGTTACGCCTACAGCGACGACCTGGCGCCGGATAAGATCCGTAACATCGCGCGCGTGGCGGCCCACATTGCGAGCGGGCCATCGAAGTCCCCAGTGGCCGGATTCCTGCACTCGGAGCGGCCGAACCTGTATCCGGTCGTCACGGCGCCAAGCGACACCGGGCTAGCCGAGCGAGTGAAACTGGTCCAGCGCGCCGACGAAGCTGCCCGCGCGTACGACAAGCGGGTTTTCCTGGTCCAAGCCTCCTATGGCGATAGCCTGCGGCACATGTTGGTGGCTACGAGCGATGGAGTCCTCAGTTTCGACCGGCAGCCCATGGCGCGGCTCAACGTCATGGCCCTCGCCAAGGAAGATTCCGGAGAACCGCAGCGTGGCATGTCTGGCGGCGGCGGGCGCGTGGGCCTGGAATTTTTTCTAACGGAGAAGACGCCCGAGCACTTTGGCAAAGAGGCTGCCCGGCAAGCCATCGTGCAACTGGACGCCGTCGAGGCTCCCGCCGGGGAGACTACGGTTGTCCTAGGTCCCGGCTGGCCCGGCATTTTGCTGCACGAGGCGGTTGGGCACGGTCTCGAAGCCGACTTCAACCGGAAGAAAGTCTCGGCATTCAGCGGCCGCTTGGGGGAGGAGGTCGCGAGCCCGCTGGTCACGGTGGTCGATGACGGAACGATCCACCATCGGCGGGGGTCCGTGAACGTCGACGACGAAGGGCAGCCCAGTAAACGCAATGTCCTGATCGAGAACGGCGTGCTGCGCGGCTACCTCCAGGACAAGCTCTCCAGCCGGCTGATGAAGGCGAATCCGACCGGCAGCGGCCGCCGCGAAAGCTACCAGCACATTCCGCTCCCGAGAATGACAAACACCTTCATGCTGGCCGGCGAGAGCGATCCCGAGGAGATCGTCCGCAGCGTTGATCGCGGCGTCTATTGCGCATCCTTCGGCGGCGGCCAGGTGGACATCACCAACGGCAGCTTTGTCTTTTCGGCCACGGAAAGCTATCTGATCGAGGGCGGTAAACTCACGCAGCCGCTCCGGGGCGCCACGCTCATCGGAAATGGCCCCGAGGCCTTGAAGCACGTCAGCATGGTGGGCAGCGATCTCGAACTCGACGAGGGTGTCGGCGTCTGCGGCAAGGAGGGGCAGAGCGTCCCCGTCGGCGTGGGGATCCCGACCGTGAAACTCGACCGCATGACCGTGGGAGGAACGAATTGAGCGATCAGCCGCTCGAAGAGCTTGCCCGGCGCGTGGTCCGCCTGGCTCAGGAGAAGGGTGCGGCGGGCGTCGAGTGCACGATTGCCGAGGGCGACGAGTTTACCGCGAATGTACGTATGCGCGAGGTCGAAAATCTGAAGGAAGCCGGCTCGCGCGTCGCCGGGTTGCGGGTTCTGGTAGGGCAGCGAACCGGTTCGGCCTACACGTCGGATCTCTCGGCCGGGGGAGTGGACCTGATGGTCCGTTCGGCGCTCGAACTGGCCGCCATCACCGGAGAAGATCCGTATGCCGGATTGCCTGAGGAGGCCAGTCTCGGTTCGATCGATGGCAATTTGCGGTTATTCTCCGATGATGTCCGCGCTCTCGACACGGAAGCGAAAATCGATCTGGCACGGGAAGCCGAGGCGGCGGCGCTCGATTTCGACCCGCGCATTGCGAATTCTGAAGGAGCTTCGTTCGACTCGGCCACGGGGCATCGCGTTTTTGCCAACAGTCTCGGTTTCGCGGGTTCCTACCGGGCCAGCCGATGTTCGATGAGCGTCATGCCGGTGGCCAAGGACGGCAAGTCGATGGAACGGGACTACTGGTTCACCCAGGCCCGCAGTGCTTCCGGGTTGGACGCGCCCGCCGAGGTAGGTCGCATCGCCGCCGGGCGCGCGATTCGCCGTCTTCACTCGCGCAAACTGAATACGCGGAAAGCGCCGGTCGTCTTCGACCCGCTCGTGGCACGGTCGCTCCTGGGCCATATTTTCGAAGCCATCAATGGGAACGCGGTCTATCGCAAGGCATCCTTTCTGGCTGGCAAACTCGGCGAGAAGATCGCGTCGGAAAACCTTACGGTTATCGACGACGGGACGCTGCCGGGCCTGTTCGGCACCTCGCCGTTCGATGATGAAGGCGTCCCGTCGCGCCGGACGCCGGTTATCGAAAAGGGCGTCCTCGAAAGCTACCTTCTCAATTCCTACACGGCCCGCAAGCTCGGTTTGAAAACTACCGGAAACGCAAGCCGCGGCGTCACCGGAAACGCCGGCGTTGGTCATGGAAATCTCTTTGCCGAGAAAGGAAACAAGTCTCCGGAGGAATTGATCAAAGGTGTGGATGATGATGAACTGCGACACCCTGCTGATGGTGGGGTCGAGCTTTCCGTATTCGGAGTTTCTGCCCAGGGAGGGGCGGCGCCCGGGGGGTCCAGATCGATCACGATGCCCGGATGCTCGGCCTTCGCTATCCGATGGAGGTGAACCTCACAGGCGACGGCCAAGGCGACCCTCCAGGCTCTGCTGCCCCGCCTGGTCCGGAAGACGGATCGGGACCTGGCGCGACGAGATCGAGCGCCAGTGTCGGCGAGTGGTGGGAGCGTCATGGAGGCTCGGGCGTTCAACGAGGCCGACCCGATCAACCCTCAGCGGGTGCTTCTGGGAGCTCTCGTCGCGGCTGCCCGAGCGGTGCATCGTCAGCGCCGACTCTGGCTCGGTCGCGAACTGGTTCGCTCGGGACCTTAAGCTCCGGCGGGGGATGATGGCCAGTCTGGCCGGTAACCTCGCCACGATGGCCGGGCGTACCCTATGCGATCGCCGCCAAATTCGCGCACCCCGACCGGGTCTCCATCGCCCTGGTCGGCGACGGCGCGATGCAGATGCTTGGCAACAACGGCTTGATCACCATCGCCCGCTATTGGAAGGAGTGGTCGGATCCCCGGTTGATCGTCCTGGTGCTCCACAACGGCGACCTCAACCAGGTCACCTGGGAGATGCGGGTCATGGCCGGGAATCCCAAGTATCCGGCCTCCCAGCTGGTGCCCGACTTCCCCTACGCCCGCTACGCCGAGATGCTCGGCCTCCGGGGATCCGGGTGGACGATCCCGCCGGCTTGGGAGCCGCCTGGGACGCGGCGCTGACCGCGACCGGCCGGTCGTTCTCGAGGCGATCACCGACCCCGATGTGCCGCCGCTTCCGCCGCACATCAGCCTGGAGCAGGCTCGAAAGTACGCCTCCACCCTCCTCAAGGGCGATCCGGACGAGGGCGGGATCATCCGGCAGACGTTTCGGGATCTGGTGGCGACGGTGGTGCCCGGGCGAAGTCGTCGATGACCGAGACGGGGGGCGGCGTCCCGATCGAGCGCCTCGAGGTTTCGGCCTACGACCTTCCCACCGATGCTCCGGAGTCCGATGGCACCCTGACCTGGGATCACACCACGCTCGTGCTCGTCGAGGTCGAAGGTGGTGGGAAGCACGGCCTAGGGTTCACCTATGCCGATCGGGCGACGGCGACCCTGATCCGGCACACGCTGGCCGAGCAGGTGGTCGGCCGCGATGGTTTCGGGATCGAGGGGATCTGGCTCGCGCTCCGGCGCGCGGTCCGGAACCTGGGGCTGAGCGGGATCGCCGCCATGGCGATCGCCGCGGTCGACATCGCACTCTGGGATCTCAAGGCCCGGCAGCTCGAGCGGCCGCTGGTGTCGCTGCTGGGACCGGCCCGCAGCGCGGTCCCCGTCTACGGCAGCGGGGGGTTACCTCGTACGACGAGGCTCGACTCCGCGAACAGTTGGGCCGGGGGTCGGCGACGGCATCGCCGCCGTGAAGATGAAGGTCGGCCGCCACCCGGCCCGAGACCTGCAACGGGTCGCGGTCGCCCGGGATGCGGTGGGAGACGCCGAGCTCTTCGTCGACGCCAACGGCGCCTACGCCCGGAAGCAGGCCCTCGCGCTGGCCGGCGACTTTGCGAGACTCGGAGTCGGCTGGTTCGAAGAGCCGGTTCCCTCGGCCGACGTGGCCGGTCTCCGTCTGCTCCGCGATCGAATGCCGGGCACCATCGACGTCGCGGCCGGCGAGTACGGCTATACCCTCGCCGGGTTCCGCCGCTTGCTGGAGGCGGGGGCGGTCGACGTCCTCCAGGCCGACGCCACGCGCTGCCAGGGGATTACCGGTTTTCTCAAGGTCGCGGCCCTGGCCGAGGCCTTCGGGGTCCCGCTCTCGACCCACTGCGCCCCCTGTATCCACCTTCACCCATCCTGTGCCACCGGCTCGGTCCGGCACCTGGAGTACTTCCACGATCACGTCCGGATCGAGCATCGGCTGTTCGACGGCGCGCCTCGTCCCAGGGCGGGGATGCTCCTTCCGGACCCGGCCCGGCCCGGCCTCGGACTCGAATTCAAGCGTCGGGACGCGGCCCGGTTCGCGATCTGACGGCGAAGGGATATCGCATGACAGTGACGGAACGAGGCCCAGTTCCCCAGCCGCCCTTCGCAGCCGATCTGGCCCGGGCGCTCCGCGCGACGGTCGACGGCGAGGTTCGGTTCGATTCCGGCAGCCGGGCAGTCTATTCGACCGATGCGTCCAACTACCGTCAGCCTCCGGTCGGCGTCGTCGTTCCACGAACGGTCAATGCCGTGCGGCGGACGGTGGCCCTGTGTCGCTCCCACAATGCCCCGATCACCTCGCGGGGGGGGAACCAGCCTGGCCGGGCAGGCCTGCAACTCGGCGGTGGTGATCGACTATTCCAAGTACCTCAACGAGGTCCTCGAGATCGACGAGGCCCAGCGGCTGGCCCGGGTAGAACCGGGCTGCGTCTTGGACAACCTCCGCCAGGTGGCGCGGTCGGCGGGACTCACGTACGGACCCGACCCCGCCACCCACGATCGCAACACCCTCGGCGGGATGATTGGCAACAACTCCTGCGGGGTCCACTCAGTCATGGCGCAGTTCTACGGGCCGGGGCCGCTGACCCGCCATCAGGTGGCCAAGCTCACCGTCCTGACGTACGACGGCGCGGAGTTCGACGTCGGACCGACGCCCGAGGCCGAGCTCGAGCTGATCATCCGTGGCGGCGGCCGGCGGAGGAAGATCTACGCCGCGCTCCGCGACCTCCAGGATCGCTACGCCGATGAGATCCGCCGTCCATGGCCCACCGACCCGTCGGCCTCGAAGGGATCGACCAGACCCTGGTCCACAATATGAGGCTCAAAGGCCTCCACGAGCGGGACGTGCCCTTGCTGCCCCAGGGGCAGGGTTGGCTGCTGGTGGAGTTCGGCGGGTCCAGTCGGGCCGAGGCCGTGGCCGGGGCCCAGCGGCTCATGGCCGAGCTGGCCCGGCGCGAGGACGCTCCCCAGATGCGGCTCTATCGCGATGACGACGAGGCCTCCCGTCTCTGGGCCCTCCGCGAAGCCGGTCTCGGGGCCACCGCCCACCTCCCGGGCCTCCCGAAAGCCCACCCCGGATGGGAGGACGCCGCGGTGCCGCCGGAGCGGCTGGGTCGCTACCTCCGGGATTTTCGGTCGCTCCGGGAGTTCGAATACGACGCGGCGCTCTACGGCCATTTCGGCCAGGGATGCGTCCACTGCCGAATCGACTTCGACTTCAGCACGCCCCAGGGCCTGTCCCGTTGGCTCGCCTTCCTGGACCGCGCGGCCGATCTGGTCGTCTCGCACGGCGGCTCGCTCTCCGGCGAGCACGGCGACGGTCAGGCCCGGGCGGCCCTCCTGCCGAAGATGTACGGCGACGAGCTGGTGAAGGCGTTCCGGGAGTTCAAGTCGATCTGGGACCCGACGGGCGGATGAACCCGGGCAAGGTGGTCGACGCCTTCCGGCCTGACCAGAACCTCCGGGTCGGGCCCAATACCACCTTCCGGTCGGTCGAAACGCACTTTCAGTTTCCCGAAGACGGCGGCTCGTTCGCCCGGGCTGTAGACCGGTGCGTCGGGGTGGGGAAGTGCCGGCGGAGTGATGGCGGAACGATGTGCCCCAGCTACATGGTGACTCGGGAAGAAGAGCACTCGACCCGCGGTCGGGCTCGCCTCCTGTTCGAGATGATGCGTGGCTTGAGCATCCGGGATGGCTGGCGAAGCCGTGCGGTCCGGGAGGCCTTGGACCTCTGCCTGGCCTGCAAAGGCTGCAAGCATGACTGCCCGGTCGACGTCGACATGGCAACCCTACAAGGCCGAGTTCCTGTCGCACTACTACGAGGGTCGGTTCCGGCCCCGGGCCGCGTATTCGATGGGATTGATTCACCGCTGGCTCCGCCTGGCATCGCCGATGGCTCCGGCCGCCAATGTCGTGGCCCGGGTCGGACCGCTGGCGAGTCTGATCAAGTGGGTGGCTGGGATCGCGCCCGAGCGGACCATCCCGCCTCTGGCTCGACCGACGTTGCGGCGTTGGTTTGGCCAACGGCCAAAGGGACGCGTCTCCGGCGACCGGCCCCGCGTGCTGCTCTGGCCCGACACCTTCACCAACTATCTCGAGCCCGAGCCCGGTCAGGCCGCCGTCCGGGTGCTAGAGCGCGCCGGCTATCGGGTCGAGCTGGCCCCCCGCGGGCTCTGCTGCGGCCGCCCCCTCTACGACTGGGGCATGCTCGGACCCGCGAAGCGACTCTGGCGCAGGAATCTCCGGGCCTTGGCCCCGGCGTTGCGCGACGGCACCCCGATCGTCGGGGTCGAGCCTAGCTGTGTCGCGGCCTTCCGTGACGAGCTGCCGAACCTCTTCCCGGACGACGACCGGGCCGCTCGGCTGGCCGGTCAGACCCGCCTTCTGGGCGAGCTCCTCGCGGAGCAGGATCTCCCGGTCTCCACGATGGATATGCCGATGCTGGTCCAGGGGCACTGCCACCATCGGGCGGTGCTCGATTTCGATGCCGATCTGGCCCTGCTTCGCCGCCTGAGCGACGAGGTCGAAGTCCTCGACTCCGGGTGTTGCGGGATGGCGGGCGCATTCGGATTCGAGCGAGGCAAGTATGACGTCTCCGTCAAGTCCGCGGAACGGGTGCTGATGCCCGCGCTTCGGAAAGCCGGCCCGGCGACGGTCCTGGTTGCCAACGGATTCAGCTGTCGCCAGCAGGTCACCCAGCTCGGCGGCCGGCGTCCCTGGCATCTGGCGGAGGTGCTGGACCGCGCCCTCTCCGCCGCACCTCGATCCTCCCGAGTCCCCCAGGAGATTTCCCCATGACGAAGCCAGCGCTGGAAATTGGCCGATACGCTTGGCTCATCGCCGATGGATACGTCCCAGAATGGAGCCACGGTCCCGCGCCGGAGATGACCAGCCACGAGACCGCCTGCCTCGTGAACCCGAATGATCTGGATGCCCGGGTCGAGCTCACGCTGTATTTCGCCGATCGGGAGCCCGCCGGCCCCTACCTGGCCACAGTCCCGGCCCGCCGGACCCGACACCTTCGGCTGAACGAGCTGAACGATCCGGAGCCGGTGCCGACCGGCACCGACTACGCCGCCGTGATCAAGTCGACGGTCCCGATCATTGTGCAGCACACCCGCCTCGACTCGCGCCAGCGTGACCTCGGCCTGATGAGCACCATCGCCTTTCCGGGGGGCCGCTGACGGCCCGCCGCCCGGCGGTGCCGGCGAGCCTCCACTCGGAGGTTAAGATGACGATGATTCGGAGTCGGCTCGGGGCGTCGTCTCCGGGCCTCCGGGCGGGTCGTCGGCCGATCCGTACTCCTCGATGAACATCTGCCAGACGGTGAGGAAGATCGCGGCGATGACCGGTCCCACCACGAAGCCCTCGAGCCCGAACACGGCGAGTCCACCCAGGGTGGAGAGGAGCACCATGTAGTCCGGCATCCGGGTGTCACGGCCGACCAGGAGCGGGCGGAGCAGGTTGTCCACCAGGCCGATCAGGAAGATCCCGGCGATGGTGAGGATGAGCGCTTTGACCGCGTGGCCGGTCGCCAACAAGATGATCGAGGCCGGGACCCAGATCAGGCCCGATCCGGCTGCGGGCACCAGCGAGGCCAGCGTCATCATCACGCCCCAGAAGACCGCTGCGTCGATCCCGAGGATCCAGAAGATCAGTCCGCCGAGGGTTCCCTGGGCCGCGCCGACGATCAGGGTGCCCTTGATCGTCGCGCGGGTTACCTGCGCGAAGCGGGAGAACAGGCGGCGTTCGCGGACGTCGCCGAGGGGCAGGGCGCGGATGATCGTCTCGATCAGCCGGTCGCCGTCGCGGAGGAAGAAGAACAACAGGTACACCATGATGAAGAACAGGACCGCGATCCGGAGCGCGTCCTGGCCGATCGAAAACGCCTTGGAGGCCAGGTAGCGGCTGGCGGTCACCGCGGCGCCGGAGACCGACTGGCTCAGCTTGTCGGGGGAGAGCCCGATCCGGGACAGGAAGCCGGTGAGCTGAGGGACGGTGCGCTGCACCGCCGCCACCGGGGCGCGGACGTCGATCTCTCCGTTGTCGATCCGGGTGTAGAAGCCCGCGGCCTCCCCGCCGACGGCCGTGGCGACGAGGCTGAGCGGCAGGATCACCAGGATCAGGATGATCGCGACGGTGGCGACCGAGGCGAGCGCCTGCCGGTTCCCGAACCAGCGGAGAACCCGCTGGTAGAGGCCGTGAAAGAGCACCGCGAGCACCGCCGCCCAGAAGATCGCGATCGCGAAGTCCCAGATCAGCCAGGTAAAGGCAACCGAGACCGCGACCAGCAGGGCCGGCAGCACCGCGCTCTGAATGGCCCGAATCGACAACCCCGCCTCCCGTTTGCTCATCAGTCCCCCCCAGTCACTACCGCCTACTGCCTCACCAGTCCCGACTCACTCAGTCACCAATCACTACGCAAGGTCTTGCCGACTCCCCTCCTCGGAGGGACGTTCTGTCATGCTCACGCGCTCACTCTCCGTCGCCGCCGCGCTCCTGGCCGCCCCGTTCGCCTTGGCGTCGCCCCAGGACCCGACCCCTCTCCGCCAGTCCCGTCTCACCCGAGCCACGGCGGGGCCGCCGGCGCCGTTCACGCTCGACGAGGCGGCGCACGATGACCGCTGGATCGGGCTCGAGGCGCGGGACCCCCGATGGGCTCCGGACGGCTCCGGAGTCTACTTCCGCTGGAATCGGAGTCCCAGGGTCGGACAGGATCCCGAGGCCGATCCTTGGTTCTTCGCGGCTCGGGACGGCCGGGCCGCCGGCGAGGTGCCGGCCGGGACGCCGATCCCCTCGGCCGAGACGGCCTGGAGCGCCGACGGGCGGCGGGCGGCTTGGACGAGCGGCGGCACCCTGTTCCTGTACGACGCCGCCGGCGGCGTCCGGCCGGTGGCCACGGTGTCCGGCCGGCTCGGCGCCGCACGGGTGGAGCGCGACGGGTCGGTCACGGCGATGGTCGGCGACGATCTCTACGCCTGGGATGCGGCCGGCGGCTTCCGGCCGATCACCCGGCGGTACGAGCGGCCGAGCGCTCCCGAGCGGCCGGCGGCGCGCTGGCTCCGCCAGCAGCAGCGAGACCTCTTTGCCCGGGTGCGGGACGCCGAGGACCGGGCCGACAGCGCGGCCGCCCAGGCCCGCCGGCTGCCGGGCGCGCCCCAGGCCATCCCGGTCGAGCCCGGCGTCCGGGTTGAGCAAGCGGCCCGAAGCCCCGACGGCCGGTTCGTGACGTTCGTGGCCCGGACGCCGGCCTCGCCCGAACCGTCGACAGCGTACCTGGACTACGTCAGCGCGTCGGGCTACGCGGAGACCCGGCGGTCCCGGGGCAAAGTCGGCGAGCCGCAGGACCGGTTCCGGATGGGCATCGTGGCCGTCGACCCGGCGGTCGACCCGGACAGCATCGTGGTCCGATGGGTGACGCTGCCGGAAGCGGGGGGACGGGAGACCTTCGTCCACGGACCCTGGTGGAGCGTCGAGGGCGATCGGGCCGTGATCCAGGTGATCTCGGCCGACTGGCACGATCTCTGGGTGGCCGAGCTCGATCCGGCCACGGGGTCGACCCGGGTGCTGGCGCACGATCGTGACGACGCCTGGCTGGGCGGCCCGCCGGTCCTCTCCAACTACGGCGGGCCGACGCTTCTTCGCTGGCTGCCCGGTGGCCGCCTCGTGTTCGCCTCCGAGCGGAGCGGGTGGAGCCATCTGTATCTGATCGACGCCGACGGCGCGGTCCGGGCGCTCACCTCGGGGCCCTGGGAAGTCCGCGCGGCGGAGCTCTCTCGCGACCGCGCGACCTGGCTGATCGGCGCGAGCCGGGAGAGTGCCTCAGACGACGAGCTCTACCTGATGCCAGCGGCCGGTGGCGGGCTGACCCGGCTCACGGACGCGCCGGGCCGTCACGAGGGGGTGTGGTCGCCCGATGGCGCCCGGATCGCGGAGCTCTTCGGCGACGCCACCTCGATGCCCGACCTCTACCTGCGGGACGCGCGGGCGGGCGGGCCGGCGGTCCGGGTCACGGCCAGCGGCAGCGACGCATTCTTCCGGCATCGCTTCCGGCAGCCGACGATCGTGTCGGTGACCCATCCCGACGGGAAGCCGGTCTACGCCGCGATCTACCGGCCGGACCGCCCCAACCGGGAGCACGCGGCCGTCGTGCACGTCCACGGCGGCGGGTACCGCCAGTTCACCCACCACGGCTGGTCGGTCTATGGGTTCGGCCTCCATCTCGGGTTGTTGCACTATCTGGTGGAGCAGGGGTACACGGTGATGGACTTCGACTATCGCGGCGGCGCGGGCTACGGGCGGGACTATCGCGCCGACGTCTATCACGCCATGGGGCAGAAGGACGTCGACGGGGTCATCCCGGCCATCGACCTCCTGGTCCGGAAGTACGGCGTGGACCGGAAGCGGGTCGGGGTGTATGGCGTGTCGTACGGGGGCTTCTTCACCTTGATGGCCCTGTTCCGGCATCCGGGGCTGTTCCGGGCGGGCATCGCCAACGCGGCGGTCAGCGACTGGGCCCACTACTCGCACGAATGGACCGCCCGGATCCTGGGGACGCCGGCCGACGACCCGGAGGCCTACCGGGTGTCGAGCCCGATCAACTACACCGCGGGCCTGGCCGACTCCCTCTTGATCGTGCATGGACTCGTCGATGACAACGTGGAGTTCCAGGACGCCGCGCGGGTGGTTCAGAAGCTGATCGAGGACGGAAAATCGTTCGACGTGATGTACTACCCGACCCAACCGCACACCATCCAGACCGAGGCGAGCCGGCGCGATTTCGTCCGGCGGGCGGTGGCGTTCTTCGCCGCCAATCTCCGCGGCCGCTAGACGCGGCCACTTGGTTCGTCCGGCGGGCGCCACTGCGCTCTACCTTTTGGTGGGGCGCCGGGTATCTTGGGGCGTTCCGTCGCATCCCGGCCTCCGCTTCACTCTCGTGACTCCGTGCTATTGCCCCTGCTGGCCCTCCTTTTCGCGCCCGTCGACACCGTGGCCCCGACCTACGTCGGCGCGTCGGGGCAGGTTCGGGTGTCACCGCCCCGGATCGAGGCCGACGTCGAGGTCGACGGCCGGTTGGACGAGCCGGTGTGGCAGCGGGCCGCACGGCTGACCGGGTTCACGCAATACGCTCCCGCGGACGGCCGGCCGGCCGAGCAGGAGACCGAGGTGCTGGTGTGGTACTCGCCGACCGCCCTCCACTTCGGCGTTCGGGCCCACGCCCGACCCGGGACGGTCAAGGCCACGCTTGCCAACCGCGACAAGCTCGCCACCGAGGACCGGATCGAGCTCTATCTGGGCACCTACGACGACGGGCATCAGGCGCTGGTCTTCGCGGTCAATCCGCTCGGGGTGCAGCAGGACGGCGCCCTGGCGGAGCAGGGTCGGAACAGCGGAGGCCGGGAGTCGTCGGACCTGAGTCCGGACTTCGTCTTCGACTCGCGCGGGCGGATCACCGACTACGGGTTCGAGGTCGAGATCCGGATCCCGTTCAAGACGCTCCGCTACCAGTCGGTGGATCCGCAGGACTGGGGGCTCCAGGTGATCCGGAGCGTGCAGGCGTCGGCGCAGGAGGACGCGTGGGCGCCGGCCGAGCGGGGCGCGGCCAGCTTCCTGGCGCAGTCGGGCAAGCTGGTGGGGCTGACCGGACTCCATCGGGGCCTGGTCATGGACCTGAACCCGGTCCTCACGGGGCGCGCCGCCGGCGCTCCGGCGGCCGCGGGCGGGTGGGACTACGCCAAGACGGCCGAGCTGGGTGGCAACGTGCGCTGGGGGGTGACCCCGAATCTCACCCTGAACGGCACCTTCAATCCGGATTTCTCGCAGGTGGAGGCCGACGCCAGCCAGATCGTCACCGATCCCCGGCGGGCGCTCTTCTTCCCGGAGAAGCGGCCGTTCTTCCTGGAGGGCATCGAGCAGTTCGCCACCCCGAACCAGCTGATCTACTCGCGGCGGATCGCGGCCCCGGTCGCCGCGACCAAGCTCAGCGGCAAGGTGTCGGGGACCACCGTGGCCACGATGTTGGCGCTCGACGGCAAGGAGACCTCCCGCACCGGCGGCGACAACCCGTTCTTCGCGATCGCCCGGGCGCAGCGCGACCTCGGCCGCGGGTCGCGGGCCGGGGCGGTGCTCACCAGCCGGACGGAGCCCGGGTTCTCGAACCAGGTTGGCGGGCTCGACGCCCGGTTCGTCAGCCAGGGCGGTCTGGCGGTCTCGCTGCAGGCGGTGGGGAGCGTGACCGCCCGCGACGGGGTGACCAAGGTGGCGCCGCTCTGGGACGTCGACGTCCGGAGGGCGGGGCGCCACCTCGGATTCAATGCCGGCTTCTCGGGCGTGAGCGACCAGTTCGTCGCGGGGGCGGGGTTCATCGCCCAGCCGGACGCGGCCCAGCTCGGCGGTGGCACGTCGTGGACGGTCTACGGGAAGCCGGGAAGCTTCGTGGGCCGGGCGACGGGCGGGATCCGCCTCCAAGCCCGCTGGATCTACGACGACTTCGTGTCGGGGCGGGCGCCGCTCGACAAGCAGTTCTTCGTGACCGGCAGCGCGGAGCTCAGGGGCGGCTGGGGGTTGAACCTGTTCTCGTGGCTGGAGCGGTTCGGCTACGACTACCGGCTCTATCGTGACTACGCCCTGGAACGGCACCTGGCCGGCGGCGTGGTCGACACGATCGCGCCCTACCCCGGCGGCACCTGGGTGCCGACGATGGGGATCAACCTCTCGGTCCGGACGCCCTGGGTGGGCCCCTTCTCGGGGACGGTCAACACCTACTACGGCAACGATGTCGACTACGACGAATGGTCGCCGGCCCGGATCCTGTTCGTAAACTCCACCCTCCAGTACCGCCCGACCAGCCAGATCCGGGTCGACGGCTCGTACATCCTCACCGCCTACTATCGCCGGAGCGACGGGAGCACCGTCTCGGTGGCCCACGTGCCCCGTCTCAAGCTCGAGTACCAGGTCTCGCAAGCGGTGTTCGTCCGGGTGGTCGGCGAGTATCGGTCGGCCCACCGCGACGCGCTCCGCGACGACGGCCGGACGGGCGATCCGATCCTGATCCGCGATCCCGCCGACGGGGTTTATAAGCGGAGCCTTGCGCTGGCCCAAGGCGCCGACGGCCTCCGGGCCGATTTCCTCTTCTCCTACCAACCGATGCCGGGCACGGTGTTCTTCGCCGGCTACGGGGGCAGCTTTCAGGATACCGGCCGGTTCCGGTTCGGCAACCTGAGCCGCACGGTCGACGGCTTCTTCCTGAAGGCGAGCTACCTGTTCCGGATGTAGGGCGCCCGGCCGGCGGCTATTCGTCGGTCAGGGCCACCCGCGGGTCGACCGCCGACGCCCGCCGCGCCGGTACCAGGGCCGCCAGCAGACCGGTGACGACCAGGGCGCCGGCCACGACCGCGAAGGTCGCGGGATCGTTGGCCGAGACCCCCGCCAGGAGCGACCTCAGGCCGCGGCCGGCAAGCAAGGCCGCCGGCAGCCCGATCGCCAACCCGATGCCGACCAGGACGAGCCCCTGCCGGAGCACCAGCGTCAGCACCTGGCGCCGCTCCGCCCCGAGGGTGATCCGGATCCCCAACTCGCGAGTCCGGCGCCCCACCAGGTAAGACAGCACGGCGTACACGCCGCCGACCGCGAGCGCCAGCGCGATCCCGGCGAAGACGGCGAGGAGCCAGGAGAAGGTCCGGCGGAGGCCCAGTGAGCGAGCCACCGCCTCGGTCATGGTGCCCACCTGGTAGAGCGCCAGGGTGGGGTCGATTCGGCGCATGACCGCTCGGACCGGCTCGACCGCAGCGGTCGGGTTGCCGCGGGTCCGGAGCACGATCGAGAACGCGGGTGGGTCGGTCTGACCGGCCATCACGTCCATCGGCACGTAGATCCCCGGCCGCGAGGGCCGGTCCAGGCCATAGTGCCGGACGTCGGCCACGACCCCGACGACGGTCATCCGGTTGGTGGTATCGGATCCGCTTCCGATCCAGCGGCCGGTGGGATCGGGCCCGTCGGGCCATTTGAGCTTGGCGAAGCTCTCGTTCACGACCACGGCCGGCCGGGTGCCGGGGGCGCCGTCGCCGGGCCGGAGGAGCCGCCCCCGGAGGAGCCGAATCCCCATCGCGGCGAAGTAGTCGGGCGACGCGAACCGGGTCAGGACCACGGGGTCGTGCCCGTCCGGCGCCTCCGCCTGACCTTCGGCCCGGTAGAACTGACCGAGATGGCAGCCGAGCGGCGGACAGTTGATCGCGCCGACCCGTTCGACCTCGGGCAGGGCCCGAAGCGAGGTCATGATTCGGTCGTAGAGCGCGAGATGATCGGTGCCGGCGGGGTAGGTCGACGAGGGCGGCGCCAACCGGTACGACAGCACGTGGTCGGCCCGAAAGCCCGGATCCGCCCCCGCCACGGCGTGGTAGGAGCGGAGCAGGAGCCCGCCCCCGATCAGGAGCACGCTCGCCAGCGCGATCTCACCGACCACCAGCGCGTTCAGCGTCCGCCGCTGGGGAGCGGTCGGCGAGCCGCCGCGGCTCCCGACGATCAGGGCGTGGCGCCCGTCCTGCCGACGGGCCTGCAGCGCCGGCGCGAGACCGAAGAGTACCGCGGTGACGCCCACGACCAGCAGCGCGAAGACCCCCGCTCGCCAGTCGACCGCGAAGCTGGCCCAGCCCGGCAATTTGTCCGGAAGCCCCGTGACCAGCTGATGGAGCGCCCAACGCCCGAGGCCGCCGCCGAGCAGACCGGCGGCGACGGCCAGGACCAGGCTCTCGGTCAAGAGCTGCCGAGTGACTTGACCCGTTGTGGCTCCGAGGGCGGCTCGAATCCCGATCTCGCGCTGGCGGAAGATGGCCCGGGCCAGCATCACGCTGGCCACGTTGGCGCAGGCGATCAGGAGCACCAAGGCCACGCCGACGCCGAGGGCGATGGCGATGACCCGGTAGTCGGCCACCAGAAGATCGCGGAGCGGAAGGGTCGTGGGCGAAACCACGTGCTCCTTGTCATGCGCCTCCCAGAGCGGCTTCTGCGCCTCCAGCAGATCGGCCCGGGCCTGGCTCAGGGAGACGCCGGGCCGGAGCCGGCCGATCCCGGCGTAGCTGTACGAGCAACACGGCATCGCCGGATCCTGGGCCAGCGGCAACCAGAGGTCGGTCCGTTCGGGGAACTCGGCTGCCCGAGGCATGACCCCAACGACGGTGCGGGGCACGCCGTCGACCGTGAGCGAGCGTCCCACCGCGTCCTGGGCGCTGGCGAATCGACGCCGCCAGTAGCGCTCGCTCAGCAACACGACCGGCGCCCCGCCCGGTCGATCCTCCTCGACCGTGAAGGTTCGGCCCAGCAGCGGCTTCACGCCGAGCACCTCGGGGAACTCGTAGGTGGTGCGGGCCACGTCGAGCCGTTCCGAGGTCGAGCCGTCCCACACGTTGGCGCCCTCGGTGGCGTAGAGCGCCATGGCTTCGAACGCCCGGGTGTGCTCGCGCCAGCCGACGAAGTCACCATAGAAGACCCCGGTGTATTCCAGGTTCCACTTGGGTGCGGTCTCGTCGAGATACATCAGCCGTTCGGGCGCCTGGAACGGGAAGGGCCGGAGGAAGAGCCCGTCCAACAGCGAGAAGACCGCGGTGGTGGCGCCGATCCCGAGCGTCAGGGTCAGGAGGACCAGGGCCGTCGCCCCGGGTTGACGGACGAACGCCCGGAGCGCGAAGCGGATGTCTCGCAGGACGGTGGCCATGAGACCTCCTCCGGTCGAAGGTCGCGAGCGGCGCCAGCGCTCGGCCGGCGCCCGGCGCAGGACGTCGAGACCCGCCTGCCTCCAGACCCGGGCCCGCTCCCGGCGGGTCTTGGCTTCCGCGAGCCGCTCGACGAAGAGGGCCTCCATCTCGGCCCCGGCCCGTTCGCGGAGCCGCGCGGGGAGGAGCCGGAGCAGGGCGCGGTAGAGGCGCGGAGCCCGAACGCTCACCGGACCTCGCCCGGGCGCAACAAACGCCGCTTGGCGGTCGCCACCACCGAGGCCAGCTGCCGAGTCTCGGCTTCGAGCGCGCGGCGGCCCGCGGGCGTGAGCCGGAAGTAGCGCCGGCGCTCGCTCTCGCCGGCGGGGTGGCGGCCGGTGTCGGTCAGGGCTTCGATCCACCCCTGGTCCACCAGCTCCTCCAGGGTGCCGTAGAGGGTGGCGGGCCAAAGCCGGACCTGCCCGTCGGTCAGCCGCTCCACGTCGCGGGCGATGGCGGAGCCATGGCGGTCAGCCTCGGCGAGCGAGAGCAGGATGTGGAACGCGTGCGGCTTCATGGTCATATTATATGAAACAGTATAATAGAACGCCAGCCGATCGCCTGTGACCGACCGCGTGTTCGGACGACGGTCCCTCGACCCTGACAGCCGCCGGGCCTGGGATTTGGGGCTCACGACGGAAGAAGGCGGATGGCGACCCGAACGGCCGATCGAACCTGGACCTGGTGGGTGATGACGCTGGTCACCCTCCCGATCGCCGCCTACGCGGCGAACTATGCCCTAGGCGGCGAGGCAGCCTTCGTGCCCAACCTGGCCGCGTCGTTTCGAGAGCGCCCGACCGCGATCCTTCTCCACACGGCGGGTGGCGCCCTGGTGCTACTGGCGGGTCTGCTCCAGATGAACCGGACGGTGCGAGCCCGTTGGCCGGCCTTCCACCGCTGAGTCGGGAGGACCTACGTGATCGTCGGGACGGTCGGGGGCGGGGCCGGGCTCTACCTGGCCCGCTACTCTTCCGAGGGATGGGTGACGCACCTGGGCTTCGGGATGCTGGCCCTGGCGGTGCTGACCGCGACCACGGTGGCGTTTCTCGCGGCCCGCCGCCGGGTTCGGGTTCGCGACCGCGTATCGGATCGTGGCGTGGCTCTGCTGGGTTCCCAACCTCCTCTGGGCCGAATGGTACGTCCGCCGGCGGCCGGCGATCGACGGGCGGGTCCGGGCGCCGGCCGGCGCCTGATTAGTCGGTTCGGAGCGCCACGTTCGGATCCACGGTCGCCGCCCGCCAGGCCGGGACCGCGCTGGCCACGGCGGCCACCATGAGCAGGACCGCGGCCACGACGCCGAAAACCAACGGGTCACGGGGGGATTCCGCGTAGAGCAGCGGGCCGAGCCACCGGCTCCCCCAGAGTGCCAGGAGGCCGCCGATCCCGAGCCCCAACAGCGCAAAGCGGATCCCCTCGCCCAAGACCAGCCGGAGCAGGTCGGCCAGGCTCGCGCCGAGGGCGATCCGGAGACCGAGCTCCTGGGTCCGTTGCGCGACGTTGTAGGCGATCACGCTGTAGAGCCCCACGCCCGCCAGCACCAGGGCCAGCAGGCCGAACGCCAGGAACATCGTCGCGCCGAGCTCCCAGGAGCGGAGGTTGGGGTCGACCATGTCGCGGAAGGGAGTGGCGGTGACGTAGCTGGTCCCCGGCATCAGGGTCTGCAGTCGCTTCCGGATGGTCTCGGCCTGGTCGGCGGCCCGACCGCGGACCCGGATCACCAGGTCGTCGAACTGGGGCCGGAACTGCTCCGCCGAGAGGTAGTAGAAGTACTCGCCGCCCGCGGTGATGTTCCGGTTCCGGATGTTCTCGGCGACGCCCACCACGGTGCTGCAGGGGACGGTGTCGGCCTCGATCTTGACGCACCGGCCCAGCGGATCCTGACCCGGCCAGAGCACGTCGGCCATCGCCTCGTTCACCACCAGCACGCCGGGCGCGTTCTTGCCGTCCGCGGCGGTGATCCCTCGACCGCGGAGGATCCGGGTGCCCATGGTCGCGAAGTAGTCGGGCGAGCCGGCCTGGAGCCCGAAGTGCCCGAGCCGCCCCACGGAGTCGATCCCCGGCACGAAGAGGTCGGTCGAGCGGCTGAGCCAGAAGGGGAGGGTGACGGCCAGGCTGGCGTGCTCCACCTCGGGGTAGGTCTGGGCTTCCGCGAGCAGCCGACGGGCCAGCTGGGCGCGCCGGTCGGGCGACAGCGCGAGTCCGCGCAGGTTGAGGTCGACATACAGGATGGGATCGACGTCGTACCCGAGCCGGATGTTCCTGACCTGGTGGAGACTTCGGACGAAGAGACCGGCGCCGACCAGGAGAAGAACCGACAGCGCTCCCTGAACCAGGAGCAAGGCGGTTCGGGTCCGGGACCGCTGATAGGTACCCTCCCGGGCCCCGATCCGGAGCGCGCCACCCACGTCGGTCCGCCGGGCCTGGAGGATCGGGGCCAGGCCGGTGAGCACCCCGACGGCGAGGGTGGCGAGGCCGGCGAACGCGACCGTCCGCCAGTCGATCAGGGCCCGGGTGCCGCCGGCGTCGGGGAGAAAGAGCGAGCGGAGCAGGGAACCGCCCCAATGCGCCACCAGCAGGCCGGCGGCTCCCCCCAGAGTCGCGAGCAGGACGCTCTCGGTCAGCAGCTGCGCGAAGAGGCGGGTCCGGCTCACGCCGAGGGCCAGTCGGAGGCCGATCTCCCGGCGCCGCCGGAGGGCCCGAGCCAGGAGGAGGTTCGCCACGTTGGCGCAGGCGATGAGCAGCACGATCAGGGCGACGCCGCCCACCCACTGGGCCACCTTGCCGACCGTGGTCTGATTGGGGCCCCGCTCGGTCTGGATCGGTGACACGATCGCCCGCGGGTGCGCGATCGTCGCCGGCGGCAGCTCGGCATCACCGGTCCGCTCGACCGCGTAGCTCCGCTGGTACGCCTGGCTCAGGTCCGCGGCCGCGGCGGCCTCGCTCACGCCCGCCTTCCGCCGGACCAGAAGCTCCATCCAGCCCCAGTCGTACTTGGTATAGTAGGCCGCGCGGTCGGGCGTCCACTCGACGTGCGCCCCATACGTCGTGATCGGGATGAAGGCGGCCGGCGGCGGCCCCTCCTGGACTCCGACGAACCCGGCCGGCGCCACGCCGACGACGGTGTAGACGACCGGCCCGATCTGGAGGCCGGTGCCCAGCACGTCGGGTCGGCCGCCGTAGCGGGTTTGCCAGAGCGCATGGCTCAACACCACCACGGGCGATCCCTCCGGGACCGAGTCCTCCGCCGGGCCGAAGTACCGTCCCAGGGCCGGCGGCGCGTCGAAGAGCTCGAACAGGCTGGCGCTCACCGGCGCGACCCGCATCTCGCGGGTGTCCTCCCCGACGCCGACCGCCATCCGGGCGTCGAAGGTCGCGGCCATCACGTCGAACGAGCTGGTCGTGCGGACCAGGTCACGGTAGGTCGTGTAGGCGATGTTGGGCTCGTAGTTGGTGCCGCCTCGGCCCTCGGTGACCAGGTAGACGCGATGAACCCGAGCGGGGTCGCCGAGGAAGGGCGGAGGGCGAAAGAGCAGCCGGTCCACGATCCCGAACATGGCCGCGTTGGCCCCGAGCCCCAGGGCCAGGGTGCCGACGACCGCCAGGGTGAAGCCCGGGCTGCCCCGCAGCATCCGCGCCGCGTAAGCCAAGTCCCGGGTCACGATCTCCAGGGCCGAGAGCCCGCGGGCGTCGCGGCTCTCTTCCTTGATCCGGTCCACTCCCCCGAAGGCGAGCCGCGCCCGGCGCCGGGCCTCGGCCGGCGAGAACCCCTGGCGCTGGTACTTCTCGGTTTCGCGCTCGAGGTGGAAGCCGATCTCGTCGTCGAGCTCCCCTTCGACGGCGCCCCGGCGGATCAGGGCCCGCCAGCGGTACTTGAGGTCGCTCCACAGCGCGCTCAGCATCGGATCCTCCCGGTCAGCCCATGGCCAGAACGAGCGACACCGCCTTGGTCAGCCGCTCCCAGGACGTGGCTTCTTCCTCGAGCTGCTTCCGGCCGGCCCGAGTGAGCTCGTAAAACTTGGCCTTCCGGTTGTTCTCCGAGGCGCCCCACTCGGCTCGGATCCAACCCCGGCGCTCGAGCCGGTGGAGGGCCGGGTAGAGCGATCCCTGAGGAACCTGGAGCACGGCCTGGGACACCTCGTGGATCCGCTCCGAGATGGCCCACCCGTGCTGCGGCCCCAGGGAAACGGCCTTGAGGATGAGGAGGTCGAGGGTGCCTTGCGGCAGGTCGAGATGTGGATCGGTCATGGAGTCCCCTTGTGCTTCTACAAGAGCTAGCGCTCTTCTTGTAGAAGCGCAAGGGGGGGAGGTAGGGATTTGGGAGTAGGGAGTAGGGAGTAGGGAGTGGGAGAGGGAGTTGGGAGTAGGGAGTTGGGAGTAGAGAAGGGAGTCGGGAGTTGTGGGGCGGGACCAGGTGCCCCACCGCCCACTCTCTCTCCCCCCACTCCCCACTCCCCACTCCCTCCCTACTCCCTACTCCCTACTCCCTAGTCCCTACCTCCCTCCCTACTCACCAGTCACCACTCATCAGTCACTACCAAGGCAAGGCTGGCGTCCGCCAATCGTCGGAGCGAGACTTCCCGTGCCGAGCCGTCTTTCCACCTTCATTGGGATCCCTCATGAGTCAGCTCAACGCCACCGAATGGATCTGGCGCAACGGCGAGTTCGTCCGGTGGGACGACGCCCGGGTCCACGTCCTCGCGCATTCGATGCAGTACGGCTCCTCGGTCTTCGAGGGGATCCGGTGTTACGAGACCGATCGCGGTCCGGCCATCTTCCGGCTCCGCGAGCACCTCGAGCGGCTGTTGGGCTCGTGCAAGATCTACCGGATGGAGGTGCCCTATTCGGTCGAGCAGCTGCTGTCTGCGTGCACCGAGTTGGTCGAGAAGAACGCGGTCTCGGCCTGCTACATCCGGCCGATGGTGCTCCGGGGCTACGGGGCCGCGAGCATGGTCCCGTTCGCGAGCCCGGTCGAGGTGTTCCTGCCGTGCTGGCCTTGGGGGGCCTATCTGGGCGACGAGGCGTTGGAACAGGGGGTGGACGTCTGCGTGTCCAGCTGGAACCGGGTGGCGCCGAACACCTTGCCGTCGATGGCCAAGATGGCGGGCAACTATCTGAGCGGGATGCTCACCAAGATGGAGGCGCTCGCCCACGGATACGCCGAGGCGATCGCGCTGGCGCCGGACGGAACGATCGGCGAGGGGTCGGGGCAGAACGTGTTCGTGGTGCGGCACGGCATCCTCCACACCCCCCCGATCAACGGCTCGATCCTGCACGGCATCACCCGCGACGCGGTACTCACGCTGGCCCGCGACGCGGGGATTCCGGTCCGGTCCGAGACGCTGCCTCGGGAGCTGCTCTATCTCGCCGAGGAGGTGTTCTTTTGCGGGACGGCGGCGGAGGTCACCCCGGTCCGGAGCGTGGACAAGATCCCGGTAGGGGCCGGTAAGCCGGGCCCAATCACGCGGCGGATCCAGGCCCTCTTTCAAGACACCGTGCACGGGCGGACCGCCGATCCGCACGGCTGGCTCACCCAGGTCCGGAGCGGGAACGAGGCGGCGCCCGCCCGGAAGGGAGGGGCGCCCGCGAGCCGGTCCGCCTGACCCCGGAGTGGCGATGGGTTGGTATCCTTCGACCGCCGATGCGAAAAGCCATGACCGCAACTCCCGCCCGGACCTTCTGGGCCTTCGCGGCGATCTATCTGATCTGGGGGTCGACCTACCTCGGGATCAAGATCGCGGTGGACGAGCTGCCGCCCTTCTTCCTGGCCGGGAGCCGGTTCCTGATGGCGGGTGCGGTGCTCTTTGCCTGGGCTCGGTTCCGGGGCGAGTCGGTGCCGGGCATCCGGGTCTGGGCGACCGCGGCGGTCTTCGGAACCTTGTTCTTCGTGTTCGGCAACGGGCTCGTGGTCTGGGCGGAGACTCGGGTGCCGTCGGGGCGGACCGCGCTGCTCGCCTCGACCTCGCCGATCTGGACGGTGCTGATCGAGAGCGCGCTCACCGGATGGGAGATGCCGCCGGGCCGGGTGATGCTCGGGGTCCTGCTCGGTTTCGGAGGGCTGGCGCTGCTCTCTCGGCCCACGCCGGAGCTCTCGTCGACGGTGCCGGCGCTGGGACTGGTGGCTCTGGTGGGCGCGTCCTTCGCCTGGGCGCTCGGATCGGTCTACGCCCATCGCCATCATCTCGAGGGCTCGCCCGCCATGGCGACCGGAATGAAGATGATCGGCGGCGGCGTCCAGCTGCTCCTGATCGGGCTGGTCGCAGGCGAGTGGGCCACTCTTCGGACCGGGGGCGTGTCGGTCAAGGCCTGGGGTGCGCTGGCCTACCTCGTGGTCTTCGGCAGCATCGTGGCGTTCACCGCCTTCACCTACCTCCTCCGGACGTCGACGCCGCAGCGGGTGGCCACCTCCGCCTACGTCAACCCGATCGTGGCCTTGGGGCTGGGGTGGGCGCTGCTGGGCGAGCAGGTGACGGGCCGGATGCTGGCCGGCGCCGCCGTGATTCTGAGCAGCGTGCTGCTGGTTCGGCTGCCGCGCCGACCCGCCGTCGTCGAGGAGGTCGAGGTCGGCACCATGGAGACCGGCGAGTTCCCGACGACGGATAGTGAATGGTGAATTGGGAGTAGTGACTAGGGAGGGAGTCGGGAGTAGGGAGTAGGCAGGGAGTAGGGAGGGAGTAGCAAGGGAGTAGGAAGCAGCGAGTGGGTCCCCGCGCCCCCTACTCCCTAATCACCTCCCCTCCCTAGTCCCCACTCCCTCCCTACTCCCTAGTCACTACTCCCTTCCTACTCCCTAGTCACTACTCCCTCCCTACTCCCTAGTCCCAAGTCACGACTCCCTACGCCCACTCCATCATCGCGGCGTGCCGGTGAACAGGCCCTCGACGAACCCGATCCGGTAGGCGATGAAGAGGCCGAACGCCAGGCTGATGACGCCCGAGGCGATTCGGAGCCGGCGGTTGAGGACCCCGAACCGGTTCCCGGTGTAGGCGAAGGGCACCGAGATCAGGGCCGTGATCAGCATCATCCCCACGATGGTTCCTACCCCGAAGACGCCGAGATAGAGCACCGCCCATTGCGGGCTCCGGATGGTGGTGAGCACCAGCAGGGCCACCGCCGCCGACCCGGCCAGCCCATGGACCACGCCCACCGCCAGGGGGCGGATCAGCTGATAGAGGCGGAGCCGCCCCAGGTGCCGGTCCAGCCAAGTGACCGGGGTCCGCTCCGGATTGTGGGGATGGGCCTCCGGCTGATGGCCGTGCGGATGGGTGTGGACGTAGTCGCCGTGGCGGTGGGCGTGACTGTGGACCTCCGCGGCGATAGCCACGGCGGTCCGATCGGGGTGAGGGGATGACGGCTCAACGGCCGCTCCCGCCGCGCTTCCCCGGATCAGATCGAGGATCCCGCTCAAGTTCATGAGCCCGAGCACGATCAGCATCACCCCGACCGCGAGCTCCATCGAGAGGCCGACCCGGGGGGTGATGACCCACTTGAAGATCACGATCCCGCTGCCCACCACCAGGATGGTCAGGGTGTGCCCGATCCCCCAGGCCGCCCCGATGACCGCCGCGCCCCACGGGCTCCGCTCCCGCGCGACGATGGTCGAAACCGCGATCACGTGATCGGGGTCGGTGGCGTGCCGCATCCCGAGGAAGAAGCCCAGGGCGAGGACGGCAAGGAGGCTGGTCATGGGTCGGGGCGATCCGATCGCGGTGCGGGTGAAAGATACCTCGGTCGGGCCAGCGGCCCCGCCGCTTGCGAGTCGTCTGTAACGAATGGGTGACGATCCCGCCACGATCGCGCACCTTTCATGAGGCCGAAGCCGGCAGGAAGGAGACCCGCCCTGACCACCACGATTCGATTTGGCGCCCTGATGGCGCTCGGGACCATGGCCGTGCTCGCTCCGACGAAGTCGGCCGCCCAGTTCTTCCCGGCCTCGATCCGCCCGGCCAGCATTACCACGGCTCCGGTGAGCTGTGGCGCCGACCTGGTGGCCGCCCGGCTTCGCGTCTCGCATCCGCTGGGCGCCGCCGCGTTCGGCACCCCGCTCTGCCTGAGCGACGACGTGGTGCGATGGGTGCCGACCCGGGCCCTGACTGGCGAGGAGCGCGCCCGCCTCGGCCGCGCGCTCGTGACCTTAAGACAGGCTCCCGACGGCGCCTGTCGGCTGGCCGCCTCCACGCTCCGCGCGCTCGACCGCCGCGACCGGGTCAGCGTCTGGCAAGCGGTCGACACCGCGGGGGGCATGGTGTACTACGGCGCCACCTACGTGGCCGCGGACTCGACCCCGATCGCGGTTCAATTCTGGGCGCCGGCGTTCAGCCGCTCGTCGGACTGGATCGTCGGCGCCGCCGCTCACGAGGCCTTCCACGCGCTCCACCCGGATGCCTCGGAGTCCGACGCGATCGCCTTCGGCGAGCGGTGCAGGGACGCGGCTCGGGGCCCGACGATCGTGGCCGACGCGGGCGGTTGACGGGCCCCGGGTCAGTCCTGAAGGGCCGGGAAGTACTGGTACACGTTTTGGGGCTGGTCGCCCAGGTAGTGCGTCAGTAGCAGGGCGCCGCCCTGGACCGTTCCCACCAGCTCGGTCCGGGCGATGCAGAGGGCCAGCGGCGGACAGAGATTGATGGTGAGCTGGTCGCCGGTCAAGGTGAAGGCCAGCTGACTGGTCCAGGTCTGGGGCATCTGCTGGTCGTCGGTGACGAACTCGGTGTAGGTGACCAGATCCTGGACCGGCGTCGTCCCCCGGGGGCGCCCCTCGAAGACGGTCGCCGGGAAGCCCAGCGCCGCCCCGGTGAGGGTCCAGCCCGGAGGGAGATTATTGGTGGTGGTCGGCAGGGGCTTTCCGTCGACGCTCGACAGGAAGTAGGACGGCGCCAGGGTCCCGGAGCCGGGCCCGGTCGGGCCGCCACACGCGGCCACCGCTCCCGCGAGGGCCAGCCCGGTAGTCAGTCGCACGAAGTGCCTACGCATCGGTGTCCCCCGGCATGTCATGCCCTGTTCCGAGGCAACCACCGGGCCATCCGGCCGAAGCTCGTCAAGTGGTTGGGGGCGCGCGACTTGGCCGAGCCGACCGGAAACGGAGCGCGCCCGATTGACACGCCTGATCGTGTCACCTCCACACCCGGCTGGCCCGATCGAGACGGTCCGTTTAGGTTGCCCCCGCCAGCCGAATAGCCACGCCGCACGCCTCGACATCATGACCGATACCGCTCCCAGCACCGACGTCTACCATCTCGCGGCCGATCGCGGTCCCACCGCTCAGCTGACTCTCGGCCTCGCGGTCAAGCTCGATCCGCCGGCTCCCCTGGGCGCCCTGATGCCCGGAGACCGGTTTGTACTCGAGAGCACGGGGGTCGAGGGTCGGCTCGAGGCGCAGGGGACCGGCTCGGCAACCGTGTTGATCTGGCGCGATGGCGACCATCGTTGGACTCGCACCACCTGGGCGCTGAGCACGGAGGTTCGCCGGCTTCGAGGGTGAGCCTCATTCCTCAGGCCGGCCTCTCCATCGTCGCCGGCATTCGCACCGCCACGACGTCACCCCGGGCCGTCACCACCCCACCGGCCGTCAGCGTCACGTCCACGATCGCCTTCCGTGGGCTCCGTTCCGTGACCCGAGCCCGGAGCTCCAGCTCCGGGCCGAGCGGGGTGGGTTTGAGGTAGGTCACCCGGAGCGATCCGGTCACGAACCGGGGGGCCTCGGCCTCGCCGATCTCGCGGCCGTCCGCCCGCTCGGCGGCGGCCGAGGCCGTGCCCATCGCGTGGCAGTCGATCAGCGACGCGATCAGCCCGCCGTAGACGAAGCCCGGCAGGGCCATGTGCTCCGGCCTGGGGGTGAAGCGGGCCACGGCGCCCTCTCCCTCCCAAGTGGTCCGGATGTGGAGGCCGTGAGGGTTGAGGCGCCCGCAGCCGTAGCAGTGAGCGAAATCCTCGGGGTAGTAGTCCTGAATGGCTTTGGAGGTCATCCCGAACGGTACGCCGGGCG
Source organism: uncultured Gemmatimonadales bacterium (assembly GCA_963730185.1). Taxonomy (GTDB): domain Bacteria; phylum Gemmatimonadota; class Gemmatimonadetes; order Gemmatimonadales; family GWC2-71-9; genus SHZU01. The sequence continues at coordinate 46,810 of CAVSQW010000008.1, forward strand.
CGCTGCGGGCGGCAAGGCCGCGACGGCGCTAGAATCCGGGATGCCGGGCCTCCGTTTCGCGACCGTCCTGGCCGGGGTGGCCGCTCTAGCCTCCGGGCCCGCGTCCGCCCAGCGGCCCTCGTCGCCGCTCCAACGGGCGCCCGGGGCGCGGGTCGTCACCATTTCCCAGCCCGAGCACTACGGCGCCGAGCCGGCCATCGCGCTCGATCCGAACGCGCCCGCTCACGTGGTGGCGGCGTACGGCGGGCCGTGGGTGGCCTGGTCCGAGGATTCCGCCCGGACCTTCAGCCCCGCCGAGCGGCTGGTCCTGGGCGGCGCCTGGCGTCTCGGTGGCGACGTCTCGCTGGCCTTCGACGACCGCGGGGCCGCCTACCTCTCGTACCTGACCTCCGAAGGTCTCGGCACCCCCAGCTACTGGGCCCACCACGCCGGCAAGAGCGCCATCTGGGTGCGCCGCTCTCCCGACGGCGGGCGGACCTGGCCCGACCCACCGGTCGCCGTGAAGGTGTGGCCCAACCCGGTGGACACGGCCCCGCAGATGGTGGACATGTCGCGGCTCTGGGCGGACGCCAACCCGGCCAGCCCGTACCGCGGCCACCTCTACGCCGCCTGGATCAACTGGGAGCTCGACCGCTCTCTGATCCTCTTCTCCCGCTCCACCGACCAGGGCCGGACCTGGTCACGGCCGCTCCGGATCAGCACCCAGGCCGGCCTCCCGCGGGACGACAACGGGGCGGTGGTCGCGCCGATTGGGACGGTGGGGCCCGACGGCACCATGTACGTGGTCTGGAACGACGCCAGCTCGATCGTCTTGACCGAGTCCCACGATGGTGGCCGGACCTTCGAGCCGTCGCGGTCCGTCGTCCCGGTGGCGCCGCCCTACTTCGGCGGCGCCACCGGGATCCCGGGGCTCTCCCGCGCGATGGGCTTTCCGCAGGTCGGGCTCGACCCCCGGAGCGGCGCGCTCTACCTGAGCTGGAGCGACTACCGGAACGGCGACGTGGACGTGTTCCTCTCCCGGAGCCCGGACCAGGGCCGGACCTGGTCGGCGCCGGTCCGGGTCAACGACGATCCGGTACACGATGGCGACGACCAGTTTCTCCAGTGGCTCGCGGTCGACGCCGTCCGGGGCGATCTCTACGTCCAGTTCTACGATCGTCGGGGAGATCAGGCCAACCGGCGGACCACGGTCACCCTGGCTCGCTCGACCGACGGCGGCCGGACCTTCCGGAACTACGCCTGGTCGGACCAGCCCTTCACCGGGGAGCGGGTCTTCCTGGGCGACTACGAATGGCTGGTCGCGCGCGACGGGCGGGTCTACGGGGTCTGGGCGGAGGCCGTCCCCGACGCTCCGCCCGCCGGCGGACGGTCGGCCACCATCATCAAGATCGGGACCGCGGACTTCCGGTAATCGGCCGGCCGCCTTCCCGCTGCTACGGTCGTGGGCCGGTGACCCACGACCCGCCGGTGCCGCTCCCTTTCGATCGGGCTAGATTTCGACCGTTCACCGATCCAGTCGATCCTCGTGAAGGACTCACCGGCCATGCCGCGTCTCCTGTCGCTCGCGCTCGCCGCCCTTGCGGCGGCGGCCCCCCTTGCCGCGCAGTCGCGAACGGTGCCGACCCCCGAGTCCGTGCTCGGGTTCACGCCCGGTGCCGATCGGCGGCTCCCGACCTGGAAGCAGGTCACCACCTATTTCCAGGCGCTCGATCGGGCCAGCCCGCGCGTCTCCGTCCGGGTGCTGGGTAAGACCACGCTCGGGCGCCCCTTCCTGGTCGCCTTCATCGCCGATTCGGCCACCCTGGCCCACCTGGACCGGTACCGCGAGATCCAGCAGAAGCTCCTCGACCCGCGCCTCCGGAAGCCGGGGGAGCGGGCCCGGTTGGTGGGCGAGGGGAAGAACGTGATCCTGATCACCTCGAGCATCCACTCGACCGAGGTGGGCGGCTTCCTCACCCCCTTTCAGCTGGCCTATCGCTTGGCCCGGGCCGATACCCCGGAAGCCCGGTCGATTCTGGCCAACACCATCGTGATGCTGGTGCCGTCCCAGAACCCTGACGGGGTGGACATCGTGGGCGACTGGTACCGCGCGACCCTCGGTACCCCGGCCGAGGGCACCGGCCCGCCGGAGCTCTATCATCACTATACCGGGCACGACAACAACCGCGACTGGTACGCCTTCACCCAGCCGGAGACCCGGTACGTCATCGACTCGCTCTACGGCCGCTGGACGCCCGAGATCGTGAACGACATCCACCAGCAGGGCTCCAACGCGGGCCGGATCTTCATCCCGCCCTACATGGACCCGGTGGAGCCCAACATCGACCCCATCCTGACCGGGGCCACCAACGCGCTCGGCATGGCGATGGCCTGGCGGATGCTGGCCGACGGCAAGACGGGCATCGCCACCAACGCGTCGTACGACGAATGGACGCCGGCCCGGCAGTACTCGCTTAACCACCACGGGGTCCGGATCCTGACCGAGACGGCCAGCGCCCGGCTGGCGAGCCCGCTCGAGGTGCCGTTCGACAAGCTCGGCCCGGGGCGGGGTTACGACGCCCGGGTCTCCAGCTGGAACTATCCGGCCCTCTGGCCCGGCGGGACCTGGACCCTCGGCGACATCGTGGACTACCAGACCAGCGCCAGCTGGGCCCTGCTGGTCGAGGCGGCCCGTGACCGCTCGGCCTGGCTGGAGAGCTATGCGACGTTAGGCGACCGGGCGCTCGATCCGAGCCACCCGTGGCGGGACGGCGAGGTGGCCGCGGCCTACCTCATTCCCAAGCGCCAGGCCGACGCCCAGGCGCTCCAGCGGCTGATCTGGACGCTTCAGCACGGCCAGGTGGAGGTGCACGAAGCCCGGGTGCCGGTCACGGTCGGGGACGTCACCTATCCGGCCGGCAGCTACCTGGTCCCGATCCGGCAGCCGTTCGGGAGCTACGCCAACGCGCTCCTCGAGCGGCAGCACTATCCTAACCTGCGGGAGTATCCCGGCGGCCCGCCCAAGGCGCCGTACGACGTAACGGCCCACACCCTCCCGCTGCTCTTCGGCGTGGACGTGGCCGCGACGGCGAGCCAGCCGGCCGCGGGGCCGGTGCTGGCCCGGGTGCCGGAGCCGCGATTCACGGTACCCGGCCTGAGCGACGGCGCCGGCCCCCGGATCGCGATCTACAAGAGCTATCAGGCCTCGATGGACGAGGGGTGGACCCGGTGGGTCTTCGACGTGAACCGGATTGGGTACACCTCGGTGGTGGACCGGGAGGTCCGGGCCGGGGGACTCCGGGACCGGTTCGACGTGATCATCGTCCCCGACCAGAGGCCGCAGTCGATCGCCAACGGCGTCCGGGGGAGCTACCCGGATTCACTCCAAGGTGGCCTGGGTGACGAGGGCGCCAAGGCGCTCCGGGCCTTCGTCGAGCAGGGCGGAACCGCGCTCTTCTTCAACGACGCCTCGGACTACGCGATCGAGGCCCTGGAGCTCCCCATCCAGAATGTGCTGAGCGGCCTGGCGCGCACCGCGTTCTATGCGCCCGGATCGATCCTTGGCGTGGAGCTCGACCGGAGCACGCCGATCGGTAGCGCCTACACCGCGCCCGTGCCGGCGGTCTGGTTCGAGAGCGGACCCGCCTTCGACGTCACCGACCAGAGTCGGGTGTCGGTCGTGGCCCGATACCCCTCCGGCGGCGATCCGCTCCTCTCGGGCTGGCTGCTCGGCGGTGAGAAGCTGGCGGGCAAGGCGGCGCTGGTGGACGTGACTCTCGGCCAGGGGCACGCGATCCTCTATGGCTTCCGCCCGCAGTACCGGGGGCAGAGCATGGCCACGCAGCCGCTCATGTGGGCCGCGATCCGGGGCGGTCGATAGGGCCTGTAATGGGACGGTCCAGGGCGCCGGCGCCGGCGGCTCGGTCAGGCCGGCCCGACCCGGGCGGGGGCTCCCGTCGCGAGCGACTCGCCTCGAGCCGGGTCAGGGACGGGCCAGGGCGAGCAGAGACTCGCCACACCGGCTGCAATAGCGCGCCTCCGGGTCGTGCCGGTCCTGACCGCAGCGGGCGCAGGCCCGGCCAGTGTGCCGGGCCTTGGACAGTTCGACCGTCACGATCCCGGTTGGGACCGCCACCAGCGCATACCCGAGCAGCATGATCAGCGTGGCGACGAGTTGGCCCAGGGGCGTCGCGGGCGCGATGTCGCCGTAGCCGACCGTGGTGATGGTCACGATCGTCCAGTAGATGCTGGTCGGGATGCTGGTGAAGCCGTTGGTGTGGCCCTCGATCAGGTACATGAAGGCCCCCAGGATGACCGTCGTCGTGATCACGGTGGCGACGAAGATCGCGATCTTTCGACGGCTCTCCCGGATGGCCACCAGCAGGACGTCGGCCTCGCCGACGTACTCGACCAGCTTGAGAATCCGGAACACCCGCAGCACTCGCAGCACCCGAATCACCAGCAGGTACTGGGTCCCGGGGATGACCAGGCTCAGCCAGGTGGGCAGGATGCTGGCGAGGTCGATCAGGCCGAACAAGCTGGTGGCGTACCGCACCCGCCGCTCGACGCACGCCAGCCGCAGCAGGTACTCCACCGAGAACAGGATCGTGAAGGCCCATTCGACGATCTGCAGGGTGGCCCGGTACTCGGTCCGCACCGACTGGACCGAGTCGATCATCACCGCTGCGACGCTGGCGAGGATCGCCACGATCAGGGCGATGTCGAAGGCTTTGCCGGCCCGGGTATCGTGGAGGAAGATCACCCGGTAGAGCGAGTCCCTCCAGCCGTTCCTCGTCACGGCGTCACCGGCCGTCCCGGGGTCCAGGGAGCGCCCGCGGCCGTCAGGTCACGCTCGAGCCGGGTCAGCGGGCCGCTCACCAGCGCCTCCAGGTCGCGGGCCAGCCGGTCCATGTCGCTCGAGGCGATGTCGATGTCCCGCCGCTGGGTGGCCGTCGGCATCTGGCGGGTCTCCCAGTGGCCGGTCTGCACCAGACCGACCCGATCGGCGATCGACGGCATGGTGGATTCGCTCAGCCGTTGGCGCTCGGGATCGCCCTGGAGCCGAGCGCCCAGGTCGGTCAGGGCTCGGCCGACCGAGTCGATCCGGCCGTAGAGCTCGGCCCCGGCCCGGGTGTCTCGACCAGGGCGGCCCGCATGGATCGGAGCCGCTCGTCGAGGCGCCCGATCTCCGCGCCGGCGGCCGAGACCCGCCGGGCGAGCTCGGCCGTCCGCTGCTGGAAGGCCGCGACGGCGGCCACGTCGGTGCCCGGTTCGAGCGTCGGCACCGGCTTGACCTCGAACGACTGGGGCGAGCCGACCCGGCGGGCGCCGGCGGCCGACACCACGACCAGCGTCGCCGTGTACCGGCCGGGCGCCACGAGCGGGCCCTTCGAGGGCGCATCCCAGGGGGCCTGGAACCCCGGCGGGGTCAGGTCGATCGCCTCGGGGTTGGCGCGCCGGAGATCCCAGCTCACCCGGTGGAGTCCGGCGGCGGTCGGCCCCGCGATCCAGCGGACCGGCGTCCCGGCGGCGTCCGAGACCAGGACCAGCACTTTGGGCCCGCCTTCGGTGGCCTCGGCCCGAAGGAGGTCGTAACCCGGAACTGGGACGTCCCCTCCCCGGGCCCGGATCGCGCCCTCCTCGAGGTGCCGTCGCTCCGCCGCGGTCGTGGGCGCCTCCTTCAGGTAGTAGGTCAGGAGCGCGCCGGCCGGCGGGTTCGGGGCGGTGAAGTCGTCGCTGCCCGCGGTGGGGCGGCCCGGAGCCTGGGCCAGCTGCGACGGCACGTACCACCAGGCGTCGCGCAGCGGCAGGACGCCGCCGGCGGCGAACGCCCCGGCGGCCAGGGCCCGCAGCGGCGCGTAGTCGTCCAGGATCCAGATCCCCCGCCCGAAGCTGGCGCCGACGACGTCGTCGTCGCGGCGCTGGAGCTGCACGTCGCGGAAGGCGATGGTGGGCACGCCGGCGTCGAGGCGGTGCCACTTCGCGCCCCCGTCGACGGTGAACCAGAGGCCGGTCTCGCCGGCCAAGGAAGAGCAGGTCCGGCTCCACGTCGTCCTGCTGGAGCGCCCAGGGGATCTCGCCCGTCGGGGAGGTCGCCGCGGATGGACTTCCAGGTCCTGCCCCGCGTCGGTGGAGCGGAAGAGCTAGGGCGTGTAGTCGCCCAGCTTGTGGGCGTCGGCCAGCGGCGAACACGGTCGCCGCGTCGTACCGCTGGCCACCACCTTGTTGATGAAGCGCGCTCGGCACGCCGGGCAGCGCGGCGGCCTTCTTCCACGTGGCGCCCGCGTCGGTGGTGACGTGGATGAGCCCGTCGTCGCGACCCGGCCAGAGGCGCCCTTCGCCACCGGCGACTCGGAGATCGTGGTCAGCGTCGCGTACTTGGACATGGCCCCGTTGTCGTGGAGCGCGTCCACCTCCCACACCCGGCCCATGTACGGGAGCGTGTAGCGGTCGGTGCCCGGTGGTGAGGTCGCCGGAGATGGCGGTCCAGTGGTCGCCCCGGTCGTCGCGCCCAGAGCCGCTGCGAGCCGTAGTAGATGCGCGCGGCGTCGTGGGGGGTGACGAGGATGGGCGAGTCCCAGTTCCAGCGCTCCGGCGGCTCGCCCGGGCGCGGCCTCGGGCTGGATGGGCATGACTTCCTCGTGGCGCCGGTCCACGCGGTGCAGGTGGCCCTCCTGCGTCATCATGTACATGACGTCCGGGTCCGAGGGATCGAAGGCCACGCCGTAGCCGTCCGGCCCATAGGGACATCAGCCAGTCCTCGTTGCGCACGCCCTCGTGGTGCGGGTGCGCGCCGGCGCCCACAGCGTCCCCAGGTCCTGGGCGCCCCGCCACCAGATCGTAGAAGGGCGACCGGCTCGAGGGACACCTTGTAGAACTGGGCGACGGGCAGGTTGGGGAAGTGCCGCCAGCCGCGTGCCCCGGTCGAAGGTCTCGTAGAGGCCGGCGTCGGTCCCGGCGAGCATGTGCAGCGGCGTTTCTCGGGTCGATCCAGAGGGCGTGATTGTCGGAGTGCTTGTCGCGGCCCGTCTCCAGGTTGTCGAACGTCTTGCGCCGCCGTCGTAGGTGACCTGGAAGAAGACGTCCATCTGGATGACCACGTCGGCTTCGGTCGGCGAGGCTTCGATCTCCTGGTAGTAGTGGGGGCCGGTTCCGCCGGGGAGGTAGGTGTTGCGCTGCTCCCAGCTCTCGCCCCGGTCGGTGGAGCGGTAGAAGCCTTCTGCTCCCGGCGCTGGCCTCGATGGTGGCGTAGACACGGTCCGGGTCGGCCGGCGTCACCGCCAGGCCGATCTTACCCATGTCCCCCGTGGGCAGGCCGGTCGTGAGCTGCCGCCAGGTGCGGCCGCCGTCGGTGGACTTCCAGATCCCGGACTCGGGGCCGCCGGCCAGGAAGCCCCAGGCGTGCCGGCGCCGCTGGTAGGCGGCGGCGTAGACCATGTTGGGGTCGTCGGGGGCGAACTCGAGATCGGTGACCCCGGTGTTCTCGTCGATGGTGAGGCGCGGCGTCCAGGTGGCCCCGCCGTCGGTCGGAGCGGTACACGCCCCGGTCTCCTCCCGCCGACCAGAGCGGCCCTTCGGCGGCGACCAGGACGACCTTGCCGTCCTCGCGGGTCGACCAGGATCCGCCCGATGTGCTCGGACTTGGCCAGCCCCATTCGCCTGCCAGGTCCGGCCGGCGTCCCGGCTCCGATAGACGCCGGTCCCCCAAGCGACGTGCCGGCCGCTGACGTTCTCGCCGGTGCCGACCCAGACGATGTCCGGATTGGACGGCTCGAGCGCGATCTCGCCGATCGAGTAGGAGGGCTGCTCGTCGAAGACCGGCGTCAAGGTCACGCCGCCGTTGGTGGTCTTCCAGACCCCGCCCGACCCGGCCGCCACGTACCACGTGCCGGGAACCCGCGGGTTCACGGCGATGTCGGCGATCCGCCCGCCGGCCAGCGCCGGGCCGATCCCGCGCAGGGTGAGCGCGGCGGTGGCCTGGGCGATCGAGGAATCCGCCGCCTGAGCCCGGACCGAGCGGGGCAGGGCGGCGGCGACGAGGGCGACGATGACGATCGGGTATCTCATTGGCGTGGTCCGAACGGAGAGGAGGTCGTCACGGCGCGTCGTGACGTGGGCCCGGAGGCAACGAAGTATCGGGCGGGTCCCGTTACGGCGCTACCCCGGGCTGGGAGGCCGCGCGAGGTCGCTCCGGCGTCCGGCGTCCGGCGTCCGGCGTCCGGCGTCCGGCGTCCGGCGTCCGGCGTGCGGTCGGTCACGTCACCTGTCAGGGCGTGACGTTTAGGATCGAGTAGCCGCCGTGCGGGTAGCCCAGGCCTCCCGGAGCGCCTGGCGCCTTGGGGCGGCGCTCGCGTGGCGGAGCCGCCGGATGTCGTGGAGCAGGTCGGCCAGAGTCGTCGTGGCGAGGGATGACCGGAAGGCCTGGTCCGCCCGGGCGAGTACGGGCTCGAGCGCCTGGTCGAGATGAAAGGACGGCGAGAACCTTCCAGGGCGCCGAGGCCGGGGCTTCAAGCGGTGAATCGAGCTCCCGCCGGCGGTCTCGAGTGCCCTCATCACCCGCTCGAGATCGATCGCCTCCGGGGGCTGTGCCAGCGCGGAGCCACCCTCGACGCCCCGACGGGTCGAGACGAGGCCGGCTCGCGCCAGATCCCTGAGCAGCCGGCGGACGAGGGTCGGCTCGGCATGAAGGTGGGCCGCGAGAGTGGCCGAACCGACGGAATCCGGTGCGTGCCCGGCGAGGGTGACGAGCAGGTGGACCGCGTCGTCGAATCGCCGGGGGATCATGGGGGACCTCGTCACGGGTAATTGTGACTTCAATGGTCACAATTTGGGTTGGGAGGACACCACGCCTTGGCGTGCACGGCCCGCCGGATCCACTCGCCCAACGCTGGAGCGTGCCGTCGGGCGGGCGGGGCTGCGGTCCTGGCCCGCCCCGCGGCCACCATGGGCCGGCAGGGGAAGATCGCCCGGTGGTCTCCCGTCCCCTCATCGTTCCCCCGCCACTCGGCGCCAAATCGCGCGACCGGAGGCGGGCCCCAGGCCGCCGGGGCTGGCTATCTCACCCAGACGGTCTTGATGTTCACGAATTCCTTGATCCCGTAGTGGGAGAGCTCGCGGCCGTAGCCGCTCTCCCGAATCCCGCCGAAGGGGAGCCGAGGGTCGGACTTCACCATCCCGTTCACGAAGCAGGCGCCGGCCTCGAGCTCGTGGGTGGCGATCCGGGTGCCCCGGGCGGCGTCGGCGGTGAACACGGCGGCGCCGAGTCCGAAGACGGTATCGTTGGCGACTCGGAGGGCCGCCTTTTCGTTCCTGACTGGAATGATGGCCGCCACCGGTCCGAACAGCTCCTCGCCATAGGCCGGCATGCCTCGCTTCACGTCGGTGAGGACGGTCGGCGGGTAGTAGGCGCCGGGCCCCTCGGGCACCTGGCCGCCGAGGAGGCAGCGCGCCCCCTTCTCGAGGCTCCGGGTTACCTGGGCGTGGAGCTCGTCACGGAGGTCCCGCCGCGCCATCGGACCCACCACGGTGGCGGGATCGGTGGGATCGCCCATGGGCGTCGCCCGCATCCGCTCGACGAACCGGCGCTCGAACTCCTCGCGGACCGACTCCACCACGATGAACCGCTTGGCCGCGATGCAGCTCTGGCCGCCGTTGATCAACCGGCTGGTGGCGCAGGTCGCCGCCGCCAGGTCGAGGTCCGCGTCCTCGCAAGATCAGGTAGGGATCGCTGCCCCCGAGCTCGAGCACGCATTTCTTGAGTTTGGCGCCCGCCGCCCGGGCCACGGACCGGCCGGCCGCGGTGCTTCCGGTCAGGGTCACGGCCCGCACCAGGGGGGTCCGGATCAGGCCGGCCGCGACCTTGTTGTCGACCAGCAGCGTCCGGAACAGGCCGTCCGGCAACCCGGCCCGCCGGAACACGTCCTCGATGGCCAGCGCGCACCCCGGCACGTTCGAGGCATGCTTGAGAATGCCCGCGTTCCCCGCCATCAGCGCCGGGGCCGCGAACCGGAACACCTGCCAGAAGGGAAAGTTCCACGGCATGATGGCGAGCACCACGCCCAGGGGCTCGAAGGCCACGAAGCTCCGGGTCGCATCGGTGGCGATGACTTCGGGCGCCAGGAACCGCTCGGCGTGCTCGGCGTAGTAGTCGCACACCCAGGCGCATTTCTCCGCTTCGCTCACCCCGCCGGACACGGGCTTCCCCATCTCGTCGGTCATCAGCTTGGCGTAGCTCGGCGCGTCGGCCCTGAGAATCCGGGCCGCCTCGCGGAGCACGGTGGCGCGCCCGTCGAAGGGCACCTTGCGCCAGGCGAGGTGCGCCGCGTGGGCCGCGCGGATCGCCTGCCGGGCCTCGGCCGGCGGGGTGGGCTGGTACTCGGCGACGACGGCGCCGGTGGCTGGGTTGATCGCGCGGATGGTCATGAGGTCTCTCCAGGCTGGGAGGTCGCCAGGGTCGGCGTCCGGTCCGTTGGATCGGGGAACTTGATGGTCACCCGGCCCTCCCGAAAGTCGGTGATCGACTGCGACAAGGTGAACCCGGGCCAGCGGAACTCGGCTCGGCCGGAACGAGGCTGGTACACCGCCGTGTAGAGGGTACCCCACCCGTGATCGAAGCGATTCGAGTAGAGGGGCGGGGTCAGGAACCGGTCCGCGAATCGGGGCCCGGTTTCGTGGTCGTCCTCCAGGCGGGCGGACAGGAATCGCTCCCGGTCCACCGTGGCCGTCGCCGACGCGAACCGGGCCCATTCGACCGTCCCCTGATGGTTGGTCGCATAGCGGCGCCGGAGCACGACGGCGGGGCGGTCCGGGTTGGTGAACACCGTGGCGTAATCGGCGCCGCGGTCGAGGAGGGTGATGTTGTAGGCCATGTGCGTGGGAACCCGGGCCAGGACCCGGACCGCGTCCGGGACGGTCGCGCAGGTTTCCAGAACGTACCGGAGGATCAGCGGCATGGCGAACCCGTCACCGACGGCGGTGCGGCCGCCGAAGGCGAGCGAGACCGCCAGGCCGTGCTCGTTGATGCCGTCGAGCACGCCCCAGAGGCTGTCGCTCATGGCCACCACCCGGCAACCGGTCCAGGCCGAAGCCAGCAACAGGGCCTCCCAGAGCCGGGGGCTGTAGTCGTAGTTCCGGACCAGGAACGGCTCGTCGCCCCGGGTCCACACCGCCTGGGAGCAGCCGGTCAGGTAGGGCGTGGGCCGATAGAGGCTCAGGAGCCGGGCCGCGAGATCGCCGCCTCCCGCCAGCTCGACCAGGCGCTCGTAGGTCGGGATCAGCTCCGGCATGTGGGTCCGAAGCGCCCGCACCGACACCCGGTAGGACGGGCGCGCGGCATCGCCCTCCTTGAGGAACCAATGGCGGTAGGTTGGCTCCATGAGGGCGTAATGCCGCCGCCAGGTCGCCCCCGGCTCGGGTTCCTCCACCGCCTGGAGATCGCTGGTCACGTCGGCCTTCTCAGAGCAGCTTGAAGTTCCCCACGTCCACCGGCTGGGCGGCGACCTGGACGTCGGCGGGCCGGATCCGTCGGCTCCGATACTGGGCGAGAATCCCCTCGGTCCACGCCTTGGCCCGGGCGTTGAGGCGGAATCCCTTGGTCATCAGCCGGCCGGGGGTGATCAGGATCCCGAGGTCGGCGCCTTCGTACTTGTAGTCGCCCTCCCGGGCGATCCGGAGGAAGAACGCCTCCGATTCGCTTTCCACGGTCCGCCGGTGGGTCTGGGAGCGGACGAAGTGGACTCCGTCGCCGTCCAGGCGCCAGACCCCGGAGGGCGGGGCCGCGGTGATGACCTCGGTGGTGTCGCTGGTGTGTTTGATGACCAGCTGCCCCCAGGGATCGATGTTGGCGGGATCCGACCAGCGCCGGTTGAGCGCGGCCACGTCCAGGTCGAAGTCGGCCTTGGCCCACTGGAGCAGGTGAAACAGGAAGAGCGGAGCGTCGGCGTGGGCGAACGCGGCGAGGTTGGTCATCGCGCTGGCCCCGGTGATCCGGGGGTTCACCTCGCCCAGGAACAGTTCGCCGGTGTTCCGCTCGATCAGGAAGTCCAGCTCGAAATATCCGGTGTAGCCCAGCCGGCCCAGCTCGGCCCCGAATTGGAAGCTGGCGTCGCGGGCCTGGTCCCGGATGGCTCGGGGGAAGGCTTCCGCGAGGACTTCATTGCCGCACCAGCCGCCCCGGTAGGGGGTCAGCTCCTTGAAGCCGATCAGCTCGGTCATCAGGGGGCCCACGATGGTGCCCTCGCGGGTGACGCATGCTTCCAGCGCCGAGCCTCGCACGCTGACCCGGCGCATGACCTTGACCTCCGGCTCGGCCACGATCTCGTCCGCATGCTTCTTCCAATCGGCCTCGCTCTTGATGAAGAAGGTGGTGTGGCCCGAGTCGCCGAACGCGGTCTGCACGACCAGGTCGTGGCCCAGCTCCCGCGACACCCGCCTGAGGTCGGTCCAGCTCTCCACCTTGGTCAGGACATGGGGCACGGAGCGGACCCCGGCGCGGTCGCCGATCCGGGTCGTCTCGAGCTTGTTGTCGACCTGCTGCCGCAGCCGGGCCGGCGGGAAGCAGATCTCGAGCCCGAACTCACGGCAGAGCTGCTCGGTCTGCTCGTCGAAGAAGAGGAAGACCGCCTGGCCGCCGCGACCCTGGGCCGCGGATGAAGTCCACGACCTCCTTGTGCTCCAGGAGGTAGTTGTTGATCTCCTCGAGGCAGGTGAACGGCCGATGGGGCCGCTCCGACGGCACGAAGACGTGGGGGTGCTGCCGTCGAAGCAGTCGATGTAGTTGATGAAGTGGAAGTTCCGGACCCACTCGTCGATCCCGAGCAGGTTGAAGGGGTGGCGCTGATGAAGAAGACCGGCCGCTCCGTGCGGTGGAAGTAGCGCCGGATGTCCGATGACGCCGTGCAAGCTTCGGCCGCCGGCGTGCGCGCCCCGCTCTTCACCGCGGTGTGGATTTCGTGAGACCGGTCATGCCCGCACTCCTTTCGGCTCCGGGGACCGCGCGGCGCTCGTCGGCGGAGGCTTCCACCAGCGACGCCAGGCCGTCGGGCTCGAAGATTCGGAGCCCGTAGGCGGGCTCATAGCCATGGATCTCCTTGACGTCGAGCTGCGAGGAGATAGCGGAGGATCTCCGCCGTGATGACCTGCCCCGGCATCAGGACCGGGAAGCCCGGCGGATAGGGCGTGACGAAGGAGGCGGACACGACCTCGCGGCCGGCCTCGACGCTCGCGCAGCGGGCCCGTCGAGGGCACGTACTCGCAGGTGCCGTCGTCATAGGCCAGGAAGAAGGCGTCGCGGAGTCGCCTTCGGGCGTCGGCCTGGTCCGGGGTCGACTGGAACGCCGGGTGGAAGCGGCTGAAGTTCGGCAGCGGCGGCAGCTCGTCGGTCAGCGACCGAGACTCGCTGGTCGGAAGCGCGTGCCCGGCGATGCCGCTCTGGTGCGACCGCTCGTCATCCAGCTCCTCGGCGATCCGGGTCAGCACCTTGACCAGGTTGCGCGACCGTGCCCCGGGTCATGCCGATGTGGATCATGAACAGCACGCGTGTTGCGCGAGGTCTTGTTGATCTGGATGTCGAAGCGGTTCATGAGCAGCGTCTTGAACGTGTCGCCGTCCATCCCGGTCCGGCCGACATCAAGCGTGATGCGGGTCGGGTCGAGCACGAATTCGTCCGCGGGCCCACGCCTCCTCCAGTCGGCTCCAGCCCCGGCTCGGCATCGTAGTACGCCTCGAGGCCCGACGGCCGGTACGCCGCCGGGACCATCTCCTGCGGGCCGAGCACCCGGAAGTACTTGCGGAGCAGCGGCGTCCGCGCCGGATCCGCTCGCGCAGGGTCATGGCCAGCTCGATGCTGCGCTGCGACCAGCTCGTAGCCCTCCAGCTCGACCTGGCGCCGCCCGATATCGAGCGAGGCGAGGATCTGATAGTTGGGCGAGGTCGAGGTATGGGTCATGTACGCTTCGTGGAAGACGCTCCGCACGCCGGTGCTCGAAGTCCTGATCGTGCACATGGATCATCGAGCCCTGCCGGAGCGACGTCAGGGTCTTGTGGGTCGACTGGGTCGCATAGACCCGGACCCGTGACCCGATCGCGGGTCGGGCAACGCGGCCCGGCGGTCCACGGACGCTCGTCTTTCGGCTGGGCGGTCGCCGGCTGCCTGGCGTATTCCGCGCGGTACGCCGGGTCGGCATAGCTGGCGGCAGACGGTTCGGCGGCCTCCATGGCGGTGCGCTGGCGGAGCGTCGGCGAGAAGCGGGCCGAACGCGAACCACGCCTCGTCCCACACGAAGATCATGTCCGGCTTGATCGCCAGCACCTCCTCCATGACCCGCTACGGATCGTAGGTGATGCCCGTCGAAGGTGCATGTTGGTGAGGAGCAGGACCTTGACCCGATCGAGCTTGCCGGCCCGTTCCAGGGCTCGAGCAGGTGCTGTCTTGATCGTCGTCGCAGCGTGACGCCGCCGTACATCGAGAACGGAGTGAGCGGATAGGCGTCGAGGTAGACCGGCCGGGCGCCGGCCAGGATGACGGCGTAATGGTGCGACTTGTGGCAGTCGTGCGAGAGCAGCACGATGTCGCCCGGCCGGATCAGCGCCTGAAGCACGATCTTGTTGGCGGTCGATGTCCCGTTGGTGACGAAGTAGGTCCGCCGCGCGCCGAACGCGCGGGCGGCCAGGTCCTGAGCCTGTTCAGCGATCCGCGGGGCTGGAGCAGCGAATCCAGGCCGCCGGTGGTGGCCGACGTCTCGGCCTGGAAGATGTTGCGGCCGTAGAACTGCCCCATCTCGCGGATCCAGTGCGACTTCGCGATGCTCTGGCCGCGCGAGATCGGCAGGGCATGAAAGACCCCGGTCGGCTTCTGACTGTAGCGCTTGAGGGCCGATGAAGAACGGGGTCTCGTACCGCTCGTGGACGCCCTTGAGCACGCTCAGATGGAGGTCGTGGTAATCCTCCTCCCGGTAGAAGACCCGGCGGAAGTCACGCGGTCGGATCGCCGACCACGTGCTCGACCGGTGCGTCGGTGACCAGGAAGAGGTCCAGCTCCGGGCGGAGGGCCTTGAGCAGGCCGCCGAGCACCAGGCTTCGCTCCGAGGCCCAGCGGCCCTCGAGCTGCGCGGGGTCTTGCCCCAGCAGCGCATAGGCGTCGTTCAGGAACCCGTGCCGGTGCTCCGACCGAAACGGGAAGCTGTAGCGGATGATCACCGATTGGATGTTGAAGTTGACCAGGGCGGCCATCACGGCGTCCTCGAACGTGCCGGCCGACGACGACGTCGTAGGCGAACGGCGTCCTCCGGCCGCCGGAGGTCGAGCAGCCTGGCCCGGTCCTCCTCGGCCTGCCGGGGAGTGAGCTCGTCGACGACCAACACCTCGAAGTAGGGCCGGTGCTCGCGCTCGGCCTCGAGGTGGACCGAGTTGCTGAGCGAGCTGGTGTTGAGGAGATCGGCGTAGCTTCGGACCCGCGACGCGCCGAGGTCGAGGCGGCGGTACCAGCCGTTGGAAAGGAGGCGGACCAGCCGGATGGTCTGCCGGGCGAAGGTGTCGAACCTGGCGGCGTCGAAGTTGCGTTTCAGCTCCGCGAAGGCTCGTTCGCCGGGGAAGGCGTGATAGGCTTCCAGCGGCGCCAGGTAGTCGAAGGCCTCGGTGCCGGCCTGGAGCGCTTCGGGGGGAACGTCGCCGGCCTGCTGCAGCCGGCGCGAGACGGCGGCCGTGGTCCCGGAGAGGTCCAGAGGTCCTTGCGGAGCCGGGACAGGTTGAAGATCGGGGCGTGTCGCGGATCTAGCTCCGCGGGTGGGCGATCGGCATAGGCCATCAGGGCTATCCTCCTTCCAGGGAGCCCGCCGGCGCCACCGCCGCCGGATTGCCGGGCGGTCGGTGGGCCCGTTCCGGTCGGCGGATCGGTCCCAGGCTCTGAAGAAAGGGGCTCGCGGCCGGGGCGTAGGCCGGAAACGAAACCCGGGTATCGCGAAAACTCTTGAGCGGCTGGCCCAATCCCCGGAGGCCGATCTCGCGGCTCCGATGGACCCGGTCGAGGTCGAGCTCCAGGGGAATGATCTCCTCGGAGGTGCCGGCTTGATGGAGCACGTCGCCCGCCGGGCCCACGATGATCGAGCGACCGTTGCCGAGGTCGCCGGCGCCGTTCACCTCGACCACGAAGCATTGGTTCATCGCGGCGGTCGCCCGGGCCATCGCCAGCTCGACGTCCCGATCGATCGTGGTGGTCAGCGCCGGATGCAGGATCACCTCGGCGCCGAGCGTGGCGAGGGAGCGCGAGTGTCTCGGGGAACCACATGTCGTAGCAGATCGAGATCCCGAAGCGACCGACCTCGGGCACGTCGAAGACGACGAACTCGTCCCCCGGCTCGGTCTCGGTCTCGTACGGCTGGAACGGGAAGATCTTCCGATACCGCCCCACGACCTCACCGTCCGGATCGAAGACGCTGGCCGTGTTGTACACCTTGTCGCCGGCCTTCTCGAAGTGCGAGCCGTTGAGCAGCCAGATCCGGTGCTGGCGGGCCAGCTGGCGAAAGCTCTCCTCGGCTGGGCCCGGGCAGGGGCTCGGCGTGCCCGGCCCCCGGCCCGCACCCGGCCAGCTCGCTGAGCACCACCATCTCGACCCACGGGAAGACCTGCATCAGGTAGCTCAACCGCTCCCGGATGCGGGGCAGGTTACCGCCCCGGCCCGAGAGGGCCAGCTGCAGGCCGGCGATGGCGAACGGTCTCATGATCGGACTCCGCACTTCAATGGGCGGCAACCTTCGCCGCCGCCCGCCGTTCGGCGCGCGGCTCGGGGAAGGCCCGGAGAATCTCCTCTTCGACGACGTCGAGCCCGCGACTCAGTTGGTCCGGCTCGATCACCAGGGGCGACAGCAGCCGGATCACGTTGCCGTGGGTTCCGGCGGCGATGATCAGGACCCCGCGGGCCACGCAGGCCTGAATGATGGCCGCCACTTGGGCGGTGGCGGGCTGGGCCGGGTCGCCGTCTTCCACCAGCTCGATCCCGATCATGGCGCCCAATCCTCTGACGTCGCCGAGGGCCGGACACCGCCGCTGAAGCGCCTCGAACCGGTCCCGGATCGTCTTCCCGATCGCGGCGCCCCGGGCGTTCAGGTCCTCCCGCTCCATCACCCCGATCGCCGCCAGCGCGGCCGCGCACGCCACCGGGTTACCCCCGTACGTTCCACCCACGGTGCCCGGCTTCACCCGGTCCATCACCTCCGCCCGCCCCAGCACCGCCGAGATCGGCATCCCGCCACCCAGCGACTTGGCCCAGGTCGAAAGATCCGGCACGATGTCGTAGTGCTGGTAGGCGGCCCACTTGCCGGTCCGGCCGAATCCACTCTGGACTTCGTCGGCAATCAGGAGGATCCCGTGCTCGTCGCAGATCCGGCGGAGCCCTTGCAGGTAGGCGACCGGGGCGGGGACGAAGCCGCCCTCGCCCTGGACCGGCTCGATCAGCACGGCGGCGACCTGTTCGGCCGCGACCGTGGTCGAGAACGCTTCCCGGAGCCGGCGGAGCTCCCGCTCGACGAACGCCTCGAGCCCGAGCCCGTCGCCGTGGTGGTAGTAGTTCGGGAACGGCAACCGGTAGATCTCCGGCGCGTAGGGACCGCTGCCGCTCTTGTAGCCGGTTTTCGAGGTGAGCGACATCCCGAGCAGGGTCCGACCGTGGAACCCCTCGCTGTAGCAGAGGATGGCCGGCCGCCCGGTCGCCTGCCGCGCGATCTTGACGGCATTCTCGACCGCCTCGGCGCCGCTGTTCAGGAGCAGGGCCTTGGTCCGATCGCCGTGAGGGAAGAGCGAGACCAGCTTCTCGCAGAGGGCGACGTACGGCTCGTAGGTGGCGACGTGAATGCAGATGTGGAGCAGCTGCTCGGCCTGGGCCTGGATGGCCCGCACCACCGGCTCGGCGCAGTGGCCGACGTTCATCACCCCGATCCCGCCGGTGAAGTCGATCAGCGTGTTGCCCTCGAGGTCGGTCAGCATGGCGCCGTGCCCGGTGGCGATGGCGGCGGCCGTGACGCGGGGCAGGCCCGGGGTGACGACCGCCGCCCGGCGGGCCAGCAGATCTTGGTTGCGGCTCATTGGGCCTCCCGGCGGGATGGAATTCCGATCGGGCTCCCAGGAATGCGGGCGTCGAACAGATTCGCGACGGCCTGGGGAGCGAAGGTCGGATCAGGTGGTAAGCGCTAACTTATTTCTAATCATATACTTAGAAAGCGCTTACCGCAACCCGTCGGGCTGAGCTGTGACCAATTTGTGTCGGGTCTCCCTCGACCGCTGAGGCGCGTGATCCGGCGGTTGGGCAGGACCGAATCGAGGCTGGGGCTCAGAGGTACCGGGCGACCGCCATCGCCAGGGCGGCGGCCGCCAGCAACCACGCCACCACCTGACCCACCGATCCCGCCCGCGCCCTGAGCGCCTGGGCCTGAGCAGCCATCGCCTCGCGCGCCGACGCCTCGGCCCCGGCCGCGCTGGCCGAGAGCGCGCCCGCCTTGAGCATCGAGGGCCGGACGATCCCGGCCCCGAGGCCGAACGCGATGAGCGCGGCGAGCGCGCCGACCCCGTAGGCCATGCCCGGCGCCGACCCGCCGTAGCCCTTCCCGAAGCCGACCGAGGCGTGCCAGTAGAGGTAGAATCCGGAGAGCAGCGTCAGCCCTGCCACGATGGGCACCACGGTCATGAACCCGCGCTGGGCGAGCCCGGCCGCGACCTTGGCGCCGTCGGGTCCCGCGTCGCGAATCGCCGGGAATAGGTAGGCGGCGACGAAAATCATGGCGCCGGCCCAGAAGACTCCGCCGCCGACATGGACCAGGCGGGCCAGGAGGAGCGTGACGTTCATGGGGATTCCGTGAGGAGGTTAGCCGAAGGTACGGTCCCCGTGGCCGATGGTCCAGCCGGGGAGAAGAGCCGTTGCTGGGTCGCGTCCGGTGGAGCCCCCGGCCGCTAGCGGAATGCCCCCCCACGAGCCGCCGTCGGTCGAACGGGAGACACCCCGGTCGCCGCCCGCGGACCAGAGCGGCCCTTCGGCGACAACCAGGACGACCTTGCCGCGGTCGCGGCGTCGATCACGGTGCCGTGCTCGATCGAGCGAACGCCGCGCTCCAACCACCGACGGATCGCCTCGGGGGATCATGGGGATCTCGTCAGGGATAATTGTGACTTCTAGAATCACAATTGAGGTTGGGATGACAGACGCGTGCCACAGAGCGCGCGGGGTCGCGGCCGCGGTGGAGTCGGTTGACGGGCCCATCGTGCCACCGCCGCTCGGTGCCGAATCGCCCGACCGGCGGCCGGTCCTCAGTTGGCGGAGCCGGACCGCATCGCCTGCATGGCGGCGGCGGCCCGCCGCCGGAGCTCCTCGTCATGGACCCCCGGCCGAATCCCGTGAACCGATCGGAGCCCCGCCGCGATGGCCCGCGGCGCGATCGAGTGGTGGTCCTCGTTGTTCATGATCTCCCAATCGAACGCCTTGAGCATGCCGAAGATGCCCTGGAGGGCCTCACCCAGGGGATCGGTCATCTCCCAGTCGCCGTGAAAGTCGAAGTTGCGCCGGGCGTAGAAGCCGGCCATCCCCTCGTCGGCCGGGTAGCCCACACCGACCACGATCGAGGGCGGCAGCGCCGGACTGATCGCGGCGAACCGCCCGTGCACCTCGGCCTGGACCAGATCGAAGAGCAGGTTCCCGTCGGTCGCGAGGATCACGGGGTAGGTCCCCTCGCCATGCTCGTAGCCGGCCGGCAGCGAGACCTCGATCGTGTACCGACCCAGCCCGTCGGCGACGACCTCGAAGGTGTCGTAGGGCCGCGGCGTGGCCGGGCGAGGGTGGAGTGCGAGCGGCCTGGAGGCTGGCATGGGGCGCCCTCTCAGATGGTCCGCCGGTGGAACCGGCCGGCTTTCATGATCACCGCCAGGCGGGCCCCGTTCGCCGCCAGCACGCCCAGATCCTCGAGCGGGTTGCCGTCGACGACCAGGAGGTCGGCGTGGGCGCCCGGCGCGACGCATCCCAGCCGGCCGCTCTGGTTCAGGAGCTCGGCGTTGACCGCGCAGGCCGAGCGAAGGATCTCGAGCGGGGAGAGCACCTGGGCCCGGATGGTGAACTCGGTGCCCTGCCTGACGTGGTGGGCGCCCAGGAGGTCGGTGCCGAAGCCGAGCTTCACGCCGGCGTCGCGCATCAGGCGGAGGCCCTCGAGCGCGTGCCCGGAGACCCGCTGGAGCTTCTCGTAGCTCACCGGCGGGAGGCCGAGCTTGGGGCCGTCCTCGAGCAGCGCGAAGATCACCGACATGGTCGGGACCACGAAGGCCTCGCGGTCGGCGACCAGGGCGGCGGTGGCCGCGTCGATCACGGTCCCGTGCTCGATCGAGCGGACGCCGAGCTCCACGCAGCGCCGGATCGCTTCGGTGGGGTGGCAGTGGGCCAGCACGTAGCTCCCGTGCCGGTCGCACTCGGCGACCGCGGCGCGGATCTCGTCTTCGGTGAATTGGCAGCGGTCGATCGGATCGTTGGGCGAGGCAACCCCGCCGGAGCCCATGATCTTGAGGTGATGGGCCCCCTTCCGGAGCTCCTCCCGGACCGCCCGCCGCATGGCATCGGGGCTGTCGACCACCGCCGCGAACGAGTCGACGTAACCCGCGCCGGCGCAGCCGCAGCACTCGGCGTAGCCGTCGTGGTCGTGGGGGCGGAAGTCGCCGTGGCCGCCGGTCTGGGTCATGACCCGGCCGCCGTAGAAGAGCCGGGGTCCCTCCACCAGCCCCTCGGCCAGGGCCCGCGCCAGGCCGACGTCGGCCCCGCCGGTGTCGCGGACCGTGGTGAAGCCGCAGCCAAGGATGTGGCGCAGGAAGGTGGCGGCGTAGTGGGCGAGGTAGGTGGCCGGCGCCGCCACGATCTTCTCGACGTTCAAGCTGCAGGCGTAGACGTGGACGTGCGCGTCGATCAGGCCCGGCATCAGGAACCGGCCGCCGCAGGCCACGACCTCGGCCTCGGGCGCCTCGATCCGCGGTCCCACGGCCGCGATCCGGCCGTCGGTGACCAACACGTCGCAATTCGCTCTGAGGTCCGGCGACGATCCGTCGAACACGGTCGCCTGGCTCAGCAAGATGGAACTCATGGATGCACCGCCTCCGTCGTGAAGAACCGCTCCCCCCGCCACCGCGGCCGGCCCGCGGCGTTCGCCACCCTCCGCCCGATCAGCAGGTTCGCCTCGGCGAAGGTGACCCCGGCCCGCCAGTCGATCGGCTGGTCGTAGCGGTCGCGCGGGGTGTGGTGGATGTGATCGAGCCAGGCCTGCTGGAGCTGGGTGCCGGTCTGGTCGCCCAGGCCGCTCGCCTTGCCCGGGAAGAGCATCAGGGCGGGGATCCCGAGCCGCATGAAGGGATAGTGGTCGCTCCGGGTGAAGATCGTCTGTCCCGGCAGCGGGTCGTCGCTCTCCGCCACGCCGAGGGTCCGGAAGGCGGCGCGCGCGTCCTCCTCCAGGCTCGAATACTTGGCGCCGTAGGCGACGAAATCCTTGACCGGCGCCTCCATCACGAAGTTGTCGAGGTTCAGGTCGGCCGTGATCGCGGATCGAGGTACCGGCGGATGATGGACGAAGTAGTCGGAGCCGAGGATGCCCTTCTCCTCCCCGGTCAGGGCGACGAAGAGGATCGAACGGCGGGGTCGGGGCAGCTCGGTCCAGGCCCGCGCCAGCGCCATCAGCACGGCGGTCCCGCCGGCGTTGTCGATCGCCCCGTGGTAGACGCTGTCGCCGTCGACCGGGGTGCGGACGCCCACGTGATCGAGGTGCGCGGTGTAGACGACGTACTGATCGTGGAGGGCGGGGTCCGATCCCCGGAGCAGCCCGACCACGTTGGAGGCGGCCGTCCGTTCCTGCGCCATCTCGGCATGGACGTCGAGCCTGGCGTCGATCGGAAATGACAGCGGACCGTGACGGAGCGCCTGGGCCACCTCGGCGAAGCTCCGGCCGGCCAGTCCCAGGACCTTCGCGGTGCCGGTGTCGGTCAGGCGAACGGCCACGCCGGACTCGAAGAAGAGGCTGTGCGGCTCGCCGTCCGGGTCGACCCAGGCGAAGTCCTCGAGCTGGCCGAGCTTGTCGGCGACCACGGAGGCCGGAGCGGGCAGGAGGGTCACGACCCCCACCGCGCCGTGGGCCAGCGCGTTCCGCTCCTTCATCGCCAGGGTGGAGTAGTGGCCCCGCTCGTCCGGGGAGAGCGCCGCCGGTCCGCCGAAGAGCATCACCGCGAACTTGCCCCCGGCGTCGACGCCGGCATAGTCGTCGTAACCCGGCGCGGTCACCCCCCAGCCGACGAAGACCAGCCCGCCCGACCGGTCGAGCGAGGTGACCCGCTTGTCGGGGTGCACGAAGGCGTCCCGGCCGAGAGCCAACGGAACCCGGCCGCCGGCGGCGACGAGGGTGACGGTCGTTCGGGCGGAGTCGAGCACCGTGTGGCGGAGCGGCACCGGCGCCAGGAACGACGAATCCGGGTCCAGCGGCTGGAGACCCAGCTCACCGAACTCGGCCGCCACGTAGCGGGCCGCGATCTCGGCGCCGGGCCGGGCCGTCTCCCGGCCCCGCAATCGGGCGTCGGCCAGGAACCGGACGTGGGGGGCGATCCAGTCGGGCCGGATCAGGCCGAGCGCGGGGTCGCGGGCCGAGCGGGTGGCTTGAGCCGCTCCGCCGACCGTGACGGCCGGGGTCAGCCCCGCGGTGGCGATCAGGATGGCGAGAACCGGGTGCGGCACCCGAAGTGTGGCGGACACTGGTCTTCCTCCGGGCCGGGTCGACGAGTCAGCGGTCGAGAAACGCGCCCACGACCTTCACGAACGCGTCCGGCTCCTCGTAGAAGGGCATGTGGCCGCTCTTCTCGAAAACGTGGAATGCGGAGCCGGGAATGGCCTGATGGATCCGATAGCCCGTCAGCGGCGCCACGTTCATGTCGTAGCGGCCGTCCGTAACCAGCGTGGGGAAGTCGAACGACGCGAGGGCCGGCGTGAAATCGAGTCGCCCGAGATCCCGGTTCAGCTGGGTACTCTGGTCGTTGTTGAACTTGAGGTGCGCGCCGAGCGTTCGCCACTCGGCGCCGTGCTCGGGGGAGTAGAACAGCATCGTGAGGTAGATCCGGAGCGCCTGGTGGACGAGGGCCGTGTCGCCGGTGGCGCGCCCCTGTTCGAAGGGCGTGTTCATGTCGCGGTCGGGAAAGACCTGCGAGAAGAGAAAGATGGTGTCGGAGAACTTGGGCGCCGCCGACCCGACCAGCACGAGGTGGGCGACCCGGTCGCCGTGGGTGGCCGCGTAGGCCTGCGCCAGGTAGCCGCCCCACGAATGACCCAGGAGGTCGAGCTTCTCGACGCCGAGCGCCTGGCGGAGGGCGTCGAGATCGGCGACGAACTCGGCGACCGTCACCGAGTCGTGCGGCCCGACCGGGGCCGACCGGCCGGTGCCCCGCTGGTCGTAGGTCACCACCCACCGGTTCCGCCCCAGGGTCGGGAACGCCGGACCGAACCAGAAATACTCCGAGTCGTAACCCGGACCGCCGGAGAGCAGCACCAGCGGTGTCCCGCGGTGCGGGCCGATCTCGTAATAGACCAGGGTGTCCGTCCCGGCGCGGAAGGGCGTCGGGGCGGGGGTCTGGGCCGGCGCGGCCCCCGCGCCCAGGGCGAGCGTCAGCGCGGCGAGCAGGGCCGCGCGCAAGGTGCCGGTCGGGGGTCGCGCGGCTCCGGGCCGGATCATCGCCGGGGGGTCCCCAGCTCACGGCCCAGAAACTCCGTCGTGGCCCGGCTCACCTTGACCCAGGTGGCGTACCGCAGGAAGTCGTGGATTTCGTCCGGAATCAGCAGCTCCTCGTACCGGACGCCCTGGGCCCGGAGCCGCTGCACCAGATCGACGGTCTGGCTCACCTGCACGTTCCGGTCGTCGTCGCCATGGATCAGGAGGACCGGCGAGCGCCAGGTGGCCATGTCGGCCACCGGCGACGACTGCCACATCACCATGATGGCCTGCTCCAGATCGGCGGGCTTCTCGGGCTGGAGCGCGAGCTCGCCGAAGCGTTGGCCGATCCCGGCGGTCCGGTCGTGGACCCCGTGGAGGTCGACGCCGGCCGCGAACAGGTCGGAGTTCCGGGCCAGGGCCATGGCGGTGAGATAGCCGCCGTACGAGCCGCCCCAGATCCCGATCCGGCTCACGTCGACGTCGGGCCGCTCCCGGAGATAGTGCGCCGCGGCCAGCACGTCCTGATACTCGGAGGCCCCCGCCGCGCCGGCGTGCGCCGGGTTCATGAAGTGATCGCCGTAGCCGATCCCGAGCCGGTAGTTCACCGAGACCACGACGAAGCCCTGGTTCGCCAGGTACTGGTTTACCGCGTAGTCCGAGGCGTAGTAGTGCCAGTAGTGGAAACCCAGCAGCATCTGTCGCGGCGGGCCGCCGTGCACGTAGATCATCGCGGGGCGCTTCTCGGCGCCCGCCTTCGCCGGCTTGAAGACCTGGAGATGGATCGGGGTGCCGTCGATCGACGAGATCACCACCCGTTCGGGCACCACCAGGTCGGCGGCCGGGAAATCGGCCGGGAGCCGGTCGGCGCCGAGCAGCTTCGGGGTCCCGCCGCCCTGGGGCAGCACGGCCGGCAGCGGCGGGCGGCGCGGGCCGCTGGTCAGGAGGGCCACCGTCTGTCCGTCACCGGTCACGGCCGGCGACCATTCGAGATCGGTGCCCCGGGTCAGCTGGACCGGGCTGGCGGCGTCGACCGGCACCCGGAAGAGATGACGGCGGTCGTCGTCCGCGCCGTCGGGGCCGGTGTTCGCGTTGTAGACGATGGAACGGCGATCGGGCGACATGGTCACGAACTCGACCATGAAGTCGCCCGGGGTGAGCAGCAGCGGCGTGCCCCCGGCCACCGGAACCGAGTAGAGATGGGGCCAGTCGTCGAGGTTGGCGAGGAAGACCAGCCGGTCGCCCGCCGCCCAAGCCAGGTTCGCGCCCCCTTGGGTCCGGGGACGGGAGCCCAGCAGCGTGTTCGGGCTGTCCCAGACGGTGCTGGCGGTGCCGCTCGCGGCGTCGACCACCCGAAGCGACCAGGGCCGCGGGTGCCGCTCGAGCAGGGTCTGGGGCGGCCCGCCCTGACCGGGCTCGCTCAGGTACGCGATCCGCCGCCCATCGGGCGACCAGACCGGCGAGCTGACCCGATCGGTGGCCGGCGCGAGCCAGCGGATCCGGGTCGCGCCCGAGGCAAAGAGTCCGAGCAGGCTGTAGCCCGATCGGTTCGAGACGAAGGCCAGCGTCTTACCGTCGGGAGACCAGGTCAGGGCGCCGTTCCGTCCCCGGGCGAAGAAGAGCTGCTCCGCCTTCCCGCCGGCCGCGAGCGGCACGGTCCAGACCTGTCCGTCCTTCACGTAGGCAACCTGGTCTCCGGCCGGATTCGGCGCGGGCTCGTCGCCCGGGGCGAGCATCCGCCCGCCGCCACCGGTCCAGGGCACCGTCCAGATCTCGACCCGAGCTCGAGTGATCGCACTGGTGGGATTGGGCTCGATGCCGCCGGGCGAGGGCCAGTTCGATCCGTGGTCGCCGCCCCGGACGAAGACCAGCTGCCGGCCGTCGGCGGTGAAGCCGAGCTGGGTGAGCGCCTGGCCGTCATCCTCCGTAAAGCTGGTCAGCTGCCGCGGCGTCCAGCTCGGCCCTTCGGCCGCCCACACGTTCCGGACCCCGTGGTCCTCGAGCACCCAGGCCATCCGCTGGCCGGTGGTTGCCGTGACCAGCTCGGTGGGGAAGGGAAAGGTGACGAACCGGTCGACCGGCTGGGACGCTGACTGGCCGGCAGCGGGCGTGCCCACGGCGGCCGACAGGATGAGAGCCAGGGCGCTCCGGCGGAGCAGCGAGTGGGAATGAAGCATCGTCTCAGCCATGGGCTCGAGGAGGCGCTGGGGGATAAAGAGGGGACTGGGGCAAGCTACCTCCCCCGCTCCGGGGCGGGAAGCACCGGTGGGGAGCGACGAAGCGCTCGCGCGGCCGGCGTCGATCGGCGGGGCACGTCCGTGACCGGGAGGGGCGTGGGTCGTTAATTTGCCGGAACGGCACGCTGGGCCGCCGCCCCGAAGGGGTCGGCCCCCGGAACCTCCAGCGAGACCACCACCTGCTGACCTCGTCCCCCTCGGGATCGGTGACCATGCCCACTCGCCGCCGCACCACCGCCTCGCCGAGCTCGGCCCCGGCGCCGGGTCCCGCCCTCCCTTCCGTGTACAGCAACGAGTCCGGTCGCATCTACCACCTCGTGCGTCTCATTGGGAAAGGCGGCTTCGGCGAGATCTACCTGGCCACGCCGAGCCCGCGCGCCACGCTCCCGGAGCGGGTCTGCGTCAAGGTCTCCCATTGGATGACCGGATGGCTCCGCGAGGCCTACTTCGCCCAGCTCCTGGACCGGCACCCGCGGGCCCTCAAGGTGTTCGACCGGTTCGTCGAGGCCGGCGTGGCCCGGAGCCGGTACTGCCTGGTGATGGAGTACGCCGAGCACGCCGCGCTCCGGCGGCCTCCCAAGGCGCTGCCTTCGGGTCGGGTTCGCAGTCTGAAGGGCCGGCGGGTGTCGTTCACGGGGTTCCTGAGCCGGCCCCGCCGTGAGGCCGCGGCCTTGGCCAAGCGGGCGGGCGCGATCGTGCAAGGAAGTCCCGGCCCCTCGACCGACGTGCTGGTCCGCGGCCGACCCAACGCCCAGCAGGCGGCGGGCGAGGCCGCGGGGCTCAAGCTGATGGAGATCCGCCGGCAGGCCGCCCGGGGCCACAAGATCACCGTCATCGGCGAGGCGCAGTTCTGGAAGCTGGTGACGCCGGCGGCCGGGGCCCGGCGGCGTGGAACTCCCGCTCGAGCTCCCCGAGCCCGCTGAGCCGGCCCACCCCGGGCCCGCTGAGCCGGCCCACCCCGGGCCCGCTGAGCCGGCCCACCCGGGCCGCCCGGGCCCGTTTTCGGATTCGGAGCGCGGGGGGTACTTTCCGGAGGGATCGGGCATCCTGCTGGCGGCCCGTCCTCTCCTTCCTCAAACCCGGCGCTGCCATGACCGACCGACCCTCCCGTCGTGCTGGCTGGTCCATTCTCCTCGAGATCCTGGGGCTCGTCGCCGCCGTCCTGATCGCGTTCGAGGTCGGGAGCCGGGCCGGCCACTCGGAACCGGCTCGCGCGGCCTCGAGCGATTCAGCGAAGACATCGACGGTCCTCGGCCTGCCGGAGGGAGCCGAACGCCTGGCCGATCGTCCCGGCTGGACCCCGCCCGCCAAGGTCGTGGTTCAGGACCTCTGGCCGGGACGGACGGCCGAGATCGCTCGGGTGGCGCCGGGAGTGCGGGTGGTGGTGACGGCGACCGATTCGGCCTTCCGAGCCGAGATCGTGGATGCCGATGCGGCCTTGGGCTGGGTGGACCGCACGGCCTGGGAGCGCGCCAAGAAGCTCCGGTGGGTCCAGGCTCCTTCCGCGGGCATCGGAGGGTATCTCGCCCTTCCCGGGATGAAAGAAGGCGACGTGGTGCTCACCAACGCCCAGCGGATCTACGCGGAGGGCGGCGGCGAGCACGTGATGGCGATGGCACTGGCGTTGGCTCGGCGCCTGCCCCAGGCTCTGGAGCTCCAGCGGGCCCACCGTTGGGACTACGAAGGGCAATCGGGCGCCGCGGATCGCTCCGGGAGTGCGACCAAGATGGTGGAGCTCCACGGCAAGACCCTGCTGGTGGCTGGATTGGGCGGGATCGGCACCGAGGTGGCCCGAATCGGCAAGGGACTCGGGATGCGGGTCGTCGCCACCCGGAACTCGGGACGCTCCGGACCGCCCTTCGTGGACTACGTCGGTCTCTCCGACGAGCTGCCCAAGCTGGCCGCGGAGGCCGACGTGGTCGTCGACTGCCTGCCGCTCACCTCGGCGACGGCGGGGGTGTTCGACCAGCAGCTGTTCGATGCGATGAAGCCGGGGGCCTACTTCGTGAACATCGGGCGAGGGGGGACCGTCGTGACGGACGCCCTGGTCCGGGCCCTCCAAAGCCACCGGCTGGGCGGCGCCGGCCTCGACGTCACCGATCCCGAGCCCTTGCCCGCCGACCATCCCCTCTGGGGCCTGCCGAACGTGATCATCACCCCGCACAGCGGCGGCGATTCCGACGGGCAACAGGAGCGGCTCTGGCAGCTCTTCGAGGAGAACCTGCGCCGCTTCGCGGCCGGCGACCGGCTGCTCTCGGTGGTCGACAAGGCGCGCGGTTACTGACTCCCCGCGCCTAACGCGGGATCACCGGCAGCGTGACCGACGACGGATGCTCGGCGTCGTGCACGACCCGCTGGTGCGCCACCACGAAGGTGCTGTCGCGCTCGTTGTTCCCGCCGGTGTTGAGGTTGCGGTCGTACTTCGGGAAGAGCGCCGACGACACCGCGACCCGAAGCCGATGGCCCGTCGGAAACACCTTCGACGTGAACCAGAGATCGATGTCGTACTGCCTCCACCGAGCCGGGGGTGAGGAGCAGGGGCCGGTCGCCCCCATGCCGGAATCGCGCTCGCGCCACCCCGTCCTGCACCCGCTCGGCGCGCCCGTCGGGAAACACGTCCAGCAGCATCACGTACCAGTCGGTGTCGCGGGCGTCGGTCGCGGCCCAGAGGGTGGCCCGCATCGGGCCGGTCACCTCGATCGGCCGGGTGAGCGGCGCCGAGGTGAACACCAGGAGGTCGCGACGGGACGCCTCGACCCCGGAGAAGTCCTCGTTGAGCGAGGTCTCGAGCTCCCTCGAGTCGATCAAATAGGGGGTCGGGTCGGCCGGATCGTAGGTGAAGGTGTCGGCCGGGGCGCCGGCCGGTGGGAGGCTGTCGAGCCGGCCATTCCCCGCGCTGCCGTTGGCGCCGCCGTCCGAGGCCAGGAACCAGCGGGTCGGACGGGCGCGGGCCAGGGGCCAGGCGTCTTCCTTGCGCCAGGCGTTGTCGCCCATGATGAAGAAGTCGAACGGCGGCTCCCGGTCCACGCCGTTGTCCTTCCCCAGGAGATAGTGGTCGAACCAGCGGAGCTGGAGCTTCCGGGTGTCGACCCGGGCCTCGGGTCCGAAGTCGCCCGCGACGTAGTCGACCCCGCGGTGGGCGCCGGGTCCCATCACCAGGCGGATCGGTGGGTGGCCGGGTACCCGGCTCAGGGCGGCGGTGTAGTCGATCGGGCCGCGGGAGTCGTCGTACCAACCCGAGATCTGGAGGACCGGGGCTTTGACCTTCGCGATGAAGGTCGTGACCGCGTGGGCCCGCCAGTAGGCGTCGAGGTTGGGGTGCGCGATCCAGCGGTCCCAGAGGCCCACGTCGCCGCAGCCGAGCGTCTGGGGCAGGTCGGAGAGCGGGAGGTGCATGAGCGCCGGTCCGATGGCCAGGTCGTCGATGTCCTCGAGGGTCCGGCTCCGCATCAGGCAGGCCCAGGCCACGTCGATCGGCGAGAAGACCATGTCCTCGTAGGGCACGATCCGCCAGGGGTCGCCGGTCGCGGCCGACGGAGCGATCGCGGCCAGGTGGGGCGGGGCGCTCACCGCCGCGTACCAGGCCAGCCGGCCTTCGTCCGAATGCCCGATCAGTCCGACCTTGCCGTTGGCGCCCGGGAGCCGAGCCGCCCATTCCACGGCGTCGTAGCCGTCGGTGACGTCGTGATCGTAGTCGCCGAAGTCGTGGGTGGCCCCGTCGGAGCGGTCTCGGCCCCGGACGTGCTGGGCCACGTAGAGGTAACCGCGTGAGGCCCAGTACCGGCCGGCGGGCCGGGTCAGGCGGACATACGGGGTCCTGAGCATCACCACCCCGAAGGGTCCCGGCCCGACCGGCCGGGCAACGTAGCTCACCAGCCGGGCGCCGTCCCGGGTGGTCATGAACACGGCGGTGTCCTCGGTCACGGCGAACGCCGAGTCGGAGACCGGGCCCGGCCAGGGGCTGGTCGCCTGCTCCACCTGGAACGGTGTGGCGCGCCGGACCAGGCGGACTCGGCGGCCGGCCGGCCGGCCGGCCTCGAGCAGGACGCCGACCAGGGTGTCGCCGTGCCAGGCGGCAGCCACGCCCTGGTCGCCTGGGCCTCCCAGGCGAACCGAGTCACCCTGGGTCGCAACTCGGGAGACGGTGACGATCGGCTCGCCGGTGCGGCGGCGGATGGCGCCCAGGGCGCCCGAGTCGCCGGGCTCGAAATGAGCGAAGCCCATCCGCCGCCAGCCCTCGAAGCCGGTTTGGGGGGCGCTGCCTCGCGCGAAGTAGGCGTCCCAATCGCCGACGAGCGACGCCGACGGGGTCGGCGCGGGCGCACAGGCGGCGGCGCCCCAAGTGAGGATCGCCGCCCAGCGGAGCGGGCGGCCAGGGCGGCCCTGGCGGTGGGTCATGGGTGCGGGTTCCGTGAAGGATGCCGGTAGCGTCAGAGGCGATCGAGGCGCCTCGATCGTGCTTCAGTAGTCTCAAGATAATAGGCGCCCCGAAACGTGACTTTGGAAATCACATTTGTCCCCACCCGACTGGTCTCGTGTGGCGGGCTCCGTCGCGCTATTTCCCGATCTTCCGGTGCCAGGCGGCCAGCAGCTCGGCCTCTTTCTCGGGCGCCAACCCGAACCGGAGCCGCCGGGAGTTGGGCGCCTTGGGCGGACGCGACTTGTACTCGGCGATGATGTCGCGCGCCGTGTCGGCCAGCGGCCGGAAGGTGAGCCCCGCCGCGATCGCCTTCGCGGCGCTCATCTGGGCGAAGCCCTTGCCACCCGGCTCGAACATCGGCGGCTGCTGGTAGTCGTCGCGCGGCGGCCACCAGATCGGGAGGTCGGTCCAGGGCAGCACCTTCTGCTCGGCCAGCCAGTCGGCGTCCACCCAGGTGAACTTGACCGGCGAGCTCGTCACCGCCCGGATCCCGTAGAGGAACTCGCCCCAGCCCATTGGACTCGCGGGGCCCATGATGTTGAAGGTCCCGTTGATGTCCTCCTCGATCGACTTGATCACGAACCGGCCGAGGTCCTCGGGGTCGATGTACTGGGTGGGATCGTCCGGGGTGCCGGGCGCCAGCACCTCGCCGCCCCGGTCGATCCGCATCGGCCAGTACGACGAGATGTCGTTGTAGTCGCCGGCGCCGATGATCCAGCCCGGCCGGAGAATGGTGTGCCGGCCGGCGTAGGTGGTGCGCACCGTCTGCTCGCAGATGGCCTTGAAGGCGCCGTAGTGCTTGGAGGCGTCTTCCGAGGTCGGATCGTCGAGCACGTCGAGCGGCGCGTTCTCGTCGAGCCCCACCTGGGAGAAGCTGGCGTAGGCGTCGCCGCTCGAGATGAAGACGTAGCGGTGGACCTCACCGGCCAGCAGGTCGACCGAGTCCTTCACCACCCGGGGGATGTAGCCCGAGGTGTCGATCACCGCGTCCCATTTCCGGCCCTTGAGCACGCCGAGCCCTCCGTCCCGGTCGCCGACCAGCTTCTCGACGTTGGGGAAGAGGCCGGGGTTGGTACGACCCCGGTTGAAGAGGGTGACCTGGTGCCCGCGGGCTTGGGCCAGACGCACCATGTGGGGACCGATGAAGCCGGTGCCGCCGATGAACAGGATCCGGAGCGGGGCTCGGATCGCCCGGCGGGGCAGGAGTCGGCCGGCGGGGAAGGCGAGGGCCGCGAAGCCGGTCGCCTGCAGGAGGTCGCGTCTCGTGATGGCCATGGGACTAGGGATTAGGGAGTAGGGAACGCGCCCGGTTTCGCGTCTAACGAACGCCAAGTGGACTGGCGGGCGCAAGCTGGGGTTGCTGGGCAGTTCGTATCGATCCGCAATTGTGACTTTGAAAGTCACAATTGCCCCAGCCCGGAGACCCACCTACTGCGGCCGAGCGTGCCGCTGGCGCGTGAGCCGATCGTCCTCTAGTTTCGCGCGATACCGATGCGTCGCGCCGCTGGGCGGTCAAGCCTCCCAGCCGCGTTCACGGGGGTCGCCCCCGATACCCGGAGAGCAACCAGTGGCCATTCGCGTGCTGCACTTCGGGCTGGGACCAATCGGGGTGGCGGGCTGCGGCAGGTCGCCAACCGCGCGGCTTCAAGGTGGTGAGGGCGTGGACATCGATCCCGGCAAGGCCGGACGGGACCTCGGCGACGTCGCCGACCTGGGCAAGCCGGCTCCGCGTCAAGGTGGGCGACGACAGCACCGCGAAGACGATCGGGAAGACGAAGCCCGACGTGGTGGCCCTCTGCACGAGCTCGTCGCTAGGGACCGTGGTGCGGCAGCTCGAGGCAGCTTCAAGGCGAAGGACGCCGATGGTCTCGACCACCGAGGAGCTGGCCTATCCCTGGTACTCCAACCGGCGGCACGCGCGAGCGGATCGACGCCGTGGCCAAGGCCGCCAAGGTCGCGGTGGTGGGCACCGGGCGTGAACCCAGGCTTCACGATGGACGCCCTGCCGATCGCGCTCACGGCGGTCTGCGAGCGAGTGGAGTGCGATCCACGTCGACCGGGTCCAGGACGCGAGCAGCCGGCGGCTGCCGTTCCAGCAGAAGATCGGCGCCGGCCTGACGACCGAGACAGTTCCAGGCGAGGGTCGCGACGCCCGCAGCGTCCGGCACGTCGGGCTTGACCGAGTCGATCGCGATGATCGCCGACGCGATGGGCTGGAAGCTCGAGCGGATCACGGACGAGATCCGCCGAAGATCGCGGAGGCCCGAACGTCGAGCGAGTTCCTGACGGTGGAGCCGGGTCTAGGTCTGCGGCATCATCCAGGACGGCGTGGGCTACCGCGACGGCGAGCCGATCCTCACCCTCCACATGGAGGCGTACTCGGCGCCGCCGGAGTCGTACGACGCCGTCAAGGTCGTCGGCTCACCCATGCTCCACTCCAAGATCGCGGGCGGGGTGCACGGTGACATTGCCACCGCCTCGATCACCGTCAACACGATGCCCGCCGTGCTGGAGGCCAGACCCGGTCTCCATACCATGCGGAGCCTGAGGCTACCGTCCTACTTCCCGGGGTGAGCTTCGACCGGCGCCGGGAATCCGGGCCGGCGGAGCCGGGTCGGGGAGGGCCTACTGCCGGCTGATCGCCGACCGCCCTCCCCGGAGCACGTACTTCTGCACCTTGCCGGTCGCGGTCTTCGGCAGCTCCGGCACCATGGTGAAGCTCTTCGGCACCTTGAAGCGCGCCATGTTGGCCCGGGCGTACTCCCGGAGCCCCTCGTCGGTCGCCTCGGCACCGGCCCGGAGCACCACGAAGGCGTGCGGCGCCTCGCCCCACTGCTCGTGCGGCAGGCCCACCACCGCCACTTCCTGCGACCGCCGGGTGGCGGAGCAGGATCCCCTCCACCTCGACCGACGAGATGTTCTCGCCCCCGCTGATGATCACGTCCTTGAGCCGGTCGCGGATCTCCGCGTAGCCGTCGGGATGGACCACGGCGGCGTCGCCGGTGTGCATCCAGCCGCCCAGCAGGGCGCGCTCGGTGGCGTCCGGGTCCTCGTAGTAACCCAGCATCACCACGTTGCCGCGGACCACGATCTCGCCTAACGTCGCCCCGTCGTGGGCCACCTCGTTCCCCGACTCGTCCACCACCAAGAGCTCGCCCGAGGTCACCAGCTCCACCCCCTGACGGGCCTTGAGGTCGGCCCGGTCCCGGAGGGAGAGCGCGTCGTGCTCCGGCAGCGGCTCGCAGATGGTGATGAACGGCGCCGTCTCCGTCATCCCGTAGACCTGGGTCACGGTCCAGCCCAGCTCGCCCTCGATCCGCTCGATCGTCGCGGCGGCCGGTGGGGCGCCGGCGGTGAACACCTGGACCCCGGGCCGGGCCCGTTTCCGGACCTCGTCGGGGGCGTGGGCCAGCCCGATCAGCACGGTCGGCGCGGCGCAGAGCGTAGTGATCCCTTCCCGCGCGACCAGGTCGTACACCGCGGCCGGGTCGACCTTCCGAAGGCAGACGTGGGTCCCGCCCACCGCGGTCACGATCCACACGAAGGTCCAGCCGTTCGCGTGGAACATCGGCAGGGTCCAGAGATACCGGTCCCGGACGCTCATGTGGTGATGGATCAGCGTGCCGACCGCGTTGAGGTAGGCGTTCCGGTGGGTGATCATCACGCCCTTGGGGCGCGAGGTGGTGCCGCTGGTGTAGTTGATGGTGATCAGATCGTTCTCGTCGATCGGGGGCCGCTCGAAGGCCGGCGGGGTCTCGGCCAGGGTCTTCTCGTAGTCGATCCAGCCGTCCCGGGCGCCCTCCAGCGCGACGTAGTGCTCGACCGTGGGGATCCGGTTCCGGATCTCCTCGATCATCCCGAGGTAGTCGCGGTGGGCGCAGACCACGCTGCACCCCGAGTGGGCGATGATGTAGGCGAAGTCGTCGGCGGTGAGCCGGTAATTGATCGGGACCAGGACCGCGCCGATCTGCGGCACGGCGTAGAACGACTCCAGCTGGGCGTGGGTGTTCGGGGCGATGTAGGCGACCCGGTCTTTCGGCTTCACCCCGAGCCGCTGGAGCGCGGCCGACCAGCGGTCCGAGCGGTCGAAGAATTGTTCGTAGGTGAGTCGGAGATCGCCGTCGACCACCGCTTCTCGCTGCCCGTAGAGCCGGCGGGCGCGGCGGGCGAACTCCATCGGGGTAAGAGGGATTTCCATGGCGGCTCCGTCAGGGGGCGCAAGGAGTCGGGCCCGCGCCAGGAGAATCGGTCGGGCCGTCAGCAGCGATGGCAGTGGGGCGGCTGGCGTTGGCATCCCGCCGTCCCGATCGATGTCAGATGCTACCCGAGAAACCGCGAAATGGCGAGCGAGTCGGGCCGCGTCACGGCACTGCATCCTTCTTCGGGTCGATCCGTCCAGTCCGAGGATTCCCAGCCTGGAGCGGCCTTCGCACTGGCTTCACGTCCCCTTCAAGAGCCCTCGCCAACTTCTCGATCAATCCACGCAGTAGGTCCATTCCCGCCGTCCCGAAGGCCCATCCGAGGAGGGAAGATGACCCTCGCACCGGTCACCCGCCCCAGCGCCGCCGGCCTCTTTCACGACCTCGATGCCCGGTGGGAGCGCTGGTACGCCGACACGTACGGCTCGCCCACGCCGGACGCTCCCCTGGCGACCCCGGCGATCGAGGCCACGCCGGCGGGACTCGAGCAGGAGATCTTCGTCAAGGCCTGTCTGCTGGCGGACGGCGTTCGGCTCGACCCCTCCGTGCTGACGGGCGTCGCCACGGCGTACCGGGAGCAGTCCCGCTGGCTCTTCGACTGGAACCAGGGCGAGCACGAGTACTACCTGCCCGAGGAGATCCTCCTGCCGATGGACACCATCGTCCAGGTGCGGGAGAATCGGGACTCGCGCTGGCTCTGCACCGTCGAGGACGGGACGATGGTACTGAAGCGAGACGGCGCCTTCGTGATGGAGTGCCGGCATCTTCCCCGGCCCCGCTACTACTCGCTCGAGGCGTCGCCCGGGGTCATCATGCGACGGGTGGCGCCCAAGCGAGGGCAGGACTGCCTGGTCCTCAACTACGCGCCCTTCTGCATGTACTGGAGCCACGACCAGGGGTGCCGGTTCTGCAACATCGTGCCCAACATGCAGTGGACCAAGGACGACCTCCAGGTCTCCAAGCGGACCCGGGAGCAGATCGTCGCGACCACCCGAGCGGCGTTCGCCGAGGGAACGGTGCGGCACATCCTCCTGACCGGCGGCTACCTGAACCGGCGGGTCAACGCCGCGGGCCAGGAGGTGGACCGGGAGGACGAGACGGTGCTCACCGTGATCGGGGCGATGCAGGAGGCGCTCGGCCGGCACGACATCCCGGTCAACGTGATCCGCACCGCGCCGGAGGACGAGGACCTCAAGAGCATCGAGGCCCACAAGGCGGCGGGCGTTCATTCCGTCGCCTACAACCTCGAGGTCTGGGACCCGGTGCTCTTCGGGTACTTCTGCCCCGGGAAGGCCGGCGTCCAGGGGCGGGCCCATTGGCTCCGGGCGCTGGAAATGGCAGCCGAGGTCTACGGGCCCGGACGGGTGAGCACCCACCTGGTGACCGGGTTCATGGAGCCGCCGGAAAGCATCCTCGAAGGGGTGGAGTGGCTCTCCTCCCGCGGGATCGCCACCATCCCGCTCATCTGGAGCCCGGTGCCGGGCACCCGCTACGACCAGTTCCGGGCGCCGCGGCCCGAGTGGTTCGTCGAGATGGCGGGGAAGATCGCCGACATTCGTCTCGAGCACGGGGTGGACGCGTTCGAGCCGGCCGCGCTGCCGAACGACTGCCCCCACTGCGCGATGCCGAGCCTGATCGCGGACGAGCTCCGGCGGCGGAAGCTGGAGCGGGAGCGGGTCAGAGGTGCGAGCGGGAGTCGATCGGTTGAGGCGCCGACGGATCAGGTCCAGACGACCGGGACCCGGTAGGGCTCGAGCTGCCGGTCGGCGGTGACGAGCGTCAGCCCTTCCACCTGCGCCTGGGCGACGAGCATCCGGTCGAACGGGTCGGCGTGATGGGCAGGCAGATCGCGGACCGCTTCGGCGTGCGCCATGCCGACCGCGAGCGGGGTGAACTCGCTCTGCTCCACGGCGGCGGCGAAGGAGCCGGGGAAGCGGAGCTTGCCTAACCGCACCTTGATCGAGGCTTCCCAGGCCGAGGCCGCGCTCACGTAGACGAGCGTGGCCCGGGAGATGGCGCGTTCGGCCGCGCGATCGATGCGGCGGGGGTCGCTCCGCCACCAGAGGAAGACCTGGGTGTCGAGCAGGAGCTTCACGAGTCGGTCGGCTCCTGCTCGCCGCCGGCCGGCTCGCCGTCGGTGAACTCGGACAGCACCCCGGCGGGGAGGGGCCCGTCGAAGTCCTCGGCGATCCAGACCAGGCCTTCCCAGCCGCCCGGGGTCCTCCCGTGCTCGACTCCGGCCAGCGGCACCAGGCGCGCGAGTGGCTTACCTGCCTTGGCGATCACGATTTCCTCCCCGGCGGCGGCCCGATCCACCAGGTCGGACAGGTGGGTCTTGGCCTGGTAGAGATTATAGGTGTCGTCCACGGCGCGCTCCGAGTTGGTCTGAGAGACCAAACTATGAAGATCATAGCATTTGGTCAAGTAGACCAACTACCGAGATACGGTGCCGCCCGACGCCGATCACGATACCGGGGCTCAGCCCCGGCCAGCTAACCATTTTCGTGCGGGCCAGGGGCGCGCCGCCGCGCTCGCGGCGGCATGCCGGGTGCAGCCTAGAAGATGTTGGGCTCGTGGGCCAGGGCGCCCTCGCGAAAGCGGGTGAGCCGCAGGGAATCGACGTCGATGGTGTGGGCCCGCCCGTCGAGGATCTCCTCCGCCATCAGCATCCCGGTGGCCGGCGAGTGCAGCACGCCGTGCCCGCTGAACCCGTTGGCGTCCACCCAGGTGGGCCGGTCCGGGTGGCGTCCGAGAATGGGGAGGTGGTCCGGGGTGATCTCGTAGAGCCCGGCCCAGCAGCTCTTCATCGCGAGTCCGGCGTCCTCCAGGGTGGGGAACCGCCGGATGCCGGCCTCGAGCACCCGCTCCAGCCACTCCCAGTCCACGTCCAGGCGCTCGCTCGACGGCTCGGCCAGGTTCGAGAGGCCGAAGAGGACGTTGTCGTGCTCTTTGCGGAGGTAGAAGCCGCTCCCCACGTCGATGGTGAGCGGAATGTCCCGGGGAATCGGCGCGAACGGCTCGGTGAAGTAGATACAGCGGCGGTAGGGCAGGACCGGGTTCTCCAGTCCGGCGAGCCGGGCCACCTGGCCGGCCCAGGCGCCGGCCGCGTTCACCAGGGTCTCGCAGGCAATCCGGCCGGCGGGGGTCTCGACGGAGAAGGTCCCGTCCGCCGCGAGCCGAATGCCGGTGACCGGCGCACCGCACTCGAGCCGGACCCCCAGCTCGCGGGCCCGGGTCAGGTATCCCATCGCCACGCCATGGGGGTCGCAGTAGCCGTCCTGAGCGCAGAACGTCGCCCCGACGAGGTCGTCGATTTGGGTGCCGGGCACGATGCCCGGCACGTCCTCGGGCGCGAGGAGCCTGGTGGGCACACCCAGCGAGTTCTGCAGGGCCACGTTGCGCTGGGAGGCGGCCCAGGTGGCCGGGTCGTCGACCAGCAGGAGGTAGCCGACCTGGCGGAGACCCGAGTCGGCCCCCACTTCCTCGGCGAAGCGACCGAGCCGCTCGATGCTGTACTGGGAGAGCCGGATGTTGACGGCGGTGCCGAATTGGTGGCGCACCCCTGCCGCCGAGCGGGCCGTGCTCCCGGTGACCGGCGCGTCCGCCCGCTCGAGCAGCAGGACGTCGCGGCAACCCCGGACGGCGAGATGGTACGCGACGGAGGCGCCGACGATGCCGGCGCCGACGATCACCACCGACGCGGGTCGCTCGCTCACGGCCTCGAATCCTCGCCGGGCGTCCGGTGCTCAGCCCGCACCCGGGCCGAGTGTAACCCGGCGATGGACGATGGTGACGTCGCCGGTCTGGCTGGGCAGGACGCCGGCCGGCCGCGGCGGGATGGTCACCCCCGGCAGCGGCGGCAGCCCGGCCGACTGGGCCATCAGGTCGAGGACCGGCTCGCCCCCGGTCGGGAGCTCGAGCTCGAGGGAGAAGCCGGAATCGGCCGGAGGGGCCCAGTAGCTGACCTGCCAGGGCGACGGGTGGAACCGGTAGCGGGTCGTGTCCACGGCCCGCCCGTCGAGCCGCGACGCCAGGACCGGCACGCCCGACACCCGGAGGGAGAGCATCGTGGTCCCGGGGGCCGCGGTGATCGTCAGGCGCACCCGCCGCCGATCGGCGGTGGTCGAGTCGCTCGCGACGGTCACCTCCGGCGGGGCGATGGCCACCCGGGGCGCCGGGGCCGCCAGCACGGGGAACCGGCCTCCGCCGAGGCTGGTGAGCCAGCGAGCCGTCGGCCCCGGCGGAGTCCGGCCCGTCCGCCGTGACCCGGCGGGCATCGGGCCCGAGCGCCGACCGGTTCCAGCTGCCGGGTTTGGCAAACCCGTCGGCGGTGACGAGATAGGCGCCGAGCGAGTCCGCGTCCTGTTGCGTAGGCGAGAAACGACCGGACCGGGAAGGGGGTCCGGCGGCCCGCGATCCAGCCTCCGGCGAGCAGCATGACACCGGCGGCGAGCGCGACCGACCGCCCGGCGCCAGGGGTGGTCCGCGGCGACCCGTTCCAGCACCGGCGCCACCAGCCAGACCGAGAGCGGGGTGAGGGCCGCGACCGCGATCCCGCCGGGGCCGCCGACGCCGAGGGCGACGAGGCCCATGCCATAGGCCAGGGGCACCACCAGGAGGCCGATCGCCACGACCGGAAGCCAGCGAAGCGCGAGCCGCCGCCGGGTGCGGCCGGGGCCGAGCCGCGGCTACGGCGGCCAGCGCCGCGGCGATCACCGGCCACACCGCGACGAACGAGAGCCCGGGCAGCTTCCAGCTCGCCGCGGTCGCCAGGGCGGTCCAGAGGAGGAGCGGGCCGAGACCGGTCGCGGCGCCCGACACCCAGCGCCGGATCACCGCCCAGGCCAGCATCGCCAGGCCGACGCCCGAGAGCACGAGGCCGATCGCGTAGGCGCCTCGGACCCCCGGCGCGGAAATCCCGTCCGGCAGCGATCGTCCGAGACGCCAGGCGAGCGCTCCGGCCGCGGCGGTCGTGATCGCCAGCGCCACGACGCCCAGCACCGGTCCGAGGAGCCAGCGGCGTTCCCGGCGGCCGACCGCCACCAGCGCGATCACGACCAGGATCACCGCCAGGGTGGCGATCGGCCGGGCCCAGGCTTCGGGATATACCACCAGCCCGACCCAGGGGAGGTTGAAGAAGATCGCGTTGCCGGTGGTGGGCCGCGGGAGCTCGCCCCGCCCGGCGGCGCGAACCACGCCGAGCGCCGCCCCGCCTTCCTGCTGGATCGACCCCGGATCGAGATGGGCGACGTCGTCCTCGGAGGTGTGGTACCGCTCGACCCCGTCGGCGAAGGCGAAGTTGAGGGCCGGGGTATCGAGCCGGAAGAGCTCGGAGAGATCGGTGTCGTTGGGGAGGAACTGGTAGACGGTCACCGCCACGGAGCTGGCCGCGGCGTCCCGCTGGCGCCGGAGGATCCGGAGCTGGTCGAGATTGTCGGGGCCGGTCTGGAACATCGTGGCGGTGCCGCCGGTGCCCCGGGCCTCGAAGTTGAGGGTCAGCGCGACGTCCTTGGCCCAGGGATGCTCGGTCACGAAGGCGGCGGCGCCGAGCAGGCCCGCTTCCTCGCCGTCGGTGAAGAGGAAGATCACGTCGTGGTCGAGCGGCGCGCCGGCCCGGAGGGCGCGGAGGCACTCCAGCAGCACCGCCGATCCGGAGCCGTCGTCGCCCGCGGCGGGAGCGGCGCCCACGCCGTCGTAGTGGGCCACCAGCATGATGGCGCGCCCGCCCGGGGTCCGGCCCGGCAGCCGGGCGACCACGTTCTCGATCCGGCCCGCCTCCGGGAACCGGGTGCCCACCGCCGTGGTCCGCTGGATCTCGGGCTCGAGCCCGGCCTCGCGGAGACGGCTCACGACGTAGTCGCGGACCCGCTCGTGGTCGGCGGATCCGGGCGGATGGGGACGCTGGGCCATCGCCCGGACGTGGACCATGGCCCGCTCGGCGGAGAAGACCGAGTCGGGGGCGGTGGCCGGGACGGGGTGGGGCGGCCCCTGGGACGCGTAGGCGAGGAATCCGGCGAGGAGCACCAGGGCGACGAGGGCGTCGCCGATCGGAGAGCGGTTGGGCATGGGGCGAATCTGAACCCGAAAAGCGAGGTCAGCCAGTTCTCCCCAGGACCTCGGGCCCGGGGCGGGCCATGTCGCTCGGCCCAGCGTCCGGGTCAGGCCGACCCGAGCACCAGGTCGAAGAGGGCGGCGAGGTCGATGACGAGCAGTGGTCCGGCGGGGTCGGGGCGCCACTCGAGCAGCCGGTCGGCGATGGTGGGACTCACCGCCGCGGGCGTCCACGCCTCCACCATCCGGGCGTCCAGATCGACGATCCAGTAGAGCGGGACACCGGAGCGCTGGTACCGGCGCCGCTTGACGATCCGGTCGAACCGGGCGGTGGTGGGGGAGACCACCTCGGCGACGAGGAGCGGGATCGGGCAGTCGGACCACTCCCGAGCTTCGCGGCCACCGACCAGGCCGACTACGAAGAGATCGGGCTGTGAGAGCTGGCCGCTCTGGAGGTCGAGGTCGGCGGGCGAGAGACAGGTGGTCCCGATCCGGTTGGCGCGGACCCAGGGGGCGATGCGTTCGAAGAGGGCCTGGACGGCCAGCTGATGGACCATCCGGGGGCTGGGCGTCACCAGGAGCTCGCCGTCGATGAGCTCGTAACGGTTGCCGTCCTCGGGGAGGGCGAGTACCTCGTCGCGGGTCCAGGATCGGGCGCTGGG
This sequence comes from uncultured Gemmatimonadales bacterium, assembly GCA_963730185.1. Lineage (GTDB taxonomy): Bacteria > Gemmatimonadota > Gemmatimonadetes > Gemmatimonadales > GWC2-71-9 > SHZU01. The sequence continues at coordinate 88,051 of CAVSQW010000008.1, forward strand.
AACCATGCCAATACGCTACGCTCGGCCGGAGGGTGGAGGCAAGGGAGCATTCACCCAAGGTGGCCGCGCGGGGGATGGGTCCGGCTAACCCAATTCGCGCGAAAGGGTGACGGGACTCGGCGGGGATTCCATAGGCGGGGGTCCGGGGCTACACTTCCGGCCCGGCGTGGGAGGACGATCGGGCCCGCGGTCGGGTGGATGTGGTACAGACGGGACGTGGCGCAGCCCGGTAGCGCACCTGAATGGGGTTCAGGGGGTCGCGGGTTCGAATCCCGCCGTCCCGATCGATCTAAACCAAGCTCTCACATGGGGTTCGCCCGTGTGAGAGCTTTGCTTTGCGACGGGCGGGACCATTACTCTCTGGCGGGTTACCAATAGAACCTCAGGAGCGACGCCGTCTCCGTTCGCCAACGAGGAGCGTGCCCGGTGCGTTGGATTGCCAAGAACCATCCGGTTTCTGGCTCGGTGGACTCGGAGGCGTTCTGTGGATCGCGCTGGCGGTGAACCGGCTTGGGCTATGATGACGGGCTCGGCGCCGTAATCGTTCCGCTCGCACTGATCCTGCTTGGACCCTTCGTTCTCGCCGCTATGATGATGGACCTGGTGTGCCCGAGTGCCAGGGCATGGTTCAATGGAGTTGTAACGCCGGTGTTCGGCGCCGCCAGGTCACTCTGCGGAAGTCCACAGGGGGTTCGCCCGTGTGAGAGCCTCTGCTTTGGAGGGCCAGGACCAATACTTTCACGCCGCTCAGCGCGCCCGCTCCGCCACACCGGACCTCGTGGCACCGTCAGGACGGGCCCGTCCTGGGCCGACGGTAGTGCGCTGCCAGGTCCGCAACCGACGCCGCCGTCGCGACGAGACTCGTCCACCGGGGCGTGAACATCCAGTCGTCGAAGAAGGCCGAGAGATCCGTTGAGGCCGTCTGTTTGGCGAACGTCACGAGGCCCCGCGTCGTGCCGCCGTTCGGATACTTCCGGAAATACCCGCCCACGATCCGGTTGAACTCCTCCGCGCCGACGAGGTCGTACAGCGTGCTGAACAGGAAATTCCCCACCGTATACGACCAGCCGGTCGCCTGGCGGTTACCATAGTCGATGAACGGCACGCTGCGAAGGGTCGAATCCTTCGCCATCTGGTCGTTGAGCCAGGCGAGCAACCTCGTCTCGTACGCCCCCCGGCCCGTCCAGCCGTTGAGACGCTCCTTCATCAGGTCCTCGAGAAACGAGGCGAGTCCCTCATTCCAGCGCGGGGAAGGCACGTCGAGGTCGGGGGTGTTCCAGAGGTGCGTCAACTCGTGGTAGAGCTCGTTGATGCGAGTCGTATCACGGAACGCAGCGGCCGACTGGATGATCCCACCGACGAGATCGCTCTGCGACCCCCAACCATCCGGGATCTCATTGATCGTCAGTTTCGCCTCAGCGTGGAGCGGGCCGAACCATTGTGACAACGTGCGCATTGCGCCTTCCGCGCCGTGCGCCAGGAATCGGGCGCCGGTGCTGTCCGCCGGGAAGTAGAAGAACCGCACGCCGCCCGCCGTGACGGTGTCGAACGGCGCGAGCGAGAGGTCGAGGAACGGGCTTGGGCGTCCGGAGCGGTACCGCCAGGTCACCGTTCCATCGTCGTGGGGGGTGCGCATTACCGTTCCGCCCGTGGCAACCAGATATCTGGCCGGCACGCGCACCGACGCGTCGTACGCGAACGGTTCGTTGGGCAGTCGGCGATTCACGGCCTCGTTACGCCCTCCCACGATCGGGAAAGCCAGCGCATCCGAGCGAATGATTGTGAAGGCCGTATCGATGTGGTCCTTGACGTACAGCCAGCCGATTTCCGTGTAGGGCGTGAGATAGCCGGCATAGTCGATGCGCACGGTCGTGTGCGCGCCCGGCCCGACGGGTTGCGGCAGCCGCACGACAATCTGCGTGACCTGTCGGATCGGGTCGTCCTCGAACCGCACGACGTCCTGGGAGAAGGGGAGTGCCGCGCCCGCGCTGTCGCGCACCTGCGACGCCTCCATCAACCGATGGAGAATGAACGAGACCTTGGTTGCGGGCTTGGGCGTCCGGTTCTCCAGGTCGAGGGTCATAGCCGCGATCAGCCGGCCTGACCCGTAGTCGATACGCGCCTCGTAGATCACGTTCCGAACAACGAACGCCTCGGGGGCGGGTTGCGGCGCCGCAGCCAGCAATCCCACAAGCACCAGCGTGCCGCGTCTCGTGAGCGCCGAGCGCATCGCGACCTCCCGTCATGATTCGGCGGGCCGAAGGTATGGACGTTCAACGGCCGCCGGCGATCGACGCGGCCGCAGACCACGCCGGGATCTGGTACTCAATCGGTAGGCGGCGGCTGGACCCACGCCCAACGTTTCCCCACCGCGATCACGGCGAGAAGCCGGAGCCAAAGCGCGAACCTAAATCAGTTCCATCGCCTCGGGCCGGATCGGGTTGCCCATGCGCCACCGCGCAAGAGTACCGAGGGCAAGTGTGCCTATTCGCTGCGGCTGGCGAAAGGGCGAGGGCTTCAGTGAGCGGCGCGGTGCAGTGGACAGACCGCTCCGCGCGGTGAAGGCACCCGCCGTTGGCGGACGCCGATCCCACTTCGAATGCTCCACGCGGCAGGTAAGCCTAACGAGGGGCCAGCGTGGCATTCCGTGACGAAACCGGAATGGTCAGACGTCCGTCGGGAACAAGACCCTCACGTTGGGACGCTCATCGCGATTCTGCGACGGCAGCACGGGAGGCACGCGCGGCGACAGACGGCCACCTCCGTCGACCAGATCATAGAAACACCAATGGCCGAACTGCTGATGGCCGCCAGCCGAATCCTCCAGTTCGATCGATTTGAGCTCGATCCCTATCACCGGACACTGAAGGTGGACGGCGAACGGATGGCGATCCCGACCCAGCTCCTCTCGGCACTCATCTATCTGATCCGTCGCCGGGGAACCGACGTCTCCCGCAAGGAGCTCCGGCGCGCGCTCTATCGACGAGAAAGCATCGACACCGACGCAGCGCTCGATGGGTGTGTCCTGGCGCTCCGCCGACTCCTCGGCGACAACGGGCGGCCGCGATTCATCCTGACCAAGCCCCGAGCCGGCTACCGATTCATTGGGGTGCTGAAGGGCGAGGGCGTGGTCGAGGGCGAGGCTCAAGCCCGGGGGCCGACGCTCCGCCTGCTCGCGGTCAAGCTGCCCCCCCTCGGCCGCCATCGAGCGGCTGGAAAGCATCACCCATGCGGAGGGTACGATGACGGAATGCCGAGAACCCGCCGAGGGCGCAGCTCCCATTGGCCGTCGATGGCTGCACGGTTACCGTGGCGAAGATTCAAGGCTTGACCCTGCTGGGGCTGCGCGGGCTACGGTGACCCCTTTAGTCACCCCGGGCGCGGGCGACGGACCGGGAAGCTCAGGGAGGCTCGCGAACCGCGCCCGGTGGGGTCGATCACCAGATGGAGGTCGGCGCCCGGGCCATAGTACGCCAACAGGCGCTCGCGGGTGGCCGCGAGGCCGAGGCCCAGGCCTTCACCCTCGGCGCCGCTCCCACGCCGGCCGCCTCGCTCCTCGATCATCACCTGGATCCACTCATTGGCGGCCACGGCCCTGATCTCGATCGCCGAGGGCCCCGGCCGTCCACTGACGCCGTGGCGGACCGCATTCTCGGCGAGGGGTTGGAGCAGGAGGAACGGGATTCGGGAATCCGCCAGCGCCGGGTCGAGCGCAAGTCTCACCTGGAGCCGCTCGCCGAAGCGCAGCTTCTCGATGGCAAGGTATTCGTCGAGCAGCGCAAACTCCTCGCGGAGCGAGACGTCGTCGTGTTCGCGGGCCCGCAAGGTTTCGCGGATGAGCTGGGACAGCTGCGCGAGGGCGTCGACCGCCGGGTCGGTCTGGCCGGTGCGTACCAGCGCGGCTACGGAGTTCAGAGCGTTGAAGAAGAAGTGTGGGTGGAGCTGCTGTTCCAATGCCGTCAGGCGCGCCCCGGTCAGCTGGGTTCGAAGGTCGGCGGATTCATCGACGGCGCGGCGTCGCTGGCGCGAGGACCGGATGGCGTGAAGGGTTGCCGCCAGGCCGGCGAAGGTTAGGACGTCTGCTCGATAGACCGTGGCGAACAGCCAGTTGAACCGCTCGGTAATGGAGCCGCCCCAGACTGCGGAATAGAGGACGGCCATGAGGCCGAGATGGACGAAGGGAAGGACGGCTAGCCCTACGATATGGGCCAGGAGGGCGCGCACCTGCCGGCCGTTGCCGAAGGGAAAGCGTGCCACCAATGGGTAGGCCAACGGGGCACAGAGGGCCAGCAGGGTCCAGGGAAGCAAGAGCCGACCGAAGATCACCCCCGGGCTGGCCGGCTGGCCGGCGAGTTGCCGGCGATCGATGATCTCCAACGCCTCCACAAAGGCGAACGCCGGAACGAGCAGTAAGGCACCGATCAGGATCGTCGCGGCGCGCGGGAGCGGAGAGTCGTGGCGACCCGCCATCACGCCGTTCCCGACGCGGGCGGCGCCTCCGCCGAGTCGTCGGGCAGGCGGCGTCGAAGCTCGCGCCATCCGGTCCGGCTCACGGCAATGCGCCGGCCGGTAGACAAGGTGAGTTCGTGCGAGCCAGTCCGACGGCGGTGCACCTGCGTGACCGCGTCGAGCCGGACGATGGCCGAGCGATGGACCCGCACGAAGGTCGCCGGGTCCAGGCGGGCCAGCAGCGAATCGAGCGGCTCTCGATGCAGCAGGGTCCCGTGCCGGAGGTGGAGGCGGGCGTAGTAGCCACGGGCCTCGATCCAGACCACCTCGTCGATCGGCACCAGGTCGGTCCGGCCCAGGCTGCGGATCGCGATTCGTCCCCGACGGGGCTTGGTGGACGCCGCCTCCGGTCCTTCCCGAAGAAGCGCCTCGAGACGTTGCCCCCACCGGCGATACTCGTGGCTCGTGACCTGGTCGACCGCGCGAGTCACGGCTTGCGCGAGGCGTCGGTCGGTGTACGGCTTCAGGACGTAGTCCAGGGCGTGGGCTTCGAAGGCCCGAATGGCGTAGTCATCGAATGCCGTGATGCACACGACCGCCGGCAGCGGCGGGGGGACTTGGCGGAGCACGTCGAATCCGGTCGCGCCGGGAAGCTGCACGTCGAGCAGGACGATGTCCGGCCTCTTTGCCGTGATGAGGGCCACGGCGGTCTCGGCGTCGAGGGCTGCACCGATCACCCGAACCTCTGGGAGCCGCCCCACCAGGTGGCGCAACACCCGGAGGGCAAGTGGCTCGTCCTCGACGAGAACGACGGCGAGGGGTGCCCTCAGCGCAACCAACCGGGAGTCACCAGGCAGTGATGACATGCCTCCAACGATGGGACCGACTCGGGGTCCCCGCAAGCAGCCTCAGGGCTGGGCGACTTGGTGCCACGACACGCCGTCGAACTCCCAGGTGTCGCCGAACCGTTCGGTGTCACTTTCGCCGCCGAACAGGACGATCCGGCCCCGGGCCAGGTCGAGCGCCATGGCATGCCCGACTCTGCCGGCGGGTCCGGAGATCGGTAGCTTAGTCCAGGACGCTCCGTCCCACCTCCAGGTGTCGGCCAGCACGCCCGCGCCGTCCGAGCCCCCGAAGAGAAGGACCCCACCGCCACCGGGCAGCGTCGCCGCCGCGAATCCCGAGCAGCGGGGTCCCGCGCTGCTGACGAGCTGCCACTCGCCGGGGCTAGACATCCGATACACCTCGACCTTTCGGTCCGACTGACGGGACTGGATCAGCAGGAGCCCGGCCCCGGTCGGCGCCTCGCTGACCAAGGTCGGTCCAAATCCACCGACCGGCACGGCGCCGCCGAGCGGAGCCCAGCCGGTGCCGAGAAAGTCGAACTGGTCCGTCAGATCGGTCCCGGTGGCCGGGTCGAAACCGCCGACCACGACGACCCGTTGTCGGGCGCCGTCGTAACCGGCGGCGGCATGGACCCGCGCGGATGGGCCGCCCATGGGTCCCCGCGACCACGCGGTGCCATCCCACTCCCAGGCATCCCCGAGGGTGGGGGAATCAGGCGCCGTTCCGATCCGGCCTCCGAACACCAGCAGTCGCCCGCGCGCCAAGTCGAACGCGGCCGCCGCCGAATTGCGCGCCGTCGGGCCGCCCGTTGCGGCGACCTCCGACCACCCGGTGCCGTCGAACTCCCAGAGGCTGGCTTGGTCGGCGTCCGGGCTGAGTGCCGGCGTCGCCGGGCCCACGCCGCCAAACAGCATGACGTGGCGACGGACCGCATCGTAGCTCATGACGTGCGACCGGCGGGCGAGCAGCGTCGGCGCCGGCGCCGGGGAAGTCGCGCCCGATCCGCAGGCCACTGCGGCGGTCGCCAACGCCGCGAAGATCCATGAGGCGAGCACTCGACTGGGCACCATTCATCTCCCGCGGTTCGCGTGGTCGACGCCGACCGGTGAGAGGGGATCGTCAGAGCCCCAAGGTGCGGACTCCCAGCGTCGGGAAGAAGGGGAGCGCGTCGGACGGGCAACTCGACGCAGCGAACGGACCGGAACGTGGGACGAATGGCGCCTACCTTCGGGTGCCCTTGGGGTGGTGGTCCTTCTCTTGGGGGTTCCGATCGTGAACTGGCCACACCGACCTGGCCGACCTCTGGCAGCGCCCACTCGTCGGCCACCTCGCGAAAGGTGGCCGTCTCCAGGTGAATCGCCGGGGCCGTTCAGCGACGCACCCAGTACTCAAGCTCGTGGGCGATCAGGCCGCCCTCGACGAGGTAGACCGCGAGCTGCGTGCGGGCCTGCCGGACCCACCTGCCGTCGTCCCCCCGCACCTCGAACTCCAGGCGTTCCTGCGAGGCCACCGCACCGCCTGTGACGATCTGGCGGACGACCGTCAAGCGAGGCCGTCGGGTCGCGCCCAGGAACCGGCGAATCCCGGCTCCGACGTTGGCTCGGCCGACGATGCGCGCGCCGGCTTGGGGATGCTCGTATACCGCGGAGTCGGTGAGGAGTCGGAGGACGGCTTCGACGGATGCGTCCGACGCGTCGCCCTCCATAGTCGCGACGCGGGCGGCTCGGTACCGGGCCACGACGGAAGCCGGTTCCGGCGGTCCGGCCTGCGCCGAGGCCGCAATGGGGAGGATGGCGAGCAGCGTGAGGACGAGGCCCGTCTGAAACGGTCGAGAACTCACGTTGCTTCCTCGGGGGTCGGGGCGTCGATCCCTACGGATCAGGACCCAGCCCGGTTCCGATCAGGGAAGGCGCCACCCGGCAGTTCGGACCGAGAGTGTACGCGAGCGCCGCGTCCGCTCCGAGGGGCGCAGGCATTCCGGAGGCACGGGTTGAGAGAGAACGTCCTCCACCATTGGTCGCACTGTACCGGCCGCCGTCCGGCGCCGACAGCGAACGGGGAGCCGCTCGCCGGCCGCGGAGCCAGGTGTCGCAGACCGAGAGGCGGGCGGGACGGTTGTAGTGCGTGTCCGGGGAGGGCGAACCACTCGGAATCGGCCAGCACCCGACCCCGCCGAGAAGCGCCGGCACCAAGCTACCGGTGAGGACTCGCCGAGCAGCGGGATACCGGTGTCTTAGGGCCTCGATGTCGTATCGCGGCCGCTAATGACCAACCGTTCGGTGCGAGCTGCAATGTCGTAGACGTAGACGCCTGAGACACCGGCAACCTCCTTGGCGTACGTGAAGTACCGTCCATCGGGCGATGGGGTCGGCGTCTGCACCGTCTCGCCACCCGTGATGCGGCGTACATTCGTACCATCGGGGTTCATGGCGAAGATCGATGTCGCAGCGCCCACCGTGGCCCGGAAGTAGATCGTCTTGCCATCCGTCGTCCATGAGAGGCGACCGATCGGGCCCGGTCCCCGGGCCCATTCCCTCAGACCCGAACCGTTGGGATGGACCGCCATCAATCGGGTAGCCTGCCGCATGCGTCGTTGCTGCTCGGGTGTCGCATTCTTCCACAACCAGACCTCCACCGGCTGCTGCAAGAAGAGGATCCATCGGCCCTCGGGGCTCCAGGTGGCCGCCATGCTGCTCCGGGTACTGTCGGTCAGTTGACGGTAGCTGTTTCCATCGCTACTGACGACGAAGAGAAGCTCAACAATCGACGCCCGCACGAATCGTCCTTGGAAGACGATCTGCCGACCGTCCGGCGAGAATCGGGGATTGTAGAATGTCCCGGAGTCCGATCCATGCACCCGTCGCACGCCGGAACCATCGGCGTGCATGACATAGATATCCGAGTGCCCATCGCGATCGGACGAGAACGCGATCTCTTTCCCATCCGAGGACCAAGAAGCGGTCTCGTTGTTGGCGGTGTCGACGGTCAGGCGCTGGAGTCCGGTACCGTCGAGGCGGACAGTGTAGAGCGAGTACTTCCCGTCGCGGGTCGACTCGAAGAGCAATCGCTTGCCATCGGGAGACCAGGAGGAATTGTAGTATCGTGCCGGCTTGGGGGCGTTCTGGGCGACGACGGCGCTGGCCAGGGCCAGCCAGCAGCTGAGCGGGACGATCGTTCTCGACCACATCCCCCGGCTCAACCACTCGATCGCGGCTCGCTGCAGGTCCCACACCGGTTCCGCGACGCGGACCTTGGGGCCCGAGGCTTTGATCTCCGCTGCCGCCCGCTTCGCCAGCAGCGGTCTCGGACGCGAGAGCTCCGGCAGGGAGGATTCGTCCCTCGTTTCGTACCACTCCTGGGGCCGGTAGAGGTCTGCTCTCTTCGACGTCTTGGCCAACTCTAACGGCCCAACCTCCGTCTGGGTCACCTTCTCCCGCGTCGGCATGTTCCTGCCCCCCTAGCTGCGAAGTTCAGAAGCCAGTAACCTCTGCATCGGCATCGCCCGCGTGGGCCAAGACGCCCGCGTCCAGGCGGGCGACGATGAGAGGTGCTGAGACTAGAAACCGCCAAGATGGCTTGCGGTCAATCCGGCATTCTCTCACGCAAGCGCCGCAACATCTCGCGGGCGCTCGAACTCGCTGGGTCTACCTGCAAAGCCCTCTCGTACGCGGCGATCGCGTCGGCGCGGTCACCGGCGACGACGTACGCTTCGCCCAACGATTCGAACACGCCATTCACGGCCGGGAACAGCTCCGCGTTGAACCGAAGGATGGCCACCGCGTCGGTCCGTCGGTCGCGCGACAATAGGACGTGACCGAGCGCATCCAGTTGCCCAGGGCCAAAGTTGAAAGCCGTCGGCTGTGTCGCCCGGAGGGCGCGGTAGACCCCCAAGGCTGTCGCGACGCCGTGCTGGTCCAGTGTTCGGGCGACCGTGTCGGCGACGGAAGGAGGCGTACGTCCGGCAAAGGTCCGATTCTGGTAGCCGGGTCGCTCGGCGTATAGGTCGAGCTCGATGTCGACGGTGTCGGCCAAGAGCGTGAGCGCCGGGTTGTAACTCGGATTGAATTTGTTGGTGCCAGCAATGCCGAAATCCTGTCGACTCAACTTCAAGGACCCCTGAAATGCCGTCCGTACCGTGCCGCTGGCGGGACTCGCATTCGGCGCGAGGATGACATCGAACGGAATCTCGACTTGCCGAGTGACTCCGTGCATCGAGAGCTGGCCAACCGCCACGAAGAGGACGCCGCGGTATCTCGACCGGCGAGGGCAAGGTATGGATCTTGCCGCCCGGTCCGATTCGACTGCCAGCCGGGCGAGATTGGATGGCCACGGTCCCTGTCGCGCTGCGGGACCGAGAATCCCAGCGAACCGATCGCCGGCCATGTCCCATCGCGCTTGAGCTCAGGCGAGCTCGCGACCCGCCGATTCTGCGACCCTCGTGGCGCCAGGACGGCGTCGAACCGGCTGTTGCGCTTGTCGGTGCGCCCGATTAGGGAGCCGTCGGGAGCCACGTTGGGCACCGCGCCGTAAGCGGGCGACTGTCGAGCGAAGAGCGCTTGGGCGCCCGGCACCACGACCCAGCTCAATCTGAACGGCAGCCGCAGGTGGCGGTGCATGTGACGTCCGACCCGAAGAGGGCGGTGAAGGGACTGGCAGCAGCACCCTGAAGCTCGCGCGAGCCGGCCGACGACGCGAGGCGCGCGCAGCCGACAGGCGAGGCGACGCAGCCAATGGCCGGATCGGCATGGTGAGCGCCCGTCTCCGGACGCCCATCCGCCGGCTGGGGAGGAATCGCGCGCCACACCCGCCACCAACGCTCACCCCCCGGGTCGAAGCTCAATACCCTTGGGGGCAACCCCGTCCGGGTTCGAGCCCCGGCCCGAGCACCTCCAATTCTGCCGCGGTGCTCCCGGTGGCCATGTCTTCAGGCGGGCTTTCGATCGGCGTGGAGGTCGTCGCGAAGCCATGGCGCGAAGACGTCGTCGTTGGGATCGCAAGCGAGGTCGAGCGCCGCTTCGGAGATTGGCACCAGCCGCCCGGCTGACCGGCCCCGCCGCGCCGGACTCCCGGCCGGAATGATCGGCCGCCTCAACGTCCAAACGGCCGAGCTCTTGTTCACCTTGACACGAGTGCCCTCGCCGCGGCCGGAGACAGCGGGCAACGAACACGGCCCAGACGGGCCCGCAAAGCCCTCGGAACAAGTGGGGTTCAGGGGTCGCGGGTTCGAATCCCGGCGTCCCGACTAGCGTAAGATGAACAAAGAAACGAACATAGGGAGCGAGGCCCGTTCAACCGTAATGAGGATAGGTCGACGCACCATGTCCGACCCGCTCCGCGATCCTGCCTGCCTCTTTGCGCCACCGGCCGTAGCGGTCGAGCGCCGCCCCGACGGCTGCGTGGTGCTCCGGTCGCCCCAAGCGCTCGCGCCCTATCCGCGGGCCATCGGCGAGTACCTGGTACAGTGGGCGGCGCGCGCCCCCGACCGGCCCTTCCTGCAGGAGCGCGGCCCCGACGGCCGGTGGCGGGGGCCGACCTACGCCGAGGCACTTCGGGCCGTGCAGCGGATCGCGACCGGCCTGATTCGGCTCGGGCTTTCGGCCGAGCGTCCGGTCATGATCCTGTCCGACAACGGCGTCGACCATGGGCTGCTCACGCTGGCGGCGCTCCACGTGGGGGTGCCCGCCGTCCCGGTGTCGCCGGCCTACTCGCTGCTCTCCCGGGATTTCCAGAAGCTCCGGCGGATCGTCGAGCTCACCGATCCGGGGCTGGTGTACGTGGCGGATCGGACCCGTTTCGCCGCCGCGGTGGGCGCCATTCGAGACCTGTACCGGGGCGCGGTGCTCTCGAGCGGCGCCGCCGGAGATGGGGGGACGACGCTGGATGAGCTGGCCTCGGACCTCGACGAGCCGGCCGTGGCCGAGCGATTCCGGTCGGTCACGGCCGATACGGTGGCGAAGCTGCTGTTCACCTCCGGATCCACCGGCGAGCCCAAGGGGGTGGTCAACACCCAGCGGATGCTGGGTGTCGGCCAGCAGGCCCGCACCCAGATCTGGCCGTTTCTGGCCGAGGAACCGCCCGTGATCGTCGATTGGCTCCCCTGGTCTCATACCTTCGGCGCCAACCACAACTTCAACCTGGTGCTGCGGCACGGCGGCACCCTGTATATCGACGGCGGCCGCCCGGTCCCCGGGCTGTTCGAGACGACTCTGGCGAACCTTCGCGATGTCGCCCCCACCATCTACTTCAACGTGCCGCGGGGGTACGACCTGCTGGTGACGGCGCTTCGGAAAGACCCGCAGCTCCGCCGAAGCTTCTTCCGCCGGCTGCGAGTGATCTTCTACGGCGCCGCCGCACTGCCGCAGCATCTCTGGGATGCGCTGCTGGAGCTGGCCGAGGCAACCGTCGGCTCGCCGGTTCCGGTGGTGGCCGGCTGGGGCTCCACCGAGACCGCGCCCCTCGCCGCCGACTGCCACTTCCAGGCCCGCCGGGCCGGCGTGATCGGCCTCCCCGTCCCCGGGACCGAGCTCAAGCTGGTGCCGGCCGGGCCCAAGCTGGAGGTTCGGGTCCGGGGGCCCAACGTGACGCCCGGATACTGGAAGCGGCCCGATCTCACCGCGGCGAGCTTCGATGAGGAGGGCTTCTATCGGATCGGGGACGCGGTCCGGTTCGTGGATCCGGAGCAGCCGGCCGAGGGGCTCCTCTTCGACGGCCGGGTGGCGGAGGATTTCAAGCTGGACAGCGGCACCTGGGTGAGCGTCGGGATGCTGCGGGTGAACGCGATCGCCGCGCTCGCGCCCGTGGCCCAGGACGTGGTGGTGACGGGTCAGGACCGGCCCGAGATCGGCTTCCTGATCTTCCCCAACCTGGCGGCGTGCCGGTCGGTCGCGGCGGACCTCGCCCCGGACGCGCCCACCGAGGAGCTCCTGGCGGATCCGGCGGTCCGCGCCGCCGTGGCACGGGGTCTGGCGAAGCTCCGCGAGGCCGGAGGCGGGTCCTCGAGCTACGCCACCCGGGCACTGCTGCTCGCGGAGCCGCCGTCGATCGATCGGGGGGAGATCACCGACAAGGGGTACCTCAACCAGCGAGCCGTCCTGACCAACCGGACCGCGCTCGTCGCGGCCGTCGACGAGGGCCGCGACGAGGCGGGGATCATCCGGATCGCAACTTGAAGCGCTGGATCTTGCCCGTTGCGGTCTTCGGCAGCTCGGCGAGGACCTCGATCCAGCGGGGGTATTTCCAAGGCCCGGCCGTCTCTTTGACGTGGGCCCGGAGCTCCTCGAAGAGCGGCTCGGCCGGCTCGTAACCCGCGTTCAGGACCACGAAGGCCTTCGGCTTGATGAGGCCCTCCTCGTCCTCCTGACCCACGACCGCGGCTTCGAGCACCGCGGGATGGGAGACCAGCGCCGACTCCACTTCGAACGGCGCCACCCAGATTCCGCTCGACCTTGAACATGTCGTCGGTGCGCCCGCGTACCGGTAGTAGCCGTCGTCGTCCACCCAGTACTTGTCGCCGGTGCGGATCCACTCGCCCAGGAAGGTGCGCGGCTCCGCTCCCGCCGGTTCCAGTACCTTCCGCCGCGGTCGGTCCCTTGATCAACAGCTCGCCCATGGTCGCCGGGGGCCACGGGCGCGCCGGCTTCGTCCACGATCCGCAGCTCGTACCCCGGCACCGGCTTGCCGGTGGTTCCGTGGCGCACGTCGCCGGGGCGGTTGGTGATGAACATGTGGAGCATCTCGGTGGAGCCGATGCCGTCGAGGATGTCGATCGCCCACCGGTCCCGCCACGAGGCCGACGCCGCCGGCAGGGCCTCTCCGGCCGAGAGGCAGACCCGGAGCCGGGCCGAGCCGGCGCCCCGACCCAGTGCCGGCGCGGCCAGCAGGGCGGCGTAGAGCGTGGGCACTCCGCAGAACACGGTCGGCTGGTGGCGTGCCATCGTCGCCAGCACGGTCTCGGGCGTCGGCCGCTCGACCAGGAGCGCCGTCGTGGCGCCGACCGCCAGGGGGAAGGACATCCCGTTGCCAAGCCCGTAGGCGAAGAAGAGCTTGGCCGCGGAGAAGACGACGTCGTCCTCCCGGATGCCGACCACGCCGCGGCCGAAGAGCTCCGCCGTGGCGACGGGACTGGCGTGAACGTGGCGGGCGCCCTTCGGGATGGCCGGTCGAGCCCGAGGTGTAGAGCCAGAAGGCGACCTCGTCCGCGTGGGTGTCGGCCCCGGGTGGCTCGGCCGGCCCCGCCGCAACGACCCGGTCGAAGTCGAGCACCGTCCGGCCGTCTCCCGCGCCGCCCGCTGCGACGACGATGAGCCCGCGGGCCTCGTGCAAACGGGCCAGCATCGGACCGGCCCGCTCCAGGAGCTCGGCCGAGATCACCACGGCGGCCGCCCGGCTGTCCTCGATCATGTACTGCCACTGATCGGGCGAGAGGAGCGTGTTGATGGGGACGGCGACGACGCCCGCCTTGATCGCTCCCCAGAACGCCACCGGAAAATCCACGGTGTCGAGGAGCAGGAGCACGACCCGGTCTTCGCGGCGAAGCCCGAGCCCCCGGAGCGCGTTGGCGAACCGGTCGGTCCGCTCGGCCAGCGCGGCATAGCTGAGCTCGCGGCGGGGGTCGACGAACGCCGCCTTCCGGCCCCGCCCGGCGGGCAGGTGGCGGTCGACCAGATCCGCCCCCGCGTTGTAGCGACCGGTCGGGGGCGTCCAGGTGTCGGGCAGGTCGTTCGCGAGGTTCTCCATATGCGCCGCCGTCTGCTCTGGATCGAACGCGGGCCGGCCGGGCGTCGCCCGAAGCTATCTCACTCCCCGGGTGGGCGAAACCTGACCCAGCCGTCCTGGTTGCGGTCGGAGCGCCGGGCGACCCGGGTGGCGCGCCGGGATCGCCACAGGTATCTTTTTGAACAATGGTTCAAATTACTAGCAGCCGCCCGCGGCGGCCCCGGCGCTCCCACGGCGACCGGAAGACCGAAATCCTCCGGCAGGCTGCCGACGCCTTCCGCACGCACGGCTTCCACGGAGTCGGGATGCGGGAGATCGCGAAGACACTCGGCATGACGCCGGGAAGTCTCTATTACTACTTCGAGAGCAAGGACGATCTCCTCTACGTCTGTCAAAAGACGGCGCTGACGACCCTGCTCGCGGCGGCCCGGCGAGCCGTGCGATCGACGGCGTCGCCGGAGGCCAAGATCCGGGCGATCGTCGTGGCCCATCTCCACTGCCTTCTGGAAGAGACGGGTGGCAGCGCCGCGCACCTCGAGTTCCGGGCTCTTCCGGGCGCCCGCCGGGCCGAAATCGCCCGGCAGCGCGACGCCTACGAGCGGCTGATCGGCCGGATCATCGGGGACGGCATCGCGGTTGGGGCGTTTCGGCCGGCCGACCCCGACTCGCCACCCTGGCGATGCTCGGGACCCTCAATTCCACCGTCGTCTGGTGGCGACCGGACGGGCCGAGGCCGGTCGCCGAGGTCGCCGATGCGTTCGCGTCTTTCATTCTCGGAGGACTGGTCGGATGTCCCACGCAATCCACGCCACGCCGGAGCCAGGCGTGCTGACCAAGGTCCACGCCGCCTTTCAGGTCAACGGCGAGAGGGCTGAGACGGCCTTTGCCCCGACCAGACGCTGCTCGAGGTTCTGCGCGAAGATCTGGGCCTCACCGGCACCAAGCATGGCTGCGAGCTCGGCGAGTGCGGGGCCTGCGCCGTGCTTCTCGACGGCGAGCCGGTGCTCTCCTGTCTGGTGCTCGGCCTCGAGTGCGAGGGCCGCGATCGACGACGGTCGAGGGGCTCGCCGCAGCGACGGCCGCCTGCATCCGCTCCAGGACGGCCTTCGCGGACCTGGGCGCGGCGCAGTGCGGCTACTGCACGCCGGGCATCCTGGTGCACGGCGAAGGCGTTGCTCGACCGCGAGCCGGCCCCGCCGCGCAGAGATCCGGGAGGCGCTCGCCGGCAACCTGTGCCGCTGCACCGGCTACCTGCAGATCTTCGAAGCCGTCGAGGAGGCCGCCGGCGGGCCGGAGGCGAGCCGCGCCTGGCGGGCGCCAGCGACGAGGAGCCACCGATGACGGCCAGAAGACCTCCGGCGTCATCGGCCGCGCCCGGCGGCGGGTGGACGGGCTGGCCAAGGCGACCGGCCAGACGCGGTTCGCGGACGACCTCGTGCTGCCGCGCATGCTGCACTGAAGCTGCTGCGCTCGCCCGTGCCCCACGCGCGGATCCGCGCGATCGACACCTCCGGGCCGAGCGCGGATGCCCGGCGTGTCGCCCGTCCTCACGGGCGACGAGTTCCCGATCCCGTACGGCATGCTGCCGGTGAGGCAGGACGAGCACGCCGCTCTGCCTCGACAGGGTCCGCTTCGTCGGCGATCCGGTGGCGGCCGTCGTGGCGCTCGACGAGGAGACGGCGTCGACGGCCCTGGACTGATCGAGGTCGAGTACGAGCCGCTGCGGCGATCGCCTCGCCCGAGGAGAGCCTCGCGAACCCCGAGCCGCGGATCCACGACTACGCCGACGAAGGCAACATGCCACAAGAGGTGTCGCCTCGCAGTTCGGCGACGTCGACGCGGCGCTCGCCGCGCGCCGACGAGTCTTCGAGGACGTGTTCTTCTTCCAGGGCAACACCCACCTGCCCGATCGAGCAGCACGCCACGCTCGCGTGGCGGGACCCCGACGGCAAGCTCACGATCTGGTCGAGCACCCAGACGCCGCACTACCTGCACCGGGCCGCTGGCCAAGGTGCTCGGCCTGCCGCCGTCCGCGGATCCGCGTCATGGCCACGCCGAACGGCGGCGGCTTCGGCGGCAAGAGCGACCCCTTCAACCACGAGATCGTCGTCGCCAAGCGGCGCTGGTCACCGATCGGCCGGTCAAGATCTGCCTGACGCGCGAGGAGGTCTTCTACTGCCATCGCGGCCGGCATCCGGTGCTGATGCGCTTCCAGACGGGGGTGACGCAAAGACGGCGCCATCACCGGCATGCACTGCCGAGACGCTGCTCGACGGCGGCGCCTACGGGTCGTACGGCGTGGCGAGCACCTTCTATACCGGCGCGCTCCAGACGGTGACCTACCGCATCCCGCGCTACCGATTCCACGGCTGCCGCTGCTTCACCAACAAGCCGCCCTGCGGACCCAAGCGCGGCCACGGCACGCCGCAGCCGCGGTTCGGCCAGGAGGTGCAGCTCGACAAGATCGCGGACGCGGCTCGGGCTCGATCCGGCCGAGCTGCGGCTCGCGCATCATCGCGCCGCCCGACTCGCCTGACGGCCAACTTCCTGCGGGTCGGCACGATCGGCCTCGGCGAGTGCATCGCACAAGGTGGTCGAGGGCTCCGGCTGGAGGGAGCGTCACGGCAAGCTGCCGCCGCGGCCGGGGGCTGGGCCTGGCCTGCTCGTCGTACCTGTCGGGCGCCGGGCTGCCGATCTACTGGAACACCTGCCCCACTCGGGCGTCCAGCTCAAGCTCGATCGCAGCGGCGGGGTCACGGCCTTCTGCGGCGCCACCGAGATCGGCCAGGGCTCCGACGACGTGCTCGCGGCCTGCGTGCGCCGAGGTGCTCGGCATCGAGCCGCTCGACATCCACGTGGTCACCGGGGACACCGACCTGACGCCGGTCGACCTCGGCTCGTACTCGAGCCGGGTCACGCTGATGATGGGCAACGCCGCCATCCAGGCGGCGGAGCGGGCCCGCGATCTCATCGCGGGGGCCGTCGCCGAGAAGATGGGGGTCCCGGAAGAGCGCCTCGCCTTTGCCGCAGGGCGGGTCTTCGACGTCGAGCGCCCCGACGATCCGACAGCGGGCCTTCCGTTCGCCGAGGCCGCGGTGCTGGCCGAGGCCAAGTTCGGGACGATAGGCACGGTCGGCAGCTACACCCCTCCGCCGTCGCCGGGCCGGTTCAGCGGCGCCGGCGTCGGACCCTCGCCCGCCTACTCCTACAGCGCCGCCGTGGTGGAGGTCGCGGTCGTCGGAAGAGACCGGGATCGTCGACGCGCGGAAGATCTGGATCGGCCACGACCTCGGCCAGACGCATTCACCGAGCCCTCGCGATCGGCCAGATCGAGGGCGGGGTGTACATGGGCCTCAGCGAGGCGCTGATGGAGGAGCATGAGCCTACCGGCGCCAATCGGTTCGGCGTGCACAAGATGCCGTCGATGCTCGAATACAAGAGCCTGACGACCCTCGAAATGCCCGAGATCGAGACCTATCTGATCGAGGACCCCGATCGCAATGGGCCGTTCGGCGCGAAGGAGGCGGGGCAGGGTCCGCTGCTGCCGATCATGCCGGCCGTGGCCAACGCGGTCTACGATGCCATCGGCGTGCGGGTCGACGAGGTGCCGATCACCCCCGAGAAGGTGCTCCGCGCCCTCGCCGCCAAGGACCGCCGCTACGGGCCCGGCTCCTTCCCCGACATCGCCATGCCGCCGGCCACTCGAGTGCCCACGCCGTTCGAGGGAGGAACCGGCCGGGCGGTCGAGCATGAGACGGCGGCAGGAGGGGTTCGGTCATGATGCGGCTCCCGGCGTTTCGCTACCTCGCACCGACCTCGATGGTCGAAGCGATCGACGTCCTGGCGGGTGAGGGCCCGGCCGCCGCGGTGGTGGCCGGCGGCACCGATCTCTATCCCAACATGAAGCGGCGCCACCAGACACCGGGCACCGTGATCGGACTGCGCCGGGTCGGCGAGGTCCACGGGGTGACGGCAACGCCCGACGGGGGAGTCCGAATCGGCCCTGCCACGACCCTCACGGCGCTCGAGCGGCACGGCAGCCTCGCCGCCTCGTATCCGGCTCTGGTCGCCGCGGTCCGCTCGATCTCGACGCCGCTGCTCCGCAACATGGGCACGATCGGCGGTAACGTGCTGCTCGACACCCGATGCAACTACTACAACCAGAGCTACGAGTGGCGCCGCGCGATCAACTTCTGCCTCAAGTGCGAGGGGGACACCTGCTGGGTGGCACCCGGGAGCGACCGGTGCTGGGCCGTGAACTCCAGCGATACCGCGCCCGTCCTGATCGCCCTCGAAGCCCGGGTCCGACTGGCGAGCCGCCGAGGGATCCGGGAAGTCCCGATCGAGGCGCTCTACCGGAACGACGGGATATCATGGCTCGCCAAGGAGCCCGACGAGATCCTGACCGACATCGTGCTCCCGCCGCCGGACGGGACCCGCTCGTCCTATGCCAAGCTCAGGCGCCGCGGATCCTTCGACTTCCCCGTCCTCGGCGTGGCAACCAGCGTCCGGCTCGACGGCGACCAGGTCGGAGCGGTCAGGATCGTGTTGAACGGCGTGGGATCTCATCCGGTCCGCGCCGCGGAAGCCGAGGCGTTCCTGCTGGGCAAGCGGCTGGGGGACGAGGAGGTGATCCGAACGGCCGCCGAGCTGGCCTCCCGGCCCGCCAAGCCTCTGGACAACACCGATCTCGAGCATTCGTACCGGAAAAAGATGGCTCGGGTCTACGTCCGGGACGGGCTCCGCGCCGTGGGAGGCGTCACCCCATGACCCGAGTGCCCGGTTGCCCCCCTTCTCGGGCCGATCATATCGGCAGCTTGCTGCGCCCGACGACGCTGCGACAGGCGTTTCGCGAGTTTCACCGCCAAGAGATCGACGGCGCGACCTTTCGCGCCATTCAAGACGAGGCCATCCGTGCCGTCGTCAGGTTGCAGGAAGACGTCGGGTTAGGGATCGTCAACGACGGCGAGTATCGGCGCGGATCGTACTGGAGCCGGTTCGTCGAGCTGACCGACGGTCTGGGGGTCGGGGAAGCGATGTTCACGTTCCATGACGATCACGGTAATGAGCTCGATTTCACGGCGCCCTACGTCGACGCGACGGTCCGCCGCGGGCGGCCGATCGCCGTCGACGAGGTAACGTTTACGCGGGCGCTCACCGATGCGGCGGTGAAAGTCACCCTGCCCGCGCCGTCCACGATGCACTTCTGGCGGGGGCGCCGGTATGCCGCCCCGGGGCTCTACGCTACGCCGGCCGCAATTCTTTGCGGACCTTGGGAAAGGTGTACCAGGCAGAAATCGCCGACCTCGCCAAAGCGGGGGCGCAATACGTGCAACTCGATGAGGTCGCGCTCGCCATGCTGTGCGATCCATCCGCGCGCGAGAAGGTGAAGGCCGACGGCCAAGATCCGGAGGAGCTGGTCGATCTCTATGTCGAGGCCATCAATCGCGCGGTCGAGCAGCGACCGCCACACCTGGTGGTCGGGATCCACATGTGCCGCGGCAATTTCAAGGGCAAGTATCTGGCCGCGGGTGGTTACGACTCGATCGCGGAGAAGTTGTTCCAGCGCGCGAACGTGAATCACTTCTTGCTCGAGTACGACACCCCGCGCGCCGGGGACTTTGCCCCGCTGCGTTTCATCCCCAAGAACAAAGGAGTGGTGCTCGGGCTGGTCAGCTCCAAGGTCCCGGCGCTGGAGCCGATGGACCTGCTGAAGGGCAGAGTCGACGAGGCGTCGAAATACGTCGACGCCGACCGACTCGCCATCAGCCCTCAATGCGGGTTCGCCAGTACCGTTGCCGGGAACCCGATCACGGAGGCGGATATGCGAGCGAAGCTGCAGCTCGTGGTCGACGCCGCGCGGGCCATCTGGGGCTAACGAACCCGGCCCCGTGACTTCTCCGGCCTAACCGGCCCGCCAGACGGAAAGTCGCCAGGCGGATTCCGTCCCCCTTCGGGTCAGGGAACGAGGCGGTTCCGCTCGGCCGACACAACCGGCAGCTCGAGCACGCTCGCGTGAGTCGGGTCGTGATAGAGCGTGACGTGCGCCGTCCGGGCGTCCGCACCGCTTTCGAGGGCCACGGCGTGGCCCGAATTGTAGTTCTTCTCCCAGGCCATCGAGTTGGGCGACCGGAGGATCAGCCGAAGGCGGCTTCCTTCTTGGATCTGCCGCGAAAAGAAGGTGAACTGGTCGAACACGAATCGGGTGATCTCACCTGGGGTCACCAGATGGGCCTCCCTGGGCGAGTCGCGGTACCGGGCGCGCAGCGCATCGTCGGCGAGATAGATCGCGCTTCCGTCAGGACGGACTTCGTAGAGCGCGACTTCGAAGTCGGTGTCCGGCACGTCCAGGCTGAGCCAGACGGTCAGCTTCGGCGTTCCAGTGATCTCGACGGCCTTGGGGAAGGGCGCACTGTGGTAGATCAGCCCATTCCCCATGAGATTGAAGGCCGACGTCTGCTCCTCGAGATAGGCGGCGGGCTGCGGCTGCATCTCGAGCGCGGCCGGGCGGGTGTCGAGGGGATCGTAGAGGTAGCGATCGGGTGGGCTCACCGTCTTGACGGGTGCCGTCGTGAGCAGGCCGGAGTGGAGCACGTCGTTGGCGCCGTCCCGCGAGTCGAGGTGCAACCGGAGCGTCGAGTCCGAGATGCTCTCCACGTCGTCGGCGTACTTCCACTCGTTGGCGCCGATCACCCAGTACGCCACCCGCTTCTTGAGAAAGGCCGGCTTGGGGCCCTGCTTCGTGGTCCAGTCGTACCACGCCAGGTTCAGGGCGTTCATGTCCAGGACGCTGGCGGCGCCGAAATGGAGCCCACCGAGGTCGGCGACCGGCGTCCGGGTACCCGGATGGTCCCACGGCCCGACGATCAGATAGTGCTGCGCGCGGGCGTGGGCGGTCGCGTAGCGCTGGTGGCGCCGGTAATAGGTCAAGGCGCCGATCTGGTCAGCGTCGAAGTATCCCGTCACCGTCAAGATCGGGAGATCGATCTTGGCGTACTCTTCGGGCGTTGGGGTCATCCGGTCCCAATACCCGTCGGCGATCGGGTGCTGCATCCAGGTCGGGTAGATCGTGGTAAGATTCCCGGCAATCGTGTCCAGGGACGCGAAGGGTAGGTGCCCCAGGTACATCTCCTGGTACTTCTCGACCCAGAACGTCGGATCGCCGAACAGGTTCGTCTGCGGGGTAACCCCGCTGGTGAAGGTGGCCCACTGGATCGCGTAGGATTGGAAGATGTTCCGGAGCTGCGGAAAGTCGACCCCGGGATACCCTGAGGCCACGGGTAGCATGCTCACCAGATGCGGCGGCGGATCCTTGGCGATTGCCCATTGGAAGAAGCCGCCGTACGAACCGCCCCAGAACGTGACTTTGCCGTTGGAAAATGGTTGCCGGGCGAGCCATTCGACCAGATCGTGGCCGTCCTGAGCCTCGTTGACGAACGGTTCGAACCGACCCTCGGAGTTGCCGCGGCCCCGGGTATCCACCAAGGCGAAGACGTAGCCGTGCCGAGCGAAGTACATCGCCCGTGCATGCGACATGTCGGCGATATAGGGTGTGAGCCAGAGGACGACGGGCAGCGGCTCCCGCTGACCTTTGGGCTGGTAGATGGTGGCGTTGAGGTGGATCCCATCGGGCATGGGAACCTTCACGCCGAAGGTGAGCTTGACTGCGCCGGTGTCGGGGGGACTCTGGGCGCCGGCGTGCGAAATACCCCCCGCGAACGTCAGGCCGGCGACGAGCGCCCCTCGAGTCAGGAGAGAACCCACTCGGACTGGTCTTCCCGATAGGGAGCTCACCGGCCGGTCGAGGGTGAGTGCCACGCCGGCCCCCGCACGATCCGCCCCGGCTTCTCTCCCGTCACTTGCCCATCCCGTACCACCGCGGTCCCATTCACCAGCACCCACTTCACCCCAACCGACAGCTGGTGGGGCTTCTCGTAGGTCGCCCGGTCGATGATCGTGTTCGGGTCGAAGATCATCACGTCGGCGAACGCGCCCTCGCGGAGCACCCCGCGGTCCGGAATCGACAGCCGCTCGGCGACGGCCGACGTCATCTTTCGGACGGCGTCCTCGAGCGTGAGCACGTGCTGCTCGCGAACGAACCGGCCGAGAATCCGGGGATAGGTGCCGTAGGCGCGCGGATGGGTCGACTTCTTCGCCGTGGCCGGATCGAACGCCTCGGCGTCGGTGCCGAACTTCATCCACGGCTGGCTGATCTGCATGGCGACGTTGGAATCCGACGCGATGAAGATCACTTGCTCGAGGCCGTTCTTCTCGAGGAGCGTGAGGTCGATGAGCGCGTCGGGCCAGGACTCATGCCGGGCCGCGGCGATCTCGGTGAGCCGCTTGCCCTCGTACTTCTTCAGCGAGTCCGCCTTGAAGCCGACGACCTCGACGCCCTGAGGCGTTGCCGCGAGGCAGAGGCTCTCCCAGTCGGGCGACTCGGTCGCGATGTCCTTCTCGAGCTTGGCGCGCAAGGACGGATCGCGGAGGCGCTCGAGCAGCTTGCCGTCGGCCTGGGCCCAGGGCGGGATGCAGGACGAGAGGTTGTTCTGCCCGGCGACGTACGGATACTGGTCGGCCGCGACGTCCTCCCCGACCGCGCGGGCCGAGTCGATCTTGGCGACGACCAGCCGGGCCTTGGGCCAGTTCTTCACGCCGGCGGCCTTGAGATGATAGATCTCGACCGGAACGCCGCCCTCGCGGCCGATCTTGATCGCCTCGTCGACCGCCTCGAGGAGCCGGTCGCCCTCCGACCGCATGTGGGTGATATACACGCCGCCGTAGGGCGCCATCGCCTTGGCTTCCTCGATCAGCTCCGCGGTCGAGGCGTAGCTGCCCGGCGGATAAATCAGCGCGCTGGCCACCCCGAACGCGCCGTCGACCATCGCGTTCCGGACCACGCTGCGCATGGTATCGATCTCGGCCGGGGTGGCCGGCCCTTCGGCCATACCCTTGGCATAGGCGCGGACCGTGCCGGCGCCCACGAACGAGCCGACGTTGACGCCGATCTTGTGGGCCTCCATGGCCCTGAGCCAGGCGTCGAAGCCGTGGGGCCCGCGCCAGCCCTCCATGAGCCGGATCCGCGCCGTGTCGACGGCCAGCGCCTTGGCGGCCTCGATGACGCCGTCGTTGGCCGGCGCGAAGGTGTCGCCCTCGCCGAGGATCATGGTCGTGATCCCCTGGGTGACCATGCTGACGACGCGGCTGTCGCCGGTGAGGAGCTGGTCGTACGACTGGGCCTGGATGTCGATGGCGCCCGGAGCGACGACCAGCCGGCTCGCGTCGATCCGCTCCTTGGCGGTCGCGTCCTCGAGCATGCCGGGCGGCGTGATCCGGGCGATGTGGTCGCCGGTGATGCCGACGTCGCCGTAATGCCAGGCGTTGCCGGTGCCGTCGACGATGCGGCCGTTGGCAATGACGATGTCGTATGCGCCGGAGGCGGGAGCCGCGGCGGTGCCCGGGGTGCGGGCGCAGCCGGCGGCGAGCGCCAGCGAGATCAGCAGTCGAGTGTTCATGGGATGTCCTTCTCGGTGGTGGCCTGCTCTAGTACGGTTCATGGTGGTGCCGGAGCGGTTCCCCGGCTTCAAGCGACGCCAGCAAGTCCAGAAGACCGGCTGCCTCCCACGACTGGTTCCTTCGTGCGCGCGAGAGCGGCAGCAACACGCCGGCGTCCTGCAATTGGGCCAGCGCGTCGTACACCGGACCCCTTGACCGGCTCGTTGCGGCGGCGGCGACCGGCCCGGTGATGATCGGATGGGCGGGCAGAACCTCGATCACCGCCCAGGCCGTTGCGTCCGCCCTGGGGGCCGACGCCTCCGTCAGGCGCCGCCGCCAATCCGCCATGAGGTCGTGCACGGCGCCGAGATAGTCGTTGGCGAGGTTGGCGGAGCGGGCCGCGGTGGCTGCGAAGTGCTCGATCCACTCGACGACGCCGTCTCCGCGAAACCGGGTCAGGCCCTGGATGTAGCGGTCTGCGTGAGGCGGCCAGGACAACGCTCACGGGCGGAACGTAGGCGGGTGCCAGGTCTCGGCGGCGGAGGACGACATGAACCAGCGCGCGCCCGGTTCGGCCGTTCCCATCGCCGAACGGGTGGATCGTCTCGAACTGAGCGTGCACCAAGGCGGCCTGGACGAGCGGCGGAAGAAGATCGCTGGCGATCGCACCGCAGAGATCGTCCAGGAGCCTGGGGACGTCCTCCACCGGCGGCGGTACGAAATCCGCGCCGCACGGGTTGTAGTCGTTGCCACCGATCCAGTTCTGATCGGTTCGGAACCTGCCGGCGATCTGCCGTCGGGTGTCCTGTTCCATCAGGCGTCGATGGATGACGAGAATCTCCGCTTGGCCGAAGGTCGCGGCCCCAGCCGCCTCGGTAATCGCCGTCTCCATGGCGGCCACGTTGGCCAAGATGTCGGCCGCCGTTTGACTTCGCCGCCCCCCGGTTTCCATGCGGACCTCGGCCCGGGCCAGGTCTCGAGCGTCCATCTGGAGGCCCTCGACTTTCGACGAGGCGATGGACTCGGTTCGGAGCAGGAGGCGGGCAAGAGGGGCCAAGGCCGGCTGAGCGGCCGCGTTGAGCTTGCGGATGGCCGCTTCGGCGTCCGAAACCAGACCGGCCGTTGTCGCCGGCAGGTTGACGTCCAAGGACGCCAACTCCTCGGGGACAAACGCTTGGTAGCTGCAGGCCCGCTTGTATTTGGCCGGCGCGTCGATGGTGGGGTCGAACTGCCAGACCTTGGATAGGTAGTGTCCTGGCATCTCGAGCTTGAACCCCAGTGTAAGTATGACTTACACAATAAACCATACTTTGAAAGGAGCAAGGTATGGTTTGCGCGGCCCTACTTCCGCCGGGTCGCCGTCAGCCGCCGGGTGCCCAGCTCGAGCACGAGATGGTCAATCCGCCCGCCGTCGCCCTCGAAGGTGACCGTCATGCCGCCGCCCCGGGGGACGAACCGGGTCGGGGTTTCCGCCAGCAGCTCGTTCACCGCCGGCTGGCCGTTCTGCTGGATCGCGAGCGCGCGACCCACCCGGCTGATCACGAAGCTTCCTCGGCCCAGGTCGTAGGTGCCGACATAGCTGTCGAGCACCTTGTCGTCCACGGCGATGCCCTTCCGCTCCGGCGGGAGGACGTAGTTCTCACCGCGCAACAGCTTGAGCGCCGCGCTCGAAAGCTCCGAGGGCGGGACCGCGTCCGGCAGGAAGTCGGAGTTGGTCATGTAGTAGACGCCGACCTTGGCGTCGAGATCGCCGATCAGGAATGCCCGCTGCCCGGCGATGGCGCCACCGTGGTGGATCAGGGTGTGGCCGGTGGCGCTGTCGTGGATCATCCAGAACCCGAACCCGTAGTCGCCGCCGAAGCGGGGCTCGTGCATCGCCTTGACCGACTCCTCGGACAGGATCCGGTGCCCGTTGAAGACACCGCCGTTGAGCTGGGCGCCGAGGTACCGGGCCATGTCCTCGGCCCGGAGCCAGATGTCGCCGGCGGGGTAGACGTCGAAGTGCACCTGGGCCACGGGCTCGGGCTTGCCGAGGGAGCCGCCCGCCGCGTAGGGCAGGGACATCACCTCGACCATCTCGGGCGAGGGATAGACCGGATGGGGCGTGGTGACGCCGAGCGGCTGGAGAATGTTCTCGACCATGTACTTCTCGTACTCGACACCGGAGATCTTCTGGACCAGCAGACCCGCGGTGCCGTAGGCGAAGTTGTTGTACTCCCACTTGGTCTCGGGCGCCCGGATCGAGTAGAGCTTGGAGGTGAACTCCTCCAGCGTCTTCGGGAGCTTCCGGCTCCAGATCGGCTCGGTCTCCGCCCCACTGATCAGCCCGGACCAGTGCGAGAGGATGTGGGTGAAGGTCACCGGCTTCTCGCTCTGGAGCCGGTCCTGCACCTGGTCGTCGCCCAGGTAGCGGTTGATCGGGTCGTCCAGCTTGAGCTTGCCCTGCTCGGCGAGCTGCATGATGGCGGTGGCGGTGACCGACTTGAACGACGATCCGGTGCTGTAGAGCGTCTCGGTGGTGGCGGGCGTCTTGGTCCGCATGTTGGCGTAGCCGAAGGCCGCCTTCCAGACGATCGAGTCGCCCCGAACCAGCGCGATCGACATCGACGGAATCCCGTTGTCGGCGAGGGTTCGCTCGATGAGGCTGGTGAGCACCGTCTTCGTCTTGGCGAGGTCGAATCGTCCAGCTTGCGCGGTCGCGGCGGATCGGGGCAGAACGAGGAGCACCAGCAGACCGGACAGGCGAAGATACCGACGGATCATGGTTGTTCCGGGAGCAGAGTAGAGGAGGGGGCGCCGACGGTTGAAGCTACCGCACCCCGGGATCACCGGCAAGCAAACGCCGGACCCAGCCTCGGGGGTAGTGATCTGGGGGGAGGCTCACGCCGTCGGCCCGGTCGGCGCCGACGGCGGAGCACGCTGGAGCGAGCGCGCTAGCGACTCACGGGCCGAAATCCGGTGCGGGCCAGCTTGGCCAGCGTCGCCTTGGCCGTCGGCTCCTTGACCGACCCCTCGGCCCGAAGGGTACGCAGGGCCTGTTTGCCGTCCGCGCCGAGGTCGCACAGTCGCTGGACGGCGAGCTGCTGGACCGGCTCGGCGAGGTAGTCGCCCGGCCGCGCCGCCACGGCCGCGGCCGCGGCCGGCTCCTGGGCGACTTCGGTCAGAAACGCGGTCGCTTCCCGGGTCTCGGCTTGAATTCCCATCAAGTCGACGATCAGGGTCCGGACCCGGGACTCGGTCGACTGGTGATAGATCCGCACCAGCCGGGCGACGATGCCCGGAACGGACAGGCAGTCGTCGCACTTTCGCCCATAGTGCATCGTCATGAAGCCCGGCGCATAGAGACGTTCGTCCAGCCGAGGGGCGGTGAGTGCGGACTGCTCGAGCCGGTCGAGCTCCCGCGTCACCGTTTCGTCCGAGGCCGGTCCCCCCTGGGCCCAGGCGACCGGCGCGGCCGGAGTCCGGGCAGCGAGGATGATGATGGTTGCAGTCGCGAATCGGGTGATCGAACGCATGGGATGCCTCGGTTGCAGGTTGCGCCTCGAAGCGATCGCCTCCGATGGCTTCAGCCTCGAGCAATGCAACGTCTGCGCCGGGACGGGGCGCTCAGCTATGCGCAGAAAGTGGCAGCTTCACCCTGACTCGTTGTCCGCCTCCCGCCACCGTTCGAGTGCTTCGATCCGGGCCTCGAGCCGCGCCAGATGGGCGGCCTCCGCGCCCGCGACCTGTTCCGTGTGGGCTGCCGCCCGGGCGGCCGAAGCCGCTTCCGGGGTGGCCGCCGGCCGGCCTGCCGCGGCCCCGGATGGTCCGGCCGGATCGACCCCGCGGGCGGCGATCCTGAGAAACGCCCGCCCCGGCCACCCCAGCCACACCACCCGGAACAGCCGCTCGCCGAGCCCCGGCCGGAACGGGTTCCGGAGCAGGCCGATGAAGGCCAGGCCGAGCATGACCACGGCCGAGATCATGACGATGATCATCGGCCGGGGGATCCGATACGGCGTCGGGCCGACGGCGATCCGACGGCTCCACCCGACCCAGAGCAGGATGGCCGCGGCCGCGATCGTGACCAGGTAGACCCGGACCGTGCGCCGGCGCCGGCGGCGCACCGACGCCAAGAGGCGGAGGCGGTTGCGCTCGGCCTCGCGCTCGTCGAGCACCCGGCCGAAGCCGGCCAGGACCTCAGCCGGCGCGAACCCGGCCTCGATGACCCGGCGCGCCGCGCCGACCGAGGTGGCCAGCCGTCCCCAGAGGACCGCGAGCAGGAAGACCCCTCCGCCCGCGATGTCCACGCCCGCGTGCCCCCGGCTCATCGCACTCTGCTCGAGCAGGACCACCACGATCGCGACGAAGATTGCTACCAGACCGAGCTGACCGACGTCCTGGGCCAGGAGCCGGACCGGGAGGGGGACTTCGGGCGCCGCCAGCTGAGCGGCGTCGAGCGCGGTCTCCAGGGCTTCGGCCGTCTGGTACCGCTCGGAGGGCTCCTTCCGGACCAGGTGGTCGATGGCCTCCGCCAGCGGCCCGGGCAGGTCGGGCCGGAGGCTCGCGATCGGCGGGACCGGCTGGGTCAGTTGGCGGGCCAGCACCTGCTGGGTGGTGCCGCCGGTGATGGCCAGGTGACCGGTGACCGCGAAGAAGGCGACCAGGCCGAGCGAGTAGAGATCGCTCCGGCCGTCGACGACGTCGCCCGAGGCCTGCTCCGGGCTCATGAATTCCGGCGTCCCGACGATCTCGCCCACCCGGGTGAGCGACGGCGAGGTCGTGGCCGGCGCGGCCTTGACCGTCCGGGCGATGCCGAAGTCCATCAGCAGGGCGCGGCCGGTGGCCCGTTCCAGCATGATGTTCTCGGGCTTGAGGTCGCGGTGCACGACGCCCCGCCCGTGGGCATACGAGAGGGCATAGCCGACGTCCTGCAGCAGCCGGACCACCTCGCGGGCGCCAAGGGGGCCGAGGCGCCTGACCCGGTCGCCCAGGCTCTCGCCCTCGATGAAGCCCATCGCGTAGGCCAGGACACCATCCCGGTCCTCGATCGAGAACACCGGGACGATGTTGGGATGGGAGAACCCGGCGGTCATCCGGGTCTCCCGGAGGAACCGGTCGCGGAGGTCGGGCTGCGCGGCGAACTCGGCCGGGAGCACCTTGAGCGCCACCGGGCGGTCGAGCGAGGTGTCGCGGGCCAGGTACACGGCGCCCATCCCGCCCTGGCCGAGCTGGCGCTCGATCCGGTAGCGGTCGCCGAGGCGGCGCTGGAGGTCGGTGAGATCCGAGGGCATGGCGATCAGGTTCATCAACCTACGGCAGAGTGGGCCTCCTCGTCCATTGGGGAGGTCAGGAAGCCCGCTCGGGCTGTTGCTCGGGTCGGGAAGCGGCTGGCGGAGCCTGGCCATGGAAGGTCGGGCCCGTGGCGCCCGACGGGCAGGGCGGTTAGTAGTTCGACAATCGCCGGCCCCTCGGGAGGCCCCATGGTCGAGATCAGCGTACACGGTGACCGCCTCCGCCTCGAGGTCCAGGGCTGGGACCAGCTCTGGGCCCTGAAGAGCGAGCTCGAATTCCCCCTCGCCCACATCCGAAGCGTGCGCCAGGACCCCGAACCCGCGCTCGGCTGGTGGCATGGGTTCCGCCTCCCGGGAACCGACATCCCCGGGATCCTCACCGCCGGCACCTTCTATCGGCACGACGGCGCGGTCTTCTACGACGTACACGATCCCGAACGGACGATCGTGTTCGAGCTGGAGCACGAGCACTATCAACGGCTGGTGGTCGAGGTGAAGGACCCGGCCGCCGCGGTGGCTCGGGTGAGGGAGGCGCTGGCCCAGCGGGCGTGACGGCCGAGCCCGGCGCGACCCGCCCCGCACCAAGGCGCTTGTCCGCCCCGACCACCGGAGCTATCGTGGCACCCATGTCTCACTATTTCCTGAAGCTCGTGCCGGCGTTCGTCCTGCCGTGCGCGCTGGCCGCGCAGACGCGGGCCGCGGCACCGGCCCAGGCCGCCGCCCAGGCCCCGGCCGCGACCACCAGCGACGTCAAGCCCACCGCGACGCCCTCGTCGGGAACCGTGCGCACCGCGGCCGGCGTGGTCGCGTACGACGCGGTAACCGGCACGATGGTGGTCCACCCGAAGGGGTGGGACGACGCCGCGCCGCCCGACACATCGAAGCCGAACGCCGTCGCGACGATGTCGTACGTGGCGTACTTCAAGACCGGCGCGGACGCGGCGAAGCGGCCGCTCACCTTCCTGTTCAATGGCGGCCCCGGGTCGGCGACGCTCTGGCTGCACATGGGCGCCTTCGGTCCCCGGCGCGTGGTCGTGAACGATCACACCCACACGCCCGGCGCACCGTACCAGGTGGTCGAGAACGACCAGAGCCTGCTCGACGTGAGCGACCTCGTCTTCGTGGACATGCCCGGCACCGGGTTCGGCCGCCTCAGCGGCAAGGACAAAGAGAAGGCGTTCTACGGGGTGGACCAGGACATCCACGCGTTCACGGTCTTCATCCGCGACTTCCTGACGAAGTACCACCGCTGGAACTCGCCCAAGTACGTCTTCGGCGAGAGCTACGGCACGATGCGGGGGGCGGGGCTGGCGCTGGCCCTGCAGGGGGCGAGCATCGACCTCAACGGCCTGATGCTGCTGTCGTGTATCCTCAACTGGGACACGATGCCCGACGATCCGCAGCTGAATCCGTCGATCGACGAGCCCTACATCGTGAGCCTGCCGACCTACGCGGCCACGGCCTGGTACCACCACAAGCTGCCGACGGGGCCGGCCGCGCTGGAGCCGTTCCTGGCCGAGGTCGAGCGCTTCGCGACCAACGAGTACCCGCTCGCGCTCCTCCAGGGCAACGCCCTCGCGGAGGGGCAACGTCAGGCGATCGCGGCGAAGCTGCACGAGTACACCGGCCTGTCCGTCGGGTACCTGCTCAAGACCAACCTCCGGATCGAGTACGGGGCGTTCCAGAAGGAGCTGTTCGGCGAGGAGGCGATGACGACGGGCACGCTCGACACCCGCTTCGTCGGCCCGACGCTCGACCCGCTGAGCAAGGTCAGCGCCTACGACCCGCAGGACGTGGCGATCGGCGCGGCCTACGTCGCGGCCTTCAACACCTACGTGGCGCAGTCGCTCGCGTATGACGGTCCCTTTCCGTACCGGACCAGCGCCGGCGTGTACGAGAGCTGGGACTACCGGCACCAGGCGCCCGGCGCGCACCGTCCGCTGATCGCGCTCCCGAACGTCCTGCCGGACCTGGCGGCGGCGATGAAGACGAACCCCACCATGCGGGTGCTCGTGCTCGGTGGCTACTACGATGTCTCGACGCCCTACTTCGAGGGCCGGTTCGAGCTGCGGCACCTGCCGATTCCGGCGGCGCTGGAGAAGAATATCGAGTACCGGTACTACGAGTCGGGGCACATGGTGTACGTGAACGTGCCGGCGCTGAAGAAGCTGCACGACGACGTGGCGGCGTTCATCCAAGGCGGCGCCGGGTCAGGCAAGTAGCTCGGGCTGTTGCTCGGGCAGGTTCCCCACCAAACTGCTCGTCGTCCCGGGTCCTGAGTGAGGTCCGAGGTCACGGGCAATCCGGTCCGGGCCGCGACCCGGTTGGCGACCCCGGAACGATCGCATCATCCTTTCGAACTAGCTCCGAGCCCGCTCTATCGACGAATGGGTTCGCGGCCGCGCTCCGGGTACGTTACTCGGCAGGGTCATGATGGGAGTGGCCCCCGATGACCGCCGCACCGAGAGCGAGCGGGACGCCGGGGGCACTCAGCCAGGAGCGGATCACATGATGGACAGTGGCTGTGCCTGACGATGGCTACGTTCACCGCAGACGAAAGGTGGCACCAATGACGTTCAAGCCAGTTCACGGCCGGCTTCTGGCCATGGGCCTCGTTCTCCTGGCCGGTTGCTCCAAGGGCCAAGCGACGAAGAGCCCGGGCGATGCCGTCGAGGGGACGGGCGGTGCCGGTTCGGGCGCCGCACCGACGAGCTACACGCTCTCCGTAGGTACGCTGATCGACGCGGCGATCGCCAGCACCATCAGTTCGCGCAGCGCGAAGGCGGGCGACGCCTTCACGGCCACCGTGGTCCAGGACGTCAAGAGTTCGGGGGGCTCCGTGGTGATTCCGGCCGGTTCGACCGTGCAGGGGAGCATCCTGGACGTGCAAGCCGCCCCCAACAGCCGCTCTGCGGGCACCCTTACCCTGGCGGTGGTGAGCGTGACGGTGCACGGGAAGGCCTATGACCTCAACGCCACGGTCGATTCCCTCGATACGATCAACAAGGGGCGTGGGATCGAGGCCGTGGACGTCGCCCGTTCGGCCGGTGGCGCGGCCGCGGGCGCGATCCTGGGAAAGGTCATCGGGAAGAACACCAAAGGGACACTGATCGGGGCCGTGATCGGCGCCGGGGCCGGCGCGGTCGTCTCCGAGGTCATGAAGGACGTCGATATCGTCCTGCCGGCCGGGTCCCGCCTGCTTCTGACGTTGCAGCAGCGGTTGACCGTGGCCGCCGAATGACCGGCCGGTTACTTCACTGAGAGGAGAGGGACTATGCTCTGGACAATCGCCCTGATCCTGATCGTTCTGTGGGCCCTCGGTCTGGCCACGTCGTACACCATGGGCGGGTTCATTCACCTGCTCTTGGTCATCGCGATCGTGGTGGTCCTGATTCGGGTCATTCAAGGCCGGAAGGTGCTGTAGACACGAGTCTCACGGGCCACTTACTGGAGGAGCCACCATGTCGAAACGCCTCACGTCCTCGATCGTCGCCGCGGTTGCCGCCATCAGCCTTGCGGCCCCACTCCACGCCCAGGGTCGGACGGTCGTCGGCACCGCGGAGCTCGATGCGTCGGTCGCGGCCCGACCGGCGACCAGCCGGGAGACGGTACGCAACCTCCTTCTGACCGATCAGGCGCGGCAAGCGGCCAGCCGGATGGGCGTCAGCCCGTCGGACCTGTCGGCCCGGGTGGCCACCCTCGACTCGGCGACGCTGAACCGGATCGTCGAACGGACTGGGGCAAGTGACCCGGCCCTCGCAGGCGGCGCCACGATCGTCATCGGGACGACGGTCCTGATCGTGGCCTTGCTGGTCGTCATCATCCTGCTTGCCTAGCGCACCCGTCCAGGCCGATTGGGTGCGGGTCATCCAGGCGGCGCTGGAGGTCCTCCGTCCATCGGGGCGGTGACCTTTGGCGCCCGACCCTGGTCTTTGAGGTTGGAGTACCCACCGCTGCTCGTGCCGCGATGAGATCGCCAGCGGCGCTCGTCCCCAGGCGTCCCGAGGACTCTCTTCGGGAGCGCCTTCAACCGCGGATGAGACCTGCTCTCCGAGACCCGGTTCGCGCCGGACGACTTTCGTGACATAACCCACCTCTGGTTCTCCCACGAGCACCCGGACCACTTCTCCCCGCCGGTGCTCGGCCGGATCCCCCGGGAGGTCGCTCAGGGGATCACGGTGCTGTTCCAGGAGACTCGCGACGTCGGGATCTCGGCGTGTTTTCTGGGTGGTCAACCGGGGGGATACGAGCTGACCCTCTCGAACGTGGTCCGGTCCGTCAGGGAGGTTGGTATGCAGCCGCGCCGGATTGGGTGCGGTTTAGCGAGGACGACATCTGGCAGCGCCCTGTCGGCCGCGACCGGGGGCCGTTCGGATCCGAGGAACACGAGGAAACGATTGCCCGGCTCCGTCGTGACGGTGCGGTCTGACGGGTCACCTCGACCCGCTATCGACCCGGACCTCCGCCGGCGGACCGAGGGGGCCCGCGACGTCGAATCCGAAGAGATTCGGCTCCTGCCCGATCACCGCCGCCGCGATCACCCGGAGCACGTAGTTCTGGGTCTCCGCCGGGACCCGGTCCCGGTGCCTGGCGAGCAGCGCCCAGTAGTTCCGGTCGACGGGCGACTCCGGCAGCGACCGAAGCAGCCCCCGGAGCCGAGTGTCCCCCATGTTGTACGACGCCAGCACCAGGAGGCCCGACGCCTGCGCATCGGTCGAGTAGAGGTCCTCCAGGTACCGCGCGGCCGCCTCGGTCGCCTTGGCCGGGTCATGACGCTCGTCCTGGGGATCGAAGGTCCGCTCACCCTGCAGCGGACCGAGCCGGAGCCCATAGGCCTCGGCCGTCGACGGGATCAGCTGCCAGAGACCCTTCGGCACCCCGAAGCTCCCTGACGGCCCGACCGCCCGGGGGTCGAACTTGCTCTCCTGGAGCGCAATGTAGAAGAGCTCGCGGGGGAGGTGGTGCCGGCGGAAGATGTCGGTCACCAAGGGCCCGAGCCCGTCGGCCTCGGCCCGGGCGAAGGCGGTCTCGATATCGGCGCTCCGCCACTGCCTGATGGTTCGCTGGATCTCCCTGATGAAGCCGCTTGGCACCGTGGCCTCCG
Organism: uncultured Gemmatimonadales bacterium; assembly: GCA_963730185.1. Taxonomy (GTDB): domain Bacteria; phylum Gemmatimonadota; class Gemmatimonadetes; order Gemmatimonadales; family GWC2-71-9; genus SHZU01. The sequence continues at coordinate 121,933 of CAVSQW010000008.1, forward strand.
ACTCGCCGAGCCGGTGGATCGTCCGGTAGATGAGTCGGACGCCGGCGGGGGTCCGATCGCTGTAGATGCCGAGCGTCTTGATCAGGTCGTCGTACTGGGCCGCGAGCCGGGCCCGGCGCTCCTGGATCGTTCGGTCGGGACCGGCGGTGGCTTCGAGGCGGCGGAAGTCGAGGTCGAGCGACTTCATGGTGGTGAAGATGGTGCCCGCGGTCGCCCGGAGGGCCCGAACCCGCCGCGCCTGCCAGACCGCCGCCGTCCCTGCCGCCGCGGCCGCCAGGACCGCGAGGACGACCACCACCCGCAGGGAGCGGATCCGTTGGCGCCACGAGCGCGTGGTATCGTCGTGGTGGGCGCGAAAGGCCGCCCGGATCATCGCGGTTCGGCTCGACATGTTCTCGGGGTCGTCGTCCGAGAAGTAGCGCCCAGCGATGTCCGTGGCGAAGGCCAGTGGGGTCCACCCCTTGGTGGAGTGGCGCGGGATCGCGAGCCGGAGCTCAGGCCCCTCCGGCCCCAACCGAACGGCCAGGTGGCCCCGCACGGGGGCGCGGGTAACCCGCTCGCCACCGACGAACGTGCCGTGCTCGCTGCCCAGGTCGACGATTTCCCAGTCCGTGCCCTCGCGGCGGAGCTCGAGGTGCTCGGCGCTCACTTGGTCGTGGTCGACCACGACCCCATTGGAGGCGGCCCGGCCGACGCGCACCGTCTCGGTGAAACGGCGAACCTCGGGACTGGCGCTCGAGGCGACCTGGATCTCGTTGGACGACATGGGGTCCCGACCGTCGGGGCCGCTCCAGTCAGCGGGTGATCCGGATCACGGTGCCGTCCGAGTCGCCGTCGGGATCGTGGTTGGCCGACTTGTCGTATTCCATGTCCTCACCTTCCACGGTTCGGATCCTGAGCACCATCTGGAGCCCCTGCTCGTTCGGGTATGCCTTCCGGGTCTGGAGGGTGCAGAACCCGTCGTGATCGGTCTCGCACCGGGCCGTCCCGGACACGCCGCCTGACCATAGGGCCTGCACCCGGGCGTGGTAGACGCCGCGGTGGTCCGGTCCGTGGACCCAGACGCCGACCGTGGGGGTGATCGTGCCGCCTCCCGTGCTCGGATCGGTCTGGTCGTCGAGATCCCCGATGTGAACCGCGATGGCGTCCGAGGCCGGCGCCGGACGAACGGTGGTACCGGTCATCAACGGCAGGGGCAGGAGCAGGGGCCAGAGGGATCGGAGCATGGCGTCTTCCTTCCGGGCTCGGTCGGCCCGCGGCGGATGGGATGTTCGAGAGGAGATTGGTCCGGCGTTCCTGCCAGGATAGCTCCGGGGCGTTCCCGGGGCCAGCCGGGGGCGCGCCCCTGGCGCGTCGGTTGGACCTCCCACCGGCCGAGTCACCGGGCCGATCCAGGCAGCCCGTTGTCCACTGCCCTCGGTGAGACGCTTGCCCCCCGGCTCCGTGCTCCGATTGCGGGGCGGCACGCGAGCCCCCGCCTGAGTACGGACCAGCTCCGGAGGGAGGGCATGATGAGCAGCGCCACCTGCACCGAGTCGTTCCAGGACGCCGGTGGGGGAGGGGTGCTGGGGCTGACGGTGACGCCCGATGCCGGCAGCACCCTCGTGTCCTGGTCCGGGTGCTCGGCCGCAGCCGGGGCTGGCTGTCAGCTCCGGTTCGACTACGGGCCCGATACGACGTTCAACGTGACCGTCACCCTGGAGGCGGCCTCGGGGCCGGTTCCCACCGGCGAGAATCTCCTGGTGGATCCCGACTTCGAGACGCTCCCTTACCACACCGGCACCTTGCCCGTGACCCCGAACGCCGTTGGCTTCTGGAAGGGCGACTCGGGCCAGGTGGTGAACGGGTCCGAGAACGGAATCAGGCCCGACAGCGGCTCCCGGATGCTGCGCTGCGACGCCACCGGTCCTTGGAGCGGCGCCGAAGGCTACACGGGCTGCGAGGCCTATCAGCTGCTCGACGTGAGCCTCTACTCGGAGCTGATCGACCAGGGGAGCTCGGCCGCACTGGCGACGGTCACGGTCAAGGTGAATCGGGTGCTCGGCGACGCCCAGACCGATCGCAAATTCAGCCTGGTGCTCTATGCCCTGGCGGAGCCGCCCTCGGCGGCACCCACCCCTCGCCAACGCGCTGGCTTCCTGGAACGTGGACCTGGTCACCGACGGCGATCCACCGGAGAGTTCGACGGGCACTACTTCGACCATGCCTGGCTCAGCTTGATCGAACGGTGACCCCGGCGCGGGTGGACCCCGGTCGGGGGCCAGGTGTGAGCTTCGATGGAGATGGCGTCCGCGATGCCGGCGTCGAGGGCTCGGCGGAGCAAGGTGACCGCGTCGTCGGGATGCCGGGCCCGATAGGCAACCACCCCGGCCTCGAGGAGGAGGAGGCGGCCGGCCGAGGGCTGCCGAGCCCGAGGAGCGAGGGCGGCCCAGGCGGAGTCGATCCGGCCGCGCTCGACCGCTCCCTCCACCGCACGCTCCACCGCGGCGACGGTGTCGGGCGCGGGCGCAGGCGCGGCGACCTGGAGGGCGAGGAGGAGCACCGGGACCATTGCCGAACGTATCCTCCGGACGGGTGGCCGGCCACGGGCACCATCGGCAGCCGGCCGCGATGCCCCCGGCCGCCAGGGCGGCAGCGGGGCCGAGACCGGTGAAACCGCGTGACCGCCGCGACGTTGGGAGAGAAGCCCGAGTCGCACCGCGGCTCTCGTCACTCCACCTTCGACCTCATCGTGATGAATCCCATCCGCATGCCCCGCCGCCACCGCCGGATCAGGGCCGTCACCGGCTGGCTGACCGCCGCTCTGCTTGCCTGGGTCCCCGTCGTCCCGGCGCAGCAAGGGCCCTGGGACGTCGCCATCACCATCGACGATGTCCCGATGACGGGTGGGGCGGGCTGTCGGCCCGACCAGATCGTGCGGGTGAACCAGGCGCTCCTCGACGCCTTTCGCGACCACGGCGTCCGCGCCACGGCGTTCGTGATTCCGGGCACCCCCTGCCAGGGGCCGGGTGAGGCGTCGCCCCAGGCGCTGGTGGCTCGGTGGCGGGCCGCGGGGCACGACGTCGGCAACCACAGCTACAGTCACCCGGACTACAACGGGCTCACCGTCGACCAGTACCTTGAGGACGCCGACCGGGCTCAACGGTTTCTGGAGCCGTTGCTGACGGCGGCCCGTCAGTCCGATCGCTGGTTTCGCCCGCCGCTCCTCCACACCGGGACGACCGCCGCCCGCCGGGACGCCCTGGACCGGTGGCTGGCTCGGCGTCACACCCGGATGGGCGTGGTCACGATCGACAACCAGGAGTGGGTCTACGCCGCGGCCTACGCGCGGGCGACGGCCCGGGGCGACGCCCCGCTGAGCGCGGCGCTGGTGGCGGCCTACGTCGACCATCTCCGCCGCTCGGTCGACTACTACCGGGATCTCTCGGCGAGGGTGTTTGGCCGCGACGTCGCGCAGGTGCTGCTGCTCCACGCCAATCTGCTGAATGGCGACCACATCGACCGGGTGCTCGACGCGCTGGAAGCGGCCGGCGCCCGGTTCGTCCCGCTCGGCGAGGCGGTGTCCGACTCGGCCTACCGGCTGAAGGCGCCGTACCTCGGGCCCCGCGGGCTCTCGTGGCTCCAGCGCTGGGCGCTCGTCCGAGGGGTGACGCCGCCACCGGAGCCCCGGGAAGCCGACTGGGTCGGGTATGCCGCGAGCGCCGAGCCGGAGCTGCCGGCCGGGCTGGACTCGGTCCTGACCCGGGCGAACGACGATTTCAGCCGAGCCTGGGTGGCGGGAGAGGTGGCGAGGATCGTGGCGGCCTACAGCGACGATGCGGTGATCCATCCGCCGGCGGGCGGCGTGCTCGCGACCCCCGCGGCCGTCCGGGGCTTCTGGAGCGGGCTCCCGGATCGCCGGGGGCAGGGCGAGCACCGGCTCGAGCCGACCCTCCGCCGGCTCCTGGCCCCGACCACGGTGCTCGAGCTGGGCCGCTGGCACACCGGCGTGATCCGAAACGGCGCACTGGTCCGGGAGACCGGATGCTATACCCTGATCTGGCGGGAGACCGACGAGGGCCGGTGGCGGATCGGGTACGACGCGTGGTCCGCGCCGAACCCGGCGTCGTGGGCCTGCCGGCCCCGTTAGGCACCCGGTGGGGTCGGGGCCTGTTGCCCCGGCGCCCCGATCGAACGACGGCGAGCAACCAGCGGTGGGCGTCGGCTCGCCCCGCCGGCCCGCCCCTGGCTAGCTTCGACCGACGCCAGCGAGGTTGCCATGACCCTCTTCGGGGCCCTGCCGTCGGGCGAGCCCGTCCATCAGTTCACCCTCGTCAACCGCCACGGAGCCGAGCTCCGCGCGATTGACTACGGCGCCATCGTAGTGTCGCTCGCGACCCCTGACCGCGACGGCGTGCCGGGCGACATCGTGCTTGGTTTCGACTCCCTGGCCGGGTATCTCGGCGGGTCGTCCTACGTCGGCGCGGTCGTGGGCCGGTACGCGAATCGGATCGCCAACGGTCGGTTCACGCTGGACGGTACCACCTACCAGCTGCAGCCCAACAACGGACCGAACGCCCTGCACGGGGGGCCCGGCGGCTTCGACCGGCGGCTCTGGCGGGCCGAGCCCAAGGCGGATGCGACCGGGGCGGGCGTGGTGTTCCGCTACACCAGCCCCGACGGGGAGGAAGGCTACCCGGGCACCGTCGACGTCGAGGTGAGCTACACCCTCACGGAGCGGAGCGAGTGGATCGTCGACTACCGGGCCACGACCGATCGGCCGACCCCGATCAACCTGACCCAGCACAGCTACTTCAACCTGGCCGGCCAAGCCTCGGGCGACGTGCTCCGGCAGGGTCGTGACGATCGATGCCGACCGCTACCTGCCGGTGGACCGGGCCCTGATCCCGGACCGGGGGCTTCCAGCCGGTGGCCGGGACGCCGTTCGATTTCACGTGAGGGTAGCGTGATCGGCGAGCGGATCGAGGAGCGAAACGAGCAGCTGGAGCTCGGCCGGGGGTACGACCACGCCTTCGTGCTGAACCGGCGCGGCCCCGGCCTGGCGCCCGCGGCCCGGGTGGAGGACCCGGCGAGCGGACGAACGCTCGAGGTGGAGACGACCGAGCCGGGGCTCCAGCTCTACACCGGCAACTTCCTGGCGGGCTCGCTGCCGGGCAAAGGTGGCCGGGTCTATCGGCCTCGGGACGGCTTCTGCCTCGAGACGGGACACTTTCCGGACTCCCCCAACCAGCCTGCCTTCCCGTCGACCATCCTCCGCCCCGGCCGGACCTTCCGGAGCCGCACCGTCTACCGATTCGGGGTCGCCGGGACGGATACCTCGCCGAAGACGGCGGGCTAGGATCCTCGGGCGGCCAGCTCCAGCAGCTCCGGCGCGAGCTGAAAGTGATCGGCGCCCACTCCCTGGTTCATCACGACCACGACCGTGATCCCGGTGTCCGGGTCGAAGAGCAGCAGACTGCTGCCGAACTGCGAGCCGCCGCTGTGCCCGTACTGGGTCCGGCCGAGGTAGTGATAGCTCCGGATGCCGAGTCCGGCCCCGGACTCGCCGGGGATGTTGCCGGCCGCCGGGACGAGGGTTCGCATCGCGGCCTCCGAGGCCGGCGTCAGGACCGAGCCCGCGAACAGCGCCCGACCCCATCGGGCGATGTCCCGCGCCGTCGCCAGCATCCCGAAGGCCGTATTGGCGCCGGTCAGGATCGCGGGATAGTCGAGGGGGTCGACCACGCCGAACGTCGTCGACGCGGTCGCTACCGGTCCAGGAGGAGTGGTGGTGGTCGGAAACCAGACCTCGGTCAGGCCGACCTCGTGCCAGAGCTCGTCGTAGAGCGCCTCGATCGGCCGGCCGGCGGCGCGCTCCGCGACGAGGCCGAGCAGGATGAACCCGGTGTTGGAGTAGCGGGTCTCCTCGCCGGGCGGGAAGTCCGGTGGCCCGACGAAGGTCAGGATCTCGTCCCGGGTAAAGCGGTGGCCGAGATCGGCCCCGACCGCGGCCTGGAAGGCGGGGTTGGCGGTGTAGTTCGCGACCCCGCTGGTGTGGTTGAGCAGCTGCCGGACGGTGATCCCGGGGTCGATGTTGGGGTGCGGCTCGATCCAACGGGCGATCGCGTCGTCGAGCGAGAGCCCGCCCGACTCGGCCAGCCGGAGCACGAGGGCGCCGGTCATGGTCTTGGTGATGCTCGCGATCGCCATCAGGTGCTCGGGGCGGAGAGCCTCCGCGCCCGCCTGGCCCGCGGTGCCCGACCACTGGGTGCCGTCGGCCAGAACGATCGAGGCGCTGACCCCGTAGTGGCTCGACCCGCCGGCCCACCGATCGAGCGCCGCTTGGAACGCCGCCGGCCCCGCCGGCGCCACCGGGGGAGGCAGCGAACAGCCGGGGGAAGCAAGCCACGCCGAGGAGGAGCAGGTGTTGGGCTCGGGGCATGGTGAACGATAATCGCCGGCCAGGGGGCCGGGGGATCAGGCCGGTGTGAGGACGCCCGGTGGGCGTCAGTGCCCGTGGAGCCAGTCCCACTGTGCGGCGGCGCCCGCCACGGCCCGGTCAACGTCCTCGTCCAGCAGCATCCGGCGCGCGACCAGGTCCCGGGCGACTCGCCGAGCCCGGTCCAGGTAAGCCGCTCGGCTGGGGTAGAGTGCCGCGAGGGTCGGGCGGGGATCGCCGGTCGCTCGTCGCTCGGCCTCGGTCCGGGGGAGCGGCAGATAGGTGCCGAGAATCCGCACCAGCTCACCGGTGTCGCCCGGCAAGCCCTTCCGGAGATTCCACGGTAGATAGGTGGCGAGTGGTGCCTCGAGCTCCATCGTCCGGATCCCGCCCAGCTCGTTGCCCAGGCTGTCGACCTGCGGGACCAGCGCGGGGTAGGGCTGGCCTACGCCCGGGGGTTCGCGGTCGATGATGCCCTCGCTCCAGCGGGGCCCGAAGTCCAGCCGGTCGGCATGGTGCACCACCGCCGGCCGGCCGAGATCGGGGATGGCGGGTAGCGCCAGGCGCTCGATCGGCACCAGGGTGCCGCGATCGATCCGCGGATAGGCGGAAGGCGGCGGCTCGGTCCCGTCCTTGACCCAGCCCAGGAGGCTCCCCAACAGGGCCCGGAGCGGAAGCCGGTAGTCGAGCGGATTCCCCCGATAGGCCCGCGAATCCGGCATCCGGCTGGACTCCGGCGGCGGGAAGGGGGCGCCCACGTGCTGGCCCCCGGCCAGGTGGTAGATCCGCTCGGTGGCCGGCGGGTCGACGTCGCGGGTGCCGTCGACCGAGGTGTGGATCAGCGACGCCGCCCGGCCCCAGTACTCGTAGCCGGTGTTGACCTGGAACACCTTCGGAAGGTCGGCCGGGTCGAATTGGTGGGCGTAGAGGCCGTCGGTGACGCCGGTGACCGGATCGGTCTGGGTGACGCTCGAGAAGGGGAAGACGTCGGTCGGGTAGAAGAAGGTGTCGTAGCGGTGCGCGTCGCGCGACGGCTGCGCGAACCGGTGGTTGAAGCTGCCTCGGCCCCCGCCCGCGACGTGGATCAGGAGACCGTCGAAGACCTTCCGGCCTCGCTCGTCGGTGTTGAATCCCTGATAGACGAAGTGACGGAGCAGCCGGCCGGTCTGCGAGATGCCGTAGCCGACCGCGTACCGGGCGTGGAACGGACTGGCCGGATCGTACTTGGCGGCGCTCATGGCGTCGCGGATGGCCGCGAGGCCCAGTCCCGAGACCCGGGGGTTCGAGCTCCGGTACACCAGCTCGTAGATCTTCCCGGGCTCGAATCCGCCCGGGCGATAGATCCAGCGAGGGTCGTCGACCGGCCGGCCGTCCAGCTCCCGCGCGAAGCGCCAGGTCTCGCGCGGCACCACCCGCCGAGGCGCGTACCGGCCGTCGCGCACCGTCAGCACGTTGTCCGGCGAGGCCGGATCGAGAACGGGATAGGCGACGTGGCTCCCGTGAGCGAGCGACAGCGCTCGGACGGGACCCGGGATGACCCAATCGGCGCGAACCAGACCCGTGATCGTTTGGCCATCCGGCTCCCGGGCGATCGGCGCGTCCAGGCCGAACCGGTCGGGATCGTCGGGCGGGACGTCGTACTGCCAGCCGACCCAGACCATGGTGAGGCCCTGTCGGAGGAGCCACCCGTCGCCGAAGTCTTCGGGCTTGGAGGGGTGGGCCGCCATCGCCGCGAAGTCGAGGATGAACGGTGCGTAGCGGAGGCCCCGGTTCGAGACCTCGAAGAAAGCGATGTTGTCCTTCGACGGATGCTTGGGACGGAGGGCGGCGAAGTCGGCCCACGCCTCCACTCGGCCGGCGGTGTTCCGGGGAGCCAGGGCAAGGTCGACGATCCGGCCGTTGTAGCGATTGGCGGGGTCGAAGGCGAAGAGGATGCGGCCCTCGATCAGCTCGTACGGTCCGGCCGCGCCGAAGGCCCGTCCCCCGAGCACGTCGGTGCGGTGGTGGATCTCGACTCGGACGACCTCGGCCGAGGCGGGTCGGGAAGCCGCAGCCGCGGCGAACAGGGCGAGCGCCAACACGCAGGGACGCGACATGGACGGCTCCGGAGGGAATCCAGGGAAGATAGCCTCCGCCCGGGCGCCGAGCTCGAGTGGCGGATCTCGGGACGAAACCACGTTGAGTGAGGGGGACCGACGCAGCTTCACCCCAATCCGGAGGCCCGCATGCCCGCCCGCTCCCTCGCTCGCCTGACCCTCATCTCGGCCGCCGGCTGCCTGATCGCCGCCGCCTCCCCCCCGACCCGGCATCCGGGGGGCGATCCTCCCGGCCTCTCCGTCCGCTTCGAAGAGACGCCGTTCGGGTGCCGGGTCAGCGCGAAAGCCACCAACGGCGGGAGCTACCGGCTGGCGATTTCCCGCGACAGCCAGGTCAAGAGCGGCGCCGGGCAGATCCTCGGGGTTTGGCGGAAGCTCGGTAAGTCGGTCTGGGTGAACCCCCACGGGTCGGCCCAATGGACCTACGACCTGGCGTTCGGCTGCAACATGAACCGGACCTACCGCTTCCAGGTCAAGAAGTTCGATGCCAACGACAAGCAGCTGGGCGACTACTGGTACTACTTCCCGTCGACCACCGGCGTCAGCCACGAGACCGCGTTCTCGCTCGGCGATCTCAACCGGTTCTTCTGAGGTCCCCCGGAGTGGCAGGGGCTGATTCCGGATCGGAGCGCGGCGCCGGAGTGGCTGGGGCGGCTTGCCGCGGCCGGTCCGTTCCGCTAGGTTCGCTGGCGATGTCATTCACGGTCTGTATGGCTTGCTGTTGTTGCTGTTGTCGCCCGATGTGTTCGGGGGACGGCGGCGCCACTGGGGCTACGGATCGAGGATAGACGCCTGACGCGGGCCCGACGCCCGCCAGCATCCGAACCCACTCAGCGGCCGCGAGTCCCCACGACTCGCGGCCGTTTCGCTTTCCGGACCGTGAAGGAATCGCTGATGTCGAAGTCCCGAGCCGACTTGCCGATCGCCGTCTACTACGAGCACCCGGACTGGTTCCGGCCCCTCTTTGCCGAGCTCCACCGCCGGGGGCTGGCCTGGACGCCGATCGACGCCGGATCCCATTGGTACGACCCCACTGATCCGGAGCCGCCCTACTCACTGGTGGTGAACCGGGCCAGCCCGTCCGCGTATCTCCGCGGTCACGTGCAGTCCACCTTCCATACGCTCGACTGGCTCCGCTACCTCGACCGGGTCGGCGTGCCCGTCGTGAACGGTGCCCTGGCCTATGCGGTCGAGATCTCCAAGGCCCACCAGCTGGAGATCCTGGCCGAGCTCGGGATTCCGGCGCCCCGGGCCCGCGTCATCAACGACCCCGCCCGGGCCGTCGCGGCGGCGACCGGCCTTCGCTACCCGGTGATCGTGAAGGCCAACATCGGCGGGAGCGGCGCCGGTATCACCCGCTTCGACACCGAGGCCTCACTGGCCGCGGCCGCCGCCGGTCTCGATCTGGGGATCGATCGAACCGCCCTGGTCCAGGAGCTGGCGCCACTCGGCGGTGGTCGGATCACCCGGGTCGAGGTGCTGGGCGGAAGGCTCCTCTACGCCATCAACGTCTACCCCTCCGGCGAGACCTTCAATCTCTGCCCGGCCGATCTCTGCCAGACCACCGACGGCCGGGCCCTGGAACGGACCTTCTGCGCGGTCGACGCGCCTCGGAGCGGGATGCGCGTCGAGCCGGCCGACCCGCCGGCCGAGATCGTCGCCTGGGTGGAGCGGATCGCCGAGCGGGTGGGGCTCGACGTCGGGGGGATCGAGTATCTGATCGACGAGCGTGACGGGTTGCCCTACGTCTACGACATCAACGCTCTCTCCAACTTTGTGGCCGACGCGCCTCAGGTGATCGGGTTCGATCCGTTTTCCCGGCTGGTGGACTACCTCGAGGCGCGGGCCGGTCGCCGGGTGCCCGCGGGAGCGGTCGCCTGATGCGATACGGCTATTGGCTTCCGGTCTTCGGCGGCTGGCTCCGGAACGTGCCGGGAGAGGGCATGGAGGCGACCTGGGACTACGTGAGCCGGTTGGCGCGCCGGAGCGAGGAGATCGGGTTCGACCTCACCTTGATCGCCGAGCTCTTTCTCAACGACATCAAGGGGATCGAAGCGCCCTCGCTGGATGCCTGGTCGACGGCGGCCGGGCTCGCGGCCGTGACCCATCGGCTGGAGCTCCTGGTGGCGGTCCGGCCGACGTTTCATAACCCGGCCATCTTGGCCAAGCAGGCCGCGGCGATCGACCGGATGTCGGGGGGGCGGGTGGCGCTCAACGTGGTGTCGTCCTGGTGGTCGGACGAGGCCCGGCGCTATGGGGTCCAGTTCGATCGGCACGACGACCGGTACGCCCGGACCGCCGAATGGCTGGCGGTGGTCGACGGCGTCTGGCGGGAGCCGTCGTTCGACTTTGCCGGATCGTACTACCAGGTGAGCGCGACGGTGCTCGAGCCCAAGCCGGTCAGGCGTCCCCGGCCACCGATCTACGCCGGCGGCGAATCCGAGGCGGCCAAGCGGCTCATCGCGGCGACCTGCGACGCCTACGTGATGCACGGCGATGCCCCCGGCGTGATCGGGCCCAAGGTGGCCGATCTGGCCGCCCGCCGGGCCCGGACCGGCTTGCCTCCGCTCGAGTTCGGGATGGCGGCCTATGCCGTCGTCCGGCCGACCGAGCGGGAGGCCCGGCGCGAGTTGGAGCGAATCACCAACGTCGCGCCCGGGTCGGCCGGGTACGCGAACTATCAGGACTGGATCGCCAACACCCAGCTCGAGAGTCGGGTCTCCCTCGAGGACTATTCGGTCTCGAATCGGGGGCTTCGGGCCGGCTTGGTCGGAACCCCGGAGCAGGTGGCCGACCGGATCGTCGCCTTCGCGGAGGCCGGGGTGGGGTTGCTCCTGCTCCAGTCCAGTCCGCAGGCCGAAGAGATGGAGCGATTCGCCGAGCAGGTGATGCCGCTGGTGGCGGAGCGGTTGGGACCGACCGCGTCGGTCACCGGCCTGCTCGCAGCGCCCGACGGCCGCGGATAGTTTTTTGCACCTGCGCGTCCCCCTGTCGCGTCAACCGAAAAGCGAGTGACTCCGATGCCAGAATCCCGAACCACCGCCGGCCGAGGCCGCCTCTACGACAGCATCGTCGAGACGATCGGCGACACCCCCTGCATCCGCGTCAACCGCCTGGCCCCGGACCAGGTGTCGATCTACGTCAAAGCCGAGTTCTTCAACCCGGGCGGGTCGGTCAAGGACCGCCTGGCGATCAGCATCATCGAGGAGGCGGAGCGCCGGGGCGATCTGACGCCCGGCCAGACGGTGGTGGAGGCGACCAGCGGTAACACCGGGATCGGGCTCGCGATGGTCTGCGCGGCGAAGGGCTACCCGCTGGTGGTGACCATGGCCGACAGCTTCTCCATCGAGCGCCGCCGGCTGATGCGGTTCCTCGGCGCCAGGGTGATCCTGACGCCCCGCGCGGCCAAAGGCTACGGCATGTACGTCAAGGCCAAGGAGCTGGCCGACGCAAATGGCTGGTTCCTGGCCCGCCAGTTCGAGACGCCCGACAACGCCCTGATCCACGAGCACACGACGGCCCGCGAGATCCTGGCCGATTTCGACGGCCGGCGGCTCGACTACTTCGTGACCGGCTACGGGACCGGCGGCACCTTTACCGGCGTGGCCAAGGTGCTCCGGAAGGATCGCCCCAAGACCAGGATCGTGCTGAGCGAGCCGGCCAATGCCCAGCTGATCGGCAGCGGGGTCGCCCAGGCCCGGGCGGCCGGGCATGCCCCGGCCGGATCACACCCGGCGTGGGAGCCGCATCCGATTCAGGGGTGGACGCCCGACTTCATTCCCTACGTGATGCAGGACGCACTCGACCGGAAACATTATGACGAGGTCGTGCCGATCGCGGGACCTGTGGGGATGGAGTGGTCGCGCAAGCTGGCCCGCCAGGAGGGGATCTTCACCGGGATCTCGGGCGGCTCGACCTTCGCGGCGGCGCGACAGGTCGCGGAGCGAGCCGAGCCCGGGTCGGTCGTGCTCTGTATGCTGCCCGACACCGGCGAGCGCTACCTGTCGTCACCGCTGTTCGAGGGCATTCCGGAGGGAATGACCGACGAGGAGCGGGCGTTGTCGCTCTCGACGCCGGGTTTTCACATGGACCCGGCTTAACCAAGTCGGCTCGGTCCAACCTCGAGATCCCGTCCCGCCGCCGTCGCCCAGCCTGAAACGCGTACTGGCGACGATCCCACCACTGGTCCCACCAGCGAGGCGTTGCGGTATCGCCACCTGACCCCTCGAAGGGGCCAGGTGGTGGTTACCGGCTGAATCCCGCGGCCGGCTCCAGGTAGGTGGGGCCCAAGCCCGCGAGCGCCGCCTTGATCTCGGCGTTGGGCGAGCCGTAGACGGAGCAGCCGGTCGGCTCCAGCACCGCCATGAACCGCTCGGCGTACCTCGCGCCGAAGGTGCCGATGTGGATCATCGCCGCCGCGGAGTCGGTGTAGCGCTCGTAGAGATGGCAGACCTTCCCATCCGGGCTCAGGTTCCACTCGTAGGCGATGGTGCCGGGCTCGTTCGCCTCGGTGGCGGCGACCATCTCCGCCATCAGGGCCCGGAAGGTGTCTCCCTGACCCTCCCGCACGTTGAGGTCCAGCCGCCAGGCCACGTTGCCGTTCATGATGCTCTCGGGTCAGGGTCTCGGTGGGTACGGGGTCGGGGTATCCGGCCTCGGAGCGAGTGAAGGTACCACCCCGAGTCCGAAGAGCAACGGTCAGGCGGGGAGCCATTCCTCTACCTCGCTGGGAGTCGGGATCGGCGCTAGCTTCCGCACCATGCCCAGACTCCATGGAAGCACCGGTCTGGCGGCCCTCGCGGCCGCCTCCCTCCTCCTCGCGGTAAGCGCCGTCCCGGACGCCTCCGCCCAAGAACCGGCCCGGCCGCGCCCCGGCCAGCCGGTCATGCTGGTGACCGGCGCAACCAGCGGCCTGGGCCGCGAGGTGGCGCTCCGGCTCGCGGCCACAGGCGCCTTCGTGATCGTTCACGGCCGCGACTCGGCCCGCGGCGCCGAGGTGGTGTCCGAGATCGAGCAGGCGGGGAAGGGCGGGGCTCGGTTCTACGCGGCCGATTTCGCCACCAACGCGGGTGTTCGCCAGTTGGCCGACGACGTTCTTCGCGACTTCTCGCGGCTGGACGTCCTGGTGAACAACGCCGGCGTCGGCTCGGTGCCGGCCGACCGGGCCCTGACCGACAACGGGGTCGAGTACCGGATGCAGGTGAACTACCTCTCGGGGTTCCTGCTCACCCGCCTGCTCATGCCGAGGCTCCTGGCCAGCACTCCATCGCGGGTGGTCAACGTCTCGTCGCTCTCGGCCAGCCCGGTCGACTTCGACGACCCGATGATGGCCAATGGGTTCAGCCCGATGCGGGCCTACGGGCAGAGCAAGCTGTGCCAGGTAATGTTCACCTTCGACCTGGCGGCCGAGCTCGAAGGGAAGGGCGTCACCGTCAACGCCCTGCACCCGGCCACCCTGATGCCGACCGGAATGGTGGCCAGGGCCGGATACAAGCCGCAATCGACCATCGACGAGGGCGCCAAGGCCGTGCTGCATCTGGTGCTCGACCCGGACGTCGGTACGGGCCAGTTCTTCATCGGCCTCGAGCCGGGGAAGGCCAATGCCCAGGCCTACGACCCCGACGCCCGGGCTCGGCTCAAGGCCCTGAGCGAGCGGCTCGTCGCCGAGCGCGAGTGATCCCGAACCGAATGGCGTCCCACGGAGCGAGCCCTCACCTGACCACCGCGACTCGCGCGCTCGGCGGTTGGGCTCTGCTCTCCCTCTGGGCGGCGGCGGCGCTCCCGGCCCAGCGGCCCGCCTCGTTCTCGGCCGAGGTCCGCCAGTTCATCGTGGTGGACGAACCGGTGCTCGCGCTCCGGGGCGTCCGGGTGATCGATGGCACCGGCGCCCAGCCTCGGGACGGTCAGACCATCCTGCTCGAAAACGGCCGGATCCGCGCGGTCGGCGCCACCGGCCAGGTGACCATCCCCGCCGGTGCCCGGGTGCTCGACCTGGCCGGGCACACCGTCATTCCCGGTTTGGTGGGCGTGCACGACCACATGTTCTACACGACGCCGCAGGGCACCACGATCCAGATGCCCTTTTCGGCGCCGCGCCTCTATCTCGCCAGCGGAGTCACCACGGTCCGCACGGCCGGGAGCTTCTCGACCTACGCGGAGCTCAACCTCAAGGCGAGCATCGAGCGGGGTGATGTCCCCGGGCCGCGGATGCACATCACGGCGCCGTACCTGATCTCCCCCGGGCCGAACGCCGGCTTGAGCGCGATGGGCATGCAGGAGGTCGAGACCCCGGAGGCGGCCCGCCGGACCGTGGCCTACTGGGCGGCGGAAGGGGCGGAGTGGATCAAGGGGTACACTCAGTTGTCGCGGGCGGTCTTCAAGGCGGCGATCGAGGAGGCCCACGCCCACGGCATGAAGGCGACCGGCCACCTCTGCTCCATCAGCTTCACCGAAGCCGTCGAGCTCGGCATCGACAACATCGAGCACGGTTTCCGGACCAACTCGGACTACGACGCGGGGAAGCAGCCGGACGTCTGTCCCGCCAATCACTTCGCCCAGCTCGCCCAGCTCGACATGAAGGATCCCCGGATCGCGGAGACGTTCCGGGTGATGATCGCCCATGGGGTGGGGATGAACACCACCACGGTCAACGAGGAGCTGGCGCCGGGGCGGCCTGGCCCCGACGCCCGGACCCTCGCCGCGATGGCGCCGTGGATCGGCGAGCGCGAGCTCCAGCGCCGGGCCTGGCTCGACGCGGGGAAGAAGGAAGGCGAGACCTATCCCCACATGGGCGAGATCTATCCCAAGTCGCGGCAGTACGAGCTGGCGTTCGTGCGGGCCGGCGGTCTGCTGGCGGCCGGCGTCGATCCGGCGTTCGGGACGCTGCCCGGGTTCGGCGACCAGCGGAATCTGGAGCTCCTGGTCGAGGCCGGGTTCACGGTGCCGGAGGCGGTCCAGATCATCACCGCCAACGGGGCCAAGGTGCTCGGCGTCCTGGACCAGCGCGGCACCGTCGAGGCCGGCAAGCTCGCCGACCTGGTCGTGATCCCGGGTGACCTGATGACCGACCCGACCGCGATCCGGCGGACCGTGACGGTATTCAAGGATGGCGTCGGCTACGATTCCGCCAAGCTGATCGCGGCGGTCAAGGGCCAAGTGGGGATCCAGTAGCGGATCCCGTGGGCAGGACGGCCGCGCCGCTCGACGCTGGGTGGCGGGCGGCGGCTACGGCTTGGGAACGACTCGCGGCTCGGCCACGATCGGAAGGGACACGAACGACGCCCGGGCCCCGCTCCGATAGACCGCTTGCCGGGCCACCACCGGCTCGGTCTCGAGCCCGAGATCGCCGCCGGTGTTGAAGTTGGGCACCAGGAGCGGAAACGCGGCCGACATCACCGAGAGCCGGAGCCGCTCGCCCGGCTTCACCGCCACGCAGGTTCCCCAGAGATCGAGGTCGTAGCGCTCCACCCGACCCGGGACGAGCGGATCGTTCCGGAAGTTGCCGTGCCGTTCCCGGGCCCGGACCCAGCCCTCCGTGAGCCGTTGCGAGTACCCGTCGGCGTGGACCAGCGAGAGCCGGGCGAGCCAGTCGGTGTCCCGGGCCGACGAGGCGGCGTTGAGGGTGGCGCGCACCGGGCCGCACACGGTCATCGTGGTCCGGGGCGACGGCATGGTGTAGACGAGCACGTCGCCGCGGGCCTCGACCGGTCGGTAGTCGTCGGGATTGCCCGAGTCCACGTTGCGCTCCCAGAGGAACGGGGTCGGATTGGCGGGATCGTAGGCGTAGCGGTCGGCCGCGGTCGTGTCTCCGGGCCGGGGAACCGCGGACGAGAGTGTCCCGCGGCCGCTCCCATCTCGATCGAGGTAGTAGGGCACCATCCGAGTGCCGGGAAGGGGCCAGTCGTCGCCGCCGATCCAGCGATTGGCGCCCATCTCGAACACCCTGACCCGGGGCCAGCCGATCGGTTCGCGGGACCCCTCCCGGAGGTAGTGCTCGAACCAGGCGTTTGCCATCGCGTCCAGGTCCACCCGTGACGCCTCCCCGAAGTCGACGGCGCCGAGCCGGGTCTTCCGGGAGTCGGTGGCCACCCAGTGCCGCCACGGTCCGACCACCAGGTACTGGTGCTCCCGCGCGCCGGCGGCGCCGCGGGTCCGCATCGCCGCGAAGTTCTCCAGGCTCCCGCCTAACGTGCCGTCGTACCACCCGCTGACGTGCAGCATCGGGACCCGCGATTCCGGCAGCCGGTCCTGGTAGCTCCGGGCTTTCCAGTACTCGGCATCCTCGAGATGGTCCAGATATTCGCGCCAGATCGAGGAGCGGGCGCCGATGGCGAGGTCGGCATCCCGGATCGGCCGGGTGCGGTAGGCGGCCACCAGGTCGAACAGCGCGTACGGCAGGCTCCGGGTGGTCCGTCCCTCGACCACCATCGCCCATTCCAGCATGCCGAACGAGAGCCCGCCGTGCCGCTGGGGCCAGAAGCCGCCGGGATCCGGCGGGGTGACCGTCGGGATCATGGCCCGAAGGGCCGGGTTGTTGAGCGGGGCGGGGAGCACCTGGGTCCAGCCGGCGTACGATCCGCCCACGGTCCCGACCCGGCCGTTGGACCACGGTTGCCGGGCGATCCAGCTCTGGGTGTCGAACCCGTCCTGGACTTCCTGGACGAGGGGATCGAACCGGCCCTCCGAGTCGCCCCGGCCGCGGACATCCTGGATGACGTAGGCATATCCCTGTGCCACCCACCGGAGGCCGGTCGCGGCGTAGCCTTCGCTGGTGCGGACGTACGGGGTGCGCTCGAGGATGGCGGCGACCGGGGTCGTGCCGGCCGGACGGTAGACGTCGGCGACCAGGGTAACACCGTCGCTCATCGTGACCCGGGCGGCGAACTCGCGGACGACCGGTGGGGGCTCCTGCCCGGTGACCGACGTCGTCACCACGGCAAGAAAGCCGACGGTGTGGAGGCAGTGTCGGACGATACAACCCATCGGTGGCCTCCTGGGACGGGACCCGCCGACCGCGGGACTCGAACCGCTGCGCGCGGGATGGTCGAGCCAGGGCGACGACCTACGCTCCGAAGAAGATGCCCGGGCGGCGGCCCGCCCAGGGCGCCGCCTCCTCCAGCTGCCGGCCGATCTGGAGCAACGTCGCCTCGTCGCCGAGCCGCCCCACGAAGTGCATCCCGATGGGAAGCCCATCCGCCGACTGATGGAGCGGCAGGCTGATGGCGGGCTGACCGGTGGCGTTGAACGGGGCGGTGAACGGCGCGAGGTCGAGGATGTGCTTGATCCACTCCGCCGCGCCCATCTCCGCCGTCGCGTCCATGACCCCCAGCTTCACCGGCGGCACCGCCATCGTCGGGGTGAGCCAGAGATCGTAATCGGAAAAGAACGCTCCCATCTGGCGGGCCAGGCCGTTGATCCGGGCGAACGCTCCCCCTAAGTCGAACGCCGTCATCCTCTTCCCGTACTCGTAGATCGCCAGCGTGGTGGCCTCGAGGTTCTCCCGGCTCGGCACCCGTCCGGTCAGCTGCTGGATCAGGCCGATGCCGTTGCCGAAATAGGCCGCGGCCAAGTCGAGGAAGTTGAGGCCCGCCGCCTCATGGTCGAACGTGGGCGACGCCTCCTCCACGACATGGCCGAGGTCGGCGAGGAGCTTGGCGGTGCGCTCGACGCCGGCCCGGCAGTCGGGGTGCATCGGGGCGGCCCCGTCGGGGCTCCGGAGCGTGAACGCGATCCGAAGCGGCTTGGGCGCCTGCCCGATCAGCGTGGCGTACGGAGCCGGCGGCGGGGGGAGCATCAGCCGGGCGCCGACGTCGGGCCCGTGGGTGGCGTCGAGCACGGCGGCGGTGTCGCGGACGGTCCGGCTCACCACCAGCTCGACCCCCATGCCGAAGATCAGGTCGTCACTGTCGGGGCCCGACGGCATCCGGCCCCGCGACGGCTTGAGACCGACCAGGCCGCAGCACGACGCCGGGATCCGAATGGATCCGCCGCCGTCGTTGGCGTGCGCGAACGGCACCACTCCGGCCGACACCGCCGCCGCGCTCCCGCCCGACGAGCCTCCGGTGCTGTGAGCCGGATTCCAGGGATTGCGGCTCGGTCCCTTGGACACCGGCTCGGTGGACGCGTTGCAGCCGAACTCCGGCGTGTTGGTCCGCCCCAAGGTGACCAGGCCGGCCCGCTTGAAGCGGATCGCCAGCTCGGTGTCGTGGGGAAACATGAATCCGGCCGCGAACCGGCTCCCCATCTCGTGCGGGACGTTGGCGTAGTGCATCCCGATGTCCTTGATCAGGAACGGCACCCCCGCAAAGGGGCCGTCCTTCGGCCCGCGGGCCAGGGCCTCGTCCGCCACCGCGTCCAACCGTCCGATCACCGCATTGAGCCTCGGATTGACCTCGTCGATCGCGGCTCGAGCGGTGGCGGCGAGCTCGGCGGGGGTCACCTCACCTCGCGAGACCAGACCGGCCAGGGCGACGCCATCGAGGGCGGTGTACTCGGAGGGCTTCATCGGAATCTCTCGGCAGAGTGGAATGGAGCTATGGGGTCGCCCAGAGTGTACGGCTCGCGCCGGATGGCCGCCAGCGGCCGGAGTTGCTCGGAGGACCCGAAGGGGAGAACTTCGCCGAGTCGATCAAAGGCCAGGGGTTCCGCGTGAACAAGATCCAGATCCAAGGGACGCATCACATCACCATCGTCGGCTCGACCCGACGGAGCGCCATCGATTTTTGGGAAGGCCTGCTGGGCATGCCGTTCGTCTTCGAGCAGCCCAACCTCGGCAACCCCGAGGAGAACCACCTCTACTTCGATCCCGGCGATGGCCGCCTGCTCACCGTCTTTACCAACGAGGCCAGGACCGACGCGGGCCGCCGGGCGCCGCGCGAGGTCGGGTGCATCGACCACCTGGCGTTCAACGTCTCCCGCGCCACCTTCCTCCAGGCGCCGGCCCGCCTGCAAGAGCGCGGCGTGGAGTTCTACGAGCGCGACCGCGGCTTCATGAATTCGATCTACCTCAGAGATCCGAACGGGATGACGGTCGAGCTGGCCTGCTACAAGTTCGAGCCGCCGGCGGGCTTCAGCGCGGTGGACGTCCTGATGAAGGCCCACCGGCTCCGAACCGAGCGCCAGGACCATCACATCGACGAAGGGCACCTGGCCGACGCGATCGCGGCCCTGATGGAGACGCGGGACCGACTCGAGCGCTGACGCCCCCCCCGGGCGCTCCCATCGCCTATCGATGGGGCTTGACGGCCGAAGGGCCGAAGGTAATCTTCGTCCCATCGATAGACGATGGGAAAGGCCATGCCGCCTCGAAAGTCGCCCGACCTGCTCCCGGGCACGCTCGACCTCCTGGTTCTCAAAGCCGCCGCGGTCGGACGAATGCACGGCTACGGCATCGCTCAGCACCTCAAGGCCGTCACCGACGACGTGCTGGAGGTAGGCGAGAGCTCCCTCTATCCGGCCCTGCAGCGCCTGCTCCTGAATGGCTACCTCGAGTCGGAGTGGGGGCTCTCGGAGAACAACCGGCGAGCGCGCTACTACACGTTGACGGCCGCCGGGCGAAAGCACCTGGCGGCCGAGCGGGCGGAGTTCGAGCGGATGATGGTCGCGATCCAACGGGTGCTTGCCACCGGGTGAGGGTGCCATGAGACTGCTGCGACGGCTGGGCTGGTGGCTCCGGCGGCGGACCCGCGAGGCGGAGCTGGCCGAGGAGATGGCGCTGCACGAGGAGCTGAAGGAGCGGGAGCTGGCCGCGCGCGGGCTCGGGCCGGACCAGGTTCGGGCGGCCCGGCGGCGGGCAATGGGGAACGCCACCGCCATGGCGGAGGAGGCCCGGGGCATCTGGGTCTGGCCGTGGCTCGATCGGCTGGTCCAGGACCTTCGCTACGCCTTCCGGTCGGCCCGGAAGAATCCGACCTTCTCGCTGGGGGTGATCGGGATCACGGCGTTAGGGGTCGGCGCCACCACCACCATCTTCAGCGTGGTCGACGGCGTGGTCCTCCACCCGCTGCCCTATCCCGCCGCCGACCGTCTGGTCTTCTTCGACTGGGGGTCGCACTCACCGCCCCGGTTCCGGGATTGGCAGCGGAGAATGCCGTTCATCGAGCGGTGGGCGGCCGCGTGGCCCGAGGAGCAGGATCTCGCGGGCGAAGGCCGGCCCGAGCGCCTCGGCACCGCCAAGATCTCGCCCGATTTCTTTGCGGTCTTCGGGGTCCGCCCCATCCTGGGCCGGGCGTTCACGGCCGGCGACTATGCCGAACGCACGCCCGTGGTGATCCTGGGCGAGCGGCTCTGGCGGCGGCGCTTCGGCGCCGACTCGTCGATCGTCGGTCGGACCCTGGACTTGAGCGGCCGGCGTCTGACGGTGGTCGGGGTCGCCAGCGACCTGGGCGAGCTGCCGCGTGTCCTCCGGACCAGGACGGAGGTGTGGGAGCCGCTCACCTTCTCGCCCCAGCTGGCCGCGGACTTTCACTACTCCATCCTCTCCATCGTCGGGCGCCTGAAGCCGGGGGTGACCGTCGATCAGGCCCGGGCCGAGCTCCGGACCCTGGCGCCGCGCCTGGCTCGGGAGGATCCCCAGGTCAATGGCGAGGACGACGGGAAGCCCTTTCCGATTCCCATCGTGCCGCTTCAGAAGGCCATGGTCGCGGAGGTGGACCGGGCTCTGTTCACCCTCTTCGCCGCCGTCGGTCTGATGCTCCTGATCGCCTGCGCCAACGTCACCAACCTATACCTGGCGCGGAGCACCGACCGGAGCCGCGAGATGGCGGTCCGGGCGGCGCTCGGCGCCGGCCGCGGGCGCCTGACCCGGCAGCTGGTGACCGAGAGCGCTGCCCTGGGCCTCGTGGCCGGCGTGGTGGGGGCGGGGCTCGCGGTGCTCGGCGTGGCGGCTCTGGCTTCACGCTATCCCGGCGAGCTGCCCCGGGCGGGCGAGATCGCCGTGAACGGCCGAGTCCTCGTCTTCGCGATGGGCGTTTCCCTGCTCACCGGCCTGATCTTCGGCCTGGTGCCGTCGTTTGCCCTTCGGGAACGGCGGACCCACGAGGCGATCAAGGCGGGCGCCGCCGGGCAAGGCAGGCCGCGGAGCCGCCTCCGCGGAGGGCTGGTGATCGCCGAGATCGCGCTGGCGCTGGTGCTCCTGGTGGGGTCGGGGCTGCTCTTCCACTCGTTTCTCCAGATCGTCCGGGTCGATCCCGGCTTCGACCCCGCCGGGCTGGTGGTGGCCAAGCTGGCGCTGCGCCGGCCGATGACCATGGACACGACGGTCCGCCGGCAGGACGCGGCCTGGCGGGTGACGTTCGCCAACACGATCGCGGACCGACTCCGCGCCATCCCCGGTGTAACCGACGCGACCTACGGGGTGGTGGCCCCGATGGCGCGCACCGGCACCGGTCGCTGCTGCTGGGGCGAGCGCGAGGTCAAGGCTGAAGACGGAACGGTGGTGCAAGGCCGGATTCTGCTCCATCCCGTGGGGCCGGGGTACTTCGAGACGATCCGGGCGCAGCTCGCGGGGCAGGGCTTCCTGGCCGGCGAGCGCTTCGGCCCGCCGGATCCGGTCGTGATCTCGGGCGAGCTGGCGACCCGACTCTATGGGGCGACCAATCCCATCGGCAAGAAGGTGATCACCGGGCACGACCAGTACGTGGTCCGGGGCGTGGTCACCGGGCTCCACCAATGGGGGCTCGACCAGGAAACCGGGCTCGAGATCTTCGTGCCCTACGACGCCCTGGGCGGGGACTTCGACGCCCTTGACCTGACCGTGCGCACCACGGGAGACGGCGCCGCACTGGTGCCGGCGATCCGCCGCGCGGTCTGGGATCTCGAGCCGACCCTCCCGGCCGACGACATCCATCCGATGGCCGAGCTGATCGACACCTCGCTGGCCGGGCCGCGGTTCTACAGCACCTTGATGGGTGCGTTCGCGGGGTTGGCGCTGTTGCTGGCCGCCGCGGGGATCTACGCCTCGATGCTGTACTCGGTCCGGCAGCGGACCCGGGAGCTCGGGATCCGGGTCGCGATGGGGGCCCAGACCGCGGACATCTCCCGGATGGTGGTGGGCGACGCGAGCCGGCTCGCGCTCGTCGGGGTCGGGCTCGGCCTGGTGGGCGCGGTCGGGTTGGCGCGAGCGCTCGCCGCCTTCCTCTTCGGGATCGGGCCCGGCGATCCGCTCACCTTCGGCGGAGCGGCGGCGGCGCTCGCGGCGACCGTGCTGGTCGCGGCCTATCTCCCCGCCCGGCGGGCGGCGCGAGCCAACCCGTTGACGGTGCTCCGGGCCGAGTGATCGGTGGTCCGGCGGCCGGGCCGGGCGCCTCAGTGGTGATGGTGCCGGTCGTCCTCGCCTAACGCGATCGCGCGCTCGCGGGCCAGCTGGGTCCGGAGGGTCGGCGTGGGCGCGGCGGCCGCGTCGAGGCGCGCCAGGGCCTCTCCCTCCGCGATTGCCCGGTCGGCGAGCGCCCGGGCCCGGGCTCGGTTCCCGGCCCGCTCGGCCGCCGCGAGCTGAGGTACCAGCCGGGCGAGCCGGCCGCGATGATCGGCCAGGGAATCGGCGAGGCCTCGCATTCTCGCCAGGTGCTCGACCAGCCGGGCGTAGGGGAGCCGGGCGCCGTACGACTCACCCAGGGCCAGGCCGAGCGCGCGGGTCCGATGGGCCCGGGCCGGGGTGGAGAGGTCGGCCGGGGTCGGGAGGGGGAGGCCGGTGACCCAATAGGGGAGGGCGACGTTGTCGTGGGCGAACGGGCCCTCCGGGTTGGGGATGGTCCAGACGTGCACCATCGCGATCTCCGGCGGTCTCGGATAGCCTCCCCGCGCCTTGCAGTCGTCCCCGCCGTCGGCCAGCACGTCGCCCTCGCCGGGGACGAAGGCGCAGGGCTGGTGGAGGTGCCAGGGCGTCGCCACCCCGCCGAGCTCGGTCGGCATCAGCGAGTCGGGGCCGATCCGCCGGCTGTAGGCCAGGCCCGCCTGCTTCCAGGTCCCCTGCACCGGCGCGAACATCACGAAGCTCGGCGAGTCGAGGTCGGGCGAGCCGCCGGCCACCCGCCAGCGGTGGAGCCAGTGCTGCCCCTGGAACGGGGTCAGGTCGGTGGCGCCCCGGAGGGCCAGCGGGCCGAAGCCCTCGCGCCGGGCCGCCCCGGTGTCGGCCAGCGCGGCGGCCGCTCGCCGCGCCTCGGCCACGACGCTGTCGGGCGACTGGAGGGCCGCGAGGAGCAAGAGCGGGGCGAACGGAATCATGGCGTCCGGGCCAGGGCCTGTCTGGTCTCCCGGTCCAACAGCGGCCCGCGATCGCCTCGGGACCAGTCGGTGAGGATCCGCCGGGACGCCACGTCCAGGGCTGGCTCGGCCCGGGCGCTCGAGATCAGGAGCCCCGAGAGGGCGAGCCCCGCGCGGAGGGCCGTGGTGCGCTGAGACAAGGGCGAGTCTCCCGGGAGGCGGTGTACCCCAAAGATGCCTCGGAGCGGGGCCTGGTTGCGAGTCCTGCGGCTGGGGCAGCCGGGCGGCCCGGCCCTCGCCGGCTCCGCCTCGACCGGGAGGCGAGCCGGCGGTAGGTTCCGGCATCCCCTCCATGGAGATCGCATGTCTCGCCTTGCGGCCCGATCGGCCGCGGTCACGATGGCCGTCCTCGGCCTGGTTGCGTGCCGCCCGAAGGAGGCTCCCCCCGCGGCGACCCAGACCGAATGGACCGATCCCGCCTCGCACACCAGCGGCTTCGTCACGGTCAACGGCGTCCGGCTCAACTATCTCGACTGGGGCGGGACCGGGCCCTTCCTGATTCTGATCCACGGCTATGGCGACAACCCCCACGCCTTCGACGATCTGGCACCGGCCTTCACCGACCGGTTCCACGTGATCGGCTACGCCCGGCGCGGTCACGGGCGCTCGGAGTCCAAGGGGCCCTACGATGTCGCGACGCTGACGGAGGATCTCCGCCAGCTGATGGACAGCTTGAAGATTTCCAAGGCGGACCTGGCCGGATGGTCGATGGGGGGCGACGAGGTGACGGCCATGGCGGGAACCCACCCCGACCGGGTCGGCAAGATCGTGTATCTGGATGCCGGGTACGATTGGGCCGACCCCGCCAACGTCGTCGCCTTCGACTCGATCCCGGCCGACCTCACTCCTCCGCCATCGGCGATGAAGTCGTACCAGTCGTACCGGGCCAGCCACCTCGCCACCTGGTTCCCGGCCCTCGACGACCCCGGCCGGGTCGAGGCCTACATCCGCGACCTGGTGGACGTCCAGGCCGACGGCAGCGTCCTTCCCGCGATGGACGACAGCGCCGGCGTCGCGCTCTATCACACCCTGCTCAACGACCGCCGCGACTACCCCAAGGTCAAGGCGCCGGCCCTCGCGATCTATGCCGAGACCTTCTTCGACACCGTCCACGGCGATTCCGCCCAGCGGGTCAAGAACCTGGCCTGGGAGCGGAAGTTCTTCGCGCCCTTCCGCGAGGCGTCGATCGCCCGGATCCGGAAGGAGCTGCCGCAGGTCGAGGTGGTGCGGGTGCCGGGCACCCACGCCGACTTCCTCTTCGTGGCGCGCGACCAGGTCGTCGCCGCGATGCGACGGTTCCTGGCGGACTCGGCCGAGGCCGGCCGATAGGGGTCGGATCTCAGGGGTTGGCTTCCATTCAGCACGAGGAACGCGAAGAGCGGAGGATGGCCGCCCGGCGCTACACCGGGCCCGCCCGGCTGCCTAGCCCGGCGGCGCCTGGTCGGTCCGGGCCGCCTCGCGGAGCTGCACGATGGTCCGTTCCAGGAAGTCGACCCGCTCTTGCGCCTCGGAGAGCGCCTCGCGTTGCTGCTGGAGCTCATCGACGAGGAGCATGAGGTCCTCGCGCAAGGAGCCGATGGCGTCCTGCGTGTCGCCGGCGCCGCCCTGCTCGTTCGGAAGGAGACCGGGGCGGGCCAGTAGCAGGCAGCGCGGGCTGCAGAAGCGATACTCTCCGAGCCGATGGCCCCCGAAGAGGATCGTTCTGTTGCAGCTGGCGCAGCGTGCCATCGTCGTTCCCGAGTGAGTAGCCGCCCGACGTCCCGATCCTCCAACCAAGGGGGCGCCCCACAGCTTACCAATCAATGGCGGAGCCGAGCAAGGCCAGTATCGGCGTCGGGCAAAGGCGTTGTCAAACTCCGTTTGCGCCGGCTGGGCAGGTCTCCGTTCAGCCGTCCCCCAATCCGGTGCGGAGATCGCGACCTCCACGCCCGATCAGGGGAAAGGCCGGGGCCGCGGCGCCGGCCAGGGCCACGGATCCAGGCCCCGATGTCCCGCGATCCCCCGGATTGCCGCCTCACGCACCTTCGGATCTTTGGACTCGAGCAGCTCGGTGAGCCGGTCGGACCGCTCACCCGAGTGGATCAACGCCCGCACTTCGGCCCGCCGGGCGTCCGAATCCTGCTCCCGCGCGAGCGCCGTCCGCAGGGCGGGGATCGCCGCCTCGTCGCCGATCTGGGAGAGCGCCCAGGCGGCGGTGAGCCGGAGATGGTCGTCGTCGGCCTTGCAGCGCGTCGATCAGCCCGCGAGGGGCTTCCTTGAGATCGAGCTGACCCAGGGCCCAGGCGGCCGTGGCCCGAACCGCCGGGCTCTGATCCGATTCGAGCAGCTGCCCGAGGCCGCCGGCCACGGAGCGATCGCCGTGCTGGCCGAGGGCCCAGACCGCGGTCTCGCGAACGTCCTCGTCGCGATCGGTGCGGGCGGCGGTCAGGAGAGCGCTGCTCTCCCCCCGCGATCGCGAGTTGCCCAGCGCCCAGGCGCTCATCTCCCGGACGCCGGCGTCCTGGTCCTTCGCGAGCGTCTCCGCCAGATCGGGCACCGCCTCGGTCGTTCCCAGCTGGCCCAGGGCCCAGGCCGCGGTCCGGCGGACCGAGGCGACCGGGTCGTCGTGGAGGATCCGGACCAGCGCGGGGATCGCCCGGGTCGAGTCCAGATGGCCGAGCGCCCCGGCGGCGGCTTCCCGCACCAGGGGCGACCGGTCGGCGAGCGCGCCGGTGACGGGTCGAAGGGCCCGGCCGTCACCGATCCTGCCTAACGCCCAGACCACGTTGGCCCGGGCCTCGACCGCGGCGTCGCGCACCGCCTCGATCAGCGCCTCCACCGCCCGTCTCGGCTCCGCCAGCCCGAGGCCAAGCGCGGCCACGCTCCGCAGAGACGAGTCGGGCGACGCCAACCGCTCGACCAGGCCGGTCGCCGCCTCGTCGTCGCCGGTTCGGGCCACCAGCCGCACCGCCAATTCGCGCGCGCAGGGATCGGGCGTTGCCAGCGACTGAAGCAGGAACCGCACTTCGTCGGGCGTGAGCGATTCGCGGCGGCCATGGCGGTCGCGCCCCGACGTCAACCGGGGGAGCGGCGTTGCCGGGGCATCGCCCCAGCCACCCCAACCGTAGTTGCCCACCGCCTGAGCGGCGAGGCCGCAAACGGCCGGCGGAGCGCCCCGGGCGGCGGCGATCAGGTCCCGGACGTCGACCGACGAGGCCGGAGCGGGGCTGGGGTTCGGCGCCGACGGCGTCTCGACCGCCAGCAGGGCGAGGGTGGTTACGGTGAATCCGATGAGGCGCAGCATGAGGGCTCCCGGTTCGAAACGTTGTGCTGAAATTTCAACATATCGAGATGGTCCGGTTCGGCGTCGCGCGACCCGAGCGGGCTACGCGACGTCGGGAGGACCGGTCAGCAAATCAGGGAAACGGCCTGGGCTCCGGACGGGGCCACGGCCAGGGGCCCGTCCCGCCGCCGGCCAAGGCGGCCACCGCGGTCCGGCGGACCTCGGGGTTCGCCGAGGTCAAGAGGGTCTGGAGGGCCTCGATCGCCCCGTCGCCCATCGCGCCCAGGGCCCGGACCAGGCCCTGCTGCACGTCCGGGTCGGTCTCCCGCTTGAACGCGGTCGCGATCGCGGGGGCGGCGTCGGGGTCGCCGATCTGGTAGAGAGCCCAGGCGGCCGAGAGGCGCACGTTGGGGTTCGAATCCGCGAGGACCTCGACCAGCTCGGTCGGGGCCTGGTCCGGCTCGCACGACCCGATCGACCAGGCCGCCCTCGAGCGCACCTCGGCGTCGCCGTTGCCGAGCGCCGCGCGCAGGGCCACCACGGACGCCGGGTCACCGATCTCCCCGGCCGCCCAGACCGCGGTCCTCACCACCTCGGGGCTCCGGCTGTTGACGATGATCCCGGAGAGCGCGGTGGTGACGGCCGAGCCGGGCCGGGCGCCGGCGAGGGCCCAGACCGCCATCTCCCGGACCGCCAGGTCGCTGTCCTTGGTGGCGGCTTCGATCAAGGCGCCTTCGGCCACGGGGGCCTCGGCGTACCGGGCCAGTCCCCACGCGGCGACCCGTCGGACCTTGGCGTCGGCATCGCCGTGCAGGGTGCGGGCGAGCGCCTCGGCCCGGTCGTCCAGCGGCCGCGGGTTACCGGACCCGTCGGTGGCCGGCAGCGTCCGATCGGCCGGCTGGGAGGCGTGCTCGGGCTGGGCCGGCGGCTCCGCTGCCCGCCGGTCTATCCGAGGCGCCACCGGCGCCGCGACGGATTGCCGGGTGGCGACGTCGGCCGAGTCGTGGAAGGTGGCGGGGGCTTCCACGACCGGGTTGGGACGGGGCGACCCGGCGGTCTTCGACACCCGGGCCACGGGCGCGGCCGCGCCGAGGAGGAGGGCCAGCCCGGCCACCGAGCCGACCAGCGAGGCCGTCTCCAGTTTGCCGGGGCCGCGCCGGCGGAGCTCCGGATTCAAAATGGCGAGCATCCGTCCCTCGAATTCCTTTCGGTGGGCCATCGCGAGCGCGGTCGCCGGAGTCCGGTGATCGCGGACGCAGGTCACGATGTCCAGCAAGTGCTCGGCGTAGTCGCTGGGACGGGCGCCGAAGACCAGGGCGAGATCGTCGCAGGCCCGCTCGCTCTCCGAGCGGAGCCGGCGGGCGGCGGTCCAGACCAGCGGGTGGAACCAGTAGAAGGCGCAGGCAATCCGGCTCAAGGTGTGACCGACCAAGTCGCGGCGGCGGACGTGGCCCAGCTCATGGATCAGGACGGCGCTCCGCCGGTCGGCGCTCCAACCCTCGCTGTCGGCCGGCAGCACCACCTTGGGCGAGAAGAACCCGGCCGCGAAGGGCATCCGAACCTCGTCGCTCTGGAGCAGGGCGGGTGCGGTGTCGAGGCCGAGCCGGTCGGCGATCTCGTACAGCGGGGTCTGCCAGGCGGGCTCCTCGAGGCGTCGGGCCCGGCGGACGATCCGGCGGACCGACCACGCGCCGTACCCCAGCCGGCCGATCAAGGCGATCGCGATCAGCGCCCAACCCGCGAGCAGCAGGCGGCCGAGATCCCACGAAGCGGCCGGGCCGGCGGGGACGGCCGCCGCCGAACCGGTCCAGGCGGCGGCGGTCGGCTCCGCCGGGAGGTTCGTCCGCCCCTCGGCCGGCGCCGGCAGGCGGGAGCCGACCGACGCCTCGCTGGTAACCGCGACCAGCCGCTCCGGCAGGATCCCGAGCTTCAGCGGACTCCAGGCCGCGAGGGCCGGCAACGCCAGCAACGCGGTCAGGGCCACCAGCCAGACGAGGTGACGGGAGCCGGCCGGGGCCCGCTGCATGATCCGGGTCGCGGCCAGCGCCGCCACCAGGAGGAAGGTGATCTTGAGCAACAGGGCCAGCGCGGCCAGCGCGCCCGGGAAGGCGGTGAACACGGGCGCCAGCGGCTCGATGAGTGGGGTGAGCATGTCGGCCTCCTAGCGTCCGCTGAGGCGGGCGTCGCGGATCTTCTCGCGGAGCCGCGCCAGCTCGGCGTTGTCGACGTCGACCTCGGACAGGCGGAGCAGGGCGGTGACGGCCTGCTCCGTGGACCCGGCGAAGTAGGTCTGGACCACGTGGGCCAGCACGTCGTCGCCGGCCTTGTCGGTCGGCTTGGCCGGGAAGTAGACGTAGCGCGGGCCGTCCTCCTTGTGAGCGATCAGCTGCTTCTCGCCCAGGATCCGGAGGATCGATCGGACCGCTGAGTAGGTCGGCGGATCGGGGAGCGCCGTCATGATCTCGGCCACGGTCGACTCACCCTGGCGGTGGAGGATCTCCATCACCTGCCGCTCGCGGCGGCTCAGGTCCTCGGTGGGGGGGCGGCGTTTGGTCATGGCGCGGTTCCTGGCTCCCGATCCGGTGAATCCAGCATGTGCTGAAATGTCAGCACTGCTGATAATTCAACACCGGGCCGGGATTGTCAAGACCCCGTGGGCCCCGCGCCTCAGGCCAGGGAGTAGAAGAAGTCGACGTACGACTGCACCGCGCCGTCGAGCCCGGCGACCTTGGGGTGGGACGACTCGATCACGTAGTACTCGTCCGGGGCATGGGCGCCGCCCCCGTGCCCGAGGCCGAACTGGCCGGCCGGCAGGTGGAGCGGCGCCCCGGTGAAGGTCACCCCGGGCCAGGAGCCGGCCAGCCGGGGCCAGAGGAGCGGGTCGACCCCCGACTTCCGGTAGGTCGCGGCCATGGCGGCGACCAGCTTCGAGTCGGGATCGGTCTGGGTGGGGTCGTACCCGCCGGACATGTTCACCTCGATGTCGCCGAACCCGTGTTTGGCGAGATGGGCTCTCAGGAGCTCGAGGGTGCCCTTGGCGGTCATGTCGGGGACGAGCCGCATGTCGATCTTGGCGACCGCGCGGTGGGGCAGGATGGTCTTGCCGCCGGGGCCGGTGTAGCCGCCGACCAGGCCCTCGATGTTGATGGTGGGCTGGGTGACGAGCCGGACCTGGGAATCGTGCCAGGACTCGTCGCCAAACCAGCGCTCCACGCCTAACGCCTTCTGGGCGTTGGCTTCGCTCTTCTTGAGGATCGAGGCCTCGAGGATCTGCCGCTGGCGGGCGCTGAGCGGCTTGACCTGGTCGAAGAATCCCTCGACGGCGGGGGTGTGTCCGTCGGTTTTGACGAGGGTGTTCAGCGCCTGCACCAGGTGCCAGACCGGGCTGTCGATCGAGGCCTCGTAGCTCGAATGGACGTCGAGCTTGGGGCCGCGGCCCCACCGCTCCCCGGTGGACACCAGCTCCAGCTCCACCACGCCCTTGGCGCCGAGGTTGAGCTCGACCGAGCCGTCGGGCGACTGGGAGCCGAGGGGGATGATGATGCCGACCGACTTCCGGAGGGCGGCCTCGACCTCGGGCTGGAAGACGATCTGGCGGAAGTTGGGCGAGCCGATCTCCTCTTCGCCCTCCACGACCATGACGAGGTTGACGGGGAGCTTCTTGCCGGCGGCCTTGAAGGCGTGCATGGCCGCCAGGAAGGCGGTCTGCGGTCCCTTGGTGTTGGTCGCGCCCCGCCCGACGATCACCTTGCCGAACCCGGGCTTGTCGACCAGCCGTCCCTCGAGCGGCGGCGAGCTCCACTCCGATGGATCGTACTGCTTCACGTCGTACATGAAGTAGACGGCCAGCGTGCTCGCGGCGCCGGCATCGAGGGTGGCGAAGACGCCGGGCTTGCCGGCGGTGGGGACCAGGGCGACGTGGTCGAAGCCGGCGTCCCGCGCCAGCTGAGCCATGTACTCGGCCCCCTGGGGGTAGTTCCGGTTCTCGGCGGCGATCGACGGCAGCGCGATCCAGTCCTGGAGCCGCTTGACCGTGAGGTCGTGCCGCTTGGCGATCTGGGCGACGACCGCGTCCCGGTCGGGGCCCTGGAGCGCGAAGGCGGCCCGATCACCGAGGGCGAGGGCGGCCGCTCCGGCGGCGGCGCCCTGGAGGAAGGTCCGCCGCTCGATCTCGCGCGCGGCGGGGACGTGCGGCTCGTTCGGGTCCGGCTTCACGGGCGCCTCCGAGGACTCTGGGTTGTGGGTCTGAGCGCAGTCCCGGCTCGGGCTGCTCACCAAAGGTACGGCCCGGCACACCAGCCTGGAAGCAGGCGCGTCTACCGGCGATCGGCCGGCGGCGCGAGCATCTCCTCGAGGGCGGCGAGTCGGAGCTGGATCTCACCCAGCGTGGCGGTCCGCATCCGGAGGAAGATGCCGACCGTGCCGAGCGTCGCGACCAAGAGGGCGACGACGCCCAGGACGACGACCAGCGGCAGGGCCGCGCCGGCCACGCTCAGCCAGGGGGCCGCGCCCACCGCGGCCAATCGAACGGTGTCCGCCACCGACAGACCGACGACCAGGCCCAAGACCAGGACCAGCCCAAGGGTGATCGTCCAGGCGGTGACGGTGATTCGCCGGAGGGTCCGGTCCCGCCGCTTGTCCGCGTCGATGGCGGCCCACACCTTGGTGGCTCCTTCGTGATGCTGGGTCATGAACGTTCTCCCGTGAGGATCTCGCGTAGGTGTTGCTTGGCGTGATGGATTCGGGTCTTGACGGTGCCGACCGGACGGCCGACGACCAGCGCGATCTCGGCGAGGCTCAGGTCGTCCCGGTAGCGGAGCAGCAGGACCTCGCGATGGATCGGGGCGAGTCGGGCGAGCATCGAGTCGAGCCGGTCCAGGTCGGCGGAATCGTCGTCCTGGTCGGCCTCGATCGGCAGCTCCACCGCGGCGTCCGCGAGCAGCTCCTGCTCTCGCCGGCGCCGGCGGAGCCGATCGATGGCTCGGCGCCGGGTGGTGCTGAAGAGCCAGGTGCGGAAGGCCCGGGGATTGGCCAGCGTCGCGACGGCCCGGTAGACCGTCAGCCACACCTCCTGCTGCACGTCCTCGGCGTCGTCGCCCACCAGGCCGGTCAGATAGCGGAGGGTGCGGGGCCCGAACGCCTCGAACAGCCGGCCGAACGCGGCCTCGTCGCCCGCCTGGCACCGGAGCACCAGCAGAGAGAGGCCGAGGTCGTTGGGCGGCGTGGCGCCGGGGGTCATGGTGGCTCCGCATGCGATGTCCCGAGGTCGTACCGAGCTAGTGACGACCGGGCGGGCCGAAAGGTTCACGGCCCCGGCCCGTCGGCTGGCGCCCGCTCGCCCGACGGTCCATTATTCCGGGGCAATACCTCTCGCGAGTCGCCCCTGCCAGCAGACTGGTTGTCCTCCCTCGTCACCGCCCTCGCCGACCGGTTCACTTTCGTTCGTGAGCTGGGCCAGGGAGGCATGGCGACGGTGTACCTCGCGGAAGACAGGAAGCTCAATCGGCCAGTGGCCGTCAAGTTGCTGCGGCCCGAGATCGCCGCCGCGCTCGGGGCCCGCCGGTTCCTGCAGGAGATCGAGATCGCCGCCCGGCTCTCCCACCCGCACATCCTGCCGCTGCACGACTCCGGGGAAGCCGGCGGGACGCTCTACTACGTGATGCCGTACGTCGAAGGGGAGACTTTGCGCCAGCGGCTCGATCGTGAAGGGCCCTTGCCCATCGAGGTCGCCTTGGCGATCACCGGCGAAGTGGCGAGCGCCCTCGACTATGCCCATGGTCGCGGGGTCGTGCACCGGGACATCAAGCCGGAGAACATCCTGCTTCAGACCGGCCAGGCCGTGGTGGGCGACTTCGGGGTGGCCCGGGCCATCGACGCCGCGGCGACCGACACCGCCCGCGGGCCGGCGATCACGGACGCGGGCGTGATGGTCGGCACCCCGCTCTACATGAGTCCCGAGCAGATCACCGGCGACCCGGTCGACGCCCGCTCCGACGTCTACGCGCTCGGCTGCGTGCTCTACGAGATGCTCGCGGGCGAGCCTCCCTACACCGGCCCGACCGCCGCGGCGGTCCTGGCTCGCCACACGCTGGCGCCGGCCCCGCCGGTGCGCGCCGTCCGGCCGGAGGTGTCCGAGGGTCTCGAGCGGGCGGTGACCCGAGCCCTTGCCAAGACCCCGGCCGACCGGTTCGCCTCGGCGAGCGAGTTTCGAGCGGCGCTCACCGAGCCGGCCGCCCCGCGACGACGGGCCGGACCCTGGCGACTCGGGCGCCTGGCCGGGGTCGCGGTGGGCGTCGCGGCGGTGCTGGCCGCGGGGTGGGGAATCTGGCGAGCCGTTCGGCCCCCCGGCCCGGAGGTGCCGCCGTCGCTGGCGGTGCTGCCGTTCCTGAGCCTGAGCGCGAGTCCCGACGACCAATACCTGGCCGATGCGTTCACCGATGAGGTCATCAACGCACTGGCCAGGGTCCCGGGTGTCCGGGTGCTGGGGCGGACCTCGACCTTCGCCCTCCAGGGCACCCGCCTCGACAGCAAGACGCTCGGGGCGCGGCTCGGCGCCAAGATGCTGCTGGAGAGCTCGGTGCAACGGGCGGGGCCCGACCTCCGGGTGGCGACCCAGCTGGTCGACGCGGCCAGCGGCGTCGCGGTGTGGTCCGACACCTATCGCCGCCAGGCGAAGGACCTGATCGGGGTCGAGGACGAGATCTCTCGCGCGATCGTGGGAGCCCTGCGAGTCCGGCTGGCTGGCAACGAGGGACCGTTGGTCCAGCGGGGCACGGGCAGCGCCGAGGCCTACGACCTCTACCTCAAGGGCCGTTACTTCGTGAACCGGCGTGGCACCGGACGGGCCACTCTGGTTCGGGCCATCGATTTCTACCGGCAGGCGTTGCGGGTCGATTCGACCTACGCCCGGGCCTGGGCGGGTCTGGCCGAGGCCTACGGGTTCCTGGCCGGGTTCGGTGACACGCCGCCGGCCGACGCCTTCGGGCAGGCCAAGGCGGCCGCGGTCCGCGCCGCGGCCCTGGACAGCAATCTCGCGCTAGCCCACACCTCCCTCGGCTTCATCGCCATCTTCCACGACTGGGACTGGGACGCCGCCGGACGGGAGCTCGACCGGGCGATCGCGCTCGACTCGACCGAGCCCACGACCCACCTGTATCGAGCCTGGTACCTCCGGTGCCAGGGTCGCCTGGAGGAAGCCGTGGCCGAGATGCGGACGGCCCAGCGCCTCGATCCCCTGAACCGGATCTTCAACGCCCGGGTCGGGACCCTGCTCGAGACGGTGGGGCGATATCGGGAGGCCGAAGCCGAGCTCCGGCAGGCCATCGATCTCGACCCCGACAACGACCAGGCGAAGTCCGACCTGGTCGTCACCTTGGTCCTGGAGGGGCGCTACCAAGAGGCCATCGACGCCTCGCCGGCCGACACGACCGACGCCATTCCCTTCACCCTGAGCGGCGGCCTGGGGTACGCGTATGCCAGGGCCGGTCGGCGCGAGGATGCGCTTCGGATCCTGCACCGGCTGGAACGCCGCCGGGCCCGGGAACGCTACATCACGCCCGAAGCCATCGCGATGATCGACGTCGGCCTGGGAGACACCGCCCAGGCGCTCGACTGGCTCGAACAGGGATATCGCGAGCGATCGTTCTATCTCTGGGTGATCGGGGCCGACCCCGTCTTCTATCCGCTCCGGAGCGATCCGCGCTTTCAGAAGATCGTCGCCGAGGTCGGGATTGCGCTGTCCCCGATCTTCCGCCCCACCTGAGCGGTCGAGCCTACCGAAACACCAATCCGACGTGCAGGCCGTACATTCCGGCGGGGTCCCGGTAGAGGGCGACGGTCTCGAGCAGGGTCGCCGTGACCTGGAGCGTGGCGCTCGGGGAGAGCGGCTTCTCGAAGCCCAGGACCGGGCCGCCCAGGAGGCCGATGAACGGATCGTCGCCGCCCCGGTCGCCGCCGCCGAAGACGCCGGCCCGGAGCCCCGCGAGCGGACGGAGCGCGGGAGTGTTCCAGACCCTCTTGGCCTCGAGATAGAGCGATCCGTGGTTGGGGATCCCGGGGTAGGTCACGTAGCGGAAGCCGACACCCAGACCGAATCCGCCCCGGGAACGCCACTCGGGCTGGACCTCGAACCCGATCCCGACCGGTCTCCTTGGCGCCACCTCGGCCAGCGACGAGACCAGGCCGGCGCCGAACGTGACCCGGAACCCGGCCGGCTTGCCCTGGGCGTGGACCGACCCGGCGACGCCGAACGCCAGGGTCGCCGCCAGCGCCACCCGCGGAAGATCGTCCTCAATATCAGGGCGCGGCCTCGCGGGCCCACGATCGGTCCCGGAATCGCCAGCCGAGCGCCAGCGGGATCGTGGCGACCAGCGCCACCGCGCCGCCCATGGTGGCGTAGCCCACCGCCGCGAACACCACGCCCGACAGGAGACTCCCGACCGCCGACGCGCCCGTCAGCAGGGAGTCGTTGATCCCTTGCACCCGGGACCGTTCCACCTGGCTGAGCCGGTCCGACAGCAGGGTGGAGCCGCCGACGTAGCAGAGGTTCCAGCCCAGGCCGAGGAGCAGGAGCACCGCGGCCATCGGGAGGAGAGCGATCGACCAGATCGCCCCGATCCCGGCGACGATGAGGATCCCGGCCCCGGTGGCGATCAGCCGGGCGCGGCCCCAGCGATCGGCCAACCGGCCGGTCACCATCGAGAAGGCGTACATCCCGATCACGTGGCTCGACATCACGGCCGAGATGTGCCCGAGCGAGTGATGGTGGCCCTTCATGTGGAGCGAGCTGATCACCATCAGCATCGACATCACTCCCTGGGCCAGGAGCATCGAGAGCATGGCGACCTGCACCCAGCGGTCGCGGAGGATCTCGCCCACGCTGCGCGCGGGATGAGGCGCGGCGGTGGGCTCGGCCTCGACCCGAGCCCGTTCCATGGCGAGCGCCAGGTCGCGGGGCTCGGGTCGGAGCAGGGAGGTGACGACGACGGCCCCCAAGGCGAAGAAGACCAGACTGACCACATACGGACCCAACAGCTCGGGAAGGGCCAGCGACTGGGCCCGTTGTGCCGCCGGGGAGACCAGGAGCGGTCCCAGGATCCCGCCCACCGTGCCCCCCATCACCACCGTCGCGATGGCCCGTCCCCGCTCGGCTTGCGGGTGCACCTCGGCCGCCACGAACCGGCCCAGCTGCACCGCCGTGTTGGCGCCGCCCATCAGGATCAGGCCGCCGGTGAAGCTCCAGAAGCGGCCGGCCCGGATCGAGAGCGCGGCGATGGTGGCCCCGAGAATCCCGATGCTGAGGCCGATCGCCATGGTGCGGCGCCGGCCGATCAGGTCCATCAAGCGTCCCCAGAGGACGGCGCAGGCCGCCCCGCCGCTCCAGTAGAAGAACGCCGGCACCCCGGCCCAGCTCGGCCGGCCCGACAGCGCCGCCCCGACGATCGGCGTGACGGTGGAGGAGATGAGAAAGCCCGCCGACCCTAACGACTGGGTGGCGAAGAGGGTCCACTTGATCCGGTGGCGTTGGCTGGACGAGGTCGCGGCCGTGAGGGGGGAAGGCCCCATCAGCCACCTCCCGGCGGCGTGCCGCCAACCAGCACGAGGTCGAGCCGAGCCACGGTGCCGGCCCGGGTCCGCCGGTTCACGAACGGCAGGGTCGGGCGACTCACCCGGAAGTGGTCGAAGGTCCGGACCGTCCCGGGGTCGGGCGTGTCGCCGGTCTGGCGGACCAGCAGGAGATACGGGCGGGTCGTGACCTGGCTCGTGTCGGCCAGGCGGTCGAGGTAGCGCGGTGGCCGCCGGAGCCCGAAGTCCAACCCCGCGAACTGCTGGTCCCTCGGCACGATCACGGCGACGTCCGGATAGCGCTCGTTGATGTACTCCGCCGCCCGCCGGCCCCCGTCGTACCAGAGGAGGGTGGGGAAGATCCCCCGTTCCAGGTAGAGGTTCAGGGCGACGGCCGTGAGCACGGAGGCCAGCAGTAGCTTGACGGCCCGATCCCGGGCGGCCCGCCAGGCAAGTGGCACCGATGCCACCAGGGCGAGCGCGACCGCGGTCGGTCCGAGGGCTCCGTCCGGGCGAGCCAGGACGCCGAGGGTGGCGCCGACCGCCACCAACAGGGCGAGCAAGCCGACCTGGACCCGGCTCAGGAGGGCGAATCTCCCCCCGCTCGTCCGGGCGTGCAGCTCCCCGGCGGTGACGATCGCGAGGAACGGGAAGACGATGTTGAGGTAGTAGGGCAACTGGAACTTCGACGCCGAGAAGACCAGGAACATCGCTGCCGCCCCGGAGATGGTGTACCACTCGACCGAGTCGCGCGGGCCCCGCCAGAGCAGCCGAGCCCGGCGACCCACGGCGAGCACCAGGGCGAACGACCAGGGCAGGAACGCCCAGAGCACGGTGTGGAAGTAGTAGAACGGGCTCCACTCCTCCTGGCGGATCGGCCCGGTGCCGAGGAACCGACCGAACTGGCTGTCCCAGAGGAAGAACCGGATGCCCGAGACCCCGGTCCGGCCGAAGACGACCTTCTCGGGGTGGCGGTCGAACTGGAAGTAGAGTGCGCCAAGCTCCGGGGTAATGCCGAGTACCGTGACGAGGGCCACCAGTGCCCAGCGGCCCCAGGCGATCCGGGGGCGGCCCCGGACGAGCCAATGACCGCCCAGCGCCCCCGCGATCGGGATGACCGTGAAGATCCCCTTGGTCATCACGGCCGCGGCGGCGAAAAGCCCGCCCGCCACCGCCGGACCGAGCCAGCGCTCGTCCTCGGCGACCCGAATCAGGTACCACGTGGCCGCCACCACGAAGCAGGTGAGATACGGCTCGGCCCGGACGTCGGCGCTGGAAAGGACGATGTGCTGGGCCGTGAGGAGGATGGTGGCGGACCAGAGTCCGATCGTCCGGCTGGTGTATCGAGCGGCCAACCGGTAGGTGTAGTAGCCGGCGGCGACGATCGCGAGAAAGGCCGGAAGCCGGTAGGCCCACACCGTGACGCCGAAGAGACGGAACGAGGCGGCCGTGAGCCAGAACGGGAGGTGCGGCTTGTCGAGCCAGTCGAGACCCCAGGCGTACAAGCCGACGTAGTCGCCGCGGCGGACCATGGCGGCGGCCACGCTCGCGTAGAGCGTTGGATCGTCGTCCATCAGGGGTAGATCGATGGCGACCAGATTCACCAGGACGGCCAGGGCCAGCGCCAACCAGGTGAGCCGCCGATCGCGAAGGGCCGAATTCATCGGGCGGATTGTACAGCGGAAGGTAGGTCCGGACCACTCGCCGGGCTGCTGGACCCGGCCGTGGGGGCGGGGCGGGGTGTTGTCCGACGTCGGTCGGCCGGTCCAGATTCCGGCCATGCTGAACCACGACGAGGTCGCCGAGTTCCTGGCCGCCGAATTTCCCGCGCTGCGGGTCGTCGCCCGATGGGCCGATCCGGAGCTCCGGCTTCCTCCGGCCCGGGCCCGGATCTTCGTACCCGACCTGCACCTCCTCGCCGAGTCCGATGCGGCCCAGTATCCCACCACCCGCTTCAAGCTCCGGAACGAGCTCCGCCGGTTCCTGGCCGCCTTGGTCCGTTTCAAGAACGACCACCCGGGTGAGCTCGAGGTGCTCCATCTTGGCGACCTGTTCGACCTCTGGCGCGCGCGAGGCCCCGGCACCGTGAAGGAAAAGGTCGACGCCATCGTCGCCGACTACCGAGACGAGGTGGCCGCGCTCTTCCGGGGTCCGCCGGTCGGCGTCCGAGCCGGGCTGGTGGCGGGCAACCACGACTACGATCTCCACTACCTGGCCGAGTGGAACGCGCTCCGGTTCGCCTTTCTGAACGACAGCCCGGCAGGCCAGCCCGATGCGCTGGCGCTGCACGGTGACCAGTTCGATTTCGTCGAGCGGATCGTCCCGCATCCGCTTCGAGCCGCGATGGTGAGGTTGTTCCGCCAGACGGCGTCGGCCGGACACGAGCTGGACCAGGAGCAGGCGGCCGACGTGCTGGCCTTGAACGACCAGCTTCCCCGCGGCGACCAGGTCGCCGGGACCGGTCTCACGGACCTGGCGCCCCCCGATGGCCTGGCGGCGGGCTCCACCAACGTGATCCACTGGAGCCCGCAGGTGGGACGGATCGGCCGGTTCTTCGAGCCGGCCCGTCAGCTGGCCGTGGCGCTCAAGGGCCGCGGCCGGGACATCCGGCTGGTGATCTGCGGCCACTCACACCACGCCCGGATCGTGGTCGGCGATCGCGGCGACGGCGTGACGATGGCGCTGGTGGACTGCGGCGCCTGGCTCGGCCAGTGCCGGTTTGGCCCGGGCTCTCCCTGGCGGCCGAGCGCCCAGCTGGGCGTGTTGGTCGGGAACGACGCCCGGATCTACCAGTTGGGGGCGGGTAGTGACTAGGGAGTTGTGACTCGTGACTGGGGAGGGAGTGGTGATTGTGACTGGGGAGGGAGTGGTGGCCCCCACTCACGACTCCCTCCCTAGTCACCATTCACAACTCCCAAGTCACTACTCGTCGCCGTCCCCGCCCACCGGGCGTTCCCGACGATCCCAAACACGATCCACAGGGCGACGACGGTCAGGATCCCCGACTCTCCGATCCAGAGCGCGGACGAGGCGCCGGTGGTGGCTCGGTCGAACACGTCTTGGATCACGACGTTCCAGGCGGCGTGGGCGACGACGCAGGGCCAGACGCTTCCGCTCGCCATTCGCCAGCGGGCCATCAGCAGTCCCACCGGGGTGATCGCGGCGAAGAAGAGCAGCGCGGAGAGGAGCGGGTAGGGTCCGACCGCGTAGCCGCCCCAGAGGATCAGAGGCACGTGCCAGAAGCACCAGATCCACGAGCTGGTGAGATAAGGAGCGGGCGCCCCGGCTTCGACCAGCCGGGGCACCAGGTAGCCGCGCCACCCGAGCTCTTCGCCGAAGGCGGAGATCCCGCTGAAGAGCGTGCCGATCGTGAGGGCCAGCGGAATCGACAGGGCCAGTCGGAGCGCCGGACTCGAGACGCCGCGCCAGCCACCCCTCCACCGGGGGACTGAAGCCGGCCAGGCCCGTGGTCCACGCGACCCCGTAGACGGCCAGGCCGATGGCCACCGGCAGGAGCCACGCGGCCAGCGACGCCTTGGTGCCGGTACGTCCACCCCACCGGAACGATACGTCGCCGAACCCTTCCCGCCCCACCAGCCTCGCGACGATCGATGAGAGCGCCGGCACGTACATGAGCGGGAGGACCAGCCGGCCGGCCGGTCCCATGAGCCCGCCGTGGGTGATGATCCAGCCCTCGAGCGCGGCGGAGAGGATCACCACCAGGCTGAGGTAGATGACGAGGCCGCGTCGGGCTTGGGCTCGCGTTCGCATGGGCGCGCCGGGGTCGAGGTCGAAGTCGTCAAACGATCCGTTCGAGACTGAAACGATCGACCCCAGCGATCGGCCTATCGGCCCGGCTCGACACCCTTCGAGGTGGCCGGCCGCGGCGAGGGCTTGAGCAGGCGTTCACCCAGGAGGTAGACCAGCCCGTGGTGGACGGCGGAGACGAAAGCCAGACTCCACCCGAGGGCGGCCTGGCCGGCGGCGTACCAGGCCCAGGCTGCCAGGCCGGAGACGGCCAACTCCTGCCCCAACCGGAGGGGCTCGGCCAGCCGCCCGGCGCTCCGAAAGTCGACCAGTCCCCAGAAGCCGAAGCCGAACAGCGGCACCCCGATCGCCAGCAGGCCGCGGCTCCACCCCCGCAGCCCGGCGTGCCACCCCCACCAGCCGAAGGCGATCACGATCCCGAGCTCCATCAGAGCCCGGAGCGCCAGGTTGAATCGCCGCACGGCGCGTCCTTCCCCGGTGGTGAACGAAGCCTGTCGGATCATGGACCAGTCGTCGCCGGGCGGCAACCCCGCCGTGGGCCAACGAATCGGCCTTCGCGGTCGTCGAGCAAGGCCCGCTCTCCCGGAGCCGGCAGGCTTGCGATCCGTGGTAGACCGGCGACACATTGCGAAATGGACGTTCGCTGGTCCCAACCCGGTGTGCTGGTCGTGGCTCTTGTCGCGGGCGCGTGCAGCCACCGCGGCGCGACGCTCACCCCGCCCACCACCGGCGACGATTTCACGCAGTACGTGATTGGACGGTTCGGCGCCGTCCCGATCGCCGCCTGCCCACCCAGCCCGCTTCATCTCGGCGCCACCGACTCGGTGCGGACCGAGCACCTCTTCCTGACCCTCAATCTCCCGGTAGGGTTCGAGCAGGGGCCCCGCCGGTTGAACGTCTCGCGCGTCGCGGCCGCCGGCGGCGTCCTCGAGGGAGAGCAGTGGCTCCCGGGCCTCACCATCGAGGCCGTCTTCTGGAATCGGTGGACCCGCTACGAAGGCAGGCCGGGCGCGGACGTCGACGCGCCGATGACGCTGGTGCAGCTGGTCAAGCGCCGGGGCTATCCCCGGTTCGCCGCCGCGGCTCCCTGGGAATTCGCGCAGGGCAAGGAATGCCTGCTTCGGTTCGCGGGCCGGACGGCTCGGGTCTTCCAGTTCGAGCTGGTGCGGCGGGGCATCCGGCCGGTCTGGGGCGTGGAGGCCTACTGGCTGGGCCGCCCGGCCGACGGCTACCTCGGTTTCTTCGGCCTGGCCCCGAGCGAGGCGGCGGCGGCCGAGCTGATGGCGATCATCGCGGCGATCGATCCCTGAAGCGGCGGGTCAGGATCCGCCCCGAAGCCGGGCGGGGAGGAAGGCCGAGGGCCGGGCCGGACGCCCGTCCTGGATGACCCACGCGATCCGCCGCGTGTTGCGAATGTCGGCCAGCGGATCGGCGTCCAGCGCCACCAGGTCGGCCCGCTTTCCCACCTCGATCGTCCCCAGCTCCGAGATCAGTCCCAGCGCCATCGCGCCGTTCCGGGTGGCGGCCCGGAGCACCTCCGCGTTGGAGAGACCGGCCCGGGCCAGGAGCTCGAGCTCGCGGTGGTACATCCAGGGATTCGCGGCGTCGGTGCCGGCGGTCAGGGGCACCCCGGCGTCGTGGAGGCGCCGGGCCAGCTCCAGCATCAGCGGGAACGCCCGCTGGGCCCGGACGTAGTCGCTGTCGGCCCAGCCCCGGAGCCCGCGGCCGGCATCCCGCGTCTTGGCGAGGATCGCCGGCGGGACGAACCGGTCCGATTCGGCCGGATAGAAGGCCGAGTCGGCCGACCAGGCCGTGCTCTCGAAGGCCACCAGGGTCGGGTCGATCGAGACGTGGTGCGCCGTCAAGGCGCCGATCATCTCCCGGATCTCGGGGCCGTCGAAGTCGGCCT
Organism: uncultured Gemmatimonadales bacterium; assembly: GCA_963730185.1. Lineage (GTDB taxonomy): Bacteria > Gemmatimonadota > Gemmatimonadetes > Gemmatimonadales > GWC2-71-9 > SHZU01. The sequence continues at coordinate 164,211 of CAVSQW010000008.1, forward strand.
CGAGAAACCAGTCGAACATGAACTGGCCCCCGCGAATGCTCTTCACGAACGCGGCCCGGCGCCCGGGGGGCAGCAAGGCCTCGTTGTTGACGATGATGTGGGTGATCCCGTCGATCCCGTCGTTGGCCGCGTCCGTCCACGAGGTGCGCCAGAGATGGCCGATCACCCGGAGCCCCAGGCGATGGGCCTCGTCGATCGCGGCGCGCACCTGAGCGGAATCGAGCCCCGAGTACACCTTGATCAGGTCGACCCCGGCCTCGGCTTGCCGCCGCACCGCCGCGCGGACCTCCGCCTCCGTCGTGACCGCATCCATCGCGGTGTTGGGGCCGGGCCGATCGAGCGGTGCGCCGGCCGTCACGATCCGGGGCCCGGTCAGCTCGCCCCACCGAACCCGGTTCCGGAGCGACACCGTCTTGTCTGTCGGACCGGCCGGATTTCGCACGGTGGTGATTCCGAAGGCCAGCTGGCTCCGGGTCAGCTCCCGGGTCGACGCCTCGTCGTAGGGAAAGCGGAGCACCGGCGTGGGGCCGCTCGAGTCCACCTCCCAGGCGGCGATCGCCAGGTGCCCGTGCATCTCGATGAAGCCGGGCACGAGGTAGCGGCCGGTGAGGTCCACGACCCGGGCGCCACGGGGCACCACGAGAGCCGAGTCGGGCGTCACGGCCGTGATCCACCCGTTCCGGATCACCACCGACGTCCGAGCCGCCGCCGGCCGCTCCGTGCCGTCGATCACGGTGGCGTTCCGGAGCACGGTGATCCGGCTCTGAGCGGAGAGGCCGGCGGCGAGCGTGCCCGACAGGGCCGCCGCTGCGGCCACACGGGTGAGCATGAGGCGATCCGGGGTGAAGGTCGGGAAGGTAGTCCCTCGCACCCTGGGAAACTTACGTCCGGATGCCGGCTACGGCGCAGGGCCTTGCCGATCATCGCCCGCGCCGCCCCCGCTTCGGGGTCGAACTCGCCGATCCACCGGTGAGCGATCCGTCCCCGCCGGTCCAGCAGGAAGGTCTCCGGTACCCCCATCGTGCGGAGGGTGCGCTCGATCCGCTTCGACGGATCCCGGAGGATCGTGAAGCCGATGTCGTGTTCGGTAACGAACGCCCGGACGGCCTCGTCCCGTCCCGGGTCGTCGACGCTCACCCCGAGCACCGTGAGCCCGCTGTCGGCGTAGTCCCGGGCCACGCGGGCCAGGGCCGGCATCTCGCGCCGGCAGGGAATGCACCAGGTGGCCCAGACGTTGAGCAGCACTACCCGCCCGGCCAGTCCCGCCAGGCGGACGGAATCGCCGTCGAGCGCCCGGGCCGAGTAGGCCGGCGCCGGGTCGCCGGTGACGAGGGGCCGGAACGCGTCGGGCCGGCCGCAGGCCGCGGCGCCTGCCAGGGCGAGGAGCGCCAGCCGTCTCACGAGCCGCCGTCCGCCGCCAGGGTGGCCCGCCGGACCATGACCCGGGCCTCCCCCACCGCCTGGAGGCCCATCGGCGCGTTCTTGGGCCGCGCGGCCGCCGCCTCCGCGGCGGCCTTGGCGCTCGCGGCGTTCTCCTCCGACCAGGCCACCGTCACCTCTCGGCCCGCGATCGCCAGCACCGGAAAGCTGGCCGCGCGGCCGGGGTCGCTCAGAGGCAGGGCGGGGCCAAAGGTCTCGCCGCCGTCGGCGGAGACCCGGAGCACGATCCGGGGCGTCTCGACGGTGCCGTCGTCCCATGCGACCGCGACGGTGCCGGCCGGGCCGAGCGCCATTTGGACGTGGGCCGGCCGGGAGTATTGGGCCAGGCCGAGCGCCACGGGCGGGCCGAAGCTGGCGCCGCCGTCGTCGGAGCGGGCGTAGGCCACCCCGGCCCGGCCCTCCTTGCCGGTCCACCACGCCACGTGCAGCCGGTCGGCCGAGTCCACCTGGATCGACGGGCCGGCGTGGGGACAGCCGGGGTAGACCCAGTCGTCGGCGTGGACCCGGACCGGCGCCCGCCAGGTGGCGCCGTGGTCGTCGGACCGGGCCACCACGATGTCGCGCACGCTGCCGGGAAAGACCATCCGCCAGGCCACGTAGACCGCGCCCCCCGCCGAGGTGGCCAGCGCGGTCCGGCAGCAGGGGCAGGCCTCGCCGGTGGCGACCGGGCGGTTGGCCTCCCAGGTCTCCCCGCCGTCGGTGGAGCGGGTTATGTACGCGGCCGAGGCCCCGTCGCGGCTGTCCAGCCAGGCCAGGTAGAGCGAGCCGTCGGCCGCGGCGTGAAGGGCGTGGAAGTTGTGCGTCCCGAACTCGGCGTCGTCGGTGACCGTGGCGGGCGCCGTCCAGGTGGCGCCCCGGTCGGTCGACCGGGTAAAGCGGAGGGCCGCGAGCGGGAACCGCCGTCCGGGCACCAGCTTGGGCACGACGTAGATGGCGTTGAGGGTGCCGTCCGGCCCGTAGGCCAGCTTGGGGGGCGACTCGCCGTGAGCCTCGATCGGGCCCAGCGGGTCGCGGAGCTCGGCCGGCGGCCGGTTGCCGACCGAGACGTAGAGCCGCGCCTCGGTGCCGCTGTCCGGGGCCGAGACCCAGGCCACCGCCCGGGTCAGGTCGGGCGACACCGCGAACATCGGCGCCACCCCGACCGCGGTCGCGGTGATCGGCTCGGCCTCGCCCAACAGGGTCACCGCGGGGCCGTCGGCGCCCCGCGGGTGGCAGGCGGCGATCGTGCCGATCGCCGCCAGGACGACGAGAGCCGGAAGACGTCGGAGCCGGCTCATCGGAGGTCGTACTGCGCGGTGAGGTAGAACCGCCGCGGCATGCCGGGCGCGAACTCCTCGCCCCGGGCCACCGTGTAGCTGCTGAGCTCCGAGTACCGTCGATCGGTCAGGTTCATCAGCCGGGCGGAGAGCGCGAACCCGTGGGTGAGCGGCGCGGTCGCCCGGAGGTTGACGAGCGTGTGGCCCGGATACTGGTGGGTGTCGGCCTGGTCTTCCCAGTAGCTCCCCAGCCGCTGGAGCTCCGCCGAGAACCGCGAGCCGGCCCACCCGCGCGGGGTCGCCGTCAGCGCCACGTTGGCGATGTGCCGGGGCGCGCTCGGGATCTCGTTCCCGCTCAGATCCACGCTGGCGTTGGTCTGCCAGTCGGCGAACCGATGCCGGGCGTAGGAGTAGGCCACGTCGAGGCGGAGGTCGTCCACGAACTGGATGCCGAGGCTGGTCTCGATCCCGCGATGGGTAGTCCGCCCGGCGTTCATGGCCTCGGTGTGACCGTCGGGGAAGGTGTAGCTGAGGATGTCGTCGGTCTTGATCATGTCGTAGACCGAGACGTCGTAGTCCACCCGGCCCGCGATCCGGCCCCGGACGCCCGCCTCGTAGCTGTTCACCTTGACCGGCGCCAGGCCTACGGTGTTCACCGCGCTCCCCTGGCGGAAGAGCTGGCTCTGCGACGGGGCCCGGAAGCCGTTCCGGTAGGAGACGAACAGGTTGAGCTCGGGCGCGGCCTCGTACGTCATCCCGATCTTCGGGCTGAGGTGGCGGTAGGTCACCGTGGTGTCGCCGGGACGCCGCCAGCGGCCGGTGGCCAGCGGCGCGAGGTTGCTGGTGTAGTCGTACCCGGTCAGATCCAGCCGGGCGCCGGCCTCGAGGTGCCAGCGCGAGGTCGGGCTCACCTGCACTTGGGCGTAGGGCGAGACCCCGTGGAAGGTCACGTCGTAATCGTAGAGCAGGTCGCCCGCGGTGTAGGACGTGAAGATCTTGCCGTCACGGGTCGCCGAGATCTGCCGCTCCACCCGCCCGCCCGGGCTGTAATCGACGTCGGTACCCACGATCAGCTGGGTCCGGGCCGCCGGGAAGTCGCGCCGGTACTTGAGCAGCACGCCGAGCGACGTGTTCTGGTCGGTGTAGTCGGTCGGATCGTAGGTCAGCGACCAGTTCGGGATCAGCCGCATCCAGTCGTAGCGGAAGTACGGCGTCGCCTCGAACGACGAGGTGGCGCCGGCCCGCGAGTAGGCCATCGAGTAGCGGAAGGCCCGGACCTGGCGGAGCGAGATCGGGGTGTAGTTGATGGTCGGGTTGGCGAGGTAGTCGGCCTCGGAGATGGCCGACGTGCCGGCCGTGTTCTGCTCGATCCGCGAGAAGGTGGCCACGCTCTTCAAGCGGCCGTTCGAGCCGACCCCCTGGTCCCAGCGGACGGTGCCGCTCTGCCGGTTGTAGTCGGTCGCGTCGCGCCACCCGCCGGTGCGGGTCAGGTTGAGATCGGCCCGGAGACCGGTGGCGCCCCAGGTGTTGCTGGCGGTGGCCAGGACCCGCCCCCACCGGTAGGCGCCCAGGTCGAGCGAGAGCTCCGCGTCGGGCCGGGCCGAGGGCGCCCGGGTCGAGACGTTCACCACCCCGCCGACCGCGTCGCTCCCGTAGAGCGCGCTGGCCGGTCCCTTGCTCACCTCGATCCGGTCGGCCTGCGGGATGTTGATCTCGTAGAGCGCGTTGTGATTGAAGAATCCGGTCGACCGGGTGGGAATCCCGTCTTCCAGGTAGAGGTAGACCGGATCGGTCGTCATCGGCTGGCGGATGGCCATCATGTGACCCTCGCCGCCGGTGACCGGCACGTACACGCCGGCCACCCGGTTCATGATCTCTTGCGGGTGGGCCGGCTGGGTGGCGCGGAGCAGGGCGCCCGGCACCACCGCGATCGCTGCCGGGATGTCGACCTTCTTCTCCTCCTCCCGGCTCGCGCTCACCACGATGTCGGCCATCCGGAGAGCGGCCGCCGACAGCACGACGTCGGCCCGGACGGTGCCGCCCGCGGCCACCGTGACCGTCCAGCGGGCCGGCTGGTACCCGAGGCGCCGGGCCAACAACGACGCGGGGCCCGCCGGAACGCCGTTCAGGAAGAACTCGCCCTTGGCGTCGGAGAGCGCGGTCCGGCCGGTGCCCTCCACCACGACGGTCGCGCCGGCCAGCGGCTCGCCGGAACCGCCGACTGTGATCTTCCCTTCGATTCGGCCGGTGGTCTGCGCCGCCGCGGGAACGGTCAGCATCAGGGCCACGAGCCAGGTACGGACGAGTCGCGCGAGCGACCCGGCCTTCGGTAACGAAGTCATCGCCTTCTCTCCCCGGAAGAATGGACGCATGACCCGAGGACCCGACGGCAGGTCGGGCGCTCAGGGCAGTTGAGGCGAGGGCCGTGGCCCTCGGCCGCTACGACTGGAGTGCGGCGGGAGGGGCGGTGGCGAAGGGGAGGCGACGGTCGACCCGGAGACCGGCCGGTGTGGTGACCGGCTCGACCTGTCGGGATTCGAGGGCCGTCCGGTCGGCGGTGACCGCTCCGATCGGCGGCACGGCCGCCAACGGCACGCTGTGGCACGAGCCGAGGCAGTGACAGGAGCAGTCCGGACCGGGTGAGCGGTCCGACGGCACGCCGTGCTCGTGGCCGGCCATGCCATGGGCGGACGCCGGCATGGCCATGTCGCACCGCTGCAGCACGCCATGGGTGGCGAATGCGAACGGAAGCCACAGCCCCAGCAGGGCCATGAAGACGCGGTGCGACCGGCTCACGGGCATGAACGGCAATTTAAGGACGGTGAGCCTTCTAGGGGACCCCACTAGCCCACCGCGCCGAAGAGCCGGCCCACCAGCGCGGTCGCGCCCATGGCAACGGCGCCCCAGAAGGTGACTCGGGCGGCGCCGACCATGACCGAAGCCCCACCCAACCGGCCCGCGACGCCGCCCAGGACCGCCAGGAGGACCAGCGAGCTGCCCATGACGACGGCACTGAGGCTGGCGGCGTGCCACGTGCCGGCGAGGATGAGGGGTGGCGCGGCGCCGAGCGCAAAGGCGGCGGCCGACGAGAGCGCCGCCTGGAGTGGGCGCGCCCGAGTCGCCGCGTTCTGGCCGAGCTCGTCCCGGGCATGGGCCCCGAGCGCATCGTGGCCGGCGAGCTGGCGGGCGACCTGGTCCGCCAACTCCGGGCTGAGGCCCCGAGCCACGTAGATGCCGGCCAGCTCCCGGTGCTCCGCCTCGGGCGAGGCGGCGAGCTCCTGCCGCTCCCGGTTCAGGTCGGCCCGTTCCGTGTCGGACTGCGAGCTGACCGAGACGTATTCGCCGGCGGCCATCGACAGGGCGCCGGCCACCAGCCCGGCCAGGGCGGCCACCAGCACCGCCCCCGGAGCCGGGTTGGCCGAGGCCACGCCCACCACCAAGCTGCTGGTGGAGATCAACCCGTCGTTGGCGCCGAGCACGGCGGCCCGGAGCCAGCCGACGTGCTCCGTGTAGTGCCGTTCAGCGGGGGGCATGGCCACTCGCGTCAGGGGTTAGTACATCCCACCCATCCCGCCGCCGGCCCCGCCGCCCATCGGCGCCGCGGCGCCTTCCTCCTTCTTCTCGACCACCACGCATTCGGTGGTGAGCAACAACCCCGCGATCGAGGCGGCGTTCTGGAGCGCCGTGCGAGTCACCTTGGTCGGGTCGATCACCCCGCTCTTGACCAGGTCCTCGTAGGTATCGGTGGCCGCGTTGTAGCCCAGATTGGCCACCTTGGACTGCCGCACCTGACCCAGCACGATCGAACCTTCCATGCCGGCGTTCTGGGCGATGATCCGAAGCGGCTCCTCGAGGGCCTTCCGCACGATGCCGACCCCGACCTTCTCGTCCGTGGTGCCCCGAATTCGATCGAGGACCGCCTGGGCTCGAACCAAGGCCACCCCGCCGCCCGGTACGACGCCCTCCTCGACCGCGGCGCGAGTCGCGTGGAGCGCGTCCTCGACCCGGGCCTTCTTCTCCTTCATCTCGGTCTCGGTGAAGGCGCCGACGTGGATCACGGCCACCCCGCCCGAGAGCTTGGCCAACCGCTCCTGGAGCTTCTCGCGGTCGTAGTCGCTGGTCGACTTCTCGATCGCGGCCTTGATCTCGGCGATCCGACCCTTGATGTCGTCCGACTTGCCCTTGCCGTCGATGATCGTGGTGGTGTCCTTGTCGATCACGATCCGCTTGGCCTGCCCGAGGTCACCCAGGACCGCGTTCTCGAGCTTGAGGCCGAGCTCCTCGGAGATCACCTGACCGCCGGTCAGGGTCGCGATGTCGACCAGCATTTCCTTCCGCCGGTCGCCGAAGCCGGGCGCCTTGACGGCCGCGACCTTGAGGGTGCCGCGAAGCTTGTTCACCACCATCGTCGCCAGGGCCTCGCCATCGATGTCCTCGGCCAGGATCACCAGAGGCTTGCCCGCTTGGGCGGCCTTCTCCAGCACCGGCAGAAGATCCTTCATCGCGGAGATCTTCTTGTCGTGGATCAGGATGTAGGCCCCTTCCAGGACTGCCTCCATCTTCTCCGGATCGGTGATGAAGTAGGGCGAGAGGTAGCCGCGGTCGAACTGCATCCCATCGACCGTCTCCAAGGTGGTGTCGAGACCCCGGGCCTCCTCGACCGTGATCACCCCATCCTTGCCGACCTTCTCCATCGCGTCGGCGATCAAGTCGCCGATCTCGGTGTCGTTGTTGGCCGAAATGGAGCCGACCTGGGCGATCTCCTTCTTGCCCGCGGTGGTGGTCGAGAGCCGCTTCAGCTCCTCGACGACCGCCTCGACGGCCCGATCGATCCCCCGCTTGAGCTCCATCGGGTTGGCGCCCGCGGTGACGTTCTTGAGCCCCTCGCGGACGATCGCCTGGGCCAGGACCGTGGCCGTCGTGGTGCCGTCGCCGGCCAGATCGGACGTCTTGGTCGCGACTTCCTTGAGCATCTGCGCGCCCATGTTCTCGATCGGGTCCGACAGCTCGATCTCCTTGGCGACCGTCACGCCGTCCTTCGTGATGGTCGGGGAACCGAATTTCTTGTCGATCACCACGTTCCGGCCTTTCGGCCCCAGCGTCACCTTGACCGCATCGGCCAGGGCGTCGACGCCGCGTTTGAGCTTGCTGCGGGCTTCTGAATTGAAGCGTAGTTCCTTGGCTGCCATGTGCTGCCTCCGTATTAGCCGAGCGTGGCGAGGACGTCGGACGCCTTGACGATGACGACTTCGCGACCCTCGAGCGTGATGTTCGTTCCACTGTACTTGCCGTAGAGCACCCGGTCGCCCACCGCGACGTCCATCGGGACTCGGGTGCCGCGTTCGAAGCGCCCGGGGCCGGCGGCAATGACCCGTCCCTGGGTTGGCTTCTCCTGGGCGGTGTCCGGGATGTAGAGCCGGCCTCGCATCGCCTCGGGCTCGTCGTCGGGCGCGATGACGAGCCGGTCATCGAGCGGGGTGATCTTGAGCTTCGACCGGGTCTTGGTGGCGGTCGCCATGGGGTCCCTCGTTTCGTGAGGCGCGGGTGGCCGCGGCCGAATGGGCCGGTCGGTCAGTCCGCGCGAAAGTGAACCGGGTCACGCAAACTCTGCAGCTCCCGGTAGAAATACAGGGCCGTCGGTTGCTTCCGCCGGAGGGGAAGCTTCCGGAGAAACTCGAGCTCCTCTTCGGTCGCGGTGCCGGAGAGGTCCGGATCGGCGAGGAACTGCCGAAACCCGGGCTGGTCGGCCACCGGCTTCGAGGGCCGTTCGACGATCTCGAACCGGCGCACCGGCTCGTCGGCGGCGCGATGGTCGAGCACGACGTCGAGCGCGAAGGTCGCGAGGTCGACGTCCCAGGACGCGATCAGCGGATCGAGGAACGAGACGCAGCTGTCCTTGGAGAGGTCGAAGACGTCGGCGTCGAGAAACTCGAGCGCGCTGACCCGGACCTCTTCGTAGCTCCGCCGGGCCACCTTGGCGATGCGGCGGATCCCGGCCGGATGCTCGAGCTCCCGGTGGGCCACGTCCTTGACCACGTCCACCAGCTTCTGGGTCACCAGCCGTTCCAGCTCGCCGAACGACTGCTGCTCGAAGATTGCTCGGATCTCGGGCTCCTTGGCCGGGTTGCACTTTGCCAGCACGAGGGCCCGCACCTCTTCGAACAGCGGCGGGAGGCCGCCTTCGACGTAGCGCTTCAGGTGCTTGGCGCGCTCGAGCCGGGCCAGCCGGGCCAGCTCCCCCAGCGGCAGCTTCAGGAACCTGTCCATCTTCTCGTAGATGTCGGTCCGTTCCGGGTCGGGCGGATGCTTCTTGCGGCGGAGGAGTTGGGACACGTACGACTCGGTGACCCGAGCGGCTCGCGCCAGCTCCCGCTGTTCCAAACCCAGGTCGTCGAGCCGCTGGCGGATCGCGAACGACACATCCACGGTCCATCGCCTCCCTGGTTGAATACTAAAGGTAAGTACGCACCACATGATCAATCCAACTGAACAATAATAGTTAAGTGGAGACGTCCCAACAAGTCCGTCCGTGTCTCATCCCTATTTCCATCCGACGATCGATGGCGTCCGGCGCCTGCTGGCGCGACTATTGGTCATCGGATCGTCGCTAACCCGGGGGAGTACAGTGAGAGTCCATGCCATGCCTCGTCCCCAGCGCGCGAGCCCGCTTCCCGATCCATTGCTGAATCATTTTCACCGGATCCATGCGTCGGAAGCGCGACTGGCCCTGGAGCTGGACGTTCTGTTCCGGCGGACCCGCTGGCTCCCCTTGCGGCTGGCGCTGTCGGACCAACGGAAGGAAACCAAGCGCCACGTCGATCGGATTGCCGCGCTGCTGCCCGCCGGGAGCGATGGGATCGGGCTGGACCGGGTGGTGGCGCCCGTGGTCGGGCCCGACTCGGACCGGTGGGCGCCGCTGTCGGCTGCGGCGGTCGTCGCCGACCTCCTTCAGGCCGCCCGCGCGGCCCTGAGTCTCTATGGAGCGGCCCTCGCCGCCGCCACCGAGCGGGGCCTGGAGCACGTGGTCCGTCTTCTGACCAGCTCGTTGACTGAAGAGACCGAGACGGAGCAGCGGTTGGCCGCCCTGGCGGCCGAGGTCCCGCCCGAATAGGCGAACGGCCCGAACGATCCGTTCCTTTCTTTGCGGAGCGTTCGCTCTCCGCCGTCCATCCGACCTCCCCGGTCGGTGGGCGGCGGGGCCGTCGCCTTGTCGGTGGTCACCGGACCATCCATCCATCGAGCGATACCTGCTCGCCGATGGCGAGGCTACGGTTAGGGTCCTTCACCGGCGATACCCAGATCGGAGTCCTGACCATGACCAGCACCTCCATCACCCGAGCCTGAACCAGCGCTTGGTGGATACCCTGACGCTGCGCGATCTCTATCAGATGCACCACACCCAGGAGTCATCCTGGAGGAGGCCCGGACCATGGCCCGTGACACCGCGGCCTGCAGCGACCTCGTCGCCAACGACCTGATCGTGCCTGATCTCACCCGGCTTGACGAGCGGCCGATCTGGTTCCTGATCGAACTCATCCAGGGGGCCGCATGAGCGCCAAGAAGAGGCTGGACGCCCAGCCGAGCCGGCACGCGGACGGGGCGACGACTCGCGCCGAGACCCCGGAGCTCGAGGGTCGAATCCCGCTGCCCGAGGAGATCACCGGACGCGCTAGCGGAAGCGGCGAGGATCTGGTGGCCCTGTTCGACGACCAATCCGCCGCCCACGTCGCCGACGGCTTCCGGGGCGGTAGCGGGGATGTTCCCCGCTGACGAAGGGTACACCGCGTCATGAAGGATCCTTCCTGCCGACGTTACGTTGGCTTATATAGCGCTGTCGTATATCCTCATAGTGAGGGGCGACGAAGGCCGGTGTACGGACATCGACCCGAAACGCAGCCAGGGTTCCGGGCGCCATCGGGCTCCGCAGACGGCCGAGGGCGAGTATGGCGACACCTCGAGCGAAGTCTCCGGCGGATCGGAATCATCCGGTGTCGATCGTGCTGATCGAAGACAACCGGCTGGTCAGGGAGGGGCTGGCTCGGTTGCTCCGTGATCAAGGGGATTTCGAGATCCTCGCCTGCGCGGCCGATCCGGAAGAGGCCTTGCAGAAAACCCGCGAGGCCAAGCCCCAGGTGGTACTGCTGGACGTCGCCCTCGACGACCGCGAGGGTTTCGACGTCCTGGCCGCGATCCACCGACAGGCGCCCGAGGCGAAAGTCATCGTCATGGGGCTCTCTTCCTTCGCCGGGCATGTGGCGGACTTGGTGCGGGCCGGCGCGGCCGGCTTTCTGATGAAGGACGCGTCGCTTGAGGCGTTCCTGAGCACCGTCCGCGCGGTCGTCGACGGCACCGCCGTGTTGCCGTCCGAGCTGACCGGAACGTTGTTCACCGAAATCGCCAACCAAGTCGAGCAACGGGACTCGGCGAGCGCGCTCGACGGGGTGCGGCTCACCCCGCGGGAACGCGAGGTCGTCGACATGATCGGCGCCGGTCTCAGCAACCAGGAAATCGCCAGCCGCCTTGGCATCGCGATCCACACCGTCAAGAGTCACGTCCACAACGTCCTCGAGAAGCTGTCGCTGCGGAGCCGGCTCGAAGTGGCTGCCTTCACCCGCCGGACGTAGCTCGCCCAGGGCTGAGTCGATTCTCACTGGCTGGCGATCCGGCTCGTCCGAGCGAGGTGGCGGTCGCTCGGAGGAGCGATTGTCGTCGCCCGGGATCGGGATAGACTTGGGGCGAGGCCGGGAAAGACCTCGGTCAGCGGAGCCGGACATCCGGCGGGAGACGATTATGCGTGCTTTGATCATCGGTGGCGTTGCCGTGGCCTGTATCGGAGCCTTCGTGTTCATTCGCGGCGCGAGCTTCACGTCCCACCGCAATGTTCTTCAAGTTGGAGACGTCAAGGTCACCGCCACCGAGCAACGGGCGATTCCGGCCTGGGCCGGCGTCCTGGGGTTCGTGGTGGGCGCTGGCATGGTGGTGGTTGGCATCCGGCGTCGGGCCTGAGCCCGCCTCATCGCCCGAGGGGCCATCGGCGTTGGACGCCGATGCTGAGCGCCGACCGGCGATCGGTGAGCCCCGTCGCCAGATCGATCCGGAGCACGCCCAGCTGCCCGTCGGCGAGCCCAAAGCGAAGACCCGCCCCTCCGTCGAGATAGAACCGGTCGCCGACCGTCTGGTCCGCCGGCCCGATGACCTCGGCCCCGTCGAGGAACAGCCCGGCGGCCACCACCAGCGGTCCGAGGCGGGAGACCGGGTGGTCACCGGCGATTCCCCCATGGATGATCGCCCGACCGGCGTTCCGGCCCGCGAGGAGTCCGCCGCTGGCGGCCGGATGGGCTCGGAGGGGAATGGCCCAGGCGAGGTTCGAGCCGGCGATCGGCCAGGTCCCGAGCGGGGCATCGGGACTGGCCCAGTCGGCGCCGAGCCGAGCGGACCAGGCGGGGCGACCCAAGCCGAGTCCGGAGGCCCAGCTTCCACCGGCGGCGGCGCGGGTATAGGAAGGGTGGCTGTTCAGGGCGACAGCCCGTTCACTCGTCGCGGTCAGCGTGAGGCGATCGCCTCGGGCGTGGAGCTCGGCCCCGAGCGAGATCGCCAGGTAGCTGCGATCCGCCGACCATCGGTCGAGTCGCAGAGCGGCCGACGGACGGACCCCGGCGGCCACCCAGCCGCCGAAGCCGACCACCGTCGAGCGCCGGGTCTCTTCGTGGGTCGTGAGGTTCGCGCGATCCAGCGTGAAGCGAAAACGCTCCCAGCCGCTCTCGAGCCGGACGACGCCCGGGAACCCAAGGTCCGCGGGCATGTCCAGTCGGAAGACCGCCCGCTGCCGGGCCGACTCCCACCGCCAGCTCGCGCTCAAGAGCTCGCCGGCTCCGGTCGGCGTGGCGACGTCGAGCCCCACCTCGTGCTGTGCTAGGGCCCGGACCACTCCCGTGAGTGCCAGCCGCCACGCCGGCCCGACGGTCGGTCGCTCGTCGACCGCCGCTCGGACCTCGACGAGGCCGCCCTGAACCGCCCGGTACTCCACTCCCGATCCGCGGAGCGCCGGGATCTCGGCCAGCCGTCGCCGGGCGAGGGCCAGCCGGGAAGGCGACAGCACCGTGCCGTGCGGGACCGAGATCGCCGCGGCGAGGGTCCGGAACCGGATCTTCCGCGTGCCGTCGATTCGGAGGAGGTCCACCGTTGGGCGGTCGATCCGGTTCCAGGCTTCGAGCGCGCCGTCCAGATCGCCGGTCAGGTACCGGCTGCTGGCCAGAAGCTGCCAGCCGAGTCCGTCTTCCGGCGCGAGCGCGACGTACTCGCGGGCCAACTGGATCGCCTCGGCGTAGCGCCGCTGCTTGAACCGGATACCGGCCAGCTCGCGGGTCACCAACGGCTCGGCGGGGCAGGCCCGACCGGCTGCTCGGAGCAGCTGCGCGGCCTCGTCCAGCTGACCGGCGGCGGCGGTGTCGAGCGCCTGATCGAGCCAGGGTGGACAGGGTATCACCTCGGCCGGAGCGGGGTCCGGGCGGGTAACGGGTTGGGTGGCGGCGGCCGCCGGTTCCGGCCGGACCGCCAGCGCCCACCGATGGGCTCCGGTCCACCGGGTGAGGAACCTGGCCTCGGTGGTGGTGGTGAACGGGGCGCCGGCCGGGTCATGGAAGACGACGTGGTCGTCGCTCCAACGGACCAGGACGACGTAGTGGTATCGGGCTCGGCCGACCTGAATCAGGGCGATGACGGGAACGCCGTCCCGGAGGGTGGCTTGCACCACCTCCGACGTGCCGGTGAGCACCCGGGCATCCCAGCCGCGCGTGCGGGCCGCCGCCGCGAGGTCGGTGGTACGGATGCCGCCCTCGTCCGGCCGGACCAGGGCGGCGAACTCCTGGGCGTACACGCCGCGCCGCCCCCACCACCGCTCGACCATCGCCAGGGCGGCGCCCCCGCAGAGCAGGACCGATTGGGGAAGGTACGGCACGTCGAGCACGGCCGGGGTCGAGCCCGGGTGGGGACTTCCCGACGCCAACGACTGGGCCGGCAGCGAGGTGCTGCCGAGCCCAGCCGCCAGGCACAGACCCGTCGTGAGCAGCCGGCCGATGGGACGCACCGGTTGGCCCCGGCGGGGGGCTTGCTACTTGACCAGCAGGATGATGATCAGCAGGGCGATGATGAGGGCCGTCGCGCTGATCACGATCTTCTCGTCGCCGCCCGCGAGGACGGGGTCACCCACGCCGGTCTGTTGGGCCAGCTGGTCGAGCGAGGCCTCGTCGAGGGTGCCGACCCGGGCCGACAGCTCGGCCGGGTTGACCCCCATGCGGGCGGCCGCGGCCTGGGCCTGATCCGTCGCGAGGAACTGACGAACCGCGTCCCGATTTCCCACAGGACGCGCCGCGACGGCGGCGTCGAGGTCCGCACCGGAAACCGCGCTCCTACTCTGGGCGAGCAGGGGAGCGGTGAGGCCGAGCGTGACGACGGCCAGGGACAGCGTGATCTGTTTCAGCATGCGGACTCCTCAAGAGTGCGGGGTGCGAACCCCAGCTACAGTCAGAGTGAGAACTGTACCGGGGATGGGGGGCGTCGCCAATCGATCATTCGGCCGGATTTCGGTGTAGCTCGAAAGGACCAGTCCCTGCTGGTCCGGGACCCGCCGGAGCGAGTCGGGAGTGGCTCGCATGATCGATGGCGCCGACCCGCGAGCGGCCCTAGGCTTCCCGGGGCGGCCACCACGTCGGGGCTCGCCATACCAAACCGGGGTCGGAGGTCGTATGCAAAGGATCCAAAGCTGGGTTCGGGCTGGTCTCGTCGTCACCGTCATCGGGGCCGTCGGGCTCGCCGGCTGTGCCACCAAGATGCAGACGGGCGCGGTCGTCGGCACCGCCGGGGGCGCCGTTGTCGGCGGTGTGATCGGCAAGGTGGCGGGGTCCACGGCGAAGGGCGCCATCATCGGGGCCGTGGTGGGCGGCGCCGCCGGCGCCATCATCGGGTCGCAGATGGACAAGCAGGCCCGGGAGCTCGAGCAGAACATCGAGGGCGCCACGGTGGAGCGCGTCGGCGAAGGTATCCAGGTGACCTTTGCCTCGGGCTTGCTCTACGATTTCGATTCGGATGCCATTCGTCCCGAGGCTGGCGTCAACCTGCGCGCGCTGGCCGCCAGTCTGGACCGGTATCCCAACACGGATCTGGTGATCATCGGTCACACCGACCAGCTCGGTTCGTCGGCCTACAACCAGAGCCTCTCGGAACGGCGGGCCACCTCGGCGGCCAGCTACCTCATGGCCCAGGGGGTCAACGGGGGCCGGATCATCACCCGCGGCCTCGGTGAATCCGAGCCCAAGGCCAGCAACGAGACCGAGGCCGGGCGGCAGGCGAACCGGCGGGTGGAGGTGGCGATCTATGCCAGCAGGGCCTATCGACAGAGCCTAACGAAGTGACCTGGCGGGGGACCAACCGGCGGGGCCGGGCCGCTCGAAGGTCGCTCGAACGAGCGATTGTGGAGCGCCGTCCGGCAGCCGAGCTTTGCCTCAGACGCCGACCAGTCTTCGAGGTAGTCCGGCGGTTCCTCTAGTGGGGGGTGCGACATGAAGATCTCCAATAGCGTGACGTGGCTGATCGCGTCCGCCGTGATGGCCGGGCCGCTCTCGGCGCAGGGCCGCCCGGGTGAGGCGATCTCCCGGACGACGGACCCCGTCCCGGTGGCGGCCCAGGGTGCCCTCGATCGGCCGGCCACGCTCGGTCGAGACCGGCCGGCCCTCCAGTCGGAGCTCGATCGGACGCCCGACCAGCCCGGCTCGGCTGACCGGGAGGGTGAGTTCGAGCCAGATCCGGGGTGGAGCACGGTCCCCGAGCCCGCCACCATGGTGCTGCTGGCTACGGGCCTCGGCCTTCTCGCCGCCGTCCCGATCGGTCGGCGGCTCCGGGCCCGCCGGCAGGGCTGAACGGCGGCCAGCAGGATGACCGGATGCAGGCGGACGCCTGGTCCGGCGAACAGCAGATACGAGCGGGGTTGGCTGACCCGCCTACGAAGGAGACGGATCAATGTCGGAGAATCGCGGAGTCGCGCAGAGCGAGCCATCCACTGAGGCCGACCAGGGTGGGGTGCCGGACGTCGATGGGCGCCCGGTGCGGGCGGCGACGATGGGACGCCGGCTGGTCGATGCGGTCGATCGGGGACGGGAAGGGGTGGCGAAGCAGATCGACGGTGCGGCCCTTCGGGCCGGGCAGGTTTCCGGGGTGGCGGATCGCACCGCCGACCGGCTGGGGTCCGCGGCCAAGTACGTCCGGGACCATGACACGCGCGACCTGATGGATCAGCTGGTGGGCCTGGTGCGGTCCCATCCCGGCAAATCCCTTCTGGCGGTCGCCGCGCTCGGTTTCGTGACCGGCCGGGTGTTGCGCCGAACCTGACCGCGGAGTCGGCGATGCCCCCCGGCGAACGCCCGGTCGCGGAAGTCCTGACCGGCATCGCCGGGAACCTCCAGGCCATCGCGCGGGGGGAAGCTGCGCTGGCCATTGCCCAGGCCTTCGAGCGGGCCCGGCGGGCATCGCTCGCCCTCGGCTTGCTCGGCGTCGGGGTGGTCTTGGTGGTCGTGGCCTTCGGCGCGGCGCTGGTCGGGGTCGTGGCCCTGCTCTCCGAGACCATGGCGTTCTGGCAAGCGACGAGCCTGGTCGGCCTGGTCGCCCTCGGCTTCGGCGGAGCGGTCATCATCGGGGGCCTGGCCCGACTTCGTCGTTCCCGAGAGACGGCCTCCGCCCTCACCACCCTGGAACCGACGGCCGGCCATGGAAACGAACTCCCGCACCATCGAGCAGGCGCTCTTCGCGGAACGGGAAGCCCTGGGGCACAACGTCGCGGAGCTCGAGCAGCGGACCCAAGCCGCGGTTAGCTGGCGGGCCCACTTCGACCGATCGCCCGGCCTGATGCTCGGTCTGGCGTTCGGCGGGGGCGTGTTGGTGGCCCTGCTGGCGCGTGGCAGGGTGCCGCCGCCCGGTCCCGAGGCCGACTCCGGGGCTCCCCGGCGGAATGGGAAGGCGGCGAGGGCCGCGAGTGGGCTGCTGGGCGCCCTCGTCGCCGCCGGAGCGAGGCGCGCCGTTCGGTATCTGGATGAGCGAGCGGGGACCCGGCCGGTCCCGGTCGAGTCACCATCCCCGATCAAGGGCCCGCCTCGCTCGGAAATCGATCGGACGAGCGATACCGCGGGGGACTTCGCCCCGCGAGCTTTCGACTGAAGGTGGGTGAATGCCCGCCCGAAGGTTAGGTCGGTCTCTCGTCATCCGGGTGTTGCCAATGAAGATCTCCTCGATCGCAATCTGGCTCATGGCCTCCGCCGCGATCATGCTGCCTCCCGCGGCGCACGCCAGCCAGGCCGCCGGCGTGCGGACGCCGGACCGTGTCGCCGACCGTCCGGCCGACGCGGGCGCTTTGCCGTCGAGCGTGTTCCTCTCGGTGATCCGGGGCCAGCTGGACCGGCCGGTCACCCCGGGCTGGGAGCAATCATCCAACCAGGCGCCGCCCGATGAGGCGACCGCCCGGAGCGGCTCGGATCGCGGGACCGGCGAGCTCGAGGCGGGGGCAGGGTGGACGACCGCGCCAGAGCCGGCGACCATGGTGCTCCTGGCCACGGGGTTGTTGCTGCTCGCGGCGGTCCCGGTCGCGCGACGGCTCCGGGTCAGGATCTGATCCGGCCTGGCGATGCGGCACCCCGGTGGGTTCGTCCTCCCCGGGTCGGATCGGCCGGCGACCGGACCCGGCTCATCGTCCGATCCTGGCCCCCGGCGACGAGCAGGGCGGCCAGTCGGCCCGTCAGGGCCGCCCCGGTGGACCCGGCGCTCCGCGGACGCCAATCGATCTGAGCGGGGATCCGGATGACCCCTGGGGGTCTCGAGGGCCGGCTGTCGGACGATGACGGCGAGACGGTATCCGCCGTCGGGTCTAGACCAGGTGGCGCCCGTTGGAGCGATGGTGAATAGCCCGAAAATCATCTACGCTTGAGCAGAGGACGATGTCCGGGCTGCTCAACCATCCGAAGGATGTTCTCGTGCCGACGCTACGACCGCTCAACCGTCCGCATCCCGCCCGCCGCAACGTCGGCGCGCTTGGCCTGGCGACGAAGACCCTGGCTGCCTTGAGCCTGTTCCTGTTGGCCGCGTGTCCTGGGACCAAGCCGATCAAGGAGTTGCTCGACGACCCTTCCCGTTTCAATGGCGAGACGGTTCGGATCGCGGGCGAGGTGACCCAGTCGGTCGGGGCGCTGGGAGTCGGGGTCTATCAGGTCAACGACGGGACCGGCACCCTCACGGTCGTGAGTCAGGCCGGGAAGGGCACCCCACGCACCGGGGCCCAGATCGGGGTAGAGGGCACCTTCCGATCCGCCTTCACCCTCGGGTCGACGACCGTCGCCGTCCTGATGGAACAGAAGCGGAAGAGTCCATGAACAGGCGTCGACTGTTACTCGCGGGGCTCGCGACGACCGCCCTCCTCGCCTGCGGCAAAGGCGGGTCACAATCGGCCGCCGACAGCACTAGGAGTCTCGGGCTGGCCCAGCCCGACAGTACGTACCCTCTCAACGACCGGCCCGCCCCCGCGACGCCAGCCCGATCCCCCGCGACGCCAGCTCCATCCCCCGCGACGCCAGCCCGTCCCACCTCGTCCCAGCCGAACTCGGGCTCAGGCTCGATGCTGGCCACGGGTGTCGGGGCCGTGGCCGGTAGTGCCGCCGGGGCCGTGGTCGCGGCGGTGACCGCGAATCGCGATGTGGTGATCGCGGTCGGCACGCCGATGGTCGTCACCCTGAACGGGCCGCTGACGGTCCAGGCCCGATAGGAAGGCACTCCATGGATATCATCACCCTGATCATCGTCGGCCTGGTGGCCGGGCTTCTGGCCAGTCTCGCCGTCGGTGGCGTCGGCTACGGCATCCTGGGCGACATCGTGATCGGCATCTGCGGCGCCTTTCTGGGCAGCTGGCTGTTCGCCACGTTGGGGGTGCGGGTTCCCTTCGGCGGGATCGGCGGCACGATCTTCGTGGCCTTCATCGGCGCCGTCGTGCTGCTCCTGATCCTCGGGCTGTTCCGAAGAGGGCGACGCTCCCAATGATGCCCCCCGAGCCTCGGCGGTCCCGAGGCGATGCCGGCAGGGCTGTCACGGCCCTAGGAGCGCGCCCGATGTCTGACTCGAACGGCCACCGCCGGTGGCCCGTGATCCTGCAACCACTGAGCGTGCCCACGGTGCTCAAGGGCACTATGTTCGGTAGGGTCGAGACCGGAGACTTGACCGATGCTGAGCTCAGAGGGTTGGCCCGGGCCTGGGAGGCCGACCTGCTCGTCTATGCCGCCCAGTGCCGCGCCTTCCGCGCGGCGAGTTCCCGATGAGCGCGCCCCCGTTCGAGCGCGCCGCGTTCAGTCAGGCGGGCCCGCGGAGGCAACCCTTAGGGGCGCGGCCGCGCCGTGACCCGGAGGGCAATATGAGGCTCCCCAGGTATGAGCCCGGCAGTGGGGATGACCCCAGTATCCAGGCTGTGGTCGCCCGGGCGGTCGAGCTGGTTCCCGACGGCGCCAGGATCGGGCTCGGATCGGGGCGGGCCGCCTCCGAGTTCATCGTCAGGTTGGGCGCCCGCCGGGCCGAGGGACTGCGGGTTTCAGGGGTGCCGACGTCGGAGGCCGCGGCGGAGCTGGCCCGGCGAGTCGGCATTCCTCTGATCCCGCTGGGCGCGGGGTCGCCGCTGGATCTGACGGTGGATGGCGCGGACGAGGTGGCGCCTAACCTGGACCTCGTGAAGGGCCGCGGCGGCGCGATGGTTCGGGAGCGGATCGTGGCCGCCGGGTCCGCTCGCCAGGTGATCATCGTCGGGGAGGACAAGTTGGTCCGGACCCTCGGCGAGCGGGTCCCGGTGCCGGTGGCGGTGATCCCCCTGGCCGAAGCCGTGGCCCTCCTCGAGCTGGTTGCGCTCGGCGTCACGCCCACTACCCGAAGGGGCGCCGGTGGCCGGCGGCCGTTCCTGACTGACGGTGGCAACCTCATCATCGACTGCGCCCTCGCGGAGCCGCTCCGGGACGCCGCGGCCGCCCGGGACCTCGAGCGCGCGATGCGGAGGATCGTCGGCGTGGTGGACACCGGACTCTTTCTCGGCACGGCCGATGAGGTCCTGGTAGGACATCCCGACGGGCGGGTGGACACGCTGGCGCGGGGGGAGTCCGGGCAGCGGTGACGATCAGTCCGCTCGCGGGCCATCCGCCGCCGCCGGCGCTGCTGCTCGATGTCTCGAAGCTGATTACCGCCTACTACACCGAGCAGCCCGACGTCGCCGTCGCGGCGCAACGGGTGTTCTTCGGCACGTCCGGCCACCGGGGCTCGGCGTTCGAGCGATCCTTCAATGAAGGACACGTGGTCGCCATCACCGAGGCGATCTGCCGCTACCGCCGGGGGCAGGGCATCGACGGGCCCCTGTTCCTCGGCCTCGATACCCACGCCCTCTCCGTGCCGGCGGGCGCCACCGCCCTCGAGGTGCTGGCGGCGAACGGGGTCGACGTCATGGTCGCCGACGGCAGCGATTACACCCCGACCCCCGTCGTGTCGCACGCCATCCTCGGCCACAACCAGGGGCGCGCGAGCGGGCTCGCCGACGGCATCGTGATCACGCCCTCTCACAACCCGCCCGGCCACGGTGGCTTCAAGTACAACCCTCCCCACGGCGGGCCGGCCGATACCGCCGTCACCCGTTGGATCGAGGCCCAGGCCAACGCGCTCTTGGAGGGCGACCTCCGGGGCGTGAAGCGGGTACCGTACGACCAGGCCCTCCGCGCCGCCACGACCCATCGGCACGACTACCTCACCGCCTACGTGAGCGATCTCGGCAACGTGATCGACATGGAGGCGATTCGCAGCGCTGGGATTCGCCTGGGCGTGGACCCTCTCGGTGGGGCGGGGGTGGACTACTGGGCCCCCATTGCCGAGCGGTACGGGCTCAACCTGACGGTGGTGAGCGAGGTCGTGGACCAGACCTTCCGGTTCATGACGGTGGATTGGGACGGGCAGATCCGGATGGATCCTTCGTCGGCGTACGCGATGCAGCGCTTGATCGGGCTCAAGGATCGCTATGACGTCGCGTTCGGGTGTGACACCGACCACGACCGGCACGGCATCGTCACCCCGAGCGCCGGCTTGTTGCCCTCCAATCACTATCTCGCGGTTGCGATCCAGCATCTCTTCCAGGATCGGGCCGGTTGGCGCCGCGAGGCTGCCGTGGGCAAGACGGTGGTGAGCACCGCCTTGATCGATCGGGTGAGCGCGCGGCTGGGGCGCCGCCTCTACGAGGTCCCGGTTGGCTTCAAGTGGTTCGTCGCCGGCCTGGGCGACGGCTCCCTGGGCTTCGGCGGCGAAGAGAGCGCGGGGGCGTCGTTCCTGCGTCGCGACGGGACGGTGTGGACCACGGACAAGGACGGAATCGTCGCCGCGCTGCTGGCGGCCGAGGTCACGGTGCGTGCCGGCCGGGACCCCGGAGAGCTCTACGGCGAGCTGACCCGCGAGCTGGGCGAGCCGGTCGCCGATCGGGTCGAGGCGCCGGCCACGCCGGAACAAAAACGCAGACTCGCGGCGCTCTCGGCCCACGAGGTGCGGTGCGCCCAGCTGGCCGGCGACCAGGTCGAAAGCATCATCACGGAGGCTCCGGGCAACCGGGCGCCGATCGGTGGGGTGAAGGTCACCACCGCCAACGGCTGGTTCGCCGCGCGGCCCTCGGGCACCGAGAGCATCTACAAGATCTACGCCGAGAGCTTCCAGGGCCGAGACCACCTGGTTCGGATCGTGGCCGAGGCGCAGGCGATCGTCGACGCCGCCTTGGGAGCGACCGCCGAGGGGGAGAGATGAGCCCATCGTCGCGGACGGGCGCACGCGGGGTCGAGGTCGCCGGTCGCCGGGCGTCGGATGCGCTGGTCTTGTTTGGGGTGACGGGTGACCTGGCCCACAAGATGATCTTTCCCGCCCTCTACGCGATGGTTGCCCGGGGCGTCCTCCAGGTTCCGGTGGTCGGTGTCGCCTCCACGCCGTGGACCGTGGCCCAGCTCCGCCGGCGGGCGACCGACAGCATTCGGGAATCGAGCTCGAAAGTGGACCCCCGCGCTCTCCGCCGTCTGTTGGGGCTGCTCCGATACGTGCGAGGGGACTACCAGGATGCCGAAACCTACGCGACGCTGAAGACTGTCTTGGGGTCGGCCCGGCGTCCCGCTCACTATCTCGCCATACCCCCGGCGCTGTTCGCCACGGTCATCCAGGGGCTGGGCGCTGCCGGTCTGGCGGACCAGGCGCGGGTCATCGTCGAAAAGCCGTTTGGCCGCGATCTCGCCTCGGCGCGACGACTCAATGCCGTCGCTCGGACGGTCTTTCCCGAGGATGCGATCTTCCGGATCGATCACTATCTGGGCAAGGAGGCGATCCTGAACATTCTGTACTTCCGGTTCGCCAACTCGTTCCTGGAGCCGATCTGGAACCGCAACTACATCGCCAGCGTCCAAGTGACCCTGGCCGAGCGGTTCGGAGTGAACGGCCGGGGCGCCTTCTACGAGACGGCCGGCTGCCTCCGCGACGTGATCCAGAACCATATCTTCCAGGTGGTCGCCCTCTTGGCCATGGAGCCGCCGACCTACCGCGGCTTCGGATCGGTGCATCGCGAGAAGGCCAAAGTCTTCGAAGCGATGCGACCGCTGACGGCGGCGGACGTGGTGCGCGGGCAATACGCGGGGTACCGGAAGGAGCCGCACGTGG
The DNA here is from genome assembly GCA_963730185.1 of uncultured Gemmatimonadales bacterium. GTDB lineage: Bacteria > Gemmatimonadota > Gemmatimonadetes > Gemmatimonadales > GWC2-71-9 > SHZU01. The sequence continues at coordinate 186,641 of CAVSQW010000008.1, forward strand.
CCCCCCGGTCCGATGTCGAGACCTATTGCGCCGTGCGACTCTTCATCGATTCCTGGCGCTGGGACGGGGTTCCCTGGTATCTGCGATCCGGCAAGTGCCTCCCGGTGACGGCCGCCGAGGTGCTGGTCGAGCTCAAGGCGCCGCCGGCGCGGCTGTTCGCCGACTCGGTCCCGCACGCGGGCCCGGCCAACTACTTCCGCTTCCGGCTCTCCCCCACGGCGGTGATCGCGCTGGCCGCCCGGGTCAAGCACCCCGGCAAGGAGTTCGTCGGCGACCAGCGCGAGCTTTCCCTGGTCGAAGAGCTGGCGGGCTCCGAATCGCCCTACGAGCGCCTCCTGGGCGACGCGTTGCTCGGCGACGGGGCGCTCTTCACCCGAGAAGACGCGGTGGAAGCGGCCTGGGCGGTGGTCGATCCCGTGCTCGGGGCGCATGCCCGGGCGCGTCCCTATCGGCGGGGGACGTGGGGACCCCGACCAGCGGACGGGCTGATCGCGGCGCCCGGGCGCTGGTACGATCCCACAGCCGACGGAGCGATCGCGTGAGCCGGGCGACCGACGTCGTGTTTCTCCTCGACTGCGACAATACCCTGCTCGACAACGATCGCGTCCAGGACGATCTGCGGGCCCACCTGGTCCGGGAGTTCGGGTCCGCGAGCGCCGACCAGTACTGGATGATCTTCGAAGCGCTGCGACGCGAGCTCGGCTACGCGGACTACCTGGGCGCGCTGCAGCGCTATCGACTTGAGGTCGTGAACGACACCCGGTTGCTCCAGATGTCGTCCTTCCTGGTCGACTACCCCTTTGCCAGCCGATTGTATCCCGGCGTGCTCGACGTCATCCAGCGGCTTGGGACCCAGGGCCTCACGGCCATCTTGTCGGACGGCGACGTCGTGTTTCAGCCTCGCAAGATCCAGCGCTCCGGGCTCTGGGCGGCGGTCGATGGTCGGGTCCTGATCTATATTCACAAGGAGCGGATGCTCGACGCCGTGGCCGAGCGCTATCCGGCTCGTCACTACGTGATGATCGACGACAAGCTGCGGTTGCTCGCGATGATCAAGCAGCACTGGGGGAACCGCGTGACGACGGTGTTCCCGCGACAGGGGCACTACGCTCACGATCCCGCCAACCTCCGCGCCTATCCGGCGGCCGATGTCACGATCGAGCGGATCGGCGACCTGATGACTCGCGACCTTCCCGGCCGGGGTGGCCGGCTCGCCGCCGGCGGCCCCTGACCGACCCGTTCACCCGAGGAGAACACCATGCTGGTTCAGATCAATACCGACCACACCGTCAAAGGTCGCGAGGCCATGGCCGAAGGGGTCCGGGGCGTCGTGGAGAACGCCCTGAGCCGCTACCATGATCGCATCACCCGAGTCGAGGTCCACCTCAGCGACCAGAACGGCGCCAAGAACGGCCAGGACGACCAGCGCTGCTTGATGGAGGCCCGCCTCGAGGGCCGTCAGCCCATTGCGGTGACGCACGACGCCCCGACCGTGAACCTGGCGGTGGCTGGCGCGGCCGAGAATCTGGCCCGTCGGATCGAGTCGATCCTGGGACGGGCCGACCAGTCTCGATCCTCGCGAGGCTGACGGCGGCCCCGGCTCCTCGTCGGGCTGGGCGACCACGATGACGCGACCCGAGACGCCGTCCGACCCGGCCCGTTCGGTCCTGGCGATCAACGGGGGCTCCTCGAGCATCCGGTTCGCGGTGTACTCGGTCGGCCCCCGGCCGCGCCGCCTGCTCGATGGCAAGATCGATCGGATCGGCCTCGGTGGCACGACCTTCGAGGTCGGCCCGTCGAGCGTCGTGTCTCGGGCGCCCCCTCGGCTGGGCGTCGGCACCCACCGAAGGGTGGTGGACGCTCTCCTCGACTGGCTGGAGCGGGAGCCCATCTTCGCCTCGATCGTGGCGGCAGGACACCGGGTGGTCCATGGGATGCACCACGTGAAGCCGGCCCGGGTGACCCGGCGCCTCCTCGCCGAGCTCCGCCGCATCACGCCCTACGATCCCGAGCACCTCCGCCGCGAAATCCGGATCATCGAGGCACTTGCGAAGCGGCATCCCACGCTGCCGCAGGTGGCGTGCTTCGACACCGCCTTTCACCGGACCATGCCCCGAGTGGCCAGAATGCTGCCGATTCCGCGGCGCTATGCGGTCCGGGGCGTCGAGCGCTACGGCTTCCACGGCCTGTCCTATGCCTATTTGATGGAGGAGCTCGGCCGCCTCGATCCGGCGGCGGCCAAGGGTCGGGTCATTCTCGCCCATCTGGGCAACGGCGCGAGCCTGGCGGCCGTGCGGCAGGGAGCCAGTATCGACACCAGTATGGGCTTCACCCCAGCCGGTGGCCTGGTGATGAGCACCCGCACCGGCGACCTGGACCCCGGCGTCGGCTACTACCTGGCCCGCACCGAACGGATGACGGCGGCGGGCTTCCAGCGGATGGCGACCCGTGAGGCCGGCCTGCTGGGGGTGTCCGGGACCAGCTCCGATCTGCGTGACCTGCTCGACCGGGAAACCCGGGACGCCCGGGCGGCGGACGCCGTCGCCCTGTTCTGCTACCAGGCAAAGAAGTGGATCGGGGCCTTCGCGGCGGCCCTCGGCGGGGTCGACACTCTCGTTTTCGCGGGCGGCATTGGCGAGAACGCGCCGTCGGTCCGCGCCCGGATCTGCGAGGGCCTGGCCTTTCTGGGCCTGGGGCTCGACCGGCGGCGCAATGGAGCGAATTCGGCGGTGATCTCCAAGCCGACCAGCCGGGTCGGGGTGCGGGTGATCCGGACCGACGAAGAGCTGATGATCGCGAGGGCGGTGGGTCAGGCGCTGGGGCTGGGGTAGCTCACTCTTCATCCCTTCGAGCGATGGAGCCCGGCGGTGCGGCCGGGTAACCTTCCGTGCGGTCCCGCGTCGCCGGTGGCTCCGATGGACGGAGCCCACCGCGACGAGGAGTCACGAACGGCATTCGGCCGAGGAGGGACGATACCATGCTCGATTCAGTCAGGAGCTTAAAGGGCTACCGGATGGAGGCCCTCGACGGGGTCATCGGAAGCGTCAACGAATTGTTCTCCGACGACCAGTATCGACACTACGGTCATCACGGCTACTGGGCCGACGAGCCGGCGCCGGTGGCGCCGCCGGTCTGGTGAGGTACCCGGCCCGGCCCGGGGGATCGTCCCGATGACGGCCGCGACCCTGGCGCCGGACCTGGTCCGGCGGATCGATGCCTACTGGCGCGCCGCAAACTATCTGTCGGTGGGCCAGCTCTACCTCTACGCCAATCCGCTCCTCCGGGAGCCGCTCACGCTGGCCCACGTCAAGCCGCTGGTGGTCGGGCATTGGGGGACGACGCCGGGCCAGAACTTCATCTACGTCCACCTGAATCGGGTCATTACGCAGCATGACCTGGACATGATCTATGTGGCCGGTCCCGGTCACGGCGGCGCGGCAATCGTCGGCAACGTGTACTTGGAGGGCACCTGGAGTGAGGTGTATCCCGACATCACCCAGGACGAGGCCGGGCTCAAGAAGCTGTTCCATCAGTTCTCCTTCCCGGGCGGGATTTCCAGCCATGTGGCGCCCACGACCCCGGGGTCGATCCACGAAGGGGGCGAGCTCGGGTACTCGCTCAGCCATGCCTTCGGAGCGGCGTTCGACAACCCCGATCTGATCGTTGCCTGCGTGGTCGGCGATGGGGAGGCGGAAACCGGTCCGCTCGCGACGGCCTGGCATTCCAACAAGTTCCTGAACCCGATCAGCGACGGCGCCGTGCTGCCGATCCTGCACCTCAACGGATACAAGATCAGCAACCCGACGATTCTGGCTCGGCTGGAGCCCGGGGAGCTGGCGGAGTTCTTCCGCGGCTCCGGCTGGGAGCCCCTGTTCGTCGACGGCGACGAACCGGAACCGATGCACCAGGGCATGGCCGCGGCTCTGGAGACCGCCATCGCGAGCATTCGACGGATTCAGGCCAAGGCGCGAACCGAGCACGACACGACCCGGGCCCGCTGGCCGATGATCGTCCTCCGCTCGCCCAAGGGCTGGACCGGGCCGAAAGTCGTGGACGGCCTGCCGATCGAGGGCACCTTCCGGTCGCACCAGGTCCCGCTCCTGGTGGATGCCGGTCATCCTGATCATGTGGCGCTGCTCGAGCAGTGGATGAAGAGCTACCGGCCGGACGAGCTGTTCGACGAGCGCGGCCGGTTGCTGCCGGAGCTGGCCGAGCTGGCGCCGAAGGGCCACCGGCGGATGGGCGCCAACCCCCACGCCAATGGCGGTCTCCTCCTCCGCGACCTGCGGATGCCGGACTTCCGGGTTCACGCGGTGGCGGTGCCGTCGCCCGGGGCCGTCGACGCGTCCGATACCCGGGTGCTGGGGCGATTTCTGCGAGACGTGGATACCCTCAACCAGGACCGGCGCCACTTTCGGATCTTCGGACCCGATGAGACGCTCTCGAATCTGCTTGGGGCGGTCTTCGAAACCACCAATCGCCAGTGGGACGCTCGCACCGCCCCCAACGACGAGTTTCTCGCCCCGGCCGGCCGGGTGCTCGACTCGATGCTCAGCGAGCATCAGTGTCAGGGGTGGCTGGAGGGGTACCTGCTGACCGGGCGGCACGGCATCTTCAACTGCTATGAGGCCTTCGTCCGGATCGTCGATTCGATGTTCAGCCAGCACGCCAAATGGCTCAAGGTCACGGCGGAGCTCCCCTGGCGGCGGCGGATTGCGTCGCTCAACTACCTGCTCGCCTCCCACGTCTGGCAGCAGGATCACAACGGGTTCACGCACCAGGACCCCGGCTTCCTCGACCACGTGGTCAACAAGAAGGCCGATATCGTGCGGGTGTATCTCCCGCCCGACGCCAATTGTCTGCTTTCGGTCGTGGATCACTGCCTCCGGAGCCGGCACTACGTCAACGTGGTGGTGGCCGGCAAGCATGCGCTTCCCCAATGGCTGACCATGGACGCCGCCGTGGTACACTGCACGGAAGGCATCGGGATCTGGCCCTGGGCCAGCAACGACCGGGGCGCCGAACCGGACGTGGTGATGGCCTGTTGCGGCGACACGCCCACGCTGGAGACGCTCGCCGCCGTGTCGATCCTGCGGCGCCACCTGCCCGACCTGAAGATCCGGGTGATCAACGTGGTCGATCTCATGCGTCTCCAGCCCAGCACGGAGCACCCCCACGGGCTGACCGATACGGACTACGACGCCCTCTTCACCGTGGACCGGCCGATCGTCTTCGCGTTTCACGGCTACCCCTGGCTGATCCACCGGCTCACCTACCAGCGGGCCAACCGCCACCTTCACGTCCGGGGGTACAAGGAAGAGGGCACCATCACCACGCCCTTCGACATGCGGGTGCAGAACGACCTCGATCGGTGGCATCTGGTGCAGGACGTGGTCGATCGGCTGCCGCAGCTGGGGGCCAAGAGCGGGTACGTGAAGCAAATGGTGCACGACAAGCTCATCGAGCACACCCGGTACATCGCCGCCCACGGCCAGGATATGCCCGAGATCCGGAACTGGAAGTGGCCCGGCTGACCCGGCGCGCCCCGTGAGCTTTTTCGCCCTGGTGAGCCTGCTGATCGCCCTGGCCGCCGTCTCCAGCTACATCAACGACCGGTTCATCAAGCTCCCCACGACAGTCGGCGTCATGCTGGTGTCCCTGTTGGGGTCGCTCACCCTGGTGCTGGTGGGCCCCTTGGCCGGAGGATTCCGGGAACGGGCGGTGACGCTGGTCGGCAGCATCGACTTCAACCAGGTCGTGCTGCACGGCATGCTGGCCTTCCTGATCTTTGCCGGCGCCATCCACGTGAAGCTCGAGGCGCTGGGGCGGGAATGGGCGGCCGTCTCCTTGCTTGCCGTGGTTGGGACGCTCACCTCCACGTTCATCGTTGGTGGGGCGACCTGGGTGGTGCTCGGCTGGCTGGGCCTGGACGTCCCGTTCCTGCAGGCGCTCCTCTTTGGCGCCCTGATCTCGCCCACCGACCCGATCGCGGTGCTGGCCATCATGAGATCGGTGGGCGTGGCCCGGCAGCTCGAGGTGCAGGCGGCCGGCGAGTCGCTGTTCAACGATGGTCTGGGCGTCGTGGTGTTCGTGTTGATTCTGGATCTCGCCGGGCTGGGCCAAAGCGCGGGTCACGGCGGCTCGGCGGCGCTCACCCTGAGCGTCGGGCGGGTGGCGGCGCTGCTCCTTACCGAGCTGGGTGGGGCCCTGCTGCTCGGGTTGGCCGCGGGGGTCCTCGCCTATCAGATGCTCCGACGGGTCGACAACTATCAGGTCGAGGTGCTGCTGACGCTGGCGCTGGCCATGGGCGTCTACGCCCTCGCGGACGGGTTGGGACTGTCGGCCCCGATTGCCGTCGTGGTCGCGGGACTGCTGGTGGGCAACCGGGGCCGGCTGTTCGCCATGAGCGACAAGACCCGGGAGCACGTCGACACCTTCTGGGAGCTGGTCGACGAGATCGTCAACGTGGTCCTCTTCCTCCTGATCGGGCTGGAGTTGCTGGTGCTCCCGATCGAGGGGAGGTGGTTGGTGGCGGGGGGGCTCGCGATCCCGATCGTGGTCGGGGCGCGGTGGCTCAGCGTCGCGGGCATCATCGGCCCGCTCCGCCGGATCCGCCCCCAGTCGAAGGGAGCCATTCGGATTCTCACCTGGGGCGGGCTGCGGGGCGGCATCTCGGTGGCCATGGCGCTCTCCGTGCCGCCCAACCCGTCCCGGAGTCTGGTCCTGACCCTCACCTACGTCGTCGTGGTGTTTTCGATCCTGGTTCAGGGGGTGACCATGCGCCAGGTGATCCGGCTGAGTGGCGGGTCAGAGGCACCCTCTCAGGATCCGTCCACTGCGTGATGACCCGGTCCCGCGGGCGGGCCACCGCCGAACCCGGCGCGCCCGCGGCCGGGGTGTGCCCGCCCAGCCGGGTACAAGGCTCCCTCTCGAGCCGGCTCCGGATCAGCTGACCTGGCGCCGTTGGAAGAAGTGCCACACGATCGAGATGAGCGCCACCACCAGGAGGAGATGGATGAGCCCTCCCGCCACGTGAAACATGCCGAACCCGAGTACCCAACCCACGATGAGAATGACCGCCAAAGCGAGCAACATTGCTAGATCCTTTCGGAGGGAGTCTGATCACCGCGTCGGCGGCGCGAGATTGCCGCAGGCGACGATGGTCTCGGGATTGGCCTCCGACGCGCGGATGACGACGAAGAAGTCGCCGGTGCGGGGGGTCTGCATTTCCACCGTGGCCGTCCCGGTGGCGTGACCGTCGGACTCGACCTGGAGCGGCTGGTAGGCCTCACTCGGTCCAAAGACGCCGCGGTCCATCCCGTCCCCGCACTGGCCATAGTGCGCTTCCCAGGGATGGAGGCCGCCCGGTGACGCGTTGGCCAGGCTCAGGGCGATGTCGGTGCTGGTGCCATCCGGGCTCGGCGCCATCGATGCCGAGCCGTTCATCTGCACGACGCCCGCGAGACTCGCGGGGGAGGCCAGATTGGCGTGCCAGCGGCTGTTGAGGGTGAGGTCCTGGGTGCTGACCTCGACAGCCGGGTTATGGTGAAACGGGTTGCATCCCGCCAACGCCAGCGTGGCGATGGTCCCGGCCACGGCCCGGCGTATAGAGGTTCCCCGCCGGGCCGGGAGACCGGGGTGTCGATCGGTGGATTGCATGAGAGTCGTCTCTTCCGAAAAGCGCGCCAGTGCGGTTGCCGAGCCTCGACGTCCCACTGGCCGTGAGCGGCGAGCCGAACGTGAATGGTAGCCTGCCGCCCCATTCGGTTGAATCGCTCGTTGGGCTGGATTGGGCTCGCTCGGAAGGACTACCGGACGGGTCCCCGTCCGCCGGCGGGTGCGACTACGGCGTGCCCCCCACGACCCGCTTCACCCGCTGACCGGGTCGAACCTGGTCGGTCGGGTCGATCCGTTGATGAGCTCGCCGGCCTCCGCCGGCCGTAGGCGATAGCCTGGAGCTTTCACGACCAGGTGAGTCGGACGGTCCGGGGCCGGCTCGAACGCCGGATCCGTGCCGGTGAACCAGCGCACGGCCTGCTCGACGATGGGCCGGTCGGCGGTCGGGATCAGCGCTTGGATCGGCGCCTTCCAGTCCCGAGAGTCTCTGACCCGGTCGAAGGCCGAGGCCAACTGATCCATGCGATACCCGGTCGAGCCTTTGGGATCATACTCCACCGATGCCCCCATTGCCGCGCCTCCAGCTCGGACACGATTCTCGCTTCCCCCGACCTGCGAAATTAGGGGCGGCGTCGGCGGCAGCCAATCGATCGATCGAGTGAGTTTGGAGCTAGTTCCGGGAGGAGTGCCGAGAAGGCGGGCCGTCGACGGGGGTTAGGATTCCCTCCGCCCATGGGAAAAGGCGGCCACCTCGAGGCGACTGTGGAGCGCCAGCTTTTCGAGCACGTTGTGGACGTGACTCTTGACGGTGTGGACCGCGATATGCATCCGCTTCGCGATCTCCTTGTTGCTCAGCCCCTCGGCCAGCAGGTCGACGACCTGCCGTTCCCGAGCGGTCAGCCGGTTGGCCTCGGCTAAGGATGTCTTGAGGGCGGGGAGATTTCGAGTGATCTGGGCGAAGAGCGAATTGGTGAGCGCCTGGGGCAGGACCTCGCCGCCGGCCGCCACGATCCGGATGGTCTCGATGAAGCCTTCGAAGGATGCATCCTTCATGACGAACCCGGAGGCCCCCGCCCGGACGTAGTCGGCGACGTCTTCCTGCATGGGCATCAGCCCCATGACGATGATCCTGGCGTCGGGAACCTCGCCGTGGATCGTCGCCGTCAGACCCAGGCTGTCATGGTTCTCGAGACCGAAATCCAGGAGCACGACGTCCGGTTTGGACTCCCGGACCTTCTCGAGCGCTTCGTCGACGTCGGCCGAGGCCGCCAGCACCGTGAAGCCCGGCTGGGTGCGGATCAAGGCCGTGATGCCTTCCCGGAGGAGCCGATTGTCGTCGATCAGAACCAGCGCAATCGGCCGGACCTGGTCGACCTGCTTCGGCTTGGCCGAAGTCCCCGGACGCTTCGCCTTCCGGGTCATGCCGCGATGGCCCGAACGCCGTTGGCGGCGGGGTCGATGGGAGGTGGGAGAGCCGGCGTCGAACGTCGAATCATTGGGCGCATCCTCAAGAGGGCGAGCCGGAGGCGTCCATCGCAACCACCGCGTCTAACTCCAGGTCGGTAGGAACTGCTCGATTTTGCAATAGGTTCTTCGACGCTCTGAGCATATATTCCAGGAGTATGTACCGCAAGGCTCGATCCTAGGGTCACGCGGTCGAGTGAAGGCCTCCCGATGGTACGGCTCCGGATCCACGAGATCATGAAGGCGCGAAGGATCTCCGCCTACGCGCTGAGCCAGGCGACGACGCTCAGCTACCCCTCCGCCTACCGCCTGTCGCGCGCCGGTGGTGCGTTTGGCCGGCTGCACGCTGAAACGCTCGACGCCCTCTGTGGCTTCTTCCGCGCGCAGCCCGGCGAGCTGCTCGAGTGGGTTCCCTCGCCCAACGGCGGACGGTCACGGTGAGCCCCTCCGAGGCGCCGGGCCCGAGGGCGAATCCAATGCAGCCGCTTCATTGTGGCACCTGCGGCGGGGTCATTGGGGATTCGCCCAACGTCTCGTATCGGCTGCCCCGCTCCGGCGAGGCCGACCCGCCCCCTTCGGGGAAGCCGTGTCGCTGCGTCACCCCGATCGTCTACGGTCCACCGGCAGGCTTTGCCTCGATTCCGAGCATGCGGAGCCAGCCGCGCCCGTTGGACGGCGCTCCGCGACCCGGGTCGACCGGACCCCAGCCGACCTGGAGAGATCGGACCGGGCGCTAGTTGCGGTTGGGTCTGCTGTCGCGCCTGTTCACGCGGTCGTCCCACCCTCGCGAGGAAATTGCCGGCCCGATTCGCGGTGAGCTCCTGGGTGCCGAGCATCTCGGCGACCGGGCCCGGGCCCTGGCGAGCACGGAGCGCCTGGCGCCGCCCGGCGCCTCCCGGCGACGGATCCCGCTGCTCCGACGGCTCGACCAGACCCGCCGCATCCTGGACCGGGCGTACGCCCGGCTGACCGCCAGTGCCGCGCTCGGCGGTGACGTCAGCCCCGCCGGGGACTGGCTGCTCGACAACTTCCACGTCATCGAAGATCACATCCGCGAGGTGCGCGCCAGCCTTCCGCCGGGCTACTACCGGGAGTTGCCGGAGCTGAGCCGGGGGCCGCTGGCGGGGTATCCCCGCGTCTACGAGCTGGCGATTACCCTGATCTCCCACACCGAGGGACGAATCGACCTCGAGAACGTGACCCGGTTCGTGGGCGAGTTCCAGCGGGTCGCGCCGTTATCGATGGGTGAGCTTTGGGCGGTGCCCGCGATGTTGCGCCTCGGCTTGATCGAGAGCGTTCGGCGGATGGCGCTCAGGGTGGTGGGGCGGTTGGACGAAGCGGGACTCGCCCAGCTCTGGGCGGCCCGCTTTCGGACCGGCCGGGCGGCCGACGGGGGTTCTCCCGGGCCGGTCGTCGCCGCGTTCGGCCGGGACCACCCGCCCCTCACCCCGACCTTCGTGAGCCGGCTGCTCCAGCTGCTCCATGCCGACTCGGGCGACGTGCCCGGCCTCGACTGGCTCGAACAGTGGTTGGCTCTGGAGGGGCTCACCGCCGAGAGCGCGGCGGCCCAGGCGATTCAGCGCCTGGCGCTCACCCAGCAGATGATGACCAACAGCATCACCAGTCTCCGGGCGGTGGCCCGCATGGACTGGCGCACCTTCGTGGAGGGCCAAAGCCGGACCGAGGCCGCCCTCCGGACCGACCCGTCCGGATCCTATGCCCGGATGACGTTTGCGACCCGGGACTGGTATCGACACGTCGTCGAGCGGATCGCCAAGCGAAGCGGATCGGCCGAGGACGCCGTCGCCCGGGCCGCGGTCGATCTCGCCCGGGCCGCCTTCGCCGCCGCCCCCGATAGCCGTCGGGCCCACGTCGGCTACTACCTGGTAGACGAGGGTCTGGCGACGCTGGAAGCCTCGGTCGGGTATCGGTCGACGCCGGGCGAGGCCATTGCCCGGTTGGTCCGCCGTCATCCGAACGGGTTGTTCGTGGGCGGCGTGGTGGCCGGGACCGGGCTGGCCGTCGTCGCCCTGTTCGGCCTGGCGGGCGTCGGTGCCCGTCCAGCGGCCCTGCTGGTCGTCGTCTTCGCGCTCCTCCCGGCCAACGACATTGCGGTCCGGGTGATGAACCAGCTGATCACGGCGATCCTGCCGCCCCGGATGCTGCCGAAGCTCGACCTGCATGAAGCCGGGGTGCCACCGGAGCTTCGGACCGCCGTCGTCATTCCCACCCTGCTCCCCGACCTCGATGCGGTCCAGGAGGCATTGGAAACGCTCGAAGTCCGCTTCCTCGCCAACCACGAAGCGCACCTCCACTTCGCGCTCCTGAGCGATTTCACCGACTCGGCGACCGAGACCCGGGCCGACGACGCGGCGATCGTGGCCGCGGCCCGGGACGGCGTAAGGCCCTGAACGCCCGCTACGCGCCCGAGACCGACGACGCCTTCTACCTGTTCCATCGCCCCCGGCGGTGGAACCCCAGGGAGGGGGTGTGGATGGGCTGGGAGCGGAAGCGAGGAAAGCTGGCGGAGTTCAACCGCTTCGTCCGCGGGGCCGCCCAGGAGGCATTCTCGGTCGTGGTCGGCAACGTCGCGGCCCTTCGCGGCCTCCGGTACGTCATCACCCTCGACGCCGACACGGTGCTGCCGCCCGATGCCGCCCCCGACCTGATCGGCGCGATCGCCCATCCGCTCAACCGGGCCGAATTCGATCCGGCCCGGGGTCGGGTGGTCCGCGGCTACGGCATTCTGCAGCCCCGGGTCGGGGTCTCGCTGCCGAGCGCCTCGCGGTCGCGGTTTGCCGCGATCTTTTCGGGACGCCCGGGGGTGGATCCCTACACGACCGCCGTGTCGGACGTGTACCAGGATCTGTACGGCGAGGGGAGCTTCACCGGCAAAGGGATCTACGACCTCGACGCGTTCGAGGAGGCGACCCACGGTCGCTTCCCGGAGAATCGGCTCCTCTCCCACGATCTGATCGAAGGCAACTACGCCCGCACCGGACTGGTCACCGACGTCAACCTCTACGACGACTATCCGACCAGCTATGGCACCTATACCAGCCGAAGGCATCGCTGGATCCGGGGCGATTGGCAGCTCCTCCAGTGGCTGACGCCGACCGTACCGGGGCCGGACGGTCCGGAGCCGAATCGGCTGTCGGTGCTCTCTCGCTGGAAGATCCTGGACAATCTTCGCCGGAGCACGGTCGAGCTGGCCCAGCTCGCCCTGTTGGTCGCGGGCTGGACACTGCTCCCCGGCTCCCCGCTCCGGTGGACCCTCCTTGGCCTCGGCGCCATCGCCGCCCCGTGGGTCGTGGCTCAGCTGATCGCGGCGGTCCGGGTGCCGCTCCGCCAGTCGTGGCGAGCCTACCTCGGAGCGGTCGGGCTCGACGCGGTTCGGAGCGCGGCCCAGCTGGGGCTGGGCGTCGTCTTCCTCCCCCATCAGGCCTGGGTCTCGGCCGACGCGATCATCCGCACGCTCTGGCGGCTGGCCGTTTCCCGACGACACCTCCTGGAGTGGCAGAGCGCCTCGACGGCAGAGCGGGTTACGGCCTCCCGTCCCCGGGTCGGCTGGCGCTCCCTGGGACCGTCGCTGGCGATGGTGGCCGGCGTCGGCGCGCTGGTCGCGGTCCGGGGGGCCCGGTCCGCCGACCCCAAGCTCATGTGGGCGTTGGCGGCCTGCGCCGGCCCTCTGCTCGTGGCCTGGCTGTCGTCGCCCTTCGTGGCTGCCGCGCTCAGCGCGCCGGCGGTCCGGCCTGACCGCCGCCTGCCCGCGGCCGGCCGCCGCCAGATCCTCCGGTACGGGCTCCTTCATTGGCGCTTCTTCGAGCGGTTCGTCGGTCCGGAGACCAACTGGCTCGCACCCGACAACTTTCAGGAAGACCCCGCGCCGGTCACGGCCATGCGGACCTCGCCCACCAACATCGGCCTGCAGCTGTTGGCGACGGTCAGTGCGCACGACCTCGGCTTCCTGACCCTGGAGGGCCTGATCGTCCGGCTGGAGCGGATCTTCGGTTCGCTCGAGCGGATGGCGCGGTTCCGAGGCCACTTCTACAACTGGTACGATCTCGCCGATCTCTCGGTGCTCCAGCCGGCGTACGTGTCGACGGTGGACAGCGGGAATCTCGCCGGTCACTTGATTGCCCTGCGGCAGGCCTGTCTGACCATACCGGACCAGCCGGCCGGACCGGGTCGAACGGTCCGGGCAGTGGCCGCCGGGCTCGGCCTCGCCGACACCCGTCTCGACGCACTCGCCCCGTCGGCGTCGACCCGGCCGGTGGCGGTCCGCCGTGCGCTGGCCGCGGCGGGCGCCGAGCTGGGCCGGGCGCGCCGGGCCTTGCGGTCGGCCGGGGATGACGCGGAGGCCCGGGCGCTGCTGGCCGGCCTGGAGGCCCCGCTCAGAGCGGTGCTGGCGCTGATCGGCGACGCCCGCCTCTCGGTCGAGGAAGCGGAGCCGGCCCGAGAATGGATCGCCTGGAGCCTCGAGATCGTGGCGGAGGCGGTGCACTCGGGAGAAGCCCCCCCGAGCTCGCTGCGGGACCGGTCAGCGGGGTCGGAGGCCGCGCGGAATCTGGTCGCCCGCCTCGAGGCGATCGCCCGCCGCGCCTACCGGTACGCGATGGAGATGGAATTTGGATTCCTGCTCGATCCGGAACGCAAGCTCCTCGCGATCGGCTACCAACTGGCCAGCCACTCGCTCGACCCGTCGTCCTACGATCTGCTCGCGTCCGAGGCCCGGCTGGCGAGCTTCGTCGCGATCGCGAAGAACGACGTGCCGGTCGACCACTGGTTCCGGCTCGGCCGGACGCTCACCTATGCGGCGGGCGGCCCGGCGATGGTGTCGTGGAGCGGAAGCATGTTCGAGTACCTGATGCCCGCGCTGGTGATGCAGTCCTTCCCGTTTACGCTGCTGGATCAGACCCATCGGGGGGCGGTCCGCCGCCAGATCGCCTACGGCGCGGCCAGGGGCGTGCCGTGGGGCATGAGCGAGAGCGCCTACAACGTGCGCGATCGGCACGGCACCTACCAGTACCGGGCCTTCGGTGTTCCCGATCTCGCGCTCAAGCGAGGCCTCGACCGCGACCTGGTGGTCGCTCCATACGCTTCGGCGCTGGCGGCGCTGGTCGACCCGGAAAAGGCCCTCCGTAACCTGACCGCGATCGAGCGGCTCTCCACCCTGGGGCCGTTCGGGTTTCACGACGCCCTCGACTACACCCGCCCCGAACCGGAGTCGGATCGTGCCGTGGTGCGTAACTACATGGCGCATCACATCGGGATGAGCCTGGTGGCATTCACCAACGTGCTGACCGCGCAGGTCTGGCAACGCCGGTTTCACGCGGATCCCTTGGTCCGGTCGGTGGAGCTCCTTCTCCACGAGCGAATTCCCCGGCGGTTGATCCTCCGCCCGGCCCGGGCATCGACGATCGGGGAGGGCCGCGCCGAGATGCCCTTCGACGGCCCCGCGGTGCGGGAGCTGGAGACGCCCGATTGTGCCGAGCCCCAGGTGGCCCTCCTCGGGCGCCCGCCGTTCACCCTGATGGTGAGTCATTGCGGAGGTGGGTACAGTCGGTACCAGCACCTTGCCATCGCGCGATGGCGCTCCGACGGAACCCGGGATGACACCGGGCAGTTCTGCTACGTCAAGGATCTGAGCCGGGGCCGGGTCTGGTCGGCGAGCCATCAGCCGGTCTGCGCGCCCGCCGACTGGTACCGGGCCACCCTGGCGGCCGACCGGGTGACCTTTCATCGCGCCGACGGTGATATCGAAACCCGGACCGAGATCGCCGTGGTGCCCGACGAGTCGGCCGAGGTGCGGCGGGTGACTCTCACGAACAACGGGACCCGGGCCCGCCAGCTCGAGCTGACCAGCTACGGTGAGATCGTGCTCGCGCCGCCGGACACGGACCGGGCCCACCCGGCCTTCAGCAACTTGTTCGTCGAGACCGAGTGGCACGCCTGGTGTACGGCGATCACCGCGATCCGGCGACCCCGGTCGCCGGACGATCCCGTGGTCTGGTGCGTTCACGTCGTCGATACCGGGAAGGGCAGGGTCGGGCCGGTCTCGTTCGAGACGGACCGGGGTCGGTTTCAGGGGCGGGGCCGGACGGCCCGCGATCCCGTAGCCTTGGAGGTCGACGGCGACCTGGCCGGCGCGACCGGCGCCGTATTGGACCCGATCTTCGCCCTCCGAACCCGGGTCGGCCTCGGTCCGGGCCAATCGGCGGCCGTGACCTATACTACGCTGATCGCCACCAGCCGCGAGCGGGCCTTCGAGCTGGCCGGCCGGTACCACGATCCCCACGCGGCGCAGCGGGCGCTCGACCTGGCGGCGACGTCGAGTCAGGTGGAGCTCCGCGAGTTGGGCCTCACCCCGGCCGACGCGACGGTGTTCCAGGAGCTGGCCGGCCCGCTCATCTTCGGCAACCCGATGGCGCGGGCGCCCGAAGCCGAGCTCCGGCTGAACCGAGGCTCGCAACCCCAGCTCTGGGCCCACGGGATCTCGGGCGACTGGCCGATCGTGCTCGCCACCATCAGCGATAGTCAAGGCCTCCCGACCCTTCGCCAGGTCCTCGCCGCCCACCGGTACTGGCGTCGTCGCGGCATGGTGGTCGACCTGGTCGTGCTCAACGCGCACCCCACGACCTACCAGGCCGAGCTCGAGGCCGAGATCACCGCCACGGTCAACGCCCTGGACCAAGCCGATCCCTCGGAGCAGGCCGGCGGCGTGTTCGTGCGCCGCCGCGAGCTGTTCACCCCGGCCGATCTGCTGATGCTCCGGGCCACCGCCCGGCTGCTGGTTCCCTGCGACGGCCGGCCGCTGAGGCGGGTCGCCCAGTCGCTCCAGGGACCCAGCGGCGAGCCGATCGACGACGGCGCGGGGCTCCTGACCCGGCTCCGTCGCTCCGAGCGGAGCAGCGCTCCCGGCCTCGACCCGGCCCGGCGGCTCGGCCTCGGCGGGTTGGCCACCCCGGGGGACCCCTTCGGCCCGACCTCCGTCGCCGACGCCCCGCTGTCCGGCGAAGTCCCCGCGCCGCCCCTCGACAACGGGTTCGGTGGGCTGACGCCGCAGGGCGATTACGAGATCCAGGTCGCGGGCGACCGGGTGCCCCCGGCACCGTGGGTGAACGTGATCGCGAATCCGGCCGGCGGCTTCGTCGTCAGCGAGCGCGGGGCGGGGTTCACCTGGGCCAGAAACAGCTACTTCTTCCGGCTCACGCCCTGGCACAACGACCCGGTCGGCGATCCGCCCACCGAGGTGATCTACCTCCGCGACGAGGCGAGCGGCGAGCTCTGGTGCCCCACCCCCGCCCCGGTCCGCACCACCGAGCCGTACACCGTCCGGCACGCCCCGGGCAAGTCCAGCTTCCGGCACGACCACGCCGGGATCGTCACCGATCTCCGGCTGGGCCTGGTGGCGGATCAGGCGATCAAGTGCGCGGTGCTCGGAATCACCAACGGGACGGCCGTCCCCCGGCGGCTCTCGATGACGGCGTACGTGGAATGGACGCTGGGGATCAGCCGGGAGCACACCCGGCATCAGGTCGTCACCGCCTTCGAACCGGACGCCGGAGCGATCTTCGCCCGGAACTCGTTCGACCCCCTGTACGCCGACTGGACGGCATTTCACGCCATCAGCGAACCGGTTACGAGTCACACCGGCGACCGGCGTGAGTTCCTGGGGCGGAACGGCGCCTTGAGTCTTCCGGCGGCGTTGGCCGGACTGCCGGCATCCGACCGGACCTTGAGTGGGACGACCGGGGCGGGGCTCGATCCGTGCGCCGCGCTCCAATGCGAGATCGAGCTCGCTCCGGGCGAGCGCCGCGACATCGTCGTGTTGCTCGGCGCGATGCCCGGGCTGTCCGAGGCCAGACGAGCGGTGGCCGACTGGATCGACCCGGGTCGCGCCGCCGGAGCGATCGCCGCCGGCTCGGATGCCTGGGATGCCCGGCTGTCCCGGATCGCCGTGCGCACGCCGGAGCCCTTGTTCGACGCGATGCTGAATCGCTGGACGCTGTACCAGGCCCTGGGGTGCCGGATGTGGGCCCGCTCGGCGCTGTACCAGAGCAGCGGCGCCTACGGCTTTCGCGATCAGCTCCAAGACGCCCTGGCCCTGGTGTATGCCGAGCCCGGACTGGCGCGAGCGCAGATCGTTCGATCGGCGGCTCGCCAGTTTCTCGAGGGCGACGTCCAGCACTGGTGGCATCCGGAGACCGGACGAGGGGTCCGGACCCGATTCTCGGACGACCTGGCCTGGCTCCCCTACGTGGTCGACCACTATGTCCGGGTTACCGGCGATCGGTCGGTACTCGACGAGTCCGTTCCCTTCCTCCGGATGCGGGAGCTGGGGGCGGATCAGCACGAGATCTACGACCTTCCCGAGGTCACGGCGGAGCCAGCCACGGTGCACGAGCACTGTCTCCGGGCCCTCCGGCGAGCCTCGACGGCCGGAGCCCATGGGCTCCCGCTGATCGGGGGCGGCGACTGGAACGACGGCATGAACCGGGTCGGGATCGAGGGGCGGGGAGAGAGCGTGTGGCTGGCCTGGTTCCTGATCGCGACGCTCCGGGGGTACGCGGAGCAGGCCGACGCCCGGTCCGATACCGCCGCCGCCGAGGGCTGTCGAGCCCGGGCCGACCGGTACCTCGCCGCGGTCGAGGCCCATGGCTGGGACGGCGCCTGGTATCGCCGGGCCTACTTCGACGACGGCACGCCTTTGGGCTCCCGCGAGAGCGACGAATGCCGGATCGACTCCATCGCCCAGAGCTGGAGCGTAATCTCCGGCGCCGGCGAGCCGAGTCGGCAGGCCCAGGCGATGCGCTCGCTCGAGGAACACCTGGTTCGGCCCGACGCCAGGCTGATTCAGCTGCTCGACCCGCCGTTCGACCGAACGCCGCGCGATCCGGGGTACATCAAGGGCTATCTCCCCGGGGTCCGGGAGAACGGCGCCCAGTACACCCACGCCGCGCTCTGGGTGGTGCTGGCGACGGCGCTACGGGGAGACGGGGATCGCGCCTTCGAGCTCTTTCAGATGCTCAATCCGCTGACCCACACCCGCACGCCCGAGGAGGTCGCGACCTACCGGGTCGAGCCCTACGTGGTCGCCGCCGACGTCTATACCGCACCCGGCCAGCTGGGCCGGGGCGGGTGGACCTGGTATACCGGGTCGGCGAGCTGGATGTACCGGGTTGGGTTGGAGAACCTGCTCGGGTTCACCAAGCGAGGTGATACGCTCTGGTTCGCGCCCGCGGTTCCCGAGCACTGGTCCGAATTCTCCGTGCTCTACCGGCATGGCCGGAGCACCTACGCCATCGTGGTTCGTGACCCGGCCCGGGTCGCGCCGGGGACGGCCACGGTCGTCGTCGACGGGCGGCGGCTGGACGGATCGTCGATTCCGCTGGTCGACGATGGCGCGCGGCACGAGGTCCTGGTCGTGGGGATCGGGTGACGATGATGGGCCCGGCGAGTCCAGCGTGATCTCCGCCGGCTGCCGTGACCGGGCTAGTCCCCGAGGAGCACCGCCAACGGGCGCAGATGGTCGACATGATCGGCGATGACCTTGAGCATCACGGTCATCGGGACGGCCAGGATGACGCCCGCCACACCCCAGACCCACCCCCAAAAGAGCAGGCAAACGAAGAGCGCCACCGTGTTGAGCGGGAGCTTCCGACCCAACACCGCCGGGGTCACCAGGTTCCCGGCCACCAGATGAATCAGCAGGAACCCGCCCACCACGACCAGCGGCCGCTCGATCCCATCGAAGGTCACGAGCGTCGCGGCTCCGACCAGCAAGGCCGAGACCAGCGCCCCCACGTAGGGGACAAAGTTCAACCCGCCGGCGAGTGTTCCCCACAACCCGGCGTTGGGAACCGCTGCGACTCGAAGGAGCACCCAGGTGGCACCGCCCACCCCGATGCTGATCAGCGTCGTGAAGGCAAGATACCGGGAGGTCTGGCGCTCGATCTCCTTCAGGGCGTGTTCCATCCGGGTCTGGTGTCGGATCTCCGCCGGCAGGCTGACGAGCCGACGCCGCAATCGCTGACCGGTCGCGAGGAGGAAATAGGTCAGGAAGGCCACGCCGAGCGTCGCCCCGACCGCGGAGATGGTGCTGATGCTGACCCGTTGCACGAGGCCGGGCGTTTGCATCTCGACCCGCTGGGTGCCGCCGTCACGGGCCCCACTCGCCGCTTGCTCGACCTTGAGCGCCGACTCTTGAATCGCGTGGAGGGGGCGGATCACCTGCCGTACCTTCGCTTCGATTTGCGCCAGGAGGGCAGGGCTCCGCCGAACCCAGCCGCCGGCCGGCCCCGCCAAGAACGCGGTCCCAACGGCCAGCAGGGTGATGGTTCCGAACACCAACAGTCCGGCCCCGATCGACTCCGGGATCCGGTGTTCCCGGAGCCACCGAACCAGGGGGGCGAGGAGCAGACTCAGGAGGATCGAGACGGCGATCGGTACCAGGAGCGCGCTCGCCAGGCGGAGGGCGGCCACCACGAGGATGGTAAAGACGGCAATCAGCAGCCCCTGCCCACGGTGGCCGCCGAGGGTCGAGCCGGCTGTCGGGCGGGGCGTCGGATCGCTCTTCATGGTGCCAACCCGGGTGGGCCGGACTACTCCTCGGCGCCGGGACCCTCGAACTCGCGGACCTCCCGCTCGATTGCCTCCCGGGCGCGACCATAGCGCTGCTGAAGAAGGCCCACCAGCTGGTCGCGCTGTCCCGCGATGACGGTCAGGTCGTCGTCGGTGAGCCTGCCCCACTGCTCGGCCGCTCGGCCGCGGATCTGTTTCCAGTCGCCTTTGAGCTGGTTCGCGTTCATCACGTTCCACCCTTATGGTGATCGGCCACCGGTTACCCGCAACGGTACCGGGAATGATCAGGGCCGGCTGCCGAACCGGTTGGTGCGCCTGAGTCGGTCAAACGAGGTGCGGTGGTCAGCGGGCCTGGCGGCGACGCGCCGCTGGTTCGAGCACCCGGCGCCCTTCGTCCCGTGGGTAGGTGCCGACCAAGGGCTTGTCGGCGGGGATGCCGAGGTGCCGGCCGAGGCGACGAAGCGCCCGGGCGATGCCGGCGCCGAAGGAGGAGGGGACGGCTCCGCCGGTCGGGTCGAATGAGGGCTGGGCCGTCTCTGGTTCCAGGCGATCGACGTACACACGATTGCCGCCCCCGGCCTTGGCCGCATAGCACGCCCGATCGGAGGCCTGCAGCACGGCGGCCATCGTCCCGCGGTTGGCCGTCACCGGGATGATGCCGATGCTGGCGGTGACCGCAAACTGCCGCCCGGCCCATCCCAAGCGGTGCCGCTCGACCGCGGCTCGAATCCGGTTGGCAATCCGGTCCGCTTCGCCCAGGGCACAATGCTCCAACAGGAGGCCGAACTCGTCGCCGCCGAGCCGGGCCAGCGTGTCCCGCTGCCGGAGGTGGCCCGCGAGAATGGGGCCGAGGCTCCGCAGCAGGGCATCGCCGGCATCGTGGCCCCCGGCATCGTTGACTTCCTTGAAGCGGTCGAGGTCCAGGTAGAGGAGGGCGTGGTGTGAGGACATGCCGGCCGGGGTCATCACCAACCGGGTCAGCCGCCGCTCGAACTCCCGCCGGTTGATGAGCCCCGTCAGGCTATCGTGCGTTGCGTCGAACGCCAACTGGCGACCCACCAGCCGATTCGCACTCTCGTCCCGGATGACGAGCACCACGCCGATGATCGCCCCGGACTCGTCCCGAATCGGTGCGGTCGAGTCGCCGATCGAGATTTCTTGGCCATCCCGGCGGCACAGCACCACGCCGTCCTCCAGGTCCATGGCCCGCCCGCTCTCGACGCATCGCACCGCGACGTTGGCGATTCGCCGACGCGTGGTTTCGGAGACCAGCGGCAGGACGATTTCGAGGGCCCTCCCCATGGCCTCGCCGGTCGTCCAGCCGGTCAGCTGTTCGCCGGCGGCGTTCATATACGTGATGCGACCGGCGGCATCCGTCGTGACCACCGCATCGCCGATCGACGCCAACGTCGCCCGGACCTGCGCCAGGGCCCAGTCGGCGATCGGCGCCCCGGCCAGGCCGGGGACCGCGACCCGGATGCCCCGCGTGGCCGGTGCGGACGGCCTCGGCTTGTGCGGCGGGTTGGGTGTCAGGCGCATTGCACTCGTCGTTCAGGGCCAGGGCGGCGCGGGTCAATCAGAGTCTTCCACCTGTTGATCATAGTCCGGCCGAGTCAAGGATCACATCGCTCGTTGGGATGGTCGGAGGACTAGATCGAGCGGTCGGGGTGGCGGGGAAGGCCTGGTCAAAGGGGCCGGCCTAAGGCAGAAGCGGTGTTAGGCATCTCGAGGTTGGCTGCGGTGCAGTTGACGGCGCCACGGGGTCCGCGTGAAACTTGGGGACATGCCCCATCTCTCCATCCAGCGTCCTCGTCGGCCGGAGGCCAGGGGGCCACAATCCGTTCGGAGCGGGAGCTCAATCGGGCCGGGCGGAACGCCGGCCAGGCGGTCGAGGGAGTGTCCCCGCGCCGGTGGCTCCAAGATCGCGGCGTCTCGAGGCCGGGTCGGGGTCGGGCTCCTGCTCGCCCTGGTGGCGATGGCCTCCGGGTATGGTCGGGTTGGCCGCCTCGAGCTGGCCCGGCCCCCGACGGGCCTCGTCAACGAGTGCGCGACGCCGCACCCCGGCTGGATCTGGTGCGACGATTTCGACCAGGACCGCATGGCCAGCTACTTCGAGGTAGACCGGGCCCGGGGTAGCTTCGGACGAGTGAGCGGGGTCGGCAACAACGGCTCCTGGGGAATGCGGGCCCGGTTCGCCGCCGGACAGGTGTCGGCGGGCTCGCTCAAACTGGCGTTCGGCCGGACGCCGGGCCCCTATTTCCGCGCCGTCGATGGGGGCGTGGCGGACTACCGCGAGCTCTACTGGCGACTGTATCTCCGCAATGCGCCGGGCTGGACCGGAGGTGGGGGGAACAAGCTCTCGCGAATGACTGTCTTCGCGACCTCGGGCTGGTCCCAGGCCATGATCGCCCCCGTCTGGTCGGGCGGCCCCGGCTCGCGCTCGTTGATGCTCGATCCGGTCTCGGGCACCGACCCCGAGGGGAGAGTCCGGACGACCAAGTACAACGACCTCCCCAACCTTCGTTGGCTCGGCCAGCGGGTGAGCAGGACGCCGATCTTCGACCCGGCGCACGTGGGCCAGTGGCGGTGCATCGAGGCGCACGTTCGCCTGAACGACGCCGGCCGTGCCAACGGGGTCTTCGAGCTCTGGATCGACGGTCGCCCCGAGGCGAGCCGAGCGGGGCTCAACTGGCTCGGCACCTATTCGGCCTACGGCCTCAACGCCCTGTTCCTGGAGAACTACTGGAACGCGGGGTCGCCGGTGGCGCAGGAGCGCTACTTCGACAATCTCGTCGTGAGCACCGAGCCGATCGGCTGCTGATCCGCCCACTCCAGCTGGCTGAGCTCCGACGGTCGGGTTGTCTGGGGGTCGACATGCCCCTATCCTTCAGTCCAGTCGGGGGCTGGGCTTTCGACCCGGTACCGTCCCCGCGCACGCGGCGGTCTCTGAGAACTCCCTTCATCAATAGACGTGCGCAGCAACCTGCTCGGTCCTCCGGCATCTCGCCGGTGGCTCGCGCTCGACGACAGGACATTCGTGCCCTTCAGTACCCTCAAGCTCGATTCCACCCTCCTCCAGGGCATTCGCGACCTCGGGTTCGCCCGACCGACCCCCATTCAGACCGAGGCGATTCCGCCCGGCCTCGAGGGGCGGGACCTCATCGCCTGTGCGATGACCGGGAGCGGCAAGACCGCCGCCTTCCTGCTTCCCATCATGCAGCAGCTCCTGACCCGGCCCGCCCGGGCGACTCGGGCGCTGGTGCTCACCCCGACCCGGGAGCTGGCGGCCCAGATCCTCGAGGACTTCCGCGACCTGGCCAAGCACACCAGGCTCACCGCCGCCGCCGTGTTCGGCGGGGTGGGGATGCGCCCCCAGGAAGACGCCTTTCGCCGGAGGGTCGACGTGCTGATCGCGACCCCGGGCCGGCTCCTCGATCATCTCCAGTCGGACTATGCCAACCTGGACTCGATCGAGCACTTCGTCCTCGACGAAGCCGACCGGATGCTCGACATGGGCTTCCTGCCGGACGTGAAGCGGATCATCCGCCGGTTGCCGGCCAAGCGGCAGACGCTCCTCTTCAGCGCCACCATGCCCGAGCCGATCGTCGCCCTGACCCGGGATCTGCTCCACGCACCGGTCCGGATCCAGCTCCAGCGAACGGTTGGGCCGGCGGTCGGCATCACCCAGGCGATTTACCCGGTGCCGCAGGAGCTCAAGGCGAGTCTCTTGATCCGGCTGCTCGAGCGGGGAGACCTGAAGGAAGCTCTGGTCTTCACCCGGACCAAGCACCGGGCCGACCGGCTGACCAAGACACTGGTCAAGGCCGGGGTGGTGGCCGAGCGGATCCACGGCAACCGGTCGCAGGGACAGCGAACCGCGGCGCTCGAGGGTTTCAAGGCCGGCCGGTTCCGGGTGCTGGTGGCAACCGACATCGCCGCCCGGGGCATCGACGTGGAAGCGCTGAGCCACGTGGTCAACTTCGACGTGCCCCACGTGCCGGAGGACTATGTGCACCGGGTGGGTCGGACGGCGCGGGCGGAGGCTACCGGTGAGGCGTTCACCCTGGTGGCGCCGGACGAGGAGCCGTTGCTTCGGGACATCGAAAGGGCGGTCGCGCGGCGCTTGCCCCGGGTGACCGTGCCCGACTTCGATTACCAAGCCAGGCCGGATGCCAAACTGGAGGTTCCGATTGCGGAGCGGATCGCCGCGATCCGAGCCCGGAAGGCCGAGGAGCGGGCCCGGGCCAAGGTCAACGCGGAGCGGAGAGCGGCGGCGCAGCGGCCGACCGCGTCGCCTGGGCGTCGCGGCCCCGAGGCGGGCCGCCGCGGGACCGGTGCTGGTCGAGGAGGTCCTGAATCGGCCGGCTCGCCGAGCCGGCCCCGTCGGGGCGAGGGGCGGGGTCGACGACCCCGCTAGCCCGACCTAACGGTCGCGGTTCCGAGCCCGGCGCCGCTTGCGCCGCTGGGCCGCCGCGATCTTGAGCTTCTTGGCGAGACTGGGCTTGAGGTAGTGTCGCTTGGCGCGCACTTCCTTGAGGATCCCGGATCGCTGGACCTTGCGCCGAAAGGCCTTGATGGCGTACTCGATGCGATCGGTTTCGGAGAGAGTGACTTCGATCATCGGGTCTCCTAATGGCCCGGCTCACGCCGGTAGTTGAAAAGGGACGAGGCCGGCTCGCCCCGCGGGCGGGCCGGCCTCGTTCGAAGTCCTGAGCGCGAGGCTCAGCCGTCCAGACGAACCACGTTCTCCGCCGCCGGGCCCTTCTGACCCTGCACGATGTCGAACTCGACCCGCTGGCCCTCGGCCAGGGACTTGAAGCCCTGAGCCTGAATCGCCGAGTGATGGACGAAACAATCCTTCTGGCCGTTCTCCGGGGTGATGAATCCGAAGCCCTTCGCGTCGTTGAACCACTTCACGGTACCGGTCGTACGCATACTGTCCTGCTCCTTGTTGTTCTGGTAATCGGGAGTTCGGGCGTATGCCGTACGTGCCGACTACGTGTTCGTGACCAGAGGGGTCACGGGTCCTTGTTTCCGCGCCCGACCGGCAATCGCCGGGTCGGTCCGCTGCGAGGGCGAAAACGAAAAGGGGCCGGCGTTTGGCCAGCCCTGACTTCGGTATTCGCTGGAAACCTTGCGCCCGGATGGACGCCTCGCACACTGAAGCTAATGGTCGTCCCCGATTCGCACAATAGGGGAGGGGAGCGGCGGGGGGATGGGGTGGGGTGGGGTGGGGCGGGACGGGCGGACGGAGCCACTTCTCCCCTGCTCTCCGCCCCTTCCCAGGCACGGTCCGGCCCGGGTCCGCTTGCCCTTGCCTCCCCGCCGCCTTTTGTTTAAGCCGACGAATTCTCACCCACTTGGAGGGCCGAAATGCGCTTTTCCCTCGCCGGCCTGGCGATCCTTGGCTTTGCGACCACCGCCTGGGCCCAGGACCCCGGCCAGTCGGTCCGGCCGTTCGACCAGAAGCACGGCGGCAGTGAACACCTGCACATGATTGCTCACGTCGTCACCCATCCCGGCGCGTGGAAGGCATCCGACATAGAGATGGAGCAGGACCCCGGGCGGCCCTATGTGTACGTCTCGGGCTTCGTCAACTTCGACGCCCAGATCTACGACGTGAAGGACCCGGCTCACCCCAAGAAGATCTACGACTGGACCATCGAGAACCCGGAGCTCCACCGCGGGATCGGGGCGATGGACGGCAAGTACTTCAAGATCGGGAACAAGTACTACTACGCCCAGTCGTACCAGTTCATGCAGGGGAGCCCCGACGAGAATCTGGGCGCCGTGATCTTCGACGTCACCGGCTTGCCCGATCCGAGCAAAGTCAAAGTGGTGGCCCGGATCAACTACCCCGCCGCCCCGGGCGGGTTCCACAACACCTTCGCCTACAAGCACTCGGATGGCCGGGTGCTCTATTTCGCCACCGCCAACGAGCCCAACGCTCTGGTCTTCGATCTCGCCAAAGTGGTGAGCGGCGCGCCCGAGAGCGAGTCGCTGATCGGCAAGGTCCCGAACCCGACCCCGTTCCGGCAGACGGGGACCGGCGGCTACCACGACTTCTACGTCGCCTACGATCCGGGCACCCACCAGGACAAATTCTATGGCGCCGGCCTGGGCGGCTATTCGACCTGGGACGTCACCAACCCGGAGAGCCCCAAGCAGCTCTTCACCATCACCGGTCTGGGCCTCGACATCGCCCACACCTTCACGCCCTCGCCCGACGGCCACTACGCCGTGACCGAGACGGAGTATCAGTACACCCCGCTCCGGGTCTGGGACCTCTCGCGGGCCCAGAAGGGTGAGGTCCACAACCTCGACGTGCCGATCGCGGGTTGGGCGGCCGACTGGCGCGACCTCTCGCACAACCACGAGGTCCGCTGGCCCTACGTGTTCGTCTCGGCCTACGAGGACGGCATGCAGGTGTTCGACCTCAAGGATCCGACCAATCCCAAGACCGACGGCTACTACTTCACCTGCGAGTGCACCCACATGCACGGCTTCGGCGGCGGGCCGAACGCCGGGTATGAGAGCACCATCAGCGTGGAGCAGGGGGCCTTCGGCGTCGACGTCCGCAATTCCGATGGGCTGATCGTTCTGTCGGACATGCGGAGCGGGCTCTGGCTCTTCAAGCTCGACGGCTTCAACGGGTGGAACGGTCACGACGTCGGGATGCCCAACATCTCCAGCGTCCAGGACTACGATCACGGGCCGGAGGGCGCGCCGCACCGCACCGGTCCATGAACCCGGCGGCCCTTGCCCTCCTTCTCCTCACGATGGGGAACGGGCCGTTCGACATCATGATGTTCGCCACCTCCACGGCTCCGGCGGTGGAGGGGGCGGCCCGTCTGGTGTACGCCCCGTCACCATTCGGGATCGCGGTAACGGCCGACGGCCGGGCCAGCTACGAGGCCCAGATCACCGTCTCCCACCTGCCGCCGCCCGACAGTCTCGGCGCCTTCACCAGTTACGTGGCCTGGGAAACGACCACCGATCTGAGCGAATGGCACCGGCTGGGCACCGTTCAAAACGGTCGGAACACGGTCGGCCGGCTCGAGCTCAACAAGTTCCTCCTGGTCGTCACCGCCGAGCCCGATTCCCTGGCGGCCACCCGGGCGGGACCAACGGTGCTACACGGCAACTCACCCAGCGGATGGCTCCAGTCGTTCATCACCCATCCGCTCTTCCGGGGGGTCAACTGATGCGGCGCCTTGGCTCGGTCGCCGCCGGGCTGGCGTTCTCCCTGGCCGGGCTCGCGCCCGCGTCGGCGCAGGACCCGCCCCACCAGCACCAGATGGGCGGCGACACCACCATGGCCATGCCCATTCCGATGCCCAAAGGCATGAAGATGATGCCCGGGCTGGTGGGTCTCACCCCGCCGGTCACGCCGTTCCTCCCGGGTGGCGGGGTCGACCCGATGACCCTGCCCGCGGTCAAGCCGTCCGAGGTGGCCAAGCTCGCCGACGGCGACACCCTGAACCTGACCGCGATGCTGGTCCGTCGGACGGTGCGGGGCAAGCCGTTCGCGATGTACGGCTTCAACGGGCAGGTGCCCGGCCCCCTGATCCGGGTGCCCCAGAACGCCACCATCACCATCCGCTTCCACAACGCGATCGACCTGCCCACCACGGTCCACTGGCACGGTGTCCGGCTCGACAACCGGTTCGACGGCGTGCCCGGCACCACCCAGGATCCGGTCCCCCCCGGCGGCGACTTCGTTTACCGGGTGCACTTTCCCGACGCGGGGATCTACTGGTACCACCCCCACGTCCGGGAGGACATCGAGCAGCCGATGGGGCTGTTCGGGAACATGCTGGTCGACTCGCCCGATCCCGGCTACTACTCGCCGGTGAACGAGGAACAGGCGCTGATCCTCGACGACCTGCTGGTCCACGGCGACAGCTTGATCCCGTTCGGCAAGGAGGCGACCGACTTCGCCCTGATGGGGCGGCTCGGCAACTGCAGCTGGTCAACGGCGAGCCGAACTACTCGTTGCACGTCAAGCGGGGCGCGGTGGTGCGGTTCTACTTCACCAACGTGGCCAACTCGCGGACCTACAACGTCTCGTTCAGCGGTGCGCCCATCAAGGTGGTCGCGTCGGACGTGAGCAAGTTCGAGCGGGAGGAGATGGTGCCCAGCGTGGTCCTCGCCCCCGCCGAGCGGAACGTGGTCGAGGTCCGGTTCGACCGGCCCGGCCGCTATGCCTTGGTCAATGCCGTCCAGGCCATCAACCACTACAAGGGCGAGTTCGAGCCCGAGGTCGACACCCTGGGTGTCGTCACCGTGGACCCGGCGCCGGCCGCGCCGGACTATGCCGGCCAGTTCGCCACCCTCCGGACCAACGACGCGGTCACCCGCGACATCGACCACTACCGGCCCTTCTTCGGCAAGGCCCCTGACAAGACCTTCACCCTCACCGTCCGTCCGTCGGGACTGCCGCTCGCGACGGTCCAGTTCATGACCATCGACACGGCGTACTATGCCCCGGTCGAATGGGTCGACGGCATGCCGGCGATGAACTGGCTCTCCACGGCCAAGCAGGTCACCTGGATCATCCGGGACGACGCGACGGGCAAGGAGAACATGGACATCGACTGGCACGTGAAGCAGGGGTCGGTCGTCAAGCTCCGGATCGTGAACGACCCCAAGTCGTTTCACCCGATGCAGCATCCGATCCACCTGCACGGCCAGCGGATGCTGGTGGTGTCGCGCGACGGCGTGCCGACCCGTAACCTGGTCTGGAAGGACACGGTGATCGTGCCGGTCGGCTCGACGGTCGACCTGCTGATCGACGCCTCCAACCCAGGCGCCTGGATGCTGCATTGCCACATCGCGGAGCACCTGGGGTCCGGGATGATGACGGTGATGCACGTCGACGCCGCGAGCGGAGGCAGGCGACCGTAGCCGGCGGGTCTCTCGACAGGGGTCCTCCGCCCTACTAGAGTTAGGGACAGATTCCGATCCGTCGGCCTTGGCCGGCCCGAAGTTGCTCGAGAAAAGGACGAGTCGGCGTGTTGGCGCGACGAGTTGCCTTTCTCCTCGTTGCGGTCACCCTCGTGACCGGGCTTGCCGTTGGGCTTCTTACCAGGGCCCGACTGGTGCAGTTGACTATTCCCCTCGAACTGGGCCGGATGCAGGCGCACGCCGCCGACCTGGCCTCCAAACTCCAAGCCTACGAGTCCGGGGCCCGCGAGACCGTCGTCGCGCTGGCCGCGGCCCCGGGCACCGTCGATGCCGTCTCGGCCGGCCTCGGTCCGCCCCACTCCGGCGGCGCTGAGGCAGAGGGACCGCCTGGCCCGGACTTTCGGCGGCCAGCTGCGGGCCCGACCTTGGCTCCTCCAGCTCCGGTTGCTCGGGACCAATGGCCTCGAGCTGGTTCGAGTGGACCGTTCGACCGATGGGGGCTCTCGGATGACGCCCGCCGGCGATCTCCAGGACAAGAGTCAGCGTCCGTACGTGGCCCAGGGCCTGGCGCTCGGAGCCGGCCAGGCCGGGCTCTCCCTCCTCGAGCCGAACCAAGAGCGGGGCCGGATCGAGCGTCCGGTCATTCCGGTGTTTCGCGCGGTGTCGCCCGTGGTGGCCGGGGGGCGAACGATCGGGCTGATCGTCGCGAACGTCGACGCCCGCTGGGTGCTCGGGAGCCTCCGGTCGTCGCTCTATCCCACCAGTCGGGTCTACATCGTGATGGGAACCGGCGACTTCGCCGTCAACCCGGACGATCCGGCCGGCGTTTTCTCCCGGGCCCTCCTGCCACCGGGATCCGCCGCTCCGGCGCCCGCCTGGACCGAGCGGCTCGGGATCGACCCGAGCGCGGTCGCCGCCGGCCGATCGGCGACCATGCTGGTGAAGGGTCGCCAAGGGGCTCGCGGCGTCGCCCTGGTGCCCACCGACCTGGCACCGGAGGTTCGGATCGTCGAAACCGCGCCGCGCGACGAGCTGGTGGCCGGAATGGCCGATGCTTACCGGGCGAGCCTCGGGATTCCGGCCCTGGCCGCGGCCGGGGTGTTGGCCGTTGGCCTCATGATGACCCGGCGACTGGCTCGTCAGGTCGACCAGACGGCGCGGGCCAACGTCGAGCTCGCCACCCAGCGGGCCAACGAGCGGCGGTACGTCGCGGTCATCGAGTCGTCGGCCGACGCCGTCCTGACCCTGGATCCGGCCGGCCGCATCTCCTCCTTCAATCGGGCGGCGGAGGAGCTCTACGGCTATCCCTCCGCCGCCGTCCTCGGGCGACCCGTCGACATCCTGGTCCCGCCGGAGCGCCGGGCCGAGCTGGCCGGGCTCCGGCGGCGAGCGGAAGCGGGCGAGCGGCTCACCGTCGAGAGTCAGCGGCGCCACCGCTCGGGGCGGCTGGTGGACGTGTCCCTCAGCCTGTCCCCCATCCTCGATGCCGCCGGCCGGCCGGTCGGGATCGCGAAGATTGCCCGCGACATCACCGCCCGGAACGAAGCGGAGGAACGATTCCGGCTGGTGGTCGAGCAGTCGCCGTCAGGCGTCTGCGTCGTGGACCGGGCTGGGCGGATCGAGCTGGTGAACCGCCAGATGGAGACGATGTTCGGCTATGCTCGCGCCGAGCTGCTGGGAATGGGGGTCGAGGCGTTGCTCCCGAATCGAGTGCGCGAGCAGCACGCTTCCCTGCGAGACGGTTACTGTGCGGCCCCCACGAGCCGGCCTATGGGCCAGGGACGCGATCTCTTCGGCCGGCGGAAGGACGGCTCCGAGCTGGTGGCGGAGATCGGGCTCAGCCCCATTCGGATTCGGGGCGAGCTCAGCACGCTCTGCCTCATCGTCGACGTCACCGAAAGGAAGGAGGCGGCCGATCGGCTGGCGGCGTATGCCGACCAGCTCGAACGGAGCAACGCGGACCTGCAGCGATTTGCCCATGTCATCTCGCACGATCTGAGAGCTCCCCTCCGCGGGATTGCGACGGTGGCGGAGTGGTTGGAGCGGGACTTCGGCCCGGTCGTGGATGCGGACGCCCGCGAGAACCTCCAGCTGATGCGGGACCGGATCGACCGCCTCGGGCGGTTGATCGTCGGGATCCTCGAGTACAGTCGGGTGGGAAGCGTCGTGGCCGACCGCAGCCTGGTCCGGGTGGAGGCCGTGGTGGCCGATGTGTTGGCGTCGATCGAGGTGTCGGCGGGCGTCTCGGTCGAGATCGGGGGGCCCCTCCCGGATGTGGTGTATAACGAGATCCAGCTCCGACAGGTCTTCCAAAATCTCGTGGTCAACGCCCTGACCCACGGCGGTCCGGCGCTCCGCCGGGTGATGATTTCCGGCGATCGGAAGCCGGATGCGGTTCGCTTCGCCGTTCGGGACGACGGGCAAGGCATTCCGGAGCGACACTTTGAACGGATCTTTGGCTTGTTCCAAACCCTGCGGCCCCAGGGGCCGGGCGGTAGCACCGGGGCCGGGCTCGCCATCGTCAAGCGGATCGTGGAAGACAACGGAGGAGCCATCGTGGTCGAGTCCCGGGAGGGCGAAGGCGCGACCTTCACATTTTCGGTGCCGGGCCAGCCGATGCCGGGCCAGCTCCCCGTCCGGTCGGAATCGCCCGACGAGAAGGACCTGCCCCATGCGACGTGATGTCCCCCTCCTGGTGATCGAGGACGACGCCATTGATGTCAAGAACTACATCCGGGCCTTTGCGGCGCTTCGGGTCTCCAATCCCATCCATTACGTGACCGACGGGGAGGATGCCCTGGCCCTGCTTCGCCGGGAGCCCCCCTTCACGGACGCGAGCCGGTTCCCGAGACCGAGCCTCATGCTCCTCGACCTCAACATGCCGAGGCTGAGCGGGCTCTCCTTCCTGGCGGCGTGCAAGGCCGATCCGAGCTTGCGGTCGATCCCGGCCGTGGTGATGACCACCTCCGACCAAGTGAGCGACCAACGGCAGTGTTACGAGCTCGGGGCAGCCGGCTTTCTGGTCAAGCCGATGGCCTTCGACGCCTTCGTCGAATGTCTTCGGCGCTTCGACCAATACTGGACGCTCTGCGAGGTCCCGACTTATGAATGAGCGAGTCCCGCCGTTTCTGGTCTGTCTCGGGGCCTCGGGCGGTGGCCTCGAGGCCCTGGAGCAGTTCTTCGCCCGCATGGCACCCGATACCAGTGCCGCCTTCGTGGTGATTGCCCATGCCGCCGCCGAGCTCGAGAGCTCGTTGGGCGAGGTCCTGACCCGGTCCACGGCCATGCCGGTCCGCCTGGCCGATGAGGAGACGGTGCCCGAAGGCAACACCATTTTTCTCGTCCGCTCGGGAACGGACCTGGTGTATCGCGACGGAGCCCTCCGCGTCGCGGACCCAGGATCGCCGCGGTGTTCCCCAGCAGCCCTTCGACCGCTTCCTGCACTCGCTGGCTACCGTCGACGCGCCACGGGCGGTCGCGGTGATTCTGTCGGGCAACGGGAGCGATGGGGCGCGCGGGCTCCGGGCGCTGAAGGAGGCGGGCGGGACCGTGATGGCCCAGGCGCCCGAGACCGCCCGGTATGACGGGATGCCGCGCTCGGCGCTCGAGACCGGTCTGGTCGACAGCGCTGGTGCCCCGGAGGTGCTGGCCGAACGGGTGATGCAGGTGCTCCTGAACGACGCGGCGATCGCGCGGGCGACCCGGGATCCGGATGAGGGCGTGATGGCGGTGCTCGACGCGTTGCGAACCCGCCACGCGGTGGATCTGAGCTACCTGCGGACCTCGATGCTCGGACGACGGACGCAACGGAGGATGATGTTGCTCGGGATCACCGCGATGGCGGACTACGTCGACCGGCTGGTCGCCGATCCGGCCGAGGCCCGGCTATTGATCCAGGACACGATGATGAGAGTGAGCGGGTTTTTCCGTGACCCGGACGCCTTTGCGGCGCTCCAGGCGAGCATCGGTCCGAGCCTCCTCCGGTCGCGCGCCGACGACCAGTTCCGGGTCTGGGTCCCGGCGTGTGCCTCGGGCGAGGAGGCCTACTCGATCGCGATCCTGGTTCTGGAAGCGCTCGAGGTCAACCAGCTCCGACGGGAGGTCAAGATCCTGGCGACCGACATCGATCTGGACTCGTTGGCGTTCGCCGGTCGTGGGGTCTATCCAGGCACCGCCGCGGTGGACCTCGGGCCGAGCCGGATGGCCCGTTTCTTCGACCCGACGCCCGCGGGCATCGCGGCGCGGAAGGAGCTGCGGGACCGGATCGTGTTCGCGCGCCACAACCTGGTGATGGATCCGCCGTACACTCGGATCGATCTGGTGAGCTGCCGGAACCTGCTGATCTACCTCAATCCGGAGGCGCAGCGACAGGTGTTGGGGGCGCTGCACTTCGCTCTCCGAAGCAGCGGGCTCCTGTTCCTCGGCTCGGCGGAGAGCCTCGGGGACATGCAGTCGGAGTTCCACGTCCTCGATCCCGCGGCCAAGCTCTATCGAAAGCGCGGCGACGGGGCCGTGCCGATGGCTCGGCGGTGGAGCGCGGGGCAGCATGGTCCCGGTACGACCGGACCGATCGGAGCCAGGCGGGCCGACATCACCGACGAGAATCACCGGGCCATCATCGAGGCGCTCGCCACGAGTGACGAGCGATCGATTGCGCTGCTGAGTACCGAAGGGAGCCTGATCGACATCATCGCCGATCCGCTGGCCTTGTTTCGATTGCCGACCGGACGCCCGAGCGCGGACGTCCTCCGGCTGCTGGTCCCCCGGGCGATGGCCGCCGTCACGGCGGGTCTCCAACGGCTCCGGCGGGGCGAGCCAGAGGGTCGCTTCGACCTGCCGCCCGCGCTTGACGACGACCGCCCTTTGGTGCTCCGGCTCCAACGGCTGGCGGCCGTGGGATCGACCGGGGAACGGGTGCTGTTGGTGGCCCAACCGGCCCGACGCCCGTCTTCCGGCGCGGCCGCCGATCCGGCTGGCGGGGAGGCCGACTCGGTCACCGACCCAGGGACGCTCGCGGCCGAGCTGATGCAGACCCGTGAGAGTCTCCGATGCTCGATCGAGGAGCTCCAGAGTGCCAACGAAGAGCAGCAGAGCACGAACGAGGAGCTGGTCGCCTCGAACGAAGAGCTCCAGCGCACGAACGACGAGCTCCAATCGGTCAATGAAGAGCTCTTTACCGTCAACGTCGAGTATCGGAAGAAACACGAGGAGCTCACCGTCCTGGCCGCCGACCTCGAGAACCTCCTGAATAGCATCACCGTCGGGGTGCTGTTCCTCGATGCCAGCCTCAAGATCCGCAAGTTCACTGCCCGCATGGCGCCGATCGTCGAGCTCCGGGATCTGGACGTGGGCCGCTCGATCGAGCATTTCACGTCGAGCCTCGGTCCCGACTTCGTCGCCGACGTGAGCCGGGTGCTGGAGACCGGTGAGGTCGTGGAGCGGGAGCGCCGGAGCCTCGATGGGGCCTGGTTGCTGCTCCGGATCCGGCCCTATCGGACGGAGTTGGATCAGCAACAGGGCGTGGTGGCCACCTTTTTCGACGTCACCCCCCTCAAGAACGCGCACGAAGTCGTCCACGCGGGGAGCGATCAGCTCTCGGCCATCAAGCAGGAGCTGGCCCAGCGGCGCGAGGAGGTCGAGGAGATGTTCTCGATCGTGGCCCACGATCTCAAACGCCCGGTGGTGGCGCTCGACGGCCTGCTTTGGCTCATGGCCGACAAGGACGAGGCCGGCGAGGAGCCCGGCGACCTCCTGGCCCGGGCGCAGCGGGAATGCCATCGCATGCGCCAGATGCTGCTCGATCTCGAGGGCATTGCCGGCATTCTTCGCCGGGAGATCGCCGTCGAGGACGTCTCGCTCCAGTCGTGGTTGGACGAGCTGGTTGGCCCCTATCGCGCGGACGCCGAGTCCTTGGGCATCCGAATCAACTGTACCTCCGACATCGGCCACTACGTCTTGGCCACGGGCTTCCTGGCCGAGATCGTCGGCAACCTGATCGAGAACGCGGTGAAGTACGGTTCTTCGAACCAGAACCCGCGGATCGACGTCTCCTGCCGGGTGAACGAGGGTACCCTCGAGCTCGCGGTCTCCGACAACGGGCCCGGCATCGCCGGGGACGACCACCGCCGCGTGTTCGAGCCCTTTCGCCGGCTGGATCCATCCGCCGCCGAGGGCTCCGGAGTCGGGCTGATGGCCGTGAAGCGACTGGTGCAGCGGTTGGGAGGTACCATCGACTTGGTGTCGGCCCGGGGTCAGGGCGCCAAGTTCACCGCCCGGGTCCCGCTGTCGCCGGCGCTGGGGCTGAGGGGCAAGGGGCGGAACGGCCCAAGGTGCTGCTGGTGGAGGACGACGACCTCGACGCCAAAGTGGTCGAACGGTTCCTGGGAACAGGTATGTCGGTTACCCGAGCCCCGACCATGGCCCAGGCCGAGGTCGAGCTCCGGCGCGGGAAACTGGATCTGGTCCTGCTGGATCTGTCGCTCCCCGACGGGCACGGCCTTCAGCTAATTGCCAAGGTCCGGGATCTCTTGGGGCCGTCGGTGCCGATCGTGGTCATCTCGGGGCATGGTGAGGGGGTCGACCGGCGAGACACCTATGGGCTCATCGGAGGCTTCGTTTCGAAATCCGAGCTGGATGCCGATACTCTCCTTCGTGAAGTCAACTTCGCCCGCGAGAACCTCCCGCACGCGGGGCGCCCGACGGTGACCGTCAACATGGGGAACACCAACGATGAGCGGCGCGGCCCGATTGCGGATCCTCCACGCGGACGATGACGACTCGTTTCAGCTGCTGGTCCGGCGGGCGCTGACCATTCAAGGCCTGACGGACCGGTGCTCGGTCCAATTCGTCAGCGACGGCAAGGACGTGGTGGATTACGTGGCCGGCGTCGGCGCCTACCAAAATCGGTCGTCATTTCCGCTCCCCCACCTGATCGTCCTCGACCAGCGGATGCAAGCCATGGATGGGATCGACGCCTTGAAACAGATCCGGTTGGATCGGGAAGGTCGGCGAATTCCCGTCCTGATCTTCAGTACCGCGGCGAGCGACGCCTTGTTGGACGCGTGCTACGCCAACGGAGCCGCTCTGTGCGTCGAGAAGCCGATGGAGTTCGGTCGGCTCGGACCGATGTTCGAGCACATCGTCAACTTCGCGACCGAGGTGCTCCGGCTACCGGACGCGAGACCCTAGACTGGTTCCGCGGCCCGGGTTTCCAGCGGGTCGATTTCAGGTCTCCCAGCCGCTGCCGATACTTGCACATATCGCCGGCACTGGGGGCCTCCCTCCAGAGCGTCCCCTCGACCTCAGTCAGCCGGCCCGTCGGAGGAGACCGACGATGGCGGAAGCGCTGCTGGAGGCCCAGGAGGAGGAGATCCAGGCCCTGCTTCATGTCGTGACCCACGACCTGAGGGAGCCCCTCCGGGCGATCGTGGGGTTCTCGCAGATCATCGAATCGCAATACCAGGACCGCCTCGACCCGGCCGGGCGCGACTATTTGGCCCGGGTGTCCCGGGCGGCCGTGCGGATGGACCATCTCATCCGAGACCTCGGAACCCTGAGTCGAGCCCGTCGGCTGGTGCCGCCCGCCCGTCTGGTCCGGCTCTCGGACCTGGTTGGCGCCGCCCTGGTCCGCCTGGGAGACCAGGTCCGAGCCCGCGGGGCCACGGTCCGGGTGCTCGACGGCCTCGGTGAGGCCGCGGTCGATCCGCCCTGGGGGGTCGAGGCGATCTGCCAGCTTCTGTTGAACGGTCTCACTTTCAGCGGTCCCGACCGCCCGCCCGAGCTCGAGATTGGGCCCTGGTCCGAGCCCGACGCGGTGGGGCTGGCCGTCGGAGACCGGGGGCCCGGCGTGCCGACTGGCCAGGCAGAGCGGATCTTTCGCCTCTTCCAGCGGGCCGTGGGGCGGGAGGTGGCCGGGACGGGGGCTGGGTTGGCGATCGTTCGGCAGGTGGCCCAGCGGCACGGAGGGCGAGCGTGGGTCCGCCCTCGGGCGGAGGGGGGAGCGGAGTTCGTGTTGACCTTTCGACGACTTGCCTCGCCATTCACGACCAACGGAGACGGACCGGGCTGACCATGGATAACGGAAACGTGATGCTACCGACGGTCCTGCTGGTGGAGGATAGTCCCGACGACGCCTTCCTGCTGCGACTGGCGCTCGAGCAGATTCCCGGCGGGGGTGCCTTCCGGGTTCGGCACGTCGAAACTCTCGACGCGGCGTTCGCCGTGTTGTGGTCCAAGCAGGTGGACGTGGTCCTGCTTGACCTGGCCCTTCCCGACAGCTTCGGGCTGGGGACGCTCGAGCTGCTTCTTGGTGAAGCGCCGCACACTCCGGTGGTGGTGCTGACCGGCCTGGCCGACGACGAAGCGGCGGTGCAGGCCGTGGCCATGGGGGCGCAGGACTACATCGTGAAGGGCGTCGAGTCCGCCTCGATCGCGCGGACGCTCCACCAGGCGATCGTCCGGCACCGGCACGAGACGACCGGCGCCGCCGGCGAGCTTGCCATGGCCTACCGGACCACGCACGACCCGCTCACCGGCCTGCCCAATCGATTCCTGTTCGTCGATCGTCTCCATCAGAGCGTGGCTCGGGCTCGGCGCTACCGCGAGCCGGTCGGCCTGCTGACCCTCCGCCTCTGCTCGGCTCCCTGGAACGGGGAGGGGAGGGAGTCGGAAACGAGGGAGGCCGTGCTCAGAGAGACGGCCCGGCGCCTTCAGGCCAGGACCCGGCGAAGCGACACCGTGGCTCGAATCGAGGACCAGATGTTCGCGGTCCTCCTGGAGCGCGCCCACTCCCGCCGCGCCGTGGGGGGACACCTGCAGGCGTTGCTCCAGGCCCTCGAGCTGCCGGTGTCCTGTGAGGGGAGCCGGGTCAGCGTGCGGACCAAGCCGGGACTCGCCTTTTGCCCCGAAGACGGTGGTGACGGCGATGCCCTCCTTCACGCGGCCCTGAGCGACGCCATGCTGGCCCATGGGTAGCGTCGCCGTCGCCGAGCCGCTTCAGGTGCTGTTGGTGGAGGACAACTCGGACGACGCCCTCCTGTTCAGCGGCACCTTCGGAGGGCAAGGGCCGGGGGCCTTCGCGGTCACCCACGTCCCCTCCCTGCAGGAGGCGGTCCGCGCGATTGGGGAGCGTCCGCCGGACATCATCCTGTTGGACCTTGGGCTTCCGGACTCCGACGGCCTCGATACCCTGGCTCGGATGCTCGAGGTGACCCATTCGATCCCGATCGCGATCATGACCGGTCGAGACGACGACGACGCGGCGCTAATGGCGGTGCGGGCCGGGGCCCAGGACTATTTGGTGAAGGGCTACGCCGACAGCCGGACCGTGAGTCGGGTTCTCCGCTATGCGATCGAACGGCATCGGTTGGTGAACGAGCTCGAGGAGGCCCGACGCCGCGAAGCCTTCCGGGCCACCCACGATGCCCTGACCGGTCTCGCCAACCGGAGCCTCTTCTTCGACCGCCTCGGACACGCGCTGGCGCGAGTCGGCCGGTATGCCGAATCGTTCGCGGTCGCATTCTTGGATGTCAACGACTTCAAGACGATCAACGATCGTCACGGGCACGACGGAGGTGACCGGGTGCTCCGGGTGTTGGCCGAACGCCTTCGCCGGACCACTCGAGCGTCGGACACCGTGGCCCGGGTCGGCGGCGACGAGTTCGCGATCGTGATCGAGCGGGTCCAGCGGGCCGACGCGGACCAGCTGGTGGCCGCGATGATGGAGCGGATTCAGGAGCCGATCGTGGTAGAGACGACGACGCTGTCGCCGACCTTGAGCTACGGCGTGGCGCACCATCCGGAGGACGGCCAAGATGCCCGGGAGCTGCTCAAGGCCGCGGACGACGCGATGTATCGGATGAAACGGCGGGTCGGCTCCCGAGTCGGGGGCGCGACCTCGCCGCCGAGCGAACGCCCTAGCTGTAATTGATGAGGAGGTTGTTCACTGAGCCGTAGCGCTGCAAGATGGGGTTTGTCGAGAACACTCAACCGGCAAACGCCAGAGGACTCAGTGAACCAGCACAAGTTAGCACGGTTAACACCGGTAGGGCGGCAGGGGATGGTGCGGCGGTTGGAGGGGGGCGAGGGGGTGGCCCGGGTGGCCCGGCAGCTGGGCCTGAGCACGACCACGGTCCGGCGGTGGTGGCGGCGGTATCAGCAGGAGGGGGTCGCGGGCCTGGCGGATCGCTCGAGCCGACCCCACCGGTCCCCGCGGGCGACGCCCCGGTGGCGGCGGCGCCAGATTGCCCGGCGCCGGGCAGCACGGCGCAGTTCGCTGGAGATCGCGGCCGAGCTCCGGGTCCCGCTCTCCACGGTGGTGCAAGTCCAGCGGCGGCTCGGGTGGCGGCGGCTCTCGCCCCTAACGCCGAAGCCCCCGGTCTATCGCTATGAGCGCCGGGTCCCGGGCGCGCTGGTCCACCTGGACATCAAGAAGCTGGGGCGGATCGGCCGGATTGGGCACCGGATTCATGGCGATCGTCGGACGCGGGTGCGGGGCATCGGCTGGGAGTACTTGCATGTCGCGATCGACGATGCGACCCGGGTGGCCTACGCCGCCTTGCTGCCCGATGAAACGGCGACGAGCACGGCCGCCTTCCTGCAGACCGCCGTGGCGTGGTTTGCGGCGCAAGGGATCCGGTGGCGCGCCCTGATGACCGATAACGGCGGGGGCTACCGCAGCCACCGGTTTCAGGCCCTGCGGCGGCAGCTCAAGATCCGCCACCTCTGGACCCGGCCGTACACGCCGCGCACCAACGGCAAGGCGGAACGCTTCATCCGGACCTGCCTGGCCCGCTGGGCCTACGCGGCGGCCTACCGGACCTCGTTGGTGCGGGCCCGACACCTGCCCGAGTGGCTGCGATATTACAATCAGGAGCGCCCGCATACGGCGCTGGGCTTCCAAACCCCGATGCAGCGACTGGCGGCGAAATCGTGAACAACGTCCCCATCAACAACACCTAGCGCCCCGTCGTCAGCGCCGCCAGCACCCGGTCCACCGCCACCTGCCGGCTCAAGCCGGGGCGACCGGGCAGGATGTTCCAGGCGTTGACCACGATCACCAGGTCGTACTCCGGAATCGCCACCGGCAGCTGGCCGCCGAACCCCGAGCCGGCCCAGGCCAGCTTGGTGGTGTCGGCGCTGTAGGGCGGAAGCCACCACTTGAGGCCGTAGCGAATCGAGGTCTGACCCACCGCGACCGCCGGCCTCACCGACTCCTTGACCCACCCCGGGCTCACGATCTCCCGCCCCGTCCACCGCCCGTTCTGCAGGAACATCTGCCAGATCTTGGCCAGATCGCGCGGGGCCAGGTAGAGCCCGCCCTCGGTGTCGATCAGCCCGGTGGGCGACCGCTTCCAGAACCACTCGCGAATGTCCAACGGTTCGAACAGGTGGCGGGCGGCGTACTCCTCGATGTCCTGCCCCGTCGCCTGGTGGAAGATGTAGGCCAGCAGACCCGACACCCCGCTGGAGTAGTTGAACCGGGTCCCCGGCTCCTCCGCCATCGGCCGATCGATGGTGAACGTGACCCAGTCCGGACTCGCCTCGAGCTGCACCGCCGTGTTCGCGGGGTCGGTGTAGGGGAGGCTCTCGTCCCAGTCGAGCCCGGCCGTCATGGTCAGGAGGTGGCGGATCGTCATCCGCCGCTTCCGGGCGTCGATGTTCTGGACCTTGGTGGTGTCGAAGAACCGGAGGACCGGGGTGTCGATGCTGGGGAAGTCGCCCCGGGTCACCGCCACCCCGATGACCACGGATGTCACGGTCTTGGTGACCGACTGGAGCGAGTGGATCCGGCCGGCGTTCCGGTAGTAGGGATGCCACCAGGGGGCGTAGTAGTTGTAGGGGCTGGTGAAGTCGTGCGAGTTGAGCGGCGACGCCACCTTGGCCTCGGCCCCGTAGATCGTGGCATAGTCGTGGTCGTAGCGCCGCTCCCAGGCCAGCTTCCCGTGCCGGATCACCAGGAGCCGATCGACGTTGCCGTACTTGCCGGCGGCGATGTCGGCGTCGAACCCGGCCAAGGTGGCGGAGTCGAGGCCGACCGCCGCGGGCCGAGCCGTGGGCCACTGCCAGGGGCTGTACTGGGCGGAGGCCGGGGTGGCGATGGTCGCGACCAGCGAGACGGCGGCGAGGAGACGAAGGCGCATGGGTCGGTCCGGGGTTGAGGCGAGGTGCTCATTGTACCCGGCCGGCCGGGGCGGCGCGAGTAGACCGGGGAGCGATCAACGACCCGGCCCCTTCCGCCGCCCTTCGTCGGGGGCTAGCGGGCGGTCGTTCTGCGTTGCCCCCGGATCAGCGGACGAGACGGGCCCGTTCGAGTGTCCGCTCGATGGCGTCGACGATCAGCGCCGGGTCGCTGCCCGGCACGTCGTGGCGGGAGTGGGTGGCCACCACCAGCTCGCCGGGCGAGGCCCGCTCCGCCAGCGTCTGGTGGCTGGCCCGCCAGTCGCGGTCGGCCTCGTCCGAGCCCCACCAGGGAATGCCGGCGGTGATCACCACCACCGGCACTCCGATCTTCGCCTCCGCCGCCGAGCCCCGCTCGGCCAACTCGGCGATGGTGTGGGTGATCCGGTAGGTCACCGTGTCCTGCGCGGTGGTCGGGTTGGTGATGTCGGGCACGGTGTGCCGGAGCCAGGGGAGACCGATGGCGTGGATGAAGCCGGCATTCATCGGGTCGACCAGGACCAGGCCGGCGACCCGGGCCGGCTGCCGCGCCGCGTGCACCAGCGACAGGAGCCCGCCGTACGAGTGGCCGACCAGGACGATCCGCCGAAGGCCCAGCTGATCGAGCCCCCGATCCAGCTGGTCGAGCTCGGCCTCGGGGGTCAGGTCGATCGGACCGACCTCGCTCGAGCCCATCCCGGCCCGGTCGTAGGCCACCACAGTGGCGCCGGTGCGGGCGGCGGTCCGGGCCGGTACCTCCTGCCAGGCGTCGAGCGACGCTCCGCCGCCGGCCTGGAAGACCACCGCGACGGGACCCTCGCCCCGCCAGATCCGAAAGTGGAGCCGCAGGTGGCCGACGTCGATCAACGTGTCGACCGGCGTCGGGAGCGCGGCGGTCGCCGGCGGGATCGGGGCGCCGAAGACCAGCGCCATCGAGCCAAGCAGGCTGAGCATCAGGATCTCGAGGTCGGGTGACGCGGGCCCATACGTCCGGCCGCCCGTCACGGTTTCGTGATCCCGTCGGCCGCTTCCGGCCACCCCGCCGCCGGCCGGGATACATTCCTGGCATGGTCACTCGACGCGGCTTCTTCGGCTCCGCCGGCCTGGCCGGCCTCGCGCTCGCCGATCCGAGGATGGGCGGGCTTCCTCTCCCTGGCAGCCAGGATCCCCTGCCGCCCCTCCACCGACCGACC
This sequence comes from uncultured Gemmatimonadales bacterium, assembly GCA_963730185.1. GTDB lineage: Bacteria > Gemmatimonadota > Gemmatimonadetes > Gemmatimonadales > GWC2-71-9 > SHZU01. The sequence goes on from CAVSQW010000008.1 coordinate 228,562, forward strand.
GGTCCGCCCGAGACGCTCGCCCGCGACGAGGCCTACTGGCGCCGGGTCGCGGCCTACTACCGGGTCCCGGGCGACTACACCAACCTCGAGGCCGGCTACTTCGGGATGATGGCGGCGCCCGTGCTGGCCGCGTACCACCGCCACATCGACCGGGTCAATCGGGAGAGCTCGTTTTACGCCCGCCGTCGGTGGGGCGCCGACTTCCAGGCCGCCCGCGATCGGGTGGCCCGGTTCCTGGGCGCCCAGCCCCAGGAGGTTGCCCTGACCCGGGGGGCCACCGAGGCCCTGCAGCGCCTCATCATGCAGTATCGCGGGGTCGGCCGGGGCGACGTGGTGATGTACGCCGATCTGGACTACATGGCGATGCAGTACGCGATGAACGCCCTGGCCGAGCAACGGGGGGCGACGGTGGCCCGGCTCACGATTCCCGAGCCGGCCAGCCGGGCCGCCGTGCTGGCGGCGTACGCCGAGGCCCTGGACCGGCATCCCGGGGTCAGGCTGCTGCTCCTCACTCATCTCAACAACAAGACCGGGCTCATCGTGCCGGTCAAGGAGATCGCGGCCCTGGCCCGGGGCCGAGGCGCCGACGTGGTGGTCGACGCGGCCCACTCGTTCGGCCAGTGCGACTTGACCCTGGCCGACCTGGGCGCGGACTTCGTGGGTCTGAATCTCCACAAGTGGTTGGGGGCGCCGGTCGGGGCCGGCGCGATGTACATCAAGGCCGAGCGGCTCGGCGACATCGCCCGGATGCTCGACGACGAGAGCGAGCCGGCCGACAGCATCCAGAGCCGGATTCATACCGGAACCGCCAATTTCGCCACCTTTCTCACCGTGCCGGCCGCCCTCGACTTCCACGACGCGGTGGGCCCGGCGCTCAAGGCGGCCCGGGTCCGCTACCTCCGCGACCGATGGGTGGATGCCGTCCGCGACCTGCCCGGCGTCGACGTCCTGACCCCGGACGACCGCGACCTGGTGGCCGCCATCACGTCGTTCCGCCTGCACGGCCGGGGCGGGAAGGCCGAGAACCAGGCGATCGTCGAGGCCCTGTTCGAGCGCCATCGCCTGTTCACGGTGTGGCGGACCGGGGTCGACGGAGGGGATTGCGTTCGGGTCACGCCGACGCTCTACAACACGCCCGCCGACGCCGACCGGCTGGCGGGGGCGTTGGGCGAGCTGGCTCGGGAGTCTTGAGGTGAGGCGAGTCACCGTGGGGCTGACGCTGGCGGCGACGCCGACCCGTTGGAGACGGGCCGCCGTTACGTGATCGCCAGACTCCCGAGAAAGTCGAGGATGGCGTGGTTCACGGCCTCGGGCCGTTCCAAGGCGGCGAGATGCCCCGCGCCGGCGATCTCCTGGAATCGTGACCCGGGCAGGCGCTCGTGGATCCGCCGGGAGACAGCCGGTGGGAGCGCTCGGTCTTCCGCCCCGGCCAGGATCAGCGTCGGGGCGGTGATCTCGCCCAGCTGCCCGAGCACCGAGTCACGTCCGAGGAGCGCCTCGAGTCCCCGGAGCATGGAGGGGACGTCCTGCGCCGCCATCCGGTCCCGCCACTCGCGCACCAGGGCGGCCTGCTCCCGGTGCGTGGTGGCACCGAACATCAACCGGACGATCGACGGGAGGAAAGGCCGCATTCCGATCGACCGCACCCCGAGCGCCATGGCCCGGTACCGTAGCCGATGCCAGCCGGTCTCCTCCCCCGCGTCGCTGTCGAGCAGCACCAGACCCGCCACCCGATCGGGATGCCGTAGGGCGGCCCGAAGCGCGACCATCCCGCCGATCGAGAGCCCAATCCAGACCGCCCGTGCCACTTGAAGGTGGTCGAGGATCGCGAGCGCGTCGCCGACGGCGTCGTAGAGCGTGAAGGGCGTCGTGGTGGGGGCCGAGGCGCCATGGCCACGGAGGTCCGGAGTGACGATTCGGTAGCGCCGCTCGAGGCTCGCCACCTGAGCGCGCCACATCGCCCCCGAGCAGAGAAAGCTGTGCCCCAGGAGCAGCGCGGGGCCCGCGCCGCTCACCTCGTAATGAAGCCGCTGGCCCTGATGGAGGAGAACCGGCACAGGGCCGAATGTAGCGAGCCGCCCGGCCCCAGGTGTATCGCAGGGCTGGCGGTCGGGACTTCCTGTGGGGCCCGGACCAGTCCAGACTTCGAGACGGGCAGGGCTTTTCCCGCACCCCGGCCGGGTGAGGCCCTGCCCGTTCGTCCCTCCTTCGGAGACCGCGCTCATGTCCATCCGTCCCGTCAAACGTCTCATCAAGGCCAAGCCGACTCTCGAGGGTGCCGGCGTGCATCTCCGCCGCGCCTTCGGGTTCGGCGACACCTCCGAGACCGATCCCTTCTCTGCTGCTCGACGATTTCCGCAACGATGTCCCTGACGACTATCTCGCCGGATTTCCCTGGCATCCTCATCGCGGCATCGAGACCATCACCTACGTGCTGGCCGGGACCGTCGAGCACGGCGACAGCATGGGCAACCGCGGTACCATCGGCGCCGGCGACGATCCAGTGGATGACCGCGGGGCGGGGCATCATCCACCAGGAGATGCCCAAGGGTGATCCGGCCGGCCGGATGCACGGCTTCCAGCTCTGGGCCAACCTGCCCTCGTCGCTCAAGATGACGGACCCGCGCTACCAGGAGGTGAAGGCCGCCGACATCCCCGAGGTCACCGACGACGACGGCACCCGGGTCAGGGTCGTCTGCGGTGAGTTCTGGGGGAAGCGGGGACCGGTCGATGGCATCGCGGCGGATCCGATCTACCTCGACGTGTCGGTGCCGCCCGGCCAGCGGAAGTCTCTCCCGGTCGAGACCACCCGTCACGCGTTCGCCTACGTGTTCGCCGGTGAGGGGAAGTTCTCCAACGCTTCGGGGCCGCTCGCCGTGCCGACCGAGAGCGTAGGATGGCTGGACACGGCGCCGCCCGACACCGCGGACGACCGGTCGCTGGTCCTGTTCGATCGGGGCGACGAGGTCGTGGTGCAGGCTGGCGAAGAGGGGATCCGGTTCCTGCTGGTGTCCGGCCGGCCCCTGGTCGAGCCCGTGGCCTGGTACGGTCCGATCGTGATGAACACCCAGGCTGAGTTGCGCCAGGCCTTCGAGGAGCTCCAAGAGGGCACCTTCCTCAAGGGCTGAGTGTTGTTCCAGGTTGAAACCATTTGGACACGCCGTGCGTCCAATGAGATATCGACGCCCGGAGTTCCTCATGACGCTTAAGGCCGTCGCGACCCGGTCCCGCCAGGCGCTTGCCGCCGTCCGGACCCGACTCACGCTTGGTCGCATCGTCCGGTTCGCCTTCCTTGCGGGGCTGCTCGGCTTCGTCCTGGTGGCTCTCGAGGCCGCGGTGCGAGCCCGTCTCGGCGAACCCGAAAGTCGAATTCCCACCGCGATTTACACTCGCCCGTCCGCCTGGGGCGACGGCGACGAGACAACCCCGATCGCCATCGGCACCACCGGCCAGCCGGTGGCCGAGGAGCGGGTGCCGGTGGACCTGTCCAAGGTGCCCGACCGGCTGGTCCAGGCGGTGGTCGCGGTGGAGGACCAGCGGTTCTATGACCACCATGGGCTCGATCTCAAGCGGATCGGTGGCGCCCTGGTCGCCAACATCCGGGCCGGTGGGATCGCGCAGGGCGGGAGCACCATCACCCAGCAGCTGGCCAAGAACCTCTTCCTGAGCGCGGCCCGGACGCCCGTCCGGAAGATCCGCGAGGCGGCGATGGCGCTGGTGCTCGAGGCGCGGTACGACAAGTCGGCGATCCTCGAGGCCTATCTGAACGAGGTGTACCTGGGCCAGGATGGCGCGCGGGCGATCCACGGGGTCGGGGCCGCCTCGCGCTACTACTTCGGCAAGAGCGTGAGCCGGATCTCGTTGCCGGAGGCGGCGACGTTGGCCGGGATGATCCAAGCGCCCAATCGATACAACCCGACTCGGAACGAGCGTTGGGCCCGCCAGCGCCGCAATCTGGTTCTCGGCCTGATGGCCGATCAGGATCGGATCAGCCGGCGTACCGCGGAGCAGGCCGAGCGAGCCCGAATGGCGACCCGGGCCCATTCGGCGCCGGGTTTGGATGCCCGCTACTTCCGCGACCTGGTGCTGGCCCGGCTGCCCGGCCGCCTGCCTCGTCGCGGCGCGGCCGTGTACACCACCCTCGACGCCGGGTTGCAGCGCGCCGCCGAGCGGGCCATGAGCCAGGTGCTGCCCCGGCTCCGGACCCGCGGAGCCCAGGGCGCCCTGGTCGCGATCGATCCCCGGACCGGCGACATCCTGGCCCTGGTGGGCGGCCGGGACTACGGCGAGTCGCAATTCGACCGGGCCACCGACGCGCGCCGCCAGCCGGGCAGCGCGTTCAAGCCGATCGTGGCGCTCGCCGCGCTCCACCGTGACGGCGACGATGCTCCGGCGTTCACCCTGGCCTCGCGGGTGGAGGACGAGCCCCTGAGCGTCGCCTCCGGTGGCAAGCAGTGGCAACCGACCAACTACGATCGCTCCTATCGGGGCGAGGTCACCGTCCGGCAGGCCATCGAGCAATCGTTGAATGTGCCGTTCGCCCGGATCGGCCTCGCGGTCGGCCCGGACCGGATCGTGAAGACCGCCCGCCGGCTCGGGATGACCAGCGACCTGCACCCGGTGCCGAGCCTGGCGCTCGGGAGCTCGGAAGTGAGCCTGCTCGAGCTGGTTCGGGCCTACGGCGTGTTCGCGACCGAGGGCCGGCTGGCCGCGACTCGGCTGGTGCTCGGACACTCGTCGTTAGGCAGCGGGTCCGGCCTCCCACCCAACGGCGGTCCCCCCGAGCTGACCCAGGTGGCGTCGCCGGCGGAGACCTACCTGGTCACGTCGGCGCTCGAAGGGGTGGTGGCGCGGGGCACCGGTCGGGCCTTGAGTGCGGCCGGCCGCTTCGGGGGCGTGGCCGGCAAGACCGGAACCTCCAACGACTGGCGCGACGCCTGGTTCGTGGCCTACACCCCCTCGCTGGTGGTCGGGGTCTGGGTGGGCTTCGACGACGGCCGGAGCCTCGGGCTCACCGGCGCCGACGCGGCGCTGCCGGTCGTGGAGCGGTTTCTGGAGGGGGTCGACCCGGCCGATCGCTGGGAATCGTTCCCGGTGCCGGACGGGATCGAGGTGGCCCAGGTGGGCGGCGGCGACGACGGCTGGTCGTTTGACTGCGGCACCCGCGAGGTGTTCCTCGAGGGCACGGCGCCCCGGAGCGAGTGCGGCGAGTTCGATTCCTCGGACTGGGAGCAGCGGGTCAGCCAATGGCAGGATCGGGTGCAGAGTCGGGCCAGCCGGTTGGTGGCGCGGCTCCTGGAGCGACTCCGCGATCGGGACGACCACGGCCACGCGGGTCGCAACCGACCGGACGACGGGCGAATTCGGGTCAGGTTCCGACCCTAGCCCGTCCGCGGTGTCCGGCGGTGGTAACACCGGGGTGGCGTAGAGTGGGTTAGGATTGATGCGCTCGCCGGAGGCGGTCTCGGCTCGAGACCGGTTTGCCCCTGCCCCGGGGCCCCGGCTACGATTCGGTCGTCTCTCTGGCGTGATTTCAGTCCCCGACGACCGATCGTCGAGCACCTTGGGGAATGTGCCGGGTCAGGGCCGTCTCCAAGGTGCTCGAGTCGCACCCGTCGCCTCATCGCGGAGCAGCATGTCGGCCCCACGCCTCGACCCGGAAACCCTGGCCTCGTACCTGGACGGTCGGCTGACGCCGGCCGAACGGGAGCGGGTGCTCGAGATTCTGGCCGAGTCGCCGGCGGACTACGAGGCGATGCTGGCCACCGCCGAGGTGATGCGCCAGGTGGGCCGGGATCTGGTGGTCTCGTTGCCGGAACCCAGAAGCCGTTTCAACCGCCGCTGGCTGCTGGTGGCGAGCGCGACGGTCCTGGTCACGATCATCGCGTCGATGGTGTCGCGGCGAGTCTACCGGGCCGATGCCGGGCCGCCCCGGCTGCTGGCCGCCGCGCTGGACCTGGCCCCCGGGATGGGGCCCGGCAGCCTGGCCCGTCGCCTGGGTCCCGACTGGGTTGAGCCGGCCTGGCCCGTCACCCGGGGCGGCTCGCCCACGCTGCCGGACCGGGCGACGAGCTTTCGGGTCGGAGCCCGCCTGGTGGACCTCGAGGTCGCCATCCATGCCGAGGACCCGGCCCCGCTGGGCCGGTTGGACGAGGACTTGGCCCGCCTCGCGGGGCAGGTGAGCGGTGGCGGCGCGGTCGCGTTTCGGTTCGGCGCGCTGCGGAACGCCCAGCGCGACCCGGCCGACCCCGAGCGGATCCGGGCTGCGGCGGCGGCGCGGAGCCTCGTCGGGGCCTCACCCTGGTTCGACGTTGGCGCCTGGGTCGAAGCGGCCCGCCTCGCCCTGCTGGTGGACCGGGTGGAGTTCTTCGCCCCGGCGGGCCCGGCCGCGGGCCTCCTTCCGGGGGTGATCTCCGGTCTGGCGGGGGCTCCGGCCGAGCCGGCCAAGGCCGCGTCGGCGGCTGCCCTGCGCGCGATCGAGACGCTGAGCCACCGGACCGATCCCTCACCCACCGCCGCCGAGTACCGTGTCCTGGTCGACACCGTCCAGGCCGAGGGAGCCCGTTAGGCGGCTCGTCCTCGCTCTGGCGCTCCTCGGCGCCCTCGCCTGCCGCCCGGAGACGCCCCCGTCGTTCCGGGCCCGGGTCGGCGCGGCGTTGGGTGATCGTCAGCCGGCGGGCCTGCGGCTGCCCCTGAGCGCCCCGCACCCGCCCCAGCTCGATCGCCTGACCATCCTCGGCGCCGAGCTGCACGCCACGCTCGAACGGCATCCCAGTCTCGATGCGGTGCATGCCGCCGCGGTTCTCGACCTGGCCCTGACGCCGGCCCAGGCGGGAGTCGTGGACCGGGCCGCCAGCCGTCTCGGCGAGGTCGTGGCCCGCCGGCCCGACGATGTGGCGGCTCTGGTGGACCTCGCCGCCGCCCGGGCGCTGCAGGGGACGCTCCACCGATCGGCCCGGTATCGATTCGAGGCTCTCGAGGCGGTCGAGCGGGCGGCGGCGCTCGACAGCGCCAACCCCGTCGTGCTCTACGATCGGGCCCTGCTCCTCGATCGCGCCGGCCTGAACGGGCTCGCGGCCTCGACCTGGCGCCGGTATCTCGACGCCAGGCCCGCCCCGGCCGGCGCGGCGACGGCCCGCGATCGGCTGGCGGCCCTGGTCGAGCCGGGCCGGGGAGTGAGCGTGCGGGAGCGGGTGGTGGATTCGCTGCTGCCCGCGTGGGCGGAGGCCGTCCGCCGCGGCCGCGAGGATCGAGCCGATCGGCTGTTCCTCGAGGCCGACTCGTTGGCCGAGGAGGCGAGTCTCCGGGGCGATTCGACCGGGTATCACGCGGTCGCCGCGGTGGCCGGCGCGGGCGATCGGACCCGAGTGGCCGAGGGCTTGGCCGCCTACGCCGACGGCTGGGCCCGCTATCATGCCGGCCGTTTCGAGCAGGCCGTCGGGCCCTTGGCCCGGGCTGACCGGCTCTTGGCGCCGACGCCCGAACTGGCCGTCTGGCCCCGCCTGCTGCTGGCGGCGGTGGCCCTCTATCGGCGCCGGTATCCGGAGGCGCTCGACACCTACACCGCGATCGCCGAGGCGGCCGCCGTCCGGAGCGATCGGAGCCTCCGGGCTCGGGCGGCGGTCGGAGCCGCCCTGGTCGAGGCCCGGACCGGGCGGATGGATCGGTCCGCCGATTGGTACGCCGTCGCGGCGACGGCCCTGGTCGGGCTCGACGAGCCGGCGTCGCTGGGGAGCGTCCAGTCCCAGCAGGCGGAGATCGACTGGTATCGGGGCCTCGACGATCGGGCCCTGGCCGCCGCCGAACGGGCCATCGTCCGGCTGGGGGCAGGCCCGGCGGGCGACCTCCGGGAGAACGCGTTGGCCTCGTTAGGCAGCATGCTGGCCGACCTTCGGATGCCCAGGGCGGCGTTGGCGGTGCTGGCCGAGGGGACCTGGGTGGCCGATCAGACGGGTCGGGCCAAAGACCCGCCGGAGATGGCGGCCCGCACCGCCGAGGCGGCCGAGGCGCTCGGCCTTCGGGAGCTGGCCCGAGCCCGGATCGCCGCCGGCCGGGGGATGGTCGCCGGCCTGTCGGACAGCCTGATGCGATCGCGGATCGCGGCCGACCTGGACCGGGCCGAAGCCGGCCTCCTGGCGGAGGACGACCCGGCCGGCGCGGCGGCTCGGTTGGACCGGGTGGTGCGGTATTTCGAGGCGGGGTACGAAGTCGCCCTCCCTCCGGTCCTGGTCCGCCGGGCGGCGGCCCGGCTCGCCGCCGGCGACTCGGCCGGCGCCCGGGCCGATCTCGACCGGGCCGCCCGGTTGGTGGAAGCCCGCGCCGCCGACACGGGCGATCGGGCCGACCAGGCGGCGCAGCTCGAAGCGCGGGCCGACCTCTTCCACGCCCTCGTGGCGCTCGAGGTGGACCGGGGCGACACCTTGGCGGCCTTCCGAGAGGTCGATCGCTCCCACCCGGACGTGGGCCGGCCCGGCTCCCGCGACCCCTCGCCGCTCTCGCTGCCGTCCCGGCTCGCGCCCGACCTCGCCGTGGTCGAGTACGCGGTGCTCGAGGATCGGACCGTCGCGTGGGTGGTCCGGCGCTCCGGCATCCGGATGGTCGTGACCCCGGTGGATCGGGCGGCCGAGCGGGCGCTGGTCGACCGGGTCGAGAACCTGGCCCGGCATCCCGGAGACGATCTCGCCGACGATCCCGCGGCGGCGCTCGTGGATCTGCTCATCACCCCGATCGAGCCGGCGTTGGCCGGCGTCCGGGAGCTGGTGATCGTCCCGGACGGGCTGCTCCGGCGGGTGCCCTTCGCCGCCCTGAGGCGGCGGTCGACGGGCCGCTTTCTGGTGGAGGATCTCGTCCTTCGGTTCGCGTCCCGGGCGGCCGACGTGGGCAACTCGAGACCCGCCTCGTGGGCGTCGCTCCGGCGCCGCCCCGTCCTGGTGGCCGGGCCGCGGTTCGACCGAGAGGTCTTTCCGGATCTCGACCCACTGGAGCACGTCGTCGAGGAGGTCGGAGGCATCGCGAGCATCTACCCGGCCGCCCGAACCCTGGCGCCCCGCCAAGCGACCCGGGCCGGCGTTCTGGCGGCGCTTCTCCACGCCAGCGTCTTCCACTTCGCCGGCCACGTGCGATCCCTCGATGTCTCGACCGACGCGACCCATCTGGTGCTCGCCGAAGCGGCCGGCGGACTCCGAGCGAACGCCCTCTTCGGACGGGAAATCGCCCGGCTCGACCTCCGGGGGCTGGACCTGGTGGTGCTCTCCGGGTGCGGGACGGTGGCGCGCGACCGGTCGGTGGGAGGGCTCAGCAGCGTGGCGCAGGCCTTTCTGGCGGCCGGCGCGGGCGGGGTGGTGAGCAGCCTCTGGGAGGTCGACGACCGCGAGACCGCCGAGCTGATGATCGACTTCCATCGGGCGCTGGCCGGGGGCGCGCCGCCGCCGCTGGCGCTGCAGCGGGCCCAGCGACTGGCGATTCGCCGCTCGGACGGCCGGGTGGCGGCGGCGTGGGCCGCGTTTCGATTCGAGGGTCGCTGATCCCTTCGGGAAACGGAAATCGGCCCGTCGGGCCGTCCAATTCCGGAGGACGTCGTCTCGATCCGCTCTCTCCAGCCCCGCGAGATGCCCATGCCCACCAACGCCGCGCTCACCATTCGAGGAGTGATCCTCTTCGATCTCACCGACATCACCCGGATCAAGTTGGTCTTTCCCGAGACCGTCGGGCCCTGGGTCGACTGCCATCACCAGTCGCGACACGAGCCGATCCTCACCGTCTGGCACGACGGGACCAAGGGCGCTCAGGTCAAGATCCGGGGGATGGACCTGGTGGCCGCGACCGAACCAGGCCTCGTCGTGCCCCGTCTGTCGGGGCTCCCCGATTTTCGCCTGCTGAGCCCGCCCGGGGCGGCCCTCGACTCCGGCCTGGTCGCGTCGACCGGCCGGGTTGCGGCGACCGTGACCTTGCCTGGCGGCAGTCTCGAGGCGACGAGTCTCTCGCCCGAGATCTGGACCTTCGGAGGAACCAGTCTGGGTCAGCTGGCGAGCGAGGTGATCTGGACCGCGCCCAGCGCCGGGCCCGTCCCGCTCCTGGACTCGGCGGGGAAGAACGTCGTGACGCTTCCCCCGGGCGACCTCGTCGTGCTCGGGCACTTCGATCACCCGGACGACGCCAACAGTCCCAATCCGGTGCCCCATCCCTGCGCGCCGGTCGACGGCCAGGTCGCGGACGTAGATTTCGACTGGCTCAACGATCTCCTCGTCGGGAGGCCGAGCGGCCGACCGGTGCCGACCACGTCGCTTGGCGTCGCGATGCCGCGAAATCCCTTCACCTCGACCTGCTACGGCGGAACCTGGCCGTAGGGAGGAGCATGATCGACCTCATCGGGATCGTCGCCGTCGTGGGCGTGGTGGTCTGGCTCTTCGGGCGCCGGCGCCCGCCGGCCCGGTCGGCCCCGGAAGACGACCTCACCACTCCGGTCGACCGGGACGAGCTCGAGGACGCGGAGCGCGAGCTGGCCGACGACCCCGACCCCCGGTCTCTCCACGACGGCTGGGCCGACGACGAGGACGACTGGGGACCGGGCGCGGCCTGAAGCGTCGCCACGACGCAGTCCCGTGGCCCCGTCTGGCCAACGTCGGTCCCGATCTCGACTCGCTCCCAGCCCGGGGTCGGCCCGGCTCCCTCCCGATTTGCCCCCCCGACTCACCGATCCACCGGCAACCCGCTCGGCACCCGGCGCGGCACTACCCGGTCGAGATACCGGGCCCGCGGATCGGTCAGGGCCGACATGAAGGTCGTCAGCTGGTCCACCGTCTCCGGGGGCAGCACCACGCCGTCGATGATCGTGTCGCGGGTGACGAGGATCGCCGCGGCGGTCGGCTGGAGCGTGTTCTGGAGCAGCGGCTCCAGCCGGCTCGGGTCGAAGTCCTCGAGCTTGAGGTCGGACTCGCTGTAGTGATCGATGAAGTCGTGCAGCTGGGCGAAGGCACCGTCGTGACCGTAGGGGCCGGTCAGCTCCACGTTTCGGAGCGGGGTGGTCCGGAACAGGTAGCGGTCGCTGGTTCGTCCGGTGACCCGCATTCGACCGAAGTCGTCGCGGCCGTTGCTGCCGTCGCCCTCTCCCGGACCGAACTGGGCCAGCGCCACGTTGTGGAACTGGTTGTCGGTGAACGCCGGGCCGTTGTGGCAGATCGAGCACTTGATCGAGAGGAAGGTCTGGGCGCCGGCCAGCTGATCGTTGGTGAGGGCGCGATCGTCCCCGGCCAGGAAGCGATCCCAGGGCGTGTCGGTGAACGTGAACTCGTCGATCAAGAAGCCGGCGATGGCGTTCGACGCGTGGGCGAAGGTCATCTTCCGGAACGGCGTGCCGGGGTAGGCGGCTTCGAAGAGTCGCCGGTAGGTCGGTGACCCGTCCCAGGCGATCCATCAGTCGTTGCCAGACCGCCTGGGGATCGCTGTCGGGTACGGCCGCGAGCTCGTTGCCGCCGTCGCCCCGCATCTCCGACCGCGACAGCACCGGAAAGAGGCCCAGGGCTGAGGCGGGGCCGTATTGGAGCACTCGCTCCATGGCGGGCGTGATCGCGTTGCCGATCGGGGTCTGGAGGTGTCCGTGCGGGTCCTGCTCGACCCGGCCATCCCAGAAGAGCGACTGCAGGGCCGTGAGGTTGAAGAGCGACGGGGCATTTCGGGGGATGAAGGCTCCGGCCGGATGAGTTCGGGAGGGACCGAGGCCCAGGCCGCCCTGGCCGATCGCGAGGCTCCGGGCGTCACCCAGAGCGTAGGCCGGCAGGTGACACGTCATGCACGAGATGTCCCGGTTGCCGCTCAGGATCTTGTCGAAGGCCAGCGCCTGCCCGAGCTGCACCAGGCTGCGCCGGACGCGGGGTGTCCGGGGCATGGGTCCAATGCCCCGCTGTACGGCCAACTGCCGCACGACGGCGACCAGCGGATCGGCCGCCGGGCGAGAGGCCCGATTGAAATCCGGGGTGGGACCGAGCGGCTGCTGGTCCTGGCTGCCGCAGGCGGCGAACACCACGAGACAGGCCGTGGAAACTACCCGGCCACGCTGACGCATCGACATGGGAGCTACCTCCGGGGGTGCGGTCTGGTCTAAGAGGTAAAGCGGATTCGCGGGGCCAGGCCCGACAGACGGCTGGCGGTGGGGACGGAAGTCCGGCTGCCGGGTTGCCGGGCCGATCGCGGACCGGGGCACCCTGGTCGACGGCCTCCTGACCGCGCCGGATCCGCTGGCGCTCCGCGACCAGCTTGAGCGAGGGATTCGGCCTATCGACGCTCGAGTGTTGCCCTCGCGCTACATCGAGGTGAACCTCGCGGCCTTTCGGCTCACGGCCGTCGCCGCCCGGCGCGACTTCAGTCACGGCTAGCATCCGGGGGGGATAGGGCGGGGCTGACCCGCCTCGCTCTGCGGTTCTCCGGACCTCTATGGGTACGACCGGGCGCTGGACGAAGGCCGCCGCGAGCCCTTCTCCCCGCGGGGTGGTTGACCTCTACCCGGGCCGTTGGCGCCCTGTCCCTGCGGTCCCTCCGCTCCCTCGCCCGTCCCCAGAAATTGTATTACTTTATCGTCTGTATACGAATATGCACACAAACGTGGACTCAAATCGACCAAGGGAAATGACCGGCATCAAGGTTCCCCCTCGCCGCGGCTCCCGCCACGGCTCCGCCAAGCTCGACGAAGAGTTCGTCGCGCACGTGCGCCGCTCGGCGCATGAGATGGGGTACTACCCGGTCGCGCGGATCGCGCGGGCGAACGGGGTGACCTATCGCGCACTCAAGGACGCGCTGATCGGCAAGACCTACACCCACGTCGACCGGGTGGCGTCTCCCTTCCTGGGTCCGACCCGCAAGCCCTCGTCGGGCTGCGTTGTCCGGATCGACTCCGCTTCGACCCACGGGTGGCAGGCCCGGTTCCGGGGTCGTTCGAAGTTCTTCTCCGACGGCGTCCACGGCGACCAAGCCCTGCTCCAAGCCAAGACGTGGCTGGCCCGCCAGGCCGCCAACGCGCAGCTCCGTCCAGCCTAGTCCGCGGCGCCCGTCGGATCGGGCATGATGGTGCCGATGGCCGGGGGCAGGGCGACGTTCGCCGCATCGCCGTGGCCGTTCGGTCGCCGCAGATCGGCCAGCGCGCCCCGCACCCGGTCCGATAGCCGGCGCTCCTCCCGGAGCAGCTCGATCAGGGTTTCGATCCGCCGGGACTCGAGCGGGAGGGCCGCCGCCTTGTCGAAGAGGTGGTCGACCTCGGCCTTCTGCGCCACCAACGTCTCCAACGCCGCCCGCAGGTCGCCGAGCAAGGCATCGGCGTAGGCCAGCCGCTCTTCGGCCGCCGCCAGCTGGCGTTGCCGGGCGTCGAGCGTGCCCCCCAGCGTGTCGGCTTCCTGCACCCGAGCCAGGAGTCGATCGAGCTCGGCCCGGGCCTGGGCGAGCTCCGGCTCGGCCTGAGTCAAGGCTCGCACGTTGACGAGCACCTGTTCCGAGAGTCCGTGAAGTCCTCGAATCTCCGCTTCCAGGCTGGCGATCCCGGCCCGCCGGGCGACCGCGCTCTCCATGGCGCGGGCCAGCTGCTGTTCCAGGCCCCGCCATTCCACCAGACGGGCTTCGAAGCCGGTGATCCGGTCCTGGATGGTTCCCAGGCCGGCGATCTTGAGATCGAGCTCCCGAGTGCGCCCGTCGAGGGTGCCGACCCGCTCGTCCGCCCGGGCCAGCTGATCCTGGACCTCGCGGGTTCGCTGCGCCAGCGTCTCGGCCACGTCGGACGCCTCGGCCCGGAGGGTGGTGGCCCGGTCCAGGTGCTCGGCGGCCTGCCGGAGCGCCTCTTCCCGGCCGGCCACGTCGCGACCGAGCCGCTCGATCCGATCGGCGAGCGCTTCGAGGCCGCCGGTCCGTCGTTCCACGGCGCTCGTCGCGCCGTCGGCGGCCTTGACCCGTTGTTCGAGCGCTCGGGCGTCGGCAGCGAGGGTGTCGAGCTCGGCCTCCATCCGCGCCACCGTCTCGAGGCGGGGCAGCAGCTCGTCGACCCGCGTTTCCACGGTCGCCAGGTCGTCCCGGGTCCGGTCGAGCGAGGCGCGACCGTCCTGGATCTCGTCCAACGCCTGGCGGATGGCGTCTCGCCCGCCGGCGACGGCGGCGAGATCGCGCACGGCGTCGTCGAGGGTCGGCCGGGCTGCGTCGATCTGGGCCATCTGCTGGCTCAACCCGTCGAGGGTGGCCTGGAGGCGGTTGGCGTCGTCCCAGCCGGCCTTGGCACGGCTTGCCAGCTCGGAGACTTGGGCCAGGTCGGCCGCCACCTTCGAGACCTGGGCCGCAACGGCCTCGGCCTCCGCCGCCGAGGGCGCGAGGGTCTCCAGCCGCTCGGCGGTCTCGGCCAGGCGGGCGTCGGTGTCGCTCACGGCGCTGCGAAGGGCGGCCGTCCGGTCGGTCACCTGTTCGACACTCCGCCGCTCACTTGCCAGCAGCTCGGCTTGACGGCTCAGTTGGGCGTCGATCTCGTGCAGTCGGCGGCCCGCGTCCGACTGTCCCTTCTCGATGGTCTCGAGGCGGGTCCGGCTGGCGTCGGCCCGGGCGGCCTGGTCGACCTGCCGGGTGCCGGCCGCGTCGACCGCGGCGCCGAGCTCCGCGACCTGGCGGGCCAGCGCGGTTTGCCGCTCGATGCCGGCCTCCGCCTGCGCCATCATCGTGGTCAGCCGGTCGAGCGTCACGACGGCCCGATCGATCCCGTCCCGCTGCTGTTCGAGCACCGCGACCTTCTGGCCCAGCTGGTCGGCCGCGGCGCGCGCGGCGCCGAGCTGTCGCTTCGTTTGCGCGATGGCCTCGGCGGTGGGGCCGAGGTCCATGGAGAGTTGCTCCAGGCCGGAGAGCCGGTTGTCGAGCTCGGCCACCCGGCGGGTGGCCCGGGTCCAGTCGGCGTGGAACGACTCGAGCTGCGCGGTCGCCGCCTGGTGCTGTCCGACGGTGGTTTCGTGCTGGGTCCGGAGCGTTGCGAGGTCGGCTTGGTGGCGCTCCAGCTGCTCGGTCAGGGTCAGGGCCTCGCCCTGCAGGGCGCGGAAGGGGCTCTCCAGTGCCAGAAACCCGTCGAGGTCGGTCTTGAGGGCCAGGGCCCGGTCGAGCGACTCGGTCAGGGTGGCGACCTGCTCGGCGAGTCGATCAGTGGCGGCGCGGGATTCGTCGAGCCGGCCGGCCAGCTCGGTCACCACCTCGAGCCTGGTCTCGGCCGCGGAGAGGCGGGCCGCCATGGCGTCGAGCTGCTCGAGCTGTTGGATCGATCGGTCGGCGTGCTGGACGAGGAGCTCGAGGTTGCCGCGGCGGGACTCGAGCTTGGCCGACATCTCGTCGAGGCGGGCGAGGTCGCGCGCGGGATCGCGGCGAAGGTTCTTGAGGAAAGACGCCATCGATGCTGTCCCCCGCGCAAGAGTCGGCAGTGTCCGGAAAGACGGCTGGCACGCGCCGCGAATCGCGAGGTGAAATGCAAGGTTGAGGCCGGTGGGCGCGGCCGGATCGGTCGGGGGGACAACCGGCGGCGGCGCACTGCGATAGATTGGGGGGCCGAACCACGGCCGACCACCCGGGTGGTGGGGGCCGGGACAGGCATTTCGCGGTCCGGTTTGGTATCGTCAACGCATGAATGTCGAGATTTCGAGGGCCATGCCACGTTCTTCGATCGGTCTGGGAGTGGCGCTGCTGGTGGCGGCGTCCGGGTGCAAGTCGAGCTCCACCACGAATCCCACGACGGATCCGCCGAACGTCGTCGAGGTCGTCTCCGGCGACGGTCAGTCCGTCGTGGTGCATGAGCCGGCCGCCGAACCGTTGGTGGTGAGGGTGACCGATGGCACCGGCGGGCCGGTGGCCGGCGTGACGGTCGGCTTCGTGCCCGGCATCGGCGGGAGCTTCTCCACCCCGGTGGCGACCGATGCCGACGGGCGGACGACCTCGACCTTCACCGCGTCGTCCCGGGCTGGGGTCGATACCATCCGGGCCTCCGCCCCGACGTCGACGACGAAGGCCGTGTTCGTGTTCACGATCCTGCCAGGTCCGGCCGCTGGGCTCCGGAAGCTGGCCGGCGACGGACAGGTCGCGCCGCCCGGCACGACCCTGAGCTATCCGTTCGTGGTGGACGTGAAGGATGCCGACGCGAACAACTTGCAGGACGTGGCGGTGACCTGGACCACCGCGGCGGGAACGCTGAGCGCCACCGCCACGCCGACCGACTCGACCGGCCAGGCGCAGACGGTGCTCACCCTTCCGGCCACGGCCGGGACCTTCAAGATCACGGCCCACGTCGACGGGCTGGCCGACGTGACGTTCACGGCCTTCGCCCGGTAGCGTCTACTCCGGAAACACCTGCTGGAACAGCTTGAGCATCGCCGCCCAGGACTGCTGGTCCGCCTGGGCGTCGTACCCGAGCTGCGACATGCCGACGCTGTCGGCGTGCGGGTTGGTGAAGCTGTGCTTGACGCCGGGGTAGGTGATGACCTGCACGTCGGCGCCCGCGGCCTCCATCTCCTTCCGGAAGCTCTCCACCTGCTCGGCCGGCACGAACGGATCGGCCCCACCGGTCTGCACCAGAATCCGCGCCTTGACCGCCCCTGAGTCGACCGGGCCGAGGCCGGCCAGGGCTCCGTGAAACGTGGCGACGGCCGCGAGGTCGGCGCCGGCCCGGGCCATCCCGAGCACCACGGCGCCGCCGAAGCAGTAGCCGATGGCGGCGACCCTGGTCGAATCCACGTGCGGGTCCCGCTTGAGCTGATCGAGCGCGGCGTTGAACCGGGCGGCCACCACGGCCGGGTCCTTGGTCGCTTCCTGCGCGAAAGCCTGGGCGCTGTCCGGGTGAACCGTGACCTTGCCGTCGCCGTACATGTCGAGGGCGAACCCGACGTAGCCGGCCTCGGCCAGCCGGCGGGCCTGGTGTCGGGCGTGGTCGTTCAATCCCCACCACTCGTGAACGACCAACACCCCGGGGCGCTTGCCCGGAGCGTTCGCGTCCCAGGCCACGAAGCCGTGCAGTCGGGTGTTGCCGACTTGGTAGTCGAGCTCCCGGGTCTGCACGTCGGGCGCGGCCACGGCGGCGGCCGACGCCTCCCCGGTCTTGGCCCCCTCCGTCTTGCAGGACGCCAGGGTGGTCGCGGTCAGGGCGAGAGTGAGCAACGTCGAACCGGGACGGGGCATGGCGGCGCTCCAGGAAAGGGTCGTCGTCGGGGTTGATCGGCGGGGGGCACGGCGCCGGGGCGTCGAACCGGTCCACCGGATGAATTGGTCGATCCCTGAAAATAGCGCGGATGGTGAGGATGCCAGAGCGGGCGCGGGCCGTCGCGGGGCCGGGGTCAGTCGCCGGGCGCGACCATCGGCTCGGTTTCGGAGGGTCTCGGCCGGCGGTGGCCGGGCTTGGGGTCGAGGGGGCTGTAGACCGCGATTCCCAGGGCCGCCCAGCCGGTTCCCGCCAGCAGCGCTCCGATCACGTCGCTCGGATAGTGCACGGCCAGGTACACTCGCGAGATCGCGATGGCTAGCGCCAGCGCGAGGCCGGCGCCCGTGGCCAGAGCCGCGACCCAGCGCGGGCCCGGCCGGGCCAGGAGCAGCGCCCCGAGTCCGAACACCAGGGGCGCCAACATCGCGTGGCCGGAGGGATAGGAGTAGCCCCCGGCGCTGTCGAGATGAGGCAGGACCGCCGGCCGCGGACGTCCGAAGGCCTGTTTGAGGAGCAGGTTGAGCGCCCAGCCGGAGAGTACGGTCACCAGGTAGCAGCGCGACGCGATCCGGTCGCCGCGGCGGCGGAGCAGCCAGGCGACCAGCAGCCCGCTCGGGATCGCGATGGCCCCCGCCCCGATCGCGCTCAGGACTCCCATCCAGCCCGTGAGCGTGTCCGTTCGGAGCCCGGCTACGCGCTCGAGGATTCGCTCGTCCCAGGCCGTGAGCGCCCCGCCCAGGGCCAGGCGCCCCAACCCGCCCACCACGAAGAAGGAGAGCAGAACGCCGGCGAGGAGCCAGGCGCGCACGCGGGGATCACGGGTGAGCATGGACGCAATGTCGCCCCCAAGGCGACCGCATCGCCACGGTCGGGACCGGCCGCGCCGAGGAGAGCCGTCGTCGGCCGGCCCGGCCGGCTGAAACCAGGCGGGCGGGCTCGGCGTCGGGACAAGAAGAGATGTTACCGAATGCAACGCCAGCCGACGGGAGGATGGAGTGAACGGACTTACTTTGATGGTGTTGTCCGGGCTGATGGTGGGCGGGGGCCCGGCCAGCAGCCCGACGATCGATCTCAACCGGGCCACGGTCGACGAACTGTTGGCCTTTCCCGGGATCGGACGCCTCTACGCACACAAGATCGTGGAGGCTCGGCCGTTCGTGGCCCGAAGCGAGCTGGTCTCGCGCGACGTGATCCCGGTCTCCGTCTACCTGGCCATCAAGAGCCGCCTCTACGTGACCCGGCCGGCGGCGGCGGGAGCGGAGGCGGGGCCGGTGGTGCCGTTGCCGCCGGGCACGCTGGATCTCAACCGGGCGTCGCGGGATCGGTTGCTGGCGGTGCCGGGGATCGGGATGCGGTACGCCGATCGGATCATCGCCGGCCGACCGTATCGGACCGAGCTCGAGCTGGTGGCCCGGCGGATCGTGCCGCTGACCGCCTTCGAGAAGATCCAGGGCTTCCTCGTGGCTCGCCGTTAGGCAGACGGGGTGCGGGCCGGTCCGTCGGGGGCCGGCCCAGCCGGGCCCAGGGGTCGCGCTCGCCCCGAGGGCCCGGGCGGTGCTAGGTTCCAGCCTTCTCGAGCGAATTCGACGAGTGATCAACGGAATTCTGGAGCTCACGGACCGCGGTGTCGGTCACCTCCGCCGGCGGGAAGCCGGCTACGCGCCCGAGGCGGGCGACCTCCGGGTCGACGACCGCGTCATCCGCGCGCTCGGTCTCCGGTCCGGCGACGAGATCGTCGGCGAGCTCGGGGACGGCAGTGCCGTTCCCGAGCCGGGGCCGGCGGCCGAGGCGGACGGCGAGCGAGGGCAGGGCCGAAGCCGGCGCGGCCGGGGGCGGAACCGCCGTCGGCGGGGCGGTGATCGGAGCGGCGGTCGCGGCGAGGGCTCGCGGGGCGGCGGCGGACCGGCGCTGGTGCGGGTCGTCTCGATCAACGGCCGCAAGCCGGAGGAGCTGGGCGAGCGCCGCCAGTGGGACCGGCTCGGGGCCGTGCACCCGAACGAGCAGCTCCGCCTCGAGTGCCCCCTGATCCGTCGGGGCCAGCCGGACTACACCACCCGGGTCATCGATCTGCTCTGTCCGCTCGGCAAGGGGCAGCGAGCTCTGGTGGTGGCTCCCGCCAAGGCGGGCAAGACGATGGTTCTCCAAGCGATCGCCGAGGGCATCCTCACCAACAATCCCACCGCGACCGTATTCATCCTGCTGGTCGACGAGCGGCCGGAGGAGGTCTTCGAGATGGAGGCCGCCGGCTTCGGGGAGGTGGTGGCTTCGAGCTTCGATCACCCGCCCGCCCGTCACGTGGCCTGTGCCGAGCTGCTGCTCGAGCGGGCCCGGCGCCGGGTCGAGCTGGGCGAGGACGTGGTCTTGATCGTCGACTCGATCACCCGCCTGGCTCGGGCCTACAACGCGGTCGTGAAGGGCACCGGCCGCACCCTCTCGGGCGGGCTCGACGCCCAGTCCCTCGAGCGCCCCAAGCGCTTTCTCGGCAGCGCCCGAAAGGTCGATGCCGGGCAGGGAGGCGGCTCGCTCACCATCATCGCCACGGCGCTGATCGATACTGGCAGCCGGATGGATCAGCTGATCTTCGAGGAGTTCAAGGGCACCGGCAACAGCGAGCTGGTGCTGAGCCGCGATCTGGCCGATCGCCGGGTGTTCCCGGCCATCGACATCGTCGCGAGCGGCACCCGCCGCGAGGAGCTGTTGCTCTCGGAGGAGGCCCTTGGCGTGGCTCGGCAGATCCGGCAGCGGATCGGCAGGCAGACCCCGCTGGCGGCGATGAACGACCTGCTCGTCGATCTCAAGCGGAGCCGCTCCAACGCCGAGCTGATTGCGCAGCTGGCCGGCCGCTGAGCCGGGGCGGTCGCCTTCCGGCGGGTTCGGGCGTATACTCTCAGCCGGGGCGCATCTCTGGCGGTCGCGATGGTGGCGACTCACGGGACGGGTGCGCTGCTTCACCGGATTCAGAACTCAGCCTCAGAGCGCCATGTCTCCTCTCTCGCGCGGCCTGGGCCCGGGTCAGCACGACTCTCACCGGCTCTTTCTGGCCGCTCTTCCCGCCATTCGGCGAATCATCGGCGTCCTGGCTCGTCGTTACGACCTCGAGCCCGCCGACGCGGAAGACTTCGCCTCCTGGAGCGTCGTCCGGCTGCTCGACGACGACTGCGCCATCCTCCGGCGGTTTCACGGTCGGAGCGCGCTCGCCACCTACCTGATGGCGGTGATCTGCAACCTGTTCCGGGATTATCGGAACGCGCAGTGGGGCCGCTGGCGCCCGTCGGCGGCGGCCCGCCGCCTCGGACCGTTAGGCATCGAGCTGGACCGGCTGATCAATCGCGACGGGATCGGCGAGGAGCAGGCTGCCCGGCTCCTGGCAGAAGCCCGGCGCGGACCCGAGGCCGAGCTCCGGCGGTTGGCTCGCTCGCTGCCCCGCCGGGTCCGCCGTCGCGAGGTCGGACCGGGGGCGCTCCCGCTCGCGGTGGCGGCGGAGACGGCCGACGACCGGATCGATCGCGAAGAGGCCGAGCGGGCCCGGGCCCGGGCGCTGGAGGCGATGCGGACCGTGATCGGCGCGCTGCCGCTCGAGGAGCGCCGGATTCTCCAGATGCGATACTGGGAAGGCCGTTCGATCGCCGACGTGGCCCGGGCGCTCCACTTGGAGCAGAAGCCGCTCTACCGGCGGCTCGAGTCGATTCAACGGCGCCTCCACCAGGCCCTGCTCGCCCTGGGCGTCGACCGGAGCTGCGCCGCCCTGGCGCTGGAGCTCGATCGGGCCTGACGCCTGAGGCCGCGGGCGCGGCCGCCGTCGCTTCGGGAACGGCCACCCCTCGACCTCGAATCCCTCCACCTCGAATTCCGCCACCAGCGGCCGACCCGCTCTATGCCGGCGGGCGGCCGTTCGTTAGGCGATCTCGTCAGGGAAGAGGGCGGATCCTGATGTTTCGGTACGCCACCCGATCGCCGTGGTCCTGGAGGCCGATCACCCCCTCGGCGGCCTGGCCGTACTCCGGCCACTCGTGGAACTTGGACCGGGCGACCCGGGCGGTCCAATCGGGGCTCTTGAGCTGGTACGACACCATCAGCCGGCCGTTGAGCCAGTGCTCCACCTGGTCGCCCCGGACCTCGATCCAGACCGTGTTCCACTGGCCGGCCGGATGGACCACGCCCCGGGGGGCGGGGTAGAGACCGTAGTCGGATCCGGCCGAGGTGAGCGGCGACTTGCCGTCGGGGTGGCGGGCGTCGTCGAGCACCTGCATCTCCGGCGCGCTGAAATAGAGGGCCCGGGCCTCGGGGTCGGCTGCCTCGACGCCCCGATACATGATCCCGCTGTTCCCGCCCGGCGCGATCTTCCAGTCGAGCCGGAGCTCGAAGTTCCGGAAGGTCCGGTCGGTGACGATGTCGCCGCCCGGCGCCTCCCGGGTCAGGGCCCCGTCGACGATCTTCCAGCCGGCCGGCATCGGCTTGTGTCCGTAACCGTGCCAGCCGGCCGTGGACCGGCCGTCGAAGAGCAGCTGCCAGCCGGCCGCTTTCTCGGCCGGCGTGAGGGCATTCTGGGCGCTCTGCGCGAGGAGAGCGGGGGCGGCGGCGAACAGGATCGCGACGGCGATCCCGGAGGTGCGTGGCATGATCAGACGCTCCATCCCGCGCGGTAGTCGCGGGTCAGATATCGGTTGGCTTCGGGAACATTGGTGATCCGCATGGCGGGCCCGTCGTAGAGCAGCTTGACGCCCTGGCCGGCGCGGAGTGCCACGATGCCGAGCAGCATCACCTCGGTGAGCCGCGCGGCGTACGAGAAGGGCGAGGTCGGGGCCCCCTGGCTCCGGCAGGCGTTGGCCCAGTTCAGCTCGTGCGAGGTAGCGATCCGCGGCATGGTCTTGGGCACCGCGCGGGTGGCGTCCATCAAGCGCTCCGGATACACGCGGGGGTTGGCCCCGTACGTCTCGTGGATCAGCACCCCGTCGTCGCCGACGAAGAGGACCCCCCCCTCGCGGCTCATCGCGACCCCGTCGGGCAACGCCGCCGGCCTCTGAGGCATCAAACCTCCATCGTACCAGGTCAGGCTGACCGGTGGAGCGGAGCCTCGGGCGGGAAACTCGTAGTGCGCCGTCATGGCGAGCGGGTAGGAAACCGGATCATGCTCGGTGCCGCCCCACGGCGTGGAGGTCGCCTCGACGCTGACCGGGAGGCCCAGGTCCAAAGCCCAGAACGGGTGGTCGACCAAGTGGGCGCCCATGTCGCCCAGGGCGCTCACGCCGAAGTCCAGCCACCCGCGCCACCGGAAGGGGTGGTAGATCGGGTGGTAGGCGATGTCCGTCGGTACCGGCCCGAGGTAGAGCGGCCAATTGAGCGTCGACGGGATCGGGAAGTCCCCGGCGAGCGCGCCGCCGACGATGGCGTTCATGGCCCATTGGCCCCACCAGTCCAGCTTGTCGATGCCGGGGAAGTCGGCGGGCGCGGGCGCGGGGCGGGGAATGCCCTGGGGCCAGATCGGCCGGTTGGTCCAGACGTGAACCTCCCGCACCGGGCCGATCACGCCGGCGGCGATCCACTCGTTGATGAGCCGGGCATCGTCGCTCGAGTGCCCTTGGTTGCCCATCTGGGTCACCACGCCGGTTCGCTGCGCGGTGTCGGCCAGGACCCGAGCCTCGTGGACCGAATGGGTCAAGGGCTTCTGGCAGTAGACGTGCTTGCCGGCCTCCATCGCCGCCTTGGCGATCACGGCATGGAGGTGGTCCGGGGTGGCGATCAGGACGGCGTCGAGATCTCGCTGCCGGGCGAACAGCTCCCGGAAATCGGCGTAGCGGGTGGCCCGCCGGTAGGCGTCGCCGAGCGCCGCGGCGTTGGGGCCGGGCTTGCCGTTGGCGGGCTTGAGTTGGGAGGCCAGCGAGCGGTCGACGTAGCCGAAGTCGACGTCACAGAGGGCCACGATGTTCTCGCTCAGCAGCTGCTCGGCGTTGTGCATCCCCATCCCGCCGGCACCGATGATCGCCACGTTGAGGCGGTCGCTCGGGGCGCGGTAGCCGCGGCCGAGGACGTGGCGGGGGACGATCAGGGCACCGGCGGCGAGACGGGAGACGTCGGACACGAATTCACGGCGGCTACGCGGTCGGGCGGCCATGGTTAAGATCCGGGCAAAAGGAGAGATGGATGAATATATCGCGTTCGGCGGTCGTGCCTTTGATCGCGGCCGCGCTCGCCGGGCCGGTCCGGGGCCAGGCACCCGCCCCCCGGACCAGGGTGGTCATTCTGGGGGTGTCGCACTCGGCCCAGCTGGTGGCAGAGTCGTACCAGCCGGCCGTGTTCCGGGCCTTCTTCGACCGGCTCCGCCCGGACGGCGTGACGGTGGAGCGCCCGCCCGAGCAATTCGCCCGCGGCGACCAGTACGAGTTCACCTATGAAATCCAATCGATCGTGCTGCCCTATGCCCGGGCGCATCACCTCCCGGTCTTTCCGGTGGACTGGATGCCGCCCCTCGACGATCAGCTCCTGGGTTGGGGGATCGATCTCGACCGCCCGCCGGTGACCCGGCCGCGGTCGGGCTTCCAGGGGTTTCTGGTCTTTTCCGATAGCGGCACCCGCCATCTCGACCTCTTCTTCGCCGACGGCGAGGCGGATCGGGCTCGGAACCGGGCCTGGTACCAGCAAGCGGCGCCGCCGGCGCCGCGCGACCTGGCCCGCCGGCTGTTCCTCTATCGGACCTTCATGCAGGCCCGGCGGATCCAGCACGCCGCCCGCCGCCTGGGCGGGGGAACCCTGCTGGTGGTGATCGGGTCGATGCACAAGGACGAGCTGGAGCGGATCCTCGCGGCCGACTCGACCCTTGCGATCGTCCAGCCCTCCAGCATCGGCGCTCCGGATTCGGCGGCGGTGGGTGCCCGGACGACCGCCGCCGATCGCCTCGCGATCGCCACCTTCAACCTGCTCGGGCTTCAGAGCACGGATGGCGGCTTCGATCGCGCCTGGCTCGCCCGGGTGATGGCGTCGATCGAGGCCGGCCCGTCCACGCCCGAGACCCGGCTCCTCGAGACCCGCTGGGAGCGACTGGAAAACCGGATCTCCCCGATCGAGGCGGCGCTTCGATACGCGGCGATCGGCCGGGAGGCTCCCGAGCGCCTTCGCTTCACGTGGGACGGCGTGAAGGACCGGAACCGGATCGACTCCTACGTCGATCCCTTCGGCAATCTGGACGTCGCCCGGCGGGCTTGGCTCGAGGCGGCTCGGGAGTATCTGGCGGCCGGTCGCTCGGCCGACGCGGCCAGCTGCCGCCGCCGAGTCGAGGAAGGCCTGCCGGCCGGCCAGCTTGCCCAACTCGAGGCCTACTGGCGGGAGTACCTGACGCCCGGCCGCTGAGCCGGGACCCGAGGCGCGTAGCCGTCGGGCTCGCGACCGGCTAGGTTGGTGGACTCCCGACCCGGCCCAACGCCTCGATCAATGGCATCCAAGCGCGAACCCGCCCTTGGCTTCATCCTGGTGACGTTGCTGATCGACGTCATCGGCCTGGGCATCATCATCCCCGTCATGCCCAAGCTCATCACCCATCTGACCGGTGGAACGATGAGCGACGCCGCGCGATGGGGCGGGTGGATGACGTTCTCCTACGCGGCGATGCAGTTCGCCTGCGCCCCGATCGTTGGCGGGCTGAGCGACCGGTTCGGGCGGCGCCCGATCGTGCTCGCGTCGCTCTTCGGGTTCGGGCTCGACTACGTATTCATGGCGGTTGCCCCGACGATCTGGTGGCTCTTCCTGAGCCGGGTGATCGCCGGGGTCATGGGTGCCAGCTTCACCACCGGGGCGGCCTACATCGCCGACGTCTCGCCACCGGAGCGGCGGGCCCAGAACTTCGGCCTGATCGGCGCGGCGTTCGGAGTGGGCTTCATTCTTGGCCCGCTGATCGGCGGCGTGCTCGGGGCGTACGGGGCCCGGGTGCCCTTCATCGCGGCGGCGGTGCTGACCCTGGTCAACTGGCTCTACGGCTACTTCGTGCTGCCCGAGTCGCTCAAGCCCGAGCACCGGCGTCCGTTCGAGTGGCGCCGCGCCAATCCGATCGGGGCCTTGGGGACGATCCGGCGGCATCCGGTCATCCTCGGGATGGTCTGGTCGCTCGTCCTCCTCCAGATCGCGGCGCATGCCGTCCAGAGCAACTGGTCGTACTACACCATGGAGAAGTTCCTGTGGGACGAGCGGATGGTTGGCGTTTCGCTGGCGGTGATCGGGCTCGTCGCCGGGGTGGTGCAGGGCGGGCTGGTGCGCGCTATCATTCCCTGGCTGGGCCAGGCGCGGACGGTCTACGTGGGGCTGGGTCTCTACAGCCTGGGGCAGCTCCTCTTTGCCGTCGCCACCAAGACCTGGATGGTGTTCGCGATCACGATCGTCTACTGCCTGGGCGGGATCGCGGGTCCGGCGCTCCAGGGGATCATCTCCACCCAGGTGCCACCCAACGAGCAGGGGGAGCTGCAAGGGGCGCTGACCAGTCTGATCAGTCTCACGTCCATCGTCGGACCGCCGCTCATGACCAACACCTTCGCCTGGTTCACCGGACCGCGGGCGCCAATCTATTTCCCCGGCGCCGCGCTTCTCCTCGGTGGGATTCTCACCTCGATCAGCGCGTTCATGGCGCGGAGCAGCCTGAAGCGGACCGTGCCCCCCGCGCTGGCGCCGGTCGGGCCCGCATGAGCCGGCGCCCGTTCGACGCGCTCGCGGCCAGCCTCGCCCTGGTCAGCGCCGGGGCCGGACCGGTCGCGGCCCAGAGCCCGGCCGCTCGGGTCGATGCGATCGCCGCCCCGTACGCGGGCGCGCGCCCTGGTTTCGGCGTGTTGGTGGTGCGGCGCGACTCGGTGCTGCTCGAGCGGGGCTACGGGCTGGCCAACGTCCAGCGGTCCGAGCCCATCACGCCCCACACCCGCTTCCTGCTCGGCTCGGTCTCGAAGCAGTTCACCGCCATGGCGGTCATGATCCTGGCCGATCGCTCCGAGCTCGGCTACGACGACCCCATCGCCAAGTACCTGCCCGAGTTCACCGGCCGGGCCGGCCGGATCACCGTGCGGCAGCTGCTCCATCACCAGGGCGGCCTGCCCGAATACGAGCAGCTGTTCGTGGACCGGGGGCTTGTGGACCGGGATTGGCCCCGGTCGGTCACCACTCCGCCGAGCCGGTTCGAGCCCACCGCCCGCGACGCGCTGGCATTGCTGGCCGACACCGATTCCCTGGAGTTCGCGCCCGGCACCCGGTTCGCGTACAGCAACTCGGGCTACATGGTGCTCGCCCAGATCGTCGAGCGGGTCTCGGGTCAACGGTTCGCCGAGTTTCTCCACGACAACGTCTTCGAGCCGCTCGGGATGCGGGAGACGGTGCTCTACGACGAACGCCGCCCCTCGATTCCGAACCGGGCGTCGAGCTACACCCACGCCGACGGCACCTTCCGGGAGATCGACTACACGCCGTTCAACGCCATCTACGGCGAAGACAACGTCGTCACTCCGCTCCACGATCTGGTCCAGTGGATCCGGACGCTCGATCATCCGACCCTGGTCCGGCCGGCCACGCAGGCGCTGGCCTTCACCCCCGGCACCCTGGCCGACGGCGACTCCACCAGCTACGGCTTCGGGTGGTTCGTGGGCGCCGCGCTCGGGGAGCGGCTGATTCTCCACGGCGGCTCGTGGGTTGGCTTTCGAACGGCCATCGTCCGGTTTCCGGCGGAGACGCTCACCGTCGTGGTGCTCGCCAACGCGGGCGAGACCGATTCCGAGATCCTCGCCGTCCGAATCGGCCAGGCGTGGCTGGGCGACCGGGCCCCGCTGCCGGTCGCGCGGGCGGTGAGCTCGGCCGTGCTCCGGCGGGCGGAAGGCCGTTACGAGATCCGGCCCGGGCTGGTCGCGACCCTCGCGGTGTCGGGCGGCCGGCTGGTGTTGGATGCGCCCCGGCTCGGCACCGAGCCCCTCGGCTTCGATTCGGACTCCACCGCGTTCTTCGCGGGAGACGGCCTGGTGCGGGTGCTCTTCCATGGCGGCCCGGGGCCCTGGCGGGACCTCGAGATCGTTCGCCCGAGCGGCCGGTTCGCCGCCCGGCGCGTGGACCGGTAGCCCGTTCCGGCCTCTCCGGAGCGGCTTCGAGCCGGGCCTTGGTGAACGCCCGCCGGCGCCTTGCCGCCGCGGCCCCCGGACCCGATCTTCCCGCTGGCATTCCGCACCCAACTCCGCCGTTGGAGCTACCCATATGTCGAGACCGCTCGCCTCGGTGCTGCTGGCGACCGCCGCGCTGGCCCTGGCTCCGGGGTCCGCCTGGGCCCAGACCCCGATCGATTCCGCGCTCTACCACTACATTCGCGAGATCCGGGCCGTCGACAACCACACTCACGCCGGACTGCCGGTGCCCCCGAGCCAGCCGGCCGATAGCGACTACGATGCCCTCCCGGTCGGGAACCTCCCGCCCTATTCGTTTCCGGTGCGGCTGACGCCGGACAATCCGGCGTTCGTGACCGCTTGGCAAGAGCTCTTCGGCTACCCGTACACCGACCGGTCGGAGCCGCACGTGGAGGAGTTGCTCCGGCTCAAGGCCCAGGCGCGGAGCGAGCACGGCGTGGGTTACGCGGCCTGGGTGCTCGATCAGCTCCACGTCGGCGTCGCGCTCGCCAACCGACTGTCGGTCGGCCCGGGACTCGAGCCGCCGCGGTTCCGGTGGGTGCCGTTCGCCGACCCCTTGCTCTTTCCGTTCGATCCGTCGGCTCTGGCGCGGGTCACCCCCGATCGAGAAGACCTGGTGCCCCGCGAGCTGCGGCACAATCGCCGCTATCTGGCTGCTCGGGGGCTTCGGGCGCCGCCGGCCACGCTGGCCACCTATCTGGACCGGGTCGTGACTCCGACCCTGGACGCGTGGCGCCGGGATGGCGCCGTTGCGATCAAGTATGAAATCGCCTATCTCCGGCCGATCGCGTTCGCCGACGTGCCCGAGGCGAGGGCCGCCGCGATCTACGCCCGCTCGGTCGGCGGCGGCGTGCCCTCGCTCGCCGACTACACCGCGCTCCAGGACTTTCTCTTTCGGCGGATCGCGCTCGAAGCCGGGCGTCGTCATCTCGTGGTTCAGATCCACGCCTTCGACGGGGCCGGCGGGTACTTCGTAGCGGCGGGCGCCGATCCATTCCTGTTGGAGCCGGTCCTCAACGATCCCGGGCTCCGGGGCACCAATTTTCTCCTGGTTCACGGCGGTTGGCCCTATCCCCGCCATACCCTGTCGCTCTTCGGCAAGCCCAACTTCTACGCCGATTTCTCGTTTCTGGGCAACGTGAGCTCGCCGGCGATCCTCGCGAGCGTCCTCCGTGAATGGCTCACCTTTTTTCCCGACAAGGTGCTCTACGGCTCGGACGCCTATCCGGACACGCCGACGGAGGGCTGGGAGGAATGGGGCTGGCTCGGCTCGACCATGGGGCGCAAGGGGCTGGCGATGGCCCTGACGGGGATGCTCCGGGACGGCGAGATCGATCGCGCCGAAGCCGAGCGGCTGGCGAGGATGGTGATGCGGGAGAATGCCGAACGGCTCTACGGACTCCAATGACCGCCGTGACCCGCCTGCCCGACCGGATCCTCTTCGTGGCCCTGACCCTGGCAATCGGGGCTGCCTGCGCCCGGTCCAACCCGCTGCTCGCGCCCCGACCCGACGACCTGGCTCGGGTGGCGCCGGACAGTTTCGACGTCCGATTCGAGACCAGCCGCGGCTCGATCCTTGTCCGGGCCCACCGGGCCTGGTCACCCTTGGGCGTCGATCGATTCTACTTCCTGGCCCGGCACCGCTACTACGACCAGGCCCGGTTCTTTCGGGTAGTGGGCGGGTTCGTGGCCCAATTCGGGCTCTCGGGCGATTCCGCCGTGAACGCGGCGTGGGAAGGGAAGAGTATTCCGGACGAACCGGTCCGGGTCTCGAACACGCGGGGCCGGGTTGCCTATGCCCGCGGGGGGCCCGACACCCGCTCGGTCCAGCTCTACCTCAACCTGGTGGACAACGTCCGGCTCGACACCACCACGACGTTCGGCTTCCCGCCGATCGGCGAGGTGGTGTCCGGCATGGCCGCGGCCGATTCGCTCACCTTCGAGTACGGGGGCACCCGGACCGACCGGAAGCCGGGGCCGTCCCAGGATTCGATCCGGGTGCGGGGGAACGCCTATCTCGCCCGGTCGTTCCCCCATCTCGACTACATTCGGACCGCTCGCGTGGTCCGGGAGTGGCGGCGCTAGCCTACTTCGCCCCGCTTCCTTCGCGCTCGAACACGATTGGGTCGACGGCCGGCTCGAGCGGCAAGGCGACCGTCACGACGTCGCCCTTCTGGTTCATCCCGAACTCAATTCGCCATCCGGCGCCCTGGGCCGGCTTGTTCTCGTCGGTCGGGACCTCGAACACGTCGTAGTTGAAATGCTGGAGCTGGAGGTCGAAGCTGTTGAACTTCACCGCCAGGGCCCCGTTCCGGACGCTCACCGTCACCGACCCGTACGCGGGGTGCGTGTAGGTCCCGGTGTAGTCCGCCAGCGGGTGGCTCGGCTGGGTGCCTTCCTTTCTCTCCGACTGCCGCTTCGCGCGGGCCGAGTCGGCGCGGGCCCGGCCGTGCGCCTCGGCCGTCTTGTAACGGGCGTTCCAATCGATCGGCGAGAGACCGAGGAGCCGGTCGTAGATCAGATACGGGATGAAGTCCCGGGTGGGCGTCCCGTTCATGTTGGTCAGCACCACCACTCCGAGCGAGTCGTGGGGCAGGAAGTTCACCTCGGCGGAAAATCCGTCGATGTTGCCGCCGTGGTGGACCACCTTGTGCCCCCGGTAGTTCCCGATGAAGAAGGCCAGCCCGTATTGCTGTGCCGCGACCTGGTACCACCCCTCCCGCTCGGCCGGGTCGCCCGAGATCACCATCTGCTGCTCGTGCATCTCGTCGGCTGCTGCGGCCGGGATGATCTGCTTCCCGTCGAACTTCCCTCGGTTGAGGTGCATGGTGACGTACTTGATCATCTCCCGCGCGTTGGCGTCGATCGAGCCGGCGGGTCCGATCTGGTCGATGTTCCGGTACGGCATCAGGTAGACGGAGTCCGACCGGGTCTTGTTGTAGGGGCTCGCGTAGTCGGGGGAACGCTGGAGGTCGTCAACCGAGAAGTCGGCCGTGTTCATCCCGAGCGGCTGGAAGATCAGCTGGCGGACCGTCTCCTCCCACGAAGTGCCGTTCAGCTTGGCGGCCACGAGGCCGGCGGTCATGAACATCAGGTTGTTGTACTGCCAGTAGCTCCGGAACTCGCGGCTGGGCTTGAGATAGCGAAGGCGGTCGAAGATCTGCTGGCGGGTCAGGGGCGACCCGTACCACATCAGGTCGTGCCTCGGCAACCCGGACCGGTGCGAGAGCATGTCGCGGAGGGTCATTTCCCGGGTCGCCACGTCGTCGTAGAGGCGAAAGTCCGGGAGCACGTCGCGCGTCTTGGTGTCCCAGGTGACCTTCTTCTGCCCGATCTCGGCCGCGAGCGCGGAGGTCGTGAACGACTTGGTCACCGAGCCGATCGCGAACTTGGTGTCCGGGGTGACCGGGGCCTTGGACTCCAGGTTTCGCACCCCGTAGCCCTTGAGCATGATGACCTGATCGCCTTTCACGATCCCGATCGCGATACCCGGCACCTTCCAGAGGGCCAGGGTCGAGTCCATCAGCCGATCGAACGCCGGACCGAGCGGCTGGCCGGCGCGCTGGCGCTGGGCGAGAAGAGAAGAGGCCGGCGCGAGCAGGATCAGCCCGAGGGCCGCCAGCCGCCAGGAGCGGGAGAGACGCATGGGAACTCCGGAGGTCGAAGCCAAAGAGGCCCGCCCGACGGGGACGGGACGCGTGTATACGAATATGGATGCAAATTCCCCGGCGCACCACCCGGGGTGGGTCGAGCCCCCCCGGATGCGCCGGGGCGGGGACCGTGCCCGCCTCGGCCGAGCGATCGTAACCCGCACTGCCGGATGGACTTCCAGGCCGCGTCCGTCTAGGATCCGAGGGTGGGCGTCCCGCGGCCCCGACCTGAAACGGTGGCCCGGGGGCGCCTCCGCCGTCGTGCTGTGTCTCACCGGGGGTCGCCCGTGCTCAACCGTCGTATCGTCATCCTGCTGAGCCTCGTCGCCGCGGGCGCCTGCCGCGAGCGGGCCGCTACGTCGCCGGTCCAAGCGTCGCACCTCGCGGTGGTCAGTCGTCGCGACGTGGTGGTGAGCGCGATCGCTGCCGGCGTGGTGGAGCCGGTCAAGACGATCGAGGTCAAGTCGAAGGCCTCCGGCGAAATCGTGGAGGTGAGCGTCGAGGAGGGCGATCGAGTCAGCAAGGGGGAGCTCCTGGTCCGGGTCGATCCCCGGATTCCCCGGAACGCCGTCGCGCAAGCCGAGGCCGACTCGCTGGTGGCGCGGGCGCAGCTGGACAACGCCGACGCGCAGCTGGAGCGGTCGACGGAGCTCCGGGCCTCCCAGGCCATCACTCAGCTCGAGTTCGAGCAGGCCAGGCTGGCCCGCGCCACGGCGTACGCGGCGCTGATCCGGGCGCGGCGGGCCCTCGAGGACGCGAAGATCTCGTACGAGGACACCGAGGTGCGGGCCCCGTCCGACGGGGTGGTGCTGGGCCGGGCGGTCGAGGTGGGGTCGGTGATCACCTCGGCCAGCCGGGACGTGGGCGGCGGGGCGGTGCTGCTCCGGATGGCCGCGCTCGACACGGTGCAGGTGCGGGCCCTGGTGGATGAAACCGACATCGGCATGGTCCACCCCGGCCTGCCGGTCACCATTCAGGTGTCGGCCTATCCCAACCGCCGGTTCGTGGGCGACGTGCTGCGGATCGGGGCCGAGGCGGTGGTCGACCAGAACGTCACCAACTTCCCGGTCTTGATCCGGATCGCCAATCGGGACGCCCTGCTCCGACCGGGGATGAACGCGGAGGTGGAGGTGCACATCGGCAACGTGCAGGATGCGCTGACGGTGCCCAACGCCGCGCTCCGCCCCCGGAGCGACGTGCCGGCGGCGGCTCGGTTCCTGGGGCTCTCGCCCGACACCGTCGCCCGGGAGCTGGATGCCGCGAGCGGCGAGGAGGAAGGGCTGCCGGTGACCGGCGCCGACGGCGAGACGGGCTCCTCGGTGCTGGGCGGCGAGTACGTGGCCTTCGTGCGCGACAGCGGGCGCTACCGGGCCGTCCGGGTCCAGGCCGGACTCACCGACTTCGACTACACCGTGATCGAGTCCGGGCTGACGCAGGGAGACACGGTCGCGGTGCTGCCCACGACGGGCTTGATCGAGGAGCAGGAGCGCCGGGCCGACTGGATGCGGCGCCGGGCCGGTGGTCCGCTGTCGGGAGGTGACTGATGGGTCTGCTCGAGACGCTCCGGGTGGCCGTGGAGGCCATTCGGGCCGCCAAGCTCCGATCGCTGCTCACCATCCTCGGGGTAGTGATCGGCGTTGCGGCGGTGATCACGATGGTGGCTCTCGGCACCGGGGCCCAGTCGGCCGTCAACGCGCAGCTGGAGTCGCTCGGCACCGACCTCCTGTCGATCTCGCCGGGCCAGTCGTACCGCCGGGGCGTGGCTACGGCCGAGCGGGTGAATCTCACCAGCGACGACGCCGCGGCGCTGGCCCGTGACGCCCACCGGCTGGCCGCGGTGGTCCCGACGCTCGATAGCCGGCTCCAGGTGAAGTACGAGAACGCCAACGTGAACGTCGACGTTGTGGCCACCGACCCCGCCTTTCTCGAGGTCCATCGCTTCGGGGTGGCGATCGGACGGAGCTTTCGGGGCGCGGACGACCAGGCGCGGCGGCGGGTCGCGGTTTTGGGGAGCCAGATTCCCGAAGAGTTGGACGTGAAGGATCCGGAGTCGCTGGTGGGCCGTCAGATCGCGATCCGGGGGATTCCCTTCGAAGTGGTCGGCGTCTTGGCGCCCAAGGGCGACCAGCCGGGGCGCGACGATCCCGACGAGACGGTCTACATCCCCTTCCGGACCGGTCAGTACCGGATCTTCGGAAGCGACCGCTTGAGCGGGATCACGGTCCAGCTGGCGGAGCCCGATTCGATGGAAGCGGCGCTGCTCGAGATCGAGCAGGTGCTCCGGAAGGAGCATCGGCTCCGGCCCGACCAGCCCGACGATTTCCGGATCCGGGACCGATCGGCCTTTCTGACCGCCCGGGCCGAGGCGAGCCAGACGATGACGTGGCTGCTGGGCGGGATCGCCGCGGTGAGCCTATTGGTGGGTGGAATCGGGATCATGAACATCATGCTGGTGTCGGTGACCGAGCGGACCCGGGAGATCGGCGTCCGCAAGGCGCTCGGGGCGACCCGCCGTCAGGTCCTGCTCCAGTTCCTGGTCGAGGCGCTGACGCTCTGTCTGGCGGGCGGGCTCTGCGGGATTCTGGCCGGCATCGGAGCGGCGGCCTTCATCTCGAGCCTGAGCGGCTGGAACGCGGTCGTGTCACCGGCGGCCATCGCGCTCGCGGTGGCTTTCAGCGGCGTGGTCGGGCTCTTCTTCGGGGTCTGGCCGGCCCGGCGGGCGGCCCGACTGGACCCGATCGAGGCCCTGCGTTACGAATAGAGCTTCTTCAGTCGGAGCCGGATCGATGCGCGCAGCGTGGTACGATCGCAAGGGGCCGGCCCGCGAGGTCCTCGCCGTCGGCGAGCTCGAGCGGCCGGAGGCGGGCCCCGGACAGGTGCTGATCCGTCTCCACGCGTCGGCGGTCAATCCCTCCGACACCAAGCAGCGCGCTGGCGCGCGTGGCAACCTCGCCATGCCGTGGCCCCGGATCGTGCCCCACCAGGATGGCGCGGGAGTGATCGAGGCGGTTGGCCCCGGCGTGTCCCACGCCCGGGTCGGGGAGCGGGTCTGGGTCTACGAGGCGCAGCGGGGGAGCCCTTTCGGCACCGCGGCGGAGTACACCGCGGTAGCGGCTCATCGAGCGGTGCCCCTGCCGGAGGGTGTGTCGTTCGCCGAAGGCGCCTGCCTCGGCGTCCCGGCGATGACGGCGCATCGCGCGGTGTTCGCGGACGGCCCGGTGCATGGTCAGACCATCCTGGTCACCGGTGGGGCGGGCGCGGTCGGTGCCTACGCGGTCCAGTTCGCGCGGTGGGGCGGCGCGGCCTCGGTCCTCGCGACCGTGAGCCGGCCCGAGCAAGAGATCGTGGCGCGCGCCTCGGGCGCGGACGAGGTCATCAACTACCGCACCGAGAACGTCGTCGAGCGGGTCAACGCCCTCACCGCCGGAACCGGGGTGAACCGGGTGGTCGAGGTGGCGTTCGGCCGGAACCTGGAGACTTCGCTGTCGGTGCTCCGGCCCACCGGCGTGATCGCGACCTATTCCTCGGACGCGGTGCCGGAGCCGGTCCTGCCATACTGGCGGCTGGTGATGAAGGATCTGACCGTGCGGTTCGTCCTGGTCTACGAGATGTCGCGGGAGGCGCACGACGCGGCCGCGACGGACATCACCGCCTGCCTGGCCAAGGGCGTGCTCCGCCACCAGATCGGCGTCCGGGGGCCGCTCGACGACATCGCTCGCCTGCACGAGGCCCAGGAATCGGGCTCGCTGGTCGGCAAGGCGGTCGTCGAGATCGGCTGACCCGGATCCGATCGGCGGGTGGCTAGGGTTTGATCGCGCCTCGACTCACCGCCCACACGTAGGTCGCGACGTCCTTCAGCTCGGCCTCGTTGATGTTGCCCGGATGGGAGACCATGGCCGTACCGGGCACGCCCGTCTGGATGATCTTCATGATCGCCTCGAGCGTGCCGTCCCCGTTCTTCCACTTGTGGGGCCGGAGGGTGGGCGCGATGCCTCCCTCCATATGCTGGCCGTGGCAGGCGAAGCAGGTGCCCTCGCCATGGAAGATCTGGCGACCATGGTCGATCGGCTTCTTGAGCGCGGCGACGCTGTCCGCCAGGGCCGGGGTGACGGTTGGCTGCTGAGCCTCGGCCGGCGGGGCGAACCCGAGGGCCGCCGTCGCGACGATCGCGGCGGCGAGCCTGAGATGAGTGCTTGGCATGGTCAGAACATCAGCCAGGCGAGGAGGTACAGGGTGTCGTTGTCCCCGGCGCTCCGGCCGGCGCCGTCGTAATTGGTTTTCGCGCCGTTGAAGGCAAGGTACTTCACGTACTGCAGCGAAAACCGGGTGTTGAGCCACGGCAGGAACGACACCTCGCCGAGGAGGCCGTCACTGTTCGGCTTACCGGCGGCGTAACCGTCCACCTCACCGGGGGCATAGGCCGTCGAGTCGACCCCGCCTCTGGTGCGGAAGTACCCCAGGGTCAGGCCCATTCGCCGCGCGTTGTAGGCGGACGCGTCGAAGCGGACGACGCTCAGATGGTTGTCCTGATGGTCGACGGCGCCGGCCGCCAACGAGGCCGGCAAGTGCCGCGATTCGTGAACGTAGATCGCGTGGGCGCTCAGATTCCCGGTCCCGAGGGGACGCTCGTACTGGCTGTCGAAGCCCAGGTCCGTGTAGCGGTCTCGGAGCCCGGAGATCCCGTCAGGGTAGAGCGATGCGTTCATCCCGAGGAAGCCCACCATCGCGGTGCCCTGGCCGAGCGGGGTCTCGTAGAACAGGCGCCAGTACGGCGTCACGCCGTTGATGGCGTTGGCGGCGGAACCATCGGGTGGCTGCGGGCCGCCCTGGAACGCCGACCGGTAGAGGGTCAACTCGCCATAGAGGTGGTTGTCGAACAGGGCGTAGGCTCCGAGGCCGGCGACCTGCTGTTCCAGGCCGCCGTCGAGCAGCGTCCCGGCGCCCGGCGCCGGCGCGACCGACGAGGAGGCGTAGGGGTAGCCCCAGGCCGGCACCGAGTTCCAGACATCGCCAACCGTGGGATTGTTGTTGAGGGTGAATCCCACGGTGGCGACCCGGCTGCCGAGATGGAGGTGGCTGGCGAACCGGATGTCGGCGTTATCCATCCCGATCGATCCGGCTTCCGGGTCGTAGGTGAGCTGCAGGAAGGTGCCGATCTTCGGGGTGATGGCCTCGCCGAAGAAGAGGCTGAGCTCCTGGGGCAGCTGCACCGTCGAGTTCTGCGCGCCGGGCACGGCGGTCCGCACGTTGGTCATCGACGTCTGTAGCATGGCCGAGACCGGAGGCACGAGATCCAGTTTCAAGCTGGTCTTGGCGCTGTCTCCCGCGCGAATCACCTGCAGGCCGGTAAGGGTGTACCCGTTGAGCTTGAACATCCGCCCAAACGGCGTGAGCTGGGGGAAGGTCGTGTGACAGGCGTTACAGGCCAGGCCGGTTTGGCGGGAGAAGCTGGGGATCATGGCGTGGGCCGCCGCGGCCCGACCGTAGTCGGCGATGTATCGGTTCGTGGCCGTCGTGAGTGGGTCGCCGGTGGAGGGGCTCGACAGCACCCCCAGGCTTAACAGCAGCGAAATGGATGTCATGGAGCCTCCTGACGAGGTGGCTCCGTCTCGAGGGGCGAAATTCGCTCCGAAGAACGGAGAAAGTGAGTCGAGCCTATGCATTCCTTCGTGAAGCAATGCTGAAGGACCGATGAGCACGACGATAGACGGTCGCGCACGCCTGTTCAGGGGGGCGTCGTGACCTGGGGAAAAGCGCGCGCGGCGTAGCGGACGGCTCCCCCTCCGATGGTCGCCTGGACCTGGATTTCCGGGAGGGCGGTTCGGGGCACGGTGAAGGGGTCGGCGGACAGCACGACCAGGTTCGCGGGAGCCCCGGCTCGGATGGTGGGGTCGACCGGGGCTCCGTCCGGCGGGAAGTAGGTGGCGTTCATGCTCCAGGCCAGGCGTCGCGCCTCGGAGTCGGGGCGGCGCTCGCCGACGGTGCCCTTGAGGGTGAGGGTGGCCAGGAAGCCGGCCAGCGGGCCGCCCGGCCGGGTGAAGTAGTCCGATCCCTCGGCCAACGGGGCGCCCATTCGATGGAGTCGGTCCCAGGCGTACACGCGGTCGTCGTTGGCGGCCCCGACCCGCATCGCTCCGAAGGTGGGATGGTCGGTCGGCGCGGAATTGAAGTTCGACTGGATCGAGAGCACGATCCCCAGCTTGACCGCGCGGGCGAAGTCGGGTTCGCGGGCGTAGGAGAAGTGCTCGATCCGGAGCCGCCGGGGATTGAGTCCGGGGTGGTCGGCGAGCACCCGCTGGTAGGCGTCGAGCGTCCGCTTCACCGCCTCGTCGCCGATGGCGTGGGTGGCGACTCCCAGTCCGGCGTCGAGGGCCCGCCGGGTCAGGTCGGCGATCTCGTCCGCCGTCATTCGGGGCACTCCGCTCGTGCCCGGATCGTCGGCGTACGGGTGGGTCAGCGCCGCGCCCCGGCTGCCGAGGGCACCGTCGGCGAAGAGCTTGAGGTGGGTGATCCGGATCCGCGGTGAGATGACCCGCCGGGCCGGCGGCCAGGCCAGCACCGAGTCGGCCAGCGCACTCGGGGCCGGGATCATCAGATTGATCTCGAGTGGCAGGGGGGCGGCGGAGTCCGCCCGCCGGAGCAGCGCCAGGTAGTGGAGCAAGTCGGCGTCGAGCGCGACGATCCCGGGTGGCGGGAGCACGCCGGCGTCGTACACCGTGACCACCCCACGAGCCGCCAGCGCCGCGGCGGCCAGTTGGAAGGCGTGGATCACGTCGCTGTCGGCCGGCGGAGGGACCAGCGCGACCATGGGCTCGTTGGCCCGCTCGAGCAACACGCCGAGCGGGGTACCGTCCTGCCTTCGGGGGATGGTGCCGCCGGGCGGGTCGGGCGCCGCGGCCCACAGGCCGGCCCGCTCCAGCGCGGCGCGATTGGCCCAGCCGGCGTGGCCGTCGATCCGGGCGAGGTACACCGGGGTCGTGGGGGCGGCTCGGTTCAGCACGTCGTTGCCCGGGAGGCTCTGGGTTCCCCAGGCGGCCTGGCTCCATCCCGCGCCGAGCACCCAGCCGCCCGCCGGCACCGAATCCGCCCGGGCCTGTACCATCCGGAGCACCTCGTCGAGCGAGGTGACGCCGGTCAGGTCGAGGAGGAGCCGGCCGTGGCTCTCGTCGTTGAGCAGGGTGTAGCCCACGTCGAACAGATGGACGTGATGGTCGACGAACGCCGGCGCCACCGTGGCGCCGTGGAGGTCCAGCATCCGAGTGCCGTTCCCCTCCCACCTCGCGACCAGTGTGCTGTCGCCCACCGCGGCGATCCGGCCGTTCCGAATGGCGATGGTCGTGGCGGCCGACGCGGTCGAATCGAGGGTGACGACGTGACCGCCGACCAGCAGGAGGTCGGCCGCAGGCCCGCCACAGCCCCCGGCGAGCACGGCGGCGACCAGCACCACCGTTCCTCGCGGACGGCCCCGGCGCGTTAGCTTCGAGCGGGCCCGTTGCCGCGGTGCCCCTGCTCTCGATCGAGGAGTTCTCATGTCAGCCGGAGTCTGCCGGTCCGGAACGGGTTCCGCAATGGGGTGGGTGAGGATCCTGGCCGCGGTGCTCGCCGCCGCGGCCGGCAGTGCCGGGCCGGCCGCCGCGCAGCGGCCGGAGCCGGTGGGAGGGTTCTCCGCCGCGGCCGCGGCCCGCGAGCTCGGGGTCGAGGCCCAGCTGGCCGGCATGCTCGACGCCGACTCCACCGGAGTGGCGTTTCGTTATCTGACCGCCGAGCCGCATCCGGCCGGGTCGGTCCGGAACCAGGCGCTGGCCGACTGGATGGCCGACCGCTTCCGGGCCTACGGCTGGGACGAGGTCCGGCTCCATCGCTACGACGTCTACCTCCCGTGGCCCGAGCATGTCCGAGTGACGATGACCGCCCCCACGCAGTTCGAGGCGACCCTGCGGGAGGACGGCTACGCCGCGGACCCCGACTCGTGGGCGCCGGTGGGCCCCACCTACCTCGGGATGTCGGCCTCCGGTGACGTCACCGGCCAACTGGTTTACGCCAACAGCGGTAACCCGGCCGACTACGACTGGCTCCAGGCTCGGGGCATCGACCTCCAGGGCAAGATCGCGATCGTCCGCTATTCGAACCCGTACAGCTACCGTGGTTTCAAGGCGTTGACCGCCCAGCGGTACGGCCTCAAGGCGGTGTTGATCTACTCCGATCCGGCGGAGGACGGGTACCGCCAGGGGCTGACCTTCCCGGACGGGCCGTGGGGTCCGGCCAGCCACATCCAGCGGGGTTCGATCACCTATGACTTCCTGGCGGCCGGTGATCCGCTGACCCCCGGGTGGGCGTCGGTCGAGGGCGCCCGCCGGATCGCGCCGAGCGAGGCGCTGTCCGTCCCGTCGGTGATCGCGGTGCCACTCTCCGCCCGCGACGCCACGCCGATGCTCGAGGCGCTCGGCGGCCCGGTCGCCCCACCGGCCTGGCAGGGCGCCTTGCCGTTCACCTATCGCGTCGGACCCGGCGCGACGACGGTCCACGTCGACGTCAAGATGGACGACAGCACCCGGTCGATCTGGGTGGTCGAGGCGCGGCTCCGTGGGACGGAGCACCCGGACGAGCTGGTGGTGCTCGGGAACCACCGCGATGCCTGGGTGTACGGCGCCGTCGACCCGAGCAGCGGTACCGCGACCGAGCTCGAGCTGGCCCGCACACTCGGCCGGCTGGCCCGGGATGGCCATCGCCCCCGGCGCACGATCGTGCTCGGAAGCTGGGACGCCGAGGAGTGGCACCTGACCGGCTCGACCGAGTGGGGCGAGGAGCTCGCGCCCGAGCTCGACCGCCAGGCCGTGGCTTACCTGAACGTCGACGGGTCGACCAGCGGGTCGGCCTTCCTGGCCAGCGCGGTCGCCAGCCTGAATCCGTTGATTCGGGAGGTGACCCGAGACGTGATCGACCCCAACTCACGGAAGAGCCTGCTCGAGGCGTGGCGGACGAGCGCGGGTGCGACCAACGATTCATCGCTGGTCGCCAACCGGTTGGGGAGCGGCTCCGACTACACGGTCTTTCTCAACCGGCTTGGCATCCCGGTCGCCGACCTGGCGTTCGACGGTCCCTACGGCGTCTACCACTCCGTCTACGACGACTACTACTGGATGACCCATTTCGGCGATCCCGGGTTCCGCTACATGACGGCGATGGCGGAGGTGTGGGGTCGGATGGCGCTCCGGTTGGCCAACGCCGAGATCCTGCCCTACGACTATTCGGGGTACGCGGTCCGGGTGGGGCGATTCGTCGACCAACTCGCGGCGCTCCCCGAGGTGACGTCGCACCTCGACCTGGCCCCGGCCCGGGCCGGGTTGGCCCGATGGCGAGCGGCCGCGGCCCGCGCCGACGCGCTCAGGAACCGGCTCCTGTCGTCCTCGACGCCCGATCCGGTCCGGGTCGGCCGGATGAACGACGCCCTCCGGGTGGTGGAGCGGCAATGGCTCCTGCCCGACGGTCTGCCGGGCCGGCCGTGGTTCCGGCACGCGCTCTACGCCCCCCGGCCGACGTACGCGGCGATGGAGCTGCCGGGCGTCCGGGAGGCGGTCGAGGCGGGCGATTGGGCCCGCGCGGGGCGCGAGCTCGCGGCCCTCACGGCTCGGATCGAGGCGGTCGCGGAGGCGGTCGACGCGGCGGTGGAGTCGCGATGAGCGACTAAGCGAGGTTTCGTCCGACCTTCACGGGCGCGTCACGGCCTCCCCGCCATGTTGGTCCCATGGGTGGGCCGGCCGCGCAGGGGCGCGGGGCATTTGCCCGGTTGGAGGCTCCATGCGAAATCCGGTTCTGTTGGTCGTCGGCGTCGCGGCGCTGGTCGGGTGCTCCCCGGCGCCGAAGCCCACCTCCGCATCGTCATCACTCCTTCCCGCCCTGACCGATCAGGTGAGCCCTGCGTCGTTGGCGGCGTTCGCCCCGCTTCCGGCCTCGATGCCGTCGGCGGACAATCCGGTCACCGCCGCCAAGGTGGATCTCGGCCGGCGGCTCTACTACGAAACCCTCCTCTCCCGAAGCCACGACGTCTCCTGCAACTCGTGTCACGGGCTCAACGCGTACGGAGCGGATGGCCGGCGGTTCAGCTTGGGCGACGAAGGGCAGCCCGGGGGCCGGAACGCCCCGAGCGTGTACAATGCGGCCGGGCACGTGGCCCAGTTCTGGGACGGCCGGGCGGCGACGGTCGAGGAGCAGGCCAAGGGGCCGATCCTCAATCCGGCGGAGATGGGGATGCCAGCCCCGGAAGCGGTCCTCGAGCATCTCCGGGCCGACCCGTCATACGTCGCGATGTTCCGGAGGGCGTTCCCGGGCGCGGCTAACCCGGTGACCTACGACAACCTGGGCCGGGCGATCGGCGCGTTCGAGCGGGGGCTGGTGACCCCGTCGCGCTTCGATCGGTTCCTCGCGGGAGACCGGTCCGCGCTCACCGCCGAGGAGCGGATCGGGCTCAATACCTTCGTCGCCGCGGGATGCGTGGGGTGCCACAACGGGGCCTTCGTGGGCGGACAGATCTACAACCGGCTGGGCGTGGTCGAGCCGTGGCCGAACCAGGCCGACCAGGGCCGGGCGGCCGTGACCAAGCGGGCCGCCGACGCCATGGTGTTCAAGGTGGCGTCGCTCCGGAACGTGGCGATGACGGCGCCCTACTTCCACGACGGGTCGGTCAGCGATCTGAACGAGGCGGTGCGGCTGATGGGCAAGTACCAGCTGGGGCGCGAGCTCACCGGGCCGGAGATCACCGCGATCGTGGCCTACCTCAAGAGCCTGACCGGGGTGATCCCGACCGAGTACATCGCCTACCCGGCGCGACCCAACTGAGCGGTCAGAAGCCGCCCCCGCCGCCGCCGCCTCCGCCTCCGCCCGAGGACCCGCCGCTGAACCCGGAGCCCCCCGAGCTCCGGGGCGACGAGGCCATCGTGGAGCTGGCCTTGGTCGCCATGGCGCTCAGCCGGGTCGAGAAGGTAGCAGCGTTGAAGGCCTGGTAGCCGGCGGCCCCGGCGTACCAGCGGGGCGGCTCCAGCGCCATGCTCTCGAAGGCCTTGGCCCACTTCTTCTCGACCCCGAAGGCCATTGCGAAGGGGAGGAACTTCTCGAACATGTCCGGCGTCCGGACGAAGTTCCTGAGCCGGTCGCCCTCGGTCCGGCCTAGGAACTCCTCGAACCCCAGCACCTGCTCGAGCGTCCGGGCGCCGCGGACGGTCCGGGCCGGCATGACCAGCCCGAACCCTCCGACGATCGAGGCGGAGATGATCCCGGCCAGGACGAACGGCAGCGGGGTCATGGAGAGACGGGCGGCGAGGGCCCCGCCCCCACCGACCGCCAGCAGGCCGCCCAGGAACACGGCGCCGACCATCCAGCGAGCCTTCACGTTATCGGGCCGCGCCCGGTAGAAGCGGCGGTCGAGCAGCCGGTCGAAGATCGCGTTCTTGATGCCGGTGAGGCTCTTGTAGAACTCGTTCTCGAGGTCGGACAGGGCGACCGTCGAGCGGCCCCCGAAGACGCCGTCGAGCACCCGCTTCTCGTGCTCCTGGAGAGCGTCCCACTCGCTCTCCGGCTTGAGGCGGTGGAAGGTGAAGTCCCGGTCCTTGATCAGCCCGAAGAGCTTCGCGTCCTCG
This sequence comes from uncultured Gemmatimonadales bacterium, assembly GCA_963730185.1. Classification (GTDB taxonomy): domain Bacteria; phylum Gemmatimonadota; class Gemmatimonadetes; order Gemmatimonadales; family GWC2-71-9; genus SHZU01. Next base: position 271,163 of record CAVSQW010000008.1, read on the forward strand.
GTCTCCTCGATCTTGAGGTAGCCCTTCACGGCCAGATCGACGAGCGTGGCGGTGATGTCCCGCATGTCGGCCGAGTTGTCGATCAAGGTGCCGGCCTCGCCCGGCGTGAGCTGGTCGGGCGGATCGTACTGCACGGTGATCGGGAGCTGGCGGGGGTCGCGACCCTTGGCCCGCCAGATCGCGAACATCCCGAAAAAGATCGGAATGGGAAGGAACAGGGGCCAGTTGGCCGCCGCGAAGTCGCCCGCGCGCGCGAGCGCGGTCGGCTGGCGCACCAGGCCCTTGTCCCAGCCCACCACGGCCGTCATGCCTTCGTGAAACGCCAGCGCGTGGGGCATGGTGACCTGGACCGACGGACCGTCGATCGCCACCGAGGCGTCCTGGGCCGTGGACCCGTAGGCGCCGTTGAAGGCGATGGCGCGCACCCCGCTGGCCTTGGCGGGAAGCCGGATCTGGGCGCTGACCGCCTCGATCGGAACGTCCCACTCGTCACCGGTGACGTTCCAGTAGAGCTCGTCGTGCTCGTCGAAGAAGCGGAGCGCGTTGGTGGCGCGGTAGTGAATGACGACCGTCTTGACCGCGTCCTGGGCGCCCGGGATCCAGATCTTGAGCTTGAGGTAGTGGCGCTCCCGGCTCTGGTCGGTCCGGAGCGCGTTGCCCTGGCCGTCGGTCACGCTCAAGAGGCTGAACCGGATGGTCCAATTGAAGCCTTGGGGGGTGTGGTAGTCCACCGGGATGGTGCGGTAGAGCCCGTTCCAGGAGCCGGTGAACTTGGGGACGATGGTCTCGGTGACGTCGATGGTCGCGTTGGTGTCGACCACGATGGCGGCGTCGAATCGCTGAATCACGAGCGACCGACCCTGGGCCGCGAGCGATCCGGGCAGGGCCGCGAGGACAGCCAGCAGCCGGGCCCTCACGATCCGGACTCCAGGCCCAACTGGGGCACCGCGCGGTCGCCGGTGTCGATCCCGAAGAACTCGCGGGGCCGGAATCCGAGGGGACCGGCGATGAGATTGGCGGGGAACTGCGCGATCCGGGTGTTCAGGTCGCGGACCACCGCGTTGTAGTACCGGCGGGCGTTCTGGATATTGTCCTCGACCTCGCTCAGGCCCTTCTGGAGCTCGAGAAAGCTGGCCGCCGCCTTGAGGTCCGGATACGACTCGGCCAGCGCGATGAGCCGCCCGACCTGCTGCCCGAGATCTTCTTCGGTCCGGCCGGCGTCGGCCGGACCGCTCGCTCGCATCGCCTGGTTCCGAGCCGAAACGACCGACTCCAGGGTGCCTTTCTCGTACCCGGCGTGGCCCTTGACCGCCGCGACGAGGTTGGGCACCAGGTCGTGGCGTCGCTTGAGCTGCACGTCGATGTCGGCCCACGCATTGTCGGCCAGCAGGCGGAGCTGGGCGAGCGAGTTGTAGATCAGGGCGATGCCCAGCCCCAGCGCGGCGAGAACGACGATCGAGACGAGCCCCATGCGCTTACCTCCAGTCGCGGCTCGAAAGAGCCGGGTCGGTGCCGGCCCCTCCGGCGTGCCTCAGCCGGCCAGCACGGCGTCGAGCGTGATCGGAACGCTGGCCAGCGCTTTGGACACCGGGCAGCCCGCCTTGGCCTCATTGGCGATCCGGGCAAAATCGCCGGGGCTTACGCCGGGAACCACGGCTTTGGTGGCGAGATCGATGCCGACGATCGCGAAGCCCGCGTCGGTCCGGTCGAGGTGGACCACCGCCTTGGTCTCGATGCTGGTCGGAGGATGGCCGGCCTGCGACAGCGCGTTGGCGAACGCCATCGAGAAGCAGCCGGCGTGGGCCGCGCCGATCAGCTCCTCCGGGTTGGTGCCGGGCGCCTGCTCGAAGCGGGACCCGAACGAGTACTTGCCCTCGAACGCCCCGCTGCCGAGGCGCATGGTGCCGTTGCCGTCTTTGAGGGTGCCTTCCCAGCGGGCATTGGCAGTGCGATCGATCACGTGAATCTCCGTCTCGTCTCTGGCTGGCCCGAGTGACCGGGGAGCGCCCGGCCAGCCAGGGCGGACCTCCCCGCGAGGTGGTGCCGGTGGCCCGCGCTGGGGCGGGCCGCGCGGCGCTACGGGATCGCGTCGTACATCGCAGCCGCGATGTCGCCGGCGGCCTGCCCGACGAGCTCTTGGAACTGCGATGGCTTCGACACCTTGATCCGGTTGAGGTAGATGGCGAACGCGAGCTGGTGGCCGGCCCGCGTGGTCATGTATCCTGCCAGCCCCTTGCCTTGGACGATCCAGCCGCGATTCAGCAGGTCCTGATCCACGAAGGTGCCAGTCTTGGCGAACACGTGGCCCGCGGCCGGAGCGTCCACCGAGATCTTGGCCAGGGTCCCGTCGCGGCCCAGAATCGGCAGACCGTGTTTGAAAGCGGCGAAGGTCGGCTGGGTGGCCATCCAGCGGAGATAGCTCACCATGAAGTTCGGCGAGAAGAGGGCCGCGCCGCCGGCGCCGTCGCTCTGCACCGCTCCGGTCAGGTCGAGCCCGGCCTTCGCCAGCATCTCGTGCTCGAGGTCGAAGCCGGCCTGGATCCCGGTGGCCCCCTTCAGCACCGCGCCAAGAACATAAGGCATCATGCTGGCGTGGAGATTCTGACTGACCTTGAGGATCACTTTGGCGGCCTCCCGGAACGGCAGCGAAACGTGCTCCGCCACCACCTGGGCGGAGTCGTAGGCCGTCGGGAATGCCGGCCTCGTCCGCGATGCCGGGGCCGCGGTCACGCCGGAGTCCGCCAAGGCACGCCGGAGACCCGCCGCCAGGAAGCGATCGGGCTCGGGCACCTTGTATCCCAACATCCCGGGCGTGCCCCCCAGCCGCTTGGTGCCGCTCAGGACGATGGTCCGAGACCCGTCGGGGTTGAGGCTATCGGCGGTGATGTCGCCGTCGGTCGTGGAATCGGCCGGCACGGTGACTAGTCGGTTCACCACGTGCACGTAGGGCGTCTCCGGCAGGATGGTCAGCCGGGCCGGCGCGCCGGGGCGGTCTCCGGGCGCGGCGATGATGTCCACGATGTTGTCGTTCAGCACCGCCGGCGAGATCATCACCCCGGTGCCGAGCTCGCGCTCGTTGGCGTCGAACAGACGGGCATCCACCAGCACCCGTCCGGTAATCCGCCGGATGCCGTGGCGCTTGACCTGGCCCGCCAGCTCGCGCATGACCGCCAGGGGATCGCCGGGGACCAGGTCGGTCGCCGGATCGCTGCCGTAGGAATGGTCTTCGTTGACGAAGAGGAGCGAGTCTCCGCTGATCCGGTCGGAGAGGTTGGGGTCGCCGCTGGCGACGAGGATCAGGTCGCCCCGGAGCGTGCCCTGCACGACGGGCCCGGTGCGGTAGACCTTGGTGTGAAAGCGATAGTCCGCGCCGAGCAGGTTGAGTGCCGTGCCGACCGTGAGGAGCTTGGTGGTCGATCCGGGGACGAAGAGCTGGTCGCCGTTCCGGACGTAGTAGGTGGTGTCCCGGTCGAGCGATTCGACTTTGACGCCGATCACGGCGCCCTTGAACTCCGGTCGGTCGGCGATCCGATCGATTCGCTGGGCGAGCGAGGGGGCCTGGGCGATGGCGCTATGAGCAAGCAGGAGGCCGGTGAGTCCGGCCCACCATGCGCGGTGGATCATTCGAGACACTCCGTTTCGAGGGTGCTCGTGAAGGGTAGCCGCGCCGTGCTGGTGTCGCCACGCCTTGGGGTCGGGCGGGCGGGTCATACCTGAGGTTGTCCCTCCAGCGGTCTGGTCGTCCAACCGGGGCTCGCGAGCAGAGGCCGAGTCTGGGCCCGCGCTGCCCACCGGCCGACCCACGCCGCCGATCGGCCCGCCTCCCCGGTCACCCGATCGTCAGCACGCCGGTCGATGCGTTGTAGGCCGTGGGGTAGGAGCGCATGTTGCCGGTTGGTTGCCCGCCGATCCAGTGTCCGGTCTCGTCGAACTGAGCTCCATGCACGGTACACCGGAAGCCGCTCGCGTAGCTGTTGATCTGGCCGCCATAGTGCGGGCAGATCCGCGAGAGCGCGACGAACGTGTCCGACCCGGTCCGGACCACGGCCAGCGGGCTGTTCCCGGCGCTGACGTACGCCACCCCGCCGACGGTGGCCAGGGTCGGGTAGTCCGTCAAGCTGAGCGTCAACGAGACATTGTTCGGCGCGGTCGGAATACCGGGGAGGGCGCAGGCCGCGAGGGTGACGCTGGCCACGACCGCGCCGCATCGGACCAGGAACACTCGCCGCGAGAGGGCGTCCGCCACCCAACTGTCGTCGCCGGCGGCGGGCTGTCCCGCCTGGCACGCGCAGCGATGAGATTCGGTCATCGGGATGAGCTCCTTTTCGAGTATCTTGCACCGCCGGTCGGCGGAGGTCGCGACCGGGGCTGAGCGTCGTTGGCGCCCTGGAGACAAGCGTCGATGGCCGATCCCCCGACCCGGCGAGCGGTGTTCATCCGGCTGTCATCCGAAAGGGCATGCTCGAGCGACTCGGCAATCTCTTCTTCCGCCGGCGGGGCCCGTTGTCGGGGGTCGTGCTGGTGTTGGTGGTCGTGGCCACGGGGGCGGCCGCCGCCTGGCGGCCGGTTTCGCCGGCGACGGGCCGGGCGGCGGACCTCCTGGGACTGGCGATCGTGCTGCTCAGCCTGACGGGGCGCGGGGTGGTGGTGGGGTACACGGCGCCCGGGACGTCGGGACGCAATCAGGAAGGGCAGGTGGCCGAGAGCCTCAACACCCGGGGCGGGTACTCCGTCGTGCGGCACCCGATCTACCTGCTCAACCTGCTGGGCTGGATCGGGATCGCCGCCCTGTCGGGGACCTGGTGGATTCCGATCGGGGCATTGGCCCTGGGGGTCGGTCTCTACGGACCGATCCTCGTCGCCGAGGACGCGTTTCTGGCTCGGCGTTTCGGCGCGGAGCATCGGGACTGGGCGGCTCTAACGCCCGCCGTGCGCCCCCGGATCGCGAGGTGGCGACGGCCCGACCGGCGCTTCTCGTGGCGGGCCGTGCTCCGCCGGGAGTATCCGTCCCTGGTGGTGACGTCGCTCGCGGCATATCTCGTTCACGCCGCCCGAGGATGGCCGGCGTGGCGGCCGGACCTCGCCGGATGGTGGACCCGGGGACTGCTGGTGGCGCTGGCCCTGGCGACTGGGCTCCGAATCGTGAGCCACACGACTCGATGGTTCGAAGCGAGAGGAGAACGATGAGGTCTTGGTGGCGAGTCGGGTGGATCGGTGCGCTCCTGCTCGGGCCGGGGTCGAGTGCGGCGCAGCAGCCGGCCGTCGATACCACCGCACTGGTGGCCCCGGCGAACCTCGGGTTCGGGCGCCAGCTCTGGAAGCCGGCGCTGGTGGTTGGGGCGTCGTTCTTCGTCGACCAGGCGACCCGGGTCACCAGCCAGGACCTCCGTTCGGGGTCGACCAACGCGCTGGCGCGGATGGGGAATCGGTTCGGCGATCCCCACTACTTCCTGCCCGCGATCGGCCTCGGCGTGGTGGGCGGATTGATCTTCCATCGGCCTGGATTGACCGAGTGGGGGGTCGAGACGGCCGAAGCCGGCGGCCTCGCCGGCGCGGCGGTGACGGTGATCAAGGAGATCGTGGGGCGACCCAGGCCGTTCCAGGGGGGCGATCCCGACCAGATCAAGCCCTTCAGCGGCTATCAGTCGTTCCCGTCGGGTCACACGACGGTGGCGGCGGCATTCGCGACCGTGCTCGCGTCGCGGGTCCGGAGCCCCTGGCTCAAGGGGCTGGTCTACGGCGGGGCCGCGCTCACCGGGTTCGCGCGAATCAACGACGACAAACACTGGCTCTCTGACGTGCTGGTGGGCGGCTTGATCGGCCATGCGGCCGGGCGCCTGATCCTGCACCGGCACGCCCGGAAGCGGGCCGAGCACCGGGCCGGGGCCGGTCAGTAGGGCGCGACCGGTACCTGGCAATCGAGGGCCCGGCGAACCGCGGTCAGCAGCTCCTCCGTGGTGTAGGGCTTGACCAGAACCGTCGCACCCCGAGGCGCCTCGCCGCGGCCCGCGCCGGCGGTCCAGAGATAGGGGCCCCGAAAGCCGCGGAGGGCGAGGCGCTCGCGGATCGCGTCGCCGCTCGCGTCGGGGAGCACGGCCTCGGTGACCACCAGGCCGGTCCGCTCCGAAATCAGCTCGGCCGCGCCGCGGACGGTGTCCGCCACGCTCACCCGATAGCCTCGTTCGGCCAGGGCCCGACGCACCATCTCGCGGACCGGTCCATGGGGATCGACCACGAGAACCTGCTCCGATCCGCCCCTGGGCTCGCGGGCCGGCGGGTTCGGCGCGGGTCCGGATGGACAGGCGCCCGCCGGGAAGTAGAGCCGGACGGTGGTGCCGCGTCCGAGGGTCGTCGCCACCTGCAGGCCGCCGCAGTGCTGGCGCATCAGGCTCTGCACCATGGGCAATCCCAACCCGGTGCCGGAGCCGGGCGCTTTGGTAGTGAAGAAGGGCTCGAGCGCGTGCTCCAACGTCGCCGGCGTCATGCCGACTCCGCTGTCGGCCACCTCCAGCACCACGTAGTCGCCCGGGTGGATCGCCCCGCCGATGCCGTCGCGGGGCGCCACCTCAGTCTCCGCCGCGACCCGGATCCGAAGGGTGCCCCCGTCGGGCATGGCATCCCGGGCGTTGGTGGCCAGGTTGAGGACGATCTGTTCCAGCGATCCCCGATCACCGAGAATGGGCGGGCTGGGCTGGGTGTCGAGCTCGACCCGAACGTCGGCGGGCAGCACCCTGGTAAGGAGGGCGGCCGTCCGGCGGGCGAAGTCGTCGAGGGCAACGGGCTGCATGACCAGCGCCGATCGACGGCTCAAGCGAAGCAGCCGCTCCACCAGCTCGGCTCCGGCCTTCGCGGCTTTGATCACCGCGGCCAGGTCCTCCCGGAGGTCGAGCCGCTCCGCCGGCGTGCTCCGGGCCGCCAGCTCGGCGTGGCCGAAGATGACGGTGAGCAGGTTGTTGAAGTCGTGGGCCATTCCTCCGGTGAGCTGGCCGAACATTTCCATCTTCTGCGACTGGCGCAGCTGCTCCTCGAGGCGGTGCTGGTCCGTCAGGTCCTGCACCAGCAGAGTGACCCCACCCGCCGCGGAGGGCCAGCTCGAGATCCGCACCGCCACCGGCCCGCCCGTGGCCCGGGGCCAGTCGGCCAGGAGCGATTCGCCGGCGGACAGCCGCGCGAGCTCGTCCGCCCCGGGGACGATCCGACCGAGCTCGGGCAGATCCACCGGCGCGTCGGTGCCGAGGCCGAGCAGCTGCTTGAGAGCTCGGTTGGCGAAGGCGATCCGGCCACCGGGGTGGAGCTGGACGACGCCGCAGGGGAGGAGATCGGCGTCGATCGCTGGCGGGCAGGGGGGGGCCGGGTTGTCCACCGAGTCGGGCACGACATCGTCCTGGCGATGGGGCCAAAAAGAAAGGGCGCGAGCAGCGTCCGATCGAATCGGCGAGTTCGCGCCTGGCGCCTTGCGACGCGCTTCGTCGCCCGGTCAGGTAGTGGCGTCGCAATATCCGTCCTCGGTCGGTTCGGGCGCAACCGGGGCGGGGGTGGCGTCCGGGCCCAGATGGCGGAGCAGCACGGCTTCCAGTGCGGCGGTCTCGAGTGGAATCGACAGAAAGTCGTCCATCCCGGCCGCCAGGCAGCGGATCCGGTCGGACGGCTCGGTGAGGCCGGTCAAGGCGATGATCAGGTGACGCCGGTCCCATTCGTCCTCGAGCTCCCGGAGGCGGGTGGTCGTCTCGAACCCGTCCAATACCGGCATCAGGCAGTCGAGGAGCACGACCTCGAAGCCGAGCGTCGAGAGCGTGGTCAGCGCGTCGGCTCCGTTGGCCGCGAAGGCCACGTGCATCCCGAGTCGCTCCAGCGTCCGGCCGGCGATCCGTCGATTGATCGGGTTGTCATCGACCACCAGGACCCGTCGTCCCTGGAGGGCGGCCAATCCGTCCGCGTGGCTCGGTCGGGGCGGCGGTCCCTTGGGGATGAGCCGTTCCACGGCCTGGCGGAGCTGCGACTCCCGGACCGGGCGCCGGAGGCGCTCGACCCGTCGGTTGGGCGGGAGGCCCAACGGGTCCCGGCCCCCGCCGGTCGAGAGCACGCCTACCGGACAGCTGCCCAGAGCGGCGATGAGGGGCGCGGCATCGAATCGCTCGGGTTCGTGACCGACGATCGCGGCGGCGAGCGGAGGGCGGTCGGCCTGACGAAACCACCGCGCGGCGGCGTCGACGCCGTTCACCAGGATGGTCCTGGCGCCCCATCCCTGGAGCATGAGCGCCACCGCCACCGCGGTCTGGCGGTGCGGCTCGGCGATCAGCACGGTCCGCCCGGCGAGGGCTGGGGTCGCCGCCTGGGCCCGTCTCTCCGCGACCGCCAGCGGCAGCTCGACCCAGAAGGTCGCGCCGATGGCCCGGGGCGGGTCGAGTCCCAGGCGTCCCCCCAGGAGTGAGGCGAGCTGGTGCGAGATCGCGAGGCCGAGGCCGGTCCCGCTCTGCGAGGCGCCGGCCGTGGCGCCGGCCTGGACGAATCGGGCGAAGAGTCGGCCGCGGACCGCCTCCGGTACGCCCGGCCCCGTGTCCTCCACCTCGATCCGCACCCACGGAAGGGTGTCTTCAGCCGGTCGGCTGGTCACCCGAACCACGACGTGCCCGTCGGTGGTGAACTTGACGGCGTTGCCCACCAGGTTGAGCGCGATCTGGCGGATCCGTCCCTGGTCGCCGACGACCATTCGCGGGACGGTGGGGTCGAAGTGAAGGGCCAGGTCGAGCCCCCGTCGATACGCTTCTGGCGCCATCAGGTCGAGACCGTCCTCGAGCATGGTGCGGAGATCGAACGCCACCGGGCTGAGTGTCAGTCGACCCGCTTCGAGCTTGGCAAAGTCCAGGACGTCGTTCACCAGCCGGAGCAGGAGCTCGGTCGACTGCCGGACCATGCCCAGGTACTCGGCCTGTTCGGAGTCGAGATCGGTCTCGAAGAGGAGATCGAGCACGCCCCGGATGCCGTTCATGGGCGTCCGGATTTCGTGGCTCACCGTGGCGATGAATTCGCGACGGATCTGGTCGGCCGCGGCGGCCTGGGCCTCCTTGGCTTCCACGTCGGCGAGGACGCGCTGCAGGTCACGACCGCCGAGCCGTTCGCTGTCGGGGTCGCGCACGATCACGATCGTGTGCCGGACGCCGTCATGGGTCACGGTGGCGACCGTCGCGTCGGCGGCGAAACGGGTGCCGTTCCGGCGGTGCGCCGGGATCGTCTGCCGCGGCGAAGCGGCCTCGTCAGCGATGGTGGGAAAGAGCTCGCTGAGGGGCCGGCCCGCGGCCTCGACCGCCGACAGGCCGAAGATCCGCTCGGCGGAGCGGTTGAAGACCACGATCCGATGACCGTCGTTCGCCACGACCACCGCGTCCGGCGACTGGTGAACTGCGGCCGACAAGAGTCGCCCATCCGACATCTGCGTCAGGCTCCGGGTTCCGAGAATGCTGAAGGCACGAACCGGGCCGACCGACTCGTGCCTTCTCCTGGCGAGGGCGCGCTCCCCTCGGTCGACGGGACGCGGCCACCGAACCTCGAGCCGCGCCCAAGCCCATCAATGACTATCGGCCGGACCAGCGAGGGGCTTGAGCCCCGGGTGCCGCTCGGACGCGATCACGGCCTCGAGCCGGCGGCGGAGCTCGGCGAGCTGCTTCGATTTGAAGGCGGTCTTGGTCTCCTCCAGGACGGCGACGGTGTCCTCGAGGGCGGCGAGGAGCCGCTGCTGGCGAGGGCAGTTCAGCAGGTGGCAGGCGCTTCGCTCGGCGGTCCCCTGGGTGAGCGCGCCGGTCAGGTTGCGAACGTCGCGCATGGTCCCGACCACGTTCCGGAGCGCGCTGTCGATGAAGCCGGCGACGGCCACCCCGGACGGCGCGAGGGTTCCCACGGTCTGTTCGAAGAGCTCCAGCTCCTGCTTCCACCGGCTGGCCCGCTGTCGCGCCGCCGTGAGCGCCCTGACCGCATGGCGGTCGGCCACGGCGCGGTCGGCGTGACCGATCAGCTCCTCGAAGTCCAGCGGCTTGACCAGATACGCCACCACCGGGAGCCGGATGGCCGAGACCGCTGTGGTCAGGCTGGGATAGCCGGTGACCAGAATCACCGGCGTCCCCGGCCGGATCCGCTCCAGGTGAGCGACCAGGGCCAGGTCGGCGTTCCCCGCCATCCGGATGTCGGTCACGATCAGATCGAAGTCGTGCCGATCCAGCAGCTCGATCGCTTCGGTTCCGGACCGGGCGACCTCCGCCGCCATGCCCCGGCTCCGGAACAGGTCGGCGGTCGACAGCAGAAAGGTCTCTTCGTCGTCGGCGATCAGAACTCGGGTCTGGTCTTCCATCGGGGCGCTACTCCCCTCGGGTGGATGGACGGGTGGTCGGGAGAAACACGGAGAAGCGGGCCCCGCCCGTCGGGCCGCTCGAGTGGCCGATCGTGCCGCCCATGGCCTCGATCAGACCACGGGCGGTCGGCAGGCCGAGCCCGAGCCCGCCGGTGAGTAGGCCGCTCTTGGTGGTGAAAAACGGCTCGAAGATGCGCTCGCCCAAGCCCAGGTCCACCCCGGGGCCGTCGTCTTCGACGTCGAGCGCCACGCCGCCCGCTGCCTCATGGGCCGAGATCCGGATCGTGCCGCCGTTGGGCGAGGCTTCGATGGCGTTCTGGAGCAGGTTGAGGAGGACCGGGCGGACCATTGCCTCCGACTGCTGGACCGCCAGCGAATCCAACCCGCTCAGTCTGACGTCGAGCCGCTGCTCGGCCAGGCTCCGCTCGAGGAGCGTCAGGACGTCTTCCAGAACCGCGCCCAGCTCCACCCGGCCCACCGTTGCCGGCGCGGGGCGATAGAGGTCGAACATCTGGCGGACGATCGCGGCGATCCGGTCGATCTCCCGCTCGATCCGGGCCACGTAGTGGAAGTGCGGGTGGGTCGGCGAGACGGCCGACTTCACCAGCTGGAAGGCGTTGCGGATGCCGCCGAGCGGGTTGTTGATCTCGTGCGCGACCCGGGCGGCCATCCGGCCGGTGGCCGCGAGCTTCTCGCTCTCCTGCAACCGCCGGCTGGTTCGGCGGATCTCGGTGACGTCGGTCGCCACCAGCAGTACGTAGGCCGGCTGGCCGTCGGGCCCGGCGATCGGCCGTTTCGTGGCGCTCATGGTGCGGGGCCCGGCGGGGGTGTCGATCGTCTGCTCCGGCAGGACCAACGGTTCGTCCGTGGCCAGCACCCGCTGATCCTCGGCCAGCCGGCGCCCGCACTCCTCCGGGTCGGGACAAAGGGCGCGGTAGGACCGACCTTCGAGGTCGGCCGCGGTCGCCCCGCGGGCGGCGGCCTGCGCCGCATTGATCAGGACGATCCGTCCTTCGACGTCGGTGACGAGGATGAAGCTGGGGTTGGCGTCGATCAGCTGGCGGAGGAAGATCTCGGTGGTGCGCCGTTGTTGGACCTCGCCGTGGAGCCGCCGATTGGCGGCTTCCAGCTCGGTCGTTCGAACCCGGACCAGCTCCTCCAGCGAATGGTGGGACCGGGCCAGCTCGTCCTCCGCGGCGCGCCGGGCGGTGACGTCGCCGATGAACCCGCCGACCATCCGAGGGCGGCCGTCCGGTCCGGGAATGGGGAAACCGCGCACCGAGAGCCAGGTCGTGGCCCCCGACTCCCGGGCCAGCCGGAGCTCGACGGTGGCGGCCGCGCCCTCGCGGAGCGTCGCCACCCAGGTGTCCAGGGCGGGGCGATCGTCGGCGGTCACCGCGGCGCGGAACCCCTCGGGCCAGGCCCCGAAGTCGACCGGAGTGCCGGTGATTCGCTCCCAGGCCTCGCTGAGGAAGAGGATCCGGTTCAGGTCGGGCGATGCCATGAACAGCGCCTGGTCGGCGTGCTCGGCGAAGGCCCGAAACCGCGCCTCGGTGGCCCGGAGCTGCTCCAGCGCCTCGACCTCCGGGGAGATGTCGGTGAACATCCCGAGGGCGCCCGCGAACGAGCCGTCGAGGCTGGGCAGCGGATTGGCGGCGATCCGGCAGTGGATCCGGTTGCCGGACCGTGCCAGCAGGCTCAGGTCGTATTCCTCCGAGCGTCCTTCCCGCCGGCGTCTGGTATGCTCCTCGAAGACTGCCCGGTCTTCGGACGCCACCAGCTCCGCGAAGGGACGGCCGATGAGCTCGGTGATCTGATACCCCACCATGCGGGCGAACCGGCGATTGGCGAAGGTGAATCGAAAGTCCGGACTCACGGTCACGACGCCCTCGCGGGCGGTTTCGAGCAGCCGCCGGTACTCGATCTCGGTCTCGCGGAGGGTGGCCTCGACCGCCATCCGGTCGCTGACGTCGACCGTGACCCCCGCGATCAGCTCGGGCACCCCGACCGGGTCGCGCTCCAGCACGGCGCTCGTGGTATGGAGCCAACGCCAGCGGCCGTCGGCGTGGCGGACCCGATAGGTATGGTGCCAGTGGAGTGCGTCGACCGAAGACACCGGGCGGCGAAGGCCCCGTTCGATCGGAGGCCAATCCTCGGGATGGACGATCTCCCGGGCAAAGGCGAGCCCCCCGGCAAGAAAGCGCTCGCTGGGATAGCCGAGGATCGGCCGGGTGGCGCTGCTGACGAACCGGTAGCCCCAGCGCGGCACGTCGACGACTGCGGTGATCGCGGGGAGGAGGTCCGCGAGGCCGTTGGGGTCGAGCAGGCGATTGGGGAGCTCGTCTTGATCGGTTGCGGCCATGGGTGGGTCTCCGATCGAGCTGGCTAGGGACAAATGGCCCTAGCCAATTGCATGCAAATATGTACTCCGATGGCGCTGGGATCAAGCCGACCCGGGTTGGCGCCCCGGGTGCCATAGTCCGGTGCGTCGAGCCACGGTTAGGCCGCGCCGGCGGGGTTCCGGCGGTTTCAGGCCTCGGCGGGCCGGGAGGGCAGCGAGTGGTCGGCGACGACCAACTCGAAATGGTCGGTGTGGAGGTCCTTCCGGACCAGGAAGGCCTCGTCCTCGGGGTAGAAGCGGGCCCGGCCGGGGTCGTCACCGGCGAAGCGGCGGACGGCCTCCATCGATTCCCAGAGCGACAGGGTGAGGAATTCCGTTTCGGGGCCGGCCTCCCTCCGGAAGAGGAGGAAGCCGCGGTTGCCCGGGGTTCGCCGGGACTCCGCCATGCCGGTATCGGCGACGTACCGCTCGTAGCGGTCCGCGTCGGTGGCGCTGGTCACGCCGTGCCAGGTGCGGGCGATCAGCCCCCGGTCGGGGCCCTCAGCCACGGAGCGCCCGCTTGAGCAGGCCGATCTGACCGGCGTGGTAGGCGTCGTGCTGGAGAATGCCCATCGCGGCCTGCCAGCCGGTGTCCGGCGTGGCGACGCCGGGGCGGGTGTCGCGGGTGAGTTGGTCGAGGCCCTCGTCGCCCAGCCGCCGAACCTCGGCGAGCAGCTCCCGGTGGGCCTCCTCGAGTGCCGCGCGAACCTCACGCCAGCCGCCCTCCCGGTCGGACGGCACCGCGGGCCAGTCTCCCTGGGACGGTGAACCCGCCGACTGGCCCCGGAGCCGGGCGGCAACCTCTCGCTTCCATCCGGCCAGGTGGAGTGCCAGCTCGAAGATGCTGTGAGCCGCCCCGATCGGGCGGGCCGCAGCCTCGGCGGCCGTGACGTCGGCGACGAGCGTCTTCAGGGGGCGGTCGTGCCAGGGCTCGCCGTCATAGGCTCTGGTCAACTGATCGATGAGGCGGTCGGTGGCGGTCATGGTCCCCTGTCGCGTATTACCATTAAAACCTAATATACTGGTAAGAGTCGTCTCTCGCCACCCAAACCGGATCCGCTATGATTCGAGGATGACAGTCTCCCGCTTTCGGTTCGTCGGTGGCCAGTTGGTCGCCGACTTCGTCAACACCGTCGACTGGGGCGAGCCCGGCGTGCCGTTCGAAAGCGAGCGGCTGGCTGCGCCGGAGGGGTGGCGCGCGTGGCTCGAGGCGGCGGGGGTGGTGAGCGTCGCCGGGGCGCGCCGTCTGGTGGTGGAGGGACGCTCGGCCGAGCGGGCCCTCAAGCAGGTGCATGCGACCCGAGCGCTGATGCACCGGATCCTGACCGCGCTGGGCCGGGGGCGGGTGTTGGCCCCGGATGACCGCGCGGCGTTGGCCCGGCTGGCGGCGGGGGCGGCGAGCCGGCGGCGGTTGGAGGTCAGGGCGTCGGGCGCCGAATGGCGGTGGGAGCCGGACCCTGGTCGGCCGGAACGCTGGCTCCATCCAGTTGTGTGGGATGCGGCCGATCTGCTTGCCGGCCCGGATCGGGCCCGAATCCGGGTGTGCGACGGACCCCGGTGCGGTTGGGTGTTCGTGGACCGGAGCCGGAACGGTCGCCGGCGCTGGTGCGCGATGGATCTGTGCGGTAGCCGCGCCAAGGCCCGGGCCTACTACGCCCGGACCCGGCGGGGGAACCGTTAGTGGCTACTCGCGCCGGACCGCGGCGAGGGGCTCGATCCGGGTCGCCCGGAGGCCCGGTCCCAGGGTGGCGACCAGGGCGACCGCGGCGAGCAGGAGCGGAACCGTCACGAAGGTGATCGGATCGGTCGCCGAGACGCCCCAGAGCATCGCGGTCATGAGCCGGCCCAGGGCGAGCGCGCCGAGCAGGCCCGCGGCGGCCCCGCCGAGGGCGACTGCCACCCCGCGTCCGACGACCAGGCGCAGGACCTCCCGCCGCCCAGCACCGAGGGCCATCCGGATCCCGATTTCGCGAGTGCGGCGGGCCACCGCATGGCTCATCACGCCGTAGATGCCGACCGCGGCGAGGACCACGGCCACGGCGGCGAAGGTCGCCAGCAACACCAGGTAGAACCGCGGCTCCGCGTTGGCCTGGCCCACCACCTCCTCGAGGCTCCGAACACTGGAGACGGGCACCCCGCGATCGATCGACGCCAGCACCTGGCGCACGGTCGCCTCCACGCCGTCGGGCGGGGAGGGGGAGCGGACCACCAGTGACACGAAGGAGAAGGCCGGGCCGCCGCCCGTGAGATAGAGGTCGGTCTGGAGCAGGGGGAGATAGACCGCCGGGCGGATGGGCGAGGCCCAGTCGCCCTGCACCTCGTCGTGACTCACCCCCACGACGGTACGCCAATGATCGGCCGAGCCGCCGACGGCCAGCCGTTTGCCGATCGGGCTCTCGCCCGGCCATTCGCGCTCGGCCAGAGTCCGGTTCACGATGACCACGCCGGGTGTGTCGGCCTGGTCGGCCCAGGCCACGTCGCGGCCCTCGACCACGGGCAGTCGCATGGTCGCGAAATAGCCGGGGAGCACCGCCCGGAACACCGCCGTCGACTCGTTGCCGGGCGCGGCGTCGGGCCGGCCCTCGATCCGATAGGGGAAGCCCCAGACGTCTCCGGCGATCGGCAGATGGTTGATGCCGCCGACCGCGTCGACGCCCGGCGCCTGACCCAGGCGGTCCAGGAGCTCGCGGTAGAACGTGGCCCGTCGTCCCGGCTGGCCCGACTCGGTGCCGGCCACGGAGACGATCATGCCGGTCACCCCGCGGGGGTCGAAGCCGGGGTCGATGGCCCGGAGCGCGGCGAAGGTCCGGATGGCGAGCCCGGCGCCGATCAGGAGGATCACCGCCAGGGCGAACTCCGAGGCGACCAGCAGGTCCTGGGTCCGATGGTGGCGGGCGGTCCCCGTGCCGGCCCGGCTGGCGCCCGCCTTGAGGGTCTCGGACACTCCCACGTCGGCGGTGGTCAGGGCGGGAAGGAGGCCGAAGCCGAGCCCCGTGAGGAGCGACATTGCCACCGTGAAGAGCAAGACCGGTCCGTCGAGGGTAACCCCCGCCAGGCGGGGGATCGACGCCGGCCCGAGCCCGATCAGAAGGCGGACCGCCCCGGCGGCGAGGAGCAGCCCGACGGCGCCGCCCAGCCCGGCCAGCAGCGCGCTCTCGGTAAGCAGCTGCCGGACCAGGCGGCCCCGACTCGCCCCCAGTGCGCTGCGGACGGCCAGCTCCTGCCGGCGGGCGGCCGCCCGGGCCAGCAGGAGGTGGGCGACGTTGGCGCAGGCGATCAGGAGAACGAATCCCACGGCCGCGGCCAGGATCCAGAGCGCCGGCCGGACGCCGCTCACGACCCGGTCGGTCAGTCCCACCACTCGCACATCGCGATTGGTGCCGGGGTAGGCGGCCTCCAGCCGTCGGGTGATCGTGGTGATCTCCGCCTGGGCCCGCTCGAGCGAGACCCCGGGGGCGAGCCGGGCGAACGCGCGGAGACTGTTGCCCCCGCGATCCGTCGCCCTGGGCGCCAGGGGGAGCGGTGTCCAGATCTCGGTGCCGGTGGCCCAGAAGGGCGGGAAGCGGAAGTCGGGCCCCATGACCCCGACCACGGTGTACGGTACCCCGTCCAGCTGAACGGTTCGCCCCACGATCTCAGGGGCGGCGCCGAAGTTCCGGACCCAGAGTGAGTGGGCCAGGATGACCTCGTGCTCCCGGCCGGGCTCGCCTTCGTCCGCCCGGAACAGCCGGCCGAGGGCGGGCCGGACGCCGAGCAGGCCGAAGAGATCGGCCGTAACCCGGAGCCCCGAGACCCGCTCCGGCCGTTCCGCGCCCGCCAGGGTGGCCGCCCAGAGCTCGGCCGCCCCGACGCCCGAGAACGAGGTCGCCTCGCGACGCCAGTCGAGGAGGTTGGCGGCGCTCACCGGGTCGGTCCCATGATGCAGCACCACCGCCAGGCGCTCGGGCTGGTCGTAGGGGAGGGGGCGCAGCAGAACCGCGTCGACGACGCTGAAGATGGCGGTGTTGGCGCCGATGCCGAGCCCGAGGGCGATGACTGCCAGGACGGTGAAGCCGGGGCTCCGGCGGATCAGACGAAGGCTCAGGCGGACGTCGTCGACCAGGCCGGGGAGCCGGGGTGGTCGGAGCATGTGATCTCCGGGTGCGAGAAGAGCGGACTCGGCGATCGGTTGGACAGGCGACGGTCCCGAACCGTTGCGTGCCTGACCTGCGACGGTGACGTCCCCGGGGCTCTTTCGCCCGAGGGCGACCCCGGCTCGGGGTGGGCCGCCGCGTGGGAGCGGGACTGGACGGAACGGCCCCGCAGCGCTGGGCGGCGGGACCCGGGGTCAGGCGATCCGGCGGTGGGGTTGGGCCAGGGGCTCGAGCCCGGCGATGGCCGCCCCGGCCCGAGATGGTTCCGGAAGCCGGCCGTTCGGGGTCAGGAGATCGACGACCAGGGGGAGGAGGTGGGCGAGCTGGCTCGCCACCCGCTCGGGTGGCTGAGCGGTCCGGATGGCCAGGGCGCGGATTTGTGGTCCCAGCGCCAGAGTGAGCTGGGCCGCCGTGAGCGGCTGATTGGCACCGCGACCCACCCAGCTGACCACGGCCTCGTGGTAGCCGCGGTTCCGGAGCCGCTGGAGCACGCCGTGCAGCCCCGGGGTGGTGGGGTCGCTCAAAAAGCTCAACAGATCGCCCAGCATGGGCGACTGACTGCGATCGAGGAGTTGGGAGACTTCGGTGGTGACGCGGTCGATGATGCCCATCGAGTCGGGGCTCCAGTTATGAGACATGGCGGTCGGCACCGCCGACCGCCATCGCAAACTGGGACTCGAAGGCTTAACCTCCGATGAACGTTGGTTCGCCGGGCGCCGCGCGCGCGATGCCCGGAGCGGCTCGCGGCTCTTACTTCCCGCGCGCCCTGGTCTTCCCGCGGGCCCGCGTCTTCGACGCGGCCGCCTTGACCCGACCTTTGCTGGTGGCGCGCGACTTGGTCGCCGCCTTCTTCGACTTGGGTTTGGCCTTCGTGTCCGGCGTCTTCAACCAGCGAAGGGCAGCACGGCGCGCTTTCTCGGAGCCACCATAGATGGCGTCGGAGAACAGCTTGCTGCGGAAGCGTCGGCTCTTCGTGGCCGGATTGGTCTTCCCGTACGGGATCCGAGCCTGCCACCCCTTCGTTTTCGACTCTTTCGAGCGAATTCGGACGACCCAGCCCAAAGCGACCTCCTGCGTCAAGAGTTTCGGGAACGGAAGTTACCGGATTATGGGCACGACGGACCACTTACACAAGATCCCCCGGCGGATTGGGCCGGGTCAGGAGGTCACTCGCCCCCGATCGGGGACGTGGCCCGGTGGCGGTTCACGGGCTCCGTCGGGTTGGGGATCCGGGCCATGCACCGGACCTCGGCACCCTCGACCGGGGGAGCGCGGAACCGTTCCGCGAGGCCGGAAGCGACTGCGGTGAAGGGAATAACCCGAAGTTGTGGGAGGACCGCGCACGGTTCGTGAAGGCCGGGTCACGCCGGGCCGCGATGCGCTCCGGCCGGGTCGGGTTCACAAAGAGAGCCGCCTCCCCGGGTGCGAGGAGGCGGCTCTAAAGTGCGAGGGCGTTTGGATCGGGCGACGCACCCTCACATGATGGCCCGCGTCGTCGGGCCGGTGGTGTAGGGAGCATCTCAGGACGAGACGCTCGGTGGGGGGACGAAGGTTGCTACATGGGGGGACCTCCGTCCGTCGCGGGATAGGGCAACCTCGGTGCCGGAACGGGCTCGTCCGATGGTGGACTCTGTAACGCTAGGAAAGGTATGATGTTACGAGGCAGGGCCCGGGCCGGTGTCCCGGGCGTTGAGGGCGAGGATCAGGGACAGAGTGTCCCGGCCGGTCGAAGCGGCCCTGACAACGTGTCCCGATGTATCTTGACCGACAGTCGATCGCGCTGGCGACGGTGACCATCGGGGACACCGTCCGCCCCGCGGGAGGGATACGGTGAGTCTCGCTCAGCGTCTGGCGTTGCTGGCGGCCACGCTCGCCGTCGTGCTGGTGGCCGGCACGACGGAGCTCGAGCTGAGATGGACGGCGGCGTCTCGGATGAACGACCTTCGGCGGGAATCGGAGGCGCTCGCCGAGACCTGGGCGATCTACCTCACTCGGCTCTCGCCGACCATGCATCCCGACACGCTGGCTCGGGCGCTGACCAACTGGCCGAGCCAGCACGTGACGGTCACCTCGGCGGAGCTGTTCGCGGTCGATCGGCGGGGGCGGCTCAGCTGGGTGGCCGGCAGCGACTCCACCCCGGACGTCCCGATGCCCCAGGACAGTCTGGCGGCGGTCACGCGAACCCGGCAGGTCTGGCGGTTGCCCGATCCCGAGCCGACCTGGCAGGTGGCGGTGCCGTTGGGCACGCCGGGCGCGCGGGCCGTGCTTCACATCGAAGTCTCCACCCGGGCGCTCCTGGCGCAAGCGCGGGTGGAGCGTCAGCGGGCCTACGCGCTGGCGGCCGCGGTGGCGGCGTTGCTGGCCCTCGCGTTCTGGTGGATCACCCGACACTGGATCGGCCGCCCGTTCGCGCGTCTCGAGGCCGCGATGCAGCGGACCCAGCAGCAGGGCCCGGGAGGCGCGGCGCTCACGTTGGACGATATCGGTCCGACGGAGTTCCGGCGGCTGGCGCGCCGTTACGCCGAGGTGGAGTCGGCGCTCGCGCTGCGGGAGCAGGAGGCACAGGCTCGAGCCGAGCTCCAGGCGTTGGACGAACGGGCCAGAACGCTGGAGCGGCTGACCCTGGCGCAGCAGGCGGAGGCCGAGTTCGCGCACGAGATCGGCACTCCGCTGAATACGGTGAGCGGCCACCTGCAGCTCTTGCGGGAGGATCTGGCCGGCGCGGACGACACCGACCGGACCATCCCGCGGGTGGAGGCGGTGCTCGAGCAGGTGCGCCGGCTGAGTGGGATCGTCCGGGCCAAGCTCGACCAGGGCGGCCTACTCCAACTCGATCCCCATCCGACCGACGTGCGGGTCGTGGCCCGCCGGTCGCTCGACTTCATGCGACCGGCGATGGAGAAGAGCCGGATCGCCGGCGCCGTGGACGGGGGCGACGATGGTTCGGTCGTGGCCACGGCGGACCCGGGGCTGGTGGAGCAGATTCTCCTCAACTTGATCAAGAACGCGGTGGAGGCGATGCCGGGTGGAGGCCAGGTGCGGATTCGAGCCGGCCAAACCAACGGTCAGGTGACGCTCGAGGTGGCGGACAGCGGCCCGGGGCTTGCCGACGCGGTCCGGGGCTCCCTCTTTCAACCGTTCGCCAGTACCAAGGGTGTGGCCGGCACCGGTCTCGGCCTGGTGGTGAGCCGGCGGTTGGCCCGCGCGATGGGGGGTGAGCTCGAGCTTCGGCCGAGCGAGCGGGGCGCTTGCTGGCGTCTCACCCTGCCGGGCCTCGCTACCAACGGCCGGGAGCCGGCGCGATGACGGCCCGCTCGCCGGCTCGGCTGCTGGTGGTGGACGACGACTCGGCCGCGGTGGGCCTCCTCGCCGAGGTGTTCGACCGCGAGGGGTTCAAGACCCACTCGGCCACCTCGGTGCAGGGCGCGCTGGAGCAGCTTCGAACGGTGGGCGCGTTCGATCTGGTGCTGACCGACCTCCGGATGCCGGGCGGGTCGGGTCTCGACCTGTTGAAGGTGATCTGCGATCGGTATCCCCAGACGATCGTGATCGTGCTGACCGCCTTTGGCGACACCGCCACCGCCGCCGAGGCGATCCGGGCGGGGGCGCACGACTTCATCAGCAAGCCCTACGACATCGAGGAGCTCCGGCGGATGATCGCCCGGGCCCTGGACCGCCGCGACCATCCCGCCGTGGCGGCGGACCCTGCCGGTGGCGGCGCCGCGCCGAGCCCGGAACAGATGGTGGGCCGAAGCCCGGGGATGATCGAGGTGATGAAGACGATCGCGCGGGTGGCGCCGTCGCAGGCGTCGATCCTGATCTTCGGCGAGACCGGCACCGGAAAGGAGCTGGTGGCCCGCACGGTGCACCAATTCTCGGATCGGTCCAAGAACAAGTTCGTGGGAGTGAATTGCTCGGCGCTCGCCGAGGGGCTGCTCGAGAGCGAGCTGTTCGGCCACGTGAAGGGCGCCTTCACCGGCGCCGTGTCGGCTCGGCCCGGTCTCATTCGGGAGGCCGAAGGCGGAACGCTCTTTCTCGACGAGGTGGGCGACATCTCCGCCGCGCTCCAGGCCCGGCTGCTCCGGACCTTGCAGGAGAAAGAGGTGCTGCCGGTCGGGTCGGAGACACCGGTCCCGGTGGACGTCAGGGTGGTCGCGGCCACCCACCGCGATCTGAGCGCCATGGTCCGGGACGGCAGGTTCCGCGAGGACCTCTACTATCGGCTCAACGTGGTGACGATCACCCTGCCGCCGCTCCGGGACCGGCGGCAGGACATCCCGCTCCTGATCGATCACTTCCTTCAGCTGCTGGCCGAGAAGCACGGGCGGGGGCCGGTGGGCCTCGACCGGGAGGCGCAGGCGGCCCTTCTGGCCTACGACTGGCCGGGCAACGTCCGCCAGCTGGTGAACGTCCTGGAGCGGGCCCTCGTGGTCGCTGCGCAGGACGTGATCGGGCCCGAGCACCTGCCGGGGGAGATCCGGGGCGGAGAGCGGCGCGAGCTGACCGAGCAGACCGCGCAGCAGGGGGGCGTGCGGATGGTTCCCTTGGCGCAGGTCGAGCGGGAGCACGTGTTGGCGGTGCTCGAGGCATCGGGCGGGAATCGCGAGCGCGCCGCCCGCACCCTCCGGATTTCGCGGCGGACGCTCACTCGGATGCTTCAGCGCTGGGGGATGATCGGTGCCGGCGCCGACCCCGGCGGGGACGACGAGCGCGGCTGATCGCTTGACCCCGGCGGTTGGGCGGGCGATCGTCCCCCGGCAGTGACCCCCACTTCGTTGCTCCTGGCCACGCTGGCGGCCGCCCTCGGCAGCGCGATCAACTCGATCGCCGGCGGCGGCACCTTGGTCACCTTTCCCATGATCGTGGCGTTGGGCGTCAACCCGCTGGTGGCCAACGCCACCAGCACGGTGGCGCTCTGGCCGGGCGCGGTCGGCTCGCTTTGGGGCTACCGGCGCGAGCTTCGGGGTGGGCGCGCCTGGGTCGTTGGGTTCGCGGTGCCGAGTCTGGTCGGTGGGGCGCTCGGGGCGTTGCTGCTGTTGGCCACCGGCGCCGAGCGGTTCGCCCGGATCGTGCCGTTCCTGGTGCTGGGCGCGACCGTGTTGTTCATGCTCCACGGACCGTTGATCCGCTGGCTTCGGGGCGCCGGCGCCGGCCGCCCCGCGCCGGCGGCGCCGCCCTGGGGTTTCGTGGTGGCGCAGGTGGCCGTGGGCACCTATGGCGGGTTCTTCGGGGCGGGCGCGGGGATCCTGATGCTGGCGGTGCTCGGTCTGGTCGGGCTCACCAACATCCATCAGATGAACGGGCTCAAGAACTGGGGCGGGCTCTGCATCAACCTCGTCGCCGCGGTGCTGTTCGGCGCGAACGGCATCGTGCTCTGGCCCCTGGCGCTGGCGATGACGGTCGGGAGCCTGGTCGGCGGGTACGGCGGGGCCCGGCTGGCGCAGCGGGTCGGGCAGACGATGGTCCGGCGCGCGGTGGTGGTGATCGGGCTCGCCGCGTTCGTGTGGCTCCTGACCCGACCGGTTTGATCGGGTCCGGTCGCGGTCTCCGTCATCGGTCGTGCTGGGGGCGGGCCCCGGCCTCCGGCTCGGTCGCGGGAGCGGTGGCCGGCGCGCCGAGCTGATCCCGACCCTTGGCCAGGTAGGGGATGCCGTGGACCATCCAGTCGGGCGCCGGCGCGCCCTTCAGCTTGGCGTCGAAGAACTGCTGCATCCGCATCGCGATGTCCTTCTGGTTGGCGCGGCTCTGCGGATTGTGGACGTCGTTGTTGTAGTCGATCAGGTAGACCTCCTTCTGCAGCCGGCGGAGGCCCACGAAGAGCTCGATCCCCTGGTACCAGGGCACCGCGTCGTCCATGTCGTTGTGCATGATGAACAGCGGGGTGGTGACCCGGTCGAGCCAGAAGAGCGGTGAGTTCTCGACGTACTGCATCGGCTTCTCCCAGATCGACCCCCCGATCCGGCTCTGTCCCACCTCGTACTGGAACGCCCGCGCCAGCCCGCTTCCCCAGCGGATCCCGCCGTAGGCGCTGGTCATGTTGGCCACTGGTGCCCCGGACATCGCCGCGGCGAAGAGGTGCGACTGGGTGATCAGGAAGGCCGTCTGGTACCCGCCCCAGGACTGGCCCTGGAGGCCGAGGCCCTTGGGATCGACGTAGCCCCGAGCCAGCAGCATCTCCACTCCCGGCACGATCGACTTCACGGCGCTCGGCCCGGGGTAGCCGTCCTCGTAGTGGATGTCGGGTTCGAAGACGAGATACCCGTTGGAGACGTAGTGGGTCGGATTGATCACGTTGCGCCCGTTCGGCGCGACGTACGAGTAGCGGTTCTGCGAGAGCTGCTCGTAGTAGTAGGTGATCATCGGGTACCGCTTGGAGGGATCGAAGTCCTCCGGCTTGTAGAGCAGCCCCTTGAGCGGAATGCCGTCCTGGCTGGTCCAGTGCACCAGCTCGACCGTGCCCCAGCGATAGTCCTTCTGCTGCGGATTGGCGTCGGAGATCCGGGTCAGGGACGTGAGCGAGGGGCCGACCCAGAGGTCGGGGAACTGGGTGAAGGTGCTCTTGGTCACCATCCAGACGTCGGCGTCCTCGGCTCGGGTCGGGAAGCCGTAGGCCAGGTCGTCCATCACGACCCGGGTCGGGGCCCGGGTGGTGCCGAGCCGGTCCTCGTAAAACCCGCTGGCCATCGTCTCGGCGTTCTCCGCCGAGAGGAGGAGCGGCTCGGAGGGATCGATGGGCTGCCCGGGCCCGCCCCGGCCGAACCGGCCTCGAGGCGCGGGTGCGCCGCGGCGCCGGGAGGTCGGGACGATCCGGAGAACCAGATCGCCGCGGCGTCCCAGCGAGTCGGTCACCATCACCGGACGCTTCGCGCCGGTCGGGTCCATCTCCCAGACGTCGTAGCGGTCGTAGAGCAGCAGGCTCCGGTCGTCGAGGGTCCAGCCGGCCAGTCCCCACGGCTGCGGGGTGGACGGCGTGTCCCAGGTCTCCTCGGCGAAGCTCACCCCGGGCAGCGGCGCCGTCAGGTCGACGGTGGTCCCCGTCGCGGTGCCGTAGCTGTACCAGTGCCCGTGGTCGAAGAAGGCCACGAACTTCCCGTCGGGCGAGAGCGATGCCTGCCCGCTGATCTTCGGGCGAACCAGCGTCGCCGCGCCGGTGGCGGGGTCGATGACGTAGACGTCGGTGCCGCCGTCGCCCCACATCTGCTCGATCTGGTAGCGCTCCCGTGAGGCGGCGAAGGCCACCTTGCCGTCGGGGCTCACGTCGACGTCGGGGATGGAGTCGTTGCCGAGCTGGATCATCTTCCGGGTATTGAGGAAGTAGATCGCCCGGAAGGATCGGTTCCGATCGCGGACCGCGTTCAGGCGCTGGCTCGGCTGGAGGGTGGGGTCCTTCCAGTGCCAGAGGTCGAACACGGCCTTGTCCTTCAAGGAGTCGGTCGGGACCGAATCGGGGATCGTGGGCGCCACGCCGAACAGGATCGCTCCCCCGGTGCCGGTGAAGGATGGGGTGGCGTTGTCGGCCAGGTGGTAGCCGGCCGCCAGAGCGCCGGGCGTCACCACCGCCGTGGCCGGCCCGTTGGGCAGCTTGGCGTGATAGAGGGTGTAACGCGCGTCGTCCTGGCCGAACTGGTCGCGGTCGGAGAGGAATGCCAGCTGGCGTCCGGTCGTGTCGACCGCCAGCGCGTTGTAGTTGCCCCGTCCGGCGAGCAAGGTGGTGGTGGCGCCGGTGGCCAGGGTCCGCAGGTAGGCGCCGTCCTTGGTCGAGTCGTGCGAGACGACCGTGTAGGCGAGCACCCGGGCGCTGTCGTCGAAGGCGTAGGTGAGCACGTCGGCGAGCTGCTCCTCGGCGCCGCTTCCGAGATTCCGCAGCACCAGGAGCGAGCCGTACCGCCGGCGGTCGCGATTGGCTCCGCCTCGGGGACGAGCCGTCGAGTCGGCCGTGGTCGTGTCACTCTGGACGTAGGCCACCCAGCCGCCGCTCTCGCGGGGCAGGCGGAAGGACCGGACGTGGGGCAGCGTGGTCACCTGTCCGTCGCTCAGCCGGACGAGCAGCAGCGAGGTGCGGGCGGCTTGAGGCCGGCCCCGCCCGGGCCGGCCCCTCTGGGTGGCGGCCTCGGCTTCGACCTCGGCCTGGAGCGGTTCGGCGATGGCGAGGACGTACCGCCCGTCGGCGGTGAACTGCGCCGGCGAGGCGTTGGGGCCACTCGGATCGGGCGCGCCGAAGGCGCGGCGGGGCCGGAGCCCGCCCGGGACGTTGTTGGGCCGGCCGAGGTAGCCGCGGGCCACCCGGTATTCGGTGGCGCCGGTCGTGGACCGGACGATCAGGTCGCCGTCGCCGACCTGAGGAATGAGCGTGTAGGCCGCCCACCGGCCGTCGGGCGAGAGGGTGGCGCCGCTGATCGAGCGCCAGGTATCCCAATCGGCCTGGGTCAGGGCCCGTGCGGCCGACTGCGCCTGGGCGGTGAGGGGAAGCATCGCGACCAGGGCAACGGTCGCGGCCAGGAACGTCCGGCGAGTCGAGTGCATGGCCAATCACCTGTCTTGGAAGCGGCGGGTCAGGCCCGAAACATAGGCCCGGAGCGACCCCTCCGCGACCGCCCCTCCGGTTCAGGCCGGCTCGGCCCGAACCTGGCGCTCGATCGCGGGGTAACCGACCAACAGGCTGCCGGCCCGGGTGAGGTAGAAGAGGGTCCAGGCGGTCCACATGCCGATCGGGCCGAAGGCCGGCGTGAGCAGCAGGTCGAGGCCCACGTAGGCGGCGGTGGCCGCGATCGAGGCGTTGCGCATCGCGGCCGAGCGCACGGCGCCGATGAAGATGCCGTCGAGCTGCCAGGCCGGGGCCCCGAGGAGCGGAATCGCGGCGCAGAAGGGGAGGAACCGAAGCGCGGCGGCGCGAGCGGCCGGGTCGGCGATCCAGTGGGTGATGATCGGCCGGCCGGCCACGAGGGTGACCACGAGAAACAGGGTGCCCGTGGCGAGGGCGAGCTCGGTGGTGATCCGGACGGCCCGGCGGAGATCGGGCAGCGACCGGGCGCCGACCGCCCGGCCGACGGCGACCTCCGCCGTGAAGGCATAGGCGTCGAGCACGAACGCCCAGATCTCGACGATCTGGAGGAGGACCTGATTGCCGGCCAGGATCGCGGCGCCCTGCTTGGCCCCGGCGTTGGCGAACCAGGCGAAGCCGATCACCATGGCCCAGCTCCGGACCATCATGTCGCCGTTGATGGCGAACAGCCGCCGGAGCGCGGAAGGGTTCCAGAGCGTGCCCCGGGCGGTGGCCTCCGGCGCGATCCCGCCGCCGGCCCGAATCACTCGCCAGGCCAAGACCAGGCCGACGACGGCGCCGGTCCAGTCAGCCACGGCCGTGGCCGTCCCCACGCCCCGGACCCCGAGTCCCAGGCCCATGACGAACCAGAGGTCGAGGATCACGTTGGTCAGCCCGAAGACGACGTTCACCGCCAGGACGGCCCGGGTTCGTCCCAGTCCGATCAGCCAGCCGGTGAGAGCGAAGGTCGCGTAGGCCGCCGGGGCGCCCCAGATCCGGGCTCCGAAGTAGCCGGCTCCCGCGCGCTCGACTTCCGGACCGCCCTGGAGCACGCCGAATCCGAGGGCGCTGAGCGCCGGGCCGAGCAGCAGCATCACGACGCCGATCGCGGCCGAGAGGGCGAGCGCCCGAAAGAGAATCCGCTGGAGCTCCACCCGTTGGCCGGCGCCCGAGGCTTGGGCGGCCAGGCCGGTCGAGCTCATCCGGAGGAAGTAGAAGCTCCAGTAGAGGACGTTGAAGAGGGTGACGCCGAGGGCCACGCCGCCGAGGTCGACGCTGGTGCCCACCGCGCCGATGACCGCCGTGTCGGCCGCCCCGGCGAGCGGGATCGCCGCGTTGGCGAAGATCATCGGCCAGGCGATTCGCCAGGCCGACCGGCGGGTGAGGGGGGCCGCGGTGCTCATGCCCGCGGCGGTAGCGCGTGGGAACCCGGGCTCAGGCGCCGAGCTCGCGATACCAGGCGGTAAACGCCACCTCGATGAACCGCTTGTTGAAGAGGATCCACTCGCCGAGCGAGGCCGGCAGGGTGTACCCAGCGGCGCCGTCAGCGGCCGAGAGGCCGCGCCCGTGGGCGTCCTTGGCCGCCCGCTCCACCTCGTCGAGGAGCGCGACGTACCGGTCCAGATCGGCCGCCCGCGCGATGGAGCCGTGGCCCGGGACGTAGGTCGGGTTCCCGTCCCGGCGGAGCGCGGCCACGGAGCGGGCCAGGGTGGTCGGCATGGCGTCCATGTAGTTCGGGAACATCCCGTTCCACACCAGGTCGCCGGTGAAGGTCAGGTTCGGCTCCTCGATCCGGACGAAGAGATCGCTCGGGGTGTGGCCCGACGAGGGGATCACGGTCACGCTCCGTCCCCCGAGGTCGAGCGTCGACGGCGTGGACGGGTCGACCGGCACCATCTCGGCCAGCGCGGCGGCGCGGGCCTCGTCGGCCGGCTTGTTGCGCTCCAGCACCAGGCTCCTGGTCCGGTCGGTGGTCCGAAGCTCCGGCGAGCGGCCGTCCTGGAAATACCCGGCCACCCCGTTGGCATGGTCGCTGTGATAGTGGGTGACGAGCACGTGGGTCGGCCAGCGCCCGGTGAGTTCGTGGGCCTGCGAAGCCACCCAGGCGGCGCCCTTCGGCTGCTGGTACCCCTCGATCGTGAGGACCGCGTTCTTCCCGGCGATGATGCCGCCGTTACAGACCGTGGTGTAGTCGCCGGAGAGCGGGGTGGAGACGACGGCCCACAGCCCGGGCCCGACCTCCTCGATCCGGGCAAAGGCCTCCGCGGTGACGATCCGGCCAGCCGGCCGGGCGGTCCAGCGGTGGCGGAGCGCGGTGGGGGCGACCAGGGCGGCCAACGCGATGTGGCCGGCGCAGGAGCCGAGGAACTCGCGGCGGGTCGGATGCGACATGCGGCCATCTCGCGCTGAGGGGATCGATGAGGCTCCCTCAAGCTACTCGGAGGGTCGGCCATGCGGAACGATCGGGTCGAGCGACGCTAGGGTCGGTTCTCCGGCCGGATGACCGGGAGCACGACATGACTGGCCGCTCCGGGGCCGTGATGGAGCGACATGGTGCCGACGACGGTCTCGGTGACCCGCCCCTCGTCGCCACCGGTGTTGGAGTTCGGAAAGGAGTAGTTGTCGACCGCGTTCATGATCGCGATCCGGATCCGGTGGCCCTTCTTGAAGGTGTTGGCGATCGAGCGGATCCAGATCCGGTACTGTACCACCTCGGCGGGGTTGCCGGAGAGCAGGTCCTCGCGACCGAAGTTGCTCCCGGCCACGTGGTGCTGGGGATCGTCGAGATTGCGGAAGCGGGCCCGGAGCATCCCCATGGTGATTCGGTTGGAATGGCCGCTGGTGTCGACGTCGGCCACGTGGACCCACCAGTCGGTGTCCTTCACGTCGGTGGAGGCATAGAGCACCGCGGTGAGGTCGCCGGCGATCGTAAGGTCCTCCTCGAGCGGTGGGGAGGTGTACACCACGACGTCGGGTCGGGTCTCGACGTCCTTGAAGTCGTAGGGCCAGGTCTGCTGGTCTTCCCACCGCTGCATCTGCTCGAAGCTCATCCAGTTGGTTGGTGGGGCTTCGGGGTCGTAGCGCCAGGTGTCGGCCGGTTCGTCGGCGGCGGGAGCCTCCCGGGTGAGCGAGCCCGCGCTCAGGAGCCGTTGCGCGTTGCCGCGGCTGTGGAAGTACCAGGTCTCCGGAATGGCTTCCTTGGGGGGCCAGGCGGTCGCCGTGCGCCACTGGTTCGCGCCCAACACGAAGTACTGGACGGTCGGCTGGTCGACGCCGTTGTCGACCCCCTTCAGGAAGTGATCGTACCATCGTTGCTTGAGGAGCCAGATGTCGTCCCGGACGGCCTGGGGCCCGAACCGGTAGCCGTTCAGGGCCCGATCGGCGTTGTAGCCGTGCTTCCAGGGGCCGATGAGGAGCCGCTGCGGCACGGTGCCGGTCCGGGTCATCAGGTTCCAATTGCTCTCGGTCCCGGGAAAGTCGTCGTCGAACCAGCCGCTGATCATGAAGGCGCCGAACCCGCGCGGACCGACGTCGCGATACCAGTCCTGGCGGGCCCAGTAGTCGTCGTTGGTCTGGTGATTCCAGAAGACGTTCCACTCCGGGATGTCCCGGCCGGTCGCGTAGTCGTCCATGGTCATGAGCGGCCGATGGTGCAGGATGTCGGTCCAGGTTCGTCCCGGGAGGACCTGGAGGTCCAGCATGTACAGCATGTAGTAGAGCATCCCCTCGACGAAGCTGCCGCCCATGTAGGGCTGGTCGCTGAAGGCGGTGCCCATCGAGCTCTCCGGCACGAGGCACTTGAGGGCCGGGTTCCCGGCCATCGAGGCGGTCCACTGGGTGTAGCCGACGTAGGAGCCGCCCTGCATGCAAATCTTGTGGTCGGCCCAGGGTTGGGCCACGATCCACTCGAGCGCCGCCCGGCCGTCGGCCGGCTCGTTGATCATCGGCACCCAGCTCCCCTCGGAGCGGTTGTCGGGGTCCCAGTAGGCGGTGCCCCGGGCCGCCTGGAAGACGAGCGCGAAGCCCCGGGCGGCGTAGTGCCAGTATGCCGAGATCAGGGAGCCGATCCCGTAGGGAGTCCGGATGAAGACGACCGGGAACGGCCCCTTGGCGTCGGGGCCGTCGGGCAGGTAGACCCGGGTGGCCAAACGGACGCCGTCGGGCATCGGAACCATGATCTTGCCGAGATCGCGGTAACCGTAACGCGGCTGGCTCACCGCCGGGTCCCGCCAGGCCGCCACCGTCGTGAAGCCTTCGGCGCCGCGCCGGACCAGGACATGATCGCCGCCGGGGTCGACGGCCGCCACCAGCCGGCCATCGTCTCCGATGATCAGGTCGAGCGGGCGGGCGCCCTCCTGACGAACCCACCGGGTGGCGTGCACCATCCGGCCGGCCACCCGGGCTTCGCGCTGCTCGGCCGGGACGTAGATCGAGGCCGCGGTCGGCCAGCCGACGGCGGCGAGGTGACGCCAATCGATCGCGTCGATCGACGCGAGCCCGGCCACGATTCCGCCGAGGGCGCCCGGCAGACGGAAGGCCGGGTCGCCCGCGGGGCGCCCCTGGAGCGAGGTGGCGTCGGGCGACCACGTGCCGGTGGCAGGATTCCGGGTCCGGAGCGTGTAGCTCGCTCGCTGGCCGACCGTCCCGACCGTGAGGTGGGCCACCGGCACACCCGCGGTATAGACGTCGTAGACGACGCTGGCGGGGCGGGCGACCTGGGCGGTGGCGGGGAGGGTCGCCCCGGCCAGCAGCGCGGCAGCCCAACGGGAAGAGCGGATCATGCGGGCGTGCTCCGATCGATTGGCGGGCGGCAGACTCCGAATCTCCCAATAATACGGCGTGGCGCTCGCCCGAGCATCCTGGGCCGGAGGCCTTATCTTCCGGGCCATGAGCGATCGACGCATTCGGGTGCGAAGCCTGCTTCGCGACCCCCGGTTCACGAAAGGTGCCAGCTTCACGGAGGCTGAGCGCGATCTTCTCGGCCTCCGTGGTTTGCTTCCCCCGCGGGTGCTGTCCCAGGCCGAGCAGGTGCCCCGCATTCTCGAGCACTTCCATCTCAAGCCCAATCCGCTCGAGCAGTACATCTACCTGCTCAGCCTGATGGACCGCGACGAGCACCTGTTCTTCCACGTGGTGACCGAGCACATCGCCGAGATGATGCCCATCATCTACACGCCGACCGTGGGCGAGGCGTGTCAGAAGTTCGGTCACCTGTTCCGGCAGCCGCGGGGGTTGTACATCACTGCCCGCGATCGCGGCCGGGTGGCGAGCATCCTCTCCAACTGGACCGAGCCCGAGGTGGGGATCATCGTCGTCACCGACGGCGAGCGGATCCTGGGCCTCGGCGACCTGGGCGCCAACGGGATGGGGATTCCGATCGGCAAGCTTTCGCTCTATACGGCCTGCGCCGGCGTCGACCCGTCGCTCTGTCTCCCGGTCACGATCGACGTGGGGTGCAACCGGGCCGAGATCCGCGACGACCCGCTCTATCTGGGGCTGCCCCAGGAGCGAGTCCGCGGGCACGACTACGAGGCCTTGCTCGACGAGTTCGTCGCCGGGGTCGAGAAGGTGTTCCCCCGCGCGGTGCTGCAGTTCGAAGACTTCGCCACCGAGAACGCCTTCCGGCTGCTCCACCGGTACCGGGACCGGCTCTGTTGCTTCAACGACGACATCCAGGGGACCGCCGCGGTCACGGTGGCGGGCTTGATGTCGGCGGCGCGAGTCACCGGCCGACCCCTCGCCGGCCAGACCGTGCTCTTTCTCGGGGCGGGCTCGGCCGCGACCGGCATCGCCGACCTGATCGTCGCGGCCCTGGTCACCGAGGGCATGGCTGAGGCCGAGGCCCGCCGGCACTGCTGGTTCGTGGATTCGAAGGGACTGGTCGTCGCGAGCCGGACCGATTTGGCCGAGCACAAGCGGCCCTACGCCCATCCGCACGCGCCGGCCGCGAGCCTGGCCGGCGCGGTGGAGCAGCTCCGGCCCACCGCGTTGGTCGGGGTGTCGGCCCAGCCCTCCACCTTCACCGAGCCGGTCGTCCGAGCCATGGCAGCCCTCAACGAGCGGCCGATCGTGTTCCCGCTCTCCAATCCGACCAGTCGGTCCGAGTGCACCGCCGAGGAAGCGTATCGCTGGAGCGACGGCCGCGCGGTGTTCATGAGCGGGAGCCCGTTCGCGCCGGTCGACCTCGGCGGCCGAACCCTCGAGCCGGGCCAGGGAAACAACGCCTACATCTTTCCGGGTCTGGGCCTCGGTCTGATCGTGGCCCGGGCCACCCGAGCCACCGACCGGATGTTTCTGGCCGCCGCGCGAACCCTCGCCAACCTGGGAACGCCGGCGCTCCACGAGCGGGGGCTACTCTTTCCGCCATTGAGCGAAATCCGCCGGGTGTCGGCCGCGATCGCTACCGCGGTCGCGGAGGTGGCATACCAGGATGAGGTGGCGGGGGCCGAACGGCCGGACGATCTCGACTCGGCGGTGCGAGCCAACATGTACACGGCGAGCTACCCCAGCTACGTCTGAGCCGGCCCGCCTAGCACTTTCACGTTCTCTTCATCCTGGGGCCCGTACGTTGCGCCCCATGACCCCCCGCATCGCAACACTCGACGGCAACGAAGCGGCAGCGCTGGTCGCGCACCGAACCAGTGAAGTGATCGCCATTTATCCGATCACGCCCTCTTCGACCATGGGCGAGCTGGCCGATCTCTGGTCGGCCGAAGGGCGGACCAATCTCTGGGGCACGGTTCCGACCGTGGCGGAGATGCAGTCGGAGGGCGGTGCCGCCGGCGCGATCCACGGGGCGCTCCAGGGCGGCGCCCTGGCGACGACGTTCACCGCGTCGCAGGGCCTGCTGCTGATGATTCCCAACCTGTACAAGATCGCCGGCGAGCTGAGCCCGGTGGTGCTCCACGTCGCGGCCCGGACGGTGGCGACCCATGCCCTCTCGATCTTCGGCGACCACTCCGACGTGATGGCCACCCGGCAGACCGGGGTGGCGCTCCTGGCGTCGGCCTCGGTGCAGGAGGCGCACGACTTCGCCCTGATTTCCCAGGCGGCGACGCTCGAGTCGCGGGTGCCGTTCATCCACTTCTTCGACGGCTTCCGGACCTCCCACGAGATGCAGAAGATCGTCCTGCTCGAGGACGACGACCTCCGGGCGCTGCTGGACGAGGACCTGATCGCGGCCCACCGCGCCCGGGCCCTCGATCCCGAGCATCCCGTGATCCGCGGCACGGCCCAGAACCCCGACGCGTTCTTCCAGGCCCGGGAGGCGTGCAACCCCTTCTACGACCGGTGCCCGGGCATCGTCCGCGAGGTGATGGCCCGGCTGGGCGAGCGAACCGGCCGCCGGTACGAGCTCTTCGAATACGTCGGGGCGCCCGACGCGGAGCGGGTCGTGGTGCTGATGGGCTCCGGCACCGAGACGGTCGAAGCGGCCGTCCGGCACCTGGCCCAGACCGGCGAGCGGGTCGGGGCGGTGAAAGTCAGGCTCTACCGGCCGTTCGACATCGACGCTTTCGTGGCCGCGCTGCCGGACAGTGTCCGGTCGATCGCCGTCCTGGACCGGACCAAGGAGCCGGGAGCGACGGGAGAGCCGCTCTACCTCGACGTGGTCGCCGCCCTGGTCGAGGGGTGGGACGGCCGGGGGAGCGGACGGCCGATGCCGCGGGTGATCGGGGGACGGTACGGCTTGTCGTCGAAGGAGTTCACCCCGGCGATGGTCAAGGCCGTGTACGACGAGCTGGCCCGGCCCGAACCCCGCCGCCGGTTCACGGTGGGGATCGTCGACGACGTCACCCGACTCTCGCTCGACGTGGACCCGGACTTCTCGCTCGAGGCCGACGATGAGGTGCGGGCCGTGTTCTGGGGGCTGGGCAGCGACGGCACGGTCGGCGCGACCAAGAACACCATCAAGATCATCGGCGAGGAGACGTCGCTCTACGCCCAGGGGTACTTCGTCTACGACTCGAAGAAGGCCGGGGCGGTGACGGTGTCGCACCTCCGGTTCGGGCCCCGACCGATCCGGGCTCCCTATCTGATTCACGAGGCGACCTTCGTCGCCTGCAGCCAGTTCGACTTCCTCGACAAGTACGACGTGCTGGAGACCGCGGCGCCCGGGGCCACCCTGCTGCTGAACGCGCCCGAGCCGACCGACCGGGTCTGGGATGCCTTGCCCCGCGAAGTCCAGGCGACCCTGGTCGAGCGGAAGATGCGGGTCTTCGCGATCGATGCCGATCAGGTGGCCCGCGACGCCGGCCTCGGCGGCCGGATCAACACCATCATGCAGACCTGCTTCTTCGCGCTCTCGGGCGTGCTGCCCCGCGACGAAGCCATCGCCCAGATCAAGCAGGCGATCGAGAAGACGTATGGAAAGCGGGGCCGCGCGGTGGTCGATCGGAACTTCGCCGCGGTGGACCGGACCCTGGTGGGGTTGGCCGAGGTACCGGTGCCGGCCGCCGTCACCGCCCGCCGGAGCCGGCGACCGATCGTCTCCGACGAGGCGCCGGATTTCGTGCGCCGGGTCACCGCGGTGATGATGGCCGGGAAGGGCGACCTCTTGCCGGTCAGCGCCTTCCCGGTCGACGGCACCTGGCCCACGGCCACCTCGCGCTGGGAGAAGCGGAGCCTGGCCGACGAGATCCCGGTCTGGGATCCCACGGTCTGTATCCAGTGCAACTGGTGCTCGCTGGTCTGCCCTCACGCCGCGATCCGAACCCGGGTCTACGAGCCGGCGGCGGCCGAGGGCGCCCCGGACGATTTCCAGCAGGTCCCCTGGAAAGGGCCGGACTTCGCCGGCTTCGCGTACACGGTCCAGGTGGCGCCGGACGACTGTACCGGCTGCTCGCTCTGTACCATGGTGTGCCCCGCGAAGGACAAGGCCAACCCGCGGCACAAGGCGATCGACATGACCCCGGTCGGCCCGATTCGGGAGCGGGAACGCGCCAACTACGCCTTCTTCCTCGATCGTCCGGAGCCCGATCGGACCGGGCTCTCGCGGGTCAACGCCAAGACCTCGCAGCTCCTCGAGCCACTGTTCGAGTACTCCGGCGCCTGCGCCGGCTGCGGCGAGACGCCGTACCTCAAGCTGTTGAGCCAGCTGTTCGGCGACCGGGCGATGATCGCCAACGCCACCGGGTGCTCGTCGATCTACGGCGGCAACCTGCCCACGACGCCGTGGTCCGTGAATGCCGAGGGCCGAGGGCCGGCCTGGGCCAACTCGCTGTTCGAGGACAATGCCGAGTTCGGTTACGGGATGCGCTTGGCGGTCGACGCCCAGCACCGCGAGGCCACCCGCCTGGTCGGCGAGCTCGGCGCGGCGCTCGGCGAGGCCGTCGCGGCCCCCCTGCTGGCGCCCGACGACCGGACCGAGGCCGGTCTCGCCGCCCGGCGACTGGCGGTCGCCGCGCTCCGTGAGCGGCTCGGCCAGGTGAGCGACCCCCGCGCGGTTCGGTTGGCCGAGATCGTCGACGCGCTGGTGCCCCGCTCGGTCTGGCTGGTGGGCGGCGACGGCTGGGCCTACGACATCGGGTATGGCGGCCTGGACCACGTGCTGGCGCAGGACCGCGACGTGAACGTGCTGGTGCTCGACACCGAGGTGTACTCCAACACCGGTGGCCAGCAGTCCAAGGCCACCCCGCTGGGCGCCGCCGCCAAGTTCGCGATGGCGGGGAAGGGCACCGCCAAGAAGGACCTCGGGCTCGCGGCCATGTCGTACGGCCACGTGTACGTGGCCCGGGTGGCGTTCGGGGGTGACATGAATCAGACGGTCAAGGCGTTCCTCGAGGCGGAGAGCTACCCCGGCCCGTCGCTGATCATCGCCTACTCGCCCTGTATCGCCCACGGTTACGAACTCAAGCACGGCGTGGAGCAGCAGCAGCTGGCGACCCGTTCGGGCGTCTGGCCGCTCTATCGGTTCGACCCGCGCCGGACCCGCGAGCACCTGCCGCCGCTGGTGCTCGACTCGAAGGCGCCCTCGGTGTCGGTCGCGGCCTACCAACGGAACGAGACCCGCTTCCGGATGGCTGAGAAGCTCGACCCCGCGCGTCACAAGCTGCTGATGGCCCGGGCGGAGCGCGACGTGGCCGAGCGCTGGCAGGTGTACCGCTACCTGGCCGGCCTGTCGATCACCGAGCCGGACGGCCCCGCGACGGGCCCCGAACCCGCGGAGGCGACCCGATGAAGCTGACCACCCGGTATCTCGGGCTGGAGCTGGCCCATCCCTTCATGGCCGGCGCCTCGCCCCTGGTCGACGATCTCGACACCGTCCGCCGGCTGGAGGACGCCGGGTCGTCGGCCATCGTGATGCACTCGCTGTTCGAGGAACAGCTCACCGCGGAACAGCTCCTGACCCACCAGGCAATGGAGACCCCGGCCGAGTCATCGGCCGAGGCGCGGACCTTCCTGCCGGATCCGCCCGACTTCGCGTTGGGGCCCGACGAGTATCTCGAGCAGATCCACCGGATCAAGGAGGCGGTCGACGTTCCGGTCATCGGTTCGCTCAACGGGTACACCCCCGGGGGCTGGCTCGACTACGCCCGGCTGATCGAAGAGGCCGGCGCCGACGCCCTGGAGCTCAACCTCTACGCCATCCCGACCGACCTCACCCGCTCCGGCGCGGAGGTCGAGCGGGAGCAGCTCGAGATCGTCTCGGGCGTGGCCCGGACGATCCGGATTCCGGTCGCGGTCAAGCTCTCGCCCTGGTACTCGGCGTTCGGCCACTTCGCGCTCCAGGTGGTCGACGCCGGCGCGGCCGGACTGGTGCTCTTCAACCGGTTCTACCAGGCCGACGTCG
Organism: uncultured Gemmatimonadales bacterium; assembly: GCA_963730185.1. GTDB lineage: Bacteria > Gemmatimonadota > Gemmatimonadetes > Gemmatimonadales > GWC2-71-9 > SHZU01. Next base: position 307,349 of record CAVSQW010000008.1, read on the forward strand.
ACCCCGAGCAACTCGAGGTCCGGCCCAGCCTGCGGCTGAGCGATTCCAACGAGCTGCTTCCCCGGCTCACCTGGATCGCGCTGCTCGCCGGCCGGGTGGAGGCGTCGCTCGCCATCACCGGCGGGGTGCACCGGGCCATCGATGCGATCAAGGCGGTGATGGTCGGCGCCGACGCGGTCCAGATGGTGTCGGGCCTGCTCCGACATGGGCCGGAGCTCCTGGGCTTCGTGCGGGACGGCTTTGCCAAGTGGCTCCAGGATCACGAGTACGAGTCGCTGGAGCAGGCTCGCGGCAGCATGAGCCTGCTCCGGTGCCCCGACCCGGCCTCGTTTGATCGGGCCCAGTACCTCAAGGTGCTCCGCGGCTGGCGGAGCGGGCAGCTGCCGGTCGTCGAGCTCTAGCTCACGGCTGGGCGACCCGCTCGCGCTGGGCGTCGGTCAGGAGCGCCTTGGCCGCGAGCGCAGCCTTGATCCGGATCCACATCACGTTGCCCATCGCGGTGTCGTGGGCGTTGAGATAGGCGTGGACCTTGGCGGTGTCGGGCGCCGGCTGGGCGAGCTCGGCCCGGAGGGTCTGCATCGCGGCGTGGGCCGGCTGGTGGGCCTGGTCGGCGGTCGCCGTCGTGGCCTGGTCGAGCTCGGTCAGCTGCGCGACTTGATCGTCGGAGAGTCCCAGCTGGTCGCGCCGATCCAGCAGCTTGGCCGGGGCGAAGGGGGCCGCGCCACCCATCATCATCCCCATCATCTCTCCCATGCCACCCTGCATGCCCTGACCGCCCATCTTCTGGCCGGCGGCCATGTTGTGCTGCATCCCCTGGTGTTGTCCTCCCATCCGCATCCGGGTCGTGTCGGGGCGCTGGGCCGCGGCCGGAAGGGCGACGGCAACGGTGAGAACCAGGGCGAGCGTGACGCGCATCGGGACATCCTCGGTGGAAGGGCCACCGGAAAGGTAGAGGGCCATTCGTGAAGTCTGGCCGAGGGTCGCATGAAGGCGGTCGTCGGGTTCCGGTAGGGCGGCCGGGGCGGTAAAATCATGGAGGCCTAACATCAATCCCCCGGACTCGACCTCGGCACCGACGCGATGCTCCTGACGACCACCGTTCTCACGGCCCTGCTCGCCGCCACCCCCGCCCAGTCGGATTCCGTCGTCGGGGTCGTCCGGGACGCCGACGGCAAGCCGCTCCACGACGCCCGGGTCAGGCTCGCCGAGCTGCACCGGGAGGTCCGGACGGACGTCGAGGGACGCTTCCGGATGCGGGAGCTCGCGCCCGGCCGCTACACCCTGGTGGTGTCGCTCCGGGGTTTCGCCCCGGTGGCCGACCCGATCCAGATTCCCAGGGCCGAGGCGGTCGAGATCCGGCTGATGCCGTCGCCGTTCGAGGTCGAGCCGCTCACCGTGACCGCCACCCGCGGGCCCTCCACCCCGTTGGCCAGCGTCCAGAGCACGACCGTTCTGGGCGGCGAGGCGCTGGCCCGGAATCAGAGCGTCGCGGTCGCCACCGCGATCGGAGCCCTGCCCGGAGTTCGGTCAGTGAGCACCGGGCTTCAGATCGCCAAGCCCGTGATCCGAGGTCTGTCGGGTCAGCGGGTTCTGGTCCTGGAGGACGGTCACCGGTTGGAGGACTATTCCTGGAGCGACGAGGACGGCCCCTCGATCGACGCCGGGCTGGTCAACCGGGTCGAAGTGGTGCGTGGTCCCGCCAGTCTCCAGTACGGCTCCGACGCTCTGGGCGGTGTGGTCAACGCGGTCGCCGAAGCGCTGCCCGATGCCACCGGGCAGGCGGCGTTCCGGCGGGGGCGGGCATCGGTCTCGATCGCCTCGAACAACGCCGAGATCGGGACCGCGCTCCGCTACGAGGGCGCGAGCGGCGGCCTGGGTTGGCGGCTTGCCGGGGTGGGGCGTCGGGCCGCGAGCCTCCACACCCCGACCGGTGAGCTCGACAACACCGGGTTCATGGCCATCAACGGCGAGGGCGCGATCGGGATTCGGGGCCCGCGCGGCGAGCTGGCGCTGCGGGTGGCGCGGTACGGCGGCGAGTTCAAGCTGCTCGAGGCCAACGGGCCGCCTCCGGGCACTGCGGCGGGACAGGATGCCGGCCCGGAACGGAAGGCCAACGACATCCGGGTCCAGGTCGACGGAAACCGGGCCTTCGGACGCTGGCGGGTGGAGGCCCGGTCGCAGTATCAGACCCACAGCCTGATCGAGGTGTCGGACGAGTTCCCAGGCGGCACGCCGGGCCAGGAGGGCGAGGCCTTCAATCTCGCCCTCAACACGCTGTCGCTCGACCTCACGGCCGAGCAGGTCACGGCCAGGACCCGGCTGCTCCTGGGCGGCTCCGGGTCGCATCAGACCAACGATACCAAGGGGCCGATCCCGCTGGTGCCGGACGCCACCACCAACGGCGGCGCCGGCTTCGCGATCGGCGAAGTCCGGCTCGACCGGGTCACGCTCTCCGGCGGGGCCCGGTTCGACACCCGGCACCTCTCGGCCTCGACCACGCCCGGGGTGCTCGCCACCGCCGACAGCCGGAGCTACACGGCCGGCTCGTTCGGGCTGGGCATCGCCTACCGGCCGATCTCCCTGGTGTCGTTCACCGCCCACGTCGGGCGGGCCTGGCGGGCCCCCAACCTGTTCGAGCTCTATGCCGACGGTCCTCAGATCGGCGACGCCCGCTACCTCCAGGGTGACGCCACCCTGGTGCCGGAGCGGAGCCTGGCGGTCGAGGGTGGCGTCAAGGTCCGGGGCGACCGGGTGGTCGCGGGGATCAACGTCTACTCCAACCGGATCAACGACTACGTCTACTTGACGCCCACGAACCAGACCCAGCAGCAGCTCCCAGGGTACCGCTATCGGCAGGCCGACGCCCGGCTGACCGGTTTCGAGGCCGAGGTGGAGGTCGATGTCGCCACGCCTCTTACCCTCCATGGTCAGATCGACGGCGTCCGGGCCACCAACCTGAACACGGACGAGCCGCTCCCCTTGATCCCGCCGATCAGGACGGTGGTGGGCGCCGAGCTCCACGGCCACGTCGGCGGCCGAAGCGCGTACCTCGGCGCGGACCTGGAGCGGGTCGAGCGTCAGTCCCGGCTCAACCCGCTGGACTACGCGGTCGGGCCGCACACCTTACTCGATCTCGAGGCCGGGGTGGCGGTCCACGTCGGCGGTCACCCGATCCAGCTCGACCTGATCGCCCGGAACCTCACCAACGCCAGTTACCGGGATTTCCTGAGCCGGTACAAGGAGTTCGCGCTGAATCCCGGTCGGGACATCCGGTTCCGCGCCACGACCACCTTCTGATCCAGGCCGGTCAGGCCACGGGCAGCGCCTCGTCCGTCTCCTCGAACCGGATTCCTCGCCGCTCCAGGCCCCTGAGAATCGGTTCGGCCAGGTCCGGCGCGGTGGGGATCTGGACGCCGGTCAGGCTCACCTGCTCGTCGATGATCAGCTCGCAGGCCAGGGCGGCCGGCAGGCTCACCGTTCGGGCCATGGCGGAGTCGTCGCCGGCCGTCCCCTCCAGCACCATGCGGAGCACCCGGCGGTGGAGGACGTCGTCCCGGGTGCGATAGTCGATCTGGTGCTCCAGCACCACGACGTCGTGCTCCCCGGGGTCGTAGCCGAGCTTCTGCTCGAGCCGGGTGACGAGGAGATCGAGCACCGAGATGGCCTCGGCCGGAACCGGCTCGTCGGAGAAGAGCCCGAGCCAGGCGAACCGGTCCAGGATCGGGTCGCTGTCCTCGAGGCCGAGCTTGGTGGCCACCCGGGACCGGAGCGGCCCCGGGCCCGGCGGCACGAAGTCGGCCACGAGGTCGGCGTAGGTCGCGTCGTCGGAGGGGATCCGGGATGGCGCCAGGAGCCCGAGCCGGTGCAGGGCGTACCAGGTCGCGCACCAGCCGGGGTAGCGAAGGGTGCCCCGGAAGAAGTTGTCCACCCGCCAGCCCAGGCCGTAGGCGTCGATGTACTTGAGGCAGTCGCGGTTGGGGTACGACTCGAGGCGTCCCATCCCGGGCACCTCGATGTGGCGCGGCTCGGCGAAATACTCGGGGAAGTGCTGCGACACGATCCGTCCGTCCTGGAGATACCGCACCTGGTTCCGGGTCGCCACCACCACGCCGCGGGGGCTCCAGGTGAATTTGTAGCCCCACGGATTGGTGTTGGCGGAGGGCGCCGGCAGGCCGCCGCAATAGGACGCGAAGCGGACGATCGCGCCCCCCAACGCTTCCAACCGCCGGACCTCGGCGGCGGCCGTCATGTGATCGATTCCCGGGTCGAGGCCGCACTCGCCCAGCACCAGGACGCCCTTCTGCCGGGCCAGCGGGTCGAGGGCCCGGAGCGACTCGGCGATGTACGACGTGGTGATCAGCGGCCGCCCGTGCTCCAGGCAGGCGTCGGCGATCAGGATGTGCTGGTTGGCAGGGAGGAGGCTGATCACCACGTCGGCTTCCTGCACCTCGACCCGAAGCGACTCCTGATCGGTGGCGTTGACGAGCAGGGCGGTGGCCCGGGGGCGGTCCTGGATCAGATGGCGGGCCCGGTCCACGTTGATGGTGGCGACGTGAACCTCGATGTCGGGCCGGCTCAGGAGCTCGTCCAGCAGGGGCTTGACCACCAGGCCGGCGCCCAGCACCAGGACCCGCTTCATGCGCCGGCCTCGCGCAGGTAGTCCTCGAGATAGCGGAACTCGGGGGTCAGCTCGCCCTTGTGGGTCACGGTTGCTCCCAGGATGGCGGCGGGCAGGGCCAGGTGCTCGAACGGCCGGTCGAAGGCGGCCGCGGCCAGCTCGCCGATGAAGGGGTAGAGCGAGTCGCCGAAGTGGTCGGTGGCGTCTCGGGGAAGTTCGGCCGGCAGGTTGTCGACGGCCATGATGGCGGGACCCGGCCCGTCGAATCCGCTCGTCGCTCCGCCGGTGGCGGGGTCGTATACGTAGACGGGGTCGTCTGGGGTGGTCGCCCGGACGGTCGCCTCGATCGAGCCTTCGACGTCGCAGGAGATGTCGGCGATCACCTCGAGCTTGGGCCGGCCGCCGGCCCAGAGTCGGACCAGGTCGGCCTGGGACACGAGTCGAGGGGTGGCCGGCTGCCAGTAGATCCCGTTCACCAGGAGCGTCAGGTGGGGCAGGTGCCGGGCGAAGTGCTCCCGGTGCATCCGCCGGAACACCACCTTGTAGATGGCGTGCCGGGAGATGTCCGACTTGCTCAGGAAGGCGGGCAGGTCGTCCGGGTCGACCTCGACGATCGGCAGCGCCTCCAGGATCTGCTGGGCGCCCTGGGAGACGTTCCCCCCGCCGGTAAAGCCGATCACCAGCGGATGGAGCTCCGGCGCGATCCCCACCTCCCTGATCCGGCGGCCGACCCGCTCGGTCAAGTAGTCGGTCGCGGCCGCGACGCTGCGGTACCGGTGGGCCGGCTCCACGCCCGCGAAGGCGGTGTCGACCCCCCGCTCGGCCAGACGCCGGCCCAGGGTCCAGAGACCGTCGATCATGCCCGCGTAGCCCGCGTGCCGGCCAAAGAAGATCAGCCGCTCGCCGTAGCGGTCCACGATCGATTCGTAGTCGATCAAGGTGCAGCCGTCGGTCAGGAACCGGCGGAGCAGGGGCATGTTGTAGGCCTGGCCCTTGATCACGTGGGAGAACATCAGGTAGGGATGGTCCGGCACCAGCTTGGCGATCGGGACCTCCTTCACGCAGAGGATTGCCCGGCAGCCCGTCAGGTCGGCCGTGAGGGTGGCGCCGGCGGCCCGGTAGTCGTCGTCCGGATAGACCCGGAAGGGCGAGGGCTCCACGGCCACCCGGAGGCCTCGATCCCGGACCAGTTCGCGGACGTGCCCGGGCGTGAGGGGAGCCCGGCGCTCCCAGCGGTTCTTGTCTTCCTGCCGGATCCCGATGTGGTACACCCACCCTCCCCCTGGCGACGCCGGCCCCCGCGGCCGGCGCTCCGAACATAGCCCACCCCTTCCCCGGTTGCAGCCGGTGGCTCCGCCCGGCGGTGGAGGACCCTCCGGCTACGCCGCCGGGAGCCTCAGCGTGAACGCGATGCCGCCGCCGTCCGGGTGCTCCACCTCCAGCCGGCCGTGATGGATCTCGGCCGCCCGCTTGGCGATCGCCAGGCCGAGACCGCTCCCGGGCACCGCCGTGTTCCGGCGGGTGAAGCGCTCGAACAGGTACTCCACCTGGTCAGGTGGGATTCCAGGACCGAAATCCCGAACCCGAACCCAGCTGGTGGGTGGGGTGGTGTCGTCGCGGCCGGCGCTCACCTCCACCGGGGCGGGCGCGCCGTGGAACAGCGCGTTCTCGAGGAGGGAGAGGATGGCGCGCTCGATCAGGGTCCGGTTGCCCTGGATCGGCGCCACGTCGAAATGCCCGAGCCGGAGGTCGCGATCCTGGGCGACCGGCAGCCGGCGGACCCGGATCAGGAGCTGCGGGACCAGGTCGTCCAGGTAGAGCCGCTCGCTCGCCGCGGCGGCCGACTCGCTCTCGGTCCGGGTCAGCCAGAGGAGGTCGCCCACCACCGACGCCATCCGGGCGGTCTCGCCGGCAATCACGGCGAGCGCCTGAGCGTCCGACTCCGCCTCGCGCCGGCCGGCCAAGGCCGCCTCGGCCTCACTCCGGACGATCGCGATCGGTGTCCGGAGCTCGTGGGCGGCGTCCTGGAGGAAGCGGCGCTGGCGCTCCGACAGCGACCGCTCCCGCTCCAGGGCCTCGGCCAACCGGTCGAGGAGGCGGTTGAACTCGGTCGTCAGCCGACCCAGCTCATCGGCCACCGGATGAGCGGGGAGCCGGGGAAGGGACCGGGCGCCCTGACCCACCATCGCCCCGATTGCCCCAGCCGACTCGGCCAGCCCCGTCATGGGGCGGAGCGCCTGGCGGGCCAGCCACAGGCCGGCGAATCCGGCGATGCCGAGCAGCGGGAAGAGGAGCAGCATCGCGATCAGCAAGGCTCGGCGATGGCGGTCCACCGGGTCGAGCGAGATCGCCACCACCAGGCGGACGCCGCCCGGCAGGATCGTGCCGATCGCCCGGGCCCGACCGGTCGAGGTGTGGATCGTGGTCGGCTCGTCGCCCACCAGGTCGGGGCGGAGGCTGTCGATCACCGGGGCGCCGACGAAATGCCGGCTCCGGGCGATCTGGCGGCCGTCCGGGGCGAAGGCGACCATCGCCCGGTCGGCGTAGATCAGCTCGCTGATGACGTGGGCGGCCAGCAGGACCTCGGTCGAGAACTCGCCCCGGTCCTGGGCGTACACGTCCCGCGCCGCCAGCAGGGTTTCGGTCAAGCTTTGGTCGATGCCGGTGTGGAGGGAACGATCGACCGTCCAGGCGAGCCCGATCCAGCCCGCGAGGAGGAAGAGGGTGAAGCCGGCGAGATAGAAGCCCGTGAGCCGGACCCGAAGCCCGCGGACGGGATAGCTCACGCCGATTGGTCGAGGCTGCCCAGGGAGTAGCCGCTGCCCCGCATGGTGTGGAGGAGAGGAACGTCACCCGGGAGGTCGATCTTCTTCCGAAGCCGGCCGACGTACACGTCGATGATGTTCGAGCCCGGCTCGTGACGCTCGTCCCAGAGGGCCGCCGTGATCTGCGACCGGGAGAGCACCTCGCCCGGGTGGCGGGCCAGGAACTCGAGCAAGGCGTACTCGGTGGTGGTGAGATCGATCGACCGCATTCCCCGCCGCGCGATCCGGCCGCGGGTGTCGACCTCGAGGTCGGCCACCATCAGGATGTCGGGCCGAATCTGCGGGGTGCGCCGGGTCACCGCGCGGAGGCGGGCCAGGAGCTCTTCCAGCGCGAACGGCTTGACCAGGTAGTCGTCGGCGCCGAGGTCGAGTCCCCGGACCCGATCCTCGACCGAATCCCGAGCGGTGATGATCAGAATCGGAGTCTCCAGTCCCTCGGTCCGGAGGTCCTGAGCCAGCCGGAACCCCGACCCGTCGGGCAGACCGATGTCCAGCAGGATGGCGTCGAACAGGTCGCCCGCGAGCTTGCTCCGGGCGTCGGCGACCCCACCGCTGACGTCCACGGCGTGGGCAGCCTCCCTGAGTCCTTTGGCGAGCGACGCCGCGAGTCGCGGCTCGTCCTCGATGACGAGTAGGCGCATGGGGTCTCCGGTAAGTCGCGGAAAGCTCCACTCACCGATGGCCCCGGTCAATACTTCCGGCTCCATTCGTCGATTCATTTTCGTTTCATGAAGCCAGGCGGCCCGCGGGACGGGTTATGTCCCCAGTCACCTAGTCACCTCGCAACGCCTCCAGCGGCTCCGTCCGGGCCGCCCGCCGAGCGGGGGCGTCCGCGGCGAGGAACGCGACCCCGAGCAGCAGGGCCGCGATCCCGGCGAACGTAACCGGGTCGAGCGGACTCACGCCGTAGAGGAGGCTCCGAAGGAGCTGTCCGAGGCCGGCGGCGAGGGCCATTCCGACCGCGAGGCCGACGACGGTGAGCCGGAGGCCGTCTCGGAGCACCAGGCGGCGGACGGCGCTTTCGCGAGCGCCGAGCGCGAGGCGGATGCCGAGCTCGCGGCGGCGGAGGCTCACGCCATAGGCCAGCACGCCGTAGAGGCCGATCGCCGCGAGCAGGAGCCCGACCACGCCGAAGGCGCCGGCCAGGCCGGCGGCGATCCGGTTGGGCAGGAGCGCGATCGAAGTCATCTGCTCGAGCGGGGCGTTGGCCGCGAGCGGAAGGTCCGGCGCGATCGAGTGAACCAGGTCTCGGACCGGTCCGGTCAGGTCGCGCCCGTCGCCCGCGATCAGGAGCGAGAGCGCGTTGCGGGTGGTCTGGGCCAGGGGGACATAAACCATCGGGATCGGATCCTCGCCGACCGATCGGTACTTGGCGTCGCGGGCCACGCCGATCACGGTGACGGGCGTGGTGGTCTTGAAGCCGCCGTAGCCGAGTGGTTTCCCGACCGGGTCGTCGTTGCCCCAGATCTGGTGCGCCAGCGTCTGGTTCACGATCACCACGACGGGAGCGCCGGCCCGATCGGTGGCGGCGAAGGCCCGGCCCCGAACCAGCGGAATGCCCATGGTCTGGAAGAACCCGGGCGACACGTCGGTGAAGTCGGTTGCGAAGAGGCCGACGTTGGGCTCCTGCGCCCGGTCGGGGACGGAGACGCCGGTGCCCTGGTTGGACAGGGTCAGCGGCAGGAGGTCGGTCAGTCCGGCCGATCGGACGCCGGGCAGCGCCCGGGCCCGCTCCAGGAGGGTCTCGCCGAAGCGGGCCACCTGGTCCGGCGTCCACGCCATGACCTGGAGCTCGAAGCTGGCGGCGTGCACGCCGGCGGGCTCGAAGCCGATGTTGACGGACGACGCCGCGCCCAGGGCCCGGGTCATGAGGCCGGCGGCCACGAGCAGGACCACCGACGCCGCCACCTGGGCCACCACGAACACGCTCCGGAGGCCGAGCTTCCCGCCGGCGGTGGTCGCCGCCTCGTTCTTGAGGCCCCGGACCAGGTCGGTCCGGCCCGCCTGGCGGGCCGGAATCAGCCCGACCAGGACGCCGGTGGCGAGGGCGATCAGGAAGGTGATTGCCAGGACCGGGCCGTCGAGGTGGAAGTCGAGGGCCAGCGGGACCGGGATCGGAAGCGGGGCCCGGGTCAGGGCCCCAGTGGCCAGCTCGGCGAGGGCCAGCCCGAGACCGCCGCCCAGGAGGAAGAGGAGGAGGCTCTCGGTCACCAGCTGCTGAAGCAGCCGGGCCCGCGACGCGCCCAAGGCAAGTCGGACGGCGATCTCCTTCCTCCGGCTGACGGCCCGAGCCAGGAGCACGCTGGCGACGTTGACGCAGACGATCAGCAGGACCACGCCGGCCAGCACCAGGAGGAGGCCGAAGAAGCCTACGATCGGGAGCGCCGCCTGAGCCGGGATCGGGTGGAACGCTCGTACATCGACCTGCCGGTCGACCTCGAGCCCATTGGCCCGGCCGATCGTGGTGGCCAGGTTGCTGAGCTCGGAGCCGACCGCCTCGCGGGTCGCGCCGGGGGCCAGCCGTCCGACCACCTCCAGCCACGACGCCCGCCGCTCGTCGAGCTGGGCGCTCTCCCCGGTCAACCCGGCCTGGCTGAGCGGCAGGAAGACCGAGACGTCGAGCGGCGCCAGATGCCCGTGAAAGCCCGGCTCCGCCACCCCGACCACCGTCACCGGGTGCCCGTTCAGGCTGAGCGCCCGGCCGATCATGGCCGAGTCGGCGGCGAACTGGGTCCGCCAGGCCGTTTCGGTCAACACCGCCACCGGCGCCGCGCCCGGCCGATCGTCGTCGGGCACGAAGAGCCGGCCCAGGAGCGGCCGGGTCCCGAGGACGGAGAGGTAGTTGCCCGACACCACCATCCCCATCCGGAGCACGGGGTCGCCGATGCTCCGGAGGCTGGCGGGGAAGGTGGACCAGGCGGCCAGATCGACGTGCTCGGCCGCGGCGGACCGGTAGTCGCGGAAGTCCGGCGCCGAGAAGGCGTGGAAGCTGGAGCCGTCCCGGCTCTTGGCGTGGGCGGTGACCAGCCGGTCGGCGTCGCGCACTCCGGCCGGCGAGCGGAGCAGGAGGCCGTTGGCCGCGCTGATGATGGTGCTGGTGGCTCCGATGCCGAGGCCGATGGTGACGACGGTGACCAGGGTGAAGATTGGCGACTGACCGAGGCCGCGGATCGCGAGACGGAGGTCGCGGAGCCAGCTGCTCATCGACATGACCTTGGGAGGGTGGGAGCCGACCCTACGGCCGCGAGCGGGGCCTTGTTTCAGGCCGAAACCAGGGCTAGGGTGTCGAGGACTCCGGCAAGAGCCGGCCGAGCAGGCTCCGGAACGCGGCCGGGCTGGGGAGTGTGAACCGGGCCCGGCTGGAGCGGGCGCCGATGTGGATGGTGAAGGCGGACGGCGGGAGCGCGGCGAAGAGGTCCTCGTCGGTGCGGTCGTCACCCGCGGCGAGGATCGCCGAGTCGGGCGCCATCTCGGCCACGACCCGCTGGGCCACGTCGGCCTTGCTCACGCCTTGGGGGCGAAGCTCGATCACGTGGTTGCCGAAGAGGACGTCGACCGGCAGGTTGCCGGCCAGGTGGAGCAGGTAGAGACCGAGCTCGTTGGCGTGCCGGGCCCCGATGTCGGGGTCGGCGGCGCGCCAGTGCCAGCCCAGCCCCAGCTCCTTCCGTTCCACGAACGCTCCCGGGGTGCGGGAGGCGAACTCCTCCAGCACCGGCTCCAGGACGTCGCGCCATTCCAGCGCGAACGGCATCAGCGGTTGCCAGTTGGAGTCGCCCCGGCGGCGAGTCCAACCCCCGTGTTCGGCATGGAGGTGGACCGGCAGGTCGCCGAGCCACCGGCCGAGAAACGCCCGGGACCGGCCGCTCACGATGTGGACGTCGGTCCGGGGCCGGGTGCCGAGTCGCTCGAGCAGCGAGGTGAGGGCGCTGTCGGGGACGGCCTGCTCGGGGTCGAGGTGAAAGCCCACCAGGGTGCCGTCGTAGTCGAGCAGGAGGACCAGCCGGGGCGTCTGGACCAGCTCGGTGACGGCCCGGACCAGGCCTTCGGGGTCCTCCGCGACGGCCGGCGGATTCCGGTGGTGGGCGGCGTGCTCCAGCGCCTCGAGGAAGTCGCGCACCCACCAGTGGACGTCGTGGTCGGCCACCCGGGTCCGGAGCGAGCGCATCCGGCGGCGGCGTTCGTCCCGGTCCATGGTCAGCGCCTCGTGGTAGCGCTCGGCGCAGGCCTCCAGCTCGTACGGGTTGATCAGGACCGCCTCCACCAGCTCGGCCGCCGCGCCGGCAAATTCGCTCAGGACGAGCACGCCGTCCTCGTCGGAACGGGCGGCCACGTACTCCTTGGCCACCAGGTTCATCCCGTCCCGGATCGGTGTCACCAGCATCACGTCAGCGGCCCGATAGAGCGCGATCACCTCGTGCTGAGGCAGGCCGCGGTACATGTAGTGAACCGGCGTCCAGGTGGGGGTGGCGAAGGCTCCGTTGATCCGGCCGATCAGCATGTCGATCTGGCGGCGGAAGTCCTGATAGGCGTCGACGTCCTCGCGGGACGGCACCACCAGGGTCACCAGCCGTACCTTGCCGCGGAGGTCGGGGTAGCGGGTCAGCATCCGCTCGAAGGCGAGCAGCCGCCGGGGCAATCCCTTGGTATAGTCGAGCCGGTCGATCCCGAGCATGAACCGGCCGCTGTCCCCGCCACGATGCTCCCGCACGGCGGCCTCCACCTCGGGGAGCTCGGCGATCCTGGTGATCTCGGCGGCGTCGACCCCCATCGGGTGGGCCAGCAGCTTGCAGGTCCGGCTCCCGAGTCGGACCTCGTCGACCTCCGTGGGACGGCCGGCGACGCGGAGCGCCGCGCGGGAGAAATGGTGGACGTAGCTCGACGTGTGGAACCCGATCAGGTCGGCGCCCAGCATCCCCTCGATCAGGTCGCGGCTCCCCGGAACGGTCTGGAACATCTCCGCCGCCGGGAAGGGAATGTGGAGGAAGAATCCGATGGTGGCGGCCGGGAGGCGGGCCCGGAGGAGGGCGGGGACCAGGAGCAGGTGGAAGTCGTTCACCCAGATGGTGTCGCCCGGCTCCCAGTAGTCGGCGACCCGGTCGGCGAAGAGCCGGTTCACCTCCTGGTACACCTCCCAGTCGTCGGTGGCGAGGGGGAGCTGCCCCGTCAGGTAGTGGAACACCGGCCAGATCACCCCGTTGGCGAAGCCAGCGTAGTAGCGGTCGACCTGCTCCCGGGTCAGGTGGACCCCGACCAGGCGCTCCTCCTCGAGTCGGTCGTCGAGCTCGTCGCGGGTGGGCCCCAGCTCCTCCAACGAGAGCCCCGGCCAGCCGATCCAGAGGCCGTTGGAGTCCCGGTGCGGCGCGCTGAGCCCGGTGGCCAGGCCGCCGCTGCTCCGGTCCAGGGTAAATCCCGGGTCCTTGATCCGGACCGTGATCGGGAGCCGGTTGGAGACGATCAGCAAGCGCCCCACGGTCAGACCCAGGCCCGGACCCGGCCGTCCCGGGCTTCCAGCAGCTCGCCGATGGTCATGGCGGCATGAACCAGACCCACGTGGGTGTAGGCCTGCGGGAAGTTGCCCAGGAGGGCACCGGTCTCCGGGTCGACGTCTTCCGAAAAGAGGCCGACCGGGTTGGCGTAGTGGAGCAGCCGGTTGAACGCCTCGATGGCGTCCTCCAGCCGGCCGGTCAGCGCGAGGGCCTCGGCATACCAGAAGGAGCAGATCGTGAAGGCGCTGGTCGGGACGCCCACGTCGTCGGCGTTGAGATAGCGGAAGGTCAGCCCGTGGCGAACCAGGCTCCGCTCGTAGTGGGCCACGGTGGTGACGAAGCGGGGATCGCGGGCGTCGACGATGCCGATGGTGGGAAGGAGCAGATTCGAGGCATCGGCGTTGGTGCCGTCCAAGGCCTGGGTGAAGCAACCTTCGCTGGCGGAGTAGCCCCGCTGGAGGACCGTTTCCCGCTCGGCCTCCGCACACCGCTCCCAGCGCTCGGCATCGGACTTGAAGCCGAGCCGGCGGGCGAGCTTCGCGCCCCGGTGCATCGCGACCCAACACATGGCTCGACTGAAGGTATGGTGACGGAGCATGCTCCGTAACTCCCAGATCCCGGTGTCCGGGGTCGGGGCGCGCTCGATCGCGAGCTCCACCAGGTGCTTGACCAGCGGGTAGTACGACTCGGGCGCCTCGTGGACCACCCGGGGGTCGGTGAGCATGGTGTCGAGGCAAAGGATGACCTCGCCCATCAGGTCGTGCTGGGACTGGTTGACGGCCGCGTTGCCGATTCGCACGTGCCCGTTGCCGCCGAAGCCGGCCAGGTGGGGCAGCATCTCCTCCTGGAGGTCCCGCTCGCCGGCGATCCCGTAGAGCGGCTGGAGCGGTCCCGACTCCACCACGTCGCGGATGTACCGGATCAGGTGCTCGCCTTCGTTGAGGTGGCTCAGCCGCCGGAGCGCCTCGGCCACGAAGGCGGCGTCGCGGAGCCAGCAGTAGCGGTAGTCCCAGGTTCGCTCGGTGCCCATCGCCTCGGGGATGCTGGTGGTGGCCGCGGCGATGATCGCCCCGGTGTCCTGCGAGGCGTGGAGCTTGAGGCAGAGCGCCGAGCGGAGCACCGCGTGCTCAGCGAAGGTCGGCAGCGCGCAGGTCCGGGCCCACTGCCGCCAGCCGGCGACGGTTACGTCGAGGTCGTGGGTGACCGTCGCCAGGGTGGCCGGCGCGGGCCGGGGCCCGTAGTGCATCGAGACGAAGATCGGATCGGTCAGGGTGAACTCCTGACGGTTGGCCAGATATTCGGCCGGCAGGTTGGTCGCCACGTGAATCGAGGCCCCGGCGCCGTGGAGGACCATCCCTTCGCCCACCGGCTGCCAGGTGGCCTCCCGCCGGGCATAGTCCGGCCGGGCGTCGAGCTCGAGCGTGATCCGGGGATGGCCCGCCAGGGGGCGGATCAGCCGGATGCACTCCACCGGACAGGCCGCGGTCAGGCCCTCGGGAAGCCGCGGGGCGAAGTCGATCACCTCCCAGGCCAGCTCGTCGCGCTGGAACCGGACCCGAGTGACGTTGGTGTTTCGGAGGTAGTCGAGCTCGCCCCGGATCTCCTCACCTCCGGCCAGCACCCGGAAGGTCCCCCCCCGGCGAGCGTCGAGGATCCGGGCGAACACCGAGGGCGAATCGAACCGTGGCAGGCAGAGCCAGTCGATCGACGCGGAGGGCGAGACCAGGCCCAGGACTCGCCCGTTGCCGAAGGCCGCGTAGTCGAGCGGCGCCGGCCGGAGCTTGCTCCGCTCTCCGGTCCCGTTCGGCGTCCGCCGCCCTCGTCCCCTCCCGTCCCCCCCCGTCTCTCCTTCCCCCTTGGCCGTTTCACCCATAGGTCACGCCCGGGTAGAGCAGGTTCACGACCAAGAGGAAGATCGGATTGATGATCTGATCGAAGAGCTGCCAGGCGACGAGCAGCCCGATCCAGGCGAGCGCCGGCCGTCCCCAGATGAATTGCTGATAGCGGGCCGTGGCCCGGTCGCTCAGCAGGAGCGGGACCGCGCCCGAGCCGTCGAGTGGTGGGAGCGGCAGCAGGTTGAGCGCTCCCAGGAGGAGGTTGAGGCAGAGGAAGACGCTCACCAGAAACGCCACCCCCTCCCAGGCGCCGCCGTGCGCCCCGACGATGTGTCCGAAGCGGATCGACGAGGGTGGGAAGAACACCCCGGCCGCGACCCCGATCCGGATCGCCGCGAAGGAGATCAGGGCCAGCAGGAGGTTCGACGCTGGCCCGGCCAGGGCCATCAGCGCGGCCCGCTTGGGATGGCGCATGGCCCATTGTGGATCGTAAGGCGCGCTGGCGAATCCAAACGGCCAGCCCGAGAGGACCACGCTGATCAGCGGCAGCACCACCATGCCGAACGGCTCCCGGCGGATGTGCGGGCGCGGATCGAGCGAGACCTGGCCGCCTCGGTAGGCGGTCAGGTCACCGCCCCGCTTGGCGGCCCAGGCGTGGGCCGCCTCGTGCAGGGTGGTGGAGAAGAGGAATACGATGTAGTAGACCAGCCCGCTCGCAAGATCTGGCATGGCATGGGGTTGGGGTCACGGTGTCAGGGTACCGGGATCCCAGCGAAGATGGGGGGGCGGCGAGGGCAGGGGAAGGGAGCGGTGGGCGGGCCGGACCTGGCCTGCCCGTCCGTCGGCTACCTCAGGAGAGCGCCAGGACCGCCAGCGTCGCGATGATCGGGCCGGGCGACCCCGAAGGCAAGGGTCACGGCGGGCGCGCTGGTCGCATGTCCCGAGGGGAACGAAAATCGGTCGGGGTCGGCGATCAGCCGGGTTCCCGGCGAGGTGGAGGACGGGCGGGCCCGATGCACGAACTGCTTGACCACCTGGACCGCCAGGTGCGAAAGGACCAGCGCCGCGCCGGCTCGGATGCCGGCCGACCGGGAGGCGCCGCCCAAGGCGGTGGGGATCAGGACGCTGACGATCGTCACCACCGCACTCCCGAGCCGGGTGATCGCGGTCCAGAGCCGGCGGACCGGCGCAGCGCCCTCGGTGGTGAGGGCCAGCCGCTCGAGCCAGCCCTGGTCGAGCAGGTTGTGACGGGTCAGTAGAACGGGCAGCGGCCGCATGGCACCACTCGGTCGAAGACGCGTCCAACGACCTCGGCCCGGCGCTTGGCCGACGGGGCGCGACGGCGCGAGGTTCGGGGCTCGCTCGAGTATGCGATCGACGTGTGGGCTTTGGGCTTCGGCTGGGACGCGGAGCTGGACCGGCTCGACGCGAGCTACCGCCGGCTGCTCACGCCAGCGGCCTCGAGCGAGCCGGCATCCCGGCTGGCGGCTGTGGCGGGCTGAACCGGCGGCCTCGTCGTCGCCGGCGATCGTCGCGAGCTCGGGCGGGACCAACGATCCGGCCCGCCGGGTGGGCCGCCCGGCGGGTCTGGTCGCGGAGAGGGACGGACCGACGGGGGGCGGGCCTCCGGGCTACCGCGCCGGCGGCGGGGTGGGCCGAGCCCCGCCCTCCGGGGTCGCGATCCGGCGGGTGTCCGGTTCCGCGCTCGCCGCCGGCTGTCCGAGCATTGTCGACCCGCCCACCAGGCCCATCAGCGACGGCGCGTTCAGGGAATCCGCCAACCCCGAGGGGACCACCATCAGCGAGCCGCGCTTGACGATGCTCTCGTAGAGCATGTTCATGGCCCGGAGGGTCATCGCCTCGGGATGGTCGCGGTAGGCGGCGGCCGCCTCGACGAACTTGTGGGCGATCTCCGTCTCGGCGGTGCCCAGGATGATCCGGGCCTGGCGCTCCCGCTCGGCCTGTGCCTGGCGGGACATCGCGTCCTCGAGTGCGGCGGGGATGATCACGTCGCGGATCTCGACCGACTGCACGTCGATCCCCCAGTTCGCCATCTTGTTTTCGAGCGCCACCCGGAGCCCGTGGCCCAGCTCCACCCGGGACTGGATCAGCTCGGCCAGGTCGTGCTTGCCGATGGCGTCCCGGAGGGCGGTCTGGGCCGAGAGGATCACGGCCTCGTCGTAGTCCTGGACTTCGAGGGCGGCCCGTTCCGCGTCGCGGACGATCCAGAACGCGATCGCATCGACGTTGACCGGGACGGTGTCCCGGGTCAGGCAGGACTCGGCCCCGAACGCCGCGGTCCGGATCCGGGTGTCGACGTGATACGAGACCCGGTCGAGGATCGGGAAGACGGCGAAGTAGCCGGGGCCTCGGAGCCCCCGATAGCGGCCCAGCCGGAGCAGGACGGCCCGCTCCCACTGGTCGGTGTACTTGATCGAGGCCATCAGGAAGAGCCCGACGGCGAGCCCGCCCGCAGCCACGATCGGTGCGGGCAGGCCGAGCAAGTAGAGCCCGCCCGCGACCCCGGCGCCCCCGATCAGCCCCGCCGCGATCGCGGCAAAGGAGTATCGGGTGTCGGTCGGCGTGTGTTTGGTCATGGTTCCCTCTCCGTTCAGGAATACCGGCTGAATGTGGGTCGTCGCCTAACGAGTTCGGGCCGGCCGGATCGACTCGCGCCGGGGCCGGGTGCTCCGGGGCCGGATCAGGTGCGAGGGCGGCGGTTCCCGGTCAGGCACGCGGGCCAGCCCCATCTCGATCGGGAGCGCCACCTTCACCAGGACGGTCAGGACCAGGAGCCCCAACGCCCAGACGCCGGCGGTGACCCCGAGCTCCGCCGGCGAGGGCCGGTACTCGACGATCTCGCCGAGGGGCGATGGGATGAAGCCGGGGATCACCAGCCCGATACCTTTCTCGATCCAGATCCCGATGAAGAGGAGCACGCACGCCGGGAGGAGCAGCCGCGGATTGCGCCGAATCGGGTGCACGGTCAACGCGAGCGTGGCGCCCAGGTTGAGCCCGATCCCGGTCCAGATCCAGGGCCGGAGCGCCGAGTGTCCGTCCAGGCCGAAGAAGAGGTACCAGGCGCTCAGTCCGTGGTGGGTCGGCCAGTAGAACTCATAGAAGAGCTCCGAGCCGAGCATCACCAGGTTGATCTGGGCGGCCACGGTGGTGATCAGGGCCAGCTTGGCAAAGGCGCCCTCGCCGATCTGATAGCCGGTCTGGCGCTGAATGACCGAGAGCAGGACGATCACGAACGCGGGCCCGGCCGTGAAGGCCGAGGCGAGGAAACGGGGGCCTAGAAGGGCGGTGTTCCAGAAGGGCCGGGCCGGGAGCCCCGCGAGGAGGAACGCGGTCACCAGGTGAATGCTCACCGCCCACATGACCGCCAGGTACATCCAGGGCAGGTATTTGCGCTTCTCCGGCTTCCGGCCGCCGAAGTGGCTGTAGAGGATGTAGAACGGGATCGCCAGGTTGAGGGCGAGATACCCGTTCAGCACGATCACGTCCCAGGAAAGCATCGAGCGGGGCCAGTTGAGGAACCCGAGGCCCGGGACGAGATGCCAGCTGGCCAGCGGGTTACCGATGTCGACCACCACGAAGAGCAGGCACATCACCAGGGCCGAGACCGCCACGCCTTCCGCGATCAGCACCGCCCGGCCGAAATCCACGTCCTCGAAGACGTAGGCCGGGAGGACCAGCATCATTGCCGCGGCCGCGAGGCCGACCAGGAAGGTGAAGTTCGAGATGTAGAGTCCCCAGCTCACGTGATCGTTCATGCCCGTCACGCTCAAGCCGTAGCGGAGCTGGAGGGAGTAGCAGTAGGCGCCGGTCAGGATGATCGCGGTCAGGACGCCCATCCAGACGTGGTAGCGGCGTCCCCCGGTGGTGGCGGAGCGCAGCGCGGTGGTCACGAAGGCCTTGAGATACACGGTCGCCTCAGTCGGAGAAGTACCAGAACCGCGGTTCCGTGCCGAGATCTTCCTTCAATCGGAAGATCTTCTTGTTCGCCAGCACCCAACGAATCTCCGAATCGGGGTCGAGCAGGTTGCCGAACACCCGGGCCCCGGTGGGGCAGGCTTCGGCGCACGCCGGGAGCCGCCCTTGCCGGGTGCGGTGGATGCAGAAGGTGCATTTCTCCACCACGCCCATCTTCCGGGCCCGGTTGCCGAGGTAGTGCTGATTGGTGTTCACCTCGTTCACGGGCACCTTGGGCTCGGCCCAGTTGAAGCGCCGGGCCCAATAGGGGCAGGCCGCCATGCAGTACCGGCACCCGATGCACCAGTCGTAGTCGATCACCACGATGCCGTCCGGCTCCTGCCAGGTGGCCCCCACCGGGCAGACCCGGGTGCAGGGCGGATCGGCGCATTGGAAGCACTGGGTTCCGAGATAGAAGTGCCCTTCGGCGGGGACCTCGTGCTGGAAGGTCGCGTCGGCGTGATCGAGGTTCACCTCGCCCTCGGACATCTCGAAGATCCGGATGTACATGGTGTCGGCGTCGCGATCGAGGTTGTTCTCGTTGATGCAGGCCTCGACGCAGTTCCGGAACCCCTGGCACTTCGAGATGTTGAAGGCGTAGCCGAAGAGCACGCCGGGTTGAGCTTCGGTCGACTGGATTCGGACCTCGAGCCCCTCCCGCAGCTTGGCCAAGCGCTCCAGCCGGGCGATGGTGTCGGTCCGCTCGCCCTCGGTCATGAACCGGTAGTTGCCCTTGATGTACTCCTGCCAGGCCAGCCGCTTGATCTCCCGCTCTTCGGGTGGGCCGGCGGCCAGGGGCCGGCAGGCGTTGAGGGCCTGGGCCCCGGCGGCGAGCCCGCCCGCCAGCAGGGACAAAGCCCGGCGCCGGTCGACCGGCTTCTCGAGCAGGGTGCTCGGCTCGGGGGGCGTGCCGCCCCGATCGGCTCGGTCGGTGCTCATGGCTCGGGCCTTTGGCGTGGCTCCAGCTCCGGCGCTCGGAAGGGAATCCGAGGCTCGACGGCCGGCGAATGGGGGTTGTGGCAGTCACTGCAGCCCATCACCACCCGCCGGCCCTGCCAGCCGTCGAGCCGCTTGCCGTGGGCACCGTGGGCCCAGGCCCGAACCTGCGCGAAGTGGCACTGGGCGCAGAGGCGGTAGGCGTGGTCCAGCGGCGGCCGCTCGCCGTTGAGCAGAGCCAACCGCTCGACGTTCTCGCGGGAGTGGCAGGTGGAGCACACCGCACCGGTCGCCTTGGGGTGGACCGGCTGGATGTTCTGGTGGGCGTCGGGTACCCGCTTGGCGGCCATGGCCAATCGAGTGCCGGCGTGGCACGAGCTACAGGGGTACTGGGTCAAGGCCGGCGATTGCCGGAGTGTGATCGGGAGGGTGATGGTGCCGAACCGCCGGGCGTGTCCCGCCCGGGCCTCGGCGCTCCGGAGCGCGACCTCGAACGGACGCCCGACGTAGGTCGGCCCGAGGTTCACGGGCTCGGAGGCCACCGTGTGGAGGGCCCCCGGCTCCCGGGTGGCGTAGCGGCCGGTATCGACGGCCATCGTGTCGGGCCCGAGGGCCGGCTCGGCCGGGACCTCGTTCGGGGTCCGGCCGCTCCGAGAGCAGCCAACGGTCAGGAGGGCCAGTCCGGTCCAGGCGGCCCGGTGAAGCATCGTCATCGGGTGGCCTCGACCCGGTCGTCGGTGGTGGCCGGCCGGGCGAATGCCGGCGGATCGGCACTGATCGCCACGTGACAGTCCCGGCAGGCCGCCCGGTCGGGATGGGTCGTCCGGATCTCCTGCACCGCGGCCGGCCCGGCGTGACAGGCGAGACAGTTGCCCCGGATCTGGAGGTCGTGCGGAATCCACGGCGGGTTCTCTCCCGGGGTGATCGGTTGGAGCGCCGGCCAGACCGTCGTGTTCCACTCGGACGGCGGGTTGGCGCGAGGATTATTGGGGTCGTGGCACTGCTTGCAGATGGTGTTGGGGTCGATGCTCGGGAGCGTGACGCCGGTGATGCCGTCGACGCCGACGTGGCATTGCAGGCACGGGCCCATCTGGGGGTGCGGCGTCACCGGCACGTAGGCCCCGAACCGGGGGGAGTAGCCGCCGCGCTCGTGACAGGTGGTGCAGGCGCCGCTTCGAAACTCTTCGCCGGTCAGACCGTGGGGAATCTGGGGCGGCGCCCCGGGGTAGGCGCGGCGGGTCCGGTAGATGTGAAGCGTGCGCGGCTTGGCGGGCCGGCGGGCGACGTCAAACTTCCAGATCGCGAGGGTCTTGGGGCCGGTGCGAAAGACGTCGGCCTCACTGGTGATCGGGTGCTCGGGCGGGGTGAGGAGGGCCACCGCCGTGTCAGGCTCGCTCGGGGGCCGGGCCGCGAGGGCCCGCTGCGCGAAGATCACCCCGGCGGCCGCGGCGGTTGCGGCGGATCCGAGCATCGCCAGGCCGAAGAGCACGCCGCCGGTGGTCCAGCCCCGGACGCTCACCGGTTGGCCCCGGCGCCGGCCCGCTCCAGGCGGACGGCGCACTTCCGGTCGTCCGGTTGGCCGGACCAGGGATCGTGCGCCCGCCCGGTCAGGCGGTTGATCGGCTTGCCCTCGTCGAAGGTCGGGACGAAGACCTGTCCCCGGGGCGGCTGCGAGCGATAGTCGATCCGGGCTTCGAGCTCGAGGGCGCCGCGGCGGCTCACCAGCCGGACCAGGTCGCCCCGCTGGATCTTGTGGGTGGCCGCGTCGGCCGGGTTGATCTCGACGTAGGCGTGGGGCAGGGCCCGGTGCAGGGTCGCGATCCGCTGGGTCATCGCCCCGCCGCCCCAGTGCTCCAACACGCCGCCCGTCACCAGCCAGAGCGGGTAGGCCCGGTCGGGCGCCTCGGCCGCCGGCCGGTCCGGCCGGAGCCAGACCCAGGCCCGGTGGTCGGGATGGCCGTAGAAGTCGAAATCGCCGCGGGCCCGGTCGGCGGCGGGGTCATGGGCGGTGTGGTACCGCCACTTGGTCTCGTGACCGTCGCGGTAGGGCCAGTAGACTCCCGGCCGGCGACGGAGCTCGGCGAGCGGCGGCAGGGGACTGGGCCCGTCGGCGTGGAAGCGCTGGTACTCCTCCCAGATCTGATCGGCCAGGTGGTCGCGGTCCCAGGGAAAGAGCGACGCCAGGCCGAGCCGCCGCCCCACCTGGATCATCAGTTCGGCGTCGCTGGTCGCGTCGCCGGGCGGATTGGTCAGCTTGGCGAAGTGCTGGACCCGGCGTTCGGGGTTGGCATAGATGCCCTCCCGTTCGATCCAGATGGCGGCCGGCAGGACCACGTCAGCCAGGTCCGTCGTCGGGGTGGGGTACGCTTCGCTGACCACGATGAACCGGTCCGGTTGCCGGGCGGCGCGGCGGTACCGGTCCAGGTCCGGGAGGCTCAACATCGGGTTGGTGGCCTGAATCCAGAGCACCCGAAGGTCGCCCCGGTCGAGGGCGTCGAACAGACCCACCGCGGTGCCCCCCGGACGGGGGTCGATCCGGTCGGCCGGCACGCCCCAGATCCGGGCGGCCCGCTCGCGATCCTCGGGGCGAGTGACCAGGCCCCGCGGGAGGGTATGGGTCAGCGTTCCGGCGTCGTGTGGGGCGGCCCCGCCGTTCGGCTGGCCGGTGGTGGCGAAGGCCGCGTTGCCGGGCGTGCCCATCTTGCCGGCCAGCAGGTGGATGTTGTAGAGCGCGTTGTTGGTCCAGGTGCCGCGGACGTCCTGATGGACGTTGGCGCCCCAGATCGACATCACCTTCCGGGCCGGATCGCCGTAGAGCGACGCGACCCACCGGATCGTCTCGGCCGGCATCCCGGTCAGCCGTTGGGCCCGCTCGGCGGAGTAGGTCTCGAGCCCGGCCAGGAACTCGTCCCGGCTGGCGTCGGCCGGTCGCTCGGCGACCAGGCCGCCGTCCGGGGGCTCTGGCGCGGCCTCGCTCGCCGTCTTCTTGAACGCGACGTATCGGTTCACGAAGTCCCAATCCACCCACTCGCTGGCGACCAATTCGTGGCAGACGGCCTGGGCGATCTCCAAGGCGCCGTGAGGCAGGAAGAGCGCGGCCCGGTCGGCGGCGTAGCTGGTGCGGGTCGTTCGGGTGGCGAGGTCGATGATTCGGACCGCCGGATTGTCGCGGCGGCGGGCCAGAATCCGGGAAAAGAGGACCGGATCCGTCTCGGCCAGGTTGGTGTCCCAGAGAACGATGGTGTCGGCGTGATCGATGTCGTCGTAGCAGCCGACCGCTCCGTCGAGCCCGAAGGTGCTGTCCAGTCCGGCCATCGCGCCGGCGCCGTAGAGCCGGGTGCTGGTCTCGAGATTGTTCGTGCCGAGGCCGCCTTTGACCAGCTTGGAGGCGACGTAGGCGTCGAGGATCGTCCACTGGGCCGATCCGTACAGGCCGACGCTGTCCTTGCCGTGCTGGTCGATCGATTCCCGGATCTTCCGGGCCACGAGGTCCAGCGCCTCGCCGAGAGGAACCGGAACCAGGGCGCCGTCCCTCCTGACCAGGGCCCGGGTGATGCGATCCTCGCCCCGGAGCGCCTGGACCGAGAGATAGCCGCGGACGCAGGCCAGGCCGCCGGCGACCGGCGAGTCGAGATCGCCCTTGACGGCCGACGCGCGACCGTTGGTGAGGCCGACGAGGAGGCCACAGCCGACCCCGCAGAGCCGGCAGGGCGCCTTGTGCCACACCGTGCCGGCCAGCGCCCGCCCCTCGGCCGGGGCCATGCCCAACCCGGGAATGCCGACCGCGCCGACCGCCGCGGACAGGGCGACGACCTCTTTGACGAACCCGCGCCGGTCGAGGGCTCTCATGGGAGTCCGGGAACAGGAACACCTGGGCACTGAGGCATGCCGGAGACCTCCTGATCGGTCGTTACCGCTGTTGGGTGTCCTGCAATCCGCGACCGGGGTCCGGTCTGAACGCGCTGTCGGCGCGGTGAAGGCAACGGTCGAACGAACGACCGTTTGGAACCTGCGGGGCGTTGGGTGAAGGCGTTCCTAACGAACGATGAAGCTTGGCTTAGAAGTCAGCCAGTCGGCTTGACGGCGGCGCGAGCCTCGGCCAGGAAGCGGTCGACGGCCGTCTGGTGGTCGCGGTACTCCGGCCGGCCAGCCGCGATCTCCTTGTCGTAGGCGGCGTTGAAGCCCTGGTAGGCCCTGGCGAGCGCGGCGTCGTTCCGGGCGAATTGGGCCAGCGCGCCCTCGATCATGAAGCCGAAGAGGTGGGTGGGATCGTTGGCGAGGATGGTGTCGGCCAGCGCCCGAGCGCCGGCCAGGTCGCCGGTGTGGAGTCGGAGCATGGCCGAGTGGTAGCGGGCGTCGGCGTCCGGGGCGGGGAGGTCCGCGTACGCCTGCATGGCCATGGGGAGGAACTGGGAGGCTTGGGCGGTGTCGCCCGACTCACTCGCTTGCATGACCCGGTTGTAGAGGCGGTCGAAGCGCTCCCGTGGGCTCATGTTGCTGATGTCGGGCGGTGCCCCGTTCCCGCCGCCGCCCAGAGCGGGGGTGGCGGCCGGGACGGGGGTGACCGCAGCCCGGGTCTGGCTCTCCTTCCGGAACAGGGCCACCAAGATGACGAGCAGGGCAGCGCCTCCGATGAGGTACGGGAAGACGGTCCCCATTGACAGGGATGGCTTGGTTGCCTGGACCGGTGCCGGCCCAGCCGGGCCGACCGGCTGGCCACAATTGGCGCAGAACTTGACCCCCGGGGTCAACGGCTGGTCGCACGAGCGGCAGCGGGCGCCGGGAAGCGGGGCGCCGCAGCTGGCGCAGAATCGGCCGGTGCTTTGGGCGCCACACTGCGAACAGGTGCTGGGGGCTGTCGGATTGGGTGACATCGGGATGCTCGGAAGGGGTCACGTGCCTGGGCTGCGCCAAGACAATAATGTGGTCGGGGGCGAAACCTGAAGCCGAGGTGGCGCAAAGTCTTGAAGAATTTATGAAAGTCAGCTTAGAATCGTGCCGGATGCCTTGTAGGCGGACGGGGAGGATAGCTACTGTTGACCCGTGGTTGGATTACTTGGGTAGAAATGCGGTATGCGTTCAACCTGGTCTGGTCAACGACGGAGACGGTTGTGCGATTCAGAATCCCCTTTTCGAGTGGTGTCCTGGGCGTCATTTGCGCCATGACCCTGGCGGGATGTACCTCGGAGAAGATCGTCTACCGCGATCGGGAGCCGTTCAACGTGCCGCCCGACGCGGCCTTGGGCTTCCTGGGGTACTACGACGTCTCCACCAAGCAGACCACCTGCGGCAACTGCCACAGCGAGAAGCAGGCGAGCTGGTCGACGACCAAGCACGCCTCCGCGTGGGAGGATCTGCAGGCTTCGGGGCACGCGACGGCTTCCTGTAACGGATGCCATACGGTGTCCGAGAATGGGAACTCCGTGGGCGCGCCGGCGGGCTACAGCGTGGTCCCCGACTCGGTCTATCAAGACGTGCAGTGCGAGAACTGTCACGGACCGGGCCTGACCCACGTTCAGAATCCGACCAACACCAACCAGCCGTTGGCATCGATCTCCGCCGATACCGGCCAGGTCAACGGCTGCGGCGGCTGCCATTCGGGCGTTCACGAGCCGTTCGTGGATCAGTGGAAGGAATCGGCCCACGGGTCGGGGCCAGGCTTCGACCACGCCGCCACCAACGCCACCTGTGCGCCTTGCCACGAGGGCAAGGCGGCGCTGAGCCAGAAGTTTGGGGTCACGACCAACTACAAAGAGGCGAGCTCGACCGATCCGGTCCGGATCGTCTGCGCCGTCTGCCACAACCCGCACGGATCGCCCTACGACCATCAGCTTCGGGCGTCCGTCTCGACGCCGACCCGGGACAACCTCTGCATCATGTGCCACTCCCGGCAGGGCACTCCGCCGTGGAGCACGGCCGCGGCCGGCGGCGGCACGACCCGAGGCGCTCACGGGGCCCAGGGGCTTCTGGTGCTGGGTCTCGACGTCGGGTGGATTCCGCCCAACTTCGCCTACGACCCGTCGTCGATCGTGAGCACGCACGGAACGGGCGCCAATCCGAAGCTCTGCGCCACCTGTCACGTCGCCCAGACCACGGTGACTGATCAAGCGACCGGTGCCTTCGTCTTCCAGAGCGTGGGGCACACCTTCACGGCGACGCCGTGCCTGGATGCCCAGGGCCTCCCGACCGCCACGACCGAGTGCGACGTTACCCAGCGGGACTTCACGGCCTGTGCCGCCTCCGGGTGCCACTCGAGCGATCAGACGGCTCGGGCGGCGTACATCTCCTTCGAGAGCCGGTTGGACAACCTGGTCGACCAGATCTGGAAGGACACCAACGGGAACAGCGTGATCGACGCGACCGACGGTGGCTTGATCCCGCAGATGGTGGCCCGAAACTCGGCCGCCGACCAGGCCGCGCTCGACTTCAGCAGCACCGTGACGACGACGGCCAAGGGCGCGCTCTTCAACGCGGCCCTGGCGGCCACCGACAACCGGCCCCAGTTCCTGGCCGGCACGGTCTACAACTTCACCTTCTCGACCCACATGGCCTCGGGTGGCGGTGCCCACAACCCGTTCCTGCTCGAAGCCCTGCTGACCGCGTCGATCGAGGCCCTCAAGAACGACTACGGGCTCAGCGCGCCGCCCAACCTGGACCTCAAGGTCCACGCGGTGGCGCCGAAGGGCCTGCGGATGGCGGCCCGGTAGCTGACAAGGGACCGTCCGTCGATTAGGTTCCGGCGGACGGTCCAACTTCTTTCTTCATCGTGACTCTTCTCGGCTTCCCCCAGCTGACCGACACGGTGCGGGCGGCGTCGGCGGTTGCCGATACCACCCCCCCGACTCTGGTCGAGTCCCCCCTCCCCGGGGGCGTGTCCGAGGTCGTTCGCTACTTCTTCAATCTGCCGCAGTGGTTCCAGATTGCCGGCTTCTTTGCCGGCCTGATCGTCGCGGCGCTGATCTTGATCTATCTCTGGAAGCGCCGGGCGCCGATCGTCTACTGGATCAAGACCCGGGAGCGCGGCCTCCAGCTGGGGCTTGCCGGCGGCCTGTTCGGCCTCATCCTGCTCGCCAGCGGCGCCGGGATGGTCAGCTGGAACTACATGCAGCACGACAACGGGTTCTGCACCGGATGCCACGTCATGAACGTGCCGTTCGGGAAGTTCGAGGTCCGGGCCGGGAAGCACGACTCGCTGCAGTGCCACAACTGCCATCAGCAGTCGATCTACGCCAGCATGCGGCAGCTCTACCTCTGGGTGGCGGAGCGTCCGGAGGAGATCGGGAGCCACGCCAAGGTGCCGAACCGGGTCTGCGCCGGGTGTCACGTCACCGGCGAGGGCAAGGAGAAGTGGAAGAACATCGCCGCGACGGCGGGCCACCGGGTGCACCTCGAGTCCGACTCGACGGCGCTCAAGAACGTCCAGTGCGTGACCTGCCACGGCTACGAGGTGCACCTCTTCGTGCCGGTCGACCGGACCTGTATGCAGTCGGGCTGTCACGAGAACTTGAAGATCGGTCTGGGTAAGATGGCGGGGCAGACCGACCTCCACTGCGTCACCTGTCACCAGTTCACCGCGGACGTGCCTCGGCTGGCGACCTACGACTCGGCCGCGAAGACCCTGGTCCCCACCAACAAGCAGTGTCTCAGCTGCCACGAGATGCAGAAGGTCCTGACCGAGTTCGATCCGGCCAAGGATCCGCACAACGGGGCCTGCGGCACGTGCCACAACCCGCACACCCAGACCAAGGCGGCCGACGCGGCGAAGCGCTGCGCGACCTCGGGCTGCCACGACAACTGGGGCGAGGTGCCGTTCCACGTGGGGGCGACCCATCGGCAGGTGGTGCAGGACTGCCTGCTCTGCCACAATCCGCACCAGGCCCGGCTCGACGCCAGCGACTGCGAGGGCTGCCACACCAAGGTGCGGGCCCGGGGACGGTTCAGACCGCCGGTACCGTTCGACACCTTGCGGGCCCTCAAGGGCGGGCGGGGGTCGCCGCCCGGCGCCTCAGCGGGTGGCCCCGTCACGGGCTTCATCGGGGGGGGCGCCTGGTGGGAGCCCCCCCTTTCGTTGTCCGATCCGCCCCCGGTCCGGGCCGTGCCCGCACCGGCAGCCGATTCGTTCCCGCACCAACGTCACAAGAGCCTCGCCTGCCTGACCTGTCACAAGCCAACCGCCACCCACGGACGCCTGAACTTCGAGACTCCCCGCGGGTGTCAGATCTGCCACCACGTGGTCCAGCGTGACAAGCCGTGTACCGTCTGCCACCAGCAGTCCGAGCTGGACCCGCCGCACGTCGAGACGGTGACGATCACCGTGCCCGACCGGGCGCCGAGGGCCCGGCCGGTGACATTCACGCACCGAGGCCCGCACGAGAAGCTCGCCTGCCGTGACTGCCACAAAACCGAGGTCACCAACCTGCCGGCGGCCGACGTCGTCACCTGCCAGGCGTGCCACGACCGACACCACGGCAACCCGACGACCTGCTCCACCTGTCACACCGCCACCGATCTCCAAGCGGTCCATGCCCGACCGATCGAGGCCCATCGGGCCTGTGACGAATGCCACACGGCCCGGATCGTCGCCGAGCTGGTTCCCACCCGGAACCTCTGCGTGACCTGTCACCGGACCAAGGCGGATCACTATCCCGCCAAACAGTGCACCGTGTGTCACTTCCTCTCGGATCCGGAGAGCTATCGGGTCCACCTGCGCAAAGCGAGCAAGGCCGGGTGATCGGGCGCGCGAGCGGACTCGTCCTTCTGGTGGCCGGTGTCGCCGCCCTGCCGGTCGCGGCCCAAGGGTACCGCCTCCGGCTGGACAGCCGCTACCAGAGCGTGAGCTTTCGCGGGGTCCGGGCCGACAGCATTCTGGCGGTGGACGCCGTGACCCGGGCGGGGCAGGGATACTTCACGACCGACGGCTTCGCGGTCTCGTGCGCTCAGGGAGCGGTCTACTGCTACTTCCTCCGGCCTGGCGACAAGCTCCGCGGGAACCCGGTGAGCGGCACCGGCGACCTCACGCTCTGGGGCTTCGGGGTCACGGGTCTCACGTTCCATGCCTCGGCCCGGTTCGCGCGGGACCTGAGCAGCCAGGTGGACTACCCCCTGACCGAGCCGGCCGTGACCCTGCTCGAGGGGTATCTCGACTACAACAGCCGCCACCTGGTGGGTCGAGCCGGGCGCCAGATCGTCACCGGCCGGCTCGGATACCAGGGCTTCGACGGCGCGCTCGGGACGTTGCGCGACCCGGCCCGAGGCATCGAGGTGACGGGCTACGCGGGTTGGGGGCTGGCTCGGGGTACCGCGCTCCCGGTCACCAGCCCGGCCCTCAATCCGTTGGACGACTTCCAACCGCGGAACCGGCAGCTGCTCTTCGGCGCCCAGCTGGGCGTCCGGCATGCCTGGGTGGATTTCCGCGCCGACTATCGGCGGGAGATCGACCCGGTGCCGGACTACCTGGTCTCGGAACGGGCCTCCGCGAGCCTCTCTCTTTCGCCGCTTCCCGGGTGGCGGTTGACCGGCGGCGGCGACTATGACTTCGCCAACGGCTGGTGGGGCAGCGCCGATGCGACGCTCGGCTATGCCGGCAAGCGCTTCTATGCGACCGCGACCGCCAGGCGCTACCGCCCGTTCTTCGATCTCTGGACCATCTGGGGGGCGTTCTCGCCGGTGCCCTATCATGCCGTGTCCGGCGCCGCCGCCGTCCAGCCGGTCGAGCACCTCTGGGTTCGGGCTAGCGGAGAGCGGTACTGGTTCGAGGCTTCGGAGGCCTCGACGGCGCTCGTCTCGGTCGAGGATCGCGGGTGGCGGGGATCGGTGGGTGCGTCGTTGACGCTCGCCGACCGCTGGACGTTCGACGCCGGGCTCCGGGGAGAGTTCGGCCCGGGCGCCGCCTCCCGAACGGTCGAGGGCTCGGTCACCTGGCAGGCGCGGGACGGCGTGAGCCTGTCCACCCAGGTCGCGACTTTGGCCCGGCCGCTGGAGTTCCGCTACGACCAGAGCAACCTCGACTGGTATTCGGTCGGCGCGGACGTCCGGCTCAACGGCCAGTGGCGCTGGGTGTCCGACCTGGCTTGGGTGTCCGAGAGACGCAATCGTCCCGACGCGGCCGCCATCGACTGGGGGCAGTTCCGGGCCAGCACCCGGATCGTGCTCACCCTCGGATCGAGCGCCGATCGCCTCGCGTTGCCGCCGGGCCGCCCGCGGCCGAAGGGAGCGACGCCATGAGGGCGCTTCGGATCGGTCTCGCGCTCGGTCTGGGGTGGGCCTTGCTCGGCGGAGCGGCCAGGGCCGATGCTCAGCGTCCGGACACCGCGCGGTGGGATCACGCCCGCCACGCCAAGGTGTTCCCCAACTGTCTGATCTGTCACGCGGGCGCCGCCGAGGCAGGGGCGCCGATGTTCCCGGCTCCGGTTGCCTGCCAGGCCTGCCACGATGGGACCGTCGAGCCGCGGATCAGCTGGGAGCCCCGGGTTGGGCCCCGGCCCAGCAACCTGACCTTCGATCACGCCCGCCACCGGGCCGCGTTCGCCCGCGGCGCCAGTCGCCATCCGGGCCGCGAAGCCCCCCAGTGCGTCACCTGCCACATCCCGGAGGGGGCCGGTTGGATGCGGGTCCAGCGCGCCGTGGTGCCGCGCTGTCTCGATTGCCACGAGGTGCGGACCGAGCACTTCGCGGCTCCGGACACGGCCTGCGCCACCTGCCACCGACCGCTGGCCGACGCGCCCAACCTGCCCGACGCGAAGATCGCGGCTCTCAAGGCGCCGCCGTCGCACCAGGCCCCGGGCTTCGTGGGGAGCGGCCCGACCAGTCACGGGCAACTCGCCCGGTCGCTGGACCGCTCGCACGGGTACGAGGTGGCGCGGAGCTGTGCCACCTGTCACGCCCGGGATTTCTGTCTCGACTGTCACGTCAACGCGCCAGAGACCGAGGCGATCCAGGATCTGAAGCCCGATCCGCGTTCGCTCCTGATCCCGGCCAAGCTCGAAGCACCGGCTTCTCATCATCGGGCCGACTTCGCCCGGAAGCACGGCTCGTTGGCGGGCAAACAGGGTGAGCGGTGCGTCGTCTGTCACACCCGCGAGAGCTGTGCGACCTGCCACGCCGGCACCCTCCCGGCGGCCGCCGCCTCGCTCGCCATGGCCGGTCCTGGCCGGGCACCCGGGGCCAAGACGGTCCGCCGGCGGCCGCGCTCGCACGGCGCCGGCTGGGACGAGCACCATGCCTCGCTGGCCGACGCCGCCCCGACGACCTGCCTGAGCTGCCACGTCCGGTCCACCTGCCTCGAATGTCACCGACCGGCCGCCGGCCAGCGGAACGGGTTCCACCCCGTGGGCTTCCTGGCTTCTCACCCGGCCGCCGCGTACAACCGCCAATCCAACTGCGCCGACTGCCACAATCAGGCCCAGTTCTGCGCGACCTGTCATGCTCAGGCCGGGCTCAGCGCTCGGGTGGGGCTCGGGACGGCCGAGCGCTACCACGACGCCAAGGGCGTCTTCATTCTCGGCCACGGTCAGGCCGCCAGGCAGAACCTCGAGACCTGCGTCAGCTGCCACGTGGAGCGCGATTGCCTCAAGTGCCACGCGGCCCTGGGCGGGCGGCGGTTCAACCCGCACGGCCCGGGCTTCGACCCGGAGCGGCTCCGCAAGAAGAACCCGGAGATGTGCATCGCCTGCCACGGCCTGGCGATACCGGGTAGTGAGTAGGGAATAGGGAGTGGGGAGCAGGGAGGGAGTGGGGGGAGTAGGGGAGGGAGTGGAGGGGAGGGAGTAGGTGGACGCTCGGTACCGGCTCCTCCCACTTCCCACTCCCCTACTCCCCCTACTCCCCACTACTCCCTTCCCTACTCCCCACTCCCAACTCCCTCCCTATTCCCCACTCACAACTCCCTATTCACTAAACTACGTTTCACCATGTGCGAGATCGCGGTCAACGGCATCGTCCGGGAACTGCCGGCGACGGTGTGGCTTTCCCTCCTCGACTTCCTTCGTAACCACCTGGGGCTCACCGGCGCCAAGCCGGGGTGCCGCGAGGGGGAGTGCGGCGCCTGCACCGTGCTCGTCGACGGGCGTCCGGTGCTCTCCTGCCTGACCCTCGCCCGATCGGCGGAGGGCGCCAGCGTGACGACCATCGAAGGGCTGGCCGACGGCGAGCGGCTTCACCCCGTCCAGCGCGCCTTCATCGAGCACGACGCGTTGCAGTGCGGCTACTGCACTCCGGGACAGATCCTCTCGGCGGTGGCCTGCATCGCGGCCGGTCACGCGGATTCCGACGAGCGCGTCCGCGAGTGGATGAGCGGCAACCTCTGCCGCTGCGCCGCGTATCCCCAGATCGTGGCCGCGGTCCGGGCCGCCGGCGCGGAGCTCGGGTCGTGACCGATCTGGCCTACCTTCGTCCCACTTCCGTCGCGGAGGCGGTGGCGCTCACCGCCGTCGACGCGACGGCTCGGTTCCTGGCCGGAGGGACGGAGCTGATTCCGGGGATGCGCCAGGGCTTGGCCCGTCCGGCGACCCTGGTCGACATCACCCGCTTGCCGCTCCGGGGCGTCGAGCGGCGCGACGGCGGGCTGCGGATCGGGGCCCTGACCCGGCTGGTCGACGTCGCCGCGGACCGCGAGGTCCGGCGGACCGCCCCGGTCTTGGCGCGCGCCATCGAGCTGGCCGCGAGCCCTCAGCTCCGCCAGATGGCCACCCTGGGTGGCAACCTGCTTCAGGAAACCCGGTGTCCCGTTTTTCGAGCTGGGCCGGGCCTACCCTGCAACCGGCGGGTTCCGGGGAGCGGCTGCCCGGTCCGAGCCGGCAACCAACGGTCCGCGGCGATTCTCGGAGCGACCGAGGCGTGTGTCGCCACCCATCCGTCCGATCCCGCCGTGGCGCTGGTTGCCCTCGATGCCCGGGTCACGGTCCTGAGCCCCGCCGGCGAGCGGGAGACGACCGTCGAAGCCCTCCTCGCCCGGCCGCCGGAGCAGGGCGTTCGGCTGGCGCCGGGAGAGCTGATCACCGCCGTCGACCTGCCCCTGACCGAGCCGGGCTGGGCGTCCGACTACGTCAAGGTTCGGGATCGCGCGTCCTTCGATTTTGCCCTCGTCTCCGCCGCCGCCTCGCTCCGAATGGCCGGCGGGCGGATCAGAGCGGTCCGGCTGGTGCTCGGCGGCGTGGCGCCCTGGCCCTGGCGATGCCGGGTGGCCGAGGGGCGGCTCGCCGAGAGCCGCCTGGACCGGGGCGCGCTGCGAGCGGCGTTCGACGCCGAGCTGGCCGCCGCGGCTCCCCTGCCGGGCAACGAGTTCAAGGTCCAGCTGGCCGCCGAGGCTGGGGTCCGGGCGTTGGTGAGCGCGGCGGGAGGGGCCGGGTGAGCGCGATCGGCGTCCCGACCCGGCGGGTGGACGGGCCGGACAAGGTCACCGGGAGGGCCCGGTTCGTGGGCGACCTGGAATTCGACGGTCTGCTCGACGGCGGCTTCGTCCCGAGCCCGGTGCCCGCCGGGCGGATCTTGGCGATCGACGTCGGCGCCGCGCGGCGGGCCCCGGGCGTGGTGGCCGTGTACACTCACGAGAACGTCCCTCGCCTGCCCCCGCTGGAGCACTGGGCCCTGGGCCAGACTCGGATGCCGCTCCAGTCCGACGAGGTGAAATACGAGGGAGAGCCGGTGGCCCTGGTGCTGGCCGAGTCGGGCATGGCGGCCCACCTGGCCGCCCGGCTGGTGCGGGTCGAGATCGAGCCCGCGGCCGCTCGGCTGGACCTCGAGGCGTTGGCGGCCGAGGCCGTGGAGATCAAGGACTGGGCGCCCAATACCTCGAGCGTGGGCGACGTGGACCGGGGGCTCCGGGAGGCGGCGGTCCAGGTCGACCAGACCTACCGGACCGCCGACCGCCACCACTCGGCGCTGGAGACGTCGGTGGCGGTCGCCCGGTGGACCGGTGACCAGCTCGAGCTCTGGACCTCCACCCAGTGGGTGGGCGGGGTGCGATCGGCCTTGGCCGAGGCCCTCGGTGTGCCGGCCGAGCGGATCAGGGTTCGGGGCGCGCAGGTGGGGGGTGGCTTCGGCGCCAAGGGCTCGACCTGGCCGCACGAGGTGTACGCCGCCGTCGCGGCCCGGGCACTGGGGCGTCCGGTGCGGATCGCCCTGACCCGGGCCGAAACGTTCACGGCCCATGGCTATCAGCCCGGGACGATCCAGCGGGTGACACTCGGCGCGGACCGGGATGGCCATCTGACCGCAATCCGCCACGAGAGCATCGCCTCGGCGGCGATGGCCGACGACTACGTGGAGCACGGGAGCCTGGGCTCTCGCTCGATGTACGCCTGTCCCAACATCGCCACCCGGGACCGGGCGGTCCGGCTTCACAAGCCGCAGCCCACCTTCATGCGGGCGCCGCACGAAGGGCCGGGCATGGTGGCGCTCGAGGTGGCGATGGACGAGCTGGCGGGCGCGCTCGAGCTCGACCCGGTGGAGCTTCGGCTCCGGAACTACGCCGACGCCGATCCGACCAGCGGCAAGCCGTTCTCCAGCAAGGCCCTCCGGGAATGCTACCGGCTCGGCGCCGAACGCTTCGGATGGAGGGAACGGAACCCGCCGCCTCGGAGCATGCGACAGGGCGGAGAGCTGGTGGGCTGGGGGATGGCCAGCGCCCTGATGAGCACCTTCCGCTTCGGCTCCAGCGCGCGGGTGACGATCCAGCGCGACGGCACCGCCTTGGTGGAGAGCGCCACCCACGACATCGGGAGCGGTGTCCCCACCATGCTGGCCCAGGTCGCGGCCGACGCGCTGGGCATCGACTCCGCCCGGGTCGAAGTGGCGTTCGGCGACACCGCGCTCCCGGAGGCCGGCGGCACCTTCGGGTCGGCCACGACGATCGGGGTCGGATCCGCGGTCCGGGTCGCGTCCGAACGGCTTCGCAAGAAGCTGGAGGAGCTGGCCGGCGAGCCCGATCTCCGCCCGGACGAGTATGGCGAGGTCTTGGCGCTCCGGCGGCTGGACCAGGTGGCGGAGGTCGCGAGCTGGGCACCGACCCAGGAGGAGAACGCCTGGGCGATGAACGCCTACGGCGCGGTCTTCGTCGAGGTCCGTCTCGACGAGGCCTTCCTGGTGCCGCGGGTGACCCGGTGCCTGGGCGTCTACAGCGTGGGGCGGATCATCAATCCGCTGGGTGCCCGGAGTCAGGTCGTCGGCGGCCTCGTCTGGGGTGTCGGCCAGGCCCTGCTGGAGGACTCGGCCTTCGACGTCCGGCTGGGACGGTTCCCGAAGAGCTTCGGCGGCTACCGCCTGCCGGTCTCCGCCGACGTGCCGTCGGTCGAGGCGCTGTTCGTCGCCGAGGACGACCGCCGGGCCAGCGCCTTGGGCGCCCGGGGCGTGGGCGAGATCGGGACGATCGGCATTGGCGCCGCCGTGGCCAACGCGGTCCACCACGCGACCGGGGTGCGGGTCCGCCGGCTCCCGATCCGGACCGAGGACCTTCGTTAGGCATGGCCCGGAGGACGCTCGGGCGGGCGGTGCTGATGGCGGCGATGGCCGCGGCCCTCGGGCCCGGCGGCCTGTTCGCCCAGCGGCCGGCCCGGGCCTCCCTCGGGCCGGTGGAGCGGCTCTTCGATTCGGTGCGCTATCTCGGCGACCAACTCGACGTCACCCGAACCCGGGGCGCCGACCGGACCATTCACGGGGTGTCGGTCGACTCGCTGGTGGCGGCGTACGGCCGGGTCCAGCCCGCCCTGGTGCACGCTTTGCCGGCCGTCGACACCGCCGCCCTCAGCCCCGACGACCGGGCCGCGTTGGCGCGGATCAAGGTGGTGACCCGGCAGTCACTCGGGGCCGACCAGGGCGTCCCGACCGTGGCGACCGTGGGCAACGCCGCGCCCGACTGCCGCTCCGAGCCGGCCGGGTCGGGTGACGGGCGGGCCGCGCTGGATTCGCTCACCGCTCGGGTCTTCGCCTGCTACGGCGCGGCGGCCGGCCGGATCGTGGTCGACGGCGACACCCTCGACCGGCTCTCCATTCTCGGTCTCCTCGGCGCCACCGACGATCCCGCCCGGCGGGAGCGGCTCTTCCGCGCCCTGGCGCCGGTCTGGCGGTCCGTCAACGGCGACGACGGCCCCGACAGCCCCTATCGGCGGATGGTCGCGCTCCGGCGCCAGGCGTGGGCCGGGCGGCCGACGCCGATGGCCCGGCGCGCCGCGGTCTTCGGCATCGACGGCCCGACGTCCGAGACCTGGCTGGTCGAGGCGCTCGAGGCCTGGAGGGCCGTCCTTCCGGACACCCTGATCGAGCCCTGGAACTACTACTACCTGACCGGCGCGGCGAGTCGACGGTTGAGTCCGCGCATCCCTCGCGATTCACTCCTGGCCTTGAACCGGCGCTTTTACCGCTCGCTCGGCGCCGATCCCGACTCGATCGGGATCCAGTACGACATCGAGCCCCGGCCGGGCAAGTATCCGGTGGCGTACACCACCTTCGGCGCCCGGTCGGTCGAACGGGAGGGGCGCTGGGTCCGGGCCGAGCCCTGGGTCTTCACCGCCTACCGGCTCGGCGGCTTCGACAACCTGCTCGAGCTGCTGCACGAGTCGGGGCACGGGATCCACATCGCCGCGATCCGGACCCGACCGGCGTACGACGACTGGCCCGACAGCGACACCTTCACCGAGGGTATCGCCGACGTCGCCGCGCTCGAGGCCTACGAGCCGGCGTGGCAGGAGGCCTACCTCGGCGACTCGGTACCCCTGATCGAATCGCTCCGGGGCAAGTACGGCGCGGTCATGCTCGACCTCGCCTGGTCGCTCTTCGAGATCCGGGTCCACCGCCCCGGTACGGCGAGCCCCAACCAGGTTTGGACCGAGATCACCCGCGACTACCTCGACATCCGGCCCCACCCCGAGCTCTCCTGGTGGGCCATGCGCGGGCAGCTGGTGGACTCACCTGGCTACATGCTCAACTATGCGCTGGGGGCGTTCCTGGTGGCCGACCTCCGCCGGGAGATCGAGCGCCGCTGGGGCGACTTCGCGCGCGGCGACCGGGCCTGGTACGGACGAGTGAGCGACGCGCTCTACCGCTTCGGGCACGCCCGCCCCGCGGCCCGGGTCACTCGCGATTTTCTGGGGAGGGCCACCACGCCCGACGCCCTGCTGGCCGATCTGGGACGGATCAGATGACCTGGACGTTGACGAAGAGCCCCAGGACGGCCGACACGCTGGCGTACTGGTCGAACACGGCGCCCGCCGGAGCCGGCGTTTCGGTGGTCAGGAACTCGCGGGAGGCGAAGTCGGTCGAGTCGGCCGTGATCCGGTCCCGGTTGCTCTTGAGGGTGAAGGAGTAGACGTACTCCTTGTTATCGACCGCCGCCGGCCCGCGGGAGGCGTTCAGGGTGTAGGTCCCCTTGGTCAGCTGGAGGTTGGTGTCCGAGGTCAGCTTGACCCAGTTGTCGTAGGCCTCGCCCGAGCCCGACTTCGAGTCGGCGATGACGCGGCCCGAGGCGCTCAGGAGCTGGTAGCGGACCGTCCCGTCTTGGGCCACGTCGAATCCCGTCCCGTCCTTCCCCACCAGCTCACCGGTCGAGATCCGGGCGAAGCCATCGGCCGTCATCCGGAACCGGAAGTTGTCTTGCCGGTCACCGACGCTGAGCGAGGTATTGACCGACACCTTGGACCGGCCGTCCTCCAGATTGCCGATGTACCGGGCATAGGCCCGGGTATCGAACCCCACGTCCTGGGTATAGCGGCTGAGCAGGGCCACGTCGGTCATATAGGTGGGTATCGGCGGGGGGAGTCCGGCTCTTGAGGCGGCCGGAGGCGAACCCCGGCGGTGGGGACGGACGCTCCGGGGTGCGCCGGCCAATCAAGGCGGCCAAGGGCACAAGCCGGGGGAGGCCGGCGGGGGCCTCCGAAGCGTTCAGGCTGAGCCCGGCCTGCCGAACCGGCGGTCCCGGGCCGGCCGAATCAGTCTCGGGAAGTTGGTGATGATCCCCGCGACCCCCAGGTCCCAGAGCCGCTCCGCCGTCGCGGCGTCGTTCACGGTCCAGACGTGTACCGGGCAGCCCAGGCGGGCGGCGCCTCTCACGAAACGCCCTGTCACGACCGGGATCAGGCCCCGGTACCGCGCCGGAACGGCGTAGAAACCCACCCCCTGAGACCGAGGGGTGAGCCCCAGGGCCGTTCGTCCCACCAGGCCGGCGATCTCTCGCCGAGAGGCGCCGGCCAGGAGCGGCGGCCGGTGAAATCGCTCCAGGGCCGTCCGGAGGAACGAGGCGACCACGGCCTGGCCGGCCGCCTGCCGGGCGAGCAGGAGGTCGGCAACCGGGCGCTCCGCCTCGGCCACCTTGAGCTCGATCAAGAGCGGCACACCGGGGTAGCGGTCGAGCACCTCCGCGAGCGTCGGAATCGTCGCTCCCCGGCCTCGCCAGGGGTACGAGGTGGCGTCGGGCATGAACCGGGCTCCGGCGTCGAGTCTGGCCAGCTCGCTCGACGACGCGGCTGCCAGTGGGCCGTGACCGTCGGTGGTTCGCTCCAGGGTCGGGTCGTGATGGACCATCGGGACGCCGTCGGCCGAAAGCCGGATGTCGAGCTCCAGTGCATCGGCCCCCTGGGAGAGGGCCAGGTCGAACGACGGGATGGTGTTCTCCGGGGCGTCGCCGGAGGCGCCGCGATGGCCGATCACCGGGTGCCCGGAGGGGTCGAGCAGGAGGTCGGCGATCACCGGCCACCGTCCAGTCGGAGCCCGGCGGGCAAGGTGACTCCGCCGGTGGCCAGGGCCCCCGCGATGATCGGGACGGTGAAGGTCACCCGTCGGCCGGACGAGGGCGCCACCAGCTCGACCCGGGCCGCCAGGCCGGCGGTGGAGTCCGAGCTCAGGGTCAGGGCGCTGTCCGGGAGGACCGTCCGGCCCCGGACGAACGCCAGCACCTGGATGGCGAACGGCTCCGGTCGGTCGGCGACGACCGACACCCTGGTGGCCGGCTCGCGATCGTTGCCCAGCTCGAGGACTCCGACGACGGAGGGATCGACCGCGCTCTCGGGTGGGGCCGCGGCGGAGAAGGTGTCGTGGAAGGCCAGGAAGCGGCGACCGGTCCGGCCCGGATAGACCAGCTCCCGGAGGCCGATGCTCGACGCGAAGAGCGAGCGCCCGGTGAGCAGGCTCCAGTAGGCATCGAGCGTCTGGCTCCCACAGCAACCCCGACTCGACATCCGATAGAGGTTCCCGATCGGCGTGCCGCTTACCCCCCGGCCGGCAATCCGGAAGAGCGGGCCGGTTTGGCCGCTGTCGGGTTGCCAGGCGGTGATCAACGCCTCCGACCCGACGCTCTCCGACTCGACGCAGTAGCGGGTGTCGTAGCTCTCCTGGAGTACCAGGCGCCGCGGCCCCTCGTCGTCCTGGACGGTCACGACCCGGAACTGACGGTTGGTGGTCTGAATCGATTGGCACCCCGCGGCGTCGCGGTAGAGCCGCAGCTCCGATCGCGCCTCGTGGCTGATCACCCCGCGGGCGAGCACGGGGCCGCCATCCGTTCGACTGGAGGAGGGCGGCAGCGACTCGATCCGGCAGGCGGCACTCAGGATCAGGAGCGCGCTCCCGAGAATTCTCCACCGTGCGGGCCGCCCTGGCCGGTGGAGTCGGTCGGCCGTGCGAGATCTTGCACCTCGGCTCCGACGTCGACCTCGCCTAACTCCCAGGGCGAGCCATGTCGAATCGTTTCGGGACCTGTGACGGATCGACACGCTTCGGGTGGAGTTGCTGCGACCGCACCACGGTATCGGCGCACCTGCCCGCGCGCCGGCACCTGCTCGTGACAGCGGCGTGTTGGCGTCGTGATTCCCGCTGGGGAGGTTTCCGTCCGTCGGAACGGGGCGTCCGTCACGGTGATGGAACCCCGCTGGACCGAAGGGCTTGACAAAGTGGAACCTTTTTTGCGGAATACCGTTGTAGAGGTGGACGAGCGCACCGGCGGGCGGTGCGTGATCCAGACTTGGTTCGGGGGGGAGGCCCGGGCCCAGAGGAGGGTAGGACCCATGCTCGACCCCGTTTTGTTGCACTTGCATCAGGCCAAGCAGTCGGCCCAGTGGTTCGCGCAGCTGATCTCGCTGGACCCGGAATTGGTTCTCCCGGCGGCGCTTCCGCTCATTGCCGCCCGTCTCATGGACGCCGGAGGAGCGGAGGACGACGGGGACGACGATCTCGACGCCGCCGAGCTGGCTGTGATCTAGATCACAAAACCGATTCCCCGCGCAGCACCCGCACGGCCCCCGGTTGTTCTTGGGGGCCGTCGTCGTTCGGCGCGGATCGGGTTGCAGAACTCCCACCGTCGGGCGGTTTGCTCCCGGCTACCGGCCGAGGATTCCGTTGAAGAGGAAGCGGTAGGTGCCGTGCGGTTGGCTTCGGAAGGTGATCTCCGGGGTGAACAGATAGAGCGTCCCCCGACCCACCTTGGCCTCGGCCGCCACCACCCCCTGATCGAGGAAGGTCTGGCCCCAGGCCCAGCCGCTCCGCAGCGGGCTCGCGGTGTCGAACCAGGCGACCGGCCGGACGCCCTTGGCGCGGGCGTCGGGATCGAGCCGGAAGACCGGATCCTCGTCGAAGAACACGATCGCCCGGCCGTTCATGCCCAGCGCCGACTGGGCGGTGGAGTCCACCGCCACCTCCAGCAGCGAGCCGGGGAGGTAGTACTTCTCCTGGGGCAGCGGCTTGACCGCCCCGTCGGGCGAGCGCTCGACCAGCTGGCTCTCCATCGGCAGGCCGAGGTGCCGGGCTAGGGCGGTGGCCGATCCGATCGTCACGATCCGTCCGCCGGCCTCGAGGAACGCCTTGAGCTGGGGCACGGTCTCCTCGACCGTGACTCGCCCGATCTCGTTCTGGTATTGCGCCGGCAGGTCGGACGGGGCCTCCCGGGCCGCATTCTGGCGGCGGGACACGGCGTTGCCGGCCGCCCGGGCCGGAATCGACCCGCCCACGAAGATCAGGACGTCGAACTGCTGAGCCAGGTTCCCCTGGTCGAGCCGCGGGGCGTACACCAGCTGGAAGGGAAACTCGAACTGTTCCAGGATCCAGCGGACCCAGCCCGACGGTGACGAGCCGCCGTACTGATCCCAGAGCCCCACCCGGACCGGCTTGAACGGCGCGGCGCCGGCGGCGCGGCCGGTGGCCGCCGCGACCGGGAGGCCTCGTTCCGAGACCAGGGCCTGGAGGATCTTGGTCGATTGACCGGTCGCGGGCACCCGGATCTCGTCGCTGCCCGGCACCGCTTCGACCCGCTGACCGGCCGTCAAGAGGCGGTTCACCGCCAGGTAGGAGTCGTTGACCCGCCGGCTCAAAGCGTAGGTCCGGGCCTTGGGGAGTGACGCTGCCACCGGCGGCTTGGCGAGCACGTCGTCGATCCTGGTGCAGGGGCAGTCGAACCCGTCGAGGATCCGGTCGTACTTCACCCCCATCTGCATCGCCAGGGTGTAGCCGGTGTTGTCGTAGGGCGGCTTGGGCGGCCCGCCGGGATAGGCCAGGTCGTTGGGGTAGTCCTGGGGCTCCATCATGTCCATCACGTGGGCGCCGAACGCCTGGGCGGTCTTGATCACGTACGAGCCGGCGGGATACTGCCTGCCCGAGACCGTGAACGGCCGGGTGGCGTACTGGACGGCGATTCCGGAGCGGATCAGGGCGTCGACGAACGCGGTGGCGGTCAGGAAGTCGCTCTGGTCGGAGGGGAGCACGTAGCCCCGGGGGTCGCGGTCCTCGGGCCGCCGGAGCAGGCTCACCAACGTCGGGTTGAGCAGCTTGGTGCCCCGGAAACTCGCGACCGTGCCGTTGGAGTCCTTGGCCGCGGCCGCCTCGAGCTTGGCGACCATGCTCGGCGTGATGGTCCAGCTGTCCTCATTCCCGCGCCGGATTTGGTTCCGGCCCATCAGGTAGATGTTGTAGAGGAGCTGCTCCCGG
Source organism: uncultured Gemmatimonadales bacterium (assembly GCA_963730185.1). Taxonomy (GTDB): domain Bacteria; phylum Gemmatimonadota; class Gemmatimonadetes; order Gemmatimonadales; family GWC2-71-9; genus SHZU01. The sequence goes on from CAVSQW010000008.1 coordinate 348,921, forward strand.
TAGCGCGAGGCGTAGTCGAGCACCGCCCGGTTGGCGGTCATCGAATATTCGATCGACTGCTTGAAGTGCCACTCCCGGGGCAGGACCGGGAAGGGATCGCTCCCGTTCGCCACCAGCATGTCGGGCACTAGGGGAATGGTGATCGGGGTAGGGTTCCCGATGGTCTCGGTCAGGAGACCCACCATGTTGTGGAAGTAGGGCGCGGTCCGGAGCCCGCCGTTCCACCAGGTCTGGTAGTTGGAGGCGTTGCGGGTCACGACGCCCGGCTTGCCCTCGGCGGCGAAGCGGGTGTGCATCGCCTCGCCGACCATGCTGAGGGTGCTCATCAGGATCGGGCCGAGGAAGTAGTTCTGCGGGTCGCGGAAGGGCGGGGAGAACATCACCGCGCCGGCCGGTCCGGTCTGGTGATGGTTGTAGACGATCTCCGGGTACCACTGGCGAAACAGGATCCGGCTCATGTTCTGCGTTTCCGGCATCGCGTTCATGTAGAAGTCGCGATTGTTGTCGTGGCCGACGTACTTCTGGTAGAGGCGGGGCAGGTCGTCCGTGCTGCGCTGGGTCGGGTCGGACCGCCGCATGTACCAGTTGGAGACCAGCTCCATCCCGTCCGGGTTGGCGTGCACCAGGACTTGGATCACGTCGTCGAGGATCCGGAGCGTCTCGGGATCGTTCTTCGATGCCATCTCGTAGAGGTGCTCCATCAGCTGATGGGCGCCCAGCACCTCGGTGGCGTGGAGCCCGCCGTCGATCCAGATCACCGCCTTGCCTTCCCGCGCCAGAGCGCGGGCTTCGTCGTCGGTCAGTCCCTCGGCCCGGGCCAGGCGCTCGGCGATGTCCTTATAGTGGTCGAGCTTGGCGAAGTTGGCGGGCGAGGTCACGATGGCCATCAACTGGTCCCGTCCCTCGGCGGTCTTCCCGATCGACCTCACCCGGACCCGGTCCGATTCGGCGTCGATCTTCTTCCAGTATTCGGTCAGCTGGGTGTAGTTGGCGAGCTGGTAGTCGTCGCCGATGTCGAAGCCGAATTGCTCCTTCGGCGTGGTGATGTGTTGCTGCGCGGCGAGCGGAGCGGCCAGGACGACGAGGGCAGCGGCGCCAGCGGCGACGTGGGGACGGAGCCACACGAGCATGGTCAATGTCCGGGGACGGAGGTGCGGAATTTGATGGTAGGAAAACTGACGGCACGTCTCAACGATGGCAAGTCAGTGGCGCTTTTCGCGGGCTCACCAAGGGGACGGAAATTCACTTTCGATCGTCTCGGCCAGGGCCAGGAGCTCCTTGGCCGATCCGGCGTGGGGCAGCAGCTGGGCGAGCTCGCCCCGAACCAGGCGCAAGCGCCCCGTGAGCAGGGCCATTACCGGAGACTGGCGGGATTCGAACAGCTCGCGCCACACCTCCGGCTCGGCCTCGAGCAGGTACGCGGCGCCGGCCAGGTCGGCGCCGGTGGCGCGCCGCGCCTCCCGACACTCGCCGTGCCAAAGGTCGAGGAAGACGGCGGCCGGCTCGGGCAGGGCGGGGCCGGCCGCGACCAGGGCCACCGAGCCTTCCCAGGCAGCGGCGGCGGTCCGGTAGGTCTCGCTGGCGGCCAGCGCGTCACCCCACGCGCGGGCCCAGGCATCGCTGAAGACGATCGGCACGGATCGGGGCTCCGGAAGAGAACGGCGCGCGAATCCTAATACCGCGGCGCCCGGGCGGGCCACGTCAGAAGCCGGGAATCCAGTACGAGGCTTTGATCGCGAGGAAGTTGTCGCCGGTCGCCCGGAGCGCGTCGCGGAGGGCGCCGGGTCCGACCAGGGCGCCCGGCTCCGAGCCGGCGCACCCGACCGGATTGGACGGAGTGCAGAACCCGGCCCGGCTCTGCTGCCAGACCAGGAAGAGGGTGCTGCCCGGGCTCCATTCCCACCGGAGCACCAGGTTGCTCCGGAACGACAGCGCCCGGAAATCGGGGACGTCGACCGAGAAGGTCTCCCCGTTCCGCTGGTCGTGTACGAGCAGGGTGCCGTCGGTCGCGGGCGTTGCCGTCGTGCCGTCCTGACCGTAGAGGCGGAGATCGGAAGTCCGGGCCGCGGCCAGCTCGCCGATGCCGCTGTAGCGCCCGCTCGCGGCGAAAGGCTCGGCGTAGAGCTCCATCGTCAGGTTCGGGCTGAAGGTGTAGTTGAGCCGAAGCTGGGCGACCAGGGTGGTTCGGCGGATCGCGCCGAACACGTACCGCTGCCCGTAGGTGGCCGCGGAGCCGCCGTCGAGGGTGGTGAGATACTGTCGGTGGTCCAGGCTGGTGAGGTACGACGGGTTGAAGGAGAGGCTCACCCGGGACGACGGACGGAGGGTGAGCCCGGCCGAGAAGCGCCGCTGCCAGTTGCCCAGGCCGCCCTGGTACAGGTTGGCGTAGAGGTCCCAGGTGGTGCTCCCGGCGTAGCTGCTGTTCACGCCGGCGTTGATCTCGAACCCGGCCGGGGTTCGCATCAGCGGGCCGCCCCGGGTTAATCCGTCGCTCTGGGCCGGGAGCGCCAGGTTCAGGTTGAGCGAGCTGGAGAAGAAGTTCCGCCAGGTGTGGTGCGAGAAGATGCCCACCAGAGAGCTGGTCCGGACCCCGTCGAAGTTCCAGTTGGACCGGCCGTAGACTCCCAGCACCGCGTTTCGGAAGAGCCGGCCGGGGCGGGTCCAGTGGTGGTTGAGGTCGGCGTTGACGTCGATGTCGTCGGCCGTTTGGAGCCGGCCCATGTCGTTGGTCTCGAAGCCGGGCGACTTCATCGCGATCTCGGCGCCCGAAAGCCAGTTGCCGGCGTTCTTGTCCCAGCGGAGCCGGGCCCGCCAGCCGCGGAGGCTCGTGGCCAGGGAGTCGACCCGGCGGTACCGGTAATCGGGGCGCTGGAGGTAGCGGGCCGGCGCCTCCTGGAGCGCCGTCATCGCCTCGGTGGAGCCCTCGACGTAGCTGCCCCCGACGTCGCCCGTGATCTCGTACTCCCCCTGCTTGAAACGGAGGACCCAGTCCGCCCCGCCGGCGACGGCCCGGTCGGCCAGCTGACCTCGCAGGGCGGCGGCGTCGCCGAAACTCCGGGTTACCCCCGAGACGATGGCGCCGACCGTCGACGCCTCCCGGCCGAACTCCTGCTGGAGCCGGAGCACGCCGTATCCCGCCCGGGGCGCGATCATCGTCCGGGTGGTCAGCGCCGGGAGCGAGTCGTAGGTCCGGGCGTAGGCCTGGTCGGTGAGCGCCGTGAGTGCCCCGATCGAGAGCCCGCTCGGCAGCCGGCCGGTGACCTTGGCGGCTCCCAAGATGGTGGTGGCGTCGGGCCGGTCCAGGTAATCGCCCGTGGCGTCGCCCCGGGGAGCTCCGCCGACCCGGCGGCTGTAGAAGTAATCGTCGACGGTACTCCGGAGCAGCTGCTGACCCTCCGTGAAGAAGGGGCGCCGCTCGTTGAAGAAGGTCTCGAAGGCGGTGAGGTTCACTTCCGCCGGGTCGGCCTCGACCTGCCCGAAGTCGGGGTTGATCGTGGCATCGAGCGTGACGTTGGGCCCGAGTCCCATCTTGAGGTCCGCGCCGGCCCGGACCCCCACGTGCCGGCCGTCGGGGTCGAAGGGGTTCTTGGGGTCGGGCGCCCCGGCGAACCGCCCGTTGGAGGCCAAGTACGGCACCACCTCCACCCGCCGGCCCGAATGAATGTTCCGCAGACCCTCCAGGAGGCCGAACCGCGAGGCGAAGCCGGCCTCGGTCCGGGGCACCACCACCCAGTAGATGTCTTCGTTGAGCTGGGGGATCCAGCGGTACACCTGGATCCCCCATTCCTGCACCGGCCGGTCGTTGAACCGGAGCTGGGAGAACGGGATCCGCATCTCCGCCGTCCACCCGGTGGAGTCGATGTGGGCCTTGGCCTCCCAGACGGGATCGAAGGTGAAGTCCCGGACGTCGAATCCGTCCCGGTCGCGCGGCAGGTAGTAGTCGCGGCGCACCCCGCCGGAGGTGACCGAGAAGCTGGAGGCGGTGCGGCGGTCCAGGAACGGATCGAACGACACCACGATGTGCTCGGAGTTGCCGTACTGATCGCGACGGGTGACGTCCCTCGGGATGGTCTCGGGGTGCCGGTTGAAGAGGCGGGCCCCCACGTAGAGCGCGTCGTCGTCGTACAGGAAGGCGACCTCGGTGCGTTCGTCGGGGGGCGCGTTCTCGACCGGCTCCTTCTGGCGGAAGTCGGAGAAGAACTTGGCCCGTTGCCAGGCCGCCTCCGTCAGTCGGCCGTCGAGATGGACGCCGGGACCCTCGATCCGGACCGCTTCCGCCCGCTTGCCGCTCGCCCCCGGGGCGGCCGTCCGGGCGCCCCGACGGGTCGTCTGGGCCGCCAGCGGTGGCGCCAGGATGGAGCAAGCCAAGGCCAATCCAACCGCGAGGCGGGGCGTCAAACAGGGGTCCTTTCGGGTCGGGACGTGACGAGGGGCCGCGACGCCGCGGCCCCTCACCCGCTACGACCTCGTTTCGAGCCGGGTTTCAGGCGCTCGGGGCGGGCCGCTGCGACTCCGAATCTGGTCGGCCCCGCACCGGATCGCCAGCCGACGCCTTATACTCAGGTCGGACCTTCCAGCCGATCCCGACTCGTTGCGAGGCACCGAGCCATGACCACCGTCAGCTCTCATCCGATCCGGGCCCCGCGCGGGACCACGCTCTCGTGCCGGGGGTGGCATCAGGAGGCGGCCCTCCGGATGCTCATGAACAACCTCGACCCCGAGGTCGCCGAGCGGCCCGAGGACCTCGTCGTCTACGGTGGGGGTGGGAAGGCGGCCCGGAACTGGGAGTGCTACGAGGCCATCGTGGCCACCCTCCGGCGGCTCGGCAACGACGAGACGCTCCTGGTCCAAAGCGGCAAGCCGGTCGGCGTGTTCCGGACCCACGACGAGGCGCCCCGGGTGCTGATCGCCAACGCCCACCTGGTCCCGCGCTGGGCCACCTGGGACGAGTTCCGCCGGCTGGATGCAGATGGGCCTCACGATGTACGGCCAGATGACCGCCGGCTCGTGGATCTACATTGGCACCCAGGGCATTCTCCAGGGCACCTACGAGACCTTCGCCGAGTGCGCCCGACAGCACTTCGGCGGGACGCTGGCCGGCCGACTGGTGGTGACCGGCGGTCTCGGCGGAATGGGCGGCGCCCAGCCGCTCGCCGCCACGATGAACGGCGGCGCTTTCCTCGGGGTCGACGTGGACGCTTCGAGGATCGAGCGCCGGGTGGCCACCGGATACTGCGACCGGCTGGCGACCGATCTGGACGAGGCCTTGGACCTGGTGACCCGAGCCCGCGAGCGGCGCGAAGCGCTGTCCATTGGCCTGGTCGGTAACATCGCCGAGGTGCTGCCGGAGCTGGTCCGCCGCGACGTGACGGTCGACCTGCTCACCGACCAGACCTCGGCGCACGACCTTCGGGTGGGCTACCTCCCGGTCGGCCTCTCGCTCGAGGCCGCGGCCGAGCTCCGCGAGCGGGACCCCAAGGGATATGAGGCCCGGGTCCTCGACTCGATGGTGACCCACGTCGAGGCGATGCTCGCCTACCAGAAGAAGGGTGCCGTCACCTTCGACTACGGGAACAACCTCCGGGGCCAGGTGGCCGACCACCGCGGCATGGCCCGCGCCTTCGACATCCCGGGCTTCGTGCCCGCGTTCATCCGGCCGCTCTTCTGTCGCGGGGCGGGGCCCTTCCGCTGGGCGGCGCTCTCGGGGAACCCGAACGACATCGCCGTCACCGACGACGCCGTGCTCGAGACCTTTCCCGAAAAGGAGGCGCTGGCCCGCTGGATCCGGAAGGCCCGGGAGAAGGTGCACTTCCAGGGGCTGCCGGCGCGGATCTGCTGGCTGGAGTACGGCGAGCGGGCGGAGATGGGGCTCCGCTTCAACTGGCTGGTCAAGAAGGGCAAGGTCGAGGCGCCGATCGTGATCGGCCGCGATCATCTCGACACCGGGTCGGTCGCGTCACCCAATCGGGAGACGGAGGGGATGAAGGACGGCTCCGATGCCATCGCCGACTGGCCGCTCCTCAACGCCATGCTCAACACCGCCTGCGGCGCCAGCTGGGTCTCGCTCCATCACGGCGGCGGGGTCGGGATCGGGTACTCGATTCACGCCGGGATGGTGTGCGTGGCCGACGGGACCGAGACGGCCGACCGCCGGCTCGAGCGGGTGCTCACCGCCGATCCGGGCACCGGCGTGATGCGGCACGCCGACGCAGGGTATCAGGAGGCCATCGACGTCGCCCGGGAGCGCGGCGTCGACCTCCCGATGGCCGGCTCGTCCGAAACCTGAAATCGGGGCGGCCACGCGGTGCCGGTTCTCCGCAACATCGCCACGCTGTATCAGTGCCGGCCGGACGGTGCCCAGGCCGACGTGCACCCAATCCCGGACGCCGCGCTCGTCTACCAGGGCGAGACCATCCGCTGGGTGGGGCCGCGGGCGGAGCTTCCCGGCACGTGGGCCTCGCTGCCGGAGGAGGACGCGGGTGGCGGGATCGTGATCCCGGGCCTGGTCGACTGCCACACCCACCTGGCCTTCGGGGGCTGGCGGGCGGCCGAGTTCGAGCAGCGGATCCTGGGCCGTTCGTACCTCGAGATCGCGCGGGCGGGCGGGGGGATCCGCTCCACCGTCGCTGCTACCCGGGCCGCGAGCACGAGCGAGCTGGTGGCCCGCTGCCACCGGCACCTCGACGGCATGGCGGCCCTGGGGGTCACCACGGTGGAGGCCAAGTCCGGCTACGGGCTCTCGCTCGACGAGGAGCTCCGGCTGCTCGAGGTCTACCGCGCGGTCGGGGCCGAACGGGCCCAGCGGATCGTGCCCACGCTGCTCGGCGCCCACACCATTCCGACCGAGTACGATGGCCGACGCGAGGCGTACGTGGAGCTGGTGGCGGCCGAGATGATCCCCGCCGCCGCCGAGCGGGGCTTGGCCCGCTTCTGCGACGTGTTCGTGGAGGAGACGGCCTTCTCGATCGACGAGGCCCGACGGATCTTCGGCGCCGGCCGGGCCCATGGCCTCCGGCCGAAGCTCCATGCCGATCAGCTGAGCGCGGGCGGCGGGGCCGAGCTGGCGGCGGAGGTGCGCGCGGCGTCGGCCGACCATCTGGAGCGGGCCAGCGACCGGGGGATCGAACGGATGGCCGCGGCCGGTGTCGTGGCGGTGAGCTTGCCGCTGGCCTCGCTGTACCTGGCCCAGCCGCCGATGCCGGCCCGTCGCTTCCTCGCCGCGGGCGTGCCGGTGGCCGTCGCCACCGACTTCAACCCGGGCTCCGCGCCCAGCTATCACCTCCCGTTCGCGCTGACGCTGGCCTGTAGCCTCCAGCGGATGACCCCGGCCGAGGCCCTCAAAGGGGCCACGGTGATCGCGGCGCGCGCGATCGGACTCGACCGCGAGATCGGCTCGCTCGAGGCCGGCAAGAGCGCCGATTTCGCCGTCCTGGCCGCCCCGACCGTGGAGCACTGGCTCTATCAACTGCAGGCCAACGCCTGTCGCCGGACGGTGGCGCGGGGCTCGAGCCTCGCCGTGCCCGTGTCGTAACGACAACTTCCGGTTCGAGCATCGTGTCCTTTCGACGCGCGCGTCTCCCTGTGCCACGGGGCGATAAGCCTTTCAGTGGCAATCGTTTCGAGCGCACCGTCCGGGTGGGCTCGGACGTTGCTTGAGGATCGGCGCGAGGTGAGACGGTGTCACCATTCCGAATGGCCCGCTGGGGATTGTCGCTCGCGCTGACCGCGGGTTGTGGATCGACGGTCGGACCCGACCTGCAGACGGGCCTGACCGGCTCGGTGGCTCGCGGGCCGATTACGCCCGTGTGCTTCGAGTCGGTGCCCTGCGAGGCGCCGTTCGCGGCGAGCTTCACCGTGCTTCGGGCCGGCCGACGGGTCGGGGCCTTCCGAAGTGACGAGGCGGGGCGGTTCGAACTGCGGCTGGCGCCGGGCGACTATCAGGTCGTGCCCGCCGCCGATGCTCCCCTGGTGGCACCTGAGAGTCAGAGCCGGTCGGTGACCGTGGGGCCGGTTGGGCTCACGGCGGTGGCGCTCCGGTTCGACACCGGCATCCGCTAGGGCGAGCCGGCTCCAAGTGGCGTCAACTTGCGGGGTTGGGTATTGGACGACAAGTTGTATCCGTTCCAGAGTCCAACGTAGCTGAAGGGCGGGGGGGCGCGTCCGGGTGACCGGTGCCGGCCTCTTCAGGGTTTGGTGGTGAACGGGTTCGCGCGGGCGTCTTCGGACGCCCCGACGAGGCCGGGCATCTCGGGTTTCCATTCCACAACGCGGGGGATCGATGGGCATGTATCGCAGGATCCTCGGGCTCGGGTTGGTCAGCGTGCTGGCCTTGCCCGCAGTCGCTCTGGCGCAGACGCGCCAGATTTCCGGCACCGTCCAACGGACCGGGGGCGGCCCGATCGCGGCGGCCGTGGTCTCCGTGGCGGGGACGACCGAAACCGCCCGGACGGACGCCGAAGGGCGGTATACGGTGAGTGCGCCGACCGGCGAGGTCCGGCTTTCGGTGCGGGCGATCGGCTTCACCCGGAAGGACGCGGTGGTCGCGGCCAGCCAGAACACGGTCGACTTCCTGCTCGATCCCGACGTCTTCAAGCTGGAGGAGGTGGTCGTCTCCGGTCAGGCCACGACGGTCCAGCGCCGAAACGCCACGACCTCGATCGGGTACGTGTCGGGCGAGGATCTGACCAAGGTCGCCTCGCCGACGATCGAGAGTGCGCTCTACGGCAAGCTCGCCGGCGTCAACATCCAGGGTAACGGTGGCGCGCCGGGCGGCGGCATGCAGATGCAGATCCGCGGCTCGAACACGATTCTCGGCAACTTCGATCCGCTCTACGTGATCGACGGGGTCATCTACTCGAACGCCAGCATCCTGAACGGCCGGAACGCGATCGACGCCGGCGCCAGCGTGTTGGAGGACAACCCGGTCAACCGCCTGGCCGACATCAATCCGGCCGACATCGCGAGCATCGAGGTGCTGAAGGGCGCCGCGGCGGCCGCGATCTACGGGTCCAAGGCGGCGAGCGGCGTGGTGGTCATCAAGACCATCCGGGGCCAGATCGGCGCCCCCAAGGTCGACGTCTCGCAGCGGCTCGGCACCTTCGACCGGCTTCGGGGCTACCAGGACCGCTGCCTGAGCAGCGTGGCCGACGTGCAGGCCCAGTTCGGAGGCACGGCCGCGGCCTACGTCTCGAGTCTGGGTGGCTCGGTGCCCTGCTATCAGCACTACGATCAGGTCTGGGGGCTCAACCGGGTCTCGTACGAGACCGTGGCCGACGTGAACGGCGGCGACTCGAACACCCGGTACTTCGTCTCCACCACCTTCAAGCGCGACGCCGCGATCGAGCCGAACACCCAGTTCGGCCGCCAGGCGCTCCGCGTGAACCTGGATCAGTCGCTGGGCAAGAAGATCGACGTGTCGGTGTCGAGCGTGTTCAACCGCTCGACCAACTCGCGCGGGTGGGACAACAACTGCAACAACTTCGCGTGCTACGGCTACGCGCTGGCCTACATCCCGAGCTACATCGATCTCCGGCAGCAGGCCGACGGCAGCTACATCAACCCGGCCAACGCCGGGACGGTGGCCTCGAACCCGCTCCAGACCGCGGCGCTCAGCTCCACCGGCTCGACCACGAACCGATTCACCGGCGGCACCACCATTACCTGGAAGGCCCGGACCACCGAGCGGTCCAGCCTCCGGTTCATCGCCGCGGGCGGTGCCGACCTCTTCCATCAGAACGACAACCTGGTGGCCCCGGTCGATCTCTTCTTCGAGCAGATCCAGGCCCAGCCGGGCGCCTCGATCGAGAACAACGGTGACAGCCGGCAGTTCAACTGGAACCTGAACGGCGTCTGGACCTACCGGACCGCCGCGACCGGCGGAATGCAGTTCACCACCTCGGGTGGGGTGCAGTACGAGGACCGCTGGCTCCACACCAGCCGGATCACCACCACCAACCTGGTGCCCGGCCAGGTGAACGTGAACCAGGGCTCGAACTTCGCGGTGACCGAGAACCTGACTCCGGAGAAGACCTTCGCCTTCTACGGTCAGGAAGACCTCCTGATGCTGAACGACCGGCTGCTGATCAGCGGCGGTATCCGGGCCGAGCGCTCGAGCGCCAACGGCAACATCAGCAAGTACTACGTCTACCCGCGCCTCTCGGGCAAGTACAGCTTCCGCGACGTGCTGGGTGAGGGAAGTGAATTCAAGATCCGGGCGGCCTACGGCGAGCTGGGCAACCAGCCCAACTTCGGCCAGAAGTTCACCAACCTGAACACCCCGCAGTTCGGCGGCACCAACGGGTTCCAGGTCGGCACCGTGTCGGGCGATCCCAACATCGCGCCGGAGCGGGTCAAGGAGATCGAGGGCGGCTTCGACCTGAACTTCTGGAACGGGCGAGCCAACCTCGACGTGTCGCTCTACAACCGGAAGACCACCGACCTCCTGCTCAGCCGTTCGCCGGCCCCGTCGACCGGGTACACCACCCAGTTCTTCAACGGCGGTGAGATCCAGAACAAGGGCATCGAGATCGTGGCGGGCATCACCCCGATCCAGCAGCGGGACTTCAACTGGATCTCGTCCACCAGCTTCACGTTGCACCGGAGTAAGGTCCTGAGCCTGCCGGTACCGTCCTTCCGCCCGCCGGCATCCGGCTTCGGCGGCCTGGGCGTGACCTTCATCGAGGTCGGCCAGTCGTTGAGCCGACTCTACGGCCCGCGGTACGCCACGCCGGGCGACGCATCGTCCGTGTATCAGGGCACCGTCGGCAACACCGATCCGACCTTCCGGGTCGGCTTCCAGAACAGCGTCACCTACAAGTCGTTCAATTTCTCGGTGACCGCCGACTGGCAGAAGGGCGGCAACGTCGTCAACCTGACCCAGTTCCTGCTCGACGACGGCAAGACCACCTTCGACTACGGCACCGCGGCGTACGACGCCCGGAGTGCGGCGGTCGGCGACGGCGTCACCACGATCTACGTGGAGCCGGCGGACTTCTTCAAGCTCCGCGAGGTCTCGCTGAGCTGGAACCTGCCCCGGAGCTTCACCGACGCGCTCGGCTGGGGCCTGCACGATGCCCGGATTGGCGTCACCGGTCGTGACCTCTTCTGGTGGACGAAGTACTCCGGTCTCGATCCGGAAGTCGCGAACTTCGGGTCGTCGGCCATCCGGTCGAATACCGACGTGACCCCGTATCCGCCCAGCCGGAGCATCTTCTTCAATCTTGCGGTGGGGTTCTGAGCCATGACGACTAAAACACTGAAAATGGCGCTCGGCGCGACCGGCCTGCTGCTGACCGCGGCGTGCTCGAAGAGCTCGTTCGACATCCTGAACACCAACGCGCCGACGATCGAGCAGCTCACCGGGAATCCGACCAAGGCCACGCTGGCCCGGGCGGCCCTGGGGTCGGCGGCCGTGTTCGAGACCGACGTGGGTGGCGATATCGCCCGGTGGGCGATCTACGGCCGGGAAGGCTACAACCTGAACGGCAACGATCCCCGACTCACTGGCGAAGATATTTCCGGCCCGCAGGATCCCAACGGGCACAGCGCCGGCGGGTGGGCCGGGAAGTACCAGGCCCTCCGGACCATCAACACCTACCTGGCCGCCATCGACCAGGCGCCGGACCTGACCTCGGCGGAGAAGTCTGCCTCGAAGGGGTTCGCCAACACGTTGAAGGCGATCCTGCTCCACCAGGCGATCGTCCGGAACGGCACCCTCGGCATCCCGGTGGACGTGGAAGTCGGGCTGGATCAGCCGCCGGCACCGTTCCTGACCGAGGCGCATGCCTATGATCGAATCGTGGCGTTGCTCGATGACGCCCAGACCGACCTTCAGGCCGCGGGCAGCACGGCCTTCCCGTTCCCGATGCCGCCGGGCTACGAGGATTTCGCCACCCCGGCCAAGTTCCTCCAGGTGAACCGGGCGTACATGGCCAAGGTGATGATTCACCGGGCCACCTTCCTCAACGAAGGCGCGAGTGCCTATCAGGCGGCGCTCACCGCCCTGAACCAGTCGTTCATCACCACGGCGGGGCTTCCGGCCAGCTTCTCGCTGGGAGCGTACTACGCCTACGCCTCGGCGTCCGGTGAGACGGGCAACCCGATCACCGAAGCCACGAGCTCGACCCGGTTCTTCGTGCATTCGTCAATCGAGACCGGGGCGCAGCACAAGCTCAACGGCGACCTCGACGACCGATTCACCAGCAAGACCTTCACGGTGACGGCCCGCACGGTCAGCGGCCTCACCAGCACGCTCAAGCCGGTGATGTACAACACCAACTCCCCGACCGGGTCGTCGCCGAATCTCGACGCCGACATCGCCATCATCCGGAACGAGGAGCTCATTCTCATCCGGGCCGAGGCGGAGTGGTTCACGGGCGCCAAGCAGGCCGCCCTGGACGACATCAACCTCGTGCGCGAGAACTCGGGCGGTTTGGAGGCGACCACGCTCACGACCGGCAGCAGCGACGCCGCGTTCACGACCGAGCTGCTTTACAACCGGACCTACTCGCTTCTCTGGGAGCAGGGCACCCGATGGCTCGATGCTCGGCGGTTCGGGCTCCTGAGCACCCTGCCGCTCGATCGGGCCGGCGACGTGACCTGGGAGTTCCAGATCGTCCCCGGTGGCGAGTGCGACGCCCGGAGCCTGCCGGCGCCGTGCACGCCCGCGACGCAGTGAGGTCGGTTCGGTAGCAGGTTGCAGGCTACCAGAAAGCGGGGGCCGGGAAGCCGGCCCCCGCTTTCATTCGTTTGCCCCTCCGGATGGTCAGGCGAACTTGGCTTCGGCCGCCGCGAGCACGGCTTGCTCCCGGGCCGCCACCTCGGCCGCCAGCCGGGCGCCCTCGCGAACGATGTCCTCCACTGCCGTCCGGTCCTTCAGGCTGGCCAGGTTGGTCCGGACGTTGAGCCAGGCGCCCAGCACCGCCGAGCGGGCCGCCAGGGCGCCCACGGCGGCATCGGAGGCGGAGGCCGGGAGGCCGTCCTTGGCCATGGCCTCCAGCAACTCGAACGCCGCCCAGGCCGACTGCATCACCCGCCAGGGCACCTCGATGGCGCCTCGGTTGGCCTCCTCGAGCGCCTTGGCCCGGGCGGCTCGCTCCAGGTCGGTCGTCTTGGGCATGCCGAGCGCGGTCATGACCCGGTCGAACGCGCGGGTGTCCTCGTCGACCAGTTGAAGCAGCGCGCTCACCAGGCGCTGGCCCCGTTCGGCCCAGTCGGAGAATTGCTCCCAGCGGTCGTCCCAGCCGCGCTTGTGGGACGAGAGGTTGGCCACCATGGTGCCCAGGGCGGCGCCCAATGCGCCGAGCAGGGCGGCCACCGACCCGCCGCCCGGGGCCACCGACTCCGACGCCGTGACCTCCACGAACCCCGCCACCGTCAGGTCCACCAGCCGGGCCTGGCCGGGTTCGCGGAGGAGGTACTCGATGATCCGTTCCTCCGGCTTGAACGGCGCCAGCTGGTCCAGCCCCATCGACACCACCGCGATCCGGATCAGCTCCGATTCGGACAGGCCCAGCGAGCGCTGCTGCTTCCGGAGGAAGTAGCGCCCGGCGTCCAGCATCGTCTGGAGCGGCACCAGACCCACCAGCTCGGAGCCGGTGACCCGGATGCCGCGGGCTCGGGCTTTCTCGCCCACCTCGTCGAACGCCACGTGGAGCGGGGTAACCGACAGGTCGGTCAGGTTCATCGAGACCTGGGCAATCCGGTACTCGTCGATGTACCAGCCGATCGCCTTGACCGCCTTGAGCGAGCCCGGAAGGCTGATCGGTTGACCGGCGGCGTCGGTGAGGACCTTGCCGGTGAGGGCGCCGCCCTCCCGCTTGGGCCGACCCGCCTCCCGGACGTCGAACGCGATGGCGTTGGCGCGGCGGGTCGAGGTGGTGTTGAGGTTGACGTTGTAGGCGACGAGGAAATCGCGGGCCCCGATGACCGTGGCACCGGCTGCGGGGTTCATCTTCGCCGGCCCGAAGTCGGGCTTCCACTTCGGATCCTCGATCTTCTTGAAGAAGCCCTCGTATTCGCCGGCCCGGATGATCGACAGGTTCCGCCTGGCGGGATCGGGTTGGGCCTGCTCGTAGAGGTAGACTGGAATCTCGAGCTCCTCGCCGACTCTCCGGGCCAGCTCCGTCGCGTACCGGGCGGTCTCCTCCATCGAGATCCCGGCCACCGGCACCAGGGGGCAGACGTCGGTGGCGCCCATCCGGGGGTGCTCGCCCTCGTGCGTCCGCATGTCGATCAGCTGAGCCGCCTTGGCGATGGCCCTGAAGGCCGCCTCGACCACCGCCTCCGGCCCGCCGGCGATGGTGACCACGGTGCGATTGGTGGACCGTCCCGGGTCCACGTTCAGGAGCCGGGCCCCTTCAACCCCCTCGATCTCGACGGTAATTTGGCGGATGACGTCGAGGTTCCGGCCCTCGCTGAAGTTGGGCACGCACTCGATGATCTTCGACATGACGACTCGTTGGGCTCGAGTTGAGGCCCTCAATTTATCCCGGAAACCCATCATGACGAACCCGAGCAACCGATCGATCCTCGACCGAAGGACCTTTCTCGCCGCCTGCTCCATGGCGGGCATCGGGCATCCGGCGCTGGTGGAGGCGCTCTGGAGGAAACGAGGAGAGACGAGGGGCGATGGGGAAGGGCGAGGGGCGGACGGGGAAGGACTGGGCGGGCCGGGGGGCGCCGGCGTGGGGCAGGAGGGGCAGGGGAAGGTCACCCGCGAGATGGTGATGGCTGCGGAGCAGATCATCGGGCTCGAGTTCACCGACGCCGAGCGCGACATGATGCTCACCGACCTCAACAACGCGCTCCGGAGCTACGACGCCATCCACGGCGTCACCCTGCCCAATGCCGTCTTTCCGGCCATCCGGTTCGATCCCGCCACGCCGGGGCTCAAGACCCTGCCGGACAAGGGCATCTCACTTCGGGTCACCGACGAACGCCGCCGCCGCCGCGACGTGACCCGCCCGGGCACCGACGCCGAGTTGGCGTTTGCGCCGCTGGCCCAGCTGGCCGAGCTGGTTCGAAGCCGGAAGGTCACGGCGACGGAGCTGACCCGGCTCTACCTGGATCGGCTCAAGAGGTACGACCCCCAGCTGCTCTGCGTCATCAACCTGACCGAGGCCCGGGCCCTCGATCAGGCCCGGAAGGCCGATCAGGAGATTGCCTCGGGGCACTATCGGGGGCCACTCCACGGGATCCCGTGGGGCGCCAAGGACCTCTTCGCGGTGCCGGGTTACCCGACCACCTGGGGCTCGCCGATCTACCGGAATCAGATGCTGAGCGACACCGCCACCGTGGTGCGGAAGCTCGACGACGCCGGCGCCATCCTGGTCGCCAAGCTGACCCTGGGCGAGTTCGCCATGGGTGACGTCTGGTACGGCGGCATGACCCGGAACCCGTGGAAGCTCGACCAGGGCTCCAGCGGCTCCTCGGCTGGACCGGCCTCGGCCACGGTCGCCGGGCTGGTCGGCTTCGCGATCGGCACCGAGACCCTGGGCTCGATCGTCTCACCCTCGACCCGGTGCGGGGCCAGCGGGCTCCGGCCGACGTTCGGGCGGGTGAGCCGGCACGGGGCCATGGCCCTCTCCTGGACCATGGACAAGGTCGGTCCGATCTGCCGGACGGCCGAGGATTGCGGGCTCGTGTTCGAGGCGATCCACGGCGCCGACGGCCTCGACCCCACGGCGGTCGACGAGCCCTTCCGCTGGAGCCCGGCCAAGAAGCTCGAGGGCCTTCGGGTGGGCTACCTCGAGTCGGCGTTCGAGGCCGATCACCCAACCAAGACCTTCGACGACGCCGTGCTCGACGTGCTCCGCCGGATCGGGGTGAATCTGGTCCCGATCGCCTTCGATCAGGACGTCACGGTCCCCACCAGCGCGCTCCGGATCATCCTGACCGCGGAGGCGGGGGCGGCCTTCGACGAGCTGACCCGGACCAACCAGGACGACCAGATGGTCCGCCAGCAGCGGGGGGCCTGGCCCAATACCTTCCGGGCCTCGCGCTTCATCCCGGCGGTGGAGTACATCAACGCCAACCGGATCCGGACCATGTTGATGCGTCAGGTCGATCAGGTGATGCGACAGGTCGACGTGTTCGTGACCCCGTCGTTCGGCGGGAACGTGCTGCTGACCACCAACCTCACCGGGCACCCCACGCTCGCGGTGCCGAACGGCTACCGGGAGGACGACGGAACTCCGGTGAGCATCTCGTTCGTGGGGCGGCTCTACGGCGAGGCCGACGTGCTGGCGGTGGGGAAAGCCTACCAGGACGCGACGGACTTTCACCGGAAGCATCCGGGCGGGTTTGTCTGAGCCAGATGGGCGAACGAGTGGACGGGGCGGGCGGGGCTAGTTGGGGCGGGTGGTCAGCCAGAAGATGCCCATGATGAAGGCCCAGATGGTCCACCAGAAGGCGCTGAAGCCCAGCACGCCCCGGATGCCGTTCCAGGTGAGGACCGCGCCCCAGCCCGCGTTTACCACCACGATCGCGAGGACCGTCGCCAGGTAGAGCAGCACGTAGCCGGTGGTCCAGAACTGGCGCTCGGTCCAGAACCGGGTCGCGGCCGGGATCCATCCGCGCGGAATGGTTCCGTCCGCCCGGCGCCGAACCTGGAACCACCAGAGCCGCGGCCGGAAGGGCCAACCCGCCCGGCCGGCCGTGCCCCGGATCGCTCGCTTGAGGGCGACGGTATCGATCCGGAACGACCGCTCCCCGCGGACCCGCGGGACCACCCCGGCGGCCAGGCCGTACGCGCGCCCCACCCAGACGACGTCGATGCATCCGGCGACCAAGGCCAGGGACCACGAGAACCGCGGCACCCACCCGCGGAACCCGATGAAGAGGCTCGCGGTCCGGAGCATCTCGAACCAGCGGACCTCGTGCCGCTCCTCGTCCAGTACCAGCCAGGCCCGATACTGGGTGGTGAGCTTGACCCGGCTGAAGCCGGCCCGCCAATCCGCCGGCACCAGGTCGCACCGGACCTCGAGATCGGCCCGGCTTCCCGGGGCCAGCCGGCAGTCCGTCCCGCCGGGCTCGAGGTGGGTAAGGCGTTCCAGGAGCGCCATCCGGGACGACGGGTGGGCCTCCCGGTTCTGGCGGGTCAGGAAGGTCGCCGCGCTCTCCATCATGGCGTACACCATCACGAGCGCGAGCACGGCGATCAGCAGGAAGCCCATGGCTAGAGCCGCCCGCCCCGGGTCAGGTAGACGTACACCAGCGAGGTGACGTCGAAGCAGGCCCGCCGCACCAGGTGCTCGCGAAGCCGGCCGGCCAGCCAGCGGTTGTCGAGCCAGGTGGGGCCGTGGTCGAGCGACAGGCTCTCCACCCGGACGGCCAGCACGCAGGCCACCGCGCTCTTCAGGTCCTTTGCCTTCGGTGCACTGTCGCCGCGCGCGACGAGGGTGGCTGTGCCGCCGAGATCCAGCGTGAGCCGAACCACCCCGGCCGCCGTCGCGGAGTCGCCGGGCCGGCCGCTCGTGCCCACGGCGGCCTCCAGCTCCACCGTGCCGCCGGGGCAGTGCGGCACCGAGCCGCGGGGGGCCGACACCGTCGCGGCGCCTCCGGGCTCGGCCATTTTCAGGGGAAAGTACCGGGCTACGCCGCCCGAGACGACGTACGCCAGCTGGCCGGCGCCGATCACGACGCATGGCGCGAAGGGGTGACTTTGCCACTGCGCGGCGCCCCCCGGGGGGCCGAGCGACGCGATCGCCAGCAGCCCGAGGCCCGCCGCCCACCCGGCCGATCGCCCCGGGCCCGGGATCATGGGGTCGATCTCCCTCGTCGAAACGGCAACGGGCGCCTACCGGCCGCCACCGGCGGGCGGGGCCGCCGGCGAGCGCTGGAGCGCGGTGTCGACCTGGGCCCGGAATCCGTCGAGCACCCCGCGGAGGGTCGCCAGCGCCTGGACCGCCGAGCTCTGGTCGGCGGCGCCGCCGAAGCTGCGGATCGCCGAGCGGAGGCTGTCGGCCTGGTCTGGCAGGCCGCTGGCCACCCGGAAGCTCTGGGCCACCAGGTTGAGGTTGCGATACTTGCCGGTGTAGGCGGGGAGCAGGCCGCCGACGGCGTCGAGGATCAGCTGGAGCCGCCCAAGGCGCTTGGAGCAGCACGAGGCCACGAACGGCGTCACGGCGATGCCCGAGACCGAGTCCGACCCGCCGGCGGGTGCGGTGCCGGCGTTCTTCGCAAGCTCGGCCTGGAGGTCGCCGACGGCGCCGGTCAGGCTGTCGGTCTGGACGCCGAGGATCGTGGGGAAGCCCGGCATCGCGGGCGCCGCCAGCGCGCCGGCCGGCACCGCGCCCGCCGGCACGAGCCGGTAGCGGTACACCATGCCATGCTCCCCGACCACGTAGGCGCGATCCCGCCGGGGCAGTGAGAATCCATGGCCGCTGGCGGGGAACGGGATGTTGCGGGAGACCCACCGGCGACCGCCGTCCGTGGTATAGGTCATGGTTTGGTACCGGAAAGCCCACCCGATCTCGGGATCGGCAAAGGCCACCAGCGGCTTGCCTGGGCAGCCGGCCCCCGCCAGGCCTTCCCAGGTCACTCCGGCGTCACTGGTTCCGAAGAGCCTGCCACTGACGCAGCTGTACCCGTGCTGCGAGTCCGTGAACACCAGGTGTCCCTCGCGCCCGTCGATCCCTTGGCCGTCGTCGGCGAGCGCGAGCGCCGCCGTCCAGGTGTGCCCGCCGTCCTCGGTGCGGAACGAGTACAAGCCGCGGACGTCAGGGGAGTTGCCGATCGCGAATCCAAGATCGGGAGTCGGGAACGAGAAGTCGGCGACTTCGCAGCGGGCGTTGCGGGTCAGGCCCTTCGACTGCACCGACAACACACAGGTGAAGACCGGGGTCCAGGTCCGGCCGGCATCGTCGGTGCGCAGGATCTCGTTGTTGTGGGCCGTGAAGCCGGTCGTGGCGGACACGAAGCGGAGTGCGGCCCGATGCTGGGGTGCCGTGCCGGTCACTCGCCAGGTCTGGCCGTCGAGCGTTCGGAGCAGGGAGTGGTCGCCGGTGCCGGTCCGCTGGACGACGAACCCGGTCGATCGGTCCACGAACTGGAGTGACTCGAACCGTGACTGGTTGCCGGCCGGGTCACCCAGCTGCACGTCCCAGTGGGCGCCGCCGTCGGCGGTATGAATCACCACCCCGCCCGTTCCCATGCCGGTGACCCACCCCTCCTCCGGCGTGGTGAAGAACGCCTCGTCCAGCTCCACGTCCTCGGGGTAACTCACCGGTTCCCAGATTCCCTGGTAGGCCGGTGCGGTGGGGCCGCCCCGAACCGCCGGCGAGGGATGGCGCGCCGGGCGTGCCGGCCGGGGACGTTGGGCCGCGACCGGAC
The DNA here is from genome assembly GCA_963730185.1 of uncultured Gemmatimonadales bacterium. Lineage (GTDB taxonomy): Bacteria > Gemmatimonadota > Gemmatimonadetes > Gemmatimonadales > GWC2-71-9 > SHZU01. The sequence goes on from CAVSQW010000008.1 coordinate 368,253, forward strand.
CGGCCGTCAGGGTCAGCGCGAGCAGCGAGAGGGCCGGCCACGACCGGCGGGAAGAGATAGTAGGCATCCTTTGTCACCTCCTGGCCGGCTCGGGGCGTCCGGCCGTCGTCTCAGTGGGGACCGAACTCTTTGGTCGCGAGGTTGTTGTCGACTCGCGGCTCCTGAATCGCGTGGTAGAAGTCGAGGTACACTTTGACGCCAACGTGGTCGGTACCCAGGTACTTGCCCCCGACGTGGAAGGAGGTCGATTGGCCCGGGGCCAACACGGGGATCTCCGCGTCGGTCAGGATCGGGAGTGCCCCCGGATCGAGCAGCGACGACAGGTCCATTCCCGGTCCACCCCAGGCCCGGGCGATGACCGTTCTCGGCATCGCCTTGTTGCCCTGGTTCTGGACCGTGACCTGGATCCGGTACCGGGTGTTGAAGTCCTCCCAATCCTGCTTGACCGCGGTCACCGCGAGATCGGGACAGGGCGGGGTGACTTGGGCGGTTCGGGTGTTGTCGGTCTCGCTCGATTCGGTCACCACATGTTGGGGATCGGCGACGACCTTGAGGCGGACCGCCGCGCAGCTGGAGACCGTCGCGACCGGGTCGCTCACCGTGGCCGAGGCGCCCCCCGCGAGCGAGGCGTGCTTGTAGGTGTCGACCCGGGCATCGTCGATGTAGACGTCGACCACGAAGGGCACCGTGACCGCCGTTTGGCCGTGGTTCATCACCGTGTACGTCAGCTGCCCGGCGGGGCTCAGGCCGAGGGCCGAGAAGACCAGGTCGCTGCCCTGGGTGAGGGGGGCAGCCGGCCGGGAGATGCCGCCCCGGATCGGGGTCGGCAGCCGCCGGCTCGGGGGCTGGGCCCCCACCGCGGCAGGGAGCACCGCCAGGGCGACGAGAACGATCCAGCGCTGTCGGTTCCTCATGAACGCCTCCTGAGCTCGGGCCCGCTCGGCTTGATGGTCCGAACGGCACGGGCTACTATAGCCGAGGAGCCTCAGATCGCTCTCCGGCGGCACTCACACAGAATCACAAGACGGCCAACATGTTGCGGCTGCGGACTTTCGGTGGGCTTGCCCTGGAGCGGGACGGCGTCCCGCTCGGCGGAGCCGCGTCCCAGCGTCGGCGGCTCGCGCTCCTCGCGCTGCTGGCCGCGAGCGACCGAGCCCTGAGCCGCGAGCGGGTCGTCGCCTGCCTCTGGCCCGACCGGAGCGACGACCAGGGCCGCCACTCCCTGTCGCAACTGCTCTACGCCATCCGTCGCGACCTCGGGGTGGAGGTCATCCAAGGCGGGGCCGAGGAGCTTCGCTTCGTGGCTGGCGTCCTCGTCGCCGACGTCGTCGAGTTCCGCTCGGCGTTGGCGGTGGGCGACTTCGAGCGGGCGGTGGCGTGCTACTCGGGTCCATTTCTCGACGGCGTCCGACTCCCCGAGGCCTCCGAGTTCGAGCGCTGGGCGGACGAGCAGCGCCGGGCGCTGGCGGCGAGCTTCGGAGACGCCCTGGACCGGCTGGCCGAGATCGTGGCGAGCCGCGGCGACTTCGCGGCCGCCGTGGGATGGCGAAGGAAACGGGCCCACCTCGATCCCCTCGACGGCGCCGCCGCTCGGGCCCTGATGACCGCCCTCGTCGACGCGGGCGACCTGGCCGGTGCGCTCCAGCACGCCACGGTGCACGCCGCCTTCCTCGCCGCCGAGCTCGAGCTCCCGCCCGACCCCGAAGTGGTCGCCTTGGCCGACCGGCTTCGGGCGGGCCTGCGGCCCGCCGCCGAGGCGGTCCCCGCCGCCGATCCGCCGTCGTCCCTCGAGGTGTCGCGGGCCGACGATGGGGTGGCCCGGATCGCGGTCCCTCGGGAGGTCGTGCGGGCGCCGGACGAGGCGCCCCAGCGACGGTCTCAGGATCGGGTCCGGTGGCGGCTCCGGAAATCCCGGCCGGCCCTGCTGCTCGGGGCCGGGCTGGTTGTGGCGCTGGTCGGGCTGCGTCTGGCTCGGGGGCCGTCGTCACCGGCAGCGCCGCGCGCCGTCGTGCTCGGATCCTTCGAGGGACCGGACTCGGTGTTGAGCCTCGGAATGCGGGAGGCGCTCCGGGCGGAGCTCAGCGCCACGCCGGGGGTCGACCTGGTGAGCGAAGCCCGGGTCCGGGAAGCGCTCCGTCTGCTCCGGCACCAGCCCGACACCGTGCTCACTCCGGCGCTCGCGTCGCTGGTCGCGGCCCGCGAGGGGGTTCCGCTCGTGGTGACCGGGTCCGCGCTCCCGCTGGGAACCGGCGCCCAACTCGTGGTTGACGTCCGGAACGTCTCGACCGGCCGGACCGAGGTGACCCTGTCGGAGCAGGCGGCCCGGGCCGACCAGGTCATCCCGGCGGTGGCTCGCCTGGGCCACCGGCTGAGCCATCGCACCTGGGCGGTCGAGATCGACACGACCCTCCAGCCCCTGCCCGCGGTCACGACCACCTCGCTCGCGGCGCTTCGAAACTACGGACTGGCGCTCTCGGCTCTGGGACGCTGGGATCGTGAGACGGCGATCGCCCTGCTCGAGGGGGCCCTGGTCCACGACAGCCTCTTCGCGATGGCGCACTTCCTCCTGGGCGACATGCTCTGGTACACCGACCACGAGCGCCACGCCGAGGAGCACTTCACCCGGGCCCTGGGCCTGGCCGCTCGGATGCCGCCCCGCGAGCGCCTGATCGTCCAGGCCCGGTTCGAGCAGGTGGTCCTCGACCGGCCCGACCTCGCCATCCAGACCTGGCGCACCCTCGAGACCAGCTTCCCCGGCGAGCCGATCGCCTACGAAGGGATCACCTGGGCCTACCGAGCGGTGGGGCGCTTCGAGGATGCGGTCGCCGCCGCGGACTCCGCCATCCGGCTCTCGCCCCGGCCGGGTACTCCGCTCTTCGTCGCGCTCAAGAACTCCATGGCGTCCTGCCGCGACACGGCGGCGGTCCGCCGGATCGTGACGGCCGACAGCATCACTCGTCCGCTTGGCGAGGCCACCTTGGCGTGGCTCCGGCGCTACCGGGCCGGCGACTGGGCCGAGGTCCACACGGCCTCCGACCGACGGGCCGAAGCGCCGCACCCGAGCAGCGCCGAGACGGCCCAGCGCATTCCGCTGCTGGTGGCGTCGGGCCGGGTGAGTGACGCCCTGGCCCTGCTCGACGGGGTCCGGGCCGAGCCCTGGATGCAGTACCTCCCGAAGAGCCTGCTTGCGGTGGGGCTCGGCGAGGCGGAGTGGGGGGCGCGGCGGACCGCCGTCGTGCTGGGACGGCAGGCGCTGGCCTGGATCGAGGGCGCCGACCTGTCGCCGCCGGCCTATGCCCGCCTCGCCGAGCGATTGGCGGAGCTCTCGGCCCGGACCGACGATCGCGCCACCCTGAGCGAGCTCCGCCGCTTTCTCGCCGACCGCGACGGCGGTCGCGATCTGCCCAGCTACCGACTGGCGCTGCTCACCGTGGATGGGGCGTTGGCGGCCATGCGGGGCGAGCGGCGCGCGGCCCTCCACTTCGCGACGGCGGCGGGGCAGGGCACCTTCTTCGGGCGGTCCCTGTCGACGGTCTATCTGTTCGAGGCGGAGGCACGGGCGGCGACCGGCGACCGGGTGGGGGCGGATTCGCTTTATCGGGTGATCGCGGACTACCGGCTCTCCGATCCGGACTACGAGACCTGGCCGATCATCCGGGCGATCGCCCTTCGGCGGCTGTCAGCGGACCAGGAAGCCGCCGCGAAGGCCGTCGGCCGGGTCGATCAGGAACTCGTGCCGCCCCGTGATCGCGGCGGTGCCCGCCACCTCGGGGATCACGGCCGCGTGCGGCCCGAAGTCGGTTTCCTCGACGGCGGCCGCCTCGAAGGTCGTGCCCAAGATGCTCTCGACCACGATCCGTTGTCCCAGCCCAAGCTCACCCCGGGCGTAGTGGATCGCCACTCGCCCGCTGACCCCCGTCCCGGTGGGTGATCGGTCCACCTCGCCGTCGGCGAAAATGCACACGTTCCGGCTGTGGTGGGCGGGATCCTCGGCCGGGCCGACCAGAATCGTTCCGTACAGGAAGCCGAGCTCGCGTTCGTAGGGGTGCTCGATGGGCCCCTTGGCCATCACGGCACGCTTGATGGCCATCCCGGCGTCGATCAGCTCGCGCCCCTTGCCGGGAACCAGCAGAAGCCCCAGCGAGTCGGCGTCGACGTACGCGTAGAAGGCCCCGCCGAAGGCCAGGTCGTACCGCACCGCGCCCAGCCCGGGCACGCTCACCGTCTGATCCCGCGCCGCCAGAAAGGAGGGCACGTTCCGGAACCGGACCGTGGTCACCCGGCCACCCTCCACCGTGGCCGCGGCCTCCACCGGGCCGGCCGGCGTGTCGATCGTCATCGAGGCGCGGTCGCCCTCGACCGGCACCACGCCCATGGTCACCAGCACCGTGGCCACGGCAATGATCCCGTGCCCGCACATGGTGCTGAACCCCTCGTTGTGCATGAAGAGGACGCCGCAGGCCGCCCCCGGCGTGACCGGATCGGTCAGGAAGCAGCCGTACATGTCGGCGTGTCCCCGCGGCTCCCACATGAGCGTGCGTCGGGTCTGGTCGAGGTGCTCGCGCGCGTACCGCCGCTTGGCGATCATCGTCGCCCCGGGAATCGCCGGCACCCCGCCGGTCACGACCCGAAAGGGCTCGCCGGCGGTGTGCGCGTCGATGGTGGTGATCCGCCCCCAGTCGGGCGGAAGTCCGAACCCACTCGCTCCGCCCGTCATGATGCCCTCGCTCATCCGTTCCTCCCTTGCCACGACCCGTCCCGCCGGCCTGCCCAGCCCCCACGGAATCCCCGACCCGCCCCAACTCCCAAGTCCCTACTCCCTCCCAACTCCCAACTCCCAACTCCCTATTCCCTCCCAACTCCCAACTCCCAACTCCCAATTCCCTCCCAACTCCCCACTCACGACTCCCTACTCCCTACCCGGCCATTGCTGCGTCACGCAATGAATCGCCCCCAATCCCCACACCAGATCCCGGCAGTCGATCGGCACCACCCGCCGGGTCGGGAACAACGCCTGGAGCGTTTCCCGGGTCACCTCGTCGAGGTGGGTGTCGTAGGCCGGCATCAGGACGACCTCGTTGGCGATGTAGAAGTTGGCGTAGCTCATCGGGAGCCGGTGCCCGTCGAAGGTGCCGGGCGGCGGCATCGGGAGGGTGATGACCTGGAGCGGGGCGCCGTCCTGGTCCTTCATCCGCCGGAGCCGGTCCAGGTTGTCGCGCAGGGGGTGGTAGTTGGGGTCGCTGGAGTCGTCCTCGAGAACGGTCACCACGGTCCTGGCGTCCACGAACCGGGTCAGGTCGTCGACGTGGCCGTCGGTGTCGTCCCCCTCGATTCCCTCTCCCAGCCAGAGGATGTTGGTGACGCCGAGGTAGTCGCGGAGGATCTGCTCGAGGGCGGCCCGGTCGCGTCGCGGGTTCCGGTTGGGGTTGAGGAGGCACTGCTCGGTCGTGAGCAAGGTGCCGGCCCCGTTCACGTCGATCGAGCCGCCCTCGAGCACGATGCCCGGATGCTCCACCGGGATCCCCAGCTCCTCGCCGATCCGGGTCGGGATCACGTCGTCGAGGTCGTAGGGCGGGTACTTGTCGCCCCAGGCGTTGTAGCCCCAGTCCAGGATCAGCTGCTCCGGGCCGGCCTCCGTGACGCGCGTGACGAAGATCGGCCCGTGGTCTCGACACCAGGCATCGTTGGTCGGATGACGGTGGAAGGAGACGGCCTCGGTCGGCGCCTTGGCGACCGCCAGCGCGGCGCGGGCGCTGGTTTCGAGCGCGTCGCTGCCCACGTTGATGTGCACCTCCTCACCCGGGGCAAGATGGCGGACCATCTCGGCGAAGATCGCGGGCACCGGCTCGAACTTACCGGGCCACGACGCTTCCTTGTGGGGCCAGCTGAGCCAGGTGCCCCGATGGCGGGCCCACTCGGCCGGCATCCGAAATCCCCGCGCGGCCGGCGAGCCGGGCGTGAACGGCGTCGAAGCGGGGCGGGGCACGGCCCGGCTCAATCGTCGAGATAGCGACGGGTCAGGTCGCCGTAGGCATCGATCCGGCGGTCGCGGAGGAAGGGCCAGTGGGTCCGGACGAGGTCGACCTGCCCCAGCTCGCAAGGCACGATCAGCGTCTCTTCGTCCTGCCCGGCCTGGGCCAGGACCCGACCGCTCGGATCGGCCACGAAGCTCCCGCCCCAGAATTCGATCCCGCCCGACCCGCTGGTCTCGAGGCCGACCCGGTTTACCGCGGCCACGTAGACGCCGTTGGCGATCGCGTGCGAACGCTGCATCGCCTCCCACGCCGCCTGCTGTCGCTCCCCGTACTCGGCCTTCTCCGGCGGAAGCCAGCCGATCGCGGTCGGGTACAAGAGGACCTCGGCCCCGTGCATCGCGGTGAGCCGGGCGGCCTCCGGGTACCACTGATCCCAGCAGATCAGGACGCCCAGCCGGCCGAAGCGCGTGTTCCAGACCCGAAAGCCCAGGTCGCCGGGGGTGAAATAGAACTTCTCGTAGAACTGGGGGTCGTCCGGGATGTGCATCTTCCGGTATTTCCCCAAGTAGGTCCCGTCGGCGTCGATGATCGCGGCCGTGTTGTGATAGAGCCCCTCAGCCCGCTTCTCGAACAGCGACGCCACCACGACCACCCCGAGCTCCCGGGCGACCTCGGAGAGCACGGCCGTCGTGGGCCCCGGGATCGCCTCCGCCAGCTGGAAGAAGCGATGATCCTCGGATTGGCAGAAGTAGGGGCCGAGGAAGAGCTCTTGGAGGCAGATCACCTGGGCGCCCCGGGCGGCGGCGTCCCGAATGCGGTCGACCGCCGTGGCCAGGTTGGCCTTGCGATCCTCGCCGCAGGCCATCTGAGGCAGCCCGAGCGTGACGGTGCGAGCGGAACTGGTCATCCCCGAAAACTAACGGGCCCCCCGCACCCCGTCTCCCCCCGTCCCTCCACCCCCTTTATCCTTCCCCACCCATGCTCCGATCCCTCGTCGTCCTGCTGGTGCTGGCCTCGGCGCCGGCCACCCTCGCCGCCCAGTCGCTGACCTGGGCCAACCGGGTCACCCTCTACGGGGACAATACCGAGTTCTTCACCCCATACCGTACCGGTCAGACGATCCTGGGCGGGCAGTTCCAGAGCTATCTTCGGGTGGGCCCCTCGGCCAAGACAGAGGTGATCGCCGGGGTGTTCGGTGACGTCCGGTGGGGTTCGTCCGAGTTCCTCGACCAGACCAAACCGCTCCTCGGGTTTCGCTACCGAACCGAACACTCCACCGCGGCGTTCGGGACCCTGGTTACCGAGCGGCGGCACGGGCTGCTCGATCCGCTGGAGGTGAGCACGCTCGAGCTTACCCGTCCGGTCGAGTACGGGCTGCAATGGATCGAGCGGCGGCGGAGCTGGGATCTCGACTTCTTCATCAACTGGCAGAAGCTCAACACCCCGACCCAGCGCGAGGTCTTCGACTATGGGTGGGTGTTCCGCTATCGCCCGATTCCCCAGATCTCGCTCGAAGGCCAGCTCCACGGTCTCCATCACGGGGGCCAGCTCTACGACGCCGGCGTGCCGGTCACCAACAACGTGGCCTCGGGCTTCGGGGTGACACTCTCCGATTCGCTTGGTTGGCTCGGCCGTTCCGCCCTGACCGTCTATCGTCTCCGGAGCGCCGGGAACATCGACCCCGCCGCCCCCGCCGATCGTCCCCGGTCCGGTCGCGGCTGGTACCTCCGCGCCGGGGTCCGGCCCGCGAGCGCGGTCGAGCTGTTCGGGATCTACTGGCGAGGCCGCGACTTTCTGTCGCAGGAGGGCGACAACAACTACAACTCGGTCGGGGTGGATCCCAGCTACTACCGATCGGAGCGCAAGTACGTCGAGCTCGGCGTCATGCGGCGGACCAAGATCGACGGCGCGGTGGACCTGGACGCCGAGTTCCGCCTGCACCGGATCGACGACGATCCCAGCATCGCCTTCCTGGGCACTCACTGGGAGTACTCCTATCGACTGGTGGTCCGGGCCCCGTTCGAAATCGTCGCCCGCTAGCCCCTCACTCTCTTACCCCCTACCCGCTACTCCTGCTCCCGCCCGGCTCCCCGATCACGATTCCCAATTCACGACCCCAAATCCCAGCCGGCTCCCGAACGGCCCCAACAACCGCCGTCCCTCCGGGTCGGCCGATTGCATGAACCGGTAGTATCGGGTCTGGGCGTCGAACGGGACGTGCTCTCCCTCGAGGCCCAAGAGGTCCAGGGCTCGGTTGAGCCGCTCCACCAGTCCCGGCGTCAGGTCGGCCTGGCGCTCCGGCACCAGCCGGGTCAGGGCCGTCGACAGGACCTCCGGGTAGCGCTCCGATCCTTGCGCCAGGCGCACCAGGTCTTCGGCTGAGAGCACGCTGCGGAGTGCCTCCCGGCGGAGGGTCTCGCGCACCACGTCTCGTTCCCGTTCGGGGAAGGCTTCGAGCGTCAGGGTTCGCCGGTCGTCCGTCCCGTCGCTCACCAGGTCCACTTCGAGCCCGAAGGCCCCGACGCGGTGAGCGGACGCCTGGAACCGGGTGACCCGGCCGGTGCGCCGGTGCTGGACCTGCACCGATTCGCCCTGGGCGCCGACCAGGAACCGGCCGACGACCGGGAGCGCCCGCTCCGGCGCCACGCTCCGGACCGCGGCGAATCCGGCGGCGACGCGCTCGTCGCCCCGCCACCGCGGCTTGACCCGGGTCAGGTAAAGGTCGGCCGCGGTGCCGGCCTTGGGGTCGTTGCTCCGGGCATGGGCCAGCCGCTCGAGCAGCCCGCGTTCGAGTCGCTCGGCTTCGGGACCGGCCAGCGCGATCGCCCGGGCGGCGTACTTGAGGATCTGCAGCGTCTCGATCCCGGCGACGTCGTCGAAGAACCAGCCGCATGAGGTGAAGGTGCGGAGCGTGTTCCGCTCGAGTTCGAGCAGCTCCCGGGCCCGGACCGGCAGGTCGCTGGGCGCGCCGGTGATGGCGTACGCGGTGCGGGCCGACCAGGGGTCGGGAAAGAAGGGGCGGGCCTCCTGGTCGTAGAGGGCGTGCACCTCGGTCGCGAGCCACTCGAGTCCGGCCCGGAGCGGCGCGCGCCAGGCCTGGCTGGTCCCGTCATGCACCCGGCAGCCGCAGTCGCTCCGCCAACGCTCCACCCCGTGGGCGCAGCTCCAGGCGCTCGGCTCCACCAGGGTGATCTCGTGCTCGGCCGGGTTCCGGGCCAGAAAGGAGGCGTAGTTGTCGATCCGGACGTCGGGGTGGGTCTGGAGCTTGGCGATCGTGGCCGCCAGCGCCATTTCGCCGAACCGGTGATGGTGCCCGAACGTCTCGCCGTCGGTGGCCATCGAACGGAGCAGCGGGCCCGACGGCGGCAGCTCGGGCTCGAGGATCCGGGCCATCCAGAGGTCGGCGTCGCGGACCAGTGGTCCGAACGCGATGTCGTGCGAGAGCGCCCCGTCATAGACGAAGATCGCGATCCGCCGGCCCTGGCCGGTCCGATAGAGGCCCGGCCGCCCGGCCGGCGGCGCCATGGCCACCTGACCCGGCGCCACGATCGTGAACGCGATCCCTTCGGCGGCCGCGGCGTCCAGGGTCTCGTCGTCGATCGCGGTCTCCGGGAGCCAGATCCCCACCGGGTCGCGGCCGAACCGTCGCCGGAAGTCCGCGATCCCGGCTCGGATCTCGGTGACCTTGTCCTGGCGGGACGCGAGCGGGAGGATGATGTGGTGGTAGGGCATGGCGATCGCGTTGCCGTACCCCCCGGTGCGGCTCCGGCTCTCCCGGTCCGCGGCCAGAAACGCCTGATAGGTCGACGGCGCCGCGTGCTCCAGCCATTCCAGCAAGGTCGGCCCCACGTCGAAGCTGATCCAGGAGAGCGTGTTGACGATCGCTCGGATCCGGCCCTCGGCGTCCGGGACCCGCGCGGCCACCACCGTCCGGTAGCACTCCCGCTCGATCCGCTCGTTCCAGTCGTGCCACGGAGCCGCGCTCGGCTCCCGCTCCAGCAGGTCGAGCGAGGGGTCTTCCCGGGGCGGCTGGTAGAAGTGCCCGTGGATGATCGCCGCCCGGCGCGGCACCGCGGTCATGCGGGGAGCGGGGCGGTTTCGCGGGACGCCACCGCGACCGAGGCGAGGATGTCGGGGAAGACCTCGTTCCGGCGCCCCAGCGCAGCCGCCAGGTCCTGGGCCGCGACCCTGGCCGGCCCGTCGGTGTCGATCGCCGCCAGCAGGCGGGCGCAGTTCTCGGCATGCTCGAGGAAGCGTCGGCTCGCGTAGTCGGCGGCGGTCGCACTCGAGATGATGAACTGCCAATCCGAGCTCTGGGCCAGCACCAGCTCGCGGGCCGCCTGGGCGAGCAGGACGTGCGATGCCGGTTCGGCCAACCCTCGAGAGACGGTGTCCCAGAACTGGTGTTCCAGAGCCCACAGGCGAAGCCAAGTCCACTCTGTCTCCGGGTTGAGCCACTTGCTGAAGTCGCCGTTGGTGCCCCAGGAGCCCGGGACGAGCTCCGCGGTCGCGCTGGCCGGGTGCCGGCCCAGGTGGGTCGACGCGGTCGTCGGCCGGATCACCCGGTCCTCCGCCAGGGTCCGGAACACGTCGGTCAGGAAGTCGACGCCCTCGAACCACCAGTGGCCGAAGAGCTCGGTGTCGAACGGCGCCACGACCACGTCCCCGTCGTCCCGCTCCTCGGCCACGATCCGGTGGAGCACCTCCCGGTAGTGACGGGCATGCTCCCGAGCTCGGGCTCGCGCGGCGTTCGGGTCGTAGGGCTGCTTCCCGCCCAAATCCACGGCCGGATGGGTCACCCGCCAGAGCTTGAGCCCCCCGGGAAAGCGGATCTTGTGGAACTCCAGATACTCCCCGTCGCCCGGGTAGCCCTGATGGCGGCTCCAGACCTGGCGTGAGGAGCGCGGATCGCGGACCAGGGCCGCCACGGCCGGCGTACCCGGCTGGGGATCGATCCGGTACGCCCGGTGGGGCGACCGCACGGCGGGAAGGCCAAGCGGCTCCTCCGCCACCAGCATCGGGCCGCCGGGGAAGTCGGCTTCCGGATAGAGGCCCAGCGTGCGGCCAGCTTGGGCCAGGTGCGCGTCGGTGAAGAAATACCGGAAGCCGGCCCGACCGAGATGCGCCTCGATCCCGGCGCGGTCCGCCGCGGAGGGAGCGGCCGGGTGCGGTTGCCAGGGGCCGCGCGGCCGGTAGGCGCATTCGGGCAGCCAGCATCCCCGCGGCGCCACGCCGAAGAGCCGCTGGTGCTCGGCCCGCCCCAGCGCCAGCTGGAGCCGGACGCTCTCGTCGCGGGCGAGGAGCGGCAGAAACGCATGGGTGGCGGCCGAGCTCATGATTTCGATCCGCTCGGACGCTTCATGGCGGCGGAAGGCCCGGACCAGGTCGCCGTCCACCCGCTCGAACAGGCGGAGTAGCCGGTGCAGGCGCCCGCGCCAGTACTCGGCGATCGGAACGAGATGGCGCTCGCCCTCGGTCGTGAGCTCCGCCACGGCGGCGTCGCACGCCTCGAACCGCTGGGCGACGAAGGCCTCGAGCTCGCCGGCGAAGGTCGGGCTGGCGAGCTGGTTGGCGAGGATCGGTGTGATGCCGAGCGTGAGCGGGCTCGGCACACCCGCAATCTCGAGCCCGTTCAGGGCCTCGAGCAGGGGCAGGTAGGTATCGATCGCCGCTTCCGAGAGCCAATCGCTGCCGTGGGGCCACCGCCCATGATTCAGCACGTAGGGCAGATGGCTGTGGAGCGCCAGCACGAAGTCCATGCTCACTCGGCCCGCGCCTCGGTCGGCCCCCCGTTCAGTCCGGCCACCACCCGGCGGTACACCTCGAGGTACGACCGGACCGAGCGGTCCCAGCTGAAGTCCCGGGCCATCGCGGCCTGCACCATGCGGTGCCACTCGCCCGGGTTGGCGTAGCAATCGAGCCCCCGGAGCGCCGCCCCGAAGAGCGGTTCGGGATCGTAGGGCGTGAAGACGAATCCGGTCACCCCGTCGTCGACGGTGTCGGCCAGGCCGCCCACTCGGCGGACGATCGGCGCGACGCCGTAGCGCTGGGCCCGCATCTGGGTCAGGCCGCAGGGCTCGTATTGACAGGGCATGAGCAGGAAGTCGGCCCCGCCCATCAAATGGTGCTCGATGGCGTCCGTGAAGTTCGTGTCGACGGCCACCCGGTCGGGCGCGGTGGCGGCGACGGCGCGGAGTGCGTTCTCGAACCGGGGCTCGCCCCGGCCGATGAAGATGAATTGGCCGTCCAGTCGGAAGATCGACGGCTCGCCCAGCACGAGGTCGAGCCCTTTCTGAGTAACCAGTCGCGCCGCCATGCTGAAGATCGGGATCTGGGGATCCTGCCGGAGCCCGAATCGCTCCTGGAGGGCGGCCTTGCAGATGGCTTTGCCTGCGAGATCGGCGGCCGAGAAGTTCGCCACGATACCGGTGTCGGTCTCGGGATCCCACTCCTCCAGGTCGAGGCCGTTCAGGATCCCGGTGAAGCGGCTTCCCATCGACGTGAACACGCCCTGGAGCCCGAACCCGCCGTCCGCGGTCCGGAGCTCCTTGGCGTGGTTGGGGCTCACCGTCACGGCGGCGTCGGCAAAGGCCAGCCCGGCCTTGAGCAGGTTGACCTTGCCGTACCACTCCAGCTGGCGCCAGTTGAAGAGCTCCCACGGGAGCCCGAGCTCGGGCAGCACGGTCGGCGGATAGTGTCCCTGGTAGCCGGCGTTGTGGACGGACAAGACCGTGGCCAGCCGGGCATAACGCGGGTCGGCGGCGAAGCTGGTGCGGGCGTAGGTGAGCGCGAGCGCCGCGTGCCAGTCGTGGGCGTGCAGCAGGATCGGGCCCTCGGCGATCTGGGGCAGCGCCCGGGCGGCGGCCCGGGCGAAGCAAGCGTAGCGGATGTGGTTGTCCGGATAGTCGCCCCGGCGGTCGCCGTAGAGGTCGGGCCGGTCGAAGAACTGATCGTGCTCGATGAAGTAGAGCCGGGTGTCGGCCGGTGCCTCGCGCTCGGTCAGGAGCCGGACCGTCTCCCGGCGGTCTCCCAGCCGGATCTCGAGAGGCGGGCCGACCGCCACCAGTTCGCCGGCCTTCTTCCGGGCCGAGCGGTGGAGCGGCATGATGGCGGCGGTGCGGACTCCGGCGCGCGACTGGAACCGGGCCAGGTTCGCGACCGCTTCCGCCAGGCCGCCGGCCCGGGCGTAGGGGTAGTACTCGGCGGCGACGTGCACGACCGTGACCGGCTCGCCCGCCCGACTCGCCAGGGCGGAGTGGGGGAGCCGGTCGCGGGTCGAAGAGCGCCGCTCGGACTCGTTCATGGCGCCGGGGGCCGGTCGACGATCGGATCCCGCCGCATGGCGGGCACGTAATACTGGTCGATGTACGAGAGGAGCATCCGGCGGGCCGTGAACCGGCTCATCGCTACCCGCATCGCGCTCCGCATCCGGTCCACCCAGCCGAGCGGGACACCGTGCTGATCGCGGTCGTAGTAGAGGGGAAGGATCTCTTCCTCGAGCAACCGGTACACGTGGTCGACGTCCGAGAGGTCCGCCTCCTCCGGATCGTCGAGCGTGGGCGGGTAGGGAATGGCCCAACCGTTGGTGCCGTCGTAACCCTCTTCCCACCAGCCGTCGATCGTGGCCAGCTGCGGCACCCCGTTCAAGGCCGCCTTCATGCCGCTGGTGCCACAGGCTTCCAGCGGCACCCGGGGCAGGTTGAGCCAGAGATCCACCCCCTGCACCAGGCCGGAGGCCAGGTACATGTCGTAGTCCTCCAGAAAGGCCACCCGGCCCTCGAAGAACGGATCGTGGGTGAACCGGTACACCTGCTGGAGAATCTCCTTGCCCGGGTTGTCCGCCGGGTGGGCTTTGCCGGAGAAGATGATCTGGACCGGCCGCCGCTTGTCGCAGAGCAGCCGGTGGAGCCGGTCGGGGTCGCGAAAGAGGAGCGAGGCGCGCTTGTAGGTGGCGAACCGCCGGGCGAAGCCGATCGTCAGCGCGTACGGGTGGAGTAACGTGCCCGCCGCCACCACCTGGTTCGCCGACTCCCACTGCGCCGCGAACCGCTTCCGGGCCTCCTCCCGGATGAAGCCCATGAAGGCGCCCTTCAGCTGGTGATGGGTGAACCAGAGATCGGCCGGATCGATCTGCCCGATCTGATCCCAGAGCCCGGGATCCTCCAGCCGGTTCCCCCAGTCCGGACCCACCCGCCGGTCGAGCAGCGCCATGATCTCGTTGGCCATCCAGGTGGCGAGATGGACGCCGTTGGTGACCGAGCCGATCGGGACGTCGTCATTGGGGAGCGTCGGCCAGAGTGGCTGCCAGATCTCGCGTGATACCTTGCCGTGCCGCTTCGAGACCCCGTTGACCCGGGCCGAGAGCCGGATCGCCAGCACGGTCATCTGGAAGCGCGAGTCGCCGTTCGCCACGTGCCGGCCGAGATTGAGGAACGTCTCCCGATCGATCCCCATCTGCTCCCACATCGGACCGCTGCACGACTCGAAGTGCTCGGCGTCGAATGCGTCGTGGCCCGCCGGCACCGGGGTATGGGTGGTGAAGAGCGAGGTGGCCCGGACCTCGTCGACCGCCTGGGCGAACGGCATCCCCGCCACCGTCAGCTCCCGGATCCGCTCCAGCAGCATGAACGAGGCATGGCCTTCATTGGCGTGCCAGACGCCCGGGTCGATGCCCACCGCCCGCAGGACCCGCACCCCGCCGACGCCGAGGAGCCACTCCTGCCGGAGCCGCATGTCCGGTCCCCCGGCGTAGAGCTTGTTGAGCAGGGTGCGGTCTTCCGGGTCGTTTTCTTCCAGGTTGGTGTCGAGCAGGTAGAGCGGGATCCGCCCCACCCGCATGGTCCAAACCCGGACGCGGACCGGCCGGCCGAAGGTCTCGACCGTCGTGAGGTGGGGCTCGGCCTCGGGGCCGCGGAGCTCGAGCAGCGGCGTCAGCACCGGGTCGACGTGATCGTCGCTGTCCTCCTGCCACCCGTCGGCCCGGAGCCGCTGGTCGAAGTAGCCCTTCATGTAGCTCAGGCCGATCCCCACGAACGGCAGGCCGAGGTCGGAGGCCGTCTTGCAGTGATCGCCGGCGAGGATCCCGAGCCCGCCGCTATAGATCGGGACCGAGTTGTGGAGCCCGAACTCGGCGCAGAAATAGGCGACCGGCCGATCGGCCAACGACGGATACCGCCGGGCGAACCAGGTCCGGTCGCGGCGCCGATCGTCGGCCATCCACTCCATCACCGCGTCGTACCGCCCGAGAAAGTCCGGATCCTGGGCCAGCCGCTCGAGCCGGGAGGGCAGCACCTCGCGGAGCAGCGCGATCGGGTTGTGATGGGTCTCGCGCCAGAGCGGCGGGTCGATGGACCGGAGCAACGATCGCGCGTCGCGATTCCAGCTCCAGGACAGATTCGTGGCCAGGGCGGCGAGCCCTTCGAGGCGAGGAGGAAGGATCGAGATTTTCTGCCTGAGCAGTGTCATGCGCTCGTCGGGTTTGGGCACGATACCCCGGGGCGAAAGCCCCGGAAGCCACTCGGAAAGTGCCGGGGGGTGGCGGTTGGGACAAGGAGAGACGGGGAGGGACAGGGGGAGACGGGGGGAGACGGGGAGGGACGGGGAGAGACGGCGAGGGACGGCGAGACGGCGAGACGGCGAGACGGCCGGCGCCTGCAGTCGGAGGCGGGGGACAGACGGGCCCACTGCTCGTCCGACCTCGTCGGTCCTCGTGTCTCCTCGTCCCCCCGTCCCTCCCCGTCTCCCCCCGTCCCTCCCCGTCCCTCCCCGTCCCCCTACCCCCTCACCAGCTTCCGGTACTTGATCCGATGAGGCTGATCCACCGGCACGCCCTTGCGGCGCTTGTAGTCCGCGGCGTAGTCCTGATGGTTGCCCTCGAACCAGTACACCTCGCTGTCACCTTCGAACGCCAGAATGTGGGTGGCGATCCGGTCCAGGAACCACCGGTCGTGGCTGATGACCACGGCGCAGCCCGCAAAGCGGAGCAGGGCGTCTTCCAGGGCGCGCAAGGTGTCGACGTCGAGATCGTTCGTGGGCTCGTCGAGCAAGAGGAGGTTGCCGCCGCTCTTGAGCAGCTTGGCCAGGTGAACCCGGTTCCGCTCTCCGCCCGAGAGCACCCCCACCTTCTTCTGCTGATCGGCGCCCTTGAAGTTGAACCCCGCGCAGTAGGCCCGGGCGTTCACTTGCCGTTTGCCGAAGTCGAGCTGGTCCTGCCCGCCCGAGATCTCCTCGTAGACGCTCGCGTCCGGGTCGAGCGCGTCGCGGCTCTGATCGACGTAGGCGACGTTCACCGTCGCCCCGACGGTGAGCTCGCCGCCGTCGGGCCGTTCCTGGCCCGTGATCATCCGGAAGAGGGTAGTTTTTCCGGCGCCATTCGGCCCGATCACGCCGACGATCCCGCCCCGGGGGAGCGAAAACGTGAGGTCGTCGAAGAGGAGCCGGTCGCCGAATCCCTTGCGAACCCCCTTGGCCACCACCACGTCGTCGCCCAGCCGGGCCGGCACCGGGATCGGGATCTCCGCCGTGCCCTCCTGCTCCTTCTCGCCCTCCGCCAGCAGCGCCTCGTAGGCGCTGATCCGGGCCTTGCCCTTGGCGTGCCGAGCCCGGGGCGCCATCCGGATCCAGTCCAGCTCGCGGTCGAGCGTCCGTTGCCGGGCCGAGGCTTGCTTCTCCTCGGTCGCCAGCCGCGCCTTCTTCTGCTCGAGCCAGCTGGAGTAGTTGCCCTCCCAGGGAATCCCCGCCCCTCGGTCCAGCTCGAGGATCCACTTGGCGACGTTGTCCAGGAAATATCGATCGTGGGTGATGGCCACCACGGTGCCCGGAAACTCCGCCAGATGGCGCTCCAACCAGGCCACCGATTCGGCGTCGAGGTGGTTGGTGGGCTCGTCGAGGAGCAGGAGGTCGGGTTGCTCCAGGAGCACCCGGCAGAGCCCGACCCGCCGTCGCTCGCCGCCCGAGAGCGTCGTGACGTCGGCCTCGCCCGGCGGAAGTCGGAGCGCGTCCATCGCGACGTCGATCTTGTGATCGAGCTCCCAGGCCCCGACCGCCTCGATCCGGGTCTGGAGATCGCCCTGCTTCTCCAGCAGGGCGTTCATCTCGTCGTCGTCCATCGGCTCCGCGAAGCGCTCGCTGATCTCGTTGAACTTCGTGAGCAGATCGCGGATCGGAGCCACGGCCACCTCGACGTTGCCCCGGACGTCCTTGTCCGGATCGAGGGTCGGCTCCTGGGGGAGATATCCGATCACGATCCCGTCCGCCGGACGGGCGTGACCCTGAAAGTCGTGGTCCACGCCGGCCATGATCCGGAGCAGGGTGGACTTGCCGGCGCCGTTGGAGCCCAGGACGCCGATCTTCGCCCCGGGGTAGAAGGAGAGGTAGATGCCCTTGAGAATCTCCCGGCTCGGTGGGACCACCTTCCGGAGATTCTGCATCGTATAGATGTATTGAGGATTTGCCATGCCCGAAAACTAGGCTCCCCGCCACCCCCGCCGCCAACCCGTGAGCCGTTCCCACGATCCTGCCCGCCCATCGAGCCGGGCTCCCCTCCCCGCTATACTTCGCGCCTCGACCGCGATCCCCCAACTCAGCGGAGCCTTCGACCCATGCCTTTCGCGCTCGCCCTGCTGCTCGTCCTCGCCGGCCCCGGCCCGGATCGTCCCGCCCCGCCGCCCTGCGACGCGGACAACGGGGGCCTCACCCTGCCGGCCGGATTCTGCGCCCTGGTGGTGGCCGAGAATCTGCCCGGTATCCGGCACCTGGCCGTGGCCCCCAACGGCGACCTCTTCGTCGCCCGCCAGGGCCGCTCGGGTGGGGTCATGGCCCTCCGCGACGCCAACGGCGACGGCAAGGCCGAGGTGGTCGAGACGTTCTTCAAGGGAGCGGGAGGGAGCGGGCTCGTGCTCGATGGGAACGCCCTGATCTTCTCCACCGACGACAGCGTGCTCCGCTTTCCGACCAGGCCCGGCGAGCTGACCCCGGCGGGCCCGCCGGTCACCATCGCGCGCAACCTGCCTCCCGGTGGGCATTCGGCCAAGGGGCTAGCCCTCGACGGAGACTACCTGTTCGTGTCCTTCGGCTCCCTCACCAACAGCTGCCAGGAGGCCGCCGAGGATCGACGCGGACCGTACCCCGGCGTCATGCCCTGTCCCGAGCTTCCCGTCCGGGCCGGCATTTGGCGTTTCTCTGCCTCCATCCCAGGACAGACCCCGAGCGACGCCGCCCACTGGGGCACAGGGATGCGGAACCCGATGTCGATGGCCGTCCAGCCCGGGACCGGCACGCTCTACACCGTGATCCACGGGCGCGATCAACTGGCCGAGAACTGGAAATGGCCGGCCGAGGACGGGCGGGAGAACCCGGCCGAGGAGTTCGGACCGGTGCCCGAGGGAGCGGACTACGGTTGGCCCTACTGCTTCTACAACCCCCGGACCCACCAGAAGCTCCTGAACCCGGAGTACGGCGGCGATGGCAAACAGGCCGGGGACTGTGGCCGGAAGGCCCAGCCGGCCGTAGCCTTTCCGGCCCACTGGGCCCCGGACGACCTCCTGTTCTACACCGGCGACAGGTTCGGCCCGGCCTACCGGGACGGAGCCTTCATCGCCTTCCACGGGTCATGGAACCGGGCTCCCGCGCCCCAGCAGGGGTACCGGGTGGTCTTCGTGCCGTTCACCGACGGCAAGGCGGCGGGCACCTGGCAGGATTTCGCCGTTCCGGCGACCTCGCCGACGGCCATCCGGCCGACCGGCCTGGCCCAGGGCCCCGACGGCTCGCTCTATCTCACGGCCGACGCTCAGGGCAAGATCTGGCGGATCGTGAAGCAGTAGTCATATTGAAGGGGTCGGTCGACTCGAACCTCGGAGGTAGGATCGTGAACCGCATTGGTGTCCTCGCCCTCTCGGCCGCCGCCCTGGCGATGGCCGGCACGGCGCGAGCCCAGGATCGTCCCACGCCGCTCGAAGTCGGTGTCGAGGCTCCCGGGTTCACGCTCAAGGGCGCCACGATGGCCGGCCTGCTCGATCAGCCGGTCAGCCTGTCCGACTTCAAGGGCCAGACGGTCGTCCTGGCCTTCTTCTACAAGGCCAGGACCAAGGGCTGAACGGTCCAAATGGACGCGTACCGTGATCAGTACGCGACGCTCTTCAACGGTGGCAAGGGAGTCCAGGTCCTGGCAATCAGCGTGGACCCCGACACGGCACAGGCCAGCTGGGCCGCCGACAAGAAGTACCCGGTCACCTTCCTCAGCGATCCCGGCGCCGAGGTCGGCACCGCCTACCACGTGGTGGTGGACTTCCGCGGCACCAAGCTCGATTCCCGGGTGGTGTACGTGATCGGCCCGGACGGGAAGATCGCCCACGTGATGGCGCCCTTCCGCGAAGTCGACCCGACGGCGTACACGGAGCTCGGCCAAGCGGTCGAGGCGGCACGACAGTGAATGGTGGGTAGGGAATAGGGAATAGGGAGTGAGTAGGCGGTAGCGGAGTGGTCCCCTATCGCCTACTCACTACTCACTTCCGAGTCACCACTCACCGCTCCCCACTCACCCCGCCCCAATCACTCGCTTCAACGCCTCCAAGGTCGCCTCCACCTCGATCACCGCCCCGCTGATGTCCCGGGTCAGGATTTCGGGATCCTTGAGCACGTGACCGGTCAGGATGGTCACGGCGCGCTCGTCCCGGCGCACGACCCCCTCCCGCACCAGTTGGCGGAGTCCGGCCACCGAGGCCGCGCTCGCCGGCTCGCAGCCCACCCCAGCCCGATCGACGACCTGCTTGGCTTCCAGGATCTCCTCGTCGGTCACCGAGGTCACCACCCCGTCGGTGAGCCGGATCGCGTCGACCGCGCGCTCGAACGACGCCGGGTTCCCGATCCGGATCGCGGTCGCCACCGTCTCGGCCGTGACCCGGTGCCGGGTCGCGAAGCCTTCCGCGAAGCTCCGCGCGAACGGCGCCGCCCCCGCGGCCTGGATCGCGGCGATCCGGGGCAGCCGGTCGATCAGCCCGGCCGCGCGGGCCTCGGCCAGCGCCTTCCCGAAGGCCGAGGTGTTCCCGAGGTTCCCGGCTGGCAGCACGATCCAGTCGGGCGGGTCCCACCCCAGCTGGTCGAGCAACTCGAAGACGATCGCCTTCTGTCCCTCGAGCCGGAACGGGTTGATGCTGTTGAGGAGGTAGAGTCCCAGCTCGGCGCCCCCCCGGTCCACCAGCTCGAGGCAGGCGTCGAAGTCGCCGCGAACCGCCGCGATCCGGGCGCCGTACGCCACGGTTTGCGCCAGCTTGCCGAGCGCGATCTTGCCGGCCGGGATCAGCACCACCGCGCGGAGCCCGGCCGCGGCGGCGTAGGCGGCCATCGACGCCGCCGTGTTACCGGTCGAGGCGCAGGTCACCGCCCGGGCCCCCAGGCGCCGGGCGTGGGTCACCCCGACGGTCATCCCCCGGTCCTTGAACGACCCGGTCGGGTTCAGCCCCTCGTGCTTGAGCAGGAGGTTGCCCAGGCCGGCCCAGTGGGACACCGCCTCTCGGTGGAGGAGCGGGGTGTTGCCTTCGGGGAAGCTCACGATCTCGTGATCGGCGGCCAGGGGATACACCAGCTCCCGGTAGCGCCAGACCCCCGAGGTGGCCGGGCCGGTGCGGGCCGAGCGCCGGATCTCGAACTGGTGCCGCAGGGCGGCGCCTGGTCCGGCGCCGTCGTGCCGGACCTCCAGCAGGCCGCCGCACTCGCAGCGGGTCCGGGTCGTCGCCGGGTCGAGGGCCAGCCCGCAGGCCCGGCACCGCAGAGTGGTCGTCATCGAGGCCTGGCCCCTTCCCGGTCTGGTCGCGCGATGCGGATGGTGGCGGTGACGCCGGCCCGGCGGTAGGCGCGCTCCATGGCGGCACCGATCCGGAGGGCGGCGGCCCGGCTCCCGGTCACCGCGAATGCAGTGGGGCCGCTCCCGGAGATCGAGCAGCCATACGCCCCGGCTCGGAGCGCGGCGCGCTTGGCCGCCTCGAATCCGGGCAGCAAGCCCGATCGGGCCGGCTCCGCGATCCGGTCCTGGATCGCCCGGCCGAAGCGTTCCACGTCGTTGGTGCCGGCGGCCGCGACCATCGTCGCGATGCTGGCGGCCTGGGCCAGGGCGATCTCCCGCGTCACGGTCCGGGGCAGCACCGAACGCCCCCGGCGAGTGGCCAGCTGGTAGTCGGGGCTGGCCAGGACGATGACCAGGCCATGAGGCGGCTCCAGGCGGATCACCTCGGGTGGGTCCATCCCGACCACCAGAACCAGGCCCCCCAGGAGCGAGGGCGCGATGTTGTCGAGGTGGCGCCCGGCGACCCTCGCTTCCGCCGCCAGCGCTGCCCGGAGCAGCCCCGGGATGCCCAGGGGCCGCCCGACCAACCGATTGGCCGCCACCGCCCCGGCCACGGCGCTCGCGGCGCTGCCGCCCTGGCCACCGGCCAGCGGGAGCCCCTTCTCCAGGCGGAGCTGGAGACCGATCCGTCCCCGAGGCCCTGCCAGCCGGAGTGCCGCCCGGGCCGCGATTGCCGCGGCGTGGCGGGTCGGAGAGCGAGGCAGATCGGGGTGCCCGGGGTCGGCGACCACGATCCGCCGTCCCGGTACCCGGGTCGCCGTGACCGTGTCGCCGGCGCCGCTCAGGGCCAGGCCCAGAATGTCGAGCCCCGGGCCGACGTTGCCGATCGAGCCCGGGACGTAAACGCGCGTCTGGTTCATGGCTGGAAAGTAGAGGCCTCCCGGTGGGCAAGTCCACGCGCGGTGAGATCCGCATGAGGCGGAATTCAGGAAGGCCTCGCCCTCGCTTCACTATCGAGCGTCTAGCTCTCTTTGCGTCGCGAGAATCCTCGTATAGATTCGCGTCGCCTTTCCATACTCTTCCGAGCGAGGTGTCATGCGCATTGGAGTCCTCCGGGAAACGGCGCCCGGTGAACGTCGGGTCGCGGTGATTCCCGCGACGGTCCAGCGCCTCGTCAAGCAGCAACATGAGGTGTTGGTCGAGCGCGGAGCCGGAACCAGCGCGTTCTTTCCCGATTCTCAGTATCAGGACGCCGGCGCCCGGGTGGTGGACTCGGCGGCGGCGGTGCTCGAAGGGGCCCAGGTGGTGGTCAAGGTCCAGCGTCCGTCGCTCGAGGAGATCGGGCGGTTCCGCGCGGGATCGATCCTCGTGTCGCTTCTGGCGCCGCACGCGTCGGCCGCCGAGTTGAAGGCGCTGGCCGAGCGGAAGGTGACGGCGTTGGCGCTGGAGCTGGTCCCGCGTACCACGAAGGCCCAGGCGATGGACATCCTCTCGTCGCAGGCGACCGTGGCGGGGTATCAGGCGGTGCTCCTCGGCGCGACCAAGCTGGGGCGGCTCCTCCCCATGCTCACCACCGCCGCCGGCACCCTCACGCCGGCCAAGACGTTCATCATCGGAGCCGGCGTCGCCGGGCTCCAGGCCATCGCCACCGCGCGCCGGCTCGGCGCGGTCGTCTCCGCCTTCGACGTCCGTCCGGTCGTCAAGGAACAGGTGCAGAGCCTGGGAGCGACGTTCGTCGAGGTCGACGCGGCGGCCGAAGGATCCGGCGGCTACGCAAAGGAGCTGGCGGAAGATGCGCAGAAGAAAGTGCTCGCCGCCATCGGCAAGCAGGTCGCGGACATGGATCTCGTGATCACCACGGCGGCGATTCCCGGCAAGCCCGCGCCTCGGCTCATCACGGCCGACATGGTCAAGGCCATGCGGCCGGGATCGGTCATCATGGACCTCGCCGCCGAGAGCGGCGGCAACTGCGAGCTCACCCGGGTCGGCGAGGACGTCGTGGTCGACGGCGTGACCGTCTCGGGTCCGGCGAACTTGGCCGCCACCCTGCCCAACCACGCCAGCTTCATGTTCAGCCGTAACGTCCAGGCGCTCCTCGAGCATGGTCAGAAGGACGGCGCGTTCGTCGTCGATCTCGAGGATCCGATTCTCGGCCCCATGTGCGTCACGCACGATGGCGCCGTCACCTACGGGAGGAACTGACCCGTGGAAATGCTGATCACCAGCATCGTCATCTTCGTGCTTGCCACGTTCCTGGGCGTCGAGCTGATCCATCGAGTGCCCACCATCCTCCACACGCCCCTGATGTCGGGGGCCAACGCGATCAGCGGCATTACCATCGCCGGCGCCCTGATCGTCGCCGGCGGAGATCACGGCTGGATCTCGACCGTGCTCGGCTTCCTGGCGGTCGTGTTCGCGATGATCAACGTGGCCGGCGGTTACACCGTCACCGACCGGATGCTCCAGATGTTCAAGCCGGACTCGGAGCAGAAATCATGAGCCCCGCGATCTCGCAGATCTCCTACCTGGTCGCGTCGGTCTGCTTCATCGTCGGCCTCAGGTGGCTGGGCAGCCCGGCCACCGCGGTCAAAGGCAACCGCCTCTCGTCGATCGGGATGCTCATCGCGATCGTGGTCACCCTCCTCGATCGCTCGATCGTCTCCTACCAGGTCATCATCGCCGGCCTGGTGGTCGGCGGGGGCCTGGGGCTCTGGATGGCCAAGACGGTCAAGATGACGTCGATGCCGCAGATGGTGGCCCTCCTGAACGGCCTGGGAGGCGGCGCCTCGCTGGTCGTGGGCGGCGCCGAGTTCCTCAAGTCCGAGCTGATCGGGCAGCACCTGCCGCTCAACACGTCGATCGCCATGCAGGCCACCCTGCTGGTCGGGTCGGTCACCCTCACCGGCAGCCTGATCGCCTGGGCCAAGCTCCAGGAAGTCATGACCGGGCGGGCCATCACCTTCCCCGGGCAGAAGGCGCTCAACGCCCTGCTGTTCCTGACCGTGGTGGTGCTGGCGGTCTACCAGGTCACGGTCCCGCAGTCGCTGCTCTGGCCGTTCTACCTGGTGGTCGGCGTGTCGCTCGTCCTGGGCGTGCTGCTGACCATCCCGATCGGCGGCGCCGACATGCCGGTGGTGATCTCGCTGCTCAACTCGTACTCCGGCATCGCCGCCGCGATGACGGGCTTCGTGATCAACAACGAGGTCCTGATCATCGCCGGCGCCTTGGTCGGCTCGAGCGGCATCATCCTGAGCCAGATCATGTGCAAGGCGATGAACCGCTCGCTCGCCAACGTGCTGTTCGGCGCCTTCGGCGCCGCCGCCAAGTCCACCAAGAGCGCCGAAGGGCTCACCGCCCGTCAGGTCAACGCCGAAGACGCCGCGGTCCAGCTCGCCTACGCCCGCACCGTGATCGTGATCCCCGGCTACGGCCTGGCGGTCGCCCAGGCCCAGCACCTGGTCCGGGAAATGGCCGACCTGGTCGAGAAGAAGGGTGGCGAGGTGAAGTACGCCATCCACCCGGTCGCGGGCCGGATGCCGGGCCACATGAACGTGCTCCTGGCCGAGGCGAACGTGCCCTACGACAAGCTGTACGACATGGACCAGATCAACAGCGAGTTCGAGCGGGCCGACGTGGCCCTGGTGATCGGCGCCAACGACGTCGTGAACCCGGCCGCCCGGACCGACCCGTCCAGTCCCATTTACGGCATGCCGATCCTCAACGCCGACCAGGCCAAGTCGATCATCGTGCTCAAGCGCGGCATGGGCGCCGGGTTTGCCGGGATCGAGAACGAGCTCTTCTTCAATCCCAAGACCGCCATGCTCTTCGGCGACGCAAAGGCGTCCCTCACCAAGGTCGTCAACGAGCTGAAGACGATGTAGCGGGCGAGGGCCGTTCATCCCCTGTGTCCCCGGCGCTTGTCCAGGCGTCTCCTCATCGGCGACCCTCGGGTGGGGCACCGGGGTCAGGGCACTGCCGATCTGGCGGGTCGAACTGGATGAAACTTGGCGCGGGATAGGACCCGTATTGCCGAGTGTGGTTGTCGGAGATGTGGCGAAAATGCGCAAACCCATATTTCCGATAGGTTTAGCTAAGTTGTTGGATTTTATTGCGTTAGGTTGTATATTGTGATCTTGTTGGGGACGGTTCTTTTCGGGGTACATTCGGACCTCAGGTGCTGGTTCCCCCTTAACTAAGTGGAGGTTCAGAGTGACTCTTCCTCGTGCGAAGCGCCGGGCGGCTCGTCCTGCCCAGATCGCCCGTGCGGTGGATGAGGGCCGCGAGAGCCTTGACCTGTACCTGGACGAAATTTCCAGGGTGCCGCTGCTGAGCCGCGACGAGGAGATGGAGCTCGCGCGCAAGGCGTTCCGCGGAAACGTGGCGGCGCAGGAAAAACTGGCTCGCCATAACGTGCGCTTCGTCGTGTCGGTGGCTAAGAAGTTCCAGAACCGGGGCGTGCCTCTCGTCGACCTGATCGGCGAAGGCAACCTTGGCCTCATGACCGCGGCCCGAAAGTTCGACCCCGATCGCGGGGTCAAGTTCATCTCGTACGCAGTGTGGTGGATCCGCCAGGCGGTCCAGGCCGCGATCGCGCGCCATGGCCGTCCCGTGCGGGTGCCCCTCAACCGGACGGCCGACCTGAGCCGACTCGGACGGACCACGACGCTCCTCAAGGAGCGTCTCGGGCGGATGCCCACCACCGAGGAGCTCGCGCGGGCCACCGGCCTGACCCCCGAGGCGGTACGGAGCCTGTCGGCTCTCAACTCGGAGGCGGTGCGGCTCGATCACCCCACCCGGGACGGCGACGGCAACGAGCGGATGGAGCGCTTTGCCTCCGTCGACCAGGAGGGCACCGACAGCTCGGCCCTGGCCAACAGCCAGACCCAGGACATCGAGGCGGCGCTGGCCACGCTGCCGCCGCGCGATGCCAAGGTGCTCCGGCTCTATTTTGGACTCGAGGACGGCAACAGCAGGACCCTCGAGGAGATCGGCCGGATGATGGGAGTCACTCGCGAGCGGATCCGTCAGCTCCGCGACCGGGCGCTCCAGCGGCTGCGCGAAGGCGAAACCGGCGAGCGGCTCAAGGATCTCGTAGCCTGACCTGATCCGCCGACCGGTGCGTTGAAACGACGAGGGGAGCCCAACGGCTCCCCTCGTCGCTTTCGGGCTCCTACTCCCGCCGCAACACCTCGATCGGAGAGAGCCGCCCGGCTCTGCGCGCGGGCCCGAGTGCGGCCGTCCCCCGGCGACGAGCAGCACCAGCCCGGCTCCCACCCAGGTCGTCAGGTCCAGCACCCGGGCCTCTTGGAGCGCCCCCGAAAGCGGCGCGGCCAGCGCCAGGGCGAGCCCGGCCCCGAGCCCGACGCCGGTCGCCACCACGACCACGGCCTCGCGAACCACCTGCCGCCGAAGCGTCGACGGGACGGCCCCGAGAGCCAACCGGATGCCGAACTCGTTGAGCCGGCCGCTCACCGCGAACGCCACCACCCCGTACGTGCTCAGAGCCACCATCAGCAGCGCGAATGCCCCAAAGCCGAGGACCAGCAGGGCCCCGAACCGTTGATCCGCCAGTGGCGCTTCCAGGGCCGTTGCCAGGGTCCCGACGTCGTAGAGCGGCAGGTCCGGGTCCAGCTGTCGGACGATCTGCCGGACCCGCTCGATCAGGGCGGCGTCGAGCGGGTGACCCCGGACCAGCAGGGTCATCGAGTTGGACCACGAGCCCGGGGCATCGCGAGCCGCGGTCTGGGCGATCGGGACGTAGACGGACGCCGGACGGGTGGGGTTGGGCTCGGCGATGTCGGCCACGATGCCGACGACGTCGACCCAGGGGGCCGGATCGTCGGGGCGCCGAGCCAGCTTGATCCGGTGCCCGATGGCGTCGCCGGCGGGGAACAGCCGCCGGGCGGCGCTCCGGCTCAAGAGCGCCACTGGAACGCTCCCGTCGCGATCGGCCTCGCCGAAGAGCCGTCCGTTCACGAGCCGGATGCCGAGAGTGCCGAAGTAGTCCGGCGTGGCGGCCCGATAGTTCAGGATCGGGGCCGACGAGGACGGGTCGCGGTCACCCTCGACCACCACCGACCGGCCCACGTTCGAGGTCGTGAACGGGATCGGCTGGAGCGAGATCGCGCCGGCGGCGCCGACCCCTGGCAGGGCCCGAACCCGGTCCAGGATCGAGCCGACCAGGCGGACCCGGGGCGCCCGTTCCTCGTAGCCGGCGTTGGTGAATGCCATGCTCACCCGGAGCACGTCGGTGCGGTCGTATCCCAGGTCGCGGGTCATCAGGCCCACGAAGTCCCGGACCAGGGCGCTGGCTGCCACCAGGAGCGCCATGGCGAGCCCGACCTGGGCGGCGACCAGGCCGTCGAGGGCCCGCCGGCGGCCCCCGGTCAGGCCGGTTCGCCCGCCAGCCACGAGGCTTCGCCCTCGTGAGCGGGTGGCGGCCAGGGCTGGCGGAAGGCCGGCCACGAGGCCGACACCCGCGCTCAGCAGGACGGCCACCAGCACCGCGCCGCTATCGACGACGATGCTCGGGGTCACCTCCGAGAGCCGGTCGGGGATCAGGGCGCCGAGCGAACCGGCCAGGGGCCAGGCCAGGGCGATTCCCAGGGCGCCGGCCACCAGGGACAGCAGGAGGCTCTCCGTCAAGACGAGCCGAATCTGGGCGCTCGCCGAGGCGCCTAGCGCGTGTCGGATGGCGAGCTCGCGAGTGCGTCCGGCGCCCCGAACGAGCCCCAGCGTCGAGACGTTGACGCCCGCGATCAGGAGCACGAGCGCCACCCCGGCGAGGAGGGCCATCACCACCTGGTCGGGGTCGCGATTGAACTCCTCGTCGAACGGGCGGGCCAGGAGGGTTGGAGCGGAGGCGGAGTCGACCTCCCGGGCCAACTCGGCGGCGATGGTGCGGAGCTCCGCCCGCTCTCCGGCGAGCGTGGCCCCCGGCCGGAGCCGGGCCACCACGTTCCACTCGCCGGCGCCGTTTCGCTCGGTTGGGATCGTGGTGGGGAACCAGACGTCGGCGTGGTAGGGGTAGCCGAATCGGGCCGGCATGACGCCGATGACCGTGTAGGGCGTGCCGTTGAGCGACACGCTGGCGCCGAGCACCGCCGGCCCTCCCCGAACTGGCGCTGCCAGAAGCCGTGGCTCACCAGGGCCACCCGGCTCTGGCTTCCGAGAGCCAGCTCCGCGTCGCTGAACCGGCGGCCGAGGGCGGGCGCGACCCCCAGCACCTCGGGCCACCGCGAGGACACCTCGATGCCGGCGATTCGAACCGGATTGGCCGATCCGGTGACGGTCAGGTTGACGTAGCGCTGAGCGGTGACGTCGATCTGGCGGGCTCGCTCGATCACCGCCCGCACATGGCTGGCGGTCACGCCGGTCTGGTAGGGCTGCCCGTTGGCGGCCCACTCCAAGACCACCCGATTCAGCCGGTCGCTCTCGGGGAAGGGCAGCGGCGCGAGCAGGATCGACTTGGCGGCCGAGGTCACCGCCGTGCCGGCGGCGACCCCAGTCGCGAGCGTGACCAGGGCCACCAGGGAATAGCCCGGCCGGGCTCGGAGAGCCCGCGCGGCAAAGCGAAGATCGGACAGGATCTCTGACACCGACCGCTCCCGAAAATGAGAAAGCGCCCGCCAGGCTGGCGCGGCGCTTCCTTCCCTACGACCCGCCGCCCGGCGGGGATTCTGCCTCGGGGTGTCAGCCCTCGAGGAAGAGCCGGAGCACTCGAGGCAGGATGCCTCCGTTCCGATAGTAGTCGATCTCGACGTGCGAATTGAGACGAACCACGGCGTCGAAGGCGATCTCCTTGCCGCCCTCTCCGCGGGCGGTGACCCGGACGGTTCCACCCGGCTCGAGCCCCTTCGCGATCCCGCTGATGGCAAAGGTCTCCTTGCCGGTGAGGCCCAGGCTATCGCGCGACTGCCCGGCCGGGAAGCTCAGCGGCAGCACCCCCATGCCGACCAGATTGCTGCGGTGGATCCGCTCGTAGCTCTCCGCGATCACGGCCTTTACGCCCAGCAGAGTGGTGCCCTTGGCGGCCCAGTCGCGGCTCGAGCCGGTGCCGTATTCCTTGCCCGCCAGCACGATCAGCGGGGTCCCTCGCTCGAGGTACTTCATCGCGGCATCGTAGATGGACATCACCTCACCAGTGGTGAGGTCGATGGTCCAGTTGCCCTCCTTCTCCGGGGTGAGGCGGTTCTTGATCCGGACGTTGCCGAAGGTGCCCCGCATCATCACCTCGTGGTTGCCCCGCCGCGCCCCGAAGGTGTTCCAGTCCTTCCGGACTACCCCGTGCTCGGTCAGGTAGCGGGCGGCCGGTCCATCCTTCGGAATCGAGCCCGCGGGCGAGATGTGGTCGGTCGTGACCGAGTCGCCCAGTGAGGCCAGGACCCGGGCCCCGCTGATGTCCTCGAGCGGAGCCGGCTCCGGGGGCAGGTCGATGAAGAAGGGCGGCTCCTGGATGTAGGTGGACCCGGCGTCCCAGGCGAACCGGTTTCCCTCGGGGACCGCGAGGTCCTTCCACTCCTCGTCTCCCTCGAAGACCGACCCGTATTGCTTCTGGAACATGGCCGGGACGAGCGAGCGCGCCATCAGATCGGCGATCTCCTCGGCGCTCGGCCAGATCTCGCGCAGGTACACCGGCTGGCCGTCACGGCCGACGCCCAGGGGTTCGCGGGTCAGGTCCATGTCCACCCGGCCGGCAAGCGCGAACGCCACTACCAGCAGCGGCGAGGCGAGGTAGTTGGCGCGGACCAAGGGGTGCACCCGGGCCTCGAAATTCCGGTTGCCGCTCAGCACGGCGACCGTTACCAATTGGTGCTTCTCGATGGCCTCGGCGATGGGCTCCGGCAGCGGGCCGCTGTTGCCGATGCAGGTGGTGCAGCCGTACCCGACCGTCTGGAAGCCCAGCGCGTCGAGGTCGGTGTTGAGACCGGCCTGGGTGAGGTAGTCGGTGACGACCCGTGAACCGGGCGCCATGCTGGTCTTGACCCAGGGCCGGACCGCCAGCCCCTTGGCCCGGGCCTTCCGGGCCAGGAGCCCGGCGCCCACCATGACCGACGGGTTCGAGGTATTGGTGCAGCTGGTGATGGCCGCGATCACCACGGAGCCGTCCCGGAGGGTGAACTCCACCTCGCCGTTGCCGCAGGCCACCTCGGGCGGGGCGTCCAGCTCCGCCACCGCCATGGCGCTGCCGCCGCCCTCGGCGGTCCAGCGGGCCTGGTTGGTGTCCGCCGCCTTCTTCCGCTCGGTCGGCGCATTGGCCGGCAGCAGGCTGGGGAGCGAGACCACGAAGTTCCGCTTGAGGTCGGTCAGGTGCACGATGTCCTGCGGCCGGCGGGGCCCGGCCAGGCTGGGCACCACCGTGCCCAAGTCGAGGGTAAGGCCGGTGGTGAAGACCGGGTCGGCACTCCCGGCCGTGTGGAAGAGCCCCTGCTCGGAGCAGTAGCGCTTGACCCGGTCGATCACGGCGGGGTCGCGGCCGGTCCGTTCCAGGTACCGGAGCGTTTCGTCGTCGACGGGAAAGAAGCCCATGGTGGCCCCGTACTCCGGCGCCATGTTGGCGATGGTGGCCCGGTCGGCCAGGCCGAGGCTGGAGAGCCCGGGGCCATGGAACTCGACGAACTTGTCGACCACTCCTTGCTTCCGGAGCACATTGGTGATCTGGAGCACCAGATCGGTGGCCGTGGTGCCGACTGGGAGGGTTCCGACTAGCTTCATTCCCACGACCTCGGGGACGAGCATGAAGTAGGGCTGGCCCAGCATTACGGCTTCGGCCTCGATCCCGCCGACGCCCCAGCCGAGGACGCCCAGGCCGTTGATCATCGTGGTGTGCGAATCGGTGCCCACCAGGGTGTCGGGATAGGCGGTCAGCTCGCCGAACTGCTCCCGGAGCTGCACCACCGAGGCCAGGTATTCGAGGTTGACCTGGTGGACGATGCCGGTCCCCGGGGGCACCACCCGGAAGTTGTGGAAGGCCCGCTGGGCGAACTTCAGGAGTTGATAGCGCTCGGAGTTACGCTCAAATTCAAGCGCCACGTTCTGGCGGAAGGCGGCCGCGGTCCCGTAGTGGTCGACCTGGACCGAGTGGTCGATCACCAGGTCGCAGGGAACTACCGGGTTGATCTGGTTGGCGTCGCCGCCCATCCGGGCCATGGCGTCGCGCATCGCGGCCAGGTCCACGACGCAGGGCACGCCGGTGAAGTCCTGGAGCACCACCCGGGCCGGCATGAACGGGATCTCGCTCGATCGCTTGGGTCGGCCGTCCCACCGGGCGAGCTCCAGCACTTGCTCTTCGCTGACCACCCCCCGGCCGGCGTGGCGGAGAGTATTTTCCAGCAGGACCCGGATCGAGAAGGGCAGGCGATCGAGCGCGACACCCGCGGCGTCGGCGAGCGCGGGGAGCCGATAGACGATCGCCCGCTGGCCTCCAAAATCGGTGGTCGAGCGGGCGCCGAAGGGGTTGGGAGTTGGAGATGGCATCGCGTTTCCGGTGTCGTTCGAGAAGGACGAGAGTCCAACGGGCCGGTGCGCCAACGGGACACCGGCTGAAACTCCCAAGATAAACCTGGAGGCCACCACGGGCACGGCTAGCGTGGTACCGAACGCGATCACCCGTCGGGACGGCGGGCTCCTGATCGAGTGGGAAGGGGGGCGGCGCCAATGGCTGCCCGCCCGGGCCCTTCGGCTGGCCTGTCCCTGTGCGGCTTGCGTGGAGGAGATGACGGGCCGTCCGCTGCTCGACCCCGAGAGCCTGCCCGACGACATTCGTCCCGTCACGCTCCAGCTGGTCGGCGCCTACGGGCTCAGAGTCCACTGGAGTGACGGGCACGCAACCGGGATCTTCTCCTTCGACTGGCTCCAGCGGCGGCCGGACGGCGACGGAGGCCCCACGTGATCGGGCGCCGGTACTGGATCTGGATCTGGTACGGCATTCTCGCCCTCGGGGTGGTGGGGCTGATCGCGGCCCTGCACTGGGGTCGCAAGACGGGTTGGAAGAACCTCGACGAGATTCTCCGGGCGGTCGGCACCATCGCCGTGTCGGTCGGGATGATCCTGCTGCTGCAGCGGATCGGGGGCGGGGTCGCCTATACTTTGTTCATTGCCGCCCTGCTGGCCTTCGTTCTGGCGTTCGTGCTCGGGCGGCGACCTGAAGACGAACGTTCCGGATACCGGGACGAGGAGGATGACGACGCGTGAATTGGCGCAGGACGTTTGGACTCGCGGTCGGAGTCCTGACCTCGGCGGCTCCCGCCGCCGGGGCGCAGATCGTGGGGCCGTCGACCGGCGGGGCCGCGGCCCTGGCCCAGGCCGAGCGGATGCTCGGCCACACCAAGCGGGTCCTGATGATCGGGGCCCATCCCGACGACGAAGACACCGAGCTGCTCACCTATTTGGTCCGCCACGACGGGGCCGAGGCGGCCTATCTCGCCCTGTCCCGAGGTGAGGGCGGGCAGAATCTGATCGGACCCGAGCTGGGCGACGCCCTCGGCCTGATCCGGACCGAGGAGTTGCTCGGCGCGCGCCGCCTCGATGGGGCCCGCCAGTACTTCAGCCGGGCCTTCGATTTCGGCTTTTCCAAGACCATCACCGAGGCGTTCCGGTTCTGGCCCCGCGATACGGTGCTCAAGGACGTGGTCCGGATCATCCGCCGGTTCCGGCCCCAGATCGTCGTCTCGATCTTCTCGGGTACCCCGCGCGACGGACACGGGCAGCATCAGGTGGCGGGCTGGGCCGCCCGGGCCGCCTTCGACGCGGCCGGTGACCCGGCCCGCTTTCCCGAGCTCCAGACCGACGAGGGGCTGGCGCCGTGGAGCCCCCAGAAGCTCTATCGATCGGCGCGGTTCGATACCACCGGCACCTCGATCACGCTCGACGGCGGCCTCCTCGATCCCGAGATCGGCCAGTCGTATCGGCAGATCGCGATGCGGGGCCGGAGCCTGCACCGATCGCAGGACATGGGCATGCTCCAGGAGATCGGGCCCAGCCAGATCCGGCTGGCCCTGGTCGAGGATCGAACCGGCGGGGGCGCGTCCCTCTTTGCCGGCATCGACACCATGCCTCCGCCGCCGGGCGCCACCACCATCGAGGCGCGCGACCTGGCCCGCCACGCCGCCACGGCGGCGGCGATCAAGGCCGGCGTCATCGTCGACGCCATCGCCGACCAGGCGCGGCTCGTGCCCGGCTCGACCGTGCACCTTCGGCTGTCGCTCTGGAACGCCGGGCAGCACCCGGTCAGCGGCACGGTGCGCCTGGCGCTCCGTCCGGGGTGGCAGTCCCAGGGAGAGTGCCTGGGTGACACGTGGGCGGTGGCGCCGGACGACATCCGGCGCTGCGACCTGACGGTCACGGTCCCGGAGGACGCGGAGCTCACCACGCCCTACTTCCTGGCCCGGCCGCGAGTCGGCGCCCTCTACCAGTGGACCGGTCCGCCCTCGGTCTGGGGCGAGCCGTTCGGGCCGCCGCTGATCACGGCGCATTTCACGGTGAGCGGTCCGGCCCTGGCGCCGATCGAGCTGACCCGCGAGGTGGTCGAGCGGATTCGCGACCAGGCAATCGGCGAGCTCCGCAAGCCGCTCGCCGTGGTGCCCCGGGTCGACGTGAAGGTGAGCCCGGAAACCGTGGTGTGGCCGGTCGCCAGTCGGGCCCCGGAGAAACTCACCGTGACCCTGCAGCACGCGGGCGACGATACCACCCGGGGCAGCGTCCACCTCGACCTCCCGGCCGGCTGGCCCGCCGTGGCACCGGTGCCGTTCGAGCTCGACCGAGCGGAGGAGCGCCGGGCGTTCACCCTATCCGTCCGGGCGCCGGCCGGGGTCCAGCCCGGTACCTACACCATCCGGGCCTTCGCGCGGGATCGGACCGGCAAGCGGTACGATACCGGCGTGGTGATGGTGAGCTACCCTCACATCCGGGACCGCGGGTACACCAAGCCGAGTACCGTGACGGTCCACGCGGCGGATGTCGCCCTCCCCGTGGTCGCCCACATCGGCTATGTCCGGGGCGCGGCCGACCGGGTGCCCGAGGCGTTGGCGGGCGTCGGGGTCCACGTCGACCTGCTCGACGCGGTCGCCCTCGACCGGGGAGATCTCTCGCAGTACGACGTGATCGTGATCGGGAGCCGCGCCTACGAGACCGATCCCGCCTTGATCGAGAACAACGGCCGGCTGCTCGACTACGCGAGGGGCGGCGGCCACGTGGTGGTCCAGTACCAGCAGCAGCCCTACTTCCAGGGCGACTTCGCGCCGTACCCTCTCACCGTGGCCCGACCGCACGACCGGGTTACCGACGAGACGGCGCCGGTCCGGCTCCTCGCCCCGGATGACCCGGTCTTCCAGTCGCCCAACCGGATCGGGCCGTCGGACTGGAACGACTGGATCCAGGAGCGGGGTCTCTACTTCGCCCATACCTGGGATCCGAAGTACCGCCCCCTGCTGGAGATGGCCGATCCGGGCGAGGCTCCCCTCCGGGGGGGCATGCTGCTGACGACCGTGGGCAAGGGGACCTATCTCTACACCGGCCTCGCCTTCTTCCGACAGCTCCCGGCCGGGGTGCCGGGCGCGTTCCGGCTCTTCGTCAACCTGCTCGACCTGAGGTCCCGTGGCGCGCTTCCCTGAGCTGGTGGCGGTCGGGTTCGCCGCCCTGCTCGCGGCGTGCGGGGGAGACCACCGCACGCCGCTCGTGCTCTACTCGCCCCACGGGCGGGACCAGCTCGAGCTGCTCGAGCACGCCTTCGAAGCCCACCACCCGGAGATCGACGTCCGCTGGCTCGACATGGGCAGCCAGGAGGTGCTCGACCGGATCCGCTCCGAGCGGGTGAACCCGCAGGCCGACGTCTGGTTCGGTGGCCCGACCACCCTGTTCGACCGGGGGATCGGCGACAGCCTTCTGGCCCCGTACCGGCCCGACTGGGCGGCGAGCGTCGGTCCTCGCGGGGTCGGCCCCGGCGATCTCTACTATCCGGCCTATCGGACGCCCGCGGTGATCGCCTTCAACGCGGACGCGGTGCCCCCCGCCGAGGCGCCCCACGATTGGGACGATGTGCTCGACCCGAAGTGGACCGACAAGGTGCTGATCCGCGACCCGGTGGCGAGCGGGACCATGCGGGCCATCTGGGGGTTGATCCTGGTCCGGAGCCTCCGGGCAACGGGTGACACGGCCCAGGGCATGGCCTGGCTCCGCCGGCTGGACGGCCAGACCAAAGCCTATGCGCTCAATCCCGCGATCCTGATGGAGCGCCTGTCTCGGCGGGAGGGTCTGGTGACGCTCTGGGACCTGCCCGACGTGCTGATCGACCAGGCCAAAGGCCTGCCCCTGGGCTACACCTTTCCGACCAGCGGCACCGTGGTGATCGACGACGGCATCGGGCTGGTGCGGGGGGCCCGCCACCCCGAGGCCGCCAAGGCCTTCATCGACTTCGTCGGGTCGGTCGAGGGGCAGCTGCTGGCGGCCCGCAAGGTGTTCCGCCTCCCGGCACGCGACGATTTGCCGGCCGACTCGATTCCCGCCTGGGTCGGCGAGGTCGAGCGCTCGATGGTGGTGGCCGACATGGATTGGGATCTGCTGACCCGGGACGGGAGCGCCTGGATGCGCTACTGGGATCAGCACGTTCGGGGCTCCGGTCACCGGGAGCGCCCCCGTGCCCCCTGACGGCGCGGCGGCGCTCAAACTGGAGGGCCTGACCCGCGACTTCGGCGCCGAGGCGGGCGTCCACGATCTTTCCCTGGAGCTCGAGGGCGGCCGGATTCTCGCCCTGCTCGGCCCGAGCGGGTCCGGCAAGACCACCACCCTCCGTCTCCTGGCCGGGTTCGAGACGCCGGACCGGGGCCGGATCCTGGCCGGCGGCGATGACGTAACCCGGCTCTCGCCGGTGGCTCGCCGGTTCGGGATGGTGTTCCAGCACTACGCGCTCTTCCCCCACCTCGACGTCGGCGCCAACGTGGGCTTCGGGCTCGAGGCGCGGGCGATGTCGCGCCCGGCGCGAGCCGAGCGGGTGGCCCAGTCGCTGGCGGCGGTGGATCTGGCCGGCTTCGAGCGCCGGTCGGTGGCCTCGCTCTCCGGCGGGCAGCAGCAGCGGGTCGCGGTGGCCCGGGCCCTCGCGCCCGAGCCCCGGGTCCTGCTCCTCGACGAGCCTCTCTCCAATCTCGACCCCACCCTCCGGGAGCGGACCCGGCGCGAGCTCCGGCAGTTGATCGAACGGATCGGGATCACCACGGTGCTGGTCACCCATGAGCAGGACGAGGCTTTCGATCTGGCCGATCGGGTGGCCGTGCTCCACCAGGGACGGCTGGAGCAGGTCGGGACGCCCGAGGCCCTCTACGACCGACCGGAGAGTCCCTTCGTGGCCCGATTCGTCGGCCGATCGGCGGTCGTCCCGGTCACCGTCACCCGGGCGGGACCTCGGGCCCTGGTGACCCTGCCGGACGGCTCGCCGCTCGAGCTCCCGATCGAGGCGCCGGCCGAGGGTCCGGCCACGCTCTGTCTTCGGCCTGAGGCGCTCCGCCTCGCGGCGCCGGGCCGTACGGCGGGGCGGGTGACCTATCGCCGGTTCCAGGGGGCCCGGTCGCTGGTGGCGGTGTCGTGGGGCGGGGTGACCGTGGAGGTAGAGGCCGGGCCGCACGACGCCCTTCCCGGTGACCAGGTCGGGTTGGAGCTCGCCGATCGCGGGCTCTTCCTTTTTCCCCGATCGACGTGATGAACCGGCGGCGCCCGGGGGTCGAAGCGGCGGGGGTGCTGGTGGGGTTGGCCTTGGCCTGGCTGGTCCTCCTGCCCCTCGCGTTCGTGCTGATCGAGGCCTTCCGCGGACCGGCGGGGCCGACGATCGAGCCGGTCCTCCGGTTCGTTCACTCGGCCAGCGAGTGGCGGGCCGTGTGGGCGTCGCTGGTGCTCTCCGTCGCCAGCGTACTCGGCGCCGGGCTCCTAGGGGTGCCGCTGGCGTTCCTGGTGACCCGGGTGCGATTCCCGGGGCGCCGGCTGGCGGGTACGCTGCTGGCGCTGCCGGCGGTGCTCCCGCCGCTCGTCGGCGTGCTGGCCTTCCTGTTCCTCTACGGCGAGACCGGGTTCGTTCCCCATCTGATCCAGGCCGTGCTGGGCCTGGACCGGCCGCCCTGGCGGCTCGAAGGCGGCGTCGCGGTGCTGTTCGTCCACATCACCACGATGTACGTCTACTTCTACCTCTTCACCCGGGCCGGGCTCGCCGGCCTCGACGCCTCGGTGTACGAGGCGGCGGCGTCGCTCGGGGCGGGGCGGTGGCGGACCTTCGGCCGGGTGACGCTGCCGCTCCTGCGTCCCCATCTGGCCGGGGCGTCGCTCCTGGTGCTGATGACGTCGCTGGCCTCGTTCAGCGCGCCCTATATCTTCGGCGGCACCTTCCGGGTGATGACCACCCAGATCATGGCCACCAAGCTCAATGGCGACGACCGCCTGGCGATGGTGGAGACCCTCTCCCTGACCATCCTGGCGCTGATCGGCCTGGTGCTGATCCGGCGGGTCGAGGGCAGCCGCGACCTCGGCGGTGGAGTGAAGGGCGTGCCTCCCGCTCCCCGGCCACCCCGGAGCCGGTGGGCCCGGGTGGCTTTGCCGGGGCTGGCCTGGGTGGCCGCTGGGGTGCTGGTGCTGCCCCACCTGGCCCTGCTCCTGGTGTCGCTGGTTCCGGTCGGGACCTGGACGATTCAGGCCCTCCCGCCGACCCTGACCCTGGGGAACTACGGCACCCTGTTCCGCGACCCGGTGCGTCTGGGGCCGATCCTGACCAGCGGCTGGATGGGCACCGTGGCGACGGTGGCAGCGGTGGTCCTGACGTTCCTGGTGGGGACGCTGGCGGTCCGGCGGCGGGTGGCGGTCGGCCGGGCGCTCGAAGCGATGACCTCGCTTCCCTGGGCCGTCCCCGGCACGGTGTTCGCCATCGCCCTCGCCACGGCCTTCAGTGTCAACGCCCCGCTTACCGGGCGGGTGGTCCTGGTCGGGACCCTTTGGATCCTGCCGATCGCCTACCTGGTGCGGAGCCTGCCGGTTACCGGCCGGGCGATGCTGGCCGGCTTTCGGCAGCTCGATCCCTCGCTCGAGGAAGTGGCGGCGACCCTGGGGGCCGGTCCAGCGCGAGTGGCGTGGCGGGTTACGCTTCCGCTTCTCCGGCCGGCGATCGTGGCCGGCGCCAGCCTGGCGTTCGTGACGGCGTTCGGTGACTTCGTCACCTCGATCCTTCTCTACACCTACGATACCCGGCCGATCTCGCTCGAGATCCTGGCCAGCCTCCGGCAGTCCGACGTCGGGGTCGCCGCGGCCTACGGGGTGCTCCTGATGGCGATCAGCGCGGTCGTGTTCTTCGTGGCGGGCGAGGGGAGCACGGCGGGATGACGCCTCCGGCGCCGACCCGGCGTGAGATGCTCAAGCAGCTCTCGGTGCTGATCGCGACGGCGGCGATCGACATGATCGGCTTCGCGATGGTGCTGCCGCTTCTGCCGTTCTACGCCCTCCGGCTCCAGGCCTCGCCCGAGACGATCGGGCTGCTGATCGCCTCCTACTCGGTGGCCCAGCTCGCCACGGCGCCGCTGTGGGGGCGGGTCTCCGATCGATACGGCCGGCGGCCGGCCCTCCTGGCCGGGCTGATCGGCTCGGCGATCGCGTACGTGGTCTTCGCCTTCGCCGGCTCGGTCTGGCTCCTCTTCGCCTCCCGGATCATTCAGGGCGCGGGGGGCGGCACCACCGGCGTCGCCCAGGCCTACGTGGCCGACACGGTCGGGCCCCGCGATCGGGCCCAGGCGCTCGGCTGGCTGAGCGCGGCCACCTCGCTCGGCGTGATGCTCGGCCCGGTGGTGGGATCGCTGGCCCACGGGCTCGGCGCCGCGGCCCCGGGGCTGATCGCCGCGGTGCTCTGTCTCGTCAACATCGGCTTCGCCTGGAGATGGCTCCCCGAGTCGAGGAAGCGCACCGAGGGCGGCCAGCCGAGGACCGCGATCTGGACGGCGATCTCGCGGGTGGTCAGCCGGCCCGGCACTCCCGTGCCCCGGCTGATCTGGATCTACGCGGCCGGGATGCTCGGCTTCACCGCCATGACCGCCGTCCTGGCGCTCTTCCTCGACCAGCGATTCGGGATCACCGAGGGGACGATCGGGTACTTCTTCTTCTACGTCGGCTTGCTCTCGTTCGTGATGCGCTCGGTGCTGCTCGGGCCGATCGTGCGGCGGATCGGGGAACGGGGCGCGATGCGCGCCGGCACGGTCCTGCTGGGGCTCGGCCTTGCCGCGTATCCCTTGGCGCCAAACCTGTGGGTCCTGGCCCTGATCATTCCGCTCGTGCCGATCGGGACGGCCTTGCTCTTCCCGTCGACCACGGCGTTGATCTCCCACAACACCAAGACGGCCGACCTGGGGACGACGATGGGTGTGGCCCAAACCTTCGCGGGCATGGCCCGGGTCGCGTCGCCGCTGATCGCCACCTCGGCCTTCCAGCGATTCGGCGAAGGGATGCCGTTCTATGTGGCGGCCGGGATCGTGGCGGGCGTTGGGGTGCTGGCCTTCCGGTTGCCGGCTCCTCCGGGCGTCCCGGTGGAGGACCCGGGGGGTTAGCTTCCGGACCATGTTTCCGACCAATCCGGCCGAGATCGCCGGTGCCACCTGGGCCGACCTCGAGCCGTGCTACGCGGAGCTCGAGCAGGCACCGCTCTCCGTCGAAACCGCCGAGGCCTGGCTGGGCCAGTGGTCGGCGTTCGAGGCGATCCTGACCGAGGCGATCTCCCGCGCGATGATCGCCTATACCTGCGACACCGCCGACCCCGAAAAGGAAGCCGCGCACCGGCGCTTCGCCATCGAGATCGCCCCGAAGGCCGAAGAACGGAGCGTGCGGTTGGCCCGCCGCTTCGCGGAGCTGGGCTATCAGCGTCCCGGGCTCGAGCAGATGTCGGCCCGCTTCCGCCGCGCGATCGAGATCTTCCGTGAGGAGAACGTGCCGCTCCTCGCCGAGCTCGAAGAGACCGCCACGACCTACCAGCGGATCACCGGTGGGATGCTGGCCGACTGGGAAGGGGAGAAGCGGCCGCTCCCGCAGCTCGCCCCGTTTCTCCAGAGCCACGACCGCGAGGTGCGGGAGCGCGCGTTCCGGGCCACGACCGCGCCCTACGTCACGGCCCGGGACGAGCTGGCCGCGCTCTTCGACCGGCAGATGGCGCTCCGCCAGCGGGTCGCGGCCGGAGCCGGGTTCACCTCGTTTCAGGACTACGCCTTCGCCGCCAAGTTCAGGTTCGACTACACCCCGGCCGACTGCGCCCGCTTTCACGACGCGGTGGCCCAGACGGCGGTCCCCGCCGTCGAGCGCCTCCATCGGTTCCGCGCTGAGCGGCTCGGCCTGGCGGCCGTGCGGCCCTGGGACCTCCCGGTGACGCTCTATCGCGACGAGGCGATCCGGCCCTTCGCGAACGGCGAGGAGCTCGCCACCAAGGCGCTGCGGCTCTTCCAGCAGCTCGATCCGGTGCTCGCGGACGAGTTCGAGATCATGATCGACGAGCGGCTGCTCGACCTCGACAGCCGGAAGAACAAGGCGCCTGGGGGCTACTGCGACACGCTCCACTTCAGCGGCCGGCCGTTCATCTTCATGAACGCGTCGGGGGTGTTGGACGACGTGATGACTCTCCTGCACGAGGCGGGGCACTCGTTCCATTCCTTCGCGGCCCATCGGCAGCCTCTGATCTGGCAGCGGCACCCGACCGCGGAGGCGGCGGAGCTGGCCTCGATGTCGATGGAGCTCCTGGCCTCGCCGCTGCTGGCCGCGCCGGGGGCGTTCCTCACCGACCGCGATGCCACCATCGCCCGGTTGGAACACCTGGAAGACGTCCTGGTCACCCTCTGCCACGTGGCCGCGATCGACGCATTCCAGACCTGGATCTACACCCGCGGCGAAGGCGCCGACGCCGCGGGTCGCGACCAGGCCTGGCTCGCCATCCGGAGCCGGTTCGAGCCCTCCGTCGACTGGGACGGGCTCACCGACCAGCGGATCGCCCGATGGTACCGTCAGCTCCACGTCTTTCTGTACCCGTTCTACTACATCGAGTACGGCATCGCCCAACTGGGCGCGCTCGAGGTGTGGCTCAACCACCGCCGGGATCCGGAGGGGGCCCTCGCGGCGTATCGGCGGTTCCTGAGTCTGGGCGCGACCCAGGGGCTTCCAGAGCTCTATCGGGCCGCCGGCAGCAGGCTGGTGTTCGACCGGGACCGGATCGGCGCCCTGGTGGCCGAGGTGGAGGCCGAGGTCGGGCAGCTCCGCGGGGCGCTCGCCTAGCCGTTGCGGTGGGGCGGACCCGGCGCGACATTACCACGCTGGATCATTTCCAGCGGGAACCACGATTCGAGGACAGCGGATGGCGAAAGAAGAAGGCATCGAGATGGAAGGCGTCGTGCAGGAGGTTCTGCCCGACCGGAACTACCGGGTCCTGCTGGACAACGGGCACACCATCCTGGCGTACGCTGCCGGAAAGATGAGCAAGTTCAAGATCAGGGTCCTGGAGGGCGACCGCGTGAGCGTGGTGCTCTCACCCTACGATCTGACCCGCGGCCGGGTGATCTACCGCCACAAGTAGTGGTCCCGAAATGCAGGAACGCCGGGCCGCTCCGTCGAGCGACCCGGCGTTCGTGCGTCATCCGGCAGGCGCGATCTCAGCTCGCGGCCTTCGTGACGTTCTCGGCTGCGGGGCCCTTGGCACCCATCACCATGTCAAACTCGACGCGCTCCCCCTCGGAGAGGCTGCGGAACCCGTCCATCTTGATGGCCGAGTGGTGAACGAAGCAGTCCTTGTCGCCGTTCTCCGGGGTGATGAAGCCGAACCCCTTCGCGTCGTTGAACCACTTCACGGTGCCGGTCATTCGAGCCATTACGCCAAACTCCTGTTTGTGAACACTTGGCTGGACATGTCGCCATGTCCGAGCCCCCCCAAGGATACGCGAGCCCATCTCGCGCCCGGAAAGCACCAGCGACCCGTGGCGACTAACCGCGGGTCAGTCGAATCGTGGCCTGAGCCTAATGATTAAGTCGGGAAACACGGAAAGCCCCACAAATCAAGCGTCGCTAAGATGACAATGAAGTGGGGACCTGTCAAGATCTCTGTCGGCGGGAATCCGACGACGATACTCGGAGATCTGCAGGACGAAACCACGATCGCACCAGGTCGCCCGTCCGTCTGAGCCAGGTGGTGCGCCATGCCGTTCGACCGTCGCGCCGGAGGGCCCGATTGAGCGCGCTGAGGAATTCACTGGCGGTCGGATAGCGCGCGCTGGGGTCGGAGCGGAGCGCGCTCCGGAGCACCTTCTCGAGCTCGGGGCCTACGGCTTCGCGGTCCTGCAGGCTGGGGAGGGTCTCGGTCGTCTGGCGTGCCAGGATGGCTTCGGGGGTGGCCCCGGTGAAGGGAGGAACCCCGAGCAGACAGAAGTACGCCACGGCCGCGAGACTGTAGAGATCCGAACGGCCGTCGACCTTTTCGCCCGAGAGCTGCTCGGGACTCGCGAATTGGGGGGTGCCGCTCCGGCTGGTGGCGCCCGCGAATCGCCCCTGGCCCGCCAGCGCCATGGCCAGGCCGAAGTCGGTGATCCGGAGACTGCCGCCCCGGGCGATCAAGAGGTTCTCCGGCTTGATGTCGCGGTGGACCAGGCCGAGTGCGTGCGCGTGGGTCAGCGCCCCGAGCGCTTCGCGGAGCAGCCGGACCACGCGGTCGAAGGCCAGCGGCCCTTCCTTCTCGATCAGCTGGGCCAGGTTGGGGCCCTCCACCAGCTCCATCGTGTACCAGGCCAGCCCGGCCCGGCCGCCGATCTCGTAGATGTCGACGATGTTCGGATGATTCATCCGGGCGGCCAGCTGCGCCTCGCGTCGGAAGCGTTCGAGTCCCTCCGGCTCCTCGGTCAGACTGGGGTGGAGGACCTTGAGCGCGACCATCCGCTCCAGCGCCAGGTCCCGGACCCGGTACACCCGACCGAAGCCGCCCGAGCCCAGCTCGGCCAGCAGCTCGTAGTCGTCGCCCAGCGCCCGCCGGAGCCGCTTTTCCCAGGTTCGGCCGTCGGTGCTCAGGTCGGGGGTGGCGTCCAGCGTGGAGAGCGTGGTGTAGGCGCCGGCGTCCGAGGCGAAGTCCTCGAGCATCTCCGACGCGGTGAGGTAGCGTTCGCTCGGGATCGGCCGGAGGGCTCGAAGGATGACCCGTTCCAGGGCTCTCGGGCAGGCCGCCCGAATCTGGCTGGGCGGGACGATCGCCTCGGGCGAGGGGTTCGGCTCGGTGCCGGTGATGGCGTAGTAGAGCACCGCGCCGGAGGCGTAGACGTCGCTGCTCGAGTCGCCCAGGGAGCCGTCACGGACCTCGGGGGCCATGAACTCGATGTCGGTCGGGCGCTCTTCCGGCGGGACGTGCGGCACGGTGTAGCTGCAGAACCGGAGGTCGGTGATGGTCCCCCGTCCGGTGCCACTCACCAGGAGCGAGGTCGGGGCCACCCGTCGCACCACGATGCCGTGGGCGTGGGCATGCTCGAGGCCGCGGAGGAGGTCACGGGCCAGGACGTGGACCTGGGGAATGGGGCGGGGGCCCCGCGCCATCGCGGCGTTCAGCCCCTCGCCCTCGATCCAGTTGCCGACCCGGAAGGCCATCTCGTCGATCACCCCGGCATCGTAGAGGCGACGGATGGCCGGGTGGTCGAGCTGTGCCAGGGCTTCGGCTTCGCGGAGGAACCAGCTCCGGAGGGCGTCGCTCGAGTAGAAGTTGACTCGGAGGCTTACCCGTCGGTTCAGGAGCCGATCCCGCCCGACGAACAGCACGCGCTCCGCCGAGGCGGCCACCAGCCGCTCGAAGCGAAAGC
The DNA here is from genome assembly GCA_963730185.1 of uncultured Gemmatimonadales bacterium. Classification (GTDB taxonomy): domain Bacteria; phylum Gemmatimonadota; class Gemmatimonadetes; order Gemmatimonadales; family GWC2-71-9; genus SHZU01. Next base: position 411,824 of record CAVSQW010000008.1, read on the forward strand.
GCTGCCCGAGTCGCCGTTCGGCTTCTCGAAACAGGACCGTCGGATCTGGAAGGGTCACATTTCGTCGGCGGCGACCACCGCGTTGCCTCCCTGACGCTTCGCAGCATACAGGGCCGCGTCCGCCGCCGCCAGCACCGCGGCCGGCGTCAGGCCGTCTCGGGGGGCCTCGGCCATTCCCAGGCTCACCGAAGCGTGACTGAACTCGGGATAGTCGGCCCCGAGGTCTTCGAACGCCGAGCGGACCCGCTGCACGAAACCCATGGCCTCACGCGGGTTGGTCATCGGCAGCACGACTAGGAACTCGTCGCCGCCCAGCCGGCCCACCACGTCCAGCGTGCGAACGTGGCGGCGCAGCAGCTGGCTCACCAGGACCAGGTAGCGATCGCCGGCGGCGTGTCCGAGGGTATCGTTGATCGTCTTGAACCGGTCCAGATCGAGCAGGACCACCGTGGTCCGGATCTGATGGCGGACGCTCCGCGAGATCTCGGCCTCGAGCCGCTCCTCGAGCGCGCGCCGATTGAAGAGGCCGGTGAGCTGGTCGGTCGTGGCCGCGTTCTGCAGCCGCTCCACCAGCTCGGCGTTCTTGAGGGCGATGGCGCCGGCGAAGGCCAGGGTCGATGCCAGATCGCGCTCCGCCCGCCCGTAGGCCAACCCGTTCAGCCGGGCGCCGAGGAGGAGCACGGCCACTCGCTCGCCGCCGGAGTCGAGCGGGATCATCAGCTCGGTGCCGTTGGGGAGGAGCGGAGCCAGGCCCACCTCGCGCGGATCGGCGATCCCGGAGCCCAGCGGCACCACCGTCTCGAGGTCCTCGCGCCCGATGCTCTCGGGCACCCGGTCACGGTCCAGGGACCGAACCGAGCGGGGCACGAATGCCGCGCCGCTGGGCCGATAGAGACAGGCCCACCACGAGAAGAACACTTCGGCCATGAAATCCAGGACCAGGTGCTCGGTCTCGTCGGTGGAATGGGCCGACGAGAGGAGCCGGGCCACCTGGCGGAGTGCCCGAAGCTGGAAGACCGCGTCGTCGAGCGCCAGCTGCCGGTCCAGGAGGACCGACCGGAGATCGAGCACCAGCGAGAGGCCGAAGGCGAGCGGCATGGCGAAGGCCTGGACCGCCTGAGCGTCCTCCAGGCCGACACTGATCACCAGCTCGGTGGTCCCGGACAGCCACCGGGCCACCTCCACCGGCGTGACCCCCTCTCCGTCCGGCCCGAAGACCCGCGGCTCGGCCGCGGCCGTCCGGATGGTGAGCCAGACCCGGTCGGTTTCGAGCCGGTCCACCAATTCCCGACGGCAGCGCTCGAGGAGCTCGGGCTCGCTGCGGGAGACGCGGCAAGCCTGAGCGAAGGCGCTGGGGAGCCCGGAGACCGGGGAAATCGCGGGTTGTTCGGTTGCCATGCCCAATAATAGGTGAACGGGCACCCTGCGGGGAACCACCGCAAGTCGCTTGATGACTTAAGGTTTCGGCTCCTCGCACCGATACTGGACCCCTGGAAAGGCAGGGACCATGCCAACGGACTCCAGGGTCATGAGGGGGCGTTAGATGCTCGCGGTCAAGCTGGTCGCCACCGGGCTCGCCTCGTTCGCGGGCGCTGCCGTCATCGGGGTAATGGCGGTGGCCGGGAACGAGGTCAAGCGTAGCGGGGAAAGCATCATCGAGCTGGAGACGGCGGTCGACAGCCTCCGGTTCGCGGCGGCCCGGGCCATGCCCGGCACGGGGTACTCCGCCGGGCGGCCCAACGTGGCGACCGATTTCAATCCCGATATCGAGCGGCCCACCACGGATCCCTCGAGCTTCGTCGATCCCCTCGCGAGCGTGATCGGGGCAGTCAAGCTGGGGAAGAACGTCTACGTGGCACCCTTCGCCTCGGTCCGGGGCGACGAGGGCCAGCCGATCTACGTCGGCGACGACTCCAGCCTGCAGGACGGGGTGGTGGTCCACGCCCTCGAGACCACGCAGGAAGGAAAGCCGCTGGCCGGTCGGACCTACGAGGTGGGTGGCCGGAACTACGCGGTCTACATCGGGAAGCGAGTCTCGATCGCGCACCAGGCGCTGGTGCATGGTCCGGCCCGGATCGATGACAACGTGTTCGTCGGCATGCAGGCGATGGTCTTCAAGGCGGTCGTCGGCGAGGGCGTGGTGCTCGAGCCCGGCGCCAAGGTGATTGGGGTGACCATTCCGCCCCACCGGTACGTGGCTGCCGGTGTGGTGGTGACCGACCAGAAGGTGGCCGACCAGCTGCCGAAGATCGATGACGCCTATCCCTACCGCGCCCTCAACGACGCGGTGGTCCACGTCAACACCAGCTTTGCCGAAGGCTATCGGAGCGAGGCGGAGGCCAGGAAGGAGGCGTTGGAGGCGCTGAGGTCACGGAAGGCTGAGAGCGACGGGGCCAAGGCCACCGGCCACCCGGCCCCCCAGGCGGCCGCCAGCCACGGCGAGCCCAAGGAGCACTAGAGGCCGCGACCGGGGAGCCGGCTCTCCAGATCCTCGGTAAGCCGGGTCAGCGCCTGACACATTTCCGCTCGCCGCCAGGCGGCGTGGCCCTCGAGGGTGTCGAGCAGGGTCCGGTGCCACCAGCGGACGTCGTCCGAGTGCGGCAACCCCGCCACCTCCAGGTACTCCACGCCGAGACGGCGGATCGACACCAGGGCCGAGCCCAGCTGGTGCATCTCGTGCGCGACCACGACATCCACCGAGCGGGGCGCCGCGCCGGCCAAGCGGGCCATGTACTCGAACCGGCACGCCTTCCACGTCCGCTCCCGCCCCAGGACGTCGAAGCGGGGTTCCATCGCCTCCCGGACCGCCGCCGCCACCTGACTGCCGAACTTCCGCTCGAGGTGCTGGGTCAGACTCTCCTGGCGCTCGTGCGGGCAGGCGTCGACCAACTGCTTCAGGATGGCCGCGACGATGGTGGGCTCGTCGGCGTCGTACCGGGCCAGGATCACGGCCACGCTCGAGGCCCGGATCAGGCACGAGTGATCGTCGTACCGCGAGACCGGCTCGGGGTAGTGCTTGGCGGTAAACGCCAGGGCATGGTGAATTCGGTCCGAGTAGCCGTGCAGCATCAGCGGAGCCCAATCAGCTTGTGCGTCTGCAATGATAATCGCCACGGCGGATGGGCGAGGCAGTAATCGGCCGCCGTCCGGGTGTTGGCCGCGAGCGCCGGACCGTCCATCGGCTGGAGAAAGAAATGCCCGAAGGCCAGCTCCTGGAAGCGCTCGGGCTCGGCGCCGGGCTGAGGGAAGACCAGCTTGAGCTCGCTGCCGGCGGTTGCGATGAGCGGCGCCCCGGCCTTCGGGCTGACGGTGATCCAGTCGAGGCCCTCGGGCGGGGCCACCGTGCCGTTCGTCTCCACGGCCAGCTCGAAGCCTTCGGCGTGAATCGCGTCGATCAGGGCCCGATCCACCTGAAGGAGCGGCTCGCCGCCCGTGGCCACCACGTAGGGACGCTCGGCGGGACCGGCGTCGCCCGGCCAGGCGCGACGGACGGCACCCGCCACCTCGCCCGCCGACTCGAACCGGCCCCCGCCGGGGCCGTCGGTGCCGACAAAGTCGGTGTCGCAAAACCGGCAGACTGCCGTCGCCCGGTCGCCCTCCCGCCCAGTCCAGAGGTTACATCCCGCGAACCGGAGGAAGACCGCCGGCCGGCCAGTGTGCGCGCCCTCGCCCTGCAGGGTGTAGTAGAGCTCCTTGACCGCGTACCCCATCCCCCCGCTACGCTCCGACCGCGTATGCCGTGGGGTCGGGGACGCCGGCCGCCTCGAATCCCTGTCGTCGAATCGCGCACGAGTCGCAGTGGCCGCAGGCCCGCCCGTCCGGATCCGGGTCGTAGCAGCTCCGGGTCAGGCGGTAGTCCACGCCCAGAGCCAGTCCCCGATGGATGATCTCGGCCTTGCTGAGCGCGATCAGGGGGGCCCGCACCTGAAACCGGCGCCCGCCCTCGGTGGCCGCTCGGGTGGCCAGATTGGCCAGCCGCTCGAAGGCGGCGATGAACTCGGGCCGGCAGTCGGGGTACCCGCTGTAGTCCACCGCGTTGACCCCGAGAAAGAGATCGTCGGCGCCGATCACCTCAGCCAGGGCGAGGCCGAGCGAGAGGAAGACGGTGTTCCGGGCCGGGACGTAGGTGATCGGGATGCCCGCCGCCCGCTCCGCGTCGGGCCGGTCCTTGGGCACGTCGAGATCGGCCGTCAGCGCGGACCCTCCGAAGGCGTCGAGCCCGATGTCGATCACCACGTGTTGGGCGGCGCCGAGGGCGTCCGCTACCTGGGCCGCGGCGTCGAGCTCGGCCAGGTGCCGCTGGCCGTAGCGGAAGCTCAGGGCGTGGCAGGTGAATCCGTCCGCCCGGGCGATGGCCAGGGTGGTGGCGGAGTCCAAGCCCCCGCTCAGAAGCACCACGGCGGGTCGGATCACGGGGCTCCTCGGCCCAGCTCGTGGCGCAGGGCCGTTTCGAGGGTCGGATACCGGAACACGTAGTCCGAGGCGATCAGCGCCGCCGGGACGACCCGGGCGCTGGCCAGGAGCCCTTCGTCGGCCAGTCCCGGGAAGAGCAGACGCAGTGCGAACGCCGGCACCGGGAGGATCGCCGGCCGGTGGAGGATCCGCCCCAGAACGGCCGTCAGCTCCTCGTTCCGGACTGGCTCGGGCGAGGTCACGTTGAGCGGTCCACTCACCGTGTCGGTCAGCAGAGCATGGACGATCACGCCAATCGCGTCGTCGATCGCGATCCAGCTGGTCCATTGCCGTCCGTCGCCCAGGGGGCCGCCGATCCCGAGCGAGAAGGGGAGGTAGATCCGGCCCAGCATGCCTCCGGCCGGGGTGAGCACCGGACTGACCCTGGCCGGGACCGTGCGAATGCCGGCCGCCCGGGCGGCCTCCGTCGCGGCCTCCCAGGCGACCCCGACCTCGGGCAGGAAGCCCCGGCCCGGCGGGCTGGTGTCCGTCAGCACCTCCTCGCCCCGGTTGCCGTAGATCCCGATCGCCGAGGCGGAGACCAGCACCTGGGGCCGGCGGCTGGCCCGCGCCATGGCGCCGGCCACGAGCCGGGTGCCCTCGATCCGACTGCTCCGGATCCGGGCCCGCTTCGCCTCGGTCCAGCGGCCTTCGCCGATGCTGTCGGCGGCGAGGTGGACGACCGCGTCGACCCGGGCGAGCGCCTCGGGGTCGAGCCCGCCGGCGACCGGGTCCCAGGCGATCTCGTCCGGGGCCCGCGCCGGGCGGCGCACCAATCGCACCACGTCATGGCCGCCGGTGGTGAGCACCGCGGCGAGCGTCCGACCGAGAAGCCCCGAGGCGCCGGTGATCGCCACCCGGAGCCGGGGGGCGCCCCGGTACTGGGCGTGCATCGCCAGGTCGGCGGCCGTAACCCGGTGTCGATAGCGAAGGGTGCGGGCCAGCCGCCGCCGGACGCACGGCTCCGCCAGCTCGCCCACCGGGCCGCCCGGCAGCTCGACCTCCACCCGGTCCACCAGCTCGCAGGCGAACCGCCCGTCGGGCTCGAATCGGTGCTCGTGCCGCCAGCGGGCAAACGGTCCCTGCTCCTGGACGTCGGTGAAGCCCTCGCCGGGACGGACGTTTTCATGCCGGGCCACCCAGCGGGTGTACACCGGCCCCACCGGCACCTCGAGCGTCACCCGGCTTCCCTCCTCGAGGCCGGGGTGGGGCTCGACCAGTCGAACGGACTCCCAGGGAGGGACCAGGCGTTCGAACGCGCCCGCTCGGGCGTGCCAGGCATACGCCTCGTCCGCGCCCACCGGCAGCCGGGAGCGGTGCTCGACGATCATCCAGCTCCCAGGCTCCGCTGGCGGGCGTCGAGCGAGCGCCGGACCAGGACCAGGTCCGTGACGTTGTCCCAGGTCAGGAGCCCGGCCAGGCGGCCGCCCGGTTCCACCACGGGGAGGGCGGGGAGGCCGCTCAGTTTGAGCCGCTCCAAGGCGGCGTCGAAGCCGAGGTCGGGGGCCAGCGGCTCGACCGGCTTGGACATGACCTGCTCCACCGTGGCGCCGGGGCCCACGCTGGAGAGTCCCCGCACCAGGTCGTTCCGGGTGAGGAGTCCTTCCAGATGACCGAGGTTGTCGACCACCGGGAACTCGCTCTGCTCGCCGGCCAGGAGCAGCTGGGTCGCTCGCTCCAGGGTCTCGTACACCTTGAGCACCACGAAGTCGGTGACCATCATTTGGGCGGCCGTGAGCCCCCGGCCGGCCGTTTTGAGCTCGACGGCGCGGGCCTCGGCTTCGCCCGCCAGCAAGATGAAGCCGCCGATGATGACCAGCAGGATGTTGGCGCCGAAGAGGCCCAGGGCGACCATCCCGCCGGCCAGCAGCTGCGAGACCCGGGTCGCCTTGCGGGTGCCTTCGGCCAGCCCGTAGCGGCTTGCGAGCCCCGCTCGGAGCACCCGGCCGCCGTCCATCGGGAAGATCGGCAGCAGGTTGAAGACCAGGATCCAAGCGTTGACGGCGGTGAGGCGGGGAAGGAGCGCCGTCGAGTCGGGATTCAGGTCGGTCCAGTGGAATCCGCCCCGGGTGATCCAGGTCGCGGCGGCGAGGCCGATCGTGATCGCCAGGGTCACGGCGGGCCCGGCCAGCGCGACCAGCATCTCCTCCGCGGGCGCTCGGGCATCCCTTCCAATCGCGCAATCCCGCCGATCGGCGACAGGATCACGTCCCGGGTGTTGATCCCGAACCGCCGGCCCATGAGGATGTGGCCGAATTCGTGGAGCAGCACACAGAGGAAGAGGGTCGGGAGGAACACCAGGGAGAACAGCATCAGGCGCTGTCCGCCAGCCAAGTAGGACTGGTAGGCGTACCACACCACCAGGAGGAAGAAGGTGACGTGGAGCTTGATCTCCACGCCCAGAACCCGACCGAGGCGCCACGACCATCGCATGAAGGAAAGATAGACGGACCGGCCGGTCGAGGGATGGCCGGCCGGCGGGACCCCGGGAGGATCGAGAAGCTGCCGCCTTACCTCGCCGGGTCGATGCCTTTAGAATTCCCGCCCGCGTCAACCGGAGGTGACCGATCACGACGCCAGCCAGCTGGTCCATCAAGGACTCCGAGAAGCTCTACAACATGCAGGGCTGGGGCCAGGGCTATTTCCGGATCAAGCCGAGGGCCACGTGACCGTGCATGCCGATGGAAACCGGAGCGGAACCGGCCTCGACCTCTATCAGCCTGGCGATGGATCTCAACGCGCAGGGCGATGCGGCCTGCCGCTGCTGCTCCGCTTCTCGGACATCCTGAAGGCCCGAATCCCGAGCTCTGGCCGCCGAGTTCGGCGCGCGCCATCGACGAGTTCGGCTACGACGGATCGTACACCACCGTCTATCCGATCAAGGTCAACCAGCAGCGGCACGTCGTGCAGGAGATCGTGGAGTTCGGTCGCCGCCCCACGGCGTGGGGCTCGAATGCGGCAGCAAGGCGGAGCTGCAGGCGGTGCTCGGCCTCACACGAGCCGCACGAGCATCTGATCGTCTGCAACGGATACAAGGACGAGGAGTTCATCCGGCTCGCCCTGATGGGCCAGCAGCTCGGGCACCAGGTGTTCATCGTGGTCGAGCAGCTGGACGAGCTCGACGAGCTCCTGAAGGTGGCCGACGAGATGGGGGTCGTGCCGACCCTCGGCGTGCGGATCAAGCTGGCCACCGAGGGCTCGGGGCGCTGGGCCAAGAGCGGCGGGGAGCGCTCCAAGTTCGGGCTCGCGGCGGCCGGAGCTCATGCGGCTGCTGGACCGGCTGGACAGCTCGGCCGGCAGGAGCTCGCTCAAGCTGGTCCACTTCCATCTCGGCAGCCAGATCACCGACATCCGGTACGTCAAGGCCGGGCTGGAGGAGATCGGGCGGTATTACGTCGAGATCCGGCGGATGGGGTTCGACTGACCCACGTGGACGTCGGCGGCGGCCTCGGGGTGGACTACGACGGCTCCCGCACCACCCGCTCCGCCAGTATGAACTACACCATGCGGGAGTACGCCAGCGACGTGGTCTATACCCTCGGCGACGATCTGCCGGGAGCCGGAGTGCCGATGCCGCACCTGATCTCGGAATCGGGCCGGGCGCTCACGGCCCACCACTCCCTGCTGCTGGTCAACGTGATCGACGTCGAGGCCCAGATCGAGCCGGTGCCGCCCGTCGCTCGGCGACGACTCCCACCGCGGTCCTGGTCGAGATGGCACGAAAACCTCGACGCGCTGACGCCCGACCGGGTGGACGGAGGCGTTCCACGACGCGATCTTCGCCAAGGAGCGGGTCCAGCGAGTACTTCGCGAGCGGCGCTGTTCACCCTGCGGGAGCAGGCCGACGCCGAGCAGCTCTACCTCTGCACGCTGAACGCCATCGCGCAGATGATCGGCGAGGAACGGGTCGGCTATCCGGAAATCAGGGCGCACATCGAGGCGACACTGGTGGACCGGTACTTCTGCAATTTCTCCGTCTTCCAGTCGCTGCCGGACAACTGGGCCATCGACCAGCTCTTCCCGATCATGCCGATCCATCGGCTGGACGAAGCGCCCGATCCGGCGCGGCACCATCCAGGACATCACCTGCGACTCCGACGGCGTGATCGACCGGTTCGCCGGCGGTCGGAAGGGCAAGCCCTCGCCTCGAGCTGCATCCCTACCGCGACGGCGAGCCGTACATCCTCGGCATTTTCCTGACCGGCGCCTATCAGGAGATCCTCGGTGACCTCCACAACCTGTTCGGCGACACCAACGCGGTGCACGTCCGCTCACGCCCAGCGGCTACGAGATTACCGACCTGGTCCACGGCGATACGGTCACCGAGGTGCTCAACTACGTCCAGTTCCACGCCTCCGACCTGCTGACCACGTTTCGCCGCAAGGTGGCGGCACGGCCACCAGCCTGACCCGGCAGACGCCAACACCTTCATTGCGGATTACGTGGCCGGCCTGGAGGGGTACACGTACCTGGAAGGGGACTTAGTGACTGGGGAGTTGTGAGTGGTGATTCGGGAGTCGAGTCGTGAGTCGGCGAGTAGACCGCGGAGTAGGAGAGGGGTGGCCCTGGCCGCTCACCCCAACTCACCACTCACGACTCGCTCCCAAGTCACCATTCGCAACCCCCTGCTCCCTATCTCATCGCTTCGCCGATCGGGACGAAGTCCCGCTCGGCTTTCGCCGGTGTAGATCTGCCTCGGCCGGGCGATCTTCTGCTCCTTGTCGCTGAGCATCTCCTCCCACTGCGCCAGCCAGCCGGGCAGCCGTCCCACCGCGAAGAGCACCGTGAAGTAGTCGGTCGGATAGCCCATCGCCTGGTAGATCAGACCCGAGTAGAAGTCCACGTTCGGGTAGAGCTTCCGCTCGACGAAGTAGTCGTCTTCCAGGGCGATCCGCTCCAGCTCCAGCGCGATCTCCAGCTTCGGATTCAGCCCGGTCTGGGCGAAGACCTCGTCGGCCGTGCGCTTGATCAGCTTGGCTCGCGGGTCGTACGACTTGTAGACCCGGTGCCCGAAGCCCATCAGCCGGCCCTCGCCCTTCTTCACCCGCTCGATGAAGCCGGGGATGTTCTTCTTGGTGCCGATCTCGTCCAGCATCCGGAGCACGGCCTCGTTCGCGCCGCCGTGGAGGGGGCCGTAGAGGGCCGCGATCCCGGCGGATACGGCCGAGAAGGGATCGACGTGCGACGAGCCCACCGACGCGCACCGCGCTGGTCGAGCAGTTCTGCTCGTGGTCGGCGTGGAGGATCAGCAGAATCTCGAGCGCCCGCTGCAGCACCGGGTTCGGCTGGTGCTGGCCGCCGATCAGAACGTCATGTTGACGTAGTTGCCGATGTAGTCGAGATCGTTCCGGGGAAACTCGAACGGGCAGGCCGCGGGAGTGCCGGAAGATGAAGGCCGCCAGGGTCGGCATCTTGGCCATCAGCCGGACCCGCTGGATGTAGCGGTTCTCGGGGTCGTCGATGTGCTTGGCCTCGGGATAGAAGGTCGAGAGCGCCGCTCACCGTCCCCAGCAGCATCCCCATCGGATGGGCGTCGTAGCGGAAGCCCTCCAGGAACTTGATGATGTTGGTGTGGACGTAGGTGTGGTAGCGGATGTCGTGGGTCCACTTCTCCAGCTGCGCCTGGTTGGGCAGCTCGCCCTCCGCCAGGAGATAGGCCACTTCGAGGAAGCTGGCCTTCTCGGCGAGCTGCTCGATCGGGTAGCCGCGGTAGCGCAGGATGCCCCTTGTCGCCGTCGATGAAGGTGATGGCGCTCCGGCACGACGCGGTGTTCATGTACGCCGGGTCGTAGGTCATCAACCCGAAGTCGTCGGTGCCCGTCTTGATCTGGCGGAGGTCGATTGCCCGGATGGTGCCGTCGTTGATGGGGAGCTCGTAGCTCTTGCCCGTCCGGTTGTCGGTGATGGAGAGCGTGTCCTTGGCCACCCGCGCCTTCCTTCCGTCTTGAGCAGGGATCCTGAGGCCGAATCGCGAGACCGGCCGCTCCGCGGCCGAAACATAGCCGGGGCCGCACGTCCGGGCAGCCGTTAGTGGGTCGGCATCGGGTCGGCGACCTCGGGCCGGGGGTGGTGGGGGGTGGGCCGGAGCTCGCTGGAGCCGCGCCGGACCGGCCCCTGCACGGTTTTTGCACCTGTCGGGCCTTTCCCCGATCGGCCGAGGGAGGCATGGCCCGAACGTCGGGGGTCCTCTTATGATGCAGCCGTCAGGGCGGCGAATGCCGCTCCGACCCAGATTCGAAAGGATGGCCGGGTTGAGGGTTCGCGCTTCGTTCCTGCTCGCGTTCGGTGCCGTCGCAGTGGGGTGTGGGACGGCCCCGACCACGCCGCCGGCCACCCCAACCAGCCTCAGCGTCGCTACCCAACCCTCCTCGTCCGCCGGCAGCGGTCGGCCGCTGGGCCAGCAGCCGGTGGTGCAGGTCCTCGACGCCGACGGCAACCCGGCCACTGCCCGGGGCGTCCTGGTGACCGCTGCGATCGCGTCGGGCGGGGGCACCCTCTCGGGCGAAGCCGCCATCCGGACGGACGCCACGGGTAAGGCCGCCTTCACGAATCTCGCCCTGGTCGGCACGGCCGGACCGCGCATCCTCCGGTTCACGGCCAATGGGCTCCAGCCGGCCGTCTCCGCCCCGATCGGCCTCGGCCCCGGCGACGCCGCCACCATCACGCCGAGTGCCGGGAACAACCAGACGGCGGCCGCCGGGACCGCGGTCGCCGTTGCCCCGGCGGTCCTGATCGTCGACGGCGCCGGGAACCCGATCTCGGGCATGTCCGTGGCGTTCGTGGTGGAAAGCGGGGGCGGAACGGTCACCAGCGGGGCGGTCGCCACCGACGCCAACGGCATCGCGACGGTCGGCGAGTGGCGGCTCGGCCAGAGGGCAGGGCCCAACGCGCTCCGGGCCACCGCGGGAACGCTGGATCTTCTCTTCACGGCCACCGGGATCGTCGGACCGGCCGCCAAGCTGATCGTCACCGCCGGCAACGCCCAGACCGCGACCATCGGCACGGCCCTGCCGGTCGCGCCGGCGGTCAAGGTCACCGACGCCTTCGACAACCCGATCACGGGGCTGGCGGTGACTTTCGCCGTGGCCAGCGGCGGCGGCACTGTTACCGGGGCGACCGCGATCAGCGATGCGACGGGACTCGTCACGTCTGGCGGGTGGACGCTCGGGCTCCTGCCCGGCATCCAGACCGTCACCGCCAGCCGGAGCGGCGGGCCCTCGGTCACCGTGACGGCCACCGCGCTCGACTTCCAGGTGGGCGCCATCGCGGTCGGCGGCTTTTCCAGCTGCGCCCTGGTGTCGGGCGTGCCCGACTGCTGGGGATTCAACGGCAACGGCCAGCTGGGCGACGGCACCACCGTCGCGCGAAGCGTGCCGACTGCGGTGGGGGGCGGGGTCAGCCTTACCGCGATCGATCTCGGGTCCGGGCACGGATGCGGGCTGGCGACGTCGGGGCTCCTCTGTTGGGGCGCCGACGCGGCCGGCCAGCTCGGGCGACGGCAAGACCAAAGATCGCCCCGTGCCTGGTCCGGTCAGCGGTGGCGCCTCCTTTACGCAGGTCTCGGCCGGTGACGTCCACACCTGCGCTCTCGACACCGCCGGCCACGCCTGGTGTTGGGGCAACAACGGCTCGGGCCGCCTCGGCGACGGGACCACCACCACCCGGCTTCAGCCGACCGCGGTCGCCGGGGGCCATACCTTCACCTCGATCTCGGCCGGCGGCGCGCACACCTGCGGGCTCCGGACCGACGGCCAGCTGCTCTGTTGGGGGGGCAACAACACCGGTCAGCTCGGGGACAGCACGACCCAGGCCCGCCAGACCCCCACCCCGGTCAAGACGGCCTTGTCATTCGTCGCCGTGACCACCGGCGGCTCGCACACCTGCGCCCTCGACAGCGCCGGGGTCGCCTACTGTTGGGGTCTGGGACAGCAGGGTGCCCTCGGATCCGGGGCCGCGGCTTCCCAGATCGCTCCAGGCGCCGTCACCGGCGGGCTCACTTTCTCGGTCGTCGCGGCGGGCGGGAACCACACCTGTGGGCTCACGACCGGCGTCGGCACGGTGTACTGCTGGGGCGCGAACGCCTCGGGGCAGCTTGGCGACGGCAGCGTCGTGGCGACCCGGCTCTCCCCGGTGGTGGTGTCGGGGAGCCCGACGGCCACCGCCCTCGCCCTCGGTCAGGAGCACACTTGCATCCGGACCACGGCGGGCAGCGCGGTCTGCTGGGGACGGGGAACCGAAGGGCAGCTGGGCGACGGCGGTATCGTCGGGCGGCGGGTGCCGGCCGGTGTGGTGTCGCCCTGACCGGACCCCGGGTCAGGGGGTGGGCAGGGTCACCGAGCAGGTGGTGTCGAAGCCGCCTCGGACGTTGTAGACGGTCTTGACCACCAGCCGGGCCGGCTCGAGCAGGCGGAAGAGGTCTTCCGCGATCCGAGCGGTGGCGTGCTCCTGGAAGATCCCCACGTTCCGGAAGCTGGTTACGTAGTACTTCAGGCTCTTGAGCTCGACGCATCGCGCCCGGGGTACGTAGCTGATCACCAGCCGGGCGAAGTCCGGCAGCCCGCTGTAGGGGCACACCGCGCTGAACTCGTTCGTCTCCGTCACGATCTCCTGGGCCGGTCCCTCGTATGGGAACGTCTCCAGGGCCGCCACCTCGATGTGCTCCGGCCCCACGAAGGGGAGAGAGCGACCTTCGGCCTCCGCCATGACCTTGCTCGCACCGTTGAGACGGGGACAATCTAGCCCCGGGCCGAAGGCATGGCAGGGGAGAGCGCGATCCCGCCGAGCCCGGTAGACTTCGCCGGTGTGTTGCCCCGAGCCATCACCATGATCGCCATCCCCGTCGTCCTGGCGCTGACCCTGACGGCCACCGCGCCGCCCGACACCATCGCCCTCGCCGCCGGGATGGTCATCGACCGGTCGGTCGTGGTCCGGCCGGGTCGCTACCGCCTGGCGCCACCGCCGGGCGACTCGGTGGCAGTCCGGATCCGGGGGGCGGGCGTGACCGTGGATTTTCAGGGAGCGGTGCTCGAGGGGACCGACCCCGCGGTCGATGACGACGCCCGCGCCGGGATCGGGATCCTGATCGAGGAGGCCACCGACGTCACCGTCCGCCGAGCCAGGATCCGGGGGTACCGGGTCGGGGTGCTGGCCCGCGGGGTCCGGGGCCTCTTCCTCGCCGACAACGACGTCAGCGACAACTGGCGACCGCGGCTCTGGAGCGGGCCGGGCCACGAGAGTCTCGTCGATTGGCTGTCCTTCCATCACAACGAGCGGGACGAGTGGCTCCGATACGGCGCGGGCTTCTATCTGGCCGACGTCGTGGGCGGCGACGTGCGGGGCAACACCGCCGAGCGGGGCATGAACGGATTGCTGCTGGTGCGGTCGTCCGGCCTCCGGATCTGGAACAACGACTTCTCGTTTCTCTCCGGGCTCGGGGTGGGCCTCTACCGGTCCACGGAGAACACCATCATGCACAACCGGCTCGACTGGTGCATTCGGGGCTACATGTCCGGCGCTTACAGTCGGGGCCAGGACTCCGCCGCGCTCCTCCTCTACGAGCAGAGCTCCAACAACGTCGTCGCCTACAACTCGATGACTCATTCGGGCGACGGGCTCTTCCTCTGGGCGGGACAGTCGACCATGGACACCGGGGCCGGCGGGGCCAACGACAACCTCGTCTTCGGTAACGATCTAAGTTTCGCGGCGGCCAACGGGATCGAGGTGACTTTCAGTCGGAACCGGCTGATCGGGAACCTGCTCGAAGGCTCGACCTACGGTGTCTGGGGCGGGTACAGCTTCGAGACGCTGATTCGCGGCAACCGTTTCCGGGACAACACCACCGGCATCGCCATCGAGCACGGGCAGGACAACGCGATCGTCGCCAACCGCTTCGAGGGAGACCGGACCGCGATCAGTCTCTGGCAGAATCCGATCGCTCCGTCGGATCGGGGCTACCCCCGGCATCGTGATACCCGGAGCCGGGACTACCGGATCGAGGGCAACCAGTTCCGCGGCCTTGGGGTCGCCCTCCGGCTCCGGGCCACCACCGGGGTGACCTTCGGACCCAACGGGATGACCGGCGTCGACTCGGCGATCGTCGCCTCGGGTGACACCACCGGTTGGCGGTTCCGCGGGGTCACCCCGCCCGAGCCGCCCGGCGACGGCTGGGAGCCGCCCCGGGACGACTCGGCCGCGCCCGCGCCCCTGCCGGGAGCCATCGATCCGATGGTTCGGGGCGCCGCACGGCGCGGTCGGGAGGCCATCCTCGTCGATCGGTGGGGGCCCTACGACTGGCGCTCGCCCAGCCTCTGGCGGGCCAGGGTCGCGGACAGTGCCTATGCCGGCGGGCCGCTGTCTCTCCGGGTGCTGGGACCGCCGGGACGTTGGAGGCTGGTGAGCTCCCGCGGGGTGCGCTCGGTCCGGCCCGCCGCAGGGCCGGTCGGCGATACCCTCGTGGTGAGGCCCGGGGCGAGCGTCGGGGCCGACTGGTCGGTCACCCTGGAGTACATGGGCCAGGCGGTGACGGACTCCCGCGGCGCCCGGATGGCGGCCGGAACGCCCGTCCGGTTCGACCACGCCGAATTCGTTCCCGCCCAGTCGTGGGAGATCCGCGTGGCGAGTTGGGACAGCAGCGACGACCTCCCGGGTCACCCGGAGCGGGCCGCGTCCCTGTTGGCCCCCGCACCGGTGCTCCGGCGCCAGAGCCGCCTCGACTACCTCTGGTACCGGCCGCCGTTTCCCGGGGTCCCCACCTCGCGGTTCGTGCTGGGCGCCGACGGGGTGGTGAGCCTGCCCGACGGCCGCTTCCGCCTCACCGCGATCAGCGACGACGGCATCCGGGTCTGGGTCGACGACCGCCTGGCGATCGACCACTGGGCGCCCCACGAGTCGGCCGTCGACCAAGTGGACGTGTCCGGCGGACGACATCGGGTGCAGGTCGAGTACTACCAGGTGGATGGATGGGTGGAGCTCCGCCTGGAGGCCGCGGCGATAGGGAGGACTGATCGGTGAGGGTGACCAGGGAGTGAGCAGGTCCCGTGAGTAGGCCCCCACTCACGATCGCCAACTCACTCCCAACTCACTACTCCCAACTCCCAACTCACTCCCTAGTCCCTACTCCCAACTCACGAGTCCCTATCCGTTCTTCCGGTGCCATGCCGCCAGGACCGCCGCCTCGCGGTCCGGCTTGAGGCCGGCCTTCAGATTGGCTTGCCGCTCGGCGGGCCAGGTCTGGTACCAGTCGATCGTGTCCTTGGCCGTCACCGCCAAGGGGCGGAAGGTCAGACCCTTGCTCACCGCCCGGTCGATCTTGGTCGCGCCCAACAGGCCGAACGGGGTGCCCGGCGGGAACCCAGACCGGCATGTCGCTCCATGCCCTGACCTTCTGCTCCTCGAGGAAGTGGTCGGCAGCCACGTGAATCTGATGTCGTTGCTGCCGCTCGTGACCGCCCGGATCCGTACAGCATCTCGGCGAACGACAGACGGCGAACGGGGACCGGTGGCGTTGTAGATCCCGTGTCCGCCTGCTCGCCCATGCGGACGGTCCACTCGGCTGAGATCGCGGGCGTCGATGATCTGGGCCGGGCCCGTGGGCGTTTCCGGGAGCCATGACCTCGCCGCCGCGGTCGATCCGCACCGGCCAGTAGCGTGAAGCGGTCGGACGGATCTCCCGGGCCCACGATCAGGCCCGGGGCGGATGACGGTGGTCTTGCCCGGGAACCACTTCTCGGCCTCCTTCTCCGAGAGCGCCTTGAGCGGCCCGTAGACTGGCCCAGCTCGGGGGTCATCGTCTGTGCGAGAGCGGGTCGTCGGAGCGGTCCCACTGTAGGGCAGCGGCGCGTTCTCGTCGGCGGCCCGGTGTAGCTTCGGTGCGTCGTAGACCGAGATGGTCGAGATGAAGACGTACTGCCCGGCGTGCCCCGCGAGCACCACGCCGGCGTCGCGTGACCCAGCGGGGCAGGGTCGTGGGGTTGTCGATCACCACGTCCCAATCGCGCCCCTCGAGCGCTCTCGAGATCCCCGGTGGTGCGATCACCGACTGAGATGCTCGACCGCGTCCGGAAGGTCCGCGTCGACGTCGCCCGCGGTTGAACACCGTCACCTTGTGGCCCCGCGCGACCGCGTAGCGCACCTCGTACGGTCCGATGAACCCGGTGCCGCCCAGGATCAGGATGTCGAGTGGCCGCCGAGCCCGCGGGACGGCGCCGGGCCCCGGCGCCCGGACGGCGGGCTGCAGCGGTCGGCCGGAGCGGCCGATGAGCGACCACGCGCCGAGCGTGGCGGCGGAGGCGTGGAAGAAATCGCGTCTCGTGGACATGCCGTTTCCTGGTGGCGTGCGGGGACCATTCGAATTCCGACAACGGACGTTCTCGCCCCAAGGTTAGTGCCGATCACGGCGTTTTGGCACTGCCCTCCGGGTCGTACCGAGCCGCCTCGTCCGGTCGACCCCACTTCAGGTAGAGCCGTCTCAGGTCGTTCGCGGCGTGAAGGGTGAAGCGATTGTCTGGTCCCCAGGCGGCCAACATCTCCCGATAGCCGGCGACCAGCAGCGATTCCGCGGCCGCGAAATGGCCCATCGCGCCCTCGCACTCTCCGAGCAGGATCCGGGGGCGGACCCGGTCGGCGATGTTCTCGGGGAGCAGCGCGTCGCGCCGGAGCTGGATTGCCCTCTTGAAGAGCGGAATGCCGTTGGGACAGTCGCCGGAACGGGCCAGCACCTCGCCGTGGTCCACCAGCGTCGTCGACACCCGTGGCGTGCCTCGCCAGGCCGAGTCCAGCACGGGCACCGCCCTCCGGTAGAGGGAGTCGGCGCGGGGCAGGTTGCCTCGGAGGAGTTCGGTGTAGGCGAGGTTGGTCATGGTCACCGCGGTGCTCGGGTTTCGGGGACCGAGCGCGGCCGTGAAGCGGGAGACGGCGGAATCGTAGAGTGCCGCGGCCTCGTCCAGGCGTCCCTCGTGCTGGATGATCCCCGCCATGTCCGCCGTCGCGATCATGACCGCCAGGCTCGTGTCGCCGTGGAGGAGTCGCTGCTGCGCGAGGGATGCTCGGAAGAGTGATTCGGCGGTGGCGGATTGTCCCAAGGCGTCTCGCGCTCGCGCGAGCATAGCCAGACCTGCGGCCAGGTCCGGGTGGGGGCCGGAGAACACTCGGCGCTGGATCGCGATCGCCCGCTCGATCAGGGGCGCGGCCGAGTCCGCGGCGCCGCGTTCGAGCAACGCCCGGGCGACGTCCGTCATCGTCCCGGCGACGAGGGGGTGATCGGGGCCGAGGCTGGCTTCGCGCCGGGCCAGGGCGTCGCGCCAATACCGCTCGGCGGTCTCCCAGTCGCCGCGGTTGGTCGCCAGGTACCCGAGGTTCACGATGAGCTGGTCGATCGGCTGGCCGAGGTCGTCGTCCAGGGTCCGGCCGATGGCGAGTGACTCTTCGTACGCGGCCCGCGCGGCGGCATCGTCTCCCGCGACTTGCCGGGCGTATCCGTACCCTCTCAGGACCAGCGCGAGCTCGGCGCGCCGACCGTGCCCGAGCCGGCGGGCCGCACGCAGCGCCTCGCCCAGGGTGGCCTGCGCGGCGGGGTCTGCGCGAGCCTCGGCCTGCCAGACGCCGAGGAGGGTGAGCATCGCGAGCCGGGTGGAGTCTTGGCGCGAGGTGGCCCGGCGGATCGTCCCGACGGCGTCGGTCAGGAGCGCCACGCTCCGCGCCCTGCGGCCCAGGTTGCGGTAGGCTCGGGCGATCACCTCGAGCAGCCGGGCCTTGACCACGGGGCTGGCCGTGAGCCCGGTCCGCACCCGCTCGGCCCCCCGGTCGAGCACGTCGCCCACCCTGACGGTGTCCCCTTGGGTTTCCGTAGGGTCAGCGCCCGCGAAAATCTCCTGCAGCAGGTCCGCCACCTGCTCGGCCTGGATCCGCTGCGCCGCCACCCGGCGGGACGTCCGGGTCGCCAGCACCCCGTATCCGAGGGCCGCCACCAGGAGGAGCCCGGCCACCCCGGTGCCAGCCCGATGCCGGTGCACGAACTTCCCGATCCGGTAGGGCAGGGTGGCCGGCCGGGCCTGGACCGGCAGCCCCTCACGGTGCCGACGGACGTCGGCGCCGAGCTGCTCGGCGGTCGCATAGCGGCGGTCGGGCTCCAGCCGAGTGGCCTTACGGACGATGTTGTCGAGGTCGCCGGCGAGCGAGCGCCGCAACCGCTCCGGGGTCGTGCGACGAGCCTCGGCGATCGCGGCCGCGGCCGGAGAGGAGCGCTGACGCCGGCGCGCCACGGCGAGCGACGGCTTCGGGACCTCGCGCTCGGGACCGGGCGGCTGGGCGTCGCCGCTCGGGTGCGGCTCCTCACCGGTCAGAAGCTCGAACAGCAGAGCCCCGAGCTGATAAACGTCGCTCGCCGTCGTGATCGGGCCCCCGCGGAGCTGCTCCGGCGAGGCGTATTGGGGCGTCATCAACCGGAGGCCCGAGACGGTCACCGGTCCGCGGGCGCCGCCCGAGTCGTCGAGCAGCTTCGCGATGCCGAAGTCCAGCAGGCGGGGCTCGCCGTCGGCCGTCACCAGGATGTTGGTCGGCTTGAGGTCGCGGTGCACGATCAGGTGGCGGTGCGCGTAGGCGACCGCGTCGCAGACCTGCTCGAACAGGCGAAGGCGCTCGTCGACCGTCGATCGCTCGCCGTCGGAATAGCGGTCGATCGGGAGTCCCGGCACGTACTCCATCGCGAACCAGGGGGTGCCGTCCTCGGCCACTCCCGCGTCGAGCAGTCGCGCGATCCGGGGGTGCTCCAGCTGCGCCAGGAGCCGCCGTTCATGGAGGAACCGGTTGATCCGCTCGGGCTCGGCCAGACCACCCGCCACCAGCTTGAGGGCGGCCTGCTTGCCGACGTCCTCGCGCTCCGCCAGGCAAACGATGCCCATCCCGCCCTGCCCGAGCATCTCGACCACGGTGTACGGCCCGAGTCGCCGACCGACCAGCGAGGGTGGCGGCCCCTCGCTGACGGCCGCGGCTAGCTCGTCGGGGGCGGCGTCCAGCAGCGGGGCCGCGCCCGCGTCGGCCTGGAGCATCGCCGTGACCTGTCTGCGGAGCGCCTCGTCGCCGGCGGCCTCGGCGGCGACGAAGGCCGTCCGTTCGGCCGCCGGGCGCTCGAGCGCCCGGGCGAAGAGATCCATCGGATCCGGCCGGGGCCGGGTCATCGATCGCGTCCCAGCTCGACCGCCAGCCAGGCTCGCGCGGCGCGCCAGTCGCGCTCCACGGTCGGTCGGGAGACGCCCAGAACCTCGGCCGTCTCGTCGGCCGTCAGCCCGGCGAAGATCCGTTGCTCGACCACACTCGCCCGGCGGGGATCCGCGGCCTGGAGTCGGTCGAGCGCTTCGTCGAGCGCCAGGAGCTGTTCCGGCCGCAACGGCGCCTGGTAGGCGGACTCGTCCAGCGAGACATCGGGAAGGCGGCCGCCGCGCTTCTGGGCGACCTGACGACGCGCGGCATCCACCAGCACCTGGCGGATGGCTCGCGCGGCCAGCGCGAAGAAGTGGGCCCGGCTCTTCACCTCGAGCGATTCGGCCGCCGACAGCTTGAGGTAGGCCTCGTGGACCAGGGCGGTGGTGTTGAGCGTGTCGCTGGGGCGCTCGCCGCGGATCCGGTGGGCCAGCCGCTTGAGCTCGGAATAGACCCGCGAGAAGAGCGCGTCGAGCGCCGGGGCGCGGGCGGTCAAACGAGTCGTCGGGTCTGGGTGGTGGGGTTGGCTGCGGTCCACGGCACAGCCTCCTGGCGCGGGTAAGGCCGGGTGGCGTCTTCGGCTAAGATCCGCCCTCACGGGGGAGATCGCAACACCCGCGTCCCGGTCCTGATGGGTTCCGCTCTCCAATTGCGTGAGGTCCAAGTGAGCCGCCGCTCGACCCCCGAGTCCGCGGCTCCCAGCTCACCAACCGGGAGGGACCATGTTACTCCGCCTCGGCCCGTTGCTCGAAGCTCTTGGCATCGCCGCGGTGTTCGCCGTGGGGTTGCCGGGGTCCGGCGTTCGGGCCCAATCATACCCCAAGCTCCTCACCAACGGCGGCGGCCTAGCCCTCACCAAGCTGGGCATCCAGGAACAGGTCGGCGGTCGGTGGGGTGCCACGCCGTCGCTCCGGCCCGGGGCGAAGTATCGGCTCCAGGCCCGCTTTACGAACTTCTTCCAGAACGTGTACTCGTACGGCAACCACGTTCGCGACGTCATTCGCCTGAGTTACGAGGTGCAACTCCCGGGCGCGACATTCTATCCGACGGCTTCGTACTCGGGGTCCGGGGTGGCGAAGTTCGCCCAGGGCTACGACCCGGCCGGCCTGGGACCGACCCGGTCGAAATCCTTCTACCACTACTTCACCTGGTCCGGCCCTCCGATGCCGCTGTTCAACCTCAGCCTCCAGGTCACCATGACCGGGTCGGAGGTCGTCGATCTGGCCCGCCAGAGCGCCCCGATCAAGCCCAGCAGCCCGTGACGACGGAAGCCGAGGCGCGAATCGTGCGCATGCCCAGGCTGGCCTGGTCCATTCGAGCCCTCGGGTCGATCTGGCTGGCGACCGGGCCGGCGACTGTGCTCGGCGCTCAGTCCGGGTCGGCTGATCCGACGATCGAGCCCGGGTGGCCGGTCGACCGGTTCGTGTCAGGCCGCTCTCCGCTCGAGCTCACGCTGAGTCGGCCGCTCCGCGGTGGGGTCGAGCGGATCGCGTTGGTGATCGGCACGACCGACGTATCCAGTCTGGTCTCGATTCGGGGTACCCGCGTCCGGTACCGGCCCACCGCGCTCCGACTCCCGAGCGGCGAGACCGAGGTGGTAGCCTCGCTGGTCGACAGCACCGGCGCCTGGCGCGAGTTGGGGCGGTTTCCGCTCCGGGTTCGGAGCCGGCTGGGGCTCGACCAGGGACGGGTGCTTCCCAGCGTCGACCTGAGCAGCACCGGTCAGCTGGACCAGGGTGGCACCGACCCAACGCCGGTCGCCCGGCGAACCTATCAGGACGTGACCGTGCGGGCCGGGCTCGAAACCTCGGCCGCGCGCGGCGGCTGGCGAATCGAGGCCACCGGCAATGCGTTGGGCGTGACCGAGGCGAGCCAACGCCTCCGCTTCGCCGAGCGGCAGGATGGCGCTCCGGCGTTCGACCTCTCCGACTACCGGGTCCAGGTCTCGCGCGGCGGGGCCCAGCTCGCCCTCGGCAACGTGTCCGCCGGGCAGAACCGCTATCTCATCGACGGCTTCGCCAGCCGGGGCGTGCGGGGCAGCGTGCCGTTGGGGCCGATCGCCCAGCTCGACGCCGCAGTGCTCAACGGGACCAACGTGGTCGGTTGGAACAACCTCCTGGGCTTCACCGCGCCCGACCACCGGATGGCCACTGTGCGGCTGGGTCTCGAGCTGGTCCCCAGCCGCCCCGGCGGCGTGCACGTCGACCTCTCGGGTCTGGACGGGTCGCTGCTTCCCGAGAGTGGTTACCAGCAGGGAGCGGCCACCGACGCCGAGGAAAGTCGAGGCGTGGGCGTCCAGGTGGCGCTCAGCGACGCCCGCCAGCGGATCCGGTTCACCGGCGGCATCGCCCGGTCGCGGTTCCTCAATCCGACCGATCCATTGCTCGCGGGCGACACCACGATCGTATCCGTGCGGCCGACCACTCGGACCGCGCGCTTCGGTGAGCTCGACCTGCAGCTGCTCCAGGACGTCGCCGTGACCGGTGCGATCCGAACCTCCCTCGGTGTCGCCCTCCATCACGAACGGGTCGATCCGCTCTACCGGAGCGTCGGAGCCTCTGTCCAGTCCGACCTGCAATCGAACGGACTCGACCTCAACGGCGGGTTCGGGGCGCTGGCCTTGCAAGGGTCGATTGCGAGCAGCCGCGACAACCTCGCCGATCTGCCCTCGGTGCTCACCACCAGGACCCGAAACCAATCCATCAATGGGTCGTTGCCACTCGGCTCGCTGTTCCAGTCCTCGGGGGCCTGGTACTGGCCGGTGGTCACCGCGGGCTGGCAACGGGTCCGCCAGGCGGGGGCGGGCCTGCCGACCGACGGTGGCTTCTCGGATTCGCACGTCCCGGATCAGTGGAGCACGGTCCAGACGGCGAGCCTGGCCTGGACGCGCGGCACCTGGAGCCTCGGCTACCGCTGGAATCAGTCGGTCCAGGACAACCGGCAGCCGGGTCGGGAGCAGGCCGATTTCCGCGGCACCGTCCATGGCTTGACCCTGGGGCTCTCGCCGTCGCCGCGATGGTCCTCGAGCCTCGATCTGAGCGTCGAACGCCAGAAGAGCTTCGAGTCGGGCACCACCCAGCGGCTCGAGCGGCTGGGGGGCTCACTGCAGTGGCAGCCGGGGAACGCGACTTCGGTCACGGGATCGGTCTCGCAGAGCTGGGGACGGGATCCGTCGGCCGAGCAGCGGACCCGGAACACCGAGCTTCAAGTCGAGGTGTCGCAGGGACTCACGCTCTATCGCCGGCCGGAGAGCGGATCGCAGGGACGCCTCTTCGTCCGGTTCGCCCGTACCCGTGCTGCGCTCCTGCCGTTCGCCCCGCCGAGCCTGGTGGCGCCGCGCATCTTCTGGACCCTGAATGCCGGCGGCTCGATCCGCCTCTACTGACGACCATGCGAACACCGTCCCGCGCTGCCCTCGCCGTCTGGCTCATCCTCGGGTCGTGGTCGGCCGCCCGAGCTCAGATCCGGGTCAATCCGACCGGGGTCAACGTCAACGCGCAGGGGGCGACGACCGTCTTCCTCACCTTCGGCGGCGTTGCCGGGTACCAGGCCGTTGAGGCGCTCTGGTGTGGGGAGCTCATTCCGGCCTCGCCCGCGATCGGTCAGCGGTGCGACCCCGCCACGATCTTCGGGTCACTCCCCCTTCGCTACGACTTGGCGGTCCCCAGCGGGACCGGCGCGCTGACCGACATCATGACCATCCCGCCTTCCGTGTCACGCCGTGCCTATCAGGCGGCCGAGGTCGGGGCGGTCTCCTCGTTCTTCTACGTGCGTCGGTTCCGAAGCCTGCTGGGCGGGCCGGATCAGTACGTGGCCGTCACCTGTCGAATGACCGGAGGGGGCGCCCGGACGCCGCTCTCGCTCACCGACGTCCGGGTCGAGTTCATCCCTCAGGCTACGGTCCTCGAAGTGGCCGAGGGCGAGAGGCCGCCCGCCTGGGAGGCGAAGATCGCGTACACCGGCACCGGCCGTCTCATGGGGCGGTGGGAGATCGTCCTGCCCGGCGAAGATCTGCCGACGACCGAAGACCTCCTCACCGAAGCCAGCCTGCCGGTGGAGCGACGAGCCGGTCAACGACGCTACACCCAGCTGAGCCGGTTCAACCTCTTCCTGCCGCCCACCGGACGGGTTGTTCTGCCGGGTCCCGATCCCGGTCGGCTCCCGACCGCCGTCGATGGCGTGTACTACCTCCTGCTTCGGGTGGAAGCGACGGAGGACAAGGAAGGCGATTCGGATCTGGGAGCGGTCGGGGCGGGGACCGGCGTGGTGGCCGGCGGGGCCGTGGCCGGGTTCCCGATGCCGGTGCTCCGTTACATGGTCGGGAGCGGCCAGCCGGTCGTGGCCGACTTTTCCTCGGAGCTCGGGGGCGTGACCTTGCTGGCGCCCGTCGCCGGGGCGTCCCTCGATCCGGCCGTTCCCCTCACCTTCACCTGGCAGGTGCCCGACGGCGCCGCCGTCAGTCGGATCGAGATCGAAACGGCCGAGGGCGAACCCGTGCTCTCGGCCCTCGTCTCCGGCGCCGTCGCGGGTTACCGCGCTCCGCCCTGGCTGCTGGAGCGAGCCCAGCGCGCCGCCATCCGCTGGCGAGTGGTCGCCACCGACCCGGCGGGACGGGAGCTGGCCCGGAGCGCGTGGCGTCCGGGTCGATGGCGGGCGCCGTAGCCTCGGGACGGTCTAGCCCTGCTTGCCCTCCCAGCCCGCGATTCCCTCCTCCAGCCACACGTGGTCGCGCTGGAGGACCCGCTGCGCCACCCGGTAGGTGAGGTCGTCCTCGTTCGCGAAGACCTCCTCGAACTTGACGGTCACTCGCCACGTCATGTTGCGGCAGAAGAGATCGGCCAGCTCCACCGGCCCGCGATTGCTTGGGTCCTTGGTCACCAGTCGCTGCGCCTTGGAGCACGCCGCGCTCATGGCGAAGAGATCGGCGCCGATCTCCACCAGCCGGAAGAGCACCGCCTGCTTCTTCTCCAGCCGCGGGCCGAACCGGACCATGGCCTGGAACAGGGTGCGGGCCAGTCGGCGCGACGCCCGGTTCACGAACCGGAGGTGCGGGGCGAGCGGGCCGAACTCGGCGTAGCGGGGCCAGAGCGCCCAGCCGAAGAACTGCTTGGGGTACCACCAGGCGTAGAAGAGTCCAGCCTTGACCAGCGCCGCGAGCTTCTGGCCGGCCGACGTCTTCGGGTTGATCAGGTCACCGGCCACCTTGAGATGGGTGTCGACCGCTTCGCGGGCGATGAAGAGCCGCATGATCTCCGACGAGCCCTCGAAGATCAGATTGATCCGCGAGTCGCGCATGATCCGCTCGACCGGGTCGGGCCGGTCGCCGCGGGACCGGAGGCTGTCGGCGGTCTCGTAGCCCCGGCCACCCTTGATCTGGACGGTGTCGTCGACGATCCGCCACCCGGCCTCCGAGTTCCACATCTTGGCGATCGCCGCCTCGAGCCGGATGTCCGTCTTCGGGCGGTCGGCCAGGAGGGAGCAGAGATCGCTCACCGCCTCCATTGCGAATGTGTCCGCCGCCATCCTCCCGATCTTCTGGGCAATGGCGTCGTGCTTGCCGATCGGCTGGCCCCATTGGGCCCGATCGGTCGCCCATTTCCGGGAGATTTCCAGACAGCGTTTGGCGGCGGTGACGCACGACGCCGGCAGCGCGAGCCGGCCGGTGTTGAGCGTGATCAGCGCCAGCTTGAGTCCCTTGCCCTCGCCCCAGAGCACGTTCTCGACCGGCACCTTCACGTCGTGGAACCGGAGCAGCCCGTTCTCGAGGGCCCGGAGCCCCATGAAGTGGAGCCGCTGGTGCACCTCCACACCGGGCCAGTCGGTCTCGACGATAAAGGCGGTGATCTTCTTCGGACCGGTCCGCGCCATCACCACGATCACGTCGGCGCAGGTGCCGTTGGTGCACCAGAGTTTTTCGCCGTTGAGGACCCAATGGGTGCCGTCGGGGCTCAGCTCCGCCGTGGTGGAGAGCCCCGCCGGGTCGGAGCCCACTCCCGTCTCGGTCAGGGCAAAGGCCGAGATCTGCCCCTGCGCCAGCCGGGGCAGGTACTTCTTCTTCTGCTCCGCGCTGCCGAACAGCTTGAGCGGCACCGGCACCCCGATCGACTGGCTGGCCGAGAGCAGCGCGGTGACGTTGCCGCACAAGCTCGATACCATCGAGATCGCCCGGGTGTACATCAGCTGGCTCAGCCCCAGCCCGCCGTACTCCGCCGGGATCTTGATCCCGAACGCCCCCAGCTTCCGAAGCCCCTCCACCACGTCCGCCGGCACTTGGCCCTCCCGGTCGATCCGGTCGGCGTCGACGTGCTCCAGCATGAACGCTTCGAGGCGGTCCAGGAACGGTTGGGCCCGGGCCAGGTCCTCGGCGGTAGGCTCGGGGTACGGATGAATGAGGTCGAGCCGGAGATTGCCCTCGAACAGCTCCTTGACGAAGCTCGGATTCCACTCGGTCTCGCGGGCGGCCTCAGCGACCTCCCGGGCTTCCTGTTCCGATACCCGGGGTGCGTGGGCGGCTCCCGAAGCGGGGGTCTTGGGGGTCGGCGCGGTGGTGGTCATCGGAGGTTCCTCGGCGAGGCGTTGGGGTCGGGGCGGTTAGCGGGCCAGGGCGGCACGGCGGGCCCGGAGCCATCCCAGCAGGAGCTCGGTCACGTGCTGCTTCCGGGTTTCGAAGAAATTGGGATCGTCGGCGTCGAGCCCGACCATCCGGGCCAGGGTGTCGCCGTGAATGTAGGGCGACCAAGTGAGCGCGATCAGGCTGAACAGGAGGTGCGCCGCGTCGGACTGCTCGCTCGGGTCGAAGTCGAGATCCTGGCTCAGGGCCGCGATCATCTCGCGGCCGGCCACCAGACCTAGCGGCACCTCGGCCACCGTACCCCGGCCGCTGAGCGCCTCGCGCTCGATCAGCTTGACGAAGGTCGGGCGCTCCGCCACGAAGTCGAAATAGTCCGAAACGGCGCCGGCTAAGATCACCTCGGCAGGCTGGCCGCTCCGGAGTGCCCGCTCCCGGCCCTGACGCACCGCTGAGCGGATCTCCTCGAAGCAGCGCTCCAGAACGGCCCGGTGGAGGTCGGCCTTGGAGCCGAAGAAATAGCCCGGGGTTGCCCGGGATACACCGGCCGCCTTGCCGACCTGGGCCAGACTGGTCTCCTCGAATCCCTGCTCGGCAAACAGCCGCTCGGCCGCATCCAGGATCTGCTCCCGGGTACGGGCGGCGTTGCGTTCGCGGTCGCGGGGCGGAGAGGCTGCCATGGCTCAACTTGCTGGACGTCTAGCAAGTATAGCGATCGGATCGATTCGGCTCAAGAGATCCAGGAGGGGAGTGAGCGATTTTCGGGGTGACCAGCCCAGGGATCGGCCATCTAAGTTACAATGAATCAACATATTCCAAGGAGCCTGACCATGTCGGTTGCCAAGGTCGTCGAGATCACCGCCACCTCGAAGAAGAGCTTCGAGGACGCCATCACCGAGGGCATCCAGCGGGCCCACACCACCCTCAAGAACGTGAAGGGCGCCTGGGTTCAGGGACAGAAGGTGGAGGTCGAGAACGGCAAGGTCTCGGCCTACCGGGTGGATCTCAAGGTGACGTTCGTGCTCTCGGACTGAATTAGCTTTGGGGCTCTCACGAGAGGGCTCCAAGTGGATCCGGCCAACGAGTCGACCTGCGCCAACTGCGGCGCTCCGGTTCCCGCGGTCGCCACCTTCTGCTCGCGATGCGGCACCCGCATCGGGGCGGCGGCGACCGCGGGCGCGCCCGGAGCGGCGACCACCCCGATGTCATCGCCTCTGCCGGAGCCCGACACCCCCGAGCGGCTCGCGGCGGCGCTGGGCGCCAATTACGAGGTCCGCGGCCTGATCGGGCGGGGCGGCTTCGCGGACGTCTTCGAGCTTTGGGACAAGGGACTCTCCCGGCGTCTGGCCGCGAAGGTACTGCGCCCGGACGTTGCCTGGACCCAGGGCATGCTGGCCCGGTTCCGGGAGGAGTGCCGGGTCCTGGCCAGCCTCAGCCATCCCAACATCTTGCCGATCCACTTCGTGGGCGAGGGCGAGGGCCTGACCTACTACGTCATGCCCTACGTCGAAGGCCAGTCGCTCGGCTCCTACCTCCGCTCCCACGGCAAGATGGAAGTGGATCGGGCCCTCGAGGTCGCGGTCCCGATCCTCGAGGCGCTCGGGCACGCGCACCAGGCCGGGCTCCTCCATCGGGACATCAAGCCCGACAACGTCCTGATCGATGCCACGACCGGGCGGGCGCTGCTGGTGGATTTCGGGATCGCCAAGCGGATCGACACCAGCGGGCCGCAGTACACCCAGACCGGCTTCGTGGTGGGCACGCCGCAATACATGAGTCCGGAGCAGGCGCTGGGGCAGGGAGGGCTCGACGCCCGGAGCGACATCTACGCCTTCGGGGCGATGCTCTTTCAGATGGTCACCGGAGCGCCGCCCTACGACGGTGACTCCTCCCAGGAGATCGTCGGCAAGCACATCGCCGAGCCGGTCCCGGTGCCGGCCGACCGGAACGCGCGGATCCCCATCTGGCTCTCGAACATCATCGTCCGCTG
Organism: uncultured Gemmatimonadales bacterium; assembly: GCA_963730185.1. Classification (GTDB taxonomy): domain Bacteria; phylum Gemmatimonadota; class Gemmatimonadetes; order Gemmatimonadales; family GWC2-71-9; genus SHZU01. The sequence goes on from CAVSQW010000008.1 coordinate 440,029, forward strand.
CCTCGCCAAGAAGCCGGCCGACCGGTTCCAGTCGGCGTCGGCGCTCCTCGACGCCATTCGAGTGGGAAGCGCGTCGCCCGCCGGAGCGACGGAGTCGGCCGCCCGAGTGGCGGCCCGGGCCAGCGGGGTGGTCGCCCCGCCCGATCCGATGCCACCGGAACCCGGGCGACCGGGCACCGCCACGACGGCTGCCGTCGGCGCCGCGAGCCCGGGCGACGCCGGACCGGCCGCCGCCCCGCCGACCCCACGTCGTCGCGGAGCCTTGCTGCCGGCCGTTCTCGTCGTGTTGGCGCTGGCCGCCGCCGGCTGGTGGCTCTTCGGGCGGCCGGCCTCGGTGAGCCTGACCAACCGGTTCGACCTCCCGCTCACCGTCACCCTGCCGGACGGGGCCACCGTGTCGGTGCCGCCCGGCGAGACCCAGACGATTCGCCTTCCCGGCCCCGGCTTCGTTCGGCTGGCCTGGAGCGTGGCCGCCCGAGCGGCGCCGGACGGCTCGCCCATGGGCGAGGCCCCGGGCGGGGAGCTCCAGCTGACTGCCCGCCGCGGCACGGTCGACGAAGCCATCGGCCTGGGGCAGGCCCGGGTCCCGATGTTCGAGCCGCTGATCACCAACCAAGGCTCCGTGCCGCTGCACCTGGTGGTGAACGCCGGGTTGGGCACGGCGCGGCCCTGCCATTGCCAGGTGGAGCCCGGTGCGGTCCGGGTCCCGATCGGGTTCTATCCTCTCTACCAGAACACCACGGTCGAGGCCAGCGACCCGTCCGGCCGGCACGCCACCTTCCATGACCTCGGCCCCCAGGTGGACCGGCGCCTTTGGAAGGTCGGACTCGAGTTTACCGACCAGGACTTTCGGTAGGCCTGGCGTGCCGCCCCGGATCCTGCTCGCCGACTGCGACCAGATGTTCGTGGCGGTCGCCCGCCTGGTCGACCCGGAGGGCGCCGGCCGGGCGCCGCTGCTGGTGGTTGGGGGTCGGGCCGAGAGCCGGGGCGTGGTCTGCTCGGCGTCGTACGAGGTCCGGGCCTTCGGGGTTCGGAGCGGGATGCCGATCGCGCGGGCCGCGCGGCTCTGTCCGGAGGCCACCTTCGTGCCGGTGCCTCGGCACGCCTGCCTGGAGAAGAGCCGCGCCGTCCGGGCGGTGCTCGAGCGGTGGGCGCCCCGGGTCGCCGCGGCGAGCATCGACGAGTTCTACCTCGACCTGACCGGGACCGAGGCCGTGTACCGGCACGAACCCCTGGCCCGAACGGCCGAGCGGCTTCGGCAGGACGTGCTGGAGGCGACCGGCCTTCGTCTGTCGGTGGGGGGCGGCACCAACCGGCTGGTCGCCAAGCTCGCGGCCGAGCGGGCCAAGCCCCGACCGGAGACTGGCGGCGTCGGGGTGCTGGTCGTGACGCCGGGTCAGGAGGCGGCCTTCCTGGCCACTCACCGGCTCGCCGAGATCCCTGGGGTGGGACCCCGGCTCCAGGCCATCCTCGAGAAGTACGGGCTCCGGACGGTGCCCGAGGCGCTCGGGGTCGATCGAGGGGGGCTCGAATCGTGGCTGGGACCGCGCACCGGGGCGTGGCTCTTCGATCGAATCCGGGGGCGGGGCAGCGGGGAGATCGGCACCGACGTTGGGGCCAAGTCGATGAGCCACGAGGAGACGTTCGCCCGGGATCTCGGGACCGACGACGCCCTCGAGACCGAGCTGCTCCGCCTCGTGACCCGGCTGGCCGCCGACCTCCGGAAGGCCGGCCTCCGGGCCCGGTGCGTCACGGTCAAGCTCCGCGACTACGACTTCCGCACCCGCCAGACGAGTCGAACCGTGCCCGAGCCGGTCGACGCCGACCGAGTCGCCTACGGCGTGGCGGTGGCGCTGCTCCGCCAGCTCCGGGCCCGCCGCCGGGTGCCCGCCCGGCTGATCGGCGTCGCGTTCTCCCGGTTCGAGGACGAACGGGAGCCGCAGCTCGACCTCCTGGCCGACGCGGCCCCGGCCGGCGGGGAGGCCAACCGCGATCGCCGGGTCGCGGCCGTGGTCGACCGGGTCAATCGGCGCTTTGGGCGTCAGGCCCTCGAACCGGCCCGCCTCAAGTCCGGCCGGCGCGACCGGTGACTACATGATGTGGACCGCGGTCGCCTTGACCGCGGCCAGGGCGGGCTGACCGGCGTCGAGTCCCATCTCGTCGACCGACCGCCGGGTCAGGTGGGCCACCAGCGGGAGGCCCACGTCGAGGTGAACCGTCGCGAGGGCCCCCACCGTCTCCACCCGGACCACCCGGCCGCGAAGGTGGTTCCGGGGCGGGCTCGGGAGCTCGGTCCGGGAGACCAGAATCTCTTCCGGGCGGATCATCGCGTGACACGGCCCCCGCCGCTCCGTCACCACCTCGAGCTCGAGCGGCCCGCTCGCGAACACGCTCCCCCGGCCCGCCACCTCGCGCACCTCGCCCGCCAGCACGTTGCCGCTCCCGATGAAGTCGGCGACGAACGCCGTGGCGGGCTCCCGGAAGACCAGCCCGGGTGGCCCCTCCTGAACGATCCGACCGGCGTTGAGCACCGCGACCAGCGAGCCGAGCCGGAGGGCGTCCTCGAAATCGTGGGTCACGTGAACCACCGTGGCCCGCTCCAGGGCGTGAATCCGATGGAGCTCCTCCCGGAGCCGGCGCCGGGACCGCGGGTCGATGGCCGTGAGGGGCTCGTCCAGGAGCAGCAACCGGGGACGGGGGGCGAGCGCCCGGGCGAGCGCCACCCGCTGACGCTCCCCGCCGCTCAGATCCTCGATCGAGCGTCCCAGGAGGACCTCGATCCCGAGGACCGCGGCCAGCTCGTCGATCCGGGCTGTCCGCCGGGCCTCGGTCGACTCGGATCGCTTCAGTCCGTATCCGATGTTCTGGGCCACGGTCAGGTGGGGAAAGAGGTGATGACGCTGGTAGACCACCCCGACCCCCCGCGCTTCGGGCGGCAGGTCGGTCGCATCGACCCCCCCGATGGTGATGGCGCCCGCCGCCGTCTCGAGGTGCCCGGCGATGGCCTCGATCAGGGTGCTCTTGCCGGCGCCGGTCGGGCCGATGACGAGGGCATAGCTCTCGGCGGGGACGCTCAGACTGATCGGTCCGAGGTGGAAGCCGCCCCGGCTCACTTCCAGCTGCTCGAGCCGGATCACGTCGGCTCCTTCCCCTCGAGCAGCGAGAGCGCGATGACCATCAGCACCCCCACCGCCACCAGCAGCGCCGCCGCCGGGATGACTCCCTCCAACCCGTCGGTCGTCAGGCGGTCGTAGATCAGCACGCTGGCCACCCTCGGGTGGTAGGTCAGCACCACAATCGCCCCGAACTCGCTCACCGCCCGGGCCCACGAGATCAACGCTCCCGCGGCCACGGCCCGGCGGGCCAGGGGGAACGTGACCCGACGGAACGCGGCCCACTCGGTGTCGCCCAGCGACCGGGCCACCCGCTCCAGGGCGGGGTCGACCGCGCGGAACGATTGGGTGGCGGCTGAGACGAAGATCGGTACCGACACGAACGTCATCGCGGCGATCAGGCCGGGGACGTGGTTCACGACCTCGAGCCCCAGGCTGGCCAGCGCCCGACCCACGGCCGTGTTCCGTCCGAAGAACATCAGCAGCGCGATTCCGGCGACGGGGTGGGGGATCAGCACCGGGATCTGAAGCACGCCCCACACGGCCCGCCGCCCCGGGAAGCGATACCGAGCCAGCAGGTACGCCAGTGGTACCCCGAGAATCACCGACACCGTGGTGGCCGCGCTGGCGGTGAGAATCGTGAGACCGATCGCGTGCTGCAGCTCCCGGTCGCCGGCGATGCCCGAGAGCGACGCCTGGGGCGAGAAGAGCAGCAACCGGACCACCGGCCCGACGATGAACAGCACCAGCAGGGCGCTGAGGATCGCGAAGGCCGGTGTGGTCTGGCCGAAAGAGCGGCGGAATCGGGTCACGGCTCGGCGATCGGTCCGCGGGTCGAAGGGCGTCTAAGATCGCGCCGATACCGGATCAAGTCCACCGGCGCCTATATTACGCCGGAATCGCCAGTCGCCGAGGCCGGCGACCCCTCTCCACCATCCGAATTTCGCCTCCGGAGGCGTGGTCGATGCGCATCAGCGCCAGCATGCAGCGGGCCTTGAACGAGCAGATCCAGAAGGAGTTCGGCGCTTCCTACCTGTATCTGTCGATGGCCGCCTATTTCGCCGAAAAGAACCTCAACGGCTTCGCCCGCTGGATGCGGATGCAGGGGCTGGAGGAGGCGAAGCACGCCATGCGGATCTTCGATTTCGTCGAGGATCGGGGCGGGCGGGTCACCCTCGAGGCGATCGACCGCCCGCCGCCCGACTATCCCTCGCCCCTCGGCGTCTTCGAGCACGCCCGGGATCACGAGGCCAGGGTCTCGTCCGGCATCCACACCCTCTACGAGCTCGCTGCCACCGAGAAGGACTACGCCAGCCAGGCGATGCTCCAGTGGTTCATCACCGAGCAGGTCGAGGAAGAGAAAACCAGCAACGAAATCGTCGAGACCCTCCGGATGATCGGTGACAACAGCTCCGGTCTCTACATGGTCGACAAGGAGCTCGGCGCCCGGCAAGGGAGCGAAGGATGACGCCCCCTCCGCGGGTCGCCTTTCTCGGCCTCGGCGCCATCGGGCGACCGATGGCCGCCCGGGTCGCCGCCCGCTATCCGCTGACCGTCTGGAACCGGACCGGGTCGGTCACCACCGAGTTCGTCGGCTCGGTCGCCGCCCAGGCTGCCGCCTCGCCGGCGGACGCCGTTCGCGACGCCGACGTCGTCATGGCCTGCCTCTCCACCTCGCGCGACGTGGAGGCCGTCCTGGCGAGCGGTGGCACCGAGGCGGCCCTCAAGCGAGGGTCGCTCTTCCTCGACTGCACCTCCGGTGATCCGGCCACCTCTCGCGCCATCGCCGCCCGGCTCGCCGCCAACGGAGTGGCCTTCGCCGACTGTCCCGTGAGCGGCGGGACCAACGGCGCCGAGGCCGGGGTCCTGACCGTGATGGTCGGAGCCGAGCCCGCTGTGTTCGAGCGAGCTCGTCCCTTGCTCGAGACCTTCGGCAAGCTGATCGTCCGGGTGGGCGACGTCGGGGCCGGCGACACGATCAAGGCCGTGAACCAAGCCCTCCTCGCGTCGAACATCCTGAGTCTCGCCGAGGGGCTCACCGCGATGGTCAAGGCCGGCGTCGAACCCCGGCGGGGCCTCGAGGTGATCAACGCCTCCAGTGGTCGCTCCTTCGTCAGCGAGAAGCTGGTCCCGGAGCGGGTCCTCACCGGGACCTGGCCCAACACCTTCCGTCTGGCCCTGATGGACAAGGACGTGGGCATCGCGATGGAGCTGATCGGCCAGCTGGGACTCGAGGCCCCCGTGTTGGACCGGGTCAAGGAGATTCTCGGGCGGGTCCGCTCGGAGCTCGGCGAAGGCGGCGACTACCTCGAGGCGATTCGGCTGGCCGAGACCAAGGCCGGGGTGGAGATTCGCGGATGAGCGGCGGCTGGGTGGATACCCGGCGCCTGCGCGCCGAGATCCTGCTCTCCGGCCGGCGGCTCATCACCGGCGACATCTATCTCCAGCTGGTGGCGGAGACGCACTCCGGGCCGGAGTCGCCGGTGGACCTCCTCAATCGGCAGGAGGAGTTCTTCGCCGTGATGCTCGACGGCGAGCAGCCGGTGTTTCTTGCCAAGTCGCAGGTGCTCTACGTCCGCCTTCCGCCGCAGCCGACCATCGACGACCCGGACCGCGAATCGGCCGCCCGCCGGCTCAACCTCGAGATCGAGCTGACCGACGGGACCGTGTGCGAGGGCCTGGTCGCGATCGAGCTCCCGCCCGACCGGCCCCGGATGCTCGATTTTCTCAACATCGTGCCCGGCTTCTTCGCGATGGCCGCGCCCGAGGCCGTGCTCCTGCTCAACAAGCGCCACATCCGGGCGGCCAGTCCGCTCGCCCAGGTACCGCATGCCGCGACTTGATCGCTTTCTCTCCGTCATGAAGCAGCAGGCGGCCGACGGAATCCGTATGGTCTCCGGCCAGCCGATCGCGCTCAAGAAGAACGGGCTGGTCAAGGCCATGACCCGGGACGCCCTGAGCGAGCAGCAGGTGATTGGCCTCCTCCGCGAGATCGCCCCGCCGCCGATGCTCGACCGGATCGGCGCGGAGCCCGAGCTGGCCTTCACCTACGACGGGCCCGACGGCGCGGTCGAGGTGCAGGTGGCCCCGGCCAACGGGAGCGTGAGCGCCACCCTCCGGTCGCTCTTCCCCCCGGTCCGCCGCTCGGACGTCGCGGCCCGTGAGCCGGAGCCCGATTTGACCGGTCCCCGCGAGCGGGTCGAGACCCTGCTCCGCGGCATCGTGGCGAAGGGCGCCAGCGATCTCCACCTTCGCTGTGGGAGCCCGCCCGTCCTCCGGAAGGATGGAATCCTGGAGCCGCTCGAAGAGGCACCTCTCGGGGCCGAAGAGGTGGAGCTCATGCTCCGGAGCCTGATGTCGCCCGGCGACTTCGACCGCTGGCGCCGGGAGGGCGACGCCGACTTCGCCCACGAGATGCCGGATGTCGCCCGCTTTCGCGGCAACGCCGGCCGCGATCGACTCGGCCCCATCGCCGTGTTCCGGGCCATCCCGGCCACCATCCTGACCGCCGACGAGCTCGGTCTCTCGCCCGAGGTCCAGGCCCTCTGCCAGCTGACCAAGGGCCTGGTTCTGGTGACCGGGCCGACCGGGTCAGGCAAGTCGACCACCCTGGCCGCCCTCGTCGACCTGGTCAATCAAACTCGGACCGATCACATCGTCACGATCGAGGACCCGATCGAGTTCGTGCACGCGAGCCGGAACTGCCTGGTGACCCAGCGCCAGGTCGGGCTCCACACCCACGGGTTCAAGTCCGCGCTCCGGGCCGCCCTCCGCGAGGATCCCGACGTGATCCTGGTCGGCGAGATGCGCGACCTCGAGACGATCGCGATCGCGATCGAGACGGCCGAGACCGGGCATCTCGTCTTCGGCACGCTGCACACCACCACCGCCGCCTCGACCGTGGACCGGATCATCGACCAGTTCCCCGCCGACCGGCAGAGCCAGATCCGGGTCATGCTGGCCGAATCGCTCCGGGGCGTGGTGGCGCAAACCCTCTGCCGGCGGAAGGGTGGAGGACGGGTCGCCGCGTACGAGGTCCTGCTCTCGACCCCGGCGCTCTCGAACCTGATCCGCGAGGGCAAGACCTTCCAGATCCCCTCGATCATGCAGACCAGCCGCCGTCTCGGCATGATGACGCTGAACGACTCCCTTCTCGATCTCCTCACCCGCGACCTGGTCGAGCCCAAGGAGGCCCTGCTCCGGGCGGTGGACAAGGCCAGCTTCGCCGCCATGCTCAAGGCCAAGGGGCTCGACACCTCTTTCGTGGCCGACGGGTGAGCGAGCCGCCGATCCTGGTGCTGGTGGAACCCCAGGACATCGTGAACATCGCCAGCGCGGTCCGGATCGCGAAGAACTTCCGGATTCCCTGGCTCCGCCTGGTCAAACCCGCCATCTTCGATCCCTACCGCATCGAAGGGATTGCCCATTCCACCGCCGACGTCGTGGAGCGGGTCCGGATCTTCGACACCCTCGACGACGCCTTGGCCGACTGCGTCTACGCCGTGGCGCTCACCGCCCGGGAGCGGAGCGCCAAGCGCGTCCTGCTCCGGCCCCGGCCGGCCGCCGCGTTGCTCACCGAGCGGAGCGAGGAGGGGCCGGTGGCCTGCGTGTTCGGCCGGGAAGACAAGGGCCTCACCAACGACGAGCTCGACCGGTGCAACGCCCTGGCCAGCATCGCCACCAACCCGGAGCATCGGTCGCTCAACCTGGCGCAGGCCGTGGCCATCATGGGCTACGAGAGCTGGAACGCCAGAGAAGGGATCGACCGCCCCCGCAAGCCGCCCCGCCGGCGGGCCGCCGCCGCCAGGGGCGAGGACCTGGCCCGGCTGTTCCACGACTGGCACCGGGCCCTCTGGTCGATCGACTTCTTCAAGACCCGGAACGCCGAGAACGTCATGCGGGGGCTTCGTGAGGTCTTCTACCGAAGTGATCTGGATGGGCGCGAGGCGCGCCTGCTGCGGGCCATGGCGCTCGAGACGGTCCATTTTCTCACCCGCCAGGGAGTTGCCGTCGAGCTGCCGCCGGAACTGGCCCGGCCGGGTGGGTCGGGGCTGGGCGGGCCGGCCGAGGAGGCCGGGAATGCCGACTAGTTTGCTCTGCTTTGCCGGCGGGGGCGCCGCCTTGTCAGAGCGGGGCTCAGCTTTATTATTCCGTCGGCCGTTGCGCCTTGGCGCGACAGCACTTGCGGTGTTTCTCCCGTTATCGTGAAACATTTCACATATTGCCAGCCACCTCAAGGATTGGCGGGACCCAACGCATGCGAAAGCTTCTCGCCGTCACGGTTGTGACCCTGGTCGGGGTTGGGGCAGCCGTCCTAATGCTGAGCGGCGCGACTGTGGCAGAGCAGCAGACCTCGACGGCCGTCCCCGACTCGGTGGCGGCGACCAAGCTGACGGTCGCCGACTCGGGCTCGCTCAAGGGGCCGCGCCAGCCGATCTTCTTCCGGCACGACATTCACGCCGGCCAGTACAAGATCCAGTGCCAGTACTGTCACTACTCGGTCGAGTACACGACCGAGCCGGGCATCCCGTCGATGCAGACCTGCATGGGATGCCATCTCGCCGTGGGGAGCGCCGACAGCGCCAACCTCACCGAGATCCGGAAGCTCCGGAAGGCATGGACGGCGAAGGAGCCGGTGCAGTGGACCCGGGTGCACACCCTGGCCAAGCACGTCCACTTCCCGCACATGCGTCACATCAAGGTGCTTGGCCCCAATGCGTGCCAGACCTGCCACGGCGACGTGGCCCGGATGCCGCAGGTCTTCAAGGTGAACAACATCAACAACATGGGCTTCTGCATCTCGTGTCACCTGGAGCGGAAGGTCAACCGGGACTGCACGGCATGCCATTACTGACGGTGACCGGCGCCGGCGCGACGGACGCGAGCGTCGACCCGCGCCCTCCCCTCACCGACCACGTCACGGAGCAGGGACACCACTCATGAGTGACGATCCAACGCGCGTCGACCGTCGCCGCTTCCTCAAGGTCCTCGGGGTTTCCGGGGCCGGGGCGGCGGCGCTCTCCGGCTGCTCGACGGACAAGGTTCAAAAGCTGATTCCCTACCTGGTGCAGTCGGAGGACCAGGTCCCCGGGATTCCGACCTACTACGCCTCGACCTGTACCGAGTGCGCCACCGGCTGCGGGCTTCACGTGAAGACCCGCGAGGGCCGGGCCATCAAGCTCGAGGGCAACCCCGAGCATCCGGTCAACGCGGGCACGATGTGCGCCCGGGGCGAGGCGTCGCTCCAGGGACTCTACAACCCGGATCGCCTCCGCTTCCCGATGGCCCGGAATGCCGCCGGCGAGATGGCCGAGATCCTCTGGGACGAAGGGATCGATCGCTTAGCCGCCGCGATCAAGGCCGCACCCGGACGCGTGGCGGTGGTGAGCGGGGCGGGGCGGGGCAGCTTCGACGACCTCCTCGGACAGTTCGTCCAAGCCGCCGGCGGCCGTCTGGTCCGCTACGAGGCCTTCGATCACGAGGCGATCCGGGCGGCCAACCAGCGGGTGTTCGGCACCGGTGAGTTGCCGGCGCACGACTTCACCAAGGCCCGCTACATCCTGTCGTTCGGGGCCGACTTCCTCGAGACCTGGCTCGCCCCGATCGAGAATCAGCGGGGCTTCGCCCAGTCGCACGGCTTCGATGGCTCGATGGCCAAGAGTGTCTACGTCGGCCCTCGGATGTCGCTGACCGGCATGAACGCCGACGAGTGGATCAGCCCGAAGCCGGGCTCGGAGGCGTCGCTGGCGCTCGGGTTGGCCAACGCCGTCGCCAATACCCGCTCCTCGCTGCCGCCTGATGCCGGCATGCTGCGCCCGATGCTCGCGGCCTACACGGTCGACCGGGTGGCCGCCGACACCGGCCTGACTCCGGAGCGGGTCCGGCGCCTGTTCGACGAGTTCGCGACGGTCGAGCCGACCCTCGCGGTCGCGGGTGGCCTGGCCGGTCAGCACCGCCAGGCGATCGAGCTCTGCGCCGCGGTCAACATCCTGAACTACGTGGCCGGCAACGTCGGCCAGACAGTGCTCTTCGGCCCGGCCCTGGCCGGCGGCGACGGCTACGGCGCCATGCTCGATCTCCAGCGCGCCCTGGCCGCCGGCGAGATCGACGTGCTCATCGTCCACGAAGCCAACCCGGTCTTCAGCCTGCCGGCGAGCAGCGGCTTCAAGGATGCGATGGGCAAGGTCAAGCTCGCCGTCTCGACCTCGCTCTTCCTGGACGAGACGGCCGCCGCCTCGAGCCTCCTCCTGCCTAACCTCCACTCGCTCGAGCGCTGGGACGACGCCCGCCCGCGGGCCGGCGTGCACGGCCTGATGCAGCCGGTCATGGAGCCGGTCTTCAAGAACATGGCGACCGGTGACCTGCTGCTCGCCGTGGCCAAGAAAGCCGGCCTGGGCGGGCTCGACGCGGCCTCCTACGAAGCCCACCTCAAGTCGGTCTGGGCGGCGTTCGCCCGGTCCCGCGGGGTGAGCGATACGATCGGCTTCTGGCGGCAGGCCCTGATGAAGGGCGGCGTCTACGACGCGGTGCCGGCCCAGCCGGTCCGGCTCGCCTCGGGGGCGGCCACCGTCGACGCCTCGGCCCCGAGCCTCGATGGCGACGGCGAGTTCGTGTTCGTCCCCGCCGCCACCTCGATGTACTACGACGGCCGAGGCGCCAATCGTCCTTGGCTGCTCGAGAATCCCGACCCGGTCACCAAGATCACCTGGGGCTCCTGGGTCGAGGTCCATCCCGAGACCGCCGCCCGGCTCGACGTCCGGGAGGGCGAGATCGTCCGGGTCACGTCGCCTCACGGGGCCTTCGAGGCTCCGGTCTACGTCTACCCCGGGCTCCGGCCCGACGTGGTGTCGGCCCCGCTCGGCCTCGGCCACACCGAATACGGCCAGTGGGCCAAGGGACGGGGCGCCAACGCCCTCGACGTCCTCGGCGCCGCCGACGGCAACGGCTTCCTGCCCTACGTCGCCACCAAGGTGCAGGTCACCAAGACCGGCGGCTACAAGAAGCTGGCCAAGACCGAGGGCAACACCCGTGAGCTCGGCCGCCACATCACCGAGACCATGAGCGTTGCCGCGGCGACCAAGGGCCTCACCGTCGAGCAGGCCTATCGCGAAGCGGGCGGCGAGATCCACGAGCTCAACACCGAGAAGGAGCTCGAAGCGCTCCACGGCTTCCGCGAGTCGCAGCTCGAAGGCCGGAAGCTCGGGGCCTATGCCCAAGACTTTCCCCAGTGGGGCCTGGTCGTCGATCTGGCTCGCTGCACCGGGTGCTCGGCCTGCGTCACCGCGTGCTACGCCGAGAACAACATCCCCTGGGTGGGTGAGGCCGACGTTCTGAAGGGCCGCGAGCTCAGCTGGATGCGGGTCGAGCGGTACTTCCACGGCGGCGAGGGCGACGAGCCGTTCTCGGCTCGCGTCATTCCGGTCATGTGCCAGCAGTGCGACAACGCGCCCTGCGAACCGGTCTGCCCGGTCTACGCCGCCTATCACACCGCCGACGGCCTGAACGGCCAGGTCTACAATCGGTGCGTGGGCACCCGGTACTGCGCCAACAACTGCCCCTACAAGGTCCGCTACTTCAACTGGTATCCCTTCGCCCGACGGGCGTTCCAGGAGCCGCTGAACCTGCAGCTCAACCCGGACGTCACGGTCCGAGCCCGCGGGATCATGGAGAAGTGCACTTTCTGTATCCAGCGGATCCGCGGGGCGCAGAACACCGCCCGCCTCGAGGATCGGCCGCTCCAGGACGGCGACGTCATCACGGCCTGTGCCCAGGCCTGTCCGTCGGGGGCGATCACCTTCGGCAACGTCAAGGACCCGACCAGTCGGGTGAACAAGGCGATGAAGAACCACCGAGGCTATCACGTGCTCGAGGAGATCAACGTGCGACCGGCGGTGACGTATCTCGCCAAGGTCCTCGACCGGACGGAGGCCTGAGCCATGACCGCCATTGCCCAGGATCCGGCCCGCCCCAATCTGACCCACGCCGAGGTCACCCGGGACGTCGTCGCAACGCTCCAGACCCCGAGCCGCGGCTACTACCTGGCTCTCGCCACCGCGATCGGGATGCTCCTCGTCGGCGCGGTGACCTTCGTCCTGCTGCTCAAGGACGGCTTGGGGCTCGCCGGCTACAACCCGCCGGTCTTCTGGTCGGTGTACATCACCAACTTCGTCTTCTGGGTCGGCATCGGTCACGCCGGCACATTGATCTCGGCGATCCTCTATCTTTTCCGATCGCCCTGGCGAACGGCGGTGTACCGGTCGACGGAGGCCATGACGGTCTTCGCGGTCATGACGGCCGGCCTCTTCCCGATCATCCACATCGGGCGCCAGTGGATCTTCTACTGGCTGCTGCCCTATCCCAACCAGCGGTTCCTCTGGCCCAACTTCAAGTCGCCCCTGATCTGGGACGTCTTCGCCATCGGGACCTACCTCACCGTCTCGACCACGTTCCTCTGTGTCGGGTTGGTGCCCGACATCGCGGCGGTCCGTGACAAGGTCTCTGGATGGCGGCGGAAGCTCTACGGCGCCCTCTCGATCGGCTGGACCGGCGCCGACAGCCAGTGGCGCCACTATACCCGCGGCTACCTCTACCTGGCCGCGCTGGCCACGCCCCTGGTGCTCTCGGTCCACTCGGTGGTGTCCTGGGATTTCGCCATGGGGCTCGTGCCCGGCTGGCACGGGACCATCTTCGCGCCCTACTTCGTGGCCGGCGCGATCTACTCGGGCATCGGGATGGTGCTCACCCTGATCATCCCGCTCCGGAAGGTGCTCAAGATCGAGCACCTCCTGACTGACTACCACTTCGACAATCTGGCCAAGCTGACGCTGCTCACCGGATCGATCTTGTTCTACTCCTACGGGATGGAATACTTCGTCTCCTGGTACAGCGGGAACACCTTCGAGCAAACCGCCTTCTTCCGCCGGGCGTTCGGTCCGCAGTGGTGGGGCGGCTGGTCGATGATCATCTGCAACGCGTTCGTGTCCCAGCTGCTCTGGTTCAAGAAGATCCGGACCAATCTCACGTCGCTCTTCGTGATCTCGATCTTCATCAACATCGGGATGTGGTTCGAGCGCTACGTGATCATCACCTCGTCGCTGTCCAACGATTTCGTACCGTACGCCTGGGGTCAGTTGAATCCGACCTGGGCCGACTGGGGCATTCTGATCGGGTCGTTCGGGTGGTTCGGGATGTACTTCCTGATGTTCGCCCGGACCTTCCCCGTGGTGGCGATCCAGGAGATCAAGGAGATGATTCCGATGCCGCGCCGCAGGAAGGGGGCGCACTGATGGCCAAATCCGAAACCGGCGTGCTCGCGTCCTTCGTCTACGAGGACTCGGCCGTCGAAGCGATCAAGGGACTCAAGTCCAAGGGGTTCCGCGATCTGACGGTCTACTCGGCCGCGCCGAATCACCATCTCGAGGAGGCGCTCGACCAGCCGATCAGCTGGGTCCGTGCCTTCACCCTGGTCGGTGGCCTGACTGGCTGCAGCGCCGGCTTTGGGATGACGATCTGGATGTCCCGCGACTGGCCCCTCTTGGTCGGCGGTAAGGCCATCGCGGCCATCCCGCCCTACGTGGTGCTCGCCTTCGAGCTCACGATTCTCTATGGTGCCATGTTCACGGTGCTCGGCATCGTCGTCCTCTCGGCACTCAAATCACTCAGGGGCCGACCCTTCCGGCCGTCCTTCAGCGACGACCAGATCGGAATCTTCGTGCCCTGCCGGCTCGATCAGCGCGCCGACGTTCACCGGTTCCTGGAGCAGGTGGGCTCGGAGGAGGTGTCGGACCATGGCGCGTAAGCCTTCCCGCTGGCTCGCCGGGCTGGCCTTGCTGTCATTGGCCGGCTGTAACTGGTACTACAACACCCTCCCGTCGCCGGACGATCTGATGAAGCTCGTCCCGTGGTTCGACTTCATGGTCACCTCGCCCCGGGTCTCACCCTACCAGAGTGACTCGGTGCCCCGGAACACGGTGCCGGGCACCGTGCCGATCACCGGGGGCGAGCCGGATTGGGGCACCGGAAACGTGTCGATGCTGGTCTATGCCTTCGACACGCTGGCGGCCAATGCCCTCACCAACCCGCTGCCGCCGGGTCGCCTGGCCGCTCGGGGAGATACCGTTTTCCATACCTTCTGCTCGGCCTGTCACGGCAACACCGGCGCCGGTGACGGCTTGGTCGGCAAGCGGATGGGGGCACTGTCGCTCCTCACCGACAAGGCCAAGGCCTACAGCGATGGCTATCTCTACAGCATCATCCGCTACGGACGGGGCGTCATGCCGCGGTATGGGGACAAGATCTTCCGCTTCGACGAGCGCTGGGCGGTCGTGAACTACGTCCGCAAGCTGCAGGGGCGCGCGCCGGCGTCCCAGGGAGCGGCCCAATGAGCACCGCCGAACTTCGCCAGCGCCTCATCGCCCGCGGCAACGCCGGGAGCTACAACCTGTTCTTCTCGCTGGGTGTGGTCCTGGCGGTGGTCGGGGCCGCGCTCTTCGGGTGGGCCCTGATGGGCGGGGAGCATGCCGATCGGGCCTGGCAGCTGTTCCACGTCAATTGGCTCTTCTTCACCAGTCTCTCGGGCGGCAGTCTCGCGCTCGTGGCGGTCCACAAGCTGGCCAACGCCAAATGGTCCGGGGTGATCATTCGGCTGGCGGCGGCCAACCTGTTCTTCACCGTGGTCTCCGTCCTCGGCTTGGTGGCCATCTTCACCGTTGGCTACCAGCCGATCTTCGGACCCATGCACGAGCAGCTCCATACCCTGTCGCCGGGCAAGGCCCTCTGGCTCAGCCACGGCTTCATGTTCGGTCGGCTGCTGGTCGGCCTGCTGGTGCTCTACGGGATCGGCTGGGCGCTGATCCGGGCCGACATGGTGCCCGACATGCACCTGGCGCTCGGTTCGGTCGGGGACGACCGGCGGGCTCGGTACGAGCAGCTGACCCGGGGGTTCGACGGCTCGGACGCCGCCCGGGCGGCGCAACACGCCAAGATCAACCGGCTGGCCGGCTTCTTCATCCCGGTCTACGCGTTGGTTTTCACCATGGTCGCCTTCGACGGCATCATGGCGCTCCAGCCGCACTGGTACTCGAATCTGCTGGGCGGTTTCTTCTTCATGGGCGCGTTCCTTGGCGCCCACATGCTCCTGGTGCTCCTGATGATCTACGGGCGCCGCCATCTCGGGATCGCCGATCTGGTGAGCTCCAAGCAGCGCCACGACCTCGGCAAGCTCTGCTTCGGCTTCACGGTCTTCTGGGCCTATCTGATGTGGTCGCAGTTCCTGGTGATCTGGTACGGGAACATGCCCGAGGAGACCGGCTTCGTCTTCGCGCGGCTCTGGGGGCCATGGATGCCGATCGGCCGGTGGGTGTTGCTCGGCATGTTCGTCATTCCCTTCTGGGGTCTCTTGTTCGTGGTCGCCAAGAAGACGCCGCTTACTCTGGGACTCTTTGCGACGGTGAGCCTGGTGTCGCTCTGGATCGAGCGGTACCTCCTGGTGCTGCCGACCGTGACGCCGATGCCGGGCCCGGTGTTCGGTCTGCCCGAGCTGGGACCGACCCTGCTCCTGGGCGGGCTCTTCCTGGCCTGCTACGCCCTCTTTGCCCGGCGGTATCCGATGATCTCGCCCCAGGCTGGCGGAGATCACCCTGGCGAAGGAAATGAGCCACGGCGAAGGCGACCTCGAGCACGAGGAGCGCGCCGGCGACTATGCTCACCCGAAGGAGCTGGAGGCGTGAAGGTAGTGACTGGTGATTCGTGACTGGTGACTAGGGGGTGAGTGGGCGGTAGGGAGTAAGGGGCGGAGGGGGTAGAGGCAACGACCAGGGGGTGGTGAATCGGAAGATCCGACTCACCACCCCCTATTCACGACTCCCCACTCCCTCCCTAGTCACGACTCCCCACTCACTAATCTCTATTATCCCGAGAGGCCCGGCTCAGTCGCGCAGATCGATCTGTTGCGCCAAGGCGTTGAGGGAATCGGCCGGGAAGCTGCCGGTTACGGCCAGGATCCGGAGACCGCGCCTGGTGCCGCCCTTCCCATCGGAGAGGTAATCGGGAGGCGTGAAGCTCGCCGCGCTGCTGTTGAGGCGACGACCGGCGCCTTTCGCGACCAGCGCCTCGACCCGCTCGAACGGTCCCTCGATGGTTCGAATCACCCCACCGGCCGGATGCTGTTGCGAGACGACGACGATCGGTCGCTCGTCATCGGACGCGCGTTGGATCTGGACGTCGAGGACCGTCAATCCGTTGACGTACGGTACGTTCCCGCCGGTGAGCGCCTGAGCCTCCTGCCAGTCGACCGATTGCCAGAGTCCCTCGAACGGGACCGGGGGCTCGTCGTCGGCGGGGCTCAGGGAGGTCACTTGTACCGCGACCGGGGTGGCGGTCACTCGGGGATCGCGGGGCGGGGCGGCCGCGAGTTGGACGCCGGGCGCGGCGTCGGCATGGACCACCGGCGGCTGCTGGGCGGGTGATGCCTGGCCGCGGAGCGCGTTGCTGTCGCTGGCCACCTGGATCGGGGTGACCGCGGTCAAGGTCCGCTCGGCTGGCTGCGCGGGTTCCGTGACCGTCTGGGCCGCCATGTCCGTCTGGTCGGCGGCGGCCGAGGCGCGAAGGGCGCCCCGAGCCAGCCAACCGGCCGCGATGGCGCCGATCAAACTCGCCGCGACCAGCGTGCCCTGAAGCAATCGGGTCCGGACCTGGCGCCGGTGGACGGCGATGGCCCGGCCCCGAGCGCGGAGTTGCTCCAGCGGCGGTGGCAGAATGACCGACCGCGGCGTCGTCTCGGCGAGCAACGCCGTGACCCGGTCGCGAGCGGCAGCCACCTGATCGCGCTCCACGGCGCATCGGTGGCACTCCGCCAAGTGACACTCGATCTCCACGCACTGAGAGCGGCTCAGTGCCTGGTCGAGGTACGCGTGGAGTTCGTCCTCAGGAATGTGCCGAGCGTTGTCGGCCGAAATCCATCCGGTCATAAGCCTCAAGAAGTCGCTTGCGAGCCCGCGCCAAGGTGGTCCCGATCGCTCCAACAGCCAGGCCCGTCTGCTCCGCGATTTCGGGGTAGCTGAGTCCGGCGTCCCACAACAACAACACTTCCTTATCGCGCGCGGAGAGGGTCTCGAGCGCTTCGTTTACCTGCTCGCGGCGCTCCTGATCCTCCACCGCCTCGTGCGCCCCGGTATTCGGGGTCGAAAGCGGCACCGGGTCGTTGGCGAGCAGCGTCAGATGCTTCTTGCGCCTGACCGCGGCCCTCGCCTCGTCCCGCGCCAAATTGGCGGCCACGGCGAACACCCAGGCCCGGGGCTTCTCAGGATTATGAGCCATGGCTCGGATGAAGACCTCCTGCGCGAGGTCTTCGGCCCGATCGGCGTCCCAGACCTTACGGTACAGGAAGCGCACCACAGCGGAATACGTCGATTTGTAGAGGCGCTCCAGCTCGTCGGTCATTCGGTTCCTCCGGCGGTCGGCGTCTCGCAGACAACTGAGGGGACGCGTCTCGGGCGGCCGCCTTGCACATCAACGACTTACGGTCCTGCTTGAGCCGGATTTTCGGTCCCATCGCCGGCCGACCCGATCTAGCCGTGATTCTGTAATCACTTGTGTTTCTTACGCTTACGCTGAGGGGCAAAGACACAGCCGGGGTGAAGCGTCCCGTCGCCGTCCGGCCAGTCGAAACAGAGCCCCGGCTTGGCCGACCGGCCGTCGGCCCGGACCCGGTTGTGAAGGACACACGAGATGCCGTCTCCGCCGAGATAGCTGCATGCGGAGATCATCTCCACGCCGATCGAGTCCTCCTCCTCGCGCTCGACCTTGCAGAGGTAGGGTGACTGGCGCGACCGGAGCAGTGCCTCCAGCCGATGGTGGGTCGGCCCGCACATGATCTCCAGCTGGAGGTCGCGGCAGCAGGCGGCCCCACGGCGATGGTTGGCCGTGGTGCAGGGGGCGTCGGCGCACGGGTTTGCCCCGTCGAACACCGGGAGGCCCCGCTTGGGGGGCGGCTTCGGGGCCAGCGCCCGCTCGACCTCACGGCCGCGCTCGACCACCACGAACGTGCCGGCCTCGTAGCGGGCGGCGGGCCGGTGCCTTGGCGGGGGCAGGCGGGCCTCGAATCCATGGGCCCGGCAGCGGGACCGGCCGTCGGGCCCGCCCTCGAGGTGCTTGCAGCGAACCTGGAGCCGCGCCGTGGTGTAGAGGTGGTCTCCCTCGCGCCACAGCTTCCCGAACGCGATGTGCTCGGTATGCCCGCGGAGCCAGGTGGCTTCGTCGTCGGCGGAAGCCGGGCCATCGTCGAGCTCGGCCACCCGGAGGGTGACCGCGAGCCGGTGGCACTGGGCCCCCATCCGGGTACAGGGCGGAATCATGGCGGAAAGCTAGGCACTAGAGGATTGGATGGGAGGGTCCTATATTTGTGAACCTTTTCACAAGAGCTTGCGCGCCCCGGGACCCTGGCGCGCTACGATGGACATACCGGGTTCGACTCGATCGATTGGAACCACCTTCTGGGAGGCTGAGGTAGCGATGCGACAGATGCGATTGATGGCGGGGGCGGCGGCCCTGATGCTGGCCGCGTGCGGTGGTGGGGAGAAGGCTCAGCCGGCGGCCGAGCCGGCGGCCGCCGAGCCTGCGGCGGCGCCGGCGGCGGCTGCGGGTGCGGTTCACGACGTAAACCTGGTGCTGGAGGGGACCACCTACAAGTTCGTCCCCAACGATTTCACCATCAAGCCGGGCGACAAGGTGGTCTTCCACAACGTGAGCGGCGGCCCGCACAACGTGCAGTTCTGGGCCGACAGCATTCCGGCCGGTTCCGCCGAGGCCCTCGACGCGGCGATGCCGGGCGACAAGCTCGGTCCGCTCAATGGGCCGCTCCTCACCGAGCCGAACGAGACCTACGCGGTCACCTTCCCGGCCACCCTGCCGAACGGGGAGTACCATTTCACGTGCACGCCCCACATGGCGATGGGGATGCACGGGAAGCTGACGATCGCTCCGTGACCTCGGGAGCGTAAGGCGAAAGCTCGGGGGCCCCGCTTCGGCGGGGCCCTCGCGCTTTCGGAGGGTCGCGACGGCCCGGGCCAGCCGGGCATCCTCTCGGTACCCATACCTCACGGGAGCCTTGATGCGCCTCGTCCTGATCGGCCTGATGGCCGCGGCCGCGTTGCCTGGACCGCTCTGGTCCCAGACCCCGGTCCCCCTCAAACCATCCGCAAAGCTCACCCATGAATTCAGCTCCATCACCGGCCTGCGGGAGCTCGCCGACGGGCGGGTCGAGGTTTCGGACGGGATCGACGGCGTTCTGATCCGGGCCGACTTCGCGACCCAGACGCTGGATACGATTGGGCGGAGTGGCGAGGGGCCCGGGGAGTACCGGAGCCCGGACGCGCTGTTCGCCCTTCCCAATGGTGCCACCTTGCTGGTCGACCTGGGGAACGCGCGGCTGTCGATCTTCGATGCCGCCGGGAAGTACCGAGAGTCGACCCCGATCATGGAGGGCCGTCCCGGTGGACCGGGTGGCCTCACCCTGATCATCCCGTCCGCCACCGATCGGATGGGGCGGATCTACTTCCAGCCCGGGGTCAGCCGGGCGCCGACTCGGGCGCGGTGCTTCGCTGGAACCGCTCCACCGGGAAAAAGGACACCGTGGCCACGATCCGACTGCCGACGGTGATCACCTCGAGCTCCGGCGGGCCCAATGCCCGCTCCGTGAATCAGCGTCCGCCGCCCTATCCGTTGCAGGATGGATGGGCGGTGGCGCCCGACGGGCGGGTGGCCCTCGTCCGGGCGCCCGCGTACCGGGTTGATTGGGTGGATCCGGCTGGCCGACTGCACCGTGGGCCGCCGCTCACGGCCGAGCCGGTCCGGATCGGGAAGGCGGAGAAGAAGGAGTACCTCGAGGATCTGGCGGCCAGCGGTGTTCGGGTTCAGGCCGAGGATCGGAATGGCCGGATGTCGATCAGCATGTCGCGGGGTGGAGGGAATCCTGACGAGGATCCGTTCAGCGCGGACGAGTGGCCCGATAGCAAGCCGCCCTTCGTGTCGGGAGGCATCCGGGTCGGGCCCGACGGCTTGGTGTGGGTCGAGCGGTCGGTGGCCGCCGGTGCCCCCGACCTCTACGACGTGATCGGCGCGGACGGCGGACTGGTCCGCCGGGTCACGCTGCCGGCCGGCTACCGGATCGTGGCCGTCGGCGCCCGAGGAGTGTACGCCCGCCGGATGGACGACAACGGGATCAGCTGGCTGGAGCGGTTCGATCGACCCGGGTCGAAATGACCATCGCCACGGCCGCCACGCCGAGGCCGGCGATGGCGTCGACGCCGTAGTGCATCTGGCAATACACCACACCCACGGTCAGCAGCAGGGCGGGGAGCGCGAGCAGCGCTCCCCAGCCCGGCGCCTCTCGAGCCGTCGCCGCGACGGCGGCCCAGGTGCCAGCCACGTGTGACGACGGAAAGGCCGCGCCGAACGAGCTGCCCCCCGACAGCACTCCGTACACCAGCCGGGCTGGGAGATTGGCCGTGAACCAGGCCGCCGGCCGGGGGAACACGTAGTACGGCCCCGCGACCGGGAAGAAGATGAACCAGAGGTAGCAGATCACGAACGCGGTCATGATCGTGAACACGGACCGTCGGGCGGAAGCCTGGTCGTGCCGGAGGAGGAACAGCGCAATCGGGAAGGGGACGATCACGTAGTAGCCGAAGTAGGCCGCGTGGCCGATCGCCGAGGCCAGCCGGCTCGGGGCGAGCTGCCACCAGCGGTGGCTTACCTGCATCCCGAAGAGTGCCTGCTCGGCTCCCTGCATGATCGCGTCGTGGGTGGGACGGCTCCCGAATCCGTTGATCACGTCGAGCGCGCCATAGAGGGCCAACAGCAGCACGATCGGCGCGACGGTCCGGGCGGTCCGGCCGAAGCGGCCGAGGTCGGGCGCTTGGAACGAGAGCAAGAGCACCAGCAGGAGCAGGTGACCCAGCGCGACCCACCAGATCGCGGGATTCTCCCCGGCCCTGACGATCGACACCGCGATCACCACGCCGGCGTAGCCGGCCAGGAGCCATTCGGTGGGTCGGGGCTTCAGAGCCAGCCCCGGGCCCGATACCAGGCGAGCGTCTCCTCCGCGCCCCGCGCGAGGTCGTGGGTGGCGACCCAGCCGGTGGCCTCGGTGAGGGGGGCGGGGTCGCAGGTCCACGCCGGCTGGAAGAACTCGTTCGCCTTGTCGTAGTTGAGGACGGTAGCCCGCCCCAGGAGACGGGCGGTCGTGTCGGTCACCCGCAGGGCCGCCCGCCCGACGAGCTCGGGCAGGCCGACGACCCGCACCCGGCGGCCGGCCGCCCGACCGACGGTCTCCACCAACGAGCGGCTGGTGACGATCTCGGGGTGGGCGGGATAGTAGACCCGACCCCGGGTGGCGTCACTCTGGCCTGCGCTGACCAGGGCGGCGGCCAGGTCGGGTCCGTAGACGAGGCTCAGCCGCTGGGAGCCGTCGCCGAACACGGGGGCGAACCCGAAGGCCGCCGCTTTGAAGACCCGGAGCATCTCCTTGTCGCCCGGCCCGTAGACCACCGGCGGCCGGACGATCGTCCAGGCCAGTCCGGACTCGCGCACCACGTCCTCGCCGGCCAGCTTGCTCCGGCCGTATCCGGTGACGGGGTTCGGGGGCTCCGGACCGCGGAGCGGCGTGTCGCTGGCGGGCCCGCCGGCCGCCAGTGAGGAGACGAACAGCAGCCTCGCGACACCGGCGGCCTCGGCGGCCTGAACCAGGCGCCGGGTGCCCTCGCGGTTCACTTCGAGGAGCTCGGCCTCGCTCCGCGCCGCGATGAGGCCGGCAACGTGGAAGACCAGGTCCTGCCGCGCGGCGGCCCGGTCGAGGGCCGGCAGATCGAGCAGATCGCCGACCACCAGCTCCACGCCACGCTCCGCCAGCGAACGGGCTTTCTCGGTGGACCGGACCAGGGCGGTGACGTGGAGGCCCCGGGCCAGCAGGACATCGATCAGGTGGCCACCGACGAACCCCGTCCCGCCGGTGACGAGCACCCTCATGCGGAGCGCTCGTACATCCGGTAGGTCTTGTAGGGGTGGAAGCCCATCTTGATCAGGCCGGCGTTCATGGCGGAGTTGTCTTCCAGGATCCACCCGGCCTCGCCCCAGGTCATCCCGAGCTTCCCCGCCTTGGTCCAGATCCAGTGGTAGAGCATCGCGTCGATTCCCTTACCGCGGTGCTCGGGCAGCACGCCCAGCAAGAGGATCCGGGCGCGGGTCATCCGGCGGGTCTTGAGGGCCCAGAGCAGCTTCAGCGCGGACGGGAACATCCGGCCCTGGCGATTGGTCTTGAGGACCTCGTTGAAGTCGGGCAGGGTGAGCCCGAACCCGACCGGCTGGCCGTCGATCTCGGCGAAGGGCACCAGCTCGGGGACCACGACCGGGCGGAACTGCTGCGCGAGATGCTCGATCTCGTGATCGGTCATCGGGATCGCACCCCAGTTGTTCTCCCAGCAACGGTTATAGAGATCCTTGACCCGCTCCACCTCGGCGGTGAAGTCCCGGAGCCGGATGGCACGGAGGGTCACCCGGTAGCGGCGCTGGCCGATCTCCACCGCCCGGCTGATGCGCTCGGGCGGGATCACGTAATGGTCGGGAGCACCCCCTTCGTAGGCGATCAGGTCCTTGACGCCCGTGAGCCCCGCCTGTTCCAGCAGGGGCGGGTAGTAGGCCGGGTTGTGGGGCATCATGATGGTGTTGGGGCGGTCGAAGCCCTGGACCAGGAGGCCGCACTCGTCGTTCACCGAGAAGGACGCCGGCCCCCGGATCGTGGTGAACCCCCGCTCGCGGCACCAGGCAGCGGCCGTATCGAGCAGGGCCTGGGGCACCTCGGGGTCGTCGATCGACTCGAGGAAGCCGAAGAACCCGACCCGATCGTCGTGGGTCTCGTTGTGGAGGCGATTGGCGATGGCCGCGATTCGCCCCACCACCCGGCCATCCCGCCAGGCGAGGAAGTAGTCTGCTTCGGCGTGCTCGAAGAAGGGGTTCTTGGCTCGGTTCAGGAGGAGCTTCACGTCTCGACGCAACGGCGGGACCCAATTCGGGTCCCGCGCGTGCAATCGGAACGGCAGATCGATGAAGCGGCCGAGGTCGCCCGAGGTCGGACCGGGCGGAACGGAAACCGAGGTCAGATGACGCCCAGCTCGCGGCCGATCCGCCCCACCGTCTCGAGGCAATAGTCGATCTGGTCCGCCGTGTGGGTGGCCATGACGCTGGTTCGAAGCCGGCACTGGGAGGGCGCCACCGCCGGCGGGACCACCGGGTTGGTGAACACCCCGGCGTCGAAGACCTTCCGCCACATGACCAGCGTCTTGTCGAGCGGACCGATCAGGATCGGAACGATCGGCGTCTCGGACGGTCCGGTCTCGAAGCCCAGGTTCCGGAATCCTTCGGCCAGCCGGCGGGTATTGACCCAGAGCTGCTTCGCGCCGCTCGGGCTCGGTCTGGATCACTTCGACCGCCGCGAGCACCCCGGCCGTGTTGGCCGGGTGGCAGGGCGGCGGTAAAGATCAGGGGACGACTGTGGTGGCGGAGGTAGTTGATCACCTGGCGCGACGCCGCGACGAAGCCGCCGATCGAGGCCAGCGACTTGGAGAACGTGCCGGCGACGATGTCGACCTCGTCGGTCAGTCCGAAGTGAGCGGCGGTGCCGTCGCCGTTCGGACCGAGGACGCCGATCGAGTGCGCGTCGTCGACCGCGAGGGCGGCGCCGTAGCGGCGGCAGACCTTGAGCAGGCCGGGCAGGTCGGCGATGTCGCCTTCCATGGAATACACGCCGTCGACGATGACCATCCGGCCGCCCGGCTCGGCGCACTGGGCGAGCTTCCGCTCCAGCCCGGCGAGGTCACCGTGATTGAACCGGACGGTGTTCCCATAGCTCATCTTGGCGCCGTCGACGATCGAGGCGTGGTCGAGCTTGTCGAGGAACACGACATCGCCCTTGGACACCAGGCCGGAGATCAGACCCAGATTGGCGTTGTAGCCGGTCGAGAAGACGATGCAGTCCTCCTTGCCGAGGAACGCGGGCGAGCGCCTCTTCGAGCTGGAGGTGCAGGTCGAGGGTGCCGTTCAGGAACCGGCTCCCAGTGCAGCCCGAGCCGTAGATGTGCAGGGCCCGGGTCGCGGCCTCGAGGACCTTGGGGTGGTGGGTCAGGCCGAGGTAGTTGTTCGACCCCAGCATGATCCGCTTCTGTCCTTCGATCACCACCACCGTATCTTCGGACTCGGAGATCGGCTTGAAATAGGGGTAGAGCCCCTGCGCCTTGACCTCGTCGGCCCGGGTGTACCTGCGGCACTTCTCGAACAACGAGATGTCGGTATTGATCGTCGGCGTCGACACGGAGCCCCAAAGGTGGAAGGGTAGCCAAAATGCTACTCGATCCCATTGCGGAATAACAGGTTAAGCTAACGGCCCCTAGCTCGTGACACAAGTATGTGACGTTCCAGAGTGCGGCGCCTTGCACTCCCTCCGGCCGGGCCGCCGGGGTCAGGGGGCGGTCCCGATATTATTGTTATTCCGTCGGATAACGCGCCGGCTCGAGGCCGGCCCTTACGGTGTGGAGCGATGCAGCGACAGCTTCTGATCCTGGGGTTGACCATCCTGGCTGGCCTTGCAGGGCCCTTGGTCCCGGCGGCGCGGGCCCAGACGGTCCAGCCAGGGCGGTTCGAGGTCCCGGGGCTCGACTGGGGGCCGAACGCGGCTTGGCGCCGGCAGGCACGGCAGGTCAGGGCCACCCGACAGGCCATGCTCAAGGCCGGACGATTCGGTCTGCTCAACGCCCCGCCCCTGTTCGCCCTCGCGGCACCCGGGGGGGCGAACGGCACCGCGGTGACGGGGGTCTTCAACGTCCCGGTCATTCCTTTCGCGTACTCCGACGTCCCCGCGCCCTATAGCAAGCAGGAGTTCCAGGACGTCCTCTTCCAGACAGCACCGCCGTATGGTCGCCCCTACACGCTCAAGACGTACTACGAGGAGCTGTCGCACGGACTGATCCAGATGTTCGGCACGGTGTTCGATCCGGTGCGGACCGACAGCACGGCCGAGTATTACCAGCAGAACTGCAACGGGCTCAACCTGCCGGGTCGGACGGCCTGTCCCGACAACGGCAAGCGCTTCGGCAACATGCTGATCGCCGCCCTGGATTCGATCACCAATCGGCCCGGCGGCGACACGGTCTGGGCTGAGTTCGACAACGACGGCCCCGACCACCAACCGAACTCGGGTGACGACGACGGGGTCGTCGACTTCGTGACTTTTCTGCAGCCGACGGTCGACGGCGCTTGTGGCACCCCAGGCATTTGGGCCCATCGGTGGGTGATCTCGGTCTGGAACGGCGGGTCGCCGTACGTGACCAAGACTCCTTGGGCGGGGCACCCGGGACAGTTCATCAAGGTGGAGAACTACACCATCCAGAGCGAGGTCGGTGGAGCGAGCGGCTGCGACCACCCTCAGGGAATGACGGCTCCGATCATGCCGATCGGCACCATCGCTCACGAGACCGGCCACGCCTTCGGCCTCCCCGACCTCTACGACACCCAGACCGGCACCGAGGGGATCGGAGAGTGGGGAATCATGGGAAGCGGCAACTACGCCAAGGCATTCAGCCCAGCCCAGTACGATCCCTGGTCGATGAGCCAGCTGGGATGGATCACCGTGGCGCCGCTGACCCAGACCTCGGTGATCACCACCGGGCCGCGCCAGCTGACCGACACGGTGTTCATGGCGCAGAGCCCCAGCCCTGACGAGTACGTCCTGATCGAGAACCGGCAGGCAGTCCACTCCGACTCGGCGATGTTCGATCCCAACAACACGGCGTCGCCGACCGGGACGCCCCCCTGCAAGTCCAAGTGCCGGAAGGTGCCGGGACTCCTGATCTGGCACATCGACGACGGCCGGATCCTCCAGGGGCAGGGGTCCAACACCATCAACACCGGTCCGATCCAAGGGGTCGAGGTGGAACAGGCCGACGGCCTCAACAATCTGCGGAGCACGAGCTCCACGACCCGGAACCGGGGCGATGCCGGGGATACGTGGCCCGGCGACTCGAGCCGGGTGGTGTACGGGTTCCGCACCAACCCCGCCGCCAAGACCCACTACAGTGAGTACGACGGCTTCGTGATCGATCAGATCGCGGACCTGGGCGGCGGGGTGATGCGGTTCCGTTACCTCCAGCGGGGCCTGACCGTGGTGCGATCGAACACGCTGGGCGCCCTGATTCGCTTCGACGGGGCGCCCTGGGCCACGTACTCGGACGCCCTGCCGGAGGGAACGGCGTTTACGGTCGGGGTCGACAGCGTTCAGGAGACGGTGCCGGGTGTGAGCCGAGCCGCGTTCCTGAACTGGAGCAACGGCGGGCCGCGGGAGCAGGCGCTCACCAGCGGGCCGGTCCCCGACACCCTGGTGGCGAGCTTCGCGGTCGAGCATCGCCTCAAGGTGACGGAAACGGGTGGCGGGCTCGGGACGGTGACGGCCAGCGTCAACGGCGACTTCGGGGCCGGGGTGTTCCTCCCGGCGGGGACGCCGGTTACCCTCACGGCCGCGCCGAGCGGGAGCGACGTCTTCGCGGGCTGGCGGGGCGACACGACGTCGATCGCGACCGAGATCACCTTGCCCATGAACCGGGCCTACACGCTCGAGGCGTCGTTCGTCGCCTTCGTGGACGTCACCTTGTCCGACGCCACCGACGACATCCTCGGCACCCCCAAGCTCTCGGCGGCGCAGAAGACCTTCCTCGACGGGCTGGGGAATCGGAACGGATCGTACGACGTCGGCGACTATCTGGCCCTCCTCAAGCGGAACGGGCAGGCGGTCCCGGAGGCCGTGGTGCGGGCACTGAAGGCGGCCCCGGCCGGAAAGGGCCAGTGAGATGATGCGCCGACTGCTCTTGGTGGCCGCCGCGGTCGGGCTTGCCGCCTGCGGAAACAAGTCCATGCCGGTCGAGCCGGTGGCGGGCGATCTGACGCTGGCCTTTTCGTCGCCGGTGGGGAACGACGGCGCCCTGCTGCTGCTCGTCTCCGGTGGACCGGTGACCACGGTCACGGCCCTCAACGGCTATCAGGTGGCCTCGGCACCGGCGGGCACCAACCTGACTCGGATCGTGGTTACTGGCAATCTGGTGGCCGGCGACGTGGTCAAGATCGCGATTCCCGACACGTCGGCGTCGGCAGCCTACTCGGCCCGGGTGGAAGCGGCCGCCAACCGGAACACCTTCGCCCTGTCGGATCCCCTGTCGTACACCGCCGGTCTCCGGAAGTAGCGGGCGGGTCGGCGGTCATGGAGCGGCGCGAGTTTCTCAAGGTGAGCGCGGCCACCGGGGCCGCCCTGACGCTGGCGGTGTCGCTCGACGGCTGCGGTGCCGAGGCTCTGCCGGCGGGCCCCGCCGGGAGCTTCGCCCCCAATGCCTGGATCCGGATCGACGACCAGGGCACGGTGACCGTGATGGTCGACCGGGCGGAGATGGGGCAGGGGGTGAGCACGGCCCTCCCGATGCTCGTGGCCGAGGAGCTCGACGCGGACTGGGAGCGGGTGCGGTTCGAGGCGGCCCCGGCCAACGAGGCCTACTACAACCCGCTGCTCAAGGCGCAGATCACCGGTGGGAGCACCTCGATCCTGGCGGCCTGGACGCCGCTCCGGCGGGCCGGGGCCGCGGCTCGCGCCATGCTCCTGTCGGCCGCGGCGCTGGAGTGGGGGGTGGAGGTCGCCGCCTGCCGGACCGAGGCCGGCGAGGTGGTCCACGAGGCCTCCGGGCGGCGGGCGGGGTATGGAGCCTTGGTCCCGCGGGCCGCCACCCTCGCGGTGCCGGACCAGGTTGCCCTCAAGCCCCGAACGGCCTATCGCCTGATCGGCACTCCGGTGCCCCGACTGGACGTTCCGGACAAAGTCACCGGTCGGGCCCGTTTCGGGGCCGATGCCGGGCCGGCCGGGGTGTTGGTTGCGGTGGTGGCGCGATGCCCCGTCTTCGGGGGCAAGGTCGTCCGCTACGACGGGGCTCGGGCGCTGGCGGTCCCCGGCGTCAAGCAGGTGGTGCCGATCGACAGCGGCGTGGCGGTGGTGGCCGAGCACACCTGGGCCGCCCTGGAAGGGCGGAAGGCCCTCGAGGTGACCTGGAACGAGGGACCGGACGCGACCATCG
The DNA here is from genome assembly GCA_963730185.1 of uncultured Gemmatimonadales bacterium. GTDB lineage: Bacteria > Gemmatimonadota > Gemmatimonadetes > Gemmatimonadales > GWC2-71-9 > SHZU01. The sequence goes on from CAVSQW010000008.1 coordinate 468,296, forward strand.
ACGATGCCGCCATCCGGGCCGAGCTCGAGGCCCTCACGGGCGAGGCCGGCGCGTCGGCTCGGCGCCTCGGAGATCCTGGCGGCGTCAACCCGCCCACCCGGATCGAGGCGGTCTACGAGGTTCCCTACTTGGCGCATGCCACGATGGAGCCGATGAACTGTACCGCCGATGTGAGCTCGGACGGCGTCACCCTGTGGGTGCCGACCCAGTTCCAGGCCGGGCCGAGCTACTTCGCGGGGGGTGGGGCGCGGGGCGTGGCGGCGAGCGTGGCCGGCGTCGGGACCGACCGGGTGACGGTGCACACGACGATGCTGGGCGGTGGGTTCGGCCGGCGGAGCGAGCTCGACATGGTGGGCGAGGCGGTGGCCGTGTCGAAGGCCGTCGGGGCGCCGGTGCGGCTGCAGTGGACCCGTGAGGACGACACCCGTCACGACCGGTATCGCCCGGCGGCCCGACATGTGATGACCGGCGGGCTCGCGGCCGACGGCACCCCGGTCCTCTGGCAGCACCACATCGCGTGTCAGTCGATCATCCGGAAGTTCATGCCCGGGTTTCTGCCTCGCTGGGCCACCCGGATCGCCGGGCCGCTCAAGGGCGGGGTGGACGCGAACGCGATCGAGGGCGCGGCGGACCTGCCCTATGCGATTCCGAACCTGGACGTCCGGTACTCGGAGGCGACGCTGCCGATTCCGGTGGGGTTCTGGCGCTCGGTGGGGCACAGCCACACGGCCTTCGCGGTGGAGAGTTTCATCGACGAGATGGCCCACTCCGGCGGCAAGGACCCGGTGGAGTTCCGACGGTGGCTGCTTCGAGTGGCACCCCGCCACCTCGCGGTGCTCGACCTGGCGGCCGAGCGGGCGGGATGGGGCACGGAGCCGCCGAAGGGACGGTTCCGCGGCGTGGCCGTGCACGAGTCGTTCGGGAGCTTCGTCGCGCAGGTGGCCGAGGTCTCGGTGGAGCAGGGGACGATCCGGGTGCACCGGGTGACCTGCGCGATCGACTGCGGGGTGGTGGTGAACCCCGACATCGTCAAGGCCCAGATGGAGGGTGGCATCGCCTATGGCCTCTCGGCGGCCCTGCACGGCGGCGTCACGATCGAGAAGGGCCGGGTCCGGCAGGGGAACTTCAACGACTACCGGGTCCTCCGGATCGACGAGATGCCGGTCGTCGACGTACACTTGGTGCCGAGCGACCAGCCACCGGGCGGCGCCGGCGAGCCCGGCACCCCGCCGATCGCCCCCGCCGTGGCCAACGCGGTCTTCGCGGCGACCGGGACCCGCCTGCGGTCGCTCCCGTTGGTGATAGGGAGTAGGGAATCGTGAGTAGGGAGTAGGGAGGGAGTAGGGAGTGGGCAATGGGGGTGCGCGTCCCCGAGGGGCTGCTCACCGCCCCCTCCCGATTCACCACTCCCTCCCGATTCACCACTCCCTCACTCACCACTCCCTCCTCCCGATTCACTAGTCCCTACTTGCGACCTCATCAGCCGGCTGGCTGGTGAAGTCCTCCCCCGGGTTGATGAACCGGTCGCGCTCGATCCGGTACTGCTTCTCGTACAGCTGCCGGTAGCGTCCGTCGACCGCGAGGAGCTCGGCGTGGGTGCCGCGCTCCACGACCTGACCTTCTTCGATCACCAGGATCTGGTCCGCGCTCATGATGGTGCTGAGCCGGTGGGCGATCACGAACGTGGTCCGACCGGCCCGGAGCGACTTGAGGCCGTCCTGGATCAGGGCTTCGGACTCGCTGTCGAGGCTCGAGGTGGCTTCGTCGAGCAGCAGGATGGACGGGTCGGCCAGGATGGCGCGGGCGATGGCGATCCGCTGGCGCTGACCGCCCGAGAGCCGGACTCCGCGTTCGCCGACGATGGTGTCGTACCCGTTCTCGAAGTCCTGGATGAACTCGTCGCTGTGGGCGATCGTGCTGACTCGCTTCACGTCCTCCATCGTGGCGTCGGGCCGGGAGAAGCGGATGTTGTCCGCCACGGTTCCGTCGAACAGGAAGTTGTCCTGCAGGACGATGCCCAGGTGGCTCCGGTAGTCCCGCAGCTTGAGCGTGGCCAGGTCGGTTCCGTCGAGCAGGAGCCGGCCCTGGGTAGGCCGGTTGAAGGCCATGACCAGGCTCATCAGGGTGCTCTTCCCCGAGCCGCTCGATCCCACCAGGGCGGTCGTGGTGCCGGCCGGCGCCTTGAACGAGATTCCCCGCAAGACCGGCGTGCCGGGGTTGTACTCGAACCAGACGTCCTGGAACTCGATCTCGCCGCGGACCGTGTGCAGGGGACGGCGGTCGACATCCTCGTCGTCCTCGGTCGCGGTTTGCCGGAGGTCGCGAATCCGGTCCAATCCGGCGAAGGCCTCGCTGACCTGGGTGCCGATCGAGGCGAGTTGGATGAGCGGAACCGCGATCATGCCGGTAAAGAGCACGTACATGAAGTAGTCGCCGACCGTCATCGCCCCGCTCAGGACCCGGCCTCCGCCCACCACGATCATCAGGGCTCCGATGGCGCCCACGATCACCGACGAGAAGGCGCTCACGGCCGAGACGCCGGTCATGGTGGTCGCCACGTTCCGGAACAGCCGGTGCACGCCCCGGGCGAAGACCAGCTCCTCGCGGCGCTCGGCCACGTACGACTTGACCACCCGGATCCCGCCCAGCGTCTCGGTCAGACGACCGGTCACCTCCGCGTTGATCTTGCTCCGCTCCCGGAAGATGGGGCGCAGCTTGGTGAACGCGACCGACATCCCGCCGGCGAAGAGGAGGAGCACGACCAGGGTGATCGCCGTGAGCTGCCAGTTCAGGAAGAACAGGATGCCGAGCACGATCACCGCGGTCACCAGGCCGCCGGTGATCTGGACCAGGCCCGTTCCGACCAGGTTTCGGATGCCCTCGGCGTCGCTCATGATCCGGCTCACCAGGGTGCCGGTCTGGGTGGCATCGAAGGCCCGGACGGGTAGCCGCACCACGTGCTCCATCACGGCCCGGCGCATGTCCGTGATGGCGCGCTGAGCCGCGATGCCGAGCATCCGGGTCAGGGCGAACGAGGTTGAAGCCTGGATCAGGGTCGCGACCACCGCGGCCGCCGCGATGGCGAGCAGCTGGCCATGTCGATCCGCCGGCAGGAGGCGGCTCAGCATCGGGCTCATCGCCGGGCTCGGGGTCGAGACCGGCATCAGCACGTGATCGATCAGGAACTTGGAGCTGCCGGGCAGCACCAGGCCGGCCAGGCGGTTCACGAGCATGATTGCCATGCCCAGGCCCAGCCGGCGGCGGTGCTTCCAGATCAGGGCCCGTGCTTCGACCCAGGCGGCCTTGTAGTTGGTCTTGCGTTTTGGCGGAGTCATCTCTCGTCTCAGCGCTGGCGCCGCAGCTCCTCAACCCTGGCCTGGTGTCGGCCGAACATGTCGCGGCCGGCCTCGGTCTCGGTCGCGACCCACTCCGTATTGCGGAGGAATCGCGGCCCGGTAGAGGTGCGGATCTCGTCTAGATAAGGATGCAGCTTGGCGAGCAGGATCAGGGCCTCGCCGCCGCTCGAATCCGCCAGGTAGTCGGCGTGGACGATCCCGTGGCGGGCGAGACCGTAGACCATCTCCCAATAGTCCACCACTTGGCGGAACGACTCGTTATGGGGGTGCTCGTTGTTCAGGATGGCGGTGACGTCGGAGGCGGCCTTGGGCCAGAAATCGCGGCTGATTACCCGCCGGGCGTCCCGGAGGACCTCCTCCCGCCGAAGCTCGTAGACCTTGAGGACCAGCTCGGCGTCGTGGTGGTCGGGGAAGTCCTTGGGCGACGGTACTCTCATGAGGTGCTCTCCCTGGCCATGGAGGCCGGGCTTGGCTCGAGCTGGCTCGCGCCCCGGCGGCGCCTCACCCAGCGGGTCGCCTTCTCCCGGAGCTCGAACAGGATCTCGTAGAAGGTCGGGATCACCAGCAGGGTGAGGAACGTCGAAGTGATGACGCCGCCGATGACGGCCACGCCGAGGGGGGAGCGGAACTGCGATCCTTCCCCGGTGCCCAGCGCGATCGGTGTCATGCCCGCAATCAGGGCCACCGTCGTCATCATGATGGGGCGGAGCCGGATCCCGCCGGCCTCGATCAGGGCGTCCCGAATGGAAAGGCCCCGATCGGCCCTGGCCCACTTCGCGAAATCGATCAAGAGGATCGCATTCTTGGCCACCAGGCCCATTAGCAGGATCACGCCGATCAAGCTCATGATGTTGATGGTATAGCCCGCCAGCGAGAGCGCCAGCATCACCCCGATCAGCGAGAGGGGGAGCGATGCCATGATCGCGAGCGGATCCATGAACGAGCCGAACTGCATTACCAGCACCAGGTACATCAGGAGCACGGCGATCGCGAGCGAGAGGAAGATGCTCCGGAACGACTCCGCCTGGAACTCCTGGTCCCCACCCTGGCTGACCGTGACCCCGCCGGGTCCGGGCTTGCCGAGCTGATAGCCCAGCTTCTCGATCCGGGCCTGGACGTCGGAAAACACTTCGCCCGTGGACCGGCCGGCAACGTTCCACTCCACCGCGACGTTCACCTCGCGGTTCAGGTGGTTGATGGCGGCCGGGCCGAGGCTCTGACTGATGTCGGCCACCTGGCCGAGCGGGAGCGTCGTCGGGCCGTTGGGGCCGGGCACGACGAGCGGGAGGTCGGCCAGGTCGGTGACGTGCTCCCGGTACTGGGGTGAGAGCCGGATGGTGACGTCCCGGGTCTCCCCGCTCGGGTCGATCCAGTCGCCGGCATCGATCCCGGCGAAGGCGGGTCGGAGGGACTGCGCGACCTGACCGACGGTCACCCCCAGCGCGCCCGCGAGCCCGCGATTGAGCTCCACGTTCAGCTCGGGCTTCTGCCCCTTGGTCGAGAGGCCCAGGTCCACGACGTTGGGGACCTGGGCGACCTCGCCCTTGATCTGGTCGGCCACCGCCGCGAGTGTGCCCGGGTCGTTGCCCTGGACGTTCAGGGCGAGCTGCTTCCGTCCGCCACCGAAGTCGGTGGTGAACACCGACGTGGTGAAGCCGCTCAGCTGCGACGTCTGGTGCCGCACCTCCTCGGCGATGACCTCCACGCTCCGGCCGGGGCGGTCCGTCTTGGGAGTGACCCGGACGTAGAAGTTCGCTACGTCCACCGCGCCCGATTGCCCGGCGCCGAGGGTGACGTAGGTGTAGCGGAGCTCGGGGAGCCGGCGGAGGATGGCCTCCACCTGGCCCGCCTTCTGCCGGGTGAACTGCAGGCTCGAGCCGGGCGGAGTCTCCACCTTGATGAAGAACTCCGAGCGGTCGTCGATCGGAAAGAACCCGACACCCACCTTGCGGAAGGTCGGCGCGATCCGGACCAGGGCGAACGCCAGCACCAGGCCGCCCGCGAGGCCGAACACCTTGACGTACCAGGCCCGCCGGGGGCCGGCGGCCCAGGCCATGACCCCGATCCCGACCAGGGCGCCGAGCAGGCCGAGCAGTCCCTTGCCGGGGAGGATGAAGGCGGCGACGAAGGTGCCGGCCGTGATGATCACCATCGACAGCCGGTGGTCGAGCGCCCAGGCGATGATCCGCTTGTAGCGCTCCGCCTGCCGCATGAACCAGTGGTTGAACCCGGTCAGCCGCTTGGTGATCCAGCCCTGCTGCTGGAACGGCTTCCGGTGGTCCGGCCAGTACGCGGAGAGCATCGGGTCGAGCGAAAACGACACCAGCAGCGAGACCGCGACCGAACAGGCGATGGTGAGTGCGAAGGGCTGCATCCATTGTTCGGTCATCCCGCCCTGGAACGCGACCGGGATGAAGACCGCCAGGATCGAGAAGGTCGTGGCGGCCACGGCGAGCCCGATCTCGTCGGTCCCTTCGTGGGCGGCCGTCACGTGATCCTTCCCCATCTCCACGTGTCGGACGATGTTTTCCCGGACCACGATGGCGTCGTCGATCAGCACCCCGATGGCCAGCGAGAGGCCCAGCAGCGACATCGTGTTGAGGGTGAACCCGAAGGCCCACACCGCGATGAACGAGGCCAGCACCGACACCGGCAGGGCCAGACCGGTGATGACGGTCGACCGCCACGAGTTGAGGAAGACGAACACCACGAGCACGGTAAGCAGGGCGCCCTCGATCAGGGCCTTCTCGACTTCCCACACCGAGCGGCGGACTCGCTCGCCGGAGTTCCGGACGACGGCGATGCTGGTGCCCTCGGGGAGCGTCGTCTTGACCTGGTCGATCCGGGCCAGGATCCGATCGCTCACGTCCGTGGTGCTGTAGCCCTGGGCCTTCTTGATGTCGATCCCGACCGACTCGACCCCGTTGTAGAGAGCCAGCGTCCGCTGCTCCTCGAACCCGTCCTTGACGGTTGCGATGTCACCGAGGCGGATCGGCTGGCCGTTCCGCTCGACGACCGCGATCTGGTCGAAGTCGCGGGGCGCCGCCGGGCGGCCCTTGAGGCGGATCGAACGCTCGGCCTCCTTGGTCTCGATTCGCCCGACCGGGCTGGCCAGGTTCTGGAGCTGGAGCGCCTGGACCACCTGGGCCACGCTGATGCCGGCGGCCTGGAGGGCCTTGGGATGGAGCTCGACCGTGAGCTCCCGCTCGAGCTTTCCGGCGACGGTCACCTCGGCCACGCCGCCGAGCGAGCGGAGCTCGCGGGTGATGCCGGGATCGGCGAGACGGGTGAGCTCCCCGGGCGTGAGCTTGGTCGACGACAGGGCCAGCGACACGATCGGCCGGTCCGTGTCGTTGAACTTCTTGATGATCGGCTCCTTGAGCTCCTCGGGTAGGTCGCCCCGAATCCCGGAGATCGCGTCGCGGATGTCCTGGGTGGCCTCCGGGAGCGGCTTGCCGAACTGGAACTCGACCAGGAGCTGGCCGAAGCCGTCCTCCGAGGTGCTGTTGACCTTCTTGACGCCGGAGATCGAGGCGATCGCTTCCTCGATCGGATTGATGACTTCCTTCTCCACCCCGTCGGGTGACGCGCCCGGGTAGATGAGCGCCACGGTCACGAACGGCGGGTTGATGTCGGGAAACTCGTCGGTCTTGAGCTTGAGGAGCGCGAAGGCGCCGAACGCCACGAGCGAGAGCATCGCGACGATGGTGATGACCGGTCGCTTGATCGCGAAATCGGAAATAACCACGAGACGTCCTCTCCTGGCTCAGCGGCCGGCGCCGGCTTGCTCGGCGGCGGCGGCGGGGCGAATGCGGGTGCCCGGCTGAATGGTCCGGGCCGAGCCGATGATCAGGGTGTCGCCCGGGGCGATGCCCGAGACGATCTCGACCCGGTCGCTGGTGGCGTCCTCGATCCCGGTGTCGACCTCCACCCGCTGGGCCGTCCCGTTGACGAGCCGGGTTACGGTCGGGCGAAGGCCCCGCCGGTCGATGGCGGAGACGGGCACCACCACGCCGACCCGCGACTCCAAGGCCGCGCGGCCCTGGGCGAAGAGGCCGGCCGCGAGGCGCCCCGACGTATTGGGCAGGGACACCGTGATCCGGACCTGCCGGGTGGTCGGGTCGACCGCCGGATTGATCCGGACGATCTTGCCCTCGAAGAACCGGGTGCCGTAGCCGTCCACCGAGAAGGGCACCGCCGTTCCCGGCCGAAGGCTCTCCAGGGCCGACACCGGCACCTGGGCCTCGAGTCGGAGACTGGACGGGTCGATCACGGTGAAGAGTGGGTTCCCGACTTGAACGACGTCGCCGGCGTTGGTCCGGCGCTCGCTCACCACCCCGGTCAGCGGCGACCGGATTTCGGTGTAGCGCAGCTGCTTCTCGGCCGCGGCGAGCCTGGCCTTGGCGTCAGCCACGGCGCCGTCGGCGTTGGTGGCGGTCCACTGGGCCTGCTCCAGGTCGCGATCGGCCATCGCGCCGGCCTGGGCCAGCTTCTCGGCCCGCTCGGCGTTGCGGTGGGCGACCTGGGCCGCCTGCTCGGCCGTCCGGAGGCCGGAGCGGGCGGAGAGTGCGGCGTCCTTGACGGCATCTTCGCTGAGACGGGCCAGGAGCTGGCCGCGGTTGACGTGCTGTCCCTCCTCGACCTCGACCCCGACCACGGTGCCGCCGAGCTCCGCCCGAACGGTGGCTTCCCGTTCGGGCGTGAGGGTGCCGGAGACGATCGGACCGGTCCGGAGGGTGTCGGTCACCGTCAGGTAGAGGTTTTCCGGGCCCACCAAGACCGGGGCCGGTTCGGCGTCGGCCTGTTCGGCCTGGCCGGAGCCGCCGCACCCGGCGGCCAAAATGGCGCCGAGGAGAAGGAGGGCAGGGGCGAGGGCCCGTCGGGGATCGAGGGTCGCGATCATGGGAACGTCTGGCCTCCGGTCGCCGGCTGTTGCGGTGCGGCCGTCGTACTGGTGGTGGGGGCGGTCGAGGCGCCGGCCTCGGTCGCCATGCTGCTGGCACCGGCCAACGGCAAATCGGGCAAGAGAGCCATCCTGACCCGGGCGACCTGGAGATCGCGGGCCGCCCGGGCCCGGTTCACCTGGGCCTGCTGGAGCGCGATCCGGGCGTCGAGCAGCTCGGTCTGGGTGGAGATCCCCTCGCGGAAGCGGAGATCGGCGATCTGATAGGCCCGGTTGGCCTGCGCCTCGGTGCCCTCGCTCGCCACCCAGGCCGCTTCGGCGGCCCGGAGCTGGGCCAGCGAGTTCCGAGCGTCGAGCTGGGCGGCCTTGGCCGTCTGCTGCCGCTGGAGCCTGGCCTGGGCCAGCGCCGCCTTGGCGGCCACCCGGTCGCCGCTGATCCGGCCCCCGGTGAAGATCGGCACCTGCACCCCGAGGGAGAGACGCCAGTCGGTCACGAACTCGTTCCAGCTCGGCAGGCCCCGGGAGGGATACCCGATCCGGCTGTATTGCGAGGTCAGTGAGATCGACGGGAAGCGCTGGGCCCGGGAGGCGGCGTCGAGACCCTCCTGCGCCCGGATTGCCTCACCGGCCTGCCGGACCGCCGCGCGATCCGTGGCTGCCGTGTCAGGCGTGGCCGACGCCGCTTCGGCCAGGGTCGGTGTCGAGGCAAACGAGGTATCACCCAGCTCGGTCGTCAGCGCGAGCGGCCGATCCAGCGGAAGGTCGAGCAGCTGCTTGAGGCGGACGTCGGCCAGATCGCGCTGCGCCTCGGCCTGGATCAGCTGGGTGCGCTGATTGTCGCGGGCCACCCGGGCTCGCAGCACGTCGAACTCGGGGGCGTTGCCCACCTGCTCGCGGAGCTGGGTCTGGTGCAGGGTCGTGTCGGCCTGACTCAGGGTGGCCTGGGAGATCGTGGCGAGCCGGCTGGTCAGGGCGGCGTCGTAGTACGCCTCGACCACGTCGAGGATGAGCTTCGCCTCGGCCGAGGTCACGCCGATCTCGGCGCTCCTCCGGGCCGCGTCGGCCGCCTTCATCCGGCCGAAGATCTGTCCGCCGTCGAACAGGACCTGCGACCCCGAGAGGCCGAGGTTGTAGGTGTTCTTGCGGCCAAAGGGCAGCCGACTGAACCCGGCGAAGGGATTGACCGTCGTGGTGCACTCGACCGCCTGCTCGAGCGCCGCCAGCCGTTGGTCGAGCGGCGTGTTCGGATCGGGCGTGAAGGCATCGCACGAGGCGGGTGCCGTCACGGTGCTCGTGTCGGGCGTCGAGCTGCTCAGCACGTTGTCGAACTGCGACTTGATCTGCCGGGTGTAGGACGCCGATCCCGTGATCTGGGGGAAGAGGGCGCTTCGGGCCTGCATCAGCTGACCGCGGCTCCGTTCGACGGCCACCCGGGCCAGGGCGACGGCCTCGCTGGCCGGATGGGCCAACGCCAGCGCCTCCTCCAGCGACAGCGGTCGGGCCGATTCCGGGGTTTGGGCCTGGGTCGGGACCGCGACCAGCGCCAGCAGCAGGGCTGTCCACAGTCGCCGGATCACTGGGGCGCCTCCTCGAGGCCCAGAGCTCGGACAAACAGTTCCACGTAACGCTCCACCGAGGTTTCGGGTGGGTCGGAATACATCTGCGAGAGCACGTCCCGGCTCATCGCGTCGGCGAACAGCGTTCCCATGAACATCGTCACCGCAGCGGCGAGGGGGACGTCGTCGCGGATCCGTCCGGCGGCCTTCAGCTCGCGGAGGTAGCGGATCAACTCCTGACCCGCGCAGACCGTCGGGGTCTGCTCCGGCGGCATCAGGTCGGGGTGCTCCTCGATCTCGCCCATCGCGGTCCGGATCAGGGACCGGCGGGCGTAGAGTTCGCGGTGATTGAGGGTGGCCCATTCGGTCAGCTCGACCCGCGGGTTCTCAGGACGGGCGGGGAGCTGGCAAAGATTCGCGCTCGAGCCGGCGCACTTGAAGGCCTCGTGGAGGAGCCGCGTCTTCGAGCCGAAGTGCCGGAACAGCGTGGTTTCGTTTACCCCCGCACGCTCCGCGATCCGGCGGGTCGTGGCGCCCCGAAAGCCGGTCTCGGCGTAGAGCTCGGCGGCGGCGTGGAGGATTCGGTCGCGGACGTCCATAGGACCGGCAAGGATAAGGACCCTTCAAAATCGATGCAAGCGGGTGCTTGCTTCTCGACGGTAACACCGGCGTAACGAGCCCCTGATCTCACCCGGTATTGCCCATGTAAACGATTGTGGGGCTGAGGCTTGTAGAGGTACAACGAAGCCGGCGACCGAGCCAGAGGGCCCGGTCGCCGGATCGGACTACCCAAAGACGCGATCAGCCAGGGCGACGCCAGAAGAAGTAGACGGGTACGCCGAGGAGTGCTCCGCCAATGCCGATCGCGCCCCGAATCGGGGTCTGGATCGCGGTGTTGAGCACGATCGCGACCGCAGACAGGACAAAAAGGATGGGAGTGATCGGATAGCCGGGGACCTTGAAGGGCCGGGGCGTGTCGGGCTCCTTCCGACGGTAGGCAATCACGCAGAGGCCGCCCAGACCGTAGAAGATCCAGCCGACGAACACCACGTAGGTGAGCAGGGTGTTGAAGGTCCCGCTCATGGCGAGCAGGAAGGCCCAGACGCTGACCGCGATAATCGAATTGGCGGGGGTGCCGAGGGTCGGGTGGACCTCGCCGAGGGCCTTGAAGAACACCCCGTCCCGGGCCATGGCGTAGAACACTCGCGAGGCGGTGAGGAGGAGGCCGTGGGCCGCGCTGATCACCGAGACGAGGACCGGGATCGCGATCAGACGGGCGGCGGTCGGGCCGAACGAGGCCCCGACCGCGTCCGAGGCCACCGTGGTCGACACGGCCAGGCGGTCCGGGCCCAGCCCGGCGATGTAGCCGATGTTGGCGAGGACGTAGATCACCACGATCGCGAGCGTGCCCAGGACCAATCCGCGGGGGAAGTTCCGCTGCGGGTCCTTGACCTCGCCGCCGACGAAGGTGGCGTACTGCCAGCCTTCGTAGGCCCAGAGGACACTGATCATCGCCGCCAGGCCGCCGGTGAGGACGGTCCCGTCGAACGAGGGCGGCCAGGCCACGGTGACTTCGGAAAATCCGTGGCCCACCACCGGGAGCACCACGATCAGCACCACCAAGGCCAAGGCTTTGAGGACCGTGGCCACCGTCAGCAAGCTGGCGCTCTGCCGGGTGCCTCGGACGTTGATGACGGCCAGGCTGGCGATCACCACGAAGGCCACGACCTTCTTGCCGACCGCGCCTAACGGGATCAGCGCCGCCATGTTGTCGCCCGCCGCCACTCCGAGCGCGGCCATGCTGCCGCTCGCGATGACCAGGAACAGGGTCCAGCCGTAGAGGAAGGCGGGCAGGGGGCCGAAGGCATCGCGGATGTAGGCGTAGAGCCCGCCCGCGCCGGTCTTCATGCAGCCGAGCTCGGCGTAGGTCAAGGCGCCGAGGAGCGTGAGCAGCCCCCCGATGATCCAGACGGTGAGCGCCATCCCGGCGAACTTGCCGGAGCTGGCCATCACGCCGCCCGGGGTGAGGAAGATGCCCGATCCAATCACCGTGCCCATCGTGACAACGGCGATGTCCTTGGCGGTCAGCGTGCGCTTGAGATCGTCGCTCATGTGGCTCTGGGCGTGAGGGGAGGACGCCGGAAAGGCGAAGAGGACAGGGTTGGCAGGGTCAGGAACTCTGGAGGGGGGCCGGGATCGGGCTCACCACTTGCCCCGATCGCCGACCCGCTCGATCACCCGGCCGAGTCGTTCGGCCGCGTTATGCCAGTTGCGCTGGACGGCCTCCATGGCCGCGTCGCCGTCGCCCCGCTCGATGGCGCCGATGATCTCGTCGTGCTCCTCGACCGAGGTCATGATCTCGCCGGCCAGGAAGCTGACGTAGAGGCGCTCGTACCGCTCGGCCTGCGGCTTGACCGAATCGTGGAGCCCCTTGAGCCGGGCGCCGGCCGCCACCTCGACGTAGCGCTTGTGGAACCGCTCGTCGAGGTCCCAGAGCCGGTTGTGGTCGGGCCGGCCTGACGAGGCGGTCTTGCGGAAGTCGCTGTTGATGGCGGTGAGCTCCTTGACCAGCGCCTGGCGCCGGACCCCGGGCAGCCGGGCCGCCTGTCGCGCCGCCAGGCCCTCCAGCTCGCCGACGATGTCGAAGAGCTCCTCGGCATCGTCGCCCGTGAGCGGCGCCACCGTGGGGCGGCTCTGCCGCATCGAGGGCGAGTCGACGATGTAGCCCTCCTGCTGGAGCCGCTGCAGCGCGCCGCGCACCGGCGTTCGGCTGACGTTGAACCGGGCGGCGATGTCGGTCTCGACCAACCGACTGCCCGGCGCCAGCCGACCGTGCACGATCAGCTGACGCAACTGCTCATAGACCTGCTTGGGCCGGTCGCTCCGAGCCCGGCTCCGGGTCGCGCCGGGACGGCGCGCGGTCATGGCTCCCTCCAGGCCGGACCCCGTACCAGCCGCCCCGGTTTGGCGCCGGTGTGCTTGCTGTCGCTGACCACGGCCGTGCCGTTGACGAACACCTGCTCGATGCCGACCGACAACTGGTGCGGCTTTTCGTACGTCGCCTTGTCGATCACCGTCTCGGGGTTGATCACGATCACGTCGGCATAGGCGCCCGGACGGAGAGTGCCACGATCGCGGATGGAGAGCCGGTTGGCCACCGCGGAGGTGCCTTTCCGGATCGCCTCCTCCCAGCTGAGCACATGCTGCTCGCGGACGTAGCGGCCCAGGAGCCGGGGGTAGTTCCCGTAGGCCCGGGGGTGAGCCAAGAGTCCCAGCGCGCTGTCCGGATCCATGCCGTTGGCGTCGGTTCCCCACTTCATCCACGGCTGCTGCATCTGGAGCGGGAGATTGGCCTCGGTCATCATGTGGAAGATCGCCCCTACCTGTCCCTTCTCCGCCAGGACGATATCGAACAGCGCGTCGGCCCAATGCTTGCCCATCGCCTTGGCGATCTGTGAGAGTCGCTGGCCCTCGTACTTCATCAGGCTCGGGTCGGTCAGACCTACGACCTGGACCCCCTCCGGGCCCATCAGTTCGCAGAGCCCCTCCGAGTTGGCCTGGGGCTTGAGCATCTCCGCCTTGATCTTGGCCCGGGTCGCCGGATCCTTGAGGCGGTCGAGCAGTTTGCCGTCGGCTGAGGCCCAGGGCGGTGTGCATGCCGCCAGGGAGGTGCCGCCGGCGGTATAGAGGTACATGTCCGCCGCCACGTCCTGGCCGGCCGCCCGGGCCGAGTCGACCTTCGCGATGGCCAGCGGGATCTTGTTCCAGTTTCGGGGGCCCCCTGCCTTGAAGTGATAGATCTCGACCGGCACCCCGCCCTCGCGCCCGATGCGGAGCGCTTCGTCGATCGCTTCGAGGAGTCGATCGGCTTCGGAGCGCATGTGGGTGATGTAGACGCCACCGAGCGGCGACATCGCCTTGGCTTCCTCGATCAGTTCGTCGGTCGAGGCGTAGCTGTCGGGCGGATAGATCAGGGCCGACGCCAGCCCGAACGCCCCGTCTTCCATCGCGTTCTTGACCACGGTGCGCATCGTGTCCAGCTCGGCCGGGGTGGCGGGCCCTTCGATCTCACCCTTGGCGTAGACCCGGACCGTGCCGGCGCCCAGGAAGGAGCCGGCGTTCTGGGACATGCCGTGCTTCTCCATGGTCTCGAGCCAGGTCTTGAACCCGTGCTGGCCTCGGAACGTGTCCATCGCTTTCCGGAATACCGAGTCGTATCCGGCCGCGGCGGCCATGAGATGGTCGTTCACCGGCGCCGGCGTGCTGCCCTCGCCGAGGATGGCCGTGGTGATGCCTTGAGTGACGCTGCTGACCACCCGGCCGTCCCCCACCGTGAAGGCCTGGACCGACTGCGCCTGGATGTCGATGAAGCCCGGCGCCACGATCTTGCCGGTGGCGTCGATGCGCCGGCCGGCCTGCGCGTTGGCCAGCATTCCCGGTGGCGTGATCCGGGCGATGCGTTGGCCTCGGATCCCAAGGTCGCCGTAGTACCAGGGGTTGCCGGTGCCGTCGATGACCCTGCCACCACTGATGATGACGTCGTAGTTGGGGCCGTCGTCGGACGGCGCGCCAGGGGGAGGGCTGGGCGGCTGGCAGGCCGCGGCCAGCAGGGCGACAGCGAGCGAGGCAATCGACAAGCGATCGGCCATGAGTCGGTTTCTCGAGTGACGGAATCGGTGTGCCGGGGCGTCTCGGTCAGTCTGGAGGGCCCCAGAGAGGAATAGTTTTGTATACAAATTACGGCTTGGACCGGCCGGCGGCAAGACTGGGAGCCTCTTTGCCCCCTATCCTTGACACCCGGGCTCCCGCCGGGAATCCTTGACCCTCGCGCTCCGACCCTCACCGCACCCCGAACCCGCGTGTTTCGAACCCTCGTCCGCCTCGTCGTCGGCTTGCTCGTTCTGGGCGCCACCCTGCTGCTGGGCACGCGGGGACTCGGCGCCGTGCCGCCGCTCGGACCGTTGCTCGATCCGGCCAACGGGGTCTGGGCGGTCGCCCGCGCGGCGGCCCCGCTTCGTTCCGGGAGTCTTCGACTCGCGGGGCTCGAGCAGCCGGTGGACGTCGCGGTGGATCGGCGGGGCGTGCCGCACATCTACGCCGCCACCGAGCTCGACGCCTACCGGGCCCTCGGCTATCTGGTGGCTCGGGACCGCCTCTTCCAGCTCGACCTCCAGACCCGGGCCGGCGCCGGCCGCTTGAGCGAGCTCCTCGGCCCCCGCCTGCTCGAGGCAGATAGACAGGCACGACGCCTCGGTTTCACGCGGCTGGTCGAGCGAACCATGGCGGGTCTGGACACGACCTCGGCGGGCTACCGGTCGGTGGTCGCGTACGGCGAGGGCATCAACGCCTGGATCGACGGGCTCCACGCCCGTGACCTGCCGCTCGAGTACCGCCTGATTGGCGCGCGACCCGAGCGCTGGCAGGTCCGGAACACGTACTATCTGCTCGCGCAGGATGGCCCTCACCCTCGCGTTCAACGATCCGTCCCTGCTCAAGGCGGAGGCCGCGGCCCGGGTCGGGTGGCCGGCGGCCGAGGCGCTGTTCCCGGTCAACTCGCCGCTCCAGGACCCCATCCAGCCCGATCCGGTCGACGGGCTTCGGAAAGCGTTTGCACCGGTGCCGGGACCGGGTCCCGCCGACAGCGCGACCCGGACCCTGGCGCAGGTCGCGACCGTAGCCCGGCGCGCCTTCGGAGTGGAGCCCCCCCGGGAGTTCGGAATGGCCCTGGGCAGCAACAACTGGGCGGTGAGTCCCGCGCGGAGCGCGTCCGGGCATGCCCTGCTCGCCGGGGACCCCCATCTCGAGCTCACCCTGCCGTCGATCTGGTATCAGGCGCACCTGGTCGTCGGCGATCGGCTCGACGTCCAGGGGGTGACCTTACCCGGCGCTCCCTGGGTGATCATCGGCTTCAACCGCGACATCGCCTGGTCGTTCACCAACACCGGGTCCGACGTCAACGACTTCTACCGCGAGGCCGTCGACGACCCTCGCGCCCCGACCCGCTACCGCCTTGACGGTGCCTGGCGGCCGCTCGACCTCCGGATCGAGGCGTTCCGTGGCCCCACCGGCGAGACCCTCGCCGTCGACACGCTTCGCTTCACCCATCGGGGTCCCCTCCTCCAGGTCGACTCCAGCTGGATGTCGATGGCCTGGACGATCTACGACGGGGCCACCAGCGAGGACCAGTTCACTGCGGCCGACCGAGCCCGGAGTGTGGCCGAGTTCCTGGAGGCGATGAAGACCTACGAGGCGCCTGCCCAGAACATGCTGGTGGCCGACCGGCGGGGAACGATCGCGATCCGGTCGACCGGTCGGTATCCGATCCGCCCGGGGGCGGGGCGGGGGGATTTGATCCAGGACGGCACCAGCTCGGCCGCGGACTGGACCGGGATGCTGCCGCTCGAGTTCTATCCCTTCAGCCTGAACCCCGCCCGCGGGTTTCTCTCGTCGGCCAACCAGCAGCCGGTCGACCCTGAGGTGAATGCTCACTACCTCGGGGCCAACTGGTACGGTCCCTGGCGCGCCCTTCGGATCAACGAGCTGCTTCGGGCCGACTCGGCGGTGACCGCGGACGAGATGCGCGGCTTCCAGACCGACGCTCGGAGTGCTCGGGCCGAGCTGTTCCTGCCCTATCTGCTGGGTCAGGGCCTCGATTCGGCCGCCCTCGTGGGGGCGCCGGACCAGGTTCGAGAGGCGCGACGGCTCCTCGGGGCGTGGGATCTCCGCTATGACCGGGACGACCGTCGGGCGGTCCTGTTCGAAGCGGTGATGCGCGAGCTCGTCCGCCGGACCTGGGACGAGCTGGCCGATCCGACCGCCCCGGCCGACTCCGCCTACCCTCGCCCCCGCCCCGGAAGACTCCGTGCTGCTGGAGCTGCTCGACCAGCCCACCAACCCGTGGTGGGACGACCGCCGAACGGCCGGGGTGATCGAGACTCGGGAGGCGATCGTCGACTCCGCCCTGGCCGCCGGCCTGGCCGCCGCCATCCGGGACCACGGGCCGAGTGACGGACCGGGGTGGCGCTGGGGAACGGCCCACCACGCCAACATCTACCATTTGCTCCGGCTGCCCGCGCTGTCGGCCCTGAACCTTGAGGTCAACGGCGGGCCCAGTACGTTGAGCCCCTCGAGCGGGCGCGGGGTGGCCGGCCCCAGCTGGCGCATGGTGGTGGAGCTGGGTCCCGAGATCCGGGCCTGGGCCACCTACCCCGGCGGCCAATCCGGTAACCCGGCGAGCCCTCACTATCTCGACCGCCTCCCCGACTGGCTCGCGGGGCGGCTCGACACCGTGATCACGGCCCGACGGGCCGACCAATTCCCGGCCGGCGGGTTGGAGAGCCGCGTGCACTTCGTCCCGGGACGGTGACCATGGCGCTGGTGCTTTGGCTGCTCGCCGCGGCCGCGGCCTTCGGGTACGGGACCCTCTGGTTGGGATGGTGGGTGGTACCCGTGCTCGGACTGGCTCTGGGCCGGCTCATTCCCCGGCGGTTCCGCCCCGTGATGGTGGTGCCGGCCGCGGCCGCCCTCGGGTGGGGGCTCCTGCTGGTCCGGGCCACCCTCGTCCCGGCGTTCGGGGCCCTGGAGCACCGCCTGTCCGCCTTGCTGCCGGCCTCGTCTGCGGCGCTGATCGGCGCCACCCTGGCGTTTCCCGCGCTCCTCGCCTGGGGCGCGGCCCTGCTGGCCCAGATCGGGCGCGATCCCGCCTGATCGTTACCGCAGCTCAACCCTCGTCGTTGCCCGGAGGAATCGCATGCGCCGACCCCTCGTGTCGCTCGTCCTGACCCTGACCGTAGCGGCGCCGCTCGCGGCGCAGGGTGGGCAAGACACCGTGAAGATCCGGACCGTGCCGGTGGCGGGCGGAGTTTACCTGCTGATGGGGCAGGGCGGGAACATCGGGGTCTCCACCGGCGAGGACGCCGTCTTCCTCGTCGACGACCAGTACGCCCCGTTGGCCGATCGGATCGTGGCGGCGGTTCGGGCCGTCAGCCCCGAGCCGATCAAGTTTCTGGTGAACACGCACTGGCACGGCGACCATACCGGTGGCAACGAGCACTTCGGCGCGTCGGGCGTCGTGATCGTGGCGCACGACAACGTCCGCCATCGAATGAGCGTGGAGCAGTTCCTGGCTCGGTTCAATCAGAAGGTGCCGCCGTCGCCGAAGGCGGCCCTGCCGGTCATCACCTTCAACGATCAGGTGACGTTCCACCTGAACGGCGACGACATCCACGTGATCCACGTTCCCAGCGCCCACACCGACGGCGACGCCATGGTGCGTTGGACCCGTGCCAATGTGCTCCACACCGGCGACGTGTTCTTCAACGGCGGCTATCCCTTCGTGGATCTGTCGAGCGGGGGCTCGGTCGACGGAATGATCGAGGCGGTGAAGGTGGCCTTGGGGTTGGTCGACGATCAGACCCGGATCATTCCGGGGCATGGCCAGCTCGGCGGCAAGGCCGACCTGGTGGCCTACCGGGACATGCTGGTCGCGACCCGTGACGCGGTCAAGCGGCTGGTGGATCGAGGGCAGTCCCGTGAGGCCGTGCTCGCCGCCAAGCCGACGGCCCGATGGGACGCCGAGTGGGGCCACGGATTCATCAAGCCGGACGACTGGGTCGGGACGATCTACGACAGCTTGACGGGCGCCCAACAGTAGATCGCCCCGCTCGGCCGAGCGCTGGGGACCTATTGGGCTCGGGTCTTGACCAGAATCGCGCCGCCGTCGTAGCCGGTCCCGAAACGAATGCTCGCGTCGGTCGCGCTGAAGTAGCTGATCTCCTCGATCGCCAGCACCGGGACCTGCCGGAGCGCGTCCAGCTCACCTCGCGGAACGCCGTCGACCAGGACCCGCGGATAGGGCGTGGTCCGGCCGGTCCCTCCGAGCGAGGTGGCGCCCCGGGCCCGCAGGAACTGGGGCCGGAGCCGCTGAACCACCTCGTAGGCGTTGTTGGTCTCGTTGACGATCTTCGCGATCTCCGCACGGACGATCACGTTCGGCTGCCGCTTGAACTTCTTCGCGGGCGCCGAATCCTGATTCTGAGCCCAGAGCGAACCTGGCAAGAGCAGGGCTCCGAGGGCGAACAGGGCAAGGATTCTCACGGGCGCCTCCAGGCCACGGGATTGCCGCAAGATACCCAATGGTGCCGGCCTCACCAGCCGCCGATCCCGGCCACCCCCGAGGTTCCGCCGGTTCCAGCCCGGACCGCTCCGTCGCGGCCCGAGCCGGCGTACCCGCCTGGGGCCGGCTCGGGCCGAGGACCGGGCCGACCGCCGCGAGCACGGCGCAGAGCAGGGAACCGTAGGCGGGCTGCACGCTAGCCTCCTTCACCGGACGCGGCCGGGTCGTCGGCCGGCGGCGACCGGCCGGCGTCGGTGACCGCCCGTCGCAAGAGATACTCGATCTGACCGTTGAGGCTCCGAAGCTCGGCGCCTGCCCAGCGCTGAAGGGCATCGTGCAGCGCCGGGTCGATCCGAATCAGCACCGACTTCCGGGGCGCCACCGGTCGCTCACGTGTAGAGGGTTCCGGTGTTCACGATCGGCTGCGTGCCCCGTTCGCTGCACAACACCACCAGCAGGTTGGAAACCATCGCGGCCCGCCGCTCGTCGTCGAGGTGGACGATGTCCCGCCGCGAAAGCATCTCCAGTGCATTCTCGACCATCCCGACCGCGCCCTCGACGATCTTCTGTCGCGCCGCGATGATCGCGCTGGCCTGCTGGCGCTGGAGCATCGCGTGGGCGATCTCGGCGGCGTAGGCCAGGTGGCTGATCCGGGCCTCGAGCACCTGGACGCCCGCCTTGGCGAGACGCTCCTGCACCTGGCCCATGAGCTGGTGCGAAATGTCGACCGCATTGCCGGAAAGTGAGATCTGCCCTTCCTCGTGGGCGTCATACACGTAGCTCTGGGCCAGCACCCGGAGCGCCGCCTCGCTCTGGATCTTCACGAAGTTGTCGTAGTCATCCACCTCGAACAGGGCCTCGGCGGTGTCGACCACCTGCCAGACCACCACCGCCCCGATCTCGATCGGATTGGAAGAGTTGTCGTTCACCTTGAGCTTGCCGGTCTCGAAGTTCCGAATCCGGACCGAGATCTTTTTCTTGATCGTGAACGGGTTGGCGAACCAGAGGCCGGCCTCCTTCACGGTGCCCACGTAGCGCCCGAAGAGGGTCAGAACCTTCGACTCGTTGGGGTAGACCGCGAAGATCCCGGCGAGCAGCAGGGCGGCCGCCACCATCCCGACCAGCGATAGGGCGACCCCGGCCGGTTGGGCGGTCTGGGCCGATTTCGCGAACCACCAGATCGATAGGCCCAGGAGCACGAGGGCAGCCAGCAGCACGACGAGGCCGGGGGCAGGCTTGAGCGGGCGCTCTTTGATCATCGCATCCTCACTGGTTGGACACCGATTGGTCGATATCCATATGATATCACATAGATATCGCATGGTCAAGCTGCCCCGGCGGGGCCCGAAACGCCTTGCAACGTTTGACGTACGTGAGGGATCGAAATGCCGGTATCACAACCGGATAGACCGTTGATTCAGACCGTGAGTGTTCCCTTGGCCCGACCGATCGCGCCGCGGCGCGCCGCCGACGCCGATCTGAGTGACGTCGCCCTGGCGAGCCGGGGCGACGCGGAGGCCTTCGAGCGGCTCTACCGGCGCCACGTGGCACGGGTGGCATCGCTGGCCCGTTGGCTGATCGGCGTCGAGGACGTGGACGACGCCGTCCAGGACGTCTTCATCCGCGTCTGGCAGAAAATCGATACCTTCGCGGGGCAGAGCGCGTTCGCCACCTGGCTGCACCGCGTTGCCGTGAACCTCCTGCTCCGCCGTCGCCAGAACCTGGGCCGCGATCGAGCCCGGCATGTCGCCGATCCCACCCTGGCGGAGACTCGGGCGGCGCGGCCGTCGGATCCGGGACTCAAGGTGGCGTTGGAGCGGGCCGTGGACCAGCTGCCTGCCGGGGCGCGCGAGGTCTTCGTGCTCCACGACGTCGAGGGCTTCAAGCACGAGGAAATCGGGGGGATGCTCGGTATCGACGCCGGGACCTCCCGCTCGCAGTTGCATCGCGCCCGGATGCTGCTTCGGCAGCAGCTGACGGCGTGAGGGGAGGCGTCATGCACACCGAATGGACCGATCGGCTGTCCCAGTACCTCGACGGGGAGCTCGACTCGGCAACGGCCCGGGCCCTGGAGTCGCACCTGGTTGCCTGTCCCGAGTGCCGGGCGGTTCGAGACCAGCTCAAGGTGGTAGTGGCGACCGCCCGCGGATTCGAGGGACGACCGCCGCCGACGGACCTCTGGCCGGCTCTCGAGGCCGAGATCGAGCGCGCTCGGGCGGTGGCCCTGCCGCGACGGTTCGACTGGCGGCACCTGATCGCGGCTGGGTTGGTGATGGGCGTGGTCGGTTCCGGCGCGGCATTGATCGTGGCGCGCCGGCTGGCGTCCGAGCGTCCGGCCGTCCCGGCGGTGGCGACCCAGCCGCCGACCATCGGGCCGAGGCCGGCGGTGATGCTCACGTCGAACGCGGACTACGATCGCGCGGTTCGCGATCTCGAAGCCGTGCTGGCGGCGGGCCGGGCCTCCCTCGACACCGCCACCGTGCGGGTGGTCGAGGAGAGTCTTGCGACGATCGACAATGCGATTACGGAGGCCCGGGCGGCGGTCCAACGCGATCCGGCCAACGCGTATCTAAACGGTCAGATCGCGGCCCACATGCAGCAGAAATTGGCGATCCTTCGAATGGCGACCCGCGCCATCGAGTCGACCTCGTGACGAGCGGCAGGAACGGACCCTCATGATCCAGCTTGGCGTGGTGACGATGCTGATGGCGGCGGCAATGCCGACGCAACAGCCACGCTTCGACACCGATACGACGTTCTCGGTGCGCGAGGGCGATCGCCTGCGGGTCAAGAACCAAGGCGGCGATATCCAGGTCCGCGCGTGGGGCCGGAACGCGGTCCGGGTCCAGGCGGAGCACTCCCGCCGGACCGACATCGAGGTGACCGTGAGCGGCGCGGTCGTCGAGATTCGCTCCCATGGCCGGATGGGCATTCCCACGACCGCCGATTACCAGCTGACGGTGCCGACCTGGATGGCGCTCGACCTCGGGGGCCTCTACGCCCAGGTCACCGTCGAGGGGACCCGGGCTCCGATCAAGGTGGAGACCATCGAGGGCGACATCACCGTGCGCGGCGGAGCGGAGTCGGTTTCGCTCTCGACCATCAACGGGCGGATCGACGTGTCCGGTGCCCGGGGGCGGATCGACCTTCACACCGCCTCCGACGACGTCGTCGGGCGTGACCTCCAGGGCGACATCCGGGTCGAGGCGATCAGCGGCGATGTGGATCTCCGCGACGTCGACGCCACTCAGGTCGACGTGCAGTCGGTGAGCGGCAGCCTCCTCTTCACCGGGCGCATGGCCGACCGGGGCAGCTACAGCTTCCTGACCCATAGCGGCGACGTCACCATCGGCATCCCCGAGCGGACCAGCGCCACCCTCTCGCTCGCCACGGCCAGCGGGGACTTTCGGTTCGGCTTCCCGGTGGAGGCGGAGCGGACCTCGCGCCGGCGCCAGACGGTCCGGATCGGCTCGGGGAGCGCGTCGGTCGAGCTCGAGACCTTCAGTGGCGACATCCGCGTGGTCCGGCCCGGCGACGTGCCTCCACCGCGGGTGTCCGAACCGGGACGCCGGCGCCCCGATCGCGAGGACGACCGCGACCGAGACCGAGACCGAGACCGAGACCACCACGACCACGACTGGGACCGCCAGCCGAACGGAGACCTGCCATGATTCGCACCACCGCTCTCGCTCTGGCGCTCGTGACGGCCGGCGTCGTTCCCGGTCGGGCTCAGTCCCGCGACTTCTCGTTCCGTCGCGAGCTCTCGAGCGGCGCCCACTTCGCGCTCCGGAACATCATCGGCGACGTGCGGATCGAGCCGGCCAACGGCCGCAGCCTCGAGGTGACGGCCGTGAAGCGCGCCGGCCGCCACGGCGATCCGGACGACGTCGACATCAGGGCGGTCGAGATGGACGACGGCGTCGCGATCTGCGTCTTCTACCCGAACAGCGGCTCCCGAGCTGGCCGCGATCGGGATGACGGCGATCGGGATGACGGCGACCGGGTCCGCGACGATCGGGACGACGATCGGGGTTCCCGGCGTTCGACGCGAAGCCGGCGGAGCGACCCCTGCCGCCGCGAAGGCAACTGGGGCGGCAACAATCGAAACGACACCGAGGTGTCGTTCACCGTGCGGCTCCCGGCCGGGCTGGACGTCGACGTCCGGACGGTGTCCGGCGACGTGACCGGTCGCGGTCTGCGGGGTCGGCTGGACCTCGGGACCGTCTCGGGCAATCTCCGCCTCACTGATGTGCAGGGCGCCAGCCTCGACGCCTCCTCGGTCAGCGGTGACGTCGAGCTGATCGACGTCGACGCCCGGGATGTGGGCGCCGAGACCGTGAGCGGGGACGTCACCTACACCGGCCGGATCCAGCGTGAGGGGAGCTATGACTTCAAGACCCTGAGCGGCGACGTTCAGCTGACTTTGCCGGAGCAGCCGAACGCCCGGCTTCGGGGCTCGACCTTCAGCGGCCGCCTGGTGTCGGACCTGCCGACGTCCCGGGACGGGCGGCGCCACCGGTCGCGCTTCGAAGCCAGCTGGGGCGACGGTTCCGCGTCGATCGACGTGGAATCCTTCTCGGGCGACGTCCGGATCCAGACCCGGGCCAGCCGCTGATGCTCCGCGATTTCGTCGCGGATCTCCGCTACGCCCTCCGCGCACTTCGGAAGGCCCCGGGGTTCGCGACGATCGCGATCCTCACCCTCACCCTCGGCCTCGGCGCCACGATCGCGCTCTTCAGCGTGGTCAAGGGGGTGCTGCTGACGCCGCTCCCCTTTCAACAGCCGGACCAGCTGGTCCTGATCGGCCATCAGTATACCGGCCAGGTCCAGCTCCACACCGGGGTATCCGCCGCCGGCTTCCGGTATTACCAGAAGGAGGCCCGCGCCTTCGCCGGCATGGCCGCGGTCTCCGGCTGGGACGCCAATTTCACCACCGGTGACGAGCCGGTGCGGCTCCGGGGCCAGGCCGTCGCCGAGGACTACTTTTCGACGCTCCGGGCGCCGATGGTGCTGGGGCGTGGCTTCACCCGGGCGGAGACGGAGCCGGGCGCGGACCACGAGGTGGTGGTGTCCACCTCGCTCTGGCGGCGGCGCCTGGGCGGCGACCCCGCGATCGTCGGCAAGACCCTGGTCTTGAACGGCGAGGGGTACCAGGTCGTCGGAGTCGCCGGTCAGGGCGTCGAGTTCGGCGCCGAGCCGACCGAGATCTGGAAGCCGATCACCTTCACGCCGGACCAGCTCCAGTGCTGGGGGTGCGAGTTCATGGGGTTGGTGGCCCGGCTCGCGCCAGGAACCAGCTTGGAGGCGGCGCAGGCCGACCTGGACCGGGTGGCTCGCGAGGTCCGACAGTTGAGCGGCTCGTTCCGGGACGAGCAGTGGGGGCTCTGGGTCAACCGGCTCTCGGACGAGCTCTACGGCAGCGCCCGGACGCCTCTGCTCGTCTTGTTGGGGGCGGTCGGGTTCGTGTTCCTGATCGCCTGCGCGAACGTGGCGAATCTGCTCTTGGCCCGGGCGACGACGCGGGCTCGCGAGGTGGCGATTCGCACCTCGATGGGGGCGTCGCGGGGCCGGCTTACCCGGCAGCTGCTCACGGAGAGCCTGGTGCTGGCCGTGAGCGGAGGCGTGGGCGGGTTGCTGGTGGCCTGGGGGGCGATCCGCCTGCTGGTGACCCACGGCCCGGCCAGCGTGCCTCGGCTCGAGCTGGTCCAGATCGACGGGACGGTCGTGGCGTTCGGGGCGCTGCTGGCGCTCGGCACGCCGTTGCTGTTCGGGCTCGGCCCCGCCTGGTCCGCGGCCCGGGCGAACCTGCACGGCCTGATGAAGGACGCTGGGCGGGCGACCGGCGGCGGGCTCGGTCGCTTCGGGGTCCGGGCTGCCTTGGTGGTGTCGCAGGTGGCGCTGTCGCTGGTGCTCCTCATCGGCGCGGCGCTGATGGTCCGGAGTCTCCGGCGCTGGCTCGCGGTCGACCCGGGGTTCGACGGCCAGCACGTGCTCACCTTCCGGCTCCAGCTGCCGGAGGCGTCGTATCCGACGGGGCCCAAGCAGGTCGCGTTCTACTCCGAGTTCGAGCGGTCGCTGGCGGCACTGCCGGGGGCCGAGGCCGTCGGCGGCAGCGTTGCGATGCCGCGCACCGGCGCCGACTGGACCCGGAGCTTCCGGGTCGAGGGGTTCGATCCGGGCCCCACCGGGGCCAGTCCCTGGGGCGACTTCCGGATCGTGACGCCGGGTTACTTCCGGGCGCTCGGGATCCGGCTGGTGAAGGGGCGCGGCTTCGAGAACGGTGACGACGCCGAAGCCCGCCGGGTCGCGGTGGTCGACGACGTCATGGCCGAGCGCTATTGGCCCGGCCAGGATCCGATCGGGAAACGGATCGGCCTGGGCGGTGACGACCGCGTCAGCTGGTACGATGTCGTCGGCGTGGCCCGCCACGTGATTCAGAACACGCCCCGGGACGACCGCCGGACCCAGTTCTACGTGGCCCTCGCGCAGATGCCGGGTTCGAGGCTCACCTTTGCCGTGAAGGCCAAGGGCGAGGTCCAGGGGCTCGAAGCCAGCGTGCGGGCGGCGCTTCGCCGTCTCGACCCGGCGCAACCGATCTTCGCGGTGAAGCCGATGAGCGCCCTGATGGCCGACTCGGCGTCGCAACCGCGGTTCTTGATGGCGATGCTGGTGCTGTTCGCTTGCGTGGCCGGCACCCTGGCGGCGATCGGCATCTACGGCGTCATGACGTTCGCCGTGAGTCAGGAGACCCGCGAGATCGGCATCCGACTGGCCCTCGGAGCGGGCGCGGGCCGCGTCCGCGGTCTCGTGCTCCGACGGGGTCTGGCTCTGGCGGGCACCGGGGTGGTCTTCGGGGTCGTCGCGTCGCTCGCCACCGGCCGACTGCTCGCCAGCCAGCTCTTCCAGGTGAGCCCGAGCGATCCGGTCACGCTCGCCGGCGTGGCGCTGGGGTTGGTGACGGTCGCGGCGGGGGCCTGTTGGGTTCCCGCCCGGCGGGCGACCACGGTCGATCCGCTCACCGCGCTCAAGGCGGACTGAGCGACCGTCGCCGTCCCTCCCTCGGTCCGATCGCGTTCGACCGACCCGGACCTCGTTGGCTCAGCCTGGGCGCGTGGGTATGTTCCTTCCGGGTTTGCCAACGGGGTGACCCGCCCTTCGTCCGGCCTCTCGAAGGAGATCTATGCGCGTCGAACGACGCGGCTGGCGCGAGCTCACGCCGCCTCCCGCCGATGTCGGCCCGGTCGAGCTCTCGGTCGTCATTCCCTGTCTCAACGAAGCCGATACCCTGGCGCAGTGCATCGCGCGGGCGCAGGAGACGATCGCCGGAGCCGGGATTGCCGGCGAGATCGTGGTGGCGGACAACGGCAGCAGCGACGCCTCGCCCGACGTCGCCGCCCGGGCGGGGGTCCGGGTCATCAGCGTCGACGAGCGGGGCTACGGTGCGGCGTTGATCGGAGGCATCAACGCCGCCCGGGGGACCTACATCATCATGGGTGATGCCGACGCGAGCTACGACTTCGCCGAAATCACCAAGTTCCTGGAACGGCTCCGCGCCGGCGACGATCTGGTCCAGGGGTGTCGTCTGCCGTCCGGCGGGGGCACGGTCCGGCCCAACGCGATGCGGTTCCTGCACCGGGTGTGGGGCAATCCGATGTTCTCCCTGCTGGGGCGGTGGTGGTTCAAGGTTCCCATTCACGACATCCACTGCGGTCTGCGGGGTTTTCGCCGCGACTTCTGGTTCACGCTGAACCAGCAGTGCACCGGGATGGAGTTCGCGTCCGAAATGCTGATCAAGGCGGCGTTGAAGAGCGGGCGGATCGGTGAGGTGCCGATCACCCTCTATCCCGACGGCCGGGTCGAGCACCGGTCCCACCTCCGCACCTTCCGCGACGGCTGGCGGCACCTTCGCTTCTACCTCTTGTTCAGCCCCCGCTGGCTGTTCCTGGCGCCCGGCCTGACCTTGGTCACCCTCGGGTTGTTCGGTTACGTCCTTGCTTATCCCCGGCTCTCGATCGGCCGGGCCACGTTCGACGTGAACACCCTGTTGTTCGGCAGCTTGGGCCTGATCCTCGGTTATCAATCGATTCTCTTCGGGCTCCTGACCCGAGTGTTCGCTACCGTGGAAGGCTTGATGCCCGAGGATGCCCGGCTCGCGCGGCTGTATCGGGTCCTCAACCTCGAGCGTGGCATCGGGCTCGGGCTCGTCGCCGCCATCGGCGGCTTTGCTTTCCTCGCGGTGGCGGTAGGGGTCTGGATCGACGCCGATTTCGGACGGCTCGACTACGCTCAGGTGATGCGGATCGTCATCCCGGGGGTGACGCTGGCCGCCCTCGGTGTCCAGACGATCCTCTCCAGCTTCTTCTTCAGTATCGTCGGCCTGGCCCGACGGTAGCCGATGGCCGAGGCCGAGTTCGACGCGTTTGCCGCGAGTTACGACGAGGATCTCCGGCGCGGGCTGGCCCTGACCGGAGAAGGGAAGAGCTACTACGCCCGACGGCGGCTGACGTGGCTGGCCGGCCGGCTGGCGACCATCGGGCTAACCCCCCGACGGGTTCTCGATCTGGGGTGCGGTACGGGAACATCGGCACCTCTCCTTCACGAGATTCTGGGGGCCGAGCGGGTCGTCGGCGTGGATCCGTCGGATGCATCCTTGGCCCGGGCCCGCGCCGAATACGGTGGGCCCGCGACCGAGTTCATGCTCCCCTCCCAGTGCACCCCGGACGAGTCCTTCGACCTCGTCTTTATGAACGGCGTGCTCCATCATGTACCACCGGAGCAGCGACCGAGCCTGCTTCGTGAGGTCGTCGCCTGGCTCAGGCCGGGTGGCGTCTTTGCCTGCTGGGAAAACAACCCCCTCAATCCCGGCACCCGCTGGATCATGCGGCGAGTCGCGTTCGACCGGGATGCCATGCCGCTCCGGGCCGGCGTCCTGAGGGCGCTAGTCACGGGTGCCGGTCTTGAGCTGCTTCGAGTCGATTTCCTCTTCATCTTTCCCCGCGTGCTTCGGTTCCTTCGCGGATTCGAGCCGGCGTTGGCCCGCCTGCCGTTCGGCGGTCAGTACGAGGTGCTCGCGCGGAAGTCGGTCAGGGCGGTCCCCGGCGAGTGAGGGACGGCGCCGGGTGGCTCCGCGGCGGACCCGAAGGCCGGCTCGTCCCGGTCGTGATCGCCCTCGCGACCGTGGGGCTTTTCCTCTGGCTTTGGGGTGGGCTCAATCCGCTGCCTTGGGTCTACGACGAATCTGCCTATCTGCTGCAGGCCCGGATCTTCGCCGGACTGCACTGGTCCGTGCCCGGGCCACCCTTGCCCGAATTCTTCGAGCAGTTTCACGTGTTCGTGACCCCTCAGCTGGTTCCCAAATATCCGCCCGGCCACGCCCTCCTGTTGGTCCCGGGCATCTGGCTGCGGGCTTCGGCGCTCGTTCCCTTGCTCGCGGGCGGTCTCACCGGCGCCTTGCTGTTCACGGTGGGCCGCCGGCTCGGTAATGCGTGGGTTGGACTGCTGGCCTGGGCCATCTGGATCACCGCGCCCGAGGTGATGCAGTTCGGTCCCACCTTCATGGCGGAGACGACCTCGACGGCAAGTTGGGTGGTGGCGTGGACCCTGCTCGCTCGCTGGCGCGACACCAGGGGCCTGCGAACCCTGGTGGGGTTCTCGATCGCGGCCGCCGTGGCCGCCGTGATCCGTCCGGTCACGGCGATCGCGCTGTTGGCGCCGGCGGGCCTTTGGATTGGCTGGGTCGCCTGGCGGGAGCGGCGGGTTCGGCAAGTAGCGCTCGCGGTGGCCGCGGCCCTTCCCGTGCTGGCGCTGGCCCCGTGGTGGAGCCATGCCGTGAGCGGCCGCGTCGCACCGACGCCCTACAGCGAATATTCCCGGGTCTACGCTCCCTGGAACATGCCGGGCTTCACCATCGACACGAGCCCGCCGGTGCGGGGCCCAACACCCGCCCTTACCAAGTTCCGCGACCGCTTTCTCCCCATCCACGAGGCGCATCGCCTCGGTCGGCTTCCGGTGATCCTGGCGGAGCGCCTCGAGGGAGTCGCCATCACGCTGTTCGGCCCCCGCGGCCGCCACTGGCGGTGGCTCCTCGCCGTGGCGTTCCTCATCGGCGTGATCGGAGCGTCGCCGCCGCTCCGTTTCGGCCTCATGTCCGCGGCCACCCTCGTCGTCGTGTACCTCTGGATGGCCGGCCGGCCGCTCTGGACGGTGTACTACCTCGAGGTGTTTCCGGTCCTGGCCTTGGTGTCCGCTACGGGGTGCTGGTGGGTGCTCGGCTGGGTCGAGCGGTCGTCGCTGGCGCGACGGTGGCCCGCGCCAGGGGCCTGGACCGGCGCGGCGGTACTGGCCGCCCTGGCCGCGGCCCTGCCGGGAACGGTGACTCGCTTCCGGCACGCCCGCGCCGCTCAGGTCGATGCCCGGGCCGACCAGGCGGCGCTCCAGGCCGCCATCGATTCGATTCCCGGCCGGGCGATCGTCTTCGTCGCCAGTGGCCCGCCCGACGCGCCCTACGACAGTTTCGTGCGCAACAGCCCGGATCTCCACCGTGAGCGAGTCTGGGTGGTGGACGATCGAGGGGCCGACGATCAGCGCCTGATCGATCGGGCGCCCGATCGCGCTGCCTACCGCTACGACCCCGGCCCCCGGAGGCTGGTGTCGCTCGGGAACACGAGCGTCAGGCGGTGACGGTGACGAGGCTCGTCCGGGGAAGCGAGCGGTTCCTGGCCAGCCGAGGGGCGCCGAGGGTGGCCGCGTTGGTGACGGCGGGGATCGTGTGGTGGCTCTGGGGTTCGCTCCGGCCGGAGCCCTGGGTGTACGACGAGGCGGCCTACCTGCTGCAAGCGAAGATCCTCGCCACGGGCCATTGGGCGGTTCCCGGGCCCCCGCTGCCGGAGTTCTTCGAGCAGTTTCACGTGCTGGTGACACCCCGGCTCGTGCCCAAATATCCCCCGGGGCACGCACTCCTGATGGTGCCTGGCGTCTGGCTCGGACTCCCGGCCTTGATCCCGATCCTGCTGAGCGCGATCTCCGGCGCCCTGGTCGTCGCCATCGGCCGCCGGGTGGCCTCGCCCTGGGTGGGTCTGATCGGCTGGCTGCTGTGGCTCACCGCGCCCGCGGTGCTTTACCTGCAGCCGAGCTACATGTCGCAGGTCTCCTCCACCTTCGTCTGGCTTCTGGTTTGGCTCCTCCTGGGGCGCTGGCGGGAGAGTGGCCGGACCGCGACCGTCGTCCTCTGCGCCCTGCTAGCGGCGATTGCCGTTCTCGTGCGGCCGGCCTCGGCGCTCGCCCTCGTCGTGGTCCCTGGTGTCTGGGCCGTCCGGCAGGCTCGGGTGACCGGACGGCTGCGCCAGATCGCGCTCGGGATCGCGGTGGCGGTCCCGGTGCTCGCGGTGCTTCCGTGGTGGAGCGAGGCCACGACCGGCCGTCTGTTTCCGACCCCATACAGCTACTATTCTCGCGTCTACGCTCCGTGGAACATGCCCGGCTTTACCGTGGACACGACCCCGCCGCTCCGGTCGCCGACGCCGGCCCTCCGGAAGTTCCGGGATCAATGGCTCCCCCTTCATCGGGCCCATCGCCTCGACCGGCTCGGGGCGATCGTGGTCAGGCGGCTCGCGGGGCTCGGGGTCACCTTTTTCGGCGAGCGCGGCTGGCGCTGGTGGCTGCTCGGCGCGTTCGTGATCGGCGCCGTCGTCGCGCCGCCGGCCCTTCGCCTGGCACTGCTGGCCGTCGCCCTTCTCTTTGTGGGGTACCTGTCGATCGCAGCCCGCTGGCTTTGGACCGTGTACTACCTCGAGGGGTTTCCGGTGATCGCTCTGGTGACGGCGGTCGGGGTGGTCCGCCTGGCCGACCTGGCGGCCGCCCCCCTCCGCCGGATGGGCGGACGGGTCCGCCCAACCTCCGAGACAGTCCTGATCGGGGGATTGCTATTGGCCGTGCCCGGCACCGTCGATCGGCTGGTCCGGGCCCATGAGCAGCAGATCGATCTCCGGCTGGTCCAGAGCGACCTGACCCGGGCGATCGACGGCATCCCCGGGCGGGCCGTGATCTTCGTGGCGACCGGCCCGTCCCACCGGCCCTACGAGAGTTACACGAGGAACAGCCCCGACCCGGCGAACACCCGAGTGTGGGTGGTCGAGGATCGGGGGGCCGACAACCGGCGCCTGCTCGAGCTCGCTCCGGACCGACGGCCGTATCGGTTCGACCCCGGGAACGGCAGCCTCACCCCGTGGCATCCGCCTCCGCCATGAGCATTCCGATCCCGGCCGAGCTCGAGAGGGCCGACCTCCCTGAAATCGCCGTCGAGGCGGTGCCCGAGTGTCCGCTCTGCGGCGCGGTTCGGAGCGAGCCCTTCGCGGAGGGATTCGACTACGAGCTGTTGACCTGCCGCAACCGGTGGACGTTCGCCCGCTGTCTCGACTGCGACCACGTGTGGCTCGACCCGCGGCCCGCGATCACGGCGCTCGGCACGATCTACCCGCCGACCTACTACGCCTACGACTACGCCCGACGGATCCACCCGATCGCGGTCCGGGCCAAGCGCTGGCTCGACGATCGCAAGCTGGCGGCCATCCGGGCCCGGCTCGGGCGGCCGGCGACCAGCTACCTCGACGTCGGGTGTGGCGACGGTCGCTTCCTCCGAGCGATGGAGCGGACCGGCGTTCCCCGCGACCGCCTGTTCGGCCTGGAGCTCGATCCCACCGTCGTGAACGGGCTGGCGAGCGCCGGGTATCGGGTCGAGTGTGCCCGAGTCGAGGACGCCACCCTCGTCGGCGATAGGACGATCGACCTGATCACTATGTTCCACGTGGTGGAGCACGTGGACCGGCCTCTCGCCGTGGTCAAGAA
Organism: uncultured Gemmatimonadales bacterium; assembly: GCA_963730185.1. Taxonomy (GTDB): domain Bacteria; phylum Gemmatimonadota; class Gemmatimonadetes; order Gemmatimonadales; family GWC2-71-9; genus SHZU01. Next base: position 500,069 of record CAVSQW010000008.1, read on the forward strand.
GCTGGCGCGGTGGCTCGCCCCGGGCGGCCTCTTGGCCCTGGAAACCCCGAATCGCGACAGCCTGGATGCTCGGCTGTTCCGGCGAACCTATTGGGGCGGCTACCACATCCCACGTCACTGGAGTCTGTTCACCACCGAGGGGGTCGAAACGCTGCTCCGAGAATCGGGCCTCGAGCCGGTCGGGGTGCGCTATCAGACCGGTCATTCGTTCTGGCTCTACTCCCTGCATCATGCCTTGCGATACCGCCTGCGGATGCCCCGGCTCGCCAAGTGGTTCGACCCGGTCGGGACACTGGGGCCCCTCGCCGTGGTCACCGCCTGGGACAAGCTTCGTGCCGCCATGCACTTCCGGACCTCTGCCGTGCTGGTCCTCGGCCGCCGTCCCGCAGACGAACGGGAGGGGCATGGTAGTTGCCCGTGAGAGGTCACATGCCCCCCGCGTTGGAAACCCGTTCGGCGCCGGCCGACTCGGTGCCGGTCGGTCCGCTCGATCCCGAGCGTGACCCGTACCGGGCCTTTCGGCAGGTGCTTCTCAGTCCTGACCGAGTTCGGGAGCTGAGCCAGCTCCGGCCCGGACGGGTCGTGCTCGACACGCTCAAGGGGTGGGTCGTGATCGTGGCCGGGTGGGCACTGGTTGCCTGGCGGCGCGAGTGGTGGGCCGTTGCCCTCGCGATCCCGGCGATCGGCTCGGCCTACTATGGGCTCTTCATCATCGGTCACGACGGCATGCACCGCCGGCTGTTCCGGCGCCGCTGGCTGAACGATCTGTGGAACGATCTGCTGTGCCAAGGCCCGATCGGCGCGATCACGCACGTCAACAACCGGAACCACCTCCGTCACCATCAACATCTGGCGACCGCCGCCGACCCCGATCGTCACAAACACACCTGTTTCGGCAAGGCCGAGCATGGAGAGCTGGTCGGATTCCTGTCCGGCCTCGTCGGCCTGGTGAAGACGGCGGTCCACGTGTTCCGTCCCAATGACCATCCCGTCGAGCGAGCCGCCGAGGAATCGTCGGACGGGTATTCGCCTCGCGACGTGGTCGTCGGCCTCGGGGTCCAGGCGAGCCTGGCGACCGGTCTCACGCTGGTCATCGGGTGGTGGGCCTACCCCGTGCTCTGGCTCCTGCCGCTCTATCTCTTCACCTATCTGGCGGACAACTTCCGATCGTTCGCCGAGCACTCCCATCCGGAATCCGACCGGAGGGCCGACTCGCATCGCCTGATCACCTTCCTCAGCAACCCGATCGAGCGCTGGTTCGTCGCCCCGAACAACATGAACTATCACGCGGTCCACCACCTCTGGCCGTCGATTCCGTACTACAACCTCCCCGGGGCCGATCAAGCGATTCGCCGGCACGCCGATGCGGTGGGGCTGGAATGGCGGTCGAGCTACGTCGGCTATCTGGCTCGATACTGGCGTGCCCAGCCGCTCCAGGAGTGTCGCCACGGGGCCGAACCCCAGGCTTGACGCCCGGCCATTACCCTGAAATATTCAGGTATAACATTTCAGGGGAGTTCCATGGCCCGCGCCGCGCTCGACCTCCTCCAAGGCACCCTCGACATCCTCGTCCTCAAGGCCCTCTCCTGGGGACCGCGTCACGGCTACGGGGTGGCCAGCTGGATCAGGGCGACCACGGAGGACGACCTGAACATCGAGGACGGCGCCCTCTACACGGCCCTTCACCGGCTGGAGCAGCGCGGGCTGCTGGAGGCCGACTGGGGCGTCACCGAGAACAACCGGCGGGCCAAGTTCTATCAGCTGACGGAGGCGGGCCGCCGGGAGCTCAAGGCCTCACGGTCCCGCTGGTCGGTCTACGCCGGCGCGGTCTTCCGGGTGCTCGACGCGAGGGCGTGAGGATGCCGATTCGGGGTTTCCGAAGCCTGTTCCGCCTGGTCGGGCGGGCGCCGTCGCCGGCGGACGACGTGGATGCCGAGCTTCGGTTCCACTTCGAGGCGCAGGCCGAGGAGCTGATGGCGGGCGGGCTCTCCCGCGAGGCCGCCCGGGCCTTGGCCGAGCGTCGCTTCGGCGATCGGGGGGCGTACCGGGCGGCGTTGGTCCGGCTGGGCCGGCGGGGCGCGCGGCGCCGGAGCCGGCGTGACCGGCTCGCTGGGGTCGCTCAGGATCTTCGGCAGTCGATCCGGAGTTTGACCCGGGCGCCGGCGTTCGTGGTGGGCGTGGCCCTCACCCTGGCGCTCGGCATCGGGGTCAACACGACCATGGTGGGACTGGTCGACGAACTGCTCTTCCGTCCGCCGGCGCACGTCGTCGATCCGAATCGGGTGGTCCGGTACGTCCTGACCGAGACGGACGACAACGGCACCAGCTACTCGAACACCGGGGTGACCTGGTACGAATATCGGATGCTGGCCGACGAGTCGCACACGCTCTCGACGGTGGCGGCGTACTTTCCCGGCAGCGTAAGCCTGGGACGCGGTGAAACCGCCCGCCAGCTCACGGTGGCGGCGGCCACGCCGACCTTCTTCCCGCTGCTCGGCGTGCACCCGGCGCTCGGGCGGTTCTTCGGAGCGGCCGAGGACCCGCTCGACGGCGGATCGACGGTGGCGGTGATCAGCGATCGGCTCTGGGATCGCGATTTCGGCCGCGGCGAGGTGTTGGGTCGCACTCTCGAGCTCGGCCGGCACACCTACACCGTCATCGGCGTGGCGCCGCCGCACTTCAACGGCGTCGATCTCGACGCGATCGACGCGTGGCTCCCGTTCCAGACCGGGGCGCAGGAATTCGTCGGCACCAGCGGCGGTTGGCGGGAGACGTGGGATTGGCAATGGCTCCGGATCGTGGGTCGACTGGCCCCCGGCGTGACCCGAGCGCAGGCGGCGGCCGAAGCCACGGTGCTCTATCGGGCCCACACCGCCGACGTGGCGGATCGGAAGAACGACCGCGGGGCGGTGTCGCTGCCGTCGATCCTGGCCAGCCAGGGAGAGAACGCGTCGCGGGCCGCCCGGGTGGCCGCCTTGTTGGCCGCGGTGTCGGTGCTCGTGCTGCTGATCACCTGCGCCAACGTGGCGAATCTGCTTCTGGCCCGCGGGCTGGCCCGCCGCCGGGAGACCGCAGTCCGGTTGGCCCTCGGCGTCGGGCGCCGCCGCCTGGTGGGGTCGCTGCTGTTTGAGAGCGGGATACTGACCCTGTTCGGGACGGTCGGGGGTGTGGCGCTGGCGGTCGCGGGCGGCCTGGTCGTGCGTCGCTGGCTCCTCCCCGACATCGACTTCGTGACCCCGCCGGTCGACGGCCGGCTCCTGCTCCTGACCGCGGGACTGGCGCTGCTGACGGCGACGCTCATCGGGCTGGTCCCGGCCCTCCGGACCACGCGGCCGGACGTCGCCCGCGAGCTTACGGCGGCCGGCGCGGGCGCGGGCGTGGCCCACCGTCACGCCCGGCTCCGCAACGGCCTGCTCGGGGTTCAGGGCGTGCTCTCGTTCGTCCTCCTGTTCGGCGCCGGGCTCTTTACCCGGAGCCTGCAGCGGATCGCCACCCTCGATCTGGGCTTTCGGCCATCGGGGCTGCTGGTGGCCGACGTCGATCTCTCCGTGCTCGGACTGAACCGGGAGCAGCGGATCGCCTTCTACGACGAGGCCTATCATCGCCTCCAACAGGTTCCGGGAATCGAGAGCGTGAGTCTGGGGTCGACCAATCCGTTCCGGAGCCGCTACACCGTGCAGGTGCGGTTGCCGGACCGGGACAGTCTGCCCCGGCTCGGCTCCGGTCGGCCTCGGGTCTCGGTGGTGACGCCGGAGTACTTCCGAACCATGGGGATCGACCGGCTCCGGGGTCGAGCTTTCACTCCCGACGACCGCTTGGGCTCGAAGTGGGTGGTGGTGGTGAACCAGACGATGGCTCACACCCTCTGGCCGGGGCGCGATCCGATCGGCCAGTGCATCATCGTGACGAAGGACGTCCCCGACTGCCGCGAGGTGGTCGGTGTCGTGGCGGACGCGAACAGCGAATCGCTGGAAGAGCCCCCGACGATGGCCTACTTCGTCCCCCACGCCCAGCCGACCGGACTCACCGGCGATCGTGATCTCTTCATCCGGGTGGCTGGGTCGGCGCCTGCGATGATCGAGCCGATCCGCCAACTGATGCAGACGCTCCGGCCGGGGCTGCCCTACGCCTCCGTGCATCTCTTGTCCGACCAGATGGAGCCGCTGGTCCGTCCGTGGCGCCTCGGCGCCGCCTTGTTCGGGGTGATGGGCGCGGTCGCGCTGCTGGTCGTGCTGGTGGGGATCTACAGCGTGCTGTCCTACACGGTGGCCCAGCGGGTCAGGGAATTCGGCATCCGGACCGCCCTCGGCGCGAGTCAGGGGGACATCGTCCGGTCGGTGGTGGGGCAGGGACAGCGAGTCGTGGCGCTCAGCGTCGCCATCGGGCTCGGCCTGGCATTCCTGCTTGGCCGGCTGCTGGAGCCGATGCTGTTCCACACCTCGTGGCGGGATCCGCTCGTCATCGTCGGTGGGGTCGTCGTCGTGGCGGTCACCACCTTGATCGCCAGCGTCGTTCCCGCCGTCCGCGCCGGGGGAGTGGCGCCGCTGGAGGCGATGCGGGCGGACTGACCGGTCGCCCCAGGCCGTTCAACCGCCGGGCCGGATCAGCGCCTTGAGCACCTCCTGGCGCTCGACCGCCGCCAGCGCCTCGCCGGCCCGGTCCAGGTCGTACTCCGCCGATACCATCTCGCGCCAGGGAACCTGGTCCTGGTGGCGCGCCGCCAGGCCGACCGCCCGGTGGAAGTGGGAGTAGTCGGATCCCCAGCAGCCCCGCAGGTCGACGTGCTTCCGGTTGATCTGGGTGTGGGGATTGATCGCCACGCTGCCGTGATCGGTGTACTGACCCACGACCACCACCCGACCGCCGTCGCGCACCAGGTCGAGCGCCTGGGCCACCGCCTGGGGGCGGCCGGCGGCCTCGATCACCACGTCGACGCCGCGGCCTTGGGTGAGGGACCGGACCTCGGCCCACCGCTCCTCGTGGGGCCGGTCCAGGCCGATCGTGTGGGTGGCGCCCATCCGCCGGGCGAAGTCGAGCCGGGATGCCGGCGCGCCGATCGCGACGATGGTTCCGGCCCCGGAGAGCTTGGCCAGCGCGAGGGATGACTGGCCCACTGGGCCGACGCCCAGTACCGCGACGGACTGCTCCAGCCGGATCTCGGCCCGGTCGAGGGCGTGGACCGCGGTGGTGAGCCCACAGCCGCCGGCGATGAAGGTCTGCGGGGCGAGGCCGGCCGGAAGCGGGATCATCTTGACGCCCGGCTTCATCCAGATCCGCTCCGACCAGCCGCCGAGGAGCCCGTCCCGGGCGCCGTAGGTGATGCCGTAGACCTTCCGGCTCGGACACCGGGTCGTCTGCTTGGCGACCAGGCACTGGTAGCAGGCATTGCAGGTTTCGTGGACGTCGAGGAAGGTCACGACATCGCCTTCCTCGAGCGGCACGCCTTCCACGCTGGTGACCTGGCCTCGAATCGCCACCAGCCGGCCGACCGACACGTGCCCCGGGATCAGCGGGTAGGGCACACCCGAGAGACGGCCGTGGTGGAGATGGACGTCGGTGCCGCAGACCTCGGAGTAAAGGGTCTCGAGCAGGGCGCTCCCCGGTGCCAGCTCCGGCAGAGGATACCGCTCCACCTGGACCGGTCGGTCCGGGGCGGGGAAGATGGCGGCCCTCGATTCGATCGATGGCATGTCAGGTCGCCTCCAGGAGCTCGAGGGACACCCCGGCCGCCCAGGTCGGCCCGACCAGGATCGACCGCGGGCCGAAGGCGGCGTAGGGGACGCCGCGGGCCGACAGGATCCGCTGGGCCGCTACCAGGCTCCGGATCGCGACGGTGATCCCGATCGGGGCCAGCTGGTCGGGCACCCGATGTCCGAGCCGGGCGCTCGCGTAGGTCGGCGTCACCAGCCAGAGACGGGTTCGACCCAGGGTTACCGTCAGCCCTCCGGCACGGGGGTGGACCCGGGCCCGTCCCACCAGCCGCTCCCAGGCCGCGGCATTCGCGGCCAGCGCTGGATCGACCACGGTCAGCCCCGCCACCCCGAACGCGGTGTTCGGGTGCCGTTGGTGAGCCGGGAGCCACACCAGCTCGGGGGTGTGGTGCTGACAGAAGAACGCCGGCAGGCCCGGCGTGGCGTCGTCCCCGAGCGGGACGATCGTGAACCGCGCCTCGGCCGGCCCGGTGGGGCGGGCGACCGGACGGGCGAAGTCGACCGCCGAGCCCGCCGAGACGCCTCGTTCCCGGAGCGCGCCGGCCGAGGCCCGGGCGTCGTCGGTGGCCAGGGCGATACCGCCCAGCCCGTCGCCCCGAGCCTGGCCCCGGGCCCAGCGCTCGTTGCCCGGTCCCGGGGTGACGACCGAGAGGAGCTCCAGGTAGTCGCGCTCGAAGACGATGGTGTGGTTGGCGGTGCCCAGCGAGGGGTGGCCGCCGCGGGGCGTGAGGTCGAACCCGAGCCGGTGGTACGCCGGCGCGGCCCGGTCGAGCTCGCGAACGAAGACGATGGCGTGGTCGAGCGACGGCACGGGCGTCCTCTCAGTCGAGCCGGTCCGCGAATCTAGGAGCGGACGGGACTTGAAACAACGTAGTCGGCACAGGTCTATTCCACCGGACCCCCACCTGGCTGAGTTCCGATGCCCCAGCTCCAGAATCCGGACAAGATCCAGCACCACCTGACCAGCACCGCCTTCACCCTCGACGGCTACCGGATCGTCGAGACCCTGGGCGTGGTACTCGGGATCACGGTCCGATCCCGCTCGGTGGTGGGGACGATGTTCGCGGCGCTCGAAACCATCCGCGGCGGCAAGATCCAACGTTTCATCGAGCTCTGCGAGCGGACCCGGTCGGAGGCCTTCGAGCTGATGCTCCAGCACGCGGAGCAGCACGGCGGCAACGCGGTGGTGGCGATCCGCTACGACGCGACCGAGGTGATGCAGGGCGTCTCGGAAGTGCTCTGCTACGGGACCGCCGTGATCGTGGAGCCCGACGCCGCCTGATTCGTTGCTCGGCCGCGCGGCTCGCGGTTTTCCGTGCCGTGCTGCCGCGATCCGGTCCCCAGGATCGCGGCCACCGCCCTAGCTTGGCCTGACCCCTTCCGGAGTACGGCCGTGCTGGCACGGGTTCGGGCCTTGGCCCTCCTCGGGATCGACGCCCATCCCGTCGACGTGGAAGTCGACCTGGCCTCCGGGCTCCCGTCGCTCACCACCGTCGGCCTCCCGCAGGCCGCCGTGCGCGAAAGCCGGGAACGGGTCGCGGCGGCGCTCGTCAATGCCGGCTTCGAGTTTCCCCTCAAGCGGATCACCGTCAACCTGGCCCCGGCCGACGTGCGGAAAGAAGGCTCCGCGTTCGATCTGCCGATCGCGCTCGGCGTCCTGGCCGCAAGTGGGCAGATCCCGGTCGGAGCGCTCGAGGGCGGCGTGTTCGTGGGCGAGCTTGGGCTGGACGGCGAGCTCCGCGCCCTCCGGGGTGCGCTGCCGATGGCGGCTGGCGCCAAGGCGTTGGGCGCCCGGTGGCTGGTGCTCCCCTGGGGCAATGCGGCCGAGGCGGCCATCGTGTCCGGCCTCGAGGTGCTGGGCGCCGCCCGGCTCGGCGACGTCATCGCGCATCTTGCCGGCCGGACTCGCCTCGATGCCGCCACGCCGGGAACGGACGATCCGCCGAGCGCCGACCGGGCCGACGCACCTGACTTCGCCGACGTCAAAGGACAGACGATCGCCAAGCGAGCCCTGGAGGTGGCCGCGGCAGGCGGGCACAACCTCCTGTTGATCGGACCTCCCGGGGCCGGCAAGACCATGCTCGCCCGGCGGGTGCCGTCCATCCTCCCGCCGCTGGCCGTCGCCGAGGCGCTGGAAGTGACCAAGATCCACAGTGTTGCGGGGCTCCTGGCGTCCGGGGCGGGCTTGGTGCGCCGCCGCCCGTTCCGGGCGCCGCACCACACCGTGAGCGATGCCGGCCTCTCGGGCGGTGGGGCCATTCCTCGACCGGGCGAGGTGAGCCTGGCCCATCACGGGGTGCTGTTCCTGGACGAGCTGCCCGAGTTCCGCCGGCACGTGCTCGAGGTCCTCCGCCAGCCTCTCGAGGACGGCGCGGTGTCCGTGTCGCGGGCCCGCCTGAGTGTCCGCTACCCCGCGCGGGTCATGCTGATCGCGGCCATGAATCCCTGTCCCTGCGGCTTTCGCGGCGACACCCGGCACGCCTGCGGCTGCAGCGACGAGTCGGTCCGGCGGTACCGGGCCCGCGTGTCGGGGCCGCTGCTCGATCGGATCGACCTCCATGTGTCGGTCCCGGCGACCCCCTGGTCGGACCTGGCGACCGATCGGCTCGCCGAATCGAGCGCGGCGATCCGGGCTCGGGTCGAAGCCGCCCGGGCGCATCAGCTGGACCGCTATCGGGAGCGTCGGGCGGTCACCGCCAACGCCCACCTCTCGAGCCGCGATGTGCGGAGGTTCTGCGGCCTGACGGCGGAGGGCCGCCGCCTCCTCGCCGGGGCAGTGGAGCGCTTGGGCCTCTCGGCTCGGGCCTATACCCGGATCCTCAAGGTGGCTCGCACCATCGCCGACCTGGCCGGCGCGGAGCGGATCGAAACCGCCCATTTGGCGGAAGCGGTTCAGTATCGGGGATTGGATCGCCGAGCCGGTTCGCCGGCGGGCACGGCGGGGGCTACGACGCGGTGAGGCTCACCACCATCCGAAGCCGGTACTGGTCCGGCGAGATGGTGGCGTCGGCGGTGCGAGAGGGAAGGAGCTCGAGCAGCTTGACCTCGTAGGTGCCGTCGGACCAGACGTTGAACCCCGGAGTCGATTCGAGTCGCACCGGATTCTGGGCCGACGAGCCGAAGATGTCGACCTCCACGCCGGCCGTCCCTTCGGTCACGCAGAGCGAGTCGATCGGGCACCGGCTGTCGCCCACCACGCGGCGGAAGCCGACGGTGAGGTCGGTGCCCGAAACCCTGACCGTCTGGTTGGGGGCCAACTCGAATTCCTGGCCCACGCCGATCTCGGTCGGCGCGGTAGCCAAGCATCCGGCTAGCGCAAGTCCCAGCACGGCAAGAAACGCTCTTCGTCGCATCGGTGATCCAACCTCCGACTCCCCCGGGGCAAGCGCCGTACCAGCCAGGGGCGGGGCCTAACTTCGCCCCTGGCACCGCGGCCGGGGCGGGCGCCGCCGGGATCGTGTGGGTTCGACACGCAGGATGGACACACCGGCAGCGAATCGCGCCGGCGGCTCGATTGGTGGTGGTTAGTCAGGGTGGTGGCGGCGGCACGGTCGCACCGCGGGCGCGGCAAGTCGTTGCGCCCGTCGTGGCGCTATTTCGTCCCCGGGAACACGTCGTTGAGTCGATTCACCAGCGCGTACTCGAGCAGGCCGGTGGTGCTGCACGGCACCCGCTCGTTCCGGCCGTCGGGGATGTCGATCGCCTCGGCCTGCATCTGGAGCTCGAACTGAGTCTTGCCGGCGCCGGACGGCGCGACGGCCATACCGAAGCCGATGTACACGTGCCAGGTGTCGGCGTTGGCCCCGGTCAGCCCCTGGCCGCAGGAGAAGTAGCGGGAGACCGGGGCCTTGCCGAGCCGGCGCACCGCCCGGAAGCGCGGGTTGCCCAGCTGGCCCGAGCTCTGGTCTTGGACCGTGAGCTTGAGCCCGAGGTCCTTGAAGATCGGTCCGAGCACCTTCCACACGCTGTCGACGCCGCCGGCGATGACCCCGCGGGTAAGCCCCTGGTCACGATAGAACTGCACCTGGCCCCAGTCGGTAGTCACCCGTTCGCTCTGGGCGGAGGCGGAACTCACGAAGGCCATGGTGAGGACGAGCGGGACCAGGGTTCGCGTTGCCATCGGTTCGCCTCCAGGAGGGGCAGAATCATTATTATAGCGGTCTCTCTCGACTCGGGACGCCGTGGATCCCCTGTGCCACACGCTGGTGGGCGGGTGCCTGGGCCAGAGCGGCCTCAAGCGCCGCACCGGCCTCGGTCTCGCCACTCTCGTCATCGCGGCCAACCTGCCCGACGTCGACGTGCTGGCCATTCCCTTCGGGCGGAGCCTCGCCTTTCGTCGCGGCTGGACTCACGGGGTGCTGGCGCTGGCCGTCTGGCCGTTCGTGCTGGCCGGCCTGATGTGGCTCTGGAGCCGTTGGCGGGCCCGTCCCGCCCGCCCCCCGGTCCACCCGGGCCAGCTGCTGCTGCTCAGCGCCATCGGGGTGCTGACCCACCCGTTCCTCGACTACCTGAATACCTACGGGCTGCGCTGGCTGATGCCGTTCCGGGATCGCTGGTACTACGGCGACAGCCTCTTCATCGTCGATCTGGGCCTGTGGCTCGCGCTCGGTCTCGGCTACCTGATGTCCAGGACACGGGAGCGGCAGGGCCGCCCCGAACCCGGCCGGCCGGCCCGGGTGGCGCTGGCGCTCTCGGCCCTGTACATCGGGGCGATGATCGGGAGCACGGTTGGCGCCCGCCGGCAGGTGCAGGCGGCGCTGGGCGGCGACGAGCGGATCATGGTGGCGCCGGTGCCGATCGATCCCTTCCGCCGCCAGGTGGTGGTGGACGAGGGGCGGAGCTACCGGACCGGAACGTTCCGCTTCGTGGGGTCGCCGCACCTCGAGCTTGGCCCGGAGGTCACCAAGGGAGACCGCCCGGCGCTGGTCCGGGCCGTCGGGGCCACTCAGGCGGGAGCTGCCTTCCTCCACTGGGCCCGGTTCCCGGTCTTCGAGGCCCGGCAGGTCGGCGATTCGCTAGATGTCCACGTCTACGATCTGCGCTACGCCGCGCCCGGCGGAACGTCTTGGGCCGCCCTCGAGGTCAGGGTGCCAGGGTCCGCGCCGCCCGAATGAGCGCGACGGCGGACTCGAGGTCGGCCCGGGCCTGGTGCAGCGCCCGCTGGGCGTCCGTCATCCCGACCCACTGAAAGCGTACGTCGCCTCCCGGCCGGATCTGGGCGAACCGGTCCAGGTCGGCGCCGATGACCACCGCCAGCTTGGGGTAGCCTCCCACCGTCGGCCCGTCCGCCAGGATCACGATCGGTTGCCCGCCGTCCGGCACCTGCATCGCGCCGACGCAGGTGCCCTCGGATGGCAGGGTCGAGCGGGTGCCCGGCGCCAGCGGGGGGCCCGTCAGGCGGGTGCCCATCCGGTCGGACTGCGGGGCGACGGTGTAGGGGGCGCGCTCCAGGGACGCCTGGGCGTCGGGCGGAAAGTGACCGACCTGCGGTCCCGCCATCACCCGAATCGGGCTCGGATCCGGGTGCCGCACCGCGCCCGGCCAGGAGAACCCGGGCGGTGGGGCGGGGAGGTCGGGCGACACGCCGACCGGCAGCTCGTCGCCGGGGCGGAGGAGGCGGCCCTCGAGCCCGCCGAAGGCGGCCGGCAGATAGGTGCTCCGGCTTCCCAGCACCGGCGGCACCGCGACCCCGCCTCGGACGGCGAGATAGGCGAGTCGGCCGCCGTCGGCCCGGCCGATCGAGAGCCGCTGCCCTGCCGCGACCCGGAGCGTGGTGCCCGGCGGAGTCGGCCGGCCGTCGATCGCCACCGGTACCGCGGCGCCGGCCACGGCCACCAGGGCCGGGTCCGTGAAGGTGACGGCCAGCTCCCCCAGCGCCACCTCGACGGCGGCCGCGTCCGGGGAGTTGCCCACCAGGGCGTTGGCCAGCTGCAGCGCTACCCGGTCGAGGGCGCCGGCCCGCGGCAGCCCCATGGCCCGACCGGCGCGCCATCCCAGATCCTGCACGGTGGCGAAGCCGGCGCTCGTAACCCGGATCATCCCGCCGCCCTCACGAACCGAACGCGGTCACCCACCGCCAGGAGGTTGGGCGGGTCACGGTCCGGTACGAAGAGCGCCGCTGGCGTCGAGCCGATCAGATGCCACCCGCCCGGTGTCGCGGAGGGGTAGATGCCGGTCTGGGCGCCGGCGATCGCGACCGAGCCCGCCGGAACTCTGGTGCGGGGTGCCTGGCGACGAGGCAGGACCAGCGACGGGTCCAGCTCGGCCAGGTAGGCGAATCCCGGGACGAACCCGAGCAGGACGACCCGGTACTCGCGGGCCAGATGCCGGGCGACCACCTCGTCGGTCGAGATCCCCACCCTCGCGGCCACCTCGCCCAGGTCGGGGCCGTCGTACCGGACCGGGAGCTCCACCAGCCGACCGACCGAACCGGCCTCCGTCTCGAGCGGTCCGGCCAGGAGCGAGCGAAGCCCGTCGCGCAGCGTCGCCGCATCGATGACCAGCGGGTCGTAGTGGACGGTGAGGGTGGTGTAGGCGGGGACGGTCTCGATCACCCCGGGCAGACGGGCCGTCCCGATCGCCCGGCCGAGGGCCACCACCCTGGCCTCGGTGGCCGGGTCGACCGACGGCCCGAGCACCAGAGAGAAGGCGGCGTCGCCGAGGGAGAGAAGACGGGCGGGGGGAGGGGTCACCGGGCGAAGGGCGCGACGTCGACGCCTTCCGCCTCCAGCCGCTCGCGAAGGGCGCGGATGATCCCGACCGCGTGCGGTCCGTCGCCGTGCACGCAAAGCGAATCCGGTCGCACGATCCGGCGGGTCCCGTCGACCGCGACCACGTAGTGCTCCTTGACCATTCGGACCGCGCGCTCGACGACGGTGGGGATGTCGTCGAGGACCGAGCCGGGCTGGCTCCGGGGCAGCAAATGCCCGTCGGCCTGGTAGGCCCGGTCGACGAACGCCTCCCGGGCCACCTCGAGACCGAGGGTCGCGGCTTCGTCGAGCATCACGGTCCCGTCGAGACCGAGGAGAACCAGCGAGGGGTCGAACGCCCGGATCCCGCGGGCCACCGCCCGGGCGACCTCGGCGTCACGGGCCGCCCGGTTGTAGAGCGCGCCGTGGGGCTTCACGTATCTGAGGGTGGCACCCTGGCCCACGCAGAAGGCCGCAAGCGCCCCGATCTGGTAGATCACGTACGCCTCGACCTCGGCCGGTGTCGCGGCGAGGTCTCGTCGACCGAAGCCCAACAGGTCGGGATACGAGGGATGGGCGCCGATGGTCACCCCGCGGGCGACGGCCAGTCCGACCGTTTCCCGCATCACTACCGGATCGCCGGCGTGAAACCCGCAGGCGACGTTGGCGGAGCTGACCAGACCGAGCATCTCGGGGTCGGAATCGAGCCGGTACCGGCCGAAGCCCTCACCCAAGTCCGCGTTGAGGTCGATGCTGGTCACGTCGTGTCAGGGGTCGCGCGCGGTGCCGGTTTGAGGATCCGAAATGCGAAGCTCTGCTCCACCCACTGCCGCACTCGGTGCGAGGCGTGAATGGCCGGGCGGAAGAGCATGCTCTTGAGCGCCTCCCGCACCGATTGCGAAAAGGCCGGGTCGGTGCTCCGGATGATCCGGATCGTCGTGGTGTCCACCCGGCCGGTGGTGTCGACCACGTAGTGCACGAAAGTACTGCCCTCGATGCTCTTCTCCAGCATCCCCGGCGGGTAGACCGGCGCGGCGCTGCTGGGGTCGCGCTGGACGACCGAGTCCACTTCGATTTCGCTCAACGCCACTTCGGCGTCGGCCGGTTCGCCCGTGGGCTCGTTCTGGACCGCCGTGTCGCCCAGCTGTCCCTTGGTCACCGGAGCCACGGGGTCCGGGGTCGGGTCGGGGACCTCGTCCACCGCCCCACCGTTGCCCGACACGGCCGACCAGTCGATGCCGCGATGCTGGCTCTCCCGGGCCGGCTCGTCGACCGGAGGCAGCAGGAAGACCACCAACTGGTCGATCGGATCCTGATCGGAGGCGTGGTCGCGAGCGGGTAGGGCCACCGGCAATACGACAGCCGCGTGGACGGCGAAGCTGATCAACGCCGCCAACGGCAACCGGGCCGGAGCCCCGTGCTCCAGACTGAAACGACGCGCCACGTTGGACCCTCGATTTCAACAGTAGATCATCCGTCCCGACGAGAGCAAGAGGGGCGCGGTTTCGGGGGCGGCCCCGGCTTGAATCGGTCGATCTCAAGGCAATATATTTTTATTTGACAAATAAAAGTATATATCGTAGGTTCTTCCGCCGTGGCCCTCGATCCAGTCGGCCGCATGCTCGCGGCCTATCCCGTCATTCACCAGGCTTGCCGTCAGCGCGATCTCCCCGCGCCGGAGGGCGGCGCTCGCGTCAGCGCGCACCAGGCCTCGGTGCTGGCTCAGTTGGACGCGGATCGGGGGATCACCCTCACCGAGCTCGCCGGGCGAGTGGGCACCGCGCTGCCGACCATGTCGCTCCTGGTGGACCGGCTGGCGCGGGCCGGGTTGCTGGAGCGGGGTCGCGATCCCGAGGACGGGCGCCGGGTGCTGATCCGATTGACCGCGCCCGGCGAGCGGGTGGTGTCGTTGCGCTCGCTGCTCGATCCGGAGCGGGTCAGGGCGCTCCTCGCCAGCTTGACTCCCGCGGAACGAGTTCGGAGCGTCGACGGCCTCGCCACCCTGGCGCGTGCCGCCCGCCGCTTGTCGTCCACCGCCCCCGAACGTCAACCGTCATCCGAACGAGGTCGGGAATGAACCGGAAGGGTCGTCGTCGCCGGGCCCGATGGCGCCGGGCGCTGACCGCCGGGCCGCCGCTGGTGGGCCTGGCCCTCTACCTGATCGGAACCCGTCTGCCGCCGGTCTGCCGGCTCGAGGCCAGCCGCCGGGTGCCGGCGTCGCCCGAGTCCGTGTGGGCGGTGCTGACCGACCTCGACGACATGCCGGCCTGGCGCGCCGATCTTCGGTCGATTGAGCGCCTCCCCGGGCGGGCCGACGCCGTGCGCTGGCTCGAGGTCGGCCGCCGCGGACGCACCGCGTGGGAGCGAATCGCGGCCGAGCCGCCGACCCGGCTGGTGGTGCGCGAACTGGCCGGGGTGTCGGGGGTGGAGCGGACCTACCGGATCCGGGCGATCGACGGCGGGGCCACCTTGCTGCTGTCCGAGGAGCGACCGGTGCGCAATCCGTTCCAACGGGTGGCCATCGCGGTGCTTGGCCCGGATCGATCGGGGGTCGACCGGTTCGTCGCCGATCTCGCCGCCCGGCTCCTCGGGCGACGCCAGCAGGTGGTGGCCGGGGCCGGCGGTCAGGGCGGTGAGCCGGGTGGCCGTTGAGCGGTCGTGGCCGGCCCGGAACCGGGGTAGTTTGGAGGAACCCTCTTGACCGGAGCGACCCGATGCGTGGAACCATCGTCCTGATCGGCGCCGGGTTGGGGGCGCTGCTCGCCCTTGGCTGTCGTCCGACCGGCCCCAGTCGGACCACCGGCGCCTTCGTCACGACGTTGGGCGACGACACCGTGGCGTTCGAGCGATACACCCGGAGCGACAACCGGCTCGAGGGTGAGCTGGTGACCACCTCGCCGCGGACCCGGGTGAGTCGCTACGTGGTGGACTTCGACGAGCAGGGCTCGGTTTCCCGCTACGAGCTCACCGTGTCTGATCCCGGTGGCGGCCCTCCGGCGCTCTCGGCCACCGCGGACGTCGGCTCGGGGGCCATCACCTCGGTGCTTCACCGGGGCGACAAGGTGGATACGGTCACGCTCACCGCGGGGCAGGACGTGTTTCCCTCAGCGCTTTACGCCTGGGGGCTGAGCGAGCTCGCCACCGAGGCGCTGGCCCGGTCGGATCGGGACAGCCTGGCCTTGGAGCAGTACAGCGCCGGCGCCCAACGGACCAACGAGGTGGACGTCGTCCGCCGGGGTGACTCGGTCTCGATGTCGTTTTTCGGAAGCCCGATGATGCTGGCGGTCGACTCGTCGGGGCGGGTGCTCGGTGCCGACGGGGCCCACACCACCGTCAAGGTGAGGGTGGCGCGGGTGGACAGCCTGAACCTGGACGCCCTGGTGGCCGCCTTCGCCGGGCGCGATCAGGCGGGGCATTCGCTCGGGACGCTCTCGCCCCGCGACACCGTGCGGGCCGCGGTGGGCCGAGCCGAATTGCTGGTCGACTACGGCCGGCCGTCGGCGCGGGGCCGGCGGATCGTCGGCGGGATCGTGCCGTACGATCAGGTCTGGCGGACAGGCGCCAACGCCGCCACCCAGCTGTCCACCAGCCGCCCCCTGACCTTCGGCTCGCTGGCGGTCCCGGCCGGGACCTACACCCTCTGGACCCGGCCGACGGCCGACGGCGTGTCGCTGATCATCAATCGGCAGACGGGGCAGTGGGGTACCGAGTACAATCCCGCCCGGGACCTGGGCCGGGTCTCGATGCGGGTCGACTCGCTGGCGACCCCGGTGGAGCGGTTCACGATCTCGATCGAGGCGACCGAGGGTGGGGCGGGGGAGCTGCGGCTGGATTGGGATCGGACCCGTTGGGTGGCGCCCTTCAGGGCTCGTTAGGCGGCGCGTGGTCCGGACCGGCGGCGGCGCAGCGCTCAAGGGCCCGGGCCAGGTAGATCTCCACCAGGTCGAAGTGCAGCGTCCGGGTACGCTGGATCCAGCGGGGCGAGCAGCCGACCGCCACGGCCGCTTCGACGAGGGCCTCCTCGCTCCGGGCCAACAGGTGGGCGGTGCGCCGGCCCCTTGACTTGAAGAGGTTCGCGTGCACCGCGATCCCGCCCTGGCGGGCCCAACCGCGCGCCTCCTTGACCTCGCGGGTGCCGAAGGATCGCCAGCCGAGCGGGGAGTGGGGGGTGTCGGCGGGCTCACTCGTCATCGGGTCGGCCTTGTCGCCCCCGCTTGATGGTCGCGCGATGCCGCTTGGCGGCCAGCCGCTTTTCCCGCTCGGCGTGCGGGATCCGGGTCCGCTTCCGCGCCTTGCGAACCCGGAGCGCCCGGGCGACCAGCTCGAGCAGACGGCGAGTCGCCGCCTCCCGGTTTTGCAGCTGGCTCCGCGTCGGCGCCGCGACGACCCGAATCCAGCCGTCGCCGTCGATCCGGGTGGCGAGCCGCTCGAGGATGCGCGCCCGTTGGGTCTCGTTGGGCGCCTGACTGGTCCGGACGTTCCAGCGGACCTCGATTCGGGTGGACGAGGTGTTCACGTGCTGGCCGCCGGGGCCGCCCGCGCGGGAGGCCCGGATCACGAGCTCGCTCGCGGGGATCTCGAGCGGCCCGGCGCGGAGGTCGTCGCTTGGGGACATGCCAGGAAAACTAATGCTCGGATTCGGCTTCCGTTGAGTTCGCTCGGCGTTACGTTTCTCGGATGACGGGGCTCGAGGATCTCGAAGGCTGGTTCCAGGCGGCCGGCCCGGTGTTGCTCGGGTACTCGGGCGGCATCGATTCGTCGTTGCTCGGCGTGGTAGGGACCCGGGTGCTGGGCGACGGATTCCTCGCGGTGATCGGCCGGAGTGCCGCGTATCCGATGGCGCAGTGGCGGACCGCCCGCGCCATCGCCGACGCCCACGACATCCGAGTCGTCGAAGTCGACACCGCGGAGCTCGACGATCCCGCTTACCGCGCCAATCCCACCAACCGCTGCTACTTCTGCAAGCGCGAGCTCTGGGACGTGCTGCGCGCGGTGGCCCGCGATCGTGGCTTCGAGACCGTGATCGACGGCACCCACGCCGACGACTTGACCGGCCATCGGCCCGGCGCGCGGGCTGGGGCGGAGCGCGGGGTCCGTTCGCCGCTGGTCGAGCTGGGATGGAGCAAGGCGACGGTCCGCGCGGCCGCCGAGCGGCTCGGGATCGAGGGCTGGGACGGGCCGTCGTCGCCCTGCCTGGCCAGCCGGGTTCGCTACGGCCTCGAGGTGACGCCCGAACGGCTGGGGCAGGTGGAGCGGGCGGAGGCGATGCTCCGGAGGCTGGGCGTGGAGGGCGACCTTCGGGTTCGCCACCTGGGGCCCGTGGCCCGGATCGAAGCGCTCCCGGCGATGATCCCCCTGATCGATTCGCAATGGGACCGGATCGAGGCCTCGCTGCTCGCCCTCGGGTTTGCGCGAGCGGAGTGCGATCCGGCCGGGTACCGACGGGGGAGCCTGCTGACGTCATGAGACTGTTCATTGCCATCCCGCTGCCCAGCGCGGCCGAGACGACCGCGGCGGGACTCCTGACTGACCTGAAGGCCCAGCAGTGGCCGGTGCGCTGGGTGCGTAATCGTGGACTCCATCTCACCCTCAAATTCTTCGGTGAGCTGACCAGCGACCGGGTCGACGCGATCGGGGAAATGCTGGCGTTCGCCGCCGGCGACGTTCGGGCGATCGGCCTGTCGTTCAGCGCGACCGGCGTCTTTCCCGATTGGGAGCGGCCGAGAGTGCTACTCCTCGGGGTGGATCCGGCCCCTGAGCTCGAGCTCCTCCAGGACCGGATCGAGCGGGGCGGCGAGCGGCTCGGCTTCGCTCCCGAAGGCCGGCCCTTTCGGCCTCACCTGACCCTGGGCCGGGTTCGCGAGGGCCATCGGCTCCCCTCGGGGTGGCGGACCACGTTCGAGCGGCGCGACTTGGGCGACCCGTTTCTGGTCGACCGGGTGGTGCTCTACGAGAGCAGCCTCTCGCCCGCGGGTCCGACCTACACCGCGCGGCTCGAGGTGCCGCTCGGGTGATGCGAGGCTGCCTGAGTCTCCCGTTCCGGCTTCTGTCGCTGGCGCTGACCCTGGCGCTGCTCTATGTCGCCTGGCTCTACCGGGACGACATCCGTCGCTGGGTCCATCGTGCCACGGCCGAGCCCGGGGGCGCCCCGCCCGCCCGCGGGATCGACGACGCTGCGCTGGCTCAGCGGGCCCGAGCCCGGATCGACTCGGTCCGGACCGGCCGGGCCGATTCCGTTCTCGTCGCTCCCGCCGAGGTGGGCGCGCTTCTGGCCCGGGAGGTCGACCAGCGGGCGCGGGGCGCGGTCGACGGCGTCTCGGTCGAATTCGGCGACGGCGATGCCACGGTGCGGGCCACGCTCGACGCCAGTCGCCTCCCGAAGGACGCCCTCGGCCCGTTGTCGGAGTGGGTGACCGGGCGCCAACCGTTCGAGGCCGGCGGCGAGCTTGGGCTTCGCCGGGTTGGCCTGGGCGAGTGGCGGGTGGAGTCGCTCCGGGTTCGGGGCGTCCCCCTCCCCAAGGCGCTCGCCATCCGGCTGGTCGGCCTCCTGGTGGCGGGCGACGGCACCAGCGTTACCTTCGCATTACCGGACTGGGTGACCGGACTCAGGGTCACCCCGGCCGGGGCGATTCTTTACGGCCGGAGGGCGGGTCGGTGAAGCCACGGGTGCTGGTGGTGGATGACGAGCCGGGGGTGCGGGACGCCCTCCGGCAGGTCCTGGAATACGAAGGGATGGACGTCGCGCTCGCGGCCTCCGGCGGCGAGGGGCTGACGACCTTCGAGACCTTCCGCCCGCACGTGGTTCTGCTCGACGTGAAGATGGCCGGCCTGGACGGGCTGGAGACGCTGGCCCGGCTCAAGGAAGCCGCAGCGGAGGCCGTGGTGGTGATGATCTCCGGGCACGGAACCATCGCCACGGCGGTCCAGGCAACCCAGCGGGGCGCCTTCGACTTTCTCGAGAAGCCGCTCGACACCGACCGGTTGCTGGTGACCCTGCGGAACGCGCTCCGGCACGCCTCGCTCAAGGGGGAGAACGAGCGGCTCCGCGACGAGGTCGATACCCGCTACCCGATGGTGGGGACGAGCTCGCCGCTCGCGGCGGTGCGGGAGCTGATCGCTCGGGTGGGACCGACCGACGCCCGGGTGCTGATCAGCGGGGAGAACGGCACCGGCAAGGAGCTGGTGGCCCGGGCCATCCACGAAGCGTCGCCGCGCGGGACCGGGCCGTTCGTGGAGGTGAACTGCGCGGCGATCCCGACCGAGCTGATCGAGAGCGAGCTGTTCGGCCACATGAAGGGGCGCCTTCACCGGCGCGGTCGGCGATCGGCCAGGGCAAGTTCGAGCTGGCCGACGGCGGCACGCTCTTCCTGGACGAAATCGGCGACATGTCGCTGTCGGCCCAGGCCAAGGTGCTCCGGGTGCTCCAGGAGGGGGTCGTGACCCGGATCGGCGGCCCGATCCGATCACCGTGGACGTCCGGGTGCTGGCCGCCACCAACAAGCAGCTGGAGCACGAGGTGGTGGAGGGGCGGTTCCGCGAGGATCTCTACTACCGGCTCAACGTGGTGCCGATCCAGGTGCCGGCCCTGCGCCAGCGCCGGGAGGACGTGCCCGCCCTGGTCCAGCACTTCGCCTCCCAGCTGGGCGGCCGGGCGGGGGTGGTGGCCAAGACCTTCGCTGACGACGCGGTCCGCCGGCTGGCGGCCCGGTCGTGGCCTGGCAACGTGCGCGAAGCTCCGGAACGCGGTGGAGCGGCTCCTGATCCTGTCGTCGGGCAAGGCGGTCGCTGGGGCCGACGTCGATCGACTGCTCCCGGTCACGGTGATGGACGTCGGCGATCCGACGCAGCAGCTTCGAGACCTTCCGGCAGGACGCCGAGCGGGCCTTCCTGCTGCAGGCGCTCAGGGAGCATGATTGGAACGTATCGGAGACGGCGCGGGCGGTGAACATGCCGCGGTCGAACCTCTACAAGAAGATCGAGAAGTACCAGCTCTCCCGGGAGTCGACGTGAGTCCGGAATCTCGCGATTGGGACAAAGAGCTCGCGGAGATCGACAAGATCATCGCGAAGAGCCCGGCACCGGCGCCCGCGCCGACCTCCGGCGGCGGCGCGGCGCCGGCTCCGGCTCCGGCCAAAGGCCGCGGCGGGCCGCCCCCTGCCGGCCGGGCCGCTCGGGAAGAAGGCCGCCCTGGCCACCTGGACCCGAGTCTTGCTGGGCGCGCTGCTGGGCGCGGCCATGACCCAGTGGCCCTACGTTCACGCCTGCGGGACGGCGCTCTTCCTCTATCTCGGCGCCGCGGGCGTGGTGGTGATGGCCGGGATCTGGAGCGCGGTGTCCAGCTGGCGACGGCGGATGGGCCAGGCCCACGTCGTTTCGCTCCTCGTGGCGCTGTGGGGCGGCATGCTGGTCGCGGCGACCGTGTTGCCGCGGATCGGCTACGCGGCGCGCAGTGCCACCTGGTGGTGTCCCTGACCTGTCTCTTTCTCCGGTCGCCTCATGCCTCGAGCTCAGAACTTCAAGAACTACGTCGGCGGCAAGTGGGTCTCGCCGTCGACCCGCACCTACTTCGACAACCGGAACCCGGCCAACACCCGGGATCTGATCGGGCGCTTCCCCGATTCGGGCCCGGCCGATATCGAGGCCGCGGTGGCGGCCGCCAAGGAGGGCTTCGCACGGTGGTCCCGGACGCCGGCGCCGGCCCGGGGCGACATTCTCCGGCGGGTGGGTGATCTGCTGGTGGAGCAGAAGGAGGCGATCGCCAACGGCATGACCCGGGAGATGGGGAAGGTGCTGGCCGAGACCCGGGGCGACGTCCAGGAGGGGATCGACACCGCGTATACGCCGCCGCCGAGGGGCGCCGGCTCTTCGGTCACACGGTGCCGTCCGAGTTGCGGGCCAAGTGGGCGATGAGCTTCCGCCGGCCGATCGGCGTGGCGGGCTGATCACGCCGTTCAATTTCCCGCTCGCGATCCCGACCTGGAAGATGTTCCCGGCGCTCGCCTGCGGGAATTCGGTGATTCTCAAGCCCTCCGAGGACGTTCCCCACACGTCCCACCTCCTGACCGAGATCCTGATCGAGGCGGGGATGCCGGCCGGCGTGGTACAACTGGTGCACGGTCGCGGGGCCAGCGCCGGGCAGGCCTTGGTCGAGCATCCCGACGTCGCGGTCGTCTCGTTCACCGGCTCGACCCGGACCGGCTCGACCATCGGTGAGATCTGCGGCCGGATGCACAAGCGGCTCTCGCTGGAGATGGGTG
Source organism: uncultured Gemmatimonadales bacterium (assembly GCA_963730185.1). Classification (GTDB taxonomy): domain Bacteria; phylum Gemmatimonadota; class Gemmatimonadetes; order Gemmatimonadales; family GWC2-71-9; genus SHZU01. The sequence continues at coordinate 521,726 of CAVSQW010000008.1, forward strand.
GTAAGAACGCGATGATCGTGATGGACGACGCCGACCTCGACCTGGCGCTCGACGGCGTGCTCTGGGGGGCGTTCGGGACCACGGGGCAACGTTGTACGGCCACCAGCCGTCTCATTCTCCATCGGAAGGTGCACGACCGGTTCCTCAACCGCCTGGTCGATGCCGCCGAGAGGCTGGTGCTGGGCGATGGCCGGAAAAAGGGCACCCAGGTCGGTCCCTTGATTCACGAGGCCGCGCGTCAGAAGGTGGAGCACTACGTGGCGCTCGGGCAGGAGGAGGGCGCACCCTGCTGACCGGCGGCAAGCGGGCCACCCGTGGGCGGTTCGAGCATGGCTGGTTCTACCGGCCGACGGTGTTCGCGGGGGTCAAGCCGCGCCACCGGATCGCGCGGGAAGAGATTTTCGGGCCGGTGCTGAGCGTGTTGCGGGTCGGCTCGTTCGAGGAGGCGGTCAGGTCAACAACGCCGTGCCCTACGGGCTCTCGAGCTCGCTCTACACCCGGAACGTGAACCTGGCGTTCCAGGCTCTCGAGCGGCTCGACAACGGGATCACCTACGTCAACGCCCCCACGATCGGGGCGGAGGCCCACCTCCCGTTCGGCGGCGTGAAGCAAACCGGGAACGGCCACCGGGAAGGTGGCTGGGAAGTGTATGAGTTCTACTCCGAGACCAAGGTCGGGTACGTGGATTATTCGGGGACGTTGCAGCGGGCGCAGATCGACAACTACGACTGAGTGGCGGGCCGTTGCGTTCGCCGGGGGCCGAGGGGTAGGTTGAGGCGTCGATTAGGCCAATCGTTCGAGGGAAGCTGACGCATGCGTCCCATCCGGGTCGGACCGTCGAAGGGAAGTTCGGGCGGCGATGACGGTTCGCTCGATCAGTACCTGCGTGAGATCAGCCGGTACCCGCTGATCGTGCAGGCCGAAGAGGTCACCCTGGCGCAGAGCATCCACCAGGGTGACGAAGAGGCGTTGGACAAGCTGGTCCGCAGTAACCTCCGCTTCGTCGTGTCGGTCGCCAAGAAGTACCAGAACCAGGGCGTGTCCCTTTCCGATCTGATCAACGAGGGCAACCTGGGCCTGATTCGGGCGGCTCACAAGTTCGACGAGACCAAGGGCATCAAGTTCATCTCCTACGCGGTCTGGTGGATCCGGCAGGCGATCCTCCAGGCGCTGGCGGAACAGAGCCGGATCGTCCGGGTGCCCCTGAACCGGGCCGGCACGCTCCACCGGATCACCCGTCGGAGCTCGGCGCTCGAGCAGGAGCTCGGCCGTCAGCCCACCGCCGCCGAGGTGGCCGAGGGGATGGACATCGAGGTGGCGGAGGTCGAGAAGACCCTCTCCATCTCCCAGAACCACGTCTCGCTCGACGCCCCCCTGACGCCGGGCGAAGAGAACCGGCTGCTGGACTACCTGCCCGACACCCAGAACCCCGGTCCCGACGCCGAGACCTTCGAGCACGCCCTCACCCAGTCGATCGAAGAGGTGCTCACCACCCTCAAGGAACGCGAGGCCAAGATCCTCCGGCTCTACTTTGGGCTCGACGGCCCGGAGCCGATGACACTGGAAGAGATCGGCGCGCAGCTCGGGATCACCCGCGAGCGCGTCCGCCAGATCAAGGAAAAGGCGCTGAGTCGGCTCCGCCACGTGAGCCGGTCCAAGGCGCTGGAGAGCTTTCTGACCTGACCGATGGCAGCCGAATCCCAGCTTCGACGTATCGACCGGCGCCGACCTCCAGGAGGTCGACAACGCCGTGAACCAGGCCCTCAAGGAAATCAGCCAGCGCTACGATTTCAGGGGCACCAACTGCACCATCGAATTCGATCGGGCCAAGGCCGAGATCCAACTGGCGGCCGACGACGAGTTCCGGATGAAGCAGCTGCTCGACGTGCTCCAGGCCAAGTGCGCCAAGCGGGGCGTGCCGGCCCAGAACCTCAAGATCGGTGACCTGGTCCCGTCCGCGGGGACGTCGGTCCGGGCCACCGTCTCGTTGACCCAAGGGATCGACGGCGACACCGCCAAGAAGATCACCAAGTCGATCAAGGATCAGGGCTTCAAGAAGGTGCAGGCCTCGATCCAGGGCGACGAGATCCGGGTCACCGCTCCGTCGCGGGACGAGCTCCAGGCGGTGATCGCCTTCCTTCGCTCGCAGGACTACGGCATCGAGCTCAAGTTCGGCAACTATCGTGGGTAGGGCGGTGGCCGCGGTGGCGCTCCTCGCCGCGGCCGGTGCTCTGGGGTGCGGTCACGTCGAGGTCGGCGGCCTGCCCGAAGCAGAGACCACCGAACCCCTGATCCGGGTCGGCCTGGTGCTGAACGGCGCCGGGCTGACGGTGGGCGGGGGCGAGCCGTTGGTCGTCTCGGGTACCGACGGCGGCGGCCTCACGGCCATTCCAGGCGGGACGGAGGCGGCGGTCGTCGCCGACGCCGCCGGCCTCGCCGCCCGATTCGGCTCCACCAGCACTCCACCCGTCGCCGAGCTCACGGTCCGCTCCGCCGACCAGCAGGGGTTCGTGCGGCTCAACGGGCGCGACTATCGCGGGTCCCTCGTGCTGAGCCCGGCCACCCGGGGCGTGCTGGCCGTCAACCTGGTGTCGCTCGAGGCCTACGTGGCCGGGGTGGTGAACGCCGAGATGGGGCGCCGCCCGGCCGACGACCTCCAGGCGATGTACGCCCAGGCAGTGGTTTCCCGGACCGTGGCGGTTCGCTCGCTGGGACGCTACCGAATCCGGGGCTACGATCTGGTGAGCACCGTCTCCGACCAGGCCTACGGCGGGGCGGGAACGGAAACCGCGCTCGGGTGGGAGGCGGTCCGGGCCACCCGCGGCCAGGTCCTGACCTTCGGCGGGGATGTGATCGAGGCGTTCTTCCACTCGACCTGCGGGGGACGGACCGAGGCGGTGGAGGATGCGTTTTCGGGCGGGCCCCAGCCCTACCTCCGCTCGGTGTCCGATCGCGACGGGTCGGGGCGTCCCTACTGCGCGCTTTCACCCCGGTTTCGGTGGCGGGAGGAGTGGACCGGTGAAGCCCTGGGGCAGAGCCTCGCCGCCAACGCCACCGTCTCCGGGTTGCGCGGGGTTTCCGGGGCGCCGAGCGGCCTCGAGATCGTCTCCCGGACGGCCTCCGGGCGGGTGGCCCAACTCGAGGTGACAGCCGCCGGCCGCCACTATCCGATCACGGGCCAGGCCGCCATCCGGCAGAGCCTCCGGTTGGCCGACGGCGGGATTCTGCGGAGCACGCAGTTCACGATCCAGGTCACCCGGTCTGGGGGCCGGATCGTCCGATTGGTGGCGGACGGCGGCGGCAACGGTCACGGGGTCGGCATGTGCCAGTGGGGCGCAGTGGGCCGGGCCCGAGCGGGATTTTCCTACGCCGAGATTCTGAGTGCTTATTTTCCGGGGACCGAGATCCGCCGACTCTACTGAGGCGCGATGACCGCAACCAGACGCTCCGGCCCCCACGGTCGGCAGACCCCGAAGGTCAGTGACCCTCCGACCTCCCTCCGTTTGGGGATCGTCGGGGCCGGCGCCGTGGTGCAGGTGGCCCATCTCCCGGTCCTCCGGAAGCTGCGCGGCGTGTCGATGGTGGCTCTCTGCGACACCGACGTGCCCAAGGCTCGGGCCCTGGCCGAGCGGACCGGAATTCCGGCGGTCTACGACGACATCGAGGAGCTGCTGAGCACCGAGGCGCTGGACGCCCTCCTGATCGCCACGCCGAACCATCTGCACGAGTCCCATGTGCTCGCCGGCCTGAGCGCCAACGTGCACATCCTGGTCGAGAAGCCGCTGGCGATGACCTCGAGCAGCGCGCAGAAGATCGCCCGGGCGGCCGAGAAGCGGGATCGGGTGGTGATGGTGGGGATGACCCACCGCTACCGGCCCGACGTCCAGGCGGTGCGGAGCTTCGTGCAGAGCGGCGAGTTGGGCGAGATCGACAGCGTCCGGGCCAGTTGGCACCAGGCCCGCCCGGCCCGCGCGTCCCTGGGGTGGCGGCAGCGGAGGAACGAGGCCGGCGGCGGCGCGATGCTGGACCTCGGCCTCACCATGCTGGACCTCTGCTTCTGGCTCTCGGGCAATCCCCGAGCGGCCCGGGCAAGCTCCAGCCTGACCCGGCCGGGCGGCGACCGCGGGGTGGAGCAGTCGGGCAGCGCGTTCGTGGTCTGCGAGGGCGGATGCTCGATCTTCGTGGACGTGACCTGGCGACACATCGGCCAGGGCGAACGGTTCGGCGTGGGGCTTAGGGGCGAGAAGGGGTCCGCCGGCATCAATCCCCTCCACGTCTGGAAGGAGCTGCACGGCGTCACGCACGACGTCTCGCCGACCGGGACCTCCAGCCGCGAGACGGCGTTCGCCGCGTCCTTCCGGGCCCAGTGGGCCCACTTTCTGGCCGCCGTTGCCGGGACGGCAACCGCTCCCTCGCTCCAGGATCACGCCGAAGTGCTCCGCGTGGTCGAGGCGGTGTACCGCTCCGATCAGGAAGGCCGGGACGTCACCTTGTGACGCTGCCGGCTCTCTTGGCGCTGCTCCAGCTCGCGACCGCCGGCGCCGCGTCCCCGCAGGCGACTCCGCACCCGTCGTCGCCCGATTCGATTCCCGGTGCCCACCTCCGGGTCTTTCTGCTCACCTTCGACCCCGGGCCGGCCGTCTGGGAGCGCTTCGGGCACAACGCCATCTGGATTCACGATCCCGACGCCGGCACCGAGTGGGCCTACGACTACGGTCGGTTCTCGTTTGGGAACAACTTCTTCTTCAAGTTCGCGATCGGTGATCTCCGGTACTCGATGGGCCGGGGCGACGCCCGGAGCATCGTCGGATACTACCAGTCCGTGGGTCGTCAGGTCTGGCTCCAGGAGCTCGATCTCGTCCCCGCGGCCAGGGCGGAGATGCGGCGGTTCTTCGAGTGGAACTGGCAGCCGGACCACCGCGAATACGAGTACAACTATTATCTCGACAACTGCTCCACCCGGCTCCGCGACGCGATCGACCGGGCGGTCGGTGGGCAGCTCCGCCGGTTTGGTGACTCGGTGCCGAACGGGATGACCTATCGGGACGAGACCCGGCGTACCACCGAGAACAACCTCGGCGTCTATACGGCGCTGATGCTCGGCCTCGGGCAGCCGGTGGATCACGCGCTGAGCGCGTGGGAGGCGATGTTCCTGCCGATCGAGCTCCGGCCCTATCTCGACCGGCTCACGGTCCGGGATCCGGACGGGCGGGTGCATCCGCTGGTCCGGGAGGAGCGGGTGCTCGCGGCGAGCGACAAGTTCGCCGTCGCGGAGCGGCCGACTCCGTACACGCGGCGATTTGCGATGGTCGGACTTCTGCTCGGGTTGGGGATGCTGGCGGCGGGCCGTTGGAGTCGGGAGTCGCGGGTGGGAGGCCGGGTCTTCGCGGTGGCGGCCGTGGGCTGGTCGTGGCTGGCGGGTCTCGGTGGGCTGATGCTGCTGTCGCTCTGGGCCTTCACGGCCCACCGGTTCTCCTACTGGAACGAGAATATCCTCCAGCTCAACGTCGTCTCCCTGGTCCTGGCGCTGGCCCTACCGAGAGCCCTTCGTCACCCACCCGCGGTTCAGGGGGCGGCTGGTCGGCTGGCCTGGACCATCGCGGCCATCTCGGCGGCCGGGCTGGCGCTCAAGGCGCTGCCGCCCTTCTACCAGGCCAACCTCGACATCATCGGGCTCATCGCCCCGATCCACCTGGGGCTGCTCGCCGGGCTCTATGCCGCCCGCCGGCCCGGCGTCGAATTGCTCATGAACCCCGCAACCGCTTGAGCCCCTCCTGCGCCTCGGTGTACTCCGGGAAGGCGCTGATCGCCTTGCTGTAGAACTCGATCGCCCGGGCCTTGTCCCCCTTGTCCTGATAGAGCAGGGCGCGACTGTAGAGCGCGAGCGCTTCGGTGGGCACGTCGCGCCCGCGGGCCGCACGCGCTTCCGCCGCCGGCAGGGACGGTAGCTTGGTGCCTTCCATGACCCGGTCGGCGACCGACTGGATGATTCGGAACATCTGCTTCCGGTCGGTCAGCTTGGGGTCGCTCCGCACCACCTTGATGATCTCGCTCGTCTCCACGTCGATAATCCGCGCGTCGATCCGGAAGTCGCCGTAGAGGTCGATGAAAGTGCCGGCGATCATGTATCGAGCGCCGACCAGCTTGCCGACCTTGGCCGCCGTGGCCGCATCCACTCGCTCGGCCGTCGCCAGATTCTGCTCGTCGAGCACCTGCTGGAGGCGGTCCCGATCCACCAGCCGCACGGCGGGATTCCGGCTCAGCTCGCTCATCAGCATCGCGGCGATCCCGCGGCGCAGGGCGTCGAAGTCTTCCTTGTCCTTGCCGTAGCTCCCGCCATTCTCGAAGGGCAGGACCGCCATGCCGGGACGGGTATCCTGGGCCACGAGCGGCGCAGACGCGAGCAGCGCCAGGCCGACCAACACCATCTGAGCGCGTTTCAGCATCGAGTTTCCAGCCTCCTCACAAGTGAGGGTCGTTCCCTCCGTGGCCGCCCTCGGCGCCGGCGAGCCGGTCACGGTCTCCGGTGGCGCGAGCCTCGTGGCGCGTAGGTTCAGCCCCACCGGCTTCGGACTCAAGGTACATAGCGTCGGGCACGTGCGGGTGGTAGCGGTGCAAGAAGCGTACGAGCCTCGCTCGATCAGCGGTTTCGGGCCAAGCTGATAACTCCTTGCGTCGCAATTAGATGAGAGACCTCGCCCAAGGCCGGATCCCAGGACAGAGCCCCGCTTGGGCCACCGGATTGCCATGCCGGGATGACAGTGACCTCGAATTGGGACGCCGTGTCAGCCGGTTCGATTTCGGCCACGGGCGGCGCCGCCGTCAACGGCCGGAGCGGCACCGGAGGAGCGGTCTGGTCTAGGCGCGCTGGGCCGCCAGGCGGAGCTGGTCGTGGTCCTTGAGCACGATCTCGCGACGGCTCACGGTGATGGCGCCCTGGACCACGAGGCTCCGCATGGTGCGGGAAACGGTCTCTCGGCTGGCCCCCACCATTTGTCCGATCGTGGCGTGGGTGAGCTTGCGGGTGATCCGCTCGCCACCCTCCTCGCGGGCGAGCTCGAGCAGGAGACTGGCGATTCGCCCGTTCACGTCGAGCAGGGCCATGCCGGTGATGGTCTCGTCGGCGCGGCGGAGTCGGCGGGAGAGCTCCCGGAGCAGCGCGATGGCGAGGTCGGGGGAGCTCCGCAGGCGGGCCTGGAAATCCTCGCGACGGAGCTGGAAGAGCACCGCCTCGGTCATGGCGATGACGTGGGCGGAGCGGGGCTCGTCGTCGAGGAGGGCCATCTCCCCGAACACGCCGCCCCGGGTCAGCACCGAGAGGATCACCTCCCGGCCGTCTTCGCCGAAGACCGCGACTTTGACTTGCCCCTCGGCGATGACGAACAGGGCGTCGCCGGGGTCGCCCTGGGAGAGGATGATGCCTCCCCGTACGTAGCGCCGTTCCCGCGTCAGCCCGGCCAGGGCCTGGAGCTGGCCCTCGTCGAGGTGCTGGAAGAGGGGCACGGACCCGAGCACCTCGGCGGCGGCGTCAGACATGGCGGTCTCCTTGGCCCGACCAGCATAGGGAGCCGGGCCGGAGTGGGCAAGGGCCAGGCTCTCGCTCCCGGCGGTCTGGGCGGCTTGCTCGGCGGCCCGGCGATCGCTAGATTACCGGGCTACGCCGGCAGCATTATGTCCTTGCCGGGCAACAGTTTGAGCGCGGGAGTCAGGGTGAAGGCGAATATCCATCCTCAGTATCGGACCATCTCGGTCCAGTGCGCGTGCGGTAACACGTTCGAGACCCGGACCACCGCGGCGTCGATTCACGTCGAAGTGTGCTCGGTCTGCCACCCTTACTTCACGGGCAAGCAGCGGCTGGTGGACACGGCCGGCCGGGTCGATCGGTTCCGCCGCAAGTATGCGGGCATTCCGGCCGCCGGAGCCACCAAGGAGTAAGCCATGGAAGCCCGACTCCGCCAGGCGCTGGCCCGGGCGGAGGAGGTCGCGGAGGCGCTGGCTCGCCCGGACCTCGCCAAGGACCCCGCCCAGTTGACCGCCCTTGGGCGCGAGCACGCTCGGCTCGCGCCCATCGTGCGTTTGGGCGAGCGTTCGTCCGCCTGACCCGGGAGCTGGCCGACGCCCGCGAGCTGGCTGAGTCCGACGACCCCGAGCTGGCCGAGCTGGCCCAGGCCGACGTCGACCGGATCGAGGCCGACCTGCGACGGATCGGCCCCGAGCTCGAAGAGCTGCTCGTTCCCCGAGACCCCCTCGAAGACCGGAGCGCCATTCTCGAGATCCGGGCCGGGACCGGCGGCGACGAGGCGGCCCTCTTCGCGGCCGATCTGCTCCGGATGTACACCCGCTTCGCGGAGCGGCACGGCATCACGGTCGAGCCGATCGCGCCTGAGCGAAGGGGCGCTCGGCGGGCTCAAGGAGGCCATCGTCGCGGTTGACGGGGCGCGGATGCGTTCGGCCTCTTCCGGCGCGAGTCGGGCGTGCACCGGGTGCAGCGGGTGCCGGCCACCGAGGCCCAGGGGCGGATCCACACCTCGGCCGCGACGGTGGCGGTGCTGCCCGAGGCCGAAGAGGTGGACGTCGAAGATCGAGCCGCAGGATCTCAAGATCGATGTCTTCCGGTCCTCGGGGCCCGGGCGGGCAGAGCGTCAACACCACCGACAGCGCGGTCCGGATCACCCACTTGCCGACCGGGCTGGTGGTGATCCAGCAGGACCAGAAGTCGCAGCTCCAGAACAAGCTCAAGGCGATGGAAGTGCTGCGGGCCCGGCTGCTCGATCGCATGGATGGCCGAGCAGGAGGCCGGGCGGGCCGGCGAGCGCCGCGCGATGGTGGGCACCGGCGATCGTTCCGCGAAGATCCGGACCTACAACTATCCCGCAGAGCCGGGTGACCGACCACCGGATCAATCTCACCCTGTACAACCTGGCCGAGATCATGGATGGCCGACTCGACGACTTGGTCAAGGCGCTTCGGGTCGCCGAGCCGCGAAGAGGCGAGTGCGGCCTGAGGCTCCGGGCGGTGACGGCGCCGCCCTCGGCGACCTGGTCCGGGCGGCCGCCGACCGACTCGCGGCGGCCCGACTGCCCGATCCCCGGCGGGAGGCGCTCCGGCTCTTCGCCGACCTCCTCCAGGCCACCCCGGCGGAGATCGCGATCCGGGGCGATCACCGGCTGGATGCCGAACGCGCGGCGCTGCTGCTGGAGCATGCGGAGCGGCGAGCGCGAGGCGAGCCACTCGCCTACGTTACAGGGATTGCGGGCTTCCGGCGCCTGATTCTGGCGGTGGATCGGCGGGTTCTCATTCCGCGTCCCGAGACCGAAGGCCTGGTCGATCGGGTGCTGGGACTGAGCTTGGTGGGGTTGGCGGTGGACGTGGGGACGGGAAGCGGATGTCTGGCGCTCTCGCTCCGACAGGAGGGCGGGTATCGGGGGGTGGTGGGGGTGGATCGGTCGCGGGAGGCGCTGGCCGTCGCGGAGGGCAACCGCAACCGACTCCGACTCGAGGTGGAGCTCGTGGCCTCCGATCTGGTGAGCGCGGTGGGTGAGGCGACGGTGGACGTGTTGGTGTCCAATCCGCCCTACGTGAGCGAGCCCGAGATGGTGGAGCTCGAGTCGGCGGTGCGCGATTACGAGCCCCGTCAGGCGCTGGCGAGCGGCGCCGACGGGCTGGAACATACCCGCCGACTCCTGGCCGAAGGTTGGTCGCGGGTCCGGCCGGGAGGGTGGGTGGCGATGGAGATCGCGAGCCAGCGCGCTCGCCAATCGGCGGAGGTGGCCCGGGCCGCCGGGTGGACCGACGTTCGTATCGACGAGGATCTGTTTGGGCGGGCCCGCTATCTGATCGCCCGCCGGGGAGACGAGAGATGATCGAGGAGAAAGCGACGGAGCTGGGACGCCTGATCGGGCAGTCGAACGAGTATCAGACCCTGCGGCGCGCCGAGCAGGCCCTTCGCCAGGACACCGACACGGTGGCCAAGCTGGATACGATCCAGAACCTGGCCAAGGAGATCGATGCGTCGGTGGCCCAGGGGAAGATGCCCGAGGAAGCCACGACCCAGACCTACGAGGAAGCCATCCGCGACCTCGAGACCAGCCCGGTGGGCCAGGCGTACGTGGTGGCCCGGTCGAACTTCGACAAGCTGATGGCGCGGGTCAACCAGCAGATGAGCGTCGGGATCGAGCGCGGCGCGACGAGCAACATCATCACGCTCGGGTGATGGCCGGGTTCTTCCTGGTGCTGGAGGGGCCCGAGGGCGCCGGCAAGTCCACCCTGGCCCGGGCCCTGGCCGATCGGTTCCGGTCGACCGGGGTCGAGCCCGTGGTGGTGCGCGAGCCGGGCGGGACCCCGGCCGCCGAGGCGCTCCGGACCGAGCTGCTGGACGGGAACCGGGCCTGGACCGCTGAGGCCGAGGCGCTCTACATGGTCACGGCGCGAGCCGATCTGGTCGCCCGGGTGATCGGCCCCGCTCTGGCGGCCGGCAAGGTGGTCATCTCCGATCGATTCGATCACTCGACCCGGGCCTACCAGATCGCCGGGCGCGGGTTGCCGGCGGACCGGGTCGAGTGGATGAATCGGGCGGCGACCGGCGGCTTGGCGCCCGACCTGACCCTGATTCTCGACTTGGGCGCGGCGGTGGGGCGGGCCCGCCAGTTGGCGGCCGGCAAGACCGGCGACCGGCTGGACCGGGAGTCGGCCGAGTTCCACGAGCGGGTGGGCCGGGCGTACCGGGCCCTCGAGGGGCCGGGGATCGTGCACCTCGACGCGAGTCGCCCGCCGGACCAGGTGGTCGAGCTGGCCTGGCGGTCGGTACTGGCGGCCCGCCCCGACTGGGTGGAGGCGAAGCGCTGATGCGGACTCGATGGATCGTGCTCGGCGGGGTGGCGGCGGCTTCCTTCTTCGGGGGTGGCTGGCTGCTCCGTCGCGGGGTTCGGGCCCATGCGGCGCCAGCGGCGGCGGCGGCCCAGGGCGGTGGTGGCTCGGCGCTCTTCAAGGAGGTGCTCGGGCACGTCCGGAGCTACGCGGTCGACTCGCTGGACGAGTCGGTGCTCTACCGGCTGGCGGCGTCCGGCGTGCTCGACGAGCTCGACGATCCCTATGCCACCTTGCTCCACGAGCGCGATCGCCAGATCGTAGGCCCCGGCGGAGTCGTGTCGGCGCGGGGAGCGTATCTCGACCAGGACGGGGGCCTCACCGTGGTGCTGGCCGTCCGGCCCGAGAGTCCGGCGGCCGAGGCGGGCCTCGAGCCGGGTGACCTGGTGCTGGCGGTCGACAGCACCCGGGTCGAGGCCCGCCGTCCCGAGGAAGTGGCCCGGCTGCTGGATCAGCGGGCCGACACGTCGGTCCGGATCCGGGTTGGCCGGGCCGGCAGGCGAAGCGCCCTTTGGGTGACCATCAGGAGCGGCCCGGTTCCGCCCCTTCCCGCGCCGACCGCGACCGCGCTGGGCAACGGGATCGTACGGCTCGGGCTGGCGCGAGTGGACACCGGTACCGCGAGCTGGGTGGCGCGAGTGGCCGACAGCGCGGCGGGGGTGCGGGGCCTGATCCTCGACCTCCGGGGCACGGTCGAGGGAACGCTGGACGGGGCCGTCCGCCTGGCCGGCCTCTTCCTGCCGCCGGGCACCTCGGTGGTCACCGCGCGACACCGGTCCCGGGGCGACTCGGCCGTGACGGTGCCGGCCGGGCAGTCGGTCCACGAGGTGCCGCTGGTGGTGCTGGTGGACCGGGCGACGGCGGGAGCGGCGGAGGTGGTGGCCGGCGCGCTCCAGGATCACGATCGCGCGCTGGTGGTGGGCGAGACCAGCTTCGGTCGGGGCGTCTCGCTATCGTTGTATCCGCTGGGCGGCGGACTCGCGATCCAGCTGAGCACGGCGCTCTGGCTCACGCCGAGCGGCCGATCGATCCAGCGGAGCCAACCGACCGACAGCGCGGCGGATTCGACGGGGAAGCGACCCGAGTTCCAGACCGACGGCGGCCGGCGGGTGCTGGGCGGTGGCGGGATCGTGCCCGATCGGCCGGTGCTGGCGGAGGGCGGAGAGGGCCGCCGGGGCGACCCGGCGCTGGACCTGGCCCACCGCCTGCTGGCCAAGGCCCGTTCGACGGCTACCCTGCTCAGCCTGAAGGACGGTTAGGCGGCCTCAGAGCTGGTCGATGACCCGAATGCCCGGCGGGACGGTGAAGGTGAAGGTCTTCCGCGAGTAGGAGGCGTTCGGGCGGAGCTTCGAGAGCTCCAGGATCCGCCGGAAGCCGGGGGCTTCGTCGAGCTCGATCCGGTAGGGCAGGGCGTCGTCCACTCCCAGCCAGAGCCGGGCCCGGATGAAGGGGATGCTGTTCGACTTCGGGGTGAGCGCGACCACGTCGGTCGGGTGGCCCGACACCGTTTCCCGGTCCACGTAGGCCACGTCGTACCGCTCCGAGGGACGATCGAGCAGGGCCGCCAGGAAGTTGGCGCCGTACACCGGGTCGGTCGGGATCGGCGCCCGAAAGACCTGATTGGGAGCGGTGCTCGGCGTGTAGGTCCAGATGTACTGCCCGTCGATGACGATGGCCTCGCCGTCCGGATCCGTGAACCGCATCGCGAAGTTGTTGTTCCCCGCCTGAATGACGGTGCCCCGGCTCACCAGGGTGTCGCCCTGGGCTCGGTCCTGGATGGTCTGGACGAAGTTGGCCTGGAGCGACCCCAGCGAGCGATAGACCTGGCCCGCGCGCCCGACGATCCGCACCGGATCCTGGGCGGTGAGGGCGGCGGGAAGGAAGAGGCCGACCGCGAGGAGAGCGAGGCGGCTCATCGGGTGGGCACCGGGCTCGCGACTGGCCGGCCGAGCACCGCGGCGATGCCGCGGACCTCCTCCATCAGGAGCTCGAACTGCTCCGGGTAGAGGCTCTGGGCCCCGTCGGACAGCGCCCGGTCGGGCGCGACGTGTACCTCGATCAGCAGGCCGTCGGCGCCGGCGGCGACGGCGGCGCGAGCCATGGGCCGAACCATGGCCCGGCGTCCGGTGCCGTGGCTCGGGTCGGCGATGATCGGAAGGTGCGAGAGCTGCTTCACGGCCGGGATCGCGTTCAGGTCGAAGAGATTCCGGGTCGCGGCGTCGGCGCCGCGAATCCCGCGCTCGCAGAGGATGACGTTCGGGTTGCCTTCCGCGAGCACATACTCGGCCGACATCAAGAGATCGGAGAGCGAGGCGGACGGACCCCGCTTGAGGAGCACGGGCTTGCCGAGCCGGCCGGCGCGCTTGAGAAGGCTGAAGTTCTGCATGTTGCGGGCGCCGATCTGGACCACGTCGGCCACCTCCGCCACCCGCTCGAGCCCGTCGTCGTCCATGGCCTCAGTGACGATGAAGAGGCCGGTCTCCTCGCGGATCGAGCCCAGCAGCCGGAGCCCCTCGTCTCCGAGGCCCTGAAAGGCGTACGGTGAGGTTCGGGGCTTGAAGGCTCCGGCCCGGAGGCCGACCGCGCCCGCTTGCTTGACCCGAAGGGCGGTCTCGCGGATCTGCTCCTCGCTCTCGACCGAGCAGGGCCCGGCGATCACCACCAGCTCGTCACCGCCGACGGTGAATCCTCCCGGGAGCCGGACCACGGTCGGGTCGGGCCGCCATTCCCGCGCCACCATCCGGTAGGGGCGGCTCAGATGGACGATCTCCTCGACGCCCGGGAGCGCGGCGAAGCGGGCCCCGTCGAGGCGGCCGTCGTGGCCCACCACGGCGATGGCGGCCCGGCGGGCTCCGGGGATCCGCATCGAGGCGAAGCCCAGCTCGTCGATCAGCGCGACGACCCGGGCCTCGTCCCCGGCGGAGGCGTCGGAACGGAGGAGCACCAGCATGGGGGGAATCTAACGGCTAGGCGGCCCGCTCCCGGTCGTCGCCGCCCTCGGGCTGATGAAGCCGGACGCCGACGATGGTGGAGACGCCGGGCTCCTGCATGGTCACGCCATAGACCGCGTCGGCCGCCTGCATGGTCCGCGGGTTGTGGGTGATGACGATGAACTGGGTGCTGGTCTTGAACTCCCGGAGCAGGTTGGTGAACCGGCCCACGTTGGAGTCGTCGAGCGGCGCGTCGACCTCGTCGAGGAGGCAGAACGGGCTGGGCTTGGTGAGGTAGATGCTGAAGAGCAGGGACACGGCCACCAGGGTCCGCTCGCCTGAGCTCAGCAGGTGGATTCGCTGGGTCTTCTTGCCGCGTGGCGCGGCGTGGATCTCGATCTCGCTGTCCAGCGGCTCGTCGGGGTTGGCCAGTCGGATGTCGCACTCACCGCCGCCGAACAGGGTGTGGAACACCCGCTGGAAGTTGGCCTGCACCGCGGTGAAGGTCTCGAGGAACAGGCTCCGGGCGGTGCCGTCGATCTCCCGGATGGCCTGAAGCAGCGACTGGCGGGCGGCGACCAGGTCGTCCCGCTGGGTCGTCAGGAACTCGAGCCGCTTGGTCTCCTCGGCGTGCTCCTCCATGGCCAGCGGGTTGACCGGACCGATGCTCTCGAGCGTGGTGACGATCCGGGCGAGCTCGTTCTCGAGCGTTTCGCGGTCGAGATCGAGCAGCTGGACCTTGGCCATCAGCTCGTCGAAGGGCGCCCGCCACTCCGTCTCCACCCGCTCCACCACGCTCCGGCGCACCCCGGCCGCCTCGGTCAGCTCTACCTCGAGATGGTGGGACTCCTCGGTCAGCTCGTCGAGCGTCTGGCGGAAGGCGGCCAGCCGGTGCTCGCTCTCCTCGAGGCCGGCGGTTGCGGCGGTAAGGGCACCCTCCGCGCCGGCGTTCTGGGCTTCGAGCTCGGTGAGGGTCGCCACCCGTTCCTTCCGCTGCTCGGTCCACTCGCCGTGCTGGGTCTCGAGCGAGGTCCGCTCCTGGTCGAGGAGGGCGATCTCGTCGCGGAGCGACTGGGCGGCCTGCTCGGCCAGGGTGATGGTCTGGCTGGCCCGCTCCAGGCGGTCGTTGGTGGCCCTGAGCCGGGCCGCGACATGGGCCTCCTGGACCTGCCAGTGCACCCGGGTCTCGCGGGCGCTCTCTTGCTCACCCTCGAGGGTGGTCAGGGTCGAGCGGGCCGCGTTGAGCTGCTCGTCGGTCCGGAGTCGGGCCAGCTCCGCTTCCCGGGCGGTCGCCCCGGTCTCGCTGAGGCGCTGCTCGGCCCGGGCAAGCCGTTCGGTGAGACGGCCCACCTGGCCCTGCGCTTCTCCGCGCTCCCGGGTCAGGTTGACCAGGAGCCGGTGGGCGTCGTCTCGCGCGGCGGTGGCTTGCCGCTCGCGCTCCCGGGCTTGCTCGACCACGCCCCCCGCTTCGGTCGCGACCCGCTCGGCTTCGGTCAATCGCTCGCGGGTGGCGGTGAGCCGCTCCACGGCGGAGGCCAGGGTCGTTTCCTGGCTCGCGATGTCGTCGGCGAGGGCGGCGAGGTCGGCCCGGCGGCGGATCGGGCCCGACGGGCTGGCGGCGCCGGTCATCAAGACCGCGCCGCTGGGGCGCTTGAGGACCCGGCCCGAGGGATGGACGACCTCGAAGCCCCGGAGCAGGGCGTCGATCCAGGCCTGCGCTGGCCCGTCGGCCGCCAGCCGGTTGGCGAGCGGGTGGGGGCCGCCAATCGAGGTCTCGGTCGGCCCGGGATCGACCGGGAGCAGCACCAGCGCGCCCGGCTGGGCGTCCTCGTACCAGGTGTGTACGGCGTCCACCGTGGCCCAGTCGCGGACCAGGATGGCGTGCATCCACTCGCCCAGGAGGCGCTCGGCCAGCTCGGCGTCTTCGCGGGAGGTGGAGATGAAGTCGCTGAGCGGACCGAGGACCGCGCCGCCGAAGCGCTCGCGCGCGGCCAGCAGGGCCTGGGCGGCGGGAGCGAGGCCGACCCGGTCGCGCTCCAGCTCCGCCAGGGCGTGCTGCCGGGCGGTCAGCTGGGCGAGGGCCTCCTCGGCCAGTCGGCGCTCGTCGCGCTCGGCGGCCTCGCGCTCCCGGGTCTCGCCCACCAGGTGGCGGGCCCGGTCGGAGGCGGCGGTGGCCACCAGGGTGTCGTGGGCCCGCTGCTGGGCTTCCTGCTCGAGGTGCTGCCCGCGGGCCTCGGCGTCGGCGTGGTCGCGCTCGACCGCGGCGCAGTGGGTCTGCTGCTGGGCCAGTGCTTCCCGAAGCGACGCGAGCTCGCCCTCCAGGGCCGAGCGCTCGCCCTCGAGACCGCGGAGCTTCTGGACCTCGGCCTGAACCGCTTCCTCCAGCCGGCGGACCTCTTCACGATGGGTCTGGAGTCGCTGACGCACGGCGTCCTCGGCCTCGGCCCGTTCGCGGAGCTGCGCCTGGATCCGGGCATGCTCGGCCTCGGCTTCGCCGCGCTCCGCCTGAGCCGCTTCCCGCTCGTCGACCGCCTGGCTGGTGCGGAGCTCGACCTGCTGCCGCTCTTCTTCGTCCCGGCGGCGGCGGGCGGTGGCGTGGGCCAGCCGCTCGGTGGCCACGGCCAGGTCGGCGTCGAGCTTGCCGAGGGCCAGCTGCACGGTCGAGAGCTCCCGGGCCACGATCGTGCGGTGCTCCTCGGCCCGGTTACGGTCGCGGACGCACTGCTCGTGGCGCCCGTTGGCCTCGTTCAGCTGCTGGCGAAGCTCGGGGAGAGTCTGCCGGAGCTCGTCGTGGCGGGCCTTCATGCCGCTCACCTTCTCGGTGAGCTCGGAGAGGACCCGCTCGGCCAGGGTGAGCTGGACGCTGAACTTCTCGTCCCCGAGCTTGGCGTGGCGCTCGGCCTTGCCCTTCTGGCGGGCGAGACTCCTGATCTGCGACTGGACCTCCGAGATGAGGTCCTCCAATCGCTGGAGGTCGGTGGCCGTCTCTTCCAGCCGCCGCTCGGTGCTGTGCTTCCGGTCGCGGTAGAGGCCAATGCCCGCCGCCTCCTCGAACAGCGACCGGCGCTCGTCGGCCCGGTCCGAGAGGAGGAGGTCGATCATCTTCGATTCCATTACCACGCCGGCGTCGCTGCCGAGGCCGGTGCCGCGGAGCAGGTCGTTGACGTCGCGGAGACGAACCGGGCTCTTGTTGATGAAGTATTCGCTCTGGCCGGAGCGTGACAGCCGGCGGGTGATGACGACTTCGCGGTACGCGATCGGGAGGTCGCCGTCGGAGTTGTCGAGGTGGAGCGAGACTTCGGTGACGTTCACCGGCCGGCGATTGATCGAGCCCTGAAAGATGACGTCTTCCATCTTGCCGCCCCGGAGGAGGCGGGCCGACTGCTCGCCGAGGACCCAGCGAACGGCGTCGGACACGTTTGACTTGCCGCAGCCGTTGGGGCCGACAATGGCGGTGACCCCGTGCTCGAACCCGAGATGGACGGTATCAGCGAAGGACTTGAAGCCGGAGAGCTCCAGCTTGAGTAGCCTCATGCGGTATCCCCGAGGGAGAACGGTAGGGGCGGCGGGAGCCGCCGTCGGTGCCAAAGATAGGCGGCCCGGGGCCGCTTTTGCACCGGGCCTTCAGGGGCGTTTCGGCGGGTTCGTCAGGATGAAATAGGGCCGTCCGAGCTTCCGTCCCACCTCTTCGGCTTCGGCCCGGGTGGCATAGGGGCCGACCACGACGCGATAGCCGTCGTCGACGGTCGTGGGCTCCAGCACCCTGGCCGGATAACCGGCCCCGCTCAGCTGCTTGGCGAACTCCCGGGACCAGGCCGGGTTCTGGGAGCTGCTCACCTGGAGGTAGAGCTGATCGACGGCGGCGGGCGACGAGGTGGTGTCCGGCGCCAGGGCGCTGTCCTGGGCCACCAGCACGGACTCGGCGGCGAGGGCGGCGATCCGGGCCCGGTCGCGGGGCAGCCAGGCCGAGACCAGCCAGAGGTCGTCGGCGCCGCCCGAAATCCGGCCGGTCTCGGGGATCTTCGGCTGGCTCAGGTCGGAGGCCACCAGGTCGCCGTCCACCCGGGCGAGGAGGGTCGCGGCGCCGGCCACGGTGGGCAGGTCGTCGGCCCAGCCCGTCTCGACCGAGGCCGTGACCCGGTCGGTGGCGAGGTCGAGCACCCAGGCGGAGTCGCCGCCGGCCGAGCGGGCCACCATCCAGCGTCCCGAGGCGTCGGTACGAATGGCCGTCGGGAGCCCGGGCAGGGTGATCTCGCCGACCGGCTCCCGACCGAAGCGATCGATCACCACGATCCGGCCGTCGCCGCGGGCGACGTAGAGCTGATGGCCGGACGGGCTGAAGGCGACGTGCTTGGCCTCGCCGCCCACGTCGATGGTGAACTTGTTCCAGGGATCCTCGGTCTGATAGAGCACGACCGAATGGCCCGTCGGAATGGCCACCAGATCGCCCCAGTAGGTGGAGACTGGCTCGCCGTCCGCGACCGGCTCGCTGTGGAGCTCGCGCTCGGCGCTCAGCACCAAGAGTCGGGGGGGCTTGGTGTCGGTCACCAGAATCAGGCGGTCGCCCAGGGTGCCGAAGCGGAAGCGGAGCTTGGCCGGGATCGAGTCGCGGTAGATGGTCGGGGTGCCCACATCATAGCGGGTCACCTGCCGATTCTTGTCGAACGCGTAGACCGCCCCGTCGGGAACGAAGATGCCGGCGAGAAGGGCCTTGGCCTGCTGGCGGACGCCCCGGGCCTCGAGGTCGATCGCCACGAGGTTGCCCTTGGTGTCGATCGCGTAGAGGAGCCGGGCGTCGAGGTTGACCCCAAGCAGCTCCTTGATCGCCGGCACCGGATCGCGGCTGGTCCAGATCGGTTGTCCCAGGCTGTCGGCCCGATAGGCCTCGACGATCCCGCCTTGGCGGGGCACCCTGAGCAGCGTCCCCTGGCCGCCCACGGCCGGCAGGTCGGGCGGGACGACGGGCGGGTTGCCGCCGCACCCGGCGAACGCCAGGAGGCCCGCGACGAGGAGCCACCCCCTCGTCGCGGGCCTCCCGCCTCGGTCGGCGATGGTCAGAACGTCGGGCCGAGACTCAGCGTCCACAGACCTCCCACTCCGGTTCGATGCAAGGGCCGAGCGTAATCCAGTCGCAGAATCACGAAGTTAAGGAGATTGGCCCGGATCGAGAAGCCGACGCTCTGAAGCGGCGTTCGCACCCCGGTACAGGTCGGAATCACGCTGCCACTGGTCGTGGTGGTGTTGGTGCAGGTGCCGGCCGGGTCGTTCGGACTGTGGGAGAGCCTGACAGTCTGGCCCCGCTCCCAGAAAACGCCGGCGTCGTAGAAGAACGCTCCCTCGATCGTCGGGAACCCGTAGGGGATGAAGCCCAGCGCGGACGAGAGCAGGGGGAACCGAAGCTCCGCGTTGAACACCGCGGCCCGGGTGCCGATCAGCTGGTCGAAGCTGCCGCACCCGGTGATCGAGTTGGGGTCGATCTGGGTCAGGCATTCGTTCCGCTGGAACGAGCCGGCGGTGTAGCCGCGGATCAGCTCGGTGCTGCCGCCGAAGAACCGGAACTGGTACTCGTCGCGCCCGATCCGGCCGAAGAAGAGCTCGCGGGTGGCCAGGGTGAACGGGCCGATGATCCGGTCGTAGCGCCGGTTGTCGGCCGTGAGCGACGTGAACTTCCACCCGGTGCCGATGAAGTCGAAGTTCTGCGACACCTCGAAACGGGCCCTCCGGCCGATGAACGGCCCGGTGTAGCCGTAGAGCGAGTTGTCGTAGACGTACGCGATCGACGGCGCGACGTAGGAGACGCTGGCCAGGCCCTGGGTATCGAGATACGGGTTCCGGGTCGGCACCCCGGTCGCCCGGTCGAAGGGCTCCTGGATCTCGAGCCGGTCGTCCTGCACGTTGGCGATCTGGAGCCCGGTCTCGACCCGGGAGAAGCGGCTGAAGGGATAGTAGCCCTGGGCCTGGGCGCTTCGGAACACGAGCCGCCGGATGCTGGTGGTGAGGGTGGCCTCGCTCGCGGTCGGCGTCTGGTCCTGAATGAACTGCCCCTCGTAGAAGAAGTAGGGCTGCTGCTGGAGGCCGACGGCCCAGTTGAACCGCCGGGTCAGGTTGACGTACTGCGCCAGGAGCTGCGTCTCCGCCAGGCGCCCGTTGAGCGAGGCGCCGAAGATCAGCTGCTTGTTGGACAGCATGTCGCCCAGCACCAGGGTCGCCGAGCCGGTGACGCCGCGGCCGAAGTTGTCGCGGGTATACCCGATCGTCGGGCGGGACACGTACTCCGGCTCGAACCGGGCCTTGTACGGCCGGTACACGAAGTCGGTCGTGTCCGGCGGCACGATGGTCACCGAGTCCAGCAGCTTGGCGATGGTGATCGGGGCGGCGGCCGCCTGGACCGAGTCGGGGAGCGCCGGGAGCGAATCGGACCGCCGGAACCCCTCGGGCGTCCGGTAAATCGAGGCCGACGCCAGGACCGTTTCGTTCTTGGGCTCGTTGGCGGTGCTGTCTTCCTTGGCCGTCGCGGCCGGAGCGACCGGCTGGGTCTGGACCAGCACCTCGGGCCGGACCGCGCCCGGCCGCCACGGGGCCGCCTTCCGGGAGCGGGGGCTGTCCAGGGTGTAGACGTCGTACTTGCCCTGCTCGAAGTACTGGAAGGCCAGCCGGTCGGCGTGGTGCGCCCACGAGAGCACCGGCGAGAGCGGGGTGATGCCCTGGACGCCGGTGTAGAAGTCGGTGATCTGGTACACCTGCCGGTCGCCCATGTCGAACAGGAAGATGTTCGCCACGTTGTCGCGATCCGAGACGAAGGCGATGGTCCGGCCGTCGGGCGACCACTGCGGGCTCGAGTTCCGGCCGTAGTCCATGCCCGGCAGCACCTCGATCCGTCCATCGTCGAGGTGGTAGAGTGCGATCCGGAGCTTGCCCCAGACCAGCTTCTCGAAGTCGGTGTCGGGTCCGCGATCGGTCGCGAACGCGATCGTCTTGCCGTCCGGCGACCAGACCGGGTGCAGGTCGGCGTACTTGTCGTTGGTCAGCCGCCGGAGGTCGGTGCCGTCGATGTTGATCGTGAAGAGGTCGGAGATCCCGCCGTCGAGCCCGGTGAAGACCAGCCGTTTGCCGTCGGGGCTGAAGGACGGGTTGGTGACGCCCGATAACGGCACCGCGATGTGGTGCAGGGTGTGGTTGTTCCGGGGGTCGACGATCAGGACGTCATCCTTGCCCGACTTCTTGGCCGCGAACACCAGCATCTTCCCGTCGAACGAGAACGCGGCCGAGGACGAGATGTACCGGAAGCTCTCGTAGTTGCTGCTCCAGCTGGGCTTGAAGAGCCGGCGGACCACCTTGCCGGTGCTGTCGGCCAGCCACATGTCGATGAAGTAGAAGTTCCGCTCGCTGAAGTAGGCCACCTGCGAGCCGTCGGGCGCCAGCGCCGGGGCCAGATGCCAGGTGCCTTCCGACAGCTTCTCGGTCAGGAGCGGCTTGGCAATCTGCCGAGCCTTGACCCGCTCCCCGATCTCGGGCAGGTACTGCTTCTGGACCGCGTCCTGCCACTGGGCCACGAGCTGCTCGAAGGTGAGGCCGAGCACCCGCCGGAGCGCCATCTCGACCCCTCCGCCGACGGCGTTCTTGGTGATCGCCCCGATCGCCTCGTCGCCCCAACGGGCCCCGATGTACGCCAGGAGCGCATGGCCGAACTGGTAGGGGAACACCCGGGTGAAGTCCTGGGCGGTCGGGAGCTTGCCCTCCAGCGCGGCGTCGCGGAGCCACATCGCGGTCTTGGAGTCGACCGGGCCGAGGGAGAAGTACTCCGCCATGCCTTCGCCGAACCAGAGCGGGGCGTTGGCGCTGATGATGCCCTGGAGTCCCGCCCCGCCTCGGCCCCGCGACCAGATGTCGAACTGGAACTGGTGCACCATCTCGTGGGTCAGCACGTGCTCGTTTTCGGCGTACGAGCCCGTGAGCGGGAAGGTGTTCCGGTGCCGGAGGTAGTCGGTGAACCCGCCGGTCCCCTCGTCGACGCCTCCCAGGTTCGTCTGCACGAAGTCCGAGTGCGACGCATAGAGGATGATCGGCTTCCGCTCCTCGAACTCGTGGTTCAGCACCCGCGAGAGCCGGACGTAGGACCGCTCCGCCATCCGAGCGATGTCCAGCGCCGCCTTGCGCTCCTCGGGGTAGTAGTAAACGTCGAAGTGCTCCGTCTGGATGATCTTGAAATCGAAGCTGCCGTACTGCACCCGATTGCGGCCGAAATACTGGGCGGCCAGCGAGGCCGGGGCCAGGGCCAGGAACAGCAGGACTACGCCGAGACGACGCATGGACTCACGCCTTCCTTTCGGGCGAGCTCGGAAACGGGAACCGGGGAGCGTCGTTCCACAGTCGTTCGAGCTGGTAGAACGCCCGAGTCTCAGGATGAAACACGTGGACCACGAAGTCCACGAAATCCAGGAGCACCCACCGGCCGGTCGGTAGCCCCTCTACATGATGGGGGTGGAGCCCCCGTTCGGCCAACCTCTCGATGACCAAGTCGGCCACGCCTCGCACGTGGGCGTCGGAGGTGCCGGTCGCGACCACGAAGAAGTCGGTGGCGTCGGTCAGTCCGCGCAGATCGAGCGTCAGGATGTTCTCCCCCTTCCGGTCGTCGAGCGCCTCGACGGCGGCCCGGATCGGGTCGGGGAGGCGGGGCGGTCGGGATGTGCTAGCCAAGCGGACCTTGAGGAGGACGGGTGGGCGTGCCGTCCTCGATCTGATAGCAGACGGCCCAGGCGCCAAGGCCGGCGTGGGTACCCAGCACGCCGGTGGCGAGGGAGACGAAGCAGTCCCGGGGCTGATAGGCGGCCACCAGCGCGGTGCGGAGTCGCTCGGCCACCTCGGGGGCTTCGGCATGGGCGATCCCGAACCGAACCGACCGAGGGCGGGGGGTGAGGGCGCGCTCGACGTGGCGGAGAACCCGCCCCACCAGCTGCTCTCGTCCCCGGACTCGATCGATCGGGACGACCCGCCCCTCGGCATCGAGCGCCAGGATCGGTTTGACATCGAGCATTCCCGCAAGCCAGGCCCTCCCTCTCGATACGCGCCCGGAGCGCAAAAGGTTCTCGTAGGTGTCGACCGTGAGAAAGAGTCCGGATTGAGCCCTCACCCGTGTCAGCTCTGTGACAATCGCGGCGGCGGGCCACCCTGACTCCGCGAGCTCGGCTGC
Organism: uncultured Gemmatimonadales bacterium; assembly: GCA_963730185.1. Taxonomy (GTDB): domain Bacteria; phylum Gemmatimonadota; class Gemmatimonadetes; order Gemmatimonadales; family GWC2-71-9; genus SHZU01. Next base: position 544,712 of record CAVSQW010000008.1, read on the forward strand.
GCGGAGGGCCAGAAGCCCGAGGCCGAGCGAGGCGGAGTGGGAGTCGACCACGTGGATCTGCGACAATCCGGCGGCCCGGATCGCGGCCTGGGCGGCCTGGACGGTGCCCGACAGGGCCCCGGAGAGGAGCACGGCCACCACCTCGTCGGCCTCGGCGGCGGCCGAGCGGAATACCCGGACGAACTCGGCCGGGGTGGGCTGCGAGGTGGTGGGAAGGGTCTTGCTCTCCCGAAGCCGCCGGTAGAACTCGGCCGGCTTGAGGCCGAGCCGGTCCTGAAAAGTGGTCTCGCCGAACATCACCTGGAGGGGCACCAGAGCGATCCGGTGACGATCCAGGATGGGGTCGGCGAGGTCGGCCGAGGAGTCGGCGACGATGGCGACCGGGCGGCGAGCCTCGTGCTGGAGGGCCCGGTGCTGAGCCCGCATGTCGTCGGCCTTGGTGGCGGCGATGGTGCCCCAGCGGGCGGCATAGGCGAAGACCGCGTCCGGCGTATCGGTGTGGACGTGGATCTTGAGAATGTCGGCGACCTGAGCCACGACCACCGACCCCCCGAAGGTGTGCATCGCGGCCCGGACGTCGTTGCTCGGCGGCAGGCTCTCGCCCCGAACCAGCACCTCGGTGCAGTACTGGAAATCGCGTTCGGCGGCGACGCTGACGTCGGCGGCCGGGACGGTGTCCGACAGAGCGATCGGGCCGGCGGCCAGAATCGGGTCGCCCTCGATGAGACGGACCATGCCTTCGATCATCCGGACGAAGCCCTTGCCGCCGGCGTCGACCACCCCGGCATCCTTCAGGACCTGGAGCAGCTCCGGCGTCCGGGCCAGGGCGTCCTCGCCCTGGGCGAGCATCCGGTGCATGAATTCGCCCAGGTCGGGCGAATCGACGGCCGCGCGCTCGGCCGCCTCCGCCGCCTCGCGGGCCACGGTGATGATGGTGCCTTCGCGAGGCTCGTCCAGCGATTGGTAGAGGTGGTCGGCGCCGCGCCGCATGGCGTGGGCGATTTCGGGCGCCGTGGCGACCGCCTTCTCTCCGATGGCCTCGGCGAAGCCCAGGAGGAAATGGGCCAGCATCATCCCGGAGTTGCCGCGGGCGCCGAGCACGGCGGCTCGGGCCATGGTCCGGGCGGTGTCGCCCAGCGGCGCCTGGCCGGCGGCCTGAAGGGCGTCGGAGACGGCCCGAAGGGTCAGGCTGAAATTCGTACCGGTGTCCCCGTCGGGGACGGGGAACACGTTGAGTCGATTGATCTCTTCCCGGCCGGCCGCGACCCAGTCGGCGGCGGCGTACATGGACCGGGCCAGTCGCGGCCCGTCCAGGTACGCGATGCCGATCGCCATGGGGCCTATTCCGGCTCGATCGTGACCTTGATCTCGGCCTTCACCTCGGGGTGAAGCCGGATCGGAACGGTATGGGCCCCGAGCTGCTTGATGGGGTGCTCGAGGTCGATCTTCCGCTTGTCGATCGTGAAGCCCAGCTCCGCCAGTCGGTCGGCCAGGTCCTGACTGGTCACCGAGCCGAAGAGCCGGTCGCCCTCGCCGGCCTTGGCCGTGATCGTGAAGCTGACCACGTTGATCCGGGCGGCGAGCGACTCGGCGTCGCCCTTCTCGACGGCCAGACGGCTGCTGCGGGCCTTCTGCTCGGCCGCGATCCGCTTCTTGTTGCCGTCGGAGGCCTCGTAGGCCAGGCCGCGGGGCAGGAGGAAGTTCCTCGCGTACCCGGGCTTGACCCGGACCAGGGCGCCGGCCCGACCCAGGTTCTTCACGTCCTCTCGCAAAATCACTTCAACTTGCATGCGTGCCTCCAGAAGGCGGGGGCGCCAGCCGCCCCCGGAAATCAACCCACGTATCGGCCAGTCCGACCAGGATGAGCGATCCGACCGCGAACGGGAACATCAAGATCGCGGCACCGATCAACAGCAAGCGTCCGAAGAGCGGCCAGCGCCAGAGGGCGGCGACCCCCACCGCGAGCCCCCGGGCCGCGTAGAGCCCCGACCAGATCACCAGCCCGTTCTGGGCGATCCGCTGCCACGGATCGCCCAGCGGCAGGAGGCTCAGACCGAGGGTAAAGATAGCACCCCAGATGAGGTGGTCGTTGAACCGAAGGGCGCCGAAAGCCGCCGGAGGCCGGCCGACCGGGCGCTGGGCGACCTGGTGGTACCAGGCGGCGGCCAGCGCTAGGCCGGCCAGGGCCTGGAGGGCCACCACTCCGGGGAAGAGCCGCGCGACGTCGGGCATCGCGGCCACCGCGGCGTCGATCTGGTCCTGGGGCGACCCCTGGAACAGGGCCCGCATCGTGGCGTTGAGATCCTTGAGGACGGCCGCGTCGAGATCGGCCATCGACAGGTGGGTGACGGCGCCCCAGATCAGAACGCCGGCCACCGCGGTTGCCAGGGCCAGGAGGGCCCGGGTGAGGGTGCTCGTCCGGCGGAGCGCATGGGTGAGCACCGCGAAGCTCCCGGCCAGAATGGCGCCGCCGCTCAACGCCACCAGCGACGGCAGGCCGATCCCGGTCGGCGCGCCGAGCGCGTACCCGGCGGTGGCGGAGAGCGCGATCCAGAGCCACTCGCGAAGGGTGGTCGGCCGGGAGAGAACCAGGAGGATGAGCAGGGGGCCGAGGACGAAGAGCGGTGGGGCCAGAACCAGAAACGCCACCAACCCGAAGAAGAGTCCCGGCGGGAAGCGACGCCCGCTGGGAGCGGGCGCCGCAGCGTTGGTCATCAGCCGGTGTAGCCCTTGATGTACGGCAGGAGGGCCAGGTAGCGAGCCCGCTTGATCGCCACCGCGATCTGGCGCTGGTGACGGGCGGACACGCCGGTCAAGCGCCGCGGCAGGATCTTGCCGCGATCGGTCAGAAAGCGGGACAGGAGCTTCTCGTCCTTGTAGTCGACGATCCGAATCCGGAGCTCGGCGAGCGGATCGCCCTTGCGTTGGCGGCTCATTCGTCATCCTCCTCGTTGGAATCGCTCTTGCCAGGGATCTGCGGCGGGGTCGGGGGCTCGTCGTTGAGGACGACGAGGTGACGAATCACGGAGCTGTCGAGCTTGAGGGCCCGTTCGAACTCCGGCAACCGGGCCGGGTCGGTGTCGAAGTTGGCGACGACGTAATAGCCGGTGTCGCGCCGATCGATCTGGTAGGCGAGAGTTCGCTTGCCCCAGTGATTCAGCACCGGCGCCTCGGCGCCTTCCGTCTGGATCAGGGCATGGAAGCTGTTAAGCTTGGTGCCGATGGTCTCTTCGTCCAGGGCTGGATCGAAGATGTAGACCACCTCGTAGGGACGCGGCATGCACACCTTCCTTTGGTCGTGGGACGCCCCAGCCCGGGTGCGTCGGGCCTGGGGAGGACGGTATTTCGAACCGTCAAACTTAGCCTTCTCCAAGAGCCTACGGTAGCCCACATGGAGATCACCTCGCTGCAGACCGGTCGGCCCAGGACCCGGGGGACGGAAGGGGCCGACGACCCCCTCGACCGGATCTGGACCAGCGCGATCTGGAAGGAACCGGTCAGTGGGCGGGTCTGGGCCGGCCGGGAGGGGCTGTCGGGCGATGCCCAGGTTCACCGAAAGGCGCATGGAGGCCCGGAGCGGGCCTTGCTGCTGTACTCGGCCGAGCACTATCCCCGGTGGCGGTCGGAGTGGGGGGTCGCGGTGCTGGAGCCGGGGTCCTTCGGGGAGAACCTGACCGTGAGCGGCCTGGACGAGGCGACGGTTTGCGTCGGTGACGTGTACCGAATCGGCGAGGTCCGCCTGGAGGTGTCGGGTCCGCGGGAGCCCTGTCAGAATCTGGTGCGCCGCCACCGCCGGCCGGACCTGATGGACGTGGTGAAGGCCAACCACCGATCGGGCTGGTATACCCGAGTCCAGGTCGAAGGCTGGCTGGAGGCCGGGCTTGCGATCACCCTCGAGGACCGTCCCTACCCCCAATGGCCCATCGTCCGGACGGCGGACGTCCGCCGAGCCCGCCGTGAGGACCCGGTGAGCGCCGGCCTGTTGGCTCAGTGCCCCGCGCTCCTGGCCGACTGGCGGGCCGGCCTGACGCCCGGGTCCTGAGCCGGTCAGGCCACTGCGGGGCCGGCGGCTACGGCCGCCTGCTATCTTCCTCCCGATTCCGAGGCCGGGAGTTCTCCGGCCGGGCCTGACCCCAACCTCCACGACTTGATGAAACCAGCCACCTGGCGCAAATGGCACCGGTGGGTCGGCTTTCCTGCGGCCCTGTTCCTCCTCTTCGCCGGGATCACCGGCATCCTCGTCGCGGCGACCGAGTTCTGGGGCGCCGACGAGGCCCTCCGCGAAGCGACCCGCGACCTGGTGAGCCCGGTCAAGACCTCGAGCGCCGATTCGCTCTGGGCGGGCCCGATCGACCGCGCCTTCCGAGCTGCTCAGACGGCCGCCGGCGACGCACCGGTCGATAAGGTCGTCATGACCTTCAAGGGCGACCAGCCGACCGTCACCGTGTTCCTCGGCAAGCCGACCGGCGGGGAAGACCGGCGGGTGGTCGTCGGCGCCAAGGACGGGCGGGTGATCGAGGTCGCGTCCTACGCCGACAAGCCCCTGATCCACCGGATCCACAGCGGGGAGGCATTCGGCGACGGTGGTTTGGTGCTCGCGATGCTCTGGGGCCTGGCGATGGTGATCCTGACCCTGACCGGCCTGATCATCTACTGGCGGATGCGGCGCCCGAACGCCGTCGGCTGGAAACGCGTCTTCTGGTAGACCGCTACGGGCGGGTGGTGACCAGCATCGCGACGGTCCCGGGACAGAGGGAGAAGCGGGCTTCGGCCTCGGGGCCGGAGACGAACTGGATCAGATCGATCCGCGCGACCGGGAGGGCGGCTAGGGCGGGTGGCTCGGGGCCGACGATCTGGTACGACTCGGGGGTCATCTGCTCCAGCCGCATCGGGACGTCGCGAGCGACCGCACGCTCGTCGATCATCACGGTGCCGCTCCGGAGCGAGTCGCCGGGGGCGGTCGGAACCGGACAGTGCCGCGGCTCGGGGATGGCGGTCCGCGCGGCCGCCCCGCCCGCGCAGCCGCCCAGTCCGGTCAGCACCACGCCGGCCAAGGCGGTCATCGGGAGCCTAACGATCATCGACGGGGCCTAGGATCCGGGGAGTGAGATGCGAACGGCATGGCACCGGCTGGTCGGGTCGGCTGGAGCTTAACGATCCCGGGTCCAGAGGAGAATCACCCCACAGGAGCGATTGATCCCGGAATACTCCACCGGCGTTTCGCCCGGGCTCTTGAAGACCTCGATCGTGCCCAGCGCCGCGACTGGAATCTGGGAAAGGTCCTGGGGAACCTCGATGCCGTTGAGCAGCACGCTCATCGGACAAGCGGTTGCGCCTGTCGTGCTGAGCCGCTTCACCCGAGGCGAGACCGGGATCCGCTGCGCGCCCAGGGTCAGGAACCGGACGCCGGTGGTCTCCAGCAGCTCCGGGAGCCGGAGGTATTCCCGCTGGCGGATCGTCTCGTACGGGATCAGCCGGCCGCCCCCGATCCGGTGCCGGTCGGCGATCTCGGTCTCGCGCGACCGGACCGCCTTGGCCTGGGCCAGGAGCGGCTCGAGCGTCGGGATCAGGGCGGGCAGGGGGAGCACCACCACCAGGCTGTCGGCGCTTTCCACCCGGAGCGTCGCCACGCCGGGCAGGAAGCCGATCCGGCGGACCCGGAGGGTATAGAGACCCAAGGGAATACTGTCGAGGCGGAAGGTGCCGTCGGTCGTCGTGAACGTGCTCCGACCGAGCTCGGGGATCTGGACGTCGGCGCCGACCAGCGGGAGATGAGTGGAGTCGGCCACGACCCGGCCCTTCACCACTGCCTGCGCGTGGAGCCTCCCGATTCCGGCCAGGAGGGCCGTCACACCGAGCGTCGCTGCCCAACCCGGCAGGCGGCCCGAACGGATCCTCACCGTCACCTCCACGAGGTCGACCGCCGCCTGCGGTCGCGTCCTTGGTACGGTGGGACCGATCGGCCGCCCGGTCAAGGGGCGGCCGACCGGGACGGTCAGACGTTGAACCGGAAGAGCATCACGTCGCCGTCCTGCACGACGTACTCCTTGCCCTCCGACCGGACCAGGCCCTGCTCCCGGGCCGGCTTCCAGCCGCCCACCCGGATGAAGTCCTCGTAGGCCACGGTCTCGGCCCGGATGAAGCCGTGCTCGAAGTCGGTGTGGATCACGCCGGCCGCGGCGGGCGCCTTGTCGCCGGCGTGGATGGTCCAGGCCCGGGCTTCCTTCTCGCCGGCGGTGAAGTAGCTCCGGAGGCCGAGCAGGTGATAGGCGGCCCGGGCCAGGCGGTCGAGCCCGGATTCGGTGAGCCCGAGCGACTCGAGGAATTCCTGGCGGTCCTCGCTCGGGAGCTCGGCCAGCTCCATCTCCACCTTGGCGGAGAAGAGCACGATCTCGGCCGTCTCGCCCGAGGCGGCCACCGCGGTTTGGAGCGCCGCGACGTGGGCGTTGCCGGAATTGACATCGTCCTCGCCGACGTTGGCCGCGTAGAGCACCGGCTTGGCGGTGAGGAAGTTGGCCTGCCGGAAGACCGCTTCGTCGGTGTCGGCCACGATGACGCTCCGGGCCGGCCGGCCCTCGGAGAGCGCAGCCCGCACCGCCTCGAGGACCCGGACCTCGACCTTGGCCTGGGCGTCGCCGGAGCGGGCGGTGCGGGTGGCCTTGTCGAGCCGTTTCTCGACCGCGGCCAGGTCGGCCAAGGCAAGCTCGAGGTCGATGATCTCCTTGTCGCGGACCGGGTCCACCGAGCCCATCACGTGCTGCACGTCGTCGTCGTCGAAGCAGCGGATGACGTGGACCACCGCATCGACCTCGCGGATGTTGGCGAGGAACTGGTTCCCCAGTCCCTCGCCCTGGCTCGCGCCCTTGACCAGCCCGGCGATGTCCAGGAACTCCACCGCGGCGTGCACCGTCCGCTCCGGTTTGACCAGGTCGGCCACCCGGTCGAGCCGGGGATCGGGGACCTCGACGATCCCGGTGTTGGGCTCGATGGTGGCGAAGGGGTAGTTCGCGACCAGCGCGCCCGCCTGGGTGAGCGCGTTGAAGAGGGTCGACTTGCCGACATTGGGGAGGCCGACGATCCCGAGACGGAGCATGAGTTCCCGACGTGCGGACGGGCGGGTTGGTCACCCGCCCGTCGGTGAAACGATTCCCGGAGGGGGCTCAGCGCGAGGCGAGCGACACGAACCAGGGCGCCAGCACCAGCGACACCACGCTCATCAGCTTGATGAGGATGTTCATGGCCGGGCCCGAGGTGTCCTTGAACGGATCGCCCACGGTGTCGCCGACGACGGCCGCCTTGTGGGGATCGGAGCCCTTGCCGCCGTGCGCGCCCGACTCGATGTACTTCTTGGCGTTGTCCCAGGCCCCGCCGGCGTTGGCCATGAAGAGCGCCATCATCACGCCGGTGACGGTGGCGCCGGCCAGCACGCCGCCCAGCGCCCGGACGCCCAGGAGCGAGCCCACCAGCACGGGCAACAGCACCGCCGCCACACCCGGCACCACCATCTCCCGGAGGGCCGCCCTGGTGGAGATGTCCACGCAGCGGGCGCTATCGGGCAGGACGCCCTCCTTGCCCTCGAGCAGGCCCGGAATCTCCCGGAACTGCCGGCGCACCTCTTCCACCATCCCCTGCGCCGCCCGGCCCACGGCCGTCATGGTCTGGGCGCCGACGAAGAACGGCATCACCCCGCCGATGAAGAGGCCGATCACCACCATCGGGTCGATCAGGTTGAGCCCCTCGGTGTTGAGGCCCACGGCCGACGCGTAGGCGCTGAACAGGGCCAAAGCCGTCAGGGCCGCCGAGCCGATGGCGAAGCCTTTGCCGATGGCCGCGGTGGTGTTGCCCAGGGCGTCGAGGCCGTCGGTGATCTTCCGGACGTCCTTGCCGAGATGGCTCATCTCGGCGATCCCGCCGGCGTTGTCGGCGATCGGACCGTAGGCGTCGACCGTCATCGTCACCCCGACCGTGGCCAGCATGCCCACCGCCGCGATCGAGATCCCGTAGAGTCCCGCCATCTGGTACGACGTGAAGGTCGCGATGCAGATCAGGATTACCGGGACGATGCAGCTCTGCATCCCGACGGCGAGGCCGGCGATGATGTTGGTCGCGGGGCCGGTCTCGGACGCTTGGGCGATCCGGCGGACCGGACCGGCCGCGGTGTAGTACTCGGTGGCCAGGCCGATCAGGATGCCGGCCACGCTGCCCGCCAGCACCGACCAGAAGGGGCCGAGCGGGGGATAGACCAGTGAGCCGTTGGGCTCCAACATCCCGAGCGGCATGCGAGCGGTCAGGAAATAGGCGAAGACGAGAAAGAGCCCGGCCGCGATGAACGTGACCTGTCGAAGGGCGCCGGCCGGGTTCCCCTTGGCGAGGAGGCGCATCATGAAGACGCCGATCAACGACGCGACCAGCCCCGACGCCGTGAAGGCGATCGGGAGCAGCATGGCGGTCAGCCGGTTGCCGTCGGGGATCCGGGTCGAGGTGGCGGCCAGCGCGATGGTGGCGATCATCGCGCCCACGTAGCTCTCGAAAATGTCGGCGCCGAGGCCGGCCACGTCGCCCACGTTGTCGCCGACGTTGTCGGCGATGGTGGCGGGGTTCCGGGGGTCGTCCTCCGGGATGCCGGCCTCGATCTTCCCGACCAGGTCGGCGCCCACGTCGGCGGCCTTGGTGTAGATCCCGCCGCCCACCCGGGCGAAGAGCGCGATCGACGAGGCACCCATCGCGAAGCCCGCAATGATCTCGGAGAAGGCCTTCACGTCGGTGCTCAGCTCCACCCGTCCCAGCACCACGAACACCGTCGCCACGCCGGCCAAGCCCAGGGACGCCACCGCGAGCCCCATGACCGCGCCACCGGAGAACGCGGTCCGGAGGGCCCGGGCCTGGCCCGCGTCCCGCGCGGCTTCGGCGGTCCGGACGTTGGCCTTGGTGGCCCCCTGCATCCCGATCCAGCCGCTCAGGATCGAGCAGAGCCCGCCCAGGGCGTAGGCCATCCCCGTCTTGGGGCCGACGGCGAACCCGAGGAGCACGGCAACCAGGACCAGAAACGGCACCAGCACGAGGTACTCGCGCCGCAGGAAGGCCATCGCGCCGACGTGGATCTGGTCGGCGAGGCCTCTCATGATGGCCGATCCGTCGGGCTGACGCTTGAGCCCGACATAGGTGAGCGCGGTCGCGACCAGGCCGGCCGCGGCCACGATGAGGGCGTACAACGCGAGGTTGGTGATCATCGGTTTCTAGGGGTTGGTGGCTCGGGGCCACGGTCCGTTTGTCCGTCCGCCTGGTCCTTCGCTTGCCGGTCCTGCCCGTCGTCCTCGTCCGCCTTGCCCGACTGAGCGTCCACCTGTCCAGCCGTCCGGTTGTGGCGATTCATCGCCACGTCGATCCCCTCGGTCAGCCAGCACTCCACCGCGTCCGCCATGGGGTCGAGCAGGGCCTCGATGGCCTCCGCCTCGTCGGGCTCGAACGGGTCGAGCACGTAGTCGGCCATGTCGTCGTACTCCGGGGGCAGGGGCCCCACCCCGATCCGGAGCCGGGCGTACTCGGGCGACCGGAGGGCCCCTTCGACGCTCCGCAGTCCGTTGTGTCCCCCCGGCGAGCCCTTGGCCCGGAGGCGGAACCGGCCAACCGGGAGGGCCACCTCGTCGACCAGCACGAGCAGGTTGCGCGCCGGGTCGAAGCCGGGGTCGGCCCGGCGCGGACTCAGCACCGCGCCACTCCGGTTCATGTAGGTGAGCGGCTTGATCAGCTCCACGGCCGTGCCGCGTCCCGTGCCCCGCGCCACCCGCATCGGGCCCTCGCGCCGGAACTTGAGGCCCCAACGCTCCGCCAGGCGGTCGGCCAGGAGGAAGCCCGCGTTGTGCCGGGTGCCTTCGTACTCGACGCCCGGGTTGCCCAGGCCGACGATGACCGGCAGGGTCCGTCTCCCCGGCTACTCGGCTTCTTCCTCGTCGGTCGGCTTCGGCTTCCGGATCAGTTCGGGTTCGGTGGTCGCCTCGACCTCGATGCCCGGCTCGACCGGCGCCTCCTCGACCTTGGCCGCCACGATCGTGCAGAGGGTGACTCCCGCGTCGGTCAGGAGCTCGCCCTTCTCGATCCGAATGTCGCGCACGTGGAGCGACTGGCCCACCACGAGGGCGGTCACGTCGACCTCGATCTTGTCCGGGATGTCTCCCGGGAGGACCAGGATCTCGAGCTCGTGGCGGAGCGCCTCGAACACGCCGCCGCCGTTCCGGACCCCGTCGGCCACGCCGGTAAACGCGATCGGCACCTCGACGCTGATGGCCTCGTCGGCGTGGACCTCGTAGAAGTCCACGTGGAGGATGTCCGAGGGCCGGGTCGGGTTCCGCTGGATCTCGCGGATCAGGGCCTTGATCGGGGTGCGGTCGGCCACCGTCACGTCGACCAGGGTGGTGAGGGCGCTCACCCTGGCCAGCAACCGCTCCAAGGCGGTGGCATCCAGGTCGAGGGCCTCCGGGTCGCGGCCCCGGCCGTAGATGACGGCGGGTACCCGCCCGGCGCGGCGGAGCGTGCGGGCCACACCCTTGCCGGTGGTGGTGCGGGCGTTGGCCGAGAGCGAAGCTGTCTGGGGCATCCTTGGTATTCCTTCCGTCTCAATCGAACAGCGAGCTGACCGACTGGTCGCTGTGGGTATAGCCGATCGCCTTGGCGAGGAGCCCCGCGATCGAAAGCACCTTCAACTTGTCGAAGACCTTGGCCTCGGGGATCGCGATCGTGTTGGTGACCGCGATCTCCTTCACCGGCGCCTCCACCAGCCGCTCGACGGCCGGCCCGCTCAGCAGGGCGTGGGTGGCGCAAATGTAAATGTCGCCGGCCCCGAGCCGCTTCAGCGCGACCGCCGCCTCGGCCATGGTGCCGCCGGTATCGATCATGTCGTCGGGGATGAGGCAGTCCTTGCCCTCCACGTCGCCCACGACGTTGACCACTTCCGCCACGTTCATCGCGGTCCGCCGCTTGTCGATGATCGCGAAGCCGGCGTTCAGCCGCTTGGCGAACCCGCGGGCCATCTTGGCGCCGCCCACGTCCGAGGCCACCACCGCCAGGTTCTGGAGATTCTTCTGGCGATAGTGGTTCACGAACACCGGGGCCGAATAGAGATGGTCGACCGGCAGATCGAAGAAACCCTGGAGCTGATGCTGATGGAAATCGATCGCCAGGACCCGGTCGGCGCCCGCAATCGACACCATGTTGGCCATCAGCTTGGCGCTGATTGCCACCCGGGGCTGGTCCTTCCGGTCCTGGCGCGCGTAGCCGAAGTACGGAATGACCGAGGTGATCCGAGCGGCGCTGGCCCGCCGGGCGGCATCCATCAGGAGCAGGAGCTCGAGAAGATTGTCGCCCGGCGGGTTAGTGGGCTGAATGATATAGACGTCGCGTCCCCGCACGTTCTCGTCGATCTTGACGAAGATCTCGCCGTCCGAGAACCGCCGAATGGTCGCCTTGCAAAGCGGCTGCCCGAGCTCGCTCGACACCTGTTCGGAGAGACTCCGATTGGCCGTGCCCGAGAGAAGCATCATGGGGCTCAGGACCTGCGATTGGTTCGCCAAAGCCATAGCCCCTAAATCTATTCTGGCGAGTCGGTTAGAGCAATGCGCGCGGGAGGGCTGCGCTGATCGACCCAATCAGCACCGGAGGGTGCGGCGGGGTGGGAGGGACGGGGAGGGTGGGGGGCCGCCAGCGCCCCGGAACCCCTCCCCGCCGCCCTCGCCCTGGTTCCTACCGCTCGGGTGGGCCCCGCTTCTCGTATCTCGGCCTGGCGGGCGGGGTTGGTGGGTGCGCCTTCAACTGATCCGTCACCTCGCGGATGGCCCGGTCGAGCTGGGGGTCGACGCCCCGGGCCAGCTGGGCGGGGTCGTCCACCACCGGGATGTCCGGCTCGACGCCGTGACCCTCCGGGAACCAGGTCCCCTTGGGGTCGTACATCCGGAAGGTGGGTGAGGTGATGGTCCCGCCGTCCACCAGGGTCGGCAGCCCGGAGATCCCGATCAGCCCGCCCCAGGTACGCTGGCCGATCAAGGGGCCGAGCCCGGCTTCCCGGAAGAAGAAGGGGAAGGCGTCGCCGCCCGACCCGCTCCAGCCATTGATCAGCATGGCCATCGGCCCGCGGTGCGCCACCGGCGGCCACTGCCAGTCCTGGCCGAAGCGCACCGCCCAGTAGGCCAGCATGGGGCGGTTCAGCAGCTCGATGAAGCGGTCCGGGATCTGGCCGCCGCTGTTCCACCGCTCGTCGACGATCAGGCCGGGCTTCTTCCACTGGGCCATGAACTGTCGCACCAGCTCGTCCTGCGCGTCCTGGCCGGTGCTCTGGACGTAGAGGTAACCGACCTGGCCATCGGTCGCCTTGTCGACCTGCTCCCGGCGCCGCTCGATCCACTCCCGGAAGCGGAGCTCGACCTCGCTCGGGATCGTGGTCACCAGCACCGTCACGGGCCCCGGCCGGGGTCGGCCGGTCGTTGACCGTGAGGCGCACGGTCTGGCCGGCGAGGCCCTGGAACGCGGCCCACGGGTCCTTGGCCGGGTCGAGGGGGATGCCGTTGACGGCCAGGACGTAGTCGCCCTCGTGGATGCTCACGCCGGGCTGGTCCAGCGGGGGCCCGGGCGTCGGCATCCCAGGGGCCGCCCTTCACGATGTGGGCGATCCGGTAGGCGCCGCCGTCGAGCGCCCAGTCGACCCCGAGCATCCCGACCCCGCGGGCGGGCCCCCGCTCCTCGTCGCCGCCGCCGTTGTAGGTGTGCGACGAGCTCAGCTCGGCGATGAACTCGCCCAGGACCCAGTTCACGTCCCAGCGGGTGACGGCGTCGTCGATCAGCTTGCCGTAGCGGTCCCGCATCGCCTCCCAGTCGACCCCGTGCATGTTGGGGTCGTAGAAGTAGTCGCGCTCGAAGCGATAGGCGTCGGTGAAGATCTGCTTCCACTCGGCCCGCGGGTTCACCGTCGCCTCCATCTCGGCGGTCCGGAGCGGCTTCTCGAACTTCTGACCCGGCTTGAGGTCGACGATCGCGAAGGCCCGCCGCTGGCGGACCAGGAGCTTCTTGCCGTCGGCGCTCAGCTGGACGCCGGCGGCGTCGTCGAGGACCGTCTGCTCCTTCCGCTCGGCCAGGTCGTAGTAGACCACCGGGCTCTTGTCGTCGGCGGAGCCGGTCCGGGGGCGGCGGCGGTAGACGACCTTGCCCTTGGCCGCGCCGAGGTCGGCGTAGTTCCCCGCGGCCGGGGGCAGGATCACGGCCCGGCTCTCGAAGCCCGTCGAGGTCGATCTCCACGGGCTTGGTCCCGGTGTCGCCGGCGGCCGACTTGGGACCGGCGGCGGGTCTTGGCGGTGGCCTTGGCGGCCGCGGAGGTGTCGGCGGCGTCCGGCTCGGCATCGTCGCGCGCGGCCAGGGGCGACGGCACGTCGGGCCGGAGCGGGACCGCGATGATCCGGGTCGGGTTGGGGTAGGTCCAGCTGTTGTCGAAGGCGCCGTAGACGGCGTCGAAGGTCCGGTTGGAGAAGAAGTAGAGATACTTCCCGTCGGGGTCGAACACCGGGTCGGCGTCGCTGAAGTAGCCGCTGGTGGCCTGGCTGAGGCGGCCGTTGGCGGCGTCGTACAGGAACACCGCGCTGTTCGAGGTCGCGATGACCGGGCGGGCATAGCTCAGCCAGCGCGAATCGGGCGACCAGGCCATCCGGAAGCCGTTGAGGGCCCCGTCGCTGGCCCAGACGCGGCTGGAGTCGATGACACTGGTCCGGTTCCGGTCCAGGTCGTAGAGGTGGATCCGGGCCCGCTGGTCGACGAACGCCAGCTTCTTGCCGTCGGGCGACCAGTAGGGGGTGTAGCGGAAGCCGGCGCCGAGACTGGTGAGCGTGCGCTCGGCGCCGGAGCCGTCGGCGGGCCGGACGGTCAGCTCGTACTCGCCGGAGCGATCGCTGAAGTAGGCGACGCTCTTGCCGTCCGGCGACCAGCTCGGGTTTCGCTCGGCCACGCCGGAGCTCCGGGTCAGGTCGAGCACCGGCCCGTGCTCGGCCGGAACGGTGAAGAGGTCGCCCCGGGCCGCGAACAGGGCCCGCTTGCCGGTGGGCGAGATCCAGGCCGACTGGATCAGCCCGGCGACCGGCTCCTGCCGGGGCCGGAGGGTGATCGCGTCGGTCACCACCTGAACCGGCACCTCGACCTGCCGCTCGGTGGGCAGCTCCAGCCGATAGAGCCGGCCGCCGGCCTGGAAGACGATGTCGGACGGGCCGATGGCGGGGAAGGTGATGTCGAAGTCGCGGAAGTGGGTCACCTGGCGCATCGCCTTGGTGCCCCGGTTCCAGGCCCAGATGTTGTACCGCTGCTCGGGGCCGCGGTCGGAGAGGAAGTAGAGCGTGTCGCCGTGCCACATCGGCTGGCCGTCGTTGGCCGGATTGTCGGTGATGTTGACGGCCGACGAATCGGTCAGGTCGAAGACCCAGATGTCGGGGGCCCAGCCGCCCCGGTAGCGCTTCCAGTTCCGGAAGTCGCGCGACTTGGGGGTGTAGGCGAGCAGCCGCCCGTCGGGCGAGATCGCGCCGAACTCGCCATAGGGCAGCGGCAGCTTCGTCGGGCAGGCCCGCCGTCCGCGTCGACCCGGTAGAGCTGGTTGTAACGCTGGCGGCCGCTCTCCCGGCTCGAGGCGAACAGCAGCGCGCTTGCCGTCGGGGTGCCAGTCGACCAGGCGGTCCGGCATGGGGTGGTAGGTGACCCGCACCGGCATCGCCGCCGGTCGGTGGGGATCACGTAGACGTCCTGGTTGCCGTCGTAGTTGGCGGTGAAGGCGATCCGGGTGCCGTCGGGCGAGAACCGGGGGAACGACTCCTCGCCCCGCGGCGAGCTGAGCCGGTGGGCGACGCCGCCGGTCTTGGGCACGACCCAGATGTCGCCGGCGTAGACGAAGGTGATCTCGGTGGCGGAGACGTCCGGGTAGCGGAACATCCGGGCGTCGACCTGCGCGGCGAGCCTCGAGGGCCCGAGCGCGACGGCTATGGTGGCAAGCGCGAAGAGAGAGCGCACGGTAGAACTCCCGTGAAGAGGCACGGCGGTCGAACTGCAGTGCCAGGGAGCCTATGGACCCGGTCGGCGGGCGTCAACCTCGGCGGGCCGGATCAGTGGGCGTCGGCGTTCCGGATCAGGTTGGTGAAGAACCCCACCGAGGTGGCGAAGTCGTCGACCCCGACCCGTTCGTCGGTGCCGTGGACCCGCTCGAGGTCGCCGTCCTTGAGGGCCACGCCCAGGAAGCGGAAGACCCGGTCGCTGTGGGGCGCCCAGTACTTGGCGTCGGTGCCCCCCATGACCAGGTAGGGAAGGACCGGGAGGGCCTGGCCGGGGAGCATCTGCCGGATCGACCGGGTTACGATTTCGTAGCCGGGCGATTGCACGTCGGACACCAGCGAGGGATCGACCCCGGTGCTGTCGAGCAGCGCCACCGTGACCCGGGCGTCGCCGATGGTGCGGGTGACCCGCTCCCGGACCGTGGCAATGGTTTCGCCCGGGGAGGATCCGGAAGTTCACGACGCCGTCGCCTCGGTCGGGAGCACGTTGTCCTTGATCCCGGCCTGGAGCATGGTCGGCGCGGTGGTGGTGCGCAGCATCGCCGCGGTGGAGGGCGTGGCGCTCATCGCGCCGGTGACCACGGGCCGGAAGAGCCAGAGGTTGGCGAGCGCGAGCCGCCGAGCCGAAGGGCACCCCGGGCCGCCATGGCGTCGAGGAGTCCTGCGACCGGGCGCCGTGAGCGCGAGCCGGGAAGGGGTGTTCTTCGAGGCGCGTGATGCGCCCGGGCCAGGGTCCCGACCGCGGTCTCGCGGGGCGGCATCGACGAGTGGCCCCCGGCGGCCTTCGCGGTGAGGGCTCGAGGCTCACGTAGCCCTTCTCGGCGATGCCCACGATCGCCGTCGGACCCTCGACGCCCGGCACGAGCTCCCTCGGTCATCGCGCCGCCCTCGTCCAGCGACCAGGTACGGCTGACCCCGCGGCCGCCAGCAGCGTCGACGATCCGCCGGGCGCCGTAGCGCCGCCGACCTCCTCGTCGTGGCCGAAGGCAGAGGTAGAAGGTCCGGGCTCGGGCTGGAGGCCCTTGCTGGAGCAGCGACTCGATCGCCTCGAGGATCCCGACCACGCGTCACCTTGTCGTCGAGGGCGCCGCGCCCCCAGACGAAGCCGTCGGCGATCTCGCCCGCGAAGGGCGGGTGGGTCCAGTCGGCGGGGCTTCGTTCGGGCACCGGGACCACGTCCTGGTGGCCCATCAGCACCAGCGGCGGGAGGGTGGGGTCGGTGCCGCGCCAGGTGTAGAGGAGGCTCAGCCCGCCGACCACCTCGCGCTGGAGGTGCTGGGTGACGAGGGGATGGGTGTCGGCCAGATACTGGTGGAGGCCGAGGAAGGCGGTCGTGTCGATCGGGCCGCCGGACGAGAGCGAGACGGTGGGAAAGCGCACCGCGCCGGCCAGGTGCTCCGCGGCCTGATGGTGATCGAGCTGGGGCGGGACGCCGGCCGGGACCTCGGCGGAGGAAGGCGGGCGGACCAGCAGGGTGCGAGCGACCATAACCCCCGCGAGGGCCAGCAAGAGGAGCACGACGACGCCGAGGAGCTTCTTCATCCGAAAGCCTGGGGAGGGGACGCGATAAGCCTACTGGCGGACGGCCAAGGGGGCCAGGGCGGCGGCCGGTAACCCAGTCAAACCGGAGGCCGTATATTCGGGAACCCGGCCCTGGGGAGGAGTCTCCCGCGGGCCGGAGGACCACCCACCGGTGACCGACGAACAGGACCATACGGGTTCGCAATCGCAGGACTGACGGGTGGTCACGAGACCCACTCGCAGAGGAGGACCCGATGTCGAATCTTGCCTCGCGCGCGTCCGTCGCCGTGTGGACGTTGACGGCGCTGACGATGCTGACGGGTTGTGGGAGTGGGAAGTCGCGGCCGGCTGCCAATACGCCGGCAACGATCGATCAGGACAGCGCCGCGGCGGAATCGGTGCTCGCTTCGTTCGGCAAGGCCAAGGCGCCGGCCGTTCCCAAGGTACCGTTCAACGGCCAACCCTGTCAGTCGCTCTCGGTCGCCGACCTGAACTCGCTCGGCATCGGGACGGACCAAGCGAAGCCGGATCGTGCTCCGGCCACCCTGACGATCGACAACTATTGCACCTACACCAGCAACAGCCAGGACGCGCAGGTGGGGTACATGACGGAGGGCGACTACGACATGAACCACGACGGGAACCGGCGGACCTCGCGCGCGGCGCCGGCGGACCTGCGCGGCGCGTTTTATGATCGCCAGGGTGGGCTCTGGTTCGCGAAGGATGGCTACTACGTGGTGATCGCCGGCGCGAGCCGCTACAAGGAGCAGGTGGCCCACATCGTCGTCGCCAAGCTCTGACGGGGCGGCGGGCGAGGCGGTTCGGGGAGCTCGGTGCAATTGGCCCCGGTGGATTCGAACCACCATTCTCAGATCCAAAGTCTGATGTCCTGCCATTGGACGAGGGGCCAGCGGTCGACCGGCTAAGGTTAATCCCCGGCCGCCCGACGAGAAAGGTTGCGGCTCAGGCGGTCTCCGTCGCCACGACCGCCCCGAGTTTCCGCCCCAGGGTCATCTTGGCGTCGTCCCGGTCGCGCTCGCTCCGGTACACGCCGAAGACGGTCGATCCGGATCCGCTCATCCGGCAGAGCAGCGGGCCGGTGCCGGCCAGCGCTTCGAACGCGGCCCGCACCTCGGGCACCTTCCCGAACACCGCCGACTCGAAGTCGTTGCCCGCCATCCGGGCCACGTCGCTCCAGCGGGAGACCGCGTCGAGGTCGAGGCAGAGCGAGCCCTCGGGAGCCGGCGTGCTCCCGGGCGGCGTCGACCCAGGCGTAGGCCTCGCGGGTGGCGATCGAGACCGGGGGGCTCACCAGCAGCGCCGGAGCGCGGGGCAGGGGCGGGAGGCGGAGCAGGCGCTCGCCGTGGCCCCACCCCAGCGCCAGGGAGGCCTCGCTGAGCAGGAACGGCACGTCGGCGCCGAGCCGGGCGGCGTAGTGAAAGAGCTCGGCCCGGGGCACGGCGTTCCCGGCCAGCTGGCTCACCGCCAGAATCGCCGCCGCCCCGTCCGACGAGCCGCCGCCCAGGCCGGCTCCGACCGGAATCCGCTTGGTGAGCCGGAGATGGACGCCGAACCGGTTGCCGGTGGCGGCCAGCACCAGCTTGGCTCCCCGAACTGCCAGGTTCTCCTCGGCCGGTCCCAGGTCGGGCCCGTCCGTCTCGAGGCTGACCACGCCGCCCTCGCCCCGCCGCTCCACCACCAGCTCGTCGGCCAGGGCGAGACGACAGAAAAGGGTTTCGATCCCGTGGTATCCGCTCGTCTCCCGCGCCAGCACCCGGAGCAGGAGGTTGACTTTGGCGGGCGCCTCCCTGGTAACGGCGTCGGGCGCGGTGGCGGTCACTGGGCTGGTTCGGCCGCCGGAGTCTCCTGCATGCTGCTCAGACTCACCGGCGTCCGGGCGAGCGACCAGAGGCCGAGCAGGGTGATGGGCAGGAAGGTGGTGAAGTGGTAGGTGAGCGCGAACGACACGGCCGCACCACCGGCCACGCCGAAGAGCGCCAGCACCGCCCGGATCGCGGCCTCGAACGGGCCGAAGAAGCCGGGACTCGAGGGGACCGCGATGCCCAGCACCAGGAGGCTCTGCTGGAGGAGCGCGCCGCCGTAGCCGACCCCGATCCCGAAGGCCTTGAAGCCATAGTAGAACGAGGCGCCGTTCACGCCCCAGACCACGAACGACCAGAGGATGACTCCGATGATCCGGGTGGGCGACGACAGCGCGCTGAGTCCGCCCCGGACCCCGTCGATGAAGCCCGCCACCTTGTCGGCCAGGCGGGCCGAGGGGATCAGGCGGCGGAGCACCCGCTGGGCCAGCTCGGGGAAGGCCAGGGCCGCGAGGCACAGTGCCAGCAGCACGCCCAGCAGCAGGGCCGTCCGGGTGGCCAGGGTCCGGACCGAGAGGCCCGCCACCTCGGCGGACGCCGGAATGCCGGCGGTCACGAGGCCGACGAAGAGCAGGGTGACGATGGTGATCCCATCGAACAGCCGTTCCAGGACCAGCGACGACAGGGCCGACGAGAGCTTGACCCGGGTGAGCCGGTTCACAGTCAGGGCCCGGATCACCTCGCCCGCCCGGAAGGGCAGGATGTTGTTGGCGGTGAACCCGATCGCGATGGCGTGCCAGAGCGGGGTCCATCCCAGGGCGCTGCCGTCGTCCGCCCGGAGGATGAGCCGCCAGCGGAACAGGCGGAGCACAAAGGTGGAGGTCGCGAGGACGATGGCGATCAGGAGCGGCGCCAGCCGGGCCTCGCGGGCGTTGGCCCAGACCTCCGCGAACGACACGTCGCGGAGCACCCAGGCCAGCAGGGCGACCGTGACACCGACGCCGAGAACGGCGGCGAGCGCTCTATTCCGCAAGGGCGAGAGGCACCAGGTCGATCAGCTCGCTCACCAGCGGCTCGACGTCGGAGAAGGCCTGGTGGCGGGCCAGGGCGTGGCTCAGCTCTCGCCGGACCACGTCGGCCCGTTCGAGTGCCCGGCGGCCCTGGTAGAGGAGCGACTCGATCGGCACGACGTCGAGCTCGAGCACCGGGGGGGCAGCAGCGAGTGGTGGCGGCGCGACTTCCGGGGAGACCGGGGCGGGCTCGGGCGGTGATGGGGCTGGCGGCGCCGGCTCGTGCTCGAGTCGGTACCAGGTGGAAAAGCTCTCCTCGAACGGCGTCATCGGTTCGGCTTCGGCCGGGGCCAGGCTTTCGATCGGGACCACGTCCGCCTCGTCGGCCGCCTGGACCGGCTCTGGCGCGGCGGGCTCGAAGTCGAGCGCCCCGATCTCCACCGTCTCGACCTCCAGCTCGGCGATCTCGACCAGCTCGGCTTCCGGCATCAGGTCGGCCGGCTCGGGCTCGGGCAGCACGACCGGTGCGGGCACGGCCCCGCCCGGCATGCCCTCGAGGGCGGCGACCACGTCGGCGAGGTCGTCGGTGAGGAACACGGCATTCCGGCTCTCCGACGCGCGCCCGAGGTGCTCGGCGGCGCCGCGCAGGTGACCGGCGAAGGCGGCGGCGGCGTCGCTCGCGGCGCCCCGGCGAATCGCCCCGGTGACGGCGTCGACCAAGGGCGTGAGGTAGGGCCGCTCCCGGCGGGTTTCCTGGGCGAGGGGGCGAAGCTGGACCGCCAGGCTGTACAGGTGCAGGTCGCGGGCGGCGGGGAGGTCCGTGGATCCCAACTGATCGGCCGCCTGCCGGAGCCGGTCGGCGAAGCCGACCAGCTCGATCGTGGGATCGGGGCCGGCTTCGGGGGCGGCGGACTCACCCCGCTGGACGATCGGGCTCAGGTCACCCTCGGCGAAGAGGGTCTCGATGTCGACGACGTCGGCATCGCTCGCGAAGGTGTGGAGCAGGGCGGTGGCCGCACCGGCGATCTCGGGGGCCCCGACGTCGGCCTCGCCGCGCTCCGCGATCTCCCGGGCCAGGCGCGAGACCGCGGCGGCCGCGGCGCGGAGCCCGGTCGACGACCCCGGCGGCATCGCCTCGTCGCGGAGGGAACGGATGGTCAGCTCGATCGCGTCGAGCAGCTCGGGCAGGGGGCTCAAGGCCGGCAGGGTAGCCAGGCCGCGGAGCGGCTGGAGCCGGTGCAGGACGAGGTCGGCCCGCTCGTCGACCGGCCCGAGCTCGGCGGCCTGGGCCGCGTGCTCGAGGCTGCCCGCGACCAGGGCTCCCTCCCGGGCCACGAAGGCCCGGACGCTGGCCGGGAGCTCGTCCGTGGTCTCGGCCGGCTCGGGGCGAGCCGGCGCCGGATGGTCGGTGCCCAGGGTGGCCACCAGGCCCCGGCCCAGGGCCAGGGCGGCGCCGGTGTCGGCGTCGTTCCAGGTCCCGGCCTGCCGGGTGAGCCGCTTCAGCTCCTCGACGGCGTCGGCCGCGATCTCTCGGTGGCCCGCGTCCCACGGCCATTGGCCCTCCCGGAGGGCTTTGGCGACCTGCTCCAGCCCGGCGGCGGCTTGCGAGAACGGGTGGAGACCCGCCATGAGCGCGGCCCCGCGGAGAGCCCGGGACAGCCGGACCATCTCGTCCGCGTTCGGGCGGGTCTCACGGCCGGCGATCAGCGCGAGGCGCTCGAGGTAGTCACCCGCCTCGAGCGCGAAGAACTGGAGTCGTCCGGTCGGCGTATTCATGCGAGTCCGGGTGGCGAGCAGGTGGAAGTGTAGGGCGGCGGTCGGGCTTCGGTCAACGCGCCCGGGCGGCCCGCGCGATCCGTCGGATTTCGGACACTGCACCATACATGCCGGTCATGACCGCCCGGCTCACGATGCTGTGACCGATGTTCAGCTCCTCGATCTCCGGGATGGCCGCAACCGGAAAGACGTTGTCACACGTCAACCCGTGGCCGGCATGGACGGCCAGGCCCAGGGTTCGGGCATGCCGGGCGGCCGCCGCCAGGTCGGCCAGGGCGGCCGGATCGGTGCGCCAGAGGTGGGCATAACGCCCGGTATGGAGCTCGATCGCGGGCACGCCCAGCGCCCGGGCCCGGTCGATCGTCGCCAGGTCGGGGTCGATGAACAGGCTCACCCGGGACCCGGCGTCGGTCAGCCGATCGATGGCCTGGCGAAGCCGAGCCACCGGACCGGTCAGGTCCAGGCCGCCCTCGGTGGTCACCTCTTCCCGGCGTTCGGGGACCAGCGTCGCCTGATAGGGCCGGAGCCCCGCGACGATGCCGGTCACTTCCGGGCTGGCCCCGAGCTCCGCGTTGATCGCCGTGGTGATCGACGCGCTCAACCGCTCGAGATCGTGATCCTGAATGTGGCGACGATCCTCGCGCAGGTGGACGGTGATCCCGTCGGCCCCGGCCGCGACGGCCAGGCGCGCCGCCTCGACTGGATCGGGCTCGTCGGTCTTCCGCGCTTCGCGGATCGTGGCGACGTGGTCGACGTTGACGTAGAGACGGATGCCGCTCATTGCTCCCGACTCCTCAAGCGGTTTAGTTTCGCCCTCTCCGAGGTGCCCTCGAGGAGGCTCTCCCGTGCGATCATTGCTGGCAGTCGGCGTCGTGGCGCTCGTCGCCTGCTCGTCGAATCCGAAGCCGGAAAGTCTGGCGCCCTCGGCGGGCCCGGCGGCGGTCGCGGCCGCCTTCATGCAGGCCGTGTCCGACAGTAATCTGACCCAGATGGGCAGCCTGTGGGGCACCGACCGAGGACCGGCGGCCACCACCAACACGCCGTCGAACTGGGGACAGCGGATCGCGGTGATCCAGGCCTATCTGAAGGGCGGCACCTCGCGGGTCCTCGGCTTGGGCGACCCCGCGCTCTCGAAGCAGGGTCGGCGTCAAGTGCTGGTGGAGCTCAACCGCGGGGGCTGCACCAAGACGGTGCCCTTTACCATGGTGCAGACCAAGGACGGCGCCTGGCTGGTCAACGTGATCGACCTCAACGCGGCCGGCGTCCCCGGCCGCCCTTGCGGCTCGACCTCGCAGCCTCCGGGAACTTGAAGGGGCCATTCCGGCTTCATTCGGACAGCTCGACCAAGATGCCGGAGGTCGATTTGGGATGCAGAAAGGCGATCCGGTGCCCGCCGGCCCCTACTCGCGGAGTCCGGTCGACCAGTTGGTAGCCGGCACGTTCGGCGGCCGCGAGGGCGGCGTCGAGATCGGCGACTCGGTAGCAGACGTGGTGGATGCCGGGCCCGCGCTTGGCGAGGAACTTGGCGATCGGGCTCTCGGGGCTGACCGGTTCCAGGAGCTCCACCTCGGACTCGCCGAACGGCAGGGACACGATCCGGGCGCCGTCTTTGATCTCCGGCCCGTGATGGGGCTCGAGACCGAGAACCTCGCGATAGAAGCTGGTCGCGGCGGCGAGGTCGGTGACGGCAAGACCGATGTGAGCGATACGCGGTGCGTCGGACAAGACAAGCGCCTCCGGGCCGAACGGATCGAGTGCCGGGGCGGAAACTTACACGGAAGTGAGAGAGGATGTCGTTGATGAGCGCGAACGGAATCACCCACGTCACGGACGAGACCTTCGCGGCGGACGTGGAACAGAGTCAAGGCGTGGTGATCGTGGACTTCTGGGCCGAGTGGTGCGGGCCCTGTCGAGCGATCGCTCCGATTCTCGAAGAGCTGGCCGCTTCGTACGGCGGCAAGGCGCGGGTCGCCAAGCTCGACGTGGACGCCAACCAGCGCACCTCGATGCGCTTCAACGTGCGGTCGATCCCGACCCTGATGATCTTCAAGGACGGGAAGCACGTCGACACCGTCGTCGGCCTGATGCCCAAGGCGGCGCTCCAGCAGCGGATCGACAAGCATCTCGCCGCGGCCTGAGCCGCCGGGCGGCCCTCACCTCACCCGAGCCCGGCCCCGCTCCGAGCGGCGCCCCAGGGCTCGGGTGAGGTGTTTCCGGGACCCGGCCATGCCCAACGGCGGGTCGCCGCTCTACCTTTCGACCTCACCCCGACCGAGCTGCTCGCCGCTTGTCCGGAATTCTCTACGTCCTCGCCACCCCGATCGGCAACCTGGGCGACCTGTCGCCCCGGGCGGCCGAGGTGCTTCGGACGGTCGCGCTCGTGGCGGCCGAGGACACCCGGGAGACCGGCAAGCTGGTCCATCACGTGGGGTCGTCCGCCCGGCTGATCAGCGTCCATGCCCACAGCCCCCGCCGCCGTCTCGACGAAGTGGTCGGCCGGCTCGAAGCGGGCGACGACGTGGCCCTGGCCACCGACGCCGGCACCCCCGGGGTGAGCGACCCCGGGCCGGCACTGGTCCGGCTGGCCCGGGAGGCCGGCGTCCGGGTGGTACCGATTCCCGGGGCGTCCGCGGTTCACACCGCGCTCTCCGCCTCGGGCTTCGAGGCCGATCGCTACGCCTTCTTCGGGTTTCCGCCCCGGAGCGGGTCGGCCCGGACGGCGTGGCTGGAGGGGGTGGCGGAGTCACCCGTCACGGTGGTCTGTTTCGAGGCGCCCGGCCGGGTGGCGGCTCTCCTGGCCGACCTCGCCGGCGGGACCGGCGCGGAGCGGCGGGCGGTGGTGGGCCGCGAGCTGACCAAGAAGTTCGAGGAGATCGTGGCCGGGACGGTGGCCGAGCTGGCGGAGCGGGTGGCCGCTGGGGAAGGGCGGGGCGAGTTCACCGTGGTGGTCGAAGGGGCCCCGCCCGCTCCGGCGGCGGGTGACGACGCGCTGGCCGAGCGGCTGGCCCGGGCCCTGCGGCAGGCCGACGTGGGGGGAAGCGCCGCCGCCCGGGTCATCTCGGAGGTGACGGGGCTCTCCCGGAACCAGAGCTATCGGCTGGCGATGGAGGACCGGTCATGACCCGACTCATGGTGCTCGCTCTGCTGGTGGGGGCCGCGACCACGGGTCGCGCGCAGGAGGAGATGACCGTGGGCCGGCTCCATTACGACGGCGGCGGCGACTGGTACGCCAACCCGTCGAGTCTCCCCAACCTGCTGGCCGCGATCGGGAAGCGGACCGGGCTCGGGGTCGGGTCGCGTGAGAAGGTGGTGCGGCTCGACGACGGCACCATCTGGGAGGTGCCCTACGTCCACATGACGGGGCACGGCAACGTGAGCTGGAGCGAGCGCGACCTCGAGACGCTGCGGGCCTGGCTGGCCCAGGGCGGATTTCTCCATATCGACGACAACTACGGCATGGACGAGTCGATCCGGAAGCAGATCGCCCATCTCTTTCCGGACCTCCCCTTGGTGGAGGTGCCGCTCGACCATCCGATCTACCACGTGGTGTACGACTTTCCCAAGGGCGTACCCAAGATCCACGAGCACGACGGCAAGCCGGCGCAGGGCTTCGGCATCTTTCTGGGCGGCCGCCTCGTCCTGTATTACACCTATCAGTGCGATCTCGGCGACGGGTGGGAGGACCCCGACGTCCACAAGGACCCGCCCGAGAAGCACGAGGCCGCCCTCCGGATGGGCGTGAACCTGTTTACCTACGCCGTGGGATCCCGTTAGGCAGCCATGTCGCCCCGCGCCACCCCGCTCGCCCTGACCCGCCTGGGAGCTCCGCTCCGACGCCTCGCGTTGGGCGGGGTATCCTTGGGCGCGCTCGGGGCCGCCCTGGTGGCGCTCGCGATCCCGGCCTGGCTGGTCCGGCTGGGCCTGATCCGCTCGCCGGTCTGGGTGCCGCTGGCGTGGGTGGCGCTGATCGGAGTGCTGGTCCTGGCGGTTCTGGTGGCGCTCCGGGCCCGGCGCGGTCTCGGCGACGCTCCGTTGGCCCGGGCCGTGGAGCGGGGAACCGGCTGGCGGCTCGGGTCGGTCACCTCGGTGCTCGAGGGCGCCTCGGCCGGGACCAGCGATGCCCTCTTCGCGGCCGCCGACGACGCCTGTGCCGCCCGGCTCGAGGCCGGCGGTCGCGAGGCGCTGGCACCGGTGCGTCGCCGGCTCGTCCGGGGCTCGAAGACCGGAGCCGGCATCCTGGGGGCGGGCCTGCTCCTTTTTCTCGGCGCCGGACCCCTCCGCCACCCGGCCGCGGCGCTCTGGGCCCCGGCCCGTGCCTGGGCCATGCTGATGGCCCCGGTCCAGATCGCGGTGGACCGGGCCAGCGTGGACCGGGGCGAGACGGTCGCCCTGAGCCTCCGGGCCGCCGGCCGGCCCGACGCCGAGCTCTGGCTCCGGGGCAAGGGCGAGGCCTGGCGGTCGTTAGGCGTCCCCCTCGACTCCGCCGGCCGGGCGGTCCGGCGGATCGGCCCGCTCGAGGGCGACCTCTACGCCTTCGTCCGGGCCGGCGGGCGGACGTCCGATACCTTGCTGGTGCGGGTCCGGCTGCCGGCCTTCCTGGGCCGGATCTCCCTGACCGCTCACTATCCCCGCTACCTCTCGCTCGACGACGAGCCGCTGCCCGCCACCGGCGACACCCTGCTGCTGCCGGCCGGCACCCGGATCGAGGCCGCCGGCGAGGCCACCATGGACCTCTCGGTGGCCCGGTGGGCCTTCGGCGGCGCCACGGCGGACCTGGCCGTGTCGGGACGGGAGTTTCGGGGGACGTTCCTGCCCCGTCAGTCCGGGTTGGCCACGCTCGAGCTGCGGACCGGGGACGGGGCGGCGCTGGAGGGCGACCCGGTCGCCCTCCCGATCGTGGTCGTTCCGGATCGACCGCCGGTGGTGGCGCTTCCGGTCCCCGAGCCCGACACCATGGCCGTCCTCGGCTCCGAGGTCTCCGTCGTGGTCGACGCCAGCGACGATCACGGGCTGAGCGCGGTGGCGCTCCAGGCCACCAAGGGGACCGGTCAGGGTCCCGTGGTGAGCGGGCCCCTGGCCCTGCCGCCCGGCACCACCGATCGGGCGCTGCTCTCGGCCCGGTTCGACTTGAAGCCGTTTTCGCTCCAGCCGGGTGACACCCTGAGTCTCTGGGTGGTGGCCCGCGACAACGCGCCCACGCCCCAGGTCGGCCGGTCGCGGACCATCGTGCTGGTGGTGCCGACCGCCGCCGAGGCGCGGGTGGAACAGCGGTCGGCGACCGCCGACATCGCCCAGCAGCTCGACTCTCTGGTCGACCAAGCCAAGTCCCTCCAGCAGTCCACCGAAGACCTGAGCCAGGAGCGCCGCCGGGCCAACCCGCGTGGTGAGCAGGCCCAGTCGTCTCTCGACTTCGACGAGGCCCGCAAGGCCGAGGCCGTGGCCAAGCAGCAACAGGAGCTCGTCGATCAGGCCGACGAGGTCCAGAAGCGGCTCGACGAGCTCAAACGGTCGGCCGAGCGGGGCGGGACGGCCGACTCCGCCTTCATGCGCCAACTCGACGAGATCCGCGACGAGCTCAACCGGGCGCTGAGTCAGGAGCTCAAGCAGAAGCTCGACGCGTTGCGGGACGCCCTCAAGAAGCTCGACCCGCAGGCGACCCAGAACGCGCTCAAGGATCTGGCCGACGCCCAGCGGAAGCTCAAGGAAGCCCTGGAACGGTCGCGCGAGCTGTTCAAACGGGCCGCGGTCGAGGGCGAGCTCTCCAGTCTGGAGCAGGAGACCAAGCAGGTCCTCGACCAGCAAAAGCAGTGGAACGAGCAGGTGGCCAAGACCGACAGCGCCAAGTCGGGGGCCGAGGAGCAGCGCCTGGCGGAGCGGACCGACTCGGTCGCCAAGGGGTTGGACGCGGCGGCCAAGCAGATGGAAGGCGCCGAGCGCCAGGAGGCCCTCCAGCAGACGGCGGAGCAGGTCCGGAAGGCCTCGCGGGCCATGAAGAGCGCCTCGCAGTCGGCCCAATCGGGCCAGCGAAGCCAGGCCAAGCAGCAGGGCCAGCAGGCGGCCGAGCAGCTGTCGCAGGCCGGCAACCAGGTCAAGAAGCAGCGGGAAGGGCAGCAGCAGCAGTGGAAGAAGGAGGTGCTTGACGCCCTGGACCGGGCCCTGGCCGAGACGGCCCGCCTGAGCGAGCGACAGCTCGACGTGAGCGGCTCGATCGGCCGCGGGAGCGTGGTGGCGGCCTCGCGGGCCGAGCAGGCGGTGATCGAGGAGGGAGTCCAGAAGCTGATCGCCCAGATCGGCGCGGTGAGCGGGAAGAACGCCCTGATCTCGCCCCAGATCGGCGCGGCTCTGGCGCAGGCCAAGCTGCAGATGGGCCAGGCTCGGGAGGCGATCTCGTCGGCTTCGGCCAACCTGCGCGAAGCGGCCGACCAGGCGGGCGAGGCGGTCGATGCGCTGAACGTGGCCGCCTACCTGATGCTCCGGTCGCGAAACGACGTCTCGAGCGCCAGCTCCGCCTCAGGGATGGCCGAAGCGATCGAGCGGATGCAGCAGCTGGCCGGCCAGCAGGGGAATCTGAGCCAGCAGGGGAGCGACCTGCTGTCGATGCTGGCGGGTCAGCAGATGCAGCAGCAGATGCAGCTCCTGGCCCAGAAACAGCAGCAGCTGGCGCAGGAGCTCGAGCGGCTGCGCGCCCAGGCGGAGATGCCGGGTGCCAAGGCGATGGCCGACGAGGCCCGCGAGCTGGCCCGACGGCTGGAGGCCGGCCGCCTGGACCGGGAGACCGTGGCCCGTCAGGAACGGCTCTTCAAGCGGATGCTCGACGCCGGCCGAACCCTGCAGGGCGAGGAGAAGGACGAGAAGAAGGAGCGGCAATCGGAGACGGCCAAGAGCGATTCGGTGAGCATCCCGCCGGCGCTCCGGCGCCTGCTCGACAGCGACGGCCGGATCCGCTTCCCGACCTGGGACGAGCTCCAGCGTCTGAGTCCGGAGGAACGGCGGCTGGTGACCGACTACTTCCGGCGGCTGACCACCCGCGAGAAGCCATGACGGGCGGGCGCCGCTGGCTGGGGGTGCTGCTGCTGGCGCTGGTGGGCGGGATCGGCTCCGCTCGAGCGCAGCAACCGGCGTCGCGCACCCGGGGTGGGCGGGCCTTCGAGCTGGAGCGGCGGGGGCAGCACGCCGAGGCGGTGCCGCTCTACCGGGCCATGCTGGCGGACCAGCCGGGCGACATTGCCGCGCTGCTGGGTCTGGAACGGAGCCTGGGTGCCCTGAACCGGCTGAGCGAGCTGCTCCCCGACCTCCGCTCGGCGCTGGCCGCGGGCGAGCCCTCGGCACCGCTCTGCGGGATCGCGGTCCGGGTCTATACCGCGACCCACCAGCCGCCGGACAGCATCCGGGCGGTGGTGGACCGATGGGCCCAGGTCGAGCCGGGCTCGGAGTCGCCCTATCAGGAATGGGGGGCCGCGGCGCTCGCGACCCGCGACCTGGCGATGGCCAAGGCCGCCTATCTCCTCGGTCGGCAGCGGCTCGGCGGCGACGTCCTGGCCGGGGAGCTGGCGCAGGTGGCGACCATCGACGGCGATTACGACACCGCCGTCAAGGAATGGATGACCGCGATCGCCACGGTGCCGGGATACCGGGGCGCGGCGGCCTCGATGCTGGGGCAAATTCCCGCCCCGGCACGGCCGGGGGTGCTCCGGCTGCTGGAGGAGCGGCGGTCCCCGGCCGGTGAGCGGGTCGGGGCGACCCTGGCCATCCGCTGGGGCGACCCGGTGGGCGGGATCCGCCGGATCGAGCGCGCCCTCCCGATCCTCGGCGACGAGACGGTCGACGCGCTGCAGGAAGCGCTCGACGAGCTTCGGCTCCAGTCCGGGCCGGACGCGCCGATGGCCCGGGGCATCGCGCTCGAGCTCCTGGGCCAGCAGGTGCCCCAACAGGCCTCGCGCTACTGGCTGGAAGCCGCCCGGGCCTACGCCGACGCCGGCGACCAGCGGTCGGCCCGCCGGATGCTGGGCCAGCTGGCGGGGAATGCCAAAGCGTCGCCGGCCCTCGCGGCCTCGGCGACCTCGACGCTGGTGTCGGTGCTGGTGGGCGAGGGTAAAATGGACGAGGCCAGCCGCCAGTTCGAGCAGCTGAAGGGGGCGCTGACCGAGGAAGACCGCCAGGCATTGGCGCACAAGCTGAGCGGCGGGTGGATCGACCAGGGCAATCTGGAGCGGGCCGCGGCCCTGGTCGCGACTGACAGCACGGTCGAAGGGCTCGCCCTCCGGGGCTGGATCCAGCTCTATCTGGGTCACCTGGGATCGGCCTCCGACCTGTTCCGGAGCGCCGGGCCCTACGCCGGCGAGCGTGCCTCGGCCGTCTCGCGCACCAAGGCGTTGGCCATCCTTCAGGTGATCGACCGGGACAGCCTGCCCGAGCTCGGCCGGGCGCTGCTGGGCCTGGTCACCCGGGACAGCGCCGGCGCCGCCGACCGGCTGGAAGCCGTGGCGGGCAGCCTGGCGCCCGATCGGGGCGGGGCGGAGGTGTTGCTCCTGGCGGGGCGGGTGCGGCTCGGGTTAGGAGACGCGCCCCGGGCCGATTCGCTCTTCGCGGCGGTGGCCGCCATGAAGGTGCCCGCCAGCGCCGCCGAGGCCGAGCTGGAGCGGGCCCGGATCCTGGCGTCGGGCGCGCGGAAGCCCGAGGCCATCGCCCTGCTGGAGCATCTGATCGTGAGCTATCCCGCCAGCGCGGTGGCCCCGCAGGCCCGCCGCCTCCTCGACCAGGTCCGCGGCGCGGTGCCTCCCTCATGAAGCGACGAGACTTCGTTCGGCTCTCGAGCGCGACCCTGGCGGGGCTGTCGCTCCCCCGGGTGGCGATCCGAACCCGCCGCCTGGCGGATTTCTTCCTGGTGCCGATGGACGAGGCCCAGGCCGACCACCTCAAGGCCTACGGGCTGGCCTATCGGGTGCTGCAGCGGGGCGGCAAGGGCGAGTGGTTCCTCAACTACCGGAGCGGCTCGTTCCTCCTGCCGGGCGACGCCACGACCGCGCGGGACGCGGCCCTCAGCGGGGTGACGGTGATCCCCACGGACGCCGCCAGCGTCGACGGCGTCCGCGGTCTGATCCGGCAGGGCAACATGGACGCCGTGCCGCTCGAGAAGGCGCCCAAGGTGGCGGTTTACGCTCCGCCCAACGCGGCGCCCTGGGACGACGCCGTGACCATGGCCCTCCAGTACGCCGGGGTGGAGTTCGACAAGATCTGGGACGAGGAGGTCTTGACCGAAAAGCTCCGGACCTACGATTGGCTCCACCTGCACCACGAGGACTTCACCGGGCAGTACTCGAAGTTCTTCCTCAACTACAACGGGGCGCCCTGGTTGGTGGAGATGGTGGACCGGAACGAGCGGATGGCCCGGAAGATGGGCTTTCACGACGTGCCGGCCGAGAAGCGGGCGGTGGCGCACGGGATCCAGCATTTCGTGGAACGAGGCGGGTTCCTCTTCGCGATGTGTACCGCGACCGAGACGATCGACCTGGCCCTCGCCAGCGACGGGGTGGACATCGCGGCGAGCTTCGCCGACGGGACCCCGATGGATCCCGACGCCGCCGACCAAGATGCATTGGGATCAGGCCTTCGCCTTCCAGAACGCCCGGCTGGAGCAGAGTCCCTCGCTGGCCCTCTTCTCCGACATCGACGGCCACCAGGTCAACTCGCCCGACCGGCGGCAGCCGCTCGGCACCTACACCCTGTTCAACTTCAGCGCGAAGATCGATCCGGTGCGCGACGATGCTGGTCCAGAACCACCGGCAGGTGATCCCCGACTTCTACGGGCTCACCACCTCCTTCATGCGGAACCGGATCAAGCCGGGGGTGATCGTGCTGGGCGACGAGCCGGGCGCGCCCTGGGCCAAGTACCTCCACGGCGAGCGGGGCGAGGGGACCTGGACCTTCTTCGGCGGCCACGATCCCGAGGATCCGCAGCATCAGATCGGCGACGCCCCGACGGATCTCTCGCTCCATCCGCA
This sequence comes from uncultured Gemmatimonadales bacterium, assembly GCA_963730185.1. Lineage (GTDB taxonomy): Bacteria > Gemmatimonadota > Gemmatimonadetes > Gemmatimonadales > GWC2-71-9 > SHZU01. The sequence goes on from CAVSQW010000008.1 coordinate 575,905, forward strand.
TTCGCCGGGCTATCGGCTCATTCTCAACAACGTGCTCTTTCCGGCGGCGAAGAAGAAGGAGCTCAAGACCTGAGCAGGGGCGCCTTTTTTCGCCCCGTCTCGCCAGGGGCATCCCGCTATCTTTCGGCCGATGCCCGCCCCCCCCTCCGAATCGACGCCCACTGATCGGCTTACCCCCGCCGTCCGCGAGCTCCTGGCCCGGGAGATCGCTCGGGCCGGCGGGCGCGAGGTGTGTTTCGTGGCCACCGTCGACGCGTCCGGCGGGGTGGTCGAGGCTCGGCCGGCGGCCCGGGGCACGCCCGACATGGTGCTGGCCCTGCCCGGGTTCGCGTCGCGGGGCGAGATGGTGCTGCACAACCATCCCGGCGGCGACCTCGAGCCGTCGTTCGCGGACCTCGACATCGCGGCCCGGCTCCACGACGCCGGGATCGGCTTCGGGATCATCGACAACGACGGCGACCGACCTCTACGTGGTGGTGGAGGTGCCGCGGGCTCGGCCGCTGGTCCGGCTCGACCCGTACGAGGTGGTCGCCGAGCTGGAGGAGGAGGGCTCGGTGGCCCGGGTCATGGGGAGCTACGAGGACCGGCAGAGCCAGCGTGACATGGCGGCCTACATCGCCGACGCCTACAACGACGGCGGGACGGTGCTGCTGGAGGCGGGGACCGGCGTCGGCAAGTCGTTCGCCTATCTCGTGCCGGCCCTGCTCTGGGCCCGAACCAACGACGAGCGAACCATCGTCTCGACCAACACGATCAATCTCCAGGAGCAGTTGGTGGGGAAGGACCTGCCGCTGCTCCGCGACGCCCTGGCCACCGATGAGTGGCAGCCCACCTTCGCGCTGCTGAAGGGGTGGCGGAACTACCTCTGCCTGGCCCGGCTCGAGGTGGCCTCCGCCGGGCAGCAGTCGCTACTGGAGGAGAGTAAGCTGGCCGAGCTCGAATCGATCGCGGCGTGGGCGGGGAAGACCTCCGACGGTACGTTCGGCGACCTCCCGACCCCGCCCAGCGGCGAGGTCTGGGACGAGGTGTCGGCCGAGCCCGATCTCTGTCCCCGGCTCAAGTGTCCCCACTTCGACCGGTGCTTCCTCTTCCGGGCCCGGCGGAAGGCCGCCGAGGCCGACGTGGTGGTGGTCAACCACCATCTCTTCGCCGCCGACCTGGCGGTGCGGAAAGCGGCCGACAACTGGGACGAGGCGGCGGTGCTCCCGCCTTACAAGCGGCTGATCCTCGACGAAGGCCACCACCTCGAAGACGTGGCCGCCGCCCATCTCGGGGCGGCAGCTCTCCAGCAGCGGGGTGCGGCGGCTGCTGGGTCGGATGGAGCGGAACGGCCGCGGCCTGGTGCCGACCCTGGTCCGGGAGCTGATGCGCGACGGCGACGTCCTGGCGCGGGCCAGCCTGACCCTCGTCCGGGAGCAGCTGGCGCCCGCGATCGCCGAAGCCCGTCACGCGGGAGAGGCGATGTTCGCCCGGCTCCTGACCCGGGTCTCGAGCGAGCCGGGCGGCGGCCCGCTCCGGCTGACCGACGACTTCGGGCAGGATCCGGTCTGGGACGACGGGTTGGGCCGGGAGGTCGACGGCCTGCTCCGGGCGTTCCGGCGGGTGGCCGACGCGGTCGAGACGATCGTCGACCGGATGAGTCAGAGCGAGCTGACCGAGCGCCGGATCCAGCTGGCGCAGGAGCTCGCGGGGTACTTCGCCGGCTCGACGCCGGCGCGGACGCCATTACCGCGACCCTGCGGCCGGTCGGCGGTGGTGAGCCCGTGGTCCGCTGGATCGAGAAGAAGGGCGCCCGGGGCCAGAACGTGGCCATCGCGGCCGTCCCGCTCGACCTCGCCCCGATCCTCCGGGAGCTGGTCTTCGACCGGGTCGAGACCGTGGTGCTCACCAGCGCCACCCTCGCGGCGGGCGGTGACTTCCGCTTTCTCGAATCCCGCCTTGGCCTGGAGCAGTCGCCCAGTCCGGTCACGGTTCGGGAGATTCTGCCTTCGCCCTTCGATTACGCCTCGCAGTGCCTCTTCGGGATCCCGGCCGACCGCCCGACCCCCGGGAGGACGAGGCCGGCGCACGATGCCGCGGTGGCGGCGACGATCCGCGACCTGGTGACGGCCTCCGACGGCGGGCTCTTCGCCCTCTTTACCTCGCACGCCGCGCTCCGCCGGGCGGCCGCTCGGCTCCGAAGCGACCTGGGTCCCCGCTGGCCACTCCTGGTGCAGGGCGAGGGAAGCCGCGAGAGCCTCCTCCGCCGCTTCCGCGAGGCCGGTAACGCAATCCTCCTCGGCACCGATTCCTTCTGGGAAGGGGTGGACGTGCCCGGGCGGGCGCTCCGCGCGCTGGTCCTCTGCAAATTACCTTTCAAGGTCCCGTCGGAGCCGCTCACCGCCGCCCGGTTGGAGCGGCTGGCCGAGCGGGCGAAGATGGGTTTTTCGGCTACCTGTTGCCTCACGCCGCGCTCAAGGTGAAGCAGGGGTTCGGGCGGCTGATCCGGAGCCGGCAGGACGTGGGCGTGGTGGTGCTCCTCGACCGCGCGGGTTCTGGCCCGGCGCTACGGTCCGCTGATCCTGAGCGGCCTGCCGGCGGCGGAGCGAGTCGAGGGCACCTGGGCCGACGTGCGGATCAAGTGCGAGGATTTCTTCGCCCGGTTCGGGATCGGCGCCGAGATGCCGTGACCGGCCGGGCCTAACGACGAACCGTGAGCGCGGCGTGACCTCCGACCGTCAAGATCGTCTGCGTGGGGCACGAACTACCTGGCGCACGCCAAGGAGATGGGTGGTGAGGTGCCGGCCGAGCCTCTGCTGTTCCTCAAGCCGCCCAGCGCGGTCATCGGCCCGGGCGACCCGATCGTCCTGCCCTGCGCTCTCGACCCACGTCGAGCACGAGGCCGAGATTGGGGTGGTGATCGGGGTTCGGCTCCGGGGCGCCAGCGAGGCCGAGGCGCTCCGGGGCATCGCGGGCTTCGTGTGTCTCAACGACGTGACCGCGCGGGACTGGCAGCGGCGGGAATCGCAGTGGGCCCGGGCCAAGGGCTTCGACACCTTCTGCCCGGTCGGTCCCGAGGTGGTGGGCGGCCTCGACTGGCGGACCCTGGAGGTGATCGGACGGGTCAACGGGAAGGTCCGGCAGCACGGCAAGGCGCACCGAGATGCAGTTCGGCATCCCCTTCGTGCTGGCCCACATCAGTCAGGTGATGACGCTCGAGCCCGGCGATCTGGTCGCCACCGGGACCCCGGCCGGGGTGGGGCGGCTCGCCCCGGGCGACGTGGTGGAGGTGGAGATTCCGGGCGTGGGGGTGCTCCGGAACCCCGTGGTGGCCGCGACCTGAGGGGTGCGCGGCGAATCCCTACGGGGGTGGCGCCGTCCGCCCGCTTGGAGCTAATTCGGAGGCATGATGCCATTCAGCCATCGCCTGACGAGCCTGCCGGGCTACCCCATGGCGGAGATTCCGGCCATCAAGCGCCGGCTCCTGGGCGCGGGGGTGGACGTGATCGACGTCGGCGCGGGAGACAACGACACCCCCCCGCCGGCCCCGGTGGTCGAGGCCATGCGGGAAGCGCTCCTGGACCCCAGAATGAGCAAATACGGGTTCCAGCAGGGGTTGCCGGAGTTCCGGCGGGCGGCGGCCGACTACCTGGCCCGACGGTTCGGGCAGCGGTTCGACCCGGCGACCGAGATTCTGCCGCTGATCGGGTCCAAGGACGGCCTGGCCCACCTGCCGTTCGCCTTCGTCGACCCGGGCGACGTGGTGATCGTGCCGGAGCCGGGGTACCAGGCCTATCTCGGCGGGGCCATGCTCGCCGGCGGGACCCCGGAGATCTACCCGCTCCGCGAGTCGGAGGGCTACCTCCTCGAGCTGGGCACGGTCGCTCCGGCCGTGCTGGCGAGGACCCGGCTGGTCAACGCCAACTATCCCAACAATCCCACGGCCGCGGTCGCGGACCTCGCCTACCTGGAGCGTCTGGTGGACGGGTGTCGCCGGGCGGGGGCGGTCCTGGCGTACGACAACGCCTATTGCGACCTGACGTTCGACGGGTACCGGGCTCCGAGCATCTTCGAGGTCGCCGGGCGCGCGCGACCTGGCCCTCGAGTTCTTCTCGCTCTCCAAGAGCTTCTCGATGACCGGCTGGCGGCTCGGCTTCGCGGTCGGGGAGCCGGAGCTGATCGGCGCACTCACCCGGATCAAGTCCTACACCGACACCGGACCGTTCCTGGCGGTACAGCGGGCGGGCGCGGTGGCGCTGGAGCGCGCCGAGGAGCTGGTCGAGCCGATCCGGGCGGAGCTGGAACGCCGCCGTGACGCCGGGCGTCGCGGCCCTCCGCGCCCGGGGATTGCGTCTCGGGACGCCCCGGGCGGCGATGTACCTCTGGGTCGCGCTGCCCGACGGCGTTCCCTCGGCCGACTTCGGGCGCCACGCCCTCGAGCGCGAGGGCGTCGTGGTGATGCCGGGTCGGGGGTTCGGCCCGGCGGGTGAAGGGTATTTCCGGATCGCCCTCACCGTGGGGGCGGCACGACTGACGGAGGCCGCCGATCGGCTGGCCCGGGCCCTCACCACGTTCGACGCCCGGGTTCCCGCCGCTACCACCTGACCCGGCCTGTGGCTCCTCGTCCCGATTTCCGCTTTCAGCTCCCACCGGGGCGTCGCTGGCCGTGGTACGCGGTCGCGATCAGCCTGGGGATCCACCTGCTGCTGCTCCTGGTCCGGGTGCATGGCTGGTTGCCGCCGGTGCCGCAGCCGCTCCCCAATCGAGTGGTGCTGCTCCCCTTGGGCACCGAGGGCCCACGGGCCGCGGACCTGCGGTTTCGGGAGCCCTCGGCGGGCGGCGGCGCGCCCAAGAGGAAGCCGACCGCGGGCGTGCAGGAGCTGCCCCGTCCCGAGACCGGGCCGGTTCCGAAACCGGAACCGGTCGACACGACCACGAGAGTGGCGGTCGAGCCCACCCCGGCGCCTGACACGGTCGGCACCGAGCCGGGGCCGCGGAGCGATCGCGCCACGCGGCTCGGCCCGGCCCGGGGGGAAGGCAAACTCTGGGTTCGCCCGCTCCCGCTCCCACCCCGCGACTTGGCCCGAGCCGTGGTCCGGACGCACACCGAGCTGGTCGACAGCGCGGTGACGGCCATCGTGCAGGTGTACATCGACTCGGTGCTCAACGCGGCGCCCGAGAACTCCCCGCCGCCCAGCTGGACCACCCGGGTGGGCGACCAGCAGATCGGGGTCGACTCGCGCTGGATCTATCTGGGGCCGATCAAGATCCCGACCGCTCTGGTGGCGGCCTTCCTGCCGTTCAATGGCGGGTCTGCCGAGACGTCCGACCTGACCCGGTTCCACCAGCTTCAGCTGATGCGGGAGGACGTGCAGATCGCCGCCCGCCGAGCCCAGACGATGGAGGACTTCAAGCGCGCCATCCGGGAGCTCCGGGCGCAGCGCGAGCGGGAACGGGAGTTCGCCAAGAACCAGAAGACGGCCCCGGTCAAGCGGGACTCGCTGCCCCCAACGCCACCCAAGCCCAATCCGTGAAGCTTCTCGACTCCCGGGAGACCGTTCTCCTGATCACCGGCACTTCGGAGCGGGCCGGGGCGACCGACCGCCCCCTAGCCCAGAAGCTCCAGCAGGAGATCGACGCCCGGGGCGAAGGCCACATCTACCGCCGGGCGGTCGTCCTCGGCGACGAGGAGTACCTCGAACGGCCCGCGCTGCACGTGCATCCGACCATCGCCATCGGCGGGCCGGGCGCCAACGCCGTGAGTCAGCATTTCGTGGGCGAGGTGCCGACCGTCTGGGAGGAGGAGGACCGGTTGGTGGTGCAGGTGGAGGTGGAGGACGACCGCCAACGGGCCGCGCTCTGGGGGATGGACGCCGCGGCCACCGCCGACGCGGTCGATGCGTTCGTGAGCCGCGGCTTTCTCGAGCTCCTGCTCGACCGGATCTGGCGACTCCGGTCCGAAGTGATCAACTAGCTCGCCGCCCGAGCGAGACTAGCCTGCCGCCCGGGCGAGTGTCGCCAGGCTCGTCTCCCGTCCCACCACGAACAAGAGCTCGTTGACCGGCTCGGATACGGTGCCGCCGGTCAGGGCCACCCGGATCGGTTGGAGCGCGTCGCCGAGGGAGACGCCGTTGGCCTCGGCCCGGGCCTTGACCGCGTCGAGGATCCGCTCGGCAGTCCAGTCGGCCGGGCCGATCGCCTCGAGGGCGGCGTGGGCGTGCCGGAGATTGGCCTGGTATGCCGGCCCCAGCTTCTTGATCAAGGCCTCGCCCTTGGGGTCGAGGGTCGCCCGGGTCGGGTCGAGGCGCACCGCCACCTGCTCGGCCACCTGCACGACGGTCCGGGAGCGGGTCTTCACCGCCTGAATGTAGGGGCCGCAGGTCGCGGTCGGCCGCCGACCTCCATCCGGCCCAGCTCGCGGCGGACGTCCGGTGCCAGCACCTCGGGCGCGAGGGCCGAGAGATACTGCCCGTTCATCCACTCGAGCTTGGTGAAGTCGAACACGGCGGGCTTCTTCTGGATCCCGTCGAGCGAGAAGAGCTCCGACCAGCTGCGATTCGGTCAGGATCTCCCGGTCCTCCCCCGGCGACCAGCCGAGGAGGGCGAGGAAGTTCCGCATGGCGGCGGGGAGGATACCCTTGGCCTGGTAGTCGCCGACCGCGGTGGCGCCGTGCCGCTTGGAGAGCTTCTTCCCGTCGGGCCCGAGGATCATCGGCACGTGGCCGAAGACCGGCAGCGGGTGCGCCGAGCGCCCGGTAGAGGGCGATCTGCTTCGGGGTGTTGGAGATGTGGTCGTCACCCCGGATCACGTGGGTGATCCGCATGGCGATGTCGTCGGAGACCACCGCCAGGTTGTAGATCGGGGTGCCGTCGCTCCGGAGGATCACCAGGTCGTCGAGATCGCGGCCGTGGAAGCTGATCCGGCCGTGGACCGCGTCGTCCCAGGCGAGCTCCTCGTCCGGCATCAGGAATCGGATCGCGAAGGGGTCGCCCCGTTCCAGGCGGAGAGCCAGCGACTCCTGGTCCATCCGATGGCAGCGCCGGTCGTATCGGAAGACGCCACCCTCGGTCCCGGCGGCTTCCGCTGCGCCTCCAGGTCTTCCTTGGTGCAGAAGCAGCGATAGGCCTTACCCTCGGCCAGGAGCCGCTCGGCGTCGGCCCGATGGCGGGCCCCGGCCGCGCCCTGGAAGCACGGGCCCCTCGTCCCAGGTCACCCCCAGCCAGCTGAGGCCGTCGAGGATCACCTGGGTGTGCTCATCAGTGCTCCGGGCCCGGTCGGTGTCCTCGATCCGAAGCACGAACACGCCACCGGTGTGCTTGGCGTAGAACCAATTGAAGAGCGCCGTCCGGGCGCCGCCGACGTGCAGGTACCCGGTGGGGGAGGGGGCGAACCGAACGCGGACCATGGGATCGTGACGGGTGATTGGTGAGTCGTGCCTGGGGAGACCGCGGGCGGCGAGCGCGCGGAGCCGGCGCGGGAACGCGAAAGGACGCCGCGTCGAACGACTCGGGCGCCCGTCCTCACGTCAGGGCGACCACGGTCCATCGCGGGTCGTCCTTCGGAAACGGAGTGGGAGGGATTCGAACCCTCGATAGGAGTTTTCACCCCTATAACGGTTTAGCAAACCGCCGCCTTCAGCCACTCGGCCACCACTCCGGAGCGGGGGAAATTCGCTGGGTCCGGGGGTCGGCGCAACCCTGAGGCGGCTCGCAATCGGGGGGACCCGGCTCAGCCCCGTCCGGCCGCCCTGCGGCGGATCGCCTCGCCGATCCCGTTGGTGGCGAGCACCGTGGCCACGATCATGAGGCCCGGGTAGAGCGCCAGACGGGGCGCGGTGGACAGGTTGACCTGAGCCGCCGTCAGCATGTTGCCCCAGCTGGCGTCGGGGGGTTGGATCCCGAGCCCCAGGAACGAGAGGGCCGACTCGACCAGGATCGCCTGAGCCACCCCCACGGCCGCCGCGACCGACAGGGTCGGCGCCAGATGGGGCAGGAGGTGCCGCCGAAAGAGCCACCGGCGCCCGGCGCCAAGGGCCCGGGCGGCGCCGGCCCACTCCCGCTCGACCAGGCTCGCCGCCTCGGCCCGAACCAGCCGGGCGATGCCCATCCAGGCCGTGCCGCCGATGCCGACGACCAGCACCAGCGGCCCGCTTCCGAAGAGGGCCACGATCGCGAGCAGCACGAAGAAGGCCGGCACCGCCAGCGCCGCGTCGACCAAGCGGCTCGCGACCGCCTCGAGCCACCCGATCCGGGCGGCCGCGAGGCCACCGATCAGGGTGCCGACCGCGAGCGCCACCACCCCGGCCGCGAGGCCGATGCTCAGCGATTGGCGGCCGCCGTGCATCAGGCGGGCGAGCACGTCGCGGCCGCTCTCGTCGGTCCCGAGCGGATGGGCGGCGCCCGGCGCTTCGGCGATCCGGGCGAGATCGAGGGTGTCGGGATCGACCCGGTAGAGGAGCGGGCCGGCAAAGGCGAAGGCCGCGATCAGCGTCAGGGCCACCAGCGGCCCCGCGGGCCGGCGACGGTGGCCGGTCATCGGACCCTGACCCGGGGGTCGACCCAGACGTAGAGCAGGTCGATCAGCAGGTTGGCGAGCACGACGGCGACCGCCACCACCAGGGTCATCGCCATCACCAGCGGGTAGTCGCGTCCCAGGGCCGCTTCCACCCCGAGCCGCCCCATCCCGGGCCAGGCGAAGACCGTTTCGGTCACCGCGGCCCCACCGACCAGGAGCGGTACTTGGAGTCCGACCACCGTGAGGATCGGGAGCAGCGCGTTGCGGAGAACGTGCCGTCGAAACGTCTCCGAACGGGTTATCCCGCGAGCCCGGGCCGGGGTCAGGTGACTGGCGCAGAGCGCCGTCGCCACGCTCGAGCGGGCGTAGCGGATCAGCTCGGCGGTGATCGGCAGGGCCAGGACCAGCACCGGAAGCACCAGGTGGCGGGCCAGGTCGAGCATCTGCCCGGTCCCGCCGGGGGTGGTCATGCCCCCGGCGGGCAGGATCCTGGCCCGGGCCGCGAACACCAGAATGGCGACGATCCCGATCCAGAACGGTGGGACCGCGAGCGCGGTGAAGTTGACCGCGGTGACGACCCGATCGACCGGGCTGCCGGGCCGGCGAGCCAGCCAGCCGCCGAGGGGGAGGGCGATCAGCGCGGCCAGGCCGAGGGCCAGGCCGGCCAGCAGGACGGTGTTGGGCAGCCGGGCCGCGATCGTGGCCAGGGCCGGGGTCTGATAGAGAAAGCTCCGGCCCAGGTCGCCGCGAAGGAGCGCCCCGTGCCAGGCGAGGTACTGGCGCCCCACCGACCGGTCCAGGCCAAGGTCGTGCTCGATGGCCCGGCGTTCGACCGCCGTGAGCTTGGGGTCGGCCAGGACGGCGGGCCCGCCGGGGGCGGTATGGAGCAGGACGAAGGTGGCGCTGGTGACGAGCCAGAGGACCAGGAGAGCGTGGGCCAGGCGCCGGACCAGGAAGCGGGCCATCGGCTCACGGAGCCGTGAACGAGAACCGCTCCACCTGCCGGAGCGCGTCTCGGATGCCGAGCGCGGGGAGCCCGACCAGGGTGGCGCGCCGGACCCGAATCTCACGGGGATAGAAGAGCACCAGCACCGGCGGGTCGCTCGCTTCGATCTGCTGAAAGGCGTGGTAGGCGGCGTGGCGGACCGCCGGGGCGACCGCGGTTCGGCCCGCCCGGAGCAGGCTGTCGGCGATCGGATTCGAGTAGCCGACGTCGTTGTTCGACTGGTCGGTGCCGTAGTACGAGTACTGGTCCGGGTCGAGCGGAGTGTTCCACCAGATCAGCGCCGCGTCGAACCGGTGGGGGAGAATCCGGTCGCGGACCAGGGCCGAGAACTCCATCGTCTCGATCCGGACGTCCATCCCGATCCGGTCGAGGTCCTGCTGAACCGCCACCGCCGTCTGCTCCCGGGTCGGGTTGCCCTTGTCGACCAGCAGCGTCACGGCGAAGGGCTTGCCTTGGGGGTCGCGGAGACGCCCGCCGGCGTCGCGCCTCCACCCGGCGCTCGCGAGCAACGCCAGCGCCCGGGCGGTGTCGTAGGGGATCCGGGGCAGATCGGCGCCGAAGTCGGCGTGGAGCGCGGCCGGAATGGTGCCTTGGGGGTAGTCGCCGTGGGTTCGGAGGACACCGTCGATGATCGCCTGGCGGTTCACGGCCAGGGTCAGCGCCTGGCGCACCGCGGCCGGCCGAAAGCGCGCCAGCCGCTGGTTGAAGCCCACGTAGTAGTGCTGAGGGACCTCCAGATAGTCGATCGCCAGCCCCGGCTCCGCCTCGAGCCCGGGCAGGTTGGCCGGCTCGACCGTGATCAGATCGAGCTCGCCGGCCCGGAGCTGGGCCACTTGGGCGTTGAGGTCTGGTACGATCCGAAAGACGAGCCGGTCCAACGCCGCGGGCGGGCCGTAGTAGCGGGGGTTGCGCTCGAGCGTCAGGTGGCTGCCCGGGACCGCCTCGACCAGCCGGAACGGGCCGGCGCCCACCGGATGCGAGCGATTCCGGTCGACGGCCGCGCGGAGCCGCTGGCCGCGGAAGACGTGCTCGGGGAGAATCCCGGCATTGTGTCCGAGCAGGGTGAGAAACGGGGCGAACGGGGTGTGGAGGACGAAGCGCACCGTCAGGGAATCGGGGAGCGCCGACCGAGTCGATCGCCGAGAAGTCGGACCAGAGGAGCGTGCCGCTGGTCGAGTCGCGAATTTGCTCGAAGGTGAACACCACGTCGCGGGCGGTGAGCGGGGCGCCGTCGTCCCACTCGAGCCCGGACCGAAGCCGGAAGGTGTAGACCCGCCCGTCGGGCGACACCGTCCAGCGCTGGGCCAGGTCGGGCGAGGGCGCCAGCGAGTCGTCCGGGCGGACCAGGCCGGGGAAGAGGACCTTGTTGACCAGTACCGAGCCGAGGTCTGGCGCCAGCACCGGATTGAGGATCGGGTCGTTGATGATCGCGAGGCGGAGCGTCGTTCCTGACGGCGGCCCGGCGGCGCGACAGCCGAGCGCCGCGACCAGCGCAACTGCGGCCCTGCCACCACGGAGCGCGCTCATCTCACCCGAGCGCCGACTCGAGCTCCCGCCGGGCGGCCTCGAGCGCCGCCACCAGCCGGTTCTGGCCCCGGGTCAGGTGGGTCCGCACGAAGCCGGCCCGGTCGGCCGAGGCCCGCGGCAGCTCGAGGGCCGGCGCCAGGTCGGGCAGGGGCGGGATCGTTTCGGCGGGATCGGGGAAGAACCGGGGGCCGGTGGTGAAGTTGACCGGCACCAGGTGGCGGGCCAGCCGCCGGATCGCGGCATTGAGCCGGCGGACCTCGGGGTCGGACGCCGGGCGCTCGCCCAGGGACCCGATCCGCTCGGCCAGCCGGTCCACCTCGGTCCGGAGCGCGGCGATGGCCGCCCGGGCCGATGCGAAGGAGAAGGCCTGGCCGGCGGCGGCCTGATACCGGTCGAGCGTCCGGCCGAAGTCGTCGAGCGTGGCCCGGAAGTCCAGCGGGGCCACCGTGCGGTTGGCCATCTCGGCCACCGCGGCCAGGTAGATCTTGATGTCGCGGAGGAGCACCTCGCGGTCCGCGATCTCGAGGGTGTCGTCCTCCGTGTGCCAGGCGATGTTGCCCCCGCAGCCACCGACGGCGTAGTACCCCTTCTCGGCCCGGGCCTGTGGCGACATGGTGGACAGCAGCATGAAGTAGCTGGAGATCCCGATGTTGTTGAAGGAGTAGTCGCCCGCCTGGAACGGCCGCTCGCCCCGAGCGTCCTTGCCGGCGATCGCCCGGATCGTCTCCTGCGCGAACGCTTCGGCCTCGGGCATCCAGGAAACGTCGAGGTATTCGGTGGCCCAGCGGCAGCCGGGGGAGTCACAGTTGACCTGGGCGATACAGTGCTCGGCCAACTCGCGGGCGTAGTGGTCGGCGAACCAGGTGCTCCCGGCGTACCGCCCGGTCGAGTGGCCTGGCCACCAGGCGATCCAGATGCTCCGCCGGAGGCTGCCGCGATGCTGCCAGAGCACCCGGGCGATCTCGAGCAAGGTCGCGTCGCCCACCGCGTTGTCGCCCACCCCCACGTCCCACGAGTCGTAGTGGCCGTGGAGCAGCACGAAGGCGTCCGACTCCTCCGTGCCGGGGATCTTCACGACCGGAATGGGCGACCGATACCACCCCTCCTCCAGCGCCGTCGTCAAGGTCGCCACCTCGGCCCGGCGGCCCGCCGCGATCAGACGCTCGCCGTCGGGCCGGTTTACGGCCACCACGGGAATGCCCGGCTTCCGGGGAAGATCCCGGAGGTCGGGCGTGCCCCAGATGGTGGTGCAGATGCCCCAGTGCGGGTTCTTCCCGGGGTTGACCGCGACCAGACCGGCGGCGCCGAGGGCTTCGTAGTGCGACACCTTGCCAGGCATGCCGAACCCTTCGGTCACCACGATCCGGCCCCGCACCTCGCGATCGAGCGGGTGCGCCCCAGGCCGATCGAAGAGCTCCTCGAGCTCCGGGTCGTGGGTGTTAGGCAGGTAGATCAGCGGGGCCGAGGTCCCGTCCGTCGGTCGGCTCATGGCCATGGGCTTGGCCCGGAGCACGGTGGCGCCGACCGTCACCGAGGCGGCGCCCGGCAGGCTGAGATAGAGCTCGGGGTCGTGGACGGTCACCGGCACGCCGTGGGCCTCGAGTCGCGAGACGATCTCGCCGCTCGCGGTCCGGACGTCGTCGGGATGCTCGCGCTTCAGAGTGGAGAACCGCTCGATCAGGCTCCAGGGCAGGTCGACGGAGACGTCGGCCAGGGCGGCCTCGACCTCGGGACGGGGCATGGGTGGACTCGGCGGAACGGTGGCTGGGGCGTGAACCGAGCGAATCTAGAGCGCTCCGTGCGTCGGGGCCAGCAGGTGAATCTGGCGACAATCCCCATCGTCCACGTCGTCATCAACAATCGTCAAATTGTTTTCACCACGAAGAGCGAGTATGCGCTCTCCACGTATACCTAAAGACTTCAACATCAAATAGATACAGTTTCCACCATTGAAGTGGAAAAACTCCCTGTCGCATCTTTTGACTTTTCTACTGTCTGGATGGCGTCACAGTGGGCCGGCGGAGGGATCGCCGCTTGGTCGTCTCAGGCTTCGTTGCGCGATCGCTACGATGTTGCTGCAGCGCAGCATGCCATGGAGTGAAATCAGTCGCCGACGTGGGTGGTCGACCAGCTCTCCCAGGTCAGGTGGCAGCGGTCGACGAAGTACTCGGGTGGGTGTCCTTCGCGGTCGAGCAGGTAGTGCAGGATTTCGTGGCTGACGACCATTTCGTGGTCGACGTACCGGCCGGCGATGATGATCCGGTCTTCCGAACCGATCTTCTCCCACATTCCGACCTTCGGGCCCGCGGTCGTCTGGAAGGTCTCGGCGCCGGGCACCACGTACCAGCGAATGTTGTTGAAGCGTCCGGAGAGGCGGCTGCACGCCTCCGTGTTGCCGAACCACCCCTGATACTCGGCCAGCGCAGTCATCGGCACGGCGCCGTCAGGCAGCAGGTTTTCGGTCGGCGCCAGCGATGAACAGCCGGCGAAGACGAGGAGAGCGAGGGCAGGGAATCGGCGGGACATATGCTGACCGGGCTGTGGCTCCATTGCGACAGAAAAAGGACCGAACTGGGTCGTCGAAGTTTTCAACTGTCGAAGAAGCGAACTGTGTGCCAGGTGACCAGGTCCAAGTGTCCGAAAACGAATCCCCCCGGACCGATTGTTCGGTCCGAGGGGAGCGGGGGAGGGGGACGACGGGCGGGGCGAGCCGCCCGGCTCGATTCAGGGCGTTCTGGGCTCCGGCCGTCCGTCCGGCTTCCAGGTCGGGGCGGGGCCGTCGGCCAGCAGCCGGACGGCCTGGGCGGCGGCGTTGATCACCTTGGCCATGTGGTCGGCGTCGACCTTGGAGACGTCGTCGCTGGGCCGGTGGTAGTCGGTATGGAGGCCGAAGCTCGAGAGGGTATGGGCCACGATCCCGAGGCGGGCGAAGGCGATGTTGTCGCTCCGCTCGAAGAAGTGCTGGTCGGGTCTGGGATCGGCGACGATGGGGATGCCCTGGGCCGCGAGCTCGTCGCCCATGGTGCTCCGGTCGTAGCCGGTGAGCCAGCCGCGTCCGGGGCCCCCGGCGAGGGAGTCGGGCCGGCCGATCATCTCGATCTCGAGGTTGGCGACCATTTGCTCGAGCGGCCGCCAGGGGTGGGCGATGTACCAGCGGGTGCCGAGCAGGCCGACCTCCTCGCCGGTGGTGGTGGCGAAGAGAATCGTGCGCCGCGGCTTGGGGCCGGCCGCCAGCTGGCGGGCGATCTCGAGCACCGCGACCACGCCCGAGGCGTCGTCGTCGGCGCCGTTGTAGATCGAGTCTCCGTCGACGGCCGGGCCGATGCCGACGTGGTCGTAATGGGCGTCGACGAGGACGTACTCGCCGTCGGCGTCGTCTCGTCCCTGGAGGACGCCGAGCACGTTGTATCCGGTGCGGCGACGGTCGGGCGCGACCGTGTCACCGGCCGCGAAGCTCTCGAGCAACACCCGGCGGGGCCGGGGACGGTCGGGTGGAGGGGGAACGACCGCGATCGGAACCGGTTGGAGGAAGCCGCTGTCGCCGGCCGGGACCAGCCCGATCCGGCGCATGGTTTCGGCGATCATGGTCGCCGCTCGAGTGGCGCCGGGCTCGCCGGTCATCCGTCCCTGGAGGGAATCGTCGGCCAGGGGGGCCAACAGGTCGAGGACCGAGGCGGCGGTCGACGGCGCGGGCGGAGCCGGCCGGCAGGCAGCAGCGACCAACGCGGTCGCCGCGATCGTGAGGGCAAGTCGCACGAGATCGAGATCCGATTGGAGATCGGTCGAAGGTAACCGCCCCGCGGCTCGGTTGCCCGGTCAGGCCCGATCCCGCTCCGGCTCTCGGCCGAGGGCCCGCCTGACTTCGTCGGCCAGGGCGTCGGCCAGGTCGAGAGCCGCCTCGACCGCGTTCCGGAGCGGGCCCCCGCGCCGGCGGGGACGCTCGGGAGGCTCGACCGGGACCAGCGCCACGGAGGGTGGCGGGCGGCGCGGGGGCGCGGGCGGGCTCTCGGTTTCCGGCGTCGGGGTCGGCTCGGACATCGGCGGCTTCCGTTCGGGACGCCGAGCCCTACGGGCGGCGCGGGCGTTTGGTGCCAGCGGCCGCCAAAGATCGGAATCCGACTCCACGCCGGCGGGGCGTTGGGCGCCACCCGGCGGGGCGGACGATCGGTTCGTCCGGGCGCGGGCGACAGTGCGCGGTCATCGTTAGGCAGGTTGCGTTCGCCGGGGGGCTCCGCTAGAGTTCCAAGGTTAACCCTTGAACGCGGGCTCGCGTTTACCCCGTACGACGGAGGCCTGACTCATCTTCCTTCTCGCGACCGATCTCGATGGGACCTTCCTCGGCGGACGCCGGAACGACCGCCTCGCGCTCTACTCCACGCTCCGCCAAAGCTCCGACGTTCGGCTCGCCTTCGTAACCGGGCGAGGGCTCGAGAGCGTCCTTCCCCTGTTGAACGACCCGCTGATTCCTGATCCGGAGTACGTCATCGCCGACGTCGGCGCCACGGTCGTGAGGGGGACGTCGTTGGAGCCGGTCCAGCCGATCCAGCTCGAGATCGAGCAGCGCTGGGCCGGCGCGGGCGCGGTTCGGGCCCGGCTCGACGGGGTGGCCGGCCTGACACCTCAACAGGTGCCGCAGGAGCGCCGATGCTCCTATTTCTACGAGCGGCCGGCGGTGGTGGAGGAGGTGCGGGGACGGTTGGCGGGCCTGCCGTGCGAGGTGCTGGTCTCGGCGGGACGGTATCTCGACGTGCTCCCGCCCGGCGTGTCCAAGGGCTCGACCCTGGTCCGGCTGGTCGAGCAGCTGGGGCTCCCGGCGAAGCGGGTGCTGGTGGCCGGCGACACGCTCAACGACCTGTCGCTCTACCTGTACGGGTTCCCCGGGGTGGTGGTGGGGAACGCCGAGCCGGCCCTGATCGAGCAAGTGAGCGGGAAGGCCGGCGTCTGGGTGGCCGGTGGCGACGGGGCCCGCGGGATCCTGGAGGGCGCCGCCCACCACGGACTGCTCGACGGGATCGACCTGGCGACCGCGCCGGACCAGACCGGGGAGGCCCAGCTGGTGGTGGCCTATCACCGGCTCCCGTTCGAGGAGGTGGTGGTGGACGGCGAGCGGATCCGCCGATCGCCCAAGAGTCCCAACGGGATCATCCCGACGCTGCTGGGGTCGTTCTCGCGGGGACGGGCCGGCTCCTGGATCGCGTGGTCGGTGCCGGAGGACGGCGAGGCGCTCCCCCGCCACGAGCTGGTGGACCCGGAGCGCTATCCCAACCTGATCGCGTCGCGGGTCCCCCTGGCCGACGAGGACGTGCAGCGGTTCTACAAGAGTTTCTCGAAGAAGGCCTTCTGGCCGGTGATCTTCTCGTTCGTCGACCGGGCCGAGTTCTCGGGAAGCGACTGGCGTCACTTCCTCCAGGTCAACCGTCAGTTCGCCGAGCGGGCGGCCGCCGACGCCGACCTCAACGCGGTCGCCTGGATCCACGACTACAACCTCTGGATGGTGCCGGCCTTCCTGCGACAGCTCCGGCCCGATCTGAGGATCAGCTTCTTCCATCACACCTCGTTTCCGCCGGCCGACGTGTTCAACGTGATTCCCTGGGCCGACCAGCTGATCGGCAGTCTGGCGCAGTGCGATCACGTCGGATTCCACGTGCCCCGCTACGCGGCCAACTTCGTCGACGTCCTCCGCTCGCACCTGCCGGTGACCGTGAAGCGAACCCGGCCGTGCGCCCCTCGGTTCCGGGTGAGAGGGGTGGCGCTTGCGCAGGAGGAGATCGCCACCGAGATCGAGGTGGCCGGCCGACCGCTCAGGATCGGCGCCTATCCGGTGGGGGTCGACACCGAGGGGATCGCCGCGATTCTGGCCGAGCCGGCCAATCGCGACCACTACCAGCGGATCCGGCGGCAGTTTTCCGACACCAAGCTGATCCTCTCGGTGGAGCGACTGGACTACGTGAAAGGACCGCTCCAGAAGCTGGAAGCGTTCGAGCGCTATCTCGAGCTCCATCCTGAGCAACGGGAGCGGGTGGTGCTGGTCTTCGTGACCACCCCGCCGGCCCGGGGGATGGCGATCTACGACGAGATTCGCCGCTCGGTCGACGAGGCGGTCGGCCGGATCAACGGCCGGTTCGGCACGCTCTCGTGGACGCCGGTCAGCTATCTCTTCCGCTCGCTGCCGTTCGAGGACGTCGCGGTCCACTACGCGGCCGCCGACGTCGCCTGGATCACGCCGCTCCGCGACGGTCTCAACTTGGTGGCCAAGGAATTCGTCGCGGCCCAGGAGGCGACCGGGGGCTCGGGCGTGCTGGTGCTCTCCGAGTTCGCCGGCGCGTCGGTGGAGCTCCACGGCGCGCTGCTCACCAATCCCTACGATCTCGAGAATCTGGTCGAGATGCTGGAACGGGCGCTCGCCCTCCCCGAGGACGAGCGTCGGAATCGGATGCGGCGTCTGGGGCGGATCGTGGCGGGCCACGACGTCCACGATTGGAGCCGGGAGATCCTGGCCGACGCCGAAAGCACCCGACCGCTGATCGGCGCCGCCTGAGGCGTGTTCGCCACCGCCGACTGGGTCGTCATCGGCCTCTACCTGGCGTTTGCCCTGGTGGTGGGCTTCGCCGTGCGCGAGCGGGCCGGCCAGGGGCGCCGGAGCTACTTCATCGCCAACTCGACCTTGCCCTGGTGGTGGGCCGGGGTGTCGATCGCGGCGACCACCTTCGCGGCGGACACCCCGCTCGCGATCACCGGGATCGTCGCGTCGCGGGGGCTCTCCGGCAACTGGCTCTGGCTTTCCTGGATCCTGGTGCACGCCGCCGTGGTGGTGATCTTCGCCCGCCGCTGGTGGCGGACCGGCGTGGTGACCGACGCCGAGTTCATCTCGCTCCGCTACGGCGATCGCCTGGCGCCGACGCTCCGTTCGTTCCGCGCCTTCCTCTTCGGGATCGTCTACAACGGGATCATCCTGGGTTGGGTGCTCCGGGCCATGAGCAAGATCGTCCACCCGCTCTTTCGCTGGGAGGACTGGTTCCCCGGGCTGGTGCACTTCGTGGGGCGCCTGATGCCGGCCGAGACCGCAATCGGCGGTCCGTCCGAGGTGCTGTCGCTGGTCTCCCTGATCGCCCTGGTGGCGCTCTACTCCTCGATGGGCGGGATCCGGGGCGTGATCATCACCGACCTGGTGCAGTTCGCGCTCGGACTCTTCGGGAGCATCTGGCTCGCGGTGGCCGCCTGGCAGGCGGTGGGCGGCCACGCCGGGCTGATGCACGCCCTGCGTGAGCTCTACGGGCGGAACCACGACTTGCTGGCGCTCTTTCCCTCGACCAGCCGCGCCTGGGTCCAGAGTCTCGGCCTCGGGGCGTTCACCTTGGGCGTGTATCTCCTGGTCCAGTCGTATGCCAACGTCCCGGCCGACGGCGGCGGCTACCTCCAGCAGCGGCTCAACGCTACCCGGAGCGAGCGGGACGCGGTCAAGGCCGCCGGCCTCTTCGTCGGGCTCCAGTACGTGATCCGGATCTGGCCCTGGTTCATCGTCGCGCTCGCCGCGTTGGTGCTGATCCCGTTGGAGGGCGGCGGGACGGCGGTGCCGGAGCGGCTGGCGGCGATGGTGGCGCACGACCGGGAGATGGCCTACCCGGCGCTGATGGTCTTCTTGCTGCCGGCCGGGGCGCTGGGGCTGGTGGTGGTGAGTTTGCTGGCCGCGTTCATGAGCACGATCGACACCCACTTCAACTGGGGCGCCTCGTACCTGGTAAGCGACATCTACCTCCGGCTCCGGCCCCAGGCCTCCACCGGCGAGCAGGTGTGGGTGGCCCGGCTCGCGGTGGTGGGGTTCGCGATCATGGCGGTCATCGTGGGCTTCAACATCGACACGATCGAGCAGGCCTGGCGCTGGGTGGCCTTTCTCGGCGCGGCGTTAGGCGTTCCGACGGCGCTCCGGTGGCTCTGGTGGCGGGTAACCGCCGCGGCCGAGCTGGCCGGGGCGGTGGCCGGCCTGGCGACCGGGTTCGCCCTGGTGGCGCTGACGAGCACGCCCTACGAGGTCAGCCTGATCTGGATCTCCGGGGTCAGCACGGCGGTGATGCTGGCGACGATTCTGCTGGGCCCCCGCCCGGCGGAGGCCACGGTTCGGGCGTTCGAGGAGAAGGTGTCGCCGCTGGGCTTCTGGCCGAGCCGGTCGCTGGCCGCCGGCTGGCGCCAGATCGCGAGCCACGTCGCGGGGGTCGCCGCCCTGGTCCTTGGCATGATGGCCAGCCTCTGGCTCGGGTCGGAGATCTTCCTGCGCTGAGCGACTAGGGCCGATCGAACGCCGGCTCCGGCTCCACGGGCCGAAGCGCGGGGCGCTTGGGGTGGATCCCATCGCCGGCCGACCGGCCCTGCAGCGAGCGCCAGACCCACGGGGCCAGGTGGCGCCGGGTCCAGCGGAGCTCGACGAGGACCCGGGCGAGCAGAGACCGCTCGGGCGCCGGGGGCAGCGGCGCGTTCCAGTCGCCGTCGGCGCCGCCGAGGCCGATCGCCTGGGCGAGGGCGGTCGCGATCCGGGCGTGGCCCACCGCGTTGGCGTGGAGCCGGTCGTCGCTCCAGAGGCGGGGGTCCGAGGCGACGGGGTGGCGGGCGATGTCGACCAGAATCGCCCCGGTGCGGGCCGAGGCGGCGCGGAGCGCATCGTTGAGGGCCGCCACCCGGTGCCGGACCAGTCGGGCGAGCGGCATCACCGGGGTGAGGTCGGGGAGGGTGAAGGAGAGCACGGTGGCGCCGCCGGCGATCAGGGCGCCCTGCATCCGCTCGACGTCGGCGCCGACCCGGTCGGCGTCGAAGCGGCGGGCCACGGCGTCGTTGGTGCCGGCGAACAGGGTGGCGAGGTCTGGCTCCATGGCCAGAGCCGGTTCGAGCTGGCCGGCCAGGATCTGGTCGGTCCGCCGGCCGCGGACGCCGAGGTTGGCGTAGAGCAGGCTGCCCTGGGCCCGGGCCAGGCGCTCGGCGAGCCGGTTGGCCCAGCCCCGATAGCCGCCCCGGCCGTCGGGGTCGTCGAGTCCTTCGGTGGAGCTGTCGCCGATGGCCACGTAGCGGGAGAACCGGCGGGGCGGCGCCGGGTCAGGCATCCGGCGTGAGGGCCTTCCGGTAATGGATGGTCTCGGGCTCGTAGCCGGCCCTCTCGTAGAGCCGCCGGGCGGTCTCGTTGCCGGCGAACACGTTGAGGGTGATCTGGGCATAGCCCCGACGACCGGCCCACTCGCCGGCGGCGTCGAGCAAGGCTCGCCCGACGCCCTTCCCGACCTGGTCCGGCAGCACCGCCAGGACTTCGACGTGCGCGTGGGGGAGCCCGGTGAAGTAGTCGTGCCTGGTCGACACGAAGACTCCGCCGACGGGGGTGCCCTCGGGCGCCTCGGCCACCATGATCAGGCTCGCCTCGGTGGGGCGGGTCAGGGCCTGGAGGAGGATGGCGTAGTCGGCCCGACGAATCTGCCGGGCGGTCCGCCAGGTGGGGATCGGGAAGTCGGCGAGCCGGTCCATCAGACCGAGGAGGAAGGGTTCGTCGGCCGGGCCGGCCACGCGGATGATCGGGGTCATGTGGGTTTGAACACCGAGCGCCGGTTCCCGAGGTGAGGGATGGGCGTCACGAAGGCGGATTGGAAGGCGCGGTCGGCGACCACTCCAGGCCCCATGGGGTGTCGATCGCGAAGAGCCAGGTGCCGTCCATCTGGCGGCGGGCCACCTCGATGCTTGCGCCGGCCGTCTGGACCGGCTTGCCGTCGGGGCCGGTGCCGGCGAGGGTCCAGCGGCTGGTCAGGAGGGCGAGGTCGCCGGTGTGGGCGAGGACCTTGGTGTCGAGCGTCATCGTGGGCTTCATGGCCAGGAAGCCCTGGAGGGCGACCCGCACGGCCGATGCGCCGACCACGACCTGGCCGGGCTGGGTGGTGAAGGCGGCCTGCTGCTCGTAGAGGGTCATCAGGGCGTCGAGGTCGCCCGCGTTGAGGTGCTGCTCGAACAGCCGGTCCAGGTCTTCGGGGTGCTTGGCGGGCATGCGCGTCTCCGGGGTCGGGGTGACGAGCCGCGCCGGGCGCTGGATCAGCGGGCGGCGCGAACGGCGGCAAACACGTTGGCGTCGAGCCAATCGAGCAGCAGCTGATCGACTTCCTCGGGCGTCTGCTCGGCATCGTGGGGCATGACTTCCCAGCGCTTCCCCGCGGCCATCAGGTACCAGGCGGGGCTGGTGGCGGCGATATCGCGCTTGGGGTTGGCGGCCTGGCCCTCGTAGGAGACGAAGTGAAAGTCGCGACCTCGATGGCGGAGGCGTCGCTGATCGGTCTTGTGCGCGTGCATGCGAGGCTCGTCGGTGGGAGGAATCGCGGCGGCACTGACGTCGGCCCGCCGGGGCGAGCGACCCCCGGAATCTAACCGGATTCGCCCTCCGTTGCAGACGGGCGCGCGGGGCGACCGGTTCGAAGGGTCAGGGCTGAGGCCTCCGGGCCAGGATCTGCACTACGGCCGATGGTCCGGTGTGATAGCGTCCTTCGCGAATGTCGCGTTCCACCTCGCGCCCGATCACGAGCTCGAGCGCCCCGAGCTCCTCCCGGAGGCCCGCGAGCGTCATCAGGCGGTCGGGGTCGCGCGGGCCGCCGGTCCCGAAGGTCAGCTGGCGCGGCGTGTACGCTTCGAGGACGTAGTATCCGCCGGGTTGGAGGCCGCGCTCCACCTGGCGATGGATCCGGCGGCGGAGCGCCGACGGCACGTGGGCGAAGATTGCCACGACGGCGGCCCATCGGTCGGGCTCGACCGGATAGTCGGCCAGGTCGGTGGCGATCGTGGTGAGCGGGACGCCGCGTTCCCGGGCCAGCTCGGCCGCCCGCGCCAGACCGACGGCCGAGCGGTCGACGGCGGTGACCGGATGGCCGAGCGAGGCCAGGTGGACCGCGTTCCGGCCCTGGCCTTCGGCCAGGCAGAGGACCGGCCCGTCGGGAATCTCCAGCGCCACCGCCGCCAGAAAATCGTTAGGCTCGGTCCCATAGGCGTAGCCCGGCTCGGCGAACCGGGTGTCCCAATCGGCGGGGTTGGAGCCGGCGGGAGGCTCGGGGGTGGCGCTCATTGGGAGCTCAGGCGCTTCCCTCGAGGTGGGCCTCGACGAACCAGAGCCACTTGTCGGCCCCGCGCGAGATCTCGGTCAAGATGTCGGCGGCGTCGGCGTCGCCCAGCTCGCTCATCTCCTCAATCCCGATCCGGACCGCCCGGCCGAACTCGCTCAGCGCGTCGGACAGCGCGGCGACATGCTCGCGACCCTGGGAGAGGCCCAGCGGGTAGTCGAGCAGGGACGACCGGTCGGCGACCACCTCGACCGTGCCTTCGGCGACGCCGCCCAGTTGGACGATCCGCTCCGCGATCAGGTCGGCGTACTCGTCGACGGCGCCGTGGATCTGGTCGAACAGCTCGTGCAGGGCGATGAAGGCCGGCCCTTTGACGTTCCAGTGGGCCTGCTTGGCCTGGGTCTCGAGGTCGATGGCGTCGGCCAGACGCCGATTGAGGAGCCCGATCACCTCGACCCGGGTGGCTTCCGGGAGATCGTTCTTGGTGGGGTGGAGTCGGGTGGAGGCATAGCGGGTTTCCGAGGCGCTCCGGGACTGGGCGGGACGGCGAGCGGAGGTCTTCTTGGGCATGGCGGACTCCGGGTGCAGGCGACGAGCATCGGTCAGTCAGTCTTGAGCTGCCTCGAATAATAGGCGGTGTCGACCGGATGGGTTCCGGTGGCCCCTCGGCGACCCCTCGCGGCGGTAGCGACCACGGGGGGGCCGGCTCCGGGCCCGCTTCCCAATCGCTTCCCCGCGCCGGCCGCGACCGATCCCCGTCACGGGGGCGGGCTCACCAGCGAAGTCCGACGCCGGCCGCCAGGCTGGCGGGGTGGATCCGGAGCGTCGCCAGGCGGGTACCGGCTGCGTCGAGATGGGTCGTGGATCCGTACCATCCGGCCGCGAGGTTGAGGACGACCGAGGCGCGGAGCCGCACGTCCACGCCGGCGGCGAGCGCCGGCCCTAGGCTGGGGGAGAGGCCGTCGGAGTCGAGTGAACCGCTCTTCTCCCAGAACAAGGTGAGGTTGCCGCCCCCGCCGATGTACGGGTTGACCGCGGCACCCGGGCGGAGCGACACGAGGATCACGGCGGTGAGTGGGAGTGACTCCACCGAGCCGAGGTTGACAGCGGGCCTGACGTCCCGGCGCTCGAGCTCCCGGGATTCCGCCGCGCTGGCCAGCTCGACCGCGAGGCGACGACCGAGGTCGCGTCGGAGCGTCACGCCCAGGCCGACGGCGCTGTAGACCTTGTAGCCGGCGGGCTCCGAGCTCTCGGACGTTCCGGTCACGCGGATCTGGGTACGGAGGCTCCAGCGCATCGGGCCGGGGTTGGCGGACTGGGCCCAACTCGGCGCCGCGAGGCTGGTCAGGGCGAGCAGGGTGATCAGGCGTGAGGTGAGCATCGTCCGGCTCCCGCGCACGACCGCCCGCGCAGAGGCCGGGGCGATCCTGGCCCCGCGCGGCCCGGTCGGTGGGAAAATCTCGGCGGGGCGGCCTGAACCGGTCCTGAACGGTACCGGAAGGGGAGTTTAGGAGCGGACGGCGCGGGTGGGATTCGAACCCACGGTACCCTTTGGGGGTACGCCGGTTTTCAAGACCGGTGCATTCAACCACTCTGCCACCACGCCCGGCATTCCGAAGCTACATGGACCGCCTCAGTCGCGGAACGGCGCCGTCTGGCCCGTCTCGGGCGCGAGACTCCCGGCCACGGCCCGGGCGACGGAGTCGGCTCGCGCGGCGCCCGCGGTGTCGCCCTGCTGGCGGAGGGTGGCCGCGAAGCCGGCGTAGACCACGCCGTACAGCTCGATGATCGACTGCGACGGATTGTCGACCCAGCCGTGGGGCCGGGCCCGGCCGGCCTTGGCGTACTCGTAGGCGTTCCAGAGCAGGGCCCGGGTCCGGTCGAGGTCCATGTACCCCATGCCGGCGCTCAAGACGATCGGCGGCTTGGGGACCACCTTCTCGGGATAGAGCTTCCGGACGAAGCCCTGGGTCACCAGGTACGGGGTCAGCCCGAAGGTCTGGTCGGGGTAGGTCCCCACGCTCCAGCTGAAGTAGATCGGCCGCTTGCCCAGATTGTCTCGAATCAGGAGCATGACGGCCAGGTCCTTCCGGTCCAGGAGGTCGGTCCCGAAGGTGACCTCCACGTCACCGAAGCGAAGCTTGCCCTGGGGCGCCCGGGTGATCTCGGGCAGGCTGTCGAGCTGGGCGGTGGTCAGGCTGAAGACCGGCGTGGTCGGCTCCACCCACCGGGCCGGCTTCCGCTGGGCGGAGTCGTTTGGCGAGAGCGGAATGCTGTCCGCGCGTGGGACATCGGTGGCCGGCTTCCAGAGATCGATCGACTTCGACGGGTCGAACGGCGGGGCCTGGCGCCGGCGAAGCTGGCGGAGATGCCAGTCCGTGTTCATCAGCGACAGGTTGGCCACGGTCACGTCGGGCCGGACCCGCTCGACCTCCTGGGCGAACCAGAGCGGGAAGGTGTCGTTGTCGCCGGCGGTGATGATGATCCCGTAGGGCTCGACCGACTCGAGCAGATCGCGGGCGAAGGCCTCGGCGGCCCATTCGTGCGCCCGGCTCGCGGTCTGGCGGTTCCCGAGCAGCGGGATCAGCGCCAGCGCGGCGACCGGGAGGCCGTAGAGCCAGCGCCGCTGCCCGCCGCCCTTGACCGACTCGGCCACCATCCGCATGGCCCATCCGAATCCCAGGGCGACCATGGTGCCGAAGAACGCGAACGAGCAGACGAAGAAGTAGTCGCGCTCGCGGACCTCGCGCATGGCCGAGGTGATGTCGGTCCGGTCGGGGTAGATCGAATAGCCGTACTTGAAGTTGAGGTAGAAGATCAGGGCCAGGGTGAGGGTGAACAGCATTGCGCCGGCGGCGAACCCGGCCCGCTTGTCGCGCCGGATCAGCTCCACCAGCCCAGCCAGGCCGAGCACGCTGAAGAGGGCGGTGGCCACCCGGGCGAAGCCGCCCCAGTCACGGGCGAACTGCCAGCTGAAGTACTGCCAGTAGTTGGCCAGCTGGGCCGGGAGGTCGGCCTGGCGTTCGAAGATCGAGCCCTTGCCGTATTGCACCCGGTTGATCACGTCGGAGAGCTGGTGGCTGCAGTTGGCCAGTCCGGCGGTGAGGGCGCAGATGGCGTTCAGGCCAATCGGCTCGCCCTCGTTGATCGGGGGAAACTGAGCCGAGCGGATCGGGAGAAAGATGTAGTTGGGGGTGAGGCCGATGATCACGGCCGCCACGATGCCGACCAGCACCCAGGGACGGGTGAGCACCCGCCAGTCGGTCCAGAGCACGTAGACCACGACCGCGGGGGCGGCCAGCACGCCCATCAGGTGATTGGTGGAGGTGAGCGCCAGGAGATAGGCGATCAGGATCAGCCACCGATCGCGATGCGAGCCGGCCCGGTCGTCGCCCCAGTGGACCGCCAGCCAGGTGACCAGCGCCATGAAGAAGAGCGAGACGGTGTAGACCTTCTCGTTGACGGTCGACTGGTTCCAGACCGTCCACATGGTGGCGCCGACCAGCACGCCGGCGAACGCCGCCACCAGCCGAGGCAGCCGCTCGGGGACGATGGTGGTGAGCCAGCGCTCGGCCACCAGGAACCAGAGCCCCGCCGAGGCGGCGCTGGTGACGGCGGCGAAGAGGTTGATCCGGACCGCGTAGTTGGCCGCCAGGGGGAGGAGGCCGAAGGTGTGGGCCAGGAGGACGAAGAGCGGGTTCCCGGGTGGATGGGGGATCCCCAGCACCTTGGCCGCCGCGATGTACTCCGAGGTGTCCCAGAACGCCGTGGTCGGCGCCAGGGTCGCGAGGTAGATCGCGAAGACGACGATGCCGGTGCCCAGCGCCAGGAGGTAAGGCGGCTGGGAACGGGTCGGAGGGGCGAGGGGATCGGTCATGGGATCAGTGCCGGAACATCCGTTTGCCGGTGAGAACCATCGCCAGGCCCAGCTGGTCGGCGGCCTCCACGACCGCTGGGTCGCGGACCGAGCCGCCGGGCTGAATCAAGGCCACGACCCCGGCCTTGGCCGCTTCCTCGACCCCGTCGGGGAAGGGGAAGAATCCGTCCGACGCCAGGACGGCATTCCGAACGTCGTGCTGGTGCTGGTTGGCCTTGTGAACGGCCAGGAATACGGCGTCGACCCGGCTCATCTGACCGGCGCCGATGCCGATGGCCTGCTCGTTCCGGGC
Source organism: uncultured Gemmatimonadales bacterium (assembly GCA_963730185.1). GTDB lineage: Bacteria > Gemmatimonadota > Gemmatimonadetes > Gemmatimonadales > GWC2-71-9 > SHZU01. The sequence continues at coordinate 602,170 of CAVSQW010000008.1, forward strand.
CAGGAGGATCGCGTTGGACTTGACCGTCGACACCGCGGCCCACGCGAAGCGGAGGTCGTTCCATTCCTCCGCGGTGGGTTTCCGCTGGGTCGGGACGGTCCAGTTGGTCTCGGCCCGGTCGAAAGCAAACCGGTCCTGGACCAGAAAGCCGCCCCGGACCCGCTTCCAGTCGAGGGTGCCGACGGCCTCGCCGACGGGGAGCTCGACCACCCGGAGGTTCTTCTTCTCGCTGAAGATGGCCATGGCCTCGTCGTGCACCGACGGAGCCACGATCACCTCGAAGAAGAGGTCGCGGAGCGACTCGGCCATGGCCCGGTCGACGACCGTGTTGCAGGCCACGATCCCGCCGAAGGCGGACAGCGGGTCGGTGGCCCGGGCCCGTTCCAGGGCCTCGAGCCCGCTCCGACCCACCGCGATCCCGCAGGGAGTGGTGTGCTTCACGATGCAACAGGCCGGGCGGTTCTTCCAGACGGCGACGGCGGAGGTGGCGGCGTCGATGTCGAGCAGATTGTTGAAGGAGAGCTCTTTCCCCTGGCGCTGGCTCAGGTCGCGGACCCCGCGCGGCTCTTCCGAGGCGTAGAGGGCCGCCCGCTGCTCCGGATTTTCGCCGTAGCGGAGCGACATGAGGCGCTCGATGGCGAGCGAGATCCGGGGCGGCAGGCCGTCCTCCGGCTCGGTCAGGTAGCTGGCGATGGCGGAGTCGTAGTCCGCGGTGTGCGAAAAGACCTTGGCCGCGAACGCCCGGCGCACCTCGCGGGGGAGCTCGCCCTTCCGGAAGAGGTCGAGCACCCGGTCGTAGTCGGTCGGGTCGACCACCGGCAGGCAGAACTCGTGGTTCTTGGCGGCGGCGCGAAGCATCGAGGGGCCGCCGACGTCGATGTTCTCGACCGCGTCCTCGAAGGAGACGTCAGGGTCGGCGATGGTGGCCTGGAACGGATAGAGGTTCACGGCCACCAGATCGAACGTCTTGATGCCGTGGGTGGCCAGCGCGGCCTGATGCTGGGCCGAGTCGCGCCGGGCCAGGATGCCGCCGTGGACTCGGGGGTGCAGGGTCTTGACCCGGCCGTCGAGCATCTCGGGGAAGCCGGTGACCTCCTCGACCAGGATCACGGGCACGCCCGCCTTCTTGAGCGCCGCGGCGGTGCCGCCGGTGGAGACGATCTCCCAGCCCAGGGCCACGAGACCACCGGCGAAGTCCACGATCCCGCGTTTGTCGCTGACGGAAATCAAAGCGCGCATGTCGATGACGATCGCTAGTGAGTGGTGAGTGGCGCGTGGGCCACCGTGAACGGTACGGCGCGACCCTCGGCGGCGGCGGCCAGCACGGCGGCGGGCAGCAGCCGATGCTCGACCTCGAGCACCCGGGCGGCCAGGCTCTCGGGGGTATCGTCCGGGAGCACCGGGACCCGGATCTGGCCGAGCACCGGGCCTTCGTCGTAGCGCTCGGTGACCAGATGCACACTGGCGCCGGACTCCCGATCTCCCCGGGCCAGCACGGCCCGGTGGACCCCGAGTCCATACATCCCGGGCCCGCCGTGATCGGGGAGGAGCGCGGGGTGGATGTTGATGATCCGGCCCTGGTAAGCGGCGACCACCGAGGCCGGGACCTGCTTCAGGAATCCGGCTAGGACGACGAAATCGACCTTGGCCCCCTCGAGGGCGTCGAGCCAGGCCATGCCGTCGGCGGGGTCCTCGAGCACCAGGGTGGGCACCTCGGCCCGCCGGGCGATGTCGAGGCCGCCGGCCGAGGCCCGGCTGCTCATCACCAGCACCACCCGGGCCGGCCCCGGCTGGGGCAGGGCTTGGAGCAGCGCGGCCAGGTTGCTGCCGCGCCCCGAGATACAGACGGCAATCCGGATCGACATAGCCCGCAAATATACAGGCACGGAGCCTCGCCCGCGCGGCGCCGGATCATGACCCCTGCCTAACGCTCGGGCCCGAGCAGGCGCGCCGCGGCGGCGGGCAGATCGGCCACCACCGGAAAGCCTTCGGCCCGGGCCCGCTCGGCGTCTTCCGGGCGCTCCCCGGTCAGGACCAGCACGCCCCGGCCGCCCAGGGCCCGGGCCGGCTCGAGGTCGGTGACCCGATCGCCGATCCAGATCGAATCCGCCGGTGCCAGGTCGAGGGCGGCGATCGCGTCGTGGTAGTTGAGGAGGCCGGGCTTCCGGCACTCGCAGGGTCCGGAGACGTCGGGCGCGTGGGGGCAGAGCCAGGTTCCGGCCAGCGACACCCCTTCCGCCGTGAGCAGCTCGGCCATCCGCGCGGCGACGGCGTGATACTCGTCCCAGGTCACCAGCCCCCGGGCGATGCCCGACTGGTTGGTCACCACCAGCGGCAGGTAGCCGGCCGCCACGAACCGCCGGATGCCGGGGCCGACGCCCGGCACGAGCCGCACGGTGCTCGGATCGCGGAGATAGCCGGTGTCGACGACCAGGGTGCCGTCGCGATCCAGGAAGAGGGCGGGCCGGCTCACGAGGCGGCCGCCTGGGCCAGGGCCTCCGCGACGGCGTGATCGGCCTCGGGGGGGAGGGTCCGGGGGTCGATCAGCACCTGGTCGCGTTCGACCCGGGCCAGCACGCTGGGCTGGCCGAGCCGAAGCTTGAGGGCCAGGGTCGGCGCCCCGAGCGCCCCGGGATCGACGACGACGAGGGTGGTCGGAAGGTCCGCGTCGGGGAACGACCCCCCGCCCACGGCCGACCGGCCGGCCGCGAGCCGGGCGGCCAGCGGCGGGCCGATCCGCGCCGCCAGGTTCCGGGCCCGGGCCTCGAGGGCGGCGCGGTCGAGGGTGAGCATCCGGAGCACCGGGATCTCACGGCGGGCGGTCTCAGGGTCGCGATAGAGCGCGAGCGTTGCCTGAAGCGCGGCCAGGGTCAGCTTGTCGGCCCGAAGGGCCCGGGCGAAGGGGTTCTTCCGGAGGGCGTCGACCAGCTCCCGCCGACCCGCCACGAGCCCGGCTTGCGGGCCGCCGAGGAGCTTGTCGCCGCTCGCGATGGCGAGGTCGGCGACCCGCACCGCGTCGGGCAGACGGGGTTCGCCGGTGAGACCCCAGGGCGCCAGATCGAGGAGCAGCCCGCTCCCGACGTCATACAGGAACGGCACCCCATGACGCCGGGCCAGCTCGGCCAGCCGGGCCGGCTCGGGCGAGGTCACGAAGCCGCTCATCGCGAAGTTGCTCCGGTGCACGGCCAGGATGGCGCCGGTCCGCTCGCCGAGGGCTCGTTCGTAGTCGGCCAGGTGGGTCCGGTTGGTGGTGCCCACCTCGCGGAGCAGGGCGCCGCTCTTCTCGAGGATGTCGGGAATCCGGAACGACCCGCCGATCTCGATCAGCTCACCCCGGGAGATGATCACCTCGCGCCCCTGGGCCAGGGCGTTGAGCGCCAGGACCAGCGCCCCGGCGGCGTTGTTGACGACCAGGGCGGCCTCGGCGCCGACGATCTCGGCGGCCAGCGGGCCGCAGTGATCGAGGCGGCTCCCGCGGCCGCCGGTCGCGACGTCCAGCTCGAGGTTCCCATACCCGCGGGCGAGGCCGTTCAGCGCGTCGATCGCCGCCTCGGCGAGCGGGGCTCGGCCCAGATTGGTGTGGAGCACGACGCCGGTGGCGTTGAGCACCGGAAACAGGGACGGGGCCGTTCGCCGGGCGATCCGGTCGGCGATGTCGGCCGCCCAATCGTCGGGCACCGGACCTCGGCCGTTCCGGGCGGAGGCGACGGCTTCGCGGGCCGCGGCGACCACGACGTTTCGGGGAAAGCGCTCGAGCAACGGCCGGACCTCGGGGTGGTCGAGCAGGCGATCGATCGCCGGGAGGTTCCGGCGGCGGTCGCTCATCGCCGGCGGGGGCCGCGAAGGCCGCGGGGACGGCGGAGCCGGCCGGTGTCCGGTGGCGCGGGGCGCCGGGCGGCGGAATCGGGGCGGGCGCCGGTGGAGTCGGGTCGGGCCCGGCCGGAATCGGGGCGGGTGCGGCCGGAGTCCGGCTTGACCGCGGCCGAGTCGGCTTTGGCCGAATCCGGCGGGGGCTTGGGCGGGAGCGGCACCTGGAGGCCGAGGAAGGCGTCGCCGGTGATCCCGCTGACGCTCCGCACTCCCTTCACGTCGATGACGTACTTGGCACCGGGGATCAGGGTGGTATCGAGCCGGATGTAGAGCTTGTCGTACAGCGGTGGCTTGGTCGTCAGCGGGGCCCGGTCCACGGTGTCGCGCGGGGCGGCCGGCCGACGCCGCGCGGCGCGGGCTCGATCGGCCTCGGCCTGGAGCGAATCGGCCCGGCGGATCGAGTCCTGCTGGGCCTTCTGGGCGGCGAGGACGGCCTTGGCGGAGTCGGACAGGGTGGCCGTGTCGGGCGCGGCCGACGGCTTGAAGGTCGAGTCGTACGCCGTCTGTGGCAGAATGGCCGTGACGGCCACCGGGGTGGAGTCGGGCAAGAGCCGAACCCGGACCGAGTCGGCCGGGATCCGCTGGTAGGGGTCGATCTGCTGATTGAAGGTGACGACGATGGAGAGCGAGTCGTTCTTGGCCGCGCTCTGGAGCCGGGCCGCGACGGTGTCGTGACGGAACATCCAGAGCTCGCCGGCGCTGTCGCTGGTGGCGGCCACTCGGACGGTGTCGAACAGCTCGCGCGGGTCGAGCCGACGATTGTGGTTCTGGTCGATCACTCCGCCCACCAGGTAGGTGCCTTCCGGGAGGGGGCCGAAGTTGAAGCGGCCGCTCGAGTCGGACGTGGTCCGGTAGGTGAGGCTGTCGGGGAAGAGGGTGGCTTCGACCAGGGCCGCCGGCGCGGGCCGGGTGGTGCTCCAGTCGACCGTACGGCCCCGGAGGAAATGGGTCGGCACCGGCGCCCCGGTGGTGAAGGTGATCACCCGTCCGAGCTTGCTCCGGTTGTTGCGGAGGTCGGCGATCCCGGCGAGGAGCTCCACCCGGTAAACCCGGTTGGGCTGCCAGCCCTCCTTCGGCTTGACCGTGATCCGGCTCCGTCCCCAGTGGACGTGGGGAACCGCTTCGGTGGGGGAGACGACGATCAGCTTCTCGAGGTCACCCGTCCCCAGCCCGAAGTTGGGTGCGGTGCCTTCGGCCACGACCTCGTTGAAGACGAAGGCGGCGTCCCGGTCGAACTTGGGGTAGACGCCCATCGAGTCGGGGATCGTGCCGATCAGCACCGGCGGGGCGCGATCGGGCGGCCCGCCGGGCGGCTCGCCGATCTGGGCGCAGCCGGCGAGCGTCAGCATCGCGAGCCACGCGCCGGCGCGAGCTACCCGGCGCATCCGAGCCGTTCGCGCTTGCCCTGGAGGACCGCGGCCTGCTCCCGCCAGGCGGCGAGCTTGTCGCGCTCGCGCTGGACCACTTCGGCCGGCGCCCGGCTGACGAATTGCTGGTTGGCGAGCTTCGTCTCCTGGTTGGCCACCAGCCCGACCAGCCGCTGGTGCTCTTGCCGGAGGCGGGCGCACTCCTTCTCGAGATCGACGAGGTCGCCGAGGGGGATGGCGACGGCGGTGCCGTCGGAGAGCACCGCGTGGGCGTTGTCGCCGTCGTCGCGGGCCTCCTCGGTCGTGGTCGAGATCTCGCTCACCTTGCCGAGCCGCTGGATGGTGACCCCGAGCTGCCGCACCGCGGCTTCCAGCTCGGGACCGGCCCCGGCCAGCCTGACCCGGACCGTCTGGGTTGGTTGGACCCCGTACTCGGCCCGGATCGAGCGGATCGCGCCCACCAGCTCCTGGAGGGCGCCGAACTCGGTCAGGGCCCGTTGGTCGCGAGCCCGGTCGTCGGGCTTGGGCCAGGCGGCGTGGCTCAGCGTGGCCTCGGGATCCCGGCCGGGCAGGTGGCGCCAGAGCTGCTCCGTGATGAACGGCATGATCGGGTGGAGGAGCCGGAGCGCCACGTCGAAGGTCTGGGCGGCGACCGACCGGGCCACGTCGCCACCCGCCAGGTCGCCGTAGAGCCGGGGCTTGATGGCCTCGACGTACCAGTCGGCCAGGTCGTTCCAGAGGAACCGGTAGACCGCGGCGGCGGCGTCGTTGAGCCGGTAGCGCTCCCAGGCGTCGGTCGCCTCGCGGACCAGGGCGTCGCAGCGGGCGATGATCCACCGGTCCACCAGCGAGAGCTCGTTCCGGTGGACCGGGTTGGGCCCGTCGCCGGCGAGCGGGCGGGGCACGCCGTCGAGGTTCGACAGCAGGAACCGACCCACGTTCCAGAGCTTGTTGGCGAAGTTCCGGCCCGGCGCGAACGAGGCCTCGATGTCCTTGGGGTCGAGGATGATGTCGCTGCCGATCGCCGCGCTGGCGAGCATGGTGTAGCGGAGGGCGTCGGCGCCGAAGCGCTCGATCACGTCGAGCGGATCGATTCCGTTGCCGCGCGACTTGGACATCTTCTGGTGGTCGGGGTCGCGCACCATCCCGGTGAGGAAGACCGTGGTGAATGGGAGGTCGTCCATCCGGTCCAGGCCCGACATGACCATCCGGGCCACCCAGAAGAAGATGATGTCGGGCCCGGTGACCAGGACGTGCCCGGGGTAGAACCGCCGGAGGTCCGTGGTCTGGTCGGGCCAGCCCAGACTCGAGAAGGGCACCAGCTGGGAGGAGAACCAGGTGTCGAGAACGTCCTCGTCCTGGCGGACCGGTTTGCCGCAGCCGGGGCAGGTGTCGAGGTCGGTGGCGCTGGCGGTGATCTTGCCGCACCCGGGGGCGTCGCAGTACCAGACCGGAATCCGGTGCCCCCACCAAAGCTGGCGGGAGATGCACCAGTCACGGATACCCTCCATCCACTGGGCGTAGACCTCGCCCCAGCGCTCGGGCACGAACCGAAGCCGATCGGAGCGGTAGGCGGCCAGGGCCGGCTCGGCCAGCCGCTTCATCCGGACGAACCACTGATCGGAGAGCCGGGGCTCCACCACGGTGTCGCAGCGGTAGCAATGGCCCACCGCATTGGTATGGTCCTCGACCCCCACCAGGAAGCCCTGGGCCTCGAGTGCCGCCACGACCCGCTTCCGGGCCTCGAACCGGTCCAGGCCGCGGAACGGCTCGGGCACGGCGTCCGACATCCGGCCCTCGGGCGTCAACACGTCGAGGGCGGGCAGCCCCTGGCGCCCGGCGATCTCGAAATCGAGCGGGTCGTGGGCCGGGGTCAGCTTGACCGCCCCGGTGCCGAACGACTGGTCGACGGCGTCGTCGGCCACGATCGGGATCCGGCGGCCGGTGAGAGGCAGTTCGACCTCCTGACCGACCAGGGCGGCGTAGCGCTCGTCACCCGGGTGGACCCCCACCCCGGTGTCGCCCAGCATGGTCTCGGGCCGGGTGGTGGCCACGACGATCCCGCCGCCGCCGGCCACCGGGTAGCGAATCCGCCAGATCTTGCCGTGGGTCTCTTTCCGCTCCACTTCCTCGTTGGAGAGGGCGGTGAGGCAACGGGGGCACCAGTTGATGATGTACTTGCCGCGGTAGATCAGGTCGCGCTCGAACCAGTCGACGAACACCGCCCGCACCGCCCGGGAGAGCTCGGGGCTGAAGGTGTAGTAGGTGCGCGACCAGTCGCAGCTGGCGCCCAGGGCCCGGACCTGCTTCAGGATGGTGTCGCCGGTGGCGGCCACGTAGGCCTTGACCCGCTCGACGAACGCCTCCCGCCCGAGGTCGAACCGGGTCTTGCCTTCCTTCTTGAGCAGCCGCTCGACCACGTTCTGGGTGGCGATGCCGGCGTGGTCGGTGCCGGGGATCCAGGCGGCCGCGCGTCCCCGCATCCGGTGGAAGCGGATCAGGGAATCCTGGACCGTCAGGTTGAGGCCGTGCCCCAGGTGGAGCCGGTCGGTCACGTTGGGCGGCGGCATCATGATGACGAACGGCTCCCCCTCGGCCCGGGCCGGGAAGAATTCGCTCCGTTCCCACCATCGATACAGCGCCTGCTCCACCTCGGACGGATCGTACTGGGGCGGCAGGGTGTCGGTCATGCCGGTTCTCGTTCTTCGGCGGCGGACTGGCTCACGACGGCGTCGTCCTCGCCCCACACCAGGAGGCCGTCGACCAGCCGGATGTCGGGTCCGAGGGTTTCCCGGGCCAGGCGGAGGGCCCGGCCTCGGGCGGCGCGGGAGGTGACCCAGCCGTGGATCTCGAGGGCGTTCTTGCCCACCATCACGAGGTCGAGACTCTGGCCGTCGGGTCCGAGGGCCTGCTCGAGTTGGGTCTGGAGGACGGCGGTCATCTGGAGCGAGGTGCGGGCCCCGATCGGCCGGCGCCAGGGGGTCAGCGCCCGCTTCAGCGTCTTGGGGCTCTCGCCCGCGAACATCTCGCCCAGCAGAAAGCCGACGGCCAGGCCGAGGCCCAGGCCGGCGACGATGGCCGGAGCGGCGGACCCGGTGGGGGGCTCGGTGCGTATACGTCGGCGCGCCATGCGGTTAACTTAATAGGCTTCGGTACCCTGGCGAAGCGAGTTCAGCCCCGTATGAAGACCAGAATCCAGACCCGTCCCCGCCTCCCCGTTTTCCAGATCGCGGCCGTCCTGATGGTGGTACTGGCCGGGATCGGGCTCTTTCTCTGGCTGGGCCCGCGGACCCCCGTGGTCGCGGTGCCGGTCACGGCGGAGGTTGCCCCGTGACGGCCGAGACGATTCAGCTCACCCTCCCAGACGGGAGCGTGCGCGAGCTGCCCAAGGGATCCACCGGGAACGACGTGGCGCGGGCCATCGGGCCGGGTCTGGCCAAGGCGGCGCTCGCGATCAAGGTCGACGGCCAGATCCGCGACTTGACCCGCCCGATCGATGGGGATGCCACGATCGCGATCCTGACCGACCGCGTTCCGGAAGCGCTCGAGGTGCTGCGCCACTCCGCCGCGCACGTCCTGGCCACGGCGGTCCGCCAAATCTTCCCGACGGCGGGCATCGGGTTCGGCCCGCCGATCGAGGACGGCTTCTACTATGACTTCGAGGTGCCCCGTCCCTTCACCCCCGACGATCTCGAGAAGATCGAGGGGGTGATGCGGGAGGTCTGCGCCTCCGACTATCCGTTCGAGCGCGAGGTGGTCGACCGGACCGAGGCCAACCAGCGCTTCGCCGACGATCCGCTCAAGCTGGAGCGGATCCGCGAGCTGGGCGACGACGAGACGATCTCGATCTACACCGACGGACCGTTCATCGATCTCTGCCGGGGGCCCCACGTGCCCTCGACCGGCCGGCTCAAGCACTTCAAGCTGCTGACCACCGCCGGCGCCTACTGGCGGGGCGACGAGAAGCGGCAGATGCTGCAGCGGATCTACGGGACGGCCTGGTTCAAGCAAGACGATCTCGACGCCTACCTGCACCGGCTCGAGGAGGCCAGGAAGCGCGACCACCGTCGGGTGGGTCGGGAGCTCGACCTGTTCATGCTCCACCCATACTCGCCCGGCGCGGTGTTCTGGACCGAGCGGGGGACGACGATCTACAACGCGGTCAACGCCTACATGCGCGAGCTTCAGCGTGAGGGCTATCGCGAGATCCGGACGCCGCTCCTCTACAACAAAGCGCTCTGGGAGCTCTCGGGTCACTGGGGCAAGTACCAGGAGAACATGTTCCTGGTGCTGAACAACGAGTCCGGCGAGCACGACGTGTCGCTCAAGCCGATGAACTGTCCGTCGCACTACTTGATGTACCAGTCGAAGCGGCACTCGTACCGGGAGCTGCCGTTCCGGTACTGCACCTACGACGTGCTCCACCGGAACGAGGTGTCGGGTGCGCTCTCGGGCCTGACCCGGGTCCGCCAGTTCTCCCAGGACGACTGTCACATCTTCCTGATGGAAAGCCAGATCGCGGCCGAGGTTGCGGCCCTGACCCGGCTGATCCTGGGATACTACGAGACGTTCGGGCTCACCGCCCAGCTCAAGTTCGCCACCCGGCCGGAGACCCGGCTGGGCGACGACGCGCTCTGGGATCGGGCCGAAGGGTCGTTGGAAGAGGCGCTCAAGGCGACCGGCTATCCCTACACCATGATGCCGGGGGACGGCGCCTTCTACGGCCCCAAGATCGACTTCCACGTGTCCGACTCGATCGGCCGGACCTGGCAGTTGGGCACCATCCAGCTCGACTACAACGCGCCGGAGCGGTTCGACCTCAGCTACGTGGGCGAGGACAACCACCCCCACCGGCCGGTGGTGATCCACCGGGCGGTGAGCGGCTCGTTCGAGCGGTTCATCGCCATCCTGATCGAGCACTTCGCCGGGGCGTTTCCGGTCTGGCTCGCGCCGGAGCAGATCCGGGTGCTCCCGGTCTCGGACCACCAACGTGAGGCCGCGGAGGCCGCGGTGGCCTCGCTCCGGCAGGCCGGGCTCCGGGCCGTGCTCGACGCGAGCAACGAAACCCTGGGCTACCGGATTCGCGAAGCCGAGGTCATGAAGGTGCCGTACGTGGGGGTGGTCGGGCAACGCGAGGCCGATGCCGGCACCGTCGCGGTGCGGGTTCGCGGCGCCGGGAACAAGCAGGTCGTGACCCCGTTGGCCGAGTTCCAGGAGCGGGTGGTCCAGGAGGTTCGGGCCCGCGCCCTCACGCCCTGACGACCGGCGGAACGGCTCGGAGGCCCCGTTATATTGACGGAAACAGGTCACCGCCACCGAAGTGAAGAGGCCCTCATCATGTCTGACGCAACGACTCCCGTCATCCTCTCGGCCTGCCGCACGCCGATCGGCAAGTACCTCGGAGGGATCGCCTCCTTCACGGCGCCCCAGCTCGGCGCGCTGGTGATCAAGGAGGCGGTGGCCCGCGCCGGGATCGATGCCGGCCTGATCGACGAAGTGATCATGGGCCACGTGCTGCAGGGCGGGACGGGGCAGGCCCCGGCGCGGCAGGCGATGATCCACGCGGGGCTCGACGGGGTGATTCCGGCGCTCACCATCAACAAGGTGTGCGGGTCGGGGCTCAAGTCGGTGATGCTGGCGGCCCAGTCGATCCGGGCCGGCGACAACCAGCTGGTGGTGGCCGGCGGCATGGAATCGATGTCGTCCGCGCCCCACTACCTCCACGGGATCCGGGGCGGGGTCAAGATCGGCAACCAGACCCTGCTCGACGGGATGATCCACGACGGGCTTTGGGACTCGTTCAGCAACCAGCACATGGGGAACCTGGCCGAGTACACCGCCCAGAAGGCGGGGGTGACCCGGTCCGAGCAGGACGAGTTCTCGTACCAGAGCCAGAAGAAGGCATCCGACGCGATGGCGTCGGGGCGTTTCTCGGCGGAGATCGTGCCGGTCGAGGTGAAGACCCGGGCCGGGGTCACCAAGGTCGAGCAGGACGAGGGGCCCCGGAAAGAGACCACGCTCGAGGGCCTGGCCAAGCTGAGGCCGGCCTTCCAGAAGGACGGCACGGTCACCGCGGGCAACGCCTCGACCATCAACGACGGGGCCAGCGCCCTGGTGGTGGCGTCGCTGGCCTTCGCCAAGGCCCACGGCCTTACCCCGATGGCCCGGGTTACGAGCTACGCCACCGGCGGGGGCGAGCCCAAGGATCTCTTCTTCGCGCCGATCTTCGCGGTCCAGAACCTGATGAAGAAGGCCAAGACCCAGATCGGCGACTACGGGCTGATCGAGGCCAACGAGGCGTTCGCGGTCCAGTGCATCGCCGACGGGCGGGCCCTCAAGTGGGACTTGGGCCGGGTCAACGTGAACGGCGGGGCGATCGCGCTGGGGCACCCGATCGGGGCCAGCGGCTCCCGGATCCTGACCACGCTGCTCTACGCCATGCGCGATCGGAAGGCGGCCACCGGGTTGGCTACGCTGTGCCTCGGTGGCGGGAACGCGGTCGCGCTGTCGGTCGAAGCGGTCTGATCGCGGGATGACGTCGCCGGCCGGCGAGCGGCCGCGCTGGGCGACCGGTGCCTGGTCGCTCGCCTACGTGGTGGTCGGCTATCTCGGGACCGCCGCGCTGGCGACGACGGTGCTGGTGGGGCTGTCGGGTGGCCGCCCGCTGGGACAACTGCCGCAGGCGACCGTTGCCCTGGTCCAGGCCGGGGTCGGGATCGTGATCTTCAGCGGGCTCTCCTTCCTGGTGGGCCGTCGGATCCTCAAGCTCGATCGGCGGGAGCTGGGCTGGGCGCCGTCCCGGGAAGGCCTCCAGGGCTTCGGGACCGGGTTTGGTCTGGGGCTCACGCTCGGGGCGCTGGCGTTGAGCGCCGGGGTCCTGGTCGGGGTGGCGCACTGGTCACTCGACGGCGGCTCGTTCGGCCAGTACCTCACCCGGCTCGCCCAGCTGGCGGTGCTGTTGCTGCCGGCGGCGCTGATGGAGGAGCTGGCCTTTCGCGGCCTGCCACTGGCCGGGTTCCGGCGGGCGGTGGGGCCGGGGCTCGCGATCGTGGTGACGGCCGTGCTCTTCGGGCTGGCGCACCGGCTCAATCCGGCGCTCACCGCGCTCGGCCTCGGGAACATCACGCTGGCCGGGATCTGGCTGGGGCTGGTATTCTACGCGCCGGGCGGGCTGTGGACCGCGACCGGCGCGCATCTGGGATGGAACCTGGCGCTGGCTGGACTGGCGGCGCCGGTCAGCGGGATCCCGTTTTCGATCCCGTGGATCGACTATTTCCCGGGGCGGCCCGCCTGGCTCACGGGTGGCGGCTTCGGTCCTGAGGGTGGGGTGTTCGCGACGGTGGCTCTGGCGCTCGGCGTCGGGGTTGCCGCCCGGTGGTGGACGACGAGGGAGGACGGATGAAACAGGCAGCGGTGATCGGCGCGGGGACCATGGGCAACGGGATCGCGCACGTATTCGCGCAGCATGGGTGGAGCGTCACCCTGATCGACGTGTCGCAGCAGGCTCTCGACCGGGCCCGGGCGACGATCGCAAAGAACCTCGAGCGGCAGGCCAAGAAGGGGGCCATCCCGGCCGACGCGCCGAAGGACATCCTGGGCCGGATCTCGGTCGCCACCGCGCTCGACGGCGCGGCCTCGGCCGACCTCGTGATCGAGGCCGCCAGCGAGAATCCCAATCTCAAGTTTTCGATCTTCGAGTCGCTCGACCGGCTCTGCGGGGCCAAAGCGATCCTGGCCACCAACACCAGCTCGATCTCGATCACCGAGATCGCGGCCCGGACTCAGCGTCCCGAGAAGGTGATCGGGATGCACTTTATGAATCCGGTGCCGGTCATGAAGCTGGTCGAGGTGATCCGAGGGCCACGCGACCAGCGCCGAGACGATGCGCACGGTGGTCGAGATCGCGACCGAGCTGGAGAAGACGCCGGTGGAGGTGCAAGGACTACCCCGGCTTCGTCGCCAACCGGATCCTGATGCCGATGATCAACGAGGCCATCTTCGCGTGATGGAAGGCGTGGCCTCGCCCGAGTCGGTCGACACCGTGATGAAGCTGGGCATGGCCCATCCGATGGGTCCGCTCGCCCTGGCCGACTTCATCGGCCTGGACGTGTGCCTGGCCATTCTGGAAGTGATGCACAAGGGCCTGGGCGACCCCAAGTACCGGCCCTGCCCGCTGCTCCGGAAGATGGTCGCGGCGGGCCACTTGGGCCGGAAGACGGGCCGAGGCTTTTACGAATATGGGGATTCGTGATTGGTGAGCCGTGACTCGGGAGGGAGTAGGCACTGGGCGGTAGCGCCCCAGCGCCTGCTCCTACCGCCGGCTCACCACTCACTCCCGAGTCACTAGTCACCAGTCACCAATCACCGTAGTTTCCTGCCATGCCCGAACGCATTCCCATCGGGGCCGACCACGCCGGGTTCGAGCTGAAGGAACGGCTGGTCAAGGAGCTCGAGGCGCTGGGCTACGAGCCCGAGGACGTGGGGACCCACTCCACGGCGTCGACCGATTATCCCGACTATGCCCACCAGGTGGCCGACCAAGTGGCCCGAGGCGAGGTGCAGCGCGGCGTCCTGCTCTGCGGGACCGGTCTCGGGATGTCGTACGCGGCCAATCGCCACCACGGGGTGCGAGCGGCGGTGGCCTGGAATCCCGAGGTCGCCAAGCTGTCGCGGGAGCACAACGACGCCAACGTTCTCGTGCTGCCGGCCCGTTTTCTGACCCAGGGCCAGAGCGTGGACATCCTCCGCGCCTGGCTCGAAACCCCCTTCGACGGCGGCCGCCATACCCGGCGGATCGCCAAGATCGAGGTTGACGCGAACCATGTCTGATCATACCGCGTCGCTCCGCGAGGCCGACCCCGTCGTCGCCGCGCTGGTCGACCGCGAGCTCAATCGACAGCGTGACGGTCTCGAGCTGATCGCGAGCGAGAACTTCGCCTCCCGGGCGGTGATCGACGCGATGGGCACGCCGCTCACCAACAAGTATTCCGAAGGCTATCCCGGTAAGCGGTACTACGGTGGCAACGAGGTGATCGACGAGATCGAGCGCCTGGCCATCGCGCGGGCCGTGGAGCTCTTCGGGGCCGATCACGCCAACGTGCAGCCGCATGCCGGCGCCCAGGCGAACTTCGCCGCCTTCATGGCGGTGCTGCCGCCGGGCGAGACCCTGCTCGCGATGTCGCTGCCCCACGGCGGCCACCTCTCTCACGGGCACGGCGTCAACCACAGCGGCACCATCTGGCGTGCGGTCCACTACGGGGTCGACATCGCCACCGGTCGGATCGACTACGACCAGGTGCGCGAGGTCGCCCGGCGCGAGCGGCCCCGGCTGGTCGTGTGCGGGGGCAGCGCCTACTCGCGGATCATCGACTTCGCCGCCTTCCGGTCCATCGCCGACGAAGTTGGCGCCACCCTCCTGGTGGACATGGCGCACTTCGCGGGGTTGGTGGCGGGCGGCGTCTATCCGTCGCCGGTGCCGCACGCGCAGGTCGTCACCACCACCACCCACAAGACGCTCCGGGGGCCGCGGGGCGGCCTGATCCTCTCGATCGGCGACCTGGCCAAGGTGATCGACAAGTCGGTCTTCCCGGGCACCCAGGGTGGACCGCTCGAGCACGTGATCGCGGCCAAGGCGGTGGCGTTCGGCGAGGCGCTCCGCCCTGAGTTCAAGACCTACGCCCGGCGGGTGGTCGAGAACGCCCAGGCCCTGAGCGCGGCGATGATCGAGCGCGGCTTCGAGATCGTCTCCGGAGGAACCGACTCGCACGTGCTGCTGGTGGATCTCCGGTCCAAGGGGGTCACCGGCAAGCGGGCCGAGGAGGTGCTGGGGCACGCCAGCGTCACGGTCAACCGAAATACGATTCCCGGCGATCCGGCCTCGCCCTTCGTAACCAGTGGCGTCCGGCTCGGCACCCCCGCGCTCACCACCCGCGGGATGGGTCCCGAGGAGATGGAGACGGTGGCGGAGCTGATCGACCGCGCCATCGCCGCGCGCGACGAGGCCGACTTGGCGGGCGTCCGGCTCGAGGTCCGGGAGCTGGCCCGGGCCTTCCCGCTCTACCAGTCCGGCGCGCCGGCGCCCGCCCTCTCGGTCGCGTGATCGAACTCCGTCTGGCGAGCCAGGTGCTCGCCAAGATCCGGGCCAGCGAGAGCCATTACGACGAGCTCGCGTATCTGTTCGTACTCGAGAGCATCGAGTACCTCCAGACCACGCTGCCGGTCCGGCGCCACGTGAGCGGCCCCGAGCTGGCGATCGCCTGCCGCAACCACGCGCGGGCCCAGTACGGGCTCATGGCCCAGCCGGTCCTCGAGACCTGGGGCATCCGCCGCACCGAGGACCTGGGCCGGATCGTGTTCACGCTGGTGGACGTCGGTCTCCTCGTCACCCGACCCGGCGATCGGGAGGAAGACTTCCGCGGCGTGTTCGACTTTACCCACGCCTTCGTCACCTCGTACGTCTGGGACGGCGTCCGGGCGACGGGCGGGGCACGGACGATCGACGTGCTGGAGGAGGGCGCATGAGCCAAGGCGTCGAATGGCCCCAGTGCCAGAAGTGCACCGCCGGAGTGCTCATCCCCCTGTCCGACTACGGGCGGGACGGCGCCCCCATCACCTACAAAGCCTGGGTCTGCACCAACCCGGAGTGCGGCTTCAACCTCCGGATCGACAACGGCGAGATCTCGTTCGGACGGGTCATCGGCCAGAGCTTCAAATGATCACCGGCCGGCCTGGACCGGCGCTCCCCGTCCTCCGATGGCCCTCCTCCCAGTCCTGACCCCAGCCCAAGCCGCCGAGTGGGACACGGCGACCGCCGCCCGCGGCGTGCCGCCGTTCGCGCTCATGGAGTCGGCCGGCCGGGGCGCCGTCGCGGTGCTTACGGCGCGGTTCCCGAGCGCCCTCCGCCAGGGGGCTCTGGTGCTGGCCGGGGCGGGCAACAACGGCGGCGACGGCTGGGCCATCGCCCGGGGGCTCCACGCGCTCGGGCTCCCGGTCTGGGTGGCCGCCCTCCCCGGCACGCCGTCGGACCTGAACCGGCTGGAGCGGACCCTGGCCACCGAGGCGGGCGTGCGCGAGGTGGCGCTGGACGGGCCCTGGCCGGCGCCCGGACTCCTGATCGACGCCATCCTGGGCACCGGCGCTCGCGGCGCGCCCCGGGAGCCCGCCCGGACCCTGCTGGCGCGGGTGGCCGACCTGGCGCTGCCGATCGTCGCGGTCGACGGCCCGAGCGGGCTCGACCTGGACGACGGGGTGTCGCACGGGGCCCTGCCGGCCGTGCTCACGATCACGTTCGGCGGGTTCCGGCGCGGACACCTCCTGGCCCGCGACGAGGTGGGCGACGTGCTGGTGCTCGACATCGGCTTCGTCCCCCCGCCGCCCGAGTGGCCCCGGTTGTTCTCCGCCGCCGATGCCGCGATCCGGGTGCTGCCGTTCGCGTCGAACAGTCACAAGGGCACCCGGGGCCGGGTGGCGGTGGTGGGCGGCGACGTGGGGATGAGCGGGGCCGCGCGGATGGCCGCCCGCGCTGCCTTCGCGGCCGGGGCGGGGCTGGTCCACGCCCTGGCGCCGGCCCCGACCCTTGCGGTCCTCGCCCAAGCGGAGCCCGACCTCCAGACGGCGGAGTGCCCCTTCGACCGGCCGCCCACCGGGCGGGCCGCCGAGGTGCTGGCCGGGGCCGACGCGGTGGTGATCGGCCCCGGGTTAGGCCGGGCGCCGGGCCGGGCCGAGTTCGTGGAGGCGGTCGCCGGGCTCACCCGGGGTGCGATCGTCCTGGACGCCGACGGGCTGATCGCCTTCGGTGGCCACCCGGCCCGGATCGGCGGCCTGGTCCGGGAGCGGGGGCTGGTGCTGACCCCCCACGCGGGCGAGTTCCGAGCTCTGTTTCCCGACAAGGCCTCGCGCCTGGCGACCGACCCCTGGACCGCCGCGAGCGAGGCCGCCGGCCGTGGTGCCGGGGGTGACCCTGTTGGCCAAAGGCGTGCCCACGGTGATCGCGGGGTCCGGCTCGGCGCCGCTCACCATCGCGGCCGGGAATCCCGGGCTCGCGACCGGCGGCAGCGGCGATACCCTGTCCGGGCTGATCGCCGCCTGGCTGGCGCAGGGGCTGGCCCCGGCCGAGGCGGCCGCCGTGGGCGCCGTGGCCCTGGGCGAGGCGGCGGACCTGGCCGCGCGGCGGACCACGGCCCGCGGGCTCCGGCCCATGGACGTGATCGCCGCGCTGCCGGATCTCTGGCGGGCCTGGGAGCTTCGGCGCCGGGCCCCCGCCGCGCCGGTGGCCCCGATCCTCTACGACCTTCCGGCCCCCCTCCGGGTCTAGGATGCTCGAAACGGCGCTGGGGCCGGGCGCGGAGTTCGACCGGATCCGAGCGATCGCCCGGGCGTTAGGCTCGTCCGGGCCGGCGCTCGGCGACGACTGCGCCTTGGTCGCCCTCGACGGGCGGACCCTGGCGCTCTCGATCGACGCCTCGATCGAGGGCACCCACTTCGAGCGGACCTGGCTCGCGCCGGAGGAGATCGGGTGGCGGGCCGCGGCAGCGGCGCTCTCCGACCTGGCCGCGATGGGGGCCGAGCCGGTGGGCGTGCTCACCTCGCTCTCCGCCCCCCGATCGGCCGGGGCCGAGCTGCTCGCGGCGGTGATGTCCGGGGTGGGCGCCGCCGCGAGCTCGGTCGGCGCCGGCGTCCTCGGCGGCGACCTGACCGGTGGCCCCGTGCTTTCGGTCACGACGACCGTCCTCGGCTGGTGTGACCGGCCCCTCCGGCGCGCCGGCGCTCGGC
The DNA here is from genome assembly GCA_963730185.1 of uncultured Gemmatimonadales bacterium. Classification (GTDB taxonomy): domain Bacteria; phylum Gemmatimonadota; class Gemmatimonadetes; order Gemmatimonadales; family GWC2-71-9; genus SHZU01. Next base: position 620,178 of record CAVSQW010000008.1, read on the forward strand.
CCGGCGACGAGGTCTGGGTCTCCGGTACCCTCGGCGGGGCCCGGGCGGCGCTCGAGGCGTGGCTGGATCGGCGGGCGCCTGAAGCCGGCGCCCGGGCTCGGTTTGCCCATCCGGAGCCGCGGGTGGCGCTGGGGCGGTGGCTGGCCGCCGCGGGCGCCTCGGCGCTGATCGACGTCAGCGACGGGCTGGCGGGCGACGCCGGCCATCTAGCGGCCGCGGGCGAGGTGGGGCTCGAGATCGACCTGGACCGGCTCCCGCTCGGCCCGGGCGTGGCGCGGTTGGCCGAGCCGCACCGGTTCGCGGCCCGGGGCGGGGAAGACTACGAGTTGCTCGTGACGCTGGCGGCGGGCACCGACACTGGCGGGGCGCCGACGCCGCTGACCCGGATCGGGTCGGTGGTGGCGGCGCCGGGCGTTCGGCTCCGGGAGCAGGGCCGCGAGGTCGCGTTGACCGGGTTCGATCACTTCGCATGATCCGGGCGATCGTCTACCTGGTGGCGGTGGTCGCCTTCACCGCATGGAGCGGCACCACGGTGATCGTGCTGGCGCTCTTCGGGGTCAAGCAGCGGGCCGGGGGCCCGTACGACCGGGCCCAGCGCCGCTGGGCCCGGGGGTTGCTGAAGGTGACCCGGATCTCGGTGGTGCTCGACGGCGCCGAGCGGATCCCCGAGGGCTCGGCGGTGTTCGTCTCCAATCACGTCTCGTTCGTCGACATCTGGGCGCTGCTCGCAGTCCTGCCGGGCTCGATCCGGTTCGTGTTCAAGCGGGAGTTCTTGTACTTCCCGATCATGGGCCAGGCCATGCGGGCCATGGGGCACATCCCGATCGACCGGGGCCGCCGGGCCGCGGCGTTCGCGTCGTACGATCGGGCGGCCGACGCCATCCGGGCGGGGATCTCCGCCGTGGTGTTCGCGGAGGGCACCCGGAGCCGGGATGGCAAGCTCCATCCCTTCAAGAAGGGGCCGTTCGTGCTTGCGATCGCGGCGGGGGTACCGGTGGTGCCGGTCTTCTGCGACGGCAGCTACCAGCGCTTGCCGAAGGGCAGCATCGCCCCCCGGCCGGGGACGGTCACGATCCGGATCGGTGCCCCGATCGCGACCGTCGGGCTCGGATACGACGACCGCGACCGGGTCAGCGACGAGGCCCGCCGGACCCTGATTGCCCTGGGGGCCGACCCCGCCTAGCCTCCGAGTTGTGAAAGGCTCGGGCCCGCCCCTATTCTTCGGCCGCTCCGACCCCTTCGCGTCCCTGACCCTCACCTCGACCTGCCATGTCGACCATCATCGAAGTCCACGCCCGGGAAATCCTCGACAGCCGCGGAAATCCCACCCTCGAGACCGAAGTCGTGCTGGCCAGCGGGGCCCGGGGCCGGGCCGCGGTCCCGAGCGGGGCCTCCACCGGTGAGCACGAGGCGGTGGAGCTCCGCGACGGCGACGCCTCCCGCTACGGCGGGAAGGGCGTCCTGGAGGCGGTCCGGAACGTCAACGAGGTGATCGGTCCGCGGCTCGAAGGCTACTCGGCCGAGGACCAGATCGCGGTCGACGCCGAGATGATGGAGCTCGACGGGACCCCCAACAAGGGCAAGCTGGGGGCCAACGCGATCCTGAGCGTGTCGCTGGCGGTGGCTCGGGCCGCGGCCGAGGAGACCGGCCTCCCGCTCTATCGGTATCTGGGCGGGCCGATGGCCCGGGTGCTCCCGGTGCCGATGATGAACATCCTGAACGGCGGCGCGCACGCCAGCAACAACGTCGACGCCCAGGAGTTCATGATCTCGCCGATCGGGGCCGACGAGTTTGCCGAGGGGCTCCGGATGGGGGTGGAGGTGTTCCATGCCCTGAAGAAGGTCCTGAGCAAGATGGGCCTCTCGACCTCGGTGGGCGACGAGGGGGGCTTCGCCCCGATGCTGCCCTCGAACGAGGCCGCGCTCGACGTGGTGATGGACGCGATCCGCGCCGCCGGCTACGAGCCGGGCAAGGACATCGCGATCTGCGTGGACGTGGCGGCGAGCGAGTTCTACGAGGACGGCGACTACGTCTTCAAGAAGGGCGACAAGAGCCGGCGGAGCGCCGAGGAGATGGTCGCGCTCTATCAGAGCTGGGTGGACCGGTACCCGATCGTCTCGATCGAGGACGGGCTCCACGAGGACGACTGGAGCGGCTGGTCGCGGCTGACCGAGAAGCTGGGCGACCGGATCCAGCTGGTGGGCGACGACCTGTTCGTGACCAACGTGGACCGGCTGGGGCGGGGGATCGAGGAGGGGGTGGCGAACGCGGTGCTGATCAAGGTCAATCAGATCGGCACCCTGACCGAGACCCTCCAGTGCATCGAGCTGGCCAAGAGCAGCTCGTACGGGGTGGTCATCTCCCATCGCTCGGGCGAGACCGAGGACACCTTCATCGCCGACCTGGCGGTGGCGACCGGGGCCGGGCAGATCAAGACCGGGAGCGCCAGCCGGACCGACCGGGTGGCCAAGTACAACCAGCTGCTCCGGATCGCCGAGGAGCTGGGCGATCTGGGTCACTATCCGGGGCGGGACCTCTACTCGCTGTGACCATCAAGGGCTGGCTGCTGGTCGCCGCGTTCGTGCTGGCGCTGGGGTTTGCGTTCCAGGGTGGGGAGTACAGCACCCTGGCCTGGCTCCAGCTCCGGCGGGAGGCGCGGGCGGAGGACGCCCGGATCGCGGAGCTCCGTCAGGAGGTGGATTCGCTGACGCGGGTGGCCAAGCTGGTGGAGACCGATCACTGGACCCAGGAGAAGATCGCGCGGGAGCAGCACGGGATGCTGAAGCCCGGGGAGCACGCCTTTCTGATCGAGGATCGGTAGGGCTATATTGTTGGCCCCTTGGCAGGGTAGCTCAGGTGGTTAGAGCACGGCACTCATAATGCCGGGGTCGCGGGTTCGAGTCCCGCCCCTGCTATCGTCGTAACTCTCGCCCCTATCGTTTGTTGGGGGCGTTTCTGTGCCCGGGACCGCGCTAGTTGGTATGGCCCCGGAACCATCGGCGGAACCAAGACCGCCGAGTTTTTCCTCTTGGAGCTGGCTCACCTTCGCCCGCCAGTAGTCCCATTCGGCCGCCCTCGGCACGAAGCGTCCGTAGACCTTCAGCGCCATGGTGGCGTCGCGGTGGCCGAGTTGCCGGCTGACCATCTCGACGGGGACGCCCGCCCGGAGATGCTCGACCGCCCAATGGTGGCGGGAATCGTGGAGGCGGTAGCCCTCCAGGCCGAGTACCCGGCACCGCTCCCGGTGGGCGTCCCCTGCTTGCCACCTGTCGATGCCCCGAAAGAGGCGCTCGCCGGGCGTCAGACCGTCCAAATGCGCCTGGATGAACGGCCAGGCCCAAGGAGCCAGGAACGCGATCCTGTCGCGCGTCCAGGCCTTGGTGCCCCGTGCCCGGACCGCTTGACGAGCCCGATCCACGTCGGACTCGACCAGGCCGAGGATGGCGGAGATTTCGAGGCCCCCACCGTAGGCCAGGGCAAACACGGCTCGGTAGGGCTGTGCGGCACCCTCGACCAGCCGGCGCACGTCGGCCAGTTCGAGGAACGTGCAACGAGGCGGGTTGGCGCGAGGCCGGGTCACATCACGAACCGGGTTCTCGCTCAGGACTCCGTGCTCGCGGAGGTATTTGACGAACGACTGGACCGCAGCAAGCGCCGTCCGCTTGGTGGCCCCGCTCACCGGCAGGGCGTTCAGCCATTGGGCTACTACCGGGCCGGTGAGCTGCGAACGCAGGAACGGGGCTCCATCCGGAACCAGGCGACGGACATTGACGCGGTAGTGCTGGACCGTGATCGGCTTCACCCGGTCCTCAAGCCATCTCAGCCACCCGGCGACGTGGCCGGCCAAGTCAACGTCGGCCATGCGCTGGCGGAGGCCGTCCAGGTCGCCCAGACGGTAGGCGTCGTAGAGCTGACCGAGGGTAAGCCTTCCGACCGCTACGGCCTCCAGAAGGTCCCAGGCGCGCTCCTGACGTAGCCCCTCGACCGCCCGCCCGATCGCCTTCGCGGTCGGACGGTGGTCGGTCCCGGTGCTTTTCTTCACCCAGCGCCCGCTCCGAGTGGGGACGCCGAGGTAGAACGAGGGTCGGCCTTTTCGGCGGTACAGGACCATTACTGCCTCCGGGCGAGCGCCCAGGCTAAGACTTCGGACTGAAGGTAGCGGACCATCGGCTTCCTTCCACGGCCGTTCGACGGCAGTAGCCGCTTCGGGCAGGTTGAGGCACGAAGGTAGGACACCGACACGTCAAGGAGTGACGCTGCCTGTCGTTGTCGGAGGAGGCGGTCATTCACTGTGATTCCTTCGGGAGTGCCCGCCGAATCGCGGTCGCGCCCTTGAGTGCCTCCCCGGCGAGGGCTTCGAGGGCCGACGCGAGCCGATCGGCCACGACCGGCGTCGGCACCCTGGTTCCCCGCAGGAGGTAGGCTACCAACGAGTGGGACACACCGGCTCGCTTCGCTAGTGCCCGGAGTGTTACCGGGGAGGCTCGGAGGCTCGCTTGCACTGCTCGCTCCAGTCTGCGTGTCGCCATGTTTACAATATGGCAACTCTCGGCCGCCTCCGCAAACACCGGTGGATCGACGTCCGGTGGGCAGCCCGCCCCCGAGGCTCACGATATGCCTCGTATGGAGGATCGGAGCCGCCTGCTCAGGGTCGCGCCACTCATCTACAGGCCGAAGCCGTCGGCGGTCTTTCGTCGCCGGGACCGGTCAATTGCCTTTGCTGACTTCGCCAAGGCCCGCCGGGCGTCGAGGATAGCCTTGTCCCAGCGGCCATGATGGCGCTTCTCGCTGCTCTTCACCTTTCGGGACGCACCCCCGGTTTTCCCGTCATGCCGTTGCACGTTGGGCCTCCCTTTGGAAATCGGTCCCCTCTGGACCGCCGTCGGCGAGTCTGGTAGCTGGTGGAGCCGGGTGGGTTCCGGACGCTTTCCGGGTCAACGGCGTCCGCCCCGCCCACGCGACTCTGTTTCGGGTGTTCCAGCCTCGCACCCACGGCCTCGTGCCTACGACCGCCCCGGATCTGTGGCGACATGACGACCGGGTCGCACCGCTGCGTTGCCCGGATTTGGTTGATCGCGCCCCCGACCCGTCTCCTGCACCTCCCCCGTTGGGTTTTGCCTTCCGGACTCGACGGACTCAGGGGAACGGGGTCCGAACCCCTGTTACGGACGCTGGCAATTTGGGATAAAGTCTGATTGCCTAGTACCGGGGAGTTCGAGGGTGGCAAAGCAATCGGGGTTGGGCCGTGGCGACTACCGCATCGTTGACCCCCAGGCCCTGGCGAGGCTGATTCGGGACCACGTCGCCACAGAGCACGGTGGGAATCTCAAGGCGGCGTATGATGCGGTCCGGAATCACGGCTCAGGCCGACGGCGCGGCCCCCCACTCAGCTATGCCCAGCTCTCCAAGCTGCGAAACGGCCGAACGAGGAGTATCAGCCGGGAAGCACTGGATTTCTTGGAGCTGCTCCTGCCGAAGGGTTTGCATCGGTCGATCGAGGGCGCGTTACTGACCGAGGAGATGAAGAGAGCCATACGGGTCTACCGAGCCTGGCTGCGGCGGGCCCGGCCCAGGCTGGATCTGGGCTTGTTCCTCCATCTGCCGGGTTCCACCGCGCTTCGAGGATCAAGGCGGCGGAGACCCCGTCCGGAGCAGCGGGAGGAGTTTTGGGAGGCCCTCCGGTTGCTCAAGCGGGAGTGGACCACCCAATACGCCACCGAACTACGCCCCCTTCAGGCGGCCCTGCGACGGTGCCGGGTAGCCCAGGCCCGGATTGAGTTAATTTGGTGGAGGATGCTCGCGCCTGTGCTGGCCGGGAACGTGACACGGATCGAGCGGGGTTGGGGGGAGTTGAACCCGGCAGAAAGGCTGAGGTTCGTCAAGGCCAGCGTGCAACGGGAGTGTGTCATGCTGAACCGCGAGGAGGACTACGCCCGGGCCCAGCTACCCAGGTTGAAGCGAATCCCGCGCCCGGACGTGCCGCTCCGGCACTGGCCATTCAGTCGTTCGCCATACGATGGAGTGTACTAGGTGTCGGAAAATGGAAAGTCTGCGGTGAAGTCTGCCGGTCGCGTCGGAAAGCCATTTGCCTCGGGGTACGATCCCCGCCGGGGCCACGGCCCAATGAAGGGGGCCCCCAACGCTGGCCGCCCCCGAATGAGTGGCGCCGGCGGATAGAGGAACTGGCCGATCGGTGGCTCCAGGCGGCCGAAATCTCGGGGGTGGTCGATTCCCCAGAGCATCCCCA
>CAVSQW010000009.1:0-419174 GCA_963730185.1 uncultured Gemmatimonadales bacterium
GAAGCGCCGCCCCAGTTCTTCATGGCCAGCTCGTTGTGCAGGCGTGCAAGCTTGCCCTTGAGACGGAGCTCGCGGTCCTGAATGAGGCGGCGGACCTGACGGGCCCAGGGTAACCCTCACGGTTCGGGCCGAGGGCGAGGTTGAACCAGGTGTCGATGAACGCGCGGGTTGTTGCGGTGATCCGCGGATTCACCTTCAGGACGGTGGCCCAGAAGGCATCGCGGTTCCAGGCCTCATAGGCATCGCGGCGCTCCGCTACGTCGTTGCACCAATCCTGGTATTGCTCACGATAGTCCTCGATCCAGTCCTCGCGTCTCGCAAACTTCTCGGCCAGCATGAGGTTGTAGGCCAGGACCGCACCGAAGACGAGCTCGCTCAGGTTCCGGGCATGGACGAGCTGGGCTTGGTGTCGTTCACTGAACGAGCCGTACTCGGGGTGTAGCCAGACGAATTCCGCATCCTCGGCCGGCTGACAACGATCGACGAGATGGGCAAGCAGCGATCCGGCGCAGCTGGTTAGAACGCGTTCCTGCAGATATCGCGCCTCATCACCGGTCAGCCGAAGCGGCAGGGGCGCCCGCGGAAATCCTTCCGGTGCCTTCGGGATCCCCGGACGCCAGGCAGGGCGGAATCCATCCGCTACGCGTTCCCCGTCTTCCGTGCGAACCAAGCCGTTCGCCGCCTTGTAGTAGCGGTCGAGCCAGCGATGGTAGTCGTTCTGGCTCCCGGGAAATTGACGAAGCCCCCAGGCCTGGAGCCCAGCCCAGTACATCGTGCTGGGGAGCAGCTTGAGCTTCTTCCGAGCATTCCGTCCCACCACCCCCTGGTCGTCATGCGACGCGAGGATCTCTTCGATCAGATCGGTCTCGAGTCCGCGGGCCTTGGCGGCGATCTCGGCCGATTTGGTGATGCTTGGCTTCGAGATAGAGGTAGACCCAGGGAACGATGAAGAAGTAGCGGGCGCGGGGTTGCAGTACGGAGGTACCAGGGAAGAGGAGGTCGGAGATGGCGTCGCGGACGGTGCCAACGCCGAGCTCATCGACCGTGCCTCGTTCCTCGAAGAGCCGGATGATCTCGATCGCCTTGCGGCGTTCGTAGTCTGAGTGGTCCAGCCAGGATAGCGTCGCTGTCATCACATCACCTTGTCGCTTGGTCGCTGGGGAGGGTGATGGCGACACCGACTGCAGCTGAAACAGGCAGCCTTGATCTCCAACGCATCTAGATCCAACCTGCGCGTCTCAATGCTTTGGCAAACGGTTCGCGCATGACCAAGATCCACTCTGAATTCGAGAGGTTCTCCGCTGAATACCTGGAAGGTGGAACGAACTCGACAAGGAGCGTGATTCGCTGTCCTCGGAGGCCCATTGCCTGGCCAATGCTCTTCGCAAGGAGCCCATAGCGAAGATTCATCGCTCGCCAACTTGCGTACCGCGCATGCGTGGCTAGCCGGCGCATCGTCAAGGCGCGACCTTTCGCAGCGGCGTGAAACTTGAGAAAGGCCAGCTGCCTGCCGCCTGGCGTTGGCAGCCGCTTCAGAGCCTTGAGGTAACGTTCCGTTGAGTGCGTTCGCATGTCCGCGCTAGGCATGTCCCGACCTCGACCAAAGCTCGAGTGGACCCGGTAGTAAGTCGGATGCGTTCCTGAAGATCGGAGCCCTCACCAATCGGCAGGCTGCAGCGTTCGCCTGGCCTCCCGCTCTCGGACGCACCCTCCCTTCAAGACCCAATAGAAGGCCCCAATCTCGAAATTCGCACTCCTGCCTTCAAGTCGTTTGGTGTGGCGCCGTCAAGACGCCCGGGAAGCCACCGCCCATTCGGTGTCACACCTCGCCTACCTCACCCCTTCGGCCCAAAATCTCCGGTTCCGCCCCACACACTGCAGCTCATACCCCCCAGCAATCCAGATCCGGAGATGGCAGATCCTGCACGTGGGACCCGTCGGGGCACAGGCGGGTAAGCCTCACTATGGCCCCGCGCGCTCGATCGCTGACTCAACGGCAGAGACGAGGCGCCGTAGCTCAGCTCGCGGACGGCCGAACCAGTCGGTCGACCAGATTCGGTAGAGGTTCCAGCCCATGGCCTCCAGGTGTTGCTGGCGCAGACGGTCACGGTCACGGGCCGACTTTGACGAGTGATAGGTCGCTCCGTCGCACTCAATCCCGAGCACGAACCTCCCGACTTGCCGTGGGTGTCTAACGGCCAGATCGACGAAATAGCCCGCAACCCCGATCTGATTGTCCACTTCGAAGCCCTGACCACGTAGCGCCTGAGCCACCTCTATCTCGAATGGCGACTCCGGAGAACGGCCGGTAACCAATGCCTCAGTCACCCGACCCGTCTCGGCGTATTCGAGGTAATCCCGAAGCGTCCGTACCCCCAGAGAGCTCGACTCGCCAACCCGGACGTGAGAGCTGCGCATGGACGAGACAACGACAATCCGGTCTCGGGCTCGGGTGAAGAGTACGTTGAGCCGTCGGGCGCCGTAGCTCCCGGTGACCGGTCCGAACCGCTGGTACACGTTCCCATGTTCGTCTGGTCCGTACGTCACTGACACGATGATGACATCACGCTCGTCGCCCTGAATGTTCTCGAGATTCTTGATAATCAGCTTGTCCAGCTGATTGCTATGGTGTTCGAGGAAGGCGGCAACAAATGGATCGTCTTGGGCGGACTGATCGATCAGGTCAGCGATCAGATCGCGTTGATGAGCGTTCATCGTCACGATGCCAAGTGACTGCTGTGGATGCGTTCGGCAGTGCGCCGCAACCAACTCAGCTACGCGAGTGGCCTCGGCGTGGTTGACGGAATTGTGACATACGGCGTTGGTGACGAACTCGAAGTACACGCCAAGATCAGACGTGCTGCGCGGAGACGGAAACACCACCAATCGTCCATCGTAGAATCGCTGATTGCTAAAAGCGATGAGTGACTCATGCCGGGATCGGTAGTGCCATCGAAGCATCCTTGGGGGTCTAAGAATGGTGCTGGCGACTTCCAGGATACTTTCGGCTTCTCGTACCCCCTTGGCCAGATCCTCCTCCTCGTCCACGTCGACCGCGTCGTCATCGGCCAGGACCTGGAAAAAGCTCGTTGGGGGCAACTGCTGGCGGTCGCCAACAATGACGACTTGGGCTGACCTGGCAATCGCACCGATGGCATCCTCAGGTCGGAGCTGGGACGCCTCGTCCATTATCAGAACATCGAAATCCAGGTGGCGAGGATCGCAGAATCGAGCGACGGACAAGGGACTCATCATCCAGCAAGGACAAAGGGACTGCAGAGCTCGGCCCGCCCGTGCGGTGAGTTGACGAAGCGGGACATGCCGTTTGCTCTTCTCAGATTCGCGTCGAAGGAGGGCGAGATCGGTATGCGTCGCGACTGGCCCGACGTCATTGCCCTCCGGAACTGGGCGAGCTGCCAATAACTCCGCGACCAAGTCACGATTTGCCTTAAGTAGGTCCTTGTCGGCATCCACAAAGCGGCGTCGAATCTCATCGAGGACATCCCCGGTTACACCATCGATCGCCGGATGGCCCCTCAGAGCCGCCCGAACCGCAGCCGCAAGAATCGCCAGGGAATACGCCTCGCCAAGGTGACCGTCGAGCGAGGCGAATCGCTCGGCTACAGCGGCGACGCTATTTCCTCCCTTACACTCCGCCATGCGTCGCTCGGCGCGGAGATAGGCGATCCAGATTGGTAGGTCCTCCTGGTGAGCGGCGGCGAAGTTCGCTCGCCGCCAACGCCGGGAATACGCGCGGTCACGATCGGTGAGACCGTCACCGTACCAATCAGCCGGACGGGCAGCCAGGCTCGTTAGGAGACCGCGTTCGGCGTCGATCAGGGCATGCTGGACAGGATCGAACTCTTGGACCCAAGTGCGAATGGCACTGACCTGGACCGGTAGGTTCGTCGTCCATAGCCAAGGGAGGAGCTTTTCAAATTCAGGGTAGCGTCGTGCCGCAGCCCGAAGGCGCTCAGCAAGATGCATCGTTTCGACAATGCTTTGAACGCTCACCTCAAGTGGGTTGTCGTCTGGGGCGATCAACCGCTGGAAGGTCTGATCTCGGCGTAGGCGAGCGGCTCTCGCCTTAAGCTCCGCAACACGAGCCAACAGATTGGTCACCCGGTCGATCGTAGCAGAGGCCGGAATGTGTGCCCCGTTCGCCGCTTTGGCACACTCACGAAGTATCCTCGCACCGGCCCGACAATGATTGGCCACGGCAGCAATCGCATCATTGCCCCGATCACTGTCGGCGAGCCCTATCGAGATGTTATCCGGCATGAACTGACCCAGCGGCCCTAGGGCGGCCAGCGCCTGACTACAAAGCGAGCCGAGGGCGTCGTTAGCTGCCTTCGCCGTCAGAGCACCGAACCAGGAGTCTGAAGTACCCCAGAGATCGGTAAGCTCGGAGGCCGACTCCGGCCACTGAATAGCGGCCGCCTCGAGCGCCTGCCACCAGTTGGCGAGCGCGCGTAGATCGGCACATGGGGTCTCCAGACCCTTGCGGAACGGCCCAGCGACAGCCTCAAGCCCGTCTGCGGCATCCAACCGGGAGACGGCATCAAGGTGCTGATAGAGGGTTCTCAAATCGGCAGCAGCCTGATCATGCTTCGGTCGGCCGCCCTTCACGAGGCCTCTGTGCAGGCCGCGAGCGGCTCGATACCGTCTGCCAAGCCGTTCCCACCAACGCGCGCCGGCCACGACGATGGCGGCCGCCCGTACGTCGCGCACCGATGGCGCGAGATCGAGTGCGAAGGTCTGGCTAAGCCGGTCCTGCTCCAGGCGGAGACGGTTGATTGTCCCCTCATGGTTCGCTAGCAGGGCAGCCGCCTCGGGAGCCTTCAGACCAGACAACCGCTTGTTTGATGCAGCGATGTCCAGTCCCGCTAGCGGGCGAAGGAGGGCAGGAACAAAGGTGAGGTGCCGAACCGTTGGCGTCTGCAGAGATGGGATCGCGTCAGATAAGGCCTGTAGCTCGCGCTCCGCCTTGTCCAGAACCGCGCCCGCCTCCTCCCAAACGGTTGCCCGGGCCTCGAGCGCATCGATCGTGCACGTGGTTTCGACGTAGGTCCCTGCCTCACGAAGCCGAGCCTCAAGGTCGGCGGTCGATCCATCCGTTCCAAATGCGTCCGGCCAGCCGCTGGCCACTTCGGCGGCGGCCTTCTGCAGCTTGGTCAGTTCGTCCGCAAACCGTTCGATCGTGGGCGTCAACTCCGTTGTCGACAGCGCAGCGAACAGCTTGGGCATCGCGGGAACAGGACTCTCCGGCAATGTCGAGAGGGCGTCGGCCAGATCGGAGTAGGCCGCCGGCGTCACCGCAACCTCAGTTCCGGTAAGTTCATTGACGGCCTCAAGACCCTCGATGACGCCATCGGCAAGCCGGCCCAGCTCCAATAGCGACGACCGTAGCATTGGCAGGTCCACGGTCTCGACCGAGGCATTCACACCTTGCCAGGGACGCGTACCCTCTTTGAGGGGCTGCGTCATTGCCTTCTGACGGAGGGTGCCGTACTCGCCGAGCCTCCTCTTGCCCAAGTGCCAGTCGGCCGACGTGAGGTCCGTCGCGGACGGCACTTGAATTCGTTCGAGATCGTCAGCCGCTTCGGCAACCTTGCGACGCAACCGTGCGACCTCCCACAGCGCGTCATGGAGGTTGATTCCCAGGGCACCCAGCGGCGAACCGACCAGCCTTGCGTATGCCGTCAAGCGCGCTCGCTGTTCTAGCAAGTCGTGCCGCACTTGTTCCTGGGCCCCTTGGCTGCGTGCCAAGAATCCGCGCTTCCACGCTCGAGACAGGCCATGATCTGTCGGCGGTTGCATCAAGAGCCGCGACGCGAGGTGCTTGGCGACGGCCTTCTTCTGCACTCGATCACTATGAAGCTCGAGGAGGAAGGGTCCTAGTCCCGAGGAGACCAGGCGGTTGTGCACCACCTCCAGCGCCGCTCGCTTCTCGGCCATGAAGAGCACACGTTTGCCAGCGCCAAGAGCAGCGCCGATCAGATTGGCGATGGTTTGTGACTTGCCTGTTCCGGGCGGGCCCTCAATCACGACGTTCTTGCCCTGCATCGCGTCGAGCAGAGCACTATGTTGGGAGCTATCCGCATCGAGAATGAGATGGGGCTCGGAGATCTCCGTCTCACCCTCAGTTAGGTCGTATTCGGGAGCAAAGCCCGACGTTGACGACCCGCTACTGGGCTCCTCGTTAAACAGTCTGCGAACGATATGGTGATCGGTTACAGACCGGCCCTTGGGCCACTTCGCCGGATCCAGGTCCTTATACATCAGGATCTTGGCAAACTCGAGCAGGCAAAGGACGACCTGTCCCCGAACGGCCCACCCCTTTTGACTTGAAATGGCGCGCCTTACTGCTGTGAAGTAGTCGGCAGGCCCAGCGTCCTCGTCGAAGTCAGGAAGAGTGACACCAAACTGCTGCTTCAGCTTCTCCTGCAGCGAGATGTTGGCGCTGGCGTCGTCGTCCGCGACACGCAGAGTGAAATGAAAACCTCGCCCCTGCCCCCGGCGACGTTCCAACATCACTGGCAGCAGGATCAGGGGTGCGAGACGCGGCGAACCATCCTCTACTTCTCGCCACTCGAGAAACCCGAGAGCTAGCTGCAGGAAGTTGGCGCCCGTCTCTTCGACTAGGAGATTGGCGTCCTTGAACAACCCCGTCGCGGCACGTTCGAGGTCCTCAGGATAGTGAAGGGTCTGAATCAAGCGGTCGACATGGCGCGGATCGTCTGAATCCTCAGCGGAGTGAAGGGGTAGATCGATAGTAGGGTCTAAGCCGGCCCTTCGAGCCGCCTCCTCGACAGGGACGTTCGGCCTACGGGACTGTCGTGCACGCGGCCTCCCGGATTCTGGCCTCCCGAACAGGTCACCTGGCTCAGAGTCGCCGTCCTCGGACTCGTCTGGTGCCGATCGCCGGACATGTGGAACAGCGGTCAGATCCATCGCATCGCCGTTCACCAGCTGACGGTAGAGCTGGTCTGGGAGCTCGCCGATGACCTGGACCCGCCGGCGACGACGGGAGAATGCCAGCAGTGGGTTCCGGAGGGATAGATCGAGGAGCTTCCTGCGAATAGACTCAATCGCGTCAGCAAGCCTCCCCCGAGGGCTCGGCTTCACGATCATGAGCCTCGTCCGCGTGGCCGCCATTCGATGCGGGATCAACTGCTGGAGTCATGCGCGAGACCTGATCGCCAAGCCGATCCGCGAGCGCCACCGCCCGCCGACCATGGCGCTGGCGGAGTTCCTGTTGGAGCTCGAGGAGTACATCAGCGTTGTCTTGCGCTTTCCGACAGAGCTCCTCGAGCTCGTCGATTGAGAATTCCAGGAAAGGGCGTTCCGGCATGGTTGGTCATCAAGCCTCGAGCTGCTTGGTTCGCGAGACCACCCCAAATCGCATCTGAGGCCACGTCGGCCACACATAGCGGAAAATCCTGGTACCACCGCGTAGCACCAGAGTCCCCGAGTCCAGATCGATCCGACTCTATTCAATACTCTCTCGCGGCCTCGCTACTACCTGATGGCACCGCCGACTCGACCCTACCGTTGCGCGTCCGCGATCTCGGACCAACGCACATTCAAAGGGGTGGTCGGCGGAGGCGTCCACGAGATCAGGAGTCAGCGGAACTCGGTGCAGCTGGTCCACGGCGTGCCCGTACCGAGGTGCAACGCGCAATAGAATGCCACATACAGGCAACTTCCCGCCACCGTGGCCGGGCCGGGCACCTACGGGGAGGGCCCTGGCGTCACCCGCCGAGGTGACTCACCATCCCCCTCAACCGCCCCACCACCGCCCCCCTCGCCCCCTCCGGCCCCAGCACCTCCGCCTCCGCCCCATACTGCAACACATACCTGACCAGCCAATCCAAGATCCGCCAACGGCAGCTCCTGCACGTACGACCCGTCCGCCTCCACCTCCCCACCCTCCCGCTCGGCGATCCACCGGGCCACCCGCGGCGCGAACCGGATCCGGACTTTGGTCTCGACCTCCGACACGAACGCCCGCCCGTCCCGGAACACTTGCCCCGGCTCGAAGCTCGCCGGCACCCGGTAGCGCTCGTCCGTGAGGGTCACCCCCTCGATCCGGTCCACCCGGAACACCCGGAGGCCGTCCACCCCGTCGCACCGGGCCACCAGGTACCAGCGGCCCGACGAGAACACGATCGCATAAGGGCAGGCCGGGCGCTCGGAAGCCTCCTCGGCGTCGGCCTTCCGGTAGCGTAACACGACTTTGCGATGTTCGCGATAGGCCTTCCGGAGCTGGGCCAGACTGGCCGGGTCGGCGGCCGGGCCCAGATCGGCGTGGCGGAAGCCGTCGGCCGGCTCGTCCTTCGGGCAGGCGGGCCAGGGCCTTGCCCAGCCGGTCCCGGGCACCCCGGAGCGCGGCCTGCTCCTCGGGCGGGCGCTCGCGCTCGAGCACCGAGAGCCCGAGCTCCAGCGCGGCCAGCTCGGCCACCGTCAGCCGCATGGGCCTCAGGAAATGGGCCGACCGGACCTCCAGCCGCTCCGGACCCAAAAAGATCTGGACCGCCTCCACGAACCCGCCCGGGTCGTCGAACCGCTCCGACAGGGTCCGGACGTCCTTCAGGAGCACCGGCACCGTGGTGCCGGCCCGCCGGGCCAGCTCGGCGAGCGAGTGGGGCCGGTCGTCGGCGCACTCCGGGATCAGGGTCAGGATCCGGCGGAGCTGGAGGGCGGCGGTGTCGGGCATCAGCCGGCCCGCTCGTACACCGCCAGCGTCCGGCGCACCTGCTCCCGGTACTCGGCCACCAGCTCGGGCGGCCCGAGCGGCTCCACCGCCCCGCCGGCGCCCAGGATCCAGCGGGCAAAGGCGTCGAGCCGCCGGACCCGGAACCTCCGCCGGTCCGGGTGGCCCTCCACCGGCTCGCCCAGCGACGCGGCCTGGAGGGCGGCGCCGGTCCCGCCGTTGACCCGCACCGTCGCCTCGGCCACGTCGCCGCTCCCGAGCTCCCAGGCGTGCCGCTGGGCGGCGTGGGTCCGGAGGTCGAACCCGGCCGGGATCTCGTAGTCCGGCTGGGCCGGGCCCCGGTTCACCGCGAGGCCGGTCATCCGGCTCAGGCGGAAGTTCTTGACCTGTGCCTCGCCCGGCGCCGCCCCGGCCAGGTACCAGTGGTGGCCGAGGAAGAAGAGGCCGTAGGGGTGGAGGGCGCGGTCGGTCACCACGTCGCGGTCCATCGAGTGGTAGGTGAAGGTCACCCGTTTTCGGTGGGTGAGGGCGTCCGAGAGCTGCTCGAAGACTTCGGGCGTCGGCCGGGGCGCGGGAGCGGGCCACGTGGACGCCGTCCTCCTCCTCCGACCCGTCGAGGGCCAAGTCGTGCCCCAGCTTCCGGAGCGCCGAGCGGGCGTCGGCCGCCAGGCTGGGCACGCCCATCGACTCCACCCGGCCCGCCGCCTGGAACACGGCCGCCAGCTCGTCGGGCTCGAAGGTGAGGCTCGGGAGGCTCCGGTAGCCGTAGCGGTCGACCCGGGCGGGCGCGGTCTTCCGGCCGTCTTTCAGGAGCTCCAGGTACGGGAGGTAGAAGCGGGCCCGGTCGAGGCGGTAGCCGAGCTCGCCGTCGCCGATGTCCTGGGTCTCGATCGGGATGCCGAAGGCGCGGAGGTCCTGCTTGTCGCGCTCGAACATGCGGCGGCGGGACTCGGCCGTCTTGGCGGGCTCGGCGCCGTCCTGGTAGCCGGGGATCTCCGGCCCGGAGCTCCTCGAACGGGACGGGGGCGTTCCGGCGGAGCAGGGCGGCGAGGAGGTCGATCCAGCGTTGGAGCTTGGCGGTCATCTTGTCTCGGTCGGGGCTCGTCTCGGGCGCTGGCTTCTTAGTCTGGGCTCGGGGTGTGACGTTTTGGCTCCGTGATGGGCGAAGCAGGGGTGGCGCGGGGGATCGGGCGCGGGCTTGGTCTCCCGACGCGGCGCCCCGGCTCGGAACGGCGGCCCAACGAGATAGAAGGCCCCGACGGACCGATTTCCCACCGCGACCCGACGCGGCCTGGAGCTTCCGGAGTCCGCGAAAGCCGGATTCGGTCACCGTGCCGGCGGCTTTCACCTCCACTCCTGCGAGCTCCCGCCCGGCCGGCTCCAGAACCAGGTCCACCTCGTAGCCGTCCCGGTCGCTGTAGTGGTGGAAGCGGATCTCCTCGTCCCGCCCGCTGGCCTGGCGGCGGAGCTCTTGGTAGACGAAGGCTGATTGCAAGGTTTGGTGCCGGCTGATTGAAGCCTGTCCCAGGCCCCGCTCCAGCGACATCGGGACCGCGGCCTCACCCCGCCGCAAGCCGTCCGGGTGGGGCTGGGGTGTTCGGCCCGGAGGGCGCGTCGGGCGCCCCAGAGTATGCTCCCCCCAACCCACCCGTTGCCGGGCGAACGCAGCGCCCGGAGCGGCCGAACACCCCAGCCCCACCAAACCACGAACCCCGCGAGGCGAGCCCCGATGCCCCGCCCTCAGACCCCCTCGGGCAGCAGATGCCCGGCAAGCTCCTGGTACATCCGGTCGAGCGCCGAGCTCATCATGGCGTCGAAGTTCCGGCCGATGAAATCGTCGCCGTGAGCAAACCGCTCCCGAAACGCCGCCAGGTCGATCTTCGGCTTGAACTGCTCCAGCGTCATCCCCGGCACATACACCGCCTTGCCCTGACGCGCGATCGACTCGAACAGCTCGGCCAGGTCGGTCAGGTACCGGCCGTCGCGCAAGACCCTCCCGTGACCCGGCACGTAGGCCACGGCCCCCATCGCCAACAACCGGCGGAGCACGGCGGGCCATTCGCGAATGTACGACTGGGTCGCGAACGGGAAGGGCCAGACCACGACGTCGCCGGTGAGCAGCACCTTGCTCTCGGGCAGCCAGGCCACCAGGTCGCCGGCGGTGTTGGCCCGGCCCAGGAAGGAGAGCTCCACCGTGCGGCCGCCCAGGTCGATCCGGCGCGAGCGAGCGACGGTGCGGTTGGGCCCAACCCAGACGAGGGAGTCGCACTCGGCGCTGGACCGGTGCATGACCTCCACCGCCCGGCCGATTCGCTCCCGTTGCTGGCCGGTCAGCGGCGTTCCATCGGGCCGTTTGCCCGATTCGAGCAGCTGCTCGAGCCGGGGAGTGTCGCCGACGTTGTCGCGGCGGCAGCGGTCGCCCGTCAGGCTGTCCTTGCGGGTCGCGATCAGGCGGGCGGTAAAGGGCGTCGCGATGATCTCGATCCCCCGATACGCCTCGGCGAAGACCGCGTTCCCGACCCAGTGGTCGTCGTGCCAGTGGGAGTTGACCGCGTACCTGATCGGCCGGTCGGTGAGCGCCCGGATGTCCTGGATGATCCGGCGGGTGATGGCGGGGTGGTGGCCGGTGTCGAAGACCAGCACCGCCTTGCTGCCCACCACCGCGACGACGGTGCCGCTCACCACCGGGTCGAGGTTCTTCTCGATGAAGGCGTAGACGCCGGGGGCGACCTCCACCCGGTCGTAGTCGAAGGGCGGCGAGGCCGGCGGCCGCTGGGCTCGGCCAACCGAGGGAACAGCGAGGGCAAGCGCCAGAGCGAGGAAACGAAAGGGCGGCAACGGGACTCCGTCGTCAGGGCCGACCGGAGGATGCCCGGTGGGTCTGGTAAGGCGCCAGGGCCAGTTCGTTCCCAGACTTGGGTGACGGCGGGCGGGGGCACTCGGGCGGCCCAGTCCTCCGCCGCTCGCAAACACCGGAGCCCCGCGCGCGCGCAAAGAGCCAGGTGGGGCTGGGGTGTCCGGCCCGGAGGGCGCGTCGGGCGCCCCCCCGTATGCTCCCCCCAACCCACCCGTTGCAGGGCGGACTTGAGCGCCCGGAGCGGCCGGACACCCCAGCCCCACCCAACGACATACATCCCTTGCGGCTATAGCCGGTGTGGATATAATAGAAGCGCATGACCCCTGCCCGCGACCCCGACGCCCTGCTCCCCCTCCCGCCCGTCACCTTTCACCTCCTGCTCTCGCTGGCCGACGGCGACCGGCACGGCTATGCCATCATCCAGGACGTGGCCCGCCGGACCGACGGCGCGGTCCGGCTGGGGCCCGGAACCCTCTACCGGTCCATCCAGCGGATGCTCGAGCAGGGGCTGGTGACGGAACCTCGAACCCGGCCCGCGCGGGCGGACGACGACGAGCGCCGCCGCTACTACCGGCTCACGCCGTTCGGGGTGAGCGTGCTCCAGGCCGAGACCAACCGGTTGGCCGGCCTGGTCCGGATGGCGCGTGCCACCGGGCTCGTCCCCCGGAAGGCCTGATGCGCCTCTATCGGGCGTTGCTCCGGCTCTACCCGGCCAGCTTCCGGCGGGAGTACGGCGAGGAGATGACCGCCGTGTTCGTGGCCCGGCGGCGGGAGGCCCACGGTCCGCTCGCTGCGGCGGGGCTCTGGATCGGCGCCGTCCTCGATACCCTCCGGAGCGCCGTCCCGGTCCACCTCGACCTCCTCCGCCAGGATCTCCAGTACGTCGGCCGATCGCTCCGCCGCGCGCCCGGCTTCGCGCTCACGGCCGTGCTGGTAACGGCGCTCGGGGTCGGCGCCAACGCGGCCGCCTTCTCGGTGACGGACTACGCCCTGATCCGCCCCCTTCCCTTTCCGGAGCCCGGCCGGCTGGTCAAGCTCTGGCAGCATCCGCCGGGCTACGACGAGATGGAGCTCTCGCCGGGCAACTATCGCGACTGGAAAGCCATGAGCCGGTCGTTCGAGGCGATGGGCGCCTACGCCACCTCGGCCATGAATCTGGTCGGCACCGAGCGGCCCGAGCGCCTCGAGGTGGCGCTGGTAACGACTAACCTCTTCCGGGTCCTGGGCGTTCGCCCCGCGCTGGGTCGCGACTTTACCGAGGCGGACCGGACCCGCGAGGCCGGCTCGGTGATCCTGAGCGATCGGCTCTGGCGCGACCGCTTCTCGGCCGATCCCGGAGTCCTGGGCCGAGTGGTGCGCCTCGACGGCAAGCCGGTCGAGGTAATCGGCGTGATGCCGCCCACCGTCCAGTTCCCCCACCCGGCGACGTCGCTCTGGGTTCCGCTTCGCCTGGCCGAGGCCGACTATCTCGACCGAACCAACAACATGCTCGAGGGCATCGGGCGGCTCGCCCCCGGGGTGACGCTGGCCGAGGCACGGGCCGACCTGAGTGTGGTGGCGGGGCGGCTGGCGGAGCTCTATCCCGACGCCAACCGAGACACCGGCGCCACGGTCAACGGGCTCCGCGACGAGCTGTCCGAGCGCTCCCGGCTCCTCCTGCTGGCCCTGGCCGGCGCATCACTCTGTATCCTGGTGATCGCCTGCGCCAACCTCGGTAGTCTGCTCCTGGCCCGGGGCCTCGGCCGGGAGCGCGAGCTGGCGGTGCGGACCGCGCTGGGCGCGGGTCGGGAGCGGTTGGTTCGGCAGCTGGTGACCGAGGCGTTGGTCCTGGTCGGCCTCGGCGGTGCGGTGGGCATCGTCGCCGCCCGTGCCGCGGTGCCGCTCCTGGCCCGGCTGGTGCCGGACGGCCTGCCGCTGGCGGGCGGTCCGTCGCTCGACTGGCGGGTCCTGGGCCTCGCGGCGGTCGCGACGCTGGTGACCGCGCTCCTCTTCGCCGTGCTGCCGACCCGGCGGATCGGTCGCGGTACCGATCTCGAGGCCCTCCGCGAGGGGAGCCGGGCCGGCGGCGGCCGGAAGGAGCGGACCCGGGCGGTGCTGGTGACCGTCGAGATCGCGGCGTCGGTCGTGCTCCTGGCATCGGCGGGGCTCCTGCTCCGGGCCGATTCAGCGGGTCCAGGAGGTGGACCCCGGCTTCCGGACCGAGGGGGTGCTGACGCTCCGGACCGCGCTGGCCGGATCGGAGTACGCCCGGGTCGTGGACCGGGAACGGTTCTACGGCCGGGTGCTGACCGAGGTGCGGGCGCTGCCGGGGGTGACGGCCGCGGCCTACACCTCGTCGGTGCCGCTGGTCTGGGGTGGCGGGCATCTGGCCGGTGATCGTGAACGGCGAGCCCGACATCAGGGCCCGGGGCAACTCGGCCAGCCTCCGCTTCGTGACGCCGGGTTACTTTGCCGCCCTGGACATTCCGCTCCGGGCCGGGCGCGACGTGGCCGGGACGGACGGGCAGGCCGCGGGCAACGTGGCGGTGGTGAGCCAGTCACTGGCCGACCGCTACTGGCCGGGTCAGGACCCGTTGGGCCGGATCTTCACGTTCGGGCTCCGCGAGCGGCGGATCGTGGGCGTGGTCGGCGACATCAAGGCCCGGGGCCTGGAACGGCCGAGCGAGCCGCAGGTGTATCTCCCGTCGGCCCAGGTGGCCGACTCCAGCCTGATGAACTATGCCCCCAAGGACCTGGTGATCCGAACGGCCGGCCAACCGGCATCGCTGGTGCCGGCGGTCCGGCGGATCGTCGCCGCGGCGGACCCGACGGTGCCGGTCTCCGACGTCAGGACCCTGGGCCAGATCGTGGGAGACCAGACCGCCTCGCGCTCGGTCCAGCTCGGCGTCCTCGCGATCCTGGCCTCGATCGCGCTGGTGCTCGCCGCGGTCGGGATTCACGGGCTGCTCTCCTTCATCGTGGCGCAGCGGGCCCGCGAGATCGGGGTCAGGATGGCGCTGGGGGCCCGGGCGTCGAGCGTGGTGGGCCTGGTGCTGGGTCGGGCGCTCCTCCTGGCCGGCGTGGGCAGCGCCGTGGGTGTGGTCGTGGCATACCTCGCCGCGGAGGCCATGCGGGCGGTGCTGTTCGGGGTGCCGGCCGCCGATGCCGTGACCTTCGCGGCGGTGCTGGGCCTCTGTCTGACCATGACCGTCGTCGGGTGCGTCGTGCCGGCGGTTCGGGCGGTGCGGGTCGACCCGATCGTGGCGCTTCGATCCGAATAGCGAGCGGCTGGTGCGGAGGAATGGTTCTCACCCGGCTCGGTGACCGGCCCAGGTTGGTGCGGTGCCACGAGCGTCCGTCCCGCCGCTCACGATCGACCTGCCCAGTTACTTCCGGTCCGTCTGGGCCGAGTAGGAGCCGGGAACGACAAGTCTCCCGGATCCTCGGCGGTGAGCAGCCGCATCAGGCGCGGATTGATGAACAGCTTCTCCCGTCCGGCCTTCACCTCCTCCAGCACCCCGGCGGCCGCCAGCTCTTTCAGGTAGACCGCGGCCGTCTGGCGCTGGGCCAGCCCCGCCTCCACCACGTTCTTGATCCGACAATACGGTTGGACGAACACCAGCTCGATCAGCTCCCGGCTGTAGGTTGCGCTCGTTCGCGCTCGCACGTAGTCGGCGGTCTCCTGCATCAGCCGGCCGATCGCTCGGATCCGGTCGGTCGTCCACCTTGCCGTCTCGTCCACCGCGCCGAGGACGTAGAGGATCCAGTCCTCCCAGGCTCCGGCGGTCGTAACCGAAAGCAGCAGGCGGTAGTAGTCCGGCTTGCGCCGGATGATGGCCCGGCTCAGGTAGAGGACCGGCAGCTCCAGGAGCTCCTGCTCGACCAGGAACAGAAGGTTCAGAATCCGTCCGGTCCGGCCGTTGCCATCGGTGAAGGGGTGGATCGCCTCGAACTGGTAGTGGGCCACGGCCATCCGGATCAGCGGATCCAGGTCACGAGCGTCGTGAAGAAAGCGCTCCCAGTTGGCCAGGAGCCGCCGGAGCAGAGCCTCGCCCTCCGGCGGCGTGTACACGACGTCGCCGGAGCCCGCGTTCGTGAGCTTCGTCCCCGGCACCCGGCGCACGTCGAGATCCACGCCGAGCAGGGTGCGGCAGACCTCGACGGCGGTGGCCGTCGTGAGCGGCCTCTGCTCCAGCAGCGCCATCCCTCGTCGCAGGGCCGCTCGGTATCTCAGCGCCTCTTTGGTCGCGGGATCGGCCGACGCCTCCTGACCGGGTTGCGCGTAGCGGAACAGCCGATCGGTCGTGGTGACGATGTTCTCGATTTCCGAGCTGGCCCGGGCCTCGAGCAACGGGATGGTGTTGATGAGGACGGCCTGGTTGGGCAGGAGGTGGCCTGCCTGCTTGAGCTCCGCGATTGCTGCCCGGGCTTCGATACAGGCTTTGAGGACGGTCCGGCCCTCCAGATCCGTCTGGGGCGGAAGCCGAGGGAGATCGTTGTAAGGCCTTGTGGGATCGAAGGTTGCCATCGGTAGCCTGGAAGGGATCACCGTGTCCAGCACCGGTCGTTCGAATCGACAGGTCGGCTCAATATGTCGAATAAATGGCGATCTGTCGACATATGGCCTGCGGCGGCCTCTCGCCGGAACTCCATCGCTGCCCAGGCTCGGGCCGCCAACGAACCGAAGGACGCCCCTTCTTCTATCAGAGTCACGCTACGGGCCTGGGCGCGGGGATGGGCCATCTCACCAGTCGCGACGGCGACGTCACCGAGATGATCCAGGAGTTCTGGTGGGCCAACGGGGTGCACCAGCGAACCAAGCACCGCACCGCCGCGGTGCCGGCGAACCCACGCCCTGCGGGCCACGCCGGTAGCCGATCCGACAGCTCAGCTATCCCGCCCCCTCGTAGGCCGCCCGGATCCAGGCCACGACCTCCTCGTCGACGTCTCCCGGGTCGGCCAGGCGGACGCGATGGGAGACCATCCCATTGAAGCTCCCGGCATCCTCCAGTCGTCCCTCGGCCCGGACGCCCGGGAGATTCAATCCCAGATCGACCCGGGTCTTGGTAGAGACTTGCACGAGTCCGAACTGCTTCTGGCGTCTGAGGCTGACGTAGCTCTTCTTGGGTGCGATCTCGGCGTCCTTGCCAAGCGCCCGTACCTGCTTGATCACGGACTCGTAGATCGGACGGAGATGCGCCTTCTGCGGCGGGAACTGAGCGTCGACCAGCGACGCGTCCCCAACCACGGACGAGGCCGCGCCACCCTTCTGGAAGGAATGCACGATCAGCTCGTCCAGTGAACGACCGGTCTTCGCCGGGAGATTCTCGAGCATCGTACGCAGCTGATCGTCCGGGCTGACCGCCATGTCTCACCGTCCTCCTTTCGGCTCTCGCCTTCGTGCTCGTCAGGTCGGGTCGATCCTCCTGATGACGATCCGTCCCCCGTGCGCCACGTGGGGCGACGCGGCCGCGATCCGTTGGGCCTCCTCGTAGGATGACGCCCGCACGATGAAGAAGCCAGTGACGACGCCCAAACCGCTGGAAACGAGCGGTGAGCTCGCCGGTACCGATCCGCCGACCGCCCCGGTCGGCTCGATCACCCGCGCGTCATCGGTGAGCTTGTCCGCCAGCACCAACGACCGGGAGTCGTCCAGCGTCCGGGCCCAGGCCGCGTATTCCTGCACGAGCTCCGCTGGGCTCGAGCCCTGGGCCCGGTACTCGGGGCCCTCGTAGAGCAGCAGCACGAAGCGCGACCGGCCGTCGACCGCCGCGGGCCTCTCGACCGCGGGCTCGCCGCTTCTGGCGCCCCCCCACCATCCCAACCCGCCGCCCACGACCAACGCAAAGACCAGGCTGGCCACCAGCCGGCCCCTGGTGAGTCCAAACGGAGCCGTACGGGCCTCGCGGAAGCTCAGGACACCGGCGTTCCGTCAGACGGTCGGCAACGGCTCCCCGGAGTCCCGGGGGCGGCTCGGCCTCCCGAGGCACGCTCTCCATCCACTCCCGCTCCTCCGGCGTCAGGTCGTCTTCCCTCATGGCCGTTCCTCGATCTCGGCACCCCGCGACCGACCGCGTGGGTTCACCGTTCGTGCCTCGACTCTCCTCAACGTTGCACCGCCCTCGATGCAACCGAGTGGCTCCCCCCGGACACGGAGTCGGGAGAAGGTAAGCCTCATCCTCCGACCGGAGCCCCGCCCATGTACCGCACTCGGCACGTCGCCTCGGTGGCCGTCCTTCTGGCCCTCTGGCCTTGCACCACCCTCTCCGGCCAGAGCTCGGACGCCGGGAGCGCGGCCCGAGCGCCGCTCCTGCCCAGGGCGAGGGAGATCGCTCTGGCCAGAAGCGCGGCACCACCCGAGGTGTCCGACAGCGCCACGGTCCTGGTGCTCGTCCGGGGCGAAGGGTTCGTGGTCGCGGAGCAGGGCACGAATGGCGTGCGCTGCCTGGTCGACCGATCCTGGCCCGACGCCATCGAACCGCAATGCTTCGACCCCGAGGGAGCCCGGACCATCCTGCCGGTCCGCACCCGGGAGATGGCGCTTCGGGAACGGGGGCTCTCGAAGGCATCGATCCAGGCCGACATCGCGGAGGGGTATCGGACCGGCCGCTTCGTCGTGCCCGCTCGCCCGGCCGTGACCTGGATGATGTCCGCCGGCCAGCTCCTCTTCAACGACGACGGCGCCCGGGTGGGAGCCTGGAAGCCACACCTCATGATCTACTACCCCTTCCTCACGGAGGCGGACTTGGGCCTGCACGGCGGGGCGCCGGCCAACGGTCCCATGCTGGCGGACCCGGGAAGGCCGACGGCCAACCTGGTGATCGTCCTGCCCGACTTCGTGCCGGTCCGGTCCGGGGGAGAGGCGCGTTAGGTGGAGCATCCTACTTCCCCAGCGCCCGCCGCAAGGCGGCCCGCGCCCGCGACAATTGGCTCTTCGAGGTTCCCGACGCGATCCCGAGCATCTTCCCGATCTCGTCGTGGGTATAGCCGTACACGCCGTAGAGCACCAGCACCGACCGGAACCCGGGGGGAAGCCCTTCGATGGCCCGGGTCACGTCCACGGCCAGACCCGGGGTTTCAGCCACCCCGGCCGTACCCAGCTCCACCAC
Organism: uncultured Gemmatimonadales bacterium; assembly: GCA_963730185.1. Classification (GTDB taxonomy): domain Bacteria; phylum Gemmatimonadota; class Gemmatimonadetes; order Gemmatimonadales; family GWC2-71-9; genus SHZU01. The sequence goes on from CAVSQW010000009.1 coordinate 18,662, forward strand.
CTCCCAGTCCGCCCCGCCACGGGCCCGTCGCCGGACTCCTCGCGCCACACGTTCACGACGAACGCGCCCAGCCAGGTCGAGAGGCTCGACTGCCACCGAAACCGACCCAGCTGGGGCAGGGCACGCACCCACGCCTCCTGGACGATCTCCGCGGCCTGCGGCTCGTCGCCCGCCGAGAGGCGGAGGGCCAGCCCCATGAGCTTCGGGGTGTGCCTTCCGTACAAGAGGTCGAACGCGGCCTCGTCCCGTCCCCTCAGGAAGGCGTCGACCGCACCCCGATCGTCCGGACCGTCAGGGGCCACACTCACCCCGGGCGAGCCATTGCGTCATGCCTGCTCCTCGCTTTTCGTCGGTTCAGTCGGTGTCCAGGCACCCCCGCTTGGTGTCTGGTGTGCCCCGGAGGTTGCATCGGGGCCGCCCTGCAACCGCATGCCAGCGATGGGCACCCAGAGATGTGAGGGACGGACTTCAGGAGGACCATGGATCAGAGACTGAGGCCTGGCCGGTCGATTCTCGCAGACTAGGGCCGGTGGTGTGACTCCAGAAACGCGACGGCCTCGTCCACCATCACCTCGAAGTTGGTCGAGCCGTCGAAGTAGCGGAGGCCATGGCGCTCGCACGCCGAGGCGAGGTCCTCGCTCGTGGCGATACCCGCGCGGACCTCGTCGAGGATGGTGGCGTCGTCGTGCTCGCTGAGCCAGTCGTTGGGAAGCCCGGCAAAGCGGCGGATGTCCGCCAGCTTTCGAGCTGGCGCGACCCGCCTGTATCCGAGGAAGCAGGCGACGACTTCCCCATCCCCAATCGCTCCGAGTTCCGAGACCTGGTGGGGGAACAGCATGTCGCCCTCGAAGAGGTAGTCGGTCCCGGCCTCGAGAGCGTTCTCGACCATGGCCCGGACCAGCGGCCACATCACCCGGCCCACCTCCGACGAAGGTGCCTCCGGATCAACCCCCAAGAACGGAACGGCGCGCGACAGCCCCATCTTGAGCACATCCAGCGACATCAACGGCCACCCGAGGTCGGTTGCCAGCCTCCGGGACACCACGCCTTTCCCCGATCGTGTCGCCCCGCCGATCAAGATCACCATTTCTCGTCACCATCTCACCGCGAGCGGTCCAACGAAGCCCGGATCCAAGGCTGGAACCAAGCGAGGGCCTGGCTGCGTGATCTCAGGACGAGTGGGGCTGGGGTGTCCGGTCCGGAGGGCGCGTCGGGCGCCCCCCGGTATGCTCCTGCCAGCCCACCCGTTGCAGGGCAGACGCAGCGCCCGGAGCGGCCGGACACCCCAGCCCCACCAAGCAGAAGATCGAGCTACTTGGCCTGCTGCAGGTTCCCCCACGCCCGGTCGTCGGCCACCAGCCCGACCGCTTCCATCGCCGCCGAGACCTGCTGCCGCATGGCCGTCGCCTTGGCGATCGCGTCGCCCAGCTTCCCGTCCTGATACTCGGCCACCACCCCGGGCCACGCGGCCTCGGCCTCGGCCTGGATCGCGCGGACCGAGTCCATCGGCATCCCTTTCGGCTGCTTCCGGGCCTTGGTCAGCCCCTCGATCTTGGTCTTGAGGAGGTCGAGGTTCCGCGGCATCGCCTCGCTGATCGCCGCCCACTGCTTGGTGATCTCCTGCTTCCAGGTCGCCAACGTTTTCGCCAGCTCGGCCGCCTGGGCGGGCACGTCCTTGACCGCCGCCGTCGCGCCCGCGAAGTCGTTCTTGGCCAGGTCGTCCTTGGCCGTGGCGACCGCCGAGGTGAGCCCGGCCAACTTGTCCGGCGCGACGTATCCCGCGTTCGGCCCGAGCGCCGCGACCGCCGAGTCCGCCCCGGCCACGGCGCTCTCCGCCATCCGCTTGGCCCCGCCGCACGCGGTCGCCAACATCAACATCGACACTCCACCCAACCGCACCGTCGCTGACATAGACATCCGGCCCCTCCATGGTCCCACGCCGATGGTCGCCCGCATCCGTCCGCTGCTTCGGGCAGGCCCCGGGAAGCCCCCAGGCCCACCCCGAATCTACCCCCCGCCCGGCCCGAAGCTGGTCCGGGCTCGAGGGCCCACGGTGAGGTACTCCGTGTTAGCGGCCCGGCGGCTTTGCCGTAGCGCTCGATGAGGCAGGTGCGGCGGGAACGGTGAACGGCTTCAGCATCCCCTTGGCCCGGGCGTCGGGCACCTCGGCAACCCAGGCGTAGCGCCCAGGGTCGAGCGTCACCCTGAGATACGCGGTGCTCCCGGCCGGCATCTCGTTCGTCCCGCCCAGAAATTCCGCCGGGCTCGGCGTGTTCAAGCCCTCCGGCCGCCGCCAATCCATCCAGGCCTCCAGCGCGCCCAGGTCGGTGCTGTCCTGGAGCCGGACCAGATGGACGTCGTGACCCACGAAGTTCTCGTACACCGCCTGATCGGCGAAGTGCACGGCGATCGTCCGGCGTCCCGCCTGGGGGTCGCCCGCCATCACGATCCCGCTGTCGCCGGACACCGTCACCTGGAGGTCGGCAGTCGGCTCCGGCGCACCCGAGCCGGCGTCGGTGACGGTGAACTGGTGGACCATCCCATGGGCGGTCGGGTCACGATTGAACGAGTGGAAGGTGCCGGCCGTCTTCACGTAGCATTCGAGCAGATAGGTACCGGGCGTCAGATTGACGGTCGTTTCGCTGACGTGACCCGGGGCCGTCAGGCCCGGCCCCCCGTCGAATACCACCTTCCCGAACCAGGGCGGCAGCTTCCCGAACGCGGCCCCCGCACCGGCGGCGTCTCCGGCCGCCAGCCGGTCCATCCCGGCCTGAAAGGCCGGCGCCACCTCCCGCTGCTGCTGCTCGAGCCCGATCCCGTCGGGCAGCCGCTCCAGGACCGCGAAGTGCGTGAACGGGGCCTCATTCCGGAACCGGAACGTGACCCAGCCGCTCGGGATCGTGTCGGGCGCGTTGAAGGTGAGACCGTTGGCGACCACTTCGACGAGTCCCGGAGTCGGCGGCGCTGCCTTCGGTTGGTCCGAGCTACATCCCCCGGCGACGAGCGCCACCGCCGAAGCGGCGGCGAGCGAGGTGACTGTCCTCATCGTTCCTCTCCTCGGTTGGTGGGGTGGGGTGGGCCCGCGGATCCGCGGGCGCGGTCGAGCCTACCTAGGCATTGTAGGCCACGCGCTCGCCGCCCGCCAACCAGAGTGGTGATGGCGCCACTCACACTCTCGCCGCTGGCCGTGTCAGTATGATGGACCCACGGCTCTCGGCCTGGGACACCCGGCCCTCGTGGCCGCTCGAGAGGAAGGTACCCGACGCCCGAACCGGACCCGCGTCCCGACGCCGCACTCGTCGTCCTCGCCCGGGACGGCGACGAGGGCGCCTTCGACGCCCTGCTCCGCCGCCACGGCCGGACCGCGTTCGTGGTGGCCCGGGCGGTGGTGGGCGATCCCGACCAGGCGGAGGACGTCTGTCAGGACGCCCTCTTCCGAGTGTGGCAGCGGCTGGGCGACTGCCGCGAGCCGGATCGCTTCGGCGCGTGGCTGGCCCGGGCGGTCCATCGCCACGCGCTCAACGCGATCCGCGGGCGCCGGGACACCCGGGAGCTCGGGCCCGATCTGCCGCTCGACGCACCATCTCCCGAGCGCTGGGTCGAAACCGCCGACCGACTGACGCGGCTGGAGCGGGCGCTGGCCGAGCTCCGGCCGGCCGAGCGGGAGGCGGTGCTGCTCCACGACCTCGAGGGCTGGTCGCACCCGGAGATCGCGGAGGTTCTGGGCACCTCGGCGGCCATGAGCCGCCAGCACCTCGTCGCCGGACGACGGCGGGTGCGGCAGCTGATGGGCGACGGAGAGGAGTGACCGCATGACCCCAGACGACGAGTCCCTCGACCTGGCTTCCCTCGGCGCCGATGCGGAGGTCCGCGCGGCCCGAATCACGACCGCGGTCCTGGCCCGGATCTCGGCGCCCGCCCCAAGGCTCCTGGAGGTGACCGTCGATCGGCTGGCGCGGATCGCGATCCCGAGCCTGCTCGCGGCCGCCGCGGCCGTGGCGGCCGTGGCCATGACCCGCCCAGCCAAACCCCGGGCCGACCCCTTCGTGGCGTGGATCCTCCCCCAGGGGCCGGCTCGACAGTGGGCGATGCTGGATCGGGTGCCGGAGACCGCGGAGCTGACTTTCTTCTTGCGAGGCAACCGATGACCGACCCTGGCTCTCGCCGGACGACCGGGCCCCGCGCCGCCGGACTCGCCGTTCTGACGCTTCTCGCGGTGGCGCTGATCGGCGGGGCCGCAGGCTACGCCCTGGGCCGGCGGCCGCGTCCGCCGGCCTCCAAGCGGATCGACCCCGAGATGACGCTGCTCGGCGATCGCTCGTCGCTGCTCGACCCGCTGGCACTCTCGCCCCCGCAGCGAGCCGAGATCGACAGCCTGCTCGACGCGGCCCGCGGCCGAGCCGACTCGGCCGTGAACCGGATGGTCACGGAGGTACGGGAGCTGAGCACCACCACCCGGCTCGCCGTCCGGGCTCGGCTCGAGCCGGTCCAACAGATCCGGTTCGACTCCCTGGTCGCCGTCACGCCGGCCACGAGTCCCCGGTCGCCGCTGCCGCCGCGACGCTCGCGCTGAGGATCATCATGCCCCGTCCGCGTCTTGCGCTCCTCTTGGCCGCCGCGACCCTGACCCGGACGGTCGCCCTTGCCGCCCAGACCGACGCCGGCACCCCCCGCGAAGTCGGTCGCACATTCCAGCTGCCGTCACGGGTGTTGGGAGAGACGCGGACCATCGACGTCACCCTCCCGCCCGACTACACCCGGAGCGGCGGCCGTCGCTATCCGGTTCTCTTCGTCCTCGACGGCGAATTCGAAGGCGGGATCGCCTCGACCACCGCGACCTTCCTGGCCTCGGTGGGGCAGCTCCCGCCGACCATCGTGGTGGACGTCCGAAACGTCGACCGGACCCGCGACGACACCCCACCCCCGACGGCCGGGTTCCAGCGGCCGCCGGAAGCGGCCACCGCCGGCGGCGCCGGGCGGTTCCTCGGCTTCCTGGCAGAGGAGCTGATTCCCTGGGTGGAGGGGCGCTATCGGACCGCGCCGATGCGAGTGCTGGTCGGTCACTCGCTGGGCGGCCTCTTCGCCTTCTACGCGATGGCGGAGCGGCCGGAGCTCTTCCTGGGCTATCTCGTGATGGAGCCGTCGGTCTGGTGGAACGATCATCACGAGCTGAAACAGGCGATCGCGGCGCTCCGCCGGCCGGCGGCCGCGCGCGAGCGGGTCGTCACCGTCAACGCCGAGACCCTCGGTCTCGACACCACCAAGTGGGGCGGGGACGCGCCGATGATCCGGGAGCTGGAGGTCAAGGGCGAGACCCACCAGAGCATGGCCCTCGCCGGGATGATGAAAGGGCTCCGGGCGATGTTCGCCGATTTCCTCCCGACCGACTGGCGGCCGGGGACTCACCCCATCGCGATGCTCGACCGCTACGACTCGCTCGCGGCGCGCATTGGGTACCCCGAGCCGATCCCCGAGGCGGCGTTCACGAAGGTGATCCGGATGTCGATCGACGGCCGCTACTTCGACGACGCGGCCCGGGCCCTGGAACGGCTGGAGCGGACCTTGGGTCCCTCGACCGAGAGCCGGGAGTTCCGCGACCGCCTGGCCCGGGAGCGCGCCGCTCCGGCACCGGCCGGCTGGGTTCCGCTCGAGATTCCGAGCCATCGGCCCACCCCAAAGGAAGCGGCGGCTTTCCTGGGCCGCTGGCAGGAGATCGGCGCCGACCGGCCGCACGAGATCGAGGTCCGGGCCTCGGGCGACACGATCGTGGTGCACGACCGGATTCCCTTCCCCAACGGCGACCGGTTCGAGCAGGACGATCCCGTCGTGCAAATCACGGCCGACGGCGTCCTCGAGTGGGGGCTGCCCTGGTTCCGGGAGCTTCCGGCGCTCCTCGTGCTCCAGGGCCGCCTCGGGACGGACGGGGTGCTGACCGTGACCAGGGAGTCGCGAGGCTGGGTCCCGCGCGGGCCCGGTGCCGACCTGCACCGGACGGAGCGGTTTCGTCGGGTGGCGCCCTGACCGTAGGCCGGACTAGCGGGGCCGCGGGCGTGATGTCGGGGCGGCGCCGATTTGCCGATCCGAGGGCAACGGGCGTACCGTCAAGGCCATGCCCGAGCCGCACCCCAGGCTGCCGATCGCCCTGCTGGCCGCCGTGACCCTGGCGCTGATCTGGTCGGGGCTTCACCCCTACGAGCGCGGCACCTGGTGGCTGGAGGTCTTCCCCATCCTGATCGGCGCCCCGATCCTGGTCGCCACGGCGCGCCGGTTCCCGTTGACGCCGCTGGTCTACTGGCTCCTGGCCCTCCACGCGCTGATCCTGATCGTCGGCGGGCACTACACCTACGCTCGGGTGCCGCTCGGCTTCTGGGTCCGCGACGCGCTCGGCCTGGCCCGGAACGACTACGACCGCTTGGGCCACTTCGCCCAAGGGTTCGTGCCGGCGCTGTTGGTCCGGGAGCTCCTGCTCCGGACCTCGCCGCTCCGCCGGGGGAAGTGGCTCTTCGTGCTGGTGACGGCGGTGTGCCTGGCCTTCAGCGCCTGCTACGAGCTCTTCGAGTGGGCCGCCGCGCTCGCCGGCGGTCACGCGGCCGACGCCTTCCTCGGCACCCAGGGCGACCCCTGGGACACTCAGTGGGACATGTTCACCGCCCTGATCGGGGCGCTGGCGGCGCAGCTGCTGCTGGCCCGCGCCCAGGACCGTCAGCTGGCCCGCCTCAGTGACTCGTCCCCGTGATCACCACCGTTCCGATCGGCGGCGACGCCGCCTCCAGCCGAACCCAGACGTGGCTCTCGAACGTGCTGCTGGCGGCGAAGCAGAGCCCCAAGCGCCCGAGAGGGCCCGGCAACGACCCGAACCTGGCTCAGGAGCCGGGCTGCACGAGGTAGAAGGCCGCGCGATAGCGCCACCGGGTGAAGGCGATCGACTTCCCGTCGGGCGACACCGCGGGTTGGGTCTTCCGGGTGGAGTCCGTGGTGAGCTGCTCCGGGCGACCCTGACCCGTGGCCGCGACCCGGAAGAGCTGTAGCACGCCGGCCGAGTCGGGAGCGGGGTAGACCAGCCAGGCGCCGTCGGGACTCACGCCGAGCCCGTCGTAGTGCTGCGGGCTCTGGTACTCGTGGAGCTCGACCGGCACGCCGCCGGTCCGGGCCACTCGGTAGATGACGTGGCTCCGGGGCGGACGGTAGGCGGTGAAGACGACCTGATCGCTCCCGCCGAGCCACTCGGAAGCGGTGAGGTCGTCGTCGAGGCCGCCGAGGGAGATCTCGTGCGCGGGGACGGTCACCCGGCCGCTCTCCTGGTCCACCCCGATGATCCAGAGCGACGAGCGGGCCCGTTCGCCGCGGGTTCCGTCGCCGTCGAAGATCACCCACCGCCCGTCCCGCGACCATCGGGGCCAGCCCACCTCGGCCCCCCGGCCCAGCTGGCTGATCCGGACCGCGGGAGCGGCGGCGCCCGCGGGGCGGAGCCAGACGTCGTCCGAGCCCTGCTGGTGCGAATGAAAGGCGATCCAGCGGCCGTTCGGCGACCAGGTGAGTCCCTGGTCCTCCGAGACCGAGGCCTGCACCACCGTGGTGGGCGCCGAGGCGGGCGCCGGACCCGAGGCGGGCACGATCCCGGCGTCCTGGGCGATGTCGGGATAGCGGAAGTCGTCGACGACCCGGCGCCAGGTGCCGTAGGTAACGCCGAGCGAGTCGCCGGTCCAGTTCCAGGACGGCGTCTCGGCCTGGAAGGCGGTGCGGAGCCGGGCCTCGCCGCCCGCCGCGGGCATCACCAGCACCTCGGTATGGTAGTCCTGCACCTTGAAGAGCACCGACCCGTCGCCCGCGACCGACGGCGCGTAGGCGTCGCGAGCGAACGACCCGAGCGCGCGGCCGTTGGCCGAGTCGCCGGCGGGGGCGCCGAGCCGCCAGGCCCGGGTCTCGAGGAAGCCCTTCGAGTCGGGCAGCGCCAGATAGAGCGTCCGGCCGTCGGGCGCGACGCCGATCGGGCCGTAGGCGTCGCGATCGTCCAGGCCCGGCACCGGGGCGCCACCGCAGGGCAGCGTAACCCGCTGCCGATCGTCAGCCAGCGCCAGACACACGAGCCGCCCGTCCGGGAGCCAGGCCGGATGGCTCAGCTCGGCGCCGGAGCGCGCCACCACCGAGCCTCGCCCGGAGGAGTCGACCACCCAGATCCGCGAGCCCGAGTCGCCGAGCTCGGTCCCGGCAACCCGGCCGTCGGCCGACCAGGCGAGCTGGTTCAGACGGTCGGGGAAACCGAGCGATCGCCGTCCGCCAGCCGCGCGCCGTCGGGCCAGAGCGGCTCCCGGGCTCGCGCCCCGAGATCGTAGCGCCACCAACGCGGTCGGCCGCCCCGCTGATCCGTCACCAGCCGACCCTGCCCGTCCCAGGCCAGGTGGACGATCCGCCCGTTGCCGGAGGGCAGCGTGACCGGGCTCCCGTTGCCAACCAGCGGGCGAACCTGGAGCACCTCGTTCGCGGCCGTGACGAGCCAGCGCCCCGAGGGATCGACCACACCGAGCGGGTCACGGTAGCCGACCGGGCCGCTCTGGTCGACGGTGGCGACGAGCGTCGGTTGGCGCGCGGCGGGGGGAGAGGAACAGCCGAGGATGAGCAGGCAGACGGCGAGACGGGGGACGGCGGTTCGGGAACGCGGCACCTGACCCTCCGGCGGTAGCTGGCTCCGGTAGAGTATACCGGCCGGACCCACTACTCGCCTCGGAGCGCCTCGTTGGGATCGGCGGCGGTGGCCCGCCTGGCGGGCACCAGGCTCGCCGCCAGCGCCACGGCCAGGAGCAAACCAGCCACCCCACCGTACACCCACGGGTCGGTCGCCGACTGCTGGAAGAGGAGCGGCTGGATCGACCGGGCCAAGGCCAGGGCCGCGCCGACACCGAGGAGGATGCCGACGCCGGTGACCCGGATTCCCTGCCCCACCACCAGCCGGACCAGGTCGGCGGCCCGGGCGCCGAGGGCGGTGCGAACCCCGAGCTCGTGGCGGCGCTGGGCCACGTCGTAGGTGATGAGCCCGTAGAGCCCGACCCCGGCCACGAGCAGGGCCAGCACCCCGAACGCCGCGAACATCGTCGCCCCGACCTGCCAGGCGCGGCGTTGGCTCTCGACCACCCGGGCCAGGGAGGTCACGGTGACGTACCCGTCGCCCGGCATTTCGGCCTGGAGGACCTTCCGGACCGGCTCGGCCAGCTGGCCGGGATCGTTCCGGGTCTGGAGCAGGAGGGTCTCGGCCTCGCGCCCGTACTGGGCGATCGGGAGGTAATAGCGGAACCGGTCGTCGTGGGTCAGGCTGTTTTGGAAGGCGTCCTCGGCGATGCCAACCACCGTGGTACAGGGCACCGTGTCGGCGCCGACCTGCATGCACTGGCCGATGGCGTCCTTGCCCGGCCAGAGGACCCGGGCCATCGCCTCGCTCACCACCGCCACCAGGGGCGTGCCCTCCCGGTCCTCGGCCGTAAAGGGACGGCCCCGGAGGATCCGGGTGCCCATGGTCTCGAAGTAATCCGGCGACGCGGTCTGGTACGTGAACCGGCCCAGCTTCCGGACCGAATCGATGCCCGCGACCCGGAGGCTGGTGCTCGAGGTGCTCCAGAAAGGCACGCTGCTCACCAGGGCGGCGTGCTCCACGCCCCCGATCCGCTGGGCCCGCTCCAGGAACCGCTGCTGGAAGCTCCAGGTCTCGTCGCCGCTCAGCTTGGCGCCCCGGAAGTTGGGCGACACCATCAGCACCCGGTCGGCATCGTAGCCGAGCCGCATGGACCGGACGTGATCGAGGCTCCGGACGAAGAGGCCCGCTCCGATCAGGAGGATCACCGAGAGGGCACCCTGGAAGATCAGGAGGCCGGTGCGGGTGCGGGAGCGATGGGCGCCGCCCTCCCGGGCGCCGGCCTTGAGTCCGCCGACCAGGTCGCCGCTTCGGCCGGCCAGGAACGCGGGCCCGACCCCGGTCACGAGCCCAGCCATCACCGCGACGACCGCCGCCAGACCCAGGGTCCGCGAATCGCCGATTACGCCGAGCGCCTGGTCGCGGAGGAAGAGATGGCGGAGCGCGGCACCTCCCCACTGGGCAATCAGCACCCCGGCGAGACATCCCAACCCGGCCAGCACCAGGCTCTCCGTCAGGCCCTGGGCCAGTAACCGCCCGCGGCTCACGCCGAGGGCCAACCGGACGGCGGTCTCCCGGCGGCGCCGGAGCATCCGAGCGAGCATCAGGTTGGTCACGTTGGCGCAGGCGATCAGCAGGACGATCAGCGCGACCCCACCCACCCAGAGCAAGGTGGTCGACTCGAGGCCGGCCCCTGGTCCGGCCGCGCTCTTGAGCGGCCCGGCGATTCCGCGCGGGTGGGCCGTGCCGGCCGGCGGCAACGGCCCGAGCACCTTCTCGGCGTTCCAGCTCTGGAGGTAGGCCTGGGTCAGGTCGCCACTGGCGGCCGCCTCGCTTACCCCGGGCGCACGCCGGGCCATCACCGCCAGCCAGCCCCAGTGATACTGGGTGTAGTAGTCGGTCCCGTCCTCGTTCCGGAACGACTGGGATCCCGCATAGGTAGTGATTGGGATGAACACGTCGGGCGGCTCGCCCTCCGACACCCCGACGAACCCCCGGGGCGCGACCCCGACGATCGTGCAGGCGATGTCGCGGACCCGGAGCGTCCGGCCCACCACGTCGTCCCGGCCGCCCATCTGGCTTTGCCAGTAGTCGTACCCCAGCACGGCGACCGGGGAGCCGGCCGGCAACGAATCGTCGGCCGGGCCGAAGAACCGGCCCAGAGCCGGCTTGGCGTCGAAGAAGTCGAAGAAGCTCCCGCTCACCGCCATCACCGGGCGCTCGGCCGCGGCGTCGCCGGACCCGACCGCGAGGTGCCGGTCGGCGAAGGCGGCGAGCTGGCTGAACTTGGTCGTCCAGCGGCGGAGATCGAGATAGCGGGTGTACTCGAAGCCGTCGCCGCTCGTCACCTCGCCGCCGCGTTCGGTCCGCTGGAGGTACACCCGGTTCACGGCGCCGGGATCGTGCAGGTAGGGAAACGGCCGGAACATCAGCCGGTCGATCACCCCGAACATCGCGGCATTGGCGCCGATCCCGAGCCCCAAGGTGAGGGCGACGGTCAGAGTGAACCCGGGCGACCGGCCCAGACCGCGGAAGGCGTACCGGACGTCCTGCAAGAGGTGGTCGAGCCAGGGCCAGGACCAGCGGTCGCGAGCCTCCTCCCGGGCCCGGGTCACGTTGCCGAGCCGCCGGCGGGCTGCCTGCTGGGCCTCGACCGTCGTGGCGCCCTCGGCCCGGGCGTCCCGCTCGAGCCGCTCGGCGTGGAAGGCCAGCTCGTCCCGGAGCTCCCGGTCCAACCGGTCCCGCCGGATCCAGTCCCAGAGTCGGGTCAGCCACTCGCGCATGATGATCCTCGTCGCTGGTCGCCTCAGGCGGGCTTGATCACCCGGCGGATGGCGGCCACCAGCTCGTCGAAGCCGGACACCTGGTCGCCCAGGTGGCGCCGGCCCTTGGCGGTGAGGGTGTAGTAGCGAGCCCGCTGATGGTTCGAGGTGGTCCCCCACTCCGCCTTGAGCCAGCCCTTCTGGCGCATCCGCTGGAGGGCCGGGTAGAGGGAGCCCTCTTCCACCTTGATCACGTCGCCGGACACCCGGCGGATGTGCTGGGCGATCCCGTAGCCGTGCATCGCCTGCACGGTGAGGGTGTTGAGGATCAGCATGTCGAGGGTGCCGGGGATCAGGTCGCGGCGGGCGGTCGAGGTCATGCTCTAAGGTATAGATTGTCTATGCCCTAGGCAATCTATGGCTTTGGGCCGTGAAGGTGGGGCGGGGGGTGTTACCCGCTCGGGCGCTGCGTTCGGCCGACGATGGCAAGCTCGCCGATGAGATGGACGATTACGTCCTGGTAGACGGCGACCCGCTCGCCAACCTCAAGGACGTTCGCAAGGTCCAGGTGGTGGCGCAGAGCGGCCGGGTGGTGTTCCGGAAGTAGCGCCGTTCGCGACGGGTCAGGCGTCCGAGCGGCCTCGCCGGTCGACGTCTTCCACCCGCCGGCGGGCGAGATCCCAGTCGATGGTCGGCGCCACCTCCTCGTCGGCGAGGGCCAGCGCGGCCCGAGCCCGCTCGACGACCGCCGCTCCGTCCGGCACCTTGAGCCCGAACTCGACCTCCGCCTCCCGACACCGCCGCTCCTCCTCCGCCGCGGCGACCTTGGTCCCCTCGCGGATTCCGGCCGCGCCCAGCTTGGCATGCACCGCCTCGTGGACGATCGACGCCCCGACCTGCGCGGACGTGATGTCGGGATGGACCAGGAAGGTCAGCTCGATCAGGCAGACGCCGAGATCGGGATAGTACGCCGCCCGGCACGCATACCGCCGGACCAGGATGGCAGTGAAGGCCTCGCGAAGATCGGCAAAGCGCTCCGGCGTGTGCTGCTCGATCAGGGCAAGCGCCTGGTCGAGCCGGGCGAGGGCGGCCTCGGTCCGGATGTCGGGCCGGGCGTTGTGTACCAGCACCGGCAGCCCGTGGACCGTGTGCTCCTCGAGCGTCGGCGTGTCCGGATCGCGGCGAAGGGCGGTGATCACGGCGGAGAGGCGGGTTCGGTCCGGCATGGCACCTCGCTGGTTCTGGCTCCGGGTCTCCAGGGGGACCCGGTCGGGCATTCTGTCCTTGAGGCGCTGCCCGAGCAAGGGGCGCCGCACCGACGAGACCGAAACTCATCCGGAGCCCGGTCGTAGGGAAAGCTCCCATCCCCGACGAATCCGATGATCGAGAGTCTGTGGCTCGACCTTCGCGCGGCCGCCCGCTCCCTGCTCCGTCGCCCGGCCTTCACCGCCGCCGCCGTCGCCAGCCTCGGGCTCGCGATCGGCGCCGGCACCACCGTCCTCAGCGTCGCCAACGGCGTGTTGCTCCGCGCCGTGCCCGGGATCACCCGGACCGACCGCCTGGTCGAGATCGGCGAGCGGCAGGACGGGAGCTCTTCGACCTGAGCTTCCCGATGGTGGAGCGGTTGCGCCGGGAGCGAGGCGCCCTCGAGGAGGTCGCGGCCTTCGCGCAGGTCTCCGCCTCCGTGGTCGCGGACGAGCAGCCGATCCCCGCCGGCGGTCTGGCCGTCACCGGAAACTACTTCTCGCTGTTCGGGGTCAGCGCGAGCCGGGGGCGGACGTTCGCCGCAGGTGAGGCCGACTTCCCCTCCGTCGCGCCGGTGGCCGTGGTGAGCGATTTCTTCGCCGAGCGGTATCTGGGCGGCGCGGCGGCGTTGGGCCGCACCATTCGAGTCAACGGCACGCCGGTGCAGGTGGTCGGCGTTCTGCCACCGGGCTTCGCCGGCCACCGAGTGGGGCTCCTGGTCGACGTGTTCCTGCCGCTGGGTCTTCCGATTGGCGGACTCCCGACCCCGGCGGGGCTCCGTCGGGTCGCGAACGCGGGCCTGGAGGCGGTGGGCCGCCTCGCGCCGGGCATGACGATCCCGCGGGCGGAGCCGATCCTGGCGGCGGCCGGAGACCGGCTGCTCGCCGACGCGGGCGAGCCGGCCGACGCCCGGTTTACGCCGGAGCTCTCGCCGTGGGGGCCGCTTCCGGCCGTCGTTCGAGGCCCGGCCCAGGCGTTCCTGGCGGTGCTGCTGGTGCTGGTCGTCCTGGCGGTCGTGATGGGCGGGATCAACCTGACCACAATGTTGCTGGCGCACGCGGCCGAACAGGAGCGGGAGCTGGCGATTCGGCGCGCCTTGGGCGCCAGCCCCGGTCGTCTGGGCCGTCAAGTCGTGGCCGAATCGGTGCTGGTCTTCCTCCTGGCCGGAGTGGTCGGGGTCCTGATCGCGGGATCGACCACCGGGTCTGGCCCGGGGACTCCGGCTGCCCCTGCCCGTCCCCGGTCGGCTCGACCTCGACTTCCCCGTAGACCTTCGGGTCCTCATGCTGGCCCTGATCGGGTGTCTCGGCGGGGGCGCCCTGTTCAGCCTGGCGCCCGCGATCCGGGCGGGACGGTTCCCCCTGCTGGCCGCGCTCAAGGTCGGGAGCGCGACCCCATCGGTCGGGAAGAACCGGCTTCGCGCCACGCTGGTGGGCGGGCAGGTCGCGGTCACCACCCTGCTGCTGGTCGCCGCCGGGTTGTTCGTCCGGGCGCTGTCGCGATCCGAGCTGGCGGGCGTCGGGTGGTCGATGGAGGGCGTCTGGGTCGGGTCGTTCGACTTGACGCTCGACGGAACCAACCCCGCGGCGGGCGAGACCTTCTACCAGGCCCTGGTGGATCGCGCCCGGCGGCTGCCCGGAGTTACCGCTGCCGCCACCGCCGCGAAGCTGCCGTTGGGCGGCCGCTCCTCGTTCGGGACGATCACCGTCCCGGGCCTCGAGCCCCCGCCGGGCGAGGCGGGATATGAGGCCTACCTCAACCGGGTGTCGCCCGGATACTTCGCCACGCTCGGAATCAGATTGCTGGAAGGCCGGGACTTCGACCGGACGGACGTCGAGGGCTCACCGCTGGTCGCGATCGTGAACCGGACCATGGCGGCGCGGCTCTGGCCGGGCCAGGACCCGGTCGGGCGCCGGTTCGACATCGGGAGCGGACCGTTCGCGCACTCCTTCGAGGTGGTCGGCGTGGCCGACGACGTTCGCTCCCAGGGATTCGGCCGGCCGGTCACCAACTTCTACTACGTGGCCGCCCGGCAGTGGTACAACGCCGAGCAGACCATCCACCTCAAGGTGGCGCCCGGAGCCGAGTCGGGGGTGGTCGCCGGGCTTCGCGGGGTGGTGCACGAGCTGGATCCGAACCTTCCCGTCCCCGCGATTCGCCCCCTGACCGAGTCGCTCGCCGTGTTCTCGATGCCCCAGCGGATCGCCGCCCTTGGCGCCGGGGCGATGGGGCTCTTCGGTCTCCTGCTGGCCGTCATCGGCGTCGCCGGGATCACCGCCTTCGCGGCGACCCGACGGAACCGGGAAATCGGGATCCGGCTGGCGCTCGGCGCGACCCGGTGGCGGATCGTCGGGATGATGATGCGACAGATCGGGCTCGCCCCGGTCGTCGGGACCGTGATCGGCCTCGCGCTGGGCGCCGGGTTCACGATCGGTGCCGGCATCGCGGTGCCCGGGGTCCAGGCCGGCGACCCGGTGGCCCTCGGCGTCGCCCCGATGGTCGTCGCCGTCGCCGCCTTCGTCGCGATCGTGGTGCCGGTCTGGCGGGTGCTTCGCCGGAGCCCGATGGGCACCCTCCGCGAGGAGTGACGGCGCCTCAGGCGACCGCGTCCCGCCCGATCACCGCCAGGTCGAGCGCTCCGTCGCCCGCCGCGATCAGCTCGTCCATCCGGGCCGCGATTCCCGGCAGCACCATCATCGTCCGGTCACCGGCGGTCTCGAGCATCAGCCGCACGTCTTTCCGCGCCATCGTCAGCTCGAAGCTGGGCGAGAAGTCGCCCGACGCGAGGCTCTTGGCTCGCCCCGACAGAATCGCCATCGGATTGAAGAAGTCGAACAAGCTGAGCATGTCGGCCGGCGGCACCTCCGCGCCGTTGGCGATCTGGAATACGTCGGCCAGGAGGGCGGTGATCCCGATGATGAAGGCGTTGCCCGAGATCTTGTAGACCGCGGCCAGGTCGGGCCGCTCGCCGAGAAAGATCACCCGCGAGGCTTGCTGGGCGAGCGCCGGCTCCACCTGGTCGAACAGCGCCTGGGGCCCCGAGGCCAGGATGATCCCCTTCGATTGGCGAGCCGCCGCGGGGCCGATGAACACGGGGCAGTGGAGGTATCGCACCCCGGCCGCGTTGAGCCGCGGGGCCCGCTCGGCCGTGAGCTCCGGCTGGGTGGTAGTGTGGTCCACGACGATGGCGTCCTTCTCCAGGCCGGGGCGGAGCTGGCCGACGATCTCCTCGACCACCGCGTCGTCCTTGAGCACCAGATGGACCCGATCGGCGCCGCGCACGGCATCGGCGGGAGTGGGGGCGACGGCAGCGCCGAGGGGGGCCAGGGCCGCCGCCTTCGCGGCGGTCCGGTTCCAGACGGTCACCTGGTCTCCTCGCTTCAGGGCGGCTTCGACGAAGGCCGCGCCCAGGAGGCCGGTTCCGAGATAGGCGATCTTGGTCATGGCTCGGAATCTAGGTGGGGCGCGTCCGAGGTGGTCTCGCGCCGGTGGCTCCGCCGCCCGGGCCAAGTGGCGACCCGACCGGGAATCCCTGCTCTGGTGACTGCCGTAAGGTCATGGAGATCGACCCCGACCCTTCCCAACCCCAAGGTCCGTCATGACCCAGACCGGCGTCGACGACCAGGCCGAGCCCGCTCGAGTCGGACCAGGCCTCAGTCGACGGCAGTTCGTCGGCGCGACCGCGGCGGCGGTGCTCACCGGTCTTGGCACCGGCTGCATCTTCGGTCCGGGCCACGGCGACGGGCGGATCGACGCCCGGCCCGGTACCCCCACGCAGAGTGCCAAGCTGGGCCTCTCGGCCCTGGGGCTCGAGAACGACCGCGACGGCGCCTGGTACGTCCCCGCCAGCTACCGGGCGGACCACCCCATCCCGCTCCTGGTGTTCTGCCACGGTGCCGGTGGGAACGGCGGCGCCACCGCCGACGCCCTCGGCCCCTACGCGGAGGCGGGCGGCTTTGCCGTGCTGGCACCGGACTCTCGTCAGTCCACCTGGGATCTGATCGACAAGGGAAGTTTCGGTGACGACGTGGGCTTCCTGGACCGGGCTCTGACCCGGACCTTCGAGCGGCTGGCGGTCGACCCGGCAGGGCTGATCCTGGCCGGCTTTTCCGATGGCGGCACCTACGCCCTGTCGCTGGGCATCACCAACGGCGACTTCTTCGGTCGACTGATGGCCTTCTCGCCCGGATTTGTCCGGTACGCGAGCCGACATGGATCGCCGGCCATCTACCTGGCGCACGGCACCGCCGACACCGTACTCCCGATCAACGCGACCAGTCGGGCGATCGTGCCCGAGCTCCGCGGCCTCGGGTACCAGGTGGAGTACCGCGAATTCGATGGCGGTCATCAACTGTATGCCAGCGAGGTGCAGGCGGCCGTCGACTGGCTGGGCCTGGGAGGAGCCTGAGGCGACTGGGCTACCACTCCACCAGCTGGCCGACCTTCCCTCGCTCCGCCTCGCGGAAGATGTAGTCGGCGGAGACGAGATCCTCGGCCACCATCCCGAGCGACTTGAAGAGGGTGATGTCCTGGTCGGACGTGCGGCCGGCCGCCTTGCCGGTCAGCACGTCGCCGATCGAGCCGACGATGTGGTCGTCGGTCACGGCCCCGGCCTCTTTGGCCCGCCGGAAATCGCCGGCCAGGGCCAGAGCGCTGTCCTTGAAATCCACGTACAGTCGCGAGCGCGCCACGGTCTCGACGTCGATCTCCGACGTGGTCGGGATGCTCGAGCCCACCACGTTGAGGTGGTGACCGGGCCGGAGCCAGCGGGCCTCGAAGAAGGGCTCCGACGCCGCGGTCGTGGTGCAGAGTACGTCGGCGGCGGCCGCCTCGGCCGGCGTGGCCACGGCATCGACCGGAAAGTCGTGGTGGGCCGATTCGGCGGCGGCGAAGGCCCGCGCCTTGTCGAGGTCTCGGCCCCATACCAGGGCTCGCTCGAAGCGCCGGACGTGCGGCACCGCCTCCAGGTGGGTGTGCGCCTGCTCGCCGTAGCCGAAGATGCCGAGGGTCCGCACCGTGGCCGGGGCCAGCACGTCGGTGGCCGCGGCGGTCGAGGCCGCGGTCCGGATCGCGGTGATTTCCCGGCCGTCGAGGATCGCCATCGGCGAGCCGTTCTCGGGATCGAAGAGGAGCACCAGACCCTGATGGGATCCGAGACCGGTGCCGAAGTTCCCGGGAAAGACGGTGACCACCTTGACCCCGAGCGCCTCGGGGTCCGCCACGTAGCCGGGCATCAGGCTCATCAGCCCGCGGCGGTCGGGGCGCCAGAGCGCCTGGCGGATGGGCTGGAGGGTGCCGCCTTCGGTGGCCACCAGCGTCATGGCCTGGCGCATGAGATCGATGCACCGACCCATGGGCAGCAAGGTGCGAACGGCGTCGGCGTTGAGCAGGCGGATGACCATGGCGAGCCCGGCGGAGTGGGAGTAAGGGGAGAAGAGGAAGCAACATAGGCGGCCCGATCCGGTTTCGTCAGCCGGGCCCCGGCTTGCCCATACGCCTCCAGCGACCGATGTTCGACCAAACCGGAAGCCCAACGTTCGAGCGCCCGGGCAGACCGCTTACCTCACAGGAGCCCTGTCATGACCCAACCGAGCGGACCGGCCGGCGAGACCAAGGCCTCGCGCTGGGAGGACTACATCGACGTCTTCTTCTCGCCCGCCGAGCTCTTCCGGCGGCGCGCGGGCGGAGATTTCGGACTGGCCCTCCTGGTTTTCTTCATCGCGGCCACGGCCCTCTACTTCGCCACCCGCTCGTTCATGGCGCCGGTCTTCGACGCGGAATGGCAGCGGGCGATCCCGACGATGATGAAGGCCAACCCCAACCTCACGGCCGATCAGCTCGCCGGGGGCAAGCACATGGCGGAGACGTTCGGCGGGGTGGTCATCATCATCCTGGCGCCGATCGCCGCCCTCGTGCTCGGCGCCGTCGTGTGGATGATCGGCCGGGTGCTGGGCGCCCCGATGCGCTACGCCCAGGGCGCCACCATCGCGACCTTCGCGATGTTTCCGCGGCTGCTCGAATCCCTGGTCAATGCGGTCCAGGCGACCTTCATGGACGAGCGGTCGATCACCTCGCGGTTCAGCGTGAGTCTCGGCGTGGGCCGGTTCCTCCCGGCCGACCAGACGAACCCCCTGGTCCTGGCGCTCCTCGGACGGATCGACCTCTTCACCATCTGGATCACCGTGCTGATCGCGGTGGGGTTCAAGGTCATCGGCAAGCGGACCACCGGCCAGGCGGCGTTGGGCGCCGTGCTGGTGTGGCTGATCGGGGCACTGCCGGCCTTGTTTCAGGCCTATCGGTCGATGTAGCGCGGGCCGGCTCCGGGCGCCTCGAAGCAGCATGCGGTCGAGCTGGTGGGTTCGACCCGTCCGCCGGGTCAGGGCTACTCCTCGCGGAGCACTCGGACCGGATCGACACGGGCCGCCCGCCGCGCCGGAAGCCAGCTCGCCACGGTGGCCACCAGGGCGAGCAGCAAAGCGGCCGCCGCGTACGCTGCGACATCGGTCGGGGCGACCTCGAAGAGCAGTTGCCCGAAGGTCCGTGCCCCGAGCAGGCCCACCGTGAGTCCAGCTCCCGCCCCGACCGCTGCCAGGATCAGCGCCCGCCGGATCACGGCGGCGGCGATCGCCTGGCTCTCGGCCCCGAGCGCCAGCCGGATCCCAAGCTCGCGGGTCCGGGCCGAGACGCTCTGGGAAACCACCCCGTAGACGCCCACCGACGCCAAGGTCAGCGCCACCATGGCGAAAAGACCCAACAGGAGTGCGAAGAACCGGGGCTGCGCCAACGCGGAGGCATCCAGCTCACGGAGCGTCCGCACCTGATCGATCGGGAGGTTGGGATCGAGCTCGCGGAGCGCCGCGCGGGCCGGCCCGAACGCCGGGGGGTTCGAGCCGCCGCGCAGCACGAACGACATCGACTCGATCGGCCACTGGTGATGCGCCAGGAACACCATCGGCCGAGGTGGCGCCGCCGGGCTCAGATCGTGCAGGTCGGCCACGACACCGACCACCTCGCCACCGACGCGTCCCCGGTTTTGCCCCATCCCCGTGCCGAGCACAAGGTGATGCCCAAGCGGGCTCTGACCCGGCCAGAGGAGCCTGGCCGCCGCCTCGTTCACCACGAGGACTGGCGGCGCCCCGAAGCGATCCGTGGTCCCGAAGTCTCGACCCTCGACCAAGCGGGAGCCCAGCGCGGCAAAGTAACCCGGCGATGCAACCCGAAGCTGGACGCTGAACCGAGCCTGTTCCCGGTCGGCGAGGAGTCGTCCGTCGAGGTCGTGGCCGGAGATCACGTAATCGGTCCCTGAAAGCGGCAGCCCGAAGCCCTCGCCGGCCGCGACGACCCCCGGCAGGGCCTGGAGCCGATCGAGCGCCGAAGCGAAGAACTGGGCCCGCTTCTCGGGCGTGTCGTAGGCCATCGCCGGGAGGTTCACTTGAAAGGTGAGCGCGCCCGAAGGCTCGAAGCCGAGATCCACCTGGGTCAAACGGTAGAGGCTTCGGCCGACGAGGCCCGCTCCGACCAGCAGCGCCGAGGCGAGCGCCAGCTCCGAGACCACCAGGAGATCACGGGTTCGCTGCCGGCCAGCGCCGGCCGTCGTGCCGGCCGCGTCGTCGCGGAGCCCCAAGCCGATCTCACCGGCGCGGGCACTCTGCCAGGCGGGCAACGCTCCGAACAGGGCACCGATGGCCAGCGAGAGCCCCACCGTGAAGGCAAGCACCGGTCCGTCGACTCGGGTCAGTTCGAGGAACGGAATCCCGCCCACCCCGAGATGGGCAACGATCCGGGTCCCCCAGAGGGCCAGCACCACGCCGAGGGCCCCGCCCGCCATCGACAGGAGCAAGCTCTCGACCAGCAGCGACCGGACCAGGGCGCCGCGGCTTGCACCGAGGGCCGCGCGCACGGTCAGCTCCCGGCGCCGGCGGAGACCCCGAACCAGGAGCAGTCCCGCCACATTGACGCCGGCCACCAGCAGGAGCAGCGCCACCGCACCAAGGGTCACCAGCAGTGGCCGGCCTACGTCACCCACCATGGCGTCGTGCAGGCCTTCCGCGGTGAGGGTGATATCGGTGTTGACCTGGGGATGGTCGGTCGCGAGACGGTGGCCGAGCCGGTCCAGGTCGGCCCGCGCCTGGGCCAGGTCCACGCCCGGTCGGAGTCGGCCGATGAGATTCAGGTATTTGGCACCACGCTGGGTCTCGAGGTCGTGCGCGCTGAAGACCAGCGGCGACCAGAGCTGGGCGCCATGGGGGAAGTCGAAGCCTCGGGGCATGACCCCGACGATCTGATAGGCGGTGCCGTCGAGCGTAATGGTTCGGCCGATCGCGGAGTCGTGACCGCCGAACCGTCGCTGCCAGAGTCCGTACCCGAGGACCACCGCGGGCCCGGCGCCCTCGCGGTCGTCGGCCTTGGTCAACGCTCTCCCGTGGCTGGCTCGGACCCCGAGGAGGTCGAAGAATCCACCGGTGACGATGGCAGCGGAGACCTGCTCGGGCTCGCCGTCACCGGTCAGCGCATACGAATTTTCGTAGTAGGCAACCAGGTCGGCGAGGGTGGTGTTCTGGGCCCGGAGGTCGACGAAATTGGGCGGCGACTGCGACGGATCGAAGTGCCCGTGGTAGCCGGTGAGCACTTGGACCAGGCGATCCGGCTCGGCAAAGGGCAGCGGACGAAGCAGCACCGCCCGAACCGCGCTGACGATGACCGTGGTCGCTCCGATACCAAGGGCGAGCGTGGTGAGCGCCACCACGGTGTAGGCGGGGCTCCGGATCAAGGATCGAACGGCGTGGCGGAGCTCGTGTCCGAGGGCCATGACGTGACTCGGCGGTTCAAGGATTGGAGCCCTGAATTGCCAGTCGCGTGCCATCGAGGTAGTCTTACTAGTGTGTTGTCTCCGAAGGAGTTAGGGAAACGGGGGCGGCTACCGGGACTGGTCGAGCGTCCCGAATCCGAACGGTCGGTGCCGAACCTGGAATCGAGGCAGGTGGAGGCCGCGATTCACACTGCTACCGAGCCAGTCATCGTGGTCTCGGCCGGTACCATTGCGGGCTCATCGAGTGGTGAACGGAGGGGTCGCTAGGGTCGGCGCTGCCGCGTCCCGCACGATGTGACCCCGACCGAGGTCGTCATGTTCCCGTCATCCGGGCCCTCTATCCCTTGACCCGCCGTGGTCGTGCCCGTCCGGGCCGCCCGAGGCGATCGCCGGCACGCTCGCGCCCAGGACCGGAGATGACGGAGTCGAGACAACCCGCCGAGCTCGCCCGCCGCGGGCGCCACCTCCTGGCGCCCGCGCTGGCCGTGGTGCTGGTGACCGGGTGCGCGACCTATCACCCCCGACCCATCGCCCCGGCCCAGAGCCTGGAACACTTCGAGGCCCGCCGACTCGATGCCGCCGAGCTGGGTGCCTTTCTCCAGGCTCGGCGGGAGGCCGGCCAGTGGCCCCTCTCCCGCTGGGATCTCCGCACCCTGACCCTCGCCGCCTTTTTCTACAACCCCGATCTCGACGTCGCTCGGGCCCAGTGGGCGGTGGCCCGGGGTGGGGTGCTCACCGCCGGCGGCCGCACCAACCCGAACGTCACCGCCAAGGCCGGCTACAACGCCACCACCAACTCCAACCAGATCAGCCCCTGGATCCCCGAGGTGGCGCTCGAGCTGCCGCTGGGCATCGCGGGCAAGCGCGGCATCCGGGTCAAGGAGGCTCGGCAGCGCTCCGAGGCGGCCCGGCTCAACATCCTCACCGCGGCCTGGCAGGTCAGAAGCCAGGTGCGCCAGGCGTTTCTGGAGCTCTATGTCGCCCGGCAATCGGACTCGCTCCTGACCCGGCAGGTCCAGCTCCAGACCGAGATCGTCCGCCTGCTCGAGACCCAGGCCCGGGTGGGTGAGGTGTCGCCCTACGCGGTGACCCAGGCCCGGGTGGCCCTGGCCAACAGCCGGCTCGCCGGCCTCGACGCGGCCCAGCGGCAGGCCCGAGCCCGGAGCGCGCTCGCCACCGCGGTGGGTGTCCCCCCGGCGGCGCTCGACAGCCTGGCGTGGTCCTTCGAGCGCCTGGACAGCATCCCGGTGCCCCGCCCGCCGCTGGAGATTCGCCGCCAGGCGCTGGTGAACCGGTCCGACGTCCGGGCGTCACTGGCGGAGTACGAAGCGGCCCAGGCCGCGCTCCAGCTCGAGATCCGGAAGCAGTATCCCGACCTCGTGCTCGGTCCCGGCTACCAGTTGGACCAGACCGACTCCAAGTGGACCCTGTCGCTCTCGTTCCCACTGCCGTTCCTCAACCGCAATCAGGGCCCCATCGCCGAAGCCCGGGCCCGCCGCGAGGAAGCCGCCGCGCGCTTCCTGTCGCTCCAGTCGCGGGTGCTGGCCGAGCTCGAGGGCGCCCTGGCCGCATCGCAGGCGGCGCTGGCCCAGGTCGACAACGCCGCTTCACTGACCTCGAGCCTGACCGACCAGGAGCGCCTCGCCCAGCGATCGTACACCGTCGGGGAGAGTTCGCGGCTCGAGCTCCTCGGCGTCCAGAGCGAGCTGGTCACCTCCGCGCTCGCCCGGCTCGACGCCATCTCCAAGGCGCAGGAGGCGGTAGGCCAGCTGGAGGATGCGATGCAGAGCCCCCTCGACCTGGAGCCCTGGACGCTCGAGGCCCCCACCCGGGCGACCGAACCCGACACCAGCCGAGATGAGCGATGACGAGGCGAAATCTGATCCTGGCCGCCGCCGCCTTGGCCGTGGTGGTGCTGATCGTCCTCTGGCGCCGGGGCGGCGGCCCGACCGAAGCCGAGATCGTTACCGACGTCGCGGTGCACGTGGCGCCGCTCGAGCGGGCGACCGTGCGGCGCTATGTCACGGCCTACGGATACGTGCAACCGGAGCCGGCCCACGACGGGGGGCCGGCGGCCGGCGCCGAGCTGTCGCCGTTCACCTCGGGCGTCCTGGCCGAGATCGACGCCGTCGAGGGGCGGCGGGTCGCCGCCGGGACGGTGCTCTTCCGGCTCGACAGCCGGATGGCGAAAGTGGCGGTCGAGCGGGCCCAGCAGGAAGTGGACTTCGCCGACCAGGCCTTTCAGCGTCAGCAGGCCCTCCTCCCCGGCGACGGAACCTCGCAGCGCGTCTTTCAGGAGGCGAAGCAGCGGCTCGACGACGCCCGGAGCAACCTGGCGACCGCCCGGACCCAGCTCGCCTACCTCGAGATCACGGCGCCGGTCTCGGGCACGATCGGCCAGGTCAAGGCCCGGGTGGGACAAGCGGTCGACGCGAATACGGTCCTGGCGACCATCGTCGACCTGAACCGGCTGGTCGTGGCCGCCGACGTCCCGGCCGGCGAGGTCGAGGGACTGAAGGTCGGTAACCCGGTGCTGATCGGCGCGGACAGCGCCGCGCCCCGAGGCCGGTTGATCATCCTCGGCAAGGACGTGGACCCGTCGACCGGCACCGCCCGGGTCTACGTCTCGGTCCCGGCCAACGCGAGACTCGCGTCGGGGCAGTTCACCGATCTCCGGATCGTGGCGGCCGAACACCCCGACGTGCTGGTCGTGCCGGACGTGGCGCTGGTGACCCAGGCCGGGACCGGCAGCTGGGTCATGGTGGCCCGGGGCGACTCCGCGACGCGAACCATGGTGACCGTCGGGATCCGGGACGGCGGCCGGGTGGAGGTTGCCGGACCGGGACTCGAGCCGGGCACCTCGATCGTCACCGACGAGGCCTACAGCCTTCCGGAGACGACCAAGATCCACCTGGTGGAGCGGTAGACCGGTGATCGGACGCTTCGCGACCCGCTCGTCGCTCTCGATCGTCTTCATCTGCGCCGCGCTTTGCCTGGCCGGCGGCTACGCGGCGTTCTCGGTCGCGTCGTCGGTCTTCCCGCAGACCGACTTTCCCCGGGTCGTGATCCTGGTCGACAATGGGGTCATGCCGGGCGACGAGATGATGGCCCGGATCACCCGCCCGATCGAAGAGGCGATGAAGGACATCCGCGGCGTCACCACGGTGAAGTCCGCCACCGGTCGCGGCTCGGCCGAGATCAACGTGTTCTTCACCTGGAACGTCGACATGATCCAGTCGGAGCTCTATGTCCTGAGCCGACTGGGCCAAATCCGGAGCACCCTGCCCGCCAGCGCGACCACGACCGTCTATCGGCTCACCTTCGCCGCGTTTCCGATCGTCGGCGTCAGCCTCACCAGCGATACCCGGGACATCACCGAGCTCTGGGAGACGGCCCGCTACAACCTGAAGCTCCGCTTCCTCCAGATCCCGGGCGTGGCCCGGGTGGATCTGGTGGGCGGCCGGGCCCCCGAATACCACGTCGTCGTCGACCCCCTCCGGCTCTCGGCGGCCCACCTGAGCCTGAGCGACGTGACCGCCGCGCTCGACGCCAACAACCTGGTGGCCCCGGCCGGGATGCATCAGGAGAACCACACCCTCTACCTGACCGTGGTGGATGGACGGGTCCACTCCATCCGGGATCTCGAGGACTTCGTCGTCACTTCCGCGGGCGGCCACCCGGTCCGGATCCGCGATTTCGCCACCGTGCGGCGGGGACCGGAGCCGGTCTTCAACGTGGTCACGGCCGACGGGCACAACGCCGTCCTGCTCAACGTCCGGAGCCAGCCCGACGGCAGCACGCTGAACATCGCGAACGCGCTCCGGGCCCAGATCACCGAGCTCCGGCAAGAGCTTCCGCCGGACATGAAGCTCGCCTTCTTCTACGACCAGTCGGAGATCGTCCGGGCATCGGTCGACAGCGTCTGGGAAGCGATCCTCTTCGGGCTGGTGCTGTCGGTGCTGATCCTCTACTCGTTCCTCAAGAGCTGGAGCACCACCCTGGTCGCGACCATGGTCATCCCGGTCACGGTGCTGATCACTCTGGTCGCGATGAAGCTCACCGGACTCACCTTCAACCTGATGACGCTCGGCGGGATCGCGGCCGCCATCGGCCTGGTGATCGACGACGCCATCGTCGTGGTCGAGGCGATTCACACCCGGAGCGCCGGAGGCGGGAGCCGGGAGGAGGCGGTCGAACAGGGCATCGGCGAGATCTTCCGCCCGCTGGTCGGGTCGACCCTGACCCCAGTGGTGGTCTTCATCCCGCTGGCGTTTCTCTCGGGGATCACCGGTGTGTTTTTCCGGGCCCTGGCGCTCACCATGGTGGTGTCGCTGCTCACCTCACTGGTGTTGGCGGTGACCCTCACCCCCTCGCTCGCGGCCTGGCTCATCCGCCCCCGGCGAGGCGCCCCGGCCGGGGAGCCGACCGAGCAGGCCGGACCGATCCTGACCCGGGTGATCGACCTCTACGAGCGCGCGGTCCGCCCCGCGCTCCGGCACCCGTGGCGCATCATGGGCGCCTCGGCGCTCATTCTCGTCGCCGGCGTCGTGGTCTATCGCCAGCTCGACAGCGAGTTCCTTCCGCCCATGGACGAGGGCGGGTTCGTGATCGACTACTTCACCCCGCCCGGCACCAGCTTGGAGGAAACCAACCGCCAGCTGCTCGGGGCGGAGCGGATCCTCCGGTCGGTCCCGGAGGTGGAGAGCTACTCCCGCCGGACCGGCGCGCGGCTGGCCCTCGCGATCGCCGAACCCAACACCGGCGACTTCCTGGTCAAGCTCAGGTCCGACCGGAAGCGGTCCACCGACGAGGTCATTTCCGAGCTCCGGCACCGGTTCAACACCGAGCTTCCCGGCGCCAACTGGGAGTTTCCCGGAATCCTCGGCGACCTGATCGGCGACCTCATGTGGGCCCCCCAACCGATCGAGATCAAGCTCTACTCCACCGATCAGACCTGGCTGGAGCGGAAGGCGCCGGAAGTGGCGGCCCGGCTGGAAAAGATGCCCGGAGTCGTCGACGTCTTCGACGGACTGGTCTACACCGGCCCCGACATCAGCCTCCGGACCCGCCCGCTCGACGCCCGCCGCTTCGGCCTCACCGCCGACGACATCGCCAACGCGGCGAATACGGCGATGCTGGGCCAGACCGCGTCGTCGGTGTTGGAGGGGGATCGGATCGTCGACGTCCGGGTCAAGGTCGACACCACCCGGCTCACCCGGCTCGCCGACATCGAGAACCTGCCGATCCGCACCGCGCAGGGGACGCTGGTCAAGCTCTCCCAGGTGGTGGACGTACTGGAGGAGCCCGGTCAGCTCGAACGGCGGCGCGAGGATGGGCGGCAGGACGTGGCGGTCACCGCGCGGCTCGAGGGCCGGGACATGGGCAGCGCCATGCAGGAGATCCGTCAGGTGCTGGGCGCCGACCAGTCCATCCCACCCGGCACCATCGAGTACGGGGGTCTCTATCAGCAGCAGCAGGAGTCGTTTCGGAACCTGGTCGTCGTCCTGATGATGGCGATCACCTTGGTCTTCACCGTGCTGCTGCTCGAATTCGGTTCCTTCGCCGAGCCCCTGGCGATCGTCTTCGGGGCGGTCCTGGCCCTCTTCGGGACGGTGCTGGCGCTCTGGCTCACCGGCACGTCCTTCAACGTGGTCTCGTTTCTCGGCGCCATCATCGGGGTCGGCATCGTCGCCAAGAACGGGATCCTGATGCTCGATTTCGTGAAGCACCTTCGGGCCGACGGGCTCGACCTGGCCGAGGCGCTGGTCCGGTCGGGCCGGCGGCGTCTCCGGCCGGTGCTGATGACCTCCTTCGCGGCCGCGCTCGGGATGCTGCCGCTGGCGTGGGGCATCGGCTCGGGCGCGGACATGCTCCGGCCCCTGGCCATCGCGGTGATCGGCGCCCTGGCGATCTCGGTGCTCTTGTCGCTGGTGGCGACGCCGGCCCTCTACTACCTCCTGGTCCGGCGGCGCGCGGTAGCCTAAGGGCCGAGAGCCTCGCCGTGACCCCGCTCGACTAGGCCGAACGAGTTCGCCAAGCGGATCGGGAGGATCGATCGGCGGGGGCGGCCCCTCGTCAGGCCCGGGCCGGCCGACGATCGATCCAGACCAGCCCCACCCCCAGCACCACTTTGAGCAGCGCGTCGCCCATGGCCGGCCCGAACAGATCGGTGGGAATCACCAGCCCCATGGCGGCGGTCGCGTTGGTCATGGCGTGCATCATCAGACAGAGAAGGACGCTCCCCGTTCGGGCGTAGAGCCACGCCAGCAGGAAGGCCTGCCCGACCACGCCGACCGCGAAGACCGCGAAGCTGGTCCCGTACTGGCCCACTCCGGGAATCGAGAACAGCGGCAGGTGCCACGCCGCCCAGACCAGGCCAACCAGCAATGCCGCCCGGGCCCGGCTCATCCGCCGCTCCAGCTCGGGCTGGGCGACCCCCCGCCAACCCAGCTCCTCCAGGCCACCCCCGATGATCATCGTCAGGAAGAGCGGCACCAGCTGGCCCCACGGCTTGAACGCGACCCGGTCCGCGAAGCTGGGCTCCACGGCCATGGTGGCCCGGACCGACACGAAGCCAATCGCGAA
This sequence comes from uncultured Gemmatimonadales bacterium, assembly GCA_963730185.1. Classification (GTDB taxonomy): domain Bacteria; phylum Gemmatimonadota; class Gemmatimonadetes; order Gemmatimonadales; family GWC2-71-9; genus SHZU01. The sequence goes on from CAVSQW010000009.1 coordinate 46,686, forward strand.
GGGGAGACCGAGGGCGACCAGGTACCAGACCGGGTTCACCCGCCACCGGAAGAGCCGCCGGTGGTACTCCGAGAGCGGTGCCTCGGCCCGGGTCGCGATCACCGCCACGTAGGCCGCGATGGTCGGCCCGAACCCGCCCAAGAGATAGAATGTCATGAAGAGGGGCTGGCCGTAGCTCATCGCGCCCCGGCCGGTGAGCCAGGCGAGCGACCACCAGCACCCCCAGGTGATCACGAACGTCGTCAGGAAGAAGATCCGAACTCGCACGGTGTCCCCCTCGGCCGCCCGATGCGGCGCTCAGGCGTTCAACGGATCCCGACTTGGCCTTTGGCCGCCGCGATCAGCGCCGGCGAATCGAACCCCCAACCATCCTTCAGAACCAGCTCCACCTTCCGGATGTCCCCGATCCGGACGGCCGGGTTCCCGTCGATCACGACGAGGTCGGCGGCCTTCCCGGCCTCGACGGTACCGGTCCGGTCCAGGATGCCCAGGGCCCGCGCGCCGTTGGCGGTCGCGATCCGGATCGCCTCCACCACCGAGAAGCCGCCTTCCACCAGCAGCTCGAGGTTCCGCTGATCGCCGAATCCGAACAAGGCCCCGCCGCTCCCGGTGGGATCGACCCCGGCGGCGAGGTTCCCGCCCGCCTTCACGAAGGCCTGCTCGTACCGGCGCCCGGTGTCGAACAGCGACGGCGGCAGGCCGGACTCCGGCTTCGCCGCCAGGGCAGCCCGCGCGGCCAGGTACTCTTCCCGCGCCTCGGGGGAGAGCGCGTCGAGCACCCGCTGATCCAGCGGGGGCCGATCGGGAAGGTAGAGCTCGATCACCGCGAGGGTGGAGGTCAGGGTGACGCCGTGCGAGATCAGGTCCCGGAAGGTCGCCTGGACCGGCTCGCTCGTCAGGTCGAGTCCCCTCAGGCTCGAGATGAGATTCGGCGAGCAGCGATCCGGCGTCCGGGTCCGATCGTAGTCGGCATTCGCGAAGAGGCCGTGCTCCAGGCCGTCGATCCCGAGCGCCACCGCCTCCCGGTACGACACCGAGCAGAGATGCCCGGTGAACTTGAGGCCCCGGCGGTGGCCTTCGTCGATGGCCGCCTTCATCGCCGCCCGGCTGATGGTCGTGTAGAACTTGATCCACTGCACCCCTTCGTCCGCCCAATACGCCACCACCCGACGGGCCTCGTCCTCGCTCGTGATCTCCACCATCGTGCTGCCCCGGCCGGACCCGGGCCCGGTCAGGTACGGGCCGGTGATGAACATGTGCGGACCGGGAAAGGCGCCAGCATCGATCGACCGCTTGAGGTTGATCTCGGCATAGGGGCTGTTGGCCCCGGTGGTCCGGATCGTGGTCACGCCGGCGGCGAGATAGAGGAGCGGCGACGTGTAGCTCGACTGGACCACCCGCCCGGCCGTGGTGTAGAAAGAATGGTCGTGGAGCCCAACCAGGCCCGGGATCACCGTCTTGCCAGTCAGGTCCAGCACCGTGGCGCCGCCCGGGATCCTGGCCGCCCCGGCCGATCCCACCCAGGCGATCGATCCGTCGGACACCACCACGGTCTGATCCTCCCGGGGCGGAGCCCCGGTCCCGTCGATCACCCGGACGTGGGTCAGCGCCACGACCGGCGCGCCGACCCGGACGTACTTCATCGTCTCGGGCGACAGGGTCGGCCGCTGGGCCCGGATCGGCGAGACGATGGCGGCGACGAGGCCCGCCAGGGCGAGAGAAGTACGCATCGAAATAAAGTATCAACTGTTTCTTATTATCGCAATCGACCGCCGGTCGTCCGCCGCGTCGACGGTCGGGTGGGCCGGAACAGCTTGGCGAGATGGATTCGGATCAACCGCCGCTGCCGGGTGGGCGCGTATCGGTTCGGTTGGGCGACGTGACTTACGCCCAGTCCATCGGTCAGGGCCATGAGGATGTCGGTCTCGGCGACCAGGTCGAGGCCGTCCCTGAGCTCGCCGGCCGCGGCGAGGGCCTCGAGCTCCTGGAGCACCCGGCCTCGGATCTCGCTCAGGCGGCTCTGCATCGACCGGCGGAGCCGCTCGTTCTGGGCGGCGGCTTCGAGGTAGGCCAGCCAGATCCGCCAGCCGACCTCGCTCGACTCCTCGAGGGGCACCATGGTGTCGAGCAGGGCCACCAGCCGGCGCCGCCCCCGCTTCGGAGCCACGTGCTCGTCGATCGAGGCGATCAGCCGTTCGGCGAAGCGGGTCCCGCCGAAGAGGATCAGGTCTTCCTTGTCGCGGAAATAGTACGTCACTACCCGGAGCGTCGCCCCGAGCTCGGCGGCTACCGCGCGGAGCGTGGCACCTTGGAGGCCGTCCCGCCGGATCACCCGCCACGCCGCCCGGGCGACCGCATCACGACTGAAGGTTCGTCCCGCGACTCGGGCCACCGGCGTGCTCCAGCAGGAGGATGCGCCCCAATCTACCAGGGATGGGCGAGGGTCCCGAAAAAACCACGACCCCGGTCGTCGGGCGACCAGGGTCGATGCTGCCAATGGGCCTAAGCTGTTTCAGATCAACGGTCTGTACGACAAGTGGCTAGGGACGGAATCGAACCGCCGACACGCGGATTTTCAGTCCGCTGCTCTACCAACTGAGCTACCTAGCCTCGGGGGCGGGGAATATATAGAATATCCCCGCTCCTCTGCCAGATCGTCGTACAGGATCGACCGGCCTGCTCCGCCCGGTGACGTTGCCCCCCGAGGGGGAGTCTCTTGAGACACCTACGTCCCGGGAGTGGCGGTCTGCGCCTCCGTATCCCCGTCGTCCAGGTCCTGCTCCTCGCCGCCGGCGCCCTCTTGGCCGGCTGCCAGGGCCGCGAGCCGACTGCCCCACCACCGCCACCCGGCCCACCGCACCTGAGCGCCGCCGGCGGGGACTTCCAGATCGGCGAGCCGGGTGAGCTCCTGACCGACGCGCTGGTGGTCCAAGCCATGGACCCCAAGGGCCGCCCGGTTCCCGGAGTGCCGGTTCGCTGGCAGGCGGAGCTCAACGGCACCCTCGAGTCGGCCGACGCAACCACCCGGGCCGACGGCCGGGCCGAGGCTCGGTTCCGCCTCGGCACCACCACCGGGAACGCCGCGGCCTCGGCGGCGATCGAGAGCGCGACCCAGACCGCCGCGGCGACCTTCACGTTGGCGGCCGTCCCCACCTCCGCCTCCCTCGAGCCGGGCGAGCGGCTCGGCCTCCATTTCGCCACCTTCGAGGGCTCGGGTCAGGTGGTCCATCCCGACTACGCCGCGACCCCGGGCTGGCACGTACCCCGCCACCTGGCCATCACCCCCTACCCCAACGGCAGCTCGGCCCGCGAGCTGCCGTCGCTCTTCGGCAGCTGGAGCGCGGTCGACTGGATCGTCCCGCCCGGCGCGCCCAACCCGGTCATACCAGCCCCCGACGACGGGTATCTCTCGGACCCCGATCTGGTCTTCGTGCCGGAGGCCCACGAGCTCTGGCTCTACTACCGGGCCGTGACCATCCGGAACCTGATCTACCTGGTCCGCACCAGCGACGGAGGCCGGCACTGGACCGAGCCCGAGCTGGTGGTGACCACCCCCAACCACGAGATCATCTCACCGGCCGTGGTCCGGCGGGCGAGCGGCGACTGGTGGATGTGGTCGGTGAACGGCGGGCCGATCGGCTGCAACGCGAAGACCACCGGTGTGGAGCTCCGCCGCTCGATGGACGGCCACCACTGGGGCCCGCCGGAGCCGCTGGCGCTGGGCGACCAGACCCTCTGGCCCTGGCACCTCGACGTCCAGTGGATCCCGAGCCGAGAGGAGTTCTGGGCCCTCTACAACGCCAAAATCGCCGGCAACTGCGCCACCCCGGCGCTGCTGCTGGCAACCAGTCGCGACGGCCGGATCTGGACCACCGCCGCCCGCCCGGTGATGCTGAAGGGAGACCTCGAGGCTTTCCGGGACATCGTCTACCGGTCCACGTTCGACTACCGCCCGGCCAGCGACGACGTGATCCTCTGGTACTCGGGGGCCACCTTCATCGGCGGGAGCTGGACCTGGAGCGCGGTGGTGGAACGGCGGGCGCGGAGCGATCTCTTCGCTCCCCTGACGGCCGGGCCGCTGGCGGCTCGGATCGCCGCGCTCCCACCGTCACCGCCGCTGGTCGACTGGCCCTGAGCCAGTCCCGCGTTACTGCGCCAGCCGAGCCAGAACCAGCGCCACAGGGTCGTCCGGCCCCGCCGGGGCGGCGCAGGCGCTCTGACGGGTCTGCCAGATGTGTTCGGCCAGATCCAGGTTGGCTTCGTACGCCCGCCGCTGCCGGGCCGGGCGCACGGTCCTGGCCAGGAACGCCTTGGCGCTGTCGATCGTGGCCCGGGCCGCCGAGCCGGCCGCCGGCCGGGCGCACCGCTCCAGCTCCTGGCTCGCCAGCTCCAACAGGGTCCGGCTCCGGCGGTGCTGCTCAGCCGTGGCTAACCCGCGCTGGGTTGGATCGAGCGACAGGACCTCGTCCACCAGAGCCAGCCGCTCCGTGATGGTCGAGTCATCCGGCGCCAGCCGGGCCGCGGTGAGGAGCGAGGTCCGCGCGGTCCGGTAGTTGCCCCGGGCGAACGCCGCCTCGCCGAGACCGGCGTGGGCGTCGGCGTCGTCCGGGTTGTGGCGCAGGATGTCCTGGAAGATCGACGTGGCCCGGGTGGGCGACCCGGCCAGCACGAAGAGGTGGCCCAGCCGCTCCCGGAGCGGGAGCGAGTCGGGCGCCTCGTCGAGCAGGGGCAGGAGCTCTGCCAACAGGTCCTGGCGGGAGTTCTGCCGGACCAGGAGGTCGATCAGCTCGAACCGGGTCCGGACCCGACTCTCGGCGGCGTCGTTCTCCCATTGGCCGTAGATGGCCCGGTGATAGTACGAGGTGGCCTCCGCGAACCGGCGCTCGTTGACCAGGGTGCGCGCCATGGCCAGGTTGGCCGGCCCCCAGGTGGCGTTCCGTTGCAGCACCTCGGCGAGCTGGGCCTCGGCGTCCGAGTACTTGCCGGCGTCGACCAGGGCGTCGGCCAACGCCAGCTGATAGTCGCGGTTGCCTCGGGCCGCGATCGACGCCGAGCGAAACCGGTCGATCGCCTCGCGGTAGTCGCCCGCCGCGGCCAGCCGCGTTCCTTCCTGGTAGAGGTTGGCGGCTTCGGAGCGGGATTCCCGCTGATCGATCCCCGCCAGGAAGGTGTCGAACGAAAACAGCAGGGCGATACCGACGAAGATCAGGACGAACGTCGTCCAGAAAGCCTGCGGGGTCGGGGGCGCCTCCGGTCGCCGGCCGGGGCGGGCGGCGCCGTCAGCCACCGGGCCCGTCCGGTTTCGGCCCGTCCACGCCGTACACCTTGAGCACGTCGTCGAGGGTGATCACCCCGAGGAGCTGACGCACGTTGCCGCGGCTGACGACGGGGAGGACGTTCCGGCGCGTGGTCCCCATCCGCTCGAGCGCCACGCTCAGGCTGTGATCGGGATGGAGGTGAGGGAACTCCGGCCCTTCCTCCATCTCCTCGCCCACGGGGAACTCCTCGGCGATCGTCGCCACCGTCCGGTCGCCCTCGCCCTTGGCCTGGGCTTCGGCCAGGTCGGCGCTGCGGACCACCCCCCGGAGCCCCTGCTGGTCCGAGACCGGCCACGAGTCGAGCTCCCGATCGCGAATCCGCTCCCAGGCCTCGGAGATCTTCATGTCGGGCGCCAGCACCACCGGGGCGGCCCGGACCGCCGCGCTGACCCGGTGGCGGCCCAGCCCATCACGCGAAATGGCACCGGGGAGGTGGATCCCATCCTGAAGCGAGAGCGCCTCGTAGATCGGCTCGCGCTGCAACCGGTAGGAGATGAAGAACGCGATCAGGTTCGCGATCATCAGCGGGACGATGATGGTGTAGTCCCGGGTCACCTCGAAGATCATGATCACCGAGGTGAGCGGCGTCCGCACGATCCCCGCGAACGCGGCGCCCATGCCCACCAGCGCGTACGCTCCGGGACCGGCGGTGTATTGCGGCAGGAGCAGGTGCGCCACCTGTCCCACACCCGCGCCCAGCATCGCCCCGATGAAGAGGCTCGGACCGAAGATGCCGCCCGCGTTACCGGAGGCGTAACAGGCGGCGCTGGCCACCAGCTTGAGCCCGGCCAGGAGCAGCACGGTCCGGAGGATCAGGTCGCCGTTCAGAGCCTTCTCCACCACGTCGTACCCGACGCCCATGACTTCGGGGAGGAAGAGGCCCATCACCCCGACCACCAAGCCCCCGATCGCCGGCTGCCACCACTGGGTGCTGGCCGGCATGGCCATGAACCGGCGGCGGAGATAGAGCAGGAGCTTGACGAACGCCACCGAGCCCAGGCCACCCACCACCCCGAGGAAGGCGTAGGCGCCGAACTCGATCGGGTTCACCAGGTGGTACCCGGCCACGTGGAACAGCGGCTCGTCGCCCAGCACCAGGTGGAGCACCATCCACGACGTGGCCGAGCTCAGCACGACCGAGCCGAGCACCGGGGCGTGGAGGTCGCCCATGATCTCTTCGAGGGAGAAGAGCACCGCGGCGATCGGGGTGTTGAAGGCCGCGGCCAGCGCCGCCGAGCCGCCGATCGGCACCAGCGCCTTGATCTGCTCCTTGCTCAGACCGAGCCGCCGCCCGATGACCGAAGCCAGCCCCGCCCCGATCTGCACCGAGGGGCCCTCGCGGCCCAGCGCGATCCCGCTGGCCAGCGACGCCGAGCAGTTGAAGAACTTCCCGAAGGCGGTCTTGAAGGAGATGTAGCCGTCATTGATGAAGATGGCGGCCTTGGTCTGGGGGACCCCGCTTCCCCGAGCATCGGGGAAGTACTTCTGGATCAGGTAGCCGGTGCCCAGCGCGCCCAGGATCGGGACCAGGAGCCGCCGGAAGCCGGAGCCGCCGGCCGGGTACATCCTGGCGGCCAGGCGACCGGTGAGCAGGATGAACGCCACAACCACTAGACCCACGAGCGCACCGATCACCAGACTCATCAGGAGCGCGAGCTGACTCTCCCGCTGGCGGAGCTCGTCGAGCCACGCCCATACCCGTTTGGTCCAGTGGTCGCTTGTTTCGGCCGGCGACTGCGGAGAAGATGCCACGGAGCCAATATAGGTACCCCGCGCGGATATCAAGCCCGCCGCGGGATCACGCCCTCAGAGTGGACCGCCGGGGCCCGACTTCTCCTGACCTCCGTCGTACCCGCTGGCGGCCAGGAACCGGTCCGCGTCCCTCATCGTGATGATCTCGGCGATCGCGGCCCGCTTGTCCTCGGCCCGGTCGTAGTAGGCCTCGGTGATCCGGTAGCCGATGTAGTACCCCAGGTCGGGCGGCCGGTCGACCGACTGGTCGCCTTGGTACATCCACGCACTCACGTCCCGGCCGTGCATCACCTTCCGGAACTCGTCCCAGAGGGCCGCCTCGTGCGCGTCGCCATACAGGTGCTGGATCCGGTTGATGATCCCGCCGGAGATCAACTGGCCGAGGAAGTCGGCCGAGCCCTCCCGGAGGGCCTGGTCGAGGAGGGTCAGCGATCCCTTCGCCTCCGGCTGCTGAAAGTGGATCAGCTCGTGGGCGACGATGCTCGGTAGCACGTCGGACGAGGTGACCACCGCCTTCTCCCACGGGGTCAGCTCGTCGGTCGGGGTGCCCAGGTCACGGGCGTACATCTCCGCCCCGATGATCAGGCCGACCTCGCCCGCCGTTCCCCCCGAGTTGAGCCGGCCGATCACGAAGTAGACGTTCGGGAACACCGCCTCGGAGTAGAGATCCGCCAGGCGGTGGAAGCTGGCCCGGATTCGGGCTTTCACGGCCCCCGCGGTGTCGACCGCCAGGGTGGTACCCCGGATGGCGGCGTAGTAGCGCGGGCGGGCCGCCACCGTACCCGCCAGGGCCCGGGCGTTGACGATCCGGCCCCGAAGAAACGCCTTGAGCCCCGGCGTCCCCGGCTCGAGGTAGAGGTGTTGGAAGCGATCGGCCCCGTCCAGCAGGGTGGCGCCGTCGAGCGCCGACCAGAACCGGGGAATGTCCTCGGTTACCAGCCGGGCGGCATCGGGGTCGTGATTTCGGACCGCCTCCTGGGCAGCCACCGGCCGGCCGAAAAACCCCGCCCCGAGGAGCAGAACGAGCCACCCGGACAACCCGGAGCTCACGACCGCAGCTCGAGCAGCCGCTCCGGCGGCCGCCCCACGACGGCCCGGTCGCCCAGGACGCCGATCGGCCGGGCCAGGAGGGTCGGATGCTTGGCGATCAGGGGTACGAGCGCCGAGTCGCTCTCGGTGCCGGTCAGGCCCAGCGCCTGGTAGGCGGCATCGTTCTTCCGGAGGAGCGTCCGCGCCGGCACGCCGAGTAGCCCGACCAGGCGCTTCAGCTCGGCCGCCGACAGCGGCTCCTTCCGGTAGTCCCGGTAGCGATACCCCACCGAGTGTTGGTTCAGCAAGGCGACCGCCTTGCGGCAGGTGCTTCAGGTCCGGGTGCAGATCAACTCGATCATGCCGACGCCTCCTGGTGCGAAACGGGACCATGATGAATTCTAGCCTTGGGCGGACCGGTCGTCACGATCCCGGGGGGCGGGCTTGCTCCTTTCCCAGCCCGGGATAGCATTGTCAATCGTTCGGGCGGGCCGGTCCAGCCGGCGACGCCCGGTGCCCGTTTCGACCCGCCTCCCCGGTGCGTCATGTCCTACCTCCTCAACGCGGTTCCGGTGCTCGCCGTGGACGACCTCGATCAGGCCATCGCGTTCTATCAGCACCGGCTTGGCTTCGACCTGGTTTGGACCTGGGGCGAGCCGGCCACCGTCGCGGCCGTCGTTCGGGACGACGTGGAGGTGAACCTGGCCCGCCGGGGCGTCAACGGCTCGCGCGGCGCCTCGAGCGTCTACCTCCGGCTCACGGACGTCGACGAGTTCTACGCCGAGTGCGAGCGGCGGGGTGCCAGCCCGGCGGGGCCGCCCGAAGACCAGCCCTACGGCATGCGGGAGTTCTCCCTGATCGACTCGAGCGGGAACAAGCTGAGCTTCGGGGAAGCCGTGGTCGAATGAGGGGTCGGCCCGGCGCCCGGATCGGGTGGCTTGGAGCCCTGGTCGGGCTCCTCGCCGCGCTGGTCGGCTGCCGGGGTCCGGCGCCGAGCGTCGCCCCCAAGCAGCCCCCGACGGTCGTGCTGGTGGGATTGGACGGGTTTCGGGCCGACTACCTCGACCGGCCCGGGGCCGTCACCCTCCGGCGGTTGGCGGACGAAGGCGTCCGGGCGGTTCGGATGGTGCCATCCTTCCCGACCAAGACCTACCCGAACTTCTATACCCTCGCGACCGGCCTCTACCCCGAGCACCACGGGCTCGTCGCCAACACCATGTACGACCCCACCTTCAAGGCCTGGTTTCGGCTGAGCGACCGTTCGGCGGTCCAGGATCCCCGGTGGTGGGGCGGCGAACCGATCTGGAACACGGCCGTGAAGCAGGGACGGAAGGCCATGGTGTTCTTCTGGCCTGGCTCCGAAGCGCCGGTCCAGGGGATGCACCCGACCGAGTACCGGATCTACGACGAGAAGATCCCGAACACGGTCCGGGTCCGGCAGGTGCTCGACTGGGCCTCGCGGACCGGCGCCGAACGGCCGGCGCTGGTGGCGATGTATCTGAACGATACCGACGACGCCGGCCACTGGGCCGGGCCCGACTCACCCGCCGTGGACTCGGCGATCGCGCGAATGGACTCCGCCGTGGCCCGGCTGGTCGCGGGCTTCGACGCCCGGGGCCTCACCGGCAAGATCAATCTGGTGATCGTGGCCGACCACGGAATGACCGCTCTCGACCCGAGCCGCCAGATCTTCCTGGACGACTACCTCCCGCTCTCGGCCGCCAGGATCGTGGACCTGGCGCCGGTGACCGGGCTGGCGCCCCGCGGCGAGTCGGTCGATCAGATCGTGGCCCGGCTTCGGGGGAAGCCCCACGTCTCGGTCTACCGCCGGAGCGAAACCCCCGCCCGGTGGCACTATCGCGACAACCCCCGGATTCCCCCGATCATCCTCGTCGCCGACGACGGCTGGCAGCTCACCACTCACGCGCTGAGCCGGCGGACCCCGTTCCCCGGCGGGAACCATGGCTACCCGCCCGACTGGCCCTCGATGGGGGCGGTCTTCGTGGCCTGGGGACCCGCCTTCAAGCGAGGGCTGGTCGTCCCGCCCTTCCAGAACATCCACGTCTATCCGCTGCTGGCCCACCTGATGCACGTCGAGCCGGCCCCAACCGATGGCCGGCTCGACTCCGTGCGGGCAATGCTGCGTTAGGGGATATGGGGCTTCTTGAAGAGGCCCTTGAGCTTGCTGGTGGCCTTGTGCTTCGCCTCGTCGACCGCCGCTTGCTTCATCGCCTCCACCATCGCGTTGCCGGCCGCCGCGAGCACCTTGTTCATGTCGAGATTCTTGATGACGTTGCAGGCCGCTTCCATCTGCTGCTTGTCGGCCTCCGTCATCTCGGTCGGCTTGCCCTCCGCCTGCGCCTTGGCCCGGGCCGCCTCGAGCTCCGTCTTGGCCTTGGCCAGTGAGTCGGAAAGCTCCTGGCTGGCCAAATAGCCCACGAAGCCCCGGGCCGCGGAGTCGGCGTTCTCGGCGACGGGCGCGACCTCGAACGTCACCCCGGCCGGCTTCTCGAAGGCCGTCGCCGGTGGCGGCGCCAACGACACCGACGTCGCCGTCTCCTCGAACTTGAAGCAGAGCAGGTTCCCGGAGGTGTGGAGCGAGATCTGGGGCTCCTTCTTCATGGTGCAGACGTCGAACCCCATCATCTGACGCTCCTCGCACACTTGGCCCGCGTAGGTCTTCTCGCCCATCGACTTGGCGCTGGACGCGATCGACGGGACGTCGAAGACCCGGCTGAACATCGTGCCCATTTCCTGGATGTTCTGGTGGAATCGCTGCTTGCCCGACTTGTCGAGCCCGTCGTAAGCCTTGGCCATGTGCGGGAGCAGGTTGGGGGCTTGGGTTCCCCGCTTCTTGATCAGGTCGGCGTTGTACATCGAATCCGGCGTGACCAGCATCCAAGTGGACGACTTGGTCTCCTTCCCCATCATCTTGATGGTCGACGTGTTGGTCGTCACCATCCGGTCCCCGTCGAACGCCCGCGATGCCGTTCCCTTGGAATCGCCCCCGAGCTGGTACTCGACCTGCCCCTTGAGGTTGGATTTCGGGAGCTTGAAGGGGTTCTGCTGCGCCGCGGCCGGCGCCGCGAGCGCCACCGCGCCCAGGACTGCCATGACTTCTCGCCGCATTGCTATCTCCAGTCTTTTCCAATGGTTAGAGGTACTCTGCCACCCGGCGGAAGGCGATCCGGGTGGGCCCATCTCGGGGTAACGAGGCGGTCGGCCGACCCGATTCCCCTGCCCCGGTCGCGATCCTGGCCCCATATTCTCCCTCCATGTCCGACTACCCCAACCTCACCGTCCTGGATCACCCGCTGATCCAGCACAAGCTCGCGATCCTCCGGGACCGTTCGACGGCCACGAAGAACTTCCGGCAGTTGGTGGGCGAGATCGCCATGTTGATGACGTATGAGGTTACCCGCAATCTACCCACGGAACCCGTCGAGGTCGAAACCCCGCTGGAGGTGATGACGGCCCGGCGGGTGGCGGGGAAGAAGCTCGCGCTGGTCCCGATTCTCCGGGCCGGTCTGGGCATGGTGGACGGAATCTTGCAGCTCATTCCCTCCGCCCGGGTCGGGCACGTCGGGCTCTTTCGGGACCACGACACCCTGAAGCCGGTGAGTTACTACTTCAAGGTACCGGCCGCCGAGGCCGATCGGGACTTGCTGGTGCTGGACCCGATGCTCGCCACCGGCGGGTCGGCGGTCGCGGCGATCAGCACCCTCAAGGAGACCGGCGCCTCGCGGATTCGCTTCCTCTGCCTGGTGGCCGCGCCGGAAGGAGTGAGAACCATGAACCAAGCCCATCCCGACGTGCCGGTCTACGCGGCCTCCCTGGACCGGAAGCTCAACGACGTCGGCTACATCCTGCCCGGCCTCGGCGACGCCGGCGACCGGCTCTTCGGGACCCGATGAGTATTCGAGTCACCTTCTGGGGCGCGGCCGGCGAGGTCACCGGCTCGATGCACCTGCTCGAGGCGGCCGGCGCCCGGATCCTCCTCGACGGTGGGCTGTTCCAGGGCCGTCGCGCCGAAGCGGCGCGCAAGAACCGCGAGCTCCCGTTCGACGCCCGGCGGATCGACGCCGTGATCCTGAGCCACGCCCACATCGACCATTCCGGGCGGCTGCCGCTCCTGGTGCGGCACGGATTCCACGGCCCCATCCACGCCACCCCGGCTACCCGTGACCTCTGCGCGGTGATGCTCGCCGACGCGGCCCACATCCAGATGAAGGATGCCGAGTTTCTGACCCGCCACGGCCGGCCGCGGGGACCGGAGAGCGAGCCGCTCTATACCATCGCCGACGCAATGGGCGTCCAGGATCTGATGGTCGGCCTGCCCTATCGCCGGGTGAACCACCTCCGGAAACACCTCGCCTTCGAGTTCGCCGAGGCTGGTCACATCCTCGGCTCGGCCTCGGTGGTGCTCCGGCTCACCGAGGACGGCGGCCGCCGGATCGTCTTCTCCGGCGACATCGGCCGGTTCGGGCTCCCGATCATTCGCGACCCCGATCCGCCCGCCGGGCCGATCGACGCCTTGATCGTCGAGTCCACCTATGGCAACCGGGAGCACGAGTCCACCGGCGACGCCGAGCGTCGCCTCGGCGAGATCATCCGGAGGACGGCGGCCCGGGGCGGCAAGGTACTGGTCCCGTCCTTCGCCCTGGGCCGGACCCAGGAGCTGGTCTACGCCCTCCACCAGATGTACCGAGCCGGGACCATCCCCGAGATCCCGATCTATGTCGATAGCCCCCTGGCCATCGATGCCACCTCGGTCTTCCGGATGCACCCCGAAGTGTTCGACCGCCGGGAGAAGCTGATCGAGCGGACCGACCATATCTTCGACTTCCCCCTGGTCCACTACACCCGCGACGTCGAGGAGTCGAAGCGGCTCAACTCGCTTCACGGACCGGCGGTCATCATCGCGGCCTCCGGCATGGCCGAGTCGGGCCGAATCCTCCACCACCTGGCCAACCACATCGGCAACCACCGAAACTGCGTGCTCTTCGTCGGATTCCAGGCCGAGCACACCCTGGGTCGCCGGATCCTCGAGGGCCAGAAGCAGGTCAAGATCTTCGGTGAGCTGGTCGAGCGCCGGGCCGAGGTGGAGAGCATCGGCGGGTACTCGGCCCACGCCGACAAGCACGAGCTCCGGACCTGGGTCAAGCGGCTGGGGGGCCCGATCCGAAGGGCATTCGTGGTCCACGGCGAGCCCGACGCCGCTCAGGCGATGGGTCAGATCCTGACCGAGGAAGGCGTGGGCGAGGTGGTCATTCCCCAACTGGGCCAGTCGTTCGACCTGTGAGCCGCCGGCTGCTCCGGCTCGGAGGGCTGGTGCTCGGAGTCCTCGTGGCGGGTTACGTCGCGCTCCTTGGCTGGGTCTACCAGGTGAGCCGGGAAGACCAGGCTCGGCCCGTCGACGCCATCGTCGTGCTCGGGGCCGCGCACTACAACGGCAAGCCCTCCCCGTCCTCCGGGGCCGGCTCGACCACGCCCTGAGCCTCTACCGGCAAGGCCTCGCCCCTCATCTAGTGGTGACCGGCGGCACCCACCCCGGCGACCGGGAGAGCGAAGCCGCCGTCCAGCGCCATTACCTGCTCGAACACCAGGTGCCGGACTCGGTGATCGTCCCCCTCGACCGGGGCAGCTCGACCGAAGAGTCGATCATCGCCCTCGGTGACTGGATGCACGGCCACGGTCTCCACTCCGCGCTCCTGGTGAGCGACGGATTCCACCTGGGACGGCTCCGGATCGAAGCCCGCCGGCTCCAGCTCGAGGCGTATACCTCACCCACCCCGGCGAGCGCCATCGCCCCCGGCAGCCGGCTCGAATGGGACTTCCTGGCCAAGGAAGCCCTCAAGGTACCGGTCGCCTGGGCCCGCCAGGTCACGGGTTGGTAGCCCGGAACCCCAACCACGACTGCCATGCTGCTCTCCACCGAACGCTGTTATACCGGCCGGGTCATCAACGTCGAGCACGACCAGGTCGAGTTCCCCGACGGCTCCCGGGCCATGCTCGAGATGGTCCGCCACCCCGGCGCCGCCGCGGTGGTGCCCTTCCTCGACGATCCGGCCGAGGCCGACCCGCGGATCCTCCTGATTCGACAGTTCCGGCATGCGGCCGACGACTTCATCTGGGAGATCCCGGCGGGTACCCTGGGCCGGGGCGAGGACCCCGAGGCCTGCGCCTACCGGGAGCTGGAGGAGGAGGCCGGCTGGCGGGCGGCTCAGGTCCGCCACCTCACCACCGTGTATACCACCCCCGGGTTCACCGACGAGAGGATCCATCTCTATCTAGCCACCGGACTCTCGCCGTCCGCCGCCCAGCCCGAACCCGACGAATTCATCAGCGTGCATGAGGTCCGCTGGTCGGAGGTCGGACGGATGATCCGCCAGGGCGAGATCCGCGACGCCAAGACCCTCTGCACCCTGTTCTACGTCCAGGCGTTCTTGCGCCGCTGATCCGGCTGTAGATTGGCGGGCATGGCGGCGCCTTCCTTCGACTCCTTCTTCCGAGGCCTCCTCAAGGGCGAGGTCCCACCCGCCGTGTACCTCTACGGACCCGAAGACGTCCTGAAAGAGGAAGCGGTGAGCGAGCTGCTCGAGCGGACGCTCGACCCCTCGCTCCGCGACTTCAACCTCGACGAAGTCTCGGCCACGTCACTAGATCCGGAACGGGCCGAGACGCTGTGCACCACCCTGCCGATGATGGCCGAGCGGCGGGTAGTGATCGTCCGGGAGGTCGAAGCCTGGAACCGGCGGGCCAAGGCCAAGGGAGTGATCCTTCGCTATCTGGAGCACCCCGCCCCCGAAACCGTGCTGGTGTTGGTGCAGAGTGCGGGCGACGCCGCCCCCGACAAGGAGCTCGCGGCCCGGACCATGGCCGTCTCCGCCGACCCGCTGCCGCCCCAACGGGCGCTCAAGTGGCTTCTCCGGCACGCCAAGCGGCTCGGGGTGACGCTCGACGAGGACGCGGCAGACCACCTGGTCCGGGCCACCGACGCCAGCCTGAGCCTCCTCCGGACCGAACTGGCCAAGCTCAGTGGACTGGCCGGCGACGAGCCCCTGAGCCTTGACCGGGTGGCTGCGCTCCTGGGTGTTCGCCACGGCGAGACCCAGTTCGACTGGCGCGATCTCGTCCTCGGGGTCAGACGGCCAAGGCGGTGACGGTACTGCCGCACCTCCTGGCCCAGAGCGGGGTGACCGGGGTGTCGCTGGTGATGATGCTCGGGACCAGTCTCGTCGGTCTCGGGTTGGCCCGGGCCCATTACGATCGGGGCGCCCAGGGAAGCGCGCTGGCGGGAGCCGTCAAACGATCGCTGTTCCAGGCCCGTCCCGCGCGAGTGAGCTACGACGCCGCGGCGCGGGAGTGGAGCGCCTTGGCACCGGAGTGGCCGGCCCGCCGGATCGAAGCGGCTCTCCGCGCGACGCTCGCCGCCGACGAGCGTCTCAAGAGTACGACCGTGTCGGACGAACGGGGGATCCTGATGGATCTGATTCTCGAGCTGGGCTGGTCCCGGAAGGCGGCCGCATGACCCGATGGATGTCGATCACCACCGGCGTCGCGCTGGCCCTGATGGGGCTCGCCGCCGGGGGGCGGCCCGCAGTCGCTCAAACCGACAGCCGCCTCGCCACCGTGGTGCGCCTGGCCCAAGACGGCCTGGCCGACTCCGCCCGGGCCGAATTGCAGCGGGTCATGGGCGATCTGACTCCCACCGACTCGCTCTATCCCCAGGCCCTCTATACCGAGGCTTTGGTGGCCGTGACCGACGGCGAGCGGAGGCTCGCGCTCCGTAAGATCGTCGTCGAGTACTCCCGGTCGTCCTGGGCGGACGACGCCATCCTCTTGCTCGGTCAGCTGGAGTATGCCAACGGCAACGCCGGCGGTACCGTCACCCAGATCACGAAGCTCCTGAACGACTACCCCCTGAGCCCGCTCCGGGCCAGCGCGGCCTTCTGGGGCGCTCGGGCGGCCAGCGACCTGGGCAACGGCCCCCTGGCCTGCAAGTGGGTGGACATCGGCCTCGGCGCCCCGACCAACGACGTGGAGCTCACGAACCGGCTCGACTACCAGAAGCAGCGGTGCCAAGGCCTCGTGGCGATCGCGGCCGACTCCGCCAAAAGCGCCCCGACGCCCGTGCCCACGCCGGCTCCACCCCCGGCGCCTGCCCCTGCCCCGGCACCCTCTCCGTCGCCGCCAAGCCGGGCCGGCCCAGCCAAGGCCGGACCGGGCTACTACGTCCAGATCGTCGCGGCCCCGAGCCGTGACGCGGCCCAGGAACAGGAGAACAAGCTCAAGCGCCTCAATTATCCCAGCGTGATCGTCGAGGAGGGTGGCTACTTCAAGGTGCGGGCGGGCCCCTTCACCAACCGGTCCGACGCTCAGAGCGCCCTCGACCGGATCGCT
Organism: uncultured Gemmatimonadales bacterium; assembly: GCA_963730185.1. Taxonomy (GTDB): domain Bacteria; phylum Gemmatimonadota; class Gemmatimonadetes; order Gemmatimonadales; family GWC2-71-9; genus SHZU01. Next base: position 63,188 of record CAVSQW010000009.1, read on the forward strand.
CGGGAGCTCGGCATCAAGCCGTTCGTCGTGTCGGTGAAGTAATTCACTCCATCCCGACCACCGTCTCCAGGTGGTCGCGGACCGACTCGTCCGGGGCCGCCGTCGGTGAGACAGGCGGCCCCTCTTCCTTGAGCAGCAGCCCGGGCAGCAGGGTGTTGCCGAGGGTATAGACGATGAGCCCGCCGAAGAGGTGGGGTGTCAGCCCGAATTGGTCGCGGAGGATCTCGGCGATCACCAACCCGAACACCAGCGTCGGCACCATCGCCAGGCCGATCCGGACCCCCGGCGTCCACGCCTCCCGGAGCGCCAGGCGCCGATGGGCCGCCACCAGACCGATCCGGAGCGGGGTGACCAGGGCCAGGAACCCGAAGCCGATCTCGAGCGCCTCGAGCGAGAAGTCGTCTCGGCTCAGGTGGAGGCCGGCGTTGAAGAAGTAGAACGGCACGAACACCGACGCGAAGACTTCCATGGCGTGGAGCATCTGCTCCGACGCCATCGCCGGGAGCCGCTTCCGAAAGCTCTGGGCCACCAGTCCCACGACGAAGGCGCCCACCAGGTAGTACACCCCGAGCCGCCGGGTCACCATCGCGGCAAGGGTCGCCAGCATCAGCAGGAAGGCGAACTCCGACTTGGGGGCGTAGGGCACCACGACCCGCGCGAACCACCGGAAGATCACCGGCAAGAGCGCCACCATCAGCAACAGCACGCCCGTGGACACGCCCAGCCGGGTCGTACTCTCCGACTGCAGGGTGAAGAAGAGCGCCCCGAACGCGACCAGCTCGGTCGCGATCGCCTTCGACTTGACCCAGAACCGCTCCCGCTCGTTGAGGCCGAACCGGTGCAGGGAGTCGAGGATGAACCCGGTCGACGGGGTCAGGAGCGCGAGCGAGACGAGGAGCGAGGGCCGGAGGTCGAGCTCGAACAGGTGTTGCACTAGGTAGGCGCCGACGAAGAGAGCGGCGACGCCCACCGCCAAGTGTTGGATCAAAACCCGCGCCTCGCGGCGGAGCACCGCGAAGTCGACCTCGAGTCCGGCAAAGAGAAAGAGGGAAACGATCCCGAGCGTCGCCAGGAGGCCGATGGTCGAGTCGCCGTGATAGAGGTGGAAGGCCAGCCCGAACAGCGCCCCCAGCCCGACGCTGGTGATCGCCTGCGGCAACCGATACCGTTGAAGAAACCGGGGCAGCACGAAGAGGACGAACAGCAACAGCACGTAGCCGAGCTCCGAACGGAGGGCATCGGCGATCGCGGTGGTCCCGCTCAGGAGCTGGCTGATGGCATCCATGGGCTCGATCTCGGGCGGAAGCTACCGCCGGGCCCCGGCCCGAGGCCAGCCACGCCGACTCCCGTTTGGGACTACATTTCCGGTCCAAACACCCGAGAGCCAGTGACGCTTTCCGTATCCGACGACACCCCTCTGCTCAGGCAGTATCGGGACATCAAGTCGCGCCACCGCGACAAGATCCTCTTTTTCCGGATGGGGGACTTCTACGAGATGTTCTACGACGACGCCGAGGTGGCGTCGCGCGTCCTGAACATCACCCTCACCGCCCGGGGTGACGGGGTGCCCTTGGCGGGCGTGCCGGTCAAGGCGGCCCAAGAGTACCTCCGTCAGTTCGTCGCCCAGGGCTACCGGGTGGCCATCTGCGAACAGGTGGAGGACCCCAAGAAGGCCAAGGGAATCGTCAAGCGCGAGGTGATCGAGACCATCACGCCTGGGGCGCTCCTGGAGGAAGACTGGGTTCCGGGCGGTCGCAACAACTTCATCGTGGCGGTGAGCCCCGCGGCCCGGGGGACGGCCGGACTGGCGGCGATCGACCTTACCACGGGCGAGTTCCTGCTCGAGTGCGTCCCGGGCGAGCGGGTGGCCGAGGCGCTAGGTCGCCTGGCGCCGGCCGAGGTCGTGTCGGTCGGCGGGGCCGCGACACCGGCTGAGCCCGAAGCCATGCGGACGGCCCGGGAAGCCTGGGAGTTCGACGCCGAGCTGGCCGCCGACGAGCTGACCCGGCGCTTCGGCCTGGCCTCCCTGGACGGGCTCGGCCTCGGAGCAAACGACGCCCCCGCCGTCGGCGCGGCGGGCGCCCTGCTCCGCTACCTGTCCGAGCTCAAGCCCGGCGGGCTGCCCCACCTCCTCCGACCGACCGTCCGCCGGCCCGATCACTACCTCTGGCTCGACGAGATGACCCGCCGGAACCTGGAGCTGGTGGAGCCGCTCCGCGCCGGGGCCCGCGGGGTCACCCTGCTCGAGGTGCTCGACCGGACCCTCACCCCGATGGGGGCGCGCCTGCTTCGGGCCTGGCTGCTCTCTCCCCTCCGCGACGTGGCTGCGATCGACCGACGGCTCGACGCCGTCGCAACCGCCGTGGAGCGAACCGAGCCCCGCGCCGCGGTGCGCGAGGCCCTGGACGGGGTCCGCGACCTGGAGCGCCTGGCCGGACGGGCGGCGGCGGGTCGGGCCAACCCCCGCGAGCTGGCGGCCCTGCGCGACTCGTTCCACCGGCTTCCGGGCGTGCTGGCCGGCCTGGACCAGCTGGGCCCGGACGCCGCCGCGCTGGCCGAGGCGAGGGTCGAGCTCGATCCGCTCGAGGACCTGGCGGCGGAGCTGAGCCGGGCCCTCGAGGACCGCCCCCCGGTCAATCTCGTCGACGGCGGAGTGATCAAACCAGGTTATGACAACGACCTCGACGAGGCCCGCTCGCTCCGGGACGGCGGCCGACGGTTCATCGCCTCGCTCCAGGAGCGGGAGCGGGAACGGACCGGCATCGGCTCGCTCAAGGTCGGGTACAACAGGGTCTTCGGATACTACCTCGAGGTCACCAAGACCCACGCCGGCCGGGTGCCGCCCGACTACGAGCGTCGCCAGACCCTCACCTCCGCCGAGCGGTACGTCACCCCCGAGCTCAAGGACTACGAGGCCAGGGTGCTCGGCGCCGAAGAGCGGATGACGAGTCGCGAGGCCGAGCTGTTCGCTGCCCTCCGAAGCCGGGTCGGCGCCGCCATCGGCCGGATCCAGCACACCGCCCGGGTGCTGGCCCAGCTCGACGTCTGGTGCGGCCTGGCCGAGGCCGCGGTGCAGAACCGCTACGTGCGCCCGGTGATCACCGCCGACTACCAGCTCCGGCTGACCGCCAGCCGGCACCCCGTGATCGAACGGATGATGCCGCGCGAGTCGTTCATCCCGAACGACGTTCAGTTCGATCAAGCCAGCCGGGTCCAGCTGGTCACCGGACCCAACATGGCCGGCAAGTCCACCATCCTCCGGCAGATCGGCGTCGTGGTCATCATGGCCCAGATGGGCTCATTCGTCCCGGCGGAGGCCGCGACCATCGGGGTCACCGACCGCTTGTTCACCCGAGTCGGCGCCAGCGACAACCTGGCCCGGGGCCAGTCGACCTTCATGGTCGAGATGAGCGAGACCAGCGCCATCCTCCACAACGCTACCGCTCAGAGCCTCGTGCTGCTCGACGAGATCGGCCGGGGAACCTCGACCTATGACGGCGTGGCGATTGCCTGGGCGGTCACCGAGCACTTGCACGACCAGATCGGCTGCAAGACCATGTTCGCCACCCATTACCACGAGCTGATGCAGCTCCCGGAGCGGCTGGCCCACGCCCGAAACCTCAACGTGGCGGTCCGCGAGACCGGCGACACCGTGGTCTTCCTGCACCGGCTCGAGCCCGGTGGCACCGATCGGTCCTACGGCATCCACGTGGGCCAGCTGGCCGGGTTGCCCGCCGAGGTCGTCCGCCGGGCCGAAGCCGTGCTCCTCACGCTCGAAGGCGAGCACCGGGTCGTCCCCGGCGAGGTGCCCGAGCCCGATACCCGGCAGCTCGCCCTCTTCGCCGAAGCCGACCCGGTGCGGGACGAGCTCTCCACCCTCGACCTGAACGCGCTGACGCCCCTCGAGGCGTTGAACCGGCTGGCCGACCTCCAGCGGAAAGCCCGGGAACCCAAGTGAGTCGGGCCCGGCGCATCCTCTTGACCGCGGCCCTGATTCTCGGGGCCTGTCGGGCCAAGCCCGACTCCACCATGACCCTGCCGGTCGACCAGCCGGCGGCGACCCCGGCCCGGGGGGACGAGCCGCCCGTCCCGCTCAATGCCCATACTCCGGCCGACTACCCGCCGGCCCTGCTCAGCCAGCGGATCGGCGGCACCGTGCTGCTCCGGCTGTTCTTGAGCGACTCGGGGACCGTCGTCCCGGAGTCCACCCGGGTGCAGGAGTCCAGCGGCTATCCCGCCCTCGATTCGGCCGCGCTCGCGGCCGTGCCCCGACTGCGGTATGCTCCGGCACTGCGCGACGGTCGGCCCGTCGCCAGCGGTTTTCTCCAACCCTTCAACTTCCGCGCGCCGGGCGCGGGGCCGGCCCCATGAAACCACAACACCTCGAGCCCTACGAGTCCGTCCTCGACACGATCGGGTGGACCCCGCTGATTCGGCTGGCCCGGATCGGTGCCGGGGTCCGGACCCCCATCTACGGCAAGGCCGAGTACGTGAACCCCGGGGCGTCGGTCAAGGACCGGATCGGTCTGGCCATCATCGAAGCCGCCGAGGCCACCGGCGAGCTCCTTCCCGGGGGCACCATCGTCGAGGGCACCTCCGGCAACACCGGCGTCGGCCTCGCGATCGCAGCGGCCCTCAAGGGCTATCACTGCATTTTCACCATGCCCGACAAGATGTCGCAGGAGAAGGTCCGGCTCCTCAAGGCGTTCGGGGCCGAGGTGGTGACCACCCCGACGGCGGTGCCGCCCGACCACCCCGACAACTACGTCATGAAGGCCAAGCAGATCGTCAAGGACACCCCCGGCGCGATCCTGGCCAATCAGTTCTACAACCAGGTCAATCCGGACTCGCACTACCGGACTACCGGACCCGAGATCTGGGAGCAGACCAAAGGCAAAGTGACCCATTTCGTCGCCGGCGCCGGCACCGGGGGCACCGTGAGCGGAGCCGGCAAGTTCTTGAAGGAGAAGAACCCCGCCGTCCGGGTCGTCGGCGGCGATCCGGTGGGCTCCATCTACTCGGCCTACGGCCAGACCGGGTCAACGTCGGTGGAGGGCTCGCCGTACAAGGTCGAGGGTATCGGCGGCGACAAGATCCCCACGACCATCTGGTGGGACGTGATCGACGAGTGGCGGCAGCTTTCCGATCGCGACGCCTTGGGAATGGCGCGGCGCCTGGCGCGCGAGGAAGGCCTCCTGGTCGGTGGCAGCGCAGGCCTCAACGTAGGTCTGGCCCTGGACTTGGCCCGCGAGATCGACGACCCCGACGCCTGCGTCGTCACCATCCTCTGCGACACCGGCGAGCGCTATCTGTCCAAGATCTTCAACGACGACTGGATGCACGAAAATCAGCTCCTCGACGTCCCCCGGCTCTCTATCGCCGATCTCCTGACGCGGCGGCAGAAGAAGGCGCCCGCCCTGGTCAGCGTGTCCCCCACCTCGGCCGTCCGGCAGGCGCTCAACCTGATGAGCAGCTGGGACGTGAGCCAGCTCCCAGTGATCGAGAACGACGAGGCGGTTGGGAGCCTGCTCGAAGGCACCCTCATGACCCGGGCCCTGGCCCAGCCGGCGCTGCTCGACCGGCCGGTTCGCGAGGTGATGGACGCTCCGTTTCCCACGGTCGACGGCAACTTCCCGGTCGACCGGCTCGGCCCCATGCTCACCAAGGAAAATCCCGCCGTCCTGGTCCAACAGGGCGGCCGGCTGGTGGGCCTGGTGAGCCGCTACGACGTGCTCCAGCAGCTGATCGGCACCCGCTGACCGTGCGGATCACCGTTCTCACCGGCGGCACCTCGTCCGAGCGCGACGTCGCCATCGCCTCGGCAATCCAAGTCGTCGCGGCGCTTCGGTCCCGGGGCCACGAGGTGGCGGTGGTCGACACCGCCCGGGGATTCGTGCCTGCGGCCGAGGAACCCCGCTGGCTGGGCGGCGGCGGGGTCGGAAACGAGCCCCCGTCGATCGAGCACCTGATCGAGCTCGAGCGAGGCGTCCTGCTCTCCAGCTTGGCCACCCTGCCGGTGATCCGGCACGCCGACGTGGTCTTTCTAGCCCTCCACGGTGGCCGGGGAGAGGACGGCACCCTGCAGTCCGTGTTGGATGTCCTCGACGTTCCCTATACCGGCAGCGGCGCCCTGGCGAGCGGCATCGCCATGGACAAGGACATCTCCAAACACCTGTTCCAGGCCGCCGGGGTGCCTACCGCCTCCTGGATCATGGCGCCCACCACCGCGGCCGACGTCGGGGCGCGCCTGGGCTGGCCAGTCGTCGTGAAACCCAGCAAGCAGGGGTCCACCGTAGGGTTACGGGTGGTCGGCGGGGCGGAAGAACTGGCCGGAGCGATCGCCTTCGCGGCCGAATATGACGACGAGGTCATGATCGAGGCCTACGTGGCGGGACGCGAGCTTACCGTCGGAATCCTGGACGGCCAGGCGCTGGCCGTGGGCGAAATCGTGCCCCGGCACGAGATTTTCGACTACGAGTGCAAGTACACGCCGGGGATGGCGATCGAGACCTTTCCGGCCGACCTGCCCGACGAGGTGGCGGATCGGTGTCGCAAATTGGGTCTGTCGGCTCACCGGGCCCTCAAGCTGCACGGCTACAGCCGGGTCGACTTTCGCTTGACAGCCTCGGGCGAACTGTTCTGTTTAGAAGTGAACACCCTGCCGGGCATGACGGCTACCAGCTTGATGCCCCAGTCCGCCCGCGCAGCAGGCATTGAGTTCCCGGAGTTGTGCGAGCGGATTTGCCGGGCCGCCCGGAGGGGAGTACGGAGCAGCTGATATGGAAGGTCCCGGAACCTCCCGCTTGACGCCGTGGGTCGGCCGCTTGATGATCGTCAACGCGGTTGTCCTGCTGCTGTTGAGCACCGTCTTCACCGCTCCCCGGTTCGTCACCGCCCTGGCGTTCGATCCGGCGAACTTCCTGAGCCGCCCCTGGACGGCGCTCACCTACATGTTCGTCCACGGTGGGCTCCTCCACCTGGGCTTCAACACCTTGATGCTGTTCGTCTTCGGCCCGCCCGTCGAGCGCCGGCTGGGCGGCCGGGCGTTCATCACCTTCTACCTCTATGCCGGCGTCGGAGCCGCCCTCTTCTCGCTCGGCATGTCCGGTGTGCTTCCCGTCAATCCCTTCGTCGGGTCCTCGGGTGCCCTGTTCGGCGTCATGGCCGCCTTCGTGCTTCACTGGCCCGAGGCCGAGCTGGCGATGTTCCCGTTCCCGTTGCCGATGAGCGCCCGATCTCTGTTCTTCGGACTGATCGTGTTCGACGCCTTGATCGGCGTCATGGCAGCCACTCTCGGCACCGCGAGCGGGATCGCCCACTTCGCCCACGTCGGCGGCGCGGCGGCCGGCTATCTCTTCTTCCGGATCCAGGCGTTCACCACGCCAAAGCCCCCGCCCCGACCGATCAACGTGGCCCGGCGCCCCGTCGTCACCCCGATGCGCATGCACGAGGCCGTGACCGAGGTCCGGCCCGCCGTGGCGCCGATCGAGCATCACGGTCCCGACTTCAGCGAAGAGGCCGTCGATCGCCTGCTCGAAAAGATCAGCCGCTCCGGAATCGACAGTCTCACCTCCCAGGAACGGCAGTTCTTGTCCGACGCTTCCGAACGGAAACGCAAGGGACAACCCTAGCGCATCTTGATTTTGTCCACGGGATTCCGGTATTGTGTCCCGTGCTCATCAACTTGCTTCCCGAATTCATCGATATCCTGGGGTCGTCGAACCGGGAAGCAGCCTACCAACGCTATTTCGAAGCGCATCGCGCAGTCTTGTCGGCGTATTGGAACAATTACGTCCTCGACCCCGAAAGCCCGCACGCCGCCGAGGTCATTGCCACCACACTCCGGGCCGATCGCAGCGACCTCAGATCGCTGCTCCAGGCCACGCCGGTGACCGAGATCGCCGACTCGGCGATCACCCGCGCGACCGAGCTGCTCAAGATCGACCGGCCAACCGACGTCTACCTGATGGTCGGCGTGGGTGCCGCCAACGCCGGCGAGCTGGTGGTCAACGGCCGAGGAGTCGCGTTCATCTGCGTCGAGCACTTCACCGGCCGGGTCAACGCGTCGACCTACGGCCTCGGACTGGCCCCCGACCTGATCCCGCTCTGGATCGGCCACGAGCTCGCCCACGCCGTGCGGTACACCTCGCCGGACAGCCAGAGCGACCTCCGGCGGCTGATCGAGGAGAACGGAGGCCAGTACGACTACTGGATGACCGGCAGCCGGGCCCCGCTCCGCGAGCTGCTGGTCAACGAAGGCCTGGCGGTCCATGCCGCGGAACAAGTCGCCCCCGGCTTCGACCAGTCCGATTACTTCGGGTATCCCAAGCGGCAGTTCCAGCGAATGCGTGAGTTGGAGGCCTTCCTCCGACGGGCGGCGCACCACGACCTCGACCGGTCCGGAATCGGCCTCCGGCTCCGGTTCCTCTCCGGCGGCATGAGCCCCTCGTCCCGCCTCGCCCTCGGCCGCGTCCTTCCGGAGCGCTCCGGGTACTACCTCGGCTACCGCATGGCCGAAGCCCTGGTTCGAGACCACGGCATCGCGGCCGCCCTCCGGGCCGGGGCCAAGGACTTCGACTCGGCCGACGAGACGCTCAGCGACATCCGCTCCGCATGACCGACGAGGCTGCAGCCGAGACGAGGCCGTTTTGCGACGGCGCCCACAAAGCCTGCCTCCCCACCGATCCGAGCCAAGCGGTCATGTAGTAGTACCGGTAGCTACTTCCCGACGCAGAACCTCGAAAAGACCCGGTCAAGCACTTCGTCGACGTCCACCGACCCCAACAGCTCGTCCAGCGCCGTTACCGCCCGCCGGACGTGGTGCGAGGCCAGCACCGGATCTCCCTCGCGGTCGAGCTCCGGGCGGGCATCGCCGAGCGCGGCCGCGGCCGTCTCGAGCGCCAGTCGGTGGCGCTCGCGGGTCAACATCGGCTCGTCAGCCGTGCCGCCTCCCATCCGTCCGAAGAGCTGGTCGGAGAGCAACGCCCGCAGCTCTCCCAGCCCTTCGCCGGTGACGACCGAGACCGAGAGGTCACGCCGGGTCGGCTCGAGATCGGCTTTGGTGCGGATCAAGAGCGCCGACCCGGTTTCCAGTAGCGCCCGCTCGTCGGAATCCAGGTCGCGATCGCCCTCGACGCAGAGAAGAACGAGATCCGCGGCCGCCAGGTAGCGCCGGCTCACCTCGATCCCGAGACGTTCGATCCGGTCGGTGGACTCCCGGAGCCCGGCGGTGTCGGCCAGCCGCACCGGCCATCCCTCGACCTCCACCGTGGCCTCGATGGTGTCGCGGGTGGTCCCCGGCACCTCGCTCACGAGTGCCCTGTCGCGGCCGAGGAGGGCGTTGAACAGCGAGCTCTTCCCCGCGTTGGGACGGCCGGCGAGAACCACGAGCGCCCCATCGTGGAGCCGCTCGCCGAGCGGCGCGGTGGCCAGGAGCAACTGGATCGCGCTCGCCGCCCGCTCGAGGCCAGTGAGCAGCCGGTTCCGATCGAGAGGTCCGTCGTCCTCTTCGGGAAAATCGATGTCGTAGCTCAGCAAGGCCAGGAGATCCACGAGCTCGGTCCGGAGCGTGTCGATCCGCCGGGACAGGCCGCCCTCGAGCTGGTGGAGCGCGGCCCGGCCCTGAGCCGGCGCCGTGGCATCGATCAAGTCGCCGACCGCCTCCGCCTGCACCAGATCGAGCTTGCCGTTGAGGACCGCCCGCCGGGTAAACTCGCCGGGTTTCGCGAGCCGCGCCCCGAAGGACTGTAGAGCCCCCAACAGCTGCGCCGGGACCAGGAGGCCCCCGTGACACGACAGCTCGGCCAGGTCCTCGCCGGTGTAGCTCCTGGGACCGGGAAAGAGCGTGACCATACCCCGGTCGATGACCACCCCGTTGGCCCCATGGAAGTCGGCGAGCGTGGCGCGCCTCGCGGCCGGCAGATCGTCCGGGCGCCCGAGCTCGAGCAGCCGACGCAGGATCTCGAACCCGCCCCGGCCGCTCAACCGGATGACCGCCAGCCCGGCCCGGCCGGGTGGCGTGGCGAGTGCGCAGATGGGATCGGACAGCATCGATGAAAATTACCCCCGGGTGGGCCTGCCCCGGGGGGCCTCGCTGGAAAACGGCCCGTCAGCCTTGGTCTGGCTTGGGTTTCTTTCGAGCCGGCTTGGGCTTGGCAAGCGGCTGGGCGCCGGCCGCCTGGTTCCGGAGCCGTTCCTGAGCCACCATCCACTGCTGCGGGATGCTCGCGAGGTTGACGGTCGCGTAGTACAGGTTGAGGCCCGACGCCAACCCCAGGAAGAACACGATCATCATCCCCGGCATCAGGTAGAGCATCACCTTCATCTGCGGATTCGGCGGCAAGCCGATCTGGCCCACCTTGGTCACCGCGAACATCGAGACACCCATCAGGACTGGAATGATGTACGTCGGATCCGGTCGCGCGAGGTCCGGGAGCCAAAGGAACGCGGCTCCGCGCAGCTCGATGGTGTTCTGGAACACGAAGAAGAGCGCGATCAGGATCGGCCAGGGCAGCAGCAAGGGCCAGCACCCGCTGAAGGGGTTGACCTTGTGCTCCTTGTAGATCTTGAACATCTCCTGCTGGAGCTTCTGCGGCTCGTCCTTGTGCTTGTCCTGGATCTCCTTGAGCAACGGCTGGATGGCCTGCATCTGCATGCCGGCCCGCATCGCCTTCTGGTTGAGCGGCCAGAGGACGACCCGGATCAGGATGCCGATCAGGATCAGGCCAAGTCCATAAGCCAAGTGCAGTCGGTCGTGGAACCAGACCAGGAGCCAGCGGGCGCCGATCGCCACCGGGCGGATGATCGGACGGAGCCACGACCAGCCGTACGGATTGATGTCGTCGAATCCGTGACCGATCGCGTTGAGCCGAGGATACTCCATCGGTCCGACGTAGAGCGAGAAGTCCACCGCGCCCGTCGCCGGCACGCCCAGGCTCGCCCAGATCGTGGCGGCCTCGGGTGTCTTGTGCCGGGTGTCGGTCGCCGACACCTGGACGCCACCGATCCCTCCGTGACCCGCCCGGGTGGTGTCGAGTGCCAGCAGCGCGGTCGCGAAGTACTTCGACTTGACCGCGACCCACTCGAACGGACCGGGCAGGGCAACCGGCTCGCCCACCTTGAGCTTGCTGAAGTGCGTCAGGTCCGACCGGGTGGCCCGGGTGACGATCCCCAGCTCCCGGGAGTGCTCGACGCTGTCGGACTCGGTGTTCCGGAGCCCCGGGCCCATTCCGAGAAGGAGCGTCCCACCTTCCGGGCCGACGCCGGTGACAGAACCGGTGACGTCGATCTTGTAGCTGTCGGGGCGGAAGTGATAGGTGAACTCGATGCTGACGCCCGAGTCCCGAGCCGCGGTGAAGGTCAGCGTGGGAGTGTTCGCCACGTCGACCTGGAGCGACGACGGGGTGAACTGCCAGTCGTCGGCCCGCACGGTGTCCCGGCCGATGAGCACCATCGGCGCCAGGAAGTCACTCTCGTCGGGAAGGATCTCCGCCTGACGGTCCTTCTCGCCCGGCCGCATCGACTGGTACTTGAACAGCGTGGCGCTCACCATCCGGGCGCCACGGGTCGAGAACTCGAAACGGTAGAGAGGGGAGGTGACCTGAACGATCGACTGCGGCACAGTGTCCTGCGCCAACGCGGCCGGCTCCTGGCTGGTCGGCGCCAGCACCGCAGGCGGTCGAGCCGGCGTGACCGAAGTGCCGGGCACGGGCGCCACCTCCGTCGATGTCGACGAGGCCGCGGTCTGCTGACCGGCCGGCGGTGTCGATCGGCGGTTCAGGATCAGCGGCGGCAGCAACAACACGGCCATCATCAACACGATGGCCAGCACGAATCGACGGTCCATACTCCAGTCGCTGTGAAGTCAGGGGATCGGGTCGTAGCCACCCGGATGAAACGGGTGGCATTTGATCAACCGGCGCAGTCCGAGCCACGATCCCTTCAACAGTCCGTAGCGCTCCACCGCCTCGAGCGTGTACTGCGAACAGCTGGGACTGAACCGGCACCGGGCGGGCAACCCCGGCGAGACATACCGCTGGTAGGCCCGGATCAAGCCGGCGCCCATCCGCTGCGGTACCCGGATCAGATCGGCAATCATCCTGCCCCACTGTGCTGCCGAGCCGCCCACGAGAGCAACTCGTCCCGAAGCTGATCGAACCCCGCGCCGTAGGCTTCACGCCGGGTTCGGATCACGAGATCCAGGGGGCCGACCTCGCCCCGCAACCGCCGCCGCCAAATTTCCTTGAGGCGGCGGCGCAAACGATTGCGGGCCACCGCCGTGGACTGGAACTTCGGGACGATCAGTCCCAGTCTCGGGTAGCCCGCCTCATTCACCGCCCAGACGAGATCCACGTGCGACAAGCGCCGCCGCCGGCCTCGGTCGAATACCCGCTGATAGTCGTCCGCTTTCCCCAGCCGACCGGCCGGCGAAAGACGCTCGGACGACGTTACCGACCTCCGTGCTTCGAGGCGATGCGGACGGTGAGCCGTTTCCGCCCCTTTTTCCGGCGGCGGCTGAGCACGGCACGACCCCAACGATCGGCCATCCGGGCACGGAACCCGTGACGGTTCACTCGTTTGCGATTTCGGGGCCGGTAGGTCGGCTGCATATTACTCCTCGACGCCTCCAGTGAGCCCGAAAAGCTAGCCCAGCCACGGGCTTGCGGTCAAGGTTGACTTTTCCACACGCGGGTCGTAGAATCGCCTCCCCCTTCCGACCTTCCCCTACGAGTCAGGGTTTGCACCGAGGCGAAATGCAGCTCTCCCCCAAAGAGGCGTGGAAGCGCATTCTCGACGAGGCCCGCCGCGAGCTTCCCGAGCAGGCCGTCGCCACCTGGCTGGCCCCGGCCGAGCCGCTCGAGCTCCAGGACGGCAAGCTCACCCTCGGGGTTCCGGACGAATTCGCGGTCAAGTGGAACGAGACCAAGCACGGCTCCCTGCTGTCCCGGCTGGCCGAACAGGTCGTGGGTCAACGGATCACCGTGGCCTTCCGGGTGCCGGATGACCGGTTCCAGCGCCCCCAGATCGACTTCTTCGTAGCCCAACCGGACGACGACGGGCCGGTCACGCCGGCCGTCCGCCCGACCCACTCGCCGCTCCCGCTCAACGAGCGTTACACCTTCGATTCGTTCGTGATCGGCAAGTCCAACGAGCTCGCGGCGGCCGCCGCTTATGCGGTCGCCGAGACCCCCGGCAAGACCTACAACCCGCTGTTCATCTACGGCGGCACCGGCCTTGGCAAGACGCACCTGATGCAGGCCATCGCCCACGCGGTTCTCGGGAAGGCCCCGGGAACCCGTCTGGTCTACGTCGGCGCCGAGCATTTCATCAACGAGGTGATCGAGGGCATCCACGGTCGGACCATGCCGGAGCTCCGGCGACGATACCGCACCGAGGTGGACCTGTTCCTCGTCGACGACGTGCACTTCCTGGAAGGCAAGGAGGCAACCCAGGAGGAGTTCTTCCATACGTTCAACACGCTGTACGAGGCCCAGAAGCAGATCGTCCTGACCTCGGACCGGCCCCCGAAGGACATGCCCGGACTCGAGGCACGCCTGGTCAGCCGGTTCGAATGGGGCATGGTCGCCGACATCGGCCAGCCCGACTTGGAACACCGGATCGCCATCCTCCGGAAGAAACAAGAGCAGGACCACCTCGAGACCACGATTCCCGACGAGGTCCTGAGCTTCATTGCGGAACATGTGTTTTCGAATGTCCGGGAGCTCGAGGGTTGCATCATCAAGCTGCTCCTCTACGCCTCGCTCCGGCATCGCGAGGTCACCATCGACCTGGCCCGAGAAGCCCTCGCGGATCGGATTCGTCCCGGGCCCCAGCTCCACGAGGGCACGCCCAAGGCCTTGCCGACGATCGACAAGGTGCAAGACGTCGTGGCCCGCCGGTGGGGCGTGACGCCGGAGGGACTCCGCTCGAAGGCGCGGATCAAGAGCTTGACGGTGCCCCGACAGATCGCGATGTACCTCGCCCGCGAGGTGTTGAACATGCAGCTGGTCGAGATCGGGCAGGCGTTCGGCGGGCGCGATCACTCGACCGTCATTCACAGTGTGGACAAGGTCCAGCGGCAGCTGTCGCGCGACCGTGCATTCCGAGACCGAGTCGACTCGGCGCGGGCCGAGTTGACGAGCGGGTGAAGGCGAGAGAACCCGCGTCACCCGCCAGAGTGTTCGCAGCGATGGGGAGTGTGATCGCATGAAGTTCACCATCACCCGAGAGAAGCTGCACGAGGGCCTGGGAGCGGTGGCCGGAAGCGTGCCGTCCAAAGCCACGCTTCCGGTCCTCTCTCACCTTCTCGTGGAAGCCACCAAGGATGGGATCCGCCTGTCCGGCACGGATCTGGACATCGCCGTCACCACGGTGATCCCGGCCGAGGTCAACCAGGAGGGGGCCGCGATGGTGCCCGCCCGGAAGCTCGCCGAGATCGTGCGGGAGCTGCCCAGCGCCGCGATTCGGGTCACCAGCTCGGGCGAGCAGCGAGTCCAGATCGAGTGTGGACGCTCGCGTTTCAAGTTGCTCGGTCTCTCCCGCGAGGAGTTTCCGGCCTTTCCGGCCGTCACGTTCGAAGGCGGCTGGAACGTCGTGGCCAGGGACCTTCAAAAGCTCATCACCCATGTGGCCTTCGCGGCCAGCACCGAGGAGAGCCGCCCGATCCTGAACGGGGTGCTCTGGGAGCTCCGAAGCGACCGGATGCGGATGGTCGCCACCAACGGGCATCGGCTGGCCCGCATGGACATGCCGCTCAAGGGTGCCGGCCAGGCCGACCTGATCGTGCCGCCCAAGGCCCTCGATCAGATCCGCCGACTCTTCGGCCCGGACGAAGAGGTCGAGATCGCCCGGAGTGACAACCACCTCGGATTTCGCTCGGCCGCAACTCAGGTGTTCACCCGGCTCATCGAGGGGCCGTACCCGCCCTTGGAGGTTCTCGACAAGCTACTGCGCGAGAACGACAAGATCGTGACGGTGGACCGGACCGCCTTCACGTCGGCCATCCGGCGGATGAGCATCGTCGCCAGCGACCAGACCCACCGGATCCGCCTGGCGTTCTCCAACGGGGCCTGCAAGCTCTCGGTCACCACGCCTGATCTGGGCGACGCCCAGGAAGAGATGTCCGTCTCCTACGACGGCGATCCCCTGGAGATTGGATTCAACGCCTCGTACCTGTTGGAGGTCCTCAAGTTCATGCCGACCGACGAGGTAAGGCTGAGGTTCAAGGCTCCTGAACGCGGGGCCACGTGTGAGCCGGTGGGCTGGGACGACCCGGCGAGCTACCTCGCCCTGGTAATGCCTCTCCGGTTGCTCGATTAGGTCGATCCGACTGAAACAGCAATGGTTCCGCGGTCGCGCCTCACTCGACTGTGTTTCTTACGGTGTGGACAAAGGTCGCGCTTCGGTTGTCGCCCGACCACGCGCTCCGACAACGAGTTGACTCGGCTCGCGGGCAAGCCGACCAAGTGGCCGACCATGCTGGGTCGTGTGAGTTGCTGTGGGTGACGTGGAAGACGCTGGAAAACCCCACGCCTCTCCACGAAATCCGCACTGCCAACAAACGACGTTCTGGCGATGGGGACGGTAAGCATCGTGCCGGTGGGGAGTTGGGCGACCGCTCAACAATGGCGCCCCTCTACGATTACTACGAGTTCTATTAAACTGTTGCAGTCTTGTAGAAATATGGCGAGTTCGCGGAGCGTGAGCGCATGAAGTTCACCATCACCCGAGAGAAGCTGCACGAGGGTCTGGGAGCGGTGACCGCAAGCGTGCCGTCCAAGACCACGCTTCCGGTGCTCTCCAACATCCTCGTGGAGGCCACCCAGGACGGGATTCGCCTGTCCGGCACCGACCTGGACATCGCCGTGACGACGGTGATCCCGGCCGAAGTCGATCAGGAGGGTGCCACCACCCTCCCTGCCCGGAAGCTTGCCGAGATCGTGCGGGAGCTGCCCAGCGCCGCGATTCGGGTCACCAGCTCGGGCGAGCAACGGGTCCAGATCGAATGCGGCCGATCGCGGTTCAAGCTGCTCGGACTATCGCGGGAGGAGTTTCCCTCGTTTCCGGCGGTTAAGTTCGAGGGCGGCTGGAACGTCGTGGCCAAGGACCTTCAAAAGCTCATCACCCATGTGGCCTTCGCGGCCAGCACCGAGGAGAGCCGCCCGATCCTGAACGGGGTGCTCTGGGAGCTCCGGAGCGACCGGATGCGGATGGTCGCCACCAACGGGCATCGCCTGGCCCGCATGGACGTGCCGCTCAAGGGTGCCGGGGGTCAGGCCGACCTGATCGTGCCGCCCAAGGCCCTCGATCAGATCCGCCGCCTTTTCAGGCCGGACGAGGAGATCGAGATCGCCCGGAGCGACAATCACCTGGGGTTTCGATCGGCGGGCACCCAGGTGTTCACCCGACTCATCGAGGGGCCCTACCCGCCTTACGAGCAGGTCATTCCCCGCGAGAACGATAAGATCGTGACGGTGGACCGGACCGCCTTCGCGTCGGCCATCCGGCGGATGAGCATCGTCGCCAGCGACCAGACTCACCGGATCCGCCTGGCGTTGACCAACGGGGCCTGCAAGCTTTCGGTCACCACGCCCGACCTGGGCGACGCCCAGGAAGAGATGTCCGTCTCCTACGACGGCGACCCCCTCGAGATTGGGTTCAACGCCTCGTACCTGCTCGAGATCTTGAAGGCAATGCCGACCGACGAGGTTCGGATGACCTTCAAGGCGCCGGAGCGCGCGGCCACCTGTGAGCCCGTCGGCTGGGACGACCCGGCTAGCTACCTGTCGTTGGTGATGCCACTCCGCCTGCTGGACTAGCGCGACCCGTTCGAGTCGGATTCCGGATCGTCGCTGTCGAGTGGAACCCGGATCGGTTCTCCCTGCATCCGTCGGAGAATCAGTTGCTGGCGCCACCGCATCCGGCCCGCCCGATAGCGAGGGTTTGAGCTGAGCGGGAAGGGGAGCGTTCCAGCGAGAGCCGCGGCCTCGTCGGCGGTCAGGTTGGCGGCCGGCCGGCCGAAGTAGTACCGGCTGGCAGCCTCCACCCCCCAGATCTCCGGGCCGAACTCGACGACGTTGAGGTAGAGCTCCAACACCCGGTTCTTGCCAAGCGCCCACTCCAACCGATAGGCCGTCACCGCCTCCTTCGCTTTCCGAAGTGGGTTCCGCGAGGGGGAGAGGTACAGGTTCTTGGCGAGCTGTTGGGTTATCGTGCTGGCTCCTCGGATCCGATCCCGGCGCGACCACGCCCGTCCCAAATCCCGGAGCATCTCGTCGCGATCCCGCGGATTGGTCCAGGTGAAGTCGTCCCTCCGGTAGCCGAGCGCCTCCCGGATCGCTTGGTAGTCGATTCCGCCGTGTTCGTAGAAGCGGTGGTCCTCCGCCACGATCGCGGCCGCTAGGACGCCGGGTGCGATCGCGCTGAGGGGCACCGGCTGATAGAGGCGCGGAAGGACCCCGTCCTTGGCGTCACGACGGCGCTCCGGATGGGACGCCATCTGGGCTGCCTGGGATCGTCGGAGGCTCATGAACGCGGTCTGATGGGGCCAGAACCAGCGGTACCAGATTGGGGGAGGCCAGACCGCCACCAGCCAGAGCGCGAAAGCGGCCCCGAACAGGAGAGCGAGCTTGACCAGGGCCCTTGGCCACCTGCGCCGGATCGGCCGTTCAGGAGCACCAACAGCTACTACTAATTTGTCAGGAGAAGCAAAGGGGCGCTCTGTCTCCGAGCGCCCCTTTGCGGTTGTCGTGGACCCGAACACGACGACGGCGCCGCTACTGCACGACGGTGGTGGTGCTGGTGCGGGACGTCGTGACCGGGATCGGGTCGGGCATCATCGAGACGCTGAGCTTCGCGTTACTCTTGGCTGTCGTCTTGCCGCCGAGGAAGCGGCCGTCCGGGGCCACGTACAGCACCGATGTGCCGGTCTCGGTCGACTCGAGCGTCATTGGCCCGGCCATTGGGTTCTGGACCGTACCGGTGATCGTGTTGGTGAAGCTGGCGTCGAGGTGTCGAGCGCTGGCTCCGCCGATGGTCTCCTGCCCGGCGGCCGTGTAGGAGGTGACGACCTGGCTCTTGGTGGCCTGAGCGGGGCTCTTGCTCTCGACCATGGTGGTATCGGTCCAGGTGTCCCCCGCCTTCATCCCCGACTTGATCCTTGGGAAGAAAGTGCGGAGGGTAGCGCGGATTTGGGCCAGCACCTCCGAGGAGTCGTTCGAGGTCGCGACCATTGTCGTCCGGTTGGAGGGGTCCATGAAGCCGTGGAGCCAGGCACCCTTGAGCAGAGCCAGGTCCGCCGCCGGGGGCGGCACCATTGCATCGACGGCGACCGAATCCACGACCACGTGCATGGCCTTGCCGCCCGTGGAGTCCTTGAGAGACACCGTGAAGATGGCGACCATGGTCACCTTGGTCTCTTGGGTCGGTTGCCCGGGCACTGAGATCGTCTGCTCCAACTGGTTCTCCAGTCGGTAGGTGGTCTTGGACGGGGCCGTCGTACCGGCCCCCGCCGTCACCAAGGCCGCCATCGAACCCAGGATGATCGTTCGTCCTACCATGTGCACCTCGACGTGCCTGGCGGTGATAGGACAACCCCCTCGCGTCCCGCCGGAACGCTCGAGGGGGTTGGTGGAGGGCGGGCCGTAAGCCGAGTTCTGTTCGGTCGCTAGGACCGGATGGTCATCCCTCTGGGATGGCCGTTGCCGACCATCTCGTGCGGCCTACCCGCGGCTCGTCCCGAAGGACGTTGTCGGTGTGGGTCACACCTCGCCGCTTATTTGGCCTTGCTCCGGCTGGGGGTTGCCATGCCGCCATCGTTACCGATGGCGCGGTGGGCTCTTACCCCACCTTTTCACCCTTACCCCACCGGAGTGACCCGGTGTGGCGGTTCGTTTTCTGTGGCCCTCTCCGTCGCCTTGCAGCGCCCAGGCGTTACCTGGCAGCCTACCCGTTGGAGCTCGGACTTTCCTCGAACGGCGCGAAGCCGCCCGCGACCAATCCCACCCGCCCCCACGGAGGAAAGCTAACGACGGCCGGAGAGGGTACAAAGCACCGCCGCTGGGAGCAAAGGGGTCAGCCGCGAGCGCCTTCGAGGCGTGCCAGGCCGGCCCTCGCTTCCTGAACCACCGGCAGCAGCTCGGCGTCGGCATCAGCCCACTGTGCGATGACTGCCCGGTATTCGGCCACGGCGAGTGGTCGTTGTCCCAACTGCTCATAGGCGGCGCCACGGAGCAGGCGAACTCTGGGAAGAACCGCCCACCGGGGGTCGAACCCGCGGGTGCCGAACTCGGAGGTGTCGAAGTTCCGGAGCACCGCAATGACTTTGGCGTAGTCGCCGAGCTCGTAGTGGGCCTCAGCCACGACCGGCCGGAGGTCGCCCCAGCCAGGCAGATACGGATCGAGCTTCGCCGGGTCGCTGGCGGCCGAGTCGGCTGCGGCCAGCTCGTGGCGGGCCGCCGTGGAATCGCCCCGGCGGAGCGCAACCAGGGCGGCCACCGGACGGGGCCAGGGGCGCCCGGTGAGCTTCCGAAGCTCGTTCAGCAGGCTGGAGTCGGCCTCTGGTCCCAGGAAGACGCCCAGGGCCGCTGGCGTGATCGACGAGGCGAATCCGTCGCGCTGGCGGGCCTTGGCCCGCTGGGCGAGCGCCAGGCCCCGATCCCAAACGGCGCGGAGCCGCGACGGTGCCGGCCCCGGTGGCGCTCAGCAGGTGGGCGAGCCGGCCCAGCTCCCACGAGTCGGCCATCTCCTCTCGGCCGGCCGGGTCGATCGCCAGGTGGAGCGCGAGCTCCAGCCCTCTGGTCAGCTGGATCACTCGGGTCGCGCCTCCCAGGTCGCCCTCATAGGCGAGGGCGCTCGCGCCGGTCATCAGCTCCAGTCGGGTCTCGTAGGCGTAGTCCAGTTGGGCGACTGCCTCGGGGTGCACCAGCGGCAGGGTGCGCCGGACCGTCTCGGCCGCCCCGGCTAGGTCCCCCCCGACCAGTTGGGCCCGGGCGTCGAAGAACCCGAAGACCGGCTGGAGCGAGTCCGGATACATCGCTCGGAGCTCGCCGACCTCCTGCCGCGCCTCGGCGACCCGGCCTCCCGCGAGCAGCGCCTTGTACAGGTGATAGTGCGCCCGCGGGGTTCCGGGCTGGTTGCGGATCCAGGCTTCGGCGCCGGCGACTGCCTGGCGCTGGGCGGACAGTCGCGCGGCTCGGCGCGTCGCGGAATCCGCCAGCGCCGCTGACGCCAGGGAGTCGCGTCCGACCAGGATGAAGCTGGCGCCGCGATTGCCGGCATCAGTCAGGAGCTGGCCCATGTGCTCGTAGGCGAGCGAATAGCTGGAGTCGAGAGCGACCACCCTGCGGAAGCCGCGGAGCGATTGACTCAGCCAGGGGATGGCGTCCTTGGTGTAGCCGCCGTGGAACGACGCATCGGCGAGCCCATACCAGGCGTCGACGTCGCTCGAGTCACGGTCCACCAAGGCGCGATAGAGGCCGAGGCTCTCCTGGTAGCCACCCTCGAGAAAAGTGCGATAAGCGTCGATCAGCCGGCGCTCGCGGTCGGGAAGCCGCTCGGAGGTGCGGGCGGCGCGGCGGATGGCCACCATGCCCAGCGTATCGAACGGGCTCAGCCAGCCCCGGGTCAGGGCCAGCTTGTAGTGCGCCAGGCTGAAGGTCGAGTCGATCGTGACGGCGTGCTCGAGGTCGTCGCTGGCCTCGCTCAACCGCCAGTGATTCAGCGCCTCGACGCCGCGCAGGTAGGCCCGGTACGCCTCGACCGAGCCGGTCGTCGCGGAGGCCAGCGTCGTCCGGCCGTCGTCCGGCGCGCCGCTCAGGTCCAGGAGTTGGGTGGCCAGGGCGTCGAACACGGGCCGGACGTCCTCACCCGTGACCCCGCTCACGGGGATTACCTCGAGGCGGCGGCCGCTGGCCACGTCGTAGGTGCGAGCCACGACGAAGAGCGAGTCGCCGACCCGGCTGAAGTCGCCCATCACGACGGTCCAGGCGCCGCTCGAACGGGCCAGTTTCCGGGCCAGCTCCAGCCCGATCGGCTGGCCATCTTCGTGGTGCGCCGCGGCCAGAAGATCGTGGACCCGCTCCTGGTCGACCACCGTGAGATCGCGCCACTGCCCGAGCGCCAGCGACAGCATGTTGACGCTGCCATCGCGGAGCCACTCGACGCCCGCGTCCTCGCGGAGGTTGTCGAACGGGAGCACCAGGATGGAATGCCGGGGATCCACCCCGTCGGGTGGCCCCGGAGAGCGGGTGGCCCAGTAGGTCCCGGCGACAGCCAGGAGCACGGCCGCGACGGCCGCAGCACCCCACCGCCGGAGCGTGCCGCTGCGCCTGGCTGGGAGGGAGGGCGGGGTCGGAATCTCCCCGAGCAGCGCTTGGCGGAAGGACGCCCCGTCCTGCCACCGATCGTCGGGGGTCTTGGTCAGCGACCTCATGACGGCGCGCCCGACGCCCGACGGCACGTCGGGTCGAATCGTCTCGATCGGCGTCGGCGGATCCAAAATCTGCTTCGAGATCACCACCCGGTTCGGACCGGCGAACGGTGGCGCACCGGTGAGCATCTCGTAAGCGACCACCCCCAGCGAGTAGAGGTCGCTCCGACCGTCGACCGGCTCGCCGGCCGCCTGCTCGGGACTCATGTAGGCCGGGGTGCCCATGACGGCCCCCGGTCCGGTATGGCCCCCGCCTTCCTCGAGCAGCCGAGCGATTCCGAAATCGGTCAGCAGCGCGTGGGGTTCGTCGGCCGGCCCCTCGAGCAGAATGTTCTCGGGCTTGAGATCGCGGTGGACCACGCCGGCGCGGGCGGCGGCGTCGAGCGCCGCGGCGATGCCCGAGGCGATGCCGACGGCCAGCTCCCAGGGGAGCCGACCGACCCGGGCGAGTCGCTGGCGAAGCGTCTCCCCGGGGAGATAGTCCATCACGTAGTAGAGCTGGCCGTCGACCTCGCCCGCCGAGTGAACCGCCACGATGCCGGGATGACGGAGTCGGGCGATGGTGCGCGCCTCGGCCAGAAATCGGCTGGCGATGGTGCGATTGGTGGAGAGATCGGGATGGACGACTTTGACCGCTACCAGGCGGTCCAGGGTTACGTCCCGGGCCAGGTAGACGATCCCCATCCCGCCCCGACCGAGCTCGCGCTCGATCCGGTACTGGCTACCCAGGGCGGCCTGCAGGCGCTCGGCCTCGAGGTGATCCGTCACGGCCTCCGGTACCTTCGCTTCCGTCCCTTAGAAGATATACAGTATCCGGCGGACAGCCCTCCGGGAACCAGTCGGCCCGAAACCCAAGGGGGTACCGGTATGAGATGACCAGTCAGCGGTCCGCGTTGCACGGCTACCGGTTGGCAGCTTTCCGGTTCGGGACCCCGGTTGAGGGTCGGTTGACGGTCGAATCCCATCGTTCTCTCCGTTCCGGCCCCGAGACCTCAGATGCCCTTGTCAGCTCCGAGCGCCCGTCCGCGGGTTACCGTCGCCGCCGTCGTGTCCCAGGTCGAGCGCTCGCAGCTCGACGCGGCAGGGGCCGGCTGCTTCGCGGTGCTCCACCAACCCTCGGTGCCCGAGACCATGCGAGTGGTTCGAGAGCGCTCGATCGACGCCGTCGTGCTCTCGGTCCACCACTGCGGCAAGGATGCGGTGGCGGCCGTCGATCGTCTGGTTCGCAGGTTCCCCGAGATCCCCACGGTCGCCCTCGTCAGTCGGCCCGATCCCGGGATGCCCGAGATGCTGCTCCGGATGGGCGCCACCGGGGTTCGCCACGTGGTGGACGTCTCGGTTCCGGCCGGCTGGAGTCGGCTTCGTCAGCTACTGCTCGAACCGGCCTCCCGCCCGGCGTCCCGAATCCTGGCTCGGTTCTTCGAGTATCTGGCCGAGCTACCGGCCGATACCCGTCTATTCCTCGAGCTTCTCGTTCGGGTCGCGCCCGAAACCCCGACGGTCCGCCAGCTAGCGCTCCAGACCCGAGTTCGGCCCAGCACCCTGATGTCTCGGTTCAACCGGGCCGGGCTCCCCTCTCTCAAGACGTATTTGGCCGGCATCCGGTTGCTATACGCGGCGCAGTACTTCGAGCAAGACGGGCTCTCGGTGGCCGATGTGGCCTACCGGCTCGACTGCTCCTCGCCCCAGAGCTTCGGGCGCCATCTCCGAGCGATGCTCGGTGTGACCGCCGGCGAGTTTCGGCGCCGGTATCCCTTCGAGGTGGCGATTGAACGTTTCGGACGGGTGCTCCTGGAGCCCTACCGGGGTGAGTGGAGCGCTTTTCACCCGCTGGAGGCCGCTCGCCTGGCGAGAAGTCCGCTGCCGCCGGGCGGTCGGGCAAGGCAAGGGGCTATGCGCCTAGCCTCGAAATAGTAGTTATCGACACAACCTCTACTCCGGCGCCGAGGATGGCATCCCGGCCGCCCTGTTCCCGGTCGACCACCGCCAAGACGCCCAGGACTTTGGCGCCTTCGGAGCGGACCGCCTCGATGGCCTGGAGGGCCGAACCGCCGGAGGTGATCACATCCTCGATGACCACCACCGGGGCCCCCGGGGTGAAGTTGCCCTCGATCAACCGGCGGGTGCCGTGGTGCTTGGCCGCTTTACGGACGCTGAAGGCGTCGAGCTCGGGGGGCGACGCGAGGCTGGCGTTGGCCACGGCGTAGGCGACGGGGTCGGCACCCATCGTCAGGCCCCCGACCGCGCGGGGCTCCCAGCCTTGGTGACGAATCAAGTCGAGACCCAGCCGGCCGATCAGAGAAAAGCCGCGGGCCGACATGGTGGTCTTGCGGGCGTCGATGTAGTAGGTCGACCGCTGGCCGCTCGAAAGGACGAAATCGCCGTGGGTGAGGGACCGGCTTCGGAGGAGCGCCTCCAGGGCCTCGAGGTCGGCGCTCAATCTCGCTTCCGGCGGAAGAGCGACGACAGAAGGCCGCCCCTGGCCTTCGGCTCGCCCCGGGCCGCTTCGCAAAAGGCCTTCGCGAATTCGCCGACGTTCTTGAACCGTTTGGCGAGATCGCGCTCCAACCCGCGAGCCACCGCCGCTTCGAGGTCGCTCGAGAACTTGAGCCCGCGGACCGCCTGGTTGAGCGGGACGGGCGGCTTCGAGAGTAGTTGTTGGAACAACTCCCTCGGATTCTTGCCCGGATACGGAAGCTGACCAGTCAGCAGGTGGTACGCGATCGTGGCCAGGCTATAGACGTCCGCCTGCTCGCTGACCAGCTCGCCGCTCAGGGCTTCCGGCGCCACGTACTGCAGGGTCCCCACGAAGAAGCCGGCCCGGGTCAGCCGCTGAGCCGGGTCGTCGTCGGCATCGCGCGCGATCCCGAAGTCGAGCAGGCGGGCGGTCTGGGTCACCGAGTCGTACATGATGTTCGCCGGCTTCAGATCGCGGTGGATGATGCCCTCTCGGTGTGCCGCACCGAGGGCATGCCCCAACTGTTCGATGATAGTGGCCGCCAGCTCGGGCGCGAGTGGACCGGTCGCCGTCAAGAAGTTGGCCAGTGGCTCGCCCTTGGCCCACTCGAGGGCAAGGTAGTACAGGCCTTCGGCCTCGCCGTACTCGTAGGTCTGGACGATGTTGGGGTGCTTGACCCGGGCGCCGAACTCCGCCTCCCGCAGAAACCGTTTGACGGCAATGGGGTCGGCGCTCATCCGCGAGCGGAGGATTTTGACCGCGGCCAAGCCACGCTCGGGATGCTGCGCCCGATAAACGGTCGCAGTGCCACCCTCGCCGACATGAGCGAGGAGGGAGTATCCGGCCACCGTCCGGCCGACGAGGTTATCTTGGCTCATGGAAGTGAGTTGAAGGTACACCCCGCTGTAGGGGCCCAGCAAGATGACGGTGTCGTCGGGAGAGAGCTGCGGGTCGCTCGTGTCCCGCTCGATACGGTCGCGTTTCAAGGACGGACGTATGGCGACGGTTCGCCGCTTGGCAGTCTTGTTGCCGCTCCTCGTCGCCCTGGGCTGCGGCGCGGGTCGGGTGTCTCCAGCCGGAACCCCCGCAGCCCAGACCGATCAGACCCTCAGTCAGCTGTTCAATCTTTCGGCGGTGTACCACCGGCTGGGGCGAATCGCCGGTAGCGGGTCGGTACCCTTCGTCGGCAACATCGGCTACTTCGCCGCCAGCGGCGACTCCACCACCGCGACCCTGGGGCTGTCCTTCGAGAATCGTGCTCTCTCGTTTCAGCGGGACGCCGGGGCCTTCGTGGCTCGCTATCGCGTCGAGGTCTCGCTCGAGCGTCCGGGTGCCGAGCCGATCCAAGTCACCCGGAACGAGCTGGTCC
The DNA here is from genome assembly GCA_963730185.1 of uncultured Gemmatimonadales bacterium. Classification (GTDB taxonomy): domain Bacteria; phylum Gemmatimonadota; class Gemmatimonadetes; order Gemmatimonadales; family GWC2-71-9; genus SHZU01. The sequence continues at coordinate 88,442 of CAVSQW010000009.1, forward strand.
GGGTGGGGAGCTTCCAGGAAACGCAGCGAAGCGACGAGACGATCTTCTTCCAGCAGCCCTTCCGGCTCGCTGCTGGAAGCTACACCATGCGGGTCGTCGTGCGAGACCCGGTGTCGACCGGGTTGGGCCAGGCCGTGGACTCGATCCAGGTGCCGGCCTACCAGCCGGGCTCGATCTCGCAGCCCACCATGGTCTACGAGGTCCGGCCCCGCCGGAACGTCTCCGACTCCCTGTATCTGGTGCTCAACCCGCGCGGCACCGTCGCCCATGGTGGCGCCGATACCCTGCTGGTCTACGTCGAGGGGTACGGTCTTCCGGGTCCCACCACCTTCCCCGTCGAAGTGAAGGACGAGCGCGACAGCGTGGTCTACCGCACCCAGGTGGCGTTTACTGGAGGGCGGAGCGCCGAGGGTCACGTGGTCCGCCTCGCGGCCGACACCCCGCCGCTGGGCCAGCTCACGATCTCGATCGGATCGGGAGCGGATGCTCGGACCACCACGGCGCTGGTGTCGTTCGCGCGTGGCTGGGTGGTGACCAACTACGACAATCTGCTTTCGCTGCTCCGGTACTTCCCGTACGAGCCGGGGCTCTTGAACCAACTCCGTGGCGCCAAGCCGTCCGACCGGCCGGCCCTTTGGAAGGAGTTCTGGGCCAAGACCGATCCGGTGCCCGAGACCCCGGAGAACGAGGCCCTCGACCGATACTTCTCGCGGATCGCGATCGCCAACGATCGGTTCCGGGACGAGGGCGGGGAGGGCTGGCGGACGGACCGCGGCGAGGTCTTCGTCACCCTGGGCGAGCCGGACCAGGCCTACGAGACGCCGCCGTCGAGCGACCACCGCTACGTGCAGTGGATCTACAACGAGTATCGCGCGTCGATCATCTTCGAGGGCACCCTCGGCTTCTCCCGGATGCGGATGACCCCGCAGTCGCGGGCCGAGTTCGCCCGGGCCCGGTCGCAGCTGCTCCGGGAGCACTGGAGTCGCTGACGGTTTGGCTCATCATGATCCGCCGCAGTTCTTTCTGGTCGACGGGCATGCGCTGATCTATCGCGCGTTCTTCGCGCTGATCGCCCGGCCGCTGCGCACCTCGCGGGGCGAGAACACCTCCGCGGCGTGGGGGGTGGCAAACTTCCTGATCCGGCTCCGCGAGAAATTCCACCCGGACTACCTGGTCTGGGTGCTCGACAAGGGCGATTCCTTCCGAACCGCCACCTATCCTGACTACAAGTCGACCCGCGAAAAGCTCGACGCCGAGTTGCAGCAGGACTTCGACCTCGCGCTGGAACAGGTCACGGAGTTGCTGGCCGCGTTCCGGGTGCCGATCGTCACTCTGGACGGCTACGAGGCGGACGACGTGATCGGAACCCTGGCCACCCGAGAGGCGGCTCAGGGTCTTCAGGTGGTGATCGTGTCGGGCGACAAGGACTTCTACCAGTTGATCGGGCCCCGGGTGGCCCTGCTCAACCCCGGCCGCGGTGGGCCGGCCGGCGTGGAGGAGCAGTGGGTCGACGAGTCGAACGCCGATGAGCGCCTGGGCGTGCCGCCGGCGCAGGTGATCGACTACCTGGCCCTGGTCGGCGACGCCTCCGACAATGTGCCCGGCGTGAAGGGAATCGGCGGGAAGACGGCTTCCAAGCTGTTGGCCGAGTACGGCTCGCTCGACGAGGTGCTGGCCCAGGCGGCCGACCTCCCCGGCAAGCGGGCGCGGGAGGCACTCTTGGCGGAGCGCGACCGGGCGGTGCTGTCGCGGCAGCTGGTGACGATCCATCGCGACGTCCCGGTCGAGATCGACCGAGACGCGGCCGTGGTACAGGAGCCTGATCACGCGGCCCTGATCTCGGTGCTGACCCGGCTCGAGTTCCACTCGCTGGTCGGGCGTCTCGGATTGGAGGCGCCGGTCGGCGACCCCTCGGGAGCGCCTGGCGGCCGCGATCCGGACGGTGGAGACGCTGTCGAGGTCGTGACGATCGACGATCCGGGTCGGCTGCCTGAGATCGTGGGCCGGCTCCGGGCGGCCGACCTGGTGGCCCTCGACACCCTGGCCAGCTCACGAGAGCCTCACGACGCCGCCCTCGTCGGCCTCGCGCTCGCGGCGAGCCCGACCGAGGTCTGGTACCTGCCGTTCGGTCATCGGCCGCGGGTGGGTGAGCTGGCGGCGCCGGCTCCGGTTCGGAACCTGCCCCCACTCGACGACCCGGCGTGCGCGCCCCTGGTGGCGCTGCTCAGCGATCCGGGCGTGCCCAAGGCCGGCCATGATCTCAAGTACGACTGGCAGGTGTTCCGCGGAGCGGGGATCGAGCTCGCCGGGGTTCGCTACGATGCCATGCTGGCCAGCTTCGTGCTCGATCCGGGCCGCCGGTCACACGGCTTGGATATGCTGAGCCTCGACCATCTAGGTCGGCCGCTCCCGCGGTTGCCCGAGCCGGGGCGTGGCAAACCGGCGCTTCCGGCCGCCGAGGTCGAGGTGCCGCTCGCGGCCCAGGTAACCGGCGGCGAGGCGGCGACCGTACTGGCCTTGGAGGCCTACTTGGCGCCCCGGCTCCGCGATGCCGAGCTGGTCCCGCTCCTGGCGGAGATCGAGATCCCGCTGATCGAGGTCCTGGTCGACATGGAATGGACCGGGATCGCGATCGACCGAGCGGTCTTCGACCGCCTGGCCCGCGAGCTGACGAGCGAGCTCTTCCGGCTCGAGGCCGAGATCGCGACCGCCGCCGGCGGATCGATCAATCTCAACAGCCCCAAGCAGCTGGCCGCCGTGCTGTTCGACAAGCTCCAACTACCGGTGCTGAAGCGGACCAAGACCGGTCCGTCGACCGACGCGGACGTGCTGGAGCAGCTTGCCGCGATGGGGCACGACGTTCCTCGGTTGCTGCTCGAGTACCGGGAGCTGATCAAGCTCAAGTCCACCTACGTCGACGTCCTGCCGGGCCGGGTCAATCCGCGGACCGGACGGATTCATACCAGTTTCAACCAGACCGGCGCGGCGACTGGGCGGCTCTCCTCCTCCGATCCGAATCTCCAGAACATTCCGGTCCGCTCGCCCCGGGGCGAAGAGATCCGACGGGGCTTCGTGCCAAGCGAAGGGTGGAGCTTCGTCGTGGCCGACTACTCGCAGATCGAGCTTCGCCTGCTGGCGCACCTGTCCGGCGATCCCGCCTTCGTCGAGGCCTTCCGGGCCGGCGGCGACATCCATCGACAGACCGCGGCGATCATCTTCGGGGTGGCGCTGGACGACGTGACGCCGGAAATGCGGGCTCGGGCCAAGACCATCAACTTCGCCACGATCTACGGCCAGGGCCCCTTCGCCCTGAGTCGCCAGCTCGGCATCACGATCGACGAGGCGAAGACGTTCATCGGCGAGTACTTCGAGCGCTTCGCCGGGGTCCGGGCCTATCTCGATCGCCAGGTGGAGCTGGCTCGGCGGCAGGGATGGGTCGAGACTCTCTTCAAGCGGCGCCGCTATATCCCCGAGATCCGGGACAAGAACTTCAACACCCGAGCCTTCGGGGAACGGCTCAGCCAGAACTCCCCGCTCCAGGGCTCGGCGGCCGATCTGATCAAGATTGCGATGGTGCGGATCCATCGGGCCTTCCGGACCGAGGGACTGGCGGCCCGGCTGCTGCTGCAGGTGCACGACGAACTGGTCGCCGAAGCGCCGACGGGCGATGTGGACCGGGTGGTGGCCCTGCTCCGTGAGCACATGGAGGGCGCCGCCACCCTGGACGTCCCCTTGGTGGTCGACCTGGGGGTGGGGCCCAACTGGCTGGACGCGAAACGCTAGCCGGGCTGGCTCAAGGCTCCTTGGGGTGGAACCGCCGCCCGCCGGGCCACCAGTTCCAGCGCCCCATCAGCTGCATGAAGGCCGGCACCAGCACCATCCGGATCACGGTGGCATCGAGCAGCACGGCGAGCGCCAGACCGAAGCCGAGGAACTGCATCGCCAGGACCCGGGCGAACGCAAAGGCCCCGAACACGCTGATCATGATCAGCGCCGCGGAGGTGATGACCGACGCGGTCGCGCTCAGTCCCTCCATCGTCGCTTCGGTGTTCCGTCCGGTCCGGTCGAAGGCCTCCTTGATCCGACTCAGCAGGAAGACCTCGTAGTCCATGCTCAGCCCGAACACCACGGCGAAGACCAGCACCGGAATCACGACGAAGATTGCCTCGGTCGCGCCGTCGAGCCCAAAGAGCGTCGCCCCGTAGCCGTGCTGGAAGACCAGCACGATCAGGCCGAAGGTCGCGCTCACCGACAGCGAGTTCATCAACACCGCCTTGAGCGGCACCAGCACGGACCGGAACGCCACGGCGAGCATCACGGCGGTGGCGGCCAGGACCAGACCGATGAGCAGCGGGAATCGGTCCAACAAGTCGTCCTGACTGTCGAGGCTGGCGGCCACGTAGCCACCCACCCTGACGCGGGCATCGCGGAGCTGCCGAATCCCGGTGGAATCGGTCAGCGTCCGGGCTCGGCGCACCACGTCCATCGCGGTCAGGAGCGAGGTGGTGTCCCGAAGGATCACGTCCACCAGGGTGACCCGGTCGTCGCGGCCGAGGTAGGCGTCGAGAAAGTCGGCGTGCTTGGCCCGGGCGGAATCGAGGTCGGCGTAGAGCAGGGAGTAGGCGAGGATCGACGTATTCGGCTCGAGGTCGACAATGCTGCGCACGTCCATGACTCGGGGATCGGCCCGCATCGAGTCGGAGAGCGCTCGAAGGCCCCGGAGGGTGAAGGCCTGCGTCGCGGCCCGCCCTTTCGGCACCTCCACCACCACCCGGATCGGAGTGATGTAGCCGGCGACCCCCATCTTGGAGAGCGTTTCGAGCCCGGCGCCGGCCTCGGTCCCGGCCGGCCACCAGTTGCGGGCCGGGAGGCCGATCCGAATCCAGAATACCGGGAGGGTCAACACGGTGACGATGACGCCGCCGAAGACCAGGGCCCGAACCGGATGTCGGGCCAGCGACCGGGCCCATTTCTCCCACACCTGCGGCGCGTGATACCAGGTCAGGCGGCGAGCCAGCCAGCGGGGCCGGTCGATCGAGCGGCCGAGCGTCGCCAGGAGGGCGGGGAGGAGGGTGATCGAGAGCAGCACGGCGACCCCCACCACCACCAGACCACCGAGACCGACGCTCCGGGTCTCCACCAAGGGGGTGAACAGCAGCGCTCCGAAGCCGACCACGACCGTCAGGCCCGAGTTGAACACCGCGACGCCCGCAGTCATCAGGGTTCGCTCGGCCGCCTCCCGGCGGCGGGCGCCGCGGACCAGCTCCTCTCGGAAGCGGGTTACCATCAGCAACGAGTAGTCGATTCCGACGCCCAGCCCGACCATCGTCGTCAGGTTGAGGAGGAAGACTGACATCGGGGTCGTTCGCGCGATCAGGCCGATGATGGTGAGCGAGACCGCGCCGACCAAGATGCCGATGGTGAGCGGCAGAAGCGCGGCGACCAGGGCGCCGAAGGCGAGCACCAGAATCACCCCGGTCACGGGCAGGAGCCGGGTCTCAATCCGACGAGCGTCCTCGGTGCTCACGGTCCGAACGTCGAGATCGAGGGGCGAGCGCCCCGTTACCTCCAGGCGGTACGCCGGACGATTGGGAATCCGGGAGAGCGCGCGACTCAACTCGGCCCGGAACGGCCGGACCAAGCCGCCCGTGCTGTCGCCGTCCACGCCGAGGGAAACCAGGAAGAACGTGGTCCGCTCGTCGTGGCTCAGGAACAGCGAGTCCTGCTGGGTAAGCCAGGAGACCACCGCTTCGACGTAGGGAAGCCGTCGGGCGGTGCTCGTGAGCGAGTCGAGCACATCGTGCGCCGCTCCGCTGCGGAACGAAGCGGGGCCTTGAAGGGTGACCGCAAAGTACTCACCGAAGGGGCGAGCGAATCGCTCCGAGAGGAGGCGGTCCGCCTCTCGCGCCTCGGTCTCGCGGTCGCTCCCGCCCCGGAGCGCGAGAAGGTCGGGAGTCTGCGGGGCCCGAATGAATGCCACCGCGCCGATCGCGCCCCAAATGGCGATGACGAGCCAGCGCCAGCGGATCAGTCCCCGGGCCACGGCGCGGAGGATCACCCTAGCTCCATCTCTTGGTCTGGCAACGAGTTCGCATGCAGGGCAGGGGTCGAAACTCGGGCAATGTAGGGGAGCCGGGGAGCGGACGCCAGCGGCATCCGGAGCGGTGGCGGCGACCGGCGCTCATATTGCAGACGAGGCGAAGAATGGCCAGGACGTTTCTCATCCTCCTTGCGGGGCTGTCGCTCCTCCTGCTGGTGAGCCGGATGAGCCAGGGCGGGCCGTCGGCCCCGGAGCCGACGGCCGTGGTCGATTCGCCGCACCTGGCCCGGAGCGCGGCCCACCTGGCTCCGCCGCCCGCCCCGCCCCCGCCCCCCCCTGACGCCGCCACCGAGACCGACGAGAGTCGGACCCCGGTGATCGAGCGGATGGCCCGACTCGAGGCCCGTCGCCGGGTATTCCGGTTCAGCCGTTACACCTACGTCGACTCGATGCTGACCGGCACCGACTCCCTGATCCGCCGATGGCCCGACCGGCCGGAAGGCGCCCTGCGGGTCTCGGCCATCCCCTCGCCGGCGCTGGCCGAGTGCGCCGCCCGGTGTCGGCGCGCGCTCACCACGGCGCTCGAACGGTGGCACGGCCTGGGGATCGGCTTGGCGTTCCAGATGGTCGACGACTCGACCCAGGCCGACATCGCGGTCCATTGGATCGAGAAGTTCGACCTGGACCGGTCCGGTCAGGCGGACGTTCAATGGAGCCACGACGGCACGATCCAGTTCGCTCGCGTGACCCTGGCCGTGCAGGCCGTCGACGGCCGGCCGCTCAGCGATCAGGAGCTGGCCATCGTGGCGACCCACGAGATCGGTCACGCGCTCGGACTCCCGCACTCCGGTCGCGCTACCGACGTGATGTTCCCGACCGCCCGTCTCGACGGCCTCTCGGATCGGGACCGGGCCACGATCACCCTGCTCTATTCGATTCCTCCGGGCTCCCTGCGCGAGGGCGGCGGCGGTGCGTTGCGGGGTGTCGACATCCGATAGTACGTTCCCCGAGTCGATTCGCGCTCTCCCCGAGGTTGCCATGATCACTCCGGATGCCGTTCGCAAGGCTCTTCGCGCCGTCAAAGACCCGGAGCTCGGGCTCAACATCATCGACATCGGACTCGTGTACGACGTCGAGATTTCCGACGCCAGCGACGTGCATGTCAAGATGACGCTCACCTCGCCCGGATGTCCCGCCGGCCCCGAAATCCTCGAAGACGCCCGCCTGGTCGTGGAGCGGATGGAGGGGGTCAACAGTGCCGAAATCGAGTTGGTCTGGGAGCCCTACTGGACCCCCGACCGGATGGACCCCCGGGTCCGGGCCTTCCTCGGCTGATCGTCAGGCGGCTCCCGCCAGCGCGCCGAGGAGCCGATCCCCGAAGGCTACCACCTGCCACCGCCGTATCCCCGGGGTCGCCGCCAAGTCGTCCGGCGAACCGGGCTCGCCGCGGGCGATTGCCTCGAGCGTGGCGTTCGGGCAGAGCAGTCCCGGAGCGAGCGCGTACTCCGTCGCCAAGTCGGTGCGAACCGCCTTGAGCCGTTCCAATTTCAGGTCGAACGTCGGATCCGGGCGCGGCCGCGGGCGGCGCTCGAACCGAGGCAGCTCGTCCTCCGAGAGGTCGAGTCCGCGCTGGATCGCCGCCAGGAGCTCCGGTCCCCGGCGAGCCATCAGGTCACGACCGAGGCCCCGGACCTGCCCTAGCCGTTCGAGCGACTTCGGGGGATCCGACGCCATCGCCAGGATGGCCTCGTTGCCCAGAATCCGGAAGGTGGCCCGGTCCAGCCGGGTGGCTTCCCGCTCCCGCCAGACGAAGAGCTCGCGCAACACGGCGAGGCCGCGCCGGCTCAACGTCCGGGCTCCCTTGAAACGGAGGAACGTTTCCTCCGGCGGCTGAGCCGGCGCCCACTCCACCTGGGTCAGGAGCTGACTTTCCTCCTCGACCCAGGCCAGACGCCCGAGGCGGATTAGATCGGCTCGGAGCTCATCGCGAAGTGCGATCAGGTAACGCGTGTCGGTAGCGGCATAGGCGATCATCGCCGGCGAGAGTGGACGGCTCGACCAGTCGGCCCGCTGGAACCGCTTGTCGGTCGCCACCCCGAATCGATCGGCCAGCAAGGCGGCGAGGCCGACCGCCGGCTCGCCGGCGAACTGGGCCGCGACCCGGGTGTCGAACAGTCGGGTCACCCGATAGCCGTACTCGTGATAGATGAGCCGCAGATCGTAGTCGGCGTCATGGAACACGAATTCGATGGCCGGATCGGCGAACAGTTGATCGAGCCCGGGCAGGCCCCCGACGGCGAGCGGATCGACGACCGCCGTGTGGGAGGCGCCGGTGACTTGGAGGAGGTAGACCCGGTCCCGGTAGCGGTGGAAGCTCGCAGCCTCGGTGTCGAGCCCGACGATGGGTTCCCCACGGATCCGATCGAGCAAACCGGCGAAGGCAGCTGGCGTCTCGACAAGTTCGACCGGCTCCGTCACGCGATGCCGGCCTCAGGCACGAAATTTCCACTCGGCTGGAGCCGGGCTGGATGGAGGGGAAGGTACGGCATGCGCAACTCCGGAGCGGTTCGAGGGCATCGGCTCGACAAAGGTAGCGACACGCGCGCCCGTCGGCGTAGCTTACCCGTACCCGACACCCCGGCGGGCGGATTCTGACTCATGCGTGAAGTCGAGGTAGAGCTCACGGTCGTCCCCGACGATTGCGATACCGGGGGCTCGGTCGGTCACGCCCCGTTCCTCCGCCTGTTCGAGCGAGCCCGGTGGGAGGTGCTGGCCCACGGGCCCGGGATCGACGTCTTCGCCCGACATGGGACCTGGCCGGCCGTCCGCCGAAGCGTTCTCGACTTCCACGCCGCCGTCCGGGCGGGCGACGTGCTTCGCTTTCAACAGGCCCTGACCCACCACGGTCGGACCAGCTTCACCCTCCGCCAGACGGCGCGTCGGGATCGTGACGAGACTCTGGTCGCGACCGGCGAGTTCCTCTTCGTGTGCGTCGACGGCCAGGGGCATCCCCAGCCGGTGCCCGAAGAGGTCGGCCGGTTCTTCAGCGCCCGTCCCACCGGGGAGCCGATCGATCGGATCACGGTGAACGGGGTGAGTCTCGCCATCGAGACCCGGGGCTCCGGGCCCGCTGTGCTCTTCGTACACGGCTTCCCCCTCGATCGAACCATCTGGCGACACCAGCTCGACACCTTGACGGGTTACCGGCGGATTTCGCTCGACCTCCGCGGCATGGGCCGGTCGGACGCACCGGACCTGGGCTATTCGATGGCGACCTACGCTGACGACCTGGTCGCACTGCTCGATGCCCTTGGCGAGCAACAGGTGGTGCTCTGCGGTCTGTCGATGGGCGGCTATATCGCGTTCGAGTTCCTGCGTCGATATCGGGAGCGGGTCAGGGGGCTGGTGCTGATGGACACCCGGGCCGAGGCCGACAGCGCGGAAGGTCGAAAGGCCCGCGACACGCTGATCGGTCGGGTGCGCGAACAAGGTGCGATCGCCGCGGCCGAGGCGATGCTGCCCCGATTCTTCACGCCCACGGTGCCGCCAGAGATCATCCAGTCGATTCGCGAAATGATTCTTCGCACCCCGGTCTCTGGAATCGTGGGCGCCCTGAGCGCAATGCGGGAGCGGCCGGACAGCACACCGATGCTGGCCACCCTGGTCGGGGTGCCCACCCTGGTGGTGGTGGGCCAAGAAGACATGATCACGCCGCCGGTCATCGCGGAGACGATGGCCAGCGCCTTGCCGGAAGGACGCCTGGTGGAGATCCCCGGGGCAGGCCACCTGCCCTGCGTGGAGCAGCCTGTTCCGACCACTCGCGCGGTGCTCAAGTTCCTGCAGAGCCTGCGATGAAACCTTTCCTCGGAGCCGGGCGTCTATAGAAATGGCGGCCCGATCCGATGCCCATTGGATCACCGCCGAGCCTCATGCAGGCCCTCCATTCCCAGAGCCCCAGAGCCGGCCCTTCCGGTTCTGGGGCTGGGTGTTTCCGGGCACGCGAACGGCCACGGAGGACTCCGTGGCCGTGACAACGACTCCGGATGGGTGCCGCTCAGCGCTGAGGCGGACCCGGCGGATTGTCTCCCGTGAACGCGTCCCGATTCTTCGCGATGAAGGCCGTCATGTTCTCCGGCACTTCTTCTTCCGGGAAGATGGCGGTGACCGGGCACTCCGGCTCGCAGGCACCGCAGTCGATGCACTCGTCGGGGTGGATGTACAGCATGTCCTCCCCCTCGTAGATGCAGTCGACCGGGCAGACGTCCACGCACGCCCGATCCTTCACGCCGATGCAGGCCTCAACGATGACATACGTCATTGCGATTGGCTCCAGGAATACCGGTTCGCCGACGCGCTCACAGTAGGCGGCTGGTTCCGGTCGCGCAAGGGGCGCGCCAGCCGGTCTAGCTCCCCACGTGCCGGCGCAGGAACTCGAGGCTCCGCCCCCAGGCCAGGGCGGCGCTGGCCTGGTCGTACGCCTCGGGACGGGTGTCGTTGAAGAAGGCATGACCGGCAGGATAGTAGTGGGCGTCGAAGCTCCCACCCGCGGCCTTCACGGCCGCCGCGAGGTTGTGCACGCCGTCGGCCGGAATCGATCCATCGCGCTCACCGAAGTGCCCGAGCACCGGCACCTTCACCCGCGCCGGGTCGATGGCCACCTTGGGGTGGATCCCGTAGAAGTCGACCGTCGCCGCGATCCGGTCCGGATACGCCATCCCGGCGTACAGGGCCAGCTGGCCCCCCATGCAGAAGCCGATCACCCCGACCCTGGGAGACGTCACCGCATCGTGCCCGATGAGAAAGTCGGCCGCGCCCCGGAGGTCCAAGCCGGCGCGATCGATGTTGAGGGCCATGAAGAGCTTGGCGGCGTCGTCGGGACTCTTGGTGGTCTTGCCGTCATAGAAGTCCGGCGCCAGTGCCACGAACCCTTCGGCCGCGAAACGATCGGCCAGGTCTTTGATGTGATCCACCAGGCCCCACCACTCCTGGATCACCAGGAGTCCCGGCCCGCGGCCGGATGCCGGTAGCGCCAGGTAGCCCGCGGTGGTATGGCCGTTGGCCGGAAACCGAATCATCTCTCCCATCGCGTCCTTGCTCCTTTATCCGCCCACCTCGGAGATCATGTGGGCGGTGCGTGGCTCCGGGTCGCCGTAACGGTCCCGGGGGGTGTACCAGCGATTCCATTCCTCCCGGAGACAGAAGGGATCGGCGCCATGGGCCCGGTCGACGGCGAGGACGCCGTCGAGATGATCAATCTCGTGCTGGAGCAGCTCGGCGCGGTCGCCGGCGAGATCCACTTCGTGAGAGACCCCCTTCACGTCCTGATAGCGAACCCGCACCCGATAGGCGCGTTGAACTCGGACCAGGAGATTGGGAAACGAAAAACAGTCGTCCCAGACCGAAAAGTCCTCGGTTCCGATGTCGACGATTTCGGGATTGATCAAGGGCCAGGGCCGCTCCATCTCCACGTAGACGACCCGGACGGGCGCCCCGATCTGGGGCGCCGCGATCGCTCGTCCGCTGCCGAACCGGGACTGCCAGTCTCGCAGGGTTTCGCGGAGATCGTCGACCACCACGCGGACGGCGGCGGACGAAGGTTTGGCGATCGGCTCGCACCTGGTTCGGAGCACGGGGTCGCCCAGCAGTCTGATCCGGTGGATGGTCATGGCAGGGCTAATCTCGGGTCGAATCGACCGCGGCTCAAGGGGTCCAGGCTGGACTCGGGATCCAGATCATAAGTAGTATGTAAAGCGACTACTAAGGCGGATCCGCGACTCACCCACCCGGTCTCCGGCACCGACCCGTTGACTCCCCGCACGACCGTAACCGACGGTATATTAGGACTTTGTAGGGCACTACTTTGAAAGGGGCTCCGCGTTTGACAATCCCGACTTTTTCACTTAGGATTCTGTCGCTGGAAGACTCGAAACGAGCCGCAGGGCGAGGAGGCGTGAGGTCATGACCGATCCAGTCGAAACCCTGGTCAATCGCGAGTACAAGTGGGGTTTCGTCACCGACATCGAGGCGGACTCCGTCCCGGCGGGACTGAACGAGGATGTCGTCCGGCTGATCTCCGCGAAGAAACGGGAGCCGGCGTTTCTGCTCGAGTGGCGGCTCAAGGCCTACCGAGGCTGGCTCAAGATGACCGAGCCGCACTGGCCCAACGTCCACTTCGATCCGATCGACTATGGGAACATGGTCTACTACGCGGCGCCCAAGACGGTCAAGCCGCTGGGTAGCCTCGACGATATCGATCCGAAGCTCCGTGAGGCCTACGACAAGCTGGGTATTCCGCTGACCGAGCAGAAAATTCTCTCCGGGGTCGCGGTGGACGCCATCTTCGATTCGGTTTCGGTGGGGACCTCGTACAAAAAGCAGCTCGGCGAGATGGGCATCATCTTCTGCTCCTTCTCGGAGGCCGTGCATGAGCATCCGGAGCTGGTCCGGAAGTACCTGGGGTCGGTCGTGCCGGCGTCGGACAACTTTTTCGCGGCCCTCAACTCGGCCGTGTTCAGTGATGGCTCCTTCGTGTACGTGCCGAAGGGCGTCAAGTGTCCGATGGACCTCTCCACCTATTTCCGGATCAATGCCCAGAACACGGGTCAGTTCGAGCGGACCCTGATCGTGGCGGACGAAGGCGCCTCGGTGAGCTATCTCGAGGGCTGCACGGCGCCCAAGCGGGACGAGAACCAGCTGCACGCTGCCGTGGTGGAGCTGGTGGCGCTCGACGGCGCGAGCATCAAGTACTCGACCGTGCAGAACTGGTACGCCGGCGACGACGAGGGCAAGGGCGGGATCTACAACTTCGTGACCAAGCGGGGGAAGTGTGGCCGCGGCTCGAAGATCTCCTGGACGCAGGTCGAGACCGGGTCGGCGATCACCTGGAAGTACCCGAGCGTGATCCTCCAGGGCGACGATTCGGTCGGCGAGTTCTACTCCGTCGCGGTGGCCAACGGTCGGCAGCAGGCCGATACCGGCACCAAGATGATCCACATGGGGCAGCGAACCCGGAGCACCATCGTCTCCAAGGGTATCTCCGCGGGTCAGGGGCAGAACAGCTACCGAGGGCTGGTCCGGATGCAGGCGAAGGCGCACGGGGCCCGGAACTACACCCAGTGTGACTCGATGCTGATCGGGAATCGCTGTGGCGCGCACACCTTCCCGTACATCGAGGTGGCGAACCCCACCGCGTCGGTGGAGCACGAAGCCTCCACCTCGAAGATCGGCGAAGATCAGCTCTTCTATCTCAAACAGCGCGGACTGAATACCGAGAACGCGATCTCGATGATCGTGAACGGCTTCTGCAAGGAAGTCTTCAAGGAACTGCCGATGGAGTTCGCGGTCGAGGCCCAGAAGCTCCTGGGTATCAGCCTCGAAGGTAGCGTCGGCTGAGGTCACGACGCCGCGGACCGGTCATCACTCTCGAACCCCGAACGGACGCATGCTGACGATCAAGGGCCTCCGGGCCTCCGTGGACGAGAAGGAAATCCTCAAGGGCATCGATCTCACGATCAAGGCGGGCGAGGTACACGCCCTCATGGGTCCCAACGGCTCCGGAAAGAGCACCCTGGCCCAGGTGATTGCGGGGCATCCAGCTTACCAGGTGACCGCGGGCTCGGTCGAGTTCGAGGGCCGCGACCTCCTCGACCTGGAGCCTGAAGAGCGAGCGCAGGCTGGCATCTTCCTCGCCTTCCAGTACCCGGTCGAGATCCCGGGCGTCACCAACGCCTACTTCCTCCGGTCGGCCTACAACGAAATCCGGAAGGCGCGGGGCCAAGAAGAGATGGACCCGATGGATTTTCTCGACCTTCTCGAAGAGAAGCTCAAGCTGGTCGAGTGGGGGCCCGAGCTCATGAAGCGGGCGGTCAACTCGGGGTTCTCGGGCGGCGAGAAGAAGCGGAACGAGATCCTCCAGGCGGCCGTGCTCGAGCCGAAGTTGGCGGTGCTCGACGAAACCGATTCCGGTCTGGACATCGATGCGCTCCGGATCGTCGCCAAGGGCGTCAATTCGCTGCGGGGGCCGGAGCGGGCTTTTCTGCTGGTGACCCACTATCAGCGGCTCCTCAACTACATCGTGCCCGACGTGGTGCATGTGCTGGCCGACGGACAGATCGTTCGGTCGGGTGGCAAGGAGCTGGCCCACGAGCTGGAGGCCAAGGGCTACGAGTGGCTCACCGGCGTGTCGGAGGCGGTTTCGTGAGCGAGGCGCTGGTACGGCAGTTCGAGGCCTTTGCCGCCAACGGTGGTGGGGAGGGGCCGACGTGGCTCCCGCCTCGGCGGCGGGAAGCGATGGACCGCTTCCAGGCCGGCGGGGGGTTCCCGGGTCCGAAGGACGAAGAGTGGCGCTTCACTTCAGTGGCGCCCATCGCCCGAACCGAGTTCAGGCTCGAGCCCGCGGCGCGGACCCGCGTCACGGTGGCCGACCTCGAGCCGTTTCTGTTCGGCCAAGGGGATTGGCCCCGGTTGGTGTTCGTCGACGGCCGGTTCGAGCCGGATCTGTCGGTGCGTCCGACCATCGATGGGCTCCGGGTTCGGCCGCTGACCCAGGTGTTGGCGGAAGACCCGGCTCTGCTCGAGGGTGAGCTGTTTCGGCACGCCGGACCCGGATCGACTCCGTTCGCCGCGCTGAACGGCGCCTTCGCGCGGGAGGGCGCCGTGATCGAAGTCGCGGCCGGCTCCGCGATCCCCAACCCGGTCCACCTCCTGTTCGTTACCTCCAGCGCTGCTCAGGACGTCGGGCTCCACCCCCGCGTGGTGATCCTGGTGGGCGACCGAGCGCGGGCTCAGCTGGTCGAGAGCTATCTCACGCTGGCCCCGGGCACGCGGTACCTGACCAACGCCGTGACCGACGTGGTCGTGGGGGCCGGCGCCTGGGTGGAGCACGGACGAATCCAACGGGAGAGCGAAGCGGCCTACCACGTGGCCAGCACCCAGATCGAGCAGGCGGCCGAGAGCCACTATCGGTCGTTCTCTTTGGCCATGGGCGGGGCGATCGCTCGGCACGACCTCGGAGCCCGACTCAATGCCCCCGAGACCGAGTCGCTGCTCTACGGACTCTACATCGGTCACGGTACCCAGCTCCTCGACAACCATACCACGATTTATCACGACCATCCCGACTGCCGGAGCTGGGAGATCTACAAGGGGGTGCTCGACGGCCGGGCGCGAGGGGTGTTCAACGGGAAGATCTTCGTCAAGCCGGAGGCCCAGAAGACCGACGCGAAGCAGACCAATCGCGCCCTGCTTCTGTCGGACGAGGCCTCGGTCCATACCAAGCCGCAGCTCGAGATCTTCGCGGACGACGTCAAGTGCACCCACGGCGCCGCTGTAGGCCAGATCGACGAGCAGGCCTTCTTCTACCTGCAGAGCCGCGGCATTCCTCGCGCCGCCGCCCGACGCCTGCTGACCTATGCCTTCGCTGCCGAAGTGCTGGAAGAGATCGACTCCGAGCCGGTCCGCCTCGCGCTCGAGCAGGTCGTGCACGAGCGGCTGGCGGCCGTCTGAGACGCACCGATGACGACGGCCCCCGCGACCCGACCCACCGACCAGCGGCCCGCCGGGTGGAATCCCGCCGCCCTCAGGGGTGCCTTTCCGATGCTGAGCCGCCGGGTGCGGGGCCGCCGGCTGGCCTACCTCGATAACGCCGCGACCGCGCTCAAACCGCGCGCGGTGATCGAGGCCATGACCCGCTACTACACGGAGTTCTCGGCCAACGTGGCGCGCGGTGTCCACACGACCAGTCAGGAAGCCACGGAGGAGTTCGAGGCGGCTCGAGCTCGGGTTGCCGCCTGGCTTGGCGCGGAGGTGGACGAGGTTGTCTTCACGGCGGGCACCACCGCAAGCCTGAACCTCGTGGCCCAGAGCTTCGGCGGCCCCCGGCTCGCGCCGGGTGACGAGATTCTGGTCACCGAGATGGAGCACCACTCGAACTTGGTGCCCTGGCAGTTGGTCGCGGAGCGGACCGGAGCGCGGATTCGGGCGATCGCGGTCGACGGTCGCGGTGAGTTGGACCTGAGCCAGCTCGAGACGTTGCTCACCGAGCGAACCCGAATCGTGGCCTTGTGCCACGTGTCGAACGTGCTCGGCACGGTGGTACCGGTTCGGGCGGTGGCGGACCGGGCCCATGCGGTCGGAGCCGTGTGCGTGGTCGACGGAGCGCAGGGTGTTCCGCACCTCCCGGTTCGGGTCGCGGAGCTAGGCGCCGATTTCTATGCCTTTTCCGGCCATAAGATGTTCGGCCCTACCGGGGTGGGCGTCCTCTACGGTCGGCGGGCGTGGCTCGAATCGATGCCGCCCTGGCAGGGCGGTGGTGGGATGATCGCGGCGGTGGAGATCGACCGGTCCACCTACGCGGCGCCCCCCGCTCGGTTCGAGGCCGGTACCCCGCCGATCGCCGAAGCCATTGGCCTGGCGGCGGCGATCGACTACGTCGAGTCCTGGGACCGGACGGCCGCCCTCGGGTGGGAAGACGAGTTGGTGCGGCGAGCGACGGACCGCTTGATGGCGATTCCGGGGACGACGGTGTTCGGGCGCAGCCCAACCAAGGTCGGAGTGATCTCGTTCACGATCGGGGGGATTCATCCGCACGACGTCGGCACCGCGTTGGACGCCGAAGGCGTGGCCGTGCGGGCTGGCCACCATTGTGCCCAGCCCCTGATGAAGCGTTTCGGGGTCGCGGCAACGGTGCGGGCGTCCTTCGCCCCGTACAACACCGACGAGGACGTGGACGCGCTGGTTGCCGGGGTCGAGCGCGCCCGCGAGCTGTTCGGCGCATGAGCGATCTCGACGAGCTCTACCAGACTCTCATCCTGGAACACAACCGATCGCCCCGGAATTTCCGGGAGATGGCGTCGGCCAGCGGTGAGGCCGAAGGTCGGAATCCGCTGTGCGGCGACGTGTTCACGGTAGGCCTCAAGGTCGAGGATGGGATGGTGACGGACGCGGCCTTCCTGGGGCAGGGCTGCGCGATCTCCAAGGCGTCCGCCTCGATGATGACCACGGCCATCAAAGGCAAGAGCGTCCGCGAGGCGCGCAATCTGTTCAGCCGGTTTCACGAAGTGGTGACGGGGAAGATGCCGGCGGACGAGTCGGAGCGATCCGCGGTGCGAAAGACCCTGGGATGCCTGAGCGCTTTCAGCGGCGTGTCCGCCTTCCCGATCCGGGTCAAGTGCGCGACGCTGGCCTGGCACGCGATGATCGCCGCGCTCGACCGCGCGGCTACCGACGGAACCGGAACCACGAGTCACGAGGAGGAGTGAGAGAACGATGCCATACGATGAGCGATTGGTCGCCCCGATGCGGGCCGAGTTGACGCGGTTCGGCGTGAAGGAGCTGCGGACGGTAGCCGAGGTCGACGCGGTCCTCGGCGACCCGGAGGGGCTGCAGCTGGTGTTCGTCAACTCGGTGTGCGGTTGCGCCGCGGGATCGGCGCGACCGGGTCTGGCGCTGGCGCTCCAGCACGCGACCCGGCCGGCGGAGGTGTTCTCGGTCTTTGCCGGGCAGGACCTCGAGGCGACGGCGCGAGCGCGGAGCTACTTCGCGGACTACCAGCCCAGCTCCCCGTCGCTGGCGCTGCTCCAGGACGGCGAGGTGGTGTTCTTCATGCACCGTCACCAGATCGAAGGGCGAGGACCGGAGCAGATCGCCGGCGAACTCAAGGGCGCCTTCGATCAGTTCTGTGCCGCGGTCTGATCCGCGATGGGCCACGTGTTCCATCCCGGTCACGAGGAGCTCCACGGCGTGACGGTGGCCTTGGAAGGGGCCTCGGGCCGGCTGTACGTCGGCCGGTACCACGAACGGACCGCTCGTGGTGTGGTGCTCCATGACCTGGCCGTTCACGATCCCGCCACCGAGACGATGGCCCGGGGGGAGTGGATTGCCAGGCTCAGGAAATTCGGCGTCCCGGTGCAGCAGCGCACCTCGGTGATCCCGCCCGGTGAGGCTGGCTCGGTGACCCGATTCACCGAATACCAAGTCGGTTAGTAGTTGTTCAAAGGACACCGGTTGCTCAGGGGTCCTTTTTGTCGCATTGACGAGTAAAGGAGACTTGACATACTGATATGTGTGCTTTACAATCGAATCCGGAACCTCGGTGGAGCGCCGATTGAGCCCATTCTCTGACAAGTGGTTCGCAGTGGTCGGCCTCGCTTTGCTGTCGGCGGTGCTGACGATCGGGGTGGCGTGGGTCGATCGCGTGGTGGAGCTTCCGGGAGCGGTTCATGTCGCCTTGGTCGTGCTTCCCCTGGTGCCGTTGGTGGCGATGTTTTTCGGGATCGCTCGTTGGATCGAGGCGCTGGACGAGTTGCAGCGACTGATCCATCTCGAGGCGTTCGTCTTCCAGTTCAGTGCCACGGGGTTGCTGGTGATTGGCTACGGAACTCTGGCGCGGGCCGGCGTGCTCCAGGACCTGCCGGTGAGCCGGGTATTTTCCGGGCTCTGGATCGCCATCTTCGTGTTCTGGGCTTTAGGACTTGCCCTGGTTCGCCGGAAGTACCGGTGAACAACCGCCTGCGTCTGCTGCGTGCCGAACGGCGCTGGTCTCAGGCGGAGCTCGCCGATCGGCTGGGCGTCTCGCGGCAGACGGTGAACGCTATCGAAACGGGCAAGTACGACCCCAGCTTGCCGCTGGCATTCGCGATGGCCCGTCTGTTCGGGCAGCCGATCGAGGCGATTTTCGACCCCGGTTCGGGGAACGGGTCGGGACGCGACGGTCGGGATGATGGAACTCGTTGAATCCGGAGCCGTACTGACGGGGCCGCCGAGACGGGCGAGTCGTTGCCTCGGTCAATCTCCTCGCGCAAAAGGACACCAGATGATCTCCGATGTGATTTCGGTGGAGGGCGTGACCAAGCGGTTCGCCGGCCATACCGCGGTCAAGAACCTGTCCCTGAAGGTTCCGAAGGGCGGCATCTTCGGGTTGCTCGGGCCCAACGGCGCCGGAAAGAGCACCACGATCCGGATGATGATGAACATCATCATGCCGGACGAGGGTCGAATCCAGGTGTTCGGCGAGGCGGCTGCGAGCCGGGATCTGTCCCATCGGATCGGGTATTTGCCGGAGGAGCGCGGGCTCTATCCCAAGATGCGAGTGCTCGATCAGCTGGTGTTCCTGGGTGAGGCCAAGGGGATCGCGCGGTCCAGCGCCCGGGCCAAAGCCGGTCAGTGGTTGAGTCGGCTGGGCCTCGAAGACTGGGCCGTGAAGAAGGTTCAGGACCTCTCGAAGGGCATGCAGCAGAAGGTCCAGTTCATCGGAGCCCTGCTGCACGATCCGGAGCTCGTGGTGCTGGACGAGCCGTTCAGCGGGCTCGATCCGGTGAACAGCCAGGTCATGAAAGAGGTCGTGGTCGAGATGGCCCGTCAGGGCCGGACGGTGCTGTTCTCGACCCACATCATGGAGCAGGCCGAGAAAATGTGCGACCACATCGTGATCATCGCCCGGGGTGAGAAAGTGGTGGATGGCTCGCTGGCGGACATCAAGCACGAGTTCGGCGGGCGGCACGTCGGGCTCACCTTCACCCGGAACGCGGAGCGGGCGGCGCGGATCCTCCAGGACCGGACCCTGGTGACGCGCGTCGACGACAACGGGGCCTCGGCCGAGGTGGAGCTAGCGCCGGATGCGGATCCAGAGCGACTGCTCGTCGGTCTGGTGCAGAACGACGTCGGTCTCTCCCGGTTCGAGGTGCAGGAGGCGTCCTTGCAGTCGATCTTCATCGCCAAGGTCGGTGCCGGCGCGACCACGGCCCCTGCGAGTGAGGTGTCGCATGCATAAGGTCTTTGCGGTCATCCGGCGGGAGTACCTCGAGCGGGTCCGGACCAAAGCGTTCATCATCGGCACGCTGCTCGGGCCGGTCTTCTTCGCAGCGCTGGCGATCATTCCGGGGTTGCTCCTGAGCCGGGGGAGCGCCGGCCAGCGGATCGCCGTGGTCGACGCGACCGACGGTCAGCTGGGCGAGCAGATCGTCACGGCGTTGGCGCGGGTCAAGGTCGGGACGGGCCCGAGCGCCAAGGCGCGGTACGACGCCCAGCTCCTCAAGGCGCCTGATCGGGCGCAGGAGGTGCTCGATTCCCTGGTGCCGCACACCGGACTCTCGAAGGACGTGGCCGACGCATGGGACGGGATCCTCGTAGTGGACGAGTCGGCGGTGGCGACGGGCAAGGTGAACTACTACGGGGCCAACGTGGGCAGCATGGAGGACATGCAGGTGCTCCGGGCATCACTGACGCCGGTGGTGATCACGGTCCGGCTCCAGCGGGCGGGCGTCGATCCGGCGGTGGCCCTCGGGGCAACCACGCCGGTGGCACTCGAGACCCAGAAGATCTCCGACGGGAAGCTCACCGGACAGTCCGGTGGCGCGACGTTCGCCCTGGCCTACGCGATGGGGTTCATTCTGTATCTGGCACTCCTCCTCTATGGCACCCAGGTGATGACCTCCATCATCGAGGAGAAGTCGAATCGGATCATCGAGGTCCTGGTGTCGAGCCTGACGCCGTTCCAGATGATGCTCGGCAAGGTGGTGGGGGTGGGGCTGGTGAGCCTGACCCAGCTCGGCATCTGGGGGACCGCGGGGGTGTTGCTCACCACGTACAAGGGCGCGATCCTCGGTGCGCTGGGTATCGCCTCGCAAAACGCCGGCGGGTTCCAGCTTCCGACCCTTCCGATCGGGCTGGTTCTGGTGTTCCTCCTGTTCTTCGCGCTTGGCTTCCTGCTCTACAGCTCCGCGTACGCGGCGGTGGGCTCGATGTGCAACACGGTCCAGGATACCCAGCAGGCGCAGATGCCGATCATGATGTTCGTGATCGTCGGGTTCTTCTCGACCTTCGCCTTGCTCAAGGATCCGACCGGCACCTTTGCCCGGGTGGCGGGCTTCATTCCGCCGCTGGCCCCGTTCGTGATTCCGGTTCGGTACTCGCTGGCTCCGATCCCGATCTCGGAGTTGGCGATCTCGGTGGTCCTGACGGTGCTCGGTATGCTGGCCGTGGTGTGGTTGGCTGCCCGGATCTATCGGGTCGGAATTCTGATGTACGGCAAGCGGGCGTCCTTCCGCGACGTGATCCGCTGGGTGGGGGCCAAGTAGCCATCGCCTGAGCGCCTCGGGCGCCGTTGTCTCGAGCCGGAGTCCGCCGTTTCGCCGGCGGCCCCCGGCTCGTAGCTTTCGGGCATGTCGTTCGACGTGATCGTGATCGGGGGAGGGCATGCGGGCGCCGAAGCCGCCGCCGCTTCGGCGCGGATGGGCGCCCGTACGCTGCTCCTGACCCAGAATCTCGAGACCATCGGCCAGATGTCGTGCAACCCCGCCATCGGGGGGATTGCCAAGGGCACGGTCGTTCGGGAGGTCGATGCCCTCGGCGGGATAATGGGCCGGGCAACCGACCGGGCCAGGATTCAGTTCCGGATGTTGAATCGTTCGAAGGGCCCGGCCGTCTGGTCGCCGCGGGCGCAGTGCGACCGGGGGCTCTATCGGCGGGCGGTGCGGCGGGAGCTCGAGCGGCTGGACGGAATCCGGTTCGCCCAGGGCACGGTGGCCCGCCTTCGGCTGAGCGGCGACCGGGTGCGGGGCCTCGAGACGACGGACGGCCGCCGGTTCGAGGCAGGTGCGGTGGTCGTGACGGCGGGAACCTTCCTGCGGGGTCGGATCCACGTCGGATTGACGCCGGCGGTCGCGGCGGGTCGCGCGGGTGATCCTCCGTCGGTGGAGATGGCGGAAGACATTGCAGCACTAGGACTTACAGTAGAACGCTTCAAGACGGGAACCCCCCCGAGGATCGATGGTCGGACGGCCGACCTGGCTGGCCTGGAGCGTCAAGACGGCGATGCGGGGGGGTACTGGTTTTCGCATTTCGAGCGGGCGCCGCACCCGCCGCAGCTGCCGTGTTATGTGACCCACACGGGCGAGGCGCTCCGAGAGATCATCCAGCGCCATCTCGGTGAATCGGCGCTTTACGGCGGGGCGATCAGCAGCCGAGGGCCGCGGTACTGTCCTTCGATCGAGGACAAGATCGTTCGGTTCCCGGAGGCGGATCGGCACCAGGTCTTTCTGGAGCCGGAGGGGCTGGAGACGAAGGAGATGTACGTCAACGGGCTGTCCACCTCGCTTCCACCAGAGGTGCAGCTGGCGTACCTGAGGTCCGTCCCTGGTCTCGAGCGGGTTGAGATGACGAGGCCCGGCTACGCGATCGAGTATGACTATTTCCCTCCCACCCAGCTGGATCGGACGCTCCGGGTGCGAGAGGTAACAGGTCTTTACTTCGCGGGGCAGATCAACGGCACCACGGGATACGAAGAGGCGGCGGGGCAGGGTGTGCTGGCCGGTCTGAACGCTGCGGCCGTGGCGCTCGGGCATCCGCCCGTCGTGCTGGGCCGAAGCGATGGGTACATCGGTGTCTTGGTCGACGACTTGGTGACCCGGGGAGTGGATGAGCCGTACCGGCTCTTCACCTCGAGGGCCGAGTTCAGGCTGATGCTTCGCCAGGACAACGCCCTTCGTCGTCTCTATCCGCTTGCCGTCGGGTTGGGACTGTTCACCGACGAGGAGCGTCGGGTGGCGGACGAACGGCTCGGGGGTGAGGACCGGGTTGCGGAATGGGCTCGGGAGACGACCGTCCGTCCTAGAGAAGTCAACGATTTGCTGATTGCGGCCTCGGGAGAGCCCATTCGGGAGGCCTTGAGAGTCGCCGAGCTGGCCCGTCGGCCGGGAGTCTCGCTCGGGGCTCTCGTCGAGCGGTTTGGAGAGCGGGGCGACGCGGAGCATGCCCATTGGGCCGGCGTCGAGCTCCGGTACGCGGGCTACATGGCGCGCGAGCGGGAAATGGCGGATCGCCTCGCCGAAATGGAGGGGTTCCTCCTTCCGGCGGACGCGGAGTACCGCTCCTTCCAGGCGGTTTCATTCGAAGCTCGGGAGAAGCTCCACGCGCGGCGTCCCGAGACCCTAGGCCAGGCGGCCAGGATTCCAGGTGTCTCTCCGAGTGACCTTCACGGCGTAGTACTGGAGATCACCCGCCGCCGCTGACGCAGTTCGGTGTTCCACGTGGAACACTGCGCCGCTCAGCCGGCAACCTGGTAGTGGCTGGCTTTGGTCCTCAAGGCCTGAGGGCCCGTGTTCCACGTGGAACACCAAGCCTTCGAGATCCCCAGGATCACCTTCCCATCGGACTGCCTGCCGCCCTCCTATGGTCCGGTGGTGGTAATTCTGGTCCGGTGGTGGCAATTCGTCCTGTTGGAATGCTCTGACGGCCTCATAGGGTCGCATCGGCGGCTCGACCGGTTCGGCATTCGAGTGGAGTGGTTTCGACCGGAAGTTGGGTTTGCATCGATGGTTCCGAGCGGTATATTCGAGGCTCGCCAGGGTGTAGCTTGTCAATGTATTGTTCTGTATGTTATTATAGCTAAACAGCTTACAAGATAATGCAATGACGAGGATCATCGCAATCGCGAACCAGAAAGGCGGCGTGGGAAAGACCACGACCGCCGTGAATCTGGCGGCCTCGATCGCCATCGCCGAGCGGCGAACCTTGCTCGTCGATGCCGACCCCCAGGCCAACGCGACCAGCGGTGTCGGCCTCGACAAGAACGCTTCGGCCGCGTCTCTCTACGACGTCATCGTCGAGGGCCGCCCCGCGTCTGAGGCGATCGTGCAGGATCGCGAACTTCCCTTCCTCTCGGTGCTTCCGGCAAGTCAGGACTTGGTCGGAGCCGAACTCGAGCTCGTCGGCGGAACCGATCGGGAGCGCCGGCTCCGGTCGGCGCTCGAGGCACTTAGGGGGTCGTATGACTTCATACTCATCGATTGCCCGCCATCTCTTGGCCTGATCACGCTCAACGTCCTGACCGCGGCGCAGGCCGTCATCATTCCGATCCAGTGTGAGTACTACGCCCTCGAGGGCATTTCGCAGCTGCTCAACACGGTTCGCCTGGTCCAGCAGAACTTCAACCCGTCCCTCGTGATCGACGGCGTGCTGCTCACGATGTACGATTCGCGCCTCAACCTCTGCCGGCAGGTCGCCCAGGAGGCGAACGAGTACTTCGGTCCGAAGATGTTCAAGACGGTGATTCCCCGGAACGTGCGCCTCGCCGAGGCGCCCAGCTTCGGGAAGCCGATTCTGATGTACGACGTGCAGTCGGTGGGGGCCAAGAGCTACATCGCCGTGGCGCAGGAGCTGATGAAACGCAGCGAGCAAGCCGAGACGATGACCCGGGAGGCCGAGTGAGCGAGCGCCGGTTGGGCCGCGGCCTGGAGGCGCTGCTCGGGCCGATCTCTCGAGAGCAGGCGGAGGCGTCCGGCGCTTTGCAGGAGCTGCCCGTCGGCACCATCCGCCCTAACCCGTACCAGCCGCGGCGCGAGTTCGAGCCCCAGGCGCTGGCCGAGCTGGCCAGCTCGATCTCGGCGTCGGGGTTGCTGCAGCCGGTAGTCGTGCGAGCGCGGGACGGTGGCGGCTACGAGTTGATCGCCGGCGAGCGCCGTTGGCGGGCCGTGCAGCAGCTCGGTTGGGCGAAGGTGCCGGCGGTGATCAAGGAGGTCGACGACCGGGCGCTGCTGACCCTGGCGCTGATCGAGAACCTGCAGCGCGACGAGCTGACCGCGATGGACGAGGCTCGGGGATACGATCGGCTGATCCAGGAGTTCTCGCTCTCCCAGTCCGAGGTGGCTCGCCTGGTCGGCAAGGACCGGGTGACGGTCTCCAACACGCTTCGGCTCCTCAAGCTTCCCGCCGACGTACAGCAGCTGGTCGACTCCGGGGCGCTGAGCGGCGGCCACGCGCGGGCGCTGCTGGCGTTGCCGGACGAGCGGCAGATGAGCAAGCTCGCGCAAACCGCGATCGGTCGAGAGTGGTCAGTGCGGGCGCTCGAGGCTCGAGTCCGGGGACAGGCCCCGACCAGCCGGTCGGCTCGCCGGGCCAAAGCCGCCGAGGGGTCGGCCACGGCGGAGGTGCAGCGGGTGGAGGACGCGCTCCGGAAGCGGCTCGGCACCGACGTCCGGATCACGGCCAAGCGCCGGGGCCGTGGGTTCGTCACGATCACCTACTACTCCAACGACGACCTGGCGCGTCTGCTGGAGCTGATGCTCGGGGAGCCTTTCGCGGGATGACCGGGTCGCGGCGGGGCGTGTCGATTCTCGTGTCGATCGACGGAGCGCTCAAGTCGACGACCTACCGGGCTCCGCTTTGGGTGGTCCGGCTGGCGCTGGGCGGGGCGATCGCTCTGGCGGTACTGCTGGTCGCGGCGATCGGGTTCTACGGCCCGATTGCCCGGGCGGCGGCGCGGGTTCCCGGTCTCGAGCGCGAGGTCGAGCGGCTCTCCACGGACCGCGATCGAGTTCGCGAACTGGCCCAGGCGCTCGACAGCGTCGAGGCCAACTACGCCCACCTCCGCCAGATGGTCGGCGCCGACATCGTGCCCGACCCGGTCCAGCTGGGCTCGTCGGCGCCGGTGGCGCCGGCGGTGATCGTGATGCCCGCGGGGCTCCGCCCGACCTACGAGCGGGGCCCCTCGATGCCGAGGCACTGGCCCCTCGACGAACGCGGGTACATGACCCGGGGTCAGGTACCCGACGGTGCGTCGCAGGGGCCCGCATCCGACGAGGCCCACCCGGGCATCGACATTGCGGTGCCGGTCGGCACGTTGGTGCGGGCGGCGGGTGGAGGCACCGTCCTTCAGACGGGTGAGGGCGCGGAATACGGTCGGTTCGTCCTGCTCCAGCATCCGGACGGCTACCAGACGATGTACGGGCATCTGTCGCGAATCACGGCGGTGGAGGGGGAGCGGATCGGCGCCGGCGCGGTTGTGGGCAGGTCAGGCAACACGGGGCGGTCGTCGGCGCCGCATCTGCACTTCGAGATTCGAAAGAACGGGGTGTCGATCGATCCGCTGACCCTGGTCAAGGAGGGGCGTTGAGATGGGAATATTTTCGAACGGGGCGACCACCGAGGGCGCACCGTCGGCGCCGACACGTCGCCGGACGGACGGGCACGCCTTGTCCATCGTCGCCCAGGACATGACCGTCACCGGCGACCTGGCGGCCGAGGGTGTGGTCCGGGTCGAGGGCCGGGTGAACGGTAACATCTCGGCCGGGATGCAAGTGCTGCTCTCGGAGGGTGGCCTGGTCGAGGGCGACATCAAGACCAAGGAAGCGGTCCTGGGTGGCGAGGTTCGGGGGACGGTCACCGCCGAGGAGCGGATCGAGGTGCAGGCGACCGCCTCGGTTCACGGCGACTTGGTGGCGCCCAAGCTCCTGATCCAGGAGGGTGGGCGCCTCAACGGTGCCATTCGGATGGAAACGGTCCCAGCCGAATGAGGCGGGTCTGGGTGGCGGCCGTGGCCTTGATGGTCGCGGCGTGCGGAGGCGGCCCGGGCGGTGGCGGTGCTGGGTCCTCGACCTTTCGGGTTGGGCTGATCACGCCCGGGAGCGTCGCCGACGCCGCTTGGAACGCCGGCGCCTACCAGGGTCTGCTCGCCATCCGGGACTCTCTGGGCGCGGCCGTGAGCCACGTAGAGGCGCGAACGCCGTCCGAGCAGGAGGATGCGCTCCGGACCTACGCGACCCAGGGTTACGACCTCGTGTTCGGACACGGCTTCGAGTTTCAGCAGCCGGCCGAGCGGGTGAGCACGGATCACCCGAAGACCGTGTTCGTCATTACCTCCGGTGAACGGGTCGAGGGCAACGTTTCGCCGCTCGTGTTCCGGATCGAGGAGGGCACCTTCCTGGCTGGGATGGTCGCGGGCGGGCTCACCAAGACCAACCAGATCGGCTTCGTGGGTGGGATCGAGCTCCCGCCGATCAAGCGAGGTTATGAAGGGTGGGTCGCCGGTGCCCGGCGGGTGAATCCCGCCGTGCAGAGCCGGGTGACCTACCTCAACACCTTCGATGACGCGGCCGCCGGCCGAGAAGCCGCGCTGGCGATGATTCGTCTGGGCGTCGACATGCTCCACCACAACGCCGACGCCGCCGGGCTGGGCGTATTTCAGGCGGCGAAGGAGAGCCCGAACGTGTACCTGTTCGGTGCCAACGCCGATCAGCGGGCCCTCGCGCCGGAACGGGTGGTGGGCTCCGCGATCATCGACCTGCCCCGGGCCATTCTCGCGGTCGCCCGCGAAGTGAAGGCGGGCCGGTTCACGCCCCAAGTGGAGTCGTTCGGACTCGAGGGTGGCGTGATCCGATACGTCCCGAATCCCCTTTTGGCGGACCTGGTCCCGGCCCCGCTCGCCGCCCGGGTTTCCGCCGCCCGGGACTCGATCGTCGCCGGCACGCTGGTGCCGGTCCCACCGGCCTGACCCCGATGGGCGGCGCCGCGCTCTCCGAGATCGTCGCCTACCTGGACGGCTACCTCCGGGTCGCGGAGGTGCCGGACGAGGCGGGCGCGGTAAACGGGCTCCAAGTCGAAAACCGGGGGCGGGTGGGGCTGGTCGTCGCCGCGGTGGACGCATCGCTGGCCACGATCGAAGGAGTCGTGGCGCGCGCCCGGGAGCTTCCCGTCCCGCCGCTGGTGCTGGTCCATCACGGTCTCTTCTGGGACGGCAATCGACCGGTCTCTGGTCGTCGCTACCATCGCCTCAAGCCGCTACTCGATCACGACGTCGCACTCTATTCGGCTCACATCCCGCTCGACATCCATCCCGAGGTGGGCAACAACTCGGTGCTCGCCCGCCAGCTCCAGCTCAGCGATGTCCAGCCGTTCGACACCTACAAGGGCGTCTCGATGGGGGTGCAGGGCCACCTGCCGGGCGGGACACCCCGAGCCGCCCTGGTGCAGACCCTCAACGAGCTGCTCTCGACCGATGCACGCCTGGTCGGCGGCGGCCCGGAGCGGGTGAGCCAGGTGGGCATCATCACCGGCGCCGCTGGGTCGCGGATCGGCGCAGCGGCCGGGGCCGGGGTCGATACCTTCGTTACCGGCGAAGGCGCCCACCATACCTATTTCGATGCGATGGAGCTGGGCGTGAACGTGATCTACGCGGGTCACTACGCCACCGAGCAGGTCGGGGTGAAGGCGCTCGCCGCTCACCTGGCGGCCCGGTTCGGCGTACCGTGGGAGTTCCACGATCACCCGACGGGGATGTGAGCGCCGATCGGCCGACGGAGGGCGGGATAGGCGTTCCCCAGGCCGGTTCGGCCGTCGCGGCGACGCCGTCGGGTGAGCCGGTGCTCGAGCTCAGGGGGATCGTCAAGCGGTTCGGCTCCGTGGATGCTCTCCGCGGAGCCGATTTCGTTCTGACGGCCGGCGAGGTGCACGGTCTGCTGGGCGAGAACGGGGCCGGCAAGTCGACCCTGATGCACGTGGCGTTCGGCCTGGTCCGGCCGGATGCGGGCGAGGTGCGGATCGGGGGCACGGCGGTCCGGGTCCGTTCACCGCTCGACGCCAAGGCGCTTGGGGTGGGCATGGTTCACCAGCATTTCACCTCGATTCCCACCCTGACGGTCGCGGAAAACCTCCGCCTGGCGGGGCGCCGGACGGCGCCGCCGACCGCCCTCGAGCAACGTCTTGGCCAGGGGCTCGAGCTGAGCGCGCTGGTCGAAACCCTGACGGTGGCCCAGAAGCAGCGACTCGAGATCCTCCAGGCGCTGGCCACCGGGGCCCGGGTGCTCCTCCTGGACGAGCCCACGGCGGTGCTCGCGCCGGCGGAAACCGACGACCTGCTTCGGGAGCTTCGGGCCTTCGCCCGCTCGGGCGGATCGGTGGTGTTGATCACCCATAAGTTGGGCGAGGTGTTCGCGGGGGCGGACCGGGTTACCGTCCTCCGACGAGGCGCGGTGGTGCTGGCCGGTCGGCGGCCGGGCGACGAAACCGCTGGGAGCCTGGCGACGGCGATGATCGGGCAGGCGCCGGCGACCCGGGCCCCGGTGGCTCGGGCCGCCCAGTCGGACCCGCCTGGCCCCCTGGTGGCGCAGGCGCCCGGCCTGACCGTTCGGGGGGGAGAGCTGGTCGGGATCGCGGCAGTGGAAGGGAACGGCCAGCGTCCGCTGCTTCGCGCCCTCGCCGGGCTGGAACCAAGACCGGCCGGCATGGAGGTTCACGGCGCGGTGGCGTTCGTCCCGGAGGATCGAACCACCGAAGGGCTGATTCCTTCCTTCTCGCTGGTCGAGAACATGGTGCTGGGCCTGCCGAGCCGGGGGCCCTGGGTGCAGGGACCCTGGGTGCGATGGGCCCAGGCACGAGCTCGAACGGCCGCCTTGCTGGAGGACTTCGGGATTCGAGCCTCGGGGCCGGACGCCCCGGCGCGAACGTTGAGCGGCGGCAACCAGCAGAAAGTCATCTTCGCCCGGGCGGTCGAACGGATGCCGGCACTCGTCGTGGCGGAGAACCCGACCCGGGGTCTGGATCTCCAAGCGGCGCTGTTCGTGCACGACCGGCTGCGGGCGCTGGCCGCCGCCGGGATGGGGGTGCTCTTCTATTCGACCGATCTCGACGAGGTTCTGGCGCTCGGGACTCGGGTGGTCGTGATGCACCGCGGCACCGTCCGTGAGGCGCCGGCCGACGCCGACAAAGCGATGATCGGCGCGATGATGTTAGGGGTAGCGCCGTGAGTCGGCTTCGGCGAGGAATCATCCCCGTGGTGGCCGCCGGGCTAGGCCTCCTGGTCATGGCAGGGGGCCTGGCCGCGCTCGGCTACGACGCGCCGAGTGCCCTCGACGCCCTCTGGCGGGGGGCGTTCGGCTCGTGGTATGCCCTGACCTCCGCGACCCTGGTGCGGTCGGTGCCACTGATCGTGATCGGTCTTGGGATCGCCGTCGCGTTTCGGGCCGGGGCGTTCAACATCGGGGCCGAAGGCCAGTTCTACGCCGGCGCGATCGCGGCGACGGCCATAGCGCTCGAGCTGGGCGGGTGGCCGCCGGCGGTGGCGATCCCGTTCGTCTGGGTGGCTGGTGCGCTCGCGGGTGCTCTCTGGGTGCTCGGGCCGGTGATCCTCCGGCTCCGGTTCGGGGTGCTCGAAGTGATCAGCACGCTGCTCCTCAACTTCGTCGCCGAGGCGTTGACCAGCTGGATGGTGCAGGGACCACTGATGGAGGCGAAGAAGGTCTATCCGCAAAGCGACCCGATCCCGGCGTCGACCCGCCTGCCACTGGTGCCGGGGAGCCGCCTCCATCTGGGGTTTGGCGTGGCGATCGGGCTGGCGATCGTGACCTGGGTGATCTTCACCCGAACGATCTGGGGCTTCCGGCTCAGGGCGGTGGGCGAGGGGCCGCGGGCCGCGGAGGTGGCCGGGAGGATCCGGGTCGGTCGGGTGATGGGAGCGGCGCTGCTCTGGTCGGGTGCGCTGGCCGGGTTGGCCGGCGCGATCGAGGTGACCGGGGTGACCTACGCGCTCTTTCAGAACCTCTCGCCGGGATACGGGTTCAGCGCGATCGCGGTGGCCCTCCTGGCGGGGCTCAACCCGCTCGGCGTGGTGGCGGCCGGGTTGGTGTTTGGAGCGCTGGAGGCCGGGGCCACCGGGATGCAGCGGGAGGCCGGCGTGCCTTCGGTGGCTGTCTACGTGGTCCAGGCGGTGATCATCGTCGTAGTCCTGATCAGTGTCAACCGGGCCCGACTGGGGCGACCGGAGGCGGCGACGTGAGGGCGTGGTCGTGGAAGTGATCGGCGGCTTCCTAGCCGCGGCGGTGCGGATCGCGACCCCGCTCCTCTGGGCCGCCACGGGTGAGCTGGTGGCCGAGCGGGCCGGGGTCATCAACCTCTCGGTCGAGGGTGCGATGCTCGCCGGCTGCCTGGCGGCGGCGTTGGGGGCTTCGGTGGCTGGGCCGTGGACCGGCGTCGGGCTGGCGCTGGTGGCGGGCACCGGGGTGACCCTGGTTTTCGGGATCATCTCAATCTGGGGCCGGAGCGACCAGATCATCACGGGGACGGCCCTCACGCTCGGCTCGATCGGCCTGACGGGGGTGGTTTACCGTCAGGCCTTCGGGACCGCGGGGGCGGGGCTCGACCTGCCGACTTTCGGCTCGGTTTCCGTCCCGGGTCTCGTGCGGATTCCCGTGATCGGACCGGCGCTCTTTGCCCAGCCGGCGCTCGCCTATCTCGCCGTGCTGGCGGTGCCGGTCGTCTGGTGGCTGCTCTTCCGGACCGACTGGGGTCTCCGACTCCGGGCCACGGGCGAAGGGGCCGAGGCCGCCCACGCCACGGGGGTCCCAGTCCGCCGGATTCAGTTCGTGGCCGTGCTGGTGGCCGGCGCCTTCGCCGGGGTGGCCGGGGCGACCCTGGTGCTGGCCCAAGTTGGGACCTTCGCCGAACGGATGACGGCGGGGCGGGGGTTCATCGCCATCGCCATCGTGGTGCTGGGGCGGTGGCGTCCGATCGGCGTGCTGGCGGCGGCGTTCTTCTTCGGCGCCGCCACGGCCCTGCAGTTCGCCTTTCAGGCGATGGGGCTGGCGGTGCCATATCAGTTTTTCCTGATGCTTCCCTACCTCGTCGCCTTGGTGGCGCTCGCGGGCGTGGTCGGCCGAGTCCGGTCGCCGGCGGGACTCGGCCGCACCCTCGGCGACCTGTCCTGAGGCGGCGCCAGGGCCTGGTCCGGAGCGAATCCATTGAGAAGAACCGTCGACACCGCCGAGGGGCAAGAGGCGATCGCACGGGTGGGCCGGCTGGTGCGGCTCTGGGACGAGGCGGTCCGGATTCCCGGTCTGGGCTGGCGGGTGGGCCTGGATCCGCTGGTGGGGCTGGTGCCCGGCGCCGGCGATCTGGTCGGGCTTCTGGTGAGCCTCGGGCCGGTGGTGGTGGCGGTCAGGCTGGGCGCCAACGGGGCCGTGGTGGCGCGGATGCTTCTCAACGTGATGATCGACGCGGTGGTCGGCGCCGTGCCGATTCTGGGCGACGTGTTCGACGTGGCCTGGCGGGCCAACCGCCGGAATCTCAACCTGCTGAAGCGGTGGCTGGCCCAGCCGCACCGGGTTCAGGGATCGAGCCGAGCGCTGCTGCTGGGGTTGGTGGTCGGGGCGGCGGCCGCGACGGGCGGTGCGGTCTGGCTCGTGGTCGAGCTGCTCCTGACGGTCTGGCGGGCCCTCACTTGATCCGACCGTACTTTCGGAGCACGCTCACCAGCCGGTCGTGGGGAAGCTCGTAGACCCGACGGCCGTTGGCGCCGGTCATGGTCCGAGCGGCGAGCATGGCGTTCACGATCGACTCGGCGGTGGCGTCGATCGTGGCCTCGAACAGCGGATTGATCCGGTCGTTCGGGATGGCGTCGACGGTGACGACCCGGTCGGGGTTCGACGCGTGGGGGTTGGCGGTCGAAAAGGCGATGAAGATGTCGCCCGAGGAGTCGCCGCCGATGCCGCCCAGCTTGCCGATGCCGAGCGCGGCCCGCTTGGCGATGCGCTTGAGCTGGTGGGGGAGGAGGGGAGCGTCGGTGGCGATCACCACGATGATCGAGCCCTGGTCACCCCGGTCCTCGCCCCGGCCCGTTTCGCAGGCGGGCTGTCCGCGGTGGACGCCGTCAGGAAGGGCGGCGTAGCAGGGGAGTCGGTCGGGGATCTCCTTCCCCACCGGCACGCCCGCGATGGTGAGGCGGGAGCGGCCCCCGTAGTTGCACTGGACCAGCACTCCCACGGTGTAGGCTCGGTCGAGCACGTCGACGCGCCGGGACGAGGTGCCGGTCCCACCCTTGAATTGGTTGCAGACCATTCCGGTGCCGCCGCCGACGTTGCCTTCGGGGACCCGACCAGCGCGAGCGCCCTCCAGGGCGCGGATCGCGTCGTCCTTGGTGACGTGGAAGCCGTTGATGTCATTGAGCCCGCCATCCCAGGTCTCGGCCACGACCGGCAGCGACCAGGCGAACTCCTTGCCGTGCCCGACCACCCAGGCGATCACCGCGTCGTGCACGATCCCGACGCTGTGGGTATTGGTGATCATGATGGGGCCGCCGATGAACCCGGATTCCTCGACCCAGGTGGTGCCGGTCATCTCGCCGTTGCCGTTCAGGGTGAACCAGGCGCCGTAGACGTCGTCGTCACTTGCCTTGCCTCGGGGGAGGATGGCGGTGACGCCGGTTCGGACCGGTCCCTTGCCGACCACCAGCGTACCGTCTCCCGCGATCAGGGTGGTCATCCCGACCTCCACTCCAGCCACGTCGGTGATGGCGTTGAGGGGGCCGGGCGTCCCATCCATCGGGATCCCCAGGTCTCGCGCTCGGGGTCGGGACTGCGCCCCGGCGGGGGCGACGCCGATCATGAGCAGGGCGAAGGCGGCGAGGGAACGACGCATGCGAGGGGGCCTCCTGAACCGGGTTGCCCGCAATGTATCGCCCCGGTCTCGGACTGGTGAGAGCCCGTTCCGGCCGGTCTCCTGCGGGGAGGGAGGGGCACGATCGGAGGCCGGCGTGGGTGCCGGGAAGAATCAAGGTTGCCAAGGTTCGGGATTGGGACGATCGTTAGCGTCTCTCTTGGTCGTTCGAGCTCACGTGCTGCTGTCCACCGACAACCACTTTCCGCTGCGCGACGGGCGCGTGGTCGGCTACGCGGATTGCGGCGATCCGACGGGCCTGCCGGTGTACTACTGTCATGGGCTTCCGAGCTCGCGACTCGAGCTCGCGACCGACGCGATCGCGGACGCGGCGGTTCGGGCCGGCGTTCGCCTGATCGCGATGGACCGGCCCGGCATCGGCGAGTCGAGCACCAAAGTGCAGCGGACGATCCCCGACTCCGTCTTGGACCTGGCCGACCTGGCCGACGGGCTCGGCCACGAGCGGTTCGCGGTGCTGGGTGTTTCCGGCGGGGCGCCCTACGCGCTGGCGGCCGCGCGGCGAATGCCCGAACGGATCCGGGCGGTTGGGGTGGTGGCCGGATTGGCGCCGCTGGCGGGGACGGGACTCCGGGCGACGATGCCGCCGAGAGCTCGGCGGACGTTGTGGGCCGCCCGGTGGCTTCCCGGGCTCCTGGACCGGCGGCTCCGCCGGGTGGCCGAGGACCTGGAGCGGGATCCGGCGTCGGTCATGGCTGCCTACGAACGGGACCTCGCGGACGCGGACCGAGCGGTCGTGGCCGAGCCCCTCTGGCGGGTGGCGCTGACCACGTCCTGGCGGGAGGCGTTCCGCCGGGGGATCGAGGGCCCCAAGCAAGATCTGATGCTGGCGGCCCGTCCCTGGGGCTTCCGGCTCGACGAGATTCGAGTTCCCGTCAATCTCTGGTTTGGCGGGGCGGATCGGATCGTCCCACCGGCGATGGCGCGCTATCTGGTGGACCGACTCCGGCTCACCGAAGCTCGCTCGTATCCCGCCGAGGGACACCTGTCGCTGCTGGTCCGGCGGACGGAGTCGATCCTCTCCGATCTGGTCCGGGCGGCCGCCCGACACCGGGCCCCGACGGTCGGGGCCTAGGCCGGCCCGGCGGCGTCGCGATCAGCGCCGTTTGGGCAAGCTGGCCAGACGCTCGACCGCGGCTCGGAGCATGTCTTCCGTCTTACAGAAGGCGAACCGGGTCAGATGGCGGCCCCGAGCGGGGTCGCTGAAGAAGCTGGTCCCCGGCACGGTCGCCACCCCGCCTTCGGCGGTGAGCCAGCGGGCGAACTCGTCGGCCGGGCGATCGCTCAGGTCGGAGAAGTCGGCCAGGATGTAATAGGCACCTTCCGGGCTGGTGCACCGGAACCCTGCCCCTCGGAGCGCTTCAACCAGAAGATCGCGGCGCTCCCGATATTCGCGTCCAATCTGCTCGTAGTAGTTCCGTCCCAGCGTCTCCATCGCGACCGCCAGGCCCTCCTGGAGCGGGGCCGGTGCCCCGACCGTGAGGAAGTCGTGCACCTTCCGAATGGCGTCGGTGACTCCCGCCGGCGCCACGATCGTGCCGATCCGCCACCCGGTGATGCTGTACGTCTTGGAGGCGCCGCTGATGGTAATGGTCCGATCGCGCATTCCGGGCAGCGTGGCCATCGGGATGTGCTCGCCCTCGTAGTAGATGTGCTCGTAGATTTCGTCGGTGACCGCCCAGGTGTCGTGGCGCCGACAGAGCTCCGCGATGCCACTGAGCTCGGCCCGGTCGAGCACCCGCCCCGACGGATTGCCAGGGGTGTTGACGACGATGGCTCGGGTCTTGGACGAAAAGGCCGCGGCCAAGCGGTCGAGGTCGAGTCGTTCTCCCGGCATCAGCGGCACGAACACCGGGCGCGCCTCGCAGAGGATGGCGTCCGGACCGTAGTTTTCGTAGAACGGCTCGAAGACGATTACCTCGTCGCCGGGGTCGGCGATGGCGAGCAGCGTCGAGGCCATGGCCTCGGTGGCGCCGCAGGTGACGGTGAGCTCGGTCTCCGGATTCACTTCCAGGCCGTACCAGTCGGCGTATTTCCGGGTGAGCGCGTTCCGCAGCCGCTTGGCGCCCCACGTGATGGCGTACTGGTTGATGTCCGCTCTGATCGCGCGAGCGGCGGCTTCCTTGAGCACGTCGGGCGTGGGGAAGTTGGGGAAGCCTTGAGCCAGGTTGATGGCGCCGTACTGGTCGGCCAGCCGGGTCATCCCCCGGATCACCGACTCGGTGAAGGTGTGGGTGCGGCGAGCCGTCTGCATGGGACCGTTCGGGGGTGAGGACGCGGGAATTATAGCCCTCTCCGTCCTTCAGCGTTCCTTCACGATGGCGAGGGTAGACTGGACCACGCACCCCCTGGGAAGGTTTTCGATGCCCACGCCGCCGCTTCGAGCTCGAGGACTGACGACTCTGGTCGGCAACACTCCGCTTCTCGCCATCCGCCTGCGGTTCCGAGGCCGGCTCGCCGTGGTGTACGCCAAGTCCGAGAACCTCAACATGACCGGGAGCGTGAAGGACCGGATGGCGCTCCACATCCTGGTCGAGGCCCGGACGCGGGGACAGCTTCATGAGGGCGGCCTGGTGGTGGAGGCCACCAGCGGCAATACGGGAATCTCGTTCGCCGCGATCGGACGGGCGTTAGGCCACCCGGTGGCGATCTTCATGCCCGATTGGATGAGCTCGGAGCGGGTGAACCTGATCCGGTCGTTCGGCGCGACGGTCAGGCTGGTAAGCGCCGGAGAGGGTGGGTTTCAGGGTGCGATCCGGCTGGCCGACGAGCTGGCAGCTGCGACGCCGGGTGCGTTCCTGCCCCATCAGTTCGCCAATCAAGACAACTGCCGGGCGCACGAGCGGACGACCGGTCCGGAGATCGCGTCACAGCTCCGCCAGATCAACCGGTTCGTCGAGTGCTTCGTGGCGGGGGTCGGAACGGGTGGGACGATCATGGGCGTGGGGCGCTACCTTCGTCAGGTGAACCGGCGGATTCGGCTTCACCCGGTGGAGCCGGCCGAGTCGCCGACCCTGAGTCGGGGGCGGAAGGAGGGGAGCCATCGGATCCAGGGCATTTCGGACGAGTTCATCCCTCCGATCCTGGAGCTTCCCTTCCTGGACGACGTCCTTGCCGTCCACGACGGCGACGCCATCCTGATGGCGCAGCAGCTGGCTCGGGAGCTGGGCCTGGCGGTGGGGATCTCGTCCGGGGCGAACTTTCTGGCGGCCCTCGAGGCGATCGGCCGATTGGGGCCCGACGCCACGGTGGTGACACTCTTTCCCGACAGCAACAAGAAGTACCTGAGCACTGACTTGATGCGGGAGGAGCCGGTCGAGGCGGGCTACCTCACGCCGGAGGTCGAGCTCCTGGGCTTCGACGTGGTAGGTCGGGCGTGCGCCATGTGTCGCGAACCCGTTCTCGCCGCGCCGCTCTACGCCTCGAAGGGCTGATCGGCTGGTCCTCAGCCGCGCCCCCGCGTATCCTTGCCTCTCCGGCACTTGGGACCGAGGCACCCGACATGCGACTCTCGACTCCGCTCCTCCTCCTGACCGCGCTGACCTTGAGCGGCCGGGTCGGTCAGGCGCAATCCAAGACCGACGCCACCGAGCGGCGCATCGTCAAGGCGGTCGACGCCGACAGCGCCCGGGCCGTGGCCCTGCTCGAGCGGGTGGTCAACATCAACAGCGGGACGATGAACTTCGACGGCGTGCGTCAGGTCGGCGCCGTCTTCCGAGCCGAGCTCGACGGGCTCGGCTTCCGCACCAAGTGGATCGACGGCGCCGGGTTCGGCCGGGCCGGCCACCTGGTGGCCGAACACCCCGGCCACGGGACCAAGCTGCTCCTGATCGGTCACCTCGATACGGTATTCGAGAAGGACAGTCCGTTCCAGCGTTTCGAGCGGGTCGATGCCACCCACGCCCGCGGCCCCGGCATCATCGACATGAAGGGTGGCGACGTGATCATGATCCAGGCCCTCAAAGCGCTCAAGGCCGCGGGGGTCCTGGACGGGCTCGACGTCACGATCGTGATGACCGGCGACGAGGAGAAGTCGGGCGACCCGCTGCTCGTCGCCCGCCAGGCGCTGATCGACGCCGCCCGGCGGGCCGACGTCGCGATCGGCTTCGAGGACGGCCCGGGCGATCCGGCCCGGGCGGTGGTCGCCCGGCGCGGGTATACCGGATGGGCGCTGACCGTGACCGGAACGCCGGCGCATTCGTCGCAGATCTTCCGGGAGGACATCGGCCCGGGCGCGATCTTCGAGACGGCCCGGGTCCTCGAGGCGTTCCGGACCAGGCTGGCGGGCGAGCAGTACCTGACCTTCAACCCCGGCGTGGCGCTGGGGGGCACGGCCGTCGGGCTCGATTCCACCGACGATCGGGGGACGGCCTCCGGCAAGGCCAACGTGGTGGCCGAGCACATGGCGGTGACGGGCGATCTCCGGACCCTGTCCGCCGATCAGCTGGCTCGGACCAAGGCGACCATGCAATCCATCGTCGACGCGTCCCTCCCCCACACCCACTCGACGATCGAGTTCCGAGACGGCTACCCGCCGCTCGCTCCGGCCAAAGGCAACCTCGAGCTGCTGTCGCTCTACGACCAGGTGAGCCGAGACCTGGGGTTCGAGGCGGTCCGGGCGACCGATCCGAGCGCGGCGGGCGCCGCGGACGTGTCCTTCACGGCCGGCCTGGTGTCGATGGCGATCGATGGTGTCGGCCTGGCCGGCTCCGACGATCACACGGAGAAGGAGACGGCCGATCTGTCCACCCTGCCGAGGCTCACCAAGCGGGCGGCCGTGCTGTTCTATCGACTGGGGCGGCGCCAGGTGGCCGGCCAGACGGGCGGCTGACCGTTCGGTGGGTCAGCCGGCTCGGAGCGCCTCGATCGGGTCCACCCGACCAGCCCGGCGCGCCGGGAGCCAACAGGCCGCGAGGACCGTGACCGCCATGACCAGGGATCCGGCGACATAGACCGCCGGCTCCCGGGGACTGACGCCGAACACCAGGCTCTGGAGCAGGCGGCCGAATCCCAGGGCGAGGGCGACCCCGAACACCTGCCCTCCCACTACCAGCACCAGCCCCTCGCGTCCCAAGAGTCCTTCGATATCCCGGCGGTCGGCGCCGACCGCTCGCCGAATGGCGATCTCCTGGCGCCGCTGGGCGACGGTGTAGCTCAGGACGCCGTGCACGCCGAGCACCGCCAACAGGAGCGCCAGGATCCCGAAACCGGCCAGGAGCCAGGCTCGGAGCCGAGGGGTGGCGATGGAGTCGGAGCGGATCGAGGCCATGGTGGTGACCCGACCGATCGGCAGATCGGGCGCCACCGACCGGAGCGCCTGTCGCATCGGGCCGAGGACCGAGCCGGGGGTGCTGCTGGCGGCGACGACCCACATGCCTTCTCCGGCCGGCAGCTGGTTCCAGGGGTAGTAGAAGCCGGGCCGGCCGGGTTGATCGAGCTTGGTTCGGACGTCGGCGACGACCCCTACCACCGTCAGGTACTCGTCCTGCCACGATCGGCGCATCCGCTTGCCAACCGCTTCGGCGGTGCCGCCCCAGAGGATCTTGGCCAGCGCCTGGTTGACGACGACGGAGTGGGCTCCCGCCCGAAAGTCATCGTCGGTGAAGTCCCGGCCGACGATGATGGGAATCCGGGTCGTCTCGAAGTAGCGCGGGCCGACGGCCCGGTTGTCCGGGAACATCTCCCGAATCGGATCCTGCCCCTCAGCCGCTACCATCTGGTTGTAGGCGACCCCCGCCAGGGGCAAGGTGCGATCGAGGGTGACGGCCCGGACGCCCGGCAACAGGCTCACCTGGTCAAGCACGCGGTCAAAGAACCGCACTTTGGCGGCGGAGTCGGCGTACGGTGACTGATCCCCGCTGGGCAGCACCAACTCGGCCACGGCCAGCGAATCGGTTTCCATGCCGTTGTTGACGGCGTCGAGCCGCCGGAGGCTGGTCATGACCAGGAGCGCGACGATCAGCGTCGCGAGCGACAGGGCATACTGAGGCACGACCAGGAGCGAGGTCCGCCGCCGGCGGGTGCTCCCGGCGCCCAAGGTCCGCTCGGAACGCAGGGCGTCGTAAGGCTCGACTCGGGCCGCGCGCAGGGCCGGGGCGAGACCGAAGCCCAGGCCGGCCAGAAGCCCGATCGCCGCGGTAAAGGTTACCACCCGCCAATCGAGGCTCACGCCACCGGAGTGCAGCAGGGTGTCGGGGAGGACCCGGTTCAGGACGCCCTGGGTCAGCCACGCGAGGGCGAGGCCCAGGCCGGCTCCGCCCAGGCCGAGGAGCGTGGTCTCGGTAAGGGTCTGGCGGACCAGGCGTCGACCGTCGGCGCCCACGGCCCGGCGCACCGCCAGTTCGCGGGCACGCCCGACCGCCTGCGCGAGCAGGAGGCACGCGAGATTCACGAGGGCGATGAGCAGCACCAGGGCGACGCTGCTCGAGAGCAGCAGCACGGTGGCCCGGGTGTCGCCGACCAAGTCGTGGTGGAGGTCGGTCAAACGGAAGTCGAAGAACTCGCCGACCTCGGGATACTCCCGCCGGATGCCCAGCGCCACGCCGGTCACCTCAGCCTGAGCGGCGCCCGGGCTGATCCCGGCCGCGAGGCGTCCGATGCCGGCCAGATTGTGCGAGGTGCGACTACCGCCCGCCGGCAGCGCTCCGTCGTTGACCCAGACCTGGGCGCCCTCCGGGAACTGGAAGCCCGGCGGCATGACGCCGACCACCCGGGTGGGGTGGCCGAACGCCACGAGGGTCTTGCCGATCACGTCGCGATCGCCGCCGAAGTAGCTCTGCCAGAATCCGTAGCTGAGAACGGAGGCGGCCGGTCCACCTTTGGCGATTTCGTCTTCGGCAAAGGTGCGTCCGAGCAGCGGATCGTGGCCCAAGACCTCGAAGAAGTGGCCCCCGACGATCTCGACGTCGGCCAGGATCGGCGTGGCGCCACCGCTGAGGGGGGCGGAGCCGCCCCGATAGTGAGCCACCGCCGAAAAGGCGCGCGACTCGCGGGCCAGGTCGTCGAAGTTCGGGTCGGTCAGTCGGGAGGCTGGACCGGTCTGCCGGGTCTGTTCCTCGATGGTGACCAGCCGATCGGGATCGGGATACGGCAGCGGCCTGAGGAGGACGGCGTCGAGGACGCTGAACATCGCCGCGTTGAGGCCGATACCCAGCCCCAGCGTCAGCAGGAGGGTCAGGGCGAGCCGCGGGCGGCGGCGGAAGGACCGGAAGGCGAACGTCAGATCCCGGAAGAGCGATTCCATGGGTCCGTGTCTCCGTCGATGTGGCGCCGGCCGGGGCTCGGATCGACCGCCATGGTCTGGGGGACTCCTGGGTGGATAGACACGGCCCAGTCCCCGACCGTTGCCCGGGCCGACCTTGCCCGGGTGGCCCGAGCGCCGGTAGAGTACCGACAACCACCCCAGGAACAATTCATGGCGACACCCCGGCTGCCGCTCGCTCTGGCGCTGCTCTTCGTGGTCCTCGCGGGGACCCTGCTGGCCCAAACTACCCCGACGGAGCGGGCCGCCGCAGGTGACGTCCTGACCGCGATCGACACCCTGGAAGCGAAGCTGGCCCCCGCCCGGCTCGCCCAGCGCCTGGTGTCCTCGAAGCACGGTGACCGGGAGACGGTCCTGGCCCAGGTCGGGGCGCTTTGGGACGGGCAGATGCAGGATCTCGCCGACTGGATCGGTCACCACCCCGAAGTGGGTTGGAAAGAGGTCCAGGCGGTCGACACCCTCACCAAGCTGCTGGGGGCCGCGGGGTTCGCGGTCGAGACCAAGGTGGCCGATCTGGCGACGGCCTTCGTCGCGACCTGGACCTCACCCGCCGGGAGCGGACCGACGCTCGGCCTGATCGCGGAGTACGACGCGCTCCGGGACACCGAAGGCCCGTTCCACGGCGACCAGCACAACGCCCAGAGCCCGGTCGCGCTGGCGGCCGCGCTCGCGCTCAAGGACTACATGACGTCCCACCGGATGCCGGGAACCCTCCGGGTGTTCGGCACACCGGCGGAGGAGGTGGGCCCGCCCGCGAAGAAGATCATGCGAGATGCCGGGGTGTTCAAAGGCACCGACTTGATCGTCCGGAGCCACTCCTCCACGTCGACCGACCGCTCGCGGGCGGGATTCGGGATCTGCTGCCTGAATATCAACGAGGTGAAGTACACCTTCACCGGACGGCCGTCCCATCAGCTCACCTCCTGGAACGGCCGGAACGCGCTCGAGGCCGCGGTGCGGTTCTACAGCTCGGTCGACGGTCTGCGATCGACGTTCCGGCCGGAAGCGTCGATCCAAGGCGTCATCCCGGAAGGCGGGATCGCGCCGAACGTGGTGCCGGCCCGGACGGTGGTCGATTACTACATTCGCTATCCCGACGGCGTCTATCTCGAACACATTACCAAGATGATGGACGACGCGGCCCAGGGGGCCGCCCTGGCGACGGGGACCGAGGTGAAGATCGATCGCTACGGCGAGTATCGGGATGGGATCACCCTGGGAACTCTCGAGGAGCTGAGCTTCGCCTACGCCAAAGCGCTCGGGGCGACCCAGGTAGAGCCGGAGGTCCAGCGACCGGCCGGCTACGAGGAAACCGGGGGAATGTCACGCGACGTTCCCGGGGTCTCCGTCAGCGTGTTCAGCTCGCGCGGGAGCTACCACACCCGGGAGATGCTGGCCGATACCTTCAGCCCGGTCGGACACGCCGGCTTCCGGATCGACGCCCAGGTCATGGCCGCGATCCTGTTCGACTACCTGACGGACGCGCCCTTCCGGCAGGCCGTTGCCACCGAGCACCGGACCCTCAACACCCTGTTCGATCGGTACCAGCAGGGTCTGCAGGCGGCCTACGCGCCCGAGGTCGGGACGCCCTGAGGGGGGCGCTCCGGGTCAGCCGCCGATCGGCTCGAGCCTCCGGTCCTTCCAGTGCCACCACTGGAGCAGGGCCGGCACATGGCGTTTCCGGGAGGCGAAGTAGACCGCGCAGCGAAACACGTAGAGGACGCAGGGATCCTGCCGAGTCCCGGTCAGGTGGCAGAGTCGCTGGTACATCTCCTCGGGGTCGGCGGTGGCGAGGTCCCTCACCCGGTGGAAGCCCAGCCGCCGGAGGTCCCGCGCCAGGCTGGGTCCGATGCCCGGGATCCGTTGGAGCTCGTCCTTGGTGGACCGGCGAGATGAGGCAGGCACGTTCGGATCCTCCAGCTCAGTAAATTCCCAGGTCGGTCGAGCTCCGGATCTCTCCCTGGTACCCGGCGGCCCGAATCTCGTCGATCAGCTCCTGATCCGTCACCCCCATGTTGAGCTGGTGATAGAGGAGGAGCAGGTTCGGGTGCGCCCGAGTGGCGATCCGAGCCAGGTCGACGGTCGAGGTGTGCGAGCCCCGATGGTACTTCTGCCACTCGGGTGTCCGCTTCTCGAGGCCTTTGGCCGAGTAGACCTCGTGGAGCAGAACGTCGCAGCCGTTGCAGGCATCGGCGAGGGCATCGGTGCCGCGGGTGTCGCCGGAGACGACGATGGTCCGGTCTCGGGTGACGAACCGGTAGCCGAAGGCGTGCTCCCAGTTGGTGTGAGGCACCGGAATTGCCGTGACGGTGACGGTCGAGTCGCGGTACACCACGCCCGGCTTCACCTCGGTCGCCTCGACCCTCCAGCCGGCCGTGTGGGGCTGATCTCCCTCGGTCCGAATCCGGATGTCTTCCTTCCAAGCCTCGGTCAGGTGCTGAGCCATCTCGCGGATCCCGGGCGGCCCGTAGACCCGGAGCGGTCCCGGTCGGTCGGCCACCCAGCCGGTATGGATCAGGTCTGGAAGTCCGATGGTGTGGTCGGAATGGAGATGGGTGATGAAGACCAGGTCGAGCCGATCGGCCCGAAGCCCGGCCATCTGGTACTTCTCTCGGGCGGCCTCGGCTCGGCGCATGAGGCCGGCGCCGGCGTCGACCAGGTAGGCCCGTCCACCGGCCACGATCGCCACCGCCGGCCCGGAGCGCTCGGGATCCGGGTTCGGGGTGCCGGATCCGAGCATCACGATCCGGGTGGGTGGCTGGGATGCCAGGCACGACGGCGCCAGCGCCGCCACCCCGGTGAGATATCCCGCGAGAACGAGCGCCCGAAGCCCCGGGCCTCTCATGGCTGCCCTCCGAAGTGGTCCTGGAACCAGGCCACCCAGCGGCGGTACACGTCGCGGACGTGGACCGGATCGCTCGGGAAGTGCCCCATCACGGGGTAGGCCACGAACTCTACCGGAACGCCCCGGTCGCGGAGGGCGTGGTAGAGCTTGAACGACTCGACGATCGGAACTCGATAGTCGCCGACGTCGGAGAGGATCAGCGTCGGGGTCTTCATCCGATCGGCGTAGGTGATGGGCGACTGCTTCCGAACCATCTCCTGCCACGGTGGGAGCCAGACCGAGCCGCCCCACCCACCGCCGAAGGTGACGTTGATGTCCGAGAGGTCGTACTGATCGGCGTAATCGGTTACGGCCGCCCCGGCGACGGCCGCCTTCCAGACGTCGTAGTGGCCGATCAGCCAGGTGGTCATGTAGCCGCCATACGACCAGCCGGACACGCCGATCCGGCTCTCGTCCACGATCCCCCGCTTCTCGAGCATCGCCACCCCGGCCATGACGTCCTTGCCCGGACCGTCGCCGGCGTCGCCGATGATGGCGCTTTGGTAGGCGTTGCCGCGGTTGTCACTGCCCCGGTAGTTGGGTTGGAACACCAGCCACCCCTGGGCCGCCAACAATTGCGGCTGGGCGCTGAAGCCCGTGGTGGAGGCCCCCATCGGGCCACCGTGGATGGACAGCACGAGCGGGTATTTCTTGTTGGGGTCGAAGCCGGGCGGGTAGAACAAGGCCCCGTCGGCGCGGAACCCATTGCCGACCTCCCACTCGATGCCTTCGGCCCGGCCCAGGCCCAGGGCCGCGACCGACGCATTCAGGTCAGTCAAGCGGCGGGGCGCGGCCCCGGGTCCGGTCAGGTAGTAGAGCTCCTCGGGCCGGGTCGGGCTGGTGGCGACGAACGCCAGAGTGCCCCCGGCCCCGGCGGAAAGCTCGCTCGGCTGAAGGTCGCCCAGGTCGAGATGGGTGGGCGCGCCGTCGAGGGGCTGGATCCAGATCGACGTCCGCGTTCCATCATTGGCCGAGAGGACCAGGTTCCGTCCGTCCGGGGTCCACTCGGCGCCGTAGAAGGTCCGGTCGATCGCCGAGGTGGCATTTCGCTCCGGGCCACCGGCCGGGCTCATCACGAAGATCGAATGGCTGGCGAACCAGGGGGCGGGCCCGCGGGGGCGCGAGAAGGCGATGAGGTCGCCGCGGGGCGAGAATGAGGGGCCCATCCCGATGCCGGACGACACGGTGCGCACCGATCCGGAGGCCACGTCGACGGCGCGAATCACGCTGGTGCGGAA
This sequence comes from uncultured Gemmatimonadales bacterium, assembly GCA_963730185.1. Taxonomy (GTDB): domain Bacteria; phylum Gemmatimonadota; class Gemmatimonadetes; order Gemmatimonadales; family GWC2-71-9; genus SHZU01. The sequence goes on from CAVSQW010000009.1 coordinate 133,081, forward strand.
GTCGCCGGTGTGGGCGGTTTCCTGGGCGGCGAAGGCGATGGTCTTTCCGTCCGGACCGAACGCGATGGGCGAGGTGCCGTCCGACTTGGTGAGGCTCCACGCTCCACTGGTCAGGCGTCGGGCATCGCCACCGTCGGCCGGGACCAGCCAGAGATGCACGGGCAGCGCGGCTTCCCGGGTCAGGAAGGAATCGTCGCCGACCTCGAAGGACCGGTTGTGCTTCTCCTCGCCGGTCTTCTTCTCGGGCTCGTCCTCGGTGGCGTACGCGATGCTCTTGCCGTCGGGACTCCAGGCGTACTGGGCCACGCCGCGGGGCGCATGGGTGACGCAGTGCGCGTCGCCGCCCGCCATCGGGAGGATGCAGACTTGAGGGGCCAGGTCGTCGCCCTCGCCGACCTGGTCGACGAAGGCGATCCGGTCTCCGCTCGGCGACCAGCGGGGCGCGGCCACGGCCCAGCGGCCGTGGGTGAGCGCCCGACTCGTCCCGGAGGCCACGTCCACCAGGACCAGTTGGCCGGCGAAGTGATTGGCGTCGTAGTCCGGTCGCGACTCGACCACGGCGATACTCCGCCCGTCCGGGCTCAGTTGGGGCGACTGGAGGTTGACGAGCTGCCGGAGCGCTTCGAGGTCGAAGTGTCCCTGGGCCGCGGCCGGCGAGGCGGTGGCAGCGGCGAGCGCGGTCAGCGCCAGTACGCGGAGCCGGTTCATCGGGCCCCCCGCTCGGCTCGGGCCTTCGCCACCATGTCCTTCACTTCGGCCATGAGGCGGGGGCCGTTGTAGGGAATCCCATCCTTGATGGTCCAGATCACGCCGCCGGTGTGGACTTCTTTGCCGTCACGAATGGTGGTGGTCCCGGTGGGGTAGAGCACCTTGAGATCCTCCAGCGGATTGCCGTCGACCACGATCAGGTCGGCGAGGTAACCGGGCCGCACCCGGCCGAGTTGATCGGCCTGGCCCAGGATGAAGGCGTTGTTGCCGGTCGCATGCTGAATGACCTTGATCGGGTGGAACCCGGCTTCCTGCTGGAGCTCCATCTCCCGGATTACCCCGAAGCCGTACATCTGGTAGATGAACCCGGCGTCCTCGCCGACCCCGATGACGCCGCCCATCCGCCCGAAATCGCGGAGCGCCGCCATCCAGATCCGGTAGTTCTCCTTCCAGAACGCCTCGTCGGTGGAGCTCCACCCGATGAAATAGGAGCCGTGGTTGGCTGGGTTGGGTCGGAAGTACTCCTCGAGGGTGGGGTGGAGGTAGTCCTTGAACCAGGGTTGGGTCTGGGCCCGCTGAAGATCCCGGCTGGCCTCGTAGATCACCAGGGTCGGGTCCCAGGCCACGTGATGATCCACCATGGCCTTCAGCACGTCGTGCAGGCGGGAGGGATCGGCCTCGCGCCAGATCCGGCCGGCGTAGCGAAAGCGGTCCACCTCGTTGGCGTAGTTGTAGGTGGAGGGAAAGTTCTGCACCCCGTCGAGGAAGGCGGCGTCCGGGATACCGTACCAATGCTCGATGCTGGTGGTTCCGAAGGCGATGTCGTCCCAGGCATTGGTTTCCTCGACCCCCACGTGGTGCGCCACCGGAAGGCCCGCCTTGTGAGCTTCGTCCTCCATGGCCTGCATGATGTCCCGATCGAGCCCGACGATCTTGAGCCCGTCGACGCCGGCCGCCTTGAGGTCGCGAACTCGGGCTCGGGCCTCTTCCGGCGTTCGGGGGGCGGGCGGATGGCTGAAGCCGGCGTAGACGAACAGTCGTGGGGCCTCGATCTGGCCGGCCGCGCTCTGGGCTCTGAGGCCGATGAACTCCCGCGCGTCACCGCCCGCGCTCACGTCGCGGACGGTGGTGATCCCCGAGGCGAGCCAGAGCTTGAACTGGTAGGCATACGGCTGGGGCAGGCCACCTCGCTCGTTCTGGAGATGGGCGTGAAGGTTGATGAGCCCGGGCAGCACGTACTTGCCGGTGGCGTCGATCTCGGCGTCGGCGGCCGGGTGTCGGGCCCGTCCGGCCTTGAGGGCGACCGGGTCGAGGGGGACCATCTCGACGATCCGGTTCCCCTCGATCACGATGTCGAACGGCCCTTCAGCGGGGGTGCCGTTGCCGGCGACCACGATCGCGTTCCGGATGGCGAGGCGACCGCTGGGGCGTTGCCCGGATTGGACGCCGTGGGTGTCCTGGGCTGCGAGCGACGGCGTCAGGGCGAGCAGACAGAGAACGAGCAGGCGGTTCATGGGCTTTCGGCTGGGTGAGGATCTGGCGCGGACGATCGCGCCGCTCCTCAAGTTACCGGCGCCCTCGGCCGAGGGCGAGTCGGGGCCCGACGGGAGGAGCCGTCTCGATCGGCCGGCCTGTCGGGGTCAGCCGTTGGAGCCGGCGGTCGCGGCGTCGACGACGTTCACCCGGTGGGATGAGGTTCCAGGGTCTCCCAGACGATCCGGCTCAAGTCGCCGATGAGCACTTCGGCCGCATTGTCCACGGGCTTCCAGCTCTGGTCCTCGTTTCCCGTCGTAAAGACGCAGAGGACGTAGTCCCGCCCGCCTGTTTCGGGCGGGTCCGACACCTCCTTGCCCTTGGGACGGGGGGCATAGACGATGCCGCAGTCGTTGCGTGAGGCGTTCACCGAGCCGGTCTTGTGCGCGGCCACGGTGCCGGCCGGGAGGTAGCGGGGGATCTCGTTGGATCCCCAGGCCTGCTCCCGGAGCATGGCGATCATCTTCTCCGAGGCGTCCCGCGACACCGCCTCGCCGCGATAGATGGTGACGAACATCCGGGCCATCTCCATGGGTGTGGTCACGCCCAGCCCCCACACTCGCGAGGAGTCCGGATCGATGCTGGTGGTCCGGCTCCGGCCGACCTTTGCCCACAGCCTCGTGTGATGGTATCCGAGACTGTCCATGCGCTCGTTCACCGCGCGGATCCCCAGCTTGTCGACGATCAGGTTGGTGGCGGTGTTGTCGCTCTGCGAGATCATGAATGTGGCGGCATCCTTCATCGTGATCCGCAAGGGGGCGTCGAAGAACTGCAGGACGCCCGACCCGCCGACCCGGTCCACGTCCAGCATCACCACCGGGTCGTCGAGGTGGATCAGTCCGGCCTGGACCTGGCTGAAGAGCTGGATCAAGACGGGCACCTTGATGTTGCTGGCGGTCGGGAACGGCTCGTCTCCGCGGATCGAGAGGGAGTCCCCCGACGCCAGATCGAGCAGCACGAGGCCGACCTTGCCGTGGTGCTGGGCGATCCTGGCGTGCAGCTGACCGCGAAGGGCGGCCCAAGGCGGAGCCTGCGCCGCCGCGCGGGTTGGAGCCAGGAGGGCGACGAGAAGCGTGGCGGTGGAGACCAGAGAGGCGCGCATGCCGGTTGTCCGATGGGTCGGTCAAGCTCCAGCAACCGGCCTTCGCCGGGGACGCGGCTCGGAGCGGGTGACGGTCGGGAGCGATTCTCCAAGTTACCGGTGGGCTCCGCCAAGGGCGAGCGTCCGGCGACGACCGCGCCCGTCTCGTTCCCCGGGCCACGGCGACCTATCATTCCTAGTGTCGAGTCGTGTCCAGCCCACTCTCTCGTCGCCAGGAGACATTCGTGACGCGCATTCCCGCCATCCGCACCATCCCGCTGCTGCTCGGCCTCGCGCTTCTGCTACCCCGGGCGGGCGCCGCTCAGGAACGGGTGGACGCCGACATGATCGCGAGGATCCGGGAAGAGGGCTTTCAGCGGTCCGAGATCATGGACCTGATCGGGTACATGAGCGACGTGCTGGGGCCACGACTCACCGCGTCGCCCAACATGCGGCACGCCCAGCAGTGGGCCAAGACCAAGCTCGAAACGATGGGCCTGACCAACGCCACGATCGAGCCGTTCGGCAAGGCGGGCGTGAGCTGGGCCAACGAGTACACCTCCCTCCATCTCCTCGCCCCGACCTACCAGCCCCTGATCGGCTACCCCTATGCCTTTACCCGGGGCACGGCCGGAAAGGTGGTGGCCGACGCGAAGATCGTTCGGATCCGCTCCCGGGACGATTTTGCCACGTATCAGGGCAAGCTCAAGGGCGCGGTCGTGCTGATCTCACCTCCCCGGCCGACCCCGCTTCGCTTCACGGCCGATGCCGAGCGTCTGAACGACGAGGATCTGGCCAAGCTCTCGAAGGCCACCATCGGTTCCCGGTTCGGGGCGGACGGCGAGGACAACGAGTGGGATCCGGCCGCCAAGAGCTTTCTGCCGGTGGGGCCCCGGGGCGGGAGCGGCGGCGGGCTCAGTGCGAGCGACGTGCTGCGGTTTCTCCAGCGCGAGGGCGTCGGCGCGGTACTCGACGCGGCGCCGGGCAGTGATGGAACCGTCTTCGTGTCAGGCCGTCCGGGGAGCCGGGAGGATCGGTCCTACGCCGGGGTGATGGCGGCGCCGCCGATGGTCGCGCTGGCGGCGGAGCACTACAACCGGATTTACCGGGTGGTCGAGCGGGGGCTGCCGGCCCGGGTGGAAGTGGAGGTCCGGAACACGGTCGACACGACGGATCAGAACGGCTACAACGTGCTCGCCGACCTGCCGGGCACCGACCTGGCCGACCAACTGGTGATGGTGGGCGGCCACTTCGACTCCTGGCACGCGGGTACCGGGGCCACGGACGACGGCGCCGGCGTGGCGGTCGCGATCGAGGCGGTGCGGATTCTCCACTCGCTGGGGGTGAAGCCCCGGCGGACGATCCGGGTAGCGCTCTGGAGCTACGAGGAGGGTGGCAAGGTCGGGTCGCGGTCGTGGGTCGAGCGGCACGTGGGGAATCCCAAGACCAAAGGGCCGCTCTACGACAAGATTTCGGGATACTTCAACGTCGACAACGGGGGCGGGCGGCTGCGGGGTGTCTACCTCCAGGGCAACGAGCGAGTCCGGCCGATCTTCGCCTCGTGGATGAAGCCGCTGGCCGACCTCGGGGTCGGGACGCTGACCATCAACAACACCTTCGGCGTGGACATCGTCGGGTTCGACATGGTGGACGTGCCGGCCTTCCAGTTCATTCAGGATCCACTCGACTACGAAACCCGGACCCACCATTCGAACATGGACGTGTACGACAAGCTGGTGCCCGACGATCTCCGGAGGAACGCGGTAATCCTGGCGACGTTCCTCTACCAGGCGGCGATGCGGGACGGAATGCTCCCCCGAGAGACGCGGTAGGGGCTCATCGTCCGGAGGCGTTTCCGGAGGAGTCGCGTCGTCGGAAGGTGGCGGGCGACGAACCCGTGGCTTTCTTGAAGGCCCGGCTGAAGGCGGCCTCTGAGTCGTAGCCGACTTCGGAGGCGATGGCCGCCACCTTGGCGCTGGACTCGCGGAGCCGGCCCGCGGCCAACTGCATCCGCCACCGTGCCAGGTACTGCATCGGAGGCATGCCCACCAGCTGAGTGAACCGCTCGGTCAGGCTGGACCGGGACGACGCGGCTTCTCGCGCCAGGTCCGTGAGGGCCCAGCGACGGCCGGGCTCAGCGTGCAGCAGGGACAGCGCTCGTCCCACCAGCGGGTCGCGGAGGCCCGCGAGCCAGCCGCCGGCATCGTCCGACTCGGCGTCGAGGTATCGGCGCAGCACCTCGATGAACATCAGCTCGGCCAGCCGGGTGAGCATCGACTCGGCCCCGGCCCGCCTCGAACGAGTCTCCTCGACCACCTGCCGGGCGAAGATCCCGACGATCCCTTCCGAGAGTGCCCGGATGCGGATCTGTGACGGGAGGGCTGCACAGAGCGGGTTGAACGGTTGCCGGTCACAGCCGAAGAACTCGCAGACGAGAGTGACGTCGGCGTGCTCCGGATCGCCGAAGGCGGTGACCCCGGGGAAACGCGGTACCGACTTGACCGAGAACACCTCGGGGCCCGGCTCGGGTCCGCTGGACATGACGTGGGCGTCGCCGCGAGGGAACAGAATCACGTCGCCGGCCTCGAGGGGCACCGGCGGGGTGCCACTCACGCCGCCCCAGCACCGCCCGGTTAGGACCAGGTGATAGGCGATCAGCTGCTCGGAGCCCGGCAGGATCCGGGGCGAGAGCTCCGAGGCCGGCGCCGCTTCGATCCCCCAGGGGCCGGAGGCGTGGGTCTGAAAGAAGTGGGCCCCGGTCAGGCGGACGGCCCGCAGCAGGTCGGACAACGGATCCATGGGATCGGCCCCTCGTCGGGCCAGTCGACGGACGTCAGGCCCTGCCGGCGGGACGCCAGAGCAAGGCGTCGGAAGGTCCGGACGTCCTGCAGGGAAGTCCGGACGAATGGTCATTCTCGCGTCCTCGACCGGCTCCTAGTCTAGTGGCCGACCCTTTGCTTCACCAACGTCTTCCACCCGGAGCCGACCACCATGACCCAGCCTTCCACCGCCGTTTCCCCCGCCGCGTGGTCCCCCTTGGCGGAGGGCGACCCGCTGGTGACCCGGACCCGCGCGGTCTGGACCGCCGGCGACTTCGAGCGGATCGCGGCCGGCTATCGGAGCGGGGCCGCCGAGTTCGTGACCCGGCTCGACCTGCCGGCCACCGAGACGGTGCTCGACGTGGCCTGCGGCACGGGGAATGTCGCTCTGCCGGCAGCGACCGGGGGCGCCCGCGTCACGGGAATCGACATCGCCCCGAATCTGCTCGCCACGGCTCGGGCGCGAGCCGTGGCCGAAGGCCTCACGATCGAGTTCGACGAGGGGAACGCCGAAGCCTTACCGTACGCCGACGGCGCGTTCGACGCGGTCGTTTCCATGTTCGGTGCGATGTTCGCCCCGCGCCCCGAGCGGGTAGCCCACGAGCTGCTCCGGGTGGTCCGCCCCGGCGGGCGGATCGCGATGGCGAACTGGACCCCGGGCAGCTTCATCGGCGCCATGCTCCGGGCCCACACCGCGCTCGTCCCTCCGCCGGCGGGGGTCCCGAGCACCCTGCTCTGGGGTGACGACGCCAGCGTCCGCGAGCGGCTGGCGGGCGCCCGGGAGGTCGCGCTCACCCGGCGAGTGATCGTCTTCGAGTACCCGGTCCCCCCCGAGGGCGTGGTGCAACTGTTCCGGGAGTGGTACGGCCCCACCATCCGGACGTTCGGCGCCCTCTACGCGGCCGGTCAGGAGCGTCTGGTCCGGGACCTGACGGCGCTCTGGTCCGACCACAACCTGGTGCGCGACGGCCGGACCAGGGTCGAGTCGGAATACCTCGAGGTGAGGGCGACTCGCTAGCGAACCGGTGCCAGGGGCAGCTCCACCCGGGAGGGGTGGGTCAGGTCCCGATAGATCCACACCATCGGGGGCGGGAAGGGATGCACCTGATGGTGGGTGTCGCGATCGGCGCCCGTGACGGTTACCCGGATCCGATGGCCGCTGACGAATCGCTTGGCGGTCGGCAGCAGGTCGAACACCAGTTCCACGGGATGATTGGGAAGGAGCGATACGTCCTCGATCCGACCCGAATGCCACGGCAGACCGAAGTTCCGGTAGGGCGCCGGATCGAGCTTTCGCTGGGATCCGCGGAGCACGCCTTCGGTCACGTAGCGGGAGGTCCCGTCGGGGGCGACGTCCTCGAGATAGGCGAAGACGTCGGCGTCGCTCATCGACGAGCGGAGCCAGAGGTGGACGATCGGGCTCCCGATCACCTCGACGTCCCGAGCAAGTGACTCCGACGTCCAGGTCCATCCTTTCGCGTCGTTGGCCCGCAGGTCCGGGTACCCGGCCTCGCCGCCGTAGGTATTCGCCCATCGGGTTCCGGGGCCGAGGCTGGCGGTGGTGTCGACCCACTGGCTATCGGCGCCGGCCGCGTTTCGAGGGGCCGTCCGCGCCAGGCGCCCGTCGTTGGCCGAGGAGATGGTGCCCGAAGGACCCGCGGTGAGGTAGAACGGAGTGGCGACGGCGGACGGGATCGGCCAGGTGGTGGCCGTGCGCCACGCCTTGCCGTCCGGGGCGTCGAGCACGTAGTACCGGATCGGCGGCTCCTTCATGATCCCGTTGTCGATGCCCTTGAGCCAGTAGTCGAACCAGCGGACCCGCTCGAGGCCGAGATCGAACCCCTGACTCTGGCCGTGAAACCAGGGTCCGACGATGAGCTTCTGGGGAACGGTGAGGTTGCCAAACCAGAGCAGCTGATCGCGCGGGAAGGCGTCCATCCAGCCCGCCATCTGATACACGGCGACCCCGGATCGATTGAGACCGTCGAGGTAGGTCGCCGGTCCTCGTTCCCGGTGAATCATCTTGCCGGTCAGTGGATCGATGCTGTTTCGGTAGGGTACGCCGCTCCACATGTCGAGCATGTTTCGGTTGGCCCGATGCTCGGCGATGGCGGAGTCGCGGAGGGCGGGGCCGTCGGGACCGTCGACCGGAGCCACGCCGTCGAAGGTCAGCGGGCCCCAGCTGAAGTGCTCCGAGCGGTCGAGCTGCTGGGTGAGGCGGTTCCAATGGTCGAAGAAATCGTCCCGGAATACGCCGCCCGGGTAGATGAACGGGTACCACTCGAACACCACCATCTCCGGGAAGATCGCCTTGAGATGGGGCGGCCGTTCCGCGGCGGCGAAGAGCTGGGTGATGCCGAGGTAGGAGCGTCCGGACATTCCGATTTTTCCGCTCGACCAGGGCTGGGCCGCGAGCCATTCGGTGATCTCGTAGGCGTCCCTGGCCTCTTCCCGCATGAAGAAGCCCTCCTGGGTGCCGAACGACGCTCCCCCGCCCCGGGTGTCGACCACCGCCACGACGTAGCCGTGGCGGAGCAGCTGATCGATCCCCCGCCCGAAGCCGGAGGGATAGTCGACCAGCTGCCCCTTGCTGTAGAACGCCCGCAGGTACCGGTGGTGCGACCAGACTACGGGAAGCCGCTCCTGGTGGAGCACGCCGCCCCGGGTGGGACGGAAGAGGTCCACCGCGAGGCGGGTGCCGTCGCGCATGGTCAGGTAGAACGAGCTCCGTTCCCACCCGTCGTAGCTGGCTTCCGAATACCCCTGGTACTCCCCGGGGCGGGAGACCTTGGCCTGGCCCGCGAGCGCGGGGACGAGGACGAGCGCGACGGCGAGCATGACACCGGCACGACGGAGGCGCATGGGCTGGACTCCTCGTGGAGGGAACCTGCGCGGTGGCCGTTTCCTCAGCGGAAGGCGGCCTCGAGCACGTGGCCGTCGAGCCGCTCGGTCGGTTTCACGTCGGCGACGGCCGCCAGCGTCGGGGCCATGTCGACGACCCGGACCTCGCCGCCGTAGCGGCCCGGCTTGAAGGGCGGGCCGTAGAAGATCATGGGGACGTGGGCGTCGTAGTCGTGTGGCGAGCCGTGCGTCGCGACGATCGGGTAGTCCCAAATGTCGCCCGCTGCGAGGGTGACGACCACCTGGGGCTCGAGGTCGTCGGGGAACATGTGGAGCCAGCGTCGGGCCACGGCGTCCTTGGTGGTGTCGACCTGGTCGAGCTGATCGAACCGGTCCACCCGGGCGACGCCGGGAATCTGCCGCGCCGCCCGGATGAACGCGTCCATGGCGACCGCGCGAACCGCCGGTTCGGCGAAGAAGGCCCCGCTCTCGAGGTCGATGGCCGTCGTGTCCCCGCCGGCCTTCGCGATGGCGGCGCGGGTCGCGACCATCGCGGGCGCCATGTCCACCCGGATGTGTCCGTGGAGCTCGGGGATCGGGTCGACCCCGTGATCCGCCGTGAGCGCGAAGACCACCTGGCTCGAATCGACGAGCTGGTAGAGTGAGTCGATGAATCGGCCCAGGGTGCGATCCAAGCGGAGGATCTGGTCGTGGATCTCGCGCGACTCGGGGCCGAAGCGGTGGCCGATCTGATCGGTTGCCGAAAACGAGACTGCGAGGAGATCGGTCTGGGGTCCCTGTCCCAGACCGAGTGTCGCCGCCCCGTCGAGCGCGAACGCGGCGTCGAGCGCATCCATCATCGGGAAGATGATATAGAACGCCTCGGCCCGGGCGGTGTCCGCCGGGATCTGGTGAGGGAAGACCAGGTTCCGACCGAAGTTCTCGATCGGCACGCTGTCCTTCTCGGCGTACTCGGACGCGGGTCGGAGCAGGGTCCATTCGGTGCCCGCGGCCCGGGCCGGGATCCGGCGCGCGTTGAACCGCTGGACCCAGGTCGGGAGGGTGTCGGCGTACCAAGTGCTGGTCGTGAAGGTGCCGTTCGATCCGTACCAGTAAACTTGCTGCTTGGACCGGCCGATCGGCAGGATCGCGGCCCGGTCCTTCTGCGACACCGAGAGCACCTTGGTCCGGGGATCCTTGGCCACCAGCCAGTCGGTCAGGGTGGTGCCGCGGAATCGGAACGGCGCCGCGCCGAGATCGCGGGGCGCGCCGATCAGGGGCCAACGGGGGTCGTTGACGCCCAGCAAGTTGCGGGTGATGCCGGTGCTGCTCGGGTAGCGGCCCGACATGGTGGTCGCATGGCCTGGTGCGGTCTCGGTGATGGCGTGGTCCTGGAACGCGTCGGTGAAGTAGGCGCCTCCATCGAGGAGCCGCTTGAGCCCGCCGGTGAACTCGCTCCGGTAACGAGCCAGATAGTCGGGATGGAACTGATCGACGGTGATGAAGACGACGAGCCGGGGCGGCGAGGTCCGGGCCCGCGGTGAGGACGGGGCCGGCGCCCCGCAAGAGATGATCAGGACGGCGGCGGCGAAGACGGCTGCTAGGCGATTCACGAGATCGTTACTCGGGCGAGGAGGGCAGAGTGGGATAATACCCGTCGGAGCGCGACAGAGGAACGGGCCACGCCCCCCGAGATCACCCCCAGAGCGCCCCCCTCGCGGCCGGCGGCGATCCGGGCTATATCACCGGGACCACTCCGCCCCAAGCGATCACGATGGAGGTGTCATGCTGGTCCGGCTCAGCCTGCTCGGCCTGCTCGTTGCCGTACCCGCCCAGGCCCAACTTCCGACCCCGAAGGAACCGGAACGGTTGTTCCGGTCCCGAGAGCCGCTCGACCTGACCCTGCTCGCCCCGCTCAAGGCCCTCTTCAAGAATCGCGACACCCTGGACAAGAAGCCGGTCGAAGGCATCCTGGTGGTTCGCGAGGGCACCTCGGCGGACTCCATTCCCGTCAAGCTCGAGACTCGCGGGCACTATCGCCTCAAGTCCTCGACCTGCCGGTTCGCGCCGCTCAAGGTGTATTTCGACAAGCCGGCCGCCAAGGAAACCCCGTTCCGAGGCCAGGGATCACTTAAGCTGATTACCCACTGCAACGACAACGAAAAATACGAGCAGAACGTTCTGGTCGAGGAGGGGATCTACCGGGTCTACAACCTGCTGACCCCACTGAGTCACCGGACCCGCCTGGCTCACATCCGGTACGTCATCATCGACGACGAGGATCACGGCACGCCGAAGGAGATCACCCGCTACGGTTTCTTCCTGGAGGACGACGACGCGATGGGCAAGCGGGTGGGGGGCAAGGAGAACATGGTCCCGAGCCTTGCCCTGAGCGATCTGGACGTAGATCAGGTCGACCTGATGTCGGTGTTCGAGTACATGGTCGGGAATACGGACTGGTCGGTCTACGCCCTCCACAACGTTCGGGTGGTGCAGTTCGAAGGGCTGAGCTTCTTCTATCCGGTGGCGTACGACTTCGACTTCTCAGGACTCGTGAACGCTCCCTATGCCGTGCCGGACTATCGGCTGCCGATCAAGAACGTCCGCCAGCGGCTCTATCGAGGGCCCTGCCGCAAGCTCGAGGAGCTGACCCCGATGCTCCAGCGTTTCATCGGGCGGAAGGACTCGATCGAAGCGATCTTCCGCGACCAGCCGGGGATCGATCCGAAACGGGTCGAGGACGTGGTCGAATACCTGGACGACTTCTTCGAGCAAGCCGCGTCACCCAAGGATTTCGACCGCGCCCTCGACTACGCCTGCCGGAACCGCTAGGTCAGCCGGCGACGTCCCAGGTCCGGCCGGCTCGGAGCAGCGTTTCCAGGTCGGCGGGGCCTTTCGCTTCGGCCATCTGCCGGTACACCGCGTCGGTGTAGGACCGGTCCGGATGGCAGTAGAGCACGCCGAGGGCTTCGGGGAAGGTCGGCGGCGCGAGGCCGGCCAGCAATGCCGCCAGGGTGCGGTTGGTCTCGTCGTGCACCAGCACGTCGGCCTCCGCGACCCCGCCCTGTCCCACCGCCACCACTTCGAGATCGAGGCTGTTGGGCCGGAGCCGGAGCCCGTGCTCCCGATTTTTGCCGAAGAGGAGGGGCTGGCCGTGCTCCACCAAGAGCTGGCGCTCGGGCGCGACGGCCTTCTGGGTGAACTCGTCGAACACACCGTCGTTGTAGACAACGCAGTTCTGGAAGATCTCGACGAAGCTGGCGCCGTGATGCTCGTGGGCCCGCTTCAGGACTCCGATCAGGTGGGCCTGCTGGGTGTCGACCGAGCGGGCCACGAACCGGGCGCCGGCCCCGAGCGCGAACAGTGCCGGGGTGACCGGGGCTTCGAGCGAGCCGAGCGGCGTCGAAGGTGACTTGGTGCCGACCCGGGAGGTCGGCGAGTACTGCCCCTTGGTGAGCCCGTAGATCTCGTTGTTGAAGAGCAGGATCTGGGTGTCGAGGTTCCGGCGGAGCACGTGCAGCATGTGATTGCCGCCGATGCTCAACCCGTCGCCATCGCCGGTGACGATCCAGACGTCGAGCTCCGGCTGGGCGAGCTTGAGCCCGGTGGCGATTGCCGGCGCCCGGCCGTGGATGGTATGGAACCCATAGGTCGACATGTAGTACGGGAACCGTGACGAGCAGCCGATGCCGGACACGAACACGGTCGACTCGCGGCGGGCGCCGATCTCGGCCAGGGTGCGCTGCACGGCCTTGAGAATGGCGTAATCACCGCAGCCGGGACACCAACGGACCTCCTGATCGGAGGCGAAGTCGTTGGCCTTGAGCTTCTCGGCGGGAGGCGGAGGCGCGACGGTCATGAGGACGACTCCAATCGGGCACGGATCGCCGAGACGAGGTCGGAGATCTTGAAAGGCTTGCCGGTAACCTTCGAGAGCGACTCGACGGGCAACAGGTACTCGGACCGGAGGATCGTCACCAGCTGACCCGCGTTCATTTCGGGGACCACCACCCGGTCGAACCGCTTGAGCAACTCACCGAGGTTCCGAGGCAGCGGGTTGAGGTAGCGCAGATGGATCTGCGACACACTCTCCCCGGCTTCGCGGAGCGCGAGCACGGCCTGGTGGATCGGCCCGAAGGTCGAACCCCAGCCGACCACCGCGATCCTCCCGTGATCGTCACCGAGGGCGACGTCCTGCAACGGGATGTCGGCGGCGATCCCCCGGATCTTGGCGTGCCGGACGTTGGTCATCTTCTGATGGTTGTCCGGGTCGTACGAGATGTTGCCGCTGTCGTACGCCTTTTCGATCCCCCCGATCCGATGCTCGAGCCCGGGCGTTCCGGGGACGGCCCAGGGGCGAGCCAGGGTCTCGGGGTCGCGCTCGTAGGGCTGGAACCCCTCGACCTCGGTTCGGAAGTGGACCGGGAACTTCGGCAGCGCCGTCAGGTCGGGGATCTGCCAGGGCTCGGCCGCGTTGGCCAAGTAGCCGTCGGTCAGGACGATGACGGGCGTCATGTAGCGGGTGGCCAGCCGGACGGCCTCGATCGCGGTCTCGAAGCAATCCGACGGCGTGGCCGTGGCGAGCACCACCAGCGGGGTGTCCCCATTCCGGCCGTAGACGGCCTGGTAGAGATCGGACTGCTCGGTCTTGGTCGGCAGGCCGGTGGAGGGCCCGGCCCGCTGGTTGTTGAGGATCACCACCGGGAGCTCGGTCATTACCGCGAGCCCGATCGCCTCGGTCTTGAGGGCGATGCCCGGGCCGGAGCTGGTGGTCACCCCGAGCGCGCCACCGTAGGCCGCGCCGATCGCGGCGCACATCGCGGCGATCTCGTCCTCCGCCTGGAAGGTCACCACCCCGAACTGCTTGAGCTTGGCCAGGGTGTGGAGCACCGGCGACGAGGGCGTGATCGGGTACGACGCGAGCACGATCCGGTCGAGCCCGGCGGCGCGGGCCCCGGCAATGACGCCCCAGGAGAGAGCGTCGGTGCCGGTGACCGTCCGATAGGTCCCGGGCATCGCGGGTGCCGGCGCGATCTCGTACGCCACGATGTGGGCCGAGAGCTCGGCCGTCTCGCCGAAGGCGTGGCCGGCGTTGAGCGCCGCGATGTTCGCGTTGGCGATCTCGGGCCGCTTCCCGAACTTCCGCTCCAACCACTCGACGGTGGCCTTCCGGTCGCGGCCGTAGACCCAGAGCATCAGCCCCAGGGCCCACATGTTCCGGCAGCGAACCGACTCCTTGGAGCTCAGCCCGAAATCCTTCACCGCCTCGGTGGTGAGCTTGGTGACGTCGATCGACAGGACCCGGTAGTCGGTGAGCGAGCCGTCCTCGAGCGGGTTCTTCTCGTAGCCCGCCTTGGTGAGGTTCCGGGTCGTGAAGGTCGCCGCGTCGCACACCACCATGCCGCCCCGGTGCACGTCCTTGACGTTGACCTTGAGCGCGGCCGGGTTCATCGCCACCAGGGCGTCGACCTCGTCGCCCGCGGTAAGGACTTCGCGGCTGCCGAAGTGAATCTGGAAAGCCGACACGCCGAAGGTGGTTCCGGCCGGGGCCCGGATCTCGGCCGGGTAATCCGGGAAGGTCGCCAGATCGTTGCCGGCCAGGGCGGTCTCGACCGTGAACTCGGAGCCGGTGATCTGCATGCCGTCGCCCGAATCGCCGGCGAAGCGCACCACGGCATCGTCACGCCGCTCGCGGGGCCGGAGGGCGGGAGTGGGAGGGGCCATCGTCATGACTTCATCTATCCAGAGAAAAGGTCCGTAGCTGTAAGGTGGTAGCGTCCGGGGCGAATGGAAAGCGGGCCCGGGCCTCAGACGGGCCACCAGAGCCCGGGGGTGGCCAGCTCCAGGAGGTGACCGTCGGGATCCCGGAAATAGAGGCTGGTGCCGCCACGGGGCCACCGGGTCTCGGCCTCGACGGCAATGCCGGCCGAGGCCAACCGCCGCCGCCAGTCGTCGAGGGCCTCCATCGCGATCGAAAAGGCGCAGTGGATCCGCCCGGTGGCGTCGTGGGGGGGAATCGTTCCGGAGGGGCCGGATACCGCTTCGGCGGTGCCACCCTGCCGGAAGAGCAGCAGCACCTGGCGTCCCGGCACTTCGAGAGCGGTCATCCGCTCGTCGGCGAACAGGGTAGTGAACCCGAACAAAGTCCGGTAGAAGGTGGAAGATCGCTTCAGGTCGGCCACGTAGAGCGAGCTCTCCAAGAGGCCGGTGACCCGAGGCTCACTCATGCCGGGGCCGCCGAGGCCACCGGGAGGGGCATGCGCTGGATCTCGCTCAGCCGGCCGATGTCGGCCTTGGCGGGCCGGCCGTCCTCGTCCTGCTCCAACAGGTTGACGAACCGGGCTCCCCAGACGAACTCGCCGCCGGCGTACGACGTGCGGGCGTGCACGACCTCGGAGAAGTCCTCTTCGGTCGCGGTCATCAGGACGTAGAGCTCGGGGCGGCCAGCCTGGAACTCTTCGGCTGAGAGGCCATGGATCGGGCTGTCCTGGTCGATCGGATGGACAACCGTCCAGGTCGTCGGCAGGAAGACCACGTCGTCGCGCTCGAGCTTGAGACTGTAGAACTGCCGGGCACCGTTCTGGTTGAACGCCAGGTTCAACCGTGCCTGGACCTGGATCAACTCCGTCCGCCGGGCGTTGGCGGTTCGGAACATCAGGGCGGTCCCGCCGTGGTATGGTGCTACGACGGCCACGTCGCTGAACACGAGGCCGGCGTGCGGTCTCGAGATCCGGGCGAACCCGACGCCCGCAACGATGGCGGCGCCGAGGAGGCCGAGGAGGGCTTCGAGGGTGACGAGGAGATTGGCCGTCACCGTGGCCGGCGCCACGTTGCCGTACCCGATCGTGGCGAGTGTGTCGACGCTGAAGAAGAAGGCCTCCAACAGGCGTCGCCACCCACCGGCGGCGATCGCGCCTTGCAGGGCGTCGGGCCCGGCGGCCACGAACGCCATGGCGAAAAGCGCGTTGAGGCTTAGGAACCCTACCGCCACCCAGCCGAAGAAGCGGGGCCAGGTGATGTTCAGGAGGTAGTGATAGACCGCGATCGAATCGAAGATCCCGAGCCCGACCCGTCGGGAGGTGAAGCTCCCGTCGCGGTTCATCAGGCGGCGTTGGTCGCTCCGCCCGAGCGCGGTCCCGAAGCCGAGGTCGCGCGGCTTGCGCTCCTCGGCATCGGGCGGATGGTGCTCCGGCGCGGTCATGCGGCGCCGAGGTACCGTTCCCGGATGACGCCCAAGTGGTGGCGCACGTGGCCCGGGATGACGAAGGCGAAGGCCCGCACCGACATCGGGTGACCGCTGGCCGTGCCCAGCCGGGCGGTCGCCTCGGTCGTCAGGGTCGAGAAGAAGGCCAGCGAGGCCCGCCGGACGGCGATCCATTCGTCGAGGAGGCTCGCCACCGAGCGATCGCCGAAGCGGGCGGGCGGGACCCAGGCGTTCTCGTCGAACGGTGGGAGCGGCGTGGGGTCGTTCCGCGCGAAGCACATGGCGCGGTAGCTCATCACCCGCTCCGTGTCGGTCATGTGGCCCAGGATCTCCTTCGGCGTCCACTTCCCCGGAGCGTAGGCGAAATCGGCCTTGCCGGGCGGGAGCCCCTGGTAGAGCGCTTTCACCTCATCGACCTGGGCCGCCATCATCCCCACGACGTTCGAATCGGGGACCTTGTCGATGTAGATCGAGTAGTAGGGTACGTGCTCGCCCGCGGCGGGGCGCTGGTACGTGGGTGACGTCACGGACGTTGCCTCGTGAAGCGAAGGTTGCGCACCCGGCCCGCGGAGAGCGCGAAGCCGTCGATCCTGCCCTTCGTGCGGGTGAACCGGAGGGCACCCTCCGGATTGGCGAAGGTGGCCGGCGCGGTGGGGTCGAGCGCCGCCGGGTCGCCGTCGGGCCGGGTCACCTGGAGCCGACCATCCCGGACGCCGATCTCGTAGGTGGCGTCGAGCTCGTCGCTATAGTAGCGACCGGTGTATGAGGACAGCTCGGATGCCGGCGGGGGCGCCATCCGCACGGCCTCGAACCGGACCTCGTCGTCGCTGCCGGCTCGGACCAGCCCCGCGGAGCGACCCCCGGCCGGCGGGTCGAAGCGGAGCTCGGCCGACCCGAACCGGAAGCGCCGCTCGCCGGCCGGTCGGAGGGGAACCTCCACTCCGATATCGGCGACCAGGGTCGAGTCGCGGCGGACGATCCGGATCACTTCCTCGGTGGCCGGATTCCGATAGAGGCCCTCGAAGGCCGCCAGGTCGGCGGCCGAGGGGCGGGCCGCGGCGGCGCCGGTTGCCAGGGCTTCGGTCGGGGCCGTGCCCATGAGGATGTCCGCCACCTGGTGGGCCAGGCCGTCGGGGCCGGCGTTGGCCACGTTGCAGATCACCGCCATCGACAGGCCGCGGTCGGGCCATCGGGCCACGAAGGTCCGATAGCCGCCGGTGGCGCCGCCGTGGCTCACCTCGCGGGTGCCACGGAAGGTCTCGAGGCTCAGGCCCAGCCCGTAGTTCACCGTCCGACCGGTGGTGAGCACGGCCGGGGTCTCCATCGCCTCGACCAGGGCCCGCCCGCCGATCGTCGGATGGGTGAGCTGCTCGTTCCAGATCAAGAGGTCGCCGACCGTCGTGAGCAGGCCGCCGGCGCCGTAGACGTCCATGAATGGCGCCGCCCGCTCGTATCCGCCCGCGGCGGGGCTGTAGGCGGTGGCCCGATCCGGTACCATCCGGTTCCAGTGGTTGCGCCATTGAGTGCGCCGCATCCCGAGGGGCTCGAAGAAACGGTGGGCGGAAAAGCTGGCCAAGGGTTCGCCGCTGGTCCGCTCCACGATGTCGGCCAGGAGCAGGAACCCGGAATTGCTGTACAGGTAGTCGCTGTTGGGGGGGAAGTTGAGCTCCCGCTGGCGCACGATCATCCGGAGCGCCTGGTCCATCGTGAAGAGGCGGGTGCCCATTCCCTGCCCGGCCAGCTCGAACAGCGTCCACATGTCGCGGACACCGCTGGTGTGATGGAGCAGCATCCGGACCGTGACCGGGCTGCCGTAGTCGGGAAGCTCCGGGATGTATCGCTGGACCGGGGCGTCGAGGTCGACCTTCCCCTCCTGGGAGAGCAGCACGATCGCCGCCGCGACGAACTGCTTGGCCACCGAGCCTGACTCGAGGCGCGAGTCCACCGTCAACGGGACCCGGAACTCGAGGCTGGCCAGCCCGTAGGCTTTCCGGTAGAGCGGCTGTCCGTCGCGGTCGACCCCGAGCACACAGCCGGGTCCGTTGGTGTGGTCCAGCCGAGCGAACACGGCGTCGATGCGCTGTGCCGTGTCGGCCGCGAGCTGGGCCGAGGCGGTGCCGGCGCCGAGGCAGAGCACCGCGACGGTGAGGGGGCCAGCCGCTCGAAGGGATCGGAGGGTCGTCATCGGATTCGATCGGGTCGGAGTCACGCCGAACTTAGCTGGCCGGCCCCGATTGGGGCAGCAGCGTCACCCGAACGTAGTTCTTCCGGTCCAGATACCGCTGGGCCGCCGCCTTGAGCCGCTCGCGCGTGAGCAAGGGGAGCAGGTCGGTCGGGTCGATCCGCCGGGCCAACGGATCGCCGTTCTGCTCGGCCGAGACGATCTGTCCCAACCAGTAGCCGTTCTGACGGAGGTTGGTCTCGTGGGATCGGATGATCGTCTCCCGGATCTTGTCGAGCTCCTTCTGGCCGGCTCCCTGCTGTTGGAGCGAGTCGATCTGGACGAACACGGCCCGCACCAGCTCGTCGGCCCGATCGGGCGCCGAGCCAAACCCGATCGCGAACGAGTAGCGGTCGTTGGGGATCCGGGTCGGTGACGCCTGTACCGACACCCCGTAGGTGCCGCCCAACTCCTCGCGGAGGGCCTCGCGGAGCTTGATGTCCAACACGTCGGCCAGAGCGTCGATCACGAACCGATCGGCCCGCGAGTCCGCGAACGGTCCGGTGAAGACCAGCTGCGTCTGGCTCTTGGGCTCGACTCCCTTCCGGACGGTCCGCTCCACCACCCCCGTCGGCGGGGCGATCCCCACGTCCCGCCACTGCTCGATCCGGTGGGTGGCGGGCAGATTGCCGAGATAGCGGCGGACCAGCGGCTTCAGGGAGTCGAGCTGGAAGCTGCCGACCACCACGAAGGTGAAGTCGCTCAGGTCGCGGAACCGGTCCTGGTAGGCTCGGAACGAACGGTCCAGGTCGAGCGAGTCGATCTCCGTGGTCGAGAGCGGCCGGGTGCGGGGATGGTGCTGGGTGAGGGTGACGGTCAGGGTATCCTGGAACGCCACCTGCGGGCTGGCGCCCCGGTTGGCGAGCAGGGCCCGGACGTTGGATTGGAACGCCTGGAAGGCGCCGGCGTCCTCCCGCGGCGCGGTCGCGTAGAGATAGATCAGCTGGAACAGCGTCTCGAGGTCCTTGGGCGAGGCGCTTCCCTGGAAGCCCTCTTCGTAGCTTCCGATGTAGGGGCTCACCCGAACGGTCTTGCCGGCGAGCTTCTTCTGCAGATCGATGGCCGAGAAATCGCCCACCCCGCCGAGCGTGACCAGCTGGCTGGCGAAGCGGGTGGCCAGGAAGAGACTGTCCGGCTCGACCGAGGTGCCGCCGGGGCTGAACGCATTGAGCAGTACCTCGTCGGCCTTGAAGTCGGTCGGTTTGGCGATGACCCGAACCCCGTTGGCGAGGGTCCAGGTCGTGAGACCGAGGGCCGAGTCACGGGTCTCGGTCGCG
Source organism: uncultured Gemmatimonadales bacterium (assembly GCA_963730185.1). Taxonomy (GTDB): domain Bacteria; phylum Gemmatimonadota; class Gemmatimonadetes; order Gemmatimonadales; family GWC2-71-9; genus SHZU01. Next base: position 152,765 of record CAVSQW010000009.1, read on the forward strand.
ATCGGCGCCGGCGCCAGCGCCGCCGCGACGAGCGGCGCGTCGGAGAGGTTCTCTTCGTACGCAGCCACTTGGCTCTCGCGGACCCGGTCCACCAGATCCAGCAGCTCGCGGCTCGACGGCACCGTGACGCTCGGCTTGTCGGGCGCGCTGACCAGCAGGACCCGATCCTTGAGGTTGAACCACGACTTGGCGGCCCCGTTGACCTCGCGCAGGCCGATGCCGGGGAGGAGCCGCTTGACCAGGTCGTACTCGTAGGCGATGCCCGGCGTCGGCTCGTGGGCCAGGAAGTTCTGAACGTACTCCTCCACGTAGCTCCCGGACTCGCTCTTCTCGCGCTCGGCGTAGGCATCTTCATAGGAACGGAGCACGTCGCGACGAGCCCGATCGAGCTCGCTCGCGGTGAAGCCATGCTGGTCCACCCGCTCGACTTCGGTGAGGACCGCGTGGAAGCCGCGGAGGATCCCGGTGTCGGGCACCGCCGCGCCCAGCGAGAAGACCTCCGCTTCGCGGACGAACCGCCCCTCGCCGCCGCCGGCGCCGATGAACGGTGGGTCGGGCTTCTGAGAGAGCTCGTAGAGTCGATCGTTGAGCATCCGGGCGTAGAGCTCACCGACCAGCGAGCGCCGGTAGGCGCCGACGCTGCCTTCGTCTCCGGCCGGCCTGAAGATGTAGAGCGAGACGGTGGTGTTCGTCGCCTCCTTGTCGGTGGCGATCGCGGCGGCGGCGGTATCCCGCGGGGGTACGCCGTACTCCGGCGCGGGGCCGAGGGTTCACGGCCTTGGGAATTCGGCCGAGGTGGGTCTTGATCAGCCCTTCGACCTGATCGACGTCGAAATCTCCCACCGCCACCACGGCCATCAGGTCGGGCCGGTACCAATCGTGGTAGAACCGGGTCAGGGCGGCCGGCTGGAAGGTCTCCAGCGATTCCTTGGTCCCGATCGGCAACCGATCGGCATACCGGGAGCCGCGGAAGAGCACCGGGAGCTGCTGGCGGAGGATCCGGCCCTGGGCCCCCTGCCCCAGCCGCCACTCCTCGATCACGACGCCTCGCTCCTTCCGGATCTCGGTGGTGTCGAAGGTCACGCCGTGGGCCCAGTCCTGCAGGATCTGGATTCCGGTTTCGAGCAGCTTCAGCGTGTCGGTGGGCACCTGGAGCTGGTAGACCGTCTCATCGAACGAGGTACCGGCATTGAGGTCCGCCCCGAACCGCATCCCGATCCGCTCGATGTAGTCCACCAGCTCCTGCTTGGCGAAATGCTCGGTGCCGTTGAACGCCATGTGCTCCACGAAGTGGGCCAGCCCCCGCTGGTCTGGATCTTCGAGGATCGAGCCAGCGTTCACCACCAGGCGAAGCTCGGCGCGCTTCTCCGGCCGGGTGTTGTGACGGATGTAGTAGCGGAGCCCGTTCGGAAGGGTCCCGATCCTGACCGCCGGGTCGAGCGGCAGCTGCGCGCCGGTGTCGGCCGGCGCCTGCGCGGCGGCCACGGAGACGGTAGACACGATGGCGAAAATGCCCGGAATGAGTCGCAGCACGAAGCCTCTTTCGATCAATGGTCCAGCACGATGGAACGCTCCACGGTCCGTTCCAGACCCGACGGCGTCGCGGCCGTCAATCGGAGAGTGTAGCCCCCCCGCCCAAGGCGGCTCAGGTCGAGCTCGAACGCCCGGCCGAGCACCCGGTCTTCGGCGTCCGCGGCATGCCAGGCCAGGGTGAGCGGGGCCCGGCGCTTGACCAGACTCAGGCCCTGGGCGATTCGGCCCAACAGGCCGCGACGTTCGGGGATCATCGCCACGCCGATCTCGACCGAGTCGGCGTCCACTCCCTGAATCTCCCAATAGACCCCTACGGGTTGGGATTGCGAAAGGTGCATGGTGCCGATCGCTCGGTCCGCGGCCTCCGCCAGGGACCGGGGCAGCTCGTCGCCGGCCCGGAACAACAGCGGGTCCGATACGGTCAGCCCTAAAGTGGGCTCGACCGGGTCGAGGAGACGCCGCGCCCGGGCCAGCCGCCGGGTCCCGGGGGCCGTCGCCTCGATCGAGACGGCCACCGGCCGGCCGGCGACCCGGGCCCGGATCGCGCCGTGGTCGATGGCGACCGCCTTGCGCCGGGTCACGACGGGCTCCGCCAACCAAGCGGGCGCCACCGCCAGAGCCAGGTTCATCCCCGCCCGGCGGAAGGTCGTGTCGTGGGCCAGGTCCACCGCCGCCACGACGATGGTCGAGTCGCCCCGGACGAACCGGGCGACCTGGTAGTCCTCGATGGTGACGATGGCGTCGGCGTACCCGGGCGCGTAGCGGGCCCGCGGGCGATCCGGCTGGAGCTCCCATCGGTACCCGGCCGCGCCGGAGCCGCCGGTGGGGCTGGGGATGAAGGCGAAGGCCGGGGTCCGGTCGTGTCCTACCACCGACGCCGGCTCCAACGTCAGGTACGACCGGTCGGCCACCGACCAAGCCACCGGCCATCCGTACCGCAGGGTCAGCTCCGCCAGGTCCGACCCCCAGGGCATGGCCTGCGGGGAACGCGAGTCCTCCAGTAGGGCGTTGATGACCCGGCGGGAGTCGAGCTCGGTGCGGAGATCGTTGCCGGGTTCGGACCACCGGGGTCGCGCCAGCCAGAGCACGCTGTCGCCGAGCGCCCGGCGGCCCTCGCAGTCGAGGTCGTCGAATCGGTCGGCCAGCTTCGATCCCAGCACCTTGCGCCAGTCGATCCACTCGCAACGGGTTTCGTCCGGCATCAGGTCGAGCGCGGAGCCGAAGGCCGAGTCGGCCTCGGCGTACCGCTCTGCGGCGTGGAGGGCGTAGCCCCGGAGCGCCGCGCACCACCAGGGCGTTCCCCGACACTGGTCCGCGGCCTTGACCGCGGAGTCGTTTCCGGCCGTCCCTCGCTCGACCCAGTAGCGGACCCGCTGGCCCGCGATCCAGTCGTCGCCGGGAAGCTCTCGTTGGATCCGGCTCAGGTGGTCGAGAAGGCGGACTCGGGCTCGCGCGACCGACGCCGGCTCGGCGGGAAGGGTGGTGTCGCCGTCATCGTACCAGTAGCAGAACCGGCCGATGTGCTCGTCGCATCGGCCGCTCGGGGACCAGGCTCGGGGCAGCTCGGCCCGCCGGGTTCTCTCGAAGGAGGCCTGCGCCTCACGGACCGCATCGAGGGCGCGCGCCGAGTCGATCCCGCCGGTCTGGGAAGAGAGACCGGCCGGAGCCGCCAGGGTGGCGACGATGGAGAGTGTTACGAACCGCAACACGAGGGTCCTGCATACCATCGTCCTGAGGATAGGGGGCGGATCGGCCGGCCGCCAGCCTGGCCCCCGGCCGCTTAGGTTACAAGGGTGCGCCCGGGCATGAGCCTTGCTTTCGGTTCCGACCCGACGCCTCGTCACCCGACCTCCACCAACCCCGACGATGACCTGGCAAGCCTGGCTCACGCTCGCGGTCACGCTGCTCACGGTTCTCTCCCTGGCCCGCGATTGGATCGCACCGGCCACGGCGATGATGGCCGCGGCCGTGCTGTTGCTGGTGACGGGGGTCATCACCCCGGTCGAGGCGTTCGACGGGTTCGGCAACCCGGCACCGATGACGGTGGCGGCGCTCTACATTCTGGCCCGGGCCGTCGAGAAGACCGGCCTCCTCAGCCCTTTGGTCAACGGAATGATGGGGGCTTCGACCGGTGGCCGCGCCACGCTGGCCCGCTTGGTCGTGCCGGCCGGTCTGGCGTCGGCCTTCCTCAACAACACCCCGATCGTGGCGATGCTCATCCCGGTGGTGCTCGCCTGGTGCGAACGGCGAGGCGCCTCGCCCTCGCGATTCCTGATGCCGCTGTCGTTTGCGGTGGTGCTGGGCGGCGTGGTCACCGCGATCGGTACCTCGACCAACCTGGTGGTGAGCGGTCTGCTCCAGTCGCAAGGCATGAAGCCGATGGGGCTGTTCGAGATCACCCCGATCGGGCTGCCGGTGTTCGTGGCCGGCCTGCTGCTCCTGATCCTGATCACGCCCTGGTTCCTGGCCAGCCGCCGCCCGGCCCGGGAGTCGCTCGACGAGGGATTCCGCGAGTTCGTGGTGAACATGGACGTGGTCGCAGGGGGGCCACTCGCGGGGATGCGGGTGGAAGAGGCCGGGCTTCGAAGTCTCCAGGGGGTCTTCCTGGCCCAGATCGAGCGGGAGGAAGAGGTGCTCGCCCCCGTGAGCCCGGCGACGGTGCTTCGCGCCCACGATCGGCTCTGTTTCGTCGGGCGGGTCGACACGGTGGTCGACCTCCAGCGGATGCGGGGCTTGGCGCCCACCGAGCAGAACCAGATGACCCACTTCGACACCACCCGCCACACGTTTTTCGAGGCGGTGATCGGGACGGCCTCACCGCTGGTGGGGCGGACCATCAAGGACGTGGAGTTCCGGAGTCGCTACCAGGCGGCCGTGGTGGCCATCCATCGCTCGGGTGCCCGGGTCAACGCGAAGCTCGGCGACGTGCGTCTCCGGGTGGGCGACACGCTGTTGCTGCTCACCGACCAGAACTTCCGCGAGCGCTGGCGGGATCGGAACGACTTCCTGCTGGTGGCCACGATGGGCGGTGCGCCTCAGAGCGTGACCCGGAAGGCCTGGCTCGTGGGGCTCGTTACCCTCGGCATCGTCGGGGTCGCGGGCCTCGGTCTGCTTCCCATCCTCCAGTCGGCTCTGGTCGGCGTCGGGATCCTGATCCTGGCGGGTGTCCTGACCGCCGGCGAGGCGCGGAGCGCGGTCGACCTCGACGTCATCATCGTGATCGCGGCGTCGTTCGCGCTGGGCATCGCGATCGAGAAGACCGGGCTCGCGGCGACCGTCGCCCACGCGATCGGCGCCGGCTTCGGACGGTTCGGCACGGCCGGGGTGCTGGCGGGGGTGGTGCTCGGAACGGTGACCCTGACCGAGCTGGTGACCAACAACGCCGCCGCCGCCCTGATGTTCCCGATCGGAATCGAGGCGGCCCACCAGGCCGGGGTCGACCCGCGTTCGTTCGCCATCGCGGTGGCGGTCGCCGCCTCGTGCTCGTTCCTGACCCCGATCGGCTACCAGACCAACACGATGGTTTACGGTCCAGGCGGATACCGCTTCGGCGATTACGCCCGGCTCGGCCTGCCGCTCACGGTGCTGATGATGGTCACGATCGTCATCGCGGTTCCCCTGGCCTGGGGGTGGTGACGGCGCCCGAGCCGAGGAAGAGAGGGGCGAACCGCCGCTTGAACTCGGCCTTCCGTTCGTCGGGATCGCGGCTCCGAAGGCCGCGACACCGATGCTCGGCGTGGGCGTCCCAGCCCCCGGGCCAGGCCTTGAAGATCAGCGACTGACACGCGGGGCAGAGTACCTTGCGGCCCACTACCAGCGCCGCGGTGAGTTCCGCCGCGTTGACGATCACGCCGGCGGCGTCGAGTCGGGGCAGGAGCGAGCCTTGGCTCGCCGCGAGGGTGAGCGGAATCTCCGCCTCGAGCGCCTCCATGCCGAGCGCGAGCGCCGCGGTCGCCAGGTCGGCCGTCACGGTCGGGTGCCGTTCCAGGAACTGCTCCAGCGTCCCGCCTCGATCGAGATGGTCGGTCAGGGCCCGGATCGGCACCCGAGTACCCGCGAAGACGGCGGTTCCTCGCCGAACGCCAGTGGTGCGGGTCGCTACCTGATGAAGCGGACGCATGTCGGGCTGGCGCTCAGTGCGATCGGAGCGACCTGGCCACCAGGCCGATACCGCCGGCGAGACCGCCGAGAATGAGCAGGGTGTTGAACAGGCTGGTCGGTCGGAAGAAGATGGTCAGGTGGGTGATGATCCCGAGCAGAATGATCAGGGCGCCGCCCAGGGTGAGGGCCCACCCGACCAGCGACTTGCCGTTGAAGAAGAGAATGCCGATCCCGATCAGGAGGGGTACGAGGGAGAGGCCGAACGCGTCGTACCCGAACCAGGTCCAGAACCCGGTGGTGACCGTGACCTGGCTCAGCAGGAGGTAGCCGCCGCCGACCACGAGCGCCGCGCCGAGGAGGAATTCGCCCAACCCGCCCGGTGTGCCTCCAGGACCGCGGGACGCCGTCTCCGTCATGCTGCCTCCAATCGAGTCGGGACCTGCGGCACCGCCGGGCGGCGCCGACCACGAGGACCACAGATGACCGCTCTCAGTTCCCCGCCGGCGCCCGGACCGAGGCCGGCTCCGAAGGCCAATGCTAACGCCCGGCGGGGCGAGGCGTCAGTCCCAGCCGGCCGGCGCGATGCCCGGCGCTAGACCCCTCGTCGAGGTGGCGGTCGACACGCTGGCTGCGGCGCTCGTGGCCGCGGGGGCCGGTGCCGATCGGATCGAGCTCTGTCAGGACCTCGAGGTCGGCGGCACCACGCCGAGCGCGGGCCTGCTCTCCGCCGTAAAGGCGTCCGTGGCGATCCCGGTGTTCGTGATGATTCGGCCCCGAGGCGGGGACTTTGTCTACGCCGAGCCCGACGAGGACGTGATGCTCCGGGACGTCGACAGCGCGGCCGGCCTCGGCGCCGATGGCATCGTGCTGGGGGCCCTGACCGTGGACGGACCACCCGACCTGGAACGGGTGGCCCGGCTGGTGCAGCGGGCCCGGCCCCTGCCGGTCACCTTTCACCGGGCCTTCGACGCGATTCCGAACCCGCGAGAGGCGCTCGGCCCGCTCCGGGCCGCCGGTGTCGACCGGATCCTCACCTCGGGCGGCGCGGCCACCGCATACGACGGCCGGTTCGCCATCGAGCGTCTGGTGATCCACGCTCCCTCCGGCCTGGTGGTGATCGCGGGGGGCGGCGTGAACGGTGACACCGTGACGGAGCTGGTCCGACGTACCGGGGTCACCGAGGTCCACCTGGCCGGCAGCTACCAGGTGCCGAGCGCCGCCCGCTCGGGCGACCTCACCACCGTCCCGAACCCGGCCCGGGTGCTCCGGGTGGTCGAGGCCGTTCGCGCGCTCGCCGCTTGACCTTTCAGGCCTCGAGGCCGAGCTGCTTCAGCACTTCCGGCGGCGGGGGAGGAAACCGGTCGAGAGGTACGTTGCCCACGTATCCTACGTCCTTCATGCCCGGGCCGGTGGTGTAGAAGCCCGTGGCGGTGAGGTCCCGCACCCGGTCGAAGAACTCGGCCGCCTCCCGATGCTCGGGGCGCGCCTTGGGCACGTAGCAGATGTCGTCGGCGATGGCGTTTCGCTGATCGGGGGCGATCGCGGCGAACGCCCGACCGAACCGGCGGTCGGCCTCGGTGTCGAGCCAGGCGAGTCCCTTTCGAATCTGGGTCAGCCCGTCCCGGGCCCAATCGTACGGGGCGCTGGCCCACTCGTCGATGTAGTCCGGCACGCCCAGGGCGCTCGCGCTCGGGCTCACGTCGTCCGCGGGAACGATGGTATCGCACAGCGCGGCCAGGGTGGTCAGCTCGGCCGGCGTCATCTGCTTCTGCCACCAGATCTTCGGATGGATCAGGTCGGGATCGGACGGCGTGCCGGCCGGCCCTTCGCGGGTGGGTTCCGGCGTTCCCGCGCCGGTGGCCGTATTGGTCTGGTCGTCACCCGGGCGGCAGGCGCTCGCCGCGGCGGCCACGCCCAGGACCTTCAGTGCGTCGCGTCGCTTCATCAGACGTTCCCCCGCTTCATCTCGTCGACAATGTGATCGGTGGTGCGCCATGCCAGCGCCAAGATGCTCAGAGTGGGGTTCTTGTCGGCGTTGGAGACGAAGGGCGCCCCGTCGGTGACGAAGAGGTTCTTGACGTCCCAGGCCTGGCACCAGTGATTGAGCGGCGCCGTCTTCGGGATCGCTCCCCATCCGGACCGTGCCGACCTCGTGGATGATCTGCCCGCCCGGCGATCGCGTTGGCGCCGTCGTTTTGCACGTGGCCGACCACCCGCCCGCCCATGGCCTCGATGATCTGGCCAAAGGTCTTGACCATGTGCGCTGCCTGTCGGGTCTCGTGCTCGGTCCACTTCCAGTGGAACCGGAGCGACCGGAATACCCCAGCGGTCCTTCTTGTCGGGGTCGATCTCGCAGTAGCTATCCTCGTTGGGAATCATCTCCCCGCGACCGTCGAAGTAGAGGAAGGAGCCGTAGTACCGTCGGGCTTCCTCCTTGAATCGCAGGCCGTAGGCGCCTTCCGTGAAGTCCTCGAGGCCCCCGAAGATGCCCGACCCCGGCATCCCGCGGCCGCCGCCGAACTCGATGTGGTAGCCGCGGGGGAAATCGAGCCTGTCCGCGGCCTGCTCCTGGTAGAGCCACCACGGCACGTAGAGATGCGATGCCGGAGGTGCCGTCCTGGTTGTGCGGCGGGAGGTTCTCGAGCAGGGGAATCTGACCCTCGAGTCCGGCCCCGACCGTATCCATGAGGTACTTGCCGACCAGGCCGTTGCTCGTTGGCGATGCCGTTCGGGAACTGCGCCGACTTGGAGTTGAGCAGGATGCGTGCGGACTCGCAGGCGCTCGCGGCCAGGACCACCACGCGGGCCTCGGCTCGTCGATCCTGACCCGTCGTCTTGTCGATGTAGCTGACGCCGGTGGCCCGACCCGTCCGTCGACCGTCACCTCGCGCACCATGGCGTCGGTGATCAGGTCGAGGTTGCCGGTTGCCAGGGCCGGGGGCAGCAGGACGGTGGTCGACTGGAAGTTCGCCTTGATGGAGCAGCCGCGTCCGCATGCGGTCGCCCAGAAGCAGGCGGAGCGGGTCTTCATCGAGTCGGCCAGGACGCGCTGGGCCAGGGCGTTGCCGGGATGGAGCCGGGCCGGCCAGGTCGCGGCGTCCTGGCGGGTCGTGAGGATGGCCAGGTGGGCCGGAACCACCGGGATGCCGAGCTGCCGACTGTGCTTCTGCGACCAGCAGCTCGTGCGCCCGGGGCTCTGGCGCGGGGAGCAGCTGCCGTTGGGCGAGTCGGGCGTGTTCTCGAGGCCCTCGTTGGAGCCGTAGACGCCAACCAGCGCCTCGGCCTTGTCGTAGTACGGCGCCAGATCTTCGTAGGTGATCGGCCAGTCGAAGCCGAGCCCGTCGCGGGAGCGCGGCTTGAAGTCGTACGGTCCCATCCGGAGCGAGATCCGGCCCCAGTGATTGGTGCGGCCGCCCAGCATCCGGGCGCGCCACCACATGAAGTCGCTGTCCTCGGCGCTGGTGTACGGCTCGCCGGGAACCTGCCAGCCCCCGTCCACCGTCGCGTCGTAGAACCCGAACGGCTTGTCTTGCGTCCCGCCGCCCCGTAGCGGGGCATCCTTGGGAAGCTGGAACATCGGCGTCTCGGTGACCGGGTCGTAGTCTCGACCCGCCTCCAGCACCAGCACCTTCGGCCCTGCACCGCCAACTGGTAGGCCGCCATGCCTCCGCCGGCACCCGATCCGACCACGATGGCGTCGTACGTCGTCGCGCTGCGCTTCCGGATGAATCGCATGGAGCTCCTTCGATTGGCGGGGATTCCCCAAGATACCCCGCCGGCCAAGTCGTCGAGAGGGTCCCGTCCGGCTGGCCGCGGCCAACCGAGGGCCGCGCCGGCCGACCGAGCTGCTTGACCGCTTGGCCGCCGGGTGCGACGCTAGAGAGTGGCGGTTTTCCCCCACCCGCGACTTCCGAGAGGTGAGCGCCATGACCCGGGCTCGGCTCGTGATGTGTTTGGCGGCCGGGTTGGTCGTCGGCATTTCCCCGCTCGCGGCACAGGAACCCGGCCGGCTGGCCGGCCGCGTGTTGAGCGCCGAGGGCAACCCGGTGGTCGACGCCCTGGCCTCACTGGCCCTGGTCGGCGACCCCACCTGGCGCCACGCGACCACCGATCGGACCGGCGGATTCCGCTTCGCCGACCTCGGTCCCGGCCGCTACCGCCTCCGGGTGCAACGGATCGGGTATCGCCCGTTCCAGGACGACTCCGTCGCCGTGGGAGCGGACGCGAGCGTTTCCCTCACCATCCGGCTCGGCGTCGCGCCTCGCCAGCTCGCGCCCCTGGTTGCCAGCGAGATGCCGGTGCTGACGGTAAACCGGCTCGCCCCGGGATTCGACCGGAGCGTCGGTCCCGATCAACTGGCCCTTCTCCCGGTCCCGGACGACGCCCGAAGCCTGATCCGCATTCTCCCCGGCGTGCGGCCGGACCAGGTCTGGGGCGCCCCGACCGCTCAGGCCAACAACTACCAGATCGACGGCGTCTGGATCAACCATCCGGGCCAGGGTGGCGACCTGCTCCAGCCGAATCCGACCTGGATCGAGCGGGTCGAGGTCGCCGGGCTCGGCACCGGCGCCCAGTTCGGGAACTTCCAGGGCGGGATCGTCAACGTCGTCACCAAGTCGGGCACCAGCCGTTTCGACGGCGCGCTCCGACTCGCGGGTGAATCACGTCATCTGAACGGCTCCAACCTGGTGCGGAACGAAATCGGGACCGAACCCGCCGCCCGCTGGGACGCCGACGGGTACGTTCGCGGCCCCCTGGTGAAGGACCGGCTGTTCTACGCGTTGTTCGGCGAGCTCGTCACCCGAGATCTTCGGGTCCTCAACAACGTGCGGCAGATTGCGGGGGCGTACGCGCCGATCAGCCCGGCGGAGACCGATCGGAAGTTTCTGGCCAAGCTCTCGTGGCAGCCTTCCGGTCGGGACGCGGTGACCGTTGCCGCGGCCGAGCTCGATCAGGACGTCGATCACGACGGGATGACGGGCTTTCAGAGTCCGGAGGCCACCGTCGCCCTGCGGGCCCGGAATCACTACCTCAACCTGCTCTGGCAACGGTCGTGGTCGGCCCGCTCATTTCTCGAGGTCCGGGCCGGCGGCGTTTTCGGCAGCGACCAGCGCGACCCCTACGGCGGCTCCGGCGAGCCCGGGGTTCGCACGCTCAACGAATCGGTGGCGCACAGTTACCAGAACGCCGAGTTCCGGGAGAGCCGGCGTCCGAGGAGCGTTTCACTCGGGGCCCAGTGGACCGTGGACCTGACCCGTTGGGGCGGCGAGCATCACCTGACGCTGGGCGCCGAGACCCAGCTGGGGTCCTGGGTCTACCAGCGGGTTCGAAACGGCGGGATGACCTGGCGCCCCGGTGAACGGCTGACCGATCCCGCCTTCGTTCCGTCCGATCCGGCAACCTGGATCTACAACCAGGTCCTGACCACCACCTGGGGTGGCAACGTGGCGCTGGACGCGGGACTCGAGAACACCGCCGCCTACCTTCAGGACGACCTGGCGATCGGCCGGCGCCTGACCCTCCACGCGGGCGCCCGGTGGGGACGCTGGGTGGGCCAGCTCGCGCCCGCCGTCGGCCAGCCGCGCTTTACCGCGGTCCGGGCGTCGGCGGTCGAGCCGCGCCTCGGGCTCACCGTGGCGCTCGATCATCGGGGCTCGATTCTGGCCAAGGTGCACTGGGGACGTTACCACCAAAGCCTCTTCGCCGGACTCTTCGACCGGGCCGAAGGCGCCAACGTCTACGCCAACGAGGAGCAGTGGTCCTACACCGGGCCGCCCCTCAGCGACCCGACCGTGCCCTTCTCCGAGGCGCAGCGCGACGAGCTCGCCGCCCAAGGCCTGTTCCAGCGGGTGCAGACCGTTCGACTCAACGAAGCCGGCCGGGTGGAGGGATACCGGCAGCCATACGTCGAGCAGCTGGTCGGCGGCCTGGAGGCGACGATCGGGCCGGCCTGGAAGGTCGAGGCGGTCTTCGTGCACCGCCGGAATCGGGACATGGTGGCCCTCGTCGACCGGAACCTCGCGGCCGATTACACCGTCTTCCGCAATGTCCGGGTGCTGGACCGCTTCTTCCAGCCGGTGTCCTGGGGCGGCAAGGATCTGATCCTCCCCCGGCTGGCGCTCTCCAACGCCGACATCCTTGCGCTCCGCGCCACCCTCGGCCCGAACTTCCAGCTGCCCTTGAGCGCGGCCGAGCTCGGGGCCCTGACCTACGACCCGGACTACGTTCTCACGACCGTTCCCGAAGCCACCCGCCGTTTCGACCAGCTCCAGCTGGTCGTCGACGGTCGCCACCCCGGATGGTGGGTCTCGGCGTCGGCAGCGTTCACCCGGCTTCGCGGCAACCTGAACAGCGTCACCGGCAACGACGACGCGTCGCTCTCCGGGGCCGGACCGTTCGTCCGCCTGAACGAGCAGTTCGCCTTCTACGGCGACCTGTCTCACCAGAGCCAGGTCGAGCTCAAGCTGCAGGTCGGCGCCCGGCTACCGGTGGGCTTTCGGGGTGGGATGTTCGTGCGCGTCGTGCTCGGGAGACGTCGCCACGCCCTATCTCACCCTGTCCGATCTCCTGTTCGAGTTCGATCTCCCGGGCCGGACCGACCTCTCCGAGCAGGATCGCCGGATCCGGGGCTTCTTCCTGGGGTCGATCGCCGGCCAGCGGATCTTCTTGGACCGCCGGGGCTCGTTTCAGTACGGCTCCTATGCCACGGTCGACCTCCACCTCGACCGCACCGTGCCGATCGGCCGGGGCCAGCTGCTGCTTGCCGTCGATGCTTTCAACATCCTCGGTGCCTCGACCATCTCCGAGGTCCAAACGTCTCTCACCGGTGACGTGGGCATCGGAAGCCTGTCGGGCTACGGCCGCACCCTGAACCGGATTCCTCCGCGGACGATCCGGCTAGGCCTGACCGCCAGGCGGTGAGTTGGTCCCGGCGGCGGCCCGGTCGGGGGCGCCGCCGAAGGTCCGGAGCGGCCGGGCTTACCGGGCTGGCGGATCGCTCAGTCTTCCCGGAGGACGACCGCAGGGTCGGTTCGCGCGGCCCGCCGGGCCGGCACCACCGCGGCGATCAGGGCCACCAGCACCACCACCCCCGCGGTGGCGCCGAAGGTCAAGGGGTCGACCGGCGCCACGTCGAACAGAACGCTTCGGAGCAGCCGGGTCAGCCCAATCGCCGCGCCGAGGCCGATCGCGATCCCGGCGACCGCCAAGCGGAGGCCCTGCCCGGCCACCAGCGTCACCACCTGACGGGCGCTTGCGCCGAGCGCCACCCGGACGCCGATCTCGCGACCCCGCTGGGCCACCGAGTACGCCAGCACGCCGAACAGTCCCAGTCCCGCCAGACCGGCCGCCAGACCGCTGAACAGGGTGAGCAAATCGCCCACCACCCGGGTTGGGCCCAGTGCGGCGTCGACGAATCCTTCCACGGTCTCGACCCGGTCAAGCGGAACGTCCGCGTCGAACTGAAGCACTGCTCGACGGAGCGGCTCGGTCGCCCGGCGCGGGTCGTTCCGGGTCGACAGCATGATGCTGAGCACCCGCGACCAGAGCTGGCCGCTCTGGTGGAGCGGGACGTACACCTGCATCCTCGACGCGGTCTCGAGCTCGTAGTGACGCACGTTCTTGGTTACCCCGATCACGGTACGGTAGCTGGCGATCGGGTGGTCGTGGGTGGATCCCGGTGCCCGCTCGAACGAGATCCGTTTGCCGATGGGGTCTTGGCCCGGCCAGAACTTCTCGGCCAGCACCTCGTCCACCACGGCCACCGGCGGAGCGCCTTCGCGATCGGCGTCGGTGAAAGTGCGGCCCCGAAGCAGGGGAATGCCGAGGACGTCGAAGTAGTCCGGTGTGACCATCCCGAACAGCATCGACTGGTAGTTCTCGGGCTGGGCCGGATCGAGCCCTTCCGGGACCACTCCGTTCTCCCAGCTGCTCTGAGAGAGCGGCACCGCGTTGGACACCGCGACGTCCACCACGCCGGGCAGGGCCCGGGCGCGCGGCAGCAGCTGCTGGTAGAAAGCCAGCACCTGGTCCTTCGTCCCATACCGGACGGCGGGGAGGGGAATCTCCGCCGTCAGGACGTTCCGGCCGTCGAAGCCCTTGTCCACCTGGCGAAGATTCCGGAGGCTCCGGATCATCAGTCCCGCGCCGGCCAGGAGCACGAGTGAGAGCGCGACCTCGACCACGACCAGCGCCGTGCGGAGCCGCTGGCGGCCGCCGCCCACCATCCGGCTCCCGGGGCGGAGATCCTCGTTGGCGCGGCTGGCGCTCCGAAGGGCGGGAACCAGACCGAAGAACACGCCGGAGGCCATCGCCGCCGTGAGCGCGAAGAGAGCGACCGTCGAATTCACACCCAGGCGGCCGGCCGCCATGGCCGGCAGCTGGTCGGCCACCACCGGCCGGAGCAGGCCGACGCCGAGCCAGGTGAGCCCCAACCCGATCCCGCCTCCGATCAGGCTGAGGACGCCGGCCTCGGCCATCAGTGCCGCCACCACCCGACCCCGACTCGCGCCCAGGGCGGTGCGTACCGCGATTTCCCGGCGACGCGCCTCGCCCCGTGCGAGGATCAGGCTGGCCACGTTCGCGCAGGCGATCAGGAGCACGAAGGCCACCGAGCCCATCAGCACCAGAAGCGGCGTCCGCGACCTCCCCAGCATCCGCTCGCTCAGCAGGTGGAGCTCGGCCCGGGCCTGCTCCCGACCCTCCCGCTCGTTGATTCCCTTCCAGACCCGGTCCAGGTCCTGTTGGGCCGCGGCCAGGTCGACCCCCGGCTTGAGGCGGCCCACGGCCCACGATCCCTGCGAGCAGCCCCGTTCGTCCCAGCAGAGCCGGTTGGCGAAGTACCCCATTGGCAGGAAGACCTCGGCGTCCGGCGAAGGGAAGGTGAACGAGGGTGGCATCACGCCGACGATCGTGAACGGCTCCCCGTCCAGTACGATGGCCCGGCCGATCGGGTCGGCGCCGGCCGGGAGCCGACGGGTCACGAAGCGATCGCTCACCACTGCGATCGCGGCGGCGCCCCGGTCGGTCTCGGCCGCGGTGATCCAGCGCCCGCGCGCCGGCGGCACGCCCAAGGTTTCGAAGTAGTCGCCCAGAATGATCCGGCCCCGGACGATCTCGGGCCGGTCGCCGCCCGTGAGGGTGTAGGTCCGGCTGGCGTTCAAGCCGAAGGAGGCCAGGGTCCGATTCTCGTTTCGCCAGTCCTTGAAGTTCGGAATCGAGGTGGAGATCAGGTAGCCGCTTCCCGCGTCGCGGACATCGGGCCGGATCAGCCGTTCGGGCGCCTTGACCGGGATCGGCTCCAGCAACACGGCGTTGACCACGCTGAAGATGGTCGCATTGACCGCGATGCCGAGGGCGATGGTGAGGACGACCACGAGGGCGAAGGCGGGGCGCCGGGCCAGCGATCGGACGGCCTGGCGGAGGTCGGACCAGAGGGATGACACGGCGGCTCCAGGGAAACGGGTGCCGGAGTTCGATACCGGTTGGCGGAGGGGCGTTGCCAGGCGTAGGGATTTGCGGGAGCGACCGGCGTTGGCTAGGTTGTTTATTAGACAAAGACGTAGATATATGACCACGCATCTCGGCGACCTCGAACAGCTTCTGCTCCTCGCCCTTCTCCGGCTCGGCCCGGCGGCCTACGGAGTAGCTATCGCCGACGAGCTGGTCCGGCGAGCGGGCCGCGACGTGACCCTGGGTGCGGTCTACAAGACGCTGACTCGGCTCGAGGGGAAGGGCTACGTCCGGAGTCAGGTCGGCGAGCCGACCCCGGAGCGGGGTGGCCGGGCCAAGCGCTACTTCCAGCTCACGGCCTCCGGGCGTCGCGCGCTGACGGCTTCCCTCCAGGCGATCGACCGGTTGGCTGCCGGGCTCGACCTCCTGAGGCCGAGGGAGCCGTGACGCCGCGCCCGCCCCGGATGCTGGCCTGGCTCGTCGCCCGCTTCACCCCGCGCCATCTCCGCGACGCCGTGCTCGGCGACCTGGCCGAGTCGTTCGCGCGGCGGGTCGCCCGGGACGGGCGCTGGGTTGCGCGCTGCTGGTACCTCCGTCAGGCGGGATCGGTGGCCGGTCGGTTGGGTCCCTTGACTGACGAGCCCACCTCCCTCACCCCGGCGCGCTCGCCGTTCCAGGGCGTCTGGGCCGACCTCCGGTTCGCCCTTCGGCTCCACCTCCGTCGTCCCGCCGCCACCCTGCTGGTCCTCGCGACCCTGGGGCTCGGGATCGGCGCGTCGACCGCCATCTTCAGCGTGATTCGGCCCGCGCTGCTGGAGCCGCTCCCGTACCCGGCGGGGTCTCGCCTGGTTCGCCTCTGGGAGCCGGACCGCGGTCGAGACGGCCGGATGGGGTTCGCCACGCTGGACGATCTGGCACGGAGCGCCACGACCCTCGACGCGGTCGTCGCGATGCGGTCCTGGTCGCCGAATCTGCTCCGGGCCGGCGAGCCGGTGGGCCTCGTGGCGCAGCGGGTCGGTCATCGGTTCTTCGGGATGTTGGGGGTGGTTCCGGCGATCGGCCGCGACTTCGCCGCGGCCGACGACGTGCCGGCCGCGGCCCCGGTGGCCATCCTGGCGGCCGACCTTTGGCGCGATCGTTTCGGCGCCGACCCGAACGTGGTGGGTCGCTCGATCTCGCTCGATGGCACCCCGTACCTCGTGATCGGAGTCCTGCCGGACGACTTCGAGAGCGTCTTGGCGCCGGGCGCCGAGCTCTGGACGCCGCTGCGTTACGATCTCGCGCTCCCGCAGGCCTGCGCGGAGTGTCGCCACCTGGTCGGACTGGGCCGGCTCGCAGCCGGTATGAGCCTCGCGGCCGCAACTCAGGAGGTCAACGGCCTCGTGGGACGGCTGGCGGCCGCGGATCGCGACGCCTACGGCTCGGGGACGGTGGTCGTGGAGCCCCTCCGCCACAGCGTGATCGCCGAGAGCCGGCCGACCCTGATCCTCTTGTTCGCGGCCGTGAGCCTGCTGCTGCTGGTGGTGATAGTGAACGTCGCCCACCTCCTCCTCAGCCAGGCCGTCCAGCGCCGCCAGGAATTCGCCGTTCGGATGGCCGTGGGGTCCGGGCGCGATCGGGTGGTGCGACAAGTGATGCTGGAGTCGGCCCTCCTGGGGCTGGTGGGGTCGGCGGTGGCGGTGATGCTCACCCGCGCGGTTCTGGGCGCCATCCGGGCGGCCGCCACGGGGTTGCCGCGTCCCGGCGCCGTCGCGGTCGATGGCGGCGTAGTCCGGTTCGGCCTGGGCCTCGGTCTGGTCGTGGGAATGCTCGCGGGCTTGCTGCCGGCCCTCGTCTCGTTGCGGAGCGCCGGTGGGGGGATCGCGCTCGCCCTCCGCCCGTGGCGCCGCCACGGGATCCGCCGCGCCTTGGTGGTCGCGCAAGTGACGTTGGCGTCGGTCCTGGTCGTGGCTGCCGGGCTCTTGTCGCGGAGCATGACCAGGCTGCTCGCGGTCGACCCCGGATTCCAGGCCGACGGACTGGTCACCGCGCGGGTCGATCCGACCGGCCCGTCGTTCGAAACGGACGCCGAGGTGTGGCGCTACGTCCGTGAGGCCAGAACGGCCGTCCTCGCCCTGCCCGGCGTCGTCGACGCCGCCCTCGTCAACGAGCTCCCGTTGGCTGGAGGCTCGGATCAGTACGGCGTCGCGGCCGAGTCGCGCCTCGCGACCGACCCGAAGGCGTGGACCTCGGCCGACCGGTACTCGGTCACCACGGGGTATTTCGCCGCCCTGCGGATTCCGGTCACCGAGGGGCGCGCGTTCACTGGCGCCGACCGGGCCGGGACCGCGCCCGTCGCGGTCGTGAACCGGCGCTACGCCCGGAACACGTTCGTCGGAGGGAGCCCACTCGGCCAGCGGATCCGCATCGGCGGTCGGGAGCCGGCCGTCTGGTATACGATCGTCGGGGTGGTGGGTAACGTGCGGCAGGATGGGCTCGATCGCCCGCCCAACCCGCAGGTCTACGTCCCCTTCGACCAGTGGCCGGGGGCTGACCGGCCGATGACGGTGGTGGCGCGGACCGTCGGCGATCCCGGCGGAGCCGCGCCGGCTTTGCGAGCCGCCTTACGCGCGCTCCACCCCGACCCGACCATCACCCGGGTGGTCCCGATGACGGCGGTTATCGATCGGGCTCTTGCCAGGCGCACGGTGGTCCTCCGCCTGTTTCAGGCCTTCGGCCTCCTGGCCCTGACGTTGGCGGCCGTCGGGTGCTACGGTGTCATGGCAAGCGACGTTGCCGAGCGGCGCCGCGAGCTCGGGATCCGGGCGGCGTTGGGGGCGTCGGCGGGTCGGTTGGGCGCCGCGGTGGTTCGAGAGACCCTGGGGCTCGCCGTGGCGGGCCTGGCCCTCGGGATCCCGATCTCCCTTGGGCTCGCGATCCGGTTGGGCCCGAGCACGACCGCCGTCCGGCCGACGGACCTACCGGCCTATGGCCTGGCGATCGTCGGACTACTGGTCGCGATGCTCGTGGCCGCCTGGGTTCCCGCCCGCCGGGCGGCCCGTCTCGATCCCACCCGAATTCTCCGGAGCGAGTGATCGGCGGCCCGCGCCTACCCCCGCGGGCCCGTGGCGTACGTCCCGCGTCCCACGGCGACCAAGGTGCCGGCCTCGTCCCGAACCTCGACGTCCGCGACGCCCACCGTCCGCCCCAGCTTCACCACCCGACCACTCGCCAGCAGATCGCCCCGACGCGCCGGCCGGAGCCAGTCCACTCGGAGGTCGATCGTCGGGGTACGCCGGCCCCGAGCCGGGTGACGATCGCGTAGTCACCCGCGATGTCCACCAGCGCGCTCATGACCCCGCCATGGAGCCAGTCGGAGCCGTCCTCCCGCAGGAACTCGTCGCGGAATGGCAGTCGGATCACGATTTCGCCGTCGCCAGCCCGTTCCAGCCGCAGGCCGAGAAACCGCTGATACGGCGAGCTGTCGAACCGAATCTCCGTCATGCCGCACCTCGCAGGCCGGGACGCCGCCGCACGGCAACCCAATGGAGCAGCGCCAGCCCCGCGACCACCGCCAGCCAGATGCCTTCCCGGGCGCTCATCCGAGTCACGAGCACCAACGTCGCCAGGAGCCCGAGCGAGGCGGCCGCGGTTCCGAAGGGAACCCGGAACGCCGCGGCGGCGACGCCCGAGTCCGGCTTCCGCTCCCGCCACCGGAGCGCCGGGAGGGCCGCGCAGACCAGGCCGTAGGTGAGGAGCCGCGACACGGTGCTCAGCGTGATGTTCTGGAGCAGGCCGCCCTGAAGACTCAGCACGAACACCAGGATCGAATAGGTCAGGATCGAGACCCAGGGCGTGCGCCAGCGGGGATGCACCCAGGCGAAGAACGCGGGCAGGTCGCCGCGCTCGGCCATGGCGAAGGTGAGGCGGGGCACCGCGAGCATCGCGGCCGAGCCCCAGCCGTAGACCGAGGTGATCGCGATCACGGTCATCGCCACCGCCCCTCCCCGGCCCAGCATCACTCCTGCGGCCTCGGCGAGGGGGCGTCCGGTGTCACCCGGGTCGGGAAGCGTCGCCAGCACGGCGACCTGGACCAGGAGATAGATCACGACCACGGCGCCGAGGCCTGCGAGGAGCGCCAGCGGCGCGTCGCGCCGCGGGTTACGAGACTCGCCCATCGGAAAGGTGGCCGTCTCGAACCCGCCGTACGAGAACATCAGCAGCAGCAGCACGCCGAGCCAGCCGGCGGGGGTCGCCTCGGCGGGCACCGGGGCGGGAGTGGCATTGCCTCGGGCGATCCAGAGCAGCCCCAGGCCGGCGAAGGCCAGCAAGGCGCCCACCTTGGCGACAGCGAACCCTCCGCTCAACCGGGCGCCAGGCCTGGCGCCGCGGAGGTTCACCACCGTCAGCACCCCCAGCAGGACCGCCGCGATCACCGCCGAGCCCAGTCGGGTGCCCGCGACCGGCCAGAACTCGGCCAGATAGGTGGTGAGCAGGTTGACCTGCACCGCCGCCGAGACCAGCCGGACGAACAAGGCCATCCATCCCATCTGGAGGCCGACCAACCGTCCGAAGGCGGCCTGGGCGTAGAGGTAGGGACCGCCCGCCTCCGTGAAGCGCGATGCCACCTCGCCGAAACTCAGGATGATGAGGACCGTCACCCCCGCAGCGACCACCAACGCGACCAGCGAGTACCATCCCAGCCGGGCCGCGATGGTTCCAGGCAGCGCGAAGACCCCGCTCCCGATGATCTGATTGAGGACGATCGCCGTGATTCCCCAGAGGCCGATCGACCGGAGCACCGTGACGCCGCCGGGTCGACCGGCTAGCATTGACCAAACCCGCCCAAGGCCATCATGTCCCTCCATTCGTCGTTCGTTCGGTCCGGGCCGATCCTCACCCTGGGCCTGGCGGCCGCCTGCGCGGCCGTCGCGCCGCGCTATCAGGCCCGCACCCGCGACGTCACCGTCACCACCGTGCCGCTGCTGGTGAAGGAGACCCGGGCGCTCTACCCCTTTCTCGACGCCGCGTTCGCCAAGGGCGGGGCGCTCGAAGGCAAGGAGGTCTACGCATTCTCGCCGAGCACGATCACGGTGGTTGAGGGAGACACCGTGCACCTCACGATCGTCAACCCGGAAGACGATGTCCACTCGTTCGTGCTGCCGGACTTCGTGGTTCCCCTGCCCCCGAATCACACCGTCGACACGACCTACGTGGCCCGACGGGCGGGGATCTATCCCTTCCTCTGCGCCGTCGCGAGCCACCTGCCGATGATGTGGGGCCAGCTGGTCGTCCTGTCGCCTGCCGCGATCGCGTCGGGAGCGTCCCCGTCGGACAGGTCCTAACTTCGTCCCCGGGCTCGCGCCGTCGCGCGGGCTTCCTCGAGCAGCGCCGTCCGGTCGATCTTGTGGGTCCCGGCCAGCGGCAGCCGTTCCTTGAAGATCACGAAGCGAGGATGGCTGAACGCCGGTCCCTCCGCGAGCGCGAACTGACGGACCAGCTCCTCGGTGAGGTCGTGGCCAGTGGCCGGGACTACGAACGCCACCGGGATCTGACCCTTGATCTCGTCGGGCACCGGAACCACGGCCGCCTGGGCGACGCCGGGACAGCGCTCCACCAGCTTTTCGACCTCGCCCGGGTACACGTTCTCGCCGCCCGACACGAACATGTCGTCGGCCCGGCCCACGAAGTAGAAGAATCCTTCGGCGTCGTGCCGCATCACGTCGCCGGTGTCGTACCATCCATCGCGGATCCGCTCGCTCGTGACGCGGGGAAGGTTCAGGTACCCCGCCATCAGCGCCGGCGTCTGGAGCTCGAGCACGCCCTCGTCCGACCGGTCGCCGCCGGCCAGTCGCCACCGGATGTCGGCGAACGGGTAGCCCAGCGAGAGAGGTGGCCGAGGCCGCCCGTCGGGGTGCCCGCCGAACACGCTGGGACCGGCTTCGGTCGTCCCGTAGCCGTTGGTGACGGTCGCGTTCGGAAAGAGGGCTCGTACCTTGTCGATCAGGGCATCCGTGAGCGGCGCCGATCCGATCGTGATGGTCCTCACCCCGGTCAGATCGAGCCGCTCCAGCAGGGCCCGCTCGCGCGCCATCAGCGCGAACATGGTGGGGATGCCGCTCAACAGCGTACACCGGTAGCGGGCGACAGCCTCGAGATAGGTCCGGGCCTCGAAACGGGGCAGTGAGATGATGGCGAATCCGTTCGCGAGCGCGACCATCGAGAAGAAGAGACCGTTTTTATGGTAGGTCGGCGCGACGATCGGCGTCCGCTCGGCCAGCCCCTCCGGTCCCGGGGTCAGATAGTGACCCAGTGCCCAGAGCTGGCCCCGATGACTGAGCGGGACCCCTTTGGGGCGGCCGGTCGACCCGGAGGTGTAGAGGATCTTGGCCAGCTCGTCCGGTCCGGGACGCACCGCGGCGAACGGACCGGGGTCCAGCAGCTCGGCGAAGGGGCGGCCCCCGCCATCGTCCAGGCGCCAGTGATCGTACCCTTCCGGCACCAGCTCGCCTCTCACTCCGTCGGCGATGACCGCTCGCACCGCGGCGTCCTCGAGGATGAAGCGGATCGTGTCTCGGGCCAGCCGATGGTTGATCGGCACCGGGACCAGCCCCGCCCGCATCAGGCCGGCGTAGGCCAGCAGGAACTCGGCCCGGTTGTCCGACAGGATCGCGACCCGGTCGCCGCGGACGTAGCCCTGCTTCAGCATCCCCCGCGCCACGGCGTTCATCCCGGCATCGAGCTCGGCCGCGGTCCACGCCCTCGGAGCGGCCGGGTCGCGCAGGTCGATGAGCGCCTCGCGGTCGGGCAGCTCGGGGCGGACGATGGCCCCGAGGTTGGTGAAGGTGGTCATGGTCGGAAGAGAATCTTGCCGAAGACTTCGCGGTCCTCGAGCATCCGCTCGCCTTCGGCGACCTCGGGGAGGGGAAGCACTGCGTCGACGACCGGGTCGAGTCGTCCGGTCGCGATCAGGTCCATCAAGGTGATCAGATCCTCCGGGGTCCAGCCGTCGGAGCCGATCATGGTGTGCTCGAAGGTCCAGAGATAGCGGGCATCGGTGGTGAGCTGGTAGCCGGCGGTCGCGCCGCAGGTGACGATTCGTCCACCCGAGGTCACGCTCTTCTGGGTGTCGAGCCAGGTCTCGCCGCCGGTGAAGTTCACGGCCAGGTCCACTCCACCGCCGCCGGTGATGCGCGGCTTGCCGTAGATTTCGCGGACGGCATCGAGGAATCGGCTCTCGGTGTAGTTGACCACGTGATCGGCGCCGAGGGCCCGGAGTCGCTCGAGCTTCCACTCGCTTCCGGCGCACGCCACCACCTCCGCCCCGGCCAGCTTGGCGAGCTGCACCGAGGCCACGCCCACCCCGCCGCTCGCCCCCAGCACCAGCACCCGCTCGCCCGCCGCGACCCGGGCGCGTGTCACCAGCATCCGATGGGCCGTGCCGTACGCCAGCGGCAGCGCCGCCGCCTGCTCCAGGGTTACGCCGTCCGGAACCCGGATCAGCTGGTTGGCCGGCACCCGCACCCGCTCAGCCCGTCCGCCGTCCGCGATCTCCCCGATCATTCCGACGTGAGCCCCGTCGCGGTAGACCGGGTCGATCAGCACTCGGTCACCCTGATGCCAACCGTGTACCCCGCCGCCCAGGATCTCGACCGTCCCCGCGATGTCCGACCCCACCACCACCGGAAGCGGGATCCGAATGCCCGGCATCCCGCGCCGGGTGAAGATGTCGTGGTAGTTGAGGGCCGTGGCGACGACCCGGACAACCACCTCGCCGGGGCCGGGCACCGGATCGGGATAGTCATCCCGGTACTGGAGGCAGCTTCGGTCGCCGTGGGCGGTCGTGAGGACGGCACGCATCAACTCGTCTCCCGGGGGCGAAGGCGTCGAACCGCCGGCAGGACCACCAGCAGGCCCAGCAGACAATACCCGGCCACGACGGCGTAGCCCGCCCCGTATCCGCCGGACCGGTCCGCGAGCAGCCCCACCAAGGGTTGGGCAAAGAAGCCGAGGCTGTAAAAGAGCTGGTAGAGACCATAACCCTGGCCCGAGCGCTCGGCTCCCAGCAGAAAGGTCGGCAGCGCGAAGAGCGCCGGCATGCCGAAGGCGAGCGAGAGCCCCATCACGCCGGACGACACCAGCGGCGGTACCCCGGGAGCGAACAGCAGGCCCACGCTGGCCAGCGCGAAGAGGGTGGCCGCAACGACGAAGGGAATCCCGGTGCCGGGCCGGAGGAACGAGGAGAGGATCGGCTTCAGGATCAGGGCCAGCAATGCGTAGGCCCCGACGATCGACGAGGCCCGGGCCAGCTCGAAGCCTCGTCCCACCAGGAAATCCGGTGTGAAGGTGAGGTAGCCTTCCGTCCCGATGCTGTAGCCGAAGTAGGCCAGGGCCAGGAGCCAGGCTCCCAAGCCCAGCTCGAGGGGGCGGAACCGGACCGGCGGCCCACCCGTAGCGCTGATCGCGTCCTGGCTGGGGAGGACCAGAATCAGGCCGACGCCCACCGCCGACAGCCCGGCCAGGAGGGAGAGCGCGGGACGCCACCCCGCCGCGCTCCCGATCGACCCCAGCACGTTCAGGCTCAGGAACACTCCCGCCGTGAATGCCATCGTGTAGAGGCCCATCACGAAGCCCAACTCCCGGCGCCCCGCGAACCAGGTGCCGATCAGCTTGGGGGCGCCGATCATGTGGGCATTCATCCCGATCGAGAACACCAGCCGCCCGGCGCAGAGCACCCAGAAGCTCGGCGCCAGCGCCATCAGCACGGTGCCGGCGAGGATGAATCCCCAGCAGACTCCAAGGACCCGCTTGATCGGATAGCGGTCGAACGCCCACCCGGCTGGGAGCGCCACCACGATGCCCGGGAGGTACCAGAGACCGGAGAGGAGGCCGCCCTGGGCCCGGGTGATGCCGAGGTCCCGGATCCAGAGGTTGAGAAGCGGGAACACGGCCGCGAAGCCCATCATCCCGACGGTCGTGGCCGCGATAGTCACCGCCAACACGACCCAACGGGTCCCGGAGGGGACGATCGCCCGGCCGGTCATCACTGCGCCACGGCGCGGCCCCGGCCGCCGCGAGCCGTGGCCCGGTAGGGCGTGAGGAGAAAGCCGAGGTCGCGACGCACCGCCTCCCGAAGCGAGCCCACCGGGGCGTAGGCCCACACGGTGTAGGTGCCGATCCAGGTCACGAACACCGCTCGTGCCAGCGCCGGATGGTCGAGACCAGGCCGGAGCTGACCCTGGTCGGCGGCCTGGGCGAGCACCAGGGCGAACGCCGCCAGGTAGTCACGCTCCCGCTCCTTCGCCTCGCGGGCTCCCGATCGCGCGGCCAGGTGCCCGGGATCGAAGAGATAGGAGTTGGAGAGGAGGTAGAGCCGGCGGGCGTTCCGCTCGGCGACTTGGCCCAGGCGGGTGACCAGCGCCCCGAGGGGATCGGCGACGTCGGCGAGCCCGGCGAAGATGGCCTCCCGCATCCGGACATCGGCCAGGCGCTCGGCGGCGGCCAGGAGCTCGGCGCGCGAGCCGAACCGCTGGACCAACCGGGCCGAGCTCAGGCCGACCTCGCGAGCCACCCGGGCCAGAGTAACCCGGGGTCCGAAGCGACGGACCGCCCGGACCGCCTCGGTCAGGATCTCGGCGTCGCTCTGGTCGGCACGGCGAGGGCTCATCGGCGGCCGGTGGCTCGCGAGGGGAGGTGGCGGAGGCGCGGGCATGGTCGGCTTGCCGGGCCCGCTACAATTCTTAACTTCGTTAAGGAAACCCGACAAGACCCACCGCTCGACGGCCGGGAGGTGCCCATGACGCGGATCTGGACTGGGCTGGTCGCAGGCCTGCTCGCCCTGGCGGGGCCGCTCGCGGCCCAACGCCCGATCGCGATCGTCGGAGCTCGAATCATCGACGGCAACGGCGGTCCGCCGATCGAGTCGGGGGTGGTTGTGATCCGGGGCGACCGGATCGCCGCCGTGGGGCCGGTGGGCGCGGTGCGGGTTCCCGCCGACGCGGTCCGGATCGACGGACGAGGCCGGTCGGTGCTGCCCGGCCTGGCTGATCTCCACGTCCACCTGACGGGCGGTTGGGACGGCGAGACGAGCGACCTCTTGAGCCCGCACCGGATGCTCTCCGCCCTGCTCTACGCCGGCGTCACCACGGTGTTCGACACCGGCAACATCCTGCCCTATATCCTCCAGGTCACTCGCGAGATCGACGCCGGCCGTCTCGACGGCCCGCACATCCGCTTCGTCGGGCCGCTGGTCGACGGTGCCAATCCCGCCTGGCCGCCGCTTTCCCTCGCCGTGGCGACCCCGGCGCAGATCGGACCCTACGTTCGCCAGCTCCGGGCGGCCGGGGTCACGATGGTCAAGGGTTATGGCGGGCTCTCGACCGAGTTGCTGACGGACCTGGTCCAGGCGGCCGCCCGCGACACCCTCGCGGTGGTCGTCGATGCCTGGCGGAAGAACGGCACCTTGGAGATCGCCCAGACGGGGATCGCCGCGTTTGCCCACCTGGGCACGGTGCCGATCACTCCGGAGACCGTGGCCTACCTGCGCGACCACCAAGTCGCCAGCCTGACGACGCTGGCGGTCTACGAGTCGTTCAGTCGCCGCCGCTTCCGGGACCTGTCGTTCCTCGAGGGCCCGCTCCTCGGCGGGTCCTTTCCCCCGGCCTTTGCCGCCGAGCTCCGGGCCTTCGCCGAGCATCCGCTCAGCGGGGCCGACAGCGGCCGGGCCCGCGCGGCGATGGACCGGCTGGTCGTCGCCGAGCACAACCTGAAGCAGCTCTTCGACGCCGGCATCCTCCTGGCCGCGGGCACCGATGCCCCCTATCCCGGCGACTGGTACGGCGAAGGGCTCCACCGCGAGCTCGAGCTGATCGTCGAGGCCGGGCTGACGCCGCTCCAGGCCCTGACGTTGGCGACCCGAAACGCGGCGCGATTCCTCCATGAGTCCGACTGGGGCACCCTCGAACCCGGCCAGCGGGCCGACGTCATCGTGGTGCGGGGTGATCCGTCCCGGCGAATCAGCGATACCCGGCGGGTGGAGCTGGTGTTCAAGGATGGTCGCCGGCTCGACCGGAGCCGGCTCCGCTTCGATCCCGCCCGAGACCCCGGCTATCGGGCCGCCGGCGCGGCGAATGCCACTCCCTGACCGGGTGCGGTCACCGGGCTAGGGAAGCGCGAACGCCACGAGGTTGTCGCCCAGCCGCGTGCCGGCGGTGCTGTGACCGCCGGCCGCGATCACCACGTCCTGCTTCCCATCGACCAGGTAGGTCATCGGCGTGGCGATGCCGCCCGCCGCAGCTCGTTTGAGCCAGGACTCCGAATCACGTTGAGTGGCGTTCGAAGCTCGTCTCCTGCTTGCTCGCAGAGTGACGGGAGGAGTCGATCCGCTCCATTGGACCAGGTGTCGCCGACACCTTTGGACGGGTTGGGTGTGACCGGGGCCTTCGCGATTCGCGGCGCCGCTCGGTCGAGCTGGCGTGTTGGGCCTGGTGGGGACGCTGGCGGTCGTGGCGGCACTGCTCGCGGAGTGGCAGTGGGGAGTGGATCTCGCCGTGGTCCAGGGCTCGGTGGTGATCCCCGCGATCTGGCGGCTCACCCTCCACCTGGGCGCGGCGATGCTGCTCTGGCAGGCGGTGACGGTCTTCCTTCGTCCGGGAGCTAGGCTTGCGTGGATGGGTCCGCGGCGCGTTCCCACCCTCCTTCTCCTGGTAGCCCCGAGCGTCAGACCATCAGGTCTCCGCCGTTGATGTCGGCCGCGGCTCCGGTGATGTAGGCCGCTCGGTCGGAGGCCAGGAAGGCGATCAGATCAGCCACCTCGCCGGGATGTCCCAGGCGCTGAATGGGGAAGCTGGTCCGATAGGCCTCGAGCGCCGTCGGGGTCACGTTGCCGCGCACCATCTCCGTATCGATCAGGCCCGGACACACTGCGTTGACCGTAATGCCGTCCGGGGCGAGCTCCTTCGCCGCGGCACGGGTTAGGCCGAGGACACCGGCTTTCGACGCGGTGTAGTGGGCGCCGCCCAGGGTGCTGACCGACTTGCCCGCGGTCGACGACAGGTTGACGATTCGGCCCCACCCGCGGGCCCGCATCATCGGCGTGACCGCCTGCATCGCCAGAAAGACCCCGGTGAGGTTCACGTCGAGCGTCCTTCGCCACTCCTCTTCCGGGATCTGCTCGAACCGGGTCGGGTAGAGGACGCCGGCGCAGGTGACGAGCACGTCGAGGCGCTCGAATCGGGCTGTCACTCGCTCGACCACGTCCCGAATCGAGGTGCGGCTGGCCACGTCGCCGGGGACCGCCAGGGTGTCGGAGCCCAAGGTTCGAACGGCCGCAGCCACCTGGTCCGGATCGAGATCGTTGACCGCCAGCGCGTGTCCGTCCTGCGCCAACCGCTCCGCGACAGCGCGCCCGATCCCCCGCGCCGCGCCGGTCACCAAGGCCACTCGTCGATCGGTCACGAGTCAGGGTAGGGCAAAGGCCACGAGATTGTCGCCCAGCCGGGTGCCGGCGGTGCTGTGACCGCCGGCCGCGATCACCACGTACTGCTTCCCGTCGGCCAAGTAGGTCATCGGCGTGGCGATGCCGCCCGCCGGCAGCTTGGCCTGCCAGAGGACCTTGCCGGTCTCGACGTCGAACGCCCGGAGCTGCTCGTCCATGGTCGAGGCGATGAACACGAGCCCGCCGGCGGTGATCATCGGGCCGCCGATGGTGATCGAGCCCCATTGGTCGCTCCCCGGGATGGAATCCAGGCCTTTCATCGTTCCGAGCGGTACCTCCCACGCCACGGCGCCGGTCGAGACGTTGATCGCCGTCAGCAGGCCCCACGGTGGCTTGACACAGGGAAGCCCGTTGGGCGCCACGAACGCGCCTCGCTCCATCGTATACGGAGTCCCGCGTTGATTGCCCTGGTCCGGGCTCACCCGTCGGGAGAGCGTGATCCACATCGGGAGCCGCATGTGGTTCACGACCAGAAGGCCGTGGGTCCGATCGAACGCGACCCCACCCCAGTTGATCCCCCCTGCAAAGCTCGGTAGCTCCGCGATCCCTTCGAGGCTCGGCGGTCCGAAGAACGCGCCCGAGGAGAGGCCGGCGAACTGCTTTCGAC
The DNA here is from genome assembly GCA_963730185.1 of uncultured Gemmatimonadales bacterium. Lineage (GTDB taxonomy): Bacteria > Gemmatimonadota > Gemmatimonadetes > Gemmatimonadales > GWC2-71-9 > SHZU01. Next base: position 180,931 of record CAVSQW010000009.1, read on the forward strand.
ACGCGGCCAGGTCGGCCGGCGTCGCCCCCCAGAGATCCTTGGGGTCGAGTCCCAAGGGGTCGAGCGGCTTGGGGAGGGTGGGAAACGGTTGAGTCGCCGAAGCCTGCTCGCCCGGGACGGTGCTCGCCGGCACCGGTCGCTCTTCGACCGGAAAGATCGGCTTGCCGGTCTCGCGGTCCAGGAAGTAGAGGAAGCCCATCTTGGTCGCCACCACGACCGCCGCCAGGTCGGCCCCGTCGCGGTGGATCGTGACCAGCGAGGGCTGGGCCGGGATGTCGTAATCCCAGAGGTCGTGGTGCACCACTTGGAAATGCCAGACCACCTCCCCGGTCGTGGCCCGCAGCGCCACGAGCGAATTGGCGAAGGCGTTCGTCCCGGGCCGCTCGCCGCCGTAGAAATCCGGCGCCGCCGATCCCGTCGGCACGAACACCAGGCCGCGCTCGGCGTCCACGCTCAGCGGCGGCCAGGCGTTGGCGCCGCCGGTACGCCGGGCGGCCTCCGGGGTCCAGTCCTTCCAGGTCGGATCCCTGGGCGAGCGGGGAATCGGATCCCAGCCCCAGAGCTTTCGGCCGGTCCGGACGTCGTAGGCCCGGACCACGCCGTGCTCCATGTCTACCCGCCGGTTGTCGCCCATCGACGAGCCCACGACCACGACGTCGCCGATGATGGCCGGCGGCGAGGTGACGCCGTACTGGCCGACCTGGACCGGGCCGACGTCCTGATCCAACCGGACGGTTCCCGAGTCGCCGAAGTCCCGGCACGGCCGACCGGTGGTGGCGTCGAGGGCCAACAGGCGGGCATCGACGGTTCCGAACAGGATCCGCCGCCCGCATTCGCCGCCGGGGCGGTCGTGGTCGGCCCAATAGGCAACGCCCCGCGACATCAGGCCCTCGTTCCGCTCGAGCATCGGATCGATCTTGGGGTCGTGCCGCCAGAGCGTCCGGCCGGACTCGGGGTCGAGCGCCAGCACCCGGTTGAACGGGGTACTGAGGTACAGGCGACCATCGGCGATGATGGAGGTTGCCTCGAACTTGTACTGCTCGCGGTGACAGCGGGCGCAGCCCGTGATCGGGCCACTCATCTCCCCGGTCTGGTGGGCACCGTCGCCGGTATGGATGGCCCAGGCCAGCTTCAGGCCGGCGACGTTGCCGCGATCGATCTGGTCGAGCGGCGAGAAACGAGTCCCTCCGGGATCGCCGCCATAGCTGCTCCACTCGGCGCCGCTCGGCCGAGTCGCTTGGTCGGCGACCGGTGGTTCGGACCGAGGCCCGCACCCGCTGGTCGCGGCGAGCAGGGCGAGCCACGTCGGAGCCGGGCGGCGGATGACGATCATGAGGAGCTCCCGTCGAATCGATCTGGAAGGTAGGGCGGGCTTCTGCCGGTAGTCCAGCGCACCGATGTCTTCGTACCACAACGGCCGAGATGGTGTTCAGCGTGGCGAAGAAGTCTGGGCGAGCCAAAAGGATCGCCTGGCGTCCGAGCTCCACCGGCGTCCCCTGAGCCACCACCACCAGGAGCACCAGGAGGCTCGGTGGGTCGTGAATCCGGAGAAGCCATCGCCCCATGGGGCGGCTTGGCGAGCTGATCGGAGGGAGGACGGGATGGGGAGGTGGCGAGTGGGCTTCGTCTTGGGCGACCGCGAACGTCGAGCGTCCCACGAGCGAACGAACTGGCCATCCGCCCGCGAGCGAGTGGTGCACAGGGCTGGCTGAGCGAAACCGGCGGGACGGCGCCATCGTCGGGATGGAGAAGATCCGGCCTAACGTTCGCCCGAGGACCCGTCCCGCATTCGGGACGCCGTCCACCGCGCAACCGTCGGCGGGGATCGGGCATCTCATGGAAACGGAGCCGCCACCGCCGATGCCGAGCCGCCGATGACCGCGTCACGCCTCATGCAATTCGACCGTTTCGAGCTCGACCCGTATCGGCGCTCGCTCACGATTGACGGCGCCCGGGTACCGATGCCGACCCAGCTGATGTCGGCGCTGATCTACTTGATCCGGCGCCGGGACACCGAGGTCACCCGACGCGAGCTCCGGCGGGCGCTCTACCGGCGGGAGGAGTCCGATACCGACGCGGCCCTCGATCGCTGCGTGGCTGAGCTCCGGCGAATCCTTGGCGACGACGATCGGCGGCCCCGCCTGGTCGTGACCAAGCCGCGAATGGGGTACCGCTTCGTCGGGGCGCTAGCCGGCGATCTGTCGCAGGACTCATCAGAGCCGAGCCCCAGGTTGTTGACCGTCGGCGCGGCGCCGGTGGCTGCCGCGCCTGCCGCTCCTCCGGCGTCCCGGCGGGGTGAGCGTCGTCGGTCGGCCCGGGTGCTGCGGAATCTTCCAGTCTGGAACACACTTCCCGGACTGGACCGCCTCCGGTCCTCCCCGGCGTCGGGGACTTGATCTCGGTCGGGCCCTCCTCGCAGTTCCCCGCCGCTGTCTCGACCCCCGTCGAGACCATGAACTCTTCGTCACGCTGCCTACAACCCGCCTTCAAGCCCGGATCGCTTGGGTACAGGGGGAGAAGGTATGCTGCGGGCGGGGTCGATGATGCATCCGGGCAAGGAGGAGACATGCTGACCAGGCGCCGTGAGTTCCTCGAACGCATTGCCCTGGGCGGGCTCGGAGCCGCTGCCCTCGGCGCTCTCGACGTGGCCTCGATCGAGGCCCAAGGTCCGGCTGCCCGGCTCTGGGACCTGACCTGGGTCAAGCGGCTCAACGGGAAGCATCGGGCGATCTTCGACATCCCGGCCATCGAGGACGGCTACGGCGTCTGGCGCGCAGTGCTCTGGCGCAAGCAATACGCGGCCGTCTTCGGGCTTCAGGAAGCCCAGATGAACACCGTCCTCAACATCCGGCACGACGGCATCGCCCTGGTCCTGAATCAGGACTTCTGGCGGGAGTACGACATCGCGTCCCAATGGGCGGTCAAAGATCCTGTTACCCGGCGAGCCACGACGCGCAATCCGATTCTCGACCGGACCGGCCCCAACGCCCTCCCTCCCGAATACGAGGACTTCACGCTCGAGAAGGTCATGGCCGGCGGAGCGATCGTGCTGGCCTGCTCGATGGCGCTCCGCGACTGTGCCGAGGTCGTGTCCCAGCGCGATCGAGTCCCGAAGGCGGAGGCCGACAAGAAGGTCCGGGCTATGATCCATCCCGGCGTCATCCTGCAGCCGTCGGGTATCTTCTCCGCGGTGCTGGCCCAGGAGAACGGCTGCGCCTACGTCCGGGCCTCCTGACCGGGGCCCGAGCGTCGCTACCCGATCGCCCGGCGGTGGGTCTCGGGGGCGAGCCAGGTGGCGACGACGGTAATCAGCGACATCGCCCCCATGTAGGCGGCGACGGAACCGGTTCCGTGGCGGGCGAGCAGCCAGGTCGCGATCAGGGGTGACAGTCCGCCCGAGATCACCGAGGCGAGCTGATAGATCAGCGAGGCCCCGCTGTAGCGGACGTGGGCTCCGAACAACTCGGCAAAATAGGCGGCCTGAGGGCCGTACATCATGTCGTGCCCGAAGTTGAGACCGAGCATGATGGCCAGGACGACCGGAAGGCCAGGGCCGAGTCCGATCAGCCAGAAGAACGGCAAGGCGTAGAGCATCGAAAAGACGGCCCCGGCGAGATAGACGGGCCGCCGGCCGAAGCGATCGGAGAGGTGCCCCCAGAGCGGGGTCGTAAAGAGCCCCGTGAAGGCCGCCACCGCCACCCCCGCCAGCATCGTGTTCTTGGTGTAGCCCAAAGTTTGTTGCCCGTAGCTCAACACGAACACGGTGAAGAAGTAGAACAGCGCGTTCTGGGCCAGTCGCATGCCCATGCCGACCAGGACCTCTCGCGGGTGCTCGCGGAAGACCTGGACCAGGGGGATTTTGACCTCGCGTTTGGCGGCCTTCACCTTCTCGAAGGCCGGCGTCTCCATGATCCGAAGCCGGACGAAGAGGCCGATCGCGATCAGGATCGTGCTGAGGAGAAACGGAACCCGCCAACCCCAGGCCAGGAACTGCGACTCGGACAGAGTGTTCGAGAAGACGAAGAAGACGCCGGTGGAGAGGAGGCTCCCGGCGGGAACCCCCATCTGGGGCCAGCTGCCGTGAAACCCGCGCCGCTCGCCGCCGGAGTGCTCGACCGCCATCAGCACCGCTCCGCCCCATTCGCCGCCCACGCCGATCCCCTGGGCAAAGCGAAGGATCGTGAGCAGCACCGGCGCCCACACCCCGATCGTGGCGTACGACGGAATGACGCCGATCAGCGCCGTCGCGATGCCCATCAACAACAGTGACCAGACCAGCATCGATTTCCGGCCGATCCGATCGCCGTAGTGGCCGAAGATGATGCCGCCCAGCGGTCGCGCGAGGAAGCCGATCGCAAAGGTTCCGTAGGCGCTGAGCGTGCCGATCAGGGGATCGACGTTGGGAAAGAAGAGCTTGTTGAAGACGAGAGCGGCGAAGGTGCCGTAGAGGAAGAAGTCGTACCACTCGACCGTAGTCCCGATGAAGCTGGCCAACACGACCTGTCGGATCGAGCTCCGAGGCCTGAGCGGCCCGCCTGACGCGCCGCGCTCGGTTGCGACCATCGTATGTCCTGAAGGAGAAGGGGGGATGATGCAGCCGGATGGCGGACCGGGCAAGGTGTCCGGACGACGGGCTCGTCAGTCGGCCGGGCGAAGAGCGACCTCCAACGCTCCTTCGTGACAGAGGCCGCGGACCCGAGCCTCGTCGTAGCGGCGCTGTCCTTGGACGGTCAAGCAGGGATCGCGAAGACACACCCCGCAGTCGAGCGTGGTACCCAGCCGCTCCTCGCGCGACCTCCGGTCGAGGACCCAGGGCCGAACCTGCCAGGGCGGATCGTGCCGAACATGCTGGATGTGGCCGCACTCGAGGTCGGCCACCCACTGCGGCTCCTGGTCGCGGTGGAACCCGACGATTCGTCGAGGAATGCCGGCGCGCATTCGACGCTGCCTAACGCTCGCCCGTTGTCGCCGTCGTCCCGAGCGGCCGGCGGTCGGGTTGCAGCTCGATCAGATGGACCTCGGGCGGGGCGTTGATCCGGACCGGCAGCGTGGTGCAGCCGACCCCGCGGGAGACCAACAGAGCCCGGCCGGGCCCCAACTCGTAGTAGCCGCCGGGATACACCCGGCTCAGGCCGCCCTGGGGGAGCACCGGACGCCAGCCCCCGGGCAGCACGATCTGACCGCCGTGGGTGTGCCCGGCCATCGCTAACCGAAAGGGCGCGTTGCCCAGGTCGAGCAACCCGCTCGGCTGGTGCATCAGCACCAGTCGAATCGGGCGGGCGTCGCGAAACGCGGTTGGCGCGTCGGGATGGCCCGACAGGTGGTCGTCGAGGCCGACCACCGAGACCTGGTCGAAGGGCGGCGGCAGATGGACCGCCCGGTTGGTGAGCATGGTGATGCCGGCGCTCGCCAGAATGGCCTCCACCCGCGCCCCCCCCGCCCAGTGATCGTGGTTGCCGAGCACGCCGAATCGGCCCAGCGGTGCCGGGACCGTGTCGAGCAGCTCCGCCAACGCCTCGGCGTAACGGGCCTCGAGGCTCACGAAGTCGCCGCCGAGGAGCAGCAGGTCGGGTGCGAGCTCGCGGAGCTTCGCGGCGGTATCGTGGAGGACCGCCGTGGCCGTGGTCGGGCCGGCGTGGAAGTCCGAGGCGAAGGCGACCCGGAGTGGCCGGTCTCCTCCCAACGCCGCGGCCATCCGGTGACGGGTTACCCGCACGGTGTGGAAGAGCCCGAGGGCCTCGACGATCCGAGCCGGCCACGGATTGGGCGTAATGGTCCGGTGGAGGCGCTCCATCGCCTTGCGCCACGAGGACAGGTTGCGAATGTGACGGTCGGTCAGAGCGCTCCCTCGCGTCGCCGGACTAGAGATCGAGCACCGTATCGAGCCCGCGCTGGAGCCCGATCAGGCCGGACACCTTGCGGATCGCCAGCAACGCCCCGCCCACGTAGGGCTCGGCGCTCTCCCCGGAGTCGTGGCGGAGACTGAGACGCTGCCCCGGCAGCCCGAAGATCACTTCGGTGCTGAGCACGAATCCGGGCACCCGAAGCGAGTGGACCCGAGCCGGGTCGCTCCCCAACCGATGAGCCAACTCCCGAGCCGTGCCGCTCGGTGCATCTTTCTTGCCAAGCTTGGCGTAGTCGACGACTTCCCAGTGGGGGAGGTGACGCGCGGCCATCTCGGCGAACCGCTGCATCAGCACCACCGTCAACGCGAAGTTGCCGCACGCCAGGACGCCGCGGCCGGCGCCGCGCGCCGCCGCTTCGATTTCGCCGTAGTCGTCCTCCGAGAGACCGGAGGTCCCGACCACCACGTGACTCCCCCGCGCGAGCGCGCTCAGGACATTGCGCTTGGCCACCTCGGGCGTGGTGTACTCGACGAACACGTCGCAGGGCGCCGCCAGGGCCTCGGCCACGGTGGCGTGGACCCTCGCGGTCGACAGTCCGGGTTCACCCAGCGCCTCCCCCAGCGTCTGGCCGGCGTGCCGCCGTCCGACCGCGCTCGTCAGGTGCAGGTCCGGTTGGGCGGCCAGGCCACGGGCCAGGGCGGAGCCCGCCCACCCGGTCGCGCCGGCCAGACAGACGCTCAGACTCACGGGTCGACTCCCAGTCCGCCGAGATACTCGAGCACCCGCTCGCGGGCACCGGCCCGGGTATAGACGTCCGGCCGGGGTGAGTCGATCACCGCCGCGATCACCGCCGCTACCTCCTCCGCGCTCTGCGAAGTAGGGGAGCGACCGGGAGTCGGGCCCACCGTGCAGGGCATTGGTACCGAATTCGGTTCGGACCACGCCCGGCGATACCAGCGAGACCTGAATACCGGGCCAGTCCTTGGCCAGCTCGGCCCGAAAGTTGGCGGTGAGCGCATTGAGGAAATGCTTGGCCCCGTTGTAGGCCGATCGAAACACGGCCAGCGGCATCCGGCCGAGCATCGACGAGACGTTGATCAGGTGCCCGGCGCCGCGCTCCTTGAAGTGCGGCAGAATCTCCTGGGTGCCGTAGAGCGCCGACTTGACGTTGACTCGGACCATCTCGTCGATGTCGCCGTCGGTCAGCTCCGATGGCAGTCGGGTGATGCCCTGCCCAACGTTGTTCACCCACACGTCGACTCGACCGAACCGGTCCAGGGATTCCCGAACCACCCGCCGGACGTCGTCCCGGCGGGTCACGTCGGCCACGATCGGGTGGGCGTTCGGCCCCGCCCGCTCGGCCACCGTTCGCAGGACCCCGTCGCGCCGGGCCACCAGCGCGACGGCGTCGCCCCGATCGACCAACAGCGCGCCGAGCGCGGCTCCAATCCCGGCGCTCGCGCCGGTCACCACCACCACCCGCTGCTCTCGCGAAGCCATGCCCCAAACCTAACCAACGGGCCTCTCGGTGATCTCGGTCCGGCGCGGCCTTGCGCGGCCGGGTCGGAGGGAGCAGGGGTGGGTTCGGCAAGCTCGGAAGCATGGTCACCCTTGCGGAATGATTCATACGTTTGTACTAATACAAACGTATGAATCAACCGAATGTGGCTCCAGATACTCGCGACGCCCTGGTGCAGGCAGGACGCAAGCTCTTTTCAGACAAGGGCTTCGACGGGTCGTCCGTCCGTGACATCACGGCGGCCGCCGGCGCCAATCTGGGCGCCATCACCTATCATTTCGGCAGCAAGGAAGGACTCTACGAGGCGGTCGTGAGCTCGACGATTGCGCCCCTTGCCGAGCGCCTCCTGGCGACGGTCGGCGGCCCGGGCGACCCGCTCGACCGGGTGGAGGGCGTGGTTCGCGAGTACTTCGCCTACCTGATGGACCACCCGGAGATGCCCCGCCTCTTCATTCGGAGCCTGCTGGCGAGCGGGATGCCGCCGGCTCCTGCTCAGGAGCATCTCAAGCGAGTGCTCGCCGCCCTGATCGGTCTGATTCGTGAGGGGCAGGCGACGGGGCGGGTCCGGCCGGGGCCTCCCGCCCTGATGGCACTCGGCCTGATGTCGCACTCGCTCCATCTCACCATCATGCGCCCGGCGCTGGCCCGCATGGCCGGCTTCGACCTCGACGATCCAACCCAACGAGGGATCGCGCTCGATCACATCGTGCGCACGGTGCGGGGCGGCTTGGCCCTGCGCCAGGAAGGACCGGCATGACTTCCCAGACCCTTTCCTGTCTGCTCACTCTGGCCCTGGCCGTGCCGCTGTCGGCGCAGGCGCCCGCTCTTCGGCTGGGCGACGCGGTGAAGCAGGCTCTGGCGACTCACCCGACGGTCGCGGCCGGCGCCGCGGCGACCGGCAGCGCCCGAGCCGCGGTCCGCCAGGCACGGTCGACCTGGCTCCCTAACGCGTCGCTGGACGCCAACGCGAGCCGGTTCGGCGACCCGATGGTGGTCGCGCCGCTCCATGGCTTCGACCTCATGAGCCCGCCGATCTTCGACCGGACGCTCTGGCAGGCGGGCCTGAACGTGTCCTGGTCGCTGTTCGATCCGGCCCGGAGCGACCGGATCGGGGTCGCGCAGGCGCAGGTGTCGATGGCCGAAGCGGGCGACGAGGCGATCCTGGAGTCGCTGACCGCTCGCACCGTCGGCGCCTACCTCGAGGTCACGACCGCGCGCGATCTCGTGACCTTCCACGAGGCCCGACTGGCAGCCCTCCGTCGGGAGCGAGACCGGGCCCGGGCCTTCGTTCGCGAAGGCCGCGATGCGCGGCTGGCCGAGATCCGGGCCAACGCGGCGCTGGCGGCGGCCGAGGCCGATCGGCTCACCGCGCTGGCCCGCCGCGACGCCGCCGAACGAGGGCTGGAGCGACTGCTCGCCCTGCCGGGCAACTCCTTGGCCGGGCGGGCCCTCGACTCGGTGCGGCTGGCGCCCGCCGACACGGTGGTGGACCGGTCGATCCTGATCTCGACCGCCGAGGAGCGGAATCCCCAGCTCGGGCAGCTCGCCGCCCGGGTGGTGGCCGCCCGGGCGGCTCGCGCCGAGGCTCGTGCCTCGTGGTACCCGCGGCTCAACCTCGTCGGCCGGCTGACGCAGTACGGGTCGGCTCAAGGGACGGCCAGCACGGAATGGCAGGGTGGGGTGGCACTGAGCTATCCCCTGTTCACCGGTGGGGCCCGACCGGCCGGGGTGGATCGAGCCGGCGCCGAGTTGGCGGCGGCGGAAGCCAACGCCGACGCGGCCCGTCGCGACGTGGGCGACGCCGTAGACCGAGCGCTGTCGGGTTATGTGGCCGCGAAGGGCCGGGTCGACGCGCTGGCGGCGGCCGCGGAGCAGGCCCTGGAAGTCACTCGGATCGAACGCCTGGCCCTCGAGCAGGGCGCCGGCGTCCAAACCGACTATCTCACGGCGGAAGCGGACTTGCTTCGAGCCCGCGCGAGTCTGGGCGAAGCCCGGGCGGCGCTGGTCGACGCCCGGGTCGAACTCGCGCGCCTCACCGGCGACCTCTCGCCGGAGTGGCTGGCCGCGCATCTGGAGTCCTGAACCATGAACAAGCGAATCGGCATTGCGGTGGTGGTGGTCGTCCTGGTGGCGATCGGAGCGTGGGCCCTCTTCGGGCGGGGGAACGGGGCCCCGGACCAGCTCGCCGCCTCGGGCACCGTCGAGGCGACCGACGCCGACCTCGGCTTCCAGACCGGGGGGCGGATCGGCGAGATCCTGGTTCGCGAGGGCGACCGGGTCGACTCCGGGCAGGTGCTGGCGCGGCTCGACGTCCGCGACCTCGACGCCCGCCGAGCCCAGGCCGAGGCGCAGCTCACGGCGCAGCAGGCCAGGCTGTCGGAGTTGCACCGCGGGGCCCGTCCGGAAGAGTTGGCCCAGGCCGAGGCCGGCGCGATGGCGGCCGAACAGCAGCGAGTCGAAGCCGAGCGGGTAGCCCGTCGGTCGAAGAACCTGTTCGAGGGCGACGCCCTGAGCCGGGAGCAGCTTGACCAGGCCGAGACCGCGCTCGACGTGGCCACCCAGCGAGCCCGGCAGGCGGCCGACCAGCTCAAGCTGGTGAAGCAAGGTCCGCGGGCCGAACAGATCGCGGCCCAGCGGGCCGCGGTCCGGAGCGCCGAGGCCGCGGTCTCCCAGGTCGAGGTGGCCCTGGCCTACGCCGAGGTGCGGGCGCCCTTCGCCGGCATCGTCACGGTTCGCCACCGGGAGCCGGGGGAGACGGTGGGTCCCGGTCTCCCGGTCCTCACCATCATGAACCCCGACGACCGCTGGGTCCGGATCTACGTCCGGGAAGATCGGGTTGGCCAGGTGTCGCTCGGGCAGAACGCCACGATTCGCACCGACAGCTACGCGGACTCCACCTTCGGCGGCCGGGTCCGCTACGTGGCCAGCGAAGCCGAGTTCACCCCCCGGAACGTGCAGACCACCGAGGAGCGGCTCAAGCTGGTCTACGCTGTGAAAGTGGGCATTACCGGCGACGCCGGCCTGGCGCTCAAACCCGGGATGCCGGCCGACGTGACCCTGGCTGCTGCCGCCCAATGACCGATCGGACGCCGATCATCGTCCTGGACCGGCTCACCCGGCGGTTCGGCGACACCGTGGCCGTCGACGGGTTGACCCTGTCGATCGGTCAGGGGGAGCTGTTCGGCATCGTGGGTCCCGACGGCGCCGGCAAGACCACCACCCTCCGGATGCTCGCCGGCGTGCTCCCACCGTCGTCCGGCGACGCCACCCTTCGGGGCCAGAGCATCGCGCGCGATCCCGAACGGGTCAAGCCGCACATCGCCTACATGGCGCAGCGGTTCGGTCTGTACGAGGACCTGACGGTCGAGGAGAACATCCTCTTCTACGCCGATCTCTACCGGGTGCCGCGGCGCGAGCGGCCGGCCCGGCTCGAGCGCCTCTATGGGTTCAGCCGCCTGGGTGAGTTCCGCGGCCGGCTGGCGGGTGCGCTGTCCGGCGGGATGAAACAGAAGCTGGCCCTGAGCTGCTCGCTCATCCATACCCCCGAGATCCTCCTGCTCGACGAGCCGACCTTCGGAGTGGACCCGATCTCCCGGCGTGACCTCTGGCTGATTCTCCACGAGATGGTCGCGGAGGGCGTGACCGTGGTCGTGAGCACCTCGTACCTGGACGAGGCGGAGCGGTGCGATCGGGTCGTCCTGTTGCACCAGGGGCAGGTCCTGGCGTTGGACCGGCCGGCCGTGCTCCAGCAGCGGCTCCCCGGCCGGCTGGTCGCGGTTCGTGCCGCCGACCCCCGTGAGGCTCGGGATCTGCTCCGGGCCGATCCCGGGGTGACGCGGGCCGCGCTCTTCGGGCGGACGGTGCACTGCCAGCTGGCCGCCGGCGGCTCCGCAGAGGGCGTCCGGGCGAGCCTCGAGCAGGCGGGCCTCAAGCCCGAGCGGATCGAGCCGATCGATGCCTCGCTCGAAGACGTATTCATCGACCTGGTCGGTGGAGGGAAGGCGTCATGAACGAGCCGGTCGTCGTTCGCGACCTGACCCGCAAATTCGGCGATTTCACCGCGGTCGACAGGATCACCTTCACGGTGGGCCAGGGCGCGATTTTCGGTTTTCTCGGCCCCAACGGCGCCGGAAAGACCACCACGATCAAGATGCTGTCCGGGCTCCTCCGGCCAACGTCAGGTGAGGTCCAGGTGGCGGGGCTGGACGTGACGGCGGATCCGGCCCGGGTCCGGGAGCGGATCGGCTACATGTCGCAGCGGTTCTCGCTCTACGGCGACCTGAGCGTGGAGGAGAATATCCGGCTCTTTGCCGGCCTCTACGGCGTCCTCGGGCCTCGGTATGCCGAGCGGCGCGACTGGGTGCTCGCGATGGCCGGACTCGAGGGGCAGGAAGGCCACTTCGCCAGCGACCTGCCGCTCGGCTTCAAGCAGCGGCTGGCGCTCGGGTGTGCCGTGCTCCACGAGCCGAAGCTCCTCTTTTTGGACGAGCCGACGTCGGGTGTGGATCCGGTGGCCCGCCGCGCGTTCTGGGATTTGATCAACGACCTGGCCCACGAGGGGACCACCGTCTTGGTCAGCACGCACTACATGGAGGAGGCGGAGTTCTGTCACCGGCTCCTCCTCATGAACCGGGGTCGGGTCATCGCCGAGGGCGATCCGGCCCAGCTTCGCGCCCTCATGGACGAGCCGATCTGGGAACTGGAGACCAGCGACGCGCCCAAGGCCGTGGAACTGCTCCAGGCCCAGCCAGCGGTGAGAGAGGCGGCGATGTTCGGGCGCCGGGTCCATGTGGTGCTGGGGGAGGGGTCCGACGCGGAGCGGGTCGTCCACGCCGCGCTCGACCCCGCCGGACTGGCCGTGCTGGGCCTGACCCCGGTCGAGCCGTCTCTCGAAGACGTCTTCGTGGCGCTGGTGCGTCGCGAAGGTGGCGCGGTGGTGGGGTGATCATGCTGGATCCGATGCGACTGCTCGCGATGGCCCGGAAGGAGTGGATTCAGCTCCGGCGGGATCCCCGCAGCATGCTGCTGGCCTTCTTGCTCCCCCTGATGCTCCTCCTGTTCTTCGGGTACGCCATCACCTGGGACGTCAAGAACATCCGGCTGGCGGTTCATGACGCGGACGGGACCCAGGAGTCCCGCGATCTGATCCAGGCGTTCGAGGCCAGCGGGTACTTCGATCTGGTGAGCCGGCTCTCGAGCTATCCGGAGGTCGACCGCGAGCTCGAGACCGGCCACGTCCTGGCCGTGATGAGCATTCCTCCTGATTTCAGCGAGCATCTGAAGGCCGGCGAGCCAGCCCCGGTCCAGCTCCTTCTCGACGGCAGCGACGCCAACACCGCGACGATCGCGATGGGCTACGCCGACGCCATCGCCGCCCGGTTCTCCCAAGGGGTCGTGCTCCAAGGCCGCCAGGTCGCGGCTCCGGTGAGGGCGGAAGGGCGGGTCTGGTACAACCCCGAGCTCCGGAGCCGCTACATGATCGTGCCCGGTCTGGTCGCCGTGATCATGTCGATCATCGCGGCCATGCTCACCGCCCTTACCATCGCGCGGGAGTGGGAGCGGGGCACGATGGAGCAGTTGGCCTCCACCCCCGTGCACCGGCTCGAGGTGGTATTCGGCAAGCTGCTGCCCTATCTCGCGATCGGGTTCGTCGACGTGACGGTGGCCGTGCTGGCCGGGGTGTTCGTTTTCGGAGTGCCGCTCCGGGGGAGCGTGCTGCTTCTCGCCGTGCTGACCCTGCTCTTCCTGATCGGCGCCCTCGGGCTCGGCATGTTCATCTCGGCCGTGCTCAAGAGCCAGGTGCTGGCGACCCAGGTCGCGATGCTGGCCACGTATCTCCCGGCCCTCCTGCTCTCCGGCTTTCTCTTCGACACCGCCAGTATGCCGCCCGTGCTCAAGGCCGTGACCTACATCGTGCCCGCCAAGTACTACATCGTGGTGACGCGCGGCATCTTCCTGAAGGGCGTCGGCGTCGAGGTGCTCTGGGTTCAGGCGATCGCGATGGTGATCTTCGCGACGGTCGGGCTCGGTCTGGCCGCGGCGAACTTCCAGAAGCGGATCGCCTCGTGAACGGCTTTCTGGGGATTCGCTCATGGCGGGTCAAGGCGCTGCTCCGGAAGGAGTGGCGCCAGCTCTTCCGCGATCCCAAGACCAAGCGGATCATCTTCGTCTCGCCGATCGTCCAGCTCCTGCTGTTCGGCTACGCAGTGACCACCGACGTGCACGACGTGAAGACCTACGTGGTCGATCACGACCGGAGCCAGGCGTCGCGGAAGCTCAAAGACGCGCTCGAGGCCGGCGGCTATTTCCGGGTCGTCGGCGAGAGCGAGCGGTCCGAAGACCTCACCACCGTGCTGGACGACGGCGAGGCCACTATCGGCCTCGAGATTCCGCCGACCTTCACGGCCGATCTGTCGGCCGGCCGGGGCGCGACGGTTCAGGTCCTGGTCGACGGCACCAACTCGAACACCGGCACGGTCGCGCAGGGCTACGTGACCAGGATCGTGCAGCGCTTCGGCCAGGACTGGGCGGTGGACCACGGGCAGGCGGTCCGGGGCGGGGTCGACTTCAGGACCCGGGCCTGGTACAACCCGGGCCTCACCAGCCGGGTCTACAACGTGCCGGCGGTGATCGGGGCACTGCTCTTCCTGATGTCGCTGCTCCTCACCGCCCTGGCCGTGGTCCGAGAGCGCGAACTCGGAACGCTCGAGCAGCTGTTGGTGAGTCCGCTTACGCCCCAAGAGCTGATGCTGGGGAAGATCATCCCGGTGGCGGGCGTGGCGTTGATCGACCTGGTGCTGGTGTCCACGGTGTCGATCGTCTGGTTCCAAGTCCCGTTCCGGGGGAACCCGATCGCGCTGCTGGTGGCCGCCACGCTCTTCATTCTCGCCGCCCTGGCGCTCGGGCTCCTGATTTCGACCGTGTCGCATACCCAGCAGGAGGCCTTCATGGTCATGTTCCTGCTGATCCTGCCCGCCCTAATCCTCTCCGGATTCATGTACCCGATCCACACGATGCCGGAGATCTTTCAGTGGCTGACCGTGATCAATCCGGTGCGATGGTTCCTGGAGATCGTGCGCGCGATCTTCTTGAAGGGGGCGAGCGTGGTGGAGCTCTGGAAGCAGTACCTGGCGGTGGCGCTGATGGCGGTGGGACTGTTCGCCACGGCGACCTGGCGGTTCAAGCGGGCGGTAGAGTAGACCCGAGCCCGCGGGCCGGCCAGTGGGGCGCTCAGGGCGTCGCCCCGTCCAGCTGCTCGATCGTCGCGACCGACGGCTTCCGGGTGCGCTGCAGGCGCGCCGCCGTCTGCTCGACTTGGTGCATCACCCTGAGAATGTTCAGGCCGAGGACCTTCTTGACGTCCTCGTCCGTCCAGCCGCGACGGAGCAGCTCGGCGGCCAGATAGGGGTAGTGCGAGACGTCTTCCAGTCCGATCGGGTGCTGGCCCAGCCCGCCGTAGTCGGCGCCGATGCCGACGTGATCCACCCCCGCCACCTTGCGGATGTACTCGACGTGATCCGCCACTTCCTTCAGGGTGGCGTCGTGGGTCCGGAATCCTTTGAGCCAGTTGCCGAACGCGTCGGAGGCCGCCTTGGGGTCGTTCGGGAACTGCGTCTTGAACTCCCGCTCCTTCTGGAGCACGTTGGCCGCATCCTTGGCGGCCTGGGGGTCGATGAAGCCGGGGAAGAAGTTGACCATCACCACGCCGCCGTTGGCCGGCATCTTCTTCAAGATGCTGTCGGGCACGTTCCGGACGTGGTCGGCGAGGGCCCGGGCCGAGGAGTGGCTGAAGATGACCGGTGCCGCGGAGACCCGGATGGCGTCGGACATGGTACCGTCGGAGACGTGCGAGATGTCGACCATCATCCCGAGCCGGTTCATCTCCCGGACCACCTCCTCGCCGAACGTGGTGAGGCCGCCGTGCTTGGCCTCGTCGGTCGCGGCATCGGCCCAGGGAATGGTGCCGCTGTGGGTGAGAGTCATGTAGCGGACGCCGAGGTCGTAGTACATCCGGAGCGCCGCGAGCGAGTTCTCGATCGCCTGGCCGCCCTCGATCCCGATCAGCGACGCGATCTTGCCCTGCTTGTGGATCCGGACGATGTCGTCGGCCGTGGTCGCGAACTCGAGCGACGGCGAGCGGTCGACCATCCGGTGGATCATGTCGATTTCCTGCAACGTGAACTGGGCTGCGCCCTTGTCGATGTACGACGACGGGACGTACGCGGCCCAGAACTGGGCGCCGACCTGTCCGGCTTTGAGCTTGGGGACGTCGGTATCGAAGTTGGGAATGGTGTGGTCGGGATCCATCTGGTCGAGATCACCCTTCCCGTCGGACAGGATTGCCGTCGGGAGGTCGTTGTGGGTGTCGACCATCGGAACTTCACGCATCAGCCGGCGAGCCCGCGCCAGCAGCGCCGCGGAATCGGACTGCTGGGCGGCCAGGGCCGGCGGTAAGGCCAGCAGTAGCGAGAAGGTGAGCGCGAGGTAGCGCATCGAAAACCTCGGAGTGGAAGTCGGAACGAGCCCGGCGGCTCCGCCGGGCTCGTTAGGGTAGCGCGACGGGGGGGAGCCGACAAGGTGATCGGCTCGACCTGCCAACGGCTTCGTCGGGTTCTTGGGCGCGGCCCCGGCGGCCCCGCGCTGTCAGTGGAACGCTACAGCGTGGTGGTGGGCCACCACATCAGGCGGCCGGCGGACCGGCGGGGAGTGCAAGGACGGGCGAGGGCTGGCAGTTCGTGGCGCGCCCCCGCCGAGGAGCGCGACCGATTTCCGGTGACCGGGACGGCTACGCCGCGCACCCGTCCGGCTCCGGCCAAACCATGGCCGCCGGAAGAGTTAGCACACCAGGGGTCGGCGACCGTTCGAAAGGTGAGCGGGCGTACTCGTCGCCGGTCACTCCCAGCGCCCGGCGGACCCGCGCGACGTGACTCCAATTGACGCGGGTGACCATCTCCGTCCCGCTGCGCCAGATCCGCGTTTCGACGATTTCGTCCAGGACGACCATGTTTCTGCCTCAACCGCTTTGGGGGTGCCGTCAGGGAAAGCAACTGGCGGACCACATCGCCGGCAGACCTGGCTGGATCGGGGGCCCGATTTGCGACGGGCACTGACGGCGAGTATCCCTTTCCTCGTGTCGCCGCTCACGTCTTCCTACCGTCCCGCTGACGGTCCAGCTCAGCCGCCGTCGATCGGTCTGGGCGCGTCGCTGGCGATCTGGGCGGTGCCGGCCGTGCTCATGGTGCTGCAGATGTACGCCATGGCGTACCTCAACCAGACCCCGCGGCCGCCGGTTCGCGCCATTATCCCGGCGACGGTCGAGTGGCTGATCTGGGCGCCGCTTACACCCCTGGTGCTCCGCCTGGGACGGCGGTTCCCTCTCCGGCTTCCGCCCCACCCCACGGTGCTCGCGGCTCACCTTGGGGCCGTTGCGGCCGCCGCCCTGATCCGCGGCCTGGTCTACGCCTCGGTGACCGTGCTGGTGCTTCGACCGACCCTCCAGGAGTCGTTTGCCGGGTACGCCTGGAGGGTCTCGCTCGGCTGGCTCCCCTTCGCCGCCGTGGTCTACTCGGCCATCCTCGGCATCGGGGCGGCGTTCGAGTATCGGGAGCGGACCCGCCAGGGCGAGCTCCGCGCGGCCGAGCTCGAGGGTCGGCTGGCGCGGGCCGAGCTGGAGGCGCTCCGGGCACACCTCCACCCCCATTTCCTTTTCAACGCGCTCCACACGGTGAGCGCCCTGGCCCGTCGGGGAGATTCGGTCCAAGCCGTCCGGACCATCGCCGAGCTGAGCGAGCTCCTGCGCGAGCTGCTCCGGGCCGATCGGCCGGACGCGATTCCGCTCGCCGAGGAGCTGGCGTTTCTCCGGCGGTACCTGGCGATCGTGGCTCTGCGGTTTCGGGACCGGATGACCGTTGAGTGGCGGGTCGATCCGGAGTGCGAGGCGCTGCTGGTCCCCAGGATGGTCCTGCAACCGCTGGTCGAGAACGCGGTGCGGCATGCGATCTCCGCCCGGGGCGACGCGGGTCGTCTGTCGATCGACGCGACGCGCGACCAGGAAACGCTGATCCTCCGGGTGACCGACGACGGCCCCGGTCCCGGAGCGACACCGGCCGGTACCAGCGGGACGCCGGGTACCGGTCTGGCCACGCTCCGCGCCCGGCTCCGGGCCCGGTACGAGTCTGGAGCCGGCGTGACGCTCGAGGCCGGCGCGGCCGGCGGTGCGGTCGCCACGGTGAGACTCCCAGCCTTGACCCCGCCAGCGGCGGAGGGCTCGGCGTGAGTCGTCGGGGGGTGGCGACGTGGCGGGTGGTGATCGCGGACGACGAGCCCCTGGCCCGGGAGGTGATCCGAGACCTCTTGAGGTCGGCGGGCGACATGACGGTGGTGGCCGAGTGTCGGACCGGCGTCGAGGTGGTCGAGGCGGTGCGGGCCCACCAGCCCGACCTGCTCTTTCTGGACGTGGCGATGCCCGATCTGAACGGGCTCGCGGCCCTCG
Organism: uncultured Gemmatimonadales bacterium; assembly: GCA_963730185.1. Classification (GTDB taxonomy): domain Bacteria; phylum Gemmatimonadota; class Gemmatimonadetes; order Gemmatimonadales; family GWC2-71-9; genus SHZU01. The sequence goes on from CAVSQW010000009.1 coordinate 198,788, forward strand.
CCAGGCTTGGCGCCGACGCGGTCCCGGCCACGGTGCTGGTCACCGCCTTCGAGGAGCACGCCCTCGAAGCCTTCGATCAGGCCGCTCTCGACTATCTGGTGAAGCCCTTTACCGACGAGCGTTTTCGGGTGGCGTTGGATCGGGCCCGGCGACGGTTGGCGGAGCGAGCGGTTTCCGGACCGGGTTATCGGGTCCGCTTTCTGGCGACGGTCGGTCGGCGCCAGGTTCCGGTGCCGGCCGCCGCCGTCCGGTGGATCGAGGCCCGGAACTACTATGCCCGACTCCATCTCGACGACGGCCGGACCCACCTGATTCGCCGGTCGCTCGGGGCCCTGGAACGGGAACTCGATCCGGAGCGTTTCGTCCGGGCCCATCGGGGAGTGATCGTCGGGCTCGATCACGTGACCGAGCTCCGGCAGGACCCGACCGGTCGAACCGAGCTGATCCTGAGCGGCGGCGAGCGGGTGCCGGTCAGCGAGCGCCGCCGCGGCCTGGTTCGCGAGCGGCTGGGTCGCCGGGAACGGAGCTAGGGGTCGGGGTCCGACCTGCCGGCCGCGGGCGGCAGCGCCAACACCTCACCGTCTCCTGGCCCGCCAATCGGCGAGGGCCTTCGCTTCCTGCACCGGCGTGATCGCGAACCGGGGGTTGGTTCGCCGGGCCTCGGGCACCGACGGCCACCAGGCCAGCGTGTCACGGACCGTCTCGGCCACCGGGCGGAAGGTGAGGCCGGCGTCTCGGGCGCGCGATGCGTCGATCGACATCATCCCGTCGTCGTTGCCGGCGAGCATGGCCCAGGGGATCGCCTCGACGATCTCGTGGGCCTTCAGGAATGGGTAGTCGTCCACCGGCACGTAGCGCACGTCGGCGCGTAAGGCCCGCTTGGCCTCCGCCAGAAACGCCGGCATGGTGAGCGATTGAGCGGGCCCCGCCGCGTTGAATACGCCGGATCGCTTCTCCTCCAGCAGCCGGATCATCCAAGCGGCCAGATCGCGGACGTCGACCAGTTGGACCGGATCGTCCGGCCGACCCGGCGCCAGGACGTCACCGCCCTTGGCCAGCCGGACGGGCCAGTACGGAAATCGGTCGGTGGTGTCGCCCGGGCCCACGATGTAAGTCGGTCGGACGACCAGGGCCCTCTCGCCGAAGGCCGCTCGAGTCAACCGCTCGCACTGGGCCTTCCGAACGCCGTACGCCGCCGACGGGTCTTTCGGGTCGTCGGCCTCGAGGCGAGGCGGCACCGACTCGTCGACCCCGCGCCGGAGGTAGGGATAGTAGACGCCGGTGGACGAGGTGAAGAGGTACTGGCCCACGGCGTCGCTGAGGAGCTCGGTGGACTGCCGGACCCACTCCGGATTGGTGGCCGAGTCGTCGATCACGGCGTCCCAGCGGCCACCCTCGAGGGCCCCCAGCTGGCCATTCCGGTCGCCGACCAGGCGGGTCACGCCGCTGGGTAAGTCGGCCTGACGCCGGCCCCGGGTGAAGATCGTGACCCGATGGCCTCGCGCCATCGCCAACCGCACCAGGTGCGGGCCGATGAAGCCGGTCCCCCCGAGGATCAAGAGGTCGAGCCCGCTCCGGCCGATCGACCACTGGATCGGAAGCGGACCGGCGGCGGCGATCGCCACGCCGGCCGTGGTGCGAAGAAAGTCACGCCGATTGGGCACGACAGGCTCCTTTCGCCATCGCGGGTGCTCTCGTCTACGATCGTTGCCCGGCGCGGTTTCGGGTCGAGCCACTGCGTTCGGAGCCACCAGGCCGCGTTCGCTGCAAGCGGGGTCGAAGGCGCGGCCCGATCACTCGTAGGGTGCCGGAGTCACTCCTTCGACACACGGAGCCCGGCCCATGCGCATCCGGCGGTCCCTGAAGCTACTCCTGATTCCCACCCTGATCGGCCTGGCGGCAGGCCGGACAGCGGAGTCCGCCGCCGATCCTCGGGCGCTGATCGAGGCCGGCGCCCACGCCATGGGGGGATTAGACCTGCTCCGCCGCCTCCCGGCTGTCCGGGTGGAGGAGACCGGTCACGAATACATGATCTCCACGCCCACGTCACCGGACGGTCCCCGCCGGATGGCGCTGCAGACCTTCACCGAGATCCGGAACCGGTCGCTCGACGCCATCCGGTGGTCCCAGGTCCTGCGCTATCCGATGCGTCCCGAGGTCTTCAACCGGACCATCGTCGCCACGGCGACAGCCGGGGCGACGATGAGCGGCCCCCGGGTCGCACCCGACTCGCCGGCCGGATGGCGGGCCGCCCGAGGGGAGGTGGAGCTGGCCCCGGAGCGGATCCTGCTGACGGCGCTGGCGGCCGCCCAGCTGACCCTCGAACCGGCGATCGTGGTGGCCGGCGATTCCGCGTCGGTGGTGCGGTTCCCGTACCGTGAGGGCTCGGTCGAGCTCGCGCTCGACCGGCGGTCGCACCTGCCAATCCGGGTTATGTTAACCTACTCACCGGCCGACGACCCCTTCATGCACATGCTCGGTGACGCCACCCTCGAGACGACGTGGACGGCCTGGGCGGTCGATTCCTCCGGGCTCTGGTACCCCCGTCAGCGGAGCGTCACCTTGAACGGCGAGCCCTACCGCGAGTACGTCGTCACGTCGTTCGAGCTCCCGGCGGCGGCTCCGCCCGATTCCTTCGCCATCCCGGACACCGTCGCCGCCCGATTCAGCCCCAGTCGATCCGGTCCCAGGTCGGTCCGCCTGTCGCCCCGACCCCTCGGTCGGAACGCGGTCCTCTATCTCGGCGGATATCAGGCCTTCGCGGTGAAGCAGGACGACGGGGTGGTGGTGGTCGAGGCGCCCGAGTCGGCCGAGAAATCCCGCGCCGTCTTGCGGGACCTGGCCGAGCGCTGGCCGACGGTCCCGGTCAAGGCGTTGATCGCGACCTCGCCGATGTGGATGCACCTAGGTGGCGTGCGGGAGTACGTCGCCCGGAGGATCCCGATCTACGCCTCGCGCGGGACGGCCGAGGTCGTTCGAAGGCTGGTGGCCGCTCCCCATCGTCTCTCACCCGACAGCCTGAGCAGGGCCCCCCGATCGCTCCGGCTTCACGTGGTGGGAGGCCGACTTGAACTTGGGCGCAGGGCCGACCGTCTCGAGGTCAGGCCGGCGGACGGTCCCCACGGCGCCGCGATGCTGCTGGTGCGGTTGCCGGCCCTTCGACTGCTCTATGCCAGCGACATCCCGGTTCCCGACGCCTTCGAACCGAATTTCAAGGCGGCCTACCGGGCCGAGCTTCTCCGGACGGTGGATGGACTTTCGGCGGCGATCGACTCAGTGTTCGGGCTCCACGTGGCCCCGATGGGGGTGGACGCGATCCGAGCCGGGACCCCGATTGAGGCCGCTCGGCCCTCGGGCTGAGTCGGCAACCTCGAGCCGGGGTGTGACTTCCGGGATGCTGATAGCGGGCTGAGGCCGGGATGATTGGCGGCGTCGATGTTGGCGGCGGGTCGGCATGGATTCGACGAGCGCCGTGCCGGCCCGCGTCAGGCGTCCTGCGGCGGCGCACACCGACGGTCCCCACGTTCGTCCGAGGAAGCGCCATGCGGTTCTCATGCATCGTGTTAGTCAGCCTGGCGGCCCTGGTCGGAGTGGCGTCGGATGCCCGGGGCCAGCACCTGTCGGTGGCACCGACCATCGGGTTCTACGTGCCCACCGAAGACTTGATCAGCGCCGCCCAGAATGGCGGTACCTCGGGCAAGCTCGAGGCTGGGGTGTCATTCGGTGGGTGGTTGGGCCTCTGGTTCGGGAGCCGGGTCGGCCTCGAGGCGTCGGGCAACTACAGTGCCCACGACGTTCTCGCTCACCTCCTCGTCGAATCAGGTCACCAAGCAGGACGCCAAGCTGTTCAACGGCGCCGCCCAGCTGGTGATCTACCTGCTGCCCCGGACCGGTCTGTTCTCCGTCTACCTGAACGGCGGGGTCGGCGTCGTGAGCCACGGGGGCGTCGCGTTCACCAGTCAGGCCGAGACCACCAACCTGTCCGGGGTCGTCGGGGCCGGCGCCGGGCTCAATCTCGGCGGGTTCATGTTGACCGCCGGAGCCGATCTCTACGGCTACAAGTCCGACTATGCCGGCACGACCCAGTTGACCGGCAGCCTGACCCAAGAGGACATTCAGCTCCGACTCGGTTTCGGACTGCCGTTCGGGGGGCCGATCCCACACTGATCGACGGGCTCGGGCACCCGGGCTGTCAAGGCGCGACCGACTCGGCGTGGTTTGATGGCTCGAATACGTACCTGACCCGGACCGAGGTCCACGAGCTCCTGGGGCGGGCGTTCGCCGCGGCGGGCCTCCCGGACAGCGCGGCCGTTCAATATGCCGCCGTCGCCAAGGCCTGGAGCCACGCGGATCCGGAGCTCGCATCGCGGGTGGCGGCCGCCCGGGCCTTCCGGCCACCGGTCGAGACCCGGTCCTCGCTCCGAAAGGCCGTCCCGGCCCACTCCTGACCGACGCGGCTCGCGCGAGCGGTCTCACCTCCTTCCCGAGCCTTGCCCATGGTCTCCCTGAACGTGAGCTCCCCCGACGCCCGCGCGCTCTTTCAGGATGCCCTCGTCTGGGACATGGTGTTCGTCTACGAACCCGACGTGGGCAACGACGCTCGGCTCTTCCCGAGATGGCTCGAGGCGGGCTTCAACTTCGTTTCGGTCCACCCCGCCGGCGACCGGCACAACGTCGGCGAAGCCATGCGGCGGATCGCGCTCTGCCGGCGTCACATCCTGAGCGACTCACGCTACCTCCTGGTGGACACCGCCGACGATGTCCTCCGCGCCAGGCGGGAAGGAAAGCTGGCCGTCGGGCTCCACCTCGAAGGGTTCCGGTGCCTGGAGCGCGACCTCAACCTGATCGAGGTCTACTACCGGCTCGGAGTGCGCTTCTGTCACCCGGTCTTCAACCTGGTGAACTCGATCGGCGGCGGCGGCGCCGACCGGATCGACATCGGGCTCACCAAGTTCGGAGTCCGCGTGGTGGAGGAGATGAACCGGGTGGGGATGTTGGTGGATGGCGCCCACGCCGGCTATCGGACCACGCTCGACATGATCGAGGTGTCGCGGACGCCGATGATCTTCTCGCACCTCGGGTGCCATGCCGTTCATCCCCACTTCCGGAACGTCAAGGACGACCAGATCCTGGGCTGCGCCCGGAAGGGTGGCGTCATCGGTATCACGAGCGCCGGCTTCTATCTGGGCGGGACCGAGAGCGAGACCTACTTCCGGCACCTCGACCACGTGGCGCAGCTGGCGGGCGCCGGCCACGTGGGATTGGGTCTCGACTACCTCGACGAGGGCGGCCTGGCTTTCCTGTCGGCCTTCATCGACGCCCGGCCCGACGAGTGGCCCGATCGCGACAAGGGGGTCTGGGATCCGCTGGCGTGCGTCCACCCCGAACAGATGATCGAGGTGGCGGAGCTGATGCTCCGCCACGGCTACTCGGAGCAGGAGGTTCGCGGCGTCCTGGGCGAGAATTGGCTCCGGGTCTGTCGCGAGGTGTGGCAGCCCTCACGATAGCCAGGACGGACCGGAGCCCCTCAGAGAATCCGGGTCGCGAACTCCAACGTGACGGCCAAGGTCGAGTTCTTCGCCCCGACGAGCCGGTTGCCGTCCGCGACCGCCTGGTCCGGGGCGATTGGTACCAGGCTCCGGGTCCAGCGAACGCCGATGCCGATGCCTCCCGCGGCGATCGTTCCCCCGACCACGAACCCGGCATCGCCGTTGTTGTAACGCGTGGTGGAGCCATCCGCGCTGGAGCACGGGCGGACCAGCTCGGGTCCGCTCGACCCTTGGGGGACCGGCACGTCCGCGACCGGGTTGGAGAACGAGCAGGCCAGGCGGACGGCGATGAACGGACCGGCGTAGATCCGGGGCGTGACGTCGCGGCTGATGGCGCGCCGAAAGCGGGCTTCGATCAGAAGCGGCGCCTCGAGCCAGGTGAACGAAGCCTTCTCGGTCTCGGTGATCGGCACGCACTGGGTGCCAGGTGGCAGGCAGGGCGGGATGATGCTGTTGGTGAACCCGACCTGCTTCCCCGAGACCAGCACTTCGGGTCGGAGTCGGATCGAGCCGATCACCGGCACGCTCAGGAACCCTCCCAGCGAGCCCCGGATCTTGGCGTCGACCGGGCCGGCACCGGTGACCGTGTTGCGGTTGGGACCGCCGATGATCCCGATCTCGACCGCGGCGTCGCGGTCGATGAATCGATGCAGCCGTTGGAGCGTGCGCCGCTGGGCCTGGAGCCCCGCGGGAATCACCAGCAGGCCGGCCAGCAGCAGGACGGGCAAGGTCGAACGTGGCATGTGGGTCCCCTGGATGGCTGGGATTCCTCCGACCACGCGTCGGGGGGTGTTCTCCTTCGATGCCAGGATCCGGGCCAACGTTGCGTAAGCGGCGGTTCGAGGGGCCACGCGGGCGGCCGGCGATCCGCCGCTTGCCTCCGATCGAGCCGGACACGATCTTGCGCTCGAAGCAATGATGACCTTGGAAGGAGCTCGTAACACCCCATGACATCGACGTTTCGCTCGCTCCGACAGGCTCTGCTCACGCTCTCGGCCGTGGCCCTTCTCGTCCCCGCCGTCGGCCACGCCCAGATCTCCCGGGCGGAGTACCTGGCTCGGCGTGACTCGCTGGCGGCCCGGGTCGGCGACGGGGTCGTGATTGCCTTCGGTGGCCGTACCCCGGTGAGCGACTTCGGCCCGTTCTATCAGCTGGCCGGCTTCCGCTACCTGACCGGGTACGAGTTCGCCGATGCCACCCTGATCATGACGGTGAAGGGTGGTCGGGCGACCAGCACCCTGTTCGTGAATCGGAGCACTCCCCGCCGGGCGCTCTACTACGGTGTCGAGCCGGACTCCGGCGCCATCGCGGTCGACCTCGGTCTCGGCTCTCGCGATGCCGGCCAGCTCCAGGCCGTGGCGGATTCGCTCGCGTCGACCGGCGCCGCGTTCCACGTCCTGCGCGACTTCGAGGACGCCGACTTCGCCCAGGCCGACTCCCTGACCCGGGGTGGTCAGTTCATGCGGGGCCTCGCGGCTCGACACGGCGGCCTCACGGTCAAGAACGCGGCCCCGATCGTGGACCAGCTCCGGGCCCGTAAGAGCCCGGCCGAGCTGGCGCTGATCCGAAAGGCGGCGGAGATCAGCACCGAGGGGCACCGCCAGGCCATGAAACAGATCGAGCCCGGCATGCACGAGTACGATCTCCAGGCGATCGTCGAATACGCCTTCAAGCGGGGTGGGGCGGAGCGGCCGTCCTACGGGTCGATCGTGGGCTCGGGTCCAAACGGTACCCAGCTCCACTACATGAAGGATCGGGGCGAGCTCAAGCCGGGCCAGGTGGTGGTGATCGACGCGGGGGCGGAGTACGACGGCTACGCGGCGGACGTCACCCGCACCATCCCGGTCAGCGGCACCTACACGCCGGACCAGCGGGCCATCTATCAGGTCGTCCGCGACGCGCAGGCCGCGGCGGAGCGAAACTCCAAGCCCGGGATGTCGATTCAGGCCGCCCAGGACAGCTCGATCGACGTCCGGGCCGAAGGCCTCGCCCGGCTCGGTCTGATCGAGTCACCTACCGCGACCTTCGACCCGCCCTGGCCGGCCGACTGCGAGGGTCGCCCCGCTCGTGCCGCCAGGTGATGCTCTTCGCCATCCACGGGATCAGCCACGGCCTCGGCCTGGCGGTGCATGACCCGCTTCAGGCCTACTACGGCGACCACACCTTCAAGCAGGGCGATGCGTTCACGATCGAGCCGGGGATCTACGTGACCCCGAAGCTCCTGGACATCCTACCCGACACCCCGAAGAACCGGGCCTTCAAGGCCAAAGTCCAGAAGGCGGTGGAGCGCTACCGGGACACCGGCGTTCGGATCGAGGACGATTACGTCATCACCGACCGGGGCCTGCAGTGGATCACGAGCGGCGCTCCGCGGGAGATCGAGGAGATCGAGGCCCTGTCGAAGCGCCGCCCCGCCGTGCCTTAGGGGGTCTTGAGGCGGTCGATCTGGCGCTGGATCATCGGCTTGGCCCGATCCGGCGCCTGGTCGAGCGCCTTCTGGAACGTAGCCAGCGCCGCCTCCTTGTCGCCCGAGGCCGCCTGCGCTCCCCCCAACGCCGCCAGCGTGCGAACGTCCTCACCGTTGGTCGTGATCTCCAGCTGGATCATGGCGATCGCCGCGGGGTACTTGCCGGCCCGCGAGAGCTCCTCGCCCAGCCGGGTCAGGACTCCCGGGCTGAAGTCGTAGGAGAACCCTCCGTAGTACCGCTTCCGGAGCGCCTGGTACTGGGCGATCGCGGAGTCGACCCCGGCGGAGTCGATCGTCCTCGCCAGCACGTCCTCGAGCATGACCGGCCGACTCAGCCCTCGATGGCAGGTTACGCAGGTCACCCGGACCCGCTCAGCGTCGGGGACGCCCAGATCGGCCAGCCCGGCCAGCTGGGTGCCGTTGATGTCGTGGACCATCCGGATCATGAGCCGAGCCTTGGCCTTGGTCGGCTTGTCGTCGGACGCGAAGTCGAAGTCGGCCAGACTCCGAGCGCCGTTGTCGACGTGGCAATACTCGCAGCGCACGCCGAGGGCGGCGGTGAAGCCCCGCATCACGGCGCTGAGCCTCTCGCCCCCGATGTCGTCCGGAAGCGCTTTGATGTTCTTGGGGTGGTCGGGCCAACGGAACCCGCCCTGAGCCTGCGCCGCCGTCGCCGACCCGGCGAGTAGCGTCACGATGGCCGTCGAGGCGACGACCAGGTTGGAAACGCGCATGAACCGCCTCGAAGCATTAGGGGACTGGAATAATAGAAAACCCGGCGGCCGGCGAGCCAACCGGTCTGAAACCCGCTTGCCGCTTATATCGTCATGCGATATAGTTGCGAAGGGGGTCTCCTCAATGGGTACTACGGCGCCGCTCTCGGCGCAGGTCTTTCACATCCTGTTGGCCCTGGTCGACGGTGATCGCCACGGCTATGGGATCATTCTCGACGTGGAACGGGAAACCGGAGGCTCGGTGCGTCTCGGTCCCGGCACTCTCTACGGCGCCTTGAAGCGGTTGGTTGCAGCCGGGTGGGTGGTCGAGACCGACCGCCGTCCCGACCCGACCCTCGACGACGAGCGTCGGCGGTACTACCGGCTGACCGAGGATGGGCGCCGGGTGCTCGCGGCCGAGACGGCTCGGATGGCGAGCGCGGTCGCCCGGGCTCGTCGAGCCGGGGCCCTTCGAGCTCGTCCCACATGACGATCCGCCTCGCGACCCTCCTCGCCCGGGCGCTCCTGCGCCTTTTCCCCGCCTCGTTCCGCGACGAGTTCGGTCGCGACGTGGCGCATCTCTTCGCCGAGCGTTGGCGGGACCTCCGGGGACTGCGGGGTTTCCGGAACCGGGTCGGGCTGATCGCCGATCTTCTCGTCAACGCGGGCCGCGAGTGGCGAACGACGCTCGGGGCTGGCGCCCCTTCACCCTCCAGGAGTCGACCACTCATGCTGCTCCACGACCTTCGTCACCTGGGGCGGTCCTTGGCCCGGAGCCCGGCTTTCGCCCTCTCCGCGCTGGCCACGCTGGGGCTCGGCATCGGGGTCACGACGGCGATCTTCGCCGTGTTCTACGGCGTGCTCCTCCGGCCGCTTCCGTTTCCGGAGCCCGGGCGGCTGGCGTTCATCACCCGGGACGGCGACGTGTCGGTTCCCGACGGAGCGGACTGGCGGGCGCAGTCGACCACTTTCGAGTCGATCGCTCTCTTCGGTCGGGATTGGTCCCTCGACCTCACCGGCCTGGGTGACCCCGAGCCGGTCCGTGCTTACGCCGTGGAGCCCGCCTTCTTCCGGGTTCTCGGCGTCGAGCCGCTCCTCGGCCGGCTATTCACCGACCAGGACAACCAGCCCGGCGGGGCGCATTCGATTCTGATTAGCGAGGGTTTCTGGCGCACCCGCTTCGGGGCCGACCGCCACGTCGTCGGGCGGCAGCTGGTGCTGAGCGGCGATCCGACGACGGTCATCGGGGTGTTGCCCCGGGAGTTCGACTTTCTCGACACCGGTGCGATCGGGGCGGTGCCCCTCGCCGTGGCGATGCCGTGGGCTCCGGGATCCCGGGGAACCAACAACCTCGACGCGATCGGCCGGGTGCGGTCGGGTGTAGCGTTCGCCGCCGCCCGGGCCGAGCTGACGGCGATCTCGACCCGGCTCGCCGAGGAGTACCCCCAGACCAATCGCGGCAAGATCGTGGATCCGCTGCCCCTGACCGAGTTCCTGGTCGGGGGCTCGCGGACCGGCCTCTGGCTGGTGCTGGCCGCCGTGGCCACCCTCCTCGTGATCGCCACGGTGAATCTGGCGGGTCTGCTGCTCGCCCGGGTTACGGCCCGCCACCGCGAGCTCTCGGTCCGGGCCGCCCTCGGCGCCGGGCGCCGGCGCCTGGCCGGCCAGCTGGTGGTCGAGGGGCTCGCCCTGGCTGCACTCGGGGGCGCGCTCGGGCTGGGGGTGGCCGGGCTGGGTCTCGGCGCCCTGCGCCACCTGCTGCCCGAGGGCATGCCGCGAACCACGACCCTCGCCTTCCGCGGGCCGGTGCTCCTCTTCGGGCTGGCGATGGCGTTCGGGAGCGGCCTGCTCTGCGGCGTGCTGCCCGCTACCCGGGCGCTCCGGGTCAGGGCCCTCGAGGGGCTCGGCACCACCAGGGCGGGCGGCGAGCGAGGACGACATCGCGCCCTTCGGCTCGTGGTGGCGACCGAGATCGGGCTCGCGGTCGCACTGCTCGCGGCGGCCGGCGTCCTGGCCAAGAGCTTCCAGCGGCTCTGGAGCCAGCCCCTGGGCTTCGAGCCCCGCGGGACGCTCAGCGCGAACCTGGTGCTTCCCGCCTCGCGGTACGGTACCATGGCGGCCCAGACCGCCGCCTACACCGGGATCGTCGATCGGTTGCGGGCGCTCCCTGGGGTGACGGACGCCGCGTACGCGATCAGCCTGCCGTTGGTTCCGGGCGGGGCCGTCGGCAATAAGGTTCTTTTCGAGAACCGGTCCGACCTCACGCCCGACCAACCGTCGGGCGCCCGCATCCGTCCGGTCTACGGCGACTACTTCGCGACCCTCCGCCTCCCGATCCTCCGGGGCCGCGCCTTTCTCGACACCGACCGGGCGGACGCCCCGCCCGTCGCCATCATCAACCAGACGATGGCTCGCCTGTTCTGGGGCGACCGGGATCCGATCGGCGCGCGGATCGCTCTCCGCGACTGGCACGAGCTCACGCCCGGACCGGTCTGGATGACGATCGTCGGCGTCGCCGAGGACGTGCGGTCGCTCACCCTGGCGGATGGCGACCAAGCTGCCGTGTACATGCCCTATGTCCAGCGGCAGGTGTCGTGGCAGCGCTTCGGTAACCTGGTAATCCGAACGACGTCGGCGCCGGGCGGGTTCGGGCCGGCCCTCAAGGAAGCGGTCTGGTCGGTGGATCCGCTCCTGGCGGTGAGTCGGATCGAGAGTCTCGAGGCCAGGCACGCCACGTCCGCCGCGCGCGAGCGGTTCCTCGCGGTGGTCGTGGGTCTCTTCGCGGGGTCCGCCTTGCTGCTCGTCGTGCAGGGCCTCTGGGGTGTGGTCGCCTACGCCGTCGCCGAGCGGCGCCGGGAGATCGGGGTCCGGGTGGCGCTGGGGGCTCTGGCCGGCGACGTGGTCCGTCTGGTGGTCCGCGAAGCGCTGGCGCCCTTGGCGGCCGGCGCCCTGTTGGGGCTCGGCCTGGCGGTGATCGGTGGCCGGCTGGTGCGGGGAGCCCTCTTCGAGGTGAGTCCCACCGATCCCCTCGTGCTGGTCGGCACGGTCGGGGTGCTCCTCGTGGTGGCGCTCGCCGCGAGTGCCATCCCGGCCCGGCGAGCCACCCGGATCGATCCGTTGGAGGCAATGCGGGCGGAGTAGGGCGCCGGGTCCGGTTTGCGATCAGGCCGCGGCGCCGCGAGCTATCGCGCGGAGAGGACCTCGACCACGAACACCAGATAGGAGTTGGGCGGGATCGGGCCGGCGCTCTGACTCCCGTAGGCCAACGACGGCGGGATCACCAGCTGCCGCCGGCCGCCCACCTTCATTCCCGTGACGCCCTCCTCGAACCCGGGAATCACCCGGCCGGCGCCGACCGTGAAAGTCAGGGGCGTGTCGGCCGGACCGTTGGCGTCGAACTGGGTCCCGTCGGGCAACCAGCCGGTGTAGTGGACCGCTACCTGTTGACCGTGGGTGACCGTGGCGCCATCGCCCACCACCTGATCTCGGTAGTAGAGGCCGTCGGCCGTCTTGGCCATGGCGGCCAGATCGACGCCGAGCGAGGCCGCGAAGGTCACGGTGCCGATGTCGGGATCGCTGGGACCGGTGCTCGAGCAGGCGACCAGCGAGAGGGTGGCGGCGAGCACGGTGAGGGTACGCAGGGTGGCCATCGAACGACAAACCTCGGAAAACGTGAAGTCGAGATGCGGGGCGGAAGGGTAGCCAACGCCGGGAGCCGCCGTCAATCGCTTCGGGTGGCCGTGGCGGCGGGCGGCCCCTACCTTAGGGCGTGCGGGTCGAACCCTATCTCGCCCGGGTCGGATACGATGGCCCACTGACGCCCTCGGTCGAGACGCTGCGGGCGCTGCATCGGGCCCACCTTCTCTCGATCAGCTACGAAAATCTCGACATTCACCTCGGCCGGCGGATGGAGCTGGACCCGGCCCGGATCTACGCCAAGCTCGTCGAGCGGAAGCGGGGTGGCTGGTGCTTCGAGATGAACGGCCTCTTCGCCTGGGTGCTCCGGGAGCTTGGCTTCGAGGTGACCATGGTGTCCGGCACCGTGGGCGGCGCCCGTCACGGCCAGAGTCGTCCGGGCAACCATCTGGTGCTCGTGGCGTCGCTCGATCGGCCCTGGCTGGTCGACGTGGGCTTCGGTGACGGGTTTCTGGAGCCTCTCCCGTTGGAGCCGGGCGCGTATACCGGTCACGGGTTCGATTTTCGTCTCCAGCGCGACGGATCGTGGTGGGTGTTCCACAACCATCGCTTCGGCGCCGCGCCGTCGTATGACTTTCAGCTGGTGCCCCGGAAGCTCGACGACTTCGCGGGCCGATCGCACGAGCTGGCGACATCGCCCGACTCGAGCTTTGTGCAGAAGGCCGTGTGTCAACGCTTCACGCCGGGTGGGATCGCGACCCTGCGGGGCGCAGTCTTCCGCGAGGTGACCCCGACCGGCGCGACCGAGCGGGTCGTCACCCGCCTGGACGAATACCGCTCGGTGCTGGCCGACCGCTTCGGTCTCGAGATCGACGGGCTGGAGCCTCTCTGGCGGCGCGTTCAGGAGAGCCACCGGGCCTGGGTCGCGTCTCGAGGGCCGGTCATGGGCCCATCCGATTGACGCACGGCATCCGCCTCATCTTACGGAGATGTCTCGATGACTCACCGAGCCGCGACGGTCCTGACCTTCCTGGCCGGTCTGGCCACCACCAGCCTGGCCGGCCAGAGCCAGCGCCCGGCGATTCCGACCGATCCCTTTCCGGTCCCGTCGGGCCGCTACCAGGTCGGCACCCGGGACTACGAGTGGACCGACCTTTCCCGCCCCGAGCGCTACACCAAGGTCCCGTCCGATCATCGGACCGTGCTGGTCCAGATCTGGTACCCCGCCGATCCAGCCCCGGGGTCCGCGGCGGCGCCCTATCTCCTCCATCCGACGACCGTCGCCGATACCCAGGTGGCCCGAGTGGGCCGAACGATCCACGCCCACGCCGTGGTCGACGCGCCCCTGGCCGGGAGCCAGCCCCGTTGGCCCGTGCTCCTCTACAATCACGGCGGTGCGTGGAGTCGGTGGAGCGCCACCTTCGCGACGGAAGAGCTCGCCAGCCACGGCTACGTGGTGGTGAGCGTCGAGCACCCTGGGTTCAGCCAGACCGGCGGATTCCTCGACGGGCGCCGGTTCGCCGCCGACACACTCGGGTTTCCGACGCCGACCCAGGACCTCGCGACCGACGCTCGGGCCTCCTGGACCTATCTGGATGAAGTCGTCTTTCCGATCTGGGTCGCCGACGCCCGATTCGCCCTGGACCGGTTGACCGAGCTCGATCGCCAAGGCGGCCTTTGGCAGGGACGCCTGGCGCTCGACCGGGTGGGTGCGTTCGGGTGGTCGTTCGGCGGCGCCACCGCGGTGGAGCTCAGCCGCGTGGACCCCCGCGTTGCGGTGGCGGTCGACCAGGATGGCCAGCTGTTCGGTGGGGCGAAGACGGCCGGCACGGCCCGACCGGTGCTGCTGATGCACCACGGTCTCGACGACGCGATGGAGATGCCGGAGGCGCAGCGCCCGGTGATGCGGCAGCTGATGGCCGAAGCCCAGGCGGACGACAGCACGGCGCGGGTCCACTCCACCGGGGCGTGGAGCGAGTTGACGATCGCCAAGACCCAGCACGGCCATTTCTCCGATCTGCTCCTCTTCTACCCCCATTCGCCCGCCCAGCTCGATCCCGGGATGGCGCACACCATCATCAACGCCTACACCCTCGCCTTCTTCGATCGGTACTTGAAGAACCGGCCCAGCGACCTCCTGACGCCTGGGCACGAGCCCTTCCCGGACGCCACCTTGAAGGTCTGGCGGCCCTGAGTGGGGTCCCTGCTCTCGCCGGACGCCGGCTTCGCGCTGTGGGCCGTGCTGCTGGCGGGCGCGGCGTTCGCGGCCTGGGCGGAGAACACCCGGCTGGGCCATCGGCTCTCGGGTGTCCTGATTGCCATCCTCCTGGCCATGGTGCTGTCGAATGTCCGGGTGATCCCCCGGGCCAGCCCGACCTACGAGACGGCGCTCGAATACCTGATCCCAGTCTCGATTCCGTTGCTCCTGTTCGACGCCAACCTGAGGCGGATCGTCAAGGACACGGGCCGGATGCTCCTGGCCTTCGGGATCGGCACGGTGGGCGCGGTGTTGGGCGCGTGGATCGGGGTGCATCTCATTCCCCTGGGCGACGCCGCGCCGGAGCTGGCGGGAGTCTTCAGCTCGACCTACATCGGGGGCGGCCTCAACTTCATGGCGGTGGCGCAGGCGACCGGGTTCACGAGCGACGGCAGCCGGCTCGCCGCCAGCGTGGCCGCCGACAACATCGTCACCGCGGTGTACATGATCGCGGTGATGGCCCTGCCGTCGCTGCTCTGGCTCCGCCGCCTGATTCCGTCGGCGATCGCCGACCGGGAGGAGAGCGACTTCCAGCGCGAAGCCGCCCATCTGGAGGTGGTCCCGCCGCCGCCCTTTCGGGTGGCTTCGGTCTGCCTCGCGCTGGCGTTGGCGATGACGATCGCGGCACTAGGGTACTGGCTGGCCGACCTGGTGGGGCTGGGCGGCTTCGGAATCCTGTTCGTGTCGCTGCTGGCGCTGGTGCCGGCCAACGCGTTTCCGAAGCTCACCCCCTATCTCGCCGGCCACGGCGAGCTGGGGATGATCGGGATCTACATCTTCCTCTTCGTGATGGGGGCCAAGGCCGACGTCTGGGCGATGATCGGGACCGCCCTTCCGATCACCGCGTTCGCGCTGGTGATCGTCTTCGTCCACATGATCTTCACGATCGCGGTCGGAGGGCTCTTCCGGCTCGACCTGGCCGAGCTGGTGATCGCCTCGAACGCCTGCGTCGGGGGGTCGGCGTCGGCCGGACCGATCGCCGCCGCCCGCGGCTGGCGCGAGCTGGTGACCCCCGGCATCCTCTGCGGCGCGCTCGGGAACGCCGTCGGCACCTTCATCGGGGTCGCTCTGACCCAGCTGCTCCGGTAGCCTCCCCGGTCAGGGCAGGACCCCGATCTCGATCCGCGACGGCGCGGCCGGGGTTCGATAAACGCGCTCGGTCGCCGCCTTGAAATCGCTCGCCTTGGCGTGATAGATGTCCACGAAGGTCTGCGGGTTCCGATCGATCAGCGGGAACCACGAGCTCTGGATCTGCACCATGATCCGGTGACCCTTCCGGAAGGTGTGCAGGACATCCAGCATCGAGAACTCGACCTTGGTGACCCGGCCGGGCTGGAACGGCACCGGCTTCTCGAGGCTCTCCCGGAACTTGCCCCGCATCACGTCGCCCCGAACCAGCTCCTGATACCCGCCCATCGGATCGCCGGGGCGGAGCGGGCCCGTTCCGGTGGAGGCCGCCCGCTCGGGCGCGTCGTCGGGATAGACGTCGATCAACTTGACCACCCAGTCGGCGTCGGTGCCGCTGGTCGAGACCCAGAGGCTCGGCCGGATCGGTCCCGCGATGGTCAGGTCTTCGGCGAGCGGCGCCGTCTGGTAGACCAGAACGTCCGGCCGGCGCGACGCGAAGCGCTGGTCCTGGATCTGGTAGTCGATCGTCATGTCGGTCGCGAGGCCCTCGATGTAGGGAACCGGCCGCGCTGGGTCGCTGACGTACTGGTCGGAGCCTCCGGTGGTGGTCGGCGGAGCGAATCCCAGCCCGCCGTCCGGTCCGAGGTAGAGCGACCTCGGGGTGACGCCCTTGGGCGGCCAGGCGTCGAAGGTCCGCCACCGGTCGCCGCCGGTCTCGAAGACGTAGGCCGCGGGGAGTCCGGGGTCCCTGCCCTCGAGCCGGCTGGTGAAGAACGGCGCCTCGATGCTGTCGCGGAAGAACGCGCCAGTGGCCGTCCCGAACGACACGTCGCCGAGCGAGGTGCCGGCATCATAGGCCCATTGGCCATGGGACCACGGACCCACGACCAGCACGTTCGACCCGCCCGGGGTGGTTTCGCCGACCCGACGATGGACCGCGAGCGCCCCCGCGAGGTTGTTCGAGTCGTACCAGCCTCCGACCGTCATCACTGCCGGACGAATGTTCTTCAAGTGCGGGACGATGCTCCGCGCCTTCCAGAAGGCGTCGTAGGTGCCGTGGTCCATCAGCTCGTTCCAGAACGGGATTCCGCCCTTGAAGTACTTCGCGTCGGCATTGGCCAGCGGCCCCAGGTCGAGGAAGAAGCGATAGCCGTCGGGCGAGGGGAACTCGAACCCGCCTCCCGATCGGGTCGTCGGCGCCGGCCGGGGGTGGCCGAAGAACGAGAAGAAGTTGAAGCCGGAGGCTACCAGAAAGGCGCCGTGGTGGTGGAGATCGTCGCCGGCGAACCAGTCGGCCTGGGGCGCCTGGGGTGACGCCGCCACGAGGGCGGGGTGGGCGTCGATCATGCCCGCCGCGGCGAAGAAGCCGTTGTAGGAAATGCCCCAGAGGGCCACCCGGCCGTCGTTGTGCGGCACGTGCTTGACCAGCCAGTCGATGGTGTCCCAGGTGTCCGTGCTCTCGTCGATGTCGCTCGGGCCCCGCTTGTGGTCGAGGTGCGGAGTCATGTTGACGAACGTGCCCTCGGACAGGTACCGGCCGCGAACGTCCTGGGCGACGTAGATGAAGGGTCGCCGCTCGAAGCCGACCGCCGGTCCGAGGAACCTGGGGTAGCGATCCGGCCCGTAGGGCGCGACGCTGTACGGTCGCCGGGTCAGGATCATGGCGTAGCGCCGGCTGGTGTCCCGGGGGACGAACACCGTGGTGAACAGCTCGACCCCGTCCCGCATCGGAATTCGCTGCTCGATCTTGGTGTAGTGGGCCCGGACGTAGGCGGTATCGCCGCTGATCTGGGCTCGCAGGGCGGATGGGCCGACGGTGGCGGCGAGCGCCAGGCTGGTCGAGGCCAGCCAGCGAATCTTGGTGAATGTCATGCCTGATAGTACCGGTGGCCGACCCAGCCCGCCATTTGATGTTGGGTCACCAGCCACCGAGCGGCGGTTTCCGCAGCCAAGGTGCGGCGTGCTTTCGTCGCGGGGTTGCGACACGCCGCAGGCTCGAAGCCTTGCACTCACCGCTCGAATATCGAACAGCTGACGGTCTCGGTCAAACTTACTCAAGTGATTTGCTGACAATGTGTTGAACAAACGCCGTCGGGGCTTCCGTCAGCGTCGATACTTTCCGTGACCTCTGGCGGCAGAATTCTTGACAGGTGATCGGCCGGATCCGGTGCGTTCGATGGTTCTCGGCGCTGGGTCGCCAGCCACCGCTTCGAGGAGCACCATGTCGGGATCGCGGCCAGGATCGATGTCCCCGATCGGGCAGCGCCGTCACCTGTTGACGGTGGGTCTCGAGGACTACTTCCAAGTTGGGGCTTTCAATCGTCTGATCCAGCGGGGCCAGTGGTATCGGTTCGAGACGCGGGTTCTCCGTGGGGCACGGGCCACGCTCGACCTCCTGGACGAGTTCGGCGTGACCGCCACGTTCTTCACCTCCGGGTGGATCGCCGAACGGGCTCCGGAGGTGGTTCGCGAGGTCGCCGAGCGCGGCCATGAGGTCGCGAGCTCGGGTTTTCACCACCGCCGGATCCGGGATCTCACCCGGGCCGAGTTCCGGGACGATCTGGCCCGGGCTCGGACGGCGCTCCAGGCGGCGAGCGGTCAACCGATCCACGGCTATCGGGTTCCGCGCGGCTGGTTCCGCCCGGAGGATCTCTGGGCGCTCGACGTCCTGGCCGAGGAAGGATACGCCTACGACTCCAGCGTCGGGTGTCTCTTCCGTCGCTATGCGCGCGAGCCCTGGCGCCGCGTTGCCCATCACCACCAATTCGGCGGGCGGAGCCTTTGGGAGTTCCCGCCTTCGGCGATGACCTGGGGCGGCTGGTTCCTGCCAATCGCCGGGGGAAATTACTTCCGGCAGCTGCCCGATCCGCTGATCCGGAGCGCGGTGGCGCGGTGGGACCGGTCCGAGTCGGCGCCGTTCGTGATGTACTTCCACACGTGGGAGATGGACCTGGAGCAGCCCCAGATCACCGGCGCTCCCCTCTTCCAACGGATTCGACAGTACCGCAACCTGCACCGGATGCCCGATCTCGTCCGCGCGTATCTGGGACGGTACCAATTTCAATCGATCGCCCGGCATCTCGGGCTCTCCCTCGACGAGCAAGTGCCGGCGGCGGCCCGGCCGACGGCGACCCCAGTCGTCGCGGCGCTCCCGCCCCGCCGGACCGACCGTGTGCCGGTGAGCGTCGTGATCCCGTGCTACAACGAGGAGCTGGTCCTTCCCTACCTCCGGAACACCCTGGCCAGCGTGGAGACGGAGCTGGCCGACGACTACGACGTGAGTTTCGTGTTCGTCGACGACGCCAGTCGCGACGACACCTTCGCGGCTCTCGAACGGAATTTCGGCGAGCGCGACAACGTCACCATCGTGCGTCATCCCGAAAACCAGGGGGTGGCGGCCGCGATTCTTTCCGGCCTTCGGGCCAGCGACGCGGGCGTGGCCTGCTCGATCGATTGCGACTGCACCTACGACCCCCACGAGCTGACCCGGATGATCCCCCTGCTCGAGCCGGGTGTCGATCTGGTCACCGCCTCGCCCTACCACCCCCGGGGCTCGGTGCGGAACGTCCCTCGGTGGCGGCTGGCGCTCTCCCGATCGCTGTCCTGGCTCTACCGCCGGGTCCTGCGCCAGAAGCTCCACACCTACACCAGCTGCTTCCGGGTGTACCGCCGCGCCAGCGTCGCCTCGCTCGAACTCGCGAACGGTGGCTTTCTCGGGGTGGCGGAGACGTTGGGGCGGCTCGATCTCCAGGGCCGCCGGATCGTCGAATTCCCGACGACGCTCGAGGTCCGAGTGCTGGGCCATTCCAAAATGAAGGTCGTCCGCACCATCGGCGGGCACTTAGTGCTCCTGGCCCGGCTGCTCCGGCTCCGGCTCCGGTCACCGAGGAGCAACCCGGGTGGCCCGGCGGCGCCGACGCCGACGATGAGGGCGGCGTGACCGCGCCTCACGTCGGGATCGTCGGGGGCGGGGTGCTCGGCATGACGCTCGCGCTCGGTCTCCGGAAGCGAGGCCACCGGGTGACCGTCCTCGAGGGGGCGTCGGCGCCGGGCGGGCTGGCGGCTCCGGCCGAGATCGGTGGCTTTACCTGGGACCGGTTCTATCATGTCATCGCCCCGGGCGACGAGCAGCTCCTCGGGCTCCTAGACGAGCTCGACCTGACCGACGCGGTGCGCTGGGGCACCACCCGAACCGGCTTCTTCACCGACGACCGATTCCACTCGATGTCGTCGTCGTGGGAGTTCCTCCGGTTCCCCCCGCTGTCCCTGGTCGACAAGGCCCGCTTGGGCCTCACCATCCTCCATGCCTCCCGAATCACGGACGGGCGTCCGCTCGAGGACATCCCGGCCGTGGACTGGCTCCGCCGCTGGTCGGGCCGGAACACGCTGAACCGGATCTGGCTGCCGCTGCTCAAGGCGAAGCTGGGCGAGAACTACCGCCAGGCCAGCGCCGCGTTCATCTGGGCGATCGTTGCCCGGATGTACGCGGCCCGGCGGAATGGACTCAAGCGGGAGCAGTTCGGCTACGTCGACGGCGGCTACGACCGGGTGCTCCGGCGGCTCCGGGAGCGCCTCGAGGAGCAGGGCGTGGCGCTCATCTGCGGTGCGGCCGTGACGGGGGTGCAGTCGGACGGGGCGGGACCCCGGGTGACGCTCGCGGGCGGTGAGGAGCGAGCGTTCGACCAGGTGATCCTGACCATGCCTGCCACGAAGATCCCCCAGCTCTGCCCCGACCTCACCCGCGCGGAGACGTCGCGCCTGGAGCGAGTCGTCTACCAGGGCATCGTCTGTGCGTCGCTCCTCCTCAAGCGTCCGCTTTCGGGGTTTTACGTCACCAACATCACCGAGGCGTGGGTCCCGTTCACGGCCGTGATCGAGACGACCGCCTTGGTGGATCGGGACCGCTTCGGGGGCCACACGCTGGTGTATCTCCCGCGATACCTGACGCAGGATGACGCCTTCTGGCGGCGATCCGACGATGAGGTCCGGACCGAGTTCGTCGCGGCCCTTCGGCGGATGTATCCCGACCTTCGGCCCGACGACATCGTCGCGTTTCGGACCTCTCGGGTCCGGGAGGTGCTCGCGCTGGCCACCCGGGGGTACACCCGCGAGGCGCTGCCTCCGACCCGGACCTCCCTTCCCGGTGTCTGGATCGTCAACTCGGCCCAGATCGCGAACGGCACCCTCAATCTGAACGAGACCGTGGGCCTTGCCGGCCGCAAGCTGGACGAGCTGGGACCGGTCTTCGACGCGACTCGGCCGGCCCGCGAGCCGGCCGCCCGGTGACACCGATGCCGACCCGCCCGATGGCGAGCGTCTCGCTCGATCTCGACAACCTCTGGTCGTATCTCAAGACCCACGGCGATGCCGGGTGGGAGCGGCGTCCGACCTACCTGCCCGGCTTCGTGCCCCCGGTGCTGGATCTCCTCGACCACCTCGGTCTCCGGATCACCTTCTTCGTGGTGGGCGTGGACGCCGACCGCGCGGAGAACGCCGGCGCGCTCGCGGCGATTACGGCCCGCGGTCACGAGGTCGGCAACCACTCGTACGAGCACGAGCCCTGGCTGCACCGGTACTCGGCCGCGCAGCTGGACGAGGAGATCGCCCGGGCGGACGAGGCCGTGACCCGGGCCACGGGCCAACGACCGGTCGGGTTCCGAGGCCCGGGGTACAGCTGGAGCCCCACCCTGCTCGAGGTACTCCAGCGGCGAGGCTATCTCTTCGACTCGTCCACCCTACCGACCTACATCGGACCGTTGGCCCGGGCCTACTACTTCGCGACGGCCAAGCTCTCCCGGGCGGCCCGGGCGGAACGGGCAGCCCTGTTTGGAACGGTCCAGGACGGGCTCCGGCCGGTCAAGCCGTACGCTTGGCTGCTCGGCGACGGCCCGGGCCTGCTCGAGATTCCGGTGACGACGATCCCCGGCCTCAAACTGCCCTTCCACCTGAGCTACCTCCTCTACCTGAGCCGGTACTCGGAGGCGGCGGCCATCGGATACCTCCGGTCGGCGCTTGCCCTCTGTCGCCTGACCGGCACCGAGCCCTGCTTCCTGCTCCACCCGCTCGACCTGGTCGGCGGCGATCAGGCGCCGGACCTTCGCTTCTTTCCCGGCATGGACCTCGGCACCGACCGAAAGCAGCAGTTCTTCCTCCGCGTGCTCGAGACCCTGGGGCGATGGTATACCCCGGTCGCGATGAGCACCCACGCGCGCTCGATCATCGGCCGGGGCGGACTCCGGGTCCGCCGCCCGGTCGGCCTCGAGACCGCCCCGGCGGAGGCCTGAGCGATGTGTGGCCTGGCCGGGATGGTGCGCTTCGACGGTCGGCCCGTCGATCGCCGGGTGCTCGAGGCCATGGGCGAGCGACTCCGGCATCGGGGGCCGGACGACGACGGCATCGCCGTCGAGGGTTCCGTCGGCCTCTGCCACCGCCGGCTGGCCATCATCGACCTGGCCACCGGGCGTCAGCCGATGACCGACGGCGATCGGACCCTCGTCTACAACGGCGAGGTGTATAACTATGTGGAGCTTCGTGACGAGCTCCGAGCCCTGGGCCACACCTTCCGAACGAACTCGGACACCGAGGTGCTGCTCGAGGCCTATGCCGAGTGGGGCGACGGCTTCGTCGAACGTTTGAACGGCATGTTCGCGTTCGTGCTCCACGATCGAGCCCAAGGACGGATCGTAGCGGCGCGGGATCCCTTCGGCATCAAGCCCCTCTACTACCACCGGAACGACGACCGGCTGCTCTATGCCTCGGAGATCAAGGCCCTCCTGGCGGACCCGTCGGTGGAGGCGGCTACCGACCCGGCCAGCTTGGCCGACTACCTGACCTTTCAGTTCGTGCTCGGATCGGGCACCCTGTTCCGGGGCATTCGGAAGCTGGGGCCCGGTGAGGTCCAGGTGGTATGCACGGCCTCCGGCCGGACCACGTCGCGGCGCTATTGGGAGCCGCGCTTCGACATCGACTACGATCACACCGAGGAGTACTTCGTCGCCGAGCTCCGCCGCCTCCTCGGCGACGCGGTCCGTCTCCAGCTGCGGAGCGACGTACCGGTCGGAACGTACCTGAGCGGCGGTCTCGACTCCGGCCTGGTCACGGAGCTGGCCGCGGCCGAGCTTCCGGGTCGCCTCCAGTCCTTCACCGGGGCGTTCGACGAGGGCGAGGCGTTCGACGAGCGCCGATTTGCCCGGCTGGTCGCGAACGACGCCGGCGCCGAGATGCACCAGGTGGTGCCCACCGAGCGCGACTTCGTGGACCTGCTCCCCCGGCTCGTGTACCAGATGGACGAACCGGCGGCCGGGCCCGGTCTCTTCCCGCAGTACATGGTGTCACGGCGGGCGGCAGCCTCGGTGAAGGTCTGCTTGGGAGGTCAGGGCGGCGACGAGATCTTCGGCGGCTATGCCCGGTACCTGGTCGCCTATCTGGAGCAGGCGCTCAAGGGCGCGATCTTCGAGACCAACGAGGAGCGTGAGCACATCGTCTCCCTCCAGTCGATCGTGCCCCACCTGGCCAGCTTGCGCCAGTACGTCCCGATGCTGACCGAGTTCTGGCGTGAGGATCTCTTCGAGCCGATGGATCGCCGCTACTTCCGGCTGATCGACCGGAGCGGCGGTATCCTGGGCCTCGCGACCCGGGACTTCCGGTCCGGCTACCAACGGGAGGCGGTGTTCGGGCGGTTTCAGGGCGTCTTCAACCACCCGGACACCCTGTCGTACTACAACAGGATGACCCACTTCGACATGGTGACCAGCCTCCCGGCGCTCCTCCACGTGGAGGACCGGGCCAGCATGGCGTCGTCGTTGGAGTCCCGGGTGCCGCTGCTCGACCGGCGGATCGTCGAGCTGGTCACCAGCATGCCGCCCAAGATGAAGTTCAAGGGTGGCGAGCTCAAGTACGTTCTCAAGAAGGCGGCCCGGGGAATCCTGCCCGAAGCGATCATCGACCGGAAGGAGAAGATGGGATTCCCGGTCCCGCTTCACCTCTGGTCACGCGGCGCCTGCCGGGAGTTCTTCACCGACGTCCTGACCTCCCGCGCCGCCCGCGAGCGGGGACTGTTCGCGCCGACGGCCGTGACCCGGGCGTTCAAGACCGAGGCCGCCTTCGGGCGACGGCTCTGGGGGTTGGTCAACCTGGAGCTTTGGCACCGCCAGTACATCGACGTTCCCCCGGCTCCACCGCCGGCTCCGATCCGGGTTCGGACCGGGTCCCGGCCGGCGACTCGACAGAAGAGGAAACGATGCCGCTCGAAATCACCAACGGCGAGGTAACTCGCTGGGAGGTCAGGAAGATCGCCGTCGTCGGCCCCGGAATCGTGGGCATGCCGATGGCCGCCCTGCTGGCGCACGCCCGGATCACGGAAGGGCGGTCCGAGCCCGCCACCGTGACCGTCATTCAACGTGACTCGCCGACCTCCGGCTGGAAGGTCGAGGCGATCAACCGGGGCCGCTCGCCGATCGGCGGAGTGGAGCCGGGTCTCGACGCCATCGTGGCCGACGCCGTGAAGGCCGGGCTCCTCCAGGCCTCGCACGACTTCGAGGATCTGCACGACGCCGACGTCGTCCTGATCTCGGTCCAAACCGACAAGAAGGGACTCGCCCCCGACTACGGTCCGCTGGATGCGGCGCTCGATCGTGTCACGGCCGCGCTGGCCCGGCGTCCGGCCGGGAACGTGCCCCTGGTGATCTTCGAGTCCACCCTCGCGCCGTCGTCGATGAGCACCGTGATCCGCGAGCGCTTCGAGCGGGCCGGACTGATCGAGGGTCGCGACGTGCTGCTCGGCAACAGTCCGAACCGGGTCATGCCCGGCCGCCTGGTCGATCGCGTCGCCGCGGCCGACAAGATCGCGGGCGGCCTGAGCCCCGCGACGCCACAGTTGATCCGCCGGCTCTACCGCCGGATCGTGACGGACGGGACCATTCACGTCACCAACAGCCTGACGGCCGAGGTCGTCAAGACCCTCGAGAACGCCTACCGTGACGTCCGGATCGCGTTCTCGGCCGAGGTGGTCCGGTGGTGCGATGCCCGGGGGATCGACTTCTATCGCTTGCGCCATGACGTGAACCAGCGCCTCGATCAGACCGACCTGGCGGGCGCCGACCCCAATGCCGTCCCCAGCGGTGGCCTCCTGGTACCGACGGTCGGCGTGGGCGGCCACTGTCTGCCGAAGGACGGCATCCTGCTCTATTGGCGTTGGATCGAGAGCGGGCGGCCGACCGAGGCGAGCTTGATTCTGGAGGCCCGGGTCGTGAACGACGAATCGCCGGCCGAGACCATCACCATGGCCGAACGGGCGTTCGGCTCCCTGGCGGGACAACGGGTCGCGCTTCTCGGCGCGGCCTATCGGTTCAACTCCGAGGATACCCGAAACTCGCCGACCCTGGTCCTGGCTCGCCAGTTGGTCGAGGCGGGGGTGTCGGTTCGGATTCACGATCCCTACGTCAAGGGCGACGACCAGAATCTCCTCCGTTTCGGGATGGCCGACCGGTTCACGACGGACCTCGCCGAGGCGCTCGAGGGCGCCGACCTGGCCATCCTTTGTGCGGCCCATGCGGTCTACGCCGACCTCGCCGTACCCATGAAGCGAGCCGGCGTCGGTCGGCTGGTCGACGGTTGCCACCTGGTCGGGCACCACGATCGGGCCCGGTGGCCGGGACGCGTGATCGGGATCGGTCACGGTGCCACGCCGCCGACCCCGGAGCTCGTCGACCAGGTCTATAAGGGGTTCCGCGCGATGGAGCGCGGGGTGGCCAACGAGGTGGCCGCCCTGGTGGACTTCCTGAACGAGGCCTACGCCGATACCGAGTTCGAGCGGGTCGCGATGGACACGGTTCAGCGGCTGGCGCGCACCTGCGTCACGGGCTGTGTGATCGTCGATCCGGGTCCGGTAGAGTGGTGTCCGGTGGCCGGCGGGGTACCGTCCCGCCTGGTGCAGCGGGCGATGTGGGGCTCGCCGGCGCTGACCGCGGCGCGGCCGGGCTCGGGCAGAGGTCCGGCTTGACGAAGAGCTGGAACCGGAGCCGCGGCCGGCCCGCCCGATTGGGCCAGACGTTCAGGTCGCGACAGAGAATCAACCCTTGCTCGGTGGCCCGCCGGAGCCCCGGGTTTCCCGGCACCCAGGTGCTCAGCAACGAGGCGGAGGGAAAGCGTTCCCACGCGTCGAGGTTCTCTCCGGCCCGCCAGAGCGAGATGGGCAGCAGCCGGGTCCCCAGCGCAAACGTCGCCGCGGCGTCGCCGATCATCACCTGGGCCTCCGGCGGCCAATCGCTCGCCAACGTCGCGATCTCGCGGCCCGCGTTCCGCACCGAGAAGGTCGGGTGGGCCGCGTACTCGGCGAAACGACCAGGATCGTTGATCAGGAAGGCCACCACCGGGATCCAGGCCGGCAAGATCAGCGCGCGCCGGGGAGGGCGGCGCCAGCTCAGCACCAGGACCGCGGCCACGACCAGGGCGACGGACCCGAAGGCGGCCAGCGGCACGATCGGCGCGAGGGCGCCGAGTCCCAGCCGGGTGAGCACCCGTCCCAGCCGGGGCACCACGTGCGGTTGCGCGTAGAACGCCGCGGTGAGCCCCAGGACCAGGCCGCCCAGGGCGAGACCGCCCCGTCGCGACGGCCGGTCGCCAGCGTTAGGCCAACGGAGCCCACCGGTGAGCACCGCATCGGTGGCCAGCAGTACCAACGGCGGGAGCAGAAAGAAGAAGCGCCTGCTGGGGATGAAATGAAGACCCGCGCTCACCAGCAGGCCGATGCCGACCCACAGCCAGCAGAACGTCTCGATCGGGTCGCGGTGGTCGCCGGCCGCTCCGGTCAGGCGGGCGCTCAGGAAGAACATCGCCACGACCAGCGGCACGATCGCCCGCCGGAAGAACCAGTTGACCGGGAGGCCGAACCCGCCCAGGCCGATGTAGGAGGCCCCGAGCAAGTCGGCCTTCATCTGAAAGCCGTTGGCCACGGTCGCCGTGAGCTGGCTTCGGAGCGCCTCCCAGTGCGGCACCGTCACCAGGACCAGGTAGACAAGCAGCATGACGGCGGCCCCAGCTCCGAACCGGGCCAGGAGCCCAAGCGCCCGTCGCGCAGGTGCCGGATCGGGGCCCCGCCGAGCTTCGAGCCACCAGAAGGCGGCGACCACCACCCCGATCACCAGGGCCGACGGCTTGGAGAGCATCGCGGCGCCGAAGGCGAGACCGGCCCCGATCGCCCATCGGGGACGGGCCAGGGCCTCCAGGGCCGTGGCCACGGTCCCGACGATGAAGAGCAGCTGGAACGATTCGGTCAGGCCGACCCGGTTCATGACCAGCATCGGGTAGCTCAACCCCAGGGCCAGCGCTGGAGCGAGCGCTCGCCCGGTCGACCGCCGGCGCCTGAGCGTCAGGTAGAGGACCAGGCAGGTCAGGAAGCCGGCCACCCCGGAGAGCAGGCGGGTCTCCGTCAGCCCCACGCCGATCACCCGATAGATCAGCGCCAGGGTGGCGGAGTAGAGCGGGGTGAGGAAGAGGGCCGGGTTATGCTGGTCGCGAATCCAGTGGCCGAAGAGGACCAGGTTGCGGGCGTTGTGGGCCCACCATCCTTCGTCGAAGACCCAGTTCGGCTCGAGGTCGCCCGGGGGATCGGCCGCGAGCGCCAGCACCCGGGGGAGCAGTACCAGGACGACCAGGAGCACGATCGCCCACCCGCTCCTCCGTCCCGACGCTGGAGGCCGGCCGGGGTCCGTCATCGGGCGGCGCGCTCCCGATGGGGGCCAAGCCGCCGTTCCAGGCGCTCGAAAGCCTCATGGTCGATCCGGCGGCGATTGGCGACCTCGAACGCCCGGAGGCTCGGATCACCCCACTCCGGCCGGAACGGCTCGCCGAGCCCGTCGACGGATGCCCGTCTGACGGTCGCCAGCGGATCGGCGCAGAAGGCTTCGTACGAGACGATCCAGAAACGTTCCGGCCCGATTGCGGCCAACTGCCGTTCGGCCAGCCGCTCGTGAAACTCGACTTGGCGGCAGACGCTCTCGATCGGATCGGGGTCGTCGGTGTCGGCGAGGCCGTACGGGGTCTCGTCGCCTCCGTGAATGTCGCGACGGGCTCGGAGCAGCGACTGGGCCAGGTAGACCGGATCGCGCCGCAAGCAGATGAACCGGGCGGTCGGCAGGGCCTCGGCGACCAGACGCGCGGTGGCGTTCAAGCTGTTGTTCTTGGCGACCAGCGGGGCCCGGTAGATCTGCTCGAAGGCGCCGAAGAAGCGGCGCATGGCGTCGGCCGCCGGCGCACCGAGGGCCTCCGGAATCGTGGTCCGATCGGCGCCGAGCCAACGGTCCCAGAGATGCAGGGCGTCGTTGGGACCCGAGAGGCGACTGCTCTTGCCGTAGTAGCTGTGGTACTCGACCGCCCGACTCTGGGGAATCCGGCCGAACAGCCGGTTGGCCGTCAGGGGCGACCTGGGAAAGATGGCGGTGAGATTGTTGATGAAGGCCACCGGCAGGTTTCGGATGAGCACCTGGGTCATCAACGTGGTCCCGGACCGGGGCGGTCCGCACACCAGGATCATCGGGCGGGTCGGGGGCGAGGCGCGATGGTAGAGTCCCCGCTCCCACCGTCGCAGGATCAGGTCGGCCGGCGTGGCCACGACGCCCAGCGCCGCCGACATCATGGCGAAGCGGGCGGCGTCGTCCCCACTCCGAATCAGCCGGGCCGCCAGGCCGAAGGGGTCGTGGAAGTGCGCCGGTACGAACCGGTGAAGGGAGCGTCGGAGCGAAGGAGCCATGGGCGATCGATGAACGGGCAAGTTACGGGCCAGTTGACCCGGCCGCCATGCGGGATTGGCCGTCGGCGACCTCGTGCGAGGGCCGCGCCGTGAGCCGCCGATTGCGCTTCGGCCTCCGCCTCGTGGCCGGTCTTACCCTTCTGGGGCTGATCGTCACCCGGATCGATCGAACCGGCCTCACCCTCCGTCCGACCCCGGCGGTGCTGCTGGGCGTCATGACCTCGGCCGGCCTGCTGCTGCTCAGCCAGGCGCTGGCCGCGTGGCGATGGAAGCTGATTCTCCGGGCCCCGGACCTTCCCTGGGCCTATCTGGTCCGGCTCTACGTGATCGCGGCGTTCTTCAACCTGCTACTTCCCTCGGCGGCCGGCGGGGATGCCGTTCGGGCCGCCGCCGCCGCTCGGGGCGCGCGCCAGCCTGGCGCTGTGGTGGTGAGCGTCGTCGTGGATCGCCTTTTCGGGGTCCTGGCTCTGCTGATCTACGCCGTGGTCGGACTCCTCGTGGCCGGCGGGGTGCCGCCGATGTTGAGCAGGGCCGTGGAGTGGCGGGTTAACCCGCTGGGGCTGGCCGCCGGTGCCCTCGGCTTGGCGGTGGTCGGTGGGCTCGCCGTGCGGGTGGCGCGGCGGAGCCGCCGGTTGGCCGTGATCGTCGACGACGGCTTCGCGTTGGGACGAAGCCTGCTTCGCGCTCCGGGGACGGTGCTCGCCGCCGTGGGTCTGGCGATGGTGGTGCAGGGGCTCATGATCCTGATCTGGGCCACCCTGGCCCGGAGCCTCGGTCTCGCGATTCCACCGACCGCCCTGCTGGTGGCGGTGCCCCTGGTCACCCTCGGCTCGATGCTGCCGATCACGCTTTCCGGCCTCGGGGTCCGGGAGGGCATTTGGCTCCTGCTGCTCGGGGCGTCCGGTCTGCCATCGGGCACCATCGTCGGCTTCAGTCTGCTCTATTTCGCCGCCGCGGTCGTCGTCGGCCTCGTCGGGCTGACGCTCTTCGTGTCGCTGGGGCTAAAGCCGCGTGGGGGTCTGGCGATCGCCGGAACGCAGATCGAGGCCATCGCGGGACCACGGGTCAGTCCACCATAGTGGCGACGGCCGCCGCGATGGCGAGGGCCGCGTCTCCCGATCCGTAGGCCTCGCGGTTCCACCCAGCCTCCCCCGGCGGTCCGGTGCGGCCCCGGCGTCGGACCTGTTCGGGCAGCGCCGTTGCGGCCGTGCGCGGGTCCACCAGCACGTTGGCGCCCAGGGCGACCGTCTCGCTCCACTCGGTTTCGGTCCGGACGGTCGTGCACGGCGTCCCGAGCCAGTAGGCCTCCCGCTGGACCCCTCCCGAGTCGGTGATCACGAGGTCGGCATCGCGAATGTGCGCCAGCGTCTCGAGATAGCCGAACGGCGCCAGCGGCCGCAGGTTCGAGCCGAGGCGCCGGGTCAGGCCGTTCGCGTCGATGGTGTGGCGGGTCCGGGGGTGTAGAGGCAGCAGGACCGGGCGGTCGATGGCGCTGAGACCGTCCAGCACCGCCGCCAACGCATCGCGATCGTCGGTCAGCTCGGCCCGGTGCATGGTGGCCAGCACGAAGCGGTCGTCATTGTCCGGAGCGGGGGCTCGACTCAGGTTCCGTTCCAGGACGTCCCGGGCCACGTCTCCGGTGAAGACGATCCGGCCCCCGACGGATTCCGCGCCCAGTCGGGCCTCCGCCGCACGCGACGGGGCGCAAAGCAGGTCGGCCACGGCATCGACCACCCGGCGGTTGATCTCCTCGGGCATGAGCCGGTCTCGGGCCCGCAGGCCGGCTTCCACGTGCACGACCGGGATCCGCAGCTTGACCGCGGCCAGGGCCCCACCCAGCGTGCTGTTGGTGTCGCCGATCACGATCACGGCCGACGGCTTTCGACGCTCGAACTCGGCGGCGGCTCCCTCGAGGATGGCCGCGGTCTGGCGGGCGTGGTCGCTCGACCCGACGCCGAGCAGCACGTCGGGCGGTCGGACGCCGAGCTGTTCGTAGAGGAGGGCATTGAGCTCGTAGTCGTAGTGCTGCCCGGTGTCGATGGTCACCAGGTCGTACCGGTCTTCCAGGGCCGCGATCACGAGCGACGCCTTGATGACCTGCGGACGGGTCCCGTAACACAGCGCCAACGGTGCACTACGCTCCGCCATCGACACCTCGGGATCGGGGAAGGTCCCGGCAATATGGGGGACAGCCGCCCGCCGGGCCACGGAGCCGCCCGGTCGGTTTGCCCGCGCCAACGGAGATCGACGGGCGCCGCTCGAAGCCGATGGCTGGCCCCGGGAAGCTCCCTCCGATCCGGGGTGCAGGGCACGCCACCGTAGGACCGCCGGGTCATGGCCATGGCGTACGTCCAGCTGGCGTCCCGGGGACTGCTTGACCCTGGTAGCAGGCCCGGAGGCAAGTCGAGTTCCTGATCATCTGAGCTCGGAGGGCGGCCCGGCCCGGCTTGCCCACTGCGCCGCCGGGGCGATACCGTTGGGTTACCCCCATGCCGACCCCACCCGCCGACGATCCGATCGACCGGTTCCTGACCGGGTTCTACCGCTGGAATCCGGTCACCGCCACCTTCGTCGGTCGGCACGATCATGACCATCGCCTGCCGGACGCGTCCGACGGCGCGCTCGGCGACCGCTTGGCCTGGGCCGAACACCAGCTGGCCGACCTTGCCGGCCCCCACGCGGGGCCGGTCGATCGGTGGGACCAGCTCGACCGAACCGTGGCCACCGGCCAGCTTCGGATCGAGCGTTGGGAGCTGGGCTCGGTCCACGGGCCTCGCGGCAATCCGACTTGGTACACCGGCGAGGCGATCTTCGGGCTGCTGTCGTTGTTCCTGACCCCGTTCGCGCCGCTGGCCGAACGAGTGGCGGCCGCGGTCGAGCGGCTCGAGTCGGTCGGCCGATTCTTGACCGAGGGCCGCACCCTCGTGCGACAGGCACCCTGGGATTGGACCGCCCGGGCCATCCGGGAGTGTGGGGCGGCGCTCGCGCTGCTGGGTGACGGCATCGACTGCTTGATCCGTGACGAGGGCATCGTGAGTCCCGCTCTTCGCCGGTCGGCCGACCGAGCCAGGATCGAGTTCGGCCGACACCGCCAAGCCCTGGAAGCCGACCTGGGCTCGCGCCGCACGACCGACTGGGCCTCCGGGGAAGACGCTTTGGCGCTCTTGCTCGCCTCGGGGCACTTTCTCGAGCCGTCGGCCGACGCCATCGTCGCTTACGCGGAGGGCGAGCTGGCTTCGGCGACCAGCCAGCTGGCCGCGGGTGCCGCCGGACTCGGCGCCGCCACGCCCGGCGTGGCCCTGGAGCGGCTGACCGGCCTCCATCCATCGGTGGACCGCTACCTCGACCGGTATCGGGAGCTCTGGGACGAGGTCCGCGTCCTGGCGGAGAGGCACGATCTGGTCACCTGGCCGAGCCTCTCGATCCGATTCGTGCCTCGCCCCCCCTGGGTACGGGCCGCCGCCCGGGATCTCTACTTCCTGTTCTATCGGTCGCCCGCGGCGTACGGAGCGCCGCCGGAACACGAGTATTTGGTGACGCCGATCGAGCCGGCCTTCGCGGCCGAACAACGGACGGCGCTGCTCCGGGCCAACAACGACAGCATGATCAAGCTCAACCATGTGATCCACCACGGCTCGATCGGCCATCACCTCCAGAATTGGAATGCCGCGCGGTCGCCGTCGCGGATCGGCCGGGTCGCGGCGATCGACGGGGCCTCACGAATCGCGATGCTCGCGGGCGGCACGATGGCCGAAGGGTGGGCCTGCTACGCCACCGACCTGATGGACGAGGTGGGATTCCTGAGCCCCCTCGAGCGCTTGGCCGAGCGGCAGACGCGGCGCCGGATGTGCGCTCGGGCGGTGGTCGACGTCCGCCTCCACCAGGGCCGGTTTACGCTCGAAGATGCAGCCCGCTTCTACCAGCGAAACGCGGGAATGCCTCCGGAGGCGGCCCGGAGCGAGGCGATCAAGAACAGCCTCTTTCCCGGAACCGGGCTGATGTACCTGATGGGTACCGACGCGATCCACCGCCTCCGGCGCGACCTGTCCGGCCGGCAGGGTCCTGCGCTCGGCCCCAAGGCCTTTCACGACCGGCTCCTGCGCTACGGCTCACTTCCGGTGGCGCTCGTCGCCGGGGAACTCTTGGGCGACACCGGTGAACCCGAGTCCTGACACGATGGCCCTCGGCGGCCGGCTCGCGGTGGCGCTCCTGGGCGTCGACGCGCTCTCTCGGGCCGAGAGTGGCGACGACGACGGGCTCGTCGTGCTCAACCTGGCTGCCCCGGGTGAGGTCCCCGCCGTGACCTTCGGGTCGTACGCCGATGCCGCGGACGAGCTCCGGCAGCTGGCCACGGCGGCGTCGAGGCTCCCCGAGCTCGACCGACGCCGATACTATGAGCAGGTGTGCCGTTCCACGCTCGCGTTCCTCGAGTGGCGGGAGCACGGCCTCCCCTTCGCTCTCCAGCTTCAGGAGTTCCTCGGCGTGGCAGCCGAGCCGGCCAGCGAATCGGCGGTCGATTTGCTCCGGGGCCGGCTTCGGTCCCTGCTCTCCGGGATGGGCTACGCCGGCGCGCTGGACGCCCAGTGCGCCGCGTGGGAGGCCCGGCACCGGGTTCCGGCCGACCAGGTCCCCGGTGTCTTGAGCGAGCTCCTGAGGGAGGCGTGGGGGCGGACCAACCGGATCCTCCCGATTCCCGCCGCGCCGTCCGATGGCATGGGCGTGGCCGCCGTTTCCGGCGTCGCGTTCAACGCTCGCTGTAGCTATCTCGACCGGCGCATCGAGCTCAACACCGACCCCGTTCTCACCCGGCCCGGCCTCAAGCACCTGGCGGCGCACGAGGGATATCCCGGCCACTACGTTCAGTTCAAGCTTCGGGAGACGGCGTTTCGCGCCGGTCGGGCGCCGGCCGACGTGCTGCTCTCGGTCGTGAACACCGCCAGCTCGTCGGTCTTCGAAGGCATTGCCGATTACGGACTGTCCTTGGTCGGCTGGGTCGAGGACGACGACGACCGGGTTCAGGCGCTTCTCACCCGGTATCGGGCCGGGATCGGGACCGGGGCCGCTTGGCGCCTCCATGCCCTGGGGTGGTCGGCCGGTCGGGTCCTGGACTGGCTGGCGGAGGTCAGTTTGACCGGCGGCGCGGGCTGGGTCGCCAATCGGATGGCGTTCATCGCGGCGCCGGCGAGGGCGGTTCTGATCTGGTCGTACTGGTGGGGCGAGCCCGTGGTCGCCAGCGGGTGGACCGGCCTGCCTCAGGTCCGGCGGGGCGAGTTCCTTCGGTTTCTGTACGAACGGATGCACTCCAACGAGACGGTCGGCATGTTGCCGCCGGCCACCGGAGCGGCGTGAGGGGTTCTGCCGCTTCCTTCCCGGGCACCCGCCGGCGGGTGGGGCGCCGGGCCCTCCTTGCCAGCCTGGTGCTCGCCGGCTGCGTCGGCCGGGTCGCCCGGCACGACAACATCCTTCGGGTGGCCTACGACCGCGAGATCGACGTCCTGAATCCGTTCACCAGCCAGAACCTGGTGGACATCAGCTTCAGCATGATCGAGGGTCTGGTCACGACCGACGACCACAACCAGTTCGTGCCCGTGCTGGCGACCACCATTCCCACGGTGGACAATGGCCTGGTGGTGGTCCATCGCGACGGGAGCATGGACGTGACCTGGCCGCTTCGTCAGCACGTCAGCTGGCACGACGGCGCCCCGTTCACCGCCCGGGACGTGTGCTTCACTTGGAGGTTCATCACCAGTCCCGGATCGGAGACGTACAACCGCGAGCAGTATCTCGGCATCGAGCGGTGCTCGACCCCCGACGACCATACGGTCGTCTTCCATTGGAGCGGGACGTACGCCTATTACGCCGGGCTGTTCGAGGCCATCCTACCGGAGCACGTGCTCGGGCGACTGACCACCGAGCAGATCGTCAACTACGAGCCGTACAACCGCGGGCCCGAGACCGTCGGTACCGGCCCCTTCCGGTTCGCCGAATGGAAGGCGGGCGAATACATCAGGGTCGTGCGAAACGAGCACTACTGGCGAGGTCATGACCTCCCAGCCATCGATCAAGTCGTCTGGGCGTTCATCCCGGATGCCAACACCCGTCTCAACGCCCTTCGGTCGGGCCAGTACGACTACGGTCAGATCCTCCCGACCCAGGTCGGCCAGATTCGCCAGTTGTCCGGGTATCACGTGCGGTTGACGAGCTCGAACTCGGTCATGCACCTGGACCTGAGCATCCGGACGCCGCGTGGTCGCGCGGTCTTCGACGACCTCCGGGTGCGTCAGGCGATTTTCCGCGCGATCGACCGACCCGCCATCGCCGACAAGCTGATGGAAGGCACGGTGCATCTGGCCGATTCGCCGATCAACCCTACCAGCCTCTTTCACGACGATCGGGTGCCGGCCGTCGCCTTCGATCCCGATCGAGCCCGCCACCTGCTCGACGAGGCGGGCTGGATACCGGGACCGGACGGGGTGCGGGTCCGGCAGGGTGAGCGCCTCACCTTCACGATCCTGAACCGGGCGGGAGCGGCCGATCGGATCGCCGTGGCCCAAGTTATCCAGGCCGAGCTCAAGGCGATCGGTGTGGCGGTCCGTCTCGAGACCCTGGAAAGCGCAGCCTGGACCGAGCGGTGGCGGAGTGGCCGGTGGGAGGCGGTCGTGAGCGCCTGGTTCCTGCCGGCCGACCCGAGCCTGACCGGCCTCTACGCCTGCGACGGCGCCAACAACATGACCGGCTTCTGCGATCCCGAGCTCGATCGGTGGCTGAAGGCTTCGGATCGCACGCTGTCGACCGCGGATCGGAAGCGGGCGCTCGATCGGGCCCAGGAACGGCTGGCCGAAACCGCGCGGACCCTTCCCCTCTACTACAACGTGGTCCCGGAGGTGGTGAGCGATCGGGTGGTGAACTTCCGGGGGAGCGGTACCAACTTCGGGAGCTTCTGGAACCTCTACCAGTGGACGCTCGCGCCCTAGTTCGATGGCCGCCTACCTCCGCCGCCGCCTGCTCCAGCTGGTGCCGCTCCTCTTCGGCATCTCGATCGTGGTGTTCGCCGTGATCCAGGCCGCGCCGGGCGGTCCCGAAGGCAGCCTGGTCGCGAGCGGCCGGTTCATCGATCCGGCCGTGATCGAGGCGTATCGTCACCGGTTGGGGGTCGATCTGCCGGTGCCCGTCCAGTACGCACGCTGGCTGAGCGCCGCGGTCCAGGGCGACCTCGGCATCAGCTTCTCCACCACCCGACCGGTGGTCGCCATGATCGGCGAGCGGTTGCCGGCCACCCTCGAGCTGATGGCGGCGGCCTTCATCGTGGCGGCGATCGTGGCCTTCGGGCTCGGCCTCTACAGCGCGCTTCGGCCGTACAGCGTGGTCGACTTTCTCACGACCGGCGCGTCCTTCCTCGGGATCGCCATGCCGGTGTTCTGGCTCGGCCTCGTCTTGCAGTTGGTGTTCGCGGTGCGCCTGGCCTGGCTTCCGGTGGCGGGAACCCACACGGTCGGCGCGGCCTCGCTGGGCGATCATCTCCTCCACCTCTTCCTGCCGGCCCTGGTGCTCTCCACCCGCTACATCGCGGCGTGGTCCCGGTATCTCCGATCCAGCCTGCTCGGGACCAGTCGCGCGGACTATGTTACGACCGCTCGGGCCAAGGGCCTCGCGGAGCGGCGGGTGATCGGGGTGCACGCGGTCCGGAACGCCGTGGTGCCGGTGATCTCGGTGATGGCGCTCAACGTGGCGGACCTCTTTTCCGGGGCGGTCATCACCGAGACGATCTTCGCCTGGCCCGGGATCGGCCGGCTGTTCGTCCAGGCGATGTTCGCCCGGGACTATCCCTTGCTCATGGGCATTCTGCTGCTCGGGTCGCTGGCCGTGATCGGGTTCAATCTCCTGGCCGATCTGCTTTACGGGGTGCTGGACCCCCGGATCCGGTATGGCTGAGCGGCTGAGCGGGTTCGGGGCCCGGTTGGCGCGCCATCGGCTGGCCACGGTGTCGCTGGCCGTGGTGGCGGTGATCGCGGCGGTGTGTTTCGCCGCCCCGCTCCTCGCCCCATATCCACTGGACGCCATCGACCTGGACGCCCTACGGCTGGCTCCGGGGCCGGGTCACTGGATGGGCACCGACGACCTGGGCCGCGACGTCCTTGCCCGAGTCCTCTACGGCGGCCGGGTCTCGATCCTGATCGGGCTCCTCGCCGCCTTGACGGGCACCCTCGTCGGTACGGCGGTCGGCGCGGCGGCCGGCCTCTACGGCCGGCGGCTCGACAACCTGCTGATGCGGATGACCGACGTCGCCTACGCCATTCCCACCCTACCGCTCCTCATCGTCCTCAGCGCCTACTCGAGGGCCGCGATCGGGTCGATGGTCTTGATCATCGGCGGGTTGAGCTGGATGGCGACGGCCCGGGTCGTCCGGGCCGAGGTGCTCTCGCTCCGGGAGCGCGCCTTCGTGGAAGCCGCCCGGGGGCTCGGTGCCACCAACCTCCGTCTGTTGCTCTGCCATCTGGTACCCAACACCATCGGCCCTCTCGTGGTCGGGGCGACGCTCGGCGTCGGCAACGCGATCATGATCGAGTCGTCGCTCAGCTTCCTGGGATTGGGGGTTCAGCCGCCGACTCCGACCTGGGGCAACATGCTGATGGATGCCCAAGCCACCATGGCGTCCAAACCATGGCTCACGATCTTTCCCGGCCTGGCCATCCTGCTGGTGGTCCTGGCCGTCAACTTCATCGGCGACGGGCTCAACGACGCGCTCGATCCGAGACTCCGGCCCGGCCACGCGCGAGGAGTCGGCGCCGGGCGGACGCCGGATCCGCTTCCCACCCTCGAGGCTCCATGACCCCACCCCTTCGGGTCGGCGTGATCGGCGCTGGCCGCTGGTCCCGGACCGCGCACCTTCCCGGCTTTCGTCGCTCGCCGCTGGCGGAGCTGGTCGTCGTCTGCGACCGCGACCGTGATCTCGCCGAGCAGCGGGCGGCCGAGTTCGACGTGCCCGAGGTAGCGACCGACGCGCTCGAGGTCGTGGCCCGCCGGGACCTCGACGTGATCGACATCGTGACCCGGGGCGACCATCAGGAGCTGGTGTTCGCGACCCTGGACGCCGGCAAGCACTGTCTGGTCGAAAAGCCCGTCTGCCACGACTTCCGCGAGGTGTGGCGGGCGCACAGCCTGGCCGAGTCTCGGGGACTCAAGACCAAGGTCGGGCTCACCTTTCGCTATGCCCCCGCCATGAGGTATGCCTTCGACCTGATCCGAGAAGGCTTCGTGGGCGATCCATTCGTGTTCAACGGCTATGAGCAGAACTCGCAGTGGCTCGATCCCGACAACCCGATGGACAAGCGGATTCACAAGGTACGTCCCGAGGCCGAGCCGCCTTGGGGGACCGACCTCTCTCGGGAGGGGATCACCGTCTCGGCGCTCGAAGGGTACGGCGCGCCGACCATCGACATCGGCCTGGAGATGGTGGGGAGCGATCTGACCCAGGTGGTCGGGCTCCTGGCCAACTTGGTGAAGTCACGGCGGCGGACCAACCTCGACACCGAGCGTGCGCGGATCAACATCGACGACGCCGATATGTTCATGGCGGAGGCCGCCAACGGCGCCATCTTCTCGATGCAGTCGAGCTATGTCACGATCGGCAATTATCCCGGGATCGAAACCAGGATCTTCGGTTCGCGGGGCGCGATCAAGGTGCGGCTGGTCGAGGAGTTCGGCGTCATCCAGACCATTGATACCGCCACCGCCGATGCGGTGGAGTTCGTCCGCCGCGAGATCCCGGCCCGCTACTTTCCACCAGGGTATACCCCCGACGACAGCTGGGGTGCCGCCTTCTACGGCAATCTGGTCCACAACTTCTGCGAGGAGATCGTCGCGGGCGGGCCGGCGAACGAAGGGAACTTTGCCCAGAGCGCCCGGGTGCAAGAGGTGATCAACGCGGTCGCGTTGTCCCATCGCGAGCGACGCTGGGTGGACCTGCCGCTCGGTCCGGAGCTCGGTGCGAGCCTCCAGACCAGTCCCTTCTGACCGCGTCGCCCGGCGGCGCAGGAGTCGACTCATCGTGTCGGAACGCAAGCTTCGCTGGGGTGTGATCAGCACCGCCAACATCGGCCGGGCCGCGGTGAACCCGGCCATCCAGGCCTCCCGGAACGGCGCGCTGGTCGCGGTGGCGAGTCGCGACCCGGCCGTTGCCGCCGAGTTCGCGGCGTGCCACGGGATCCCGCGGCATTTCGGGAGCTACGAGGCGCTGCTCGACGACTCCGAGATCGAGGCCGTCTATATCCCGCTGCCGAACAGCCTGCACCGGGAATGGGCAATCAAGGCGGCCGAGCGCGGCAAGCACGTGCTCTGTGAGAAGCCGCTCGCTCTCGACGCCGCCGAATGCGGGGAGATGGCGGCCGCCGCCCGCGGCGCCGGTGTCAAGCTGATGGAAGCCTTCATGTACCGCTTCCATCCGCGGATCGGGCGGGCCTCCGGCCTGGTCCGGGACGGCGCCATCGGCGAGCTCCGAGTCGTCCGGAGCGCGTTCACCTTCCGCCTGACCCGGCCCGACAACATCCGGCTAAGCCGGGAGCTGGGCGGTGGCGCCCTGATGGACGTGGGGTGCTACTGCGTCAACGTGAGCCGGACGGTGGTGGGTGGCGAGCCGGTGGAGGCGCAGGCGTTCGCCCGGTTTGGACCGAGCGGCGTGGACCTGGAGCTGGCCGGCACGCTCCGCTTCGAGAACGACGTCGTGGCGCAGCTCGACTGCGCGCTCTCGATGGAGCGCCGCGAGCATTGCGAGGTGGCCGGCACCGCCGGCGCGCTCACGATCGAGTCGGCGTTCCTGCCGGGGACCGAACCGGTCGAGATCGTCGAGACCCACGGACGGAGCCCGACGGTGCGCCATCCGATCGACGGCGCGGACCAGTACCGCCTCATGGTGGAAGACTTCGCCGACGCGGTGCTCCTCGACCGGCCGGTGCGCTATCCGGCCGCCGAAGCGGCCGCCAATCTCCGAGCGATCGCGGCCCTCTATCGCTCGGCGCGGACGGGAGGCGCGGTCGTGCGGGTCTGAGAAGCCGTCCGGCCCCTTCCCGACCGGACGGCTCGACCCTCAGCCGTGCTGCGAATGCCACTCGGCCAGCAGCTCGGCTTCCCGCTTCCCCGAGATGCCGGGGCGCCGCCCCTTGCCGCCGTCCCACGGCTGGCCCAGCGACTTGAACCAGTTGAGCGTGTCACGGGTGGTCACCGCCAGCGGCCGGTAGGTCAACCCCGCCTTGATGGCCCGGGCCGGGCTGATCAGGCCGTTCCCCTTGTGGTCGCCGATCGGGGGATACCAGATCGGAATGTCCCGCCAGGGCTGGATCTTCCGCTCGAGCAGGAAGTCGGTGCTGACCCAGGTGAACCGGACCTCGCCGCCGGTCACCGCTCGCATCCCATAGAGCATCTCCGCGATCGACAGCGTCGCGGCCGGCCCGAACGCGTTGAACGGCCCGGTGGTGCCCTCTTCGAGCATCCGAATGATCCATTCACCCATGTCGCGAGCGTCGATCACCTGCACCGGGTCGGTCGGGTCGCCGGGGGCAAGCACCTCCCCGCCCCGATCGATCCGGACCGGCCAGTAGGTGAACAGGTTGAGGTTGTCGCCCGGCCCCACGATCCAACCTGGGCGCACGATCGTGGTGTGTCCGGGAAAGGCGGCCTCCACCTCTCGCTCGCAGAGCGCCTTCAGCGGCCCGTAGTACTTGGACACGTCTTCCGACTTGGGATCGGGCAAGGTCGCCTTGGGCGCGTCCTCGTCCAGATGCTCGATGCTGAAGTCGGCGTAGACGTCGCCGGTCGAGATGAACAGGTACTGCCGCGCGTTGCCCTTCAGCAGCTGAGCCGAATCACGCACCACCCTCGGCACGAAGCCCGACGTGTCGATGACCGCGTCCCACGTCCGGCCTTCGAGCGGTGCCAGCCCCCCGTCCCGGTCGCCCACCAGCTTCTCGACGTTCGGGAAGAGGTGCGGATGGGTCCGCCCCCGATTGAAGAGGGTGGGCACGTGCCCGCGCGCCAGGGCCGCGTTGACCATGTGCGGCCCGATGAATCCCGTTCCACCCAGGAAGAGGATGCGAAGCGAGGCGCGGGAGCGAAGGAAGTCCCGTCGAGTAGTCACGTGGGCGTGATCCGGATCAGAGGTGGGCCGGCGTCTATCGGAGCCAGGAAGTTGCTGCCCCCGCGGCGCCACGGCAACCGGTCCGTGAACGAAGTCTCACGGGGAATTCCTCCGTCCGTCACGGATCGGGCGATACGGTGGGTCAAAAGCGGGAGGAGGCTCCCCCATGTCGCGCATCCTGTTTGTCTTCGGGACGACCGACGGACACACGGCCACGGTCGTCGCCACGGCGGCCGAGGCCCTCCGGACGGATGGTGAGAGCGTCGACGTGGTCGAGGTCCGATCCAGCGGGCCGGGGCCGCGCCCAGAGGAGTACGACGCCGTGCTCGTGGCCGCGTCGGTTCACGCGGGGGGCTACCAGCGGGCCGTCTTCCGCTGGGTCCGGGAGCATGCCGCCGCACTCAATGGGATGCCGACGGCGTTCTTCACGGTGTGCCTCGCGGTCCTGGAAGACAACCCCCGGTCGCAGAAAGACCTGGCGGGCATCGTCCAGCGCTTCGTGGTCAAGACCGGCTGGCGTCCGAACCGTCGGAAGTACATCGCTGGCGCACTCCTCTACACCAAGTACGGTTGGGTCAAGCGCTTCATCATGAAGCGGATCGCGACCAAGACCGGTGGCGGTACCGACACGTCGCGCGACTACGTCTACACCGATTGGGATGACCTGCGCGCCGCCGTGCGGGCGTTTGCCGCGGATCTCCACGCCGCAGCTCCCAAAACGTCGACCGCAACGCCCTAATTCGGTTCCGCTCAGGACCGAGCGGGCTCGATGTCGACCACGATGCTGCGCCACTTCCCCTGGCGGAAACGGAGCACGCTCAGGAGGCAGCGGGTGACGTGGCCCGCGAGGATCGCGATCCAGATTCCGGTCGTCGTCAGCCCCCGGGCCTGCTGAAGGGCGGCGCAGATCCCCAGCGGGATGACGATCTGCGAGACGATGGATATGTAGAGTGGGCTCCGGGTGTCCCCCGACCCCTGGAGCCCGCCCGTATAGTTGAGGGCCACCGTGATGAAGAGGCCCGAGACGCTCAGGAAACGGAGCAGCTGTACGCCGATCTCCACCACCGCGGGGTCGGTCATCCCGAAGAAGGCGAGCAGCCCGCGCGGAACGAACAGGAAGAGCAGGCCGATCAGGCTCGCCAGACCCAAGCCGATCCGGGCCGCGCCGTGGACGGCCTGGATCGCCCGCTCGCGCTGACCGGCGCCCAGGTTCTGCCCCACGACCGTGGCGGTGGCCCCCATCAGGCCGATCGACGTCCAGGTGATGAAGGAGAAGAGCTCGCCGTAACCTATCGCGTAGGCTGCCTGCGCCTGGGCCGAGAGGTCCAGCGAGCCGACGAAACGAAGCAGCAGCACGCCGGCCACGTTCATCGCCACGCCTTGCACCCCTGACGGCAACCCGAATCGAAAGAGCGACCGGATCACGGTCCAGTCCAATCGCAGTCCGAGTCCCTTCGGGAAAGACACCACCCAGGTGCCGCGGCGGAGCATCACGAGCGCCACCAGGCTGGTGCCGCCGGTCGCCAGCACCGTGCCGATCGCCGCCCCGGCGGTCCCGAAGGCCGGAATCGGGCCGAGCCCGCGGATCAGGATGACGTTGAAGATGATGTTCAGCACCGTGACGACGATCCCGAAGCGGAGCGGCGTCTTGGGGTCGCCGGCCGAGCGAAGGGCGCCGCCCAGCATGAAGAACACCATCATGCCGAAGCTGAACAGGAACATGATCCGGAGATACGGAAGCGCTTCCGCCTTCACGGCGGCCGTGGCGTTCACCAGATCGAGGAGCCAGGGCGAGGCCAGGTACCCGAGAGGCGCGAGCACACCGAGGGACAGAATGACCGAGGTCAGGAAGGCTTGGTAGACGGTTCGGTTCACCTTGTCCGAGTCGCCCTGGCCGGCGAAGCGGGACACCATCACGCTCATCCCGGTGTAGAGCGACGAGATGAACACCACCACCACCAGGAAGATCTGCCAGCTGACCCCGATCGCGGCGTTGCCGGTGAATCCGACGAAATGCCCGACCATGGCGTGATCGACGATGCCTTGGAGCCCGCCGATCATGTTCTGGAGCATGGTGGGCCAGGCGATCTTCCACACCGCCGGCAAAATCGGTCCTTCGACGAGAGAGCGGTCGAAACCGGCGGGCCGCCGTCCCGTCACGGGCGGTAGCCCCACCGGGAGGGGCCCGGTTCGCGGAGCGGAGCCGCGAGGTTGGCGAACTCCACCACGAGACGGCGGGTGTCTCGCGGGTCGACGATCTCTTCGATCAGGAACGCCTCGGCGGTCCGGAACGGCGACCGGACTTGGTCCAACAGCGCCTCGATCCGGCGGCGCTCGGCGTCAGGGTCGGGGGCGGCCTCGATCTGGGCCTTGTAGGCGGCCTCGACCCCGCCCTCGATGGGTAGGGACCCCCAGTCACCCGATGGCCAGGCGAACCGCCACTTGAAGCGCGAGGCGTTCAGGTGGGCCGCCCCCGCCACGCCGAAGGCCCGGCGGAGGATCACCGAGCACCACGGCACCCGGGCCTGATAGATCGCCGCCAGGGCCCGCGCCCCGTGCCGGATCGTGCTCTCCTCCTCGGCGTGACGCCCGATCACGAAGCCCGGCTGGTCCACCAGGTGAACTACCGGGAGGTGGAAGGTGTCGGCTAGGTCGACGAACCGGACCACCTTGTGGGCCGCATCGGCGGTCCAACCGCCGCCGTAGTGGTGTGGATCGCCGGCTAGAATCGCGACCGGCCAGCCGTCCAGGCGGGCCAACCCGGTCACGGCGCTCCGACCCCATCCGGCCCCGAGCTCCAGAAAGGAGCCCCGGTCCGCGATGGCCTCGATGATCGGTCGACTCTGATAGCCGCGGCGTCGGTCGCGGGGGATGGCCGAGATCAGCCAGTCCTCGCGGCGGTCCGGATCGTCGTCCGGCGGAATCCGAGCGGGAAGGTCATACCCACTGGACGGGAGATACCCCAGGAAACGTTTCGCCAGACCGAAGGCCGCGTCCTCGGTCTCGACCACGGCATCGACGGTGCCGTTCCGGCCGTGGATCTCGGCCCCGCCCAGTTCCTCCTTCTCTACCCTCCGGCCCGCCCGGGCCACTACCGGCGGCCCGGCGACGAACACCTGGGCCACGTCGCGGACCATCACGGAGAAGTGGCTCGAGACCAGCCGGGCCGCCCCCAGGCCGGCTACCGGACCGAGCCCCAGCGCCACGACCGGGACCGTGGCCAGGTTGGCCACGACGTGCTCCCAGCCGGGCATCTCCGGCACGTAGGTCCGGCCCTCGATCTCGAGCGTCTTGACGCTGCCCCCCCCACCGGTGCCGTCCAAGAGCCGGACGATCGGGAGCCGGAGCTCACGCGCCATCTGCTCGGCCATCGCCTGCTTCTGCCAAATGGAGGCGTCGGCCGCGCCGCCCCGAACGGTGAAATCGTCTCCTGAGATCACCGTCGGCCGCCCGTCAATCCGGGCCCGGCCCATCACCAGATTGGTTGGGGTGAATTCGGTGAGCGCGCCGCCCTCGTCGTAGCCTCCCCGGCCGGCCAGCGCCCCGAGCTCGTGAAAAGAGCCTGGATCGACCAGCCGCTCGATCCGTTCCCGAACCGTGAGACGACCGGCGGCGTGCTGCTTGGCCACCTTGGCGTCTCCCCCCATCTGCCGGGCCAACTCGATCCGGCGGCGCAGCTCGTCGATTTCGGATTCCCAGCTCAAGGCGGGGTCCTTTCTTCGGGGTGACGTGCGACCAATGTAGCCCCCGGTGGGGGCCCCGGCAGGGGCAGTGAATCGATCGTTCGGCCGGCACCGTATATTGGGACTTCGTGCACACTTTCGGATCCAACGAAGGGGTCGACGTATGCGGACCACCTTTTTCACGCTGGCGAGTCTGGCCGTTGCCGGCCTCCCGTCGCTGGCCCTGGGGCAAGGAACCCGGCTGCTCCGGCAGCCAACCATCAGCGCCGACCGGATCGCCTTCGAGTACGGCGGCGACCTCTGGATCGCCAACCGGACGGGCGGCGAGGCTCGCCGGCTCACCAGCACGCCCGCGGTGGAGAGCAATCCCTTCCTCTCTCCTGATGGCAAGTGGGTCGCTTTCACCTCCAA
The DNA here is from genome assembly GCA_963730185.1 of uncultured Gemmatimonadales bacterium. Classification (GTDB taxonomy): domain Bacteria; phylum Gemmatimonadota; class Gemmatimonadetes; order Gemmatimonadales; family GWC2-71-9; genus SHZU01. The sequence goes on from CAVSQW010000009.1 coordinate 243,510, forward strand.
CCGGAGCGGCAACGAGGACGTCTACCTCGTCTCGGCGGCGGGCGGCGAACCTCGGCGGCTGACCTGGCATCCGCTCAGTGACGAGGCCCGGGGCTGGACGCCCGATGGGAAGTCGGTCCTGATCGCCTCCCAGCGAGGGACGGCGCCGATTCCCTACATGCGCCTTTGGACCATGCCCGCCGAGGGCGGCGTACCGACCCTGGTGCCGGCACCGATGGCCTATCGTGGGAGCTTCGCGCCCGACGGGCGGCGAATCGTCTACGATCGCGCCTCCCGGTGGGACGTGGAGTGGCGTAACTACCGGGGCGGCCAGAATACACCTCTCACCATTCTCACCCCGGCGACGCTCGACGAGGTCCGGCTCCCCAACGAACGAACCACCGACACCCAGCCGGTCTGGGTCGGCAACACCATCTTCTTCCTCTCCGACCGCGACTTCGCCACGAACGTGTGGGCCTACGACGTGGCCGGCGGCGCCGTCCGGCAGGTAACCCACTTCAACGACGCCGACGTCAAGTCGCTCGCCGCCGGGGCGGGCGACTTGATCATCGAGCAAAACGGCTGGCTCCAGCTGGTCGATCCGGCGAACGGCACGACCCGCAAAATCGACATCACGGTCCGGGGCGATTTCCCCTGGGCGATGCCGCGGTGGGACGACGTGTCCCGGTCGATCGCGGCGGCCTCGCTGTCGCCGACCGGCAAGCGGGCGCTCTTTCAGGCTCGGGGCGAGATCTTCACCGTCCCGGTCGACAAGGGCGACAGCCGCAACTTGACCCGGAGCTCCGGCGCCGACGATCGCACCCCGGTCTGGTCGCCGGACGGCAAGCAGGTCGCCTGGTTCTCCGACGACGGCTCGGGCTACCGGCTGATGATCGGTGACCAGGACGGCTTGGAGACCCCCCGGGCGCTCTCGATCGGTGACGCCAAGTTCGCCTACACCTCGGCCTGGTCGCCGGACGGATCGCGGATTGCCTTCGTGGACGACCACGCCCGGATCCGGGTAATCGAGGTCGCGACCGGCCGGATGACCACCGCCGACGTCGACGGCGCGCTCTGGAACCACGCCGGGATCGCACCGGTCTGGTCGCCCGACTCCAAGTGGCTCGCCTACGCGAAGCTCTTCGGCAACCGCTTTCGCCGGATCGTGGTCTGGTCCCTGGCCGACGGCACGACCCACCCGATCACCGACGGCATGGCCGACGCCGGGAATCCGGTCTGGGACCGGAACGGCCGTTGGCTCTATTTCCTGGCCAGCACCGACTTGGGGCTCGCCAGTGGGTGGGCCAACATCAGCGGGATCGACCGACACGTCACCCGCGGCGCGTACCTCGCATTGCTGCAGGCGAGCGACTCCACCCCGTTCCCGCCCGAGAGCGACGAGGAGGCCGGTCGGCCGACCGCGCCGGCCGGGAAGCCGGACTCGGCCCGCCAAGGCACCAAGGATTCGGTGACCGTGCGGATCGACTTCGCCGGCATGGACCGGCGGATCCTCCCGCTGCAGATGCCGGTCCGGGAGTACGACGATCTGGCCGCCGGCCCGTCCGGCGTGCTCTTCGTGAGCGAGCAGGTCGAGAATCAGCCCGGGGCCACGCTCCACCGCTACGATCTGAGCAAGCGGAAGGCGGAGCCCTTCCTGGCCGGGGTCCGGAACGTGGCGGTCTCGGCCGACGGCAAGAAGCTGCTGGCCCAGGTGGGGCGCGGCTGGAGCGTGGTGGGGACCGACGCACCGCCCAAACCCGGCAGCGGAGGGCTCACCGTGGCGCTTCGGGCGCACATCGTCCCGGCGGACGAGTGGCAGCAGATGTTCGACGAGGCGTGGCGGATGGAGCGCGATTTCTTTTACGACCCCAACACCCACGGCGCCGACTGGAACGCCGTGCGGGAGCGCTACCGGCCCCTGGTGCCGTACGTCCGCCACCGGACGGACCTCAACTACGTGTTCGATCAGGTCGGGGGTGAGCTGTCGGTCGGGCACAGCTTCGTCTTTGGTGGCGACATGCCCGATGTCGACAGTACCCGGGTCGGCATGCTCGGTGCCGATCTCCGGCCCGAGGGGGGCTTCTGGCGGATTACTCGGATCCTCACCGGCGAGAGCTGGAATCCGGATCTGGCCGCCCCGCTCGACGCGCCCGGACTGCGGGTCGCCGAGGGGAACTATCTCCTGGCCATCGACGGGCGCGATCTCCGCGCCCCGGAGACGCCCTGGCGCCTGCTGGACGGCACCGCGGGCCGCCAGACGGTGCTCACCTTGAACACCCGGCCGTCCACCGACGGCGCCTGGACCGTCACCGTCGTGCCGATCCGGAGCGACGTCGGCCTCCGGCAGCGGGCCTGGGTCGAGGACAACCGGCGGGCGGTCGACTCGCTCTCCCACGGGCGGCTGGCGTACGTGTGGGTGCCCAATACGGGCGGCGGTGGCTACGTGTCCTTCAACCGCTACTTCTTCGCCCAGCAGGACAAGGAGGGCGCGGTGATCGACGAGCGGTTCAACGGCGGCGGCCTGCTCGACGATTACATGGTTGACTACATGAGCCGGAAGTTGGTGGGTGGCGTCACCAACGACGCTCCCGGCGGGAAGCCGTTCCACCTGCCGATCGCCGGAGTGCTGGGGCCGAAGGTCCTGCTTACCAACATGATGGCAGGCTCGGGCGGCGACTTCTTCCCTTGGGTGTTCCACGAGCTTGGGATCGGGCCGCTGATCGGGACCCGGACCTGGGGTGGGTTGGTGGCGGCCTGCGTTCCGTACCCGCTCATGGATGGCGGCGCTCTCACCTCGCCATGCAGCGCGGTCTACAATCCCCGCGGCTGGACCGCCGAGAACGAGGGCGTGCCGCCCGACATCGAGGTCCTGATGGACGCCAAGTCGGTGGCGGCCGGCCGGGATCCCCAGTTGGAACGGGGCGTCGCCAAGGCCCTCGAGCTGGTGACCGAGCACCCCGTGAACACGCCGCCACCGCCGCCGTTCCCGGTGCGCGCCAAGCGGCCGCCGGGACGATAAGCCCGGTCGCCCGGAGACCCTGACCCGGAGGAGGCAAGATGCGTATCTCTGGACCGCGCCACTGGAGTCCGTTGGCGCTCCTGGTACTGATCGCGGCGGCGTCCAACCTCTGGGCCCAGGATCCGAGCCGGATTCCCTCCAGCAGTGGAGGATGGGTCTCCCGGTTCGTGAGCGCGGACGTGCTGCTCAGGATGCGGGAGCGGCTGACCCAGATCGAGCCGACCGACGTCGCGGCGCCGGTCGACTCGGTCTGGACCGCGCTCAAACCGGCGCTCGAGGGATTGGGGGTCAAGGTAGCGTTCGAGGACCCGGCCTCGCGCCAGATGGGCAGCCCCCAGATCAAGGTCTTCCGGCGACTCGGCAAGGCCCCGCTGTCGAGCTACCTCCGGTGCGGCGACGGGATCACGGGGCCCAACGCCGACACCTACGCCGTCTATCTGTCGCTGGTGAGCTTCGTCGAGCCGGGGTCCACCTCCGGCACCGCCCGCCTCTACACCCTGGTTTCCGCGCAGGCGGAGGACGTTGCCAACGGGCGGAACGACCTGATGCCGTGCACCTCGGCCGGCACGCTCGAGCGCAAGATCGCCGGTGCCGTGGAGAAGGAGCTGACGAAGGCCGGCCGTTGAGTCTGCCCGCGTTAAATGCTGGTGTAAGGTCGGGAGTGATACCCTGGTAGCAGGCGGCACCGCCGGACGGGCGCCGCCGGGGTTGCCCGCGAAGTGTTGGGGTGGCTCCGAATCACCAGGAAACGGAGCGAATCGCTCCAGGGAGAGCTCCCATGCGCACTCAACTCACTCTCGCGGCCGCGATGTTGGCCCTGAGCCCGGCGCTGGCCTACGCCTCGCCACCTCAGCAGTCCAGTACCCGCGCCACCGTGACCGTTCAGAACGATCAGAAGGACTCCGTGACCGTCTACGCCCAGCGGGGCGAGGAGGACATCCGTCTCGGCAAGGTTCCCGCCCTCGGGATCGCGACCTTCACCGTGCCCGACTGGCTGTCGCTCGATCGCTCCGAGATCCAGTTCTTCATCCACCCGAAGGACGGCTTCGATTTGGGCTCCGGCACCGTCGAGGTGTCGCCCGGTGAGCATCTCGGCCTGATGGTGCGGGGTCGCTGACCCCCCGGCCGGACCGCTTCGACGTGAGGAACGGAGCCTCGCCCGCCAGGCCGATCGCAGCCCTGGCGGGCGAGGCTCTTCGACGCTCCGGGTTCCCGCCGCCCCGGCTACTGGACCCTGAAGATCGACACCTGGGGACGGAGCGCCGCCGGAAGCGGCGTCGTGCCCGATGCGGCGAACTGGATCGTCACGGGCGCCGCCCCGGTCTGGGTCGTCAACCCGTAGAAATCCTCCGACCCCGGAACCAGCGACCCCACCTCGCCGCCGTTCGGGGTGAACGAATACACCGTGACCGGGAAGGGACTCGGGATGCCGTAGAGCGGGCCGAGGACGTTGTAGACCTGCTGATAGAGTTGCCGCAGGTTCCTGGACTTGAATCGATACTGCGGGGGAATCGAGTCGCGAGGCACGCCCGGCAGGCTGTCGGTGTAGAGCGCGACGCCGAAGTGGCCGAGCAGGGTGGCGAGCGACTCGCCGGTGGCGGCCTCGAGGTTCGCCCGACCGGTCAAGGCGCTCTCGTCGAGCGTCCGGAAGATGCTTTGGCCCCACTGGTCGCCCACGTAGCGCATCAGCAGCCAATCGCCGGCCCGCCAGTCGAGCCCCAGGTCGGCGTCCGAGTGGAGGGTGAGCGAGACCGTGTCGGGACGGGTCAGGTAGTCGTACGAGTTGGTCAGCTTGTCCGAGATGAAGACCTCGGCCGAGTCGGGAAAGAGCTGGCCGCTGTTGGTCCGTCCCGATGGCGGCGGATACTTGGTCTCGTAGTATTGCGAGCCCAGCTCCTCGGCCGCCAGGCTCAGGCCCTCGTCCAGCCACCCCTCCTCCGACTGCCCGTGGTGGATCAGGGCATGCTGGCCGAACGAGATCATGTGCTGCACCTCGTGCAGGAACACCGCCGGCATCAGAGACTCGACCTCGCCGACGGTATGGGCGCAGCTTACGGTTCCGTTTGGGTCGGGCACGATCGCATAGAAGATCTCACCGCCGTTGGAGTGCGGGTCGGCGGTGAAGTCCACCCCGTCGAAGAAGCCGGTGACGTAACCTTGCGTCTGACAGGTCGAATCCGGGGTGATCCCGTTGACGGCGGCGCTCAGGAGCACGACGACGTGGCCGTTGCCGTCGATGTCCGTCGGCGGGCCGAAGGCACCGGCCAGGAGCGGATACATGACCTGATCCATCTGCTGTCCGAAGCCGGCGAGCTGAGCGTCGCTGAACCCCGGCGAGGGGGCCGCGGTGTCGAGATAGAGATAGACGTTGGTCCCGGCGTATCGGAGCGCGGCGTTCACGGTGGTGTAGGTGGTCCCGTTGATGTCACCGAGGACCTGGAACGACCTCACGTCGCCCAAGGCGGGCGCGGTGACGGCGGAGGCCGGTCCCCGACGGATGGCGAACGCGGCGCTGGTGACCTGGGACGCTCGCTGGCGATCCCGGCTTCGGAGCAGGGCGTCGAGCCGGAGCTGAGGCCCGATCGGTCGGGCCGCCCGCGTGGACGGGGCCGGCCCGACCGCGAACGGCGTCCCGGTCACCGCTCCCGAAACGTGGAGGGTGTAGGGTTGCGTCGAGTAGGCCACTTGGTCGACACCGCCGCTAGCGAGCTCGGGCACGATCAGATAGCTGGCCCCGTCGCCGGGAAGGGTGACGGTGGTTCCGCCGGAGCAGTCGACCGTGGTACCGGTCAACGGCGCCAGGTGGACCGTGTCGGTGGCGCAGGCGACGCCGAGGGCTGGAGGAGGAGACGGAGGGGCGGTAGGCGTAGTGCCATTACTGCATGCCGCCGCGACGACCAGAGCGGCAAGGAGCGTCGAACGGGAACGCATCGGAGCCTCGGATGGCGAGCTGCTCCCGGACCGGTCCGAGGCCAGTCCTCAGATCGGCCGGGGGTATTCCGACGACACCCGGCCGGGCGAATACCCCGTCAACTGGACTTCGGGGCCGGCGCCCCCGGACCGAACCTGGCGGGGTCGGCCGGAGGATTCACTTCGACCGACTGGAAGTCGGTCGCCCCGGTGGGCATCCCGCCCGCCGTGCTCTCTTCATGGAACGGGAACTTCACGCCGTTCACGTCCCGGAAGTCGGAGTATACCGTTTCGAAGACGGTGTGCACGCTGCCGGAAACCAGCAGGGTCTGTGCTCGGCTGATCAGGTTGGTGGTCGGGTCGAGAAAGATCCGCATCGACCGGCCGCCGCCCAGCTTGAGCTCGAACCCGGGGAGCGATTTGCCGTCGGCCTCCATCGGCTCGACCGGGACCGCGTCGGCGCCGCGCTTCTCCAGGAGCCAGGGGAGATCGGCCCGGGCGGCTTGGAGCACCATCGAGCTGAGGAGGGCTCCCTGAACCGGGACGATGTCACCGGTCGGTGTGGCTCCCCACCCCACGGTGTCGGTCACGATCCGGATCTCGGCATGATCGGGGTAGGCGATCTCCACCCGGAGCGAGTCCGGCCGGGCGAAGGTTCGGACCGTCTTCACGTCGGCGTGTCGCATTGTCGCGTGGAGCGTGCCCGTCATCCGATAGGAGTGGACCGCCGCGCGCGCCTCGGGGGTGCCATAGGCGGCCAGCACCTGGTCGAGCTGCTGCTGATGGATCGAGGCCACCGGTCGATCGGTGGACTTGCCGCACCCCGCCCCGCCGAGCAGGACGGCGAGGGCGGCGAGGGTCGGGGAGCGGGGACTGAAGGCGAATCGCGAACGGATCACGTCACCGGCCTCCTGCCGGAAGGTGCTCGATCAGGTAACGGGTCAGGCGAGCGTAGATGTTGAGCGTGGTGCCGGCCCCTTCGCAGATGCAGTGGCTGCGATTGGGGTAGTCCATGAAGTCGAACGACTTGCCCAGCTGGATCAGGCGATTGACCAACCGCTCGGTGCCCTGGAAGTGCACGTTGTCGTCGCCGGAGCCGTGCACCACCAGGAGACGACCCCGGAGTCCCTGCGCGAAGTTGATGGGCGACGCCTTGTCGTAGGCCGCCCGATCGAGCGAGGGCAACCCCATGTACCGCTCCTGATAGATGGTGTCGTAGAGGAGCTGGTCCGGAACCGGGGCGACCGCCATCCCGACCTGGTACACGTCCGGGTAGCGGAACATGGCCTGGAGGGTGCTCGAGCCGCCGCCGCTCCAACCCCAGATCGCCACCCGGGTCGAGTCGAGGTAGTGGTGCTGCCGGGTGAGGGCCCGGACGGCTTCGGCCTGATCGCGGCTCGACAGGACACCGATGGCGCCGTACACCACCTTCCGCCAGGCCCGTCCGCGCGGGGCGGGGGTGCCTCGATTGTCCACGCTCATCACCACGTATCCGGCGTCGGCCAAGGCATGGTGCCAGAGGCCCTGCTCCCCCCGCCAGGCGTCGACCACCGTCTGTCCGGCCGGCTCGCCGTAGACGTGAACGAGGACGGGGTAGCTCTTGGTCGAGTCGAAGCTCCGGGGCTTGATCATCCAGCCGTCCAGCCTGACACCGTCGCCCACGTCCACCTTGAAGAACTCGGCCGGCCGCCCGACGGCCCGGTCCACGGCAGCCCGCTGCTCGCCGTTGTCGGCCAGGACTCGGATCCGCTCGTGTGAGGGTAGCCGGACCAGGTCGATCGACGCAGGCCGCTCGAATCGGGACCAGGCGTGGAACGCGAACCGGGCGTCGGGGGCGATCTCATAGTCGTTGGTTCCCGGCTCGTCCGCTGGGGTGACCCGCTCCAGCTTGCCGGTGCCGTCGAGGCGGGTCCGGTAGAGGTAGCGGCTGGTGGCGTCGTCCGGCGAGGCGATCAGGTAGAGCCATCCGCCCGTCTCGTCGACGGCGGCCACCTCGATGGCGTCGTAGTCGCCGGTAGTCACCCGGGTAATCCGGCTCCCGTCGCGAGCCACCCGATAGAGGTGGCGCCAGCCGTCCCGCTCGCTTACCCAGAGGAACTCCTTGCCGCCGGCCAGCCAGGTGAGGTCGTCCACCACGTCGACCCAGGCGCTGTCCCGCTCGGTCAACACCGTCCGCACGGTCCCGCGGGTCGGGTCGGCCAGCATGACCCGATCGGTGTTCTGGAGTCGATTGATCCGCTGCAGCACGACGGTCGAGTCGTCGACCCACTCCATCCGAGGCAGATAGTTCTCGCGCGGATCGTCGGGGACCGGGAGCCAGGTCGTTGGACCGCCGGACGCCGACACCACCCCCACCTGCACGGCCGAATTGGTGGTCCCGACCTTCGGATACTGGATCGGAATCACCTTCGGGTAGAGCGAGTCGGTGTCGTTGATCAGACGGAACGTCCCGACCCCGGTCATGTCGAAGTGCCAATACGCGATCCGGTGGCCGTCCGGCGACCAGCGGAAGCCGTCCCGAAGCGAGAACTCCTCCTCGTAGACCCAGTCCGTCATGCCGTTGACGTGGAGGGAGTCGGCACCGGTCGTGAGCCGGGTGATCGTCCCGTCCTTCAAGGTCTCGACGTAGATATCTCCCTGGCGGACGTACGCGACGCGATCGCCGGCGGGCGAGAACTTGGCGTACATCAGCGACGATTCGGGCGCCTCCGATCCGCCGAGCTTCCGGAGCGAGCCGCTCCGGCGGTCGAGCACCCAGTAGTCGCCCCGGGTGTTCTGACGCCAGACCCGGGCGGAGTTGGTGAAGACGAGGACCTGGCCGCCGTCGGGCGAGAGGGCGTAGTCCTCGAGCTCGAGCGGTTCGGTGGCGCCGGACGGGATCAGGGCGTTGGCCGGAACGAAGATCGAGCGGGCGCCGGTGGCGGTCTGGTAGCGAACGATGTCGACGCCGCGGCCACCGGCGGACGGCTCCACGGTGGTGTAGGCGGTCCCCTGCTCGATCCACACCGCCGGCCCGAACCGCTCCCTCGGGGCGAACTCGCGCGAGGCGAAGATCCGCTGCACGCTCGCCTCGAGGTCCGGTGGCACGGTGGGCAGCTGGGCGGATGCCGGGACCGAGCCCGCGGCCACCAGCGAAACGACGAGGAGGATGACGCGGCGAGGCATCGACGACCCTTCGAACGGTGGAGACCGGAAGATATCGAGGGAGCCCGGGCTGGGCGACGTTGTGTCTGGCGCGAGGCGGGCGCTGACGGTACGATCCAGCCATCCCTTCCGAACCGATCTTCATCTTCGTTGGAGGCCCTGAATGCGCGCCGCCCGCTCGCTCCTCGTCATGGCGCTCCTCCCGGGAGCCCTGCCCGCCCAAGGTACGGCCAATTTCCCCGCGGCCGAGCGCGCCTTCGTCGCCGTCGACGCCCCGGCGGTGGCGCTGACCCACGTCAAGCTGATCGACGGCACCGGGGCCGCCCCCCTGGACGATCAGACGGTGGTGTTCTCGGCTGGCCGGATCAGCTGGGTGGGGCCCAGCGCGTCGGCCCAGATCCCGGCCGGAGCCCAGGTCCTCGACCTTCCTGGCCACACGGTGATCCCCGGCCTGGTGGGCCTTCACGACCACACCTTCTACGGCGGGGGTGGCTGGCCGTATGTCCACCAGCCGGTCAGCGCGCCCCGTCTCTATCTGGCCTCCGGCGTCACCACCATCCGCACCACCGGGAGTACGGCGCCCTATCAGGACCTGATCATCAAGCACGCGATCGACAGCGGGATCGTGGTAGGACCGCGGATGTACGTCACCGGTCCCTACATCACCGGCCCGGGCGGCAACGACGGGATCATGTACGAGGTCGCGACGCCCGAGGCGGCCCGCCGGATCGCGGCCTACTGGGCGGGTGAGGGCGCCAGCTGGCTCAAGGTCTACAACATGATCACCCGCGAGGAGCTGGCCGCCCTGGTGGACGAAGCCCACAAGCACGGGGTCAAGGTCACCGGCCACCTCTGCTCGATCGGCTATCGCGAGGCGGTGGCCCTGGGCATGGACGCCGTGGAGCACGGTCTCTACGCCAACTCGGAGTACGATCCGGACAAGACGCCGGACCACTGTCCCGGTGTCAAGATGAGCGTGATCGAGGGGCTCGACGTCGACGGGCCCGCGGTCCAGGCCACCTTCAAGGACATGGTGAGCCATCACGTGGCCATGACCTCGACCCTGGCGATCTTCGAGGGGCTGATGTCGGGCCGGCCTCCGCTCGAGCAGCGAACCCTCGACGCGCTCTACCCGCCGGCTCGCGACGCGTATCTCAAGGCCCGCGAGATGCTCACCACTCCGGCGGCCAAACCGTTCGTCGTGACCGATGCCGGGCTCGCCAAGCTGATGGCGTACGAGGTGGCCTTCGTGAAGGCGGGGGGGCTTCTTGGTGCCGGGGTCGACCCCACCGGCGTGGGCGGCGTCCTGGCCGGGTTCGGCGACCAGCGGAACTACGAGCTCTTCCTCGAAGCCGGCTTTTCACCTCAGCAGGCGATCCAGGTCCTCACCGGCAACGGCGCCAAGGTGCTCGGAGCGTACGACCGGTTCGGCAGCGTCACTCCCGGCAAGCTGGCCGACCTGGTGGTGATTCGGGGCGACATCGTCGCCACGCCGGCCGACATCCGGAACGTCACGCTCGTGTTCCGGGAAGGGGTGGGCTACGACTCGCCCAAGCTGATCGCGTCGGTCAAGGGCATGGTCGGACTCCGGTGACCCGAGCGGGGCTCGCGGTCCTGCTCGCCGCGACGGCCGGCTGTGGTCGAGCCACGCCGCGGCTCGCCGATACCTGGTGCCACCATCCGGAGCGGGCCGGGTACGATTCGCTGACTCGGGTGGCTTCGCCCGATCCCTGGTTCCGCGTGTATCAGGTCGACAGCGCCGTGTACGCCCTCTACGAGCCCGAGCAGTTTCAGGAGGTCATTTCCTACCTGATCGTCGGTGCCGATCGCGCCCTGCTCTTCGACACCGGGATGGGAATGCGGCCGATCCGCCCGGTCCTGGAGTCCCTGACCGATCGGCCGATCACGGTCGTCAACTCACACACGCACTACGACCACATCGGCGGCAACGCCGACTTCGACAGCATTCTGGCGATGGACACGGAGTTTACCCGCGAGAACGAGCGCGGCAACCCGCATGCGGCGGTGGCGGGTGAGGTGACCCCGGAGGCGGTCTGCCTGATCCACCTGCCGGGATTCGACACGGCGGGTTACGCGATTCGTCCCTGGACACCGACCGGCACCGTCGCCGACGGCAGCACCATCGAGCTGGGCGGGCGGACCATCGAGGTCGTCGCGGCGCCGGGCCATACCCCGGACGCGATCGCCCTCCTGGACCGGGAGGCCGGCCTGCTCTGGACCGGCGACACCTTCTACGACGGCCCGATCTGGCTCTACTTCCCGGGCACCGATCTCGACGCCTACCAGCGAAGCATCGAGCGCCTGGCCGCCCTCGCCCCGGGCCTCAAGCGGATCTTCCCGGCCCACAACACACCGGTCGCGCCGCCCACCCGCCTGCCCGAGCTCGTGCGCCGGTTCGCCGAGGTGCGGAGCGGTGGGGTTCGAGGTGAGCCTCGGGACGGCGGCTTGATGGAGTACCGCTTCCCGGGTCTCCCCTTCTCCTTCCTGATGCGGCCAGTAGCCCGGCCTCGTTGACCGAGCCCGCGCTCAGTTGGCGGGTGGTTCGGGCTGGGTCGGATTCCGGACCGGCTGGCCCGGCATCGCGCCTTTCACCAACTCGCCGTCCTTGACCACGAAGGTGCCGTTCACCAAGACGTAGGGAATTCCGGTCGACAGCTTGGTCGGCTCGGCGAAGGTCGCCTGGTCCTTCACGGTGGCCGGATCAAACACCGTGAGGTCGGCGTCGGCGCCGACCGCGATCCGGCCCTTGTTCTTCATCTCCGGCACGTAGGACTCGAGCCGGCGGGCCGGGAGGATCGTCATCTTCGCGATCGCGTCCATCAGCGGCAGGAGGTGCTTCTCCCGCACGTAGAGGCCGAGGACCCGGGCGTAGGTGCCGGCGCCGCGGGGGTGACCGGTGCCGTTGACGAAGGGAACGCCGTCGCTCGCGATGATCACCCCAGGGTGGGCGATCGCCCGCTCGACATTGGCGTCCTTCATCAGGTAGAGGATGACCCAGCCACCTTCCTTCCGGTACTGGTCGAAGGTCGCCTTGGTGAGCCGCTCACCGGTCTTGGCCCAGCCCAGATCGCCGTAGTCGATCTTGACGTTCTTCTGCCAGCCGGGATTGAAAAGAGCCGACTCGATCAGGGTCGAGGCCGCGGTGTAGGGGTACACCTCGGTGGTCACGTCCTGTCCCGCCGCCCGGACCGAGTCGATCAGGGCCAGCGCCTCAGGAAGATCGTCGCCCGCGCTGCTCCCGACGTGCACGACGTGGAGCGAGGCTCCGGTGGCCCGGGCTTCGTCGATTGCCTCCCGGATGGCGCCGATGCCGAACGCCCGGGTGTGCACGAACACCGGCGCATGGCGCTCGGCCGCCACCGCGAACATGCTCTGAATTTCCGACGGCTCGGCGCCCGGGGTGTAGTTGATCCCGAAGCCGACACCCAGGGCCCCGTCGGAGAGTCCCTCGCGGATCGCTCCGCCCAGCGCCTCGACCTGCGCCCCGCTCGCCGCCGCATTGGCGGCCGCCGGCATCGGCCCCGCCTCCTTGGCCGCGGTCGGATTGGTCGGCCAGTGACCGACCTTGATGTGGTTGAATACCCAGAACCGGGCGGCGATGTGACTCACGGTCGCCCCGAAATTGACCGGCGCCTTGCCGGCCATCGCCTCGTACCACGGCGCCACCGGATAAACCCCCACCTCGAGCTCGAGTGCCGTGGTCACGCCGTCCCGCGCCATGATCTCCATGTCGCTGGTCGTCTGGCCGTGGGCGTGGAGGTCGATGAAGCCCGGGGCCACCACGTTGCCCGCCACGTCCACCACCTGTTTGCCCCGGAGCGGGTCAACCGAAATCGCCGCGATCTTCCCGCCGTTGATCCCGACGTTCCGAACCGAGTCGAGGCCCGAGGCGGGATCCATCACCCGGCCACCCTGGAGCACCAGATCGTACTCCGGCGTCCGGGTGCAGCCGGCAAAACCCGCGAGCAGCATCAGAGCCAAACCGAGGCGAGAGCCGCGAGAAGGCATGGGAGACCTTTCAGGATCGAATTAAAGGAAACCAGCGTACCCGTATTTCGTCTTCAATCATACGAAGTGACGCTGCGATCGGCCAGTCGACCTGGCGTACCTGGCGCCGATCTCGAACGGCATCGGCCCGGGCGTCCAATCGGTTGCCGCTAGCCTCCGGCCGGGTGCCGCTGGAGGATGGCGCGGACAGCGTCGCTCATCCGAAGCGCCGGTTCGAGCGGGGGTGCGGTCGCGCCCGCCGCCAAGAGGGCCGCCACGGTGCCGGGATGGTCGCCCTCCTCCTTGTGCCACGCGTTGAGCGAGCCGTGGATCGCCCATCCGAGGGGCGTCCCTCCGAACTGCTGCTCGCGCACCTCGAGCGGCGCGCCGCGGCGGAGCAGGTCCTCGACCACGGCCAGGTCGCCGTGCCAGGCGGCCCAGTGGAGCGCCGTCTGGCCCTCGCCGCCCGAGGCCTCGACCGGCCAGCCTGCCTCGAGCAGGCGGTGCACGGCTCCGGGGTTCCGATTCTGGGCCGCGTCGGGCAACCGTCGTCGATCGGCCTCCGTCAGCGTCGCCGCCAGATTCGGGTGCCTGGCGCGGAGCCATCGCAGGGTCTCGTCGTCGCCGGCTTCGCAGGCGGTGGAGAGTTGGAGCGACGCGGGGCTGCGGTCGAGCAGCAGTCGGTAGGCGTCGAGGTGACCGCGTCGGTGGGCTGCCAGGTGCGGCGTGGTGTGCCAGCCCAGGGTCCAGATGTAGATCGATCCGCCGGCTCGCGGGTTACGGCGAGGGAACCATTCGTCGGACACGCTGATTCGGATGGCGTCGGGCTCCCGGTCGAGGAGGGCGCGCATCCGGCCCCCGTCGCCCAGGGCGGCCAGGAGCAGAAGGTCGGCCTGGCAGCCCCGCTCCACCAGATGCCGGGCGACGTCCGGGTGCTCCGACACGAGATACTGGGCCGGGGTCGACTCGTGGTCCACGTCGAGAGCGTCCAGGTCCGCGCCGTGTTCCAGCAACAGCTCGGCGATCTCCACCGTGGCGGCGCGGTGCAGCGGCGTCTGGCCGTCTCCGCCCCGGGATCGGGCCAGCGCCGGCTCGGCCGCGAGCAGGGCCGCGAGCCGATCCGACCAGCCCAGTCGGGCCGCGGCGTGGGGAGTGAGGGTGGCACCCCGCTCGAGGAGATGCCGGGCGAGCTCCGGCGTGGCCTCGTCGAGCGCCGTGAAGCCGCCGGCCCACCATTGGCTCCGGGCGTCGGGGTCGGCGCCGGCGTCCAGCAGCACGTCGACCAGGGCTCGGTCGTCTCGACTGACGGCCGTGTTGAGCGGCAGACTCCCGAAAGCGCCGCCCGGAATCGGCTGCCTGACCAGCCCCCGGAGGGATGCATGCCGGGTCAGGAGCTCACGCAGCCGAGGCGCGTCACCCTGATGAAAGGCGGCGATCACCTCCTCGAGCGCCGACGGGTCGCCCTGACGAAACTGGCGGAGCAGCTCCTTGGCCTGGGCCTTCAGATGGTCGAGATGGGGGCGAGACGGCAGGTCACGAGGCACGATTCCTCCCTTGACGAGCCCGGTGTCCGCTGAGTCGGGCCCAAGAGAGGTTCACGCTCTGGGGCGATCGGGCACGGCACAGGAGGGATCGTCCCTTTCCGCGGACTGGACGCAACCTGTCTTGCGCCCCGGGAGTGTATCCGTGGCCGGGCGCCGAAGCAAACGCCTCCGGCCGTCCCTCTTCGCGCCGGCCAACGTCGCTCCGGTCGCCGGCGTGTATCCTTCCTGCCGGATCGATCCTCGGCGCCGGCGACGGAGAGTACGGATGGCAGGCGAGCGGAGCGTGGTGGTGATTGGTGCGGGGGCGGCGGGCCTGATGGCGGCGATCTTCGCCGCGCGGGCCGGCGCCCGGGTTCGCCTGCTCGAGCGGACCCGCGACGGCGGTCGGAAGATCCTGATCAGCGGCGGTGGCCGATGCAACGTGCTTCCGGCCCGACTCGATGAGACGAGATTCGTCACCGACTCGTCGCCGCACACGCTCCGGAAGATGCTTCGCTCGTGGCCACTCGCCGATCAGATTGCGTTCTTCCGGGCCGACCTCGGGATTCCGCTCGAGGAGGAGATCGAGTCGGGCAAGCTCTTTCCCGTCTCCAATCGGGCCCGGGACGTCCGGGACGGGCTGCTGGCGGGCGCCGTCGGGGCAGGAGTGGAGTTCCTGCCGGATACGATGGTGACCGACCTCGAGCCCGGGCCGGGTGGATGGCGGGTGCACCGCCGAGGCGCGGCTCCAATCGGTGGCGACGCGGTGGTCGTGGCGACCGGGGGGCTCTCGGTCCCGAACACGGGCAGCGACGGCGAGGGACTCGAGGTGCTTCGTCGTCTCGGGCACCATCTCCACCCGACCTACCCGGCGCTCACCCCGATCACCACCGCCGACCCGCGCCTCCTCGCCCTCGCCGGGATCTCGTTGCCGGTGAGTCTCGCCGCCGAGGACGGTCGCCGCCGGGCGAGCGCGAGCGGGGGATTTCTCTTCACCCATCGGGGGTACAGCGGGCCCGCCGTGCTGGACGTGTCGCACGTGCTCGTCCGAGCCCGCCTCGAGGGGCGCCTCGACGCTCGACTCCGGGTTCGGTGGGGCGCCCTGGATCCACGGACGTGGCGCGAGGCCCTGGAGCCGACCGGCCGCGGGACGGTCGGGCCGGTGGTTCGGAGCCGGCTTCCCGACCGGCTCGCCGCGGTCCTGCTGGGGCTGGCCGAGATCGACCCCGGCCGCCAACTGGCTCAGCTCACCCGGGACCAGCGCCGCGGCCTGCTCGCGGTATTGACCGAGGCCGACCTTCCCTGGACCGGTGACGAGGGCTATCGGAAGGCGGAGGTGACGGGGGGCGGCGTGAGCCTGACCGAGGTCGATCCGCGGACCTTGGAGAGCCGGCGGTGTCCGGGCCTCTTCCTCGCGGGCGAGGTGCTGGACGCCTTCGGTCCGATCGGGGGTTACAACTTTGCCTGGGCGTGGGCCACCGGTCGCGCCGCGGGTCAGGGCAGCGCGCGACCCAGTCCCTGAGGCGGGCCCGTCGCGGCCTGGCCGCCGAGGTGAAGCGACCGGTGGAGGTCGGCCGTCGTCGCCGAGATTTCGCCCGCCCTGGCGGACGCCGGCGACGTCCGGCAGAACGCCGGCCGGACCGCGCCCGTTCCGGCGCTCAGGGCTGGGTCGAGCCGGACCCCAGCCGTTCCAGGACGGCACCGAGCTGGCGGATCTCGTCGCCGTAGCGAGCCCAATCGCCCGCCCGCTGAGCGGCCAGGGCGGCGTCGTAGTGCCGGCGGGCCTCCGCGGCCAGGGCCCGGAGCGTGGCGCTCGCGGGGGCGGCCTCCGATCCGGCGGCAGCTGCCGCCGGCTGGCCCGGTGCGGCCGTGGCCACCTGGCTCCGCGGGCCGGCTTCGCCCCCGAACAGCTCGGCCAGGGCCCCGTCCAGGGTCTCCTGCATCACCACCTGATTCTGGTAGGCGACGACGACCCGCTTGAGCTCGGGAATCCGGCCCCCTTCGGCCTGGAGGTAGAGCGGCTGGACGTAGAGCAGCGCCTTCTCGATCGGGATCACCAGGAGATCGCCACGGATGACTTGCGACCCGCGCTGGTCCCAGAGGGAAACCTGCCGCGAGATCTCGGTGTCCTGGTTGATCCGGTTCTCGATCTGCCGGGGGCCGTACACCAGGCTCTGCCGGGGGAAGCGGTAGACCCGGAGCTTACCGTAGGCATCGCCGTCGTTTCGGGCGACCATCCAGGCCGCCATGTTGTCCTTCCCACGCGGCGTGAACGGCACCATGTAGATGAACTCGGCCTTCGGCTCGTCGGGAAGCCGCATCACGATGTGCCGCATGAATGGCACCGAGGCGTCGCTCTCGTCGATCACCGGGATCTGCCACTGGTCCTCCCGGTGATAGAACGCGTCCGGGGCGTCCATGTGGTAGGTGGTGTAGAGCGCGGCCTGGGTCCGGTAGAGGTCGTCCGGGTAGCGGAGATGGGCCCGCAGGTCCGCCGGCATCTGGTCCAAGGGCTGGAAGATCCCCGGGAAGATCTTCGACCAGGTCTCGATGATCGGGTCGTGGGGGGCGGCCACGTACGAGGTGATCGACCCGTCATAGGCGTCGATCACGACCTTCACGCTGTTCCGCATGTAGGAGGTGCCGTCGGGGAGCCGGAATGCGTACGGGTAGCGCGAGGTGCGGGTGTACCCGTCGATGATCCACTTGAGCGTGCCGTCGTCCGCCAGCACCATGTAGGGGTCGCGATCGAACTGGAGGAAGGGCAGCGCCTTCTTGACCCGATCGGTGATGTGCCGGTAATAGAGCACCCGGCTCTCGTTGGTGATGTCCTGCGAGAAGAGGATCTTGGACGAGCCGAAGTCGTAGGCGAACAGGAGCCGGCGAAGCAGGTTGCCGACCTTCACGCCCCCGGTACCGCTGTACGAGGTGAAGACGTTGTCCTCGCCCGAGGGGTGGTCGAACTCCCGCTGCTTGGTGTTGACGAACACGTAGTCGTTGCCCAACTCGCCATAGTAAATCTGAGGCCGGGTAACCTTGAGCGAGACCGTCGAGACCGGGGGCAGGTCCTTCACGAACAGCACCGGGAGACCTTCGGTGGTCACCTGGTTGACCGGGCTCAGCGTAAGGCCCATGCCGTGGGTGAAGGTCAGGTGCTCGTTGATGAAGGTCCGGGTCGGAAGCGACGCCGGGTTGAGCTCCCGGGGTGAGAGGAGTACCTGCCGGTACTTGCCGTCGATCCAGTACCGATCGTCGTCGACGTTGACGAAGTCGTAGTACGTCCGGATCTCCTGGAGCTGACCGAAGGTCTTCAGCAACGGGTCGCGGTCCCAGAGTCGGACGTTCTCGATCGTGGGCGCGTTGTTCCGGATGTCGGCGAGGGTGAGGCTCGCTTCGCCGTTCAGGTCACGCACCTCGACGCTGTCGAGACCCCAGGCGTGACGGGTCGCCGCGATGTGATTGGCGAGATAGGGCGCCTCCCGGGTGAGCTCGGTCGGCGCGACGAGGAACTTCTGCATCAGGCCGGGCAGCAGGCCGCGCCCGACGATCGCCACGGCCAGGTAGGCGCCCACCGACCAGAGCGCGTACCACGCCAGCCGCTGCCGCAAGGCGCCGACGATGACCGCCACCGCGGCCAGCACCGCCAGCGCGGCCGATACCCGGAGCGCCGGCAGCGTGGCGTGTAGATCGGTGTAGCTCGCGCCGATCAACGGTCCGGTGTCGGAGTAGAGCAGACTCGGAATGTCCACCAGCCACAGGCGGATCGCCGTGAGCACCAACATCGTGGCCAGCAGAATGGAGAGGTGCCCCCCGGCCGACGGCTCGACGCGAAGCTGGCGGCCCCGGACCACGATGTCGCCCCTCAGCACATAGAGCGGCACCAGGATCAGCAGGCTGATCACCACCAGGCTCGAGAGAAAGCCCAGCAGCGCGGCGATCCCGGGCAGGCTGAAGACGTAGTACCCCACGTCGCGACCGAACACCGGGTCGGCCACCCCGAAGGGCGTGCCGTTGAGGGCCCGGAGCACCAGTTCCCAGCTGGACGAGGCGCCCAGACCGAAGAGCAGACCGAACACGATCGCCACCGGAAACGAGAGCTTCCGGAGAATCTGGGTCACGTCCAGGCCCGGCGACGTCCGGGCCAGCCGCAGGACGATTGGGTCCGGGACCAGGCCGCGCTGGGCGAGCGCCAGGTTGAGGTAGAGCACCAGCGCCGTGAGGCCGCCGGCCCCGAGAAAGACGAAGAACCGGGTCGAGATCTCCTTGGTGTACACGATCTGGTAGCCGATGTCCCGGAAGAACCAGAGATCGACCAGAAAACTGACCGATCCCGGGATCAACAGGAAGAAGAGCACCAGGAAGGCGATCACAACGAGCGGAAAGATGCGACGTCGGGCCACTGGGCTGCACCTCGGCGGATGGTCGGAACGGGGCTAACCCTCTCAACCTAGCCGATTTGCCGCTCCGGTGCCCGGTGACGAGTGCCCCAGGGTCCGGGCCCACCCCCAGTGCGCCGGCAAGGCCTGGTCCGCCCCGCCGGCTACTCGTGGCGGAGGGCGACCACGGGGCTGACCGCGGCGGCCCGCCGGGCCGGGAGCCAGATCGCAACCAGCGCAACGGCCCCGAGCACCAGGGGCACCACGACGAAGGTGATGGGGTCGAGTCCGCTCCCGTAGAGAATGCCCTGAAGGAGCCGCGCCCCGGCGAGGGCGCCACCCAGACCGATCAGCACGCCGATACCGACCAGCCGGAGGCCCTCACCGATCAGCATCCCGACCACGTTGCCATGATCCGCACCGACCGCCACCCGGATCCCGATTTCGCGCTGCCGCTGCGCCACCGAGCGCGACATGACGCCGTAGATCCCGACCGACGCCAACCCGAGCCCCAAGAGACCGAAGATGCCGAGCACGATGCCCGCCAGCCGAGCCGGGAGGAGCGCCACGCCGAGATGGGCGTTCATGGTCCGGAGGTTGGCGAGGGGAAGGTTCGGGTCGAGCGCCTTCACCTCGCGGCGAAGGATCGGGGCGAGCGTCGTCGGGTCATCGCTCGTCCGGATCATGATGTTCATGCCCGACGACCAGTGCTGTGCCTGGGCCAGGTACATGTAGGGGAGGGGATCCTCGCCCAACCGCTGGTACTTGCCGGTCGGCACCAGGCCGATCACGGCGTGCTCCTGGTCGCCGACGCGCACCGTCCGCCCGATCGGGTCCTGCCCCGGCCAGAACCGCTCCGCGAACCGCGCGTTCACCACCACCGTCGGCGCGGCGGCGCTGTCGTCCTGGGCCGCGAAGCCTCGGCCCTTGAGCAGCGGCGTGCCGATCGCGTCGAAATACCCCGGGGAGACGATGGAGTAGTCGATCGACATGTTCTCGTTCGGTCCGGGAGTGTACCCCGGAATCTCCACCCCGCGGTCGCTGGACCCGAACCCGAGGGGCACCTCGTCGGAAAAGCCCACCGACCGCACGGTTGGAACGGCGGTGAGCCGCGCTCTCAACTGCCGGTAGAAATCCTCAGTGCGGGCCCTGCCGTAGCCCTGTAGCCCGGGATCCACGTCGGCCAGGAGGAGATTGTCGCTGACGAAGCCCTTGTCCACCTGGGTGGCCGCGTCGAGGTTCCGGAGAAAGAGGCCCGCGCACACCAGCAGCACGATCGAGAGCGCCATCTGGGCCACCACCAGCCCACGGCGCATTCGCGAGCGGGACCCGCCCGGCGGCGCTTCGCCCTTGAGGGCCGGAACCAGCGCCGGCCGGGTGGCCTGAAGCGCCGGCGCCAACCCGAACATGACGCCGGTCACCAACGAGACCCCCAGGGTGAAGAGCAGCACCTTGGGGCTCACCTGGAGGTTCGGCGTGAGGTTGAAATCGCCGGGCACTGACACCCGGTTGGCCAGGCCGATCGCCCACCACGCCACCAGGAGCCCGGCGGCGCCCGACACCGCCGCGAGGAGCAAGCTCTCCGTCAGGAGCTGGCGCACCAGCACGCCCCGGCGGGCGCCGAGGCTCAGCCGGACGGCCATCTCGCGGCTCCGCTCCCGGGCGCGGGCCAGCATCAGGTTGGCCACGTTGACGCAGGCGATCAGGAGAAGCATCGCCACCACTGCCATGATCACCGCGCTCAACCCAACCTCCGCACTCCGGAACATCGGGTGGATGCCGGCGTCGGACTGGAGCACGAGATTGATCCCGCTCTGACGGTAGTCGTCGGGATACTCGCTCCGGAGCTCGGTGGTCAGCGCATCCATCCGTTGCCGGGCCACCGCGATGCCGACCCCATCCTTGAGACGGGCGAGCACGCTCATGAAGTTGTTGCCCCGAGCCTGGAAGCGATCGTAGCCGGAGGGCTCCAACAGATTGACTTGCGCCATCGGCGCCCAGAGGAGCGGCGACAGCACCGGGATGGCGCCGCGGAAGTCCTTCGGCGTGACCCCGATGACCTGGTAGGTCTGGCCGTCCAGGATCAGCGACTTGCCCACCACGTCCGGGACGCCGCCGAAGAGGGTCTGCCACCCCGTGTGGCTCAGCACCACCACCGGGTGCGCTCCCTCTCCCACCCCCTCGTCCGGACCGAACGTCCGGCCCAGCGCCGCGTCGACCCCCAGCACCGAGAAGTAGTTCGCCGAGGCGATCTGGCCCATGATCCGGCGCGGCTCCCCGGCGACCGACAGGTTCATCGACGCAAAGCTCCACGCGGCCACGCCGGAAAATGCCGAGCCGGTCCGGTCCCGGACGTCCCGGTAGTGGGGAATCGAGTTGGAGCCATAGACCTGGTCGCCGGGCCAGGTGCGGTACACCTGGACCAGCTGGCCCGCCTGCCGAACCCCCGGCAGCGGGCGGAGCAGCAACCCGTCGATGGCCGAGAAGACCGCCGTATTGAGACCTATCCCGAGGGCCAGGGTCACCACCACCACGGCCGTGAAGGACGGGTTTTTGATCAGCAACCGAAGGGCGTAGCGAAGATCCTGCGCGACATTGGACATCGATCACGTCCGACGCAAATGGAGAGGCCTCCTGTACGTCGACCGCCGGGTGGTGGTTTCAGAGGTGAACGTACGCTGCCCGTGGTGCCCGCGTTGCTCGGCCGCTTTGCTTGGGGTATCGTCCGCGCGTGCTGCCCGTTCCGTCTCGCGCCTGAGCTACCGGTGTCCGAACCCCACGCATCGCTTCGCATCACCCGCATCGTTCTCCCCGTTCACCTCGGTTGGGAATCCGAAGAGCGGTCCGCGACCCAGCCCGTGGAGGTGGAGCTGGAGCTCCGCTTCGAACGGCCGCCCCGGGCGTGCGCGACCGACGACCTCCAGGACGCGGTCGACTACGGCGAATTGGTCCAACGGCTCTCGGGCCTGGCCCGGGCCCGGGCGTACCGCCTGATCGAACACCTGGGCCGCTCGCTGTTTGACGCCACCCGCGAGGCGCTTCCCGACCGGTGTCGCCTCGCCCTCACCGTCTCCAAGTGGCCGCCGCTCGAGGAAGTCGAGGGTGTCGCCGCGTTCCGGCTGGCTGAATGGGAATGAGGTCTGAACCCGCGGTGCTTGGCCTCGGGACCAATCTCGGCGACCGGCTGGCCTCGCTGCGGATGGCGGTGGCTCGCCTCCGGGCCCTGCCGGATCTCAGGATCGACGCCGTGTCGCCGGTCTACGAGTCGGACGCGATGGTGCCCGAGGGGGCGCCCCCCGATTGGGGTCGCCCATATCTGAACCTCGCCGTGCTGGCCCGGTGGGCCGACCCTGCCGAGGGACTGCTCCGAACCCTCAAGCAAATCGAGGCCGACCTCGGTCGGCGACCGCGAGAGCGGTGGGCGCCGCGGGTGATCGACCTCGACCTCCTGGCTTTCGGCCGTCTGGCCCTGGCCAACGGCACCTTGACCGTGCCGCAGGCCGGCCTCTCGGACCGGCCGTTCGCGCTCCTGCCGTTCGCCGACGTCGCGCCGGGTTGGCGCTTTCCGGTGGCCACCTCCTTGGCCGGCCGGACCGCCGCCGAGCTGGCGGGCCGCTGGAGCGGAACGGCCGATCAGGTGCCGTTCCGTACTCGCCGGACCGGCCTGTCGTTGACCGAGGTCGTCGGGATCGTGAACCTGACGCCGGACTCGTTCTCCGACGGAGGCCGGCTCACCGACCCGGCGGTGGCCCTCGACCACGCCCGGCGGCTGGTGGCCGAAGGGGCCACGGTCCTCGACCTCGGGGCCGAGTCGAGCCGGCCCGGGGCGGCCGCCGTCGACCCGGCGGAGGAGTGGCGGCGTCTGGGCCCCGTGCTCCGTGGTCTGGCCTCGGGCCTCCCGACCGCGCTGAGCGTCGACACCCGCCACGCGGCCACCGCTCGCCGGGCCCTCGACGAAGGCGCTGGCTGGATCAACGACGTTGGTGGCCTCACCGATCCGGAGATGGTTGCCGTCGCGGCTGCCGCGCGGTGTCGGGTCGTCGTGATGCACAGCCTGGGGTTGCCACCGACCCGGGATCGGGTGCTGCCCCCCGAGCGCGACCCGGTGGACGTCCTGCTCGAATGGGGTCGCGAGACCGTCGAGCGCCTCGACACCGCGGGCGTCGACCCGAGCCGGATCGTCCTGGATCCGGGCATTGGCTTCGGGAAGACAGCCGAGCAGAGCACCGCCATTCTCCGACGAGCGGGCCGGTTGCTGGATCTCGGGGCCCGGGTCCTGGTCGGGCATTCGAGAAAGTCGTTCCTGACGGCCTGGTTGCCCGCCAGCCACCCGGCGGCGGCCGATCCGGCCGCGCGCGACCCGGAGAGCGCCTGGCTGGCGGGGCACCTCGCCGCTCAGGGCGTGAGCTACGTCAGGGTGCACGACGTGGACGGCGCCGTCCGCTCCATCCGGGGTGCCGCCCTAGTCGGCCCGGTGGTCGGGCGACTTGACCCACCTCCGGCCGACGCCTAACGTCAGCACTCCCCACCGTTCACGGAAACGGGTCACCCCTATGCACTCCATTGCACTCGGACGCGGCTCTCGCTGGATCGGGCGCCTGGTCTCGCCGTTTCTCCTCCTGGTCCTCGCGTGCGGCGGGGATCACCCCGCCGCGGACGCCAAGGCGACCCCGGCGGCCGGCGCCGGCGCACCCGCCGGTGCCACGTTCGCCCCCTCGCTCGGCGTCGACCTGACGGCGATGACCAAGACGCCGTCCGGTCTCTACTACCGCGATCTGGTGGCGGGCGATGGCAAAGTCGTGGCCGCGGATCAGTTCGTCGCGGCCAAGTACACGGGCTGGCTCACCAACGGGACCCAATTCGACGCGACCGGGCCGAACGGATCGCCGTACGTGTTCAAGATCGGCACGGGTCAGGTAATCAAAGGCTGGGACGAGGGGCTGCTGGGGATGAGGGTCGGCGGGATCCGTCTGCTCGTGGTGCCGCCGGAGCTGGGTTACGGGGCAGCCGGTTCGGGCGACGTGATTCCGCCCAACGCGATCCTGGTCTTCCGGGTCGAGATGGTCAGCGCCGACTAGCCCTGCTCGGGATCGGGGGCCCGCCGCCGGCGCGACAGCTTGCCGAGATAACTCCGCCGGCCCTGGAGGACGGCTGCGCCTCGGGCCAGGTGATACTTCCGGTCGTGGCTGTCGTAGTGCCGGTCCTCGATCCGACCCGCTTCGGCGAGCAGGTCCTCGATCTCTTCAGTCGCTTCCGGACACCCGTGGTTCAGCGCGTCGGACGCTTCCCTGAGCAGGCGGGCGGCTTCGTCGTACCGCCCTTCGTCGGCGGCGCGCACCGCGTCGGTTCGGGTCCGGGCCGCCTGGAACCGGACCAGGGTTCGTTCGATGTCGGGCTTGAGTCGGGCCTGCCCGTCGAGCGTGGCGACCACCGGCATGGTCACGACCCGATGGTCGACCCCGTCGGAGCGGAGGTGATCGGCCGAGACCCGCACCTGACCGAGCGTCGCCTCGCCGAGGCTGACGGCGTCGTCGACGTGGAAGACGATCCCGAGCTCTCGAGGGCTGGTCGCCAGCAGGTCGCCGAGCGTCACCTGCCAGCCGCCCGCGGGGGTACGGCGGGTGGGATAGTCCTGGAGCAGCGTGACGCCCTGGACCCGCGGATGCACCAGGTCGATCTCCACCTCGAGGTTTTGCGCCACCAGCGCCTCCAGGCCATCGATCTCTTCCTGGAAGATCCCGCCCATCTGGTCGACCTCTTCGACGTACCAGAAGTTGCCGCCGCCGGCGCGGGCCATCGAGACCAGCAGGTCTTCGCTGAACCGGGGGCCAAAGCCGATCGAGGTCGTGCTGATGCCATGCTCGAGGGCGCCGTGGGCGAGGCTGGTCAGCTGGTAGGGGTCGACGATCCCGGCGTTGGCGAGGCCGTCGGTCAGGAGCACGATCCGGTTCGTTCCCGTCACCAGACCACCGTGCACCAGCTTGCGTCCTTTGAGCCAGCCGCCCGAGAGGTTGGTGATGCCACCCGGGGCGATGGGCCGGATGGCAGCCTCTACCCCGGCGCTGCCGCCAGGGGCCGGACCGTACACCGTGATTACATCGTCGCCGTAGGCCACCACCGAGATCCGATCCTCGGGGCCGAGGCACCGGGCGAACCGGATGGCGGCCTCCTTGGCAGCCGCCAGGGGCGCCCCCATCATGGAGCCCGACCGATCCAGCACCAGCGCGATGTTGAGCCGCGGCCGTTCGACCGGCGCCGGCGCTCCCACCGACACCAGCATCCCGACTCGGTGGGCGCTTCTGGCGGTCAGAAACTCGGTGGACAGGTCGACGGTCGCTCGCATGCCCTCCCCCTCGCCCGACCAAGGTATCGACCCCGTGTGACGGTCCGGCGAGGTGCCGGACCGTCCCGGGTCGAGATTCCAAGGTCGGGGAGGGCCGTCAGAGCGCCGTCAGGCGGCCGCCCCTCACGGGGCGCTCGCCCAAGCGCACCAGCTGCAGCCTTCTGCGTTCGGGGAGGACTGGACTGGACGCCGGGTCACCACTCGAGCGCCAACCCGGTGGTCAGCGCGGTGTCCAGCGATTCGATCCCATCCGGCGGGCGACTGTCGTAGCGAATCCGTGAGGTGACGGTGAGCGAGAGCGCGCCGACCAGTTGCACCGCCAATCGGAGGTCGCTTAGCAGCCGGAGGTCGCCGAATGCGTCGACCCTTGGCTGGGCGTAGAGCGTGCCGGCGATCGACAGACGCTGTGCGTCCCGGAAATTTCCGGTGACGTAGGTGGTCCAACGAACGGCGTTGGTCTCGTCAGGGTGTGAGGCGGTCGCGGGCAGCTCGAGGCGCTCGTGCTCGACCATGAGGCCCGTGCCGGTCGACAGCCGCCATTGGACCGACCGGGCCAGGTTGAGCCGAGCCCCCGCGCCCGCGATGGCTCGGAACGACAGGAGCCGCGACCGGTCGTAGTCGATCTGGGTGAACAGCTCTCCGGCCACCACCGAGCTGAGCAGGAGATTGCCGCGGAGGTGGAGCAACCCGGAATTCGAAAAGCGCTGGCCGCCCTGCCAGCCGACGTCGGCGTTGCCGACCACGAAGGCGAGCCAGCCGGGCCGTCCGTAGTCGAGCCGTCCGTCCACGTTGAGTAGCACGAGACGGACGTTGCCCGTCCGGGCGGTGAGATTGGCGCCCACCGTGCCGGCAAAACCGGAGTCCGGTCCGGTCCGCCGGAGACTCTCGATGTTGATCTGGGCGTTGGCTTGGCTCACCGCTCCAAAGACTACGAGCGCAAGCAGGAATCCTGCGGATTTCGTCATTCCGTCGTCCGGCGTCGGTCGTCCTCGATCGGCCCCCGACGAATCTAGTCGGATGGGCTCGCTCGCCCTCCGCGAAGCTCGGTGCCGCCCCACCCTTGCCAGACGCGCCCCGCTCAATGGCCCAGCTGTCGCTCGATCCGTCGGTCGGGTACCAGCCAGATGATCGCGACGAGGACGAAAATCAGATCGGCGACGACCGGGCTGACGAAGGCCAGACCGACCCCTGTCACATAGAGCCCCGGTGAGGCCTTTCCCTTCCAGTCGCCGCCAACGGCAGCCGCCAGCCGTGATCCGGACCCCTGAGCCCGAATGATGGTTGCCTGCAGGACATAGTAGGCGATGGCGGCCATCAGCAGCACGAACCCGTACACCGCGGTCGGAAGAGAGGCCGTGTGGTGCTCGCCCAGCCAGCCGGTCACGAAGGGGATCAGGGAGAGCCAGAAGAGCAAATGGAGATTGGCCCAGAGGATGACGCCGGTTACCCGATCGGTCATGTGGAGCATGTGGTGGTGGTTGTTCCAGTAAATCCCGAGGTAGACGAAGCTGAGGACGTAGCTCATCAAGCCCGGCCAGGTCTCATGCAGCGCCGCCCAGTCCGCGCCGGCTGGTGCGCGGAGCTCGAGCACCATGATCGTGATGATGATGGCGATCACGCCGTCGCTGAACGCCTCCAGCCTGCTCTTGCTCATCCGCTGGTCTCGCCGTTGTCGGGACCGGAAATCTAGATCGACCGCCCTGTCTCGCGGACGTGACCGGATTCCAGCGGGAACCTCGCTCTGTCGGCAAGGGCGTCTCCGAGGCCTCCGCCGGGCCATCGAGCGGAAGCGAAGGCCCCCGCCGCCGGATCACTCTTTCGTCATGGATCCTCCGATCGGGCTGGCCACCACCTTCGGCGCCGACTTGAAGTGGCCTGGGCGGGCCCGTGGTGGAGGCTCGACCCATTCCGCTTCGGGCCCAATGGTGCTATCAGTGAGATGGGGGAGTTCGCTGGGCCTCGCTCGCCCGGACGGGGAGTCCGGCCCGTGGGGGGCCGGACGAGGCTAAATTGCGTTGGGGTATCCGCTCCTCGCGGCTGGGTTTCCGGCCGTCCGACCTCGCCCTCACCGGGCTCCGACCGCGGGGATCTGAAGCGTCGCTCGTGCTCCCGGCACAGTCAGGGGTTCCAGCATTCGTTGCCGCGAGGTCGGGGCGCCGGGCCCCGCATCGTCGTCGTCGTCGTACTGAAGCGTCCGTTTCGTGTAAGGAGTGCCGTCATGCTACCAGGTCAGACTGCATCGGCCCCCGGGTTTGGGATCGCCCCGGGTGGGAACCGACTGTCGACGGCTGCCCGGCTCGGTCGGGTCCGCCTCCAGGTTGCCGATCTGGACCGATCGATCGCCTGGTACCGTCGGACCATGGGCCTCGAGCTCCGTGATGCCCGTGGCAACCGCGCGGTGCTGGGCCCGGGCGCGGTTCCGGAGCCGTTGATCGAGCTCCGCGAGCTCCCCGGTGCCGCGCCGGTGCCGGAGCGGGGTCGCCTCGGCCTCTACCATGCGGCGCTCCGCCTTCCGGGCCGGCGGTCCCTCGCCAACTTCGTCCAGCATGCCCGGGCCGCCGGCGTGGAGCTCGGCGCCTCCGATCACCTGGTGAGCGAGTCGGTCTATCTCCGTGATCCCGACGGCCACGGACTCGAGGTCTATGCCGACCGGCCGCAGGAAGGGTGGAAGAGCCGCGAGACTCCCCAGGGGCGCGAGCTGCTCATGGTGACTGAGCCCTTGGACATGGACGGGTTGGTGGCGACCGCTGCGGAGGTACCCTGGAGCGGGATCGCCGGTGACACCGTGGTAGGGCACGTGCACCTGCACGTCGGCAACCTCGAGCAAGCTCGCGACTTCTATCACCGGGGTCTGGGTCTGGACCTGGTGGTCTGGTCCTCCCCGGGGGCGCTCTTCTTCTCGGCCGGCGGATATCACCATCGCATCGGGGTCAACGTCTGGTCAGGCCCGGAGGCCGTGCCGGCCCCCGCCGACGAGGCTCGTCTGCTCTCCTGGACCCTGATCGTTCCCGCGGAGAGCGATCTCGAGGCCCTGGCCGCTGGTCTGGAGGCCGCGGGCTACCCGGTTACCCGGGCCGAGCCCGGCTACTACAAGGCTGCGGACCCCTGGGGCACCCAGGTCGTGATGCGCACGCCGCCGAGATAAGACGGTGGACGGGTCGCCCGTCCGTCACGCCTGTCTCAGCGCCTCCACCACCTGCTGCCGGGCCGCATGCCGGGCCGGTAGCAGCCCGCCGACCACCCCCATCACCACCGCGAAGATCATCCCGTTCAGGAGCAGCGCCGGCGTGACCCGGAAGGCGAAGGCCACCTCGCTGAACGAGGCCCAGTTGGTCGTGCTGGTGACCAGTCCATTGATCGGGAGTGCCAGGAGGCACCCGATTCCGCCGCCCAGGGCGGCGATGAAGACCGCCTCCAGGAGAAACGAGGCCAGGATGCTTCGGGGGCGAAACCCGAGTGTCAGCAGGACCCCGATCTCCGGCGCTCGTGACGCCACCGCCGCGTACATCGTGTTGATCGCGCCGAAGATGGCGCCCACCCCCATGATCAGGGCCACGAACACGGCGATGAAGCCCAGCACCCGGGAGAGCATGATCGACTGATTGGCGTAGAAGTCCCGCTCCCGGAACGCGTCCACGGCCAGCCGCGAATCGCCTTCGAGGGTCTCCTTGATGCCGGCGAACGCCGCGGGGTCTTTCATCCGGAAGGTCACCGTCTGGAAGATCTCGCCCCGAAAGACCGGCATGAACTGCTCGTTCTCGCCCCAGATCTCCGACTCGAAGGAGGATCCGCCGGCGGTGAAGTGCCCGACGATGGTCCAGTCCTCGTCGGCGAAGCGCACCACCTTCCCGACCTCGGAGTTGGGGAACCGCTGGGCGTAGGCGACCCCGACCACTACCTCGCGCGACCCGGGCCGGAACTGGCGCCCGTCCACGATCTGGACGTCCTTCCGAACCTGGAACGCCTCGGGGCTCACGCCCCGCACCACCACGTTCGCCATTCCGCCCTGGTTGGCCCGTTGCAGGGGAACCACGACGAACGTCTCGGGGCTCACCAGCGGTCGCCCCTCCGGCCCGCGCGCGACGAACGGGTAGCCGCCGATGATGCTGGCTGCCTGCCGGTTGATGCCGCTGCTCATCTCCGAGTTGGCGCCCTTCCGGAGCACCAGCACGTTCTCGGTCGACCCGGTGCTGACCAGCGCCGCCTGAAAACCGTTGGCCATGGCGTTCATGGCCACGAACACGGCGACCACCAGCGCCATGCCGAGCGCCGTGGTGAGGGTCGACACCGGGCGCTGACGGAGGCTGCGGAGGTTGTAGACGATCGGAATCTTCATCGAGTCCCCCTCACGCCACACGGCGGAGCGCGCCTACGACCGAGAGCCGCGCGGATTGAATGGCCGGGATCGTCCCGCTCACCACGCCGAGCAGGGCGGCGAGACCGAGACCCAGCCCGATGGTGCCGACCGTGACGCTGAACCCCGGGAAAAACGAGGTGAGCGGGTTGTTGCCGGAGAAAGCCAGCCGAGCCAGCCCCAGCCCGAGGCCTCCGCCGAGCACCGCGATCGCCACCGACTCGAGTACCACCAGGGCCGAGAGCATCCCGTCGCGGAAGCCCAGGGTCTTGAGGACCGCCGTCTCGCCGACCCGCTCCCGGACCGCCATCATCATGGTGTTGGCCGCCACGAAGAGAATGGCGAAGAACACCGCCGTCCCGATGGCGCTCACCAGGAAACCGATGTTCCCCCACATGGTCACGAACCCCGCCTGGAACGCCCGCTCCGTCTCGGTCTTGGTGGGCGCCCGGGAGTTCTTGAACTGGCCGTCGATCGCGGCGGCCACCTCGGCGGCCCGATCGGGGCGCTCGAGCTGCAGCACGAACCACCCGGGCGTGATCTGCCGGTTGGTCCGTTCGTAGAGGTACTGGTAGTGGAAATACAGAACCTGATCGCCGATGCTCGGATCGCTGGGGCGATAGGCGGCCCGGATGGTGAACTCCCAATCGCCGGGAAAGATGGTGCCCTTGAGAGTGACCGTCTGGCCGAGCTTCCAGCCGTATTTCTTCATCAGCCCTTCGCCGACCACGGCCGCGGTCCGCTCCCGGAGGTACTGGTCCAGGTTGCCTTGGGAGATCTGGATCTCCGGGTACATCGCGAAGTAGGTGTCGCCTTTGACCGCGAACTGGGCGAAGAAGTCCTGCGGGTTCTGGTAGTACCCGCCGAACCAGTTGGCCCAGGTGACGCTCTTGACGCCGTCGGCCGCCACCAGGCGGTTGGCGTAGGACTCGGGCAGGAGGAAGGTGATCCCGCTGGCGTTCGAGGTCACCAGTCGGGCCTCGCTGCCCACCCGCGACGCCGCGTCGAGCGTGGTGGTCACCGACCGGAGCATGCCAAAGAGAAAGAACGCCACGGCGACGCTGGCCACCGTCAAAAAGGTCCGCTTCTTGTTCCGGAACACGTTGGCCCGGATCAGTCGCGCCACGGTCATCGGGACAAGACCCCCTTGTCCATGTGCATCGTCGCCTGGGCCCGGGCGGCGGCGTGCGCGTCGTGGGTGACGATTAGGATGGTCTTGTTGAATTCCCGGTTCAGGCGCTCGAGCAGGGTCAGGATCTCGTCGCCTGAGGCGGCGTCCAGGTCGCCCGTGGGCTCGTCGCCGAGGATGATGGTGGGGTCGCTGACGATGGCTCGCGCGATGCCCACCCGCTGCTGCTGGCCGCCGGAGAGCTGGTTGGGGTAGTGGCGGGCCCGATCGCTGAGCCCGACTACCTCCAGCGCGGTCATGACGTGTTCCCGCCGCTGCTTGGACGAAAGGTGGGTCAGGAGCAGCGGCAGCTCTACGTTCTCCGCCGCCGTAAGCACGGGGAGCAGGTTGTAGAACTGGAAGATGAAGCCGATATGGGTCGCCCGCCATGCGGCCAGCTGCTTGGCCTTGAGCCGGGTGATCTCTTGACCGCCGATCGCCACGCTGCCCCGGTCGGGCCGGTCCAGACCGGCCAGGATGTTGAGCAGGGTGGACTTGCCACTTCCCGAGGGGCCCATCAAGGCCAGGAACTCGCCGTCCCGAATCTCGAGGTCCACGTTCTCGAACACCTGGATGATTTCGGCGCCGCGGCGATAGGACTTGGCGAGATCGCGAATCTCCACCAACACCGCGCCCGGCCGGCCCGTCCCTCCGTTCGCCTGCATCGTCTCACTGGCCGTCATGGACCTTGTCTCCCTGCTTGAGTGTGAGCGGAGGGTCGATCACGATGTTCTCGCCGCCGGAGAGACCCGAGCGCACCTCCCGCCGCCCGCCCGACACCGGCCCGGCCTCGACGAGGGTCCGGGACACCGCGCCGTCCCGGACCACCCAGACGATCGTCCGGCCCCCGTCCGACGCCACCGCGTCGGCCGGGACGAAGATTCGCATCGGTGCGGCCGAGTCGGCCGCGGCCGTGAGGAAGTCCACTCGGGCGCCCATCTCCGGCAGGATCCTGGGATCCTTGTCGACGATGGTCACCTTGACCTGAACCGTGGCCCGCTGGCGGTCGGCGGTCGGCACGATCTGTCGCACCTCCCCGGCAAAGCTCGCGGTGGGGTACGCGTCGAGCACGATGCGGGTCGGCTGGCCACTCTGGATCTGGGCGATGTACGCCTCGTTGACGTCGACCTCGACCTCGAGAGTTTGAAGGTCGGCCATCGTCACTACCGCCCCCCGGGTCAGGCCGCCGCCCGTCGCCACCGGCGCCACCACCTCGCCGACCTCGGCGTCCTTGCGGAGGACGGTGCCGTCGAACGGTGCTCGAATGGAGGTGTTCTCGAGATTGGCGCGGGCGTAGGCGATGGCCGCCGTCGCCGACTGAACCTGCGCCTCCTGGACCCCGATACGGGCGTCGGCGGCGGCCACCTGCGAGGTCAGATCCTCCACCGTCCGGGCCGCCTCCAGGTTCCGGACGAGCAGGTCCTTCGCCCGCTGGAGGTCCCGAGCCAGCTGCTCTCGCGTCGTCTTCGCCTCGAGGAGCGACGCCTCGGCCCGAGCACTGTCGGCGACGGCCTGCGCCACCGCGGCGCCATACTCCGCGTTTTCGAGCCGGGCCAGCACCTGGCCGCGCTTGACCACGCTGCCCTCCTCGACGGTGAGCGACGCCAGACGCCCGGAGATCCGGGAGGACACCGAGGCCCTGGTGCGGGCGACCACGTAGCCGTTGGCGGTGATCCCGGCGGCTGAGCCGTTCTCGCCGCCGCTGACCTCGACCCGCGCCAACTTGACGTCGACCGTGGCGTTCCGGCGGAGAAACCAGAGCGTCCCGCCGACGAAGACGATTGCCGCGACCGCGAGCCCGATCACCCACGGGAGGGCTCGATTCGGCGCGGCCGAGGGTTGGTTCCGGTCGATCCGGAGGCGATGGAGGTCGGGCGGTGTGGTCATGTCGATCGATCGTGAAAAGGGTCAGGCCACGTCCCAGGCGCGCTCGACCTCGTCGGTGGCGCGGCGGAGCACCTCGATTACCCGCTCCAGCGACGGGTGATCGGGACCGTAGCGCCAGGCTCGGCGGAAGGTGACCGACGCCAGCTTGGCGAACGCGGAATTCAACTCGGCCATCCGCCCGCCGGCGAACCCGCGGATCGTGTCGCGGACCCGCTCCAAGATGCCGTCGAGGGTCTCCGCGTTCTCCTCGAGAAACGCCTCGCCCTCGGCGGTGATCGAATAGACCCTCTTGCCCTCGTGCTCGACCGACTTGACGTAGCCCTGGTCCTCCAGGAGCTGAAGGGTGGGGTAGATCGTCCCCGCCGAAGGCGTATAGCAGCCGGCGAACCGCTCCTCCAGCTCCTTAATCACGTCGTAGCCGTGACGGGGCTTTTCGCGGAGGAGACGGAGAATTACGAACTTGATCTCGCCGGCCTCGAACATCGGTTGGCGGCGCTTCCGGCGCCGCTGCTTTCGCGACCAGTCGCGCCCCCACCAGTCGAAGCCGAGGAGGTCACCGAGATCGAAGCTCCAGTCGTCGTGGCTGGCCATGATATTCACCCAGGTTGGGCGGAAGCGAGACCCCAGATGGGCCTCGGCTCGTCGCGTTGTTCGATATGACGTCGACATATCTCCAGATATAGCTAGCACAGCACACGATATATCGATTGTTCAGATACGGAACTGCGACTTCAGCTGTTTCAACGGACGCGAAAAGGGTGTGGCGGAGGGACTCAGGGCTCCAGGCCGGCAGCTCTAAGGAACCGGGTGGTGAGGGTCTCGAGGCGGTCGTCGTCGCCCTCGATCGCTTCCGCAAGTAGCTGCCGCACCTCGGCTTCCAGGCGCGGATCGCCCCAGCGGAAGCCGGTGGCTTCCTCGGCGCCGATGGAATCGCCCTGATTGGCGCCGGCAATCAGGGTGCGGGCCGCCGCCATCGGATAGCCGGGGTCGTCGCGGGCCGGGAGGACGTAGCGGGGCGGTGGCTCACCCTGATCCTCGTTGACGAAAGCGCGGGACATGAACCGAAGATACCCCGGTTGGCCGCTCCCCTTAATGGTTGGGCCGTGGCGACGTCGTGGATGTGGAATGCAGGGACCCCAAGGGTCAGGGGTGCTGGCCCGGGATCCGATTGGAGGACCGAACATGTCGACCCGTACGATAGGCCTCGTGACCGGGGGCTGGCGTTGGCGCTGGCGCTGCCGCTCGTGGCCCAAACGCCGCCCGCCGATCAGCCGGCTCGCCCGCCCGAGCTGCCGATTGGCGCCGAACGAGCCTTGGGAATGAGGGCGCAGCTGGGCCTCTCCGCCCAGCAGATCGATCGGCTGGAAGCCATCCGAAAGACCCAACTCGAGGGCCGGCAGGCGCGAATGAGCGAGATGCTGGATCTCCGGTCTCGACTGGAGGCCGGCGACATTTCGAGGGACCGGTTTCGGGCCGAGCTCGAGGCGCGCCGGGAGACGGTGCGAGTCCGGACACCGGCCGAGGGAAGTCGGGTCCGCGACATCCTGACCGACGCGCAACGGGAGAAGTTCGGGACCCTGCGGCGAGAGGCCATGCGCGAGCGTCGGTTCGCCGGCCGGGGCGGGTCGTTCCGGCGAGGAGGCGGCCGGGGGGCCGTGGTGTTCGGCCGGTCTGGCTTCGGGCGCCGGGGCTTCGGGCCGGGCCGACTCCCCGGCTTCCGCCGGGCTCCGGGTAACCGGGGAATGGGGCCCGGCCTGCCACCTGGCGGGCGACCGAGGGTGGGTGGCGCTCCCGGTCAGATGTGGCGCCGCGGACCCGACGCCGGGCCGGTCGCCCCTCGCTTCAATCGGGTCCGTCCCCGCCCGGATTCCACGGCGGTCCGTCCGCCGGACGACGGTCGGTAGGTGTCACCGCTCGAGCCCGGTCCCGGTCGGACCGGGCTCGAGGTCGTTCGGCGAGTCTTACCCGTCGCCGGGACCGGGTCACCGGTCCCATAGGTTGTGGATGTCGCCGCAGACGGACGGCATCCCCTCGACCTTTCCCTCCGTCAAGACGTACAGCATGGCCGGGCGGGCGCAGCCGAAGCCGGCGCCGTGGGCCTCGTTCCGCACGACGATGTGGCGGGAGTTGGGGAGGTGCTCGGCGACCCGCTCCGCGACGTCCGGCGGGGTGACCGGATCGAACCAGCCCGAGAAGAGGACCGTCGGCGTGCCGGTCTGGAGCGGCTCTCGGGTGTGGGGGCCGATCGGCGCCCGGACCCACTCGTCGCAGATGGTCCGATACTCGTCCGCCAGGTAGGTCCCCATGAAGCTGCCGGCCACCAGCGAGGGGATCTCCGCCGGCCGGATGAAGGGCACGTCCTCCGCGCAGAAGATCGCGAAGTGGAGCCCGTCCGCGAACGTTTCGGCGAAGTCGGCGGCCCGGCTCCAATAGGCTTGGGCGAAGTCGCTCAGGTCACCGGTGGAATCGGCTCGGTGGATCAGCCCGGGCAAGGCGCGCGCGCCGCGACTGGAGTAGAGCAGGCCCCGCACGGCGTAGCGGAAGTCCCCCAGCGACATGGAGACCTGCGCCCCGGTCGAATCCGGCCGCCGGACCGAGGCGGTCACGGGGCCCGCGGCGAAGCGCTCCATCAGGCGCCCGAACGCGCCGGCCAGGTCCGGATTGCCGGTGGCGCAGGGCGAATAGGCCGCGCAGTCGGCGAAGACCCGCTGGAGCGATTGCTCGACCGAGGCGGCGTACCCGGCCGGAGCGCGGAAGTCGAAGGGCACCACGCCGTCCAGGACGGCGGCCGTGACCCGGTCAGGATGCGCCTTCACGTACGCCTGGGCGATTCGGGTCCCGTACGACCCGCCCCAGACGATGACCCGGTCGTAGCTGAGGGCGGCCCGAACGTCGTCGACGTCCTCGACCGCGATCTCCGTGGTGTAGAAGCGGAGGTCGGCGTGGCGTTCGAGGTCGCCTCGGCAGCCGGCGAACAGGGCCGGGTCGAAGACGTGGCCGAACGCCGACTGCGGTTTCGCCACGACGTCGGCGACGCAGCGGAGCAGGTTGGAGCCGCCGGTGCCGCGCTGATCGACCATCACGATGTCCCGGGTCTTCAGGACCGGCCCGAGAACGGCCCGAGCCATGTCGGCGAGCTCGGTGCTACCCTGACCCGGTCCGCCGGCGAAGAGGAAGACCGGCTCTCGACGGCCGGGGGCCCTTGCCCGGAACACCGCGAAGTGGATATGGAGCCGGCGACCGATCGCGGCCGCGCGATTCTCCCAGACCAGGACGGCCCCGCATTGGGCGCTGGGGCCCAGGCTCCGGTCCTGGCAAGGGTGGAGCGCCTGGGCTTCGGCCAACGGGGCCGAGCCCCCGAGCAGGGTCCCGAAGATCGCGGCGATCGTGGTGACCTTCATGTTGCCTCCGAGCGGGACCCGACGAATCGGCTCACCGCGTGGACCGGGGCGCCGCGGCCGTTCGCCGCGACCAGTGCCAGTAGAACGGGAGCCCGACCAGCACCAGCGCCAGCCCCACCGCCGACTCCAGGGTCCGTTCCCGCGCGAGCGAGACGAGGTAGGCCGCCGAGATGGCCAGAAACAGCACCGGCGTGACGGGGTAGCCCCAGACCCGGTAGGGCCGCGGGAGGTCGGGCTCGTGCCGCCGAAGCAGGAAGATGCCGAACACGGCCAGGCAGAAGAAGGTGTAGTCGGCGAATCCCAGGTAGCTCAGGATCCGCTCGTAACTGCCGGAGAGCGCGAAGCCGGCGGCCAGAGCGCCCTGCAACACGATGGCTCGAACCGGGACCGCCGATCGGGCGCCCACCCGTTCCATGCCGCGAAAGAACAGGCCATCGCGAGCCAGAGCATACGCGATCCTGGGATAGGCCAGGATGGCGACGTTGAGCGCTCCGAAGGTGGAGATCATCACCGCGGCCGCGACGAATCCCGCGCCCCACGGGCCGACGGCGGTCTGCATGGCGTCGGACGCGACCAGGGTCGATGCCTGGAGCTGGTCGAACGGCAGGATCGAGAGGTAGGACAGGTTCACGCCGATGTACACGGCGAGCACGATCGCCATCCCGGCGATGATCGACCGGGGAAGATTTCGGGCCGGGTCGCGAATCTCCTCGGCAACGTAGGTGCTGAACATCCAGCCGTTGTAGGCGAACAGTGTCGGGATCATGGCGGTCCCGACGGCCAGCCAGAGGCCCGGCCGGTGGTCCGCTGGGAGGAGCGGAGTGAGCCCTTGCAGCGTGCCGGAGCCGCCGGCCAGCGGCACCACGATGATGGCGCCGAGGGTGGCGAGTTTGAGGACCGTGAGGAGGTTCTGGATCTGGCCGCTCTGTCGGACCCCCCAGCAGTTGACCATGGTGAGGCTCGCGATGGCGGCCACCGCCACGAGCCGGATGCCCGCCTCGCCCCAGGGCAGGATGCGGTGCAGGAAGAACCCGGCGTAGCTGGCGAACGCCGTAGCCACGGCCGCGATCGACCCGGCGCCGTCGACGAAGAAGAAGGTCCACCCGGCCAGGAAGGCGAGGAGGGGGCTCCGGTAGATCCGGCGAATGAAGGCGTAGGTGCCACCGGCTTCGGGCAGGGCGGCTCCCAACTCCGCGAAACAGAGGGCGCCGCAGGTGGCGAGGAGGCCGGCGAGCACCCAGACGAGCAGGCTCAGACCGGGCGCGCCGACATTCCGTGCCACGATGCTCGGCGCGAGAAAGATGCCCGAGCCGATGATGCCGCCGACCACCAGCGCGATCGCCTCCGGGGCGCCGAGGCCGCGGTGGAGCGGGTTCCGCCCGGACGACGGGTCGGGGCTCAGGGGGGGCTCGAAGGCGCGGGGTAGCGCAGCGCGAGCGTGGACAGGGCCTCGGGGGACCCGATCACGGTCAAGCGATCGCCGTCATCGACCGTCATGTGCCCCCGGGCGGCGACCGACCGCCCGTCGCGACCGATCAGGGCGACCAGACTGCCGGGCGGCAGGTCGAGGTGATTCACCGCCCGGCCGATGAGGGCACCGGTCGCGGTGCCGGCGACGACCCGGAGGGTCACGAACCGCTCGTCGCGGAGGAGGATCTCCTTGAGGTCCTGGTCACCGCCGGCGGCCAGCCAGCTCGCCAGGAAGCCGGGATCCTCCACCCGGCTCGCGAGCTGCGCCAGGATCCGGAGATGGCGACCGGGGTCGCTCTCGCCACTCACCAGGAAGAAGACGGCCCGGACCGGAATCTCGTCGGGACCCGCCAGCTCCCCGCCGGCCTCGAGCGTCACCCCGCCCCGGCACCGGGCCACGACCAGCTCCGAGGCCTGGATCTCCGGCAGCCGGGTATGGAGCAGGGCCGCCCCCTTGGCGATGGCCGCCTCGCCCACGGTGACGCCGCTGCCTAACGTGACCTCGAGGGCCGCCGGGGTCGCCCGGGTGCGGCGGGCCAGAGCGGTGGCGGCCTCTTCGACGATCGCGGGCAGAGTGGTCGCCTCGTCGTGGTCCAGCACCTCGCTCGCGGCGACCAGCTCGTCGAACGGATCCTTGGCCCGGAGTCCCTTCTCCTTCATGATGCCGCGGAGCTCCCGCTCGATGCCCGCGAACCGGCGCCGTCCCAGGCGCTCGAACACGTGGAAGATGGCGCCGTCCCGTTCGATCCTGGCCCGGGCGTAGTGGTTGTACCAGCCGACACAGGCCGCCGTCACTCCGGCGGTAAAGAGCACCGACAGCCAGCCCATCTCGGCCACCAGGACCAAGGCGACGAAGATGCCGGCCAGCTGGAGCCAGGGATAGAGCGGCGCCCGGAAGCCGGGGTCGTATGACTCGATCCGGCTCTCCCGCATCACGATCACGGCCACGTTGATCAATCCGAAGAGCAGGAGCTGGAGCGCGCTCGCCAGCTTGGCGACGCTCTCGACCCGGAGGACGAGCAGCAGCACGACCAGCAAGCTGCAGGTGAGAGCAATCGACGCCACCGGCGTACCCTTGGCGCTGGTGGCGGCGAGCCGATCGGGAAAGAGCCGATCGCGAGCCATCGCCAGCGGATAGCGAGAGGCCGCCAGAATCCCGGCGTTGGCCATCGACGCGAAGGCCACGATCGCGGCGCCGACCATGAGCCAGACCCCGATGTGGCTCGGAAGCCACCGGGTCATGGTGCCGGCCGCGTCGGCGACCGGCGTGAGGCTCCCGCTCAACCGGTCCGTCCCCAAGGTCGCCACCATCACGAAGACGCCGGCCGCGTAGATCACCGTCACGGTAACCAGTCCGAGGGTCATGCCCAGCGGAATGTTCCGGTCCGGATTCTTCACCTCCTCGGCCAGGCTCGCGACCTTGGTGAGTCCGATGAACGACACGAACACCAGACCGATGGCCTCGAGGAATCCGTGGCTTCCGTTGGGGAAGAAGGGCGCGAAGCGCTGGAGCGCGTCACCCCGAGGTTCGCGGCCGAGCAAGTCGGCGAAACCGTGGAGGACGAAGAAGGCCAGGACGGCGAGCATCACCAGCACGAAGATCCGGAGGAGCCCGCTGGACGCCTTGGCGCCGGCGATGTTCACCAGACCCAGCAGCACCGCCCACGCCACCGCGGTGGTGACGACTGGAAGATCGAGGACCAGGGCGACGTAGGCCCCCATGCCGATCAGCGCGAAGGCGCTCTTGAGCACCATCGTGAGCCAGGTGCCGACCCCGCCGATGGTTCCGACCAGCGGTCCCAGAGTGCGGTCCAGGAAGTAGTAGGCACCTCCGGCCCGCGGCATCGCCGTCGCCAGCTCGGCCTGGCTCAGCATGGCCGGGACGATGAGAAATCCGGCGGCGATGTAGGCGAGGACCACGCCGGGGCCGGCGTGGCGAGCCGCCAGACCGGGCAGGATGAAGAAGCCAGAGCTGATCATGGCGCCCACGCAGACCACGTAGACGTCGAACAGCCCCAACTCCTTGTCCAGCCGCTTGAAGTCGAGGAGGCGCATGGCGACCCGGGGCGAACGTGAGACTACGGGGTCTCGGGTGTCATCGTGTAGCACCAGGTCTCACCCTCGAGCACCACGGTGCCGTCGGCCCGGGTCACCTGGACCGCGAGTTGGGTCACCGGCTTGGTGGGGTGGACGCTCACCACCCGGGCGGACGCGGTGATCGTGTCGCCGATGAAAACCGGCGCCGTGAACTTCCAGTCCTGGCTCAGAAACACGGTCCCCGGGCCGGGGAGGTCCATGGCGACCAGAGCGTGGAGCAGGCCGGTCGTGAGGCCTCCCTGCGTGACCAGCCGTCCGAACCGGGTCTTCGCGGCGAACGCCTCGTCGAAGTGGAGCGGATTGTAGTCGCCCGAGATCTCAGCGAACTTGGCCACGTGGTCGGCCGTGACGGTGAGGGAGCGGCGGGCTTCCTGTCCGACGACGGGTCGGGGCATGGTCGAAACCTCGATCGAGCGGGGACACAGGATAAGATGGCGGGCGCGGCGCTCCGGCGCGAGGTTGGCCGGGACCGCGCCAGGGCCCGTCGACGGATTAGGACCCCAGCACCGCTGGGACGAGCAGGGTGCCGATGAGGGTGATCAGCGCGATGGCGAGCAGGTTCATCAGCAGACCGGCCTTGGCCATCTGGGGGATGGTCAGGTATCCGGAGCTGAAGACGATCGCGTTGGGCGGCGTCGCCACCGGCAGCATGAAGGCCATCGACGCGGCCAGGGCGGCGGAAGCCATCAACACGACGGGCGGCTCGCCCAGCGCCACCGCGGCGCCGGCCATGATCGGCATGGCCATGGTGGCGGTCGCCGCGTTGGACGTGATTTCGGTCAGGAACACGATCAGCGCCACGACCACCAAGATGACGGCCCAGACCGGCGCCGATTGGAGCGTGCTCACGAAGGAGCCGATCCAGGCGGCCAGCCCGGACTGGTCCATGGCGCGGGCCAGCGACAGCCCCCCGCCGAAGAGCAGCAGCACACCCCAGGAGATCCGGCTCCCGGTCCGCCAGTCGAGGGCAAACTCCCGGCGCCGGGCGTCGATCGGGACGCAGAAGAGAGCGACCGCGGCGAGCATGGCGATGGTGGAATCGCGGAGGCCGGGGGCCAGGGTGGTGAGTCCCGGGAGGTGAAGCGCGCCGATCGTCTTCGGCGACCGGAGGATCCAGGCCAGGGCGGTCAGTACGAACACGGTTCCGACGACCCGTTCCGACCGACTCATCGGGCCGAGGCCGGCCCGCTCCCGCTCGATCAGGTCGGCCGCGTCGCCGGCCAACCGCCCGGGCGGATGGAGGATCCGGGTCAGGACGATCCACCCGAGGGGCAGCATGATCGCGGCGACCGGCCCCCCGACCAGCATCCACTGGCCGAAGCCGATCCGCACCCCGGCCAGCTCCCGCGCGGCGCCGGCCATCACGGCGTTGGGCGGGGTGCCGATCAAGGTCGCGACGCCCCCGATCGAGGCCGCATACGCGATCCCGAGCATCATGGCGACGCCGAAGTGAAAGGGACCCTCCTGGTCCTTGGGGCGGAGCATCTCGCTCACCGCCAGCGCGATGGGAAGCATCATCGCGGCGGTCGCGGTGTTGGAGATCCACATCGAGAGGAACCCGGTTGCCAGCATGAAGCCGAGGACGAGCCGGGAGGGGCTGGTTCCGACGGCGGCCACGATGCCGAGCGCCAGCCGCCGGTGAAGTCCGGACCGCTCCATCGCCGCCGCGATGAAGAACCCTCCCATGAACAGGAAGATCAGCTCGTCGGCGTAGGGCGCGGCGGCCTGGCTCATGTCGAGGATGCCAAGCAACGGAAAGAGGGCCAGCGGCAGCATCGCCGTCACCGGGATCGGGACCGCCTCGGTGATCCACCAGGTTGCCATGAGCAGGGCGACCGCGGCGGTGCGCCACCCGGCCGGCGAGAGGCCCGAGGGCGGCGGCATCACCAGGAGGACGAGGCAGAGGATTGGGCCGATCGCGAGACCGATCCGGGCTGGTCCCGCTCGATCAGGTCCTGAGGGGGACGACACGGGCGACGAGACGTCCTTTCGACGAGCGGGCGACGAGGTGTGGGGTGGGAGACCCGGAGAAGGTGCGTTCGAGGTGAAACCGGGGCAACCCCCGCCTCTGCCTGCGTCCGGCTGGGCTCCGAGGCCTGGGATCTGATCCTGATCTCGCACCCGAGGCATCACTTCGAC
Organism: uncultured Gemmatimonadales bacterium; assembly: GCA_963730185.1. GTDB lineage: Bacteria > Gemmatimonadota > Gemmatimonadetes > Gemmatimonadales > GWC2-71-9 > SHZU01. The sequence goes on from CAVSQW010000009.1 coordinate 285,328, forward strand.
GAGCCCACCTGCCGGGCGCCGCGGCGGTCGTGGCCGCGAAACCGGGGTCGGCCGCGGGCTCCGCTAGGGCGTGCCGGTGAGCCCCCGCTGCTCCAGGAGGGGCCGGACGCTCGGGTCCCGCCCTCGGAAGGCGCGGTACATCGGGGCGGCCTCTTCGCTCCCGCCCCGCGAAAGGATCATCCGGCGGAACCGGTCGCCGTTCTCCCGAGTCAGACCGCCATGGTCGCGGAACCAGTAGAACGCGTCGTCGTCGAGGACCTCGCTCCAGAGATAGGCGTAATAGCCGGCCGCGTAGCCGCTGTCCCAGATGTGGGAGAAGTATGTGGTCCGATAGCGCGGCGGCACCTGGGCCATCGCGATGTGGAAGTGATCGAGGGCCTGCGACTCGAAGGCGTCGACGTCCGTCACGGCACCGGCGTCGGCGGGACGGGTGTGCCAGGCCATGTCGAGCAACGCGGCGGCGAGATACTCGGTCGTGGCGTACCCCTGGTTGAACGTACTCGACTTCTTGATCCGATCCACCAGGCCGGCCGGCATGGGCGCGCCGGTCTGATAGTGCTTGGCGTAGTTGGCCAGGACCTTGGGGTCCAGCGCCCAGTGTTCGTTGAACTGGGAGGGGAACTCGACGAAGTCGCGAGGGACGTTGGTGTCGGCCAGCGAGGGGTAGCGAACGTCCGAGAACATGCCGTGCAAGGCGTGGCCGAACTCGTGGAACATCGTCCTGACGTCGTCGAAGCTGAGGAGCGCGGGCTGACCCGGCGCCGGCTTGGTGAAGTTGCCGACGTTGTACACCACTGGCTTGGTCCCCAGCAGCCCGGACTGTCCCACGAAGTTGTCCATCCAGGCCCCGCCGCTCTTACTGGGCCGCTGGAAGTAGTCGGCGTAGAAGAGGGCCAGCGAGGTGCCGTCGGCGTCGAAGACCTCGAAGACTCGGACGTCGGGCTGATAGACCGGAATGTCCTGCCGTTCCTTGAAGGTCAGGCCATAGAGCTGATTGGCGGCGAAGAAGACGCCATCCTGGAGGACGCGGTTCAGCTCGAAGTAGGGCCGGATCGCCGCCTCGTCGAGGTCGTACTCGGCTTTCCGGACCCGCTCGGCATAGAGCTCCCAGTCCCAGGACGCGAGAGTGAACCCGCCGTGGTCGCGGTCGATCAGAGCCTGCATCTTGGCGGCCTCGCCGCGGGCCTTGGCGGTCGCGGCCGGCACCATGTCGGTCATCAGCTTCTCGGCGGCGGCGGGCGTCTTGGCCATCTCGTCGTCGAGCACGTAGGCGGCGTAGCTCGGGTAGCCCAGGAGGCGGGCCTTCTCGGCCCGGAGCTGCGCCAGCCGGGTCACGATGCCCCGGGTGTCGTGTGGCCCACCATCGCCCCGGGAGAGCGAGGCCTGCATGATCCGCTCCCGGAGCGGTCGGTTCTGGAGCGAGGCGAGCACCGGCTGCTGGGTGGTGTTCTGGAGCGCCAGCACCCACTGACCCGCGGTCCCGCGCCGCTTGGCTTCCTCGGCGGCGGCGGAGACGTCGCCGTCCGAGAGGCCCTCGAGCTCCGCCCGCCCGGTGACGGTGACCGCGTTGGCGTTTCGGCCGGCCAGGAGCTCGGTCTGGAACCGGGTGGTCAGCTCCGATTCTTCCCGGTTCAAGGCGCGGAGAGTGGTTTTGTCGCTGTCGGCCAGCTCCGCCCCAGCCCGGATGAAGCGACGGTAATAGCGCTCGACCAGGTAGTGCTGGATCGAGTCGAGGTCCAGGCCGTCACGCTGGTCGTAGATGGCCTTGACCCGCGCGAACAGGGTCGAGTCGAGATAGATCGCGTCCTTGTGGGCCGCCAGCTTGGGCGCTTCCTCGCTCTGCACCTGCTGGAGCACGCTGTCGGTGTTGGCCTGGGTGATGGCCCCGAAGACCCGCATCACCCGGGTCAGGACCTGTCCGGTCCGCTCCATGGCCTCGATCGTGTTGGCGAAGGTGGGCGGCGCGCTTTGGCGAGCGATGGAGTCGACCTCCGCCCGCTGCGCGCGCATGCCCGCTTCGATGGCCGGCTGATAGTCCTGGTCCGTGATCCGGTCGAAGGGCGGTGCTTGGAACGGCAGCGGACTCGGCGACAGGAACGGATTCGGTTCGGACCCGCCCGCGCTCGACCCCCCGGTGGACGACGAGGGCGAGCAGGCGTAGGTCAGGATCATGAGCAAGAGTGGGGGAAGGCGGCGGCGAAGAGACACAGGAGACTCCTGAAGAAGCGAAGGCGGCCGTGCTCACAATATAGGCCGCGGTCGGCGCCCGGTGCCGGGGTGCGCCCCGGAAGCCCTTCCGACCCATATTTCAGGTCCCCCGAGCAAGGATGAGGTGACGTGAGAGCTGGGTTCCGTCGGATCGAGTGGCTGGCGCTGGCCCTGCTGGCGACCTCCGGTTGCGCCCGATATCGGTGTCCGGCCCAGCTGCCGGTGGAGCTGGCGGGTCCGGCCCGGACGGCGGTCGCCACGGTGGGGGGAGACTCGGTGGACTACACCCTGGGGGCACCGGCGGTGGCCTGCTTCCCGGGCGAATGGCCCCGGGTTCGGACCGATCGGGTCGAGCGCGCGTGGCGAGACCAGCTCTACGTCGTGGCGCCGGTAGCCGTCGGGGCGGGGGCCACCGAGGGTGGGGCCCGACCCGTGGCTCGGATCGACGCGATCGCCGAGGACGGATCGGAGCTGGCCGCGGCGGAGACCGCGGTGCTGGTGCCCGCGTCGGCCTCCGACGGTCAGGTCCGGGCGGTGTTGGAGCTACCCGAGGAGCAGGTCAAGCGAATCCGGACGATCCGGGTTCGGTGGGTCCGGCCCGGCGCCGGATGAGTCAGTCCCTCGCGGCTCGGGCTGGATAGTCCTCGCCCAGCACGCGATCGAGGCTCTCGACCAGCCGGTCGGCGTCGGCGGCCGTGAAGCAGAGGGGCGGCTTCATCTTGAGGACGTTGCCGAACGGCCCATCCGTGCTGACCAGGATACCCAGGTCGCGGAGGCGATTGGCCAGGTACGACGCTTCCTCGCGGGCCGGCTCCAGTGAGGTGCGGCTTCGCACCAGCTCGAGCCCGACGAAAAGCCCGAGCCCGCGGGCATCGCCGGCCAGGGGGTGGCGGGCCACCAGCCCCTCGAGTCCCCGGAGCAATCGGTCGCCGACGGTGTGGGCCGCTTGCCGGAGCCCCTCGTCTTCGACCACGTTCAGCACGGCCAAGCCCACGGCGCACGACACCGGATTCCCTCCGAAGGTGCTGAAGAACTCCATCCCGTTGGTGAAGGCCTGGGCGATGGCGGGCGTGGTGACGACCGCCCCGAGCGGGTGACCGTTGCCGATCGGCTTGCCCATCGTGACGATGTCGGGAATCACGCCCTGGGTCTCGAAGGCCCACCAGTGGGTGCCCACGCGGCCGAACCCCACCTGGACCTCGTCCGCGATCGCGACGCCGCCGACCTGGCGGATCCGCCGGTAGGCCTCCGCCAGGAACCCCTTGGGCAGGACGATCTGCCCCCCACAGCTCAGGATCGACTCGGCCAGGAACGCGGCCGGCGCTTCGCCCTGCGCCTCGAGGGCCGCGATGGCGTCGGTCACCGCCGCGGCGCCGGTCTGGTCTCGGCGGTCGCGCCCCCGATAGGGGTCGGGCATCGGGATCTTCCGGACCCAGGCCGGCGCGCCTCTCCCACCGGGGCCGTCGTGCTTGTAGGGGCTCACGTCGATGAGCGTCGTGGTGTTGCCGTGATAGCCCGCCTCGATCACCACCATCCCCCGTCGGCCGGTGGCCGCCCGGGCCAGCCGGATCGCCAGCTCGTTGGCCTCGCTCCCGGAATTGACGAAGTAGCAGACCCGGAGCGGCTCCGGCAGGGTGGCCGTGAGCCGTTCGGCGTACTCGAGGATGGTCGGATGGAGATACCGGGTGTTGGTGTTGAGCACCGCCATCTGCGCCCGCGCGGCGGCCACCACCCGCGGATGGGAGTGTCCCACGTGGGGCACGTTGTTCACCCCGTCGAGATAAGCCAGCCCCAAGTCGTCGTAGAGGTGCTGCTTCCAGCCCCGAACGATCGTGAGCGGGCGCCGGTAGGATACGCTGAGCGACGGCCCGAGCCGGGTCCGCCTGGCCTGGAGCAGGGCGCCCGCGGGCGGCGTGCCAAACGACGTCTCGGTGCGCAACCGTGTGACCAGGTTCGGGTCGGGCGACAGACTCTTCCAGACCTCGCGCTGGTCGGCGCGGGCCACGCCGGGAAACTCGCCGTCACGATCGAGCCGGTCGACGATCAGCTGAAGATGGAGATGCGGTGGCCAGCCGCCGTTCACGTCCCGGTCGCCCACCGCGCCGATCCGGTCACCTCGGGTTACGGTCCGGCCGGGCGTCAGGGCTTCGAGGCAATCGCTGGCCAGGTGGCCGTAAAGGGTGTGGAAGACGACCCCGCCGACCGCGTGACGGAGCACGATCGTGGGCCCGTAGTCCAGGTCCATGCCGTTGTCGCGGACGGACTCGACCACCCCGTCGAGCGGCGCCAGCACGCCGGTGCCGGGTGCGACGAACAGATCCAGCCCGAGGTGCACGGTTCGGGGGACCGGCCGGTCGTTGCCCGAGGCCTGGTAGCGGTCGGTGGTATAGAGGAGCCGGGGCTCGTCGTAGCGGCCGATGCCGAGGCCGGCTCCTCGCCGCCGGATCTCGGCGAACAGCTTCCGGCCGAACCGGCCGGCGTCGAGTGGCTCGTCCGGGTGCTCGATCAGCGGACTCGCCACGCTCAGATCGAGCGTCGTGGCCGGAGGGTCGAGCGGAAGGTCCAGCACCGGGCCGATCCGGTCGCCGTGCTCCGCGAGCCAGCCGCGAACGGCCGCCGCCGCCGGGACGGGCTCGTAGCCCGCTGCGGCGCGGAAGGTGTACTCGGCGAAGCGGGGGTGGACTGACTCGAGGCGGTCGAGGGTCTCCCAGGCTGGCCGCTCGCTCACGGCCAAGTAGGCGTTGTCCGGGAAGAGCTCGCGCTGGTGGGCCGCGTTGGCTACGCTGACGGCCAGACGGGTGGCGATCAGCGGGAGCAGCACACTCAGCTCGGCTTCGGCGAGCGGGCGGGCGGCGTGGTAGCCCCGCACCACGGCCGCCGCGGCGGACAGCGGGTCGGCCGCGCCCTGCATGGCGTAGGCGCACCCGATCGCCAGCTCGGCCACCGTCACGGACTCCAGCATGTCGCCGAAATCGACGACCCCGATCACCGTGCGCTGGTCCGGGTGTCCCTCGCCGACCACCACGTTCCAGTCGTTGGCGTCGTTGTGGATCACGCTTCGGGGCAGGGCCGCCAGTGCGGAGGCGAGCGTGTCGAAGCGATCGAGGTGGCGCTCTACCAACGCCCGGCGGGTGGGGTCGGCGATCCGCCGGACGAGTGGGCGGGCCCACTGAGGCCGGGTCAGGTCCCACTTGAGCTCCCGGTGAGCCGCCGGGTGGTCGAACCCCTCGAGGGCCCGGTCGATCCTTCCCAACACCCGGCCGAGGCTGTCGAGGAGCGGGGGCGAGTGGGGGGACACCTCGGCCCAGACCCGGCCGGGGACCCAGGTCAGGACCCGGGCGAGGTGGTCGCCGCGCTGGCCCGCGAGGGTCACGAGCTCGTCGCCGGCCTGGCTGGAGACCACCATGGGCAGGGTCAGATCGGGTGCCCGGTCGGCCAGGCGAGCCAGGGCTCGATGTTGCAGATCCAGCACGTCCCGGGCCTCGTCCGCGTGGGCGACCTTGAGCACCACGGGCGAGCGTCCCGCCGGCCGGACCAGGAAGTTCCGGTCGCGCTCGCTCGGCAGCTCCTCGATCGTCCCGGTCAGGCCGTACCGCTCCGCCAGGAAGCGAGCGGCCTGGCCGAGATCGACGTCGGGGCGCTGGAACGCGATGACGGGGGGCATGCCCGAGTCGAGCCGCGTCAGTAGAGGCCGACCCGGCCTTTGACCGCCGCGATCAGCTTGGCCGGGTCGTACCCCACGCCCTGCTTGAAGACCGTCTCGACCTTGCGGATGTCGGCGATGTCGGCCGCCGGGTTACCGGCGATCACCACCAGGTCGGCCTGCTTGCCGACCGCGATCGAGCCGACCCGGTCGGCCCGCTCGAGATACGTGGCGCCGTTCAACGTGCCGATCTTGATCGCCTGCTCGGGGCTGAAGCCCTCCTCCACGAGCAGCTCGATGGCCCGCTGATTCGAGTAGCCGGGGATCACCCCGCCGCCGCCGGTCGGATCGGTCCCCACCAGGAGCAGCCCGCCCGCCTCGGCGAAGGCGTGCTCCAGGGCCATCGCCTTCGGAAAGAGCGTGGCATAGAGCGAGCCCGGGTTGCGATCGACCCGGGCGTGCATCTGGTCGAAGACCTGCTGGAGCTCCGGCACCAGCACGTCGGTGCCGGGAGGCATCGGCCGCCCCGGGGTGAAGGTCTCGAAGACGGTGGGGGTCGAGGTGATGGCGACGTGGTGCGCGATCAGGTCGGCCACCAGGCGCGTGAAGGCCGGATCGGTGGGCTCGAGCTTGTCGATGCTGGCCTGTCCCTGGCCCTGGCCCGGACACACGTCCGGCTGCTTGTCCGCCACGAAGTCGGTCGACGCCAGGAAGCCATGCTCGAGGTCGTCGATCCCCAGCGCGGCGGCCTCGGCGTAGGTCACCGAGCAGAGGTGGCCGGTGACCTTGAGATGCCGGGCGTGGGCCGCCTCGATCGCCGCGCCCAGCACCTCGCGGCTGATGTTCATGTAGGCCTTGAACGAGGTGGCGCCCTGGTCCGCCCAGAAGTTGACGAACTCGCGCGCCTGCTCCGGCGTGGTCAGGCTCTGCATCTGTCCGAACGGGTTGGGGCCGTTCAGGTAGGGCGCGGTGGCGTCGATCCAGGGGCCGGGCTTGTCGCCCCGGGCGATGGCCTTGGCGACGTTGAGCTCCGAGTACCCGTTCATGTTGCCGCCGGTGCGCATCGAGGTCACGCCGCCGGCCAGATAGAGCTTCACGAACGACTCGGTCAGGTTGCCGTACACGCCGGGCCCGGTCGGATAGAAGAGGTGCTCGTGCACCATCACGAAGCCGGGGATCACGGTCTTTCCGCGGAGGTCGAGCACCTGGGCACCGCTCGGGACCGGGACGCTCGCGGCCGGGCCGACCGCGACGATGTCACCGTCCCGGACGACCACGGTCTGATCGTCCCGGGCGGGAGCACCGGTCCCGTCGATGACCCGGACGTGCTGGAGCGCCAGCACCGAGGTGTCGACGGTGACGAATGCCCGGGTGGTGGTTGAGAGGGTGGGACGCTGCGCGGCGGCTGGCGCGGTCAGCGCCGCGAAGGCCGCGAAGAGGACACCGCCCGAACGGGCGACGAGAGGGCTCTGGAGCACGGGCATCACCTGGCGAGTGCGAGAAGGGGGTCGGGGGCGGACTAGGCTCGTTCCAGGAGCGAGACCACCGAGAACCGTCGGAATTCCTGCTGCCGGCGCTGGCTGGCGAACCGACCCACGAAGGCCCAGAATCGGGCCATCGGGAAGGTCCGCTTCAGTCGAAGGCCTTCGTGAAACATGGAGCGGTACGCGGTCTCCTTCCAGCCGAGCGCCCCGAAGAAGGCCGGGCCGTCGGCCGGACCGAACTGGAATGGAGCGTTCCCTGCCGCGACCGCCGGTCCCCAGCTCCGGGCCAGCATCTGGAGCAAGCCCGGGCTGGCCAGGTCGGTGAGCCAGAGGGCAAAACTCCCCTGGGCGTGGAGGTCCCGGGCCAGGCCGGTCACGGCGGGTTCCTTCAGGTAGACCAGAAGCCCTTCGGTCACCACCAGGGTTCGCCGCCCCGATTCCCCCGCCTGCGCGAAGAGCTCGCGCCGCCCGGCTTCGTCGGCCAGGTCGAGTCCCACGGCCCGATAGTCACATCGCGGCGTCTGCCCTTGGAGCGCTGTGGTTTTGTACTCGATCATCGCCGGATGGTCGACGTCAGTCCATTGGAGGCTGTCGGGCAGGTCCATCCGCCACGGGCGGGCGTCGAGGCCGGCGGCGAGGTTGAGTACCGCCTCGACCCCCCGGTCGCGAAGACATTGGCCGATCAGCTCGTCGAGGACGGCCGTTCGCACCACCATCGGCCAGGCCATCCGCCGCCCCTGGGGCAGGGTGTCGACGATCCGTTGCCCCTCGATCCCGGCGAGTCGGCGGGCGAAGGGGTCGTGGAACAGCGCGTCGGGTCGGTCCGACTCCATGGCTCGATAGGTCGCGACCCACCGGGCGGTGTCGGAAACGTGCGAGATGACCGGGGAATCCGGCATCGGGCCTCCTCGGGGATGGTCCTCAAGATGCCGACTCGGACGCTACGAGGCCAACCCGGGCCCGGGCCGGCCGAAGGTCCCGAGCCGGCTTTCCCCTCGCCGCCGGTCCGATGGTGAGGTACTATCCGGCAGGTCCGTCGCGTCCGCGATGGTCTGCCCCTACCCCAAGGAGGTTCGTGATGCACCGTAGATGGCGTTTTGTCGTCGCCGGGCTCGCGCTTCTGTTGGCGACATCGGTCATGGCTCCCACGCCGGTCCGCGCCCAGGAGACCACGCTCAACCTGAACACGGCGACGCGGGAACAGCTGCTGGCTTTTCCCGGGATCGGTCAGGCCTACGCCGACAAGATCATCGCGGCGCGGCCGTTCAAGATGCGGAGCGAACTGGTGGGGCGGCACATCATGCCGGCCGCGGCGTACTTGAAGATCAAGAAGCGGCTGCTCCCCACCGCCGAGGACGCGGCGATCGAAAAGGCGATGGAATCGGCGCCCACGGGGCCGCCGGCGTCGACCTTCGACGCCGAGGGCCGACTCAACCTCAACCTGGCCACCCGGGAGCAGCTGCTCGGGATTCCTGGGATCGGGGCCGCCTATGCCGACAAGATCATCAAGGGCCGGCCGTTCAAGCAGCTGGACGAGCTCGTCCGGCGCCGGATCATGCCGCAGGCAGCCTACGACGAGATCGTTTCCAAGGTCTTCGTGAGATAACCGTCGCGCGAGGCTGGCGCTTTCGGGGGCGGGCCGTGGCGGCCCGCCCCCGAAGCGTGTCCGGCTACTTGGGGTCGAGCACCCGGCCGACGTCGAGATTGTCGAAGTTCAAGATGGTGTTGAACACCAGGAAGTAGCTTCCCACGGTCGAGCCGCGCCAGATCGGATTGATGGCGAACAGGACCACGTGCCCTTTGTCGTGGGGCACGTCGACCACGACCGGGTGCTGGGCGATGTCGCCGCCGCCGTCGAGCAGCCCGGAGACCAGGAGGTCTCGCTGCTCGCCGAAGCGGAGCACGACCCGGGGCCGCTGGTCCGGCGGGATGATTCGGAGCGGGTTCCGGAGCTGCTCGTCGCTGAGCGGAGCCCGCTCCCACGGCTTGACCTCTGGCCGGGGCGGCGCCTCGAACTTGGGGTCGAGGAGCGGGCGTCCCTGGGGGACGTCGGCCTCGTCGGACCGGCCCCGCCCGGTGGGTCGGGAGTCGACCCCGCCGAACCGGCCGCCGCGGAAGCCGCCCCCCGCCGTGCTGGCGACCGAAAACGCCCCCCCGTCTTCGCTGTAGACCGCCAGGCTGTCCGGGACGCCGTAGCTGATCGGGCTCGCGGCGTCGACCACCCGGGACCGGAGCAGCGAGCCGACCACTCGACCCCGGGTCTCCCGGGTCGAGACGCCGGCGGTGAGCCCGTAGTCGACTGCGAAGCCCGCGGTATTGTCCACGCCCACCAGCACGCCGCCGGCCTTCACGAAGTCGTCGAGATGCTGGAGGCCCTCCCACCCCAACCCGGGCCGGATGTCGTCGGTCTGGTCGATCACGCCGAGATTCGGGGTCAGGTCGGATTTCTTCCAGGGCATCGGGTTCCGCCAGGTCGGGAGACCCTGGACGATCGACGCGGCGTTCCCTCCCGTCGGTGGAAAGAGGATCACGTCGAAGCGGCTCCGAAGATCCGGCTCCCGAGCGACGTCCTGGACGCTGAGGTACTGGAATGGAATCGAGAGGAAGTCGAAGGCCTGCCGCCACCACCCTTCGGTCTGGGTGCCGAGCCAGGTATGGAGGATGGCGACCCGGGCGGCCCGAAGCGGATGGGTCTTCACCGAGGGGGGCGCGTCGAGCCCGTAGGCGGTGAGGCCCAGCGCCCGCACGGCGCGATCGAGCTCGCCCCGCTCGACGCCGCGAATCAGGAAGGTGCCCCGGTCGAATCGGCGGCCGGCCCCGTCGAACGATTCCTCCGCCGCCTGGAAGTCGGCGTCGCGGAAGCGATAGCGAAGCGTGGCCAGGGCGTTGTCGCCGTTGTGCTCGATCGCGACGATGGGTCCGGCGCCGTGAATCCCGCCGGGCGCCCTGACCGAGTCGGTCACCCGCGTCATCGGCGCCTCGAGCACCTTGGGGTCGACCACCCGGACCGCCTCGACGCCGAAGCCCTCCGGGAAGGTCCAGCCGGTGTCGTCGTACGGCGTCTTCTGGGGATCCTCGGGGCTCCAATACTGGTAGTCCAGCAAGGCGTCGGCGATCCGGGAGTACGGCTGGTCCATCCGAACCACGTAGCTCCCGGCCGGGAACGACCGGGTCCGGGCCGAATCGGCGTCGCTCGTCTTCCCGCTGCCCCGCTCCCCTCCTTTGGCGGGCAGGGCGGGCAGGGTGACGGTGAACGGCCCGGTGGCCCGCGAGATCTCCACGTGCTGCTTCTGGAGCACCCGGAGCATCTCGGCCTGGGCGCCGGGCCGGGGGTCGTCGGCGGGCAGAACGTAGGCGGCCGGCCCCTCGGTACGGGCCTTGGCGATCGACCGCTTGGCCTTCTCGTAAAAGTTCTCGAGGAAGAGCCGCCGATTGTTGGCGATGTAGCTGAGCGAGACCAGGAGCCCGGTCTGCTCGTAGTTGTTGTTGTTTCGGAGCGACCACTTGACCCGGGGCAGCGGCGGATTCTGCCGGTACCAGGTCCGCGAGGTCTGGCCGGGCGAGAGAGTCCGTTCCAGGGTTTCCGCGCTGCCGCCGTTCCCGAAGGTCTCGTAAAGGCGGCTGATGCCGTTGTGGGTGGCGGCCATGAACATCAGGTAGCCCGGCGACCAGGTGTCGAAGCTCCCGAAGGCGAAGACACCGGGCATCCCGTACCGGGTCATCTCCTGCACGTTGTTCCACCCGATCATCTGCCACTCGTTGGTGAGGAGCGGATCGAGCCAGGCGTTGTAGGGTCCGTCGCCGATGGTGTTGTCGTAGAGATAGGGCACCGACTCGTGCAGGTCGTGGATCAGGAGCGCCTTCCAGTCCACGAATGTGTTCAGGACGTTCTGGGAGAGCTTGAGCGTGAGGCCCATCGCGTCGCGGTTGTTGTCGTGGCCGACGTAGTGGCCCCAATAAAGGAGGTTGGGCCAGGTGTCGTCGGGGTGGGCCATGTGCCAGTTGAACAGGTCGACCTGCCGGTCTCGGCCGTCGACCTCGACGATCGGCGTGATCAGGGTGATCACGTGGTCGCGGATGTTCCGGATATAGGGGCTTTCGTCGACGGCCAGGCGGTAGGCCAGCTCCATCAGCGCGGTCGGCGCGCCGGTCTCGGGCGAATGGATGGTGCCGGTGATGTAGTAGATCGGCGCCGCCTCCGCGGCCAGGCGGGACGCTTCGGTGTCGTTCATCCGGATGGTCCGCGGGTCCGCCAGCTTGGCCAGCTTGGCGCGGTTGGCGTCGAGCCCGGCGATCAGGGCGTCCGACGCCACGGCCACCGCGATCATCTCCCGCCCTTCCTCGGTCCGGCCGATCGAGAACACCTTCACCCGCGGGCTCGCGTCGTCCAGCATCCGCATGTAGCGGTAGACCTCGGTCGAGTAGGGCAGCTTGTTCGGCGCGCCCGCGATGTCGCCCAACACGGCGGCGGGCGTCGGCACCGTCTTGGACGCCGGCAGGTAGTCCACCAGCGGCGAGAGGAAGAACGGCTCGGTGGTGTACTGCTTGATCTTCCGGGTGTACTCCGGGTCGATCGGCTGATTCGGGGCGGGGCCCGGGACGATCAGCGAACCGGGCGACGGGGCGGCACTCGAACCGGGGCGCTGGGCGGCGGCGGTGGTCACGACCAGCGTGAGCCCGAGCCACGGAGCGAGGGCGTGCCAACGAGACGAGCGAAGCATCATCGATATCTCTGCGATGGAGAAGGAGTGGACCGGCCTGCGGCCCGGCAGAAAGGTATGGCGGGGGGTACCGTCAGGCCAGCCGCCCGACGAGCGGGATCACCGCGTGGAATCGGAGAGGGCGATCAGCCCGCGGGCCAGCATGCCTTGCCAGTTCACATACTCGTGACCGCCGTCGAACTCGGCATAGGTCACGAAGTAGCCTTGCTCCACCAGGGTGTCGTGCAACCGCCGGTTCAGGGCAAGCATGGTCAGGGAGTCTTCGGGCTCTGGCGTGTCCTCCAGTAGTCCGACCGCCAGGAAGAATCGGATCGGGAGCCGGCCCCGCTCGGCGTAGGCCCGGCGAATCCACTCTCGCGGCGAGTCCGGGCGGTCGGGGTGCCACCAGAAGGCGCCGGACATCGAAAGCACCTTCCCGAATCGTCCCGGGTAGGCCAGCGCCGCGCAGGCCGCGGCCAGACCGCCCGCGCTCGATCCGGCCAGCACGATCCGATCGGGATCGGTCGAGGTCCCGTAACGAGCGCTCGCCCACGGCACGAGCTCGGTCGCGAGGAACTCGGCGAACGTCGGGCTGCAGTGGAGGTCGGTGTTCCGGGTCCGCCCCGGATTGCCGACGAGGAGCGCCACCGTCGGGCGGATGGCGTGGGCCGCGATCAGGTTGTCGAGGATCGTCGGGGTGGGCACCATGGAGCGATACCACGGGCCGTCGAACAGTACCAGCAGATCGGGCGGATCGGTGGCGGTACGAGGTACCGCCGGCCGGTAGACCGTGACCGGCCGCTCGCCGCCCAGCGCCCGACTCGCGACCGTACTCTCGGCGACCACGCCGGCGGGGATCCCGGACCGGGGCCGCGACCACGGCAGCGACGGTGCCGCGGGGAGCTCGACCAGCGAATTCAGGTAGAGCGGCGGCGCCCGCCCGTCGGCCGGGTACCGGGCGGCGTTGAGCGGGTCGAGCGCGAAGGGCCTGATCCGACGGACGAAATCGTCCATGTTCGTCGGATCGATTCCCTCGAGGTCGACGTTGGCTCCGAGCAGGTAGGTGAAGCGGGCGTCCCGACCGACGACGTAGCTGGCATACCAGACGTGCGTCCCCGGGAGGCGGGTCAGCGGGTTGTCGCCGAGGTTCATCGTTGCCCGGGGACCTCGGAACAACATGACGTTCCGGGTGGAATCGGTTCCGCGATAGAGAAACGTTACCCGGGCCAAGGCCGTCTGGCCCGGGACCGGTTCCACCCACGGCGCGCCCCGCACCGCGACCTCCCGCCAGAAGGCGGCCTCGGCCCCCGGAGTGCCAGCCGCCACTCGCGCCGCAAGCTCGCGGAGCCGGGGGCTTTCCGGCGCGCGCTGCTGCGCTCCGGCCGTGCGGGCCGCCAGGGCCGCCAGGAGCCAGGCGGCTCCGGTTCGAAGCCGGATCGGGGTGCTAAAAATTGAACTCGGCACCGAGGTTCCACGCGGCATACGGCTGGAGCCCGCCCGCCCGAAGCGGCACCAGCCCGCTCGCGATGAGCAGCGGGCCGCCCTTGGTCTGGAACTTGAACCCGAACGAACCGATAACCCGATGGTCCTTCCGGTCGGCGATGTTGGTCGGGATGACGGTGCGGGGGAAGGGAGCCTGGAACTGGATCGGGCCGGGGAGCACCAGATCCGGGGTGCCCAGCTCCCATTCCGACAACACGTCGACCGCCAGGGTGGCCCAGGGGGCCATCGGATGGTCGAAGCCGATGGTGGCCAGGATGTCGTCGCTCCGGCCGGCTCCCGTGCGGAGCTGATAGCCCAGGTTCAGGTGGGGGGCGAACGACCCAAACTGGGCCGAGGCGATGGCGTTGGTGCGGAGGACCGTGTGGCCGGACCCGAGCAGATCCTCCTCGCTGCCGGTGGGCAGGCGGGCGTCTTCCATCACCGAGAGTCCGAAACGCTCGCTCGACACCAGGCTGACCTTCAGGCGAAGGGCCAGGTCGCCCAACCCGGTCGCGGACCCATAGGTGACTGCCGTGGCCCGAAGCTCGGGGTTCTCCGGGGTGCCGCTGAAGAAGTGCACCACCTCCGGCCCGAAGGGAAAGATCTGCGCCACGCTGGTGCCCTGCAGCGAGGTCCGCACCAGGGGGACCGCCAGACCGATGTCGACCCGGTCGCTCAGACCGTAGGTCACGAAAAACGTCGCGACGCTCAGACTCATCTGGAGATTCATCCGCACCTCGATGATGTCGTTCTCCAGGAGCGGGTCTCCCAGCACCCCGACCGGGGGACGATCCTCGTGGGCCAGGTTGAAGACCAGCTGATCGAGCGGCGTTCCCCGAATGGTCTTGAAGCTGATGTTGGTGAGGCCCGCCCCGATCAGGAGTCGCGACCGGCCCAGGGTCTGAGCCCGCTCTCCGAAGATCGGCCCGGCCGACGTCGAGGTCCGGACCGGGAGACCGTTCACGAACTTGAAGGTTTGGCCGCTGCTGCTGGCGGACAGCGGGATCGAGCCCGCGCTCGAGCCGATCGCCGTGGTCAGGAAGCCGAGGATGGCCGAGTTGTTGGCGATTACGTCGGGAATGAAGTGGTCGCCATGCCCGTTCGCGGCGTTGACCGAGCCGTCGAGGCAGAGGATGTGTCCGCAGTTGCCGAAGGAGAAGAGGTCCAGGATCCGGTCCCTGAGGTGCTGGGCGCGGGCCGGGACGGCCAGGACGATGAGGGCCAATCCCGCCAACAGCAGGTGACGTCGCATGAGGTCTCCGCGAGCGGGCGGGCCCCGCTCGAGTGGGTTTCGGGTCGGGTTGGGTCGGGTCGGTCAGTTGTCGACGTGCAGGAGGTGCCAGTCGTCGCCTCGGTGCTCGAGTCGGATCCGGAGGTGGACGGCTTCGGACGCTGGCTTCGCGCGAGGAGCGGTCACCTGGTTGGTTCCGGTGATCAGGGCCGTGGCGCTGTCGCCGGTCACGGTGACACTGCCCACCGTCCAGGTGGCGTGCAGCCGGCCACCGGACGAGAAGAACGCCTCGAGACCGTCACGCTGCTCCACGGTCAGGCCGGGATAGGCCCGACGCACCCGGGTCAGGTCGCCACTCTCGAGGGCTTGGCGGTAGCGATCGATCGCCGCCTCGATGCCCGGCCGCGGGTCGACGGCCGCGGGTGCCTCGGCGGCCCGGGTGGCGATCGGCGCGGGTGGTGGCGCCGGCGTCGCGAGCCGGGGGACGGTCGGCTCCTCGGCCGCGATTCTGGCGATGGCCAGGCTCTCCGCGGGCGGCGTCACGGTGGCCGGCGGGGGAGGGGGTGACGGCATCGGCGCCGGGCTCGCGTCGACCCGAGCGGTCTCGGAGGCCGCCCGTCTGGCCGGCGGACTCGGGTCGGGCGTCACCGGCCGGGTCGCCGGCGCGTTGTCCGAGGTCGGCCCGGCGATCGAGGCCGCGACCGGGGCGGCCGCCGTCGCCGTGTCCGGGGCGGCTCCGGATCTCGCCGGCGCGACGGCCGGTGGGCGGAGCGCCAGGTAGAACGCCACCGCCAGCGCGCCGAATGTCAGCCCACCCAGCGCCGGGACCAGCCAGGGACGGGACCGGGCGGCCGGTGGGGCGGTCGGTGCCGGGGTCGGCCGGGTCGGCGCCCAGGCCCGGGCCGGTGCCCGGGTTATGGGGACCGGGCTCCGCGGTGTCTGGGCCCGGGCCACCAGATTGGCGACCGTCCCGGTTCGGGCCAACTCCACCAGGCGGCTTCGGGTGGAGTCGTCGAGTCCCGCGACCGGCCCGCCGACCGCCTTGAGCGCCTCCTCCATCGATTGGTAGCGAGCCTCCGGCTCCTTTGCCAGCATCCGCATTACCGCGGCGCGCAGGGCCTCCGGGCAGTCGGGCCGGAGCGGCTCGAGCGGTGGCGGCGCGGTGTTGGCGTGCGCGAACATCATGGCCAGCGAGGTCCCGCCCCCGAAGGGGCGCTTCCCGGCGAGCATCTCGTAGGCAATGACGCCGAGGGAGTACTGATCGCTGGCCGGTCCGACGGTGCCGCCGAGGCACTGCTCCGGGCTCATGTAAGCCGGCGTTCCCACCGCCATCCCAGTCAGGGTGAGCCCTTCGGCGTCGGCGACCTTGGCGATCCCGAAGTCGGTCACCACCACCCAGCCCTCGTCGTCGATCATGATGTTGCCGGGCTTCACGTCGCGATGGATGACGCCATTGCGGTGGGCGTAGCCAAGCGCGCTCCCGGCCTGGGCCAGCACCGCCTCCACCATCGCGACCGGAACCGAGCCCTCCTGCGTCAACACCGCGTCCAGGGTGGTGCCCTGGATCAGCTTCATCACGAAGAAGCAGAGCCCGTCGACTTCACGGACCGTGTAGACCGGAATGATGTTGGGGTGGCTGAGCGCGGCCGCGGTCCGCGCCTCGCGCTTGAACCGCTCCGTCATCCCCTCGCCGAAGACCAGGCCCGGAGACATTACCTTGATGGCCACCTTGCGGTCGAGGGCCAGGTCGTGGGCGAGGTAAACCGATGCCATGCCGCCCCTGGCCAGCTCGCTGTGGACGTCATACTCGCCCAGGGTGGCGGCGCGGAGCCGCTCCAGGACGTCGTCGGTCCTGAGGCTGGACGGGGGTCCCAGGGGCGGCGTGGAGCCGGACCCGGGCGTCGTGCCGGGTTCGTTCATCGGAGATCCTCGCCGGGGCTCGGCCCCAGCCTGAATGGAGAAGCGCTCCCCTAAGGTCTCGTCTGTCCGGCCAGGGCGCAAGCGGACCCTTGGCTCATCGCTTTCGCACCAGGCTCACTCCGTCGGCCAGCGGCAAGAGGCTGAGATCCACCCGAGCGTCGTCGCGGAGCTTGAGGTTGAGCGCCCGGATGGCCCGAAGGGCCGGCGTGTCGGCGTTCGGGTCGGCCACTTCGCCCCCCCAAAGCACGTTGTCGATCAGGAGCAGGCCCCCGGGTCGAAGGAGCTTCAACGCCCGCTCGTAGTAGGCGTCGTAGCGCTCCTTGTCCGCGTCGATGAAGGCGAAGTCGAAGGTCCCCGCCTGACCCTCCGCCAGGAGCGCGTCCAGGGTCTCGACGGCCGGCGCCAGACGAAGGTCGATCTTGCCGGCCACACCGGCCCGGGCCCAATAGCGCCGCGCGATCGCGGTGAACTCCTCGCTCACGTCGCAGGCAATCAGCCGGCCATCGGGGGGAAGGGCGTCGGCCACCGCCAGGGCGCTGTACCCCGTGAACACCCCGATCTCGAGGGCGCGCCGAACCCCGAGCAGGCGGACCAGGAGGCCCATGAACTGTCCCTGCTCGGGCGCGCTCTGCATCTCGGCGTTGGGGAGCCGGGCGGTCTCGGCCCGGAGATCGCGGGCCACCTCGGATTCTCGAAGCGAAACGTCGAGGACGTACTGGTACAAGACGTCGGTCAGCGGCAGGGTCTTTCGTCCCACGATCTTCCTCCGGTCGAGTCCGCAAGCTAACCGGACGGGGGTACCTGGGAGCGTCCGCCCGGAGATCGACCCGACCCTGGCCTCCGCCCGCCGGGCGTGGGAGGACTGCGACTGCCTGGCTCCCGCTGACGGCGTCGGCTAGACTCCGGGCGGCCGATCATGACTTCGCCCGGCAGCGGACACGCGGCCCATCGCGGCCTCAGCACCGACGAAGCCCGTCGTCGGATCGGCGAGGTCGGGCCCAATGCCCTTCCGCACTCACCCGGCGAGCCGCTCTGGCGCCGGTGGCTGCGTCAGTTTCAGAGCCCGCTGATCTACATCCTGCTCGTGGCCCTGGCCGTCGACCTCGGCGTCTGGGCGTTCGAAGGCCGGGGCGCGGGGCCGATCGACGCGGTCGCCATCGCCCTCATCCTCCTCTTCAATGCCGGCCTCGGCGTCTGGCAGGAACGGAAGGCCGAGGGTGCTCTGGCGCGGCTGGCCACGCTCGCGGCGCCTCGGGTCTGGACTCTCCGCGACGACCGGCTGGTCGACCTCGACGCGACCGAGCTGGTGCCGGGCGACCTGATCCGGTTGGAGTCCGGCAGCCGGGTGCCGGCCGACGCGGTGGTGCGCGAGGCGTCGAGTCTGCTGGTCGACGAGTCGATCCTCACCGGCGAGTCGTTCCCCATCGACCGGCCGGCCGGCACCGAGGCCCAGGCCGGCACGCTGGTGGTCCGTGGCCATGGCTGGCTCGAGGTGGCTCGGACCGGGTCGGCCAGCGCCTTGGGTCGGCTGGCCGTGCTGCTCGGCGAGGTGCGGGTCGAGCCGACTCCGCTGGAGCGACGGCTGGCGGCGTTCGGTCACCGGGTGGCCCGCTGGGTGACGGGTCTGGCGGCGATCGTCGCCGCGGCCGGGCTGGCAGTGGGCGGCCTCGACCATTTCGCCACCGTGTTCCTCTTTGCCGTCGCGCTCGCGGTAGCGGTGGTGCCCGAGGGGTTGCCGGCGGTACTGACGGTGACGCTCGCTCTCGGCGTGGAGCGGATGGCCCGCCGGAAGGCCGTGGTCCGGCGCCTGAGCGCCGTCGAGGCCCTCGGCTCGGTGACCGTCATCGCTACCGACAAAACCGGGACCATCACCGAGAACCGGATGGAGGTCCAGGCGCTCGACGTGCCCGACCGGGAGGCGGCGCTCCGGGCGCTGGCGCTGGCCAACGACGCCGAGCTCGACGGTGACGCCGGCGATCCAGTCGACCTGGCGCTCCTCCGGGCCGTCCGGCGAGCTGGGCTGAATCCCGCCGCCCTCCGGACCGAAGCCCCCCGGACTTCCAGCCGCCCCTTCGACGCCGACGCCCGGTTCATGCGGGTTACGGTCCGGGAGGGTGCGCGGCTGGTGAGCTATCTCAAGGGCGCCCCCGAGTCCCTCCTCGCCCGGTCGTCGCTCGACCGGACCCGGCAGGCCGAGCTGCTCGAGGCGGGACGGAGCCACGCGGCCCGCGGCGTTCGGGTCTTGGCCCTGGCCCGGGCTGAGGGCGAGGCCGAGACCGAGCTGACCTGGCTGGGCCTGGTGCTCCTCTGGGATCCACCTCGCCCGGAGGCCGCCGATGCCATCCGCCGGGCCCGTGAGGCGGGCGTCCGGGTGGTGATGGTGACCGGTGATCATCCGGCCACGGCGGTGTCCGTCGCCGAAGCGGTCGGGATCAAGGTAGGCCGGGTAGTGACCGGCCAGGAGCTGGACCAGGTCGACCCGGCTGGGCTCGACGCCCTGGTCCGCGAGGCCGGCGTCTTTGCCCGGGTCAGCCCGGAGCACAAGCTCCGGATCGTGGAGGCGCTCCGCTCGGCCGGCGAAGTCGTGGCGATGACTGGCGACGGGGTGAACGACGCGCCGGCCCTCAAGCGGGCCGATGTCGGAGTGGCGATGGGCGAGCGGGGGAGCGACCTGGCCCGCGAGGTGGCCGACTTGGTGCTGCTCGACGACAACATCGCCACGATCGTCGGGGCCATCGAGGAAGGGCGGAGCATCTACGAGAACGTGCAGAAGTTCATCCGCTTCCTCCTCTCCACCAACCTCTCCGAAGTCCTGGTGGTCGCTCTCGGGGCGGTTGCGGCGTTCGCGCTCGGGCTCACCGATCCCGCGGGGGCCGTGCTGCTGCCCCTGACCGCCGGCCAGCTGCTCTGGATCAACCTGATCACGGACGGCGCCCCGGCCCTCGCCCTCGGCCTGGACCGGAACCCGGGGGTCATGGGCCACCGGCCGCGCGACCCCGCCGCGCCGCTCCTCGATCGGCGCTCGCTCCGCTTCGTGGTGCTCTCCGGCTCCATCAAGGCACTGGTCGCCGGCCTGATCCTCGCCCTCGTGCCGAGGCTCCTCGGTGTCGGATTCGAAGTGGCTCGGACCGCGACCTTCTTCTTTCTGGCGGCGGGCCAGCTCCTGTTCGCCTATCCCGCCCGTCACACCGACCTCTTGCCGCCGCCCAATCCGGCCGTGCATCTGGCCGTCGGGGCCAGCTTCCTGATCCAGGTGGCCGTCCTCTGGCTGCCCTGGTTCCAGAACGCCTTCCAGACCGTTCCGCTTCCGGCCTCCGTGGTGGCCTGGGTGGCGGCCAGCGTGCTCGTCTCCTGGGGCGGCGCGGAGGCGGTGAGCTGGCTCCTCTGGCGCTCCCTCAGGGACGGATCGGCTTGTCGTCGCTCTTGAGGGCGTCGGGCACCACCCAATACGGGGTCCCGTACGCTCGCTGCCGCGGCCAGACCTCGTCCAGGGTGTCGTCGTCGTAGACGACCCCGTTCTTGACGACGTACCGGATGTCCTTGGTGTTCCGGATGTTCTCCAGCGGATTGGCGTCGAGCACCATGAAATCCGCCAACTTCCCGACCTCGAGGGTGCCGAGGTCCCGCTCCTTCCCGATGAACCGAGCGCCGTGCTTGCTGGCGATCTCGAGCGCCCCCACCGGCCCGAGGGCGCTGGCTGCCATCCAGACTTCCCAATGCGAGCCCAACCCGTTGTGCTGGCCGTGGGCGCCGATCGCTCCGTAGCCACCCGCCGCGATCAGGTCGGCCAGGCCTTGGGCGATCCACGGGTAGCTGTAGTCCGTTTCCGGGCGGAGCATCCGTCGCCGGCTCTGGGGGATGAACTGGACCCACGGCATGAACCGGCGGGTCTTGGCGTCCTTCCAGACCTCGCTCTCCTGATACCAGTACTCCTCGTTCCAGGGCCCCGGCCCGCCGACCATGAAGGTCGGCGAGTAGGTCGCATGGGCCTTGCCCAGGAAGGTGCTCAGGTCGGAGTACACCGGGGTGTAGCTGAGCGGGTGCTCCCACCCGGTATGCCCATCCATGATCATCCCGAGGGTGTACTCGAGGTCGTTGCCCTCGGCGGTCACCTGAAGGCCCAGCTTCCGGGCGATGTCGGTCACCCATTGGCGCTGATCCCGCCGCGGCTGGAGGTACTGCTTGAGCGACACCGCCCCCCACGACTTGAGTTTGGCGATGCCGTGCTCGGCCGTCTCGTAGTCGGTGAACTCCTCCTGACGGGAACCGTCGCCGGCATAGAGGGGGTCGCCGGTGGTGAACACCCGAGGGCCGACCAGAACGCCGGCGTCGACCATCTCACCGGTGGGGAAGAGGTTTTCCGACCACATCGACGGGTCCATCGTGGTCGTCACCCCGTAGGCCAGGAAAGCGGCGCCCTCGGTGTTGTGCTGGGGGATGATGCCCCGGTGCTCCCGATAGTCGTGCGAGTGGACGTCGATGAAGCCGGGAATGATGGTCTTGCCGCTGGCGTTGAACACCTTGGCCCCTCGGGGCACGGAGCAGCGCCCGACGCAGGTGATCCGGCTCCCGGTCACGACCAGGGTTCCGTTCACGACGCCGCCCCGCCGGCTCCCGGTCGATCCGTCTCCCGCCAGCGTCACGACCCGCGCGTTGGTGAAGGCGACCGTCCCCGGCGGAATGTCCTTGGGTACCGTCAGCTGGATCGTCGTCGTGTCGGCCTGCTTCCGGGTCACGTCGTAGCTGAAGTACCGGTCGCCGCTGCCGAACTCCACGATCCGGTCGGTGCGCCACCGGGGAAAGAGGCCGCCCTCGGTGGAGAGCTTGGTGGCCGGAAGCTTGCCCCGCTTCCGGTCCAAGCGAACCGGGGCGCCGCCGGTGCCGGCGTACGGCAGCGGAGCGACGTAGACGTTGTCGGACTCCTGGAAGGCGACCCACCGGCCGTCCGGCGAGGGAACGACCTCGTCGGCGTAGGCGAAGGTCAGGTGGACCCGGTGGTCGAGGCCGTCGGGCCGAATCGATTCGAGCGCCGACTCCACCCCGCTCTCACCGACCTGAAGGTGGGGATAGAAGATTCGTCCGTCGGGTCCCCAGGACGGGCGGACGATCTGGTTCCGGATGTTGTTGAAGGCGCTCCCGGAGCTGCCGTCGTCGGAGGTGGTGACCCGGGTGACGTAGCGGGCGTCGCCCCCGGCGGCCGGGATCGTCACCAGGTCCCACCACGGGTTCCAGACCACGCCGCGTCCGTGCCGCGACTCGCCGGCGCCGCGGGCGAGCACCAGCTCTCGCCCGTCGGGACTCCAGGCCGGGTGGATGTACTCGCCCGGCGCCCGGGACAGCTGCTCCGGTGCCCCGCCCCCCACTCGGATCTTCCAGAGGTGCCCGCCGACCGAGTCGACCCAACTGGTGAACGCGATCCACTGCCCGTCGGGCGACCAGGCCGGCGCGTACTCGAACGGCTCGAAGCCGTCGGGTGTGAGGCGCCGCGGGGTGCCGTTCGGAAGGTCCATCACCCAGATCCGGCCGATCGCCTGGAAAGCCAGCCGCCGGCCGTCGGGCGAAGCGGTCTGCCAGCGGGCAAACCGGACGTGGAACGGATCGTCGGTGATTCGGGTCTGGGTGTTGGCCTGCTCCGAGATGATCCGGTCGACCGGCGCGGTAAACGGAATCGTCTCGACCCGCCCGCTGGCGACGTCGAGCCGCCGGAGCTTGCCGCCCTGCGAGATCACGATGGTCCGGCCGTCGTCGCTCCAGTCGTACCCGGGCAGCGGACGCAGCACCTTCCCGCCCTCGACCACGTCCTCTTCGATCGGGTCCATTGCCAGCCGCTCCGTGCCGGTCTCGAGGTCGCGAAGCCAGAGCGCGGTCCGGGGGCCGAAGCGATGGCCCTTCCAGGAGATGGTCCCGTCCGGGATCCGCCGCGCGAAGGCCAGCCAGCGCCCGTCGGGTGACACCTCCGGCGCCGCCATCCCACCGCTCGAGGTCTGGACCTGCTGCGACTGCTCGCCGAACGATACCGCCGAAACGTCGCCGGTCTGCAGGTCCATCCGCCGCACCTGGGCCGAACCGCCGAGGAAGTCCTGTCGCCCTCCATAACCGGGCTGTCCGGCGCCGGCCGCGACTTGGAAATAGAGATATCGGCCGTCGCGGGACACCGCCGGCCAGGTGGCCCCTCGCTGGGTCCGACTCGATACCAGCTCGACGCCGGTCCCGCCGTCCTTGTGGTACATCCAAATCCCGCTCTGGCCCGGGTGGCCCCCCACGGGGAGCCCTTGGCGGACCACGACGATGTACTGACCGTCCGGCGTCCAGGCCGGCATCGACACCCGCACGTTCGGATCGGTGAACACCGCCCGTGGGTTGGAGCCGTCGGCGTCCATCACCCAGAGGTTGTTCTGCCCGCCCCGGTCGGACACGAAGGCGATCAGCTTGCCGTCGGGAGAGATCCGGGGATGGGTGTTGATCGCGATGCCGGATCCCTGGGTCAGGGCGGTGGCCTGTCCGCCGCCGATCGGCAGGCGGTAGACGTGGGCCAGCAAGTCGAACACCAGCCACTGACCGTCCGGCGCGAGATCGACCGACATCCAGGTGCCCTCGTCGGTCGTGAAGGCGATTTCGCGGGTCTGACCTCGCGGCTTGGTCACGTCCCAGGCCGGAGCCTTGGCGTCGGCCTGGGCCAGCAGTCGAGGAGCAGGCGCCACGGTGGTGGCCAGGAGCGTCAGGCTGAGGAGCGTCCGCATCGGAGAGACTCGCGTCGTCTGAGGTGGTGGTCGTCGCGCCCGGCGGCGTCTAGTGCCACTGCTGGACGATCCGTTCGGCGATCTTCCCGAGGGTGGCCTCGAGCTCGAAGAAGTCGCCGCGATTCTGGTTGGTGAACACGGCCACGATCGTCGGCCCGCCCTGATAGAACAGGATCCCGACGTCGTTCCCCGCGATGGGAGGCCAGTCCCCCGTCTTGTGCGCGATCTGGACCGGCTTCCACTGAAGTCGCTGCGGCAGGCGGGAGGTGTAGAACTGCCGTTTCATGATGTCGATCATCTGGTCGGCGTGGACCTGACTCGTGTACTTGCCCGTCATGATTCCTTCGAGGAGCTGCGCCATTTCCCGAGCCGTCGTCCGCCCCAGCCATCGAGTCGAATCGCCCTCGAGCTTGAAGCTCAACCCGCCCATCTCGGGCCCCGCCGGAAATCCCTTTTCGAAGACCTCGAGATCGCTCATCGACCGGTTCTTGGGATCGGCCCGGATCCAGACTTCCCGGAACAGTTCGCCCGTGGTCATCCGGAGCCGGGTCTCCTTGAAGCCGAAGCTCGCCAGCATCTGGTTCACCCGATCCTTCCCGACGGTCTTGATCATGATGTCGGTGGCCGTGTTGTCGCTGGTGATGATCATCTGCTCGATGAGATCCCGATACGTCGGGGTGAGGCCCACGTCGAAGGTCTGGAGGAGCCCGCTGCCCCGGCGCCGGTCCTCGGGCCGGATCTGGTAGCGGGTGGTCAGATCGAGCTTGCCGGCCTCGGCGTCACGAAAGGCCTGGATCATGATCGCCAGCTTGATCACGCTCAGGGTGTTCATCGGCTGGTCGGCCCGAATGGCGATGGTCCGACCACTCGGCAGGTTCTTCGCATAGAACCCGCTCTTGGCCTGGAGGGTCCCGAGCAGGCTGTCGATCTGGTGCTCGAGAGTGCCCTGTGCGGCCAGAGACCCGGGCGCGACGAGCAGACCCACGAGCGCGAGGTGCGGGAAGCGACGAAGCATGGCGATGTCCCGATGGGATGCGTGGCGGCACGGTGAGGCCGTGCGAGTGAGAATATCGAAAACCGTCGTTACCAAAGATCGACCCGGATCCGCCGGTCGGGAAGCCCCCGGGCGCGATTCGGCGCGGCACCCCCGGGCTCCCTATACTTCGAGCCGACCCGTCACCCGCTTCCGGCCATGTTCCGCTTCTCCTACCTCGCCCTCGCCCTCGCCCTCGCTTCTCCGGCGCCTGGAGCCACCTCGGCGGCCCCCCCGCGCCCGGCCGCGGCCGACAGCATTCCGGGCACCGCGTGGACGGTGGAGGACTGGCGGGTCTTCGAGGCCAAGGTCCGCTGGGGTGTGGCGCACCACTTGGACACCCTGCCCCTTGGCCGAGCCATCGCTCGGCTCGGTCTGACCTTCGTGGGTACCAGGTATACCCCCGGCACCCTCGACCCGCCCGGGCCGGAGCACCTCGTCGTCGACCTCCGGGAGCTCGACTGCGTGACCTTCGTCGAGAACATGCTCGCGCTGGTGCGCTTCATCCGGCACGACGGCGTCGCGGCGCTGGGCCACCCGGCGTCGGCGCGGGCTCGCTACGAACGGTATCTGACCGATCTTCGGTACCGGGGTGGTGTGTTGGGCGGCTATCCCAGCCGGCTCCACTACTTCTCCGACTGGCTGGCCGACAATGCCCGGCGGGGTCACCTGCGACTGCTCACCCGCGAGCTGGGGGGTGTGCCCGATTCCGAGCCGATCCGCTTCATGTCGGAGCACGCGAGCGCGTACCGCCAACTGGCCGATTCGGCCAACCGCCGAGCGATCGAGTCGACGGAGGCCCGGCTCGACAGCGGCCCGCGTTGGTACGTCCCGGAAGGCCGGATTCGAGCGATCGAGGATCGGATTCAGGACGGCGACGTGATCGCCGCGACCTCCACCCTGCCGGGGCTGGACGTGGCCCACACCGGGATCGCGATCTGGCGCGAGGGGCGGCTCCATCTGCTGCACGCCCCGCTGGTCGGGAAGTCGGTGGAGCTCTCGACTCTGCCGCTCGCGGAGCGGATCGCGAAGATCGGCTCGCAGGACGGTATCATGGTGGCCCGCCCGATCGAGTAGCCCGTCCCGGTCAGCCGACCGTGGCGGCGCCGCGACCGGCCGCCGCGATCGCGCCGAGGGCATCCTCCGTTGCCTCCAGGAACCGATCGATCTCCGGCTCGCCCATCGGAGTCGAGAGGACGTACATCTGGCGGGTGGTTACGAACATGCCCCGGGCGAGGAGCAGCAGCTGCAGCAAGGCCTGGAGCCGCCGGCTGCCGCGGGCGGCGTCGGTGGGGTTCCGGATCGGTCCGGCGGCAAAGTGTAGTTGTGAAACCGAGCCCGCGCCGACGATGCTGGCCTCGAGGCCGGTCCGCTCGATAATCGCGCGAACGCCGTGGCGGAGCCGGTCGCCGAGGGCGTTGAGCCGGGCGACGGCGGGCATGTCGAAGAGCTCCATAGCGGCGAGGCCGGCGGCCATGGTGAGGGCGTTGCCGTTGTAGGTTCCCGAGTGCGAAATCGACCCGGCCCGGGTCGGGTCGAACACCGCCATCACGTCCCGCCGCCCGCCGAAGGCCCCGACCGGCAGCCCGCCACCGATGATCTTGCCAAAACAGGTCAGATCCGGCGTGATCCCATAGATCGATTGCGCGCCGCCGACCGCCAGCCGGAAGGTGATGATCTCGTCGAGGATCAGGAGGACGTCGCACTCCTCGGTCACCGCCCGGAGGCCGGTCAGGAACGGGGCGTCGGCCGGAATGGCGCCGCCGGCGCCCATCATCGGCTCGACGATCACCGCCGCCAGGCGGTCGCGGTGCCGGCGAATCAGGGCGGCGGTGTAGTCGAGGTCGTTGAACCGGCCCAGCAGCACCTCGCCCGCGGCCCCCGGGGAGATCCCGGGCCCGCCCGCCTGATACGGCGGCGCCATGGCGAAGCTCACCTGGTCGTGGGAGCCGTGGTAGCCGCCTTCCATCTTCATGATCAACGGCTTCTCGGTGAACGCCCGGGCCCCCCGAAGAGCCAGCAGCGTGGCCTCGGTCCCGGAGTTGCAGAAGCGCACTCGCTCGACCGAAGGCACCCGGGCCGTCAGCCGCTCCGCCAGCTGGATCTGCAGCAGCCCCGGACTGCCGTGGACGGTGCCGCCGGCCAGCTGGCGGGCGATCGCCCCGCTCACATAGGGGTGGTCGTGACCGTGGAGCAGCGAGGTGAAGTTGTTGAGGACGTCGAGGTACTCGTGCCCGTCGACATCCCAAACCCGGGCGCCCGCGCCGCGCTCGATGAAGAGCGGGTGGGGGGCGAAATGCGTTCCGCTCCGGGTGTCGCCGCCGGGAAGCACGGCCTCCGCCCGCCGGTAGAGGGCGGCGGATCGAGGCGTTCGCTGCCGATACTCTGACGTGGTATCGTGCTCGAGTTGGGCGATCGACGACATCGGGGGCTCTCGGTGCGAGTTGCCGAACGGTACCGTTCCGACGGCGCGCCCGGTAGATCAGTCCGGGCGGCCCCTCGCCCGGGGGAGAAGCCGGATCGTGGCAGAGGCGTCGAACTCCTGACATTCAAACGACTTGGCGCATTCTGGACTGGCGTGCGGCCGGTTCCGGCGGCTATCTTTTGGGGGTTTTCGGCAGTATTTTTGAGGAGATGAAAGTGTCTCTCAACAAGGCCCGCGCGTGAACCAGACCGAGTCCATCCCATCCACCTGGCGGCAAGTGGTAGAGCGCTACTCGCGCCCCAGCACTCGCGCCGCCGTGGTCCAGCTCTGCAATACGATTTTGCCGCTGATCGGCATCTTCGCGCTGATGGCCTGGGCGCTTCCGATCCACTACGGCCTGGTTCTCCTGCTCTCGATTCCGGCGGCCGGTCTGCTGGTCCGGGCCTTCATCGTGATGCACGACTGTGGTCATGGCTCCTTCTTCAAGTCCCGCCGATGGAACGACATCGTCGGCTTCGTGACCGGCGTCATGACCCTCACGCCCTACGTCTACTGGCGGCGGGAGCACGCGATCCATCACGCCAACGCCGGCAACCTCGATCACCGGGGCTGGGGTGACATCTCGACCCTGACGGTCCGCGAGTACCTGGCTCGGAGCTGGTGGGGGCGGCTCCGCTATCGCCTCTATCGGAACCCGCTGGTGCTCTTCGGCATCGGCCCGGTCTGGCTGATGGCCAAGCACCGGTTGCCGCGGCTCGACGGGAGTATGGGGTTCCGGGAGCACAAGAACGTGATGCTCACCAACCTGGTCCTGATCGGCCTCGCGCTGGTGGCCGGGTTGCTGGGGGTGCTCGACAAGGCCGCCCTAATCTTCGGGCCGTCGTTCCTGTTGGCCGGGGCGGCCGGGGTCTGGCTGTTCTACGTGCAGCATCAGTTCGAGGAGGCGTACTGGCGGCCGGGCTCCGAGTGGAGCTACGAGTTGGCGGCGCTCCAGGGCAGCACCTACCTCAAGCTGCCCAAGGTTCTCCAGTGGTTCACCGGCAATATCGGCCTACACCACATTCATCATCTGAGTCCCCGGATCCCGAACTATCGGCTCCAGCAGTGCTATGACGAGCAGCCGATGTTTCAGCGGGTTCCGACCATCACCTTGGGTCAGGGGCTCAAGACGATGTGGCTCAAGCTGTTCGATGAGGACTCGGGGCGGCTGGTGGGCTACCGTCACCTTCGGAATCTGCGGCGGGGCGGCACGACGCCGCAGGGTGCGGCCGCCGCCTAGCGGGGGAAGCGGTTCAGGAGGTTTTCGGGCCGGGATCGAGCGCCGCTCTCGATCTCGGCCTTTCCTTCGGGCAGCCGGTCGGACGGGGAGGATGATGGGCCGGGTCGCCACGGCCAGCTGCGAATCGAGGGGCCGCGAGTCCGGTGGCCGCTCAGCGATTCGCCGGAATCGTGCGTATAATAGGGTTCAGTGAAGTCCGGCCCCCGGGCCGAGCCTTTCCGACCGCAAGCCCGAACAGAGGTTCCAATGCGCCACCCCCGGTCCAGCGTCCGTCTGGCGTTCCGTGGTGTTCTCGCGTGGGCGCTCACGGCCCTTCCGCTCGCCGCGCAGCAGGCGGCTCCTCCGGACGTCGCGGCCCAGCTCGCGGCGGATCGCGCCCTGTTGGCCAAGGAGACGTACCAGGTGCCGCCGCCGGAGGTCGCCCAGCTGGTGACGGCGCCGCGATGGAAGAACGTCTCGCTCACCCGGGCGGCCCCAAACCGGCGGTATTTTCTCAAGGAACAGAGCGACGGTCTGACCGACGTGACCGCGTTCGGCAAGCCCCACTACTACTTCGCCGGGCTCCAGGTCGACTTCAAGGCCAACCGGGCGCGGAGCCTAACGACCCGGGGCGCCGCGGGGCTCGAGGTGATCGACGCCACCACGGGCAGGTCGACCACCATCACGACGCCGGCCAACGCCACGGTCTCGAGCCCGGTCTGGTCATCGGACGGCAATCAGCTGGCGTTCATCGCGAACTTCGACGACGGCTCCCAGCTCTACGTCGCCGACGTGGCCACCGGCAAGTCGCGGCAAGTCACCCGGACCCCGCTCCTGGCCACCCTGGTCACCACGGTCGATTGGACCGCCGACGGGAAGAGCGTCATCGCCGTGCTGGTGCCCGACGGCCGAGGCCCCGAGCCCGCCAAGCCGGCGGTCGCCACCGGGCCCGAGGTCCGGCTCTGGATCGACAGCGTCAAGTCGGCGGAGCGGAACTGGGCCAGCCTGCTCGAGACGCCCTACGACGCCGAGCTCATGGAGTACTACGTCACGGGGCAGCTGGCCTTGATCGACGTCAAGTCGCGCGCGGTGCGGAAGGTCGGCACCCCGGCCATGATCCAACGGGTCGACGCCGGTCCCGAGGGGCGGTACTTCCTGGTCACCACGATGCGGACGCCCTTCTCCTACGTGGTGCCCTACGGCGACTTCGGCGAGGCGCAGGAGATCTGGGACGCGAGCGGCAAAGTCCTGGCGGAGGTGTCCCGCCATCCGACCCGAGTCGGCGACGACACCACCCGCGGTCCAGGCCGGTCGTCCAGCGATACCACCAGGCGGGACATCGCCTGGATGCCCGCCGGCGAGGGGCTCTACTACCTGGAGCGGGCCCCGTCTCGCCGGGCCGAGAGTGACTCCACCGACGCCGACCAGGGGAACGGTCGCCCCGGACGGAACGGGGGCCGCCCGGATCGGCTGGTGCAGTGGCTTCCGCCCTTTGGTCCGTCCGACACCAAGGTGCTCTACACCCACGACGGTCCGATCTCGGATCTGGTGTTTTCCGACGACGCGACGTCGATCTTCGTCGCCTCGACCCGGAACGGCACCGGCGAGATCGTCGGGGTGAAGCTCGACGAGCCCGCCAAGAAGTACCCGATCACCCGGATGCGGGGCTACACGCCGTCCTTCACCGGCGACGGCCGTCCTTCGCGGGGCTTCTTCAACCGTCGGGGTGGCTCGCCGGCCGACTCGCTCTCGTTCTACAACGATCCGGGGGCGCTGGTCACCAAGCGGGGGACCCGGGGTGGTGGGGTGGCCCAGGTCTCGTCGGACGGCGCCGTGTTCCTCTCGGGCACCCGCTATTCGCGGGACTGGATGGTCAACCCGCCGCGGCCGTTCGTCGACAAGGTGGTGATCCGGACCGGCGCCAAGAGCCGGATCTTCGAGGGCGCGAGCGGGCTGTCGGAGGCGGTGGGGACGCCCCTCGACGACGACTTCAGTCGGGTGATCGTGACCCGCGAGTCACCGACCACGGTGCCGAACGCCTATCTCGTCACCACGGCGTCGGGCGCCGCCACGCAGCTGACCCAGAACGTCGACTATCAGCCCGAGTTCACCAGCGCCGTCCGGAAGAAGATGTTCGTGACCCGGCCCGACGGGATCAAGTTCCTGGTGGACCTGACCCTGCCGGCCGACTACCGGCCCGGTACCCGGCTTCCGGCGATGCTCTGGTTCTACCCCTACGAGTTCACCGATCAGACGAGCTACGACCGGAGCATCCGCACCGAAGACGTGAACCGGTTCCCGACCGGCAACGCCCGGACGATCGAGTATCTGGTGACGCAGGGCTACGCGGTGGCCAACTTCGACCCGCCGATCGTCGGGCCGGCCGGCCGGATGAACGACAACTACGTCTCGGACCTCCGGATGAACGTGGCGACCGTGATCGACGCCCTCGATCGGGAGGGGTACGTCGACCGGGCCCGCCTGGCGATCGGCGGGCACAGCTACGGCGCCTTCAGCACCGCCAACGCCATGGTGCACACGCCGTTCTTCAAGGCCGGCATCGCCGGCGACGGCATGTACAACCGGACGCTCACGCCGAACGGCTTCCAGTTCGAGCGGCGCGATCTCTGGAGCGGGCAGCGGGCCTATCTCGACATGTCGCCGATGCTGGACGCCGATCACTTGCAGGGCGCCTTGCTGATGTACCACGGGATGGAGGATCAGAACGTCGGCACCACCTTGATCAGCTCGATCCGGATGATGCAGGCGCTCCGGGCCTACGGGAAAACGGCGGCGCTGTACATGTACCCGTACGAGGATCACGGTCCTGCCGCGGAGGAGACCCTGCTCGACCTCTGGTCGCGGTGGACGGCGTGGCTCGACATCTACGTCAAGCATGCCGGAGTCACGGCGCCCAAACCCGCCGCGACGACCACGGCCGGAGACAAAGCACTCCAGCCGCGTTAGGTCAGGCCACCGGCCGCCGCCGAGGAGGGCGCGCTGGCCAGCCCTCGGGGAAGGCGGCTCGACGCCAGGGTGATCCACTCCCAGGCCTCGTCGACCTCGCGACGGGAGAAGAACCGACATTCGGCCCCGCAGGCCGCATGGATCGCGCGGGTCGCGACGTCCTCCCAGTCGGCATCGCCGATCAGGACGATTCGCTCCAACCCGTCGAGGTGCTCGCCGAACTTGAGATCCTCCCAGAAAGCGTCGGGCGTGTCATAGGGGAACGTCCTGAGGTCGATCAGCATTCGGGGGGAGCCCTGCGCGGCGACCGCCTGGCCGACGTCGTTCGCGATGGCTCGAGCCTCGCCTGGCTCGAGCGGTCCAGTGATCTCGTAACCGAGGATGTTGTCGGTGCTGCGGGGGAGCTTGCGATACATGGGACCTCCGTCCGGGCCGGGTGACTCGGCACCTGGATGGCGGCACCCTGTCAGGGGAAGGAGCGTCGCGATCACGAAGCCAGCGGCAGTCTCGCCCGGGGTTCCGCTCCGGGAGTCGAGCACCTCGTACCCTCGGACTATACCCGGAGCGGGCGGCGGGGTAAACCGCGATCCCTAATCCCTTGTCGGCGCGTGTCGCGCCCCCTCCGCAATTGGCGTAGGTTTGCCGGGTCCTTTCCCCAACCTCCGGCGAGCCAGTGTCTTCTCCTTCGGTCAGTTACGCTCGGCGGCTCGGCCTGGCGAGCGGCACCATGGCGGTGATCGGCGGGATCATCGGGTCGGGGATCTTCCTCAACCCGTCGATCGTGGCGCAGCGGGTCGGCTCGGCGCCGCTGACACTGCTGGCCTGGATCCTGGGCGGCGTGGTGGCGGTGCTGGGTGGCTTCATCTACGGCGAGCTGGGGCAGCGCATGCCGGAGGCGGGTGGCGGATATGCCTACCTCCGTGACGGTCTCCATCCCCTGCTGGGCTTTCTCTACGCCTGGGCGCTCCTGCTCACCATCGCCACGGGGGCGGCGGCCGCGGTCGCCTACACCTTCGCCTCCTACGCGGCCGCCCTGATCGGGTTGGGCCCCCGGAGCGTCGCCCCGCTGGCCGCGGGCGCCATCTGGGCCTTTGCCTTGGTGAATCTCTTCGGGGTGCAGTTCGGGGCCTGGACCCAGAACCTGTTCGTGGTCCTCAAGCTTGCCGCGCTCGGCCTGCTGATCGTCGCCGGGTTCCTGCTCGTGCCGACCGGGCCGCTACCGAGTTGCGGGGACTGTCCGGCTCTGGTTCCGCCGTCCGGCTTCGGGGCCGCGTTCGGGGCAATGGCCGCCGCGTTCGTGCCGGTGCTGTTCGCGTACGGGGGCTGGCAGCAGACCAACTTCATCGCCGAAGAGATCATCGAGCCCGAGAGGAACCTGCCCCGAGCCCTGATCCTGGGGGTGGCGGTGGTGGTGACGGTCTATCTGCTGGCCAACGGCGCCTACCTTCGCGCTCTCGGCGCGGGAGGCCTGGCGGCCAGCCGGGCCCCGGCGGCCGACACCCTCGGCCTCACCCTCGGACCGGTGGGGCGCCGCCTGATCGCCCTCGGCGTCGCGGTTTCCACCGCGGGGTTCCTCAACCTGGTCACGATGGTCTCGCCCCGGGTGTACCAAGCCATGGCGCGCGACGGCCTCTTCTTCGAGGCGTTCGCCCGGCTCCATCCCCGTTGGCGGACCCCGGTGGTGGCGATCCTGTTCCAGGCGGCCTGGGCCACCGCTTTGCTCTACTCAGGCACCTACGCCCAGCTGCTCGACTATGTGGTCTTCGCCGACTGGATCTTCTTCGGGCTCACCGCGGTGGCGCTGCTCATGATTCGTCGCCGGGATCCGGCGGGCAGGTCGCGCGGATTCCGCGTTCCGGGATACCCGGTAACGGTTTGGCTTTTCATCGGGGCGGCCGCCTACGTCTTGGTCGGGTCGGTGCTATCGAATCCCGGCAATGCCCTCCGCGGCGCCGGCCTGCTGGCGTTGGGCGTGCCGCTCTACCTCTGGCGTCGCGAGTCTCGACGCTCCAGGGGGCCGATGGAGCGAAATTAGGCACGGCGGAGCCGATCGGCCTTCGCCAAGCCTCCGCGGGCGCCCCCCTCAGTCAGGGGAGCCGGCGCCTCACCTGTCCTTTTCCCGTCGTTCAATCTCAACCAGCCGCACGCTGACGGTCCCGGCCGTCGGCCGGACCGGCGTGACGGTATAGGCACTAGCGGGAGGCAGTCCGATGAAAGGTTCGATCTCGATCTTGATGACGAGCGCGGCATTCCTGGCTGCGGGTTGCGCCCAGAGCACACTGACGTCCCCCGGCTCCGGTCCGGCCCAGGTGTTGATCGCGAGCGGTGATGCGCAGACCGCCGCCGTCGGGGCGCCGCTTCCGACTCCGCTCGGCGTGATGGTAATCGATGACAACGGCAAGCCCGTGTCGGGCGTGACGGTGGCCTTCGCGGCAACGGCCGGGAGTCTGGCGAGCACCACCGCCACCACCGACGCGAACGGCATGGCGCAGGACACGTTCACCCTCGGAAGCACCGCGGGCGACGAGACTGTCACCGCCACGGCTGCGGGGGTGCCGACGCCCGCCACGTTCACGGAGACCGGATCGTAAAGCCTCTGTGACGTCAACGCGAACGCGAGGGGGGGCGGCGATCCGCCCCCCCTCGTCGCGTCGGGAACCGGTGTCCCCTCAGGTCGCGGGCACCAGCTCCCGCCGCCACCGCACCAGCCCGTTGAGGGCGAGCCCGAGAAAGACGGCGTACTGCACCGCGGTGGGGTATTCCTGTCGGTACACGAAAAGGGGGACCGAGATCACGTTCACGGCCACCCAGATGATCCAGGTCTCGAAGTACTTCCGGGCCATCATCCACTGGGCGGCCATGCTGATGACCGAAACGCCGGCGTCGAGGAACGGCTGCCGGTCCTCGGTGTAGTGCGCCAACGTCCATCCCAACCCGGCCGTGGCGATGGCCGAGAGCCCCAGGATGGCGAGTCCGAGCCCGGTCGGCGTTCGGGTGACCTTCACCCCTTGGTGCTGCTCCCCTCCGCGGAGCCACTGATACCAGCCGTAGACCGAGATCGCGAAGAACACTACCTGAAGCCCCATCAGAGCGTAGAGCTTGCCCTGGTAGAAGATCAGGGTGAACAGGGCGACGTTCACGATCCCGGTGGGCCACCCGAGGACGTTCTGCCGGGCGTTGAAGTACACGGCGACGATGCCGAAGACGACCGCGGTGGTCTCGAGCCAGTTCATCGCCGGGTCTCCGGGGGGCGAAAGTCGTCGAGCCGGGTGAGCAGGTCGTCGAGGCTTCGGGACAGCACCAACATTCCCCGCTGCGACTCGCGGACGAACCGGTCCAGGGCCTCGTCGCCGGCCCGTTGGAGCAGGGCGGAGTAGTAGCCGGTCTCGTCGAGCAGGCCGATCGGAAGCGAGGAGCCGCTCACCGCGGCTTCCCAGAGGGCGAGGACCTCCTCGAGCCGATCGAAGGCGCCCGGCAGGGCGAGGACAGCGTCGGCCAGCATGAGCATCTCGCGGCGCTGCTGGTCGCCGTTCTCGACTCGCCGGGTCTCGGTGAACCCGATCTCGCCGGGGGGGGCCACGCCCACTCCGACGACCCGCCCCCCGGCGGCCAACGCCGTGTCGACCGTGGTCCGGGCGGGTCCAGTGGCCTCGGCGGCCACCACCAGGGTGATCGCCCGGTCGGGCAGTTGGCGCCCGACCCGCTGGGCGGCTGCTTGCTCGTCGGGGGTCGCCACCTCCGTGGCACTGGCGAAGACGGCGACGCGTCGCAGCACGGAGGCGCGCTAGTAACGAATGGCGTAGTAGATCACGTAGATCCAGGACAGGATCCCGTGGAGGATCGCCCAGAGGATCGACTTGTTGGCCGTCCACGAGA
The DNA here is from genome assembly GCA_963730185.1 of uncultured Gemmatimonadales bacterium. GTDB lineage: Bacteria > Gemmatimonadota > Gemmatimonadetes > Gemmatimonadales > GWC2-71-9 > SHZU01. Next base: position 320,295 of record CAVSQW010000009.1, read on the forward strand.
TGGCGATGGCGAGCGCGCTGCCGAACGAGACGCCGGCCCGCGCGACTTCGATTCGTCTGGACATGATTCCTCCTCTCAAGGGGCCGGCGGGGCGGTGACCGCCGGTACGTTCAGGCTCCGGACCAGAGCGTTCAGGTCGTCGAGCCGGGGACCCAGCAGGCCGGTGACGTCCGGTCGCATCGCCTGCCACTCGGCCTCGAGATCCCGCCAGCGGTCCTCCATCCCCTGCGTGACCGGCTGGTCGGTGCCGTCGATGGCCGCCATCAACGTGAAGAGCTGGTCGTTGAGCCCGTTCTTGAAGTTGACGACGTCCTGGAACGTCTTGCTCTTGACGTCGACCATCCGTCCCAGAACCGAGTCGATCGCGGCGACCAGCGGCTTGGCCCGGGCGGCGACGGTGTCGGCCTGAGGCCGGCCCTCGAGGCGATGCTGGAGCGTCCCGAGCTGATCCTCGACGCCCCGAAGCTGAATCGCGGCTCGGTGAATCTCGTTGACCCGGTCCATGATCGCCGCGAGGAGCCGCTGCTGTTCCCGAACGGTCTCGGGGCTGGGCGCGGTCCGGGGGTCGACCTCGACGGTGAGCGGACGGGTCTGGGATTCGCTTCCCACAGTCAGCCGGACCTGGTACCCGCCCGGGGCGACCCGATAGCCCGCCGAGCCGCCGCCTTCGGCCGTTTGAATGCCCGGGACCTTGATTGCCGGCTCGGTCCGAAGATCCCAGACGAAGCGATTCAGGCCGGCCTTCGGGGTGAGGTGCGCGTGGGGTGGCCGCCCGGGTTTCGGGTCGGCGCTGGTGGCGGTGCGCACCACCCGACCCTGGGCGTCGAGGAACTCGAGCGTGAGGGTCGTGCCGCTGTCCGGGGCGGCCGCCAACCGGTAGCTGATGACCGCTCCCTGCGGGGCGTTCCGCCCCGTGCCGGGGGTCGCGCTGTTCGCGCCGAGGTCGGTGCGGTACGCCGCCCGCGGGGTGAACAGAAAGGTCGCGGCCCCGGCCGAGGCCTCGGTGAGCTCTTCGACCGGGGAAAGGTCGTCCAGGATCCAGAACCCGCGCCCCTCGGTCGAGATGACCAGGTCTTTCCGTCGAACCTGCATGTCGGTGACCGGCACGTGGGGCAGGTCGAGCTGGAGCGACTGCCAGTGGCCGCCGTCGTCGAACGAGACCCAGGCGCCGGTCTCGGTCCCGGCGTACAGCAGGCCCGGCCGATTCGGGTCTTCACGGACCACCCGCACCGGCTCGCCGGCGGGCAGCCCGGTCACGAGCGTGGTCCAGCTGGCGCCGAAGTCGGTGGTCCGGTAGATGAGCGGCGCGTTGTCGTTCCACTTCCAGCGGCTCACGGCCACGTAGGCCGTCGCGGAGTCGTGAGGTGACACCTCGATGCTGTTGATCAGCGACTCGGGGAGGCCTTTGGGGGTGACGTTGGTCCAGGTCCGGCCGCCGTCGCGGGTAAGCTGCACCAGCCCGTCGTCGGTGCCGACCCAGATGACCCCGGCCCGGTGCGGCGATTCCACCAGGTAGTAGATCGTGCCGTAGACCTCACCGCCCGCCCCTTCGTTGGTGATCGGCCCGCCGCCGGCGCCCTGGTGTCGCTTGTCGTTCCGGGTCAGGTCCGGGCTGATCGCGGTCCAGGAATGGCCTCGGTCGCTGGATCTGAAGAGCCGGTTGCCGCCGTGATAGATGACGTGCCGGTCGTGGGGCGAGGTGGCGATCGGGGCGCTCCAGTTCCAGCGATACTTCGTCTGGTCGGACGGCTCTCCCAAGCCGTTGAACGGGTACTCCATCACGTCCCGGGCGGTTCCCAGCTCGTTGTCGTACTCGGTGATGGCGCCGTTGTAGCACCCGGCGTAGAGGTAGCGGGGGTGCTCGGGGTCGAACGCCACGTGCGCGCTCTCGCAGCCGCCGGCGTCGTGCCAGTCGCGGCTGGTGATCCCCGGGCCCACGACGGCGTTGGGAATGGCGACGCTGCTGTTGTCCTGCTGGCCGCCGTAGACCCAGTAGGGGAAGCGGTCGTCGGTGTTGACCCGGTAGAACTGGCCCGTCGGCTGGTTGTCGATCGAGGACCAGGTGGTCCCGCCGTCGAACGAGATGGCGGCCCCGCCGTCGTCGGCCTTGATCAGGTTGGCCGGGTCGTCCGGGTTGATCCAGAGGAAGTGGTTGTCGCCGTGGCGGTCAGGCAGAGGAGTGAACGACTTCCCGGCGTCGATCGACTTGAGCACCGGAGCGTTGATGACGTAGACCACGTCGGCGTTGGCCGGGTCGGCGGTGACCCGCATGTAGTACCAGGAGCGGGCCTGCAACACCCGGTCGCCGTTGATCAGCTTCCAATGGGCCCCGGCGTCGTCGGACCGGTAGAGTCCGCCATGGTCGGCCTCGACGACGGCCCAGACCCGGCTCGGATCCGGTCGTGACACCGCGATCCCGATCTTTCCCATCAGGGGTGGCAGGCCCTCGGTGAGCCGGGTCCAGGTGTCGCCGCCGTCGGTGGTCTTCCAGATCCCGCCGTGCGCCCCGCCGCTGCGGACGTACCAGGGCAGCCGTTGGGCATCCCACATCGCGGCGTAGAGGATCCGGGGATTGGTCGGGTCCATCGCCAGGTCGCTCGGTCCCGTGAGCGAGTCCGGGCTCACCAACACTGCCTTCCAGGTCTTCCCGCCGTCGCTGCTCCGGAACACCCCGCGCTCGGCGTTGGGCCCCCAGCGGCTGCCCTGCGCGGCGACATAGACCAGGTCGGGATCGGTGGGATGAACGATGACCTTGGAGATGGTGCGCGACTCGGTGAGTCCGGCATGGCTCCAGGTCTTCCCGGCGTCGGTCGACCGGTAGACGCCATCGCCCCAGGACGACGAGACACCTCGGACGGGCGCCTCGCCCATCCCGGCGTAGATGACGTTCGGGTCGCTCGGGGCCACCGCCAACGAGCCGACCGAGCCCATCGCGATCTGGCCGTCGGCGATCGGCTTCCAGCTATAGCCGGCGTTCTCGGTCTTCCAGATGCCGCCGCCGGTGGCGCCCAGGTAGTAGAGGCGGGGCTGGCCGGGCACTCCTGCGACGGTCGTGACCCGGCCGCCGCGATAGGGGCCGATGTTCCGCCAGGTGAGGCCGTGCAGGACCGACGCGTCGAGGCCGGGCCGGTTGGCCTGGCGGGTCTTCTGCGCCGCAGCGGTAGCCGGTATGGCCGCGCCAAGCGCGGTGAGGACGGCGACGGAGAGCCACAGTCGCTTCGTCATGAGATTTCCTCGAGCAGACCGGGAGAATGCCGCCCCGATTGGGCGGCTCCAAACCCTACTCAGGAAGTCGCGGCGGGGCTAGGAGCCTCCATCACGCCGAACGCCGGGGTCGAGGATACCATCCTCGACCCCGGCGGGGTGTCGTCGGACCGAACGGGTGGCCCAGCTGACCGGGTCGGCCCAGCTGACCGGGTCGGCTCAGCCGACTGGGTCGGCTGAGCCGGCGTGGCTCAGGGCATCGCGGACCCGCTCGAGCTCGAGCAGCAGCTGATCGAGATAGCGGCGGGCCTGTCCCACCCGGCGAAGGCGAGCGTCGGCCTCCACCAGGGCGCACAGCTTGGCCATGGCGTCGGCTCCGATCAGGCCGCACATCCCCTTGAGCGTCTGGGCGAGCCGCTGGGTCTTCTCGGCCTCCTCGGCGATCACCGCGTCCTTGAGCTCGGAGAGCCGGAGCGGCGCTTCGGTCCGGAAGGTATTGGCCAGCTGCTCGGCCAGCGCCCGCGAGCTGGGATCGCGGTCCGGTCGAAGCTGGTCGAGGAACGACGCACTCGCCGGCGGCAGCTCCGACGGGGCCGCGGCGCCCGGAGGCGCGGCCTTCTCCAGCGCCGCTCGGACCTCGAGGAAGGCGTGCTCGAGCTCACCGAGGCGACTTGCCGCGGTCTCGAGATCGCCCCGCTCGACGTCGGCCTCGACGGTGAAGCAGTCGTCGACCAGCTGGGCGGCGCCCAAGAGCCCACCCATGGCCTTGAGGCTCTGAAGTGCCTGAGTCATCCAGCCCACGTCGCGGCGTGACGCCGCGGTCGCGAGCTCCGAGATTCGCTGGGGTGCGTCGCGGAGAAACGAGCCGACCACCTGTTGGGCGAAGATGCCGCTGCCGGAGGCCAGCTGCTCCACGATGGCCTCACCCACCACCGGCAAGCGCTCGGCCGGACGCTCGTCGAGCGTCACGACGGTGCCGCGGGCGGGCGTCCGGATCGAGGGCTCGGTCGGGTCGGTCGGGGGCAGGACGATGCTCATGGTCCCGACTTCGTAGTCCACCTCCGGCCGATCGGTCGTCTCCTCGGCGGCGAGCGCCTCCGAGCCGGCCTTGGCGACCGGCTTGCCCTCGGCGACGGGCGGCTCGGCTGCCGGCTCCGCGCTGGTCTCGGCGGCGGACGGGGTCGGCTCGGCCGGCGGCGCGAGCAACGCGACCGGCTCGGATCGCGCGAGCTCCAGGTCATCGCCCGGCTGGACGACGAGCGAGGCCGAGGTCGGGTTCGAACCGCCCGACAAACCGGACGGCGTCTGGGGGCCGATCTCGGGTGGCCGGATCAGGCCGTTGGGCGGCTCGATTTCCAAAGCTGGAGGGAGCACCGGCGTCTCGGCCACCCCGGCGTTCTCCTCCGGGGCCAGTCCGGCCCCGGGTGGGGCGACCTCCACCGAATCCAGGTCGGCGTCGTCGGCCAAATCGAGTCCCGGTCCGTTGGCGACGAAACCCTCGATCGCCTTCAGATCCTCAGGGGTCGAGAAGTCGGCGCCTTCGAAGCCGGGCGTGGGCTCGATCTCGAGCTGGTTGGCCTCGACGGTCTCGACCCGATCCAGGCTGAGGGGCGGGTCGGAATCCTCGACTTCGGCTGGCGCGCTCGCCTCGAACCCGACGCCGGGACCGACCTCGAGGCCGAGATCCAACGGCGTCTGGTCGGCCGGTTCCACCACCGTCTCGATGCCGGCCGGCGTTGCCGTCGCGAGGTCGATGCCGAGCTCGGCGGGCTCCTCGGATTCCGACCCGGCGTCGATGGCCAGCTCCGTGGGCGCCATTGCTTCGGGCGCCTCTTCGAGTGCCCGCTCCGACGACGCCACGGTCTCGAGCTCCAGTCCGATCCTGAGCTGGGTCGGCGTCGCGGTCTCCGGGTCCTGATCGATGACCAGCTCGGCCGGGGTCAAGCTCTCCGGCACGGCGGCCTCGACTTCCAGGTCAACCGCTGCCTCGGTTTCCTCGACCGAGATGACGTCGGTGTCCAGGTCAGCCACGGCGTCGGTCTCGTCGACCAGGGCGTCGACAGCGGCACCGTGGCCGGGGGCCGCGTCGGACGCGGGCTCGATCGCCACCGGTTCGGATTCCACCAGCAGTTGGCCGGTCGGCGTCGCGTCGCCGGTCGGGTCGTTCGTTCGCTCGGTCCACCGGCGGACGACCCGGTCCAGGTCACTCCGGCCGACCGGCGCCAGCAGCACCTCGTCGACCCCGATCGCGAGGAGCGCCGCTTTCCGCTCGGGGTCGGCCGCGAAGGCCACGATCGGACGCCGGTCGCCGGAGGCGCCGAGGCCCTGACGAAGCCGGCCGAACGTCTCGGGTTCCCATTCCGCGTCACCAGCCACGAACACGATGGCCGGGCTGCTCCGGTCGAGCCGTTCCAGGGCCGATTCCGGAGTGGCCGTCATCTCCACGGCCAGGCCGGCCAGGGCAAGCGCCTCGGTCACGTCGAGTTGCTGGGCCGGTGTGGCCCCAATCAGGAGCGCGCTGGCCGTCTCGGGGGCCGTGAGGCTGGCGAGCATCTCGTCGATGCCCTCGAAGTCGGCGGGGGCGGAGTTCCGCACCTCCGCCAGCGAGTGCCGGGTGATGAGCGACGGGCCGCGGCCGTTCTCCGAAACCTGGGCGAGGGCGTCGAGGGCGTCGTGCAGCTCGTCGGTGGGCACCGGCTTCCGGAGATAGGCCGCGAACCCGGCGTGCCAAAGGCGCTTTCCTTCGCCGGGGCTGCCCACGGCCGTGAGAATCACCAGGGCTACCGAAGCCAGCGTCTCGTTGGCCTTGATCCGCGTGGCCATCTCAGCGTGGACCGGCCGAACGGCGTAGTCGGAGAGCAAGCAGGCCGTGAACGGCGAACTGCCAGCCGCCTCCTCGAGCAGTTGGTCGTACACCACCGCGAGGTCGTCGGCGAAGGCCGCGGACCAGCCGGCCTCCGCCAGTTGGTCGGAGAGCCGGCGGCGGCTGGCGTGATCGGCCTCGACGATCAGCATCCGACCGCCTTTGGTGCCGGTGGTCGGCTCGAGCCGGCGATCCTGGGCGGCGGCCGCCACGGGCATCGGCAGCCGGAACCAGAACCGGCTGCCCTTGTCGACCTCGCTGGTGACGCCGATCTCGCCGTTCATCGAGCAGACCAACTCGGCGCTGATCCGGAGGCCGAGGCCGGTGATCCCGAAGGACCGGTAGGGCGAGGCGTCGACCGGCACGTACTGGTCGAAGACCCGGTCCACCCGGTCGGCCGGGATGCCGATGCCGGTGTCTTCCACTGAGAACCGGACGACCGGCACGCCGTCGATCTCACCGTCGGGGCTGACCCGGACCACCACTTCGCCCTGGCTCGTGGTGTTGAGCGCGTGCCCGACCAGGTTGGCCAGGACCTGCCGGGTCCGGCCGGGATCGCCCACCACATGACGGCCGATCTCGGGACGCCAGTCCACTCGCAGGGCGAGATTCCGCTCCTCGGCACGGGGACTCAGCACCTTGGCGGTCTCCTCCACCATCGACCGGAGGTCGAACGCTATCGGCTCGATCGGGAGCCCTCCGGCCAGGAGGCGCGACAGGTCGAGCAGGTCGGCCAGGATGGTCGAGAGGCTCTCGCCGGCCGAGTGGATACTCCGGACGTATTGGCGCTGGCGGCTGGAGAGCTCGCCGTCGAGCAGGAGGCCGGACATGCCGATGACCGCGTTGAGCGGTGCCCGGAGCTCGTGGCCCATCGCCAGCACGTAGTCGCTGATGCCGGGGCGTTCGTCGGTCGGCGTCGCCGGGACGAAATCGGTGGTCGGTCGAGGTGCGTCGGTCATCGGAGATTCCCTCGAGGGCGTTAGGCGTTCATCCGGGCGTGCAGCAGCTCCTCGAGGACCTGGTGCGCCCGCTCGAATTCGGCACGGAGTTGGGCGACGGCGGCGGCAAGGTCGGTCGCCCCGCTCATCGCGTCGCAGCGTTCGGCCATCGGCGCCGCGCCCACCAGGGCACACATCCCCTTGAGCTCGGCGGCCGCGGCCGTCAGGGTGGCTCGATCGCCGCCCCGGGCAGCTCGCTCCATGGTCTCGAGCCGCACCGGCGTCTCGGCCAGGAAGAGCGATACCAATTGGGTTCCGAGGCCCGCCCCGTCGCTCGCCAGTGAAGCTCGGAGCTGCGCCAGAGTGGCCTGGTCGATCGGCGGCCGGGTCGAGACGGGAGCGGGCCGGTTCGGCACGTACGGCTCGAGCAGGCCCTGGAGGCGGGCGAACTCGGTCTCGAGCTCCCCCAGCCGGTCGCGGGCCGTGGGCTCGTCGCCGACCAGCGCCGCGGCCTCGAGCCGATCGCAGCCCTCGGCCAGGGCCGTGGCGCCGATCAGGACGGCCATCCCCTCGAGACTCTGGGCCGCGCCGGCGGCGCCGGCCGGGTCCTGGGCGTCGAGCGACCCACGGAGCTCGCGGAGCCGGCTCGGCCCGTCCTTGAGGAACACGGTCGCCATCTGGAGCGCCAACGGATTCTCGGGGTTGGCCCGGAGGTGGTCGACGATCGTCGGCGCGGCCGGCGGCGGATGGTGGCCGTTGGTGGTCAGGGTCGGGGCGTCGAAGTCGATCACCACCGTCTCGTCGGCGACCAGCTCGAACTTGGCCGGCTCGGCCGGGGTCCCCGCGGTGGCCGCCGGTGCGGCCACCGGCGGCTCGGGCGGCCAGAAGGTGGCGTTTGCGTCGGCGCCGTAGTCGGGCGCGGCGGTGGCCTCGTACTTGACCGCGACCTCGGGCAGCGGAAGCGTGATCCAGACCCGGGTCGCATCGTCGGCCCCGGTCTCGATTCCGGCCGAGCCGCCGAGGGTTCGGGCCACCTCGCGGACCACCCGGAGGCCGAGGACGGCATCGTCACGCACGGCATCGCCCTCGGTGCCAAGTAGCTCCATGGCGCGGATCCGATCGGCGTCGGCGAGCGGCTCACCCCGGTTTTCCACCACCAGCCTGATCCGGCCGGCCTGACCGGTCGGACCGCCTTGGTCGGCCCGTTCGGCCGTGAGAGCCACCCGACCTCGCCGGGCCGCGCGGACGGCGTTGTCACGGAGATGGACCAGGGCCCGGCGGATGAGGGCCCGGTCACCGTCCACCCGGACGGCCACGTTCGGCGCCACGGCCACTTCCACCTGAACTGGGGCCTCGCCCGCCACTTCCTGCAGTAGATCGAGCAGATCGAACGGAGCGGGATGCGTCTCGAGCATGCCCGCCAGGCTCCGGCCGATCAGCTCGACGTCGTCGCGCCAAAGGGAGTCCTCATCCCGGGCGGCCCGCCCGGCCACGGCCGCCAGGAACCGGCCCATCCCGGCCCGCTCGGCCTGCTGCTCGGCCTGGGCGGCCCGGACCGTCTCGGCGGCCCGGCGTTCGGCGCTCAGGTCGATCAACCGGCCCAGGAACCGGACCGGGCTCCCGGCGTGGTCGGTGAGCACCTCGGCCTCGAGGCGATACCAGCTCCAGGCACCATCGGCCCGATGGAGACGAAGGTCCCGCGTGAAGGCCGTCCCCGTCCCGGAGCTCCCCTGAAGCGCTGCCAGCACCGCGTCGCGCTCGTCGGGGTGCAGGATCTCGAGCAGGCTCTCCTGCTCGTCCGGGAAGGCCGCCTCCTCGTAGCCGAGGAGGAGACGGAACCGGCGGCTGAAGGTCCACTCCCCCGAGTTGAGATCCTGCTCCCAGATCCCGTCGCGCACCGCGTCGAACGCCCGGTCGAACCGTTCCTGGGTGGCCCGCACCGTTCCGACCAGTCGGTTCACGGCTCCCACCGCGTCGTTCCACTCGGGAACCGGCGAGAGTGAGGGCAGTGGCGAGGGCAGCTCACCGTCATGGACCGGCTTGAGGGCCGAGGCCAGCCGCTCGACCGGGGACACGATCCAGCGGCGCCCGAGCGAGATGCCGGCGAACGCCAGCCCGGCGATGCCGACGAATGAAGCCACCAAGAGGAACAGCAGGTGCCGCTGAGCGCGCTGGAACGGCGCCCGGCCGGCCACGATGTCGGCCCGGGTGTTCTGGACGGCGAAAATGTCGCCCAGCGTGAAGCGGACCCGAACGCTGTCGCCTCCGGCCACCGATTCCACCTCGGTCGGGAAGGCGGTGCGGGCGGCGTCGATGCCGGTGAGCGTGAGGTTGTTCGCGACATCGCCTGGTCCTAGGCCGAGGAGCGACAGGCGGAAGGGCTGGGCGGCCAGGACGTAGCCCTCGATCGGCCGACTCGGATCGCGGTCCCGCGGCAAGATGGGGGCGCCCGTCACCCAGTAGAGCCGCTCGCCCTGGCGCACCAGGCCCGCGGTCGCTTCCCGGTTGTCGAGCATCCGGAAGATCGCGTTGGTGACCGCCGACTGCTCGAGCTGCTCGGCGGCGACGTCGTTCCAGCGATAGAGGTGATGACCGCTCAGGTCGTAGATCGACACGAAGCGATCGCCGAAGAGGCGCGGGAACCAATCGGCGAACGGGGGCTGGTAGCCGGAGTCGGGCTTGGTGGTGAGATGGTCGATGGCCTGATAGAGGCCGTCGGAGAACGCCACGTCGGCAAGGCGGGCCTTGTCGCGGCCGATCAGCCGGTCGACCCGGTTGCGGACGTCGCCGGCCAGCCGGGCATATTCGGACCGCTCGAGGTCGGTAATCGCGCTCGAGGCCCGCCAGTACACCAGGCTCGACAACGCCGCGAGGATCAGCGCGATCGCGACCACGACGGTCACGACCATGCCGCGCATGTCCTTGGGGCGCAACCAGGAGGCGCCCCGTCGCCGCCGGCGGCGGCGGGCCGCCTTCGACCGCGGACGACTCGGTCGGTCCTTGCTCTCACTACCAACGGACGACATCGAGCACTCCCTGTTCGCTGAGCTGCGGGGTAACCCGAGTCGTCTATTGCATAAGTTGGGCTCCTCTGGCTGCAGCTTTTTGCGGGAGGGAGGTCAAGGTCTGATCGCCGTCGGTAAGCGCAGTTTCGTGCACTAGTAGTATGCTATGATACCTTGTTGTGAAACAAATCGAGCCAAGATGCCGCAATCGGCTTTTTCACAATGTCTTAGCGATTGTCACCGAGACTGATATGTGTCGGCTGTTGTCATCGATGTGACCGACAATCAGTCAGAAATCCACCTCCGGATCATCGATCGGATCGAACCGCGGCGTCAACGGCGGCGACGCCATGGTTCGGCGCCGCTCTTGGATTTTGCGGGGGCCGGGCCGGCTAGCGGCCGAGGGCGGTGACCGGGAGGCGGACCAGGGTCTGCTCCCAACGGAGGACCAGGGCGACCGGCCGGCTCGTTCGGTCGACGTCGATGGTGAAACGCTCGGTGTAGTCGGGTGCCGCCCGGCTCGGGACGATGGCGCGCCCGATTTCCTGCCTGGCGACTTCGGGGGTGTACTCGGACTCGATGCCCCACTGGCTGGTGGAGCGGTTCAGAATGATCTCCCAGCTCTCGGGGCCGGGAATGGTGTAGAGCGCTGCCTTCCCGTCCTCGATCGGGATGCCGGCAACGGCGATCGGCTTCGCGGTGCGGATCGTGGTCGGCTCGTTGGCGCCGGTCCGCCAGAGGCGACCGAAGGGCACGTGGGTTCCGCCGATCATCTTCCGCCCGCGGGCCGCCGGGCGGCCGTAGCAGACTTTGACCGGCGCGCCGTCGACCTCGAACGAGACCGAGGCGGGTGGACTCGACCGGAGGAGCCAGGAGGGGAGCCAGCCCCAGTTGCGCCGGCAGGGGAGGGTGGTGCCGCGGGCGCCGGACCAATCGCGGCCGGTGGCGACGAAGCTCGCCGCGGCGAGGGCGACGGTCAGGGCTACGGCGGGCATCCAGCCGATCCAGCTGGCCACCACCCGGACGGCGAGCGCGACCAGCAGGCCGAGCAGGACAAGCCACGCGATCGAGACGAAGAACAGCGTGCTCGGCGGGAGGTCGGGCGCGACCTGCAGGCCCCCGACCAGGAGCGCCCCGCCCAGCACCACGCCGGCGATCGTCAGCGGCCGGCGTGAGCGGGTCACCATCCTTCCCGCCGGGCCAGCGCGGTGATGTGAGCGACGTGGTGGGCGCCGTGCCAGGCGTACAGGGCCACCAGCCGTTCCAGGGTCATCGGCGCGGGGTGCTCGGGATGGATCAGGGCGCGTTGGTAGTCGTCGGGCGCCAGCGATTCGAGCACCCGGATCCAGCGCCGGTGCAAGAGCTCGAGGAGCTCGAGTGACTCGGCGATCGGGGCTCGGTAGTCGGGGAGTTCCGCCCAGCGGGCCTCGTCGTACGGCCGGATGGTGGGCGTCGACTCGGTCAGCGCGAGCTTGGTGCGGACGTAGGCGTTGGCGTGGCTGTCGAACAGGTGGTGGGTCACCTCGCGGACCGTCCAGCCGCCGGGGCGGTACGGTGTGTCGAGCTGGCGGTCGTCGAGGTTCCGGGTGGCCGCCCTGAGGCGGCTGGGCGCCGCGGCGATCTCCTCGAGCCAGCGTCCCCGGATCTCGAGGGTAACGGTAGCTGGGAAGGTGAACCGGCCGATCGGGTACCGAAGGTCGGGCACGGTTTCGGTCATGACGCCTCGGCTCTCGGTCAGTGCAGGTTGCTTTGGATCATCATCTGCCGAGCGCGACGGAAGGCCACGATCCCGAGCACCATACCGGCCAGTTCGACGAGAAGAAATCCGACGAACATCCGGCCGGTGATCCCGCGGCTCATCATCCCGAACAGCCGCCCGGCGGCGAGTCCTCCGAACACGGAGATCTGAACCGCCAGGGCGCTCCGAACCCACCGGGCCTGGCTCGAGCAGACGAGGAAGGCCACCCCGAGACCGATCTCGAGGCCACCGTACATGGCGCCGATCTCGACCAGCATGTGGTTTGGCGGGCTGGTGACGTTGAAGAGCTGAAAGAGGCCGTCGGGAAAGAGCAGGAAGTAGGCGCCGAGCGCCAGGAATCCGATTCCGCTCAGGAGGAGCGACAGACGGGGTAAGCTCATGGGCGTGTCGTCCGAGGTGGCAGCTCGCCGGCGGCCCCGCCGGCCGGCTTGCCTGGCACGGAGAGCAGCACGGCGCCATCTCCCAGGGAGATAACGCCGTCGGCCGGGACTTCGACGTAGAGATCGCGACCACTCTTGGTGAGGGCCGGGTATTGCCGGCCCACCTGGGCCATCATCTGGGCGAGGAACAGCTCGGGAAACCGGATCCCGTTGACCTCGAGGCGCCGGAGCCAGAATCGAGCGACCCGCGGTCCGGTGCGCTGGAGGACCACGTTGGCCACGATGGGGGTGGACGGAGCGACCATGTTTGCCAAGGGGCCGAGCAGCTGTCGGGCCTCCGGGGGCAGGTCGTCGAGTCGGCCGCGCACATCGATCCCCGAGGAATCGACGGCCACCTCGATGCCCAGCGTGTCGGGGATCGGGCCGGTGCCGAGACGAGCCAACAGGTAGGACGCCCAATCGCCTCCGCTGATCTGCCCCTGGGGCAGCTGGCGGTCCACGAAGACCGAATCGACCATCGCCGAGGCACGGACGACCCCGGCGTTGGAGAGCGTCCCGGGGGCGTGGTCCTGGGCCGACAGGGGCAGCACGACGAGGCCGACAAGCAGGAGAGTACGCCCGATCATGACGACGGTTCCGGTGGCGGCTCCGCCGTCGGCGGGCTCCGGGTCAGGTACCACGCCAGCAGAACGGCGCCGATCGACACGCCGACGTCGGCCAGATTGAAGATCCAGAACCGCGACTGGCCGAGGCCCACGTCGATGAAATCGACCACCCCGCGGGCCGAGCGGAGCCGGTCGGCCAGGTTGCCCAGCGCGCCGCCGATGACCAGGGCCAGAGCGACCACGAACCCGGTGGCCCGGCCGTCGGCCCGGAGATAGAGGCGGCCCAGGATCAGCACGGCCGCCAGCGCCGTGAGGCTGAAGATCACCCGCGAATAGGGCCCGGCCGAGACGCTCAGCGCGGCGCCGGGATTGTACGACAGGGTAAACCGGAGGTAGTCGCCCACCACCGGCTCGGGGATCGAGGGCGTCAAATGCCGCTCGGCCAGCTCCTTGGTGGCGCAATCCGCCAACAGCAGCGTGACCGTGAGGGGCCAGAACAGGCGGGCCTTCGGGGCGCGGAACATCTGAGAGAATCTGATGACAATGGCCTAAAAAAGGGAAGCCGTCCGGTCCGGTGGGACCGGACGGCCAGGCCGGAGGCGGTCCCTCATGCCGGGATCGACGGCGCAAACTTCGGTGGCACACGGACTTTCGTTGCCTGCTCGAAGGCGTAGGCGTAGCGGAGCAGCCGGGCCTCGCTCCAGGCCGGGCCCATGAAGGAGACCCCGACCGGGAGGCCGTCGACGTGGCCGCCGGGCAGGGTGACGTGGGGATAGCCGGCTACGGCAGGGTAGGAGGCGCTGCCTCCGGTGAAGCGGTCGCCGTTGACCAGGTCGATCGGCCAGGCGGGGCCGGTCGTCATCGAGACGATCGCGTCGAGCCGGTGGCGAGCGATGAGCCCGTTGAAGTTCCCTCGGGTGATCGACAGGATCCGCTGATGCGCCTCGCGGTACTTCGGATCGGTGAGAGGACCGCGCTTCTGGGCCTCGAGAAAGGTCTCCTGGCCGAACCAAGGCATCTCCTGGTCACGGTGGGCATCGTTGAAGGCGATCAGGTCGGCCAGGGTCTTCGGAGTCACCGTGTTCCCCCGGGAGGCGAGGTACTTCTCGACTCCGTCCTTAAACTCGAAGACCAAGACCTCGAACTCGTCCTTGCCGTACTTCTCGTCGATCTCGGGCAGGTCGACCGGGTCTACCAGGACGGCGCCGGCCGCCTTGAGGGCGCGCAGCGCCTCCTCGAAGACCGGGGCCATCTTGGGGCCGAAGCCGAAGCCCTTCCGGGCCACGCCGAGGCGGACGCCCCGGAGGGCGCCGGGCTCGAGACCCTGGGTGTAGTCGGGAGCGGTCTTGCCCTGGCTCGCCCGGGTGGCGGGGTCACGGGGGTCGACGCCGGTGAGGGCACCGAGGAGATGAGCGGCGTCGGTCACGGTGCGGCACATCGGGCCGGCGGTGTCCTGAGTCGCGGAGATCGGGATGATGCCCGACCGGCTCCAGAGCCCGACGGTCGGCTTGACCCCGACCAGCGAGTTGAGCGAAGACGGGCACACGATCGAGCCGTTGGTCTCGGTCCCGATGGTGAGGGCCGCGAGGCAGGCGGCGCCGGCCGCGCCCGACCCCGCGCTCGACCCGCACGGACTCCGGTCGAGCACGTAGGGGTTGTGAACCTGGCCGCCTCGCCCGCTCCATCCGCTCGACGAGTTGCTGCTCCGGAAGTTGGCCCACTCGCTCAGGTTGGTCTTGCCCAGGAGGACCAGGCCGGCCGCCCGGAGGCGCTCGACGATGAAGGCGTCGCGCGGCGCGGGCCGCCCGACCAGGGCAAGGGACCCGGCGGTCGTCTGCATCCGGTCGCCGGTATCGATGTTGTCCTTGATGACAATGGGGATGCCGTGGAGGGGGCCCCGGAGCTTCCCCTGGCGCCGCTCCTCGTCCAGCTGGTCGGCGATCGTCAAGGCGTCGGGGTTGGTCTCGATGATCGCGCGGAGGGTCGGACCGCGCCGGTCCAGGGCCTCGATCCGCTCGAGATAGAGCTCGGCCAGCCGGCGGGCGGTCCAGCGGCCCGACCGGATGCCGTCCTGGAGGGTAGCCACGGTCGCCTCGTCGAGCTCGAAGGCCTGCGCCTGGGGCAGAGTCGGCGCGTCGGGAGGGGGCGAGAACTGGCGGGGCCTGGGCGCCCCGACGATGAGTCCGCCGGCAATGCCGGCCCGGAAGAAATCACGACGCTTCACGCGAGGCTCCTGTTGCGGTGCATGCGGGTCAGTTCGGATCGGGAGGGAGGGCTGGGCTCGACGGCATGACTCGGTGGCCGAAGGGATGGGGAATCTATCCGGCCGCTGCCGGATCGGCGAACCGAGGTGACGTCGGCTCGGTCGAGCGCGAAATGGCTCACCGTCGCGCTGGCGGCGTCGCGGACCCGCCACTAGCTTGAGCCGCGTCCCGATCGGGAGTGCGTTCGATGGAGCACGAAGGCGTGTCGGTGAAGGGCATCCTGGGCCGATTCCTTGCTTCCTTGGCGCTGGTGTACCTCACCTTCAATCCCGAGGGCTATTCGTTCTTCCACTGGGCCCTCGCCCCGATCGTGAACGATCGAGCCTCGGCGGGCCAACAGCTGCCGCTCAAGGTGCTGGCCGGTTTGCTGCTGATTGGCGTCTGGGTGTTCTTGGTGCAGACGACCCGCCGGTCGATCGGCTGGAAGGGGGCACTGCTGGTCCTGGCGATCCTGGCCGCGCTGGTCTGGGCCCTGGTCGACTGGCACGTGCTCAACCCATCGAGCAGCCGGGCGATCGGCCACGTGGTGCTGCTCGCCATCGCGCTGGTGCTGGCGCTCGGCATGTCGTGGTCGCACCTGAGCCGACGCCTGTCCGGCCAGGTCGACACCGACGACACTGACTGACTCAGCGGTTGGCGTCGCTATCGGACGCCCGGATCACCGCCCGGATCGCTTTGGTCCATCCATCGGCGTCGGCCGGCGGGACGAACGACCAGGATTCCCGCGACTGGCCGTTGCCCGCGTTGATCCGCACCCGGTCGCCGGTCCGACTGACCTCGTAGAACCGCCGGCTCTCGGGTTTGATCTCGATCCCGACCTTCTCGTTCTTGTGGATCAGGACCGTCTTGCCGGTCACGACGATGGACGCCACTCGATCCTCCCAGCCGGCATCCCGGGTGCCGGCGTCGTGGGTGTACCGGAAGGTCAGATTGTCGGCCCGGTAGGCGATGCCCTCGGCCGCGAAGGCCGTTTCCTGGTCGGCGCCGAGATGGCTGGTGTCGGGGTCGGCACAGGCCGTGACCAGGAGCCCGACCGCCAGGACGACACCGCGTCGCGTCCTCATCGGATCCCTCCACTCGGGACCACACTCAGAATCGCGGCGGCCACCTCGGCGGGACGATCCTCCTGGAGGAAGTGTCCGGCCTCGTGAATGGTCACGTGCGGCTGGCCCCGGGCCCCGGGAATCCGCTGCTGGAAGATCCGCTCGACGCCCGCCGTGATCGGGTCTCCGTCGCTGAAGGCGGTGACGAAGGGACGGGTCCACCGCTCCAGCTCCGCCCAAGCGCGGCGGTTGGCCGGCGCCGCGGGGTCGTCGGGCGTGGTCGGCACCAGCGCGGGGAAGACTCGGGCACCGGCTTTGGATGGTTCGTCGGGGAAGGGGGCGTCGTAGGCGGCTACCTCCCGGTCGGTCAGCGTCCGCACGGTTCCTCCCTGGACGATCCGGCCGATCCGGAGCTCGGCGACGGATTGGGAGTATCGCTGCCACTCCTGGAACGCCGGCGGCATCGGGACCGATCCGTCGGGCAGGGCCGTGTTGGCGGCCACCAGGGCGGCGAACCGGTCGGGCGCCTCGGCGACGACGCGAAGTCCGATCAAGCCGCCCCAGTCCTGACCGAAGAGGGTGATCCGATCGAGGTCGAGGGTCCCGAGGATCCGGTGCAGGACGTCCACGTGGAGCGCGTAGGAGTAGTCGGCCACCCGGGTGGGCTTGTCGGAGCGGCCGAAGCCGAGGAAGTCGGGGGCCACGGTCCGGCATCCGGCCGCCGTGAGGGTCGGAATCACCCGCCGGTAGAGGAAGGACCAGGTCGGCTCCCCGTGGAGCAGGAGCACGACCGGTCCGTCCCGGGGACCCTCGTCGAGGTAGTGGATCCGAGCGTCACGCACCGTCAGGTAGCGGGGCGGGAACGGAAAGTCCGGCAGGTCGGCGAACCGGTCGTCCGGGGTCCGAAACAGGGGCCCGGTCATCGGTCTTGCCGGGTCGCGGCCGGCGCCCCCCGAGCCCAGGCGATGTAGTCCGTGGGCTCGGGCGCGAAGCCGGCCTCGCGCAGTCCGGTCGCGATCTGGCCTCGATGATAGGCGCCGTGGAGGGCGACGTGGAGCAGGATGTCCTCGATGGTCGAGGTGAACTCCTGACCCGCGCTATTCTTGTAGGTGACCCCGCGGGCGAGGTCGTCCGGGCCGAGACCGGCGACGAACGCGGTGAGGCGGGCCAGGTTCTCGGCGCCGAGGCGGCGGCAGTCCGCCAGGCTGAGCTCCGGCCACACCGCCACCTGGGCCGGCTGCCCGACCAGCCGGGCCTGCCAGATATGCTCGGCGCCGAGCACGTGGGCGTAGCGCTCGAGGATCCGGGGTGGGAGGGGCGCCGCCCGCTCCAGCGCCTCCTGGACCTTCCGGTCCGCCCAGCCGAGATGAACCATCAACCGCTCGAGATGAGTCATGCCGCATCTCCTTCGGATTCGTCGCAAGGGAAGCGCGCCCGAGCCAGGGGCACCCTTCCCGTTTTCGGTGCCCGCCGTCCGGTCGGCGGCGGTTCTCGAATTTACCGCGCCGGTCACCTTCTTCGTGGGCGAGAATGGATCCGGCAAGTCTACGATGCTGGAGGCGATTGCGCTGGCGGCCGGCCTCCCGGCGGTCGGCAGCGCGGATCTCGGCCGCGACCAGACCTTGGCGGCGCAACGCGACCTGGCCCGGGCGTACCGGCTCGAGTGGTCGAAGCGGACCCACCGAGGCTTCTTCCTCCGGGCCGAGGACTTCTTCGGGTTCCAGCGCCGGTTGGCGCGGGAGCGCCTCGAGCTCGAGCAGCGGGTCGCGGAGGTGGACGCCGGGTACGAGGGGCGCTCGGACTGGGCTCGCACGCTCGCCAAGGGGCCGGCCCGGGCGTCGCTGGCCGAGATGGAACAGCGCTACGGGCGCGACCCGGACGCGCGCTCGCACGGGGAGGCGTTCCTCGCGCTCTTTGCCTCGCGCTTCGTACCGGGTGGGCTCTACCTGCTGGACGAGCCCGAGGCCCCGCTCTCGCCCCAGAACCAGCTCGGGCTGGTGGCGATGCTGATGGAGATGGTGGGGCGGAACGCGCAGTTCGTGATCGCGACGCACTCGCCGATCGTGCTCGGGGTGCCGGACGCCGAAATCCTGAGCTTTGACGGAGGCCGGGTCGACGCGGTGGCGTACGACGACACGGCGCACGTCCGCCTGACCCGGGATTTTCTCAACCAGCGGGAGCGCTACCTCCGGCAGCTCCTGGCCGAGTGAGTCGGCCCGCCCTCAGGCGGCGGGCGAGAAGTTGGGAAGATCGGGCGGCCGCTCGGGCGAAAGCCCACCGCCGTACTTGCAGGCGTTCCGGAACCGCTCGTCGGCCTGCCCGCAGAGACGGGCCCGCCTGGTCATGTCGGTGTGGAGCACGGACATTTCCTCGCCGACCGCGACGTAGCAGGCCGTGCCGATCACCTGGTCGCTGACCTTGGCGCAGAAATCGAGGCCGTCCTGCGGGTCGGAGGTGACGTCGACGAAGTTCTTGACCACGCCGACGAAGCACCAGGGCCGCCACTTGGGGTTCCCCTCCATACAGTGCGCGATCGACTGGTCGGCGTTCCGAACCGTGACGCCGCTGAGGTACGTGCCGATACCCTGATAGCAGGCCGGCCGCATCGCGAGCGGCGCCTGGTCGCAGGCTCCCGCGATCTTCCCCCAGTCGGCACCGAGAATCTCGTAGATGATCCCGGCCTGCATTCCATAGCACGAGCGCTGGTAACGATCGGCCAGGGCGGTGCAGGGGTAGAGCGGATCGTTCTTGTCCCGGAAGGGGAAGCTGTCGGCTCCGGCCGTCATCCCGGCCATTTCGTGGCCGCCGTGGTTCGGGGCGGCGTGGCCGGCGTCGTGCTCCGGGTCGCCCTGTTCCTCGCTCCGGGCCATGGCGTCCATGTGGGGATGATGCTCCTGTCCCCGTCCCTCGAGGATGAACTCCATGAAGGTGCCGCCGTAGCAGGACTCCTCGTCCCAGGCGTTGGGCAGCCAGTCGCACCCTTCGAGCGCGTGCCGCAGGTGGTGGGTGATGGCCTGGAGGCCGTGCCCGAGACCGTGCACGCACTGGAACCGGAGCCAGAGGCTGAAGGAGTTGGGTTCCTGGACCTTGTCGCAGAGCGAGGTGATGACGGTGCTGTCGGCGCCGTTGGCGGCCATGTAGGCCTGAATCACGCCGTGGAAGCAGCCCGACTGGAAGAGACCGGTGCAGGAGTTGTAGATGGCGCGGAGGTCCATGCCCGGCTGCCAGGAGTTGATCCCCACGACGTGCACGAAGTCGTGGCCCCGCGCGGCGATCGTGTGATCGATCGTGCTCAGGTCCGCCAGCGAGGCCATGGCGAACCGGGTCTGGTGACGGCTCACCATCGTCATCAGGATGTCTTCGTAGCAGCTGCGACGGCTCCGACCCGCGAGCAGCCGGCAGCGATTATGCATGAATTCCGCCATGACGGTGGAGTCGCGGCTGGCCATCGGAGCGTCGATCAGCTCGGCGAGCGGCTTGGGCGTGGTCCCCGGGACGACCACCCCGCGGGAGCAGGCATACATCGCGCCGGCACCCGCCAGGAGCACCACCGCCACCACGATCAGAGCGAGCCGCTTGAGCATCGTCACTGCACCATCGGGAAGGGACCCCGGTAAGATACTCGGCCCCGGGCGATCGCCCAGCCCGCGCCGGAGCCGGCCCCAGGGCCGGTTACGCCAGACCGATCGTGGCCACGAAGGTCACGACCGGTCGGCTGGAGTCGGTCGAGGCCGCGATCAGCGCTTGGGCGGACGTCCGTAGCGCTGAATGTGCTTGAGCCACGCCACGGCCTTCTCGAACGCTTTCTTCTTGCCGCCGTTGCTCGCGTCGCCGAAGAAGGCGGTGAACTTGGGCCGGGTGCCGCGGGGCGTGGGACGGTATCCGAACCGGCAGAACCACCCGAAGGTCCGCGTGCTCGGCTGATCGATCCGCGAGACGCCAGGGACCTTGGACCCGGTGCGCCGCCGGGTGGTCGTCTTCCGGGTGCGGGGTCGAGTCGTGGTTCGACGAGTGGCCATGTCGCGTGCGCCTGAAGCCCTGGTGAGAGATGACGAGGGGTGTGTGCGCCCTATTATGCGCCCTGATTCCGGATTGCGGAAGGGGGGCGCTTTCACCTCGGTCGAGATGAGGACTTGCGGAAATTCCTAACGCTGGTCAGCGGAGCGCGGCGGGATCCGGGCTCGGCGCCGACGGGGTCGGGGGCTCGGGCCGATCGGTTCGAATCCGCTCGGAGAAATCGGGGTCGCCGAGCGCGGCCCGGGCTCGTTCGGTGATCCGGTAGCGAGCCCGGGCGGCGTCGACACTCCGAGCGCCGTCGATCAGGCCGAGGCCCGCGGCCACCTCGTCGACGTAGCCGGGGAGGAGGAGCCGCGGGCCCACGGGGATCCGGCCGGGCACCACCCGGTTTACGTGGCGGACCAGGTTCGAGGTGCAGTTGTCGGTCAGGGTGTTGTAGAACTCGGGGCGAAGGCGCAGGGTCTCGGCCCGCTCGAGCATGTCGATCAAGACGTCGCGGATCCGCTCCCGCGGGGCCACGATCGGGTAGAGATAGACGTCGAACTCGCCGACCGCCCGCCGCCCGATCAAGTCGCGCTCGTCGCCGAGCACGTACATCAGCTCGAAGTTGCGGGCCAGGCCCCGAAGGAGCCCGTAGGTCTCGTCCCGCTCCCGGCGGGCCTCGATCGAAATCGCCAGATAGGTGGAATCGTCGAAGCCGAAGCTCACGAACGCGTGGGCCGGCCCCCGCCAGGCGTGGGAGAAGGGTGCCAGAACCAGCCAGGCGGTGGCCACCTGGCGCAGGTCCCAGGTGCGCTCGGTCCAGGCCGGATCGAAGTCCGTCTCCGAGCGGTAGCGGAAGGCGCGGAGGTTGGCGACGTGCACCTTCGGACCGTCGAAGCTGATCTCCGGCATTTTCGACTGATCGACGGCCCAGTCGCGGTCGGTCGTGGGCTGCCGGGTGAGCAGGACGATCGCCAGGGTGGCGACCGCCGTCGTCAGAAGCCAGAGCACGAGTCGGACGGTCGCCGGCCGGGGCATGCCTAACGACCGCTCCCGAGCGGCGCCAAGCCCGCGGCCCGGAGCCGGGCGTCGAGCCGGGCCAAGGGCCCCTCCCGGAAGCGACGCCAGGCGGCCTCGAGGCCGGCGAGGGCCCGGTCCCGCTCCGCGATCGCCGCGACCGCCTGGCTGGTCGGAGCCCGATCGGCGCCTTCCAGAATGTCGTAGAGCCGCAGCAGCTGGGCGCTGAGGCCTCCGGCGCTCCCCTCGAGGGTCGCCGCGCCGGCCTCCACCGAGTCGATGGCCCGCGCCAGCGGGGCCGGCGCCTCGACCCGGCGGGCCCGAAGACTGTCCCGCAGGGTCCGGAGCCGAGCGAGCGCGTCGTTGGCTCGCCCGACGCCCGCCACCATTCGCCGGGACAGCACGAGCTGCCGGCGGAGGTCCGCCATCGCCGTCCGGACCCGGGGATCCATCCGCACGGTGA
Source organism: uncultured Gemmatimonadales bacterium (assembly GCA_963730185.1). Taxonomy (GTDB): domain Bacteria; phylum Gemmatimonadota; class Gemmatimonadetes; order Gemmatimonadales; family GWC2-71-9; genus SHZU01. The sequence goes on from CAVSQW010000009.1 coordinate 341,835, forward strand.
GCGGCTGGGTGAGTGAGCGTCCGTCGGCGGTCAACCGGACCTGGTAGCGGCCGGGGAGCACCCAGGGTCCGCGAGGAACCCGCGGCGTGTCACCGGGGACGGCGGCGATCGGATAGCCGACGTGGGCGACCGGCGGTGGCGGATAGCGGAGGTCCCAGACGAAGCGGTGCATCCCCGGTTCGGTCGACGGGACCCGAACCGGGCGGATCCAGAGCGCGGGGACGTTGCCTTCGTCCCTGATCGGTGGCACCGAGTCGTCGCTGGCGTAGCGGCGGACGACCGCGCCGGTCGAGTCGAGGATCTCGAGCACGACCGGCGTTCCGGCCGGCCGGCCCAGCCAGTAGTTCAGGATGGCGCCGTCGGGCGGATTGGGGCTCCGGGGCTCGTCGGGAGGGAGCGGCGTGTCGGTGTTGGTGTTCCAGCGGACCCGGGTGGCCTTCTCGGGACGAAAGAGCGCGGCCGGCCGCTCGGCCGTGGCCGCCGTGATCTGGCGGAGCGGGGTGAGGTCGTCGAGGATCCAGAACCCGCGACCGTGGGTGCCGATGACCAGGTCGTCGTCTTTGACGATCAGGTCGCGGATCGAGGTCGCCGGCAGGTTGAGCCGGAGCGACTGCCAGTGGTCGCCGTCGTCGAACGACACGGAGACCGTCCGCTCGGTGCCCGCGAAGAGCAGGCCCCGCCGCCTCGGGTCCTCACGGACCGTGTTGACCGGGGCGTCGTCGGGGAGGCCGGCCGTGATCTCGGTCCAGGACCGGCCGCCGTCCTGGGTCCGGAGAATGTGGGGTCGGAGATCGTCGAGGCGGAGGGTATTGATCGCGGCATAGGCCGTGAGGGTGTCGAAATGCGAGGCGTCGATGATCGAGACCTTGGCCCAGGGCCCGAGTGCCGGCGGGGTCACGTTCCGCCAGCGCCGGCCGCCGTCGAAGGTGACCTGGATCAGACCGTCGTCCGTGCCGGCCCAGAGGATCCGCTCGGCGATCGGGCTCGGCGCCAGGGTGTAGACGACGCCGGGGTGCCGGGCGGTGGCCTCGTCGCGGCTGCCGTAGGGGGCCACGTTAGGCGGGATGCGCGAATCGGTGCGGGTCAGGTCGGGACTGATCGTGGTCCAGTGGCGGCCCCCGTCGAGCGTCTTCCAGACCCGGTTGGCACCGAAGTAGAGCGCCCGGGGATTCACCGGCGAGTAGAGCAGCGGCGCGGTCCGGACCATCCGGTAGTCGGCCGAGCGGAACGGGAGCGGAGCGACGTCCTGGGTCTGACCGGTGCGCCGGTCGTACCGGGTGACCTTGCCGCCGTAGACGAGGTCCGGGTCGAGCGGGTCGGGCGCGACGTAGCCGTACTCCTCCACCCCCACCGGATGCCACTCGCGAAAGGTGATCTGGCCGTCGTTCCCCCGGCTGGCGACGCAGGCGGAGCCGCTCTCCTGCTGGCCGCCGCAGACCCGATAGGGAAAGGCGTTATCGGCGCTCACGTGGTAGAACTGCGCCGTCGGCTGGTTGTACCAGGAGCTCCAGCTCTCGCCCCCGTTGACGGTGATGATCACGCCCTGGTCCGCCGCGATCAGGATGATCTTGGGGTTCTCGGGGTTGATCCAGATCCGGTGGTAGTCGTCGCCGCCCGGCGCGCCCCGGAAGGCGGCGAAGGTCTTGCCCCCGTCGACCGACTTCCAGGTGACCACGCTCCCGGTGTAGACCACGTCCGGGTTGGTCGGGTCGACCTTCACCTCGGCGAAGTCCGACGGTCGGCCGACCACCCGCAGGTCGGCAGTAACCCGGTACCAGCTCTCGCCCGCGTCGTCCGAGCGGAAGAGCCAGCCGGCGCCGTTGACCTCGACGCTGGCGTAGAGGCGGTTCGGATCGCTGGGCGCGACCGTGATCCCGATCCGTCCCAACCCGTCGTCGAAGGTGGGGAGCCCCCGGGTGAGCTGGCGCCAGGTGGCGCCGCCGTCGGTGGACTTGTAGAGCCCGCTGCCGGGACCGTAGAAGAAGCCATTCTCCCAGGGCGCCTGACGGGCTTCCCAGAGCACCGCGTAGACGATCTCGGGATTCTTCGGGTCGAGCACCACGTCGACCGCCCCGGTGTTCTCGTCCCGAGATAGTACCCGGCGGAAGGTCTCGGCGCCGTCGGTCGAGAGGTAGAGACCGCGCTCTTCGTTGGGGCCGTAGGGATGACCCATCACCGCCACGAAGAGCCGGTTCGGGTCGTGCGGGTCGATCGCGATCTGCGGGATCTGCTGCCCGTCCCGGAGACCCAGATGGCGCCAGGTCTTCCCGCCGTCGGCGCTCTTGTAGATCCCGTTGCCGGTGGAGAGGTCGGGCCGCTGGAGCCCCTCGCCGCTCCCGACGTAGATCACCTCGGGGTCGGACGGCGCGATGGCCAGGGCGCCAACCGAGCCGGTCGGTTGGTCGTCGAAGATCGGTGTCCAGGTGCGGCCGTAGTCGGTGGTCTTCCAGACGCCGCCGTTGACCACGCCCACGTAGAACTCGTTCGGCCGGCCGGGCACGCCCGAGGCGGCCTTGGTCCGCCCGCCGCGGAACGGACCGATGTTGCGCCAGTGGAGATCCTGGTAGAGGCGGGGATCGAGCTGCTGCGCGGCGAGCGGCCGGCCGACGGCGAGCGACGCCGTGGCAGCCACGGCCGCGAGAAGGAAGCGAGTAGGCACAAGCATCCTGGGCTGAGACGTGCTCGAATCTACCGGGACTTTGGCGGCGTTCGCAGGGATCGGTCTCGACCCGCGTCGGTCCGGGAGGTGGGCCCGCCGGCCGGCGCCGGACCGGGCCAGCTCGGTTGACCCGGTTTCCGGGCGACGGCACCTTTGAGCCGCGACGTTCTCCCCCCGCTTCTCGAGGCAGCTCCATGGGTACGACAGTCTTCGCGCGCCGGTTGGCGACGGTTACGGTGCTCCTGGCCGGCCTGGCCATCCGCCCGCTCCCGGGGCAGGAGCCGGCCGCCGCGGCCATCGCCCGGCTCAAGACCGAGGCGTTCCAGCGGAGTCAGGTGATGGATCTGACCAGCTGGCTCACCGACGTGCACGGACCGCGGCTCACCGGCTCGCCGATCACCAAGGCCGCGGGCGAGTGGGCGGTCGAGACGCTCCGGAGCTGGGGCCTCCGGCACGTGGGCTTCGAGTGGTGGGGACCGTTCGGACGAGGGTGGGTCAACGAGAAGTTCTACGCCCAAGTCACCGCCCCGGTCCCGTTTCCGGTGATCGGCTATCCCAACGCCTGGACGGTGGGAACCGACTCGCTCGTCAAGGCCAGCTTCGTGATCATCGACATCTCGAAGCTGACAGTGGACAGCCTGGCGCGCTGGAAGGGCAAGCTTCGCGGCCAGTTCGTGCTGGCCCGGCCGGAGCCCGAGGTCGAGCCGATCTTCGTGGCGCCCGGCCGGCGGCTCACGGAGAGCGTGCTCGACAGTCTGGCGGCGCTCGATGCCAATCCGCCCCGAACGAGCCGAGGCCGCTCGGAGTCACCTCCGAGGAGCGATCAGGGTCGGGTGCTCGACCAGTTCGAGCTGATGCCGTTCTGGGTGGACGAGGGCGTCGCCGCGTTGCTCTTCCCCGCTCGGGGGAGCGGGGGGACCGTGTTTCCGGTGGGCGTTGGGAGCCGGGCCGTCGACCCGGCTCCCTCGGTTCCGGAGCTCTCCCTGGCGGTCGAGCACTACGGCCGGATCTACCGCATGGTGGAGAAGGGGATCCCGGTCGAGATGGAGCTCGACGTCCGAAACCGTTTTTCCAGCGACGACCTTCGCTCCTTCAATATCGTGGCCGAGATCCCGGGGACCGACCAGCCGGACGAGCTGGTGATGCTCGGCGCCCACTTCGACAGCTGGCACACCGCGACCGGCGCCACCGACAACGCGGCCGGGTCGGCGGTGATGATGGAGGCGATGCGGATCCTCAAGGCCAGCGGGGTGTCGCTCCGCCGCACCGTGCGGTTGGCGCTCTGGACCGGGGAGGAGGAGGGGCTGCTCGGATCGCGGGAGTACGTTCGCGCCCACTTCGGCGACCCCCGGACCGGCCAGGTCGCCTCCGAGCAGGCCAAGGTCTCGGCCTATTACAACGTCGACAACGGCACCGGAGCGATTCGGGGGATCTACCTCCAGGGCAACGCCGCCGTAGACTCGATCTTCAAGGCGTGGATGAAGTACGTCGACTCCGACAGCATCTCGGTCCGCCACACCACCCTTCGAGGGACCGGGGGCACCGATCACCTCGCCTTCGACGCAGTCGGAATCCCCGGTTTCCAGTTCATCCAGGATCCGATCGAGTACGCCACCCGCACCCACCACTCGAACATGGATCTCTACGAGCGGATCCAGCCCACCGACATGCGACACAACGCGCTGGTCGTGGCGGTGTTCGTCTACCTGACGGCGAACCGGGAGGAGCTGTTGCCCAGGAAGGGGTGACGGGGAAGACGGGACGAGACCCGGAGAAGCAGGGTCGGAGCCTGGCACCTCTCCCCGCCCCTCCACGCCCCTCCACGTCCCCTTCATTCCCTCTTCCCGCCCGCTTCACCCTCGCCCGATGAACGTCCCCCATCCTCAACCCTCGCAGGGTGACCGATGGCGTCGCACCCCGTTTCCAAGACCATGGGGCAGCAATTCGGCCGGCGCTCGTGGGCCGAGCCGTGGAAGATCAAGATGGTGGAGCCGCTCGAGATGGTGGATCGCGAGCGGCGGGTGGCGGCGATGGCCGACGCCGGCTACAACACCTTTCTCCTTCGGTCCGAGGACGTCTACATCGACCTCCTGACCGACAGCGGGACCTCGGCCATGAGCGACCGGCAGTGGGCCGGCATGATGATGGGCGACGAGGCCTATGCCGGGAGCCGCAACTTCTATCACCTCGAAGAGGCGATGCGGACCCACTACGGGTACCGCCACTTCGTGCCCACCCACCAGGGACGGGGGGCCGAGCACCTCCTGAGCCGAGTGGCGATCAAACCGGGACAGGTGGTGCCAGGCAACATGTACTTCACCACGACGCGAGCGCATCAGGAGCTGGCGGGCGGTCGCTTCGTCGACGTGGTGATCCCCGAGGCACACGATCCCGAGAGCCTCCATCCGTTCAAGGGCAACGTCGATCTCGAGGCGCTGGCCCGGCTGATCGAGGCCGAGGGTGCCGATCGGATCGCGTACGTGAGCTTGGCGGGGACGGTGAACATGGCCGGCGGGCAACCGTTCAGCCTGGCCAATCTCCGGGGATTGCACGAGCTCTGCGGGCGTCACGGGATTCGGCTCTTCCTCGACGCCACCCGACTGGCCGAGAACGCCTTCTTCATCCAGGAGCGCGAAGAGGGCTGCGCGGGTCGCTCGGTCGCGACCATCGTCCGTGAGATCTGTGATCTGACCGATGGCGCCTGGATCAGCGCCAAGAAGGACAGTCTGGTCAACATCGGCGGGTGGCTGGCGCTCAACGAGTGGTCGTTGTTCGAGGAGGTTCGGAACCTGGTGGTGCTGTTCGAAGGACTGCACACGTACGGCGGGCTGGCGGGACGCGACATGGAGGCGATGGCGATCGGGACCCGCGAGTCGCTGCAGGACGATCATATGCGGGCCCGGATCGGCCAGGTACGATACCTGGGGGAGCTCCTGACCGACTGGGACATCCCGATCGCGGTCCCGATCGGGGGGCATGCGATCTTTCTCGACGCCAAGCGCTTCTACCCCCATCTGTCGCAGGACGTCTTTCCGGCCCAGACCCTGGCCGCCGAGCTCTACCTCGATTCGGGGGTGCGCGCGATGGAGCGCGGGGTGGTGAGCGCCGGGCGCGATCCGGCGACCGGTGAGCACCACTATCCGGCGCTCGAGTTGACGCGGCTGACCATCCCGCGGCGGGTCTACACCCAGGCCCACATGGACGTGGTGGCCGAGGCCGTCAAAGCGGTATTCGACGTCCGTGACTCGGCCCGGGGGCTCCGGATGGTCTACGAGCCCAAGTACCTTCGTTTCTTCCAGGCGCGGTTCGAGCCGATCGGCTGAGGGCGGTTGACGGCGGCCCTCGGTCGCTGCATGGTATCGGGAGCGGGCGCCGCAGGCGCCCGCTCCCTCTTCCTCCATTGACCCAGGCACTGGCCATGACAGGCACCCGGATCCCATCGGTTCTGGCGGTTCTCGCGTCGTTCGCGCTCGCTGGGTGCGGCGGCCCTTCGTCGCCCGAGCTGGTGCTCCATCACGGGAAGATCTTCACGGCGGACACCGCCACGCCATTCGTCGAGGCCCTCGCCATTCGGGACGGCCGGATCGTCCGGATCGGCACCGACGCCGAGGTGCTCGCGGCGGCGGCGGCCGACGCTCGCCGGGTCGATCTCGGCGGCCGGACGGTGGTTCCGGGCTTCAACGACGCGCACGACCACATCGTGCCCACGATGACCGGTGTCTCGTTCGCGACCGGGACCGACCCGCTCCCCGACCCGCCTTTTGCCGTGGTCCGGGACAGCATCCGGGCCATCGCGAGCCGGGTGCCGAAGGGAAGCTGGATCGAGAGCGACGTCGGGGAGCGGGTCCTGAGCGATCCCGCGGCCCGGCGGGTGGCGTTGGACCGGGTTGCGCCCGATCATCCGGTCGTCCTCCGAGCCTGGACCGGTCACGGCATGGTGTTCAACTCGGCGGCGCTCGCGGTGGTCGGCGCGAGCGACTCGGTCCGCGATCCGCTGGGGGGACGGTTCGGTCGGGATGCCGGGGGCCGACTCGACGGGTTGGTGGAGGAGTATGCGAGCTGGGCCCTCTGGCGCGGGCTCGCGCCGAGCGACTCGACCGCGCTCCGGGGCGGGTTCGAAGACCGGGCCCGGCAGGTGATCGGTTGGGGGATCACCAGCGTCCAGTCGTTCACCACGGGCGAAGATCCGGCCGTGCTCGGGCCGGTGCTCGGCGGGCTCCACCTGCCGATTCACCTACGAGTCATTCCGATGCCGATGACCTCGCCGACCGGCCGGGTCATGGCGCCGTGGGCCGATTTCCACTCGGCGGGTGAGGTCGAGGTGTCGGGGATCAAATGGATTCTGGACGGCACCCCGGTCGAGCGTCTGGCCGCCTACCGGCAGCCGTACTCGGATCGTCCGGCTTGGTACGGCCGGACCGACTTCCCGGCCGATACCCTGGCGGTGATGCTGCGCGAGGCGCTGGACCGGAACCAGCAGCCCCTGATCCACGCCGTGGGCGACAGCTCGATCGCGATGCTGCTCCACACGATGGAGCGGCTCGCCCCGGACTCGGTCTGGCGAGCTCGGCGGCTCCGGATCGAGCACGGCGAGGGCCTCGCGCCCGACCTCATTCCATTGGCGGCTCGGCTGGGGGTGGGCGTGGTCCAGAACCCGTCGCACCTGACGCTGGGTCGGCTGGCGCTGGCGCGAAAGGGTCCGGCCCGGATGGCGTACTACCAGCCGCTCCAGTCGCTCCGCCGGGCCGGCATCGTCGTGGGGCTGGGCTCCGACGGGCCGCTCAACCCGTTCCTCAATCTGATGCTGGCCGTGATGCATCCGGACAACCCGGCCGAGGCGCTCACCATGGAGCAGGCGGTCCGGGCCTATACCTGGGGCTCCGCCTGGGCGGAGGGAGAGGAAGACCAGAAGGGGACGTTGACGCCGGGCAAGTTGGCGGATCTCGCGGTGCTCTCGCAGGACATCTTCACGGCCGCGCCGCCGACCCTGCCGGGCACCACCAGCGTGCTGACCTTGGTCGCCGGCCGTCCGGTCCACGATCCAGACGGGCTCCTGCGCTGAGGCTCGGCCGGCCGGCCGCCTCAGGGCAACGGTGGCGGGCGGACTGGACCGCTGTGCGGGTTGGCGACGTTCCGTCCCGACGGCGCTGCGGGCCGACCGTCGGGCCGGCCGGGAACCCCGCGGCGGAGCCGTCCCCAGTGTCCCGTGGAGAGGGGAATCGCTCCGTACGGAATCGGGTCCAGCGCCGCGTTCGCCACGATGGCCGCGGGATCGGGCCAAGCCCCGTAGTCGTACACCGCCCAGTCGCCGTCTCGAGCTCGCGCGACGGCCACCCGCTGGATGATCCGGCCGCCCGCGGGGCGGTTGGTGGCAAAGACGTAGATGGCCCAATCCACCGGAGGCGCGACCGCCTCGTTCCGTCCGGTGGCCGACTCCAGCAGCCGACGACCGGGGCGGCCCGGCAGGCGTCCCCGCTGGGCCTCGACCCACGATTCCCAGGCCGCTTCGGGGATGCTGGTTTGGAAGTAGGGGTCGGTCTGGTGCCAGGCGACCCCGCCCTGGCCGCCGGCCACCAGATCGAGCCAGGCGGCCGCCGACGTTTCGGGGCCGGCCGGCGGCTCCTGGGCCCGACCGATGGCGGACGCCAGGGCCAGCGCGGCCACGACCAGTATGATGGAAAGCTTCGCGCGCATGTCCGGTCCCGCGTCTCCGACTCGAGGAATATGCGCCCGGATCGCGGCACCGTCGATAGTCGCTATCTTGGGAGGCCGGATCTCGTCTGCCACCTACTCCCCATCCGACCCATGACTTCGCTTCGAGGCTTCGTCCCCTTGCTCGTGCTGCCGCTCGCGACGACCACGCCGGCTCGAGCCCAGGGCATCGACACCGCCGCCGTCGACCACGTGTTCGCGGCCTACGACCACACCAACTCGCCGGGCTGCGCGCTGGGCGTCTATCGGGACGGGCAGATCGCGTACCAGCGGGGTTACGGGATGGCCAATCTCGATCTCGGGGTCCCGATCACGTCTAACACGTTCTTCGATATCGGCTCCACCTCGAAGCAGTTCACGGCCGCCTCGATCGCGCTCTTGGTGGGCGACGGCAAGATCTCGTTCGACGACGACGTCCGGAAGTACGTGCCCGAGGTGCCCGACTACGGCACCCCGATCACGATCGAGAACCTGATTCGACACACCAGCGGACTCCGGGACTACAACGGACTGCTCTTTCTGGCCGGTCACCAGGAGGAGGACTACACCAACGACGCCGACGGGTTGGACATCATCGCCCGGCAGCGGGCCCTCAACTTCAAGCCGGGGACGCGCTGGGACTATTCCAACACCGGGTTTTTCCTGCTCAGCGTGATCGTCGAGCGGGTGAGCGGCAAGACGCTGTCCGAGTTCGCGAAGGAACGGATCTTCGCCCCGCTGGGCATGACCGAGACCAACTTCCGGACCGATCATACCCAGATCCTTCCGGGCCGGGCGGTCGGCTACGCGCCGCGCCCCGAGGGCGGTTTTCGGATCGAGATGTCGGACTGGGATCAGACCGGCGACGGGGCGGTCAACACGTCGATCAACGAGCTAATTCGCTGGGATGAGAACTTCTACCACCCGATCGTCGGCGGCCAGGCGATGGTCGACCGGCTTCAGGCGCCCGGGACGCTCGACGACGGCACCCCGCACGGCTACGGCCGCGGCCTCTTCGTCGATACCTATCGCGGCCTCCGGCGGGTGCATCACGGGGGGGCGTGGGCGGGGTACCGGGCGATGCTGATGCGGTTTCCGGAGCGGCACACTTCGGTGGGGCTGCTCTGCAACCTGGCCAGTGCCAGCACCCAGACGCTGTCGGAGCAGGTCGCCGACGTGGTGATTGGCTCTGGCTTCCCCGAGGCCAAGCCCGCGACGGCCCAGGCGGCGGAAGCGCCGGCCGCCCCGACGACGCCGGTGAACGCCGCCCGCTACGCCGGTCTCTACTTTTCGACCGCCGAGCAGGGCGTGGTCCGGATCGCCGCCCAGGACGGCGGCATCGCGGCCGGGGTCTTCGGGGCGACGCTGCCGCTCCGACCGACCGGCCCCGACCAGTTCACATCGACGGGGTTCCCGGTGGTGATCGGGTTCGGCGGCGCAGCCTCGGGCCGGGCCGACACCCTCCGTCTGTCGGTTCTGGGTGACCAGCGGGTCTACACCCGGGTGGCGGAGGCGCACCCGACGGCGGCCGACCTGGCCGAGCTGGCGGGCAGCTACTACAGCCCGGAGCTCGACGTCACCTGGCGGGTGGCCTTGGAAGACGGGAAGGCGGTGCTGCACGCCCGCGGGCTCGACAACGGCACCTTGGAGCCGGCCATGAAGGATGGCTTTACCGGCGGAACCGGCTTCGCCCGCTTCCTCCGGGACCCAAGAGGGCGGATCGTCGGCTTCGACCTGAGCGCCAGCCGGACCCAAGGGATCCGGTTCGAGCGGAGACGTTAGGCGAAGGCGGCCCGGAGGGCCGGCTTCGTGACCTTGCCCATGGCGTTCCTGGGGAGGGCGTCGACCAGGCGGATCTCCGGGGCAGCTTGTAGGGGGCCAGACGCTCGCGGGCCCAGGCGGAGCGCAGCGGCGATCGGGGCGCCACCCGCGCCGGCGGCGACGAAGGCCGCGCACGACGCGCTCGCCCCAGTCGGGGTCGGGCACGCCCACCACGGCCGCGTCGCTCGATGTCGGGATGCTCCCGGAGGACGTCCTCGATCTCGAGCGCCGAGATCTTGTACCCGCCGGTCTTGATGATGTCCGACGCTCGCCGGCCCAGGATCCGATAGACGCCGTCCTCCACCACCGCGACGTCGCCCGTCCGGAACCAGTCCGTCGTGGAAGGCGGCCGGGCGGTCTCGGCGGGCCGGCTCCCAGTATCGCCGGAACACCGTGCGGTCCCCGCACCTCGATCTCGCCGGGCGTGCCCGTCCTCGACGGGCCCGCCCGCGTCGTCGACCAGCCGCACCTCGACGCCGGGCAGCGGCCGGCCCGACGGTGCCGGCGCGGCGCTCTCCGGCGAGCGGATTGGAGAGCGCCATCCCGATCTCGGTCATGCCGTAGCGCTCGAGCAGGCGTGTGGCCGGTGATCTCCCGCCAGCGGTCGAACGCCGGACGGGGAGCGCCGCGGAGCCGGAGACCATCAGCCGGAGGCCCCGGGCGCCGTCCGACCATGCGTCGCCGGTGGTGCCGCTCGGCCGCCTCCCAGGCGCCGATCAGGCGGAGGTAGATCGTCGGAACGGCCATGAACAGGGTCAGGTCGGCCCCCGGCCAGCCGGTCCCAGGCCGCGACGGGCGTCGAACGGCGGCAGCATCTCGACGGTGCGCGCCGGCAGCCGGAGCGCGCACGAGCAGGGCGTTGACGATGCCGTGCACGTGGTGGAGCGGCAAGCACGTGGAGGATGCGGTCGTCGGCGGTCCAGCCCCAGGCCTCGACCAGGGCCGCGACCTGGGCGTCGAGGTTCGCCGTGGGTGAGGACGACGCCCTTCGGCCGGCCGGTGGTGCCGCTCGTGTAGAGCATCAGGGCCGCGCCGGTCGGGGTCGAACCCGGGAAGCGCCGGTGCCGGCTCGGCGGCGAGCAGGGCCTCGGTGGCCACGAACCGGATGCCCCGCTCCCGGGCCAGCGGCTCCAGCCGCTCGGCCGAGGTCCGGTCAGCGACCGCGGTGGTAACCCCCGCGTCGGCGAGGGTGTAGGCGAGCTCGCGCTCGGGGTGGCTCGTGGCCAGAGGCACGGCGATGCCCCCGGCCCGCCAGATGGCCCATTGGACGGCGACGTGGGTCCGGCCCGGCGGCACCAGGTAGGCCACCCGCTCCTCGGCGAGGTCGGATCGGCCGTCGAGCAAGCCGCCCGCCACCCGCCGGCTCGCGTCCCGCAACTCGGCGTAGGTCCAGGCGCCGGCGTCGTCGCTCAGCGCAAGGTGCGTCCCGCGGCCGGCGGCGCGGTCGAAGAGGTGGGCGACAGGCACGGGCGAAGTGTAGATTGAAGGCTGTCCCCTCGCCATCAGGCCCCGATCATGAACCCAACACCGGTGGTACTCTACGGCGAGCACGTCCGGCTCGAGCCGCTCGACCACCGTCACGCCGACGACTTGTTCGAGGCCGCGCAGGACGACGACGTCTGGCGGTACATGCCGGTGCCTCGGCCGACGGAGCGCGAGGGTCTGATCGCCCTGATCGACAAGGCGTGGAAGGCGGCGTCGGAGGGGACGGAGATCCCGTTCGCGATCATCGAGAGCGAGGCCGACAAGGCGGTTGGGTCGACCCGGTTTCTCGAGATCCGGCGGCCCGATCGGGCGCTCGAGGTCGGATGGACCTGGCTCGGGCCGGCGGCACAGCGCACCGTGGTGAACACCGAGTGCAAGTTCCTTCTCCTGCGCCATGCCTTTGAGGACCTCGGCGCCATCCGGGTGCAGCTCAAGACCGACGGCCGAAACGAACGGTCGCAGCGGTCCATCGAGCGGCTGGGCGCCAAGAAGGAGGGCGTTCTCCGGAAACACCGGTTCACCTGGGACGGCGTCTACCGCGACACCGTCTACTACAGCATCCTGGCCGACGAATGGCACGACGTGAAGTACCGGTTGGAGACCCTCCTGGTCCGCACCTGATCCTCCCCGCGGGGCCGGGTCTGCCCGACCCGCGCTCGGTCGGGAGTCCCTCGCCGTTCCGATGACCGTCGCCGTTCCGCCGGAGGTGGTGTCCGCTCTCCGTCAGGCGCGCCACGTCGGCGTGTTGACGGGCGCCGGCGTGTCCGCGGAGAGCGGGATCCCGACCTTTCGCGAGGCGCTCGCCGGGCTCTGGGCCCGCGCCGATCCGGCGGAGCTGGCCAGTCCCGGCGGCTTCGCGCGGGATCCCGAGCGGGTCTGGCGCTGGTATCGCGAGCGCCGGATGGCGATCGCGCGGGCGGAGCCGAACCCGGCCCACCGGGCGTTGGTCGACCTGGAGGGCCGAGTCGACCGGTTTACGCTGATCACCCAGAACGTCGATTCGCTCCATGCCCGGGCGGGCAATCGCGAGGTGGTCGAGTTGCACGGCAACATTACCCGGGTCCGCTGCTCGGTCGAGAACGTCGTGGTCACCGATTTCGAGGACGGCGACGCCGTGCCGACCTGCCCGGCATGCGGCGCCTACCTTCGGCCCGACGTGGTGTGGTTCGGTGAGCTCCTGCCGATGGCCGCCCTGGAACGGGCCTGGGCCGCGGCCCGGGACGCCGATCTCTTCCTGTCGGTCGGGACGTCGAACCTGGTGGAGCCGGCCGCGTCGCTGCCGTGGATCGCGGCTCGGAGCGGGGCGCTCGTGGTGGTGGTGAACCCGTCGGACGAAGGTCAGCAGCGCGGCCCGAAGATCCATCACCTCGCCGGGCCAGCCGGCCAGGTACTCCCGGCCCTCCTCGCCGCCGCCTGGCCCGACTCGGCCGCTCAGGCCTCCGGGTAGATTCCAGGCATGACCGAGCTTCCCCAGCCGCCGCGCGCCCTCATCCGCGGTCGGCGTTTCTCCTTGCACGGCAACGAGTTCACCGACGACTACGCCTGGCTCCGGGAGCGCGAGAACCCCGAGGTCCGGGCCTACCTCGAGGCCGAGAACGAGTACGCCGAAGCCGTCCTGGCCCCCTTGGCGCCGCTTGCCGACACGCTCTACCGCGAGATGCTGGGACGGATCAAGCAGACCGACCTGTCGGTGCCCTACCGCGAAGGTGGGTACTGGTACTACACCCGGACCGAGGAGGGCAAGCAGTATCCGATCTACTGTCGGAAGCCGGAGTCGCTGGAGCGCGAGGAGCAGGTCCTAGTCGATCTGAATCAGCTCGCCGAAGGTCTCCCCTTCATGGCGCTGGGCGCGTACGAGGTGAGCCCGAACGGCCGCTACCTGGCCTACTCCACCGACGCGACCGGCTTCCGCGACTACCAGCTGGTGGTCAAGGATCTCGAGACGGGCGCCGAGGTGCTGGGCCCGATCGGACGAGCCGGCTCGGTCGCCTGGGCGCTCGACGACACGACCTTTTTCTACACCGTGGAGGACGACGCCAAGCGCGACTACCGGGTCTACCGCCAGCGGCGCGACGGTGCCCCCCGGGAGCTGGTCTACGAAGAGCCGGACGAGCGGTTCCGCACCTTCGTCCACGCCACCCGGAGTCTCCGCTACCTCCTGCTTCACGTGGTGAGCCACACCACCTCCGAGGTTCGCTATCTGGCCGCCGACCGGCCCGAGGGCGACTGGCGGTTGATCGCGCCCCGGGTCGCCGACCGCGAGTACGATCTCGACCACCTCGGCGACCGGTTCTTCATCAGGATCAACGACACCGGGCCCAACTTCCGGGTGGTGACCTCGCCGGTCGACGACCCCCGGCCGGAGCGTTGGCAGGAGGTGCTGCCCCATCGCGACGGGGTGGTGCTCGAGGACGTGGAGTGCTTCCGGGGCCATTGGGTCAGCTGGGAGCGCCGCAACGGCCTGCCGGCCGTCCGGGTCACGGACGCGGCGACCTGGGCCGCCCACGATCTGGAGTTTCCGGAGGCGGTGTACGACGTCCGCTCGGGCGCCAACGCGGAATACGACACCACCAAGCTCCGCTACGTCTACGACTCGTTCGTGACCCCGACCTCCGTGTTCGAGGTGGACATGGCGACCGGCGCGCGCGAGCTCCTCAAGCGGCGGGAGGTGCTGGGCGGGTACGACCCCGAGCACTACACCAGCGAGCGGCTGCACGCCACCGCGGCCGACGGCACCAGCATCCCCGTCTCCCTGGTCCGTCGGAAGGACCTCGACCCCTCCCGCCCGGGTCCGGTGCACCTGACGGGTTATGGAGCCTACGCCATTCCCTATCCGGTGTCGTTCGACTCGAATCGGGTGTCTCTGCTCGACCGAGGAGTCACCGTGGCGATCGCCCATATCCGGGGTGGGGGCGAAATGGGGCGGCGCTGGCACGACCAGGGCCGCCTGGCGCACAAGATGAACACCTTCACCGATTTCATCGCGGCGGTCGATCACCTGGTCGAGCGCGGGCGCACCCGGACCGACCTGCTGACGATGGAGGGCGGCAGCGCCGGCGGGCTCCTGATGGGGGCGGTCCTCAACCTCCGTCCCGGGTGCTGCCAGGCGGCGGTGCTCCAGGTGCCGTTCGTCGACGTGGTCAATACCATGCTGGACGCCAGCCTGCCGCTCACGGTCGGCGAGTACGAGGAGTGGGGCAACCCGGCGGTGCTCGAGCAGTACCAGTGGATCCGGGCCTACTGTCCCTATACCAACCTCGAGAGCCGCGACTATCCGGCCATGCTGGTGCGCACCTCGATCAACGACAGCCAGGTGATGTACTGGGAGCCGGCCAAGTACGTGGCCCGGCTCCGCCGGCTCCGAACCGACCGTCACCCCTTCTTGTTGCTGACCAATCTCGGCGCCGGGCACGGCGGCGCGTCCGGTCGCTACGACCGGCTTCGGGAGATCGCGACGGAGTACGGGTTCGTTCTCTGGCAGCTGGGCCTCGAGGCGCCGATCGGGCCTTGACGACCCCAGCCGCGGGCCGGACATTGGCGGAACCTCGCCCCTGAGCTCGCTCCCGCTTTCCGGAGCCCCGATGATCTCCACCCAGACCGTTCTGCTCGCGGCGCTCGCCGTGTCGGGCGCCGTCTATCTCCTCCTCTGGTACCGTCTCAGCCGCGACCCGACCCGGGCGGCGCTCCGGCCGGCCGACGACCATGGTCCGCCGACCGGTCACAGCCTCTGGATCGGCGCGGTCACCAACTTCTTCGATACGCTGGGCATCGGGTCCTTCGCGCCCACCACGTCGTTCTTCCGGATCTTCCGGGTAGTGCCCGACGAGCGGATCCCCGGCACGATGAACGTCGGGCACACGCCACCCACGATGCTGGAGGCCTTTCTCTTCATCGCCGGGGTGATGGTCGAGCCGATGACGCTGGCGGTGCTGATCGCGGCGTCGGTGGTCGGCGCGTGGCTGGGGGCCGGCGTGGTGGCCAGTTGGCCCAGGCGGAACATCCAGATCGGCATGGGGGTCGCCCTGATCATCGCGGCCTTCATCTTCGCCGCCAGGAACCTTGGGCTCTACGGCGCCATGGGCGACGACGTCAGCGGAGCGATCGGCCTGACCGGGGGAACGCTGCTGGTGGCCGCGCTCGGAAACTTCGTCCTGGGCGCCCTGATGACCCTGGGCATCGGGATGTATGCCCCGCTCCTGATCCTCCTCACCTTCCTCGGGATGAACCCTCGGTCGGTGTTCCCGATCATGATGGGGTCGGCCGCGTTCCTGATGGTGGTGGCCGGGATCCGATTCCTCCGGGCCGGCGCTTACCGCCAGCGTCCGGCGCTCGGTCTCACGATCGCGGGGCTGCCCGCCGTCTGGATCGCCGCGCGGATCGTGAAGGAGATGGACCTGGTGAAGCTTCGCTGGCTGGTGGCGGCGGTAGTGCTCTATACCGCGGTGACCATGCTCCGCGCGGCCTGGCGCGAGCGCCGGGACCCGGCGGCGGGGGCTAGCCCGGAGGCCTCCTAGCCTCTTAGCCTCCAGAGAGAGAGGAGGCATCCATGTCCGTCGCGCCGTCGTTGGGGATTCCCGAGCTGGCCGGCCTGGGCACCTATCAGGAGGCTGCCCGGGTCGGCTTTTCAGTCGACGAGAACGTCACCCGGCTGCTGCGCTACCAGTGGGCCGAGCGGCGACTCATGGCGATCATGGCGGCGCACCTGCCCGCCACGCCGATCTGGGAGGTGAAGGGGGCCCTGGGCCTCCACCTCTGGCAGGCGGCCGAGCACGTGGAGGCGCTCCGGCAGCGGGTGGGCGAGATGCGGCATCCGGTCCCGTCGCTGGACACCCCGCCGGATCCCGATCTCGACCGCTTCTTCGAGGAGCTGATTCGGAGCCGCGACGTGGTGGAGCTGGTGGCCGGGATCTACCGGGTTACCCTTCCCGCGCTGATCGCCGCCTACCGTCATCATCTGGCCACGACCAACGTCCTGGTGGACCACCCGACCCGGCGCCCGCTCCGGTTCGCCCTGCTGGAGCTCGAGGAGGCGGCCCGGTGGGGCGATCAGGCCCTGGCGGCCCTCTTGGCTCGCGACCCCTCCGCCGCGGCCGCCGCCGATTGTTGGGCCGACCACCTCGGCGCCTACCTGGCGGCCGCCCAAGGCATCGCGGGCGACGCGGAGGTCGTCCCGCCCACCTCCCTGCCACCCGCTCGAAGTGTCGAGCCGTTCCAGGCCGACCTGGAGCCGCGCCGGGACGGGCGCTTCCGAGGTACCTACAACTTCGTCTTTCCGCCCCAGGACCTCTATCCCGAGAAGGGCCTGCCCGCCGACGAGCGGAACCTCGCCCTGCTGGCCAAGCGCACCC
This sequence comes from uncultured Gemmatimonadales bacterium, assembly GCA_963730185.1. Lineage (GTDB taxonomy): Bacteria > Gemmatimonadota > Gemmatimonadetes > Gemmatimonadales > GWC2-71-9 > SHZU01. The sequence continues at coordinate 358,839 of CAVSQW010000009.1, forward strand.
TCGAGATGGACGTGCCCGAGCTGATGGCGTCGGTCATGGTGGAGCGGACCGACCTGCCCTGGGAATTCCACCGCGAGTACGCCCGCCAGCTCTGGGACGAGGTCCGGCACGCGATGATGGGCTCGGTCGCGTTCGAGGCCAAGGGCGTCGACTGGACCGAGATCCCGCTCAACGTGGGCTTCTCGCTCCGGCTCAACCTCCACGCCACCGCCCTCGAGCGCCAGACGATGCTGTTCGGGATCGAGCAATCGCTCATGCCCGCCGAGACAGGCAAGCGCTACGAGTACGAGATCGCGCTGGACGCGGGCGACCCGCTCTCCGCTCACTTCCAGGACTACGACTGGGCCGACGAGGTGCTGCATGCCCAGATCGGCCGGCGGTGGCTCAAGCGCGAAGGGATCGGTACCGACGAGGCGATCCGCCGGGCCGCCGGGATCCACGAGCGGACCTGGAGCGCGCTCGACGCCTATCGCGACCGGGCGTCGCAGGTCGACTGGTGGGACGCCTTCGTGCGCCGGGTGCTGGGGCACGGCTCGGCGTATCGGCCGGTGGGCACGGCCGCGCCGCGCGTCCTGTCGGAGTAGGGCGGGGTCATGGCGCCGGCCGTCTTCCACCTGATCCCGCACACCCACTGGGATCGGGAATGGTATCTCGCTCGATCGGCCTTTGCCGTTCGCCTGGCTTGGATGTTCGACGAGCTCCTGCCGATGCTGGAGGCGCACCCGGCCCTCCGCTTCACGCTCGACGGTCAGACCGTGCTGGTCGAAGACTATCTGGCCCAGCGTCCGGCGGCGCGCGACCGGATCGTCCGGCTGGTGGCGGCCGGGCGGCTGGCCGTCGGACCCTGGTACGTCCTGGCCGACGAGATCATCCCGTCGCCGCCCGCGCTCCACCGGAATCTGGCCGTCGGCCTGGCGGACGCGACCGCGCTCGGCGGGGTGATGCGGGTGCTGTACTCACCGGACGCCTTCGGCCATCCGGGATGGCTCCCCGGGCTGGCGCTCGACGCCGGCCTCCGCTGGGGCGTCGTCTGGCGGGGGCTCGCCGGAGATCCCGCCGGAGGGCCCGACCTCCGCCGCTGGAGCGGGACCGACGGTCGCTCGATCCTGGTTCATCACCTGCCGCCAGCGGGTTATGAGGTCGGAGCTCACCTGCCCGGCGCCGGGCCCCGGCTCGCGGAGGCGTGGGCCCCCCTTCGGGACGAGCTGCTGTCCCGATCGCTCACTCGGCACGTCGCCCTCCCCGTCGGCTCCGATCACCACACCCCGCACCCGGAGCTCCCGCGACTGGCCGAGCGCCTGCAGGGGCTCGAACCAGGCCACCAGATCCGGTTCAGTCGCTGGGAAGACTATTTCGAGGGGGTCGAATCGGAGGGGCCGGTTCCGCCGGTCGTCCGGGGCGAGCTGCGTTGGTCGTACCGCTACACCTGGTCGCTCCAGGGCGTGCACGGCAGTCGGGCCCGACTGAAGCGTCGGTACGGGGAGGCGGAACGCTGGCTGGCGGCGGCCGAGACATTGACCGGAGTGGAGGAGCGGTCGGGCGGCCGACTGGACCGGCAGCTGCTCGAGCCGCTCTCGCGGACCCTGGTTCGGAGTCAGTTCCACGACACCCTGGCGGGGACGGTGAACGACGAGGTGGGTCGGGAGCAGGCCGTCCGGCTCGACGCCGTGGTGACCGGGTGCCGGGAGGTGGTTCGCGAGCGGCTGCTCGAGCTGGCCGGGCTGGCGGCCGACGAGCGGCGCGCCGGTGGGACGGCGGCCTCGGTGATCCTCTGGGCGGCTCGGCTCGATGCCTGGATGCCGGACGACGGGCCCGCCGCTTCAGCGCCAGGGGTCGTCGCCGTGCCGATCGATCGGTTCATCGAAGACGTGCTGGTCGGCCCGCCCGGTGCCCGCCGCCCGCGGCAGGCGTCTTTGGAGCCGGTCTTTTCGCTCCGAGCGCCAGACGGCGCGCCGGTGCCGTACCAGCTGCTCCGGCGAGAGATCGGGCTTCATCGGGGCGACCGGCGCTACGGCTATCCCGATCTCGACCGGGTCGAGCGTGCCTGGGTGGCGCTCGAGCTGGCCCCGAGCGCCGTCGACCGGCCGCTGGTGCTTCGGGTGGCCGGCGGCCGACCCCAGCCACCCCGGTGCGGGGATCCGGTCCGGGTCGTCCGGCGCTCGCTGGAGAACGGTGCGGTCCGGGTTACCGTCGCGGCCGACGGATCGGTAACCCTGTTCGATCGCGCGACCGGCGAGCGGTATCCCGGCCTCCTTACCTGCGGGTGCGAGCCGGACGACGGCGACCTCTATACGCCCTGGATCGGACCGGCGGCCCGATCGGCCCGGGCCGACGTCCTCGGTGCCGAGCGGATCGCGGCGGGGCCGCTGATCGGCGGGTTCGCGATCCATTGGCGGATCGAGGCTCGCCAGGGAGAAGTCCTGGGCCGCACGGCGGTCGCGCTCCACGCCGGCAGCGGCCTGCTCCGCTGCCGGATCGACGTCGACAATCGCGCTTGGCAGCACCGGCTCCGGCTGGCCTTGCCGGTCGGCGTCGCCGGTCCGGCCCGGGCCTACGACGGCACCGGGTGGGTGGAGCGGGAGCCTCTACGGTCGGCGGCGGCCGATTTTCCGGCGGAGTGGCCGGCGCCGACGGCGCCGACGCACGGGGTGGTGTCGGTGGGGCAGGGACGCCGGAGGCTCACCGTGACGAGTCCCGGGTTCTTCGAGTACGAGTGGACCTCGGGCGGGGTGCTGATGGTGACCCTGCTCCGCGCGGTCGGGACCCTCTCGCGCGGCGACCTGGCCCCCCGCCCGGGTCACGCCGGGTGGGTCACGCCGACGCCGGAGGCGCAGGAGGCCGGGCCCCATACCATCGAGCTGATGGTCGGGGTGGGGCCGGAGTTGGAACCCCCACCCCCGACGGTCTTCTCGATCCCCGTCCTCGGAGCGCCCTGACCCGGTCGCTCAGCCGAGGGCCTGCTCCAGGTCCTGGAGCAGGTCCTCGGTGGCCTCGATCCCCACCGAGTAACGCAGCAGGCCTTCCGGAATACCCATCGCCGCCCGCTGCTCGGGTGTGCACTCGCAGTGGCTGGTCGTGGCGGGCGGACCGATGAAGGTCTGGACCCCGCCGAGGCTCGGGGCGCAGTGGGCCAGCTTGAGCCGCGGGAGGATCCGGCGCACCGCATCGAGGTCGTCCTCGAGCGCGAAGCTCAGCACCCCGCCGAAGCCCCGCATCTGCCGGGTCGCGATCTCGTGACCGGGGTGGGACGGAAGGCCGGGATAGTACACTGCGGTCACCCGGGGATGGCGGGACAGGAAGTTGGCGATCGTGAGGGCGCTCGCGTTCTGCCGCTCCACCCGCAAGGCCAGCGTCTTGAGCCCCCGGATGAGGAGGTAGGCCGCGCCGGCGGAGAGCGCGGCCCCGGTCACCTCGCGATAGCGGAAGACCCGCTCCACCAGCGCCGGTGTGCCGCACAGCACGCCGCCCAGGGCGTCCTCATGGCCGCCGAGGAACTTGGTGGCGCTGTGCACGACGAGGTCGGCGCCCAGCTCCAGGGGACTGGTGTTGATCGGGGTCGCGAACGTGTTGTCGACCACCACCACCGCGCCGACCGCGTGGCCCGCGCGGGCCAGCCGCTCGATGTCGACCACCTTGAGAGTGGGGTTGGTCGGCGTCTCCAGGTAGAGCACCTGGCAACCCTTGGCGATCTCCGCCTCGAGCCGCTCGTGGTCGATCGTGTCCGTGAGCGCGACGTCGACCTTCTGGCGAGGCAGGAACTCCGAGAACATCCGGTTGGTTCCGCCGTAGGTGTCCTTGATCGACACGACCCGGTCGCCGGGAGCGAGCAGGCTGAGCAAGGTGTTGCTGACCGCGGCCATACCGGTGGCGAAGGCCGTCGCCGCGCCGGCCCGTTCCAGGATCCGCATCTTCTCTTCGAAGACGGCCACCGTCGGGTTGGTGTTCCTGCTGTAGTTGTGGCCCGGCTTCTCCCCTCGCACCACCGCCAGCCACTCGTCCAGGTCCGGATAGCCGAACGACGCGCTGTGGGTGACCGGGACCTGGGTGGCATTGCCCCAGAGCTCGCGGCGAGATTCGCCGGCCCAGACCGCCTGGGTTGCCAGCGCGGCCGATTCGACGTCCGTCATGTTGCCACCATCCCCGATGTGAGTGCCGGATCGGGGAATGATAGCGGGCGATCGGCCTACTCGCTTCGGATCACCTCCAACGGGTCGGTTTCGGCGGCCCGTCGCGCCGGTCCATAGCAGGCGGCCAGGGCGACCGCTCCGAGAAAGGTCGCCCCGGTCGCGAAGGTGGCGGGATCGGTCGTACCGACCCCGAACACCAGAGCCCGGAGCGTCCGACTCAGCAGGAGCCCACCGGCCACCCCGAGCCCGATCCCTAGACCGGCGAGCGCCCCGCCTTCACCCACCACGGCGCCCAGCACCCGCGCTCGCCCGGCCCCGAGCGCCACCCGAATCCCGAGCTCCCGACGACGCTGACGGACCCGATAGAGCATCGAGGCGTAGATGCCGCCGGCGGCAAGGGCCAGCGCCACCGCCGCGAAGACCATCAGGAGCACGGTGTAGAAGCGCGGTGTCGCCGTGCTGGTCACGATCCGGTCGGTGAGCGGAAAGACGTCGCCCACGGGCAGATCTGGCTCCAGGTCCCAGACGCTCTGGCGGAGCCCCGGAAGGATCGCCGCCGGCCGCCCGGCGGTGCGGACGATCAGCGACAGGAACGGCATCCGAGCGCCCTGGCTCGCGTAGGGGACGTAGATCGCCGACTCGTCCCGGCTGTCGAGGCCGAAGTGATGGAGCCCGGACACGATGCCGACGATCTGGTACTCCGTGTTGCGACTCGAGAAGGTCCGCCCGAGAGCGGGTACCCCGGCGAAGGTCTCGCGCGCGAACCCGGCCGACACGACCGCCGGCACGGGCTGGATGGTGGCGTCGGCGGCGGTGAGGTCGCGGCCCTCGAGCCGGGCCCCAATGGTGCCGAAGTAGTTCCCGGCGACCGGGTGGAGGTAGGCCAGGACTTTCTTCTCTTCACCGCCGTCGGTCCGCCAGCGATCGCTGGCCCAGCAGCATCGGCTGCCGCCGTAGAACTGGAGCGGATACCCGACGGCGATGGTCGCCGACTCGACCCCGGGCGTTCCCCGCGCCCGCTCGAGGAGTTTGGCGGCGAATGCCGCCCGGGCCGCGGGGTCGTATCGCGATTCGCCCAGGGTCAGGGGTACCACGCCGAGGCGATCCGGCTGGAATCCTGGGTCGACCGATCGGAGCCGGACGAAGCTGTTGAAGAGCAGTCCGGCTCCCGCCAGCAGCACCATGGCGATGGCGACCTCGGCCACCACCAAGGCTCGGCGAAGCCTGCCCCGCTCGCGCCCGCCGGTCCCGCCGCCGGACCCGTCCTTCAGAACCTCGCCGACGTCCACTCGGGCTGCCTGCCACGCGGGCGCCATCCCGAAGAGGATGCCCGCGGCGACCGACACGGCCAGCGCAAAGACCAGGACGCGGGGGTTCACGGCGACTCGCTCGATCATCGGGACGTCGCCCGGGTTGAGGGCCCGGAAGGCGCCGACGCCGAGGAACGCGAGACCGACGCCGAGAACGCCGCCGGCCAGGGCGATCAGAGTGCTCTCGGTCAGCACCGATCCGAGCAGCGCCCTGCCGTCGGCACCCAGAGCACTCCGGACCGCCATCTCGCGGACCCGCTCGGTCCCGCGGGCCAGGAAGAGGTTGGCGACGTTCGCCACGGCGATCAGGAGCAAGAGCCCCACGGCGCCGAGCAGCATGTACAGGGTTCCGTCGACCTCGCTCACCATGGCCTGGTGGATGGGCTCGATTGCCATGGCCACCGGCCGACCGTTCTCCTCCCGGTACTGGTCCGGCCGTTCCCGGGCCAGCGACGCGGCCAACACCGTGAGCTCGGCGTTCGCTTCGGGTCGGGAAACGCCGCCCCGAAGCCGGGCCGCCACCCGGAGAATGTGCCAGTCGGCGCCCTGGAACTCCGGGGTCGCGAGGTCGAAGGGCAGCAGAACCTCGGTGTCCCGTCGCATCATGGCTTCCGGCAGCTCGAAGCTCCGGTCCAGGATCCCTACCACGACGGTCGGCTGGCCGTTCAGGGTGATGGCCCGTCCGATCACGGTCGGGTCGCCGCCGAACCGGCGCTGCCAGAGGCCCCAGGTCAACACGGCCGCTTGCGGTGGGCCAACGAACTCGCCCGGCACGAACAGCCGCCCGAGTGCCGCCCGGGCGCCGAAGAGAGAGAAGAAGGCGGAGTCCACGAGCGCACCGCGCAATTGGGTCGGAGCGCCCGACCCCGTCAGGTCGAGGTCTCGCCGGCCGAACACCGCCGACATCGCCGCGTACGACGTGGTCCGGCTCTGCCACGCCCGGAAGGTCGGAATCGAATGCGAAGGGTTAGTGAAGACCACCAGGCGGTCGGCGTTTGGATACGCCAAAGGCCGGAAGACCACGCCGTCGACGACCGAGAAGATCGTGGTCGTGGCGCCGATTCCAAGGGCGATGAGAAGGAGCGCCGTGAGGGCGAAGCCAGGTCGCCGGGCGTGGCTCCGGAGGGCGAGGCGGACGTTCTCGAGCATGAGGCGGGTCCGGGAGTGGATGTCGTCGGTTGGACAGTGGGCGGGCGGCTTCGGTTGCCTCGCCGGAACCAGCTCGAGGAGGGCGATGGGGTTTACAAGGTCGGTCGGTCCTTGTAAGTTACAATACAATAACGACTTAGCTCGCGTTCGCCCAAGCCGCTCCCGTGGGAGTGGTGGCCGGTTCGAGAGCCGTCGTGCCTCTCTGACCCTAAGGAGGACATCGATGCGGACGATGCATGCGAAGGACCTCAGGCAGATGATTGACCAGAAGCAGGATCTCTTGCTGATCAACGTCCTCAAGAAGGAGGATTTCGACGCGAGGCACATTCCGGGCTCCCGGAACGTCCCGAACGAAAGCCCGAAGTTCGTGGATCAGGTGAGCTCGATGGCGGGCTCGAAGACGCGCCCGATCGTCGTCTACTGCGCCAGTGCGTCGTGCCAGGCGTCGCCGACCGCGGCGAAGAAGCTGGAGCAGGCGGGATTCACCAACGTCACGGACTTCGAGGGTGGCGTGGCGGAGTGGAAGGAAGCCGGCTTCACGCTGGAAAGTCGGACGCCCGCCGGGAAACACTAGCGGGGCGGCGGGCGGGGACCTCGGTCCCCGCCCGGGCTTCCGCGGTCAGGCCGGCGCGACTCTGACCGGGACCTTCCGAAGATCGAGGAACTTGGCGATCGGGCCGACGATGGCGAGGGCGAGGATCGGCGGCGACGCGTAGAGCGGCGTGAGCCAGGGGACCTGGTAATCGCCGGCGACCCGGATCAGCGCCTCGACCACCGCCACGATGGCCACCACGATCATCTGACCCTTGCGGCTCCGGACCACGGTCCGCGGGTCGGTGACCATGAAGAACACGAAGAGCTGGTACATCGGCCCGGTGAGGGGCGCGATCTCGGGCACCAGCGGTGACCCGAGCAGCGCGCTCCGGAGCGCGGCCAGGCCCAGGAAGCAGGCCACGTAGGTGAGGGTGATGTGCACCACCCTGGCCCGGGTGGCGATCAGGAGGCCGAAGATCCAGATCACGGCGTTGGTGGCGAGCTCGTTGCCCCACTGATGGCTCAGGATCGCCACGCTTTCCGGCGCCAGCAGGAGCAGCAGGCTAATCGCCAGGTTGGTGGGGTTCCAGAGGTGGTTCCCGCGATACTGGAGGACGTACTTCGACGAGATCGCGAGGAAGCCGCCGAGGGCAAAGGGCCAGAGCAGATCGCCCGCGGGCTTGGTGAGGAGGGCCAGCGAGATCCCGCTGACGTAGGCGCTCTGGAGACTGGCGACCTTGCCGCGGACCCACCACGAGAGCGCCAGCTCGGTCGCGATGCACACACCCAGCGTGGCGGCGAGCCGTTGGTAACCGCCCAGGATCGAGTAGCGCGCCTGCCCGACCACCAGCACCAGGGTGATCAGGAAGACGATGAGATTGCGGGGGTCGCTCCAGGCCCGGGAGCCGAAGAATCGACCTTTCCCCGGGGCGGTGCCCGCCACCGTGCCGGTCACGAGGTGGGCGACTCCGGCTCGACGACCCGGTCGTAGCGGTCGATGGCGGGCCGGTCCACGGTCTGGATCGCGCCGGACGGCCAGCGGATGACCACCCGGTCGACTCGGGTGGCCTTCCCGATTCCGAAGTGGAGCCGGCGGTCGTTCTGGCTCGCGAAGCCCGACCCGCCGTCCACCACCCGGCGCTGTTTCAGCCCGCCGAACTCGATCGTCGCCTCGGCGCCAATGGCGCTCCGGTTGCTCCGGGTCCCGACCAGCTGGAAGCCGATCCAGTGGGTGCCGGGATCCACGGTGTTGCGGTAGACCACCGCGGGCTGGTTCTGGTTGGCCACCACCACGTCGAGCGCGCCGTCATCGAAGAGATCGACCAAGGCGACCGCTCGGCCATCGTACCGGTCGGTGACGCCCACCGAGTCGGCTACGTCGATCCAGCCTCTGTCGCCCTCGTTCTCGAGCACCCGGGAGCGCTCATAGCCGCTCAGGCTCGCCGTCCCGATGGGCGGCCAGTTCCTGGCGTCCTCGAACACGGCCCCGTTGGCGCCGGCGATCTTGGACATCGAGTACCAGTAGCTCTTGGTGGAGTCGGCCGAGATGAAGCCGTTGGCGATGAAGAGGTCGACCAGGCCGTCGTTGTCGAGGTCGCCGGCCTGCGCGCCCCAGGCCCAGCCCGCGTCGGCCACGGGGCCCTGGGCCACGTTCTCGAATCGGCCGACCTCGGAGAGCAGGTTGAGCCGAAGATTGTTGCTCTGGAACAGATAACCCGGCTCGGAGATGTTGGAGACGAAGACGTCGAGCCGGCCCCGGTTCTGGAGATCGCCCAGGGTAACCGACATCCCGCTCTTGGAGTTGGCCTCGAGCCCGACCCGGGCCAGGACGAACCGCTTGCCTCCCTGGTTCTCGAAGAATTCTTCGGGGCCGTAGTCGTTGGCCACGTAGAGATCGGGCCAGCCGTCGTCGTTGAAGTCGGCCGCCGCGGCTGCGAGCGTCCACCGGGTGGTGCCCACGCCCATCCGGTCGGTCACGTCCTCGAACCGACCGCCGCCCAGATTGTGGAAGAGTCGGTTCTTGCCGCCGTTGGTGGCGAACTCGAAGCTGTCGTGCATCATCTTGGTGCTCCGGAGGTGCCAGAGATCCACGTCGGCGCGGTAGTAGGCGGTGACGTAGAGGTCGAGCAGTCCGTCGCGATCGTAGTCGAGCCAGATCGCTCCGTTGCTGTTGATCCACTGATGCAGCCCGGCGGCCCGGGTGACGTCCTCGAAGCGGAGTTTGCCCTGGTTGTGGAAGAGAGAGAGGTAGCCGTAGCGGTAGACCAGCAGGTCCTCCCGGCCGTCGTTGTCGTAGTCGCCCCAGACCGCGCCCATCGACACGCCCTCGCCGTCCTGGTTCAGGTCGGCGACGCCCGCCTCGGCAGCCCGATCGTGGAACCGGCCGCTGGAGTCGGCGACGTAGAGCGCGTTGGGGTAGCCGAACCGGCTGTTGGTGAAGTAGAGGTCGGGCCGGCCGTCCTGATTCACGTCGGTGACCGAGACCGAGGCGCCGACGGCCGCCACGTGGGGCGCCACGTTGTCGAGCTTGGGATCGAGGAGCGGACGATGATGCACGAAGTCGATCCCGACCGCGGCCGCCACGTTCGTGAGGTGGAACCCGGGCCGATGGCCGGTCCGGCCGGCCCCGGTGGCGCTCCGATTGAGGAACAGGACCAGTCCGAGGGCCGCCAGGAAGAGCACGCCCACGACAGGGCGGCGGGAGGTGCGGGGGATCACCCCGGAACCATATCGCCCCCGGGGAGTCGGGCACAAGCAAGGATGCGCGGGGCGGCCTTGTTCACTTCCTCGCGGCGTCCTAGTGTTCTCCCATTCCTCATGACGAACCATCCGCCGTCGCTGCCCCGGGCGTCGCGCCGCCATCGCGTGGGCTTCTTGACCCTCGTGCTGCTGGCCGGGCTCGGCTGCCGCCGGGAGCCCCCCGATCCCACCGGCGCGGTAACGGCCCGGACGCTCGGTCTGGTCTATCTCCAGGAGAACAAGCTCGATCAGGCCGAGGCGGAGTTTCGGAAGGTGGTGCGGTTCGCGCCCGACCAGGCCCTTGGCTACGCCAACCTGGGGTTAGTGTTGCTCCGGCGGGACCGCTATCCCGACGCTGAGCGGCAGCTGGAACGAGCCGTGCGCCTGGACTCGGCCAACGTCCGGGTTCGGCTGATGCTGATCCGGGTTCGCGAGCTGAGCGGCCAGGCCGCCGAGGCCCGGGCCGAGCTGGATCGGCTGGTGGCGAGTCACCCCGACGATCCCGCCGTGCTCTACGCCGAGGCGGAGCTGGCCGGACCGACCGACTCGAGCCGGACCCGTCTCCTGGCCCGGCTGGTGGACGCGGCTCCCCGTAACCTGGCGCCGCGGATCGAGCTGGCCGTGTCCCTGGCCCGGGAGGGCCACGCCGACACCGCGCTGGCCACCTTGGAGGCCCTTCGCCAGCTGCCGCCGGAGCCTCCGCCCGAAGCGGCCCAGTCCCTGACCCGGGCGATTGCCGAGCTCCGAGGCGGGCGGGCCGACTCGGCGCTCCCCGCCCTGCTCCGGTATCGGCACCTGCTCGAAACCACCGCCGCCTACCAGGCGGGGCTCCAACAGATCCAGGGCCCGGGCTCGGCGCTGGTCGGATATCCGGTGTTGACCTTCCGACCGAACTTTGAAATCCGCGAGCGGGTCGGGCGGGAGGCCGAGTCCACCGTGGTCCGGTTCGCGGACGGCACCGAGCCGGCCCGGCTGGGCGGCGTCGGCGCCGCCCCGCTGGTCCTGAGCGGTGACCTGGACGGCGACGGCATCGACGACCTGGTGATCGGCGGCCGGCTGCTGCACGACGACGGCGGCGAGTTCGGCGACACCGCCACCGGGGTGACGATCGACCCGGCCGCGGTGGCCGGCGTCATCGCCGACCTCGACAATGACGGGCGGCTCGATCTCTATCTGGTCGACCCCGCCGGCGTGGATCATCTCTACCTCGGTGTCGAGGGCGGCCGGCTCCGGGAGGCGCGGGCGCCGGCGGAGGGCCTGGCCCCGGTCGAGGTCCGCGCGGTCCGGGCCGTCGACCTCGACCACGATGGCGACCTCGATCTGGTCGAGGCCACCGATCGGGGGCTCCGGGTGTTGCGGAACGATCTGGACGGGACCTACCGGGACGTGAGCCGCGAGATGGGGCTCGGCCCCGGTCCCGCCGCGAGCGACGTCGCGGTTCTCGACTTGGACGGCGACGGCCTGATCGACCTCTACCTGGCCGGGGGCGCGGGCGGCGATCGCCTGTACCGCAATACCGGGATGCGGCGGTTCGACGACGTCACCGCCCGAGCCGGCCTGACCGAGCACTCGACCAGGGTGGCCGTGGGCGACTACGACAACGACGGGCGGTTCGATCTCGCGTTGGCGGGTCAGGGCGTTCGGATGCTCCGCAACCGGGGCGGTGGTCGGTTCGAGCCGGATGCCGGCGCCGAGGCGGGGCTCAGCGGGTTACGGTCCGATTCGGTCCGAGCGCTGCGTTTCCTCGATTACGACAACGACGGCCGGCTCGACCTGGCCGCGGTGACCGCGGACCGGATCGCCCTGTTCCGCGGCGAGGCGGCCGGCTTCCGGGATCGCTCGGGCTCGATGCCGCCGGTGGCCGGCGTGACCTCGCTGGCGGTGGCCGACTACGACAAGGACGGCGACCTGGACCTGGTCGCCGCCACGGCGGCGGGCCCCCGGCTCCTCCGGAACGACGGCGGGAACGTGAGCCAGTATCTCGACGTCCAGCTCACCGGGCTCCGGACCGGCAGCGGCAAGAACAACGACTTCGGGATCGGGGCCCGGATCGAGGTCCGGGCCGGCGAGCTCTACCAGACCCGGCTCGTCACCGATCGGGTAACCCATTTCGGCCTGGCCGATCAGCTCAAGGCGGACGTGGTCCGGATCGAATGGCCCAACGGCGTCCCCCAGACGGTGTTCTTCCCAGGCTCGAACCAGGATGTGCTGGAGCAGCAGATCCTCAAGGGGTCGTGCGCCTTTCTCTATGCCTGGGACGGCGAGCGCTACGCCTTCGTCGGCGACGTGATCTGGAAGAGCGCCCTCGGCATGCCGCTCGGCATCATGGGGAGCGAGGGCGGGGCCTTCGCGCCGCCCCAGGCGTCACGGGAGTATCTCTTGATTCCCGGCGAGAAGCTCCGTCCCCAGGACGGGCGCTACCGGATCCAGCTCACCGAAGAGCTCTGGGAGACGGCCTTCCTCGATCAGGTCCACCTCCTGGCGGTCGATCACCCCGACTCGGTTCGAGTCGCGCTGGACGAGAAGTTCGTACCGCCGAGCCTGCCGGCGGCGCTCCAGGTCCGGCAGCTGGTCGGACTCCGGCCGCCGGCGGCGGCGATCGACCAATCGGGCCGCGATCTGCTCCCGCTGCTCGCCCATCGCGACGATCGCTACGTCGGCGGCTTCGAGCCGACCCGCTATCAGGGGCTGGTGGCGCCGCATGATTTGATCCTCGATCTCGGGGTGGTGCCCGCCGGGCCGACCTACCTCGTCCTCACCGGCTGGATCTTCCCGACCGACGCCAGCATCAACGTGGCGGTGGGGCAGGGACACGAGCTCGAGGGCCACTCGCCGTCGCTCGAGGTGATGGACCCGGGCGGCCGCTGGCGCCCCGTCACCCGGGACATCGGCTTCCCGTCGGGCAAGGACAAGACCGTGCTGGTGGACCTGACCGGCCGGCTCCGCCCCGGCGAGCACCGGGTCAGGATCAGGACCAACCTCGCGATCTACTGGGATCAGGCACAGGTCGGCTCGGCGATCGAGGGCCCGTCGACGGTCACCCCGCTGGCGCCGATCGGCGCCGACCTCCACCAGCGCGGCTACTCGCGAGTCTACCGGAAGGGCGGCCGCTACGGGCCGCACTGGTTCGACTACGACAGCGTCACCCGGGCCTCGCCGTGGCGGCCGATCGCGGGGCACTTCACCCGCTTCGGCAACGTGCTGCCGCTCCTGGGCCGGGCCGACGACGAATACGTGATCATGGCGCCGGGCGACGAGACCACGGTGGAATTCGATCCGGCGGGGTTGCCGGCGTTGCCCGTGGGGTGGACCCGCGATTTCGTGCTCTACACCGACGGCTGGATCAAGGACGCCGATCGGAACACCGCGCACGGTCAGACGGTCGAGCCGCTGCCGTTCCACGCGATCGGCCGCTATCCGCCCGGCCCGGACGACGCCTATCCGGCCGACTCGGCCCACCGCGCCTATCGGGAACGATACAACACCCGGACCGTGCGGTTCCAACCCTGACGATGGCTCGGCATGACGGCGGCGACGGTGGGACGGACCCGGTCTCGAGCCGTCTCGTCCCGCTCACCGCCACACCGCGATCTCATCCAGGGGCTTCCGGTCCAGATCGGGCACTTCGGCGTCGGGCGCTGGATAGCCCACCGGCATGACCAGCATCGCTTTCTCGTTGGCCGGCCGCCCGAGCAGCTCGCCCAGGAACGCCATCGGATTGGGCGTGTGGGTCAGCGTCACCAGCCCCATCTGGTGCACGGCCGCGATGAAGAACCCCGCCGCGATGCCGCACGATTCCTGAGTGTAGTAGTAGGTCCGCTTGCCGCCGTCGGGTCGGAGGCCATGCGCCTTCCGGAAGAGCACCACCACCCACGGCGCGTCGGTCAGGTGGGGCTTGTGTTCGTCGGTGCCCAGCGGGGCCAGCGCCTCGATCCACTCGTCCGGCGCGCGGCCGTGGTAGAACTCGCGCTCTTCCCGCTCGGCCGCCGCCCGGATCTGCCGTTTGACCTCCGGATCCGAGACGGCCACGAAGGTCCACGGCTGTTGGTGCGCCCCGCTGGGCGCGGTGCCGGCGGTCCGGATGGCCCATTCGATCAGGTCGCGCGGGACGGCGTCGGTGGAAAAGTGCCTGGTTGTTCGCCGCCGGTTCATCTCGTGGTAGAAGGCGCGAGCTTGGGTCCGCGACTCGTCCAGCGAGCGGCGAGTGAATTCCAGCTTGACGAACGGATGGCGGCGCGCGGCGAAGTCGCGGGCGAGATCGGGATCCATCGGTGACAGTCCGGAGGCGGGGGTGTTCGTTGTTCAGGGGCGGAAATCGAAGTATAACACTGGGCGCGGGTCTCCTTCCCGGGCGTCGCGGGTCGGTGCCCCGCCTGCCGCCATCGCGAATCAGGTGGCGTTCCGAGGGCGGTCGCCCAGGCGGTCGGCCACCAGGGTGCAGGCGACGACCACCAGCACCAGGGCGATCCCCGGCGCCAGGCCCACCCAGGGCGCGTTCACGACCGTCTCGCGGCCCGAGGCGATCAGGCTGCCCCACGACGACTGCGGCGGCTGGACGCCCAGGCCCAGGAAGCTCAGGCCGGCTTCGAGGGTGATGGCGTTTCCGATCCCGAGGGTCGCGGCGGCGAGAATCGGGCCGCTGGCGTGCGGCAGCACGTGCCGGACCAGGATCCGGCCGCGGTGGGCGCCGAGCGCTCGCGCGCCCTCCACGTACTGGCGGCCCAGCTGACCGACTGATTCGGCGTAGACGAGCCGCGCGATCGGCATCCACCCGGTGAAGCCCAGGGTGAGCACCACCAGCGTGGCGCTCGGCTCCCACAGCGCGGCGAGCAGGAGCAGGAGGACGACCCGGGGCACGGCCAGCGCGAAATCGGTGAGGCCGAGCAGAAAGGTGCCCGCGGCCGATTGGCTGAGTGCGGCGGCGGCGCCGATGGCGGTGCCCAGCGTGAGGGAGACCAAGGTGGCCAGGGCGCCTACCAGGAGCGACACCCGGGCACCGTAGAGGAGCCGAGCCCAGACGTCTCGGCCGAGCCGGTCGGTTCCCAACAAGTGGAAGATGCCGAAGGCGTCGGTCGTGCCGGGTGGCAGGAACCGGGTGAGCACCACGTCGAGCTGGGTGTCGGGTCCGATCGTGGTGAGGAGCGGCGCCAGCGCGGTGAGCAGCACCACGGCGACCAGCACCGTGCCCGGGATCAGCAGTCGCCGCCGGGTCATGGCCTGGTCCTCGGGTCGACCCGGTGGAGCAGCACCTCCGCCGCCAGGCTGCCCAGCACCACCAGGATCGCGCTCACCGTGGTGGCGGCCATCACCACCGGGTAGTCCCGGGCCCGAACCGCGTCGATCAGCATGGTCCCGACGCCGGGCCAGGCGAACACGCCCTCGACGAACACCGCGCCGGAAAAGAGGGCCGGCAGCGAGAGGCCGAGCAGCGCCACCACGGGGATCAGGCCGTTGCGGAGGTGGTGACGAAGCAGGATCCGGAGCCGGCCCAGGCCTTTGGCGCGGGCCACCGTCAGGAAGTGCTCGTCGCGGATCGCGACCAGGGTGCCGCGGGTGTACCGGGCCGTGGTGCCGATCCCGATCACCGTGAGGGTGAGGAGCGGCAGGGCCAGATGGTCCAGCCGGTCGAGCAGCTTGGCGGCGGGCGAGAGGAAGTCGGCGCCGAGCCCCGCGGCGCCGAAGGCCGGCAGCGCCCGGAGCCAGTAGGTGAAGACCATCACCAGCACGAAGGCGAGCCAGTAGCCGGGAATCGCGGCCAGGGTCACCGTGCCGATCGACAGCGCGGCGTCGAGCCTTCGCCGGCGGGTGACGGCTTGCATGGTCGCGACCGCGATCCCGAAGAGGTAGCTCAGCGCGATCGAGAGGCCCACCAGAATGGCGGTGGCCGGCCAGGCGTCGGCCAGCATCCGGACCACGGGCCGGCCGGTCGCGATGCTCCGGCCGAAATCTCCCCGGCCCGCCTTGACCAGCCAGCGGAGGTACTGCTCGGCCACCGGCTGATCGAGGCCCAGGGCCCGGGAGGTGGTGCTGATCTGGAGGGGGGTCGCGTTGGGGCCGAGCAGGTGGGTGACGGGGTCGCCGGGGGCGGCGTGGAGGAGGAGGAAGGTGAGGGTCACGACGCCGAGGACCACGGCGGGCGCCCGGATGAAGCCGAATCCGAAGCGGCGAGGGCGCCTCACCCGGCCTCCCCGTCGAGCGCCTCCGCCGCTTCGGTCCAGGCGGCCATCGCGGTCTCGAGCCCTCGCCGGGCTTCCTCCAGCGCGCGCGCGAGCTCGCCGGCCTGGCGAGCCCGGGCGGCGTCGCCGTCGTAGAGCGCCGGATCGGCCAGCGCCTGCTCCAACCCGACCACCTTCGACTCGGCCCGGGCCACGGCGGCCTCGGCGTCGGCGGCCCGACGCTCCCGGGCCCGGCGCTCGGCCTTGGGCATCTCCTTGGCCACCTGGGTCTTTGCCGCCCGGGCCTTCTCGGCCGCCCGCTGTTCGGCCAGCGCGTCCGAGGCGGCCCGGGCCCGCCGCCGCTCCCGCTCGTCACGGCGCTCCTCCCATTCCACGAAGGGACCTGGAAAATCCTCCAGGCGTCCCTCGTCGATAGCCCAGACCCGGGTGGCCAGCTCGCGGAGGAAGGCGCGGTCGTGGCTCACCACGATCACCGTCCCCTCGTAACCCTCGATCGCATCTTCCAGGACCTCGATGCTCTCGATGTCGAGGTGGTTGGTGGGCTCGTCGAGGACCAGCAGGTTGGCGCCGACCAGGGTGATCATAGCCAGGGCGACCCGGGCCCGCTCGCCGCCCGAGAGCGTGTCGGTCACCCGCTGGACCTCCTCGCCGCTGAACCCGAAGGCGCCCAGGTGGCCCTGCACCTGACCCCGGTTCCAATGGGGCCGGAGGTCGTGGATCACGTCGAAGATCGTCTGGCCGAGCGGCACGCCGGCCAGATCCTGGCGATACCAGGCCGGCGTGATCGACGCGCCCAGGCGGACCTCGCCGCCGGCCGGCTCCCGGGCGCCGAGCAGGGTGGCGAGCAGGGTGGTCTTGCCGGCGCCGTTGGAGCCGACCAGGGCCACGCACTCGGTCCGCCAGGCGGTGACGGTGACGTCGTCGAGGAGGGTCCGATCACCGACCGTAACCCGGAGGTCCTTGGCGTCGACCACCCGGTCACCGCCCCGCTCCCGGCTGTCGAGCCGGAGGCTCATCGCGCCGGCCTCGCCGGGAGGGGGTGAGAGCCGGGGGAGCCGGGCCAGCTTCCGCCGCCGCCCCTTGGCCTGGTTGGTGTTCTGGCCGGCGATGTTCCGCCGGATGTAGTCCTCCTCCTTGGCGATCATGGTCTGCTGCTTCTCGAACGCTCGCTGCGCCGCCATCTCGCGCTCGGCTCGCTGGGTCACGAAGGCCGAATAGCCGCCCCGGTAGGCCGCCGTCGTGCCGGCATGAACGTGCAGCAGGTGGTCGGCCGTGTCGTCGAGGAAGGCCCGGTCGTGGCTGATCACCATCACCGTCTCGCCCAGATCGCCGAGATAGCGGGTCAGCCAGCGGGTGGTCTCGATGTCGAGGTGGTTGGTGGGCTCGTCGAGGAGCAAGAGGTCGGCGGGCGCGGCCAGCGGCCCGGCCAGCCCGACCCGGCCCCGTTCACCCCCGCTCAGGCTCTGGAGCGGCCGGGTGGCGGCCTCGTCGGGGTCGAAGCCCAGGCCCTGGAGCACCGCCGCCACCCGGGCGTGGTATTCGTAGCCACCCTGATGGGCGAAGCGCTCCTGGTCCCGGCCATAGCGCTCGAGGTCGGCCTCGGTCACCCGGTCGGCCAGCTCCGCCAGCCGCTCGCCCTGCCGGGCCAACTCGGCCTCGAGCCGGATCACGTCGGAGTAACCTACGGCGGCGGCGTCCCAGACCGTCCGGGCGTCGCCGAAGTCGCGGTGCTGGTCGAGCAGCACTACCCGGAGCGACTTGGCCCGAGCCACGGTGCCGCGGGTGGGCTCCAGGGCGCCGGTGATCAGCCGGAAGAGGGTCGTCTTGCCGGCGCCGTTCCGTCCGACGATGCCCCACCGCTCGCCCTTGGCGACCGTGAAGGACACGCCCTCGAGAATGGTGTTGCCGGCGAAATCCACGGCGACGTCGCCGAAGGTGAGGAGGGTCACGGGCGAAAAGATACACGGACCCCGAAATGAAGCGGTGACGGCGCCTCGCGACGCCGCCACCGGATCGACCCGGCGCGGGGGAGCGCCGGCTAGAAGGCGAGCCCGACCAGGATCAGGAACGAACGGGTCTTGTAGCTGTCGGAGCTGGTCAGGGTGCCCAGCTTGAGGTCGGTCAAGCCGTAGACGTAGCGGCCCTCGACCGTGAACGCGGTCAGGCCGCCGAAGCGGACCCCGCCGCCGATGACGCCGGAGTAGGTCGTCTTCTTTCGGTTCCCGTCGGCGCAGTCGGCGGGCCCGGCCTTACAGCTGATCTCGAATGACGCCTGGGGGCCGGCATAGGCGAACGGCTTGATCCCCGGGGTGGGGATCGTCACCCGAAGGTAGACCGGCACGTCGACGTAGTTGAGCTTGATCTCGTCGGTGGCGACGTCACTCTTGAGGCCGCGCTGCGCGAAGAGCCCTTCGATCCCGAGCCCGATGAGGCCCTTGGTAGCCAGCGCGGCGCCGGCGGCGAACCCGGTCCGGCTCTTCAGGTTGCCGGGGAGCAGGCCCTTGTTCGAGACGTCGCCGAAGGAGGCGCCTCCCTTGACGCCGACTTCGACGCCGGCTTGCGCGGCGAGCGGCGTGGCAAGAGCGAGCAGCAGAGCGGCAGCGAGCGATGGCAAACGCATGACCGGCGGTCCTTTCGAGGTAGTGGCTTCGGGGCAGACGCCGCCGGTGGCGAATCTCCGCCACCGGCGGCGCCGGCCGCTTGACTACCTAGGAGACGTGGATCGGGCCTTCGAGGCGCACGACGATGTCAATCCACGAACGCCGGGAGGGCGGTGGGTGCTCGGCGTAGCGGGCGACGATGGTCTGGTCGAGTGTCGGTTGATGAAGCTCGGGGATCGTCATCTGGATCACCCGCTGAAACCGACCGCGATCAGGTGGCCGATCGCGTGCGCCAGCACCAGGTACTCGAAGCCGTCCCGGGCGTAGAGCCAGCCGAAGGCGAGGCCGGCAAGGCCGTTGCCGGCCACGGCCAGGGCCACGATCCGGGCCGGCTGGCCGACAACCCCGGCGGCGTGGAACGCCACATAGGCCAGCGTCGCCACGACGATGCCGAGCGCCACGCTCCGGGTGAGCCGGACGGTCATGCTCATGATCCCGAGGTGGAGGACCAGCTCCAGAGTGACCGCGGCGAACCCGGCCGAGAGGGCCCGGACCCAAAACGATCCGCCGCCCTGGTCGGCGCCCACCGCGGCGACCAAGGCAAGCCCGACGGCGCCGATGACCAGACCGACCCCGAGCGCCCTCAGCAGCGCGGCGGTGGAGCGGGATCGACGGACCTGGGCCGGCTCGGTGGCCGGCGTTGCGGCGGCGCCGTCCTCCAGCTTGCGGAGGAGCGGCATCGGCAGCCCGGCCTGGTCCGCCCAGCCGAGCCCGAACCAGGTCGCGAGCGCCGCCAATATGGACGAGCCGCCGACGAAGGTGACGAGCTGAGCGGTCGCGACCGGGGTCGGCGAGGTGGCCTGGAGGTAGGGGAGAAACAGGACCGCTCCGACGAGGCCGAGCCCCGCCAGGATCAGAAATCGCCGCCGGCGGGGCCGACCGCTCATCGCCCGGGCGGCGGCGAAAGGGCCACCCCGCCCTTGATGACCCGCTCGATCCGCTCCGCGTTCCGGATGTCGGCCGTCGGGTCGGCGCCCAGCACCACCAGGTCGGCCAGCTTGCCGCGCTCGATCGTGCCGAGGCTCGCCTCCTGGCCGAGCGCTTTGGCGCCGTCGAGCGTCGCGGCGGTGATCGCCTGGGCGGGAGTGAAGCCGCAGTGGTCCACCAGGTACTCGAGCTCGGTGAAAAGCGGCGGCAGGCCGTCGGGCCGCATGGTCTCCGGCCCGTCGGTTCCGGCACTCACCGGGATCCCCAGGTCTCGGGCCTCGACCGTAACCCGGCAGGCCCAGTCGGCGGCCTCGGGCGAGATCCCCTGGACGACCGCCGAGACGGTGGCGTCCAGGACCGTGCCGCGCGCCTTCATCAGGTCGAGCACTCGCCGGACCGGCTCCCCGTCGGGCGCCACCCGGTCGAACGGACCGACCGGACCGAAGTTGGTGTACGGGTCGGTGTGGAACCGGGCCGGCAGGGTCGGCACGCCTTCCCACACCAGGAGCGCGGCGTGCGACACCGCGTCGACCCCCGCCTCCACGACGTCCGAGGGCCGGACCGGGAAGATGGCCGGGTGGGTCCAGACCCGGAGTCCCTGATCGTGAGCCGCCGTGGTGATCCGCTGCACCAGATCGAGCGAGAGATCGGAGTAGATCTTGATGGCGGAGACGCCGAGGGCCTTGGCGCCGGCCACGGCGGCGGTGAGGTCGGTGGAATCGGTGACCGCCAGGAACCACGGGACCTCACCCGGCGCCTGATCGCCGGTGGATCCGATCGGCCGCTTGTCCACCGCGTAGAAGCTCGGCCCGGCAAAGAAGGCGGAGTAATAAAGCCGGGCCATCGGGGTGCCGGGATCGCGCGAGCGGGGCGCGACCTGGGCGAAGAGGGCTGCGTCGCCCGCCATGTCCCGTACGGCGGTCACCCCGCCGGCCGCCAGCTGCCCGAGCCGGGTGACCAGCTGGATCGAGTCGGGCGGAAAGTGCGAGTGGGTGTCGATCAGACCCGGCATGACCCAGCGTCCGGCCAGGTCGAGCCGCTCCACGCCCGCCGGCGGCCTCTGGTCGCCGGTCGGGCGGACGGCCGCGATCCGGTCGCCTTGAATGGCCACCACCTGATGCTCCCTCGGCGCGGCGCCGGTGCCGTCGACGACCGTGACGTCCCAGAGCAACAGGTCGGCCGCGGGCGCGGGCCGCTTGGCGCATCCGGCGGCAAGGGCCAGGCCGACCAGGAGCAGGGCGGAACGGATCAGGTCGGTTCCCGCCCCACGCCGAGGGCGTCGGCGACGCGGTTGATGTAGTTGAACCATGAGGCGATCAACGTGATCTGGAGGATGCCCCGGTCGTCGAAGCCCACCTGCCGGAGGCGTTGATGGTGCTCGGGTGTGATCTTGGTCGCATCGCGGGTGATCTGGTCGACGTAGTCCAGCATCACCCGGTCGGGCTCGTCGATCGGCGCGGTGCGATAGTCGGTCCGGATCGCGTCGACCAGCCCGTCGTCCAACGTCACCCGGCGCAGAAACTCTGCGTGGGAGTCGATTCAATAGAAGCACCGGTTGGCGACGGAGACGACGGTGGTGATCAACTCCTGCTGGCGCCGGGTCAGGGGCAGGTCCGGCGAGGTCAGCGCGCCGAAGGTGGAGAACGCATGGTGGAGGGCCTCGGGAATCAGGCTATGCGAGGCCACGATGCTGGAGGTCCCGTCGCCAGTGGGATGAACCGGCTGCCGGTAGTCGGCGGGATAGAGGGCGGCCTGCCGCTCCACCGCGTCCTTGAGCCGCTGGTCCGCTGCCGAGAGCGGAACCGTTTCGATCCAGGTCATGGGAAGGCTCTCTCCATGGACGGTCAGCGTCCGCGCTGCGAGTAGGCGATGCCATCGGGCCAGGTGCCGACCGGGGCGGTGCCGGTGATCTTGCCGGTCGCGAGATTCACGGCGGCCACCTGGTTCCGGCCCTGGAGCGTGACGTAGGCGAAGGCCCCGTCGCGCGAGACCGTGACGCCCTCGGGCGAGGGCGAGCCGGGTACCTCGGCCGTCGCGACGATCCCGTCGCGGGGGACGGTGATCAGGTGCTCGAGCCGTCGGGTCCGGGCGTCGAAGATCCGAATCTCGCCCCGCACCGGGTCGGCCACCACCACCCGCCGGCCGTCGGGCGTCGCCCCCAGGCGATAGGGCATTCCGAACCCGCCGAGCGTGTCGATCGGCTGGCCTCGCTCGGCGTCGACCACCACGACCACGCTGTCACCGTTGCTGCCCACCCAGACCTGCTTCCCGTCCGGCGTGATGGTAATCCCTTCGACCGCTTTGGCCACCGGGATGACCCGGCGGGAGACCCGGGCGATGGGGTCGATCTCCGTGATGCTGCCGTCGGGGATGTTGGTGGTGAAGAGCCGCCGATCGTTCGGTGCCAGGGCGATCATGTGCGAGACGGGGCGCTGGGTCGGGATCGTGTCGGCCACCTCCCCGGTCGCGAACCGGACCAGCAGCACCACCTTCCGCACTTCGGAGGTGACCGCCAGCAGGCTGTCGCCAGCCAGGAACGACATCCCGTGGGGGCGCTGGTACGAGCCGAGATCGATGATCCGGGTGACCCGGGCCTGGTCGACGTCGATGACCGTCAGGGTCTGTCCCGGAGCGCCTCGAACCCCGTAGTTGGACACGACCGCCCACCGTCCGTCGTGCGACACCGCGGCCTCGTGCGGTCCGGCGCCGGTCGGCAGGGTCGCCCGGACCGTCATGGTGGCGGCGTCGACGATCGTGGCCGTCGCGTCGTTCATGTTGGTGACGATGAGGGTGCCGTGCCCGGTCGTCCCGGACGGAGTCAGGAGCACGAGGGCGGCAAGCGGGACCAGGGCGGTACGACGCATCAGGGAAGGCTCCGGACGAAGTCGGCGATGCCGTCGAGCAAGGCCGGCATCACGGGCAGGGTGGGATCGGCGTACGACGCCAGCTGGGCCGCAGGATCGGCGGGGACGGCTTTGAGCAGGTGGTTCATGCCCGGAACGATCAGCAGCTTCACGTCCGGCCGGGCGCCGGCCAGCAGGCGAGCGTCGGTCTCGGTGACCTGAATGTCGGTGGTGCCCTGGATCACCAGCATCGGGATCGAGAGCGAGGCGGCGATCGCGACCGAGTCGCGGTTCAGGAACGAGATCAGATAGGGCTGCACGCTGGGCCGGTAGAGCGGCGCCAGGAGCGGCGGAACCTCGGTTGCGGTCCGGCCCTCCAGGAGACCGTCGATGATCCGATCGCTCGCGGCCATCAGCTCGGCCGGCAGCTTGGGCGCCAGCTGCTCGCGGAGCACCACGTACCCGGGGCGACCCATCCCGGCGACGGTAATCAGGGCGTCGGGCGGCTCCTGCTGGGAGGCGAGGAGCCCGATCAAGGCCCCTTCGCTGTGGCCGATCAAGAGGACCCGCCCGAACCGAGGATCGGCCCGGAGCATCCGGAGCCAGCCGACCGCGTCGTCCACGTAGGTGTCGAGCCGGAGGTCGTCCTCCCGGGTGGCCGCGCCGGCGCTCTCCGCGATCCCCCGCTTGTCGAAGCGGACGGTGGCGATGCCTCGAGCCGCGAGCCCCTCGGCCAGGAAGCGAAGGCTATGGTTCGGGGCGGCCAGCGCCGGCGTGTTGCCGTTCCGGTCGGTGGGGCCGGAGCCCGCGTGAATCAGGGCGACCGGCCAGCCGCCCTTGCCGGGTGGCAGCATCGCGGTGCCCAGGATGGCGCCGGTCGGGGTGTCGAGCCGGATCGGCTCGCTGGTGGTGGTCTCGGCCATGGGGAAGCCTCCGGATGGTAAGCTACTCCCCGCCCGGTTCCCGGCCAGGCCACCCGGCCACTCCCGACTACATTCTTCCTCGTGTCCCCCCTGTCGTCCGCCGCCGTCGCTGCCGGCCTCGTCGCGCTTGCCGCCTGCCAGGTCCACGTCGATCGGGGCAACACGGTGATCATGGCCTCGGGAGCCGACCTCCAGAGCATGAACTCGCTGGTCACGACCCACCCCCTGGCCAAGCAGGTGCAGCGTTACGCTCTCCTCACCACCCTGGTGCGGCGGGACAGCGCCCTGACCCCGGTACCGTACCTGGCCCGGCGGTGGGCCTGGTCGGCCGACCGGCGAGAGCTCACCCTGTGGCTCTACCCGGACCTCGACTGGGACGACGGCCAGCCCACCACGGCCGACGACGCGGCCTGGACCCTCGAGGCGGCCCTCGACCCCGCCACCGGGTACCCCCGGCTCAGCGATCTGGCCGCGCTGGAGGCGGTAATGGCGGACGACGACACCACCCTCACGCTCCGATTCCGGGAGCCGCAGTCCGAGATCCCCGACGTGTTGTCCGACCTGGCCATCCTGCCCTGGCATCTCCTCCGCGACGTGGCGCCGGCGGAGCTTCGGCGGGCAGCCTGGAACGAGCACCCCGTGGGCAACGGGCCGTTCCGGTTCGTGACCCACGAGGCCAACCGGCGTTGGGTGTTCGAGGCCAACCCGGATTTTCCTCCGGCCCTCGGCGGGCCGCCCGCCATCGATCGGCTGGTGATCGCCGTCGTGGACGAGCCGATGACCAAGCTGGCGGCCCTGACCTCCGGGGAGCTCGACTTCGCCGGCATTCAGCCCGCCCACGCGTCGTTCGTGCGAAAGGACCCCGACCTCCGGGTCCTCGAGTACCCGCTGCTCTTCAGCTACGCGATCGTCTTCAACACCCGGAAGCCACCCTTCGACGACTGGGCCGCCCGGAAGGCGCTCGATCTGGCGATCGACCGGCAAAGCATCGTGCAGGGCTACCTGTTCGGTTTTGGCCAAGCGGCCTCGGGTCCGTTGCCGCCGGAGCTGGACTCGACGCCGCCCGCCGCACCGTTCTACGCGCCCGGCCGCGGCAAGGTGCTGCTCGGCGACGAGCCGCTTCGGTTCGAGCTGCTCACGGTGGGGAGCGGGGAGGCGCCGCTCGAGCAGATGATCCAGAGCCAGCTGGCCGCCATCGGGGTGAAGGTGGCGATCCGACCGCTCGAGCTCTCCAGCTTCCTCGACCGGGTCTACGGGCCGCGACACGACTTCGAGGCCGCCGTGGTGGGGATTTCGGGCGACCTTCAACTGGGATACCTTCGTTCCCTGCTCGACGTGAGTGGTTTGGCGGCGCCGGGCCGGGGGCGCGCGCTCCTGCCCGTCTATGCAGACTCCCTTCCGGCCGTCTTCCTCTATCATGCGCGTGGAGTGCAGGGCATGAATCGGCGGGTGCGCGGTGTGCGGATGGATCTGCGGGGCGAGCTGGTGACGCTGCCCCGCTGGACGGTGTCACCGTGAGTCACGCCTCGGCGCCGGTCCGGCTGGACTTCGCGGGCGGGTGGACCGACGTGGCCCCGTACGCCACCGAGGTCGGCGGCGTGGTGGTGAACGCGGCGATCGAGCTCCGGGCCACCGCCAGCGTCGAGGCGGCCGAGGGGTACGAGCTTCGGTCGGACGACCTCGGCCGGGTGCTCCATCCCCGGGAGCCGGGCGACTTCGAGCCGAACGGCGAGCTGGACCTCCTCAAGGCCGCCGTCCGGGTCAGCGGGGTCGGACCGTGTCGGATCCACACTCGCTCCGAGGCGCCACCCGGCTCCGGGCTGGGCAGCTCGGGGGCGCTGGACGTGGCGCTGGTGGCGGCGCTGGCCGCCCACGCCGGCGAGGGCCTCACGCCGATCGAGGCGGCCGAACGGGCCTGGCGGCTGGAGGCGGTGGAAGCGGCTCTGCCGGGCGGCAAGCAGGACCAGTACGCCGCGGCGTTAGGCGGTTTCCACCGGTTCGACTTCTCCGCCGGGGGCGTCGCGGTCCGGGCCCTCCGGCTGGACGATGCCTTCCGGTCGGAGCTGGCCCGACGGGTGGTGATCTGCTATACCGGCCGGTCCCGGCTTTCGTCCGACACCATCGCCCGGGTGATGAACGCCTTCGCGCGGAAGGACGTGGTGGTGACCGGGGCGCTCCGCGGCTTGGCCGAGGTGGCGGAGGCGATGACGGAGGCGCTCGAAGCGGGTGACCTGGGGCGGATCGGCACCCTGCTGAGCCGCAACTGGGCCCTGCAACAGGCCCTCGATTCGGGCATGGCGACCGCCGAGATGGTTCGACTCGAGCGAGGAATGCGCGCGGCCGGCGCCCTGGGGGGTAAGGCGGCCGGGGCGGGCGCCGGCGGCTCGATGTTGTTCCTGATGGGCGGCGATCCCGCCCATGGACGTCAAGCGGCCGAGGCCGCCGGCGCCACCGTGCTGCCGGCGGGTTGGGCCAGAGAAGGGATACGCGTGTGGTGACCACGGACAAGATCGACGCCCGGGTGGCGCTGGCGGGGGAGGGCGACCTGAAGGAGCTCCTGGACCGGCTTCGTCAGCGGACCGAGCCGGTCCTGGCCCGGATGCCGCCGGTGCCGCAGGTCAAAGCGACCCTGACCAGCGACGGCGGGACCTGTCCCGCCTGCGCCCACCCACTCGAGTTCGATCCGTGGGAACCCGACCGTCACCGCTGCTCCAATTGCGGCAAGGAGGCGAGCGGCCCCCGCCACCACGCCAACTGGGCCCGCCACCAGCACCTCTGGCTCGCCGAGCGGGCCGCCCACCTGGCGGCAGTCGGCGTCTTCGCGGACGACGCGGGGGCCGTGGCCCGGGCGCGCGAGCTGCTGGCCGGGTACTATGACCTCTACTTCGCGTTGCCCAACCGCGACAACGTGCTGGGCCCGAGCCACCTCTTCTTCTCCACCTATCTGGAGTCGATCTGGGTGCTGAGCTACCTGGCCGCGGCCTATCTGCTGCGGGAGCGAGGGCTCCTGGACGAGGCCGAGGTCGAGGCGGTGAACCAGATCGCCGACGAGGCCGCCAACCTGATTGGCGAGTTCAACGAAGGGATGAGCAACCGGCAGACCTGGAACGCCGCGGCGCTCACCGCCATCGCGGCCTGGTTCGACGACGCCGAGCTGGCGAATACCTCGATTCAGAGCCCGACCGGACTCCTGGGGCACTTGACCGACGGGTTCGGGGTGGACGGCCTCTGGTACGAGGGCGAGAACTACCACCTGTTCGCGATCCGGGGGTTGATGCTGGGCCTCGGGTGGGCCCGGACGTTGGGCGCGGATCTGCTCGACCATCCGGAGTTGGCCGCCCACTTCGCCGACGCGCTGCTGGCGCCGAGCCTGTCCGCCCTCCCCGATCTGACCTTCCCGGCCCGGAAGGACTCGCGGTACGGCGTCTCGCTGGCCCACCCGGCGTATCGGGAATGCTGGGAGACGGGTTATGGCTGGCTGGGCGACCGGATCCCCGAGCTCGGCCCCTGGCTCCACGCCCTCGACCGGGCCCCGACCCGGCCGGCCGCGACCTACGATGCCTATCTCCACGACGCCGGCTTCCCGATGCCGGAGCGGTCCGGCCGAGCCGACCTGTCCTGGTGGATGCTCCTCGAGATGGCGCCCACCCTCCCGCCGGACACCGTCGCCTGGACGCCCGCCAGCCGATGGCTCGAGACCCAGCGGCTGGCGATCCTCCGCCGGGACGACCGCTACCTGAGCCTGGAGGCCGGAAGCCGGGCCGAGGGGCACGGCCATCCCGATCTGATGCACCTGACCTTGCATGCCGGCGGGGTCCACTGGCTGCCCGATCCGGGCACCGGATCGTACGTAACCCGGGACCTCTTCTGGTACCGCTCCGCCCTGGCCCACAACGCCCCCCGGCTGACCGGCACGGCGGTCGACGGCGCGGGCTCCGGGGCGGCGTTCGACCAGAAGGGCGACTGGGGTTGGGCGCAGGCGGTAGCCGGTCCGCTGCAACGGACCGTCGTGATGGGACCGAGCTGGATCGGCGACGTGGTGGAGGCGACGGCCGCCGGTGAGGTGCTGGAGCTGCCCTGGCACCTGAGGGGCGATGTCTCGGTGGAGACGGCGGGCGAATGGGCGCCGGGCGAGATCGCGAGCGAGTTCGTCTCGGAGGTGGAGGTGTTCACCCCCGCGGCCGACGGCCCCATTCGCGTCGCGGCCGAGCTCGACGGCCGCCGGGTGAGTCTGCTGCTCCTCGGCGGCACCCTGCTCCGAGCCCGCTGCCCAGGTCTTCCGGGCGTGCCGGCCTCGGCCACGATGCTGCTGGTCCGGGCTCCGGCCGATGCCGCGCGGCTCGGGGCCGTGATCGACCTCGAGGGCACCGTCACCGGCGCGGCCCTGCACCCCGATCATCTGGCGGTCGCCTCCGGCGACGCCGTGGCGCGGATCTCGATCTCGGTGGGGGGGGCGACGGTCGAGGCGGAGGGCACCCGGGTCACCCTCGGCGGGTACCACGTCTTCGGCGAGCCGCCCAAGAGTACCGTCTACTCGGCGATCTACGAGCGGGGCGAGCCAGTGGTGGGCGAAGCGCTCCGTCTGGACCAACCGCCGGCGCTCGACGGGACCTTCGAGGGGTTCGACCGGTCGACCCCGATCGAGCTGGCCGACGAGCTCCATTACTTCCGAAGCGAGGACCCCTACGATTCGCCCGACGAGCTCAGCGCCGAGGCCCACCTCAACTGGGACGAGCACGGGCTCTATCTGGGAGTCGTGGTTCGGAAGCCGGAGGTGATCGTCCGCCCGCCCGAGGCGCCGCCGTTGCGGTTGGACAACGAGCCCGAGGACATCCACTCCGACGGGATCCAGGTGTATTTCCGGGCCCCCCGGCGGGAGCTCGAGGGATACCTGATCCGCCCGGCCGACGACGGCGGGCTCTGGGTCCGGCGGATTGGGGGAACGGCCGACGAGTTGCTGCCGCTGACTGGGGCGTCGGCCCGAGTGGAGGACGGCTACGTCATCACGGTCGCGTTTCCCTGCCCCGGGCTGACCGAGGTCGACAAGAAGGAGATCGAGTTCGATCTTCTGGTGAACGAGATGCGCCCCGACCGGCTCCGCCGGGCGGGCCAGCTGGCTTGGAGCGGGGGCGCCGGCTGGATCTACCTCCGCGGCGACCGCCGTCCGGCGGTGCCGCTGGGCACCATGCGGCTGGTCTCGTGAGCGTCGCGGGCGGAACGTCGACCGGCAGCAAGCGGCCCGCCGCGCTCTTCGGGGCTGCCCCGGGCGCGCCCGACCTCAGGATGGTCCGGAGTCAGGGGGCCCGGGTCTGGGACGAGGAGGGCCGTCAGTATCTGGATTTCGTCATGGCGCTGGGCGCCGTGTCGCTGGGGTATGGACACTCGGAAGTAACCCGGGCCGCGCGGGAAGCCGTGGAGCGAGGTGGGGTCGGGCCGCTCCCGCCGGTCGACGAAGCCGCCCTGGCCGACGAGCTCGCGGAGGTCATGCCATGGCTCGAGCGGGTCCGCTTCCTCAAGACCGGCGCGGAGGCCGTGTCGGCCGCCGTCCGGATCGCCCGAGCGGCCACCGGCCGCGAGCGGGTGATCGGCTGCGGGTATCATGGTTGGCTCGACCTGGCGAGCACCGACGTGGGGGTACCCGGCGCCGTCCGGAAGCTGTACCGGGCGATCCCGTTCGACCAACCGGCCCAGGCCCGGGCCGCCATCGAGGAATGGGGTGATGAGCTGGCTTGCGTCGTCGTCGAACCGGTGGTCGACGGGTTCCCGTCGATCGAGTGGCTGGAGCTCCTTCGCGACGAAGCCGGCCGGGTGGGCGCGGTGCTGGTCTTCGACGAGATCAAGACCGGCTTCCGGGTGGCGCTCGGTGGTGCGGTGGAGCGCTGGGGCGTCCGACCGGACCTCGTGGTCCTCGGCAAGGCCCTGGCCAACGGGTTTCCGCTCGCCCTCGTCGGCGGGCGCCGGGACCTCATGGCTCAGGTCGAGCGGACCTGGATCTCGTCGACCCTCGCCACCGAGTTCGTGGCCCTGGCCGCGGCCCGCGCGGCGCTCCGCGTGGCTCGGACCGAGCGGGTGCCCGAGCACCTCGGCCGGGTGGGTGGCCAGCTCCATCGGGGTCTCGAAGCGCTCGCGGACAAGCATTCTCGGGCTGGTAGCCGGCGTCCGAGGCATTCCGGAGATGTGCTACCTCCGAGTTTCACGACGACGATACGGGCGCCCGGGTGGCGCGCGCGGCCGCGGGTGAAGGCCTGCTGTTCAAGCGCTCGGCCTACAACTTCGTGTCGCTCGCCCATGGGGAGGCGGAGGTCCGGCGGGCGCTCGACGTACTGGACGGAGTGTTGGCGACGTGCTGATCGACGTGCACGCCCACTTCTACCATCCGGCCGGCAGCCGGGTCGACTGGGCCGACCGGAACGCGAGCCGGCTGGCGGCCGGCGAGACGATGGGCATCAGCTGGCACGTGGCCTCGATCCTCGGGTCGTGGGGCCGTACGTCGCCCACCTATTTCCCGTCGCCGATGGACGTGACCGTCGGCAACGACGCGATGCTGGAGCTGGTCCGGCTCCACCCGAGGCGGATCCGCGCCTACGCCTGCGTCAATCCCAACTTCACCGAGCACGCCCTGACCGAGATCGACCGATGCCTGGCGCTCGGCATGGTGGGCGTCAAGCTGGCCGCCAGCCGGCGAGCCGACGATCCGCTGCTCGATCCGGTGGCGGCGGCGGCGGCGGGGCACGGCGTGCCGGTGCTCCAGCACATCTGGCAGGATCGGCGGCGCGAGTGGCCGGGTCAGGAGGCCTCGGACGCCGCCGAGCTGGCTCGTCTGGCCCGCCGGCACCCGACGGTGGCGTTCATCCTGGCGCACATCGGCGGCGGTGGCGACTGGTTGCCGTCGCTCCGGACCCTGCGGCCCGTTCCCAACGTATGGGTCGACTTGTCGGGCAGTGGGGTCGACGGCGGCATGCTCGAAGCCTGCCTGGCGCACGTGGGGGTCGACCGGCTGCTCTGGGGGCGCCGACCTCACCCTCTGCACCGGGCTGGCCAAGCTGCGTTACCTGGAACGGTGCCTGACCGAGGCGGAGCTGGACAAGGTGCGCTGGCGGAACGCTGCCGAGATCTTCCCGGCCGGCTCGTTCGGGGACGGCTGACATGCGCCTCGACGTCAATGCCTTCGTGGGCGGCTATCCCTTCCGGGATCTCCCCGAGGCCACGGTCTCGGGGCTCGAGGACGGAATGCGCCGGGTCGGGATCGACGAGTGCTGGGTGTCGTACCTCCCGGCGATCTTCTGGCGGGATCCCACCGCAGGCAACCCCCATCTCGTCGCCGCCCTCGAGGGGCACTCCGGACTCCGACCGGTGCTGGCGGTGCACCCGGGTCTGGCCGGATGGGAGGCCACGCTCGACGAGGCCGCCGCGATCCGGGCGCCCGCGATCCGGGCCGACGCCGGCCGCTATGGGCTCGACCCGACCGGGGCGGCGATGGAAAGCCTGGCTGCCGCCGCCGGCGAGCGGGGGATCCCGGTGATGATGGCGGTCCGGCTCGAGGATGGGCGCCAGCGACACCCCCACGACGCCTTTCCCTCGCTCGAGCCCTCGATGATCCGGCGTCTGATCCGGGCCGATCAGCGAATCCGGCTGCTGGTGACCCATGCCGACCGGGACTTCATCGAGCAGGTGTTCTGGGGATCGACCCCGGAAGAATCGGAGCGGATCCTCTGGGACATCTCGTGGCTCTGGGGTCCGCCCGAGGACCATCTGAGCCACCTGATCCGCACCCTCGGGCCGGAGCGGTTCTGCTTCGGCACCGGCATGCCCCTCCGGTTGCCGGAAGCCAGCGTCGCCAAGCTCGACCTGACCCAGCTCACCATCGCGGAGCGGGCCCGGATCGAGGGGGCGAACGCCGCCGGGTTCGCCGGAGAACGCTGATGCTTGGGGCAAGCCGGTGCGCGCTTCGGGTGACTGGGCTCCTCGTGGGGCTCGCGACCTCGGCCGCTGCCCAGTCGCTGACGGTTCGGGTGGTCGACGACTCCTCGCGGGTGGCGCTCGCCGGCGCGCTGGTGCGCCTGGTGCTGCACGACAGCGTCGTCGCCCAGGCGCTCACCAACGAGCGCGGGCGGGTGACGATCGCGGTCGCGGCCGGCGGCCACTATACCGTCCGGGTCGGCCGGATCGGCTTCGTGGTGACCAAGACCTGGACCGTCGATCTGGAGCCCGGCACCACCCGGACGCTGGACATCGGCCTGGTCGGCGAGCGGGTGATGCTGCCGACGGTGGTGGTCACCGGCGAGCGGCGCTGCGGCGGGATGCCGCGGGACCGGAGCACGGCGGCCACGCTCTGGGAGCAGATTCGCCAGGCGCTCACGGCGACCCAGCTCTCGCAGGCCGGCTCGGCGCGGTACCGAATCTCGACCTTCGAGCGCGATGTCACTCCCCAGGGTGTCACCCGCGCGGAGCGCCACTCCCGAACCCGGGTCGGCACCGGCAAGCCGTTCGGCACGCTGCCGCCCGAGCTGTTGGCGCGGGACGGCTTCGTCCGGGTAGATGGTGACGATCGTCAATACTTCGGCCCCGACGCGGAGCTGCTCCTGTCGGATGCGTTCGTCGACCACCACTGCTTTCAGGTGCAGGCGCCGCCGGACAGCCTCCCGGACCACGTCGGGCTCGGCTTCGAGCCCGCCAAGCGACCGAAGTCGGCCGACATCCGCGGGGTTCTCTGGGTCGATCGCAAGTCGGCGGAGCTCCGGCTGCTCGAGTTCCGCTTCGTCGGCCCCGAGGACGTGGTGTCAACGGTGGGCGATTCTCGCGGCTGGATCCGCTTCGATCGGGAGCCCGGTGGTCAGTGGTACATCTCGGATTGGACCATCCGAATGCCGAAGGTCGCCCGGATCCGACGGCCGCGCGACTTCTCCGAGCCGGCCCGCGACTCGCTCCTGGGCTACGTGGAGCAGGGGGGCGGCGCCGAGCCGGCTGATCGTCCGCGGGTGGCCGCTCAGCTTGCCACTGTGTCTGGCGTCGTGTACGACAGTCTGCGGGGCCACGGGCTCGGGGGCGTGATCGTGACCGTCGCCGGCGCGAGCGACTCGGCCGTGACCGATGCCGACGGCCGTTTCTCGCTCTCGGCCCCGATCGGCCGGCGGCTGGTTGGCTTTCGCCATCCACTGCTGGCCTTGTTGCCCGATCGGACCGCGGTCGACCTGGCGATCGAGTCCGGCGGCGCCCACGTGGAGACGGCCACCGTGGGCCCCGGCACGCTGGCGGCGTCTCTCTGCGGCGGGACCTTCGGCCGGGCGGCGGCGGTCGGCCGAGTCCTGCTGAACCCGGGCGACTCGGCCGCGGGCCGGGTGGTTCGGGCCTCGTACTTCAGCAAGTACGCCGTCGGGGTCCTCTCGGAGCAAACGATCTCGACGGTCAGCGACGCGCGCGGCCTCTGGGCGATCTGCGACTTGCCGCCGGTCCGATCGGTGGTGGTCCGCCAGCTGGACGGTCACCGGGAGGTGGCCAAGCGGATCGTTCCGGTCCAGGACCAGCAGGCCGCGTGGGTGGACTTCGGTGGGGAGGCGTCGGTGGTGACCGCGCTGGCGCTCCGAGTGGTGGACGGCGGCGGCCGGCCGGTGCCCGCGGCCGAGCTGACGTTGCCCGACCTGGGGTGGACGGGTGTCACGGACCAGGATGGACGGTTCGTCCTGGCCGCCGCGCCGGTAGGTGAGCTCCGGCTGTCCGTCCGGGCCGTCGGCCAGGCCAGGTTCGACACGACGATCACCGTCGCGGCCGCCGACAGCGCGGTCAGGGAGCTCCGGCTGCCCGGCGGCGCTCCCGGTGCGGCCGTTGCCTCGGAGGGCGCCGACTCGACCGGCCTTCCGCCCAAGATGCGAGCCTTCGAGCGGCGCCGGCAGGAGGGCATCGGTCGGTTCTTCGACCGGGCCGCGATCGACGGGTTCGGCCGCCAGCCCCTGGCCGGGGTCTTGCGCCGGGTTCCCCGAGTTCGGCTGATCGAGCAGGGTGGCCAGGCGGCCATCGCGGCGAGCCAGCGGGGCAGCTCCGGCGACGGGCGAAGCTACGAGGCGCCCTGGCCCTCGGCCTGCTACCTCCAGGTGATCATCGACGGGGTCCGGGTCTGGATTCCGGGGACCGATCCCCGGCCGTACGACATCAACCAGATCCGGCTCGAGTCGCTGGCCGGAATCGAGATCTACACCGGTGCCGATACCCCGGGTGAGCTCACCGCCACGGGGTCGGTGTGCGGAGCGATCGTGCTCTGGACCCGGTAGATTTCCGAAAGGTGGCCCGCATCGCCTTGACGGCGGGGCCGCCCGGGCTATCGTGGACTGGTCGCTCGACGTCAGGACCTCTGATGGATGCCCACCCTCGGCCACTTCTCCTCGCCGCCCTCGCGCTGGCTCTTGCCCCGGGTTCGGTCCTCGCCCGCCCGTCGCTACCCGCCGATACCCTCGGCACGATTCGCGGGCGGGTGATCGACTCCGCCGGCGCGCCGATCGAGGGCGCGGAGGTTCTCCTAATCGACCTGTCCCGGTCCGGCTACTCCGATCGACTGGGCCAGTTCACCATCGGCTTCGTACCGCCCGGCGCGCATCAGCTGGTGGCCCGGATGGTGGGCTTCGAGGCGGGGGGCGCGTCGCCGAGGGTCGTGGCGGGCGACACCACCACGGTGTCGTTGACCCTCACTCGCTCGGCTCCCCGCTTGCCTGACGTCACCGTCGCGGCGACCGAAGCCCGGATCAGTCCCAAGATGCGTCCGTTCGAGGAGCGGCGACGGAGCGGCATCGGGCACTTCATCACCCGGGACGAGATCGCCGCCCACGAGAATCAGCGGATCCAGAACCTGTTGCGGAACGTGCCGCGGGTCCAGATGGTGGAACGAGACGGCGAGGTCGCGTTGGCGGCGAACCGGTCCGGCACCATGAAGCTCCCGCCCTACCTTCGCTGGCCGATGAAATGCTATCTCCAGGTCTACCTGGACGGCATCCTGGTCTGGCGGCAGAACACCGGCGAAGACGGGCCCTACGACCTGAGCCAGCACCCGCTCAACTCACTCGCCGGGATCGAGATCTACTCCCCGGGGCAGACACCGATCGAGTACGGCGGAATCGGTGCGTTCTGCGGCACCTTGATGCTCTGGACTCGGTGAAGGGACCCGCCTAGCGAAGCCAGCCGGCCAACCGCTCGCGCACGAAGTCGTCGTCGGCCAGGTGCGGGTAGGCTCTGCCCACCCGGGAAATCTCGGTGGCCTGGCCGGGCGAGAGCTCCTCCTCGGGGTCGAGGCACCAGCGACCGGCCAGCAGTCCCTGCCGTCGCAGCACCTCGTGGATGCCCGGAATGCACCCGTGGAAGCCGTGGGCGGCGTCGAAGACCGCGCCGTTGGCGTCGGTGATCTGGGCGCCGAGGGTCAGGAGGCTCCCCGAGGGCGCGCCCCGCCTGGCCGCGGCCCGACACCGCGCCAGATGGCGAACCGCCGTCCGGGTCCAGAACGCCCAGTGGCCGAGCAGTCCGCCCGCCATCCGAAGACGACGGCGACGCCCCTCGCCGCCCGGTGCCGCGAACGGCGTGGCGAGATCGAGCACGATCGAGTCGTCGTTCCCGGTGTAGAGCGCCACCTCGCGCTCCCGCCCCGCGTTGAGGACCGCCCGCACGACGTCGAGGGTCCGATACCGATCGAAGGGCGCCACCTTGATCGCCACGACCGCCGGCAGCTCCACCAGCCGGCGCCAGAAGTCGTAGCCGAGGGGACGCCCGCCGACGGCCGGCTGGAGGTAGAAACCCATCACCGGGATCGTTTCGCCGATCGCGCGGACGTGGGCCACGAGCTGGCGGTCGGTCCAGGCGCCGAGCCCGGCCAGGCTCACCAGGGCGAGGTCGTAGCCGCGAGATCGCGCGAGGGCCGCTTCCCGAGCCGCCTGACGGGTCGGCCCGATCACGCCGGCGATCCGGACCACCCGCCGTCCCGCCCGGGTCTCCCATTCCGCGATCGACTCGGCCCCGAGCGTCAGCACGGGCTCGTAGAGGTCGATTCCGCGCTTCCGGATGGCGAACTGGGTGGTATGGACTCCGATCGCGAGCCCGCCCGCGCCGGCCTCGACGTAGTACCGGGTGAGCGCCCGCTGGCGCCGCTCGTCGAGTCGGCGCCGCCGGGTCAGGGCCAGGGGGTGGGCGGGGATGACCAGGCCTCGCCGGAGG
The DNA here is from genome assembly GCA_963730185.1 of uncultured Gemmatimonadales bacterium. Classification (GTDB taxonomy): domain Bacteria; phylum Gemmatimonadota; class Gemmatimonadetes; order Gemmatimonadales; family GWC2-71-9; genus SHZU01. The sequence continues at coordinate 394,416 of CAVSQW010000009.1, forward strand.
GCTCGGCCGATGGCGGTCGGCAGCCGGGCCGCGGTCATGGTCGCCGCTCGTACACCACTCGGCCGCCGAGGATCGTGAGGTCCACCTTGGTCTGGAGGATCCGTTCGGTGGGAATGGTGAGCAGGTCGTCCGAGAGGACGATCAAGTCGGCGAGGCGGCCGGGCTCGAGCGTGCCCTTGAGATGCTCTTCCCGGGTCACGAAGGGGCCGTTCCTGGTGTAGGCGCGAATCGCTTCCGGCATGGTCAAGCGCTCGTCGGCCCCGAAGACCCGCCCACTCATTCCCTTCCGGGTGACCGCGGCGTAGAGGCCCACCATCGGCCCGATCGGAAGGATGTCGCTGCTGAAGGCCATGAACACCCGGTGGTCGAGGACGCTGCGGAGCGGGTTGTTGTGCTCCAGCCGCCAGCCTTCCAGGTTGGCTTCGTAGCGACCCTCCAGGGTGTAGGTGAAGTTGGGTTGCTGGACGACCAGGATGCCGTCCTGCGCCATCCGGTCCACCGTGGAGTCGGGTGGCCGCATGCTGAAGTGGTTCACGTAGTGGCGGTGGTCGGCCCGAGGCGACTCGCGGAGGACTCGGTCGAAGGTGTTCACCGCCAGCACGATCGCGCCATCGCCGATGGTGTGGAGCCCGAACTGCCATCCCAGGGCGTGACCGGCACGGACCGCCTGGTAGAGCTCGTCGGGGGTGTAGTTGAGCTTGCCGCGATAGGTCGGCTGGCCTCGGTAGGGTGCGAGCGTGTAGGCGGCCGGCCCGGTGAAGCCGCCGTCGACCAGCATCTTGACCGCGCCGACCCGGAGCCACTCGTCGCCGTCGCCCGTCTTTCGGCCGAAGGCCTTCATCTGGTCGGCGCCCTGCCAGTAGATCTGGACGGTCGCCCGCGGAAGGGCGTGGGCGTGGGTCCGGTAGGCCCGCTCCCATTCGGCGTATTCGTCGGGATTCACGCCGGCCTGAATCAGGCTGGTGATCCCGAGGCTGAGCAGCCGCTCCAGGTGGGCCACGAAACTGGGCCGAAGCTCCTCGACCGAGGGCTCGGGCACGAGGCGATAGAACAGGTCCGATCGCTCCCGCACGACGCCGTTGGGCTCGCCCCGCTGGTCGTGCTCGATCACGCCGCGGTCGGGGTCGGGCGTCGACCGGTCGATCTTCGCCAGCCGGAGGGCCAGGCTGTTGCCCACGGCGCTGTGGCCGCCGGCCCGCGACAGCGCGACCGGGTTGTCGGGCGCGGCCTGGTCCAGGTCGCCCCGGAGCGGCTTCCGCCGCTCGGCCAGCTGATCCTCTGACCACCCGTAGCCGGTGATCCAGCGGCCGGGGCCGAGCTCCCGGGCCTTGGCCGTCACCAGCCGTTGGATCTCGGCGATCGAGGTGACCTCGGAGAGATCCAGGTGCCAGGCCGGGTCGCCGCTGATGTGGATGTGGGTATCGTCGAAGCCGGGGATCACCAGCCGGCCGCCCAGGTCGATGGTCCGGACCGCGCGGTACCGCGTCGTCAGGTCGTTGCCGCCCACGGCAAGCACCCGACCGTCGCGGATCGCGATCGCCTGGTAGATCGAAAAGGCGTCGTCGACCACGGCGATCTTGCCGTGGTGGAGCACCAGGTCGGCTGGCTCCTGGGCGGCGAGGGGCGCGGCCGCCAGGACCAGCGTCAGGACAACCGTCATCGGCCGCATGGGTGCCTCGGGCAAGGAGGGTTCAGAAGCTGCCGGCGCGTTCCTCGAAGTGGGTCGGCCTGCCTAACGATCGGCCGCCGGCCCGGACCCAGGCCGCGACCCGGTCGAGCATCGTCTCGATGTCGACGGCGGGCGGCCCAAGCAGGGTCGTCGCCGCGGTCGCGTCGCTCAGGAGCGCCGTCCCGGCCTCGACCCCGGCGAATGTCGGGGTCCGGTCCAGGCGTCTTCCCAGTGCCTCGGCGAGCCACCGCACCCGATACTTGGAGCCCGTCAGATTGAGCACCAGGGGTGGCGTGGTCACGTGGGCGATGGCCGCGAGGGCGGCGGCGTTGGCGTCGCGCTGCCAGATGACGTTGACCCACCCCATCGTCAGATCGATCGGCCGCTCCGCGATCACCCGATCGGCCAGGTCGCGGAGCACGCCGTACCGGGGCTCGACCGCGTAGTTGAGCCGGAGCAGCGCCATCGGGGTGCCGTCCCGGGCCGACTGATACTCCAGGATCCGTTCCCGCGCCAGGGCCGACTGGGCGTACTCGCCGATCGGGCCGACCGGGTCGCGCTCGCTCGGTCCCTCGCTCGCGGCCGGCCAGAGGGGATAGACGTTGCCGGTCGAGAAAGCCACCATCGGCACCCCGCGGAACCGCTCGGCCGCGAACGCCGGCACCAGCGTGTTGATCGCCCAGGTGCGGGCCGGGTCGTTGGCGGTGCCGAACTTCTGGCCCACCATGTAGACGACGGCCGCCGCATCCGGTAGCCCGGCGACCCGATCTCGATCCGATAGGTCGGCGCCGAGGGTGTGCACGCCGTCACTCTCGAGCGCGTCGCGGAGACCCGGGGTCGAGAAGCGGGCGACCGCGACCACCCGCCCCCGGCCGCCCGCGTCGGCCCGGGCCCGTCGGGCCATCCGGGCGAGGCTCGGTCCCATCTTGCCGCCGGCGCCCAGAACCAGCAGGTCGCCGTCGAGCGCGGCGAGGGCGGCCACCGCGCGAGGCGATGGCTGCGAGAGCGCGCGCTCGAGCGCTGTTTCGTCGGGGAGAGGCATGCCTTGATGGTCGGGTTGGCTCGGATCAACGATAGTCGTCGCGGCCGGCGGAGTATAGCTTTCGGCTCGCCGTTCTCCGCCGACAATTCGGGAGGTCCCATGCAGGTTGCCGCGCGGCTGGTCGTCCTCGCGCTGGGAGGTTCCATGTTCCTGAGTGGTGTCCGGACCGCCGAGGCCCAGGCCCCGCGGCCGGCGACGATGGCCGGTCGATCCACCGTCTACGCGCCCCACGGCGCCATCGCCACCAGCCAGCCGCTCGCCACGGCCGCCGGCCTGGCGGTGCTCCAGCGGGGTGGCAACGCGATCGACGCGGCCGTGACCGCGGCGGCGGTGCTCAACGTGGTGGAGCCGATGATGACCGGTATCGGCGGCGACGCGTTCGCGCTGCTCTGGTCGGCCCCCGAGCACCGGCTGGTCGGGATCAACGGCAGCGGCCGCTCGGGCTCGCTTCTGACCCGCGAGGCGCTGGTCGAGCGGGGACACCGGACCATGCCGGTGACCGGGGCGGAGTCGATCACCGTGCCGGGCGCCCTCGCGGCGTGGAACGATCTCCTGACCCGGTACGGCACGATCACCCTGGCCGAGGCCCTGGCGCCGGCCATCGCGCTGGCCGAGGACGGCTTCCCGGTCACGCCGGTGATCGCGGCCGACTGGGCCGACTATGCCGACGCGCCCCGCCGTGACGAGGGCGGCCGGGCCACCTACTTGATCGACGGCGAGCGGGCACCCCGGGCCGGTGAGTGGGCCCGGAATCCCGACCTCGCGGCCAGCTTCCGGTTGATCGCGAAAGAAGGGGTCGGGGTGTTCTACGGAGGCGAGCTGGGCCAGCGAATCGCCGCGGGGGTGCGGAAGCTCGGCGGGTTTCTCACCGACGAGGACTTTCGGGACCACCGGTCCGACTGGGTGCAGCCGATCTCGGTGCCGTTCCACGGCTACCGGCTCTACGAGCTCCCTCCCAATGGCCAGGGCGTCGCCGCGCTCGAGATGCTCCGGATCCTCGAGCCCTACGACCTGAAGGGCATGGGGCACAACTCGGCCATCTACCTCCACCACCTGATCGAGGCCAAGAAACTGGCTTTCGCCGACCTCGCCCATTACGTGGGCGACCCGGGCGCCATGACGACGTCGCCCGAGTACTTGCTCTCCGACGGCTTCATCGCCGAGCGGCGGAGCCAGCTGAGCTCGCGGCAGGCCAGCGCCCGGGTGGAGCCTGGTCCGGCCGCCAGCCGGAGCGAAACCATTTACCTCACCGCGGCCGACGGGCAGGGCAACATGGTCTCGTTCATCAACAGCCTGGCCGGCGGATTCGGCTCCGGCGTCGTGGTCCCGGGTACCGGCATCGCGCTCCAGAACCGAGGTGCCGGGTTCACGATGGAGCAGGGGCTGGCCAACACGGTTGGCCCCCGGAAGCGGCCGCTCCACACCATCATCCCCGCGTTCGTGACCAAGGTGCGGCCCGACGGCGACGAGGACCCGTGGATGAGCTTCGGTGTGATGGGCGGCGCGATGCAGCCCCAGGGGCACGTCCAGGTCCTGCTCAATCTCCTGGTGTTCGGGATGGACCTCCAGGAGGCGCTCGACCAGCCCCGGTTCCGCCACCTGAGCGGCCTCAAGGTCGGGTTGGAGGCGCCGATCCCGGAGGCGGTGAGACAACGGCTCCGGGAGATGGGGCACGACGTGGTCGACCTCCCCGCGAGCGCTGCCGGCGGGGCGCAGGCCATCCGGCGACTGACGCGAGGATACGCCGCCGCCTCGGACCCCCGGAAGGATGGGATGGCCGCGGGTCAGTGACCGATTCGCTCCTAAGCGCTCGACGGCCACCGTATGTTGGCCGACCGCTGAGGCACGGGCATTGACGATCCTACCGGTCGCCGACGGCGACCTGGCCTACGAGCTTGCCGGGGAAGGCCGACCCCTCCTGCTGCTCCACGGTCTCGGTGGCCGGGGAAGCGACTGGACTGCCCAGGTGGCCCACTTCCGGAGTCGTTACCGGGTGATCACCTGCGACGTGCTCGGGCACGGCGGATCGGCCCGCCCGCCCGGCCCCTACAGCGTTGCCCGCTTTGCCCGGGGAGTGGCGACCCTGCTCCGGACCGTCGCGCCCGAGCCGGCGCACGTCGTCGGCCTCTCGATGGGCGGGATGGTCGCCTTTCAGCTCGCGGTCGACGCGCCCGACCTGATCCGGAGTCTGGTGATCGTCAACAGCGGTCCCGAGCTGGTGCCGAGAAACGCGGCCGAGCGGTGGGCGCTGCGGATGCGGGTGGGCACGGTGCGCTGGCTCGGGATGCGGCGGATGGGGACGATGCTGGGTGAACGTCTCTTTCCGGGCGATCCGGATCGCCGGGCGGATTTCCTGGCCCGATTCCTCACCAACGACCGCGCTGCGTACCTGGCGGCCACCCGGGCCCTGATCGGCTGGTCGGTGGCCGACCGGATCGAGGCGATCGAGGCCCCGACGCTGGCGGTCGTCTCCGACCAGGACTACACTCCGCCCTCCCGGAAAGAGGAGTACGTTCGGCGGATCCGCGGCGCGCGGATGGTGGTGGTGCCGAATGCCCGCCACGCGCTGCCGATGGAGCAGCCGGACGCGTTCAACCAGGTGCTCGACGCCTTCCTCGCGGAGGTCGACGGCTCCACGACGACGGCAGGTGCCCCATGATCCGAGCGCTGCTCGCCGTGACCGCGGCGGGACTCACCCTCGGGGCCGCGCCCGCGGCCGACGATCCGGTCTATCAGGTCTACGCCGTCGACTACGGCACCCTGGTTCAGTACCCGCTCCGCGGCCTGGTCCTCGGCGCCGACTCGGGCGTCACGATCGACGGCGCGATGATGGTCTGGGTGGTCCGCGGGAACGGCCGGGTGATGCTGGTCGACGCGGGGTTCTATCGGAGCCAGTTCCTCGAGTCCTGGAAGATCGGCAACTACGTCCGCCCCTCGGAGGCCATCCGCCGGCTCGGGATCGCGCCGGAGGAGGTCACCGACCTGGTGATCTCGCATCTCCACTGGGATCACGCCGACGGGGCCGACCTCTTTCCCAACGCGCGAGTCTGGATCCAGAAGGCCGAGTACGAGTACTACCGCGATCCCGCCCACCTGGAGCGGAGCGGGGTGTTCCCGGTGGACATGGAGATGATGGCGGGGATCGAGCGGGCCGGGCGGCTGCGACCTGGTCCCGGGCGATTCACAGGAGGTGGCGCCGGGCATCCTGGTCTACACCGGCGGCCGGCACACCCACGAATCGCAGTACGTGAGCGTCCCGACCCGCGCGGGCACGGTGGTCCTGGCCTCGGACAACGTCTACCTCTATCTCAACCTGGACCGGCACCGCCCGATCGCGGCCACCTGGGACACGGTCTCGAACCTGGCCGCTCAGGACCGGATGAAACGGATCGCGTCGTCGCCCCGGCTGATTGTCCCGGGACACGATCCGGCCGTCTTCGATCGGTTCCCCAAGGTGGCCGACCGCGTCGTGGAGATCCGTTAGGGGCCGAGCCACCCGGAATTCGACAGGAGCCTTCCCATGCCGCACCCCGTTCCCGGGCGCGGGTCCCTTCGCGGGGCCGCGCTGCTCTCCGTTCTCGCCCTGGGACCGATCGCCGCTCAGGACCCGCCGGCCTGGAAGGTCGACTCGACCCGGGCCCCGAGCCACGTGCTGGAGTTTACGGCCACCGAGGGCTCGTGGATGAGCGTCGACGTCTCGCCGGACGGGCGGTTCGTCGCGTTCGACCTGCTGGGGCAGATCTACGAGATGCCGATCGGGGGCGGCGACGCTCGCCGGCTCACGGAGGGGCGGAGCTGGAACCTGTTCCCCCGCTACAGCCCCGACGGTGGCCGGATCCTGTTCACCTCCGATCGGACTGGGATCTACCAGATCTGGGCGCTGGTGCGGAACGCCGACTCGGTGGTCCGAATCTCCAAGGGCGATCAGTGGACCGCTCAGGGAGCCTGGTCGGCCGACGGACGCTTCGTCTATGCCACGGTCATGGATCTGGGCGCCCGCTTCAACGGGGTCCGGATCGACGCCTACGGCGACCGCACCGACCTCGGCCGGCCGGCGCTCTTCACCCCGCCGACCCACTTCAACGAGCGGGCGGCCGACGGCAAGGTCTACTACTCCGAGCCCGCCGGTCCGGTATATCGGGCCGGCTTCCAGATCAACGCCTACGACCTCGGCACGGGCCGGATCGAGACCGTCGTCCGCCGGCCGGGTGGCGCGGTTTCGCCCAGCCTGTCGCACGACGGCCGCTGGATGGCCTACGTGCATCGGGAGGACCAGACCACTGAGTTGGTCCTCCACGACCTCACGACCGGCCTCGAGCGGGTGCTCTTCGACCGGCTCGACCGCGACCGCCAGGAGGCCGGCGCCGGAGCCGACTACGGCGCCTACCCGCACTTCGCCTGGACCCCCGACGACCGCGCGGTCGTGATCGCCTACGGGGGGCACCTGCAGGCGATCGACGTCGCGAGCGGGGCCACCCGCGAGATCCCTTTCCGGGCGCCGGTCCGGCGGGTGATGGAGGAGACGATCCGCTTCCCGGTCACCATCCCGGCGAGCGGCAAGGCGCTCACCCGGTCGCACCGGTTCGGGATTCCCGCCGACCAGGGCGTGATCTTCGAGGCGCTGGGGAACCTGTACTACCGGACCGGCGACAAGCGGATCGCGCTGACCGACACGCCGGCGCACGAGACCAGCCCGGCCTACGATCCGGCCACCCGCACGGTCTACTACGCCGCCTGGACCGACGACAGCCTGGGCAGCCTCTGGCGGCGGCCGCTCCTGGCGGGCTCGGCCCCGGTCCGGCTCCCGGCCCGCCCGTCGCAGTTCGGGTCGCTCACCCTCTCACCCGACGGGCAGACGCTGGCCTACCTCCGCGGCGCGGACGCGCTGGCCCGGGGCGGGGTGACGCTGGACGGTCAGGGCACCTTCGAGCTGATGGTGATGGGGCCGGACCAGGTGGAGCGGAAGGTCACCGACGTCGACTGGGGCGAGGGGCAATTCGCCAACTTCGCCACCCATCTTCCCCCGGGCATCACCTTCTCGCCCGACGGGCAGCGGCTCTACTTCACCGAGTTCACCGGCGATTCCCTGGCCCTCAAGCGAATCCGCCTCGACGGACTCGACGAGCAGACGCTCTACTACTTCCCCCACGCCGTGCATGCGGTCATCTCGCCCGATCTTCGGTGGATCGCGTTCCGCGAGTACACCCGGACCTTCGTCACGCCCAACGCCTTCGCCGGGAAGCCGGTGAGCGTGAGTGCTTTCGACCACCTGGGCACGACCTTCCGGGTCGACTCGCTCGACGGCGACTACACCGGCTGGACCCGGGACGGCCAGCGCCTCTACTGGACCCGGGGCGACTCGTACTTCGAGAAGCCGCTGGCCGACGTGATCGCGGCCCGGGCGCGGCGACCCGCACGATGCTGGCCTTCGAGTACGACGTGCCGGTGCCGAGCACGACCATCGCGCTCACCCACGCCCGGGTCCTCACCATGGATCCGGCCCGGCGGGTGGTGGAGGACGCCACCATCGTCATCCGGGGCAACACGATCGAGGCCGTGGGGCCGGGAGTGGCCGTCCCGGCCGGAGCCCGAACCTTCGACCTCTCGGGCAAGACGGTCATGCCCGGGATGATCGATGCGCACGCGCACTACAACTCGTCGATGTCGGTGCTCAACGTGGTGGAGCAGCGGGTCCAGGGGCTGGTGGCCAACCTGGCCTACGGAACCACCACCATGTACGAGGTGTACGGGAACGTTCACAAGGACTTCCTGGTGTCCGACCTCCAGCGGGCGGGCGCCATTCCCGGGGCCCGGCTCCTGTCGGTCGGGAACCCGATCTACGGACTCCGCTATTACCGCCCCAAGCTCTACCGCCCGATCCTTTCGCTGGCCGACGCCGAGGAGATCGTCCGGTTCAACAAGGACCATGGGGCGACGGCGCTCAAGGACTACGTTCAGTTCGGCCGGGCGGCTCGCCAAGAGCTCTATGCCGCCGCTCGGAAGTACGGGCTCAACGTGGTCGCCGAGTCTGCCGTGGACCCCGAGATGAACCTGACCCAGATCATGGACGGGGTGAGCGGGATCGAGCACACGATAGGGCTCACCCCGCTCTACGACGACATCGTCAAGTTCTGGTCGGCGAGCCAGGCGGGGAATACGCCCACCCTGATCGTGGTCTACAACGGTCCCGAGGGCGAGACGGCCTTTCACCAGTCGGAGCGGCTCTGGGAGAACGAGAAGCTCCGCCACTTCTTCCGGGAGGACGAGCTGATCGGCTTCCGGCGAAGCACCCACTACTTCGACGACGACATCTACGCCGGCGACATGGCCAAGGAGCTGCGGAAGCTCGACGCCGCCGGCGTGTCGCTCCAGGGGAGCGGCCACGGTCAGCTTCAGGGGTTGGACAAGCACTGGGAGCTCGAGCTCTTCGTCCGGGGCGGCTTTACGCCGGCTCAGGCGCTCTCGTTCGCGACGATCAAGAGCGCGGCCTACCTTGGTCTGGACCGGCAGCTGGGCTCGATCGAGCCGGGCAAGCTGGCCGACCTGGTGATCCTCGACGCCAACCCGCTGGACGACATCCGGAACTCGCGGACCATCCGGATGGTGATGCAGAACGGGGTGCTCTACAGCGGGGCCGACGCGGCCCGGATCTATCCCGATCCCCGGCCGGCCGGGAAGATGTACTTCATGCGTTAGGCGGGCGGACCCGCGGCGCCGCCCCTGCTTCGCCGGCGTTCCGGCGAACCCCGGCGATGGCCCGGTCACGCCAGACCGCGACCTCCGGTCCGCCGAGCTCCCAGAACTGGAGGGCATGGTCGAAGTGGCGGACCGCGGCCTGGGGGTCGCCCCGCCGCTCGGCGAGGAGACCGAGCTCGTAGAGCGCCCGAGGGGTGAAGGCGGGAATCCAGGTGACCGGTGGGGTCAGCGAGGCGAAGATGGCGGCGGCGCTGTCGGCAAGGCCCCGGTCGCGGAGCGTCTCCGCCAGGTGGAACCGGATCGCCGGCTCGGGCCAGTAGCCGGCCACGTTCTCGGTGTGAATGGTCCAGAGGGCATACGCCCGCTCCGCCAGGGTCGCGGCGGATTCGAACTGACCGTCCCGTTCGGCCAGCCGACTGGCGATGTCGGCCTGTTCGGCGGCGGCCCATTCCCGTGGTGATCCCTGGCGCGGGAAATCGCCCATCGCGGCGATCCACGCCCTGGCTTCGGCGGTGTCGCCGAAGGTGGCATGAGAGGCGGCCAGGAGCCAGCCGCCGAACCAGACCGGCCGGGCGTCGAGAAGCGCGAGCGCGGAGTCTCGGGGGAGGTCGGCCGTGCGCCGGCGCAATGCGCCCCGGGTAGTCGCCGAGTCGCTCATTCCGATCAGGGCGGCGGCGAGCAGGCTCCAATCGACGACTTGATCGAGGTTCGGTGCGCCGGTGTATGCTCCGCTGGTCCGGATCGAATCCACCTCGCGAAGCTGCCCGATCCCGACCAGAAGACCCGCTTCGGCATTCGCCGCGAAGTCGAAGGCAAAGCCCGGTGTCGCGACTCGCCGGAGGCGGCGGGTGAGGCTCAGGGCTCGGTCCGGGCGCCAGGAACGGAGCCGGCGGACCACGTTCCCCCATACCAGCGGCGGCGTTGCGGCGACCGAGTCGGCCAGGGCGGGGAAGACGCCGTCGCTGGCCAGGAGCCCCTCCAAGCTCCACCGGGATGCCGCAATCAGGGGGGACGGCGATGACGAGCGACGGAGCCGTTCCAGGTCGATCCGGGCCTCGGCGGAGTCACCGCGAACCGACACCAGGGAGGTCCGATTCAGGAGCGCGGGGACATAGCTCGAGTCGAGCCGGTAGGCCCGGTCCACGATCTCGAGCAGCCGGTCGGGGGTCATCCCGAACTGCCACCCGTACACCCGGCTCACGTAGGCCAGCCCGTTCCAGCCGTGCACGTTGGTGCTGTCGAGCTCGATGATCTTCCGCCAGGCCGCGGCGGCGGTGGGGCCGTCGGTCTCGATCGAGGCCCCGGTGGCGCGGAGTCCGAGGCGGATCTTGAGCGGCAGTCGGGCCGAGTCCGCCTCGGCTCGCGCGATCAGCTCGCGCAGTCCCTGAAACTGGTAGCCGCGCATCATCTGCGCCCAGGACCGGATCGTCACGGCCTCGACCAGAGCCAGGGTGAAGGTGGAGTCGAGCGAGAGCGCCCGCGAGATGGCGGCGTTGGCGCTGTCGGGGTCGCCTCGCCGCATCGCCTCCCGGGCCGCCAAGTAGGCCTTGAGCGCCTGAGGAGATGCCGTGGGCGCCTCCAGACTCCACTCGCCGGGGCCCGCTCCACCCAGCCGGTTGATCAGCTCGAGCGCCACGCGACGGCCCAGCGCGACTCCGCTGTCGGCGGGGCTCGACAGCGTGAAGGCATCGATCGGGTCGGCCTTCGCGGTCGCGTAGACCCGAACGTTGAGCTCGAGGTTCCCGCTCGCCCCGGCCAGCGATCCGAGCACGAACCGGCTCGCGCCGGACCGAAGGGCGAGGCGCTCGGCCTCGGCTCGATCGGGACTTCGGGCCCGCGAGCCCGGGGACGAGCGGAGCGGCTCCCACAGGCCCCAGGGGTCGACGATCCGGAGGCCTGGGGTTCCGGTGAGCGTGGTGGCCACCAGGTCCGGCAGGGTCTCGCCCCAGTCGGTCCCGATCCCCGTCCCGCGGAACGGCATCAGCGCCAGGCCCAGGCGATCGTCGGGGCCGGCGGAGGCGCCGCCGCGGAGGAGGAGGGTCGCGATCGCGACCGCGACGACCACCAGGGCGATGGCCACCCCGATCCAGGCGCGCGGCGAGCCCCGCCGAGACGCGGGTGCGGATCGACCCCGGGGGGTCAGCGCGGCCAGGAACGCCTCGATCGAGGGGTAGCGGTCTACCGCCATGGCGGCCAGCGCTCGGTGGACGGCGAGGTCGACGGCCTCCGGCACCGTGGGCCTCACGGTGCGAAGCCGCGGGACCTCTCCGGCCAGCTGGCGCGCGGCCGCGGCTTGCGGCGTGGCGGCCCGGAACGGCTGCTCGCCCGCGAGCATCTCGTAGAGCACCATCGCCAGCGCGTACTGATCGCTCCGGGCATCGACCTCCCCGCCCGACACCCGCTGCTCGGGGCTCATGTAGGCTGGCGTGCCCAGGGTCACGCCGGTCGAGGTCAGCGCGTTGCGCTCGGCGGACTCGACCGGCTTGGCAATGCCGAAGTCGGTGAGGACCGCTTGGCCGTCGACGAGCAGGATGTTCTCCGGCTTGACGTCGCGGTGGATCAGGCCGTGGCCATGCGCGTGTTGAAGGGCTGCGCCGACGTCCCGGCAGATCGTGAGCGCCTCGTCCACCGGCAGCTGCGGCTCGGTCTCGAGTCGCTCCCGGAGCGAGCGCCCCGGGACGAGCGGCATGACGTAGTAGAGGCCGGTGTCGCCGTGGTCGAGGTCGACGGCGCCGGAGTCGAAGATGGGGACGATGTGTGGGTGGGTCAGCCCGGCGGTGGTCTCGATCTCGCGGCGAAACCGATCCATCCCCAGCACCCGCGCCACGGCGGGCTGGAGTACCTTGATCGCGACCGATCGGTGGTGGCGGAGGTCGGTAGCCTCGAAGACGGTGGCCATGCCGCCCGCCCCGAGCTCGCCGCCGATCCGATATCGATCACCCAAACCGCGTCTGAGGGCGTCGAGCATCGTCGGCCTGTCCCCGTCCCGATCGGGGTAACTTACCCCTTCGGGGCGGAGGTCGTCAGGGCGACGGCGCCGCCGGCCCGGCGCGATCGACGTTAGGCGGCGAGCCGGCCGAGCGAGCGCCGCCGCCCGGCGCGTTGACACCCTTCTCGCCGGACGCTAAATCCCGCTACCCTGGCCCCCACACCATGACCGCCTTCGAGTATCCCAGCTACGACGCCCTCGGCCTCGCCGACCTGGTCCGCCGGGGCGAGGTGACCCCGCTCGAGCTGGTCGACGCCGCGCTCGACCGGGTCGACCGGGTAAACCCCCGGCTCAACGCGGTGATCCACCGGATGGACGCCCGGGCCCGGGCCCGGGCCCGGGCGGCCCGCTCGACGGCCCGTTTGCCGGGGTGCCGTTCCTGTTCAAGGATCTCGGTCAGCTCCTCGAGGGTGAGCCCTTCCGGGCCGGGAGTCGGTTCCTGGCCAAGCATGTCGCCGACCACGATACCGAGCTCACCCGCCGCTACCTGGCGGCCGGCGTGATCCCGATCGGCAAGACCAATACGCCTGAATTCGGCCTCACCCCGTTCACGGAGCCGGTGTTGTTCGGTCCGACCGTGAATCCCTGGGATCCCACCCGGACCACCGGCGGCTCGAGCGGCGGCTCGGCGGCGGCGGTGGCCAGCCGGATGGTGCCGATCGCGAGCGGCGGCGACGGAGGCGGGTCGATTCGGATCCCGGCCAGCTGCTGCGGCATCTTCGGGCTCAAGCCCACCCGGGGCCGTACGCCCACCGGCCCGGACTCCGGCGAGCAATGGCATGGCTCGGTGGTCGACCACGTCCTGACCCGGTCCGTCCGCGACAGCGCCGCCATGCTGGACGCGGTGGCCGGCCCCGATCCCGGGGCGCCGTACTACCCGCCGCCACCCGCCCGGCCGTTCCTCGACGAGGTAACCGCCCCGTCCGGCCGGCTCACCATCGCCTGGACCGCCCGGCCCTTCCTCGGCTCGACCGTCCACCCGGACTGCGAGCGCGCCCTCGCGGACGCGGTGGCGTTGCTCAGTGTTCTCGGCCACGACCTGGTGGAGGCGGCCCCGGCGATCGACGGGCCCGGCTTCTCCCGCGCCTTCGTGACCATGCTCTGCTCGGAGCTGATGGCCGATATCCACGACGCCGAACGGGTGACCGGTACCCGAGCCCACCGCCATCACTTCGAGCCCGCGACCTGGGCGCTGGCCCTCCTGGGGCGCGCCCTCAAAGCGCCGGAGCTCTCGGTCGCGCTCCGCTTCCTCGACCGTCAGGTGCGGATCGTGGGCCAGTTCTTCACCGGCTACGACGCCCTCCTCACGCCCACCTTGGCGGTGCCGCCGTTCCCCACCGGCTCGCTTCAGCCCAAGCCCGGCGAGCGTCTCCTGCTCCAGGCCGCGGGGCTCCTCGGCACCGGTCGGCCCCTCAAGATGATGGGCCTCCTGAACCAGCTGGCCGCCCAGGTGTTCCAGGCGATTCCCTATACTCCGGTGTTCAACGTCACCGGCCAGCCCGCGATGTCGGTGCCGCTGTGGTGGAGCGACGCCGGGCTGCCGGTGGGCGTGCAGCTGGTGGGCCGCTACGCCGACGAAGCCACCCTCTTCCGGCTGGCCGGCCAGCTCGAGCAAGCCCGGCCCTGGGCCGACCGCGTGCCACCGATCAGTGGATGAGCCGATGACTCCTTCCTCCCGACCGCCTCGCCCGCCCGCCCGGGCCCGCTCCCGCTCCACCTTCAAGCTGATCCAACGACCGCCGGCCGTTCGGGCCGGTAAGCCCGGTCGGCCGGGTGCGGCCCGGAAAGACCTCGAGCGGATCGAGATCGCCAGCCGCGACGAGATCACGGCCCTCCAGCTCGAGCGACTCAAGTGGACCCTCCAGCACGCCTGGTCGAACGTCCCCCATTACCGGCACGCGTTCGGTCAGGCCGGCGTGCATCCGGCGGATCTCCGGTCCTTCGAGGACCTGGCCCGGTTCCCGTTCACCACCAAGGAGGATCTCCGCCGGGCCTACCCTTACGGCATGTTTGCGGTGCCCCGGGAGCAGGTGGTCCGGGTGCATGCCTCCTCGGGGACCACCGGCAAGCCGACCGTGGTCGGTTACACCGCGCGCGACATCGACACCTGGGCCAAGCTGGTGGCCCGCTCCATTCGGGCGGCCGGCGGCCGCAAGGGCGACATCGTCCACGTCGGCTACGGCTACGGCCTGTTCACCGGCGGCCTCGGCGCCCACTACGGCGCCGAGAAGCTGGGGTGCACCGTGATTCCGATGTCGGGTGGGCAGACCGAAAAGCAGGTCCGCCTTCTGGTGGATCTGGCGCCGGACATCCTGATGTGCACCCCGTCCTACGCGCTCGTGCTGGCCGACGAGTGCCAGCGTCAGGGCGTCGATCCCACCTCGCTCAAGCTCTCGATCGGGATCCACGGGGCCGAGCCCTGGACCGATGCCATGCGGGCCGAGATCGAGGCCCGGTTCGCGATCGACGCGCTCGACATCTTCGGGCTCTCGGAGGTGCTGGGACCCGGGGTGGCCAACGAGTGCATCGAGACCAAAGACGGGCTGGTGCTCTGGGAGGATCACTTCTTCCCCGAGATCATCGATCCGGTCACCGAGCGGGTGCTGCCGGACGGCGAGCGGGGAGAGCTGGTGCTCACCACCCTCACCAAGGAAGCGTTGCCGGTGATCCGCTATCGGACCCGCGACCTCACCACCCTTCTCCCGCCCACCGCTCGATCGATGCGCCGGCTGGCCCGACTCACCGGCCGGAGCGACGACATGCTGATCATCCGGGGAGTGAACGTGTTCCCGTCGCAGCTGGAGGAGCTGATTCTCAAGGTCGGGCTCTACTCGCCCCACTACGTCCTGGAGATTCGGCGGGCGGGCCGGCTCGATACCCTGGAGGTGGTAGTGGAGCCCCACGACGCCTCGATCAGCGCCGCGGCCGCCGAGCAGGCGGCGTCGACCCTGGCGCACGACATCAAGTCGTACAACGGGATCACGGCCACCGTGCGGGTGGCGCCGCCGGGAACCATCGAGCGGTCGCTCGGCAAGGCCCGTCGGGTGATGGACCTCCGGGGGAGCCAATAAAAACCGGGGCCGGATGCGTCCGGCCCCGTCGTGCCACTGCGAGGAGAGCCCCCATGGGGGCGGCTCCGTCCTACTTGAGGTGCTTGTTCACCAGCTTGGTCATCTCGAACATGTTGACCTGCGCCTTGCCACCGAAGACCGGCTTCAGGTTCGCGTCGGCGTGGATCATCCGCCGGTTCTTGGCGTCCTGGAGCTTGTTCTTCTTGATGTAGAGCCAGAGCTTCTTGGTGACCTCGGTGCGCGGCAGCGGCTTGGCGCCGACCACCGTGGCGAGAGAAGCGCTTGGCGTCATCGGCTTCATGAAGGCGGCCGACGGCTTCCGCTTGGTGGCCTTCTTCGCGGCTTTCTTCCGGGCGGGCTTCTTCGCGACTTTCTTCTTCGCAGTCTTCTTCGCGGCCTTCTTCTTGGCGGCCATCCGAGACTCCTTGAAATGAGGTTCCTGACCACTGCGGGAGCATCCTTCCGAGGGAAAATCTAAGGGTCCCTCTGGGGAAAACAATAGGGAAGAGCGTCTTTTTCCCTCGGAAAACGCCTTTGGACCGGCCGACTTTCCCTCGGAAGCACCCTTTTCGGCCCTGGTCGACGGCCCGGTCCCGGCCTCGTCGCGTCACTCGGAAGACCGTAGATTCTGCCTCGATTCCCCCAGAGAGGACCCGCCATGACCCAGCGATCGTACGTCTCCGGCCCTTCGTCCCTCCCGCTCCTCGGCCGCACGATCGGCGCGGAGCTCGACCGAGTGACGGCCGCGACGCCCGAGGCGCTGGCGGTCGTGAGCCGTCATCAGGACGTCCGCCTCTCCTATCGGGAGCTGCACCAGCGGGTGGAGCGGGTGGCTCGCGGACTGCTGGCTCTCGGGGTCGAGAAGGGCGACCGGGTCGGCATCTGGGCGGGGAACTCGGTCGAGTGGCTCGAGACGCAGTACGCCACCGCCAAGATCGGCGCCGTCCTGGTCAACGTGAACCCGGCCTACCGGCGCCACGAGCTGGAGTACGCCCTCGCCAAGTCCGGTGTCTCGGTCCTCGTCTCGGCCCGCGGCTTCCGGCAGACCGACTATCTCGAGCTGCTCCGGGTCACCGCGCCCCGCCTCCCGGCCCTCGAGACGATCGTGCTCCTCGGGGAGGAATCGGCCGGGATGCTCGGCTGGAACGACCTCCTGGCGCGGGGCGAGTCAGTCAGCGCCGACCGGCTCCGGGAGCGCGAGGCCACCCTCGACTTCGACGACCCGATCAACATCCAGTACACCTCCGGCACCACCGGGTTTCCGAAGGGTGCTACGCTCTCTCACCACAACATCCTCAACAACGGGTATTTCGTCGGCGTCGGGTGTCGCTACACCGCGGCCGACCGGGTGTGCGTGCCCGTTCCCCTCTACCACTGCTTCGGGATGGTCATGGGTAACCTGGGGGCGCTCACCCACGGGGCGGCCGTGGTCTACCCGTCAGTGGGCTTTGATCCCCAGGCCACGCTCGACGCCATCCAGGCGGAGCGCTGCACCTCGCTCTATGGGGTGCCGACCATGTTCATCGCCCAGCTCCAGCATCCCGACTTCGCGCGCTACGACCTCTCCAGCCTCCGCACCGGGATCATGGCGGGGTCGCCCTGCCCGGTCGAGGTCATGAAGCAGGTGATCGACACGATGCACATGGACGACGTCACCATCTGCTACGGGATGACCGAGACCTCCCCGGTCTCCTTCCAATCGACCCCCGACGACGACCTCGAGCACCGGACCGGCACGGTCGGCGCCGTGCATCCGCACGTCGAGTGCAAGATCGTGGATCCGGAGACCGGCTTGACCGTGCCTCGGGGCGCCCCGGGGGAGCTCCTCAGCCGGGGCTATCTGGTGATGCTGGGCTATTGGGACGACCCGGTCGCGACCAACGGGGCGATCGACGCCGCCGGCTGGATGCACACCGGCGATCTGGCGGTGATGCGCGAGGACGGCTACGTCAACATCATCGGGCGGATCAAGGACATGGTCATCCGGGGCGGCGAGAACATCTACCCCCGCGAGGTGGAGGAGTTCCTCTACACCCACCCCAAGATCCAGGACGTCCAGGTGGTGGGCGTGCCCGACCCCAAGTACGGCGAGGAGCTCTGCGCCTGGGTCCGCCTCCGCGACGGGGTGCTGGCCACCGACGACGAGATCCGGGAGTTCTGCCGGGGGCAGATCGCCACCTTCAAGATCCCGCGGTACATCCGGTTCACCGAGGAGTTCCCGATGACGGTGACCGGCAAGGTCCGGAAGGTCGAGATGCGGGAAGTGTCGATCCGCGAGCTTGGTTTGGGCGAGGCGGCTTCGGTGAAGACCGCCTGAAACGAGGCTGAACCTCCTTCGCGAGCCCGTGAAGGCTCCTTGCGTCGTCCTTCACCGCGGTTTCGTCGCTCCGGCGCCATGGTTAGGCAGAGGAAACCATGGCCGACCCGCACCGCCGATCCCTTCCGCAGGTCCTCGTACTCGCCGGCACGCGGCCTGAAGCGATCAAGCTGGCGCCGGTGGTGCGCCATCTTCGCCGTGACGCCGAGGTTCGCGCCTGGTTCGTGAGCACCGGCCAGCATCGCGACCTCCTCCACCACGCGCTCGATCCCTTCGGTCTTTCCTTCGACCGCAATCTCCGGCTGATGCGGAAGGGGCAGAACCTCTTCCACGTCGGCCGGGCGTGTCTTGCCGGCCTGGAGGACGTGCTGGACGGCATTCGTCCCGACCTGATTCTGGTGCAAGGCGACACGGCGACCGTGTTGTTCGGCGCGCTGGCGGCGTACTTCGACCGAGTGGCGCTGGCCCACGTCGAGGCGGGCCTTCGGACGGGCGACAAGTGGCATCCCTACCCGGAGGAAATGTTCCGGCGGCTGACCGGCGTGCTGGCCGACCTCCACTTCGCCCCGACCTGGGCCGCCCAGGACCGTCTCCTCTCGGAGGGCGTGCCGCCCGACCGGGTGCACGTAACCGGCAACACGGTGGTGGACGCCCTGGAGATCGTCACGGGGGCGGATCGCGTGGCCCCGAGCCGGCTCGTGCGGCGGTTGGTTGACGACGGTCGCCGCTTGGTGCTGGTGACGGCGCATCGCCGGGAGTCGTTCGGCGCCCCGCTCCGGGGAATCTTCGAGGCCGTCCGGGTGCTGGCCGATCGACACGACGACGCCCTGTTCGTGGTGCCGCTCCATCCCAATCCCGCGGTGCGGGAGGCCGCGGTGCCGCTCGCCGGCCACCCGCGAATCCGGGTGACCCGGCCGCTCGGATACGCCGACCTGCTTACCCTCCTCCAGCACACGGTGCTGACGCTCACCGACTCCGGCGGCATTCAGGAGGAAGCGCCCAGTTTCGGGGTACCGGTTCTGGTTCTTCGGGACATCACCGAGCGGCCGGAAGGGATCGGGACCGTCGCCCGCCTGGTGGGCACGGATCCCGAGCGGATCGTCGGCCAGGCCGGACTGCTCTTGACCGACGAGCCGGCTCGCCGGCGCATGACCCGGTACCCGAATCCGCATGGCGACGGGCAGGCCGCCGCGCGGATCGCCGATCTCGTGGTCCACGAGCTGACCGGGCGGGCCCGGCGCACCACCGATTGGGAGGGAATCGAGCCCTCGCCGGACCTGTTCGCCGCCCTGACCCCGCCGCCGGTGTCGGCTGGGTGAGCTGCCCATGACGACCTCCGTCTCGAAGGCCTGGCAGCGGTCGCTCCTCGCGTTGGCCCTGGCCCTTGGCACCCTCGCGGCGACGCATACCGGCACCCGGCTCGAGCCGGTGGTGTCGGCCGAGCGACCGGACGTCCTCGGGTCGGGGCCGGTCTCGAGCCGTACGGTTGTGCCGGCGACCTCCTTCTTCGGACCACCGCGTCTGACCCGGATCGGCGGAAGCGCCGTCGGCGCGGTACTCCAGCAGGAGGTCGTTCGGTCGTCGCCGGATCCCTCGCGCCTCGGCCCGCGGAGCTGGATCGTCACCGTCCTGCTCTACACCTTCTACCTCATCATCGCGATGGTCGCGGTCTACATCGTCCGGCACTATCTGTTCACCCTGAACCGGCTCTTCCGTCCTACCCGCCAGCCGTACGTCGACATCGACATCGCCGACTGGCCGCCGATCACGGTGCTGATTCCGGCCCACAACGAGGAGGCCGTGATCGGCGATATCCTCGAAGCCGTGCTGGACGCGGATTATCCCCGCGAGCGACTGACCGTCGTTCCCGTCGAGGACCGGTCGACCGACCGCACCCGGGAGATCGTCGAGGCCTTCCAGCACGCCAACCTCGACGTGGTCCGGCCGTTCATCCGGTCCGAGGGCAAGGCGGGCAAGGCCGCCGCGCTGAACGATGCGATGGCCACGGTCACCACCGACATTGCCCTGGTCTTCGACGCCGACTACATCCCCGGTCGCGGCCTCCTGAAGCAGCTCGTCGCGCCCTTCTTCGATCCCGAGGTCGGGGCCGTGATGGGGCGGGTGGTTCCCCACAACGTCAGCGGCAACCTGTTGACCCGACTCCTCGATCTCGAGCGCTCGGGTGGCTACCAGGTCGATCAGCAAGCCCGTATGAACATGGGCTTGGTGGCTCAGTACGGCGGCACCGTGGGCGGGGTGCGGAGCTCGGCGCTCCGAGCGGTCGGGGGCTGGCGGGACGACTCGCTGGCCGAAGACACCGACGCCACCTACCGCCTGCTGCTGGGCGGATGGAAGACGGTCTATCAGAACCGCTCCGAATGCTACGAGCAGGTGCCGGAGGATTGGGACGGCCGGCTCCGCCAGATCCGTCGCTGGGCCATGGGCCACAACGCGGTGGCGGTGCGCTACCTCGGGCGGCTGCTTCGGAGCGCCCGGACCAGCCTCGCCGAGAAGGTCGACGGAGCGCTCCTGCTCGGCGTCTACACCATGTCGCCGATCCTGGTCCTGGGCTGGCTGGTCGGCATCGTGCTCTGGTATCTGGGCGTCACCAAGCCCGGCCTGATCGTCATCCTGCTGGTGGTGTCGTACAGCGCCTTGGGCAACTTCGCGACCTTCTTCGAGATCGCGGCCGCCGCGCACCTCGATGGATCGCGGAACCGGATCCGGCTCCTGCCGTTCGTGTTCCTGGGCTTCCTCGTGAGCCTGTTCGGCGTCTCGCGGGCCACGATCTCGCAGCTGCTGCCCCACAAGACCAAACGGCTCCTCTGGCACAAGACCGAGCACAACCACAACGGAAGCCACGGGTATCAGCTCCGGAACGGATTCCACGACCGGGCCGGCGCCGGCGGGACGGTGGGACGATGACCTTCGCCTTCGTCCTCTTCTTCGGCTTGGTGGCCGGATTGGTGCTGGTACCCCTGTTGCCCGGCATTCTCGAGTGGCGCCGCCCGACCGACACGACGCCGCTCACGGTGGTCCAGCACTCCGATGTCGACATCCGCTACTTCGCCCACCGGTTCCGAACCCGGGTCGGTGAGTACCTCGCCGAACCCCTCGCCCGATGCCGCGAGACCGGCGCCGTCCAGGAAGGGGACCTGGGCGGCCAGCCCTACCGGGTCATGCCAGCCCGGGTCGCGCCGGCACTGAGCGACACCGAGCAATCGCTGCACCGCCTCGATCGGATCCTCCTCGGATGCGGCGACCTCGAGCTCCCAGACGGGCTGGTCGCCCGGCGGGAGATCTACGCCGAAGGATCGGTGCGCGGCGGCGCCGGCGGCGTGTACCGGGCCATTCTCGCGGCCGGCGACGTGACCCTGGGGCCCGGCAGCCGAACCCTCCGCTGGATACACGCCGACGGCGCCGTTCGACTGGGACCCGACTCGCGGGCCCACGGGCGGTTGTCGTCCGATCACGTCGTCCGCCTCGCAGAGGGCGTGGAGTTCGAGCGGGTCCGGGCCAGGCAGGTGGAGTTCGGCCGAATCGAGCCCGCCCTCCATCCGGTGGTGCATCCCGAACTGCCCACGTTGGAGCCCGGTGGGCTCCGGCGGGGATCGGTGATCGAGGCGGGGGCGGATCGCTGGCTGGTCAAGGGCGACTGCGAGGTTCCACCGGGCGTCCGCCTGAAGGTCGACCTGATCGTGACCGGCAAGTGTTGGATCGGTCGGGGCACCGAGCTGGCACGCGGCGTCAAGAGTCACGAGGAGCTGGTCGTCGGCGAGCAGGTCCGGATCCGCGGGGCCGTGGTCAGCGAGCGCGACGTCGTGATCGGCGCCGGCTGCCGGATCGAGGGCCCGATCGTGGGCGAGCGCCGGGTGCGTCTCGGCGCCGGTGTGACGGTCGGTGATACCGATCGTCCGACGACCGTGAGCGGTCGCGATCTGGAGATCACCGGCGGCACCGTCGTTCACGGAACCCTCTGGGCCCATCGGCGGGGATTGGTCAGCGCCGCACCGAGCCCCGCATCGGCGGCTCAGGACGTCACGGCACCATGAAAGCCACCAATCTGCGGACCGGCGATCTGCTGTTGCAGTACCCCGACGAGGCCGACCGCTCCCTGCCCACGGCCCTCGACGAGTCACGCTTTCGAGGCCATCTCGGAGGCCTCATCGCACGGCATCGGAGCCTGATCGTCGAACCCAGAACCCGGGTCAAGATGCTGTCGAGCCTGGCCCTGGTGCTCGCGGTGTTGGCCGTCTGGGCTCTCGTCTTCGATCGAGTCACCATTGCCTGGGCGTGGATCCTGGACTTCTGGCAGGCCGTGTTCGGGATGGGCGGCTATGCCCTCCGCATCGAGTACGAGCTGGGCCTCCGGTTCCCGTACGTCGGCTTTCCATCGGCGTTGCCCGGACCGCGGCTCTGGATCCTGGGCGCGCTGCTCACGGCGGCGCTCTTCATCGGGAGCCTCTTCGTCCCCCGCCGCTACCTCCCGATCGCCTCCGGCCTCAGGGTGGTCGCCTTTTTCCAGGCGGGGGCCCAGCTGTTCTTCGCGTTCTGGCCGGAGTCCTTCCCCTACAGCGGGGCAGGGTACGTCCATGGGATGCTGATCGCGGCGCTGGCCTTCATCACGCTGATCCCGGTGCTGCTCGGGATGACGTTCTACGTGTTCGACCTCGGATGGCGCCGGAAGCTGGGGCTCACGGTGCTCGTCATGCTCCACCAGGTCGTCTTCGTGCCGCTCCAGTTCATGGCCCACGCGGTCGTCATCTACTACTTGTCGGTGCTGTTCCTTCCCCTCCTGTTCTTCGTGTTCGGGCTCCCGCTCAACGTGCTGATCTTCATCGCCTTCTACGGGTGGGGTGTGAGCTGGAAGAGCCTCTGGCAGCCGGTCGCTGCTACCACTGGGCCGGAGATGGAAGCCGCCGCGGGAGGGGCCTCGTGAATCGATGTCTTCGAAGACCGGCCGCGCGGCGGAGCTGCTCCTTGGCGCTGACGGCCGCCTGCCTGGCCGCGGGCCTGCCGGCCGGGGTGGTCGCAGCCCAGGAGCCCGCGCCGCGGGTCAAGTGGACCCCGGCGATGGTGGTTACCCTCGGCTACGGTGACCACACCGGTGGCAATGCCGGATCGCAGGCGGTCACCGTCTATCTGTCCCGACCGGACCGCTACTGGACTTTCTCGGCCGGGCACCAGCAGCTCCTGGGCGAGGAGGGGTACGGCGTCGGGGTGAGCTTCCTCAAGGCCTGGAGCCACCGCTATCGGCTGAGCGCCGGCCTGAGCAGCGGCATCAACGAGAGGGGCAACCTCTATCCGCGGTATCACGTCGGGCTCTCGGCCGCCATGAGCGTGACCGAGCGGCTGGAGACGTCGATCGACTACGGCCATCGCCAGGCCACGATCGCCGGGGTCCGGAGCGACCGGATCGGGGCCGGCTTCACCTGGTATGCGCCCGCCCATCTGATCCTCGGCGGCGGGGCAACCATCGGGGTCAACCAACCGAGCAGTCGCTCGTCTTGGTCGGCCGGGGCCGGGCTCAGCTACAGCGTCTGGGAGCGCTGGTCGGCCGGGGCCCGGGTGGACTACGGTGACGGCAGCTACGTCATCCTGCCCAGTCAGGGGATCGAGGAGTTCCAGAGCTGGGCCTACTCGGCCTCGCTCTCGAAGTACCTGGCGCCCAAGCTGTCCGTGCGCCTGACCGCGGGCCATGCCGACTACTACGGCGGGTTCAACCTCAGCCTCGCGGTGGCCAAGGGATGGTAGCCCTTCCCCTGTTCGCCGCCGTCACGGTGTGGCTGGCCCTCACCCAGGCTCTGACGATCTCCGCCGGGTTGGTGGGCGCCAGGATGAGCCAGCCGCTCGCCATCGGGATCGTGGCGGTCTCGGCGGTGCTGGGCGCGCTCTTCGGCCTCCGCTTCCGCCGCTCCGACCGGGAGGCCGCCCGGAGGTCGATGGAGCCGCCGGGCCTGGGCCGCTGGATGAATCGCGCGTTCGCGGCGCTGGCGGTGGCGCTCCTGATCTGGGGCGTCGTAGTCTGGCTCCAGCTCTGGGTTCTCGCCTGGTATCGTTCGCCGCTCGGCTGGGACGAGCTCTGGTATCACATCGCCGCGATCAACGAGTGGACCGTCCGGGGCGCCATCGGCTTCCACCCCTTGGACCCGGCCCTCGCGTCCGTGCCTCACGAGGTGGAACTCGCCGGCTGGCTCGACCTCCCGATGGGCATCGAATCGACCGGATTCCTGCTCTACTACCTCGCCGGGATGACCGACCGGTTGATCGACGCCGCCAACCTCCCCTATTGGCCGCTCGCCTTCACCGCACTGGTGGTCATCGCCGAGCGCCTCGGGGCCCGTGGCGTCTGGCGGTGGCTTGCGGGCGGCTTGCTGTTCGGCGTCTCCCTCTTCGTAATCCAGGGCGCCACCCTCTACATCGACGCCGGGTTCGGGAGCGCCACGATGGCCGCCGTCGCCGCCGCCCTGGTCTTCAGCTTCGACCGGAAGGCGCCCCCGGGGTGGAGCGCCGTGCTGCTCGGAGCGACCGCCGGCCTGATGCTGGGCGCCAAAGGAACCGGGGCGCCCTACCTCGTCGTGGTGCTCGGCCTCACCGGCCTGGCGGCCGTGATCGTCCGCGGCTGGCGAGCCGCACGGCGGCCGCTCGCTTTCCTCGGTCTGGCCGGCACGGTGGCGCTCGCGGTGGGTGGCTACTGGTACCTGCGGAACGCCGTCCATACCGGCAATCCGATCTACCCGATTCAGCTCCAGATCGGTCACAAGGTTCTGGCCTCGGGGTACGACTTGACGGGTTATGATCGCCTCGACTGGATCGTCCGGCCGGTCCTCAAACCATACCCGCCGTGGGCCCGGACGCCGGTCGCCTGGCTCCAGCGTGACCTGCCGATCTTCCATCCCGGCGATGGGCCGAACTACGCCCCCGCGGCGGGCCTCGGCTTCATCTGGCTGCTCGGCGGGCTGCCGGCCGCCGCCC
>CAVSQW010000010.1:0-10000 GCA_963730185.1 uncultured Gemmatimonadales bacterium
GCACGAATTGCCGACGACGTCGACGTGAAGATCGCCTTGGTCCTGGCGGCCCTAGAGCGAGCCCGGGTCCAGAAGGCGGGGCACCTGGAGATCCGTCACGCCGAGCCGGCTCCCTGGCTCGAATCGGTGGGTTTCACGCCGCTCGTAGTCGGTTCGTCGTAACGATCTGTCCACTGTCGGGCATCACCCTGACGTGGATCAGGCGCGCGAAGCCACGGCGCAGCGTCCGCGCCGCGAGAGGAGCCGGCGGCGTCACGATTCGCCAAGGACACACTGCCGCTTTCGTCGTTTCGGGACCTGTACCTGCGCGAGGGCGGGCCAGGCGCACCGCAGGCGCCGTGGAGCTACTTCGCGGCCCTCCACCGCATCCTGCCCGGGCCGACACCGCCTTCTTCTCGCGTTCGGGAGCCATCGCCGTGCGCTGGCGCGGAGGCATGTTGACCGTCGAAGTCGGCGAATGGTCTTTCGCCCGACACGCGGCCTACAGCACCCCAGAGGCCCTGGCCGCCACCTCCCGGCCGCCCTGGCACTGGCATGCGATGGCGGACACCTCGGCCCGCGGCATCCCTTCTATAACTGCGGCCTGATCCCTGGCAGGGCGGTCCCCGGTCTGATCCATGGAAAGAGGGTTTGGGCGGGACCCACGGTCCCGAATGTAGTCCTCTCCCCCGTCCACTCCAGCAGCCTGATCCGGCCACCCGGCTCATATTTCGAGGGCTACGGCCGGCCGGGGCGGTGTGGAAGCGGCTTCCACTCGGGTGGTCAAGACTCGCTCGGTGGCCTCGTCGACGTCGCTGGATCTGCTAGCTGTGGCCACATCGCAACAGTCGAACATGTATGATTTGCTGAATGCGTCGGGCGACACTAGCGACCGACTCGCATCCGGGACACGGCGGCGCCGCTTGCCAGGGTCAGCACGAGGGTTGCGTAGACTTGGCCAGTTCGTCGATCGACCAGACCACGTCTCCAGAAAGGCCCGACCACGTGAGAGTTGCGGTGTGCCTGGCCCCCTGCGATGGTGACCGGCGGATGAGTGCGACCCCGTGGGGACCCAGCTGCCCGCCCGCGGTCGTGCACATCGACCTGGACGGCGGCAGCACATCGGTCGGCTGCGAGGTTGGCCGACT
This sequence comes from uncultured Gemmatimonadales bacterium, assembly GCA_963730185.1. Classification (GTDB taxonomy): domain Bacteria; phylum Gemmatimonadota; class Gemmatimonadetes; order Gemmatimonadales; family GWC2-71-9; genus SHZU01. Next base: position 1,128 of record CAVSQW010000010.1, read on the forward strand.
CCGCCGGGCCCCGACCCGCTCTTCGAGTCCCGGTCTCCGGAACGCCCTGGCTTTCTTTCGCGACCATGCCGTCCGGGCGACGCTCTTTGTGATCGCCGAAGACCTGGACGACCCGGACAAGCGGGCCCAACTGGGCGACGCGGTCGGCGCCGGGCACGAGATCGCCTCCCACTCGTTGACCCACCGCTGGCTCACCCGGCTCTCGGCCGTCGAGAAGCGACGCGAAATCGTAGACAGCCGGGAGCGCTTGACCTCCGAGTTGGGCGTCGACGTCGAGGGGTTCGGGCCCCGGGCTTCCGCTGGGACGACGAAGCGATGGCGCTGCTGGCCGACGCCGGGTACCGCTACGACTCGTCGAGGTTCGGCCCGACCTGGACAACGACCGGGCCGTCGACGGCGGTCGAGCTCGTCGAGCTCGCCCTGCCCGGCCATAGCCCGATGCCGCTCCCGTTCCACCCGTCGTATAGCCTGGTACTCGGCACCTGGTACTTCCGCCTCGGCCTGGCCCGTCACCGCGGGCGCGGGCCGCTGGTTCTCCTCTTCCACCTCACCGACTTCGCCGACCCGCTGCCGGAGACCTGGCTCGCCGGCTCAGGCAGCCGCGTCTTTACCCTGTCCTTCCTCGACGCCGCCACGAAGCGGAGGCGGTGCGGGTGGATGCTGGACCTGGTACGTCGCGAATACCGCCTGATGAGCACCCATGAGGCGTTGCGAGACAGCGCGTCGTGGCTCCATCGGGCGAAAGGAAGTTCGCCGTCATGAAAGCCGTGCTGCAGGACATGAAATCTGGGGCCCTCAAGCTGGCCGAGGTCCCGCCTCCGACCCTTCAGTCGGGCGGTGTGCTGGTGCGGGTGCGCCGTTCACTGATCAGCCTGGGGACCGAACGCGCCATTGCCGCCCTGGCCCGGAAGGGGCCAATCGGGAAGGCCAGGGACCGGCCGGACCTCGTCCACAAGGTCATGAATCGGGCGCGTCAGGAGGGGTTGGTCGACACGATCAAGGTGGTACGGAACCTGGTCTCCTCCCCGATCCCGCTCGGCTACTCGTGCGCCGGCGAGGTGGTCGAGGTCGGTACGGGCGCGTCCGCGTTCCGGCCCGGCGACCGGGTCGCCTGTGCCGGACTCGGTTTCGCGAATCACGCCGAGATGGTGTACGTGCCCAAGAACCTGTGCGTCCCGGTGCCCGCCGGCGTCTCCGACGACGACGCGGCATTCGTGACGATCGGTGCCATTGCCCTGCACGGCGTGCGGCTGGCCGAGATTGGGCTGGACGACGTGGTCGCGGTCATCGGACTCGGTCTGGTCGGCCAGGTCGGGCTCCGCCTCGCCGCGGCGGCCGGGGCCCGCACCGTCGCGTTCGATCCCGACCCGGCGAAGACGTCGTTGGCGCTCGCGGCCGGCGCGACGGCCGCTCTCTCGTCTGCCCGGGACTTCCTCTCGGCCGTCCGGGCCGCCACCGGCGGTCATGGAGCCGACGTCGTGCTGATGTGCGCCGCGTCGAAATCCACCGGGCCGATGAAGCTCGCCGGCGAAGCGGCCCGCCTCCGGGGCCGCGTCTCCGTCATCGGCGACGTCAACATGGCGATCGAGCGCCGGGCCTATTTCGAGAAGGAGCTATCGGTCGTGGTCAGCCGCTCCTACGGACCCGGCCGCTATGACCCGGCCTACGAGGTGCGAGGTGTTGACTACCCGTACGGGTTCGTTCGCTGGACCGAGCGGCGCAACTTGAGCGCTGTGGTCGAGCTGATCGGACGGGGCCGGCTCCGGGTGGATGACCTGGTAACCCATCGGTATCCGATCCACCGGGCGGAAGAGGCGTACGAGCTCGTGACCGGGAAGCGCCGGGAGCCGGCCATTGCCATCCTTCTCGAGTACGATGAATCCCGACCGATGTCGTCCACCGTCATGATCCGCCCAGCCGTGGCCCAACCGCGACCGGGCGGCATCCGGCTCGGGGTGATCGGCGCGGGCCAGTTCGCCAAGGGGATCCTCCTGCCTGCGTTCGCCAAGCACCGCGAGGTGCGTTTCGAGGCCATCTGCACCGCCTCGGGTCTGACAGCCCGGCACGTGGCGGAGCGTTACGGGGCCCGCCTCTGCACCAGCGATCCGGACGCGATCATCGCGGACGATGCAATCGATGCGGTCGTTATCGCCACTCGTCACGACCAGCATGCTCGACTCGCCGGCCAGGCGCTCGCCGCCGGCAAGGCCGTGTTTCTCGAGAAGCCGTTGGCCACCACGGAGGACGACCTGACGGCGCTCGTGCGTCAGGCAGCCGACACGGAACCCCGCCTGATGGTCGGGTTCAACCGCCGGTATGCCCCCCTGACCGAGCAATGCCGGGCGTTCTTCGATCCTCGGTCGGGCCCTCTCTACCTCAATTACCGGGTCAACGCCGGCCGGGTCCCGCGGGACAGCTGGGTGATCGACCCGGTCGCCGGCGGCGGGCGCCTGGTGGGCGAGGGCTGCCACTTTATCGACTTCGCGGCGGCGATCACCGGTGCTTTGCCGACTCGGGTCCACGCCCAAGGCATCGGCCTCGACGAGGCGACCGGTGAATGGGACGCCCTGATGCTGGCCCTGTCGCTCGGTGACGGGTCGACCGCGGTCATCCATTACTTGACGAACGGCGACACCAGCGTCCGAAAGGAGACTGCGAGGTCTCGGGCGGAGCTCGAACGGCAGTACTCGACAACTTTCGCTCCCTTGACCTTCACGACGGCAATCGCCGGCGACGCACCCGGCTCTGGAACCAGGCCAAGGGGCACGCCGAAGAGGTGGCGGCGTTCGTCGCCTCGGTGGCCCGGGGTGAGCCGATGCCGGTACCCTTCGCGGTGGCGGTGGCAGTGACCCAGACCACCTTTCTCGCCGCTCGGAGCATCGCCGCGGGAGCTCCCACCGACTATGTCGCGTCCGTCGCGGCAGACGGCTGAGCCTCGGGTGCTCGCTGCGCCCGCGCGTGCCGCCCTGTATCGCCGTCAGATCCTCGCTGAGGTCCCCCGGGTCCTCGGCGCGATGGACCGCGATCCGGCCAGCCGGACCCGGGGATGCTGCGATCGGACCTATTGGGCGTGGAAGTTCGTCGACTTCCCCGGCTCCCGCTTTCAGGAGTCGCTCTGCGTCCTCGCCTTCGTGGCGGGCGACGCCGCCAACACGGAGTACCGCCGCCGTCCCAGGCTGATCGAATGGATCGAGGGCGGGCTCGAGTACTGGGCCTCGCTACAGCACCGCGACGGCAGCTTCGACGAAGCGTACCCGTTCGAACGCTCGCTGGCCGCCACTGCCTTCACCACCTTCTACGTCAGCGAGGCGTTGGGCTTCCTCGGCGACCTGATCTCCGACCCGGTGAGAAGCCGGACCCTCGCCGCGATCGACCGGGCCGCCGAATGGCTCTGCGCGAACGACGAGACCCATGGGCTCCTGTCGAACCACCTCGCCGCCGCCGCCGCGGCCCTCGGCCACGCCGCGGGTCTGACCGGGACCACGCGGTATCGCGATCGGAGTCGCTTCTTTTTGGACCGAATCCTCGCGCGGCAGTCGCGCGAGGGGTGGTACGAAGAGTACGGCGGCGCCGATCCGGGGTACCAGACCCATGGTACGTTCTACCTCGTCCGCCTGAACGAGCTCATCGACGAGCCGCGTCTCCTGCCGTCGCTCCAGGCAGCGGCCCGATTCCTCGGCCAGTTCGTCCATCCGGATGGGAGTCTCGGAGGAGAATGCTACAGCCGGAACACGCAAACATACTACCCGGCCGGCTTCGAACTCCTGGCATCCCGAGACCCCAGCTCGGCCTGGATCGCGCAGCGGCTCAGCACCTCGGTCGAGGGGGGGATTGGCTGTCGGACTGCGGTCCATCGACGCCTACAACTATTACCCCTGCCTAAACAACCTCGTGTTCGCCTACCTCGGCACCCAGCGGGCCACCGGGCGCCCGCCGGAAGAGCCCGGCGCCGACCAGGATCGGATCTGGCTACCCGAGGCGGGCTTGGCGAGGATCCAGCGCCCGGCCTACACCGCGATCGTCGGCACCTCGAAGGGCGGCGTCCTGAAGGTCTTCGATCGGCAGACCGGCGACCTCCTCTTGAGCGACTGCGGATACGTGGCTGATCTGGCCGGAGGGGGACGAGCCGCGAGCCAGTTTCTCGACCACGGCCGCAGGGTAACCGTGACCGACGATCGGATCGAGGTCGAGACCGCTTTCATGGGCTTCAGCCGACCCGTCATGACACCCTGGCGATTTCTGGCGTTTCGGGTGTTCACGCTGACCGTCGGGCGGATCGGTGGCGTCGGGCGCTGGCTCAAGCGCCTGTTGGTCAAGGTGCCGATCTATCGCCGGAAGCCGCTCCGGATCATCCTCAGTCGAACCATCCGCTTCGGCCCGGATCAGGTCACCGTCGACGACCGGATCGAGGGGCCTGACGGCGGGCGCGTGGTCCGACTTCGTTGGACCGAGGCCTTCAGCACGATTCACATGGGCTCGGCTCGCTACTTCGTGCCCCACGAGCTCGACGAACCCCACTGCGATCCGCCCGCCGCCTTGGTGAGCGGAACGGCGCTCCGCGATGGGGTCGCACTCAGCCGAACGATTCGGGTGGGGCGGCGCGCCTAACCATGTGTGGCATCTGCGGTTTCGTGGGCTCCGGACCGAGGGGCGCCCTCGACGAGATGACCGACTTCGCTGGTCCATCGCGGCCCGGACGATCGCGGCACCTTCGAGGCGCCGGGCGTCGGGCCTCGGGATGCGCCGGCTCGAGCATCATCGACGCGAGCGGCGGCCACCAGCCGATCAGAACGAGGACGGCACCCTGACGATCGTCTACAACGGCGAGATCTACAACTATCGCCGCGCTGCCGCACCGGGCTGCTGGCACGGGGCCACCGGTTTCGGACCCACGCCGACACCGAGGTCATCCTCCACCTCTTCGAGGACGAGGGACCCCGTTGCCTCGACCGGCTCAACGGGATGTTCGCCGTGGCGATCTGGGACCATGCTCCGGCGAGCGTCTGTTTCTGGCCCGTGACCGGCTTGGCATCAAGCCGCTCTACTACGCCGAGCTTCCCGGCGGGCGATTGGTTTTCGGCTCCGAGATCAAGGCGCTGCTCCGCTACCCGGGCTGGGAGCCGACCGTCAATCTGGCGGCGATCCAGCGACTACCTCGGACTCGCGGTACGTGCCGGGCCCCGGGTCGATGTTCCAGCGAGGTCCGGAAGCTGCCGGCCGGCCACTTTGGATTCGTGGACCGGCAGGGGCGGCTGACGGTGGAGGCCTACTGTAGACGCCCGAGCTCTATGGCGGGCCCGTTCCGCTGGCTCGGACGACGAGTACCTCGAGGAGTTCGCCGACGCGCTTCGAGACGCAGCATCGAGCGGCGGCTGATCTCCGAGGTGCCGGTCGGGCGCCTACCTGAGCGGCGGGCATCGATTCCGGCACGATCGTGGGCGCGATGGCGCGGCTGGTCGACCACCCGGTTCGGACCTTCACGGTCGGCTTCGACTACGAGCACGACGAGGTGGCCCAGGCGCGCGAGATCGCCGCCCTGCTCGGGACCCGCCACACCGAGATTCCCTGCGGGGTGGCCGATCTGGCCCTGCTGCCGGAGATCATGTATCACCTCGACGAGCCGGTCGGCGATCCGATCATCCTCCCGATGTATCGGCTGGCCCAGGAGGCAAAGAAGCAGGTCACCGTCATCCTGGCCGGCGAAGGCGCGGACGAGATCCTGGGCGGCTACCTGTTCCATCGGGCGCTGCTCACCGGGCACCGGTTGGCGGCCGCGACGCCGGGCCCTGGTCCGGGAACGGGTGCTGCGCCCCGCTGGTCGAGCATCTTCCCACCGGGTGGCTCAACCCGTTCTTCGACTACCCCGCCGCCCTGGGCGAGCGAGGCCGGCGCAAGATCGCCGACTTCCTCCGGCTGCTCGCTCCGGAAGACCTGCCCGCAGGCCTACCGGCACCTGATTTCGCTGTTCGACCGGCGCGATTCGGCCGGGCTCGCTGACCGGGCCCGTTGGCGTTGGCCGACCCCGGCGTCGCCGGATCGAGGCCCGCCCGGCGGCCCCGGGTACGCCGTTTCTCAACCGGATCATCGATCTCCAGTTCGCGCACTGGTTCCCGGACGACATCCTGACCAAGCAGGACAAGCTGTCGATGGCCTCCGGGATCGAAGCTCGGGTGCCTTTTCTGGATCACGAGCTGGTCGAGTTCGCCCTCCGGCTGCCGCCCGCGCCTCAAGATCCGGCGGCGGACCCCAAGGTGCTCCTCCGGCGATACGCGGAGCGGATCCTCCCGCCGGCGGCGGTCCGCCGCCGCAAGATGCCGTTCTACGTGCCGTTCGATCACTTCCTCGCGTCGCCGGCCGTTCCAGGATCTGCTGGAGGACACGCTCTCGGAGACCGCCGATCCGGCGGCGGGGCCTGTTCGAACCCGCGGCCATCAGACGCATCCGGCAGCTGGCGGACGAGGGCGGCGACTTCCTCTACCCGAAGCAGCTGTTCAGTCTGGTGCTGCTCGAGCTCTGGTTCCGCATGGCGATCGACCGGCGCGGGCGGGCCTGATGATGCCGGAGACCGGCCGGCCGGACCTGGCGTTTCCCTCCACTTCAGCGAAGGAGCGTCACGCCTTGGACCTCTCTGTCGTGTGCCCGTTCTACAACGAGCGCTCCATCTCTGGAGGCGGCGCTCCGGAACCTGCTCGCCCACCTCGGCGGCGCGGTCCGACGCGATGGGAGCTGATCGTCGTCAACGATGGCTCGACCGACGGCTCGGTGGACGTCGCTCGGGCGGTCGCGGCCGAAGATCCCCGCCTTCGGGTCCTGAGCTACGACGTGAACCGGGGCCGCGGACACGCCCTCCGGACCGGCATCCGAGCGAGCCGGCGGTAACGTCGTGGTCACCACCGAGATCGATCTGTCGTGGGGCGAGACGATCATCGACGATCTGATGGCGGCGATGCGCGAGTGGCCCGACGCCGACATGGTGGTCGCCAGTCCTCACCTGCCCGGCGGCGGCTACAAGAACGTCCCGTTCAAGCGGGTCTTCCTGAGCCGATTCGGCAATCTCGTGATCCGGGCCTTCGCGCTGAACGCGGTGAGCATGAACACCGGGATGACCCGGGCCTACCGCCGGGAGTTCATCCAGTCGCTTCCCGTCCATGAAGACGGCAAGGAGTTCCACCTGGAGGTGATCCTCAAGGCGACGGCGTTCGGTGCCCGGATTCGGGAGATTCCGGCGCTGCTCGAGTGGAAGGAGTACAAGCACGCCGGCCAGCGGGTCAAACGGAAGAGCTCGTCGAAGATCCGGCGGCTGATCCTGTCGCACAGCCTGTTCAGCCTGTTCGCGCACCCGGTCCGCTACGTGTTCGCCGTGAGCGGCCTGGCCGGGCTCTTGGGGATCGCCTCGCTGGTCTGGGCCACGGTGCTGTACGCCACTCACCGGGTGTCGGTCTACATGGCGGTGGTGAGCCTGCTCCTGGTCACGCTGGCGATTCTGCTCTTCTTCTTTGGGGTGGTGCTCCAGCAACTCTACCTGATCCAGCGCGAGCTCTGGTGGATGGAGCGGACCCGGCTCCGGCCGAATGGTCAGCCGGCGGATGAGGGGACGGTGGGAACGCTGAGATCGCAGCAGTAGACGTTGACCTCAACTCCGGTGTAGAACTTCTCGGTCCGCAGCAGGTCGAACCCCGCCCGGCGATAGGCCGCGTTGGTATAGGCTTGCTCGGGGTTGACGTGCCCGGCCTTGATCCGGGCGATGCCGCGCCGCCGGCACTCGGCCTTGACGGCCGCCAGGAGGGCCTGGCCGATGCCGCCCCGCTGCACCGCCGGATCGACGACCCAGCTGACCGCCTCCGCCTTCGGATCGTCCGCGGGGACCTCCGGGTAGTAGGTGAGCGATCGGAGGATCGTGCGACGGGTCGCCGGGCTGACCAGCTTCGGCAAGAGGATCAAGCCGGCGAGCCATCCCCGCTTCCACATAAATTCGCGATAGAAGGCCGCGCTGTCGAGCGTCCAGATCACCGAGCCCACCACTCGGCCGTCGAGCTCGGCCACGAACGCGAGAGCGTGCTGGGACCGGATGAAGTGGCGGTGCATGAGGTTGTTGAAGGGATCACCGAGGGCCGAGAGGTTGTTCCACCAGATCCCTTCCCGCTGGAGCCGGGTGAGGACAGGCGCGTCGGCCGGGACGGCAGGCCGGACGATCAGGTCGGGCGCGGGCATGAGACTCCTTGGTGGAGTGGCGGCTGGGCCTGGCGGCAGGCCGGTCGGTCGTCCGGGAGGATGATGGGCAGGATTCGGGCCGGGAGCAATGGCGGGGGTGGAAACGACGAAGCCCGGCTCGAGGAGCCGGGCTTCGTGAGGGGGAGCTGACGACGGCCTACTCTCCCACCATCTCTCGATGGCAGTACCATCGGCGCTGCGGGACTTAACTACCGTGTTCGGAATGGGAACGGGTGTGGCCCCCGCGCGCTAGTCGTCAGCCGTTCTGGGCTATCGGCAGGTATCACGCTGGTGGTTAGTGGTCGTTCGGGCATCCGCCCCTGCATACCAGGGGAAGGAGGGTCCGAGACGGGAATCCACTCCGCGCCAGCGGGTACCGTCGCCGATAGGGACGCCCTGCGGGGCGTCCATAGACGGCAATTGAGGGGGATGGGTGAAGGCGGACCCGACCGAAGTCGGGGCCGAAAGGATCGAACCGATGGAAGAGATCAAACTTCACGGGCGATTAGTAGCGCTCGACTGAAGGCATTGCGGCCCGTACATCTGCGCCCTATCAACCTGGTAGTCTCCCAGGGCCCTTTAGGGACCTTGCGGTCCAGGAGTGTTCATCTTGGGGACAGTTTCCCACTTAGATGCATTCAGCGGTTATCTGCGCGTGACAT
>CAVSQW010000010.1:15000-69108 GCA_963730185.1 uncultured Gemmatimonadales bacterium
ATCGCCTCCGGCGTCACCCCGGAGCGAGGCCTCTACACCGGCATCGTCGCCGGCTTCCTCATCTCAGCCCTCGGCGGCTCCCGGGTCCAGATCGGCGGCCCCACTGGGGCCTTCGTGGTGATCGTCGCCGGGATCGTGGCCCGCCACGGGATCGACGGCCTCATCGTTGCCACCTTTCTGGCCGGCTTCGTTCTCGTCGCCATGGGCGTCCTTCGCCTCGGCGTGGTCATCAAGTTCATCCCCTTTCCGGTCACCACCGGCTTCACCGCCGGGATCGCCGTGATCATCTTCTCCCAGCAGGTCAAAGACTTTCTCGGCCTCCGGCTGGACCACGTGCCGGCCGAGTTCTTCGGGCGCTGGGCCACCTACCTGGGCCATCTCGGCACGACCAGCCTCCCGACCCTCGCCGTCGCCGCCGGGTGTCTGGCCGTCCTGATCCTCTGGCCCCGGATCAGTACCCGGATCCCGGCCCCCTTCGTCGCCCTCGTCGGCGCGACCGTCCTGGTTCGGGTCCTCGATCTCCCGGTCGACACGATCGGGTCGCGGTTCGGCGCCATCGACGCCTCCCTGCCCAGTCCCCACTGGCCCCACGTGACCGAGGCCCTGCTGGTCGACCTGGCCGGGCCGGCCTTCACGATCGCGATCCTGGGCGCGATCGAGTCGCTTCTCTCCGCGGTGGTGTCGGACGGGATGATCGGCGGGCGGCATCGCTCCAACATGGAGCTGGTGGCCCAGGGCGTCGCGAACATCGCCTCGCCCCTCTTTGGCGGAATTCCGGCCACCGGGGCCATCGCCCGGACCGCCACGAACGTCAAAAACGGCGGGCGGACGCCGGTGGCCGGGATCGTCCACGCTGCGACCCTGCTCGCCATCACGCTGTTTGCCGGCCGATGGGCGGCCCTGATCCCGATGGGGGCCCTGGCCGCGATCCTGGTGATGGTGGCCTACCACATGAGCGAGTGGCGCACGGTCCGGTCGGAGCTCCGCGGGGCCCCGACCGCCGACCGGGTGGTCCTCCTGACGACCCTGGGTCTCACCGTCGTGGTGGATTTGACGGTGGCCATCGCGGTCGGGATGGTGCTGGCCGCCTTCCTCTTCATGAAGCGGATGGCCGAGACGGCCCAGGTCGCGGCCATCGGGCAGGAGCTCCGGGACGAAGGCGAGGCCGAGACCGAGGCCGGCGCGGCCGCTCGCCGGGCCCGGGTGCCGCGCGACGTCGAGGTCTACGACATCAACGGTCCGTTCTTCTTCGGCGCGGCCGAGCATTTCAAGGACGCGCTCCGGCAGGTCCGCTGGAAGCCGAGAGCCCTGATTCTGGACATGGCGCATGTCCCGGTGATCGACTCGACCGGGCTGCGGGCCCTGGCGGAGGTGGCCCGTCAGAGCCGGGCCGAAGGGGTGACCGTCGTGGTGTGCGACCTGACCACGGCGGTGCGGCGGGCGATCGAAGTCTCACCGGCCGCGGCGCTGTTCGAGCCGGCCGGGTTGGGTTTGGACTTCGAGGGGGCGGTGGCGGTGGTGGGTCCGACGGCCGAATATCGGGTCCCGGCCGGGTGAGGGCTCAGGGCCGGTCGGCGCCGGCCTCGGTGTCGAGGTAGAAGCGAGGCACCCGAGCCAGGAAGCGGCTGCCATCCGGGCGGAGGAACTCGTAGTGCCCCTCCATGTAACCGCTCGGGCTCTTGAGGATGCAGTAGCTCTGGTACCGATGCGCGGTCCCGGCGGCCAGCACCGGCTGCTCGCCGACCACGCCGTCGCCCTTGACCTCGTGGTCCTCGCCGACGCCGATGCAATCGTGGATTCGCCAAAGCCGGCTCAGCAGCTGAACTTGCTCCTGGCCGACGTTCTCGATCCGGACGGCGTAGGCGAAGACGAAGTGGCCCAGGGCCGGTCGCGAATGGGAGACGAGATACGAGGGACGGACGGTGATCCGGATGACGTCGGTCATCCGGTAGTAGAACGGCGGCGGCGTCTGACGCTCGCTCATCGACGATCCTCGGAGGCTCGCGGCGGGCGGACCGGCATCAGCTCGTCGGGGGCACGAAGCCGGTGGCCTCGATCCAGGAGCGGTAGTAGTTGCCGTCCTCGATCGGCATTGCCTCGCGAGCCACCTTGAGAGGGCGGAAGGTGTCCACCATCACGGCCAACTCCTCGGTGGCCTTGGCGCCGATGCTGGCCTCGGTCCGCCCCGGGTGGGGTCCGTGGGGGATGCCGTCCGGGTGGAGGGTGATGCTGCCGTACTCGATCCCCTTGCGGCTCATGAACTCGCTCGAGGCGTAGTAGAGCACCTCGTCGGAGTCCACGTTGCTGTGGGCGTAGGGCGCCGGCACCGCGTCCGGATGGAAGTCGTACGGCCGGGGGCAGAACGAGCAGACCACGAAGCCGTCGCCCTGAAAGGTCTGGTGAACCGGCGGCGGCTGGTGGACCCGGCCGACGATCGGCTCGAAATCGTGGATGTTGAAGGCCCAGGGATAGAACATCCCGTCCCAGCCCACCACGTCGAACGGATGATGGTCGAGGACGAACTCGTTGAGCCCCTGATGCTGCTTGACGATGATCGGGAACTCGCCCTCCTCGTCGTAGGTCTTGAGCTCCATCGGGATCCGGAAGTCGCGCTCGCTGTAGGGCGCGCCCTCGACGATCTGCCCGTATTCGTTGCGATAGCGCGTGGGCGGGCGGATGTAGCCCCGGCTCTCGACGATCAGGAAACGGTGCGGCGTCGGGTCCAGCTTGAACCGGTGCATGATGCCCCGGTGGATCACCAGGTAGTCGCCCTCCCGGTACGGCAGATCGCCGAACTGCGACTCGAGCACCCCGCTTCCCTCGCTGACGTAGACCACCTCGTCCGCCTGGGCGTTGCGATAGAAGTGCTCGTCGTTCTGGGTGGGCCGGGCGAAGAGCAGCGCCACGTCGTCGTTGAAGAGGAGCGGCGCCCGGTTCATCGTGGGGCTCCCGCCGTCCGCCAGGGCGGCCGTCTTGAAATGCCGGTGCCGGAGGGTCGGATCGGGATCGGCCTGGTAGGCCGTCTCGGCCAACCGCCGGACCGAGATGACGGTGGTCGGCGGGCGGACGTGATAGAGCAGCGAGGCGGGACCGGTGAAGCCCTCGTTCCCCATCAGCTGCTCGGAGTAGAGCTCGCCGTCGGGCCGGCGGAAAACGATGTGGCGCTTCCGGGGCAGCTGACCGAGGCGGTGATAGATCGGCATCGGGACTCCGGCCTACAGGTTGCCGCGGAGCGCCTGCTCGCGCTCGATCGACTCGAAGAGGGCCTTGAAGTTGCCCTTCCCGAAGCTCTTGGCGCCCTTGCGCTGGATGATCTCGTAGAAGAGCGTCGGCCGGTCCTGCTGCGGTTTGGTGAAGAGCTGGAGGAGGTAGCCCTCGTCGTCCCGGTCCACCAGGATGCCGAGCTCGCGCAGCGGGGCGAGCTCCTCGTCGATCTCGCCCACCCGATCGAGAATGGTCTCGTAGTACGACGCCGGGATCGAGAGAAACTCGACCCCCCGGGCCCGGAGCTGCCGAACGGTCCCGATGATGTCGTCGGTCGCGATGGCGATGTGCTGCACTCCGGGGCCGCGATAGAAGTCGAGGTATTCCTCGATCTGGGACTTCTTCTTCCCCGCTGCCGGTTCGTTGATCGGGAACTTGATCCGGCCGTTGCCGTTCGACATGACCTTGGACATCAGGGCCGAGTACTCGGTGCTGATGTCCTTGTCGTCGAAGCTCAACAGGTTGAAGAAGCCGAGCACCCGCTCGTAGAAGCCCACCCACTCGTTCATCTTGCCGAGTTCGACGTTGCCGACGCAGTGGTCGACGTACTTGAGCCCGGTGGGCGGCGGCTGGTAGGCCGGGGTGACGGGCCTGAAGCCAGGCAGGAAGAGCCCCCGGTAGTTCCGCCGCTCGACGATCGAGTGGATGGTGTCGCCGTAGGTCCGGATGGCGGCGATTACCACCTCGCCGTCGTCATCCTTCAGCACCTTGGGCTCGTGGACCGGCGTGGCTCCCCGCTCCACGGCCTTGGCGAAGGCATCGCGGGCGTCGTCCACCCAGAACGCCATGTCGCGGACCCCGTCGCCGTGCTTGAGGACGTGGGCGGACACGTCGCCCTCCGGGCCGAGCGCCGAGGTGAGCACGAACCGCAGCTTGTCCTGCACCAGGAGGTAGCTGGCGCGATCTCGCACACCGGTCTCCGGACCACGGTAGCCGACCAGTTGAAAGCCGAAGGCGGCCCGGTAGTAAAGCGACGCCTGCTTGGCGTTGCCGACGAAGAACTCGAGGTAATCGGTCCCGTTGATCGGGAAGGTGTCGGTTCCGGGTGCTTCCGGAAGCGCTTGGGTTCCCATGGCCGTCTCCTGGTGGTGTAACTGGGCGTAAAATAGTGAGATAAGGCCTCAGGTGGGATAGGTCCAGTCGCCCCCGGCCTCAGGGCGTGGCCTCCAGCAGCACGCGCTGAAGCTGCTGGCCGAGCCGGAGCCGGACCCGGACGAGGAGAATCAGGGCAACCACCACCAGGCCGATCACCAGGCCCCACCAGAGCCCTCGGGGGCCCCAGCCCAACCGGAAGCCCAGGAACAGGCTCGCCGGGATTCCCAGCATCCAGTAGCCGAGCAGGTTGATGAGGACGGGGACCCTGGTGTCGCCCGCCCCCCGAAGCACACCCAGGGACACGGCCTGGGTCCCGTCGAACACCTGAAAGAGCCCCGCGAGGGGGATCAGGCTGGCCGCCACGGCCAGCACGGCCGGATCGTGGGTGTAGAAGCGACCGAAGAGCCCGGGCGCGAGGCGGAACGCCACCGCGGTAACCGACATGAACGATACGCCGGCCAGGAGTCCCGCACCGGCCATCCGGCGGGCGGCCCCGGCATTCCCGGCCCCGATCGCCCGGCCCACCAGGACGGCGGCGGCCCCGCCGATCCCGAGCGGCACCATGAAGGTGAGCCCGGCCAGGTTCAGGGCGATCTGGTGCCCCGCAATCGCCGTGGTGCCGATCTGGCCCATCAAGAGGCCCACCATGCCGAAAACCCCGTACTCGAAGGCCATCTGGAACCCGATCGGGAGCCCGAGCCGAAGCATGGCGACGAGGGGCCCGAGCGCGAACGACCGGCGGTGCCACGGAACCAAGTGGTGGGCCACGGCTCGCCAGGTGACCGCCGCGATCGCGACCAGCATGAACCAGCGCCCGATAGTGGTGGCCAACGCGGCCCCGGCCACCCCGTGCGGCGCGATCGGCCCGAAACCGAAGATCAGCACCCGGTTGAAGACCACGTTCAGCAGGTTGGCGATCCCGATCACCACCACGAGCGGGGTGATCACGCCGATGGCCTGGAGGGTCTGGCGGAAAACCAGGAAGCCGAAGAACGGGAAGATCCCGGCCACGATCACCCGGGTGTAGCGACCGGCCAGCGGAATGATCTCGGCCGGCTGGCCGAAGAGCGTAAGCACCGGTTCGACGTAGAGCAGGCCGAGCGACACCGGCACCGTCACCAGGAGGGCGATCAGACCGCCCCGCTGCATCCCCCGCGCGATGGCGAGGTCGTCGCCGGCGCCGTGCGCCTGGGCGACGATCGGATCGAGCGCCATCAGGCAGCCCATCCCCAGGGTGGCCAGCGCGAAGAAGTAGACGTTGGCGATGGCCACCGCGGCCAGCGCCTCCGGGGAGAGCCGGCCGACCATGGCGGTATCGACCACCCCCATCAACATGAGGCCGAGCTGGACGGCCACGATGGGAAAGGCGAGACGGATCAGGGCCGAGACGTCGGCTCCGGTGGGGCGCTGCATGGTGAGACGAGCCGATCAGGGGCGCCGGAACTCGGCGAAATCCTCCTCGGCAAAGGCGAACGCCGTGGTGTCGCCGGCCTCGACTCGAGCCGCCTCCCGAACTCGGAGCTCGACCCGCCGGATCTTCCCGGACACCGTCTTGGGCAACTCGGCGAACTCGAGCCGCCGGATCCGCTTGTACGGTGCCAGCCGGCGGCGGGCGAACTGGAGGATCTCGAGCGCCAGGTCGCGCGAGGGGGTGTGACCGCTCCGCAGCGCCAGAAAGGCTTTGGGCACCGTGAGCCGGATCGGGTCGGGGCTTTCGACCACGGCCGCCTCGGCCACCGCGGGGTGCTCGATCAGCACGCTCTCCAGCTCAAAGGGGCTGATCCGGTAGTCGGCGCTCTTGAAGACGTCGTCGACCCGGCCGACGTAGGTGAGGAATCCCTCGCCGTCCTGCGAGGCCACGTCGCCGGTGCGGTAGACGCCGCTCCGGGCGGCCTCGGTCATCCGGAGCGGCTCGTCGAGGTAACCCGCCATGAGACCCAGGGGCCGGGGCGAGAGCCGGAGGGCGATCTCACCCTCGCCGGCGGGGTGGCCATCGGGTCCCAGGAGGACGACCTCATAACCCGGCAGGGGCCGGCCCATCGCCCCCGGCTTGATCGGGACGCCGGGCGGGTTCCCCACCTGGGCGGTGGTCTCGGTCTGCCCGTATCCGTCGCGGATGGTCAGGCCCCAGGCCCGTTGGACCCGGGCGATGACTTCCGGGTTCAGGGGCTCGCCCGCGCTCACCGCCTCGCGGAGACGGGGGCGATACCGGGAGAGGTCCTCGCCGATCACCATCCGCCAGACCGTGGGCGGCGCGCAGAGGCTGGTGACCCCGGCCCGCTCGACCAGGCCGAGGAGGCCGGCCGCGTCGAATCGGGGGGCGTCGAGCACCGCGACGGTCGCGCCGGCGTTCCAGGGGGCGAAGAAGCTGCTCCAGGCGTGCTTGGCCCACCCCGGCGAGCTGATGTTGAGGTGGAGGTCGCCCTCCTGGAGCCCGAGCCAGTACATGGTCGACAGATGACCGATCGGGTAGCTCACGTGGGTGTGGAGCACCAGCTTGGGGCGGGCCGTGGTCCCGGAGGTGAAGTAGAGGAGGAGCGGGTCGCCGGCCGCGGTGTGCCCCTCGGGGGTGAAGTCGTCCGACGCGTCGGCGACCGACTCCCAGGCGATCCAGCCTTTGGGACCCTCGCTGGTCGCGATCCGCACCCCGGGAATCTTGAGGTCGCTGAACTTCGCGGCGCCTTCGGCGTCGGTCACTACGTGGCGGGCCTCGCCCCGATCGAGGCGGTCGGCCAGGTCGTCGGGCGTGAGCTGAGGCGTGGCGGGAATCATCACCAAGCCCAACTTCATGGCGCCCAGCATGGTCTCCCAAAGAGGGATCACATTGGGGAGCATGATCAGGATCCGGTCGCCGCGACGGGCCCCCAGCGCCCGGAGGCGGTTGGCGACCTGATTGGACCGCCGACGGAGCTGGTCGAAGGTCCGGGCCGCTTCCCCGCCCCCGGGCTGGATCAGCCGGAGGGCGGGCCGGTCGTTGGCGCCCGCGTACCAGTCGAAGTAGTCGAGCGCCCAGTTGAAGTGCTCGAGGTCCGGCCAACGGAAGCCGGCGCGGGCCGCCACGGGATCGGAGTAGTGGGCGCGGAGGAAGTCACGCGCCGCCAGGAACTGGTCGCGGGCGGCCATGGGGGCTCCGGCGGGAAACGGGGAACCGAGCGCGCCCGGCAGGAATCGAACCTGCGACCCACAGCTTAGAAGGCTGTTGCTCTATCCAACTGAGCTACGGGCGCCTGGCAGGGCAATCTCGCCCGCCGGGCGCCGATCCGTCAAACCGGCGCCGGGCCGTTACTCGGCCTTGAGGGCCCGGACCGGGCTGATCCGAATCGCCCGGCGGGCGGGAACCCAGGCGGCCAGCACGGCCACGACCAGGAGCACCAACGGGGCGACCGTGAAGGCCACGACGTCCATCGACTGAACCCCGTAGAGCACCCCCTGGAGCAGCCGTCCCGCGGCGATCGCCAGTGCCAGGCCGATCGCGAGGCCGACCGCGACCAGGCGGAGACCATCCCGCATCAGCAGGCGCACCACCCGCGACGGCTCGGCGCCGAGGGCCATCCGGATGCCCACTTCGCGGCTCCGGGTCGCGACGGCGTAGCTCACCACCCCGTAGAGCCCGATCGTGGCGAGGAGCAGGGCCAGCGCCCCGAGCGCGGCGATGATCCAGGCCGCCATCTGGTGCGGGAGGAGCATTCCGGCCAGGTGGCGCTCCATCGTCCCGGCATCGTAGATCACGAGATCAGGGTCGAGCCGGCGGGCCAGCGCCACGAGGTCCACCACCGCCCGTTCGGCGTCCCCCCGGGTCCGGGCCACCAACGTCATGTCCGAACTGAAGGCCTGAGCGAAGGGCCGGTAGATGAAAGGCGTCGGGTCTTCTCCGAGGCTCCGGATCTTCGTGTCACGAGCCACGCCGACGACGGTAAGGTCAGTGCCGCGGCTTCGCACGATCCGACCGATCGGGTCCTGCCCCGGCCAGAACCTGGCGGCGAAGACCTGGCTCACGATTGCGACTGGCGCTCCGTTGCGGTCGTCCTGATCGGTGAAGCCGCGACCGGAGACGATCGCGATGCCGGCGGCGGAGAAGAACCCCGGATCGACCGGGGAAAAGTCGATCAGGAAGTCGTCTCGACCCGAGGGCGGCTCGACGCCCGGCACCTCGACCGGGATCATCCGATTGTCGCCTGGGGTAAGGTTGACGACGCCGGTCAGGCCGACCGCCACCACGCCGGGCACCCCCCGAGCGGCGTCGACCAGGCGACGGAAGAACTCCCGGGACTGGTCCGCCGTGTGGCGGTCGGTCATGGGTTGAAGCTTGACGAGTGCGGCGGGCTGAGCGCCGAAGCCGGGGTCGATCGCCAGGCGGGCCCGAAAGCTCCGGAGAAAGAGCCCGGCGCCGACCAACAGCACCAGCGAAATGGCGACCTGGGCGACGACCAGGGTACCCCGGAGGGTCACCCGCCGGGGCCGGCCTCCGCCCGTGGTCTCGTCCTTGAGGGTGGGCGCGATGTCGGGGCTGGTGGCCTGGAGCGCCGGGGCGAGGCCGAACAACAGGCCGGCCAGCACCGTGAGCGCGGCGGTGAACCCGAGCACGGTGGAGTCGAGGTGGAGGTCGAGCGAGATCGGAAGCGGGAACGGCAGATCGGCGTTCGCCAGCCATCCCAACAGCACCTGGGCCAGCACCAGGCCGACCCCCCCGCCGAAGACCGCGAGCGCCACCGTCTCGGTCAGGAGCTGCCGAATCAGCGCGCCGCGGCTCGCCCCGAGAGCCAGGCGGACCGCGACCTCCTTGCGGCGGTCGGCCGCCTGGGCGAGCAGGAAGCTGGCGAGGTTGGCGCAGGCGACCAGCAGAACCAGACCTACCACGGCCATCATCAGCGCGGCCGCCGGCACGATCACCCGGTCGACGGCGGGATTGAGGATGACCCGCTCGGAGGGGATCAGGGTAATGACGTTGTCGGCCTGCCAGGCCTGGGGAAAGCGCTGCCGCAGCGACGCCGCTTCGCGATCCATCGCGGTCTGGGCCTGCACCAGGGACACACCGGGGCGGAGCCGCGCCTTGATGAAGACGCTCCAATTGTATCGGCCCTTGAGCTCGTCGTGGTCGCCGGGAACCAGCTGCCCCACCATCATCCGGGGGGCGTAGAGCTCGGGCGTGAGTCCGCGGAGCGAACCGCTGAAGGCTTGCGGCGCCACCCCGACGATCGTGTACGCCCGTCCGTTGAGGCGGATCTGGGTGCCGACCACCGCCGGATCACCGCCATAGCGCCGCTGCCAGTAGGCGTATCCCAGCATCACGACCGGGTGGGCGCCCTCCGCGATGTCATCGGACGGCTGCAGGGTCCGGCCGGCTTCGGCGGGGACGCCGAGCATCGGGAAGTAGTTCCCCGTCACGAGCTCGGTCACGTGCGACTCGACCGCGCCGGCCTCGTCGGTCTCCACGAACGCCAGCCGGAAGGCTCCCACCGCGGCGAACACGTCGCCGGCGTCGTGCCGGATATCCTCGAGATCGGGAAAGGTGAAGGTGCCGGAGGCGGCCGTCTGCGAGCTCAGATAGACATCGACCAGCTCCGCCGCGTTCTGGACCGGCAGCTTGCGAAAGATGATCGCGTTCACGATCGAGAAGATCGCGGTGTTGGCGCCGATCCCGATGGCGATCGAGACGATCGCGATCGCCGTGAAGGCGGGACGACGGGCCAACCGGCGGAGTCCGAAACGGAGGTCCTGCAGCAGTCGATGCACTGGCCATCCTTGAATGGGGGACGCCGAGGCGACAGGGGCCGCGCGAGGCGGGACGGCGCTCGCTCCTACGATCACCGGAGCCGTCCGGTTTCGGGGCCGCTCTTGACGGGGTCGCGGGTTCGGTTCGACGTTCCTCTCGACCCATGGAACCGACTGCCCTGCCAACCGAGCGCGACGCGGCCATTCTCCAGGTCGCCATCACCCTCGGTCTGGCCCTCCTCTTCGGACTCCTCCACCGGCGCTACCGGCGGCCGTATTTCTTCTGGTGGAGCTCGGCCTGGCTGCTCTACACGGTCCGGATCGGGCTGATCATCACCTTCCTCTCGACCAACAACTGGGTCTGGCTCTATCTCCATCAGGTGGCGACCGGCTGGACCGCCCTGGCCCTGCTGGCGGCGGCGTTCAGCTTCGAGCGGCGGCGGGGCCCGCGGCGGATCTGGCTCCTCACGGCGCTCTTTCCGGTGGTGTGGGCGTACCTCACCATCTACGTGCTGGACAGCTTCCTTTTGGCGGCGTCGCTCACGGTGCTGCTCCTGAGCGGCGCCACCGGATGGACGGGCGTGGTGTTCCTCCGCTACCGGCGGCGGACCGGCTCGCCCGCGGCCGGCTTCCTGGCGGGCACCCTCCTCCTCTGGGCTCTTCATCACCTCGACTACCCGATTCTCAGGGCTCGGGGTCTGTTGGCGCCGTGGAGCTATTACCTCGACATTCTCTTCATCCTGGCGCTGGGCATCGGCGTGTTGCTGCTGGTCCTGGAGGAGCTCCGGGGCGGACTCCGGACCCTGTCCCGCCTCTCGGGCGATCTCCAGCGGAGTCCCGACGCCGACGCCCGCCCCGAGCGGCTGCTCGAGCACGCGCTCGGACTGGCCGGGGTGACCGGCAGCGCCCTCTGGTCGATCGGCCCGGAGCCGGCCGGCGCGTTCACCCACGCGATCGGCACCGCCAGTGGGTGGATCGGCCGGCCGCCCGACGGCCCGCTGGTCGAGACGCTCCACACGGCCACCCAGACGGCCCGCCCGATCCTGCTGACCGACTGGGACCTCTCGACGTTAGGCGTCACCGAGCGGCAGCCGTTCGTGGCGGTCCTCCCGGTGATCCCTCACGGCGTGTCGCGGGGCGCGGCCGTGATCCTGGGGCGCACCCGCGAGCCCTTCACCGCCCTGGACGAGGACTTCCTGGTGGCGCTGGGCCAGCAGATCGGTGCGGCCCTCCAGAACGCCGACCTCGAGCGACGGCTCCGCGACCGGACGGCCCAGATGGAACGGCTGTCCCTCCAGCTGATCCACCAGCACGAGGACCAGCGCCGCCGGCTCTCCCGCGAGCTCCACGACGAGACCGCCCAAGTCTTCTCGGCCATGAAGCTGCACCTGGGCCTGCTTCGGGAGACCGCGGGCGACCGCGGGGCGGCCCGGATCGAATCGCTCACCGACCTGGTGGACGCCGGGATCCAGAGCATTCGGAGCGTGGCGGAGGATCTCCGCCCACCGGTCCTGGACGACCTGGGCCTCGGCGCGGCGCTCCAGGCCCTGGCTTCGGACTTCGGTGAGCGGACCGAGATTCCGATCGACTACACCGCCAACGAGCTCCCCTCGCTCAGCGACGAGGCCGAGCTGGCGCTGTTCCGCACCTTGCAGGAAGCCCTGTCGAACGTGGCCCGCCATGCGGGCGCCAGCCGGGTGGAGGTCGTGGTGGCCGCGGCCGACTCCGAGATCCACCTCACGGTCACCGACGACGGCCGGGGCATCGACCTGAGCCAGGGCGCCCTCCGGACCGGCCGGATGGGCCTGGTCGGGATGGAGGAGCGACTCGCCGCCGTAGGGGGGCGGCTGTCGTTCGAGTCGTCGCCGGGCCGGGGGCTCCGGCTCGACGTGGTGCTTCCGGTGGTCCCCAGCGAGGCCATGCGATGACTGCCATTCGGGTCCTGATCGCCGACGATCACCAGTTGGTCCGCCAGGGCATCCATCAGGTGCTGTCCGAGACGGACGACTTCGAGATCGTCGGCGAGGCGGGCGACGGTCATGAGGCCCTGAGGCTGGCGGTCGCGTTGAATCCGGACGTGACCGTCCTGGACGTGTCGATGCCGGGGATGTCGGGGATCGAGGTGGCCGCGGAGCTCCGGAAGCGCAACCCGGCGGCTCGGATCCTGATGCTCAGTGTGTACGACCACCAGCAGTACGTGGTCGAGGCGGTCCGGGTCGGCGCGCAGGGCTATCTCCGCAAGGACACCGACCCGGGCGAGCTCCGCAATGCGATCCGGGCGCTGGCCCGAGGTGAGTCGTTCTTCAGCCCGGCCGTCGCCCGCCACTTGAGCGCGGCGGTCCGGGGCGAAGCGGGTCCGCCGGACGCCGGCCGCCAGATCGATGCCCTGACCCGGCGGGAGCGTCAGGTCCTGGAGGGGGTCGCCCGGGGCATGACCAACAAGGAGACCGCCGCCCATCTCGGGCTCAGCTCGCGGACGGTGGAGTCCTACCGGGAGAGCCTGATGCGGAAGCTGGGTATCTACACCGTCGCGGGCCTGACCCGCCTGGCCCTGGAGGCCGGCCTGCTGGATCCATAAGGCCCCCGTAGTAGTACGGAGAACTCGTCCGTAGCATCCCGCTGCCCCGTCCTTTCCTCCCTTCATACCGTTGAACGGCTGCTGCTCATGGCACGGGTGCGTGCCGCGGCGCTTCTCGACCCGAACGAACCCATCAGAAGGGATGACCCGATGCGGTCCCAGACGCGGTGGATCGGTGCTGTCACGGTAGCGGCCTTGCTCATCGTGCCGGCGGCGGCGGCGGCGCAGGGCGCCGATTCGGTCAGTCGGCGGGGGCGGGATTCGACCCGGGCCCGCGAGCTCGATCCCATCAACGTGACCGCCACCCGAGCCCCGGTCGGGGTCGCCCGGACGGCCAGCCCCGTGACCGTCGTGGACTCGGCCGAGGCCCATCGGGAAGCGGCTTACACCGTCTCGGACCTGTTCCGGATGACGCCCGGGGTGGACATCACGGGCGCCGGCTCCAACCAGGCTCGGCTGGCGATCCGCGGGCAGGAAGGTCAGCGGATTCTGCTGCTCGAGAACGGCATCCGGCTCAACAACACCCGCCGCCAACAGGACTTCGGCGAGCTCCCGGCGCTGTCCGACGTGGAGAACCTCGACCGGGCCGAGCTGGTCCGGGGGCCGGCGTCGGTGCTGTACGGAACGGACGCGATCGGAGGGGTGGTGAACCTGATCAGCGCCGGCCCGCCCTTCGGCCCGGCCCGCCTGGGCGGGGTGGTCGGCTACCGCTACAGCTCCCACGACGAGCAGCTTCGTCCCAACGGGCAGCTCGACGGCCGGCTCGGTCGGCTGGGCTTCCGGCTCAGCGCGACCTACCGCGAGACCCAGCCCTACGACGCGCCGGCCGGCGACTTCGGAAACATCCATCTGGCCAACAAGGTCCGGGTTCACGATTCCGGCGTGCAGGACGGGAATTACAGCGCGGCCTTCGCGCTGCCGGTCGGCGAGAACCACCGCTTCTCGGCCCGGTTCGCCCGCTACGACGCCCGGAACGCCGGCTTCGGCTACGTGAACGGGGCCGATCTCGGCGACCCCAACGCGCCCTTCATCCAGATCACCTATCCGGACCAGACCTTCGACCAGGTCTCGCTCCGCTACGGCGGCAACGCCCTCGGCTCGGTCCTGGCGGACCGCCTCGACGTCACCACCTATTTCCAGAGCAACCGGCGGGACCTGAACCTCAACGTGTTCGTGCCCTTCGGGCCGGGCACGCCGGACGGGGCCGGGGTGAGCGCCCAGAGCTGGAACTACACCGACACCAAGAGCTATGGGGTCCGGGTCGAGGCGGCCAAGATCGTGGGCGGCAAACACACCATCACTTACGGGCTCGACTACTTCGCCGACGACTCGTACAACACCGACTCCAGCGCCACCGCGGTGGTCGGCTTCGGACCGCCCCAGGTCGACCGGAGCAACGTGCCCCCGGTGCCCAACGGCATCTTCAAGAGCGGCGGGATCTTCGCCCAGGCCGCGCTGACGCTGGCGCCCCGCCTGTCCGCGGTCATCGGCGGGCGGGTGCAAGACGTCCGAGCCCACACCCGGGTCACTCCGAACGTCACCGCTCCCACCACCGGCAGCAGCCAGCAGACCGGCGTGGCGGCCGCGAACCTGCTCTACCAGCTGACGCCGTCGGTGGGCCTGGTGGCGAGCGCCGGCCGAGCCTTCCGGGCGCCTAACCTGGTCGAGCAATTCTTCGACGGGCCGACGCCGGAAGGGTCCGGCTACCAGGTCCGGAACCCCGGCCTCAAGCCGGAGACCAGCTTCAACGTGGATCTGGGCGTGAAGGTGCGGACCGGCCCGGTGTACCTCGAAGGCTTCTACTTCAACAACCTGATCAAGAACGGGATCCGGATCGCCGCGACGGGCGACACCGTCGGCCCCTTCCCGGCCTACCAGAACGTGAACGTGGACAAGATCCGCGACCAGGGGGTGGAGCTGCTGGGCGACCTCCGGCTGGCCAGCGGGTTCGGGGCCCGGGCGTCGTTCTCGCACCACGCGGCCAAGGACGTGCTCAACCCGGCGAACCCCGTGGGCGACACCTTCTCGAGCAAGCTCACCGCCTCGCTTCGTTACGACGACCCGCAGGGCCGGTTCTGGCTCGAGTACGGGGTGCGGCACAACGGCACCCGGAAGGACGTGGACCTGACCAGCAACCCGATCGGCCCGGTGCTCCCGGCCTTCACGGTGCAGGGCGCGGGGGCCGGGGTGGTGCTCCTCCGCCGGGGCCACATGACCCACACGCTGGACGTCAACGTCTCCAACCTCGGCAATACCCTCTACGCCGAGTTCCCGAACGCGTCGTTCTTCCGGCCGGAACCCGGCCGGGCCGTCACCATCACCTGGCGAATGGGCTTCTGACCATGGGTCACCAATCCCCGGTTCACTTCATTCCGATCGCGACCAGCGTCTTCGCACTGGTCTTCTCGGTCGTGATCGCCCGGCGATACCGGGAGCGGGGCGGCCCACACCTGGCGTGGTGGAGCCTCGGGATGTTGTTGTACGGCGTCGGGACCATCACCGAGGCCACCACGACCCTGATCGGATGGCACGAGCCGATCTTCAAGGCCTGGTACATCTCGGGCGCGCTCCTGGGCGGGGCACCGTTGGCCCAGGGCACCGTGTATCTGCTGCTCTCCCGGAAGACGGCGGACCGGCTGACCGCGGCGCTGGTTACCGCGGTGGTGATCGGGGCGACCTGCGTGCTGCTCTCCCCGGTCCACTTCGACCTGGTGGAGCCCTATCGACTGTCGGGGAAGGTGCTGACCTGGAGCTGGGTGCGGGCGTTCAGTCCGTTCATCAACCTCTACGCGGTCGCCTTCCTGGTGGGCGGCGCGATTCTCTCGGCGATCCGCTTCCGCCGGAAGCAGGAGACCCGCCATCGCTACCAGGCCAACGTGCTGATCGCGATCGGCGCGATCCTGCCCGGCATCGGCGGGACGTTCACCCGCTTCGGCCACGTTGAGGTGCTGTACGTAACGGAGTTCCTGGGACTCTGCCTGCTCTGGGCGGGTTACCGGCTCAGTACCGTCGGCCATGTGTTCGGGGCGGCGTCCGAGCGGAGCGTCGCGGCCGTATCGTAGCGTCGGCCCGCGGGGCGGTCCCTCGGCGGGCCCGCGGAGTTCACTCCCCCACCAGGACGCAGTGGATCTCGCCCGGCCCGTGGACCCCCACCACGAGCTGGCCCTCGATGTCGGCGGTCCGGCTCGGGCCGGTGATCAGGATCGCGGCGCTCGACTTGCCCTCCCGCAACAACGGATCGAATCGGGCCAGGGCCTCGCTCAGCGTGGCGACCAGCTGGTCGGCGGCCAGGACGGCCACGTGCACCGGTGTGACCACGCTCGCCAACCTTCCCTGCTCCGGCTCGGACACCAGCCCCAGGGTACCCGACTCGGCGATCGCCACCGTCACGCCGGTCACCGCCACCGGGACCTGGTCGGGGTCGTCGATGTCGGCCCAGCGCCGGGGAACCCGGACTCCCCGAGCCTCGAGATGGGCCGCCAGGTCGAGCCGGTCGAGCCAGCCCGCCTGATCCCGAGCGACCCACACCGTTCCCGGAGCCTCCGCCGGCACCAGGCCCGCCACGGTCGCGGCCAATGCCTCGCCGGAGGCGGCCTGGTGCCAGTGGCCCCCGAGGCCCCGGAACCGTTCGGCAAAGCGCTCCACCAGCGAACCCGTCGGGGGCGGCAGCCGGTCGACGACCGGGGCCGGGCGGGACGGGTGGTGAGGCGTCGGCTGGGCCAGGGCCGAGCGGATCCGAGCCAGGATGGCGTCGCGGCTCATTCGCCCTCCACCAGGTCGCGGAGCGGGCGTCGGGCCGGGAGCGGGAGCTCGCGGGCCCGGGCCCATGATTTCCCGGGTCCGGGAAGCGCTGCCAGGCCTCGGCGACCGAGCAGCCGCGCGGCCCAGTAGCCGGCCCGCCCGGCCAGCCGGAACCGCCCGGGCGAGGCCATGACCCAGGCGGCGACGGCGACGGCGGCGGCGGTGAACGGCGAGGCCGGCTTCTTGACCCGCTCGGTGATGTGACCCCGCAGGTGGACCAGCATCCTGGGGATGTCGATCCGGACCGGACAGGCGTCGCGGCACGCCCCGCAGAGCGACGAAGCGAAGGGGAGCGTGGGCGCCTTGGCCTCGCCCAGCAGCAGCGGGGTGAGCACCGAGCCGATCGGCCCCTGATACACCCAGCCGTAGGCGTGGCCCCCGGCTCGACGGTAGACGGGACAGACGGCAAGGCACGCCGCGCAGCGAATGCAGAGCAGCGATTCCCGGGACTCCGGGTCCTCCAGGACGCCCGACCGCCCGTTGTCGAGCAGCACCAAGTGGAACTCCTCGGGCCCGTCCACCTCGCCGGGGCGGCGAGGGCCGTTGAGCAGGCTGACGTAGCTCGAGAGCCGCTGGCCGGTCGCGCTCCGGGGCAGCAGCCGGAGCAGCGGGTCGAGATCGGCAAACCGGGGAATCACCTTCTCGATGCCCATGACCGCCACGTGCAGCCGAGGCCAAGAGGTGGTCAGCCGAGCATTGCCCTCGTTCTCGATGATCACCAGGGTGCCCGTCTCGGCCACCGCGAAGTTGGCGCCGCTCACACCCATGGTGGCCGCCCGGAAGCGGGCTCGGAGGACGCGGCGGGCGATGGCGGTGAGCTGGGTGGGATCGTCGGTCCGGGGCACACCCAGGGTCCGCTCGAAGAGGTCGGCCACCTTCTGGCGAGAGTAGTGGATCGCGGGCGCCAGGAAGTGCGAGGGATGCTCGTGGGCCAGCTGGATGATGAACTCGCCCAGGTCGGTCTCGACCGGGGTGATGCCGGCCGCCTCCAGCGCCTGGTTGAGGTGGATCTCCTCGGTCGCCATCGACTTGCTCTTGACGGCGAGGCTCACCCCGCGAGCCTGGGCCAGCTCCACCACGTAGCGAGCCGCCTCCTCGCCGGTCGAGGCCCAGAACACGTTCCCGCCCCGGGCCACCACCTGGCGTTCCAGCTCCTCCAGGTGCCGATCGAGGCCATCGACCGCCGTCTGGCGGGCGGCCCGGCCCTGGTCCCGGAGCGCGTTCCAGTCGTCGACCTCGCGGGCGGCGCCCAGACGGGCCTGGACGAAGCGATCCGTGGTCCCCTGGAGGACGGCCTGGAGCGATGGCGTGGCCAGCGCCTCGTCGGCCAGCTCATGGAACTGATCCCGGCTCATGGCCCCTCCGCTTCGGCCAGCACCTGGGCGAGGTGGAGGACCTGTACGTCGAGACCTCGACGGGCCAGCACACCCTTGATCTGGAGGAGGCACGAGGGGTCGCAGGAGACCACGGCGTCGGCGCCGGTGGCCACGATCCGGTCGGCTTTCTCAGCCGCCATGGAGGCGGAGATGGCGTCGAAGGTCACCGAGAAGGAACCGCCGAAGCCGCAGCATCGGTCGGCGGGGTCCATCTCGACGACCTGACAGCCGCGCACGCCTTTCAGTAAGTGGCGTGGTTGGTTACGGACGCCAAGCTCACGTAAGGAGTGACATCCGTCATGAAACGTGACCATCCGTTTCGCGGCCGTCGCGTCGATCGTTACCCCGAGCACGTCGGTCAGGAACTCGCTAAACTCCCAGGTCTTCCCGGCCACCCGTCGGACGGCCGCCTGGATCGGGTCGTCGGGCGAAAACAGCTCGCCGTAGTGCAGCCGGATCATCGCGGCGCAGGATCCGGAGGGAACCACGACCGCCTCGTACGGGTCGAGGACCGCCACCGTGGCCCGGGCCAACCGGCGGGCTTCGTCCCGGTAGCCGGCGTTGAAGAACGGCTGCCCACAGCAGGTCTGGCTTCGGGGAAAAGCCGCCTTGGCGCCGTGCCGCTCGAGCACGCTCAGAACGGCCAGCCCGATGTCGGGCGCCAGCTGATCAACCACACAGGTAGCGAAGAGTGCGACGCGCATCAAACCAACCACCGATCTCGGGACGCGACCGGCTGAGCCAGGCGCTCTGGGGTGCGGTCCTGCTGGGCTTGGCCTGGCTGGGAGCCTCGGTCCTGGGACTGGACGACGTGATGGGGATCGTGGGCCTGAACGCCATCGCCGGCGTGGGCCTCCTGGGAGCGGTGCTGGGCTATCTCGGCCTGACGCGATGGATCAGGGGGCTGGCCGCGGTGGTCTTCGCGACGATTCTCCTGGTCAGCGCCTGTCCGCCGCTCGGACGGTTGGAGCACGGGCTGGTCCGGAGCGACCCACTGCCCGCCCAACCGGTCGACGCGATCGTTGCCCTGGCGGGCTCGGTCACCGGTGACGGGACCCTCGGTCCCGCGGCCACCGACCGCGTGCTCGAGGCGATCCATCTCCTCCGGGACAGCGTCTCCACTCGTCTGGTGCTGAGCCGCGTCCGCGCGGTCGTCGGCCGCGACACGGTGACCTCGGACACCGACCAGCGCTTTCTCCTGAGCGTGGCCGGTATGTCCCCCGAGCTCCACATCCTCGACCCAGTAGGCTCCACCCGTCTGGAGGCCGTCCGGGCGGCGGCGCTGGGCCGCGAGCTGGGCTGGACGCGAGTAGTGGTCGTCACCTCGCCGAGCCATTCGTCCCGGGCGTGCGCGGCGTTCGAGAAGGTCGGCTTCGAGGTGATCTGTCATCCGAGCGCCGACCGGAGCGCCGCCCTGGCATCGCAGCCACACGCCCACGACCGGGTGGTCGCGTTCGGCCTCTGGCTGTACGAACGCCTGGCCTGGGTCGAGTATCGACTGCGCGGCTGGATCTGAGCGCCGGTCGTGGGCACGGAACCTCCGCTGGGGGAAGCTGGCTGAGCGGGCGCCTCAAGTTGGAATCGCACGACCGAGGGCGCAAGGCGCGGGGCGGTCCGATCGCCGCCGGGTCGCTTCCTCGAGGTGTCGGGCGGAAGCCGGGCAGCATGGATCGCCTGCCCAACGCTCATCATGGCATGAGTCTCGCCACAGATCGAGCGCCAAACTTCACGCCGGGCCCCGTTGTGAACCCGATGCAGGCTCCGCAGGCGTCCTGCGCCGGCGTGGACACCTCTGACGGCGGGAGGCGAGATGGCGACAACGACCGTGAGGTTCTCCGGAACGAAGGCCGTGGCACTGGTGGTCCTGCTGGCCGGCGTGGTGGGCGCCCGGGTCATGACCGCACGCGCCCGCCTCGGCACTCAGGGCCGGGCCGCGCTGGAGCGCTGGGTCCAGGGCGAGCTGATCCGGCCCATCGTTGCGGACACGTCGACCTCCCTGGCCGAGCGCGGCGCCGCCGTCGAACAGGCCACCACCGTCACCATTCGCTCGCTCGCGGTCCGCGGCCCCTTGAACAACGCGGTCGTACGGGTCGAGCTGAACCCGAGCCCGGCACTCTCAC
Source organism: uncultured Gemmatimonadales bacterium (assembly GCA_963730185.1). Taxonomy (GTDB): domain Bacteria; phylum Gemmatimonadota; class Gemmatimonadetes; order Gemmatimonadales; family GWC2-71-9; genus SHZU01. Next base: position 34,947 of record CAVSQW010000010.1, read on the forward strand.
CCGGCACTCCCCTGGTCCGGTACTATCGGGCACAGTATTCGGACTTCACCGGCTGGCGGCACCACGGAAGCGCCACTGTCGTCAACTGGTACCTGGCCGCCCTGCGCTTCTAGCGAGGGGCGAACGGTGAGGCGGGCCACCGAGGTTCCCATCAGGCAGCACCGGGCGCAGGCGTGCTTGTGACCGCCATTGTGACCACGCCCCCCGGCCTGACGGCCGAGGGGCGTGAGTCGTGGCGTACCAATCGGGGCGCCGGGATTTGAACCCGGGACCTCCTGCGCCCAAGGCAGGCGCGCTACCGGGCTGCGCTACGCCCCGTTCGGATTCGGTGCCCCAAGATAGTCCGGGGCAGCCACCCCGCCAAACGGACCGGCTGCCTGTTCAGCGGGCTGGATATGCGACCGTTCGCTCGACGTTGACGACATCGCCCTCCTCGGTTTGGGCCACCGTGACGATCCGGTCCGGGGCGTAGGCGATGGTCTTGAGCTCGGCCGGCGCGGCGTAGCACCGGTCGGGTCGCCCCGTGGTCGTGAAGTGCACGAGGAACCGTCCGCCCGCGAGAGTCGAGGATCTCCACCCTCGGCCGGGCGTCGTCCTGGACCACGATCTCGTCACCCACCAGACCGGCGAGGGTGAGGCGCCCCAGATTCACCATCATGCTGCCCCACCGGCCGCGGAACACCACCGGGTACCACTCCGGCCCTGGAATGCCGGTCCGGATCACCCGCGCCTCCTTGGGCGGATGGCCGGCGTCCACGCCGATCAAGAAGAGGGTCGATCCGTCCGGGAAGCGCCCCATGAAGCCGCTCCCGGCGAGTCCGGCGACGTCACCGGTGCGCCAGGTCCTGGCGTATCCCCGTTCGGTGAACAGCGAGATCCGAGCGCTCGGTCCATCGAACACGGCGATCGTGTCGCCGGCCCAGCGCCCGATCAGGATATACGGAGTGAACTCCCCCGGGCCTTGACCTCGGCCGCCTAACGCTGCCCGCTCCTGTCCGTCGGGAGCGATCAGCCGCACCCGACCGGACACCTGGTCCGCGAACGCCACCCGCCCGTCCGCCATGATCTCGGCCTTGCCGATCTGAGTCGCCCGGGGCGGCTGGGCCCAAAGGCCATGCCCCGCATCGGGCGAACGGCACGCCGCCGGGTCGTCGAGAGCTCGGGCCAGGTAGCCGTGGGAGAGGACGACCGTGTCGGCGGCTCCGGGAACACTGAGCACCCTGAGGTCCGGTTCGGGACCGGTCTGGCAGGCGACCAGCGCGAGCATCAGCGCGAGGGAGCTCGGCGCGAGACCGCGGGGCGACCTGAGTGATCGGGGCATGGAGCGCTCCTGGCGTGAGCGGCACTCGAGGCGAGGGCGTCCCGCTCCCCACCGGCCGACGGACGTTCCAGACTCGGACCGGACCGTCAACCCAGCCTCAAATCCCGCCCGTCGACCGTTTGAGGGCGCCCCGCCTCAGGCCGCCGGCACCAGGTCCGCCCGGCTCCGCCCGGTCCGGAGCGACGCCCCGAATGCCTCGGCATCCGCCGGCCGCCCGATCAGGTACCCCTGCGCCATCTCACAGCCCTGGGCCTGGAGGAAAGCCGCCTGCTCCCGGGTCTCCACGCCCTCGGCCACCACGGACAAGTTGAGCGCCCGGGCCAGCGCGATCACGGCGGTGGTGATGGCGGCGTCGTCGGGGTTGGTGGTGACGTCGCGGACGAACGACCGGTCGATCTTGAGCGACCCAACCGGGAAGTGTTTGAGGTAGCTGAGGGAGGAGTACCCGGTCCCGAAGTCGTCGATCGCCAGGCCGACGCCCATCCGGGCCAGCGCGTTGAGGGTGTCGGCCAACTGGCCGGTCGGGTCCATCAGCATGCTCTCGGTCAGCTCGAGCACCAGCGAGGACGGCGCCAGCCCGGTCTCCTCGAGGACGCTGTGGACCAGCTGAGCGAACCCGTCGTCCCGGAGCTGGCGGGCCGAGAGGTTGATCGCCATCCGGAGCTGGCCGAGTCCCTCGTCTTGCCAGGCCTTCGCCTGGGCGCAGACCGTCCGGAGGATCCACTCGCCCAGCGGCACGATCAGGCCGCTCTCCTCCGAGATGGCCATGAACTCGCCGGGTGAGACCAGCCCCCGCTCCTTGTGGGTCCACCGGATGAGGGCCTCCGCGCCGACGACCTCACGGCTCCGGAGGTCCAGGATCGGCTGGTACCACATGGTGAAATCGTTCGCCTCGACGGCCCGGCGAAGCTGCTGCTCCATCCGCATCCGAGCCACCGCCTCGGCGTTCATCGAGGCGGAGAAGAGTCGGTAGGTGTTCCGGCCCTGCTCCTTGGCGTGGTACATCGCCACGTCGGCGTTCTTGAGGAGGTCGTCCACGTCGCCACCATCGAAGGGGTAGATGGCGATCCCGACGCTGGCCGAGACGAACACCTCCTGAGTACCGAGCCGGAAGGGACGATCGAACGTCTCGAGGATCCGCCGGGCCACCCGGGCGGCGTCCTGCGGCTCGCCGATGTCGGGCAGAATGATGGTGAACTCGTCGCCGCCGAGGCGGGCGACGTCCACCCCCTGCTCGTCGCCCCCGCCCAACCGGGCGATGCTGTCGCCCTCGCGGCAGGAGGCCAGGAGCCGGGTAGCCACGTCCTGCACCAGCCGGTCGCCGAGGTCGTGGCCCAGGGTGTCGTTGATCCGGCTGAAGTGATCGAGGTCGAGGAAGCAGACGGCGACCAGCCGGTGCAACCGGCGGGCCCGGACCAGGGCTTCGTTCAGCCGCTGTTTGTGGAGCACCCGGTTGGGCAGGCTGGTGAGGCTGTCGTAGAACGCCATGAACCGGACCTGCTCGACCATCCGGGCGTTGGAGAGCGCCACGGCCACCTGGTCGGCCAGGCGGCGGAGCTGGAGCAGCTCCTCGCCGGCGGCGGCGCCGACGACGGCCCGGCGCCCACCGACCGCCAACGCGCCGAGGAGCTCCTCGCCGAAGAAGAGCGGGAACACCTCGATCGATTCGCCGGGGGAGCAGCCGACCCGGGACACATAGTCCGGGAGCGGGCGCCCGTCCGTCCCGAACACCAGACACTCGCGGTGCTCCCGCAGGAGCCGGGTGTCGGCCGTCGTGACGGTCGCGGTGGCCACGGCCCGTTTTCCGCCACCGAGCCCGGTCTCCAGCCAGGTGGTCGCCGCGTTGCCCTGGTGATCCAGCAAGGTGACCGCCAGGGTCCGGCAGGGGCAGACCGACGGCACCCGGCTCAGGACGGTCTCGACGATCGCGCCGGTATCCATCGCGGAGAGGACCGCCCGGTCGATCTCCGCGGCGGTGGTGAGCGCGCTGAACTGGCGCCCCAGCTGCGTCGCCATGGCGTTGAACGCGCTGGCCAGCTCTTCGATCTCGTCGCCGCTGGTGATGGTCACCCGGGTATCGAACTCCCGCTCGGCGATCCGCCGGGTCCCGTGGCGGAGGGCTTCGAGCGGGATCAGGCTCCGGCGAATCTGGGTCGCCCCCAGGATCAGCACCGCGACCAGCGAGAGGGCCAGTACCAGCGGGAACGCCCGGGCGAAGCCGACCGACGGGGCCACCACGTCGGCCTTGCTCTCGCTCAAGATGACGTACCAGGACGGCAGGTCGAACCGCCGGGTCTGGGGCAGCTCCCAGTAGGTCGCGAGATAGGAATCGTGCCAGGAACCCCATTCGAACGAACCGGTGGCGGAGTGGGCCATCTCCCGGGTTACCTCGGGGGCCACCTCGAGCGAATCCGGCGCCGAGCCGATCACCACGCCGTGGCTCGGGTCCCAGAGCACGGGTGCCACGGTGGGCGGCAGGGCGTCGACGTCACCCATCCCCAGGAGGTAGGTCGGCACCAGCGTCGCGACCAGTCGGCCGCGCGCCTTCGCGTTGGCTGGGCGATGCACGAGCAGGAGGGTCGCCGCCGCCCCGGCGGACCGGCCGACGATGATGGTGCTCTGGCCCGGCGCCAGGGCCGGCAGGGACACGCCGGCCAGGCCGCCGGTTGCCCGCCCGCCGCCGAAGAGCCCGACGGGGGCGTCGCCCTCCGGCACCCAGGCCAGCCCGTCGACCCCGTACGCCAGGTCGGCGCCGCAGGTCCCGCCCGAGGCCGTGTCCGAGGCCAAGCACTCCATCAGGTCGGGCGCGCTGTTCCGGAGGTCGCTCTCGAGCAGGTTGAGCCGCTCGTAGATGCTCCGGCCCACGGCGCTCGACAGGGTGTTCAGCCGCTCCCAACTCTGTTCGGCGAGCTGACCGCGGACGCTATGAAAGGTCAGGAGGGCGACGGCACAGGTCGGCACCAGGGCGCAGCCCACGAAGAGGAGTAGCAGCCGGCGCCCGAACCGGGAACCCAGCAAGCGTCGCTCCAGCAACGTGGACTGTGCGGCGGTCGGCCGCCGGATGCCAGCCATTGCACCTCGTTCGAGGGAGTCGGATGACTGCGTCGGTATCGGTGCAGGAAGGTGCAAGGGGCAGGCCGGGCCTGAGCACGGGGCACAACCCGTTGCGGCCCAACTATGTAGACCACTCGTCGAGGGGTCGGTGGTGGATCGTCGCCTCTTGCATGAAGAGGCACTTCGAATCGGGATCCTAGCGACGGGGCCGATGGTAGGGCGGCGGGGTGTCGAGCACCCGGCCCACGTTCACGAGGGTCGCGCCCTTCCACACCGAGGGCACCGCGCGGATGAAGGTGACGACGCCGGTGGCCGGAGCCTGTACCGGCCGCCGGTCCCGGCCCAGCCAGTCGGTGAGCCAGCCGACGGTCATGCCCTGGTTGACATAGGTGCCTCTCCCCACTGCCGCCTCGAACATCCCGTCGCCCTCGGCCGCGAGCCGGGCGCCGGCGTCGAGCCAGACGGGATGCGCGACCGGCGTCACCGGCCGGTCGATCAGCCCGAGCGCTCCGAGCAGGTTGAGGAGCCCCTCGTCCAACAGGGCCAGGTCGTCCTCCGTGACGGTGCCCGCATGGCCGGCCTCGGCCACCAGCACCGTCTTGCCGAGCGACAGCGCGTAGCCGCCCAGGTTGCCCCGCGTGGCCGGATCGTCGAGGTCCATGTCGGCCACGATGATGTGGTCGAGGCCGAACGCCAAGGCCAGCCGGTACGAGGCCGAGTCCTGCGCCGGGTTCCCACCCCGGAACCAGTAGCTGTAGGGGCGGAGGTCCTCGTCGAGGTCGCCGCCGTGGAGATCGACGATCACGTCGGCCTGGCGAACCACCTCGCGGGCCATCAGCGCCAGAGCTCGCTCGGTCTGGGTGCCGTCGAGCCGGCCCGGGTAGATCCGGTTCATGCTCTTCCCGTCGACCGGATTGAGGTGCGGCGTCATCTCCCGAAACGAGGCCACGTTGAGGAGCGGGGTGACGATCACGGTTCCCCTGAGGCGGGCCGGGTCGAGCCGCGGCAGGAGCCGGGTCAGAGCGACGATCGAGGTGTACTCCGTGCCGTGGCTCCCGGCCACCAGCGCCACCACCGGGCCCGGGGCGGCCCCGTTCAGGACCGCCACCGGCATCGAGATCCCGGAGTCGGGCCCCGGGGGCACCACGATCGCGCCATAGGCGGCCCGACCCCGGGCCGCGGTGGCCGTGCCCACGGTGATGGACTGCGCCGCGAGCGGCGCGGCCAGGGCGAGGGCGAGCATCGTCAGCATCGGTCGCATGGGTCTCTCCCGGTCGGCGAGTCGGCTCAGCCGGCCGCGGGTCGCGGCTCGGCCAGTCGGGTGGACAGATAGCCGTTCAGGATCTCGAGCTGCCGTTCGGGTGGAAAGAGCTTGGGCCGAAGCAGATAGCCCAGCCCGATCCCGTCGGCAACGGCGATCAGGGCATCGGCCTCCACTCTGGGGTCGACCTCGGCCGGCAGGAGACCGTCGGCCTGAAGCTGCTCGAGATCGGCCGCCACCCGGTCGCTCAGGATCTGGAGGCGCCGCTGGTGCTCCTCCCGGAGCCGCCGGCTGCTCTGCGCCAAGCCGAGGAAGGCGACCCAGATCCGCCAGCCGGTGATTTGCCGCGGGCCCAGCGGCAGGGTGACGCCGAAGGTCCGCCGGATCCGCTCGACCCCGGTGGCGCCTTCCACCGCTGCCTCGATCTCCCGGCCGATCGCGTTGGTCAGGCGGTCCATCGCGAAGTGGAGGAGGTCGGTCTTGTTCCGGAAATAGTAGGTGACGACGCCGGTCGTGGCGTCGAGCTCCCGGGCGATGGCCCGGACGCTGGTGCGGTGGAGGCCGTCCCGGACGATGACCCGCCAGGCAGCCTGGGCCACGTCCTCCCGGCTGTAGGACCGGCCGGCTACCCGCGCCACGGCGCCCTCGCGCGGGGGTCGCGAATTAAAACAACGTATGTTATTTTCACCCGGTCTTCTCCGATGGTCTCATGACTCGCGCCAGACCCAGGCGGTGCGCGCCGCCTTCAATCTACCGCCCCGCTCCCTTTCGACGCCGCTCGGCCCCGGCCGAGCCTCTGAGGCCGCCCATGACTCCGATTCGTGCCCCGCTGCTCCTCCTGGCCGCCACCCTCGCGTCCGCCTGCCAGTCGCCCAAGCCGCCCGCGGACCCGCTCACGACCCAGCTCGATCAGGTCATGAAGGATGCCGTCGCCCGGCGCGACATGCCGGCCGCGGCGCTGGTGGTCGTCCGGAACGACAGTGTGATCTTCGCCCAGGGCTATGGCCACGCCGACTCGGCCGGCCAGGTCCCGTTCACCGACACGACCCACTTCGTGATCGGCTCGACCAGCAAGCCGCTGACCGCCATGGCCGTGCTTCGGCTGGTGGCGGCGAACAAGGTGGCGCTCGATACCCCGATCGTGCGGTACGTTCCGGACCTCCACTTCAAGGATCCCCGCGGCCAGGCGATCACCCTCCGCCACCTCCTGACCAACCGGTCGGGGATGGCGGTCGGCTTCTCGGGGCCGGCCTACCGGGACCCACCGGTGCAGGACGACAGTGCCCTGAGCCGGCTCGCGCACGCCGCGGCGACCATGCCCCTGCTCTTCGCGCCCGGCGAGGGCTATGCCTACTCGAACCGGGGCTGGGCCCTGGCGGGGTACGTCGTCCAGCGAGTCGCGGGTGAGCCGATCGAGGACTTCATGGCCCGGGAGGTCTTCGCGCCGGCCGGGATGCGGCGCACCACCCTCCGGTTCTGGGAGCTTTCGGACGTGGCCCAGGGATTCGTCGAGGGCCGGAGCCGAGCCAACATTCCCCACCGCCCTTCCGTGACCCGGGCGTACGGGCCGGCCGGCATGGTGGCGTCGACACCGCTGGACGTCGGCCACCTGCTGATCACGCTCCTGGACGGCGGCACCAATCCCGAGGGCGGCCAGCTCCTCCCCAAGGCCCAGGTGGACGAGATGTTCCGGCCCCAGGCCGACGCGGAGAGCGAGCTGGGCGGGCCGACCAAGTACGGCTTGGGCTGGGAGATCTTCGACCGGAACGGCACCAAGGTTGTCCAGAAGGCCGGGTCGGTGAACAGCATGGCCGATCTCTGGATGTTGATGCCCGAGCAGCATCTCGGGCTCGCGGTCTTCATGACCCGCGAGGACTATGGCTTCGCACCGGTGATCGGCAACCTCGTCGCGGCGTTGGCCGGCGACTCGGCGACGCCCCTGGCCGAGCGGACCGTGCCGACCCCGCCCTCGTTCGAGGCGGCGGTCGTCGCTCCGGCGGTACTCGACGGCCTCCTAGGCGTCTACGACACCCGGGTCGGCGACGTCCGGGTCTACCGCCGGACCGACTCGCTCTTTTCGGACTTCGACGGGGCCGAGATGGCCTTGGTCCCTCGGAACGACTCCAGCTACGCCATGACCGACGACGTGGTCGCGAATACCGGTCACGACCTGGTATTCCGCCGGATGGGCGGGGCGATGACGCTCTGGAACGGGAAGGACTCGCTCGGGATCCGGGTCAGTCGCCCCTGATGGTGCGGGCGGCCTGGGCGGCGGCGCTGGTGAGGAAGCCCATGTCGCTGGAGATGCTCACCAGCCGCATCCCGCGGCGGGCCCACTCGGCGGTGAGCTGAACGTCGTTGGTGTGGATCGCGGGAACGACCCCGTGCCGGCGGCAGGCGTCGAGCGTCCGCTCGATGGCTTGCTCCAGCACGGGGTCGCGCATCTTCCCGGCCACGCCCAAGGCAATGGCCAGATCGTTGGGGCCGATCAGGGCGGCGTCGACGCCCGGCTCGATCAGGATCTCGTCCAGCCGGTCGAGCGCTTCGCGGGTCTCGATCTGGACGATGACGAAGGTCTCCCGATTGGAGTCGGCCATCGCGGCCGTCACGTCACCGCTCTTGAACTCGGTGTGTCCCCGGCCGAGGGCCGAACCACGGGCACCCTCCGGGGGGTACTTCACGGCGGCGATCGCCTCCCGCACCTGGAGCGGCGAGGTCACCCGGGGCAGCATCACCCCCTGCGCGCCGCCGTCGAGCACCTGGGCGATGTACTGATAGGCCAGGACCGGGACCCGGACGATCGGGGTGACTCCGAGGGCTCGGCCGGTCCGGCTCAAGTCGGCCAGGGTCTCGGGGTTGAACGAGCCGTGCTCGTTGTCGAGGATCACCCAGTCGAGGCCGGCGTTGAGCAGGGCCTGGATCACGGACATCTGGCGGAGCTCGCCGATCATGGTCCCGACGGCGAGCTGGCCGTCGGCCAGCCGCCGGCGGAGGCGGTTCTCGGGAATCAGGGACATGGGCCGGTTCAGGACTCGAGTGGATGGTTGGCGAGCGCGGCGAGGAGGGCCCGGACGGCGTGGCCGCGGTGGCTCACCCGGTCCTTCTCGTCGTCGGTGGCCTCGCCGAAGGTCTTGCCCAGGTCGTCACTCAGAAAGTACGGGTCGTAGCCGAAGCCGGCCTCGCCCCGGGGCTCGGTGGTGATGATCCCGGTGCAGGTGCCTTCGAAGGTCTCGGGCAGCGCGTGGCGATGACGGAGCAGCACCAGCGCCGAGCGGTACCGGGCCCGCCGGCGGGCGTCGGTGGCCCCAGCCAGCCGCTGGAGGAGATAGGCGTTGTTGGCCGCGTCAATCGCGGCGGCGCCGCCGGTGGCGTTGGCCCAGCGTTTGGAGCGGACCCCGGGCTCGCCGCCCAGACTGAAGACCTCGAGCCCGCTGTCGTCGGCCACGGTGGGGAGCCCGGTCAGCCGGGCGAAGTGCTCGGCCTTGGCCCGGGCGTTGGCGGCGAACGAGTCGTGGAGCTCGAGCGTCGTCTCGACCGGCGTCTCCGGGGCGCTCACCTCGTCCGGGAAGACGATCTCGAACGGCGCGTCGGCCAGGAGGCGGCGGATCTCGCGCTGCTTGCCCGGACTTCGGGTCGCGACCAGGAGCTTCACCAACCCAGCGCCTTTCGTTGCACCGCGAAGAGCTGATCGATCCCCTGGCCGGCCAGGTCGAGCATCCGGTCGAGTTGGGCCCGCGAAAAGGCCCCGTTCTCGCCGGTGCCCTGCACCTCGATGAATTCGCCCGGGGTGCGCATTACCACGTTGGCGTCGACCTCGGCATCCTTGTCCTCGACGTAGGCGAGGTCGACCACCGGCTGGCCCTCGACCATCCCGACCGACACCGCTGCAACCAGCTGGCCGAACGCGCCGGGCTGGCCGGTCCGCTCCGCCAGCCAGGCCAGAGCGTCCGCCAAGGCGACACAACCGCCCGTGATGCTCGCCGTGCGGGTGCCGCCGTCGGCCATCAGCACGTCGCAGTCGATCTTGACGGTATACTCGCCAAAGGCCCAGTTGCCGATCGCCGCGCGGAGCGAGCGGCCGATCAAGCGCTGGATCTCCTGGCTCCGCCCGCCCGGTCCGTGGCGCTCCCGGTTGGTGCGTTCGGAGGTGGCCCGAGGAAGCATGGCGTACTCGGCGGTGACCCAGCCCTGCCCCGAGCCCCGGCGGAAGGGCGGCACGCCCTCCTCGACCGACGCGGTACAGTGCACCAGGGTGCCGCCGAACCGGGTGAGGCAGGACCCTTCGGCGTAGGGGTTGGCGTTCCGCTCCAGCACCACGGGGCGGAGCGCGTCAGCGGTGCGTCCATCAGCTCGAGGCACGGATCCGCTCCACGAGATGGGTGGTCGATTGACGGGGGACGAGCGGGACGATCACGACCCGTCCGCCCCGGGATTCGACGAAGTCGGCGCCGACCACGGTGTCGCGGGTGTAGTCGCCGCCCTTGACCAGCACGTCGGGACGGAGCGCCTCGATCAGGCTGCGGGGGGTCGGCTCGTCGAAGAGCACTACGCAGTCGACGGCGGCCAGCGCGGCCACGACCCGGGCCCGGTCGGCCGCTGCCACGAGCGGCCGTCCGGCTCCCTTGCCCAGCCGGCGGGCCGAGGCGTCGTCGTTGACGCCGACCACGAGGTGGCTGCCTTCGGCCCGGGCGGCCTCGAGGTACTCCACGTGGCCCCGGTGGAGGAGGTCGAACACCCCGTTCGTGAAGACCACCGGCGCCACCAGCATCTCCCGCCAGCGAACGGCCGCGGCCACCGAGCGGATCCGACTCGCGGTCTCGACGGCGCTCAATTCGCGAAGCTTTGGTAGACCTTCGGCCGGAAGGTCAGGGTCTTCTTGAGGAGCGGGAGGTCGATGCTCTCGTGATACTCGGTCGTGATCGTGATCGAGGGCGGATGGGCGACCCGGGCCAGCCGGAAGCGGGCGGCGTCGCGAGGGAGCCCAATGTCGAGCGCGTCGGCCTTGAGCTGGGCCTGGATCTGCGCGTCGGACTGATTCTGCGAGTAGCGGGCGGCCATCTTCATCCGGTCCTGGATCTCGAAGTAGCGCCACCAGACCCGACCCAGGTTGATGCCGTAGTAGAGAACCACCATCATGACCACCAACGAGAGCAGGCAGCCGCCGGTGCTCGCGCCGCGGCGGGCGTTCCGTTTCACCATTGCGATTGGGCTCCGTCGACGATGTTGGTGATGAGCCGCTCGATGGCCTGCTTGCGACCGTCGGACTCGTTGTTGGTGTAATCTCCCTCGACCGTGAGGCCCTGCTTCTCCCAGAGGATCTTGTTGTTGGCCTGATCGATGATCTGCACCTGGACCACGATCTGGAGCTTCTTGCGGCTGACGTTGACGTTTTGCGACTGGGTGCCGGTGAAGGCGACCGGGATGTCCGGATCGTAGCGCTGGATGGTGCCCTTCACGATGGCGTCGGCCTGGGACTCGCCGGCGGCCCGGAGCCCGAGCCGACCCTCGACCGCCTCGCGCACGGCGCGGTTGATCTCGCTGGTCAGGCTGGCCTCCGACGTCAGGTTGTCGAACGGCAGCACCGCCACGGTCTTGATGTGCGGGGGGAAGCCGGTCCCCCCGCCGAAGCCGTAGAGGCAACCCGCGAGCGTCAGCGCGCTAAGGCTCGGGAGGAGTCCAGGTATCCGGCGCAAACGGCTTGGCCTTCAGGTTGGAGTAGAAGGTGACGTCGAGGCGGGCCGGCGCCGACGGCACCACCAACCGCGCGGTGGCCGGCTGCCCGTCGGGAGCGAAGCGCGTTTCCACGGTGCCCACGATCTTGCCGCCCTCGCGCACCTCGGCGTAGAGCCGGGCCGGCGAGCCGCTGACCCGGACGTAGTCCACGGTGTCCCCCCCGTGCACGAACCGCCAGCCGACGGTGCCGGGGTCGGTGAAGGAGCCCACCTCGGTCTGCTCGTCCGGCGTCCGGACGATCCCCAGCAGGGCCCAGAAGAGCGGGTAGTTGGGCACCAGCTTCTTGACGTCCTTCTCGGGCTCGGCCCAGAGCGCCGTGTCGCCCGACACGAAAGCGGCCGCCCGGCCCGAGCCCAGCGGGCCGGCCACGTCCAGGCGGGCCGAGTCGGGGAGGGCCAGGCGGACCCGGCCCCGGCCACCGGCCGCTCCCTGGTCGTCCCGGAACTGCCACCGGAAGCGGATCTCGCGGGCCTCGGCCGGCAGCGTTCCGGCCGCCCAGGAGCGCGCATCGGCCACGCTGGCGGGGGTGAAGGCCTTGGGCAGGGGCACGGAAATGCTTCCCCCGGCACCACATCCGGCCAGTCCGAGCACGAGAAATCCGAGGGGGCGGCGCATCGAGTGGATGATAGCGGGGGCCCCCGGCTTTGTCAGGGACGCGGAGCGAGTCGGAAGGGTCCGGTTCCGGACCCTACCGAGCGGGCCGAGGTGAGAGCCGCTCCGCGACCTCTGGCGGGAGCCGGGCCCATCGAAAGCGCTCGTCCAGCACCATTAGGCTGGTCTCGGCCGTTACCAAGAGCTTCCCGGTCTCCGCGTGCTCGACGGCGTAGCCGAAGCTCACCCGGCGCGACGCGAGATCGGTGACCCAGCAGCGGACCCTGACGGGGTCGTCGTACCGGGCCGGCTGGCGATACCGGATCCGCGCCTCGCCCACGGCCAGCCGGTAGCCCCGCGCCTCCAGCTCGGCGTAGCTCACCCCGGTCCGCCGGAGGTGCTCGGTCCGTGCCACGTCCAGCCAGACCAGGTAGCGGGCGTGGTACACCACCCCCATCGCGTCGATCTCGCTGTAGTTGACGCGATGGTGGATCTCGGAGATGTCGTGGCCGGTCGCTTCCATGCGATTGTGTGCCTCCCTATCTTCGGGCGATGCTCGGACACCAACTCGTGGTGGTCTCCGACGCCCACCTCGGTGCCGCGTCGCCGGACAACGACGCGGCCCTGCTCCAATTCCTCGACCAGGTCCCGTCGCTGGGCGACTGTCTGCTCGTCAACGGCGATCTCTTCGACTTCTGGTTCTCGTACCGCCGGGTGGTGCCCCGCACCGGGTTCCTCGCGGCCGCGGCGATCGCGATGCTGGGTCGGAAACTGCCGGTCGTGATGACCGGCGGCAACCACGACCGCTGGGGCGACTCGTTTTGGGGCCGGGACGTCGGCATCACCTTCTCGCCCGGCGAGGTGCGCTTCGCCGTCGGCCGCTCCGAGGTGCTCGCCCTCCACGGTGACGGCGTGTGCGAGGAGCACCGGTCCGCGATGGTGGTGCATCGGGTGACCTCGCATCCGCTCACGGTCGCCGCCTTCCGCGCACTCCACCCGACCTTCGGCCTCTGGCTGGTGGATCGGATGAGCCGCCACCTGGCCGACAGCACCCGCGACCCCTCGGTCCTCGACCGGGCCCAGGTCCGGCAGCGAACGTGGGCCGAGGCCCGGATGCAACGCGAGCCGGCGATCGACACCCTGATCATGTCCCACACCCACCGCCCCGCGAGCGCCCACCTGGACGGCAGCCGCCGGTACCTCAATCCGGGCGCCTGGATCGAGGGCCGCCGTTATGCGATCGTCACCGACGAGTCGATCGCGCTCGAGTCCTTCGACTGATTCAGGCGCCGAGCCGCACCGCCTCGGGCGCCGAGCAGCGACGCCAGCACCGAGGCCGTTTCGGCCGCGCTGTCGACCAGGGACACCTCCGCTCCGAGCAGGTCGGCGAGGAGCGGCGCGAGGAGGGGATAGTGGGTGCAGCCCAGCACCAGCGACCGTACTCCGGCTCGCCGCAGGGGCGCCAGGTACTCCTGGGCGACGAGCCGGGTGGCAGGATGCTCGAACCATCCCTCCTCGACCAGTGGCACGAACAGCGGGCACGCCTGCTGAACCACCACCGGGTCGGGCGTCAACCGCTGGATGGCTCGGACGTAGGCGCCGCTCGCCACGGTGCCGGCGGTCCCGATCACGCCGATGGGGGCGCCCGGCGCCGCTCGGACCGCGGCGCAGGCGCCGCCAAAGTACACCGTCGATTCGTTCGGCAGGGCGTGGTAGATGGCGCCGGCGACCGTCAGGCCGCCGAGCCCGGAATCGAAGATCCCGACCGGGGCCGGGTTCACCGGATCCGGAACGGCACCGAGATCTGGGCGCCCACCTCGCCGGGCAGGACCCGGAGCCGGACGTCGGCGGGAAAGGCGTGGAGCTGGCTCGAGACGTAGGCCTCGAGGCCGGAGAACAGGTGGTTGAACCCGAGCAGGATCAGCCAATCCTGGCGCTGCTGCCGCTTGGCGTCGAGCAGGGTGGAATCGGCGTTGGTCCGGCTCAGGAACTTGAGCTCCCGAAGGGTCTTCATCGTCATCCCGACCGAGATGCCCTCGAACGCCACGAAAAGGGCGCCGGTGAGCTTCCGGTCCAGCCGAGCTTGTCCCCAGCCCGGGACCGCGAGCGACATGAAGAAGGCCTTGGTGGGCTTCACCGGCCGGGCCAGGATCGACAGGGTGTCGCTGGGGCTGGGCGCGGCGCGCGGGGGCGGCGTCGCCGGGGCCCGCTGGGCCTGGGCCGGCCGCACCGCCACCGCGCCGGCCAGCAGGGCCGTCGCCAGCACCGCGCGTCCCAGCCGGCGGGCCGACCGGCACGGGCTGGGAACGGAGCTGGCTGGGCGGAATCGGGCCATGGGCCTGCCTAACGGTGGGTCGCCGACCGCGACCGGGCGGCCGGCCTCCGGCCCGGCGCCGGAGGTGGCGGGAAAGCTAGACCCGGGACCGCGCCCGAGGAAGGCGACCGGACGCCGGGTCGAGCCAAGTGGCGGGAGCGTGTGGGAATCGAACCCACCGGGGCCGCCGAAGGCGTCCCCGTCGCGGTTTTGAAGACCGGCCAGACCACCAGGCCCGATCCGCCCCCTCGTTACCTCACCCCCGGACCGCCACGCACTCGATCTCGACCCGGACGCCCTTCGGCAGCCCCGCCGCGGCCACCGTCGACCGGGCCGGGCGGTGGTCGCCGAAGGCCTTGGCGTACACCTCGTTCATCGCCCCGAAGTCGGCCATGTCGGCCAGGAACACGGTCGTCTTGAGGACCAGGTGCAGATCCGAGTGGGCGGCGCGGAGGACCGCCCGGAGATTGGCCAGCACCTGCTCGGTCTGCCCGGCCACCTCGCCGCCGCCGACGACCTCCATCGTGGCCGGGTCGAGCGCGATCTGTCCCGCGGTGTAGATCAACTCCTGGTCGCCGACCGTCACGACGGTGGCCTGGCTGTAGGGGCCGATCGCCTTGGGGGCGCCGTCGGTCGCCACGAAACGGATGTCCCTCATCACGGATCCTCGGGTTAGAAGAGACCTTCGATACGGCCGTCCGGGTAGACCCGGATGGCCTCGGCGGCCGGGGTCTTGGAGAGCCCCGGCATGGTCATGATCTCACCGGCAAGCGCCACGACGAAGCCGGCGCCGGCCGACGGGTAGACGTCGCGGACCGCGATCCGGAAACCGCTCGGCGCGCCGAGCTTGGTCGGATCGTCGCTGAACGAGTACTGAGTCTTGGCCATGCATACCGGGGTCTCGCCCAGGCCGATCGACTCGCAGAGCTTGATCGCCCGCTCGGCGGCGGCCGAGTAGTCCACACCGTCGGCGCCGTAGATCTCCCGGGCCACGGTCTCGATCTTGTCCTTGATGGGCGCCTTGGCGTCGTAGATCGGCTTGAAGGCCGCCTTGCCTTCCGCCAGGGCGGCCTCGACCTCCTTGGCGAGAGCCTCGCCGCCTTCCCCGCCCTTGGCCCAGACGTCGCTCAGCGCGGCGCGGACGCCCCAGTCCCGGGCCGCCGACAGCACGGTGTCGACCTCTTCCTGGCTGTCGGCCGTGAACCGGTTGAGCGCCACGACCACCGGGAGTCCATACTTGCCGAGGTTCTTGACGTGCCGTTCCAGGTTCACCATCCCCCGCTTCAAGGCGGCCACGTCCGGCGCCCCGAGCTGATCCTTCTTGATGCCGCCGTGCATCTTGAGGGCCCGGACGGTGGCCACGATCACCGCGACCTCGGGCTCGAGCCCGCCGGCCCGGCACTTGATGTCCAGGAACTTCTCGGCTCCCAGGTCGGCGCCAAACCCGGCTTCCGTCAGCACCACGTCGCCCAGGGACAGGGCCAGCTTGGTCGCGACGATCGAGTTGCAGCCGTGGGCGATGTTGCCGAACGGTCCGCCGTGCACCAGCGCGGGGCCGCCCTCCAGGGTCTGCACCAGATTGGGGAGGATGGCGTCCTTGAGGAGCAGCGTCATCGCCCCGGCAGCTTTCAGGTCCTTGGCCGTGATCGGCTTCTTCTCACGGGTAAAGCCCACCACGATTCGGCCCAGCCGAGCTTCCAGGTCGGCCAGGTCGGCGGCCAGACAGAGAATGGCCATGACCTCGCTGCCGGGCACGATCACGAACCGGTCCTCGCGGCTGGGCCCGCCCTTCAGTCCACCCAGGCCCACCACCATCGACCGGAGGGCGCGATCGTTCATGTCCATCGTGCGCGGCCAGGTGATCCGCCGGCTGTCGATGCCCAGGGCGTTGCCGTGATGGATGTGGTTGTCGAGCATCGCCGACAACAGGTTGTGGGCCGAGGTGATGGCGTGGAAGTCGCCGGTGAAGTGCAGGTTGATCTCGTCCATCGGCACCACCTGCGCATACCCGCCGCCGGCGGCCCCGCCCTTGACCCCGAACACCGGCCCGAGCGACGGCTCGCGGATGGCCACGACCACCTTCCGTCCCAGGCGCCGGAAGGCCTGGGCCAGACCGACCGTCACGGTCGACTTGCCCTCGCCCGCGGGGGTCGGATTGATGCCGGTGACCAGCACCAGCCGGCCCCGCGGTGTCCGGGCTCGAATCGCCTCGGGGGTGATCTTGGCCTTGTAGCGCCCGTAGGGCAGGATCTCGTCCGGTCCCAGGCCCAGCTCCGCCGCGACGTCCGCGATGGGGCGAAGCTGGGCGGCCTGGGCGATCGCGATATCGGTAGGAACGTTGCTCAACGTCAGTCGCCTCCGTTGTCTCTGAGGTGAGGAGCGACGCGCCGCCCGAAGACTCGGACGGCGTTCTCGGTGGTGCGCGCGGCGAGCGCCTGCTCGTCCTCGCCCATCACCGCCGCGAGCCGGCGGGCCGTCTCCACGACCCAGGCCGGCTCGTTGCGGTGGCCTCGGTGCGGGACCGGCGCCAGGTAGGGCGCGTCGGTCTCGACCAGGAGCCGGTTTATGGGAACCGCCCGGAGGGCCGGGTCGAGCCGCCAGGACTTGAAGGTGATCATCCCGCTCAGGCTCACGTAGTGGCCCAGGGCCACCGCGGCGTCGAGCAGGGCCAGGCCGCTCGAGAACGAATGCATGATCGCCGTGGTCCGGGGATGGTTCCGGAGTACGGCGATCATGTCGTCGTCGGCTTCGCGGGCGTGGATCACGGCCGGCTTGCCGGCGGCCGCCGCCAGATCGAGCTGGGCCTCGAACGCGGTCCGCTGTTGGTCGCGGGGCGAATAGTCATAGTGGTAGTCGAGGCCCATCTCGCCGGCCGCGACCACCCGGTCGTCCCGCAGAGCCCGCTCCAGCCACCCTGCCAGGTCCGGCGTCCAGCGCTTGGCTTCGTGGGGGTGGAGGCCGGCCGTGGCCGACACCTCCGGCCGCTCCGCCAGCGCCAGGGCCCGCTCGGCGGCTTCCGGCGACTCGCCGATCGCCACCACGTGCCCCACGCCCGCCGCCCGGGCCCGTTCCAGCACGAGGCCGACGTCCGCCTCGAAGGCGGCGTCGGCCAGGTGGCAGTGGGTATCGACCAGGGACATGATCCCCGGATCGGCGGGGGTCGGCGCTACCGGGCGGCGGGCTGAACCCGGCGGGTCCCCGACGACGCCTGCTGCTGCGCGGCCGCTCGGGCCCGAACCGCCCGCGCGTCGGCGCCCGGCCAGCGACGCTCGATGTAGAGCAGCACCGGCGCGGCGATGAAGATCGACGAGAAGGTGCCCGTGAAGACGCCGAAGAACATGATCAGCGAGAAGGGCCGGATCACCTCGCCGCCGAACACCGCCAGGGCCAGCAGGGTGGCCAGGGTGGTCCCGTGGGTCAGGATGCTTCGCGGCAGGGTCTCGTTGATGGACCGGTTCAGGATCGAGACGAAGTCGTCCCGGCGATGCTTGTGCAGGTTCTCGCGCACCCGGTCGAAGATGATGATCGTGTCGTTGAGCGAGTAACCGACCATCGTCAGGAAGGCCGCCACCACCACCAGACTCACCTCGAGCCGCATCCCGGCCGTGAAGGCGATGGTGGTGACCATGTCGTGGGCCGTCGCGATCACGGCCGCCAGACCGAACCGCCACTCGAACCGGTAGGCCAGGTAGGCCAGCACGGCGAAGAACGAGAGGAAGATGGCCAGGAAGGCCTGCCCCCGGAGCTCGCCGCCGACTTTGGCGCCGACCGCCTCGGTCCGGGTGATCTCGAACTTCCCCGTCCCGACGACCTGGTCGAGCCCCTGCCTCACCGCCTCCTGGGCCGCCTGGGTGTTGTTGGCGTCGGCCTGGGTGTCGCCCACCCGGGCCCGGATCACGAAGTCGTTGCCGTCCCCGAACCGCTGGATCTCGGCATTCTTGATTCCGGCCGCGTCGAGCCCGGACCGGAGCTGGTCGTCGCCCACGTTGCCGGTGGTATGGACCTGGATCAGGGTGCCGCCGGTGAACTCGACGCTGTAATTGACTCCCCGGATCAGCAGGAAGGCGAGCCCCACGACGATGATGGCGCCGGTGACCGCGTAGGCCTTTTTGCGGACGGCGATGAAGTCGTACTTGGCGTTGTGGAAGAGCCGGAGCTTGCCGACGGAGAGCGCGGTCATGTCGGGCCGGCGCTTGAGCCACAGCATGTAGAACGTCCGGGTGACGAATACCGCCGTCACCAGCGACGCGAAGATGCCGACGATCAGGGTGACCGCGAAGCCCTTGACCGGCCCGGTCCCGAACTGGAAGAGGAACGCCGCCGTCAGGATGGTCGAGATGTTGGAGTCGATGATCGCCGGCATGGCATGCTTGTAGCCCTCGTCGACCACCAGCCGGACCGTCTTTCCGAGATCGAGCTCCTCCCGCATTCGTTCGAAGATCAGCACGTTGGCGTCGACCGCGATGCCGATCGAGAGGACGAAGCCCGCCAGACCCGGCAGGGTCAGGGTGGCGTCGAAGAGCGAGAGGGTGCCGAAGGTGAACAGGGTGTAGAGCACGAGGGCGAGGATCGCCAGCAGGCCGCTCATCGCGTAGTAGCCGGCGATGATCAGGATCACGAGAATCGTGCCCACCACGCCGGCGACGATCCCGCCCCGGATCGAGTCCCGGCCCAGGCTCGGACCCACCGTCCGCTCGTCGACGATCTTGAGCGGAGTCGGCAGGGCGCCCGCTCGCAGGGTGAGCGCCAGGTCCTGCGCCTCCTGGAGCGACCGTCCGCCCAGTTGGATCCGGCCCCGCCGATCGATCCGGCTCTGGATCACCGGCGGCCGTCCCTGCACCTCGCCGTCGAGCAGGATGGCCATGTAGTCGTTGACGTGCCGCCCGGTCTCCTGGCCGAACTTCCGCGCCCCGGCCCGGTCCAGCTCGAAGTTCACCTCCGCGCCGTTGGTCAGCGGATCGACCTGGGCCTGGGCGTTCACCAGGCTCGAGCCGGTAATGATCGGCTCGGCGTCGAGGGCATAGAGGAGGCGATACTGCTCGACCCCGACGCTGACCGGCTCCGCGGCCCATTTGAAGTCGAGCCCCCGGGGCCAGAGCTTCCGGACCTCGGGCAGGTGGAGCAGGCTGTCCACCCGGTGCCAGGCCGTCTCGCGCACGGCGTACTCACCCGGCATCGCCTGGACGCCAGCCGCGCCGTCCGGCTGGATCAGGTTGCTGAGTGCGCCGCCGGTGATCTGAGTCGAGTCCGCCGCCTGGGTCGAGTCCCCACCCAACAGCTGCTGCACCGCCGAGGGCTTCTCGGCGCTGGGCCCGCCGGTCACACCCATCTCGCGAAGGGCTCGGTCCATGGCCGGCAGCGCCTTCTCGAGCGCCCGGTTCTTGTCGGTGATCCGGAACTCGAGGAAGGCGTTTCGCTGCACGATCGCCTTGGCCCGCTCCGGATCCTTGAGGCCCGGCAGCTCGACCACGATCCGGTCGGCGCCGACCTTCTGGATCAGAGGCTCGAGCACGCCGAACTCGTCGATCCGCTTCCGGAGGACGGTCAGCGCCAGGTCGATGTCCTTCGAGGGATCGGCGGAGACCCGCTTGGACTGATCGAGCTCCAGCGCCAGGTGGGTTCCACCCTGGAGATCGAGCCCCAGGTTGACCGGCGAGTCCACCTGCCGGTAGTTGTCCCACAGGAAGAACAGCGCCCCGAGGACGAGGATGCTGATGACGATCAGTCGATTGCGCAGATTGGTGAACATCGTCGCCACACCACCGCGTCGGCCTCAGGCCGTCGCTTCGTTAGGGTTTCGGCGCCCCTCACGGCTCAGGATCCGTCGGGCGGCCTGCCCGTCCTGGTCCAGCTGCGCCCGGAGCTGCTCCAGCGAATCGAATTTTCGCACGGCCCGAAGCCATGCCACCCACTCCATCCGGACGACCCGCCCGTACAGGTCGCCATCGAAGTCGAACAAATGGGCCTCGAGCCACCGGTGGGTATCGCCCACGGTCGGTCGAGGGCCCTGGTTGAGCATCGCGTTCGCCACCCCACCACCCCATTCCACCCGCACCGCGTAGACCCCGTCGGGCGGGAGCAGCTTCCCCGGGGGCGGTGCCACGTTGACGGTGGGCACCCCGATCGTCCGGCCCCGCTGGGCGCCTCGCGCCACCCGACCACTCACCCGGTACGGGCGCCCCAGGCCGGCCTCGGCGGTCGCGAAATCGCCGGCCTCGACGGCGGCCCGAATCCGGCTGCTCGAGACCGGCCCGCCGCCCGCCCCCGCCACCGGCGCCACCACGTCCACCGCCAGCCCCAACCGCTCGCCCAGGGCCGGTAGGGTGCTGGCGTCGGCCGCCCGGCCCCGGCCGAAGCCGTGATCGTGTCCCACCACCAGCTCGCGCGCCTGACACCGCTCCACCAGCACCCGCCGGATGAACGCCTCCGGCTCCAACGCCGCCAGCGCGGCGTCGAATCGGAGCACGAAGGCGTAGTCCAGCCCCGTCTCCGCCAACAGATCGGTCCGCTCGCCTGGACCGGTCAGCCGGGGCGGCGCCGAGCCGGGCTTGAGCACGGCCATCGGATGCGGCTCGAACGTCACCAGCACCGCCGCCCGCGACCGGGCCCGGGCCCGCCGCACCACCTCGGCGATCACCGCCTGGTGGCCGAGGTGGACGCCGTCGAAGGTGCCGACCGTAACCACCGAGCCGTTGGGGAGCGGCGGCAGGTCACTCATCCGTCGCCAGCACCACCACCGGCTGCCATCGGCCCCGCCGTTCCTCCGCCACTGCGAGCAATCGTCCCTCGGTCAGCAACGCGGCCCGGCCACCCTGAGCCACCTCGCTCCCCACCGCCCGGCCGTGGGCGATCGCGGCCACCTCGTCGGCCGTCAGCTCGACCGGCGGAAGCTCGGCCACCAGCTCGAGCGGCGCCAGGAGCTGCTCCGTCCCGGTCAGGGCATCGAGCCGGGCCGCCCGCCCCACGTCGAACGCGCCGACCCGCTCGCGGCGGAGGGCCGTCAGGTGGGCCCCGATCCCCAATCGCTCCCCGAGGTCGCGCCCGATCGCCCGGAGATACGTTCCCGGGCCGACCCGGCCGAGAAATCCGACCATCGGCGGCTCGTACGCCACCAGCTCGAGCCTGTGGACCGTCACTGGCACCGGCGCGAGCTCCGAGGCGACGCCCTGCCGGGCCAGCGCGTAGCTCCGCCGGCCAGCCACCTTCTTGGCCGAGAACGCGGGCGGCACCTGCTCCTGCTCGCCGACCAGGGTCGCCAAGGCCCGCTCCACCTCGGCCCGGGTCGGCCACGGCCCTTCGTGCGCCAGGCCGACCGGCTCGCCGGTCGCGTCGTCGGTGTCGGTTCGGACTCCGAGGCACGCGGTCGCGGCGTAGACCTTCTCGGTGGCTTCGACGAACCGCGCGAGTCGAGTGGCCCGCCCGATCACCAGCACCAGCAAGCCGGTCGCGAACGGGTCAAGGGTGCCGGTGTGTCCCACCGCCTTGATCCCGAACCGCCGGCGGACGGCGCCCACCACGTCGTGCGAGGTCATGCCTGCCGGCTTGTCGACGAGCAGGCCCCCGGTCAGGATGCGTCCTCCTCGCGATGGAGCTGGGCCAGGATCGCGTCGATCCGGGCCTGATGCTCGAGGCCCCGGTCCAGCCGAAACTCGAGCTCCGGCGTGATCCTCGTGGCCAGCGCCCGCGCCACCCGTCCCCGGAGGAACCCGGTCGCGCTGTTCAGACCCTCCAACGCCCGTTCCTGCTCCTCCTCGCTGCCGTGGGCCAGGACCGAGATTCGGGCGTGTCCCAGGTCCGGCGTCACCTCAACCCGGGTGACGGTCACCAGTCCGAGCCGCGGGTCGCGCACCTCCCGGAGCAGGGCGTCGGCCAGCACCTGACGGATCTGCTCGGCCACCTGCCCGGGCCGGCGCCGGCCACCAGAAGGCATGGCCCCGGGTCAGGACGCGGCGCCGGCGGCGGGCGTCGCCAACGAGCGCTTGACCTCTTCGATCCGGTACGCCTCGATCCGGTCGCCGACCTTGATGTCGTTGAAGTTCTCGATCCCGATGCCGCACTCGAGCCCTTCCTTGACCTCCTTCACGTCGTCCTTGAAGCGCTTCAGGCTCGAGATGTTGCCGGCGTAGACCTGGGTCCCGTCGCGCACCACCCGCGCCTTGGCCGTCCGGTTGATGACCCCCGACCGCACCGAGCAGCCGGCGATCGTACCCACCTTGCTGACCTTGAAGATCTCGAGCACCTCGGCCTCGCCCAGGATGACTTCCTTCTCCTCGGGCTTGAGCAGACCCTCGAGCGCGGCCCGCACGTCTTCGACCGCCTCGTAGATGACCCGGTAGGTCCGGACGTCGACCTGTTCCCGCTCGGCCGACCCCCGCGCATTGGCGTCGGGCCGGACGTGGAACCCGATGATGATCGCGCCCGAGGCCTTGGCGAGGAGCACGTCACTCTCGGTGATGGCGCCGACGCCGCGGTGGATCACGTCCACCTGGACCTCGCTCGTGCCAAGCTGGGCCAGCGCGTCGGCCAGCGCTTCCGCCGGGCCGCCCTGGTCGGCCTTGATGATCAGCTTGAGCTGGCTCACTTGACCGGCCTTGAGCTGGCGGCTGATGTCCTCCAGCGACGCCCCCCGCATGCTGCGGCGGTTCTGGGCTTCCCGGTCGAGCCGCTGCCGCTTCTGAGCGATGTCGCGCGCCTCGTTCGCCTCGCCGACGCAGACGAACGTGTCACCCGCCGACGGGACGCCCTCGAAGCCGAGCACCCGGACCGGGATCGATGGGCCGGCCGACTCGACCGAGTTGCCGCGTTCGTCGGTCAGGGCCCTGACCCGGCCCGAGTACTTCCCGCAGATGAAGTTGTCGCCCACCCTGAGAGTGCCCCGCTGCACCAGGATGGTCGCCAGCGGCCCCTTGCCGGGGTCGAGCGTCGCTTCGAGCACAGTACCGCTGGCCGGGGCGTTGGGGTTGGCCTTGAGGTCGAGGATCTCGGCCTGGAGCAGCAGCTGCTCCAACAGGGCGTCGATCCCGGTGCCCTTCTTGGCCGAGATCTCGGCCGAGAGCACCTTGCCGCCGAACTCCTCGAGCACCACCTGATGCTGCAGCAGGTCCTGCTTGACCTTCTGCGGATCGGCAGCTCGGCAGATCGATCTTGTTGATGGCGACGATCATCGGCACGCCGGCGTTCTTGGCGTGGCTGATCGCCTCGATCGTCTGCGGCATGACCCGGTCGTCGGCCGCGACCACCAGGACCACGATGTCGGTCACCTGGGCTCCACGGGCCCGCATCGCGGTGAAGGCCTCGTGACCCGGCGTGTCGAGGAAGGTGATCTCCCGCTCATCGGGCAGGGTCACGTGGTAGGCGCCGATGTGCTGGGTGATGCCGCCGGCCTCGCCGGCCACCACGTTGGCCTTCCGGACGTAGTCGAGCAACGAGGTCTTGCCGTGGTCGACGTGGCCCATGATGGTCACGATCGGCGAGCGCGGCTCCAGCTTCTCGTCGGGATCCTGCTCCGGCTGCGCCAAGTCGGCCGCGTACTCGTCCTCCCGGACCGCCTGGAACCCGAACTCCGACGCGATCAGCTCGATCTGGTCGAAGTCGAGGCGCTGGTTCACGGTCACCATCATACCCATTTCCTTGAACGCGAACTGCACGATCTGGGTCGCGGGCACCTTCATCAGCTCGGCCAGCTCGGAGACCGAGATGAACTCGTTGACCCGGACGCGGGTCTTTTCCCGCTCCCGTTCCTCGGCCGACTTGCTGGCCATCAGGTCGCGGTAGCTGGGCTCGTCCGAGCGGCGCTTGCTCCGTCCGCCGCCCTTCATCCCGGCCAGGGTCTTCAGGATGTTGGCCTGCACCACATCCTGATCCACGTAGTTCTTCCGGCTCTTCTTCCCCTTCTTCCGGGCCGCGGCCGATTTGGACGGGGCGTCGGGGCCGAAGCTCCGGGCGGGCGGGCCGCCGGGGCGGCTCCCGCCGCCCTGGCCGCCTCGGGGCACCACGGTGCTGGAGCTGAACACCGGACGGGGACCGCCGGCCGGGCGCTGCACCCGGGGCGGGATGAACGGCTGGCGGCCCGCCGGCGGCCCACCCGCTGGCCGGGCCGGACGGGGCCCCGCGGCCTGGGGCGGCCGGGGCCGCTCCACCGGGCGGGGTCTGGTCTCCGGCGGCGGAGCCGACGCCGACGCCGGCTTGCCCTGCGCTTCGGCCGGAGCGGCCTCGGTCGGGTTCGGGACCTCCGCGGTCGCCTGCTCTTCGGGCGCGGCCGGCGCGGCCTCGGGCACGGCCTCCTCCGCCTCCACCGCTTCTTCCCCGGCCGGGACCGGCGGCAGATCCTTGAACAGCGCGCGGGCCCGCTCCTCGAGCGTCGGCATCGGAGTGCCCGGGGCCACCTCGGTCCGGTCGAAGATCAGCGGCTTCGACTTCTCGAGCTCGAACGCCTCCGCCTCGGCGGCGGCCCGCTCGGCCGCGGCCTCTGCCTCCGAGACCGCCACCTCGGCGGCGGTCCGGCGACGCTTGGTGGTTCGGGCGACGATGGCGGTCACGTCCTCGACCGGCTCTTCCTTCTTCTTCGTCGTCCGGCGGCGGGTCTTCTTCTTGGCTTCGCCGCCCTCGGCCACGGCCTTCCGCTTCTCCCGCTCCCAACGCAGGCGGATCGCCGCGACGTCGCCATCCTCCAGGGACGATCCCGGTCCCCGGGCTACGACGTGCATGTCTTTGAGGAGCGCGAGCAACTGGTCGGGTTCGACCCCGAATTCGCTCGCCAGATCACGTACTTTCGTCTTGACCACTCAACCCTCCGTCGCCTGCTCACTGGCCGCCCGCACGATGCCGTCCGCGAGGGCCTGATCCCGCACGCCGACCACCATGACCGGGGGCTTTCCCAGTCGGGCCCCCAACTCCTGTGCCGGGGGACCCGCCACCCGGGGAACGCCCCGTGCCGTGGCCAGTCGCACCGTCTTTTCGCGCGCCCGCTGACTCGCGTCGCTCGCTACCACCACACACTTGCACTCACCCGCCTGGAGCGAGCGCCGCACCGCCTCGACGCCGACCATCGCCGTGCCTGCCTTGAGCCCCAGCCCGAGCAGGCCGATCACCCTGCTCATTCCGGCCGCGCCGCGTCCTCCCCGGCCGGCGGGCCGGCCGCACCCTCCGTCGCGGCGGGCGTCGTCACCTCCGCCACCGCCGGGTCGACCGCCTCGGCCCCATCGTCCCCGTCGTCGCCGGACTCGTCGGCCGTCAGGTCGGACAGGAACGCCATCAACTCCTCGATCGTCTCCGGCGTCATCCCCGGCACCTTGGTCACGTCCTCGCGCTCCAAGTCCAGGATGTCGTTCAGGGTCCGCAAGCCCGCGTTCCCGAGGATGCCGACCACCTCGACCGACAGCCCCTTGAGCTCCGAGAGCTGGACCTGGGAGACGATCTCTTCCTCCAGCGGCGCCGGGGCGAACAGCGGCCCTTCGCCGCCCCGCTCCAGCCACTCGCGGCTCGAGTAGAGGTCGATCTTCCAGCCGGTGAGCTCCGACGCCAGCCGGACGTTCTGCCCGTTCTTGCCGATCGCGAGCGACAGCTGGTCCTCGTCGACCACCGCCTGGATCGTCTTGGTGTCCGGATCGGAGAACACCTTCGCCACCCGGGCCGGCGCCAGCGCCAACCGGGCGAACCGCTCCGGATCGGGCGACCAGGGCACGATGTCGATCCGCTCGCCCGACAGCTCGTTCACCACGGCCTGCACCCGGGAGCCCTTCAAGCCCACGCAGGCGCCCACCGGATCGATCGCGTCGTCCTTCGAAATCACCGCCACCTTGGTCCGGCTTCCCACCTCGCGCGCGATCGCCCGCACCTCGACGATGTCCTGCATCATCTCGGGCACCTCGAGGCGGAAGAGCGCCGCCACGAAGAGCGGATCGGCCCGCGAGAGCACCAGGCGCGGCCCCTTGGGAGTCTCCTCGAGCCGCTTGAGCACCGCCCGGATCGAGTCGCCCTGGTGGAAGTGCTCGCGATGGTTCTGCTCCCGATACGGGATGATCGCCTCCGCCTCACGGAACTTGTTGAGGATCAGGACGATCTTGCCCCGCTCGATCTGCTGGACCTCGCCTGACAGCAACTCACCGACCCGGTCGCCGAACTCTTCCCGGATCTTGGTCCGCTCGCCCTCGCGCACCCGCTGGATGATCCGTTGCTTGGCGGCCTGGACCGCCAGCCGGCCGAACTCGGAGAACGGCACGTCCTCTTCGAGCACGTCGCCCGGCTCGAAGTCTTCGTCCTCGTAACGGGCATCCTCGAGCGAGATCTCCAGGCTGAGATCCTCCACCTGCTCCACCACGTGCCGGAGACGGGTGACCCGAATGGTGCCCTTCAGCTCATCCACGTCCAGCTCGAACTTGACGTTCGGGCCGAACTTCCGGATCAACGCCGCGTGGATGCCATCCTTCAGCAGATCGAGGAGATCCGCGCGGTCCAGCTGCTTGGTGTTCGTCAGCTCGCGAAACGCGGCCAACATCTCGGCGGAGCCAGCCATCGCCACAACCCCCGGGGGTGTACTGGAAGCCCGCGCCTCCCGTCGGCGCGGTGCTGAGTTCGATTCCTGACGGACTTGGTTCGGGAAGCCCCGCGGAACCCGCACGGAAGGCACCCGGCAGTCTGCCCCGGGAGCCAGGGGAACTGCCAGGCTCATAAACAAAAATGTGGGGGAGCACCCCACATCCGTGAGCCAACCCATCCACCCCCCGCTCCCAGCCATGACAATTTAGCGTGCGCCCTGGCCGGGGTCTAGGCCCCCCTCCCTCGAGCGCCTCCGAGCCCCGTCCCCGGAGGCACCTTCCTCCGACCCTAGTTGGCCGTGTTGTCGACCGTGACGCCGATGCTGGCGACCCCGGTGTTCCCAGAGGTGTCCTCACCCTCGACCCGGAGCGCGTGAGGACCGTTCCCGGCGCCCCGCGTGTTCCAGTTGACCTGGTACGGTTCCGTCACCACGGAGTCGATCACCTGGCCGTCCACCAGGAAGCGGACCTTGGCCACCCCGAACCCATCGAGCACCTGGGCCGAGAACACCACCGTCGCGGTGACCGTGGCGCCGTTCGCCGGCGTCAGGATCGCCACGATCGGAGCGTCGGTGTCGCTCTGCGTCCCCACGCTGCAACCCACCACGACCACCGCCAGGCTTGCGAGCCCAGCCAACCACGGACCCCTCATCGTCGTCTCCTCGAATGACCCGGCTCGAGCCGGGATCGATGTCCTGAACTATGCGGCCGGAATCCCCAGGTACGCCACCATCCGGCCGTCGGTCCCCCGCGACCCCCGGTGGCTGAAGAAGGTCTCGTTCTCGTGGGCCGAGCAGCGAGGAGATGTGGAAATCTCCGCGACGCCGGCCGACTCAGCCTGTCGACAAACGACCGATCTGAGGTCCAGGTACCCTGATGCCCCGTGGACAACCGGGGCGCCGCAGGCTTCCAGCACCTCGCTCCCCACCTGGTAGCAATCGCCACAAATGCCTACGCCGCAATGCACTACAACGTTTTCCACAGCCGACCCGGCCCCCAACCTGAGGATCGCCAGACCGGCCCCGAGCATATCGGCGGCCGAGCCGCGCCAGCCCGAGTGGAGGAGCGCGACCGCCCGGGCCACCGGGTCGATCAGGTAGATCGGGATACAGTCGGCCACGGTCACGGCCAGCAGCAGGCCCGGTCGATTGGTAGCGTGCCCGTCGACGCCGGTGATCACCGTGACGCCCCGCCCCTCGTCGTGCCACCGCACCTCGGTCCCGTGGACCTGCCGGGCGGCCGCGATACCCTCGAAGCCGAGCTCCTCGGTGAGCGCCGCCCATCGGCGCCGGACTTCGGCGCTCGCATC
Source organism: uncultured Gemmatimonadales bacterium (assembly GCA_963730185.1). Taxonomy (GTDB): domain Bacteria; phylum Gemmatimonadota; class Gemmatimonadetes; order Gemmatimonadales; family GWC2-71-9; genus SHZU01. Next base: position 63,066 of record CAVSQW010000010.1, read on the forward strand.
GTATCGGCGGAGGTCGAAGTCGGCCTCGTCGCCGGCAGCGCCCCGGGTGGTGACCCCGGCCACCACTCCGAAGCGCCGCTCCCAGTCCGCGAGAGGGACTCTCGGGATGAGGCCGGTGCCGCCTCCCGGTCTCACTCCTCGATTCGCTCCAGCTCGGCGCCGAGGGCCACGAGCCGGGCGTCGATGCGCTCGTAGCCGCGCTCGATCTGCCCCACGTTGTGGATGGTGCTCTGGCCGTCGGCCGCCAGGGCCGCCAGCAACATGGCCATCCCGGCCCGGATGTCGGGCGACTCGACCACCCCGCCCCGAAGCGGTGACGGCCCCGCGATGACCGCCCGATGCGGGTCGCAGAGAACGATCCGCGCCCCCATCCCGATCAGTTTGTCCACGAAGTAGAGCCGCGACTCGAACATCTTCTCGAACACCAGCAGCATCCCGGCGCACTGCGTCGCGGTCACGATCGCGATGGACATCACGTCGGCCGGGAAGGCGGGCCAGGGGCCGTCCTCCAACTTGGGAACGTGGCCCCCGAGATCGGGACGGATTCGCCGCTCTTGGTTTCGGTCCACCACCAGCCGGGTTCCTTCGAGCCGGGGGCGAATCCCCAGGCGGTCGAACCCGATCAAGGTGGCGCGGAGGTCCTCGCCCCGAACCCCGTCGATGGTGAGCTGCCCGTTGGTCACCGCGGCGAGGCCGATGAAGCTCCCGATCTCGATGTGGTCCGGCCCCACCTCGTGAGTGCAGCCGGAGAGCGGCGTCCCGCCGTGGACCGTGTAGGTATTGGACCCGATGCCGTCGATCTCGGCACCCATCGCGACCAGGCACCGGGCCAGGTCCTGCACGTGCGGCTCGGCGGCGGCGTTCCGGAGTACGGTCGTGCCCCGGGCGGTGACCGCCGCCATCAGAGCGTTCTCGGTGCCGGTCACGCTCGGCTCGTCGAGAAAGACGTCGGCCCCCACCAGGCGCTTGGCCGCGATCTCGTAGCGGTCTCCCACCAGGATTTCAGCGCCGAGGGCTTCGAGCGCCAGGAAGTGGGTATCGACCCGACGCCGCCCGATGACGTCGCCGCCGGGCGGGGGCAGCTGCACCAGGCCGAACCGGGCCAGCAGGGGCGCCGCGAGGAGAATCGAGGCCCGGATCCGGGCACAGAGCGCCGGGTCGAGCGGCTTGGAGGTCGCGTTGCGGGTGTCGACCCGAACCGCGTTCGGTCCGGTCCACTCCACCGAGGCGCCGAGATCCTCGAGCAGGGCGACCATCATCTCGACGTCGCGGATCCGGGGGACGTTGGTGAGCTCGACGGGGCCGTCCGCCAGCAGCGTCGCGGCGAGAATCGGCAGCGCGGCGTTCTTGTTGCCGGCGGGCCGCACCGTGCCACTCAGCGGTCGGCCGCCGCGGACCAGGAATCGGGGCGGCATGGAGGCCAAACCTCGCCGGGGACGACCCGCACCGTCAAGCCGATCGGGGCATTACCTTTAACGGAAGAGGAGGCGCTCATGCCGGGATGGGTCGCTCCAATCGTGGCGCTGTCGTTGGTGGTCATGGCAATCGTGGCCGTGGCCGCGCTCGTGGTGTTGGTCACCGCGCTGCGACAGGCGCGGACCGAGACGCAATCGCTCGCCCAACAGATCAGTGAGGTTCGCAGCGAGCTGGCGCCGACCCTCGAGGCCCTCAATCGCTTCGTCGTCACCAGCCAGGAGGTCAGCGACCGGGTCCGGGGCGAGGTCGACGCGGTGCTCCGGACCAGCCGGCGGGTCCGGAAGAGCGTGCGGCGCGGAGTTCGGAGGGTCCGCGGCCGTCTCGAGGAGCTCGACGCGCTCTACGAGGTCATCCACGACGAGGTCCAGGACACGGCCCTCGACGTGGCGGCCACCCTCCGGGGCGTCCGCAAGGGCGCTGGCGCAATCGAGAGGCTGCGCCGGCTGCTGGTGAAAGGACGGCGGTGACCGCTGGTCGCATTGCGCTCGGGGTGGGGCTGGCGATCGTCGTCTTGATGGTCCTCCCCACCGACGCTTGGGCCTGGACCCCGGGCACCCACGTCTACCTCGGCGAGACCGTGCTCGCCAATCTCCGCCTCTTGCCGGCCGCGATCGCCGACCTGTTGCACGCCTTCCCGTACGACTTTCTCTACGGCAGCATCGCGCCCGACACCTCGTTCGCCAAGAGGTACGTCCCTCGGGGCCGCCATTCGCACTTCTGGCATGTCGGGCAGGAGACCTTCGACTTCGCGGAGTCCGACGCGCTCCGAGCCTTCGGCCTGGGCTACCTGTCCCACCTGGCCGCCGACACGGTGGCCCACAATTTCTTCGTGCCCCGGCAGCTGCTCCTCACCAGCAGCACCCGCACGATGGGGCACTCGTACTGGGAGATCCGGGCCGAGACCCATCTGACCGATCGCTTTTCCCGGAAGGCGCGCGACCTGATCCTCCTCGACCACAGCGCGGCCGATCGGCACCTGGAGCGGATCATCTCGCCGACCCTCTTCAGCGTGCAGACCAACCGGCGGCTGTTCCGGGGCATGGTACACTTGGCCCACACTCGTAGCTGGCAACGCGCCATGCAGGCGGCTCGGGAACGGAGCCGCTGGCTGCTCGAAGACCGGGACGTGGAACGCCACCTCGGCCTCGCCTACGACTTCACGATGGAGATGCTCGCCACCGAGGCGCCGGAGAGCGTCGAGGCTCGGCTGCTCGACCCCTCCGGCGAGCGTCCGCTCCGGCGGGCCAAGCTTTGGCGCCGGAAGGCGCTCCTGGGCGGGGGGCTGCGCTCACCCGACCGGCTGATCGACGAAGCCCAGAGCCGATTCGGCCTGCCCTCCCTCGAACTCGGCTACTGGGCCGACTCGGTGGTGGAGCGCCCCTGGCAGCTCCATCCGGCCGAGGCCGCCACCCAGCCCGACGGGGATTGGGAGAAAGTGGGTACTTTGTACGTGCCGCGCGAGCCGGGCGACGCCGGCCATGGAGAGAACGAGTGAAACCACGACTTCAACGGGAGCGGTAACGATGGGCAAAGGCGATCGACGGTCCACCAAGGGCAAGATCTTCCGCGGCACCTACGGCAAGCGGCGACCCAAAAAGAAGAACAAGCCCGCGACCAAGAAGGGCGAGTAGCCCGCGGTCATCGGCGGAGGGCGTCGATCAGGGCGCCCACCTCGCCGTCCGTGAAGCACGCGGTTCCCGCCCGCACCAGTCCCTCCACCCCCAGCCGCTCCACCACCGTCGCCGCGTAGAAGTCGCCGTGGCTCACGAATACGCCCCGGCCAGCCAGATCGCGAGCCACGTCGGCGGAGGTTCGCCCGGCGACCACGAATGACACGGTCGGGGTCCGCGCCGCCGTCGGCGGCGGGCCGAAGCGCCGGACGCCGGGCACTTGTCCCAGTCCGTCCCAGAGCTCCCGGGCATGGGCGGCGCCCCGCTCGTGGATCCATCGGTAGGCGGCCAGCAGCCGTTCCCGGCGCGTGCCGGTCCCGCCGCCGAGGTCGGCCAGGAACTCCACCGCCGTCGCGGCCCCGACGATGCCCTCGTGGTTCTGGGTTCCGGTCTCGAGCTTTCCGGCGGGTCGGCGGGCGAAGGCTCGAGTTGGGGCGGATCGAGCGATCCAAGCAGTGCGTGCCGGGCCAAGAGGATGCCGACGTGGGGCCCGTGGAATTTGTACGCCGAGCAGGCGAAGAAATCGCAGCTCAGCGTGGTGACGTCGGGAAGGAGATGAGGTGCGAGGTGACCGCGTCGACGAGCTCAGGGCGCCCGCCTCCCGGGCGAGCCGATGATGCGTCCTGACGTCGGTGACGGTGCCAATGGCGTTGGAGGCCCACCGATGGCCAGCAGCCGGGTTCGGGAGCCGATCGTGTCGGAGCAGGTCGTGTCTAGCGGCCGTGGTCGCCGGATCGAAGGGACCAGCGGAGGGCGATTCCTCGCTCCTTCGCCAGGGCCTGCCACGGGCCGATGTTCGCGTGATGGTCGAGCTCGGTGATCACGACCTCGTCGCCCGGGCCGCCACCGCGTCCCAGGGTTCGACGCCAGGTGGAACGTGAGCGAGGTCATGTTGGCGCCGAACGACGATCTCGGTCGGATTGGCCGCCGAAGAAGTGCGCCAGGACCTCGCGGGCGCGTCCAGCAGGAGCGATCCGTCTCTTCGCTGGCGGGATAGGCCCAATGGGTATTGGCGTTGTGATGGAGGAGATAGTCGTTCATCGCGTCGACCACCCGCTGGGCACTTGTGTGCCTCCGGGGCCATCGAAGATACGCCACCGGGATGCCTTGCACCTGTCGAGACAGCGCGGGGAATGCCGCACGCACCGCGGCGAGCGCGGCGGTGTCCGTCACGACGCCGCCCCGAGCCGCTCCCGCAGCAGCGCTGCAGCCCTTCGGATCGGCCTTGCCCTCCACTGCGCTTCATCACCTGACCCACGAAGAAGCCGAGCAGCTTTGTTTCGCCGCCGCGATAGCGCGCCACTTCGTCGGGATCGCCGGCCACGAACCTCCTCCACCCATGCACCGAGCGCTCGGTCGTCCCGCACCTGCACCAGTCCCAGCCGCTGGGCGACCGCACGCGGGTCGTCGGCGGTCGGTGTCGAGCTCGGCATGGATACGCTTCGCCGCCTGGAGTGAGACGGTGCCATCGGCCACCAATGCCACCAGCGCGGCAAGCCGTTCGGCCGACACGCTGAACGAACCCGACGCATTCCACGCGGCGAGCACTTCTCCCATCACCCAGTTCGCTGCGGTCTTGGCGGCCACGCCATGGCCCACGACCTCCTCGAAGTAGGCTGCCACGGCGGGCTCCTGCGTGAGCACCTGCGCGTCATAGGCGGCAGTTCGAGTTCGGACTCGAAGCGTGCCCGTCGCGCTCGGGGCAGCTCGGGAGCTGCTGCCGCTGTGCCGCGATCCAGGACGGCTCCAGCGACCAGCGGCGGCAGGTCGGGATCGGGGAAGTAGCGGTAGTCGTGCGAGTCCTCCTTCGAACGCAGGGGGCGCACCTCACCGGTCGCGGCGTTGAAGGTGAGGGTCACCTGCTCGACTCGTCCACCGCTCTCCAGCAGGTCGATCTGCCGAATGCGTTCGGCCTCGAGCGCCCGCTCCACGTTGGCGAACGAGTTCATGTTCTTGACTTCGGTCTTGGTGCCCAGTGGCTCGCCAGGCTGCCGCACCGAGAGATTCGCATCCACGCGGAGCGATCCCTTTTCCATCGAACACTCGCTCACCCCGGCATAGACCAGCAGCTGCCGCACCGCAACCAGGTAGGCCCGTGCCTCGGCCGGTGAGTGCATGTCGGGCCCGCTGACGATCTCCGCGAGCGGTGTCCCAGCACGGTTGAGATCCACCGCCGTGTGCCCCGGAATGCGATCGTGCAACGACTTGCCGGCGTCTTCCTCGAGGTGCAGGCGCGTGATCGTGATCGGCACCACGCCTCGCTCCGGCATGTCCACCTCGATGACGCCATGCTCGGCCAGGGGCCGATCGAACTGGCTGATCTGGTAGCCCTTGGGAGATCGGGATAGAAGTAGTTCTTGCGCGCAAAGATGCTCCGGGGATGCACCGTGCAACTCCAGCGCCATGGCAGCGAGGGTCCCCAACCTGACGGCTTCGGCGTTCGGCACCGGCAGGGCTCCGGGCAATCCGAGACATACCGGACAGACATTCGTGTTGGGGACCTCCCCGTACGACGTGGCGCACGCGCAGAACATCTTCGTCCTGGTGCCGAGCTGGACGTGCACCTCGAGTCCGATGACGGTTTCCCAGCTCATCCGAGCACCTCCGCCGGGCCGATCGAGGCTACGTTCGAGCGCGCCGGCGGCCGAGAGCATGGCGGCCTCCTCGAAATCGGGGGCGATCAGCTGGCCTCCGAGCGGCAAGCCCTGATCCCGCCCGGTGGGAAGCGAGGGCGCCGGTATCCCGGCGAGCGAGGCGGGCAGACGAAGATGTCGGCCAGGTACATCTGACCGGGTCGGCCAGCTTCTCGCCCGCCCTGAAGGCCGGTGTCGGAGTGGTGGGCGTGAACAGCAGGTCGACCCCACTCGCGAACACGCGTCGAAGTCGGCGATTGGTGG
>CAVSQW010000011.1:0-91290 GCA_963730185.1 uncultured Gemmatimonadales bacterium
TGTTGGCCGCCGCCAAGACAGCCACCGGGTCTCGCCCAATCAGACGAGCCGCACCAACGTCGACAACCTCCGGACGCTCCGTTGCATCGCGGAGCACCAGCACCGGCTTGTCGAGCGAGGGAGCTTCCTCTTGCACGCCGCCGGAATCCGTGATGATGAAATACGAGGCCTTCATGGCCGCCACAAATTCGCGATACCCCAGGGGCTCGGTGAGCTGAACCCGGTCTCGACCGCCAAGACGCTCGTAAACGGTCCGTCGAACCTTCGGATTAGGATGAACTGGAACGAGTAGCTCAACGCCCGGATGCCGGTCCACGAACTGCCCCAGCGCCACACAGATGGAATCGAGTGGACCGCCAAAGTTCTCCCGGCGGTGAAGGGTTACGAGAATCAGCTTGCACTCTCCGCGCATGCCGCGCATCACCACGTCAGGCAGGCCATCGGGCAAGGTGTCGGAGCCCGCGACGAACAGCAATGCGTCTATAACGGTGTTGCCCGTGACGTGAATCAGGCTGGAAGCAACGCCCTCGTTGAGGAGGTTCTGGCGATTGGCAGATGTCGGGGCAAAATGAATATCTGCCAGCTGAGAGACAATTCGTCGATTGGCTTCCTCTGGAAATGGATGCCGTAAATTATGCGATCGGAGCCCCGCCTCGACGTGGGCAACTCGGCAATTGGTGTAGTGGGCAGCGAGAGCCCCCGCCATCGCGGTCGTCGTATCGCCCTGCACGATGACCATGTCCGGCCGTTCCCTGTCGAACAGCGTTCCAAGGGACTGCAATGCCCGCGCAGCGAAGTCGGAGAGCGCCTGGCCGTGCTGCATCAGATCGAGATCGAAATCGGGGCGAATCCCGAAAATCGTCATGACTTGATCCAGCATGTCCCGATGCTGGGCTGTAACGACTACGCTGGTAGCAATCGATGGCTCGGCGGCAAGCGCCGCCACCACCGGAGCCAGCTTTACGGCATCCGGGCGGGTCCCGAGAATGGTCATCACCCGCTTCTGTTCCGAGGACAGAACACCCTCCCTCCGCTAGAGCCCAACCTGCCTGGGTTGCCGCTACGCCACCGCGAGATCGTACACCCGGGTATAGGCCTCGCACCAAGCCTCCACACTGGGCCGAGATCCGAGTCGGGCGTGCGCGCCCAGTGCCCGGCGTCCTGCTGCAACCGGGTCCCGCCAGACGGCGTCAATGGCCTGGGCCAACGCCGCGGGGGCGTCAGGTGGTATCAGCAGCGCTTCGCTGTCACCCACCACGTCTGGGACGCCACCGACCGCCGTTGCCACGACCGGCACCCCCGCCGCCATCGCCTCCAGTAGGGCGATAGGCGTCCCTTCGGTCCGAGAACTCAGGACGAACAGGTCGAAGGCCTTCAGCAACCGCGCCACGTCCGCGATGGCCCCAGGCATGAGCACCCGTTGAGCGAGGCCAGCTTGGTCAAGGGACGCCCGTACGTCTTGCCATTGCGGTCCGTCGCCCGCCAACACCGCCATCCAATCACGGTCGGGCAGGGCCCGAAGAGCGCCGGCGAGAACATCGGGACCCTTCTCAGGCACAAACCGGCCAACCCAGCCGAGGGCAAATCCGTCGGCCGGAAGACCGAGGAGCTGCCGGGCCTCTTCGCGAGCCACCGGGGCGGCCGATGCCTGCCAGGCATTGGTGATAACGGCTAGCCTTTGGGACGGCACGCCGCGAGCCCTCAGGCTTTGAGCAATCGGGCCGGACACCGCTACGACGCCGTCATAGCGCCGGAGGGCGGCGATCATGAGCCGCTCATAGCCTCGGTGCCGAACGGTTCCGCCGGTCAGCCCGTGAACGGTGGACACCATCCGGGCTCCAGCACGCTTGGCCACACCACCATCGGTAACGACCACACGCGGCCCATGGGCATGAACGATCGTGGGCCTCAGCTCCCGACAAAGGCGACCGACTGCCCGTCGCTCCGCGAGGTAAGCGCGCCGCCCGATCCCGATGCCACGGACATCGATGCCGTCGGCGGTTAGGGCGCGGACAAAGGCGTGCTCGCTGCTCGCTCCCGGCTCAACGATTGCCGCGACCGCGACCGTCAAGCCCCGGTCACGCTGGGCGCACGCCAACGTCCTCAGCATCGACTCCGCCCCGCCATACGGCGCAGGGGCGACCAAGTGGAGGACATTCTTCACCACGTCCGAACCGCCGGTCGCTACGCAGCCGACCGAGATGAGCGCCGAATGACCACCGATTCGAGCGCCTTTCCAAGCCGATCGGCATCCCGGGCCCAGTTGTACGTCTCCTGCACCGCCATCCGTCCCGCATGGGCGCAACCGAGTCGATACTCCTCGTCCAGGAACTCCTCGATCGCACGCGTCATGCTCTCCGAATCGCCACTGACTGCCACGGCGCCGCAGGCGCATTCAGTCGCAATGCGGGCGAGCGGTCTCGCGTCCGACACCACAACCGCCAGTCCAGCAGCCATGTAGTCGAACACCTTGTTCGGTACGGTCGTATTGCTGTGCTCGGTCGCCAGATGCGGCACGACCCCCACATGGGACTGACCAAGCATCCCGATGGCCTCGGCGTGCGGCAACCGTCCCGTGAATCGGAGCTGGTCGGGCGAGAGCGCAAGCGCTTCCGCCTGTCGCTCGAGCATCGGCTTCTCGAGGCCGTCGCCCACCACGGTGAGACGGACCGAATGCCCCCGCTGTCGGCAGGCCGCGATCGCGTTCAACACCACTCCAACTCCACGGGTCGCCGAATCCAGCTGACCCACGTAGATCAATCGAGCGTGCGCACCGGTCGGTCGGGGAGTCGGCCTCCGCAGCATGGGGTTGGCTGGGGTGTTCGAAACCACCGTGATACGGTCCTCAGCCACCCCCAGGTCGATCAGCCGGCGACGTGACTCCTCCACCACGACCAGGATGTGATCTGCCCGCTTCACCACCCACTTCTCTACCATTCGGGCCATTCGCGGATTTCGGACCAGGCCATCGAATGCCCGCGGCCGTCCATGCACCCAGAGGTCCGCGATCATCGCCGGATAGTTCTCCGCCATGTCGAACACGACCGGAATGCGTCGAGCGCGCGCCACGAGAACCGCCGAGGGCGCCAAGGGAAGGTCGCGACAAAGGACCACGTCCGTTTGCGTCTGCCGAACGGTTCGGTCGATCAACGCAATCCAGCGCGGGTTGAAGAACGCCGGGAACTGGCTCGCGGCATTGAGCCTGGACCCCATGATCGTCCACCAGGGCAGTCGGTGGACCATACCCTCCGGCAGAGACTCGACCGCCTGGCGTGCGTGGCGGTTTCGAGCAAGAATGTGAACTTGATGACCTAGTGCCATCAAAGCGGACGAGACCTTCTCGACCCGAATGTCCCAGGGATACTCGGCGTCCCAGATGTGGCTGACGATCACGGGCGGCCTTCCCGGCCGAAGTAAGTCGATCGATGGAGACGGAAACCCGATTTGGCGGCCGAGCTTCATTTATCCGAATGCAGCAACGACACTAAGCTGCCCTGCGGAACAGCGGTAGTCCGAGACTGCGCTGGCCCGCAGGGACACGCCCCCAGCTTCGAGGTCGGAATCTCGCGACCGCCACGACAGGGTCGGATTGTGCTTGAGGCAAGGACCATGCCAACGGCTGCCTCCGGGCGGATGTCCCGAGGCTAGCGCAAGATAGATCATGGCCGGTGTGCTTATCCGGACGCCCTCGCGGCCGCCCCGACGCGTTCGCAGCGCACGAGAGATCCGTTGGCCTCGTCTAACTCAAACGAATCCCGCTGTATGGAAAGCAAACCGCCATCCTCCTACCACCCCCAGCCGGGATCGGAACGCCACACGCTGATTGCTCCCCAGCTGAGGGACTGCGGATGGACCGGTCCTTGGTTCATGTTCCGCCCAAGGCCAATCCCCGTAATGCCCGTCCGGTTGATGAGGACGTTGGTGAAGGCTTTGTCCACCTGACCGTCCAACCCGAAGATCGCGATCCCAGCCGGCCCCACCTTCAGGTGGAACCGCCACTCGTGCCACTTGCCATCGAAGAACTGGCTCGCCTTCGGGGGCATGCCATACTCCCACGCTTGATCGTTGTCTGGATACCCCCAAGTGTTGGAGACCCCATTCATCCCGACGATCAAATTGAACCGCCCGGCACTGGGGAACACCCGCCCGAACACAAACTTGTAGCCTGACGAGGAGATCCCCTGGCAGGCGTTGTTCGGCACCACGGTTGTGAAGGTGGCGTCGAACTTGGCCCAGAGTGAAATCCACACCTCAGTAACCGCCTGGGGGAAGGCCACGTTCCGCCCAATGGTGTAGTCGTGACAGAGCTTAGGGTCATTGGTGCGGTCCGGGAAGTCATACCGCATGGACTGACCACCCACCGGGGCGCCCTTTGGATCGAGCTGAATCCGGCCCACGTTCACGTCCTCCGTCGCCCCTGACCAAATCGGGCTGGGATAACGAAGGAGGTCCGCCGTGGTGTTGTACTCATGAAAATCCTCGACGAGCCACGGTACGGGGCTCGACCGCCCGACTGCACCGTGACGCCCGCTGTATCCGCCATCCCCCCACCGGACGCCACCACCAAGTAGTTCCCGGTCGCGCTCGGCGCCGTGTACCTCCCGCTGGACGCGATCGACCCGCCGGAAGCCGAGTACGTCACCGACGAGGCCGTCGTCGTCGATCCGTCGCTCCACCGGGCCGAGGTCGTAAACTGCTGGGTGGCGCCCGGTGTCAGGGTGGCCGACCCAGGGGTGAGCTGGAGCGCCACCAGGGTCACCGGCGGCGTGGTCGATTGGGTGACGGTCACCGCCGAGGTGTCCGCCTTGCCGCAGGTGCAGGCGGCAATGACCCGGAAGACGTTCGTGATCTGCCCCGCCGTGTAGAGTCCGCTCACGCTGATGGTGCCTCCCGTTGCCGCGTAGGACACGGCCACCGGCCGATTCACCCCGTCCGACCAATTCGCCGACACCGCGAACTGCTGCTTGGCCCCAGTCGCGACGGTGGCGCTGGCCGGGGTCAGATTGATCTTGGTAACATAGGGGGCCCCGATCGTGACCGTAACGGTGTCGGCAACCGGACCGTTGATCCAGGTCGCGATGACCTTCCAGACCCCAGCCACCGAGCCGGCCAGGTACACCCCGCTCGACGAGATGGTGCCGCCGCCGGTGGTGCTCCAGGTCACGGTGGGCCCATCGGTCGAGCCGTCGCTCCAGGTTCCGGTGACGCCGAAGGTCTGGCTGGTGCCGGTCTGGACCGTGACGTTGCCCGGCTGAATGGCCAGACTGGCAAGCGTCGGGGCCGACGACGAGACGGTGACGACCGAGGTGTCGGCCAGGCTCCCGCCCTGCTGGGTCGCCACCACCCGGTAGCTGCCCGGGTTGGCGCCCGCGGTGTAGAGGCCCGTCTGGGTGATGTTCCCGCCGGTGGCCGTCCAGGTCACCGCCGGGGCGCCGGTGCCCCCGTTGGTCCAGATCCCGGCCACCGCGAACTGCTGGCTGCCGTTGGTCTGCAGGCTGGCCGTGGCCGGGGTGACGGCGATCCCGGTCAGGACCGGCGGCGCCGAGGTGACCGTGACGGACACCGTGTCGGCCAGCGAGCCGCCCTGCTGAACGGCCACCACCCGATAGGTGCCGGGCGTGGCGCCGGCGGTGTAGTGCCCGCTGGAGCTGATGATGCCGCCGGTGGCCGAGAAATACACCGGGGGGGCCCCCGACCCGCCCGAGGTCCAGATGCCCTGGACCGAGTAGTTCTGACTCCCCCCGGCCTGGACCGTGGCTCCATCGGGCAGGAGCTGGAGGCCGACCAGCTGGGGAGCCTTCGGCTGAACCGTCACCACCGCCGTGTCCGCCGTGCCGCTGGTGGGCTCCCGGGCAATCACGAGGAACTGGCCGGGGGTCGATCCCGCGGTGTAGAGACCCGCGGCGCTCACGGCCCCACCGGTGGTGGACCAGGTGACCTGGGGCACCCCGGTCCCGCCGTTGGTCCAGACGCCGCTGACGAAGAACTGCTGCTGATCGTTGACCGCCAGGGCGACGCTCGCCGGACTGATCACCACCGCCTGCAGCATCGGCGCCGGCGAGGTGACGGTGATGAAGCTGGTATCGGCGACGGTCGCCGCCTGGTCCCGAACGATCAGCCGGTAGGTCCCGGGCGCGGAGCCCGCGGTGAAGGCACCGCCGGCGGTGATGGTGCCGCCCGAGGGCGTCCAGGCCAGGGTCGGCAGCGCGGCGCTCCCGTCGGTCCAGGAGGCCGTGACCGAAAAGGCTTGGGTCTGACCCGCTTCCACGGACACCACGCTCGGGGTGAGCACCAGCGATTCGAGCTGCGGGGCCGCCACGGTGACCACCGAGGTATCGGCCAGCGTGCCCCCCCGCTGCTTGCCGATGACCCGATAGGTCCCGGGCACGGTGCCCGCGACGTATTCGCCCTGGGCCGAGATCGTGCCACCGGTCGCGGTCCAGTCCACCGTCGGCGTGGCCGAGCTGCCGTCGCTCCAGGAGCCGGAGGCCGTGAACTGATAGGTCCCGCCCCCGGGCACCGTCACCGCCGAGGGGTTCACGACCAGCTGAGTGAGGGTCGCGGTGGGGACCGAGATCACCACCACCGCCGTGTCGGCCAGAACACCGCCCGACTCGGTGGCGATGACGCTGAAGGCACCCGCCGTGCTGCCGGCCACGTACTGGCCCGAGCCGGTGATGGTCCCGCCGGAGGCCTGCCAGTTGACGGTGACCTTCTGCGCGGACCCGTCGGCCAGGAGGCCGCTGGCGGAGAACCGCTGGCTCGAGCCGGGCGAGAGGGCGATCGTGCTGGGGGCGATCCGAATCGAGACCAGATCGGGAGCGAGGACCCAGACCCTGGCGTTGGCGGTCCGGTTGCCCCCCCGCTCCTTGGCCAGCACCAGATAGTCGCCGATGGGGGCGGCGGCCGTGAAGGTGCCGGTGGAATCGATGATGCCCCCGGTGGTGCTGAAATCGACCTGGGGCGTGGCCGACGACCCATCGCTCCAGCTGGCGCTCACCAGGTACTGGCGCGAGCCGCCCTGCAAGAGCGAATCGGTCGCCGGCTCCAGGGCCATCGAGGTGAGGACCGGCACGTCACCGACCGTCACCGTCGCGGTGTCCACCAGCCCGTTCCCGACCACGGCCAGAACCAGGTAGTCGCCCGCCACCCCGGGCGCGCTGTACTCGCCGGCCGACGAAATGGTGCCGCCGGACGCGCTCCAGAAGATCGGGGCCGGCGCCGGGGTACCGTCCTGAAAGTAGGCCACCGCCGCGAACTGGCGGGTCTGTCCGATCCTGATCGAGAGCGTCTTGGGCGAGACCACGACCCGGGTGATCGGGTTGTCCGGGCCGACCACCAGGACGTTGGCCGAGTCGGCGATGTTGGCCTGGGTGACCGAGCGGGCCACGATCCAGTACGACCCGGGGATGGTGGCCTCGAAGCGGCCGGGCGCGTCCACCGACCCGCCCGAAGCGGTCCAGTTCACGCCGACCCCGACACTGTCGCCCTTGGCGGTCCGGCCGAACGCGGCCAGGTCCAAGGCCTCACCGGGCATCAGAGTGCCGACCCGAGGGACCACCACTACCGCCGCGATCGTGTTGTCGACCGGCGTGGGATCAGGCGGACCCAAATAATCCCGTTTCTGGCCCTGGCTGCACGAGGCGAGGAGAACGAGAATCAGAGCCCCGGCCCCATGGGCCCGGCTCAGGTGGCGAGAGAGGTTGGACTGACGGATCATGAGAGCCGGGCCGCTGTGTGGCACAGGTGCGCTTCTGGCCGAGGGCGGCCATTTCACTTCCGGACAGGTACGAGCAAAGAGGGTGCTAGCTTGATGTCGTGTAACTCGACATAAGACGAATCAAGCCGCGAGGGCCACACAACCCGATACATTCAAATCGATTATGAGGAGGTTGGCGGCAATTGCATCCATTCGAACTGTCCAAAATCTCGACAAAACGGTTTGGTGGACGAGATCGCGGATGGCGCCGGAATTGGCAGGAACTCCTTTTGCTCCAGCCGTTTACGGGGGCCCAACCGGTCGGATCGCGATGAAGCGAAGTTCAGCCTCGTGGCGAGGCTGCAGCAGCGGGGGTTTGCGAGATGCCCGGGCTCGCCTAGCCTTCGTGGGAACACAACTTGCGCGATCCAACGGGACCATGCCCAATCCGACCAAAGCCGCCGAGGTCCCGTTGAAACGCCCACCCCGCCGCTGGCTCCGGTGGGTCCGGATCGTCGGCGGACTCGGGCTCTTGGCGGTGCTCCTCTCGCGGGCCGATTTCCACGACCTGACGGTTCGCTTCACCGGGGCCCTGGCCGTCGGTGGTGTGACGGCGATCGGCTGCCTGGCCCTGGCGCAGGGGTTGAGCGCGCTTCGGTGGCGGGTCCTGCTGGGCCCCGGTGCCGCCCCCTGGTCGTTCCTCTACCGGCTCTATCTCATCGCGGCGTTCTTCAGCCTGTTCCTGCCAACCGCCATCGGCGGCGACGCGATCCGGGCGGCCGCCGCCAGTCGGAGCCTGGGTCGGACCAGCCGAATGGTCGCGACCGTGCTGGCCGATCGGATGCTCGGGGTCTTCGCCCTGGCGGTGTTCGTGGTGATCGGATTGGTCGTGGCCGGCGGCGGCGCGAACCTGGGACTGGCGTGGCGCCCCCGCCCCTGGATGGCGTGGGCGGCCCTCGGCGCCCTCGGCGCCCTCGGCCTCGGGATCTATCTGGCGCGCCGCCGGCTGACCCGGCTCCTGGCCTTCGTGGGCGAAGGCCTGGCAACCTTTCGGGACCTGGCCCGGGATCCCGGGCGGCTGGCCCTGGCAATCCTCCTTGGATTCGGGGTGCAGGGCGCCTATCTGCTGGCGTGGATCGCCCTGGCCCGGGCCTTGGCCCTGGGCGTCCCGACGGCTTCGTTCCTCCTCACGGTGCCCATCGTCAGTCTGAGCACGATGGCGCCGATCACCCTCTCGGGGGTGGGGGTGCGCGAGGGAGCCTGGATCCTGCTCCTCCGGCCCTACGGGATCGGCTCCGCCGATGCGCTGGCCCTGAGCCTGACCTACTTTGCCTGCTGGATGCTGGTGGCGGCGATGGGAGGGGTGCTGTTCGCGGTCCGCGGGCTGGAACCAAGCCGGCCCGGCCCCGCGCGATCATCCGAAGGCGTGCCCGCCGGTCCCGGAGCTCGATCGGCGCCCTGAACCAGCCGTACGGCCCAAGCCGAACATTTTCGCGGAATCGTGGGGACCTCGCGCTAATCGGAGATCGATGCGGGACGCTCTGGAACGGATCTATTGGAAGCTGGAAAAGATGTTGACCCCGGGGCTCCGGCACTCGCAGCAGATGTACGAGGCGGCCCTGAGTCCACGGGTCGCGCCCGGCGCGGACTGGCTCGACGTGGGCTGTGGCCACCAGGTGCTCCCGGAGTGGCGGGCCCAACAAGAAATCGAGCTGGCCGCTCGATGCCGGCGGCTGGTGGGCCTCGACGGGGATGCTGCCTCGCTGGTGAAGCATCGGACCATCCGATGCCGGGTCGCGGGCGACATCTCGGCGCTGCCCTTCCCGAGCGGGAGCTTCGACCTGGTGACGGCGAACATGGTCGTCGAGCACCTGCGGGAGCCGGAACGACAGTTCGCGGAGATCTCGCGGGTCCTGAGGCCGGGCGGGGTCTTTCTGTTCCTGACCCCCAGCGCGCGAACCTACTCGGTGCGGATGGCTCGGCTGGTTCCCCGAGCGGCCAAGCGCCGGGTGGTCCAGCTGCTCGAGGGGCGGGCCGACGAAGACGTCTACGACACCTTCTACCGTGCCAACACCGGGCCGCAGATCGAACGGCTGGCCCAGGCGACGGGCATGGCGGCGGAGGAGATCCGGATGGTCGCGACGTCGGCGGTCTTCTCGATCGTGCCGCCGCTGGCCTTCGTCGAGCTCCTGTACATTCGCTTTCTGCTCAGCGATGCCGGTCGAGCCCACCGCCAGGACATCATCGCCGTCCTGCGCAAGCGGTAGAGCTACCCGACCGCCTCGATCATCCGCAGCAGGGTCCGACGCTCGCCCAGGGTGAGCCGACTGTGGGTGGGGAGAGTGTAGAGGCGGCTGGCCAGCTGCGCGGCTCCCGGCCGGTCGCCGTCGAGGTCGGCCACCACCCGGTCTCGAAATCCGGGCAGCGCGGCGAGCGGATGGGGGTAGCCGGGCATGACGCCGAGGGCGCGAGCGTGAGAGCCGGAGAGCACGGGAAGGGCCTCGCCGGTGGCCACGACCGGAAAGCGAAGCCAGCCGGGCTCGGCGCCCGTCGGGATTCGCACTCCCTCGACCCCCAGTCGACCCACCAGGTGCTCCATCCACCAGGCGCCCGCCTCACGGCGGGCCGCATCCTCGCGCCGGTTGGCCTCCCGGTTGGCAACGGCGACGGCGGCGGCGAAGGTCGAAATGCACCGCGGTGCCGGCGGCGGGTGATAGATGGTCTCACCGAGCCGGAGCTGGGGCATGGCGGCGGGCAGCGCATACAGCCCGGGCCGACCCAGCAGCCACTGCCCCGCCAAGGCCACGACCTCCCGGACGGCCTCGGTCGGCCCGGCGGCGAGCCCGCCGGCCGCGCGCCGCACCAGGGCGATGCCCCGCTCCGTGACGCCCAGCAGGGCGCCGCCCCGACCGCCGGTTCGTCCCTTGCCCCGGCCAAAGCTCAGGACGCCGACGTCACCCCCGACTCCGAGCGGCCGGCAGGCGAACCGGGCGCCGGCGCCCTGAGCGGCGTCGTCCACCAGGATCGGCTCGGTCCCCACCAGGGCGCGAACCCAGGCCAGGTCGACCGGCACCCCGAAGAAGTGGGCCACCACGACCGCGTCGGGCCGGCGGGCGGCGGCGGCCCGGAGCGAGTCCGGATCGGGCGCCAGGGTCCGGGGATCGAGATCGTAGAGCACCACCGAGGCCCGGGCCCCGTCGGCGGCGGTGGCCAGGTCGTAACACCCATAGGCCGGGAGGGCGACCAGCGGCGGGCGGTCGGAGCGGACCCCGGCCAGGGCCAGGGTGAGGGCCACGGTTCCACTGGAGACCGGCAGGGTCTGGTCCACCCCGAACTCCTCCACCAGGGCATCCTGGAGGCGGCCGACGACCGAGGCATCGTTGCGCCCCGAGAGCCCGGCGAGGATGGCCGAGGCGGAGAGGGGGGACCAGACCGGGGGCTGACGGCGGAACATCAAGGGATGGATCGGACAATCCGGGGACCGATCCGATTGGCCACCGACATCGGAAGCCGCTTCCAGGCCGCGGTGGCCCAGGCCCACTTGGGCGAGTCGGCCGAGGGCGTGCCGGCCTCCGATCGACCGGACGGCCATTGATACCACCAGAGCGGCTCGTCGCGGCCGCCCCACTGGGTCTTGAACCGGTGGGTGCCGCCTCCCGGCGTGCAGCGGCCGAAGTTGAAGCGGCGGAGCCCCTCGCCGATGGCGCGCTCCATGAAAGCCCGATAGAGGCCCATGTTGGCGGCGATCCGATTGTGGGCGACGAGGGACGAGGCCCAGGTCATCTCGAACTCGTCGCCCCAGACGAACCCGGCGCCCCCCGCGATGGGTACCTCCCCGAGATAGGCGCACCCGAACCAGGCGCTGGCGCCGAAGTGAGCGGCGATCGCTCGAAAGAACGAGGCCGGCATCACCGGCGTCCCGAGGTCCCGCATGTGGCGCGAGAAGACCGCGTAGAAGGGCTCGACCTGATCGGCCCCGAAGCGCACGGTCACGCCCTCCTTGAACGGCCGCCGGACCTGGCTCCGGAGCTTGGACGGGAAGCCCTGGAGGAGGCGCTCGGGGGCGTCCGGCAGATCGAGCACGACCGTGACCTTGCGGTGAGAGACGGGGAGATCGAGCGGCAGCTCGACCCGGCTCCTGAGCTCCAGCAGCCCGACCCGCTCGACCCGAGCCAGCTCGGCGGCGTGGGCGGCGAGCGCCTGGACGGCGGCGGGCGAGCCGAGGGGACCGCCGTAGTTCAGGAAGGGGAGCGAAACCAGGTAGCGGCCGAAGAGACGGCTCCGAACCCGGACCAGGGGAAGCACGCCGGCGAGCGCTCCGCCCGACTCGCGGGCGGCGAGCCAGTAGCACCGATGCCCGAAGGTCTCACCGATCACGCCGCGCCAGGCGTGGCGGTGACAGAGGGTCGAGCCCGGAGCGGCCGCCGCGAAGGCGTCCCACTCCGCGGCGGGTCCGTCGAACTCGCTGACCGCCGCCGTCACGAGCGGCCGGCCTCGGTCCACGCTCGCACCGAGGTGAAGCGGAACCGGTCCAGGAGCCTCGCCATCCGGGACATGGTCCGGTCGAGACCACGGTAGTGACGAATCCGGGTGAGCAGGTCGACGGGGAGTCGAGGCTGCCCGGGGTCGACCTCCCACGGGTGGACGTAGAACACGCTCGGCTGCCGGCGGTGATCGGCCTGCCGAAAGGCGCCCTCGATCACGGCGAAGGGCAGCTGGCGAAGGTAACCGCCACCCGCGGCCGGCACCCGCCAGCCGGCCAGGGACAGCGTGGCCATGGGAAGCTCGAGCAGGGTGCCGGCCGGCCGAGTGACGAGATAGGGGTGGCTCGGCGCGCCCGGGTATCCGTAGCCGGGCCGCCGGATGGGAAAGATGCTGGAGTCGTACCGATAGCCCTCTTCGAGCAGCAGGTCGAACGCCCACTCGGTGCCCCGGACGATCGAGAAGCTCGGGGCTCGGAATCCTTCCACCGCCGTGCCCACCAGGTCCTCGAGCACCTGCTTGGACCGGCGGATCTCGTCCCGGAAGGCCGCCCGGTCGAGGGTGTTGACCCGGTAGTGCCAGTACCCGTGCGACGCGACCTCGTGACCGAGCTGGGCAATCCGTCGAATCAGGCCGGGACAGCGGTCGGCGACCCATCCGAGCACGAAGAAGGTGCCGAGGGTGTGGTACTGATCGAGCAGGGCGAGCAGGCGCTCGGTGTTCGCTTCGACCCGGCTCGGCTGGCGATCCCAGTCGCTCCGGGCAAGGACCTGGTCGAAAGCCGAAACCTGGAAATGCTCTTCCACATCGACCGTGAACAGATGGTGGAGCGCCCGGGATCCGACCGGGGCCGGAGGCGGTGCGGCTCCATCGGAGTCGGCACGAGGCGAGTCGAAGTGCGGCAGAGAGAAGGTCATGGTTGGCGACGCCCTGCAGCATAAAAACACCGGCGCCCCTGGGGAAGCCCAGGGGCGCCGGCGCTAGGAGAGGGCGCGGGAAATCAGTCGGTTCAGGACTTGGCCTTGCCGTCCCGCCGGCGGCGGAAGTAGCCGACCCCACCGAGTCCGACGAGTCCGGTCGCGAGCAGCGTCATGGTCATCGGCTCGGGCACGACCTGGTAGCAGTTGGCGGCGCCAGCCGAACTATCGGATGTCCAGCATTCGGTCCGGCCAAGGGCGAGGTTCGAGCCCCGGAGCGAGATGCCGACTGTCGAGGCATCGAAGGTCTGGTTGACTTGGAAGGTGAAGGTCAGCCAGTCCGACAGCGGCGCGGTGCCGGGGTCGGCGCACGGGTTGCGGAAGAGCGAGACCGTGGGCAGCTGGGCCGCGGTGGCGCACCCGCTGGCCAGCGCGCTGCTCGGAGCCACGCCGGTCGGCTGCACCCCCATGTCGACCAGGAAGCCGACCTGCGAGTTGTTGCTGAGCTTCCATCCGGTCGGGGTTCCCTTCTTGTTCCCGGCCGCCGTGCTGGTGGTGAGGGTGCCGAGCACGGCATCCACCCCGGGGGGCACGTTGTAGAGGCCGATGGCATTGAACACGGTACCGGCGTCGCTGGCCGTGCCGTAGCTCGCCGCCGTGTTGCCCGAGAGGTTCCAGAGGCGGAGCGTCACGGTCGTGCCGGTGACGTCGAGCATGACCGCCGCGCAGGTGGCGAAGTGGTCGCCGCCGCAGTACCGCTTGTTGAGATACACCGTGGCGGAGGCGGTCTGAGCCACCGCCACCGAGCCCACTGCCATCGCGAGTACTACCCGCTTTGCGAACCGTACCATTGCCGCGTTCTCCCCAGCCAAAGTTGACTTCGCTGCTCCCGCTTATGCCCCTCGAGTCTTGACGACGATCCAGCCCAACGCTCCGACATAGGCGATCAACTGCACCGTCGTCCTGACGATCGATTCCTTCAAACCCTCGAGCAGCAGCGGGTCCGACACACTCGCCAGCGCCGCGCTCACATTCCGTCCGAACATCACCGCCAGCGCCACCATCAGCAGGACCAGGAGGGCGGAGGCGAACCGCGCAAATCGAATCGTCGCCACCGACCGTTGGCCGATTCCGGCCACTGCGACCAAGCCCAGTCCGACGACCACCAAGGGCAGGTTGCCCATCACCGCCGTCGCGGTCCCGAACTCCCACTCAGCCGACCCCGGTGACAGCGGATAGAAGGTCAGTCCGATATCGACCAGAGAGACCGCCACAAACGCCAGACCCAACGACCCAACGACCCACCACTCATAGTGCTGCGGCCGCCGCACGGAGGGCTCCGCCGCCGAACCGGTGACCACTTTGCTCATCGGGCCACCAAGTGTCGAGATTCCGGACTTCCCAGAACCAGGACAGTGCATGTATCAAGCCATGACATCGGCGCGGAACTCCATCGCTATATTGTTATAGGACAACGCCTTATCACTTACGAAAACAACTGCATTCCGTTTTGATGACCATGATTGTTGTTGCGGCGAGACAACACCATGACTCCATCGGCGCCACACTTCATCGACCCTTCAACAGCCGTGACGACCGGATCGAGTAGGCTGCCACGGCCGAAAAGGCCAGGAAGTAGATCACCGTCTGCCCGCCCATCTTCACGAGCGCCTTGATCACGAGCATCCGCCGAACACCATCCGGCGCCATGGTCAGGATCAAGGGCACACTGGTGGCCACGAAGAGGCCGAGCACGAAGACCAGGATCCCGACCAGGAGGAGGACGATACCCCAGAACAGACTCCATCCGGTCCGGCGTCCCGCCAGCGAGGCCCCAAGAAGCATCGTCAGGCCCAGGGCGAACATCGGCAAGCGATTGAGCAGGTTGCCAATCGCGCCAAACTCCCAATCCGGGGAGCCGAACTGGAGCGGGTATATTCCGAGCGTCAAGTCGACGCCCCCGGCCACGACCAACATGAGGCCGATTCCCGTGAGCAGGCCCCACACGTCCCATTCGTTGATGCCCGGCGCCGACGATCGCATACTCCCTGGCACGGCCAAAGACGGGGAGAAGCTAGCACCAGCTTCCCCGACCGGCTAGAGGTGCAAAGCCTGTCGCGACAGCATGATCCGGCCGTGGCCCGGACCTTCGTGGCTGCCGTGCTGGTGGCGGTCCTGGTGATCACGCTGACGCCGGGCGCGGCCTCGGGCCCGGCGCCCTGCCCTCCCTGGCAGTTCCGCTGTGGCGAGCTCGACTCGGTTGACTCGGCCTTGAACCTGGGCCTGTTCCTGCCTCTCGGAGTCGCCCTCGGCCTCTGGCGCCCCCGGTCGGGGACGACCTACCTGCTCCCGGTCCTGCTGAGTCTGGCCATCGAATTGGTGCAGCTCATCCCGAGCCTCCATCGGACCGCGTCGCTCCGAGACCTGCTCGCCAATGGGCTCGGCGGCGGAGCCGGCGTCTGGCTGGGCGGCTGCCTGCCGGCCCTCCGGCGCCCGACCGCGGACCTGGCCCGGCGAGCGCTCCTGGCCGGATCCTTGACCCTGACCGGACTCCTGAGCCTGGGCGGGGCCCTGCTCCAGCCGTCCCACCCTGCCACGGTGTGGTACGGTCAGTGGGCTCCGACGCTGGGGCAATTCGATCGTTTCGGGGGGACGGTCGACGAAGCGACCCTGAACGGATGGCCGATGCCGGCCGGACGAATCGCGGCCTCGGCCGAGTTTCGGACCCGGGCGCGAGCGACCGGCTACGATCTCGCCGCCCGGGTCCACCCCGGCTCGGCGCCGCCCGATCGGATCGCCCCGATCGCGTCGGTATTCGACCAGGATGAGCACCAGATCGCCCTGCTCGGCCGGCGGCGGAACGAGCTCGTCTTCAGTAGCCGGATCGTCGCCCAGGATCTGCGGTTCCAGGCGCTCACCGGGGCGATGTCCGGCGCCTTCCGGCAGGGGGCGGGCGGCGCCCTTCGGATCGAAGGCCGTCGGCTCCCGGACCAGTTGGTGCTGTCCTGGGCGACGGACGCCGGCCGGGCGACCTACACCCAGCGACTGAGTCCGATCGACGCCTGGCGGGTGCTGCTGCCGGTTCAGGTGGCACTCGGGCCGGCGGCGGCGTGGATCGGGGCGACCCTGCTGGCCCTGCTGTTCGCGCCCCTCGGCTTTTGGGGGCGCCGCAGCGGGAGCGCTCCGCTCCTGGTGGCGGCTCTGACCCTGGCGCCGGCGCTGGTGGCGCTGGTGGCGCCCGGATTCGGATTCGGCCCGGCTCCGGCGGGAGCCTGGATCGGCGTCGTCGGAGGCTGGCTCACCGGCTGGCGGGCGGGTCGGGCGGGCTGAGCCGGGGCGCTCAGCGGGCGTCCGGCCGGAGGCCCGCGAACGACGCATGACGGGCCAGCACCTGCACGAGCGAGTCGCGCAGGGCTCGATAGGCCGGGAGCTCGGCCAGGTCGTGAAGCTGCCGGGGATCCTGCCTCGCGTCGAACAGGTGGACCACGCCGTTCCGCTGCTCGAGGAGCCACCAGTCGGGCGTCGCGAGCCCGGCGACCCAACCTTCGGATGACGGCCAGTTGAACGGCACGGTGGAGCGGCGGGGCAGCTCGATCACCACCGGCGCCGCGGCGGCCCCGGCCGCCAGCAGGCTGGGCCCGGGAAACCGCCCGGGGGACAACCCGACCGCGTCGACCACCGTGGCCGCCACCCGCTCGTTCGCCACCGGTCCAGGACGCCGGACGCCCTCCGGGATCCGGGCCGGCCAGCTCAGGATCAGGGGAACGTCGACCTGCTCCGCGAACAGGCTGTGTCCGTGCGCCAGCAATCCGTGTTCGCCGTAGCTCTCGCCGTGATCGCCGGTCACGATGATGAGGGTATTGTCGAAGAGCCCCCGCTCCCGGAGCTGATCGAACAGGCCTCCCAGGGCGGCGTCCAGTCCCAGAATGGCCTCGTCGTAACGGTCGATGTCGCGCTGGAGCTCCGCCGGCGAGGGCAAGTGGATGTCGCCGGTGATCTGTCCGATGTCCACGCCGTCCGACTGGCTGGCGGCGGGGAGAGCTCCGGTTTCGAAGCGATCCCGATAGGGCGGCTCCGGCAGGACCGGAGCATGGACGTCGAAGTAGTTCACGAAGGCGAAGAACGGGCGACCGCCCAGGCCATCGATCCAATGGAGGAGGGCACGATTCACCGCCGGCGCGCGGCGGCGGCCGGGGACGTCGACCATCCCGAAACGGGGGAGGACACCGTAGGTCAAGAGGCGGCCGATCGTGGTTCGGGCGACGGCGTCGGCCAGGTTGCGATAGTAGTCCTCGTAGTGGACGAAACCGCGAGCGAGCCCGGTGACCCGACCGGTCCAGAAGGTGTTGGCGACGAATCCGCCGGTGGCGTAGCCGTCCCGATCGAGCTCCTCGGCGACGGTCGGGAGGCCGGGGCCCAGGTACGGGCGCCGCATGACCCCGGCATGGTGCGAATCGACCGGGCGTCCGGTCAGCAGGGAGGCGTGCGAGGGCAAGGTCCACGACGAGGCCGAGACCGCCCGATCGTACACCAGCGAGCGGCTGGCCAGTCGATCGAGATTCGGGGTGGTGGGCCGACCGTAGCCGTAGAGGCCCAGGTGGTCGGCTCGCTGGGTATCGATGACCAGCAGGAGCACGTTGGGACGGCCGGCGGGCGCCGGCGGCAGCCGGCCGAGCCGAACCCGCTCCCGCCAGGCTCGGCCGACGCGCAGGCCGGTGAAGGTGGCCACGGGCTGGATCAGGAGCACAAGGGAAATCAGCGACAGCCGCCGCCAGACGAGGCTACCCCAGGCGCGGTAGACCCGACGAGCGACCGCCGCGACGCCGAGGCTGACGAGCAGCACGGTCCACCAGGCGAGGACCGGCCCGGGCATGCGGGCAGCGAGATAGCCGGCTAGCGCCCCACCGATCACCACCAGGACCGTGTCCCAGGCGACCCGCCGGGAAGCAACCCGAGCTACCAGCCCAAGGACCAGCCCGATCGCCGCGAAGAGGAGCCCGTCGACCAGGGGGGCCACGGAGAGAATGTCGACGTCGTTGGCGGTCCGCCAACTGAGCGCGCCGGGGACCAGGAGCAACCCGCTGACCCCGAGGCCTTCGACGGTGCCGACCACGAGCCCGAAGGCGAGGCCGAGGCGGACCAGATCGACGACCCCGGTGTGGGGGCCCGAGCGCGGAGTGTCCGGAACGGTCACCGAGCAACCCGGCCAGATGGGCGGCGCTGGCGCGGCCCGAGACGCCGCCGCCGGGGGTCCATCTAGAACAGCACGACGTCCCCGGTGTCACGGGGCTTCAGCGTCCAACCGCCATTGCCACTGGGCACCAGCACTCCGCGGGCGTTCAGGGTCCGGGTGGGACGGAAGCCGGTCCGAACGAAGTTGATGTTGCCGTCCAGGACGATCACCAACGAGCCGCTCCCGTCGGTGACCGTGACCCGGAAATCCGGGGCATCGGTGACGGTGTCGGTGATTGCGGCGCCGGTGATCTGGACCAGATTCGCGTCGAGCGTCCCGGTGGCCGCCGAGGCCGCGGTACCGGTGTTGACCTGGACCGGGATGGGCGGCGGGCGGGTCGCGAACCGGGCCAGCACCGCCAGATCGAGCGTGGGCTGTCCGGTCCGGGTCGAGGTCACCCCGAGGACGCTGACGCTGTCGCCGGGCGAGTTGCCGGTGAGGCCGCCCCGGAGGGTGACCTGGGTGAGCCGCATGGCCCCGGAGCTGTCCGAGACGTACGAGGTGGTGTCCCGGAAGGATTGAACGCCGGCGAGCACGATGCCCCGGACGAAGATCCGCTTGCCGAGCGGGAGCGTGCGGGCCTCGCGAAAGGTCACTTCGGGGTACTGGAGCCGGACGACCGCGCCGACGGTGTCGGGCTGGACCTCGAGCCGGACCTCGTTGGAGTCGATGGCGGCGACCTCGACCGAGTCGCCCAGGCTCGCGGCGACGATGGCCAGGCGATACTCGCCCCTGGGCACGTCGTTGAAGGTTGCGATCCCGATGGTGGTGGTCAGGGCCGTCTTCAGGGTGTCGTCCGACCCCTTCAGCAGCAGGGCCACCCGGGCATTGGCGTAGGTGGTGTCGAGGGCGGTCAGGGTCCGGGACCCGTCGCGGTCGAGATAGGCCAGCACCTGGATCGTTCCCGGCTTCTCGGCCGGGAAGGCCAGGTCGGTGCTCGAGCTACAGGCCGCGGCCAGCGCGGCGAGGACCAGCGGAGTGGCGACCCGGGGTCGCAGGATTCGGCCGCGCATCAGTACTCCATCCGGAAGCCCACCCGCACGACGCGGGGTTCACCGCGCCGAGCGAGCAGGGTTCCGAAGCGAGGGTTCGCCACGAGAGGAAGGGTCACGTTGCCGGCGCCGTCGGTGACGACGGTGCCCGCCGGATCGATCAGCAGGGCCGCCCGGTCGATCACGCCGGTGGTCGTCCCCACCACGTTGAAGGCGTCCACCTGGAGGAGCAGCCGGCCCCCGGTGCTGGCGATGGGAAGGCCGATCGAGAGGTGCAGATCGAGGGCCTGCTGCATCTTCTCGCGGCAGCTGTTGCGGGGGGCGAACTGGTTGCCGAGCGCCGCGGTGCAGCCACCGGCCGCGAGCGCCTCGGACAGCCCCGGGATGGCGGTGCCGAGGAAGGCCGGATCGTTGCCGCCGGCGCCATCGGCGTTGACGTCGACCCCGGCCTGAAAGCCGGGGGTGAAGGGCAGCCCCGAGCGGATCCGATACCGGCCCGCCAGCGTGATCGGGGCCCGGCCTCGGGAGCGGAACAGCGCGGTGGCGGCGAGCCGGTGGGGCACGTCGAAATCGGAAGGTCCCTTGGTCCAGTCGGCCCCATCGAGGCCATTGGGAAAGGGCGACAGCTGATTGGCGGGATCGAGCGACCGGGCACCCACCAGGTTGTCGGTGGTCTTGGAGTAGGTATACGAGGCGATCAGCGAGAAGGCGTCGCTCATCCGACGCTCCACCGAGGCGGTCAACTCGTAGTAGTCGGAATACCCGGTGGGCGAGAGGCCGCTCACCAGGTCGAAGTCGCTGAATCGCCGGTTGGAGCCGGGAACCGCGGCGACGAAGCCGCCCGCCTGTTGCAGCCGACCGTACACCGGCCGTCCTTCCTGGGTGGTACCGACCGGATCGACGACCCGATTGAGGTCGGTCCGGGTGAGCAGGAAGTCGGTGTGGTGATAGGACCCGGCCACGTTGATGGTGAGCCCGCCCGCGGCAACCCGGGTGAGGGCGTATTCCGCCTTGAAGGTCCGGGGCGGACGCCAGGAGCTGTTGAGAATGGTGAGGGCCGGGCCGATGTCGGGCGCGAGCGCCTGATCCGGCAGGCCGGGCCAGGCCGGGAAGGTCCCGAGGCCTCGCCGCACGGTGACCCCGCCGTCATAGAGCATCGCCTCGCCAAAGGCCGCCGGATCGATGCCGCCGTAGTGGAGACCCAGGCCGCCCCGCATCACCCACTGGCCCTGATTGCGCACGTCCCAGACGAACCCGATCCGCGGCGCCACTCCCCCGGCATAGGTCTTGAGCGAGTCGTTTCGAACCCCGGTCGCGGCGCTCCAGCCCTGGGCCAGGCTGATCCTGTTCTTGGGCACCGGACTCACGTCGTACCGGAGCCCGGCAACCAGCACCACGTCGGGGGCGGCGTGCCAGCTGTCCTGCACGAACACCCCGATGTCGTTGGTCGCGAACCGCGCCGCGCCGCTGCCCACGGCCTGGTAGAAGGCGCCGTCGGCCTGGCCGAAACGGTCCAGGGTACCAAACTGGAAGATGCCGGCCGAGCCGTAGCGGTAGTCGTACTGATAGCTGGTGTTGGTAACGCTGGCGCCGATCTTGATCTGATGGGGCTCGAGGTTCAGCTGCAGGGCGTCGGACAGGTCGAGGGACCGGGCGTCGAGGAACGCCGGCAGGGCCGCGCTCCCCCCGAAGGCGATGCCTTCCGTGACCAGGGAGGTTTCCGGCAGAGGCGCGGCGGTCCAGGTGCGGCGACCGGTCGAGAGCCCGGCCCGCAGCTCGTTGGAAAAGGTCGCGCCGACGCTGGTGATCCCGAGCGCACCGGTGACGTCCCGGCCCTCGAGCGCGGAGCCCGTCGCCAGCGACAGGCCTTCGCCCAGCTGAGGGGTCCGCTCCTTCCAGGCCGCGAACCCGAAGTGGGCGTCGAGACGCTGGGTGGCGGAGAGCGCCCAATCGAGCTTGCCGAAGCCGCTGGCCCCCTTCCACGAGCGGACCGCCGTCGTCGTCTCCCGACCGAGGTTGGCAGCGAAACTGTCCTGGGCCACCGCGCTCAGGGTGGCGGCCAGCGGCACGGTCTGACCCTGGTAGCCGGCCGTGTCGCGCTCCCAGGGAAAGCCGGTGGGGGTGAGCCGGGACTCGTAGTCGACATGGAGGAGGAAGTGCGCCGTATCCTTCACGATGGGGCCGCTCAGGGTGGCCCCCAGCTGAAACGACGTGGCGGCGCTGTCGAACGGATTGTCGAGGGCGCGTCCGCCCAGCTTGGCGCTGTTGCCCATCAGGTAGGGGGTGAACTCGAGTCGGTCGGTGCCCCGACGGGTCTGGACCGCGAAGATGGCGCCGTTGGCGCCCCGCCATTCGACGTCGAGCGGGGCCTCCACCACCCGGATCTCGTCGACGGCCCCGCGGGGAAGCACGATCGACGACGCCGGCTCGGAGGCGAGGCCGGGATGCCGAAACACCGGGAGATAGACGCCATCGACCATCACCCGGCTCATGGAAATCGGGAGCCCGTCGGCCGACAATCCGAAGCCGGACCGCCCGTCGGTGGGCCAGACGAGCTCGGTCACGCCCCGGAGGGCGTCACTCGCCGCCTGGAACCGGTCCAGCCGGTCGAGCTCGCCGTGGGATACCAGCCGGCCGCTGATGGTCCCGACCTGGGCGGCCGACGCGGGCACCTCCTGGACGGCCGCGATGGGCGGCGGCCGGCGCTCGATCGACACCGTGAGGACGGTGGTGGCGCCGGCGCTGACCCGCAGCCCGACCACCCGGACGGGTTGATAGCCGAGGAGCTCGACCAGCAAGCGGTACTCACCGGCGGGGAGGAGGCCGAGCTGGAAATCTCCGCCGAAGCCGCTCTCCAAGTGCGCGATCGTGGCTCCGCTTCGGGTCTCCAGGGTCACGCTGGCGCCCCGGAGCGTGGTCCCGTCGGCGGTTTGCACGGTGCCTCGGAGCGCCCCGGAGGTCAGGCTCTGGGCCCCGGCGGGCACGGCGATCGTCACGGCAAGGAGGACGGCCGCGACCCACCCGGCCCACCCATCCTTATGAGGAGTACGCATAGGATCCTTTGGAAAGGCGCTCGGAGCGGGCCTCTGAACGGCCCGGCGAAGCGATGGCCGTACTGCAGAATAAATGCCACACATCAAGCATCCTCTGGTGGACCGGGTGGGGACCCCGATGCCGCAATCTCCTCATGATCGATGCGACTTCGCAACGGTGTTGCGGCGACGCATTGAGGCTCGCCGTTGAGACTCAGGGGCTCGGTCGCCGGACGAGGCCGGCCACCTCAAAGCAGCGACGGGGTCGATATGTCACATTGCCGCAACGCTCCGTTGTGGCGATAATCCCTTTGTGAACCTTCTTGCAGACCGAGTCACCTAGTACTAGTACATTGCCCTGCAATGACTTATCGACTATGGCGTCGAATATCTTGGCGTTCAGGACTTTCATGAAAGCGGCACCAAGATTGCCTGTTACGACGGCCGGGTCGCCGCATCCACCGACCGTCAACTCAGGATCCGTCAGCCATGCGTCTCTCCAGAGCAGTCGCCCTGATCGCCTTGTTGGCGGCCACCGCCACGCCGGCCGCCGCGCAGGTCGGCACGTTCAAGTTCCTGGCGGGCAGCAGCACCAGCGCGTTCGGAGTGTCGGTCGGGACGTACAAGGCGCAACTCGATGGGAAAGCGATCGACATTTGGTGCGTCGACTTTCTCAATCACGTCTCAGTCGGCAACCAGTATCAAGTGAACATCACCAGCCTGGGCGGGTCACCGGATCTGTCAAAGACGAGGTTCGGCAGCCTGAACAGTCAGCCGGACATTTACCGTCAGGCCGCCTGGTTGTCGGCGCAATTCTATGCTCAGCCAACCGCCAACTGGGGCTTCATTCACGCGGCGATCTGGAGTCTTACCTCTCCCGGTTCACCGAATGTGACGGGCGCCTCGAACATCGCCGCCGTCAACTACTGGCTCGGGCAGGCAGCGGCCAACTATCAGAACTTCTACTACGACAACGTTTACGTCCTCTCGGACGTCGCGATCGAAGGGTGCGTCGTCGCGACCCCGACGGGTGGGCCCTGGAATGGCTGCGGCCACCAGGAGCACATCTACATCGACGGCCAGCTCACGGTGACGCCGGAGCCGGCTTCGCTGATGCTGATGGCGACGGGTCTCGTGGGTCTGGGTGGGGCCGGCTGGGTCCGTCGTCGCCGCAAGGTCGGGCGCTGATCGCCAGCGGGCAGACCGCATCTATTCGGAGCGGGCGGGGTCACCGGACTCCGCCCGCTCGTCGTCCCGCCGCTTCGCTCACAAAGGCCGCATGACCCCCTCCTCCCCCGAGGCCCACCTGGGGCCGCTCAAGGGCGCCTTCTATTGCGTCGGCGCCCTGTTGATCCTGATTTCGCTAATGGACTACGCGGGCTCGGTCCTGCCAGCCCAGCTCGGCAACGTGGGATGGCGCTACGGAGCCGTCGGGCTGATCTCGAGCTTTGCCCTGACCCCGCTGCTGGGGGGGGTGATCCTCCTGGGCACGGCGGCACTGTCTCGCCAGCGCGCCGTGCTCCGGGCGGTGGGCCTGCTCCACCTGGTCGTCGCGGTCCTACTCCTGGTGGCGATCGGAAGCTTTGCGCTCGACGCGCTCCAGGTGCGCCGGGGTAGCCCGCCAGAGAGCCAGCGGGTAACCGAAATCAGCGCCATCAAGGCCGGCGTCGAACTGGCCCTCACGGTGGTTGCGTCGGCCTGGCTGGGCCTCGCGGGCCTCCGGCTTTCGAGACCGCGAGGGCCGGCTCGTCCGGCGAAGGGCAACGTGGTCGTCGGGACGCCCTGAGCCCAATCGCTACCTCGGGTTCGGAGCCGGCCCTGGGCACGGCCAGGACCGGCAGGCCGACTCGTCGGGCCGCCAAGGCCGCCCGCTCGCGTTAGAATTCCCCCAACATGCGCTCGCTTTCCTTCCGGAGCCGGATCTCTCTGGCGTTGCTCCTGCTCGGCGTCCCCTCCTCGGTGGCGGTGCTGGGGTGGGCCTATTCGGCGCTGACCACCAACCCGGCCAAGACGATCCAGGCCGCGATGGCGCCGGTCCGGGGGACGGCCTTGGACCTTTTCTCATCGATCGACACCACGGTGCTCGCCCCACCGGCGCGCCGGGCGTTGGAGCGGCACCGGGCCGTGCTGGGCCAGCAGATCCGGCTGGCCCAGACCGCGGTGACCTACCGGCGGCTCCTGACCTATGGGACGGCGATCGCCTTGGGGGTGCTCGGGACCCTGCTCTTCGCGCTCTCGATCGGGTTGGGTCGGGTGCTCGCCTGGCAGCTCAGCCGGCCGATCGACGAGCTGATCGGCTGGACGGGACACATCCGACGGAACGAGCCCCTCCCCGACGAGGACGGCCGCGACACCGGCGCGCCGGAGTTCGCGGCGCTCAAGGTGGCCCTCCGGGACATGGCGACCGAGATCACCCAGGCCCGGCGGACCGAGCTGGAGTCGGAGCGGCTCAGGGCGTTTCGCGAGGTGGCGCGGCGGGTTGCCCACGAGATGAAGAACCCGCTCACTCCGATCCGTTTCGCGGTCTCCTCGCTGGGGCAGTCGGCGCAGCCGAGCCAGGAGGAGGCGCTCGACGTGCTGCGGGCGGAGTCGAGCCGGCTCGAGCAGCTGGCCCGGGAGTTCGCGAATCTGGGCCGCCTGCCGGAGGGACCGCCGGCCGAGGTGGACCTGGCGGAGCTGCTGGGGGAGCTGCTGCGGACGTCGCTGCCGCAGACCATCGACGGCCATCTGACGGTGACCCCCGATGCCCCGCACGTCGAAGGCCATTACGATCCCCTGCGCCGCGCCTTCGGCAACCTGCTCCGGAACGCCAGCGAGGCGATGGCCGGGGAGGGACGGATCGAGGTGACGGTCCGGGCCTGGGACGGCGGCGTCCGGGTGGCGATCGCCGACGAGGGTCCTGGAATTCCGGAAGCGAAACGCGGCCAGGTGTTCGAGCCGTATTTCACTGAGAAGGCCGACGGCACCGGACTCGGCCTCGCGATCGTCAAGCAGGCGATCGACCTCCATCACGGCTCGATCGAGGTCGTCGAGACCCCAGGCGGGGGGGCCACCTTCGTGATCTGGCTTCCCCTGGTTCCGGACAATGCCCGCACGCGGCCCCCCGATCGACCGTTCGTCGAGCGGCGGGTCGCCGAGCGGCGGAGACACTGGCGATGAATCGGATTCTGATCGTAGACGACGAAGCGAACATCCGCCGGATGCTCGGCGCCCTGCTTCGGTCGGAGGGCTTCGAGGTCTCGGAGGCGGGGAGCGGCAACGCCGCCCTCCTGGCGATGGACGAGTCGCCGCCCGACGCGGTCCTGATCGACGTGATGATGCCGCCGGGGCCCGACGGGATCGCGACGCTGGGGAAGATGCGGGAGCGCGACGCGTCGACGCCGGTCATCATGATGAGCGGCAAGGCCCATCTGGCCGACGCGGTCCGGGCGATCAAGCTGGGGGCGTTCCAGTTTCTCGAGAAGCCGTTGACCCCGGAGGCGGTGCTGGTGACCCTCCGCTCGGCACTCGAGCTGACCCGGGCGCAGGCGGAGAACCGGGCCCTCCGCTCGCAGCTGGGCAAGCCGAAGACGGAGCTGGTTGGCACCACGCCGGAGATCGAGCGGGTTCGAGACGCGATCGCCCAGGTGGCGCCGACCGAGGCCCGGGTCCTGATCTACGGCGAGTCGGGGACGGGCAAGGAGCTGGTCGCGAACGCCATCCACCAGGCCAGCGGGCGGTCCCACCGGCCGATCGTTTCGGTCAACTGCGCGGCGATTCCCCGCGACCTGGTGGAGTCGGAGATGTTCGGCCACGAGCGGGGAGCCTTCACCGGGGCGACGGAGCGCCGGCTGGGGCGCTTCGAGCTGGCCGACACCGGCACTCTGTTCCTGGACGAGGTGGGCGACCTCAACCTCGAGGCCCAGGCCAAGCTGCTCAGGGTCCTCGAGAGCGGGGAGATCCAGCGACTGGGCGCGGAGCGGGTGCAGCGGGCCGACGTCCGGGTCGTCGCGGCCACCAACCAGCGGCTGGACCTGGCCGTGGGCGCCGGGACCTTCCGGGAGGATCTCTACTTCCGGCTGAACGTCTTTCCGATCGAGGTGCCGCCGCTCCGCTCCCGGCTCCAGGACCTGCCGGCGCTGGTGAGCCACCTGGTCTCGCGGATCCGGCCCCAGCGGCCACCCCAGTTCACCGGCGAGGCGCTGGCGCTCCTCGGCTCGTACGACTGGCCCGGGAACGTCCGCGAGCTGGCCAACATCGTGGAGCGGCTCGCGATCATCGGCGGCCCGGAGATCGACGCCGCCCTGGTCCGGCGGGTGCTGCCTCGCTCCGCGCCCCGGGCCGACGGGCCGATTGGGACAACGACGCCCAGTCTCGACGACCTGCAGGGGCGGTCGCTCTCCAACTTGCTGGACGACTTCGAGCGGAGCCTGGTCCGGGAGGCGCTGGGCCGGGCCGGCGGCAACGTGGCCGAGGCCGCTCGAGCTCTCCAGACCGACCGGGCCAATCTCTACCGCCGGATGAAGCGGCTGGGCCTGTCGTGAGCGAGCCGATCCAACGCGCCGCCGGGCCACCCGGTCTCCGGGTCGGGTGGAGCACCCTGGTGCTGGCCGCCTTGGCACTGGCCGGGCTCGGCCGGCCGGCTCGGGCGCAGGATTCGCTGGTCGTGATCCGCCCGATCGTGACCGGGGCCGACACGATGGCGGCGGGCGCTCCGTCGCCGGAGGTGGTGCGGCGGGTCATCCGGGCGTTCAACGACAGCCTGGCCAGCCGCTTCGTCGGGAGCTTCCTGCTGCCGGCCGGGTCGCGACACATCGGCCAGATGGCCGTGTATCGAGGCAACCTCCGGGTGTACGGCCGGATCGACGGCGACGTGACGGTGATCAACGGCGACCTGATCGTCGCCTCGGGCGGCCTGGTCTCGGGGGACGTGCTGGTGGTGGGTGGCCGGATCGAGGTCCGGCCCGGAGGGATCATCGTCGGGCGCCGGGAGGAGCACGAAGGGCTGGCGCCGGTGGTGCGGGGGGTGAACGGGCTCCTCGCGGAACGCGAAGCCCGCAAGCCGCTCGGTGAGCTGGCCGCGGCGCGGACCACCTTCCAGGCCGCCGGGATCAAGACCACGCTGAACCTGGAGACGGGCAAGACCTACAACCGGGTCGAGGGCCTGCCGATCGTCTTTGGCCCCACGTTCACCACCCAGGCCACGGTGGACGCCAAGGTCGACGTGCGGGGCATCTTCCGGCCGGCCACCGACCGGACCAAGCTCCGGGACGACATCGGCTTTGTGGTGTCGACCGAGTTCTCCGGGGGCGGCCGGGCCCGCTGGCTGACCTTCGGCGGGCGCGGCTATCGCCAGATCGTGCCGATCGAGGACCAGCCGTTGGCCCGGGGTGAGGCGGGATGGTCGGCGTTCCTGCTGCAGCGCGACTACCGCGACCACTACGAAGCTCGGGGGATCGAGGGCTTCGCCTCGGCTCGACCGGCCAAGGGTGTCGCACTCGGCTTCTCGTTCCGGGGTGACCTGGAGCGATCGGTCCCGGCCAGCGACCCGATCTCGATCTTCCGGAACAGCGACACCTGGCGCCCCAACCCGCTGATCGACGACGGGCACTACCGAACGGCCCGGTTCACCCTGGACCTCGACTCGCGGAACGACCAGCGGCGGCCGGCGGCCGGGTGGCTGATCCACGCCCAGCTGGAGCACTCGACCAGCAGCGACGCCTCGCCGGTGGCACTGCCGCCGGAGGTCCGGTCGCCGCTGCCGCCGGGCGGGTTGGCCTTCTCGAAGCTCTGGTTCGACGCCCGGCGTTACGCCCGGTTCAATCCGACCAGCCTGGCGAGTCTTCGGGTCGTGGGCGGTGGCTGGATCGGCGGCGACCCGCTGCCGGTCCAACGCCGGGTGTCTCTGGGCGGCCCCGACATTCTGCCGGGCTTCGGGTTCCGAGACCTGAACTGCGGCCCGGCCGGCTTCGTGGATCAGGCCCGCGCCTCACTGTGCGACCGGATGCTGGCGGTGCAACTGGAGGTGCGGACCAACTTCCCCGTCAAGCTCCCGTTCCGCCTGGTCCCGCCCGACGTGGCGGTGCTCCAGCAGGTGCTGGGCATCGAACAGGCGGAGCTGGTGATCTTCGGCGACGCCGGGAAGGCCTGGCTCACCGGCGCCGGGCCGGGCCGGGTTCCCAACAACCGGATCCCGGTGTTGGGGGAGTGGGACGCCGACGCCGGGTTCGGGATCGACACCGGCGGGCTCGGCCTCTACGTGGCCAAGGCACTCACGGCCGACCAGCCGATCCGGTTCATCATCCGGCTGCAGCAGCGATTCTGATGCGCCGCCTCCTCCTCGCCGCGCTGGGGCTGGTGGGCCTGACCGGTCGGGCCCTGGCCCAGTCGTCGGACGATCGTCCGTCGGTCAGCATCTCGTTGGCCGCACCCGACGAGCGGACGGGCGCGAGGAAGCCGATCATCTACCTCCGCCACCTGATCGCCGACGCCCGGTGGGGCCAGGCGCTCGACAACTCGCTTCCCATCGTCCTCCACAACACGCTCGAGGTGTGGCGGTCGCGGGACGGCTGGATCGACGAGCTCCTGTTCGGGACCGAGTGGCAGGTGTACGTCACCAAGGAGCCGCTGGCGGACGAGTACGACGTGACGGTGGTGACCGGGAATCGGCCCCAACGACCCCAGCGCTTCGTGCAGCGCGACTCGGCCATCGCGTATCTGGAGCGCCCCAACCTAGTCGAGGTCGTGCCCAACCGGCCGGGCCGGTTCTACTACGTGCTCACCACCCGGATCACGGCGCTCACCGACGCAGACATGGATCAGCTGGAACGGTTCCTGGCGGGCGATCCCGACCTCGACGTGTCGGGCCGGAGCGGGACGGTGCTGGGACGCGGGATCCGGCGTCTCCTCCTCAAGATCGCCGGGTTGCCGAGCGAGGTGCTGACGGCGCGCTCGGAGCGGTTCACCGTGACGGCGCCGCCCCAGAACGACGAGCGTTAGCCGCCGATCGCGCGGAGCGCCGCCTCCCCGTAGAACAGACGGATGTACTTGGCCTGGATCGTGGTGAGCCGCCGGACGGCCCACGCGAGGTGCACGAAGTGCGGCTCCAGCGGCAGGGTCGCGGGGTGCATCCCGCACTCGTCAGGCAGGTGGTTACCCTTTCGAGTGTTACAGGTGCTGCAGGCGGTGACGACGTTGTTCCATTCGTTGCCCCCGCCCCGGGAGATCGGGACCAGGTGATCGCGGGTCAGGCATTCCCGGTGGCGGAGCTCGAATTGGCGGCGGAGGCAATACTGGCAGGTGTATTCGTCGCGGGCGAACAGGAACGTGTTCGTTACCTGTCGTCTGAATTTTCGAGGCACGTGGACGAACCGGACCAGCCGGATGATGGCCGGTTTGGGAAGCGCGACCCGGGCGCTCCGGACCTGCTCACTGCCATCGGCTTCGACGATCTCGGCCTTACCGTCGATCACCAGCCGAAGGGCCCGACGGAGCGGGACCATCGTGAGCGGTTCGAACGAAGCATTGAGCGCGAGGCACCGCACGGCCCGTCTCCCGAGTCGAAAGGGACTCATCATTCTAGAGGCGGCCCGGGATCGGAATCAAGCCGGGCGACCCCGCCGGTACACGACCCGGCCCGAGGCGACGGTGAGCAGGACCCGGTCGGGGGAGGCCCCGAGGGCCGCTTCCTCCGGGTCGCCGTCTCCGCGCGGAACGTCCAAGCCGATCAGATCGGCGTGGAACCCCGACGCCAGCCGGCCGACCTCGCCCCGGAGATCGAGCGCGGCGGCGGCCTCGTTGGTGGCCAGCGCCAGGGTGGTGCGGGCATCGAGCCCGGCCAGCTCCCGGGCCGCCCGGAGCTCGCCGAAGAGGTCGAGCGAGCCCACGCTGAGCACCGAATCGGTCCCGACCCCAAGCCGGACCCCGGCATCGAGCAGCTCCCGGAGGGGGGCCTGCCGGTGGCCGTGGCGCCGATTGGAGAGCGGGCAGTGGGCCACGGCCACCCGCCGGTCGGCCAGGACCCTGATGTCCGTCTGGTCCAGCTCGACGGTGTGGATGCAGAGGGTCCGGGGCCCGAGGATCCCATGGCGCGTCGAGCCAGGCCACGGGCGAGCGGAGGGCATTCGGGCCGACGCCGGGGCCACGCTGCTGGGCCAGGGGCGGGATACCCCGCGCCTCCCAGGCCGCCGCGAAGGGGCCCGCATTCCGGGTTACGAATTCCCACTCCGCGGTCGATTCGGCCAAGTGGACCGCCAGCGGGCGGTCGATCAGATCGGAGAGCTCGCGGACCACCCGGTAGAGCGGTCCGCTCACGGTGTAGGGCGCGTGGGGCGAGAGTCCGAGCCGGACCCGAGGGGTCTCGAGCGGGAGCAGCTCGTCGATCCGCTTTCGGAGCGCCACCAGGCTCTCCTGGCGCTGGGACGGGTGAGGACCGAACACCTCCTGATAGACGATTCCCGACCCACCCGCCTCGACCAGGGCCCCGAGGACGGCCCCCGAATCGCCGGTGTCGGCGACGGTCGTGATCCCGGCCGCGAAGGCGTCCCGCACCCCTCGGCGGGCCGCCTCCCTGAACCAGTCCGGGGCCTGATCGGCCTTGGCCGCCCGGAGGGTCCGGATCCACCGGGGGAAATCGTCGGGGGGGGCGTCGCTCGCCAGGCCGGTCAGCTCGAGATGGGTGTGGAGGTTGACCAGCCCGGGCATCAAGAGACCCGGAACCGCCTCCCGGGCCACCCCCTCGAGGGACGCGAAGTCGGCCACCGGCCCCACGCCTTCGATCCGTCCCTCCGCGCCCACCAGCACGGCGCCATCGGTCAACGGTGGGCCCGCCATGGTAACGACCACGGGGGCGGTATAGAGGGTGGGACGAGCGGACGATCGGTCGGGCGGGTGGACGGGGGTTCGGGAACGGGTCTCCGTCAGGGGGTCGCTCCGGTCGCGGGTTGAGGCCGGGTATGGAACGGGCAGCGCCGGGTCGGTTCCGTTCCGGGATAGTAGTACTCGATCCCGAGCTTGTCCTTGGGACAGAACGGCGTGGGCAGATAGCCGGTCGACTGGTCGATCTCGTAGGCGAGGATGCCGTCGGGCATCGCCCATGGGGCGGGTGCCTTTCGGCGCTCGTAGATCTCGTTCATCATCGTGGCCCAGGCCGGGGCGGCCAGGAGCCCGCCCTGGGCGTTGCTCTTGATCACCTGCTTCTTGTCGAACCCCATCCAGACCCCGGCCACCAGGTCGGGGGTGAAGCCCACGAACCAGACGTCCATGCCGTCGTTGGTCGTCCCGGTCTTGCCCGCGGCCGGGAGACCGAATCCCCCACGCGACACAATCGATCCATGCGCGGTTCCCCGCCGGACCACGTCGCGCAGCCCGTCGAGGAGGAGCCAGGCATGTTCGGGGTCGATCACCCGTGACGACCGGATCTCGGGCTGCCAGACGATGTTGCCGTCCCGATCCTCGACCCGGACGATCGCGTTGGGGCGCACCCGGACGCCGAGATTGGCGAACGTCCCGAAGGCGCTGGTCAGCTCCAGCGGGGTGACCTCGGCCGCGCCGATGAAGATCGATGGTACCCTGGGAATCTTGGTCGCGATGCCGTCGGCCGCCGCTTCACTGATCACGGCGTCGACCCCGACGTCGAGGCCGACCCGGACCGCGACGGTATTCCGCGAGTCGTAGAGCCCTTCTCGCATGCTGAGCGGGCCCCGGTACTTGTTGTCGTAGTTCTTGGGGCTCCAGTCGGGCTGATCCTCCACCGGCACGAAGACCGGGGCGTCATCGTACATCTGGCTCAGCGGGATCCCGGCCCGGATGGCGGCGGAGTAGACGAAGGGCTTGAAGGTGGAGCCGGCCTGCCGGAACGCCTGGGTGGCCCGGTTGAACTTCGAATCCTCGAAATCGCGGCCCCCGACCAGGGCTCGGACGTAGCCGGTCTCGGGTTCGATCACCACCACCGCCCCCTGGAGGTAAGGGGAGAAGGGTCCGGTGTCGTCATCGGTCTCGTCACCGCCGTGGGCGTCGAGGTACTGCTGATACGTCTGGCGGTGGTAGGGACCGAACTTGCCGTCCTCGATCGCGTCGAGCTGGGTTTGGAGGGCGCGCTCGGCCGCCTGCTGCATGTCGAGGTCGAGCGCGGTGTAGATCCGGAGGCCGGCCGTGTAGAGCTCCATCCCGAACCGGGCTTCGAGGATCTGCCGGACGTTCTCGACGTAGTAGTCCGCCATCCCAGCGTAGTCGGAGCGGGACGACAGGGCCAACGGGTAGGCCTTCCACGCCTCGGAGGACTCGCGGGAGAGCTTGCCGGTCTCCCGGAGCAGGCCGATCACCAGGTTCCGCCGCATCACGGCGAGATCCGGGTTACGGCGGGGGTTGTAGCGGCTGGGCGCTTTGGGAAGCGCCGCCAGCATGGCCGCCTCGGCCACGTTCAGCTGACGGGCCGACTTGCCGAAATAGCGTTGGGCGGCCGCCTCCACCCCGAAGGCCCGGTTCCCGAGGTCGATCTGGTTGAGGTAGAGCTCGAGGATCTTGTCTTTGGGGTAGTTCCGCTCGATCTCCACGGCCATCCGCGCTTCGCGGAGCTTCCGGGTGATCCCGGCAAAGCCCCGCCGCTGACGGCGGTCGATCTGCTCGGGCCAGAGGTTGCCGGCCAGCTGCATGGTGACAGTGGAGAAGCCGGTGACCCGGTGGCCGGTGAGGATGGCCTTGACCGAGCCGAAGAAGCGGATCCAGTCGATCCCATGATGCTCGTAGAACCGTCGGTCTTCCGTGCTCAAGAAGGCGGCGATCACCGCGGGGGACATCTGTTTCAGGGGGACCACGGTCCGCCGCTCGAGCCCCAGGTCGGTGACCAGTCGCCCGTCCGCCGCGTACACCTTGGAGGCCTGGTCGGGATCGTAGGAATCGAGACTCGCGATCGAGGGACAGGCGCCGACCGGCCGGCAGACGTTGAACCAGGCCCCGACCAGGAGCGCGGCGCCGAACACCCCAAGGGCGCCGATCGTGAGGAGGACCCGAAAACGGATGGTGGGGGACCGCCACCACTTGAAGAGCGAAACGGCCATGACGTAAACATAAGGGATTCGGGAGTTGTGAGTAGGGAATAGGGAGGGAGTAGAGAGTGGGCACTAGGGCGGGAGGAAAGGGGGATTGGGATGGGGCGGATCGACGAGCGCCCTAGTGGCCCCGACTCACAACCACCTATTCCCTCCCCAGTCACTACTGACGACCCCCTCGTCCCTACTGTCGGCTCCCTCGTGACGATATTCTTTCCTCATGTCGACACTCCTGACTGAACTCGGTGCCCGGGGGCTCCTCCACGACGCCACGCCCGGCCTGGCCGACCGGCTCGCGCAGGGGCCGATCACGGGATACGTCGGATTCGACCCGACGGCGGACTCGTTGCACGTCGGCAGCCTGGTGCCGGTCATGGCGCTGGTCTGGCTTCAGCGGACCGGCGGCCGTCCGATCGCGCTGGTCGGGGGCGGCACTGGGCTGGTCGGCGATCCGAGCGGCAAGCGGAGCGAGCGGCCGATGCTCACCCCGGAGCAGGTGGAGGCGAACGTCGCCGGCATCCGGATGCAGCTGGAGCGCTTCCTCGACTTCGACGGCCCCCGGGGCGCCCGGCTCCTCAACAACCTGGCGTGGCTGGGCGAGCTCCGGCTGCTCGACTTCCTCCGCGACGTCGGGAAGCACTTCACCGTGAACTACATGCTGCAGAAGGACTCGGTGAAGAGCCGGCTCGAGGCCGGGATCTCCTTCACCGAGTTCTCCTACATGCTGGTCCAGGCGTACGACTTCGCCCACCTGCACCGGACCGCCGGCTGCGAGATCCAGATGGGTGGGAGCGACCAGTGGGGCAACATCACGGCCGGAATCGAGCTGATCGGCCGGCGGACCGGTGCCGTGGCGCACGGCCTGGTAATGCCCCTCCTGACCCAGGCCAGCGGCGCCAAGTTCGGAAAGAGCGAGGAGGGCAACGTCTGGCTCGACCCGGCCCGGACCTCGCCCTACAAGTTCTATCAATTCTGGCTGAACTCGGCCGATGCCGACGTGGACCGGCTCCTCAAGACCTTCACCGTCCGCCCGGTCGACGAGCTCGCCGCGCTGATGGCCGAGCAGACCAAGAACCCGGCGCTCCGAACGGCGCAGCGCGAGCTGGCCCGGGACGTGACGGTCCGGGTCCACGGCGAGGACACCACGGCCAGGGTCATCGCCGCCAGCCAGGTGCTCTTCGGCGGCGCCGACCTCCGGGCCGTCGACCCCGAGACGTTCGCCCTGGTGGCGGGCGAGGTGACGACGGTCGCGGTCGCCGCGGACCGGCTCGACGCCGGGGTCAACGTGGTGGACGCGCTGCTGGAGACCGGGCTCGTCTCGTCCAAGGCCGACGCTCGTCGAGGCATTCAAGGTGGCGGATTCTCGGTCAACGGTCAGAAAGTGACCGGGACCGACATCACGGTGACGAGGTCGGACCTGCTCGCAGGCCGCTACGTCGCGCTCCAGAAGGGGCGGAGAAACTTCGCCATGATGGTGGTGAGTGGTGAGTCGGGAGTCGTGACTAGGGAGGGAGTTGTGACTCGGGAGTAGGGCGGGAGTTGTGATCAGGGACTAGCTGCGACTCACGAGCCACCACTCACTCCCTGCTCACAACTCCCAAGTCACAACTCACAACCTCACCATCGGCTCCGTCGGGTCCCGCGCGAGGCCTTGCCGGTCAGGGCGCCCATCGCGGTCCGGGCCAACTGGCTGCCGAGCGTTCGCACGACGGTCGTGGCGAAGGCGCCGAGGAGGCCGCCGAGGGCGAGCTTGCCGGCGGTTCCGGACCCGCGCTTGGCCGCCGGGGCCCGCTCCGTGAACGGCCCCCGCGGCTGAGGGGCCGGTGCCGGCGGGGCGGGCGCGCTCGCTGCCAGCCGACGGGCCAGCATCTCGAAGGCGCTGTCCCGGTTCACCGCAGTGCCGTATTCCCTGACCAGATCCGACTCGGCCAGCTCCTTCTGCATCTCGTCCGGCGTGAGCGGCGCCATCCGCGAGGTCGGCGGCACCAGGCGGGCGGCCACCACCGGCGTCGGAACGCCGCGCGGGTCGAGCCCTGTCACCACGGCTTCGCCGATGCCTAGCGACGTGAGCGTCTCCTCCAGATCGTAGTACTCGGTCTTCGGGAAGGTCCGGACGGTGGCTTTGAGGGCGGCATCGTCGTCGGGGGTGTGGGCCCGGAGGGCGTGCTGGACCCGGTTCCCGAGCTGGGCCAGGACCGCGTCGGGAACGTCCTTCGGGGTCTGGGTCACGAAGAACACCCCCACGCCCTTGGAGCGGATCAGGCGGACC
The DNA here is from genome assembly GCA_963730185.1 of uncultured Gemmatimonadales bacterium. Taxonomy (GTDB): domain Bacteria; phylum Gemmatimonadota; class Gemmatimonadetes; order Gemmatimonadales; family GWC2-71-9; genus SHZU01. The sequence continues at coordinate 35,652 of CAVSQW010000011.1, forward strand.
ACCAGCTCCACCTGTTCCAGGAAGGCCTTGGACGCGCCCCGAAAGAGCAGGTGGGCCTCGTCGAAGAAGAACACCAGCTTCGGCTTCGCCAGGTCGCCCGCCTCGGGCAGGTTGGCGTAGAGCTCCGCCAGCATCCACATCATGAAGGTGGAGAACAGGGCGGGCTTGTTCTGGCAGTCGGCCAGCTCGAGACAGGTGACCACCCCGCGCCCGTCGGGCGTCACGTGGAGCAGGTCGCGGATGTCGAACTCCGGCTCGCCGAAGAACTGCTTGGCGCCCTGGGTTTCGAGCTCGACCATCTCCCGGAGAAGGACGCCGACGGTGGCCGGCGACATTCCGCCGTACTCCTTGAGGAGCGCCTTGCCGTCGTCGCCGGCGAGGTACTTGAGCACGGCCCGGAGATCGTCGAAGTCGAGCAGCGGCAGCCCTTGGTCGTCGCAGATCTTGAAGACCATGGTCAGGACGCTGGCCTGGGTCTCGTTGAGATCGAGCACCTTGCCGAGGAGGAGCGGCCCGAACGACGTCACGGTGGCCCGGAGCTGCACCCCGTTCGTTCCGGTCAGACTCACGAACTCGACCGGGGCGGCCCGGGGCTCCCAGGGCGTCCCGACATCGGCCAGCCGCTGGTCGAGCTTGGGGCTCCGGACGCCCGCGGCGGCCAGCCCGGAGAGGTCGCCCTTCATGTCGGCGACGAAGACCGGCACGCCTTGAGCGGAGAGCTGGTCGGTCAAGAGCTGGAGGGTCTTGGTCTTGCCGGTCCCGGTGGCCCCGGCGATCAGGCCGTGCCGGTTCAGCATGGCCAGGGGCCACACGATCTTGGGCTCGGGGACCACGCGGGCCTGATCCAGGGCGGCACCGAGGGTCACCACCGGAGGCGCGAAGCCGTATCCCGCCTTCACCGCGTCGTCGAGCGTCGTCATCTGATCCTCTGGGACGCCGGGCCGGCCAGCACCCGGTCGATGATATCGGTCACCCGCTGCATCTCGTCCGCGGTATTATAGCAATGCGGCGAGAGCCGGATGCCGCCCTCCCGGAGACTCGCCACCACGCCAGCCTCGGCCAACGCGTGGTGCACCCGGGCCGCATCCGGCGGCACCAGGCAGACCATCCCGGGCGCCCGTGACGAGGCCGGCGCGGCCAGGGCGATGCCCCGGCGGTCGGCCCACGAGAGGACGGGCTCGGTGATCGTCACCAGGTGGCGCTCGATCTCGGCGGGCCCCAGCTCGAGCAGGAGCCCCGCGGCCTCGTTGAAGCCCACGAAGTCCTGGACCGGCAGGGTGATCATCTCGAACCGGCGGGCGTCCTCGTGCCAGGCGCGGGGATAATCGGTGAGCCGAGAGAAGTCCTCGGTGCCGGCGAAGGCCATCCACCCGGCGAAGGGCGGCTCCAGGGAGCGCACCAGATCGGGCCGCACCCAGGCGAAGCCGGTTCCCCAGGGCGAGAGCAGCCACTTCTGCGCCCCGGCCGACACGACCGCGGCCGGGGTCCGCCGCACGTCGAACGGCCGCTGGCCGAGGCTCTGGATGGCGTCCACCACCAGGAAGGTCCCGGTCGCGTCAGCCCGGCCGGCGAGCCGTTCGAGGTCCACCGCGTAGCCCGACTGGAACTGGACCGAGGAGACGGTCACCACCCGGACCCGCGGGTCGCCCATCCGCTCCAGCAGGCGAGGCTCGTCGGGCCAGCCCTCGGGCGTGCGGGGAAGCAGCTCGAATCGAATTCCCCGGCGCTCCAGGGCCCGCCAGGGCACCACGTTGGCCGGGAACTCCCCGTGGCTCGCGACCACGACGTCCCCGGGGTCGAGCGGGAGCATCAGCGCCGCGAGGTTCAAGCCGTAGCTGGTATTGGTGGCCAGGGCGATCTCGGACGGCTGGCCGCCGACCAGGCGGGCGGCCGTCTCCCGGGCCCGGGCCAGGATCGCCTGGAGCCGGGCGTCGGAGATGGCACACCCCTCGGCCCGCTCCCGGTTGAAGGCCTCGACCGCCCGGCGGGCCCGTTCGGGCAGGGGGCCTGTGCTGGCGTGGTTGAGAAAGATCCGGCGATCGGCCCAGGGGAACTCGTCCCGGCGGAGGGCGGCGACATCGTAGCTCATGCTGGTGACCTTCTCCCCGCCTGCCGATAACTTTCGATCATGACCCTCGCTCCTCGGTTCAGCCTGGTCCTCGGCGGTGGCGGCCTCAAGGGGCTGGCCCACATCGGTGTGCTCCACGCCCTGGAGGAGCGGGGGATGATCCCGGATGCCGTGATCGGGACGAGCATCGGGTCCCTGATCGCGGCGGCCTGGGCAACCGGGATGCCGCTCCGGGAGATGGAGGATCGCGCCCTGGCGCTCAAGCGCAAGGACGTGTTCCGGGTGGCCCATCTCGACATGGCGCTCAAGCGGATGCTCTCCCCCGCCGTGTACCGTCGCGATCCCCTGGAGCAGGTCCTGGCGGCGCTGGTGGGCGACCGGACCTTCGACGATCTGCCCCGAAAGCTGGTCATCAACACGATCGACCTCAACACCGGCCAACAGATCCTTTGGGGCCTCCCGGGACTGACCAAGGTCCGGGTCGCGGACGCGGTGTTCGCCGCCTGCGCCCTCCCCGGAATTCTGGCGCCCCGGCCGATCGACGGCCACGTCTGCGTCGACGGCGCCGTGGTCGAGAATCTGCCGGTCCGGGCCGCGATGGCCGTCGGCCGGGGACCGATCATCGCGGTGGACGTCGGCGGGACCGAGGGCGAGCGCCGGGGAATCGAGCGGCAGGGCTTCGCGGCGACCTACGCGCGGGGCCTCGAGATCGTGATGCAGACCCTGGCCGAGGAGATGCTCCGGGAGTGGACCGACCCGCCGATCGTGCTGGTCCGCCCCCGGGTCGAGAAGATCTCGATGTTCGCCTTCAACCGGACCCCCTATCTCATCGCCGAAGGCTTCCGGGCCCTGAACGCCACCCTCGACCGACTCCCGGGCGACCTGACCCGGCTTCCCGCGGGGATCCACCCCCAGCGCGAGGTGGAGGTGAAGATCGACCCCGAGCGATGCACGGGCTGCGGCGTCTGCTACGCCCGCGACCCCCAGCTCTTCGGCCGGGGCCAGGACGGCAAGGCGGTGGTCCGCCGGCCGCGCCAGTGGTGGTCGCCGCTGGGGCAGCGGGTCATGCGGTGGTGTCCGGTCCGGGCGATCGGCTACGAACAGGTGTGGCCAGCGCTCGACGACTGAGCGCCTGCAGGTCGCGGATCACCCGCTCCCAATTGAGCTCGGTTTCGACCCGCCGGCGGCCGGCCGTGCCGAGCGCCCGGCGGCGGGCCGGATCGCGGAGAAGGCCGCCTAACGCCTGGGCCACCTCGTCGCTCCGTTCCGGATCCACGAGCAGGCCGGTAACCCCCTCCTCGACGGCGTCCGCCGTGCCGCCGCCCCGACCCGCGACCACCGCCACGCCGCTCGCCGCGGCGTCCGCGAGCGAGATGCCGAAGCCCTCGATCTCGACTCCGCTCGACCGGGAGAGCCCCAGATACAGGTCGGCCGCGGCGTGGAGGGCGGGCAGGTCGGCGTCCGGCACCCGCCCCAAGAACCTCACCCGCCCCGCCACGCCGAGCTCGGCCGCCAGCCCTTCGAGACGGGCCCGGTCGGGACCGGTGCCCGCGACCAGGTAGTGGAGGTCCGGCCAGTCGGTGGCCAGGCGGGCCAGGGCCCGGATCCCGGTGTCGACGCCCTTGTAGGCGACCAGCCGGGCCACGGTCAACAGCCGGGGTCCGGCCGGCAGGTCGTACCGGCCGAGCCCGGCGTCGGTGGCGGCATCGGGACGGAAGCGACTCGGATCGCTGCCCAACGGAACCCGGTGCACTCGGTCCCGGGCCGCCTCGAGCCCGAGGGCGCCGAGCACCGCGCGGGCCCGGTCGGCCGTCCAGCCGCTGTTGGCGGCGATGACCGACGCCCCGCCGAGGAGCCGCCGGGCGGCCCGCCGCTTCCAGGCCGAGCGCGACGCCTTGGCCGCCAGGGCGACGAGATCGTCGCCGTGCGCCAGAATCCCATAGGGAATGCCCGGTCGCTCCGCCAGCGCCCGTCCCACATACCCGGCCGGCCGCACCGTGTCGCACCAGGTGAACGCCACGCCGTGAGCGGCGGCCAGTCGGCGCGCCGCCCAGGTCCAGCGGAGCACGCCGGGCCAGGTGCGGAGCCGGGTGGCGCGAATCGCCAGCCGCTCGACCGTCAGGCCCAAGGCGGCGTCGCTCGCCTCGGCGCCGGGTACCGACCCGGTCGAGACCACGATCCGATCGGCCGGGTAGCGCCGGGCCAACTGGCCGGTCCAGTGCGCGACGCCGCCGCCGCGAGGCGGAAAGTCCCAGGTGAGGAGCAGGGTGACCGGGATGTCGCTCATGCCAGCGTCCGGGTCAACAGCTCCTCGAGCCGGTGCCGCCAGGTGTGCTCCCGGAGCACCCGTTCCCGGGACCGCTCGCCAATGGCCTTGGCCCCGGCCGGGTCGGCCAGCAAGGCCCGGGCTCGCTCGACCAGCTCACCGGCCGTCCGGACCGTGACCAGCTCGCGGCCCTCCTCGAAGACGCGCGCCAGGTCCGCCTTGGCATCGACCAGCTGGCAGCAGCCGAGGGCCGCCAGCTCGAAAACCCGCTGGTTGGCGCCGGTGCCATACCGCCCCCGCTCGGGAGGGTCGCCAAAGAACTGATGGAGGTTGAGCCCGATCTCCGCCCGCGAGAGCGTCCGCACCAGCTCGGTCCCGTACAGCGGGCCGGCCGGCTGGCCCGGGCCCCAGATCCGGAGGCCGAGGGGCGCCAGGCGGGCGGCCGCCGCGTCGCGGAGCGGCTCGGTCGACCCCACGAAGACGATCGGGAGGCGGTCGCCCTGGACCGGCAGCGGCCGCCAGACCGTCGGATCCACGCCGAGCGGCAGGAGCTCGGCCGCCCGGCCCAAGGCCCGGTGCCGCGCCACCATGGAGCTGTCGAACAGGAAGACCCGGTCGTAGCCCACGCCGATCCGGAGCGACAGATCGAGGAAATGGGGACCGTCGGGAAACCAGTTGGCCCATCGGGCGCGGGTCCGTTCGCGGGCGGCCGCGACGATCGCCGGCTCGAGCTCGGCGCCCTTGAACGAGAGAACGAGGTCGGTCGGCCGGTTGAGCGCGCGGGTCAGCCGCGCGGCGAGCGAGCGCCCCAGGACCGCGTCGAGCCCGCGGGGCCGGACGTCGAGGGTGACCACCTCGGCGCCGAGGGCCCGGAGGGCCGCGGCGATCGCGGGACCGGTATGGTGATACCGGCGGTTGAAGCGGGCCACGAGCAGCACTCGGAGCCCCTGGAAGGTGGTTGCCACGGGACGGGAAGGCGGCCGCGAGGCTAACTCGCCCGGGGCCGAACGGTCGACCCGAACAGCCCGGCGTCGGGCCGGGCCCGCCGGAGCGGATCAGTCGCGCTCACGGGAGTCGACGGGGACACACCACGCATCGTAGAGGTTCCAATCATCCATGTTCTGGCTGGTGAGCGGTTCGGCAAGAAACCGCCCCTCTCCCTCGTCGATTCGGTGGGCCTGATACCCCAAACGCTCGAGGAAGGCCAGGAGACTGCCTCGGTAGCCGGGCGGAGATTTTCTCAGATTGTGGAACTCCACCTGGAGGTAGGGGCGGACCTGGCGGATCAGACCCTCCAGCGACTGGAGCACCGCGAGGTCATGGCCCTCGGTATCGATCTTGATGAACCGGATCCTAGGCACGAGCTCCGGATACCGGGTCGCCAGCAACGAGTTCAGGTTGCGGCCCTTGGCCGTGACCTCGAAGGCACTGCCGTGCACCCACTTGCTGACCCCTTCGTGGATCCCGCCGTTGCAAAAGCCGTGATCGCCGTATTGCAGCTTGACCGGCCCGTCCGCCATGGTGGCAGCGACGGCCAGCGGGATGATCCGGGCCTTGTCCTGGTTGAGCAGAGCGAGCTGCTCCAACACCGGGAAGACGAAGGGATTCGGCTCCACCGCGATCACCACCCCGGCTGGGCCGACCGCCAGCGCCGTTGGCAGGACGCTGTCACCCGCATGGGCGCCGATGTCGACCGCCACGTCACCCGGCCGGAGGTACCGCCGCAGGTTCGCGATCTGCCAGGCGGATGGCGTCGGGTCGTACGCGCCGGGATGCAGCCACCGGACGAAGTCAACCGTTCCGTCGCCCGGTAGGTCGATCGATTCCCGGACCGTGCCGTATTGGACCGGTTTGGGCTTCATCCCCATCAGATAGAGGAACTCACGAACCTTCACGGTCTCCGGCCTCCGCCCTGGGGCTGGGGATACTTCGGAGTCGTCGGGCCGCCCGACCGGTTCGGCGCTGGTCTGGCTCAGGTCCGAGTGTAGTTACGGTACTCGAACAAGCGCTGCCCGGTGAGCCGTTCCCACCAGTCGGAGGCTCGATACCGGAGGTGGCGCCACTCGAAGCGAGGCGCGCCGACCACCCGATCCGGATCCGAACGTTGCCGAGCGAGCCACTCGGAGGCAACCGCCGGGTGCGAGCCCCGAAAGGGGCGCAGTCCCGGGAACCAGGGAAGATGGGCGCCGTCCCTCGGGACCCCCACGCGGCCGTAGAGCAGGCGGTCGTCGGCGCGGCGGGCGCGCAGCGCCCTCCCCGACCGGACCCATCCGTAGTGGTACACCTCAGCGTCGACTAAGCGGGCCCGAATGCGACGGTGGCGCTCACCAATCCGAAAGCCTTGGGCATCGCGGAACGGGCGGACGCCGAACGCGGCGCCCAGTTTCACGACCCGTACTTCGCGCCGATACCAGTGTCGCTGCACGGCCTCCAAGTCCGGGTTCCCGTAGAAATGACGGTATGGGAGGAGCAGGCCTTCGATCCGGCTCGAGTCGCGATGCTCGGCCATGGCCGCTCGCAGGGCCGGGAGACCGTTCTCGTGCAGCACCTCGTCGGCCTGGATGTACACCCCCCAGATCCCGCCACAGGCACGCATGGCCGCGGCGGTCTCCACTGCCAACAACGAGTGGCCCCGGGTCAGGTCCCACACGGACTCCATGATCCGAATCCGCGGATCGTCGATACTCCGCACCAGATCGAGGGTGCCGTCCGTTGACCGACCGACGTTGACGATCACTTCATCGCAGAGCGGCAGAATGGAGCGAATACTTTCGACCACGGGAAAGTCGAGACGCACCGCGTCCTTCACGATCGTGAAGCCCGAGACTCCACCGCGACTCGAATCGACTCTCGCTGGGGCATCGCTCACGCCGCAAAATACTCCCGTGTACATTTGACCGCCATGCACATTGCAATGCTCTACCATGGTGTGGTTCCAGTGCGCGGCTACGGCGGCATCCCCAGGGTTGTCGTCTGGTTGGTCCGGGGGTTGGTGCAGCTGGGACACCGAGTCACCCTCATTGCCGGACCCAACTCCAAGATTCCGGAAGCGACCCTCGTTCCGGTCCGGCCCCGCACAATGGAGCGGAGCGAGTTCGACGTCCGACCGTACCTGCCCGACGGGGCCGACGTCCTGCATTCCCACCGCCCGCTCGGGCCCATCGCGGGTCTCCCTACGCTCTGGACCCTCCACGGCAACCGCCGGCCCGGCGAGACGTCGCCACCCAACATGCTCTGTCTCAGCGCCGACCACGCCCGGCGCCACGGGACCGACGCCTTCGTCTACAACGGCCTCGATCCGGCCGAGTATCGATTCGAACCCCGCAAGCACGACTTCGATCTGTTCCTCGGCCGCCTCCACACGGTCAAGGGCTGGCGGTGGGCGATCGAGGGCGCCCGCCGGGCCGGCCGATCCCTGGTGATCGCGGGCGGCTGGCGGCCAACGCTCCGCCCCGGCCTCCGCTTCGCCGGCGAGGTGGGCGGCGAGAAGAAGCGTGACCTCCTGGCCGAGGCCGCCTGCCTCTGGATGCCGGCGCTCTGGGACGAGCCCTTCGGGCTCACCTTGATCGAGGCGCTGGCGAGCGGCACCCCGGTGCTGGGCACCCGGCAGGGGGCGCTGCCCGAGGTGATCAGCGACGAGGTGGGAGCGTTAGGCGACTCGCTGGACGAGCTGGTGACGCTCCGGGAACGCATCGCGACCCTCGACCCCGAGGACTGCCGGAGCCGGGTGACGCGGCACTTCTCGCACCTGGCGATGGCGGAGGAACACCTCCGGGTGTACCAGGAGTTGATCGCGACGGGCAGGCTGGTGGCCGGGCGACGGGTGGATGGGGGGACGGCGGGAGACGGGGGGGGACGGGGTGAGGGGGGCGGCGGGGGTTAGTCGGGGGGGCTCGGCGTCGCGGGCTGGGCGAAGCCGGTCGCCTCGAGGATTCGGCGGGCGCGGTGCATGTAGGTGTGGCGGGCCAGCGCATGGAGCCGGCCCTCGGTGGCCAGCTCTTCCGCCCGGGGTGGATCGTGGAGCAGGGCCTCGACCCCGACCTTGAGCTCGGCCGGGCTCGAGAAGGCGAGCAGGTGCCGGCCGGGCTCGAAGTAGCGGCGCAGATCGGCGCGGTCGTCCACCACCTGGGGCACTCCCATGAGTGCCAGCTCGAAGACCCGCTGATTGCAGGAGGCCCGATCCTGGGGCGCCACCGCGGCCAGGTCGCGGTGGAGGTTCACCGCCACCGAGGCCCCGCCGTAGGCTCGGATGTACTCGCCGGTGTCCTTGATCTCGCCGCGGCAATAGTCGCGGAGGGTGGTCCGCCGCCAACCCGGACCCCATAGCGCCAGCCCGAACTCCAGCAGCTCGGTCAGATAGGCTTCGCGGGCGGGCGTCGCCCCGCCGGCGAACACCACGTTGGCGCGGTACTGGTCCTTCGATCGCATCGGACGGTAGACCGAGGGATCGGCCGCGAGCGGCAACACCTCGACCGGACGGCCGAGCTCGCCTTCCAGCCGGGCGGCCAGGTCGGAGCCGGCGACGAAGACCTGGTCGCAGGCCCGGGCGACACGCACCGCCTCGTCGACCTGGGTCAGATCGTCCGGAATCCAATTGACCCAGCGCACGCCGGGGCCGTTCCGCAAGCCGGCCACGGTCTCCTGATCCAGCTCGTACCCTCCGATCACCAGCACGAGGTTGGCTTCGGCCTCGCCGATGGCCTTCGCCAATCGGGACCGGAGGTCGGCACCGGTGAGCCGGCCGAGCAGCCCCGGCTTCTTGCCCAGGTCGAACGAGGTCACGTCGCAGCCGAGCCGCTCGAAGGCCCGCACCCGCTGGGCCGAATGGGCGTGCTCCGCATCGTCGAAGTGAGCCACCAACAGGACCGAGGGGACCGTCACGCCACTTCCTCCGTGGGGCGGAATTGAAGATCGTGAAGCCGGCGATAAAGACCGCGGTCGGCCACGAGCACCGCGTGGGGGCCGCGCTCCACGATCCGACCCCGGTCGATCACCAGAATTTCATCGGCATGGCGCACCGTCGCCAGTCGGTGCGCGACCACCAGCACGGTCCGATCCCGCATCAGCCGGTCGATCGCCTCCTGCACCTGACGTTCCGACTCGGGATCGAGCGCGCTGGTGGCCTCGTCGAGAATCAGGATCGGCGGGTCGCGCAGCAGCGCCCGCGCGATGGCGATCCGTTGGCGCTGACCGCCCGAGAGCCGGGTCCCGCGCTCGCCCAGCAAAGTGTCGAACCCGAGCGGCAGGCCGCGGATGAATTCGTCCGCGTTGGCGGCCCGCGCCGCCTGCTCCACCTGGGCCGCCGTCGCCTCGGGCCGAGCGTACGCGATGTTGGCGAAGACGGTGTCGTTCAGGATCACCGTGTCCTGGCTCACGAGCCCCATCAGGTGGCGCACCGAGGCCCGGGAGACCTCTGGGAGCGGCGTGCCGTCGAGCCGGATCTGGCCGGAGGTGGGGTCGTAAAAGCGGGGGACCAGGTCGAGGAGCGTGGTCTTGCCCGCCCCGGACGGCCCAACGATCGCGACGATCTTGCCCTTGGGCACCGTAAACGAGAGTTCCTCGACCACCGGGCGCCCGGGCTCGTACTCGAACGACACGTCGTCGAACACCAGGTCGCGCTCGAACCGGGCGGCCGGGAGCCGCTCGTCGTCGCCCTCGACCGACGGCCGGTCGAGCCAGTGGAACACCCGCTCGGCGCTGCCCAGCGCGATCGCCATGGAGGCCGGGAACTGGGAGAGCGACTTGATGGGCGACATCATCTTGAGCGCCACCGCCAGGAAGACGATCGTCACCTCGGGACCGAGCACGACACCGCTGATGGTCGGATTGGCGGCCGCCCAGATGAGCAGGATCACCACCAACCCGCCGAACACCTCGCTCACCGGACTGGTGAGCGAGGCGAACCGCTGGGTTCGGATCGCCCATTTCCGGTAGAGGTCGGCCTGATTGGTGAACTTGGCGACCTCCTGCGCCTCGCCGCCGTAGCCTCGGATCAGCTTGATCGCCCCGAGCCGCTCGGTGGCGGTGGCGGTGAGGCGGCCGCGCTCGTCGGCCCATTCCCGGGCATGCCCGCGGAGGCGCTTCAGGAGCTGCCGGATCCCGAGCACCAGCACGGGGGCCGAGGCCAGGGTGATCAGGGTGAGCCGCCCGGAGATGCTGGCCAGGATCACCAGCGAGCTCAGGATCAGGATCAGATTCTCGAAAAAGGCCGCCAGCGCCGCGGAGACCGCCTGCTTGCTCTGGTCGGCATCGGCGATGATCCCGGCGATCAGGTCTCCCTGGCGGGTGCTTTGAAAGAAGGCCAGGTCGATCGTGAGCAGATGGCGGTAGAGCGCGATCCGGAGATCGCGGACCAGCCCCTCCTGCACCGCGACGGTCAGCTGGTTCTTGGCGTAAACGAAGATGTTCTTGAGCACCAGGCCGATCAGCAGCACCACCACCAGCCGGGCCGCGGCCGCCCCCGCCGACCGGCCGGCCACCAGCGGCGACAGCACCGTGTGGATCACCGCCTCGAGCTTGGTGCCGCCGGTGCCCGCCAGGGCCCCGGCCGTTCCGAAGAGGGTCTTGAGCAGCGGGACCAGCACCACCACCGTCACGCCGTCGAGAATCGACGCGAAGAACGCCGAGACCAGGCCGAGCACGAAGAGTCCGGTGTAGGGGCGGGCCGTCGCGAGGAGACGGCGCCCGACGGAGCGGGGCATGGTGCCAAAGGTAATGGCATTACATTCCCGCGGTGCCCGCATCGGCCCCTCCCCGGATCGCGATCGTCCGCTTCAGCTCGATGGGGGACGTCATCCTCACCACGCCGCTGGTCCGCGCCCTGCGCCAGGCCCACCCAGAGGCCTGGATCAGCTACGTCACCAAGCGCCTCTACGCCCCGCTCCTGGCCCACAATCCGAGGGTGAACGAGGTGATCGAGCTTCCGCCGGACGGCGGGCTCGGCGACCTCACCCGGACGCTGCGGGAGCGCCGCTTCACCCACGGGCTCGACCTGCACGGTAGCCTCCGGAGCCGGGCGCTCCGGTGGATGGTGGGGGGAAGGTGGCGAGGCTACCCGAAGCGGCGGCTGGCTCGCTCGATCTTGATCCGAACCAAGCGCGACGTCTTTCGCGACCACCGCCACGTGGTGGAGCGCTACTTCGACGCGGCGCGGGGCTTGGGCGTGGTGCCCGACGGGGCGCCGGCCGACCTTTTTCTTCCCCGCGTCAAGCAGGACGGCGCCCGGCGATTCCTGGTCTCGCAGTCGCTCGGAACGTCGCGGTCCCTGGTCGCCCTGGCACCCGGGGCGGCCCACTGGACCAAGCGCTGGCCGGTCCGCCACTGGCAGCGTCTGGCGACCCAGCTCACCCTGTCCGGCTACGACGTGGTCGTGCTGGGCGGACCGGCGGAACAGAACGTGGGCGAGGAGATCGCCGCCGCAGGCGACCAGCAGGCGGCCAGCGCGGCGGGACGGTTCGATCTGCTCGGCACCGCGGCGCTGCTCAAGGAGGCCCGCTGCGTGGTGGTGGGAGACACCGGCGTCATGCACATGGCGACCGCCATGGGCGTGCCGGTGGTGACCCTCTTCGGGCCGACGGTCCAAGCCTTCGGATTCACGCCCTACCGGGCCCGGGCCACCATTCTGGAAGAGGATCTTCCCTGCCGGCCGTGCAGCGCAATGGGCGGGCCCCGCTGCCCGCTCGGCCACCATCATTGCCTCGAGCACCTCCTGCCCGACCGGGTGTTCCAGGCCGTCAGGCACCTGCCCCGATGACGCCCGAGAGCCCAACCGCCCGCGTCCTGGTCGACCTGATGGCCGATGCCCCCAGGGGCCCGAAGCGGGACGGCCTGTTCGCGGTGTGGCTGACGCTTCGGGTGGTGGAGGACCTGGCCGTGGAGCCCCCGCACGCCGACCGGGCCGTCAAACGGCGAGTGAGCCTGCTGACGAGACGCCTCGGCAGCCTCACGCTGCCGGGCGGCCTGCGACGCGGTTTGAACGGGGTGCTCGCCGCCCTGCCGGAGGCGGGAGCGGGAGAGGCGCCCCACCTGCTCGCCCAGCTCGCGATCGCCACCCGCGACGGGTTGGGGGCCGAGATCGCCGAGACCGTGTCACGCGGCCCACGGGGCGCCGCGCCGGAGAAACGGGCGGACTAGGGAACGGATGCGGGTCGTCCGGCCCCCGGGCCCGTGCCTCGTCCTGGCGGCCCTCCCGGCCGGGTCAGGATGCGCACCTCCGGCCCCGAGGCTGCGGCCGGACCTGGAGCTCGACGGCTGGTGCCACGCCTCGCTCCTCAACGAATCGATCGAAACGGTGTTCGAGGCCGACAGGGCATCCCCGGCGGTCGGTCGGAGCCTGTTGACTGGTCCGGTGGAGCCGCTGGCCCCCCCCGCCTACCCTCCTCCCCGCCGACCCAATAGTTTCTCCGGCAGGGGAGGTGCCACCATGGCCGGTCACAGCAAGTGGAAGCAGATCAAGCGGAAGAAAGCGGTGACCGACTCGCGGCGGTCGTCCGTCTGGGCCAAGTGTATCCGCGAGATCATGGTGGCCGCCAAGGCCGGGGGCGGTGACCCCGGCGGCAATCCCCGGCTCCGGACCGCGATCGACGCAGCCCGGGCCGTGAACATGCCCAACGACAACATCGAACGGGCCATCCAGAAGGGCACCGGCAACCTCGAAGGGGCGGCGTACGAGGAGATCACCTACGAAGGCTACGGCCCGGGGGGGGCCGCGATCTTCATCGAGGCCACGACCGACAACGCCAACCGCACGGTGGCCGAAGTCCGCCATGCCCTCAGCCGGGCCGGCGGCAACCTCGGCGCCACGAACTCGGTGGCGTGGATGTTCGATCGCAAGGGCCAGATCTTTCTCGACGCCACCAAGTCCAAGGAAGACCAGACCCTCGAGGCCGCGCTCGAGGCGGGGGCCGAGGATTTCGTCCGCGAGGGCGATCAGTACCTGATCAGCACGGCGCCGACCGATTTCCACGCGGTCCAGGACGGCCTCACGGCCGCCGGGTACACGATCGAATCGGCCGAGCTGGCGATGGTGCCCAAGAACACGGTGAAGGTGGAGGGTGCCGAGGCCGAGAAGCTGATCAAATTGGTGGAGACCCTCGACGAGCTGGACGACGTCTCCAAGGTCTTTTCGAACTTCGACATCGACGCGGACTCGCTGGCCGAGACCGAGGCCTGACCACTCCCCCTATGAAGGTGCTGGGGATCGATCCGGGCACCGCCACGGTGGGATTCGGCGTGCTAGCGACCGAGCCAGGACGACCGCCCCGACTGATCGAGTGCGGAGTGATCAGGACCCAAGCGCGGGCACCCCTTCCCCTCCGCCTCCAGGCCATCCACGAGGGGCTGAACGAGCTGTTCCAGCGCCACCATCCCGACGTGCTGGCCGTGGAGGACATCTTCTACGCCACCAATGCCCGGACCACGGCCGTACTGGGACACGCCCGCGGCGTGATCCTGCTCTCCGGCGCCCTGGCCGGCATCCCGGTCGCGGAGTACCCACCCGCCCGGATCAAGAAGGCCATCGTCGGGCGGGGGGCCGCCCTCAAGCCGCAGGTCGGCTACATGGTCGCCAAGCTGCTGGGGCTCTCGGCCCCGCCCCGTCCCGCCGACGCCGCCGACGGCGTGGCCGTCGCCCTGACCCACGTGATGATCGGCGGCCCCGTTCGGATCCGGACCGGGAGCGTCCGGTGATCGCGACGGTTTCGGGAACGCTGGCCCACCGGGACGGCGACACCGTGCTGATCCAGACCGACGGTGGCGTCGGCTACGCGGTGACGGTGACCCTCGGCACGCTCGAGCGGCTTCCGGCCGTGGGCCAGCGGTGCTCGCTCTACACCGAGCTGGTGGTCCGGGAAGACGCCTGGACCCTCTTCGGCTTCGACCGGGCCGGCGACCGTGCCATCTTTGAGCGGCTCCTCGGCGCGAGCGGCTTCGGCCCCAAGCTGGCCATGGCCCTCCTCAGCACCCTGGGGCCGGCCCGGGCGGTCCGCTCGATTCAGAACAAGGACATCGCGGCTCTGGCCACGGTGCCGGGGATCGGGAAGAAGAAGGCCGAGCGACTCGCGGTGGAGCTCCAGGACCGGTTCGGCGACGTCAAGCCCGAAGCCGGGGTCGCCACCAAGGGAACTACCGGCGAGGAAGCGGCCCGGGCGCTGGTGACACTGGGCTATCAACCGGCCCAGGCCGACGAGGCGGTCCGATCGGCGCTGGCCGGCGGGCCGACCGACGACGTGGCGGCGCTCATTCGCCGGGCGCTGCAGCAGCTGACCACCCCACGAGGAGGACGCTGAATGACCGCGCCGACCGCGTCGCCGCGCTCCGTAACAGCGGAGTGGCAGTGCACCAAGTGCAACAGCACCAACCGGAAGCTGGTCCCCGCCGGCACCCCGGCCGCGCACGACCGGTGCGTCACCTGTCACACCAAGCACGTCGTCTGGCCGGGTGAGCGCCCGGTCCGGTGGCACGCCAAGGCGGCGTGAGCCGGGTCGAGATCACCACGCCCGACCAGCTGCCCGACGAGGGCGGCTCCGACGCGGCGCTCCGTCCGTCGCGGCTGGACGAGTTCGTGGGACAGGACGCCGTCAAGGGATCGCTGCAGATCGCGATCGACGCCGCCCGCGGCCGGGGCGAGCCGGTCGACCACATCCTGTTCTTCGGCCCGCCCGGACTCGGGAAGACCACCCTCGCGATGCTGATGGCCCGGGAGATGGGGGCCCAGATCCGGACCACCTCGGGCCCGGTGCTCGAGCGCCCCGGCGACCTGGTCGGCCTCCTGACCGGCCTGGCCCGGGGCGATATCCTCTTCATCGACGAGATTCACCGGCTCCGGCCGGTGCTCGAAGAGTTCCTCTATCCCGCGATGGAGGACTACCGGGTCGACGTTCGGATTGCCGAAGGGCCGAACGCCCAGACCATCCCGATGGCCATCGAGCCGTTTACCCTGGTGGGCGCGACCACCCGGTTCGGTCAGCTCACCCCGCCGATGCGGGCCCGGTTCGGGATCGTGGAGCGGCTCAACTTCTACGACCCGGCCGAGCTGACCAAGATCGTCACCCGCTCGGCCGCGATCCTCGGGGTCGAGACCGCCCCGGACGGCGCCCTCGAGATCGCCCGGCGGAGCCGGGGCACTCCCCGGATCGCCAACCGACTGCTCCGCCGGGTCCGGGACTACGCCCAGGTCCGTGCCGACGGGGTGATCACGGCCCCGGTGGCCGCCGAAGCGCTGGCCCGGCTGAACGTCGACGAGTTCGGGCTCGACGACATGGATGCCCGGATCCTCACCACCATCATCGAGAAGTTCGGGGGCGGGCCGGTCGGGCTGGCTACCGTGGCAGCCGCGGTCGGCGAGGACAGCGGGACGCTCGAAGAGGTCTACGAGCCCTATCTCCTCCAACAGGGATTCCTGGAGCGCACTCCGCGCGGCCGGGTGGCCACCCCGAACGCTTACCGACGGTTCGGCTTCACCCCGCCGAGCGGCCAGGCCACCTTCTTCGACCGCTGACCGGGCCGCGTCGGCCGGTGGCGGAGCGCCAGCCGCGGCCGTCCAGTGTGATGGTGGACGAAGGCTACCGTTGCATCATGGTGCCGATCCCGGACCGGATCGACTTCCAGGTCAATCCCCAGAAACTGTCTCCGCTGGCGATGACATAGCTGATCGGCACCGAGGGCCGATAGCCCTTTTCCCCGGCAGGTTCTCGCCCCGGAGCAGCATCCTGTTGGCGACGAAGCCCTTGAGTTTCTGCATCAGGCTCTGGGTGCGAGTGCCCTTGTCGATCGGTTCCACGTGCAGACTGTCGTACCTCGCCTGCAATCGCCCGGTGGAGCGCCCATTGGCGGTGTGGAACTCGAAGGTGACCTCGGTCGCCCGGCCACTGGAAAGCCGAATCCCATCCGCGGTCATGACGAACTGGTTGACCTCCGGCATCGGAAAGTCCCTCAATTCCCCCTGCACGCTCATCGCGAAACCCCGGGGCCGGATCGGGACGACCATCCGGGCCCTAATCCTTCCGGCACCCATCAATCGGGCCGAGGCGTCCAGGACCGTCGGCTCGGGCGCCACGCCGGACGAGTCGCCGTTGGAGACGCCCGTCACCAGCGCCGCGATGTCGGAAAACCAGATGACGGCAGGCGTGGAGCGGGCGGGATGGATCTCCCCGTAGCGCACCAGGCCCTTCTTCACCCGGATCGAATCGATCCGCACCTTCCAGTCGAGCCGGGCCAGCGACTGGGGCCACAGGGTTCGCGTCCGCGGCGGAGTGAGCCCTCCCCGCTGATCGGTCAGCACATCCAGCCGGAAGTCCCTGATCTCGACCCGGCCGATCTCAACCTCCTGGCGCAGGACCGAGGCAGGAGAGATCCGCGAGGCCACGATGCCACCGGCGTTGATCCGGAGCCGACTCCGCCGGCCTGGGCTCCGCCTGAGCCAGTCGTCGTCGCTCAACAGCGGCTCGAAGGCCAGCGTGTCCACTTGAAGCACGTGTTCCCGGTTCGACCGGCGCAGCCCACCGAGGTATAGCACCGCCCCACTGTCGACTGGGGTGCTGCGCATCTGGCGCACGGTGACGACCGTATCCGCCTGGTCCACCCGCACCGCGACGTCGTCGAACCGGAGGGAGTCAGGCCGGCCGTGCGCCACGTGCAGCCAGGTGCCCGCCAGGATCGCGGCGGACTCGAACACCCGCCGTTTCAGGCTGTCGAGAGCGAGGCCGCGGATCTCGAGGGACAGGTCTCCGATCGAATCCGTGGCGGTCTTGCCGCTCCGAATGGTGCTGGAGAGGACCGTGGCGCGCTCGAAGCCGATGAGATCCACCCGCGCGTCCCGGAAGTCGTCTGGCAGCCACGCCGCCACCAGGTTGTAGACCAGGGAAGCGAGCGGGGGCGCGTCGAATTGCAGGGAGTCGGCGTCGCCGATCGCCACCAGCGCCGCTACCGATGCCACGGTGTCCGGCAGTTCGCGCACCTGGCTCACCACCGGGGCTTCCAGGTGCACCGTGCTGAGCCGGAGGTTGCGATGCCACAGGATGTCGCTCAGGTCCAGGCCCTCGAGCGTGACCTTGGGTGTAGCAGCGTCGAACCGGACGGCGCGAGAGGAGTCACGGTGGTCGTAGCGGATCCTGAGGTCGTGGATGACCAGCTGGCGGTGAAACAGGCGCAGGTCCAGGGCGGGGAACGTGATGGTGAGGCCCTCCGTCTCCGTCTCGCTGAGCAGGGCGAGGGTCCGGTCGCGCAGGTAATCGTTGATCGGCGTACGCAACGCCTCCTCCAGGCCGCGCAGGAACACGGCGGTCCCTGCCACCGCAATCACCGCGGCGACGACCACGGCAACGCGCCACCGGCGACGGGGAAGTTTCATCTGGAGAGGTGCCAGGCCGCGAGGATGGCCGGGGCTCCCGCTGTCCGCCGCTCAGGCTGCGGGCCGCATGCGGCCTCCGCGTCGCGTCGCGGCCCCGCGCCGGGCTCACCGGCCGAGAGGTCCAGCAGAACGCGGTGCAGCGGACTGGTCAAGGTTCGGTCATGCCCGCACGGGGATAACGCTGTGGGCTTCACGCGACTGATCGACACGGTCACGCTGGGCTCGCCGCATCCGAGGCGTGCCTGGAACAGATCGATCATCCGCTTGAACAACCGCACCCATCCGCCGCTTTCGTGGCTCGGTCCCGATAGGCCGGGGGACGAGGTTGGCTTCCCCGGAGATCCTTATCGTCCGTGAATAGAAAGGAACACCCGACCGCGACCTTCCGACATTCGTCGTACGATGGGCTCTCAGGTCGCTCGGAAGAGCGATGGCGGCCGCAGCCGCCCGCCCCGCACTCCGTCCTTCGAACGAGGGTGTCAGCCCTCCGATCGATGGTGACGCCGGCCCCGGCGGCCTATGGTTCGGAGGACGTCTACCCGCCGGGCTCCGATGCCCCGCGCGACGAGCGCGACGCCAGCGTGGCACCGACCTTGGAGGCACCAATGCAACACTCGATGAACGGCGTCAACGGCTACATGGGGGGGTACGGCCTCTGGACGATCCTCGGTGTCCTGGCAGCTATGTTTATCATTGTCGCCATCGTCAAGATGGTGCAGAAGAAGGCCTAGTCCGAGCAACCCGACCGTCAGTCCGACCGCAACGCCTCCAACGGGTCGACCGCGCTCGCCCGACGGGCGGGTCCGAAGCTCCCGAGCCAGGCCACGACCAGAAAGATCAGGGCGGCGCCGCCGAAGCTCAGGGCGTCCGTCGAGCCCACTCCGTAGAGCAAGGTTCTGAGCGTCCGACTGGCAAGAACCGCGAGGCCGGTCCCGAGCGCGATCCCGAGCAGCGCCAATCGAAGGCCGGCCCACGCCATCGCGCGGCGGATCCGGGCGGGCCGCTCCCCCAGGGCGAGCCGCACTCCGATCTCGTGGGTTCGCTGCGCCACCAGGAACGACGTCATCGCATAGATCCCGCCGCTGGCGAGGAGCAGGGCCACCAGCGCGAACGCGCCCAGCAGGAAGGCGCTGAACCGGGGTGAGCCCACCGCCGTCGCGACGACGTCCTCCAACGTCCTCGTGCCTTGCACGGCGAGCAACGGATCGAGCCCGGCGACTTCACGGCGGAGCGGTTCGACCAACCCGTTCGGGTCGCCGACCGCGCGGACCACCACCCGCATCGTGCTCCAGGCCAGCTGATCGACCGGCTGGTAGTAGGCCGGGGCCGGCGGGGTCGACAAGTTCCGCTGCCGAATGTCCCCGACCACGCCCACGATCAGGCGCCCCGCCTCACCGTCCCCGGAATCGATGTGGATCTCCTGTCCGATCGGATCGCGGTCGGCGAAGAACTGGCGCGCCAGCGTCTCGTTGATGATCGCCACCGGCGGCGAGCCCTGCCGGTCCTCGGTGCCGAAGGCCCGTCCCCGGAGGATCGGGATCCCCATCGTCGCGAAGTAGCCGCGCGAGACCAGGCGGAAGTCACCATTCGGGCGCTCCGAACGCGGCGGGGCCTCGTTCCCCACCCAGAAGCCGAAGCTGATGCCATACCCTTCGAGCGGGACCTGCAGGGCCACCGCTGCCGCCACCACGCCGGGCATCCGATCGAGACGGTCGATCAGCTCCCCCAGGAACCGGCTTCGAGCGGCTTGATCCGGATAGCGGGTCTTCGGCAACGACAGCGAGGTCACCAGACCGTGCTCGGCCCGGAAGCCGGGATCAACGGCCACCAGCTTGGCGAGACTTCGCACCAGAAGGCCCGCCCCGACGGTGAGCACGAGGGCCAGCGTTACCTGGGCCACGACCAGCCCCTGCTGGAGGCGGTAGCGACCCGGCGTCGCGTCGGCCCCGAGACCGTCGCCTCGGAGCGAGGTCGAGGCGGGGGTCCGGGTCAAGCGGAGCGCCGACACCAGGCCAAGCCCGGCGCCAAGCAGCAGGGAAAGTCCGGCGGCAAAGCCCATCGCGGTCCAGTCGAGCCGTACCGCGTCGAGCTGAGGCAGGGCGGCGGGGGCCAGCGCCATCACCGCCCGCAGCACGGCCCACCCCAGCGCGATGCCGCCCGCGCCCGCGGCCGCTGCGATCACCACGCCTTCGGTGACCAGCAGCCGGGTCAGGCGCCACCGATCGGCGCCGATCGCCGCCCGGACTGCCAGCTCGCGGCCGTGGGCCGACGCCCGCGCCGTGAGCAAGTTCGCGACGTTGACCCAGGCCACGACCAGCAGCAGACCAACGGCCGCCAGGAACAGCCAGAGCCGCGGGCCGAGGTCACCGAGCATCGCGTCCTTGAGCGGCTCGAGTCGCGCACCCCATCCGCGCATCTGATCGGGATAGGCCTCGCCGAGCCGGCCCATGAGGACGTCCATCCGGGACCCGGCGGAGGCCAGGGTCGCCTCAGGCGACAGCCGGCCGATGACGGACAGAAAGTGCGCCCCCCGACTGGTGCTCACGTCGAAGTGAAAGGACAGCGGCAGCCAGAGCGTCGTTTCGGCGCTCGGGAACCCGAAGTCCCGGGGCATCACCCCGACGATCGTGTAGGCCTCACCGTCGAGCGGGAGGGTCTGACCGACCACCCCCGAATCGCCGCCCAGCCGCTGGGTCCAGAAGGCATGACTCAGCACGACCACCCGGTCCCGGCCAGGCGTCTCGTCGTCTCGGCGAAAGCCGCGTCCCATCGCGGGCTTCACGCCCAACGTCGCGAGCCACCCGGCCGAGACCTGGGCCACCGGGATCGACTCCGCCGGGTCGGCCCCGGACCACGTCGCCCGGTCCTGCTGAAAAGCCGCCACTCCCGAGAACGCGTCGCGAAGCTGCTCCCGCCAATCGAGAAAGGTGGCCGGCGACGAGGGCCACAGGCCGGGGTGGTGCTCCGGGTCGGTGTCGTAGATCCGCACCAGGCGGCCCGGCTCCGGGAAGGGAAGCGACCGCAGGGCCACCTGATTCACCAAGCTGAACATCGCGCTGCTCGCCCCGATCCCGATGGCCAGGATGGCCACGGCAACCAGGGTGAACCCGGGGCGCCGGCGGAGCAGTCGGAGCCCGTAGCGAAGATCCATCAGCAGCTCGTCCATGGTAATCCTCTTCCCGGAGACCGACGACCCCTTCGCCGTAGACCGGCGGAAACGCTCGGCGAGGCCACTCACGATGACGTTGGCCACGACCCCGGCCAGATGACGCCGAGCGGCCGCCCGGCCCCGCTCCCGGGCGATCGTCGCGTAACGCTCGGAGGCGATGCCCAGCATCTCGCTCCCGTACCGCCGCCGGAACTCGCGCGGGAAGGCCCGGACCGCAGCCCGCACCACCGCCGGGACGCGGCTCCGAGGATCCGCCCTCACCGCGGCGTCTCCGTCCCCAGCAGCCGCCGCGATCGCGCCTGGCGGACCACGGCCGCCAGGCGCCGGGCCTCCGCCCGGGCGACCTCGCGGCCCAGCGCCGTGATCCGGTAGTTCCTCCGCCGGGACTCGTCCCCGATCGTCGCCGACCCCGAGTCCGCGATCAGGCCCTGCTCGGTCAGCCGGCCGATCAGCCGGTAGAGCGACCCGACCTCGAGGACCACCGCCCCGCCGGAGTCGGCCTCGACCCGCTGCATGATCCCATACCCGTGGAGGTCGCCTTCGAGCAGCACCATGAGGATCTGGAAATCGGCCGGCTTGAGCGGGAGGAACCGATCGGCGGAGGGTGGCATGAAGACCGTCTCTGCGAATAGAAGTATTTTACTTATACCAACCGATCGGTCCCCTCGCAAGGGGCAGCCGGGACGCCAGTGAGACACCCGGCCCGCCGCGATCGTTGGCCGGGTCCCGGAGCGAGCGCGCGGTCTTGCCCCCGGGGACGGGCTCCCGGTTTCTTCCGGGCGATGACCGGTACCCGTCTCGCGTGAGCGACCCACCGTCCCCCGCCCTTCGCACGGCGGACTTCGACTACGCCCTGCCGCCGGAGCTCATCGCCCAGACGCCGAGCCCGATCCGGGGCGAGAGCCGCCTGCTGGTGGTCCGCCGGGAGGGCGCCCCGGCGCTGGAGGACCGTCGCTTCGGCGAGCTGGCCGACCTGATTCCATCAGGGGACCTGCGTGATCCTGAACCGGACCCGCGTCCGCCACGCTCGGCTGCTCGGCACCCGGCCGTCGGGCGCGCCGGCCGAGGTCCTGCTGCTCCACCCGGCAACCGACGGGACCTGGGTCGCGATGGGCAAGCCCGGGAGCGCCCTCCGTCCCGGCCGGCGGATCAGGTTGGGTGCGAACGTCGAGGTGGAGACGCTCGAGGTGCTCGACGGCCCCAACCGCCGGGTCCGGTTCGTCGGGGCCACGGCGGAGGAGGCCATGGCGCGCTTCGGCCGACTCCCGCTCCCACCCTACATCGACCACGATCCCACGGCGGTCGACGAAGACCGCTACCAGACCGTCTTCGCCGATCGGGAGTCGAGCGTGGCGGCGCCGACGGCGGGGCTCCACTTCACCGAGGCGCTTCTCACCGGCCTCGAGACCCGCGGCGTGGAGCTGGCCCGGCTGGAGCTCGAGGTCGGGCCGGGCACCTTTCGCCCGGTGGAGACCGACGACCCTCGCCACCATCCGATGCATCGCGAGGGGTACGAGATCCCGCCCGAGCTGCCGGACGCGATCGCGCGGACCCGCGAGCGGGGCGGCCGGATCTGGGCGATCGGCACGACGGTGGTGCGGGCCCTCGAGGCCGCGGCCGAGTCCGGCGAGGTCCGGGCGGGCCGGGCCGAAACGTCGCTCCTGATCCTCCCGGGATCCCGCTTTCGGGTCGTGGACCGGCTGGTCACCAACTTCCACCTGCCCCGGTCCACGCTCCTGATGCTGGTGAGCGCCCTGGGCGGCACCGAGCGGATCCGGGCCGCCTACCGCCACGCCGTCGAGGCGCGGTACCGGTTCTACAGCTACGGCGACGCGATGGCGATCCTCTAGCCCCCGCCGCCGAACTCCACCCCGTGGCGCTCCCGCCCGAGCCACGCGGCGATCGCCGCCAGGACGAATACGGTCCCGGCGGTGAGCGCCATGGCGTTGGCGTACGAGGTTCGCTCGGCGAACACCGCCTCGAGGTACGCCACGGTCCCCGCCAGGGCCACCCCGCACTGATAGGCGAAGCCGGGAAGGAAGCCCCGGACCGCATCGGGTGACATCTCGGTGATGTGGGCCGGGATCACCCCCCAGGCGCCCTGGACCAGCATCTGAATCAGGAACGCGCCGGGCCAGAGCCAGATCAGCGACGGCGGATAGGCCCAGAGCGGGATCACCACCAAGGCGAGCACCAAGGCCAGCACGATCGTCTTCCGACGGCCCAACCGGTCCGACAGATGACCGAAGACCACCCCGCCGATCAGGGCGCCGACCATCGAGACGATGGTGATCAACATCCGCTCCCGCCCCGCGATCCCGAAGGAGCGCTGCAGGAAGGTCGGGTACATGTCCTGAGTGCTGTGGGCCACGAAGTTCATCGTCATCAGGAACACGACCAGGTACAGATAGAGCTTCCAGTTCGAGACGATCGCCCGGCCGAGCTGCCCCCAGTCGTGATGCCGGGTCTTCTGCCAGACCTCCGACTCGCTCACCCGGAAACGGACGAACACCGCCAGGAGCGCCGGCAGCCCGCCGATGAAGAAGAGCGGCCGCCAGCCGAACTTGGGGAACACGAAGAGGTAGCAGAGGGCCGCCAGGAGATAGCCGCAGGCGTATCCCTCCTGGAGGAGCCCGGAGAGAATCCCCCGGCGGGCGTGGGGTGCCTTTTCCATCGCCAGCGAGGCGCCGACCCCCCACTCGCCGCCCATCCCGATGCCGAAGAGCGCGCGGAGCACCAGGAAGGTCTCGTAGTTCGGCGCCAGCCCGGAGGCCACCTCGATGATGGAGAAGAACACCAGGTTCAGCATCAAGGGGAGGCGCCGCCCGTACCGGTCGGCCATCAGCCCGAAGATGAAGGCGCCGACCGGACGGAACGCCAAGGTGATCGTGATGGTGAGCGCGATGTCCCGGTCGGGGCGGCCGAATTCCTGCGCGATGGCGGTCAGCGAGACCACCACCAGGAAGTAGTCGAAGGCGTCGAGGGTCCAGCCCAGGAAGCTGGCCAGCACGGCGGCCCCGGCGGAGTCGTGACGGCGTGGTTTGCTCATGCGACCAAGTCGCCGGCGGGGGACGCCGGGTCGGGCGAGGTTGGCTGTGCGAGCGTGAGGCACCGCGAGCGGGCGCGCCGGGCCCAATCTGGGCTCTCCCGGACCGGACCGCCAGGGCGGCTGGCCGCGACGCTCCGCGGCGGAGATATTCCCAACCTTCCCGATCGACCCCACCCAAGCGAGGTCCTCGATCCCGATGCTTCAGGCAAGCACCACGGGACCTGCGAACCGGTCCAGCGTCGTCTTCTTGCACGGCGCCGGCGTTGCCGGGTGGATGTGGCGTGACCAGGTTGCCGGTCTCGACCAATTCCGCTGCATCGTGCCCGACCTGCCGGGACACGGGATGAGCCGCTCGACACCGTGGCAGGGGATCGACCGAGCCGCCGGCGAGGTCGCCGAGCTGATTCGGGCCCGGGCTCGAGAGGGACGCGCCCACGTGGTGGGGTTGAGCCTCGGGGGGCACGTCGCGCTCCAGTTGGTCGCCCACTACCCTGACCTGGTGGATCGGGTGCTGGTGAGCGGCACCTTGGTCACCGGGCTCACTGGAGCGCGAATCCTCGCCGGCCTGGCGGCGCTCACCCTCCCGTTGGGCCGGATCGGCTGGATGACGACCCTGAGCGCCCGGGCCCTGCACGTGCCGGCGCTCGATCGGGAGGCTCACCGCCAAGCAGCTCTGTCGCTCACCCCAGAGCTGCTTCGTCGGACGGTCCTGGACGTCGCCGAGTATCGTCCGCCACCGATCCTCGCGAGCCGCCTCCACTCGGTCTTGGTGCTGGCCGGCACCCGAGAGCACCGTCGAATCCGCGCCAGCGTCGCGGTCCTCACGTCGCTCCTTCCCAACGCCGTCGGCGGGCTCGTCCCCGGCGCGGCCCACACCTGGAACTGGCAGCGACCCGAGGCCTTCACCGGAACCGTCCGCGATTGGCTCGCGTCCGGCCAGACTCCCGCCGGCCTCAGGCCGGCGTGACCCGCCCCTGGCCGGGAGCGTCCCCGGCCGACTAGGTTCGCGAGCGTCTCGACCGGGAGCGTCCTTCATGTCCGAACGGCTCGCCATCGTCACGGGAACCAGTGCCGGCATCGGCCGGGCCCTCGCGGAGCTGCTCCTGAGTCGGCAGTGGTCGGTCGTCGGCATCAGCCGGAGCGGCGTCGACTTTCCCCGGCCAGGCTACCGACACCTGACTCATGACTTGAGCGACACGGCCGGGCTCGAATCGGCCCTTGGCCCCGCCCTGCTCGCCGAGCTGGCGGCGGCCCCGTGGCAACGAATCGGCTTGGTGAACAACGCGGCCGCGATCGGCCAGCTCCGGCCGATCGACCATTGGGAGCCGGCCAAGCAGCTCCGGGCCTACGCCACCAACGTGGTTGCCCCGACCTGGCTGATGGGGTGGCTGGGCCGGACCGTGCCGGCCGATCGGAGCCTCCGGATCGTCAACGTGTCGTCCGGCGCGTCCGGCCTCCCGATTCCCGGGCTGGGCGACTACGGCAGCAGCAAGGCGGCGCTCCGCCACGTGGGCGCGACCTTCGCGGCCGAGCACGAGGGCCGCGACCTGGCGGTGCTGAGCTACGAGCCCGGAGTGGTCGAGACGGCGATGCAGGAGACGGCCCGGGCCCAGTCGCCGGCCGACTTCCCGTCCCAGCCCCTGTTCATCGAGTTCGCCCGGTCGGGGCAGAGTGCCACCCCGGCCCAGGTGGTTCCGACGATCGCCGATTTCCTCGAAAAGGTGGAGACCCGGGGCTTCTCGGAGGCCCGCTTCGGCGGGTAGCTCGGGGCGCGGGCGTCGGGGACCGGGCCGCATTACTTTCCGGGATCGTTTCCCGACTCTTTCGACCTCGACACGCATCGGTCCGGTCCCATGAGCCCTCAGTCCACCGCCCTGCCGCCTCTCGCGTCCCTCGACCCGCTCGCCGAGCGGCTCTATCAGGCCCGCACCATCCTGATCAGCGGGGAGATCAACCAGGCCCTCGCCGCCGACGTCACGGCCCAGCTGCTGGCCATGAGCGCCGAGAGCGACGCCCCGATCACTCTCTACATCAACTCGCAGGGCGGCCACGTCGAGGCCGGTGACACCATCCACGACATGATCCGGTTCATTCGGCCGGAAGTGCGCGCCGTCGGGACGGGATGGGTCGCGAGCGCGGGCGCCTTGATCTACGTGGCGACGCCCCGCGAGCGTCGCTACTGCCTCCCCAACACCCGCTTCCTGTTGCACCAGCCGGCCGGCGGGGCGGGCGGCGCGGCGGCCGACATCGACATCGAGGCCCGGGAGATCATCCGGATGCGGGAGCGGTTGAACCGGATCTTTGCCGCGGCCACCGGACAGTCGGTGGAGCGGATCCAGGAGGACACCCACCGCAACTTCTGGCTCGACGCCGAGGCCGCGAAGAGCTACGGACTCGTGGGCCAGATCATCCAGACGTCGGCCGAGCTCCCCGCCGGCTGAGCGCCATGGGCCCGGGCCCGGACCGGCGACGGGGGGCGCGGAGCATGCACCGGCGGAGCTTCGTTCAGGCCGGGGTCCTGGCCGCTGGGGTGCCGGCACTCCGGCTCTTCCCCAGACTCGTTCCCCCGGCCCCACGCGCCCTCCCCAGCCCCGCCCAGCTCCGGTGGCAGCGCGACGAGCTGGCCCTCTTCTGCCACGTCGGCGTCAACACCTTCACCGATCGCGAGTGGGGGGACGGCACCGAAAGCCCCGCGCTCTTTGATCCGCCGGCCCTCGACACCCGGCAATGGGCCCGCGCCGCAAGCCGCGGCGGCTTCCGCGCCATGATCCTCACCGCCAAGCACCACGACGGCTTTTGCCTCTGGCCCACCAGCACCACCGGGCATTCGGTCGCGGCCAGCCCGTGGCGCGGCGGGCAGGGCGACCTGGTCCGTGAATTCGTGGACGCCTGCCGGGCCGAAGGCCTTCGCGCGGGACTCTACCTCTCGCCCTGGGACCGGAACCATCCGGCCTACGGCGACTCGCCCCGCTACAACGACGTCTACGCCGAGCAGCTGACCGAGCTTCTGACCCGGTACGGCCCGATCGCCGAGATGTGGTTCGACGGCGCCAACGGCGAGGGTCCGAACGGGAAGCGGCAGGAGTACGACTGGCCCCGCTTCTTCGGCCTGGTCCGCCGCCACCAGCCGGAGGCCGTGATCTTCTCCGACGCGGGGCCGGACGTGCGGTGGTGCGGGAACGAGCGGGGCGAGGCCGGTGACCCAAATTGGTCGCCGGTCGATCCGGCCGCCGTTCCAGCTCCCGGCGCCACCGGGGACGGCGTCGACGCCGCGCTCCAGCACGGCGACCCATCGGGGTCGGTCTGGCGCCCCGCCGAGTGCGATGTGTCGATCCGCCCGGGCTGGTTCCACCATCCGGCGGAGGACGACCAGGTCCGGCCGGTGGACGACCTGGTCCGGCTCTACCTCACCTCGGTCGGCCGGAACGCCAAGCTCCTCCTCAACGTGCCGCCGACCCGTCGGGGCCTCCTGGCCGACCCGGACGTCGCTCGCCTGGCGGCGTTTCACGACCGGCTGGCCGACCGCTTCGCGACCGACCTCGCGGGCGCAGGCCAGCTCCGCTGGCACCGGACCAGCGCCCGGACCGGGATCGCGGAGCTAACCCTGCCGAAGGCGGTGGCGGTCGATACCCTGCGGCTGGAAGAGCGAATCGAGCGGGGGCAGGCGGTCGCCCGATTCGTCGTGCAGGTGTCGACTGGGAGCGGCTGGACCACCCTGACCGGCGGCACGACCATCGGATCCGCCCGATTGCTCGAGGTGCCCGCCACCCCGATCCGGCGGCTCCGGCTGGCCGTGATCGACGCCGCCTGGCCGCCGCTCGAGCCCCGGATCCGCCTCTACGGTCCCGCCGCGTAGTTGGTCCTGCTTGACCCAGCCCCGGCCCTCCCGCCATCCTCAACCATGATCATTCGTCCCGCCGAGGGCCCGGCCCGCCGATGAGCGCCGTCTTCCTGATCGACGCCGTGCTGTTCGACATGGACGGGGTGTTGGTGGACTCACGGGCGGTGATCGAGCGCACCTGGCGCCGCTGGGCCGAGCGCCATGACCTCGACGCCGACCGGCTCTTCCGAGCCGTCCACGGCCGGCGGACCAGCGAGGCGCTGGCCGACATCGCGCCGGCGATGGACATCAAGGCCGAAACGGCCTGGCTCGACGCCGCCGAAGTCGACGATCTGGAAGGGATCACGGCGATTCCCGGTGCGCTCGACCTGGTCCGGGCGCTACCCGAGGACCGGTGGGGCGTGGTGACCTCGGCCGGGCTGGAGCTGGCCCGCCGACGGCTTCGGGCGGCCGGCCTCCCGACCGAGCCCGCGGTACTGATCACCAGTGCCGACGTCGAGCGCGGCAAGCCGGCGCCCGACGGCTACCTCCAGGCCGCCGGCGATCTCGGGGTTCGACCCGGCGACTGCCTCGTGTTCGAGGACGCCCGGCCGGGGATTGCCGCCGCCAAGGCGGCCGGCGCGCAGGTCGTCGCGATCACCACCACGGCCCCCAGCGCCGAGCTCCGGGCCGCGGATGTGGTGATCGACGACCTCCGGCGGGTGAGGGTCGACCGCGAGGCCGACCAAATCGTGATCCGGATCAGGTAGCCGAGGCCTACTCCACCACCGATCACCACCGCGACGACCCGACCGGGCTGATCCGCCTCTCCCGGCACGGGCGGGCCGAGTTGGCCGAGCTGCTGGAAGGTGCCTGGCGGCGGATCGCCTCGAAGCGACTCGTGGCTCGGCCAGATCGCCCCGACCCGGCCTAACGACCGGCCGGCACCGGCGGACGGCGCCCCGGACGGGCGGCGAATCTCTCCGGCTGCCGGCGGAGGCTGGGCGGCAAGGCGACCAGCGTCGGCTCGACCCGCTCGACCGGCGCCACCAGCCCGGCGTGCCGGAGCGCAGCCTCCATCACCCACTCCCAGCCGAGCCGCGCCCGGAACCGGCGGACGCTCACCCCCAGATACCGACGGGTCCACGATCGGAAGGTGCGGACGCCCACCCCGGCCCGCCAGGCGAGGACGTCGACCGATGCGTCGTCGATCGTCGCCGCCACCCGGGCCAGAGTCCCCACCGCCCGCCAGCAGTGCGCCGTGAGCGGTCCGAAACGACGGAGCCGATCCCGGATGGTCCGCCCGGGGATCGCCTCGCTGATCGGCACGTCGACCGGGCGGGCCATCAGCAACGCAAGCTCCGCGCGGATCTCGGCTCGCCCCGTTCGGCGAACCACGTAATCGGCCAGGTAGCCGCTCCCGGGGACCACCCGGGACCGGACCGCCGTCGTGACCCGATCGGTAAGCTGCCGGACCGCAATCGGGCCCGGGGTAAAGCACAGCTGCCCGGGAAGCGAATGAATGGCGCTCAGAACGGCCGGGTCCGCGGTGCCGGCCGTGGCGACCAAGCAGAGCGTGCACCAGGGAGCCCGCCTGAGGAGCTGCGCCGACTCCCCCCCGATCGCCTCGACCGACTCGGCCTCGACCACCGCGATCGTTCCCAAGGGCGGAAGATCGTGGATGAGGCCATCGACCACGTGGTAGGGCGGGGTCAGCAATCGGATCCGAGGCATCGATTTGAGCGGGGTCCCGTGGATCGCAAGGCTCAGGCGTTTGGCGAGGATTGGCGTCGGATCCTGCGTCCCAGCCAGCGAGCGGAGAGGGTACGACTCGAGGGCCCTGCCGTCAAGGCGTAAGTCACGACAGCATCACACGATAGGGCCATTCGGCCCTGGTCGAAAAACGACCGGCGACAAAGGGAAGGAAACGGCAGGAACTCGCCCGAACGTGTCCTTTCGGCCGGGTCGTGCGTTTCGCAGGTTCAACCCACTCGAAGGGCGTCGGATCTTCGACCCAGTGGGGACTGAGGGGGGACAGCCGCGATGCGATTTCCTTGGAGCAACACCCGAACCACGACGGTCCCGGACGCCCGCACCCGCTGGCAGCCCACCACCGACGTGACCAGCGCGGTCCACGGCGATCGGACCGTGCTGATGGATCTCCGGTCGGAACAGTTCTTCACCCTCGACGACGTCGGCGCGCGGATTTGGGAGAGCCTCGGTCGCACGGCGACGGTGGACGAGATCACCGCGTCCCTGGTCCAGATCTACGACGCCCCGGCCGCGGAGGTCCGCCGCGACGTCGAAGCCTTCGTCGCGGACCTGAGCCGCGACGGCCTGATCTGCGAGGCCTGAGGTGAGTTCACGCGGTCCCGGTCCGGTGGTCGCCGTCGCGACCCTCGCCCTGACTCGGTCGAGCCTCCGCTTCCTCGGGTTCCGGCGGACCCTCCGTCTGGTGCGTTGGGCCGCCGGCCCGGCGACGAGGCCCCGGCGCGGCACGGTCGAGCGCGGCGCCCGCTCGGTCGCGGTGGCGGCGGCGTTCTTTCCCGGCCGAGCCGTCTGCCTGGAACAGTCCCTGGCGCTGTATCTCCTCCTCCGCCGCCGCGGGCATCCAGCCGTGCTCAAGATCGGGGTCCAGCCGTATCCCTTCGAGGCCCATGCCTGGGTGGAGATCGACGGCCGCCCCGTATTCGAGAACGAGGATGCGCTGAGCAAGTACGTGCCCTTCCCGGGAGCGTTCGCGTGAACCCGTTCGTCTGCGCCATCGACCTCCGGGGCGCCCCGATCGGCCTCTCGGCTCTGGATCCGGCGCTCCCCGGCCTGACCCGGGGCGACGGACGCCCCGAGCTCGTCCTGAACGGCTGCTGGGGAGGCGCCTGGGCGCCGTCGCCCCTTGGCCGTCCGCTGGCCACCCGACGGCAGGGCACCATCGCGATCGGTACCGCCCGGCTCTCCAATCGCGAGGCGCTGGCCGGTCTGCCGGCCGACCGGCTGGCCCCGCTCACCGACCTCGACCTGGTCGTCGAACGGTATCTCCGCCGTGGTCCCGAGGCCGTCGCGGATCTGGTCGGCGACTTCGCGTTCGTCCTCTGGGACGAGCAACAGGCCCTGCTCCTCGCGGCCCGCGACGCCCTCGGCGTCAAGCCGCTCTACTGGCAGCAGCGGGGCAGCACGCTGCTGGTGGCCTCCCACGTCGAGTGCCTGGATCAGGGCAGCTACGACCGGAGCTACATAACCCGGTTCGCCATGGCCCAGGTCGGGCCCGCCGACGCGACGGTGTACACCAACGTCAAGCGGGTCGCCCCCGGCTCCTACCTCCTGGCACGGGGTCCCAAGGTGTCGACCGAGCAGTACTGGTCGCCCTGGACCTTCCGGGCGGGATCGGCCGGCGACGATGTCGAGGCCACGGTGGCCGAGTTCCGGGGCCGGTTCGACGAGGCAGTTCAGGCCCAGCTCGACGATCGACGCGACACCTGGGTGCTCCTCTCGGGCGGGCTCGATTCGTCAGCGGTGGTGGGCGCCGCGAGCCGGCTGGCCGAGCGGGACTTGGTTCGGCCGCTGGCGGGCACGGTGACCGTGGTCGACTCGCTCGCCGACGGTGACGAGACCCGTTACTCCGACGCGGTGGCCCGGCGGTGGGACCTCCGGAACGAGCGGATCCACGACTTCTGGGCCTGGCAGCCCGACCCGGACGCCACCGTGGCACTGGCCGAGCCGCGCCACTTCCTCCCGTTCTTCGCCCGGGACCGCGCCCTTTGCGGTGCGGTGCGGAGCCAGGGCGGCCGCGTGCTCCTCAGCGGCTACGGCTCAGACCAGTATCTGAGTGGCAGCTTCGACTATCTCGCCGACCTGGTCCGGACCCGGCGGACCCGGGAAGCCATGGCCGAACTGACCCGGCTGGCCGTTGCGACTCGACGCTCATTCTGGGGGCTGGGAATGACCCACGCGATCGCGCCGATTGCCCCGGGGTGGCTGGCCCGGCGGATCCAGGGCCCGGCCCAGCGGCCCGCCTGGGTGCTGGGCGACGTGCCTCCGGTGGTGTCCCCCGAGGACCTCCGCCGGCTCCGCGAGGAGCACGGGGTCTACGGGAGCCAGGTAGCGGCCGAGGTGGCCTGCACCGACCTGCTGCTCGAGCGAGGCGTATTCGAGCAGGGGCTCGAGATGCGCTACCCGTTCCTGCACCGGCCGCTGGTGGAGCTGGCACTCCAGCTCCCCGTGAACCTCCGGATGCGCCCCGGCGCCAAGAAGTGGATTCTGCGGGAATCGTTGCGAGATGTCCTACCCGAGGCGATCCGCACCCGGCCGGGCAAAGGCGGGATCGACGGCCGAGTCCTCTGGTCGCTCCACCACGAGCGCCGGCTGCTCCGCCGGCTGATCCTCGACTCCCATCTCGCCGACCTGGGCTGCGTCGACCGACAGGCGCTGGCCGAAGCCTTCGATCGGGCCGCCGCGGGACAGACGGGTGACGTCACCCGGCTCTTCTTCACCCTTTCTCTCGAAACCTGGCTGGCCGTCCGTTCCGGGTGGTGGGCGGCCAACGCTTCACGATTGCAGTCCCGGAGTACTCCGTCCTTCTCGTCGCAGTCAACTCAAAAGGAGCAGCACTATGTCGAAGCTTCAGTACACTAAGCCGAGCGTCACCAAGGTCGGCCCCGTGGTCGTCAAGACCGAGGGCTACTGGACCGGGTTCAACATGGAGCTCATGAGCCTCCGTCCGTAAGCTGACCAAGGTTCGGGGGCGCACCAGCGCCCGCGGCCACGACCCCCGTCCGCCTCCCAAAATGGCGGCCGGGGGTCCGTCGTTTGCATACCCGGTTGGCTCAGGAGATACCCTGAACCGATCGATTGTCCTAAATTCGAACAGTGGAATCCACCTCCCCACCCGACGCGGGGCCCGGGCCCCCTCCCGCCCTGGCTATTCCTGAGGCGCCAACCGGCCGTTCCTGGCTGACCTACTGGTGGCGCCACGACGGCTGGGTCGCGGCGCTGGCCGTCGTGGTCGTGGCGATCGTCGAGTTGGTCCCGCGTCCTCTTGGTCGGCCGGGGCAGCGTCCCGGCCTGTTGGTGTACCTCGCGCCCGTCCTGACCGCGTTCGCCATCCTGATTTGCTGGTTGCGGGCCGCCCGCGCCGCCAAGGGCGATCGGGCCATCCGGCTGGTGACCCGCACCGGCGTGGTGACCACGGCGGCCGCCGCGGTCGGGGTGCTGCTGCTTCAGTCGCAGAACGTCGCGCTCGGCCTCGGTCGGCAGCCGGTCGGTGTGCTGATCCTGATCAGTTCGATCCTGATCCTCCTCGAAGGTCCGCTCTGGGTCGTCGCCATCCTAGTGTGGCCTCCCCGCGAGCGGCAGCGTGAAACCGGCTGGTACGTCGCGTTGGACGTGGCGATCATGATCCTCGCGACCAGTGCCGTATTCTGGTATGCCCAGGTCCGGATTACCCCAGACCCGACCAACGCACCGCCCAACATCCATGCCGTCGTCGTGATCTGGGCGATCATGCTGCTGGGCCTCAGCGTGGCCGTCCTCCGAGGCTCGATTGCCCGATACGAACTGGCATTCCGCCTCTTGGTCGGCGCGCTGGTGGCCACCTTTTTCGTCAACTTCGCCCTGACCGTCTTCAACGCTGCCACGGCACTGGAACTCGTCAATACGCCCGTCCTGGTAGCCGGCGTCGCCCTCCGCATCGCCGGCGCCGAGGCCATCCGGCTCCGCCTTCCACTCCCGGGCGCCCCCGGCGAGGGCACCCACCGGAGCCCGCTCCCGTGGGTCGCCGTGCTGGCCATCGGCGTGCTCGCCTTCCGCCTGGCCATGACGGAGCACGACAGCGGCCTCGGCCCGGTGGTGCTGATCACCCTCTGCATCACCGTCCTGCTCCTCCTTCGCCAGTCGGTGGTGATGCGCCAGAACGCCCGGCTCCTGGCCGAGCGGGCCCAGCACGAGGCCGACGCCCGGATCGCGGCCCTGGTCCGGCACACGTCCGACGTGATCCTGATCGCCGATCAGTCGCTCCGGGTCCGCTTCGCGTCACCGTCGGCGGAGGGACTCTGGGCCGGTGATCCGGCCCGGATCCTCGGGCTCGAGGTCGGCGAGCTGGTGGATCCCCTGCAGCGGGTCGAGGTCGAGCGAGCGCTCGCCGAGCGGCTGACCCGGCCCGGGCAGAGTGCCACCACCCGCTGGCGGATGCTCGGCGTCGAAGGCGACTGGCGGAAGATCGAAGCCGTCATCACCAACCTGTTGCATGAGCCGTCGGTCGGCGGGGTGGTGTTGACGCTCCGCGACCAGACCGAGCGCGCCGACCTCGAGGAACAGCTTCAGCAGGCCCAGAAGATGGAGGCGATCGGCCAGCTGGCCGGCGGGATCGCCCATGACTTCAACAACCTGCTCACGACCGTGTTGGGGCACAGCGAGCTCGGGCTCGACTCCCTCGAAGCCGGTCATCCGGTCCGGGCTGATTTCGAGCAGATCAAGCGGGCGGCCGAGCTGGCCGCGGCGCTCACCAAGCAGCTGCTCGCCTTCAGCCGGAAGCAGCTGATCGAGCCCACCGCCATCGACGTGGCCGAGTCCATCCCCAAGATCGCCGGGTTGCTCAAGCGGCTGATCGAGGAGCGGATCCGGACGGTCATCGAGGTCGCGCCCGACGTGGGGATGGTCCAGATGGACCCGTCCCAGCTCGAGCAGGTCATCATCAACCTGGCCATCAACGCCCGCGACGCGATGCCGCACGGCGGCTCGCTCACCATCCGAGCCCGCCGCGAACAGGTGACGAGCGAGCTCACCGGCGTCGTGCCGGTCGCGCCGGGCGACTATCTGGTCATCGACGTCGCCGATACCGGCGTCGGGATCGACGCCGCCACCCAGGCCCGGATCTTCGAGCCCTTCTTCACGACCAAGCCCCCCGGCCGGGGCACCGGCCTCGGGTTGGCGAGCGTCTATGGCGTGGTGAACCAGAACAAGGGCGGCCTCCGGCTGAAGAGCGCACTCGGCCAGGGCAGCACCTTCTCGGTGTACCTCCCGGCCCTCAAGGAAGGCGCCGATCTCCCGGCCGTCCCGACCGAGCCGCGACGCCCCGGCATGGCCGATGCGCTGGTGCTCCTGGTCGAGGACGAACCCTGGCTCCGCGACATCGCCTACAAGGTCCTGACCCGCGAAGGGTACCGGGTCATGGTGGCGGGCGACGCCGCAGAGGCCCTGGTCCAGGCCGCCCGCTCCACTGAGGCCATCGACCTCCTGCTCACCGACGTGATCATGCCCGGGATGAGCGGCCCCAGCCTGGCCGCCCGGCTCCGAAGCGACCAGCCCAGCCTCCGAGTGCTCTTCATGTCGGGCTACGTCGCCGCCGACCTCGGGGGCGAGCTGGGGCCCGCCGACCAGCTGCTCCGGAAGCCGTTTACACCTTACGTGATGCTCGAGGCCGTCCGGGCCACCCTCGACGCACCGACTCTGCCGGCCCCGCCCACGCCTTGATCCTCCAGCAGGCCGAGCGGCGGCCTTGCCACTCGGAATTGGGCAAGGTGGCTCGGGTCGGCGCGGCCCTCGGCTCGGCCTGGCTCAGGAGGTCCGGAGCGCCTCCATCGGATCGACCCGGCTGGCCCGGCGGGCCGGGATCGCGCTCGCCACCAACGACACGGCCAGCACCACGACCGCCACCGCCCCGAACACCAGCGGGTCGGTCGGGCTGGTTCCATGGAGCAGGTCTCGGATCAGCCCGGTCGCGAACCGGGCCCCGACGATCCCGAGCCCGAGGCCGATCGCCGTGAGGCGGACCGCGTCGCGGAGCACCATCCGACGGATCTCGGCCTGGCTCGCCCCTAACGCGCCGCGAATCCCGATCTCCCGGGTCCGCCGCCCGACGGCATACGCCAGCACGCCATGCACGCCAATCAGCGCCAGCAGGAACCCAACGACGGCGAAGCCCACGATCTGCAACGTGGTCACCCGGACCCCGCCCAGCTGCTCCGCCACCCGGTCGGCCACCAGGCTGGCGAATACCGGTCGGTCGGGCACCGACCGGACCAGGAGGTCGCGCATCGGCTTGACCAATCCGCTCGGCGACCCCGCCGCGCGCACGAAGAAACTCGGAAAGGCCGACGGCGCCTGCTCGTAGGGCCGGTACACCTCGGGGCCGTCGTCCGCCAGAAGGAGGCTCCCCTGCGCCCCCTTGTGATCGTGGACCACCCCCACGACGGCGATCTCGGCCGGCCGGCCGGGCGCGGTGTCCACCCGGAAGGTCTGGCCCACGGCGTCCTGACCCGGCCACCACCGCCGGGCCGCCCATTGGTTCACGATCGCGACCGGCGGGGTCCGCTCCAGGTCTCGGTCGGTGAACTCGCGGCCCTGGAGCACGGTGACGCCCAGGGTGGCGAAGAAACCCGGACTGACCGAAAACTCGACCGGCGGCACCAATGGGGGCGGCAACGGTCCCGCCCTCCCGGTCGGGGTAACTTCGGGCGATTTGCCTCGGGGGCCGAGCGGCACCGGCGCCTCGAGCGCCACGGACCGGGCGCCCGGCAACTCGCCCAGGTCGGCCAGGATCTGGCGGGTGACCGGGACATAAGTCTCCCTGACCCGCCAGGGATGAGGATAGCTCGGCGTCCCTTCGAGCAGCGTTGCCGGGCGGAAGCCCAGGTCGAGCTCCGACAGCCGGAGTGCGGTCCGGGTCATGAGCCCGGCCCCCACCAGCAGCACCACCGCCGAGGCGATCTGGGCGACCACGAAGGCCTGCTGCATCCGGTTCCCGAGTCGGCCACCACCCGACGAGGGCGCCCCCTCGCGCAGCACCAAGGCCACCTCGGCCCGGGCCGCCATCCGTCCCGGCAGCAGGCTCAACCCCACTCCGACGATCACCGCCAACACCGCCGTGAAGGCCACCACCGGCCCGTCGAGCCGGTATTCCATCCCGGCCGGCCGGATCGAGTCGAGCACGGTGAGCGACTGCAGCACGTTGAGGAACCATGACGCGAAGAGAAGACCGCCGACGAACGCCAAGGCCACCACGAAGGCGTACTGAACCAGCAGGTCGCCCGCCAAGCGGAGGGGCCGGGCGCCGAGCGCCGCGCGCACCCCGAACTCGCGTTGCTGATCGAGCGCCCGGACCAGAACCAGGTTGGCGAGATTGGCGCAGGCGATCAGCAGAATGCAGGCGACGATCGCGGCCAGGATCAGGTCGTGGGCCCGGGTCGAGGTGGTGTACCGGTCGCGAAGCGGCGCGGCCTCGAGGCGGAACCGGGGCGCGTTCGGCCCCGCGCTGGCCGGCACCGGCACCTCGATCGTGGCGAGCTCGGCCCGGAGCTGCTCGACGGTCCGCCCCGGCGCCAAGCGGCCGATCGCGGTGATCGACCGGATCGACGGCCGGGTGCTGGGATCGAGGGTCGGGACCGCCGGAAGCCAGAAGCGGTTCCCCACCTCGTGATGGAACCCGGGCGGCATCACCCCCACCACGACGTAGTGGCTGTCGCTCAGCTTGATGGTCTGACCGATGATGGCCGGATCACCGCCGAGCTCGTCCTTCCAGAGGTCGTGACTGATCAGCACTACCAGCGGCACGTTGAGCCGATCGTCTTCCGCGGTGAAGAGCCGACCGAGCTCCGGTGTGACACCAAGCATCGAGAAGAGGCTCGGGGTGGCCACCCCGCCGAAGACGACGATCGGCTCGCCGCCCTTGTTCAGGGCTTTACCGCCCGAGGTATAGGCGGCCACCTGGTCCATGGTTTGGAAGTGATGGACCGCGATCAGATCGGCGTAGGCCTCGTAGGCGACGTCGCAGGCGGAGCGGCACCCGGAGGGCGGCACCGCACCCGCGCCGTCGTCGATCGGAACCTCGCTCAAGAGCACCAACCGGTCGCCGTCCTTGAACGGGAGGGCCCGGAAGCGGACCGCGTCGACCACCGCGAACGCCGCCGCCGCGGCGCCCAGGGCAAGGGCCAGCGAGAGGACGGCGGTGACCAGGAAGCCGGGACTCCGGACCAGCGTTCGGATCCCGATCCGGGCATCACGGATGAACGAGGAGAACGATGCCATGCGCGGACCTTCGGAAGCGAGTGGGAGGCTACCGCACGAACACGAGACCTCCGGCCTGGGTACGGGCCATCACCACAGGCACGGCGCTCTGATCCAGGGCCAGGGCGGCGTCGACGATGTCGGTCCCACCGGAGAAGGTACCCGCCACCCACTGAGTCGGCGACACGTCGCACGATACCGTGCATGACAGATAGCGCACCGCCCCCCCGCCGGTGGCGTACACGCCGTGGATCCGGCCGTTGGCGTCGACCGCCACCGAGGGCCGGGCGTCGTTCGCGATGTCGCTCAGCAGGGGGCCGAGCAGCGACCAGCTCGCGTCGGTGTTGCAGTTGGTCGAGACGCAGATCCCGATCGCGAGGAAGCTCGGCAGCCCGAACATCACGACCGGCCGGTCGGTCGGGGTCACGGCCAGCGCCACCCGGTCTGCCGCGCCCGCCGTAGAGACGAGGGCGGTGACGGTCCAGGACGCGAAGGTGGCGCAGCTGGCCGGGCAGAAGCCGTACACCAGGAGCCCGTCCTGGTCGGAGACCCAGACGGCGTGGAGCCCCCCGGTCGACGTCACCCCCAGATCGCTGGCCCGCCCCCGTCCTACGCCGGCGTCGAGCGTGATCGCCGGGCTCCAGGACGCGGCGCTGCCACATCCCGTCGTGCAGGTGAGGTACCGGAGGTCCTCCACCCCGCGCTGCTGGTAGATCACGTGGAGCGTGCCGTCCGTCGCCCGGGCGATCGACGGCGCGTAGCCGGCGTCGCCGACCGCGTCGTCGAGCACGGCCGTCTGCCAACTCGCCGGGGTGGCGCAGCCCTGGGCGCAGGTGCTGACGCCGAGGGCCCCGATCCCGCCGATGTAGTAGGCCAGGGCCGCGCCACCGTCTGGCGCGATCGCGAGGTCGAGCCGGCTGTCGGTCCCGGCGTCGGTGGCGACGGTGACGACCGTCCAACCCGCCGTCTGATCGCACCCCGACCCGCACTCGGCGTACTTGACGGCGCCCGCCAAGCTATCGAGGTAGGCGACATGGATCACGCCGCCCGCATCCACCGCCACGACCGCACCCGACCCCGAGGCGTTGGCTGGGTCGACCACCTGGCGGGCCGTGTTCTTGGCGTGGAAGTCCCAGGTATAGTTGGAATCGAGGCCCTCGCCGTCGACGCTGCGCACGCTGATGGTCGCGATCCCCTGGTAGTCGACCCCCGGCGCGAGGGCGAGGTCGAGCACCGCCGCATGCCGGCTGTCGTCGTAAATCACCCGCCCCGGAATCGCGACCGAACCGACCACGACCCCCAGCGTCTGCTCGGTGACGGTGGTCGGATCGAGCGCCTTGTCGAAGTAGACGTACACCGGCCCGACGTAGGGCGCGTCGAGCGTGCCTGGGCTCGGAGTCACGGAATCCACCGCCAAGCCGCCGACGCCCGTCGGCGGCGGCGCCACCGGGTTCTGCTTGCAGCCTCCCGCCACCGCCGCCAGCGCCAAGGCGAGCGGTCCGACCCTCACGAGCGTGCCCATGGTATGCCCCCTTACCGCGACGACGCCGGGAGGTCCCGCCGCGCAAACTGGTATGGCCGCCCCGCCCGGGCGAGCAGATCGATCACGAGGCGGACCGGCAACCCCATGACGCTGAAGAAATCGCCCTCGATCCGCTCCACCAACGCGGCACCGAAGCCCTGAATCCCGTACGCGCCGGCTTTGTCCATGGGTTCACCCGTCGCCACGTAGGCCGCGAGCCAGGCGTCGTCCGCCGGCCGGAAGGACACCACGGTGGTATCGGCCGCCTCGTACTCGGCGCCGTGAGCGACGAGGCACACCGCCGTGATCACCTCGTGCCGGCGACCTTGGAGCCGCCGCAGCATGGCCACCGCCTCCGCGGCGTCGCCCGGCTTCTCGAGAATCTCGCCGTCGACCACCACGATGGTGTCGGCCCCGAGCACCAGCTCGCCGGGCACCGCCCGCGCCTTGTCGCGAGCCAGTCGGCGAGCGTAGGCGAGCGGCGCCTCTCGCGGCAGGGGGATCTCCTGAACCGCACTAGGCTGGACCAGCACCGGGATCTCGAGCATCTCGAGCAGCTGGCGGCGCCGGGGCGAGCCCGAGGCGAGCACCAGCACTGCGTCCTCCCGATCGGCCGCCGTCACTCCTTGCCGCCTTCCGGACGCCGCTCCCGCTCGAGCATCAGGGTCACCGGTCCGTCGTTCAGGATCTCGACCTCCATCATCGCGCCGAACTCGCCCGTGGCCACCGGCAAGCCGGTGCCCCGAAGCGCGGCGACGAACCGCTGGTAGAGCGGAATCGCGATCTCCGGGCGGGCTGCGTCGATGAACGACGGCCGCCGACCCTTCGCCGCGTCGCCGTAGAGCGTGAATTGCGACACCACCAGCAGGGACCCACCCACGTCGGCGAGCGCGAGGTTCATCTTGCCTTCCGGATCGGTGAAGAGGCGGAGCCCCGCCACCTTCTCCGCCATCCAGTCGACGTCAGCCGCGGTGTCGGCATGGGTGAACCCGACCAGCAGGCAGAATCCGCGCTCGATCGCACCGGTGACCCGACCGTCGATCGTCACGGAGGCCCGGGAGACTCGCTGAAGCAATACGCGCATTGTTGCCAGGGGGCACGGGGGATCCGTATTCTTCGTGTTCCGTCGGGGGAACCTAATTCCCTACCCGACCACCGACCACCGACCCGCCCCTCACCGGAACGACGTTCGTTGCGCCTCACCCTCGAAATCGACCGCTCGGCCAATCCGGCCTACGTCTTCGACGCCTCCTACCGGATTACCCACGTCAATCGGGGGTACGCCCGATTCGCACGGGACAACGACGCCCCACCCGGATTTCTGGAGCGATGGGGGGCCGGCGCCAGCCTGTTCGACGCGGTGCCCGACTCGCTCGACAAGTTTTATCAGGCGCTCTTCGACCGGGCCTTGGGCGGACAGCCGGCCGAGCACGATTTCGAGTGCCACAGCCCGGCCCGCTACCGGCTGTTCCGGATGCAGCTCTTCCCGCTGGCGGACCTGGCCGGGGTGCTGGTCGAGAATTCGTTGGTGGTGGACCGAGCGCTGGATCCGGTCAGACACGCGGTCGACCAGAGCGCCCTGACAGCCTACCGCTCGTCGGCAGGGCTGATCCGCCAGTGCGCGCATTGCCGCCGAGCCGAGGATCCTGCCACCGGCGAGTGGCACTGGGTGGCCGAGCTCATCGCCCAGCCCGCCCGTGAGGTTTCCCACGGGCTCTGCGCGGTCTGCCTGGAGCGCTACTACCCGGAATAGCGGCCCGGCCGTCGGCGGTGCAGGGCCAGCGGTGCGGGCCACGTCGTCGGGCGGCGCCGCGGTCGTCGGAGCCGATCGACGCCGGCCCCGATCGGGCCGGGGACGGCCCAGGGCCTATTCCCAAGGGCAGACCCCGTCGATACCTTCCCGACCGTCCCTCAGGAACGATGACGCTCGATGGTCTCGAAGAACCAACGCGGCACCCTGACACTCACCCTCCTGATCACCACCATCGGGGCCGTCTCGAGCAGCGCCCAGGCTCCCCATACCAAGGCCGACGTGGCCTTCATGCAAGGGATGATCGCTCATCACGCGCAAGCGATCTACATGAGCCAGATGGCCCGGGCCCACGGGGCCGGCCCCAAGCTGCTCACCTTCGCCCAGAAGATCGACCAGTCCCAGGCCGCCGAGATCCGCCTGATGCAGGGCTGGCTCCGCGCCAATGGGCAGTCGGCACCCGATACCTCGTCCTGGCGCACGATGATGATGCCCGGGATGCTCACGGCGGCCCAGCTCGACTCTCTCGACGCGGCGCGGGACGTCACCTTCGACCGCGAGTTCCTGACGATGATGATCCAGCACCACGAGGGCGCCCTCGCCATGGTGGACCACCTGTTCGCGTCACCGGGCGCCGGCCAGGACGTCGACGTGAGCGTCTTCGCGAACGACGTCGTCACCGTCCAGACCGCCGAAATCGGCCTGATGCGCCGGATGCTGTCGCAGCTCCCCGGCAGCTGAGCCACACCTCTCACCGGAGTCTCCCACCGATGCGTTTCGCCCGCACGCTGTTGATCCTGGTCGCGGCCGCGGCTCTCCCGTCGCTGGTAACGGCGCAGACATATCCGGCCGGCAACGACCCCCGCGACGGCCTCAAGCCCGGCCGGTTCGATGCCGGCACCGCGGCCAGCCATATGCGCCTCGTGTCGTTCTCGCCCAAGCCCGCCGAGTTCGACAGTGCCCGCGGTCTCGTCTTCATCAACTCCGATCTGGCCTTCCGCGATCATTACGTGTACCAGGGCAACTTTGCCGGGTTCACGATCTGGGACGTCGCCGATCCAACCCATCCCACGGTCGTCTCGGCGGTCTCCTGCATCACCTCGCAGGGCGACCCGTCGATCGTCGGCAATCTGCTCTTCCTCTCGGCCGAGGGTGGCGGGAATCGGACCGACTGCGCCAAAGGCGGTGTCCAGGACCCCAAGGACCACATGGCCGGCGTCCGGATCTACGACGTCTCCAACCCGGCCAGCCCGCGGCTGGTGAAGAACGTGCAGACCTGCAAGGGCTCCCACACCCATACCGTGATCCCGGACCCCAAGGACAAGGGCACGATCTACATCTACGTGTCGGGGAATCAGTCGGCCCGGCCTGATTCGGAGCTGGCCGGCTGTCAGAACGGCACCGATCCCGCCGACCCGACGAACTCGCTCTACCGGCTCGACGTGATCAAGGTGCCGCTCGCCCATCCCGAGCAGGCCGCGGTGGTCACGGGCGCCCGCATCTTCACCGGCCTCGACGCCGCGCCCCACGCGGCCGGCCGACCGGCCCGCCGCCCGCGCGGCGCCGATCCCTCGGCTCCGCCCCCTCCACCGACCGGTCCACGCAACTGCCACGACGTCACGGCCTACCCGGCGATCAACCGGCTGGCCGGCGCCTGCGCCAGCTACGGCCTGCTGGTGGACATCTCGAATCCGGAGAAGCCGGTTCGGCTCGACGCGGTCGCCGACACCAACTTCTCGCTCTGGCACACGGCCGTGTTCAGCAACGACGGCAAGTCGGTCGTCTTCACCGACGAGTGGGGCGGCGGCACCGGGCCGATGTGCCAGGCCACCAGCATGATGGAGATGGGCGGCGACGCGATCCTCACCATCGCCGACGGCAAGAAGTACACCCAGCACGCCTACTTCAAGATTCCCACCGCCCAGTCCGCGCAGGAGAACTGCGTGTCGCACAACGGCGGGCTCCTGCCGGTCCCCGGCCGGGACATCATGGTCCAGGGTTGGTACCAGGGCGGCGTGGACCTGATCGACTTCACCGATCCCGACCATCCCAAGGAGCTGGCATTCTTCGATCGCGGGCCGATCGACCCGCCGACCAACGCCCAACCGGAGGCGCCGGCCGGTGAGGGACGGGGGCGGCGGCTCCGGGGCACCATCGGCGGGTCGTGGGGCGCCTACTGGTGGAACGGCTACATCTACTCCTCCGAGCTGGACCGGGGGTTCGACGTCTTCGAGCTCGAGCCGAGCGACCAGCTGTCAGCCAACGAGATCGAGGCCGCGAAGCTGGTCAGGCTGACGGAATACAACCCCCAGAGCCAGCCGCGGTACGAATGGCCGGCCGGGTTCCCGGTAATCCGCTCCTACCTCGACCAGCTGGTCCGGAACCAGGGTCTCGATGCCGCCCGCACCGCGGCGATCTCCAACGCCCTCGGTGCCGCGGAGCGGCAGTCCGGCGCGGCCCGCCGGACCGCCCTGACCGCGCTCGCGAAGCAGGTCGCCGCCGACGCGCGGGGCGCCCGCGACGGCACCCGGGTGAAAGCCATGGCGGAGGC
The DNA here is from genome assembly GCA_963730185.1 of uncultured Gemmatimonadales bacterium. Taxonomy (GTDB): domain Bacteria; phylum Gemmatimonadota; class Gemmatimonadetes; order Gemmatimonadales; family GWC2-71-9; genus SHZU01. The sequence continues at coordinate 79,191 of CAVSQW010000011.1, forward strand.
GATCACCGCCCTGGCGAAGGCGACGAGCTAGGGTTTCCGCTCCGGGGCCGAGCCTAACCGCGAGGCTCGGCCAGGAGCCGGCGATGAATCGCTTCCAGCGCCGCGCGAGCGACCGCTGGAAGTGGTGGCGCCGTGTCGACCTCGATCCTGCATTTGCTCGGCACCTCGGCGGGCGGCTGGTATTCCGCCCGCTGAGCGTCGACCAGCTCCACCCGGCCGTCGCTCGGACCCCCGTGGCGCCCGGCCAGCCGTTCCCGCACCAGCACCTCGGGACACACCGTCTCGAGCAGCAGAAAGTCGGCCCCGGCGTCGCGGGCAACGGCGCGGGCCTCATGCCGCCAGGCGGCGTCCCGATAAGAAGCGTCGAGAATCACGCACCGCCCCTGGCGGAGCTCGTTCCCCGCGCGGCGGTGGAGCTCGTCGTAGGTGCGTCGAGTGGCCGCCTCCCCGTAGATCCCGGCCCCCCACTGCTCCGGGTGCGGGGTGTCGGGATCGAGCCCCGCCACCTCCTTCCGGATCGGATCCGAATTGAAGGTCACGGCCGGGAGCCGCTCCGCCAGCGCCCGCGCGAGCGACGTCTTGCCGGTGCCCATCAGCCCGGTGATCACCAGCAGCGCCGGCCGCTCCGGGTGGGCATACCGCCCCGCGAGTTCGAAGTACCGGGCCGCCTGATCGATCACCGCCCGCCGATCGGCGTCGGTCAGCCCGGCCTGGCGAAGCCGGAAGCTCCGGACCTTGCCCCGGGTGAAGGCCCGGTAGCACTGGTAGAACGGCATCACCCCGAGGGCCCCGGGATCGGCGGCGTCGCGGACGTAGGCCTCGATCAGCTCCCGCGCCAGGAGCGGCGCGCCGTGGTACTCCACGTCCATCGCGGTAAAGGCGATGTCCGCGGCCACGTCGCCAAAGCGGAAGCGCTCGTTGAACTCGATACAGTCGATGAAGGCGATCCCGTTGGTGATCGAGATCTGATCGGCGTGGAGGTCGCCGTGACAGTCGCGGATCCGGCCCTCGGCCTCCCGGCGCCGGAACACCGGCTCGCGCTCCGCCAGAAACGCCGCGGTCCAGGCGGCCACCCGGTCGTGGAGCGGCCGGGTCAGGGTCACCCCGATGTACGATTCCGCCTGGGCGAAGTTCTCGGCCGTGTTGCCCCGCACGGCGTCGAGGCCGCCGACCGCCGTGATCCGGTCGTCGGTGGCCGCGTCGCGATGAAACGCGGCCACCCGGGCGGCGATCCGGCGCATCAGTCCGGGGTCGGCCTCACCCCGGTCCAGAAGATCCGCGAGCCACCGGTCGGGCGGCAGGCGGCGCATCCGGACCGCGTACTCGACCGGCCGCCCCTCGCCCTCGACGCCGTACCGGCCGTCGCGCTCGCGGATCGTCACCACGCCGAGATAGATGTCGGGGGAGAGTCGACGGTTCAAGCGGACTTCGTCGTCGCAGAAGCGGCGTCGAAGGGCCAGGGTGGTGAAGTCGAGGAAGCCGTAGTCGACCGGCTTCTTCACCTTGTAGACGAAGTCGCCCGCGAAGAACAGCCACGAGATGTGCGTCTCCGCCATCGTGACCGCGGTGGGCCGCTCGTCGGCCGGGTACGCGCCCGGGTCGAGCAGGGCGCCCACCAGATCGGTGGCCATCGGTCCTCCTTCCCGGTGCGACGCATCGGAGGATACCCCAATCTATGTCTACCCGGGAAGGATGAACCGGATGTGAGGCCGGCGTGAATCCCCTTATTCGACCGTGACCGACTTGGCCAGGTTCCGAGGCTGGTCGACGTTGCACCCGCGGAGGACCGCCACGTAGTAGGAGAAGAGCTGGAGCGGCACGCTGGCCAGGATCGGCGTCAGAAGGTCGTGGGTCGGCGGCATGGTGAAGGTGTCTTCCGCCAGCCGCGCGATCTCGACGTCGCCCTCGGTGACGATCGCGATCACCCGCCCCTTGCGCGCCTTCACCTCCTCCACGTTGGACACGATCTTGGAATAGACCGCGTCCTTCGGCGCCACGAACACCACCGGCATGTTCTCGTCGATCAGGGCGATCGGCCCGTGCTTCATCTCGGCCGCGGGGTACCCCTCGGCGTGGATGTACGAGATCTCCTTGAGCTTGAGCGCGCCCTCGAGGGCCACGGGGAAGTTCACGCCCCGACCGAGGTAGAGCGTGTTCTGAGCATGGTGGTACTTCTGGGCCAGCTCCTCGATCTCGCCGGCGCGGGCCAGGAGCTGCTCCAGCTGGGCGGGCAGCGCGTTGAGCGCCTGAACCAGATCCCGCCCCTGCAGCACGCTCAGGGAACGGAGCCGGGAGACCCGCAGGGCCACCATCGCGAGCGCGGCCACCTGGCTGCTGAACGCCTTGGTGCTGGCCACCCCGATCTCCGGGCCGGCCCGCAGGTAGAGCCCGCCATCCACCTCCCGGGCGATCGTGGAGCCGACCACGTTGACCAACCCCACCGTCCGGGCGCCTCGCCGCTTCGCCTCCTTGACGGCGGCCAGCGTGTCGGCCGTCTCGCCGGACTGCGAGATGGCGATCACCAGACAGCGGTCGTCGAGCACCGGATTACGGTAGCGGAATTCCGACGCGTACTCGACCTCGACCGGAACCCGGGCCAGCTCCTCGATCATGTACTCGCCGATCAGCGCCGCGTGCCACGACGTCCCGCAGGCGGTAATCACGATCCGGTCGAAGCGCTTGAGCTCGTCGTCGGTCAGGTTGAGGCCGCGGAGTCGGGCCGTCCCTTCCTCTTCGAGCAGATGACCCCGGAGCGTGTTCATGACGCTCTCGGGCTGCTCGAAGATCTCCTTGAGCATGAAGTGGGCGTAGCCGCCCCGCTCGATCGTCGCCAGGTCCCACTCGATCTGGTTGATCGGCTTCTCCACGTGCGTCTCGGTCAGGTTGCGGACCCGGTAACCATCGCGGTTCAGCACCACCATCTCGCCGTCGTCGAGATAGACGACCGACCGGGTGTGCTCGAGGATGGCGGAGGCGTCCGAGGCCACGAAATACTCGTCCTCGCCGACGCCCACCAGGAGCGGCGACCCGTTCCGGGCCGCCACCAGCGTGTCAGGCTCATCGGCGCACACCACCGCGATGCCGTAGGCGCCTTCCACGTCCCAGAGCGCGGCGGCCACAGCCTCCTCGAGATTGTCGTGGTAGTACTCGCCGATCAGATGCGCCAGCACCTCGGTATCGGTCTCCGACTGGAAGGTGTGGCCCCGCTTCTGGAGCGCCTTCCGGATCGTGCCCGCGTTCTCGATGATGCCGTTGTGGATCACCGCGATCCGGCCGGTCTGATCCAGGTGCGGATGGGCGTTGGGGGTCGTCGGCGCGCCGTGGGTGGCCCACCGGGTGTGACCCACGCCGACCGTGCCGTTCGGGGTGGCGCCCCGGAGCTTGTCGACCAGCGCCCCGAGCTTCCCCGCGCTCTTCATCACCCTCACGCCGTTCCCATTGATCACGGCGATCCCGGCCGAGTCGTATCCTCGGTACTCCATCCGCCGAAGCCCCTCGATGAGGATCCGGGCAGCCTGCTTGGGGCCTACGTAGCCAACGATTCCGCACATATGCTCAGACCAGACTCCGGCAAGTGTCGATCAGATTTCGGGCCATCGCCTCGGTCGGTGCCTCGGCGATGTACCGAACGATGGGCTCCGTCCCCGACGGCCGGACGTGGACCCAGCGATCCGGCCAGGCCAGCCTGAGGCCGTCGCGCGAGTCAGCCTCAGCAGCGTCGAAGTGGCGGCGGAGCGCCGCGTAAAGGGACTCTAAGTTCGCCCCCCGTGGTGACTTGGACTTCACGATCCGGTACCGGGGCGCTCCCGCGACCACCTCGCTCGGCCGCTGTCCTGTCCGGGCCAGGTGCTGCAAAATAAGCGCCACGCCGAGAGGCGCGTCTCGGCCGATGTGTAGCGCCGGAAGGATGACACCCCCATTGCCCTCCCCCCCGATCACCGCCCCTTCCGCCTGGATCGCCTGCGCCACGTTGGCCTCGCCAACCGGGGCCCGGACGAACCGAGCCCCCGACTGGCGGGCGGCATCTTCCACGACGAGGCTGGTCGAGAGGTTGGCGACGACGACGGGACGTCGGGCGGGACCAGGCGGGGCGGAACGAGATGGGGTGGCCGCCCCACCCTCACCCAGCACCGCCCTCACCGCGAACGCCAGGGTGTAGTCCTCGCCGATCGGCGTCCCCGTCTCATCCACGATCGCCAGGCGATCTACGTCCGGATCCACGGCCAGGCCAACGTCCGCGCCCGATCCGCGAACCAGCTCGGCCAGCTGGCCCAGGTTCTCCGGGATCGGCTCCGGCTCGCGGGGAAACCGGCCGTCGGTCTCGAGGTTGATGCCGATCACCCGGGCGCCGAGCTGCTCCAGCAGGGTGGGAATCACGGTGCCCCCCGCCCCCCGCACGCAATCCAGCGCGACGGTGAAACGACGCTTCCGGATGAGGGGAACGTCGACCTCCGGCAGGGCCAGGATGGCGGCCAGGTGGCGGGCGATCGCTTCGCCGTCTTCCGTGACCGAGCCGATCTCGTCCCACCCGGTGCGAGCCGGGCCGGCCTCGGCCAGCTGCCGCACGTCGCCGCCCGCCTCGGCCCCGAGGAAGATGCCGTCCGGCCCCACGAACTTGAGGGCGTTCCACTCGATCGGGTTGTGGCTGGCGGTGAGGATCAGACCCGCGCCGGCGTGGTGGTGCTCTACCGCCAGCTGGACCGTCGGGGTCGGCACGATCCCGAGGTCGATCACGTCGGCCCCGACCGACATCAGTCCGGCCGTCGCGGCCCGGGCGAACATCGCTCCACTGGTCCGGGCGTCGCGCCCGAGCACCACGGTGTCGGCCCCCCGGGCCCGGGCCCAGGCGCCAAGCGCGGCCGCGTGGCGGGCTACCAGCTCGGGGGTCAGGTCCTTGCCGACGATGCCCCGCATGCCTGAGACGGAAATCATCAGGGTGGCGGAGCTCATTGGACCTCGATCGGGAGTCGGGAGACGTCGGGAAAGGCGCGGCGGAAGGCCATGACCACGTCGGGATCGAACTGGAGGCCGGCGCAACGCTGGAGCTCCTCCATGGCGTCGGCCGGATGACGCGAGGCCCGGTAAGCCCGGTTGGTCGTCATGGCGTCGAAGGCGTCGACCACGCTCACCACCCGGGCGTGCATCGGGATCAACTCGCCACGGAGCGCGTCCGGAAAGCCGGACCCGTCCATCCGCTCGTGGTGGTGGCGGACGATCTCGAGCACCACCGGATTGTCGCGGCGGAGCGGCTCGAGGATCTCCTCGCCCTCGACCACGTGCTTCTTGATCTCGTCGAACTCCGCTGGCGTGAGCGGGCCCGGCTTGTTCAGGACCGCATCGCGAGTGCCGATCTTGCCGATGTCGTGCAGGTCACCCCCCAGGCGGATCTGGTTCAGGAGCTCGCCCGTGAAGCCCAGCATCACCGCGGTGCGAACGGCGTATCGACTCACCCGCTGGGAATGGCCCCGGGTATACACGTCCTTCTTCTCCAGCATCCGCACGGCCATCTGAACCTGGCCGACGAACTGCTCCTTGTTCTTCAGATCGAGCTCGCGCACTTGGGCTTCGAGGCGTTCCTGGTAGCTGTGTTGGAGATAGCGGTTCTCAAGAATAAGGCGACGTTTCTCGAGGGCATTTTCAACACGCGCCCGAAATTCCTCGATCAGCACCGGCTTGGCGAGATAGTCGAATGCGCCGTGTTGCAGGGCTTCGACGGCGGTCGTGACCTCGGCGACTCCGGTGAGCATCAGCACGGCCGTATCCGGATAGCGACGCTGCACCTCCCGGAGGAGTGTCAGCCCGTCCATCTCGGGCATGTAGATGTCACTGATCACGAGGGGGAGCTCGCCGACCTCGTCCAACAGCGCGAGTCCCTCTCGCCCGTCGGCCGCCTCGATCGCGCTCACCCCGATGGCTTGCAGCACCCTGGCGAGGGTCCGGCGCACCTGGGCGTCGTCGTCCACCACCAAGGCGCGCGGCGCCTCGGCACCGGCGCCCGTCCGACCGGGTTCCATGACGGTGGAACGTATTGCAGGCGAACGACTTCTGCAACAGATGCTTGCCCGAAAAGCGGCCCGTCGCTTAGAGTTCTTCTCCCTCTTTCCGCCCGATCGGCGCCCCCATGACCCAGATTCGTGACGAGGACCTCGTCCATCGCCCGGCCACTCGAGCCGTGCATGCCGGCCAGGTCGACGACCCGTTGGCCGGCGCGATCATGCCGCCGATCTACCAGACCTCCACCTACCGGCAGGAGGCGCTGGGACGCCACAAAGGGTACGAATACGGGCGAACCCAGAACCCGACCCGGGAGGCGCTCGAGCGGAACGTGGCCAGCCTCGAGGGTGGCCGGATGGGCTTTGCCTTCGCCTCGGGCCTGGCCGCCCTCGACGCCATCATGAAGCTCCTCAAACAGGGCGACCACGTGGTGTCGGGCGCCAACGTATACGGCGGGAGCCACCGCCTGATGGTTCGGATCTACGAGGCGATGGGCCTCTCCTTCTCCTTCGTCGACGCCCGCGATCCCGAGCAGATCGCCCGGGCCGTGACGCCGGCCACCCGGCTGGTCTACTGCGAGACCCCGACCAATCCGATGATGTTCCTCACCGACCTCCGGGCGGTGGGAGACGTCTGCCAGTCGCGCGGGCTCCTCTTCGTGGTCGACAACACCTTCGCGAGCCCGATCCTCCAGAATCCGCTCTCGTTCGGCGCCGACCTGGTCCTCCATTCGACCACCAAGTACATCAACGGCCACAGCGACATGGTGGGCGGGATGCTGGTGACCAGCCGCGACGACCTCGGCGAGCGGTTGGGCTTCATCCAGAACGCCAGCGGTGCCGTGCCCGGTCCAATGGACTGCTGGCTCGCGCTCCGGGGCGTCAAGACCCTGCCGCTCCGGATGAAACAGCACGACCAGAGCGGCCGCCGGATCGCGGCCTGGCTGGTCGAGCAGCCCCAGGTCAAGAAGGTCTACTACCCCGGGCTTCCGTCCCACCCGCAACACGCCCTGGCCAAGGAGCAGATGTGCGGCTTCGGGGGAATGATCTCCTTCGACGTGGGCGACGTGGCGGTGGCCAGGAAGATCCTGGCCGGCACCAAGATCTTCGCCCTGGCCGAATCCCTCGGCGGGGTCGAGAGTCTGATCGGCCACCCCGCGTCGCAGACCCACGCGTCGGTGCCCCCGGCAATGCGCCAGGAAATGGGGCTCACCGACAGCCTGGTCCGACTCTCGGTAGGCATCGAGGACGTCGAAGACCTGATCGAGGACCTGGCCCAGGCGATGGCCTAGTGTCCGCCGGCGAAGGCCTCCTGGGCTTCGTGACAGGACTGGGCCTGGGACTCCTGGTGGCCGCGGTGGTGCTGGTGGTGTGGAAGGCGCGCTACACCAAGGCGATCCGCCGCGACGCGGTGGCCCGCAGTCAGGCAGTCACCGCCGGCAAGATTCAGGAGCAGCTCGTGCCCCACCTTCCCGGGTTCGCCTTCAACCCGCGGGACGCCCGCTTCCTCGGCTCGCCGATCGACTTCGTGATCTTCGACGGGCTCGCGGCGGGGCCGGTCGAGCGGGTGGTGTTCCTCGAGGTCAAGACCGGCGGCGCGACCTTGAGCGCCCGGGAACGGCAGGTCCGCGACGCCGTCCGCGCCGGCCGGGTGGAATGGCGCGAATGGCGGCCATGACCCCGCTCGAGTTCACCCTCCTCGTCTTTCTGATCTCGATCACGGCCGGAGTGGTCGGCTCCCTGCTTGGGCTGGGAGGGGGCATCATCGTGATCCCGGCCCTCACCCTGATCTTCAAGATCGACATCCGCTACGCGATCGGCGCCTCGATCGTGTCGGTGATCGCCACCTCGAGCGGCGCGGCGGCCGCCTACGTTCGCGAGCACCTCACCAACCTCAGGGTGGCGATGGTGCTGGAGGTCGCCACCACGATCGGCGCCCTCACCGGCGCCGCGGTGGCGGGACTGGTCGACGGCCGCTGGCTCTACCTCGTCTTCGGGGTCGTGATGAGCTACTCGTCGTTGATGATGTTCCGGAACCGGCACGAGCGCGCGGCCGTACCCAACCGGCCGTCCCGCTGGGCCGACGCCCTCCGTCTCCACGGCGAGTACTACGACCCGGCCTTGCAGCGGACGGTCCGTTACCGGGTCGCCAACACTCCGGTGGGCCTCGGGCTCATGTACGTCGCCGGCGTGGTGAGCGGGCTCCTGGGCATCGGATCCGGGGCGCTCAAGGTCCCGGCCATGGACCTGGCGATGCAGCTGCCGATCAAGGTCTCGACCGCCACCAGCAATTTCATGATCGGGGTGACCGCGGCGGCCAGCGCCGGCGTGTATTTCGTCCGGGGCGACATCGACCCCTTCGTGGCCGCCCCGGTGGCGACCGGCGTGCTGGTCGGGGCCACGATCGGTTCCCGCCTGTTGGGCCGGCTCCACGGCACGACGGTGCGCCGGGTCTTCGTGGTCGTGCTCTTGGTCGTCTCGGCCGAGATGCTCTGGCGGGGGATCCGGGGATGAGCGTCGAGCTCCTGATCAGCCGGCTGCTCCGGATCGGGGTGGTGCTGAGCCTGGCGCTGGTGGTGACCGGGAGCGTGGTCCGCTTCGTCCATCACCACGACTACGCCAGCTCGCCGGAGGAGCTCCACCGGCTCACCGCGCCGGGAGCGGCCTTCCCCCACACCCTGAGGGCCGTCGCCGACGGGTTACGGTCGGGACAGGGTCAGGCCATCGTCGCCGTGGGGTTGCTCCTGCTGATCCTCACCCCGGTGATGCGGGTGGGGGTGTCGATCGCCGCCTTCGCGCGGGAGCGGGACTGGGCCTTCGGGGCGATCACCACCCTGGTGTTCGCCCTGCTGATCCTCTCCTTCCTCCTGGGCAAGGCGGTCTGAACGGGCCCGCGGCCGCTCCGATCGCCACCTCGGCGCTTCCCCACACCCGGCCCGGGGTATAGCCTTCGGGCCGTCCCGTCGCGGGAGCCCGATCACCCCGAATCGCGCTCTCGGCGGGAGCACCCTCGGGAGCACGCCATGCACGAGCAGCCGGCGTCCACGCCGTCGTGACGCCTCCGGGCGACGACGAGGCCGGGTCCGTCAGGGACAACGCCCCGGCTCATCGCTACGAGATCGACCTCGGCGGACCGCCGGCGGTGCTGGCGTATCGCCGGCGGCCGGGCGCGATCGAGCTCCTCCACACCGAGGTTCCACCGGCGCATCGCGGTCGGGGCCTGGCGGAGCGGCTGGCCCGGCATGCGCTCGACGCGGCCCGGCGCGAAGGCCTCCGGGTCGTTCCGACCTGTCCGTTCGTACAGGCCTATCTCCGGCGACACCCCGAGGATCAGGCACTCACGGGCGGACCGACCGACTGACCGACCGGCCCCGGGCCGGGCTACCACGGGCGGAGCGGCACGATGACGACGACGTTCAGGGACCAACACGTGGTGATCACCGGCGGCGACGGCGGGCTGGGACACGCCGTCGTCCGGACCTTCGCGGCGGCGGGCGCGATCTGCCACCTGCCCGTCCGGGGAGAGGCCACCGCCCCATCCGCCGAAGGCGTCCACCTCACCGGCGGCGTCGACCTGACCGACGAGCCGGCCGTGGAGCGGTACTACGGTTCGCTCCCGCCCCTGGCGGCCTCGGTCCACCTGGCGGGGACCTTCGCGGCCAAGCCGATCGTCGAGACCACCCGTGCCGACCTGGAACGGCTCCTCTCGATCAACCTGCTCACGGCCTTCCTCTGCAGCCGGGAAGCGGTCAAGTCGATGCGGCGGCGGGGCGGAGGACGGATCGTAAACGTGGCCGCCCGGGTGGTGGAGGCGCCCGTGGCGGGGATGATCGCCTACACCGTCTCCAAGGCCGGGGTCGCGAGCCTGACCCGGAGCCTGGCCGAGGAGGTGAAGGCGGACGGCATCCTGGTGAACGCGGTCCTGCCGTCGATCATCGATACGCCCGCCAACCGGGCCGCGATGCCCAAGGCCGACCACAGCCGTTGGCCCCAGCCGGCCGAGCTCGCCCAGACCGTGCTCTGGCTGGCATCCGCCGAGAACGCCCTGACCTCGGGCGCCTTGGTGCCGGTGTACGGCCGGGCGTGAGCGCCCCGCCGTCCGGGCCGGAGGCGCCTCCGAGCCGGGTCGAGCGGCTGCTCGCCCGGGTGGTCGACGTCCGCGCCGACGAAGTCCGCCCGATGCTCCTGGCGGGCCTCTACTTCTTCTTTCTGCTGGCGAGCTACTTCGTGCTCCGCCCGATTCGGGACACCATGGGGGTCGCCGCCGGCGTGTCCCGGCTGCCCTTCCTGTTCGTGGGTACCCTCTCGGCCACCCTGGTATGCCAGCCCCTCTTCGCCGCGCTCGTGGCCCGGTTCCCCGCCCGCCGGTTCATCCCCTACACCTACCAGTTCTTCGCCCTGAACCTGATCGGGTTCTGGCTGGCGTTTCACGAGTCGGGCACCAGCTTCGGGACCAGCGCGACCTTCGCCGGTGACGTCTGGCTGAGCCGGGTGTTCTTCGTCTGGATCAGCGTCTTCAACCTGTTCGTGGTGTCGGTGTTCTGGTGCTTCATGGCCGACCTCTTCAAGAGCGAACAGGCCAAGCGACTGTTCGGCTTCATCGGCGTGGGGGGCACCTTGGGCGGAATCGTGGGCGCCGGGGTAACCGCCACGCTGGTGGAGCGGATCGGCACGGTGAACATGCTGCTGGTGTCGTTCACCCTGCTCGAGATCGCCACCCTGATCGTGATCCGGTTCCCGCGCCGGCCGGTCGTCCAGGGGCCTGAGCGGCTCGGGGCGGCTGGGGACCCGGACCCCGGAGACCATCGGCGGAGGGATCTGGGCCGGCATCACCAACTTCGTCAAGGCGCCGTATCTCCGGGGGATCGGCGCCTTCCTGATCCTCTACACGATGGGCTCGACCTTCCTCTACTTCCAGCAGGCCGACATCATCGGGCACTACCTCAGCCAGCCGGCCGCCCGGACCCGCCTTCTGGCCGAGATGGAGTTCGCCAGTCAGACGATCACGATCCTGACCCAGATCTTCCTGACGGGTCGGGTCATCAAGACGATCGGTCTGGCGGCGACCCTCGCCCTGATGCCCGCCTTGAGCGTCTTCGGCTTTGCCGCCCTCGGCCTCAAGGGCCTCGGTCTGGTACCGGTGCTGGTGGTGTTCGTGGCCTTTAGCGTGCTCCGGAGGGGCTCCAATTTCGCCCTCACCAACCCGGCCATGGAGGTGCTCTACACGGTCGTCCGCCGGGAGGACAAGTACAAAGCCAAGAGCTTCATCGAGACCTTCGTCTACCGGGCCGGCGACCAGATCGCCGCCTGGAGCTATGCCGGGCTCGCCACCCTCGGCCTCTCCACCGCCGTGCTCGCCTGGCCCGGCGCCCTCCTCGGCGGGGTGTTCATGACGGTCGGCATCTGGCTGGGGCGGCGGCACTCCGAGCTCGCGGCCGAGGGCCCGGCGCCCGGATCCGCCGCCTGAGTCGGGCCGGCCGCTCGCGAAACGATTGTTGACAACAGATCGTCATCTACGGTAGTTGTGTCAACTATCGTATCGAGACCCCGACTCCGGAGGTCGAGGATGACGCCGCTCACGGTGCTGTGCTGGATCGGCGGGCTCCTGGCGGGTCCGCCACCCACCGCCGACACCCTGGCCCTGGCGCACGTGACCGTGCTTCCCATGAACGGGGACGGTTTGCTGCCTCACCGGACCGTCCTCGTCGCGGGCGGACGGATCGTCCGGATCGAGGCCGACTCGATCGCCCTTCCGGCCGGCGCCCGGGTGGTCGACGCCCGGGGCAAGTTCCTCCTGCCCGGGCTCGCCGACATGCATGTGCACCTGACCACCCGCGATGAGCTCCCGATGTTCGTGGGGAACGGGGTCCTCGTGGTGCGCGACCTCAACGGATCGCCGGAGACCCTGGCCTGGCGCGACTCGATCGCCACCGGGACATTGGAGGGCCCCCGCCTCTTCGTCAGCGGGCCCATGCTCGCCGGTGGCAGCATCCCGTGGCGCAACAAGGTGACCCCAACGACGGCGGCCGAGGCCGAGGCGGTCGTGCGAGCGCAGGCGAGCGCGGGGTACGACCAGATCAAGATCTACGACGGGATCTCGCGCGACG
>CAVSQW010000012.1:0-434977 GCA_963730185.1 uncultured Gemmatimonadales bacterium
GTGCTCCTTGATGTCGTCGAACGCCTTCTCGAAGTTGGCGTATTCCTTGTCCATCTGCGAGACGAACAGCAGCCGGGGGAGATGATGGTGGTCGCAGAGCTCCCACACCTTCTCGGTGCCCACCTCCACGCCGGCCGAGCCGCTCACCACCACCACCGCGGCGTCGGCCACGCTCAACGCGGCCGCCGCCTCCCCGAAGAAGTCGAGGAAACCCGGAGTGTCTAGCAGGTTGACCTTCGTATCCATCCACTCGGCGTAGCCAAGCCCGAGGCTGATGGAGAGCTGGCGTTCGATTTCGTCGGGGGAGGTGTCGGTGAGGGTGGTGCCGTCCTTGATCGAGCCGTGTCGCCGGCTCGAGCCCGAAACGAAGGCGAGCGCATCGACGAGCGTGGTCTTGCCGCTGGTGCCGTGGCCGACGAAGGCCACGTTACGGATCGCATCCGAGCCGTAGGTCTTCACGCGCCACCTCCTTGCACGAACAGGGAACCCGATTTTGCCGACGGCGCGGAGGTTTGTCAAATGGACCGACGGACGCCTTGTCACCGGCGTCCCCGAGGTCTACGCTTCGGGCATCATGCCCGAACGCCAACCATGAAGAAACCCTGTAACCTGGGTCGGTCACGGGGTCGCGGGGACGTCCGAACGACTCAAATGGGCGTCGGGGTTCGCTCCGGGTCCGTTCCGGTCGGCAACCCGGCCTCGAAGGCCCCCTCCACTTCCCGGCGAGCCTCCAACAGGCCATCGATCCGAAGACCGACCGCGTTTGCGGCCTCGATCGCGGAGGTGAGGTCTTGCTCGCCGGCCGCGCCGGCCCCCAGTTCCAGGAGCCGCAGTCGGAGCGTCTCCAACGCCAGGAGCCCGTTCCGGAGCCGGTCCGGGGTGGGGTCCGAACTCGCGGCGCGGAGCCGCGCCAGCCGGTTGGCCAGCCGGCCGATCACCGCCGGGACCTCTGCGAACCGCGATCGAAGCGCGGGCGGCAGCGCGCGGTAGAGCTCCCGAGCGTTGGATTCCAGCGCGAGCTCCGTCCGGTCCTCGACCAGGGTCGGCGCCAACCGGCGGGAGCGGCCTAAGGCGGCCCAACCCAACACCTTCCATTCGAGGACCCACCACCAGAGCCGCGCCCACCGTCCCGGGCGCCGCGGCAGCCAGAGCGACCCGATCAGCTTCCGGAGCAGCACCACCGGAACCAGCGTCAGCGCCGCGAAGAGGAGCCCGTCGAGCAGCATACCACGCGAGGCGGCGTCCCACCACCGAACCGCGAAGACCCAGGCGGCGCCGCCACCCAGGACCGTAACCACCCGCGTCCAGATGGGCCCTCGGGGCGGCGGTTCGGCCGGCAGGCTCTGCTCCAGCGCCCGCCTGACATCCAGCGCGCCCAACCCCTCGCTCAGCAGCCGCCCCGCCTGGCGGAGGAGCTGGCTCGATCGGAGCACGAACAGCCCGGCCATGATGAACACGGCGTAGGTGAATACGGTGGCCACCACGCTCCCGCTCAGGTCGGTGAGCAGGGCGGCCCAACCACCGAGGACGGCGACGATGGCGACGTAGCTCGACACCTCGAGACCCAGGGTGCCGAGGAGATCGAGAAAGCGCCGCACCGGCTCGGGAACCGGCGCCGGGCGGCCGAGGGCGAGATCGAGGGCGACGGCGAGGTCCTCGCCGCTCGCGATCCGGTCCCCCGGATCCGGGGCCAAGCACCGCTCCACGATCGGCGCGAGGGAACGCGGGAGGTCCCGGGCGGCCAGCGCCGGCGTGTCGGGCGGGGCGTAGGCCGGCAACCCGCGAGCCGCCTCGGCCAGGTGCCGGCCGGTGAGCGCGTAGTACGCCGTAACGCCGAGCGAGTAGAGGTCGCTCCGCCCGTCGAGCGAGCGACCCGCCACCTGCTCGGGGCTCATGTATCGGGGCGTGCCCATCGCTCCTCTGCCTGAGGACTGGTCGGCCGCCACCTCGGCGATGCCGAAGTCGAGCACCAGGGCCCGCCCGCTCCCCTTCTCCAGCACGACGTTGTCAGGCTTCACGTCCCGGTGCACGATCCCCAACCGATGCGCGTAGCCAAGCGCCCAGGCCACCTCTCGCATCACCCGGGCGGCCTCCGACTCGCCGAGGGGTCCGGTCCGTCGGACCCGCTGGCCCAGCGTCTCACCTTCGACCAGGGCCATCACGAAGAGCACGATCGCGCCGTGGTCCTCCACCGCGTGGACCGGGACGATGTGGGGATGGGAGAGCCGCGCCGCCAATCGGGCCTCCGCGAGGAACCGGGCCCGGAGCTCGGGGACCTCCGCCAGCTCGGGCGCCAGCACCTTGACCGCCACCGGGCGGTCGAGCCCCAGGTCGCGGGCCAGGTAGACCACGCCCATCCCGCCGCGGCCCAGCTCGCGCTCGACCGCAAACCGGCCGGCCAGGGCGGCCTGAACGCGGAGCAGCAGAGGGTCGGTCATGGTAGAGAGTCTACGACCGAACGCGGGGCTCCGTTTCATCCTCGCCGACGAGAGCGCCTGTCGAACCCGCCGACCGGGAGATATAGTTGTCGCACGAGGCCGCGCCCGGCCCGATCCACCCCACAACCCAACCGGTCCTCCGTGAGCGAAGCGAACGCGGCGCCCCATCGAACGACCGTCAGCTTGGCCATCCTGGTCGCGGCTCTCGGGTACTTCGTCGACGTCTACGACCTCCTCCTCTTCAGCATCCTCCGGGTTCCCAGCCTATCGGGGCTCGGCGTTCCCGAACCGGACATCCTCGCCGTTGGCGTCCGGCTGATCAACATGCAGATGACCGGCCTGCTCCTGGGCGGGATCTTCTGGGGGATCCTGGGCGACAAGTTCGGCCGGCGCTCGGTGCTGTTCGGCTCGATCCTGGTCTACTCCCTCGCCAACATCGCCAACGGGATGGTGCAGACGGTCGACCAGTACGCCTGGCTTCGCCTGGCGGCGGGGCTGGGGCTCGCGGGCGAGCTCGGGGCCGGCATCACCCTGGTAGCCGAGGCGATGTCGAAGGAGGGCCGCGGGTGGGGTACCACGCTGGTCGCGAGTCTCGGCCTCCTCGGCGCGGTCGTGGCTGGGATCGTGGGCGACCTATTCCCGTGGCGGATCGCGTTCTTCGTCGGCGGCGGGCTGGGCCTCGTGCTCCTGGCGCTCCGCTTCGGCGTCCGCGAGTCGAGCATGTTCACGAGCGCCCGGAAGTCGGCCGCGTCTCGGGGCAACCTGCTGACCATCTTCCGCTCGCCCCGGCGCACCATCCGCTACGCCGCCGTCGTGCTGGTCGGCCTCCCGACCTGGTACGTCATGAGCATCCTGGTGACCTTCTCGCCCGAGCTGGGACAGGCCCTCGGGCTCTCGATCGCGCCGAGCGCCGCCAAGGCGGTCATGTACGCCTACGTCGGCGCCACCATCGGCGACCTGGTCAGCGGCAGCCTGAGCCAGCTGCTCCGGAGCCGGAAGAAGACCATCTTCATTTTCCTGCTGACGGCCTCCGCCGCCGTCACCACGTACTTCCTCATCGGCGGACGCTCGCCCCAGGCCCTCTACTGGGCCTGCTTCCTCCTCGGCAGCTGCTCGGGATACTGGGCCGTCTTCGTCACCGTGGCGGCGGAGCAGTTCGGCACCAACCTCCGGGCCACCGTCGCGTCGACGGCGCCCAACTTTGTCCGGGGGGCCGTCGTGCCGATCACGCTCCTCTTCCAGAGCTGGAAAACCACGATGGGCGTGGAGCGGAGCGCCATCGCGGTCGGCGTGATCACCATCGTCATCGCCTTCATCTCGCTAGCCGGCATCGACGAAACCTACGGCAAGAACCTCGACTACGTGGACACCTGACCGATGATCCATCGGAGTCCCTTCCCCGACGTCGTCCTCCCTGAGACCAGCCTCCCCGGGTTCGTCCTCGACGCGGCGGCCCGCCACGGCGACCGTCCGGCCTTCACCGACGCGACCACGGGGCGAACCTTGAGCTTTACCGACGTGGTGGAGCTGTCGTGGCGGGTGGCCGACGGACTGGCCCGGCGGGGCTTCGAGCGGGGCCAGGTCGTCTCGATCGTGGCGCCCAACGTGCCGGAGTACGCCGCGGTCTATCTGGGCACCGCCCTCCAGGGCGGCGCGGTCAACACCCTGAACCCGATGCTGACCGAGGGCGAGCTCGTCACCTTGCTCGGCTACGCGAAGTCGCGGTTCGTGGTGACGGTCGGGGCGCTGCTGGACAAAGTGCTCCCGGCGGCCGCCGCGGCCGGGATCGAGGAAGTGTTCGTGCTCGATCACGGCCCCGGTGCCACCCCATTCGCGCAACTGCTCGGTCGGGCGGTCCAGCCTAGGGTCGCGATCGACCCCACCGCCGACCTGGCCTCCCTCCCCTGCTCCAGCGGCACCAGCGGGAGCCCCAAGAGCGTGATGCTCACCCACCGGAACCTGATCGCCCAGCTGACCTGCTTCGAGGCGGCGGTCGGGATCGAGGGTCCGCAAACCGTCCTGGCGGTGCTGCCCTATTTCCACATCTACGGGCTCTCCCTCATCATGCTGCTCAACCTCTGGCGGGGCCGCCGCCAGATCGTGATGTCGCGGTTCGAGCTGGAGGCCTTCCTGGACGCCCTGGCCACCTACCGGGTTACCTGGGCGCCGGTGGTCCCGCCGATCGTCCTGGCCCTGGCCAAGCATCCGGTGGTCGAGCGGTACGACCTCTCCGCCCTCGAGTTCCTCACCTCGGGCGCCGCCCCCCTCGGCGCCGAGGTCGAGGCGGCCGCCGCCACCCGACTTCGCTGCCTGGTGTTCCAGGGATACGGGATGACCGAGGTCGCGGGCGCGAGTCACGTCCAGCCGCCCCGCCGCGAGCTGATCCGGACCGGATCGGTCGGCCACACCATCCCCAACCACGAGGTCCGGATCGTCGATCCGGAGACCGGGACCGATCGGGGGGTCGGCGAGCGGGGCGAGCTCTGGATCCGGGGACCCTGCGTCATGCACGGCTACCTGGACCGGCCGGAGGCCACCGCCCTGGCCCTGGTCGAGGACGGGTGGCTCCGGACCGGCGACGTCGGCTACGTCGACGACGAGCACTACTTCTACGTGGTGGACCGGATCAAGGAGCTGATCAAGTACAAGGCCTGGCAGGTGGCCCCCGCCGACCTCGAGGCCCTGCTCCTGACCCATCCCGACATCGCCGACGCGGCGGTGATTCCGAGCCCGGACGAGGAAGCCGGCGAGGTCCCGAAGGCCTTCGTGGTGACCCGCGACCCGCTCACGGCCGAGGCCGTGATGGACTACGTTGGATCGAGAGTGGCACCCTACGAACGGGTGCGGCGGGTCGAGTTCGTCGCGGCGATCCCGAAGTCGGCCTCGGGCAAGATCCTCCGCCGGGTGCTGGTGGAGCGGGAGCGCGCGGCCCGAAAGGACGCTGAATCGACGGCGTGACCAAGAACGTCGCCACCGACGCCTATCGGCGCGGCATCCGAGCGGCCCAGCTGGGAATGGCGGTGAACGCCGGCCTCGCGGCGATCAAGCTGGTGGCCGGGGTCGTCGGACATACCTACGCGCTGGTCGCCGACGCGGTGGAGTCCACCGTCGACATCGCCGGCTCGGTGGCGGTGTGGGGCGGTCTGGCGGTCGCCGCCCGGCCGGCCGACGAGGACCACCCTTACGGACACGGGAAAGCCGAATCGCTCGCCGCCCTCGCCGTCGCGCTGCTCGTGCTCGCCGCCGGCGTGGGCATCGCGATCGAGGCCGTCCGCGAGATCGCCACGCCCAATCGCCCTCCGGCGCCCTGGACCCTGGGCGTCCTGGTCGGCGTGGTGATCGTCAAATGGACTCTCTCCCGGCGGGTGCAGGCGGTCGGGGTCGAGACCGAGAGCCACGCCGTCGAAGCCGACGCCTGGCATCACTTGAGCGACGCGGTCACCTCGGCCGCCGCGTTCATCGGGATCGCCATCGCCCTGGTGGGGAGCCGCCTCTCGCCCGACCCCCGGTGGGCCACGGCCGACGACTGGGCCGCTCTGGCCGCCTCGGGCGTCATCGTCTTCAACGGCGTGGGCCTCCTCCGCCGGGCAATGCAGGACCTGATGGACCGCGCCCCCGACGGCCGACTCCTCGATGCCGTGCGCGCCACCGCACTCGCGGTGCCCCGGGTGCTCGACGTCGAGAAGCTCACCGCCCGTAAGGTCGGCCTGGTCTACTACGTCGACATCCACGTCCAGGCCGATCCCCGGATGCCCCTCGAGGAAGCTCACGCGGTGGGGGGGCAGGTCAAAGCCGAAATTCGTCGCGTCGTGCCCCAGGTGGCCGGCGTGCTGGTCCACATGGAGCCGTTCCAGGACCACGACCCCGGCGGCTGACCGACCCGCCGGCCCGTCCGGCGCCTCTCACCGCCCCCGCTTCGGAACCAGAGCCACCGCTCTGAGCGGCCCGCCCGAGCCACCCTCGATCTTCATCGGCAACGCCAAGAGCACCGCCCCCACCGGCGGTAGCCGGTCGAGCCCGGTCAGGTTCTCGAGGCCGACCGCGTTCCGGGCCGACACCACTTGGTGAACCCGGAAGTCGGCGCTCTTCCCATAGTCGATCGACGGCGTGTCGACGCCGAGCCCCACCACGCCACGCTCCTCGACCAGAAGCCGGGCCGCCTCCTCGCCATAGCTCGGGAAGCTCAAATGGGTCACGTCACCCGGGGTATCGTCGCCGAAATAGGCCTTCCGATCGTCGTAGTAGCGGTCCCAGCCCGTCCGGAGCAGCACGATCGAGCCCGCCGGGATCCGGCCGTGCCGGCGCTCGAAGGCGAGCACCTCGTCGCGACTGAGCCGGGCGTCGCGATCCTGGGCGGCTCGGGCGGAGAGGTCGATGACCACCGCCTTGGTGATCAGCTGCTCCAGCGGCACCTTGTCGGCGGTCACCCCACCTCGATGGAAGTGGATCGGCGCGTCGAGGTGCGTCCCGCCGTGCTCCGGCGCGGAGAACCCAAACGACGAGTAGAACCACCCGCCCGGGCTGGGGCCATACGAGAGCGTGTCGAGCTTGAACCCGTAGGGCGAGTTCGGCCAATAGGGCGTCGCCGCGTTGTAGCCGTGGGTGAGGTCGACCAACCTATAGCGGCTGAGATCGAGCGCCTGCCCGACCACCACCCCGTTCGACGCTCCCAGCATGAAGCCCGTCAGCATCAGATTCCGTCGAATCATGCCCCCTCCTTGATAGGTCGCTCCGCCTGGCGACGCCCCCCCCACCGATCTACCTTGCCTGCGACCCTACTCACTACTCACCACTCACTCCCTGCTCCCAACTCCCTACTCACCACTCCCTACGCTCATGTCCCTGCAATGGGCCTACCTCCGCCCCGGCTGAACCACCTGCAAACGGACGCAAGAGTTTCTTGCGAAGCGGCAGGTGACGATCGACCAGACCGTCGACGCCAGAAAAGCGACGATCAAGGGCGCCAAGGCGCTCGATCTCCTGAAGGGGGTCGACCACCTCTACGCAACCCGGGGCCGCAAGGTGATCCACCTCGACCTGACCACCCGGCCGCCGCGCGCCGAGATCGGGGCCCTGCTGATCGGCCCGACCGGGAACCTCCGCGCGCCCACGGTGCGGACGGGACGGACCCTGCTGGTCGGATTCGACGAGGAGACGTACCGGCGGTTCGCGCGATAGCCCGCTGGCTCAGGCGGGAACCCGACCCTCGAGGATCTGGATCAGCCGCGAGGCGTCGATGTTGCCCCCGGAGACCACGGCCACCATCGGGCCACCGCCCGCCCGTCCCGATCGGGCCGCCGCCACCGAGAGCGCCCCCGCGCCCTCGGCGATGACGCGCACCCGCTCGGCCAGCAGGCGCACGGCCGCGGCCACCTCCTCCAGCGTCACCACCACGGACCCCGCCAGAAGTCGGCTCGCCAACGGCCACATCTCCGCCAGGATCGACTTGCCCCCAGCCCCGTCGATGAAGGTGGGCCGATAGTCCACCGTGAGCGGCCGGCCCGCCGCGAGCGAGGCGGCGAGCGGGGCCGCCGTCTCGACCTCCGCCGCGAGCACCCGCGCCGCCGGCCGCCTGGCGCGGAGGGCCGCCGCGATCCCCGACGACAGGCCACCCCCGCCGTACGGCACCAGCACCGTGGCCACGTCGGGCAGGTCCTCCAGAATCTCGAGCCCGATCGTCCCGTTCCCGGCGATCACCGCCGGGTCCGACACCGGGTGCACGAACCACCCGTCCTGCCCCTCGAAGCGGCGCTCCTCGAGCACCCGCCACCAGCGGTCGAACGGGACCCGGACGATCGTCGCCCCCAGCCGCTCCACCGCCTCCACCTTGGTGGCTGGGGCGTGATCGGGGACCACGACCGTACAGGGAATGCCCAGCTCCCGCGCGCACCAGGCCACCCCCTGCGCCATGTTGCCCGCGCTCGCCGTGTACACGCCCCGGGCCAACGCCTCCGCCGGTGCCAGAGCCAGCGCGTTCCTGGCGCCCCGGATCTTGAACGAGTTGATGGGTTGGAGCGTCTCCAGCTTGAGCCAGATCTCCCCCGGTCCCTCGGGTAGCCGCACCAGGGGCGTCCGGACGGCGGCGCCTCGGATCCGCTCCCGGGCAGCCTCGATCTCGGCCAGCGTGGGTGGGACGAGGGTCACGAGCACTTCCGATCGAGGAGAGGCATCGGGGGGGTCGGACGCTTCCACACTCCCCGAGGATGTAGTATTAGTATCGTCGTCAAGCTGTGTCATTCCAAGCAGGTCCGCCCCAAACAGGACCACTGCCGATGACCCAAGCGACCGTCCCCCTGACTCGTCGCGCGTTCCGACAGACGCTCCGGCGGGACAAGTGGTGGATCCAGCCGCTGATCGTGTTCGCGATCCTCTCGCTCTTCCTGATCTACGCGACCTGGGCCGCGTTCCAGAACGCCCACTACACTTTCGGGCCGTACCTCTCACCGTTCTACTCGCCGGAGGTCTTCGGCCAGTCGCCCCATGCCTGGTTCGGACCGAAGCCCGGATGGTGGCCGGGCTGGCTGCCCTTCTCACCGGCCCTGATCATCCTCCCCTTCCCGGCCCTCTTCCGATTCACCTGCTACTACTACCGCGGCGCCTACTACAAGGCCTTCTGGATGGACCCGGTGGCGTGCACCGTCGGCGAGCCCCGCAACACCTATCTCGGTGAGCGCTACTTCCCGCTCGTGCTCCAGAACATCCACCGCTACTTCCTGATGATCTCGGTGGTGTTCCTCTTCTTCCTCGGTGCCGACGCTTGGCGCGCCTTCTGGTGGACCGACCCGACCACCGGCGCGACCTCGTTCGGGATGGGAGTCGGGACCCTGGTCCTCACCGCGAACGTGGTCTGTCTCGCGGGCTACACCTTCGGGTGTCACTCGATGCGGCATATCCTGGGCGGCTTCCGGAACCAGTTCTCCAGGAAGCCCGGGTTCCGATTGCCCTACCAGTGCTCGTCGTGCCTCAATCGCGCCCACCATCGATGGGCCTGGATCAGCCTCCTCGTGGTCGCGTTCAGCGACCTCTACGTCCGGCTCTGCTCCATGGGCATCTGGCACGACGTGAGGATCTTCTGATGGCCGAGTACCAGTCCTACGACCACGACGTGCTGATCATCGGCGCCGGGGGCGCCGGCCTCCGTGCCGCCATCGAGGCGGCCGCCGCCGGCGTCTCGGTCGGCTTGGTCTGCAAGTCGCTGCTCGGCAAGGCCCACACCGTCATGGCCGAAGGCGGGGCCGCGGCCGCGCTCGCCAACGTGGACGAACGGGACAACTGGGAGGTCCACTTCTCCGACACGATGCGCGGCGGCCAGTACGTCAACAACTGGCGGATGGCGGAGCTCCACGCCAAGGAGGCGCCCGACCGGGTCCGGGAGCTCGAGGCCTGGGGCGCGATGTTCGACCGCACCAAGGACGGGAAGATCCTCCAGCGGAATTTCGGCGGCCATCGCTATCCCCGCCTGGCGCACATCGGCGACCGGACCGGCCTCGAGCTGATCCGCACCCTTCAGGACCACGGCATCCACCAGGGCATCGACGTGCACATGGAGGTGACCATCGTCACCTTGTTCAAGCGCGGCGACCGGGTGGTCGGCGCCCTGGGCTACGACCGGCCCACCGGCAAGTTCCATCTGTTCCGCGCCAAGGCCATCGTGCTCTCGACCGGCGGCATCGGCCGGACGTTCCGGGTCACGAGCAACAGCTGGGAATACACCGGCGACGGTCAGGCCCTCGCCTACCGGGCCGGCGCGTCGCTCCAGGACATGGAGTTCATCCAGTTCCATCCGACCGGGATGGTCTGGCCGCCAAGCGTCAAAGGCATCCTGGTGACCGAGGGGGTCCGCGGTGAAGGCGGGATCCTGCTCAACAACCAGGGCGAGCGGTTCATGTTCAAGGACGTGCCCGACCTGTACCGAGCCCAGACCGCCGACAACCCCGAGGAGGGCTGGCGCTACACCCAGGGCGACAAGGCCGCCCGCCGACCCCCGGAGCTCCTGACCCGCGACCACGTCGCCCGTTGCATCGTCCGCGAGGTCCGCGAGGGGCGCGGCAGCCCCCACGGCGGCGTGTTCCTCGACATCGCCTGGATCAAGGACAAGCTGTCCAAGTCGGAGGAGCACATCAAGAAGAAGCTCCCCAGCATGTACCACCAATTCAAGCAGCTGGCCAACATCGACATCACCAGGCAGCCGATGGAAGTCGGACCGACCACCCACTACATCATGGGTGGCATCCGGGTGGACGGCGATTCGCAGATGTCCACCGTCCCCGGTCTCTTCGCCGCCGGTGAGTCCGCAGCCGGTCTCCATGGCGCCAACCGGCTGGGCGGCAACTCGCTGTCCGACTTGCTGGTCTTCGGCAAGCGGGCCGGCGAGTACGCCGCGATGTTCGCGAAGGCGCACGAGGCCCAGCCGCCCGACACCGGCGAGGTGGCCGAGGCGATCGAGCAGGCCTTGGTGCCCCTCGGGCGGAAAGACGGCGAGAATCCGTACGCGATCCAGCACGACCTCCAGGGCATGATGCAGGACCTGGTCGGGATCGTCCGCCGGGACGAAGAGATGCAGCGGGCGGCGGAGCAGCTGGGCCAGCTCCGCGTCCGGGCCCTCCACACGGCGGTGGGCGGCGGCCGGACCTACAATCCGGGGTGGCACACCGCGCTCGATCTCCAGAACTCGCTCACCGTGGCCGAGGCCGTGATCACCTCGGCCCTGGCCCGGCAGGAGAGCCGAGGCGGGCACTTCCGCGACGACTACCCCGAAAAGGACCCGGCCGCGGCCAAGTACAACCAGGTCGTGACCAGGCAGCCCGACGGCGCCATGACGCTCCGCCGGGAACCGATCCCCCCGATGCCGCCCGAGCTCCAGCGCGTCATCGAAGCGATGAAATAGTCGAGGCGACCCGATGGCACAGGCCATGTTTTCCATCTGGCGCGGCGACGCCGGCCAGGGCTCCTTCACCGACTACTCGACCGAGGTCTCCGAGGGCATGGTGGTCCTCGACGCCGTCCATCAGATCCAGGCGGACTCGGCGCCCGACCTCGCCGTCCGCTGGAACTGCAAGGCCGGGAAGTGCGGCTCCTGCTCGGCCGAAGTCAACGGTCAGCCCAAGCTGATGTGCATGACCCGGCTGGACGCCCTCGACCTCTCGGAGCCGGTCACGATCGAGCCGATGCGCACCTTCCCCCACGTCCGAGACCTGGTCACCGACGTGAGCTGGAACTTCGACGTCAAGAAGAGCATCAAGCGGTTCAAGCCCCGACCCCCCGACGCGCCCGACGGAACCTGGCGGATGCAGACCGAAGACGTGGAGCGGGTCCAGGAGTTTCGGAAATGCATCGAGTGCTTTCTCTGTCAGGACGTGTGCCACGTGCTCCGGGACCACCACCTCCACGACGAGTTCATCGGACCCCGGTTCCTGACCTACGCCGCGGCGCTCGAAATGCACCCGCTCGATACCGAGGACCGGCTCGAGGAGCTCCGCCGCCTCCACGGCATCGGCTACTGCAACATCACCAAGTGCTGCACCACGGTGTGCCCCGAGGAGATCAAGATCACCGACAACGCCATCATCCCCATGAAGGAACGGGTGATGGACGATGCGTTCGACCCGGTCGTGAAGCTCTTCGGCCTCATCACCGGCAAGATCGCCGGGCCCTGACGGACCCGCGCCCGAACGGAGGTACTTCGATGTTCAAGCTGAAGCCGATCAGCGCGGACGGTATCCCCGGCGCGCTGGCCAAGGCGGAGCGCTATCGCCTGCTGAACGAGCCCGACGCGGCGGAAAGCATCTGTCTGGACATTCTGGAGATCGAGCCGGACAACCAGAAGGCGCTGGTCGCGTTGGTCCTCTCGCGAGCCGACCAGATCGCCCGGAACGTCGGCGCCACCAACCGGGCCCGCGACGTGCTGCCGCGAATCACCAGCGACTACGAGCGGGCCTACTACGCCGGGCTCATCTGCGAGCGGCGAGGCCACGCCCAGCTTCACGCCAAGAGCATGGGCGCCTCATACCTCGCCTGGGACTGGTTCCACGAGGCCATGGAGTGCTACCAGGAGGCGGAGCGGCTCCGCCCCGCGGTCAACGACGACGCCATCCTCCGCTGGAACAGCTGCGCCCGGGTTCTGAACGCCCACCCCGAGCTCAAGCCCCGCCCCGAGGAGCCCCGCACCCACGTGCTGGGCGAGTGACCGCTCAGGAGCCCGCCTTCCCGGCGGGCTCCTCCAACGGCATCTCGACCTGCTCGCCCCAGAGGTACTTCGAGAACCAGATCCAGTTGTGCCAGGTGGCCGCCAGCTGCTCCTTCGGCTTGGTGATGCCGTGCCCGAACCCCTTGTAGATGATCAACTCGGTCGGCACCCCCTGATCGAGCAGCCCCTGATAAAGCTCGAGCCCGTTCTGGGTCGGCACCCGGTGGTCGAACTCGCCGTGTTGGATCAGGGTTGGGGTCCGGGCCTTGGTGATCGTGGTCATCGGAGACGTCTTGTCGTAAATCGCCCGGTCCTGCCAGGGCGTCGCCTTGAGATACTGCCGGGTGAAGGGCGTGATGTCCGTCGCGACGTAATAGGTGATCCAGTTGGAGATCCCCGCCCCCACCGAGATCGCCTTGAACCGTGACGTGTTGGTGGTCAGGAAGGCCGAGATGTACCCGCCCTGGCTCCAGCCCATGGCGCCCATCCGGGTGGTGTCGACGAAGCCTTGCCGGACCAGGTTGTCCACGCCCGACATCACGTCCCAGTAATCGCCCACCCCGAGGTTCCGCACGTTGAGCGACCGGAACTTCTCGCCATAGCCCGCCGAGCCCCGGTAGTTGGGCCGGAGCACCAGCGCGCCCTTGGCGACGAATTCCGGAATGGGATAGACGTAGAACGGCACCGGGCCCGGCGTGTCGATACCCGTCGGCCCCCCGTGAATCACCACCAGCAAGGGATACCTCTTGGCCGGGTCGAAGTCGGCCGGCTTCTGGAGCACCCCTTCGATCACCGTCCCGTCGCGGCTCTTCCAGCTCACCACCGTGCTGGTCCCGACGTTCCAGCCCGCGATCTGGCCGGTCATGTCGGTGATCCGCTCGGGCGCCCCGCCGCCCGAGATCCGGTAGAGCTCCGTCAGCGCGCTCGAGTCGGCCTGGGCGGCGACCACCACCGTCCCGCCGTCAGCCGTCACGTCGTACCCGTAGACGCGAGCGAGCCCCGGCGTCGCGATCGGCGTCACGCTCCCTGTCGCGGGATCGATCCGGAACAGATCGCGCCCGGTCTTCTGCCAGGCGACGAACCGGATCCCGTCGGCGCTCCACGAGAGGCCACCGATGTTCTCGTCGAAGTCGGCCGCCAGGCGAACCGGAGCGCCGCCGGCCGCCGGCACCTTCGCGATCTGATTGTTCCGGTAGAAGTTCGAGGTCGTGTCGCCCGCGTCCGTCCCGAACAGGACCCACTGCCCGTCCGGCGACCAGAGCGGGTTGCCGTCGGAGCCGGTCCGCTCGACCAGTGGACTGATCGCCCGGCTCGCCACCGAGACCACCATCACGTCGGCGCTCGGCCCCGAGGTGATCATCGGGTCGTGCCGCCGCTCGAACGCGATCCGGCTCCCGTCCGGCGACCAGGCGAAGTTGCTCACCGTGAAGGCGCCGCCCTCCGTGAGCCGGGCCGGCTTGGGTGCCGTGGTCGTGTCCGGGCTCCACCGGGTCGGATCGACCTCCATGACCCAGAGATGGCTCTGCCGGTACTCGTGGTCCTCCACCGCGTAGTCGCCGTAGAGCTTCTCCCGGGTCTTGTCGGCGCCGGTCTCCTGGTCCTGGATCAAAAGCGCCACCCGGCGCGAGTCAGGCGCCCAGGCAAAGTCGCTCACCCCACCTATCCGCCAGGTCAGCTTGAGCGCCTCACCCCCGTCGGGCGAGATCACGTAGAGCTGGCGGCCGTCCCCGCGGTCGGCCAGGAAGCCGATCCACCGCCCGTCCGGCGACCAGGCCGGTGACGAGCTGCCGCCCTTGGGCGTCCGGGTGAGCTGGATCGCCCCCCGGCCCTCACGCCAGAGCCAGACTTCGGAATCGTACCGGTTGTCGGCCCAGTTGGCGGAACGCACCGTGTAGGCCACGCTCCGGCCGTCCGGCGCGATCGCCGGGGAACCGACGCTTCGGAGCTCGAGTACCTGCCGGAACGACGGCCCCGGCACCTGCTGAGCGCCGAGACCCGACGCCGCGATCAGCGTCAGGCCACCCGCTACGGACCACCACCGCATGTTGCGCCTCCTTCTCATGACTTCCTCGCCAGCCGGGTGCCGCCAAGTCGAAGGGCGCTCACCCGGCCGGCCCCGTCGCGCTCGAGCTCCAGATCGAGTCCGATCAGCAACGTCGCCTTGGTCGGCGCCGTGAAGATTACTTCCGCCTTTGGGACATACGGCGTCACCTCGAGGTACACCCGACCGCTATCCGCCGTCACGTGCGCGACCGCGGCCGGCTGCCCGCCCGCGTAGTCGCCTACCACCGCCGCGATCCCGGCGCTGTCCATCGCCATTGGCTCCAGCACCCGTGGGCCGTAGTCCGGCCACCCGTACTCGGCTCCGATCGCGTAGAGCACTTCCTGAGCGACGTTGCTCCCGGCGTCGCCGTTCGTCATGATCGCGGCGCCCTGACCGGTCTCCGGGAAGTAGATCACCTGGCACCGGAAGCCCTCGTTGGCGCCGCCGTGCCCGAAGTTGAAGCCCCGGCCCGAGCCTTCCAGGAACGGACCCAACCCGGTCGGCGCCTTCTGCACCGTGAGCATCTCGGTCGCGATCGGCTTCGAGAGGATCCCGCCGGGCGCGCCGTCCTTCGCCGCCGTGATCGCGAACGACCACTTCAGCAGATCGGTCGGCGTCGTCCAGAGCCCCGCCGCAGCCATCTCCGGGTAGACGTGCCAATGGCCTTCGATCATGGTCCCGTCGGGCCGATAGCCCGTCGCCGCCTCGCTCCGGCGGTCCTCCGGGAGCGGCTGCTGATAGGTGCTGCTCGTCATTCCGGCCGGATCGAGCACCAGCCGTTTCATCAGGGCCGGGAACGGCTCGCCGGTCACGTCGGTCATCACCAGCTGCTCGATCGTGACCCCGCCGCCCGAGTAGCGCCAGATCGCGCCGGGAAAGGTGTCGACCCGGACCGCCGCCGTGTTCGCCGGCTTCACGCCGTCGAGGATCTGCGGCACGGTCGGGATCGAGTCGGTCACGGCGTAGCCGGGGAATCCGTGGACCGTGAGCCCCGCGTTGTGGGAGACGATCCGCCGGAGGGTGACGGTATCCTTCGCGGTGAAGCGGTTGCCGGGCAGCTTCCACGAGCGGAGATAGGTGTTGACGTCGGTGTCGAGAGCGAGCTTGCCCTCCTGCACCAGCCGCAACATGCCCGTGGCCGCCACCGGCTTGCTGATCGACGCGGCCTGGAAGAGCGTGCCGGGTGTCACCGAGTCGCTGGTGCCCGCCTCCTTGAGACCAAAGCCTCGAGCCCAGACGATCCGCCCGCTGTCCGCGACCGCGATGCTGACCCCGGGCACGTTGAACTTCGCCATCCGCTCGGCCAGCCGATACCGCACGGCCGGGCGGCCCTCGACCGTCACCGCCGGCTCGAGCCCCGCGACCACGCGATCGATCCGGGCCGCGGACGGATCACCGCCCCCGCTCGGCCCCGCGCACGCGGCCGTTACCAGCAACCCGGTCCAGACGAAGCGACGGATCATCGAGTTCTCCCGAAGTTGAGTGCGTCGAGAAGCTATCGCGAGGGTCTCGCACTCGCCAGCAAACTCCGCCCTAGCGACGCCGTTTCCGCGGTCGGGGCGCGCGGGAGCCGCGCTTCCGATGGGGATGCATCTTGCCGCCCGCCCGCCGGAGCAACGCGCGGAGCGCATCCAGCGAGTCCGCTTCCAGCGGCGCCTCGCCCCCCCGGACGACGGCGAACCGCACCGGGCGATCGAAGCCGGGGAGGTCGTTCTCCGTGAGCCGGCGGGCCTGGCCCTCCCGAAGCCGGAGCCGGACGATCCCTCGGCCCCGCTCTACGTCGTACTCGAGGGCCGTCGTGTCGCCGAAGATCCGGACCGTGCCGGGGAGCGCGTCCAAGACCGCGCGCGTCGCCGGATCGACCCGGCCGTCCTCCGCGAGGGAGAGGTGGGTCTCCTGAAATCCCTTCCAGCTCTCCACCGACGCCACCTGCGCCAGCAAGTCCGCCTGGATCCGTTCGTCGCTGCACGACGGGAGCGTCCCGCCCGATCGCCGCCAGTACTCCCGAATCGCATGCGCCGCCCGGCGGACCCGCCCCTGGTCGGGATGGGCGACCTCGCCGCTCAAGAGGGCCCGCACCAGCCCGGCCCGCGCGGCGTCCGCGAGATCGGCCGGAAACGAGCCCTTGATCGGCTGGCTCACCGAGTCGAGCTCGAAGCCGAAGTACTCGAGCGGATGGAAGACGGTGAGTGTCTGATGCTTCCGGGGGCCCGTCACTCGCACGAATGGCGCCCCTCGGCGCGCCTCGGCCCGGATCAGCTCGTAGGGGATGGTGGTTCCCTCAATCGACGCCCGGGCCTTCCCGAACCGATCCGCGAAGTACCGGATCGAGCCCGCTACCGCCCCCCACTGGCCGGCCAGCGATGTCTTGCCGACCCGGACCTCCTGCCCGTCGGCCGTCCCGCCATCGATCACCAGATCGAACGGCATCACCCGGGCGAAGAGACTCGAGCACCCGCTCTCGGATCTCGCGTCCGGCGTACGGCAGCCCTCGCGGCAACCCGATTTCCAGGGCTCGGTAGACCGAGGCCATGCCCATCGACAGGTCCTCGATCGCCTTGACCAGCACGCCGCGATCCCCGGCCCACTCCTCGATCTCTTCCCGAAAGACGTGACGGGGAAGACCATACACCTCGCCCAGCCACCGTATGCGATTCACCGCCTCGGCGTAGAGGTTGTAGGCGGTCAGGTGGTCGCTTCCGTCCACCGCGACGCCGTGCAGGTCCGCTCCTCGCGAGTCATCCGATGGAGTGAGTCGATGTTCGCGCCGGACCACCGCGGGCACCAGCTCCAGATCGTCCGCTACCTGGACCAGCAGCTCGCCCCAGGGCCGCTCCACCGGCATCGCCTCGACCTCGCGCCCATACGGCGTGAGGCGGCCGTCCTTGATCAGTCCGCGGTCGACCAGCGTGGCCATGGCGCCGGCGATACGCCGTCTTGTCGAGCGGGACCGGGAGCTCGAGATCGGCGGCGTCCACGCCGATCGACGCGCAGGTGATGGCCACCCGCTCGGCGTCGCCCGCCAGCTGGAACTCCGGCGGGCCTGGCACCAGTTCCTCGAAAGCCATGCGGCCGGTCGGACAGGATGTACACCTCCCCCTTGGCCACCCGCCCGTGGACCCGCCCCGCCATCTGGAGAATTTCGTTGGCGCCGAGGTAGAGACGATGCAGCACATTCCGCCCGCGCTCCACCACGTTGCCGTAGCGGGCGTCGTAGATCACCACCGTATCGAGCCCGCGCACGTTGATGCGCGGACTGGCCGGCCGCGGTCATCGCCAGCAGGAACGGCTTCGGTGACGTCACCCTCGAGGAAGGGACGGATCACGCGGATCGGCTCGCCACCGTGATAGAACGCGGCGTTGAGCTTCGGGTACCGGGCGCCAAGGTCGGCGGCCAGCTCGCTCGACCTCGCGCCCGCGTTGGGAATGAACACGGCCACGCCCCGTTTCTCCTGAATCAGCGTGTCGCATGAACCGCTCGTCGAAGAACTCGCGCGGGCTTGGCTTCGACGTCCGACCTTCGCGCGGCCAGCGGGGGGTCGAAGGCGCTCGGTCTCCAGGACGTTGGCGCTGCGAGGTAGTTGGCGTAGAAGCGAGGGATCGACCGTGGCCAGAGCCAGATGAACCGGCAGCCGGCCCGCTTGCCGAGGGCCAGACAGAGCTCCAGCTCGGCGGACGTCTGGTGGATCTCGTCGACGACGACGGTGTCGCGCGCGGTGATCAGGTCGTCCTGGAACCAGCGCCGGGCGATGCCGGTGGTGACGATGACCACGTTCCAGGAGGGGGTCTCCGGGGTGGCCTCGCGCTCCCGGTTGACCACCCCGTACCCGAAGCGACTCGCCGAGGATCGACTGGGCGATCAGCCGGCTGGAGAGCGTCTTGCCGGTCCCGGTGCCGGCCACCACCCCGAACCCCTTCCCCTCCGCCGCCCAGCGCGGTCAGCTCGTCGCCGTGCTCCCGGATCAGCAGCGTCTCGACGTCGTCACCCATCGCGAGCTCGATCGTCTCGCACGCCGCCCGGGTGGGCGCGATGACGATCACCCGCCCGCGCGGATGCCGCGCGGCCCGGTAGGCGACCGGATCGACCGGTAGGTGGTGGTCCCGGCGGGGCTGCACGAGCCGCTAGCCGGCGCTGCCGGCGGGCGACGTCACGGCGCCACCTCGGCCAGCGTCTCGACCTCCACCGGATGTTTCCGCGGAGCCGACCGGCTGAGCCGGCGGGACGACGATCGAGGGAGGCATCGCGACCTGGAATGGAAGGGTGGGAACGGACCGCGCCGACTCGAAGGTGCACCGCCCCTCCGCCGGGAAGCAAGTTAGCGCGCCCGGAGGTCACTGGTGGGCAACAGCCCGGATTCCCTCAGTTTTTCAGGAACTGGATCGACGCGATTCGGCGGGGCCGGGAGGGGCGGGGTTGGTCGAGAGAGTCCGCGGGAGCGGGTGACACGGTCACGGTAACGGTCGCGAGCCGAAGGTCCCGGCGCACGGTCTGGTCGGCCGCCACCGAGTCGGCCAGCGCCCGGGCCACGGTCAGCACCTGAGCGCCCGCCTCGGCCCGCGCGACCCGCGCCCGGACTTGCAGCGCGCCAGTCGCCTGGGCCTCGAGCCCGCCGACCCCGACCACCAGCGCCAGCGCGACGCCCCCGACCACGAGCCGGCACTCGATCCGTGGACGCCCGAGCCCAAGAGGCCTGACCATCATCCCTTGAACACCCCCTCGCGACGCAGCGAACTCCCCATCCTGACAGCGGTTCCGGGGCATCGACCCGGAGATAACTGCCCACATATCGAACAGTTGGCCAAAGCAACTAACCAACTGCCAGAAAACATCTTGTGACTTCAACAACCGGAAGAATCATCCGGAATTGGACAATCCTTCCGGTCATGGCATGCCGGTTGCCTTACCCCCCACCGGTCGCACGGGAACCCGTGAGAAGGCCCGGGCGAAGGCAGATGACACCACCCACGAGAGGAGCAAGGCAATGCGTTTCCTGAAGGGAGTATCGGTCGCGGTCGCCCTGGGCTTGACCCTGGCCGGCTCGGCCGCGGCCCAGAGCGCCAGCGGGACCATCAACGCGACCGCGCAGGTCCGGCAGCCGATTACCATCACCGGTGCCCAGAACCTCGACTTCGGCATCGTGCTTCAGGGCACCCCGAAGACCATCGCATCGACCGCCGCCGCGGCCGGCCGATTCGACGCGACCGGCACCGCCAGCGCCAACGTCAACGTCGACTTCACCCTCCCCGCGAACCTGACCAGCGGCGCCAATAACCTGGCCATCGGATCCTGGACCGGCTGCTACAACCAGGGCGCCGCGGTCAATACCAGCGGCTGCACCAACATCGCCAACCTCGCCACCACCACCGCGACCGCCTTCGGCAGCGTCTCGGGCAACGGCCGCCTCTGGGTGTTCGTCGGCGCGACCGTCTCGCCTGCCGCCGCCCAGGCCGTCGGAAGCTATGCCGGCACCGTCACCATGACGCTCACCTACTTCTGAGCGTCGGACCGCGTCGGAAGGCCCAGGCTCGCGAAACGCGCATGACGCACCCTATTCTTCCCGGTCGCCGTGTCGTGAGCCTGGACCTTCGGGGGAACGATGTCCCGTACCACACCGCTCGTTCTGCTCGCGTGGCTGGGCCTCACCGCTTCGGCGGCGGCCCAGATCACGGTGCAAGGCGTGCGGGATCTCGAGTTCGGGCCGGTGATGCAGGGAGTCCAGACCACTGTCGCCCCGACCGACCCGATCAAGAGTGGCCAATTCTATTTTCGCACGCCCAGCCTCGGATCGCGAGTTCGGATCCGGTTCAACCTGCCGACTCGGCTCAACGGCCCCGCCGGCGCCACCATGCCGATCCGCTTCCAGAACAACGACGCCATGGCCCAGGGCACCGGCCCGCTCAGCACGCCGGCGTTCTTCAACCCCAACGGCGCCGCCGTCTTTCGAATGGCCACCAGTCCGGACGCCAACGTCTGGCTCGGTGGCCGAGTGAGCCCAGCCGCGAATCAACCCGTGGGCACCTACTCCGCCACCGTCGTGATGACCATCACGGTGTTCTGATGCGAGCCCTCACCCTGGCGTTGCTCGCCGCGGCGGGGCTGGTCGCCCAGGCGCGGGCCCAGGGGGTCGTGGTGGCGCCCCACGCCGTGATCATCGATCACCGCGCCCGGAGCGCGGCGATCACCCTGTACAACCCGGGATCGTCTCCCACCGAAGTCACCATCTCGAGTTTCTTCGGCTACCCGGTGACCGATTCGGCCGGCGAATTCGAGCTTGCCACCCCGGCCCCCGCCACCGGCCTGCCCTCGGCGGCCGATTGGATCGACGCCTATCCCAAGCGGATGATCGTCGGGCCCCTCGAGCACCAGACCGTGCGACTCCTCGTCCGGCCACCGGCCGGCCTGAGCGACGGCGAATACTGGAGCCGGCTCCTGATCTCGGCCCGGGGCGGCCGAGTGGCGCTGGCGCCCGACTCGACCCCCGCAGGCATCTCCGTCGGCCTCGACCTCGAAGTGCGAACCGTGATCCCGGTTCAGTATCGAAAGGGCAGTGTCACGACCGGCGTCCGACTCGACGCCCTCCGCTCCGCCGTCGAGGGCGACTCGCTCGCCGTCCGAACCCATCTTGTCCGGACCGGCAATGCCGCCTTCCTCGGCACGATCCGGCTCAGTCTGCTCGGGCCGGACGGCAAGTCGGTGAGTGAGACCGAGTCGCCGCTCGCGGTCTACCTCGACGTCGACCCGCGCCTCACCGTGCCCCTGGCCGGGGTAGCGCCCGGCACCTATCGGCTCCACGTCGCGGTCGAGGCGCGACGGGCCGACCTGCCGCCCGAAGAGCTGCTGCCCGCCGATCCGGTGCGGGCGGACACCACCGTCACCATTCGATGATCTCGGCGGTCCTGCTCCTCCTCCTCGGGACCAACGCGCCCCCGCCGGTGCAACCCCATGCGCGGGACACCGCCGACCCGGTCATCGTCGATCTCGCCCTGGGCCGGCTCGCCCATCGCACCGTCGCCGCCTACCGCCGAGGCTCGGTGGTCTACCTGCCCATCACCGAGCTCTTCGACCTGGCCGAGATCCGGGTCGAGCGCTTCGATAGCACCACCCTCCGGGCTCGCCTCGAGCCGGGCCACGTGGCGCTCGAGGTACGCCCAGCCGATCACCGGATCGAGATCGGCGATCGAACCGTCGCCCTGGGCCCCGACGACCTCGTGGCCACCGCCACCGAGCTCTACCTGGCCACGGCCCCCCTGGGCGAAGCGCTCGACCTGACCTGGAACGTCAGCTGGTCGGATCTCGCCGTGACCGCGCTCGATCCCTCGGGTCTCCCGATCGCCGAGCGCATCAGTCGCGACTGGCGGCGGCGAGCCCAAGGCCTGCTCGGCCGATCGGGACTGACCGTGGACCGGCGGATCGAGCCGTCCCGACGGGCGTGGGATGGTCTCGTCGTGGACTACAGTCTGCTCGCCCCGGCCGACCGCCCCCTCGCCGATGGGGCCTACGCGGCCGGCCTCGGGCTCGACATCCTTGGCGGGTCGTTCACCGCCCGGGTCCAGAACCAGGGCCCCCTCGCCGACGGCAACGTGCGGAGCGACGTCGCGTGGTTCGGCGTGTTCCAGAATCGCGGCTGGCTCACCCAGCTCCGTCTCGGTGACGGCCTGGCGAGCGGCCCGCGGGGGCGCACCCTCCGGGGCATCTCGCTCACCAACAGCCCCTACCTCCGACCCAGCCTCCTCGGCGAAGCCGGTTTCGACGGAACCCTCGGTCCCGGCTGGCAGGTCGAGGCGTACCGGGGCGGGCGAGCGATCGCCTTCGACTCGGTCAACGCGCTGGGCGAGTTCTCCATCGACGCCCCCATCCAGTACGGCGAGAACCCGATCGAGTTCGTCGCCTACGGCCCCTTCGGCGAGGTGCGGCGCTGGAGCCGGAACCTCCGGGTCGACCCCAATCGAATCCGAGCGGGCAAGCTCGAGTACGGCGCGTCGGCGGGTCAATGCCGGACCGAGCGCTGCCGGGCGACGGCCAACCTCGACCTCCGCTACGGGCTGTCCACCCGGTGGACGGCCCAAGCGGGCATCGACCAGTTCTGGCGCGACTCGCTTCCCTCGCTCGCGCACCCGTACGCCGCGCTCTTCGGCAACCTGACCAACACCGTCAGCGTCGAGGCCGAAGCCGTCGCCCAGGCTGTGCTCCGCGGGGCGGTTCGCTACCAGCCCTCGCCCGACCTCTTGATCAGCGCCGAAGCCAGCCAATTCGCGACCGGCGTCGTGCAACCGATCCTGACGCCGGACGGACGAACCTCGCAATGGACCTTCAGCGGCTTCTTTCGGCCGTCACCCGAACGGGGAGCCACGTATCTCGAAGGCAGTGTGGACATCGTGCACGCCGGTCCCACCACCATCTCGAGCGGGCGGATCGGCGCTTCGTTCCAATCCGGCGAGCTCCAGCTGATGCCGGCCGTGCGTTGGCAACGGACCCGGGGCGCCGGGGCCAGCCTCGACCAGACGACCTTCGAGGCCAATGCGTTCCTTCTGCCTAGCCCACGCTTGGGCCCCCTGTTGGCCCGGACCACCACCCGCGCCCAGGTCGCCCTCACGGCCTCGCTTCGGTTGTCGTCGGCCGCAGCGTACCTGAGCCGCAATCTCGGGCGCGGCATCCGGGTGGAGCTCGGCGGAGGCTGGTCGCGGCTTCAGGGCCCCATCGTCTCGGCGGTTCTCGCGGCCGACCTCTCCACCATCCGCTCGTACACGTCGCTCTTCCGATCCGGCGGCCGCACCACCTCGAGCGAATACGTGCAGGGGTCGGTGCTCTACGACCGGCCGGCGCAATCGATCGACTTCTCGTCCGGACCCGGCCTGGAACGGAGCGGCATCACGGGACGGGTCTTCCTGGACCGGAACGGGAACGAGCGGTTCGACCAGGGAGAGCAGGTCCTGCCGAACGTCCGGGTGAGCATCGGAATGGAGACGCGGCGCTCCGGCGACGACGGTCGCTTCCACCTCTGGAACGTGACCCCGTTCGAGCCGGCGATCGTGGCGGTCGACTCCACCACCCTACCCTCGCCGCTGTGGGTGCCCGCCTTCGGCGCGGTCGAGGTGCGGCCCGGCCCCAACCGCTACCAGATCGTGGACATTCCCGTGGCACCGGGCGGGGTCATCGAGGGCTCCGTGGTCCGCGGCCCCGACAGCACCGCGGTCCCGGGAGTTCCCATCGTGCTGGAGGCGATCGCGACCGGCACCGCCCGCCGGCTGGTCAGCTTCAGCGACGGGCAGTTCTACGCCATCGGGATCAAGCCGGGACGCTATCGGCTCCGGATTCCAGCGGCGACCGCCCAACGGCTCGGGCTCACGGCGGAGCCGGTCGAGTTCGTCATGCCCGCCGACGTCGACGGCGCGACGGTCGGCAACCTCGTCCTTCGGCTTCGCTGATCGCGGAGCGTCAACCGGCCGGACACCGCCGGCCACCCGCGCCGGCCGCCTCGAGCATCCCCACCAGCTCACGCACCACCTCCCGACCCCGGTCCCGCCGATACCAGTCTCGCTCCCCGGCCGCCAGCCCGCCCGGATCGAGCCGCGAGCGGTGGCCGTCGATCCAGCGTCGCAGCGCCGCCGGACGCTCCACGAAGCATCCTCGTTCGGCGAACGTCGAATCGAGCAGGACGACCGTTGGGGTGGCCGGCCGGCCATCCGGGGTCGGATAGCGACGCATCAGGCCCGCCGCCTCGTCCGATCGGACGATCCTGAGCTCCAACGACGGCACGAGCTCGACCAGCCGGGCCAGATACGGGATGCTCTCGACCGAGTCGCGGCACCAATCCTCCGCGATGACCAGGAACCGCCACCGCCCCGATACCGCGGCCGCTCGGGCCACCTGAGCCGAGTCGGCCTGGGCACCGTCGGCGCGGGCCAGCCACGCCGACCGCTGGGCGTTGGCGCTGGCGAGAAAGGCCCCCCATGTCCGACCCGAACGGTACAGGTCGGCGATCGAGTCGGCCGGCGGGGCGCAGAGCGCCAGCGCGAAGAGAACGGGAACCATCGGATCGGCCTCCGACTGGGTGACAAAGGAACGGTAACGGACGGAGGGGAAAAACAAACAACCCCGCCGTCGCGGGGCTGTCTGAACCCGTGGCTGGGAGTGCCTTGGGTTTGCTGAGTCGGCCGGGGTTTTCAGCAAGGGGGCTGAATTAGGAAGGAGTGGCCGACTCCATTCTTGGTCTATTGTCTCGCCGCAACCGGTGCGCTCTCGCGCTCCTCACGGACGGCTTCGATTCCGATTCCGATTCCGATCCCGGTTTCGATTGCGATCGGGCCGACCCTGATCCCGATCGCGGTCCCGGTACCGTCGATCCCGCGCGTCACGATCCCGTCGCTCCCGTCGATCGCGTCGGTCACGATCGAATCGATCGTCGCGATCCCTACCCCACGGTCCGTCGAAACGGCGGTCGTGGTAGCGGTCGTCGAGCCGGTAATACCGACCACCGTACTGGTACACCGACACTTCCTCGAGCCCGCGGTCATACCGATCGTAGAAGCGCTGCCCGTATGGGTCGTAGTACACCCTGACAACCCGCGCCCCGTGACCTCGCCAGAAAGGACCCCCGTGCCGGCGTTCCACCACTACAACGCGGGCCGGGATGGGCCGTGGAGCGTAACGGTCACCGATATGGATCACTCCGGCGACAGGAAACCCACCAATGTGGATGTCGGCCGACACTCGCTGCGCCGCCAACGACCCGGGTCGACTGGTCGCGAGTGCGGCACAGGTAGCCCCCATGATCAACAGTTGGTTTCGCACGGTGTGCCTCCTCCAATGACTGATTGGTGGGCGTCTCCGACCAGACTTAATGCGAGCGTCGTGCCACATCGTAAGTGCATGTAGAGATTGAGATTACGAATCTCGACCGCCGGGGAACTGTCCTCAAGCGAGGACAGGGAACACCCGCTTCTAGGACACTTTGCCCCTGCCCCGACTGGTACCTAGCTTTGGGCCCACCCCTGCCGACCGGAGCAACCACCCCATGTCAGAGAACGGCAACGAGTCCGAGCGCCCCTCGCGCCGCGACCGGCCGGCCTACGGGTGGTTCGTCGTCGCCGTGCTGATGCTGGCCTACGTGTCGTCGTTCGTCGACCGGCAGATCATGGCCCTGCTGGTGGGGCCCATCAAACGCGACCTGGGGATCTCGGATACGCGGATGGGGTTGCTGATGGGCTTCTCCTTCGCGGCCTTCTACAGCGTGCTGGGCTTCCCGATCGGGCGGCTGGCCGACCGGCGGAGTCGTCGCGGGATCATCGGGTGGGGCATCGCGGCGTGGAGTGTGATGACCATGCTGTCAGGCTTGGCTCGGAACTACTGGCAGCTGTTTCTCGCCCGGGTGGGGGTCGGGGTCGGCGAGGCGGCGCTCTCCCCACCCGCCTACTCCCTGATCGCGGATTACTTCCCCCGCGACCGTCTTGGCACGGCAATCAGCGTCTATTCCCTCGGCATCTATCTGGGGAGCGGCATCGCGCTGATGCTCGGCGGATGGATCGTGAGCACGGTGGGCACCGCCTCGACGTGGCAGCTCCCGCTGGTCGGCGCGGTCAGACCCTGGCAGGCGGTCTTCATCCTGATCGGCCTGCCGGGCATGCTGCTCGCCCTGCTGATCCGCACCATTCGCGAGCCGGTCCGCGGCGCCATGAGCGCAGGCACTTCGGCGGCGGAGGTTCCGGTCGCCGAGGTCGTTCGTTACGTCCGGCGCCATGGCGCCGCGTTCTTGAGCCACAACCTCGGCTTCGCGCTGATCGCGATGGTCAATTACGGGTGGGCGTTCTGGGTCCCCACCTTCCTGATTCGGACCCACGGCTGGACCCCGCAGCATGCCGGCTACGTCTATGGCCTCTGGACGGCCACGTTCGGCGTGGCGGGCGTCGTCACCGGCGGCTATCTCGCCGACGTCCTGGCGCGGCGTGGTCACGCCGACGCCAAGCTCAGGATCGGCCTGATCGGCGCGGTGGCTCAGATCGGGGCGACCCTGCTCTTCCTGTGCGCGCCGACGGCGATCATGGAGGTGGCCCTGATCCCCAGTACCTTCATCGCGTCGTTCGGCTTCGGGGCCGCCGCGGCCGGCGTCCAGGAAATCTCGCCCGTGCCGATGCGAGCCCAGACATCGGCGCTCTATCTCTTCATCGTGAACTTGGTGGGACTCGGGCTCGGGCCAAGTTTCATCGCGAGCCTGACCGACTACGTCTTTCGCGATGAGCTCCTGATCGGCCGGTCGATCCTGGTCGTGTCGCTGGTCGGGCTGATCGGGGCAATCATCGTCTTCGTCGCCGGGCTCCCGGCCTTCCGCGAAGCGGCGCGCGCCAGTCCCAGATGGCAACCCGAAGCCGGGCTCGGGCCCGGGAGGACCCCGTGAGCGGATTCCGAGTGTCGGTGGCCAAGGACTATCTCAACTTCTCCGCGGCGCACTTTCTCACCATTCCCGGTCACAAGTGCGAGGCCCTGCACGGTCACAACTACGCGGTGAGCGTTTCGGTGGACGGGTCGGTCGATCCCGCCACGGGCTTCGTGGTGGATTTCGCGGTCCTGAAGCGAATCCTCCGCCCGGTCGTGGACGCCCTGGATCACCGCGTCCTGGTGGCGGGGAACAACCCCAAGCTGCTCCTCCGGGAGGAGAACGGGCGGACGGCGATCGAGTACGGAGGGCGGACCCGGTTCGTCCTACCGACCGGCAACGTCGCGGTCGTCCCGGTCACGGACACCACGGCCGAGCTGCTGGCGGAATACCTGACCCGGGAGGTGACCCGAGGTCTCGCGGAGGCCGGCGTGGGCGGGGTCCGGGCCGTCGCGGTTGACGTGGAGGAGAGCCCCGGCCAATCTGGAACGTACCGGATCCAACTGGAGGCACCGTGACCGACCGAGCGATGACGTCCGACCAAGTGACCCAGGCGCTGGCCCACCTCCCGGGCTGGCGCCTCGAGGACGGCGCGATCCGCCGTACATATCAGACCGACGGGTGGCGAGTCACCATGCTCGCCGTCAACGCGATCGCCTGGATCTGCGAGGCCGCCGACCACCATGCCGACCTGGCGGTCAGCTGGCCCAGCGTCGGGGTGGCGCTGTCGACCCACAGCGCGGGTGGGATCACCGCCAAGGATTTCGAGGTGGCCCGTTTGATCGACGCCCAGCTGACCTGGGAGGCCCCCAAGGGATCACCGCTGGCCGGACCGGACCGTCCCCTGGTCCGCTAGTCGCCGAACGAGATCCCCAGGTTCCGGGCCGTCATGATCACCCCGCTGTCGAGCGGGACCAGCTTCTGGCGACCGATGACGTCGGCGATCCGCCGGCGGCTCACGGTCGGTGGGGTGTAAACCACCACCGAGCCGAAGTCCTCCTCGCCGATCGCCCGGACGGCAGCCGACCCGAATCGAAGCGCCAGCAGCCGGTCGAACGTCGTGGGCGAGCCCCCCCGCTGGAGGTGACCCAGCACCAGACTCCGAGTCTCCTTGCCGGTCCGCTCATGGATCGCTTCGGCCAACTGCCCGGCGATCCCGCCCAGCCGCTCGACCATCCCGACCCGGGCCTTCTCGCGGACCACCAGTTCGCCCCCGATCGAGCGCGCCCCTTCGGCCACGACGACCATCGAGAAGTGACGGCCCGAGGCCTCGCGGGCTCGGATCTTGTCGCACACCTTGGCGATGTCGAACGGAATCTCCGGGATCAGGATCACGTCGGCGCTGCCGGAGAGCCCGCTGTGGAGGGCGATCCAGCCGGCGTACCGCCCCATCAGCTCGACGACGAAGACCCGGTCGTGACTCTCGGCCGTGGTGTGGAGCTTGTCCAGCGCGTCGGTGGCCGTCGCGACCGCCGTATCGAAACCGAAGGTCGCCTCGGTGCCAGCGACGTCATTGTCGATCGTCTTCGGCACGCCCACCACCGGCACGCCCTTCTGGTAGAGGCTGTGTGCGATGGCCAGGGACCCGTCGCCGCCGATCGCGACTAGAGCGTCGAGTTGGCGCGACTCGAAGGCCGACACGATCTCGTCGGATCGATCGATCTCCTCAATCGAGCCGTCGGGCATCCGGGTGGGCCAGCGAAACGGGTTGCCCCGATTGGTGGTGCCCAGGATCGTCCCGCCCAGATGGGTGATGCCGCGCACTTGGTCAGGGCCGAGGGGGATCAGGCCGCCTCGTGGCTCACCCTCCCGCCGATCGGGACCGTTCCAGGGCATCCCGTACGCGAACGAGAGGTCCCGGCCCCGCCGGTACAGCCCGTCGAAGCCCCGACGAATGCCGAAGCATTCCCAGTTTCGCTGGTGGGCGGAGAGGACCACCGCCCGAATGACGGCGTTGAGACCGGGGGCGTCGCCACCGCCGGTCGAGATCGCAATACGCATGAGTTTCCCGGATCGAGGCCAGCCGGAGCTCAGAGCGCCCGGCCACCGGTCTTGATCAGCTTGACCACCTCGCCAGGATTGGCGTGGCGCCGGATCGTCTTCTTGGAAAAGATCAGGGTGCCGTCGACCGTCACCTCGAACACCCCGCCACCGGAAGGGATCAGCTTGATCTCCACCGCATCGAAATCCTGCTCGAGCTCAGCCGCCAGCCTGGCGGCTCGGGGCTCGTAGTTTCACTGCACGCAATATTCGACCGTGACCTGCATCTCACCCTCTGGGTCCGAGGAAACGCTGATCTACCGATGCCCTATGGTAGTGGAGGGACGGACCCGCTGCCAAGACCGGCCCGGCCGGCGCCCCAGCTTGTCACGGCGCCGTAAGTCCCGTATCTATAGCAGCATGCGAGCCCTCGCCCTGGCCGTCGCCGGTCTCCTGACCGTTTCGGCCGCTCCGCTCCAGGCCCAGGAGGCCGGCACTGTAGAGTTCGCGGGCTTCGGTGTCTGGCACAACAAGATCGACCTGTACGACGCCCTTCGCGGCTTCGGCGGCGGCGCCAGGCTCGGCGTCTGGCTCCCAGCCCATTTCGAGCTGGAGGGCAGCCTCGAGTTCACCCGCCCGCTCAGCGTGAGCGCCGGGAAGCGCTTCACGCTGTTGCACTACGGCGCCGGGCTCCTCTACAACGTCCCGGTCTCGCGAGGCAGCGTCTACCTTCGGGCCGGCTATGGCCGCTTTTCGCCCAAGGCGCCCTGCCTGGGCTGCAGCCCGTTCGGAG
Organism: uncultured Gemmatimonadales bacterium; assembly: GCA_963730185.1. Classification (GTDB taxonomy): domain Bacteria; phylum Gemmatimonadota; class Gemmatimonadetes; order Gemmatimonadales; family GWC2-71-9; genus SHZU01. The sequence goes on from CAVSQW010000012.1 coordinate 29,813, forward strand.
CGCTGGCGGGCGGTGCCGGCTTCCGGGTGCCGATCGCCCGGTTCGTATCGTTCCGCACCGAGGTGGTGGTCCGGAGCCGATCCACCTACAGCTACACCGGTGCCGGGGCGAGCGTCGGATTCTCGATCATGCCCGGCACCCTGAGCGGCACGACCTCCGGCGCGGACGAGGATCGTGACGGGGTCCCGGACCGGGCCGACCGTTGCCGGTCCACGCCGCTCGGGGCCCTGGTCGACAGCCGGGGCTGTCCGACCGACTTCGACGGCGACGGCGTGTTCGACGGCATCGACCGATGCCCCGCCACACCGAAGGGCAGCGCGGTCGACGCCGTCGGTTGCCCGATCAAGAAGCCCGACGGCGGCCGCTGAGCCAAGCGGACCCTACTTCTTGATCGGGTAGGACCGGACATGCTCCACGTCGTCCGGATCGATCCAAACGCCGACCACCGACTCGGCATCAACGAACGTCGGCCGGAACCTGGCCGGCATCGTCACCCGCCCCAGGAGCACCCCGGCCGAATCGAGCACCGCGAAGCGGCGCCTCTCCCTGCTCGGGCCCACGACCTCTTCCACCCAGAGCGTTCCGTCGGCCGCGGGGACGATGCTCCCGAGGAAGGGGAGGGTCTCGGGATACTTGGCGTTCTCGATCCGGCTCTTGAACTGCTCCTGGAGCTGGGCCGGCAGGGCCCGGAGTTGCGGTGTGGCCGCGACCTGGTCCAGCTGCTGCTTCCGGTGAGCCGTCTTGTCCGCGTCGGTGATGGGCTGGGGCTTGGCATCGACCCGGATGACCCGGTGGAGAACGCCGTCGGGCCCGCGGACCTCGACCCGCCAGGCGTCGTTGTCGCTCACCAGCACCCGCTCGCCGGCCACCGCCATGACCGGAGTCTTGCCGAGAGGCACCGGGTTCGGGGTCGCGACCGTACGGTTGCCGATCGTGAGCGGCAGCTGCTCCATCTCCACCCCAGGCATCTGGGTCACCGTGTCCCGGGTGGCGCCGTCGGAGCCGTAGCGGACCAGGGTGACCGTGTCACGATAGGCCCCTTCCCGCTGGTCGTTGATCCGGAAGCCCATCTGCATGCCCAGCACCGAGCCGTCGGAGAACCATCCGGTCGGAAAGGCGAGGCTCATCCGACCGCCGGTCGGGACCTGGATCCCGGACACGCCGCCCAGCGAGAAGGTTCGGGCCAGCTCGCCGCGGCCGTCGAGGATCGTGAGCCGCTGCGAGGCGACGTCGGCGATCAGGAGGGAGTCGTTCGAGCCGAGCCACATCCCGGTCATGGATTGATACTCACCCGGGCCGGTCCCCTGACGCCCCTTGGTCTCCAGGAACTGGCCCTGGGGATCGAAGAACCGGAGGTCGCTGGTGGCGGCGTTGGCCACGACCAGCCGGCCATCGCTCAGCTTGACGGCGCCGACCACCCGGCCCAGCTCGGACGCGGGATCGCCGGTGCCGCCCACGTCGAGTGTCGGCTGATCGGCCACGGTCCAGGCCTGACCAGAGGCCCAGGTCGGCCCGTGATTGACCACCACCTGGATCCCCACGCTGTCCTGGATCGAGGGCGGTCCGCCCGACCCGCCGCCTTCGCCCGCACCGCACCCGATCGCGAGAGCCGACGTCGCGACCGCCAGGAAACGCAGGACCGGGACCATCACCAGGCCGGAACGATATCGGATCATGACTCCACTCCCGGGGCGACAACCCCTTGCAATGGCCGACGCCGAGCGGCGCCGGAGGCCGCGAGCCGCCGGGCCAGGGGCCCGACGGTGAGTCCCTGCACGACGATGGAGAACACAACGACCACATAGGTCATCGCGAGGAGATGTCGCGCGCCCTCCGGCCGGCACCGAAAGCGCCAGCGCGACCGAGATGCCGCCCCGCAGCCCGCTCCACGTCAGCACCCCGCCGCGCCCGACTGAAGGCCCGCCGGACGGCCATCAGGATCGCGATCGGCCCCGCGACGCTCACGCGCCGGGCCACCAACACGACGGGAATCACGATCAGCCCGGCAACGATCGCCGCCCGGGCCACGACGACCAGCACCTCGATCCCGATCAGGACGAAGAGGAGGGCGTTCAAGAACTCGTCGACCAGCTCCCAGAAAAGTCCAGCCGTTCCCGGGTCTGGTCGGACATCGCGAAGGAGCGACCCTGGTTGCCGATCAGAAGACCCGCGACCACCATGGCCAGCGGCCCCGAGAGATGCAGGCGGTGCGCCAGAGCGTAGCCGCCGGTGACCAGGGCGAGTGTCAGGAGGATCTCCACCTGGTAGTTGTCGACGCTCTTGAGCATCCGGAAGACGATCCAGCCGACCAGCCCACCGTACACGACGCCCCCAACCGCTTCGAGCGCCACCAGCTCGACGACCCGCCCGGACCCACGTCGCCCGATCCGGTGGCGATCTGGAGGAGGACCAGGAACACCACCACGCCCACGCCGTCGTTGAAGAGCGACTCGCCCGAGATCTTGGTCAGGAGCGACGGGGGCAGCCCGGCCTTCCGCAGGATGGCGCCGACCGCGATCGGGTCGGTCGGGGAGATCAGGGCCCCAAAGAGCAGGCAGTACGCCAGGGAGACCTCGAGGCCGAGCAGACCGAGCACCACGTGCGCCAGGCCGCCCACGATCGCGGTCGACACCAGCACCCCGACTGTGGCGAGGATCGCGATCACGCCGCGCTGGGCCGTGAGGCTGCTGAGATCGAGGTGGAGCGCGCCGGCGAACAGCAAGGCGCCGAGCATGCCGTTGAGGAGGACCTCGTCGAAGTCGATGCCGGCCAGGAGATGGCGCATCGGCTCTTCGAGGTGAACGCCGAAACGGCTGGCCAGCACCAACCCCAGCGAGAACGCGATCGAGATCACCATCAGCCCGATCGTCGTCGGCAACCGGATGAACCGGTGATTGAGCCACCCGAACAACGCCGCCAGCGTCGTCAGCCCGGCGACGACGTCGAAGGTGGTCATCCCATACCCGGGAGCAGGTTGGCCTTGATGAGGGTGGCCAGCCGGTTCTCGAGATGGCCGGTAGTCTCGCACCCGACCGGGTCGAGCGACGCCCCCTCGACGTCCCGTCCCATCGCCGTCGTCGCCAGGCCGAGACGGGTTCCACCGCCGGGCCAGGGGTCGACGAACGCGGCCACGGCGATGGTCAGCCGGTAGCGATCGGCATTCGCGCCGACGATGCTGGATCCGCAGTTGAAGTAGCGGGACAGTGGCTCGCCGGCCAGGTTGAGACGCCGGACCAACTTCTCGTTTCCGATCAGCCCGTGAGCGGAATCCTCGACCTCGACCTTGATGCCCAAGGACTCGAACGCATGCCGGACCGCGCCGAACACGCGAGCCGGCGGGGCCTCGAGCTCGCTCGAGACCGCGATCGTGTCGAGCGCCACCGGCACGGTGCGGGGCTGCAGCCGGACGACGGCGCGATACTCCTGGGCCACCAGTGGCGCGGTCGACCCCAGCAATAACAGCAGGGGGAGCATCAGCCGAAGCCCACGACGAATCGAGACCACCTTCTCCTCCGTGCGATGGGAATCCATCCAGAGTCTACCACCGTCCCGCTACCCGTGGGAGCGGACCGCCTGCCCCACCCGTGCCGGGACCGCTATCCTTCTCCCATGAATGGACTTCGGCTTCCGACCGTCGGAGTGGCGGGCTTGGCGCTGCTGCTCGCCTTGCCCGCCCGGGCGCGGGCCCAGGCGGCCACCCCCGACACGACCTGGCCCGGGTCGCTTCCTCCCGGCCAGTGGCAGCTCCCGGGCGGCGACTACGCCCAGACCCGCTTTAGCCCGCTCACGGCCATCACGACCGCCAATGTGGCCGGCCTGAAGCCGGTCTGGAGCTTCAGCACCGGATCCCTCCGCGCCAACGAGGGTAGCCCGCTGGTGGTCGACTCCGTGATGTTCGTTCACACCCCGTTTCCCAACGCCGTCTTCGCCCTCGACCTGGCGCGACCCGGCGCGCCGATCCTCTGGAAGTACGAGGTTCCAGCCGCCACCCGACGGCTGAACCCACCCGCCGGCTGGCGCGACGTCGGCAGCCTCGGCCTGGCCTACCACCCGAGTGGGAAGCTCTACGTCCCTCTCTTTCAGGGCGAGCTTGCCGCGCTCGACGCAGCCACCGGCCGGGAGATCTGGCGGGTGAAGAACGCCGACCGGGAAGCCGGCGGCAGCATGCCGGGCGCCCCGCTCGTGGTGCGCGATCTGGTCGTGGTCGGGACCGGCGGCGCGGAATACGGGGTTCGGGGCTCGCTCACCGCCTACAACGCCCTTACCGGCCAGTTGGTCTGGCGGGTGCAGCACACCGGGCCGGACAGCGCGGTCGGGATCCGGGGCGACGCCAATCCGGCCTACGCATCCCACCGCGGCCGCGATCTCGGGGTGACGAGCTGGGCCGGCGACGGCTGGCAACACGGGGGCGCCACCGCCTCGGGGTGGCTGGCGTACGACCCGGAGCTCGACCTGATCTACTACGGGACCGACCACCCCGCCCCGCTCAATCCGGCGTCCCGACCCGGCGACGACAAGTGGTCATCCACGATCTTCGCCCGCTCGGCCGCCACCGGCGAGGTTCGTTGGGCCTATCAGGTGACGCCGCACGACGAGTGGGGGTACGACGCGTCGAACGAGACCATCCTGGCCGACCTGACCGTCGACGGGACACCGGTCAAGGCCCTGGTGCACCTCGACGCCAACGGATTCGGGTACACCATCGACCGGACCACCGGTAAGGTGCTGCTCGCCGCCCGGCTCGGTCCCGTCAACTGGGCCACGCACGTCGACCTGACCACCGGCATCCCGTCGATCTCGCCGGCGTTCGAGACCGGGTCAGGGGCCCGGGTCAACAACGTCTGCCCGGCGACCATCGGCCTCAAGGGGCACCAGCCGGCGGCGTTCTCGCCCGGAACCTCGCTCTTCTTCGTGCCCCTCAACAATCTCTGCATGAGCTTCCGGGCCACCGCCGCAACCTACCAGGCCGGCAAGCTCTACACCGGCGCGACCATCCGGATGAGCGCCGGGCCGGGCGGGAGCCTGGGCCGGTTCGTCGCCTGGGATGCCGCGACCGGCACCATTGCGTGGCAAGTCCAGGAGCCCTATCCGGTCACAGGGGGCGCCCTCGCCACCGCCGGTGGTCTGGTCTTCTACGGCACGATGGACGGCTGGCTCAAAGCCGTGGATCAACATACCGGCCAGGAGCTCTGGCGCTACAAGACGGCGTCCGGGATCATGGCCGCGCCGATGACCTTTCTCGGCCCCGACGGCCGCCAATACGTGGCGGTGCTGTCGGGCCTCGGTGGCTGGCTGGGGGCGGGCGGCAACGGTGCCATCGCCGATCCGGACGCCATCGCCAACCCCGGCGGCGTGTTGACCGTGTTCGCTCTCTGAGGCCGTCCGTGCGCGCGGTGGTCCAAGGGTTGGCCCTGGTCTGGCTCACCGCCCCGACCGCGGCGGCGCAGCACCCCGAACCGGCCCTCCAGATACGCGAGACGGGGCGGATAGTCGACCCGCGGGTCCCCGAGAGCTCCGGCGCCATTCGGGGAGTGGTGAACCCGGACGTCGTGTGGACCATCAACGACTCCGGCAACCCACCCACCTTGTTCGCCATCGACACCACCGGACGGGTGCGGGCCGCCATCGACCTGACCAATGCGACGAACGTCGACTGGGAGGCTATCTCGATCGGCCCCTGCCCCCGAAGCACCGAGCCCTGCCTCTACCTGGGCGACGTGGGCGACAACTTCTCCGGTCGCGGATCGGTCACCCTATACCGCCTCCCGGAGCCTCGGCTCGCTCCGTCGCCCCCGACCCGACTCGCGGTCCGCGACTCACTGGTGGTCCGCTACACCTCCGGGGCGGAGGACGTCGAATCGCTGGTGGTGACGGCCGGCGGCGACGCCCTGCTGTTCGGCAAGGGCTGGCACTCCCACCCCCACGTCTTCCTCGTTCCCGACAGCGCCTGGACCGGCGGACGTTACCGGGCCGCCCCGGTCGATTCGCTCCCCATCGAGACTGGATTGCTCCGGGGCGCTCTCGTGACCGACGCCGCCCTCTCTCCCGACCAGCGATGGCTCGCCGTCAGGACGTATCGGGAGATCTACCTGTTCCGCCACTCGAGCCCGGGGCTCGGCGAGCTCCGGCACCCGGTCGGGATCTGCGACGTGAGCGGGCGGGAGCCGCAGGGCGAGGGGCTGGCATTCTGGAATCCGCACACCCTGGTCCTCACCAGCGAGCGTCTCTTCGCCGCGGACGGGACCGTCCTCCTGGTTCGATGCCCAGGGCTCTGAAGCGCTCGGCCTGGTGGCTGGCCCTGCCGCTGGCGGTCGCCACCTTGCTGTTGATCGGCCGACCGGCAAGCCGGCACCCGGTCCACCAGGCGGAGTGGCTCGACGCCGATGGGATCCCCCTGCGGACCGTTCGGGCCGGCCGGGGCGACACGACCGTACTCCTGCTCCACGGTTTCGGCGAGTCGCTCTTCACCTGGCGCGCCCTCGTCGACCCCCTCGCCGTCCGCTTTCGGGTGGTCGCCCCGGACCTTCCGGGCTTCGGGGGCAGCGGGAAGCCCGACACCAGCTACTCGCTGGCCGAGATGACCCGCCACGTGTCCGACTTCATGGACCGCTGGACCCGGGGACCGGTCATCGCGGTCGGCCACTCGATGGGCGGCGAGATCGCGGCCTCCCTCGCGATCGCCCGCCCCGATCGGATCGTGCGTCTGGTCCTGATCGCACCAGCTGGATGGGCGGTCGGATTGGGAGGGATCGCCGACACGATGTACCCGGCCAAGGCCCGAGCCATCAGCTGGTATCTGTCCAGCCGGGCCTTCATCCTGCCGGAGCACGACCCCGCCTGGCTCGGGGAGCCCGATTCGGCCGCCGACTACACCCTGGTCGGAGATCAGGCCTACCAGAACGCCACCGCCCGGATTCTGGAAGAGTTCGATTTCCGGTCTATGTGGGGACGATTTTCAGACATCAAACAGCCGACGCTGGTAGTCTGGGGATCCCTCGATCCGGTCATCCCGTACGCGCTGGCCGACAGCGTAACCGCCGCGATTCCGTGCGCCAGCCTGGAGACGATCTCAGGCGCGCTTCATCGGCCGCACGTCGAGGTCCCCGACCGGGTTCTCTCGCTCATTGATGGCTTCGTCTCGGCGAAAGCGCCCGATTGCCACTAGTATTTGTCTTCTACAACTACTATTTTGGCGCCGGTTTCGCTCCATGGGATCTCAACCACGGGAGTGCCTTTGGAACTACCGACCCAGCACCGAGTTCCGCTCAGCTGGCTGCTCGAAAACGGCAATGAGACCGTCCAGTTGCGCTCCTATCTGGACCTGGCCGAGCCCGGCTTCGCCTCGATCGAGATGATCACCGCGGCCGAGCAGGCCGTCGCCGCCGCCAAGGCCACCCAGACGCTGGTCAAGAAGCAGAAGGACGACGGCGTCTGGGGTGGCAACCTGCTCGGCCTTGGGCCCTCGGCCAAGGACGGGATCAAGGACATCGGCACCGTGCCGCAGCATCGGCGGTTGCTGCAGCTCGGCTACCCCAGATCGGGCCGACCGTTCAAGCTGGCGGAACGGCTCCTGTTCCGGATCCTGTCCCGGGACGACGACCCCTTCCTCGAATTCGAGTTCGCGAAGGTCGCGAAGGCCGGGATCGAGGCGGGGGAGTGGGCTCGGGAGCACATGCGCGAGGCGGCCACCGCCGCCTTGGCCGAGGCAGGTTTCGTCGAGGATCCCCGGATCCGGGGCTCCGCCCACAAGATCGCGACCAACGTGTCGCAGTTCCTCCGGAGCTCGCTGGCCGACAAGCCGTTCGTCCGCTCGGGCGCAAAGACCATTCTCGACCCCGAGGCGCACCCGCCAACCTGGTATTCGGTCGCGATGATCGCGGCGCTGCCCAACCTCCAGCGGGAGCGGGCCGGGTTCACCGAGCGGTTGGGGCAGTACCTCGGCACTCCCCAGACCAAGCGGGCCTTCACCCTCCAGGTGGGTAAGAGGAGCGTCAAGCCCGACTTCCTCCTGCTGGGTGACCCGATCTTGGCCGACGCCAGAGGCAATCCGAAGGACCTGCCCCTAGCGCTCTACTTCATCGAGCTCCTGGCCCGGATCGGCGCGCTCCATACCAACCCGCACGCCACCAAGGTGCTGGCGCGGCTCCTGACCGACTGCGACGACCAGGGGGTCTGGCGCCCGAAGGGGCTCAAGTCGGCGCCGAAGGCCACCCACAAGATCACGTATCACTGGTATCCCCTGCACTCGGACCTGAAGTCGACCGAGGGACGGCACGTCGACGTAACGTTCCGACTGGCGCTGATCGCGAAGCTTCTGGGCTGGCAGCTGGAGTACGTATGACCGGCGGGCGGGGCCGATGAGCTCGGCGCTCGACCTTACGGGGTTCGGGTTCACCCCGACAGAGAGCCTAGTCTACGAGGTCCTGGTCCGAAGCGGGCCCGGGACCGGTTACGCGATCGCCCGGGCGGCGGGGCTGGCCCGGGCGAATGCGTACAGCGCCCTCGAGGGGCTGGCCCAGAAGGGCGCGGCCCGGGTGGACGAGGGGCGCCCCAAGCGCTACCGTCCCGAGCCGCCTAGCACCCTGATCGCCCGGATCGTCGACCGTCAGGGGCAGGCCCTGGAGACGCTCTCGTCGGTGCTGGACGCGATCTCGGTCCCGACGAGCCCCACTTTGGTCGAGCTCGCTTCCGCCCGCGGGTTGCTGCAGCTCGCCTCGCACGAGATCGCCCGCGCGGAGACGCGGGTCCGGCTGGTGGCGCCGGCGGACGCCTTTCCGATCCTGACCCCCGCGCTTCGCAAGGCCGCGACCAGCGGCGTCGTGGTCGCCCTGGGCGCGCCGATCCCGGTCCATCTGCCGTTCGCTCCGGTAGTGGCCATCGCCGCTCCGGAGCGCTGGCCGGGAGAGCCGTTCCTCTTCACGGTGGACGGGCGGGGGGCGGCCCTCGCCGCCCGAGCGGGCGACCAGGTGAGCGGCCACTGGGGCACCGGTCCGATCCTGGTCGCGGCCGCGGATCTCCTGCTCGACACCCTGCTGGGTGGCGATCGATGACCGGCGTCGATGAATTCTTCGAAGAGCTCCGCCGCGAGTACCTGACCGAGGCCGCCGCCCGCCTGGCCGAGCTGCGGAAGGACCTGGCGGCACTGATGGCCGGTGAGCCCGACGCCGCCGATTCGCTCAAGATCCGCTTCCACCGGCTAGCCGGCTCGGGGGGCAGCTACGGCTTTCCGGACATCAGCGCCGTCAGCCGGGAAGCGGAGCTCTGGCTCAAGGACAACCCGTCGCCCTCGCCCGAGGCGCCCGGCCGGTTGGAGGAGTGGGTCAGCCGCCTGGCCCGCGCCTTCGATGCCGCCGCCGTCGAGTTCGGCCTCCCGACCGGGGGAACGGCCCGACGGGTCCCATTCGGCTGGCAGGCTCTGGTCCTCGGCGACCCGAGTGACCCTCTGGTCGACCGGGTGGCTCGATGCCTGGTCGACGCCCAGTACACCGTCGGTCATCGCCCGATCGAGACCGACCCGGCGTCGGTTCCGGTGTCCGAGCGACCCGATCTGGCCGTGCTCGTTCCCGAGCAGCCCACGGTGGAGTCGGCCGCCCTCGGGCGGTGGGCGGTCCCGGGCTCGACCCGGCCGTCGTCGGTCCTCCTGGTCGCCGACCCCGAGGCGATCGACCCGCTGGCCCAACCGTATTCCGATTTCGACTCCCTGGTGCCCCCGGAGCGGGTTGAGACCGAGCTCCAGAGCTACGTCCGGGCGATCGGCCGCTCGGCCAACACGCCGCCCGTCGTGCTGGTGCTCGAGCCGGACGAGGCCCACGCGGACTCACTCCAGTCGGCGATCGAAGGTCTGGGCGGGCGGGTGATTCTGGTCAAGTGTGCGAGGGCGCTTCGGGCCGCGCTCCGGGATGAGACCCCCGACCTGATCCTGACCGAGTGGAGGCTGCCCGACACCTCCGGGGTCGCCCTGCTCCGCTTTATCAGCCAGGTCGCCTCCCATCGATCGACCCCGGTCGTGGTCTACACGCTCCGCCCCAGTGACGAGGAGCGCCTCGCGGCGATCCGGGCCGGGGCCGACGACGTCCTGTCAAAAGCCGCGTCTCCCACCCACACGGTGCAGATGATCCAGGCCAGGATCGAGCGAGGTCGCCGGCTCCGTTCTCTGGCCCACCGGGACGACCTCACCGGCCTTTTGAACCACGCCTCGATGGTGGAGGAACTGGTGTCGGCGGTCGCGTTCGCCCGTCGGGCAGAGGAGACCTTCGGGCTGATCCTGCTCGATCTCGACCATTTCCGACGAATCAATGAGCAGCACGGACACCTTGTGGGCGACCGGTTGCTGGCGCAGGTCGCCCGAACGGTAGCGGGCTCGGTGCGCTCGAGCGACTTCGTCGCCCGGATGGGTGGGGAGGAGATCGGGGTGCTCGTTCGGCGCTGCTCGGCAGCGAACTGCGGCGCCCTCGCGGAGAAGGTCCGAGCAGCAGTGAACCGGATCGTCGTGCCGGCCGGCGAGGCGCCAGTTCAAGTTCGAGCCAGCGCCGGCGCGGCCTGCTTCCCGGACCACGCCTCGACCGCCCCTGATCTCCTTCGCGCCGCCGGGCGGGCGCTGGCCCGAGCGAAGGCCGGAGGCCGAGACCGCCTGGCGATCGGCGATCCCTGACCAGCGTGCGTTGTGGGGGGAGGAGCAGCGAGGAGGGAGGGAGGGAGGAGGGATCCCCTACTCACGATTCCCTACTCCCTCCCTGCTCACGGCTCCCTACTCCCGACTCCCTACTCTCTAGTGCGGGTAGCTGGCCGACAGCGGCGTCACGTCTCTCGGGTTGTCGTCACCGAAGAGGAGCCGTCCCTCCTTGAAGGTCGCGCCGCGGAGGGTAAGGGCCAGGACTTCGCCCAGCTCGCCCACCGGATAGACCTCGATCTTCTTCCGGACCTCTTCGGGCAGATCGGCCAGATCGGGCTCGTTCTCCCGGGGGAGGATGATCCGGGCAATGCCGGCCCGGACCGCGCCCAGGACCTTCTCCTTCACGCCGCCGATCGGGAGGATCCGACCCCGGAGCGTAATCTCGCCGGTCATCGCGATGTCGTGCCGGGCGGAGCGGCCGGACAGCGCCGAGACCAGCGCGGTGGCCATCGTCACGCCGGCCGAGGGGCCGTCCTTCGGAATGGCGCCGGCCGGGACGTGGATGTGCACGTCGCGGTCGAACATCTCGTCGGGAATCCGGAGCCCAGCGGAGTGTGACCGGGCGTAGGTCCAGGCCGCCCGGGCCGATTCCTTCATGACGTCGCCGAGCTGGCCGGTGAGGACGAGCTCGCCCTTGCCCCGCATGGTCGACGCCTCGACGAACATGATGTCGCCGCCGGCCGGGGTGTAGTACATCCCGGTGGCCACGCCGACCGCGTCTTCGCCGGCCATCTTCTCGGGATGGACCTTAGGCCGGCCCAGCAGCTCGTCGACCATCGGCTTCGTCACCACGACGTCGCCCTTCACCTCGCCGGCGGCGATCCGCCGAGCGACCTTCCGGGCCAGCTTCCCGATCTCGCGCTCCAGCTGCCGGACGCCCGATTCCCGGGTGTACCCCGTGATCACCTCGCCCAGGGCGTCGGCGGCGATGTTCACGCCCTTCCCCGCGACGCCGTTCTCCTCGAGCTGCCGGGGAATCAGATACTTCTGGGCGATGATCTTCTTTTCGCCCTCCGTGTAACCCGAGAACTCCACGTTCTCCATCCGGTCCAGGAGCGGCCCGGGAATGTTCTGGATGAAGTTCGCGGTGCAGATGAACAGCACCTCGCTCAGGTCGAACGGAACCCCGAGATAATGATCGGTGAAGGAGTCGTTCTGGGCCGGGTCGAGGACCTCGAGCAGCGCGGCGGCGGGGTCGCCCTGGAAGGACACCCCGAGCTTGTCGATCTCGTCGAGCAGGAAGACTGGGTTCTTGGTCCCGACCTGCTTCAACCCCTGGAGAATCCGGCCGGGCATCGCTCCGACGTAGGTTCGCCGATGGCCCCGGATATCGGCCTCGTCACGGGCACCGCCCAGGGAGATCCGGACGTACTTCCGCCCCATCGAGCGGGCGATCGACTTGGCCACCGACGTCTTGCCGACGCCCGGCGGGCCGACGAACAGGAGGATCGGACCGCGGGCCTTGTCGTCGGCGTTGCCCGGCGTCTCGATGATCGGGCGGAGCCGGCCGGGCTCGAATTCACCAGTCTGGGTCAGGTCGGCCTCGGGGGTGGAACCCGACTCGGCCGCCGCCTTGGCTTCCCGGAGGCGGGTCTCGATCTCGAGCCGCTCCTGCTCCGCTTCAGCCATCTTGAGCTGGCGGACCGCGAGGAACTCGAGCACCCGGTCCTTCACGTCACCGAGGGCGTAGTGGTCGGCCTCGAGGATCTCCGCGGCGGCCTGCAGATCGAGATGTTCCGGGCTCCGCTCGTTCCAGGGCAGCTCGGAGATGGTCTCCAGGTAGGTCCGGATGACCTGGGTCTCCATCGACTCGCGCCCGATCCGCTCCAGGCGGCCCAGCTCGCGGTCGACTTCCTTCCGGGCATCATCCGGCAGGTCGAGCGAGGCCAGCTTCTGCTTGAGCTCCTCGAGCTCGTCGGCCTCGTCTTCCTCACCCAACTCCCGCCGAATCTGCTTGAGCTGTTCGCGGAGAAACATCTCGCGCTGGCGCTCGCCCAGCTCCTCCTGCACCTGCGACTTGATCTGCTCCTGGGCGTCGAGCACGGAGATCTGCCGCTGGACGTGGACCAGCACCCGCCGGAGCCGCTCCTCGACCGAGAGGGTCTCGAGCAGGGCCTGGCGCTGCGGGGGAGTCACGTCGATGTAGCCGGCGACCAGATCGGCGAACTTGCCGGGGTCGTCGGTGCTGCTCAGGACTTGCTGCACGACCTCCTCCGGCAGCCCGGACTTGTGGCCCAGCTCGGCCGCCCGCTGGCGCACCTCGCGGTAGAGGGCGGCGAAGGCCGCGTCCTCGGCGTTCAAGGGCTGCATCTCCTCGGCCTCACGAACGATGGCCTCGAGATAACCGTCCTTCTCGCCCACGTGGATGGCGATCCCCCGGCGGTCGCCGTGGAGAAGCATTTGCATTCCAGACAACCCGCGCTGGAGTTGTCCGATTTTTGCGATCGTCCCGATGGTGTAGAGGCCTTCGGACGTCACCTGTTCCGTGTTGTCCCGCTGACAGATCGCGAAGATCAGCCGCTCCGGGGAGTTGAGGGCCGCCTCGATCGCGCGGACGGTTCCTGGCCGGCCGGCCCCGATCGGAGCCGTCACGCCGGGGAACAGGACCACCTCGCGGAGCGGGAGCACGGGAAGAGTCAGGCGTTCACTCATTTGGTTCATCATCCAGAGTCGCTTCACTACTCATTCTACGACGGGGACCACGGGGAGCGTCCCGATCGTACGATTGCCGGGCCCCACCAGGGGCATCGCATGTGCCACACCGAGGGATTGGCCGATATCGCATTCAGGCGAAACAACTTAGCGCCAATGGCCGTATTCGACCCTGGCTCCTGAATATGTGTCGGGCTGCCCCTTTGCGGGTGGGCGAACCTCCGGTCCATGCCAGAATGGCTGGAAATGGTGGTCCGAATCGCGCAGTCGGCCTCCCGGGCAGGGCGAAGTAGTTGCCCCGCAGGGAATCCTGACGCATTTTGGTAAGCTATTGTGGGGAAACCCTTTCGGAAACGATTACGCCTCCGGAATGACCGAGCCCATCGAAGGCAACGACCGTCCCCTGGCCCAGCGTCTCAACGAGGCGTTGGGGGAGGCGTATACGATCGAAGGCGAGATCGGCCGCGGGGGCATGGGCGTGGTCTACCGGGCCCGCGACGAGCGCCTGCACCGGCGGGTCGCGATCAAGGTCTTGCCGCCCGAACTCGCCTTCCAAAAAGACATCCGGGAGCGGTTCACCCGCGAGGCCCAGACGGCGGCGCGGCTCTCCCATCCTCACATCGTGCCGATCCACGACGTGGGCGAGGGGACCGGTCTGGTCTACTTCGTGATGGGCTACGTCGAGGGCGAGTCGCTGGCGGCGCGAATCAAGCGGCGAGGGAAGCTGCCACCCGAAGAAGCCCGCCGGATCATGAAGGAGACGGCGGACGCACTCTCCGCCGCCCATAGCCTCTCGATCATCCATCGCGACATCAAGCCCGACAACATCCTCCTGGAAGGGACGCGGGGCCGGGTGATGGTCACGGACTTCGGCATCGCCAAGGCGCTCTCCGGCTCGACCGGGGCGACGTTGACCGGCGTCGGGGTGGCGATCGGCACGCCGCAGTTCATGAGTCCGGAGCAAGCCGCAGGGGAGCGGGAGATCGACGGCCGGTCCGACATCTACAGCCTCGGTGTCGTGACCTACCAGATGCTGACGGGGGAGCTCCCGTTCAACGCGCCGACGGTCGCCGGGATCCTGATGAAGCAGATCACCGAACCGGCCCCGATCCTCCACTTGTCGCGGCCCGAGGTTCCGGAGGATCTCTCGCTCGCGGTGGCTCGCTGTCTGGAGAAGGATCCCGAGAATCGGTGGCCCACCGCCGACGCGCTGCGCCGGGCTCTCGAGAGCCGGACCGTAACCGGCTACCGGCCGACGTCGGCCGGCGCCCCGGCGGCGCGGCCGTCGCGGGCCACCGGGAGTCTCCGCTCCCGGCACTCGACGGCCCGGGAGCGGATCAGCCAACGGCGCTCAGCGCTGGCGCCGCGCTCCCCCAACCTGCCCCGGCCCGGAGGCCGCCGTCCGGCCTCGCTGGCGGGCGGCCAGTGGGTCCGGAACGAGCGGGGCGAATGGGTTCGCAAGTCCGACGACACCCCGACGCTCCCCGATACGGGCGAGCCCAAGATCGTTCAGAGAGTCCGGGCGCAGTTCGCCCGGTGGGCCGCGGTGACCGGTGGCTGCTTCCTGCTCAATGTCGCGACCGGCCTCAACGGGCCGTGGTTCCTGTTCGTGGCCGGCGGCATGGGCATTCCCCTGCTCCGGAGCTACGCCCAACTCTGGCAGGCCGGCTACAGCTGGCGCGACGTGCTGAACCGGCCACCCGCGCCCGGATCGGTGGAGGCCGCCAGCGGCAAGGGCGGCAAAGCTCGACGACTCCACTCAGCCCCGACGGTGGGTGAGTACGGGCTTTACTATGCCAAGGTCAAGCAGGCCCATGGCGACCGGACGGCGATCCTGGCCATGCTGGAGAAGCTGCCGGCAGCCGATCGTGAGCTCCTGCCGGACGTCCAGGAGACCACCGAGTCCCTCTACTCCCGGACCCTGGACCTCGCCAAGACGCTGAACGACCTCGACCAGAGCTTCGGAAGCGAAGACGCACCGGACCGTCTCCGGCGCCGACTCGACGAGCTGAGCGAGACCCCGCCGAGCGGCGAGCGCGACCGCCAGATCCGGCTGCTGGAGCAGCAGGCCAAGACGGCCGGCGACCTGATGAGCCGGCGCCAGGCGATCAGCGACCGCCTCGAGTCCAGCACGCTGGCGATGCAGAACGTGCGCTACGACCTGATCCGCCTCCGCTCCGCCGGCGTCGGCAACGTGCTCGGCGATCTGACCCAGGCGACCCAGGCCGCCCGGGCCCTCTCGCGCGACGTGGACCACGTCATCGAGGCGGCGGCCGAGATCAAAGAGGCGATGGGGTGACCGAAGGGTTCCAGACCCGCGAATACTGGGAACGACGCCTTCGGGATCACTTCAGTCTCGAAGGCGTCGGCTATTTGCGGCTGGGTCGCCGTTACAACGAGTGGATGTACCGGGTCCGGGGCGAGGTGTTCGACCGGGTGGCTGATGGACTGGGCGAGCAAACGGGGAGCCCGGCGGACGGAACGAGGGGCCAAGGCGGCGCGCTTCGGGTGCTGGACGTCGGATCGGGGACTGGATTCTACGTCGACCGGTGGCTTCAGCGCGGCGCCGAGGTGACCGGGGTGGACCTCACCGACGTGGCGGTGGACGGGCTCCGGCGCAGGTTCTCGGGGGTCCGCTTTCTCCAGGCCGACATCGGCGACCCGCTGGGTCCGCCGCTGGCCTCCGAGGCCGGCACCTTCGACGTGGTATCGGCCTTCGACGTGCTGTTCCACATCGTGGACGATGCCCAATACGCCCGGGCCCTCGGCAACATCGCTTCCCTGCTCCGTCCCGGCGGGACCTTCCTCTGGTCGGACAACTTCATTCACCAGCCCACGATCCGGGTGGCCCACCAGGTAAGCCGCTCCCTACCCGAGGTCGAAGCGGCTCTGGCCGGGGCCGGTCTCGAGGTGGTGACGAGGCGACCGATGTTCGTGCTGATGAACTACCCGGCCGACACCGAGTCGAAGCTGGCGCGGCTGGCCTGGACCGCCATGGTGTCGCCCGCCATGGTGAGCGATCGCCTCGGCGGCCTGCTCGGCGCGCTGCTCTACCGGGTCGAGCGCCGCCTGGTGGCCGGCCGGGGGGAGAGTCCCAGCACGGAGGTGATGATCTGCCGACGGAGGCACGGCCTAGGGACTAGGGAGTTGTGACTGGGGAGTCGGGAGGGAATAGGGAGTGGTGAGTTGGGGGACCCACCGCTCCGGCGCACGACGTCACCCCGCGTCATCGCTCCCGGTCACTCGTTCCGGATCGATCGCATCGGGTCGGTCGCCGCGGCCCGACGGGCGGGGAGCCAAGCCGCGGCGAGGGCCACGCCGAAGAGCAGCAGGGCCGCGGGCACCAGCACCCCGGGGTCGCGGGGATCGACCTGATAGAGGAGTGACCGGAGCAGCCGGGTCAGGATCAGTGCCCCGACCAAGCCGAGCCCCAGCCCGAGCCCCGCCGTGCGGCCGGCTTCGGCGAGCACCATCCGGCCCAGGCCGGCCGGGTCGGCGCCGAGGGCGAGGCGGATGCCCAACTCTCGAGTCCGGTTCTGGACCGCGTAGGCCATCACCCCGTAGACCCCCACCGACGCCAGCAGCAGGCCGAGCCCAGCGAACACCAGAAGCACGAAGGTGGCGAACCTCGGCCGCGCCGAGGCGACCGCTTCCCGCTCGGCCATGGTCCGGACGTCATAGATGGGGAGCCCGGGATTGACTCGCTGGACCGCCCGGTGCACCGCCTCCTCGACCCCGAGCGGATCACCCTCGGTGGCCACGACGAAGGTGGCGAACCGGAAGCTCGCCTGCAGGGCGGGGGCGTAAACCTGGGGCGTCGGCGACTCCTCGCGGGCGCCGTAGTGGACGTCGCCTACGACGCCGACCACGACGGCCGCCGAGTCGCCGCCCGCGAAGTAGGCGGTATAGACCGAGAGGAGCTTCCCGATCGGCGACTCGCCGGGCCAGATCGCCCGGGCCGCCGCCTCGCTCACGACAACGACCCGGCCCGATCCTGGCCGGTCGCGCTGATCGAACAGTCGACCGACCCGAAGGGGAATCCCCAGGGCGG
Source organism: uncultured Gemmatimonadales bacterium (assembly GCA_963730185.1). GTDB lineage: Bacteria > Gemmatimonadota > Gemmatimonadetes > Gemmatimonadales > GWC2-71-9 > SHZU01. Next base: position 47,188 of record CAVSQW010000012.1, read on the forward strand.
TGAAGTAGCCCGGTGAGACGTAGTGGACGCCGATCGGCTGACGCTCCGTCGGCGCCGGCTTGGTCGGATCGGGCTTGACGACGCTCCCCATGCAGGCCGAGGTGAGCGGCAAGCAGGTCCCCACACCGACGTCACGAACTCCGGGAACGGCGCGGAGCTGATCGAGCACGAGGACCTTGAACCGGACCGGATCGCGGGCAGCCAGGTCCTCGTCGGTGGCCGAAATCCGAAAGGTCAGCACCCGCCGGCCGTCGAATCCGAGGTCGACGTCCTGGAGGCGCACGAGACTCCGCACCAGGAGGCCGGCCCCGACCAGCAGCACGAGGGCCAGCGCGGTCTCGAGGGCCACCAGCCATCGCTGGGGCCCGAAACGGCGGCCCCCTCCGACCTCGGGCTCCCCGCCCCATCCCGCCCCCCGGCGGAAGGCCTGGGCCACGTTGGACCGGGCGGCCCGCAACGCGGGGGCCAGCCCGATCAGCAGACCCGCGACGACGGTGATCACCAACGTGTAGCCGAAGACTCGACCGTCGATCGACGCCGACCGCAGGTCGACCAAGGCGCCGACCCCCGCGGCACTCGGTGCCATCCGAAGCAGCACCGGGAGGCCCAGCCGGGCCAGCAGCAGCCCAAGCGTCCCTCCCAACAGGGAGAGGACCAGACTCTCGGTCGCCAACTGACGGATGATCTGAGGCGCCCCCGCGCCGATCGCCAGCCGGACGGCCATCTCCCGCTGCCGCCCGGTGGTCCGGGCGAGAAAGAGGTTCACCAGGTTCACGCAGGCGATGAGCAACACGAGCGCCACCGCTCCGAAGAGCACGACCAGCGCCCGCCGGACACCGGGCTCGATCCGCCCGTCGGCGAGCGGCGCTACCTCCGGATGCCAGGGGGCGGCCTGGTTCTGATAAGGGTGCAGCCGAGCGATCACGGTCCCGGCCTGATCGAGGTCGGCTCGGGCCGCCGGCAGCTCGACCCCCAACCGGGTCCGGGCGACCACTTGGACCCAGTAGTTGCCGTCCTCGTCGAGGATCTCGGGATAGGCGAACAGGGTCGCCGAGGTGAGCGGCACCCAGAGGTCGGCACTCAGCGAGAGCCCGGTGAAGCCGCGGGGCAGCACCCCCACCACGGTGAGCGGGTGCCCGTGGATGGTAACGTCCCGCCCGACGATCCCCGAGTCGGCGCCGAATCGACGCCGCCAAAGGGCGTAGCTCAGGATCACCACGCCGTCGCCGCCGGGGACAGAGTCGACCCGGGGCTCGAAGATCCGCCCCAGGACGGGCCGGACGCCGAGAATCCGGAGGTAGTCGGCCGACACCTGCTCCGCCACCAAGCGCTCGGCGTCGGGTCCGGTGCCCACGTTGACGTTGGCGACGTCGTAACCCGCGACGCCGTCGAACGCCGTCGTCGAGGCCGCCAAGGTCCGAAACTTGGGGAACGACCAAGGAAAGGCGCTTCGCTCGCCGCTCGAGGGCGGCGGTTGAAGCGTGATCGACACCAGGCGATCGGCTTCGGGAAAAGGCAGCGGCTTGAACAGGGCGGCATCGAGCAAGCTCGCGAGCGCCGCGTTGCCGCCGATGCCAAGCGCGAGGGTGAGCGCCGCGACGGCCGTGAATCCGGGCGTCCGCCGAAGGCTCCGCACCGCCAGGCGCACGTCCCGCCCGGCCTGGTCGAGCCAGCGCGTAATCCAGACTTCGCGAGCGGCTTCCCGAACCGCCGCCTGCCGCCCGAACCGAAGCCGGGCCTGACGGGCGGCCTCGGCCGGGGGGAGACCGGCCGCCTCCAGATCGCGAGCTCGTGACTCGACGTGAAAGGCCACCTCGTCCTCGAGCCCGGCCTCGAAACGATCGCGCCCCACAGCGTGCCTGAGTCGGCGCCAGAGACCTCGGAGCAACTCCATCGAACCCTCCAGTAAACGACCCGCCGGCCCGGGCCGGCGGGCATCGACTCGTTAGCCGCCTTCGGCGCCGAGCACCCGTTGAATCCCGCCCAGGAGGCGATCGAAGCCAGCCAACTCTTCCTGGAGCTGCTTGCGCCCGCCGCGGGTCAGCGAGTAGTAGCGAGCCCGCCGCTTGGTCGGCGTGATCCGCCACTCGGCGCTGACCCAACCCTTGAGCGCGAGCCGTTGAAGGGCCGGATAGAGGGAACCCTCTTCGACGTGAAGGACGGCGTCGGACACTCGCTCGATATGCTGAGCGATCCCATAACCGTGCATGGAACCCAGGCTCAGGGTCCTGAGGATGAGGAGCTCGAGGGTCCCGGGGAGAATGTCGCTACGCGGCGGCATGGATAGCCCATCCAGGGATAGAGTGCCTATACCTAGATAATCTATCCCTACGATCGAGACGTCAAGTCCCCTCAGGCCGTCGGGGCTTCCACCACATCGTGAATCCCGAAACCCCCAGGAGAACCAGGGATGCCGAGCCGAGGAAGTAGAGCAGCTTGATCGGCCGGCCCATCCCTTCGACGGCGTGAAGTTGTCGGGCCAGGCGATGCAGGCGGCGTCGATCGGCGAGCGTTACGGGCTCCGCCGGGGCGGCGCCGTCGGCGGTGGGACGGGGAGGCGGGGGCACTCGGGTGCGCCACATGACGGTGGCCGAGACACACATGACCAAGAGGAGGAGCGAGGCCATCACCCCGGTCACGTGGTGGAGGTCGTTGAGAGCGACCCGCCAGCCACTCCGGACCCGAACGGTCAGACGCTTGCGTCGCCACCAGAGCACCAGGCCACCCAGCACGAGTGCGGTACCGACGATGGTCACCACTTCGGCGAAGAGCTCACCGCGGCGGCCAAGGGCGAACCCGGTATGCAGCCGCCCGACGATCTTGGGTCGCCGGTGGAATATCATCAGCGAACCGGTGGCGCCCAGGACGGCCAGGAACGCCATCGATGCCAAACCCACCCATCGGTGGGTCACCAGAACAAGGCGGCGAAAGGTCATCGCGGAAGGCGGGGCGGGAGACCGGCTCCCGCCCCTCGGGCGTCAGAAGGCGAGTATCGACTCCATGGCGGCCCGGATGCCGGGCACCTGGGGCAGGATCACGTCCTCCAGCTCCGGCGCGTAGGCGACGAAGGTGTCGGTCGAGGCCAGCCGCCGAACCGGGGCATCCAGCCAGGGGAACATCTCGTCGGCCATCCGGGCGGCGATCTCGGCGCCGTAGCCCCAGGAGAGGGAGTCTTCGTAGACCACCATGACCCGGTTGGTCTTGCGGACCGAGACCTCGATGGTTTCCCAATCCACGGGCGACAGGGTCCGGAGATCGATCACCTCGACGCTCCGACCGCTCTGCTCCTCCACCTGCTTGGCGGCCACCAACGATCGCTGCACCGTCGCACCGTACGTGACGACGGTGAGGTCACTCCCCTCGCGGACCACCTTGGCCTTGCCGAAGGGGATCATGAAGTTGGGGCCGGGATAGGGCGCCTTGTTGTAGGTCTGGCGGTAGAGGTGCTTGTGCTCGAGGAAGAGGACCGGGTCCTCGCAGCGGATCGCGGTCCGGAGCAGGCCGTTGGCGTCCAGCGCGGTGGCGGGACACACCACCCGGAGGCCCGGCACCGAGGTGAAGACCACGGCGCCAGTCTGCGAGTGGTACGGCGCCCCGCCCTTGAGGTAGCCACCGTAGGTCACCCGGACGACCGCGGGAGAGCTCCAGGCGTTGTTGGAGCGCCAGCGCATGGTCGCGAGCTCGTTCCGGAGCTGCATGTAGGCGGGCCAGATGTAGTCGAAGAACTGGATCTCCACCACCGGCTTGAGGCCGCGGGTCGCGAGGCCGATGGCCCGCCCGACGATGTTGGCCTCGGCCAGCGGCGAGTTGTAGACGCGGTTGGAGCCGAACGCCTTCTGGAGGCCCCAGGTCACCTTGAAGACGCCACCCTTGCCCTTGACCTGATCGAGATAGGTCTCGCGACTCACGTCGGCGACATCCTCGCCGAAGACCACGATCCGGGGATCGCGGTTCATCTCGTCCTTCATGCAGGTATTGAGCAGGTCCACCATGGTGGTGGGATCACCGCTGAACTGGGGATCGTCTTCGGTGTCGAACTGCTCGGAAGTCGGGTCGACGTCGGGAGAGAAGACGTAGCGGTACACCGTATCGGCGCCGGGCTGCGGCGAGGCGAGGGCGGTCTCCGTCGCGACCTCGACCTCGTCCTCGACCTGCTGCTTGATCAGCTCGATCTCCGCGTCGGTCGCGATCCCCTGCTCCACCAGATAGGCAGGGAAGCTGGTGACCGGATCGCGGCGGGCCTCGTCCTCTCGCTCGGTGGGCGGCTTGTAGTTGCTCTCCTCGTCCGACAGCGAGTGGCTGTAGGGGCGAGTGACATGGGCGTGGACCAAGGCCGGCCCCTTCCGCTGGCGGGCGTAGTCCGCGGCCTTGAGGAGCACGTCGTACGAGGCCAGTGGGTCGCACCCATCGACCTCCTGCACGAAGAGATCGGGAAACCCGGCGACGAGCTTCGAGATCGAACCGCCCGCGGTGTTCACCTCGACCGGGACCGAGATTGCGTAGCCGTTGTCCTCGACCAGATAGACCATCGGGAGCTTGAGATTACAGGCCGAGTTGAGGGACTCCCAGAACTCACCCTCGCTGGTGGTCCCGTCGCCGGTGGTGACCAGGGTCACCTCGTCGCTCGCGATCAACTGGTCCCGCTCCGGGAAGCTCTCGGCCTGGCTCACGCGGAGCCAGGCTTCGGCCGCGCCGACGGCCTGAAGGAACTGGGTCCCGGTCGGGCTCGAGACGCTCACGATGTTGAGATCCTTGTGCCCCCAGTGCGACGGCATCTGCCGGCCGCCGGAGTTGGGATCGTCGGCGGCGCCCACGGCCGAGAGGAGCATCTCGCTGGCGGTCATGCCCAGGCCCAGACAGAGGGCCCGGTCGCGGTAGTAGAGATAGAACCAGTCGTGGCCCGGCCGGAACACCTTCGCCGCCGCGGCGAGCACGCCCTCGTGGCCGGCGCCGGAGATCTGGAAGAAGATCTTGTTCTGTCGCTTGAGCTGGATCTCCTTGTCGTCGAGCCGCCGGGACAGGAGCATGGTGCGGTAGAGGTCGAGCAGATCGTTCTTGTCGAGCTTGGCGGAGGCGCGGGCGCGGGACGGGCTGCGAGTAGCCATGAGCGTCTTCGGGTTGGAGAGGGACTGATGCCCCGGCCGCGACCCACTCCTACCGAACGGTCACCACACCGGGCTTGACGTCCGAATTTAGCCGGTCGCTTGGGCGCCCGCGACCGGCCGAGGCCTGCAGCGACTTGCAGTCACGGCGCCAGCGGGCCGAAGAGCTCAGTCGCCAACATCGCGGCGATCCGCTCCTCGAACCGATCCCGACTCCACCCCCGCTCGGTGACCAGCAACCGGAACACGTCCGGGCCACTCAAGGCCCAGATCAGGTCCGTGGCCGCCTGGGCGGAGAGACCGGGCGCCAGCACGCCGGCGGCCTCCCACTCGGCAACGAGACCGGCCGCCGCCCGGTGACGCCGCGACTCGCCCTCGTTCCACATCACCGCGAGATCGGGCTCGACTCCCGACACCGTCCGCGCGATCTGGATCAGATCCGCCCCGGCGGCATAGAACCGAGCGGTAAAGGCCAATCGCTCCCGGAGTTGGCGGAGAGGATCGCCAGTCGCGGCCTCGAGGGCAGCCTGCATCCCCGCCAGATCGGCATCGGCCGCCATCTCGTCCAGGAGCGCCAGCAAGATCCCCTTCTTCGAGCCGAGCGACGCGTACACCGTCTGGACGGCGACGCCGGCTTCCTCAGCGATGCACTCCATGGTCGCCCCGCCGTAGCCGCGGGACACGAACAGGTGCCTGGCGCCGGCCAGGATCTTCCGGCGGGTCTCCTCCGCCTGCTCGCGGCGGCGGGGGGAGCGATAGGGGCGCTTGACGTTACCCATTTAACTAATGTATACTCTAATCAATTGAATACCATCTATTTAACCGTATGACGTTCCGGCCCTGACTCCGAGAGCCCGACCCATGGACGCATACTCCATCGCCCTCTTCATCCACATCCTGTCGCTCCTGGCCGCCACCGTCGCGATGTCCCTGGCCACGCTGGCGGGCGTTCGCCTCCGACGGGCCCGGACCACCACCGACGCGACCGCCTGGCTCGCCCTGACGGGGCAAGTCGTTCCGGTCTTCCCCATCGCCAGCCTGGGCCTCTTGGCCAGCGGCGTCTACATGACCAAAGCGCGCTGGACCTGGTCGACGCCCTGGATCGACGCCGCGCTGGTCGGCCTGGCCCTAATCGTCGCCCTCGGCACCGGGATCGAGGGGAGCCGAGGGCGGGCCCTGGCGCGAGAGCTCGAGTCGGCCGGCATGTCGCGTCGAGCGCGGCGAATGCTGAGCGACCCCCTGGCCTGGAGCGCCAAGCTCACCACCCTCACCCTGCTCGTCGCCGTGGTGTTCGTCATGACGCTCAAGCCGGCGGCGATCGGTTGCGTCGTCGCGGTCTCGACCGCGGTCATCGCCGGGATCGTCAGCCTGGTTGCGACCCGGCGCTCGCCGGGTCGGGACGAGCGGCCGGCCGAATCTCCGGAGCCGGTGTCGTCCTGAGCGACCACCACGCCGCCACGGAAACCGCCATGAAAAACGTCCTCAAGATCCTCGCGGGTCTCGCGCTCGCGCTGGCGGTCGTCGCCCTCGGCGGCTATGCCTGGGCGACCCACCGCGATGCGTCACTCCTGACCCGGAGGGTGGCGAGCCACCGGGTCGACTTCCCGATTCCCTTCCCGCTCACCCCCGACGAGGTCGACTCGCTCCGGCGGGCCCGGCAGGCGGCCGGGATACGCGGCGATCCGCTCGTGGGCCTGGACCTGGACAGCATCGCGCGAGCCCGGGCGGCTTCGCGGGGCGCGCACCTGGTCCACTCGCGCTACGGGTGCGTGGAGTGCCACGGTCAGAATTTCGGCGGTGGGGTGATGGTGGACAACCCGCTGATCGGCCGCCTGCTCGGTCCGAACATCACCGCCGGCCGGGGCGGGCGAACCAGGGACTTCACCCCGTCCGACTGGGACCGGATCGTCCGCCACGGCGTCAAGCAGGACGGCCTGCCGGGGGTCATGCCGTCGGCGGACTTCGCGAGAATGTCGGACGAGGAGCTGTCGGACATCGTTTCCTACGTCCGGTCGCTGCCCACCGTCGACCGGACGGTGGCGCCGCCGCGCCTCGGTCCGTTGGGGAGGGTGCTGCTGGCGACGGGCAGGATGACGCTTTCGGTCGACCTGATTCCCGATCACTTCGCGGCCCACGCCACGTATCCGCCGCCGTCCGACACCACGACCGCCTTCGGCGCCCACCTGGCCACGGTGTGCCAAGGGTGTCACGGCGCCAACCTGGCTGGGGGGCCGATTCAGGGCGGCGATCCGAGCTGGCCGGCGGCGATGAACCTGACCCCCGACGCCGACGGGCTGGCGGGCTGGACGTATCCGCAGTTCGTCGCCGTGCTCCACACGGGCCTGCGTCCTGACGGGACCCCGCTCCGCCGACCGATGGCCGGGATCATCTCGTACACCAAGCGGATGACGGACGTGGAGCTCAAAGCCCTCTGGGCCTACCTGTCCAGGCTTCCGGCCGTCCCCTCGAAGTAGGGGGACCCGGTCAGGTCCATCGCGCCCGCCTGGCGACGAGGGCCACGGCGACCGCCGCCAACCCGAGCTCGGCGTACAGGGCGACCGCGCCGACGATCCGAGCCGGCCCGGCGACGACCAACACGGCCGTCCCCGCTCCGAGTCCCACCACGAAGCCGAAGCCGAGGCCGGCCAGGAGGCCGAGGGCGGGCCGCCGCCGGCCGGTAAGGGCTGCGGCCAGGGCGCCAAGGAGCATGGCCACCGGCAACAGCGGGGCGACCCGGGCAAAGTCGGCGAGTCGCATGATCAACGCGATCGGCGGCAGACCGGGCGCCTCGGCCAACCGGGCGCGGACGACGGCATGGAGGTACACCGCGCCGACCATTCCCGCCAGGGCGAGCAGGGCGCCGGTGGCGGCCAGCGCCGGCCGCCGGGCAAGATCCTCCGATCGCCGGACCAGGAGCCAGCCGGCGGCCGCGCCGAGCACCAGCAGGAGCGGCGCCTCGAAGAGCGCGGTGACGAGCAGATTGGCGGCGGCGCTGGTCTCGCCGGGGGCGACCGGGGTGCGACTGGCGACCCAGGCGATCGAGATCGGGAGAGCCGCGGCCAGCGCGGCCACGGCCACCACGGTGCCGGAACGGGCCCTCACGTCGGGCTATGGCCGCCGGTAGACGGCCCGTCCACCGACCATGGTGAGCAGGACTTGGGTGCTCGCGATGGTTTCCGGGGGAACGGTCCGGAGGTCTCGATCGAGGAGCACCAGGTCGGCGGCCCGCCCGGGGGCGAGGCGCCCGATCGAGTCATCCATGAACATCGCGTAGGCGTTGGAGGCGGTGTAGGCTCGGAGCGCCTCGTCGACCGTGATCTTCTGCTCCGGCACCCAACCGCCGGGGTTCTTGCCATCGATGGTCCGGCGGGTGACGGCGGCCTCGATCCCGAGCAGGGGATCGAGCGGCGCCACGGTCCAGTCGGACCCGAACACGAGCCTGGCCTTGGCGTCGAGGAGGGACCGGAAGGCGTAAGTCGTCTTGATCCGCTCGGGCCCGATTCGTTTCTCGGCCCAGCGCCCGTCGTCGGCGGCGTGGTAGGGCTGCATCGAGGGGATCACGCCCAAGGCCGCGAAGCGGGGAATGTCGCTCGGGCGGAGGTGCTGGGCGTGCTCGATCCGGAAGCGGCGATCGCGAGCGCCGTGGGCGCTGAAGACGCTGTCGTAGAGGTCGAGCAGGATGGCGTTGGCGCGGTCACCGATGGCGTGGACCACCACCTGGAGCCCGGCCGAGTCGGCGGCGCCGATCCAGGCGCGGAGGGAGTCCTCTGGGGTGACGAAGATGCCGCGGCTCTCGGGGTGGTCGGTGAAGGGCGCCTCGAAAAGGGCGGTCGTCGAGCCGAGCGATCCGTCGACGAACCCTTTGACCCCGGCTACCCGGATCCAGTCGTCGCCGGGGCCGTCGGCCCGGAGCGACTCCGCCGCGGCCCGCCAATCGGCAATCGGCGGATAGTTCGAGGTTCGAAGGGTGAGCTCCCCCCGGGCTCGGGCGCGCCGGAGGCTCGCGATCTCGGCCCAGGAGGTGCTGACGCTGGCCACGCCAGTGACGCCGTGTGCGGCGGCGTGGCGCATGGCCCGGGCGAGGGCGGAGTCGCGGCGGGCGGCCGAGGGCTCGGGAATGACCGCGTACACGGGGTCCATCGCGCCGTCCTTGAGGACCCCGCTCAGGTCGCCATCGGGACGGCGCACGATCTCGCCGCCCGCGATCGGACCGGTGGACCGGTCGAGCCCGGCGGCCCGGAGCGCGGCGCTGTTGGCGAGAGCCATGTGGCCGTCGAGCCGATTGACGAAGACCGGGTTGTTCGGGGTGACCGCGTCGATCCAGCGGCGGTCGGGCAGCTCAGCCCCGGGCATCAACTCGTGGTCCCAGTCACCGCCGAGAATCCACTCACCGGGGGCGAGAGTGCGGGCGAAGGCGGCGATCCGGCGGGTGAACTCGGCCGGCGTCGCGGCATCGCGCAGATCCACGCTGGCCAGCTGGAAGCCGCCGGCAAAGAGGTGGACGTGGTCGTCGATGAAGCCGGGAACCACGAGGCCGGTCGGGCGGTCGATCCGCTCGGTGCCAGGGCCGATCAGGGCAGCCACGGACGCGCTGTCGCCGACCGCGACCACGGTCCCGCCCCGGAGGGCGACGGCCGAGGCGGTCGGGACGGCGGAATCGCCGGTCCAGACGGGGGCGAAGATCACGAGATCGGCCGGGGCGGCGCGGCCGCAGGCGGCGATTCCCGTGACCAGGGAGAGGCCGAGGCGAAGCGAGCGGATCATGGGAGCCTCACCGGAGCCGGGTCAGGCGGCGGAGCGCCTCGAGCTTTTCCAGCGCGCTGGACCCGGTCTGGCTGGCGGCCGGCGCGACGGAGAAGAGATCGCGAACGTCGAGCAGGATCTCGAGCATGAGCTGGTCGCGGACGTAGGCGCAATCGAGGTCGGCCATCCGATTGGGGTCCTCGGTGGTCCTGGCGCGGTCGTACGATTCGCGGTAGATCGACTCGAGGTTGGAAAGAATCTGATCTCTATGGCGCATGGGCGTGGGCCGCGGGCGAAAGCCGGAAATGGAAGACGGGTGCGCAACCTCGAGCCGGCGACCGGTCGGGCGCGGGGGAAAGCTAAGCCCGGGCGCGATTCGCCGCCTCCCCTTGCCCCACGCCCAGTCGACGGCGCACGTTACTCGAAGGTCGGGCCGGTCGATGTCACGACCGGCCCGGCGCTTGGTTCACCCCAGCCGAGCTATGCCATGTCACTCTCCGGCAAGTCGATCCTGATATTCGCGGCCAACTGGTACGAGGACCTGGAGCTCTGGTATCCGAAGATCCGCCTGGAGGAGGAGGGCGCATCGACGGTGGTGGCCGGCCTGGGGGACGCCTCGTACCAGGGTAAGCGCGGCTACCCGCTGACGCCGGACACGTCGGTCGACCAGGTTCGGGCCGACGACTTCGACGGGCTGGTGATCCCAGGCGGCTACGCCCCGGATATCCTCCGGCGATCGGCGAAGGTGCTCGAGCTGACGCGGCAGATCTACCAAGCGGGCAAGCCGGTGGCCTTCATCTGCCACGCCGGCTGGGTCCCGATCTCGGCCGGGATCGTCCGAGGCAAGCGCGGCACCAGCGTCGGCGCAATCCGAGACGACCTGGTGAACGCCGGGATGATCTGGGAAGACAGTCCGGTGGTGGTCGACGGGAACTTGATTTCGTCGCGGACCCCGGCCGATCTGCCCCAGTTCTGCCGGGCCCTGATCACGGCCTTGAACGGCTGACCCCCGGCCCGACCACCCTCGGGCCACCCTTACACGGAGCCAGGATCCATGACCATCGCTCGGGCCGTGGGACTCGTGTTGCTGCTTCCCGGTCTCGTCACGGCCCAAGCCCGGTCGCGGGGACGAGAGCTGGGTATTCCGTTCGAGGGGCGAACCGGCCCCGACAACGCCATCACGGACGTAGCCGGCGTGGCGGTCGGGCACCGGACCCTGATCAGCGGCGAGGGCAAGCTGGTCCCGGGTCAGGGTCCGATCCGGACCGGGGTGACCGCGATCCTGACCCGGCCCCGCGGCGACTGGGACCCGGTGTTCGCGGCGACATTCAACCAGAACGGCAACGGCGACATGACCGGGACCAACTGGGTCAAGGAGTCGGGCTTCCTGGAGGGACCGATCCTGATCACCGGGACACACAGCGTCGGGACGGTCCGCGACGCGGCGATCCAGTGGGAGATCCAGGCCGGCCGCGAGTTCATCTTCACCTATCCCCTGGTCGCGGAGACCTTCGACCTGCTGAACGACGCCAACGGCCAGCACGTCAAGCCGGCGGACGCCTTCGCGGCGCTCGACGCGGCCCGGCCGGGACCGGTTCAGGAGGGTGCGGTCGGCGGCGGCACGGGGATGAGCTGCAACGGCTTCAAGGGCGGAATCGGGACCTCGTCCCGCGTCCTGGCCCCGGACCAGGGCGGATACACGCTGGGCGTACTGGTCCAGTGCAACTACGGCGGCGACCTCAGGATCCTGGGGGTTCCGGTGGGCCGCGAGATCACCGACCTCGGGCTCTGCACCGTTCTACCCCAACCGCTGGCCCGACCCTGGTCCCGCCGGATCCCGGCGTGCGCCAGCCCGGGCGGGGGCGCCGGCGAGGACGCCGGCTCGTCGATCGACGAGGGCCCGACCGGGCGCGGATCGATCATCGTGATCGTGGCGACCGACGCGCCCCTGCTCCCCCATCAGCTGGCGCGGATCGCGCGGCGGGTCGGGATGGGTCTCGGACGGCTGGGCAGCTGGGCCGGCAATTCGTCGGGCGACCTCTTCCTGGCGTTCTCGACCGCCAATCGAGGCGTGCCCGGCCCGAACGGCACGGCGCCGCTCACCATGCTGGCCAACGACCGGATGGATCCGCTCTTCCGGGCCACGATCGACGCGACCGAGGAAGCGGTGGTCAACGCCATGTTGGCGGCCACGACGATGATCGGCGCGGACGGGATCCGGGCCTCCGCGCTGCCGGGCGACCGGGTGATGGCGGCCCTCCGGAAATACGGCCGGGTTCACTGAGAGAGGCCCCATGTCGCTCACGGAATGCCAGGGCCGGGTCGACGCCTGGATCTCGCGGTTCGAGGAAGGCTATTTCCACCCTCTCACCAACCTGGCCCGCCTCACCGAGGAGGTGGGCGAGCTGGCCCGGGAGGTGAACCACCGCTTCGGCCAGAAGACCAAGAAGAAGGAGGAGCCCGAAGGCGACCTCGCCATGGAGATGGCCGACATCCTCTTCGTCCTGATCTGCATGGCCAACCGCGAGGGCATCGACCTGCAGGAGGCGTTTGACCGAATGATGGAGAAGGTCGACCGGCGCGACACCAGCCGCTGGACCCTCAAGCCGGGCGAGACTGCTTGACGATCGAGCCGCGACCCGCCGGCCGGATTCGCGTCGCTGCTCGAGCGGTCCGCGCCCCGACGCTCACTCGGCGTTTCGGAGGGCGCGAATCGGATCGGTCCGGGTGGCCCGAAGCGCCGGGCCGAGCCCGGCCAGCGCCGCCGCGACCATCAGCCCGGCAGCGACCCCGAGCCACACCAGCGGATCGCCGGGCGGGACCCCGTAGAGGAGGCTCCGCATGAGGCGGCTGGCGAGGAGCGCCGCGGCACCGCCGGCGCCGATGCCGAGGAGCACCGGCGCCAGACCCGGCCGGAGCGCCGCGCGGAGAATCGCGCTCCGCGACGCCCCCAGCGCGATCCGGACGCCGAACTCGCCGGTCCGACGGACCACGATGAAGCCCAATACGGCAAAGAGGCCGAACCCGGCCAGCACCAGCGCGGCCAGCGCGAAGGTCGAGATGACCAGGGCCCGGAGCCGGGGCGTCGCTAATTCGGTCGATAGCACGTCGGTCAGGCGGGCGCCCTGGAACGGGATGCCCGGATCAAGCCGGGTCAAGATGGCCTGCAGCCGATCGAGTGTTGCCGCGGGCGGGCCAGCCGCGTGGACCACCAGACTCAGCGGACGGAGGCCCGGCGGTTGCTGGCGGTAGTCATAGTAGACCGTGGGCGTCGCCGCGTCGGTCAGCGCCGCGTCCTGGACGTCGGCGACGACCCCGACGATCGAGGCCCACCGCTCCGTGCCAGTCCGCATGCCGGGCATTCGGATCACCCGACCGATCGCGGTACCGCCATCGAGCTCTTCACGCCCGAAGGCCTGGTTCACGATCACGGTCAGCGGCGAGGCCGATCCGTCTTCCGGGGCAAAGCTCCGCCCCGTCAGCACCGGGACCTCCAGCGCCCCGAAGAATCCCGGACCGACCAGCCGGTATTCGGCGACGCGGCCCGGCCCGGCGTCCCCCTGAATCTCCAGGCTGCCGTTCGCGCCGAAATCGCGGAGGGGCACCGTCTCGGTGAATCCGGCCGCGATCACGCCGGGGAGCCGGACCGCCTCGTCGCGGAGCCGCTCGTAGAACGCCGCGGTCCGCTCCGGCTGCTCGTATCCGGCGCCGCCCGGCAGCTGAACGGTCACGACCGCACGATCGTCGAGCTGGAATCCGGGGTCGACGTCGAGCAGTCGGGACAGGCTCTTGCCCAGGAGACCGGCCCCGAACAGGAGCACGAACGTCGTCGCCACCTCGGCGCCCACCAGCCAACGCATCATCCGGTCGGGCGCGGTCGCCCGGCCGCCGACGCGAAGGCCGACTCCGGCGGCCCCCCGCTCCACCGAGCGACCGACCCAGACGGCCGGTAACAACCCCGCAGCCAACCCGACCAGGAGCGTGGTCGCGATCAGGAAGACGAGCAGGCGGAGATCCAGCGGCAGCGAGGTGACCGACGGGAGCTCCCGGCTGATTTCCTTCAGGAGCGAGCCGCGGGTCGACCACCAAAGGAGGCCCCCGGCTGCGGCGCCGAGCCCGGTAAGGAGGACGCTCTCGACCACGAACCGCCGGACCAGGTCGCCGCGACGGGCGCCCAAGGCGACGGTAAGAGCCACCTCCGGCTGCCGGCGGGCCGTCCGGGCCAGGAGCAGCGAGGTCAGGTTGAGCGCGGCGACGAGCAGGAGAAGGGTGACCGTCGCTTGGACGAGCCAGAGGAGCTCGCGCGAGGACCCGACCAGTCGGGCCTGGAGCGACGTGACGATCGCGCCCTTGGCAGCGAACGGCGTAGCGCCGGGATCCGCGGCGATCTCGTCCGCGACCAGCTGCCGAGTGACCAGCGAGAGCGCCCCGGACGCGGCCGCGGCGCTCACGCCGGAGCGAAGTCGCCCGACCACCCCCCAATTGTGCGCCGTCCGATTGTCGTTGTCGTCGAGCGGCTCGGCCGGGATCCAAAGCTCGGTCCGGAGCGGAAAATCAAGCCGAGCGGGCATCACGCCGACGACCGGGAGAGTCTTCCCGCCGATCCGAAGCACGCGGCCCACGACGTCCGGATCCGCGCCCAGCCGGCTCCGCCAAAATCGCTCCGAGACCACCGCGGCCGGCGCGCCACCGAGCCGGGCCTCCTCCGGCGAGAACCACCGCCCCATGAGAGGTCGAACGCCCATCACCGTCTCGAAGCTCCGCGACACCGCGGCCAGCTCGACGAACTCCGACCCCTCGTCCCGCCCCCACACCGATCGGTCGGTCCCCAACCCGGCGAGGGCCGTGAAGTCGTGGGCCAGACGTTGCCAGTCACGGAGGTTCCGGCCGGCGGCCTTCATCGGCCGACCCGACTGGTTCATCTCCGCCACCCAGACGAGGCGGTCAGGATCGGGATACGGCAGCGGGCGAAGGAGCGCCGTCTCGAACACGCTGAACGCGATCGCGTTCACGCCGATGGCAAGGCCGATCAGCAGAATCGCCGATACCGCGAACCAAGGCTCCCGGCGAAAGCCTCGAATGGCAAGCTTGGCATCGCCGGCCCAGCGATGGGCTCGATCGCGCCACCGGAGCCGCCGCTCCTGACTGAAATCGATGCTGGCCAACTGGCGGAGAACACGCCGCTCGTCACCGAAGGCCTGGGCGGCGCGCCGGGCCGCGTCCTCGGGCGAGAACCCAGCGCGGATCAGCTCCTCCGTGGCGAGGGCCAAGTGGAGCGCCACCTCGTCCTGGGCGTCGGCCTCGGCGGTGGACCGGCCGGTGGCGAGGCGGAAGAGGCGACGGAGCCGACGGGGCATGGGCACTCCACCTAAGAGATTTAGGTGAAGCTAGGCCCGGTCACCTAAGCCGTCAAGGTGAGGCTCACCGGATCGGGCCCCGCACCCCGCGTCCGGGGAGAACGCCGTCGACCACCGCGCCGTCCTTGACCACCGGCGTCCCGTTCACGAGCACGAACCGGAAGCCGTCCGAGGGTCGGGCGGGCTCCTGATACGTGGATCGGTCGGTGACGGTCGCGGGGTCGAAGACCGCGAGATCAGCGTCGGCCCCGACCTGGATCCGGCCCTTGTTGAGGAACGCCGGCGCGATCTTCTCGAGGCGCTGGGCGGGCATCAGGCTCATCTTCCGGATCGCGTCCATCAGGGACAGGTCGTGGGTCTCTCGGACATAGTGCCCCAGCACGCGGGCGTAGGTGCCGGCGGTGCGGGGATGGCCTTTCCCTCCGTGGACGCCGCCGTCGCTGGCGATCGCAGTAAGCGGACTGGTCACGGCCATCGCCTCCATCTCCGGGGTGTTGAGGTGGAGGATGACGGGTCCGTTGACCTTCCGGTACTTCTCGAAGGTCGCCTTGGTCAGGCGCTCGCCGGTGGCGACCCACTGGAGCTTGTGGTAGACGCTATCGGGCTGGTTCTCGAATTGATCGAGCAGGGCGGAGCCGATCTCGGTCATGCCGGCGCTGTAGGGATAGGCCTCGGTGGTGACGTCCTGGCCGCGGGCCCGGGCGCCAGCCACCATCGACAGGGTTTGCGGCGTCGCGCCCAGGCTCATGCTGTTGAGATGGACGATGTGGAGCGGATTGCCGGCGATGGCGGCGGCGCCGATCACCTCCTCGAACGCCTGCACGCTGCCCGGATCCTGCTCGCCCCATGACCGAACATGCACGAAGACCGGCGCGTCGAACTCGGCGGCGACCCGGAACATCTGGATCACCTCCCAGCGGCTGGCGCCGGGGGTGTACTGGAGCCCGAACCCGACGCCGAGGGCGCCGCGCCGCAGCCCAGCCCGGATCATCTCCTGGAGGGCGGCGATGTCTTTCGCGGTCGCGACGGCGTGGGCCCCGGGACCGGTCGGAAGCAGCCCGGTGGCGGGGTCGTGGAAGTACCGCATCCGGGCCCGGATGTGTCCCTGGCTCGCCCCGTAGTTGACCAGGGCCTTCCCGTCCCGCTCGGCGTAGAACCCGTCGACGTCACCGGTGCCGACCTCGAGCTCGAGGGCGGTGGTGACGCCGTCCTTGGCGTAGAGGCGGTAGTTCTCGTCATCCTGGCCGTGGGAGTGGAGATCGATGAAGCCGGGTGCCACCACGAGACCACGAGCATCGAGCACGGTCCGTCCGTTGAGCGGCCGTGACTCGATCGCCGCGATCCGTCCGTTTCGGATGCCGACGTTCCGGACCGCGTCGAGCCCGCTGGCGGGATCGATCACCCGTCCGCCCGCAACGACGACGTCAAACGGGGCCTGGTCCTGAGCGGCGAGGGGCAGCGGCAGCGCCAGGAGCAAGGACAGCAGAAGCGGGGCGCGGGACATGGAACGACCTCAGCGATGGGGGGTGGGGCTCACTCCCAGTGACGGGGCGCGCCTTTGAGCTCGTCGAGGAGCTTGAGGTAGGTCTCGTATCGATCGGGCGCGATCTGGCCGGAGTCGACCGCGCCTTTGACGGCGCACTCCGGCTCGGGCCGGTGGTGGCAGTCGGGGAACTTGCAGTGGTCGATAAAGGGACGCATCTCGGGAAAGCAATGGGCCAGGTCGCGGGGGGCGATGCCCCAGATTCCGACGTCACTGAACCCGGGCGTGTCGACCAGATAGCCGCCCCCGTCGAGCGGGACCATCACCGCGGCGGTGGTGGTCTGGCGGCCTCGCCTGATCCGGGCTGAGACCTCGGCGGTGCGAAGCGCCAGGCCCGGCTGGATCCGATTCAGCAGACTCGACTTGCCCACGCCCGACGGTCCGGTCAGCAGGGTGACGTGACCGGACAGCTCGGCGGCGAGGGCATCGATCCCCTGACCGGTCAGGATGCTGACGGGCCAGAAGGGATAGCCGGCGTTCCGGTAGCGGGTGCTCAGGTCGGCATGGCTGGCCAGGTCGATCTTGGTGATCACCACTCCGGTGGGGATGCCGTTGGCCTCGGCGATCACCAGGAGCCGATCGGTGAGCTGCGCCACGGGGTCGGGATCGGCGACGGCGACGAGCACCAGGACTCGATCGAGGTTGGCCGCCACCGGGCGGACGCCGCGCCCGTTCGGGGTCCGCCGGGTGAGCACGTTGCTCCGCTCCTCGATGCTCAGGATCCGGGCGGTGCCCGACGGGTCGGCCCGATCGAGAAGCACCCGATCGCCGACGACCACCCGGTCACGGTCGGCCCGTTTGGTGGTGCCGCGGAGCACGGCGGTCACCTCGCCGGTGACCGTGGCGCACCGGTAGGTCGAGCCTTCCCGGGCCAGCACCAATCCGTGACGGGGCATTACCAGTCCTCCGCGCTGGTGGCGATGGCTTCGTCGAGGGCGGCCTTGACGTCGAAGAGCGACCAGGCGCCGAGTCGGGCCTCGGCCTCCTCCGTGGTGGCGCCGTATACCAGCGGCCCGGTTTCGACGTGGCCCACGGGGTGATGGCCCGTCGGGTCCCACCGGACGAACAGCAGCGCGGCGCCGTAGAGACCCCGCCCGTCGGGTGTGTCGTCGACGTAGATGGCGCACGAGTAGGCCTGGCCGTCGGCCCCGGCAAAGGCGACCGCGCGGTCGTGGACCTGCATGTATCCAGCCAGCGTCACCTCGCGCTTCACGATCGTCCGAACCCCTCCTTGAGGACGTTGCCGAGAATGAAGGCGATGTTGGCGGGCCGCTCCGCCAACCGCCGCATCAGATACGGATACCACTGGGTTCCGAACGGCACGTAGACCCGGACCCGCCAGCCCCGACCGAGCAGCCGCTGCTGGAGATCGCGACGCACGCCGAAGAGCATCTGGAACTCGAACCGCTCCGACCCGAGGCGCAGCCGCTCGGCCGTGGCGACGGTGGCGTCGAGGATCCGTTCGTCGTGGGTCGCGATCGCCGGATAGCGCCCCGCCTCCAGCAGCCGTTCCATGAGCCGGACGAACTCGGCGTCGACGTCGGTCTTGTCCGGAAAGGCCAGGTCGGGCGGCTCGAGATACGCGCCCTTCACCAGCCTGACCCGGGCGCCGAGCCCGATCAGCCGCTCCACATCCCCGGCGGAGCGCCGGAGCATCGATTGGATTACGACGCCCACGTGCTCGCCGTACTCGCCCGCCAACCGGTCCTCGAAGAAATCGAGGGTCCGGTCGGTGTAGTCGGACCCTTCCATGTCGATCCGGACGAAGCCTCGATGATCCCGGGCCCGTTGCACGATGCCGGTCACGTTCCGGCCGCAGAGGTCGGGATCGAGATCCAGCCCCATCTGCGTGAGCTTGAGCGAGGCATTGACCTCGCGTCCGGCCTCGGCCAGACGGTCGAGCAGACCCCGATACTGTCCCGCGGCCGCCGCGGCATCGGCCGCCTGGTGGACGCTCTCGCCGAGGAGGTCGAGCGTGCTCCCGAGGCCCTTGCCAGCCAGGTCGCCGGCCACCCGGATGGCATCGTCGACGGACTCGCCGGCCACGAACCGGGCGGCGAACGAACGGGCCAGCCGACTGGAGCGAACCAGCTTGAACAGGGCGTCCCGTTCCGAGAGCCAGAGCAGCCCGCGCCGGAGGATCACGGCCCAACTCGCTTACCGGCTTGCACTTAGACGACCGCCGCCCGGTGGTTGACGGGTGCAAGCTAACGCCGTCCGTTAGGCGCGGCCATCCCTCGAAGGCGGCCCCGCCGGGAGCCAGACCCGGGCCTCGACGCCGGGACCGTCGGGGCGGTTGGCCAGCGAGATCTTTCCGCCGTGGGCTTCGACCACCTGCCGGCTGAAGACGAGGCCGATCCCGGAACCGCTGGGTTTGGTGGTGAAGAACGGGACGAAGAGGTTGCTGCTCGAGCTGAGGCCGGCGCCTTCGTCGCGGACCAGGACCTCGACTCCGCCAGCGGCTTCCCGCCAGGTGACCTCGACTCCGCCTCCGGTGGACTGGACCGCGTCGATGGCGTTCTTGACCAGGTTGATGAGCACCTGGTCGAGCTGGTCACCGTCGGCCTCGATAACCGCGGGCGGGCCGGGGAGGACCTTTACCGGCAGGCGGGGGTCGAGTTGGGTCACCCGCCAGACCCATTCCCCGACCTCGACCGGACCGAAGGTGGGCGGCGGGAGCTTGGCGAGCCGGGCGTAGGAGGCCATGAACCGATTGAGGGCATCGGCCCGAGCGGCCACGACCGACAGGCCGCTCCGGAGATCGTCCTCGAGGTCGGGCGGCCGGGGCTCGCGGTCCAGCATGCCGGTCAGGGTCCCGGCGACCGACTTGATCGGGGCGAGCGAGTTGTTGATCTCGTGGCTCAGCACCCGGACGAGCCGCTGCCAGACCTGACGTTCCTCGGTGCGGAGCACCCTGGAGATGTCGGTGAGCATGACCAGATCCAGCGGCAGGCCCCCCTGCCGGAACCGTCGGCGCCGGACCTCCCAACGACCGCTGCCGCTCGAAGGCAGGGTGATCTCGACGATTCGCGGGGTCTCGCCCTGAAGGCAGGGCTCGAGCCCAAGGTAGTCGGCGGTCCGGCCCAGGACCCGCTCGATCGGTTGGCCCAGGAGCCGCTCGCCGGCGCGATTGGCGACCCGAAGCATGCGGCCGGCGTCGAACGCGAAGACGGCGACGTCGATCTCTTCCATCAGCCGCTTGAGCAGGGCGTCGGCCTCCAGCGCCCCGAGTCGCTGCTCCTTGAGCGTCTCACTCAGCACGTTGAGCTCGTGGCGAACCTCGCCCAGCACGTCGTGGACCGGCTCCTCGCGGGCCCGGATAGTGAAGTGGCCTTCCCGGAGCCCCGCGATGATGTTGGCGATGACCTGGAGCGGGCGGACCACCCGGACCTGAGCGGCGCGCGCCGCGCCGAGCCAGAGGAGGATCAGGGCGCCGAGCAGGGTACCCCGGAGCAGCCCGGTCGCCGGCACCATCCAGAGCAGGATCCCGGCCGTCCCGAGCGCCGGCAGTCCGGCGGCGAGGGCCAGAAGGAGGATCCGGCGGTCGTGGGACAGGGCCATGGGCTCGACGGTTGGACGGGCTGGGGAAGGGGCTGGGACTACTTGTCGAGGGAGATGCCGTGCCGCTGGAGCCGCCGGTAGAGCGCGGAGCGGCTCAGGCCGAGCGTCTTGGCGGCGAGGCTCACGTTGCCCTCGTGCTGGGCCAGCGCGGTACGGATGGCTTCGCGCTCCAGCTCGTCGAGGCTCCGGGGCGCCTCCTGTGCGCCACCGTCCCGGCCCGGGGGAGAGAGCGCGAGGTCCCAGGCCTCGATGACGTCGCCCTGGGAGAGCAGCACCGCGCGCTCGACCGCGTGATCGAGCTCGCGGACGTTGCCGGCCCACTCGTAGCGGAGCAGCGCCTGGGCGGCTTCGTCGCTGAAGCCGGCGCGCGGCCGGTTGTAACGGGCCGCGTAGCGGGCCAGGAAGTGCTGGGCCAGGGGCAGAATGTCCTCGCGCCGGTCGCGGAGCCGGGGGAGGTGAATCTCGATGGTGTTGAGGCGGTAGAGCAGGTCCTCGCGGAACCGGCCCGAGCGGACCTCCTCCCGGAGGTCGGCGTTGGTCGCGGCGATCACCCGTACGTTCACCCGCCGGGTCTGGGACGACCCGACCCGCTCGAGCTCGCCGATCTGGAGCACCCGCAGCAACCGGGCCTGTTGGGACAGTCCGATGTTGGCGATCTCGTCGAGGAAGAGCGTGCCGCCATCGGCCATCTCGAACCGTCCCATCCGGTCGGCCTTGGCATCGGTGAAGGCGCCTTTGACGTGGCCGAAGAGCTCGCTTTCGAACACGCCTTCCGGGAGCCCCCCCGCGTTGACGATCACCAGGGCCTTCTCCCGGCGGTTGGAGGCGGCGTGGATCCAGCGGGCGACGACCTCCTTGCCGGTCCCGTGCTCCCCGGTGATGAGCACGTTGGCGTCGCTCGGCGCGATCCGCTCCATCACTTGAAGGATCGGACGCATCACCGGCGACTCGGCGATCAGGTCGGGGAAGCCGTCCTTCCGCAGGAGGCGATTCTCCTGCTCGAGCCGCTGGGCCGAGCGGAGGGCGCGGGAGAGGTCGACCTGGGTCCGGAGCATGCTGAGCAGCCGGGCGTTGTCCCAGGGCTTCTCGATGAAGTCGCGGGCGCCCAGGCGCATGGCCTCGACCGCCTTGTCGACGCTGCCCCAGGCGGTCATCACGATCACCGGCAGGGTGGGGTCCTGGGCCCGCATCCGGGAGAGCAGATCCATGCCCTCGCGCCCGGAGGTGGTGTCGCGGGTGTAGTTGAGATCGATCATCGCCGCGTCCACGTCCTGCCGTTCCAGGATGGCCATCACGCCCTCGGGCACGTGGGCGGTGACGGTCCGGTACCCTTCGGCCTTGAGCAACAGGCGGAGGGCCTCGACCACGTCGGGCTGGTCGTCGGCGAGCAGGATGAGGGGATGTTCGGTCGTCACGTCGAGCTCCGGCCCCGGGCTAGCGGGGGGTTTCCTCGCCCACCACCCAGCCGTCCTTGAGCTGGACGATACGGTGGCTGTACCGGGCATTGTCGTCCGAGTGAGTCACCTGGATGATGGTGGTACCCTCCCGGTTCAGCCGGGTGAAGAGCTCCATGATCTCCCGGGCCTGCTGCGAATGGAGATTGCCGGTCGGCTCGTCGGCCAGAATGAGCTTGGGCTTGGCCACCACCGCCCGAGCCACCCCCACCAGCTGCTGCTGCCCACCGGAGAGCTGGCTGGGAAAGAGGTCCTTCTTCCCGACGATCTGAAACCGGTCCAGGATGTCGGCCACCATCGCCTGGCGCTCGCCCCGCGAATAGTCCCGGTAGGTGAGCGGGGTCTCGATGTTCTCGTACACGGTCAGGGTATCGATCAGGTGATACTGCTGGAACACGAAGCCGATGTGCGCCTTGTTGAGCTGGGCCCGATGCTTGGGCTTCAAGGCATGCACCGGCTCGTCCAGGAACCAAAACTCCCCGCTCCAGGACGCGTCGAGCATGCCCAGGATCCCGAGCAGGGTGGACTTCCCGGCTCCCGAGGGGCCCATGATGGTGACGAATTCTCCCTGCTGGATCTCGAGCCCGACCTGGCGCAGGACCCAGGTCCGGGTCGAGCCCGCCTGGAAGAACTTCTCGACGTTGTGGAGCCGGATCATGGCATCGTGAGTGGTGATTGGTGAGTGGTGAACAGGGAGTGAGTGGTGAGTTGGGAGTCGGGGGCCACCCCCGAAACTTAGGGCGCCAGCCAGCGGATTGCTTGGCGGACGAAGCGCCAGTTCTGGGGGGCGCTCGGCACGTTCATTCCCATGGGTCGGCCTCGGGCCAGCTGGGCGGTGAGCATCGCGGCTTCCCCGGTGACGACCACCCGGCCCCGGCCGACCTGACCGGCGGCGGCTTGCACCATGCCTTCCGCCGACTCGCGGGTGGTGGTCGAGTCGAACTCCCAGGCTACCTTGGGAAGGTAGTTGACCGCACCGGGCCCGAAGACCATCAGCGGCGTGAACCCTTGAGGCACCCGGAATCCCTCGCCCGTGAACGAGCGAACCGAGTCGATCCGCTCGCCAGGCGCCTGGCCGTCGGTGATCGGGTGCGACCGGAGGGTCCCAGCGGCTCGGGTGAAAGCCGGGACGCCGTGGCCGGGGGCCGAGTCGAAAACGAAGCCGTTCGTCAGGGTCACGCCGAACGCGGCGGCCAATGGGCCCGCCGCGCCGGGGAACGGCATGTGATCGGCGGCCAGGAGGAGACCGCCGCCCCCTCGGATAAAGGCGGCAATCGTACCGATCTCCTGATCGGTGAACGCCGACGGCGTCGGGAGGGCCCAGCGCTGGAGATTGGCCTCGGCCAGGGCGTTGGCGATGACGAGGATCTTCACGCCACGGAGCGATTCGGACGTGACCGGGCCGTCAAGCGACCGGACCCGATAGCCATCGTCGCGCATCAGCTGGGCAAAGGCCCGGAACCGCCCGTCGGCGGTGTGGAAGTCGTGGTGGCCGGCGTCGATTGCCACGACCGGACCGGTGCCGGCGGCGAATCGGGGCCGCTCGATCGGGGCCCGGAAGACGGTATCGGACACCTGCTGCGCCGCCAGGGCGCCGGTCCAGGCGACCGCCAGGAGCCCGACCAGTCCCGCCAGACGGGGGGCCTTACCCGGCACGCAGCACCTCCACGGGATCGACCCGGACGCCAGGCCGGAGGGCCAAGCGGGCCGCCGGTCCTGAAGTAGGTCGGTCATCTCATTCCGCCTTGAGGGCGACGATGGGATCGACCCGAACTGCCCGCCGAGCGGGCACCAGACTGGCGACCAGGGCGACCGCGACGATCAGGAGGCCGATCACACCGAACGTCAGAGGATCAGCGGGGCTCACGCCGAGGAGCAGGCTCTTGACCAACTGGCCGACGCCGACGGCCAGCGCCGCGCCGATCGCCCCGCCGATCACCGCCAGCCGGAGGCCGTCGAGCATCACCAGGCGCGCGACGTCGCCGGTGGCGGCGCCGAGCGCGACCCGCACGCCGATCTCGCGGGTCCGCTGCGCCACCGAATAGGCCATCACCCCATAGATCCCGATGGCGGCCAAGAGCAGCGCGAGCCCGCCGAACACCGCCAGCGACTTGGACCCGAGCTGCTGGCCGATGGTGGACTGGAGCATATTCTCGCTCAGCGTCCGGGGACCGAGGAAGGGCAGGTCGGCGTAGACCGCCCGGACTTCGGCCCGGATCGGCTCGATCATGGTCCGGGGATCGGCGACCGTCCGGACGTGGATGGTCGTTCCAGGATTGTAGGCGAGCCAGTAAGGCCGGTAGATGAGCGGGAACGGCGAGTCGGTCAGCTGCTGATAATGTCCGTCCCGAGCCACCCCGACCACGGTCCAGGACCGGCCTTGCTGCTGGAACTCCCGACCGATCGCCTCTTTCCCGGGCCAGAACCGGCGGACGAACGCTTCGTTGACCACGGCCACGTCTTGGTCGTCAGCCGCGATGCCCCGGCCCTTGACCAGGTCGATGCCCATCGTCGCGAAGTAATCCGAGGAGACCCGTGAATACACGATCGACATGTTCTCGTCTTTGGCCGGCTCGTAGCCGTCGATCCGGATCGACGACGACGAGCAGCAGCTCCAGCTCAGCGGCACGAAGGTGGCGCTGGTCGCGTTCCGGACGCCGGGCATGGCCCGGATCCGGGTCAGGATCCGGCGCATCATCTCGGGGCCCAGGCTGTCGGGGACGCCGGCCACCTGAAAATCGGTCGTGACCAGGAGGACGTGATCCGGGTCGGTGAAGCCGGGATCGATCCGCTTGATCTGCTGCATTGCCCGGAGGAAGAGCCCGGCCGACACCAGGGAGACCACCGCCAGCGCCACCTGTCCCACCACCAGGGCATTCCGTCCACCCGAACGGCCCCGACTGCCGGTGGTGACGTCCTTGAGCACCGACACCAGGTCCGGGCGGGTGGCTCGGATGGCGGGCCAGAGCCCAAAGATCAGCACCGTGAGTGACGTCAACCCGGCCGCGACCAGGAGGACCCGCCCGTTGACCTGGAAGTCAAAGGAGAGCGGGAATGGGGTGGGCGGCAGGGCGGCGGCCAGCAAGTTCCGGCCCCAGGCCGCGAAGAACACGCCGGCCGCGCCGCCGACCAAGGCGAGCAGCGCGCTCTCGGTCAGCAGCTGCCGGACGACCCGACTTCGGTCTGCGCCAACGGCGAGCCGGACGGCGATCTCCTTCTCGCGGGCGGCGCTCCGGGCCAAGAGGAGGTTCGCGACGTTGGCGCACGCGATGAGGAGAATCAGCCCGGTGATCCCGAGCAGGGACAGGAAGATCGGTCGCATCGTGGCGGCCGGGCCTCGATCGGTGAGCCCGGAGATGACCGCATGGTTGGCGTTGTCCGGGTAGACCTTGTCCAGCTCGTTGCCGACCCGGTCCATGTCCGCCCGGGCCATGGCCATGGTGACGCCCGGCTTGAGCCGGGCGACTCCCTGCATGAACTGCGACCCCCGGTGCTCCAGCGGATTGGCGTTGAAGAGGATGGGATAGGTGGTGACCAGGACGTAGACGTCGAATTCGAGCCCGACGTAGCTCCCCCCGAATCGGGGCGGCATCACCCCCACCACCGCGAAGTCGTGCCCGTTGAGCGTGATCGTCCGCCCGACGACGGTGGAGTCCGAGTCGAACCGGCGCTGCCAAAAGCCGTACCCCAGAACGGCCACCGGGGCGGCCTGGTGCTCTTCCTCGGCCCGAAAGGTCCGCCCCAGCATGGCCCGGACGCCGAGGACATCGAACACGTTGGCACTCGCGACCGAGGCCCAGGCCCGCTCCACCCCCTGCCCCATCCGGACCCCGACCTGCTGGGCCGACTGGACCGTCATGCCCTCGAACGAGCGGTTCCGTTCCGACCAATCACGGTAGGAGGGATAGGAGACCGACCAGGTGGAGCCGCCCGGTGCCTGGGTCAGGAAGGTGACCAGGCGGGAAGCGTTCTCGACCTCGGGCAGCGGATTGACCAGGAACCGATCGGTCCAGGTGTACACCGTGGTGACCGTGCCGATCCCGAGCCCCAGCGAGAGTAGGGTCACCCCCAGAAACCCCGGCGTCTTCCCGAGGGAGCGGAGCGCCACCCTGATGTCGTTGCCCAGACCTCTCATCGATCGTCTCCCATCGAGTCATTCGCTGCGGAGAGCCTGCACCGGATCGACGCGGGTCGCGCGGCGGGCCGGGACGTAGCAGGCGAGGAACGCGACCGCCGCGAGGATCGCGGGGGCGACGACGAAGGCCAGGGGATCCCAAGGGCTCACGCCGTAGAGCCAGGCGTCCAGCAGGCGGCTCCCGATCGCCGCCAGCACCAGGCCGGCCCCGAGCCCGACGGCAACGACGCTCATCCCCTCGCGGAGCACCAGGGCCACCACGTCGCGCACGTGGGCACCCAGCGCCAGCCGGATCCCGAGCTCCCGGGTCCGCTGGGTCACGCCGTGAGCGATCGCGCCGTAGAGCCCGAGACACGCGATGGCCAGGCCGACCAGACCGAGCGCCATCAGGAGTCCGGTCGCGAACCGCGCGGGCCAGAGTCCCATCACCACCCGATCGCTGAGCGGTCCCGACGCGATCACGCTCAGCCCCGGATCGACCTCATCGAGCGCCGCCCGGACCCGGGGGAGGGCGGCGCCCGGGTCGCCGGCCGTCCGGGCGATCAGGGTCAGGTAGCTGTCGTAACGTTGGAGCACGGAGTAGTAGATCGCCGCCGTCGGCTCCTCACCGGGGGTATTGACCTTCACGTCGTGCACCACGCCGACCACCTCGTACCAGTGGTTGGGACCCGTGTCGAAGCTGTTGGCAAAGCGCTTGCCCATGGCATCCTGACCCGGCCAGAGCTGGCGGGCTGCGGTCTCGTTGATCACCGCGACTCTGGGAGCCCCCGGCCGGTCGGCGGCCGCGAGATCCCGGCCGGCCACCAGGGTCGCCCCGATGGTGTGGAAGTAGGCCGGCCCGACGCTCGCGACCTGCACGAAGGGCGGCCGCTCTTCGCCCTGGAACGCCCGTCCCTCGATCCGGACCTCGTCCGAGGACAGGTTGAGATCGAGCGGGGCCCGGTTGGTGACCGAGGCCGCGACGATCCCCGGCTCGCTCGCCAACCGGGCCAAGGCCTGTTCGACGAACCGTCGGCCGTCGTCGCCGCCGAAGCCTTGGTGGGCGAGGTTGAACTGGAGCATGGCGGCATGGTCGGGTTGGAACCCGAGATCGATCCGCTGGGCGCCCCCCAGTCCCCGGACCAGCAGCCCGGCCGCGACCAGCAGCAGGACCGACACCGTGAGCTGGCCGGCCAGGAGCAGGGCCCTGACGCGGGACCGCCGCCGCCCCCCGCCGACCCGTCCTTGGTGGAGATCGAGGGCGACCTCCACCCGACCGGCCCGGGCCGCCGGAATCACACCGAACCCGATGCCGGCCAGCATGGCGACCGCCGCAGTGAACGCAATCACCCGCCAATCGATCGCCAGATCGAGCGAGAGCGGCAGCGGGATGGGCGGCTGGAAGGCCACCAGCGCACGGGTCGACCAGCCCACCAGCAACAGACCCAGGGCGCCGCCGAGCATCGCCAGGAGCACGTTCTCGGTCAGCAGCTGTCGAGCCATCCGCCCCCGGCCCGCGCCGAGGGCCAATCGCACCGCGAACTCGCGCTGCCGGCCGGCGGCCCGGGTGAGCTGCAGAGTCGCCAGGTTGGCGCAGACGATCAGCAGCACCAGCGCGGGGATCGCGAGCAGGACCAGGGCGGCTCCGGTGATGACTCCGTCGATCATCGGGTTGATCACCACCGTGGCGGTCGAGACGCCCGTGAACGACAATCCCGCATTGGTCGTCGGATACTCCGCGGCCAGCTGCCGACCGATGGCGTCGAGATCCTGGCGGCCTTGCTCGACCGTGGCGCCGGGCTTGAGCCGGGCCTTGACGAACCCCGAGTGGTTCGACCGGTCGGTCAGCAGGGTCGTTCCAGGGTACAGCTGGGTCTGGGCCGCGGCCGGAATCCAGGCACCAGGGACCAGGCCGCGAACCATGCCCCCGAAGCTGGGAGGCGCCACGCCGATCACGGTGAACGGCCGGCCGTTCAGCCGGATGGCCTTCCCGACCGCCGCCGGGTCGGCGCCCAGCATCCGGGTCCAGAACTGATGACTCACGACCACCGTCAACGGCGCCCCCTCCACGTCGTCCCTGGCCGGGTCGAACGTCCGGCCCAGCCAGGGCTTGACCCCCAGAACGTCGAAGTAGTTACCGGTGACCGTCTCGGCCCAGATGGTCCGGATCTCGTCGCCGGTGCCGTACCCCAGGCTGCCGAGACGGTAGAGCATCGCGTCGGCGAACACCCGACTCCGTTCCCGGAGGTCGCGGTAGTCGGGATACGACATCGAGCCGAAGGCGAAAGATTTCGAGCGGAGATAGACGTCCATCAGCCGCGCCGGCTCCGCGTAACCGCGGGGCCGGAGGAAGACGCCGTTGACGACGTTGAAGAGCGTGCTGGTGGCTCCGATGCCAAGCCCGAGCGTGAGCACGGCGACCAGGGTGAAGCCCGGCGCCTTGAGCAGCTGGCGGGCCGCATACCGGAGGTCGTGGAGCAGGGTGTCCATGGCTCTGGCCTCCCGGAATGAGGCCCGGGGTTCCCGGGCCTAGTGCGCGACCGGCTCTTCCTCGACCACCTTGCCGTCGAAGAGGTGAATCTGCCGCTCGGCCCAATTGGCGTACCGCGGATCGTGGGTCACCATGCAGATGGTGGCGCCACCCTGGTGCAGCTCGCGAAGCAGCTCCATCACCGCCTCACCGTTCTGCGAGTCCAGGTTTCCGGTGGGCTCGTCGGCCAGGAGGATGGCGGGATCACCGGCCACCGCCCGGGCCACCGCGACCCGCTGCTGCTGACCGCCGGAGAGCTGCGACGGATAGTGCTTCATCCGATGGGCCATCCCGACTCGCTCCAGCGCCTGGGTCACCCGCTGGTTCCGCTCACTGCTCGGCATCCCGCGATAGGTGAGCGGGAGCTCGACGTTCTCGTACACGTTGAGGTCGCCGATCAGGTTGAAGGCCTGAAAAATGAACCCGATCTGGCGGTTCCGGACCCGGGCCCGCTCCGATGGGGTCAGGCTCTCGACCGAGTGACCGGCCAGGGTGTACTTGCCGCCGGTCGGGGTGTCGAGCAGGCCGAGGATCGAGAGCAGCGTGGTCTTGCCGCAGCCCGAGGGCCCCGAGATGGACACGAACTCGCCCTTCGCGATCTGGAGATGGATCTCGGCCAGCGCGTGGGTCTCCAATTCGTCCGTGTAGAACACCTTCTTGATGCTATCCAGCGAAATCAGGGTCTCACCGGGGGCAGACATGGCGTCTCCGGGGCAGTTGGGTAAGGGGCACGGTCGTTGGTCAGTCGTTGCTTACTTGATCTTCACCCGGTCCACGTTGTCCCACCGGGACATGTCGGACAGGATGATCTTGTCACCGACGTTCAAGCCGTCGAGGATCTCCACCCGGCTCACCGAGGTCCGGCCGAACTTCACCTGAACCCGGTCGGCGTAATGGCCGTCGGGGGTCAGGCGAAAGATGGTACCCGGACTGTTCTGCTGCGCCAACGGGGGCCGCGAGACGTTGAGCACGTTGTCGAGCCGTTCCAGCTCGACCACCCCGTCGACGCTCAGGTCGGGTCGGGCGCCGTCCGGCGGCGTGCCGTCCAGCCCGACGTCCACGGCCACGGTCCCGTTGATGGGCGCGGGATCGATCCGGGTCACGTGTCCAGCCGCCAAACCGTTGCGCGTGTCGATCGTGGCCTTCTGGCCGATGGCCAGGTCCTTGGCCTGGGTCTCGGGGATCCGGAGCACGGCCTTGAGGCGGATCGGGGTCGGGACCACCTTGGCCAGCACCGCCCCCGGGAGTGCGTACTGCCCGACCTGGAGCGGCACTTCGGTCAGCACCCCGGTGGCGCCGGCCTTGACCGTCATCGACTGCACCAGGCCGTGCTGGAACGCGGCGATCGACTTGAGCCGGGCCACCTGCTCCTGCTGCACCCTGATCTGGTCCTCGATGGTCGAGGACAAGAGCTCGAGCCGCTCCCTCTCGATCCGGAGCCGCTCGATCAACGAGGTCGAGCGGTCCTGAGCCTGCTGCTGATCCAGGGGAATGATCAGCCCTTTCTTGAGCAGCTCCGCGCCGGCCTCGGCCCGCCGCTTGGCGTCGGCCGCCTCCTGCTCGGTCTGGGCAACCGTGGACTGCTGGTTGAGCTTGTTGTTCTCGAGATTCGTTCGGAGCGTGACCAGGGCCGCCTCGGCGTCGGTGAGCAGCCGATCGGCGTTGAGCTGCTGGATCTGAACGTCGGGATTGGCCAGCTCCATTAGGATGGTCTCGGGCTGCACCGTCACGCCCGGCAGAAAGTGGATCCTCTCGATCCGCCCCGCCGTCACCGCCGAGATCCAGCGAATCTCCTCGGGAATCAGGGTGCCCGGTCCCCGCACCTCGCGCACCATCTCGCCCTTGACCACTGAATCCGTGTAGATCGTGCTCCCGTCCACCGAAGGGGCCGCCGGTTGGAGTCGCGCCAGGGCCACGGTGACGGAGGCAAGCGCGATGACGCCCACCCCGATCAGGATCATCTTCTTCTTGCTTCGCGGCTTGTCGCGAACGATATCCACCCAGACGCTCCCGCTTCGAGTCCATTGAGAGCCACCTAACCGAGATGGATCAAGGGAACTTTCGTGCCGTCGGACCACCCGCCACAAAGCTTTGCCTGGCAACGGATTGCGATCTTCGGGCGCGCTTCAGGCCCGAGCGTGGTGTCCGAATGTGGGACGGGAAGTCCCACTCCCGAACGAGGCGTCAGTGTCCGGGTCGGATCGGCTGGTTCACCCTTCCTTACGATCCGAGGCCGTCGCCGGAGCCCGAGGCAGACAGCCGGCCCACCAGGCCTTGCTGGGACGGCCTCCTTTGGTACCATTCCAGCCCATGACGCCGGAACCTCGAGGCCAGCCGTCCGGCACCAGCGAATCGCGCTGGCAGGCCCTGACCCGCGGCGTGCCGCTCTACGTCGCGACCTTCTCGTGTGATGGCTACCTTACCTTCCTGAACCGGGGCCAGGGAATCGACGACCCCGCGCCGTTCCTCGGCCGCCACATCTCGGAGCTCCTCCCGCTCGGCGACGGGCTCGACATCCGAGACGCCATCACCGAGGTGGTTGGCGACGGCTCGCCGGTGCGGCTCGAGATCCCGGCGATGCTCCAGGACAGCCGGATGCGCTGGCTGGAGCTCCACCTGGCGCCGCTCCGCGAGGACGATCGCATCGTCGGAGTGCTCGCGGTCGGGCTGGACGTCACCGACAGCCGGCAGTCGGCCATCGAGCTCCGGATGAGCGTCAACGCGCTCCACCGGGTCATCGAGTCCCGGGAACAGCTCGAGGCCGACCTCCACGACAGCGTGCTCCAGTCGCTCTTCGGCGTGGGGCTCCGGCTCGAAGCGGCTCGCGCCGCGGCCCGCTCGAGTGGCGGCCCGGGGGGCGGGCACCTCGATCTGGCGGTGGCTCAGCTCAACGCCACGATGAAGGAGATCCGGCAGTTCATCGCCGAGGGGCACTCGAGCGCCCCACCGGGGACTCGGTGGGACGAGGCGCTGGCCGGCATTCTCCGGGGGCTCGAGGTCGAGAACGGCCCCCGGATCCAGCTACGGGTCGATCCCAAGGCGGTGGCCAGGGTGTCGCCGCCGGACCAGAGCGACGTGGTATCGATCGCCCGCGAGGCCGTGAACAACGCGGTGCGCCACGCCCGGGCCGGGCAGATCGTGGTCCGGCTCCTGGACGACGGGCCCGACATCCGGCTCGAGGTGGAGGACGATGGGATCGGCTTCCGACCCGACCAGGACGTGCGGGGACTGGGCATGCTGACCATGACCCGGCGGGCCAGCCGGATTGGCGCGATGCTGACGGTCCAGAGCTCGCCCGCCATGGGGACGCTGATCCGCCTCGACCTTCCCGTGGAGGCAGTTGATGGCGGCTGAGAGCCCGATTCGAGTCCTGCTGGTCGACGACAGCGCGGTGGTTCGCATCGGGCTCAAGGAGGTCCTCTCGGCCGATCCGGCGATCGAGGTGATCGGCGAGGGCACCACCAGCGACGAAGGACTGGTGAAGGCGGTCGAGCTCCAGCCCGATGTCGTCCTGCTCGACGTTCGGCTGCCGGAGATCGGCGGGATCGAGACCTGCCGCCAGCTGCTCGAGACGATGCCCGGCGTCCGGGTGCTCTTCCTCTCGGCCTTCGCCGATGAGGAGCTGGTCCGGGCGGGGATCCTAGTGGGCGCCCACGGTTATCTGCTCAAGGAGATCGACGCCGCCCTGCTGGTCGATTCGATCAAGCGGGTGGCGGGCGGCGACTCGATCCTGGACCCGACCCTGCGACAGGGCATGCTGGACTGGGTCCTCCGGAACGTCCCGGCCGGCGTGGCCGACCAGGCCGCCGGCGCGGCGCTCTCGCCTCAGGAGGAACGGATCGTGGCGCTGGTGGCCGACGGGAAGACCAACAAGGAGATCGCGGCGATCCTCGAGCTCTCCCCCAAGACGGTGAAGAACTACCTCCACAACGTCTTCGAGAAGCTCGGTATCCGCCGCCGCTCCCAGGCGGCGGTGCTGCACGCCCGACGAAAGTTCGGCCGGGGCCTCTAACCCGGGTAGTACCGGGCCCCGGCCGCGACCTGGCGGCGGAGGGCCTCGCAGGGCTCGAACCGGGGGCCGAGTCGACCCGCGAGCTCGTCGAGCACCCGAACCACCTCCGCCGCGCCCACCCCGTCGATCATCCGCAGCGGTCCGCCCCGGAACGGGGGGAAGCCGATCCCGAAAATCGCGCCGATGTCGCCGTCGCGTGGCTGGCGCACCACGCCCTCGTCGAGGGCCCGGGCCGCCTCGTTGAGGAGCGGATAGGCCAGGCGGCGCTGAATCTCGCCCGCGTCCACCTGCGCCAGCGGCTTGACTCCCAGGAGCGGGTAGACCGCCGGATCGGGCTCGGTCCTCTTACCGTTCTCGTAGCGGTAGAAGCCCTTCCCCGCCTTCCGTCCGATCCGCCCGTCCTCGAGCATCCGAGTCAGGGTCGGCGCCGGCGCCAGCCGATCGCCGAAAGCCTCGTGCATTACGCCCGCCCCTTTGCCGGCAACGTCGAGCCCGACCTCGTCCAGCAGCGCGATCGGACCGACCGGAAAGCCGAAATCGAGCATGGCCCGGTCGATCGCCTCGATCGGGGCGCCCTCCAACACCACTCGCGCGGCTTCCGCCAAGTACGGAGACAGGATCCGATTGACCCAGAACCCAGGCCGATCGGCGACCACGATCACGGTCTTGCCCATCCGACGGCCGAGGCGAACGGCGGTGACGACGGCGTCGGGGCCGGTCCGCTCGCCCGGGATGACTTCGAGCAGCGGCATCCGATCGACCGGCGAAAAGAAGTGCATCCCGAGCACCCGTTCCGGATGGGCGGCCCCTTCGGCGATTCGAGAGATCGGGATGGTCGAGGTGTTGGTCGCGAAGATCGCGTCAGGAGCGAGAACGGCCTCGAGCTCGGCCAGCACCTGGCGTTTCACGGACAGGTCCTCGAAGACGGCCTCGATCACCAGGTCGGCCCGACGGAAGCTGGCCAGATCCACACCGCCGCTGACCAGGGCCGCGAGGCGGGCCTGCTCGAACCGAGTGATCCGCTTCCGCTTGAGCCGTCCGTCCACCAGGTCGAGGGCCCCCTTGACCCCTCGACCCACCCGGACCAGGTCGGCGTCCTTGAGCCGCACCTCCACCCCCGCGGTCGTCACCGCGGTGCCGGCGATGGCCGAGCCCATGAACCCGGCCCCGACGACGCCGAGCCGGCGGACCTCCCGGGCCGTGCCGGCGCCGGGGGAGACCCCGTCGTCCTTCTTCAGCGCGGTCGTGGCGAAGAAGATCCGGACCAACTCGCGCGAGACCGGCGTGACCGCCAGCTCGCCGAAGGCGCGAGCTTCGGCCGCGAGGCCGGCCTTCATCCCCCGCGCCAGCCCCGTCCTCACCACGTCGAGCGCCCGAAGCGGCGCCGGGTAGTGGCCGCGGGTCCGTTTCATCACCTGCTTCCGGGCGGTCCGGTACACGATGGCCCGGCCCAGAGCGGTCCGGTCCAGGAACGCCCCTTGCCACCCGCCCTTCGGCGTCCGGCGGGGCGGCCCTTCGCGAGCCAGCCGGTCGGCCGCCTTGACCGCGATCTCCTCGAGGATCGGAGGCGGGACCAGTTCGTCGACCATCCCCAGGCGATGAGCCTTCTGGGCCCGCTCGCTCTTACCGGCGAGGATGATGTCGAGCGCCGCCCGAAGCCCGATCGTCCGGGGCAGGCGGTTCGAGCCGCCCGCGCCGGGCAGGATGCCCAGCTGAATCTCGGGGAGACCGAGCTGGGTCTTGGGATGGTCGGTGGCCACCCGATAGTGGCACGCCAGCGAGAGCTCGAGCCCCAGGCCGAGGCAGGTGCCATGGATGGCGGAGACGATCGGCTTCGGGAAGCGGGCCACCCGGTCCAGGAAGGCGTGCCCGGCGGCGCTCATCGCCTCGCCGTCGGCCGCGGTGGCGATCCTGGTGAACTCGTTGATGTCCGCGCCGGCGATGAAGCTGTCCGGCTTGCCCGAGATCAGCACCACCCCCCGGACCGCCGAATCGTCCCGGAGCGTCGTCAGGACCGCCTCGAACTCCGCCACGGCCGGCGGACCAAAGGTGTTGACCGCCTCACCCGGCACGTCGAGCACGACCACCGCGATCCCGGGGCCGGCGGAGCGAACCGTCATGCGCCGCTCGGCCATCAGCTCCGCTCCAGCACGAGCGCGAACCCCATCCCGCCCTGGGCACAGATCGAGATCAGGCCGAACTCTACGTCCCGCCGGGTCATCTCGTTGGCGAGGGTGGTGACCAGGCGGGCGCCGGTCGCGCCGAAAGGATGCCCGATCGCAATCGAGCCGCCGGTCACGTTGGTTACCTCCCAGTTCACCTCGCCGGTCGGCGCCGACCGCCCGAGCCGATCCGCCCACGCCTTCGAGCCCCAGGCCTCGACGTTCGAGAGCACCTGGGCGGCGAACGCCTCGTGGATTTCGACCAAGCCGAGGTCCTTCCAGGTAATCCGGGCCCGGTCGAGCGCCTCGGGCACCGCGAAGACCGGCCCCATCAGCAGCTGCCAGCCGGGATCCACGGCAGTCACCGCGTAGCTCCGGACCGCCGCCAGCACCGGCAGCCCCAACGCCTCGGCCTTGCCCCGCGCCATCACGATGACCGCGGCCGCGCCGTCGGTGAGCGGCGACGAGTTCCCGGCGGTGACGGTCCCGTACTTCCGGTCGAAGGCCGGCCGGAGCTCGGCCAGCTTCTCCAGACTGGTGTCGGTCCGGATCCCGTTGTCGGTGATGACGATCTCGTCCATCCCTCGGCCGCCGAACCAGGGCGCGATCTCGGCCGTGAGCCGCCCGTCGGCGGTCCCGGCCGCGGCCCGCTGGTGGCTCATCAGGGCCAAGCGATCCTGTGCCTCCCGCGAGATGTGGTTCTCCTTGGCCATCTTCTCGGCCGACTGCCCCATGGTTTCGCCGGTCGAGGGCTCCGCGATGGCGGGAGTGACCGGGATCAGGTCACGCGGTCGGATCCGGGCGAAGGTCGCGAGCCGCTGCGCCAGCGTCTTGGCTCGGCTCGCCGCCACCAGGATCTCGCTCATCCGCCGGGAATGGAGGATGGGGACGTCGGAGAGCACTTCCACCCCGCCAGCAATAACGGTGTCGGCGTGCCCGAGCACGATCTGATCCGCGGCCGAGGTCACCGCCTGCGCGGCCGAGGCACAGGCTCGATTGAGGGTGTAAGCCGGGACCGTCTTGGGGAATTGCGGGAGGAGGCTCACCTCGCGGGCGACGTTGGGCGCCAGCACGGACGGCACCACCTGGCCGAAGATCACCTGGTCGACCTCGCGGCCGTCGAGGCCCGAGCGGGCCATGAGTTCGCGGGTGGCGAATCGGGCGAGGGCGACGCCCGAAGCCTCCCGGAGCACGGTACCGGCCCGGGCGAAGGGCGTACGAAGGCCAGCGACGATCACGGGCTGGCGTTCGCGCGAACTGGCCATCGGTTACTTTCTTCGTTGAGCGAGTACGCTGCCGAGCGCGGCCCATTGGGCATTGTCGGCGGGTTCGAACGCTTCTCGGCCGTGGATCACGGCGAGCGGGGCGACCAGCGTGGCCAGCTCGCCGGTGCGGAGCAGGTGCTCGTCACGCGCGGGACCCCACCCCAGCTGCCGCTGAATCTCGAGATAGGTCTCGAGAAGGAGCAGGCCGCCGGGACGGACTTGGTCGACGACCTGGCGGATCCGGGCCCGATCGAGATAGTTGAACACCAGCACGACGTCGAAGGTCCCGAAATCAGGCCAGGTGCGCTCGAGATCCGCCTCGACCCACTCGATCGGGAGCGAGCGGCGGGACGCCTCGGAGCGGGCGGCGTCAAGCTTGGCCCGATCGCGGTCTACCGCTACGACGCTCGCGCCGCGCTCGGCCGCCGCCAAGGCATGGCGGCCGCTCCCGCAGGCCAAGTCCAGCACCCGCGTGCCCGGAGTGATTCGGGCCGCGTGCCAGATGAACCAGTAGCTCGGGCGCTGCTCGAAGCCCGCCTCGGAGCCCGGAGAATCAGTCGACAGAGATGAATCCTTCCGTAAGGGCGACGATCTGGGACCTCGCCAACCGCCCGCTCGACGTCCTCGTCATCGGTGGCGGCGTGACCGGCGCCGGCATCGCCCGGGAGGCGGCCCTCCGCGGCCGATCCGTGGCCCTGGTCGATCGCCACGACTTTGCCTGGGGCACGAGCTCCCGTTCGAGCCGTCTCATCCACGGCGGGCTACGCTATCTCGAGCACCGGGAGTGGCATCTGGTACGGGAATCCCTGACCGAGCGGAGCATTCTGCTCCGTCTGGCGCCCCATCTGGTGCGTCCCCTGGAATTCCTCTTCCCCATCTTCGCCAGCGACCGGGTGTCCCGCCTCGAGCTCCAAGCCGGCCTGATCGTGTACGATATCCTCGCGCTGGGCGGTAATGTGCGCCGCCACCGGACTCTGGGCAAGCGAGCCGTCCTCGACCAGGAGCCACTGCTCCGCGATCGCGGCCTCAAGGGCGGGGCGCTCTACTGGGATGCCCAATGCGACGACGCCCGGCTCACCCTGGCGACCATCCGGTCGGCGGTGGATCACGGGGCCCTGGTCGCCAACTATGCCTGTGTGACCGCCCTCGAGCGGGTCGACGGTCGGATCACCAGCGCCGTGATCGAGGATCAGCTCACCGGCGCCCAGGCCACGATCACGGCCCGGGCCATCGTCAACGCGACCGGCCCCTGGTGCGACCTCCTCCGGGGCATGGAAGACCCCGGCGCCACCCCGCTGCTCCGCCCTACCCGGGGGGCCCACGTCATGGTCCCTCGGGCCCGGCTCGGCCACCATCACGCCATCACCTTCTTGAGCCCGGTCGACGGGCGGGTGATGTTCGTCCTCCCCTGGGGCGACCGGTCCTACATCGGCACGACCGACACGGACGACTCGGTGGACCCCGAAGGCGTGGCCCCGACCGACGAGGATGTCCTCTACCTCCTCCGCTCAGCCAACGCGCTCTTTCCCGGCGCCCGCCTCGGCCCCGAAGACGTAACCATGAGCTGGGCCGGCCTTCGGCCCCTCATTGCGGCGGCCGACGCCCGCGGTCCGGACGCCACCTCACGCGAGCACCGAGTCGAGGTGGGTTCGGGCGGGATGATCAGCGTGGCCGGCGGCAAGCTCACCACCTACCGGCGGATGGCGGTGGAGGTGGTGAACCGGGTCGACCAGGCGCTCGACCCGGACCGGAAGCTCCGCCCCGCCAAGCCCGGCACCGAGCCGAGTGCGCAGGAGACCCTTCCGGGCGGAGGTCGGTTCGATCGGGGGCGGGTCTTTGCCCAGGGCGTGGGCCGGGGTCTCTCCGAGGCGACCGTCGCCCACCTGGTGGGGCAATATGGAGACGAGACCCCGACCTTCTACGCCCTCGCGGCCGAGCTCGCGGAGCTCTCCGAGCCGGTCCACCCCCACCACGGCGCCATCGGCGCGGAGGTCGTCTTCGCGGTGCGGAGGGAATTCGCTCGGCGGCTGGACGACGTGATGGTGCGCCGCTTGGCGCTGGTCTACGAAACGCCGGACGCCGGGGTGGCGGCCATCCCCACGGTCGCGTCAATCATGGCCCGGGAGCTCGGTTGGGACGAGACCCGGCACCGGGAGGAGATTCAGCGGTTCGAGCATTTCCTGGCGTCGGTGCCCCACGCTCGGCCAGCCGCGAGTCCGGATCCAGGCTCCCCCGACCGATAATCCGGACCGGGTCGAGCCGTTGTCGCGGCGGTCGGGCCCGCGGGAACGGTTATCTTGCAAGGACTTGGCAAGGGAACACAGGGCATGACGGACGCATTCCAGGATCCCAACGTCTTCGAGACCGCCAACGCCGGGTTCGCGCAAGCGCTGTACGAAGACTTTCTCAAAGACCCGAGCACCGTCGCTCCGGAGTGGCGGCGCCTCTTCGAGGCGGGGCGGGTCGGCGAAGCGCCGCCGCCCGCCCCGCCCACCTCGGGCAACGGCGCGGCCGCCCCCACCGGCAACGGGACGGGCAAGGCCGCCGCCGAGGCGGCGCCGCCCAACGCGACCCTGATCAAGGGTCCGGCCGCGCGTCTCGCGGCCAACATGAACGAGAGCCTCTCGGTCCCCACCGCCACCACGTTCCGGGAAATCCCGGTCCGGGTGCTGGAAGCCGAACGCGCCTCGCTCAACACGGCCTTGAAGGCCGCTGGCCGCGCCGAGAAACTCTCGTTCACCCACCTGATCGGCTATGCCCTGGTCCGGGCGCTGATCCGCCACCCCGCCCTGACCCACACCTTCCAGCTCATCGACCGGGCGCCCTTCCGGGTCACACCCACGGGCGTGCACCTCGGCCTCGCGGTCGACATGGAGCGGAAGGACGGCTCGCGCGGGCTGGTGGTCCCGGTGCTCAAGCATGCCGAGGGCATCGAGCTTCGCCGAGTTCCACAGGGCGTATGAGTCGTTGGTCGAGCGGGCCCGGACCAACAAGCTCGATGCCGGACGACTTCGTCGGTGCCACCGTCACCCTGACCAACCCCGGCGGGCTCGGCACCGTGGCCTCGGTGCCCCGCCTGATGGCGGGTCAGGCCAGCATCATCGCGGTGGGGTCGATCGGCTACCCACCCGAATACGCCGGGTTCGGCAAGGAACGGATCGCCCAGCTCGGGGTGGGCAAGGTCATGATGCTCACCAGCACCTACGACCACCGGGTGATCCAGGGCGCCGAGTCCGGGGAGCTCCTCCGGACCCTGGAGGACCTCCTCACCGACGAGGAGGAGTTCCAGGGCATCGCAGCCGACCTGGGAATCGGGCAGCCCGGCGGCGCCCTCCGGGCTCCCCGCCCCAGCGTGGCGATTCCGATGCCGGGCTCGCCCCCGCTCACCACGACGCTGGCGACGGCCCCGGCCTCCACCGAGGACCTGGCCCAGGTGGCCGCCGCGATGGCGCTGGTCAAGGCGTTCCGGACCCACGGGCACCTCGCCGCGCACCTCGACCCGCTGGGCAGCCCGCCGATCGGCGACCCCGCGCTCGATCCCGACCTCCTCGGCCTCACGCCGGAAGTCATGGCCCGAATTCCCGCGAGCGTCCTCCGGATCGCGGTGCCCGGCCCGACCCTGGCCGATGCGCTCCCCGCCCTTCAGGCCACCTACTGCGGCACCATGGCTTACGAGGTCGAGCACATCGCCAGCCACGAGGAACGGGTCTGGCTCCGGGCCCAGATCGAGTCGGGCGCCCACCGGACTCCGCTCTCGACCGAAGAGCGGGTGGCGCTCTACCAACGGCTGGTCCAGGTGGAGTCGTTCGAGCGGTTTCTCCACAAAGCCTATCTGGGGCAGAAGCGGTTCTCCATCGAGGGGCTCGACCTGCTGGTTCCGATGCTCGACCTGACCGTCGCGCTCGCCGGTGACCAGGGGGCCCGGGAGATGGTCCTGGGCATGGCCCACCGAGGCCGCCTCAGCGTGCTGGCCCACAACCTCGGCCGCCCCTACGTCACGATCTTCTCCGAGTTCGAGGGCAAGAAGCCCGGCAAGGAAGGCGAGGACGAGGGCACCGGCGACGTGAAGTACCATCAGGGCGCCGAGGGCGCGGTGCAGACGCCATCCGGCCGCTCGGTGGCGATCACCCTGGCGAACAACCCGAGCCACCTGGAGTTCGTCGGCCCCGTGGTCGACGGCCGGGCTCGGGCCCGGCAGACCCTCCGCACCACCGGCAACGGCTATCACGATCCCTCGGCCGCCCTGCCCGTGGTGGTCCACGGCGACGCCGCGTTCGCCGGCCAGGGCGTGGTCCAGGAGACCCTCAACCTGGGCTCCCTGCTCGGCTACCGGACCGGTGGCACCATCCACGTCATCGCCAACAACCAGGTGGGCTTCACCACCGATTGCGACGACGCCCGGTCCACCCGCTACGCCAGCGACCTGGCCAAGGGCTTCGACATTCCGATCGTCCACGTCAACGCCGACGACGCCGAGGCCTGCCTGGCCGCGGTCCGGCTGGCGATGATGTATCGAGAGAAGTTCGCCAACGACGTGCTGATCGACCTGGTCGGCTACCGCCGTCACGGTCACAACGAGGGCGACGAGCCGGCCTACACCCAGCCGCTCATGTACGAGCGGATCAAGAGCCACCCGACCGTTCGCCAGCTGTACGCCGAGACGCTCGCCGCCGACGGGGTGCTCGCCCCGGACGCGGGCGCCGCCCAGTACGACGCCGCCTACCAGCATCTGGTCGAGCTCCAGCAGGGCTTCAAAGCATCGCTGGCCCACGCCCCGCCGGCCGACCCGGCGCCGGCCCGGATCATTCGTACCGATCATCCGCCCACGGCGGTGCCGGCCGAAACCCTCGAGGCGCTGAACGAACAGCTGCTGACCTTCCCCGACGGGTTCACCGTCCACCCGAAGCTCAAACGCCAACTGGAGCGGCGGCGAGCGGCGCTCGGCCCCGAGGGCGGCATCGACTGGGGGCACGCCGAAGCCCTGGCGATGAGCTCGCTCCTGGTGGAGGGGATTCCGATCCGGTTGACCGGTCAGGATACCGAGCGCGGCACCTTCAGCCACCGGCACGTGGTGCTGCACGACGCCGTCACCGGCGAGCACGTCTGTCCGATGCAGCGGCTCCCGGGGGCGCAGGCCTCGTTCGAGGTGCACAACAGCCCGCTCTCGGAGCTGGCGACGCTGGGCTTCGAATACGGATACAGCACCGCCGCTACCGAAACACTGGTGATCTGGGAGGCGCAGTTCGGCGACTTCATCAACAGCGCCCAGGTGATCGTCGATCAGTTCATCGCGGCCGGCTGGGCCAAGTGGGGCGTCACCTCGCGGCTCACCCTGCTCCTCCCGCACGGGTACGAGGGCCAGGGGCCCGAGCACTCGAGCGCCAGGTTGGAGCGGTTCCTCCAAATCGCCGCCGAGGGCAACATCAGGATCGCGAACTGCACCACGGCGGCTCAGTACTTCCACCTGCTCCGTCGCCAGGCCCGCCGGAGCCGGCAGCGGCCGCTCGTGGTGTTCACGCCCAAGAGCCTGCTCCGGCTCCCGATGGCCAACGGCCGGCTCAGCGACCTGACCAGCGGGGAATTCCATCCTGTCCTCGACGACGCCCACGCCCGGGGGCGGGCCGACGAGATCCGCCGAATCGTGCTCTGCTCGGGCAAGGTCTACTACGACCTCCTCTCGGGCGCCGAGCAGATGGAGACCGGACGGCCGGCCCTGATCCGGATCGAGCGGCTCTACTCGTTCCCGGAAGAGGAGTTGCTGGACGTGCTCCGGGAGTATCCCGCCGCCCGTGAGGTGGTCTGGTGCCAGGAGGAGCCGCGGAACATGGGGGCCTGGTCCTTCATGGAGGCCCGCCTGGCTCAGCTGCTCCCCGGCGACGCAACCCTTCGCTACGTCGGCCGACCGGGCCGGGCCAGCCCCGCCGAGGGATACCACGACGCACATAACGCCGAGCAGGCCCGTCTGGTGACCGAAGCGCTCGCTCGCTGAGCCGGGCTCGATCAAGTCCGTGCGGGGGCGCCTGAAGCCCGGCTAGGTTTCGGCATGGACGCTCTGCTGCTCTCCCGGGCGCAGTTCGCGCTCACCCTCATGGTGCATTACCTGTTCCCGCCGCTGTCGATCGGGCTGGGGACGGTGCTGGTGGTGATCGCGATTGCGTGGTGGCGGACCGGCTCGCCCGTCTGGGAACAGGCGTCCCGGTTCTGGACCCGGGTGTTCGGGCTCACCTTCGCCATCGGGGTAGCGACCGGGATCCCGATGGAGTTCCAGTTCGGGACCAACTGGGCCACCTACTCCCGCTTCGTCGGCGACGTGTTCGGCTCGCGCGCTGGCCGCCGAGGGCATGTTCGCCTTCTTCCTCGAGTCGGGTTCCTGGCTCTGGTGCTGTTCGGTCGGGACCGGATCCCCCGCCGGCTGCTACGTTCTTCGACCTTGCTGGTCGCGCTGGGAGCCCACTTCAGCGCCGTCTGGATCGTGGTCGCCGATCGTGGATGCACACGCCGGCCGGCTTCCACCTCGTGAGGGCCCCCTCGGCCCGCGGGCCGAGATCGTCGAGCTTCTGGGCGATGGTGTTCAACCCGTCGGCGATGCCCGCCTGGCCCACGTGATCGGCGGGCGCTGGCTGGCCGGCAGCTTCCTGGTGCTGAGCGTGAGCGCCTGGTATCTGCTCCAAGGCGCCATCGTGCTTCGCGCGGGCGTCGATAAGCGTGGCGCTCCCGTCGCCGCCTCGCCGCCGTCCTCCAGGCGTCGCCGGCACCGGTGACGGTCGGCCCGGACGTCGCCAGCTACCAACCCGCCAAGTTCGCCGCGCTCGAGGGCGCACTGGCCGGCCAGCGCCCCGGGCGATCAGGTGCTGTTCGGCTGGGTCGACGAGGCCGAACGCAACGACCGTCGGGCCCCGAATCTCCGGGCTCACCAGCTGGCTGCTCACGCGGGACCGGCTCGGCGCCGGTCCAGGGCCTGGACGGCATTCCCGGCCGAGGACCGGCCGCCGGTCCAGGTGACGTTCCAGAGCTACCACCTGATGGTCGGGATCGGCGTCGGCCTGATCGCCCTGGTCGGCCGGGGGGCTGCTCCTCTGGTGGCGGGGCCGGCTCTGGAACGGCGGGCGGTCCTCTGGCGCTTCGTGTTCGGCGTGATCGGTCCGGTGGTCGCCAACGAGGCCGGGTGGATGGCGGCCGAGGTGGGCCGCCAGCCCTGGATCGTCTAGGGCCTGCTCCGGACCAGCGAGGCGGTGTCGCCCAACGTCGACGGCCAGCCAGGTGGCCTTCTCGCTGGTGATGTTCGGCGATGATCTACCTGTGTTGCTCGCCGTGTTCTTCTACCTCTTGAACGACAAGATCCGGCACGGCCCGGAGCCGATGAGGTCGACGGCGCCAAGCTGGCGCGCCGGGCCGCTCGCCGACCGCGATGCGCGGCGCCGTCCGGGCGGAGGCGTAGCGATGGATGCCTCGAACTCCGGGTGATCTGGTTCGTCCTGCTCGGCGCGATCTGATACGGCTACGCCGTGCTCGACGGCTTCGACCTGGGCGTCGGGATCCTGCACACCTGGCGCTCCGGGGCGACGAGGAGCGCCGGCTCGCCATCAACGCGATCGGGCCGGTCTGGGACGGGAACGAGGTCTGGCTGGTGGACGGGAGGGGCGCGCT
Source organism: uncultured Gemmatimonadales bacterium (assembly GCA_963730185.1). GTDB lineage: Bacteria > Gemmatimonadota > Gemmatimonadetes > Gemmatimonadales > GWC2-71-9 > SHZU01. The sequence continues at coordinate 90,678 of CAVSQW010000012.1, forward strand.
GTTCGCGGCGTTCCCCGAGGTCTACGCCAGCGTCTTCTCCGGGTTCTACACCGCGTTCATGCTGCTGCTCCTCACCCTGATCTTCCGGGCCGTCGCCATCGAGTTCCGGAGCAAGCGACCCTCGCCCGCCTGGCGGCGCGGGTGGGACTACGCGTTCGCGGGCGGCAGCGCGGGCGCGGCCCTGCTGGTCGGGCTCGCGTTCGGCAACGTGGCCGCCGGCGTGCCGCTCGACGCCGACCACAACTCTCCGGATCGGGCTGCTCGGCCTGCTCCGGCCCTACCCGATGCTGGTCGGCGATCACGACGATCGCGCTGTTCGCCCTGCACGGCTGTCTCTACCTCGATCCTCAAGACTGGAGGGCGCCCCGCAGGCCCGGGTCCGCCGCTGGGTCCAGCCCCTGATGATCGGCTTCATCCTCTGCTTACGCCTTCACCACGGTGGCCACGCTGCTCTATCAGCCCCACCTGGCCGAGCGATTCCGCGGCCAGCCCGCCTGGTTCGTGGTGCCCGCGCTCACGATCCTGGCCGTGGCGAACATCCCTCGGGAGCTCCACCTTGGGCGCGAGTTCCGGGCCTTCCTCTCCTCCGGCGCGGCCATCGGCCTGCTGATGTCGCTGGTGGCGATCGGGCTGTTCCCCGTCATCGTCTTCTCCGACCCACATCCCGAGCGGAGCCTGACGATCTACAACTCCGCCAGCTCCGACGCGACCCTCCGCACCATGCTGGTGGTCGCCGCCGTCGGGATTGCCGCTGGTGATCGCCTACACGGCGATGATCTACTGGATCTTCCGCGGCAAGGTCCGGCTGGACCCACACAGCTACTAGCGGCGTCCGGCTCGCGAGCCCGGCACCCCACCAAGCCCAAGCGGGCCGACCCGAGAGGGCCGGCCCGCCAGGTTCGGTCGCCGTACCGGTGGCTTACTGCGTCTTGACCTCGACGTCGAGATACGAGCTCCCGCCTCGATCGAGGCCCCGCACCGCAAGCACGTGGCTCCCGGCCGACACCCCGCTCACGGTGAAGACGAAGCTGTCCAGCGTCGGACATCCGTCATGGGTCCTGAGCCCACCGCTGACGTCGACGCCGTCGAGGTACACCTGGACGTCGTTGTCGATCGCCACCGCGATCCGGAGCGTCGCCGTGGTGGGGAGGGTCAGCGTTCGACGCAAGAGGATGCCGCGGTTGATTGGCCAATCAGTCACGACCCCGGCGTTCAGAGCGCATCCGCTCGGGCTGCCAAACGCCGCGGTCCCAAGCGAGTAGGCCGAGTCGTCGTAGCCGGGCTGCTCCCAGCCGGGAGGCGGCGTCGTCTCGCGCTGGAACTTCCACCCACCGCTGCCGTACGCCACGAGCGTATTGGTGCCGGTGGCGTGGAAGGTCTGCGTTCCCGTCTGGAGGCTCACCGGCATCAGCGGGTTGGGCACCGGATCGTTGGCCGGGTTGAAGTAGGGCTCGATCGCCATGAACGGATCGAAGATCGAGCGGGGGCCGTCGGCGTTGGCCCCGGCGATGCCCCGGCCACTGGCGATCAGCTGGTTCGATCCGGTCCCGATGGTCCAGGCGGTGCTGGCCAGACCGTCGACGGCGGTGACCACCGTCCCCGGGGTGGCCGAGCCGTTCCCGGAGAAGCTTACCCGGGCGCCCGGGCAGGGCTCGTCGCCGAGATCGGTCACCAGCACCGTCGGATTGACGGGGAGGGTCGATCCCGCGGGCACCGTCTGCCCGTCGCCGGCGGTGATCTGCATCTTGCAGGGCAGCGCGAACTGGAAGTCGCTGAACCCCGCCACCAAGCCGCCGCCACCCCGGTGTAGGGCCATCAACGGCGTGGGGCCGACCAAGCTGGCCAATTGCTCTCCCGCCGAGCCCCAATCGCCCCGCACGAGCGAACGCACCGCTCCCCGGAGCTGGCCCAAGGCGCCGACGACCGGGGGAGTGCAGTCGGCCTGCCCGTGGGGCACGGCCTCGACCACATTGTCGCTCCGGAGCCGGTGCAGGGTCACCCGCTCCTCCTGGGTATGCGGCAAGGCCGACACGTCGGGCGGATAGTCGCAGATGAACACCGTGGCGGGCGGATCGAGCGGCTGGGCCAGCAGCGGGGTGGTCGAGACGTGGAGGCACCCGCCGTAGGTCGGCAGGTCGATGACGCGGGGGTTCAGGTCGGGGCAGGTCTGCACCGTGACCGTGACCGGCTGCGTCTGAGTGTTCTGAGGCGGGAAGCCCACCCCGCTCGGAGCGTCCAGCGGATTGGTGACGACCGACACCGTGCCGCCGGTGCCGAGGTTCACCACGGCGGTGGCACAGGGGTCGGTCCCTCCCGGATTGGCGCAGAGCGCCCGGTTCTCGATCCGGAACTTGATCTGGGCCGTCTGGCCGTCCTTCCGGGCGATGAACTCGCCGGTGTTGACGTTCTTGAGGTCCTTCCCGCCGGTGACCGAGTGAACGTCCGCGAAGCCCAGCACGGTCGTGCCCACCAGGACCCGGACTCGGTAGAACGCGTCGCTCGAGGTGGGAGCCCGCCACTTGACGTGATAGTGGCCACCGCGGTCACCGTCGTCGTCGGCATCGTCGTCCTCGTCGCCGTTCCGGGGCGCATGGAGGCGGACGCCGTCGTTGCCGCTGGTCACGAAGGGGAAGCTCACGGCATAGCCACCGGACCGGCAGGGCGTTCCGAACTGGACGTCCGATTCCTGGGCGGTCGAAGGCAGATCCAACGCGCAGACCGTCACGGTCGGCTGGAGGCCGGCGTTGAACCCGTCGGGCGACCAGTTCGGACTGTGGCGCGGGTTGGGTACCAAGGGCGGAAGGAAGAAGAAGTCCGGGTTGCCGACCTGCCCGTGGGCACCGTCCGAAATCACGAACGACGGGGCGTTGCCAGGGGTGGCAGGGTTCTGGACATCGCCTTGGCAGCCAGCTGCCAAAACGACCAGAACGGAGACGGCCAGGCGTCGATCCATGGAATAGACCTTCCAACTATGCAGATCATGAAAGCGGCGGAGAGGGACTCCCTCAGCCGATGGAGAGGTGCTGTAGCAAGTCTAGTGCTTGAACATTAGCCAGGCTAGGGCCGTTCGGCCCCAATTGTTCTGTTGCGTCCGCGCAACAGAAAATGGCTCCGAGACGCCGCACCAACCTGGGAGGCCAACGGGCACTCCGTCCTGGAGTGCGGTCTTACCGGCGGGCCATCACCTGCTGGAAGTCCGGGTCGTTCCGAAGATCCCGCCACCACCAGTGGAGGTTCCCCCCCACCTGAAAGGAGTGGTCCGGGTTGACCGCGACGTATCGCCTGAGAAGCTGGATCGCCTCGGGGTAGTCACCCATCTGGGTCCGCATCACCGCCTCGTAGCCGGGAAGCTCCTGGTGCGGATCGACATCCAGCCCGGCCCGCGCGCCCTTGAGCACCCGGTCGGCGCTGTCTGCCAAGGCCTTGTGTCCCGGGCCGGCGGGAGTCGCTTTGGCCGCCCGCCCGATTACCCCGCCCACGATCAGCTGGGTCAGATGCGACTCGAACCGCCGATCGGTGGAGTCCGCGAGCGAGTCCGTCAGGCTGGCGAGCCGCCAGGCTGAGGCGATATCGGGCTGGGTGCCGGGAGTCAGCAGGTTCCAGAGCTGGCACTCGCCGAACCGAACATCCTTGGGGAACCGTCGATGACCTTCGCTGCACCACTTCACGGCGTCGGCGAACTGGTCGGTATCGTACGACGCCCAGAAGAGCCGCTCCAGAATGAGATCGGCCATGCTCAGATAGGCGTCCGCCTCGTACGCATTCCGGGCCGCGCGGAGCGCCGCGTAGATGTCGACCGACTCGTCCGCATAGTACACGAAGCTCAACTGGGCATAGGCCGAGGCGAGCGACGGGTCCAGCCGGACGGCGGCCTCGAGGTCCTTCCGGGCGGCCGCCAGCTGAGCCGCCCGCACCACGGGGTCGGGCGTCTGGGCCAGGCGCCACCCGGCGAATCGCAGCTCGCCCCGGAGCGCCAGGGCCGGCGCGCTCTGGGGATCGATGCCGAGGGCCTGCTCGGCCAGCGCCTCGCCGGCGTGAATCAGGTCGGTTTGCCGCCCCCGATCGCCGCCCTGCCGGGCCCGCTGGTAGGCGATCTCGCCGCGGAGGACGATCGGCGCCACCCACTTCGGGTCTTCCCGCTGCGAGGCCGCCAGCAGGGTATCGGCCTCGGTGAGCGCTTGGACCCAGACCGAGTCTCCGACAGTCGCCTGGTCGGCTCGCTTCCGGATCCGCTCGGCGCGGTTGTAGAGCGTCCAGGCCGTCTGGTTCTCGGTTCCGGCCTGGGCCTCCCGGACTTCGATCTCGCCGCCCAAAAACTCCCGGAGCGTTCGTGACACCTCGCGGGCCACCGAGTCCTCGGCCGAGAAGAGCCGGTCGCGGGGAATGACGACGCTGGTTCGTTTGTTCAAGTCGGCGCCGGTGCCGTCGAGCAGCCGGGTGCTGATCCGGACTTTGTCCTTCCCTTCCATCTCGACCGATCCGTCGATCAAGGTGCCCGCGCTCAGGGCCCGGGCGATGCTGTCGACCGGCACCGTTCGGTCGTGGTAGAGCTCCACCCCGTTTCGAGAGACTACATTCAGCGCCCGAACCCGGGAGAGCGCCCGAATCAGGCCTTCGGTGAGTCCGTCGGCGACCGGGGCGAGCTCCGGGTTGTCGCCGGGGTTCCGGAAGTAGAGGACCGCCACCCGGTCGGGCGGAGCGGTGAGACCCAACGCCGAAGCACGGGCCGCGGAGGCGTTGGGGCGGAGGAGCCCGGTACCCGATCCACCCAACGGCCACGAGGATCACCGCGGCGAGCCCCAGGACCCAGGGCCGACGCCAGAGCGGGGTCCCGGCCGCGGTAGCCGGCGAAGGTCGGCTGGGTCGGCACCCGGCGACTGGCCGTGGCCCGGATGGAGGTGCGCCGGCTCGCGGTCGCGCCGATCGGAAGCCCCAGGAACTCGGAGAACTGCGCCGCCGTCTGCGGGCGGTCCGCCGGCACCTTGGCCATCGTCGCAAAGATCGCGTCCTCGACCTCCTCGGGCACCGTGTTCCGGACGATCCGGATGCTCGGAACCGCTTCCATGGCATGGCGCGCCATCAGGGCCTGGGCGCTCTTGGCCGTGAAGGGCGGCTCGCCCGCGAGCATCTCGTAGAGGACGCAGCCCAGGCTGTAGAGATCGGCCGTCGGCCCGACCGTCTCGCCCACCGCCTGCTCGGGCGCCATGTAGACCGGCGTCCCGACGGCCATCCCGGTCTGGGTGAGCTTCTGGCCGCCGCCTTCGGTCACGGCTCGAGCGATCCCGAAATCGGCGACCAGGGCGTGACCGCCGGACAGGAGCACGTTCTCCGGTTTGATGTCGCGGTGGACGATCCCCAGTTGATGGGCGTAGCCGAGGGCGTCCGCCACCTCGAGCGCGACCTGCAGGGCGTCGTCGATCGGGAGCTGGCCCTCGCGATCGAGCCGGTCGCGGAGTGACTCGCCCTGCACGAACGGCATCACGTAGTAGAGGAGGCCGTCCGCCGCGCCGGAGTCGTAGAGGCCGAGAATGTGCGGATGCTGGAGCTTGGCGGCGAGCTTGATCTCCCGCTCGAACCGGTCGGCGCCGATCGTCGCGGCCAGCTCGGGGTGGAGCACCTTGATTGCGACGTCGCGGTCGTGCTTCAGGTCCTTCGCCAGGAAAACGGTGGCCATGCCGCCCCGGCCGAGCTCCCGCTCGATCGCGTACTGATCACTCAGCAGAGCCCGGAGCCGTTCCTGGATCGTGGACATGGCTTTCGCAGCGGGATTGGAAGATATCGGGCGATCAAGGATCGCCGGATAGAATATGCCGATCGCCCGAATGCGCGCCAGCAATGCCCGGAACCGGGGGCTGGCCGGCTTCGGCTACAAGGGCTTTTCGACCAGCCCCCGCACCGTCTCCTTGATCCCGTCGGAGAGGTGCTCGCCATAGTGGAGCAGGAACACGCCCCGCGATCGGCGGGCCAGGATGAACCCGAGGAACGGCATGTCCGCCTTGGCGGCGTTGCAGGTCTTGCAGGCGAGGACGAGGTTGTCGGGGCGGTCGTAGGCCGACTTGCCCCGGCGGGGCTGGACATGATCCAGCGTGATCTCTTCGAGCCGATAGGTCAACCCGCAGTACGCGCACACGGGCCCGTGCACCTCCATCAGTGCGTCACGATGGGCCTGGTACGAGCGGCTGCCGGTACGGCGAAGAGTCTTGGAGACTTGCGGGGCCGCGGTGACTCCGCGGCGGCGCGGACGAGGGCTTCTACCCACTCTATTGATTCACTCCGAACATACGCCGTAAAGCTAAGCGACCAGGGCTGGAAAGGACAGGGACGACCCTGCGGCGCCCTTTCCCGCCTGTTATCCTTCGGAAGCGTCCCGCCGTTCCACCCCAACCGAGGAAAGGAGCGCGCCCTGTCGGTTCCAGCCGCTTCTCCCACCAGCCCCACCGCCACCGCCGACGCCACCGCCTGGCTCGCGATCAATACCATCCGCACCCTTGCCATGGATGCCGTGGAGGCCGCCAACTCCGGCCACCCCGGAACCCCCATGGCGCTCGCGCCGGCCGGATACGTCCTCTGGACCCGCTTCCTCGAGCACGCCCCGTCAGAGCCCGGCTGGGCCAACCGCGACCGGTTCGTCCTCTCGTGCGGCCACGCGTCGATGTTGCTCTACTCGTTGCTCCACCTCACCGGATACGACCTCCCGCTCGAGGAGCTGAAGGCCTTCCGGCAGTGGGGCTCGAAAACGCCCGGACACCCCGAGCGCGGGCACACGGCCGGCGTCGAGACCACGACCGGCCCTCTGGGACAGGGGCTCGGTAATGCCGTCGGGATGGCCATGGCGGAGCGGTTCCTCGCGGAGCGGTTCAACCGGCCGGGCCACGAGCTGATCGACCACCGGACCTGGGTGTTCGCGAGCGACGGCGACCTGATGGAGGGCGTCGCCAGCGAGGCGGCGTCCCTGGCCGGCCACCTCCGCCTCGGCAAGCTGGCGGTGGTCTACGACAACAACCACATCACCATCGACGGGTCCACCTCCCTCTCCTTCAGCGAGGATGTGGGACGCCGGTTCGAGGCCTACGGGTGGCACGTGCTCCGCTTGAGCGACGGCAACGACCTGGCCGCGATCGACGCCGCGCTGGCCGCAGCCCGGGCCCAAACTCAGCGTCCGACCTTGATCGTGATGCGGACCATCATCGGGGACCCGGCGCCCACCAAACGGGACACGCCCGGAGCGCACGGCGCTCCCCTGGGCAAGCGAAGAGGTGGCCCGCACCAAGGAGATCATGGGCTGGCCCGCCAAGACCTTCTATGTCCCCGACGAGGCGCGCGCCGACATGGGCGCCTGCCGGACCCGGGGCGAAGCCCGGGTGGCCGAGTGGAACCAGCGCCTCGAGGCGTACCGGGCCGAGCACCCCGACGCCGCGGCCGAGCTGGACGCGTGGCTCGAGGGACGCCTCACCGACCGACTGGGATGCCGTCCTGCCGGCGTTCGGCCCCAAGGACGTGCTGGCCACCCGACAGGCGTCGCAGAAGACGCTGGTTCCCCTCGCCGATGTGCTCCCCAACCTCGTCGGCGGCTCCGCCGATCTGGCCGGCAGCACCGGCACCGGCATCAAGGGTGCGGCCGACTTCGGCCCCGGCTCGGCCGGGCAGACGATCCACTGGGGCATCCGCGAGCACGCGATGGGCTCCACCATGAACGGCATGCTGGCCCACGGCGGGGTCCGCCCGTATGGGAGCACGTTCCTGGTGTTCGCCGACTACATGAAGCCGGCCATCCGGCTCGCCGGCCTGATGCACCTGCCGGCGATCTACCTCTTTACCCACGACTCCATCGGACTCGGTGAAGACGGCCCCACCCACCAGCCGATCGACCAGCTGGCGATGCTCCGGGCCATCCCCAACCTGACCGTGATCCGGCCGGCCGACCCCGGCGAGACCGCCCAGGCTTGGCGAGTGGCCCTGGAACGGACCGACGGGCCCACGGCCCTGGTCCTGACCCGGCAGAAGATCCCGGTCTTCGAGCGCCAGCACGGCCCCGACGGGCTCCAGGCCGGCGGCTACGTCGTCGTCGACCCGCCCACGCCGGCCGAGGCAATCGTCATCGCCACCGGGTCCGAGGTGGAGCTGGCGTCCCGCGCCGCGCGGAGCCTCACCGAGAGCGGCCTTCCCACCCGCCTGGTCTCGCTCCCGTCGTGGGAGCTCTTCCAGCGGCAGCCGGCGGCCTACCGGGACGCGGTGCTCCCGCCGGCCGTTCGCTGCCGGGTGTCGGTCGAGGCCGCGTCCACCTTCGGGTGGCGCACCTGGGTCGGCGACCAGGGCGAAACGCTGGGCATCGACCACTTCGGCGCCTCGGCCCCGGCCGAGCGTCTCTTCCAGGAATTCGGCTTCACCCCAGAGCGCATCGTCGAGCTGGTCCGGCGGTCGCACGCGCGGAGGTCCTGATGAGCACCAATCCCCTGATCCGACTGGGCGAGCTGGGACAGAGCCCCTGGCTCGACTTCATAACCCGTGACCTGGTCGCCTCCGGCGAGCTGGCCCGCCTGATCGACGAGGACGGTCTCCAGGGCATGACGTCCAACCCGACCATCTTCGAGAAGGCCATCACCGCCAGCGCCGACTACGACGCCGACATCCGCCGGCTCACGGCCGACGGCCGAGACCCCGCCCAGGTGTTCGAGGCGCTTGGCCATCCACGACGTGCGGGCCGCCTGCGACGCCTTCCTCCCGCTCTACCGGAAGACCGACGGCCGCCACGGCTTCGTGTCGCTCGAGGTGTCGCCCACGCTGGCCCACGACACCGAGGGCACCATCGCCGAGGCCCGCCGGCTCTGGAAGGAGCTGGACCGGCCCAACGCGATGATCAAGATCCCCGGCACCAAGGCCGGTCTTCCGGCCGATCACCCGGGCGCTGACCGACGGGATCAACGTCAACGTGACCCTGCTCTTTTCGGTGGACCGCTACCGGGAGGTCATCGAGGCGTTTCTGGGCGGGCTCGAAGCTCGGGTCGCGGTGGGTGACCCGATCGGCCACCTCGCCTCGGTCGCGAGCTTCTTCGTGAGCCGGGTGGACGGGAAGGTGGACGCCCGGCTCGACCAATCGGGCGATCCTGCACGGGCTCCGGGGCAAGATCGCCATCGCCAACGCGGCGATGGCGTACGCCACCTTCGAGCACCTGCTCCGGACCGATCGGTGGTCGGCGCTGGCCGACGCCGGGGCCCGGCCCCAGCGGCCGCTCTGGGCCTCGACCAGCACCAAGGACCCGAAGTACCCCGACGTCTACTACGTCGAGGCGCTGATCGCGGCCGACACCGTCAACACCATGCCACCCGAGACTCTCGACGCCTACCGCGACCACGGCAAGCCGATCCACCGAATCCAGTTCGAGATCGACGGCGCGCCGGCCCGGCTCGAGGCCTTGACCGGCCAAGGCATCGACCTGGGCGAGGTGACCCGGCTCCTCGAGGACGAAGGGGTCAAGAAGTTCGCCCAGTCCTACACCTCGCTCCTGAGCGGGATCGAGGCCAAGATCGGTGCGGTGGCGGGGCGTCAGTAACCCGGCGGCCCCGCCGGCAGCTGCCCCTCGCTCTTCGCCACCCAGAGGCTGGTCAGGAGATCGCCCGTCACGTTGGGCATGGTCCGGGTCATGTCGAGGATCCGGTCCACGCCCAGGATCAGGGCGATCCCCTCGCCCGGCACCCCGACCATCCCCAGCACCATCACCAGGAGCGGGATCGACCCGCTCGGCACCCCGGCCACGCCCACGGCGGTGATCACCGCCATCACGACCACGATCAGCTGGGTGCCGAGGCTCAGGTGGACCCCGAAGACCTGGGCCAGGAAGAGCACCGTGATCCCCTCGAACAGCGCGGTGCCGTTCATGTTCATGGTGGCGCCGATCGGAAGCACGAACCCGGCGATCTCGCGGGGCACCCCGAACGCCTCCGCCGTCCGGATCGTGGTGGGCAGGGTGGCGTTGGAGCTCGAGGTCGAGAAGGCGGTGACCATCAGGTCGCGCGCCCCGCCGAAGAACCGGCGCGGGCCGATGCCTACCAGGAGCCGCGCCAGCCCACCGATCACCAGGAACTGGTGGATCAGCAGGGCCCCGATCACGGTCAGCACGTAGACCAGGAGCGACCGGAGCAGGTCGAGCCCGAAGCGGGCCGTGACCGAGAAGATCAGGCAGGCCACGCCCAGCGGGGCCAGCCGCATGGCGAAGCCGATCATCACCACGACCGCGTCGCTGATCCCCTCCAGTACCCGGACCACGGGCGCGCTCCGTTCCACCGGAATGAGGGTGAGCGCGATGCCGAACACGAGCGAGAAGAAGATCAGCCCCAGCATGTCGCCGTTCGCGGCCGACCCGACCGGATTCCGGGGCACGATGTTGACGAAGGTGTTGACGCCGAACCCGGTCTGTCCGGCCGCCGCCACCCGCTCGCCCGCCTGCTTGGAGAACTGGGCCATCAGCGACTGCTGCACCGCCGGGTCGATCCCGTCCCCGGGCCGGACCAGGTTCGTGATCGTCAGCCCGATCGCCACCGCCAGGGCGGTCGTGACCAGGAAGAAGAGCAGGGTCTTGGCCCCGATTCGCCCCACCCGGCGCACGTCTCCGAGCGAAGCCACCCCAAGCGAGACCGACGTGAAGACCAGGGGCACCACCACCATGAACAGCAGGCGGAGGAAGATCTGGCCGATCGGCTGGGTGACGGTGTCGATGGTCCAGTCGAGGGCGCCACGACCGCTCCAGAGCAGGTTCGACAGGACGCCAAGGACGACGCCGGCCACCAGGCCGAGGAGGATCTTGGTGTGCAGGGGCATGCCCCCGCGATTGGTTTCGCTGGTCACGGGATGGCCGGTCGCTGGGGAACAGGGTGGGCGCCGAAGACGACGGGAACGCCGAGCTCCGGCCCGCGAACCCGCCACGAAACCGGCGCTACAAGCTAGCGCCGCGGGAGGGCGGCGCCAGTCCCCGATCGGAGATCGATCAACCGGCGGGGGCGCCCTTGGGCGGCGGCACCAGCGACTCGCCCTCGCTCCGGGCGATCACGGCCGCGGCGGTCAGGTCGCCGGTCACGTTGAGAGCGGTGCGCATCATGTCCAGGATCCGGTCCACGCCCAGGATCAGCGCGATGCCCGCCTGCACCTGCCCACCCATCCCCACCGACTGGAGCACGATGATCAGGGTGATGATGCCCGCGCTCGGCACCCCGGCCGCCCCGACCGACGCCAGCGTGGCGGTGAGGACGACCGTCAGCTGCGCCCCGAATCCGAGCGGGATCCCGTAGATCTGGGCGATGAACATCACGGCGACCGCCTGGTAGAGGGCGGTGCCGTCCATGTTGATCGTGGCGCCGAGCGGGAGGACGAAGCTCGAGACCTCGGGCGAGACCCCCACCTCCTTCTCGGCGGTCTCGATGGTGATCGGCAGGGTCGCGTTCGACGACGAGGTCGAGAACGCGATCAGCGGAACGTTCCGGATCCGCTTGAGGAAGGTGATCGGGTTGAGCCGGGCCAGGAACCGGAGGGCGAGGCCATAGGTGATGACCAGATGGAGCAACAGGCCCACAACCACCACCAACGAATAGAGCAGCAGGCTCCGGAGCACGTCCAGCCCGAACCGGGACACGATCCCCGCGATCAGCGCGAAGACGGCATAGGGCGCCAGCTTCATCACCCAGTCGATCACCGTCATCGAGGCGTCGTTGACCCCCTCGAAGAAGGTCAGCACCGATCGGCGGCGGTCCTCCCGGCACGGTGCTGATCGCCGCGCCGAAGATGATGGTGAACACGATCAGGGGGAGGAGATCCATCTCCGCCGCGGCCTGGATCGGGTTCCGCGGGATCATGTGGAGCAAGCGTCTCCACCGTCGACGGCTTCTCGGCCGCCAGGCTCACGTCGCCCGCCGCCTGGTCCGCGAACTGCGCCGACAGCGCATCCCGGGTGCCGGGGTCGATCCGCGACCCGGGTTGAATCGCCTGCGAGAGCACCAGACCGATCGTGACCGCGATCGCGGTGGTCAGGATGTAGTACACGATCGTCTTGCCGCCGATCCGCCCCACCTTCCGGAGATCACCGAGCGACGCCGTGCCGACCAGCAGGCTGGCCACCACCAGCGGGATCACGATCATCGTGATGAGCCGGATCCAGCCGGTCCCGAACGGCTCGATCGCCGCGAAGACCCGTTGGAGCGACTCGATCCCCAGGACGTTGGCGAGAACCCCGGCGAGAACCCCCGCCACGAGGCCAATCAGGATCTTGGTGTAGAGTTGCATGGGCCGGCGTCACCTCGGCGAGAGACAAGGGAGCGGGAGCGGGCCGGCATCGTGTCGGAGCGCGCGGAGCGCGCCCCGGCCTCTCGAACACCGTGCCTCGGCGGAAACCAACGGACGGGTGGACGGCCGGGTCGGGCCGACCCGGCCGGCTGGGCAAGTTATTCCGTTTCGCGGCCGACGCCAGAGCGGCGCCGGACCATTCCGGTCAGGCCAGCGGACCCGCGGCCCGTGGCACTGTGCGGGTGGTGTCCGGGGCCGGCTTCGGCTTGGGCTCCTTGGGCCGGCGCGGCGGCGGGGTCCGGGTCCAGATCACGATCACGCCACACCGGGCCTGGTAGCTCTCGAGCTCGGGAGGCGTCTGGGCCGGCCCCGAGTAGATCTCCACCCCCTCGACTTCCTGGATCGGCGTGAGCCAGGCGATCGCCGGGTCCGAGGGAACACCGTCCATGAAGAAGGCCGGGTTACAGCCTCGGGGCGCCCGGGTCATCCGGACCGCGCACTGCATCCCGTTTCGGCACTCCACCCGGACGCCCGGAACCATCCGCATCACGTCCGGCAGAGTCGCCGCCTGCCGCCGCTCGATCTCGGCCCGGTCGATGTAGCGCCCCCGGCCTTCGCTCTTTCGGCGGAGCCAGTCCATCGGCCCGTTGGTCGCCTCGCCTTCCACCGTGACCTCGGGGAGGTTGACCGCCTCGGCCTCGGTGTTGAACTCGAGGTCCATGGTCTGGCCGCTCTTCAGGTCGATCGGGGTGGTGACCGTCGCATACCCGATCGCCGCCACCCGGATCAGGTAGCGGCCGGCCTCGAGCCCGGTGAACTCGAAGCCCCCCGTGGCACCGGTCCGGGTCGCGACGGTGGTGCCGACCAGCGAGATCCGCGCACCTTCGACCGGCCGACGCTCCCCGGTCGTCAGCAGCACGCCGCGAATCACTCCGGTCGACTGGGCCTGGACCGCTCCGGGGCCGAACGCCCCGGCCGCCAGCGCCGCGATCACTCCAATACCGATGGTGCGCATGTTCCCTCCCTCCGCGCCCTACGGCGCGAGCCCCCGGCGAGTCCAGATCACGATCGCGCCGCCACAGCGGGCCGCGTCGACGTTGATCTCCGGCGGGGTCTCCGACGGACCGCGGTAGATCTCCAGTCCCTGCACCGAGCTGGGGCTGGTGGCTTCCAACACGGCCATCGTCGTCTGGACGTCGTCGATGAACACCGCGGGCCCGCAGTCCCGCGGGTCGTGGTTGAGCCGAACCTGACAGGTCAGGCCGTAGCAGTTGGTCCGGACGCCGGGGAGGAACCGGATCAGATCGAGCAGGCGGCTCGGATTCCGCTGGCGGATGTCGTCCCGGGTAATGAAACGGCCGGTGCCGGTCGCCTGACGCCGCTCGAACTTGGTCAGCACCTTGATCAAGGTCGGGCGCGACTCGCCGTCGACGTAGATCGTCGGCAGAAGCTGGCCCGCGTCGTCGGTCCGAAACTCCACTTCCTTGGTACCGCCCGCCGACAGATTGACGACCGCGGCCAGGGGCGTGAGCCCGATCAGCGCCACCTCGAGCTGATAGACGGAGGGCTTCAGTCGCTCGAAGGTGAACCGCCCCAGCGAGTCGGTCGACACCGACTTGCGGGCGCCGAGCAGGGTGACCCGAACGCCGGCGACGGGCGTTCCATCCGTGGACGTTACCACCCGCCCGACGATGGTGCCGTGCTTGTCTTGTGCTTGGGAGCACTTCGGAAGGACGCCCAGCAGAGCGACGAGGGCCAGCGCCCTCGAAACCCAACGTCCTACGCTACCGCGATCCATCATACCACACCCCGGGGGGCGGGGGTCCGAGAGGCGCCGGGCGGATTCGAACCGCCGAATGGAGGTTTTGCAGACCTCTGCCTTACCACTTGGCTACGGCGCCGGGTCCGGGAAAGTGCCATCCCGCCCCATCGATGGCAAGGTGTTTGGCGCCGGCTATATGGCTCGGTTCCACACCCTACGGAACGGAGCCCGAATGGGGTTCGATCTCACATTCCGGGGCCCAGAAACACGGCGTTCGCGAAGAGGGGGAGCAGCCCCCGCCAGAGATCCCGAAAGTTCGGGTCGCCCGCGAACGCGATGACCCGGCCCCGTCCCACCCGCTCGGTCCAAAGGAAGGGGGTACCCCCAAGCCGGGCTGGCACTTCGGGCCAGAGATAGCCCGCCAGCCGGAGCCTCGGCGCCGGCTCGTAGGCCACCACCACCTCGCCGGGTTGGACATCCTTCGGCGGATCCAGGATCAGGCCGCCGTCGGCCATCACCGCAAGCTCCGCCGTCTCGAGTCCGGCCGAGAGCCGTGACAGGGTATCGACGGTAGCCCGGACGATCGCGCCGGGCACGTTGGACGGGAGCGGAGCCTGTCCGCCCGAGGCCGAGTCGCGCCGGATCCGGAGCCGGCCGATGCCCGAACGCTCGCTCGCCAGCCAGGCGGTGGCTCCCGCGATGGTCACCAACGTCCCGCCGGCGGCGACCCATTCACGGAGGTGAGCCCGGCCGTCGTCGCCCAGCAGCCGGGCGAAGGCGCCGGCCTGGAGGGTGGGCAGCACGATGACGTCGTACCCGCTCAGATCGGCGCCGACGAGGCGGTCGGCGTCGATCGTGGTCACCGGATACCGGAGGCGCTGATCGAAGGCGTACCAGGCAAAGCCGAACCCGTTCCCCGACACTGGCGAGCCCCCGACCAACGCCACCGTCGGCGCTTTGACGAACCGGACGCTGTTGCTCCCCAGATCGGTGCCGCTGTCGGCGGCGGCGGTATTGAGCGGCTGCACCCGGGCGCCGCTTTCGGTCGCCACCCGGCTCATCACCTCGTGCACGCTGTCGGGGTTCGCCGCCACCCGGACCAGGAACGCGCCCCGCGGAAAGGAGGTGCCGCCGACCGCGAACGCCTTGGGCGCGAACCAGACCCGGACCCCGCCGGCCAGGAGTCCGGCCAGCATCCGGAGGCTCGGCTCGGAGCCCGGCTCGAACGCGTAGGCGGCCCGGGCGCGGTCGATCGACGACGGCCGGGACGTGATCCACCCCACCGGCTCGTGGGCGGTGGGCATCGTCCCCAGCGACCAGGCCCGAACCCGGAAGGTGTAGGGCAACGACCAGGCGGTGATGTCGTAGAACCGGTCGGGCTGCCCGGTGCGCCGGCTCTCCAGCTCGGCCGCGATGAACGACGAGTCGAGCTTGGCATCCGGCTCGAGCAGCGCCTTGGCGAGCCGGCCTTCGGGCTGCGCCAGGTCCACCAGGTAGGTCCCGGCCCGGAGCCGGGTCGGGCGCGCGGCGGCCTCGCCGTACCCGGTGGCCGGGACGGTCACGTCGGTGGTGAGCCGGGTGACCGCGATCCCGTTCCCGGCCAACCGCTGGGCCAGCGAGTCGGCCCGGCCGTCCCGGTCCCGTTCGAGGGCGACGGCCCGGAAGGACGAGGCCAGGGCGTCGGTGACGGCGCTTTGCCGGAAGGCCAGGAAGTCGGAGACCCGCTCGCGGGCCCGCCGGGCCGCCGTGACCAGCGTGGCCCAGGCGGTGGTGTAGTGGTGGAGGGCGGCGTCGTGCAGCGTCAGCACCGTTCCGTCGCGCCGGAGAATCGCGCCGCCGCGGCTCGAGGCCTGCTCGTAGGTCATCCCCACCGCCCCGGTGAGGATCGGCCACGACACTCCATAACCCGGGTAAAACTCGTCGTAGCCCTCACGCGCGGAAGTAGGGCCACCCCCGGGCGTCGAAGGCCCGGGCGTTCGAGGCGGCGAAGATGTCCCACCACTTGAGGATGGTCTGGTGCACGTTGGGGTTGATGGGCTCCATCGGCGGGGCGAAGAAGTAGCTCGCCTCGCTGCCCTGCTCATGGAGATCCACCGCGACCTGGGGCCACCAGCGGAGGAAGGTCCGAACCCGGCCGCGGGTCTCCGGGTGTGACTGGATGAACCAGTCCCGATTGAGATCGAAGTCGTAGTGGCTGGTCCGCGCCCCGGGCCAGGTTCCCTGGTGGATCATCGCGAGCGGATCGGTCGGCACGCCCCAGGCGCCCCGGGCCCGGATCACGTCCTGGACGTGGCGCTCGTGCCCGTCGGGATTCTGGGCCGGATCGATCAACACCACGGTGCTGTCGAGGACCATCCGGGTCAGGTCGTCGCGACCGGCGGCCAGCTGATAGAGGAGCGCGATCCCCGCCTCCACCCCCGAGGCTTCG
The DNA here is from genome assembly GCA_963730185.1 of uncultured Gemmatimonadales bacterium. Classification (GTDB taxonomy): domain Bacteria; phylum Gemmatimonadota; class Gemmatimonadetes; order Gemmatimonadales; family GWC2-71-9; genus SHZU01. The sequence goes on from CAVSQW010000012.1 coordinate 107,139, forward strand.
CCGCCGTGAATCGAGAAGCCCAGCCAGACGATCGCCGGGAGACGGGCGGCGGCGGCCGCCACCTCCCCCTCCGGCGCCCCCACCGGGTTGGCGACCAGGCCGGCGTCGTGACGAATGGCCTCCAGCCGGCCCTGGTTCGCTTCGCTCGTCACCACCACCAGCATCACCTCGCGGCCTTCGAACGTCGTCGCCACGGTATCGAGCCGGACCCGCCGACTGGTCGCCGCCACCCGCTCGAGATAGCGCATCAGCAGAGCATGCGGGGTGAAGCGCTCCCCCACCGAGTAGCCGAGCACCGACGCCGGGGTCGGCACCGCGGAATCGAACGGCCCGTCGGGGTTGAATGCGTGCTGAGCCCGGACGACGGACGGAACGGCGAGCAGGAACGCGAGCAGAAGAGCCTTCATGACCATGGGGGGTAGGGGCGGAACGAGGACGACGACTACTGCGAGTCGGCCGGGACCAACCGAAGGCCGTCGACGAAATAGTGAGTCAAGCCGAAGCAGGTGGTCGGCACCCCACGGTGCTCGGTGTAGTGGAGCGCCACCTTCCGGCCCAGCGCCTCATTGATCTGCCTCGCCACCACGGCATCCCGAACCGAGAACTCCCAGATCTGGGGCGGCACCCCGGGGTAGGTAGGCATGGCCAGCTCACCCTCCCAGGTCTTACAGAGCCAGCCTTTGTGGGAGAACTTCTGGACGATGCCCGCTCGGTCCCCGTCGGAATAGCTCCAGGTCAGCACCAGCCAGGTGTACAGGGACCCGGCGACCAGCGGGGTCAGGAGAACGAGGGCCAGCACCCACCGCCACGGAACGTGTCGCCGGGGCGGGCGCGGCTCGGCCCGGGGCTGGGATGCCGCCGGGTCGGCGGCCGTCGGGTCGTTCGGGGAGGCGTCGTCAGGCATGGTGGTTGCAAACTGGATGAAAGGTGGAGCCCGCCGTCACCGGGGGCAAGAGCGGGCCCGGATAGATTTGGGGCGGTGACCGGTGGCGGAGAATCGGTCGGGCAGCGGGCCCGAGATCGCCGCCCCCCGCGAGACAGAGGCGAGATCGGGATCGATGCATCGTTCGAGCTGGTGGATACTGATCATCACGGCCGTCGCGGCCTGCCGCGCCAGCGGACCCGATACCGGCGAGGAAGGCGGCCGGTTTCGGGCCACCTACGGACCGGCGACGGCGGAATTCGCCGAATTCCGTGATCGGTTGGTCACCAACCAGTTCCTGGACACCGTTGCCATCCGGCTCAACGACTCGCTCCGAATCCCGAAGGACATCACCCTGGCGACCTCGCACTGCGAGGAACCGAACGCGTCGTACGACCCGATCACCCGCCGGGTCACCCTCTGCTACGAGCTGTTCGAGAGCCTCGGCGAGCAGTTCGGCTCCGAGACCGGGGGCGAGTATCTCGTGGCGGGGACGATCGTGTTTGCGCTCATGCACGAGACCGCGCACGCCCTGATCGACGTGCTCGACCTGCCCACCACGGGTCGGGAGGAAGACGCCGCCGATCAGCTGGCCACCCTGCTCCTCCTCGACGAGGGCGCCACCGGCGACTCGCTCGCCTTCGGCGCGGTGGGCTGGCTGGCCACCAACGCGCACGCCAACCCGCTCGACACCCTGGCGTTCGCCGACGATCACGCGCTCGACATCCAGCGGGTGTACAACATCCTCTGCCTGATATACGGACGTGACCCGTCGAAGTACCCGGAGGTAGTCGAGGACGGCTGGCTCCCGGTCCAGCGGCGCGACCGCTGCCCGGCGGAATACCAGCGCCTTCGCGACAACTGGCGCCAGCTGCTGGCTCCCTACCACCGCTGACCCGGCTCCGGGCTAGCGATTCAGCCGCCCCGAGGTGTTGAAGACGAAGCCCTTCCCGATGGCGAGCTCCCATCGCGGCCGGCCGATGCCATCGCCGCCGATCCGGGCCAGGTCCACCCGAACCGGCTCGAGCCCCGAGGCGATGGTGAGGCCGAACCGGAGCCCCACCCCCACCGAGTAGCCGGTCCTCCGGGGCGAGCCATGATACCAGGCCCCTCCGTAGTCCGCGAACGCCGCCAGGCCGAGCCCCGCCGAGCGGAGCAGGTTGTCAGTCAGGGTGTAGCGATACTCGGTCGTGAGCAGGAAGGCCCGGTCGCCGGTGAAGGCGTGGGCGTTGAACCCCCGTGGGCCGACGTCCAGCCCGAGATCGAACTCGGCCCCCGGCGCCGGGCGCCGCTGCCATCCGTGGGAGGCGTGGAAGACCACCATGTTCCGAGGATTCGGCTTGATCACCGCCATCCCGCCGACGCTGACCGACCCGGAGTCGAGCCCGGCGCTCGTGAACCGTCCCAGCGCCGAGGCATTGAGCCGGGCGAAGCCGCCCCGCCAGCCGATTCCGGTCCCCAGGACGACGTTGGGCACCACCCCATCCTCGGCATACCCGAATGCCCGGGGCGTGAGGTAGACGCCGACGTGCACCAGGGTGCTCAGGTCGATGTCCTCCTGCCGCCCGAAGCCGGCGAACCCCTCGCTGACCAGAAAGCGCGCCGACCGCCACTGGAGGTAGGCGCCGACCGCCCCGGTCAGGGTGTGGGCCAGCGTGTCGCGGACTCGCTCCACGGCGTAGTCGTCGCGGCGAATCTGGCCCGCCACGCCCCACCGGACATAGCCCCTGGGACTCGCAATCGGCGCGAACGACACCCCGGCCGACCCGAGCCAGAACCGCCGGGACAGGGTATCCCGCGCCACCGGGTTGCCCTCGAAGAACCGAAGGATCCGCTCGTCCCGCTCTTCGCCGGTCGCGTACCAGCTCATCGGCGTGGAGAGCGAGAAGAACGGCTTGGTCAGGGCCGCGTATTCCACCCGCCCGTCGGAGCGGCGGTCGTAGAGTGCCGAGATCCCCACCGTACCGGCGATCAGCCGCTGGCGCTGGAACTGGGTCAGGACCGCGGTCCGGTCGGGCTCCTTCCGGTAGCGAACCCCGAGCAGGGTGGCGGTGCCGAGGAGATTGAGCTCGTCCAGGGCCACCGACCAGGTGGTGCTGCCACCCGAGAGCTTCAGGCGGGCATCGGCTCGGGTGCTGAACGCGTCGCGGGTCCGGACCTGGAGAATCAGCCCCGAGTCGGTCCGGACCGAGTCGATCCGCACCAGCTGGAACACCCGGAGCGCCCGGAGGTTGCGCTCGGTCTCGGCCACCCGGGCGGAGTCGTACACGTCGCCGGGGCGGAGGAGGAGCTCCCGCCGGACGATGCCGTCCCGGGTGGTAAAGTGGAGTCCGTTGGCGAGAGCGGGGATCAGCCCGTGCGCCTCGGAGTCGGGGAAGACGTCGTCGGTCCGGATCTCGATGGCGCGGATTCGCGCCGAGCTGGAATCAGGTGTTTGCGCCGCCGCGGTCCGGGCGCCGAGAACAAGGGCGACCAGCGCTCCGATCGGGGCGAGTCGAGACGGCGTCATGTCCCGGCACCGCGCCCTGGGCGCGGGTCAGGCGAGGCTCTCGAGCAGCCGCCACAGCTCCTGGGCGCTGAACTCGTTGAATCGTCTGAGCAGATCGTCCTCGGTCCACTCGACGAAGATCCAGCCGGTCGAGCGAGAGGCGTCGTCGTCACCCACGAAATGCACCCGGGCGCGGACCGGCCGGGTGTCGGTTCGGGTCTCGAGATACACCCGCCACGCCGCCCCACCTCGGGCCAAGTCGCCGAGGTGTCGCGCGCCGGGAAGATTGGGGAGCTCTGCGGGCGACGTCTGGGTCATGGCGGACTCCGCGAGAGTGCTCTGGATGGTAGCGGCCCCACGGAGGCCAAACAAGCGGCCCGGACGGGACGCTGGCTCCGATCCCCCTGTCGGGACTAGATTTTCGGCCCCATGACCGCTCCCGTTACCACCCCGTGTCCCAACTGCGGCGCGCCGACCTCGGGCAACTTCTGCACCGAGTGCGGTACCCCGGTGGGACGACGCCGCTGCCGGGTCTGCGATGCCGACCTGAGCCCCGGCGCCCGCTTCTGTCATCGTTGCGGTGCCGAAGACCGACCCGGCGTCGCGCCCCGGCGCGAAAAGACCGCCTGGTACTTCGCCGCCGTCGCCTCCCTGCTCGCTGTGGCCCTGGTCGGTTATTTCCTCGGCCGCGGCAACACCCCCAAGCCGGTGGTCCCCGACATGGAGAACGCCGGGAACGCCGGGGGCGTGACCAGCGCCCGGGCGCCCGACATCAGCCAGATGACCCCCCGAGAGCGGTTCGACCGCCTCTTCGACCGGGTGATGGGCGCGGCCGAGCGTCAGGCCACCGACACCGTCACCATGTTCGCGCCGATGGCGATCGGCGCCTACCAGCAGCTGCCCCAGGTTGACGACGACGCCCGCTATCACGCTGCCATGATCTACCTGGCCGTCGGCGAAATGGCCCAGGCCAAGGCCCTCGCGGACACGATGTTGACCGACGTGCCCAACAACCTGCTTGCCTACATGGTCCGGGGTGAGGCGGCCGAGCGCGAGAACGACAAGGCGGCGCTGGCCAAGGCCTACCAGGGCTTCCTGACCCACGTCGACGCCGAGCTCAAGTCCGGCCGGCAGGAATACGCCCAACACCGGCCGGTCATCGACGATTTCCGGATCCGGGCCGAAGCCCAGACGCGGTAGCCCCCAGCCCCCGACTCGCATGCTGATTCGCGTTGCCCACAGCCCCGACTCCGACGACGCCTTCATGTTCTACGCCCTGGCCGAAGGGCTCGTCGACACCGGTGATCTCGAGTACGTCCACGAGCTCTCCGACATCGAGTCCTTGAACCGGCGGGCCCTGGCCGGGGAGCTGGAGGTGACGGCGGTGTCGATCCACGCCTACGCCCATCTCGCCGACCGCTACGCCCTGCTGAACAGCGGCTCGTCGATGGGCGACGGCTACGGCCCCCGCCTCGTGTCCAAGGGCCCGGCGCCCACCGACCTCCGGGCCGCTCTCCGGGGCCAGCGGGTCGCCGTGCCGGGCACCCTGACCACGGCGTATCTGGCCCTGAAGCTCCTCCAGCCCGACATCGAGCCGGTGGTGATGGCCTTCGACCAGATCGAGGACGCGGTCCTGGCCGGCAAGGTCCCGATCGGCCTTCTGATTCACGAAGGCCAGCTCACCTACACCGACCTGGGCCTGAATCTCTGGGGCGACCTCGGCGCCCTCTGGCTCGAGGAAACCGGCCTCCCCCTCCCCCTCGGCGGCAACGTCGTCCGCCGGGACCTGGGGCCCGAGGTGATCGCCCAGATCGCCCGCGACCTCAAAGCGAGCATCGAGTACGCCCTCGATCATCGGGCGGCCGCGCTGAGCCATGCCAAGCAGTTCAACCGGGGCATCAGCGACGAACGGACCGACACCTTCGTCGGGATGTACGTCAACCAATGGACGGTCGACTACGGGCCCCGGGGCCGGGAGGCGGTCCAGCGGCTGCTCGATCGGGGGTTCGAGGCCGGCCTCCTGCCCCGCAAACTCGAGGTCGACTTCGTGGGCTAACCCCACCCCGAGCCTTGCCGCCCCGGGGCAAACCCAGCAGATTCCGCCACTTAGACCTGACCGCGAGCCTGCCAGTGGGATCGACTCCCGTGGAGTCAGCTGCAGCGCCATATCCGTCGCTTTCGGGCGGCCACAAGGGTCCGGTCACCGTCCTCGTGGTCGACGACGAGGAGCCGATCCGGAGCGCCCTCAAGCGCTTCCTGTCGCAACAGAGCTTCGAGGTCTTCACCGCCGCTGACGGGGTGGAGGCGCTGGAGGCCCTGGAGCGCCACAAGATCGCGTGCGTCCTGCTGGACGTCAGGCTCCCGGACGCCAGTGGGGTCGATCTCGTCCCCAAGGTGATCGAGCTCGAGCCCAACGTGGCCGTGCTCATGCTCACCGCGGTGAACGATGCGGCCAGCGCTGCCCTCTGCATGCAGCGGGGGGCCATGGACTATCTCACCAAGCCGGTCGACCTCACCGACCTGCTCCGCGCCATTCAGCGGGCGCTCCGACGGCGGGACACGATGATCGAGAGTCAGCAGATCAACCACTGGCTCAAGGAAGAGGTCGCCATCCGGACCGCCGAGCTCCGGATGGAGCGGGCCAACCTGGAGCGGATCTCCGTCGCGACCCTCGAGGCGCTGGTCAACGCCCTGGAGGCCAAGGATCCCTACCTCCGCGGCCACTCCGCCCGGGTGGCCGACCTTGCCGCCACCGTGGCGGCCGAGCTCCGACTCGACGAGGAAGAGGTGGAGCTGGTTCGGACCGCCGGCCGGCTCCACGACATCGGCAAGATCGGGATTCGCGAGGAGATCCTGAACAAGCAGGGTCCGCTGACGGACGAGGAGTTCGAGCACGTCAAGCACCACACCATCACCGGATCGCAGATCCTGGCGCCGCTCGCGCACCTCAAGCACATCATCGACATCGTCCGAAGCCACCACGAGCGGTGGGACGGCAAGGGCTATCCCGACGGTCTGACCGGCGAAGCGATCCCCCTCGGCGCCCGGATCATCGGCGCGGTGGAGATCTACGACGCGCTCACCACCTCTCGACCGTACCAGGAAAAGATGGTCCCCGAGCTCGCCATCGAGCGGCTCCGCGACCTGGTCGGCACCGTCATCGACCCGAAGGTTCACCGCGCCCTCCAAGCCGTCGTCGCCCGCCGAGAGGCTCTGATCTTCCTCGACGACTCGCGTGGCTGATCCCGCCGCCCTCCGGGTCCTCGTCGTCGAAGACGACCCCGCGATGGTGGCGATCGTTCGACATCTGCTCCAATCGGCTGGGTATCAGCGGATCACCACCGTGACCACGGGCGCGGAAGCGCTGGCGCGGGCGGACGACACCGACCTGGTCCTGCTCGACCACCAATTGCCCGACACCACCGGCATCGACCTGGTGCCCCGTCTGGTCGCCCGGCCCGATCCGCCGTCCGTCATCATGGTGACCGGCGCGGGCAACGAGACCCTGGCGGCGGCCGCGCTTCGGGCCGGCGCCGAGGACTACCTCGCCAAGGACGGCAACCTCCGGGCCCTCCTGCCCCAGATCGTGGAGCGAACCCGCCGGCACCGAGCCCTCCGCGAGGCCCAGACCGCGGTAGAGGAAGAGCTGGTCCGGGCCGAGCGGCTGGCGGCGATCGGCGAGATGACGGTCACGCTGCACCACGAGATCAACAACCCGCTGATGACCGCCTCGGCCGAGGTGGAGCTGCTGCTGGCCGATCCCGGTTTGGACGAGGCCCGGCGAGAGTCGCTCGACTCGGTGCGGCTCGCCCTGGGCCGGATCCGGGACATCATCCGCCAGGCCGGCGAGCTCCGTCAGGCGGCGAGTGACGACTACCTGGCCGGACTCCGGATGATCCGGCTGTCGTCGGACGCCGCGACGATGCCGCATCGAGGTCGGGCCCTGCTCTGGATCGCCGACGAAGAGGTGGCCCGGCTCACCGCGCTGTTACTCCGCCACCACGGGTTCACGGCCGAGCGGGTGAGCTCGCCCCGCGAGCTGGCCACCGGGGCGGAGCGACTGGGGGTCTCGCTGGTAGTGTTGTCCGCGGCGGGCTCCGCCGACCCGGCGGATGCGCTCGCCGGCTTCACGCCCGCTCCCGAGCGGAGCTACGCTCTGGTGGCCCTGGTCTCCGGCGACCTGACCGGCGCGCGGGCGGCCGGCGCCGACCGAGTCGTCTCACTCCCCTTCGATCCCGCCACCTTGGCGGACGAGCTGGTCGGCGCGGTCGACGGACCGCGGGGCTGAGGCCGGCCAGTCAGGCGCGGGCCAGCCGCGGGAGCGACGGATCGTCGCCCGCGGTCGGGCTCCGTTCCCAACGGCGCTCCTCGGGGACCAGGTGCCGGATGCTGTTGGCGTAATACTCCAGCAGCGGGCGCGCTCCCGGCTGGATTACCAGACTCTCTCCTTCGCGCATCACCCACCGCCGCCGGTGCAGGGTTCGCCAGGCCCGGTCCCAGAGGTCGGCCGAGGTGCGCTCGGCGCCGACCAACCGGGAGTTGAAGGCGCTGAGCCATTGGCGGAGCTGGTCGATCCGCGGCCCCAGCGCCGCGACCGGCACCACGCTGGCCTGGAACGAGAGGAGGGCCGCCGCCACCAGGGGCACCGGCGTCACCGGGAGAATCGCGCCGATCCGCGCCATCAGCTCGTCGGCCAACGCCCGGACGGCTGGACGCCTGGCCTCCCAGGCCTGGTCGAGCACCCCAGCCCGCCCGGATCCGAACCAGGCCCGCACCGAGACCGGAACGCCGACGTTGACCGCCACTCGCCCGTAGCGCCGGCGCTGGCCGACCAGAAGCCGAACCAGGTTGCCACCCACGAAGCCCAGCACGCCGAACAGCTGGGCCCCTCGTGAGGGCGGCCGGTCCCCGACCACAAGCTCCCGGGTCAGCGATCGATCCTCCAGCACCCGGTCGTAGTTGAGGCCGATCGGCACCAGCCAGACGTCGCCCTCGAAGGCCGGGTCCCGAATGGTGCGGACCACCGCGTCGAGCAGGCCCACCTTCGGCGGACGGAGGGTCCCGTCGCGGGTGAGGCCGCCTTCGGGAAAGATGCCCTGGGTAACCCGGTTGCGGGTGATCAGCTGCACGTACCGCTCCAGGACCACGTGGTAGAGCGGCTCCCGGAACCGGCGTCGCACGAAATACCCCCCGCAGGTCTTGAAGAGGTACTCCAGCGGCCAGGTCCGGGCCCACTCACCCACCGCCCAACTGATGCTCACCAGGCCCGCCAGCACGTAGACCAGCACGACGTAGTCCATGTTCGAGCGGTGATTCACGAGGTAAACCACCACGTCGCGACGGGGGAGAGTCCGGATGCGCTCCTCGTCCTCGTAGTCCACCGACACCCGGTAGAACAGCCGGCTCAGGAAGCGCGACACCCCGTAGGCGAGCTTGTAGTAGGAGAGCACCTTGAAGAACGGGACGATCTCGTCGACGTACCGCTCGACCTTCCGTCGCGCCTGGTCCGGCGCGACCCTCTCGGTCTCGACGTGCCGCCGGGTCGCCTCGAGGACGAGGGGGTCGTCGAGCAACGAGGTGCGCACCACCCGGCGGTCTTCCAGCTTGTAGCGGTCGAGCCGGGCCCGGAACCGGAGCACCGTTTGCCGGGCGTTACGGCGGAGCCAGCGGCGGAACAGCACGGCCAGCGCCAGGAGAGCCAGCAGACCGCCGACGGCAAGGGGAACGAGTGGCGGCACGCCGGCGGCGCGGCTCAGGCGCTCACGGCCTTCGCCTGCTGATAGGCCATGCCCTTGAGCCGGGTCACCCGCTGGGCGATCGCCGGGTGGCTGGCGAAGGCGCCCAGGAAGCCCTCCTTCTGCGCCAGCCGGCTGGCGGCCGGATCGACGATGCACATGTGAGCGGCGCCCCGAGCGATCGAGCGGGTCGGCGCCGTCGCGGCGTCGAGCTTCTCGAGGGCGCTGGCCAGGGCCATCGGATTCCGAGTGAGCTGCGCCCCGGTGGCGTCGGCGAGGAACTCCCGCTTCCGGCTCACCGCCATGGCCAGGAGCCGGGTGACGATCGGAGCCACCAGCAAGGTGATCAGCCAGAGGCCGAGCACGATCAGGCCGAGCGGGTTACCACCCTTCTTGCCGCCCCCGCGCGACCCACCTCGACCGCCCATCCGGCCGCCGAACCGGAGAAAGTTGCGCATCAAGTCGGACATCAGAACGATGGCGCCGATCATTCCGGCCAGCAGCGTCATCAGCCGCACGTCGTAGTTCCGGATATGGGCCATCTCGTGGGCGATCACGCCTTGGAGCTCGTCCCGATTGAGCGCCTGGAGCAGCCCTTCGGTGACCGCGATGTTGGCCCGCATCGGGTCGGCCCCGGCCGCGAAGGCGTTGGGATCCGGATCGGGCACGATCCAGATCTTGGGCTTGGGCGTGCCCGACGCGATCGCCATCTCCTCCACCACGTTGACCAGCTGCTTCTGCTCGGGCGTCGCCGGCTCCATCAGCTCCCACGCCCCCGCGGCCTTGAGCACCTGGTGAGCGCCGTTGTGCCAGGAAAACCAGGCGATGCCCGCGGCGAGCCCCATCGCCGCGAGCCCGATGAAGGGAATCACGTGGTGGTAGCGGTCGGGCGGCAGGTCGCGGGTCAGGAGATAGAACGCAAGATCGCCACCGAACCCGACCCAGGCGGTGAAGAGGACGAACCCCACCGTGAGCCAGGTCGAGCGGCGGCGATTCGCGGCCTGCTGCTCGAATAGGTTCGGTTCGTTCACGCCGCCGGTGGCTTATTGAACCCCAGGTCGACCTTCGGCACTGCGCGCTCCGACTCGTCCTCGATCTGCCACAGCTCCGCCGGTGACGCCTTGGCGAGCCCCGCGACCAGGTTGGTCGGGAACTGCATCTGCTTGGTGTTGTAAAGGGTTGCCTCGTCGTTGTAGAGCTGACGGGCGAACGCGATCTTGTTCTCGGTGCTGGTCAGCTCCTCCTGGAGCTGGGCCACGTTGCCGGTGGCCTTGAGGTCGGGATACGCCTCGGTCAGCGCGAAGAGCCGGCCCAGGGCCTGGGTCAGCTCACCCTCCGCCTTGGCCGTTTCCTTGACGCCCTGCGCGCCGATGGCGCGGTTCCGCGCGGAGATGACCGCCTCGAGAGTCTCCTTCTCGAAGTTCATCGCTCCCTTGACGGTCTCAATCAGATTCGGGATCAGATCGTGGCGCCGCTTGAGCTGCACGTCGATCTGCTTCCACGCGTTGAGCACCCGGTTCTTGAGCGCGATGAGGTTGTTGTAGGCGCCGATGACCCAAAACACCAGCACCACCACGACCACCAGGAAAATCAGCATCCCCATCGTGGAGGCCTCCACCTCGAAGGTGAACCTGCCAAGCTGCGACCGACCGACCACCAAAGATGGGGCACCCGGCCCCGGGGGGGGAGGGGCGGCCGCGCAATCGGGGTCCGCGCTGTACAAAAAGGATGACGGCGCGGGGGGTCCGTCGCCCGATGTTGCCTAGCATGGATCGCGGAACTCGAGGTATGACGCTTCTGGAAGTTCTTGTGGCGCTTTCGCTTATTGGCGCTTTGGCCGGGCTTGGGTTCGCCACCGCCGCCCGCTGGCGCGACCGGGAGTCGGTGGAGACGGCAGCAGGGCGGCTGCTCGAAGCGTACCGGAGGACCCAGTCGGTGGCGCGCGCCTGGGGTCGGCCGGCGGAGCTTCTGGTCACGCCGGACTCGCTGATCATCCGGGCGGTCTGGCTGGGGGAGTCTACCGAGGTCTGGCGGGGGCCCGGTCCGGGGCTGGCGGGCGTCGGGCTAGCTCCCAGCCGACACGTCGCCGCGTTCCTCCCGAGCGGACTGGCCACCGGGGCCTCGAACGTGACCCATGTGTTGACCCGTGGAGCGGCACACCGACGGGTGGTGGTGTCGCGGATCGGGCGGGTGCGGGTGGGGCCGTGATGTCGGGCGGGGCCGAAAACCGGCGCTCGGGCCGGGAGTCAGCCGGCCCGAGCGTCGCGAGTCAAGAGTCGCGCTCAGCTCCGCGAGAGCGCCGAGTCCCGGTCCAAGCCGTACTTACGAATCTTCGCAAGCAAGGTGGAGCGGGCGATGCCGAGCAGGTGGGCCGCGTTGCGCCGGTTACCGCGCGTGTGGCGCAGCATCGCCCCGATGTGCCGCTTCTCCACGGCCTCGAGCGACTCAGGCTGGCCGCCGGCCCCGGAGAGCACGGCCCGGAGCTGATCCCAGTCGAGGCCGGGCAAGCTCGGATCGATCAGGACGGCATCGATGGCCGGCGACGCCAGCGCCGCGCTGGCGCCCTCAGCGGTCTCCTGGACCACGGGCTGATGTCCCTGGCTCCGGATCGCGTCCGCGAGCGATTCGATGACCGGAGCCCGGGCGCTGGCGATCAGCACGTTGAGCCGCCGGCCCGTCGTAACCTCCGGGATGGTTGAACCAATCATGAGCATAATCCTCGAAGCCGGGGTGGATCGCAATGCCGGGACCCCACTGGCGCCCGGGATGTGACGAATGCTGGTCGATGTAACTTATGACGTTCGAGGCGGGGTGATCTTGTACGCGCCAGGTTGAGCGTCAGGATTCTAGACTGACAAAAAAGTGAACGGCCGCACAGGCTTGTGACCTGTCGCGGCCGCTCAGCGGACGGACTACCCGAAGTCGGGGCTTTCACCGCCGTTCTTCTTCCTGCCGCCGCCTCGAAGCTGATCCGCTCCGGAGGTAGGGCACAGGAGCTTCGGGATTCGATTCCCAGGCCGGAGGGCCTCCCCCACCTGGTTCATCCATCCCGGCGCTGCGAGTCGGATCGGGTCGCGGACCGACCCTTCGCACTGCACCCCGAGGCGCCAGATCGGGGCGGGTGAAGCACGCGACCGGCTTCACCAACTCGACCGGAGTGATCACCGGGATCGACGGTCCCCCCACGAACGGGTTCGACTGGGGTCCCTCCCCCGACTGTTCGATCGAGCCGCATCTCGCGGTTCGCGTCGTGGCCGGAAAGCCACGACCCTGCCACGCGACGCCCTTCCAAGCTAGGGGCTTCCGAAAACTCCGCAAGCGCCTTTGTTTCTTCGGGTTACGTCATTCGATGTGCTTCGGTCAGGAGCCCGGAATGACCCCGCCGACACGGGCTTACGACGCTTCACCACGCCGTGTGGAAATGTGTATCCACATTGCCAGTGGAGAACTTCCTGCTGGGAGGGAGAAACCGCGGTCCCGTGAGCTGCGGCGGTCAGCTCTCGAGGCCGACTTCGACGTACCGGTAGGACGCTTCCTCGTCCTTCGGGGCGAAGAGCGCACCCGCCGCCGTGGCGGCGAACCACCCTCCCACCCAGGGCCGGGGCGCATCGAGCTGCTCGACGATCGCCCGAAACCATCGGTGGATGTGCCGCACCTCCGGCGCCCGTCGTCCCAGCAAGGCCAGCAGGGCCCCAGCCCCGGAAGTGGCCCGAAGGAAGTGCGCCAGGGCATGGGCTCGCTGCGAAAACTCGACCGCCTTGACCCCCGGCTCGTCGAACAGCACCCGGCCCTCGAAAACATCCATCGGCGGGGCGTCGAGCCGGGGACCGAGATAGACGTAGTTCCGACCCTCCGGCGTCCGCCGCTCCACGACCGCCGCAGCCGTCTCGCTGGTGAGGCGAACCGCCTGCACCATGTCCTCGTCCTGGAGGATCCCCACGGCCTGGGTCCACTCCAGCGCCGCCAGGGCGGTCTCGATCGGGCAGCCCGTCGCGTCGTCGAAGGCGATCAATCGGGGGGCCTCGCCCGCCCGGAGCAGAAAATGGGACAGCCCCTCGGCTCGGTCCAGAAAGGTGCGAACGGCGAGGCTCCCAGGGGTCGGTGTCATTCCGCAATGATAGACGCCGGGAAGCCGGCGCGCGAGTGGGCGGGGTCTCGAGTCGTTATTGACAAACCCCTAACCGCCGGAGACTATATCGAAGCGAGCAAGCCTTTCCGTCTGAGCCCAAGCGCCCGCACCCGCGCGGCCAATCCGGCCCGGAGTCAGGTGTACTCCGGCCACGTTTCGAGCCCCTGGCTCCAACTCTGACGAGGTCGACTGTGATGGCCAAAGGCACCGTCAAGTGGTTCAACGATGCAAAGGGATTCGGCTTCATCTCTCAGGACGGCGGCAAGGACGTCTTCGTCCATCACACCGCGATCATGATGGACGGCTTTCGCTCCCTCGCCGAGGGCGACCAAGTGGAGTTCGAGGTGGTGGATGGTCCCAAGGGCGGGCAGGCGTCGCACGTCAAGCGACTGCAGCTGAACTGACGGGGCGGGCCCGGCCCGCTACTTGGCGCGGCGGCGGCCCGCGGGCTTCTTGGCGGCCTTGACCGCCTTCTTGGCCCGGGAGGCCGGCTTGGCCTTGGCCTTGGGCTTGGTCGGCGCCTTGGCCTTGGCCTTGACCTTGGCCTTCGAGGCTCCGCTCTTCCTGGCTTTCTCGCGCTCCGCCGCCCGTTCGGCCCGCTTCTCGGCGGCCGCCTTGACCTCGGCGACTACCCGCTCGGTTTCTTCCTCGGCCATCAGGTTGCGCCGAACCGCGTAGTGGAGGACCTCCTCGGCGTCGGCGATCTGGAACTCGCCCATCCGGGCAGCGGCCTTGATGAGCCCCACGAAAGCATCAGCGACCGGGTTGCGCAGCACCGACGCGATCCCCGGCAGGGTTTCCAACAGCGACGTGATCTGGGTGCCGCCTAGCTCCGTAGCCACGAGCCCTCCTTAGCCGACCGTCCCGTCCGATCGGGGGGGCAACGTATCACGCGGGACGGCGCCCCGTCAAGAAACATCGTTAGGCGTGCCTGGGAGTAGTTAGAACGACTTCCGAAGAAACACCGAACCACCGATCCCCTTGATGCTCTGGCCCACCCCGGATACCTCGAGCCTCCCGGTGTCGATCCGGGCCGCCGGTGAGAGCGTCAGCCCTCCGCCCAGCTCCAGCCCCAGACCCACTTCACCACCGCCCATCCAGCCCGTGGCCGGTCCCTGGCTGGTCCAGCGAGCTCCGAGCCCCAGCTGGACACTGACCCGCGGTCCCTGATCGATCCTGAGGATCGCATCGCCGGCGGTCAGCTTCTCCGCGTTCGCGACCACGACGCCTACGGTATCGCCTTGGCTCCGCTGAAAATGCCACCCGCTCAAAGTCAGCAGGGCCCGCCGGCCCACCGGGGCCGTGACCGAAGCCTCGCCGATCCACCGGGGGCCCGGTTGATACAGTCCCTCGGCCGCCGTTCCCGACGAGTACTGGTCGGTGCCGAAGGTGCTGTAGGTGAAGCCGCCTTCGATCCGGGACCTGCCGATCGAGCGGTCCACCCCGACCCGGATCCGACCTTCGACCCCCGGCCGATAGCTCAACACTCCGGTCGGGTCGTCGAACGGGGTATACCGGCTGCTCACCCGCACGCTCCCCGCCAACCCGACGTTCCAAGCCCCGGCCGGCAGCGCCAGCGCCAGTCCGCTGGTGGCGGAGAACCCGCTCCCGTAGGCGTTGACCGGGAGGGCCAGAAAGCTCGAGGAGATCGCGCCCAGGACCGGAAAGTCGGCGAGGGTCAGCCGGTCCAGCCCGGTCGGGAGGTTGAGCATCACCGTGACGACCGCCAGGTCGCGGCCGAGCGTCAGGCTCCCCCGCACTTGGGTATCGGTCAACCCGGAGAGGGTCCGCTCGCCGCGAGGCCCGAGGGAGAGAGTGCTGGACGCGTACCCGCCGCCGATGTCGACCACGAACCGCCCGAGCGTCGCCACGGCGCCGAAGGGGACCACCGACTGGCGGACCGTCGCCCCGGTGGAGTCGTCGCCGATCTTGAAGCGGCGGAACTCCGCCCCGGCGACGACGGCCGAGCTCCGCACGGGCGCTTGGGCGCGCACCGCCCCGGGCAGGGCCAGCCCTCCGGCCAGCGCCACGACCAGCCTTCGCCGGATCACGGGCGGGGGATGGTGATGAGGATGTCGCCGAGCGCCCCGATCGTCGACGGGTCGTCCTGCCCCAAGGCCTCGCTCAGGCGCGACTTGACGAGCGGGCTCCGGCTCAGCATTCGCTGACCCAGCCGCCCGCCCAAACTCGGCGCGATGACCTGGAGCGCATCGCGAAGCGACTGGATCCGACCGATCCGGATGCCGTCGAGCCGGGGGATCTGTCCGGCGGCGATCCCGGCGAGAATTCGAGCCGGCTCACGCAGGGCGGCCGAGAACCGGATGGCGTCGCGGGCCCGGGCCCGGGCGGCACCGAACGACGGATCGCGGCGGGCGGCGGCGTCGAAGGCGGCGGCCGCCGCCGTGTAGTTGCCCCGGTCTTCGTCGAGCAGGCCCCGGCTGAAGGCCAGGAACGCCTGGAGATCCTGGGTCGGGCGCTCGGAGATCGCCTGGCGCTCCACCGGCGAGAGCGTGACGCCCAGCTGATCCAGCAGGGAAAACACCACGGTCTTTTCCATCGCGAACAGTTGGGCCAGCTGGTCGGTCGCGCTCCCGCTCGCCGCCACCGCCCCCGAGGTCGTCGTGACCGCGGAGGCATCGAGCCGGAGCCCGCGCTGGCCGCCGGCCTCTCGGAGGGTGCCCTCCACGACCCGCGCCGCCCCGAGCAGCCGGCCGGATCGGGCGGCGGTCCGGGCATCGACGCGGGCGCCGTCCCCGAGCTTCAGCTCGTCGACCAGGGCCTGGACCCGCTCGCGCTCCAACAGGCGGAGCGAGCGCACTTGGGAAAGATCGGTGACGACCAGGTGCGCGAGCCCCCGTTCCAGTGGACGGAGCGAATCGGCGCTGCCGAGATACGTCCACGGCAACACCGCGATCGCGTTCGGGACGGGAGCCGCCCGGGACAGCTCCCGCTCGCGGGCGATCGCATCGCGCGCCGCCTGCGACAAGGCCTGTCGGGTCACCGCGATCCGCCGCGTCTCGAGCTCCCGCCGCTCGTCGCCGGAGCCGGCCAACGGCTCCGCTCGCTGATAGACGGCCAGGGCGCTGTCGAACCGCGCCAGTCCCTCGTAGCTCAGCCCCAGATAGGTGAGCATTGGAAAGGAGGGGTGGAGCGTCGCCCCGGCGGCGAGCACGTCGCGCGATCGCTCCAGCTGCCCGGCGCGGTAGTAGGCAACGCCCAAACGGAGCTCGAGCTGGGCGTCGTTGGGGTGCTGGGCGTGATCGGCTTCGAGAGCCGCGAGCTCCGAGGGAGACGGCGCGACGTCGGGCGGCCGGACGGCGGAGGCACAACCGACCAGCGGAAGGGCGAACCAGGAGAGGAGGATTTTCGATCGCATGGGCGTAGGCGACCGCGATCGGTCGAGTCCTCGGGAAGTTAGGCCGGCCGCCGGCCTGGTGAAAGGCCGTGCGAGACGCTATTGAGGCACCGTGAAGAGGCGGCCCCAGCGCACGTTGGTGATAAAGGGCAGCGGCTTGTAGGTGTCGGGATTGTAGCTGAAATAGACCAGGAGCGGGCGACCCCGGACGTTGCCCCGGGGGAGAAAGCCCCAGTAACGGCCGTCGTACGATCCGTCCCGATTGTCTCCCATCATGAAGAAGGAGTCGGCCGGCACCACGATCGGGCCCCAATTGTTGGCATCCGGGTGGTAGCTCGCCGTGTCGCCGCCGAGGTAGTGGCCCAACTGCCAGCGCCGCATCTGGGCCCGACCGAGCGGATCGGCATTGGCCGTCGGGTCGGTGCGGATGACCCAGGGCTCCTTGGCCTGATGACCGTCACGGTAGAGCAGCCCGTTCTCCATCATCAGAGTGTCGCCGGGCACGCCGATCAGCCGCTTGACCACCTTGAGGCCCTTTTCCTCGACCGAGTCGAAGACCAGGATCTCGTTGCGGCGGGGCTCCCGAACGGCCGGCAGACGCTCGTGCACCAGCGGGATCTCGGCGCCGTAGAGCAGCTTGTTGACGAACAGGAAGTCGCCGATCAGCAGGGTGTTTTCCATGCTGCCCGACGGAATCCGGAACGCCTCGACCAGAAACGTCCGGAGGAAGAACCAGACGATCAGCGCGACGACGATCGACTTGAGCCATTCCCAGAGCCAGCGGCCTGCGCGTGACATGCGGTTCCCGTCCTACTCGACCCAGTCGGCGATGAAGAGGTTGGTCTCGTGGGGCGAGTTGCCGTGGCGGTTCGACGCCCACACCAGCTTCTTGCCGTCCGGGCTCCACATCGGGAAGCCGTCGAAGCCCTCGAACGTGGTCACCCGCTCGAGGCCGGTGCCGTCGTCGTTGACCAGGTAGAGGTCGAACTTCCCGCTGTGCGGCTCGGGGTGGTTGCTCGAGAAGATGATCCGATGCCCATCGGAGTTCCAGAACGGCGCGAAGTTGGCGCCGCCCAGGTGGGTGATCTGGTGGGGATCGCTGCCGTCGGCGTTGGCGACCCAGAGCTCCACCTTCGCGGGCCGGACCAGGCGCCGGGCCAGAAGCTGGAGGTAGTCGGCCGAGTCGGCCGCGGTGACCGGATACCCGGCCCGCCACACGATCCGGGTTCCGTCGGGAGAGAAGAACGCGCCCCCGTCATACCCGACCCGGTTAGTGATCCGCCGGACGTCGGTGCCATCGAGGTTCATCGTGTAGAGCTCGATGTCGCCGTCGCGGGTGCTGGTGAAGATGATCTTCTTCCCGTCGGGCGAGACCGTGGCTTCGGCGTCGTAGGCGCTGTCCGAGGTCAGCCGCTGGAGATCGGAGCCGTCAAGCTTGGAGGTGAAGATGTCGAAGTAGCCGAGCGGCCAGACGTAGCCCGCCGACTGGTCCGGCGGCGGTGGGCAGGCCGAATCGTGCTGAAAGCTGGAGCTGTAGAGTACCCGGGTGTCGTTGGCGTAGAAGTAGCCGCAGGTCGTGCGCCCCAGGCCGTTGGAGATCCGCCGCATGCCGGAGCCATCGACGTTCATGATGTACTCCTGATCGCACGCCGAATCCACCTTCTCCTGGCGCTGGAAGATCAGTTTGGTGCCCGAGCCAGAGAAATACGACTCGGCGTTGTTCCCGCTGAAGGTCATCTGCCGGATGTGCTCGAGGTGGGTCTCGCCCGAATCGGGGTCGACGAAGACCTGGCTCGCCGCGGAGCCGCCCGCGGTGTCGGCGACCGAGGAAGAGCCGGCATCGGAGCGCCCCGAGCCGCCGCAGCCGATCATCGCCGCGAGGCCGAGCACCGACGCCATCGAGAATGTACGCATGTATTTGACAACCCTGGCCGAGAGAAACCGGCCGCAATATAGAGGCATCGGCCGCTACGGCGCGACGACCTGGAAATGGGTGAGATGACCGGCGGGGCCACTCGCCTCGACGGAGACGAGGCCGGACGCCCCCGGCGTGAACCGGACCCGGGCCTGACCCTGGGCGTTGGTGGTGCTGGATGGCACGTCGAACGAGCCGCTGGGCGCGCTCCAGAACACAGTGACGCCCGGGATCGGGTTCCCGAAGCCATCCACCACGAGGACGACGAGATCGGCGCCGAGCGGTGTTCCGACCGCGCCGCTCTGCCCGTCACCGGCGAAGGGATCGAGGTTGCTCACGCCGGCGGGCACGATGTCCCAGATGCCGACCGCCGCGACCCCGCTCACCGGCTCACTGACCCGTCCCACCTGGCGGCCGGCAACCGGCCCCGCCGTGTAGGTCTCGACCGACTGGCCGCTGCCGTTGGTCACGGCCGGCAGTGGGGCGAACAACCCGCCGCCCGTCGCGACCGACCAGGTCAGCGGGACGCCCGTCAACGGCCCGAAGTCGGAGTCGCTCAGGTCGGCAACCACCGATGACGGGAGCGGCTGCCCCACCACCCCGCTCTGGCTCGCGCCCGCGACCATCGCGATCCGCGTGTTCGGCGTCCCCTGCGAGATCGAGAAATCGGCGAAGGCGGTCGGCGTTCCCGAGACCACCACCCGGGCTACGCTGCTCCCGCCATTGACGTCCGGCTGGAAGGTCGCGCCGACCAGTCCTCCGGCACCCGAGGTCGAGCTGGCGCTCAGAAAGGCCCCGAACCCCGAGGGCAGTTGCCACACGACGGGAACACCGGAGACCGGATTGCCGAACCCGTCGCGGACCTGGGCCAGGAGGCCGACCGTCGGCGCGCCCTCGGTGTCGCCGGAGCCGGCCAACGGCACGACCGCGCCCGCCGGCCCCGGCCGGACCAGCGCGGCGAAGCGATACGCGAGAGTGGTGCCGGCCGCGGCCGCGGCCGCCAGGTTCGCGACGGGCAGCGAACCCGCCGTGAGCCGGGCCCGGGCAACCCCCTGCCCATCGGTGAGACCGGTCGAGGGCGTCACGCTGCCGCCACCCGCCACCGCCGACCATTGGATCGTGACGCCCGGCACCGGATTGTCGAACTGGTCGAACGCCTGGACCGCGAAGAGCGTCCCCAAGGGCGTCCCGACCGTACCGGTCTGACCGGCCCCGGCCGCCGGACTCAGCCGGCTCACCAGCCCCGGGTCGGCGGTGAGATGGAACGTGGCCGTGTCAGCGAGCCCGGCGACCGTCGCGGTCACCGAAGCGGGGCCGGGCCGGATGCCCAGCGTGACCGGGAGTGAGGCGGTCCCGTCGACCTGGGTGGTGACCACCACGTCGGAGGGGGTGATGCCGGCGCCCGCCTGGAACCGGACCGCCGCCCCGGGCACGCCACCACCATCGAGCGCCGCGACCCGGACCACGAGCGGCAGGGGAAGCGCGGCGCCCACGAAACCGTGCTGATTGTCGCCGCCCGTGATCGCGAAGGAGGTGGCCGGCGGCGCCACGAGGATGGTGGTGGTCGCGGACACGCCGGTCGGCGTCCGCGCCTCAATGGTCACCAGGGCGCGGTCGGACGGGAGTGCGATCTGGCCGTCGAGGCCGACCGTGACCCGGGGATCGGACGAGCTCCAGCTGAGGTAGAAGGCCGGCACGGGGCTCCCCGAGGCATCGAATCCCGCGGCGCTGAGCGTGAGGGTCGACCCCGGCGCGACGGTCGGGTCCTTCGGAGTGATCACCAGCGAGGCCACGTTCGCGCCGGGCCCGACGTACTGCAGCGGGATGGTCGGTCTGGCGGGCGAGCCGCCTCGCTCGGCGCTGACCTCCACGGGCGCGCTGCCGGCAAAGAGCAGCGTCGGACCGCCGAGCAGGGCGAGACTCACCTGGAGCCGCTCGACCCGGGACTCGAGCGGGACCCGGAGGGAGAGAGAGATCGAGGCGGCCGAGGCCGGAAACGCCACCGTCGTGTCGAGCACCACCACGGTCCCGCGCTGCACCCGCACTCGGGCGGCGTCGACCACCAGGCCGGCGAACGTTCCCGCCGCGGCCGCCGGGTACTCGGGCACGACGGCAAGTTGGCCGACGAACGGCCCTTCGGTCGGAGCTCCGTCACCGGCGCACGCCAACGCACCCGCCAGCAGCGCCAGCGCCGGAACCGCGCGGGAACGGACCCGGACCCTCACGGGGTGTCTCCGTACTTCCGGAGGTGCGCCCGCCGGGCCGCCGCCATCCAATCGTCACGCCGAATCCGGTGCCCCACCGCCCCGAGCGCCCGGGCGAAGCGCTCGATGTCGGCTTCGCTCCACCCGGCGATGTCCCGGAACCGGTAGACTCCGCGGACGTTGAGGCGCCGGGCCAGGATCGGCCCAATCCCCTTGATCGCCGTCAGGTCGTCGGCATCCGGCGCGGCGTGGCCGTTGGCGTGCCGACGGTGCCCGTTGCCGCCGTTGCCCCGCCGCGCGGCCACCCGGGCGGCGAGGGCGTGCTCGAGCTCCCGCCGGCGCCGCTCCAGCCCGCCGACCAGCTGCTCGTTCTCGGTCGCGAGGCGGCGGAACCGCCGATCCCGATCGCGCCATTCGGCCCGGAGGGTTTCGACCTCGTGCGCCCGCCGGCCCTCGCGACCGAGGGCGTCGTCGCGCTCCCGCGCCGTCTGCGCCATCCGGCGCTCGAGGGCCGCGATCCGCTGGTCGCGGTCGGCGATCTCAGGCTCGAGCCGTTCCAGGCCGGCGATCCGTGACCGGAGGATCCGGAGCGAGTTCTGGTGCTCCCGCTCGGCGTCGACCAGGCGCCGCTCGGCTTCGTCGCGCTCGAAGAGCGCCGCGCGGAGCAGCGCCTCCCGATCCTCGAGCTGGCGAACCAACGAGTCGAGACGCTCCATCCGGGCCCGGAGGGAGCCGAGCTCCGCGTCCTTGGCGGCCACGTCGTCCTGGCGGGCCACCTCCTCCTGTCGGATCCGGGTGCGGGCGTCCCTGAGCTCGGTCGCCATTCGCTCCGCTTCGACGGTGGCCGCGTCGCGCTCGGCGGCGAGGGCTTCCATTTCCCGGGTCAGGTCGTCGACCTGGGCGCCGAGCGCGTCAGTCTCCCGCCGGGACCGAACGACCAGGGCGTTAGCGGCTCGGATCGCGGCCCGCTGGCCATCGAGCTCGCGCTGTCCCTCGTCCCGGGCGCGGTTCAGCTGACCGTCGAGCGACTCCACCCGGGCAGCCAGGCGGGTCACTTCGGACTGGAGCCCGATCCGCAACCGATCGAGTTCGCCCACCCGCCGGGTCAGGGTCTCCCGCTCGCGCTCTGCCTCAGCGAGCTCCGCCTCCCGGGTGGCCAGCGTGTCGCGCAGGGGCGCCAGCTCGGCGACCTCCCGTTCCCGGGCGGCAAGGGTGTCGGTGGCCAGGTCGGCCTCCGCCCCAGCACGCTCGAGGCGATCGAGCGCCGTCCGGAGCTCCGCCGTCCGCTCATCGAGGGCGTGCCGGGAGGCCGACAACCCGGCCTCTACGGTCCCGAGCCGGCTCCGGAGGGTCTTGATCTCGTCGCCCGACCGCGAGGTTTCCCGCCGGGCCACCTCGGCCGCCAACGTTTCGACCTTGAGGCGGTCTTCCCAGAGCCGGGTCTGAAGGGCGTAGGCCCGACGGGAGTTGGCGCGGGCCACCAGCCAGCCGGCGCACGTGCCCAAGGCGAGCAGGGCGGCGAGGAGTCCCGCGACGACTTCAATCGGCATGGCTCATCGCAGTCCGGGTCGTTGGGCCAGGGTCTGGTCGTCGTGGACCACGCGGCCGGCCTTCATCACCAGCAGAACCCGTTGGAGGGCGGTGATGTCATCGAGCGGGTTGCCGTCGACCACGATCAGGTCGGCCTGCATCCCGGGCTCGATGGCGCCGATCCGATCGGCGAGCCCCAAGGCGGTCGCGTTGGTGGACGTGGCCGCGACGATCGCGTCCATCGCCTTCTGCCCCGCCTGGCGGACCCGGCAGACGAGGTCTTCGGCGTTGTGCCCGTGGGCGCCGGCCACGGCGTCGGTCCCGAAGACCAGCTTGAGGTCGGGCGTCGCCAGCGCCTGGCGGATCACGGCCACCGCCACCGGGATGGCCTGCTCCATGGCCTCGAATCCCTCGGCGGTGAAGTTCCCGATCCCCTGGAACCAGTTCCGGTGGTCGAGGTAGTTCCGAAAGATCAGCGAGCACTGAGGATCGAAATAGGTCCCTCGCTGGGCCATCAGCCGGAGCACTTCGGGGGTGGCAAAGACCCCGTGCTCGACCTGATCGCAGCCCGCCAGGGTGACGGCCTGCATGCTCGCGGCACTGTGGGCGTGGACCACGGTGCGCAGACCCTGGGCATGCGCTTCCCCGCACAGGGCCTGGAGCTGCGCGTCGCTCATCGTCTGCGCCCCGCCGTCCCGAATGCTTTTCGACGCGAAGATCTTGATCAGGTCGGCGCCGGCCCGGGCCCGGGCCCGGACCAGCTCCCGGAGCGAGTCGGGCGAGAGCGAGGCGTCGGCGATCGGGTCGAGCGACGTCAGGATCCGAGGGCCGGTCAGACCGCCGTCGGCGATCCAGTCGCGGAGGTCCCGGTCATCGGCCGAGCCGACGCTCTGCACCGTGGTGAAGCCGGCCGCCAGAGTGCGGGCGGCATTGGCCGCCTCGGAGAGCGCGACCTGGGCGGGGGTATCGCCGTCGCGACCGGTGTGCATCCGGCCGGCCCGGTTCACGTAGGCGGTGATATGGACGTGGACGTCGATCAGACCCGGGAGGAGCGTCGCGTCGTCGAAGCGGAAGGTCGGGTGCTCGATCGGTCGCGGCTCGAGCCGAAGGATCCGACTTCGATCCACGAAGACGGTGACGTGCCGCATCTGGCCACCCCGCCCGTCGAACAGGCGATCGACGACGATGGTGACCGGCTGGTCGCGTCGCTGCGCCGCGAGCGGCGGTGCCAGCAGCGCGACGGCCGCGAGCAGGGCGAAGGGGCGAACGGTGCGCATCCGAAGTCTCAACGTAACGTAAGCTCGTCACGGCAACCACGACCAGTCGACCTCCGGGCCGGTGCTCCGGCGACGCCGCGTGCGGCGGAAGGACGAGGAGGCAAGCGCTCCGTCGCCCCCGACCGGAGCCCCTGCTCTATCGAGCGGCCGGCGGAAGGATCAGAACTGGCCCCAGAGGTACTGGTTGGTCACCTCATGATGGAACTGAATCTCGGGCACCTTGATCAGGGACCCGAGCGCCTTGGGGCAACGCTCCGCGGACGCCAGCTTGAGGTCGGCGTACTTCTTGTGGACCGGATCGCCGAGCAGGTCCGCCGCGTACTTGGAGCTCTTGAACAGCCGGATGGCGTCGAAGACGTTGTCGGGCAGGAACTTGGTTCGATCCCGCTTCTTGTCGCCGTTGTCCCGGTCGATCGGCCCCTCAAGGCCGGTCCGAATCAAGGAGTAGATGGCCAGGTAGGGGTTGGCGTCGGGCCCGATCGACCGGACCTCGATCCGGGCCGACTTCTCGTTGCCGATCGGGATCCGGACCATCGACCCCCGGTCGACGGCGGAGGCCTTGATCTGGTTCGGAGCCTCGAAATGGGGATCCAGCCGCCGGTAGGCGTTCACGCTCGGGTTGAGCACCAGACAGAGCTCCTGACCGCTGCTCAGAATCCGGTCGATGAACTTCCACCCCATCTTGGACAGCCTGTCCTGTCCCTTGGCGTCGTAGAAGAGGTTCTTGCCCTTCTGGCTGACCGACAGGTTGGTGTGCATGCCGGAGCCGTTGACGCCGGTCACCGGCTTCGGCAGGAAGCTGGCGGTCATGTCCATCTTCGCGGCCACCTGGCGGCAGACGAGCTTGTAGAGCAGCACCTGGTCGGCGGCGATGCTGGCCTCGGTGTAGCCGTAGTTCATCTCGAACTGCGACGGCGCCACCTCGGGGTGGTCCTTCTCGTTGCCGAAGCCCATGGCCCGCTGGACCTCGGCCGCGGTGTCGATGAAGCGGCGGAGGAGGTCACCGGGCAGCGAGTGGTAGTAGCCGCCGGTGGACGGGAACTCGAACTTCCGGGTCTCGTGGTAGCGGCGCTCGGCGTCCCGGCCGGCGAAGAGGAAGCCCTCGATCTCGTTGGCGGCATTGCAGGTATATCCCTGCTTCCGGTAGAGCTGATCGAGGTAGGCCTTGAGACGGGCCCGAAGATCGCCGACGTAGGGGGTGCCGTCCTTCTCGAGCACCTCACCGAAGACCAGCACCTTGCCGGGCCCGAAGACGTCGGACGGCATCCAGTAGAAGGCCGGCCAATCGATCCCCAGCCGCAGGTCGGACTCCGACTGGGCCGAGAAGCCTCGGATGGACGATCCGTCGAAGGTCAGATTGTCGGCCGTCTTGAGGAGGAACTTCTTGTCGTAATCGAGCACGTGGAGCCGGCCCTCGAGGTCGGCGAAGCAGACGGTCACGGCTTTGATCCGCTTTTCATCGGCGAGGTACTTCATCCGCGCCTCGCGGACCTTGTCGGGCGAGGTCCGGGCCAGGCGCTGGGCCTTGGCCTCGAGGTTCATCTCTTCGAGCTGGTCGTACGGGATCTCCAGGAAGTCGCGGAGGGGGGAGCCGTCCATGGGGGCCTCGATTTTCGCTAGTTGCTGCGCAGAATAGCCAACGGATATGGCGCGCTAATATAGTTGTCGCATGATTTAAGTCAAATCGGCACAAATTTACACTAAATCCGACTATGGATGAGGACGAGAGTCGGTCGCGACCCCGGGGGGAGCGGGCGGGCACCGACTACCTTTCGGCCAGCCTCCAAATGGAGATCGCGATGCCCCCGAAGCTCAGCAGCAGGCAGCTCACCAAGTTGGCGATCCTGGAGACGTTTCCGGCGAAATTCGATCACATCCATCGGGCCATCGAGGAGCTGGGGACACTCCGTGTCGACGAGTCGCTGGTGCGCCGGCTGGCTCGGATGTTGGACGAGATGAAAGCGGGGGCCGCGTCGATCGGCGAGGGGGCACTGGCCGAGACGCTGGGCATCATGGGGACCTTGGCCCGCCGGGGGGGCGGGCATCAGATGAAGATGCGGGGGCTTCGGGAATCGTTCGGCTCCCTCAAGACCAACTTCGAGGGAGCCATGAAGGCGGCGACCCGGGAGGAGACGGCCGCGGAGGAGGAGGAGCCTACCGCTTCTCCTTGAGCAGCTTGTCGACGATGGGCCCGGAGATGAGGGTGACCATCGAGTTGACCAGGACGCCGATGAGGAGCGTAACGAAGGTCAGGGCGCAGAGGATCATCCCCGCCCCGAGCCCCGCAAAGACCCGCCACAAGAGTTGCGACATTGGTACCGGCCTGGTCCGGATGAGTCGTGAGCCCTTATTCTACAGTGACGTGCCCTCCCCGGGCAACCGAAGCCGTCCCCCCTGGGTTTTTGGAGGTTCCGACCATGATTCGACGCATCGTCCCCCTGCTCCTGCTATCGGCCGCCCCGGCTCTGTACGCCCAGGGCCTTCCCTCCGGTTGGATGGCCCGTCCCGACCGGGGTGACGCCTCGGGTGTGCATTTCATCACCATGGGGCCGGGCTTCCACGTCCATCCGGGCACCGCCGCCGTGCTCTATCGGGAGAGCGACAAGGTCACCGGAAAATTCCACGCGGTCGTGAAGTTCGTGCAGACCAAGGCGCCGACCCATCCCGAGGGCTACGGCATGTTCTTCGGCGGGTCGGACCTCCAGGGGCCGAACCAGAAGTACACCTACTTCCTGGTCCGCGGCGACGGGAAGTACCTGGTCAAGACGCGCGAAGGCGACGAGACCTCGAGCGTGGTCGGGTGGACGGACTCCGACGCGATCGCCAAACAGGACGCCGACGGCCAGTGCACCAACACCGTCGAGATCGACGCGACCGGCGCCAAAGTCGCCTTCAAGGTGAATGGGAAGACGGTCTACGAGATGGACGCCCCGAGCCGCGACGGGATCGTTGGGCTCCGGGTGAATCATAACCTTGACTTGCATCTGGACGGCTTTGGCGTCCACCAGATGTGAGGTAGGGATTAGTGAGTTGGGAGTCGTGATTAGGGAGTGAGTGGTGAGTGGGCGATAGTGTTTTCACGGACGCCTGGTCACGACTCGCTCCCCGATCGCCACTCACGGGCCTCCTCCTCCGCACCTACTCACGACCTACTCCCAACTCCCTCCCTATTCACCACTCCCGAATCCCAATTCACCACTCCGACTCCCTAATCACTCGCTTTGATCTCCGTCCAGATTCGATCCCAGAGCGCCGTGTCTCTCCCCAGATCTCTCTGGTACTCGAGTCGGGCCAGCTCCTCGTCCGACGGGTAGGCCATCTTCGCCTTGGTGAGCGGCACTGCGGCGTGGTTGGGCGTGCCGTAGCCGGTCTTGTCGGCGATCCGGGCGGCCACCTCGGGACGGAGGACGTAGTTCATGAACTCGTGGGCCGCCCGCGGGTGATCGGCGGTCCGCGGCAAGACCATCGCGTCGACGAAGATCATGCTGCCCTCTTTCGGCAGGGCGAACTCGATCGCCGGTTGCTCGGCCCGGGCCTGCGCGGCGTCGCCGTTCCAGAGCTGCGAGATCCAGACGTCGCCGGTGATCAGCTGGCCTTTGACGGTCGCGGAGATGAAGGCCCGGAGATTGGCCTTGGCGGCAATGGCGTCGGTACGGGCCTGGGCGAGCTCGGACGGGTCGACCGAGTTGAGCGAGTGGCCCCGGTACGTGAGGAACGCCCCGATCACGTCGCGCAGGTCGTCCAGCATGGTCATCTTGCCGGCGTAGGTCGGATCGAGAAAGATCTCCCAGCTGTCCGGCGCCTGGGCCACCCGGTCGCGCCGCCAGGCGATGCCGGTCATGCCCCATTGGTACGGCACCGAATGTTCGTTGCCGCGGTCCCAGACCGGATCGCGGAACAGGGGCGCGACGTTGTCCCAGTTGGTGAGGTACTTCCGGTTGAGCGGCGCCACCAGGTCGTTGGCGAAGAGGACCGGAAAGACGTAGCTCGACGGCACGACCACGTCGTAGCCGCTGGCGCCGGCCAGCAGCTTGGCCACCATGTCCTCGTTGCTCTCGTAGGTGTCGACCACCACCTTGACGTTGAACTCGCGCTCGAAGTCGGGAACGGTGCGGTCGGCGAGGTAATCCGACCAGATGTATATGTTGAGCCGGTCTTCGATCGGGCCCAGGTCGCCGCCGGCCCTGGCCGGCGGCCGCTTTCCGCCGCAGGCCTCGAGCACCAGGCCCAGGAGGCCAACCCCCGCCCCGGCCTTCAGTCCAGCTGCGACGAAGGTCCGACGGTCGATGGTCCCCCGTCGGAGCCCGTTCAACAGGCGGTCGAGACTGGAGGTGTCGGTCATCGGCAGACCTCGGCGCTGGAAGAGACGGTCAGCGGGCGGCGAGCGGGTGGTCGGCGCGGAACCGATCGGCCAGGTAGAGCAGCACCGCCGTTACCAGCACGATAATGGTGCTGACCGCATTGACGCTGGGCTCGATGTTCCGTCGCACCATCCCGTAGACCACCACCGGGAGGGTCGACGACCCGGATCCGGCCACGAACGAGGTGATGACGTAGTCGTCGAACGACATCGTGAAGGCCAGCAGGGCGCCGGCCACGATCCCGGGCGCGAGCTGCGGCAAGGTAACCTTCCAGAAAGCGCTCCACTCGTCGGCCCCGAGGATCAACGCCGCCTCCTCGAGGCTCCGATCCATGCCCCGAAGACGGGCACCCACCACCACGGTCACGAACGAGATGCAGAAGGCCACATGGGCCACGGTGATGGTGCCCAGCCCGAGCGGCACCCCGACCAGGGCGAACAAGCTGAGGAGCGAGATCCCCATGATGATCTCGGGGGTGACCAGGGGCAGATAGAGGAGGCTCTCCACGGCCTGGCGGCCCCGGAACCGAAGGCGCGCCAGCGCCAGCGCCATCAAGGTCCCCAGGGCCGTCGACACCGCCGTGGCCACCAGGCCGACGACCAGACTCCGCCCCAACCCGGCCAGAATGTCGTCTCGGGTCAGGAGCCGCCGATACCATTCCAGCGTGAAGCCGGTCCAGCTGACCGAGAACTTCGAGCGGTTGAACGAGAACACCGCCAGGGCGACGACCGGGGCATGGAGGAAGAGATACACCAGGGTCGCCAGGGCGGCGACCCACCGAGGCACCCGGCGGGTCACGAGATCTCCACCTCGCCCAGGTCCCGCCGGCGGAGATAGGCCAGCACGGGCACGAGCACCAGGATCATCAGCACGAAGGACGCCGCCGAGCCGAACGGCCAGTCCCGCGCCACCGTGAACTGATTCTGGATCAGGTTGCCGATCATCACCTGCTTGGCCCCGCCCAGCAGGTCGCTGGTGACGAATGAGCCCAGCGCCGGGATGAAGACCAGGAGCGATCCCGCCACCACGCCGGGCATCGAGAGCGGCAGGATGACCCTGGTGAACCGGGCCCAGGGCCGGGCGCCCAGCACTTCCGCCGCTTCGAGCAGGGCGTCGTCGAGCTTCTCCAGCGAGGCATAGATCGGGAGAATCATCAGGGGCAGGAAGCCATAGACCAGCCCGAGGACGACGGCGAAGGGCGTGTACAGCATCGCGATCGGCCGGTCGATCAGACCCACCGCCTGCAACACCGTGTTGACAAAGCCGGTGTCGCGGAGGAGGAAGATCATCGCGAACATCCGGACCAGGAAGCTGGTCCAGAACGGCAAGACCACGAGAAAGAGGAGCCGCGACCGCCACCGGCCGGCCCGGGCGATGCAAAACGCGACCGGATAGCCGAGCCCGAGGCAGAGGGCCGTGCAAGCGAGCGACCAGAGCAGTGTTCGCCGGAGAATGCCGAGGTAGAGGGGATCGAAGAAGCGGCGATACTGCCGGGTAGTGAGCTCGGCGATCACGCCGCCGTAGGTGCCGCGCTCCATGAGGCTGTAGGCGAGCATGATCGCGATCGGGACGGCGAAGAAGAGGAGGAGCCAGAGCGCTCCCGGTCCCAGCAGCGCGATCCCGCGCGCGCCCGGCCGCCCGGCGAACCATCCGAGGAGGCGGCGGCGCCGGCTCACGGCTCGGGCTCCAGGACCTGGCAGTCCTCGGGGAGCCAGGCGGCGACGGCCCGGGCGCCGGCCCGCCACGGCACCGGCTTGATCAGCTGTCCTTCGTTGCGAAGGGCGACCTTCACCACCCCGCCGGCGTCCAACGCGACCAGGACGTGGATAGTCTCGCCGAGATAGATCACGTCGCGCACGGTTCCGGGCAGGCCGTTCTCCTCGGGCGGCACCTGATCGGGCGGAAACACGTCCATCCACTCCGGCCGGATGGCAATGCGCACCTCGGCGCCGTCGGCCAGAGTCGGATGGTCCGGGACCAGGTATCGGGTCCCGTGTCCGGCCACCTCCCGGAGCACCTGCCCCGCCCGCCGATCGGTCCGTCCGTCGGCCCGTCCCACCAGCACGTTCGACTCGCCGATGAACGAGGCCACGAACTCGGTCCGGGGATCCTCGTACACTTCGGCCGGAGTGCCCAGCTGGGCGATCCGGGCCTGGCCCATCACGGCGATCCGGTCGGACATGGTGAGGGCCTCCTCCTGGTCGTGGGTCACGTAGATGAAGGTGATCCCGAGCGACCGGTTGAGGGCCTTGAGCTCGAGCTGCATCTCCTTCCGGAGCTTGAGATCGAGCGCGCCGAGGGGCTCGTCGAGGAGGAGGATCCGGGGCTCGAGCACCAGGGCCCGGGCCAACGCCACGCGCTGGCGCTGCCCGCCCGACAGCTGCGAGGGCATCCGCCTGGCAAACCGGTCCGGCGCCAGGCGCACCAGGTCGAGCGCCCGCCGGACCCGGTCGGGCACCTCGGCGCGGGGAATCCGGTGCTGCTCCAGGCCGAAGGCGACGTTCCGCTCGACGCTCAGATGAGGAAAGAGGGCGTAGCTCTGGAAGACCATCCCCACGCCGCGCTCGTAGGGACGGAGCCGGTTGACGAGCCGACCGCCGATCCGGATCTCGCCGCCGTCGGGATCGGGACGCTCGAACCCGGCGATCAGGCGGAGGGTCGTGGTCTTCCCGCATCCCGAGGGGCCGAGGAGCGAAAAGAACTCGCCCCCCTGGACCTCGAAGGACAGGTCGTCGACGGCCCGGGCCTCACCGAAGGTCTTGCTGACGCGGGCGAACTCGACCACCGCCCGGCGCGGGGTGTCGTCCATCAGCCCAGCGCGGCGCCGACGGCGGTCTCGAGCACGGCGAGGCCCTCCTCGAGCACCGGGTCGTCGATGGTGAGCGGCACGAGCACCCGGACCACGTTCCCGAAGGTGCCGGCCGTGAGCAGGACCAGCCCCCGGGACAGCGCCTCCGCGACCACCCGTTGCGCGAGGTCCTTGCGAGGCGCCTTGGTGTCCCGATCCACGAGCTCGATGGCCAGCATGGCCCCGAGCCCTCGCACGTCGCCGATGGCCGGGTGCTGGCCGGCCAGATCGCAGAGGGTGCGCCGGATCCGGGCGCCGACCTGGGCGCCCCGCTCGGGGATCCGCTCGGATTGCATCAGGTCGAGTACGGCCAGGGCGGCGGCGCAGGCGAGCGGGTTACCGCCGTAGGTTCCGCCGAGCCCGGCCGGGTGAACCGCCTCCATCAGCTCGGCCCGGCCGGTCACGGCTGCGAGCGGGAGGCCGTCGGCCAGCGACTTGGCGGTGGTGATCAGGTCGGGCACCAGGCCGTAGTGATCCGAGGCGAAGAGGCGACCGGTCCGTCCGAACCCGGTCTGGATCTCGTCGGCGATGATCAGGATGCCGTTTTCCCGGCAGAATCGGGTGAGGGTCCGGACGAACTCGGGGGGCGCCGGGATGAACCCGCCCTCGCCGGCCTCGAGCTCCACAATGACCGCCGCGACCTGGCTCGGGTCCACGATCGGGGCGAGCGTCTCCTCCCAATACCCGTCGCGGGCCCGGCAGCAGGGGCCCTCGGCCCGTCCACCCGCCGGCCCGTCCACCCCTCCGGCTTCACACCGATAGCAGTACGGGAAGGGAACCCGATAGACCTCCGGCGCGAAGGGGCCGAACCCCTTCTTGTAGGGCATCGCCTTGGAGGTAAGGGCCAGGGCGAGGTTGGTCCGACCGTGGAAGGCATGCTCGAAGGCGAGCACCGCCGGACGGCCGGTCGCGTACCGGGCGATCTTGACGGCGTTCTCGACCGCTTCCGCGCCGGAATTGACGAGCAGGGTGCGTTTCGGGTGGTCGCCGGGGGTGAGCGCGTTGAGCCGCTCCGCCAGCGCGACGTACGGTTCGTAAGCGGCGACGGAGAAACAGGTGTGGACCAAGCGGTCGAGCTGTTCGCGGACGGCCCCGACCACCGCGGGGTGCCGGTGCCCGACGTTCAGGGTGCCGATGCCGCCGGCGAAGTCGACGAGGCGATTGCCGTCGGCGTCGATCAGCACGGCGTTCTCGCCGCCGACGACGGCGAGGGCGCTCGCGGTCGCCACGCCGCGCGGCACCGCCTCCGCCCGTCGGCGGGCCAGGGCTCGGCTCTCGGGGCCGGGGACCTCGGTCTTGAGCTGGATGGTCGGGGTCATGGCAGTCGGGTGTCGGGTCTCGGCGGGAATGTGCGGCCCAGGTCCCCCGGGGGCAAGCGGCGCGGGAGCTCCAGCGGGCGTCTGGCCCGACCGGGGCCGACGGCGATAGGTTTGGAGCGACTCGCCCCCGAGCCGAGGTACCGGTGGCCCACTCGGTCTCCCGACATCTGAATCTCGCGATCCAGGACTACGACGTCCTGATCCGCCGTTTCATCCCGAGCTACGATCGGATGCTGGACGAGGTGGTGGAGCGGATCGGCGCGGCCTCGCCCAGGCTGGTGCTGGACCTGGGATCGGGCACCGGGGCGCTGGCGGAGCGGTTGCTGGCTCGGATTCCGGGCGTCGTCGTGGAGCTCTGGGACGTCGACCCGGCAATGCTCGACGTGGCGGGCGAGCGGGTCCGCCGCTACGGCGAGCGCGCCCGCCCCGTACTCCGCTCGTACGACGAGGCGCTGCCGGCCGTCGGCGGCGTGATGGCGTCGCTCTCCCTCCACCACCTGCCCTCGATCGAGGCCAAGGCGGCGCTCTTTCATCGAATCGGAGCTGCCCTGGGGCCGGGAGGCGTCTTCGTCAACGGCGACGTGACCATGTCGGCCGACCCGGCGGAACGGGCGGTCAGCTTCGATCGCTGGGAGGCCCACATGGCGACGCAAGCGATCGACGCCGCCGAGGCGCGAGGACACTTCGCGGACTGGGCCGGCGAGGACACCTACCTGCCGCTCGACCAGGAGCTCTCGGCCCTCACCACCGCCGGGCTCGAGGCGGAGCTGGCGTGGCGGGACGATCCGCTGACGGTCATCGCCGGGAGGAAACCATCATGATGGATCGACGCGATTGGCTCGCCGCGGTCGGGGCGGCGGTCTCGACCGCCATGCTGGCGCCGCTCACGCCGCTGGAGCGGATCGAGGTCGGTCGCCGGGTGCACGGGCTCGCGGCCGCGGGTCGAGCCGGCGTACTCGCCGATCACGAGCTGGCCCTGGTGGGGACCCTCGCCGATCTGATCATTCCCCGGACCGACACCCCGGGCGCCACGGACGTGGGAGTCCCGGCCTTCGTGGATTTCCTGATGGCCGACTGGTACGACGACCGGGAGCGGAGCGACTTCCGCCGCGGCCTCGCCGGAATCGACGCTCGAGGCACCCAACGCTTCGGGGCGACGACCGACGGGCTCACCCCGGCTCAGCGAACGGAGCTGCTGACCTCGCTCGACGGAGCCCAGGGAGACGCCGCCAGCGCCGAGGGCGCCTTCGGGCGGCTCAAGTCGCTCACCGTCTACGGGTACTTCACCTCGGAGCGAGTCCAGGAGGAGGTGCTCCACACCGTGATCATCCCCGGTCGGTTCGACGGCTGCGTCCCCTTCCCCGTCCACTGACCGGCAGCCGCCCATGCAACGAGCGACGACCAGATTCGACGCGATCGTGGTGGGGTCGGGCATCACCGGCGGCTGGGCCGCCAAGGAGCTGACCGAACGGGGGCTCCGGACGCTGGTCCTGGAAGCGGGGCGCAACATCACCCCGGCCAAGGACTACGTCGAGCACGTCCAGGCCTGGCAGATGCCGTTCCGCGGCTACGGCGACCGGCGGACGCCGGAGCGCGACCAGCCGATCCAGAAGAACTGTTACGCCTGCGACGAGCTAGGCTCCCGCTTCTTCGTCAACGATCGCGAGAATCCGTACGTCTTCGACGAGGACAAGCCGTTCCACTGGATTCGGGGACGGCACCTCGGGGGACGGTCGATCACCTGGGGCCGGCAGGTGTACCCGCTGGAGCGATCTCGACTTCGAGGCCAACCTGCGAGACGGCATCGGCGTGGACTGGCCGATCCGCTACGCCGACATCGAGCCCTGGTACGGCCACGTCGAGCGGTTCATCGGGATCTCGGGACAGGCGGAAGGGTTGTCGCAACTCCCGGACGGCGAGTTCCTCCCCCCGATGCAGCTCCGCTGCGCCGAGGAGGTGGTCCGGGACGCGGCCGCGAAGAAGTGGGGCCGGGAGCGGGGCTGCATCACCCACTCCTACTTCTCCAGCCTGGGCTCGACCCTCCCGGCGGCGCGAGCCACCGGCCGACTGACCCTCCGCCCGGACAGCGTGGTGGAAAGCGTCCT
The DNA here is from genome assembly GCA_963730185.1 of uncultured Gemmatimonadales bacterium. Classification (GTDB taxonomy): domain Bacteria; phylum Gemmatimonadota; class Gemmatimonadetes; order Gemmatimonadales; family GWC2-71-9; genus SHZU01. Next base: position 141,327 of record CAVSQW010000012.1, read on the forward strand.
CTACGATCCCAAGCGTGGCCGGGCCCGTGGCGTGCGGGTGATCGACGCCGTGACGATGGCGGTGACCGAGTACGAGGCCCGGCTCGTGTTCCTCTGCGCCTCGGCGCTCGAATCCGCCCGGATCCTGCTCAACTCCACCAGCGAGCGCTGGCCGGCCGGACTCGCGAACTCGAGCGGCGAGCTGGGACAGAACGTGATGGATCACTGTTTCGGCGCGGGCGCGAACGGCGAGATCCCCGGGATGCTGGACCGCGACTCGTACGGCGCCCGTCCGAACGGGGTCTACGTGCCCCGGTTCCGGAACGTCACCCGGAAGCACCCGGACTTCGTCCGAGGCTACGGGTTCCAGGGCGGGGCCTCGCGCTCGGGATGGGGCCGCGGCGGCAAGGGCTTCGGCGCCGACTACAAGGAGAGTCTCATTCACGACAAAGGACCCTGGCGGATGGGACTCGGCGGGTGGGGTGAGATGCTGCCCCGGGCGGACAACTACGTGGCGCTCGACGCCACGCTCAAGGACAAGTGGGGGGTCCCGGCCCTCCGGGTCCACTGCACCCACGGTCCCAACGAGCGAGCCATCCTCGAGGACGTGCAGCAGACCGCGGCCGAGATGCTCGACGCCGCGGGAGCGAAGAACATCTCGACCTACGACAGCCACCTGCCGCCCGGCCTCTGCATCCACGAGATGGGAACCGCCCGGATGGGACGCGATCCGAAGACCTCGGTGCTCAACGGCCACAACCAGTGCCACGACGTCCCCAACCTCTTCCTGACCGACGGCGCCTGCATGGCGTCCTCGGCCTGCCAGAACCCGTCGATCACCTACATGGCGCTCACGGCCCGGGCCGCCGCCTGGGCGGTCGGCCAACTCAAACGAAACGCCCTCTGAGGATGCGACGCCGCGACCTGCTCCAGGCCCTGGCCGCGATCGGCCTCCTGCCCCGCTTCGGACGTCGGGTCGACCGGCTCGAGCGGATCGGGATCCAGCTCTACACCGTGCGCGACCCGGTGGCGAAGGACTTCGAGGGCACGCTGGCCGCGCTCCATGCGATCGGCTTTCGCGAGGTCGAGTTCGCCGGCTATCCGAAGGGGCTGAGCGGCCCCGAGGTGGCGGCGATGCTGGGTCGGGTCGGTCTGACCGGGCCGTCGGCCCACATCGGGATGAGCGAGATCCGCGATCGGTGGGAGGCGACGCTCGACTTTGCTCGGGCGGTCGGTCATCGCTACCTCGCGGTGGCGTCGGTGCCCGCGCCCGACCGGAGCTCGGCCGAGGCCTACCGGCGGCTCGGCGCCGAGCTGAACCGGGCGGGCGAGGCCGCCAGGGCCAAAGGCATCCAGCTCTGCTACCACAACCACGACGTCGAGTTCGAGCGGTTCGACGGACGCCTGGCCTACGACCTCCTCCTCGAGGGCGTCGACGCCGACCTGGTGACGTTCGAGCTCGACGTCTACTGGATGATCCACGGCGGCGAGGATCCGGTGGCCTACTTCTCCCGGTGGCCGGGACGGTTCCCGCTGCTCCACCTCAAGGACATGGACCGGACGGCCGCGCGGGACTTCACCGAGCTGGGCCGGGGTCGAATCGACTTTGCCCGGATTCTCGTAGGGTCCAGGCAGGGTGGTGCTCGACACTACTTCTACGAACAGGACCGCACTCCGGGAGATCCGCTCGCCAGCGCCCGGGTGAGCTACTCCTACCTCGAGTCGCTACGCTTCTAGACTCGGGCTCGGCGCGGTCCGGGAGACCGCATCATGGGCCCGTCGATCCTCTGGATAACGCTCGCCCTCGCTTGGCTCGGCCAAGGCCCCCGCCCGCCGGAACCCGGCCGGGTGCGGACCATCGCCGACTCGATCCCGGTCGGCACCGGAGGGCTCGCGCTGGGCCCCGACGGCAACCTCTATCAAGCCGACTTCGGCGCGACCCTGAACCGGGGCCCGGTCGGCACCCGGGTAATGCAGATCCGGCCCGACGGTCGGACGAGGGTGTTCGCGACCGGGTTCCGCGGCGCCTCGGGCAACACCTTCGATCCCGACGGCAACCTGCTCCAGTCGAACGTCGCGGGAAATACGCTGAGTCTGATCCGGCCGGACGGCACGGTACGCACCGTCGTCGATTCGGGCCTCGTCAACCCGGTGGGGGTGACCCGCGGGCCGGACGGCGCCTACTACGTGGCCAATTGCGGCAACAACACGATTCGCCGGGTAACGCTCGAGGGCGCCTCGACCGTCTTCTCCACCGACTCCCTCCTCCAATGCCCGAACGGCATCACGCTGGCCGGTGACGGCAACCTCTACGTCGCCAACTTCAGGAACGGCGACGTGGTGCGAATCGACCGTCAAGGTCTCGGCTCGCGCCTGACAACGCTGCCCGGCCACAACAACGGTCACCTGATCTTCGGAAACGGGGTGCTCTACGTCGTGGGTCGGAAGGCCAACCAGCTGTTCGAGGTCACGTTGGACGGTCGGTACCGCGCCATCGCCGGCACCGGCGAGCGCGGGGGCCGGGACGGGCCGGCGGCCGAGGCCACCCTGTCCCTCCCCAACGACGTGGCCCTGAGCCCCGACGGCCTGACGCTCTACTTCTGCGAAGTGGCGGCCGCAGGGCCTGGAGACCAGGTTCTGGCGCCGACCCGGGTCCGAGCCCTGACGCTGCACCGGTCCCGATAGGCGCTTGCCCCCGGGCAAAGACGGCGGCATTGTCCCTGACACCGGCGCCGACCGGCGCCGTCGCGTCAGGAGACCACCATGCCCCCGATCAGCCGCCGGGCCGCGCTCGCCGCGATCGCCGGTTCCGCCGTCGCGCTGCCCCACGCCACCCACCTCGTCGCGGCGCCGGCCACGAGCCGACCCGGCCGACTCCGGCAGTCGGTGTGCCGTTGGTGCTACGCCGACCTTCCGCTCGACGAGCTCTGCCGGAACGCCAAAGCGATCGGGCTGAAGTCGGTCGAGCTCCTGAGCGAGTCGGAATGGAGCGTGCCGGCGAAGTACGGACTCACCTGCGCGATGGCCAACGGGCCGTCGACCATCCCGGTGGGCTTCAACCGGCCGAACGAGCACGACCGGCTGGTGGCCGAGTCGGAGCGGCTGCTGCCGCTCGTGGCGGCGGCGAGGCTGCCGAACATGATCGTGTTCTCGGGCAATCGCGGCGGGATGGGCGACGAGGAGGGGCTGGAGAACTGCGTCCGCGGTCTGGGCCGGATCATCCCGACCGCCGAGAGGCTCGGCGTGACGGTGTGCATGGAGCTCCTCAACAGCAAGGTGGACCACAAGGACTACATGTGCGACCACACGGCCTGGGGCGTGGAGCTGGCCCAGCGCGTGGGCTCGCCGCGGTTCAAGCTGCTGTACGACATCTACCACATGCAGATCATGGAAGGCGACGTGATCCGCACCATCCGCGACAACGCCCCGTTTCTCGGGCCACTTCCACACCGGCGGCGTTCCCGGCCGCCACGAGATCGACGACACTCAGGAGCTCAACTACCCCGCGGTGATGCAGGCCATCGCCGAGACCGGCTTCAACGGGTTCGTGGCGCAGGAGTTCATCCCGACCCGCGACCCGATGACGTCGCTCCGCCAGGGGGTCGCGGAGTGTACGGTTTGACGGTGGACCGCTCCGGCGAGCGGGTCAGGCGAGTCGGATGGCCGGCGGGGCCGCGCGGGTGGCCACGAACCGGGCGACCTCGCGGTGTTGGGGAAACTCGGTGAGATAGGCCTCGCGCCACGCGATGAGGAGGCGATCGCGGTCGGTCGATGCGATCAGGGCCCAGACCGCTCCGCCGAAGCCCGCGCCGAAGGCCGAGGCGGCGACGGCGCCGAACTGGCGGGCCGTCCGGGCCAGGGAGATGGTTTCGGGAATCTGGTTGCCCAAGCCGCGCTCGGCGCCGGCCTGGGACGCCGCCACCACCTGGCCGAGCTCGGCGAGATCACCGCGGGCGAGGGCATCGGCGGCGGCCGGGATGAGCACCCGGGTCTCCCGGTCCAGCTGCTGGAGCCGGCGGAGCATCCGATCGCGGCGCTCCGGGTCGACCTCGCGGGTCGCGATGATCTCGCGAAACCGGTCGGCCGATTCGGGTCCCCGGTCGAGCGCCGCTCCCAGCGTGGGAGCACCGTCGGCCGCGTGGCCCACCACCGCCCAGATCTCGGCCGTGGTCCGGGCGATGGCGTTGTAGTGCTCCAGAGCCCGTCCAGTCTTCTCCGCCACCACCCCGCTCGACGCGATCACGAACTCGAACCCGGCCGGGAGCGGGACCGCGCCTTCGAAGCGGACCGGATCCCAGCCGTACCGCACCAGGGCCCCGGGGCGGGAGCAAAGGATGGCCGTCTGGTCCTGGCTCCCGCTCATGGTGCCGACGCCCTCGTACTCGTCGAACCCCCCGAACGGGCGGCCGCTCTCGAGGGCGCCGAGATATCCGGCCAGGTGCTCGAGGTCGGGAATCGCCGAGCGGAACCGCTCCGTCTCGCGGATCCCGGCCCGCTCCAGCAGCACCAGCGCCAGACCGACGACCAGGGCGCTCGAGCTGCTCACCCCGGCGGCCCGAGGCAAATCGCTGGCGAACGCGACGTCGGCGCCTTGCCAGGCGATCGGAAAGTCGCGAGCCAGGCGGCGGACAACGGTGATGGCGTAGTTGCCCCAGTCGCCGGGACGGGGCGGGACGGCGGGGTCGATCTCGATCCGCCGCGACTCGCCGGAGACGGCGTCGATCACCACCAGCAACGGTTCCGGCCGGGGGCGGGCGGCGAAGGCAATGCCCTGCTCCGTCGCGCACACCAGACTCCGGCCGCCGGCGTAGTCGGTATGCTTGCCGAGAAACTCGATCCGCCCCGGGGCGTGCAGGGCGATCTCGACGGCGCCAGGGTCGCCTCGCAGTCCGCTTCGCGCCCGCTCGAAGAGTGCCTCCCGTCGGCCGGCCTCGGCCTCGCCGAACCCGGCGGCGCGGAGGGCCGGGTCGAGAGTCGCCATCAGAGACGGACCTCCAGATGCTCCACCCGGCGACGGACCCGCTCGATGTCGGACCGGCTGGAGAGATCGAGCACGATTCCCCGCCAGGGAACGACCTGGAAACGGACCCCGAGCTCCGTCAGGGCCAGCATGACCGCGCTCTGGAGCTCGAGCTCCCCGCGGGGCGACGGGGTGATCCGCCGGCAGGCCTCGAAGATCTCCGGGCCGAACCGCCAACTGTTCATGCTCACCGGCGCCCCGGGCCCGAGCACCCGAGCCGTGGCCGGGTCGGGTTTCTCCACGATCCGCTCGAGCGCGCCGTCGGCGGCCACCTGGAGCAGGGCGTACTTCGCGATCCGCTCCGGCTCGATGTCGCCGCTCTCGATCAAGGCGGTCCGATCGTAGCCGATCAGCCCCGGGCCGTCGAGCTCGCCCAGGGCACGGAGGGCCCCCACCGGATAGAGGTTGTCGGCGTTGATCACCACGAAGGGATCGTCCCCCACCACGGGGCGCGCGGCCGCCACGGCGTCCGCGGTGCCGAGCGGCTCGGCCTGGACCGCGAAGGTCAGCCTGACCCGGTCGAGCTGGACCTCGGCGCCATAACGGCGCCGGAGAGGCTCGTGGTCGGGGGCGACCACCAGGCAGACCTGGTCGAGGCCGGCCTCGGCCAGGCTGTGCAGCACGTAGTCCAGAAACGGGCGGCCGACCGGGACCAGCGCCTTGAGGCCGCGATCGGCCATGGCGGCCTGATCGGCCGTCAGCCTCACGCCTTCCGCGGCTTTCCGCATCCGGGTCCCCAGCCCCCGCGCCAGGACCACCGCCCGATCGGTGGTCACGATCCGACTCCAGCGGCTTCGCTCCCCGACCAGATCCGGGGGACCAGCCAGAGCAGCCCGGCGCCGGTCGCCACGAAGACCACGGCCCAGAGGGTCGCCGGGCCGTTCCGCCCGTAGAGCCAGCTCCCGAACCCGAAGAGGGCGGCGAAGACGAAGGTGCAGCCCAGCACCCAGGCCAGAAAGGCATGCGGCAGGCTGTCGGGGGAGGGCGGCAACCCGGTTTCGGCCCGGATCGCCCGCCAGCCCGGACCGGCCGGCCGGGTCAGGCGATAGAACCGCTCCAGGGTGGATCGATCGGTCGGCCGGGTCAGGAAGGTGGCCGCGAGCCAGACGACGGTGGTGATCGCGACCGTCACGAGGAGGGACACGTGGGCCGGCACGCCCGCGCCCAGCCGGGCCGCGATGAAGAACCCGACTGCCACGACGAACGAGCTCACCATGGCCGCGATCTCGCTCCAGGCGTTGATTCGCCACCAGAACCAGCGGAGGAGATAGATCAGGCCGGTGCCGGCCCCGACCGACAGCATCAGGTCGAAGCTGGCTTTGGCCGAGTCGAGCACGAACGTGATGCTCGCCGCCACCAGCATCAGCAGCGCGGTGGTGATCCGGGCGACCAGGACGTAGTGGGCCTCGGCGCGGCCCGGCCGAAGGAAGCGACGATAGAAGTCGTGGACCAGGTAGGACGTTCCCCAGTTGAGCTGGGTCGAGATGGTGGAGACGTACGCCGCCAGCAGTCCGGCGATCATCAGTCCGAGGAACCCGGCCGGCAGGAACCGGAGCATGGCGGGATAGGCCATGTCGTGCCCGATCAGCCGGGGATCCACCCAGGGCAGCGTCCGGGCGATGTCGCCGAGGCTCGGGTAGACCAGGAGCGAGGCCAGCGCCACCAGGATCCAGGGCCAGGAGCGGACCGCATAGTGGGCCACGTTGAAGAACAGGGTGCCGGAGAGGGCATCGCGCTCGCTCCGCGACGCGAGGATCCGCTGGGCGATATAGCTGCCGCCACCCGGCTCGGACCCGGGATACCAGACCGACCACCATTGCACCGTGAGCGGGATGACCAGCACCGTCAGCGTCAGGCCCCAGTCGCCGAAGTCGGGCAGCAAGTTCAACTTGGCGGGATCGAGCCGGGTCAGGAGGCCGGAGAGCCCGCCGACCTCGGGCTGCTTCAAGGCGAAGTAGGCCGCGGCGATGGACCCGGTCATCGCGATCCCGAACTGGATGAAGTCGGTCACCAGCACGCCCCACAGGCCGGACGTCGCGGCGAACGCGATGCAGACCACCGCGGCGATGGCCAGCGTCTTTTCCATCGGCCAGCCGAGGACCACGTTCGCGATCTTGGCGGCGGCGAGGTTGACCGACGCCATGATGACGCAGTTGAAGAAGAGCCCCAGATAGACCGCCCGAAAGCCGCGCACGAACGTGGCCGGCCGACCGGCATAGCGGATCTCGTAGAACTCGAGATCGGTCAGCATCCCGGACCGGCGCCAGAGCCGGGCGTAGAAGAAGACGGTCATCACCCCGGTGAGGAGAAACGACCACCAGACCCAGTTGGCGGACACGCCGTTCTCGCGGACCAGGTTCGTGACGAGGTTGGGCGTGTCGGTGCTGAAGGTGGTGGCGACCATCGACACGCCGATGAGCCACCACGGCGCCGACCGCCCCGACGTGAAGAACTCGGCCGTGCTGCTCCCCGCCCGCCGGGCCAGGAGGAGCGCCGGGGTGTAGGCGATCACCAGCGAGACGACGATGACGATCCAGTCCAGCGAGGTGAGCTGCATGAAGGCTCGAGGTGGACGGGCGGACGGCGAGACGCCGGCGCGGGACACCGGCAGTGGACGCCGGCACGGGACGCCGGCACGGGACGCCGGAGCGGCGACCGGAGCCGAAGCTACCGCCATCGCGGGGTCGGGACCAGTGGGGTACATTGCGGCATGGTCACCACCCGCGGTCCGGTACGCCTCCAACGGATCGAGAGTCCGGTCGGGCGCCTGCTCGCCGGCGCCCGCGACGACGGCGCCTGCCTCCTGGAATTCGACGACCCCGCCCGGCTCCCCCGCCAGCTCCGCGACCTGGAACGCTACCTCGGCGCCCCCGAAGAGGGCTCCCACCCGATGATCGATCGGTTGGCGGTCGAGCTCGAGGAGTACTTTGCCGGCGAGCGGCAGCGGTTCGAGGTCCCGCTCGTCATCACGGGGACACCGTTCCAGGAGAGCGTGTGGCAGGCCCTGCTCACTCTCCCTTACGGCCGGACCACCAGCTATTCGGAGCTGGCCGAACGGATCGGGCGACCCGGCGCGCAGCGAGCGGTCGGGCTGGCCAACGGCCGGAACCGGCTCGCGATCGTGGTGCCCTGTCACCGGGTGATCGAGCGGGCGGGCGGCCTCCGCGGTTACGGGGGCGGACTGTGGCGGAAGCAGTTCCTGCTCGACCTCGAGCGGCGGGTGGCCCCCACCGATCCACTGGCCGGAACGCCTCTGGGAGCGATCGCAGGCTCCTGATCCCCGCCCTCGGGGCAACATATGGATATCCACGTACTGCTCAACCCGGCCGGCGACCGGGGTCGGGCCGGGGCGCACTGGGATCGGCTCGAGCCCCAAGCCCGAGTCCGCTTCCCGGACCTCACCGTGCACCGGGCAGACCACCCCGGCGACGTCGAGGCACGGGCCCGCGGGCTGGCCGCGGCGGCGAGGCCGGCGCTCTTGATCGCCGCCGGCGGCGACGGGACCTCCAACGAGGTGGTCAACGGACTGATCGCGGCCGGGCCCCCACCCGGCATCGTGATGGGCTGGCTGCCCCTCGGCTCGGGCAACGACCTGGCCCAGGCGGCCGGGACGCCGCGCGACCCGGCGCGGGCGGTGGCGAGCTGGAATCCGGCCCGGACCCGGCGGATCGACGTCGGCAGGGTCCGCTTTCGCGACCGGGCCGGCCGGAGAGTCGAGCGGATCTTCGGCAACTCGCTCACTGTCGGGCTGAGCACCGATGTGCTGGAGGAGGTGGCCCGCCAGCGAACCCTCCGCGGCCGGCTGGGCTACCTCGTCGCGGCGTTGATGGCAATCGCGAACGGCCGGGCCCGCCGGCTGACGATCCGGTCCCTCGACGGGGCGCCGCTCTTCGAAGGGCCGAGCCTCCTGGTCGCGTTCACCAACGGGGCCCGGTTCGGCGCCGGGATGCGGATCGCCCCGTCGGCCCGACTGGACGACGGCCAGCTCGATCTGGTCGCGGTGCCCAACCTGGGACGATTCGAGGCCCTCCGGATCTTCCCGCGGATCTACCGCGGCGGCCATCTCCGGTCGCCCCGGATCACGCACCGCGCCGTGGCCTCGGTCGTGATCGACCTCGACGAGCCCGCCCCGTTCGAGATCGACGGTGAGCTGATCGCCTGGGTGGCGTCACCCGTCGAGGTCGGCGTCCTCCCCTCGCGGCTCACGATCCTCTCGGCGGAGGGCTAGATTTCCAGGGTGACGCTTCGCTCCTCCCCTTTCCGTTCGATCGGCTCGATCCTCCTTTGCGCGGTCCTCCCGACCTTGGCCCACGCGCAAGAGGTGCGGGTCCGGGTGGCCGACCCGACCGGTTATGCCACCATCGGCGCGATGGTGTCCCTGCTCGGCCCCGACAGCACGGTCAGCGCCCGAGGGATCGTGGGTGCGCTCGGACGGGTCCGGCTGGTCGCCGAGCCGGGCCCGTACCGGCTCCTGGTCGAGCGGCCCGGGTTCGTCGACACCATCCCAGCCAGGCTGACCATCGGGCCCGACGGCACCGACAGCCTTCTGGTCCAGGTCGGCGTCACCCGACCCACCTTGCCGGGCCGACTCAGCCGGCTCCCCGACCGGTGCACGACCCCCGGGCTTCCGGCGGAGCTGAGATCGATGTGGCGGGAAATCCGGAAGACCTTTCGGGTCGTGCTGACCACCGAGGATGACCACCTGGCCGATCTCGGGGTCGCGGCCTTCACCCGGCAGCTCTCCAGCGGCCTCAAGATCGATGACGAGCACGTGACCACCCTGCTGGAGGCGACCAACCGGCCCGCCAACGCGCTCGCCCCGGCCGACCTGGTCCGGCAAGGGTACTTCGTCCGGACCGCGGACAGCGCCCGCTGGGCCGCGCCCGACATCCGACTCTTCCTCGACCCCGACTTCACGGCGACCCACTGCTTCGGCCTGGTGAACGGCACCGACAAGCGAGTCGGTCATCTCGGCCTGGCCTTCGCGCCGGTCGCGAGCGGGCGAGTGGACCTGGCCGGCACCTTTTGGGTGGAGACCACCCGGCGCGAGCTCCGAGCGACGGACTACCACTTCACCAACCTGCCGAAGGACTGGCACCCCGACCGGGTGGGCGGCTCGATCGAGACCCATACGATGCCGCCGGGGTTCTGGGTCACCCGGTTCTGGTATCAGCGGACGCCGGAGCTCCGGCTGGGCGAGGAGCCGCGGAAGGACCGGCTGACGGGCTACGCGGAGGCCGGCGGCGAGGTCACCTCGGTCACCCCGGCGATCGACACCACCGACCGGATGGCGGCGGCGATGCTCCTGGCCCAGCGCGAGCGGGAGCGGCGCGCGGTCGTCGCCCGGGTGGAAGGGTTGGTGACCGACACCCTCGGCTTCCCGGTTCCCAACGCCGAAGTCTCGATCCTGGGGACCGATTATCACACCCAGGCCGACAGCAGCGGCCACTTCGTCCTGGACGGGCTCCCGCCGGGCCCCCAGATCGCCCGGGCGCGGAAGATCGGCTACCGGGTCCAGTACTTCGTGCTCCGGCTGCAGGCGGGTCAGGTGTGGGACGGGAAGGTGGCGATCGCCCGGCAGCCCCCCCACCTGGGCGACATCGTGGTCACCGGGCGGTGGGGCAAGCCCGCCCGTTACGCCAACACCACCAAGTACGACGACTTCTACCGGCGCCGGGCCAGCAAGGCGGGGTACTTCATCACCCGTCCCCAGATCGACTCGCTCGCGGCGGGCCACATCTCCGAGCTGCTCCACAACATCCCCGGGGTGCGCGTCTCCTACGGCACGCCGGGCGTGAACGAAGAGGTGTCGTTCCTGACCTGCCAGCCCGACAACATCGCGGTCTGGATCGACGGCCAGCGGATGAGCGGCAACGTGGGCGACGTCCTGCCGCTGATCGCGGCCACCGACGTGGAGGCGATGGAGGTGTATCAGCGCCAGTCGTCGGTGCCGGCCGAGTTCCGGGACGACGCCTGCGCGGCGATCGTCCTCTGGACTCGTTAGGCAGGCGAGACCGGGCCTTACTCCGCGCCGAGCACGCGGACCGGATCCACCCGGGCCGCTCGCAGGGCCGGCAGCACGCAGGTTCCCAGCGCGACCACCGCCAGGACGCCGGCCACCCCGACGAGGGTGGCCGGATCGGCCGGGGCCACATGGAACAGCATCTGCCGGAGCACCCGGGCCCCCACGATCGCCCCGACCATCCCGAGCGCCAGCCCGAGACCGGCGAGCCGAGCCCCCCGCCCGATCACCAGACCCAGAATCGACCTCCGCTCCGCGCCCAGCGCCACCCGGATCCCGAGCTCGCGGGTCCGTTCGGCCACGCTCCGGGCCAGGAGCCCGTAGATTCCCGCCGCCGCGAGGAGCAGCGCGGTGAGGCCGAAGGCCTCGAACAGTCGCATCAACAACCGGCGCTGCTTGGTCGCCGCTCCCAACAACTCGTCGCCCGTGGCGAGCTTGCTCAGGGCCAGCTCGGGGTCGACCGACCAGACGGCCCGGCGGACGGCCGCCGCCGCGGCGGCCGGGTTATCGCTGGTTCGGACCACCAGGGCACCGTTCTCGGCGTACGGCCACTGGGTCGAAGGGACGTAGAACTGGGGGCTCTGGCGGGTATCGAGCCCGGTGTGCCTCACGTCGCCCACGATGCCGACGACCGTCCGCCAGCCGGAGCCGCCGACCTGGATCCGCTGGCCGATCGGATCCTCACCGGGCCAGGACCCCTCAGCGAAGGTCCGGTTGATCAACGCGACCGGCGGCGCGCCGGCCCGATCCGCGGCGGTGAAGCCCCGCCCTCGGAGCACCGGAATCTTCATGGTGGCCAGGTAGTCCGGTGACACGGAGTAACGGTCGGCAGCCGGCGCGTCCTCGGGGTTGTCGAGCGGCTTGGACTCGATCAGGACGCCGTAGCGATCGAAGTTCCCGCTCAAGGGGATCTGGCTCGCGAAGCCGGCCGCGACCGCTCCCGGCACGGCCCGGACCGCCTCGAGGATCTGGCCCTGGGCCCGCCAGAGGGTCGAGTCCTCACGGTACCGGGGTCCCGAGGCGTCGACCTCCATGGTCACCAGGTGATCCGGCGCGAACCCCGGGTCGACGGCCAACACTTCGCCAAGGCTCCGAACCAAGAGGCCAGCCCCGGTCAGGAGCATGACCGCGAGGGCGACCTCGGTCACCACCAGACCGCCCGTGACCCGGCGGCTCCGCCGGGAGTCGGTGACCGACCGGGTGGCCAGGCCCAGAGGCCGGCGACCAGCGCCGAGCAGGGCGGGGCCCAACCCGCCGAGCACCGTGACCGGTACGGTGAGGCCCAGGGCGAGCGCCAGGGTGGCGCCGTCGATCCGAACCAGGGCGATCCGGGGAAGCTGGGCCTCGCTGGCCAGCAACAGCTTGATCCCGAGCGCGGCGAGCCCGAGCCCGCCCAAGGCCCCGCCCAGAGCCAGGAGCCAGCCTTCGGCCAGCTGCTGGCGGGTCAGCGCCCAGCGCCCCGCGCCCAGGGCGGACCGCACGGAGAGCTCGCTCCGCCGGCCGACGGCTCTGGCCACCAGCAGGTTGGCGACGTTGGCCGCCGCGATCAGGAGCACGAAGAGGCCGGCGACAAGGGCCAAGGTCACGGCGGGCCGGGCCTGCTGGGTGATCTGCGCGGACAGGGGGACCGCGTCGAGCCCGACCGAGGCGTAATCCTCGGGGTGATCGTGACGGTAACGGGCCTGCAACTGATCGAGCTCCGCGGCCACCACAGGCGCCGGTGTGCCGGACCGGAGCCGGGCGACCACCCGAAGGTGGCGGCAGGTCCGGCAGGCGTACGGAAGCGACACGTCGTACCCGAGCGGGCGCCAGAGCTCGGCGCCCGGCGTAATGATGCTCTCGAAAGTGCCAGGCAGCACCCCGACGACTTGGTACGGCATCCCGCTCACCGAGATCTGGCGCCCGACCACGGACGAGTCGGCCCCGAAGCGCCGGCGCCAGAGCCCGTCGCTCAGGATGACGACCCGGTTCTGGCCCCGGGCGTCCTCACTCGGCGTGAAGTCCCGACCCAGGGCCGGAGTCACCCCGAGCGTCTTGAAATAGTCGGCGCCGACGCTCTCGCCCAGGAGGCGCTCCGGCGGGCCGTCGACCCCGCTGACGACCGGGGTCCAGTAGCTGATCGCCGCCGCGGACCGGAGGCCCCGGGCGTCCCGCTGGAGGTCGGCGAAGGTGGCGTAGCCGAGGTTGTCTTCCGAGCCGTTCGGGCCGCGCTCCCAGATCATCGCGAGCCGGTCGGGCTCCGGATACGGCAACGGCTCGAAGAGGATCGGGTTGGCGACACTGAAGACCGCGGTGGTGGCCCCGATGCCGAGCGCCACCGTGCCCATCACCACGAGGGAGTGGCTCGGGGCCCGACGAAGCGACCGAAGCGCGGCCCGAAGATCGAGCAGAAAGCTCTGCATGGCGGAATCTCCTCGCCGGCGCCGCCGGCGTCCCCGAGCGACGAATCGCAGCTGCACGAGGGCAGTGATCGTCTGACGCCAGAACCAGCGATTGGCCGCGCGCGGGGCCGAGTCGGCGGCGAGGCGGGCCCTGGCTTCCTCCAGATCGCCGATCAGCGACTCCCGCTCCGGCTCCGGCAGGAACCGGCCGAGCAGCCAGAGCGCCAGCCGGGGCGAGCGGTGGCTCACGGGCGCGCCTCGCCGAGCACCTCGAGTCCGTCGGCCAGCCCGCGGATGGCGCCGACCGACGCCCGGATGGCCTTCCGCCCCGGCGCCAGGAGCCGGTAGTGGCGCTTGCGACGGCCGCCCCGGACCGGCGTCGGCTCCCCGAAACGGGAGCTGACGTACCCTTTGCCCTCGAGTCGGCTCAGGGCCTTGTAGATGGTGCCGAGGGCCGGTCGGCGCCCGGTCCGGCGCTCGATCTCGTCGTAGATGGCGACGCCGTAGGCCTCGTCGCCCAGCCGGGCGAGGGCCAGCAGCACCAGGAGCTCGAGCTCGCCGAGGATGGTGTCCATCGATTACCCTGTCTTAGACAGAGTAATAGGTACGACCTCGCGGCTCCCGCCGCAAGATCGGACTGGCTTGGATTCGGGATCAGCTGGCCTGGCGGAGCGCCTCGTGAAGGACGGCCAGGGCGTAGTCGACGTCGTCGGCCGTGATCGAGAGGGGGGGCTTGATCCGGAGGACGTTGCCGTCGATCCCGCCCTTCCCGACCAGGAGGCCCATCTCCTTGGTCGCCTCGAGCACGTCGGCGGTGCGGCCAGTCGCGGGCGCCCGGGTGGCGCGGTCGTCGACCAGCTCGACGCCCAGCATCAGCCCCATCCCGCGGACATCGCCGATCAGGGTGTGCTCTTCGGCCAGCCGGTCGAGGCCCGCCTTGAGCTTGCCGCCCACGACCCGGGCGTTCTCCTGGAGCCCCTCCTGGTCGATCACGTCGAGCACCGCGTCGGCCGCCACGGCGGCGACCGGGTTACCACCGAAGGTATTGAGATGGAGTCCGCTGGGTCAGCGCCTTGGCGATCTCGGCCCGGGTGGTCACAGCGGCGATGGTGGTGCCGTTGCCGAGGCCTTTGGCCATGGTGACGATGTCGGGGGTGACGCCCCAATTCTCGAAGCCCCAGTAGTGGGTGCCCGTCCGTCCGAACCCGGTCTGGACCTCGTCGGCGATGCAGAGGCCCCCGGCGGCCCGGGCGGCCTGATAGGCCTCGCGGAGGTAGTTCGGCGCCCCGTGGGTGGCACCGCCCACGCCCTGGATCGGCTCGGCGATGTAGGCGGCGATCTTGCCCGGGGTGGAGTAGCGGATCAGGTCGCGCATCTCCGCCACGCTCCGGGAGGCGATCTCCTCGGGCGTGCCGGTGAACGGGCTCCGGTAGGGATCGGGACAGAACGTGTGGTGGATCCCGAAGCTCTGCGGCACCGGGTGCTTCCAGGTGGAGTGCGAGGTGAGCCCGGTGGCCGCCGGCGACCCGCCGTGATAGGCGTTCCGGACCCCGATCACGTCGTAGTTGCCGGTGAAGAGCCGGGCCATCGTGATGGCCAGGTCGTTGGCCTCGCTGCCGCTGTTGACGAAGTAGGTCACCTCGAGGCCGGGCGGCATCTTGGCGGCCAGCTTCTTGGCCAGGCGGGGCAGGTTCGGATTGAGATAGACGGTCGTGGTGTGCTGCAGGGTGTCGATCTGGTCCTTGATCCGCTCCACGATCGTCGGGTGGCAGTGGCCACAGGCCACCGTCACGATCCCGGCGAAGAAATCGAGGTAGCGCTTGCCGGTTTCGTCCCAGACGAACTGCCCTTTCCCCTCCACGATCATGAGCGGGTCGCGGTAGAGCATGAACAGCGACGGGTGGAGGTACTGCTTCCGCATCGCGAGCACTTCGGCCTTGGTCGGTCCGTGATAGGGCCGGGGCTGGTGGTCGGTGGCGGGCATGGCGGGAAGGGCGGCGGTGGTCATGGGGCAGCTCTGCGGGTCGAAGGTGGTTCCGGGAAGATAGAGGGTGGGGAGGAGCGGGGGGAGACGAAGTCTCGCACCAGCTCGGCGAAGACCTGGGGCCGCTCCAGACTCACGCCGTGGCCCACCTCAGGCACGATCCGAAGCGTCGCTCGGCGCGCCCCGGCCAAGTTGGCGCGCTCACCCCACCGGTGGCGGCGGTCCCGAGCCCCGTTGATCAGCATGACCGGGGCGTCGATCCCCGCGAGGAGCGTCCGGAAGTCCACCCGCCGGAGCTCGGCCACCGCCTCGGCGAAGGCCGCCGGGCGGATCGCTCCTTCGACCACGGCTGCGCCGGCCTCGCAGTCACGCGGCAGCCGAGCCTCGAGGGTCCGCCGGAGGCGCTCGGCCGGGATCAGGCGCGAGAGGGCGATCTGAGCGAGGTAGAGGAGCAGCGTGGGGCCCTCGAAGCTCGCCGTGCACCCGCCGAGGACGGCGCCCCCGAGCCGCTGGCCGAGGCCGGCGGCGGCGGCCAGCGACACGTAGCTGCCGAGCGAATCGCCGACGA
Organism: uncultured Gemmatimonadales bacterium; assembly: GCA_963730185.1. Lineage (GTDB taxonomy): Bacteria > Gemmatimonadota > Gemmatimonadetes > Gemmatimonadales > GWC2-71-9 > SHZU01. The sequence goes on from CAVSQW010000012.1 coordinate 157,281, forward strand.
GCACGACCGAGGCAGTGCCGAGCCCGGACGCGGCCTGATCCACGACTGAGACCGCCCGGGAGAGGGTGAAGGCCTCGTCGGCTCGCTCGCCGTGCCCGGGGAGGTCGAGCGTGGCCGTCCGCCATTCCGACGGGAGGGCCGCGATCACGGGATCCCACATCCGCCGGTTCAGCACCGCACCGTGAACGAAGAGCAGCGCCGGGGGCGAGGACACGACTAATGGACCCGCTCGAGGCGGACGTCGCGGACTCGACCCAGGAAGGCTCGCAGTCCCGTCACCCGTCCCCGCCGGTCGCGGTCGAAGCGGACGTGACCCGCGCCGAGGGAGAATCCGTCGGGGTAGGATGGCCGGAGAGGGATCTCATCGCCAAGCGGGAGCTCGAGTCGGAGCCCTCCGTCGCGCTCGACCGCCTCGACGTCGATCTCCAGCTCGTCACTGTGATAGCGGCCGACGTAGTCGGCGAGCCGGACGGCGGCCGAGTCGACCGGGGTCAGCGGCTGGTAGTGTCGCCAGGCGTTCTGGAACTGGGTAACCCGCCACGACCCTCCGCTCCGCTCGAACCGGAAGTCGCCCGCCACCGGGCTCCAGAACCGGAGGCCGCCCAGGTGGGTAAGCGGAGTGGGGGGCCCGTTGCCGGCGGCGGTCAGGGCCCCGTCGTGGACCGCAAAGGTGACCATCTGATCGTTGGTCGAGTCGCGGTAGCGCCCGGCCAGCGAGTCCAGACGCCGGGTGTCGATGGCCACCGCCGGAGACGGGGGCGTCTCCGAGTCCGGCAAGGCGAGCACGAGCCGGGCGAGGCGGTGCGCGTCCGCCTGGGGGTTGGCGGTCCCCGCGTTGCAGAGTATCGCCACCGAGAGGCCACGCTCGGGCCATCGGGCGAGCGCGGTTCGGTACCCGGCCGTGGCGCCGTTGTGGCTCACCTCCCGAAGCCCGCGGAAGCTGCCGACGACCAGCCCGAGGGCGTAGCTGATGGTCGAGCCGTCGTTCAGCCGGCCCTGGGTCTCCAGCATCCGGACCAGGGGCATCCCACCCGGCACGGTGCCGGCGGTGAGGGCGGCGTTCCAGGTGAGCCAATCTCCGACGGTGGAGAGGAGGCCGCCGTTGCCGTAGACCATGGTGAAGGGCATGTCCTGGACCCAGGCGCCGTCCTCCCGTTGGTAGGCGGTGGCCCGTCCGGGCACGACCCGGCGGTAGTCGTCGCGCCACTCCGTGTGGGTCATCCCGAGCGGCTCGAACAGCTCCTGGCGGGTGAACTCGGCCAGCGACTTCCCGGCCACCCGCCCGACCAGGATCGCGGTCAGGGCGAAGCCGGTGTTGCTATAGAGGTATTCGTCACCGGGGCGGAAGTTGAGCCGCTGCTGGCGGCTCACCAGCCGGAGGATTCGGTCGAGGGTATGGACCTCCTCGCCCGGCGGGTGCCCCTGGAGCCCGAGCAGACCCCACTGGTCGCGAAGGCCGCTGGTGTGGGTGAGCAGATGCCGGATGGTGATGGTGACCCCGAAGTCGGGGACCTCGGGCAGGTATTTCCGGATGTCGTCGTCGAGCGAGAGCTTGCCGCGGAGGGCGAGCAGCCCGACCGCCGCCGCGGTGAACTGCTTGGCGACCGACCCCGACTCGGAGATCGACTCCGGCGAGAGCGCGATCCCGTCCTCCAGGTTGCTCATCCCGTAGGCCCGGATCGTCCGGTGACCCGCCAGGTCCACGCCGGCGACGCAGCCTGGACCGTCGGTCCGGTCCCAGCGGCCGAAGACGCTGTCGAGCGCGGTGGGCACGGCCACCTGGGCGGCGGCCGGCCGGCCACTCAGAGCGAGCGCGAGCACGGCGAGTCGTAACCCGGATGTCGGATCGTCATCGGAGCCACTCCTGATAGAGATCGGGGCGCCGGTCCTGCCAGAACAGCCGGCGCGCGGTGGAGGTGGCGCACCGGCTCAGGTCCACCTCGGCAACCACCAGGTCCTCTTCGAGCGACTTGCCCTGGACCACCATTTGCCCCTCGCAGTCGACCACGAACGATTCGCCCGCGAACGTGAGCCGCTCTTCGGGGCCGACCCGGTTGGCAAGGGCGGCGAAGTACCCGTTCTGGAAGGCGGCGGTGCGGACCTCGGCCTGGTACAGGCCGTCCGGCCACTCGCCGACGGAGCCCGCCTGGGGAATGGCCACCAGCTCCGCGCCGGCCAGACCGAGGGCGCGGGTGTACTCGGGGTAATGGCGATCGTAGCAGATGGCGACCCCGATCCGGCCCACCTTGGTTTGATACACGGGGGCGCCGCGGTCGCCGCCGTGGTAGTACCGCTTCTCGTGGAAGCAGGCGTAGTCCGTGATGTGAACCATCCGGGTGACGCCCAGGATCGAGCCGTCGGCGTCGATGACGGGCGAGCTGTCGAAACAGCGGCCCGCGCCGTCGCTCTCGTACAGGTTGAAGACGGTCACCATCCCGAGCGTCTTGGCTTTGGCCGCGATCGCGTCGGTGGTCGGCCCGGGCACCCGTTCGGCCAGGGCGGCGGCATTCTCGATCCGCTCGTGCTGCGGGAAGAAGCGCTGGAGGGCGAGCTCCGGGAACACGATCAGGCCCGCCCCGGCTTCGTGGGCGCGATCCATGGCGTCGAGGCCACGGCGGAGATTCTCGGCCGCGCTCGGGCCGGCGGCCAGCTGGGCCAGGGCAATGCGAAGGGTCACGGACGACTCGGTGGCTGGAGTGATCGGCTGAATGTGCGGGCCGGGCACCGATTGGGCCAGGCCGGATTCACAGTGCGGACGCGCCGCCCTCGCCCACGGTAAGCACCCGGGTCGTGATCGTCCCGCCGTCGAGGCGGAAGGTCCGGAACCCGGGCGGGCCCGCGAGCAACTTGGGAGTCTGGGACACCTTCGACAGCTGGACCGACGTGGCCGGCGTGGTCAGCACGGTGAAGCCCTCCCGCTGAATCACGGTGTCCGTGTGGACGTGGCCGGCGACGATGGTCCGGGCGCCGGGATGGCGACGGAGGACATCGATCAGCGCCTCGCCGTTCTCGAGCCCCATGGCATCGATCCAGGCCAACCCCACCGGCCAGGGCGGATGGTGCAGGAAGACCATGGTCGGGCGCTCGGAGTGGCCGTGGAGATCCCGCTGGAGCCACGCCAGCTGGGCCGGCCGAAGGCGGCCCCTGGGCGACCCCGGCACCAGAGTGTCGAGCACCACGAAATGCCAGGAACCGTGGTCGAACGCATAGGACCAGGGCTCGGCCGGATCGGCCACTCCAGTGTCGAGGATCCGGTGAAAGGCGGCCCGGTTGTCGTGGTTGCCCAGGGTCGGATGGATCGGGCACGGGAGCGTCCGGAGCAGATCCACGAGCTCGCGGTAGGAGGGTTCGTACTCCTCAGCCGTCCAGGGGCGGGACGGGTCGAGCAGATCCGGACTGGCCAGATCACCGCCCAGCACGGCGAACGCCGGCCGGGGCTCGAGGGCGTTGACGGCATCGATCACCCGGCGGAGGTTCGCGGCGGGGTCCACCGCCCACCCGTCGGGCTGGTAGGCCCACCGACCGCCCGCCATCAGGTGCAGGTCGGTCAGATGGACGAACGAGAAGGCTCCCATGACCCCGGAAGGTAGCGGCCGCTCCGCCCGCTCGGCAGCGGTCGCCGGACTGGCGATCCGGGTGCATACTTATTCGACCGCGTTGGACGCCCGTCTCCGCGCGGCCGTCCAATCGGTCGCGGATAACCCCCTGGAGAACCCATGACATCGCGCTCCGGTCGATTCTGGTCGGTCTGGAACATGAGCTTCGGCTTCCTTGGCATCCAGTTCGGCTGGGCCCTCCAGATGGCCAACATGAGCGCGATCTACGAGTACCTGGGTGCCAAGCCCGACCAGATTCCCATGCTCTGGCTGGCCGCGCCGCTCACCGGCCTCCTGATCCAGCCCCTGATCGGTCACCTGAGCGACCGAACCTGGCTGCCGCGGCTGGGGCGGCGGCGACCCTACTTCCTGGTAGGCGCCCTCCTCAGCTCGGGCGCCCTCCTCTTGATGCCCCAATCCAGCGACGCTCTGGATGGCGGCGGGGCTGCTCTGGATCCTCGACGCCTCCATCAACGTCAGCATGGAGCCGTTCCGGGCCTTCGTGGCCGATCTGCTCCCCGCGGGCAGCGGACCCGGGGCTTCGCCATGCAAAGCTTCTTCATCGGCTTCGGAGCGGTGGTGGCCTCCGCCCTGCCCTGGATGTTGACCAACTGGTTCGGGGTCACGTCCGAGCCCGTCGGACGGCGCGATCCCGCTGACCGTCCGGCTCTCCTTCTACGTTGGCGCGGTGGCCTTCCTCGGGGCGGTGCTCTACACCATCGTCACCACCCCGGAACACCCGCCGGAGGACCTGGCTGCGCTTCCGAGCGCGACAAGGCGGCCAGCGCGGGTCCGGGCGCGGCGGTGCCGGGAGATCCTCGAGCGCCATCCGGCGAGATGCCCCGCACCATGCGCCAGCTGGCGACGGTCCAGGTCAGCACCTGGCTCGGGCTGTTCTGCATGTGGCTCTACTTCCCGGTCGCGGTGGCCAACAACGTGTTCGGGGCGTCGGAGGTCGGATCGCCCCAATACCAGCGAGGGGTGGAGTGGGCGGGGGTCTGCTTCGGCGCCTACTCGGCGGTCTGCTTCGTGTTCGCGTTCGCGCTTCCCCCGTTGGCCCGAAAGACCGGACGGAAGGGCACCCACGCCGCCTGTCTGCTGGCCGGCGCGGCGGGCCTCGTCAGCGTGGCCTTCATCAGCGACTACCGCCTGCTGCTGCTCTCGATGGTGGGGGTCGGGATCGCGTGGGCCAGCACCCTCGTCGATGCCGTACTCGATGCTCGCCAACGCAATCCCGCCCGAGACCGGACCGGCGTCTACATGGGGATCTTCAACTTCTTCATCGTGATCCCCGAGATCATTGCCTCGCTCGTCTTCGGGTGGGTCATGTCTCACCTCCTCCACAACAACCGGCTCGACCGCCGTGCTGGCGGGCGGAGTGTTCCTGGCTGCTGGCGGCGCTGCTGGTGTTCCGGGTCGACGATCCGGGGGAGGCGCCGGGCATGATCCGATTCCTCGCGGCCATCGCGGTGATCGGCCTGGCGGCGCCGGCGGCGGCCCAGAGCGCCGACGGTCGAGAAGGTGGATCCTCCCGGCTGGTGGCCCGGCTCGACGATCAACCCGGTCCGAGTGCTGATCCGGGGCGACCACCTGGCCGGCGCGCAAGCCCGGTGCCTCCGGGTGGCAGTGCGGCCGGGTCAGGGTCAACGACGCCGGAACCTACGTCTTCGTCGACGTCACCATCCCCAGCGGCGCCCGGCCCGGGAGCTACCCGTTCCGGTTGGAGACGCCCGGCGGCTCGGTGGAGGTGCCCTTCTCGCTGGTGGCCCGGCAGCCGGCGGCCGGCCGCTATCAGGGCTTTGGTCCGAACGACGTGATCTACCTGATCATGCCGGACCGCTTCGCCGACGGTGACCCGTCCAACGACGACCCCGCGGTGTCGAAGGGGCTCTGGAACCGCTCGAAGGCGCGCTTCTACCACGGCGGTGACCTGGCCGGCATCCGCCAGCGGCTTCCCTACCTCCAGTCGCTCGGGATCACCGCCATCTGGCTCAACCCGATCTACGACAACAACAACGTCCTCAACCGGCAGGAGAAGTACGACGGCGAGCCGATCACCGACTACCACGGGTACGGCGCGACCGACTTCTACGCCGTGGACGAGCATTTCGGCAACCTGGCGGACGTCCGGTCGCTGGTGGACGAGGCCCATCGGCACGGCATCAAGGTCATCCTGGACATGGTGGCCAACCACACCGGCCCCTACCACCCCTGGGTGACCAACTCGCCGACGCCGACCTGGTTCCACGGAACCGCGAGCAAGCACCTGGCCAACGAGTGGCAGGTCTGGACCCTGGCCGATCCCTACAGCACGCCGGCGGTCCAGCGGTCCACCCTCGACGGCTGGTTCATCGACATCCTTCCGGACCTCGACCAGGACGACCCGGAGGTGGCCCGCTACCTGATCCAGAACACACTCTGGTGGGTGGCGATGAGCGGGATGGACGGGATCCGCCAGGACACCTGGCCCTACGTGCCGAGGCACTTCTGGCGGTCCTGGATGCAGGCGATCCGGCGGGAGTTTCCCGCCCTCAAGGTGCTGGGCGAAGTCTCCGATGGTAACCCGGCTCTGGTCTCGTTCTTCGAGGGCGGCCGGACCCAGTTCGACGGGATCGACGACCTGGTCGACTATCTCTACGACTACCCGCTCTTCTACCCTCTGCGGCGGGCGTTCGGCGAGGGCCGTTCGATCCGCGAGGTCGCGTCGATGCTCTCGCACGACCGGCTCTATCGCAATCCGACCTCGCTGGTGACGTTCGTGGACCTGCACGACGTCCCCCGCTTCCGGAACGACCGGGGCGCGACCACCGCCGGGCTGGAGCTGGCCTACACCTTCCTGCTCACCACCCGCGGGATTCCCCTGCTCTACTACGGCGATGAGATCGGACTGCCCGGCGGCGGCGATCCCGACAACCGGCGGGACTTCCCGGGCGGGTGGGCCGACGATCCGCGGAACGCGTTCGACGCCGGCGGGCGGACCGCGGAGGAAGAGCAGGTCTTCGAGCACGTGAAGCAGCTGCTGGCCATCCGGGCGGCCCGGCCGGGGCTTCGGGGACGGAAGACCAGGACCCTGGTCGCCGGCGAGCAGACGCTGGTCTACCAGCGGGGCCGAACGGTCGTGGGGCTCAACAACGACACCACCGCCACGACGGTGCGGATTCCCCTGACCGGGGCTGGGTGCCGACCTCCTCGGCCGCTGCCCCGCCACCCGGCTCGACGGCGAGGCGACGGTCGCGGATCTGCCCGCCCGCACCGGGTGCATCTTCCCCGTGGCGGCCCGTTCGGGGAGCGACTAATCTTGCAGGCGACGCCTCCGTTCTAAGTCCTTCGCTCCACCGCGGACACTGCCAGGAGGACCGTGCAACAGATCCATCTCGGCGCGATCGACCACGCCATCCTCTTCGTCTACTTCGCCTTCGTGCTGGGCATCGGCTGGGTGATCCGCCGCTCGGTTCGCCAGAGCGACGACTTCTTCCTGGCCGGCCGCTCGATGCCGGCCTGGATTGCCGGCCTCGCCTTCATCTCGGCCAACCTCGGCGCCCAGGAAGTGATCGGGATGGCGGCGTCGGGCGCCAAGTACGGAATGATGACGAGTCACTTCTACTGGCTCGGCGCGATCCCGGCGATGGTGTTCGTCGGCGTCTTCATGATGCCGTTCTACTACGGCTCCCGAGCCCGGTCCGTCCCCGAGTACCTCAAGCTCCGCTTCGACGAGAAGACCCGGGCATTCAACGCCATCACCTTCGCGGTGATGACGGTGTTCTCCTCCGGGATCTCGATGTACGCGCTCGCCAAGCTGCTGGAGCTGGTGCTCGGGTGGAACTTCAACACCAGCATCGTGCTCTCGGCCGTGATCGTCCTGAGCTACGTCTTCCTCGGCGGCCTGACATCGGCGATCTACAACGAGGTGCTCCAGTTCTTCCTGATCGTCACCGGGTTCCTGCCGCTGGTGCTGCTCGGGCTCAAGGACGTCGGGGGGTGGAGCGGGCTGATGGCCAAGCTCCAGGTCGTGTCGACCGACGCCGGGTTCGCGCCCGGAGCCTGGGCGCACGCCTCGCGGCACCTCGATTCGGCCGCCGCCAACCCGATGGGGGTGGAGTGGTTCGGGTTGGCAATGGGGTTGGGCTTCGTGCTCTCCTTCGGGTATTGGTGTACCGACTTCCTGGTGGTGCAGCGGGCCATGGCGGCCGACTCGATGGCCGCGGCCCGCCGGACGCCGCTCCTGGCCGCGCTCCCCAAGATGGTCTTTCCGTTCCTGGTCATCCTCCCGGGCATGATCGCGATCGCGCTCCACGTGACCCGGGGCGCCATGATCCCGCTCGAGGCCGACGGCACGCCCAACTACAACCTCGCCATCCCGGCCATGCTGGCCCATTACCTCCCCTCAGGGCTGCTGGGGCTCGGGATGACGGCGTTGATGGCATCGTTCATGTCCGGGATGGCGGGCAATGTGACCGCCTTCAACACGGTCTGGACGTACGACATCTATCAGTCCTACATCCGGCCGGGCCAGTCCGACCGGCACTACCTCCGGATGGGTCACGCGGCGACGGTCTTCGGCATTCTGGCGAGCGTGGTGGCCGCCTACGCGACCACCAAGTTCAACAACATCATGGACCTGCTTCAGCTGGTCTTCGCGTTCGTCAACGCGCCACTCTTCGCGACCTTCCTGCTGGGCATGTTCTGGCGCCGGACCACCGGACACGGCGCCTTCTTCGGCCTCCTGCTCGGCACCCTGGCCGCGGCGGTGCACCACGGGCTGGTGCTCCCGCACGGCGCCGTGGTCGGACTCAAGGGCGGCTTCCTGGGCACGGTGGTGCACACCTACCCGAGCGAGATGGCGCAGAACTTCTGGACCGCGATCTTCGCCTGGACCACGTGTTTCGTGTCCACCATCGCGATCTCGCTCGTGACCAAGCGCACCAAGACCGATGCCGAGCTCGGCGGGCTCGTCTACGCCCTCACGCCGCGGGAGGTCACCCACGGGCTGCCCTGGTACCAACGGCCGGCCGTGCTGGCGGTGATCGTGCTCGGGCTCACGCTCGTGCTCAACGTGATCTTCTGGTGAGGGCGCCATGAATCTCGACATTCGGATGCCGATCGGCCTGATGTTCTCGATCGTGGGCGTCCTGCTGATCGGCTTCGGCCTGGTCTCGGGACCGGCGATCTACGACCGGTCCCTCGGCATCAACGTGAACCTCTGGTGGGGGCTGGTCCTGCTCGGCTTCGGGCTCCTGATGGCGGGCTTCGCCTTCCGGAGCCGGGGCGCGCGATCCGATCGCGACCCGGCCGACGCGCCGCAGTAGGGCGCGCCGGCCGGGGAATGATCGAAGATGGGAGGACTCAGGGCGCCGGGCGGATCCGGATGGCCTCCCCGCCACCGGGCGCCAGCGCGAGGTGGAGCCGCGTCGCCGAGGTCACCGGACGCTTGCTGATCGTGATCGGATACGGGTTGTCGACCCAATCGGCCCCCGGCCCGTCGGCGTAGATCTCCGCGACATACCGCTTGCCCGGCGTCAGGAAGTCGAGCTTCACGTCGAAGCTCCTTCGTACCTCGTCGGTGATGGCCCCCAGAAACCAGGTCTGGCTGTTCCGGGCTCGCCGGGCCACGACGACGTAGTCTCCGATCTTCCCGTCGATCACGCGGGTGGTGTCCCAGTCCACCGCCACGTCGCGGATGAACTGGAAGGCCGGCTGCCCCGCGTAGTTCTCGGGCAAATCGGCCGCCATCTGGAGCGGCGAGTAGATCACCACGTAGAGCGCCAGCTGCTTGGCGAGGGTCGTCCTGACCCGGGGCTCGTCGAGCCGGCGGGCGTGGCCACCACTCTTCTCGAGCAGGTCGAAGATCCCCGGCGTGAAGTCCATCGGCCCGGCCAGGAGCCGGGTAAAGAAGAGGTTGATCTCGTGATCCGGCGGATTGCCGCCGTCGCCGCTCCAGGCGTTGTACTCCTGCCCCCGGGCGCCCTCGCGGCTCATCATGTTGGGGTAGGTCCGTCGCTCGCCGGTGTCGTGCATCGGCTCGTGGGCGTCGACCGCGATCTCGTGCCGGGCGGCCTCCTCGATCACGTGCCGGTAGTGGCTGACCATGAACTGCGAGTAGTGCGAGTCGCCGTTGCTGGTGAGGTCGGTGACGTAGCCGGTCTTGATCGCGTGCACCCCCAGCGACTGGTAGAGCGTGTAGGCGCTGTCCATCTGGCGCTCGTAGTTCTCCACCCCGCCCGAGGTCTCGTTGTGGACGATGAGCTGGACCCCGTGGGCCTTGGCGTACCGGGCCACCTCGGCCAGATCGTAATCCGGATAGGCCTGGGTGAACGAGAAGGCGTTCCGGTTGGCAATCCAGTCGCCGTCCCACCCCTCGTTCCAGCCCTCCACCAGCACCCCGCCGAACCCGTTCTTGGCGGCGAAGTCGATGTACTTCTTGGCGTTGGCGGTCGTCGCGCCGTGCTTGGGCCCGGAGCTCCAGGTCATGATGCCGAGATGCATTCCCCACCAGATCCCGACGTATTTCATCGGGTGGATCCAGTCGGTGCTCGGCAGCACGCTGGGCGGGTTGAGATTGAGGCCCAGCACGGAGGGCGCCAGCTGGGTCGCGCGGTCGGCCAGCTGGACCGTCCGCCACGGCGTCACGAACGGCGTGTGGCCCCGAACCTTCACGCCGTCGGCCAGCGGCGCCAGGTCGGCGTGCAGGGTGCGGCACTCGCACCGCTCGCCCGCCAGGAACATCCGGGCATAGTCGACCAGATTGGCCTCGTGGATCACCAGGTAGGTCTTCCCGTCCTGGGTCTCCATGGTCAGCGGGGTCTGGACGCTGTCGATCAGGCTCACCGGACTCGACGAGTAGAGCATCTCGGAGCGGTCTTTCCGGGCCCAGTTGGACGGAATCCACCAGGAGCGGGCGTTGTCGGCCAGGGCGAACTCGGTCAGCTCGCGTGAGATCTCGAACCCGCCGAGGCCGGGTTGCTCCGGCACTTCGTAGCGGAAGCCGATCCCGTCGTCGAAGGCCCGGACCCGGAGGGTGAAGTGACGGGCCGGCGCCGCCTTTTCCCGGACGGTCACTGCCAGCTCGTTGTGATGGTCGTGCACTCGTGCCACCTCGCCCCAGGGCTGGGTCCACCACTCGTCGTGCGAGTCCCGCGCGGTGTCGACGATCGCCAGCCCGTCCCGGAGCGGCGGGGCGTTCCGAAACTCGAAGCCGAGCAGGGAGGGGAGCATCAGGGGACGACCGTCGCGGGCGAGGCTCCAATAGAGGTGGCCGTCCCGAACCTCGACGGTCACGGCGTTTCGGCCATCGGGCGAGGTGACCCGGGCCTGGGCGCGCGCGGCGGTAGACCCGGTGAGTGAAATGAGGGCCGCGAGGCCGAGCGGCACGATACGCGGGAGGTTTGACATACAGCTTCCTCGAGAGAGACGAACGTCGAGCAGTCCAATCATCGGGCTTGGATAGCCGCGGCGGCCGGGAGGGCGTTGCCCTGGTCATCGAACAGGGCCAGGGACCCGCCGCCCCACACGAACAGCCCGGGCACCTGAATCGACTCGGGATACCACCAGAGCACGCCGGCGCCCCGGCCATCGGGCACGGACGCCACCGCCGCGACCAGATCGCTGAGGTAGGTCTTCTGGCCGGCTTTGGTCACCGGCCAGGCCATCGACGCCGGGGAGCCGCCCAGGCCTTCCCAGCCGCCGGCCCGCCACGGATAGGCGGTTTCGACCACCATCACGTCCTTGCCGAAGCGCTGGGCGGCGGCCCCCAAGTTGGCCGTCAGATCGGCGAGTGAGCGTGCACCGTGCCACCAGGGATAGTAGCTCAGACCGATCAGATCGAACGGCACCCCGTAATCGGTCATCTCGTCGAAGAAGGCCCGGGTGCCGGCCAGGCTGCCGCCCTGGGAAAAGTGTAGCATGACGAGGGCCGAGTCGCCCGGCGGCGTCGCGGAGCGAACCCCCCGGATCCCGGCCTGGAGGAGTCGGGTGCAGCGGACCCACTGGGTCGCCGAATCGCCGCCTGCCCCGCCGATCCGGCCGAGCGGCCAGAGCAGGCCCGCATCGATCTCGTTCCCGATCTGCACGATGTCGGGCAACGCGCCCGCCTCGGCCAGCCGGGTCAGGACCGAGTCGGTGTAGGTCTCGACTTCGCGCTCGAGGGCGTCGAAGTCGAGCGCCGCCCACGCGGCGGGAGTGGACTGGTGGCCGGGGTCGGCCCAGGTATCGGAGTAGTGGAGGTCGAGCAGGAGCCTGGCGCCGGTCGCCTTGACCCGGCCGGCCAGACGGACCGAGTAGTCTAGGTCGTTGACCTGGACCTCGTCCTGGTTGGGATGCACGAACAGACGGAGCCGGAACAGGTTGGCGCCGCGCGACCGGAGAATGGCCAAGGCGTCGCCCGGCTGTCCACCGTCGCGAAACTGACCGCCGGCCTGCTCGATCCGCTCCAGGGCCGACACGTCGGCCCCCGCGAATCGGAGGCTCGGGATCGTCGGCGACGGCGCCGTGGCCTGCCCACCGCACCCCGCCAACAGCAGGATGACCGCGACGGCTCGGAGGCGGCGCCCCCGACGCCCTGGGATCGACACGCCAGGGCCGCCTAACGTCGGGGCGAGGGGCGACCCGGCGCCCCGCCGAGCTCCAGCCGAACCGACTCGACCTCCACCCCGTAGACCCCGCGCCTGGCCGGCGGTCCCGGCTCGGGGCGGAGCGAGAGCTGCAGTCGCTCGAGCTCCGCCGGGCGGAGGTGATCTCCGGCGCCACCCCGCCCCGCCGCCGGGCCCACCCAGTAGCTCCAATTGCCCGGGAACCCCTGCGGAAGGAGCACCCCCCGGCCGGCCTGGAACGCCGCCAGTGGGATGGTTCGTTCGGTCCAGCCGGAATCGACGGTCACGGGCGCGGTCCAGCTGGTCCCGTCGGCCTCCATCAGGGTCAGGTGGAGTGTCTGGCGAGGGCCAAGGCCGCGAAGCCGGATTCGGACCGCGCCGGCTCGGGCGATCGCGTCGTGGCGGGCCCGGATCCGATCCTCGATCACCAGCGACGCGGTGTAGTCCGGGGGGCTCCAGCCGTTCGGCGCGACCGGCAGCTCGAGGTGAAAGACCGGCCGGCCGGTGACCTCGGACAAGCCCACCCGGAAGAGACCCAGCCGACCGGCGTCGCCGATCCGCGTGAAGGCCAGCCGACGCGCATCGGTTCCAGGAGCGAACAGAGTCACCGGGGTGGCCTCGCCGACCATCGTGAGGCTCCAGGCGGCGCCGTCGTAGTCGTTCCAGGCGCCCGGCCGCTCCGATCGGGCTCCCGGAAAGGTCGTTCCCGTCCCGGCGCGGTAGAGCGTGATCACGAACCGGTACGGCCCTTCCGCGAGGGTCTCGCCGGGAATGGCAGCCCGGTAGCGATAGCCGCCGGCCGGCGCCATCGGGTATCGTCGGTAGAAGCCGCCGGCCGCCGGCCGAATCCAGAGCGCGACCGAGTCGGGCGGCTGGTCGTCGACCACCCGCGCGGTGAGCTCGATCGGCCGGCCGGCCAGGAATGCCGGCGCGGCCAGCGACTCGATCGAGGGTGGCAGTGATTCCACCGGCGGGGGATGGTACTCGGCGAAGCCGATCCGGCCGAGGGTGGCCGGCAGGGTGGCGGGATCGACCGCGCCGCCGGCGCTCAGGACGTACACGCCGGGTCGGACGGTAAAGCGGCCCCCTTCGGCCCGCTGCTCGGTCGGGTTCCCGGCGGAGATCGGCTGCACCGTGAACGAGGGTCCGAGGTCGGGGAGGTCGACCGTCATGCCCCAGGTCCGGCTGATCGCGCGGGTCACGATCTTGTCGGCGTTCGGCGGCTCGAACGGGTCGCGAACCGGTACGGCGTCGGGATAGATCTCCAGCCGCCAGAGCCCCGACCGGACCTTGTCGAGGAAATAGATCCCTCGGCCCTCGTAGCCCACCGTGCTCGACGATCCGAACCCGGCCACCCGGTCCAGCCGGCGGGGATCGGGTGGCACCGCCCGGGTGGAGCTGGTGTAGAGGAACGCGTCCGGCGCCACCAGCTCGCCGAGATCGCCCTGGTACGAGACGTGGAAGTCGCCGAACCTCGTGTTCGCGGGATAGGACCCGTACGACTTCATCCGGGGCAGGCGGCGCATCGCCTCCGCCGCGATGATCGCGCTCATCGCCTTTCGCGGGGTGTAGACCAGGTTCAGGTAGTGGGTCTGCCACCCCAGGTTCCGGGAGGCCGTCCGGAGCATGTCGTAGGAGAACATCGCCGCGAACTGGGCGCCGACCGACCGGAAGGTCCGGACCATGGCCGGATACATCGTGCCGGTCCGGAGATCAGGGCTGTCGAATTCGTACACGATCCGCGGGAGCCGAGCCAGCTCGGGCCGGAGCATGTCGGGGTACCCATCGGTGGTTCGGAGGTAGTTGCCCTGGAGCTCGTGACCGCTGTTGAGCCCGGTCGGATACCAGCCGAAGGTCACGCCCTGGGCCCGCGACCGGGCGATCGCCTCGCCGATCCGGAAGTCCTGGCTCACGTTGTGGAACACGAGCTTGGTACACCCGGTGCTCCGGACCGCCTCGGTGAGGGTGTCGATGTAGCGGATCGAGCCGGCCAGGTCCTCCGGGTGATGCCAGGGCTCGTTCACCAACTCGACGAAGAGGATCGCGGGCTCGTCCTTGAGGGCCACGCCGGTGTAGGGATTGACGTGGTTCAGGATCTGGCGGAGGTAGTTCACCTGAGCCGCGATGGCCTTCGGATCGGTGCCCATCGGGCCCTTCCCGAAGTGCCGTCCAAAGCCCGGCGCCGACGTGTCGGCGATCGCGTCCGGCCAGTTCGAGCCGTAGAGCTGGATCGGGCTGAACAGCAGGTAGATCCCCCGCTCGCGAGCCCGGGCGATCAGATAGTCCAGCAGGTCGAGGTGATCGTTCGCGATCAGGTTGCCCGCGCTGTCGGACGCTTCCCAGTCTCCCCAGAAGGTGAGCCGGATCCCGTCCCATCCCATCCGGGCGAATTGGGCCATGTCCTCGTCGATCATCTGCCTGCGATCGGCGTGGACGTAGCCGGCGGCCCGATAGTCCGAGGCGGTGGTCACCACGTAGTTCGCGCCGAGCAGCGAGACCTCGGTGCCGTCGTCCCGCCAGCGAACGACGCCGGTGCTGTCGAGAAAGACGGCCCGGTCGGCCCGGATGGAGGCGGGCAGGTCGACGGACGGCCGGGTCTGGGCCGACGCCGATCCGGGGCCCGACCAGATCAGGGCCAGGGCGGCGAGGGCGAGAAGCGGTCGCATCGGAGCTCCTACCGGGCGGCCGGAACGACCGGGCCCATCTCACCCGGCCCCACCGGGATGGTGATCTGGCCGTCCCGGAGACCGGGCGCGGTCGCCTTGACCACCAGCCGCCCGGCCCGGCTGGCCCGGAGAATCGCCAGGCCCCGGCCGTTGAAGACGTGACGCCGAGGGGTCCGGTAGGGGTCGTGGTCGCTCAGGTCGGCGTTGTCGAGGGCCACGAGCTCCCCGCCGGTCGCGGTGACGGTCACCAGATCGGTCGCGGTCGGCACGACCGTCCCCGCCGCGTCCACCACCTCGAATCGCACCAGGGCCACGTCGCCCGGAGCGGTGGTCAGGGTGTCCCGCTCGGCCACCAGCCGGAGCGCGGCCGGGGTCCCCGCCGTTCGGACCGAGTCGTGGCAGGCGACGGTGCCGTCGCGGGTCTTGCCCACCGCCTCGAGGAGACCGGGCTCGTACGGCACGTCCCAGGAGACGTGGAGATCGTTGGTGGTGGGCCGGACCACCGGAAGGGCATAGGTGTTCCAACCGCCCGACACGCCCTGGGCGGGGAACTCCATCCGCTTCTCGCCGAGCGAGCGCCCGTTGAGGAACAGCTCGACGACGTTGCAGTTGCTGAACGCCACCACCGGAATCACCTGGCCTTGCCGTCCCGGCCAGTTCCAATGGGGAAAGAGATGGAGGACCGGCCGGTCGCTCCAGAGGCTCTGATAGAGGTAGTACGAGTCCTTGGGTCGGCCGGTGATGTCGAGCACCCCGGAGCCGAAGCCCTTGAACGGCCAGGTGGCCTCGCCCAGATAGTCGACGCCGGTCCACATGAAGTCGCCCGAGAAGTAATCGTGCATGGTGATCCACTTCCAGCGGCGCTCGGCCTGGGTCATCCCGCTGGCGTAGTTGGCCCGGACCACGGCCGGGTCGTCGCCCAGCGAGTAGCGCTCGTCCCGGCTCTGGAACATGTTGCCGCTCTCGGTGCCGACCATCTTCCAGTCGGGATGGGCGTGCCGGTCGGGCTCCGCGAAGATCTCCCGCCGCTCGTGCCACCGGTCCACGTAGTTGTAACCCACCACGTCTTCGGCGCTCAGGAACTCGGCCGAGGCGGCGTGCCCGTCGGCGGCGATCTGGTCGTTGCCGGTGGTCACCGGGCGGGTGGGGTCTTCGCGATGGAAGATGTCGAGCAGCCGCTTCAGCACCCGGACGCCGTCCGAGGCCGACTGCTCGCCGATCTCGTTCCCGGCGCTCCAGAGCACGATCGACGGGTGGTTCCGGTCGCGGTGGACGAAGTCGACCACGTCGCGCTCCGACCACTCGTCGAAGTAGCGATGATACCCCTCGGGCACCTTCCCGATGGTCCACTCGTCGAACGCCTCGGCCATCACCAGGAATCCCATCCGGTCGCAGAGGTCCAGGAACTCCGGCGCCGGCGGATTGTGCGAAGTGCGAATCGCATTGACCCCCATCGCCTTGAGCGCGGCCAGCCGGGTCTCCCAGATCGCCTCGGGCACCGCCGCCCCGACCGCGCCGCCGTCGTGATGGAGGTTCACCCCGCGGAGCTTGACTCGCCGCCCGTTGAGGAGAAAGCCGCGATCGGCGTCCCAGGCGATCGACCGGACCCCGAACCGGGTGGCGATCTGGTCGACCGCGCGCGGCCCGTCCAGCACCTCGCTCCGGGCCGTGTAGCGATCCGGCGTCTCGACCGACCAGAGCCGGGGGTCGGTCAGCTCGACCCGCTGCTCCACCTCGGTCGCTTCGCCCGCGGCCAGAGTGAAGGGCGTCTCGATCCGGGCCGCCTCGCGACCGGCGGGATCCTCGATGACGGTCCGCAGCACCCCCCGCCCGGCGGAGCTCCGATGGTTCTCGACCCGGGTGCGGAGCCGCACCTCGGCGCCGGCGGAGTCCGCCCGCGGCGTGGTGACATACGCGCCCCAATGACCGACGTGGAGCCGATCGACCGCGGTGAGCCAGACGTGCCGGTAGATGCCGCTCCCGGTATACCAGCGCGAGTTCGGCTGGCGCGAGTTGTCCACCCGGACCGCCACGACATTGACCCCGGACACGAGATGATCGGTCACGTCGTACCCGAAGCTGGCATAGCCGAAGGGCCGCCGTCCGAGATGATGGCCGTTGATCCAGACGTCGCTGTTCATGTAGACGCCGTCGAACTCGAGCCACACCTCGCGGTCGCGGCCCCGAGCGCCGTCCGGCAGCCGGAACGCCTTCCGATACCAGCCGATGCCCGACGGGAAGTAACCCATCGACCCACCGCCCGGCGCGGGCTCGCTGGGGGCGCCCTCGATACTCCAGTCGTGGGGGAGATCCACCCGGCGCCAGCTCCGGTCGTCGAAGCCGGGGCGATCGGCCCCGGCCGGATCGCCCACCACGAAGCGCCAACCCGGGTCCATCGCATAGCGCTGGCGCTGAGCCTGACCCGGGACGGTGCCCAGCGAGATGGCCACCGCCACGAGCAGCAGAGTCGAACGAACCATCAGGAGCCTTCCTTCGATCGCGAGAGGGCCCGCGGCTGTCGCGGCCGCGGACCGACCACTACATTCCCGGTCCAATCAGTGAATCGGTCTGGGTAGCGACGATGCGACATCTCCTTCTCAAAACGGCGCTTCCGATCTGCCTCGTGGCGTCGTCGGCCGCCGCGCAATCCACCCCGGCCCTGGCGCCCGACACGTCGTGGGTCTCGCGGGCCACGCTCTACGAGGTGTTCGTGCGGGACTTCTCCGCCACCGGCGGCTTCGCGGGCGTGACTCGCGGGCTCGACCGGATCCAGGCCGCCGGGGCGAACACCATCTGGTTGATGCCGATCTTCCCCGTCGGCGTCAAGAATCGGAAGGATCCGCTCGGTTCGCCCTATTCGGTAGCCGACTATCGGGCCGTGAATCCGGCCTTCGGCACCGCTGACGAATTCCGGGACCTGGTCCGCGCGGCGCATGCCCGCGGCCTCAAGGTGATCCTCGACTGGGTCCCGAACCATACCTCGTGGGATGCCGTGTGGGTTCGCGAGCACCCCGAGTACTACCTCCGCGACTCGGCCGGGAAGATGACCGTGCCCCGGGACGAGAAGGGGAAGCTCACCGACTGGACCGACGTCGCCCAGCTCGACTACGACAACCCCGGCCTCCGGCACGCCATGATCGACGCCATGCGCTACTGGCTCGACGAGTTCGGGATCGACGGGTTTCGGTGCGACGTCGCCGGGTTCGTGCCGGATCGCTTCTGGCGCGAGGCGATTCCGGCGCTTCGCCGCTCCGTCGACCGCCCGATCCTTTTCCTGGCCGAGTGGGGCGACCTGAAGATGCACCAGGTGGGCTTCGACCTGACCTACGGCTGGGACGCCTACGCCCGGCTCAAGACGGTCTGGAAGGGAGCCCCGGCCTCGGGCTTCGTCCAGGGCGAGGTCGCCGACGCCCGGGCCATGCCACCCGGCGGGATGCGACTCCGGTTCACGACCAACCACGACGAAACGGCCTGGGACCAGCCGCCGGTGACGCTGTTCGGCGGCACCGCCGGCGCCCGGGCCGCGTTCGTGGCGATGGCGCTGATGCCGGGCCGGCCGCTGCTCTACGACGGCCAGGAGATCGAGAGCCCCAAGCAGCTCGGCCTCTTCACCCGGGACCCGATCGACTGGGATCGACCCGGCGCCGCGGTGGCCCGGCGGTTCTACGCCCGGGTCATGCGCCTGGCCGGCTCCGACGCGGATCTGCTCCGCGGGCCCCTGGCGGCGGTCCAGAGCTCGGCCCCTGACGACGTGATCGCCTACCGTCGAGGCCGGCTGGTGATCCTGGTGAACGCCCGGAATCACGCGGTTACGCCGTCGGTCTCCGGCGGGTTGGTGGACGGCGCCCGCGATCTGCTGTCGTCTCGGATTCAGCGAGGCAACGAGGTCGCGCTCCCGCCCTACGGCGCGGTGGTGCTCGAGCCGCCGGCGACCGGTCACCGCCCCTGACCGTCAGCGCGGGTCAGGACGAGCACGACACTCGCCTTCGGGGCGAGGATTCCTGACCCGGTCACCCCGTCAAGCCGCCCGGCCTCGTCGACCTGCAGCTCGCCTCGAGACCCGTCCATCAGGTTCCGCGTCTGGTAGCGCCCCGGTCCAAGGGCCTCGGGCGCGGCTCTGACGGCCAGCGCGCCGCTGGCGCCCGGGGCCAGGTTGGCCACCACCAAGACCAGCTCGTCGTCGGCTCGCCGAAGATACGCGACCACCGATGAATCGCCGGTTGCGAGCGGAACGAGCCGACCGATCCCGAGGGCCGGCTCCGCCTTTCGGAGATGGATGAGCCGCCGGTAGAGGTTCAGCAGCGACCCTGGATCGCCGTCCTCGGCCGCCACCGTCGTGGTGAACGAATCGGGCTGGGCGGCCTCCCAAGGCCTGCCCGAGGTAAACCCCAGGCCGGGCTCCGCCCGCCACTGCATCGGGGTCCGGAGCCGCTCGTCCGGCTTGTCGCCGGTCATCCCGATCTCCTCGCCGTAGTAGACGAAGGGAAGCCCCGGCAGCGTCAGGAGGATCACGGCTCCCAGCCGGGCGCTGGCCCAGTCGCCGCCGACCGCGGTGAGCGTTCGGGTCTGGTCGTGATTCCGGAGGAAGGGAGACCAGCGATAGGGCGGCAGGGTGTCCTGGAGCCGGAGAAACCCGGCCAGCAGATCGGTCGCGGAACCCCGCCGGAGCGCGGCGATCAGCGAGTCGGAGAGCGAGAAGGTGAAGTACGACGTGAGCTGGTCGGGATAGTACGGCAGTAGGGTGTCGATGCTCCCCCAGACCTCGCCGACGGTATAGGTCCCCGGCCGGACCGACCGGAGGTGCGCCGCGTACTCTCGGAGAAAGGCGTGGGTGCCCTCGCAGCCCACCTGGCAGTCACCCTCCTCCACCAGATACGGCACCGCGTCGAGCCGGAACCCGTCCACTCCCATCTCGGTCAGCCAGAAGGTCGCGATCTTGTTCGCCTCCTCGCGCACCGCCGGGGTGTGGTAGTCGAGGTCGGGCATGCCCTTCCAGAAGACGCCGTAGTAGTACTCGTCCCGGACCGGCGACTGGTGCCAGGCATCCATGCCCCAAGGCCCCTTGCCGGGCGGCTCGGGCGCGAAGCGATACCAGGAGCGATAGGGTGAGGTGGTGTCGTGGAGGGCGGCCTGGAACGCCGGCAGCCGGTCCGAGGTGTGGTTCAGCACCATGTCGACCAGCACCTCGATCCCCCGCCGGTGCGCCTCGGCCACCAGGCGCTTGAAGTCGGCGGCGGTGCCGTAGTCCGGCTCGACCCGGTAATAGTCGCTGACGTCGTACCCGTGGTAGCTGGGCGACTCGGCCACCGGCATGAGCCAGAGGCACGACGCCCCGAGGTCGGTCGTCGTGGTCGAATCGCCGTCGTTGAGGTAATCGAGGTGGGCGGTGAGCCCGTTCAGATCGCCGATGCCGTCGCCGTCGCTGTCGGCGAAGGAGCGGACGAACACCTCGTAGCAGGTGGCCCCCCGGGTCCAGGCGAAGTCGGCCGGCGGCGGCCGGTCCCCGGCGCGGCCGCACGCGGCAAGCGCCAACCCCACGGGGAGCCACCGCCGGGCCCGCCTCATCGGCGAGTCGCCACGTCGACGGCCACCGCCGAGCGCGGCGCCAGGCTGACCGGCACCATCCCGGCGGCATCGACCGTGAGCTCGGTCCCGGCGCAGACCGAGCCCGCCAGGCCTCCGGTCAAGAGGTCGCAGTAGGCGCCCGGGGCGAGGCTTGTCGCGATCGACGCCGTCAGGGTCGAATCCTCGTTGTTGATCGCCACGAAGCCCTCGCTGCCCCGGGAAAAGGCGATGGCGTTGCTGCCGTCATCCCACCAGTTCTGGATCGCCGTGCCGGCCACCACGTGCCGGAAGCTCACCATCGTCGGATCGATGGGTCACGGTGCTCGCAGACCCACTCGCCGGGCACCGCCGTCTCGAGACTCGATCCGCAGACCAGGTCGTTGGTGTTGCCGGCCGCGTCGGACGGCGGCCCCAGTGAGTTCTGGGTCGGACACGAAAAGACGTAGCTCGAGAGGATCGACGGATAGCCGTACGGCTGGGCGAGCATCCAGACGTTGGCCAGCCGAAACACGTTCCCGTTGCGGTAGCTCAGGCCGCAGTCGTGCTGGGTATCGTGGTTCTGGAGAAACACGACCGCTTTGTCGGACGGGATCAGCCCCCAGGCCGTCTCCGAAAACTGGCTCCCGGGCGGGCCGTTGGGGTCGAGCTGGGAGATGTGCTCGCCGTTCACGCCCCGGAACTTGTTCCCAATCCCGGTGAAGGTGAACTCGGTGACGTCGGCCGCCCCGCCCGAGGCGTAGCCTTCGCCGAAGTAGTCCCGGGGGCCAAGGGCCTCGCCGGGGCCGGTACTGACCTCCAGGAATACGTAGGGGATTGGCTTCCCCTCGGCTTCCAAGGTGTCGTTCACGAGCGAGAGAATGTCGTCCAGCTCCACCTGCTGGATGTGCTTGGCGGCATCGATCCGAAACCCAGCCACGCCCATCCGGGCCAGCGACACCAGGTAGCCGGCGATCGTCTGCCGGACCGAGGCGAGCCCGGTGTTGAGGTCCGGCAGGGAAAGCAGCTCGCAGTCCTGCACGTTGGCGGCGTTGGTGTAGTCGTTCACCTGGCACGCCGGATGAAAGTCGGTCGGGGCGTAGAGGCCGGGGTAGTCGTACTTGGAGTAGGCCGTCCCGTTGCTCCCCACGCCCGGGCTGGGATAGTTGGTCATGTGGTTGATCACCGCGTCGACCAGGATGTCCACCCCGGCGGTCCGGCAGCGGGCGATCATGCTCCGAGAACTCGTCTCCGGTCCCGGACCGGCTCCGTTCCACGCTGTAGCTCACCGGCTGGTAGCGTTCGCTCCAGTCGTGGGCCGGGACGATGCTGTGCTCCTCGGGCGGCGACACCTGGACCGCGCGGAAGCCGGCCGGTCCGAGCACCTGTTCACACTCGGTGGCGATGTCGCTCCACTTCCACTCGAAGAGGTGGACGACCACGTCGCCGGCGGCCATGTGGCCGCTCGGCCGATAGGCCGGCGCGAGGGTCGGCCGCGGGGTGGGGGGCGTGCTGGGGGGTGGGGTCGGCAGGGACCCGCTGCCGCAACCCGCCGTGAGCGCGACCAGGCCGGCGACGAGCTTCGGGAACAACGATCGCATCCGGGAGGAACGACCCGTCAGAGTGGCAGTGAGCGCCGCCACCCGGAGGATGACGGCGCTCGACTGGATACCAGAACCACGTGCCGCGAGCTCAGTAACCCGGATTCTGAACCAGATTCGGGTTGGCCACGAGCTCGTTGGCCGGCAAGGGATAGAGATCGAGGTGGGCGTCCGTTCCGGTCCCGGCCTGCACGCCGCCCTTCCACTCCCAGATGTAGCTGCTCCCGGTGTAGAGGCCGTACCGGATCAGGTCGACCCGGCGGTGGCCCTCCCACATCAACTCCCGCCCGCGCTCCTGGAGGATGAACTCCGGGGTCAGCTGCGAATCGGTGATGTCGCCGGACGCCCCGCCGAAGGCCCGCTCGCGGATCGCGTTGACGTAGGACAGGGCCTGGGCCCGGCTCCCACCGCCTCCCCGGAGGACCGCCTCGGCGTACATCAGATAGGCGTCGGAAAGGCGGAACATCGGGAAGTCGGTGTCGACGTGGGTCGGGTGCGAGCCGGCCGCACCGGTCGAGGTTACGTTCGCGTACTTCCCGAGGGCGATGCCGTCGTTGAAGTTGCTGATGCTGTTGACCGCCACCGACTGGCCGGCCGTGTAGAGGAAGTTGCCGCGCAGGTCGCCGGCGCCGTAGAGATTGTACGCCTCGGGCTTGAGCCGGATGCCCCACCAGCACCCGTCGATCCCGTAGTCGGTCGCGTTCATGCTGCCGCCGCACGCGGCGTGCACGATGAAGGTCATCCCGCCCCAGGTCTGGGTCTTGAGCCCGTCCTGGGTGATCGCGAAGATGATCTCCGGCGAGGTGTTGTTGTCGGCCAGGAACATCCGCCGCCAGTTCGGATCGAGCGTATAGGGTCCGCCGATCACGGACTGGAGCTCGGTCACGGCCGCCGCGTAGTTGGCGGTGCCGGTGTAGACCTCGGCGTTCATGTAGAGCTTGGCCAGGAGCATGTGGGCCGCGACCGTGTTGGCCCGTCCGTAGGTGGCGGCACCGGGCGCCGGGAGATCGCTCGCGACCGCCTGGAGCTCGCTCACGACGAAGTCGTAGATCTCCTGGCGGGTCGCCTGCTTCGGCGGGGTCGAGCCGAGGGCATCAGTTTCGGTGACCAGGGGGATGCTGCCGAAGAGATCGATGCCGTGCCAGTAGCTGAGCGCCCGGAGGAAGCGCGCCTCGGCCCGGTACTGGGTGATCTGGGTCTTGAGGGCCGCGCTGGTCTGGCCTCGCTCGGCCAGCTTGGCGTCGGTGGTCTGCCGGAGGAACTCGTTGGCCATCCCAATCTGGAAATAGATCCGGTAGTACATCGCCACCACGAACGAGTTGGTGACGGCCCAGGTCTGGGTGTTCATCTCGGGAAGGCCCACGTCGCCCCACCCGATCACCGCCTCGTCGGTGGGCAGCTCTTCGGCCTCCCAGTACAAGCGGAGATACTGCGAGAACCCTTCGTCGATGCCCTGAATGTCGGGGCGGCCGGCCGGACCCTGTTCGCCGCTCACCGCCAGGCCCGCGTAGACCTTGGCAATGAAGGCCGTGTAGGAGCTCGGATCGGTGAAGACGTTGGCCTCGGTCACGGTACTCTTCGGCTCGACCGTGAGGTCGGTGCACGCGGTCACGCCGAGGAGCAACACGCCTCCGAGCGCCGCGAGCCACTTGCTGGTTCTGGAATTCATATCGTCATCCCTTCCTGGATGAGTTCCTGGCGACGCATTAGTACCGGAGGCTCAGGCCGCCAGTGAACGTCCGAGCGCGCGGGTAGATGTTGTTGTCGAGACCGTTGAGGCCGGCCGTCGGATCGACGCCGCTGTAGCCCGTGATCGTGAACGCGTTCTGCAGAGTCGCGAACACCCGGACCGGCTGCCGTCCGTACTTGAAGGTGTAGCCGACGGACACGTTGTCGAGCCGGAGGAACGAGCCGCTCTCCACGTAGTAGCTCGAGAGGTACTGGGGCGTCTCGAAGCCGGTCTGGAGCACGGAGGCGTGGAGGTTGTAGGGCGAGGCCCGGGTTACCTCGGAGTAGGTCCCCAGGTTCGAGGCCACGTTGTTGTAGACGTAAGCGCCCAAATAGGACCGGAGCGTGAAGCTCATGTCGAAGTCGCCGTAGCTCAGATACGACGAGTGGCCGAGGATCCACTTCGGCGCCGGGTCGTGGAAGGGCACCCGGTCGTCCTGGTTGATCTTGCCGTCGCCGTTCACGTCCTGGTACATGTCCATGTCGTTCGAGGAATAGATCGGCTTGCCGTTCGCGTCGAGCTTGTGCTTGTAGACGTAGAACGAGTTGACCGGCACGCCCGGCTGCAGGACCTGGATGAAGGTGCCGACGCCGCCGGACACCAGCCCGGTCAGGATCTGCTGCGTCCCCCCGCCGAACGGGTTGATCGACACCAGCTCATTGGTGTTGTGGGAGATCGAGAAGTTGGTGTTCCAGCTCAGACCCTTGCGGGCGCTGCCTTCGAGGATCAGGGCATTGATCCCGAGCTCGACCCCGTGATTCTTCATGCTGCCGATATTGGTGGTGAGGTAGTTCGACAGGTTGGTGCCCGCGGCCACCGGCACGGTGAAGATCAGGTCGCGGGTGTTCTTGGTGTAGTAGTCGAAGCTGCCGGTGATTCGCTGGTCGAAGAGCCCGAAGTCGAGCCCGACGTCGTAGGACCGGGTCTCCTCCCACCGGATGTTCGGATCGACCGCGCTCGGCCGGATGGTGGCCACGTAGCCGTTGCCGAACTGGACCTGCGACTGGGCGTCGCCCAGCACGTAGGCGGCGTACTGCTGGTAGTTGCCGAACGCCTGGTTGCCGGTCTTGGCCCACGAGGCCCGGAGCTTGAGGTCCGAGATCGCGGAGACGTCCTTCATGAAGGACTCCTGCGAGATCCGCCAGCCCGCCGACACCGACGGGAAGGTGCCCCACTGGTGCCCGGTGCCGAACCGGGAGGAGCCGTCGCGCCGGACGCTGAAGCCGAGCAGGTACCGGTCGTTGTAGTTGTAGTTGACCCGGCCGAAGAAGGAGACCAGCCGGCTCTCCTGAATGTCCTGGAAGTTTTGGGTCGACCGGGCCGAGACGACGCCGTTGCCGCCCAGGACGTCCGTGGTGAGGCCCGTCGCCTGGTACCAGGGATACTCGGCGTGTGACCACTGGTACGAATAGCCGCCGGTCACGTCGACGGTGCCGGGGACCAGGTTGAGCGGCGCCCCGTACTTGAGGTAAGTCTCGAGGCCGGTGTTGGATTGGCTCTGGTTGGCGCGATAGTCGCGGCCGCCCTCACCGCTCTTGAGCTCGCTGTGGAGATCGCTGGGCACGAACGTCTGCCGGTCGGTGCGGGTGACGTCGTACGAGAGATTCGCGACCGCCCGGAGGCCTTCGATCCGGGGCACCCGGTACTCGGCCTGCACGTTGCCGATGCTCCGGTAGGTGATGCCCCGGTCGCTCGCCAGGTTCAGGATGGCCACCGGGTTGTCGGCCGACTGGAGGGCGTTGTTGGGCCAGTCGTAATACCCGGTCGTGGTCGCGTTGTCGTAGATCGGCTGGGTCGGCCCCATCTGGGCCGCGTTCGAGAGCACCCCGCCTGGCGTGAACAGGTCCTTGGCCCGCGACCCCTTGAGGTAGGCGCGGACGTCCAGCCGGTTGTGGAACAGGCGCTGTGCCAAGTTGGCGCCGAGTGAAACCCGTTCCGTCGTGGTGCCTTTGAGAATGCCGTCCTGCTTGAGATAGCCGCCCGAGAGCCGCCAGCTCATCTGGTCGTCGGCCCCCGAGACCGCCAGGTTGTGCTCCTGGCCGAAGGCCGTCCGGTCCACCTGGCCGAACCAGTCGGTGTTGGCCGTCCCGAGCTGGCTCACGTTCTGGGGAGCGTACTGCTGGACCGCGGTCTTGAACTGCACCGCGGTCAGCATCGAGGGCAGCCGGGTGACCGAGGAGCTCGAGAACGTGCTGCTGTACTCGAGCTGCGTGCCCTTCTTGCCCGATTTGGTCTGGATCAGCACCACTCCGTTGGCCGCGTTGGATCCGTAGATCGCCGCGGCCGAGGCGTCCTTCAACACCGTGATGTTCTCGATGTCGTTCGGATTGAGGAAGTTGAGCGGGTTCCGGCCGGCCGAGAGGCCGCCGCCGGCACCGGTCCCCACCGGCACGCCGTCGATCACGAAGAGCGGATCACTGCTGGCGTTGACCGAGGTCGGGCCCCGGATCCGGATCGAGACCCCACCGCCGGGCTCGTTGTTGTCGACCACCTGAACGCCGGCGACCTTGCTCTTGATCAGCTCTTCAGGACTGATGACCCGGCCCTTGTTGAATTCATTGGCGGTCACCTGGGTCACGGCGCCGGTGATGTTGCCGGCCCGCTGCTCGCCATAGCCGGTCACCACGATCTCGGCCAGGTTCACGGCCCGCGCCGTCAGCGTCACGTCGACGTCGACGGTCTGCCCCGCGGCCACGGTCACGGACCGGGCGGCCGGCGTGTAGCCGATCAGGACCACCCGCAATGTCCCGGTGCCGGGCTCGACGTCGGACAGCACGTACTGACCGTCCTCACGGGTTTCGGTTCGGTGGGATCCGAACGAGACGGTGACGCCTGCCAGCGGTCGAGCAACCGAGTCGGTCGTGACTCGCCCCCGGATGGTGCCCGTCGGCGCTTGTGCGGCCATCGGTGCGACCCATCCGAGGGTGAGGAGCACGCCGATGCCATACCGGAGCGGTCTCATATGCCTCTCGATGCGAGTTAGAAGGGGAAGCTTGCGACGAAGGGCGGCGCGGGGATATGAACCCAGTGTGAAGATTCCTAGTGGAACTGACACGCGCCGACTCCGCAAGGCACCGCAGACGTGACGAGACCTTCGCTAACGGGTCGTAGCGCGATCGTCGCCGGGGGGTTACTTGATCGTCAAGAGTATGGATTCCGGAGCGGAATCCGTCAAGAGAGGGCGCCCGGCATCTCGTCGAGGAATGGGCCGGACGCGAGCGTGGCCCTGGCAGGCCCGAGGCGAGGTTTGGCCTCCTGCTGCGAGAGCCACGCCGCCCTATTATTATCGCCCGGCCAGTCCCCGATTCCTCTGGACCACACTCGGACCCCATGACCTTCCCCCGATCGGCGGGCATCCTGCTCCATCCCACCTCCCTGCCGGGACGGGACGGGATCGGCGACCTGGGCCCGGAAGCGCACGCCTTCGTCTCGTTTCTGGCCGGGACCGGCATGACCATCTGGCAGGTGCTGCCCCTCGGTCCGACCGGTTATGGCGACTCGCCCTACCAGTGCTTCTCCGCCTTCGCGGGGAGCCCGCTGCTGATCCACGTCCCCGACGGGGGGGGCGATTTCCCGGCCGCCGCGGTCGACTACGGCCGGGTCATTCCCCACAAGCAGGCCCTCCTCCGCCGGGCCACGGCGGCCTTGGTCCCCGACGAGAGCTACCGCGCCTTCGTCGCCGGCCAGGCCTGGTGGCTCGAGGACTACGCCCTGTTCATGGCGCTCAAGCAGGCCCATGGCGGCGTTGCCTGGCCGGAGTGGGAACCCGGCGCGGCGCTCCGTCAGCCCGACGCCCTGGACCGGTGGCGCGAGCGCCTGGCCAGCGAGATCGAGCACTTCCGGCGCGAACAGGCCCTCTTCCATTCGCAGTTCCAGGCGCTCCGGCAGGCCTGCCGGGAGCGCGGCATCCGGTTGATGGGCGACGTCCCCATCTACGTAGCGCACGACTCGGCCGACGTCTGGGCCAATCCTTCCCTTTTCAAGCTCGACGAGGGGGGACGACCTCTGGTACAGGCCGGCGTGCCGCCCGACTACTTCAGCGCGACCGGCCAACTCTGGGGCAACCCGATCTACGATTGGGATGCCATCCGGTCCGATGGGTACGCCTGGTGGATCCGGCGAATGCGGAGCGCGCTGGCGACGTTCGACCTGGTCCGGGTCGATCACTTCCGCGGCTTCGAAGCGTTCTGGGAAGTGCCGGGCGACGAACCGACTGCCGTGAACGGCCGCTGGGTCGACGGCCCGGGCGCCGACCTCTTCGACGCCATCACCGAGGCCCTCGGGCCCCTCCCCATCGTGGCCGAGAACCTCGGGGTGATCACCCCGGCGGTCGAAGCGCTTCGCGAGCGGTTCGGCTACCCCGGAATGAGCATCCTCCAGTTCGCCTTCGGCGCCGACCGCCAGGCCAACACCTTCCTCCCCCACACCTACCCCCGGGAGCGGGTGGTC
Organism: uncultured Gemmatimonadales bacterium; assembly: GCA_963730185.1. Classification (GTDB taxonomy): domain Bacteria; phylum Gemmatimonadota; class Gemmatimonadetes; order Gemmatimonadales; family GWC2-71-9; genus SHZU01. The sequence continues at coordinate 185,448 of CAVSQW010000012.1, forward strand.
TACACCGGCACCCACGACAACGACACCACCGTCGGCTGGTGGACCTCCACCGGCGCCGGCGACTCGACCCGAAGCGCCGACGATGTCGCCCGGGAACACGAGCACGCCTTGGCCTACCTCGCCGCCGACGGGCGCGAGATGAACTGGACCCTGATCCGGGCGGCGCTCGCCTCCGTCGCCAACACCGCCCTGATCCCGATGCAGGACGTGCTCGGCCTCGGCAGCGAAGCCCGCATGAACCTGCCCGGGCGGCAGGCCGGGAACTGGGCCTTCCGCTTCTCCTGGGATCAAGTCACCCCCGAGATCGCGGCCCGGCTTCAGGAGATGGTAGACCTCTACGACCGGCGGCCGCCGCCCGACCAGACCACTTGACGGTCACACCTGGCGCCGTACCGGGAACCCGGTGTCGGCGGGCTCACCGGCGTGGAGCCAGCATCTGATCACAGCAGCAGGCAACAACCACAAACCACAAACCACAACAGTCTTACCGCCGAGAGCGCGGAGGACGCAGAGGGAACGAACCTCCGCTCCGCGTCCTCCGCGACCTCTGCGGTAGAGCTGTTGTTGTTGGTTGTTGGTTGTTGGCTGGTGGTGGTGGTGGTGTGGCTCGAGCTTCCCGGCCAACGGCGGCGGCGAGCACGGCGCGTCGGTCGAGCCTGGAGACACTCGTCGCCTTGACCCGATCAAACAGCCGTTTTATACATCTGTTTCAGCGACGGAGGCTCCCCGTGTCCCGCAAGGTCGTCTTCCTGGTCGTCGTGCTCGCCCTCGCGGGCACCGCGGCCTATTCCCTCTTTCGGCCGCCGCCGGCGGAGCTGCTGCTCACCGGAATCGTCACCACCAACGACGTGATCGTGAGCCCCCAGGTCGGCGGCCAGGTGAGCCAGCTCCTGGTCGCCGAAGGCGACTCGGTCGGCAAGGGGCAGCTGATGGCGCTCCTGGCGCCGGCCGAGCTGAGCGCCGACCGGAGCTATTTCACCCACACCGCGGAGGCGTCGACCGCCGAGGTGAGCGCCAGCGAGGCGTCGCTCGCCGCCGCGATCGCCCAGCAGGCCGAGGCAGTCGCCACCCGCGACAACACCCGTCAGATCCTCGAACGCGACTCCGCCTTGGCTCGGACCGGCGGGATCACGACCGAGGCGTTCGACGCCGCCCGGACCGCCTACACCGTCGCGGAAGCCCGGGTCAACGCAGCGGGCACCCAGGTCGCCGCCGCCCGGAGCGCCATCGCCTCCACCAAGCAGCAGCGCGATGCGGCCCAAGCTCAGGCCGCCAAGGCGGCCGTTCGGCTCGGCTACACGGAAATCACCGCGCCGGTGGCCGGGATCGTCGACGTTCGGGCGACCCGGGTCGGCGAGGTGGTGGCCGCCGGGCAGCCGATCGTGACCCTGATCGACCCCGACGACCTCTGGGTCCGGGCCGACGTCGAGGAGTCGTACATCGACCGGATTCGGTTGGGCGACTCGCTGACCGTCCGGCTTCCTTCCGGAGCGACCCGGCGCGGGACGGTCTTCTACCGGGGCGTCGACGCCGACTTCGCGACCCAACGCGACGTGAGCCGGACCAAGCGGGACATCAAGACCTTCGAGATCCGGCTCCGGGTGGACAACCGCGACCGCCGCCTCGCGGTCGGGATGACCGCGACGGTGGTGCTCCCCCTGCCTCCGGCCGCCTCGTGAGCGCGATCGAGGTCCGCGAGCTGACCCGGCGGTTCGGCACCTTCACCGCCGTCGACGGGATTTCGTTCGCCGTCGCCGAAGGTGAGGTCTTCGGGCTCCTCGGCCCGAACGGTGCCGGCAAGTCGACCCTGATCCGGATGCTGACCACGCTCCTTCAGCCGACCTCCGGCACCGCGATGGTGGGCGGCTTCGACGTGGTCCGGGAGGCCGACCGGGTCCGCCGGGTCATCGGGGTGATTCCCCAGGCGCTCACCAGCGACCTCGATCTCACGGTCGAGGAGAACCTCCTGATCTTTACCAAGCTCTATGGGGTACCGCGGGAGCGTCGCCGCGGGCTGATCGCGATGCTGCTCGACGCGGTGGAGCTGTCCAAATGGGCCGACAAGCCGGTCAAGCAGCTCTCGGGCGGGATGCGCCGCCGGGTGGAGATCGCCCGGGGGCTGGTGCACGAGCCGCAGCATTCTCTTCCTCGACGAACCCACCACGGGTCTCGACCCGGTTTCCCGGACGGCGGTCTGGGAGATGCTCCGCAAGCTCAAGGCGGCCCACGAGCTGACCGTGCTCCTCACCACCCATTACATGGACGAGGCCGACCGGCTCTGTGACCGGGTGGCGATCGTCGACCACGGGCACCTGTTGGCCCTCGACTCGCCCCTGACCCTCAAGGCGGCCATCCCGGGCGAAAACACCCTCGAGGCCAGCTTCGTGAATCCCCCGGCCGACTGGCGGGCCCGGCTGGAGGCGCTGCCGGGGGTGGAGCGGGTGGAAGGGGAGGGACCGGCCTTCCGACTCCTCTCGCGAAGCGGGCCCGAAACCACCACCGCCCTGATCGGCGCGGCCGCGTCGGCTCGGGTCACGGTCCAGACGCTCCAGGTCAAGAGCACCACGCTCGACGACGTGTTCGTCCACTACACCGGCCACGACCTCCGGGACGGGCTCCAGGAACCCAACCCGCTCGAGCGGGGACCGCTCGCCGCGCGGCGGCGGTAGGGGCCGGCCATGGAACGGATGTGGGCGATCGTGGAGCGCGACCTCCGCCGGTTCCGGCGGAGCCCGGCGCTGATCGTGGTATCGCTCCTTTTCCCGATCGTGCAGCTGGTGGTGCTCGGCTACGCCTTCGGCGGGCACGTCAAGGACCTCCGGGTGGCGCTGGTAGACCAAGATGGCGGGGTGCCCGCCGTCCAGATCCAGGCTCTCGGCAACGCGATCGCCGCCAACGCCCGGACCTTCACCTTCGTCCGCTACGGCGACCAGGGTCAGGCGCTCACCGCCCTCCGGAACGGGCGGGTCAATGGCGTCCTCACCATTCCGCCCGGGTTCTCCCGCCGGGTGCTGGCCGGCGAGTCGCCCCGGGTGGCGATGATCGAGGACAACGCCGACAACTTCGTGGCGGCGACGCTGACCGGCTCGATGGCAGGACTGGTCCAGGCGTACGACCGGCGCGGACCGAGCACCCGGCGGCTGGGGACCCAACCGGTCCTGGACGTGGTCGAGCTCTACCCTTATGTGCCCTACATCCAGTACCTGCTGCCGGGCTCGGTGGTGATGTCGATCTTCATGATGGTGATGATCGGCGGCGGGATCATCTTCATCGACGACAAGGCCCGGGGCCTGCACGAGGGCTATCTGGTCACCCCGGTCACCCGGTTCGAGCTGATCCTGGGCTTCAACATCGCCGGCGCGATCAAGGCGATCCTGGCGGGCTCGGTGCTGACCGTGATCGGGGCGCTCATCGCCGGGATCCCGCATCCCTTCGACCCGCTCCGGCTGGCCCGGGTGTCGCTGGTCATCATGGTGGGTTCGGTGGCGCTGGTGAGCATGATGTTCCTGGTCATGGTCCGGATGAGCGACCCCCTGCTCCCCCGGGCGATCTTCGGCGTCCTCAACACGCTGCTCTTCTTCCCGAGCGGCGCCGTCTACCCGCCGCAGGGCTTTCCGGGCTGGATGCGGGCCATCGCGAGGGTCGATCCGTTCACCTACATCGTGCACGCCCTGAAGAGCCTGCTCCTCAAGAACTCCGGGTTGGCGGCGATCGGAGGAGACCTCGCCTATCTCGCCCTGTTCGCGACGGTGACCATGACCGCGGCCACACTCCTCTTCAAGCGCGAGCTGTGAGCCGAGCCCGGACGACCCGCGCCCGGGGGCGGGCGTCTCCGCCCCGCGCCGAGGGCGATACCCGGCGGCGGTTGATCGCGTCCGCCCGGGAGCGCTTCGCCGAGGACGGATTCTGGGCCGCGTCGGTCCGCGACATCTGCCGGGCGGCCGGGGCCAACGTCGCCGCGGTGAACTACCACTTCGGTGACAAGCTCGGGCTCTATCGCGAGGTGGTGACCGAGGCCCTCGCGGCGGTGGGCGACCTCGACCCGACCATCGACGCTCCACCCGGGAGCTCCGCCGCCGACCGGATCCGGCACTACGTCCGGAGCTACCTGCCCCGGATCGCCAAGCCGGACGAGAAGATCCTCTCGGCCCAGCGGCTCATGACCCACGAGCTCGAGACGCCGACGCCGCTCGCCCCCTGGATCGCCGAGCGGGTCATCGTCCCCCGGCTCACCTACCTGGCCCAAGCGGTGGCCGAGCTACTCGGCTGTCCCGTCTCGGACCCCCGGGTGGACCGGTGCGTGATGAGTCTCCAGGCCCAGTGCCTCTTCCATCGGCCGAACCGGTTCGCTCGCGCCGCGCTGCCCGAGCGCGACGCGGCGATGCGGGCGGACCTGGACGCGGCGGTAGATCACGTCGTGGCGTTCACGCTGGCCGGCATCGCTCGGCTCGCGACCACGCCTCCGAGCGACCCCCAGTAGCCGAGCGGAGAGCGGGCGCCGGTCGACCGGGACTGGATTAAATATTAGCTCTCACTTATATTGAACTCGACCTTCACTTCCGAGCGGCAATGACTCGACCCGTCGACGTCGCCCGTCATCTCGGCGCGGTGACCCGCACCGTGACCCGAACGGACCGGGACGGCAAGCCCGCCCGCGTCGTCATCGCCGTCCGGGAGTTCCCGTCCGACCCCGACGACGTCTGGGACGCGATCACCAGCGTCGAGCGGATCCCCCGCTGGTTTCTCCCCGTCGCCGGGGACCTCCGCCTGGGCGGGCGGTTTCAGCTCGAGGGCAACGCCGGCGGCCGGATCTTGGTCTGCGACCGGCCCCGGCATCTGGGACTCACGTGGGAGGGCGGCGGGCAGACCTCGTGGGTGGACGTGCGCCTGACGCCACTGAAGCCCGAGCGGACCCGGCTCGAATTGGAGCACGTGGCCCACGTCCCGGATGAGCTCTGGGACCAGTTCGGGCCGGGCGCGGTGGGGGTCGGCTGGGAGTCGGGCCTGATGGGGCTGGCCGAGTACCTGTCCGGAACGCCGGCCGTTACCCCGGCCGAGGGAATGGCCTGGCTCGGCACCGACGAGGGACGCCGGTTCCTTCGCGGGTCGAGCGACGCGTGGCGCGACGCGTCCATCCGGCATGGGACCCTGGCCGAGGCCGCGCGCGCCGCCGCCGAACGGACCTACGCCGCCTACACCGGCACCGGCGAGGCCGCCGATTCCTGATGCACGCCTTCGACATCCTGGGCAATCCGGTCCGGCGCCGGATCCTCGAGCTCCTGGCGGGTGGAGAGCTCGCCTCCGGCGACGTGGTCACGGCCGTGCAGGCGGAGTTCGGGATCACCCAACCGGCGGTGTCGCAACACCTCAAGATCCTTCGGGAGAGCGGGTTCGCCAGCGTGCGGACCGAGGGTACCCGCCGTCTCTATCTGGTCGACACCTCACCGCTCGCGGAGGTGGACCGGTGGCTGGACGGGATCCGGGCGATGTGGGAGCGGCGGCTCGATGCCCTCGCGACCGAGATCGTGCGGGGCAAGCGGAAAGGGAAGGCCCGAGGGCTCGTGAAGTAGTGGAGGTGAATCCGCCAGGAGATCGTCATGACCACATCCGGCTCAGTCCACCTCAGCCGCCGCACGGTGCTTGCCGCCGCCGCGGCCACGCTGGTCACGTCGCCCCTCGAGCGGCTGGCCGGTCGTCGCGCGGCCGGGCGTTTGGTGGTCGATGGGCTCGACACCTCGGTGGTCAACGACGGGTTCCTGGACCTCGTCAGGCAGGGAGGCGCCGACTGCGTCCATAAGACACTCTACCGTCTCGACTCCTTCACCGAGCTTCACCAGTTCGTGTCCCGGCGCTCGGAGAGAGCCGTGGTCGCGACGACGGTCGCCGAAATCCGCGCCGCCCGGTCGGGAGGCAAGATCGCGTTCGTGCTGGGGGTCCAGGCGGCCGGCGGCGCCTACGGCAACGGCCTGGACGAGGCGATGGACCAGGCGCCGCTCGGAAGCCTCGCGCTACTCGGCCCCGCGCTCGACCGCTACTACGAGCAGGGCCTCCGGATCCAGGGCCTCTGCTACAACGGCTACAATGTCTTCGGCAGCGGCTGCCTCGACCACACGGTCCCGCTCACCCGGGCCGGGCGCCGCCTGGTAGAGGAGATCCACCGGCGCCGGATCCTGCTCGATGTCGGCGGCCACACCGGTGAGCGGACCAGCCTCGACGCGATCGAGCTCTCGCCCGGGACGCCAGTCGTCGTGACCCATACGAACTTCGCGTCCCTCAATCCCAACATCCGCTGCATTTCGGACCGTCTGGCGGAGCGAGTCGCCGCCACGGGAGGCGTGATCGGCCTCACCGCCGTAAGCGACTTCCTGATGCGGAGCGCCCAAGTGGCGAAGCGCGACGGACCGACCAGCCCCCTGGCCAGCTTGGACCGGCTGCTCGACGACTTCGACTACGGCAGGCGCCTGGTCGGGGCCGAGCACCTGGGCCTCGGCCCGGACTTCCTCTGGGGCCAGGGAGAGGTCTCGGTCGATCCGCGGGATGCCGCCACCTTCACGCCCGACGCCCTGAGTGCGGGGCCGGTCCGGACCGTCGCCGGGTTCGAGGACATCTCGAAGCTGGGGAACCTCGTGGCCGGGCTCCGGCGACGGGGGTGGAGCGAGACGGAGCTCGACCAGGTGCTGGGCGGGAGCTGGCTTCGGGTCTACCAGGCAGCCTGGGGCGAGTGAGCACCGATCCCCCGCCCGCCGGCTGGCCCCGCGGCCGATTCGGCGATATCGTAGGCTACGTCCGCGTCGGCGGGCGACTTACCCCGCACATCGGTTCGAGGAGGTTGGCGATGCGTTCGGCGACGATCGTAGGCGTGGCACTGGTGCTGGCAGCTTGTCAGGCGAAGGAGACGGCCGAGCAGGCTCAGGCTCGGATGGCCACCGAGTCGGCGGCGGCCAAGACCGCGATCGAGGCGGTCAACGCCGAGTTCACGAGCCACATGAATCAGGGTCACGCCAGCGTGGTGGCCGGATACTACACCGACGACGCGGTCTTCATGGGGCCCAACGAGCCGGCCGCGAACGGCAAGGCTGCCGTCCAGGCCGCGGTCGAGGGGCTGGTGACGATGAAGCCTCAGCTGACCCTGACGACCGCGTCGGTCACCGCCAACGGGCCTCTCGCGGTCGAGCGAGGCACCTACGTCATGACGCTGACGCCGCCGGGCGCGCCCGCCGCCGTTGCCGACACCGGCAAGTACCTGGTCCACTGGCGCCAAGTCGACGGCAAGTGGCTCCTGGCAGAGGACATCTTCAACAGCGACCTCCCGCCCGCGCCCGCCCCGCCCCCGGCCAAGTAGCGCCCTGCCGAACGGGTCCGCCGGTCAGCAGACGGCCCCGTTCGGCAGGGCGGAGACCCAGAGATAGAGACTGTCGCCGGCGAAGCCGGTCAGCGGGGTCACACTGGGCGGACGGTGGCAGAATCCCCGGGTATCGGGATTGACGCCGCCCGCCTGGAAGGAAACGTGGTAGGCCCAGTCGGCCTCGACCTGGAAAGAGCCGGTCGCCACCGCGACCTCGTGGCCGGCCTGGTCGCGGGCGACGGCGCGGAGCACCACGGTCTGGCCAGGCGAAGCCTCGAAGGAAGGAAACGACTCGGGCTGACTCGGCGACGCGCCGGACGTCCCGACCCGCGTTAGATGCAGGGAGCCGGCGTCGACCGTCAGCTCGGCCGTCGCGGTGGAGAGGGTCGGGGCATAGCCCAGGAAATCCACCCCGATGGATACGCTCCCACCGGAATCGGCCATCCCGCAGCCCGCAAGCCCCAGCGTCAGCACCAGCCATCCCTTGGTCATCTCGGTAGGATATGCCGGGTCAGGAAGGCCCGCCGTGATCCGGATCACACCGGGCCGCCTACCCCTTCCAGATCGCGGCGTCGATGATCGACCAGAGGTGGACCAGCCATCCCAGCAAGAAGATCCAGAGAACGGCCGCCAGCGCGAACATGATGGCGGCCTTGATCCACCGCCCCTGGATCAGCTGGCCCAGACCGGGAATGAAGAAGCTGGCGAGCGCGGCGATGACGTTGCCGGTGGAGCCGGCTCCAGACATGACGACCTCTCGAGCGGTGGAATCGAGAAGATACGTCGGCGAGCGGGGAGGGTCGACCGCCCCCTCAGGAGCCCCCCGCGCGGCCGGGCCGGGCCCCGCCGGTCGGCAGCCAGTCACAGCCGCGGTCGTCGATCAGATAGGAATGGAGCACGGTCCGGAGCCGCCCGTCGCCGCCCACGGTCCGGGGCAGGAAGTACAACGTGTCGCCCCGGAAGAACGGGGCGATCATCTCGTCCGAGCCGATCGGCGCCAGGCCGTCGACGCAGGCTCGGCTCAGGTCCGCCGAGATCAGGCTCACCCAGTACCGGAGGTTCGAGAGAAGGAGCCGGCCGCCGCCGGACGCCGGCGAGACCAGCGAGTCCAACCGCGCCTCGGCATCGAGGTGGACGACGACATAGTCGCCGCTCGACTGCCGATGAACCGCCATGGCGAGTGACTGCACGTAGTGAAACGACGTCAGGTGGGCGAGCGAGTCGGCCAGCCCCTGAGGCACCCCCTTCCGACGCCGGGCCGGCAGCGCGACCGTGCCCTCGATCCGGCCGGCCCGGTCCAGGAGGTAGAGGGGCGCCTCGGCGGGAAAGAGCGCGAGCCACCCCTCGTCGCGCCGGGCGATCGACGGCTCTCCCTGCGAGTACGCCGCCATGACCTCGTGGAAGACGGGTGGCACGTCGCCCCACGACCAGACGCTGTCGGTCGCCGGCACCCATGAGGTGAACGGGGTCGGGCTCAGCTTGCCGGGCATCACCACCGTGTCGGCCCGGAGCCGCCACTGCTGGTCGGGGAAGAACGGCCGAACGATCACCTCGCGTCTGAGCCGGCCGTCGTCGAGTCCGAACACCACGATTCTGGCCCGGCGAGCGTCGACCGCGGCCACCAGAGAGTCGCCCGGCGGAACGAGGATGGTCGAAATCCGGACGAACTCGCCGGGACCATTGCCCAGCCGGCCCATGACCCGGACCAACCCTCCCGAACGGTCGAATTGGAGAATGGAGGTGCCGGTCTCGATCAGGAGATCGCCCCGACCGGTCAAGGCCTGGGTACGGAGCGCCAGGAAGGACTCGAGGCTGTCCGGCTCGGCCAGGACGAGCGAGTCCAGGGCACGGACGGCCGGCCCGGCACCCGAGCGACCGCCGCACGCCGCGGCGAGGGCCACCCCCAGGAGAGCGAACCACCGACCGACGCGGCGGTCCCGGGACCGCCCGCGTCGGGTCCCGATCATCAGACCGGGGTCACGACCGGCGAATCGTCGGGCAGCGCCCGGCCGGCGTCGGACGATGCCGGGGTCGCCGGGCGCGCCAGCCGCCGCTCCGCGAAGTCGAGCCGCTCCTCCACCTCGATCAGCTCGGCCCGAAGCCGCTCGACCTCCCCGGTGAGCTCGGCGGCCCGCCCCCGGTTGATGTGCCCCTTGAGCCAGCTGATCGCGGCCCGGCCGAGGGGTGTGACCGACAGGAGCGTGATGCCGAGCGCGCCGACGATCCAGGGAATGAGCAGGTTGATCGAGTGGTTGATCCACCAGTTGATCTGATCCGGATTCATTGCCTTCCTCCTCGTCCGGGGTCCCGGCGTCTGCTCCTCAGCGAATGTAGAAGGGTTCCGCCACGCGAGGCCCTCGCCGAAAACCGAGGTCGGGCCACGAGGTTGAAGATGGGAAGTGCGGTCGCTCGGCGCCACGCACCCAGCCGACCGGCAACCGAGAGATCCACTGGTTGGCGGCGGCTTGTATTTCGGGGTTTGTTCGGTATCTTGAGATCCCGCCCCACCGGAGCACGATCCACGATGAAGCGCCCCGCCGACCTCGAAGCCAAGGTCTCGCTCCTGATGTCGCTTGCCCAGGACGATCGCGAGGGGCTTCCGGGCGCCCGGCCGTCGCCCCCCCGGCTCCGGAACGCGAACCGGGCCGGCGTCCTCGGTCCGGCCACCATCCGCCAGGTTCGGCCGGCCGGCGGTCCGGCGACCTCACTGCTCCGGATCTTGATGACGAACGCGTGCAGCTTCAACTGTCACTACTGCCCGATGCGGCGCGACCGGAATCTGCCTCGGACTCTCCTCAAGCCGGAGGAGCTGGTCCGGGTCTTCATCGGCGCGCTGGAGCGCGGGTGGTGCTCGGGACTCTTCATCACGACCGGGATTCCGGGCCGTCCGACCAAGGTGATGGACGACCTGATCGCGGTCCTGGAGCTGCTCCGCGAGCGGCACCGTTTCCGGGGTTACGTCCACACCAAGATCGTGCCGGGCGGCGATGCCGCGCAGGTGGAGCGTCTGACGTCGCTGGCCTCCCGGGTGTCGGTCAACGTCGAGGCACCCTGCGGCCGGCACCTGGCCCGGATCGCCCCCGAGAAGCGCCTGGACACCACGCTCGAGACCTTCGAGCAGGCGCGGGCGCTGGTCAACCACACCCGCCGGGCGGAGCGGGCCGGCCGGCCCCGCGATCTGCTGCATCCCGGCGGCGTGGCGGGCATGACGATGCAGTTCGTGGTGGGCGCGACGCCCGACAGCGACCGGGCCATCATGGACAAGGTCACCGAGCTCAACCGGGCGGGCGGGGTCCACCACACCCACTTCAGCGCCTTTCGGCCGATCCGCGACACACCGATGGAGCAGGTCCCGGCCACGCCGGCTCTCCGGGAGCATCGCCTCTATCAGGTGGACCACCTGGTTCGCGACTACGGCTTCGCTCCGACCGAGATCCCATACGATGCTCGCGGGAACGTGCCGCTGGCCCGCGACCCCAAGATCACCTGGGCCCTGGCCGAGCCCGATCGGTTCCCGGTCGAGCTCAGGACGGCGGGCTACGACGAACTGGTTCGGGTGCCCGGTATCGGGCCGGGAACGGCGCGACGGATCGTGGCCGAGCGCCGAACGACCACCATTCGGGGGCTGAACGACCTGAAACGGCTCGGGGCCAAGACCAATCGGGCCGCCGGATTCCTCACCATCGGTGGCCGGCGGCTCCAGCACGAGCGCTGGGCCGAGCAGCTCGGATTTTGGAGCCCGGAGGAGGAGGCGGGAGCCCCGCAGCTCCTCTACGAGGTGAGTCCCGGCACGTTCCGCTGACGCCGGACGGATTCCGCCGCACCGGGCAAAGGCTTAGACTGGCTCGGTCCTGTCAAGCCGACCAGCCCTTGGGAGCGCGGGTGGTCCTCGGGACGACGCGTGAGCCTCCCGGATGGTTGACTCCGAAGGCCTCCGAGCGGAGGTTGCCCAACCCCGTGACCGCCGAGCGTCAATGAAGAGTTCCACAATCGGGATCGCCATCGTTGGGCTGGCCCTGGTTGGGCCGGTCTCCGTCGCCGGAGCGCAGCAGGCGTCGATGGGGGAGTTCCCGTTGCCGATGGGCGAGCCCCGTTCGACGCCGCACGCCGGTTTCATGACGTCAGCCGGCGGTTGGCAGATCCGCGTCCACGGGTTCGCCTTCCTTGGGACGACCTCGGCGACCGGGCCTCGAGGCGAGAGCCACTCCCTGACGCCGAGCATGGCATCGGTCGCAGCGATGCGGCCGCTCGGACGAGGCCGCCTCAGTCTCCGCCTCGGCGTGAGCGCCGACCCCACGATGGGGGCGAGAGGCTACCCGCTCCTGCTCCAGACCGGAGAGACGGCCGACGGTCTCACCCCGCTTCACGATCGCCAGCACCCGCACGACCTCCTGACCGAGCTGGGTCTGGCGTACCGTCAGCAGGTCGGGGATTCGCTCGACGGATTTCTCTATCTGGCGGCCGTCGGTCAGCCGGCCTTCGGTCCGGTGGCGTTCATGCATCGGGCCTCCGGCCGCGAGCTGCCCGAGGCGCCGCTCGGCCACCACCTCCAGGACGCAACCCACATCACCAACGGCGTGCTCCGCTTCGGCGTCGTGAGCCGCGGTATCGTCACCCTCGAAGCCTCGCTTTTCAACGGGCGGGAGCCGGACCCGGACCGTTGGACGCCCGACCCGATCCGGCTCGACTCCTATTCGCTTCGGGCCCTGGTGAACCTGAAGGCGGATTGGGCCCTGCAGGCGAGTGTGGCGCACGTCGCCCAGCCGGAGCGGCTCCACCCGACCATCGACGAGACCCGGCTGTCGTTTTCGGCCACCTACAACCGCCCGCTTCGGAGCGGCAACTGGCAGACCACCTTCGCTTGGGGCCGGAACCTCACCATGCGGCGGATCATTCCGTTCACCGAGGCGCGGGCGATCTTCCCCGCCCCGGTGCTGGCGCACTACCTCGCGCTGGCCGAGCTTACGGGGCTGCCGGCCGACTCACTGGACCTGGTCTTTCCGAGCCAGCCGACCTCGGGATTGCTCCTGGAAAGCGCACTCGAGACGGGTCCGGCGATCGTGACGGCTCGGGCCGAGTATCTGGGCAAGCGAGAGATCTTCGACCCGACCGACCTTCGGCACAGCGAGCTCTTCCACGTCGGCAAGGTCTCGGCGGGGGCGATGTGGCAGGTGGAGCTCAGTTCGCAGCTGTCGCTCGGCGTGGGAGCCGAGGGGAGCCTTCATGTCGTCCCAACGTCGATCCAGCCGGACTATGGGACGATGCCGCTATCGGGGCAGCTCTTTGCCCGGCTCCGGATTCGGACTCGGATGCAGGGAGACGGCCACTGAACCGGCGCGGAAACGGATGTGGCGTCAGCGCCGATCGACCACCACCCTCCCGCCCTTCATGACCCACCGGACCCCGCCGATCACGACGTCGATGTCGGCCGTCGGATCGCCGTCCACCGCCACGATGTCGGCATAATAGCCGGGCGCCACCCGGCCGAGGTCGCTCTCGTGGCCGAGGAGCGCGGCACCGACCGTGGTCGCGGAGGCGAGCGCCTGGACCGGCGTCATCCCGGCCTTCACGAACCACTCCAGCTCGCGGGTGTTCTCGCCGAAACCGGTGAAGACGGCATCCGAGCCCATCGCGATCTTGACGCCGGCCCGGAACGCCTTCTGGAGGGTGACGAAGTTGCGCTGGACGTAGTCCTGGAGCCGGTCGACCACGGCCTGGCTGTACCCATACTCGTCGCGGTGGGCGACGTAATAGCGGTTGTGGTCGACGGTGGGCACGTAGACCGTGCCTCGCCGGACCATCTCGGCGATGGTGGCGTCGTCCAGGTCGGTGGCGTGCTCGACCGACTCGGCCCCCGCCCGGACCGCGTCGCGGGCGCCGTCCGGCCCGTAGGAATGGATGGCGATCCGCTTCCCGGCCCGGTGGGCCACGTCCGCGGCCGCCTTCATCTCCTCATACGAGAAGGTCTGAAAGCCGGAGACGTCCTGATCGCTCCCGGTGGAGCCGTACATCTTGACCCAGTCGGCGCCGGCCCCGATCTGCTCCCGCGCCACCCGCATGACCTCGGCCACGCCATCGGCCCGGCCGGGATCGGGCCGGGTCACGCCCGGCGGCGGTGCGGCCCGGCTGATGTGGAGACCGTAGCCCGCGACGAACATCCGCGGCCCGGGAATGGCGCCCCGCTCGATCAGCGCCTTGAGCGCCAGGTCGGTGTACTGCCACGACCCGAGGTCGCGCACCGTGGTGACGCCGGTTTCGAGGGTCGTCCGGGCGTTCTCCTGAGCCAGGAACACCGTGACCGGCGCGCCGAGGCTGCCGAGCTGGCTCCAGGGACGGGTGCCCGGGGTCCGGTCCCAGTAATACGACATGTGGGTGTGGACGTCGATCATTCCCGGGATGCCGGTGTAACGGCGGAGATCGATCACCGTTGCGCCGGGCGGCACCGCGCCGTCGCCCGAGCCCACCGTGGCGATTCGCTCGCCGTCCACGACCACCACGGCGTCGGCCGTGACCGCCCCGGTACCATCCACCAGGCGACCGAACCGGATCGCGGTGACCTGGGCGGCGACCGGCGGCGCCGTCAGAACGGCCAGCGCGACCGCGAGCGCTCGGCGGGTCATGACATCCAGTTGGTGCCCGCCTCGCGGGCCCACTTGATGGTGGTCTTCCGGCTTCGGGTCCAGAACTCGATCGAGCCCCGGCCGGTCACGTCGCCCACGCCGAACTTGGACTCGTTCCACCCGCCGAACGAGAAGGGCTCCCGGGGCACCGGGACGCCCACGTTGACGCCCACCATCCCGGCGTGGACCCGGGACGCCACGTAGCGCGCGACCCCGCCCCGCTCGGTGTAGACCGACGCGGCGTTGCCGTAAGGCGAGCGATTCTCGACCTCGATCGCGCGGTCGACGTCGGGCACCCGGACGATCGCCAAGACCGGTCCGAACACCTCGTCCTGCGCGATCCGCATGTCGGGGCTGACGTGATCGACGATCGTGGGACCGACGTAGTAGCCCTGCTCCCGGCCGGGCACGTGAGCCTTCCGCCCGTCGAGGATGACCGTGGCGCCGGCCGCTTCGGCTTCGTCGATGTAGCCGATGATCCGGTCGCGCGCCTCGGCCGAGATGACCGGTCCGAGGGTCTGGCCGGGAACGAGGGCCTTGGCGATCTCCACCATCCGGGCGACGATCGGATCGACGTCGTCGACCGCGACCATCACCGACGCCGCCATGCAGCGCTGGCCGGCGCAGCCCGCCATCGACGCCACGATGTTGCCGGCCGCCATTTCCCGGTCGGCGTCGGGCAGCACGATCAGATGGTTCTTGGCTCCACCTAACGCCAGACAACGCTTCAGGTTCTGGGTTGCCCGGCGGTAGACCACCTTGGCCGTCCGGGTCGAGCCGACGAAGCTGATCGCCTCGATCCCGGGATGGTCGCAGATGGCCTCGACCGCTTCGCGGCCGCCGTGGACCACGTTGAACACCCCCTTCGGGAGCCCCGCCTCCTCCAGGAGCTCGCCGATCCGGACGGCCGAGAGCGGCACCAGCTCCGAGGGCTTGAGGACCATCGCGTTGCCTAACGCGATGGCGTTCGGAATGGTCCAGTGGGGCACCATGTTCGGGAAGTTGAACGGGGTGATCGACGCCACCACCCCGAGTGCCAGGCGGTCGATCCGGCAGTCCACGCCCCGGCTCACCTCGAGGATCTCGCCCGGCGCCGTCTGCGGCAGGGCGCAGGCGAATTCGACCACCTCGATCGCCTTCTCCACTTCCGCCCGGGCCTCGGACTCGATCTTTCCGTTCTCCTCCGTCACCAACGCGGCGAGCTCGGGGAGATGGCGCTCGAGCAGCGTCTTGTAGCGGTAGAAGACCTGGACCCGCTCCTTGATCGGGAGCGCGGACCAGTCGGGGAACGCCGCCTTGGCCACCTGCACGGCCCGGTCGACCTCGGCGGAGCCGCCGAGGGGCACTTGGGAGATGACCTCGCCGACTCCGGGATCGAAGACGTCGAGGACGGCGGCCCCGCCGGAAATCGGCTGGCCCCCGATATAGTGCGAAACGGCAGGATATCTCATTGGCGTCGGGGTAGTTGGCTCCTCAAAGTGCACTGCCGACCCGGGCGGGCGCCAGCCGGGCCCGGCCGGCTCGCGCCAACCTCGCCGATCGGCAGTAGCTTCTCTCCCAGAGCCCTACCGCTCGCGCCGCCGCCCGGCCGGGCGGGGTCGGGCGCCGCGCCCGGCGCGCGGGACCAGGGTCGTCATCGCCGCGAGCACCTCGTCGAACGAGGGCATGGCGCCGACCACCGGCGTCATGGTGGCCACCTCGAATCCGGGGCCGGGATCGAGGACGTGACGGCCGTCCGCCCTGAGCCGGGCGACGTTCCGGCACACGGCCGGCTGGGCCCACATGGCAGGATTCATCGCGGGCACGAAGAGCACCGGGCACGAGGCCGCCAGGATGGCGGCCGTCGGTCCGTCGTCGGCCAGGCCGTGCGCCGCGCGAGCCAGCAAGTTGGCGGTGGCGGGAAGCGCCACCACCAGATCGGCCCCGGCGACCGCTTCGACATGAGGCACCAGGAGATCGGCGGGCGCGTCGAAGAGGTCGAGCACCGGCTCGAGCCCGGTGACGACCCGGACGGCGTACGGCGTGACGAACCGGCGGGCGGCGGCCGAGAGGAAGACCCGCACGGTCGGCGCGAAGGTACGCCGCACCAGGAAGAGAAAAGCCGGCAACATGACGGCCGCGACGGCGCCCGACGCCGCCACGACCACCGACTCGCAGACCTTCGCCTCGGGAAGCGGATCGGGCGGGGACTTTCTGGGCATGGGCGGCTCGGAGCGGAGTGAGCCCCAATCTAACGATCGAGCGAGGTGAGCGATGCTGGGAATCCCGTACCCGACCCGCCGGCTCAGGGCCCGTCACCACCACCAGCTGCTCGTCCGGTTCCGCGACGAGGCGATCGAGAGCGCCGGCAGTCGCATTCTCGCGCGCGAGCATCCCGGCCTGGCGCTCTTGCACCAGCACGATCGGGCGGGAAGGCTCCGGCGCTTCGTCTCACTGCATCCCCGGGTGCAGTGCGATCTCTCGGCCGATCGCGGCGCCCGGGTGACCGGCGGGTTCCAAGCCGCGGCGCGCTTCCACCGCCGCGAGGACCTGCTGGGTCACCACGCCCGGGCCTTCCTGGTGGAAGTCGAGTCGAGGACCGCAGACGCCGTGAGCGACCTCCGGCGAGCCCTGGCGGCCGACCCGAACGTGGAGCACGTGGAGATCGCTCCGATGCGATATCTCTGGGCGGCGCCACCGACGCGCGCGCCGGACGGGCTTCCCCCGACCCGCCATTGGAACCTGGACCGGATCCACTTCTGGGCCGCCGTCAACCGGAAGGGCTTCAAGAACGCGGACGGGATTCCGGTGGCGGTGCTCGACTCGGGCGTCCAGACCGACCACCCGGCGCTTCGTCATTCCGTCCACCGCTACATCGTCTCGCGGCACGCCGCGCCGGGACTGGGGCGCCACGACCTGATCGGCCACGGGACCCACGTGTCGGGCATCATCGCGGCCCGCCGGCGCCGCGCCATGGACCCCCGGGGAATCTGCCAGTGCGACCTCCGGGTCTGGAAGATCTTCGACGACGAGCCGAGCTACGACGACCAGATCAAGGTCTTCTATTACACCGTGGACATGGCGCTCTACCTCCAGGCGATGGTGGACTGCCTCCTTCAGCGGGTGAAGGTGATCAACCTGAGCCTCGGTGGACCGGCCAAGCCGGGGCGAAAGAGCCAGGAGCGGATCCTGTACGACGACCTCATCGCCCAGGGAGCCACCCTGGTGGCCGCGATGGGCAACGCGCGGGCGGCGGGGAGCCCGCCGTCGTATCCGGCCGCGCTGCCGGGGGTGGTGGCGGTCGGGGCCGTGGGCCTCGACGATCGGGTGGCGCCCTTCTCGAGCCGGGGGCGGCACATCGCGCTCGCGGCGCCGGGGGTCTCGATCTGGTCGACCTTGCCCAACTACGCCGGGCAAATCGGCTTCCACCCCCGGCGCGGGGTCCGGGGCACCCCCGGGTCGGGGCGGCGATGCCCAGGAACACCGGGGGAGACGCCTGGCCCGGCACGTCGATGGCGACCCGCACGTGACCGCCGCCGCCGCGCTGCTCCTGGCCAATCGAGGCACCATGAGCGGTTCCGACGTTCGCCAGGCCTTGATGAAGAGCGCGGGACCGCTGGCCGGCATGAAGCGGAGCCGCTGGACCCCCGATCACGGCGCCGGCATGCTCGATCTCGCCAAGCTGCTCGCCCCCTGACTCCAATCCCGCCGCATCGACCCGGAGTGATCCCTTGAGCGCTCCCCAGAAGCCAACCGTCCCGGTCCCGCAGGGCATGCTGTCCGATCTCGATCCGCTCGCGACCCCCGGCCCGAAGAAGACGGTGGTGGTGCTCGGGGCGGGGCTGGCCGGGCTCTCCGCCGCCTACCAGCTGGTGCGAGCCGGCCACCAGGTCACCGTCGTCGAGGCGCGCGACCGGGTGGGAGGGCGGATCGAGACCATCCGGACGCCGTTCACGGACGGCCAGTACGCGGAAGCGGGCGCCCTGTTCCTTCCGGCGCACCATCCGCTCACGATGGGATATGCCCAGCAGTTCAAGCTGCCGCTGGTCACGATCTCAACCTCCAAGGATCCCTGCCTCTGGTACGTGAACGGAGCCCGGATCGCGAACCCGACCGACCCCGCCGCGGCCTGGCCGTTCCCGCTCTGGCCCGAGGAACAGAGGGGCGGAATCATCGGGATGATGACCCAGTACGTGCTCGGGCCGGTCGGGTCGGTCGGCGATCCGCGAGCCGCCGGATGGCCGCCGGCGACCGTGGCCCAGTACGACACCATGTCGCTCTGGGAGCTGCTCCGCTCCCGCGGGGCGTCACCGGGCGCGATCAGCATCGTCCGCCGGGGTTACCTCGACCTCTCGGGCGACGGCATCGAAGCCTGCTCGGCGCTGGCCATCCTCCGCGACCTGGCCTCGCAGAGTGGCGGGATGCCGCCCCACCACCGGATCAAGCCGCCCCCCAACCCGGACGCCGACGATCCCTTGCTCGAGCACAGCATCACCGGCGGGAACGACGCCTTGCCTCGCGCCTTCGCGGCCCAGCCCGAGCTGGCGGGCAAGATCACCTTGAGCACACCGATCGCCCGGCTCGAAGCCGGCGCCGGCGGCCGGGTGGCCTGCGTGGCCGCCGACGGCCGGCGGTTCGAGGGCGATCAGGTGATCTGCACCATTCCCTTCTCGGTCCTTCGCACCCTGGACCTGGCCGTGCCCCTCTCCGACGCCAAGCGCCGGGCGATCGCCCGGCTGGAGCACACGTCCGTAACCCGCACCTTCCTGCAGTGTTCGCGTCGGCTCTGGCGGGAGCGGCAGATGCCGTGGGTGGCGAACACCGACCTCGACGTGATGTGGCTCAACGAACCGACCGCCGATCAGACCGGCACCCCCGGGATCCTCGAGTCGTTTGCGGCCGGGCCGGCCGCCCGCCGGTTCGCCGCGATGGCCGAGGCCGACCGGCACCAAGCGGTGGCGGAGGAGATGGATCAGCGTCTATCCCGGGGTCAAGGCGCTGATGCAATGCGGCGCCTCGAAGTGCTGGGACCAGGATCCCTGGGCCCGAGGCGATTACTGCTGGTTCCTGCCCGGCGACATGCGGGCCCTGGGACCGACCTTGCCGGCGGCGGAAGGAAACGTGCACTTCGCCGGGGACCACACGTCGGTGATGCCGGGATGGATTCAGGGCGCGTTCGAGAGCGGACACCGGGCGGCGCAGGAGGTCAACGCCGCCCCGGCCGGGTCGTGACGGCGGGTCAGTCGGCCGGAGTTCCCAGGAGGAACTCGCCCACCGGCGACTCCGCTTCGTAGCGGGTTCCGATGGCCTCGAGCAGGAGATCGGCCGGGCCCGAGCCGAGGGCGCAGGGCGCCAGGTTCATGGCGGTGGCGACGAGGTACATGGTCTGGAGCAGCACCCCGACGTCCTTGAGGACCACCGCGTAGGTGATGCCTTCGTATTTCCAGGACACCCGGCGAAAGCGAGCGGTCAGGACCAGCAGCACCTGGTGTTCGTGGGTCCCGTACTCGCCCACGTTCACGTGGGCGAGTAGCCGGCGGACCAGCGACGGGTGGCCCAGCGACTCGAGCCCGTGCCGGCCCGGGTCGTAGTGGTAGATCCCCCGAGCCAGCCCGCGGCACCGGTTCACGGCAAGGTAGATCTCCAGCTCGTAGCAGGCGCCGCCGCCGGGATAGGGCCGGCGGCTGGCCGGATAGAGGAGCTCCTTGCCGTCGGCGGGGATCGCGGTGTCGAGCCGGGCCGCGCGATGGAGGAACTCGCCTAGCATGTCGCGATCGATCGCGCGACGGGCGTGGCGGCGCCGACTCCGTCGCGCCTCGAGGACCTCGGTGAAGGAACGGTCGCGACGGCGAAGTCGGGCCAGGTCGGCTCGGGGCAGCGCGATGAAGGCGCCGGCCGCCGGTGGACGGGTGACTGGCGCGGGCGCCACGTCGCGGAAGGGATAGGTGGCGCCGGTCGGACCGTCGCGGCGGCCGGGCCGGCTCCGGGCGTGAAAGAGGAGATCCACCGGGCTCCACCCTACCAGATCGGGATCGAGCGCCTCGGCCGCCCTTCCTTCCGGGCACCGGCTCACCAGCTCGGCCGCGGCCAGCAGCTGGACCAGCTCGCCCGCGACGCGAACGCTCACGCCGGCCGCCGCCGCCAGCTCGGCGACGGTGCCGGGCCGGCTCAGATGCGACACCAGCGCCATGCCCGCCGGCGTGGGCAGCTCCACTCGAAGGCCGGAGCGCGGGGTCTCGAGCGACCAGCCATCGTCGCGCCGGGTCAGGACGGCGAAGCGGGAGAGCACCATCGGGCCGTCGAGCGGCGGAGCCGGCGCCACCGGCGCGCCGGCCATCGGGGTGAGCCGAGCCAGCACCCGACGCCGGTGCCGGAGACTGACCACGACGGCGCCGGCCCGGCGGAGCCGATGCAGGAAGTGGATCCAGGCCGCCAGCGCGATCGGATCATCGGCGGCTCGCGCCGCCGCCAGCTCGGCCTCGGAGCCGCCGACCGCCAGAACGCGCAACGCGCGCCGGACCCCCTGGTCCGGCGCGCGCCACGTGACCGTACGACGGCCCGATCGGACTGCGACGGCCCGCGGCGTCTCGATCGCTCGAGTGCCGGAGGCCAGTGTGAAGATCAGCAGACGAGTGTCGCGGTGAACTGCGCCGCGAGCTTTCGGTGGCTCCCCTTGTTCGACTCGCGAATCCCGCGGGGCTTGGGCGGCACCACCAGATGGTAGTGGCCCTTCCCTTCCTCGTGAATGTGCACCTTGGCGCCGGGCGGCAAGGTGATGCCTTCCTCCTTGAGCACCTTCTTGGGGTTGGCCTTGACCCGCTTCCGGTATTCCGGATCGCCCCACATCCCGGCGATGAACCGAGCGTAGCGCTTCTGGTCGCGCGGGGAGCTCTTCTTCGCCTTCTTCGCGGTCGACCGCTTGGCCGAGGCCTTTCTGGCCGGCCGCTTCGCGGTCTTCTTTGCCGACTTTCTAGTCGTCTTTTTCATCCGCCCGCTCCTTGCTGTATGAGTTGAAGAGCTACGGCATGCGACGGGACCGACGCCGGGGGATATAGGCGCATTGCGGATGCGGCGCAAGCTCAGACGAAGAGCGGCACCGGGTTGAGTAACCGCTCCGCGCTCCGTCGACGCCGGTGGCCGAGCCGCACCGGCACGTCGTAGAGACGGCCGGCGCCGAACCGGGCCCAGAAGTGACGGAGCCCCGGTACGATCGCCTTGACGACGGGGACCCCGATGTCGGGACGGGTCTGATCGAGGACCAACAGATCGAGTCCGAGCCGCTCGAGCCGCGCCCGACAGGTGCTCAGGTCGGCCGCGACGCCGCCGCGTGCCAGCGCCAACGAAGTCGGCAACCCAACCCGCCGACCCGGGCGAGGCGAGAGGTGGGGATGCTCGCGAAGGACGGCGTGCCGGAGCCAACGACCGACCGCGCTCCGCGCCGCTCCAGGCTCGCGGTCCAACTCGAGCGCGGCGGCCAGGAGCTGCCCCATCTCGGCGAGGCTCCGGCGGAGGGCGACCGCCGGGTCGAGATGGGCGCCCATCCCGAACACGATCCGATCGGCGCCTCGCCCGTTCTCACCCGACAGCGCGACGTAGGTCGGAACGCCAACGTCGCTGGTGGCGTCCAGCACCCAGATCCGGCGACCCAGGGTCCGGTACGCGGCGATGAGCCCTCGCACCCAGGGATCGTCGATCCGACCGAGATCCACGCCCGGCAGCCGAAGTCGGTTGTACCACCAGATTGCCACGCCATCGCGCTCGATCAGCTCGAGCAGCCCCGCCAGCACCGCGTCTTCGAAAGTCTCGCCAGCGGCACAGCCGTTGGAGTCAGCCCAGCCGAAGCCGTCGGGCGCGGCCTCCGGATGGCCGAAATAGAGGAGCGCCGTCGGCAGGTAGCGAGGAGCCCGGCGGGTAAGCGACCAGACCGGGGTCCAGTCGAGGAC
The DNA here is from genome assembly GCA_963730185.1 of uncultured Gemmatimonadales bacterium. Taxonomy (GTDB): domain Bacteria; phylum Gemmatimonadota; class Gemmatimonadetes; order Gemmatimonadales; family GWC2-71-9; genus SHZU01. The sequence goes on from CAVSQW010000012.1 coordinate 207,335, forward strand.
CGACTCGGGGTCGAACGGCGTGGGCACCCGCGCGGTCGGACCCACGCGCGCGTTCCATCGGCGGCGGCCGCGATACTGCGCCGGGCTGAAGAGGAGACACTCGTTGGGATGGATGGCGCGATCGCCCAGGGCGCGGAACGTGCTTCGGATCCGGGGCTCGTCGCCTTGGAACACGCCCGAGTAGCGCTCGATCGCCTCGGCCATGGCGCTGGCCCGCGCTTCCGCGTCGGTGGTTCCCTTCCCGCCGCACTGCATTCGGAGATCGACCGACCGCCAGCCGGTTCCGCCCCAGACCCGGGCGCTGTTGGCGCCGGCGGCGTAGGCGTGGACGCCCAACCCGGCCCCGACCTCGAGCGGCGCAAGGTCCCGGATCACGCCGGTCACGTCATCGACCAGCGCGTCGTGCCGGGCCACGAACACCTCCGGCGGGTCCCGGCGCCGGCCGGTGCCCCAGGACCGGAGCCGCGGCGCGATGCGAGCGGCGCTCAGGGGGGGCGCGACCCCGACCCGTTCGGCGTAGAGGCCGGCGTCGCCGCAGGCCGGGCATTGCGGCCGGCGGTCCACCCGATGGCGGCGCACGGACGCGTCGACGAGATCGAAGGTCAGCAGGTGGCGGCTCAGCAGCCCGCCGTCGCCCGTGGCCCACCGCTCGAGCTGCACCGCGAAGAGACCGATCGCCGCCCGAAGCGAGGCGCCGGTCCACCCGCGGGGCACCGGCCGGTCGCCGGCCTCGATTCGCTCGTCGTCGCGATTGCGGCGCACCCGATGGGCCAGGCATTCCCAACAGGCCGTCTCTCCGGGACGAAAGACCGGTCCGAGCCAGGCCACCGTGCCCGTGGCCGCCAGCGGAACCCAGGAGCGCCCGGTCGTGAGCGCCCGGCGATTATGGGCCGCGAGGCGATCGTCCAGGTAGTCGTCCACGGCCACCAGGTCGAGCGCCGTGGCCCGCTGCCCGACCCGGATCCCGGCGGCCGCCAGCGCCTTCCGGTACCGGGCTCGTCCAGCCCGGGACCAGAACCGAAGGGTAACCCGGCACGGCACCGCCGCCGCCGACCCGGCGGCGTCGCGGAACACCTCGGCGGGGCCGACCATCCGTCCCTCCCGGAGATAGCCTCCCGCCTCGAGCCGGATCAGGGCGTAGTACACCTCGGCCGGATCGAAGCGGTCGGCCAGGCGGTCCACGATCCGGTCGACGGAGCGCCGACCGTCGAGCAGGGGGACCAGGGCGGCGTGGACCGCGCCGTGCCAGACCGCGCTCTCACGCTCCGACCTGAGCACGACCCGGTCGGGCGCGACCACCCGGGCCCGGAAGCGCGGGGCGAGCCGGGGATGCCGAACCGCCGTCACCTCGCGACGCTGGTCTGGAACGGCACGTCGAGCCGGGGGTCGTCGCGGATGGCGGCGAACGCCGGGTGGGCTCGGAACCAGGCTGGCGAGAGGGTGGAGGGGACGCTCGGCACCGCCCTGATCTGGTCGATCGCGCCGGCCCGATCGCCGAGGATCAGATCGATCTCGGCCTGCTGGACGACCCAGGCCACCCCCTGGACCGCATCGCGCGCGACCGGCTGGATCGTCATCGCCGCCTGGCCTTCCTCCATGGCCCGGGCTGAGTCGCCCTCCACGGCGTACACCAGGCCGAGGTCGGCGTGATAGGCCGGCGATCCCTGATAGACATCGTGACGGGGAAGCAGCACCGCGCGCGACGAATCGAAGTACGGCCGGGCCCGGTCGGGCTGCCCCTTCCAGCGATAGTACTCGCCCTTCGCCAGGTAGAAGGCCGCGGAGTCTACCGGCAGATGGGCCAGCGAGAGACGCTCGAAGGCACCACCCAACTGCCGGTCCAGGAAGGCCAGGTGCCAGCGAAGTCGCGGGATCAGGGCCACGAACAGCGCGGTGGTGTCCGAGTGCGCCACCGCCTCGTGCATCGCTTCGTGCGCCTTGGCGGTGTCGCCATCCCGGGCCATGGCCAGGTGCGACAGCGAGTGGTAGGCCGCCACGAAGCCCGGCGCCAGGCTCGCGGCCCGCCGGTACGACTCCTCCGCCGCGTCGTACTGGCGGAGCATCTGTTCGGTCGCGCCGACTTCCATGGCGTAAGCGGGCGAGAGCGGATCGAGCTGGGCCGCCCGCTTGGCATAGTCGAGCGACTGCTCCACCTGGCCGCGCCGGCGGACCACCGAGCCCATCAGCCAGAGCAGCTCGCTGTTGTTCGGCTGGGCCGACTTCGCCTCCGAGAACTCCACCAGGGCCCGGGCCAAGTCGCCCTGCACCCAGTAGTAGAGATAGCCGCGGGCCAATCGCGCCTCGGCGGCGGTGGAATCGAGCGCCAAGGCATGATCCACCGCCTGGCTCGCCAGCCGCTGCCGCTCCGGCGAGCGGTCGAAGAGGTAGAAGTACATCGACTGGAGCTCGCCCAGCTTGGCGAACGCGTCGAGAAAGGTCGGATCCAGGGTCGTGGCCCGGGAGAACTCCGCGATCGCCTGGCGCATCGGGCCTTCGGCGTAGCGCTGGTTGTCGAGCGCCTCGCCCCGGAGGAAGGCCTCGTAGGCGGACATGTCGTGGGTGAGCGCCGTCTGCCGGGTGGCCCGCTCGGAGCCGACCAGGCGGACGTTGAGCTGGGCGGCCACCTGCTCCGCGATCGAGGCCTGCACTTTGAAGATCTCGCCCGGGGCGAGCGCCACGGTGTAGCTCTGGGTCCAGAGATCGTGGCCGTCGCTCACCTGGACCAGGTGAGGCACGACCCGGACCTCGCCGGAGCCGTCCGGGTGCCGCTCGGTCTGGACCGATCCGGTCAGCACGTACCCGACCCCGAGCTCCTGTCCGACCTCCCGAAGGGAGCGATCGCGGCCGGCAAAGTGGGCGGCGCTGGCCCGGGAGATGGTGCCGAGCCCGTTGATGCTCCCGATCCGGCTGGTGATCTCGTCGGTGAGCCCGTCGGCGAAGTGCTGGTCGTCCGGCGTGCCCAGGTTCTCGAGCGGCAGGACCGCGATCATCGGCGTGGCCTCGACCGCGGGCCGGGCGGGGCGAAGCAGGATGTAGCCGGCTCCGCCCCCCAGCACCACCAGGGCCCCCGCGGCGAGGAGCCAGCGGCGTCCCAAGCTCCGGCCGGCCGCCGGCGGGGCCGCGACCTCGACCGTGACCGGCCCGGCGGACGCCCGGGCCAGGGCGTCGGCGAACTCGAGCGCCGACTCGTAGCGGTCGGCCGGCACCTTGGCCATCGCCTTCTCGAGCACGCCCTGCACGGCCGTCGGGATCGCGCTCCGCACGGTGCGGACGCTCGGCACCGGATCCAGCGAGTGCCGGGCCAGCACGGCCATCGCCGACGGACCGCGAAACGGCGGCTCGCCGACCAGCATCTCGTAGGTCACGCAGCCCAGGCTGTAGACGTCGCTTCGGGCGTCGATCTGATCGACGCTGCTGGCCTGCTCCGGACTCATGTACTCGGGCGTGCCGATCGCCACGCCGGTTTGCGTCATCCGGTCGCCGCCGGCGGCCGAGACCGCCTTGGCGATCCCGAAGTCGGTGACGACCGCGGTCCCGCCGCTCAGGAGGATGTTCTCCGGCTTGATGTCGCGATGGATCAGACCCTGGCCGTGCGCGTGGCTCAGCGCCAAGGCCACCTCGCGAGTGATCCGGCTGGTCTCGTCGAGCGTCAACGGACCGGTCCGGGCCAGCCGTTCGCGCAGGGTCTCGCCTTCGACGAACGGCATCACGTAGTAGAGGAGCCCTTGGGACTCGCCCGACTCGAAGAGCGGGACGATGTGCGGGTGCTGGAGTCCGGCGGCGATGCTGATCTCCCGGGCGAACCGGTCGGGCCCAAGCGCCGCCGCCAGCTCGGGCCGGAGCACCTTGACCGCCACCCGTCGGCCGAGGCGGACGTCCTCGGCGAGGTAGACGGTCGCCATCCCGCCGCGGCCGAGCTCGCGCTCGACCCGGTAGCGCCCGCTCAGGGCCTCGGTGACGCGGGTCTGGGCGTCGGACGACATCGGTCAGGGCACCGCCGAGCGGCTGGGCACGATCACGTATTCGATCCCGAGCCGCCGGGCCAGGGCGTTGATCGCTCCCAGGTTCTCGTCGAGCAGGCGCCGGAGCTCACCCAGGTCACCATCGAGCTCCTTCCCCTGCTCGGCGAACACCTCCCGCATCCCCTGGGTCGGCGCGCCGTCGCCCTCGAGGGCCCAGGAGTAGAGCGGCACCAGCCGCGAGTAGAGCTGCGTGCCCCCCTTCATCGCCAGGATGTCGTAGGTCACTTCCGCAGCCGGGTTGTGCATCCGGCTCTCGAGCGAATCGAGCCGGACGATCAGGTCGGCCCCCTGCTTGACCAGCTCCTTGGCCGCCGCGTTGTCGGCCAGGGTCTCGTTCCGGGCCTCGAGCTCGGCCCGCACCTCGCGGAGCCGCTCGACGCCGTCGGCGAGTCGGTTCAGCGCATCGCGGAGCTCCCGCGCGAAGGCCAGCTGCGCGGCCCGCGTCTCGGCCGTGACCTCCACCCGGGGGTCGGGCTTGACCGTGACCGTGACCGACCGGGACACGCTGTCGGTGGAGAGACGCAGGGTATAGACGCCCGGGAGGGCCGAGGCGCGATCGGCGGGGTCGCCGGTGTCGATCATGCCGTTCTTGATCCGCTGGGCGCCTTCGACTCGGAGGTCCCACGCCACCCGCTGGAGGCCGGGATCGGTCTTGAGCTCGGGCTTGGGCTCCTCCTCGTACTCGCTGTAGCCGACCTTGGGCTTGGCCACGCTGCTCAGGGTGCGGATCACCCGACCGGTCGGGTCGAGCACCTCGAGCTTGAGCTCGCCCTTGGGCTGATCCTTCAGGTAGTAGGTGAGCAGGGCGCCGTAGGGCGGGTTGTCTCCGGCCGGGCCGTTACCGGCCCGCTCCCGGAGCCGCCACTGGATCGCCTCCCGAGGCGCGAACAAGTGCATCGGCTCGGCGGCCAGGGCGGGCGACCACTCGCGGATCGGGGTCAGGTCGTCGAGGATCCAGAGCCCCCGGCCGTGGGTGGCGAGCACCAGGTCGGGACCCTTCACCACCAGATCGTGCACGGCGACGGTCGGCAGGTTGAGCTTGAGGGGGAGCCAGGTGGCGCCGCCGTCGGCCGAGAACATCACCCCCCGCTCGGTCCCGAGATAGAGGAGCCCGCGCTTGGCCGGGTCCTCCCGGACGGCGTGAAGGTAGACGTCCTTCGGGAGGCCGCCGTCGAGCCGCTTCCAGCTGGCGCCGTAGTCGGTGGTCCGGTAGAGGTAGGGGCGCATGTCGTCGAGCCGGTGGGCGTCGACCACCACGTAGGCGGTGGCGGCGTCGAACGGCGAGGGCTCGATCAGGCTGACGGTGCCCCACTCGGGGAAGCCCGGCATCGCCCCGGTCACGTTCTTCCAGCTGGCGCCGCCATCCCGGGTTACGTGAACCAAGCCGTCGTCGCTCCCCGCCCAGATCAGCCCCTTTTGCGCCGGCGACTCGGCCACGGCGAAGATGGTCCCGTAGAACTCGACCCCGGTATTGTCGCCGGTGATCGGGCCGCCGGCCCACTGCTGCTTGGACTTGTCGTTCCGGGTCAGGTCGCCGCTGATGGCGGTCCAGGTCTGGCCGCCGTCGGCGGTGCGGAAGAGCACGTTGCTGCCGTGGTAGATCACGTTCGGGTCGAACGGCGAGGCGGCGATCGGCGCCGTCCACTGGAACCGGTACTTGGCGTCCTCGGCTCCGTGCCCGCTCGGGTTCTCGGGATAGGCCGAGACGTTCCGGGCCTGGCCGGTCCGGTCGTCGTAGCGGGTGATGATCCCCAGGTACTCGCCGGCGAACACGATGTTCGGATCGTCGGCCCGGGCGACGATGTATCCGGCCTCGCCGCCGCCCACGCCCCGCCAGAGGGCGTTCGTGATCCCGCCCCGGCGGAGGCTGTTGCTGGGCCCCTCGGTGGTTCCGATGTCCTGGAGCGCACAGGCCACCTGGTAGGGCACCCGGTTGTCCGCCATCACGTGATAGCACTGGCCGATCGGGAGCGGAGGCATCAGCCAGGTTTCGCCGCCGTTCACCGAGATCGGGGCCCCGCCGTCGTTGGCGACGATGATCCGGCGGGGGTCGAGCGGGTCGATCCAGACGTCGTGGTTGTCGCCGTGGGGGACGTTCTCGACGAAGGTGAGCGTCTGACCGCCATCGATGGTCTTGACCATCGGGACCTGAGGGAACCAGACCACGTCGGGGTTCTTCGGATCGACGGTCAGGGTCGAGTAGTACCAGGCCCGTTGGCGGACCTTGTGCGACCGGTTGATCCGGGTCCAGGAGTCGCCGCCATCGTCGGAGCGGAAGAGGCCGCCGCTGTCGGCCTCGATCAGGGCGTAGACCCGTCGCCCGTCGGACGGCGCCACGGCCACGCCCACCTTGCCCCAGATGCCGTCCGGCAGCCCGCCCCCGGTGAGCTTCTTCCAGGTGTCGCCGCCGTCTCGGGAGAGATAGAGGCCGCTGCCGGGGCCGCCGCTCTTCAGGTCCCAGGGACTCCGCTTGGCCTCCCAGAACCCGGCGAAGACGATGTTCGGATTGGACGGGTCGAGCGCCACGTCCGAGGCGCCGGTGCTGTCGTTCTCGAACAGCACTTGTTGCCAGGTCTTGCCGCCGTCCTTGGTGCGGTAAACCCCGCGCTCGTGATTGGGCCCGAAGGCGTGGCCGAGCACCGCCGCGAAGGCGACGTCGGGGTTGGTCGGATCCACGACCATCGTCCCGATCTGCCCCTCCTGCTTCCACACGTGGGTCCAGGTCTTCCCGGCGTCGGTGGACTTGTAGATCCCGTTCCCGGCGGCCACGTTGCCGCGAATGTTGGCCTCACCGGAGCCGACGTAGACCACGTTCGGGTTGGACCGCGCCACCGCGATCGACCCGATCGACGAGATCGGCTGGTCGTCCCAGACCGACTTCCAGGTCTGGCCGCCGTCGGTGGTCTTCCAGACACCGCCCGAGGCGCTCGCGGCGTAGTAGGTGGTGGGATCGCCGGCCACACCCGCCACCCGACTTACCCGCCCACCCCAGTAGGGGCCCACCAGCCGATACGACAGTCCCTTGAAGGCCGCCGGCTGCTCCGGCGGAGGAGCAGGGACGGGCGATTTGGCTTGCGCGACGAGCAGGCTGGGAACGAAGAGACACGCGACGACGAGTGACGGACGGCGGATCATGAGCGCTGGCCTCGCAAGTGAAGCTCCAGCCATGGATTGACGAGCTGGGATGTGATAGGCGCGCCGGGCGCGCGGAGGGAATATACCGGATGGTCGCGTGGGGCATGGGCCGCTTCGCCGGCGGGCTCCCCGACTCTGGCCGGAGGGGTCGGCTGAGCCAGCCTGCGACGCCGGCTAGTCGCCCCGCATCCAGGCCGAATATGCCCAGGCGCGCCCCCGTCGTTGCCGCGACCCTCGCCCTCCTCGTGCTGGCCGCCCGGCCGCCGGCCTCGGCCGCCCAGGCCATTGGGGAGCGCCGACTCGCCCACCCGGACGCGGTCTTCCCCGAGCCCTTCTCCCTCATTCGGGGTCTGCGCGAACTGTCCGACGGCCGGGTCCTGGTCGCGGACTGGATCGACGAGCGGGTCGCCGTCGTCGATTTCGCCCGGGGCACCGCCACCACCATCGGGCGGACCGGCCGGGGTCCGGCGGAATACCGGCTGCCGTCGAGGCTGATCGCCCTTCCCGCCGACACCACGCTCCTGATCGACGAAGGCAACCAGCGTCTGACGCTGATCGGTCCTGATCTCAAGATCGGCGCTGCGCTCGGGCGTCCCCAGGACGCCTGGTCGGTGGCCCCGGACGGCGCCCTGCTGCTGCTCCGCTCGCTCGACTACCACCTGGAGCGAAAGGGCCCCGGCGGATCGCGATCGGGCCAATCGAACCCCTACCCGACTCGGGCGGTCTCCGACGCCGACAAGACTTGGTTCGTCCGTCGCTTTCTCGCCACCAGTGCAATGAGCGGCCGGGGAGGCGACGGCGGCATGGGACACACGCCGAGCGAGTTGCAGACCGCGGAAGCCGTGGCGCGAATCGTCCGGACCAACGAGTTCGCGCCAGAACTCGCTCGAGCGTTATCGGCTCTGAAACCGCCCCACCCAGGCGATCGTCGGGTGAGGAACACCGCTCTCTCGCCGACGACGAGTCCCAATGCACTTTGTCACTCTATTGCTCATCTGGCTCGCGATGGCACCGACCGTCGGGGTCCAACGGCCGGCGCCGCCCGCCTGTGCCGACGACCCTGCGTTCCATCGGCTGGACTTCTGGCTCGGCAGCTGGCTCGTGACCAGCGGCGGCCAGCAGGTCGGCACCAACCGGATCGAAGCAGTGCTCTCCGGCTGCGCCGTTACCGAGTCTTGGCGCGCGGCCGACGGGAGCGAAGGCCGGAGCCTCTTCTACTATCTCCCGTCGGCCAAGCAATGGCGCCAGGTGTGGGTCACCGGTGCCGCCACGGTGCCGGGCGGGGTCAAGGAAAAGCGGATGATCGCCACCTTGCCGGACGGCTCGGTCCGGTTCCAAGGTGAGATTGGCCTGCCCGACGGACGGAGCTACCTGGACCGGACGACGCTCACCCCCCTGCCCGACGGCCGGGTCCGCCAGCTGATCGAGGTGTCGCATGACGGCACGGCGTGGAAGGTGGGGTTCGACGCGATCTACACCCGGGCCAACGGCGCGACGCCGCCCGGCTGAACCTCAGGACCGCTCGGGGCGGGCGTCGGGGAGCCGACGCCGGGTCAGGCGGAACGAGGCGTCGCGGAGTCGGTGCCGGGTCAGGCGGTCGCCGCGGGCCCACCGGCCAACGGGCCCGGCCACCGGGCCAGGAGCCCGAGTCGGAGGAACTCGATCTTGGCTCGGGCGGTGATGTCGCTTTGGAACCGGGGCTCGAAGCGGTGGTCGTACACATACGCTTTGATCCGGACCATCAGGTGCGGCGTCTGGGTGAACTTGTCCTGCAGCAGCACCACCACCGGTTTCGACAACAGCAGGTAGGGCGAGCTGTAGGCCGCTTCGTAGCCGACCCGGAGCGCTTCGCCGGGATCCGTGTCGGCCGGGAGGAAGAGGTCGGTCACCACCTGACAATCCGGCACGCCGGAGTTCGCGTTCCAGGCCTTCCCGTTCAGAATGTCGGAGTTGGGCACCGTCACCCGGGTGTCGTCGGGGGTGGTCAGCTTGGTGCTGCGAAGCCCGATGTGGTCGATCTCGCCGTAGGCGTCGCCCAGCTTGACCCGGTCGCCCAGCTGGTAGGGCCGGTCGACCAAGATCACCAGCCCGCCGATGATGTTCTTGACCAGATCCTGGGCCCCCAAGCCGAGCGCGATGCCGGCCGACGCCAGGACCGCGAGCTGGGTGTCGCGCGATGGGGCGAAGATCCCGAGAATGAGGAACGTGGCGACGAGCCATCCGGCGAAGCCGATCATCGGCGCCAGAAGCTTGAAGAAGAAGCGGGCGCGGGGCGCCTGCCGGGCCAGGGCGTCGAGGGCTCGGTCCGCCAGCCGGACCACGAGCCAGGTCGCCGCCACCACCACGATCGCCGAGACGATGTTGCGCCCGGTGACCCGGCTCAGGAGCTCGAGCGGCTGCGCCGCGCCCTTGGCCAACTGACCGATCTGCTGCAAGGCGAGCAGGGACATGGGGTCGACTCCCGTCAGCCGAGGTTACGGCGGTGGAGGGCTTCCTGGACCACCCGGAGCGCGCCCGGCCGGACGCGAAAGCCCGGCCGGATCGGATCGGGCTCGATGATCTCCCGGGCCAGCAGATCGTCGAGCTCGGCCCGGCTCGCGGCTCGGGTCCACTGGAAAACCGTGGCGTGCTCGTCCGCGGTCAGGCTGCCGTGCTGCATGATGGCCACCAGAGTGAAGAGGTCGTCCTGGTCCATCCCGGCGATCACCGCGCCGATATCCGGCGCCGAGATGGCTTTCATCACCAGGGTGCCCGCCTCGACGGCCTCGATCTGTCCCAGCCAGATCTCGAAGGCGGTCCGGAACACGCCGGCGGATTCCCGGGCCAGCCGGGCGAAGAAGATCTCCTCGGGGTCGCCGGCCCGTTTGAGCCGGCGGCGCAGGGCCGCCCCGATCGAGCGGTCGGCCAGGGCCGGCGTGAACCGGAGCCGGAGTCCCGAGAGGTTGTGCCGGACCAGGATGGCCTGGCGGATCGCGGCCGCCGGTGTCATCGCGACGTCGATCCGGTGGGAGAAGAGGTCGCCCAGCCGGACCGCCGCGTCGAGCAGCCGGAACGCCTGCTGGTTGGTCACCAGGACCCAGAGCGTGCTCCCCGAGGTGGCGGCGATGATCCGCTCCAGCTCCCGGACGCCGTCGAACCCGCCCACCGAACGGAGGAAGGCCCGTTCCATCTCCTCCAACACCAGCACCCGGCGGGTGCCGCTCATCTCCGCTTCGAGCCGGGCCGGATCGCCCACCCCGAGGAGCTCGGCCAGAAACGAGCGCACCCCCGCCGGCGATGCCAGCCGACCGTTGAGCTCACCCCGGACCACGTCGAGCCCGGCGAGCGGCCGCTGGAGAGCGCAGTTGATCAGGCTGGTCTTGCCGCTCCCCCGCTCGCCCACCACCAGGATCGCGACCGGCCGGTCGGCCTCCCAGAGCGTTCGGGCCTCGGCCAGGGCCCGCATCTCCAGGTCGCGACCCACCAGAAAGCGGGGATCGTCCACCGCGTCGATCCGGAACAGCCGGCGATAGATGGCCGGAAGCTCCTTCTCGCGCGGGTCGAGGATGAACTCGCGGGGCAGATAGGCCCGCCGGACGACGTCGGTCGCCTCGCCGGTCTCCTCGGGCATCCACTCGATCGCGATCAGAAAGCGGCGATAGAGGGCGCCCAGCCCCTGGCGCCCGAGCCGGAGACCCTGCCTCGCCCCCGCGACCACCGCCGCCGTCCCGGCCACGACGGCCTGCCGGAGCCCCAGCCGGCCCAGGTGCGCGAACACGCCGAGCCGGCTCCGGCTCAGCAGGAGTCGGTTCTCGTGGAAGAGCCCGGCCAGCGTCCTGGCGATCCGCTCCCGCTCGCCGACCAGCTCCGCCGGCACGGTTTGCCGCTCCACCTCGAGGAGGGAGCGGGCATTCTCCAGCGCCTCGCGGGCCACCGACGCATCGGGGGCGTCCGACGCGCCCCGGTCCACGCCGGCGCCGAATTCCACCACCTGCCGGGCCCGCTCGATCTGCTGGAGCAGGCTCACGTCGACCGCCTCGGCGTCGGTGAACAACCGTTCCAGCCCGGCCCGCCCGGCCTCGTCGAAGGCCTCGCGGGCCATCCGCCGGGGCTCGAGCACCCGCCAGGGGATCTTCCGGAACGGCGCTTCCTCGAGCCGACGGAGGACCCGGACCTCGGCCGGCATCGCGTCGACCAGCGAGTTGGCGCCCGACGCCAGGTCGTTCAGGCGGCTCAGCGCCGGCACCACTTCGGGCACCGGCCGGGGTGGGGTCTGGTCGTCACCGGCCAGCGAGGCGCGGAGCCACCCCAGGAAGGCATCCATCCCCTCGAGCAGACCCCGTCGCTCCGTCTCGAGCGCGCCCGCGGCCCGCTCGCCCTGCGCCAGCATCCCGCGCTCCAGCTGGTCGATCGCGGCCTCCAGCCGAAGCTCCGCCTCGACCGACCCGAGTTGGGCCGACCAGTGCTCGAAGTGACGGGTTCGATCCGACCGCTTGGCGCGGGGTGTCCGGCCCCAGGCCACCGCGACCGCGATCCGCCGCTCGACCACGCCGGCCACCATCCGGCACCAGTCGCCCAAGTCGCCCAGCGCCGCGGCGACCTCCCGATCGAGCTCCTCGAGAGTCGGGATCGGCTCGCCCTCGATGGGACGAATCGTAGGCTCGCGCACCCCGGCGTCGAGCCCGTCGCGGACCCGATCCCAGTGTCGCCGCACCAGCTGCGCGGCCCGGGTGAACGCCATCGCGCACCGATCCTCGACGTCGAGCTGGCGGGGCTCCGAGCGGTGAAGTCCATCGGCGACCAACGCCTGGAGAGCCACCGAGCGGGGCGCCTTCCGCCAGCCGACCACTCGTCCGCTCAATCCCCGGAGTGCCGGCGGGGTCAGGACGCCTCCCACCTCGGGTCCGCGGGTCATGAGTCGGGTGGGAAGCCGCCGGATCAGGTCGTCCAGGCCCCGGTGATAGCCCTCCATGGCGAGAATCGTCCGGCGGAGCGGACCGAGGCGCTCCCAGCGGGCGACCGCCTCCTGGAACGCCCGGCGGCTGGCATCCTCCCGCTCCCGGATGAACCGGGCGAGGACCGAGCCCGTCCCGTCGGCGGTCGGGGCCGGCGCCGCCTGCTGCTCCTCCAGAATCAGCCGGAGGCGCCGCCAGCTCTCCGCCAGCTCGCGCTCGAGCAGGGCATGCAGGGAGCCGAGCCCGGCGGTGAACTGCGACCACTCGCGGGCGAACTCCGACGGGGACGGCGGGGTCTCGGACGAATCGGCCATCGACTCCGGGAGGGTCATGGGGTCGGAAGCTATGGGCGGGAGCGAGCCGGCTCAACCTGGCGGCGCCCGGTCGAGGTTTCGTCCTTGACGACCCGGCCACCCTGCATCACGAACGGGATCGACGCCAACCGATCCAGGTCGGCCCAGTCCGATCCTGGAACGGCGACCAGGTCCGCCAGCTTGCCCGGCGCGATCGACCCCACTCGCTCGGCCCAGCCCATCAGCCGGGCCGCCTCGATCGTGGCCGATCGAATGGCCTGCATCGGCGTCATGCCGTACCGAACCATGTAAGGGAGCTGGCGGGCGTTCCAGCCGTGGGGATAGACACCGGCGTCGGTCCCGTACGCGATCTTGAGGCCCGCCTGGACCGCCTTCCGGAAGGCTTCCCGCTGGGTCTCGGTCGTCTCGTCGTTCTTACGGAGCGTCTCAGCCGGCCAGCCGTCGCGCCGGCCCTGCGCGGCGATGTAGTCGCCGTTGTAGATGTCGGCCACCAGCCAGGTGCCGTGGGCCTTCATCGAGGCGATGCCGGCGTCGTCGAGAAGCGAGCCGTGCTCGATGGCCCGAACCCCGGCCCGGACGGCGTTCGCGATGCCCTCGGCGCCGTGCGCGTGGGCGGTGACGTAGGTGCCCCGCGCCGCGGCGACCTCGACCGCCGCGCGGATCTCCGCCTCGGTGAGCTCCGGCTCGCCCGGCTCGGTGCCGACGGTGAGCACCGCGCCGGTGGCGATGACCTTGATGAAGTCGGCCCCGCCGTCGAGGATCGCCGCGACTCGCTCGCGGGTCTCGGCCGGATTCCGCACCACGCCGAACCGCATCTCCGCCGGCACCGCGACGGTGGTGTCGCCCGTGACTTCGCCGCCCCCGCCCGGCACGGTGACGTAGGCCCCGGCCACGCTCATTCGTGGTCCGGGCACGAGCCCTTTGTCGATCGCGTTCCGGAGCGCCACGTCGATGAAGGCCCGGTAGGTGCCGACGTCGCGCACCGTGGTGAACCCGGCCATCAGGGTGGCCCGGGCGTTGGCCGCGCCGAGCAGCGCGTCGTCCGCGGCGGAGGCGTGGAGGGGCGCCAGCGGGTCGGCCGCCTGAATGTCGCCGACCAGATGGGTGTGGACGTCGATCAGACCGGGATACACCGTCGCCCCGGAGAGATCGATGACCCGGGCCCCGGCCGGCGGCGCGGCCGAGCCGGGGAGCACGGCCGTGATCCGCTCGCCCCGGACCACGATCCACCGATCGGACAGTACCCGGCCCTGCTCCACATCGACCAACCGGCCGGCCCGGAGCGCGACCACTTGAGCCCGGGCCGGCCGGGCCACCAGGAGGGCCGCGAGCGCCAGGCCGAGTCGGGGGACGAGGACGTGGAGCGGGGCGGGCATCGCGCGCCAGCCGACGCCTAACGTCGGAGCAGAGGGCGGGTCAGGCAGGTCGGGCCGCCCTCCGCCTTGAACGAGATCTCCCGCCCCCGATAGGTCCTGACCCGGCAGCCGGCCGCTTCCAGCAAAGCCCGGGTCGCCGGGTTCTCCTCCAGCATGAGGCAGTCCCGCGGCCCCAGCGCCAGCACGTTGCTGGCCTGGGTCGGAAACTCGTCGAGCGGGACCGGCACCAGCCCAACGCCCCGGTGCCGAAGCTCCTGGTGAAACGGAACCGGCAGGAGATCGAGGCGGACCACGGCGAGATCCTCGTCGAGCAGGCTGATCAGCGACTTGAGGTGGAGACAGGCATCGGGACCATCGCCGTACGGGAGCGGGACCGGCAGGATCGCGACCTCCGGGCCCAGGAGCTCGCCCAGCTGGCGGACCCCTTCGGCGTTGGTCCGGAAGCCGAGCCCCACGGCCAAGGTGTGCTCGTCGAGCCAGAGCGTATCCCCCGCTTCGAGACTCGCGGCGCCCCCGAGCCGACCCAGGACCGCGACCCCGGCCGACTCGAGGGCGACACCCAGGGCCTCCGGCTCGGGCGCCCGAAGCGGCTTGCCCATCCGGAGCAGGACCGCGCCGCGATCGGTGATCAGGGCCGGATCGTAGACGTAGATGGCATCCGCCAGCCCCGCCAGCGGCGCGTCGTGGCGGACCACCTCGGCGCCCGCCTCCTCCAGCACGGCCACGAGCGCGTCGTGCTCCCGCCGGGCCCGCTCGAGGTCGGGCCGGCCGCGGTAGTGCCAGGCGAGCGGGTCGGCCGCCCCGAAGGCTTCGTCGGGGCGGCGGACCAGCACCCGGCGGAGCGGCAGGTACTCGCTCTGCCCTCCGTAGCCGGCCTCGCCGGTCATCGGTCCTCCCGGGCCAGAGCCTCGAACCGCGCCTTGGCCGCCCTCATCTGAGCCAGCACCCGATCCCGCTCGGCCGGACTGTTCCAGCCGGGATGGGCACTGGCCGCCTGCTCCAGCCGGTCGATCCAGGCGATGAAGTACCGGGCGTCGGCGGCCGAGCGGATCGGCCGGTCGCCGAGGGTGAGGTAGATCGGACTGGTGGTGGCGAAGGGGTAGAGATCGAGGGTCGGGTGCTGGGAATGCCGAGAGAAGGCCCGCAGAGTGAACCAGGCGCTCTCGGTGATCGGCAACGAAAAGCGGGCGTCCGCCCGGGTCCCGCCGCCCTCGACCGGGATCGACTTCACCACCCGTCCGTTGCTCACGATCTGGAGCGAGTCGACCGCCACGACGGACCGCATCCAGACCGTGGCGGCGAGCGTCGTGGCAGCGGGCAGGTGCAGGCTGTCGCCCGGATCGAGATTGCCGAGGGTCAAGCCCAAGAGCGGGCCGTTGGTGGCAAAGGTATGGCCGGCCCGCAGGGCGTCGAGCCACTCGTGGTAGTCGAGCCGGGACCCGCTCTTCACGAACACCCGCCCCAGGCCGACCGGTCCCCGGAGCGAAGCGAAGTTGGCCATCGCGTCGGTCCCGGCCCCGGTCGGCATCCGGATCCCGGTGTTGAGCAGCCGGTACCAGACGGTGGCGGTGGAGAAGTGGTCGCTGAAGCCGACCACCTCGATGTAGTCCACCTTGCCCAGGGCGGCGTCGACCGGAAATTCGTCGGTGAGCGGCTCGCTCGACGCCGGGTCGGGCACGCTCTCGAACGGATGCACGTACCCCGAGAGGCCGCCCTGATCGTGAGTCAAGTCGGCGATCGCGGCGTTGGTGGGATAGAGGCTCGCCGCCGCCGTATTCACGTAGCCGGCGTAGTTGGGCTGCATGAAATACCGGGTCAGGCCGATCTGGCCGGTGTGCCCCCAGTACGAGGTGTGGTACTCCTCGTCGTGCTTGATCAGGGTCCGGCCCGGCACCGAGACCGGGTCGAGCCGCCCGCTGAAGTACCCGATGTCGGGGATCCGGGCCTCCTTGTTGACCACCAGATTCTCCACTACGTGGAGATCCTCGGCCTCGGCCTGGAGGCGAAGGTGGGCCGGGGTGTTCCGGTAGGTCCCGCCGTAGTTCATGTGGACGTGGAGGTCGCCGCTCCACCAGCCCTGGGCCGGCAGGTTGGCCAGCCGGGTCAGGGCGAAGGTGCGGCGCACCGGCGTGTCGGTCACGGTGAGGGTATCGACCTGGCGGGCATACTCGTAGCCCTTGGTCGCCTCGACGACGTAGCGGCCCGGGGGCAGGTCCACTCGCGCCTGGCGGACGACGTCGAAGTAGGTGAACTCGTAGCGGCGCTCGGTCCGGTCGAACCCGTCGTCGGCGGACATCCAGGCATCGCGCGGCCCGTACGCCCGGCCGCCCAGCGCCATCACCGAGACCCGCGCCGTGGCGCCCTGCCCCAACGAATCGGTGACCGTGAGGTCGAGCGTTTGCCGGGGGCGCTTCCAGTGAAGCCCGGTCGGCTCGACCGGGGTGATCGCGCCCCCGGGAACCTGGATGATCCGGAGCGCGGTGTTGCCGCCTTCGTTGGTCACGTAGACGATCCGGGTGCCGTCCGGCGACCACCGGGGGGCGGTGTTGTCGAAGTCGCCGTAGGTCAGCTCGAACGGGTCGCCGCCCTCGCTGGTCATCAGGAAGAGCTGGTTCCACTGGCGGCCCAGATAGGAGCTGTAGACGACCCGCTTGCCGTCGCGAGACCAATCGGGCCGGGCCTTCCAGGTCGTCTCCTCGTACCAGATCTGGTGGAGCTCGGCCCCGGGCCGGGCCTCCATCCGCCAGAACCCGCCGGTGCCCCAGATCCGGCCCCGGTTGGACACCAGGATCAGCTCCTTCCCATCGGGCGACCAGGTGGGCGAGAGATAGTGATCCCAGGGGCTGTAGTAGTAGCGGGGCAGCTTGCTGTCGACGTCCGGCGTGATCCGGGTCACGTTGGCGAGCTTCCCGTCGGCGAAGTCCGCGACGAACACGTGCCAGCGCCCCTCGAACGCGGTCGACACCCAGGCCAGCCGGCGGCCGTCGGGCGAAAACCGGGGCTCCACGTTCACGGCGCCGTCGGCCAGGAGGGCATGGGCGGCGCCGGTGGAGAGGTCGACGACCCAGAGCTCGATCGCGTCGTTCCGGTAGCTGGCATAGACCACCCAGCGTCCGTCCGACGACCAGTCGGGCTGGTAGTCGTAGGCGTCGTCGTCGGTGAGCTGAGCGGCCTCGGTGGTGCCGACCCGCTGGCGCCAGAGATAGCCCTGCATCGAGTACACCAGATCGGCCCCGTCGGGGCTCCAGGCCGCCGCGCTCGGCCCCGAGGTCAGCTGGGGCAGATACATCTCGCGGTAGTAGTAGCTGTGGGGGACGGCGATCTGGGGGAGCACCGGCTCGCGTTGCGCGGCCAGCGCCCCGGCGCCGGCGGCCAGGAGCACGACGCTCAGGGCCGCCGGATATCGAAACTGCATCATGTGCGATGCCTCGGAGATCAGTCGGGTCGGAGCTCGGAGAGACACTCCCGGATGATCCGCTCGGCGATGGCGACGTCTTCCTCGTCGATCACCAGCGGGGGCGCGAGCCGAAGTGAGCTCTTGCCGGCGCCCAGCAGCAGGAGCCCTTTGCCGAAGGCGCGCTGCACCAGCTCGTGCACCAGGTCGCCGGCCGGCTCCCGGGTGGCGCGGTCCTTCACGAACTCGAGCCCCAGCATCAGGCCGAGGCCGCGGACGTCGCCGATCACCGGGAAGTCGCGGGCCAGCCCCCGGGCCGCCTCCATCAGCACCGGACCCACCCGGGCCGCCTGGGGCAGGTACTCCCGCTCCACCAGGTCGAGGGTGGCCAGCGCGGCGGCGCAGCACACCGGGTTCCCGCCAAAGGTGCTCCCGTGGGAGCCCGAGCCCCAGGTCGAGACCGACTCCTTGGCGATGAAGGCGCCGATCGGCATGCCGCTGCCCAGCCCCTTGGCGACCGTCAGGATGTCGGGCTCCACCTCGGTGTGCTCGCAGGCGAACATCTTCCCGGTCCGGCCCACGCCGCTTTGGACCTCGTCGGCGATGAGCAGGATGCCGTACTTGTCGCACAGAGTCCGCAGGGCCGGGAGATAGTCGGCCGGCGGAACGATGTAGCCGCCCTCTCCCTGGACCGGCTCGACCACGATCGCGGCGACCTGCTCGGGATCGACCTGCCGGGCGAAGAGATCGCGCTCGATGACGTCGACGCAGTGGAGCCCGCAGGACGGATAGGTCTTCCCGTACTCGCAGCGGTAGCAGTTGCCGTAGGCGACGTGGTACACCTCCGGCAGGAGGGGGGCGAAGCGGGCGTGCTGCCGGACCTTGCTCGAGGTGAGGCTCAGGGCGCCCATCGTCCGGCCGTGGAACGACCCCTTGAAAGCGATGAAGGCCGGCCGGCGGGTGTGATAGCGGGCCAGCTTCATGGCGCCCTCCACCGCCTCGGTACCCGAGTTGCTCAGGAACACCCGCTTCCGCGACGGGCCGGGCGCCAGCTTGGCCAGCCGCTCGGCCAGGGCCGCCATGCCGGGGTAGTAGAAGTCGGAGCCGCAGATGTGGAGGAACTTCTCCGAAGCCTCGCGGATGGCGCGGACCACCTCGGGATGGGCGTGCCCGGTGGCGGCGACGCCGATCCCGGCCATGAAATCGAGGAAGCGGTTGCCGTCGACGTCCTCGATCATCGCGCCCCGGCCCCGTTCCACGACCAGCGGGTACTCCTTGATGTAGCAGGTGGAGGTCCAGGCCTGGTCCTGCTCGAGGACGGCGCGGGCCCGGGGTCCGGGCGGGGTGCTTTCGATGCGGGGGTAGTCCTTGGCCATGGCACGTCGGGCGGCCGTCGGCCGTCCGCCTCTTGGGGTCTCAGCCTTCGATGTAGGTTCGGCTCTGCTCGCGGGTGAACTGTTGCACGTAGTACGGGCCGCAGCCTCCCTTGCCGGTCGACCCGCTGCCCTTCCAGCCGCAGAACGGCTGCGAGCCCGGCCAGGCGCCCGTGGTCGCTCCGGTTCGCTTGTTCACGTAGCAGACGCCGGCTTGCACTTCGTCGACGAATTGGTCGATCTCACCCTGCTGCCGGCTGAAGATCCCGGCCGTGAGCCCGTACTCGGCCAGGTTGGTCTGGTCGATCGCCTCGGCCAGCGAGCCGACCTCGCCGACCGCCAGGAATGGCACGAAGAACTCGTCGAAGAAGAGCCGGTTCTCGAGCGGCAGCGCCGCCACGGTCGGCGCCACGTAGTAGCCGCGGTCGAAGATCCCGCCCCGGAGCCGCTCGCCGCCGATCGCCACGGGTCCGGTCGCGCGGGCCTCCTCCACGACCTGAAGGTACCGGTCCACCGCTCGCTGGTTGATCACCGGACCCAGGTACACGTCGCGGTGGGTCGGGTCGCCCACGGCGATGCCCCGGGTCCGCTCGACGATTCGCTCCAGCAGCGCCGGCCGGATCTCGCGGTGGGCGTAGACCCGCGAGGTGGCGCTGCACTTCTGGTTCTGCAGCCCGAACGCCGACTTGACGATGCCCTCCGCGGCGGCGTCGAGGTCGGCGGTCGGCATCACCACGGTCGCGTTCTTCCCGCCCAGCTCCATCAGGCAGGGCTTGACGTAGCGGGTCGAGAGCCCCTTGAAGATCTTCATCCCGACGGCCTTCGAGCCGGTGAACACCACCCCGTCCACCAGGTGGTGCTGCCAGAGCGGGTCGCCGATGTCCTCCCGATGCCCGGTGAGCACGTTGAACACCCCGGCCGGGACCCCAGCGTCCCGGTACACCTCGTAGAGACGGAGCCCGGTCCAGGGAGCGTCTTCGGCCGGCTTGTAGACCACCGCGTTGCCGGTCACCAGGGCCGCCGACGACATCCCTGCGGAGAGGGCCAGCGGAAAGTTGAAAGGCGAGATGCAGGCGAAGACCCCGTAGGGACGGAGAACGTCGACGTTCCGCTCCGTCGCCGTCAGGTTCTTCATTGGCCGGACGAAGCCGTCGGCCGCCTCGACCTGATCGCAGTAGTAGTCGATCAGGTCGGCGGCCTCCTCGGCGTCACCCATCGACTCGAGCCGGTTCTTGCCGACCTCGAGCGCCATGACCGCCGCCAGCACGAACTTCCGCTCCCGAATCAGGCCGGCCGCGTGACGGAGCACCTCCACCCGGGTCCGCCAGGGAAGCCGGGCCCACGAGCGCTGGGCCTGCCTGGCCGTCTCGACCGCCCGGTCTACGTGCTCGGCCGTGGCGGCCGAGAACCGTCCCAGCTCCCACGAGGTGTCGATCGGCGAGGTGTCGACGATCGCGTTCCGGGGCGCCTCGACGGCGCGCCCGCCGAGATAGAAGGGATGGAGCCGGCCCATCTCCGAGCGGACCAGGTCGAGCGCCCGGTCGAATTCGGCGTGGAACGCCTCCAGATCGACGTTGGTGGTGGTATAGGTGATCTTGCCAACCGTCATCGCCACGACTCCCTGCTCTCCAGAATCGACCGACGGAGCAGCGACACCAGCTCGTCGATCTCACCCTCGGTGATGATGAAAGGCGGCGCCAGGCAGACCAGGTCTCCGTCGACGCCGTTGGCCTGCCCCGTGTTGGGCCAGACCACCAGGCCGTTGCGCTGGGCCCGGTCGGTGAGCGTCTCGGCCACCTTGGCGGCTCGCGGGAACGGCGCCTTGCTGGCGCGGTCCGCAACCAGCTCCACCCCCGCCAGGAGGCCCCGGCCCCGGACGTCGCCCACCTCCGGCAGGTCCTCGAGCTCCGCCAACCGGGCCTGGAGCACGAGGCCCATTTCGCGGCATCGCTCGACCAGCCCGTGCCGTCGAATGTACCGCACCGCGGCCAGCCCCGCGGCGCACGCCATCGGCGTGTGCGAGAAGGTCTGGGCGTGCAGCAGCGCCCCGCTCCCGGCGGCGATCGGATCGAGGATCCGACGACTGGTGGCCACGGCGGCGAGGGGGGCGTAGCCGCCGCTCAACCCCTTGCCCATCACCAGGATGTCGGGCTGCGCCTGGTACTGCTCGATGGCGGTCCACGATCCGGTCCGGCCGGCGCCCACCAGCACCTCGTCGGCGATCCAGAGGATGTCGTGCCGGCTCAGGATCTCGCGAATCGTCTTCCAGTATTCGGCCCGGGGCACCGAGGCGCCGGTCGAGGAGCCGCCGACCGGTTCGGCGATGAACGCCGCGATCGTGTCGGCCCCTTCGCGGGCGATCACGGTCTCCAACATCCGCCCGGTGCACCGGGGACAGTCCGGGGCCGACCCGCCGCACTCGCAGCGATAGCGGTACGGCGCCGGCATCTGGACCACCGGGATCAGCCACTCTCGGAAGTAGGTCTTGTACTGCTCCCGGGCCGAGACCGAGAGCGCCAGCATGGTGTTGCCGTGGTAGGCCGGAGCGAGGGCGACGATCCGGTGCTTGCCCGGGCGACCGACCTCGACCCAGTACTGGCGAGCCAGCTTGAGGGCCGCTTCGTTGGCGTCGGATCCGCTGGTCAGGAAGTAGAACCGGTCCAAGTCGCCAGGACAGAGCTCGGCCAGCTCGTCGGACAGGGATTCGACCGCGTCGTTGGTGAAGGCGGCGCCGCTCACGTACGCGACCTGGGAGATCTGGCGGGCGACCTCGTCGACCACCTCGCGGACCCCGTGGCCGAGGTTCGCGACATAGGCCCCGCCGGAGCCGTCGAGGTAGCGGTTGCCCTCGTCGTCGAACAGGTAGCACCCCTCGCCACGGACGATCTTGGGGAAGCTCCGGTTGAGCTTCCGGTAGAACACGTGAGTCGCGGGGTAGCGGTGGGTCATGGAGACGCTCTAGCTTAATCCGGTCCCCCCATCGCCCGACAGCCTCAGCGCACCACCGTTCCCAGGGAGTCGCCCGGATGCGCGGCAGAGCCCTCCTATTCACGTGGAGCCTGGTCGGAATTGTCCCGGCCGCCGCCCAAACGGTCGATACCACGGTGTCGGTTCCGCTCCGCGACGGCGTCCGGCTCGGCGCCACGCTCCTGCTCCCGGCGGCCGGCGGGCGGTTCCCGACCCTGGTGTACCGGACCCCGTACGGCCAGGAGACCGCGGTCCGGACCTACTCCACCTTCCGGGCCGCCGTGGCCCACGGCTACGCCGTGCTGGCGGTCGACGTGCGGGGGCGCTACACCAGCGAGGGTGAGTTCGACCCCTATAGGCAGGAGGGGCGGGACGGGTACGACACCATCGAGTGGGCCGCCGGGCAGGCCTGGTCGGATGGAGCGGTGGGAACGTTCGGCCTGTCCTACCCCGGCGCCGTCCAATGGCTCGCCGCGGTGGAGCACCCGCCCCATCTCCGGGCCATGGTGCCGGCGATGACCTTTTCGCGGCCCACCAACTTCTGGTACGCCGGCGGCCTGACCGATCTGTCGTGGCCGGCCTGGATCTGGCTCAACATCGCGCCCGACGTGAGGGCTCGTAAGAACCTGCCGGGCCCCCGAACCCGGGCGGAGGCCCGGACCACCTGGGGCCAGCTGGGTCGGGAGCTCACGGACCGGCTCCCCGTCACCGACGCCCCCGAGCTCCGCGACGTGGCGCCCTGGTACTTCGAGTGGCTCTCCCACCCGCCGACCGATCCCTGGTGGCGCTGGGCGGACCTGACCTCGAGGTACGATCGGGTCGGCGCCGCGGTCCTCAATCTGAGCGGCTGGCACGACGACAACTACGGCCCCGAAGGCGCGGTCACCAACCATCTGGGACTGATGAGCGCCCGGCGCGGCGCGGACGATCCGAGATCGTTTCTGATCGTCGGCCCCTGGGTCCACGGCACCGCCGGGATGAACGACCGGACCTCCCAGGCCCACGCGGGCGAACGGGTCTTCGGTGCCGAGGCGGGGATCGACTACGACGCCGAGATCCTCCGGTTCATGGACCGGTACGTGCGCGGCCTGGGTAACGGGGTGGAGCGGGGACCGCGGATCCGGGTGTTCGTCATGGGCGAAAACGTCTGGCGCACCGCCGACCGCTGGCCCCTGCCCGGCACCGAGCGGGTCTCGTTCTATCTTTCCCGGACCACGCCGGCCGGCCCGGGTGCGCTGACCACCCGGGCGCCGAGCGCGGCGGGACGGGCCGTGCTCCGCTCGGACCCGGCCCATCCGGTGGTCGACCCGTACGACGCGGCCGGCGGCCACGACTACCGGTCGCTCACCGCGCGGGACGACGTCCTGGTCTTCGAGACCGAGCCCCTGACCCGAGACCTCCGGGTCGTCGGCAACATCGAGGCGTCGCTCGCCGTGTCGGTCGACGCGCCCGATGCGGACGTCTGGGTCAAGCTGCTCGACGTCGCGCCCAACGGCACCGCCTGGAACCTGATGAGTCCCGGCCTCGACGCCCTGCGGCTGAGCTACCGCGACGGCCGGACTCATTCGCTCCTCGAACCGGGTCGGATCTACCAGGTGTCGCTCCCGAACCTGCTCACCGGCAACCGGTTCGCCGCGGGGCACCGAATCCGGGTCGTGATCATGCCGTCGTTCATGCCCTGGTTCGGCCGGAATCTCCAGACCGGCCTCTCCGAGACCGAGTCGGCCGAGACGCGGCCGGCCCGGATCAGCCTTCACTGGGGGCCCGACCACCCGTCGCGGATCGTGCTCCCCATCGTCCCCTGAGATCGAGTCCACCATGCGACGTCCCGCATTCGTCTCCCTCCTGCCCGTCCTGGCCGGCGCCTCCGCTCTGACCCTCTCGTCGGCCTGCCGTCCCCGACAGCCGGCCGACTGGGTGCTCCGGAACGCAGCCGTCTACACCATGGCCGACCCCGCGGCCGACACCACGCCGGTCCAGGCGATCGCGATCCGGGCAGGCAAGATCGTGTTCGTCGGGGCCGATTCCGGCGCCGACCGCTTCATCGGCGACAGCACCAACGTTCTCGATCTGGGCGGACGGATGGTGCTCCCTGGATTCCACGACACCCACGTCCATCCGTCGTCGGGCGGGCTCACGATGGCGGAGTGCAACATCGAGGGGCTCTCGACCCGGGCCGCGATCCTGGATTCGGTCCGGTCGTGCGCGGCCCAGGACCCGAACGGCACCTGGGTCCGCGGTCGCGGGTGGGAGCTCCCCCTCTTCCCTCAGGCGAACCCCCGGAAGGAATGGCTCGATCAGGTGGTGCCCGACCGGCCGGTCTACCTCGCCGCCGCCGACGGCCATTCGGCGTGGGTCAACTCGAAGGCGCTGGCGCTGGCCGGGATCACCAAGAGCACCCCGAACCCGCCCAACGGCCGGATCGAGCACGACCCGGCCACCGGTGAACCGTCCGGGACCCTCCGGGAGAGCGCCACGGCCCTGGTGTCGACCCACCTGCCGCCCTATACCCTGGCGCAACGGAAGGAAGGGATCACCCGAGCGCTCGCCCTGGCCAACCGGCTGGGGATCACCACCGTGCACGACGCCCGGACCCGGCCCGCGACCCTCGAGGCCTACGCCGAGCTGGACCGGGAGGGGGCGCTGACGGCGCGGGTGGTGGCGGCCATGTACGTCGATCCCGACCTGGGGATGGATCAGGTGGACTCGCTGGTGGCCTGGCGGGAACGCTACCACGGGACCACCTACTTCCGGCCCAATACCGCCAAGCTCTTCGCCGACGGGGTGATCGAGGCCCACACCGCGGCGCTCCTGGAACCCTACACCGGCACCACCGATCCCGGCACGCCGAACTTCCGGACCGGCCAGATGGACTCCCTGGTTACCGCGCTGGACCAGTCCGGGATCCAGATCCACATCCACGCGATCGGCGACAAGGCCATCCGGATGTCGCTCGACGCGATCCAGGGCGCCGAGGCGGCCAACGGGGCCCGGGCCTCGCGCCGCCCGATCATCGCCCACCTGGAGCTGATCGATCCCGCCGACATTCCCCGCTTCAAAGCGCTCGGCGTCGTCGCCTGCTTCCAGCCGCTCTGGGCCTTCGCCGACTCCTACATCACCGACCTGACCGAGCCGGTGCTCGGGCCGGCGAGGTCGCGGTGGCTCTACCCGATCGGCTCGGTCGAGAAGAGCGGCGCCGTGGTCTCGGCCGGGAGCGATTGGACGGTGTCGTCCATGAATCCGTTGGAGGCAATCCAGGTTGCGCTCACCCGCCGCGCCCCGGAAGACACGACGGCCGGCCCCGCCTGGATCCCCGAAGAGGTGGTGGGCCTGCCGGCGATGCTCGAGGCCTACACCAGGAACGGAGCCTGGGCGGCCGGCGACGAAACGACCAACGGCACCCTGGAGGTCGGCAAGGACGCTGACCTGGTGGTGCTGGACGAGAACCTGTACCGGATTCCGGTCCCGAGGATCCACCAGGCGAAGGTCCTGCTCACCATCATGGACGGGAAGGAGGTCTACCGGGACCGAGTGCTCCGCTGACCCGGATCGCTTGTCCGGAACCAACCCTCGCCCTCTCGAGCCCGGCGGAACGATGTAGGCCGGCACGGCCATTCGATGGACGGACGCCCGCTGACGGTCAACGAGGCAATTTCCCCGGGGGTCTCTGCACTAGATGACAAGCGAGCTTGACATTGCTCAGGCTGCCATGTAAAGTCAGCTTGTCATGGTCAAGGTCCGCAATCAGATCCGGAAACTGCGCCTCGATCGAGGCTGGACGCAGCAGGAGCTGGCCAACGCGGTTGGCGTCTCGCGCCAGAGCATCAACTCGATCGAGTGCGACCGCTACGTCCCGAGCCTGGAGTTGGCGTTGACCTTCGCAAGAGTCTTCGCCCACTCCACCGATGCGATCTTCACGCTGGAGGAAAAACGATGAGCGATGTGCGCGGCCGGGTGGACGAACGCTTTCTCGCCCATCGGCTCAGGTCCACGAGTATCGCCGGTACCGCGGGCGGAGTTCTCGCCATCGCGTTGTTCATATACCACAACACGTTCGATCACGTCTGGAACTGGGAGCTGCTCTCGATCGGCGCCACGATGGCGGTGATCAAGGTCTCACTCATGACGTGGTATCGCTTCACCCACTGACTCCGACCGGAGGATCTTCATGCTGTTCCGCCATGCCTCGCAGCACCCAGACGCGCTGTTTCTTGCCGGGACGTCGTTTTTGGCCCTCGGGCTCGTCTCGCTCAACCTCCTCGGCAGGTGGACCCACTTGTCGCCGGACCTCACCGACGGCATGGGCGGGCTCTTCCTGGGAATCGCGATCAGTCTGCTGCTGCTGAGCCTGCGTATGCGCCGACGCCGGCAGGCTTCGTAGTGCAAAGATCGAATACGTCCTGCTGACCCGGATCGCTTGCCCCGAGCCGACACCCGCCCTATCGTACCAAGGTCGGAGTCGCGCCTCTTTCGCTGGGGAGGTTCGGTCATGCCCCGGAGGCACCTCGAGGTTCGGCCCGTCCGCCAGGCGTTGCTTGGCGCCCTCGCGTTGGCCGGTTTCCTCCTCGTTCCGTCCTCGATCGTCGCTCAGAAGTCGGAGCCCGTGGTCAAGGGCGTCGTCCAGGACAGCGCCGGCAATCCGCTCGAAGGGGCCCACGTCCAGCTCTACGGCTCGCCCCGGTTCGAGGCCACCACCGGACCGGACGGGGCCTTCCAGTTCAGCGGGGCGCGCAACGCCCGGTACTGGCTCCTGGTCCGGCGGATCGGATTCCTGCCCCACCAGGAGAGCCTCACCCTCCAGGACGGCGAGGTCCGCGACGCGCTGGTCACCATGCAGGCGGCGCCGGTCAGCCTGCCCGAGGTGGTGGTCAAGGCCGCAGGGTCGCGGTACGACCGCCGGATGCGAGACTTCATGTGGCGGTCGCGCTCGTCGTTCGGGGGCCACTTCCTGACCCGCGACGACATCGCCCGCTATGACCCCGCCCGGCTCGGCGACCTGGTGATCCGCTACCTCCCCTTCAAGCGAAGCTGGACGCTCGACTACCCCGGCGGCTGGGGCAACAACGGGCTCACCGGAACCGTCATGGACGTGGGCCGCTTCACCCGGCACCGGAACTACCAGCCCGACTGCTCGCCGGCCGTTGCCCTGAACGGAGGTCCGGTGAGCCTGGGCGTGGCGGTCAACGACTTCCAGCCCGAAAACATCGAGGCCCTGGAGGTCTACAAGGAGGGGTCCGACCTGCCGATCGAATACACCTTCGGCAACCGAACCAGCTGCGGCCTGGTAGTGATCTGGCTCCGGTCCTACGCTCAGGTCACGCCGGACAGCTGAGCGCCGCCGGCCGGCCCAGCTGGAGAACCCGAGGAGACCTCGGTGCCGCCGGCCCCCGCTGGCCTCCAGGTACCGACCGGATTACCCTCCGTGCTGGCCCTGCTTCTAGGAGTGAACCGTGTCCATTTCTCGCCGCCAATTCCTGGTCGATGCCGCCCTCGCCGGCGTGGCGACCGCGGTGCTGCCCCGCCTGCTCGTGGCTCAAAGTCAGCCAACGCTGCTGGTCTACAAGGACCCGAGCTGCGGCTGCTGCACCAAGTGGGTCGACCACATGAAGGAGAATGGCTTCGCGGTGTCGGTTCAGCACACCACGAACATGGGGCAGATCAAGGCGCGCTACCACGTCGCCGACCGGCTCCAAAGCTGCCACACCGCCATCAGCGGCGGGTACGTCATCGAGGGACACGTCCCGGCCGACGACGTGAAGCGGCTCCTCAAGGAAAAGCCGAAAGTCACCGGCCTCACGATTCCCGGGATGCCGGCCAGCGCCCCCGGCATGGACATGACGCCCCACCAGCCGTTCACGGTCCTGGCGTTCGACGCGTCGGGCAAGACCTCAGTCTACGCCAAGCACTAGGCCCCGCCAGCATCACTCCGCCCGGAGTGCGGTAACCGGATCGATCCCGGCGGCGCGCCGGGCGGGGAGATAGCTCGCCAGCAGGACCACGCCCGCGATGATCGCGGCGACGCCGCCGTAGGTCAGCGGATCGAACGGGCGAACCCCGTAGAGCAGCGACGCCATCAGTCGGCTCAGGACGAAGGCCGCCACCAGCCCGACGGCGAGCCCGATCGCGGCGACGACCGCCGCCTGGCGCACGACCATGCCGCGCACCTCACCGGGGCGAGCCCCGAGCGCGATTCGGACCCCGATTTCCCGAGTCCGCTGCGCCACGATATACGAGATCACCCCGTAGATCCCCACCAGCCCCAGGATCAGGGCGACCAGCGCGGCGATCGCCAGCATCACCATCGCGAACGACGCCCGGGCCATCGAGTGTCGCACCAGGGCGCCCAGCGTGGTCACCCGAGCAATGGCCAGGTCCCGGTTCACCGACCAGACCGCGCTCCGGATCTCGGGCAGGAGGCTCGGCACTCGCTCCCGGGACGCTCGGACCACCACGTTGAAGCCGCGCGGCACGAACAAGCTCTCGTCCCAGAAGTGTGCCAGCGCCATCGGCCAGTAGATCAGCGGCGGAGCGGGCTGGCTCACCCCGGCGTCGCGCACGTCGGCTACGACCCCGACGACTTGGTACCAGACCGGCGTCGCCCCGATGAAGTCGCGGATCCGCCGGCCGATGGCCGCGGTCGGGTCGCCCCAGTACTGCCGAGCCACGCGCTCGCTCACCACCACCACCTTGGCCCGCTGGGACACGTCGTCCCAGGTGAGCATCCGGCCGGCCAGGAGGGGCGTCCCCAGCGTCTCCAGGTAACCCGGCGAGCTGAAGACGAACCGCATCAGGGGCGGGAGCTTCTCCTGCGCGGCCTCCTGGTCTTCGACCAGAATGGGGCTGTTCGATCCGGTGCCGCCGTCGAGGGCTAGCTTCGAGGAGCCACCCGCGGAGGTGACGCCCGGGATCTGCTCCAAGCGGGCGAGCAGCGTCCGCTCCAGCTCGGCCACGTCGCCCGACTGGGCGACTTCGGCCGAGGGGACGTCGACCCGGAAGGTCAGGACCTCGTCGGGACGCCGCACACCGGGATCCACGTGACGAAGCGCCAGAACGCTCCGGACCATGAGCCCCGAGCCAATCAGGAGCACCAGCGCGAGGGCGACCTGCACCACCACCAGGCCATTTCGGATTCGATGACGTTCCCGGCCGCCGCTCGAGCCGCGACCGCCTTCCTTGAGCCCGGCGATCAGGTTGGGGCGGCCGTAGCGCAGCGCCGGCATCAGCCCGAAGAGGAGCCCCGCCAGGAGCGACACGGCGGCGGTGAAGCCCAAGACCGGGCCGTCGATGCCGATCGCCCCGAGACGCGGGAGGTCCGGCCCCAGCGTGAGGAGGAGCCGGAGCCCGCCATAGGCCAGCCCCACGCCGACCGTGCCGGCAATGAGACCGAGCACCAGACTCTCGGTCACGAACCCGCCGACGATCCGACCGCGGCTGGCCCCGAGCGCCGTCCTCACGGCCATCTCACGCTGGCGCCCCTCGGCCTGGACCATGAAGAGGTTGGCGACGTTGGCGCAGGCCAACAACAGCACGATCCCCACCGTGCCGAGCAGCACCCAGAGCATCGGCCCAACGTCGCCCACCACATCGTCCTTGAGGGGACGAACCGCCGACCGGAATCCCGCCTGGTGGAACTGATCGAGCGACACCGGCCCGGGATAGCGGGCGACCTCGCGCGGCAGGATCCGGTCGAGCTCCTGATTAGCCTGCTCGATGGTCACGCCCGGGGCCAGTCGCGCCATGCCGGGGTAGTTGAAGCCGGCCATGATGGCGTGGGCCGGGTCCAGCTGGGCGGCGAGATAGAGATCGGCACGGTGCTCCAGGATCTGGAAACTTTCGGGCAGGACGCCGATGACCTCGAAGGCGCGGCCATCGATGGTGAGGCTCCTGCCCACCACATCCTTTCGTCCCGCGAACCGGCGCTGCCAGTACCCGTAGCTCAGCACGGTAGTGAGCGGGCCGCCGGGCACGTCGTCGGCCGGGCCAAACACCCGGCCGATCAACGGAACGGCGCCGAGAAGCGGAAGGGTCCGCTCGGTCACAGCGATGGCCGGCACCCGCTCCGGCTCACCCGATCCGGTGATGGTGACCTCGTCGTCTTCCATCAGCCCGAGGTCCTGGATGGTGTGCGCTTCCGCTCGGTAGGTGAAGTAATCGCCTGGCGAGAGATTGAGCCGGTCGGAGGACAGGTTGGGCGCCAGGTGTCCCACTCCGACCAGCCGCTCGGCATTGGGATAGGGCAACCCCCGAAGAAGCACGCCGTCGACCACGCTGAAAATCGCGGCGTTGGCGCCGATCCCCACGGCCAGGGTGATCACGGCGATCGTGGTAAAGACCGGCGCGCGGCGGAGCCGCCGAACCGCCAGGCGGATCTGGCTCCTCAGCTCGGACATCGGGACCTCGGGGGCGGAGACCCCGTGCTGTACGTCGATCGCGCCCGCCCGGTTTCGACCTCAAACCGGGGTAACGACGAAGAAGGCGGCCGGTCGGCCGCCTTCTCGTTCGGACTGATTGCCGCGCGAGGTCAGCGCCCGCCCGCTCCGGTCGCCATCCGGCCGCCGGCCCCGCCGGTCGGGCCGTTGTTCCAATCCTGCGAGCTGGAGAGGTTGGGCATTCCCCAGTCGTTGCCGTTCCAGCCGTCGAAGCCCTCGAGCTTGAAGGCCCAGAAGCCGGTGTTCGAGTCGCTGATCACGATCAGGCCGTCGTAGTCGCGGACCTTGATCCCGAAGGCGCCGTTGAAGACGCTCTCGCCTTCCCAGGCCGGAACGCCGCCGAAGCCCTTGTTGTGGATGCACTGGCAGGTGAAGTACCAGCCCATCGTGAAGGGATTCTCGGGATCGGTCATGTTGAAGACCTGGAGCCCGTCCTCGTAAGCGGAGACGAAGACGTAGGGCCACTTGATCTCGTGGTTGTGTGAGAGCGCGTGCCAGTCGGCGGTCCAGGCGCCGACCGGGCGTCCGATCGAGTTGACCCGGCCCTCGAGCCCCGGCCGGAGGTCGAACAGCCGGAGCGGCGCGTACTGATACTCGGCCTCGGTCACCGCGAACTTACCGTCGGGGGTCGGAGTGAAGGTGTGGCCGTTGGTGACGCCCGACGCGCCCACGATCTGGGTGACCAGCTTGGGCTCTTCCTTGCCGATGTTGGTCACGTCGTAGATGAAGTACCCGCCCCGGCCCGCGCCGTAGAACTTGTCCTGGTGGGTCGAGGGGTCGTACTGCACCTGGAAGTCGTGGAAACCGTAGTTGCCGAGGGCGGTGTTGGCGTTCCGGGGAATCGGCACCCGCCCGATCATCCAGGTGTTCTCCGGGGCGCCCGAGACCACTTTCTCCATGTCGTACACGTTGGCGTAAGGTCCGCCGATCGTGGTGAAGAGCAGGACCCGGCCGTCGGAGTGCTTGTAGGTGAAGATGTTGTGGAACCCGCCCAGGTACTCCTTCTCCCGAATCCGGGCCACGATCCGGATCTTGCTGGTGTCCGGCAGGCTGGTGACGTCGGCCACCACCGCGCCCAGGTCGGAGTCGGGGCCGCTCTGGCCGAACTGGAGCGACTGCACGTAGTAGTACTTGCCCTTGAGCTTGAAGTACTTCCCGTCCATGCCGCCGGTCCCGCCGTGCAGCTCGGGGTTCTCGATCACCCAGCTGTAGATCTTCTTGAACTGGTAGTCCTTGGTCGAGATGATGGTGAAGCCTTGGCGGTCCCGGCTCTGGGACACGTAGGTGTACGGCCGGCCCGGCTCCTGCTCGATCTCGTTGTCCATCACCCGGAAGAAGCCGCCGAGGGGGATGTGCGCGAGGACCTTGAGGTTGGGACTACCGCCCACCTTGTACTGGACCGGCTGCTGGGTCCATTGAGCGGAAGCGCTCGCACCGCCCAGCAGGGCGCCCAGCAGGGCCAGCCCGAGCGCGCGGGCAGCAGTTCGACTGCGCGTGACCATGACGTGTCCTCGTCGGAATGTGGTTGGGATTCGGAATTGTATACCTACCGTCCGGCCCAGCGACTGTCAAGCAGCCTCAGGGGTCCACCTGGAAGGCCATCATCATCCCGGCCTCGAGGTGCTCGGCGATGTGACAATGGGCCATCCACCGCCCCGGATTGGTCA
This sequence comes from uncultured Gemmatimonadales bacterium, assembly GCA_963730185.1. Lineage (GTDB taxonomy): Bacteria > Gemmatimonadota > Gemmatimonadetes > Gemmatimonadales > GWC2-71-9 > SHZU01. Next base: position 238,946 of record CAVSQW010000012.1, read on the forward strand.
GCTCCAACAGGAAGTCGACCGTCTGGCCCACCGGGAGGAGGATGGTATCGCGCCAGGCCAGGTTCTCCTCGGGGATCCCGTTCCGGGCCAGGATCAGGAGCCGCTGGCCGTGGAAGTGGATCGGGTGGCTCATCGGGTGCATCGAGAGGGCGTCGTTGGTCATCCGGATCTTGACCACATCGCCCTTCTTGAAGTGCCACCCGATGTCCATGTTCTCCTCCTTGGTGTCCTGGTCCCGCATGATCCAGTGCACATCGGCGGCGGTGGACACCCAGTTCATCTCCGGCATCCCGTCGGCCCACTCCTGGGGCGGGAAGTACATCGTGTCCACCGACATGAACGCGGTGATCAAAATGGGGAGCCCCTGGATGTTCACTGTGAGCAGCAGGTGCTTGTCCGGGGCCTTGTCGAAATACTTCCGGTAGGGCTCCACCTCGTCGGACACCGCTTTCACGGCACGCAGGGCGGTGAACTCCTTGGCGTAGCTCTTGGGGCCGGCCGACCTGCCCACCGTCACCAGCCCCAGGGTGTCGACCGAGGACTGGAACTCGCCGAAGAAGTTGTTCAAGGCCTGAACCTGGTTCACGATCGCGTAGGTGCCGGGTTGATCGAACTTCACCTCGGCCACGTACCGCTGGGCCGGCGCGATCACCACCGAGGGCACCATCTGCTCCTGCTCGAACCGGCTGATGTCGGCGGCGATCAGCTTGATCGGGTTCCCCCCGAAGCTCAGGTTCATGGTCCGGGCGTTGGCCACGTTGGTGAGGAGAAACCGCACCACGTCGCCCTTGTTCACCGACAGTTGGTAGTTCGGCTCGCCGTTCACCAGGAAGACGTTCCCGAACCGGCCCATGATCGAGTAGTTGCCGACATTCTGCCCGTAAGGCAGGACGCCGTGGTCGTCCATCAGGAGGTCGTCCAGCATCAGGACCTCCTCCCGGTTGACCGGGCTGTAGTACCCGGGATCGGGGGAGTCGACCATCAGGTTGCCGTAGAGACCCTGGTCCTGCTGGATGTCCTCCCGCACGTGCGGGTGATACCAGTAGATCCCGGCGTCGGGGAACCTGATGTGGTAGACGAACGAGCCGCCGGGCGGCACCGGATCCTGGGTGACCCCGGGCACGCCGTCGGAGCGGTTGTCGATCCGGATGCCGTGCCAGTGAACGGTGGACGGCTGGTCGATCCTGTTGAGAAACCGCACGGTGATCTGGGATGCCTGCTTCACCCGGAACAGCGGGCCGGGATACTGCCCGTCGAAGCCGTACATCACATAGGTCTTACCGTTGATGGTGCGGCGGACGAAGCCGGCCGTGAGGTCGACCGAGTCGCCGTCGGCCACCTCCACCAGCTTGCGAGGTACGGCTGCCGGCACCGACGCGGGATCCATTCCGTCGCCGGGGAGGTAGGGCTTGATCCTCGGGGCGATCCCTGCCATGCCCGGGATCATCGGCATCTTCATGCCCTTGGGCATGGGTGGCATCCGGTCGGGGCCGGCGCCGTGATCCATGTGCTGCATGTCGTGCTGCCGATGGGTGGTATCGGCCTGCGCCGCCACCTGGCCCGCGCCCATCAGCGTCGCGACGACCAGCATCGCCGCGGTCGAGGGCCCGCGGCCCGCTCGCCTCACCGCGGCACCCCGCCGTTGAACATCTCTTCACTGGAGAAGTTGGAGAGATAGCTCGACGGAGACCGGCCCCGCAGCACGATCGGCCCCGCCCACTTCTCGCCGTCCGGTGTCGCCTCGGCCGTCACGATCACCATGTACTTGTTCATCGCCACCTTGCCCTTGACGGACCCGCCGGCCTGGAAGGCGCCGATCCGGACGACCTTGCTCAAGTCGTTCGAGGTGATCCAGGCGACGTACGTATGATAGGCCGGGCCGAACGCGGCGACCGGCGGCAGCGTGGCGGCCTCGACCTCGATGTTGAAGATGAAGTACCCGTCTTCGGTCATCGCCAGCCCGAACGGCGAGCGGGCGGGGGTGAGCTTGGCCTTGCCCTCCATCCGAGAAGAAGGCCCCACACCTTCGAGCGGGATCTCGTAGAGATCGGGGCGGAAGGCGCCGGTCAGGGTTACCAGACCGACCATGAGCACGACTCGTCTGGCGAGCCGGCCGAACACGAGGATTGTCATGTGGGAAACCCTGCTCGGAGAAGCCGGAAAGGTGTACCGTACCCAGGAAAACGCCGGGGTGTCAAGCGAGGCTGGCCGGACCCCGGTGGTCAGACCCGGGCCGGCCGGTCTTGCACCCCGGCAACCGGCGACGAACTGCAGTCCTGCCCGTCCGGATGAGGCGAAGGCTGGGGATGATGACCGCCGCCGGCGACGCGGCGAAACCTCGTTCCTGATCGTTAGGCATCATAGCCGAGGGAACCGGGCAGGCTCAAGGAATTCAAGTCGGGTCGCAGACGCCACGTCTCGAGTGCTTCGTCCCGAGCCTCGTCGCGAGGCTGCTCGTGGCGTGCCGTACGAGGAGCGGCCCTGCCCAGCCGAACCGAGGCGGCGGGCCGCGGCGTCAGGCGGATGGGGCTGCTGCCGGCGCCGAGGCGAGCACCACTTTGCCCGTCCTGCCGCCCCGGCGCTGCGCCCCGAGCGCCCGCCTGAACTCGTTCAACCGGAACCGGGCAGCGACCGGCAGGAGCTCTGGCTCCGACGCCAGCAGCGCCCAGCATTCGGCCATGGCAGCGGCGAGCGTCTCGGGCGAGGTGCCTGCGGTCCAGGCGTCGATGCCGAAGCCCTGCCAGAGGAGGTGGCGATCCAGCACGGTCGCCGCCCGGAACTCGAAGGGACGGTCGTCGAGCACGCCGTACGAGATCAACCGGCCGCCCGGCGTTGCCGCCGCGATCAGATCGAGCGTCGTCGGCCCGCCCACCGCATCCAGCACCAGGTCGAAGCCGGGCTGGCCCTGCAGCGCTTCGGCCACGGTTGCGCCGTGCGCAACTGGCTCGTCGCGCTCGCCATCGAGTAGGGCGTAGCCGCCTGCTTCGCGCGCCAGGCGATGCAACGCCAGGCCCCGGCGTCGCGCGAGGGCGGCCAGGATCCTGACGACGGTGGAGCGCCCGGCCGTCGCGAGGATCCGCGCGCCGCGAACCGGCCGGCCCATGTCGAGCAGGCCCCATGCCGTCGGCGGGTTGAGGGCGAACTGGCATGCCAGCTCGTCGGGAATGCTGGCCGAGAGGGAGGCCGGAACGGGATGGGCTCGGGCGGCCGGAACCACCGCGAACTCCGCCCAGGCACCTGGCGACCGAAAGGCCACGCGCTGACCGCGTGCCAGGCCCTTCACGTCTTCGCCCACCTCGGTCACCACCCCGACGCCATCGAAGCCGGCGATCTGGGGAAAGCGCGGCTGCACACGGTAGCGGCCGGCGATGAACATCAGATCCGCGGGCTGCAGGCAGCGGGCGAGCACGTTGACCATCGCCTCGCCGGCACCGGGGCTGGGAATCGGCAGGTCGCGAAGGGCGAGCACCTGCTCGGCCGGACCCGTCCGCTCGAAGACGACGGCTTCCATGCCTGGATTTCCATCCGGGGTTGCGATCGCGCCGGCGACCCGGTGCACGGTCTTCCGGTTGTGGGTGTCGGGCACGAACGTCACGTCACGTGGCGACGAACGGCTGGTCCGGCAATGGCGTCTGGAAACTCACGTTCAGCATGTTGAACGCGCGGATCGCGGCAACCGCGCAGCTGAGCTCCGTGATCTCCGGTTCCTGGAAATGCTCGCGCAGGTCGCGGAACTCGGCGTCGCTCGGAACCCGCTGCGGAATCGCGTTGACGGATTCGGCCCAGGCGAGTGCCGCACGCTCCCGCTCACTGAAGAAGCGGGGCGCGTCACGCCACCCCGCCACCGCATGGAGGTGGCGGACGTCGACGCCCAGGCGCGTGAGCGCCGCCGCGTGCATGTCGATGCAGAAGGCACATCCGTTGATCTGGGAGATGCGCAGCCTCGTCAACTCCAGCAGTCGCAGATCGAGCGACGGCGCGGCCGCGGCCGAGAAGGCGACGAGGGACTGCACCGACGCGGGGGCAGCGGCATAATAGTTCATGCGAGGTTCGTGGGTCATGGAACGACTCCTGGGTGGTGGTCGATGTCGGGAGCAGGCCGCCCGATTCGGAATGCACTTGCCCGGGGTCTGGATTGCCGCCGCGCCAAGACGTGCGCCGGGCGTCTTGGGCCGCCGCTGGGGCGGGCACCCCACGCCTGAGGAACGGATCAGGATCGTGAGGCGGCGTGAGGTAGTCATTCGAGTCATCGTCCCTGGCGTGGTCATCGGGGCGTCGGCGGCCGACGCCCGGGCCGTGCATCTGCTGACTCAGACGCCGGAGGCCGTGGGGTGTGACATCCCCCCGCCTCGCTGCGCCGGTCGGCGGCCGCCCTCGAGGTACCCGCCGGGTGCTACGACGTGGCCGACGACCGGCCCGTCGGGGCGGCGCCCGGCGCTTCCTAGGTCACGTGCCGCAGCTTGTCGGGATTGAGGACTGCATAGAAGGCGTGGATGCTCTCACCGTCGGTAGCGATCGAGGTGGTGCAGAAGACCCGGCCGTCGAGATAGCGAACCCAGGTCGGCTCGCCGTTGAGCCGGACGATCCGGTGCGTCACCAGCCCGCGGCCCTTCCGTTCGTACCCCAGCACCATCCGGGCGACCGACCGGGCGCCACGCACGACCCGGCGCACCGCCCGCGTCTTGCCCCCCCCATCCGAGGTCCAGCTGACGTCCTCGGTGACGAGGCCGAGGACCGCGTCCTGGTCGTCCGTCTGGATCGCCACGAGGAATCGCCTGAGGAGCCGGCCGGCCGTGGCTTCGTCCACCGTGAACCGCTGGCGATCTTGCCGGACCCGCCCTCGCGCCCGGTGCACGATCTGCCGGCAGGCGGGCTCGCTCCTCTCCAGCGCGTCGGCGATCGTCGCGTAGTCGCTGTCGAAGACGTCGCGCAGCAACAGGGCGGCGCGTTCCTCCGGGGCCAGCCGCTCGAGCATCAGCAGGAACGCCATGGACAGATCGGAGTCGAGCTCCGCCCGCTCATCCGACCGGGCCCACCGCGCGGTGGCGACTGGTTCGGGCAGCCACTCGCCGGGATAGGCCCCCCGCTCCGTGCGCGCCCGGCGGAGCCGGTCGATCGCGAGCCGGGTCGCCACCGTGACCAACCACCCCTCCGGCTCACGGATGGTCGCGGCATCGACGTCATGCCAGCGCAGGAACGCGTCCTGGACCACGTCCTCGCCGTCCTGGACCGAGCCGAGCATCCGGTAGGCGATCCCGAAAAGCCGGGGCCGGACGCGCTCGAAGGCGGCGGTGCGGTCGAGGAGCGAGGCCATCGTCATGCAGTATAGACGGGGCACACCGCGTCGTGTGACAGCGGGCGACGGCGGGCACAACTGCCCGGGATTGCGGCACCTTTGCCCGGCCGTTCACCGGTCTGCCCGGATGAACCGGCGGGCGACCGCGGGGTCCTCGCGTGGCCCGATGAGACCGCCTCGGGGAGGATTGCTCATCGACGGTCCGGCGGCCTGGTCAACGCCCCGGTCCTGAGGGACGGGCATGGCGCGAGGACCGTCCAAGTCGGCGTCATGTCGCGCGGGTGAGACGGCATCGTCCGCGCTGACGCCGATGACTACGCCTTGAGGGCGCGAAAGCAACCTGGAGGGCCGCTTCGCGGGCCATGTACTGCTTCGTGAGCGAGCCGCCGAGGAGCCGCGCGAGCGGCGTCAGCGGGCCGGAGAACCGGATCTCCAGCGTCAGGCGGGTGAACCCATAGGGCGAGTGAGTCGGTGGTCGGCCAGCACGCGGACCCCGGACGAGCGCGTCACCCATGAGAAGGCGCGAAGCGGCTCCAACCCGACCACCGTCCAGACGGCGGGCCGAAACTTGGGCTGGGTGATCCGGTAGCTCGCGCCCGGTGCCAGCTCCGCCGGGCCCAGCGGCTCGACCGAAATCATGGTCGGAAGCCAGTCCGGCCAATGCTGAACGTCCGCCAGCATTGGCCAGATCCGCTTCGGCGGCGCGGCGATCAGGTCGCTCGCGATGTACGGGGCGTTCCGGCTCGGGGCGTAGGCGGTCGGCACCAGCGCCGGCACCCGTTCCCGGTAGCGCTCGTAGACCTCGCCCAGCTGGCGCCGGAGCGCCCGCTCCTCGAAGTACACGCCGACCAGCACGTAGGCCGAGAGCCCCGCGTTGAAGAGCAGCCGTCCCACCGTCAGGTCGGGCGTGGCCCAGAGACCGACCAGGACGCCGGTCATGATCGGGTGGCGGTCGAACCGGTACATCCAGCGCTCGCGGAACGGCACCGGGACGGGCGGCCGGTCCCGAAAGCCGCGCCAGCTCTGCTGGAGCCCGAAGAGCTCGAAGTGGTCGATGGCGAACGTCGCCAGGAACAGGTAGGCCCACCCCAGGAGGGCGAGGCCGGTCAACACTCCCCGCGCCACCGGCGAGCGCACCGACCACACCGCCGCCGGGAGCGGCTGCCAGAGCAAGATCAGCGGCAGCAGCACCAGACCGGTCGCAAGCAGGAAGGTCGAGCGCTCCATCGACGGATGGATGATCCGGGTCCAGCGCTCCTTGAACCCCGCCCGCGCCATCACGCTGTGCTGAAGGCCGAACAGCGCCAGCAACCCGAGGTTGGAGAGCACCGCGCCGACCGGGTTGGCGACGCGGACCGGGCCGCCGGTGAAGGGCACGACACCGAGGCTGACCAGGATCAGCAGCAGCAAGGTCGCGAAGCCCACCGCGTACGACCCGATCCCATAGGCCAGGATCCCGATCCGGGGGAAGAGTCGGGTACTTGATAATACCGACCGGTCGGTATGGGTGGCAGCAAGACCACGGGCAGTCATGCGAATTCTCTCCTTCTAGTCCCGGCGGGACCGTTTGGGGGAAGCGCCCGGCGGCCCGGCCTGGGCGCGGAGCATGGCAGCGTAGCGGCGAAGCCGGGGGCCGAGGCGCCCGGGATCGCGGTGAGCCCGAGCGAGCACCACCGCGCCCTCGATGAACGCGAGCAGATCCTCGGCCACCGAGGTCGGGCTCAGGCCCGACATGGGAAGGGCGCGCACGTAGGGCTCGGCCAGCGACCCCACCATCCCGGCAAGCTCGTCGAACTGCCGGGCGACGTGGCTCTGCAGCTCATCGCTCGCCAGGGCCATCTCGGTGGCCAGCGCGCCGATCAGGCAGCCGTTCTCCCAGAGCTGCTCGGCCCGATCGGCCAGGCGCTCCACGAAGAGCGGCAGCCGCTCGGCCGGCGGGGCCTCGGCGACGTCGATCGACTGAATCACCTCGAGGCCACGGTGGTAGAAGCGCTCCAGCGCGGCGACGGCCAGCTCTTCCTTGCTCCGGAAGGAGTGGTAGAAGGCACCCTTGCTGACGCCCGCCTCGGCGCAGATGGCGTCGATGCCCGTCGCCGAGTAGCCCTGGCGGAGCATCAGCTCCATCCCGGCGGAAACCAGTCGTCCCTGCACGTCGCTCGCCATGGCCATCACTCTAGCGCCGGCCAGGCGGAATGTCAAACCGACCGGTCGGTATGGTATGTTGAACGCCCGTTCAAGGCTTCCCCGCCCGGGGCGGATCCTCGGGCGGCGGGAGTCCGCCAAGTACGTCCGCCAGTAGTCTCGACCTGGCGCCCGACGATGGCCTCATCCTGCGGCACCTCCGGACGAACCTCGTACCGGAACGAGGGTCGTGTCATCACGGGGATTCCTGCTCGGAGAAACGGGGGGTAGTGTCAAGCGAGGCCCGGGTCGGCGGTGGCGCCGCAGCCCTGGCAGAACTTGTCGCCCGGAAAGACCGCCCCGCCGCACCCCGGACAGCTGGTGATCCGGGCGTGGGCGCCGGTCCGGACGGCCATCATCATCCGGGTCTCGCGCCGCGGAGCATCCGTCGGAGGCGGTGGGGCGGCGCCCACCGGCTCGCCGCATCCGACGCAGTAGACGTCATCAGCGTAGAGCGGCGTCCCGCAATGAGCGCAAGGCACGGCGGTCATGGGCGGTCGACCTGTCTCGAGGAACGATGTCGCGATTGACGACAAGATAGCCCGTTCGGTGGGGCGCCGAGTTGGCGCCGCGTCAGGATCAGCGCTGCGACGGGTCGGGAGCGTAGCGGACGGCCGGCCAACGGGAGTACCCTATGCGATGCTTCCTATCGCCCTGGCGACCGCCTTGCTGGCGCTCTCGTCCACCGGATCCGGCCCGGCCTGCCCGAGCTGCACCCTCGAGCTCCGGCACATGACCACGCTCGGGGCCGACCGGCGGCTGGCGCTGGCCGATCCGTCGTACGTGTTCCTCCGGGACGGACGGGGCCACTACCTGGTGGGAGACGGCCACTACGTAACCGAGCTCCTGGAGTTCGACGCCGCCGGCCGATTCGTCGCCGTCCGGGCGGGCGGCGGCCCCGGGGCGTTCGAGGGCGTCCGGGCTCTCTACCGCTGGCGGGCCGACAGCGTGCTGGCGTTGGACCAGACGATAGGCCGGCTACTGGTGTTGACGCCGGAGTTGGGCGTCGCCCGATCGGCCCCGTTTCCCGAGCCGAGCATTGGCGACCCCGCCCTGCTCGCCGACGGGCGCCTTCTGGTCTGGGAGCTGGGCCGCGAGGGCAATCGGGTCCGGACGGTGCCGGTCGACGGCCAGGCCGGGGCGACCATCGACAGCCTCCCGGCCCGGCTCGGGATGGCTCCCCGACTCCTGGCTCCGGCGTCGGAGGGAGGCTTCTGGCTAGGGCGGATGGATCGCTACGACTTCGAGCTCCGGCAGGCCGACGGGCCGGTGGCCCGCCGGGTGACCCGGGCGGCGCCGTGGATGGAGGGCGCCGACGGGCCGATCGGCCTGCCCACCACCATCCGGCCCAACCCCAGGATCGTGGCCCTTCAGGACGACGGCGAGCGCCTCTGGGTCTGGGGCTTCGTCGCGGCGCCGGGTTGGGCCCCGACCGCCACCTCGGCCGAGCCGTTGGGCGGGTCAGGGCTCCCGAGCGCCACCGAGCTGACCCAGCTGTTCGACACGATCGTGGAGGTGCTCGATCGAGGCACCGGCGAACTGGTGGCCTCGACCCGGCTGGCGGGCGCCTATCTCGCCACGGAGGAGCCCGGGTGGGCGACGAGGGCCGTGCGGGCCTCGGGCGGACGAAGCGAGATCGAGGTCGTGCGCCTCGGACTGACGATTCCCTGACACATTAGCCCGGGAGGCCTGTAGCAGTAGCGGTTTAGACTGCACGGGAGGCTCGACAACGATGCGTCCGACCGCATCCGGGCAGAACGGTCTTCTTCGTCGAGACCCCGGTCTTCACGGCGGAGATCCGTGCCCTGCTGCCGGGGTGGCGCGATCGCGGCCGCGTTCTACAACGCCTATCCATCGCGGGTCCTCGGCCTGGTGCTGGAGGATGGCGGATCCTTGAGCTTCCAGAAGGTCAATGACCAAAAGCGCGACGACCAGCTCAGCGCCTGGCTGCCTCCCGACGACTCGGTTCGAAAGCCGGCTTCATTCGGGTCGGCTCGCGATGCGTTCGTCGCCGCAATCGACGGGAGTCCGGCGCTCGAACGGGACGACGCCGTGTGGGCACTGCAGACCTACGCTACGCTCAGTCAAGGCGACGACGGCCGGTGGATGATCAATCGGGGTCTTTCGGAGTGGCTGGAACAGGACAGCCGCCCCCATCTGCTCAATCTCTTCAGGCGGCCCTCGCTCACGCCGCTCTTTCAGTGGTCGGTCGCGGCGGTCATCCCGGCGGTCATCTTCCGGAATCTCGACGTGCTCATGCTGATCATCGATCCGGTCCGGGACGGCGACGAGTTCCCGGCGACCGATCAGAATCAGCAACTCCAACGCGCCCATCCCTCGCTGGTGACGCATCGGACCTACCAGAACACCAGTCACGCGGCAAAGCTGGAGCGCCCCGAATGGTTTCTGCGGGACGTAGGGGAGTTCATCGACCGGATCAAGGGAGGGGGCCACCTGCGGCCCAAGTAGCCACATCGGGAGTTTGCTGGACCGCTTCACCCGGCCTGGCGTTGTCGTCGCCATCCAGTAGCAGAGAGGCGGCCGCTCGATGTTCCTCGCCGCGGCCCGTTCCCGGCGTTAGGCGTCATCGTCCGTCTGTGGGGCGATCTCCCGCCCGGGCTCTCGCCGGCTCCCGCGGACCGGGCACCGTTCCCGGCGTATCGAAGCTGGTGGGTCCGATGGTTCTGGCCGACCGCGATCCCCACGCCCCCTACCGAGGCGGAGCTCAGAGACATCAGCCGGGCCGACGGTGCGGGCACCAGCTCCCGCCAAGGGATCCCTCAAATGGCTCGCGATCCCATCGTCAGGGTTGATGGTAGCCGCGACCCGGGCGGTGCCCGTGCTCCCGTCCGTGTCGCGCTGATGCTGGGCCTAGGTGGTTGCCCGGGGGCCGGGCGATCTTCTGCAGGAAGTAGCCGATTACCCGGCGGACAGATAGGGTTTAAGGGAGGCAGGCCGTCGGCAGGGGGTGTCACCTGCGGGCCCAATACTTGTTAGGCGAATAAGAGACAGGATATGCTGACCATTTTCACCACCTTGGCCGATTGGCTTGCGTTTGCGCTCCTTGGCTTGGTGCCGGGCTCAAAGCTAGGTGGTGCAGTCCACTTTTTCATCGAGGATACGACCAAGATATTCTTTCTCTTGGTCGCGATGATCTACGTCATTGCCCTTGTTCGTGCATCTCTAGACATTGAAAGAGTTCGCAACTATCTGGCCAGGAAGAACAAGTTTATCGGCTATTTCATGGGGTCGATATTCGGAGCGCTAACACCGTTTTGCTCGTGTTCAAGTATTCCGGTCTTCCTTGGTTTTACATCGGGAGGCATTCCCGTTGGGATAACGATGTCGTTTCTCTTGACGTCGCCGCTGATCAATGAAGTGGCCGTCCTGCTCTTGTTGAGCTTGGTGGGATGGCACATAACCCTCATCTATGTACTCGTTGGGATGGTGGTCGGCATCACAGGCGGCATATTTCTTGACCTTATCCATGCCGAAAGACTCCTACAACCCTTTGCGCTCAAGGCCTATCAATCGGCAAAGCCCGCAGTCGGCAATGACGCAAGCGGACCAACCATTTCCTTGAGAGATCGGCACGCCTTCGCCAAACGAGAGTTGCTGGACATCTTGAGTCGTGTGTGGAAATGGGTCTTCATAGGTGTGGGCCTTGGCGCTGCATTACACGGCTTTGTGCCGGTTTCCTGGATCCAGGCGAACCTTGGAAGCGGGCAATGGTGGTCTGTTCCTTTGGCCGTCCTCCTCGGTATTCCGCTCTACTCAAATGCCACCGGTGTCATTCCTGTCATGGAGAGCTTGATCGCCAAAGGCCTGCCGGTCGGCACCACCTTGGCATTCTGCATGAGCACCGTAGCCGCCAGTTTCCCGGAATTCATATTGCTGAAGCAGGTTATGACCTGGAGGTTGCTTGCGACTATTTTTGTGCTCCTGCTTGCATCCTTTACCGTGGTGGGGTGGACCCTGAATGCCATTCATTTCAATTAGGAGATGCCAATGAAGGAAATACTGGTGTTAGGCAGCGGTTGCGCCAAGTGCGTCAAGACGGCGGCATTCATTCAATCGGTTGCTACCGAATTCAGCATTCCCGTCAATGTGGTCAAGGAAACCAGTCCGGAAGTGATCATGAGCTATGGAGTAATGAGTACGCCAGCCGTCGTTGTCGACAATACTTTAGTGTACTCGGGGTCCATTCCCGATAGAAAGACAGTGGAAGGTTGGCTGAAATAGGCAACAAGGCTCGTCGAGGTGATCAAACGCCTGCCGGACGAGGCGCCGCGCCGCCTGCTCCTGGTCGGTCCGGCCTGATAGCTCCCACCCCGCCCAGTCGGTATCTTTCCACCCAGGTGATCTGGTGGTACCGCATGGTCGACGTCTTTCTTGGGGCGGAGACTCGAAGTCTTCGGTATCCTGGGTCACCCTTCCATTGCGCCTCGGTGTTGCACTGAGAAACATGAGCCGAGGTCCCGAGTTTCCCTTCCAAAGCCGCGGCCGCGGCTGACGGCACGTCGTTCGGCGGGCAAACATCTCGGGTCTGATGAGGGATCGCAATGAACGGAAGGTTGGTGTGTGCTGCCGTTGCCGCCATGCTCGCGCCGCCGGCCCATGTCCCGGTGGCGATGGCGACGTGCGCGGTTTCGGGAAGTCGACAAGGCGCCTCGGTGAACGACATCGTTGTGCTGCACGGCCGCGTCATGGATCCTGCGTCGGGGCTCGATGCCATCCGTTCCATCGGGATCTCTGGAGGGAGGATCTGCACGATCAGCGCCCGCGCACTCGTGGGCCGAGACACTGTTGATGCGCGTGGGATGGTGGTGGCGCCGGGCTTCATCGATCTGCATCAGCATGCGCAGGATGAGGCCGCCTACCGAGTCGAGGCGCTGGATGGGACGACGACGGCGCTGGAGCTGGAAGGGGGAACAGCCGACGTCGCCGGGTGGTACCGGGAGCGGGAGGGTCGGTCGCTGATCAACTACGGCGTCAGCATTGGGCACGAGCAGGTAAGAATGCTGGTGATGGGCGACAGCGGCGTCAACGTGCCGATCGGGCCGGCCAAGCTGCGCGGCGCGACGGACGAGGAGCTTGCGGCCATCATCCAAAAGATGGCCCAGGGGATGAACGAAGGGGCGGTGGCCGCGGGGCTGCTGCTGGAGTCGACTCCGGCGGCGCGTCCGTGGGAGATCATCAAGATATTCCGCCTGGCGGCGGCGTACGGAGCGAGCGTGCATGTCCACCTGCGCGGGCTTGCGGAGCCATATTACTTCCTGGAGACCGAGGAAGTGATCGGCGCATCAGCCGCCACGGGAGCAGCTGCCCACATTGTGCATATCCAGAGCTCCGGCGGCGAGGACACCCCACGCATGCTCGAGCTCGTCCGCGGCGCTCGGCTCCGCGGGCTCGACATCACCACCGAGGTGTATCCGTACACCGCATCGATGGAGGAGATCGATGGGGCGGGAAACGACCGGTGGGAGTCGTGGTCCGACAAGCGATTTACCCGCTACGAATGGCCCGCCACGGGCGAGCGGCTGACCCGGGAGTCGTTTGGCCGGTACCGGAAGCTGGGCGGGTTCGTGGTGGACTACGACAATACCGAAGACGTGGTCACGGCGGCCGTGGCGGATCCGCTCACGATGATTGCGAGCGACGGGATTCTCCACGGCGAGATCGGGCATCCGCGGGTCGCCGGGACATTTGCCCGGGTGCTGGGACACTACGTCCGTGAGACCCAGACGTTGACGCTGATGGATGCGCTGCGGAAGATGACCATCGAGCCGGCACGCCGGTTGGAGAAGCGGGTGCCAGCGATGGTACGCAAAGGCCGGATCCAGGCCGGGGCCGATGCGGACTTGGTGATCTTCAACCCCGGCCAGATCATCGACCGCGCCACCTACCGCGAGCCGACGCTTCCTCCGCTGGGCCTCAGAGACGTATTGGTCAATGGCACCGCGGTTGTACGGGCTGGCAGGTTGCAGGCTGGCGTGCTCCCGGGCCGGGCGGTGCGCGCCCCCACACGATGAGCCATCGAAGAATGACCATGCACCCGATACGGTTTATCGCAGTGTTGGTCATCGCTTCGCCCCTTCCAGCCGTCGGCCAAAGCAGCAAGGGAGAGCAGCAAGTACGCCGCTTCCTGGCCGAATACGACAAAGCCATCGCCAGTCGCGACATCGTTTTTCTCGAGGCGGTACTGCCGAGCGATTACACCTATACGGGAGCGAGCGGCAAGGAATCAGACCGAGCGCGGGTGTTGGCGTTTTTCACCCGGGAGAAAGACACACCGACGTACACGATGAACTCGCTCAAGCACGAGGACGTGCAGGTGCGCGTCGTCGGCAATATGGCGGTTGTGACGAACGACTATACCTCGCAGACGACGCCGATCGATTCGCCGGAGGCCGAACCAGACATCGACAAGGGGCGCCACACCGGGGTCTTTGAAAGGCGTAACGGGCGTTGGATGGTTATCGCCGAACAAGACACCGAACAGCCGCACGACGATCGATTGATGGAGCGGCAGGTTGTGAAAGCCGGGAGAGAATACAACGACTTGATGAAACGCCTCCAGAGCGGGGGCAGCCTCGCAGAGTTCGAAAAGGGCGGCGACATTGCGGTGCTCAAACGCCGACACGCCGAGGAGTATACCGGCACGAGCCCCGACGGTGACATCTGTAGCAAGGCAGAAGAGGTGGAAGGCTACCAGAGCAATCAGATGAAGGTCGAGTCCGCCGAACTGTCCCAACAGCGAGTGCGCGCCATCGACAACAACACCGCCGTCGAAACTGGGAGAATCAGGTACCTCGGGACCAGGGCCGGTCGTCCGGTCGACATTACCAAGCGTTTCACGAGAACCTGGGTTTTTCGGGAGCGGTGGCAAGTCCTGGCCGATCATGATTCACTAGTCAGGAAGAAGGACTAAGGGCCGGTCTCAATTGACGCGATCCGACTGCCTACGGTGATTCGTTAGTGTGAGCGTTGTCCGACCTATTCCCCGCCTTGGAGGTCCTCATTGACCACCGTCTCCCCACTCCGGCGCGTTCGCGCCCGGGCGTCCCTAGCGTTGGTCGTCCTGGCCACGGCGCTCGTCAGTATCGCACGGGCGCAACCCCCCGGTGGACCAGTAGGGGGACCGTCCGCCGCTCCATTCGTAGTCGAGAGCTACTACCGGGTGCGGTGGGGCAGCCTCGACGAGTTCCAGCAGCTCTTCGAGAAGAACCACCTCCCGTTTCTTCAAGCGATGCTCCGGTCCGGCGTGCTGCTCGAGCTACGGATTGAGGCACCCCGGGAGCATATGCCGGAAGCCGTCCGTTGGGACATGCGAACGACCCTTGTGTACCGAGATGCGGCGTCCGCCTACCTCGACGAGCCGGTGAGCGAGTCAGAATACACGGCGATCGTCAAGGACGACCAAGACGAGGCGCGCTTCAAGAGGGAGGAGCAGCGACGATTTGCCCTCCTCGAGGCGCACTGGGACGTCAACGTCAAACGCCTTGCCATGCAAGTGCCCAAGTAGCAATCAGAGGGGCCGTCGCGTGTCGACGGGACCGGCGACCATGTCTACATGCTCATTCCCGCGAACTACACGTACCCGCAGAAGGGAACGACCGGGTGGCGCATCATTGACCGGTCCTGGGCCAAGAAGTAGCCAAATGCGCATCCTCGGCGCGGGAGGGAGGGTCGGGAAGCCGCCGGTGAAGGATTACGACATTTCTGCCTCGCCCGAGGGCACCCCCGGCTGCTCCACCACGCCACCACCATCAACATCAAGGGCGATTCGTATCGCCTGAAGGACAAACGCCGCGCCGGGATGCTCCGCCCCGCTGCGACGCCGGAGCTCGCGGAGTAGACTCACCCTAGGTGGGGAGTTTCACATGTCGAATCCTGGGGAGTTTCGGAAGTCGCTTGACAGGTCGAGCGCTCCATCGACGGGTGGATGGATCCGGTTCCAGCGCTCCTTGAACCCCGCCCGCGCCATCACGCTGTGCTGCAGCCCGAACAGCAGGAGGAGCCCGAGGTCGAAGAGCGCCGCGGCGGCCCGGTTGGCGATGTGGACCGGGCCGCCCGTGAGCGCGAAGACGCCGAGGCTGACCAGGATCAAGAGCAGCAGGGTCGCGAAGCCCGCCGCGTACGACCCGATGCCGTAGGCCAGGATTCCGATCCGGGGGAGGAGTCGGGTAGTTGGAGTACCGCCCGGTCGGTATGCTCGATGGCAAGACCACGGGCAGTCATGCGAAAACTCTCCTTCTAGTCCCGGCGGGACCGTTTAGGGGAAGCGCTCGTGCCGGCCCGGCGGGCGAGCCGGGTCAGCCCGCTGGAGGCGCTCCGCTCCTGAAACCGGCTGGGCGCGGCGCTGGCCACCGCCAGCCGGGTGGCAAAGCGGCGGACCAGCGCCCGGGTCCCGCAAGGGATCGAGAACTCCGTTGTCGGCCCTTGGCGACATGCATCGCGCGGTCTACCTCACAGCCCGGCACATACTGGCGAAGAAGGTGCTTTCGACGTCCACCGGGGCCGGTCATATGACGCCCTGCCGACGACGTGGGCTCGGCTCGAGACAGAACCGCTCGCAGCGGGTTGCCAGCAGGGGGCATTGCTGGACGCGTGTTGACATCGTGATCGCCGACGGCATCTTTGTCCTTGGCGGTCCAATAGCAACCTCGGCCCTCGCGGCCAATCCAGGAGGATGGTATGCGCTTGATGTCCACGGTGGCGGTCGGCGTGGTGATGGCCGCGGCCCCACTTCCGTCAGGGGTGCAACGTAGCCGTCCGACCGCCGATGTCCGGGCACCGCAACCGACGAGCGACATGAAAGGCCTGGTCAAAGCTCTCGCAGGGCGCTGGTCCTTGAAGGTGACATTCGAACCCTCCAAGGATGCGCCGGCCGGGTTTGAGGGGACCGGAGAGGAAACCTGGCACGCGGGTCCAGAGGGACTGACATTCACCGACGAAGAGGTCATGCACGCAGGGCCGCTAGCCATCATCCTGGTCGGGGTACTCTGGCAAGACCTGACAACCAAGGCCTTTCACGCGATGGATTGTAACAACCAGAATCCGCATAGCTGTGACCTCAAAGGTGCCGTCGACGGGATGGCTGTTCATTGGACCGGCAGTGAGCTGACAATCGACGAGCAGGAGCTGTCCCCCCAGGGTGAGAGGATGATCTCGCGGGTGCTGTGGTCCGATATCGGCTCGAACACCTTTACGGAGACTGGATATCTCGGTGCGCCGGGTGGCCCATTCCAAAAGGCCATGACGATTCACGCGACCCGCATTGCGGGCGAATAGACGGTGTACAGCAGGGTTAGGACTGTCAATCATCCCGGATTGACTACCGTCCGGGGCCGCAGCCGCAAGAGCTACCGCGCGCGGGCGCCGTCACCAGCAGGTCCGCTGCGGTTTCATTTCAACGCATCGACGCAGAGACCCGACAGCGCCTCCTGCTGACCACCGCGAGCAATCGCCTTGGATCTGTTCGTCATCGCCATCGCCGCGGCCGCCATCTTCGGGGCCCTCCGGCTCCTGGCCGGGCCGGCCCGCCGGCTGCTCGCCCGACGAGCCACGGCGGACGCCCGGCGCCCCGTGCCCGAGGCGTGGCTCGCGGTGGTTCACGCCAGGCTTCCCTACCTCGCCGCCCTCGGGCCCGACGACCAGGCCCGCCTGCTGCACCATGCCCGAGGGCTCCTGGCCACGGTGACCTGGGAGGGATCCGGCGGATTGACGCTCACCGACGAGATGCGGCTGATCATCGCGGCGCAAGCCGCCCTGCTCACCTGGAAGCGCGACGAACTTCCCTTCCCTCGCCTCAAGGCCGTCCTGGTCTACCCCACGACGTTCCGCCCGTCGGCGCGGTTCGAATGGGTGCGCGACCCGGCCCCGAACCCGGAGACGCCCGAGCTCGGGGAGTCCTGGCCCGACGGCACCGTCGTGCTGGCCTGGGACGACGTGCTCCGGGGCGCGGCCGAGCCCCACGACGGTCACAACGTGGTGCTTCACGAGTTCGCCCATCAGCTGGACTCGGCCAACGGGCTGTCGGATGGGGTTCCGACCCTGCCACCGGGCCTCACCGCGGAGGCTTGGCAGGAGAGCCTGGACCGCGGCTATCACGAGCTCGAGCGGGCGACGGGCTCCGGGGCCGGCTCGCCGATCGACCCCTACGGCCTCACCAACCGGGCCGAGTTCTTCGCGGTGGCCACCGAGGCATTTTTCGAGCGCCCCACCGCGCTCCGGAGCGCCTATCCGGACCTCTACCGCCGGCTGACCGAGCTCTACGCCCAGGATCCGGCGCCCCTCGTCGGCTGACGTAAACCGGAAAGCGACGAACGCCGCACTTGGCGGTCAGGGGCCTCCGCTCTCCACCAGGGCGCGGGCCCGCTGGAAGATGGCATGCCACATGACCCGGGTGAGCCGCCCCGTGTTGGTGTTCTGGCGACTCGGGTGATACGACGACAGCAGCACCCGTCCGTCCGGCAGCACCGCTTCCCGCCCATGGCCGAACGGCGGCCGCGCCTTCGGCGCCAGGGCGGTCCACCAGCCCGCCGCTTCGAGAAAGCTCCGGTGCGCGATGGCGCCCAGACTCACGATCGTCCGGACCCGGTCCAGGGCATGGAGCTCCTCGACCAGAAAGGGCCGGCACCGGACCAGCTCCTGGGCGGTGGGCTTGTTGTCGGGCGGCGCGCAGCGGGCCGAGGCGGTGACGTAGCAGTCGGTCAGGGTCAGGCCGTCGCCCTGGGCAACGGAGGTGGGTTGGCTGGCGAAGCCGCACCGGTGCAGCGCCTCGTAGAGCCAGTCGCCGCTGGAGTCGCCGGTGAACATCCGGCCGGTGCGGTTGGCGCCGTGGGCGGCGGGCGCCAGCCCGACCAAGAGCAGTCGGGCGGCCGGATCGCCGAAGCCTGGGACCGGCCGGCCCCAGTACTCCTGATCCCGAAATCGGGCCACGCGGACCCGGGCCACCTCGGCGCAATGACGGCGGAGGCGCGGACATCGGTCGCATCGCACCACCGCCGCGTGGACCTGGGTCAGGGATCGGGTCGCCATCGGGGCAAGTTACCGCGTCGAGGCCCTGGCGCGGAACGGCCGACCACCCGAAACTTGTGGGGGGCCCGGCCCGTCCGGACCGATCACCGAGGAACGAGGGACCGAGGATGGACAAACAGACGATGGCGCTCATGATCCCCGTCCTGGCCCTCTCGATCCCGGTGGTGGCGATCATCTTTGGCAGCCTCGTCAAGATGGCCAAGTTCAAAGCCGAGGCGTCGCACGGGGCCCTGGCCAACCCGGAGATGGACCACCGCCTGGCCGCGCTGGAGGACGAGGTGGTCACGCTCCGCGAAGACCTGTCCGAGACGCAGGAGCGCCTGGACTTCACCGAACGGATGCTGGCCCAGAAGAGCAGCGCGAAGGACTGATCAGGGAGCCGCGGCTCGGGCCTCCCGCATGCCGCGGTCGATGTCCACCCGCCAGAGCATCAAGCCCCCCACCACGAAGAAGAGCACGATCAAGAGCACCGCCGACCGCCGCGAGTGAAGGGCATCGGAGGCGAAGCCGAAGGTCACCCCCAGAATCGCCGCGACCTGGCCGAAGAGATTCCAGAACCCGAACATCTGGGCCGATTTGTCGATCGGGGCGAGCAGGCCCACCACCGTCCGGCTCGAGGCCTGGGTGGCGCCGATCCCGGCGCCGGCGAAGAGCCCGAGACCGAAGAACACCCACTTCTGGCTGATCCCGGTCATGTCGCTGATCGGAGCGAGCCAATAGATCCCGAGCACGCCGACGACCCACCAGACCAGGGTCCAGAGCACCGTCTTCTTGGGGCCAATCTTGCCCTCGAGCACGCCGAAGCCGAGCGCGCCCGCCGCGGCCGACACTTGGAGCACGAGGAAGAGCAGCGCCAGGTCGCCGGTGGAGAGGCGGACCTCCTCCTTGGCGTAGATCCCGACGAACTTGATGATGGCCTCGAGCCCCGCCATATAGACGGTGAACGCGGCCAGAAAGCGGAAGAGAATCGGGTAGGCCCGCACGGTACGGGCCGACTGCATGAATTCGTCGAACCCGGCCCGGACCAGGCGCCAGGTGCCGGCCTTCTCGAAACCCGGCGCCGGGAGGGTCCGGTTCCGGAGCCAGACGAAGGTCGGCAGCGCCGCGACGATGAAGAAGATCCCCATGGTGATCATCGAGCGCTGGTTCTCGGCGATGTACCGGGCGAGATCGACCGCCGGATCGGTTCGGATGACCAGCTTGGTGGCCACGATCACGCTGGCCAGCCCGCCGAAGTAGCCGATTCCCCAGCCCAACCCGGAGATCTTGCCCATGTTCTCGGGCGTGGCGATGTCGGGCAGGAAGCTGGCGCAGAAGGCCTGACTCAACAGAAAGGCGGCGTTGCTCACCACGATCATGGCGATCGCGAGCCAGAGGTCGCCCGGGCCGGCCAGCGCCAGGGCCGCGGTGGCGACCGAGCAGACGATGCAGCTCGCGACCAGATAGGCCTTCTTCCGGCCGCTCAAGTCGCTGATTGCCCCTGCCAGCGGTGAGAGGACCAGGGCGAGTAGGGTGCTCAGGATGATCGCGACCGACCACCACGAGTCCCGGGCGGTACTGCCGGGCGGCACCACGTAGCCGACGAAGAAGGCGCCGTACACCACCGTGATGACCACGGTGGTGTAGCTCGAGTTGGCGAAGTCGAACATGGCCCAGCCGAAGATCTCCCGCTTGGTGACGGGGATCTCTCGCCGGGCCGAGGCCGGACGCGACGGCTCGCTCACGTCCCGGGCTCGATCGGGGCGAGCTTCCGGCCGGTCACGGCCCGGTTGAACGCGGCCAGGTCGCCTCGCTCGATCGCCTGGAGGGCCGAGAGATGCTGGTGCAGCTCCTCGGTGAGCTCCCGGTAGATCACATAGGCTGCGTCGGTCGGCTTGGCGTCGCCGGTCTCGACGCTCCGGCGGAGCGAGGCGATCCGGTTGTTGAGCTTGATCGGGAAGTTGAGCGGATCCTGACCGCTCCGGTTCCTCACCTGGTAGAGCGCCTCCTCGATGGCCGAGAGCTTGTCCTCGAGCGCGTGCCCCGGCCGCTCGAGGGCGCTCGCCTTGGCGATCCGGTCGTCGATCTGGTCCTTGATCCGCCGGATCCGGATCACGGCGCCGTTGGCGTCGTTCTCCCGATCGCGAATGTCGGACGCCAGTTTGAACTGGAGCTGGAGGTCGGCGTCGGTGGCCTGCTTGAGACGGGGGTCGCGGATCAGGTCGAAGCTCCGGGTCGCGGTGGCGCCGTTGGCGGTGATCCTGACCTGATAACGGCCCGGCGGTGCCTTGGGGCCCGCCTGGGGCCGGGCGCTCCAGATGATCATGCAGGGGAAGTCGATCGCTCCCTGGTAACGGAGATCCCAGACGAACCGGTCGAGCCCCTTCTTGGAGCCCGGGTTGGGCTCCGGCCGCCTCCGCATGTCGCAGCCCAGCCGGGCCATCTCGACCGAATCGGCCCGGATCGCCGCGGTGTCGGGCTTCGGGGTGCCGAGGAAGGAGCGGATCACGGTGCCCCCGGCGTCGAGGATCTCGACCCGGACCGAGTCGGCCGGCCGGTCCAGGAAGTAGTCGAACGATGCCGGGTAGACCCCGCGCACCGCCGTCCGCGGCGTGAATACGGTGAGCGCGCCGGTCGGCGGCCCCGCCGCGAGCTCCCGGATGTAGCCGATGTCCTCCAGCAGGTACATCGACCGGCCGTGGGTCGCGATCACCAGGTCGTTGTCCTCCACCACCAGGTCCGGCACTTGGACGTCTGGCAGGTTGAGC
This sequence comes from uncultured Gemmatimonadales bacterium, assembly GCA_963730185.1. Classification (GTDB taxonomy): domain Bacteria; phylum Gemmatimonadota; class Gemmatimonadetes; order Gemmatimonadales; family GWC2-71-9; genus SHZU01. The sequence continues at coordinate 260,213 of CAVSQW010000012.1, forward strand.
GAGAGCGACTGCCAGTGGGCGCCGTCGTCCCAGGAGACGTAGATCCCGTGCTCGGTGCCGGCGTAGAGCAGCCCGGCCTGCTTGGGATCCTCGCGGACGGCGTGGACGTAGTCGTCGGAGCGGATCCCGGTCACGATCTTGGTCCAGGTCTTTCCGAAATCGGTCGTCTTGTAGACGTAGGGCGCCCGGTCGTCCAGCTGGTAGCGTTTGGCCGCCAGGTAGGCGGTGCCCGGGGCGTGGTGCGACGCCTCGATCAGGCTCAGCCGGCTGAAGGGCGGCAGGTCTTTCGGGGTGATGTCGGTCCAGGTCTTGCCGCCGTCCCGGGTCAGGTAGACCATCCCATCGTCCGACCCGGTCCAGATGGTGTTCACGTCCTGGAACGACGGCGCCACGGTGAAGATGGTGCCGTAGATCTCGGGCCCGTTCATGTCGTGCGTGATCGGCCCGCCGGAGAGCCCCAGGGTCTTGGGGTCGCCGCGGGTCAGGTCGGGGCTGATCCGCTCCCAGGTCTGGCCCTGGTTGGTGCTCTTGAACAGGTGCTGGGAGCTGGTGTAGAGGATCGTCGGGTCCGACCGGCGAGAACACGATCGGGAAGGTCCACTGCCAGCGCTCGGGCAGCGCGTCGGCCGGCTCGCCCGAGAAGAACCGCGGGCGACACCTGCACGTCGCGGACCTCGCCGTTGCTCCGGTCGTAGCGGGTGATCAGGGCGCCCTGGCTCCCAGCGTAGAACACGTTCGGGTCCTTCGGGTCGGGGGCGATGTAGCCGCTCTCGCCGCCGCCCACGTCGTAGAAGTAGTCGCCCGGATCGTCAAAGGTGTCGGTGAGGTTGTCCCACCCGCTCGAGCACCACGCAGAAGGTGCTGTTGTCCTGCTGCGCCCCGCAGACGTGGTAGGGGAAGTCCTTGGTGGTGGCGACCCGGTAGGACTGGGCGGTCGGGATAGTGCAGACTGGTCCAGCTATGACCGCCGTCGGTCGTGACCGTCCCGCCGCCGTCGTTGGCGCTGATGAACCGGTCGTTGTCGGCCGGGTCGATCCAGAGATCGTGGAAGTCGCCGTGGGGGGCCGGGACCCGCTCGAAGGTGTAGCCGCCGTCGTCGGAGCGGTGGAAGTTCACGTTGAGAACGTAGACCCGATCCTTGAGCTTGGGATCGGCATAGAGCCGGCTGTAGTAGAAGGCCCGCTGGCGGAGCTTCCGCTCGGCGTTGACCCGCTTCCAGGTGGCGCCGCCGTCGTCGGAGCGGAAGAGCCCGCCGTCGTCGTTCTCGACCATGGCCCAGACCCGGCCCGGCGCCGCAGGCGAGGCCGTGACGCCGATCTTGCCGATCACGCCTTGGGGCAGCCCGGGGTTCCGGGTCAGCTCGGTCCAGGTGTCGCCGCCGTCGGTCGACTTGAAGAGGCCGCTCCCGGCCCCGCCGCTCGACATCGACCAGGGCGTCCGATAGGCCTGCCAGAGCGCGGCATAGAGCACGTTCGGGTTCCGGGGGTCGATCACCAGATCGACCGCGCCGGTCGAGTCGTTCCGGAAGAGCACCCGCCCCCAGGTCTTGCCGCCGTTGGTCGAGCGATAGATTCCCCGCTCCGGGCTCGGCGCGAACGGCTTCCCGAAGGCGGCGACGTAGACCAGATCGGGATTGGCGTGGTCGACCCGGATCCGGGAGATAGCCTGCACCCCGGTCAGCCCCACGTGCTTCCAGGTCTTGCCGGCGTCCGTGCTCCGGTAGACCCCGTCGCCCTGCATGACGTTGCCCCGGAACTCGGTCTCGCCCATCCCGATGTAGACCACGTTGGGATCGGCGTCGGCGACCGCGACCGCGCCGACCGACGAGCTTCGGATCTGGCCGTCGGTCATCGGGTGCCAGGAGACCCCGCCGTCGACGGTCTTCCAGAGCCCGCCGCCGACCGCGCCAAAGTAGTAGACCAGCGGCTGGCCCGGCACGCCGGTGGCGGCGGTGGACCGGCCGCCCCGGTTGGGGCCGATGTTGCGCCAGGCCTTGCCCTGGAAATAGGTGGAATCGAACGTCGGGCTCTGGGCGGCGGCCGCGGGCGCGGCCAGCGCGAGCACCAGCGAACCGAGCGTAAGCTGCCTCACCATGGGAGGACCTCGGGTTCGAGCGATGGTTTTCGGAATGTGGAGCGTTGGTAAGGTACCGCGCCGCGGCGGCAAGCGTCCAGTTGAGCCGGGCGGGGACGGCGTATCGGGATTGGACGTGGACGCTGGCTTCGAGCGACGGCCCCGATGGTTGCTGGACAGGGACCGTGAAGAGGTCCGGAAACGGTGGGGCAACGCTGAGGGCGTGGTCGAGCAGCACGGCCTCCTGGCTGCAGAGTGCGTTCCAGGGCGCCGGGCCAGCGGGGACGCCGCCGACGGCCTCTGGCGCGCCCCCCCGGAGCGACGCGATTAGCTTTCACGCCGATGCCCACGCCGGCCCCGCACTCCAATCGTTTGCCCGACCTCGCCGACATCCTGGCCTTCGCCGGCACGGTCGTCGCCTCGATCGTGCTCAACTGGCGGACCCGCGAGCTGGTCTGGGGGCTCTGGCTCTCCAGTGTCGTGATCGGCTACGCCCTGATCCTCTACGGCATCCCGATGGAGGTTCGGGTCAAGGCCGCGCTGCCCCACGATCCGGCGGTCCCGGGATGGGTCCGCGCCGGCGGGCTGGTGCTGTCGGGGTTCGGCGCCCTGTTCCTGATCGCCTTCTTCACCGTGCACTTCGGCGGCTTCCACCTGGTACACGGCGTCTTTCTGAATGCGTTCTTTCCAATCGGCCCCAAGGAGGGCGACGGAAGCGGCTTCGGCTACCTCCGCTACCTCCCGCGGACGATGGCCTTCTCGTGGCCGCTGGTGCTTGGCAGCGTGATCTCGTCGCGCGACAAGTTCGTCGAGGCCACCACCGGGCACTTCAATCCGATGAGCGTCTACGGCAACGTGATCCGGATGCACTTGCTGATCTTCGTCTTCGCCTTCACGTCGGCCTTGAAGCTCGACCAGCGGTGGCTCTACGTGGTGGTGCTGTTCTTCTACTTCTTCCCGCTTCGTTCGCTCAAGGACCTCTTGACCCGACGCTGAGCGGACCCGACCTTCCCGAGACCCGATGACACTCTTCCAACCCCGCCGGATCCTGATGGTGGGCGACCACGTCGCCGGCCTGTCCGACTTCGTGCGCGCCAGCCGCCCCAAGCTCGAGATCCGGGTCCGCCCGCTCCGCGAGATCGGCGCCGACGACCTGGCCTGGGCCGACACCTACGTCGGCTTCCGGCCCCCGCCGGCCGCCGACTGGGGCCGGGTCCGCTGGATCCACTCGATCGGCGCCGGCGTCGACGCGCTGCTGGCGGGCCCGCCGATCCCGGCCGGCGTGGTCCTGACCCGGAGCTCGGAGGATTTCGGCCCCGCCATCGGCGAGTGGTGCGTCTGCCGCGCCCTGGCGGTGAACCAGCGGCTCTTCGAGCTGGAGCAGGCCCAGGCCGAGCGGCGGTGGGGACTCCGCGGCACGACCGACCCGACGATGCTCCGGGGCCAGCGGGTGGTCGTGCTCGGCACCGGCCTGGTGGGCCGGGGCATCGCGCGGGCGTTCCGGGCGCTGGGCTGCCGGGTGGACGGGCTCTCCCGGGGCGGCGCCCCGGTCGAGCCGTTCGAGTCGGCTCGCCGGCCGGCGCGTTCGAGCAGGTGATGCGAGGCGCCGACTGGCTGGTGCTGGCCGCGCCGCTCACCGCCGAGACCCGGCAGTTCCTGAGCCGCGAGCGCTTGGCCCAATGCGGCGGCGCGTACCTGATGAACGTGGGCCGGGGCGCCGTGCTCGAGGAAGCGGCGCTCCCCGGGGCACTGGAACAGGGTTGGATTCGGGGTGCGGCGCTCGACGTGTTCGCCACCGAGCCGCTGCCCGCCGACTCGCCGCTCTGGAACCACCCCAAGGTGATCGTGGCCCCGCACAACTCGGGGCCGAGCACGGTGGCGGCCACCGGCGACGGCTTTCTCGAGTGCCTCGCCGCCCTCGAGCGGGGGGAGTCGCCCCGCTGGGTCGTCGACCCCCGCGCCGGATACTGACCTTCCCTCCTTCACCGGAGATCCGCGATGTCCCGCTGGCCGCGCCGCCTCGTCCCGTGTCCTCCTGGCCCTGGCCGCGCTCGCCCCGAGCGCCCAGGCCCAGTGGACGCACCGATACCCCAAGCTCGCGGGGATGAGCCACCACGTCTATCTCGAGGGCTACGAGCTCCCGCTCCTCACCGTCGGCCCGATCGACCCCGCCGCCTCGCCCGACGGCCACCGCCTGGCGATCGCGTCGCGGGGGTGGATCTGGGTGCTCGACCCCAAGACCGGCGAAGCGACCCAGGTGACCGACGGCGCCGGGATCGACTCGCGGCCGGCCTGGTCGCCCGACGGCAAGCGGCTCGCGTTCGTCCGCGACGACACCCACCGGACCACGATCGTCACCCGCGACCTGGCCACCGGCGCCGAGAAGGTCGTGGTCGACGAAGACGCGATCGCCATGGACCCGGCGTTCTCGGCCGACGGACAGAGCCTCTTCTACACCTCGTCGGTGGCGGGCGACTTCGACCTCTGGCGGGTCGACCTCGGGTCGGGCCAGAAGACCCGGCTCACCACCGCGGCCGGCCTCGAGATGCAGCCGGTCCCGGTGCCCGGGCACGACGAGGTGGCCTTCGTGTCCAAGCGCGGCACCGTGAACGAGGTGCGAGTCCGGAACCTCACCAGCGGCGCGGAGCGGGTGCTCGCCTCGGGGCCATTGATCACGATGCTCCGGATCGCGGTGGCGCCCGACGGCCGGACCTTGGCCTACACCTGGCCCGCGAGCGACAACGACGGCTGGGACCTCCGGCTGGTGGCGATCGACGCGCCGATCTCGACCGTGATGCTCACCGGCGGGCACGGTCAGCCGCTCACCCCCGCCTGGAGCGCCGACGGCCGGAGCGTCTACTACTCGGAAGCGGACGGCCAGGAGCGGATGGTCCTCCACCGGGCCGCCGCGATCGGGGGCACGATGGAGACGGTCTCCGTGCTTCACTGGACTTGGAACCGGCCCATGGGCACGGTCCGGATCGTGACCCGGATGGCCGGTCATGACGGTATCGCCCCCGCCCGCCTCGGTGTCGTCGACGGCAACGGCCACCCGCTGGTGGCCGACCAGGGCCAGCCGAGGTTCGACGGGCAGAACGGCGTCGTGTTCTTCTACTCGCCGGGTCAGGTCGAGATCACCGCCCCCGCCGGCGAGGTCCGGATCCAGGCGGTCCAGGGCCTCGCGACCCCCTCGAGCGCGCCTCGGCCAGCGTGCAGGGCGGCGCCACCAGCGAAGCGGAGCTCACCTTCCACCCGGTCTGGCGGCCCCAGGAGGACGGCTGGCTGGCCGGCGAGCACCACTTCCACCTGAACTACGGCGGACCCTACCAGCTCACCCCCGACGACTTGGAGCCCATGGCCCGCGGCGAGGACATGGACGTCCTGACGCCTCTGCTCGCCAACCTCCACACCCGCTTCGAGGGCCAACCCTTCCGGCAGTGGCACCAGCTCGACCGCCTGCCGTATCTCGCGTTCGGCCAGGAGGTCCGGTCGCACTTCCTCGGTCACATCGGCCTGGTGGGCGCGGGCGAGCTCTTCTGGCCCTGGATCTGGGGGCCGGGTTACCAGGTCTACGGGCGGGACGACCGCCCCAACGCCGAGGTGCTGGCCTTCTCCAAGCGGGAGGGCGGCTACAGCTCCTACGTCCACCCGATCACCAACCAGACCCCGTTCGCCCCGGACCACCTGGCGAGCATCCCAGTAGAGCTGGTGGCCGACGGCGCCCTCGGCCTCTTCGACGCGCTGGAAGTCGCCTGCCTCTGGAGCGACGAGATCGGCTCGATGGAGATGTGGTACCGGCTCCTGAACATCGGGAACCCGGTTGCCCTCTCGGCTGGGACCGACGTGATGAACAACTTCTACCGGACCATGGCCGTCGGGGTCACCCGTCTTTACGTCCGGACCGATTCCACCCGCGGCTTCCCCGGCTACCTCCAGGCGCTCGAGGCCGGGAGGAGCTTCGTCACCAACGGGCCGCTGCTCGACTTCCGCCTCGACGGTCTCCAGCCCGGTGACGTCGCCGCCAAGGGCAAGCGCTCGGTGTCGTGGACGCTCGACCTCCACACGGCGGTGCCGGTCGACTCGGTCGAGATCATCGTGAACGGCACGTCGGTCGGGCGGTTCGACGGGCTCCCGGCGCCGGGCTCCCGGCACTACGAGGGCAAGGTGCGGCTCCCGGCCGGCGGCTGGGTGGCCGCCCGGGCGATCGGCCCGGACACCGCGATCTGGCCGGCGATGGACAGCTACGCCTTTGCCCACACCTCGCCGATCTGGATCGGGGAGCGCGGGAGCGTTGATCCTGCTGCCCGCCGCGCCGCGGCGGCCGATCTGCTCCGGGCGCTCGACGCCGCCACCACCCGTCTCCATCAGGGCTACGGCGACGCCGCGATCCCGCGCCTCGAGGCGCAGTTCGCCAAGGCGAAGGAACGCCTCACGGCACTGGCGAAGGAGTAGCCTCAGGGTGACGCTCGACCCCGAGGTCGCCTACGGGAAGGACGTGATCGAGCGATCGTCCCGGACCTTCTCCCGCGCGGCCGCGCTCTTCGGGGCCCGAGCCCGCGAGGGGGCCTACCTGCTCTATGGGTGGGCTCGCTATTGCGACGACCGGATCGACGACCAGGTGATGGGCCGCGGGGCGCGCGACGCCGAGCGGACCCTCGAGAGCCGGCGGGCCACGCTGACCGAGCTCCGCACCCTCACCGGCCAGGCCCTGGCCGGCCGGCCCACCGACCACCCGGCCTACCGGTGCATCGCCCGCGCGGTGCGGGACTTCGGGGTGCCGGAGCGGCATCCGTTCGAGCTGCTAATGGGGATGGAGATGGACGTCGAGCGCCGCCGCTATCCCACCTTCGACGACCTGGCCGGTTACTGCTACCACGTGGCCGGGGCGCTCGCCGTGATGATGGCCCATGTTCTGGGACACTGCGACCAGGCGACCCTCGCCATGGCGTCCGACGTCGGCTCCGCGTTCCAGATGACCAACACCGCCCGCGACGTGCTCGACGATGCGTCCGACGGCCGCGTCTATCTGCCGCTCGACTGGCTGGCCGAGGTCGGGGTGCCACCCGACGAGGTCGCGCGGCCCGAGCATCGAGCCGGAGTGACGACGGTGGTCCACCGGATCCTCGATCGTGCCGAGGAGCATTATCGGAGCGCCGACCGGGGGATCGGCCCGCTGCCCCTCCGCGAAGCGTGGGCGATCGCGTCGGCCCGGGCGATCTACTCCGACATCGGCACGGTCATCCGGCGGCGAGGAACCGCCGCCTGGGACCGGCGGGCCTTCGTGTCCGACCGGCGGAAGACGTACTGGGTCGCCCGCGCCCTGCTCCGCGCCCTCGCTCGCCGCCCTCGGCTCGCCGCGAGCGACGATCCTCGCTAGGTTCTCTCCAACCCGATCCGGCCCGCCGGGCCGCCCCGGGATCCTCAACGGCTCCGACCAATGACCAGACTCGCCACCCGACTCCGCGCCTTCGGCGCGGCCGCCGCCCTCGCCCTGCCGGCGGTCCCCACGACTGTCGCCGCGCAGGTGGACTACCACCGGGCCGACCTGATCCGCACCGCGCCCAGCCACCTCCTCGGCGCGCCCGACTGGGTCAACCTGTTCGGCTTCGGCGACCCCAGCTGGCTCCGGGACAGCACCCGCTTCTGGTACCGGGTCGCCACCGACCGCGGGAACGAGTTCGTCCTGGTCGATCCCGTCCGCGCGCTCAGGCGGCCGCTCTTCGACAACGGCCGGCTGGCGGCCGCGCTGTCGGTGGCCGGCGATACCGCATTCGCGCCCAACAAGCTGCCCTTTCGGACCTTCGAGTTCGTGCGGGACGAATCGGCGATCGCGTTTCGGGTCGGGAAGGCCCGGTACGAGTGCGTGCTCGCGACCTATCGCTGCGTCAAAGGCGACACGCTGACCACCGCGCCTCCGAGCTGGGCGGTGATCTCGCCCGACCGGAAGTGGGCGGCCGTGAGCCGGCATCACGACATCTGGATCCGGAGCGTCGACTCGACCGTCCGCGATTCCGTCCGGCTCACCACCGACGGCGCGGCCGAGTTCAGCTACGGGCTGGCCAGCCCGGAGACGGTAATGCCCGACCCCGACCAGCGCCGGCCCAGCTTGGTCTGGTCGCCCGATTCCAAACGGATCGCGGTGCTCAGGATCGACGAGCGCGGGGTCCGGAAGCTCCCGGTGTACTCGTCGACCGGGACGGCACCCAAGCTGTTCCAGTACCCGGTGGCCCTACCGATGGACTCGATCGTGCCGACCTACGAGATCCACGTCCTCGACCTGGCCTCCAAGGCCAACGTGACGATTCAGGGCGCCAAGCCGGTGGCCAGCGTCTTCGGCTGGAGCGGCGACGACGCGGTGCAGTGGTCGCCCAAGTCGGACCGGGTCTACTTCATCGACCCGAAGCGCGCCAACCAAGGCGTCCGGTTGCTCTGGGCCGACGCCGCGACCGGCGCGTCGCACCTCGTCCTGGCCGACTCGGAGGCGACTTTCATCGAGAACGCCGACGGAATCATGACCGGCAACTGGCGGGTGGTGAACGACCAGGACGTCGTCTGGTGGTCCGAGCGGGACGGCTGGGGACACTTCTACCGCTACGACCTGAACGGCACGCTCCAGAACCAGATCACCTCGGGCCCCTGGCTGGCCGACCATCTCAAGCACGTCGACCCGACCGCCCGGCAGCTCTACTTCACCGCCCTCGGCCGCGACTCGGCCAATCCGTACTACGCCCATCTGATGCGGATTGGCCTCGACGGGAGCGGCCTGACCGACCTCACCCCCGAGACGGGACACCACCTGGTCTCGGTGGTCCCGACCGGGCGCGCGTTCGTCGACGTGCTGACCCGGCCCGACCTGCCTCCGCTCACCACGCTCCGGTCCACGGTCGACGGGCGGAAGGTGCTCGACCTCGAGCGGGCCGACGACAAGGAGATGGTGGCCCTCGGCTGGACCCCGCCGATCCCCTTCAAGGTCAAGGCCCGCGACGGGGTGACCGACCTCTACGGCTTCCTGTACCTGCCCTCCACGCTCGACACCACCCGGAAGTACCCGGTGGTGAACCACGTGTACCCAGGGCCGCAGGTCGGCACCATCCTCTCCTACGGATTCAACACCAGCGGCGAGCAGCGGGGCCTGGCCGAGCTGGGCTTCATCGTCGTCCAGGTCAATGCGCTCGGCACCCCGGGGCGGTCCAAGGCGTTCCACGACGCCTACTACGGCAACATGGGCGACAACGGCATTCCCGATCAGATCGCGGCGATCAAGCAGCTGGCCGTGCGCTACCGGTTCATGGACCTGGACCGGGTCGGCGTCTACGGTCACTCGGGCGGCGGGTTCGCGTCGACCGACGCGATCCTCCGCTACCCGGACTTCTACAAGGTGGCCGTGTCGGGCTCGGGCAACCACGACAACCGGACCTACCGGTTCGACTGGGGCGAGAAGTACCAGGGACGCTTCCATCAGGACTCGACCACGGGCAAGGACAACTTCGAGAGCCAGGCCAACTACCTCCTGGCCGGCAACCTGAAGGGCCACCTGCTTCTGATGCACGGCGACATGGACACCAACGTCCATCCCGCCATGACGCTCCGGTTGGTGGATGCCCTGATCAAGGCGGGCAAGGACTTCGACATGCTGATCGTGCCGGACGCGCCCCACGGGCTTCCGGTCTACACGATCAAGAAGCGGTGGGACTACTTCGTCCGCTGGCTGATGGGGGCCGAGCCGCCGCGCGACTACACCATGCTGACCTGCGGCGACCCGGCCTGCCTGTTCTGACCGGGGGAAGCGGCGCCGGCTGGTGGCGCGCCTCGGTCAGACCTCCGACTGGCGCGCCACCCACCGGTAGGTGGCCACCACCGCCGCCACCATCAGCGCCATCCCGACCCAGTGCGCCATCCCGGCGAAGTCCTCGCCGACGAGGGCCAGCGGCTCCGCCTTCCCGGTGCCGACGATGAGCCCCGCGTTGAGCACCCCGAGCAGGCTCTCGCCCACGATCAGACCGGAGGCGAGCAGCACGCCGAAGCGCTTGCCCATCTCGCCGTTGGCCCGGCGGCTCATCATCCGGTCGTAGAGCCACCCCACGATCGCGCCGACCACCACCGGCTGGGTGGCGTCCATCGGGAGATAGATCCCGATCCCGACCGCCAGCGGCGACAGCCGGAGCAGCTTGAACACGCCGAGCAGCTCGTCGACGACGATCGCGCCAACCCCCACCAGGGCACCGATCCGGATCAGGTTCCAGTCGAGCTGGGCGTTGAGCACGCCCCGGGCCAGGGTGGAGATCAGCGCGGCCTGCGGGGCCGGGAGCGGGGTCGCCGCGATCGCGGCGCGGTTCGGGTCGCCGGGAAATCCGTAGGCGTGGTTCAAGAGACTCAGGATCGGTGGGATGACGATCGAGCCCGCGATCACCCCGACGATCAGCGCCACCTGCTGCCGCCACGGCGAGGCGCCCACCAACTGGCCGGTCTTGAGGTCCTGCAGGTTGTCGTTGGAGATCGTGGCGATCGAGAAGACGATCGCGACCGCGAAGAGCGCGAACGCCACCAACGTGTCGGTGGCCCCGGGCCCGAGGCGGGGCTGGGCGAAGAGCGCCAGCAGAAGCGCCATCGCGACCGTGGCCAGGATGCCGATCCCGCTCACCGGACTGTTCGACGCCCCGATCAGCCCCGCCATGTAGCCAGCCACCGTGGCGACGAAGGCGCCGATCAGGAGGGTGAAGAACACCCCGCCCAGCACCAGCGGCCAGCGGAGCGGACTCAGCGGCCCCGTGCCGATGAAGTGGTAGAGCAGCCAGCCGATCATCACCAGGCAGATCGCCGACAGCGCGCCGATCGTCCCCAGCGGCAGATCCCGCTCGCGGTCGGCGCCGACCCCGGCCGCCGCCCCGGCCCGCGCCGTGGCCATGATGCCGCCGAAGACGGGCTTGACCAGCTTGAGCAGACTCCAGATGGCCGCGATGCCGATCGCGCCGGCGCCGATGAACCGGACCTTGGTCGCCCAGATCGTTTGCGCCACGTCGGCCACCGGACCAGGCAGCCCGGCGCTCAGGAGCGGCACCGCCACCCCCCAGGCGATCAGGAGGCCCGCCAGCATGGCCAGACCGACGGAGATGCCGACCAGGTGCCCGGCGCCGAAGAGCGCCAGCGAATAGCCGATGGTGACGCCGCTCGCGCCCGTGCCAACCCGGAAGAACTTGGTGATCCCGGTCGCCGCGATTCCCGTGAAGCTCACGATCTGGGTGCCGGCCGCGGTCAGCGCGCCCACCAGCACGATCAACGGCCCCCGCTTCCGCTCCAGCACGTCGGCCGAGGCCTCGTCGCCGGTGGCCCCGACCTTGAGGACCTCCGCCGCCGCGACGCCCTCCGGGAAGGGCAGGTCGGAGTTGATCACCAGCGCCCGGCGGAGGGGGATCGAGAAGAGCACGCCGAGGATGCCGCCCAGCGAGCAAATCAGGAAGGTGGTGAGAAAGGGAAAGCCTTGCCACCAGCCGATCATCACCAGACCCGGCAGCACGAAGATGATGGCCGAGAGCGTGCCGCCCGCCGACGCCACCGTCTGAACGATGTTGTTCTCTTTGATGGTCCCGGTCCGGAGGGCGCGCAGCACGCCCATCGAGATGACGGCGGCTGGAATCGACGACGCGATGGTGAGGCCGACGCGGAGGCCCAGGAACACGTTCGCCGCGGTGAAGACGGCGGCGATGACCGCGCCGAGGATCAGGCCGCGCGGGGTGAGCTCGGTTTCTCGGGGCATGGAACGCTCGGTTCGAGACGCCGCGAATCTACCTCGCGGCGCCCGATCGAGCGAACCCCACCCCGCCCCTTCCCGCCCTCCTCAGGGCAGGCGGAACCGGACCACCGTGTCCTCGAGCGGAATTTCCCGAGTCACCGGGGTCGGCGGCCCGGAGGCCGTCCAGCCCGCCATCGTCCCCTCGAACCCGCTGGTCCGGCCCAGCCGCTCGTAGCGGTCGAACACGAACGGGACGCCTTCCGCGCCAAGCGGCGAGCTGGCGTCCTCCAGGTGAAGGTGGAGGTGCGGCGCGTCGGAGTTGCCGGTGTTCCCGAGGAGCCCGACCTGCTGGCCGCGCTTGACCCGATCGCCCACCCTGACCTTGACGGAGCCGGGCTGGAGGTGCGCGTAGAAGGCGTAGTGGCCGTTGCCCAGATCGATGATCACGTGGTTCCCACCGACGGTCTCCAAGGTGATCGGCACGGCCCGCTTCGGCGCGAGCGGAACGTTCTCCGGGATCCCGTCCTTCGTCTCGGTCACGATCCCGTCGGCGACGGCCACGACCGGGGTGCCCCAGCCGTACCAGTTCGAGTTCACGGTCGAGTCGCCGTGAAAGAGCCGCCCATCCGGACCGAGCTTGACCCAGTCGGTGGCGAACCGCTGCGAGATCCTGGCCCGACCGCCGAGGGGAATCGCGGTCCGGCGATGCCCGGAGGTATTGCCGGGCCCGTTGGCCGCCACCCAGGGACCGCCGTCAAACGGCGCCGAGATGACCGGCGCCTCACCCCGAACCGCCACCTCGTAACCCTCCAGGGTATCGCGGCGGGCCGCGGTCGAATCGCCGGTGGTGACGATCAGTCGATGGGTGAGGACCGACGGGGCCGTTCGTCCCGCCGGGAAAGTGACCCAGAGGTAGACCAGGGCCGTGCCACCGCCGGAGATCGTCCCCGCGCTGTCGCCGGGCGTGAGCGACCGCCAGGCGGCCGCGAGATCGGCTCCCGTCAGATCGAGCACCGGCTCGCCGGCGCCCGCGAGCACCTGGAGCTCGACGACGTGCCCAGCGGCCCGTGCCAGGTTGGTCGCCCAGATCTCGTAGGCGAGCCGCGTCTGCCCCTCGGCCCGCACCGGCGTCGGCGCCTTCGGCGTGTGGAGCTCGAGTGGCACCAGGTGGAGCTGAGCTGCGAGCCCGGCGGGCGCGAGACCCGCGAGCGCGCTCAGCGCGAGACGGAATGACAACGATCGAGCAGACGGCATCGGCGACCTTCCTGCGAGCAATGATCCGGCCAGGGCCCCCGGCCATCGGGCCGCAACCCCCGGCTATCGGGCCGGGACCCCGGCCATCGGGCCGGAAGACCGGGCACGGTATGCGAAACTGTATACGAAAGGTCCGGCGAAAGGTTTCCCGGCGCCTCGACGGCCTTCCCCGTCGCCGCGACCGGCGATACTCTGCCCTCGTCGCGCCACCACCCACCCCGACCCTGAGCCGCCCGTGCCCATCTACGACATCCCGGTCACCACCATCGAGGGCGAGCCTCAGACGCTCGCGCCCTTCGCGGGCCAGACGCTGCTGATCGTCAACGTCGCCAGCAAGTGCGGCTTCACGCCCCAATACACCGGGCTCGAGGCGCTCTACCAGAAGTATCGCGACCGGGGTTTCGCGATCCTCGGCTTCCCGTGCGACCAGTTCGGCCACCAGGAGCCCGGCTCGGAAGCCGAGATCCAGGCGTTCTGCTCCACGACCTACGGCGTGACCTTCCCGATGTTCGCCAAGATCAAGGTGAACGGGGCCGACACCCACCCGCTCTACCGGCTCCTCAAGACCGCCAAACCCGGCCTGCTCGGCACCGACGCGATCAAGTGGAACTTCACCAAGTTCCTGGTCGGTCCGGACGGGGAGGTTCTGGAGCGATTCGCGCCCAAGACCACGCCCGAGGAGATCGACGCCGTGCTGGCCCGGCGGCTTGCCTAACGCTCCAGCCTGGCGCCCGGATCGAGCCGGACCCGCTCCGCCGCCGTCGCCACCAGCCAGCCGGTGGCGTACATCCAGCGGGTCATCCGGGTGAGCTTGGGATAGTCGATCGTGTCCGGCTCGTCGGCCGGGGTGTGGTACCGCGGGTGGGGCAAGGTGCTGAAGTAGATGGCCGGCACCCCGACCCGGGCGTACGAGGCGTGGTCGCTCCGAAAATACCAACCCTCCGGATGGGTGGGCCGATCCCACGACGAGTCGATCACGAAGTGCGAGACCAGGTCGTTGGCCCGGAGGGCCATCGCGACCAGGTCGGTCGAGTTCCGGTGGGGCGGCTGGGTGCCCAGCAACCCGGCCGTGTCGGGGGCGTTGCCCCCGATCATGTCGCCGTTGATCACCGCGACGATCGAGTCCTTGGGCACCTCGGGATGGGCCGCGTGGTACCGGGAGCCGAGGAGTCCTTTCTCCTCGGCGCCGTGCCAGACGAAGAGGGCGGAGCGGGGCGCGGGATGGCGGGCGAAGGCCCGACCGATCGCCAGCAGGCCGACGCTCACGCTGGCGTTGTCGTCGGCGCCGTTCCAGATCGAGTCCCCGGCCACCGGCTCCTTGACGCCGTCGTGGTCCTGGTGGCCGCTGAAGAGGACGTACTCGCCCCGGCGGGCCGGGTCGGTCCCGGGCACCCGGGCCACGACGTTGACCGACGGCACCGTGAACCGCTCGAAGAAGAGGGTCGCCTGGAGCCGCTGCCCGGGGGTCGCGAGCCCAGGGCCGGCGCTTTGGTGTACCCAGACCACCGGGATCGAGGTGTCGGGTCCGAGCCGCGAGGAGGCGGCGACGTCGAGCCCGTAGCTGCCGTTGGTGAACCAGTGCGACGCGAAGCCCCAGCCCGAGTCGGCCACCGCGTCGGACACCATCACGATCGCGGCCGGATGGAGCTGAGCCAGCGTCGCGACCCGCTCGCCGATGGCCGCCATGGCATACCGCATCGGCCGGAGGGAGATGTCCTTGGGGAGGACCCGGGCCGGCGGCGTGATCTGCACCACGACCGCTTTCCCCGCCAGGTCGAGCCCCTCGAGTGCCGGCTTCCGGCCGTCGCCGGCCGAGACCAGCGGCGCGTCGACGATGGCGTTGCCGCCCGACACGACCACGGCATCGGGGCCGATGGCGAACGCCCGGCCCCCGATCGAGAGGGTGCTGGTGCTCGAGATCCTGACCCGGGCCATCGACCAGAACTGGAAATACGTCCCGTCGTCGCCGGCCGGCTCGAGGCCGGCGTCCCGGGCCCGCTCGGCGAGCCAGGCCGAGGCCTTGAGCTCGTCGAGGGTGCCGGCTTCGCGGCCGCGGAAGTGGTCGCCGGCCATGGCGTAGAGATCGGCGCGGAGATCGGTCTGCCGAATCGCGTCGAGCGCCGGGGGCAGGCCGCCGTCCGGGCCCGGGGTCGGAGCGCTGGTGGAACGGCCGGCGCAGCCGATCAGCAGGGCGACGCCGAGGGGTGTGAGGTGTCTCATGGGGAAGCTCGCTCGGATCGCGCTCCGGCAGGCGGGCCGGAACGGCTGGATGATTTGCGGTTCATGGAAGGCCCGGGCGCGCGGAGCCTAACGACCGGGCGGCGTATTGCGCCACCGCCGGGGAGCCGGTAGCTTCGACCACACTCTCCCCCAAGACTATCATGCCCAATATCGGCTACTACCATCCTCAGATCGTTCACTTCGTCATCGCCCTCGGGATCGTGGGGGTCGTGCTGCGCCTGGCCAGCCTCAGCGGCAAGCTGAAGTGGACCGGGCCGGCGGCGGCCACGCTTCTGCTCATCGCCGGGGCTGCCAGCTACGCCGCCGCCAGGTCGGGCCACGACGCCCACGGCCCGGTGGAACGGGTGCCCGGCGCCGCTGAGGCCGTGCAAGACCACGAGGAGTGGGGCGACCGGACCCGGAACGTCCTCCTCGTCATCGCCGGCCTCGAGCTGATCGGGCTGGCGCTCCGCAAGAAGGAGAAGGCGGCCTACGCGATGCACGTCGTGTCGGCCCTGGTCGGGCTCGGGGCCGTCTACTCGATCTACGAGACCGGCGAGCACGGCGGCGTCCTGGTGTACGACCATGCCGGCGGCGTCGGCATCCGGAGCGGCGAGCCGGGCGACATCACCAATCTACTCGTCGCCGGCCTCTACGAACGGGCGATGCAGGCCCGAAGCCAGGGCGACAAGGACACCGCGGCGCGGCTCTTCGACGAGCTGGCCCAGCAGCGGCCGGACGACCCCAGCGTGAAGCTTCTGGCGCTCGACTCACAGCTCGAGGACCGGGGCGACGCCGCCGGGGCGCTGGCGGGACTGCACCAGCTCACGCCGCCCGAAGGAAACCGGCGGATTGGCTTCCAGTACCAGATCCTCCTGGCCCGGGCCTACGCCGGCGCCGGGTTTCGGGACTCCGCGACGACCATCGTCAACAAGCTGAAGGAGATGGCGCCGCAAAGCCGGATGATCCAGGACCTGGAGAAGTCGCTCGGCCCAGCCCAGTGATCGGGCGAGCGGTGGCTAGCGGCCCTCGGCCGCCAGCCACCGCTCGATCCGGCTCCGGAGCCAGGGCAGCGGGACGTTGCCGTTCTGGAGCACCTGGTCGTGGAACTTCCGAACGTCGAAGGCGGTCCCGAGCTGTCGCCTGGCCTGCTCGCGCAGCGCCACCAACTCCAGATTCCCCAGCATGTAGGCCGTGGCCTGACCCGGCCACGAGATGTAACGGTTGACCTCGCCCTGGATCTCGGCGGGGGGCCGGGTGGTGTGCACCTCGAGGTAGGCCACCGCAGAATCGCGACTCATCCGCCCGGTGTGGATTCCCGCGTCGACCACCAAGCGGGCCGCCCGGAACGCCCGGCTCGCCAGCCAGCCCAGCCGGTCCACGTCGGTCGAATAGAGTCCCAGCTCGTCGGCCAACCCCTCGGCGTAGAGCCCCCACCCCTCGATGAACCCGGTGCTCCCCAGATAGCGAACCACCGGGTGGAGCCCCTCCCGCTCCCGCGCGATCGAGAGCTGGAAGTGATGACCGGGGTAGGTCTCGTGAAAGGTCACCTGCTCGACGTTGGCCCGGCTGGTGTGGGTCGGATCGTAGGCGTTGATCAGAAACACGCCCGGCGCGCTCCCGTCCTCGGGGCCGGCGTTGTACTGTCCCGGGGCGCCCGCCCGGGCCCGGAACTCGGGATAGGGCTCGATCACCACCCGCGCGTCGGTCGTCAGGTCGGCCACCCGGGGCATCGCTTGGCGGGCCCGGTCCAGCGCAGCCTGGGCGTAGGCCATCAGCTCGTCCGACGTCTTGAAGGCGTACTTGGGGTCGGTCCGGAGCCGGGTCAGCGCCTCGGCCGGCGTGGCCCCGCCGAAGCCGCGCGCGGCCACCGCCGTCATCTCCCCTTCCACCCGACCCATCTCCGCCAACCCGAGCCGATAGACGCTGTCGGGCGCCACGTCGAGGGTGCTGAAGCGCCGCACCTCGGCGCGATAGCAGTCCCGTCCCTGCGGATTGGCGGTCACCCCGATCGCGTTCCGGGCCGAGGCCAGGTACCGGGTCGCCAGGAAATCGCGGTAGCGATGGAGGGCGGGGTTGAGCTCCTTGGCAACCGCCTCGAGATAGGCGCTCCGGAACGCCGGGGTCGAATCCCGCTCGGCCGGCGACGCGAACGGCGATCGCGCCACCGGGGTCGCGAGGATGTCGTCGAGCTGGTCGAGCACGGCATAGACGATCACCTTGGGCGACGAGTAGCCCTGGGCCAGCCCGGCCGCGAGGTTGTCGATCTCGGTATCGATGTACTTGGGGAGGGCGCGGACCCGGGCCAGCGCCTGGGCCCGGAGCGAGTCGCTGCCCACCGGCTGCACCAGGGCAAGGTCGGAATACTCGGTCTGCCAGCCGTTCACGTAGGAGTTGACGGCCCAGAGCTCGAGCCGGCAGGCTCGCGACGCCACCGCCCCCTCCAGCTCTTCCCGGAGCACCGCGTAGGTCACGGCCTCGGGCCGGTCGCCAAGGGTGGTGGGGTCGATGGTCTGGAGCCGGGCCAGCCAGCCGTCCTCCTTCGCCTGCCAGCGCTCCAACGCGCCGAGCGAGTTGTCCGTGATCCGGCCCTGGTCCGCACCCGGAAGGCCGTTGACCGTACCGAACTCGGGGTGATAGGCGAGCAGACCGGCGAGGTAGTCGTCGGCGACCGCGGTGACCTTGGTGGCGGCGTCACCACCCGCGTGGCATCCGGCGGCCAGAAGCGCGGCCAGGACAAGGGAGGTGAACCGGAATCGACCCATCACGAAGGAGCCTCGGCAGCAGGGGGACGGTGCCAACCGGCCAGGCGGTACACCACCAGGCCGAGCACCAGAAGACCGACCCCGATCAGGGAATCGACCGGGCGTTCGACAATGGCGTTGATGACCAGAAAGCCGGAAAAGAGGATGAACACGATCGGGGTGACGGGATAGCCCCAGGCTCGATAGGGCCGGACGAGGTTCGGCTCCCGCACTCGGAGCACGATGACGGCGGCGCAGGCCAGGGCGTAGAACATGAACGACACGAAGACCACGTAACCGGCGAGTTGCTCGTAGCCGCCGAGGAGCACGAGCGACGCCGACCAGATGCCCTGGACGACGAGCGAGGGCGTGGGCACGTCGTACCGGGGGCTGACCAGGCCGGCCCACCGGAAGAAGCGGCCCTCCCGGGCCATGGCGTAGGGAACCCGGGCGGCGGTGAAGACGATGCCGTTGTTGGCCCCGAGGGTGGAGACGAGGGTGACCACGGTGATCAGGGTCGCACCCAGGCCGCCGAGCACGATGGACGCCGCGTCGGCCGCGACCCGCTCCGAGCGCCCCATCGCGGCATTGCCGAGCACGTACACCATGGCCACGCTCACCGCGACGTAGAGCACCGTCACCAGCAGCGTCGAGAAGAGGATCGCGAGCGGCATGTCCCGCTCCGGCCGCCGCATCTCGCTCCCGACGTAGGTGATCTCGATCCACCCGTCGTAGGCCCAGAGCACGTTGATGAGGGCCACGCCGAACGCCCCGATCAGGAGGCTGGGCGACCCGGCGTCCCAGAACCCGGCGAAGTTCGCGGTCGAGCCGCCCCGGAGGAGGAAGCACACGGCGATCAGGCCTACCACGCCGGCGATCTTGATGAAGGTCAGGACGTTCTGGGTGATCGCGCCGGCTTTGAGCCCGAGACAGTTGAGGCCGGTGAGCACGAGGATCGACGCGATCGCGACCAGCTTGACCCCCCAGTCGCCGAGAGCGACGAACTGGCCGGCGTAGGTCGCGAACCCCACCGCGATGGCCGCGATCGAGGCCGGATTGATGATCACCGCCGCGGCCCACCCGTAGAGGTAGCCCCAGACGGGCCCGAACGCTCGGCTCAGATAGACGAACTGGCCGCCCGCCTTGGG
This sequence comes from uncultured Gemmatimonadales bacterium, assembly GCA_963730185.1. Taxonomy (GTDB): domain Bacteria; phylum Gemmatimonadota; class Gemmatimonadetes; order Gemmatimonadales; family GWC2-71-9; genus SHZU01. Next base: position 279,382 of record CAVSQW010000012.1, read on the forward strand.
CATCGCCGCCCCCAACTCGGCCACCGAGAGCGCGCCGCAGAGCGAGATCAGCCCGCCGACCACCCAGGCGAGCACGGCGGGGCCGGGCGCCTTGAACGGCGCCGCGATGAACGCGGGCACGATGAAGATCGCCGAGGCGATGATCGTACCCACGTTGATCATGGTGCTGTCCAGCAAGGTCAACTCGGCCTTGAGGCCGCCGTCGTTCCGAGCTGGGTCGGTCATCGTCGGATCCACGGAGTGGTCTCCGCCCGCTCGACCGAGTCGATGGCGAGAACGGTGTCGGAATGCTCGGGAGGTGCCGCGGGCGAGAGGGGCCGCTGCATGGCCGAATATGGAGGCCCCACCCGACCGGGGGAAGGGCGCGATCAGCTCACGGGCGTGGTCGCGCGTTGCCCCCGTCGGTCAGGAACCGGATTCGCCCGTCGGGCTGGCGCGCCCAGACGGTGAGGTACTTGCTGTAGATCGGGTCGTCGCCGCCTTTGGGCGCGATGATCGCCTGGCCCACCGTGAACCCGAGATCGCCCGACCCGGCTACCCGGACCGCCACGGGGTACCACGACCAGTCGGCCGGGTCGCCGCTCCCGATCGCCCGGCCGATGGCGCCCGGCCCTTCGTTCCAGTGGCCGCCGCCCGCGTAGGTAAACGCGGCCGGGGCGGCGAACGCCCGGAACGCCTCCCCGGCGTTCCCCTGCCTGGCCGACGCCGCGAAGTCGAGATCGGCCTGGACCAGGGGCCCTCCGGGACCGTTCGGCTCGATCCCCGGAAGTGACTTGGGGCCCCAGGCCGGATCGTAGAACACCCGACCGGGGGAAATCAGCCCGGTCTGCATCAGACCGATCAGCCGCCAGGCCCGCCCGGCGAGCCGCCACCCGGCGATGTAGCTGCCGGTCCGAGTGGCGCCGTGGGCCGGGGTGACCCGGGTGAGGCCGGTCGTGACCCCGAGCCCCCCGTCCGACGAGACCCACCCCTCTCTGGCCTCCCACGTGACCGAGACGGTGTCGAGGACGGAGTCCCGGGAGAGGGCAGCGAGGATGGCCGACCGACCGACCAGGACCGGTGCTCCACCGTGGACCACGACGGCGGAGTCGTCGAGCGCCCGCCGCAGCGCCTGGCGAAGGCCCGCCTGGGCCGAGGCCTTTGCCAGGTCGCGGTCGGCCGCGAGCAACGTGGTCCGGGGATCCTGCGAGGGGATCGCGGCCACCAAGAGAATCAGAGCGAGCATATGCTCATACTTCGCCTTGGTGGCCGCCGGAGTTTCAGTCCGAGGCAACTCCGAAGGCCAACAGCACGATCGAAATGATCTGCTCGGCCGCCTGGTGGGTCGGGGTCCGGTGGAGGTGCAGCATCCGAACCCACATCGGCCCCTGGACCATGTCCAGGAACAGGTCGACGTCGATGTTTCGAGGCAGCTCCCCACGGTCGACGGCCCGCAGGACCACGACCCGGACCCGATGACGACGGGTGGCGGTCAGCTCCTCCAGCGACTCCAGCCACATGCCGTCGCGGCGCGACTCACTGATCAGCGACAGCCAGATTCCGCCCAGCTCGGGGTCGTTGAGGTAGTCGACCAGCTCGTGGAGGAGGATCCGGAGATCCTCGCGGAGCGAGCCCGTGTCGGGGACCGGCATGGCGCGACCGAGCGCCGCGTCGATCGCCTCCCGGGCCAGTTCTTCCTTCGACCGCCAACGCCGGTAGATCGTCGGAAGGCCCACGCCCGCCTGGTCGGCGACCGCTCGCATGGTGAAGCCGCCGAAGCCCATCTCGGCGATCGCCCGCAGGGTCGCCGAAAGAATCGCCTCGGAGGCCCGCTCGTCCCGGGGGCGCCCCCGCCGCCGGGGGCGCCCCGCCACAGCCACGTCGGTCGCTTCCATGTGCGCTCCTCTAGGTTCAACTCACACCCGGCGAAGGTCTGGCCGCCAGGTCGAGATCAACTTCTTGATATCGTCCCGATTCCGGATACCCTCGGTCAGGACGCGCCGGACCAGTCCCGGCACCTCGCCATCCGAGGCGAACCGGAGCGCGATCAGCTGACCGGCTCGCAACTCGCCCAGGCGCGACCGGAGGTCGCCTGGAAGGAGCCCCTCCAACCGGAGCCGCTCTTCCAGCACCACCACCCGGTCTTGGACCTTCAGCGCGAAGATTCGCGCGTACCACGCCAGCATCCCCAAGATCAGGGCCAGCACCACTCCCATCGCCGCCTCGAGACTCGGCCCCCGGATCACCTCACGCACCGACCACACTAGGTACACCGTGATCAGCCCGAACAGCACGCCGTGATACCCGGGCACGTAGCGCTTGTGGTTCGCGAACGACTGGGCGGCCATGGGAACCTCCTTCGTGTTCCGTTCCGGAACGCGTCATCCAGCGGGGGAACCGAAGATGATCACGCCTGCCGCCCGGCGGTGTCAAACCCGGCGCTCGAAACCCGGAGGTGAGACTCGCCGTCCGCCTTGGAAGGGAGACTCCGCCATGCTCGTCTGCCGCCTGCTGATCTTCGCCCTGGCCCTGACGGGCTGCGGAGCGCCGTCCACCGGCCCCAGCCCAGACCCGGATGCCACTTTTCGGGTCCTCTTCGTCGGCAACAGCCTGACCTACGTCAACGACCTGCCCGGCATGGTCAAGGCGCTCGCCGACTCCGCCGGGGTCGAGCGAACTTATATAGAGACGGTCGCGTTTCCGGATTTCGCGCTGGAGGACCACTGGTCTCAGGGCGACGCCCGAAAGGCCATTTCCCGGGGCGGCTGGCGGTATGTGATCATGCAGCAGGGACCGAGCGCCCTGGCGGAGAGCCGGGTGAACCTGCTGGAATGGGTGGGACGGTTCGCGCCCGAGATCCGGCAGGCGGGCGGCACGCCGGCAATGTACACGGTGTGGCCGGCGTCCTCGCGCTCGTTCGATTTCGATCGGGTGGTCGAGTCCTACCGGCTGGCGGCGGAGGCCATCGGCGGGTTGGAGCTCCCCGCCGGCGGGGCCTGGCTGGCGGCCTGGCGGCGCGATCCGACCCTGCCCCTGTACGGCCCCGACGGGTTCCATCCGTCGGTGGCCGGATCCTACCTCGCGGCCATCACGATCTTCGGCCGGCTGTACGACCGGTCCGCCATCGGGCTCCCCCGCGGCCTCACGGTCGGCGGCGGGTCGTTCCAGCTCTCGGTCGAAGCGGCCGCGACCCTGCAAGCCGCGGCCGACGAGGTCAATGGCCGTTAGTCGCCTCGGACCTCAGAGGCGAACGACCAGTCCCGCGACCACCCCGGGCGACCGGTCGGCGGGCGAAGTGATCCATTGGCGAACCCGGACGCGGGCGGTCAGGCCGAAGCGGTCGGTTGCCCAGAGCGTGGCGCCCACCGCCCCATGGACGCCGACCGAGTAATACGGAGTGCCGTCGCCGTCGCCGCCGAGGAGACCGGACGGCCCGGCCGTCAGGGCCAGCTCGAACCGGCCTCGGGGGACGAGGACCCCCACGTCGAGGTCGGCCGCCAGGGCATCGAGCCCGTAACGCCCGGCGCCGGAGATCGCCGCCAAGTCGAGTCCAACCACCGACCTGCGACCCACCTCGCGGGCCACGCTCAAGCCCGGCACCATCGGGCTGCCGGCCAGCTCGTCGATGTGGTAGACGCCGGCGCCGGCGCCGAGCCGCCAGGCCCCGCTCCGCGCGGTTTGAGCCCCACCGGGCGCCGCCTGAAGCGCCAGTCCCGCGATGATCCCCACCACCAGTCTCGAGCCGCGCATGCGTGTCCCATCCGATTGAAGTCGAACCGAAGTAAGCGTCCGGGCGTGACCAGGGTGTGACCTCGCTCAGTCGGACCGAAGCGACGCGATCGGGCTGGTCCGCCCGGCCCGGAGCCCGGGGAGCAGGGCGGCCAGCGTTCCGGCGGTCAGCAGAGCCCCGCCGGCCAAGCCCAAGCTGAGCGGGTCGGTCGGCGCGATGCCATAGAGCAGGCCGGCGACCAGCCGGGAAACCAGCAGGGTCAGCACCAGGCCGGCACCGATCCCCGCGACCACCGGCACCATGGCCCCGCGAACGACCTCCCTGACCACCCGACCGGGCTCCGCGCCGAGCGCCATCCGAACCCCGAACTCGGTCCGGCGCCGGGTGACCGAATAGGACACCACCCCGTAGACCCCCACGCCGCCCAGCGCGAGGGCCAGGGCGGCAAAGAGAGACAGAAAGAAGCGGAGCCGGATCGGTTCGGCCAGGGCTTGACGCAGCACTTGGTCCATCGTCGTCACCCGTCCCACCGCCACGTCGGGAGCCCGCTCCCTGACGACCTGGCGCACCAACGCTGGAAGCGGGCCCAAGTCGCCTCGAGCCCGGATCAGGAGCGCTTGCGAGTCGAACGAGGACAGTTGCGCGAGTGGCAGGTAGAGCACCATCGGGTTGGGGCCGGTCATCGAGAAGACCCGGGCCTCCTCGGCGACGCCCACCACGCTCAGCCAGGCGTCGCCGGTCACTCCGCTCTGCACCCGGCGACCGAGCGGATCGCGACCGGGCCACATCGACCGAGCGAACGATTCGCTGACGATCGCGACGCGAGGGGCCGTCGCCTGGTCGGCCGCGGTGAAGCCCCGGCCGCCGACGATGTCGAGGCCGAGGGCCGCGAAATAGCCTGGAGTCACGGGGCGGAAGGCCGCGTTCGGGGCCTGAGGGCCGCGAAGGTCGGGGCGGTCCTCGATCTCGACCGGCCCTTGGTATCCCGGGTCGCGGATCGGGACCCGGGGGGCGAAGCCCGCGGCGGCCACCTCGGGTCGCTGGAGCACCCGGTCCAGGAGGTCGAGATAGATCTGGCGCCGCTCGGCATCGGACGTACCCTGAGTCGGGCTCACGAGGTCGAAGGCCATGACCCCCTTGGGATCGAAGCCCGGATCGAGAGCGAAGAGCCGCGCGACCGACCGCACGAAGAGAAAGGAGCCAGCCGCGAGCGTCACCGCCAACGCCACCTCGACCCCAACCAGGACCCCGTGGACCCGGCGATGTCCGGGCGCCGAGGCCGCGCTCGACCGTTCCCGGCTCACGCCGGTGACCCCGCCGCGCAAGAGCTCGCGCACCGGCGCGGCCGACACCAGGAGGCCCACGACCAGCGCCAGTCCGAACGCCGTGAGCAGCATGGTCCAGTCGAGCGACAGCGTGGCCTCGAGCCCGTTCCGGAGAGGGAGACTCCGAACCAAGAGGCGAAAGACGCCGCCGGCCAGGGCCGCGCCGACCACGCCGGCCAACCCGGCCAAGGCCACCGATTCGGTGACGATCTGCCGGACCAGCCGGCCGCGACCCGCGCCGAGCGCCGCGCGGAGGGCGATTTCCGGGGTCCGATCCGTCGTCCGGGCCAGAACCAGCGCGGCCACGTTGGCGGAGGCCATCAAGAGCAGCAGCGTCACGGCGCCGAGGAGGAGCAGCAGCGCCGGCTCGACGTCGCCCACCGTGAAGTCCCGAAGGGAGGTGAGACCGGCATCCTTGGTCTTGTCCCAGGCCGCCGGGTAGGTGAACCGCTCCCCGAGCGCATGCGCCAGCCGCTGGATGCCGCCGTCGAGCGCCGCCGCCGACACCTCGGGGCGAACCCGGCCGACCAGGGCGAGGTACCCGTTGCCCTGATAGCCGCCGCTCGCCGGATCGAGCAGCAGCGGCCGCCAGAGCCGGACGTCCGGAGTCGGGAAGAAGAACCCCCGGGGCATCACCCCGATCACGGTGGCCGGCTTCCCGTCGAGCCGGAGGCGCCGGCCGATCACGCCGGGATCGCCGCCCAACTCCTGCTGCCAGAGGGTCCAGCTCAAGATGGCGACCGGCTCCGCCCCCGGTCGATCCTCGCCCGGGGCGAAAGTCCGGCCCATGAGCGGCGCCGCACCCAAGACGTCGAACAACTCGGCCGACGAGACCGTGGTCAGCAGCGCGGAGCTGCTCTCCCTCCCCTCGAGCGTGGTGACGTCCAGCGAATAGGCGGCCAGCGACGCGAACTCCGGCACGCGCTCCTTCACGAAGTCGAACTCCACCCCCCGCCAGTCGAACGGATCCCAGAACACCTGAAGCTGGGCTTCGTCCCGGACCGGGAGCGGGCGGAGCAGGAGACCCTGCACGACGCTGAACAGCGCCACCGTGGCGCCGATGCCGAGCGCCAGGGTCAGGCTGCCGAGCAGGGTGAACCCGGGCCGGCGGCGGAACTGACGGAACGCATGGTGGAAGTCGGCGGCCAGATCACGAACCCAGCCGATGCCCCACTCGTCGCGGGCCCGCTGCCGCTCCCGGGTCAGGCCGCCGAACCGGCGCCGCGACTCGGCCAGGGCCTGATCCGGCGGCAGCCCGCCGGCTTCGAGCTGTCGGGCCGACATCTCCACGTGGAAGGTGAACTCCTCGTCCAACTCCCGCTCAGCCCGGCGGAGCTGGAGCAGGGTCCGCAGGCGATGCCAGAGGTCGGCGGATCGGGGCATGGGCTCTCCCGCTCAGATGGTCGCGGACATGATCGCCGCCACCCCGGCCGCCAAACGGTCCCACTGGCCGGTTTCGACGGCCAGCTGGCGCTCGCCCGCCCGGGTCAAGGCGTAGTAACGAGCCCGGCGACCGTTCTCGGTCTCGCGCCAGGACGAGCGGATCCAACCCTCGCGGGTGAGCTTGTGGAGCGAGGCATAGAGCGACCCCTGGGGAACCCGGAGCCGGGCGTCGGACATCCGCTCCATCCGCTCGGTGAGCCCCCAGCCGTGCATCGGCTCGAGCGAGAGGAGCTTGAGGATCAGCATGTCGAGCGTGCCGCGGATGACGGAGGTATCGGTGCCCATTGGCTTCCCCTCGGAAAGCGAGAGATAACGGATCTGACGGGCCGGGCCCCGGAAAGGTTGCAACCCGGCCGAGGTCCCGGCGGGCCGCCCCGGCGGAGATCCCGGTAGGCGGGCCGGCGCCCGCCCGCCGGTTGTGTCCCGCCTCGGCCAGTGCGAAGATTTCGGGTCTTCTCAACCCGAGCGCATCCGTCCATGATCGGCACTCTCTCCGGGCTCCTGCTGCTGGCGGCGTTCCAGACGCCGGCGGCCGCGCCCGGTCGTGATCTTCGTCTCTACGACATCGCCACCGCCATTCCCGCCAGCGCCGTGGAGGCCACCGACCGGAAGCTGGTCAGCTTCGGGACCCGGCACACCCTGTCGGACACGGTCTCCACCACCCGCGGGATCGGCGCGGCCCGGCGCTGGATTCATTCCGAGTTCGAGCGGATCGCCGCCGCCTGCGGGGGCTGCCTGGAGGTGAGCTACAATCGGGGGCTGCTCAAGAAGGGCGAGAACCCGCGAATTCCGACCGAGGTGGAGATCGTGAACGTGGTGGCGATTCAGCGGGGACAGAAGTACCCGGACCGCTACGTGGTGATCTCGGGCCACTACGATTCGCGGGCCAGCCAGGCCAACGACGCCACCAGCGACGCCCCGGGCGCGGTCGACGATGGGAGCGGCACCTCGGCGGTGATCGAGACCGCCCGGGTCCTGAGCAAGTACCGGTTCGACAAGACCATCGTCTATGCCACGCTCGATGGCGAGGAGCAGGGACTCTTCGGCGGCCAGCAGCTGGCGACGTACGCCAAGGCCCAGGGCTGGAACATCGAGGGGGTGCTCAACAACGACATCATCGGCAACAGCGACGGGATCGGAGGCCAGAAGGACAACCTGACCTTCCGGGTCTTTTCCGAGCCGGTGCCGCCGACCGAGACCGAGCGCGACCGGATGATGCGCCGGGTCATGGGCGGCGAGGTCGACGGGATCTCGCGCCAGCTGGCCCGGTACGTCCACACGATTGCCGAGCAAGTGGTGCCCACCATGCACGCCAAGCTGGTCTACCGCCTGGACCGGTTCGGCCGGGGCGGCGACCACCGGGCGTTCAACGACGAGGGCTTCGCCGCCGTGCGGATCACCGAGGCGTGGGAGAACTACCACCGCCAGCACCAGAACATCCGCACCGAGAACGGGATCGAGTACGGCGACGTGCCGGACAAGGCCGACTTCCCCTACATGGCCCGGATCGCGGGCGTCAACGCGGCGACGCTGGCGGCGCTGGCCTGGGCGCCGCCCTCGCCGGAGCACGTTCGGATCCGGGGAGGCGGGAGCGCGTCGACCACGGTCAGCTGGGAAGCGGTGACCGGTGCCGCCGGGTACCGGGTCTATTGGCGCGACACGATCGAGCCCTTCTGGACCCACTCCCGGTTCGTGCCCAGCGGGACGGACCTCGAGCTGGACGGGGTGCTGATCGACGACAACCTGTTCGGCGTGGCGAGCGTCGCGGCGACGGGGGACGAGTCGCTGGTGGCATTCGGGATCGGGGGGAGGTAGGGAGGGATGGGGAGGGATTGGGGGAGACGGGGGCAACGGGGGAACCACTTGGCGAGGAAATCATGAGGATCGATAGATCGTGGGCGGGGCGGCTCGGGCTGGTGACGGCACTGGCGACGTTGGTTGTGTCGAGCGCGGGGGCCCAGGCGGCGGTGAACTTCGACCGGCTGGGCGACGAGGCGCTTCGGCTCACCCAGGAATATCTCCGGATCAACACCACCAATCCGCCGGGCAACGAGACCCGGACGGCGGCCTTCTTCGCGAAGATCTTTGCGGCGGAAGGGATCCCGTTCGACACCGGCTCGTCGGCACCGGGCCGCGGCAACGTCTGGGCCCGTCTCAAGGGGGGGAGCCAGCCGGGGTTGGTCCTGCTCCACCACATGGACGTGGTGCCGGCCGACCCGAAGTACTGGACCGTCGACCCCTTCGCGGCCACCATCAAGGACGGGTACCTCTACGGCCGAGGGGCCCTGGACACCAAGTCGCTCGGGATCTCGGAGCTGATGGCGTTCCTGGCGCTCCATCGCGCCAAGGCTCCTCTGGACCGGGACGTGATCTTCGTTGCGACGGCGGACGAAGAGGCGGGCGGCACCTACGGCGCCGGGTGGCTGGCTCAGCACCATCCCGAGGTCTTCCAGGGCGTCGGGTTCCTGATCAACGAAGGAGGCGGCGGGAGCCTGAACGAGGGACGGAAGACCTACAGCATCGAGGTCACCCAGAAGACGCCCCTCTGGCTCAAACTGACCGCCACCGGCAGGCCGGGCCACGGCTCGACCCCGCCGGTCGCGTCGGCGGTCAACCGCCTGATCCGGGCCCTCGACCGGCTCCAGACCTACGAGTTCGCCCCCAAGATCGGGCCGGCGGTGGACGCCTACTTCAAGGCCAGCGCGCCCGGTGCGCCGCCCCAGTGGCAGGACGCGTACCGCGACATGGCGAGCGCGGTGACGAACCACGAGACCCTGCTCCGCCTCCAGCTCGAGGAGCCGGGCGCCGCGGCCCTGACCCGGAACACCTGCTCGATCACCATGCTCTCGGGCAGTAACAAGATCAACGTGATCCCGCCCGAGGCCAGCGCCCAGCTGGACTGCCGGCTCCTGCCCGAGCAGGACCACGCCGCGTTTCTCCACGAGCTCGAAACGGTGCTGGACGACCCCGGGATCACGATCGAGAAGATCCTCGACTTCACGCCGGCCGTGTCGGCCACCGGCACGCCGCTCTGGGACGCGATCGCGAAGGTGACCCGGCAGCACTTTCCCGACGCCACCATCGTGCCGGCGGTGTCGACCGGGTTCACCGACAGCCACTTCTTCCGGGACAAGGGCATCGTCTCGTACGGGTACGCACCGTACCTGACCCCCCTGGCCGATGACGCGGGCGTCCACGGCAACGACGAGCGGCTCTCGGTCGAGAACGTGAAGCTGGGGGCGCGGATGATGTACGAGATCGTGAGCGCGATGGTCGGCAGCCGCTAATCCGCGATGTCGTTCTCCGGCACCCCGGGCGGCATCGCGCTGCTGATCTTCCTGATGAACCTGCCGTTCGGGGCTTGGCGGGCCAGGGTCCGGAAGCTCTCGCCCGCCTGGTTCGTCGCGATCCACTTGCCGGTGGCGCTGGCGATTCTGATGCGGCTCGCGATGGGGGTCCCGTTCCGCTGGGTCACTCTGCCCCTCTACGTGGCGGCGTTCTTCCTCGGTCAGCTGGCGGGGGCGCGCTGGCTGGGGCGGCGGCATCCGGCCTGACGTCCGCCGGGTCCTCGCTCGACCGGACAGCCTCCACCACCGCCTCGAGGGTGGCGGCGAGTCGCCGCCGCTCCTGCCGGTAGCGCCAGGCCCAGAGGAGCCGCCCACCGAGAAAGCCCGCGAGGGCCGCGGCCAGGAACCCCAGTCCCTTCGCCGGGCCTGGTACCAGCACTCCCAAACTCTTGAGCAGCACCAGGGTGGCCACGCCGGTCATCGTTCCGCCGCCCACCAGCCAGGCGAGGGCGCCGTCGCGAAAGTTGCCGAGAACCCGGACCAGGGTGCCATCACCGCGGGGGAGGACCGACACGTAGCGGCCGCCGCCGGCATCGCGGGCCCGCCATTCGAGACCGTTCTCCCGGGTCTCGAGCACCCCGTGCCGCTCCATCGCACGTCGGATGGCGAGCGCCACGTCGGCCTGGTCGATCCGATCGAACGGCACATCGACCGTCTGCTCGTACTGCGGCGCCGCGGGGGTTCCGAGCAGGGGGCTCGGGGTGGACGCGACCCGCCGGTCGAGCGCGCCCGCCGCCGTCTCGACGGCGGCGGGGTCGATCCCCACCTCCGCGGCGACCTCCTTGAGCTGAGCCAGAGTCATCCCCTCGGCCCCACCGACCCGCGTCTCCGCGGCTCGCTGGAGGATGATCGCGACTTCTTCTTCGTCGTAGCGGCGTTCCGTCATTGGCATCCCCTCGGGTTCCCCGCCTACGGCGAGGGCGGGGTGATCAGGTAGTCCACCGGCGGGACATCGCCGAGCAGATTGGCGACGAAGTAGTCCCAGGTCCGGCGGATCACGTACGGGTTCTGGGTGAGATCGTGGTTGGCGTCCGGAACGATCAGGAAGTCGAACGACTTGTTGGCTTTGACCAGAGCGTCGACCAGCGAGATCGTGTTGGCCGGATGCACGTTGTCGTCCAGATCGCCGTGGATCAGGAAGAGCTTGCCCCGGAGCTGGGCCGCGTAGGTCTTGTTCGCCGCCGCGGTGTAATTGTCGGTCTTGGCCGTGGTGTCGCGGGTCAGCAGGCCCTGGAACCGCTCGCCCCAGCCGTGGTAGTAGGTCCGGTTGTCGTGGTTGCCGGAGCTCGAGACCGCCACCTTGAAGAACTCGGGATGACTGAGCAGCGCATCGGTCGACGCGAAGCCTCCACCCGAGTGACCGTAGATCCCCACCCGGTTCAGGTCGAGCGAGGGCATCCGGGCGGCGAGCTGCTCGATCGCCGCGATGTGGTCGGGAATGCCGTTGTCGTGCATGTTGCCGTACCACGAGGTGTAGAGCGCCTTGGCCCGGGAGGTGTTACCGAGGGCGTCGATCTCCAGCACCGCGAAGCCCAGCTCGGCCAGTGCCTGGACCTGGCCCGCCAGGGAGTACGTGAAGGGCTCCCGGTTGGGGAAGAAGTCCTTGCTCACCGGCGAGATCAGCGGCCCGGGGTAGATGTGGTCGATCACCGGATACTTCCGGGTCGAATCGAAGCCGCTCGGGGTGTAGACCACTCCCCAGATGTCGGTCACGCCGTCGCGCGCCTTGGCGGTGAAGACCCGGCCCGGCTTCCAGCCGGTGGCCAGGAGGTCGGCGATGTCCGCCCGCTCGAGCTCGGTCACCACCTTCCCGTCGGGCCCCCGGAGCACGATCACCGGAGGCTCGCTCACGGTGGAGTAGGCGTCGACGAAGTACTTGCCGGACGGCACCGCCCGGATCTCGTGATTGGCGTTCTCGGGCGAGAGTAGCGCCAGCCCCGAGCCGTCGAGCCCCACGGAATAAAGCCCGAGATAGTCGGGATGACGCCCAGCCTCACGGCCTCGGGCCGTGAAGTAGAGCCGGCCGGCCGCCTCGTCGACCCAGAGCAGCTGCGAAACCGTCCATGGCCCCCGGGTGATCTGGTGCTTCATCGCGCCGTCGGGACCGCGGAGGTAGAAGTGGGCGAAGCCGTCGCGCTCGGCGAACCAGACGATGTCGCCGTCCCCGAGTACCCGCCAATTGGGCCCCCCGCCCAACGCGGCGGAAAGCAGATCGGTCATCCCGATCACGTAGCTCCGACTGCTGTCGGCCAGGAGCACCCGCGCGTCGCCGGTGGCCGGGTCGGCGGCCAGGAGCTGGACCCGCTTCGGCCCCCGATCGACGCTGGTGAAATAGACCCGGTCGCCGGCGGCGCTCCACTGAAGCTGCTCTGGGGGACCGCCGCCGAAGCTGTACATCGACATGGTCGGCTGCGGATCGGCCTTGATTTTGATGACCGAGCGGCTCCCCACATCGGCGAGATACCACTCCGACATCCCGACGACCGAGTCGCCCGGGAGGGCGTAGGGATAACTGTACTCCGTCGGCGGGATGGTGGTCGAGCTGATCAGGTGGAACATGGTCATCCCGCGCTCGTCGTAGCGCATCACGGCCAGGCGCTTGGAGTCGGGTGACCAGATGATGGTGGGCCGGCCGGCCCGCTTGATCCGGATCTGGGTGGGACGCGCGGCGCCTTCGCCGTAGGCGTAGCCCTTCTCGCCGTCGGTGGTCAGTCGGATCGAATCGCCCCCGGCCGCCGGCCGGAGCCAGAGATCGTAGCTCGAGACAAACGCGTCCCAGCGGTCGTCGGGCGAGCGGACGAACCGAGTGCGATCGGGCACGGTGTCGGCGGCGGCGCAGCGATAGCTGGCCAGCTCGCAGCGGAACCCCCGCTTCCCGATCCGGAGCCGGAGCGCGCTCTCGTCCTTCCCGTCCCGGTCGAACCCGACCGTCGGGAACGGCAGCTTGCCCGGGTCGATCGCGGTATCGGCGGCGACCGAGAGCGCGGCGGCGAGGCGGGCGTTGTCGAACAGCTGGGCTTTGCTCCCGGTGGCCGGGCTCACGGTCATGAACTCGAAACCGCGACGGGTGTGCACCCGGTAGAAGAACCGGGTGCTGTCGCGGTACCAGGTCGGGAGGACTTGATCGTGGTAGACCAGGCGCATCGCGTTCCAGGTCAGGAACTGCTCGGCGCGGTGGTAATCCTGCGCGGCGAGGGGACTCGCGGCGAGCAGGACGAGGGCGAGCGAGGTGAAGCGACGCATGGAAAAGAATTCCGGTCGGATGGGAGGACGATTCGCGAGCTTGACGAGCGGGTGCGAGCAGCGCACCCTAAGATACCGTCGGGCATCGAGACCGTCGACCCGACGAGCCGTCCGCTCCTACCCCGGAAGACATCACATGCCGCGCCCCTTCGCCAGTCTCCTGGTCCTGGCCCTCGTGGCCCCGCCGGCCAACGCTCAAACCACCGCGATCGTGGGTACGACCCTGATCGACGATCGCGGCGGTCCCCCCGTCAGCCCCGCCACGATCCTGATCACCGACGGGCGAATCCAAGCCGTCGGACCGAGCGCCTCGGTGCGGGTGCCGGCCGGCGCCCGCCGAATCGACGGGGCGGGAAAGTTCGTCATCCCCGGCCTGATGGACGCCAACGTCCACCTCGTGTTCGGGATTGCCAAGACGGCCGACCGGTTCCCTCCTCGGGTGCCCTGGGTCGGGCTCCTCCGCACCGCCGACCAGAACGAGCGACGCCTCATCGCCGCCCACGCGCCCCTGCTGCTCGCCGCCGACGCGGGGATCACCGACCCCGATGCCTGGGCCGCCCTGCCGAACGATCAGAAGATCGACAACTCCACCGCGCTCGGCTCGGCGCACTTCACCTGGTTCGACGCGATGGCCGAGAAGGGGATGGCGCCGATGGACATGATCCTGGCCGCGACCCGGAACATCGCGATGGCCTACCACGTCATCGACGACTTCGGGACGGTCGAACCCGGCAAGCGCGCCGATCTCCTGCTCCTCGACGCCGACCCGCTGGCCGACATCGCCAACGTTCGGAAGATCTCGATGGTGATGAAGGACGGCGCGGTGGTCGATCGCGAGGCCCTGCCGCTCCACCCGATGCTGACGGTGCCGCGATCGTGACCGGCGTCGCTTAAGGGGTGACCACGCCGGTCATCCGAACCACCTCGAAGTCGCTCCCTTTGAGCTGCTTCAGGGTGTTCATCTCGCCGTCGTTCCAGCGGGCGTCGGCAACCCCGGAGAGATACCAGTCGCTCCCGTTGTCGGCGACGATCATGCCGTACTGCTTGAGGGCCGCGAGAATCACCCGGGCGCTGGCCGGGTAACCGGAGTCGTCGAACGACCCCTTGAGGCGGACCCGCATGCCCATCGGCGGACGGAGCGGATCGGTGTCGCTGCTGGCCCAGTGACGGGCCGGAGAGACGTAGGCCTTCCGGGTGTGGCTCACGGTGAAGCGAAGGGCATGGGTGATCTCGCCCGCGGCCACCTCGTCGTAGCGCACCAAACCCGGCAGGATCGGGAGTCCGGCCGCGTCCGCCGAGGTCCACCCGGCGGGGCGGAGGGCGTTGGACGAGAGATCGAAGATCGCACCCGATCCGGCGTGCCACGACCCGTTCGGCTGCGGGTAGGCCGCATAGAGCTCATATAGGATCCAGCGGTCCCGGTCCACCACCAGCACGTGACGGTCGCCGTTCGAGCCGGCGCCGCCCTCGATCGGAGCGTTGGCCGGGATCGGATAGGGCCCGGGATCGCTCTCGCTCGCGTAGTCGAACGTCACCGCCACCCCCGGCTGACCGCCCGCCACCACCAGGTACGGAATCCCGAACGGCCCGCCGTTCCAGTCGGCGCCGAAGTCAGGATGGAACGACTTCCCCGCCCCGATCAGCGAGATGATCGCGCCCGAGTTGGGATCGACCGATGCCGTATCCACCGGCCGGTTCCACGGGTTGTCGCCCGGGAAGAGCTGGTGCGGGACCAGATCGGCGTTCAGACCGAGCGGGCCGGACGAGGGTGGTGGTGCCGGCGGGGTCGGGGCCGGGTCGAGGCCGCCCTGCTCCAGGCTACAGGCGGCCAGGGTCAGCAGCAGCGCGATCGGGAGTCGGTGAGCCATGGCGACGCGGGGTTGCAAGAATCAGGGCAGCCTGGCCGCCACCCGACCGACGTCCTAACCCCTTGTCGCGCCAGTCTCCCCGCCGGGCTGAGGCAAAGAACTGCACCGCGATCTGCAACCACCTCTCATCCCGCCATCGCCCGCCGGCGAGCCACCCCCCGACCCCGCTGGTACCATCCCCGGCTCCTGGTCACCAGCCGGACGACCGAGAGCATGACCGGCACCTCGATCAGGACGCCCACCACGGTCGCCAAGGCCGCCCCGGAGCGCAGGCCGAAGATCCCGATCGCAGTCGCCACCGCCAGCTCGAAGAAGTTGCTGGCCCCGATCAGCGCCGACGGGCAAGCGACCGCATGCGATTCGCCCAGGGCACGGTTGAGCAGGTAGGCAAGCCCGCTGTTGAAGTAGACCTGGATCAGGATCGGCACCGCGAGGATCGCGATCACCAGTGGCTGGGCCAGGATCTGACCGCCTTGGAAGCCGAACAGGAGCACGAGGGTGGTCAGCAACGCCACCAGCGAGACCGGGTGCAGCGTCCGAAGCACCCGCTCGAGCGCGCCCGGCCGCGGGGTCAGGACCCGCCGCCAGAGCTGGGCCAGGATCACCGGGAGCACGATGTAGAGCGCCACCGAGAGGAGGAGGGTGTCCCAGGGGACCCGGATCGCCGACAGGCCGAGCAGGAGACTCACCAGCGGCGCGAAGGCCACCACCATCAGGGCGTCGTTCAGGGCCACCTGGGTCAACGTGAAGTTGGCGTCCCCGTCGCTCAGGTTGCTCCAGACGAAGACCATCGCCGTGCAGGGCGCGGCCGCGAGCAGAATCAGCCCGGCCACGTACGAGTCGATCTGATCGGGAGGCAAGTACCCCCCAAACACCCGGCGCACGAAGAGCCAGCCGAGAAAGGCCATCGAGAAAGGCTTGACGGCCCAGTTCACGAAGAGCGTGACCCCGATGCCGCGCCAGTGCTCCCGGACCCGCCCCAGCGAGCCAAAGTCGATCTTGAGCAGCATCGGCACGATCATCAGCCAGATCAGCGCCGCCACGGGGAGGTTGACCCGGGCCACCTCGAGGCCGCCCAGCTCGGCGAACGCCGCCGGGAAGGCTCGGCCGAAGAGAATCCCGGCACCGATGCTGAGGAAGACCCAGAGCGTCAGATAGCGCTCGAACCGTCCGAGCCCGGGAGCGGTCATGGCGCCTTGGCCGCCGCGCCGCCCGACCGGAGCTGCGAGGCGAATTCGTGGGGAAGCTCGCTGGCCAGGATGCCCGCCACGGTCCGCTCCAGATCGTACTCCACCCGCCGGTGCTCGACCCGCCACGAGACCGAGCCACCGTCTTCCGCCGTCTGGAGGTCGAGGACCGCGTAGCCGGCCCGCCAGTCGCCGTCCTTCGGCCGCCCGACCGACCCGGTGTTCACGAAGGTGATCCCGCCGACGACCCGATCCCAGGGCAGATGAGTGTGGCCGAACGCGATCACGTCGCCGGGCCGGGCGCCGGCCAGCGCCGCCATCTTGAGACAGAAGTCGTCCGATCGATCGCCGGTCCAATAGAGCGTGTTGAGCGTGGGCGCGCCGTGCACCAGGATCAGGGCAGGACCGGCGCGGTGACCGCCCCTCGGGCGGAGGTCGAGCCGGAACGGCAGCTCGCCCAGCCAACGTTTGGTCGCGGCCGAGCAATGATTCCCGGTCCAGGCGAAGCTCTGGTGCGAGAGGGCTTCCTGCCGGGGATCCTCGTAGCGGCAACCGCAGTGCTCCGCGGCGAGCGCGACGGTTGAGTCGTAGTTGCCCGCCACCCCGGCGAGACCGCGTCCCCCAACCAGCGCGACCGTCTCATCGGGCCAGGGCCCGTAGCCGACCAGGTCGCCGAGGTGGTACCTGGCGGCCACGGCCGGATCGGCGTCGATCGAAGCCAGCGCAGCCTCGAGCGCCGGAAGATTGGCATGCACGTCGGAAAGGAGCGCGATTCTCACGGGCGAGCCTCAGGGGCAGCAGTCGGGGCCGCAGCAGGCCCCGGCCCGGTCGCGAACCGGCAGCGGCTTCGCCTCGGCCGGCTTGGTCGCGCGCACGAAGGCGGCCATGAACCGGCCGTCGATCTGGTCGAGGTTGGCGTCGACGTCGATCCCGGCGCCGGCCAGGAAGGTCCGGGCGTCCTCGCTCCGATAGACCCGGGTCGGCTCGATGCTCGCCGCCGCGAACCCCGTCTCACCGAGCAGGGTCAGGAACTCCGTCTCCTCCAGCGCTCCGGCCACGCAGCCGACCCAGAGCTCCATGCTGCGCCGGAGGTCGGCGGGCACGTCGCCCCGAACCACCACGTCGCTCACGGCGAACCGCCCCCCGGGCTTGAGCACCCGGAACGCCTCGGCCAACACCCTCCGCTTGTCGCCCGAGAGGTTGATGACGCAGTTGGAGATGATCACGTCCACCGAGCGGTCGGGAAGGGGGATGGCCTCGATCTGCCCCTTCAGGAACTCGACGTTCGCGACCTTGGCGTCGGCCGCGTTCTTCCGGGCCAGGGCCAGCATGTCGTCCGTCATGTCGAGACCGTACGCCTTGCCGGTCGGGCCGACTCGGCGAGCGGAGAGCAGCACGTCGATCCCGCCGCCGGAGCCCAGATCGAGCACGACCTCGCCCGGCCGGAGCTCCGCGAGCGCGGTGGGGTTGCCGCACCCCAACGAGGCGAGCACCGCGGCCGAGGGCAGCTCGGCCGTCTCGGCCCCGAGATAGAGGTCCCGGGTGATCGGATCGACCGTGCCGTCGAAGGCAGCGCCGCCGCAGCACGAGCTGACCGGACCGCAGCATCCGGCCTCGCCGGAGGCGTCCATGACCCGGCGCGCGGCCGCGCCGTACTTGTCTTTGACGATGCCAACCACGGATTCGAGGTCGGGGTTCGGCGTGGTTTCCGGGCGTGGCGTGGCGGACATGGGTTCCCTCTCCGATCAAACAACGTTGATATGTTTTACCGACTTTACCCGACATCCGGGCGAGATCGGTGTCAGCCGCAGCAGCTGCCGAGCACGCGGAGCTTGCCTCGTCCCGCCGCCTTGTCGGTGGCCAGCACGCGGACGACGTCGTGCGCCTCCGCGAGGCCATCGGGCGTGAG
This sequence comes from uncultured Gemmatimonadales bacterium, assembly GCA_963730185.1. Lineage (GTDB taxonomy): Bacteria > Gemmatimonadota > Gemmatimonadetes > Gemmatimonadales > GWC2-71-9 > SHZU01. Next base: position 297,413 of record CAVSQW010000012.1, read on the forward strand.
CGAGTAGTAGGACCACTTCCCCTCCCGGCGGTCGGTCACCAGGCCGGCCTCACGAAGCACCCTGAGGTGAAACGACAGCCGGGACTGGGCCGCCCCCAGCGAATCCTGGAGCTCGCAGACGCAGTGCTCGCCACCTCGAAGGCGGTCGAGGAGCGCCAGGCGGGTCTCGTCCGACAGCGCCTGGAAGAGCCGGGCGGCGCGGGCGAGGTCGAGGGCGGCGGTGGTCATGACAACCATCATATCAAAGAATCTTGATATGTCAAGAGCAAGCCGGAACGGTCGCTTCAGCCAAGCCCTTCGAGGGGCGATCGCGGGACCTGCGTCGCCCGCCCGAGAGCGGGCCCCTCGTCGGCGTAGGATCCTGGGGCTCCGGCTTCGGCCGGTTTCGCGCGGGCGCCCGCCGAGTTGCGACGTCGCCCGGGCGCGCCCCATCTTCCCCTCATGGCCCACCCACCCAAGCTGGTCCCGGTCCCCCCGACCACGGGGGGCGAGGTCACGGTCGACCGCTCGCCCTTCTGGATCGGCTCGGCCTCGAGTGCGGCGCTCCGAGTGTTCCTGCCCTCCGTGGCGGAGCGACACGCCTCGATTCAAGAGCGGGAGGACGGTTACTACCTCTCGGCCCATCCCGGCGCCACCCCACCCAGGGTGAACGGGAGGCCGATCGCGGGTCCGGTGCGCCTGGAGGACGCGGCGGTCGTCGAGCTGGGCCCCACCGCCAAGTGGGAGTTCGTGACCGGCGCGCCGAGAATCCAGCCGGAGCCCGAGCCGGAGCCCGAGCCCGTCTACGACGGATCGCCCGCACCCCGCGGCTGGGCCCGGAAGCGGCGGACCCGGTCGAGGCAGGTCGGCTTTCCCCTGTGGGCCATCGCGGTCGTGATCCTGATCGTCGGCGCCGTGGGCTACGGCGGCTACATGCTCTACCAGATGTTCAACTCGGTCCAAGGCGAGACCCGCGGGCCGCCGCCGCTCACCGAAGTCGAGGGCCGGCTCTACGACAGCCTGATGGTCGAAGCCACCAAGGACATCGAGCGAGGGTCCACGCTCCTCGACCTGGGCCTCCAGGACGCGGCGCTGACCCAGTTCACCAGCGCGATCGCCCTGTTCGAAACCAGCATTCTGGCCCGGAACGAGTGGGTCCGTCCCAGCATCGAGGCGCTGGTCGAGACGGTCCGGCGGATCTATCAGACCGACCGGGTCAACGTCCCGAACGCCCTGCCCGAGGCCCGCGGCAAGATCGCCGATCTGAGCCGAACCATGAGTGCGGCGCTGAGCCCCGATCAATTCAAGACCGCGGTGGAGGTGGTCCAGCAGGCGTTCGACTCCAAGTTCGGGACGAAGTTCGTGGTGACCGGCGCCGACCATCCGGAGCACCTGTCGCTCTACGGGAAGGGCGGCGCGCTCGACATCCGGGTCAAAGACCTGACCCCGCCGGAAATCGACTTTCTGATCGAGAACTTCAAGGGAATCGGGATCCGGGTGAAGGACTTCTCCCGCGACGCCGTCCTCCAGGCGCAGATCCAGGCCGCTAAGGCACGCGGCTGGAGCGACCGGGCAGGAACCGGGCTCCATCTCCACATCGATCGGTTCCGGGATCGCCGGGACCGATGGACGGTGTGAGGGGAGGGATGGAGGAGGGATGGGGAGGGATGGGGAGGATGGGGAGAGATGGGGAGAGATGGGGAGGGTGGGGGGGATGGGGGGAGGGGTTGCGCGAGGGGATGTTTGTCTCCATTGTAGTCAGTGACTACAATGGAGACACCATGCCGACCCCGGTCTTTCTCGGCGAATTCGAACAGTTCGTCCTCCTCGCCCTGCTCCGACTCGGCGACCGCCCCACCGCCATCGAGATCCGGGCCGAGCTCTCCGCGATCGCCGGCCGCCCGGTCGCGCGGGGAGCGCTCTACCGTACCCTCGACCGACTCGAAGCGAAGGGCTATGTCCGCTGGCGGATCGAGCCGGGCGACGCCAACCGGGCGGGGCAGCCGAAGCGGCGGTTCGAGGCGACGCCCCTGGCGGTCGGGACGCTGAAGGCGGCCCGCCGCACGCTCGAGGGACTCTGGGCCAGCGTGGAAGGGGTGCTCGGATGAGCGCCCGGCCGCCGGTCCTGGCCCGGGCCTTCCTCTGGCTGACCCTGCCGAGCACGGTGGTCGGCGCGAGCATCGCGGGCGACCTGGAAGAGGAGTGGTCCGCGCGCCCGCGCGGCTGGGCCCGGGACGTCTGGTTCGCGGGTCAGGCGCTCGCGATCGGTCTTCGCTACCTACCCGCCGGCCGGCTCCGGGCCAACTGGGGCTCGGCCGGGTTGTTCAGGGACCTTCGAGCGGCCGTGAACGGCTGGCGCCGGTCGCCGCTCACCGTGAGCCTGGCGATCGGGGCGCTGGCGCTCGGGGTCGGCGCCAACACGGCGGTGTTCTCGGTGCTCCGCGGCGTGGTGCTCGCCCCCCTCCCCTACGACCACCCGGGCGACCTCTTCCGACTCTGGGACGGCACGGTGGTGAGCAAGGCGGTGTTCGACCGGAGCACCCGCGACGCCTCGGCCTTCACCGGACTATCAGCCGTCTACGAGACCCGCCAGACCATGGTGGACAACCGCGGCGAGCCGGAGTCGCTGCTCGGGCTCGCGGTCACGCCGTCGCACTTCACCGTGCTCGGTGTGCGACCGGCCCTGGGTCGCGACTTCCGCCCCGGCGAGTCCACTCCCGGCAACGATCGTCTGGTGATTCTCAGCGACGGGCTCTGGCGACGGCGGTTCGGCGCCGATCCCTCGGTGATCGGCCGGACCATCGAGCTCGGCGGCCAGCGGACCGTGATCGGGGTGATGGGGCGGCGGCACGAGCCTGTGATGGGCGGCATCACCTACTGGATTCCGATGGTGATGGACCGGTCGGACCTGGGCGATTGGGCCAACACCGCGCAACTCGGCGTCTACGGTCGGCGCCGGAGGGGCGTCTCGGCGGGCGCGGCGCAGGCCGACCTGACCCGGCTGGCCACGCTGGTGCACGACGAGGCCCCGGTCGAGTACCCCGACGCCTGGGTCCGGGAGGCCCGCGCGACCCCGCTCCTGGCGTCGGTGGTCGGTCAGACCGGCCCCACGCTCTGGGCGCTCCAGGGCGCCGTGCTGCTGGTCCTGCTCACCGGCATCGCGAACGTCACCAGCCTCCTCTTGGCCCGAGGCGCGGGACGCCGGACCGAGATCGCCGTGCGCTCGGCGCTGGGCGCGAGCCGGGGCCGGATCACGGCTCAGCTGGCAAGCGAGAGCGTGCTGGTCGGACTGGTGGCCGGCGCCGGCGGCCTCGCGATCGCGGTCGCGGCGCTCGGCGGCCTTCGCTCCGTCCTGCCCGGCGACACGCCTCGCCTCGAGGCGATCGGCCTCGATCCCGTGGTGGTGGCGTTCGCGATCGCGCTGTCGATCGGCGCCGGGCTCCTCTCGGGCATCGTCCCGGCCTTCCGTCTGTCGCACGACGGCACCAGCGGCATCGTGCGGGGCCGCCGGTCCACCGGGCACCGATCGGCCGCCCGGCTTCAGCTCGCCCTGGTGGCCGCGGAGATCGCGTTCGCCACCTTGCTCGCGACCGTGACCGCGCTGGTGCTCCAGAGCGGATGGAATGCGAACCGGGCGCCGCTCGGCTTCGAACCTCGCGCCGTGCTCACCCTCCGGCTCCGTCCGTCGGCCGCGAGGTATCCCACCGACCGGGCCCGGGTCGCGTTCTTCGAGCAGGCGCTGGCGCGGGTTCGGGCTCTTCCCGGGGTTCGGTCCGCCGGGGCGGTGAGCCTGCTTCCGATGCAGACTACCCAGCCACCGTCGACGGTCTATCGCCCGGTGGATCGCGACCCGGGCGCCGGGGGTCGGACCTTCGCGCAGATGAATCTCGCGTTTCCCGGAACGCTCGAGACGCTCGGCATCGGCCTGGTGCGGGGTCGGACGCTGGCGCCGACCGACCGGGACGACGCCCCGCCGGTGGTGGTGGTGAACGAAGCGCTGGCCCGGGCGGCCTGGGGCACCACCGACGTGGTTGGCAAGGAGCTCGAGCTCTTCGGCGGCGATACCCGCTACCAGGTGATCGGGGTCGCGGGGGATGTTCGAGTCGTGTCGCCCGAGACCCCCGCGGCGCCGGCGTTCTACGTGGCCTACCCGCAGGCGGCCTGGTGGCCGTCGCTCGCGATCGTCGCCCGAACCGAGACCGATCCGGGCGGATACGGCGCCGCGGCCAGGGCCGCGGTGTGGGAGGTCGACCCGACCACTCCGGTCGAGGTCGCTCCCCTTCGGTCGCTGGTCGCCGAGTCGCGGGCGAACGCCATCCTGGTCGGCCGGCTCCTGCTCCTGTTCGGGGGTCTGGCGCTGCTTCTCGGCCTGGTCGGCGTCTATGGCGTCGTGGCACACCTGGTCTCGGCCCGGCACCGGGAGCTCGGCATCCGGCTGGCGCTCGGGGCCCGGGGAAGCCGGATGATCGGCCAGGAGCTGGCTCGGGCCGCGGCCACCGCCGGCCTCGGGGTTCTGATCGGCCTGGGTGGGGCGGTGCTGGCCGGTCGGCTCTACGCGAAGGTCTTGTACCGGATCTCGCCGACCGACCCGCTCACGCTGGTCGGCGTGGCGGTGGCGCTGCTGGTGGTGGCGCTCGGCGCCGCCACCGGACCGGCGCGGCGGGCCGCCCGGATCGACCCGATGCAGGTCCTGCGGTCGGAGTAGGTCGAGTCAGAAGGTCGCGATCAGGGTGGCGGCGGTCTCGGGCCGTCGGGCCGGGTCGGCGTCCAGAGCCCGGGTTACGAAATCCTCCAACGCCCGGGAGCCGGTCCAACGACGGGCCGCGAGCGGCACGGCCGGCTCCCCGGCGACGATCCGGGCCCGGTAGGCCGCGTCGGACTCGCCGGGGCCGAGGTCGTGAGGCAGGTGCCCCGTAAGGAGCTCGTACAGCGTGGCGCCGAGACCGTACAGGTCCACCGCCGGGGAAGCATCGATCGGGGCCGCCAGCAGCTCCGGCGCGGCGTAGCCCAACGTTCCCACCGCTTCCTCGACCCAGCCCAACGGCAGGCCCCGCGGGGGGTGCCCGGTCGCGGCCACCCCCAGGTCCGCCAGCCGGACCGATCCGTCGTCCATCACCAGGACGTTACTCGGCTTGACGTCCCGGTGAAGCACGCCATGCTCGTGGAGCCAGGACAGAGCCTCACTCAGCTGTTTCGCGATGGCGGTCACCGCGGGCTCGGGGAGCGGCACCGCCGCCGCGTCGCGCCCCCGGGGGTGGAGCCGATCGCGGAGACTGCCGCCGCCGGCCCATTCCAGGACCGTGAGCGGCGGTTCGTCGACGGCGTCGAAGCAGCGAATCAGGGAATGCGACCCGCCCAGCCGGGTCAGGAGCTCGCGCTCCAGCCTGAAGCGGAAGACGGCTTCGGGGGCGTCGTCGCGGGGGTGGAACCGCTTGAGCGCTACGCGCCCGCCGTTCGGCGCGAGGGCGTCCCAGACTTCGGTCGTGCCGCGTCCGGAATCGAGCCGGCGGCGGAGCGTGTAGCCGGCGGTCGAGCCGGACACCAGGATCCGTTCAGGTGTGGAGGAACTTGAGCCGGGACACCTCGGCGACGGTGATCTCGTCGCCGTCGTCGAGCCGGTAGTGCTCGCCCCGCTTGACCGGCTTGCCGTTCAGCGCGGTGCCGTTCATGCTTGCGTCGACCAGGTAGTAGTCCCCTTCCTTGCGGAGCAGGGTGCAGTGGAAGCGCGACACGAGCGCGCCCGAGTCGCTCACCACCAGGTCGTTCTTCTCGTCCTCACCCGGCCCCTGCGCCGCGCCGATCTTGAAGACGCCCTTCTCGCGGTCGATCGTCACCAGCTTGCCCCGGCCGATGCCGTCGACGATCTGGAGCACGGCGGCCCGCTTGGCGGCCAGCTCGTCGGCCTTGCGCTGGCGCTCCTCGCGGTACTTGGCGCCCCAGCGCACCACGAGCACCAGCCCCGCCGCCAGGATGATCAGCACCGGCACGATGTAGAGCGCCTGGCGCTTGAGGTCGTCCATCCGCTTCGAGCGCTGGAGCTCGGACATGAGGCTCTTGGCCTCGGGATGGTTGGGATCCTGCTGAAGGACGGCGCCGAGGTGCTGCTCGGCGCTGGCCCAGTTCTTCGCGTTGATGTCGGCCCGGGCGGCACCGAGATGCGAGCGCACCACCTCGGTGGACTGCTGATCCGCCTTGCCGGCCTCGAGCGCCCTCGATCGGGCGGTCTGGAGGTCGTTCTGGGCCTGCTGGAGCCGCTGCTGGGCGACCTGGTTCTGGGGGTCGCGGAACACCACCTGGAGCCAGCGTTGGATCCGCTCGTTGATGTGGGCGGTGGTGGTGTCGTCGGCGACGTCGGCGGCGATGGCCTGCTGGATGGCCTGGTCGAGCGCGGCTTTCTCCTCCGGCGAGAGCGTCCCGGCCGCGGCAGCGCTGGGCATAATCTGGGCCGGTGGCGCCTGCAGCTTGAGCGCCGGGGCGGCCGAGTCGGCCTGCTTGGCGCCCGAGTCGGCCTTGGGGCCGGCGGTCGGGGCCTGGACCGCGGGCGAGGCGCCGGGCGCCGGCGCCTCGGCCGGCGGCTTCTGAGCGGCCGCCGGCTCCTTCTTCTTCTTCTTGAAGAACGGCAGCGGGATCTGGGCGCTGGCCTCGGGGGCCAGGGCCAGCGCGAGCACCAGGCCCAGGAGCGTTGCCCGTTTGGTCGTGGTGGTCATGAGACCCCCTCCGGCTGACCTCCCTCGGCGGCGCCGGCAGCCGCGCCGGTGGCGGCGTCGGCAGCCGCGCCGGTGGCGGCGTCGGCAGCCGCGCCGGTGGCAGCGTCGGCGGCTGCCGCCGCTTCCGCCGCCGCCGCTTCACGCTCGGCTTTGAGGCGCGCGGCCTCGTCCTCGACTTCCTTCGGCTCGCCGGCCAGGAGCGCGATCTCCTCGCCGTCCGGCACCACGCGGACCGCCATGCCGGGCCCCACGTCGCCCGCGATGATGAGTCGCGAGAGCGGGCTCAGGATGTGGCGATCGATGGTCCGCTCCACCGGCCGGGCACCATAGACCGGATCGTAGGCCAGCCGGGCCAGGAGCGCCACGGCCTCGTCGTCGGCGTCGAGGGTCGCCTTGTGCTGATCGAACAGCTGCCCGGCCAGGCTCTTGAGGTGCATCCGGACGATGACCTCCAGGGTGTCCTGCCCGAGCTCGTTGAACGGGATGACGCCGGACAGCCGGTTGAAGAGCTCGGGGCGGAGCGAGTCCTGCACCACCTTGAGGATGATCTCCTTCCGCTGCTCCGCGTCCTGGGCGACCGCGTTGGCTTCCTTCACGCCGAGGTTCGAGGTCAGCAGCACGATGGTGTTGGTGAAGTCGCAGAACCGGCCCTTGGCGTCGGTCAGTCGGCCTTCGTCCAGCACGCCGAGCAGGATGTCGATCACCTCGGGATGGCCCTTTTCGATCTCGTCGAAGAGCACCACCGAGTAGGGCGAGCGGCGGACCTGTTCGGTCAGGAAACCGCCCTGCTCCGAGCCCACCAACCCTGGCCGGGAGCCGATCAGGCCCGACACCGACCCGGAGTCCTTGTACTCCGCCATGTCGATCCGGATCAGGGCGCTCTCGTCGTCGAACAGCGCTTCGGCCAGGCCTTTGGCCAGCTCCGTCTTACCGACGCCGGTCGGGCCCACGAACAGAAACGAGGCGGGCTTCCGCTTCTTCCGGAGGTCGGTCCGCATCCGGCGGGCCGCTTCGGCCAGCGCGTCGACGGCGTCCTGCTGGCCGATCACCCGATCGGCGAGGCGTTCCTCGAGCTTGAGAAGCCGCTCGCGTTCGCTCTCCATCATCCGCGAGATGGGGATCCCCGCCCGTCGCGCCACCACGTCGGCGATGTCGGTGGGACGCACCTCCTGGGGCACGAGGGGTCCGGCCTCGTTGACCTTGGCCTGGCGCTTCTCGAGGTCGGCCTCCTGCTCCTTGAGGAACTTGAGCGCGCCGTAGCGGATCTCGGCCGCGGCCGCCACGTCGCCGGAGGCCTCGGCCTGGGCCAGCTCGGCGTCTTTCTCCTGGATGGCTTTCCGGGTCTCCGCGAGGCCGGTGGTGACCGCCCGCTCTTCGTTCCACCGTTCCAGGATGCCGGCCAGCTCCGACTCGGCCGCCTTGACCTCTGTGGCCACGGCCTTGGGGTCGCCCTCGCCGCCGCCCTTGATCGCCTCGAGCCTGGCTTTGAGCCGGACCAGGGCCCGTTCCTTCTCGTCGATCAGGTTGGGCTTGGACTCGAGCTGCATCCGGAGCCGGGCGGCGGCCTCGTCGAGGATGTCGAACGCCTTGTCCGGGAAGAAGCGGTCGCGGAGGTGGCGGCGGGCCAACTTGACGGTGGCCTGGAGCGCGTCCTCGGTGATCCGAACCCCGTGGTGGGTCTCGTACTTGCTCTTGACGCCCCGGAGCATGGCCAGGGTCATCTCATCGTCGGGCTCCTCGACCACGATCCGCTCGAAGCGGCGGGCCAGGGCGCCGTCCTTCTCGATCGACTCGCGATACTCGTCGAAGGTCGAGGCCCCGACGCACTTGATCTCGCCCCGGGAGAGGGCCGGCTTGAGGATGTTGGCGGCGTCCATCCCGCCGGCGTTGCCGCCGGCGCCGACCAGCGTGTGGATCTCGTCGAGGAAGAGGATCACGTCGGGCTGATCCTTCACCTCGTCGGCCACCGCCTTGATCCGCTCCTCGAATTCGCCCCGGTACTTGGCGCCGGCCACGAGGCCGGTCAGGTCCAGGGCGAGGAGGCGCGCGGCCCGGAGCGACTCCGGCACGTCGCCGGCCACGATCCGGAGCGCCAGGGCCTCGACCACCGCGGTCTTGCCGGTGCCGGGGTCGCCCACCAGCACCGGGTTACTCTTGGTCCGCCGAAGCAGGGTCTGTACGACTGAGCGGATCTCGATGTCACGCCCGATCACCGGCATCAGCTTGCCGTCACGCGCCGCCTGGGTCAGGTCGCGGGTGAATCGCTCGAGGGTGCTGCCGCCTTCGCCGGGCTGCTCCTCGGTGGGCTGCATCACCTCGGGCGAGTCGAGCGCGGCGCCGAGGCGGTCGGCGGCCCAACCGCTGTCGCGGAGCGCGGGACCGAGGTCTCCCTGATCCGACCCGAGCGCGGCGAGGGCGACTTCGATGGGGCCGATGGTGTGGCCGCCGCGCTGGTCGGCCTGGGCGGTGGCCCGGTCGAGCAGGTCGCGGAGAGTCCGGCCGGCCACCGGCTGGCGGCCCGGCTCGAGCTTGACCGAGTCGGGCCCATCGGGCAGCGACTCGACCCGCCGAGCGGTGGCCGCCGCGTCGACCCCGAGCTTCCCGGCCAGCCGGCCGAGACCGCCCTTGGGATCGAGGAGGGCCAGCAGCAGGTGCTTGGCCTGGATGAAGGCGGCGCCCTGGCGGGCGGCGAGCCGCCGCGATTCCTCCAGGGCCGCCGTCAGATCCATCGAAAGTCGGTTCAAATCCATGGAGTGGTCCCTGCTCAGGGTTGCCCGCCGCGGCCGGGACGACGGAGCGTGATCTTGGGCGTCGTGGGCTGCGGGGTCTGGGGCGGCGGTGGCGGCGGCGCGGGTGCGGGCCGAGGCGGGGCGGCACCGGCGGCCGACGGCGCCATGCCCGCCATGCCGAGCCGGCGGCGGAACAGCACCGCGCCGCGGAGGCTGTGGCCCGGCTGCACCGTCACCGTCAGTCCGTTGATCGTCGCGACGTCTTCGGGAGTATCGAAGTTCATCGCGAAGTTCCGTTGACTCTCGAGCTCGCAGATGACGGTCCGGGTAATCGGCGAGCGGTGACCGCCGGCCGCGTTGACCCGGACGGTCACGCTCAGCTCCTGCCCCGGCGCCCACTGGTAGCTCGACCGCGGGTCGCCGGTCAGCACGATCCGATACTCGTGCTTCCCGGCGAGGTCGAGCTGGCTGAAGACGAAGGTCAGGAGGTCGCCCTCGCGCTGCGGATGCGACGGCGAGGTGACCGCTTCGTAGAAGTGCTCGCCGTCGCGATCGAGCAGGAACTTGATCGATTCGATGGCCCGGTTGATCCGGTAGTCGACGTACTTGCCGGCCAGCGCGTCGACCAGGTGGCGGAGCCGGGAGAGCGTCTCCGTCGCGCGGACCACCAGCGGGCGGAGCTCTTCCCGCCGATCGAGCTCCCGCTGGGTGGCCAGCACCCCGCGCTCGGCCTCGAGCAGCTCGGAATAGCTGGTGTCGACCTGGCTCAGGTCCTTGAAGAACTGGCGGCTCGACGACGAGAGCTCGAGGGCCAACGCCACCGTCCGCCCGGCCCGTTCGAGCTGTTGGAAGAACCGGTGCGGCGGCATCGCCAGGTCGGCCGTCTCGTAAGCGCACTGCTCGAGCGCCATGACCGCCCGCTCCACGAAGGCGCCGATGTCGACGTCGCTCCGAACGTCGACGCCCCGGGCCGCCACCTTCTCGGCGTAGCGGGCGGCGCTCCGGTGGATCTCCTGGTACTCGCCGACCAGGAGCCGGGCCTCCGATTGGAGCCGGGTGGCGGCGGTGTAGAGGGCGGTATGGGCCAGGAGCGAGGCGCAGGGCGGGATGTACTGCCCGTCGAGCTCGAAGCCGAGCGTCTCCGAGGCCCGGCGAAGCTTCCCCACCACCATCGACGACGACGCCAGCTCGGCCGGGAGGCCGAGGCGGACTTCGTACTTGGCCCGGCTGAGGGCGGCCTGGTTGGGATTCGAGGGATCGAGTCCCACCGAGGCCGGATCGTTCTCGCGCTCGCCGCTCCGGACCACGTACACCAGGGCATCGGTCACCCCGGCCAGGTCGCTCTTTCGCCAGTCGCCCTGCACCACCCGCGACTCGTCGATCTCCACCAGCTCGCCGCCGGGGGTCACCCCGCGGGCCCGGAGGACCGAGACCCGGATCCGATCGGCCTCGTTCAGGACCTCGACCTTGGGGTCGTACTTGGCCAGGCCCTGCTCCACCGTCTCGAGCCGGACCCCACCGCCGACCAAGCCGGTGCCCGGGAGACAGTACTTGAGCAGCCAGGCAACCTGCTCTTCGACGTATCGGTCCTGACGCATGAAATGCTGCGGCGCGAGCAGCATTCCGGTGGTCCAGTTCACCGACTTGAAATAGTCGTCCCGTTGGGTCACGCAGCACTCCTTGGCTCGGGACTGCCGAGATAGCTGTTCAGGCCCAGGGCGGCCTCATGCTCCGGATCGCCGAGCACGGCCGCCTCCGAGCGATTGCCGACGATCCACCGCTCCGTCACGGTGGCGCGGAGATGCACCGGCAGCACCAGGCGGTAGATCGCGTCGCGCTGGCTCCGCTCGTCGGGCCGCTGCATCCGCCGGTAGGTCTCGAGGTCGACCGGGCCGATGTCGATCTCCACCGAGGTGCTGGCGGTGACGCCGTCGCCCACGATCGCGTCGATGCCCAGCCGGCCGTTCCGCCGGCCCAGCCGGGTCCGCCGCCCGGCCGAGACCGGGGCGATCCCGGAGACCAGCCGGACCGGGGATGCCGGCAGCCGGAATACCGAACGTAAGGCAATCGCCGGGCCGTCGGGACGGCCCGCGATCCGGGCCAGGGACGGCAGGAGCCGGGCCACGTCGTACCACCGCTCCCGGGGCCAGGGCGCGGCCGACAGTCGGAATATCTCGGTGATCCAGCGGTTGGCGCCATCGGGGTCGTCGGGGTGGAGGTCGAGCAGCCCCCCCGCGGCCCGCAAATGGAGCTGGAGCTTGAGAAAATGGGTGTCGAAGAGGCCGAACAGCCGGTCGCTCCGGAATTCGCCCTCGGCGCTGTCGCGCATCGGGTAGGGCAGACTGTCGATCGCGCCCGAGCCGGCCACGGTCAGCACCACTCGGGTCTCCAGGGCGAGCTCGGTGCCGGCCGCCGGCGACTGCGACACCACCGTGCCCGGAGCCCAGCCCGGCCCCGCACTGTGCAAGGTGATCCGATCGAGATCGACGCCCATCCGGAGCAGCGCCGGCACGGCGGAATCCACGGTGTGGCGGGCGCCGCGCCGGGGGGTGACCAGGTCGGGCATCGCGCTCACCGGCCGTCGCCCTCCACCGGTACGATGGTGACCTCGATCCGATGCCCGATCATGGCTCGTTCGCTCAGGTACTGCTCCAGCTCGGTGCCCAGCCGCTCCAACTCGGCCTCGGGGTCGGCGAACTTGTCCCGGGGCGCGTGGGCGGTCACCCGGGTCACCAGCCCGAGGCCGGCGTCGGTAATCTCCGAGAGCGACTCCACGTCGATCCGGGCCCGGTCGAGATTCGGCTCGAAGGCCCGGACCGCGATGTCGATGTCGGCCGCCGTGACCAGGCGGTCGCGGGTCCGGAGCATCTCGGCGAACCGGTCGCGGGCATCGGAGTAGCTGGGCGGCGCCGCGCCGCCCTTGGACGGCGTCAGGCTCGTGACCCGGGCGGTGGGATTGTTGGGCAGGTCGGTCCGGATCTGCTTCACCTCGCCGGGCGCGATCCCGTTGCCCTCGTCGCCGTCGCAGTAGAGCACCCGGAGCATGGCGTACGTCTCGAACCGCCCGCTCTCCTGCTTGGCCGGCGCGAATTCGAACTGGCCCCGGCCCCGGTAGCGATATCGTCCGGTGGCGGCCCGGGCCTCGAGGTCGCCGGTGGCGACGTAGGGATCGCCGTTCTCGCCCACCACCGAGAGCACCCCCATGACGTGGCGACGGTCCGAGCCCATCGGTCGGTGGGTTACCACCGATCCCATCCGATCGAAGTCGATCTGCTCGCTCCAGACCTCGATGTTGGAGACGGTGACGCAGTTGACCGCGATCCGGGTGACGGTATTGGCCACCCCGCGGAGTCCGGCCGGCAGGGGGATCTGCACCCAGGCGAGCGGCCGATCCAGGGCCCGTTCCTGCCCCTGCGGGAGCAGCTTGGGCACCGCGCCGGCGACGGCCGGCGGGATCCGCGACCTGGTCCGTCGGTCACGGGGGATTTCAGGAAACACCCAGAGCCGCGAGCCGTAGACGCCGCCGACCAGCTGAATGGCCCGGGCCAGGGCGGACTCCGGCTCGGCGGCGCCGGGCGGCTCGCGGAAGAACTTGAGCCGCCACATGCCGCCCCGGGTCCGGGTGGAGCGGAGGATCCCGGGCTCGGTGACCACGCCGGCCTCGGAGAGGATTTGCCACGGGCTTCGCGCCAGGGCCGTCGCGACCTCGGCGCCGCGACCCGACACCTCGATGAAGACGCCGAGCCGGCTCAGGTGCGACTCGTCGGTCTCGAAGGCCAGGAGCAGCATCGGCGCCGGGTTGGTGAGATCCAGCGCCACGGAGTTGCCCGGGAGGACCGGCTGGTTGACCCACGGGAGGCGGGCGCCCGGGATCGTCTGAAGCCGGCCACTCTCGTACACCCCCGCGAACACCAGCTCGGTGGGCGCAATCTCGATGGTTTCGTCGGGCGCGAAGACGATCTGCTCGCCGTTGGGCCGGTAGCCGATCAGCTCGATGTCGGGGGTGACCGGCTCGCGCTTCTGGACCTGGCTGAACTGGACCACCGCCTGCGCCGGACGGGCCAGCCGAGCCGGCAGACCCAGCCCGCGGATCAAGTCATCGAGCGCGGCGGCGAAGAAGACGTGGTCGGCCTCCCGGTAGATCGTGTCGATCTGATGAGCCAGGGCGTGGAACACCGAGCCCAGGACCGGGTCGGGCAGGGTCTGCCCGCCGGTCTGCTGGTACATCTCCCGGGTAAACGCCTCGCGCAGCTGCCGCGCGATGTCGGCGGCGCTCCGTCCGGCGGGTCTCAGGCTCTGGCCCTGCTCCACGGATCAGCCCTGCCTCGGGGTATCGGGATCCGCGGTTCGGGTGGCCACGGCGTCTTCCGGCGTCGTCCGCGTACCCAGGTCGGTCGAGTCGACCTTGACCTGATTGGTCGGCACCGGCTTGCCGGCGAACCCGGGCGGCTGCACGTGCACCATCCCGCCCACGATCGCGTTCAGGGCGCCGGCCACCGACTCGACGTTCATGTTCCCCTTCAGCGCCACGTTCATGCCGTTGAGCGTCGCGTCGCGACCGGCCTTGAGGGTCAGGGCGCCGGTGACCTCGAGGTAGTCGTCGCCGCTCACCTTCTTGAGCGACGGGCCCGACACGACCTGGGTGAAGCTCTTCGACTTCATCCTGAGCTCGCCCTCGGCCTCGAGGGCGATGTCGCCCCCGGACTTGATCGTGATCACCGGGGTGTCGCCGTTGGTCAGCTGCACCATGCACTTGCCTTCGGGCGTGAAGACCTCGATGGTCTCCGCCCCGTCGTCGTCGAGCAGCTGGATGGTGTTGCCGCTCCGGGTAATGATCCGCTTGGCGGTATTCCCCGAGGTCGGCTCCGGCGCCTGGTCGAGACCGTTCCAGAGCCCCCCCACCACCACCGGGAACTCGGGATCGCCGGCCAGGAAGACCACCAGCACCTCATCGCCGATTTCGGGGATGAACATCATGCCCCGTCCGTTCCCGGTGTGCGGAGTGGCCAGCCGAGCCCAGTAGGACTGCTCGTCGCCGCCGCTCCACCGATACTGCACCCGGACCCGACCCATCTTCGACGGGTCCTCGTTGTCGATCACCTCGGCCGCGATCGGCCCCGCGATGGCGACCCGGGCCGGGGCCTGATAGCTGGTGAACGTCTTCCAGGGCGTGGCCTCGAACCGGTTGAGGTACTGCTGGTCCTTGAAGGTGTTCGTGATCCGGGTGATCCCCAGCTTGCCGGTGGTGGCCAGCTGGAAGTCCTTCCCCTCGATCAGGTTCACCAGATCGCCCGCCTGGAGGCCGGGCTTGCCGGACACGCACTCGACCCGGAGCGCTCCGCCCATCGCCCGCTCGCTCTCCTGTCGGAGCTTGGCCTTGAACTCAGCGTGGTCGGTGGACACCGCGAACGGCTCCGCCAGGATCGGGTCGCCGCCCCCGGCATACCCTCGGGCCAGGTCATTGACCGTGGCGACCAGCTTGGCCGCCCCACCCAGGGTTGCCGGGTTGGACCGGATGCCGGCGTGGGCGTGGGTCGACTTCTCCTTCAGGTCGTAGCTCGCGCCCGTCACGCCGTTGTTCACGGGCCGGGCCCGGGCTGTGACCTCGATGAGCGACTCACCCCAGATCAGATCCCAGCCCTTGTCGACGAACTCGTTCCGGATCTCGACCTGGGGACCCGATGTCACCAGAAAGCAGCCGGCCTCGTCGGCCAGGCGCTTCAAGAACTCGAACTCGGTCTCGCCCCACTGGACGAAGTCGAAGGGATCGGCGGCCGGGAGTTTGGCCACGACCTTGACGCCCAGCTTGGTGGCGACGTCGCCCAGCTTGGCGCGGGGGAAATGCCGGGTGTCCCGGAACTCGTGCCGGATCGAGGGCGAGACGCAGTCGAGCACGAACCGGGCGCCGAAATGGAGCAAGTGGCTCTGGGCCCCGTCGGCGACGACGCCCTGAAAGATCTCGAGCGGATCGGCCTCGTCCTCCTGCACGGTCACGCTGACCGGGGCCCGGAGCAGGTCCTCGAGGGCCACGGTTTGGGCCCGGTCGCGGGTGAACTCGATGGCGCAGCGGGTGTGCTCTCCGAGCTCCTGCACCACCTCGAGCGATTCCACTTCGCTGTTTCTGAGCACCAGGTCGCCGATGCTGACCCGGATGATGACTTTCATTGCGGTCCTCCCTGGGGCCTGGGGCCTAGCCCGCGGCCATTTCCCCGAACAGGGCCTTGCCTTCGGGTGACTCTATCGTCAACCGGAAGGCGCGCCGGCCGTCGACGCCGAAGGTCCCGGTGGTGATCGACTGGACCCGATACCCTGCCACGCCCAGGTTGCCGAGGGCCGCGTTGATGGCGTCCTGCAACCCTTCGTGATCGGTCCGATCGCGACGGGCCGCTTCGGTGAAGGCCTCGAGCAGCCCGAACCAGGGCGCGTGGGGCCAGGCCCGACTCGACGTGCCGGCCATCACCTGAACGAGACCCAGTATCGCGTCGAAGCCCTCCTGCTCGACGAAACGTCCCTGAGGGGTGATCCGGAGCGGAAGGGCTATCGATCGCATGATCGGGCCGGGTGGGGCGGTCGGTCCAGCGGACCGACCACCCGTCGACGGCGCTTACTTCGTGAACTTGTGCTTCGAGACGTTCGACTCGTCGACCGCCACCACCAGCTCGAGCTTGAGCAGGTTCTTGAAGCCGATCTGTGAGGTCGAAACGGTCTCGGTCGCGATCACCGGGTTCCCCACCTCGAAGTGGGAGATCCAGCCCATGAACTCGACCGCGTGCAGCACCTTGTCGGCTTCGTCCATATAGTAGGTGATCTCGCACTTGTGGAGCGGATCCTTGCTCTCGGTCGCGATCTTCCACAGCTCGATCTGCTGCGACGGCGAGAGGTTGTCGATCACGCTCGCGTCCATCCAGATGTCCACCCGACCGACCATCGAGTCGCCGATCCGGCGACCGACCTGGTTGGCGTTCCGGGCGATCCGGTAGGTGGCCTGAACGGGTCGGAACTCGATGCTATCGATCTTGACCTTGACGCGGTTGTACGTGGCCATGGTTCTCTCCAGTAAGGGTTGCGGCTCAAGCGCCGGGGGTTCAGAGGCCGAACAACTTCTTCATCCTCCCTAAGAGCGACGCGGGGGCGTCACTTTCCCTCATGCCGGGGTCGGGGACGGATGGGGCGGCTGCCTCGGCCGCCGGCGAGGCCGGAGCCTCGACGGACGGACTCGCGGCCTCAGCCCTGGGCGCGGGCCGGAATTCGAATTCGGGATCGCGCTCGGTGCGCGCCTGGTGGCGCGACGAGAAGTTGAGCACCGACATCCGGGTCTTGTCGCCCCGGGCCAAGTGGCCCGAGCCGTCCATCCGACGCTCGACCCGGATGTTGCCGCGCTCTTGCTTGGTGTACCGGAGGTCGGGCTTCCGGGTTCCGTCGGGGTTCGCCAACGGGTCGGGCGCCTCGGCCTCCTGGTCGTCAGCCGACATGGATTACCTCGCTTATCGTCAGCCTTCGGCGCCCTTCTTGAAGTCCGGGGTATCGATCTTGAGCTCGAAGGTTTCCGCCGGTCCGACGGGCAGCACCTCGAGATTGATGTCGAGTACCCCCTGGGCGAACTTGTCCTCGTCCATGTCGATGTCGAGCGAATACTTGTAGATCGTCCCGCCCTTGAGCTCGTCTTCCAGGAACTCCTCGATCGGGTTCCGGACCTGCTCCTTCACCAGATCGCGGGTCAGCCGCTGCTCCGCCACCCGGCGGAGGTAGACGGAGATTCGCCGCTCCAGGTAGCGAAGGACCCGGTACGACGTAAAGAACTTGAGCACCCCCTTGGGGTCCTCGGCCTGGGTCCGGCTCCCGACGAAACAGAGCTGGTTCGAGTCGTCGCGGATCATGCAGAGCACCTGCCGCTCCATGGTCAGGTGCTCCATCTGGGAGATCCGGGGCTCGATCCGGGACTTCTCCACCCCGCGGATCTGCCCGAAGATCATCCCGACCGGGCCTTGAGCGATCCCGCCGCCGGTGGTCCGGTCGGTCCGGGCCAGACAGCCGGCGAAGAGCAGCGAGGCCGGCGAATAGAGATCGGGGTCGTCGACGTCGCCGTCGGCCTTCTCGAACCAGTGGCGGTCGCGGAGCTTCACGGTCCCGGCGATCACCACGTCGGCGGCCGCCTTGTCCTCGGGGCGCTTCAGGAACTCGTAGGCGCCGCCGTCGGTCCGGAACTGGTCGGAGAGCTGCTTGAAGTTCTTCTCGTCCTTGAGGTCGCCGATCAGCAGCATGCCCCACTGGCTGGCAATGTCCTCGAGCCGCTTCCGGACGTTGTCGGGTACATAACCCGGCAAAACCAGGTTGCAGATGAACTGCCGGAAGTTGAAGGTGTCGTTCCGGCTCTGAATGAACTCGTCCAGCGCCTCGATGGTGGAGCTGTTGACGTCGCTGGTGATGACCTTGGTATCGGCGTTGAAGATGTAGAACTCCACCGGCGGCCGTTGCTGCGAGTCGCGGACCTCGGCGTTCTCGAAGAAGAGCTGGAGCTGCCGGTAGCTCCGCTCGATCGGCCGGATCTTCTCGTAGATCTGGGCCAGCACGTCATCGCGGAGCGCCTCCATCGAGGCGATCTGCTCGTCGAGCTTCTTCAAGGCCTGTTCGTAGCTGTCCTTGGTGGAGAGCAGGCTGGAGAAGTCGGCGACCCGCTTGAGGAACTGGCCGGCGCTCTCGGCGGTGAAGATGTCCTTGAGCGCGGTCTTGGCCGGCGCGGGGTGAATGACGTTGAAGATCTCCTCGATCGCCTTCCCGGCCGCGCGCTTGCCGATGATGTCCTGCGCGCTCTTGACCATCACTTTCTCGTCGCTCACGCCTCACCTCCCGACAGCCGCTTGAGCGCGTCCTGGAACTCGCCCAGAGCCTCGATGATCTCTTTCCGCTGATCGTCGTTCTCCCAAGCCCGCCGCACCGCGAGCACCGAGAACCGCTCCCGCATCCGGTGCAGGAGATCGATCTGGCTCTGGAGATCGGCCAGGTCGTTCCGCTTGCCCGGGGTCCGGGAGCCGATCTTCTTGGGATCGAAGTCCTTGAGGCTGTTGAACTCGAGATCGGCGACGAACTCGGTGCCCTCTTCCCCGACGGTCGTCTTGAAGTCGAGGGCGGGCTTGAACTTGTCGAAGGCCTCCTGGAGGTCGGAGACCTTGGTCGGGCCCTCATCCTCGGGGCATTCCTCTCCCACCCGCTCGACGGTCATCGGCATGACGGTCGCCGTGGTTTCGGTGGGAACCTGACGGGGCGCCTGTTTGACGCCGGCACGGGTGACTTTGACGACTGGCATGGGATTCCGGTCTCCGGGAGCGAGCGACGACGGTTCGGGATGCCGACCGCGAAAATATCAGCGACAGGGGGTCGCTCGAACGGCGGCATCGAGTCTGACAACGGTGAGCGGGACCTGCCAGTTAGATACCTTCGATCTGCCTGTCCCGCAAGGCGTTGGAGGGTCGGGAGGGCCCCGCCGCCCACCCGTTCGACCCCAACGCCAATCTCCAATCCCTAGGGAAGCGACGATGCCGCCGCGGGTCCCTCACCCCGCCCGCGCCTTGGCCGCCGTCACGTCCGCCGGCTTCCTGGGCGCCGCCTCCTTGAGGTCGGTCCGGAGCCCGCCGGCCAGCTTGGCCTTCTTCTTGGGCGCCGCGGCCGTCGCCGCGCCGGCCGGCAGGATCCGGGGCCAGAGCAGCCGGGGCAGCACCAGCCAGAGCAGGGCCAGCAGGATCAGCACGAATAGCGCCAACGGAATCCGGCGGTCGATCACCTCCGACCCACCGAGCTGATTGGAAATCCCCGCCGGGATGACCCCCGGCGACACCACCCCCGAGAAAGCCGGCAACGCCATCACCGGTGGCCGCCAGACGGCCACCCCAGTGGCGGCTGCCGCGCCCCCGCCCAAGGCAAGGCTGGTCCCGATCGCCGTCCACCCTCGCCCAAGCTCCTCCCGCCCCCCGCTCGGCACGGGGAACGCCAGCTCCCAGGTCGACGAAAGCAGGTTCCGGATGTCGTCCAGCGGCCGGGCCAGCTCGAAGGCGTCGATCGGGACCACGTAGCTCCGACCGCGGGGGCCCGCAAGCGCCTGGAGCGCTCGCGGGTCGACCCCACCGCCCAGCCCGATCACCGCCGTCACCAGACCCGAGTTGGCCACGGCCCGGGCCGCCGTCTGGAGCCCGGCCGCGCCGGTCAGGAGCCCGGAGTCGTCGCCCGGATGGTCCACATCGTTGTTGCCGTCGGTCAGCACCACCAGGACACCCAGGGCGTCCGCCCCGGCCTGCGCCAGCTCGGTCTTGAGCCGCTCGGTCCCCAGGTCGATCGCGCTGTAGAGGCCGGTGTTCTCCCGGTCGGGCGTGGGAAGGGCCTCCACCTGATCGATCGCCTGCGCCGGCGGGACGAACCGGGCGCTCCGGATCCGGCCGGCCACGTCCACGCTCCCGAACGGGGCGACCGCCACCTGGATGGCGCCGTCGGCCATCGATTCCAGGGAGCGAAGGAGGTTGTCCTTGAGGACGATCTTGGCGGTCCCGATCCCCAGGTTCCGCATGCTGCCGCTCACGTCCACCAGCATCAGGATCCGCGCCGGCCGGCTCCGGACTCCCGGAAGCCGCCGGGCGAAGGCGACGATCCCGTCGTCACCCCGGAACCGGATCCGCCAGGCCGAGTCGACCGCGGCCGCTGGCGCGGTGGCAATCCGCCGGGCGGCGTCGACGGTGACGTCGATGGTGGTGGTGAGACAGGCCTGGTTGGTGTTGTCGGCACAGCGCACCAGCAGCGCGTCGGGCAGCTGAGCCTGGCCCGGCGCCGCCATCCCCGCCAGCAGGGCAACGAGCCCGAAGGCACTCCGGCGCTCGCTCACAGGGACGCCTCCGGGAACCGGCGGAACCGGAACTGGTGCTCGCCCAGGACCACCACGTCATCGTTCAGGAGATCGGTCGGTCCGGTGATCGGCTGGGCGGCGAGCACGGCGCGCTCTCCCCCCTGACCCGTCGGAGCGATGGCCAGCCGGCCCCGCTGCGCTCGCACCTGGAACCGCCGTCCGAAGGCGTTGGCCACGTCGTCGAGCACCTCCCACTCCCGGTGGCGGATGAGCCCGACCGAGCCGCCGCTCACGGTCTCGAGCTCGACCACCCCCAACGCCCGGGCCGGCCGGCTCAGCCCGTAGCCCAACCCCGAGCCCACCAGCACGAAGGCGATCAGTTGCCAGAGGTCGGTCGGGCCCGGGAGCGACATGATCAGGCCGCCGAGCGCCCCGGCGCCCAGGCCGAACAGGAGCCCGTCGAGCAGCCGGCCTCGGTCACGACCGAACCAACGGGCCCCCAACACGAGGCCGCCCAGACCGCCCGACAGGCCCCACACCAGCAGCCGGGCCACGATGAACCCTTGACGGGAGCTGCCGAGACCCCCCAACCCGGCGACCAGCAGCCCGAGCAGGGCGCCCACCGTGGTCCCGACCACCCCGAGCACCAGCCCGATCGCCACCGCCGCCACCGCCGCTTCGTTCCGCCGGAGCGCCGCGAAGCCGAGGATCGCCGCTCCAACGAAGGCGCCGAGAATCGCGGCCACCGTCAGGTCGAGGGTGCCGTAGCTCACCAGCACGGTCCCCAAATCGGTGAAGAGCGACCCGACCAGCCAGGCGACGGCGCCGCCCGACAGCCCGGCCACCAGACCGATGTACGCCCCCTTGGGTAGGAACGGTTTGGCCGGCGGCTCCGGCCGGGCCGTCTTCGGACCGGTCCGCCGCTGCATCCGGAGCTCGATCGAGTAGAGCGGGGCGATCCGGAGGGTCTCGGGCGGCTGCTGGAGATCGAGGGAGCGGCCGTTCCAGGCCACGAACAGCTCGTCCTCGGGCCCTCCCTTGAGCATGATCCCCCGCTGGCGGAGCTCTTCCAGGACGTGGCGGAGCTGGGGGCCGAGCGGCCGGTCGTCGTCCAGCGTGAAGGGCACCCGCTCCAACCCGCGCTCGGTGACGAGATCGATGTTGTAGGTCGGCATGGGCTAGGAGCGGCTGGTGAGTGGGGAGTGGTGACTGGGGAGTGAGTGGTGACTGGTGAGTAGCGGCATCGTCGATCAGACGGTGGTCAGGGTTCGCAGCAGGGTCAAGGCCTGATCGATGGAGCGGCGATGGGTGCGGAAGGCCAGCGCCACCAGGCGGAGGGTGAACCGGTCGTTCAGCAGCGTCGACGACAGGAACACCCGGCCATCCTTCCGCACCGCGTCGACGATGCCCTGGTTGATTCGGGTCAGCTCGGCCTCGCGGGCCAACGGATCGCTCGGGAGCCCCTGGTCCGGCACCCAGCGGTAGGTGACGATCGAGAGCTCGGGCGGAGGACCGACCTCGAAGCCGAGGCGGGCGACCTCGTTCCGGAAGTAGCGGGCCAGGAGGAGCTTCTCCTCGAGCGCCGCGCGGAACGGACCGAGGCCCAGGAGCTTGAGCGGCAGCCAGAGCCGGAGCGCGCGGAAGTGCTTGGTCAGCTCGGGCGACACGTCCGCCGGCGAGATCTCGCTCGCGTGGCGGGCGGCGTCCTGCATGTAGTTGGCCTGGTAGTGATGGGTCGCCATCAGGGCCTGGCGGTCGCGGACCAGCACCACGCCCAGCCCGTAGGGCAGAAAGAGGCTCTTGTGGGGATCCATCACGACGGAATCGGACTGCTCGATCCCCCGGAGCAGGGTCCGGCCATGCTCGGTGAGCAGGAAGAACCCGCCGTAGGCCGCGTCGACGTGGAACCAGCAGCCGG
The DNA here is from genome assembly GCA_963730185.1 of uncultured Gemmatimonadales bacterium. Lineage (GTDB taxonomy): Bacteria > Gemmatimonadota > Gemmatimonadetes > Gemmatimonadales > GWC2-71-9 > SHZU01. The sequence goes on from CAVSQW010000012.1 coordinate 319,574, forward strand.
CCCGCTTGGCGATCGGCGCGATGGCCGCCAAGGGATCGACCGCCCCGGTGTCGGTGGTGCCGGCCGACCCGATCACCAGCCAGGGAAGGAGCCCCCGGGCCCGGTCTTCGGCGATGGTCGCGTCCAGGGCCTCGGGGATCATCCGATGGCGCTCGTCGACCGGGAGGTAGCGGCGGACGGCCTCGCCCAGCCCCGCGATCCGGAGCGCCTTGTCGACGCAGTGATGGGCGTGGGGCGTGAGGTAGACCACGGCGCGGTGGAAGTCGGCCCCTTTCAACCCATGGGCGTCGCGCGCGGTGGCGATCGCGATCAGGTTGGCGATGCTGCCACCCGAGGCGAGGTTGCCGCCGGCGTCGGCGGGATAGCCCACCAGGCCGGCCATCCATTCGAGCAGCATGTTCTCCATCCGGACCGGGCCTGGACCGGTGAAGAACACTCCGGCATAGCGGTTGGTCACCGCGGCGAGATAGTCTCCCAAAGCGCCGTGGTAGATCCCGCCACCCGGCACGTAGGCGAGGTGCCCGCCCGACGCCGGATTGAGTCCCGGCCGGTCCACCTCGGTCCCGAGGAGGGCCAGCGCGTCCTGGACCGGGATGGGGTCCTCGCCGATCGGCGACTCGAGGAGCCCGGCGGCCGGGTTCTCCACCTCCACGAAGGCCGGCAGGTCGCGGACCCGACGAAGGAACCGCTCCCCGTAGGCGAGCACCGGGTCGCGCAGGGCCCGGCGGCGCGAGGCCCCGGGCTCGAGCGGCCGGGCTGCCCGCTGCAGGGTCGCGATCCGATCGAGCAGCGCCTGCCGCTCCGGATCGCCGGGCTCAGGCGGGGCGGTCACGGCGTCAAGGTGAGAAACTTCCACGCGCCGCCTTCGAATTTGAGGGTCGCCTCGCTCTTGATCACCGAATGAAAGGGATCGCCGCGGTCGGGCTTGAACGAGAGATCGATCGTGAACGACGCGTCGGCCAGGTCGCCACGCTCGGTGACGTCGGTGATGTTGAGGACGGCCTTCAGGTCCTTGACGTCGTCGCGGAAGAGATCGTGCCACACCTTTTCCCGGGAGGCCGAGAGGGCCGGAAACAGAGCCTTGACCCGGTCCAGGCTCTTGTTGTTGATGGCGTCGACGTACTGAGCGATGACCCGGCGGATGGCCGGGGCCCGGCTCGGGGGTGGCGACGGCGGTGTCACCCGCACCGTATCGACCCGGACCGGCGCCGGCGGGGGAGGTGGGGCCGGCGCAGGTGCCGGGGCCGTCGAGTCGACCGCCTTGGCCACCACCGTGGGCGTCTGCCGGGGAGCCGGCTTGGTGCTGGTCGGCGGCGGCGGTGGGGGCGGGCTCGGCGCGGGCCGGCTTCGCTGGACCCGGGCCATGAGGCTCTGCCCTTCGCCGTTGTCGGGATCGCGCCGGAGCACCACCGCCAGCTCGCGCTCGGCGCCGGCCCAGTCGCGGGCGTCGATCAGGCGCCGGGCCTCGGTCAGGCGGCCGGTCACCTCCGCGGCGACGGTCGATCCGGCCGGCGCGATCGTGGAATCGGACGCCGCAACCGGCGGGGTGGCCGCGACCGTGCTGTCGGCGGGAGCGGCCGGTGTGGACCGGCTCCGCATCGCGGCCAGCACCGCCAGGACGGTGAAGACGGCCGCGGTCACGAACACCCCGAGCCCTGCCAGGATCTTCCGCTTGGTGGCCCTTCGGGTAATGTCGGACGGCTGGACGAACGACGGGGGGCTGGTGCGCGAGCGGCGGGGGGTGAGGCTGGCGGGCCCCAGGACCGGAGTGTCGTGCCGGGCCAGGGCGGCCAGAAAGCCGCGGACCGGGTCGTCGTCGGGCAGCGCCTCTCCGCCGAGCGCCGCGACCGCCTCGCTCAGCGCGGGGAAGCGGTCGGCGGGCTTCTTGGCCAGCATCCGGTTCACCGCCGCCTCGATCTCGGGCGGGCAGTCGGGACGGAGCTCGCGGATCGAGGGCGGCGGGTCCCGGCTGATGGCCAGGGCCAACGCCACCGAGGTTTCCCGCTCGAACGGCGGCTTCCCGGTCAGGAGCTCGAACGCCACCGTGCCGAGGGCGTACTGGTCGGAGGCCGGGGTGAGGACCTCCACCCCGGAGCACTGCTCGGGGCTCATGTAGAGCGGCGTGCCCATCGGGCCCACGGTCGCGCTGGTGTTGAGATCCATCACCTTGGCGATCCCGAAGTCGGTCACCAGCGCGTTGCCGTAGGCGTCCATCATGATGTTCGCCGGCTTCACGTCGCGGTGGATCACCCCGGCCCGATGGGCGTGGCTCAACCCGGCGGCCGCCTGGTACATGACCGACTGGACCGCCGCCACCGGCAGGGGGCCGAACTCGCGGACCATCTGGGCCAGCGACTGGCCCGAGATGAACTGCATCACGAAGAAGTGGAGGTCGTCCATCGCCTCCACCGCGTGGACCGTCACGATGTTGGGGTGATGGAACGAGGCCATGGTCCGGGCCTCGCGGAGGAACCGATCCACCAGGGCGTCGTCGAGCAGGAAGCTCGGCCGCATGACCTTGATGGCCACCTTCCGGTGGAGGGCCACCTCATGGGCGAGGAAGACCGCCGCCATCCCGCCCCGCCCGAGCTCGCGCTCGACCTCGTACCGCCCGGTCGTCACCTCCTTGAGGCGCTCGGCCAGCTCCTTCCAGGCCGCCTCGCCGCCGTAGCGCTTCTGCCGCCGCGGCTCGAGGTTGCTCCCCGGTCGCGGCGAGCCGCAGCGGGGGCAGAAGAGCTCGATCTGGGCCAGCTCCCGGCCGCAGCTGTCGCAGGGGACCGGGACCTCGCCCATCTGGGTCCGCGGCGAGATCGGCGCGCCGCTGGACTCACCCGGCGGCGGAGTCGCGACGGCCACCGCCGACTCCGCCGCCTTCCCGCACGACGGACAGAAGAGCTCCCCCTCGAAGAGGGGCTCGCCGCAGCGGGTGCAGGGATAGGAGTCCATCGGCTCGCCGCCGGAGGGTGCCTAACGTCCGGGCTCGACCGACTCGCCGGTTCGGCAGAGCTGGTAGAGCTTCCGGTCGGTGAGCCGGGCCCAGGCCTCGGGGTACTCGATCACGCGCAACACCTCGCTCGGGGATTCACAGCGGAGCGACCGGAACATGGTGCCCTGATTCTCTTCGGTCACCCGGAAGAGGAGATCGCCATTCTCGTCGAGGATCTGTCGCACCGGGGGGCCGGCAGGACGGGACTCGGTCATCGCACACCTCGGTTGACGGCGCCGCCACCCGCCGGTCAGTTCTTCTCGAGCTTCCTGGCCTCGTCGGCGGCGTCCCGATTCCCGAGGGCGGCGGACCGCTTGAACCAGTCGAGCGCCTGGGCCGGCGACTTCTCCACCCCCCGGCCGTCCTTGTACATCTTGCCCAGGTAGTACATCGCGTCGGCGTCGTTCCGCTCGGCGGCCTGGAGATAGTATCGGGCGGCCTCGGCCTCGTTCTTCTGGACCCCCTTACCCCGCTCGTAGGCGCGGCCGAGGTGGCTGAGGGCCGCGCCTCCGCTGCCGGCGGCCGCCGCCTGACGGTAGAGGGCCACGGCGCCCTCCTCGTCCTTCTTGACACCGTCGCCGTTCTCGAGCGCCTCGCCGTACTCGACCATCGCGACCGGGTCGCCCTGGTCGGCCGCCGCTTTGAACCAGCGGGCCGACTCGCGCTCGTCCTTCTTGATCCCGTTGCCGCTCCGGTAGAGGTATCCGATCCGGGTCTGCGACTCGCGGTTGCCGGCCTCGGCGGCCTTGAGATACCAATTCGCGGCCTGCTGCATGTCCCGCGGCACGCCGTTGCCCAGCTCCCGCATCCGCCCGATCCGCACCATGGCGTCGACGTCGCCCTTGGTGGCGGCGGTCAGACAGAGATCGGCCGCCTGCTGCCACTCGCTCCGCCCGAACGCCCGGGCGCAGCTGGGTGGGGGGGCGGGGGCGGCGGCGCGGGCGCGGGCTTCGGGGCCGGCTGGTCGGCCACCACTTGGCGGAGCGTGGGGCGCCAGCTGAACGTCTGCCCCGCCCGGACCGTGACGGTGGAGGTCATCGACTCGAAGCCCCGTACCGAGAGCGACAGTCGATGGGTCCCCGCCTCAACCTCGGTCGAGCGCCCCCGGACCGGCGACCCGTCGATCCGGAAATCCGCGCCGGCCGGGAGGGCCAACCCCAGCGCCACGGTGCCGCGGGTCGAGGAGGTGGCCGGCGGCGGAGGCTCCGGAGCAGGCGGCTCCGTCAGGGTGGAGTCGGTCAGTCCGCCGAGCGGGTCGGGCGGCGGGGTCACTACGACCGGCATGGTGCTGTCGACGGCGGGGGGCGCCGGGGCTGGAATCGGCTCGTCGCCGCCCCGGAAGACCAGCGCCAGGATCAGCACCAGGAGCACCCCGCCCCCGATCCCGAACATCGCCTTCCGCGACAGCTGGAATCGAGGCAGCGACCGGCCGCCGGCGGGACGCGCCGCACGCGGGGCCGCGGGCTTGGCCGGTGCGGGAGGCGGCGGCGAAGCCGGGCCGGAGGCGACCGGGGGCGGCATCGGCGGCGGCGCGGCCCCGAGCACCTGGGTCTTCCCCAGCTCGGCCGCCAGCGGGCGCATCACCTGCGTCTCACCGATCGAATAGGCGGCTTGCGAGGCGTCGGTGGTCTCCTCGCGGCGAAGCCTCAGGGCCACCAGCTTGCCGTCCCGAGCCAGGTCCTTCGCGAAGAAGACCGTGCCACCGCCTTCCGCACGGTCCATCTGGCCTAGAATCTCATAGGAACCGGAGGTGGCCTCCTTGACGGCCTCGAGGAGGCCGGCCTTGTCCTCCGCCGAAGGCGCCTGGACCCCGCCTGACAGGTCGGCTCCGCACCGGTAACAGAAACGCTCCCAGTCCGAGAGCTCGGCCTTGCACTCCGGACACCGGCTTTCGACCCCCGGCAGGGAGCCGTCGAGGGTTCGGACCACTTCGAGCGTGTAGTCGTCACCGGCGGCGCCCGAGGGGTTTCGCTGCAGCTTGAGCACGACGAGGTGGGTCGTCTCGTTCTCGCGAGCGAGGTAGACGACGTTGCCGCTCTTGCTCCGGCCCATCTCACCCAGGATGTCGTACACGCCGGCGGCGGCCTCGCGAACCTGAGCCAGCAAGCGGTCCAGCGGGTCGCCCCCGCCGGCCGCGACATTGAACTGGGTGGGCCCGCCGTCTCCGATCATTGCCGCGCTCGATTCGAAACCCAGGGTAACTGGGGAAGGTAGGATATCCTCTTACCCGCGCAAGTCGCGGGCCGACAAGCGACTTGGCAGCCGTCGCGGGGCCGCCCATGTTCCTTCCGAGCCCCCTTTTCCGGAGGTGTCCCCATGCTCTGGTCGCTCTTGGTTGGAGCCTTCATCGCCATCCCCGGGCCCGCGCCCGCAGGCATCCCGCCGGCCGCCACCGACTCGATCCGGATCGGCGTCATCAGCGGGCCGCTCGGCTCGTTCGCCTCGACCATGCTCGAGGCCCGCCGGATCCCGTTCGACACCGTCACCGAAAAGACCCCGAGCGGCGATCTGAACGGGTACGACATCCTGATCGTCGACAATCTGTTCCGGCTCACCGACCTGAACGGACCGGCCTTCCAACGGTACGTGGCCAAGGGCGGGGTCCTGGTGGTGATCAACCCGAAACCCGACGGGTTCACCCGGGCGTTTTCTCCCTACGACATCTTCATCGGGGACTACGTCCGCGAGGGCAAGATCGAAGACCGGAAGCATCCGCTCTTCGACGGCTTCAAGGACGACAAGCTGCAAGATTTTGCCGATTCGAATGGTCCCTACGTGGGCAATTGCTCGTTCACCGAGCCCGGCAAGCAGTGGACCGTGCTGGCCAAGCCGACCAAGGGCAAGAACGCGTTGATCGTGGAAGCGGGCTACGGCAAGGGCTGGATGATCCTGACCTGCACTCGCTTCGATTTCTACAACGCGAAGCCCGATCCGACCCGGCTGGGCGACAACCTGATCGACTACGCCATGGCCAAGGCCCGCGCGATCCATGACTCCGCGGCAGCCAAGCCGCGATGAGGGAATTGGCGCCTGCTCGTCGCCTTGCCTGGTGAGACCCCTATAGGCGCTTGACAACTGGAGCCTTACGAGGCCAATTGTGAACGGTACGTCACCGCGGCCATCCCAGCGGCCCCCCCGATCCACATCCGGCGAGCTTCATACCATGATCGTGCGCCTCCCTGGGCGACTCCTTGCGGCCGCCTTTCCGATCGTCGTCGTGGCCGGCTGCGCCCTCGAGACCAGTCTCTCGCTGCCGCCGTCGTTCTCGGTTTCCAATACGGCCGTGACCATCGCCACCAACGTGGGCGGCGGGGCCTCGAGTGAGAACATCACGATCGTCAACGCGACCGATGGGACGCTCCAGGGGCTCGCGGCCGTGGTGAGCTACGCCGAAGGGCAGCCCGGCAACTGGCTCACCGCGACCATCGATCGACCAACGGCGACTCGCGATCAACCCGCCACGCTGACCCTTCAGGCCACACCGGGCAGCCTGGCGGAAGGTGGCTATCAGGCCATCGTCAAGCTGAGCGCCCAGAACGCCCGCAACGACAACGGCATCGGCTTCGTCGAGATCACCGTCACCCTGCAAGTCCAGCCTCCCCCGGCCTCGTCGATCGCGATCGTCACCCAACCGTCGGGGCAGGTTGGAAACGGCTCCCTCCTGGCCCAGCAACCCGTGCTCCAGCTCCGGAACTCGGCGGGCGCGAACGCGCCGGTGGCCGGCGTGGTGATCACCGCGGCGGTGACCGAGGCCGGGAGCCAGCTGCAAGGCACGCTGGCCGTCGCGACCGACGCCCAGGGCGTCGCCCGGTTCACGGACCTCGGCCTCCTGGGGACGATCGGGACTTACACCCTGACGTTTTCGTCGCCCAATCTGACCACGGCGACCACCGGACCGGTCACGCTGACCGCCGGTCCGGCGACGGCGGTCGAGGCCGTGTCGTCGGTGCTGCAGGCGGCGGCGGTCGGGACGCTGGTGGCGGAGCCGCCGAGCGTTCGAGTGATCGACCAGTCGGGGAATCCAGTCAGTGGCTTCGCCGTATCCTTCGGGGTGAGCGCCGGCGGGTCGATCACCCCGACCGGCACCCTCACCAGCGCTGGGCAGACCGGGTTAGCAACCCTGACCTCCTGGCGGCTGAGCCCGACCGCCGGGGCGAATACCGTGACGGCCTCGGCGACCGGCCTTCAGGGCAGCCCCGTCGTCTTTACCGCGTCCGGCACCTCCGGCGCCGCCACGGTCCTTACCAAACAGTCCGGTGACAACCTCACGGGCCTGGTGGGCACGACCCTCGCGACCCCGCACGTGGTTCGGGTTGCCGACGGCAATGGCAACGGGGTGGCCGGCGTGACCATCAACTGGACCGTGACGGGAGGCGGAACGGTGAGCCCGTCGACCTCGGTGACCGACATTGACGGTCTCGCCTCGGCGACGCGAACGTTGGGCCCGACGGCGGGACCGGCCACGACCATCGCCTCGGCCACCCTCAACGGGATTCCGGTCAGCACCACCTTCGCCGTCACGGGCGTGACCTCGGCACCGACCGACATCGTGAAGATCGCCGGCGACGCCCAGACCGGCGGGATCGGCGCCACCTTGCCCACGCCCCTGACAGTCGAGGTGCGCGACGCCAACGGCGCTCCCGTCTCGAACATCACCGTCACCTTCACTACGACCACGCCCGGCGGCAGCTTCCCGTCCGGGGCGGTGGTCCAGACCGACGCGGCAGGTCAGGCGAGCGCCACTTGGCGGCTGGGTAATCAAGTCGGCACTCAGACGGCCCAGGCTGCGGTCGGCGGCCCGGCGCCAGCCGTCTTCACCGCCACGGCGGAGGCCGGGTCGGTGAGCGCGACGCTCTCGACCGTGGCCGCGGCGCCGATCACGATCACCGCGGGAGGTGCGCCCGCGGTCATCACGGTGACGGCGAAGGACGCGGCCGGGAACCCGGTGAGCGGGGCCGCCGTCACCTTGGCGGTCGCCGGACCGGGCACCCTGACCCAGCCAACCAGCCCAACCGATGCCACCGGCCAAACCACCGGCCAGCTCACGTCGACGGTGTCCGGCAGCGCAGTGGTGACCGCGACCGCCAGCGGGGTCGACATCGCCCAGTCGTCGACCATCATGATCCAGGCCGGGGCACCCACCAAGGCGGTCGCGACCTCCGCGCTGACTCAGCCGGCCCGGTTCGGGCAGCCGGTGAGCGACCTGCCGGGCGTGTTGGTCACCGACCAGTACGACAACCCGGTCCCGAACGTCTCGGTGAGCTTCTTCGTCACGCAGGGTTCGAGCGCTGCTCTGCCGAGTCAGATCAAGACCAACGCCAACGGCGTCGCCCGGGTTGGAGCCTGGGTGCTCGATCCATACTCGAGCCAGGTACAGAGCGCCATCAACGTCTACAACCGACTGACCGCGACCGTCGCGGGAGCCGGCATCACCGGCGGCACCATGACGTTCCTGGCGCTCGTCAACGTCTTCCATGACGCCGATCTCCAGGAGATCTGGAACGACAAGTGCATCTCCTGTCACGACAATACCCAGCAGCCCGACCTACGCGCCGGCCACAATGCCTACGCCACACTGGTCGGAGCCGCAAACCAGCTCTACGTCGTCCCCGGTGATTCGGTGACCCGCACCGCCAACAAGAACAAGCTTCTCTACTGGCCCAGCGGCCTGAACGGGGCCGGCCACTCGGGTGGATCCATGGCCAACAACCTGCTCACGATCGTTGCCGCGTGGATCGCCCAGGGCGCGCCGCGCAACTAACCTGAAGAGGCTCTCGATGATGTCCCGCTTCGCATTGACCCTCGTCCTCTCCGTCGCCGCGGTTTCGACCGCGGCCGCTCAGGGCCTTCGCGACAAGGTCACCGACCTCTTTCGCTTCGGCGGAGGGTGCACTGACCCGGTCTGCCTCTCGGTCGACGGCACCCACGGTGAGCACTTCAATCCCGCGGCCCGAACCGGCGGCAACAACCTGATCGGCTTCCTGACCGAGGCCATCGGCGCCAGCATCGCGAACATCCCGCTCAGCGCGGCGTCGGGCGGCGCCATCTGGGGCCGGAGCCCCGACGGGCTCCCGATCCGGACCGCGACGTCGGCCGGGCCGATCTTCGCCGAGCGGGGACAAACCCTGGGGCGGGGCCGGATGCTCTTCGCGATGAACTTCAACCGGCTCGACTACCGCTCTCTCCGGGGGATTCCGCTGGACGGGCTCGTGACCACCTTCCCGCACCAGGACACCAACGGGGACGGCCTGGACACACCCGCCTTCGAGAGCGACGTGATCGAGGTCAGGACCACACTCAACATCAACGTCTCGGCCGTGACGCCCGTGCTGACCTACGGCCTGACCGATCACATCGACCTGAGCGTGGCGGTCCCCCTAGTCCGGACCTCACTTTCGGGCGAGAGTGAAGCGCAGATCATTCCCTTCTCCAATCCGACGCCCCACTACTTCGGGACGGCGGCCAACCCGCTGCTCCGCTCGACCGCCGGGGCTTCGGGCTCGGCCTCGGGCATCGGGGACATCGCGGTGCGGCTCAAGGCCTCGCTGGTGGCGAACCAGAAGGGCGCCTTCGCCCTGCTCGGTGACGTCCGCTTGCCGACCGGCAAGGAGGAGGATTTCCTGGGCGTGGGTGCCACCTCGTACAGCGTACTCGGCATCGGCTCGCTCCGGGCCGGCAACTTCTCGCCCCACTTGAACGGCGGCTACCTGCATCGGGGCGGCGCCTCCCAGAACGACGCCATCCTGGCCACCCTGGGCTTCGATCACCTGATGGGCCCGGGCGCGACCCTCGCGTTCGACCTGATCACCGCTTGGCAGATCGGCGACAACAAGATCGAGTTTCCGCCCCCGGTCGAGGTCACGGCCAGCGTCGGTCCGGCCGCGGCGGTTCGGGTGGTTCACCAGACCAACATCCCGAACCGCAAGGACAACGTGATGATGGGGTCGCTCGGCGGGAAGGTGAGCGTGGGGCCGGGCTTCAGCCTGGTGGGGAACGCCCTGGTGCCACTCAATCAGGGCGGGTTGCAGCCGGGCGTGGCCTGGACGCTGGGCTTCGAGTACAGCTTCTGAGCCAACCGAGCGGCGAGGCCGAATGGACAATGGGCCCGACGGATGATCCCGTCGGGCCCATTGTTCGTTCGGGCCTCGAGGGCCGGGTTCGGTCCGGCCTGCCGCCGGTCAGACGAAGTCGCGCCGGTCGAGGTTCGGGAAGACGACAGTGCAGGTGCCAGGGTTGATGCCCTCGATTCGGACCCGACCGTTGACGTCGAGCGTGCCCTCGATCGGCGTCATCCCGGGAGGGGTGACGATGAATCGCTGGTAGGGCACCGGCTTCTGGTCGGGATCGAGCAGCTCGATCCCGACAAAGGTTTCGGCCTTGGTCGGGTCCACCATGATCACGGACCGGGGCGGCGGGCCATCCGCCGGCGGGGCGGGCGTCGAGTCCGGCGGTAGCGGCTCGAACCGACAGGGTGCGCAGCCCCCCATCGCGTCGACCTGACCTGGCTCGAGATTCATCGGCGAACCACCAGTGGGGCGGCGGTCGGCGTCCGGCCCGACGGAGCGGCCGGACCGGGGGCGAGGACCTGAAGGCCGTAGGTGTCCGGGTCAGTCACCGCGAACGCACGCACCGGGCCGAAGGTCTCCTCGATTTGAGACTTGGTGCCGACGGCCAGGAACTTGGGCAGGACCCGCGGATCGTAAAACCGGAAGTACCAGGACTCGCCGTTCGGCGCGTCGACCACAGCAACCGTCTGAAGTGCTTCCGCAGCTCCTCGAGCGAGACGTCGGTGAGGGCGAACACCCCCAGGGCGCGGCCCAGAGATCCGCGGTGATCCAGTCCAAGGTCAAGGGATCGACCTTGCACAGGTACGGGGCGATCGCCCAGAGCTCCTCCTCGGCCCGACCCTGGTAGAGCGAGACCGCCCGGGTCGCGCCCAGCTGTCGCATCTTCAGAGGGACCGCGACGACGCCGGTGGCATCGATGACCGCGAAGAGGCGACCCCGGTCAGCCCACTCGCGGGCCTGCAGGACCGACGCCGACCTCTGGTGCACTTCAGGCATGGCTGGAGAATAAGGGCCGGAAACGGGTTCGGCCAGGCGACCAGGAACGGTCCCGGGCGCCCTGGACAGCCCGCCGCGTCGCATGGAGATTGGAGGCGGAAGTGCGACTCCGCACCGCCCCTCGAGGAACCGAGCCCGAACCTCATGTCGCAACCCGCGGCCCGCCTGACGGACATGCACGTCTGCCCGATGCAGACGCCGGCGGTCGTGCCCATTCCTCACGTCGGCGGCCCGATCACTGGGCCGGGCCAGCCCCAAGTGCTGATTGGCGGCTTGCCGGCGGCTCGGGTGGGTGATTTCTGCGTCTGCGTTGGCCCGCCGGCCCCGATCGCCATGGGGTCGTTCACGGTACTGATCGGCGGCAAGCCCGCCGCACGGGTCGGTGACATGACCGGGCACGGCGGAACCATCATGCCGCCCGGCTGCCCGACCGTGCTCATCGGCGATGCGGGCGGCGGGGCCGGGGGCCCGGCCGGCTTCACGATGGCGGGCGCCAGAGCGAGCGGAGCCGCCTTCACCCGCACGACCTGTCCGGCCGAAGGGGCGATGGCGGCCGCGGCCGGCTCGCCCCTGCTGGCGACTGGCGATCCCGAAAAGAAGAGCTGGATCGAGATCGAGTTGGTGGACCAGAAGGGGAAGCCCGTGCCCCACGAGCGGTACCGGGTGGTGCCGCCGGGCGCGAAACCGAGGGAGGGATTCCTCGACGATCAGGGCTTCGCTCGAATCGGCGGGATCGACCCCGGAACCTGCCAGATCACGTTCCCGAACCTCGATGCGGCCAGCTGGAAGCCGGAGAAGGGCGACCCGGGGCACGCCGTGACGTCGGTCCCGGTCTCGACCTACCACCCGTCGGTCGGACCGGTGGCGGCGCGCCCGTCGCACGTCGGGCGTCCCTCGGTGGGCCCGGTCAAAGTTCAGGTGGTGGTTCTCCAGCGTCCCTCGGTGGGCGCAGTCACGGTTCAGGTGGCATCCCTCCGGCGACCGTCGGTCGGGTTCGTCACGGTCCGGGTGGCGAGTTTCCAACGGCCCTCGGTTGGACCGGTAAGCGTGCGCAACGTCGGCTGATCAGCCGGGAGCGAACACATGGCGGAGCGGATCAAGGCGAAAGTGGGCGACACGGTGGAGACCTCGTTCAACCTGGCCTACAAGAAGGCCGAGGTGGCGCGGCTGCCGGACCGCAGCCAGTACGAGGCCATCGACTTCGTGATGTTCTGCGAAGCGGGCGGCAGGGAGTTCCTCGGGTCGGGGCTCCAGGCCAGCGTGGGCAACCACATCGTATGTACCGTGCGGGAAGTGACCCAGGACGACCAGCCGGTGACGGCGCAGTGGGACTTCACCGCCTCGCCGTCCGAGAGTCCGGACTTCTTCAAGACCGGTGATCTCTGGCAGCTCTACCTGGCCTACGTCGAGAAAGGTGGCTCGCCTCCGGGTGACCTCCATTCGCCCCGGGTCCACCTGCTGGCCGAGGTCGAGCTGGTAGCCGCCGATCCCGCATCGGGCACCAAGGCGTAACCCGTGTCGGACGACAAGGTAACCCCGACCGATCACGCCCTTCGTCCCGGGGACCACCTGAGCCGAGTGGCGGGAACCTATCGGTTCCGCTCGTACGGCCCGCTCTGGAACGACGCCGCCAACGCCGCGTTCCGCCAGCGCCGACCCAACCCTCACATCCTCGCCGCCGGCGAGTCGGTCCACGTCCCCGAACTCAACCTCCGCGAAGTGGACCGCGCCACCGAGGCCCGCCATCGCTTCCGGGTCGAGCTCCACCCGCTGGTCGTTCGGCTGGCTCGAAAGCACTGGGACGGGACGCTCGACGACCGGGCGCCGGCCGAGGTGCGCCTCGACGACAAGCCGGTCGCAGCGGACCCCGGCGGTCCCGGCGAGCTGGCGGTGCCGGTCGGGACCCTGGACGACCGGCTCACGATCCGGGTCGACGACGCCGAGCTGACCGCCCGGATCGGCTTCCTCCAGCCAATCGACACCCTGGCCGGAGTCCGGGACCGGCTCACCAACCTCGGCTATCGCGCCGGCGACGCCGACCGCCCCGACGTCCCCGGCTTCCGCTCGGCGGTCGAGGAGTTCCAGTGCGACCATGGTCTCGTCGTCGACGGCAAGGTCGGCCCCGTGACCCGGGCGGCGCTGGTGAAGGCGCACGGCTGCTGAATGCCAGAGGATTTCCTCGCCGTCGCGCCGACCGACGTCGCCACCGAGCACAACACGATCAAGGCCCCGCTGGCGCCGGTGGCGGTCTGGGAGCTGACCGACGCGCACTTCGCGTTCGACTCGTCGGTGCTGCTGCCGTCGATGACCCTCGAGCTGGCGGAGTTGATCGCGATCGTCAAGACTCTCCCCGGCACCTTGCTGTCGGTGTTCGGTCATACGGACACCACCGGCAACGACGACTACAACAAAGTGCTCGCCGGGCGTCGCGCAATGGCACTGTATGCGCTGCTGACGAGAGAGGTCGACCTCTGGGACCGCCTCTTCACCCATCCGCACGGCGGTGACGACTGGCGCCGAGAGCACGAGTTCTCCCTGGCGCTGATGCGCGACGCCATCGGTCCGGAGGCGAGCGGATTGACCCGGCGCCCCCTCTTCCAGCGCTTCATGACGCTCCTCGCCCGGGATCCCGCCGGGAAGTCCTTCGGACTCCCGAAGCGGGCCTTTCTGGGCAAGGGCGCCGACGCCAAGGGCAGGGGCGACTTTCAGGGATGCGGCGAGTTCAACCCGCTCCGGATCTTCTCCCAGGCGGAGCTGGCCGCCTTTCGGGACCCCGCCGCGAAGGAGACCCGCGACGCAGAGGGCGCGATCAATCGGCGCGTCTCGGTGTTCTTCTTTCCGGCCGACACCAAGATCTCGGTCCCGAAATGGCCCTGCCCGCGGGCCCTGGAGGGGACCGCGGCGTGTCGGAAGCGGTTCTGGTCCGACCACGCCGCGCGCCGCCGGCCCGGCGAGCGCCGACGGGAGGAGCCGGGCGACGCCGACACTTTCGGCTGCCGGTTCTACGACCGAATCGCCATCGACGCCGCGCGACACGGCAAGACTTCGTCGTTCGGGCGTCTGGTGGTTCGAGCGGAGTCGGTCTTGCCTTCGGTCAGCAAGCGCGAGCTGGTGGTGCTCGATCCGGCCGGCAAGCTTCTGGGCTCGGCGGTGTTGAATCCCGAGACCAAGCCGGGGGCGCCACCACCCCCACCCCAACCCGCCCAGATCGTGCTCAAGCCGCCCTTCGGACCGGGCGAGCATCGGATCGAGCGGCGGACGGCTGGTGAGGCGGAGGCGGCCCCGGTTCGGATGGATTTCCAGGCGTTGATCGGCGCCGTCCTGCGGGAGCGGGACAAGTTCTCGCCTCCAGAGGTCGTTGCCCCGTCGACCGCGAAGCCGGCCTCGTAACGCCGTGGCCAAGAAGCCGCTCGACGTTCTCCTCTTCGAGGCGCTGATCAACCAGCGACGTGACGATGGGACCTGGCTGGTGGTCCCGACCAGCGACGTCGCCTTCGAGGTGTCCCTCGACGACGGCGTCAGCTTCCAGCCAGTCGAACGGAGCGGCATCCCTTTCGTTCCGGATTTCTTCCGGCTGCCCTCCGGCCCACGGCCGATTCAGTATCTGGTCCGGGCGACGCCGACATCGTCCCAGCTCTGGCCGGTGGCGTGCCGGTTCACCCTCGGCCCGGACGGCGGCACCTTCGCTCGGGACGGATCGGAGAAGGGGAACCCGGTGATCGAGCCGGGGGCCTGGCCGATGCCGGTGCGGACGTCGCTGGAGGACAGCTCGATTCTCGCCGCGTTCGGCTTCGGTAACGCCACCCTCATCCACCACGTCGCCCACCTCTCCCGAGTTCGGGACGCCAGCGATCAGGCCCTGGCGCTGATCAACGAAGGCAAGCCGATCGACCACCCCGACGACTGGCTCGCCAGCTGGAACCAGGGTACCCCCGCCCGATCACATCTGGGGCGGAACCCGTTGGTGGCCGACCGCAAGCTGTTGCTCGAGGAGGGGCCGGTCCGGTTCTTCGCTCAGGAGGTCGCCATTCTGGAGATCGCGGACGCTCCGGTGCCGTTGGTGGCGGTGTCCTGGTCAGCCGGAGTGCTGCGGGGCGGGACGCCGACTCCGTTCCTGGTCTACATCCACCCGGATCACGGTCAGAACGTCGACTACTACGGAGGGCAGCCATATCCCGGCCCGCGCTATCTGTACTCGGTCGGGTTCCGCAATCTGTTTCACGAGAGCGACCCCCTGGTGGCGCCCAACGGATCCAAGGGCCTCACCACCCAAGTCGCGGCCGCGGCCAAGGCCGCGGTCGTCGTGGTGCCCATCGCCCGGTTGGGGAATCATCTCGGGCCCCTCGCGGACGCCACCGTGATGGAGCAGGTGCTGCGGGAGATCCAGACCTTCTTCTATCACCGGGCCGACGACAGCCCACCGCCGCAGCTGGGCCGGGTGGCGCTGTCCGCCTACAGCAACGGCGCCGGGATCCACTTGAATGCGTTCCTCCAGAAGAACCAGCGGCACCCGTTCCTGGCCAACCTGGTTCGCGAGCTGTACCTGATGGATCCGAGAATGAACGACGAAGCGTTGGTGAACGCGGTGATCGCCTGGTCACGGACCGGCCAGGCCGCTGACAAGCGGATCCGGGTGTACCTGGGGGCCCGGCACGCCGAGTTCCTGAGAGTGATCGGGGCCGGCGGTTTCACGCTGTCGCCTGGGCTCCAGAGCACTCCCGACGGTCGGCGAAGCGTCGCCCTGATGGAGGGGAGCTCGTGGATCGCCGCGGCACGCCGAGAGGGTGCGTCCAAGGAGGTGGCCCAGGGGTTCGCCTTCTGGGGCACCGTCCATGAGGCGATCCCCGGGACGATGTTCACCCATGCACTGCTAAACAGCGGGTTCGAGGAGGCGTTCGATCTCGGTTTCTAGTCGTCCGCGGCCCAACGGATCGACGGCCACGGAGGGAAGGGCGTGGGCGCAGTGGAATGGAAGGATCGCTGGCCGGTAAACCGGTTCAGGGGCGGGACGTCCCGCCAGACGCGGAGGTCCCAGACCGGTCCGGTTGGCGAGGATTCCAACCGGGATCGCAGCCGGACCGGCCCCTGGGAGTCAAGCGGAAATAGCCTACTCACCCGGGCGCTGCTCACCAGGTCGTCGGTGGCGAGCAGGAGCTGGAACACGAGCTCGAGGTCGTTGGCGTCGGCGTAGGGAGCCGAATACTCGACGGTGAAGTTGGCCATCTGATCGGGATGGCGGATGGTGAGCAGGCGGAGGGATCCGGCTCGGACCAGGAGCTGGTCGCGGACCGCGGCCTTGGCCGCCCCGATGTCTTGGAAGAACTTGGTGGCCGCCGCCGTGGTGGCGAACGCGATCTCCACCTCAGTCTCGGGCCCGTCCCCGTCGACCGTGACGCTCGCGGCGGCGTCGCCGAAGGCTCCGACGACCCGAGCGAAACCGGCGGCATCGTCCGCGGTCCAGGCCCCGGCAGGCCGGAGCTCGACGCAATGGGGGGTATTGTCTGGCATGAGATCGGAGGCAAATGGTACGGATCGGTCGATCGGGGGGCAAGCCCTTGGCCCGGCCCGGGTGCAAGGCGCTGGACAGGGTGCAGGCTCCGCCCGAGATTTCAGCCGTTCCCGGACGACGACCGGGGATCCCGTCCTGGCCCCTGGGACGGACTACGGGATGATTTCGAATCGCCCCGGCGCACCCGACGACCGCTCGATCCGGATCGGTCCGCGCGACGCCGAGATCCGGACCCAGCCAACCCATCCTCACCACTGAGGGGCCGATGGCCGACGAGCACACCATCGCCCCGGGCGACCACCTGTTCCGCCTGGCCCGCGAACGGGGATTCCGAACCGTTCGGGCGCTCACCGACGAACCGGCGAACCGATTTCTCCTGGCCAAGCGGGTCAACCCGGCCACCCTGGCCGAAGGCGATGTCGTCACGATCCCCGCCCTCGAGCCGAAGCAGACCAGCGGCGCCACCAACCAGTTCACCACCTTCACGGTGGCCGAGAGCGGGCTCCTCCTCAACCTCCGCCTCCAGGACACCGACCAGCAACCGCTCGCCACGCGGGCCTACCGCCTGGTCGTCGCGGAGCACGATCCGGCGGGCGGAACCAGCCCGGCCGACCCGATCGACGACGTGACCTCGGCCCAGGGAGAGATCGCCAAGGAGATTCCCGACTTCGCCTTCGAGGGCGAGCTCACCGTCCATGAGAACGAGGACCCGGCCTCCGCCGTGATCGGAACAATCAAGGTTCTGATCGGGGTTCTGGAGGCCGCCAACACGATCCGGGGTCAGCAGGCCCGGCTCAACAACATGGGCTACTTCGCGGGCTTCTCCGAGAAGGACCTCGATCAGCTCCACTGGGCGATCGAGGAGTTCCAGGCCGACCACGGCCTGAAGGCCACCGGGCGGATCGACGATCCCGCGACCTTCAACCGGATCGCCCACGAGCACGGCGACCTGCTCAAGAGCGAGAAGGTGCCCTGATGGCCAGCACGATCAACATTCCCGACATGGTGGAGGAAAACGCCAACGGGATCTTCGCCACCCAGCCCATCCGGGCGAGCTTGCCGGTCCTGGTGGCGCCGACCGACTCCAGCCGGGCCGCGGCCACCAACCTGATTCGCCGCCCGCTGGTGGTCGTCGCCTGCGCCAATCTCAAGGAGTACAACTTCGACTTCGACTCGTCGGTGGTGCTCCCCCAGGCGCGCGACGGCTTCACCTCCCTGGCCGGCCTGATCGGCCGTCATCCGGGGTCGCCCATGTCAATGTTCGGGCACACCGACCCCGAAGGACCGGTCGAGTACAACCAGTTTCTGAGCGAGCGGCGCGCCCGGGCGATCTTCGCCGTGCTGGTACGCGACCCGGCGATCTGGGATGATCTCTTCCGGCATCAGCAGGGCGCCAGCGGCGACGATTGGGCCAAGCACGGCGCGATCGAGATCATGCTCACCGGCCTCGGCCTCCAGCCGGGCGAGCCAACCCCCGGCCTCGCGCCCGAAACGCGCGACGCCCTTCGGCAGCTGCTCGGCCTTCCACCCGGCGCGTCGGTCAACAACGCGGCCGTCCGGCTCGCGCTGTTCGAGCGGTACATGGATTTTCTCCGGAGCGGCTCCGACGGCAAGGCGACCTTCCCGGCGGTCACGACCGACGACTTTCTGGGGAAGGGCAAGCAGCGCGGGACCCTGCAGGGCTGCAGCAAGTTCAATCCCCAGCTCTTGCTCAAGAAGCAGGACCAGGACCGCTTCGACAAAGACAAGTCGCCGGAGACCAAGCAAGCGCGCGACCTCAAGAACGAGAACAACCGGCGGGTGGTGATCTACTTCTTCGCTCCGGGCTCCGCGATCGATCCCGAGCGCTGGCCTTGCCCCACGGCGCAGATGGGACCGGGACGGTGTGAGGCCCGCCAGTGGTCGGACGGCACCGACCGACGGAAGAAGCTCTTCGTGGTCCATCCCCGGCGATTCGGACGCGAGGTTCGGCCGGAGGCCCGCGAGCTCGACCCGCGGAGCCCCGTGCTCGAGCAGAAGCTGGGCAACGAGGAGACGACGTTCGGATGCCGGTTCTATCACGGCATCGCGGCCCATTCCCCCTGCGAGCGTGACCTCAAGATGTGGGGGCTCCGGATCCTGATCGACGCCCCGACCCCGATTCAGTCCGGTGGGACCAACAAGTCGAACAAGAAGATCCCGCTGGCCAACCGCCGCTACGTGGCCCTGATCGGGTCGTCGTCCGACGCCCCGTCGGTCCGCGGTCGGACCACCGCTGAGGGCATGATCGGCCTCCCGTTCTTCGACCCGAACGTCCCGATCACCCTCAAGATCGACGCGTTCGCCGCCCTGGCTCCCCCCCCGGCCCCGGCCAAACCCGGCGATCCGGCCCCGGCGGCGAAGCCGACCTCCGACTCGGAGCGGTTCGAGGACGAGGATCAGTTCCTGGTGCTCCGTCTCGACGGCAGCAAGCTCCGCCCGATCCGGGTCCGAGACGAGAGCTCGCTGGGGTTCGATCCGGACTTCGACGACGATCCCGCTCCGGTGACTGACGCGGATCGCCGGCTCGGTGCCCTCCAGCGTCTCTTCAATCTCGGCTACGGCAGCGACGACACCGGGGGCGACGCCTTCGGGAACTGGACCAACGACCAGCGTCGGGCCTTTCTGAAGCAGTTCCAGCGCGACCACGACCTCGACGAGTCCGGCACGCTCGACCAGGCGACCACCGACGCCCTGATCAAGGCGCACGGGTCGTGACCGTCCCCCATTTCCCCAACGACGCCAAGCCCGTCGCCGACGACGTGGGGGCGCGTCGTACCGAGACCGCCCGGCGCTCGTTCCACCGGATCAACGCCCCACGGTACGATGTCGCCGTCGACGGCAACCAGCGTCGGATCGGCAACAAGCGACGACCGTCGGGACTCGCCAAGGAATCCGGCGCTCGCGGTCCGGAGGCCTTCGCCGCGAGCGGCTTCCTGGAGCACTTCGCCCGGCTAACCACCAAGCTGCTCAAGTCGGCACTGCTCGCGATCCCGCTGGTCGGCCAGGCCGCGTTCCTGGTCGACGCGTTCTTCAAGACCCTGACCGGCAAGAGCCCGCTGGAAGAGCTCTTCGCCGCGCTCGCCAAGCTGGCCAGCTCCAGCGTCGAGGGCGCCCTCTTCGCCCGGCTGATGCGCGCCATTCCCGCCTGGGTCCCGGTGGCCCGACGGGGCTACCGGGCCGAGTTCCGCTACGAGGAAGACGGGACGCCGCGGACGGTCGACAAGGAGGAAGAGCGAGAGGTCGAGGGGTTCCTCACGGCGAGCTACGCCCTCCACAACGACGTCGTGTTCACCCAGTGGAGCCACTTCCGGCATTGGGCCTTTCATGTCCTGCCGACTCCCGGTTTCGACTACCTGATCGGCCGGGGCAACATTCCCGATCCGGCGGAGAACGGCTTCATCGACCGGATCGACACCAACATCAACGCACCCCTCTTCGAGCGGGCGCTCCGGATCTACGGCCAGCAGCGACCCAGCACCGACGATCCGGACCGCGGGGCCCTCGAGTGCCTGTTCGACGTGGGCGCGATCACCAAGCCACCGGGCGACGGCGGCTTTCACGGGGCCCACTTCTCCGGCTTGTGGCCGTATTGGCCGATGGCGGGCGACTACTTCTGGGCCGCCGGGCGGTGGAGCTACGACTGCATGCGCGCCACCGCGGCCGACAAGACCGAGATCTACCCCAGCCAGATCAGCCCGATCAAGGCGTTCGCGGCCGCCCGGTACGAGGGAGTCAAGTTTCCGGAGAACGAGAGCACCGTCGAAGCGGTCCGCTTCTTTTTCTTCGCCAGCTCCGAGGGAGGCTTTCGCGACTTTCACGTCGTGCCGGGTCGGAAGGGCCCGCCGGGACAGCCCC
Organism: uncultured Gemmatimonadales bacterium; assembly: GCA_963730185.1. Taxonomy (GTDB): domain Bacteria; phylum Gemmatimonadota; class Gemmatimonadetes; order Gemmatimonadales; family GWC2-71-9; genus SHZU01. Next base: position 340,008 of record CAVSQW010000012.1, read on the forward strand.
ACATCACCCTGCGCGATCGCGACTATGAGTTCGTGGTCGACCTCCCACCGCACGCCGAAGGGCGGAGCGCCTACCCGGTGGGATCCACCATCGACTTCGCCTTCAACACGCTGGTGATCCGGCCGCGCCTGCTGGTCCAGGTGCGGGCCGCACCGTTCGCGGTGGGCGACAAGGTGCCCCAATTCGCCGAGGGACTCAAAGCGGTCGCGATCGAGCCCAAGATCGAGCTGCTCCGCCCCTCGAAGCCGACCGAGCGGCCCCAGCAGGTGAAGATCACCATCCCGCTGAGTCAGCTGCCGGCCGCCGACCCGCAAGCTCGGGAGATGGTCGGGCTGGACATCGCGCTCGGCTGGCACGACCCGACCGGCGAGGAGCTGAAGGATCTGGTCCTGATCGACGCCGACATCCGGTTCCCGAGATTCTACAGCCAGTCCGGGCCGGTCCGGCTCATGACCGCGATCAACGGGCGGTGGAACATCCTGACCGAGGACGTGGAGGAAGAGCCGGACGAGCCCCCGGCCGACTTCCCGCCTCCGGGCTCCCGATCGATCCACCGGGTTCGCCTCTTCCTGCCCAAGGAGGCTCCCGTCTCGATCGTCGCCGGGGGAATTTGGTTCCACGGCTTCGGCGAGTTCATGGAGGGCGACACGCTCGCGGGTCGGCGGCTCTTCGTGGGAGGACTGCTCCTCAACGTCGACGACGACACCAAGCGGCGGCTGCAGGGGGTCATCGACGACGTTCGCAAGACCGTCAACGACCTCCGGAAGGCGGGGCAGACCGTCAAGGATCCCAAGGCGAGGATCAAGGCGGAGATCCAGAAGCAAATCGACGAGGAGCGGAAGAAGGGCACCGACCCCCGGGCCCTGGCCGAGCTGCAGAAGCAGATGGACGCCCTGGTGGACGGGCTCCCCGACACGCCGGACGGGATCCAGGCGGCCCTGGCCGCCCTGGACCGCCGGCTGACCGGCATCCTCGACGTGCTCGACGGGATCGAGGAGTTCCTGAAGGTCACCGACGACCTCATCGGCGAGCGATACTTCCCGGTCTGGCACGAGGACATCGACAACGAGCAGAAGACCGGCGTCGAAGAGAGCAAGCGGGTGTCGGCCATCGCCCGAACGATGTTCATCCACCCCACCCCGGTGGTCAATCGCCACGACGAGCCCATGGGCTGGGTCGAATTCATCGACCGGGGGCGGGGCACGCTCGGGCGGGAGCCGAGTGGGGCGTTGATCGTGCCGAATCCGCTGGGGCGGGGGACCGCCGGGGAGCTGCTCAAGCTGGCCGACGCCAACGGCGGCAAGCCCATCCGGATGCGGCTGGTGGCGCAACCCTTTACCGGGGTAGGCAGCGGCAACAACCTGGCTCGACGGATCAACCCGCCCCAGGAGCGGTCCGACTACGAGTTCCAGGTGAACCTCGAGGTCCACCGGTTCCCGTTCCCAGCGCCCAAGAGCGGCGATCCCGAGGTCGGCTGAGCCCGTCGCCAGGACGCCGGCGGCCGTTTGGTCTTCCTCGACCCCGCTCCACCCGGCATATTCAGCGGCATCCCGGCCCACGGCCGCCCCATGACCGAACCCCAGTCGCCCGCGCCCCTCGGCCCGGCCGACCGCACCACCTTCTTCGAGGAACAGGCTCGCCGTCGACGCCGGACCCACCATTTCGCGGTGGCGTCCGCGCTCGCCGTGGCCCTCGCCGGCATTCCGGTGAGTCTGGTGGTTTCCCCCCTGCTCTACCTGGTCACCCTCACGGTGGCCCACCTGATCCAGCTCGCGACCCCGCTCCCGGCGGCCTTCTGGCACCTGGTGGATCAGGCCGGCCGCTTCCTGCCGACCGTGGCCCACCAGATCGACCGGGCCATTCAGGCCGGCAACTGGCGGTTGCTGGACCTCCGCGCACTCGGCCTGCTGGGAATGGCCCTCGTCCTTCCCGGCATCGCCCTCTCGGTCGTGGCCTGGCTCTGGGTCCGGGCGCTGCTCCATCGGGTCGGCGTGGGCGGGGTCCTGACCCGGATCGGCGCTCGACCCCCGCAGGAGGACCGCCTGGAGGAACGCCAGCTGGTCAACCTGGTGGAGGAGATGGGCATCGCCGGTGGGCTCCGCCGGCCCCGGGTGATGCTCCTCGACGTGGCGACCCCCAACGCCGCCGCCATCGGCCGGAATCGCGACGACGCCACGATCGTCGTAACCCGGGGCCTCCTGGAGGAGCTGAGCCGGGACCAGACCCAAGCCGTGATCGGGCATCTGGTCGGGTCGATCGGAAACGGCGATCTGGAGATCGCCTGGCTGCTGCTGGCCGTGTTCCAGACGTACGCCCTCCTGACCGTCCTGCTCCAGGCACCCTCCTCGCGGACCGCGCGGCGGAATGCGTGGCGGGCGGTCAAAGGACTGGTGCTCCGCGACCAGGCCGAGCTGGAGCAGGTGGCCGACCTCCTGGCCAGCGACGACGATGGGAAGACCGTGGGCGAGGCCGACGAGGTCCGGACCGTGTTGGGGCTCTGGCGGTTCCCGTTCATCATCGTGGGCCTGACCGTCCAGGTGCTGGTCACGGTCGGGACCATGCTGATCGTGGGCCCGGCCCTGGGCGCGCTCTGGCGGACCCGGAGGTACCTGGCCGATGCCTGCGCGGTGCAGCTGACCCGGAACCCCGACGGGATGGCCGGCGCGCTCCAGAAGCTGGCCAATGAAGGCGGCTTCCCGGCCGGCCGGTCGAGCCGCCTCCTGTTCGTGGTCTGGGGCGGGTCGTCCGGGGGGGGCAGCGGGCCGACCATCCCGGGCGGGCTCCATCCTCGGATCGACCGCCGGATCCGCCGGCTCGAGGCCACGGGAGCCAAGGCGGCGCCGGTCCGGGCACCGCACTGGAGCCTCCACTGGTGGACCCCACTGGTCGCGGTCCTGATGGCGGTGGTCTATCTGGTGATGGCGGCGGCGCTGGTGATGATGGTCGCGGCGGCGATCTTCTTGACGGGCATGAGTCTGGCGTTCACCGCCGCGGCCATCGCTTTCGTCCACTGGTTCTTCGGAATCGCGCCCCACCTGCCCGCCATCGCGCGACGGGCCGCCGTGATCGGACAGGAGCTGGTCCGCGCCCTCCAGCAGCTCTGGGCCCACCGCCGCTAGGCGCGCCCGGGCCTTACTCCTTCGACCGCCAGCGGTGGATGGCCTGCTCCAGCCGGGCCCCGAGGGAAAGCAGCAGCAGCGCCAGCACGAGGACCAGGATGCCGACCCGCCAGAGGCCGAGCGCGGCGGCCACCCCGAGCGCGGCCGCCAGCCAGATCGACGCGGCGGTGGTGAGGCCGTGGACCCGGCGGCCGTCTTCCTGATGGAGGATCACGCCGGCGCCGATGAACCCCACCCCGGCCACGACCCCCTGCACCACCCGGCTCACCGCGGCCAGATCGACCGCTCCGCCCGGAGCCATCAGTTGGAGCGGCACCAGGGAGAAGAGCGCCGCCCCGAGCGCCACCAGCGCATGGGTCCGGAGACCGGCCGGCTTGTCGCTCAGCTCCCGATCGAGGCCGAGACCGGCACCGAGCAGAGTCGCGGCGACCAATCGGCCGAGAAAAGCGGCCCAGGTGGTAGGGGCGGTGACGAGCTCCAGCTCCACGCGGCCTCGCTAGCGTCGGACGAGGAGGTAGCCGGCCACGATCGCGACCGCGAACACGACCACACCGATCACGACCGGTCCGGGGCGGCGGGATCCGACTGGTCCGGCCGGCGGCGACGGCGGCGAGGCCCGGGACCCGGGGCCGGAGACACGAATTCGGGGCGCTCCGGCCCGAGCGACCGACGCCGCGGCCGGCTTCGCGCCGGACGCGGCACCGCTCCCGCCTCCCGGCTCCGAGACGTACGCCACCGACAGCGTGCCGGCCTGGGTGCGGAACCTGCCGCGAACTCGCGCACCTGAGCGAGCAGAGCGGGCAATGGCTTCGATCGCAGGTGGTACAGGCACCATCGTCACTCTCCCCTTGGGCCGGGTCATTCGCTGCGGGCCTGCTCACAGGCTTCGCAGAGCTCGGCCGCCGTCACCGGAGAATCGCCGGATGCCCGCTCCCCCGACCGCGGTCGAGCAGGATATCGAAGGCGTTGCCGGGCTGATGTGGTCGAGTTCACTAGCGAGGGTCGGAGGCAGAGGACGGGCCAGACAGGGGAGACCCCGGCGTGGTTGTGCCAACAGCCAGCTTAGCTCGGCTTTCGGCGGCAAGCAACTCCGGGCCGCTCGCCCCGCAGGATCCTCTGCACGGTATCGGTCGCCCAAGGTCGCGGGGCCAGCGCTCCGGCGGCTCGACGACTCGGGCGGTTTCAGACTCCAGCCGCACCCGGCGGCTGCCGGAGGGATGACCCCGGGGCCGCTAGATTGCCAAATGCGACAAGCGACGCCCTCGATCGGAGCCCTGGATGTCCGAGCTCAACCCCGCCTACCTCGACCGCCTCTACCCGGCCGTGAACGGGAGCCCGTTTCCTTGCCATCTGGGATTCCGCCTCGTCTCGGTGCGGGCGGACAGCGCCCGGGTGGAGCTCCCGATCCAACGTCATCACCTCCAGCCGTTCGGGATCGTCCACGGCGGGGTGATCTCCACCCTGATCGACACCGCCACCTTCTGGGCCGCGTTCGGAACGATCCCCGCCGACGCGGGACTGGTGAACGTCGACCTCAAGCTCAACTACCTGGAGCCGGCGGTCTCCGGGACACTGGTCGCGGAAGGAATACTGATCCGCCCGGGACGCACCGTCAGCTACGCCGAGGCCCGGGTCATGACCGAGGGCGGGACGCTGGTCGCGCACGGGACCTCGTCGCTGATGAGCTTGCCCGGGAAGGGCCTCGACCTCGGCGTGCCGAAGTACCTCACCTGAACCGTTTCCGCTTGTGGGACCGGCCGGCGAGACCGATTATAGGAAGCACCGCCATCAACCAACCATCGACCAACGGCCTCGGACTCATGCCTCACGCCGTCCGCCTTCTTCTCGCGTTCACCCTCCGCCGCCACCTTGAGCGGTCTGGTGTTCCGCGGGATCGGCCCCGCCGGAACCGGGGTCGGCTCGGCGAGATCGCGGTCGACCCCGCCGGCCGGAGCAGGCGGCTCCCGACCTGGCCATAGGAGGTCATGATGCACCGACACTTGGCACTCACCGCGCTCGTCGCGACGGTCGCCGGATGCTCCGGCGGACCCGGCGGCAGCGTGAACGACCCGATGGGCCCCGGCTCGGGGCCGTTCCTGACCTACACCGGCTCCTTCCATCCGGTGGTGCACGCCGGCAGCGGCATGGCTCAGGTCTACGTCTCGGGCATCAGCACGGAGCTCCAATTCACGAACGACTTCGCGACCCAGGGCGGTCCCAACCTCGAGGTCTGGCTGGTGGCCGCGGACGACGCCGCCGACAGCGGTACGGTGCTCGGCGCGGACCACGTGAGCCTGGGACCGCTCAAGAGCCCGACCGGGGGCCAGACGTACACCGTGCCGGCCGGCACCGACTTCAGCCACTTTCGGTCGGTCACCGTGTGGTGCGTGTCGGCCAAGGTCAACTTCACGACCGCACCCCTGATGATGAAATGAGATCCATGCGCACCCTCCGCTTCGGGACCCCGCTCGTCTTCGCCGCCGCGCTCGCCTGTGGTCGCTCCGGCCCCGGCTCGATGCCGGCTCCGGTCGCCTTCTCGCTCCCCGATTCGGTCATCGTCGTCGACGGCCAGACCGGTCGGCCCGTGTCGACCGCCGACTTGACCGGCCGCCTCGCGGCCGCCGACCTCGTCCTCCTCGGCGAGTTCCACGACGATGCCCTCCACCACCGGCTTCGGGGTGAGTTGATCACCGCGTTCGGCCAGCGGCACCCGGCCGTGGTGTTCGAGCAGTTCGCCGAGGCCGACGGCCCGATCGCGCCGCCGGCCGCCGGCGAATCCGAGACGGACTGGCTCGACCGGAACGGGTTCGATCGGACCGGATGGCGATGGCCCCTGCACCGGCCGGTGGTCGACGCGGCGCTGGCCCACGCCAGGGCGATCTGGGGGAGCGGGCTCTCGCGGGAATCGCTCCGGGCGGTGGTCCGGGGCGGGGCCGATGCGGCCCCGGAACCGCTCCGGGCGCTGATCGGGCGGACCCCGCTGGACAGCGTGGCCCGGGCGGAGATCGACCGCGAGCTGATCGAGGGGCACTGCGGCCAGCTGCCACCCTCGATGCTTCCGGGCATGCGGGCCGCGCAGGAGGCCCGCGACGCCTCGATGACCCGGGCCCTGCTCGCCGCCGTCGCGACCGGCCCCGCCTGGCTGATCGCCGGCAACGGGCACGTCCGGGCCGACATGGGGGTGCCCCGGATGCTCCGGATCGTGGCGCCGGAGCGGAAGATGCTCGTGGTCGGATTCCTGGAGCGCGACGAGCGCGGCAACCTGCCGGCCGCCACCGAGCGCCGCGCCTATGACCTCGTGGTGGTGACGCCGCGGGTGGAGCGCGAGGACCCCTGCGCCGCCTTCAAGCGCCAGAGCTGACGCCGGGAGCGCTCAGAGGTAGGGCTGGGCCAGCCGGGCAACCCCATCGCGAAGCTGCACGGCCAACGGTCGCCGGTCCAGATCGTCCCGCGTCACCGGACGGGACGCCCCGATCTTCCGGTCGAGCAGCGCGTCGAGCCGGGAGGCCAGCTCGGTCGAGTAACACTCCACCCCGTACTCGAAGTTGAGGCGGAGGCTCCGCGGGTCCCAATTGGCCGACCCAATCAACGACCAGGCCCCATCCACCACGAACACCTTGGAGTGATCGAAGGGCGGCGGGGAGAGGTACACCCGGCAGCCGGTGTCGACGATCTGCCGGAGCTGGCCCATCATCGCCCACTGCACCAGCCGGAGGTTTCCCTGCTCCGGCAGGACGATCTCCACCCGGACGCCCCTGAGCGCCGCAGTCCGGAAAGCGGCCACCAGCGGGCCGTCCGGCAGGAAGTAGGGGGTGGCCAGGCGGATCGTGCGGGTGGCCTGCGACAGGGCGCCGAGCAGGGTCTGCAACAGGGTTTCGAAGTCTTCGTCCGGGCCATCCGGAATGCCTCGCGCGGCCACCGTTCCCCGTGGCTCGAGTGGCGGGAACCAGGCCTCGCCATCCAACGCCTCGCGGGCCGCGAAGCCCCAGTCGACCGCGAAGGCGCTCATCAGCTGTCGCACCACCGGCCCCCCGAGCCGGAAGTGGACGTCCTGGGTCGCCCCCTTGGGCGAGCGTTCCAGGAGACACCCGTCGCGAATGTTCAGCCCGCCGCAGAAGGCCGTGGTGCCGTCGACCACCATGATCTTCCGGTGGTTGCGGAGATTGAAGTACGGGTGGAGGACCGGGATCGCGGGCGGAAGGAAGCGGGCCACCGGCACCTGCCGTTGGCGGAGCGCCCGGGTGATCGGCGGGCGGCTGTAGCGGGCGCCGACGCCATCGATCAGGACCCGGACCCCAACCCCCCGAGCGACCGCGCTCGCGAGCGCTTCCACGAACCGGTCGCCGGCGACGCCCCGGTCGAAGATGTAGGTGGCCAGCGCCACGCTGTACTTCGCCTGCTCGATCGCCTCGAGCATCGCGGGGTAGCCTTCGTCGCCGTTCACCAGGAGGTCCACCGCGTTGCCCGGGGTGAGGCGCTGGCCGGTGGCCGTTCCCACCAGGGTAGCGAGCGACCGGATCGACTGGGGCGTGGCCTCCGGCAGCAGGGCTTCGTCCGTCCGATAGACGGCCAGCTCCGCGGTGTAGCGCTCCGCCAGCGCCGCCCGGCCCCGGATCCGCACCGCCTGCCGCCGGATCCGGTTGATGCCGAGCAGGCCATATAGGACGGCTCCCACGATCGGCGCCAGCCAGACCAGGCCGGTCCAGCCGATGGCCGCCCGGACGTCCCGCTTGGTGAGCACGATATGGCCCGAGACCACGATCGCGAGCACGACGTGGAGAACGCCGATCAGCTCCTGCACGAAGCTGGTCACCCGGACGCCTTCGCCGAGTCTTCACGATGCCTTAATGCGCCAGGCACTACCCTCGGCCCCACGACACCGGGGCCGGCCCCGTGAGCCGCCATTCCTTGCGAACCCGCCCGGCCTTCGCGTCTTTTGGAGTGCATTCCTCTCTCCAAGGTGAGGTCCCCATGACTTCGAAGGCCCGATCGCTCGTGCTCTGCGCCATGGTTCTGGCGGCGCCCCTCGCGACGGCCCTGGCCCAGCGCGGCAACCAGCAGAACCTCACGGAGCTCCGCGCCCGCCGCTGGGATACCGAGAAGGAGCTCGAGCAGGTCGCCAACATCGACCGCAAGATCATGGTCCCGATGCGCGACGGCCTCCGGATGCAGGCCGACGTGTACTACCCCAAGACCGGCGCCGACAGATACCCCGCGATCTTCGTCCGGACGCCCTACAACTTCAACTACTGGGACGTTCGGAACGGGGCGCCCCGTGACATGACCTCCGTGGTCGAGGCCGTGAAACGCGGTTACGCCTACGTCGAGATGAACGAGCGGGGCCATTTCTTCTCCGAAGGTAACTACGACATCCTGGGTCCGCCGGTGAGCGACGGCGACGACGAGATCTCCTGGATCTCCAAGCAGCCCTGGTCGAACGGGAAGGTCGGCCTGATCGGCTGCTCGTCCACCGCCGAGTGGCAGATGGCCGTGGCCGCCCAGGGCAACCCGGCCCTCGGCGCCATCATCCCGATGGGCTTCGGCGCGGGTGTCGGCCGGGTCAAGCCGTACTTCGAGCAGGGCAACTGGTATCGCGGCGGCGCGGTCCAGATGCTCTTCATCGCCTGGCTCTACGGCGAGCAGAATCAAGTCCGGCCCATGTTTCCCAAGAACACGTCGCAAGCAGACCTGGTCCGGGCCGCCAAGTCGTTCGATCTGGCCCAGCAGCTCCCGCCAGTCGACTGGTCGGATGGGCTGGCCCACCTGCCCGAGATGGACATCATCAAGGCGGTCGACGGACCTCACGGGATCTTCTCCGATTCCATGCCGGTGGCCACGGGCGGGGCAATGATCAAACGCTCGCCGAACGACCCGGCCTGGTACAAGGGCGGCCTCTTCAACGACAGCATGACCATCAACGTCCCAGGGCTCTGGTTCATGTCCTGGTACGACGTTTCGGTCGGGCCCAACCTGGCGACCTACAATCACGTCAGGAACACCGCCCGGCCCGACGTGGCCAATCAGCAGTACGCCGTGATCGCGCCGACGCTCCACTGCGGGTACAAGCGCGCCACCGAGAACACCGTCGTCGGTGAGCGGAGCGTCGGTGACGCCCGGCTCGACTACGACGAGCTGACCTATGGTTGGTTCGACCACTTCCTCAAGGGCGACAACAACGGCCTGCTCGACACCCTGCCCAAGATCCGCTATTACACCATGGGTCTCAACAAGTGGCAGACGGCCGACACCTGGCCGCCGGCGGGCGCCGAGCCGCTCACCTTCTACCTCTCGAGCGACGGCCACGCCAACACCCGGAACGGTGACGGTCAGCTCACCACCAAGGCTCCATCGTCCGACCAGCCCGACGGCTTCAGCTACGACCCGATGCACCCCGTCCCCTCGCACGGCGGGAACGTCTGCTGCACCGGAAACGCCGTCCAGGGCGGCGCCTGGGACCAACGTCAGATGGAGGAGCGGCCCGACATCCTGGTCTACACCACCGACCCGCTCGAGGAAGGGACCGAGGTGAGCGGACCGATCGACTTCACGCTCTACGTCTCCTCGGACGCCAAGGACACCGACTTCACCGTCAAAGTGCTCGACGTCTACCCCGACGGCACCGCTTACAACTTGGACGAAACGATCCAGCGAGCCCGCTACCGCGAGGGCTACGACAAGCCGGTGACCTGGATGACGCCGGGAGAGGTCTCCAAGGTGGCCTTCCAGCCGATGACCACCAGCAACTACTTCGCGGCCGGGCACCGGATCCGGATCGAGGTGTCGAGCAGCAACTTCCCTCGATTCGACCGCAACATGAACACCGGCGGAAACAACTACGACGAGGTGACGGGCGTGGTGGCCCACAACCAGGTCCACCACTCCAAGAAGTATCCGTCGACCCTCAAGCTCACCGTCGTCAAGCGACCGAAGGCCGCCGGCGGCCGTTGACGGAACGGGCCTCGGGCCCGAACATATTGAGCGGGGCCGTCACCGCGAGGCGGTGGCGGCCCCGCCCCGTTTCCTCCCTCGGCCTCGCGGTCCGGAGATCTTCGATGCGCGCTCTGCTCGTTCCCTTCCTGCTCAGCTCGTTCGCCGCCTCCCTGCCCGCCCAACCGCCAACGGTCCGAGCCGAGTTCGGCATCATGGTGCCGATGCGGGACGGCGTCCGCCTTGCCGCCGACGTCTGGCGACCGGCGGCCCCCGGCCGGTATCCGGTGCTGCTGGTCCGAACGCCCTATCTCAAGACCGGCCTCCAGCTGGCCGAATGGGCGCGGTGGTTCGCCGAACGGGGCTACGCCTTCGTGGTCCAGGATACCCGCGGCCGGGGCGACTCCGAGGGCCAGTTCGAGTTCTTCGCCGGCGACGGGCAGGACGGCTACGACAGCATCGAGTGGCTCGCGGCTCAGCCCTGGGCCAACGGCAAGGTCGGTACCCTGGGCCTCTCCTACCTCGGCACCGTCCAGTGGCTCGCCGCCAAGGAGCATCCGCCCCACCTGGTGTGTATGGCGCCGACCGCGCCCGCCGAGCGCTGGTTCGACGAGATTCCCTACCTCGGCGGCGCCTTCGCCTACGAGTGGGCCCTGAACTGGGTCAACGGAACCTCCGGCCGCATCAGCCAGGGACCGAACCTGGCGGGCATCGACTGGGAGAAAGTCCTGGCTCACCGACCGATCCTCACCAGCGATTCGGTGCTCGGTCGGGTCATGCCGCTCTATCGGGCCTGGCTCGAACACCCCACCGAAGGTCCCTACTGGCACCGGATGGAGCTCACCGCGGCCGATTTCGCGTCGATCGACATCCCGACGCTCACCACCACCGGGTGGTTCGACGCCGACCAACCGGGCTCGATGTTCTACTGGCGCGGCCTCGTGGCCAACGCACCCCACCCCGACCGGCACTTTCTCATGATCGGGCCCTGGACCCACATTCAGACGTTCCAGGGCGGCGCCCTCAAGGTCGGTGACACCGAGCTGCCGGCCCGGTCGATCGTCGACAACAAGGCCATTCATCTCGCCTTTTTCGATTGGTGCTTGAAGGGAACCAGCCCGCGATTCGACTTCCCCCGAGCCCGGATCTTCCTCACCGGCGCCGACCAGTGGCGGGACTTCAGTGCCGACCCGTCGACCGCCACCTCGCCTCGCAAGCTGTACCTCACGAGCGGCGGCCGGGCCAACTCGTTGATCGGCGACGGTCGCCTGACCTGGACCCCACCCGACCAGACCCCGCCCGACCACTACGACTACGACCCCCATAACCCGGTACCCGGAACCATGGCCGACGAGGGCCTCGACCGTCGCGGCCTGCAGCGCCGGGACGACGTCCTGGTCTACACCAGCGACCCGATGACGGAGCCCCTCGACCTCCTGGGCGACGTCACCCTCGACCTCGTGGCGGCCACCGACGCGCTGGACACCGACTTCACCGCCGTCCTTTCGGACGTCGCGCCCGACGGACAGGCCCTCCAGCTCGGGGCCCGGATCTCGATCCGCCGCGCCCGGTATCGGAACGGCTACGAGCGCGAGGAGCTCCTCACACCGGGGCGGGCCGAGACCTTCCACCTCGAGCTCTACGACATCGGACACCGGTTCCAGCCCGGGCACCGGATCCGACTCGAGGTCTCGAGCAGCGCCGCGCCCTACTACAACCCCAATCAGAACACCGGCTTGCCGATCGCCACAGACACCACCTGGAAGGTCGCCCACCAGACCGTCTTCCACGACGGGGCCCGGGCGTCGGCCCTGACGCTGCCGGTGCTGACCGCGCGGGCAACGCCGTGAGCGTCACCACGACGGCAACCTCCGACGACGGTCGTCCGACCGGCGCCGGCCGGCTCACCGCACTTTCTTGCCGGGGCTGTCCTGTCCACCCTGGTGAAGCACGAGTCCGGTCACCGCGCCGCTCGAATCCCGAACGAAGCTGACCGCGGCGTTCACGCCCTTCAGGAAGAACCGGCTCTCCGACTCTGGAAAGAGCCGGAACGCCGGCTGGTTCGTGGGCCGGGCGAAGAGCTTGTCGCCGTTCAGGGTGACCTCGATCGCGAAGGCCGGCGCCAACTGGTAGCTGCCGACCAGCTGGCGGAGGACGTCGGGGCTCACGGCGACAACTTGGTGTGCCGGAGGGAGATCGCGGACCGGGACCGAGGGATCGAGCACGTGGAGACCGAGATCGTCGATGTCGGCTGCCGCATCGGAGAGGATCAGCACGTTGGCGCCGGTCGACGGCCGGAAGCCGATGAAGGAGTGATAGCCGGCGGTCTGCCCGTTGTGCCAGACGATCTGGTCCTCCCCGCGAACCACGACGTGCCAGCCCAGGCCGATCCGGAGGCCCGGTGAACCGGTGTTCCGCCGGGGTACGATGGCCAGCTTGATGCCCTCGCCCAGGGACCCCGCCGGCGGGTGGAGCTGGGCTCCGAGAAAGCGAAGCATGTCGGCCGCGGTGGAATGCCAGCCGCCCGCGCCCGCAAGCACGTCGAAGTCCCAACTCGGAACCGGCTCGAGATCGACCCCGTGGCCGCCCACCAGGCGGGCGCGGAGCGCGGGAGTGAGCGTGATCCGGGTGTCGTGCATGCCCAGCGGATCGAGCATCCGCTCGGTGACCGCCTCTTCGTACGACCGGCCGAGCCGCCGCGCCAACAGGTGGCCGAGGAGACCCACGCCGAGGTTGGAGTACTCGTAGCTGGCCCCGGGCTCACGGGGGAGGCTGTAGGTCGACAGAAACGCGTAGAGCTCCTGGACGCCGTAGTGGGCGTAGGGATTGTCGGCCCTCGTAAGGTCGAGATTCGAGGGCAGCCGCGGGAGCCCGGACGACTGGGTGGCCAGATCCAGCAGGGTGATTGCCTTCCCGTCCTTCGAGGGCGCGCGCACGGAATCGGGCAGGTACTTCTGGATCGGGTCGTCGAGGGAGACCTCGCCCCGGGCCACCATCTCGCCGAGCAGGGTGGTGGTGAAGACCTTCGAGACCGAGCCGATCTCGAACCCGGTGGCTCCGTCGAGCGCCGGGCTGCCGGGTCCGTCCCAAAGGCCGGCGGCCACCACCCGGGGCGCGCCCTGTTCCAGCACGCCAAGCACCAGGCCGGTGCTCCCGCCCCGGGCAATCCGCTCGGTCAGCATCGCCTCGAGCGAGTCGGTGGACGGAGCCCGCCATTGGCCCCAGAGCGGGGCGGCCAGTCCGAGCGTCAGGATGGTCATGGTCAGGGTCTTCATACGTCCACTCCGGGTAGAGGTTTCGCGCGGGCCCCCTCCTCGAGACCGGCCAGCCACGAGAGGAGCTCGCGAATCCGGGGCTCGAGCTGGCGTTCGACCGCCCGCTGGTTGAGCCGCCAGATCTGCCAGTAGAGCCACGCCATGACGGTCAGCGACCCGGCCGCCGGCCAGAACGATGGCAGACTCCCGACGATGAGAAGCGCCAATCCCACGCCGAGCGGCCCCAGGTACCACCAGAGAACGGTCCGCAGCAAGCGTTCCTGGGCGCGGACCCGGGCCAGCTCGTGACGGATCGCCCCGGCGATCGAATCACCCCGGTCGAGCGGCAGTCGCCGGGCCGCTCGCAGCCGGAACGGGATCACGACACACGCGCCGACGACGATCAGTGCCCCGGCCCGCGTCAGCGTCGCGGTCGCCGCGACCGCCACCCAGAGGAAGATCGGGATCATCGCCAAGGCCGATCCGGTCTCCATCCAGTCCCGGCGGCGGATTGTCCGGTCCAGGGCCCGGAGCCGCTCCAGAACCGGCGCCAGCTGAGCGGGCGGCGGAACGGCGCCGCGGAGCCAGATCTCGCGCAGCTGGTCGAGTTCCATGGCTAGCCCTCCACGTAGCGGGACGACAAGGTCTGCTTGATCCGGTGCAGACGCACCCCGATCGCCCCGGGACTGGTTCCCACCACGTCGCTGATCTGCTGGTGCGTCAGCCCCTCCATGTACAGCACCAGCACCGAGCGATCGATGGGCCCCAAGGCGGCCAGGAAGGACCGGAGCAAGCTCGCGTCGCGATCGGCATCGCCGAAGGGTGGACCGGCCGCGTCATGGTCCGGATCGGCCGGGACCTCACGGCGCGTCCGGCGGGTCGACTGCCGCCGGTGGCTCAAGGCGGTGTTCAACGCCACTCGATACACCCAGGTCCCGAGCGTAGCCCGCCCCTCAAACGACGGGAGGCTCCGCCAGAGCTGGAAGAGGATCTCCTGGTGGAGGTCGTCGCGGTCGGCCTCGTCGTCCGCGTAGGTCCGGGCGATCCGCCAAAGCGCCGCTCCATACTCGCTGAGGATCTCCCGCAGCGGACGATCATCGGTCACTCGTGGCTCGCTTCCGGCATGGCGCCTCCTGCCCGTTCTCTTCATTGGTCGCCGGCCGACAGGAACACTTACATGATAGTGATTCGTGAGTGGGGACTGGTGAGTGGGGAGGGAGTGGGGACTGGTGAGTGGGGAGGGAGTGGGGACTGGTGAATGGGGAGGGAGTGGGGACTGGTGAGTGGGAAGGGAGTAGGGAGTGGGAGTAGGGATTAGTGCGTGGGGAGGGGGGAGCGTGAGTTGGGACACGCGAAAGGAGCGGGACCGGAACCGGCCCCGCCCTACTCACGACCCCCTACTCACTCCCTAGTCACTACTCACGAGTCACAAATCACTACTTGTAAAGAGCCTGATAGAGGGCCAACCCCCGTCCCACGGCCTTGGTAAGCTCCTGGGCCACATAGTACGGCATCGCACCGAGCTCGGCCTTGGACACGCCATGGAGAGCGACGCCGACGTCGTCGCCCGGGTGCATCCCGCCGAAATGGTCGAGCAAACGCGCCTTGATCGCCTTCTCGACCCAGGGCTTGGTCTCCACGGTGGCCTTGGTCGCCACCACCTTGGTCACGGTCCCGGACGGGTCGACCGTCACCCCTACCTCGAACGGTCCGTGCTGGGTGTTGACCTGGGGGAAGAACACCACGCCGGCCGCGCCGCCGTCGGACGTCTTGCCATAGTAGAACTTGAATTCGTCCTCATCGGGCGTGAAGTCGGCGGCCCGGTGGATCGCGGCGAGCGCTTCCTTGCCGATCTTCACGTCGCGGACGAAGAAACTCCGGGCCTCGGGCAGCGTGGCCTTGATGACGTCGGCCTGCTTGTTCAGGACCACGGTCGGGGTGATGTGCCAGGCCGCGGCGCCCATGACGAGCGCGGCGACCGGCAGGGTCAGGGCCAGACGGGCCCGGCGAATCAACGACACGGTCATGCCAACCTCCTTGACGAGCGTCCCGGCAGGATCCGTCGGACGGTCGCCACCAGGATGATGAGATAGACCAGCGCCATGCCCCACCCGGACGCGATGGTGAGCCAGGCGAAGCCCGGGATGCCGGCCTTCATGAGCCACTGGCCGGCGAAGTCGAGCGCGCCAAAGCCGAACGCGCCCAGAATCAGGGTATTGCGACGCGCCGCGGACCACTCGAGCCCCAGAATGATCAGGGTCTCGAGTGCGCCCACGATCGCGTAGATCATGATGTGGATATGACTGTCCTGGATCAGCAGGTTGGTGTCCACCGCGTGCTTCTCTTCGGTCATGTTGCCGAGATCGAGCGGCGCGTTGGTCACCTGGGACTCGGCGGGCAGCGCCGTCGCGTCCATCCCGGGCTGTGGCACGTAGGTGGCCGCGACCGCCGACGGCGTCGTCCCCGCCCAATGCCGCACCATCAGGAAGGCGAACACGTACGAGTACCCCAGCACCAACAGAAACAGGAGGGCGCCGAGCTTGACCGACGAGTCCGCGTTCCTGAGGCTATAGAGCCCCATCTGAGTGCCTCCGTTCAAAAGACGGTAACCACCTGGAGTCCGAATTCCAGCCCGTAGTTGCTCAGCGTGTCCCCGCCGGTCGGAAAAGCGAGCTCGCTCGAGTGGTTGAGCCGCATCTCCGCGCGGAGCTGAAAGCGGGGAATGCGGAAGGTCGTGTGCTCGACGTTGGCGAAGATCCCCTCCCGCCCGGAGCCGAGGAAGAAGACCGGCGCCACGGTGTAGGACTGGAGGGTTTGGGCCACCCCGCTCCGCGCTCCGTCAGGATCGTCGAACACCTCGGCCCGGAACGTCAGCCCGAAGCGCCGCTCCAGCCGACCGAAGACGGTGAGCAGGGCGCCCTTCCAGGTCGCGGTGCTGCCATCCTCGAGCACGTTGCGATCGCCGCCCAGGTTCGCCTCCCCGGCGATGATCAACCCCGCCTTGGGCTGGACGGCATAGTCGACGTTCATGAGGTAACGGTTGTGGGTGTCGCCCTGATCGCCCTCCACCCCATAGACGCCGCTCACGCCCAGGCTGCTGTTGGCCGAGGGCAGGAGCCCGAGCCGGAGCATGCCGGTCTTGCCATGGTTGGGATCCACCTGCGAGTCCCACCCGTTGGAGATCACCCCGGTCAGGTCGGCTTTGGGCGACATCGCCCAGCGACCCACCAGGCCCACGAACTTGCCGGGGCGCCCCAGCTCGTAGTTGTAGGACGTGGAGGCCTGGAGGTTGAGCGGCTCGTCGTCCCGCTCGAACCCGAGCGGCGCGTCGAGCTTGCCGAAGCTCAGGCTCACGTTGCTCGCCCCCGGCATCACGAAGTTCACCAGGAGGTTGTCGATCTCGGTCGAGGTCGCCACGTCGCCGCCGGCATCACCCTGTTCCAGCGCGGTCGTCAGCTGCCCGAAGAACCAGATGTGGTCGTTGATCTCGCGAAACGCCGACAGCGCCACCTTGCCGGCCTGGAAGGTGTTGTCGTGGGTTCGGGCGTCGAAATGGAAGGTCCCGACGCCGAACCCGGTGATCTGGAGCGGCCGGCTGCTCTCGCCGGTCAGGTCCTCGAGGTTCTGGTCACCGCCGAGCGCCACCGGCCGGTCCTGCGCCAGGGCCGAGGCGGGTCGGGCGACGAAGAACGCGAGACCCACGGCGCCGGCCGCGAGACCCACAGAAAGTCGAAACACGGATGTCCTCCGTTTGGTAGCCTGCTCTATGACCGCGATCCGTCCGGCGCGCGGCCGGGCACAGAACGCATCGGTTGATTGATCGAAAGGGTACGGTCGGCTACGCGAGACGCGGAGGGGGGTGGTCGACGGCGGGTTCGTGCGACTGGAGGGTCAGGGCCGCGGGGGCCGCCGATCCGAGCGCCGCGTCCGACTCAGCCAGCGCCAACTCGGCGTGGGTGGGAAGGGCGGGCGGCAGCACCGCGGCGATCGTCACTTGCGGCGTCGTCAGCTGCCGAGAATGACAGGACGGCGTCCCGGGTGCGCCGGGACCCTGGTGATTCATGGGTCCCGGCATCGAAGCCTGGGAATGTGACGCCATCTCGTGCCCCTGCGACAGGCACATCAGGGTACACACGATGGCCGGGTGCGCCACGAGGAACGTGACGCACAGCACCAGCGACGCGAAACGCGTCCGCCGGGACCGTTGGTGGCGCGGGAGAGCCATGCTGATAAGCTAACGCCGACCGGCGCCCCCCGTCCAACCGGGGCCCTGAGTTCCGCTCAGAGGGCCTCCACCACCACCTGAGCCGCGATCTCGCCGGACCGCCGGCTGTCGAGAAGCGGGAGGACCGTCCCGGCCGTCTTGGTCTCGGCGATGGTGTTCAGGTTGAGCGACCCGATCACCATGCTCTCCTGGTTCGGGAGCCCCTCCGCCAGGATGCCGTCTCGGGAAAACTCGAAGTCGCTCGGAGTCAGGATCGCCGCCTGGCCGTAGTTGAGCGACACCGCCGGCACCATCGGCAGCGAGCCGACGGTGTGGGCCACCATCACGTACATCTGATTCTCGATGGCCCGGGCATGGGCGCAGTAGCGGACCCGGAGCATGCCCTGGCGGTCGTCGGTGCAGCTGGGGACGGCCAGGATATGGACGTTCTCGCGGGCGGCGGCCCGGACGATCTCGGGGAACTCGACGTCGTAGCAGATCGCCACGGCCAGCCGGCCGAACGCGGTCTCGAACACCTTGAGCGCCGACCGGGGCTTGATCTCCCACTCCTCCGCTTCGAACCGGGTCATGTGGAGCTTGCCCTGGACCCGGTGCTCGCCGTCGGGGCCGAAAACGTAGCAGTCGTTGTGGACGGCTCCGCCATTGTCCAGCACCGGAATGGTGCCGCCCACCAGGTAGATCCGGCGGGTCCTGGCCAAGCCGCTCATCATCTCCACGAAGCGCGGTACCTGCCGGGCCAGGTCGCGGACCTGCTCGGGCATGGGCCGCTTCACGTCGCCCAGGGTAAGGAGCTGGACCGTGAAGTACTCGGGAAAGACCAGGAGCTGACACTTGTTGTCGACCGCGGTGTCGACCAGCGACTCGACCTGGTCCTCGAACTCCTCGAACTTGGCCACCGGTCGGATGTAGTACTGGAGCGCGGCGACCCTGATCCGATCCATCGGCCGCCCCGCTACCGGCGACCGGGCGCGGCGTAGACCACCTCGCCCCCGATCACCGTCATCACCGGCTTGGTCTTGAGGATGTCGGCGTTTGGCACCGTCATGACGTCCTGGTCGAGGATCGTGAAGTCGGCCCACTTGCCGACGGCGATCGATCCCCGGACGTTGTCCTGGAACGCCGCGAACGCCGGGTAGAGCGTGAACATCTTGAGGGCTTGCTCCCGGCTCACCTTCTGCTCCGGATGCCAGAGCGAGTCCGGGCCGGCGTTGCCCTGCAAGTCGCGCCGGGTCACGGCCGCGTAGAATTCGATCATCGGCTCGCCCCGCTCGACCGGCGCGTCGGAGCCGCCCGGCACGGGAAGCCCGAGGTCGAGGAAGGTCTTCCAGGCGTAGGCGCCCTCCAGGCGCTTGGCCCCCAGCCGGCGGGGCGCGAAGTAGAGGTCGCCGATCGCGTGCGAGGGCTGCATCGAGGGGATGATGTTCAGCTGCTTGAACCGGGGCAGGTCGGCCACCGCGACGATCTGGGCATGCTCGTCGCGCCAACGCGGCTCGGCGACGGCCCGATCCGACGCCGGGACCTGTTGGAAGGCCCACTCGTAGAGGTTGAGGAGGATGTGGTTGGCCCGGTCGCCGATCGCGTGGGTTTCGACCTGGATACCCTTCTGGAGCGCCGTCACCATCATCGTCTTGAAAGCCGTGGTGTCGGTCGTGATCAAACCGCGGTTGCCGGGGTCGTCGGAATAGGGCTCCAGGAGCGCCGCACCTCGGGAGCCGAGGGCGCCGTCCATGACCACCTTGATGGTCCGGAGGGTGTAGCGGCCATCGAACTCGTCGAGGCTCGGCCCCACGGCGAGCAGCGAGTCGGTGGCCGCGCTCGGGCCCAGGATCGCCTCGTAGACGCGGAGCTTGATCTGGCCGGCGCCGTAGAGCCGCCGCATCCGGCCGACCGTGGCCCAGTCGGTCCCGGCGTCCTGCACCTCGGTCCAGCCCAGCTCGGTGCTCCGGCGCGCCCCGATCACCAGGGCCGAGTCGTCCTGGGCCTCGGTCGCCGAGGGGAGGGCCGGGCCCATCAGCCCCTGGGCCCGGTCGATCAGCATGCCGGTGAGCTCCCCCCGGGCGTCTTTGTTGATGGCACCGCCGAACGGCGCCTTGGTGGCCTTGGTGATGCCGGCCAGCTCCAACGCCTTGGTGTTCGCGATCAGGGCATGGCCGTCGGCCCGGCCCAGGACCACCGGGTTATTGGGAGCGACCGCGTCCAAATCGTGGCGGGTCGGAAAGACCGGCGGCGTCCAGAACGTCTCGATCCACCCGCGGCCCACCACCCACTCGCCCGGCGGGGTCCGGTCCACCCGTTCCTTGATCCGGGCCAGAAAGGCGTCCTTCGTCGGGGTCCCCTCCAAGTTGAGCGTCATCTCCCGCTCGCCGACGCCAGCCAAGTGGTAGTGGGCGTCCGCCCACCCCGGGTAGACGAAGGCGCCCTTCAAGTCGACCACCCGAGTGCTCGGACCCCGGTACGGCGCGACCGCCGCGGTCGAGCCCACGAACACGATCTTGCCCTCGGACACCGCCACGGCCTCCGCCTTGGGCAGCTGGTCGTCGACGGTGTAGACCGTGGCGTTCTCCAGCACCAGGTCGGCGGCCGGAGTGGAGTGGCAGGCCAGCGCGGCGAGCGCGAGCAGCGGAAGCGACGAACGGCGCATGGGAAGTTCTTCGGCGTGATGGTGAGGCCAACGTTACCGCACGCGGGCCGGGGACACAACCGAGGGATGGGCCCTCAGCGGTCGCCGCCCACGGTGCGCTGCACGATGGTGATCGGCGTGGGATAGTCGATCGGCCCCAGGGGCGTTTCGACGGTCGGGACGGCCTGCAGGCGGATGGTCGTCGGATCCGCGTTCTGACCGAGGACCGCGAGCGCCACGTTGACCAGACTCGCGGCCGACCCCTGGAAGAACTGGAGCAGATCGAGATGCATCACCACGGGGATCACGGTCGGACTGCCCGGCGGGAGCTCCACCGCCTGCTCGACCGTGCCGTCGATCGTTTCGCGGTCCTGGAGGTAGAGCGACCAGCGGAGCCGGGTGAGCTTGGCCGTGACTCGGTTCTCCGCCGGGTTCACCGCCCGGACGTTGACCGTCATCTCGAAGGGCAGATGGCCGCCGGCCACTGCGAGTCCGATCGCGGCCGCCTGGGTCACGCTCAGGCTCTGGTACGAGCGAATCGACGCCAGGTCGACGCCCGCGACCCGCCCGGCGGTCACCCCGGCCAGATCAAAATCTACCTGGCGGAGCGCGGCCAGCTGCTGGAGGGTGGCGCAGCCGCCCAGCAGCAATGCCCCGCCGGCCACCAGCCAGCCTCGCCGGCGCCGACCGCCCGAAGGCCGCCTAACGAATGAGATACCACGCCTCCTGACGGGGGACGAAGAACTCCCAGCCCTGCTCGGTCAGGTAGGCGTCGTCCTCCATCATGACGAACACCTTCCGGCCGTTCCATTCGGGTACCGCCGTGGCGGTATTGAGCTCGATCGAAATGTACGACCCCAGCCGGAGCGGCTTGGCCTCGCGGCCCGACGCCGCGCCGTACGCGATCCCGGCTCCGAGCCCATGGCCCTGGTTGCCGATCGGGTGGGAGTAGATCTGCGCCTCGGTGCCCCGGGACGCCATCGCCGCCATGGCGCAGTCGTACACCGCGGTGTTGAGGGCGCCCGGGCGGGAGCAGGTCCGCATCACCGCATCCTGGAGCGCGTTGGTGTTGGCCATCGCTCGCACCAGCCCGGCTGGGACGTCGCTCTCTCCCTCCCGAAGCACGTAGGCCATCTTCTGCCAGTCGGTGTTGAACCCCATCGCGGTAATGCCCATGTCGACGTGGAGCACGTCGCCCCGCTCGATCACCGTGCCCTCGCGGGCGGGGCCAGGCGCGGTGGGGGTGGCGGCGTGCTTCCCGATCTCGACCGACCCGCCGGCCACCCGCTGCACCCGAAGATCCGGCTGGAACCAGGTGGTGGCGCCCTGCCGCTGGTACTCGTCGAAGAGCCACCGCCGGACGTCGCCGACGGTGGTCGTGCCGGGCGTAATCACTTCGTTCGAGAAGGCTCGGCCGGCGATCCGGTCGGTGATCTCGACCATCGTCCGGTAGCTCTCGAGCTCCTCCGGAATCCGGGTGTCGAGGTACTCCTCGATCAGGTCGGTGGCCGGCACGAACCGCCGGGCCACCTCGGGGCCGAGCCACCGGCGGAGCTCCTGGTAGGTGGCGTGAGTGAGGCCCCGGGTTACCCCCCGTGAGCCGGCCATCGCCAGCCCGATCGTCTTGGGCCGGTACCGCGCCACCAGCTCCGCCAGCATTTTGTCGGGACGTCGCCCGTCGGGCATCGCCTGGAAGAACCGGGCGAGGTTCTCCTCCGGATACCCGGTGATCGAGTACCGGGCCAACCCCTCCGCGCCCGCGTCCACGAAGACGAAGAAGTCCCGATTCCCCGCGTAGGGCCGGGGCGGCGCCACCAGCTGGGTCAGCGGGTCGTCGTGGAACTCCTCGTTGATCACGATCCACATCGCGATCCCGTGCCGCCGCATCATCGGGAGGAGGAGCTGGTGATGCTTCGCCAGCCATCCCTCGCGGATGGCCAGCTGGGCCGACCAGCTGGGCAGGTGCGGCCCGGCCTCAGTCGACTGCGCGGGGGCCGGCGCCGGCCTCGCCACCAGGCCGGCAAGGAGCGCCAGGGCGAGCCGGACCGGGAACCGGCGGCTCATGGCGTCTTCATCCCCGTTTTGGTGCTGTCGTCCAGGGTGCTCAGCATCTCCTTCCACGAGAACCAGTCCGGCTTGCCCCGAATCCACTTCTGGAACCAGTCGAACTCCACGATCGCCTTGGTCAGTTGGTTCCGGGGGTCGGGAATGCCGTGGGTGCTCCCCGGATACACGAAGAACTCGGTCGGCACCCCCAGCTTCTTGAGCGCCATGTGGAGCTCTTCGCTCTGAGGCCGGGGCACCCGCGGATCGCCCTCGACGACGTGGATCAGGGTCGGGGTGTGGGCGTTCTTGATGTACTTGAGTGGCGAAACCTGCCAGTACGCGTCGAAGTCGTCGTAGGGCAGCTTCCCGCCCATGTACCACTGGCGGTTCCGCTGGACGTCGCTCTGAGCGTACATCGAGATCCAGTTCATCGTCCCCGCCCCGCTCGAGATCGCCTTGAACCGATCGGTGTGGGTCAGGATCCAATCCGAATAGTGCCCGCCCGCGCTCCACCCCATCGCCCCCATGCTGTCGGCCGCGACCAGACCCTGGGCGATCAGGTTGTCGACCCCCAGCATGATGTCGGAGAAGCCCTTCTCGAAATACTTGCCGACCCCGGCCGTCTCCATCCGGTGCCGCTCGCCGTAGTTGGAGGACCCGCGGTAGTTCGGCATCAGCACCAGGTACCCGGCGCCGGCGTAGACCTGCGAGCCGTATCCGGGATCGAAGCGGAGCAGATCGGCGCCGGCCGGCCCGCCGTGGATCTGGACGATCAGCGGATAACGCCGTCCCGCCGTAAAGCCCACCGGCTTGAGCAGCACCCCGCCGATCGTCTTCCCATCCTTGCCCTTCCAGGTGATCTCCTCTTCCTGGCCCAGGGCGAAGCCCGCCACCTGGGGGTTCGCGTCGGTCAGCTGGGTCCAGGTCGACCGGTTGGCGAGATCACCCTCGGTGCGAGCCAGGTAGAGATTGGCCGGCGAGGTCGCTTGATCGAGCGTCACCAGGATGAGCCCGGTGTCGTCGTCACGGGTCGCGAAGAGCGCGGCCGGCAGGTTGGTCGCCTGGGTCACCGCTCCCGAGGCCACGTCGAGCGCGAAGACCTGGTTGGTGACCCGGAGCCCTTCGTTGAAGTAGATCGTCCGGCCGTCCTTCGACCACCAACCGACCGTCACGTCCCCGTCGAAATCCGCCCCCAGCTTCCGCCACTGTCCGCCGGCATCCGCGGTGGCGCGGACGTACACCTTCTGGTCCCGCATGTAGGTGAAGTCGTTCGAGGCCGAGAACGCGATGGAGGCCCCGTCCGGCGAGAACCGGAGCGGGCTCTCGCCAATCTCGGCGTTGTTGGTCAGCCGCTCGATCCGGCCCGACGCGACGTCGAGGAGGTAGAGGTCGTGATAGATCCCCGCCTCGGTGACCGTCCTCTTGTAGCGGTCGTTGGGCGTCCCGGCAAATCCCACCATCCGGCCGTCGTCGGACAACGTTACGTTGCCGACGCTCAGATCCGACCCGCTGGTCAACCGCCGTTCCTGCTTGGCGTCCAGCTCCATCGTCCAAAGGTGCTCCACCGGCTCCTCGGGGTTCCGGATCCGGACGGTGAACTTTTTCTCGACCCGAAGCCGGTTGTCCGCCTCGACCGTGTCGGGCGCGGTGAAGAAGAGCCGGGTGCCGTCCTTGGTCAGCGTCCACCAGGCGATCGGGGTGGCGTGCTTGGTCACCTGGATCGGCTTGGCGTCGCCTTCCAAGAGTCCGGCTACCGGAAGGGCCCAGAGCTGACGGTCCTCCGCCTTGCCGGCCCCGTACACCAGCCAGCGACCGTCCCGGCTCAGCTCGAAGCGGCCGACCCCGTCCTTCGCGTCGGTGACCCGCCGCGCTTCGCCTCCATCCGGCCGCATCACGTAGAGCTGATCGGGCGCCTTGGCGCCGGAGCCGTCGCGGTCCGACGAGAACACGAAGAACCGGCCGTCCCGCGACCAGCGCGGGTCGTTCTCGCTCTTGGCAGGGGTAAACGTCAGCTGCCGGGCCGACGAGACGCCGCCCGACGTCGACACCAACCAGATGTCCGTATCCCGCCGCGCCGCCTGCCAGTCGGGGACCGACAGGGTGTACAGCATCCAGCGCCCGTCGGGGCTCAGATCTGGTGACCCCGCCCGCTGAAGACGCTGGAGGTCGAGGAACGTCATCGGGCGCTGCTGCGCCACGGCCGCGTGCCTGGGGACGATCGCGCCGGCGATCGCGGCAGCGAGGAAAACCGCACGGGTCATGCTCGGCTCCGAGGCGAAAGGGCATTCATGAATTGTTAGGCGGCTGAAATCGGCGCGGAGCGCCTGTCATGAATCTAGCCGCTCCCTGGCCCCACGCCATTCGGGGTTGCAAACTGCTCGGCCCCGTCGCCGGCGCCCGGGTGCAACTGCCAGCACGCCGGAACGACCTCGATCCCAAGGGGTCAACTCTCGGTCCTCGTTGCTGGGTCGATCCGTTGCACAGGATTCGCCGGATTGTCCCGATTCGTTACACCGGCTTCGGATCTTCTGCAGCCTGTGTGTGTTACCACGTCGGTGCACGTCAATAGCGCGATCCTTGCTACAGGACAACTACGGAGTTTCGCTCGATTCCAGATTCCCGTGAACGGAGCATGAACACCGACCGATGGTGACCTCCCCGCCGCGGGCACCGGCCCGCTCAGGCCACCCCAGCCGCTCGTTCCGAGCGGTCTGGCGCCGACTGGCGCTGGTCGCGGCGTTCGGATCCGCTCCGCTTGGGTTGGCTGCGGCGCAGCAGCAGATCACCCAGGCCGATCCCAACCCCCACGGCAAGCTCAATACCCCGTGCGCCACCTGTCACACGGCGGACGGGTGGAAGCCGGCCCGGATCGACCGGACTTTCGATCACGGAAAGACCGGCTTTCCGCTGGTGGAGTCGCACGCGGCCGTCGCCTGCACCAGCTGCCACACCTCGCTCGAGTTCTCCAATGCCCCGATCGCCTGCGCTTCCTGTCACCAGGACGTGCACCAGGGCGAGTTCGGGACCACCTGCGACCAGTGCCACAACGCCCGGGCGTTCAACGACCGGACCGCGATGGCGCAGAACCACGCGCTCACCCGCTTTCCGCTCGATGGTGCCCACCGTGACGTCGACTGTCGGAGTTGTCATGCCTCGTCCGGCGGGGGCACGTTGGCTTTCAAGGGCGCGCCGACTCAATGCGTCGGGTGCCACCAGGCCGACTATGCCCGCACTACCACGCCGCCGCACAAGGCGTCGGGGTTCCCGACGGATTGCACTACCTGTCACACCAACCTGACGTGGCAGGGAAGCGGCTTCGATCACAACACAACCCAGTTCCCGCTCACCGGCGCGCACCAGGCGGCCGTGTGCCAGGACTGCCACCAGGACGGCATCTACAAGGGCAAGTCGACCACCTGCGTCAGCTGCCACCAGACCAACTACGACCAGACCGCGACCCCGCCCCACAAGAGCGCGGGATTCGCAACCGACTGCGTCACCTGCCACACCACCGTCACCTGGCAGGGGGCACAGTTCGACCACAACACCACCCAGTTCCCGCTCACCGGCGGGCACCAGGCCGCCGCCTGTCAGGACTGCCACAGGAACGGCGTCTACAAAGGCCTGGCCGCCACTTGCGTGAGCTGCCACCAGACCGACTTCGACAAGACCACCAACCCGAACCACCGGTCGGCCAGCTTTCCGACCGATTGCACCACCTGCCACACCACCATCACCTGGCAGGGCGCGACGTTCGACCACAACACCACCCAGTTCCCGCTGACCGGGGCCCACCAGGCCACGGCCTGTCAGGACTGCCACAAGAACGGGGTCTACAAGGGGCTGGCCACTACCTGCGTGAGCTGCCACCAGACCGACTACAACACCACCACCACGCCCAATCACCAGTCGGCCGGGTTCCCGACCGACTGCACCACCTGCCACACCACCGTCACCTGGCAGGGGGCACAGTTCGACCACAACACCACCCAGTTCCCGCTGACCGGGGCCCACCAGGCCACGGCCTGCCAGGACTGCCACAAGAACGGGGTCTACCAGGGGCTGGCCGCCACCTGCGTGAGCTGCCACCAGACCGATTTCAACACCACCACCAACCCGAACCACCAATCGGCCGGGTTCCCGACCGACTGCGTCACCTGCCACACCACCGTCACTTGGCAGGGAGCACAGTTCGATCACAACAGCACCCAGTTCCCGCTAACCGGGGCCCACCAGGCCACGGCCTGTCAGGACTGCCACAAGAACGGGGTCTACAAGGGGCTGGCCACCACCTGCGTGAGCTGCCACCAGACCGACTACAACACCACCACCAACCCGAACCACCAGTCGGCCGGGTTCCCGACCGACTGCGTCACCTGCCACACCACCGTCACTTGGCAGGGAGCACAGTTCGATCACAACACCACCCAGTTCCCGCTGACCGGGGCCCACCAGGCCACGGCCTGTCAGGACTGCCACAAGAACGGGGTCTACAAGGGGCTGGCCACTACCTGCGTGAGCTGCCACCAGACCGACTACAACACCACCACCACGCCCAATCACCAGTCGGCCGGCTTCCCGACCGACTGCACCACCTGCCACACCACCGTCACCTGGCAGGGGGCCGCGTTCGATCACAACAGCACCCAGTTCCCGCTAACCGGGGCCCACCAGGCCACGGCCTGTCAGGACTGCCACAAGAACGGGGTCTACAAGGGGCTGGCCACCACCTGCGTGAGCTGCCACCAGACCGACTACAACACCACCACCAACCCGAACCACCAGTCGGCCGGCTTCCCGACCGACTGCACCACCTGCCACACCACGGTCACCTGGGTCGGGGCGCAGTTCGATCACAACAGCACCCAGTTCCCGCTGACCGGGGCCCACCAGGCCACGGCCTGTCAGGACTGCCACAAGAACGGGGTCTACAAGGGGCTGGCCACCACCTGCGTGAGCTGCCACCAGACCGACTACAACACCACCACCAACCCGAACCACCAGTCGGCCGGCTTCCCGACCGACTGCACCACCTGCCACACCACGGTCACCTGGCAGGGGGCCTCGTTCGATCACAGCACCACCGCGTTCCCGCTCACCGGCGTGCACACCACGACGCCGTGCCAGGACTGCCACACGAACGGGATCTACAAGGGGCTGCCGAGCACCTGTGTGAGCTGCCACCAGACCGACTACAACAACACCACCAACCCGAACCACACCGCGGCCGGGTTCCCGACGGACTGCGTCTCGTGTCACACGACCTCGACCTGGCTGGGCGCGCAATTCGACCACGACGGCCAGTACTTCCCGATCTACTCGGGCAAGCATCGGGGGCAGTGGAACGCGTGCTCCGATTGTCACCAGAACTCGTCGTCGTACGCCGTGTTCACCTGTCTCACCTGTCACGAGCACAGCAAGTCGCGGATGGACAGCGAGCATCAAGGACGGTCAGGCTACGTCTACGACAGCCAGGCGTGCTACAGCTGCCATCCGAGAGGGCGGTCGTGAGGCGGGCGATCGTCACCGGCCTGGTGCTCGCGGCCGTGACCAGCCACGCCGCGGCGCAAGGGAAGGACTCGCTCGCCGCAACCGGCGAGGCCAGGCCCGCGGCCGACACCGTGCCGGCGGGCCGCCCCGCCGGGCGCGCGGTGGTCACGGCCGTGACCCAGGGTCTGGTCTACGTGGACGCCGGCCGCAACGCCGGGGTCCGGGTCGGGAGCGTGCTCCACGTGCCCCGTCTCGGCGATCGGGGCGTATACCGGGTCGCCTTCCTCTCGTCCAAGTCGGCGTCGGCCCGAGCCGACTCGACCTCGGGGCTGCCGGAAATCGGGGACACCGCGGTGTTCACTCCCGCGGCCGACGACGCGGTGGTCGCGGAACGCCGCTCGGTCGCGCGGGCCGGCGACGGCGCGCCAGCGACCTGGCGCCGCCACGAGCGAGGCCTCCGCGGCCGGATCGGCTTTCGCTATCTCGGCACCAGTGACAAGATCAGCGGCATCGCGCTCCGCCAGCCGGGTCTCGAGCTGCTGCTCAACGGGCCCGTCACCCCCGGCGCGCCGGTCGGACTCAACGTCGACATTCGGTCTCGGCGCACGGTGATGTACCGGCCCGGCGAAGATGCGGCGACCCAGGCCCTGATGGGCGTCTACCAGGCCGCGGTCCGGTTTCAGGCGGCCCGCGGCCCAGTCCGGCTGGTCCTGGGCCGCCAGTACGCGCCGACCCTCGCCGGCGTAGGCCTCTTCGACGGCGCCCTGCTCGACCTCCAGCGACCCCGCTGGGGGGCCGGCATCATGGGCGGCCTCGCGCCGGAACCCGGCTCGCTCGGCCTCTCGTCGGAGATTCGCCAGGTGGGCGGGTACTTCCAGGGCCGGAGCTCCCTGACGGCGCCGGTCCGCTGGAGCCTCACGCTGGGCGGGATGGGCTCCTACGCCCAGGGGGAGCTGAATCGAGAGTTCGGGTTCTTCCAAGGCACGCTCAGCTCGCGCGTGGTGACGGCCGTCCTCCTCCAGGAACTCGACCTCAACCGGGGCTGGAAGCTGGCCGCCGGCGAACCGCGGCTCGCCCTCACCAGCACCTTCTTTTCGCTCAACCTGACCCCCACCCGCTGGTTCGCGATCAACGGCGGGGTCGACAACCGCCGCAACGTCCGCCTCTACCGCGATCTGGTCACGCCCGAAGAAGTGTTCGACGATCGGTTCCGCTTCGGCGTCTGGGGCGGTGCCAGCCTGACGATCGCCCGGAAGCTCCGGATCGGTGCCGACACCCGACGGAACTCGGTCCAGGGAGCCGATTCGCTCCAGACCACGGCCGTCAGCGCCACCCTCAACCTCGATCGGATCACGCCGCTGGGACTCGGGCTTCGCGCTCGGGCCACCCGCTACGAAACCCCGGGTCGCGGGCCCGGCTGGCTCTACGTCGGGGCGTTTCGAGTCGCTCCGGGGTCGTTCGGCGCGCTCGAGGCGACCGGTGGCAGCAGGCAGGAGATGCAGAGCCCGACCTCGGACCGGTTCTGGGCCGGCGTGAACGCGGAGGTCTTCGTCCGCCGCTCGTGGTTCGGGCTGTTTTCGTTCACCCGCGAATGGGGCCGAAGCGGCGCCACGCCCACCACCGACCAGCTGTACGCCGGACTGAGCTACCGGTTCTAAGTGGAGTTTCGTCGATGACCAGCGCCAGCACCCCGACCCCGATTCCCGCTTCGCACCGGACCACGGGCGTCCAGCGCCGAACCCGGCCGAGCCAGACGCACCTCACGGCTCACTGTCCGGAGTGCGGCACCCTCGCGACCGGCCGGTTCTGCTTCAGCTGCGGCGCCGCCGTGGGCGAGGAGACCTGTCCCAGTTGCCACGCCGCCTCGCGGCTCGGCAGTAAGTACTGCACCGGCTGCGGCGCGACCATGCATCCCGGCGTCCGCGACCGGCTCCGCCAGTTCGCGCCCTGGCTGATCGGGGGCTCGATGTTCGCCGTGCTGCTCGTCGGGATCTTCCGGCCGCTCGGGCAGGCCGCCCCCGAGCCGCAGGGCCTCGGCGCGCCGCCCCATGCCGCCGCCACCTCGGCGCCGCCCGACCTCAGCACCATGTCACCCCGGGAGCGGTTCAACCGCCTCTACCAACGGGTCATCACCGCGGCCCAGTCCGGCGACCAGGCCACGGTCAAGCAGTTCACGCCCATGGCCGTGGCCGCATTCGGCCAGCTCGATCGAGTCGACCCGGACGCCCGATACCACCTGGCCATGCTCGAGCTCCACGTCGGCGACCTGAAAGGCGCCGACGCCCAGGCCGACTCGCTCCGGACGCTCGAACCCCAACACCTCTTCGGCTACGTGATCGGGGCGGCCGTGGCGAGCTGGACCAAGGATGACGCCCGCCGGGCGACCATGTATCGAGCCTTCCTGACCCGGTACGACACCGAGATGGCCACCAAGAAACCCGAGTATCTGGAGCACCAGGCCATGCTGGTCGAGGTCAAGCGCCAGGCCGACTCGATCCTCAAGACCCCCTGATTCCCAGGGCTCCTCAGGACTTCTTGGTGTGGCAGGTCTCACACTTGCCCGACAGCGGCCGGTAGAGGAGCCGGCCCGGGCCGGTGGCGGCCGGATCGGGCCGGTGACAGCTGGCGCAGGGTACGTCGCGATGGCCGCCCTTGAGAGCGAACGAGGCGTCCTTGTCGTGATCGAACCGGCTGGCCGGCGCGAATGCGTCGGTGCCGTGGCAGGCATCGCAGCGCCCACCGTCCTTCCGGCCGTCGAACTGAGCGCCGTGTACGGTCCGATGGCACTGGGCACAGGCGGTCGGCGCTTCGAAGGTCAGGGTGGGAAGCCGGCCTCCGCCGGCCACCAGCGTCGACTGGGCGGAATCGGGCAGTCGTTTCGATTCCGAGTGGCAGCCGCTGCAGGGGGTGGCCCGGTGGGCGCCGGTCAGCGGAAAGGCGAACGCCTCGTGCGCGGTCATCCCCACGGTCGTCGGGCGGAAGGCCCGGGTGTCGTGACACGAGAGGCACCCATCCTTCGCGGGCTCGGCCCCTTTCGGACCGAAGCGCCCGGCGTGCGGATCGAGGTGACACGCCGTACAGGTCGGATCCACCCCCTTGAAGGCGAAGCCGGCCGGTCCCAACGCCCCGGCTCGGTCGAGCGGAGGAAGGCCCTTCCGATCGGCCCCGTGGCAATCCCGGCAGGCGATCTCGCCGTGACGGCCGTCGAGCGGCAGGCGGAGTTTGGCATGCGCCCCAACGTCGAACCGGCTTGGGGCCCACCCGCTCGGCTCGTGACAGCTGGCACACTCCGATCCGCCCGCGCGGCCGGCGAGCTGGGCCCCATGCTGGTCCGCATGGCAGCCGGCGCAGGTCGCGAAGGCGGGCCGAACGATCACCCGCGAGGTACCCCACTTCACGGCTCCCACCCCCGACTTGTCCTTTCGATGGCAGGCCGAGCACTTCACCGCTTCGTGCTTTCCGAGCAGTGGAAACCTGGTCTTCTGGTGTCGCTCCAGCGGGAACGTCGACGGGCTGAAGCCGCGCTCGTCGTGGCAGCTGGCACAGTCCACGGGCCGGCCGGTCAGAGTGGCGTTGCCGCCGTGGGCGTCGGCGTGGCAGGCGGTGCAGGTCCCGAACGCGGGACGCTTGTCCTGCTCGGTGGCGAAGCCGCGATGGCAGGCCGAGCAGGCCGTCGCGGCGTGGCGCCCGCGGAGGGGAAACCTGGTAGCCGAGTGGTTGAAGCCTCCCCTCGCGATCTGCTTGAACGGGCGAGTGGTCGCGTGGCAGGTGGCGCATTCGGCCCCGAACTGCCCGTTGTGCGGATCGGCGTGGCAGGCGGCACAGCTGTTGTGCGGCACGGGGCGATACACCGGCACCGGGTGGCCGGCGGCGTCACGCCGAGGCGAGAGGCGGGCTGCCAGGTGGCACTTGTTGCAGGTGACCGTGGCGTGCCGGCCGGTGAGTGGATAGTCGGTGGTGTCGTGCGCGAACCCCGGGGTGACCTTCCACTTGCCGGTGTCGTGACAGCTCGCGCATTGGCTGCCGAGCGCCCCCCGGTGCGCGTCCTCGTGGCAGCTGGCACAGGCGGTCTCGAGACCGGTCCAATGCGAGGTGCCGTTCGGGGCGAGGGCCGCCGCCGGCGACTTCCGGCTGGCGGCCGTGTGACACTTCTCGCAGGTCAGCGCGGCGTGGCTCTTCTCCAGACGCCAGCCGGTCCGGGCGTGATCGAACCGCTCCGCGCGGCCATCAGGCCACTTGACCAGCCGGAAGTCCACGCCGGCGTGATCCGGGTGGCAGGTGGCGCAGCGCTCCCCCGGACCGTCGGGCTCCCGTGATAGCCTCGGTTCCGCCCGGCCAACCAGCCGATGTCCTGGTGACAGGCGACGCACCGGGCCTGCATCGCCTCCTTGCCGCCCGCGTGGCACTTGGTGCACTTGAGGGTGCCCTCGAGCTCCCGATGCACCCGGGCCAGGGGCCCTGGTGAGACCTGCGCCGAAAGCCCCGCCACCGGCGGGGCCAGCAACAGCAGCACCAACCCGACCAGTCGGCCGAGTCGCATCACCAGAACCAGGTCATTCCCATCGAGATCACGACGCCCACGTGAATCAGCACCGCCAGCAGCGCGGCCATCGCAAACGGCCGGTGCGCCACGTGCCAGAGGCGGAACACCCGCTGGGTGGCGGTCAGCATCCTGGCTTGCTGCGTCAGGGCCATCTCTCGGCCCGCCAGCTTCACCACCCGGCGGAGCGCCCCGCGGTCGAGCCGGTCACCTGTCTTCCGCGTCGCGCAGATCCGGCGGAGCGACCGGGCCGCCCGCCAGCGCGAAAGCTCGTCGGTCGCCATCCGGCGGACGGTCGCGAGCAACCCGAGACCATCACACGGAGAGGGATCGGAGCGGAGCAACGACTCGACTTGAGCCGCGGGCAGACCGGAAGTGCGCACGACGTCCTCCAGCAGCCCCCGACGTTCCGCCGCGATCTCTTCGGCGGTGAGCTCGAGACCGCTCGCGCTCCGCGGAATGTGCACGTAGAGATATCGCCCGGCCACGCCGCTCAGGCAGACCACCATCATCGACCAGAACCCCAGACCGATCACACCGTCGAACCGCCAGCTGGCGTGTACCGCGGCTAGGACCGGAAGGATCAACGCGGCCGCGACGTGGACATCCAGCCACTTGGACATCGCGCCGGTCCATCGGAGCCACCGGAACTTCTTTCGAAGGGGGTAGAGCCAGAGAAAGACGAATATGGAAACCGCCAAGATCCCGGCAGTTTGCCCAACGTAGCCCGATGGTCGGAGCCAGACGTGCAAAGGATCGCGCACCCGCTCCGCGGGCGGCGCCAGGTAGTACGGGGCTCCGAGGACGGTCACGGCAAGCAGCAGGCTCACCGACGCGATGACCGGCGTCCAGGAAGGGCCCCTGCGGCGAGCGGGAGGGGCCGTCGCGGCCTTCGGCGAGGCCGGGGGCGCCGCCGCGCGCCCCCCAAGGCCTGGCCCCGGATGGAGCGGCGTCACCGGTCGGCCGAGGGCCGGCTGGCTGGGGCGAACGGTCGAATGCAGCTGCTTCGCGGACATGGATTCCCTGGCTTCGAGCTACCCCACTCAAGGCACAAAGTGTGCGAGATGGAGACGCGCGGTCGTCATCTTGCTTGTACACCGTAAGTTGTTCCATGACAACGAGATGAACGACTGTTTTTCGCCTCGTTGTCATGAAATGACGTCACGAATCATTACAGTAGGAACGGCCCGTTACCTCTCGGCGGGAATTCGGCCATGCTGATTGACGCGGTGTTCGCCGCCGTACTGCTCTTCGCCATCACCACTCACCTCCTGGGCCACCGCCGGAAGGAGCGGGCCGCCCGAGAAGCGGGCGTGAAGGTCGGCCTCGCCGGTGACGGGCCGCAGGGGCAGCACCCGCACATCGAGATCGACGATTGCATCGGCTGCGGCGCCTGCGTCACGGCGTGCCCCGAGGGCGACGTGCTGGCGGTCATCGGCGGCAAGGCCGGAATGGTCAACGGGCACAAGTGCATCGGTCACGGTCTCTGCGCGGAGGCCTGTCCGGTCGGCGCGATCGAGATCGTGATGGCGCCGCCTTCCATGTCGGCCGACCTGCCCGCGCTTACGCCGGAGTACGAGACGTCGGTCGAGAACCTCTTCGTCGTCGGCGAGCTGGGCGGGCTGGCACTGATCAAGAACGCGGTGAATCAGGGCCGCGACGCGGTCGACACGATTCTCGAGCGGCTTCCCCGACTCCGGCATCGTCCGGACGTCGGCCCGCCGCCGCTCGACCTGGTGGTCGTCGGGGCTGGTCCGGGCGGCATCTCCGCCTCGCTCCGAGCCCAGGAGCAGGGCCTGAGCTACCTGTGCCTCGAGGCCGAAGACCTGGGCGGCACGGTGGCGAAGTACCCCCGCCAGAAGCTGGTGATGACCAGCCCGGTCGAATTCCCGATGTACGGAAAGTTCAAGAAGCTGGAGATCACCAAGGAGAGTCTCTTGGCGCTCTGGACCAGAGTGGCCGAGACCACGGGCGGACGGATCCATACCCAGGAGCGGGTCGAGGAGATTCGGCCCGAGGCGACCGGCCGGTTCACCGTGCGCACAGCCAAAGGCGAGTACCAGACGTTGGCGGTGGTCCTGGCCATCGGCCGCCGGGGCACGCCCCGGAAGCTGGGCGTTCCGGGCGAGGAGCTCCCTCACGTGATGTACAGTCTGCTCGACGCCGAGGCCTACACCGGCCGGCGGATCCTGGTCGTGGGCGGCGGCGACAGTGCCGTCGAGGCGGCGATGGGCCTGGCGCACCAGAAGGGCAACCGGGTGGTCCTCTCCTACCGGAAGGGCGCCTTCAGCAGGCTCAAGGACCGGAACCAGAAGCGCCTCCAGGACGCGCTCAAGGCCCGACAGCTCGAGGTGGTCTTCGAGTCGGCCCCGGTCGAGATCCGCCCCGGCACCACCGTCCTCGACGTGGCCGGCGCGCGCCGTGAGGTCGCCGCCGACTACGTGTGGGTCTTCGCGGGCGGCTCGCCCCCCAAGCCGTTCCTCGAGAAGATCGGCATCCGGTTCGGCCGCCTGGAGCTGAGCGACGCCGCCCACGCTGAAGCCGAGGCCTCGGGCGGGCGGGTCGCGGCCGCCTGAGCCAGGGGGGCCCCCCGGCTCAGGGACGCTTGACGGGGTCCGGCACCGGCGGATAGAGGCCGGCGTCCGCCAGCCGCCGGTAGAACGCCTTCAGGTCCGCCAGGAACCCGTTGACGTCGTCCACCGCTCGGGGCACCTCCCGGCGCACCTGATCCACGGACTGGAGGTCCATCCGGGTCGGGGGCGCCATCGCCCCGCCGATGTTCCCGGCCACCATCCCGACCTTGAACGGCAGCACCTGTCGGAAGATCGCGAAATCGAACTCGAACGGCTCGTCGGGGTTCCGGACGCCGAACCGTTGGCGGAGCGAGTCGAGCCGGGTCACGAGCGAGTCGAGGCCGGCCCGGATCGGCCCGGGCACCTTGGTGGAGTCGGCCAGCTCCTTCTTGACGTCGCGGAGCTGAGTGTTGGCCTGGCGGACCGCGTCGCCGGCGTCCGCGGTGGCGGCCTGGAGCCGCTGGAGCTCCTCCAGGATCCGTTGACGACTCTGCCGATCCGCTTCGGTGATCTGGATGTCCGGATCGCCGCGGACGTTCACCGGCTTGACCGCCACCTGGGTCCCGTTCACCACCAAAGCCACCTGGTAGGTGCCGGGCAGCACCACCGGGCCGGGCGTCCCTGGCTCGCCCCCACCGCCGCCGAACAGCGCGGCCAACCCACCCCCACCACCCCCACTCCCCTTCCGGGCCGGTTCGATCGGGTTGCTTTGCAGGTTCCAGACCACCGTGTGGACGCCCGGGCTCAGCTTGTCGGCCACCGCCTTGCCCTTGATCGTCCGCACCTCCGCCCCGGAAGCGTCCCGGACCACCAGCCGGAGACTGTCCGCCTTGGACTTCAACGAATAGGCGATCACCGAGCCGACGGGAGGGTTCTCCCCGAGCCACTGCATGTCGCCCTCGAACACCCGCTCGCGGTCCTGGGCCGGTGACCGATAGACCGCGGCGGGCACGTCGAACAGGAAGGCGCCGGTGGCGGCCCCGGCGGCGGCGTACTGCTGGATCGGCGCCAGGTCGTCGAGGATCCAAAGCCCCCGCCCGTGGGTGGCCAGGATCATCGCGTTGTCGCGCGGGTGGAGCGTGATTTCGTAGACCGGCACGGTCGGGAGGTTGGCCCGAAGCCGGCCCCAGCTGGCCCCGCGGTTGGTGGTGACGTACACGCCGGTCTCGGTCCCGAGGTAGAGCACGTCGGGATTCTTGAGGTCCTCGGTGATGGTCCGCGCCACCTCCCCTTTCGGCAGGTTGGTCGCGAGCGAGGTCCAGGTGGTGCCGTAGTCCGGGCTCTGGTAGACGTAGGTGCCGTAGTCGCCCATCCGATGGCCGTCGAAGGTCGCGTACACGGTACCCTCGGCGAACTTCGAGGGCTCGACCTTGGAGACGTAGGCCCATTTCGGAACCCCGGCAATCTTCGCCGTCACGTTGGCCCAGGTGGCCCCGCCGTCCCGGGAGACGTTGAGCTGCCCGTCGTCCGACCCCGTGTAATAGAGCCCGGCCTTGAGCTTCGACTCCGCGATCGTGAACAGGGTGGCGTAGGTCGAGACGCCGTCGTTCTTGGCGATCTTGATGTCCTTACCCTGCACGCCCATGATCTGGAGCGTGTCGCGGTCCACGCCGGTGGTCAGGTCGGGGCTGATCGCCGCCCAGCTCATGCCCCGGTCGGTCGACTTGAAGAGCTGGTTGGCGCCCACGTAGATCGTGCTCGGGTCGTGGGGCGAGAGCATCATCGGCGTGTCCCAGTTCCAGCGGTACGGCGCCTCGCCGTCGGCCGGCTCCGGGCGGATGCTCTGCCGCTCGTTCGTGACCCGGTCGATCCGGTTCATGAAGCCTTCCTGCGACTCGGCGTAGATGATCCGGTGGTTGGTCGGATCGATCAGGCCGACGAACCCGTCGCCGCCGTTCACCACGAACCACGCGTCGTTCCCGATCCCGTCGGCGGAGCGAACCTGGCTGGGCCCGCACCAGGCGTCGTTGTCCTGGAGCCCCCCACAGAGGTTGTAGGGCTCCTGCAGGTCGAAGCCGACGTGATAGAACTGCCCGACCGGCAGGTTCGGGAGCCACATCCACTTCTTGGCCTTGTCCCAGGTGATGCCGACGCCACCGTCGCCGCCGATCATCATGTGGTCGGGGTTGTTCGGGTCGATCCACATCGCGTGGAGGTCGACGTGGATCTTCTCGGCCCCGTCGAACCGGAACGTCTTGCCTCCATCGTCGGAGATCCCGAGCGGGGTCTGGGGCTGATAGACGCGGAGGTCGTTCTCGGGATCGACCCGGACGACCCCGAAGTACATCGGCCGCGAATTGGAGGAGCCCATCTTCCGCCAGGACATCCCGGCGTCGTCGGAGCGGTAGTAGCCGCCCTCCTTCTCGTGCTCGACCCGGGCGTAGATCACGCTCGGATTCTTGCGCCAGATGTCGAGCCCAATCCGGCCCATGGCGCCTTTCGGGAGCCCCTTTTCGAGCCGGGTCCAGGTCCGGCCGGCGTCGGCGGTCTTGTAGATCCCGCTCGCGGCGCCGCCGCCGTTCATGCCCCAGGTGGTTCGCCGCCGCTGGTAGACCGCCGCATAAAGCACCTTGTCGTTCATCGGGTCCATCACCAGCTCGGTCCCGCCGGCGTCGGGTCCGCCATCGAGCACCCGGGCCCAGGTGAGCCCGCCGTCCGTGGTTTTGTAGACGCCCCT
This sequence comes from uncultured Gemmatimonadales bacterium, assembly GCA_963730185.1. Classification (GTDB taxonomy): domain Bacteria; phylum Gemmatimonadota; class Gemmatimonadetes; order Gemmatimonadales; family GWC2-71-9; genus SHZU01. Next base: position 377,479 of record CAVSQW010000012.1, read on the forward strand.
GTCGCCGCCCGACCTCCAGAGATCGCCCAAGGCCGCGACGTAGACCACGTCGTGGTCGATCGGGTCGACCACGATCCGGGCCACCTGCTTCGAGTCCCGGAGCCCCATGTTCTTCCAGCTGAGCCCGCCGTCGGTCGACTTGTAGACCCCGTCGCCCCAGCTCGAGCTCTGCCGGTTGTTGTTCTCGCCGGTCCCGACCCAGACCAGGTTCGGATCGTTCTGTGCGATGGTCACCGTGCCGATCGAGGCCATCCCGGCCGAGTCGAACACGGAGGCGAAGGTGACCCCGCCGTTGGTGGTCTTCCAGAGGCCGCCGGTGGCAGCCGCGACGTAGAAGATCCGCGGATCTCGGTCCAGGACCGCGAAATCGTCGATCCGGCCGCTCATGATCGACGGGCCGACGTCGCGGAAATGGAGCCGGTCGAAGGGCCCACCCTTCCACTCGGCGGTGTCGGCCGGCGGAGCCGGGCGGGAGGGCGCCTGAGCGGCGGCCATCACGGGAACGGTCAGTACGGCACCCAGGAGCACCGGGAGGGAAAGCGTGCGCACGGAGGCCTCCGGCGAGTTCGGTCGTTCGGGGAAGTTGCCTGCGGCCCAAGGTTATCCCTGCCGGCGGCAACGGACAACTCGGACGGGATCAACTGGCCTGCCGGCGCGCCCCCCGCCCCAACGAGTTTGCGAAGCCCCGCCGGCCCCCGGTACGATTCACGAGACTCTCGTCCCCCACCGGAGCGCCTCGTCCATGCCCCAGGTCCGGTCCATGGGGCCGGCGTTCCCGGCCCTGGCGATGCTCCTCGCGATCGTGGCCTGCGGTGAACGGAACCGGGTCATCGCGCCACCACCGGACCGCTTCGCCGAAGCCGCCTTGCCCCCTCCGCCGGCCCTGGCGCCGTCCGTGGTCGACGCCCCGATCCGGCTCGATCTCGACACCGCGCTCGCGATCCTCGACTCACTCCTTCCCACCCGCTTCGGCAGCCTGAACCGACGGATCCGGATCGCGGCCAACTCCCGGGAGAGCTTCGCGTTCTCGGTACGGCGGGAGCGGTTCCGGGCCACCTTCCGCTCGGACGCGGTCCTCCTCTCGACGGTCCTTCACTACGCCGGCCGGGGATGGTACGACCCCCCGCTGGCCCCGGAGATGACCGGGTCCTGCGGCACCGATCCGCCGATGCCGCGAGCCCGGATCGCGGTGAGGCTCCGCCCCGAGATCACCCCCGATTGGGCCCTTCGCCTCCATCCCCAGCTGGCCGGTCTCGCTCCGGTGAGCCGCGCGGCGCGAGACCGATGCGAGGTGACCTTCCTGCACCTCGACGTAACCCGTCACGTGCTGGCTGCGGCGCGCGACGCCCTCGTCGATCAGCTCGCGGCGCTCGACCGCCGGGTGGCCGGGCTCGACGTCCGGGGCGTCTTCGCCGACGTCTGGCGGGAGATGCAGCACCCGATCCGCCTCACCGACAGCGTGTGGCTGGTGCTCGATCCGGCCGGTGTCCGAGCCGGCCGGCTCCGGGGGTCAACCCACGACGTCGGTACCACGGTGGGAATCGTGGCTCGTCCCCGGATCGAGACCGGCCCCCGACCCACGCCCGGCACGACGCCCCTGCCGGCGCTCGAGCCGGTCGGGCCGACCCAAGGCCTCAGCCTGCTGGTCCACGGGCGGTTCGACTATTCCGTCGCCAGCCGGCTCCTCGACCGGGAGCTGGCCGGAACGACGGTCGACGTCCCGGGCGGCTCCGTGATCGTCGAGCAGGTTCGTCTCTTCGGCATCGGCGGCGGCCGGATCGCCCTCGGCCTCGAGTTCCGGGGTAGCGCGCAGGGCAGGATCTACTTCGTCGGCAGGCCGGCCTACGATCGGGCAACCGACCGGATCACGATGCCCGATCTGGAGATCGACGCCTCGAGCTCGGGGCTGCTCATCCGAGGACTGGCCTGGCTCCGAGCCGACGAGCTCCGCGACGAGCTCCGCGCCAAAGCGACGTTCAGCGCCGACGAGGTGTTGAGCGGCCTGACCCGGCTGGCCATGGACGGCATGAACCGCGAGCTCACCCGCGGGGTGCGGCTCCGAGCCGAGCTCACCGGCGCCGAGCTGCTCCGAATCGAGCCTCGCCTCGACGGTCTCTACCTCGAGGCGCGGGCCATGGGGAGCGCGGGTCTCGCGCTCTCCGCCAGCGCCTTCCAGGATCGATCGCCGAGCACCCCGAACCCACGCCACGACTGATCCCGACCCGGCCTCGGGACACCGAGCTGATCCGGTCCTTGCCTCACCCAACTTGCGATCCCGCAGGAGAGCGGTATCGTACGTTCGCGGCCGTTCATCGAAATTTCATCGATCCCGTTAGCGCCAGCATCGTGTCCTTCCGCCAAACGCACGTCTCGGGTCTCCCCGCCATTGCGCTCCGTTCCGCGGAGCTCGAGGTCGTCGTCGTGCCGGTCGCCGGCGGCAAAGTCACCAACCTGCGCCGGTTGACCGGCCGTGAGTGGCTCTGGCGGAGCCCGTCGATCCCGCTTCGTCCCTACCTGAGGGGAACGCCCTACCTCGACCGGGGCGATTCCGGCGGCTGGGACGAGTGCTTCCCGACCATCGCGCCCTGCACCGTGACGCTGCCCGGCGGCCGGACCGTGGCGCTCGACGACCACGGCGAGCTCTGGACGGCCCACGTGGCGTCCGCGGTCTACGAGGCCCAGGGTGAGCCGATCCTCGACTCCAGCGTGGCCGGGGCCGCGTTCCCCTTCCAGTTCAGCCGGCGCATCAGGCTCGAGCGGAACCAGCCCGTCGTCCACTTCGAGTACCAGGTCCGGAACGTCGGGGCCGACCCCTTTCCCTGGATCTGGGCGGCACATCCGCTGCTCACGATCCAACCGGGAACCCGGATCGAGCTGCCCACCGCCACCCGGCTCCGGGTGGGCCGGGCGTTCGGCCGGACCGACCTCGCCCCGGACCAGGAGCTGACCTGGCCCGACGACCTCCTGCCGGGCGGGGTGCTCGACGGTCGTCGGGGCTGGGCGGTCAAGGCGTTCGGCGACCTCGGCCCGTCGGGCCGGATGATCGTGGTCGATCCCCATCGCGGGGAACGCCTCGAGATCGAAGTCGACCCCTCGCTGGTGCCCCAGGTCGGAGTCTGGCTCAACCTCGAAGGCTGGGCCCTTCCCGGGACCCATCCGCACTTCGTCGCCGCGCTCGAGCCCTGCATCGGCGCGCCCGGCAGCCTGGCCCGCGCCATCGACGACTGGAAGACCGCCCAGACCCTGAACCCCGGTGAGGTTCGGACCTGGGCGGTGCGGGTTCGGCTGCCCGAACCGTAGGACGCTAGACCCGCTTGGTCGTCCAGCCTCCTCTCCGAAACACGATCGCGCTGACCACGGCGATGGCGGAGAAGGCCAGGGTGATCGCGACGAATACGCCCCGGGGGCCGAGCCCCAAGGGAATCGCGAGCGTGTAGGCCAGCGGGATCTCGAACAGCCAGAAGCAGCAGACGTTGATCGCCGTCGGCGTGGCCGTGTCGCCCGCGCCGTTGAACGCGTTCGAGAGCACCATCCCGAAGGCGTAGAACGGGAACCCCAGGCTCACGATCCGGAGGGCCTCGGTCGCGAACCGGGCGACCTTCACCTCGGTGGTGAATACCCCGGCGATCGCCGGCGCCAGGGCGACGAACAACACCGCCACGCTGCCCAGGAACACCAGGTTGTAGCGACCCGCCAGCCAGACCGACGCCGCGGCCCGCTCGGGTTTGCCCGCCCCGAGCGACTGCCCCACCATCGTGGCGGCCGCGTTGCTCATTCCCCACGACGGGAGCAGGGCGAACAGGAGCACCCGGATGGCGACCGTGTAGCCGGCCAGCGCGTCGGCCCCGAACGTGGCCAAGACTCGAACCAGTCCGATCCAGCTGCTGGTGCTGATCAGGATCTGGACGATTCCGGTCGACGAGAGCCGGAAGAGCCGCCGCATGACCCCGAGGTCGACCACCAGGTGCTCCCGCTCGATCACGAAGCGACGATCGCGCCGGGCCAGCCGATGGAACTGGTAGGCCACCCCCAGCCCTCGACCGACCGTGGTCGCCACCGCGGCTCCCATCACGCCGAGGCGGGGAAACGGTCCCACGCCAAAGATCAGCAGGGGATCGAGGACCAGATTGCCCAGATTCGCGATCCAGAGGCAGCGCATGGCGATGGCCGCGTCGCCGGAGCCCCGGAAGATCGCGTTGATCAGGAACAGCAGCAGGACCACGAAGTTCCCGACGAACATCACTCGGGCAAAGCCGGCCCCGTTCGCCACGATCGACGGGCCGGCCCCCATCAGCCGGAGCAGATCGGGCGCGAAGATCCCGCCGCCCACGCTGATCGGCACCGCGACCAGGATGCCCAGCAGGATGGCTTGCACCGCCACCCGGGCGGCTTCGCCGGGTTGCTTCTCGCCGATCCGGCGGGCCACCATCGCGGTGGCGCCGATTCCGAGCCCCATGCCGAGGGCGTAGATGACGCTGAACATCGCCTCGGTCAGCCCGACCACAGCCACCGACTCGGCCCCCAGCCGGTTCACCCAGAACACGTTCACCACGGCGAACACCGACTCGAGCGCCACCTCGAGCACCATCGGGATGGCGAGCAGGAGCAGCGCCCGGCCGATCGGGCCGGTCGTGAAGTCGCGCCCCTCGGCGCCGCGCAGGGCGAGGCGGGCCGTGGGCCAGAACCCCTCGGGCTCGTCGCCGGGGGGAAGCGGAATCGGTTCCGCCGTCATGGGAGTGCTGCTTTCCGTCCAGCAGTGGAACTGGATGAGGTGCCGGGCGGCCTGCTGGGACGGTGGAGCGCGCTCGGGGCACCTCGGGCCCGTTTCGAGTGGCGCGCTCCGGCGGGAAGACTAGGCCAGGTGCGCGCCGAGGATGGTGACCGGGGTGGCAAACATCGGCGGCTGACTCCGTCGGATGGTGGAGCTCCCCGCCAGGCGCGGGGGAGGATCGAGGAATATAGGGGTCGAAGGCCGGCGGGCCAGTGATCTAGCGCACAGGACGGCGGAGTCGGTATAGCACGACCGGTCCGGCCGCCTTCGTCCGCCCACCCGCGGCCACGATCACCAGCGCGCCGGTCCACCAGATAGCAACGCGGCCCATTGGCACCTCCGGCTCCGGCGAGGGCATCCCCGCGGCCGGATCGTGCCACCGCCCGCCGTTAGAAGGTCACGTCGAACGTGCCCTCCGTCACCACCTTGTTCCCGCTGGCGCCCGTGCCGGTTGCCGGCACGGCGGTGAATTGGAAGGTTCCCTGGGCTCCGGTGCTGGTGAGCGAGGTGATGGTGACCGACCCGCTGCCACCGGTGATCGCGGCGGACCAGGCCTGCCCGCCGATCGACACCGAGGCGTTGCCTGGCCCGCCGACCCCGATGGCGTAGGTGCCCGGCCCGCTCGCGATCACGCCGACTCCGATCGTCCCCAGCTGGAGGTTGGCCCCGGCGAAAGCCAGGATGCCGTTGCCGTAGGACCCCGAGGCCGACGGGGCGGACCAGGCGGTCCCGTCGATCTTGGCCGTCATCGGAGCCGAGCCGTTGGCGGCAGGCCCGGTGGAGCTGCTTCCGCAAGCGGTGGCAAAGATGAGACCCGCGACCGCGAAGGCCCGAGACGCGATCGAACGGTGGAATATTGTGGTCATGGTGATTCTCCGGTGTGAGGGGTGCCCCGGAGGGGCACGGTGGCACCGGATCACGTTGCGAAATTCGGGGGCGTCAACCGTCATCGGTGAGACTTGGACTCGGTCGGAAACGAGCTCGGGGGCCGAAGCCAGGAGCGAGTCGACCATCCCATGCAGGGCCTACGCCGTCGCCCCCCCGTCGATCACCAGCGCCTGGCCGGTCACGAAGCTCGCTTCCTTCGACGCCAGGTAGACCGCGGCATAGCCGATCTCCTCCGGCTGCCCCAGATGGGGAATCGGCTGATCACCCACGAGCTCGCGCGACCGCTCCGGCGCGCCCTTCCAGAAATACTCGCTGAAATCGGTCTGGATCAGCCCGGGCGCGATGGCGTTGACCCGGATGTCGTGGGGGCCGAACTCCCGGGCCCACGAGCGGGTCAGCATGATCAGCCCGGCCTTGGTGAAGCTGTAGAGGAGCCCGCCGGGCTGCGGCTGGAGCCCCGAGACGGACGCGATGTTGATGATCGACCCGCCCGACTTCCGCGCGATCATCGCCGGCACCACCAGGTTCACCAGCCGGAAGGCCGAGAGGACGTTGATCTCCACCATCTTGAGGAGCATCTCGTCGGTGGTCTCGAGCGCCGGCCCCTGGCCGATGTTGGTGGCGCTGTTGTTGACCAGGATGTCGATCGGGCCGACCTGCTCGGTGGTGTCGGCCACCACCCGCTCGAGGTCGGCTTTCCGGCCCACGTGGCAGGCCATCGGCACGACCCGCCCCCGAAGCCCAGTCAGCTCCAGGGCGGTCGCTTCGAGAGTCTCCATCTTGCGGGAGGCGATGACGACGCCCGCCCCGGCTTCGGCCAGCCGCGCGGCGATCGCCTTGCCGATGCCGCGTCCGCCGCCCGTGACCAGCGCGACCTTACCGTCGAGTGAGATGGATGTCATGGGAATGTCGGCTCGTGAGAGAGAGGGGGAGAGGTGGGCGCGAGCCGAAGATAGCGCGCGGCGCGCTACCCGGGCACGAGCGATTTGAGCCGGGCCTCGAGATCCGCCTTCGCCTGGTCCAGCTGACCCTGGACCTGGTCCAGCCGGCCGGTGACCTCGGTCCGATAGGAGTCGAGCTTCGCCCGGGCGTCGGCGACCGGGCCGGCCACCCGTTGATCCACCTCCGCCTTGACTCGCGCCTCCGCTTTGGCAAATGCCTCGCCCAGGAGGCTCCGGAGCCGAGCCGCGACGGCGTCGTCGAGGTTGGAACGGACGTGGAGCGCGGGCTTCCGGATGTCGCCCTCGAGCTGGGCGGTGACCTGGAGATCCGAGAGACCAGACACCACCTCCCAGACGATCGTCTTGACCGGATCGGCCCGAAGGGTGGTCGCCGAGTCGCGGCTCCAGGTGGCGCCCGCGGCCCGGAGGGTCCACTGGGCGGAGATCTGGTCTCCTCTCCGGGAGAAGGCGAGTCCGGTCGTGCCGACCCCCGGGTCGACCCGGAAGGGAAGCCCCGGAATCGACACCGCCGGAAGCCGGATCCCGACCACCGTGGCGGCGACGGAGTCGTGCACTGTCTGACCGGTATGGTCGAGCAGGCCGTTCACCGCCAGCCGGAGGGCGGTGCCGCCGACAGTGCCGGTGGCGTCGAACGTGGCCGGCCGCCCGTAGAGCACCGGCTCGGTGGTGAGACCCGCGACGCTGGCCTCGAGGGTGTGGGTGGCCCCACCCACCTGCAGGGCGAGCGAGAGCTTGCCCTGGGAGAGGAGGAAGGTGGGGTATTCCTCCACTTTGGGGAACAGCACCGTCGTCCCCGCTTCCCGGAGCCGCTTCGGTCCGCTGACCCGCCTCGGCTGCAGGCCGGGCGGCAGGTACTTCTGGGCCAGCTCCGACCAGTAGACCACCTGCTGGAAGCGGTCGATGCTGACCTTCCCGAACAGCGCCTCGCCGATGTGGGGCGCATCGAAGCTCGGCAGCTGGAGGAGCGAGCGGGCCAGATCGTAGTCCCGCTGGCGGGCCTGGTCGAGCGACGCCACCCCCCGCTGCAAGCGCTCGAGCCCCGCCTGGCCGCTGGCCTGGAGCGCCGACACCCGCCGCTTGACGCTGTCGACCGCCGCGATGGTCCGGCGGACCGATTGCACCGTGTTACGAAGACCCAGGAGCCCCAGCGTGGCGGGGTTGGTGGCGGCCAGCCGCTCGGTCAGGGCCCTGGCCGAGTCGATCACCGGCCTCGGATCGAGGGCCTCGACGTCGGCCCGAAGGGAGCCGAGCAGGGAGTCGGCCGAGCCGGCCAGGGCCTTGGCTTCCTTGACCGTGCCGAGCTGGCTCGGGTCGAGCGCCAGCTGCTTGATCGTGTCGACCGTGGTGAGCGTCAGCGCCGGGACCTTGAACTGCTGCCGCCACTGGGCGACCTGACCGAGCAGATTCGAGGCAAAGCCGCTCTTCGCCGCGGGCCGGGCCGGCCGGTCGCGCTCGGTCCCGAACCGGACGTCGCCGATGGTCAGCTGATCGATCACCAGCTTCTTCTCGAGGAGCGCCGCCGGCTCGACATCCACCACGATCCCGCCAGTCTCGATCAGGTTCCGGGTCGAGTCGAACGGGTTGGCGATCTGGACCCGGTCCAGCGTCAGGGCGGCGTCGGTCTCGCGGATGTGGAGCCCGGCGAGGTCGACCTCCGTCCCCAGGAGCTCGCTCCCGGCCTCCTCACCGGTGTCCTGAACGATTCGGTCGCCGAAGATCACCCACAGCGTGATCAGCAGCGCCAGCAGCAGCAGCAGCGGTCCGATCCCCCGCCAGCGGAAGATCTTCGTTTTGGACGCCGCGGTCGGGGCGCTCATTCGGGCCGGAACCAGCGATAGAGGTTGTAAGCCTTCGACGCCTTGACCGCCTTCATGAAGCGGGAGGCCTCCACCCGCGCGCCCAAAGTGGCCCGATAGCGGACCACCCCGAACCGGGCCAGGAAGTAGATCGGGAGCGCGAGCGCCAGCCAGGCCACGACGCTCCCCAGCACCACCGTGTTGTTGAAGTTCGTGTAGGGGAGCACCGGGGAGTTGTACAACGAGGTCCAGAGCGGCCGGAGTCCGGACGAGTCAATCAGCAGCCACCGGCCGATCTGATCGAACACCGGGTCGAGCAGAAACCCAAGCGGGGCGAACACCACCATCGCGAGCAGGCCACCCGCGAAGGAGACGTTGAGGATGACGAGGAGGAAGAGGACGACCAGGTTGTGAACGTTGACCAGCGGGGTCAATCCGAGTGCGGCCCCGAGGGCCATCCCGGCGGCGATCTGGCCGGGCGTGCCCTCGGAGTGGAGCGTCTTGACGAACCGCTGGAGCAATTTGAGCAGGGTGAGCATCGCGCCTTGCCCGGAATCGACCCTCGGACCATAACGCCGGTCCGGAGCCGCGTCACCTCCCTCCGACCAGCCCGGCCGTCAAACCGTGCGCCGGTCTCGCACCAGCCAGACGATGGGCGGCCCCACCACCGTCAGATGGGCGGCCAGCACCACCCAGAATCCCGAAGCCGAAAAGGCCATCGCCCTGCCACCGAGCGCGGGCACGACCAGCCGGTTCATGAGGAGCCAGATCGCGGCTCCGTAGACCAGCGCGACCGCCAGCGCTCCACCGCTGCCCTCGACCGTTCGGCGGAGCCCGGCCGACCCACGATAGAGCAGCGCGAAGACGGTCGTCCAGCCGAAGGCCACTCCGAAGTGCATCGCCAGGCCGACCAGCGCCGTCGGCACGCCCCCCTGAAAGGCGCTCGGTCCGAGCAGCCGCGAGGCGATGCCCTGGAAGATCCGAACGGCGGTGGAGACCGGCATGACGATGGTATAGGCGACGACCACGTATAGCCCGTCCAGCACGCCGACGACGCTCCCGGCAAGGAGGATCCGCCGGACGACCATAGGGGCAGCGGGCGGAGGGGCGAGAGCTCCAGCGGTCACGACAGGCTCCAGTGGATGGGGTGACAGACCCTACGACCCCGCTCGAGAGCGTGTTTCCGACGTCGGCAGTGGTCTATCGTCCCAACCCGGCCTCGATCGCCGCGTGGTCGGCCAGCACGGCGACCATCCGATCCATGGCCCTGAATCGCTCGTCGCGAGTGACACCTCGGACGTATCGGGCGTAGATCTGCTGGAGGATCACGGCCAGCTTGAAGAGGCCGAAGACCAGATAGAACGACGGGTCGTCGACGGCGAGATCCCTCCGGCGCGCGTACTCGTCGACGATCCGCCGGCGGGTCCACATCCCGGGCATCGCGGTGGGTCCCATCGCCACCGCCCGGAGGGGCTCGGGATCGGTCGCCTCGATCCAGTAGGCCAAGCTGCACCCCAGGTCCATGAGCGGGTCGCCCACGGTGGCCATCTCCCAGTCGAGCACGGCCACCAATCGGCCGGGATCGTCCCCGGCCACCATCACGTTGTCGAACTTGAAGTCGTTGTGGACCACCGCCGCGCCCCGCTCCGGTGGCATTCGCTCGGCCAGCCAGGCCGCCACCTCGTTCAGGGCCCGGACCTCGCTGGTCGCGGCGGCCTGGTAGCGCCGGGTCCACCCTTCCACCTGCCGGCGGACGTAGCCGGCCGGCTTCCCGAAGTCCTCGAGACCGACGGCTCGGTAGTCGAGTCCGTGCAAGGCCACCAGCGTCTCGACCATCGCGGCCGACAGCCGGTCGGCCAGCTCGGGGCCGAGCACGAGGCCTTCGGGCAACGTCCGTCGGAGCACGAGCCCGTGCCGCCGTTCCATGAGGTAGAACGGGGCGCCGATGACCGACGGGTCGTCGCAGAGGACCAGGGGGGCGGGCGCCAACGGAAAGACCGGCGCGAGAGCGGAAAGGACCCGAAACTCGCGCCCCATGTCGTGCGCGGTCTTGACCAGGTTGCCGAACGGCGGCCGGCGGAGCACGTACTCGGCGTCGCCGATCCGGACCAGGTAGGTGAGGTTCGAGTGTCCCTTCCGGAACTGCCGCACCGCGATCGGCCCGCCGGGGGCCGGAAGGCGGGACCCGAGGTAGGCCACCAGCGCCCCCTGGTCGAGCGCCTCGCCCTCGCGGATGGCGCCGGGCTCGTCGAGCGCGGTCATTCCGGATGGGCCCCGTCCAACCGGCGTTGGAGGCGCTGCATCCCCCGAATCCAGCGGTCGGTGTCGTCCCACTTCCGGCGGACGTACTCGCGGACCAGGGGGTGAGGCAGGATCAGGAACTCCTCCCGGGCCACACCGAGGGCCACGGCGTCGGCGACCGCTTCGGGTTCGATCGCCTCAGGACCGAGCAGGGCCGTGATCCGCTCGTCGCTCTGCTCGAGCATCGGCGTCCGGACGCCGAGCGGGCAGACGCAGGACACCCTGATCCCGTGCTCGCCGTAGGTCACCGCCAGCCACTCGGCGAAGGCCACGGCGGCGTGTTTGGATACGGCATATGGCGCCGACCCGATCTGGGTCACGAGCCCCGCGGCTGAGGCGACGTTGACGAGGTAGCCCTGACCGCGGCGGAGCATGTCGGGCACCAGCACCCGGGCCGCCCGGACGTGGGCCATCAGGTTCACGTCCAGCACCCGGTACCACTCGGCGTCCGGCACTTCCGGTCCGCCGCCGACGGCGATCCCGGCGTTGGAGCAGAAGAGGTCGATCGGCCCGACCCGCTGCTCCACGTGGGCGACGAGCGAGATCAGCTGCCGATCCTCCCCGACGTCGACCCCGAAGGCAACCGCACCAAGCTCGGCCGCGACCCGCTCGGCTCCGTCGACGTCGACGTCGCTCACCACCACCACGGCGCCCTCCGCCGCGAACCGCCGGCAGATCGCCCGGCCGATCCCGCTCGCCGCCCCGGTGACGACGCACACCCGGTTCCGGAGCTCCATGGATTGCCGTCCCGTCTGGAAAGGGCAACGAAAAGCGCGGCCCGGGAGCCGCCCGGGGCCGCGCTGGATTGTAACCCCCCGCGAGCGAGGGGGGAGCCTAGACCGTCGTCACCAGACGAACACCCCGCTGGTGCTGAGCAGCGGCGAGATGGTGAAGGCCACCGTATCGCCGGCGCGGACATTCAGGAGCCCGGTGGACGCGTAGCCCCAACCGCCGATCGGCCGGGCCACGACCTGGAACAGGCCGTTCTTGAAGTTCATCGGGCGGATCGCGAAGGTACCCTTGGTCTCGCCGACCACCATGCCGATCCGGTAGAACACGCCGTTGTCGACGGCGTACAGATCCATGTCCGCAAAGTTCTGGTTGTCGACCGTCAGGGTGACGATCCGTTCGGGAGCCTTCGCCTTCGCCTGTGGTTGCGTATCGGCGGAGGCGATTCCCGGCGTGGCCAGCGTGCCGGCCATCGCAAGCGACAGGTACAGCGCCAGGTGTCTCATACTACCTCCTCAGTGGGCCATTCTCGGATCGCGCTCATCGCGATCCCGCCACCCACTTACGCCAAGAAGGTAGTCCGGGCCCCCTGAACCCCCGATAAACGCCGAAAACCCACCCGGCTAGCCGTCCGCCCGTCCAGCCGCCTTGCGCAGCTCCAGCTTGGCCACGGCTTCCCGGTGCACCTCGTCCGGTCCGTCGGCCAGCCTGAGGGTGCGGGCCTGGGCCCAGGCGTAGGCGAGGAAGGTGTCCTGGCTGACCCCGGCCCCGCCGTGCACCTGAATGGCCCGGTCGATGGCCCGGAGGGCCACCCTGGGCGCCACCACCTTGATCATGGCGATCTCGGCTCGCGCCGCCTTGTTGCCGACGGTGTCCATCAGGTGCGCGGCCTGGAGCACCAGGAGCCGCGCCTGATCGATGTCGATTCGCGACTCGGCGATGTCGGCCCGCACGGTCCCCTGGTCGGCCAGCGGCTTGCCGAAGGCCACCCGGCTCCGGGCCCGCCCGCACATCAGCTCGAGGGCTCGCTCGGCCAGCCCGATCAAGCGCATGCAGTGGTGGATCCGGCCGGGACCCAGTCGCCCCTGGGCGATCTCGAACCCCCGGCCTTCACCGAGAAGGAGGTGGTCGGCCGGAACCCGGACGGCGGTGAACGAGACTTCGCCGTGGCCGTGGGGCGCGTCGTCGTAACCGAAGACGGTGAGCATCCGTTCGATCTTCACTCCTGGCGCGTCCATCGGCACCAGGATCATCGACTGCTGGAGATGCCTGGGCGCATCCGGGTTCGACCGCCCCATCACGATCGCGATCTTGCAGCGGGGATCGCCGGCGCCGGAGGTCCACCACTTCCGCCCGTTGACGACGTACCCGTCTCCGTCACGGACGATCGACGCCCGGATGTTGGTCGCGTCGGAGCTGGCGACGTCGGGCTCGGTCATCGCGAAGCAGCTCCGGATCTCTCCGGCCAGGAGCGGCTCGAGCCAGGCGGTCTTTTGCGCCGCGGTGCCATAGCGGACCAGCACCTCCATGTTGCCGGTATCGGGCGCGGAGCAGTTGAAGACCTCGGGCGCCATGGGTGAGCGGCCCATGATCTCGCAGAGCCCGGCGTACTCGAGATTGGTGAGCCCCGCCCCGTATTCCGACTCCGGCAGGAACAGGTTCCAGAGACCGTCGGCCCGGGCACGGGCCTTGAGCGACTCCATGATCCGGGTGGGTTGCCAGCGATCCCTGGCGATCTCCGCGAACCAAGTGGCTTCGTTCGGCAAGACATGCTCGGCCATGAAGGCCCGAAGCCGGCCCGCCAGGTCGACGGCGCGGGAGGATGGGGTGAAGATCGAGGTCACGGCCGATATCTCCAGGGAGGACGGCGGGAACATACGAACCGCGGCACCCGGGCGCGATGCCTGGCTGGCGCCGCCGGGCCTCACCCTTGCCGAACCGGGTCGGGACAGGCATCGTAAGGCCCGCATGCCATTTTCAACCTACACCAGCTTCAACCGGGTCGAGTGGGCGGCGCTCCGCTTCAACACGCCGCTCACGCTTTCCCAGGCCGACCTGGCCGAGCTCCAGGGCAGCAACGAGCGCCTGGAGATCCTCGAGGTGGAGGAGGTCTACCTCCCGCTTTCCCGGCTCCTCAATCTGCACGTCGGGGTGTCGCGCGAGCTGGGGCGGGTGGCCGACATCTTCCTCGGCAAGACCGCCGGCGAGCGTCCCTATGTGATGGGGATCGCCGGCAGCGTCGCGGTCGGCAAGAGCACCACCGCCCGAGTGATGCGCGCGCTGCTGGCCCGCTGGCCCGACCATCCCCGGGTCGACCTGGTCACCACGGACGGGTTCCTCCTTCCCAACCAGGAGCTCGAAGCCCGCGGCATCATGCATCGGAAGGGGTTCCCGGAGAGCTATGACACCAGGCGGCTGGTGCAGTTCGTCGCCGACCTCAAGTCGGGCGTGCCGAGGGTGGAGGCGCCCGTCTACTCTCACTTGGTCTACGACATCGTTCCGGGCCGGACCCAGGTGGTGGAGCGACCCGACGTCGTGATCATCGAGGGGCTCAACGTGCTCCAGGGCGCCGACCGCCGCTCAGGCGACGGCGACCGGCCGTTCGTGTCGGACTTCTTCGATTTTTCGATCTACGTCGACGCCGACGAGGACCACATCCGGCACTGGTTCCTGGAGCGGTTCCGGCGGCTCCGGCAGACGGCGTTCCGGGACCCCAAGTCGTTCTTCCGCCGGTACGCGGACATGCCCGAGGACGAGGCCGTGGCCTTCGCCAACCGGGTCTGGGACGAGATCAACGGGGTCAACCTCAAGGAAAACATCGAGCCGACCAAGGAACGGGCCCACCTGGTGCTGGAAAAGGGTCCCGGGCATGAGGTCCTCGGGGTTCGGCTCCGACGGCTCTGATCGTCCGGACCCGCGGGTCGAAACCTTCCGATCCCCGGGCCCGTTCTGCCATTCCACCCCTCCAATGCGGAGCCCCATCATGTCGCGGTCCCGGCCTCTGTGGGCGGCATCCCTGGCCCTCCTCGTCTCCACGGCAGCCGCTTCCCCAGCCCTGGCGCAGGCCTCGGCCACCCCGACCCCCGGCTCGACCAAGCTGGTGGGCGAGTGGGTTGGGCCCTACACCACCGACGGCCCCTCGGGCACGATGTCGCTGAAGGTGCTTCAGGCCGCCGCGGCCTGGAAAGTCGACGTGGACCTTGGCGCCGAGGCCCCGGCGCCGGGGGCGCCCTCGGAGGTCAAGGCCGACGGCAACGTGCTGACCTGGCGGCAGCCGTTCGGGGAATACGACGTGCTGTTCAAGGCCACGCTGGACGAGACCGGCGCCAAACTGACCGGGACGATCGAGGCCAACCAGGGCGGGTCCTACGTGGGCGGGGGGTCGTTCACGCTCAGCAAGAAGACCTGACGGTACCCCCACCGGAATTGCCGAAGGGGGCGGGGCCCGGTCGGGCCCCGCCCCCTTCGTCACGATTGGCCGGAGCGCCGACCCGCTAGTGGATCGAGCGGGTGGTCGTGAGCAGAATGGCGCCGGCTTCGTGTCCCGCGCCGTACCGCCCAGACGCCATGGTGCCGTTCAGATATTCGATCTCGGCGATTTCCTCGACCCGGATGTTCCGGAGCTGCTCGATCCGGTCCTGCTTGACGTCGTCGATGTAGAGGACCGGCAACCCGCTGGCCTCTCCGGCGGCAGCGAACTCGTTGTCGCGGTTCTGAATCCCCGCCTGGGCGTTGGCGTCCTGGGTGGCACCTCCGGCCTCGCCGTCGCCTGGCTTGCTGGGCTTGGGACGGTACGGGCTCGAGGCGAAGGCGCCACCTCCGAGGGTTCCCTTGCCCCGGGCCGGCCTGAGCCATTGCGATCGAAGGAGCCTGACGGCGTCGTAGGCGTTGGTCAGATCCTGGCGCTCCTTGATCTCGTCGATGGTCAGGTGGTAGCGGTCCTTCTTGACGGTCCTTTCCTTGGTCTTCTGCGCCGCGGCCGGATGAACGCCCACGGACAACACCAGGCCGAGCGTCACGAGCCCGGCAAGCACCGAACGAGTCATCTGTCCCTCCCGTGATGGGCCGACTTGGGCGCCCCTTGAAGCGCCCCGGCACTCCGGGCTCGGCCCCGAACCCGGCGTCCGCGGACGACCGCCCCTCGATCAGCGGCCGTCGACTACCTCGACCCGGTCCATGACGTCTCCCTGGAGGATCGCGTCGACCACGTCGAGGCCGGAGACGACCCAGCCCCAGACGGTGTAGTTGAAGTCCAACCGGGGGTTGTCCACCAGGTTCACGAAGAACTGGGCGTCGCCGGTGTCCCGCCCCCGGGTGGAGATCCCCACGGTCCCGCGCTCGTGGGCCACCGGGCCGATCTCGTCGCGCAGGTACATCCGGTCGCCGGCGTATTCGTTGGCGCCGGGGCTCCCGCCCTGGATCACGAAGTTCGGGACCACCCGGTGGAAAGTCAGCCCGTCGTAGTAGCCGGCCTCCGCCCGCTCGGCCACCCGCCAGACCGTGGCCGGGGCGCGGTCCGGGTCGAGGGCAATCTCGAACACCCCACCGCCCGCGGTCGGGCTCATCGTAACCCGGATCCGCTTGCCCCGGAGCCGCTGGATCTCGTCCCAAGGGAGGTCGGGCTCCGCCAGCGGGTGCGGGGTCGGAGTCTGGAGCCGTCCGGTCCACAGGGAGAGCAGGGCCGCGGCCTTCTCGGCCACCACCGCGTCGTAGTCGGTCAGGTAGGGCTCGAGGGCGTCGGCTTGCGCCGGTCCGCCCAGGGCCTCGATCCGGCGGAGGAGCGCCATCCGGACGTCCCGCGAGGTCTCCTTCCGCTCCGCGGTGATCCGGCGGAGCGCCGCCACCAGGGCCGGCAGGGCCTCGTCGACCCGGGTGGTGCCGTCGAGGAGGTCGGCGGCGGTCATCACCAGCTGGTAGCCGGGCCGCTCCAGCTGACGGATCACCACGTCGTCGACGGCCCGCCCCTGCACCGTCACCAACCCGCGAATGGCGGCCTCGCGGACGTTGTCGTCCCGATCCCCCGCAATCACCAGCAGGCGCTCGTGATCGCCGAGGATGGCGCTGGCCTCGGCGGCGGCCGCCCGCACCTGCCAGGCGTTGTCGGTCGCCGCCCGGCTCAGCACGCCCCTGATCCGGCCGGGGGCGAGCCTGGCCACCCCCACCAGCGCCCGCGCCCCACGATGCCAGTTGGCCAGGGCCCGGATGTCGAGCCGGGTAGCGCCGGTCAGGCTGTCCACGAAGGGCCAGAGCACCGGCACGGGATCGGTCCCGTCGGGGCAGCCATCGCCCAAGAGGGTGATGGCTTCGATGGACACGTGGTCGTTCGGGTCACCGACGGCATGCACCACCGGGCCGCACTGCCGACTCTGCACCCGACGACCCCAGACTCCGAGGGCCTCGTAGCGGACCAGGCTCGAGGGATCCTTGAGCGCCTGAGCCAGCAGCTCGTCACGGGTCTCGAACTGATCCGGCAGGCCGACCGCTCGGACCACCAGCCGGCGGACTTGCTCGTCGGGATCGCCGAGGCCCTGTCGCGCCAGGTCCGGGGTGACGGCCCTCAGGGTGGCGAGCGCAGCCCAAGCCACTCGGCGCACCTTGGCCCCATCGCTCCCGGCGGGACCGGCACTGGCGGCGAGCTTGGTCAACCGATCGATGGTAGGGGCGTGGGGCGGGAGCCAGGGAGCGCTCAACCGGACCAGCGCCTCCAGGGCGCGGGCCGCGTCGAGCTGAAGGCCGGCCGACAGGTTGGCCCGGCCGAGGAGCTCGAGGAGGGTGCGGCGGGCGCCACCGGCGGTCGGGGCGTCACGGTAGGGGAGCCTTCCCAACGATCGGGCGGCCGCGCCGAGCACGAGCGGGTCGGAGTCGCGGCCGATCAAATCGGCCAACGCTCCGGCGATGGTCGCGACCTCGACGCCGGCGTCTCGCGCGGTCGAGTCGATCCCTTGAGCGGCCTGGGCGAGCGCGGTGGCCGTCTCGATCCGGACCAGCACGCGAGGGTCCTTGAGGCGGGGCATGATCCGGTCCACCAGGGCGGGCCGCTCGAGCCGACCCAGGCCCCGAATCGCCGCCGCTGCGGTGGCCGCGTCGCGGCTCTCCATTCCCTTGAGGAGGGGAGTGATCCCCTCCTCCCCGCCTCCCCGGCTGTCTTCGGCCGTCAACATCGCCTGCCGGAGCGCCGACCCGGTCTGGGCCGCCGCCGGGCCGGCCATCATCAGGCCGAGGAGCATCGCACTTCGTAACGTCATCGGACTCCCACCAGGCCTCGGACACTCGCCAGGAGCTTCGCTGGATCGTACCCCACGCCATCCTTGAACACCAGCGCCACCCGCCGAAGGTCGGATGGCCGGGCCACGGGGTCCCCGTCTAGGACGACCAGATCGGCCCGCTTGCCCACACTCACCGTCCCGATCTCCCGATCCAGGCCCAGGACCATCGCCCCGTGGCCGGTCATGATCTGGATGGCCTCGACGGGGGTGAACCCGGCCTCGACCAGGAGCTCGAAGTTCCGATGATCGCCGAATCCGGGCAAGCTGCCGTTCCCCCAAGGGTCGACCCCTGCCGCCAGCAGGCCTCCCGCCCGGACGAACATCCGCTCGAACTGTTTCATCTTCTCGAACAGGACCGGCGGAACCCCGAAGCTCGCTCCCGAGTTCACGCCGGCCAGATCGCGCTCGGCGGCCGTCCGGGTCTCCGGTGAGAGCATCGACAGGGCGGCGTCGGGCAGCTTGGCCCGCCCCGGAACGAAGAGCTCGTAGACCGACAGGGTGGAGGTGAGGGGCACGTGATCGGCGACCAGGGTCCGGATCACGCTGTCGACGACCGGGCTGGCCAGGTCCACTTTGGCCTGGTAACGCATGTTGTCGGCCGGGCACTTGTCCAACGCCTTGTTCGGCACGAAGTCGCTGTTGGTGATGAAGCCGTGCTCGAGGTTGTCGATCCCGAGCGCCGCGGCCTCCCGGAAGGTCACCGAGCAGAGATGGCCCGTAACCCTCATCCCGTGCCGGTGGGCTTCCTCGATGGCCGCGCCCATCACGTTCCGGGGCACGTTGCCGGAGAATTTGAGCCAAGTGGCGCCCTCGCTGGCCCAGTAGGCCACCACCCGGCGAGCCTCCTCTTCGTTGGCCAGCCGGCGTTCCCGACTGGGGCCGGCGGCTATTCCATCGAGATAGGGACCGGTAATCAGCATCCGGGGCCCCGGGGCCCGACCCTGGTCGATCTCCTGCTTCATGTTGAGCTCGGCGTAGGGGAACTGGGCCCCCGCCGTCCGAATCGTGGTCACCCCGCCCGCCAGGTACATCCGGGGCCCGCTCACGGTCATCTCGGTGAGTCCGGCGGACGAGTAGAAATAGGTGTGACCGTGGAGGTCGATCAGGCCGGGGATCAGGGTCTTGCCCGCCAGGTCGAGCTCGCGGGCGCCGGCGGGGACCGGCACGAGGGCGTCGTCGCCCACGGCCACGATCAGGCCGTCTTTCACGAGCACGGTCTGGCCGTCGCGGACCGGGGCGCCGGTGCCGTCGATCAGCCGGGCATGCCGGAGGGCCAGGACGGGCTCGTCGTAGACCACGAACTCGCGCACGGCGGGATCGAGGGGGGTGGGGCTCTGGGCCGCGAGGGGAAGCACGCCAGCCAGCAGGAGGCCCAACCCGGTCAGCCAACGCATCGTGTCACCTCGCTCCAGTATGGGCCGCGACGCCCCGATCCCGTCCCTCCCAACCCCCCACGTCCTTCCCTACTTCCCGGTCGTCGTCCCGTCCCAACCCGGACCCCGGAGCGCCCGCCCCGGCGTGGCACCGGTGTGCTTCCCGTCCTTCCAGACCGCGACGCCGTTCACGAACACCTCCCTGACGCCGACCGAGACCTGGTGCGGCTGCTCGAAGGTCGCCTTGTCGATGACGGTGGCGGGGTCGAAGATCACCAGGTCGGCGAACATCCCCTCCTTGACCATGCCCCGCTCGCGGAGACCGAGGATCTGGGCGGTCGACCAGGTCATCTTCCGGACCGCGTCCTCCAGCCGGAGCACCTTGTCCTCGCGGACGTACTTGCCCAGCACCCGGGCGAAGGTGCCGTAGGACCGAGGGTGGACCAGCGCGGTGGTGGTATCGGGGTCGTAGCCGCCGGCGTCGCTCCCGATCACCACCCAGGGCTGGGAGATCATGAAGGCCACGTTCTCGTCCGACATCCCGAAGCTGATCTTACCGAGCCGGTTGTTCTCGCCCAGGGTCAGCTCGATGATGGCGTCCATCCAGTCCAGTTTGAGCCCCTTGGCGATGGCGTCGAGCCGCTTGCCCTCGTACTGCTTCCACTCGGGCGTCTGGAACCCTGAGATCTGATAGGCGTCGGGCGGGTTATGCTGGCAGTAGACCGGCGCGCCCGGCGTGAGGTCGGACATCTCCCGTCGGATCCGGGCCCGGAGCGACTGGTCCTTGAGGCGCTCGAGCAGCTTGCCGTCGGCGTGGACCCAGTCCGGGATGCAGGAGGAGAGGTTGTTGCCCGACGCCGGATAGGAATACATCGTCGCCTTCACGTCCTGGCCGGCGGCCCGGGCGGAGTCGATCTTGGCCACCGCCGGCTTGGCCAGCGGCCAGTTGATCCGGCCCGATGCCTTGAAGTGGTAGATCACCACCGGGACGCCGCCCTCGCTCCCAATCCGGATGGCTTCGTCCATCGCCTCGAGCAGCTTGCTCTCCTCGGACCGGATGTGGGTGATGTAAGTCCCGTGAAGCGGGGCCATGGCCTTGGCCATCTCGATCAGCTCGTCGGTGCCGGCGTAGCTCCCGGGGGGGTAGATCAGCGCGCTGGAGATCCCGAAGGCCCCGTCGCGCATCGCGTCCTGGACCACCGCCCGCATGGTGTCGAGCGCCGCGGCGTCGGGCTTCCCCTCCTTCTGCCCCATCGCGTAGGCGCGGACCGTGGTCGCGCCGAGGTAGCTCCCGGCATTGACGGAGTTGGCGTGCTGGTCCATGGCGTCGAGCCAGGCGCCGAACCCATGGGAGCCCCGGAAGGTCCGCTCGTCTTGGGCCATCTTGGCGTCGTCGGGGTCGCCGCCCGTATAGAGCGAGTCGACGTTGCCGTTGGAGGGCCCCGGGGTCGTCGCCTCACCCAGAATCTCGGAAGTGACGCCCTGGGAGACCTTGCCGATCACCCGCCCGTCCGCGAACAGGAGCTGGTTCCAGGAGTGAGCCTGGATGTCGATGAAGCCGGGTGAGACGACCAGCCCCTGGGCGTCGACCTTCTCCTTGGCCTGGGCGTTCGCCAGCGCCCCCCGCGGTGCCACCCGAACGATCCGATCGCCTCGGACGCCGACGTCGCCGTAATACCAGGGGTTCCCGGTCCCGTCGACGATCTTGCCGTTGGTGATGACGAGGTCGTAGGCCCCGGTGTCACGATCAGCGGCCCCGGGTGCACAGCCGACGATCAGGGCGAGCGCGAGCGCGGCAGGGCACCGGAGCGAGGCGAAGTTCGGCATAGTCAGCGGGGATTGGATGGTGACGGGACGCCGGCGCCGGCCGGCGAGCGAACGCGCATCCCAGAATCTCCACCCGCCGCCCGAACCAGGCAACAGCAAGCCTCCTGGCCCACTTCCGGTAGCATCCGGCGACGAAATGGTACGGTCCCCGGCGGCTTCCCGCCCAACCTTCCGTTCTCGGTCAGTTCCTCGGCGTCCTCTCCGACCTCAGCGGTTGAATCCGTTGCATCGGGGTTCCGGGCGTCGATCGGCGTCCGGGCGGAGCGATGGTAACTGCAATAACCGCAGAGGTCGCGGAGTTCGCCGAGGACCTGACCGAGAATAGTGGGGTGGTTGCCGAGGCACTGATCGAGAAAAGTGGGGTGGTTATGGAGGAACAGCTCACTCGGGAGATCATCGGGGCGGCGATCGAGGTGCACCGGGCGTTGGGGCCCGGGCTGCTCGAGTCGGCGTATCAGGCGTGTCTCGCCCAGGAGCTGGTGACCCGCGGGATGCGATCGAGTGCCAGAAGCCGCTTCGAGTGAGCTACGAGGGCGTGGAGCTCGGCTGTGCCTACCGCCTGGACGTCGTGGTGGAGGGTCGGGTCGTCGTGGAGGTCAAGACGGTCAGCCGGATCGAGCCCGTACACGAGGCCCAGATCATCTCCTACCTCAAGCTCTCGGGTTACCATCTCGGCCTGCTCATCAACTTCCACGCTCCCCGCCTGATCCACGGCGTCCGGCGGTTCGTGAACCAGCTTCCGGAATAGCACCTCCGAGTAACCAGCATCCCCCCTCCCAAACAGCTTAACCGCAGAGAACGCAGAGGTCGCAGAGACACCTCTGCGTTCCCTGCGACCTCTGCGGTTAATGTGTTGCTGTTGCTGTTTGCTGCCGCCGTCGCCCTACTGGCCCGTAGCCGCCGACTGCTTGCCGCCCCACTTCTGGTACCAACTCTGCATGTAGAGCATCGTCCGGATGTAGTTCGACGGCTTGGAGCCGGTCCCGTGGTACTCGCCCGCGAACTGGAGCAGTTCGGCCGGGACGTGGTTCAGCTTGAGCGCCGCGTAGAACTCTTCGGTCTGCGGCATCGGGGTCCGCATGTCCAGTTGGCCGGTCATCAGCAGGGTCGGCGTCTTCACGTTCTGGACGTACATCAGCGACGACTGCTTGAGCCAGGGCATTGGATCTTCCCAGAACGGCTTGTCGAAGAAGTTCGCCGTGAAGAGCGGGATGTCGGTGTGGCCCATGAAGCTCAGCCAGTCGATCACCGGGCAGCGAACCGCGGCCGCCGCGAAGCGGGTGGTGTGACCGATCGTCCAGCTGGAGAGCACCCCGCCGCCGCTGCAGCCACCGACGTACATCCGGCTGCTGTCGATGTAGCCGCGGCCCACCACCGTGTCGACGCCTGCCATCAGGTCTTCGTAGTCCACGCCGGGATAGCGCCGCTCGATCGCGTTGCCGAAGGCGGTGCCGTAACCCGTACTGCCGCGAGGATTGAGGTAGAGCACCACGTCGCCGTCGGCGGCGAAGTTCTGGTACATATAGTTGAAGCCGACGTTGTACATCCCGTGAGGCCCGCCGTGGATCTCGAGTACCAGCGGATAGGTCTTCTTGGGATCGAAGTCGTGCGGCTTGACGATCCAGCCCTGGATCTTGGCCCCGCCGGTGGACGGGTACCAGATCTCCTCTACCGTGCCGAGCTTGATGTTGGCCAGGACGTCGTCGTTGACGTGGGTCAGCTGGGTCACGTCGCCGGGTTTGGCGAGCGAGAAGGCCACCACGTCACCGGGCTCGAGGTAGGACGACTGGGTGCCGACCGCGATCCCGGTCTTCGAGATCGAGCTCACCCCCAACATGTGGTTGCCCTGGGTGACCTGTCGATAGTTGCCCCGGATCGGCTGGAAATAGAGGTTGGCGGTGCCCTGGTTCGCGGTGCCGAAGTAGAGCCCGCTCCCGTCGGTCGCCCAGATGAAGCCGCCCACGTCCCGGTCCAAGTTGCCCGAGACCAAGTGCGGGTTGCTCCCGTCGATCCCCATCAGGTAGAGCTCGCTCGTCTTGTAGCTCTTCCGGGTGGAGTCGTAGCCCGCGTAGGCGATGGTCTTGCCGTCCGGCGAGATCGAGGGGTTGGTCCAGGTGCCGGTCGTCCGGGTCAGCTTTCGCATCTGACCGGTGGCCACGTCGACGATATGGAGATCGGAGTTCCGGTAGTTGAAGTCGGCGTTGGACTCGAGATAGCCGTCGAAGACGATCGACTTGCCGTCCGGCGTCCAGTCGTAATTCACGCCGATCCCGAGGTCGTCGAACCGGTAGCCGACGTTGAAGTCGCCGTGGGTGACCTGGCGCGCCGTGCCGCCCGTGGCCGGGACCACGAAGAGATGAGTGTAGGTCGGCTTGGTGTAACCCACCCGGTCCTGCCGGTAGTGGTAGGTGTTCACCCGCCGGGGCGCCGGGGTCCACTTGGCGCCCGCCGGCGCGGCCGGCATGGCGATCTTCCAGGTGTTGTCGTACGGCACCGCCATGCTGAACGAGAGCCAATTCCCGTCCGGAGACCAGGCCAGGCTCCCCGGCGACTCGGTCAGCCGGGTGATCTGCGACGTCGCTCCCTCCGCGTCCATCCATCGGACGAAGATCTGAGCCTTGCCGTCGGCGGCCGCGATGTACGCCAGCCGGGTGCCGTCCGGCGACCAGCGCGGGCTCCCACCCCCCACCAGAAAGCGCTGCCTGCTGCCGTCGGCGTTCATGATCCAGAGCGCCGACTCCCACTTGTCCTCCATCTTGTTGATCCAACGGCGGGCGTAGACGACCTCCGCGCCGTTGGGTGAGATCTGGGGATCGCCCACCGTCTCCCAATCGAGATAGTGATCAGTCGTGAGCAGTGTGTCCGACGGCACTTCCTGGGCCCGAAGCCCCGCCGGAACGAGCGTGAGGGCGCCGAGAACCAGCCCGGCGAGGGCGAAACGAGGACGCATCACGATCCTCCGAGTACGGTTGCAATTTACGGAAACCAACATGCCTGAATCTCCACCCTTGCGCCCGTTCTGCAAGCGCCCGCCCCAAACGCGGCGCCAGGGCGAGCTCGCCTCGGTGGCGATCCGCCCGACTTCGGAGCTATCCTATGCCTTAGCCGGACCTCTCACTCAAAGACCGAAAGCCAGTCATGAAGAAGCTCGCCTACGCGCTCGCGGCGCTTTCCCTTGCCTGCTCCCCCCGCCCGGCCCCGAACCCCGACGTGGGCCGCTGGGAGGCCCAGGCCCAGAACGTCACCATCGTCCGCGACGACTGGGGCATCGCCCACGTCCACGGAAAGACCGACGCCGACGCCGTGTTCGGGGTGGTCTACGCCCAGGCCGAGGACGATTTCAACCGGGTCGAGACCAACTACGTCAACGCCATGGGACGGCTCGCCGAGGCAGAGGGCGAGGGCGAGATCTGGCGTGACCTCCGGATGAAGCTGTTCATCGACCCCGACAGCATGCAGACCATCTACGCCGCGAGCCCCGACTCGCTCAAGGTGCTGATGAACGCCTTCGCCGACGGGCTCAACTACTACCTCTACACCCATCCTCAGGTGAAGCCGCGGGTGATCACCCACTTCGAGCCTTGGATGGCCCTGACCTTCAGCGAGGGGAGCATCGGGGGCGACATCGAGCGGGTGAACCTCCGCGAGCTGGAGGCGTTCTACGGGAGGCACCCAGTTAGCAACCTGGCCCTGACCGACGCCGCCGAGGCTGACGGTCCCGCGGAGCCGACCGGCTCCAACGGGTTCGCCATCGCACCGAGCAACACCAAGGACGGCCACGCGCTGCTCTGGATCAATCCCCACACGTCTTTCTTCTTCCGGGCCGAGCTCCAGGCCACCAGCGACGAGGGGCTCGACGCCTACGGTGCCGTGACCTGGGGCCAGTTCTTCATCTATCAGGGCTTCAACGCCCACGCCGGCTGGATGCACACCTCGAGCGGGGTGGACAACATCGACGAGTACGCCGAGACCATCGTCAAGAAGGGCGACAGCCTGTTCTACAAGTACGGCACCGAGCTCCGGCCGGTGATCACGAGCACCATCGCCGTCCCCTTCACGACCGACACCGGGATGGCCACCCGGCGGTTCACGGTCTACCGGACCCATCACGGGCCGATCGTCCGCGCGGCCGACGGCAAGTGGATCAGCGTCCGGCTGATGGAGGAGCCGATGAAGGCGCTGACCCAGTCGTACTACCGGACCAAGACCACCGACTACCAGAGCTTCCGGCAGGTGATGGAGCTCCACACCAACTCGTCGAACAATACCGTGTTCGCGGACGGCCAGGGCAACATCGCCTACTTCCACTCGAACTTTATCCCGAAGCGCGACACCCGGTTCGACTGGACCAAGCCGGTGGACGGGAGCGACCCGGCGACCGAGTGGATGGGCGTGCACTCGATCGACGAGACCCCGAACGCGCTGAACCCGCCCAACGGCTGGATCCAGAACACCAACAACTGGCCCTACTCGGTGGCCGGCGCCAACAGCCCCAAGCAGAAGGACTATCCCGCCTACATGGAGACCGGCGGGGAGAACCCGCGCGGGGTCCACGCCATCCGGGTGCTCTCGGGCAAGAAGGACTTTACCATCGAGTCGCTCCGGGACGCGGCATTCGACAGCTATCTGACGGAGTTCGCGATCCTGGTGCCTCGGCTCCTGGACGCCTACCGAAAGACCCCGGCGACGAATCCCCTCAAGAAGAAGCTGGCCGAGCCGATCGACTCGCTGGCAAAGTGGGACCTGCGGTGGGGCGTGGGCTCGGTGCCGACGGCGGTGGCCGTCTTCTGGGGACGGGAGCTCTTCCGGGGCGCCATGCCGGAGGTCCGGAAATCCGGCGGCTCGCCCTACGACTACATCGAGCACGCCTCGGCGGCCCAGCAGCTGGCGGCGCTGGACTCGGCGGTGACCAAGCTGACGGCGGACTTCGGGACCTGGAAGACGCCCTGGGGCGACATCAACCGGTTCCAGCGGATCACCGGCGACATCGAGCAGCCGTTCGACGACGCGAAGCCGAGCCTTCCGGTGGGCTTCACGTCGTCGCGGTGGGGGTCGCTGGCGTCGTTCGGGGCCAACCCGTACCAGGGCTCGAAGAAGCTCTACGGTACCAGCGGCAACAGCTTCGTGGCCGCGGTGGAGTTCGGCGACAGCGTCCGGGCCATCGCCATCACCGCGGGCGGCGAGAGCGGGCATCCGAGCTCGAAGCACTTCAACGACGAGGCCGAGCGATACGCGACGGGCAATCTCCGGCCGGTGTACTACTACCCGAACCAGCTGGTGGGCCACACCGAGC
Organism: uncultured Gemmatimonadales bacterium; assembly: GCA_963730185.1. GTDB lineage: Bacteria > Gemmatimonadota > Gemmatimonadetes > Gemmatimonadales > GWC2-71-9 > SHZU01. The sequence continues at coordinate 403,685 of CAVSQW010000012.1, forward strand.
GGACGTATCACCCCGGTGGGGCCCAGTAGCGGCCCGCCGGTCTACGGCTTCAAGAGCGTCTTGACCGCGGCCTCGATCTGCTGATCGCGGCCGGCGGTCAGGACCGCCGGCTCGTTGGGCACCCGGATGTCCGGCTCCAGCTGGGTCCCCTCGCCGAACTTTCCGTCCGGCATCCGCCACCCGCCCATCGGGATCCCGAACACGATCGTGGGATCGATCTGCCGCTCCCACCAGACGAAGGTGCCCGTCCCCGGCACCGGCATCCCCAGCGTCTGGCCGATGCCCTTGAGCTTGTACGCCAGCGGGAAGAGGTGGGCATCGGAGTAGTCGCCCTCGTTGATCAGGACGATCGACGGCTTGGTCCACTTGTCGGAGGGTTCGAACCCGACCCGCTGGCCGTGCGGCACGATGTCGAAGTAAACCTTGCCGCTCAGGAAGTCGGAGAGCTGCTCGTGGATGTTGCCGCCCCCGTTGAACCGGGTGTCGACGATCACCGCCTGCTTGCCCCATCCCCTTCCCAGGACCTCCTCGAACACGTCCCGCATGCTGGCATCGTTCATCGAGCGGACGTGGACGTACCCGATCTTCCCGCCCGAGAGCGAGTCGACCTCAACCCGGCGCTGGCGAACCCAGCGCTCGTAGAGGAGCTGGTTCTCCTCGCCCCCGCCGATCGCCGTGATCGACTCGTCCCAACGCTGGTTGGTCGCGGGATCGAGCAGGGTGAGCAGCACCAGCTGGTCGTCCTTGCGGTTGAGGAGGGTGTAGAAGTCGAGGTCCGGTCCGATCGCCCGGCCATCGATCTTCTCGATCACGTCGCCGGCCTTGATCCGGGAGGCCGCTTTGTCGGCGGGCCCGCCGGTGACCACCTCCGCGATCTTGACGCCGTTCCCGGAGTAGGAAAAATCGTAGAGCAGGCCCAGCTCCGCGGTCTGATCCGTGTTCGGCCGGCCGGCGGCGAATCGGGCCCCCGTGTGGGAGGCGTTGACCTCGCCCAGCATCTCGCTCAGCATCTCGGCGAAGTCGTAGTTGTTGTCGATGTACGGCAGGAACCGCCGGTACTCCCGGTAGTAGTAGCCCCAATCGGCGCTGGTGATCTCCGGGAGATAGAACTTCTCCTTGAACTGCCGCCAGGCGTGGTCGAAGATGTAGGCCCGCTCGTTCCCCGCCTTGAGCACCATCTCGCCCTTGGTATGGATCGGCGCCGCCTTCCCGTCGTCGGTCCCGATCTTCATCGCCTTCCCGTCCGCGAGCAGGAACAGGAACTTCCCGTCGGGCGAGAGCTCCATGCCGGCCCGGCGGGCGCCCAGCTTGGTGAAGAGCTTGGTTTCGCCGGTGCGGGGCTCGGTGACCCAGAGATCGGTGCCCTTGTCGAAGACCGTGAGGTAGAAGAGCTTCTCGCCGTCCTTGGAGAGCACCCAGTCGCGCACGGGTGAGGTGTGGGTGGTGAGCCGCTTCTTCCGCTCGTCCAGGTTGGCCCAGTCGATGGTGATCGCGGAGGCACCGGAGTCCGCGGCCGCGCCCTTGGCGTCCTTCTTCGCCTTGGCGGCCGAGTCCTCGGGCTCCTTCACCAGGGCCAGTTCGTCCTTGCTCAGCTGGAAGCGGTCCCATGCCGCCCGCGAGAAGAACATCGCATAGACGTCGCCGCTGAAGTTGCCGCCGCCCTGCTCGCGGGTGCCCTCGCGGTCGGAGCTCCAGATCATCGCCTTGCCGCCCAGGACCCACTTGGGCTGGGCGTTGTCGTAGCCGCTGTGGGTCAGATCGTGGAGCTCGCCCTTCCCGTCGGCCGAGACCAGCCCGACCTGGGACGTGAAGATCCGGTCGTGAAGCCCGAACTGCACCAGGAACCACTTCCCGTCCGGCGACCAGGTGTAGTACTGGTCGCCGTCGGCGTAGGAATAGTTGTGGTCGGCGGTGAGGATGGTGCGGGTCGCTTTGGTGGCCAGGTTGATGACCTTGAGGACGACCCGGTTTTCGAGATAGGCCACCTCCTTCCCGTCCGGCGAGAAGCTCGGCTGATACTCCTCGGCCGACGTGGCGACGACCGGCTGCTCCTCGAGCACGGTCGAGGCGTAGAAGTAGGGCTCTTCCTTCCGGGTGATCGACGTCCGGTACACGTTCCACGAGCTGTCCCGCTCGGCCGCGTAGACCAGAGAACGGCCGTCGGGGCTCCACTGGACGCTCCGCTCCTGCCACGGCGTGTCGGTGATCCGCTTGGTGACGCTGCCGTCGAGGCTGCTGACGAAGATCTCGCCCCGGAACACGTAGGCGAACTCCTTGCCGTCGGGCGAGAGCGCCGCCTCGGTGAACCCGCCGTCGACCGGGACGATCTGGTCGATGGCCTGCCGGCCGTCCACCGCGATCCGGATCGCGACCTTCTTGGGTTCGGCGCCCGGCCTCATGGTGTAGATCTCGCCGTCGTACCCGAAGCAGAGGAGCCCGTCGTCGGCCCGGGTCAGGAAGCGGACCGGGTTCCGGGTGAAGTGGGTGACGGCGGTCGAGGCCGAAGGATCGGACAAGGAGCTCCGGTACACATTGAAGGAGCCGCTCTGCTCGGTCAGGTAGTAGAAGCCGTTGCCGTCGGCGTCGAAGACCGGATTCCGGTCCTCGCCCTTGAACTGGGAGACCTGGCGATACTGGTGAGTGCCCAGGTCGTAGGTCCAGATGTCGCGGGTGACGGACGAGGTGTGGTGCTTCCGCCATTCGCTCTCGTAACCCTTCACGTCCTCGTAGATCAGCCTGTCGCCCCGTTTGGAGACCGTGGCGTTCACCGCGGGCACCGGGAGGGTCATCGAGACCTTGCCGCCAGTGACCGGCACCGAGTAAAGCTGGGTCAAGAGCCCACTCGGGAACTGGGCGTTGGTGGCCAGCTCCTGCCGGTAGGCGGAGAAGAGGACGGCCTGGTCATCGGCGGTGAAGCTGCTCGGGATCTCGCGGGCGGAGTGGAACGTGAGCCTGGTCGCCTCGCCGCCGGTGGCCGGCATCACGAACACGTCGAAGTTGCCGTAGCGGTCCGACGCGAAGGCGATCGACTTCCCATCGTGGCTCCAGACCGGGGCGAACTCATACGACTCGCCCACGGTGAGCGGGACGGCCGAGCCACCGGCCGCGGGAACCGAATAGAGGTCGCCGCGATAGCCGAAGACGATGGTCTGTCCGTCGGGCGAGATGGCGGGGTACCGGAGCCAGAGCGGATTCTGGGCGGCGCCACCGGCCGGCAGTAGGAAGACGAGCCCGGCCAGCAGGGCCAGGCGACGGGTATTTCGAAGGATGGTGAGCGCCATGAGCGGGTTCCCGAGCGGAAGCGACGAGGAAGCAACCGGCTTGCTGCACATACTACCGTTCCAACGATCGGGACGCGAGCCGGGGCCGGAGGACCGCGGGCCACTTGGTGCGACGCCAGGCGGCCAGATCGGCCGGGACCGCCAACGACCCGAGCCCGCCGTCGCAGGATCGCTCGCCCGCGGACCGAACCGACGGGTAGCTTGTGATGAAGATCCAGTACGTTCCCAGAGGAGACCGACATGAAGATCGCCGTGATCGGCGCGGGTGGGGTGGGAGGATACTTCGGCGCCCGGCTGGCCGCCGCCGGTGAGGACGTCACCTTCATTGCGCGCGGCGAGCATCTCGCCGGGATGCAACGCGACGGCCTGCAGGTTCTCTCCCCCCTCGGCGACCTGGCTCTTCGGCCGACCCGAGCCACCGGCGACCCTGGGTCGGTCGGCCCGGTCGACCTGGTCCTCATCGCCGTCAAGCTCTGGAGCACCGAGGAAGCCCTCGATGCGGCGACCGCCCTGGTGGGGCCCTCCACCGCGCTGGTCTCGTTCCAGAACGGGGTCGACGCGGTCGATCGCCTGACCCGGCGGTTCGGCGCCTCCCGAGTGATGGGCGGCGCCGCCCGGATCGCCGCGGTGATCGAACGGCCCGGCGTGATCCGCCACAACGGCACCATGGCCAAGCTCGTCTTCGGCGAGCTCGACGGCAGCCGGAGCCCCCGGGCGGAGGCGCTGCTCGAGGCCTGCCGGCGCGCGAACGTCGACGCCGAGCTCACCGACCAGATCCAGCGGGCCATCTGGGAGAAGTTCGTCTTCCTGGTCGGGATCTCCGGACTCACCGCCCTCACCCGCCAGCCGGTCGGACCGGTCCGGAGCCACCCCCTGACCCGCGCGATGCTCCATGACGTCATGGCGGAGGTCTGGTCCGTCGCCCGGGCGCGGGGAGTCGCGCTGGCCGACGACCTGGTCGACAGGCTGATGACGTTCGCCGACGGACTCCCGGCCGCCATGGTGTCGTCGCTCCTGGGCGACCTCCAGCGAGGGAACCGGCTCGAGGTCGAATGGCTCTCGGGCAGGGTGGCGCGGATGGGAGCCGAGCTGGGCGTGCCGGCCCCGCTCAACCGGGCCATCCAGGCGGCGCTCGCCCTGTGCGCCGAAGGGGCGCCCGGCTGAGGGCACTCGCCGGTCCGGATACCGAATCGCGACAGATCCGGGCTCGAACGGGGTTGCATCGCAACCGCCACCGGAAAGAGACTTCCGGTGCGCGACGTGTTCGCGCCGCGGCACGGCGATCAGGCGGGCGGATGGCGCCCGGATCGAGCCCGGGCCGTGAGGAGAGGTCAGGCCCGACGGCCAGACCAGCTGGAGCAGGGAGAGGAGGAAGTACCGATGCCCAAGAAGACCACCGGAACGTCCAGCACGGCCAAGAGCACCAACGGGAAGGCACCCAGGACCCGGGCCAAGGCCCGGAAGGCGCCGGAGCGGAACGAAGAGGCAATCCGAATCCGGGCGTACGAGCTGTTTCTGGCCCGGGACGGCGCGTCGGGCTCCCAGATGGACGACTGGCTTCAAGCCGAGCGGGAGCTGGTCGTGGAGGCCGTGGGGACCGGCGGGCGTTCGACCCCGAAAAGGCGGACCCCGAAAAGGCGGACCCCGAAAGCATAGCCGTAAGGTGTTTCGTGACAACTGGTTATGCGAACCAGCCATTTCACGCTCCAGCCTCGGCTAACGGCACCGATTATCTCGGCGTGATCGGGTTCGGCGTTCAGGTGGGCTGAGACGTGCCAGGAGCCCGGCTCGAGGGTTCGCTCCCGTCCGGGCTCCAGTCGCTGAACATCTCCATCCCTTCGCCCAGCGCCTCCGCCAGGTGCGCCATTGTGACGAGCCCGATCACCTTCGGGCCCGTCCCGGACGCGGCGGGTGGTGCCAGCACGACCGCGACCGAGGCGTGAGCCGCCTGAAGACCGGCCAGCAGCGTGAAGATCGTGGCGTCCGGGCCGATCGTCATCCACGGCTCGGGACGGAGCTCCGCCGCTCGGCCGACCGTGCAAGCCGCGCCCAGCTCGGCCGCGTGCGCTTGGGCCCACTCCCGGGACAACACCCCGACGACCGCGTTCCGATCACACACCACCACATGGGGCGACTCCACCGGACCGTCGCCGGCCGTGAGGTGTTGGAGCGGGGCGTCGGCCGGGAACACCGCGGCCGGAACGAGGTGCATGTCGCTCACATGATGGACGAGCGAGGCGTTGGCATGGAGCGCCTTGGGCATGTAGTGGCCCCGCCGGGCGAGCTTCATCGTATAGATGCTCTCGGCCAGCAGCAATCGGCGGAGCCCGTAGCTCGCCGCGACCGTCAGCGTCATGGGGAGCACGACGGCGTAATCGAGCGTCATCTCGAAAATCATGACGATCGCGGTGAGCGCCGCGCCGGTCGCGCCCGCCACCATGCCGGCCATCCCCGCCAGGGCGAGCGCGACCGGATCGATCTGCCAGGCTGGAAAGAGGACTTGGAGAGCGATCCCATAGGCGGCGCCGACGGTGGCCCCCACGAACAGCGACGGCGAGAAGATGCCACCCGAGGCACCCGATCCGAGGGTGAGGGAGGTCGCCGCCAGCTTGAGCACGGCGAGGACGAGGAGCAGCCCGATCGCCGTCTGGCGCCCCGACAGCACCTCGGCGATGGTGGCATAGCCGACCCCCTCCACGTGGTAATGTCCCGTGAAGTGCATCAGGAGGGCGGCGATGACGCCTACCCCGAGCATCCCCACGACGTGCCGGAGATAGTCCCGATCGGGGAGGATCCGCTCGAAGAGGTCCTCGGCACCGTAGAGCCCCCGAATCAGCGCGACCGACGCGAGCGCCATGAGGCCGCCCAGACCGAGGTACGCCGGGAGCAACGCCACCTCGGTGCCGGCGGGCATGTGAACGTCGGGAACCGGGAAGGCCGGGTGGGTGCCGAAGAAAAACTGACCGACGTAGGTGGCCGTCGCGGTGGCCAGGGCGACCGGGACCAGGGTTCGGACGCTGATTTCTGGCATCAGCACTTCCGCCGCGAACAGCACGCCGCCGATCGGGGTGTTGAACGTCGCGGCGATGCCGGCCCCGCCGCCGGCCGCGACCAGGGTGGCGAGCTCCCAGCGAGTGACCCGCCAGAGCCGTCCCGACCAGGAACCGAAGGCCGCCCCGATCTGGATGATGGGTCCTTCCCGCCCCACCGACCCCCCGCTCCCGATCGACGTTGCCGAGGCCAACGACTTGATCAGGGCGACAATCGGACGGATGACCCCCTTCTGGTAGTAGATGGCGTCCATCACCTCGGGCACGCCGTGCCCCTTGGCCTCCGGCGCGAAGTGCTTGATCAGGAACACCACGACAATGGCGCCAACGGCCGGTACCAAAATGACGCCGAGGCCCCACGGCGACGGCGGGGTGTGGACGAGAGTGTCGTACCGAAAGGAGAACGAGCCGAGGAAGAAGAGATGGTGAAGGAACCCGATGAGCGCTCGGAAGGCGAAGGCACCCAGCCCGACCACACCGCCCAAAGCCACGCTCAGGAGCGCGAACCCGAACGGACCGAGCCCACCACGCCGGGTGTCCACCCGAAGGCGACCGCGGACGGGGGCCGGTCGGTCCCGGTCTCGCCCCATCGCGATCAGCCCTCCCGGAGGCCGGGCCGTCCCCGCTCGAGCACGAACGATTTGACGGTCGAGATCGGCGCGTCCGGTCGACTCACGTAGGGAACCACCCGGTAGTCCGCCCGCCAGCGGTCCCGGTCGAGCTCGCAGCGAACGTACCCGCGCTTGCCGTTGTAGAACTTGAGGTGCGGGTTGGCGGCCAGGATGTCGGCTACGCCCTCGAAGGCCTCGTTCCCGTCGCCACCCGAGCTGATCGAGGTCCCGACCAGCTCCGACGCGACCGCCGGCGAGGATTCGGCCCAGTCGCGTTTGAGATCGTTCGCCCAATTGGAGTGTACGTCGCCGGTCAGCACCACGGTGTCGGCCCCGCCCCGTCCGGCCACGAAGTCGAGCAGCCGCTGCCGGGCCGCGGGGTAGCCGTTCCAGGAGTCCATGTTGTAAGCCTGGCCTCGGCCCCGGGTCGTGATCGGCCTGGGCCATGAACACCTGGTTCGCGATCACCTGCCAGCGGGTTCTCGACGCCGTCATGGCATCGAACAGCCAGCGTTCCTGCTCGGGCCCCATCATCGTGGCTTGGGGGTCGTCGCGCTCGGGACAGGGTGGCTTGATTCGATCGCCGCAGGGCTGGTCGGTCCGGTACTGCCGGGTGTCGAGCACGTAGAACCGGGCCAGGGCGCCGACGTCGATGGTGCGATAGAGGCGGGCGTCGGGGCCGTGCGGGCGGGCCGTAACCCGGAGCGGCTGGTGTTCGAAGTAGGCCTGATAGGCAGCGGCCCGCCGGAGGCGGAACCGGTCGACCGGGTCGTGGGTGGCCGAGAAGTCGCCGGCGTAGTTGTTGGAGACCTCGTGATCGTCCCAGGTCACGATCCAGGGTCGCTCGGCGTGGGCGGCCTGGAGGTCGGCATCGCACTTGTAGAGGGCGTAGCGGTTCCGGTAGTCCTCGAGGGTCATCACCTCGGGGCTGGTGTGGTGCCGGGTGGCGCCGGGCATGACCCCGCCTTCGTAGATGTAGTCGCCCAAGTGGGCGACCAGATCGAGGTCTTCGCCGGCGAGATGCCGGTACGCCGTGTAGTAGCCCTGCTCGTAGTGCTGACAGGAGACGAAGGCGAAGCGGAGCCGGTCGGGGGTAGTGCCGACGGCGGGCATGGTTCGGGCCCGTCCCACCGCGCTCGCTGCGCCGCCCACGTGGAAGCGGTACCAGTACCACCGGTCGGGCGCGAGCCCCTCGACCTCCACGTGGACGCTGTGGGCGAGCTCGGCCGGGGCGACGGCCGACCCCTTCCTCACGATCTTCCGCATCGACTCGTCGGCGGCGATCTCCCAACCGACGGTGGCATCGTCGGCGGGCATGCCGCCGCCCCTGAGGGGATCGGGAGCCAGCCGGGTCCAGAGGACAAAGCCATGGGGGGCCGGGTCACCGGAGGCCACGCCGAGCGAGAAGGGGTAGGCCTCGAAGCGGGGTCGGAGCCAGCGGCGCGGGCTCGAGCCGGTCACGGCCAGCGCGCCAAGGGAGAGGGTACGAATGAAGGTCCGGCGATCGAAGTCGAGCATCGCGTCCCGTGGATCCTCGAGGATGGACGGAAGATAGCGCGGCGTCCGGACGAGCCCATTCGGCCGGCTCCCGAGTTCGGGTTGACATTCTACCCGAGAGAGGTCACTGTTGGGTAGAATGTCAACCCAAAAGAGCTCCCGCGAACGCGAGGCCCTGCTCCAGGGCACCCTCGATCTCCTGATCCTTCGAACGCTCCTGCTTGGGCGGGAGCACGGACAGGGCATCGCCCGGGCCATTCAGACCAACTCGGGCGAGGCCCTGCTCGTGGACCACGGCTCGCTCTACCCGGCCCTCCAGCGGCTCGAAGACCGCGGATGGATCGAGGCCGAATGGGGGGTCTCGGCCAACAACCGCCGGGCGCGCTTCTATCGGCTGACCCGGGCCGGCCAGAAGCAGGTCCACGTCGAAGCCGGGCGCTGGCATCGCCTGGTGGAAGCGGTCGGCCGGGTGCTCGGACCCGAGCTGGCGCCGGAGTGACAGATGCGTTGGCGCAAGCGGCGACGCGACGCTGACTTCGCGGAGGAGATCCGGGCCCACCTGGCGCTCGAGGAGGAGGCGCACCGGGCGCGCGGTCTCTCGTCGACCGAGGCGCGGGTGGCGGCCCGCCGCGCCTTCGGCAACCTGACTGCCGCGACGGAACGGTTCCACGAGGCTCGCCGCGGCGCTTGGCTCGAGACCGCCTGGCGGTCCATCCGCCAGGCGACCAGGAGCCTGACCCGGGTGCCGGGTGTCACCGTCGCCGCCGTGGTGGCGCTGGCCTTTGGGATCGGCGTCAACTCCGCCCTTTTCACGGTGCTCTATTCGATCCTGGTCCGGCCGGTGCCGGGCATCGACCCGTCGGGTCTGGTCGGCGTCGGCCGGCGGGTGGCCGAGGCGCCCGGGTACGGCCTCGAGGTGAACGGCCGGGCGTCGATGCTGTCCTACCCCGACTACCTGGCCCTCCGCGACGGCACCCGAACGCTCGAGCAGCTGGCCGTCTACCGCCAGGAGCCGCTGACCCTCTCGGCGGGCGAGCGTTCCCGGGCGGTCCAGGGAGAGCTGGTCAGCTGCAACTACTTCGCGGCCGTGCGGGTCCCGATGTCGGCCGGCCGGGCGTTCGTCCCCGAGGACTGCTCGCAGCCGGGTCAGGGTCGGGTCGTGGTCCTCGCCAACCAGTATTGGCGGACGGAGTTCGGAGCCGACTCGACGCTCGTCGGGCGCTCGATCGTCCTCGACCGCATTTCGGTCCGGGTGATCGGCGTCGCCGGGCCGTCCTTCGGCGGCATGGGCTTCGACGAGACCGGCGCGTGGATGCCGGTCACGATGTACCCCGCGCTGCATCCGACCGATCCGACCGCCCTGACCCGGGACCTGAGCTGGCTGGCGGCCGTCGGCCGCCTCCGGGAAGGGGCCGCCCCGGCCGGCGCCCAGTCGGAGCTGACCGCGCTCTCGCGAGCCCAAGACGCGAGGTGGCCGGGACGAACGTCGACCATCACCGTGACCAAGGGCACCCGCCTCACCGATCCGGAGGACCGAGCCGTCGTCACCGGGCTCGTTGCCGCGATGACGACCCTGGGCGGGCTGGTGCTGCTGATGACCTGCGCCAACGTGATGAGCCTCCTGCTGGGCCGTGCCGCGGCCCGGCGGCGGGAGATCGCGATCCGGGTGTCGCTGGGGGCGTCGCGGTCGCGGCTCGTCGGGCAGCTGATGGTGGAGAGCGCGCTGCTGGCGGCGCTGGGGGGCGGCGCCGGTCTCGTGCTCGCCTACCTTCTTCCGCCGTTGATCCGGGTCGCCCTGCCGACCCAGGCGGCGAACCTGGTCTTCACCCCGAACGGTAGCGTCGTGGCGACCACCGCCGTCATCGCGCTGGGCGCGGCGCTCCTCACCGGTCTGATCCCGGCCCTCCAGTCGACCGACCTCCAGCTGACCGGGGCGCTCAAGAACGAGGCGCCTGCGGGGCCCCGCGGGACCTGGCGCTGGCGGAACCGGGCGGTGGGCGTCCAGGTGGCCGCGAGCGGAATGTTGCTGATCGCCGCCGCCCTGGTGCTTCGCGGAGTCCAGCGATCGCTCGCGGTCGATCCGGGGTTCCGGATCGAGGGCGTGCATACGCTCACGCTCAACCTTCCACAGGTCGGGTACGACGGCGCTCGCGCGGCCGCTTTCGTCACCGAGCTCGAGGCGCGGCTCGAGGCGATGCCGGGCGTCGGCTCCGTCGGAGCCGCGATGCTGATCCCCCTTCGGGGCCGGGGCGAGACCCAGGCGACGCTGGTCACGGGTGGCGCTGACGCCGCCGGCCGCACCATGCAGACCCTGTTCAATGCGGTGTCGGGCTCCTACTTCGGCACGGTCGGCATCCGGCTGGTTCGAGGCCGCGCCTTCGACGATCACGAGGCGGCCGACGACCCGATGCCGGCGGTGGTCAGCTCGGCGTTCGCCCGGGCGGCGTGGGGCGCCGGCGACCCGATCGGGCGGCGGATCACCTCCGACGGCCGGCAGCTGGTCGTCGTGGGCGTGGCCGCCGACGTCCAGACCATCACGCTGGGCGTCCCGGACGGACCCTACCTCTACCGGCCGATCCGGCCCGACGATCTCCTCGGCAAGCGACTGGTCGTCCGGGCCGACATCCCCACGGCCGCCTTACGCGAGCACGCCGAGCGGATCGTCCACGCTCTCGACCCGGCGGTGCTGGCCGAGGTGCGAAGCTTCGGCGAGGAACAGACCCGGGCGATCGCGCCGATCAGACTGGCCGGACTCTTCACCACCGGACTCGGCCTGATCGCGCTGCTGCTCGCCGCGATCGGGGTATCCGGCGTGGTCGCCTTCGCCGTGTCGCAACGGCAGCGGGAGATCGGCGTCCGGATGGCGCTCGGGGCGACCCGGCGGAGCGTGCAGGGACTCGTGTTCCGGCAGGGCGTTCGACCCGTCGCGATCGGCCTGGTGGTCGGAGTGGTGCTGGCCCTCGCCGTATCACGCGCGCTCCGCCATGTGCTGACGGCGCTCGGCGCCTTGGACGCGGCGATGATCGGCCTGGTCGTGCTCCTCCTCTTCGCGGTGGCCGGCCTGGCCGTCGCGGTCCCCGCGGCGCGGGCCGCGCGGGTGGACCCGACCACGACGCTCCGGGCGGACTGACCGGGCCGGCCGGACCGCCTAACCCTCCCTGAGGACGATCGCCGGGTCGATCCGGGCCGCGCGCCGGGCCGGCAGCCAGCCCGCCGCCGCGCCGACGGCCGCTAAGACGAGGGCGGCGACCACCGTCGTCGTCAGGTCGCCGGGGGCGAGGCCGTAGAGGAGCGACGCGACGAGTCGGGACAGCCACCAGCTGACCCCGACCCCGATCGCGACGCCAAGCCCCACCTGCACCGCCACCCGCCGGAGCACGAACCGGAGCACCCCGCCCGGCGCCGCGCCCAGCGCCATCCGGATCCCGATCTCGGCCTTCCGGCGATTGACCGAGTACGAGGTCACGCCGTAGAGGCCGAGGCCGGCCAGCAGGAGCGCCAGCCCGCCGAAGAAGGCCGAGAGCATCGCCACGACCCGCTCCTGGGTGAGCGAGTCGGCGATCTGATCGGTCAGCACCTTGAAGCTCAGATTGAGATCGGGATCGATGCCCACCACGACACCGGTCAGCGGGCGGGCCAGCAGGGCGGGCGAGCCGCCTTTGGCGCGGACGCTGAGGGCGACGTATGGTCCGATGTCGTCCTGGGTCAGAGGCAGGTACATGGTCGGTGGAATCGGGCTCCGGACCGAGTTGTAGACCGCGTCCTTCACCACGCCCACGATCTCCATGATCTTCGGTGCCTCGCCCGGACGGAATTCGCGCCGAACGGTTCGGCCCAGCGGGTTAGCGTTGCCCAGGAACTTCTTGACGAACGCCTCGTTGACCACTACCGCGCGCCGGCCGCCGGCCACGTCCCTCCGGCTCAGGTCCCGACCGGCCAGCACCGGCGTGCCCAAGGTCTCGAACCATCCTGGCGAGATCACGTTCATATAGGCGACCCGCTCTTCCTCGGGCCGCTCGATCCCACCCGGCACCTCGATCCGCTCGTTCCAGGTGGTGCCGCTCACGGGGGTCACGGCCGAGAGGGCGGCGCTCGACACCCCAGGCAGCGCGGCCGCGGCGTCCCGGAGCTGCTGGTAGAGCTCTACCCGCCGGTCGGCCGGGACCTGGCTCCGCTCGGCGCCGATGTTCGCCACCAGCACGCCGTCCTGCCGGAAGCCGAGATCCAGATCGGCGAGACCAGCGAAAGTGCGAACGAAGAGCCCGGCGCCGATCACCAGGATGAGCGAGAGCGCGACCTGGGCCACGACCAGGCCGCCGGCGAGCCGCCCGCGTCCCTCGCCCGCGCTCCCCCGTCCCTGGTCCTTGATCGCCTCGATCGGCTGCGCGCCGGCGGCGCGGAGGGCGGGCGCGGTCCCGAAGAGGAGCGCCGTGCCGACCGCGATCGCCGCCGTGAAGCCGAGCAGCTGCCAGTCGAACCCCACCGCGAGAAAGACGGTGCTGTTGCCGGTCGCGAGCGCCTGGATCAGGAGCCGACTGCCCCAGAGGGCCAGGAGCGCTCCGAGCGCGCCGCCCGCCAGCGACAGGAGAACGCTCTCGGCCAGGAGCTGTCGGGTCAGCCGCCAGCGCGAGGCGCCGAGGGCCTGGCGGAGACTCATTTCGTGGCGGCGAGCCGTGGCCCGCGCCAGCAGCAGATTGGCGATGTTCCCGCAGGCGATCAGCAGCACCAGGGCGACGACGACCATGATCGCGGTGAGGGGGCAGCGGTAGCGATCGCGGAGGAACGAGGTGCCGGCGGCCGCGGAGTGGACCACCAGCGGATCCGTGAGGTATTGGGCCAGGTCCTGCGGGCGCCAGTGGTCGGGGAGGGTGGCCTCGCGAATCTGCGGTTGGACCGCGGCCAACGCGGACTGGGCCTGCGCCACGGTCTGTCCCGCCTTGAGCCGGACCATGATCCGGAGCCACCAGGTGGACCGCCGGTCGAGCGAGCTGGCGTCGCCCCGGATGAGCGGCTCGGTGCCGATCGGGATCGCCACGTCGAAGCGCCGCCCGACTTCGGGCCCGAAGAACTCGGGCGGGGTGACGCCCACGATGGTAAAGGCCACCCGGTTCAGGGTGAGGGACCGGCCGATCACGTCGGCGGCGCCGCCGAACCGGCTCTGCCAGTACGGATACGAGATGACCGCGACCGCCCCCTCGGGTCCGCCCCCCCGCCGGTCGTCCGCGGGTCCGAAGGTCCGGCCCAGCGCCGCGGGCACCCGGAGCAGGTCGAAGAACCGCCCGCTCGCCCAGATCCCGTTGACGTAGTCGGCCTGACCCGAGCGGGCCAGGTTGAACCGGGTGAACGACCAGGCGAACGCTCCGCCGAACAGATCGGGGCGGTCGCGAATCTGCTCCCAGATGGGGTTGGTCCAGGTGGTGGAGCCCTCGCCGGTATCGATCAGGGCCAGGCGGTCGGCCTCGGGAACCGGCAGCGACCGGAGCAGGAGCCGGTCGACGATCGAGAACATCGCGGTGTTGGCGCCGATGCCGAGCGCCAGAGAGAGCACGGCCACGAGGGTAACGAGGGGGGTAGCCCGGAGGGCGCGGAGGGCGTCGCGGAGGTCCTGCATGGGGCCTCGAAGGCGGGGATCGGTAGTTCGACGCCCGGCCCGCCGGATTGGTTGCCTCGGCATCGGGAGCGCGATCGCGCCCCGACTCAAGGCGAGATCGGCCGCGCGAGTCGAACAGCGTGGAACAGGTCGCCGTTGCCGGGGTGAAGATAGTCGAACCGCTCGCCGGTGAAGGCGACCACCGCGGCCGGGAGATCCCCGTCGACCACCAGCCAACGCACGCCCGCGTCGATCAAACGCTCGAGATCTTCCTTGTCGGGGTCCCGGCGCACGCTGGCCTCGCCATAAGGATCCCGGTAGTCGGCGCTCGCCGGGACGACGAGGATGTCCCGCTGGCCGACCGGCAGGGCGAGCACTCCACCCAGCAACGTCCCGTAGTCGGTGGCCCATCGGGTCCGGGCGATCCGCGGCTCGGCCAGCAGCGCGGCGAATCCCGGATTGTCCCGCATTCCCGGAAAATGAAGATCGAGGGCCGATCGATAGACGGGTGATGCGATGGGAGTGCGCTTCCACTCCTCTCCCAGCACCCGGCGGGTGTCACCGACCCCCAACCCGATCACGAGGACTCCGAGAACGAGAGTCAGTCCGTGAGCCCGGCGGGTTGCCCAGCGGCTGGCGGCGTGATGGAGGACCGCACCCAGGGCCGGCAAGCCCAGCGCGATGAGCCAGATCGTCAGCCTCGATCGCCAGGGAATCGGCGAGAGCGCGAGGAGGAGGCCGACCGTCCCGGTGAGAAAGGCAAGCTCCCGCCGGGGGACGACCTGTCGGCGCCAGGCCAGCCACCAGGCGTAGCCGATCGCGGGGAGCCCACCCATCACCCAAAGCCGTCCCAGCCCCGCAGCGGAGAACATGTACTCGGCCGAGGGCGCGTCACTCCGCCACCACGCCAACCAGGGCCGGGCCCAGGCCGGCGACGATCGCATCCAAGCCGGCACTCCCAGCTCGCCGAAGTACGAGTAGTCCCAGCCCGGCAGGATCACTCGGCTACCGAGGGACACCCGGAACGGGTGGAGCGGATTCCCGGTGACCACGAGGTTCCGGAGGTACCAGTAGCCGCCGACCAGCACGGCGATGCCGGCCGCCAGCAGCAGGGGTCCGCCCCAGGTCCGCCATCGTCGCCACCCCACTCCCTGCGCCCGCCACCCGACCGCGATCAGGCCGATCGCACCGGCGTACGGGAGACCGGTAACCTTGGCGCCCAGCGTCAGTCCCAGCGTCAAGCCGAACAGCACGGCGACCGACCAAGGCCGGGTTTGGGTCGGGCTCCCGAACCAGCAGCCGGCCGCGATCGCCGCCATCACCGCGCCTGCCAGGCCGGGGTCGAGATAGGCCGTTGCGCTCAGGCCGAGCCACACCGGACAGGTCGCCACCAGGGAACCCGCGACCCACGGCCACGGTCCCCGGGCGCCGAGGCGACCGGTGAGGGCCGCTACGGCGGCGATCGCGAGCGGCCAGAACCAGAGGTTCCCGGCGTCCACCAGGCGATCGATACCGAGCAGCCGATGGACGAAGAAGCTGGTGGCCTCGACCGCCATCGGGGTGTTGACGAAGGGCACGTCGGGGAGGGCGTCGATGAAGGCTACGCCGCCCCGCCGGGACCAGGCATGGATGGCCGGGACGTGGTACCAGAGACCATCCCATCCGATCGGATCGCGGGTCCAGGCGACGCCGAGGGCTGCGCCCAGGTCCAGACGGCAAACCCCACGGCGGCGAGGGCCAAGCCCACCGAGAGCACCCGACGGAGCCACCCCGACGGCTGGGACGGGGCCACGCCAACGGCCGGGGCCCGGCCAATTCGCCATCCGAACAGCGCCGCCCCGACAACGGCCACCCAGATCGTCTGGGCGGCGATCGGCGAGGTGAGAGGCAAACCCAGGATTCCCAGTGAGACGGTCAGGACCTGAATCGCCGCGAGCAGGGCCGCCCACGCCGCGAGCGCGGCGAAGGCCATTCCGTTCATCGGACGAAGGCCCAGCGATCGTCGGGCCGGACGAAGAGTCGGACCGCCCGGAATTCGGCCGTCCCGTTCTTGACGGCCACGTGCGGCTCGACGAAGACCGCGGGCGGGAGCACGCGCGGATCGGCGTCGACGCTGTCCATCCAGCCCCGGAGCCGCGGAGGCAGGGGGTCCGCGCGCGAGTCGAACACCGGGGTCCCGTCCACCTCGGCCCGGATCTGGCCATCGGCCGAGATGAACGTCATCCGGTACCACCGCCCATACTCGAGCGTGAACGGCAAGGGCCAACTGCCCAGGATGTAATCGACCCCGTCGGCCCGATAGCGGAGGATCGTCGATCGACGCCCGGCCACCAGCGCCAGCCCGGTCTCGGCCATGACCGCGTGGCTCTCGCGAATCAGGAGCTGCACTTCGGCCGATCGGTCGAGGGCACCGGCAAGGAGCCGCACCTCGGTCTCCATGACGAAGTCGCCGCCGTGCCGGAACGGCGCGCAGGGCCGATCGGAATTGCCGATACCGTCGAAAATGGCCGTCGGCTCGGCCGAGCCGCCCCGGGAAGGCTGGCAGAAGAAGTAGACCGCGAAGGAATCGGCCGGGGCGGACCCGGTCAACCCGCTTCCGTCGCGGGTCCAGGCGCCCCAGCCCCAGCCGGCCGGACACCAGCCGGCGGTCAAGTCGCAGTCGAGCGTCCCCAGCCATGGGGTTCCGGCGATCTCTCGGGTGGGATAGCGCCGGTGGACGTAGACCGCGCCGGCGAGGAGGAGAATCAGGGTCAGGCTCACGAGGCTGGTTCGCCGGAGGCTCGTCATGGTCGGGCTCCCAGGGTCGCGTCCCGATGGTTCGCCCCGCCGAGGGCCACGACGACAAAGTCATGGTCGCCGTAACGATCGTAGCGATAGGTGGCGGTGGCGCACTCGAGCAGGGAGCCGGGAGGCTGGGCCCCGTCTTCGACCTCCCAGAACACCCAGCGAATACCCTCGGCCTCGAGTCGATGGAGTCGGTCTGGATCCGGCTCGGGGGGCAGGACGACGATCTTCCGGTTCAGGGGCAAGGCCAGAATCCCGGTCGCAAGGGTACCCTCGGTCGAGATCCAGGGACCTCGGGCCACCCGGTCGGCGGTGAACATCTCCCGGAATCCGGGGGCCTGACGGAGTCTATAAGGATCTGCAAAGGGGTCGTTTTGAATACTTGGCTGCCAGGTATAATACATATAAGCGTCGCCGGTGGCGGTATCATTTACTTCGGAACCTTGACTTCCGCCAATATTAAATCCAATTACCGATTGAGAAGAAATACCTGGATTATAAATTGCCATTTCAATATTCCACACACCGGTAGCTTTGTCAATAGTAATACCCCACTTTGCATAATCAGCTGCATCAAAAACCATGACAGTATCCGACATGTCGGAACATTTCAAATATTCATCGGGCAAATAAGTTGGTGCGCCATTATTTAAAGTAACTTGATCGCCTAAAATTAAATAATGGTAAGGACCTTCAGGGGCTGCATAAACATTGCCATCATACCAGCCTTGCATGTTTCTTCCAAGACGGCTAGAAAGGCTTACAAATAATTGATCACCAAGCCACTGACCAGCCCAATATAACCCTGATGAATCATTTACTACTTCATCAATGTGAATAAATGCATAAAGAGTATCACGGCTCCATAATAAGCGGGCATAATATTCATCATATTCAGGTTCAGTTACACCGTCACGATCATAATACAATGAGAAAATATTATATTCAGTACTTGTAACGAGATTAACTTCAGCCGCACTTCCCCAAGCAGCTTCATCCATAACGCCGTCAATTTTGATTGCGCCCGAATCAGCCATGGGAACATTAAGTTCTTTTCTGTCTTGTGCAAATAGAAATGCACTAGTGCTAAGAATTAGTAAAAGAGTGAGCAGGTAATTCTTTTTCATACTTACCTCCATAGTTAAAAATTTCTTGTTTACGATTATAGTTACAGAAACTCATATAAAATCTTTTTATTAAATCCTCCTTTCATTTAGATTTTTTTAGTTGTTTTATTATTATTTATTTAAAACTGATATCTAATTGTAATTGCGGGAATTAAAGTACTTGAACTGTATTCTCCCGTAAGGCTTGGATAGTTATTTATGATTTCTTTTTTTACGCCAATGCCATAAGTGATATTTAAATCAGCGGATATGTCTTCATTTACATAACCAACCCCAAAAGAAAACCAATGCTGATCTACCGTGGGGAAAAGCATATTATAAGTGGAAATAGAATTCGGGCTTGCTGAAAATTTATAACCTAGTCTGTATGTAAGCTCTCCGCCTGGAATTATTTCAATGCCCACTCCGGCAGTTAAAGTGTTTTTATAATCAAGATTAAAACTCGCGGCATTAATTCCTGAAACAGAATCGATATCTTTTAAGCCGGCTTGCCAAATACTATTACCGAAATTATAATTAATATTTTTTTGAAAGCTTCCCCAAAGGGAATATAAACCATCAACATTTACTTTTACGTTTTCGTTTAGAGAATAAATTATTCCCAGCCCAAATTCCCAAGGCATTTCAAATTGTGAATTAAGATCAACTTCGGAAGCGGTAGAATCCAAATCTGCAAACATTAGACTTTTTGCGTTACCGCTAAGGTCAGTTTTAAAGCCGCTTTTTACAGATGCGCCAATCTTCAGACTTGAAGAGACTTCTCCTATGACTCCAAGATTAAATCCGAAGGACCATCCATCAAGCATATAATTAAATTGATATGCAGCTTCACCGATATTTTGAAACCATTTGTTATTTGCCTGCGGAAATGCCGTCACTTGCTTAACTTGATAAACACTTCCACTTAAACCGACAGCAATTTTTCCAAACTTAACTGCAACAGCTGGTGAAAAAGCATTTATATACATGTGATTTGAAAATTCAAAAGCGGTAACTGCGGAAGAAGAATCTTGCTGACGGTACATAACGAAGGGCCATTTAATCAGATAGTCTAATAATTTATTATAACCTGCCGCAATTGTTATATTTTCGGATATAGACCAAAACGCTCCACCGTTAATATTAATATTATCATCTTTGAAGGAATGAAAATCGCTTCGGGGCGGATTATTAAATTGCTGTTCGCCGGAATAGTCAACAATATTTAAATTGATTTCTCTTCCGGATAAAAATCCCAACCCGGCTGGATTGCTTATAATGTTCGAAACGCCCTCGCTTCCCCCAAAATATAATCCGCCAAGCGAAAGAGTTTTAGCTCCCTGCACATAAGAAAAATTTGAGCCTGCAGCAAGGCTTATCTGCGGGGAAAAGACTATAAGAAAAATTAATAAAACTGCTGACAGATTTAATTTCATTTAAAATCTCCGTGCATTTTTTTACCAGGTTTTAAAAGTTGCATAAGCATAATAATCAGTAAACCTTGCTCTACCTTCGTGGTCCCAATTTTTGTTAGCTATCCAAATTAAATAATCTTGATCCCGCTCTAATCCGCCTTCGGGGAGAGGCGTAAATACAAATGTACCGGGGATTTCCTGCCCCAGAACTAAAGGCGAACTAATATTATTTACCGTACCGTATTTAATTGTCCCTGCACTGTCAACCACAGAATAAACTTCCCACACCTGATTTGTGGGATCGTAAGTTGATCCGGTTGCTAATCCAATTGCCGCAATTAAAGTATCTGTTACCCCCGCTTGAGTAATTTCCCAAGTAATAGTTGGCTTGTTGCTCATGGTAGGAATTTAATGATATCACTCCCAGCTTTCCAATTGCACGAAACTCTTTAATATTCACATAAACATCATTTGCAACATTTAAATCAACATAATCAGCAGTGGATAATTGCACTGAGTCTGCTGTTATATTTAATTGAGTTGATTTCAGGGTGCTGTCAATAGAGAAGTATTTTCCCTTTTGTGAAGAGAGTTGATTCCAAACTTCTTCTTTTAGAACCCAAAATGTGTAAGTATCGTCTTCATTTAAGCTATCCGCTTTTGTTCCGCCATATTGCACAGTAATATCTTCAACGCCAGCCGGCAGCTGATTGAAAGTGACAGGGTAGTGAAGATTATTTCCATTAACATGAATGAGCCAAATTAAGGATGAATCAAGCGCGGCGGAGGATCCGTGATTAACACCCAACACTGAAGCGTATCCGCCTATCCAGGTAATTTTTGGTTTAAAGCTTCCTTTTTCAAGAGTAATATTTGAAAGATTAGTTTTACTTGTGTAGGGTGCTAGAGTGTTATCATCTTTATTACAGCCAAGAAATGATATTAGAATAATTGCCAATAAGTATGAGCTAAGAAAAGAGATATTATTGCTTTTATGTTTGTGCATCTTCATATCCTTTGAACAAATATTTGTATCAATATTATCAAGTAAATTTTATTAAGTGTAACTTTTGTAAATAAATTTTAAAATTGTTTAAGATCTTCCTGCCAATTGCTGTTATGCACTTCGCCTTCCATATTTGAATGAACCAAATCAAATCTGCCGATCGATCTTAAATCAACAAAAACAAAAACGTAATTTCTACTAGTTTGATATTTCCAAATTTCAAAAGGAAGATTTTGGGGTATAATAATGGCGATCAATATCATCGAGGCATGCCGTATTTAATTATTACTCTGCCTCTATCCGTTGACCAGCCTTCAACTCCTGCCGCAGCCGAAATTTTCATTTGCGTAATTATATCTTTGCTTAATTTTATTAAGATATTCATTTTCAATTGTGTCTGGAGTAGGGTCTAAGATTTTTCCAAAAGTTGATTAGAAATTGTGCTTTAGCCTTTGCATTTAATTTTTCAAAAAAATTGATTATTCCGGATCATTTGTAGCACATATTTAATTAATTTTCCTGCCTCACTGAGCCTGCTCTTCGCTTAAATACCGTTTTTAGAAGCCAAATAATCCATCTGAATAACTTCAAAATTCTTGGCAAAGAAATTTTTTCTCCCCAGAAGTTTCGATTCAATATCGGCATTTAAATTCGTAAACTGTTCCGTTTTCAATTCTGTGATACATTTAAGCCATGAACAAAGCTGGCAGAACTGGGAATGTTTTTTTAAGAAGTTTCAGGAAAAGATTTTAATTATTTTTCCTTCTATGGAACATATTGAATATGTATTTTAAATTCTCACGTGCCTGGAATATTATAAACTTCATAATAGAAATAGAGAATTGGATTTAAGACTCCATATCGCCTGGAAGGGTTTGGAATTATAGAGTATTCGCCTTTATTAAATTGTCCTTTTTTATCTTCGGAAATTTGAGACGCTAATTGAAATTGGCTAGATGAGAAATTATTATTGAAAGAAGGTAATCTGAAGTGAATATTCTACATATGCAACCTTTTTGAACCTTAATGATCAATGATTTCACATAAGACTTTATAATCGCCAGGAAATAGCGATTCATTGTACTGATCATAAATAACTAAAGATTTTAAACCGGATAAATCATCATTAATCTATGCATTCAGTTTCCATTTAGTATCAAAGTCATTTCAGAATTAGTGTTTTTTATTTTTAGATAAAAATTATAGAAGATAACTACTGTCATTTTTTACATCGAGTTTTAATTGATCAGCATAAATCATAAAATAAAATTCCACGTTAGAGTAATTATCTTTTCCTGCAAAGCAAGTTTGGTCTACATAAAATTTAATTGATCCACTACTGCCTTTCCGGAACATCTGATTGCGCGGTATATTAAGTTGGATAGCAAATAAAGAACTAAAGAAGTATTGAATATTAAAAAAACTATTATTCATTTCCAATAGATCTCCATCTTCCATCTTAAATTTTCCATCTTCCATCTTCCATCTAACTTACTCTTTCAATCCACTTAAAGTTATACCTTTTATAAAGTATTTTTGTGCGAAGAAGAAAACAACCAGTATTGGCAGAACAGCCGTTACAGAACCAGCCATCAGCAGATCCCACTGTGTTAAATATCTATCGCGGAAAATTGCCAGTCCAAGCTGAACGGTGCGCATATCTTCCGAGTTAAGTACAATCAACGCCCAGATGAAATCATTGAAAACGCCCATAAAAGTGAAGATTGCCAGAGTTGCCAATGCCGGTTTTGCAAGCGGAACGATAATTTTCCATAAAACCTGCATACTTACCGGCGCCGTCGATGTATGCAGCTTCTTCAAGTTCTTTGGGAATTGTCATAAAAAATTGGCGTAGTAAAAAGGTACCAAATGCTGATGCGAGACCGGGAACAATAATGCTTAATAAGTATCTACCCATCCTAGCCAATAAAAACCAGAAAACTCGGGATCATCGTAACATTATATGGAATCATCATTGTAGCAAGAAAAATGAAAAACAAAACATTTCTTCCCCGGAATTTAATCGGGCAAAAGCAAAAGCAGCCATAGAACAAGTAACAATTGCCCGAGAGTTACTGCTGCGGCAACAAAAATTGAATTAAAATAATATCTTCCAAAAGGCGCCGCTTCAAATGCTTTAACATAATTTTCGAAATGAAATTCGGAAGGAAGCAATTTGGGAGGATAAATAAAAATATCACCCAAATCTTTAACTGAAGTAAGCATCATCCAGATAAAAGGGATAGAGTAATAAAAGCTAATACATAAATTACAACATGCGTAAAGTCGATTTGAAATATTTTTAAGAGCTTTTCTTTTTTTCATCAGCGACCGTAAACTTTTGATTTCATATATTTTATTTGAATCATAGTTAAAACGAAGAGAATAAAAAAGAGAATATATGAAGCTGCCGATGCATATCCCATTTCAAAGAATTTAAATGCGTATTCATAAACATAAAATACGATAACTTTCGTCTGACCCAAGCGGACCGCCGGAAGTTAAAACGTAAACTAAGTCGAAAACTTGAAAAGAACTGATCATCGACATAACAAGAATGAAAAAAGTGGTCGGACGCTAACATCGGAAGGGTAATACTCCAAAACTTTGCCCATCTTCCCGCGCCGTCAATTTCTGCAGCTTCGTAATAATTGTCCGGTATTCCCTGCAGCCCTGCAGAAAATAAAACCATATTTATTCCGAAAGTTTTCCAAACTCCCATAATTATTAAAGCAAACATTGCGGCAGTTGGGTCATTCAGCCAATTGATGGCGTTAATTCCAAAAAAACCAAGTGAATAATTTAATAGTCCAAAATTAGGATCGTAAATCCATCGCCAAATAACAGCTGCTGCAACTGGGGAAATAATTACCGGTGCAAAAAAAGCAGTCCTTAAAAATTTTTTCCCTTAATTTTTTTATGAAGAACATAAGCAATCAGAAGCGAAAGTCTCATATTTAATGGAACTGTTCCCAAAGTAAAGATCGCAGTATTTTTTAGAACCTGCCAGAACTCTTCGCTTTTAACAGCCTTGAATAATTTTCCAAACCAATATAAGTAGTGTTCCCGCTGAACATATTCCATTGATGAAAACTTAAATAAAACGAGAAGATAACCGGGAAAAAAATAAAAGCCGAGAAAATAACTAACGTGGGAGAAAAGAAAAACAGAGCAATCCAATTGTCTTTATTCTTGCCAGCCTTAAATAGATTTTGTTTGGTCTTTTTTCAAAATGACTTTTTTGAACTTTTGAAATGAAATTATTTTTTAGCAGATGTCAATACTTTATTTGATTTTTTTGCCGATTCATTTAATGCCTGCTCAACATCCAACGTTACCAATGCAAGCCTTTTCAATTGCTTCAGCAATGTGACGAGTAATTTCAAGTCCCCCGTAATCTATTTGTCTTTGCGCCTGTGCAAATTCCATTTGATCTACAAATGCTTTAAAGTTAGGATTTTCATCTAAGATAATCTTGAAACTCTTTAACATTATTTGCTGCATGCCTAATTGGTAAGTAGCCGGATTTCATCGCCCAGAAAGCTTGCACTTCGGGCTTATCATCCATTTGATAAATTCCCATGCTTCATCGGGATGTTTTCATTGTTTAAATATAGCAAGATATTCTCCGCCGACAATCGTTGCTCTCTTTTCAGGTCCAGCCGGCAGAGGCGCGTAAATCCCCAATCAAGATTTTTGAGAAGATCTTTATATCGGGTAAGATTCCATGGTCCATCCATAGCCATTGCCAATCTTTTTGAAGCAAACGCAACATCATAATCAGTGGTGAATGCATTTAAGCTTTAATTCGTGTATAAATATCTTTCCAAAAAGTAATGCGCTTGAACTACCGGTTTGGTTATTATACAAAACTTCTTGTTTGTTCTTCAGTAATTAAGTAACCGCCGGCTTGCCATAAGATAAGGCATCCATTGCCAAACCATCCATGCGCCGAAAGGGCCCGCAGCCGGATAAATAGGAAGAAACAATCCAACCTGTTCAAAATTTCCGTCTTTGTCTTTATCAAAGGTAAGTTTTTTTGCATAATCATGAAACTCATCCCAATTCGTTGGAGGCTTTTCAGGATCCAAACCCGCTTTGCGAAACATATCTTTATTATAAAGTAGAGCAAGATTTGTAGCTTCCATCGGCAAGCTGTATAGCGTACCTTTCCAAGAAGCATATTGAATTAAAGGAGGATAAATATCATTTATATCTTCTTGTGAAATTCCGTCTTCGCCATTTATAAAATCTTCCATTTTATAGATTGCATCCGCGCCAACTAAGTCTTCCATAAAATCAGAATGCAGCCAAGAAATATCAGGCGCAGTTTCGCTCTGCACAGCAGTGATCAGCTTTTGTATTAAGGCGTCACCTGTAGGAATATATTGAGCTTCTATTTCAATGCCGGGATTTTCTTTTTCAAATTTGGCTAATAATTCTTTAAGCGATGGAATAGTTGATGAGACGAAGCTATGCCAAAATGTAATTACAACTTTTGAACTGCTTTCCTTTTTCTTTTCGCCGCAGCTTAGATTTAGCATCAACGAAATTAATACTACCAAAAGAATATATAAGAATGTAAAAAATTTATGTTTCAATTCTAATTCCTTTTATTTTTTAGATGATGGAAGGGCGCAGTTCCTGTTGGTCACTCCCATTTTATAAGTTTATCCAACTAAAATAGAAGTTAATGCAATCGATTGTGCAAAAATTTTAGAAAATTCTATCAAACATTACTAATTATACGATAGCTTTTACGTCTAAGTTATATCTCTTACTTACAGAATCGCGCATGATAATACGCGTAGGCAAAAAGATGCCCTTAGGTTCGATAGAGTTTTTATTTTCAATTTGATCAATTAAAATTTTTGTCGCGAACTGTCCTATTTGCATACTTTGCTGTGCAACCGTTGTCATTGGCGTAGATAAAAATCTGGAATAAGGCTGCTCGTCAAATGAAATCATAGAAACATCTTCAGGTATTTTTAGACCTTCTTCAATAATTGCTCTAATAGCTCCTAATGAAATTAAATTGCTTACCGCAAAAATTGCCGTTGGAATATCTCTTTTTTTAAGAAGCAGCTTTGTTTCAAGGTATCCATTTTCTTCACCGAAGCTGTCTCCTACAATTAGCGATTCATCAATAGGCAAATCATTTTTTTTATGAGCATCAATATATCCTCGCAATCTATCATTGTTAGGTGAAGTTTTCCTTAAACCTTGAATACACGCAATTCGCCTATGACCATATTCTATAAGCATATTAACCGCTTCAAAGGCGCCTTGATAGTTGTCAGAAGTTACAAATGGGAGATCAAGATTGGGGAAATATCTATCCAACAAAACTATCGGCATTTTTTTTACGGATAGATTTACCAAATGCGAAACTTCAATACCAACAGGAGAAATTATTAAACCATCAACTTTTCTATTTAACATTAATTGAATTAAAGAAATTTCTAATTCAGTATTTTCTTCGCTATCGCATAGCAAAATTGAATAACCAAATTTTCGTGCAGACTTTTCTACACTTTTTGCTATGCTGGAAAAAAAGGGATTTGAAGATATCTGGAATGATGTAACCAATCGTGTGAGATTTTTGTAGTCTTAAACCTCGCGCTAATTGATTTGGTGTGTAATTAAGTTCGGAAGCAGCGCTAAGGATTTTTTGCTGGGTGTCTTTGCTTATTCTATATGTTTCCGTTTTACCATTTAGTACACGCGAGACTGTCGTTACAGAAACATTAAGATGGTCGGCAATATTTTTAAAGTAACATTCACATTTTTCATAATTACAAATTTACCTTAAACTGCACAAACGTTTGTTCAAAACATAGAAAAATTTTAGTGTTTTGTCAAATTATTTTTTTATTTATCGAATTTATGGTAAAAAAACCAATATTTACGAATATGAATTTGCACTAACGATTGTGTTAATTATGATAGATTAGCACCCTGATCTTATAAAACCCCAAAATATTAATTTGGACTTAAAGAAATAAATTGGTGTGCGCTCCTCCTTTTACTAATGCGCTATGCTTAATTTGGTAATCGGTTACTTTTTTTATTAAGACAAGTTTTGTGTTTATCTGAAAAGTTTTTCTCAATAACTATCTCATCAACCAAACAATAATTTTTATTTAGTTGAATTAATATTTTATTAAATGCTGGGGAACCTAATCTGTAGCTGTCTTCTGCGGGTGAAGCGGGATAAAAACCTAGCGCAAAAATAACACCATGCTGAAATAATTCCGCCGTCATCATTTACCGGCAAGCAGTCAGCAGTCATTCCAAAATTGGATGAACGAGTTTTGCAGTTGTATAGAGAGGAGAAAAGTACCTACTTTAAATTCACTATAATCAGCGGGATTCTCAAAAAATCATTAAAGTATAAAGTGCCAATAATACCACTATTCTTATTATCTGAGTGCACCCAGCCGGGCTCGAACCGGCGACCTGCTGATTAAGAGTCAGATGCTCTACCAACTGAGCTATGGGTGCGTTGCAAAATTAAAAATTTTACACGCTCTTTCAAAACTGATTTGATTAGATTTTATTATTGCAAAAAAAATACTTCCCTTTACCAACAATTTTTACGTTAATAGAAAGGGATATGTAATTATCTGTTTGATAAAGTATAAATAATTTGGATTAAAGCCTGGTGAAATGAAAATATAATTAACGCATATTATTAATTCTAATTTCTTGAATTTGGCTAGAAATATTAAATTTTAATTTTAAGAATAGTCGGTAGTATATTTTTTGTTTGATTAAGTTCGGGGTAATAAAAAAAGCCGAAAAAATTAATTCTTCGGCTTTATTTGAACTTGTAGCGGGGGCAGGACTTGAACCTACAACCTTCGGGTTATGAGCCCGACGAGCTACCAATTGCTCCACCCCGCGATATTTGGACTCCAAATATAGTCAAATGATCCGGCTGATGTCAAACAATTTAACTCTACATATATTTGAAAATATTCAATTAAACTTGTTCCGGTTTCAAAGCTTGAAATAATTCCATCTAATGACTTGTGAATGCGCATGAATTTCATTCAGCTTTTGAATAATACGAAGAATAGCCTTTCGTTTTTCTTCAATCATTTCGTATAGAAAGACTGCTACTTCAGGAAAATTGCATTCCGCATAAACGCCTTCATAAAATCTCACAATTGCTGCTTCTTTTCTTAAAGCTTCGTTAAGCATTGCGCATGTATTTTTACATGCATGCATGACATTTATCATTTCTGTTTTCATATTCACCTCAATCCTGCTGGTAGTTAATTAAATTTATCTCAAATTCATTTTGCTAATTCCTTGCCTATTTCTAATGCTTGTTCATTCAACGGAATTAAATGATGATGTCTTTCAGGCAATACTTTCTTTAAAGCTTGAATAATATTTTCAATTTTTACAATGGGTCTTTTTTCTAAAAATGCTCCCACCAAAATCATATTTGCAACTTGTTTTTTCTGTAGTTTTTGTGCTTCCTCATTAGCAGGAATACCTATTATTTCAATATCAGTCACGTGTCAGGCGGATTTATAATTGTTGATTCTTCATACATTAAAATCCGCCTGGCTTTATACACTGTTTTCAAATTTATCAAGTGAAGGCTGATTAAGAACTATAGCTGAATCAAATTTTGAAATTATCGGAGAACTTATTCTATCTGGAGAAACAATGACAATACAGTTTGCAGTTCCGCCTCTCATTTCAGGTCCGTATGAAGGCATCCAGCTAACTTCTTTATTTTCAATCATTGCAGCATAAGCAATAATTTGTCCCATTGAAAAAATGCCTTGTCCGCCAAATCCTGCAAAAATTATTTCATGTGTTTTTCCATTTTAATTCCTTTTTATAATAATCTTTTCTATTTATTCAATTAACTGTTATTACCGGGACTTTTAAATCACCAAGCGGATATAGAGGAAACATATTTTCTTCGAGCCATTTATTAGTTTCACGGAGTCATTTTCCATCCCGAAGGACAATTGGAAACAACTTCAATAAATGATGTCCCTTTATTTAATTTTTGATATTCAAAAGATTTTTTAATTGCTTTTTTTAATTTTCTAACGGCATTAGCATGTATGAACTGCCTGACGTGTAACATAATAAGCTCCCGGTAAATTGAGAAATCAAATCGGTTATTTTTAACGGATATCCGATTGCTTGATGATTCTCTTCCGTAAGGAGAAGTTGAAGTTACCTGCCCAATAAAGTAGTAGGAGCCATTTGCCCGCCGGTCATTCCGTAAATAGCATTATTAATAAAAATCATTAAAATATTTTCGCCGCGATTAACAGTATGAATTGTTTCCGCAGTTCCAATAGCTGCAAGATCTCCGTCGCCTTGATAAGAGAAAACATATTTATCGGGCAAAACTCTTTTAATACCTGTAGCAACCGCACTTGCTCTTCCGTGAGCAGCTTCCTGCATATCAACATCCATATAATGATAAGCAAATACCGAACAGCCACCGGGGCAACACCAATTGTTTTATCCTGAATTCCCATTTCTTCAACAACTTCCATTAGAACGCTGTGCACAACACTGTGTCCGCAGCCGGGACAATAATGAAAAGGTGTATCAGTTAAAGTTGCAGGTTTTTTATAAACTAGCTTCAAATCCATTTGTTGTTAATTCACTTTCCATTCATTCACCTCTAAACTTCGCTTAATACTTTGTTTTTCGATTATTGTTTCAATCTCTTCAACTACTTCTTCAGGAGAAGGAATCATTCCGCCCATTCTTCCTTTAAAATGAACCGGGCATTTCCCGTTAACCGCTAAGCGCTAACATCCTCAACCATCTGTCCGGCATTCATTTCTACAACAAGCATAAATTAACTTTATCCGCTAAATCGAAATTATTTTTTTAGGAAAAGGATAGAAAGTGATTGGTCTTATTAATCCGACCTTAATACCTTTTTCCCTGGCAAGGTCAACAGCTTTCTGGCAGACTCTTGCAGAAAGTCCAAAAGCACTAAAACTATTTCGGCATCTTCTGTATTGAATTCTTCAAACCTAACTTCGTCTTGCATTCTTCTATATTTTTCCTGAAGCTCAAAATTAATTTCTTCCATTTTTTCAGGTTCAATAAAAAGAGAAGTAATAATATTTCTTTCCCTGGATTTGGTTTGCCTACGGTTGCCCATGGTTTTTCGATTTAGGAAGAGACCTTCTTCAGGCAGAACAACTTTTTCCATCATTTGTCCGAAAGCACCGTCAGCTAAAATCATAGCCGGATTTCTATATTTTTCTGCAAGCCTGAAAGCATCAAAAACAAAATCGGCCATTTCCTGAACTGAAGCCGGAGCTAAAACAATTAAATGATAATCTCCATGTCCGCCTCCTTTAATTGCTTGAAAATAATCTCCTTGCGAAGGCTGAATTGTTCCCAACCCGGGACCTCCCCTGATTTACATTTACAATTAAGCATGGAACTGTGCGGATGCAATATAAGAAATTCCTTCCTGCATTAAACTGATACCCGGGCTTGAAGAAGAAGTCATTACTCTTCCTCCGGCACCGGCAGCGCCGTAGATCATATTTATCGCTGCCAACTTCGCTTTCGGCTTGTAAAACAATCACCGTGGCGTTTTGGCATTTCCTGTGTGAAATATTCAAGTATTTCTGACTGAGGAGTAATCGGATAACCGAAGTATGCATCAATGTCTGCTCTAATTGCTGCTTCGGCAAGGCTTCGTTGCCTTTCATTAAACGGACATCATCTTTTTTGATTAAATTTTCCATTTAAAATCTTTTTATTTAATTTTTTACAAAGAGCTTAGAGTATTATACTGCTCTTTTTTAATGCGATTTTGGCTGCCGGTAAACAGTAATAGCAACATCAGGGCAAACAAGTGCACAATTAACACAGCCGGTACAATTATCCTGAATTAATTCGGCAAACCTATAGCCCTTAATATTAATTTTGACTTGATAAACCGAGACTTCACTGAGGACATGCAACAATGCAAAGTTCACATCCTTTGCAAATATCCTTGTCGATAATTACTGTTCCTCTAATCATAATGGTAAACTTTATTTATTATTTAATATTATTTGGAGATAAAAAATCAACATATATGCCAGAAGAAATTAATGAAGTTTAAGTTTCATAATCGAATAAAAGTCTAATATTTCAACACAATTAATTATCAGATGCAAGAATAATTTTAGCAGATTGCTTCCTAAGTTCGAGAAGAAATAATGGGGTATTTTGTTTGAAAAAATTGGAAAACACAAACTAGCGAAATACATTTTTTAAGTTACATTCAACCTTAAAATATGTATGGGTAAGAGATTTAGGTATGTTTTTTTGGTGAAATGATAAATATTAAGGGTTATTATTTTTGTTCTCCATTCATATTATCTATTGCAAATTGAATAACTTACAGTTATTTTATCGTAAACATCCATATGTACCTATTCATTATTAATCTAATCTTAAAAATCTTTAATGATAAATGATCCTGTCACTATTCAGAATAAAAGTGTAATAATTATTGAAGATAGCTTTCTGCCAATTCTCTTAAACAAACTTTCCAAGCATGAAAATTTAATTAAAGATTTCGAATCTGCATTTTATGTATACTTACATTCTTTAAATAGTAATAAAGACGAAAAATTTGTAGCCGAAAATTTCAAAGTATTTCACGCTAAAATATTATTTATAATTGAAAATTATTTTTCGGCAATTTCCACACATACTTTTAATAAAGAATTTGAATCCTTCATTCATGAATATGATAATTTTCTTCCCGAAATAGAATCCATTCATAAAGCAGATCAAGTTGAAGAAAGATTTATTCAACTAAAAGATGATTCAACTCATATAAACTTTTAAAAAGTTTTAAGAAGTTTTTTTATAATATCTCGCAAATTCCTACCACCACAAATAATCTCTTTAAAAACTATTTAAAAACCTTTAAAACCGAAAAAAATT
>CAVSQW010000013.1:0-215244 GCA_963730185.1 uncultured Gemmatimonadales bacterium
TCGTCAGGTGCCGTTGCCGATCCCCTCCGTTCGCCTTCGTTCCCGCGCCCCGCTGCTCGCGGTGGCAATGTTCGTCACCGCCGGGTCGGCTCGGGCCCAGAACTCCGGGGTCGCCATTCGGGTCGACTCCTTGCTGGCTTCGGCCGAACGGGCGGTCGACGCGGGTCGCCCCTGGGAAGCGACCAGGCTGTTGACTCCCCTGGTCCGGATTCCGGCCGCCCGGTCGCCCGAAGCACTGTTGGTGGCGGCGCGAGCCGCGGCGGGATGGGGCGGCTGGGGAACGGTCGTGCGCCTCCTCGACGGCGAGCCTTGGCTCGACTCCGCCGACGCCGAAGGCCGCGCCCTGCTGGCCCGCGCCCAACTGGAGCGCGGCGAGCTCGACGCCGCGCTCCAGAACGCCCGGCGCTCGGTCGACAACCCCGCCGCTCGCGACCCCGGTGCCCGGGCGCTGACCCTGGCCCGGGCCCTTGATCGCGCCGATCGGCTCGATTCGGCCGCGACCTTTTATCGCCGGGCTGCTGCGGCGCTGCCCGAGCTGGCCGACTGGCTTTCGCTCCGGGCCGCTGGCGTCACCACTACCGACGGTCCCTTGCCCTGCTGGCCCAGGTCCAGCTCCCCGTGGCTCGGGCTCGGATCGCCTGGACCGAGGCCCTGGCTCGCCGGCGGGCCGGCGCCTTGCCGAGGCGGCGTCGCTCTACGATTCCCTGGGCGACCGCGTCACCGCGATCGACCTCCGGCTCCAGACCGGCGACGGCGCCCTCAGGCGATCGGCCGGGCCAGCCTGGTGTCGCTCTTTCAGACCGGGGTCGGCGGCGACGACGCCCGCCGGGCGGTCGAGATCTTCGACCGGGAGTTTCCTCGTCACTCGGCGCTGGAGGAGCTCTCGCTGGCCCGGCGGGCGGCGGCCGTCGGGATGCTCGACCGCGCCGCGACCGGGTTTTCGCGGGCGGGGCACCGGCACCTGACCGACCGGGACCGCTACACCTACGCCGGCGTCCTGACCCGGCTCGGCCGGTACGACGAGGCCCTCCCGCTCTTCGCCTCGATCGGCACCCCGTCGCTCCGGGGGATGCCGCCTACCAGCGGGCTCGCGCCATCCTTCGGAGCGGGCAGGTGACGGCCGCGATCCGGGAGCTCCACCGGGTGGTGGCCCGGCATCCGAGCGATGCCGACCCGTCCGCCACGGCGCTCTACCTGATCGGCGATCTCCTGATCGATCGGCTCGGTGACGATTCGGCCCGCGCGATGTTCCGCGAGGCGGCGAAGCGCTACCCCCGCACCACGTTCGGCCGGCGGGCGGCCTTCCAGGCCGCCCTGATCGCCTACCGACCAGGACTACTCCACCGCGGCACTCGAGTTCGACGACCTGGCCCGCGGCGCGTCCCCGGGCGACGAGACCGTCGCCGGCCTGTATTGGGCCGGGTGGGCGCACGCCGAGGTCGGAGATTCGGTCGGTGCCCGGGAGCGGTGGACCTCGGTCCTGACCCGGGGACGGGACACCTATTACGCCTTCCTTGCCGCCCGGCGTCTCGGCACTCGGGCGTGGAGCTTTGGC
The DNA here is from genome assembly GCA_963730185.1 of uncultured Gemmatimonadales bacterium. Lineage (GTDB taxonomy): Bacteria > Gemmatimonadota > Gemmatimonadetes > Gemmatimonadales > GWC2-71-9 > SHZU01. The sequence continues at coordinate 1,556 of CAVSQW010000013.1, forward strand.
CCGGCGGCGACGACGACCGCTCGCGCCGGTCTGGCGGCACCTCTTCGGCGCGCCGCCACCTTGACCCGCCTCGGCCTCCGGGTCGAGGCCGAATTCGAGGTCGACGGCTTCGTCGACGGCGCGGGCTCCGGCGCCGACGGCATCCGCGAGACCGCCAAGGCCCTGGCCCGGGCCCAGCTCTACGGACGGGCGGTGCGGCTGGCCTTCCGGGCCCAGACCATGAGCCCGCCCGACGATCGCCAGGTGGCCGAGCTGCTCCACCCCCTGCCGTTCCGAACCGAGCTCGAGGCCGAGGCCGACAGCGCCGGGCTCGATCCATACCTGGTCGCGGCGCTGATCCGCCAGGAGTCCGCCTTCGACGCCCAGGCCCGCTCGGTGGCCGACGCCCGCGGCCTGATGCAGGTCCTCCCCTCGGTCGGCGCGGGCTACGCCAAGACCATGGGCCTGGCCGACTGGGATCCGGTCCTGCTCTATCAGCCCGGGGTCAACCTCCACTTCGGGATCGAACATCTTCGGGAAGGCATGGAGCGCTACCGCCAGCCCGAGGAGGCCCTGGCCGCCTTCAACGCCGGCGTCCAGCGGGTAGACCGCTGGCTCGATCTCCGGGGCGTGAAGGACGACCCCGAGATCTTCGTCGAGCGCATCCCCTTCACCGAAACCCGGGACTACGTCCGGCGGGTCATGCGAAACCTCGCGGTCTATCGCGCGCTCTACGGTGCCGATCAGACGTGACGCACGACCCGTATCTCGCTCTTCGCCGTCCTGGATTCCGCCGCTACCTCGGCGGCCATGTCTTCGCGGTGTTGGGCCAGGGGATGCTGGCGGTCGCGGTCGGCTGGGAGCTCTACGACCGGACCGGCTCGGCAGCCGTGCTTGGGCTGGTGGGGCTGGTCCAGGTGTTGCCCCTGGTCGCCCTGGTCCTCCCGGCCGGGCAGACCGTCGACTCTCACGATCGCCGGCGGGTACTGGCCCTCGCCGAGATGGTCATTGCCGTGGCGGCGCTCGGCATCTTCTGGGCCTCGCTCCGGACGGCCCCACTCCCCTTCTACTACGGCTTCCTCGCCCTCTACGGCGTGGGCCGGACCTTCCAGCTTCCCGCCAAGCAGGCCATCCTGCCCCACCTCGTCCCGATGGATGCGTTCACCAACGCGGTGGCCTGGAACGCCGGCGGCTGGCAGACGGCCGACGTGGTGGGGCCGGCCCTGGGCGGGTTCCTGATCGGCCTGGCCGGCGCCGCCGCGCCGGTCTACCTAGTGACCGCCGTCTCGGCCCTGGCGTTCGCCGGGTTGGCGGCCCGCCTGGAGCTGGCCACGCCGCCCCGCCGCCGGAGACCGATCGCCTGGACCGGCCTCCTCGAGGGGATCCGGTTCGTCCGCAACTCGCCGGTGCTGCTGGCCGCCATCTCGCTCGATCTCTTCGCGGTCCTCCTCGGCGGAGTGGTGGCCCTGCTCCCCGTCTACGCCAAGGACATCCTCCACGTCGGCCCGACCGGTCTCGGCTGGCTCCGGGCGGCGCAGTCGATCGGGGCGGTGAGCACCTCGCTGTGCTGGCCCACGGCCCGCCGCTGCGCCGAGCCGGCCGGACCCTCCTGACCTCGGTGGCCGGCTTCGGGGTCGCGATCGTCGTCTTCGGGTTCTCGCGAAGCTTCGCGCTTTCCCTCCTGGCCCTGGGCGTCGCCGGAGCGTTCGACGCGGTGAGCGTGGTGATCCGCCTGGCCCTGACCCAGCTCAAGACGCCGGACGAGCTCCGGGGCCGGGTCTCCGCCGTCAACAGCCTCTTCATCGGGATGTCGAACGAGCTGGGTGAGTTCGAGTCGGGGATGGCGGCGTCGCTGTTCGGCCCGATCGTCGCCGTGGTGGGCGGCGGGGTGGCGGTGATCGCGATCGTCGGGCTGGTGGCTTCCCGGTGGCCCGAGATCGGCCGCCTGGAGCGCCTGGAAGGGATCGAGGAGGCGAGCGCGTGAGGTTAGGCCACGGCGAAGAGCCCGCCCAACGCTGACGCCTCGATCGGGACCGGGTCGGCCTGCAGCCCCGTCCGGCAGGCGGCCAGGCCCAGCACCTCGGCCGCCGACCGCCCGGCGGCGCGGAGGTCGTCGAGCCCGCTGGCCCGATCCCGCTTGCTGAGCTTGACGCCGGGCGTGCCGCCGAAGATCAGCGGGTGGTGCAGAAATCGAGGGGCGGCGTCGGCGCCGAGCAGCCGGCCCAGGAGGATCTGACGTCCGGTCGACTCCAGCAAATCGTCGCCCCGGATCACCAGATTCACGTCGTGGGCCAGATCGTCCGCCACCACCGCCAACTGATAGGTCCAGTTGCCCAGCGGGTCCCGAAGCAGCAGATCGCCGCTCTGGTCGGCCGGCGTCTGCAAGACCGGTCCATGGCGGAGGTCGGTGAATTCGACCGGATCGGCCGGCAGGCGCACCCGGAGCCCTCGCCCCGGCCCCTCCGCCAGGCCGGCGTCGCGGCAGGTTCCCGGGTAACGGGCCTCCTCGCCCGAGGCGGCGGGCTCGACGGCCGCCAGGGCGATGTCTTTGCGGGAGCAGCCGCAAGCGTAGACCCGGGCCACCCGCCGGAGCCGGTCCACCGCGCCGAAGTAGCGAGGCCCGTTGTCGCTCTGCCGATAGGGAGACGGTCCGGGACCTCGGAGCGACCGCTCGCTGGCCGGGTCGGCCTCGAGCCCGAGCCAGGCCAGGTCGTCGAGGATCAGGCGCTCGAACTCGAGCCGAGAGCGGCCCCGGTCGTGGTCCTCGATCCGGAGCACCACCCGGCCACCGGCCGCCTGAGCCGCACCCCAGGTCCAGACGGCGTTGGCCACGTGGCCGAGATGGAGTCGCCCGGTCGGGCTCGGGGCGAATCGGGTGACGGGGCGCGCGGGAAGACCCCGAAGCGGAAAGGGTGGCACGGCCACCAAGCTAGCCGCCCCCCGCGCGCCATTGCGACCCTTCCCGGTCGTGAAGCATCATCTCAGCGTTCACCTCGAGCCATCAGGAGCCCCCGTGCGTCGCGTCCCGACCCTCGCTCTCATCGTCTCGTCCTCGATCGCCTCGGCCGCGGCCGCCCAGACCACGGTCGCGCTGACCAAGCCCGACGCCGAGTTCGCCGAACCGTTCACCCGGGTCGCGAGCCTGCGGGAGCTGGCGGGTGGCAAGGTCATCGTCAGCGATACCCGCGACAAGATCGTGCAGATGGTGGACTTCAGCTCGGAAACCACCACCAAGATCGGGCGCGAGGGCCAGGGGCCCGGCGAGTACTCGCTCCCCGCGACGCTGTTCGCGCTCCCCGACAACCAGACCTGGCTCCATGACCTGCTCGGGCGCCGGTTCCTGCCGATCGACCCGCGCGGCACGATCGCCGATCCGGTGCCCATGCCGGGGACCTCGTCCTCCGGGCGGGGCGGGATGTTCATGATCGGCGGGGCGCAGGGCTCCGACGCCCAGGGCCGACTCTACTTCCAGGCACCACCGATCAACCCCGCCGATCCCAATGGGGCGCCGCCAGACTCTTTGGCCGTCCTTCGCTGGAACCGGGTTAGCCCCGCCTTGGACACGGTGGCGTGGATTGCCGCGCCCAAGCCTCAGGTCACCAGCCTCGGCGGCGGGGCGCGGATCCAGATGCGGATTGGCGCCGGCAAGATGTTCGAACCGCAGGAAGCCTGGGGGGTATCGGGCGACGGCGCCGTCGTGCGGGTCATCCCCTCTCCCTATCACGTCGTCTGGTACGGCCCGGGCGCGCGGCCGGCCGCCGGTCCGGTCGTCCCCTACACCCCTCTTCCCGTCACCCAAGCTGACAAGGACGAGGTCATCGAAGCCCGGAAGCGGGGTGGGGCCGCCAACTTCGTGGTGATGGGTCGAAACGGAGGACGGGCCACCTCGCAGAAGATCGAGCTGCCCGACCCGGAGTTCGCCGACAGCAAGCCGCCCTTCCGGGGCCAGAGTTCCGTTTCGGTCGCGCCCGACGGCGAGGTCTGGGTCGAGCGGACCCAGCCGGCAGGCGCCAAGCAGGCGATCTACGACGTCTTCGACCGCTCGGGCCGGCTGGTGCGAAAGGTCACCCTGAACCCTCGCAGTCGGGTGGTAGGCTTCGGGACGGGCACGGTCTACGTGGTCCGGCAGGACGAAGACGACCTGGAGTACCTGCAGCGGTTTCCGAAGCCCTGATCGCCCGACCTCACCCGCTGGCGAGCATCTTGGTCGCGTCCACCCGGGCCGCCTGCCACGCCGGGATCGCGCAGGTGACGAAGGCCACGACCCCGAGCACCAGCGGTCCCGCGACGAACGCCGCAAGGTCGGTCACGGCAATGCCGTAGACCAGGCCGGCGAAGAGACGCGAAAGCCCGAGCGAGATCAGGACGCCGATGCCGGCGCCCAGCCCGACCAGCGCCAGCCCGCGCCCCTCCACCTGCCAACCGATCCGGGCGGGTGACGCTCCGAGCGCGAGCTGAATCCCGTACTCGCGGACTCGCTGCCGGACCATCAGGGCCAGCACCCCGTAGACTCCGACCACGGTGAGGACGAGGGCCACCAGCGCAAAGGTCCCCAGCACCACCAGCTGGAACCGGCGGTCGGCCACCGACGAGGCGATCAGATCGTCCATGGACGCCATCCGGAACACCGCCGCGTCGGGCAGGATCTCCCGCACGACGCTCCGGATCGGGGCGTCGAGATCGGTCGCGGCGGCGGGCCGGAGCACCACGTCCATCCCCCAGTTGAGGTAGTGCCCTCGGTGCCCTGCGCGAGCGGGAGGTACATCGCGGGCCGAGCCGAGCTCTCGAGCCCCCATGTGCACCGCCTCCGCGACCCCGACGACGCGCGCTCGGGGGGCCGGATCGTGCGGGACCGGATCCAGGATCAGCTCGGATCCCAGCGGATTCCGATCTCCCCAGTACCGCTCCGCGAAGGTCTGGTCGATGACCACCACCCGCTCGGCGCCCGCTCGGTCGCTTTTGCGGATCGAGCGGCCGCGAATGATCCGGGTGCCCATCGCTTCGAAGTACCCCGGGGTCACCAGCCGGATGTAGACCGCCGGCCGGGCATCGCGGCTGGGGGCCGGATCGTCGGCGAGATCGGCACTGGTGATCCAGTACTCGCCGGTGAGCGGGAGCCGGCTGACCGCGCCGACCTGGGTCACGCCGGGAAGCTGGAGGAGCCGGTCGGTCAGGGTGGCATAGCTTCGAACGATGCGGGCTCGATCGGCCGTCATCCTAGCCCAGATCGAGTCCATCGAGCCCTCGGCTTTGATCCGCCAGGGCGGCTCCACCCGAAAGGTGAGCACGTGGTCCGGCTCGAACCCCAGCGGCTGGCGAAGGAGCGACACCATGGTGCGAACGATGAGCCCCGTCCCGATGAGCACCACCACGGCGAGCGCGACCTCGGCCACCACCAGCGAGGCCTGCCAGCGACCGCGTCGACGCGACCCGCCTCCCCGGCCGTCCTCGAACGCGCGCCGGAGGTCGGGCCGGCTTCCGGCCAGGGCGGGCATCAGACTGAAGAGCACGGCCGTGGTCACCACCAGCGCCGCCGTGAACAGCACCAACCGGCCGTCGAGCGCCACCTCGCTCAAGCGGGGAATCGCGGAGGCGCCGAGCCGCCGCAACCCGGTCATCAGGACGACCGCCACGCCCAGCCCGACCGCCCCGCCCAGCGTAGCGAGCAACAGCCCCTCGGTCATGACCTGGCCGATCAGCCGGCCCGGTTCCGCCCCGAGCGCGCCGCGCAGGGCCATCTCCCGCTCCCGCCCGAGCGCCCGACCCAGCAGCAGGCTGGCGACGTTGGCGGCGGCCATCAGCAGGATCAGCCCCGCCGCCGCCCAGACCAGGAGCAGCGACGTTCGGACCTGACCGACCGTGGCCTCGCGGAGCCCGACCACCTTCGCGGTCCACCCCTCGTTGGTCTCGGGGTAGGCCCGGGAGAGATTGCGGGCCTCCACCACCAGGGCCTCGCCCGCCTCGGCGACGGTGACTCCCGGCGCGAGGCGCCCGACGCCCCCCAGGAAGCGCGCGCCGCGCCGCGCTTGTTCGTCGGGCATGAGCCCGAGCGGGACCCACATGGCCACGCCGGGGTTCGGAAAGGCGAATCGGGCCGGCATCACCCCGACGATCCGACGCCACACGCCGTCGAGCTCGATCGCCCGCCCGACCGCGTCGGGCGAGGCCCCGAGCGAGGCGACCCAGAAGGCGTGGCTGACCACGACCGCGTCGCTGCCGGGCACGTCGTCGCCGCCGGTGAGCACTCGACCCAAGGCGGGCCGGTCCAGGAAGACTCGGAAGAACGACCCGCTCACGGCGACGTAGGTGATCCGATCGGGGACCTCCTCGACCTTCACGGTGCCGGATCGGGCCTGGTAGCCGGTCGTCGACTGGAAGAGATCCGAGCGCGCCGCCGTCAGATCCCGGAGATTGGCCGGCGACACTCCGAAGTCCAGCATGCCCTTGGCCACATTCTCCTCGATGATCCCGACCAGGCGTTCCGAGTCGCGGAGGGGAAGCGGCCGCAGGATCACCCCGTCCACCAGACTGAAGAGGGCCGCATTGCCACCGATTCCCAGTCCGAGGGTCAGAATCGCCACCAGGGCGAAGCCGGGCGAGCGCCGGACCTGACGAAGGGCAAGCGTCACATCCTGACGGAGGGGGTCCAGCAGGTTCATGGATCGCCTCGGGTATGGGATCGCTCGGCAGCCGGACGGGGACGCCCGACCGGCGACGCCGTCCCGTTGAGATACCCTACCGTGCCGGGGCGTTGCAGCACGCCGGCCGGCCGTTACCGCGGCTGACCGCCGTGTTGCCCGAACCAGCTCATCATGTAGAGCATGGTCCGCATCCAGTTGCTCGGCAGCGACTCGGTCCCGTGCCACTCGCCCTCGAACCGGAGCAGCCGGGCCGGCACCCCGCGCATCTTGAGGGCGGCGTAGAACTCCTCGGACTGAGGCATCGGGGTGCGCATGTCGAGCACGCCGGTCATTACCAGGGTCGGGGTCGTGACGTTGCCGACGTACGCGAGGCTCGACTGCTTGAACCAGGTCAGGGGATCGTCCCAGAACGGCTTGGTGAAGAACGCATAGCCGAAGAGGGGCACGTCGGTCTCGCCGGCCATGCTGATCCAGTCGATCACCGGACAGCGAACCGCGGCCGCGGCGAACCGGTGGGTGTGGCCGATGACCCAGCTCGAGAGCACCCCGCCGCCCGAGCAGCCAGATACGTACAGTCGGGCGGGATCCACGTAGCCTCGGCCGATGACCGTGTCGACCCCGGCCATCAGGTCGTCGAAGTCGACGCTGGGATAGGCGTGCTCGATCGCGCCGGTGAAGGCGTCGCCATACCCCGTGCTGCCCGGGGATTGGTGAAGAGGACCACGTAGCCCTGGGCGGCGAACACCTGCCACATCATGTCGAAGCCGACCCCGTACATGCTCTGGGGACCGCCGTGGATCTCCAGCAGCATCGGATACTTCTTCGTGGGATCGAACCTCGGCGGCTTGACGATCCACCCCTGGATCCGGGCGCCACCGCTCGACCGGTACCAGATTTCGTCGACGCTCGCCAGGCGTTTGCCCCGGACCAGATCGGCGTTCACCTCGGTGAGCGGGGTCGGGGTGGCGCCGCCCCGCCCGTCCAGGGTTATCCGCGCCACCTCCGGCGGGCTGTCGAAGCGGCTCACCACACCCACCGCCGTGGCCCCCGCCAACGAGCCGAGGGACAGCATCTCCGCCCCCTCGGTCACCGCCCGAATCGGCCCGCCGCCGGCGGGAGCGAACCAGACGTTTTCGGTGCCCCGGTCCTGGGCCGAGAAGTAGAGGCCGGTCCCATCGGGGGCCCAGTGCACCGCGGCGCCGGCGAACCCGCCGATCTCCCGGTCGAGCGAGCGGGACAGATCAGTCGCTCCCGAGCCGTCGGCGTGCATGACCCAGAGATCGGCCACCTGCCAGACCCGGGTGGTATAGGGATGCCCGGTGTAGGCGACCCGCTTCCCGTCGGGCGACACCACCGGCCCCGACCAGAAGCCGCGGTCGGCGGTCAGGCGGCGCCGAATGCCGGTCGCGACGTCGACCGCGTAGACGTTCGACTCGCCGTAGACGTGATCGCCGTCCGACTCGGCGTAGCCGTCGAAGTAGATCGTCCGTCCGTCCGGCGACCAGCTGTGGGCCGCTCCGAAGGCCATCCCGTCGAACGCCGCGCCCACGCTCCAGTCGCCGCTGGTGAGCTGGCGCGGGGTCCCGCCGTCGGCCTGGACGACGAAAAGGTGGACGAATCCCGGCTGGGTGTACCCCTGCCGATCGGCCCGGTAGTGGAGCCGGTCGACGATCCGGGGTCCGGGAGTCCAGGTCGCCCCCGGGGGCGGCGCCGGCAGGTCGATCGCCCAGTCGTCCATCTTGGGCACGAACATCCCGAACGAAAGCCACTTGCCGTCGGGCGACCAGGTGACGCTCCGGGGCCCGTGGCTCACCCTGGTGATCTGACTGGTCGCCCCTTCGGCGTCCATCCACCGGACGAAGATCTGGGCGCCCTCGGAGCCCTCGCCCGCGGCGAGGTACGCGATCCGGGTGCCGTCCGGTGACCAGACCGGGCCGCCGCCTTTGGCCAGGAACCGGTTCCGGCCGCCGTCGGCGTCCATCACCCAGATGGCGCTCTCCGTTCGATCCTTCCGCTGGTCAACCCAGGTCCTGGTGTAGACGATCGTCTTGCCGTCCGGCGAGATCTGGGGATCGCTCACCTGCTCCAGGTCCAGATAGCTTCCCACCGTCAGGAGCGAGTCGGCCGCCGTCGTCTGGGCCCGAGCCGATCCCGCCGCGACCGCCAACGCCACCACCGAGATCACGTAGCGCATTCCCGCCTCCGATGAGGGAGCCGTCACCGCCCCCGTTGGGCCAGCCGCTCCACGGCGGCCAGTCGTTCCTTGGTACCCAGGAACGACTGGCCGCCGTGGAGCGGCTGGCCCGACGGGGCGGTGACGGCTCCCTCATCGGAGGCGGAGATGCGCTACGTGATCTCGGTGGTGGCGTTGGCGGTCGCGGCGGGATCGGCTCGGCCCAGACGACGGCGGCCGACTCGCTCCTGACGGTGGGAAGCTATCTGGACCTGGAGCAGGTGAGCGATCCCCAGATCTCGCCGGACGGCAAGACGATCGTCTACACCAGGACGGGTTGACCAGCGGAAGGATCGAACGGAGAGCGCCATCTGGGTGATGGACGCCGACGGCGGCCGGAACCGGATCCCTGGCCAAAGGCGGCGGCCCGGTCTGGTCACCGGACGGCACCCGGATCGCGTACCTCGCCGCGGGCGAGGGCTCCGAGGGCGCCCAGATCTTCGTCCGGTGGATGGACGCCGAAGGGCGACCGTCAGATCACCAGGGTGAGCCACGGGCCCCGGAGCGTCACCTGGTCGATCGACGGCAAGTGGCTTTCGTTCGGGATGTTCGTGCCCAAGATGGACGACTGGGCGATGGACCTGCCGGCGCCGCCCCCGGGGGCGACCTGGACTCCCGGACCCCGGATCGTCGACCGGCTCCACTACCGGGCCGAACGGCAGGGGTACACCCAGCCGGGATTCGTCCACCTTTTCGTCGTCCAGGCCGACGGCGGGAACCCGCGCCAGCTCACCAGCGGCGACTGGAGCGTGGGCGCGGCGTTCGACGGGATGGCCTTCGGAGCGGCCCACAGCTGGTCGCCGGACGGACGGACGATCTACTTCGACGGCTACGCCGAGTCGGACGGCGATCGCGTCTACGGCGAGTCGAACGTCTACGCGGTCGACGTCGCGACCGGCATTCGGCGCCGCCTGACCGCCGACCGCGGCTTCTGGTCGGGGCCGGGGGTGTCGCCCGACGGGAAGCGGTCGCCTACACCGGGCATCCCTATCCACCCGGGTCTGGCAGGTGGCCGATCTCTGGGTCACCGCCGACGGCTCGGGAGCGACTGATCTGTCCCGCTCGCTCGACCGGGAGATCGCGGGTTCGCCGGCGCTGCGGTGCACTGGGCCCCCGATGGGACCGGCCTCTACTTCTCGGCCCAGGACCGGGGCACCGAAAACGTCTGGTTCGCTCCCGCCGGCGGCGGGCCGAATCGGGCGGTGACCGAGGGGGCGGAGATGCTGTCCCTCGGCTCGTTGGCGGGGGCCACGGCGGTGGGTGTGGTGAGCCGCTTCGACAGCCCGCCGGAGGTGGCGCGGATAACCCTCGACGGGCGGGGCAGCGACCGCCCACCCCGCTCACCGAGGTGAACGCCGAATGGTCCGGGGCAAACCCTGGCGAGCGTCGACGAAATCTGGTACCGGTCGAGCGGTGGCGCCCGGATCCAGGGGTGGATCGTCAAGCCGCCGAGGTTCGATCCCACGAAGAAGTATCCGATGCTGCTGGAGATCCACGGCGGTCCCCGAGCATGTCCGGGGTCGGCTTCGACATGATGTGGCAGGTGTTCGCCGCCCAGGGCTACGTGGTCCTCTTCACCAATCCCCGGGGCAGCACGGGGTATGGCGACGCCTTCACCGGCGCGATCGAGCACGCCTATCCCAGCGTCGACTTCGACGACCTGATGGCCGGGTCGACACGGTCATCGGCCGAGGCTACGTGGATCCCGCCCGACTGTACGTATCTGGTGCTAGGGCGGCGGGGTGCTCTCGAGCTGGGTCATCGGCCACACCCACCGGTTCGCCGCGGCCGCGGTTCGCTGTCCGGTGATCGACTGGATCAGCATGGCCGGCGAGACCGAGCGTGCCCCTCTTCGGCTATGCGTTCTTCACCAAGCCGTTCTGGGACGATCCCCTGACCTGGTTCAAGCAGTCGAGCCTCGCGTACGTCGGCAACGTCACGACCCCGACCCTGGTAATGACCGGCGTGCTCGACATGCGCACCCCGATGCCTCAGTCCGAGGAGTTCTACGCCGCCCTCAAGATGCGCGGGGTGCCGGCCCGGCTGCTCCGGTTCGAGGGCGAGTGGCACGGGACCGAGTCGCTGCCGAGCAACTGGATGCGGACCATGCTCTACATGATCAGCTGGTTCGGGCAACACGGCGGTCAGCCGCGGTAACGGCCGGCCGGCGTGCTGCAACGCCCCGGCACGGTAGGGTATCTCAACGGGACGGCGTCGCCGGTCGGGCGTCCCCGTCCGGCTGCCGAGCGATCCCATACCCGAGGCGATCCATGAACCTGCTGGACCCCCTCCGTCAGGATGTGACGCTTGCCCTTCGTCAGGTCCGGCGCTCGCCCGGCTTCGCCCTGGTGGCGATTCTGACCCTCGGACTGGGAATCGGTGGCAATGCGGCCCTCTTCAGTCTGGTGGACGGGGTGATCCTGCGGCCGCTTCCCCTCCGCGACTCGGAACGCCTGGTCGGGATCATCGAGGAGAATGTGGCCAAGGGCATGCTGGACTTCGGAGTGTCGCCGGCCAATCTCCGGGATCTGACGGCGGCGCGCTCGGATCTCTTCCAGTCGACGACCGGCTACCAGGCCCGATCCGGCACCGTGAAGGTCGAGGAGGTCCCCGATCGGATCACCTACGTCGCCGTGAGCGGGTCGTTCTTCCGAGTCTTCCTGGACCGGCCCGCCTTGGGTCGAGTGCTCACCGGCGGCGACGACGTGCCCGGCAGCGACGCGGTCGTGGTCAGCCACGCCTTCTGGGTCGCCTCGCTCGGGGCCTCGCCCGACGCGGTCGGGCGGGCGATCGAGCTCGACGGCGTGCGGCGTCGGATCGTCGGGGTGATGCCGGCCCGATTCGCCTTTCCGAACCCCGGCGTGGCCATGTGGGTCCCGCTCGGGCTCATGCCCGACGAACAAGCGCGGCGCGGCGCGCGCTTCCTGGGGGGCGTCGGGCGCCTCGCGCCGGGAGTCACCGTCGCCGAGGCGGGCGAGGCCCTGGTGGTGGAGGCCCGCAATCTCTCCCGGGCCTACCCCGAGACCAACGAGGGGTGGACCGCGAAGGTGGTCGGGCTCCGCGAGGCCACGGTCGGTCAGGTCCGAACGTCGCTGCTCCTGGTCTGGGCGGCGGCGGGGCTCATCCTGCTGATGGCCGCCGCCAACGTCGCCAGCCTGCTGCTGGGTCGGGCGCTCGGGCGGGAGCGGGAGATGGCCCTGCGCGGCGCGCTCGGGGCGGAACCGGGCCGGCTGATCGGCCAGGTCATGACCGAGGGGCTGTTGCTCGCTACGCTGGGCGGGGCGGTCGGGCTGGGCGTGGCGGTCGTCCTGATGACCCGGTTGCGGCGGCTCGGCGCCTCCGCGATTCCCCGCTTGAGCGAGGTGGCGCTCGACGGCCGGTTGGTGCTGTTCACGGCGGCGCTGGTGGTGACCACGGCCGTGCTCTTCAGTCTGATGCCCGCCCTGGCCGGAAGCCGGCCCGACCTCCGGCGCGCGTTCGAGGACGGCCGGGGAGGCGGGTCGCGTCGACGCGGTCGCTGGCAGGCCTCGCTGGTGGTGGCCGAGGTCGCGCTCGCCGTGGTGGTGCTCATCGGGACGGGGCTCATCGTTCGCACCATGGTGTCGCTCCTTCGCCAGCCGCTGGGGTTCGAGCCGGACCACGTGCTCACCTTTCGGGTGGAGCCGCCCTGGCGGATCAAAGCCGAGGGCTCGATGGACTCGATCTGGGCTAGGATGACGGCCGATCGAGCCCGCATCGTTCGAAGCTATGCCACCCTGACCGACCGGCTCCTCCAGCTTCCCGGCGTGACCCAGGTCGGCGCGGTCAGCCGGCTCCCGCTCACCGGCGAGTACTGGATCACCAGTGCCGATCTCGCCGACGATCCGGCCCCCAGCCGCGATGCCCGGCCGGCGGTCTACATCCGGCTGGTGACCCCGGGGTACTTCGAAGCGATGGGCACCCGGATCATTCGCGGCCGCTCGATCCGCAAAAGCGACCGAGCGGGCGCCGAGCGGGTGGTGGTCATCGACCAGACCTTCGCGGAGCGGTACTGGGGAGATCGGAATCCGCTGGGATCCGAGCTGATCCTGGATCCGGTCCCGCACGATCCGGCCCCCCGAGCGCGCGTCGTCGGGGTCGCGGAGGCGGTGCACATGGGGGGGCTCGAGAGCTCGGCTCGGCCCGCGATGTACCTCCCGCTCGCGCAGGGCACCGAGGGGCACTACCTCAACTGGGGGATGGACGTGGTGCTCCGGCCCGCCGCCGCGACCGATCTCGACGCCCCGATCCGGAGCGTCGTGCGGGAGATCCTGCCCGACGCGGCGGTGTTCCGGATGGCGTCCATGGACGATCTGATCGCCTCGTCGGTGGCCGACCGCCGGTTCCAGCTGGTGGTGCTGGGGACCTTTGCGCTGGTGGCCCTCGTCCTCACCGTGGTCGGAGTCTACGGGGTGCTGGCCCTGATGGTCCGGCAGCGAGTCCGCGAGTACGGGATTCAGCTCGCGCTCGGAGCGTCACCCGCCCGGATCGGTTGGCAGGTGGAGGGGCGCGGGCTGGCGCTGGTCGGGCTGGGCGCCGGCATCGGCGTCCTGATCTCGCTCGGGCTTTCGCGTCTCTTCGCCGGCCTGGTCTACGGCATTGCCGTGACCGACCTTGCGGCGTTCGTCGCGGGACCGCTGGTGCTCGGGGTCGTGGCCTTCGTCACCTGCGCGATCCCGGCGTGGCAGGCGGCCCGGGTGGACGCGACCAAGATGCTCGCCAGCGGGTGAGGTCGGGCGATCAGGGCTTCGGAAACCGCTGCAGGTACTCCAGGTCGTCTTCGTCCTGCCGGACCACGTAGACCGTGCCCGTCCCGAAGCCTACCACCCGACTGCGAGGGTTCAGGGTGACCTTTCGCACCAGCCGGCCCGAGCGGTCGAAGACGTCGTAGATCGCCTGCTTGGCGCCCGCCGGCTGGGTCCGCTCGACCCAGACCTCGCCGTCGGGCGCGACCGAAACGGAACTCTGGCCCCGGAAGGGCGGCTTGCTGTCGGCGAACTCCGGGTCGGGCAGCTCGATCTTTTGCGAGGTGGCCCGTCCTCCGTTTCGACCCATCACCACGAAGTTGGCGGCCCCACCCCGCTTCCGGGCTTCGATGACCTCGTCCTTGTCAGCTTGGGTGACGGGAAGCGGGGTGTAGGGGACGACCGGACCGGCGGCCGGCCGCGCGCCCGGGCCGTACCAGACGACGTGATAGGGAGAGGGGATGACCCGCACGACGGCGCCGTCGCCCGATACCCCCCAGGCTTGCTGCGGTTCGAACATCTTGCCGACGCCGATCCGCATCTGGATCCGCGCCCCGCCGCCGAGGCTGGTGACCTGAGGCTTGGGCGCGGCAATCCACGCCACCGTGTCCAAGGCGGGGCTAACCCGGTTCCAGCGAAGGACGGCCAGCGAGTCTGGCGGCAGCGCATTGGGATCGGTGGGATTGATCGGCGGTGCCTGGAAGTAGATTCGGCCCTGGGCGTCGGAGCCCTGCGCCCCGCCGATCATGAACATCCCGCCCCGCCCGGAGGACGAGGTCCCCGGCATGGGCACCGGATCGGCGATCGTGCCGCGCGGGTCGATCGGCAGGAACCGGCGCCCGAGCAGGTCATGGAGCCAGGTCTGGTTGTCGGGGAGCGCGAACAGCGTCGCGGGGAGCGAGTACTCGCCGGGCCCCTGGCCCTCGCGCCCGATCTTGGTGGTGGTTTCCGAGCTGAAGTCCACCATCTGCACGATCTTGTCGCGGGTATCGCTGACGATGACCTTGCCACCCGCCAGCTCCCGCAGGCTCGCGACCCGGGTGAACGGTTCGGCGAACTCGGCGTCGGGCTTGGTCAGCGCGACCGTGGTCTGGGCGGCCGCGGCCGAGGCGATCGAGGACGAGACGATGAGAGCGAGGGTCGGGACGCGACGCACGGGGGCTCCTGATGGCTCGAGGTGAACGCTGAGATGATGCTTCACGACCGGGAAGGGTCGCAATGGCGCGCGGGGGGCGGCTAGCTTGGTGGCCGTGCCACCCTTTCCGCTTCGGGGTCTTCCCGCGCGCCCCGTCACCCGATTCGCCCCGAGCCCGACCGGGCGACTCCATCTCGGCCACGTGGCCAACGCCGTCTGGACCTGGGGTGCGGCTCAGGCGGCCGGTGGCCGGGTGGTGCTCCGGATCGAGGACCACGACCGGGGCCGCTCTCGGCTCGAGTTCGAGCGCCTGATCCTCGACGACCTGGCCTGGCTCGGGCTCGAGGCCGACCCGGCCAGCGAGCGGTCGCTCCGAGGTCCCGGACCGTCTCCCTATCGGCAGAGCGACAACGGGCCTCGCTACTTCGGCGCGGTGGACCGGCTCCGGCGGGTGGCCCGGGTCTACGCTTGCGGCTGCTCCCGCAAAGACATCGCCCTGGCGGCCGTCGAGCCCGCCGCCTCGGGCGAGGAGGCCCGTTACCCGGGAACCTGCCGCGACGCCGGCCTGGCGGAGGGGCCGGGGCGAGGGCTCCGGGTGCGCCTGCCGGCCGATCCGGTCGAATTCACCGACCTCCGCCATGGACCGGTCTTGCAGACGCCGGCCGACCAGAGCGGCGATCTGCTGCTTCGGGACCCGCTGGGCAACTGGACCTATCAGTTGGCGGTGGTGGCGGACGATCTGGCCCACGACGTGAATCTGGTGATCCGGGGCGACGATTTGCTGGAGTCGACCGGACGTCAGATCCTCCTGGGCCGGCTGCTCGGCGCCGACGCCGCCCCTCGATTTCTGCACCACCCGCTGATCTTCGGCGGCACGCCCGGCGTCAAGCTCAGCAAGCGGGATCGGGCCAGCGGGCTCGACGACCTCCGCGCCGCCGGGCGGTCGGCGGCCGAGGTGCTGGGCCTGGCCGCCTGCCGGACGGGGCTGCAGGCCGACCCGGTCCCGATCGAGGCGTCAGCGTTGGGCGGGCTCTTCGCCGTGGCCTAACCTCACGCGCTCGCCTCCTCGATCCCTTCCAGGCGCTCCAGGCGGCCGATCTCGGGCCACCGGGAAGCCACCAGCCCGACGATCGCGATCACCGCCACCCCGCCGCCCACCACGGCGACGATCGGGCCGAACAGCGACGCCGCCATCCCCGACTCGAACTCACCCAGCTCGTTCGACATCCCGATGAAGAGGCTGTTGACGGCGGAGACCCGGCCCCGGAGCTCGTCCGGCGTCTTGAGCTGGGTCAGGGCCAGGCGGATCACCACGCTCACCGCGTCGAACGCTCCGGCGACGCCCAGGGCCAGGAGGGAAAGCGCGAAGCTTCGCGAGAACCCGAAGACGACGATCGCGACCCCGAAGCCGGCCACCGAGGTCAGGAGGGTCCGGCCGGCTCGGCGCAGCGGCGGGCCGTGGGCCAGCACGAGCGAGGTGCTCACCGCCCCGATCGACTGCGCCGCCCGGAGCCAGCCGAGACCGGTCGGGCCGACGTGGAGGATGTCCTTGGCGTAGACGGGGAGCAGGGCCACCACTCCGCCGAGGAGGACCGCGAAGAGATCGAGCGAGATGGCGGCCAGCAGCACCGGCGAGTTGCGGACGAACCGGATCCCCTCGAGGAGGCCGGTCCAGGCGATCGGTCTCCGGCGGCGGGGCGGCGTGGCCAGCTCCAGGCGGGCCGCCAACCCGGCGAACGCCAGGGCCGAGACGGCGGTCACTAGGTAGACCGGCGCGGCGGCGCCGGCCAGGCCGATCAGGAACCCGCCCAGGGCCGGCCCCACCACGTCGGCCGTCTGCCAGCCGCCGGCGTTCCAGGCCACCGCGTTGGTGAACGCATCCATCGGGACGAGGTGGGGCAGGATGGCCTGCTTGGCGGGAAGCTGGAAGGTCCGGCCCACGCCGTAGAGGGCGAGGAAGCCGTAGTAGAAGGGGAGTGGGGCCGTCCGGAGCGAGGCCCAGAAGATGCCGAGCGCCGCCACGGCAATGACCATCTCGGCGAGGGCCAGTACCCGCCGGCGATCGTGAGAGTCGACGGTCTGCCCGGCCGGGAGGACCAGGGCGACCAGGGGCAACACCTGGACCAGCCCCACCAGCCCAAGCACGGCTGCCGAGCCGGTCCGGTCGTAGAGCTCCCAGCCGACCGCGACCGCCAGCATCCCCTGGCCCAACACCGCGAAGACATGGCCGCCGAGGTAGCGGCGGAATCCAGGACGGCGAAGAGCGAGATACGGGTCGTGCGTCACGTCTGATCGGCACCGTAGAGCGCGCGATAGACCGCGAGGTTTCGCATGACCCGCCGGACGTAGTCCCGGGTTTCGGTGAAGGGGATGCGCTCGACGAAGATCTCGGGGTCGTCCTTCACGCCCCGGAGATCGAGCCAGCGGTCTACCCGCTGGACGCCGGCGTTGAAGGCGGCCAGGGCCTCCTCGGGCTGGCGGTAGCGCTCCATGCCTTCCCGAAGATGTTCGATCCCGAAGTGGAGGTTGACCCCGGGCTGATAGAGCAGGACCGGATCCCAGTCGGCCAGGCCCATGGTCTTGGCGTAGCCCGCGCCGACCGAGGGGAGGACCTGCATCAGGCCGCGGGCGTCGGCCACCGAGCGGGCCTGGGCGTCGAAGGCGGACTCCTGGCGGATCAGCGCCGCGACCAGGTATGGATCGAGCCCGGCGCTGTCGGCCTCGGCCTCGAGCTCGGTTCGGAACGGCAGGGGGTGGAGCAGCTCGGCCACCTGGCGATCGTCGGGCGGGCTCATGGTCTGGGCCCGGAAGGCCAGCCGCACCGCCCGTCCGTAGAGCTGGGCCCGGGCCAGGGCCTTGGCGGTCTCGCGGATGCCGTCGGCGCCGGAGCCCGCGCCGTCGACGAAGCCGTCGACCTCGAATTCGGCCTCGACCCGGAGGCCGAGGCGGGTCAAGGTGGCGGCGCGCCGAAGAGGTGCCGCCAGACCGGCGCGAGCGGTCGTCGTCGCCGCCGGGCCAAAGCTCCACGCCCGAGTGCCGAGACGCCGGGCGGCAAGGAAGGCGTAATAGGTGTCCCGTCCCCGGGTCAGGACCGAGGTCCACCGCTCCCGGGCACCGACCGAATCTCCGACCTCGGCGTGCGCCCGCCCGGCCCAATACAGGCCGGCGACGGTCTCGTCGCCCGGGGACGCGCCGCGGGCCAGGTCGTCGAACTCGAGTGCCGCGGTGGAGTAGTCCTGGTCGAGATAGGCGATCAGGGCGGCCTGGAAGGCCGCCCGCCGGCCGAACGTGGTGCGGGGGTAGCGCTTCGCCGCCTCGCGGAACATCGCGCGGGCCGAATCGTCACCGAGCCGATCGATCAGGAGATCGCCGATCAGGTAGAGCGCCGTGGCGGACGGGTCGGCATCGCTCGGATGCCGGGCCACCACCCGGTGGAGCTCCCGGATCGCGGCCGTCACCTGCCCGCTCCGAAGGATGGCGCGAGCCCGCTGGTAGGCGGCATCGCCTCGGAGCGACGGGGTGCCGATCGAGGCGAAGAGCGGGAGGGCCTCGTCGTACCGGCCGAGCCGGGTCAGGACGCCGGCGTAGGTGTAGCGGTCCCGGTCGGTCAGGTGCCGGTGCCCCGCCCGCGAAAACCCGGTCGCGGCGCGGTCGAGCATCCCGACGGCCGCCGCCCGCCGGGCCAGCGAGAGCTCCTCCAGCGCCGAGTGACGAGGAAACTCCCGGTCGAAGATCTCGACCGCCCGGCGGGCGTCGTCGCCGCCGACCCCGGTCTGAAAGAGCGACACCAGGCTGGCCCGGGCCGATCGCCTGAGGGCGCCGTCGCCGGTCTGGAGCCGGAGGTCGATCGCGGTGACGCGGTCGCCCAGGGAATCGTAGAGCGACGCCGCCTCTGGCAAGGCGCCGGCCCGCCGGCGAGCCAGGGCCTCGGTCCAGGCGATCCGAGCCCGAGCCACGGGGAGCTGGACCTGGGCCAGCAGGGCACGACGGCCGGCGGAATCAGTGGTGACGCCAGCGGCCCGGAGCGAAAGCCAGTCGGCCAGCTCGGGCAGCGCCGCAGCAGCCCGGCGATAAAAGGTCGCGGCCGAATCGAGCCGATCGGCGCGATCAAGGGCCCGGGCCAGGGTCAGCGCCCGGGCACCGGGGTCGCGAGCGGCGGGGTTGTCGACCGAGCGCCGGGCGTTCTGGAGCGCGGCGTCGAGCTCGCCGCGCTCCAGTTGGGCGCGGGCCAGCAGGGCGCGGCCTTCGGCGTCGGCGGAGTCGAGCCAAGGCTCGCCGTCGAGGAGGCGCACGACCGTTCCCCAGCCGCCCCATCCCGCCGCGGCTCGCGCCGCCACCAACAGTGCTTCGGGCGACCGGGCGGCCGGAATCCGGACCAGGGGAGTCAACAGCCTGGTCGCTTCCCAGGGGCGACCCGCGTCGACCGCCCGTTCGGCCGAAGCCAGCAAGGAGTCGACCCGAATGGCGACCCCGGAGTTCTGGGCCCGAGCCGACCCGGCGGTGACGAACATTGCCACCGCGAGCAGCGGGGCGCGGGAACGAAGGCGAACGGAGGGGATCGGCAACGGCACCTGACGAGACGAGATCGGCAGCGTCCGGGTCGTCGCGACCCGGACTGTTCTCTCAATCTAGCAAGGTGATCGGGAAAGGATGACCGGGTTGCCGATCAGGCGACTCGGGGACGCGACTCCTCGTGCCGGGCGAGCGAGCGACGGAGGTAGACGGTGCCTTCGGTCGGCCGGAAGGTCGGCACCTGGCGGGGCAGGACGATTCGCCCGACGGCGTGACCGTCCTCGTAGACCTGGTAGCTCTCGGTGGAGTCGTGTTTCGCGCTGAGCATCGTGTCCCCGCGTCCTCGTCTGTTGATTGGATGCGGGCGGGTCGGAAACGGTTGCATGGTGAGACGGGCGGGGGGATCCCCCGCCCGTCGGCCCGGCTATCGGCAATCTCGGGTGTCCACCATCCCGACCTCCGGAAGGAGATCCGACCGGGGGACCACCTCCCAGCGCGGGCCGTCCCGGTGAAGCACCATCACGAACACGTCCCCGCCGACCCAGGCGGGGGCCTGGTCGTCGCCGGCCCGCTGTTCGCGGAACAGCGCGTAGCTGGTCGAGTCGTCCTCGTCGACGATACCGATCAGGTGACGGTGGACCGGGGGTACGTCGTCGGCGTCGCTCGGGGGTCGGCAGCCCGCGGCCTCGAATTGCATCCGGATCTGCCAGGACGGGTCGCGGCTCTCGAGCCACCGAGCGGCCGCCTCGGCCGGGCTGAGCCGCTCCAACTCGTCCAGGGAGCCGACCCGGGCGAACTCGAAGGACGTTGGATCGGCGTATCGCTCTCGCTGCTGGTGGATCATCCGGACCTGATACTCGGCGACGTCGCGGGGCATGCCGGGATTCTGTCGCAAGAGGTCGTCCACCGAAACCTCCGGCGAGCTCTCGCCCTGCCGGCGGGCGCGATCGACGAAGTCCTGGCGGAATTTGTCGAACAGGTCGAGGTCGAGGAGGGTGGCGGCCCCGCTCCAGTCGCGCTGGTCCCAGGCGGCGATGAAGCGTTCGGCGGCGTCGCGCGGTGAGGATTGGGCGACGACCGGCGCGGAAACGACCACCGTCGCGGCCAGAATGAGGGGGAAGGCACGAACGAGCATTTTGAGACCACCCCAAGGCAGAGCGGCTCCGACGGCCGAAAGATCGGGCCACCGGGCCCGATAGCCAAGGGGCCTCCGCTGAGCCGTGGCCGTCCCAGGGACGGGATCTGGCGTCCGAATTCGGACGGCGGCTCCCGACGGCCTTTCGGGGGAGAGCCACCAAGTCCAAGATGGTCAACGGCTTGGGATGGGAAGGCCGGGGCACGCTCCTGGCTTTGGTGGCCACCGAGCAGCGGCCGGCCCCCTTTCGGCGAGCGGCGGGCGGGGCCACAATTCGACTTTCCATCGGGGATCCGCATGCGCGCAATGGTGACGATGGCCCACGGCGATCGGGGGGTGCTCGCTTTGCGGGCGGACTATCCCGACCCGGCGCCCGCGCCGGACGAGGCGATCGTCCGAGTGGCCGCCACGGCCCTGAACCGGCAGGACATCGCGAACCGTCTCGGCCCCCCGGGGGTCCGGCTGCCACTTCCGCTCATCGCCGGCTCGGACATCGCGGGCGAGGTGGTCGGCGTGGGCCGAGAGGTTCGGGGGTGGACGGCCGGGGATCGCGTGCTCGTCGATCCGGCCTTTCGGGACGGACGCCGGGTTGGCTTGATCGGCGAGACCGCCGACGGAGGGCGGGCCGAATACGTCGTGGTGCCGGCCTCACAGCTCCTGACCGTGCCGGACGCGGTGAGCCTCGACGACGCGGCGGCCCTCCCGCTGGCGTACGGGACGGCCCACCGGATGCTGGTTCGGGGCAAGGTGCGTCCCGGCGAACGGGTCCTGGTGCTGGGGGCGAGCGGTGGGGTGGGGGTAGCCGCGGTGCAACTGGCCAAGGTGCTCGGCGCCGAGGTGGTCGCCTGCGCCGGCAAGGCCTGGAAGCTGGAGCGGCTCCAAGCGGCCGGCGCCGACCACACCATTCATACCGGACACGACCTGGTCGATCAGCGGGTTGCCTATCTCTTCGGCTCGCCCCGGGTCGGCGGCCGGGGCGGCGTGGACGTCGCCGTCAACCTGGTCGGCGGCACCACCTGGCTCGCCATCCAGCGATCGGTCGCCGCCGGCGGGCGGCTGCTCACCACGGCCACCGCCACCGACATCGAGGTGGCGGTCGACGCCCGGCGCCTCTGGTCGTTCGAGCACGAGGTGATCGGCTCGCACGGCTGGACCGAAACGGACCTGAACGTCCTGCTCGGCCTGGTGGCGGTGGGTCGGCTTGACCCCATGATCGACCGGATCCTGCCGCTCGAAAAGACGGCCGAGGGGGAGCGGCTGCTCGAGGAGCGGGAGGTGCTGGGGAAGGTCCTGATCCGGCCCTGACCGGATCGACGTCGAGACGCGTCACCCACATCCAGGAGGAAGATCGACATGTCAGCTCGGTGGCTGGTCGCTTCGCTGCTGCTCGGGACGCTGCCGATCGGGGCCCTGTCCGCCCAGACCGGTGAGCGACTTCAGCTCAAGGACTACCTGGACTTCGAGGACGCCCGCGACCCCCGGCTCGCGCCCGACGGCAGCCAGGTGATCTACACCCGCCGGTTCGTCGACCAGATGCACGACCGCTGGGAGAGCGCCCTCTGGATCCTGGGCGTCGACGGGAGCAAGCAACGCTTCCTGGTCGACGGCGGCGACGCCCGCTGGTCACCCGACGGGTCCCGGATCGCCTACCTGGCCGACGGCCAGCCCGAGGGGAGCCAGATCTTCGTCCGCTGGATGGACGCCGAGGGCGCGGTGAGCCAGGTCACCCGGGTCGGGCACGCTCCGGCCGACCTCGCCTGGTCGCCGGACGGCAAGTGGCTGGCCTTCCGAATGCTGGTGCCGATGCGGGAGCGGTGGCCGGTCGAGGTGCCGTCGCCGCCGGCCGGGGCGACGTGGACGCCGCCACCCCACGTGGTCGAGAAGCTGAACTACCGGCGCGATCGGGTCGGCTTCACCGACGAGGGCTACCAGCAGATCTTCGTGGTGTCGGCCGACGGCGGCACGCCCCGCCAGCTGACCGAGGGACCGTTCTCGAACGGGGCGCCCGCATGGACCCCGGACGGCCGGAGCTTGGTCTTTTCCGGCCTCCGCGACGAAGACCCGGACTATGCCTGGCGGGAGAGTGAGATCTACCGCCTCGACGTGGCCAGCGGGACGATCACGGCGCTCACCCATCGGAAGGGGCCGGATGGGCAGCCGACCGTCTCGCCGGACGGGACGATGATCGCCTACACCGGGTACGACCAGACCGACGATACCTGGATCGATTCCAAGCTCTACCTGATGAACGCTGACGGCTCGAACGTCCGGGTACTGACGCCCTCGCTCGACCGCTCTCCCCAGGGCCTGATCTGGGCCGCCGACGGAGGCGGGATCTACTTCACCGTCGACGACGCCGGCTCCCGAAACCTGATGTTCGTGCCGGCCTCCGGCGGAGCGGTCCGTCCCGTGACCCGGGGCCGCCAGATCCTCAGCGTGAGCATGGTGGGGCGGAATGGGACGGCCGTCGGCGTCCGATCGACGTTCGAGACTCCCAACGACGTGGTGGTGTTCGACGTCGCCCGGCCGACTCCCCGGCCGATCACCGCCATCAACGAGGACCTGCTCGGCCGCAAGTCGCTCGCCACCGAGGAAGAGATCTGGTTTCCCTCGGTGGACGGGTTCCGGATCCAGGGATGGATCGTGAAGCCACCGAACTTCGATCCCCACCGGAAGTATCCGATGATGCTGACCATCCACGGCGGGCCCCATGCCATGTACGGCGTGGGCTTCAACTTTGCCTGGCAGGAGCACGCCGCGCACGACTACGTGCTGCTCTACCTCAACCCGCGGGGGTCCACCGGGTACGGCAGTGCCTTCGGCAACGCGATCAAGAACGCCTATCCCGGCCGGGACTTCGACGACTTGATGGCCGGGGTCGACACGGTGATCGGGCGAGGGTATGTCGATGGCAACAACTTGTTCGTCTACGGATGCAGCGGCGGCGGGGTGCTGACCTCCTGGATCGTCGGTCATACCGACCGGTTCGCGGCCGCGTCGGCCATGTGTCCGGTGACCGACTGGCTGTCGTTCGTGGGGACCACGGACGGCGCGTCCTGGTACCGGAATTTCGCCAAGCTGCCGTGGGACGATCCGAGCGAGCACCTCCGGCGCTCGCCCCTGATGTACGCCGGGCACGTGACCACGCCGACCATGTTGATGACCGGGGTGCGCGATCTCCGGACGCCGATGCCCCAGACGGAGGAGTTCTACCGGGCGCTCAAGCTCCGGAAGGTGCCGACCGCGATGGTGCGGTTCAACGACGAGTGGCACGGCACCAGCTCGAAGCCGTCGAACTTCCTCCGGACCCAGGCCTACCTGCGTTACTGGTTCACGCGGTTTGCCCGAAAGTCCGCGGCGACGATGTAATCAGGGGCGAAACTCGAGGCCGATCAAGGCGCTCCGCCCGGCGGGCGGAGTGCCGTTGTTCCGCTCGTAGCGGAGCGAGTTGGTGAGGTTGTCGATCGTGAGGAAGCCGGTGACCTGACGGAGCAAGTTCACCGAGCCGGAGAGGTACGGCTTGATGATCGAGGGGTAGCGGATCAGGTAGTCCTCGACCGCCGGCCGGGTGGCGGACTGGCTCTGCGAGGCGGCCGCCAAGGCGACCCAGTCGTAGCCGAGCCAGCTGCCGACCAGGGAGGTACCCAGGGCCACCCGGAACCCGCGGCCGGTGTAGCTGAGCCGGGCCGATCCGGCCAGGGCCGGGACTTCGGGGAGCTCGTCGCCGGGGCGGAGGAAGCCCGAGTAGGTGGGGGCCAGCCGGGCCACCCGACTTCGGGTGTAGTAGACGAGGGCGTCGGCCCCGAAGTCGCCGAGTCGTAACCCGGTTTCCAGCTCCACGCCCCGGTTCCGGATCGCACCCACGTTCTGGTATTGGTACGACTGCGGGCTCCCGAGCACGGCCGGGAAGAGCACCGACTGGATCAGGTCGCTGGCCCGCTGATCGAACACGGTGAGCCGGACGAAGCTCCCCCGGTCGGCGAAGAAATCGACCCCGGCCTCCAGCCCGGCCTGGACCTCGGGTGCCAGACTGGGACTGGCCTCCTGCCTGATGAACGCCGAGGCCATGCCCCGGCTCATGCCCGGCTCGGGCGGTCGGATCCCGCGTCCCCACCCGGCCCGAAAGCGGACCGTGTTCGTTCCGGCCGCCACGGTGTACGAGGCCCCGACACTGGAGGCGAGCGCGGCGCCGTAGGCCGGCCCGAAGGCGGTGTTCCACTCGGTCCGGAGGCCGGCGTTCAGGGTGAGCGGTCCGGAGCGGAGCTTCCCTTGGAGGAAGGTCCCCGTGTTCCGGACGGCGTCGTCGTAGAGGGCGGTCCATCCCTGCTCCGACTCGGAATCCCAGGCCCCCCGCTCACGATCCAGCTGGCTGTGCTCGATCCCCAGGGTGGTGGTGAGCGTGCCCATCCGGCCGACGTCGAGGTCGAGGGCCGAGCTGAACCGTACCGACGACCGGCTGGCGGTCTCGTGGGTGGCGCCGAGCGGCTCGCGGAGCGACGCGAGCGGCGTCTCCGAGCTGCCCAGAGCGCCCTGGGCCCGGTCGTAGCCCACCACCAGGGTCTGCGTCCATCGGTCGGTGGTCTGGTGCACGGCGGTGAGCCCGACCGTGGCGGCGTTGACGGCCGCGGGATAGGTCGACGCGGTCTGCGCGCCGGCCGAGTAGGCGAACGACCGGTCTTCCAGGAAGTCGAACTGGCCGGCTCGGCCGAACCCGCTCAGGAGCAACGACCCGAGCACCATCCGTCCGCCGCCGTCCACGCTCCAGCCTCGGGTGCTCGGCGCCGTCTGCTGGGAGCCGAGGCGATCCATGCTGCCGGCCACCTCGAGCGACGACCAGTTGCCGCCCCATTCCGCCGAGGCCGCGTAGTTCTGGCGGACCAGAGTGGAGCCGAGGGCGTCACGATCGAACGGTCCGGCCGCCGCCGAGGCCCAGCCCCGGAGCCCGCCGGTCTCGCCGATATGGCCCTTGCGGGTGACGATCTGGATCACGCCGTTGATGGCGTCCGAGCCGTAGAGGGCGGCGCCCTGCGGGCCCCGGATCACCTCGATCCGCTCGATGCTCCGCGGATCGATCATCGTGAACAACGTGGGCGACGCCACTTCGACGCCGTCCACGTAGGTCTTGATGCCCCGCGCCGTGAAGGAGCTGGCGCCCCGGACCGCGGCGATCTCCCCGGGCGGCCCGCCGGCGCCGGGGTCCCAAAGGACCACGCCCGGGAGCGCCGTCCGGATCAGGTCGGCGGTGCGCGAGTAGCGCTGGGCCACCAGGTCGTCGCCGTTGACGACGCTCACGGCGTTGGGCTGTTCCCGCTCCGGGGCGCCGGCCACGGGCGTGCCCATGACCACGATCTGATCGAGCTGACGGACCCCGGTCGCGATCTCGGGGAGGTAGCCGCGGTCGGAGGTGGTCTCCTCCGGCGGGGCGATCACGATGGTGCCGCCGCTGGTGGTAACCAGCGTCAGCCCGGTGCCGCCCAACATCCGGTCGAGGACGTCGCGCACGGTCAGATTGTCGGCGTCGAGGCTCACGCTCCGATCGACCGGCAGGGCCTCGGGACTGTAGGCGAGGGGGAGCCCGAAGATGGTCCGGAGCCGGGAGAGGGCGGTGCCGAGGTTGTCGCGATCGAAGTGGACCGAGATCCGTCGATCGAGGGGATTCCCATGGCCGAGCGAGACCTGCGCGACGCCGGTGCCGGCCGTCACGAGAAAGAGCACCACGAGGATGCTCGCCGCCCGGGCCGCCCTCCTCATGGACTGCCTTTCGCGACGAGGGTGATCCGGGCCGCGGATCGCTGGACGTCGATCGGCAGCGCGGCCGTCACGATGGCCAGCGCTTCGTCCAGGTTCGCGGTCGGGATCGGGGCGTTGAGGTGGAGGGCGGCGACGCCGCTGTCGGCCACGACGATCTCGACGCCGTACCACCGGCTCAGCTCGGCGGCGACCGACTCCAGGGTAGCGTCGTCGAAGTTGAGGGTCCCGTCGCGCCAGCCGGTCAACTGCTCGACCGAAACCTCGTGGTCCACGTTCAGCGGGCCCGCCGAGGGGATCCGGGCCACGTCCCGGGGGCCGAGCGTCACCCGGGCATCGGCTGATTCGGCATGCGACTGGACGGCGACCGACCCGGCGAGTACCGCCACCCGGATCGGGGCCGTGCCCGGGCGGGCCACCACCTCGAACTCGGTCCCGAGGTCTTCGATCAACGCACCCGTCGTCTGAACCCGGAAGGGGTGCTTCCCGTCGTGACGGATGTCGAACCAGGCTCGGCCGATCAGGCTCACCTCGCGGGCGCCGTGGCCGAACTCGGTCGAAATGGTGAGGCGGCTGTCGGGCGCCAGGACGACCAACGATCCGTCGGCCAGGGTGAGTTCGCGGCGCTCGCCGGCGGCGGTTCGGTAGACCCCAGTGGGGACCGAGATCGAATAGAAGAGTCCCGCGGCCAGAATGACCACGGCCGCCGCGGCGACCCAGAGCCAGCTGCGGCGGTTCCGGGTGATCGGGATGACGGTGGAGCGGGGCTGTACGGGGGGCCGGTCGAGCCGTTGGACCAGCCGATCCCAGGCCGCGTCCACGTCCCACCGGCCTGGGGCCGGACGGGCCGCCCAGGCGCGCTGGAGCAAGGCCAGCTCGCTCGCCGCTTTGGGGTCAGAGGCAGTCCAGGCCTCGACGTTTCGCCGTTCGTTGGCGGTTACTTCACCAGCCAGGAACCGGGCCAGCTGTTCAGAGTCCATCCTGCCTGACCTGTCGTCCAAGGGATTCGCTCAGGCGACACCCTAGCGGGTCGGCCCCCTGACGGAAGCCCATACCGACCAACCATATCATATTAGTCGAATGTCCATCCACCTGCCCGAATGACGACCGGCCGAGACGCCCCCGATCCGGAGCTCGTGGCCCGACTCCGGGCCGGGGACCGAGACGCCTTCGAGGTAGTGTTTCGGGATCATTTCGGTCGTCTGGCGGACTATGCCTCCCGGATGGTCGGCTCCCGCGATGCCGCCGAGGACGTCGTCCAGGAGGTGTTGGTGGGCCTCTGGACCAACCGGGAGCGAATCAGCACCCCCGAGAACCTGGTGGCCTATCTCTACCGGTCGGTCCGGAATCGGGGACTCAACTTCCTGCGCCACGAGCGTCTGGTCACCAATTTCCGCACGGCTCGGAGCGCCGAGGGGCCCCCGGAGTCGGAGCCGGCGGATCGTCCCACCGAGCTGGCCGAGATCGACGCCGCCCTCAAGGAGGCGATGGCCGCGCTGCCACCCCGCTCCCGCGAGGTGTTCGGCTTGAGTCGGAACGAAGGGTTGACCTACCCCGAGATCGCGGCCACCCTGGGCATCTCGATCAAGACGGTCGAGACGCTCATGGGCCGGGCCCTCAAGTCGATCCGCCTCAAGATGGCGGCGTTTCGCTCGTCCTGATCGACGTCAGGGGGTCGCCGCGCGCCCGGTGTCCCACCCCCGAATCGGCCTCGACGGACGAGGGCCGGTTGGAGCGAAGACCGGAGGGTGGATGGCGGGTTGGTCACGAGTCCAGGCGATGGGAACGTTGGTGCTGGCGCTTGCGGGCGGCTGCTCGGGGCAGGGCACCGGTCCGAACCAGTCGACCGAGCTGGCGTCGGCACTCGACGACCTCACCGTGCAGGCGAATCGGGAGGGCGATGTCGACGCCGGCGCCGCCTTCAGCTCGGCCGCCATCGCGCTTCGGCTCGGCGTCGAGCCGAGCCCATTCGTCCTCCAGATCGACGAGGCCCGACTCCAGTACCAGGGGTTCGTCCAGGAGGTGCCGGTGGCCCGGGCGGGAGGGGCTCCGGATCGGCTCCGGACGCTGGTGGCGGTGGATCGTCTCGAGCATCCGGAGCACGTGCTCTACGTGGCGACACTGGCCGACAGTGCCGACCTGGTGCACCCCTCGGTCTCGCTCGATCGGCGGGCGGCCTCGGCCCAGCTTGGCTGGGCGGCGTGGCGGGACCTGACCAGTGGCGCTCTCTGGGTGGCGACCGCGGGGCACGCCGGCCTGGCGGTGACCTCGACCGGAGGCGACTGTGCCGGCCTCCGGGCCACGAGCCAGACGCACTGCCAGGCGGCGACCTTCGGGGTCGTCGTCGAGAGCGAGCTTCACCGGCTGGGCGCCGATCGGAGTCAGATCCTCACCGACCGGAAAGACGTGAGTCTCCGCGCCGACCGAGTCGACGGCGCGATCATGTTGTTTCCCACCCCCTGATTCGAGTGGCGACGCCCCTCCCAGGGGCGATAAGTTCCGCGATCGCCAACCTTCAACTCGAGTCATCGGAATCATGATCGACGCCGTCATCGTCTCCACCGCCCGCACGCCGATCGGCAAGGCGTATACCGGCGCCCTCAACAACACCCATGGCGCCGAGATGGGCGGTCACGTCATCCGCCACGCGGTAGAGCGGGCCGGGATCGATCCGGCCGAGGTCGAGGACGTGATCATGGGGTGCGCGCTGCCCGAGGGGGCGACCGGTTCGAACATCGCCCGGCAGGCGGCGCTCCGGGCAGGGCTCCCGGTGACGACGTCGGGAGCGACCATCAATCGATTCTGCTCGTCGGGCATGCAGGCGATCATCGTGGCGGCCAATCGGATCCGGATGGAGGGCGTGCCGATCATGGTCGCGGGCGGGCTCGAGTCGATCAGCCTGGTGCAGACCGACAAACAGAGCTTCTACCGGGGGCACGACGACTGGCTGATGGCCCACAAGCCCGCGATCTACATGCCGATGATCGACACGGCCGAGATCGTGGCGACCCGGTACGGGATCGCCCGCGAACGGCAGGACGAGTACGCGCTCCAGAGCCAGCAGCGAAACGGCGCGGCCCAGCGGGAAGGACGGTTCGAGAAGGAGATCGCCCCGATCACGACCACCAAGGTGCTCTTCGATCGGAAGACGAAGACCGTCTCGGGCGAGGCGACCGTGACCCTGGCGCAGGACGAGGGCGCCCGGCCGGATTCCACTGCCGAGGGGCTGGCCGCGCTCAAGCCGGTCCGGGGCGAGGGCAAGTGCATCACGGCCGGCAACGCGAGTCAGCTGTCCGACGGCGCGTCGGCCTGCGTGGTGATGAACGGCAAGCTGGCGGAACAGCGGGGGATTCAGCCGCTGGGCATCGTTCGCGGGTTCGCGGTGGCGGGGTGCGAGCCCGACGAAATGGGCATCGGGCCCGTGTTCGCGGTCCCTCGACTCCTCGAGCGCTCGGGCGTCAAGCTGTCGGACATCGGGCTCTGGGAGCTCAACGAAGCCTTCGCGGTGCAGGTCGTCTACTGTCGCGACACCCTGGGTATCCCGAACGAGATCCTGAACGTCGACGGCGGCGCGGTCGCGATCGGACATCCCTACGGGATGAGTGGCTCGCGGATGGTGGGTCACGCCCTGATCGAGGGGAAGCGCCGCGGCGCGAAGTACGTGGTCGCGACGATGTGCGTGGGTGGCGGGATGGGAGCCGCCGGGCTCTTCGAGGTGGTGTGAGCCGGACGGGTGGGCGTCGCCCGGCGAGCTCTCGCCGCAGCGCCGGGCGGGCCGGCGCCCGTCTGGCGCCAGGGCTCACCGATCCGGCCGGGTTCAGCCATTGGACTCCGGTCATCCTTCGCTTCCGGGACCTCGATCTCCTGGGACACGTCAACAACGTCAACTTGGCCGGCTGGCTCGAGGACGGGCGGGTGGCGCTCGAGCTGCCGGTGCAGCCGGTCACGGCCGACTACGTCGGCCCGGTGATCGTGCTGGTCGACCTTCACATCCAGTACCTCGACGAAATTCGAATGGGTTCCGAGATTCGGATCGGCACCCGGGTGGAGCGGATCGGCACCAGCTCGGTCACGGTCGGCCAGGCGGTCTTCGCGGACGGCGCGTGCGCCGCGGTCGCCCAGGCGGTCGAGGTGCTGATCGACCACGAGACCCGAAAGCCGATGGCCTGGCCGCCGGCGTTCCGGGCCCTGTTCGAGCGCTTTATGGCGCCGACCGGCTGAGGCGCCCGTGTTCTGGCTGCTGCTCGCGACCGGCCTGGTGGGGCTCTTTCTCACCGTCCTGGGCTTCCCGGGGCTCTGGCTCTTCCTCGCCGTTGCCGTCGGGGCCCGGCTGGTGGGCGGAGGCGGGGCGCCGGGCTGGGCGGCGGTAGGGATCGCCGGGGGGATCGCCCTTCTGGGCGAGCTGGTGGAGCTCACGACCTCGACGCGCTACACCCGTCGGTACGGCGGCTCCCGGCGGGCCGGGTGGGGCGCCTTGATCGGTGGGCTGGCCGGCGCGATCGTCGGGGTCCCGGTTCCGGTCCTCGGCTCGGTGCTCGGCTCGTTCGCGGGGGCGTTTCTGGGGGCCCTGCTGGGAGAGTTCTCGGTCGCGCGCGACCATCGGGCCGCGGGGCGCGCGGCCCAGGGCGCCGTGCTGGGACGGGCGGTCGCCACGGCGGCCAAGATCGGGCTCGGGTGCTTGATGCTGGTCGTGATCCTCTGGTCGAGCTGGGGGTAGCCCGCCCCCCGGATGCCCGCCGGGGTCCCGGGCCCGCGCAACGAGAGAACAGGAACCCTCACCCACTCACCTCTGGGAGCACCGATGTCCGCCGACGAACGCATCCGCACCGCCTTCGACCGCTCGACCCAGGCGCTCGAGCTCCGGCCCACGATGGGCGTCGGAACCGCTCGCACCACGGCGACGATCCGGGTCGGGCTGGCCTCCGACGTCAAGGACGGCCAGTGGCAGCTCCAGGGCGACATGTCGCCCAAGGTGGGTGGGGAAGGCACCGCGCCCGACCCAGGGGTGTACGGCCGGGCCGGCCTGGCGACCTGTCTGGCCGTGGGGTACGCCATGTGGGCGGCTCGGCTCGAGGTCCCCATTGCGGCCATCGAGGTCACCGTCGAGGCCGACTACGACGTCCGGGCCGAGTTCGGGATGACCGAGGCGCCACCGGGCTACCGGTCCATGCGCTACCAGGTGTCGGTCGAGAGCGAAGCACCCGAAGCCGACGTTCGCCGGGTGCTCGACCGGGCCGACGACCGAAGCCCCTGGCTCGACAACCTCCGGCGGCCGGTCGAGGTGACCCGCGAGCTGACGATCAACCGTCCCGGGGCCTGACATGGACCCTCGCCTGCAGCGCCGGGTTCAGCGTTACGGTTGGGACCGGGCCTCGTCGCTCTACGAGGAGGCCTGGAAAGCGCAGCTCGCGCCGGCCCAGCGCCGGATGCTGGAGCTGGCGGCGGTCCGGCCGGGCGAACGAGTGCTCGACGTGGCCTGCGGCACCGGGCTGGTGACCCTGCCGGTGGCTCGACAGGTGGAGCCGGGCGGGCGGGTGACGGGGATCGACCTCTCGGAGAGGATGGTGGCGGAAGCCTCGAGCGCCGCCGGGGTGGAGGGCGTGAAGAACGTGGAGTTTGCCCGGATGGACGCGGAGGAGCTCGAGCTGGCGGACGGGAGTTTCGACGTGGCCCTGTCCGGGCTCGGGATCCTCTATTGTCCCGATCCGCTGAAGGCGCTCCGGGAGATGCACCGGGTGCTGGTGCCCGGTGGCCGGATCGCGGTCTCGGTCTGGGGCGATCGGCGGCGCTGCGGGTGGGCGGAGATCTTCCCGATCGTCGAGTCGCGGGTCAAGAGCGAGGTCTGTCCACTCTTCTTCCAGCTGGGCACCGGCGACGCGCTCCAGCTCACGATGGAGGCGGCCGGGTTTGGGGAGATCGTCGTGGAGCGGATCGCGACGACGCTGGAGTATCGTTCGTCGGAGGCGGCGCTGGCGGCGGCGTTTGCCGGGGGGCCGGTGGCGCTCGCGTACTCGCGCTTCGACGACGAAACCCGCAACGCCGCCCACGAGGATTACCTGGCGTCGATCGCCGATTGCCGGCAAGGCGACGGGTATCGCGTTCCCGGGGAGTTCGTGGTGGCCCGCGGGTCCCGCCGGTAGCTCACCAGCCGATCCGGAGGCGGACGGCCCCGGCGCGGTCACCCGGCCGGCGGTCGCCTGTCGGTCACTCCCCGGTCACCTGGCCGGGCTCCCGGTGGCCCGACCGGGGAGCGTAACCCGCTAGGCGGGTCGGCGCGCGCGGGGTCCCGCCGATCCGGGCGCGAAACAATTCCCGCGCGGCCCCGTATCAGTACCAGCGTTCCTTGCCGGACCGTTCCCGACTCCCTCTTGGAAGCCCGTCATGCTGACCATCCAGAAGCTCGTGAAAGTCTATCCCGGCCCGGTCACCGCTCTCCAAGGCGTTTCCCTGGAGGTGGCGCCGGGCATGTTCGGACTGCTCGGCCCCAACGGGGCCGGGAAGAGCACCATGATGAAGATCGTCGCCGGCGTGCTGGAGCCGACCTCGGGCCAGGTGCTCCTCGACGGGGAAGACGTGACCGCCCGGCCCGAGCGGCTCTGGCCGGTGCTCGGCTACCTGCCGCAGGACTTCGGCTTCTACCCGCATCTGACCGGTGAGGCGATGCTGGCCTACCTGCTCGATCTCAAGGGGGTGGTCGCCCCGCAGGGGACGAAGCGGCTGGTCGCCGACCTGCTCGACCGGGTGAACCTGACCGCCGCGGCCAAGCGCAAGGTGAAAGACTACTCCGGCGGCATGCGCCAGCGGCTGGGGATCGCCCAGGCGGTCGCCGGCGATCCCAAGCTGATCATCGTGGACGAGCCCACCGCCGGCCTCGATCCGGAGGAGCGGCATCGGTTCTACCGGTTGCTGGCCGAGCTGGCGGAGCGACGGACCGTGATCCTGTCGACCCACATCGTCGAAGACGTGGCGGTGCTCTGTCCCCGGTTCGCCGTGTTCCGGCAGGGGCAGGTGGTGACGATCACCTCGCCCTCCGAGGCTCGGCAGCGGCTCCAAGGCGCCATCTTCGAGGGGGCGGTTACGGGCGCCGAGCTGGAGGAGCTCCGGAAGACCCGCCGGGTCACCCAGGCCTACCTGGTGGAGGGCAAGAACCACGTCCGGGTCTACCAGCCGGACCGAGAGGCGCCTCCGGGGCTGGCACCGACCGAGGCGACGCTCGAGGACGCCTACCTGGTCGCGATGCAGCAGGCCGATCCGTCGTCCGGGCGGGCGGCATGAGCCTCCGCCGGTTTCTCCTCGTTGCCCGAAGCGAGCTCGCCTACAACCTGAAGCGGCCCAGCTTCTGGATCATGCTCCTCTTGGCGGGCCTGATCCTCTGGGGGCTCTCGAACGGCAACGTCCGGGTGGCGATGAACTCGGGCGACAGCTCGGTCGGCGGCAAGAAGGCGTGGCTCACCTCGGAGTTCGCCCAGGCGCAGATCGTCACCGTCGTGTCGTTCACGATCTTCTCCTTCTTCGTCGCGGTCGCCGCGGGGCTCTCGGTGATCCGCGACGGGGAGTGGCGGGCCGGCGAGCTGCTGCACGCGACCCCACTCGAGCCGGGCGAGTACGTCTGGGGCAAGTTCACCGGGGTGTTGGGCGCCTATCTCGCGGCGTTGCTCCTGATGCTCGGGCTGATGATCCTGCTGTTCCAGCTGATCCCGAACGCCGACATGCTGGAGACTCGCGGGCCGTTCCACCTCCGGAACTATCTCGTGCCGCTGGTGATGATGGGCCTGCCGATCGTCCTGTTCTCGTGCGGGACGGCGTTCGCGATCGGAACCCGAACCCGGCGGCCGATCCTGGTCTTCATGCTGCCGGTGCTGCTGATGGTGGTCTGCGGCTTCTTTCTCTGGAGCTGGACGCCGTCCTGGCTCGATCCGCGGGTGGACCGGATCCTGATGCTGGTCGATCCGTCCGGGTTCCGGTGGCTGGCGGAGACCTGGCTCAAGGTCGATCGCGGGGTGGACTTCTACAACACCCAGCCGGTCGGGTGGGACACCGGCTTCGTCCTGAGCCGGCTCGGGATCGTGCTGATCGGCCTGGTCTCGACCGGGCTCTCGGTCCGGCACTTCGGGCGGACCCTCCGCTCGTCGGGCAAGGTGAAGGCGGGCTCCCGCGCGGTCGAGACCGCGCTCGATCCGGCGCTCACCGCGCCGCCACGGTCCGGGCTGGCGGCCCTCGGCATGACCAGCCGGGCCCCCGGCTTCTGGCAGGGGTTCCGGCGGGTGGCTGGCGCGGAGCTCAAGGAGCTCCGGAGCTCCCCGGGGCTCTACTTGTTCGTCCCACTGATCGTCTGGCAGAGCCTGGCCAACGCGCTGCTGGCGATCGGTGCGTTCGACACCCCGCTGCTGGTGACCCCGGGGTCGCTGGCGGTGTCGGCGATGGGGTTCCTGATCACCACGCTCAGCCTGCTGATGCTGTTCTACGCGGTCGAGAGCCTGGAACGGGAGCGCGCCACGACCTTCTCGGCGATCAGCGACGCGTTGCCGATCGGCGCGGGGTCGATCCTGGCCGGCAAGGCCGCGGCGCTCGCGGTCGTCGTGCTCGCCGTGCTCGTCGCCGTGTTCCTCGGCTCGGCGATCGCGCTGCTGGTGCAAGGCAAGGTGGGCCTGGCCTTGTCACCGTTCCTGCTGGTGTGGGGGCTCCTGCTTCTACCCGGCATCCTGTTCTGGACCTGCTTCATCTTCGCGGTCTACGCGATCGCGAAGAACCGCTACACCACCTACGGCATCGTTCTCGCGGCCTTCGCGCTGACCGTCTACCTCGGGATCGCGGGGAAGCTCAACTGGATCGGCAACTGGCCCCTCTGGGGCGTTCTCCAGTGGAGCGACATCAGCGTCATGGAGTTCGACCGCACCGCGCTGCTGCTCAATCGGCTCCTGGTGCTGACGGTCGCCGCGGGGCTCCTCCGGTTCGCGGTCAGCCATTTTCCCCGGCGGACCGGCGACGCCATTGGCCTGATCCACGGGCTCCGGCCCGCGGCGATTCGTCGCTCGGCCTGGAGAGCCGTTCCCTGGTTGGTGGCGCCGGCGGTGCTGGCGGGCCTGCTCTGGCACCAGATCAGCATCGGGCCGGACGGTCCCCGGGCCAAGAAGGTGATGAAGGACTACTGGAGGAAGAACCTCTCGACTTGGACCGACGCGCCGCTGCCGGCGATCGCCGATGCCCAGGTGAACGTCACCATCGAGCCGGCCGAACGGTCGTGGCAGGTGCGGGGTCAGTACCTGCTGGTCAACAAGCAGGAGGTCCCGCTCGCCAAGGTGCCGCTCACGGTCGGGTTCTGGGACGACATGACCTGGGAGATGAACGGGACGGCCGCGCACCCCGACACCTCGTCGCACCTCTACGTGTTCACGCCGCCGAAGCCGCTTGCCCCCGGCGACAGCCTCCGGATCGGGTTCAGCTATCGCGGGACCCAGCGCGGGTCGACCCGCGCCGGCGGTGGAGCCGGCGAGTTCATCGTGCCCTCGGGGGTGGTGATGACCTCGTTCAACCCGCGTTGGTTTCCGATGGTCGGCTACGACGATCAGATCGGAGTCGACAAGGACAACCGGGCCGAGCCGAAGCAGTATCCGGCCGACTTCTACAAGGGTGTGACGCCGCCGGCCTTCGGTGGCGAGCTGCCAATGACCGTCACCACGACGATCACCACCCCGGCCGACTTCACGGCCAACGGGGTCGGGGAGCGGATCTCGGAGAAGGTCGAGGGGGACAAGCGGGTGACCGTGTGGCAGACCGACCACCCGGTCATGGCGTTCAACGTGGTGGCGGGCCGGTACGTGGTCAAGAAGGGGGCCGGCACGGCGATCTTCTACGATCCGCGCCACGGCTACAACGTTGACGAGATGATCGGCGCGCTCAATGCGGCTCGGAAATACTACGGCGAGTGGTTCGCGCCTTTCCCGTGGAAGGAGCTCAAGATCAGCGAGTTCCCCGGGCTCGCGAGCTACGCGCAGGGCTTCCCGACCAA
Organism: uncultured Gemmatimonadales bacterium; assembly: GCA_963730185.1. GTDB lineage: Bacteria > Gemmatimonadota > Gemmatimonadetes > Gemmatimonadales > GWC2-71-9 > SHZU01. The sequence goes on from CAVSQW010000013.1 coordinate 37,711, forward strand.
CATCAGCTTTTCCGAGCAGATCGGGTTCCTCACCAAGAGCGAGCCCAAGACCAACCTCGCGTTCATGGTCACCGCCCACGAGACGGCCCACCAGTGGTGGGGCAACATGCTGCAGCCGGGGAAGGGGCCGAGCGGCAACATCCTGAGCGAGGGGATGGCCCACTTCTCGACGGCCTTGTTGATCGCCCAGGTCAAGGGTCCCCTCCAGGGAATGGAGTTCCGGAAACGGATCGAGTCGCACTACGCCGACACCCGGCAGAGCGACGCGGAGCGGCCCATGGTCCGGACCGATGGGTCGCACGACGGCGACGGGACGGTGACCTACGACCGGTCAGGATTCGTGTTCTGGATGCTCTGGGACCTGATGGGACCGGAGCGGAACCTCGCCGGGCTTCGGGCGTTCATCGCCGACCACCAGAACAACCCGGATCACGCGGTGCTGCCCGATTTCGAAGCGCACATGCGGAAGTTCGCGCCCGACACGCTGGCGTACGACGCGTTCGTTCGGCAGTGGATGGACTCGGTGGTGGTGCCGGAATACCGGCTCACCGCCGGCCGCACCGTCAAGACGGCCGAGGGGTGGGAGACCTCGGTGCACGTGGAGAACGTGGGGACCGGCCGGATGCCGGTGGAGGTGGCGGCGATCGTGGGCGAGCGGGCGCTCGATTCGACCGCCAAGCCGAAGGCGCCCTATCAGGCCGCCAAGGTCACCATCGTGCTGGGCTCGAAGGAAGGCAAGGACGTGACGATCGTCTCGTCCTTCAAGCCCGAGCGGGTGGTGACCGACCCCGACGTGAAGGTGCTGCAGCTCCGGCGGGAGGCGGCTCTGTTCAAGCTTTGAGCGCCCGGCCGAGGCGTCGTCCGAAGAGCAGGACCAGCAGCCCGCCGACGGCGCCGATGGCCGCGTGCATGGTCCAGAACGCGGCCGGGCTCATCTTCTCGTAGAACCCGCCGATCCAGCCGATCAGCGTGTTCGAAACGAACAGGCTCATGAAGGTGAACCCCATCAGGGTGGCGTTCACCTTGGCCGGGGCGGCTTGCGAGACGAGGGCGAGGAGCGTGGGCCAGTAGTAGAGGAACGAGATCGCCAGCAGCGCCGAATAGAGCACGGGCCAGATCGGGTTCACCGGACCGGTGCCCGCCAAATAGATCCCCGCCACCAGGAGCAGATTGCTCGCCGCGCTCATCCAGGCTCCGACGCCGATCTTGCTCAGGTCGCCGGGCTCGCCACCGCGCCGCGACTGCCAGCGCCAGATCCCGAACACCAGCGGCACGCCAAGGATGGCGAAGAGCGAGTTGCTGGCCTGGTACCAGGGGATCGGGACCTGGTAGGAGAGAATCGTCGGCGCGACCTGGCGCTGAATCCAGATCGGATTGACGTTGAAGAGCTGGTAGTAGGCGATCGAGTGGAAGACGGTGATGGCCATGACCGCGACCAGGGCCGCGACGATCCGCCGGTCCTTCGCGGTGAGCGGCCGGTCCACGGCGCCTCCCTCCCGGACCACCCGGGCGGGCAAGGTGCGATACCCGTAGAGGTAGGTCGCCAGGCCGGCGAGCATGAAGATCGCCGCGACGCCGAATCCCCAGTGCCAGCCATAGAGCTGCGCCAGTAACCCACAGACCAGCGGTCCGGCCACCGATCCGATGTTGATGGCGGTGCTGAAGATGATGAATCCATGGCTCCGGCGGGCTTCGTCCTCGAGCGGGTAGAGGGTCCCGACCTGGGCCGAGATGTTGCCCTTGAGGAAGCCCGAGCCGACGACGAGCAGCAGCAGCGCCGCGAGGAACGACTGGTCGAACGTCATGGCGAGGTGCCCGGCGCTCATCGCCAGGGCGCCGATCACCACGGCGTTGCGCTGACCGATCCACCGATCGGCGATCCACCCGCCCAGGAGTGGGGTGAAGTACACGAAGCCGGAGTAGAGGCCGAAGGTCTGCGAGGCGAGCGCCTGGGTCGAGAGCGGTCCGAACACGCCCTCGATGCCGGCCCGGAACGCGGCGAAGCCCACGATGTGCTCGACGTGGCCGGGCAGGAGGAGCTGATTCACCATGTACAGGGCGAGGAGCCCCGTCATGCCGTAGTAGGAGAACCGCTCCCACGCCTCGGTGAAGGCGAGGTAGAAGAGGCCCCTCGGGTGTCCCATGAACCCGCGATCGGCGGTCACCGGGTGGGGCATCCTTCCGGCCTCACCGTGTAGAGGCCGCCGTCGAGGCGCCAGCGGCCTCCTTCCCGGACCAAGCGAAACCCGTCGTGCCCGCAGTGGCTCAACCGCTTCCCGACGTGGAATTGGTACGGACTCCAGACCAGCGCGATGTCGCCGTCGACCCGGACCACCGGGGCCATCAGCCGCTCGTGGAGCGCCTCCTTCGCTTGGGTCAGGGTTTCCGCGTCCTGACTGGCCGGCCGGCGGCGGAGGATGACGGCCCCGTTCCGGTAGGCCGCCGTGGTCCAGGTGGCCCGGGACGACACCGCCCGGCCCAGCAGCGCCGGGTCACGCTCGCGAAGGGCTACGAAGAAGCTGTCCAGCGCCGCCATCACCGCCGCGCGCTCCTCCGGTGAAGGGGCAGGGAGCGGGGGCGGCCCCGCGGCCACGGCGCGAACGGCCGGGCATCCGTCCGGCCGAGCGGTGTAGGCGCCGTTGGTGATCAGCCATCGCCCTTCCCGGCGAATCAGGTCGAACGAGTCGAATCCGCAGTGCAGCACGGCGCCGCCACGGCTCACCTGATACGGTGCCCAGATCATCGCGACATCGCCGTCCTGCCACACGTCGGCGGCGAGCAAACGCTCCTCGGCCCGGTCGGTCGACGCCGCGACCCGGGCAAGCGAGGTTCGGAACGGCACGGAGACCACTCTCGGGGAGCCGTCGCGATGCACCACGGCCACCATGGTTGCCTGGGAGTCCACGGCGCGGGCCATCAGAGCGGTGTCGCCTGTCTTCATCCCGAGGAACAGACTGTCGACCGTGGCGAGGATCGCGGTCCGATCGGGCGCCTGCTGTGCTCCCAGGGCAGGCGCGCCCGCCAGGAGCAGACCGGCGAGCCATCGAGACGACGGGATCATGCGGGCTCCGGAAATGAGGGACGGTTCGAGCTCGGGAAGGCGGCGCGACCGTCCAATAGTCCCGTCTCCCGGGCCCACGTCAAGCCCCAGGTCTGGCTTCGCCGAGGCTGGCCGGTACCTTTCCTCGTCGCTATCGATCGGTCCCGCTCTCGAGGTCGCCCATGAAATCCCGCCGCGAGTTTCTGATCCGGGCCCCCGCCGGTTTGCTCGCCGTCGCCGCCGCGTGCCGCGGCCAGGGCCAAACACCCGAGGCGGCCGCGCCGGCCTCCGCACCGGGTTCGCCGCCGGCGTTCGGGACCCTGCCCCTGGCCGGCCCCGAGGTCTCTGTGGCCACCTTCGCCGAGGCCGAAAAGCTGGTGCAGGTGACCCTGACCGACGTCGAGCGGAAGATGGCCGCCGACAGCTGGCGGCGGTCGATGGCCGCGCTGCTCGAGCGCCGGGCCGGACCCCGCACCGTCGAGATCGGCGCCGCCACGGCGCCGGCCACGGAGTGGAATCCGATGCTCGCCGGCATTCCAACCCTGCCGGCCCGGGACCGCTTCGTGCCGAGCCGGGTGGATCCCGGCTCTTTGCCGGCGACCGACGACGCGATCGCGTTCGCGCCGGTCGCGCACCTCGGCCACTGGATTCGGACCCGGCAGCTCACCTCGGCGCGGCTGACGACGATTTACCTGGACCGGATCCAGCGCTACGACCCCAAGCTCCACTGCGTGATCACGCTGATGCGCGACTCGGCGCTGGCTCAGGCCAAGGCCGCCGACACGGAGATCGCGGCGGGCACGTACCGCGGCCCACTCCACGGCATTCCCTGGGGCGCCAAGGACCTGCTCGATACGGCCGGCGTCCGGACCACGTACGGCGCCGCGCCCTTCAAGGACCGGGTGCCGAACGCCAACGCGACGGTGGTCGACCGGCTGAACGCCGCCGGCGCCGTGCTGGTCGCCAAGCTGAGCCTGGGCGCGTTGGCATTGAACGACATCTGGTTCGGCGGGCAGACGATGAATCCGTGGCTCCTCGAGGAGGGCTCGTCGGGCTCGAGCGCCGGGCCCGGCGCCGCGACGGCGGCCGGCCTGGTGGGCTTCGCGGTGGGCAGCGAGACCGGCGGGAGCATCATCGGTCCGAGCATGCGTTGCGGGGTGGCCGGACTCAGGCCGACCTACGGCCGGGTCCCGCGGACCGGAGCGATGACGCTCTGCTGGTCGCTCGACAAGCTCGGGCCGATGACCCGGGGAGTCGAAGACACAATGCTGGTGCTCCAGGCGATCACTGGTCCCGATCCGGGCGACGTCGGCAGCGTCCCCAGCCGGCTGGACTACGACGCCGGCCAGTCGGTCGCGGGGCTGAAGGTGGGCTACCTGCCGGCCTGGATGAAGGAGGCCCCCGCCACGGACGTGGACCGGGCCGCCCTCGAGTCGCTCCGGGCGCTGGGTCTCACCCCCACGGAAGTGAGCTTCCCGGACTGGCCCTATGGCTCGCTCAGCCTGATCCTGTTCGCCGAAGCCGCGGCTGCATTCGAGGAGCTCACCCTCAGCGGTCGGGACGATCAGCTCACGGCCCAGGTCGCCGACGCCTGGCCCAACCTTTTCCGCGAGGCCCGGTTCCTCTCCGCGGTGGACTTCGTGCAGGCCGACCGACTCCGCCGGATGGTGGCCCGCGAGATGGCCCGGGTCTTCTCGGAAGTGGACCTGCTGCTCGTGCCGTCGCTCCGGGACGAGGGGCTCACGATCTTCAACTTCACCGGGCATCCCTCGCTCACCATCCGGACCGGGTTCGTCGAGGTGAGTCAGGCCCGAAGCGACTGGGCGCCCGACCCGGCGCACCCGCTCCCGACTTTCTCGCCGCCCCGGAGGGTGCCGCACGGGGTGACCTTGATCGGGCGGCTGTTCGACGAAGGGACGCTCGGTCGGGTCGGGGTTGCCCTGGAGGGCAAGGCCGGCGTGGCGGCCGAGCACCCGCCCGGCTTCTAGGGGTCGAGTCTGCCACCCGGCCGGCGGTCACCCCGTACAGTGTCGACCCGGGGTGCCCGTGACCGGTCCAATCGCGTATGCTTGGAGGTACTCCCCGGCCCGAGAAGACCATGACGGTGCCAGACCAGCTGTGCTCCCGCTGCTCCGCTTCGCTTTCGGGTGACGCCGTCTACTGCCATCGCTGCGGTGTCGGCGTCATGGCCGCCGCCACCGGCGAGTACGAGGTGTACGACCTCGATCGCTTCTTCAACTATGCCCTCGATCTCCTCTGCATCGCCGGCACCGACGGCTACTTCAAGAGGGTCAATCCCGCCTTCACCCGGACCCTCGGCTTCTCGGCGGAAGAGCTCTTGTCACGGCCCTTCACCGAGTTCGTTCACCCGGACGACCGGACCGATACCGTGGCCGAGACCGGCAAGCTCTCGTCGGGCGCCCCGACCCTTTCGTTCGAGAACCGGTATCTGTGCAAGGACGGAGGCTACCGGGACCTTCGGTGGACCTCGTTTCCCGAGCCCGCAACCGGCCTGCTCTACGCGGTGGCCCACGACGTTACCGATCTCAAGCGGCGCCAGGACCAGCGCGACACCCTCACCGGCCTGGCCTCGATGCGGGCGTTCGAACAGACCCTGCCTCAGGAATGGAGCCGGGCCCGGCGACTCCAGGCTCCACTCACCCTGGCCGTGTTCGATCTGGATCGGTTCGAGCAGTTCAATGCGAAGCACGGGTTCGAGGCCGGCGATCGGTTGCTGGTCGGGGTGAGCGGCCTGCTCGCCGGGCACGCTCGCCGGGCCGGCGACCTGGCCGCCCGGATCGGCGGGCAGCGGTTCGCCCAAGTTCTGCAGGGCCGATTCACGCCGGCTGAGGCGCTGGCGTTTTGCGAGGCGATCCGAGCGGAGGTCGCCGAGTTGGTCGTTCCCCATCCGGGTCCGGAGCCGCTGTCGCCCCTTACGATCAGCGCCGGTGTCGCCACCATGGTGCCGGCCGACCCGGCCACCCACCGGCATCTGCTGGCCGCGGCGGAGGCTGCCCTGGCTCAGGCCAAGCTCCGCCGCGATTGTGTCGTGCTCGCCTCACCCCCGGTCCCCTAGACGCTGGTGGGCCCGGGGCGGCGATTCAGGGGCGGTGGTCGAGCCCTCCCTCCATCAGGACCCAGGAATTTGGATCAAGGGTTACCGACGACGGTTCCCGATCGGAGGCGAGCTGAAACGCTCCCAGGGCTCCGGTCAGCTCGATCCGCTCGATCCGGGCGCCGGCGTCGCCGGGATAGCGGATCCCCACCTCGATCGGCACTCGGAACGGCTCCCCCGCCTGGGTCTGCTTCAGCGCGATCTCGATCCGATGAGCGGCCGGGTCGTAGTGCCAGTCGCCTTGGAGGTTCGGGACCCCCGATCGGGCCAGCCATTGCTGGAAGAACCATCCCAGGTTCCGTCCCGAGGTCTCTTCCATGACCTGGCGAAAATCGTCGGTCGAGGAATTGGCGTCGCGGTACCGGCGATAGTAGGCTCGGATTCCCCGCCAGAAGACGTCGGTCCCGAGGATGCCCCGGAGCAGGTGCAGGGTCCAAGCGCCCTTCTGGTACGTCTGGGTGCTGGTGACCTGCCGCATGTCCGTCAAGTTCGCGTGGACGACGCGATAGCCGGGATGCTTGGCATCGTAGTCGAGCACCATGGCGCGGCTCTTCTCGAGCCCTTCGACGAAGGCGTCCCGGCCCGCGTCGTATTCCGTGAACAGCAGGGTGAAATAGGTGGCGAACCCTTCGCTCAGCCAGACGTCGTTCCAGTCGCGCTCGGTGACGGCGTTGCCGAACCACTGGTGGGCGATCTCGTGGACGACGACCTCCCGGGCTCGTGGGGTGCCGATCAGCCGCTGGGTGTAACCGATGGCGGAGGCCGCCTCCATGCCGCCGCCCGCCGCCACCGACTCCACGTTGGCCAGCTTCTCGTACGAGTAGGGCCCGACCCGCTCGCCGAAGAACCGGAGGGCCGCCGCCGTGGGGCCGTTGAAATCGGCGAATCCCTGGTCCCGGTCCTGGGGGTACACCCAGGCCTGAATCGGGATGCCGTCGATGACTCCGGGGTGATCGACCGCATAGCCCGCGACACCGAGGGTCTGGAGCCAGGTGGCGATCGGGACCGACTCCTGCCAGTGGGTGCGACGGAATCCGTTGCCGAGGTCGGTTTCCTCCACCAGTCGGCCGTTGGAGACGACCTGATAGTGGCTGGGTGCCGTGACGATGAACTCGGAGGTGGCCTTGTCGTAGGGGTGGTCGATCCCAACCAGCCAGTGGTGGGCGAGATCGGGCCAGTTGTCGCTGGAGAAGGTTCGATCGCCGAACTTGTCGGGACGGATCTGGAGGCCGGTGTCCGGCACGCCGTGGTACCGGATGGCCACCCGGGCCCGCGCGTCGGCCGTGCCGGGCCGGCGGAGGGTGATGGCCAGCCGGTCGCCGGCGTGATGGTAGGTCAACGGCCCGACCGAGTCGCGAACCTGGTCGACGACCATGCCGCGCCCCGAGGCGTCGCGGCCCGAGAGATCCAAGACCACCTGATCCCGGCCGGGCGCCAGGAATCGAAATTCAACGACGGCGTCCATCCGAATCTGGTCGGAGCTGTCCGAGAGCGCGATCGCATAGCGGTAGTGGAGCACGTCGAGGTCCGGGCGCCGCGGATATCGGTCGGACGGGGGCGACCAGAGAGCCAGCGTCGCGGTCGAGCACCACAGCCACCAGCCGGGCATGCCTGCCTCCTCCCAAGGGGGGACGGGACCTCGCCCCGCCGAGCGAGAGACTCAGTTGAGCGGCGGGGTCGTCGTCGGTGGGCGGCGGTGGTGGGTGGCCTGCTCGTACCCATACGCCAAGCGGATCAGCACCGACTCGGCCCACGGCCTCCCGAAGAACTGCAGCCCGGCCGGTAGCCGCCCGCCCCGGGTGTATCCCATCGGCACCGTGATCGCGGGGAAGCCGGTGCTGGGCGAGAACAGCTGGTTGTTGTCGCCCGGCGGGGTGTTGAGGTCACCGATCAAGCGGGGCGGGTTGCTCCAGGTCGGGTACACCAGGGCGTCCAGCCGGTTCTTGGTCATCACGTCGAGCACGCCCTGTCGCAGCTTGGCCCGGAATTCGTCCCGGCGGGCGCAGGCCGGGTTGTCTTCCGGCTCCACGTCGACCGCTTCGGCGGCGGTGAGTCGCGCCTCGATGGACGGGTGGAAGCGACGCGACTTGATGATGTCGGCGAGCGACTTCATCGGCACCTTGTCCCCATGACTTGCCAGCCAGGCGTTGAGGTCGTGCTTGAACGGAAAGCACGATCCCCGCGCGGCCCGGCGCCAGTCGTCCAGGCTGTCGACGGCGACGGGGTCGACGATCTGGGCGCCCTGGCGGCGGAGGTCGTCGAGCGCGGCGGCGAAGAGGGCCCGGATCTCCGGGTCGGTGGTCGGGGTGTCGTATGCTTGATGGAGCACGCCGATCCGGGCGCCCTTCAAACCGTCCCGGACCAGCGCGGCGGCGTAGTCGACCGGCGGATGGTCGCGGGCAGCGGCGGTTACCGGATCGTTCGGGTCGGCGCCCACCACCACTTGGAACACGGCGACGGCGTCGGCCACGGTGCGGGCCATGGGTCCGGCGATGTCGGCGGCCAGGCTGAGCGGGACGATTCCGGCCCGGCTGGTGAGTCCCATGGTGGACCGGATCCCGACCAGCGCCTGGTGGGACGAGGGGCCTCGGATGGAGTTGCCGGTGTCGGTGCCGAGCCCGGCCGCGCCGTAGCTGGCCGCGACGGCGGCGGCGGTCCCGCCGCTCGAGCCCGCCGTGACCCGGTCGAGCGCGTAGGGGTTCTTCGTGTATCCCGGCAGGATGGAGCTCACCGTCTCGTAGGGGCTGAAGGCGAACTCGGCCATGTTCGACTTGGCCAGCACGATGGCGCCGGCGGCCTTGATTCGGGCCACCTCGAAGGCGTCCCGGTCGGAGACGAATCCTTGGAGCGACAGCGACCCCGCGCTGGTCTGGAGGCCGATGGTCTCGAAGTTCTCCTTCACGATCATCGGGACGCAGTGGAGCGAGCCGACCGGGCCGCCCTGCCGGTAGCGCCGGTCGAGCGAGTCGGCCGTGGCCAGCGCGGCGGGGTTCACCGTCACGATGGCATTGATCGCCGGCCCGTTCTTGTCGTAGGCTTCGATCCGGCGGAGATAGACCTGGACCAGCGCGTGGCAGGTGAGCGAGCCGTCATGGAACGCGGCTTCGATCGAGGCGATGGTGGCCTCTTCGACCGGGAAGGTCGGGGGCGTCTGGGCGGCGAGCGGTCCGGCCGCGAGGGCCAGGCCGAGAGCGAGCGGGATGGGTCGGGGCATGCCGCAAGATCGTCCTGACCGGCGCGGTGGGCAAACGCCGGCGCGACGGACGGAACCGGTGGGGTGGGGGCCGCGTTGGTGAAACAGGTCGCGGGCGGGTCATCTCCGGGGGAGCGCATGGGCAAGGGTTGGCGCTGGTGGCGGATCGCGGGCCTTGCTCTGGTGATCCTGGTGGTCGTCGCCCTGGCGGTCCGGAGCGGGACCGTGGTGGACCGGGCGACCGCTCTCATCCGCGCCTCGGCCCGGGGCGACCGGGGTGGCGGTGCCGAGGCGATGGTGTACCTGCTGGCGGCCGGCTTCACCTTCCTGGCCGTGCTCCTGCCGCTCCCGGCCGAGGCGGCGGCGCTGCTCAACGGGACCCTCTTCCCTCCGGCGACGGCCTTCGCCCTCACCTGGGGGGCCGCGATGCTGGGCGCCGCGGCCTCCTACGAGATCGGCCGCTGGGCGGGGCGTCCGCCCGCCGTGCGCCTCTTCGGCGCCGAGCGGCTCCAGCGGGTGGAGCGGCTGGTGGACCGGGCCGGCTGGCCTACCCTGCTGGCGCTTCGGCTCTCGCCGGTCATGGCCTTCACCGCGATCAATTGGGCCAGCGGCATTCTGGCGCTCTCCCGGCCGGTGTTCTATTGGACCGTGGCTGCCGGCCTGGTGCCCGGTACCTTCGTCTTTTCGGTGGTGCCGGAGATCCTGGAGCGGGGAAGCTCGGTGGCCGGGCTAATCGCCCTGGCCGTCGCGGTCATGGCGGGCCTCTTCGGGCTCTCGTACGTCCGGCTTCGGCGGGTGGGACGGGGGTCCTGATCGGCTTGCGTTGACCCCCGGCCTGCCCTACATCTATCCATTCCACCATGTGTACTTCCCACGAGACACCCGCCGCGCTGAGGCGGCGCGAAGGTGCCCCGTTCGCTCGAGGCTTCCCATGATCGTTCGTGTTGCTCGACTCCTCGCTCCGGCCCTGTTGCTCACGGCAGCGCCGGTCCTCGCCCAATCCACCATCGACAGCTCGGCATTCAAGTCGCTGAGTTGGCGCAATATCGGCCCCCAGCGCGGCGGTCGATCGGTTGCCGTCGCCGGCTCCGCCGCCCGGCCCCAGGAGTACTACATGGGGACCACCGGCGGCGGGGTGTTCAAGACGACCGACGGCGGGGACGACTGGGCCCCGGTGAGCGACAAGTACTTCGGTGGCTCGATCGGGGCGATCGCGGTGTCCGAGTCGAACCCCGACATCGTGTACGTGGGTGGGGGCGAGTTTCCGATCCGGGGCAACCTCTCGCACGGCGACGGCGTCTACAAGACGACCGACGGCGGGAAGACCTGGCGGTACATGGGGCTGATCGAGACCCGCCACATCGCCAAGATCAAGATCAGTCCGACCAACCCCGACGTCGTGTACGTGGCGGCGCTGGGCAAGGTGTTCGAGACCAGTCCTGATCGGGGGGTCTACAAGTCGGTCGACGGTGGCGAGAGCTGGAAGAAGGTGCTCTTTCGCGACGACACGACCGGCGCCGTCGACCTGGTGATGGATCCGAATAATCCCGACGTGCTCTACGCCGGCCTCTGGACCGCCTATCGCCGGCCCTGGACCATGGTGAGCGGCGGGACCGGAAGCGGGCTCTTCAAGTCCACGGACGGCGGGGAGACCTGGAAGGAAATCACCCGGAACCCGGGCCTTCCCAAAGGCCTGATCGGTAACGTCGGGATCACGGTGTCGCCGGCCAACTCGAAGCGGCTCTACGCCATCGTCGAGGCCGACGAGGGCGGGGTGTTCCGCTCCGACGATGCCGGCGCCACCTGGACCCGGGTTAACGCCGAGCGGAAGCTCCGGCAGCGGGCCTGGTACTACAGCCGGATCTTCGCGGACCCCAAGGACGAGAACGGGGTCTACGTGCTCAACGTCCAGTTCTGGAAGTCCACCGACGGGGGCCGCACCTTCCCCCGGCCGTATCGGAGCCATCACGGCGACAACCACGATCTCTGGGTCGCCTCCAACAACCCCCAGCGGATGATTCTCGGCAACGACGGCGGCGCCGAGGTGACGGTGAACGGCGGCCGGAGTTGGAGCGACGTGGACTATCCCACGGCCCAGTTCTACCACGTCACCACGACCAACAACTTTCCCTACCGGGTCTGCGGGGCGCAGCAGGACAACAGCACGGTCTGCATGTCGAGCGTCCCGGAGCGGGGAACCGAGTACGCCGACTTCTTCGACGTGGGCGGCGGCGAGTCGGGCTACATCGCGGTCCGGCCGGACAACCCCGACATCGTGTTCGCCGGGAGCTACGGCGGGCTGCTGACCCGGACCGACCTCCGGAGCGGCTTCTCACGCGACGTGAACGCCTGGCCCCTGAATCCGATGGGGCATTCGGCGATCGACTCGAAGTACCGCTTCCAGTGGACCTTTCCGATCGTCTTCTCGCCCTTCGATCCCAACACCCTCTACGTGGGCTCGAGCGTGGTGTTCAAGTCCACCAACGAGGGCGAGAGCTGGACCGCGATCTCGCCCGACCTGACCCGGCACGATCCGGCCACGCTCGGTCCCTCGGGCGGGCCGATCACCAAGGACCAGACCAGCGTCGAGTACTACGCCACCGTCTTCACCATCGTCGAGTCGCCGGTGGAGAGAGGGGTGATCTGGGCGGGGTCGGACGACGGCCTGGTGCACGTGACCCGGGACGACGGCAAGACCTGGACGAACGTCACGCCTCCCGGTCTTCCCAAGTGGGCCCGGATCTCGATCATCGATGCCTCGCCCCACGCCAAGGGCGCCGCCTACCTGGCGGCCAACATGTTCCAGCTGGGCGACTTTTCGCCCTATCTCTACAAGACCAGCGATTACGGCGCGACCTGGACCCGGATCGATCAGGGGATCACGCCGACCGAGTTCACCCGGGTCATCCGTGAGGACCCGGTCCGCCGCGGGCTGCTCTTCGCGGGCACCGAGCGCGGGGTGTGGGTCTCGTTCGACGACGGCGGCGCGTGGCAGCCGCTCCAGCTCAACCTGCCGCCGGTGCCGGTCCACGACCTGACCGTCAAGGACAACGACGTGGTGATCGCGACCCACGGCCGGGGCTTCTGGATCCTGGACGACATCTCGCCGCTCCGGCAGGTCACCTCGGCGGTGACGGCATCCGACGCGCACCTCTTCCAGCCGGTCGACGCCTACCGGACTTTCGGGCGGGCGGACGTCCACTACTGGCTGAAGCGGGGCGGCCAGAAGGTCACCCTGGAGTTCCTGGACGGGCAGGGGAAGGTGATCCACGCCTTCACCAGCGATCCCGATCCCAAGTGGATCGCCGACAGCACCGCGATGGCCAAGGCCGAGTCGGCCACCCGCGACAGCCTGATCGCGCTCGGCGTGCAGCCGGCCAGCTTGAAGAGCGACGAGCCCGAGGGCGGGCGGAACCGCTTCGAGGGCGGCTGGCGGCCGACCCGTCCGGAGAGCGCCCCCAACAAGAAGGGGATGAACACCTTCCACTGGAACATGCGCTATCCGGAGCCGTCGGCGTTCCAGGGGCTGATCATGTGGGCGGCCGGCGTCTTCGGGCCGCAGGCGCCTCCGGGCGCCTACACCGTCCGGCTGACCGTGGGCGACAAGGCCGAGACCCAGCCCTTCAAGCTGCTCAAGGACCCGCGGTCCCAGGCGACCCAGGCCGATCTCGACGAGCAGTTCCAGTTCCTGATGAAGATCCGGGACGAGACCAGCAAGGCCAACGACGCGGTCAAGACGATCCGGAACGTGAAGGCCCAGCTGGCCAACCGGGTCTCGCGGGCGCCGGCGGGACGGTCCACGGCGCTCGAGCGCCTGGTCAATCCGCTGGTGGAGCAGCTGAGCGCAGTGGAAGGTGAGATCTACCAGGTAAAGAACCAGAGCGGCCAGGACCCGCTCAACTTCCCGATCAAGCTCAACAACCAGATCGCCGCGCTGATGGGGGTGGTCGCGAGCACCGAGGCGAAGCCGACGGTGCAGTCCTACGAGGTCTTCAAGGTCCTGTCGGCCCAGCTGGACACCCAGCTGGGTAAGCTCGAGACGCTGCTCGGCGCCGGCCTGACGGCCGTCAACACCGAGCTGGGCAGGCTGAGTCTGCCGGCCGTGCAGGCCGGCATGTCCGACGGGGCCTCGGACGGCGGCCCGTGATCCGTCGTCCGAGGCTCTGGGGCCTGGCGGCGCTGGCGCTGGCCGTCGCCGCCGGCTGCGGCGGCGAGAGCCGGTCGCGCCGGGCGGAGTCGGTGCCGGAAGAGGCGCTGCCGATCGCGGCCGATACCATCCTGGTTCCCTACGCCGGCAGTCTGGTGGCGGCCTGGCTGGACGGTCGGCGGTGGCTCATCGTGGCGGCCGAGAACGACGCGGCCGTCATCGCCAACTTTGCGACGAAGTCGGTGAGTCCGGTGGGCGGCCCCAGGAACCAGCGGATCAGCAAGCCCTTCTCCGGCTTCGCGGTGGCCGACACGGCCTATGTGGCCGACTGGGCCAAGCACCGGCTCACGGTGTGGGGGCCCGACGGTGCGCTGGTCGACACCATCCCGGCCCCGGCGGGCACCCGGGGCACGCTGCCCGAGGCGCGCGACGCCGCCGGGCAGCTCTACTACGAGGTCCCGCCGATCGCCGGCCCGAACGGGGCCGGCAGTCTCGACTCGATCTCGATCGTCCGCTCCGACCCGGCCCAGACCCGGTTCGACACCGTTGCGCGCCTCGCCCCCCTCAAGCTGTCGGAGGTCCAGCGGAACAGCGGCAGGCGCTACGAGCGGCTGGTGTTCAGCGGTAACGACTGGTGGGGCGTCCGGCCCGACGGCCGGGTCTGGATCGCGCGGGTCAATCAGAACCAGGTGAACACCATCGTCGACGGCAAGCAGGTCAAGGGTGAGGATCTGCCTGATCCGGTCTACGAGGTACGGGCCTCGGACCGTCAGGCGTTCATCAACTCGTTTCCGGAGGAGATGCGGTCCAACGTGACGGACCTCCCGTTCGCGCTGGTCAAGCCACCGTTCGAGCGGGCATTGGCCGATCCGGCCGGGAACGTCTGGCTCGAAAAGTCACGGGTCTATGGCGACTCGCTCCGGCGCTACCAGGTGGTGGACACGAGCGGGACGCTGGCGAGGGTCTTCACCTCTGTGGGGAACGGCGTGATCATCGCCGCCGGCCGGGCCGCGCTGCTGATGGTGGAGCAGTACCACGACGGGATCCGCCTGATGGAGATCCGAATCCCCGAGCAACAGGAGCGGTGAGGGAGTAGCGGTGAGGGAGTAGTGATCGGGGGCCTCCAAGTCCCCACTCTCCACTCACTCCCTAGTCCCCGCTCCCTAGTCCCTACTCCCTAGCCCCACTCCCTAGCCCAACCTGCTCACGAATCCCCAAGCTCCCGCAGCCAGACGTTCCGGTACCGCACCCGCTTTCCGTGGTCCTGCAGGGCCAGGGGGAGCCGGTCGGGATGGGGATGATAGGTGGCCTTGCGGCCGTTGACGGTCTGGCCGGTGATGACGACGTCGTCCTGGATCAGCACCCCGTTCTGGAAAACCGTAACCCGGGCCGGCTGGGCCACCGAGCTGTCGGGGTTGAAGCGAGGGCGGTGGAAGACGATGTCGTAGCTTTGCCATTGGCCCGGCGGGAGACAGGCGTTGACCAGGGGCGGCGTCTGTCCGTACACGGCGCCGGCCTGTCCATCGGGGTAGGTGTCGTTCCGGTAGGAGTCCAGAACCTGGATCTCGTAGCTCCCCATCAGAAAGACCCCGCTGTTGCCCCGCTCCTGGCCCTCGCCCTCCGCGGGGGTCGGGGTGGCCCACTCGAGGTGGAGCTGGACGCTGCCGAACGTCTGCTTGGTCTCGATCGACCCGGTGCCCGGGGCGACCTCGAAATAGCCCCGGTCGACCTTCCAGAGCGCCGGGAGGTCGTTGCCCTGGCCCTGCCAGGCCGCGAGCGACGTGCCGTCGAAGAGCACCACGGCGTCGGCCGGGGGAGGGGTCGTGACCGGTCCCTTCACGATCACCCCCCGGGGCCGGGGGCGCTCCATCGAGTGGACGGGCCACTCCTCGGGTTGCTGGGCCACGGCGGTCTCCACGAGAACGGTACCGAAAACGGCAATCCCGAGCCCGCTCAGGGCGAGCGAGCCGAGCGTCTTGATCATGGTCATGGGTGGACTCCTATTTCCGAATGCTAGCCCGAGGCGGGGGCACGAGCCAGGATGCGCGGGGCCGCCGGGCGGGGCCCCTGGCTTGATGGAAGGTGGGGCGGGGAGGTAAGCTCCTCTCTCACCCCCCAACGCGATTTTCGTCGATTTTGGAGAGCCCGATGCCCACCATCTCGGTCAACGGCCAGTCACGGGAAGTCAGCGCTGATCCCGCCATGCCCCTCCTCTGGGTGCTCCGGGACGTACTCGGCATGACCGGTACCAAGTACGGTTGCGGAATCGCCCAGTGCGGCGCCTGTACGGTTCATCTCGACGGCGAGGCCGTCCGCTCCTGCCAGACTCCCCTGGGCACCGTCGGCGACAAGAAGGTCACGACCATCGAAGGCCTCTCGGACAAGGGCCAGCACCCGGTTCAGCAGGCCTGGGTCGAGGGCCAGGTGCCCCAGTGCGGCTACTGCCAGAGTGGCCAGATCATGTCGGCCGCCGCGCTGCTCGCCAAGAAGCCCGACCCCACCGATCAGGACATCGACCAGTTCATGGCCGGCAACATCTGTCGGTGCGGGACCTATCAACGCATCCGAGCCGCGATCCACCGGGCGGCCGAGTTGGGGAGGAGCTGAGCCATGACTCCGGTTACTCGGCGTGACTTCATCCGGACCGGCCTGGCGGTCGGCGGCGGGCTGCTGGTCGCGGTCTACGGCTGCGGCCCGCGCGGCGAACGGGCGGCCGGCGCCGCTTCGGGACCGGCCTTCGAGCCGAACGCCTTCGTCCGGATCGGCCCGGACGGATCGGTGACGGTGGTTGCGAAGCACCTGGAGATGGGCCAGGGGACGTATACGGGGCTGGCCACGATCGTGGCGGAGGAGCTCGACGCCGACTGGGGCAAGGTGAAGGTGGTCGGCGCCCCGGCGGATGCCGCCAAGTACGGGAACTCCGTGTTCGGCGGAATGCAGGGCACCGGTGGGTCGAGCGCGATAGCCAACTCGTGGGATCAGCACCGGAAGGCCGGCGCCGTCGCCCGGGCGATGCTGATCGCGGCCGCCGCCAAGGAGTGGGGCGTGGGCGCGGACGAGCTCTCAACCGAGCCGGGCGTCGTGGTGCATGCCAAGTCCAAGCGCCGGGCCGACTACGGCACCCTGGCGGCCACCGCCGCGACCCTCACCGCGCCCGAGGACGTGCCCCTCAAGGACCCGAAGGACTTCCGGCTGATCGGGAAGACCGGTCCGACGCCCCGGAAGGACGTGCAGGAAAAGGCCACCGGTACGGCCCGCTTCACCCAGGACGTGCAGATGCCGGGCCTGCTGACCGCGGTGGTGGCTCACGCGCCCCGCTATGGCGCCAAGGTCAAGTCGTTCGACGCCACCAAGGCGAAGGCGGTCACCGGGGTCGTCGACGTGGTGGAGATTCCCACCGGCATCGCCGTGCTGGCGGAGAACTACTGGGCGGCCACCGAGGGTCGGAAGGCGCTCACGGTGGAGTGGGACGAGAGCCAGGCGATGAAGGAGAGCACCGCCGACATCATGCGCGAGCTCGAGTCGCTGGCCGCCAAGCCGGGCACCGAGATCCGAAAGGAAGGCAACGCCGAGAAAGCGCTGGCCGGCGCGGCCAAGGTGGTCGAAGCCACCTACGAGGTCCCCTTCCTGGCCCACGCCGCGATGGAGCCGATGAACTGCGTCGTCCAGCTCGGCGCCGATTCGTGCGAGATCTGGAACGGCGAGCAGTTCCAGACCCCCGACCAGGCCGCCGTCGCCCAGCTGCTCGGCTTCAAGCCCGAGCAGGTCAAGCTCAACATGCTCTACGCCGGCGGCAGCTTCGGCCGACGGGCCAATCCGCATGGTGACTACGTGGTCGAGGCGGTGACCATCGCCAAGGCGATCGGCGGCAAAGCCCCGGTCAAGATGGTCTGGAGCCGCGAGGACGACATGCAGGCGGGTTACTTCCGCCCCGCCTTCCTCCACCGGATCAAGGGCGGGCTCGACGCCTCGGGAAATCCGGTCGCGTGGTGGCACCGGATCGTCGGGCAATCGATCCTGGCCGGCAGCGTCATGGCCCCGCCCGACGGCAAGGATCCCAGCTCGTTCGAGGGCGCCGCCGATCATCCCTATCCGGTCGCCAACGTGTATTTCGATCTCCACTCTCCGACCTTCAAGGTCCCGGTCCAGTGGTGGCGGTCGGTCGGGAACACCCACACGGCGTTCGCGGTGGAGTCGTTCGTCGACGAGCTGGCCCACGCCGCCGGCAAGGACCCGCTCGCCTTCCGGCAGGCCCTCCTGGCCAAGGATCCCCGGCGGCTGGCGGTGCTCAATCTGGCGGCCGAGAAAGCGGGCTGGGGCACCAATCTTCCGGCCGGCCGAGCCCGCGGCCTGGCGGTCCACAAGTCGTTCAGCTCGTATGTCGCCGAGGTGGCCGAGGTCTCGCTTCAGAACGGCAAGCCCAGGGTGCACCGGGTGGTGTGCGTGGTCGACTGCGGGATCGTCGTGAATCCCGACGTGGTCAAGGCTCAGATGGAAGGCGGGATCGCCTACGGTCTCTCGGCCGTCCTATTCGGGTCTAGCGATCTGGACCGGGGCCACGTGATCCAGACCAACTTCGACAAGTACCGGGTCCTCCGGATCAACGAGATGCCCGAGATCGAGGTGCATCTGGTCGAGTCGACCGAGGCCCCGACCGGCGTGGGCGAGCCCGGTGTGCCGCCGATCGGCCCGGCCGTGGCCAACGCCCTGTTCGCGTTGACCGGGAAGCCCGTCCGGAAATTCCCGTTGGTGTGATCGTGGCCAGTAGGGTTGTGAGTGGTGATTCGGGAGTGGTGACTAGGGAGGGAGTAGGGAGTTGGCGGTAGGGGGTGTTCCCCCCAATCACCACTCCCCACTCCCTCCCTAGTCACAAGTCACAACTCACAAATCACTACTTCACTATCAAGTTCTCCAACACCTCTTTCGCTTCATCCCCTCCCACCGCGGCCAGCCGTCGGAGCGCGGTCTTCCGGAGCGCGGGATCGGTGTCGGCTTGCGCGATGCTCTGGATCTTGGCGAGCGAGGCGCGATCGCCGATCCGAGCCAGGGTCTCGATGATCGCCTGGCGCACCCGCCGATCCGTCACCCGGTCGTACAGCTCCACCATCTGATCCGAGCTCGCCCCCGCCCGCTCGGCTGCGCGGACGGCCCGGGCCCGGTCGGTGCCGGGCTCGCTCTCGTTGCTCACCAGGGCCAGGAGCCAGCGGGCGTTCTCGCCGCCGCCGGTGTTGGCGATCACGTCGAGCACGGCGCCGCGGGCCTGGCTCTCGAGTCCCGGCCAGAGCTCCCGCAGGGCCTCGACGTCGCTCGGCGACGCGTCGCGATCGCCCAGGGACCGGATGGCTTGGACCCTGATCGGAATCGGCAGGTCGGTCTTGGCGGCCGCGCGCCGGAGCACCGCCCGGGCGCCGGGGTCGTCGCTCCGGCCGAGCCCCGCCAGCGCGGCCTTGGCGATCGCCGGCTCGTCGGCATCGGCGAGCGCCACCAACTCGGGCACCGGCCGGCCGACGGTTCGGGAGAGCGAGCTCACGGCCCGGGTCCGGACCGAAATCGGCGTCTCGCGGTTCTGGGCCACCCGGGCCAGGGCCCGACCGATCTCTCCGGCGTCGGCGGGGTCGGCCACCGAGATTTCGCGCCCCAGCCAGGATGCGGCCGATTCCCGGAGCCCGCGCGACACCTTGGCGTTGTTCACGATCTCGAGCAGACCCCGCCAAGTGGGCGCGCTGTCGGCGACGACGGCGGCCAGAAGGGCTTCCCGGCCGGCCCGGCCATCGAGCCGGACCGCCAGATCGAGGAAGGCGCGGGCGGCGTCGCCGGCGGGCACCGCTCCCAGATCCTGAGTGCCGGGCGGGAGCGTGGCGCCGGCCGTTCCACCCGAATCGCGACGATCCGGCCGTCGGCCCGGGTGATCAGCGCCGCCGCCGGCAGGCGCTCGCAGGACCCGTCACCCACTCCGCTGTTCCGGCTGTAGGACCACTCCGTATCACCGAACCAGGTCGAACTTCCGATCCGGAGCAGGGTGGCGCTGCCGCACACGTCGGCCCGGGCAGCGAAGGTCACGGCGACCCGGCCGTCGGGTCCGCTTTCGAGGCGCCGGTTCAGGCCCTGGGCGTCGACCGATTCGGCGCAGGCGGCCAGGAAGAGGCAGGTGACGAGACCGAGATAACGCATGCTCACTTCTCCACGAGCTCGAGGAGCAGCTTGGTGGTCCGAGGGTCCTTCTTCCGGGCCAGGGCGCTGATGGCCCGCCGACGAATCGACGGGTCGGTGTCGTGTCGGGCGATGTCGAGCAGCTTGTCGGTCGCCTCGGGCTCGGAACGCGCCCCCAGGATCTGGACCATCGTCGACCGGAGCTCCCGGTCGGTCAGGGTGTCGTACAGCTTGGCCAGCTCGGCCACGCTCACGTCGGCGCGCTGGAGCCGGCTGAGCGCGGCGGAGCGGAGGCGGGCGTCCTCGGACGGATCGCGGGCCAGGTTCATGAGCCAGGCGTCGCCCGCGTTGCCCCCGTACTGGGCCATGACCTGGACGATCGCGAGCTTGACCGACCGCGACTGGACCCGCCCGTAGAGCCCCCGGAGATAAGTGGCGTCGTCGTCGGCCAGCGACGGCCCCTCCCGCCGCCGAGTGACCACCGATGCGTTCTGGCTGCCGCTCGCGACCACCGCGAATGGCATCCACCCGCCACGGGTCAGGCTCCGGATGGCGCCCACCCGGACCCGCTCGGAGAGGTCCTCGCGCTCGATGATCCGGCGGAGCTCGCGACGAGCGGCCGGGTCCTCGCTCCGACGGAGGCCGTCCACGACGGCCAGCTGGGTGTTCTCGTCGCTCGACGAGGCCATCAGCTGGGTCAGGATGCTCACCTGGCGATCGCCGGGGAGCTGTCCCAGGCGGGTGATCGCGTCGCTCCGGACCCGGGCGCTGGGGTCGTTCTTGGCCGCGTCGAGGAGGGCGTCCGCGGCGTCCGAGTCTCCCGCCTTCCCGAGCAAGTAGACAGCCCGCCGCCGGAGGGGCTCGGTGCACTCGTCGCGATCGGCGAGCACTCGCTTGATGACCCCGGAGACGCTGCCGGGATCGGTGCCCGCCAGAGCACTCAAGGCCTCGGCCCGGACTTCCATCTCTTCGCGGTCGCAGGGCTTGTCGCCCTGGTCCGCACCCTGCCGGAGCCGACGGACCGCGTCGGTGTCGCCGCGGGCGGCCAGGGCACCCATCACCCGGGTGAACAGGACCCGGACGTCGGCGTCGTCCCCGGCCTCGGGGAAGCGCCGGCGCTGTTCGTCCAGCACCTTGACCGCGGCGCGAAGGTCGTCCTCACGTCCGGCCCGGTAGCGGGCGAAGGCGCGCCAGTACATCGACGCCGCCACGTATCGCGATGAGGGGTTGGCGGTCTCGAACTGGGTGAAGAGCTCGGCCGCGCGATGGTACTCACCTCGATTGAGGGCCTCCCGCGCCATCCGGTACAGGCTGTCCTCCGGCGCCCCGCGGGCGAAGGCCGGGACCCGATCGGCGCTCCGCCCGTCCCAGTTGACGGATTCCAGGGTCGACCGCAGGGGCTCGCCCGCGACGATCAGCGGCGCCTCGTCGAACGAGAAGTCGAGCGGCTCGGGGGCGAGTGGCGGCTCCGGCGGGAAGGGCACCGACACCGCGAAGGAGCGATCGAAGGCGAGCGGGGCCTCCATGGGGAACGGGACGTCGAGGTCGAGCGGCTCGCTGGTGATGAAGAGCGGCTCCAGGGACCAGACGTCGGGTGATGGTGGCGCGGGCGCCGGGGCCGGCGTCACGGCGGGCCGGGGCGTTGCCGGGCGCCGGGCGGGCCGGGCCGGACGCTGGGCTGCGAGCGGCGCCAACGGTACGACGGTGAGCAGCAGCAGGAGGTGAGGCTTCATGGCGACCTCTATCGGGTGACGCCGCGGGT
The DNA here is from genome assembly GCA_963730185.1 of uncultured Gemmatimonadales bacterium. GTDB lineage: Bacteria > Gemmatimonadota > Gemmatimonadetes > Gemmatimonadales > GWC2-71-9 > SHZU01. The sequence continues at coordinate 59,118 of CAVSQW010000013.1, forward strand.
ATCCGCGAGCAACAGCGTGAGGCGAGGCAGCACGTCGCGCTGAACGAGCGCTTCGCTGACGAAGCGGTTGTCGGCGGCGGGCCGGGTCCTGGGCATCCGGGCGACCTGAGCCAGCACCAGCTCCAGATCCTCCAGCAGATCGTGCAGGGCAGGCTGGTCCACGCCGGCATCGAGCAGCAGCCGAGTGGTCGAGAGGAGGTCGCGGGCCCGGTCACGAATGCCCGGGGTGATCGGATCGGTGTGGTGGTCGCCCGCCACCGCGACCAGGAGCGCCGTGGTCTGTTCCAGGTAGTCGCCGGCGACCCCTACGAACGGATCGGGTGCCGGATCCTCGGCCGGAGGTGGCGCGGCCAGCGCCTGCTCCACGGCCGGTGCGGCCGCGCCCGGCGCCGGGGCTGCCGGGGCCGCGAGGCGGGCGCCCCCGTAGCCCAGGGCCACCCCGAGCACGAGCATGGCGGCCAGCGCCATCGGGAGGGCCCAGCGGCGCCGGGCGGCTTGGAGGGCCACCGGGCCGAAGACTCGGGTCTCGACCCGACTCCAGATCCGCTCCAGCGGTGGGTCGGGCAGGCGCTCGCTTCGCGCGGCCGCCCGCAACAGGGATTCGAGATCAGGTTCGTTCATGAGACCAGCTCCGTCAGGGAGCGTGAGCGGCCAGCGCCTCGCGGAGCTGCGCCCGCGCCCGCATCAGCCGCGACTTGCAGGTGCCCTCGGGGACTCCGATCATCTGCGAGATCTCGGCGTGGGTGAATCCCTCGAGGTCGAACAGCACCACCGGGACGCGGTACATCTCCGGGAGCGCCTCGATCGCGGCCCGGATCCGATCCTCGAGGTCCGGCTCCGGCTGTCGGGCCGGCGCCGGCAGGGCTTCGATCGCCTCCAGCGCCAGCTCCCGCTCGGCCCGGCGCCGCCTGGTACGGAGTCCGTTCAGGGCCATGGTGACCGCGATCCGATGAATCCACGTGCTCAACCTCGATTCGCCGCGGAACGTCGTCAGGCGAGTGAACACCTTGACGAACGTGTCCTGGGTGTATTCCTCGGCGAGCACCTCGTCCCGCGCGAGCCGGAAGACCACCCGGTAGACTCGAGGGGCGTGGGCGTCGTACAGCTCGCGGGCGGCCAAGCGATCGCCAGCGAGGACTCGTGCGATCAGCGCGCGCTCCTCGGGTGCTTCCATATCCGACTCCGGAATCGGCACTGGGTTAGACACCGGAGGCCCCGGGGCGGTTCACCCCGCAGGCACCGACGGTTGGTATGGCGGAGGAGGATCGATCCGGGGCCGGGGGCGCGGGCCGCGGGGGAGCCCGTGGAGGGCGCGGACACCGGAGTGGTGGACCCGAGGCGTCGGCCCCAGGTCGGTCGGCGGCGCCCACCCGGTCGGCGGGCAGCAGATCGACCGACGGGCCGTGCAGGGCTCTTCCCAGCCGGTCAGCTCGAGGTCAGGGACCTCCTCGCGGGCGACTATCTCACAGGTGGACGGTCCAGGCCCGTTGGATCAAGCCGTGCTTGATCTCGTACATCCACACGGCGTGGGCTCGCTGTCCGGGGGGCGCGTCCCACCGCTCGTAGTCGAGCACGAAGGCGCCGTCGACCACCCGGGGCTCGACCCGGACCGGCGGCGCGTCGGCCGTCCGCGATCGCAGCATTCCGGCGTAGCGCTCCCGGATGGCCGCCTTCCCGGCCGCGATCACGTTGCCCGAGGGGAACTCGAGCACCACCGCGTCGTCGGCGTACAGGGTCATGAAGGCATCGAGGTCGCGGCGGTTGAACGCGTCGATCTGGCGCTCGGCCACCCGGAGGGAAACCGAGTCGGCGGTCTGGGCCCGGGCCGCCGCCGGCGCCAAGACCGCCGCCGCGAGCGCCCATCGGATCACGCTCATGGGGTGCGCTCCGGTTCGGCCGGCGAAACAACCTCAGGTGGTGCCGTCGCGCGCCGCCGGCGGGCCCCGAGCCGACCCTCCTCGTACCAGCGCCGGGTGATCTCGCCGGCGAGCTCCCGGTTGCCGAGTCCGAAGGCGAGGCCCACCGCCAGCCCGATCGCGCCCAGGATGACGGTGAAGGTGGCGGTGACGATCTCGGCCGCCACCCCGAGCTGCTGCATCGCCATGAACACGGCGATCAGCACCACCGTGGCTTTGGCGACCTTGGCGAGGGTAGGCACACCCTCGACCCGTCCGGCGGAGGCGAGTACCAGCCCGCGGACGAACTCGCCCACGATCATCCCGAGGATCACGATCGCGATCGCCGCGATGAGGGTCGGGATGTAGGAGAGCATCGTCCCGAACATCTCGTTGATGCTCTCGAGGCCGAGGGCGGCGCTGGCCAGGAGGATCGCCACCAGCATCACCAGCCAGAAGAGCAGCTTACCGACCGCGTGGACCGGGTCGAGCCGGGGGCCTACCCGTTCCATGGCCTCCGAGAGTCCGCCGGCCTCCGCCACCTTGTTGAAGTTGAGCCGTTGGAGCAGGGCGTCGGTGGCTCGCTCGATCTGGCGAGCCAGGACATAGCCGGCGACCAGGATCGCGAGCGCGGCGAGGAAGGCCGGGAGGACGCCGGCCAGCTCACCGAATCCGGCCATGAGCCGGTCCCAGAGCGAATTCATGGAGTAACCTCGATGACGACCTTCCCAAAATGGGCCCCGCCTTCGAGCCGCGCGTACGCCTCCGCCCCCCGCTCGAGGGGGAACACCGCGTCCACGGGCGGGCGGAGGGCGCCCTGATTGGCCACGGCCATCATCGCCCGGAACTCGGCCGAGGTGCTCATGGTGGAGCCGAGCAGGCTCCACTGGAACCAGAAGAGCCGGCGGAGGTCGAGGCTCACCTGCGGGCCAGTGGTGGCCCCGCAGGTTACCAGCCGGCCGCCGGGCCGGAGGGCCCGAAGCGACCGGTCCCAGGTGGCTTCGCCGACCGAGTCGACCACGACGTCGGCGCCGACCCCGGTCAGGGTCCGGACCTGACGGGTTACGTCATCGGTCCCGTGATTCAGCAGCACGTCGGCGCCGAGGGCCCGAGCCCGCTCCAGCTTGGCGTCGGAGGAGCTGGTCACCACGACCCGGGCCCCAAGGTGTTTGGCGATCTGGAGCGCGGCGACCGCCACGCCCCCCCGATCCCCCAGATCAGGACCGTCTCGCCGGCGGTCACACGAGCCCGGGTGACGAGCATCCGCCACGCGGTCAGGGTCGCCAGCGGCAGGGCCGCGGCCTCGGGCCACGACAGGGCGGGCCCGATCATGGCGAGGTTCCGGGCCGGGACCACCAGATACTCGGCCGCCGTTCCCGGGAAATGCTCGCCGATTACCCCGAACGACCGGCAATAGGGCTCGTCACCGGCCTGGCAGAGCGGACAGTGGCCGCACGAAAGGCCCGGGTTGAGGACCACCCGGTCTCCCGGAGCTAGCCCCGTTACGCCCGAGCCGACTTGGTCGACGATCCCGGCGGCGTCGGTTCCCACAATGTGTGGAAAGCGCAGCTTTGACCCCGGAAGTCCTTGCAGGACAAAGAGATCGAGGTGATTTATGGCGGCCGTGCGCACCGCGATCCGGACCTGGTCAGAGGCCTGAATCTCGGGATCGGGCAATTGGGAGAGCCCGAGGCGGTCCAAACCGCCAAGGCCACTCAGCGTCAGAGCTCGCATAGCTTGAATTGGCAGCTAGGATGTGCAAGATATAAGACGCGTCCGCGCGGCGCCCGGGAAGCTCTGCGCGAATTCACGCCAAATAGCCCGTTGGGAGGAAGTCAGCATGGCCGCGTTCCACGATATGGAAATGGGTTGGTCTGGCTCCGGGTGGATGGAACCAATGCCATCGTCGCCTCCTCCTCCTCCGCCGCCGCCGCCGGAGCCGGTTTCGCCGCCGCCCCCGCCGCCGCCCCCGCCGCCTCCACCCCGGCCGGTCGCGGCCAAGCCGGCCGCCAAGAAGCCGGCCGCCGTCCCAAAGCCGGCGGCCAAGAAGGCAGCCGCCAAGAAGCCGGCCGCCAAGAAGCCGGCGGCCAAGCGGAAGGCGGCCAAGAAGAAGGCGGCCAAGCGGAAGGCGGCCAAGAAGAAGGCCGCTCCAAAGAAGGCGGCCAAGAAGAAGGCGGCCAAGAAAAGGGTGGCCAAGAAGAACGCTGCGAAGAAAAGGGCCGTGAAGCGGAAAGCCGCGCCCAAGAAAAAGTCGGCGAAGAAATCCGCCCGGAAGCCCGTGAAGAAGGCCGCCAAGAAGAAGGCCGCTCGGCGGAAGCGGTAGCCTCCGTCCGGACGGAGCTGGGAGGCGCTCTCCGGCCTGGGGGGCGCCTCCTTTCGTTGACCCGGGAGACGAGCCGTGATGGACGCATCGCTCAACGAGCTCACCCGCTATTTCGCCGACCGCCCCAATCGGGCCGGCGTGCTGGCGAGGTCGTGGTTGGGTCGTCGCTCTCGCGACGACGACCGCCACCGAGATCACCTCGTTACGGCCGCGGCGGCCTCGATCGGGACCGATGGCAGCGTCCGGAGCAGTCTCCTCGCCACCGCGGTGACGCTGATCGAGCTCGACCGCCTCGAAGCCCCGGCGCCGGTCCGCGACCCCTTGATCCGCTGGTTGCTGGGGCGGCAGTTCCGCCCGGGCGCCTTCTCCGAGGGGTGCACGGCGGCCCGGCATCAGCACCGGGTCTGCGAGCATTTCCTGAGCGGCTTCTTCTCACCGGCCTCGCCGGCGCAGCGGGCCGCGCCGATCACCCTCCCGAATGGCAAGGAGTTCCGGGTCGAGTCGCAGGTCAGGTTCGTCTCGAGCTGCGTTGCCCTGGATGCTCTGGCTCGGTCCGGGCGGACGCATGAGCCCGGGGTAGAGCGACACCTCGATAGCTTCGAGGCGCTGCTCGACGAATGGTCCGCCTGGGGCGAGTTCCTGCCGCCCGACCTGGCCTGTTCCGCGCTGACCGCGCTCGCCTCGGCGGACGACCGATGGCGGCCGATCATCGACCCGCTGGTCGGGATCTTCGGCCAGCACCAGCAGAGCGATGGGACCTGGCGGGACACCGACTTCTTCCACGCGCTCGACGCCTTGGGTCGGGTTCGGTCCGATGCCGTGGTCCCGCTGCTGGAGCGGGCCGCGCCGACCCTGCTCCGGCGACAGCGCGACGACGGGTCGTTTGGCAGCGTGGCGGCGGACGAGCGGGCCCTGATCGGCCTCCGGGTGTTGTTGCGGGTGGCCGGGCGGCCGGCGGGCCGGCCGGCCGGTACCGGCAGCTAGCCGCGATCCGGCCGGCCGTGCGACCGTTGGCCAGTCCAGCCGTCTCCCCCTGGAGATTTCCATGACCTCGAGTCCGCGCGACCAACGACCCCGGATCCGGCTCAGCTCGCTATCCCACGGCGCCGGTTGAGCCTGCAAGCTCGGCATGGCCGAGCTGGCGCAGGTGCTGCGTCACGTCCCCAGGATTCCGGATCCCAACGTGCTGGTCGACGCCGCGTCGCGAGACGACGCGGCGGTATACCGGATCGCGCCCGACCGGGCCCTCGTCGTGACGGCCGACTTCTTCACTCCCATCGTGAACGATGCCGCCGCCTGGGGGGCGATCGCCGCGGCCAACGCGCTGAGCGACGTGTATGCCATGGGGGGAAGGCCGTTCCTGGCGCTCAACCTGGTCGGCTGGCCCCGCGACCGGCTCCCGATGGAGCTCCTCGGCGAGGTGATGGATGGGGCCGCCCGAGTCATGCGAGAGGCCGGCTGCCTGATCCTCGGCGGCCATTCGATCGACGACCCCGAGCCCAAGTTCGGGATGGTGGTCGTGGGCGAGGTCCATCCCGATCGGCTGCTCACGAATGCCGGGGCCCGCCCCGGTGATCTCCTGGTTCTCACCAAGCCCCTCGGAACCGGGATCCTGGCCACCGCCCTCAAGCGGGAGGTCATCACCGACGCCGAGATGGCGCCGGCGATCGCGCTGATGACCACGCTCAATGCCGACGCCGCCCAGGCCGCGTTGGCCCACGGCGTCACCGCCGCGACCGACGTGACCGGCTTCGGTCTGATCGGACACCTCGGCAACATCGTTGCCTCGAGCGGCGTCGGCGCCCGGATCGACGTGACCCGCGTCCCGACCATCCCTGGGGCGCTGGAGCTGACCACCCAGGACGTCGTGCCCGACGGGACCCGGCGGAATCTGGCGTCGGTCGCGGTGGAGTGGTCGGACGACGTGTCGAGCGCCGAGCGCCTGCTCTGTGCCGATGCCCAGACGTCGGGTGGCCTGCTGCTGGCCGTTCCACCCGACCGGGTGCGGGGCCTGATCGACGCCCTGCTGGAGGTCCGGACCCCCGCCAGCCGGGTGATCGGAGAGGTCACCGCGGAGCCCGGGGTGATCCGAGTCACCCGCGGGAGCGGGATCCTGTAGCCCTCCCCCCCGGCCCGACTCCCTACTCCCTACTCCCTACTCCCTCCCCACTCACCAGTCACCACTCCCAATTCACTATATTCCGTCGTGGCTTTTCATTGGTCTCCCGCCCGTATGGATCTCCTCGAGCGCGCCGCCCGCGACGGTCGCCGCGTGGCCGTGGTGCGCCGGGGCAACGAATACGTGGTGGTGGCCCGGCGGATCGATGCGCTGAGCTCCCGCGAGGCCCTGATCGGCGTCCACCCGATGACCGGGGACGAGATCCGGTTCGAACTGGCCGAGATCGAAGCCTTCCAGGTGGTGGGATGACTGGGCGACCGATTCGGGCCGCGGTGGTGCACCTCGACGAGAGCTGCCTAGGGAACGGGCGCGAGGGGCCGACCCCGGGTGGCACCGGCGGGCTGATCGAGGTCCGGACGACGAGAGGCGTGGAGCGGCGGGAGTTTGCGATCGCGTCCGCCGACACCACCAACAACCGGATGGCCTTGGCCGGCGCGATCGCGGTGCTGCAACTTCTGGCCGCCAAGGGGAACCGCCTCCAGGTCCTCATCGTCTCCGATTCGGAGTACCTGGTCCGGGGGGTCCGGGAGTGGCTCCCGGGTTGGATCTCGCGCGGGTGGAAGCGGAAGGCCGGCCCGATCGAGAACCTGGAGCTCTGGCGGGCACTCGACTCGTCGCTCCGGCAGCACGACCCCCAGCTCACCTGGGTCCGAGGTCACGCCGGCCACCCCAAGAACGAGTTCGCGAACGACCTGGCGGTCGCGGCGGCGAAGACCCAGGCCACGACCGATGGCCTGATCGAGTCGACCTTGCTCGAGTGGCTGGGCCGCCAGCGGGAGAAGGGACGGTACCTGGACTACGATCCCGACCAGGCGTTCACCGTGCTCGAGCAGCGGCTCAAAGCCCGCGAGAGGCTGCCGCTCGCGCTCGAGGAGCGCCGCGGCCCGACGGAGCAGGCGTCGTGACCGATCTCGAACTGCTCGTCCGCCGGCTCGTTGACCGGATCCAGGAAAAGGACCCGGCCGCGATCCACCGACCGGTCACCCTCAAGGACGTCCGGCGGGGCCTGTTGCCGTACCGCGCCTACCGGAACCCCCTCCGGCTGACCAGCGTCGAGGATTACGACCTCCTGCTGCTCCGCCTCTGCGCCGGGGAGGGGGACTACGTCCGGATCAACCCGCCCGAAGCCGCCGAGCGTTGTCGGCAGGAGGTGGCCGGCCCGAACCCCGATCTGACGCTGGTCTCGGAGCTCGACGAGGTGACGGTGCAGATCGGCGCCGAGGCGCTCCAGCGGGTCATGAGCCTCGAGGTCGACGTCCCGTCCGCGGCGGCCGAGCCGGTCCAGCCGGCGAGCGACTTGCCGCTGCTCCCTCTCGACGCGCCCGAGCCGCCGGCCGCCACGCCGATGCTCGAGGAGCCGGACATCGAGCTGCCGCCCGCCCCGCCGCCGCCAGAACCGAGGCTCAGACTGTCGCGGCCGGAACCCACGCCCAAACCGGTGCTCCGGCTCTCCCGCACGGAGCCGGCCCCTCCGGACCCCTCGAAGTCCGGGGCCGAGGCCGCGCCGACCTGTCCGCGCTGCCGGGAGTCGCTACCCCGAACCCGGCGGGTGGTGTTCTGCCCCTTCTGCGGCGAGCGGCTCGACCCGCTCCGCTGCTCGCGGTGCGGGACGGAGCTCGAGCCGGGCTGGAAGCACTGCATCACCTGCGGCCGTCCCACCACCTCCGACGGAGAGTACGTGTGACCGCGCCCGACCCGAAACAGATCGATCGGGCGGCGCTGGACAGGATCATCCAGCGGGCGGCCGAGCTGCAAACCGGCGAGCGTGAGATCGGCGACAGTCTCACACCCGACGAGGTCATGTCTCTCGGTAAGGAAGTGGGCATTCCGGCCCGCTACCTTCGCCAGGCCATGCTCGAGCACCAGTCGCTCACGCCGACGCTGGGCGGCGGCACGGTGACGGGTCGGTGGGTGGGCCCCGCGGAGATCGAGGTGCAGCGGGTGGTCCAGGGCAGCCAGGAAGACGTGCTCCGCTCCCTGATGGCATGGATGGAGAAGAGCGAGCTCCTGGTGCTCCAGCGGCAGCAGCCCGGCTGGGCGAGCTGGGAGCCGCTCCGAGGGATGCAGGCGGCGATCCGCCGGGGCACGGCGTCGCTCGACACCAAGAAGCCGAAGTTCATGCTCTCCCGGGCGGAAACGGTGATCGGCACGGTGGCCCCGCTGGAGCCGGGCTACTGCCACGTCACCCTCGCCGCCACCCTGCGCCGGACCAGGGCCGGGTACCTCGGCGGCGCCGTGACGCTCGGCACGGTCGGGGTCACGGCCACGGGCATTCTCTTTGCCCTGAGCGCCTTTCCCCTCGTGGCGCTGGCCCCCCTTCTGCCGGCCGCTCTCGCGTCGGTGGCCGTGCTCCGAAGCTTTCGGCCCGTGGCCGCCCGGGTCCAGTTGGGGTTGGAGCGGGCACTCGATTTCCTCGAGCGAGGCGGCGTCAAGCCGGGTCACGAAGCGCTTCCCAAGTCGCCGGGGCTCCTCGAGCTCCTGGCCGGAGAGGTCCGGCGCGCGCTGACCGCGGGCGAAGGGCATGCCCGAGAGGCCCAACGACGCGGCCGGCTCCGAGGGCCGGACGCCAAATCCCGAACCGGACACGACGACTCATGACCCAGCCCAAGATCTCCACCGTCGGCGTGATCGGCGCCGGCCTCATGGGAAGCGGCATCGCGCAGGTCACCGCTGCGGCCGGCTTCCCAGTCGTCCTCCGCGACGTCGACGACGCCTCGCTCGCCCGGGGGCGCGCCGCCATCGAGGGCTCGCTCGCCAAGTTCGTCGAGAAGGGCAAGCTCACGGCCGCCGACCGGGACGCCACCCTGGGCCGGCTCTCGCTCACGACCGATCTGAGCCAGGCGGCCGCCGCCGACCTGGTCGTCGAGGCGATTCCCGAGGATCTGGAGCTCAAGAACCGGCTCTGGCGCGAGCTTGACGGCTCGAGCCCCGCCGGGACGATCTTCGCCTCCAACACCTCCAGCCTCACCATCGCCGCGATGGCGGCCGTGACCCGCCGGCGCGACCGGTTCGTCGGGCTCCACTTCTTCAGCCCGGTGCCGCTCATGCCGCTCGTCGAGGTGGTCCGCACGGTGGGTACCGCGCCCGAGGTATTCGCCGCCGCCTTCGCCTTCGCCCAGGCCATCGGCAAGGAGCCGATCGCCGCCAAAGACACCACCGGGTTCGTGGTGAACCTGTTGCTGGTGCCCTTCATGCTCGACGCCGTCCGGGCCCTCGAGCACGGCGTGGCGTCGGTCGAGGACATCGACAAAGGGATGAAGCTGGGCTGCAACCACCCGATGGGTCCGCTCACCCTCGCGGATTTCACCGGGCTCGACATCTGCTACCACGTCGCCGAGATCATGTTCGAGGAGTTCCGCGAGGCCCGATACGCCCCGCCCCCGCTGCTCAAGCGGCTGATCCTGCTCGGCCACCTGGGTCGGAAGACCGGCCGCGGGTTCTACGACTACTCGGTCAAGCCGCCCGTGCCGGCCGACCTCGGGCTCTGAGCCTCGCCACGATGCGGCACGCCGCCGGCCGGATCGCGCTCGCCACCCTCGCCCTCGTGGCGTGCAAGGCGACGACCAGTCGGCCCTCGTTCGTGCCCTTTCCCGAGGCGGGCCACGGGGAGATCGGCTTCGGCAACCCCGATCGGGTCGCGACCATCACCCAGGCCACCCAGGTCCTGGCCGAGGCGCTCCGGGCCGACAGCATCCCGGTCGCCCGGGTCCACGTGAGCGACGGCTACCTCGAAACCGGATGGTTCGACGCGGCCTCGCTCACGCCGACCGGCCGGCGACCTCTCGGCCCGGAGGTGGTGAAGGTCCGCGGATGGGTGGATCCGGCCAAGCCGGGCTTCAGCGATCTCGAGGTGGAGACGGTCTACGTGCCCTACGCCGACCCGTCGCGCCCCGAACGTGACCTCGAGGCGCCCGTGGCCGCCGACCATCCGGTGGCCACGCGGGTGGCCGGCGTGATCAAGGCGCTGGTCGAGAAGTTCGGCGAGCCCGACACCACCACCGTCCGCGCGGCCGCCCCCGGCGCCAAGCCACCGGTTGCCGACACCGGAGCCCGGCCTGCCGCGTCCGGCCAGAAGCAGAAGGCGGCGCCCGCCCCGGTGGCGAAGAAGGTCGTGGCCGACAGCGCGAAGAAGGCCCCGCCCGATACGACCCGTCCCTTCATGGCCCACTTCCCATGAACGGCCCCAAGGACTTCGCCGGCGTCTGGCGCACCGACGGTCGTGCCCGCGCCTCCTACAGCGAGGGCGCCGGTATCTACCGGATCGTTCCATCGGCCATCGCCGTGCCTTCGACCACGGCGGCGCTCGCCCGGCTGGTAGCCTGGGCCAAGCAGGGCAAGGTGAGCCTGGTGCCTCGGGGCGCCGGCAGTGCGATGCCGGGCAGCAACGTCGGCTCGGGGGTGCTGGTCGACCTTCGGGCCCTCGACGGCGCCCCCCTCACGATCGACCCCGTGGGCCAGCTTGCCTATACCGGCGCCGCCGTCACCCTCGGCGCCCTCGACGAGCTGGCCGGTCGCCACGGACTCCGGATGCCGGTCGATCCGTCGAGCGCCCGCTGGGTGACCGCGGGCGGTGCCGTCTCCACCAATGCGTCCGGCTCGAGAACCGTCCGCCACGGCAGCGTCCGCCGGTGGGTTCATGGACTCGACCTGGTGACCGACGACGGCGAGGTGGTCCGGCTGGTGCGGGGCGAGCCGATTCCCGACTGCGACCTGGGCCGACGGTTCCGCGAGGAGGCGGAGCAGACGCTGCGGCTGGCCCGCTGGCGGGTGGCGGGCGGCTTCCCGAAGGTCCGGAAGAACACCGCCGGGTACGCACTCGACGCCTACCTGACCTCCGGCGACCTGATCGACCTCATCGTAGGCGCCGAGGGCACGCTGGGGTTCGTGACCGGAGTGACCTGGCGCCTCCAGCCGATCCCCGCCGCCCGGGCCGGCGTCCGCGCCGCCCTCCGCGACGTGCGCCGCCTGGCCCACGTGGTGCCCGCGCTCCTCGAGCTCGATCCCAGCCGGGTGGAGTTCCTGGACGGGACGATGGTCGGCTATCTCGGTGACGATCTGCGCGCGATTCCGCAGGCCGAGGCCGTCGCCGCCAAAGGCGCCTTGCTGATGGTCGAGTTCGAGGGCGAGACGTCCGAGGAGCTCTCCGCCGGCCTCGAGCGGGCGGTTGGCATCCTCCGGGGCGAAAGCGTCGAGGTGCTGCTGGCCAAGGACGGACCCGAAGCCGACGCCATCTGGGCCATCCGGCACGCGGCCAGCCCGCGGCTGGCGCAGCTGGGCGAGCACCGCCGGTCGCTCCAGGTCATCGAGGACGGGTGTGTGCCGGTCGAGCGACTGGGCGACTACCTCGCGTCGGTCCGGACCGCGGCCCAGCGGGTGGGGATCGTGGTGGTGATGTTCGGACACGCGGGCGACGGCAACGTGCACGCCAACCTCCTGCCTGATACCCAACGCGACGGCTGGCCCGACGGTCTTCGTCAGGTGTACGAGACCGTCAGCCAGGCGGTGATCGGCATGGGCGGAACGCCGAGCGGCGAGCACGGCGACGGCCGGCTGCGGGCTCCGCTGCTCGAGAAGGTCTACGGCTGGGAGATCATGCAGCTCTTCCGCCTGGTGAAACGGGTCTTCGACCCGACCGGGATCCTCAACCCCGGGATCAAGCTCCCGCTCGACGGGCCGGCCCTCGCGTCGCTCAAAGTTGGCCCCGACGCGGTGCCGCTTCCGATTGACATCGAGCGAGCCCTCCGGTGGGTCGAGCGGGACGCCGGCTACCTGGCCGATCGCCTCTCGCTCGCCGACGACCCGTTGTCCACGCCCTGACCGGAGGACGGGCCATGCGTCAGTATCTCGACCTCCTTCGCCACGTGCTCGATCGCGGCCGGCCCAAGGCCGATCGGACCGGCACCGGAACGCTCAGCGTCTTCGGATACCAGATGCGGTTCGACCTCGCGGCCGGGTTCCCGCTGGTCACCACCAAGAAGCTCCATACCAAGTCGATCATTCACGAGCTGCTTTGGTTCCTCCAGGGCGACACGAATGTCAAATATCTGAACGATCACGGCGTGTCGATCTGGGACGAGTGGGCCGGACCGGACGGTGATCTCGGCCCGATTTATGGCCGCCAGTGGCGGTCCTGGCCCAGGCCGGATGGCGGCAGCGTCGATCAGATCACCGAGGTCGTCGACCGGATCCGCCGTGACCCAGACTCGCGCCGCCTGGTGGTGAGCGCTTGGAACCCCGCCGAGCTCGGCCGCATGGCCTTGGCCCCGTGCCACGCCCTGTTCCAGTTCTACGTGGTGGACGGCCGGCTCTCCTGCCAACTCTACCAGCGGAGCGCCGACATCTTTCTCGGCGTCCCCTTCAACATCGCGTCGTACGCCCTGCTGACCTTGATGGTGGCGCAGGTCACCGACCTCGCGCCGGGAGAGTTCGTCCATACCTTCGGGGACGCCCACCTCTACACCAATCACCTCGATCAGGCGCGGCTTCAGCTGGGCCGCGCGCCGGCCCCGCTCCCCACCATGCGGCTGGACCCTTCCGTCCGGTCGATTCTGGACTTCCGATTCGAGCACTTCTCGCTCGAGGGATACCGCCCGGCGCCATCGATCCCGGCGCCCATCGCGGTGTAATGGCGGACCGAACGCCCGGCGGCCGGCCGGCGAGGCTGAGGGGGCCGATCGTCTCACTGGTGGCGGCGGTGGCGGAGAACGGGGTGATCGGGAAGGATGGCCATCTCCCCTGGCGGCTCCCCGACGACTGGAAGTTCTTCAAGCGGCTGACCGTCGATCACACCGTGGTCATGGGTCGGAAGACCTTCGACGAGATCGAGCGACCCCTCGCCAACCGGCGGAACGTGGTCGTCTCCCGGAATCCTGGGTTCCGACCCCTCGGCGTCACCGTGGTTCCCTCACTCGAGGAGGCGTTCGCCCTCGGAGCCACCGAGGACGAGGTCTTCGTGATCGGCGGCGCCGAGATCTACCGTCAGGCCCTGGCCAGGGCCGATCGACTCTACCTGACGGTGGTACACGCGGCGGTCGAAGGCGACACCAGATTCCCCGAATTCGACCGTGCGGGTTGGGTGCTGGAAGAGGAAAAGCACCATCCAGCCGACGAAAAGCACGCCTACCCTTTCACTTTTCGCCGTTACACGCGCCTTCGAAGCCGTTGATCAGCGTTGTCGCGCACCGCCGTCGATCGGTGATGCGGCGTCCGGTCTTGCACTTTGCCAGTCTTCGCCGAGTAGACTTGCGACAGTCGCCGCAAGCTGACTTTGGGTCCCGCGAAAGCCGCGACGGGCCCCGAGCGGCGGCGTCTTCGGTCCCATCATCGCCATCCAGATCCGTTCCGCCGCCGGCACGTCGCGGCCGTGATCGGTCCAGTCCCGGCCTTCGCCTCGACCATGATCGGTGGCCAGCACGAGGCTGGTGCGACCCCGGTATTCGGGCAGCGACTGGGCCGCGTGCCAGAGGTCGGCGATGAACCGATCGGCCCGATGGGCGGCGTCGAGGTAGAGGTCGTAGCGGCGACGATGGGCCCACTCGTCGGTCTCGCCGAGGAGCACGACCAGCACCCGCGGACGATCGCGAGAGAGGGTCGCGAGGGCCGCCTCCATGGCCGGCGCGTCCAGCGCCGATCCCCGCCAGAGGAGGGGCAGGCGGTCGGTATAGTCGTCGATCGTTCGCTCCCGTTCGGTGGTCGCGCCGGGGAACGGTATTCCGAGTGCCGTCACGGGGAGACCGCTTCGTTCGGCGTTGAAGATGTAGGGGAAAACGTCCCACGAACCGAAGATCGCGATGGCCCCCCGATAGCCCCGCCGGGTGGCCAGCCACTCGAGCACGGTGAGGTTGGGATTGGGCACCTTGTCGTTGCTGTCGATCCGGTCGTCGGGGGCGCCGCTGAAGAGCTCGTTGTACCCCGGATAGGAAAACCACTTGCCGTTGGTCACCCGAACGAGGCTCCCGGCGGAGGGGTCGCCGAGCACCTGACCGCCGGTGGCGATGGAGTCCCAGAGGAAGGGCAGCAGCCGGCGGCGGCGGTCGGTCGGTGTCTCGCCCCAGAACCGACTCCGGACCAGGGCCGTGTCCTCGACGCCGCCGTCCGGTCCCGCCAGCAGGTCGTGATCGGCGCCGCCGAAGACCTCCTGCCACCGCATTCCGTCGAGCGTGACGACGATCACCCGCTGATCGGTCGCCTGTCCAACGAGCGGTGCCGTCGCCGCGCCGACCAGCATCGCCGCGCCGACGAGCACCGTTTCGAGCGTTCTGCGCCGCCGATTCTCGCGTTTTGCAGTCATTGAAAGAGCCCGCGTTTGGATGTCGAGGTCGAATTGGCCCGTGTTTTGATCGTAAAATCTATTGTGCGGCGTTTGCATGTTTTTTACTTTTGTTTGCGGTAGTTGTACGAATCACTTCGTTGTGGCGGATCGGGTGTGGGACCGTTTGACCTCATCAAGGAGATCTCTTGGCGGTCCGAATAGGGTTCGCGTTCAATCTCAAGCCCACTCTTCCCTCCGCGTCGGCGGGCGACTCGAACGCCTCTGCTGACCCCAGCGCTTCCCCGGACGATAGCTCCACCGTTCCTCATGCCGGCCGCGATCTGCGTTCGGACCTGCCGCAGCCCGACCTCTATGCGGAGTGGGACGAGCCGGCGACCATCGACGCGGTCGAACAGGCGCTCGCTCCAGGCTCGGCGAAGGTGATCCGCCTCGAAGCCGACCACGAGTTTCCCCGGAAGCTCATGGCCGCCCAGCCGATTTCGTCTTCAACATCGCCGAGGGACTCTACGGCCCGAACCGCGAGGCTCACGTCCCGGCCATCTGCGAGTTCCTCGGGCATGCCCTACCACGCCTCCGACCCGCTCGACCCTGAGCCTGTCGCTCCACAAGGGCCGCGGCCAAGGAGATCCTCGCGCACCACGGCGTGCCGACGGCCCGTTCATCATGGCCGATACCCGCGCCGACGCCCGCGAACGTGACCCTGCCGTTCCCGCTCTTCGTGAAGCCGGCCTGCGAGGGGTCGGGCAAGGGGATCACCGTCCAGAGCCTGTGCACCACCCGGGCGCAGCTCGTGCCGGAGGTGGGCGAGCTGCTCGACGTCTACGCCGCAGCCGGTGCTGATCGAGACCTACCTCCCGGCCAGGAGTTCACGGTCGCGATCCTGGGGAACGGCGCCGGAGGCGCGCTGCCTGCCGCTCGTCGGCATGAAGTTCGAGGACCTCCCCTACGGCGCTCCGCCGATTTACGGCTACGAGGCCAAGTGGATCTGGGACACTCCCGACCGGCCGCTCGAGATCTTCGAATGCCCGGCCGCGCGTTCCCGAGGAGCCTCGCCGGCGAGATCCGGGCGGTCGCCCTGGCCGCGTACAACGCGCTCGGGTTGCCGGGACTGGTGCCGGGTCGACGTCCGCTGCGACGCCGCCGGCAGCCCGGTCGTGGTCGAGGTCAATCCGCTCCCGGGCATTCTCCCGGATCCGCGGGACAACTCCTGCTTCCCGAAGGCCGCCCGCGCGGCCGGAATGTCCTACGACGGTCTGATCCAGACCGTCGCCGACATCGCCTGGCGCCGGATCAGCGGGAAGTTCCTCGGCGCACCGAGGCTGCGGCATGAAAGTCGCGATCGTCTACGACGCCGGCAGCGAGCGAGTGGGACTCCGCAGGACGTCGCGGCCGTCCTGGACAACGTCCAGGACGGTCCGGGCCGCGTCCTCGGCGCGCCGGCCACGACGACGACCTGATCCCGGTC
This sequence comes from uncultured Gemmatimonadales bacterium, assembly GCA_963730185.1. GTDB lineage: Bacteria > Gemmatimonadota > Gemmatimonadetes > Gemmatimonadales > GWC2-71-9 > SHZU01. The sequence continues at coordinate 75,252 of CAVSQW010000013.1, forward strand.
GCCCTGGGCGACGTCCGCTGGCTCGCAGCGGGTCCAGCGGGCGGACGCGATCTTCAATCTCTGTGAGGGGGTCAACGGCGATGCCCGGTACGAGGACTACGTCGTCGCCGCCCTCGAGCTACCCGGGTGCCGTTCACCGGCTGCCGGCTCGTGGGCGATCACGATCGCCCACCGGAAGCACGTCGCCAACACCCTCCTCCAGGCCGACGGCGTCCCGGTCCCCGCCTTTGCGCTGGTCGCAGGGCAACGCTTCGCCGCCGACTTTCGCTTTCCGGCCATCGTGAAGACCGTCGGGGGAAGATGCGAGCGTCGGGATCGACAACGAAGGCCGTCTGCACTCCCGGAGGCGCTCAAGGAGCGGCTCAGCCAGGCCACCGCCCTCTGGGAGGACGTGTCCTGGTCCAGGAGTACGTGCCGGGCCGGGAGTTGAACGTCGGGTTCGTCGGCCGCGAGATGCCTGCCGATGTCCGAGATCGAACTTCGGGAAATGCCCAAGGGCAGCCTGGCCGATCGTGACCTACTGCCGCCAAGTGGGATCGAAGGCAGCGAGGAAGACCTGGCCACCGTGCCGGTGTGCCCAGCCGAGCTCGAGCCCGAGCTGGAGCAGAAGGTCGGCGACGATCGCCCGCCACGCGTGGGAGCTGCTGGCGGGGGGCGCGCGGATACGGCCGGGTCGACATGCGACTCGCCGCCGACGGCCAGCCCTACGTGCTCGAGGTCAATCCCAATCCGGACATCTCCGACGACGCCGGCCTGGCCGGATGGCCGCCGGCCCGCGGTTGGGACTACCCGACGCGCTGGTCCTCCAGATGCTCGACGAAGCGCTCCACCGCGTCGCAGCGGCGCCGCGCCGCCGAGGAGCAGATACCTCAAGATCTCGGGCGTGACCGGTACCGCGGAGACCGTAGTGAAGCTCCGGCCGTTGTCGCCGGCCGACCGGGGCCGCGGTCGAGAGCGATGACCCGGGCGCGTCGGCGTGTTCCGGGAGGACGAGATCCCCGTGGCGCTCGAGGTCTTCGACCTGGCCGCCGGCGCCGGACCCGATGGGCGGATCGACGCCGACTACGAGCATGCCGGGGTCGAGGTCGACGGCGCCTTGATGGGATGGGCCAGCTGGGGGCACACGCCCGGGACGCTGGGCACCTTCGACCTCTACTGGATCGTCGTCGATCCGGCCGGGCATGGTCGCGGCCTCGGGGTCGGCCCTGCTTGACGAGATGGAGCGGCGAATCGCCGGCCGGGCCCGGCTGGTGCTGGTCGAGACCTCGGGACGGGCCGACTATGCCGGGACCCGGGCCTTCTACGAGCGCCGCGGCTACCACTTGGCCGCCACCATCCCCGGCTTCTACGCCCCCGGTGACGACCGGGTGACCTTCGCCAAGCAGGTCGAAGGCTGGCGTCTCTCGGGAACGAGGTAGGATCCCCATGTCCAGTTGGCAGGAGCTCCTGCGTCAGCGGTCCATCGCCAGCCTCGAGTCGCTGGCCGAGCGGTTCGGGCCGGACCAGTTCCCCCAGATCGACCGGCTCCGGCAGGCGGTCGACAACTTCGAGTTCCGGATCTCCCCGCCGATGGTGGACCTGATCCAGGAGCCGGGCGACCCGATCTGGCAGCAGTATGTGCCCACCATCCAGGAGCTGGAGATCGAGGACGGGATCGTCGACTCGCTCAACGAAGACGCGGACAGCCCGGTCCCCAACATCACCCACCGCTACCCCGACCGGGCCCTGTTCCTGGTCTCGCCGGTCTGCGCCAGCTATTGCCGCTTCTGCACCCGGCGTCGGAAGGTGGGCGACCCCGAGAAGATCCCGATGTCGCAGTTCGAGTCGGCCTTCCAGTACCTGGAAGCGCACACCGAGATCCGCGACGTCATCATGTCGGGCGGCGACCCGCTGATGCTCTCTGACCGGCGGTTGGAGCTGATCCTCACCCGGCTCCGGGCCATCCCGCACTTGGAGATCATCCGGATCGGGAGCCGGATTCCCTGTCATCTGCCGGAGCGGATCACGCCGGAGCTGTGCGACATGCTGCACAAGTTCCATCCGCTCTTCATCAACACCCACTTCAATCACCCGAGCGAGCTCACTCCGGCCGCCGTGAAGGCCCTCGGCATGCTGGCCGACGCCGGCATCCCGCTCGGCTGCCAGACCGTGCTCCTCAAGGGGATCAACGACACCCCCGAGGTGATGGTCCGCCTGATGCAGAAGCTGCTGATGGCGAGGGTCCGGCCCTACTACCTCTACATGGCCGACCAGGTGGCCGGGGCCGAGCACTTCCGGACCTCGGTCGGGACCGGGCTCAAGATCATGAAGGCGCTCCGGGGCTGGACCAGCGGGCTGGCCATCCCCTACTTCGTGATCGACGCGCCCGGCGGCGGCGGGAAGGTGCCGCTGGTGCCGGACTATGTGGAGAGCTTCAGCGAGGATGAGGTGGTGCTCCGGAACTTCCGCGGCGACCGGTACGTGTACCGGCAGCCTGACGGAGCGGCGGCGGCGGCCCGGAAGACCGACCCCGAGTATCTCTTCGATCCGTCCTTCGAGCTTCCGGCCCGGAAGAAGGGGGCGGGGGCGAAGCCCGGGCGGCGGAAGACCGCGTAGGCTGCCGCTCCCGAAGCTCCCGACCGCCCGGCGCCGTCTCGGTTGCCAGGCGGTCTGCTTTCCGGAGGTGATCCCGCGGATTCATGGGATGGCCTGCCTCGGTGACTACGACCCCGAGGCTTCTCGGGCGGGGGTACCCTGGTTCGGCGGCGCTTCCGAGAGATCCGGTTCGGCATCGCCCTCACCAGGCGGTGAGGGCGGACGGCCCAGGGGGCGATCCGACGCGATACCGGACCGGAATCTCCGGGGGAAGCCTAGTGTCCCATGTCTCCCGACATGGCGAGATCGCCGCACGCCACCACGTCGTCGCCGCCGGCGGCATGCACATTCACGTGATAGTCCGCTTTCGGGTCCAGCTTGACCGGCACCACGGCCGAGGCCGAGCCGCCGCCCATCTTGTCGACCGTGATGGGTTTGTAGACGTTGGCCGGGCCCACGACGCCGCCATTGGACCCGCACTTGCCGCTGTGCACGTGCCAGTGGTGAACCGAGCCGGGCTTGGCGCCGAGGATTGTGATCGACGCCCGATACGACGTCCCGTCGTCCTTCTTGCCGGCCATCGCCATCGCCGGCTCGATGTCGGCGCTGCCGCTGATGCCGGAGGAGCCGACCGCATTGATGGTCGCGTGCCAACTGGTGAGCACGGCCACGGAAAGGAGGCTGACGGCACCGGCCGTCGCGGCAAAGAGACGCATACTCATGGGAACTCCCTCGGAATGCTGTATCCTCTTCGACGGCTCCGGCCGCTTCTCTTGCACAGCGGGGGACACCGGAGGCTGGCGGAGTTGCGCCACCGGAGATGGGCGGTGGGCCGCCGGCCGGGACGACCCCGGCGCGACGGGTCCGTGAGGACGGCCCACCGACCATTCCGGCAGCGTGCCGGTCGCCAGGGGGAGTTGACGACCGGCCCGCCGATTCCCTACTCGCCGCCGCTAAAGTCGCCGCAGCCGAGGACCGAGCCGCCCCCGCTGACGGAGACTGAATACGACTTCGTGGGATCGAGCTCGGCCGGGACCTTCGCCGTGGCCTGGCCGGCGCCCTGGTCGTCCACCTTGATCGCCGGATAGGCGCTCCCGGAGCCGACCGCCCCGCTCGGTGCGCTGCAGCGACCCTCCTGGACCTGCCAGGCGAGGGTGGAGCCGGCCGTGGCCCCGGTGACGCTCACCGTCGCCTGATACGACGCCGGTGCCGCCGCCGCGGCCGGCGTGGCCGCCGAGCCGGCAGCGCCACCCCCGGCCTGCTCGATCGTGGCCGACCCGCTGATGCCCGAGTCACCCTTCGGGCTGATCCGGGCATTCCATCCCGCCCCCAGCGCCGTCGCGGCCAAGAAGCCGGCTGAACCCAGAGCCATGGTGATTTCGTGAGTACGCATCGTGTCGCTCCTTCCTTGGCGACCCGGAGCCGGGCGCCCCTGAAGACAAGAAGGCGCGACCGACATGCCCTCCCTGGGCAATCGATCGCGCCTTCATCGAACGAAGCCCGCTGCTTCGTCCGTGACGCTGATCCGGTCGACACACCGGACCGAGCTGTCCCTCGCCGACCAACGTAAGACGGGTTACGGCACCTCGCAAGACTGCGAAAACAAGTCCCCGACCGGGAATGCGTCCCGGTGCAACGGGGAGTCTCGGGCGACGTCCCCGGATCAGGTGCGGCACATGATGGCGAGGTGACCATGACGGGCCCGGACCACGAATCGTTCGATCGGGTGGTGCCCGCGTTCGTCGGGTGGACCGCCTGGATCCTGCTGATGGTCGGAGGTGCGGCCCTGGTCTCCTGGGTCGTGCCGCCGATCCGCGGCTTGGCGATCGGAGCACAATCGCCCCTCTATCCCAACGAGGCGGTCGGGCTGGTCGGCGCCGGGCTGGCGCTCCTGGCACTCGCCTGGAAGCGGCGCGGCCTCGCGCTGGCCGGCGGGATGATCGCCGCGTTGGTCGGTGGACTCACTCTCTTCCAGTTCGTGAGCGGCGTCGACCTCGGTATCGATCGCGTGCTGCTCGGCGGTCTGGGCCCGATCCTCGACGGGGCCCGCTTTCCCGGTCGGATGACGGCCTCCTCCGCGCTCGGCCTGTTCTTCGCGGGAGTGAGCCTCGTCGCGCTGGTGGGCGCTCGAGGGAGCGGTGCAGTCGCGATCGTCGCCGGAGTCTTCGGCGCGACCGTGGCGGCGCTCGGTGGCGCGGTCATCTTCGGATACGCCACCGGCATGCTGGCCGCCTTCCAAAGCGGCGGCGTCGCGGGTGGCTCACCCCTTGGCGCGCTCGCACTCTCCGCCCTCGGCGGCAGCATCGTGGCCGTGGCCTGGGATTCCGATCGACCGGTCGCCACTCTGCCTCGGTGGTTCGCGCCCGCCGTCACCATCGCCTGCCTGACCGCGACCATCCTGATCTGGCGAGCGCTGGTCAGCCGCGACTCGGAGCAGCTCAACCAGCAACTGGTCCATGAAGCGGTGGCGGTCCGGCAGGCGCTCCGGATTCGGATCGATGCGTTGGTCAAGTCGCTCGGACGGCTCGCCGCCCGGACCGGGCAGTTGACCCGAGCTGAGTGGACGACCGACGCGGAGCGGATGGTCCGCGACGTCGCGGCCTATCGCGCCGTGGTCTGGACCGACCCGAGCGGGGCCGTCCGAGTGGTGCCGGATCTCACTCGCGACGGCGCGTTGGCTCGGCAGGTCGCCGACCTGGGCAATCCGGTCGTCGATACCGTCGTCGGCCTCCGGTACCTCGACGACCCGAGGTCGGCCTCCCTGGTCGACCAGGGCCGCCAGCTCACCGTCCGGGTCGCGGCGTGTCTGGACGGCAGGTGCCGCGGTCGGGTGCTGGGCCTGTTCGACCTGCATCGCCTCTTCGCCGCCACCCTGGACGAAACGGGACGCTACGGCTGCGTCACCGTCGCCACCGCCGGCCGAGTGCTCCGGGCGTCGCCCGACGACCACTGCCGGAACGACCGCCAGGCGGGCCAGACTTTCATGGCCGTGGGGTCGAATTCATGGACCGTGACGGTGCGGCCCACCGAGCAGATGTTGGCCGCCAACGGATCAACCTTGCCGACCGTCATTCTGCTCCTCGGCATCCTGGTCAGCGGGCTCCTCGGGGCCAGCCTCCGGTTGGCCCAGCGCTCCTGGGACCTGGCCCGGCGGGCCGAACAGACGGAGGTATCGCACGCCCTCCAGACCGCGACCGACGGGGTCTGGGAATGGGCGCCGCCCGACGGCCCGATGCGCCGGGCGGCAATGTGGCGGGCCCTTGGATTTGGCGAGATCCCACTGCCCACCCGGGTCGCCTGGGAGTCGCTGATCCACCCGCTGGACCAGCCTCACGTCGCCGACGCCCTGCGCGACCACCTCGCCGGCCGGACCGAGTCGCTCACGATGGAGTATCGAATCCGGGCTGCGGACGGGACCTGGCACTGGATCGTCGACCGGGCTCGCGTCGTCGAGTGGCACGCCTTCCGCGAGCCTTCGCGAGTCCTCGGCATCTACGCCGACATCACCGAGCGTCATGTCGCCGCCGAGGCCCTGCGGGCCAGCGAACGGCGGTTCCGGGCGATGTTCGACAGCGCCTTCCAGCTCCAGATGCTGCTCAACCTCGATTATCGCCTGCTGGAGGTGAACCGGACCGCGCTGGCCTTTGCCGAGACCCGACTCGAGACGGTTCGCGGCCGTCGGATCTGGAATACTCCCTGGTGGCAGGGCTCGCTGGCCCGCGAGGCCCGGCTCCGGAAGGCGTGCGGACGAGCCGCGGCCGGGGAGACCGTGCCGTACCAGGAGGAGCTGAGCGGGTCGGCCGGCCGCCGGGCCAGCGTCGAGTGTTCGCTCCAGCCGATTCGCGACGAGCAGGGACGGGTCGTCCAGATCCTGGTCGAGGCGCGCGACGTGAGCGACCGGGAGCGGGCCGAGCGGGCCCTGCGCGAGCTGGCCACCTTCAGCACGATGGGGCGGTTGGCCGCCCGGGTCGCTCACGAGATCAACAACCCGCTGGCCGGGATCCAGAACTCCTTCATGCTGATCAAGGATGCGGTGCCCGACGACCACCCCTATGTCCGGTACGTCGGGGCGATCGAACGGGAGATCGACCGGATCGCGAGCGTGACCCGACAGCTCTACGGCCTCTACCGAGCCGAGCGCGACGACGCTGCTGAGACAGCGATCGGCATCGCGGTATCGGACGCCGTGGGCTTGCTCAACCAGGTCAACCGGCGAGCCAACGTCCGAATCGAGACCGACACCGACGGCGCGTCGTCCGTCTTGCCGCTGCCCGACGCCCTGATCCGCCAGATCGTCTTCAACCTGGTGCAGAACGCCGTGGAGGCGTCGCCCCCGGGCACCTCCGTGGCCGTCCGGGCGTGGACCGAGGCTGGAGTCTGCTGGCTGACGGTGCGCGACCATGGACCGGGCATCCCCGCCGACCTGCGCGAGCGGATCTTCACCGACTTCTACAGCACCAAGAGCGGCCTGGCCACCGGAGGGATGGGCCTCGGGCTCTCGATCGTTCGCCGCTCGGTCCACGCGCTGGGGGGGCGCATCGAAGTGTTGAGCCCGCCCGACGGAGGGGCCGAAATCCGGGCGCAGCTTCCATTCACCACCGAGAGGACCACCGATGACCACGATGTCGCCACCCGCCACCCGGGGCCGGATTCTGCTGGCCGACGACGAAGCGACCTTCCTCGACTCGACCGCCGACCTGCTTCGGCGTGAAGGCTTCGATTGTGAGACGGTCTCCGACGGTCTCCAGGCCATGGACCGCCTCGACGAGGCGTCCTTCGACCTCCTAATCAGCGATCTCGAGATGCCGGGCAACGAGGACCTCGCCCTGGTCCGTCGCATCGCGGAGCGGGCCGGGGGACTGCCGATCATCATCGTCACCGCGTATCCGTCGACCCGGTCGGCCATCGCCTCGATCGAGCTGCCGGTCGCCTCCTACCTCGTCAAGCCGGTGGCCTTCACCGAGCTTTTGACCCGGGTCGAGACCGCCACGGCTCGGTTTCGATCGTTCACCGCCATGCGACAGGTGGAGGACCGGCTCAGCGAATGGCGCCACGAGCTGAAGACGGTCCGGGCCGGGAGCGATCCGGTCGCGGTCGCCCGGCCCCCGATCGACGCGTTTCTCGCGCTCACCCTCCGCAATGTGATGGGCTCGCTCACCGACCTGGAGCAAATGAGCCGAGCGCTCTCCGGCCGGCCCGGGTCCGCCCACCCCTGCGAGATGGTCAACTGTCCCCGCGGCCTCCAGCTCCGGGCGGCGATCGAGGAGACGATCCGGGTGCTCGAGGCCACCAAGGGCGCGTTTCGGTCCCGAACGCTCGCGAACCTCCGGGCCCAGCTGGAGGTGCTGATGGCGACGAACTAGGGCGACGCGTTTTCGGCGATTGACACTGGGAGACGAACCGGATAGTTTGGCCAAACCCGGTGGCGGGATAGCCGGTTCCTTGGACGGGCGGGGTTCGGCCCCGTGAGTCCGAAGGCGCGTCGAGACGAGAGTCGTCTCACGCGCCTTTGTCGTTCAGGGTACGGGAGGTGAGCATGACCACCGTCGACGGATCCAATGCGGGGTCGCCCCGGCTTCCGGGTGCGTGGAACGACCTCCGGGTCCTGGCTCGCGAACGCTGGCCTCGCCTGACCAGCGACGACCTCGATGCGATCGCGGGCGATCGGGTCCGACTCGGGGCGTTGGTTCGACGGCGCTACGGAGTCGACCCGGACGAAGCGGAGCGCCAGCTCGACGGCTTTCTGCAAGGCTGGCTGCCGCCCCGATAGTGAACGGCCGCCGGCGGCGAGCGACCCAACCGGCCCCCCCTTTCCCGGGCCCCGCGCTCGTCTCCGACCGGCTCGTTCCCCCGCAATCACGGCTCGCTCCGTTCGACCCGGCTCCATGGCAGGTCTTCCCAGGCGACGCCCTCCGACTCGGGCGCGCGCTCGATCAGGCCCTCAGCCTCCAGCGCCAGCAGGTGGGCCGCCAGCGACTGCGCGGCCGCCGGATGCAGGGCCGGATCCACGTCGGCGTAGATCTCCTCGACCAACGCGCCGATCCGGCGAGGGCCGGCGGCAAGGGCCGCGAGCGCCTGGCGACTGCGAGCCTCGCGATGGGCGTAGAGCTCCCGCATCCGCGAGTAGGGATCCGGGATCGCGGCCCCGTGCGCCGGATGAGCCACTCGGAGACCGGTCCGGCCCAGGAGCCGATCCAGCGATCGGAGGTAGGCCCTGAGGTCGCCCTCCGGCGGCGCGATGATCGAGGTCGACCATCCCATGACGTGGTCGCCGGGAAAGAGGGCTCCCTCCTCCTCGAGCAGGAAGCTCAGGTGATCGGGCGTGTGACCAGGCGTGTGAAGCACCCGGAGATGGGTGTCGCCCAGGGCCAACACCTCGTCGTCGCGAAGCAACCGGTCGACTCGGAACGGGGCCTTCGGATCCAGGAATCCCACCGGTGCGCCGAGCCGCTTGGCCAGACGAGGGGCGAGGGTCCAGTGGTCCTCGTGCCCGTGGCTCGGGACAACCAGGACGACCCGAGCGTCGCCCACCGCTCGGGCCACTTGCTCGACGTGGGCGTCATCGGGTGCCTGACCCGGCTCCAGGACGACGACTTGGGCGCCGCCCACGATGAACGTGTTGGTGCCGGGCCCGGTGAAGGGCCCGGGGTTGGATTGGGTGAGGCGCCGCACCCGGGGTGAGAGTCGGATCACTCGGTCGTACCCGATCGGTGCGTCGGAGCCGGTCGGGTCCGTCGGCGTCGGGTCGGAGCTCACGGCTCGAACGATCGCTCGAAGACGTCCGGATCGGCGCCGCTGATGTCCGGCGCCCCCTGCTCGTACCCGTCGTCGCCCGGCAGGACCACCCGATCTCGGTAAATCCTGGGCTGGTTGACCCGGAGCGGTAGCGGTTGGCGGCGGGCCCACGCCATCGCCGCGTCGACCGACCCGTGCCGGCCCAGCTCCTTCAGGTTCATCAGGGTGGGGAAGATCACCATCCACTCGTGCCGGAGCGCCCGGGCGATGGCCTCGCCGGGGGCGACCCAGGCCGATCCGGTCAGTTCGTGCCGGTCGTGAGCCGCCACCTGCCCCTCAGGCGCCCGGGCGAGAAAGAAGCGGGTATCGAACCGCCGAGGCTCGCCGAGCGGCGTGATCCAGTGGGACCAGTATTCGAGCCGGTCGACCGCCAACTGGAGCGATTCGCCGCGGGCGATCTCCGCGATCGTCGTCTCGCCGGCGTTGAGCCGGTGACGGAGGCCCTCGAAGTGCTCGGCCCGGGCCGGATCGGCCAGATCCAACAGGGCTCCGGTCCGGTCGTAGGCGAGGAGCACGCCGACCTCCTCGAAGCTCTCCCGGATCGCGGCGACGTAGTGGGCCAGGCCGCCCGTGGCCAGCCCGAGGCGGCGGCTGGCCTCGGTTTCGTCCAGACCGGCGAGCAGGGCGGCCTCCACCGCGTCCTCCGGATCGACGCGGCCGCCCGGAAAGACGTACGCCCCGCCGACAAACGCGGACTTCACGTGGCGCTGGGCCATGAACACGTCGACGCCGGGTTCCCGGGACGGGGTGTCGCGCACCAGGAGGACCGACGAGGCGGGATGCGGCTCCATCGCGGCGCCGGCCGTCACCGGTTCACCAGGCGCCACGACGGGAGCGTCGCCAGCCAGGAGAAGGGGTCGATGGTCAGGCCCGCGATCCTCCGGGCCGCGATCGCGGTATTGGTCGGGGTGTAGAGAAAGAGTGCCGGCGCGTCGGCGTTGAGCGAGTCCATGACGGCGCGCCAGAGATCCTTCGCCCGAGCCCGGTCCACGGTGCTCGAGGCCAGATCCATGAGCGAATCCACGGTCGGGTTGGTGTACCGCCCGTAGTTTAGGACGCCCCACCCCGATCGGCCCCACTGATCGGCCAGGCTCTTCGGGCTGGGCTCATCGAGCCAGGCGCCGATCATTACGTCGTAGCGGCCCCGGGTCAGCCGTTCCTGGAACACCGGGAAATCCACCGCGGTGATGGTCGCCTCGACGCCGACCCGTCGCCACATCTCCTGAATCCCCTGCGCCAGGTTCCGGCGGGCCGCGCTCGTCGCGGGCACCAGGATGCCGAGCGAGAGGGCTCGGCCCCGGCGGCGCCTGATCCCGTCACGGCCGGGTGCCCACCCGAGGGAATCCAGCGTCCTCTTCGCGGCGGCGGTGTCATAGGGCAGGGTATGGATAGCGTCGTCCCAGATCCAGAGCGCCCGCGACATTGGCCCCGGCGGCACCACCGCATCGGGGCCGATCACGGTGTGGATCAGGGCGCTCCGGTCCACGGCTTCGGTCAGCGCCTGGCGGAGTGCCCGGTTGGCCAGCAGCGGATGGGGCCGGCCGTTGGGGGTCCGGATCATCAGGCCGGCGAAGCCGTACACGGCCGACGGATACGGGACGAGCACCAGCGACGAGTCGCCGGCCACGCGCCGGCGGGTGTCGGGGCCCGGTGCGGCCTCGATCAGGTCGGCTTCGTGAGAGAGCAGCAGATTGAGCGCGGCGTCCTGGTCACCCGCGAACCGCCAGATCACTCGCCGGATCTCGGAGGGATCGTCCTGGTGGGTCAGGACCCGTTCCAGGCTCAGCGACTGCCCCGGCGTCCACGAAGTGACCTTGAACGGTCCCGACCCCACCAGCCGGGCGATCGCGGTGTCGACCGCCCAGTCCTTGGTCGCCAGCGCTTGCCAGACGTGGCGGGGAATGATCCGGACGTTCCAGACCAGATCGTAGAAAGCGTCCGGCCGCGGGTGCCGAAACCGGACCACCACGGCGGAGTCGCCGTCGATCGCCACGCTGTCGACGTCGGCGAGGGCCAGCCCCGCGGGGGCGCCTAACGTCGAGTCCCGGAACGCCGCGATCGAGAACCGGACGTCGTAGGAGCTGACCGGCTGACCGTCCTGCCAGTGGGCGCCGGGCCGGAGCGAGAATCGCCAGCTGCTCGAATCGGGCTGGGTCCACGCCACCGCCAGCCCCGGGCGATAGGCGCTTGGATCGGACGGCGACCCACCGCTCGGCAGGTCGGCCAGGTGCTCGAAGACGAGATCGCTGATGTCCCGGCCCACCGTCTCGCTTACCAAAGGCGGCAAGAGCAGCGAGGGCTCACCGGTCGCGGCGATGACGAGGGTGTTGCAACGGGCTCCACAGTCCGGCCCGGTCCGGCATCCGGCGATCAGGGCGACGGTGAGCAGGGCGATCGCCAGCAGGCTGGGTGTGGCGTCTAAGCGTAACGATTCGATGCAAGCAAGCTTGAGCCGATACATTTTCAGAAGCAGTCGTGATCCCGTAAGATATTTCATGACATTGTCTTACAGGAAATATTCACGGGGCACCTCGTTTGCTCAATCAGGTGGACGTCCGGCTAGGCCGATGGGCGGCCGGCCGAGTTGCAGACATATTTAAGGATGCGGGGGGAGCGTCGCCATGCTGACACGAGTACGAAATGCGGGTTTCGCAGTTGGAACGACCCTGGCGATCGTCGGTTGTTCGTCCGGTACGGGCCCGGCCGGCGGGCGGCAGATCACTCTCTCGATCGCTGGCACGGCACTCAATGCCTCGGCGGCGCCGGGGGCAGCCGCGGCGGAGTCGGTGACGGTGGCTGGGCACACATTGGTCCTCGACCAAGTGAGCCTGGTGCTTCGGAAGATCGAGCTCAAGCGGGTGGAGTCGACCGTGTGCATCGACGACGACAGCACCTCGTCGGGGCCGGCGGCGAGTGACGGGTCGGGAGAGGGGGAGCACTCCGCCGCCGACGGCTGCGAGGAGATCGCGGTCGGTCCGCTCCTGGTAGACCTCCCGCTCGGCGGCGGGGTCGAACGAGTGCTCTCGGTGCCGGTCGACTCGGGTACCTTCCGCGGAGTGGAGTTCAAGATCCACCAGCTGGAGAGCACTCCGGCCGACCAGAACCTCCTGGCCGCCCACCCCGCGCTGATGGGGGTGAGCGTGATGGCGACGGGTACCTTCGACGGGCAGGCGTTCAGCTTCGCCAGCGACGTGACGGCCAAGCAGGAGTCGCGGCTCGATCCGCCGCTGGTGGTCGCCGACGGGGTCGACGCCAATCTCACCCTCAAGGTGGACGTGGGGGCATGGTTCACCGTGAACGGCGGGCTGGTGGACCCGGCGCAGGCCGGGTCGGGCCAGCCGCTGGCAAGCGTGGTTCGGGACAACATCCGCCGCTCGTTCCGGCTCTTCGAGGATCACGATCACGACGGGAAGGATGACCATTGATCCGGTGACGGGATGACCGTGCGCGTCGCGGTCGTCTCGCTTTCGCCCAGTTTCGGCGAGTCGGTCCGGGGCCTCTTGGACGAGGCAGGATTGGATGCCGAGTCAGGCGGCCCCGATTGGGGAGGGTCCCTCCCGGTCGGGGTCGCGGCGTGTCTGGTGCTGGCGGGCGGTGCGGAGCCGGATGGGCTCGATTGGCTGGAGCGAACCGGCGACACGGCCTGTCCCCGCTACCTGATCGGGGCGGCGGCCGATCATCGCCTGGCGGTCGGCGCACTTGCCCGGGGCGCGTCCGACTACTTCGCCTTGCCGGACGACCTCGATCTTCTCCGCCGGACCTTGGACCGGATCGGTCGTGAGGCGCGCGCCGCGGGGGAGACCGAGCGGTTCGCCCAGGACGAGCGCCGGACCAACGGGTTCGACGCCATCATGGGCCGGAGCCCCGCGCTGCTCAGCATCCTGGCCCATGCCCGCCGGGTGGCCGGCATCCGCGACGTTACCGTGCTCCTCGGCGGCGAGACCGGCACCGGCAAGGAGCTGCTGGCCCGTGCGATCCACTATCAGTCGCCCCGCGCCCGGGCGCCGTTCGTGGAGATCAATTGCGCCGCGATTCCGGCCAGCCTGATCGAGAGCGAGCTCTTCGGTCACGAGCGTGGGGCTTTCACGGGGGCGGTGGCCGCCAAACCCGGCCTGTTCGAGCTGGCCGACGGCGGGACCATCTTCCTGGACGAGATCGGGAGTCTGCCGATCGACCTCCAACCCAAGCTGCTCCGCGCCCTCGAGACCCGGGAGATTCGCCGGGTCGGCGGCCAGACCACCCGGCGGATCGATATCCGCGTGATCGGGGCGACCCACGTGGATCTGGCCAACGCCGTGGTGGCCGGCGATTTCCGGGAGGATCTCTACTACCGGCTCAACGTGGTGAACCTGGTTCTTCCCCCGCTCCGCGATCGCGGCGACGACGTGGACCTCCTGGCCGAGACGTTCCTCACCAAGGTGGCGAGTCGTTACGGCCTGCCGGTTCCGGTCATCTCCACCCCGATGCGCTCCGAGCTCCGGGCCCACTCCTGGCCTGGCAACGTGCGCGAGCTCAGGAACGCGATCGAGCGCGCCCTCGTGCTCTCGCCGCCGGGCACGCTGGAGCCGGGCCAGCTCCTGACTCGTTCGCCGGTGCGCGACCTGCCCGGCGCGCTCCCCTTTCCGGCCCCGCTGGGCACGATCATCCGGGCCGCCGTGCTGGAGACCCTATCGCGGGTCGACGGCAACAAGAGCGAAGCCGCGAGGCGCCTCGGCATCTCGCGACCTCGTCTCCAACGCATTCTCGATGGTGAGGCCGAATGACGACCCGATCGACCGTCCTCCGCCGAATCGCCCGGGGAGCCCTCGCGGCCCTGCTGGTGACCAGCTTGGCCCGCTGCTCCAGCTCCACCGACCCGACCCCGGGCGACTCCCGGCCCGAGCTGGACCTGAACATCATCCAGCTCCCGGCCAACGCGCCGCCGTTCTACAACACCAGCGCCTCGTTCTACGCCAAGGTCGGGAGCGACGCCTCGGGGTTCATCTACTTCGAGGACCAGCAGGGCCAGCGGGGCGAGAAGTTCGCGGAGCTCAAGATCCCGGGCGGCGCCCTCGCCGCGCGGCCGGATGGGACGCCGTTCGCCGCGGGCGATTCGGTGCTGATCACGATGGAAGTGGTCCAGGGTGAGGTGCTGGTGCAGCTCGACCCCTCGGGCCTCACCTTCCGGAGCGGCACCCCCGCGGAGCTCAAGCTCGATTACGGCGAGGTCGGGGGCGACTACAACCACGACGGCCACGTCGACGGCGCGGATAGCGAGATCGAGCAGAAGCTGGCCATCTGGCGCCAGGAGAAGGCCGGCGACCCATTCGTCAAGATCGGCACCGTCAAGGTGGAGGATGCCAGCGAGCTCGAAGCCAAGCTGACGTCCTTCAGCCGGTACGCGATCGCCTACTGAGGCCGCCCAGCCGTGATGCTCACGCCCGACGCCGATCCCATCCGCGAGCTCCGAGCCCTGCTCGGCGCGGGCCGGTACCAGGAGATCCTGGACCGGTACGTGGCGGACGCCCCGGCGGCCCCGACCGACCCCGGAGTGGCCCTCGGCGTCGCGACTGCGGCCACCCGCCTCGGGCGGTTGGGCGACGGCGAGAGCCTGGCCGGTCGGGCCCTGGTCAGCTTCCGCTCCCGGGCGGACGATGACGGCCGGATGCGATGCCTCAACCTGCTGGGGGCGATCGCCTGGGAGCGGGGCGACCTGCCGGCGGCCGCCCGGCACTGGCAGGGCGCGCTCGAGCTCGCCCGGGTCGACGGCGATACCCTGATGGTCGCGCGAGCGTCGAACAACCTGGCCTCGGCGCTCCACCTCGACGGTCGGGTCGGCGAGGCCCGGAGCCTCTATCGCGAGGCGCTGCTGGCGTACCAACGGCTGGCCGATCGCCGGGGAGCGGCCGAGACGATGCACAATCTGGCCCTGATCGCCCGTCAGGAGGGCGCCCTCCGCGGGGCGGAGGAGGCCGGCGCCGAGGCGGTCCGTCATGCGGAGCTGGTGGGTGACTCCCTCCTCCTCGCCCTGATGCTGACCGGGCATGCCGAGACCCGGATCGCGACGGGCGACTTCGCCCTGGCGGAGCCCGAGCTGGAGCGGGCCGAGGCGCTCGCCCGGACGGCCAACGACCCGCTGGGGGTGGCCGAGGTAAGCCGGGTGCGGGCTCTGCGATGGATGGAGCTCCGGCGGCCCGAGCTGGCGCTCGCGCTGGTGGAGCCGGCCCTGACCGTGGCGGCCGATCTGGGGAGCATGCTGCTGGAAGCGGAGTGCGCGGCGATCGCCTTCCGGGCGCTCCGGGCCCTGGACCGGCCGGACGAGGCCCGGAATCGCTTCCGACAGGCGGAGAAGCTGTTCCGGTCGCTGGGAGCGAGCCGACTGCTGGCGGAGCTGGAGGCGCTGGCGGGCCGCTAGCTACTTGAAGAGGGCCATCATGGCCCAGCTGAGCACCGACAGCGACATCGAGGTGAGCGCCACGTCGCGGTGCCAGTGGTTGGCGTTGCCCGACTCGTAGATGTTGTCGCCGGCGGCGATCACGTAGGTGAAGCCGGCCCCCGCCGCGAGAAAGAGCGCGGAGTGAATCAGGCGCTTCTTCCGCCCCTCCGGATTCTTCCATCCCTCGATCAAGTTCCAGGTGCCGGTCAGCGTGTTCATGCCGAACAGGGCGGCGGTCGCGCCCGCCAGCGGCCCGTGGATGTCGCGGGTCCACTGGGCCGCGTCGGGTCCCTTGTTCTTGAGCTGGAAACCGGTGTAGCCCGAGCCGATGAAGAGGGGGATCATCGCCCAGCTCACGGCGCGATGGATGCCGAGCCGGGTCAGGTAGCCGTCGCTGTACTCGAAGGCTCGCTTCCGGGGACGCTGACGGAGCGAGTCCGGCACCAGCTCGCGGAGCGGGGCGGGCCTCCAATCCTGGGTGGCGCCGAACGGGCGGATCGCCAGGGTCGTGGCGGGCGGCGGTGCCGGCCGGACCGACACCGATGCCGGTCCCAGCGCGCCGATCTGGGCGAGGATGACGAGGGTCCCGATCATGGGGTCGTCAGACGGCGGGGAGGGTGGCGCCCAACACCAGCAGGGCGAACCAGAGGAACGCGCTGGCGTACGCGGTGGCGCGGAGCCGTCCCCGGAGCCGATCGCTCGCGGTCTGGGCCCGGAGCCTCCGGGCCGCCGAGCGAAGACCGGCGCCGTTGGCGAGGAGGACCAGGAGCATTCCCATCTTCACCCAGAACACCGGTGACCCGATCAGGGACTGTAGGTCGGCGAACAGCATCCCCATCCCCGTCACCACCGTGAGGCCGAGGCCGATCAGCACCGGCCGGTGCAGGCCCTCCAGGGCGTCGAGGTGCTCGGCCAGGCCCCGGCGTTGCCGGAGGGCCCGGAGGGTGGCGCGGTCGGCGGCGATCGCGAGCCCCCCACCCAGCAACATGCCGCCAAGGTGGAGCGTCGTGACCGCCGTCGACAGCACCGTCGAGTCGCCGTACCAGTCGGCCCAGGAAGAGACGAGTCCCGCGATCGTGATCGACATCGTCTCCAGCAAGGGCAAGGCGAGTGCCACCGCCCCCGCCAGGAAACCCACCCTCCGGAGTGCAACTCGGTGCAGAATGTCGGGCCCGGACCCACCGGTCGCCCGCGACCGGTGAAGGAACCAGCACGTTCGCCCTCCTGCCTCCCACAAAACGCAAGAGCCCCAAAAGCGCCCCACTCCCTACTCCCTACTCCCTACTCCCTCCCAACTCACGACTCCCCACTCCCTAGTCCCTACCCCTCGGTCACTACCCGTTCCCGCACCAGCGCCGCCGCCAGCAGGAGTCCTGACACGAGGGCCACCGCCGTCAGCATCATGCTGAAGGCGGTTTCGATCCCCGAGACCACCTGGCTCTCGAGTAACGCCGTGATGCTCCGGAACCCGATGCTGCCCGGCACCAGGATCAGGAGCCCGGGCACGAGGGTCACCGCCGCCGGCCGCTCCGTGATCCGGTTGTACCCGTTGCTCGCCAGGCTGACCGCGAGCGCCCCGAAGAACACGCCCAGCTCGGGGCCGAGCAGAGAGGTGCCGAGCCGGGTGCTGACAAAGGCGAGCACCCCGGCCGCCGCGATCCAGGGCAGATCGCGGCGCTCGGCCCGAAGCAGCACCGCGAAGGCGAGCGCTGCGCCGAGCAGGGCCGGCCAGATGGTCCACTCGGGCGCGGGCACGGGCGTCACGGCGTGGACCGGATGGCCCGCCTGAGCGGCCACCCGGTAGCCCATGGCGACCCCGAATCCGATCCCGATGAAGGTCATGAACGCGCTGGCCATCCGGGCGGTGCCGGCCGCCAGATGAGCCGTGGCCAACTCGCCGATCGCGCTGGTCAGCGTGAGACCGGGAATCAACACGATGAGGCCGGCCAGGGTGGCGGTCGGCACGGAGTACGTCCCAACGGCCCCCGCGAGCCACGCCACGCCCAAGGCGCAGACGAAGGCGGCGAGCGGCTCGAAGACCCTGGCCATCCCGGTCCATCGGGTGGATGCCACCGCCAGGAGCCCAATCACGAGTCCTGCCAGGGCGGCGATTCGCGCTTCCGCCCACCCGCCCCCGAGAAAGGCGGCGGCCGTCGCCGACGCCAGGCCGTAGCCGGCAACCACCGCGGCCGCCGGAGTGGTCGATGACTGGCGGGACCCGAGCCGCTCGCGTCCCTCCGCCGGCGTGAGCTTCCCGCGGAGCACGGACTTCGCGATCTCGGTCACCCGAACCAGCCGGCCCAGATCGGGTGGCCTCGGCTCGGTGCGCATCATGAAGGTCCGCTGGTGCTCGTCCTGTCCGAACGACGCGAAGATCGAGGTCGGGGTCGTGAAGAACTGCCCCTCGACCCCCAGCCGGCGGCTGGCCACGGTGAGGAGCTCCTCCAGTTGGTTGGTGGCGTACCCCGCCTGGTGCAGGGCTCGCCCCAAGGTGAGGAGAAACGAGATCGCGGGGTCGAGGGACACACCGGGAATCTAGTGAATTGAGCGTCGTGAGCAGGGAGCAGGGAGGAGAGAGTACGACGGATCTCTGCCCTCTCACCTCCCTCCTCACCTCCCTCCTCACCTTCCACTCCCCAGTCCCTACTCCCTCCCTACTCCCTATTCACTACTCACCAATCCCTATCCAGCCCTTCCGTCCTCCCGACCTCCCTCCCACATTTCCCTCGTGTCCCAGCCCATCGCGCTCGTTACGGGCGCCACGGAAGGCATCGGGCGCGCGACCGCGCTCGCCCTCGGTCGTCACGGCTACGCGGTCGGTGTCACCGCCCGCACCGGCGAGAAGGTCGAGGCCCTCGTCGCGGAGCTGGCTCAGGCCGGTGTCCGGGCGGCGGGCTGCCCGGCCGACGTCGGCGATCCGGCCGAGGTCGAGGCGCTCGTTGCCCACCTGACCGAAGCGCTCGGCCCGATCGACACCCTGATCAACAATGCGGGCATCCTCATCCCGCGGCCCCTGCTCGAGACCACGGTCGAGGAGTGGGATGCCACCTTCCAGACCAACGTCCGCGGCCTTTTTCTCGTCACCCGGGCCGTGTTGCCCGGGATGATCGAGCGCGGCCGAGGCGACGTCGTCAATCTGGCCAGCCTGGCCGGGAAGAACGGCGTGGCGGGCGCCACCGCCTACAGTGCCTCCAAGCACGCGGTCCTCGGCTTTTCTCGGTCGCTCCTGCTCGAGGTCCGGAAGCACGGCCTGCGGGTCATCGCCGTCTGCCCGGGGAGCGTCGATACCCCCATGATGCGGGGACAGTCTTCCCTTCGCCCCGATTTCGACCGGATTCTCCGGCCGGAAGACGTGGCCGAAGCCATTCTCGGCGCGCTTGGTCTGCCCCGCCGGGCAACGGTGAGTGAGCTCGACGTCCGTCCCGCCAACCCCTAGTCGGCCCCGGTGGCGCCGGCTGGGCGATCCGTTCGCGCTGTCGGCGGCGGCGATCGTGCTGGCTTGGCTCGCCTTCGCCGCCGCTGATCTCGGCTCCTGGGTCGCCTGGCCGCTCGGCCTCGTCGCCAGCGGGATCGGGATCGCCGCGTTCGAGCGGGGCCGACGAATCGCCCGCCGCCGCCAGGTGGCGCTCCGCGACGCGGTGGCCGCCACGGCCGCGCGGAACCGCGAGCTCGACCTCCTCCGGAGCATCGCCGGAACCCTCCTCTCGTTCCGGTCCACCAGCGAGCTCTTCGACGAGATCGCCCGGGTCGCCCGGCTGCTGCTCCGGGCCGAGGGCGGCGCCGTGGTCCTCAAGTCGGACGTGAGCGACTTCCTCCGGGTCGTCGCCGGCGATGGACTGCTGCGCTCGGCCCGAGGTCGACTGCTGCCCGTGGCGGGCTCGCTCTCCGGCACGGCGGTCACCGAGGGTGGGTCGGTGATCTCGAAGGACATGACCACCGACCCCCGCAACCACCACGTCGAGGGCCTGCCCCCCGAGCTCCGGAGCGCGATCGTGGTGCCGCTTCGCTCCCGGGGGGAGATCATCGGCACGGTGGGCGCCTACAACCGGATCGACGGCGCCCCGTTCGTGGCGGAGGACCTCGGGCCGCTCCAGGCGCTGGCGGAACAGGTGGCGGTGGGGTTGGACCGGGCGGCGCTCCTCGACGACGCCCGCCGGAACGAGCTGGCATTGGCCGAGAAGAACCGGGCGCTGGAAGAGGCGACCGCGCTCAAGAGCCAGTTCCTGGCCAACATGTCGCACGAGCTTCGGACCCCGCTCAACGCCATCATCGGATTTTCCGACCTGATGTTGGCCTCCAGCGACGCCCTGGACGAGGTCGACCGCGACTATCTGGAGTCGATTGCCCGGAACGGTCGCCACCTGTTGGGATTGATTAACTCGGTGCTCGACGCCTCGAAGATCGAAGCCGGCCGGATGGCGATCCACCTGGCCCGCTTCGACCTCCGCGAGGCTATCCTGACCGCCGTCGCCGATACCGAGAGCCTCCGGGCCGTCAAACGCCAGCGGTGCACCGTGGACGTCGGCTCCGAGCCGCTCGACCTGAACGCCGATCGGCAGGTGGTCCGCCAGGTCCTCTTCAACCTGTTGTCGAACGCGGCCAAGTTCACCGAGGAGGGCGGCTCGGTGGCGGTGTCGGCGGTCCTGACCCGGGTGCCCCTGCCGGTGCCGGCCGGCCGCCAAGGAGACGTTCCCCGCCTGGAGCTCCGCGCCGCCGCCTGGGTCGCGGTCCGTGACACCGGGATCGGGATCCGGCGGGACGATCTCGACAAGCTCTTCCAGGCGTTCAGCCAGGTCGATGCGTCGAGCAGCCGCCGGCAGCACGGCACCGGGCTGGGGTTGGCGCTGGCCAAGGCGTTGGTGGAGTTGCACGGCGGGACGGTGGGGGTGGAATCGGTCGCGGAGGAGGGAAGTACCTTCTGGTTCATCCTCCCGGTCGACGGACCGCTTCGGCAGCCGACCTGGGAGGCTTGACGGCGCTCCGGCGTAGCAGCTCGAGGTGGGGCGCGATGACCCCGGCGAACTGGGTGGCGGCGGCGGCCGTGTCGCGCGGCGAGCCGAATTCGGTCGCGTCCAGCACCATCGCGCCGACGGTCCGTTCCGCCACCCGGAGCGCGACTGCCAGCTCCGAGCCCTCCCGATGCTGCACTACCGTCCAGAGCCGCTCGCCTTCCAGCACCGGCCGGGTCGGCAGGGTCTCGATCAAGTGAACCGGCAGATCGTGGAGCGGCCGGATGGCGTCGGGCGTGAGCTCCACGACTTCGGTCTCCGACCAGCGAAGCTGGAAGCGAAGGCCGGTGTGCGGGATCAGCTCGCGGATCTCCGTGCTCACCAGGTGCAGCGCCTCCCCCAGATGGGTAGTTCCGGCCAGCGCCTCCGCGGCGCGGAGCACCGGGAGCGACGGGGCCTGGAGGACTTCCAGCTGTCCCCGGAGCGCGTGCACCTCGCTCTCCAACCGGAGCGCCCACACCCGGGCGCTCACCAGCCGGGCCACGACTTGGGCGAGCTCCTCGTCCGACGGCCGGTACACGTCCGCGGCCGCGTGGCCGAAGAGCACGAGGCCGATGGTCTCGTCGCCGATGGTGAGCCGGGCGCCCAGCATCGACGCGACCCGGGTCGGCCCGTTGGTTCCGCCCGGCCAGGAGAGGCCCGGCGCTTCGGCATTGAGGTCGGCGATCGTGCCGGTCGACTCGGCCCCGAGGAAGTCGTTCACCAACCGGGCCAGGTCGGCCCAAGTCGCGGCGTTCGCGCCCCAGCGCCGGCGAGGCGCCAGCCCGCTCAAGGGCAGGGCCGCCCGTTTCCGTTCGCGAACGCCAGGAGCTCGAGCCGGTCGTGCGGCAGATGGGTGTGGAGGAGCCCGCTCAGCTGCCGCACCAGCTCCGGCCCGCTCGGAGCGCTGATTGCGACCTCGGCGATCGTGGCGGGCAGTTCGTCCTGGTCGACGGTCCGGGTGATCGCGTTGGCCCCGCCCGACGCGGTGAGCGAGCGGCCGAGGGCGTCGAGCGTCGGAGCCAGCTGGCGCGAGAGCCCCTGGAGTCGGCGAATGGCCCGGGGCCCGTACGCCCCGGCCTCGAAGGTCCCGAAGAGCGCGATCCCGACGGTGCGATCCTGGCCCGTGACCGGCACGGCCACGGCCGAGGCATACTGCGCCCGGCGGAGCGTCTCCTCGAGCTCGAACAGCTGGTCCTGGGACAGGAACGGATCCGGCTCGGGTGGCGTGAGCCGGTCTTCGGCCAGGGCCTCCGGCCCGAGCAGCACGGCGCCGCCCCGGCTGGAGTAGACCCAGAGTCCGAACAACTGGTGGGGGACCTCCGCCCCGATCAGATTCCCCAGAGCCATGTGCCAGGTCGAGATCGCGACGGGATCGGGCACGCCGGAGGAGAGATCCAGGACGGGAGCGAGGATCTCGGGCGGGGTCTGGGGAACGTTGAGGCCGGTCATGGCGTATTTTCGGGTAGCAGAAGCTATGCCCGTGAGGGCAATTCCGCTAACTTGTTGTGGAGTAACAACTTGAACGGTTCTTACGGGAGCCGGATGGAGAAGGAGTTCCGCAAAATGGCGTCTCTCACGCTACAGATCGAAGGAATGAGCTGCGGCCACTGCCTGAACGCGGTCAACAAGGCGCTCACCGAGCTCGACGGGGTCACGATCAAAGAGGTGCGGATGGGGCGGGCGGAGGTGGAGTACGATCCCGCCAAGGTCGACCAGGGGAAGATCGTCGGGGCGGTGAGCGAGGCGGGGTACCAGGCGACGGCGGCGTGAGCAGCTGATGAGCCACCGTCTCCAGACCTACGAGACGCCCGAGATCGTGGTCACCTTCGATCCGAACGTCTGCATTCACTCGGGCAACTGCGTTCGGGGGCTCCCGACCGTGTTCGACGTGTCCCGGCGCCGCTGGGTGGCGCCTGAGGCCGCTGCGGCCCAGGCGGTCGAGGCCCAGATCGCCCGGTGCCCGTCGGGCGCGCTCCAGTGCCATCGGCAGGGGCCTGACGGCGCTGATTCTGCCTGAGCGCCGCGATCGGCGAGCTGCCTAACTCCGGTGGCGATCCTCCACCGGCTTCGAGCGGTCAGTCGGCTTTGAGGGCCTGAATCGGCTCGACCCGCGAGGCGCGCCAGGCCGGCACGGCGCCGGCCGCGAGGCCCACGACCAGGAGGACGCCCGCCGCGAGCAGCAGGCTCGCGGGGTCGCGAGGCGAGACGCCGGAGAGCAGCCCCCGGACCAGGTTGGCGGCGGGCCACGCCAGCGCCAGGCCCGCCGCGAGTCCGACCAGCACGATGCCGAGCGTGTCGCGAAGCACCAGCCAGCGGACGCCGCGTGCCCCGGCTCCGAGGGCGATCCGGATCCCGAGCTCGTTGGTCCGGCGAGCCACCGAGTAGGTCATGACCCCGTAGAGACCCACCGCCGCGAGCAGCAGGGCCAGGGCCCCGAAGAGTCGGGCCATCTCCGCCGCCATCCGACGCTCGGCCAACTGCCGCTCGAGCAGATCCGCGACCGAGGCGACCTCCCGGACCGGGAGCGAGCGGTCCACCCCGCCGATCGCCCGGCGAATCGCCGGGGCCAATGCGGCCGCCGAGCCGTCGACCCGCACTTCGACGCTGGACATGACGACCTCAGGCGCTTGGAGCGCCGCCAGATACACCATTTTGGGCGGCTCCTCCGTCAGGGAGTTGAACCGGGCGTCGGCCGCCACGCCTGCGATCTCCAGGTTGGCCGTCCCGTCGAAGCCGAATCGCCGTCCGACCACGGCCTCGGTGCCGAAGAAGTACCGCGCCGCCGAGCGGCTCACCACCGCGAGCCGGCGGCTGCTGTCCCGGTCGGCAGGTGTGAAGGCCCGTCCGGTTACGATCGGGATGCCGGTCGTGGCGAAGAAGTCCGGGGTGACGTACTCGATCTGCGCGTCCGGATCCCACTCGGGGCCGTGGGACCTCCCCGGGACGTCGAACGACATGGTCATCGACGAGCCGGATCCGATCGCGTAGGCCGAGAGGCTCGCCGATCGAATCCCGGGAAGGGCCCGGACCGCGTCCAGCAGGCGCTGGTGCAGGGCGGGGAGCTGGTCGGGCCGGTAGCCGGCGGCCCTGGAGTCGAAGCGCGCCGCGAGCAGCCCCTGGCGGGCGTAACCCGGGTCGAGCGTGGTGAGGTGATGAAAGGTGCGGGCGAAGAGCGCCGCGAGCACCACCAGCACGAGGGAGAGTGCCACCTGTCCCGCGACCAGCGCCCGACCGGCCCTGAGCCGGTCCGCGGCGGCCCGGCCCGCCGAACGGAGCTCGCCGAACGGCCGACTCGCGGCGACCCTGAGCGCCGGCGCCAGCCCGAACAAGAGGCCGGTCAGCACGGACACCGCCGCCGCGAAGGCCAGCAAGCGGCCGTCGAAGGGTACCTCGAGCGAGATCGGCGTGGTTGGCCCGGAGGCGCTCCGGACGAGCGCCGCCGCACCCACCCGAGCGACGAACAGGCTCGCGGCGCCGCCGAGCAGCGCCAGGACCAGCGACTCGGTCAGGACCTGCCGGACCAGGCGGGCTCGCCCCGCGCCCAGCGCGATCCGGATGCTCATCTCCTGGCGCCGAGCGGCGCTCCGAGCCAGGAGCAGGCTGGCCAGGTTGGCGCAGGTGATGAGGAGTACCAGTCCGACCGTGATCATCAAGGCCACCAGCGGATCGGCCAGCTGGTCCCGAAGGCCGGAGACGCCCCGATCGGCGCGTTCCAGCGCCACGTGTTCCCGGAGCCGGAACTCCCGGGTCGCGGAGTCGGCGCCGGCGAGTTGATCTTCGAGGCTCGCCCGGTAGACCTGGGCCAGACGGGCCTCGACCGACGCCACCGGCTGGCCGGCCGGGATGCGGGTCAGGAGCCAGAGCCACCGGATGCCCGCTTGGGGCCACCACGGCTTCAGGAAGTCGGCATCGTCCGCCGACGCGTTGCCGAGGTACTTCAGGTCGGCCTGAAGGCCGAGGGGGAGCCAGAGGTCGGGCGTCTCGCCGGTGGCCACCCCGAAGAAGCCGGGCTCGGTCACCCCGATCACGGTGACGGCGGCACCGTTGACCCGGATGGTCGAGCCCACCACGCCGGGATCGCGGCCGAACCGGCTGGTCCAGTAGCGATGGCTCAGCACCACGACCGGCGCGGCCGACGCTCCCTGGTCGTCGCCCGGGCCGATCAGCCGGCCGACCGCGGGCTGGACGCCGAGAAACGGAAACCAGCTTCCGGCGACCAGCTGGCCCGACGCCGTCTCCGGGAGATCGCCGATGGTGGCGTAGAGGCGAAAGCGGGGCGCGAACGAAGTGAGGTGGGCGGAGTCGGGCAGCGCCGCGGCGAACTGGCCGAGCTCGGCGGCCGAGAACCGGTTGCCCCGATGGTTGGCGTCGTCGAGGCCGACCCGCCGGATCAGCTCGATCTCGGCCGGGCGCTCGACCGGGAGGGAACGGAGAAGGAGCCCGTCGATGACCCCGAACACCGCCGTGTTGGCGCCGATTCCGATGGCGAGCGTGAGCATCGCGGCGGCCGCGAAGCCCGGCGCGCGGCGGAGGCCCCGAAGAGCGTAGCGGACATCGGCCCACCAGTCCGTGAGCCAACGGGCGGCCCCGACGTCGCGGGTGGCCTCCTTCACCTGCGCCACCCCGCCCAGGGACAGCCGAGCCTGTCGGCGGGCCTCGGCGGGCGACAGGCCGCCGGCCTCGAGCCGTCGCTGGTGCTCTTCGAGGTGAAAGGCGAGCTCGCGATCGAGGTCGTGCTCGAAGCGGTCGCGGCGGAGAAGGCGGCGGAGCCGGCGCATACCAAGACACTCTACCCGTTAATAGGCAGAATGTCTAGGTGTCGACTCCGGCTCCCGGTCGGGCCGATCGCCGCGGCCAACCCTGGCGGCGAGCGGTCTGTCTAAGGAGCGACTCGTCGCCCCCATCCCTCTCGTCCGGACGGACCATGATTCGCATCGTTCACCTGTCGCTGCTCCTGATCCTCCCGTCCACCGTTACCCTGGCGCAATCGGCTCCGGACACCACCTACCAGGTGCCGTTCCGGGCCGAGCGAATCGACCTTCCGCGCTCGGTCAACGGGATCGCCTATCGGCTCCTGGTTCGGAAGCCGCTCCGCGAGGCCGAGCCGGGCGAGCGGGCGATCGCGATCTACCTGCTCGACGCCCAGTGGAACCTGCCGGCCGTCGCCACGATGGAAGCGAACTACGAGGTACTGGGCCACACTCCGCCGATCTACTTCGTCGGGGTCGGATACCAGAACGAGGCGGCGGGGACGCCGTTGGAGTCGAACCGGACTCGCGACTACACGCCGACGGCGTTCCACCCGGCCGACCCAGCCCGTCATTTCCTCAAGCCGGTCGACTACGACGGGTCGGGTGGCGCCGACGCCTTTCTCGACGTCCTGGCCCGCGAGGTGATCCCGGCGGTGGAGGCGCGGTACCCGGTCGATTCGACCCGGCGAGCTCTGGTCGGGAAGTCGATGGGCGGGTTGCTGACGGCCCATGCGCTGCTGGCCCGGCCCGGTCTCTTCACCGACTATCTGATCATTTCGCCGGCCATCTGGTGGGACGACTACTTCCTCGACTTCCGCGACCGGGCCGTGAACCGGGAGGAGCGGGCCACCCACGACCGCCGGCTTGACCGGCCGACCCGGGTCTGGATCGGGATGGGCGACGGTGAAGAGCGACTCGGGATGCTGGCGGATGTCTACGTGCTGGCCCGCTCGCTCCGGCTTCGGAACGACCCCAACCTCGACCTTACCGTGAGGGTCCTGCCCGGCGAGATCCATGAGAGTGTCTTCGCGCCGGCGTTCGCGGCGGGGTTCCGGGCCTTGTTCACCCGTTCCCGCCGCTGAGCGTTACTCGGCTCGGAGCGCCTCCGTCGGCGGGATTCGGGAGGCGCGGCGGGCCGGGATGAGTCCGGCACCAAGCGCCACCACCGCGATGGCGGCGGCGGCGCCGACGAAGGCCACGGCATCGAAGCCCGTCAGGCCATAGAGCAGCGACTGTGCGGCCCGGCCGATGCCGAGAGCGGCCGTGAACCCGATGGCCCCGCCGATCAGCACCATCCAGGCCACCTGCCGGACGATGAGGGTCTGGACCCGCTGGCGGTCGGCGCCGAGCGCCATGCGGACCCCGATCTCGCGGGTCCTGAGGGTCACGTTGTAGGCCAGGACGCCGTAGAGGCCGATCGCGGCCAACAAGGTGGCCAGGATGGCGAACGCGGCGGAGAGAGTGCTGATCATCCGGTCCAGGTAGACGTTCTCTTCCACCGTTTGGGGCAGGGTGGTGAGGTCGGCCACCGGAAGGTTCGGGTCGAGCTTGGCGACCAGCGGCGGAACGGCCCGGACCACGGAGGCGGGCGCGATCCGGGTTCGGACGTAGAAGACCAGGCGGGTCTGGTTGGTGTCCTGCCTCGCCGCGCTGAAGAAGAGCGGCTCGGGCTCGTCCATCTTGACCCGGTTGTAGGCGGAGTTGCGGACCACGCCCACGATCTGATAGTCCCGCCGCCCGTCACCCGGTTTGTGGGGGATGAGCGGATTTCCTTCGGTCACCCGCTTGCCGATCGCGCCGGAGCCGAGCTTGAACTGCTTGACGAACTGCTCGTTCACCACGGCCACCAGCGGCGAGCCGGGCCCGTCCGCATCGGTGAATTCCCGACCTTGGAGGATCGGAATTCCCAGGGTCTTGAAGTAGTCGGTTCCGATCGCATTCGTCCGGGTGTTGGCGTCGGTGGTGATCGAGGCCTGGAAGCCCTCGACATCGACATCCGTCCCGTTGCTCCATCCCACCAGGATCGGAACCTGCGCGCTGGTCACCCCGGTCACCCCGGGGATCGCCGCCAGCTCGGTCTTGAGCCGCTCGAATAGGGCCGCGCTCCGCGACCAGTCGTAGCCCATCTGCCCCGGTGAGACCGCGAAGCTCACCACGCTGTCGATGCGGACTCCGAGGTCCACCCGATTCACGTTGGCCAGGCTCCGGAGGAAGAGCCCGGCCGAGCAGAGGAGCGCCATGGAGAGCGTGATCTGGGCCGTGACCAGCGCGTTCCGGAACCGGCTCGCTCCCCGCCCGGCGGAGCCCCGCCCGGCGGCCGACTTGATCACGCTGAGGAGGTCGGGCCGGGTGGCCTGGAGCGCGGGCAGGAGCCCGAACAGGAAGGTGGCGCCGAGGGCCAGGCCGGCGGCGAAGAGCAGAACCGGTCCGTCGAGCCCGAAGTCGATGCTTTGGGTCAGCTGCTGCGGTAGGAACGAGGTGATGAGGCGGAGCGTCCCCACGGCCACCAGGAGGCTCAACCCCCCGGCAATCACGGCGAGGATTGCCGATTCCACCAGGAGCTGTCCGACCAACGTCGCCCGGTTGGCGCCCAGCGACGACCGGACCGCCATCTCCGAGGCCCGCCCGGCGGCTCGCGCCAAGAGCAGGTTGGCGACGTTGGTGCAGGCCACCAGCAGTACGATCGCGGTGACCGCCAGGAGCAGGAACAACGGCGTGCTGGTCTGGGCCCGGAGGCCGCTCTGGCCCTGATTGCCGGGCGTGAACCGGACCACCTTCTTCTTGAACCGCTCCAGGGTCTGATCCGAGACGCCCTTCTGGAGCGGGACCTCCACGTCGTTGACGATCGAGTGGTAGAGCGTGTTGACCGCGGCCAGCGCCTTCGCCTCGGACACGCCGGGGGCCGGGCGTCCGAAGAGGTAGAGCCAGTACCTGGTTCGGTCGTCGCTCGCCTTGAGCCATGATATCTGGCCGATCATGGTGAGCGGTAAGAAGACCCGAGGCCGGGAGCCGAGGGTGGTGCCGTCGAAGCCCGCCGGGGCCACGCCGACCACCGTCAGGGCCTTGCCATTGACCAGGATGGTCTGGTCGAGCACGCCTGGATCCGCGCCCAACTCGGTGGTCCAGTAGCGGTAGCTCAGCACGACGACGGGGTCGCCGTCGATCGTCCGGTCGTCCTCGGGGCCCAGCAGGCGCCCCAGCGCTGGCTTGAGCCCGAGGACCGGGAAGTACGAGCCCGACACCGCAACCCCTTCGCCGCTCAGCGACTTGCCCTTGAACGACAGATCGGCGCCGATCAGTCGGTGCCCGGCGAGGGTGATCAGGTCCTGACCCTTCTGGAGGTCCCGGAACATCGGGTAGCTGAAGATCACGTCGCAGCCGCCGGCCTGGTTGCAGCTCTGAGACCCGGGATTTGGGCCTTCGGCCAGGACGTTGACCAGACCGTCGGGATTCACGACCGGCAGCGACTGAAGCATGACCCGCTGGATCAGCGAGAAGATGGCGGTGTTGGCGCCGATCCCGAGGGCGAGGGATCCGATGGCGACGGCGGTGACGAAGGGGCTCCGGGTCAGCGTGCGGACGGCCAGTCTTAGGTTCGGCATTTCGGGCTTTGGCGGCGTGGGCGGACGAGTCGGGCGACATCGGTTAGACTCGCCCAGCCAGCCGATCGTTGCCTCCCGACCGGCCGAGCCGACTAGGGGCCCCCGAGCAGCCCCGCGATGCGCCGGTGAAAGCGCTCGGCACAGGCCTGAATCGAGAGGGTCGCCAGATGGGGTGGTGGGGAAGGCGAAGTGGGGTGGTCCAGCGCCGCCGCGAGATGTCGGGCCAGGGTCGCGGGGTCGTCGGGATCGAAGTATCGGGCCGCGTCGCCGACGAACTGGCGGTGGGGCGGAATGTCGGAGACGATCACTGGACGGCGCATGGCCAAGCCCTCCAGCGGCGTCAGGCCGAGGCCTTCGAATCGGCTCGGGCACACGACCACCGCGGCCTGGCGGTAGGCCTCGACGACGGCCTGGTCCGACGTCCATCCCCCCGCGAGGTCCAGGCTCACCCCGAGTTCCCGGGCGAGGCGCCGGAGGGCCGGCGCCTCGGGCCCGTGGCCGATGATCCGAACCCGGGCCGGCCGACCCAGTCCCGCGACCGCCCGAAGCAGGGTCGCATGGTTCTTCTGGGGCACCAGGCGCGACACCGAGAGGATGACGGGTGGGGTACCCATGGGACCGCTCCGCTCGCCCGCCGCGTCGGGATCGCCGCCACCCGTCTCTTCGGGGAGCGCCTGGAACCGGTCGCTGTCATAGCAGAAGGGCACCAGCTCCGCTCGCACCTCGAACCGGGCCAAGAGGTCGTCCAGGGTCTGTTGGGAGGGGGCCCAGACCTGGAGGGCGCGGCGCGCCACGTAGCGATTCCGGCTCAGGAATCCGGGTCGTTCAGCGTAGCCGCCGATCAGCCGGGGCAGCTTACGAATCCGGCCGGCCGCGAAGAAGATCAAGTCGGGCCGACCCTGGCCCAGCCACCACGGTGGCAGGTCCCACAGGTAGACGACCAGCGGCACCCGATGGCGAGCCGCGTACTCGTACCCGCGGACCGCGTTGGTGCCGTCGGCGGCGAGCGCCAGTCGGGCGGGCGCGTTGCCCTCGAGCGAGATCCGGAGGCCCGCCTCGCGGAGCAAGGGCACCGGAAGGGTGCAGTATCGATTGGGCGCGAACCACCGGACATCGTCCATCGGCAGACCGTTCAGTGGGTCCCCGGCGTGGGGCGCCGGCCAAGCGTAGCCCCGGGGGTGGAGGTCCGTCAAATGTCGGACGGGCCTCCCCGATCGCCTTCGGTTTGGCCGACCGCCGGCTCATATTGTCGGTTCTTCGATCCCTCGGAGGATGGCGTCATGTTCCTGGGACACTATGCTCTCGCGTTGGGCGTCAAACGCCGCGCTCCCCGAACCAATCTCGGCGTCCTGATGGCCGCCGCCCAGCTTCCCGACCTGATCTGGCCCGTGCTGCTGTTGCTCGGTGTCGAACGGGTGGCCCCTGGCGACCATGGCTTCACGGCTCTTCGTTTCGTTGACTATCCCTGGTCCCACAGTCTGCTGATGGTCGTGGTCACCGGGATCCTGGCCGGGGTGATCTATCGGCTGGCCACCGGGCGTCGCGACCCCCGGGGCGCGATGCTGGTGGCCCTGCTGGCCACCAGTCACTGGGTGCTCGACTGGATCACCCATCGACCGGACCTCCCCCTCTATCCCGGTGGCAGCGCCCGGTTGGGCCTCGGGCTCTGGAACTCGGCCGTGGCTACGGTGGCCATCGAGGGGCTGATGTGGATCGTGGGGATCTGGCTCTACGTCGCCGCCACCCGACCGGTCAACCGGGGCGGCCGGTACGCGTTCTGGAGCTTGATCGCGTTGCTGACCTTCATCTACGTGGGCAGTATCGCCTCGCCGCCGCCGGCCGACCTGAATGCTCTTGCCTGGGCCGCGATGGTCGGATGGCTGGTCCCTTTCTGGGCGGCCTGGGCCGATCGGGGTCGGCGGCCGGTGGGGGGGATGGGGACCGGCGACCCGAGCTAGTCACCGGCGGCAGCGTCGCGCCGGTTCGAGCCCCAGCGCTGCGCCGCCCCAGGAGGTGGGGTCTACGCGACTCGCTCGGCCGTGGCCGGGCTGATGGTGGTGGCGACCTCGGAGATCCGATTGGCCGGGAACCCGCCCTTCTGGGCGTGCTCCTTGATCAGGTCTTCGGAGGCGGCCTCGTAGACACAGTAGATCTTGTCGGTCGCGACGTAGCTGTGCAGCCAGCGGATGTCCGATCCCAACTGGTCCAACACGTCGCACGACGTACGCGAAATAGCCTTCAGCTCGGCCGGACTCAGCCGGTGAGCTCCGGGCAGCTCGCGCTCGATCACGAATTGACGCATAGGGAACTCCCCGAGAAGGGTGCCAGGAGTGTACGGCCTCGACCGGTTGGCCGGCAAGCGGCCTCCCGTTTCCCCGACGCCGCCGGTGACTACCTCTTCGGGGTCGCCCTGGCCGAGCAGGGTGAACGTCCTGGTGCGATGCTCGACGACGCCGTCGATGGTTCGGAGCATCCGGTCCAAGTCGGCCAGCTCGGGCACTGAGAAGCGGAACGACGAGCCCTGACTGCCGGTCTCAGGTCGCGGCCGAGGTCGGCCAGTAGTGTCGCGATCATCATCGATCCTCCCAAGGGGGTGCTCCCCCACGGTAGGACGGTGAGGCCCGACCGGTCCGGTACGGCAGGGGGCCCGCGGGGCTTCCGCTCCGGCGGTCGGATCGCCATACATCCAGGGATCCGCCCCGGGTTCAGCGCCGGGGAAAGGATTCACGCGCCCCCGTTGTATGGGGTCCGAGCCCCGAACGAGGACCTCATGTTCCCGAACGACCTTCGCTTCGCGCTCCGCTCGCTGATCCGCGCTCCCGGCTTCGCCCTGGCGGTGGTGCTCACCCTCGGCCTCGGGATTGGCGCCAACACGGCGATCTTTTCGGTGGTTCGCGGCGTCCTGCTCAAGCCGTTGCCCCACCGTGAGGGGGAGCGGCTCGTCTATCTCCGGCAGTCGGCCGACGGGCTGGGCGGCGACAACGTCCGATTCTCGGTTCCCGAGATCCTCGACTTCCGGGAGGGAGCCCGGAGCTTCGACGGGATTGCGGAGTATTCGGGCATGACCTACACGCTCCAGGGAAGCGGCGACCCGGTCCGCGTCGACGTGGGGCTGGTGACGGGGAACTACTTCGCGGTCATGGGGCTTCGGCCGCTCCTGGGCCGGGTGACCACCTCGGCCGACGACGGGACCGCCGTCCCCCCGGTCATGGTGCTCACCCACGACTTCTGGCGCCGGCACTTCGGCGGCGACAGCGGGGTGGTCGGCCGGACGGTGCGGATCGACAACCAGGCCGTGGCCGTGATCGGGGTGCTGGAGCCGGCGCCGTCCTTTCCCGACCGGATCGACGCGATCATGAACATGGTGATCAGCCCCCACCACACCAGCGCGATGATGGTGCACGGGCGGACCCACCGGATGACCGAGATGATCGCCCGGCTGGCCCCCGGGGTATCGGTGGACCGGGCCCGGGCCGAGGTGGCGGACATCCGGACCCGGGTCCAGGCCGATCATCCGGATGCCTACGACGCGGCGTCCAACTACCGGGTAACGCTCACGCCGTTCCGCGAAGTCCTCGGTCAGCGGGCTCGCCTGACCCTCTGGCTGCTGATGGGCGCTGCGGCGTTCGTGCTGGTCATCGCCTGCGCCAACGTCGCCAACCTGACCTTGATGCGGGGCGTGCGACGGGAGCAGGAGCTGGTGATCCGGTCGGCCCTGGGCGCCGGCGTCGGGCGGCTCCGGCGGCTGCTCCTGACCGAGAACCTGGTCCTCGCTCTCGCGGGCGGCGGGCTCGCCTTGCTGGTCGCCTGGGGCGGGGTGGGAATGCTGACCGCGCTGGCGGCGCGCTACTCGCCCCGGGCCGCCGAGATCCGACTCGACGGTGTGGTGCTCGGCTTCACCCTGTTCCTGGCAATCGGCGTGGCGGTGGTGCTGGCGTACGCGCCGCGGTTCGTGGCCGAGTCGGCGCTGGGCGCCTGGCTCACGGGGGCGGGCAAGTCGTCCGCCAGCGGGCGGCGCCAGCGGCTGCAGCGGCTTCTGGTCGTCGCCCAGGTGGCGGTGTCGGTGGTGCTGCTCACCGGGGCGGGCCTCCTGACCCGGACCCTGCTCGAGCTCGATCGGGTGGATAGCGGCTTCGACGCCGGCGACGAGGTGCTCACGATGGAGGTTCCGGTCGACGCGGCCGGCCGAAGCGCCGCCGACCAGGTGGGCCTCTACCAGCGCATGCAGGCGGAGCTGGCCGCTCTCCCGGGGGTGGTCCAGGTCGGCGCCGGGTCGACGCTGCCGCTTCACAACTCGGGGTTTCAGCTCGAGGTCAAGGCCGAAGGCCAGGCGCTGGCCTCGGGTGAGCCGATGCCTCGGGCGGACTATCGGACGGCGAGTCCCGATTTCTTCCGGGCCGCCGGCATCCCGCTGGTGGCCGGGCGGACCTTCGAGGCCGCCGACGGCGCCACCTCGCCGCTGGTGGCGGTCCTGAACCGGACCCTCGCCGAACGGCTCTTCCCCGGGGTGGATCCGATCGGCCGGCGGGTTGCCTGGACCGGTGACGTGCTCCGTTTCATCCCTGTCACCGGCGACTGGCGCACGGTCGTGGGCGTGGTGGGCGACACCAAAGACGACGGGCTCGACGGCGGTTCGCGGCCGGTGCTGTACCAGCCCCTCGCGCAGGGCATCTTCGGCGGGGGGCTGGTGATTCGGGCCCGGGGTGGCGCCGCGGCCATGGCGGCGGAGGCCACCCGGACGGTGCGGGCCATCGTGCCGGAGGCGCCGATCGAGAACGTGCTGACGGTGAGCGAGATCAAGCGGGAGAGCATGGCGCCCCGCCGCCTCAATGCCACCTTGGTGGCGGCGTTTGGGGTGCTGGCCCTTGTCATCGCGGCGGTGGGCATCGGCGGCGTGCTGGCGTTCTCGGTCAGCGCCCGGACCAACGAGATCGGGATCCGGATGAGCTTGGGCGCCGACGCCGGCGCCGTGCAGCGGATGGTGCTGAGGGAGGGTGGGGTGCTGCTCGGGGCCGGTCTGGCGCTCGGGCTGGGGGTGGCCGTCGTCGCCACCCGGCTGGTTCGAGGGCTGTTCTACGGCGTGACGCCCGGCGACCCGGTGACCCTGGTGGCCGTGGGGCTGGCCATGGCGGTGGTCGGGCTGGCGGCCTGCTGGGTTCCGGCCCGGCGGGCGGCGCGGATCGACCCCGGGACCGCGATCCGGAGTCAGTGACCCGCCGCCGCCCGCCTGGTCAGAGCACAAACGCGACGACGCCCCAACGAAGCCCGTAGGCTTCGGTGTGATCGACGGTCGCGACGCTGCCCCGGGTCAGCTTGTTCCGGTTGCGCTGGTAGTAGAGCTCGCCCGAGATGCCGACGTGCGCTCCAGCCATCAGCAGGACCCCGCCTCCGACGGACCAGGTCGTCGTGGTCGTCGTGGCATCCTGGCCCTGAACGCTGGAGGTGCCGGACAGTCGGCCGAGCTGAAGCCGCCCGGAGACGAAGGGATAGAGGCGACTCGGTGCTGTCCAGGGATAGACCGTGAGGCCCGGCCCGACCGCCACGCCGTTCGCGGTGGAGCCGCCGGCGGAGAGGTGGCTGTAGCTCGCTCCCAGCTCCACCGCCACGCCCGGCGCCACGAAGTACCCCACGTCGGGTGCGATCGCGAGGGAGGTCGAGGCCTGGTCGGTGTCCCGGTCGCTGGCGTGGGTGATACTCGCCCCGCCCGCCAGGCGGATCGAGCCCCGCTGAACCGGGGAGGCTTGAGCGGTCAGCGGCCCGACGGCGCCGATCAGAAGGATGGTGGCGGCGGAGACGACGGACGAGGCGCGCATGGGTATCTTCCTCCGAGGCGGGGTGATACTCTCCCTACCGGCCGGCCCCGTGGCGGGGTTTCAGTCGGCGGCTTACCCACCCCTCGTCGACGGGGTAAACTAGGATGCGTATGACCACCACTCAGATCACCAGAATCGTCGTCGCCCTGGTCACCGCCGGGGCGCTCGGGGCGTGCGGCAAGAGTCAGACGCCCGTCCAGGCCACTCCGAGTCCGGCCGTCGGCCAGACTGGTGAGTCCGCCGCCGTCGCACGGGCTCGGGCCGACAGCCTCCGCTATCCGTACATCAAGGCCGACATCGACTTCATGGTCGGGATGATCGGCCACCACGCCCAGGCCGTCGTGATGGCGGAGTGGGCGCCCTCCCACGGGGCCAGCCCGTCGGTCCAGACCCTGTGCGCCCGGATCCTCAACGCCCAGAACGACGAGATCCAGCTGATGCAGCGCTGGCTCCGCGATCGGAACCAGCCGGTCCCCGAGCCGGTGGGTGACGGGATGAGCGTCAAGATCGACGGCGTCGTGCACCAGCACGACATGATGATGCCGGGCATGCTCAGCATGGAGCAGATGCGGGAGCTGGATGCCGCCCGGGGTCCCGACTTCGATCGGTTGTTCCTCAAGTACATGATCCAGCACCACAAGGGCGCGGTCGCCATGGTCCAGAAGCTCTTCGCGACCGACGGCGCCGCCCAGGACGAGCTGACCTTCAAGTTCGCCTCCGACGTCAACGTGGATCAGACCACGGAGATCGCCCGGATGGAGCAGATGTTGTTCGCGGTGCTGGTCGAGCAGCGCTCGAAGTAACCGTTTCCCAATCGTTCGTCGGCTCGGCCCCCCCTCCGTCCCCTCGAGAGGTGTCGTCATGTATTTCCCCTCCCCGGCCCGCGTCGGCCCGACGCTCGGCTTCGCCCTGGGCCTCCTGTCCCTGGGGGCCTGCGCCTCGTCGACCGGGTCGAGTGCCGGTAGCCCGTCGCCGGTCGCCGACCTGTCCACCCGGCCGCCCAGCCCGGATCCCCGGGTGGGTCTCAAGCCCGGCCTCTTCGACGCGGCCCAGGCCACCTGGAACCTGCGGGTTCTCTCGGAGACCCGGCCGTCCGAGCAGTTCAAGGGGATCACCAACTCCGACCTGGCCTTCACCGGCAAGTTCGCGATCCAGGGCAGCTACAGCGGCTGGCAGATCTGGGACATCTCCAATCCCCGGTCGCCGCGGCTGGAAACGGCCTACCTCTGCCCGGCGTCGCAGAGCGACGTCTCGGTCTACCGGAACCTGCTCTTCGTGTCGGGCGAGGGCCTGAGCGGCCGGCTCGATTGCGGGACCGAAGGCGTGTCGGAGGCGGTCAGCAAGGACCGGCTCCGCGGGCTTCGGATCTTCGACATCACCGACATCGCCCATCCGATCAACGTCGGCAACGTCCAGACGTGCCGGGGCTCGCACACCCACACCGTGCTGGTCGATCCCAAGGACCAGGACAACGTCTACGTCTACATCTCGGGCTCGTCCGGGGTCCGCTCCGACGAGGAGCTGCCCGGGTGCGTCGGCGGGATGCCGGACGAGGATCCCAACACGGCCCTCTTCCGGATCGAGGTCATCAAGGTCCCCCTTGCGCACCCGGACCAGGCCGCGATCGTGAGCTCGCCCCGGATCTTCAACGATCTGGCCGCGCCCCCGGTCCATGGCGAGGCCCCGGCCGACATCGCCGCGGCCCAGAAGGCGCTGGCCGACGCCAAGGCCCGGGGTGAGTTCGTTGCCGTGATGGGCGGCCGGGAGCGGCCTCTGCCGGCCCGGTTTACGACGCCCATGCTCGACAGCATCGTCCACGCGCGAGGCGGCTCGGGCACCGCCACCAGCGCCGACAGCGCCGCGCTCAGGGCCGTGCTCCCCGACATCATCAACAAGATGATGGGCGGCGCCAGCGCCAACCGGCGGCGGATGGGCCCGACCCAGTGCCACGACATCACCGTCTATCCGGCCATCGGCCTGGCCGGCGGCGCCTGCGGCGGCTATGGCCTGCTGCTCGACATCAGCGATCCCGCCCATCCGGTCCGGATCGGCGCGGTGGCCGACTCCAACTTCTCCTACTGGCACTCGGCCACCTTCAACAACGACGGGACCAAGGTGCTGTTCACGGACGAGTGGGGCGGCGGCGGTCAGCCCAAGTGCCGGGCGACCGACAGAAAGGAGTGGGGAGCCGACGCGGTCTTCACGCTCCAGCACCGCGAGATGCAGTTCAAGAGCTATTACAAGCTTTCCGCCCCGCAAACGCCGGAAGAGAACTGCGTGGCCCACAACGGCTCGCTGATTCCGATTCCGGGTCGCGACGTGATGGTTCAGGGCTGGTATCAGGGCGGCATCTCGGTCTTCGACTGGACCGACCCGTCGAACCCCCACGAGATCGCGTTCTTCGACCGCGGTCCGGTAGACGGCACCCACATGGTCATGGGTGGGTCGTGGTCGGTCTATTGGTACAACGGCGTGATCGTGAGCTCCGAGATCGCCCGCGGGCTCGACATCTTCGAGCTCACCCCGAGCGGCTGGCTGTCTCAGAACGAGATCGACGCGGCCAAGTCGGTCCATTTCGACTACCTCAACGCCCAGGGACAGCCGCACCTCAGCTGGCCCCCGACGTTCGCGCTTGCCCGGGCGTACGTCGATCAGCTGGAGCGCTCGCGCGGGCTCTCGTCCGGCCGGATCGCCGCGGTGCGGCAAGCGTTGGCCTCGGCGGAAAGGGCCGGCGGGTCGGCCCGGAGCGAGGCGCTGAACCGGCTGGCCGGCGAGCTCGACGGCGAGGGCTCGGGGTCGAGCGACGCGGGCAAGGTCCGGATGCTGACCGGCGCGGTGCGGAACCTGGCCTCGGTCCGGTAGCGCCGCGGCCCAAGGGGGCCGAACGCCAGCGGGGGCGCCGTCGATCGGCGCCCCCGCTGGCGTTCGGCGTTCCGGGCTACGGAACCGGAAGGACCCGGTAGCGCACCTGGGTCCGAACCCCCTCCGGTACGACATCGCCGCCGAAGGACCGGGTCAACGACCGCCAATCGGTCCAGGCCGAATCGGCCCGCTTCGGCGAGGGCGCCAGCGGCAGGTCGAGGACCTGGGTAACCCGCTCGCTCCCGGGGTCCGGGCCGTAGCCGACCGAGAACGTCCGGTACCCCCGCGAGCGGAGGCGAGCCGAGCCGGGAACGATCACCGCGTCGCCGTCGACTCGGACGGAGTCGAAGGCGAGGTCGGCGTAGGCCCGGTCCGAGCTCGATACCACGACGCCGACCCGGAAGTCCCGCTCCCGAAGGCTGTCCCGGACGGGATACGCCGGCGGCAAACGGATCTCGAAGGCCAGGTTCAGCTCTTTGCCCTCCAGGGTGGGGGGACGGTCGGCGCTGAGCCAGGCCAGGCCGAGGGCGACTGCTACGAGGCCGACGGTCGCGCCCCCGGCCACCCCGACCCGCGCCAGGCCCGCGGGGAAGCTCGTCACCGCCCGAGCCCGGGCCACCCGGACCCCGACCACGACGGTGAACCCAAGCGGGAGATAGACGAAGGCGATCAGCATGCCGCGACCGCCCTCCATGTTCGACACCCGGTGCCAGGTGGTGCCGAGATCGGCGGCGAACACGGTGAGGGCGGCGCCGAGGACGCCGTTGACGAGCCCGGCCAGCAGGGCAAGGGGCCAGGACATCGGACAAATCTCCGGCCGCCCGGCCGCCCGTCAAGAGCCGACCCCGGCGTCCGTGGGTACATTCACCCCGCCCCCACGGAACAGGTGATTCCCGGTGACCGCGCCGACCAGCCGCGAAGACGAATGGCTCTGGGGTTGGGACCCGACCCCGGGGATCGTCTCGGTGTGGGCGGAGCCCGACGGGCGGACGATCGTGTGGCGCCGCCTCCCGGAGACGGGCGACCTGGTGCGCGAGGCGGAGCGGTTCCGCCCCTGGATCCTGCTCGACCGGCTCGACGATCTTCGCCATTTGGGCGACGAGCTCGGGCCGGATGGAGCCGGCTCGCGGGTGACCTATCGGGAGCTGGAGGGGCCGGGGGCGCTCCGCTATCTGGTCACCGCCGACCACGTTCGCCGGCTCGTCTCGGCCGTCGTCACCGGAGCGTCACGCCGGCTGGGCCGGCCGATCGGTCACCCCCGCGACCTCGGGCACGAGGCGGCTCTGCTGCTACCTCCCGAGGAGCAGTATCTGGTCGCGACCGGCCGCACCTACTTTCGCGACCTGCCATTCGACCGTCTCCACCGGCTCCAGTTCGATCTCGAGACGACCGGGCTGGATCCCGAGCGGCACCGGATCTTCATGGTCGCGGTCCGCGATCCCTCCGGGGCGACCGAGGTGCTGGAAGTGACCGGCCCGGGCGACGCACCCGAGGCCGATCTGATCCAGCGGTTGGCCGAGCGGGTCCGGGCGGCCGATCCCGACGTGATCGAGAATCACAATCTTCACGGGTTCGACCTCCCCTTTCTCGACCGCCGGTCCAGGAAGCTCGGCGTTCCCCTGGTGCTGGGGCGCCTCGACCGGCTCGGCGTCCGCCAGCGGGCGGCCCGCCGCGGTGCCGCGAGCGACCGCGAGGAGGGGATGCGGATTCGGTTCGTGGTCCCGGGACGGGAGCTCATCGATACCCTCGACGCCGTCCGGCGGTACGACTTCGCGACCCGCGAGCTGCCCGGACACGGCCTGAAAGCGGTGGCCCGCCACCTGGGACTGGCGAGCCCCGACCGGGAGTACGTCCGGGGCGACCAGATCCACCGGACCTGGCGCAGCGATCCGAAGCGGATCAGGCGCTATGCCACCGACGACGTCGAGGAGGTGGCCGCGCTGGCCCGGGTGCTGGGCGGCGCCGCGTTCGCCCTGGCCCGGATGGCGCCCCGGCGCTACGAGCGGCTGGCCGACGCCGGCGCGGCCACCGGGGTAATCGACCCGATGCTGGTCCGGGCCTATCTCCGAAGCGGCGCCGCGCTCCCGGCGCACCAGCCCGGGGACGGAACCGAGCACAGCGGCGCGGCGCTGCACCTGTTCGCCACCGGCGTGGCCCACCGGGTGGTCAAGGCCGACGTGGCGAGCCTCTACCCGTCGCTGATGCGGGCCTACCGGATCGGGCCGTCTCGCGACCAGCTGGGGGCGCTCCTCGCCCTGGTCGATCGCCTGGTTGAACGACGCCTGGCCGAGAAAGCGAGCGCCCGCGCGGCCCCGCCCGGCTCGGCCGAACGCTACACGCACGAGGCGACCTCGGCCGCGATGAAGCTGGTGGTCAACTCCGCCTACGGCTACCTAGCGGCCGGCGGCGACCTGACCCGGTTCGCCGACGTGCATGCCGCGAACGAGGTGACGCGTCGAGGGCGGGAGACGCTCGCGTTGATGTGCCGGGAGCTCGCCGCCCGCGGAGTCACCCTCCTCGAAGCCGACACCGACGGCGTCTACTTTGCCGTGCCCGGGTCCTGGTCCGAGGCCGACGAGCGACGGGTGGTCGACGAGGTCGCCGGCCTGCTGCCGTCCCTGGTCCAGCTGGAGTTCGAAGGGCGCTACGCCGCGATGCTCTCCCACGAGCCGAAGAACTACGCCCTCCTCGGCTACGACGGCACCCTCGTGCTCCGCGGGGTCGCCTTCCGCTCGAGCCGAGCCGAGCCTTTCGGCGAGGCGTTTCTCCGTCGGGCCATCGGCAGGCTGCTGGTGGGCGACGTGGTCGGGGTGCGCGACGAGTACCTGGCGACCGCCGCGGCCCTCCGCCGGCGGGAGCTCTCGACCCGGGAGGTGTCGTCGCGGGTGCGGCTCACCAAGACGCCCGCCCGCTATCACGAGGTCCGCCCTGAGCGGCGGGAGCTTCCCTACGAGGCCCTGCTCGCCAGCGGCCGGACGGCCTGGCGCTTGGGTGAGAAGATCCGGGTCTATCGCCGGGGCAACGGGCTCGGCGGAGTGGTCACCGACCTCGAGGACGAGGTGGTGGGCGGCGACCCTCGAGACTACGACGTGGAGCACTATCTCCGGGTCTTACGCGACAACTTCACGACCCGGCTGGCCCGGGCCTTCAGCCCCGAGGACTTCGCGGTGGTGTTCGCCGATCCGGACCAGCCGTCGCTCTTCGCGCCGACGCTCGACACGATCCGGCCGATTCTCCGTACGATCGCTGGCCCGTCGGTCGACCCGCCGGCTCGAGTGCCGGGATGACCTCGAACCCGCCTCGGCAATCGCGACCCCATCACTTGGCGGAGCCTGGTTTGGGAGGGCGGCGACTGGCTGCTCTACGCTCTGCTCACCCCGGCCGTCTTCTGGACGGCGCGGCGATACCCGCTCGCTCGAGGCCGGGTCGGGTCCCGGATTCTGATTCACCTCGCTGCCTCGATCGTGCTCTGGCGCCGCCTGGGCCGGCGGCGGAGTGCTGCTCCGGTGGCTGCTCCTCGCGGCCGACCCACCGAGCCTTCGGGGCCTGGCGCTGATCGTGTCGCTGGTCCGCCCGGGGTTCGTCAGTCCCTGGCTCTTCCAGAACCACCCGATGGGGGCTTCCCCGGCTCCCGAAGGCTATGCCTGGACCCTGCCGCTCCTGTATCTGGTCTGGGCGGTGGCTATTCTGATCCTCTACCTCCCTGCCGCTGGTTCGCGGACCTCAAATCGCGGCAGAAGGGTCCCTGGCTCAGCTATCTGTAGATGAGGTGCGCGTCGAATCTGCCGGCGGGTCGCGGGTTCGAGGTCGGGGGTCCGGCTGGGAAAGCGGGTTACCGTCGGTCGGCCGTCGAGTAGCACCGGCGGTGCCCGACCGTCAGATCGCCGCCCCTCCCGAGGCCCGCCGCCGATTGGATCGCCGTTCGGCGCGAGCTGAATCCCGTCCGATGGTCCGGACGCCGCCGAGCGAGATCAAGGCGCCGATCAGCGCGGCGGACGGGAGCACCAGCACCGCGGTGGAGAGCCCGAAGTGGTCGGAGAGCGACCCCACCAGCGGGAACGCGATGGAGTCCCCCGCGATGTGGATGAACATCAGGTAGGCGCCGACCACCGTCGTGCCGATCCGGGCCGGTACCACGTCGAAGATCGTGGCCGTGAGGGGGCCGTTGTACCAGGTCAGGAAGAAGAACGCCGCGTAGAAGATCGGGACGACCAGGTGTGGCGTCCGGAGAGTCAGGAGCCAGATGGCGAGCGGCGCGCCGATCAGGAACCCGAAGGCCGTCACCAGGATCCGGGCGCTCGGAAATCGCTTGCGAAGCGAGTCGGCCAGCCACCCGCCGACGAGCGTGCCCGCGGTGCCCGCCAGCAGGCCTGCCAGTCCGAGGAGCCGGGTGGCCTCGGTGGTGGTGAGGCCGAGCGTCCGGGTTATGAACGCCGGCGCCCACGCCACCAGTCCGTTCATGCCGAACGAGATCAGTGCCCCGCCCGCGAACACGTACACCAGCGTCGGCGTCCCCAGCACGACGGAGAAGGCCCGGCGGATATCGTCGATCGCGGCGTCGATCACCGCGTCGCCCGCGTCGCGCTCCTCGCCGGCCTTGGCCCGGGTTCGCCGGAGCCAGAGCCGGATGTTGAAGATCAGGCCGATGCCCACGATCGCGCTGAACGCGGCCGCGTCGGTCCGCGAGTCGGCGCCGTAGCGCTGATCCAGGACGTAGGCCAGCAGGGTTCCCGCGACCAGGCTCAGGAGGAGCGGCGCGATCGTACCGAGCAGGGCCGTTACCCCCATCCCCAGCTCCCGGAGCTCCCGGGTGAGCGACAGGTTCGGGAAGCTCCGGCTCGGATCGGTGAGCCGGAGCACCAAAGCGCCGATCCCGAAGCCGGGAAGGCCCAAGGCGAAGAACGTCACCCGCCATCCGTAGAGCGCCTCGAGCTGACCGGCGAGCAGAATGCCCAGGACGCCGCCCACCGCCAGGCCGGTCATGAAGATCCCCATCGCGAAGGCGCGCCGCTTGGGGAAGTAGTCGGCCACCAGCGAGGTCGACGCGGCCGCCGCGGCGGCGCCGCCCAGGCCCACCAGCGCTCGGGCGATGAAGAGCGACCGGAACCCGAGCGCCAGTCCCGAGAGCGAGGTCGCCACGCTCCAGAGCGCGATGCCGCCGGCGATCACCGCCCGCCGGGTGCGGAGGTCGCCGAGGAGGCCCAGGGGGAGGGAGGCGATCGAGAAGACCAGCACATAGGCCGTGCCCAACCATCCGAGCTGGGCGTCGGTGAGCGAGAGATCGCGTTTGAGCGGCTCGAAGAGCGCGAAGACCGCGTTCCGCTCGAGGTAGTTGAGGAGGTTGGTGACGGTGAGGAGGACCAGGGCGTACGAGGCGTAGCGCTTGGTCACCGCCGCCGGCGCCTCGGTCACGTCTCGCCCGCCGTCTTGGCCTTGCGAGCCCGGTCGTCGCGGAACGCCAGGGCCGAGCGATACTCGTCCACCAGCCGCTTCATCATCGCCTCCCGGTG
Organism: uncultured Gemmatimonadales bacterium; assembly: GCA_963730185.1. Classification (GTDB taxonomy): domain Bacteria; phylum Gemmatimonadota; class Gemmatimonadetes; order Gemmatimonadales; family GWC2-71-9; genus SHZU01. The sequence continues at coordinate 118,565 of CAVSQW010000013.1, forward strand.
GTCGTAGAGCCGTTTGACCGGCCGGCTTTCCCTTTTCGCCTTGGCGTAGGCCGTCAGCAGTGGGAGGGCGACGGTATTGTCGAGATAGCAGACAACGGTCCCCGGCAGCATCGCGGGATCGACCTTGCCCCAGCTTACCGCCTCGCCCGGCGTGGCGCCCGAGAGCCCGCCGGTGTCCGGGCGGGCGTCGGTCATCTGGAGGAAGTAGTCGTGGCCCCGCTCGTCGATCCCGAGCACCTCCTGGATCTGCGGTTCGGTCTGGAGCAGGAAGTTCTTGGGGCTGCCGCCGCCCACGATCAGGGCGCCGCTCTTGCCACCGGTCCGCTTGGCCTCGAGCACGATCGCGGCCGTCTCGTTCACGTCGGCGCTCACGTCGAACCGGAGCTTGCTGCCGGCCAGCGCCTGCTCGGCCACGTTCATTCCGATCGAGCTGTCACCGGGGGAGCTGGTGTAGATCGGCACGGCGAGCTCGTGCGCCACGCTCAGCACCGAACGCTTGGCCAGGCCCAGGGCCTTCTCTCGCTCCCCGATGTAGCCGCCCAGGAGGTAGTGGTACTCGGCGCTGCTCATCGCCCGCTGGAACTCCGGCCGTTCGGACACCTCGCGGACGAACGCGTCGGTCGAGAGCAGGACCTGGTAGTCGAAGAAGATGTCGTAGATCCGGACCACGCCCTGCTCGCGGAGCGCGACGTCGTCGGCGAACGGGCTGCCCCGGTGGAGCGAGAGGCCCAGCGCGAAGTGAGCGTCGTGGTAAAGATTGGCGCCGGTGGAGATGACCCAGTCGACGAACCCGGCCTCGAGCAGGGGGATGAGGGTGCTCATCCCGAGACCGGCCGGCGTCATCGCTCCGGTCAGACTCATCCCGACCGTCACCTCGGGGGCCAGCATCCGCTCGGTGAAGAGCTGGCACGCCTCGCGAAGCCGGCCCGCGTTGTAGGCCAGGAAGGCGTTGTCGATCAGCTCGGCCACGGTTTCCCGGCCGGTGATCGCGGTGGGGTCGATGCGCGGGCCGCTCAGGTGCCGGGGGCGCTGGGGTGGAGTCATGCGCGCTGCCTTCGTGGTCGAGGGGTCAAGACTGGCGGGCCCCGATGATGCAGTCGGCCGCCTGGGTTGGGTCGTCCATCACCCGAAAGAGCGCCAGGTCGCCGGCGTCGATCTTGCCCTCACCCGCCAGCGTCTGCCGGAGCCAGTCGATCAACGGTGCCCAGTAGGCCGAGCCGTAGAGGATGACCGGTATTTTCCGCATCTTGCCGGTCTGCATCAAGGTCAGGAACTCGAACAGCTCATCCAGGGTGCCGTATCCGCCGGGGAACGCGATCAGCGCCCGGGAGTACTTGGCCAGCATGGTCTTCCGGACGAAGAAGAAGCGAAAGAACATCTTCCGGCGAACGTACGGGTTGGTGCCCTCTTCGTGCGGCAGCTCGATGTTGCAGCCGATCGAAAGGCCGTCACCCGCGACCGCGCCCTTGTTGGCGGCTTCCATGATGCCGGGCCCGCCGCCGGTGATCACCGGCAGACCGGCCCGGGCCAGGAGCTCCGCGGTGCGCTCCGCCGCCTCGTAGAACGGGTCGTCGGCCGAGACCCGGGCCGAACCGATGATGGTCACCGCGTCCCGGACGTCGCTCAGGCGCTCGAAACCCTCGACGAACTCGCCCATGATCCGAAGCACCCGCCAGGGGTCGGTCTTGCGGAACGCGTCGGGGGCCTCGGGCGGATGCGCCGCGTCGAAGAGGATCTCGTCGGCGGTCGGGCCGCGGGGGTTGGCGCTGTGCTCGAGCGAGCGATCTGTCACGGGTACTCTCTCCGAGGAATCGCGGAATATAAGCGTCTGCGCTCGCGCCACGACGCCAGTATCTTTCAGGGACCGATGCCAGCGTCGTCCTCCGCCTCCGCCCCGGCCCCCTCGCCGCCGACCTGGGCCGGGCTCGTCATGGCCCTCGCCTTCCGAGGCTTGGTGCGCCCGAGGTTGGCCCTGGACCTGCTCCGGGCCGCCTGGGCGTTCCGCCGGCGTGGCTGGTGGCGCCTGCCCCCCTTCGTGCCCCTGCCGGACCGGACCTATCTCCGCTGGCGGATGTACACCGCCTACGGCAGCGAGGACGCCGTCCCCCCGGTCGAGGACGTGGTTCGCTTCGCCCGCTGGCGGCGGGAGACGATGCGCCTCTGATGGCGCCGGCCAGGGTCGTCGTCCTGGGCGGCGGGTTCGGTGGCCTCGAGCTCGCCAAGCGGCTGGCCAACAAGCCGGTGGCGGTCACGCTCGTGGACCGGACCAACCACTACGTCTTCCAGCCGCTCCTCTACCAGATCGCCGCCGCCGCCCTCTCCCCGGGCGACATCGCCTCGCCGATCCGCTCGATCCTCAGCCGGGCCGCCAACGTGGAGGTGCTCTTGGGAGCGGCCGACCGGGTCGAGGCCGACCGACGCCAGGTGCATCTCGCCGACGGAACCACGCTGGACTACGACTACTTGGTCGTCGCGACTGGAGCGAGACACTCGTATTTCGGCAAGCCGGAATGGGAAGCCTGGGCCCCCGGCCTCAAGACCTTGGAAGATGCCCTCGAGATCCGCCGCCGGGTGCTCCTGGCCTTCGAGCGGGCCGAACGGGAATCCGATCCCGTTGCCCGCCAGCGCCACCTCACCTTCGTGATCGTCGGCGGCGGTCCGACCGGCGTCGAGCTAGCCGGCGCCCTGGCCGAGATCCGCCGGTTCGCGCTCAAGCGCGACTTCCGCCGCATCGACCCGCGCGACGCCACCGTGATGCTCCTCGAGGGCGGGCCCCGGATCCTGCCCTCGTACCCGCCCCACTTGAGCCAGAAGGCCAAGGAGACCCTTCGCTCGCTGGGCGTCGACGTCAGGACCGAGACCATGGTGACCGCGATCGCGGCCGGCGAGGTCAACGCCGCCGGGTGGCGGATCCCGACCGACACCGTGATCTGGGCCGCCGGCAACCAGGCCAGTCCGCTGGTCCGCTCGCTCGGCTGCCCGACCGATCGGGCAGGCCGGGCCCTGGTGGAGCCCGACTGCTCGATCCCCGGTCACCGAGAGCTCTTCGTCATCGGCGATGCGGCCGCCTTCACCCACGATCCGGACGCCAAGTTGCTGCCCGGCACCTCGCCGGTCGCCATGCAGCAGGGCCGGTACCTGGGCGACATGATCCTGGCCGACCTCGCGGACCGGACCCGCCGGCCGTTCCGCTATCACGACAAGGGCCAGCTCGCCGTGATCGGCCGGGGGCACGCGATCGCCGATCTGAAGCGGGTCAAGCTCACGGGCCTGGTGGGATGGCTGGTGTGGATCTTCATCCACATCTTCTATCTGATCGGGTTCCGGAACCGGGCCGTGGTGATGCTCGAGTGGGCCTGGTCCTACCTGACGTTTCAGCGAGGGGCGCGCCTCATCACCGGCCCCTGGACGCCGGCCCAGGACAAGGGCTCAGGATGACCCTGACCCGCGAGGCGGTCGTCGCCCGGGCGAAAGCGCTTGGCTTTGTCGATTGCGGCATCGCCGATCTCGGCCCCAACCCCCACGCCGACGAGCTCGATCGCTGGCTCGCGGCCGGGTACGGCGGGACGATGCGCTATCTCCATCGGCAGGCCGCCAAGCGGAAGCGACCCGAGCGGATCGAGCCCGGCGCCATCCGCGCGGTGGTGGTGCTCGACAACTACTATCCCGGCCCCACCGCCGACGCGGAGGACCGGTTCAGGATCGCCAAGTACGCCCTGGGTCGGGACTACCACCTGACCGTGGGAGAGCGGCTCGAGCGCCTGGCCGCCTATCTCCGTCAGGGCGGGGCGGGAGTCGCTCGGCCCTTCGTGGACGCCGGTCCCGTGCCCGAACGCGAGCTGGCCCGGCGGGCCGGACTCGGGTGGATCGGCAAGAACACCATGCTGCTTCGCCCCGGCGACGGCTCGTTCTTCGTGATCGGCAGCGTGCTCACCGATCTCCCGCTCGATCCGTCCCCGCCATTCGAGACCGACCACTGCGGGACCTGCACCCGGTGCCTCGACGCCTGCCCGACCAACGCTTTCCCGGCCCCCCGCGTGCTGGATGCCACCCGGTGCATCTCGTTTCTCACCATCGAGTGGAAGGGCGAGCTCCCGGCTGAGCTGGTCCCGCGGTTCGACGGCTGGGCGTTCGGCTGCGACATCTGCAACGACGTCTGTCCCTGGAACGAACGGTTCGCCCGGCCGACGGCGATCGCCGACTATCGCGATCGACACGACCCCGACCGCCACGATCCCGCCGCCTTCGATGACCTGAACGAGGCCGAGTTCGCCATCCGGTTCGGCGATACCCCACTGGAGCGACCGGGGCTCGAGCGGATGCGCCGGAACGTCCGCGCGGCGGTCGCCTCGCTCACCGACCCGCTCCCTCCCAACTTCGGATCCGAGCCATGATCGGTCACATGCACTCCGTCGCGATCTTCGTCAACGACCTCGATCGCGCCCTGCAGTTCTACCGGGACACGCTCCGCCTGCCGGTGGCCCGCGAGGGATCGTTCGGCGCCGAGTTCTTCAAGGAGCCGACCCACCTGAGCGTCCACCCGGCCAACCATCCGGACGCCAAGGCCCTGGTGGGCCGGCATACCGGCATCACCCTCTACTTGCCGGGCCTGGTGCACTTCTGCGGAGAGCTGCACGAGAAGGGAGTTCGGTTCGTGACCGAACCGACCCAGATGGCCTGGGGGGTCATGGCGATGATCGCCGATCCCGAGGGCAACGTGTTCGCCCTCTGGGAGGACTCCCTGCCGCCCGATCAGGATCAGGTGCCGTCCGACCCGGTCCCGAGCCCGTAGTAGCGGAGCACCCGGTCGACGATCCCGCCGTCCGACGGGTCCATCGACACGTCGGGCGGCACCCCGGTCGGATTGAGCGCGCCGGCCGGCAGGTCCGGCGAGTTCGCGATCATCGGATAGCCCAGCAAAAGGCCACGCGGGCGACAGGCCAGCCGGATCAGCCGGACGTTGCCGTAGTCGATCAACCCGCCGGTGTGCCGCCCGAAGAGCGTGACCCGAGGATACCGCATCGCGGTCAGGACGAAGGCCTCGCCCGCGCTCGCGGTGCCGCCATCCGTCAGGATCGCGACCTGCGGCGGCCCCGCCCGGACGGAGGCCGGAGGATCCGGGTCGCCCGGCGGCCTCCGGAAGAGGGGGAGCAGCGCGCCCGGCGATCGCGCCATCCGGTCCACGATCGAGTCCGGTGCCCAGCCCGAGCGCTCGAAGTAGCGCTGGTTGTCCGGCGACGACAACACCACCGGGCGCCAGGACCCGCCCAGCCCCGCCGAGGGATGCTCCCCCCAGTAGAACGGCCGGAGTCCATCGGTCGTCCCCGCGCTCCCACCCTCGTCGTCCCGTACGTCCACGATCAACAGCTTCGACCGCGCGATCTCGTCGCCGTGCTCCGCGAGGAGGCTGTCGAGGCGGGCTCGGTATTCGGGTGAGTGCGAGGGCACCGAGAGGATCGCCGCCTCGGCGCCGAGCGCCCGGTAGGTCGGCCGGCGGGGATCGACGGGATCGAGCGAGGCCTGCCGGCTGGTGTCGACCGGCCAGGCCCGCCCCCAGGTCACCGGTGGCAGGTGGAAGAGCTGGTTGCGCCAGATCCGGCCGTCCAGGTGACGGGCGGTCTCGTCTTCGGCGTAGTAGCGAACCGCGTAGCCGCCGCTCGCCCGAGCGGTGAGCTCCGCCCGGATCTGGCCCGGACGCCAGCGCCCGGAGTCGGCCGCCAGCATCACGGCCACGAACTGGCCCGGGGTTCCGTCGGCCGCTCGGACCACCGCCAGCCGATACCCCTTCGCGTACCAGATGCCCTCGGCCGGATCCAGCCGCCCGGCCCTGGCCTCGAGGTCACGGCGGATCTCGTCGGCCGACCGGGGGTCGACGGCCCGAGCTGCCGCCAGGGCGTCGGTCGAGTCGGCCGAGATCTCCGGGGCCTCGACGACGAAGAGGTGTCCGTCGTGGAACCAATCGGTCAGCTGCCGGAGTACCGCCACGCAGTCGTCCTCTCCGGTGTTGACGGCCCGCGCCCGGAGTCGGTCGACCAGTCGGCGGTAGGCCCGCTCCCGAGATCGACCCCTCACCTCCATCGTCCACGCGACGTAGTCCACTTCGATCTTGCTGGTGAGACTGTCGAGGTCGGCGAGGCACGAACAGGGCGGGGCAGGGCTGACGGCATGGAGCAGGACGAGCAAGGCGGGGCCCATGAAGCCTCCTGAGAGTCGTGAGCCGGCGGCGCGGGAACGCCCACACTAGACAGCGCTCACCTCGCGGAGGGTTGGCTGCTCGGTCGGTTTTGTAGCGGAAAGGCGGCGCAGGCCGCCGAGGATCAGCGCGCGGGGCTCCCCCCGAGGTCCTCGCCCGTGTCGAGCGAGTCGGCGGGGATCACCACGCCTTCGGCGCCCAGCTCGCGGAAGAGCTTCCACTGGGCTTGCCGGGCCGCCCAGACGTTGCCGCCATGGTACATGACACTCACCAGCAGCACGCCGTCGGTCCGGCCCAGGTAGCCGACCAGCGAGGCAACGTTCCCGAGCGTCCCGGTCTTGGCCCGGACCACCCCGCGGCCCGGCAGGCCGTTGGCCAGCTTCCGGAGGGTGCCGGCGCCGTTGGGGGGCAGCAGCATCGGGAAGTTGCGCCCACCCGACGACAGGGGGAACCGGGCCAGGTAGGCGATGAACGTCGACGGAGCCACCCGATTGGAATCCGAGAGTCCGCTGCCGTCGACGAGATGGACACCGCTGTAGTCGCCCGTGATCTGCTGGACGTGCGCCGTCAACCGCGCTGCGGGATCGGGCCCGCTCGCCGTGGCCCACTTGAGCAACAGCTCGGCGCCGAGGTTGCTGCTCCGCCGGTTGATGTCGCTCGCCAGGGAGTCGAACGTCGGCGAGCGGACCTCGGCCAGCACTACCCGGTCGTCCCGGGGCGGCTCTTCCGCGGTGGAGATGCCGGGGCTCTCGACCCAGTCGACCCCCGCCTTCGAGAGCGCCCGGGCCCAGCCCGCTTCCATCAGTGCCTGGGGATCGTTGGTCACCCGTGACAGGCTCCGCGACCCGGCTCGAATGCCGAGCGTGCCAGCCAGCCGATACCGGCCACCGCGGAGCACCTGAAGGCTGACCCGGCTCCGCCGACCCGACACCGTCCTCGCCGTCACCGTGACCAGTCGGTCCACGCCGGTCGGCTCGGCCCCGATCAACACGACGTGCTGGCCGACTTTGGCGGCCGGCGCCACACTGACCGTGACGGTGTTGCTGTTGAGGGTCAGGTTCCCGACCAGCGGGGCGAAGTATCGGCCCCGGTGACGCTTGGCCCAGGTCGACGGATACTCCGCGTCAGGCTCGCCGTGGGCGCTCATCAGGGTCAAGGGGCCGGTCAGCCGCCGGATGCCGCGATCGGCCAGCTGCACCGCGAGGTCCGTCAGGCTCGGCCCGAATTCGCTTCGCTCGAGCGAGGGGTCGCCGTTCACCTCGATCGCCCACGTCCCCATCCACGTTCCGCTGGCCCGATCGACATGGCCGATCCCGATCACTCGGGTCGACTTTCGGGCGTCGCTCCCGAGCACGCTCCGGGCGTAGCCGGTCGTCAGCACCTTGACGGTCGAGGCCGGAATCATTGGCCGGGTGGGCTGGACCCCCCAGACCAGTCTGCCGGATTGGTCGGCGACCGCGATCCCCCACTCGCCGGGGGCGCGGCGGGCGGTTTCCCGAAACCATTTGTCGAGTTCTTGCTGGAGGTCGGGCGAGTTGGAGACCGGAACGGCGGTACCTTGCGCCGCGAGGGCTCGGGGCGCGCCGAGAAGCAGCGCACCCAGGCACCCGACCGTGACTACCGTACCTCTCACATAGTTCAAGACCGACTCCGTGGGCTACCGCAACATCGCCTTGGCGATCGTCTGGAGCTGCATGTTGCTGGTACCCTCATAAATCGTGCCAATTTTGGCATCGCGGTAGAACTTCTCGACCGGGTACTCCCTCGAGTAGCCGTAGCCTCCGAACAGCTCCAGCGCTTGTCCCGTGACCCGGTTGGCCACCTGGGAGCTGAAGAGCTTGGCGCCGGCCGCATCTTCGACGAACGGATGCCCGGTGTCCTTGAGGCGGGCGGTGTTGTAGACCATCAGCCGGGCGGCGTCGAGCTCCACCTTGCACTGGGCCAGCTGGAACTGCACCCCCTGGAACTCGGCGATCGACTTGCCGAACTGCTTCCGCTCCTGAACATACCGCACCGCGGCGTCGAGGGCGCCCTGGGCGATGCCGATCATCTGGGCCCCGATCCCGATTCGACCCTCGTTCAGGGTCTCGATCGCGACCTTGTATCCCTGCCCTACGGGGCCGAGGACGTTTTCGTTTGGCACCCGACAACCCTCGAGGATCAGCTCGGTCGTGCTCGAGGCCCGGATGCCGAGCTTGTTTTCCTTCTTCCCCACCGAGAAGCCGGGGAAGTCCCGCTCCACCAGGAAGGCGGTGATTCCCTTGTACCCCTTCGAGAAATCGGTGTTGGCGAAGACGATGAAGACGCCGGCCTCGGCGCCGTTCGTGATCCAGAACTTCCGGCCGGTAAGCTCCCAGTGGTCGCCCTTCGACTCCGCCTTGCAGGCCAGCGCGAAGGCGTCGCTGCCGCTTCCGGGCTCGGAGAGGGCATAGGCCCCCAGGAGGCCGGTGGTCATCCGGGGAAACAGCCGCTGCTTCTGCTCGTCGTTCCCCCAGCGGAGGATCGCGTTGTTGACCAGGGTGTTGTGGACGTCGACGTAGATCGCGGCCGAGGCATCCACCCGGGCCAGCTCCTCGATGGCGAGGGTGGCCAGGAAGATCGAGCCGTCGGCGCCGCCGAGGGCCTCGGGTACTTCGATTCCCATGAGTCCGAGGTCGAAGAACTTCTCGATCAGGTCGGGCCGGAACTTCGCGGCCTCGTCCATCTCCATCACGTGAGGAAGGACCTCAGTCTCGGCGAACTCACGCACGGTCTGACGAAAGAGCTGCTCCTCTTCCGAGAGCGTGGTGAGAGCGGGGGGCGCGGTGATGGTGTCGGACATCTGTGGCTCCGGCAGCGGACGGAATCGACCTGTGAGCGCTCAAAGATAGCACCCCGGGGCAGCCGCTCAAATCCAATTCCGCCAACAGTTTGAGGCGAATTCAATGGTCCCGTGTGCATTCCGGGCCAATCGGCGCATCTCCCGGACCCACACACGGAGGACACGATGTTCGGGCTCAAGCGTTGGGCGCTCGCGGGTGGACTGCTGTTCGGATTGACGCCCCAGGCCGGTACCGCGCCCGCGACCGGCTCGGTGGAGGGCCTGGTGCGGGCGGCCACGGGCGCCCCGTTGCCGGGCGCGGCCGTGGCCGTCGAAGGCGGAGCGAGCCAGACCCGCACCGACCCTCAAGGACGGTTCCGGATCGAAGGGCTGCCGGCTGGTCGAACCGTGCTCCGGGCCACCTTGCTCGGCTATGCGGCTGGCCGCGAGGTCGTCGAGGTCAGGGAAGGGCGGGTAGCCCGGGTCGAATTCCTGCTCCGGGCGATGCCGATGGCGCTCGATGAGCTCGTGACGACCGCTTCGCCCGAGTCGCAGGCCCCCTCACCGTCCACCCTCAGGATTCGGGGCAGCGGCATCGCCAAGGCCAATGGCCGGATTCTAGGCCAGTCGGCCCGCCGCGACTTCAACACCGAGGAGTACAAGTACTTCGACGACAATGGTTGGAAGACCTCGCGACGCGACCCGCTCTCCACCTTCTCGATCGATGTCGACGCCGCCAGCTACAGCAACGTCCGTCGATTCATCTCCCGGGGACAGCTGCCGCCCAAGGACGCGGTCCGGGTCGAGGAGATGATCAACTACTTCCACTACGACTATCCCGATCCTCGGGATGACGATCCCTTCTCCGTCACCACCGAGCTCACCGACGCTCCCTGGGCCCCGGGCCACAAGCTGGCCCTGATCGGCTTGCAGGGACGCCGCTTGATCATGGACCGCCTTCCCCCGACCAATCTGGTGTTCCTGCTCGACGTGAGCGGGTCGATGAACGCGCCCGACAAGTTGCCCCTGGTACAGGCGGGGTTCCGGCTGCTCGTCAACCAGCTCCGCCCGGAGGATCGGGTGGCGATCGTGGTCTATGCCGGCGCGGCCGGCCTGGTGCTGCCGTCGACCTCGGGAGCCGACAAGGACCGGATCCTCGAGGCCATCGATCGCCTCCAGGCCGGCGGCTCGACGGCCGGCGGCGCCGGCATCCAACTGGCGTATGCCGTGGCCCGGGAGCACTTCCTTCCCGAGGGCAACAATCGGGTGATCCTCGCCACCGACGGCGACTTCAACGTCGGCGCCTCGAGCGAGGGCGAGCTGGTCCGGATGATCGAGGCGCGCCGCCAGGACGGCGTGTTCCTCACCGTGCTCGGCTTCGGCACCGGCAACCTCAAGGACTCGCGGATGGAGCAGCTGGCCGACAAGGGGAACGGCCACTACGCCTACGTGGACGACCTGCTCGAAGCCAAGAAGGTCTTCGTCCAGGAGCTCGGCGCCACGCTCTACACCATCGCCAAGGACGTGAAGGTCCAGGTCGAGTTCAATCCCGCCCGGGTCGCCTCCTATCGCCTGGTGGGGTACGAGAACCGAGTCCTTGCCGCCGAGGACTTCAACGACGATCGGAAGGACGCGGGCGAGATGGGCGCCGGGCACAGCGTGACCGCGCTCTACGAGATCATCCCGGTCGGGGGAGATTCCGACGACGATCGGCGGCCTGCCGTCGACCCCCTCAAGTACCAAACCCGGGACCGCCCCCGGATCACCCGCGACCGTCCGTCGGGTGACTGGTTCACCGCCAAGTTCCGCTACAAGACCCCCCAGGGCCTCCGGAGCCGCCTGCTGGAGCGGGTGGTGCGCTCGGAGAACCGGCCGTCGACCGACTTCCGGTTCGCCACCGCGGTCGCCGCGTTCGGGATGGTGCTTCGGGATTCCGAGTACAAGGGCGACCTGACCTACCGCGAGGTGCTTTCCCTCGCCCGGGCCGCCCGGGGTAGGGACGACGACGGCTACCGAGGCGAGCTCGTCCGATTGGTCGAGACGGCCTCCTTGCTGGCCGAGCGGAATCCGGTGACCGGCGATCGATAGCGACGCTCTCCTGACCGTTGGGTGGGGCCAGGCCCCCGACGCCTCGCGCCAGGCGCCGGGGGTTTGGCCATCCCGCCAGCGGACCAGGGCCATCTGGCCCCATGTGCGACGGATCGTCGCATCGTATGTTGGTTGGGTTGAAGAAACGTTCAGGCAGAGGCGCGCCATGGGCATGACCTTCACGGTGGAACCGGGGCGGCGCCTGGTCTTCACTGTCGCCGACGGCCCCCTTCGGGTCGCGGATTTCGCCACCCACGTCCAGGCCCTGGCCGACGCCGGGGCCCTCGGGCACTCGCAGTTGATCGACGCTCGATCGGCCTCGCTCGACATCACCACCCATGAAAATCGGAACTTCGCCGAGCTGATGCGACGGATGCGGGCGGTGCATGGATCGACCCGCACCGCCTTTGTCGTCTCCCGGGACCTCGACTATGGCCTCGCCCGGATGTACGAGGGCATGAGCGCCGAGATCGACCCCGGCTTTCGGGTCTTCCGCGACCTGACCGAAGCCCGGCAATGGATTCTCGAGCCCGTGGGGGGCGCGACCCGGGGCGATCGTGCGGACCAGGAGCGGAGCTAGTCGGTCGGTTGGCTCCCGGGGCCGCGTTGACGGCCGGCCGAGCGTCGCGTACATTCCCCGGAAACGTTCCGGGGAACGCATGGCTCAACCCGATCTCGATCTGCTCCAAGGCACCTTGGACGTCCTGGTGCTCAAGGCCCTTCAAGGCGGCGCGGCCCACGGCTACGCCGTCGCTCGCTGGATCCGGAGCCAGACCGACGAGGTGATCCAAGTCGAGGATCGGGCCTTGTACGTGGCCCTGCACCGGCTCGAGGCCCGGGGCTGGATCGAGTCGGAATGGGGTCTCTCCGAAAACAACCGCCGGGCCAAGTACTACGAGCTCACCGCAGCGGGTCGCCGTGGCCTCCGGGAGAAGGCCGCGGGGTGGTCGGTCTACGCCGCGGCCATGGCCAAGGCGCTCGGCGGGCCTGCGGAGGCCTGACGTGGCTCGTTTCGCCGGCGTTCGCCGTCTGCTCCGAATGCTCGCGCGGCGGCGGACCGTCGACCGCGACGTCCGGGACGAGCTGGACTTCCACCTCGTCTCCCGGGAGGACGAGCTGGTCCGGTCCGGACTCTCGCCGTCCGACGCGCGGGGCGTGGCCCGCCGGGAGTTCGGCGACCTGGACGCCGCCCGGGCGGAGCTGAGCCGTGTCACCCGGGTCGTGGCCCGAAGGCGCGACCGGGCCGAGTGGCTGGCCGACCTCGCTACGGACCTCCGGCTCGCGGGGAGGCGCCTCGTCCGAGAGCCGGGTTACTTCACCGCCGCCGTCCTGACGCTCGGTCTCGGCATCGGTGCCAACCTCGCCATCGCCGCGGTGGGCCAGGCCGCGCTGCTTCACCCGTTACCGTATCCGCGTCCCGACCGGCTGGTCGTGGTGGAGGAGACGAAGGGCGGCGTCGGCGCGGATCGGAGCGAGGCGTCCTACCCCGATTTCGAGGATCTTCGGACTGCCGCCGAGCCGGTGCTGAGCGGCCTCGAGGCGTTCGACCCCGGCAACGCCACCGCGACCATCGGGGGACGGGCCGACCGGGTTCGGGTGACCGAGGTGACGCCGGGCTTCCTCGACCTGCTCGGCGCCCGACGTGTCCTGGGTCGGTCGTTCCGGCCGGAGGAGAACGTTCCGGGTGGCGGGTCGGTCACGGTGCTGTCCCATCGGTACTGGCGGGATGCCTTCGGCGCCGATCCCGGGGTCCTCGGCCGGGTCGTGACGCTCGACGGGACCGCCTACGCCGTCGTCGGCGTGGTGGCGGGTGACTTTCACTTTGCGCTGGGCGGTGACCCGGATCTCTGGCTTCCCTTGGGCGCGTCGGCCGGCCGGCGGGCCCAACGCTTCAATCACTGGCTTCATCCGGTGGGCCGCCTCCAAGACGGAGTATCCCTTGCCACGGCCGAGAGCCGCCTGGCGGGGGTGATGCGCCGGCTCGCGGCGGCCTATCCCGAGACCAACGCCGGGCGGGGGGTGGTGCTCACCTCGCTTCGAGACGAGATCGTCGGCGGCGTCCGGCCGATCGTGCTGGGCCTGGGGGCGGCGCTCCTCATGGTGCTGCTGATCGTCTGCGCCAACCTGGCGAGCCTGACCTTGGCCCGCGGCCTGGCCCGTGGCCGGGAGCTGGCGGTGCGGACGGCGCTGGGTGCGAGCCGGGGACGGGTGGTCCGACTCCTCCTGACCGAGAGCCTGCTGGTCGCGCTGGCCGGCGCCGTCCTCGGAGCGGTGGCCGCTGGTCCCGCCGTTCGCCTCGCGCTCGGCGCGGTCCCCGAGGGAACGCTCAACACCCTTCCTTTTCTCGCTCAGGCCCGGATCGCTCCGTCGACCCTCGGGTACGGGCTGGCGTTGTCGCTCGGGGCCGGTCTCCTGTTCGGCGCGGTTCCGCTCGTGGCGTTTCGTTGGTCGGAGCCGGGCGCGCTCCTCGCCGGCGGAGCCCGGCTTCTGGGTTCCCGGGGTCGTCTCCGGTCCGTTCTGGTGGTGGGTCAGGTGGCCTTGACCGCGGTGCTTCTAGTCGGCGCCGGGCTGCTGACCCGGAGCCTGGCACGCCTGCTCGACCAGGATCCTGGGTTCGTGTCCGATCACGTCCTGACTGCCCGGGTCGCCCTCGACGCGCCCCGGTTCGACTCGGCCGGTACCCGAGGTCGCTACCTCGCCGAGGTGGTCCGCGAAGCCCGCACGCTGCCGGGCGTCCGATCCGTGGGCGGTGTCACCCAGCTGCCACTCAACGGAGGCTCGACCAACACCTTCAAGGTCGAGGGTGCGCCGGAGCCTGATCCGGCCGCCCGTCCGGAGGCGGTGATGCGGGGCGTCGTCGGCGACTACTTCGAAACCCTGAAGATCCCGTTGTTCGACGGGCGCTTCCTCACCCCAGACGACGACCGTCCGACCGCGCGGTCCCTGCTGGTCAACCGATCGCTGGCCGACCGGTTGTGGCCTCACCGCTCCGCGATCGGGCAGCGGCTCCGCTTCTACGCCTTTCCGGACAGCGCCTGGGAGGTCGTGGGTGTGGTGGGAGACGTGAGGACGGAGGCACTCGACGCCCGGGTCCCACCGACCATCTACTACTCCGGCATCGCGGCCGGCGACGGGCGGATGTCACTCGTCGTGGAGACCGCGGGCCTGCCCACCGAGCTGATTCCGGCGCTCCGGGCCATGCTGACCGCGCTGGCGCCGGACGTGCCGGGTTACTCGATCGCCTCGATGGACGAGTACGTCGCTCGGTCGCCGGCGATCGCCGGCCGGCGCCTCACCTTGATCGTGGTCGTGGCGCTGGCCGGACTCGCCCTGGCGCTGGCGGTGGTGGGGCTCTATGGCGCGCTGGCCTACCAGGTGGCGCAACGCCGTCGTGAGCTCGGCCTCCGGATAGCCCTGGGCGCGAGTCCTGGTCGGCTCAGGGGAGCCGTGCTTCGGGCGGGGGCGGCCCTGGCTGGGCTCGGGCTCGGGCTCGGTTTGGTCGTCGCGCTGGTGGTAGGACGGGCGTTGACCGATCTGCTTTACGGCGTGGGCGCGACCGACCCCACCACGTTCGGAGTGGTCGCGGTGCTGCTGCTCTTCACCGGCTTGGTGGCCAGTTGGCTTCCGGCCTATCGGGCGGCCCGGGTCGATCCCATCGAGACCCTCCGGGACGACTGACCGCGATGTGACGGAAGTCTCAGCGCGCCCGGCGGCCCGGCCTAGATTTCTCCCGGCATCGAGCCTCACCCTTTGCCGGGAGCGTCCCATGGTCCGACCGCTGCTGCTCGCCTTCGTGCTCCTGCCCGCCGGGCCGCTCTCGGCTCGGGCGCAGTCCGGCTCGCACCCCCACCACCGGCACCACGACTCCACTCAGGCCGGCGGCGACTCCGCCTATGCTGCGATGCAGGCGCGCGGCAAGCAGGTGATGGGCGTCGACCAGTACTCCTCGGTCCACGTCTTCGACGCGCTACCCGACGGCGGCCGGATCGAGCTCCAGCGTCCCGAGGCCGACTCCGCCGACGTCGAGGCGATCCGGGACCATCTGCGCGACCTGAGCCGGCGGTTCGCGGCCGGCGATTTCTCGCTGCCGGGGATGGTGCACGACGAGGAGGTGCCGGGTGCCCGGACCTTGGCCGAGCGACGCGACCACGTGCACTACGAATTCCGGCCGCTTCCCAAGGGGGGCGAGCTCCGGATCACGAGCCACGACGAACAGGCGCTGGCGGCGCTCCGGGAGTTCATGGCGTTCCAACGCCGCGAGCATCACGCGGCCGGCCGGCCCCGCTAGTCGGGCGCCTCGGCGAGTCGGGCCAGACCGGCCGGATCGAGGAGGTCGAAGCGACCTCGTCCCGCCGGCGCGATCAGTCGCCGCCGGGCGAGGTCGCGGAGGGCTCGCACCACCACCTCGCGGACGGTCCCGATCTCCTCGGCCAGGGCGCCCTGGGTCATGCCCAGGACCACGGGGCCGCCGTCGGAGCGGGCCCGCTCGAGGAGAAAGCCGGCCACTCGGGCCCGGGCGTCGAGCCGGGCCAGCCGGTCCAGGCGCGACACGAGTTCCCGAACCCGCTCCGCGAGCCGCCTGAGAAACTGGAACGCCACCTCCGGGTGCGCCGCGGCCACGTCGAAGAGCGCCTCGCGGGAGAGCACCGCGCAACGGGTCGGGCGGGCGGCGATGGCCGACGCCGGATAGACGCCGCCGGCGAAGAGCGGGATCTCGCCGAGCGTGCCACCGGCCTGCTCCACGTGAATGACGAACTGCCGGGTTCCCCGCCCGCGCACCACCCGCACCTCACCCTCCAGGACGAGGTACAGTCCCTTCGGCTGGCTCCCGGCCGTCCAGAGCACTCGGCCGGGCTCGAACCGCCGCGCAACCGCGTGCCGGGCCAGCGCCGCGAGGGCCGGGGCCGGCAGACTCTCGGCGATGGGGAGGCGGTGCAGCTCGGCGGGATCGATCATGCCGTGGCCCAGCCCGCGCCGCTGACGCCGCGGCGTGCGGAGCCGATATTGCTTGCGATCAGGCGGGTCCGAGCGGGCCCACGAGAGCGACTCGTCACCTGGGGGAATCCATGCCCGACATTCTCCACGATTTCCCGATCGCCGCCCCGATCGAACCCGTCTTCGATGCCGTGGCGACTCCGGGCGGTCTGGCCTGCTGGTGGGCGGCAGGGGCTAGCGGCACTCCGGCGCTGGGCGAAATCTACGACCTCGACTTCGGACCGGGCTATCGGTGGCGTGCCCAGGTGACCGAACTGGACCGGCCGACCCGGATCGAGTGGAGCCTGATCGAGGCAGACGCGGATTGGACCGGTACTCGGGTGGCGCTCAGGCTCGCGCCCCGAGGCGAGCTCACCCAGGTCGAGTTCAGGCACCTGGGCTGGCCCGAGGCCAACGCCCATTTCCGGACCTCGTCCTTTTGCTGGGCGATGTACCTCCGGCTCCTCAAGCGGTACCTGGAGGTGGATGAGATCGTGCCGTACCAGCTCCGCCTCGACGTCTGACGCTACCGGGGCAGCTTGCCCAGGACGTGCTGCATCACGGCCGTGGCGAGGACCTGGGCCGAATCCGGCTGGCCCTTGGGAGGATCGGCATTGACCGACACCTGATAGTGCCCGTCGTAGGCCGTGAGGGTCTTGATCTCCGGGGTCCAGTAGGCCATCGAGCCCAGACCTTGGACCGGCGCGCTCGCGTCGAGCAGGTCCTGGCCCATGCCCGACACGGCGTCGTCACCCTTGGCGACGGCTGCCTTCAGGTCGTCGAACGAGGTCGGGGGCGATTCGCTGGCGCTGTAGCGGACCAGCACGCTCAGCCCGCGATACGAGGGCGCCGAATAGAGGCAGTTCGTCACCACGATGCCGCCGGCCTCGTTGCGCTGGTCGATGCGCTTCTTCCCTTCTCCCACCTCCTCGCCGAGGAACCGGCCGGCGTCGGCGGGCGAGACGATCTGACACACATCGATGGCCGGGAGCCCGGCCGGATCGGCGGCCTTGGTCTCGCCGCCGCCCTTGGGGCCGCCGCCACAGGCGCCAAGCAGCAAAGCCAGGGGGAGGAGTCGGATCACGGGCGATGAGGGCATGACGGCCTCCGGGTTGGGTCAGTGGGTTCCCGGCTCCGAGAAGCGGAGCAGCTCTTCCAAGTATCGTCCCCAGACGGCCGGGAGGGAGTGGGTGCCGTGGCCGCGGGTCTGGTCGCTGATCGGAATCAAGAGGTAGCGTCCCCGTTTCACGTGGGTGATCTCCCGCTCCATGATCCCCAGCTCGGGCGGGTTGACCTGATCGTCGGCGGAATTGATCGCGAACAGAGGCGCCGTGATCGCCTCGAGGTGGGGCGAGGGGTCGTAGTTCCGCGAGGCGTCGAACTGGTAGATCAGGTCGTTGGCGTCGAGCCCCGCCGCGTACCGCTTGACCCGGTCGGCCAGAAATCGCTCGGCCGCCTCGCGGGTCGGAGCTTCCTTCTGCCACTGCAAGCGGGCTCGACACCATGACCATCAGCTCGTGGACCGCCGAGATCAGCCCGTGCGGCTGGGCGGTGTATTCGCCGCCTTTCCACTCGGGGTCGGTCTCGATGTCGTCGATCATCATCTTCCGCATCATCCGATTCCGGCCGGCGATCTCCACCGGCAGGCTGGCGAGCGGCATCAGCGCGTCCATGAAGTCCGGGTAGGTATAGCCCCACACCCAGGTCTGCATGCCGCCCATCGACGTGCCGGTTACCAGGCGGAGATGGTTCACGCCGAGATGGTCGGTGAGGAGGAGGTACTGGGCCCGGACCATGTCGTCGTAGGTGTACTTCGGGAACCGCATGTGGAGGCCGTCGCTCGGGCGGCTCGACTTCCCGTGACCGATGCCGTCCGGGAGAATGAGGTAGTAACGGGTCGCGTCGAGGAGCTGACTCTGGCCGAACAAGTGGCCCCCGAAATTGGCCGAGAGAAAGCCGCGGCCGCTTCCTGTGGTCCCGTGCATGATCAGCACGGCATTGGTGGTCTTCCCGCTTGGGTCGCGGCGGGGGCTTCCAATGGTGGTGTAGTGGAGCCGGAGCTCGGGCAGGGTCTCGCCCGACTGGAACCGGAAGTCGCGGACGACGTAGTCGCCCTCGGTCGGGGTGGGGTAGGTCTCGACCTGCGCGGCGAGCGGCGCCGTCAAGCCGGCCAGCGCGAGCAGGCCGGGGAGTGGGATGCGCATGAGGTGCCTCCAGCGAGTCGACCTCACGTTAGTCGTTCCCCGCCCCCGGTGCCACTGACCTGCTCAGTCGGCTCCGGGGGCTGATGCCGGGGCCGAATCGGACCGCTCGGGCCCGGCCGACCGACGGCCGGGGCCCCGGGTGGCGTCAAGCGCCCGAGCCGGCCAGCACGTCGAGCGTCACGGGCACTCGCCCGAGCGGGGCCGACACCTGGGCGCCCTGGACCCGGTCCCGCACCGCGGTCAGCATCTCCCGCGCGATGGCCACACCCTCCGTCAGGCCGGCTTCCTTCCCCTGGTCGCTGGCCCGCCGCATCCGCTGGAGGATGACGTCCGGCACCGTGACTCCGGGGACCTCGTTGGCCAGGAACTCGGCGTTTCGGAGCGAGACCAGCGGCCAGATCCCGGCGATGATCGGAATCCGGAAGCTCTCGACGCTGGCGAGGAACCGGTCCAGCTGCTCGAGGTCGAAGACCGGCTGGGTGATCGCGAACTCCGCCCCGGCCTCGACCTTCCACGCGAACCGGCGGAGCTCCCGGTCCGGGTCCACTGCGGCCGGGTTCACGCCCACGCCGATGACGAACCGGGTCGGCGCCCCGATCGGATTCCGGCCCGGATCGAGTCCCGATTGAGCCGCGACACCAGGTTGGTGAGGCCGATCGCGTCGATGTCGAACACGGCGGTCGCGTCGGGGTAGGGGCCCATCTTCGGTGGGTCGCCGGTGACCAGCAGCAGGTTCCGGAGCCCGGCGGCGGCGGCGCCCAGCAGGTCGCTCAGCATGCCGAGCAGGTTACGGTCTCGGCAGGCGTAGTGGGTCACCGTCTCGAGGCCGGTCTCGCGCTCGATCATCAGCGAGGAGAGGAGCGCCCCCATCCGGCTCTGGGCTCGGGGGCCGTCGGGGACGTTGACCGCGTCGACCCCGGCCACCTTGAGGGCCCGGCACTGCTCGAACATCGGGGCCGGATCGGTGCCCCGGGGTGGCACGATCTCCACGGTGGTGATGAACTCGCCCCGGGCCAGCTTCCCGCCGTATCGGGAGCGGTCCTTGAGCGGGACCGGCTCGACCCCCGCAAACCCGGTCTCGTCGGCGCCCGTCACCGCGGCGTGATGCCGGGGCGACACCGACTGAACGAAGCCCACGATCGACTTGACGTGGTCCGGCGTGGTCCCGCAGCATCCTCCCACGAACTTGGCCCCCGCCTCCACGATCCGGCGGGCGTACTCGGCCATGTACTCGGGCCTCGCCATGTAGATCTTCCGGTCGCCCACCTCGCGCGGTAACCCGGCGTTGGGTTGGGCCGAGATCGGGACCGTCACGACCTTCGCCAGCCGCTCCACCACGCCGAGGATGGCCTGGGGCCCGACCGAGCAGTTCACCCCGACCACGTTGGCGCCGGAGCTCGCCAGGGCCGGTCCGAAGACCTCGGGCTCGGTGCCGTAGGCGGTTCGGCCATCCTCGTTCACGGTCATCTGGGCGATGATCGGGAGGTCGCTCACGCTCCGGATGCCCTCGATGGCGGCTTTGATCTCGTTGAGGTCGCTGAAGGTCTCCAGGATGAAGCCGTCGACCCCGCCGTTGGCGAGCCCCTGGGCCTGGCGCGCGAACGCGGCCCGCGCCTCGGTCACCGCCGTCTCGCCGAAGGGCTCGACCCTGACGCCCAGGGGGCCGATGGCGCCGACCACCGCGGCCCGGTCGTCCGCGGCTTCGCGGGCGACCTTGGCCGCCGCGGTGTTCAGGGCCTCGGTCTCGGCCGCGAGCCCGTAGTGGGCGAGCTTGTACGGGTTGGCGCCGAACGTGTTGGTCTCGATCGCCTCGGCGCCCACCTTCACGTAGGCCCGGTGAATGTCCCGGACCAGGTCCGGCTGACGGGCTGCCAGCTCGTCGAAGCAGACGTTGAGGAACACCCCGCGCCCGTAGAGCATGGTCCCCATGGCGCCGTCGAAGACGTGCACCCGCTCGTCGGCGATGAGGTCCGTGAGGCTGGGCATCGAGCCCTCCTTTCGACGCGAAAGCCCGAGGCTAAAAGGCCCCGGGTGGCGCGTTTTAGCGTTTGTTTTACGTGGCCGCAATCAGCGCAAATCGCCACGATCCAGTTGTTCACCAAACCTAGCGACCTTACCCGACGATCGCCACGGGCTAGCTTCCGGGATGCGAGTCCATCTGGTCGACGGGACCTACGAGCTCTTCCGCCACTACTTCGCGATGCCGTCCTCCCTGGCCCCCGACGGTCGCGAGGTCGGCGCCCTCCTCGGCGTGCTCGGCTCGATTCTGGGAATGCTCCAGTCCGGTACTACGCACGTCGGCGTCGCCACGGACCACGTGGTCGAATCGTTCCGGAACCAGCTCTGGGCCGGCTACAAGACCGGCGAAGGGCTGGAGCCCGCCCTCTGGACCCAGTTCCACCCGCTCGAGGAGGCGCTTCGAGCCATGGGCGTCGTGGTGTTCGCGATGGAGGAGCTGGAGGCCGACGACGGCCTCGCCTCAGCCGCCCGGCTGGCCGCCGCCGACCCTGAGGTGGAGCAGGTCCTGATCTGCACGCCGGACAAGGACCTGAGCCAATGCGTGGTTGGCGATCGGGTGGTCCAGTTCGACCGCCGGAAGCGGGAGCTCCGGAACGAGGCCGGCGTCCGCGCCAAGTTCGGGGTCGGGCCGCGTTCGATTCCGGACTACCTGGCCCTGGTGGGCGACGCCGCCGACGGCTTTCCGGGGATTCCCGGATGGGGCGCCAAGTCCGCCGCCCAAGTCCTGGCCCGCTACGAGTTCCTGGAAGGGATTCCGGCCGATCCGGCCCGGTGGGAGGTGACGGTCCGGGGCGCCGCTCGCCTCTCCGCGGCGCTCGAGGCCGATCGCGACCACGCCTACCTCTTCCGGCGGCTGGCGACCTTGCGAACCGACGCGCCGCTGGTTGGCTCGGTCGACGAGCTCCGCTGGCGGGGACCGACCCCCCGGTTTCAGTCCGTGGCCGCGTCGTTAGGCGCGGCCGACCTGTGGCACCGCGCCCGTCGGGCGGCCGGGTCCTGATCGGCCACCCGAGCGGGCCGGGCTCCGGGCCGGGGATCCGCTCCCGGCCCAGGTACCTCAGTACGAGCTGCTGTACGTCGTCGTCCCGAAGCTCGCGTTCTCATGACAGAGCGTCGAGAAGCCGGCCGACATGCCGGAGCCGATGGCGCTCCAGGACCCAGCCACGCCGGTGGCCGGCGCCCAGGCGTCGTTCCATCCACTCAGACCGTGGAAGTCGGGCATCGTGATCGTCGCCGTCGAACCGCCGATCCAGGCGGTGGTCGCGGTGATGAACGCGAACCTGATCGGTGACGTCGCGTTGTAGTACTCGAACGTGGCGCCGATGGTGAAGTCGCTCCCGAACGGGAAAGTCACCGCCATCCGCTTGTACGCGGTCGACAGGTCCGTGACGACCGGCGTGTCGATCGGGCTCGGCAAGGTGACCGACCGGTCGGCCAGGGCATTGAACGCGACCGACGCGACCCGATACTCGGCGTAGCCGGTGGCCGGCGTCGTGCCGCTCTGGGCGAGGACGGTGAGCTGGTGAAAATCCGTCGGCCGTTGGATCGCCGGGGGGAAACCGTAGGCGGTGAAGCCGGACTGCGGGCCGCTGGTGGTCGTGTACATCCCGGCGGTGTGGCAGGCCGCGGTGGTCCAGTAGTTCATGCTGTGCGTCACCTGCTCGGCTCCCATCACGTTCGAGACGGTGATGATGGCCGTTGCCGGGGCGAACGACTCCGAGCCGCCGAAATCCACGGTCCCGACCGAGGAAGGGCCGCTCGGCACGTTCACGTCTCGGCGAACGAGCCCGCGGTCGGGGTTGGAACCGGTGAAAGGATGGCGCCATCCGATCAAGTCCCGCTGGCCCACCGCCACGCCGGTCAGCGAGAAGAGCCCGTTGGCCGCTGCGGTGGTGATGGCCCCGCCCATCGACACGAGGGCGAAATCGCCGGCGGAGAGACCGGCCACCGTGCCATTGGCCGAGGCACCGCCGATCGGCACGGTCGGGCAGGCGATGACCGTCGAGCCGGTGAGCTCGGCCCGAGTCATGAAATGCACCTGCAGCTGCGGCGTCGTCGCCGAGGTCTCGATCACGAACGCGTAGCCACCGGTCGCTCCGTTGATGCTGAACTGCACCATCGAATTGGCCGGGACCGCCAGGACGCTCCAAGGACCGTTGCCGTCCTGGTAGGCGAACCAGACCGGCTTGGGCGCGCATCCGGAGACGTCGACCGTCGCATTGCCACCGCCGCCGCTGCCGGTCGTGACCGTCACCCCGACCGTGGCGGTCTGGTTGGCCAGGCCGGTGGCGCTGCCGGTCACCGTCAGTGGGTACGTCCCGGTGGCCAGATTCGCGGTTGCCGCGACCGTCAGCGTCGACGTCGTGCCGGTCGTGCTGGTCGGGTTGAGGCTCGCGGTGAGACCGGCCGGGGCCCCCGAGACGGCCAGCGCCACGCTCCCGGTGAACCCGCCGGTGCGCGCGATGGTGATGGCGGACGTCCCGTTCGCTCCCTGCGCGATGGAGACCGAGGTCGGCTGGGCCGATAGCGTGTACCCACCCGCGGCGGTGATGGTCAGCGAGAAGCTCGCCGAGGCCGTGGTCACGCCGCTGCCGGACGCCTGAACGGTCAGCGGGTAGGTCCCGGGTGCGGCGGAGCCCGAGGCCGTCACCGTCACCGTCGTCGTGGTGGTGGTCCCTGACGTTTGCGGGCTCGAGGCGCTGCCGGTGACGCCCGAAGGAGCGCCCTGGACGGCGATGCTGATCGTACCCGTGTAGCCGCCCCCCCGAGTGACGGTCGCCGTGACGGCCGTCGAGGCGCCCTGGCCAATGGTGGCGCTGGTCGGGCTGAGCCCGATCGAGATGGTGGGCGTCTGCCCCGGTTGGGTACCGCCGGAGCCGGACGAGCAGGCGGCGACGACGAGGAGTGTCGCCGTCATTAGGAAGGGAATGGTGGGCCGATGGGCTAGCATGGAAGCTCCGCAACGACGCAGGGTGGAGCGCTGAACCGCCCTCGATCGAGGGCGCGCTCTCTCCATTGCGCGGAAGCAAGCAGGTGGCTCGCATCGCCACCGGTCGGCCTCCTTCCGCCACCCGGGCCGGCGGGGCGCCGACCCACGCCGCGCGCCGCCCCTGCGCCCCACCGGGCCGGCGGGCTAGCCGGCTCCGGCTTGGAGCTGAGATTATAAGTTTACGATATTGTTCAGTGGGCTCTGACCACCTTGGACATTCCAGAATGCAACGTTTTGAGCGACGCCACGGTCTAACCGAACGTTCCCGACCGAGGTGGGCAGGTGATGCTGGTGGCGATGGCGATCCTGGCGCTGGGCCAGAATCCAGTGGGCGGCGAAGCGGTGGCGTCCGGGCATCCCGTCGCCACGGCGGCCCGGACGGTCGCCGTGCGAGCCGTCCGGGCACCGGTGATCGACGGGCGTGACGACGATCCGGTGTGGCAGCACGCGGTCCGGATCGACGGGTTCTCCGAGTTCGATCCGGTCGAAGGCAAGGATCCGCGGTTCCGGACCGAGGGCCGGGTGGCCTACGACAGCCGGAACTTCTACGTCTTCGTCCGGATGTTCGATCCGGAGCCGGATCGGATCCTCAAGCTGCTGGCCCGTCGCGACGTTCGGACGGCGAGCGACCAGATCAAGATCGTCATCGACTCGTACCACGACCGCCGCTCCGGCTACGAATTCGCCGTGAACCCGGCCGGCGTGAAGCGAGATTTCTCGATCTCCAACGACAACCACGAGGACCCGGCCTGGGACGGCGTCTGGGACGTGGCGACCACGGTCGACTCGTTGGGCTGGACGGCCGAGTTTCGGATTCCGCTCTCCCAGCTCCGGTACGGCGCGGCCGAGGTCCACACCTTCGGGTTCGGGATCTGGCGGGACATCGAGCGGTACAAAGAGCGGGTGAGCTGGCCGCTGTTCCGGCGGACCGACGCCGGCTTCGTGTCCCAGCTCGGCGAGGTCACCGGGCTCCGAGGGCTGGCGTCGCCTCGGCGGCTCGAGCTGAGCCCATACGCGGTGACCCGGAACGTCACCCGGCCGGTCGGTGACGGCTTCTCGCACCCACAGCAGCTCACGGCCGGACTCGATCTCAAGTACGGGGTGTCGTCGAATCTGACGTTGGACGCGACGGTGAATCCGGATTTCGGCCAGGTGGAGGCGGATCCGGCCGTGCTCAACCTCTCGGCGGTCGAGACGTTCTACCAGGAGCGGCGGCCGTTCTTCGTCGAGGGGAGCGGCCTCCTGAGCTTCCCGATCAACTGCTACGCGGTCCGCGACTGCGGTTCGGAGAATCTGTTCTATTCGCGCCGGATCGGGCGGGCACCCCAGCTGACCGACACCTACGGCGACGCCTCGTCCTCCCAGGGCACCACGATCCTGGGCGCCGCCAAGCTCACCGGCCGGACGTCCGGTGGACTCTCGGTCGGGCTGCTCGAGGCGGTGACCGGCCGGGAACAGGGGACCCAGGGGCGGACCATCGAGCCCCGCTCCAGCTACTCCGTGGTCCGCGCGACCCAGGACCTGCGACAGGGCGAGACGACGATCGGCGTGATCGGCACGATCGTCGACCGATCGAAGGACCAGTGGACCGGCCCGCTGCTTCGATCGAGCGCCCTGGTGGGAGGCGTCGATGTGCGCCATCGGGTCGGTCGTTTCGAGGCGAGCGGCCGGCTGGTCGGTTCGCGGGTCGGCGGCAGCGCCGAGGCGGTCGCGGCCACCCAGACCAACGCGGTGCACTACTTCCAGCGCCCCGACGCGGGGCTCGACTACGATCCGACCCGGACCTCGCTCACCGGGACGTCCGAACAGCTCCGCTTCGCGAAAGTGAGCGGCGCCCGGCTCCATTTCGAGACGACCTATCAGCGGGTGTCGGCCGGCTTCGAAGCCAACGACCTCGGCTTTCTCCAGCGGGCGGACTGGCAGTCGCAGGCGACGTGGGCGCAGCTCGGGTGGAACCAGCCGGGTCCGTTCTTCCGCCAGCTCTACTGGAACTTCAATCAGTGGAACGAGTGGTCCGCGGGCGGCCTGACGCTGGACCACGGCGTCGGCACCAACGTGCACTTCTCGTTGCCCAACAACGTCTGGATGCATGCCGGGATCAGCGGCTCCGGCCTCGGGACGACCTACTGCGATCAGTGCGCCCGGGGGGGGCCGGCGCTTCGGGTCGACGGAGGGTTCTCCAGCTGGGGCGGGATCGAAGGTGACGGCCGGCAGGTGATCGTGCCGAGCCTCTGGCTCAATTATGGGCGCCGGGATGGCGGCCGGAGCCGCTCGATCGGGATCAGTCCCTCGCTGAGCTTCCGGCTGGCCAACCGCTGGACCTCGTCGGTCGGCTTCAGCTACAACTGGAACCGGGACGACCGGCAGTGGTACGACGACTACACCGATTCGGCGGCCGTCACCCACTACACCTTCGCCCACCTCGAGCAGCGGACCGGGTCGGCCACCTTCCGGGTCAACTACACCGCTTCACCCACGCTGACCGTCCAGCTCTACGCCCAGCCCTTCGTGAGCAAGGGCCGGTACACCGACATCCGGGAGCTGGCCGATCCCCGGGCGCCGGCCTACGCCGACCGCTTCCAGCCCTACGGCGATCCGGCCGTGCGTGGCGATCCGGCCCAATTCAACTACCAGCAGTTCCGCTCCAACGCGGTGCTCCGCTGGGAGTATCGTCCCGGGTCGACGCTCTTCGTGGTCTGGCAGCACGGTCGGGAGGACAGCGAAAGCCGCTCCGGAGACCGGTCGTTCTTCGGTGACGTCGGCCAGCTCTTCCGGACGCCGGCCGACAACACCATCCTGCTCAAGCTGTCGTACTGGATCGATCGTTAGGCGGGGTCGTATCCCAGGTTCGGGGCGAGCCAGCGCTCGGCCTCGGCCTGGGTGAGGCCTTTCCGGCGGGCGTAGTCGGCCACTTGGTCCCGGCCCAACTTGCCCACCCCGAAATACTGCGCCTCGGGCCGCCAGAAGTACCATCCGGCCACGGCGGCGGTGGGCAGCATCGCAAAGTTCTCGGTCAGCCGCACGCCGGCGTTCCGCTCGGCGTCGAGCAGCCGGAAGAGGGTGGCTTTCTCGGTGTGGTCGGGGCAGGCGGGGTAGCCCGGGGCCGGCCGGATCCCTTGATACCGCTCCCGGATCAGATCCTCGTTGCTGAGCGCTTCGTCGGCGGCGTAGCCCCAGAGCTCCCGGCGAACCCGCTCGTGCATCCGCTCGGCGAAGGCTTCGGCCAGACGGTCGGCGAGGGCCTTGGCCAGGATCGCGTTGTAGTCGTCATGAGCGGCCTCGTAGCCGGCGACGAGCCGGTCCAGGCCGATCCCGGCCGTCACCGCGAACGCCCCCAGGTAGTCGGCCGGCCCGCCCCGCGAGGCGACGAAGTCGGCCAGGGCGAGATTGGGTCGGGTGCCGCTCTTGGCCGCTTGCTGGCGCAGGGTGTGGACCGTCGCCAGGACGGAGGCCCGACCCTCGTCGGGGTAGAGCTCGATGTCGTCTCCGACCGCGTTCGCGGGGAAGAAGCCGACCACGGCGCGGGCCTCGAGGAGGCTCTCCGCGACGATCCGCTCGAGCATCGCCCGGGCGTCGCGGTAGAGGTCTCTGGCCGCGGGACCGACCTTGGGGTCGTCCAGGATGGCCGGATAGTGTCCCGCCAGCTCCCAGGTCTGGAAGAATGGGGTCCAGTCGATCCGTTCCGCCAGCTCGGCCAGCGGGTAGTGCTCGAAGGTGCGGACACCGAGGAACGAGGGAGCCGGTGCCGCCGGCTCGGACGACAGGGTGAGCCGGTTCCGGCGGGCGTCCTCGAGGGAGAGTTGCCGGGCGGGCGGGCGCTCGGCTCGCGCGGTGCGGAGCGCATCGTACTCCGCCCGAATCGTCGCGACCGCCCCGCTCCGGAGGGTGTCGCTCACCATCGTCCCGGCCACGCCAACCGCCCGCGAGGCGTCGAGCACGTGGATGACCGGGCCCGAGTACCGAGGGGCGATCTTGACGGCGGTATGGATCTTCGACGTCGTGGCTCCGCCGATCAGGAGCGGCACCGTGAATCCCTGCCGTTCCATCTCGCCCGCGACCACCGCCATCTCCTCGAGCGACGGCGTGATCAGGCCGGAGAGCCCGATCAGGTCGGCCCCCTCGCGGCGAGCCGTCTCCAGGATCCGCGTGGTGGGCACCATCACGCCCAGGTCGATGGTCTCGAAGTTGTTGCACTGGAGGACCACGGCCACGATGTTCTTGCCGATGTCGTGGACGTCGCCCTTGACGGTGGCGAGCACGATCTTGCCCTTAGCCCGGGCCGCGCCCCCTTCCTTCTCGGCCTCGATGTAGGGGATCAGGTAGGCGACCGCCTTCTTCATGACCCGGGCGCTCTTCACCACCTGGGGCAGAAACATCTTCCCGCTCCCGAAGAGGTCGCCGACCACATTCATCCCGTTCATCAGGGGGCCTTCGATCACCTCGATCGGCCGAGTCGCGCGGTGGCGGGCCTCCTCGGTGTCGGCCTCGATATAGTCGGCGATGCCTTCGACCAGGGCGTGGGCCAGGCGCTCTTCCACCGGGCGCTCCCGCCAGGTCAGGTCCTTCTCGGCCCCAGCGGCCTGGCTCCGGGCCGAATCGGCCACCGCGAGGAGCCGCTCGGTGGCGTCGGGGCGCCGGTTGAGCACCACGTCTTCGACCCGTTCCAGCAGATCCTTGGGGATGTCGTCGTAGACCGGCAGCCCGCCGGCATTGACGATCCCCATGTCCATGCCCGCCCGGATGGCATGGTAGAGAAAGACCGCGTGGATCGCCTCGCGGATCGGGTCGTTGCCCCGGAAGGAGAAGGAGACGTTGCTCACCCCGCCGCTCACCAGCGCATGGGGCAGGGCCGATTTGATCCGGCCGGTGGCCTCGATGTAGTCCACCGCGTAGCCGGCGTGCTCCTCGATCCCGGTGGCGATGGCGAAGATGTTGGGGTCGATGATGATGTCCTCAGGGGGAAAGCCCACCCGCTCGGTGAGCAGCCGGTAGGCCCGAGCGGCGATGGTCACCTTGCGGTCCACCGTGTCGGCCTGCCCTTGCTCGTCGAACGCCATCACGACCACGGCGGCCCCGTAGCGCCGGACCAGCCGGGCCTGCCGGAGAAACTCCTCCTCGCCCTCCTTGAGGCTGATCGAGTTCACCACGCTCCGGCCTTGGACGTTCTTGAGCCCCTCCTCGATCACGCTCCACTTCGAGGAGTCGATCATGATCGGGACCTTGGCGATGGCGGGCTCCGACGCCACCAAGCGGAGGAACTTCCGCATCGCGGCGGCGGAATCGAGCAGACCCTCGTCCATGTTGACGTCGATGATCTGGGCGCCATTCTCCACCTGCTGGCGGGCGACCTCGAGGGCCTCTTCGTACCTCGACTCGGTGATCAGGCGGGCGAACTTACGTGACCCGGTGACGTTGGTCCGCTCGCCCACGTTGACGAAGACGATCGGCGGCCCCGCGGTGAGCGGCTCCAGACCGGAAAGCCGGAGTCGGGGCTCGACCGTGGGGACCGGCCGGGGCGACAGGTCCCGGACCGCGGTCGCCATGGCCCGGATGTGCTCCGGCGTCGTGCCGCAGCAGCCCCCCACGACGTTCACCAGACCGCTCCGGGCGAACTCGCCGAGTGCCTCGGCCATGAAGGCCGGGGTGTCGTCGTACTCGCCGAAGGCGTTCGGGAGGCCGGCGTTCGGGTAGGCGCTCACGAAGGTGGGCGCTACCCGGGAGAGCTCCTGCACGTACTCGCGGAGCGCCGGCGCCCCCAGGGCGCAGTTGAGGCCGACGATCAAGGGCTCCGCGTGGGCGATCGACTGGAAGAATGCTTCGGTCGTCTGGCCGGTGAGGGTCCGGCCGCTCTGGTCGGTGATGGTCCCCGAGATCCAGAAGGGTACGGTCACGCCGAGCGCGTCGAACGCCTCGTGGGCCGCGAAGATCGCGGCCTTGGCGTTGAGCGTGTCGTAGACGGTCTCGATCAACACCAGGTCCACGCCGCCTTCGAGGAGCGCCTCGATCTGCTCGCGGTAGGCCAGGCGGAGCTCGTCGAACGTCACTCCTCGGGCCGCGGGATCGTTCACGTCGGGTGAGATCGAGGCCGTCCGGTTGGTCGGGCCGACCGAGCCGGCCACCCACCGGGGCTGGCCGGTCCGGGCGGCGGCCTCGTCGGCGGCCTCACGGGCCAGGCGCGCGGCCGCCAGGTTCAGCTCCCGGACGATTCCCTCCATCCCGTAGTCCGCCATCGCCACGGCGGTGGCGCTGAAGGTGTTGGTCTCGATGATGTCGGCCCCGGCCTCGAGGTACTCGTCATGGATGTCCCGGATTACTTCTGGCCGGGTCAGGCAGAGGAGGTCGTTGTTGCCCTTGAGGTCTTGGGGCCAGTCGCGGAAGCGCTCGCCCCGGAAGTCGGCTTCCTCGAGACGGTGCCGCTGAATCATGGTGCCATAACCGCCGTCGAACACCACGATCCTGGTGCGCAGCAGCGCTTCGAGCTGGGCGACTCGCTCGGCTCGACTTCCGAGTGTCGGGACGGGGTGCGACGACTGAACCATCGGGGGAATCTCCTTAAAGCAAAGCCCGGCGAGCTAAAACGGGCGCCGGGCATGCGTTTTAGCTGGTTTTTAACGTGGCCGCAATCAGCACAAATTGCCACGGAACCGTCGGTTGTACCGCGAAGATAAGCAAGCGACGTGCCGACCGAAAGCGGCTGTCGTGAGTGGTGAGCAGGGAGTGAGTCGGCGGTAGGGAGTAGCGGGGCGCCGAACCGGTCCGCGGCGCCGAAGGCTGATCTCCGAGAGCGGACCGCTCGGGTGTTCGGTTCCGGGACGCGGCGTTCCGGAGGCGCACAGGGGGACGTGAGTCCGAGATTGGTAAGCCGTTGTAGGAGAGTCGCTTACGATTTGAGCATTCGGGCACGGCGTCTGCCTTCCTAGGCACGACGAAGAAACATCCTGGCGGTGGGAGGACGGCGTGATCACAGCGGAGCTCTTCAACCAGCGAACGCCGTCGAGCGGGGTGCATGCGGCGCTCGATGCCGAGCGGGCGCGGGCGCGCGCGGTGCTGGGCGACCGCTATGACGTCCTCGAGTTGGTGGGGCACGGCGGGATGAGCCGGGTCTACCGCGGTCGGGAGCTCTGCACCGGCCGCGCGGTCGCGATCAAAATGCTGGCATCGCGGTATTCCGCGGTGCTGGCCGATCGGGAGCGCTTCCGGCGCGAGGCCGGGATCGCGGCGACCGTCAGGCATCCGAACATCGTCTCCTGCTTGGAATTCGTGCGCACCGGCCGC
This sequence comes from uncultured Gemmatimonadales bacterium, assembly GCA_963730185.1. GTDB lineage: Bacteria > Gemmatimonadota > Gemmatimonadetes > Gemmatimonadales > GWC2-71-9 > SHZU01. The sequence goes on from CAVSQW010000013.1 coordinate 149,107, forward strand.
ACCGTGGTGGCGGTGATGGAGTTCGTCGACGGGCCCACCCTCGCGCAGCGCCTCGAGGCCGTCGGGGCCCTCTCGCCCGCCGCCGTGCTCGGGCTGCTCGTGCCGATGGCGGCGGCGCTCGAGCACCTCCACGACAATCGAGTGGTGCACCTCGACGTCAAGCCGGCCAACATCCTCCTCCGCACGACCGACGGCGCTCCCTTCCTCACCGATTTCGGCATCGCGCTCCTCTGCACCTCGGAGCAGTCCCGAGCCGAGGTGAGCCGGCGGTTCGGCACGCCGGAGTTCATGTCGCCCGAGCAGTCGATGGGCTGGTGGGACGCCGATCACCGGAGCGACATCTACTCCCTCGGCCTGGTGGCCTACCGGGCCCTCGCCGGCCGGCTTCCCTATGCCGGTGGCAGTCCGGTCGCCCACGTCGCCCAGCGGACCTGCTTCGACGCGCCTCCGCTGGGACGGTTTGCCCCGCACGTCCCGGCCGCCCTGGCTCGAGTCATCGACCGGTGCCTGCTCCGCGATCCGAGGCGCCGTTGGGCCGGCGCGGGCGCGCTTCGGGAGGCACTGCTCGCCGTCGATCCGTCCGGGCGCCCCGTGTCCGCGACCTGGCGCGGCCGACTCGACGCCTTTCGCCGCCGGCGGGGGTAGTCGCCGCGGGGTCGATCAGGCCGTCTCCTCTTGACGATCGAGGGAAGGGGCGACATCTTCTCTCGACCGCCGAGAGGAAGATCGCATGGCCCCCGATCGTACCGACCTGCTGCAGGGCACGATGGATCTCCTGATCCTCAAGATCCTCTCCCACGAGCCCATGCACGGCTGGGGGCTCACCCAGCGGATCGAACAGATCTCCCGCAACGTTCTCCAGGTGAATCAGGGCTCGCTCTACCCGGCCCTGGAGCGGCTCCGGCGCCGGGGCCTGATTCGCTCCGAGTGGCGTCTCACCGAAAACAACCGGCGGGCCCGGTACTACGACCTCACCTCGGCCGGTCGGAAGCAGCTGGCGGTCGAGCGGGAGCAATGGGAGCGCTCGGCCCAGGCGGTGAACCTGATCCTGGACTGGGCCGGAGGTGCGGCATGAGCCTGCTCTCGGACCTCCGGGCCCGTCTCGGATCGCTGTTTGGCCGGCGGGCCGCCGATCACGAGCTCGACGAGGAGCTTCGTTTTCACGTCGACATGGAAGCCGCGAAGTACGAGCGGACCGGTCTCTCGCCGGCGGATGCCCGGCGGCAAGCGGTGATCCGTCTGGGACGGGTGAGCCAGACGGCCGAGGACACCCGGGACGCGCGGGGCGTTCGCTGGCTGGAGGATCTGGGGCGGGACCTCCGGCACGGCGCCCGACAGCTCCGGCGGACACCCGGCTTTACCCTGGCCGCGGTGACGACGCTCGCGCTCGGGATCGGGGCGACGACGGCCATCTTCTCCGTCGTCAACGCCGTGCTGCTTCGCCGGGTTCCGTTCACGGCCCCGGACCGGCTGGTGGTGGTCTGGGAGACCGACCGTCAGAGCGGCACCAGCCACGAGCCGTCGGCCTGGCCGGACTACGTCGATTTCGCTCGGCGGGTCCGGACCCTCGAGCGCGTCGTGGCCCTGGCGGGGGGCGTGGGGGCACTCTCTCCGACCGGGGAGGAGCCGGTCCGGCTCGCGGCCGTCCGGGTGACGCACGGCTACTTCGCCCTGCTCGGGGTCCAGCCGCTGGTGGGTCGAGTGTTCAGCGCCGAGGAGGATCGACCCGGTGGGCCGGCGGTGGTGCTCCTGGGCGAGGATCTCTGGCGCACCCGCTATGGGGCCGACCCGGCCGTGGTGGGGCGGACGATCCGGATCAACGAGACCGACTATCAGGTGCTTGGCGTGATGCCGGAGGCGGCCGACTTCGGTCTGGACCAGCTGCACCAGCGGGCCGACTACCACTCCGAATACGTCGCGAGCGGCCACGTGGACCTCTGGGCGCCGCTCGACGCGAGCGAGCAGCAGTTCTCCCGGGACACCCATCCGTTCCTGGTGCTCGGCCGGTTGGCGCCGGGCGCGTCGGTGGCGACCGCCCGGGACGAGCTGTCGGGGATCATGGCCGACCTGGAGACGACCTATCCCCGCTCGAACAAGGCGCGCGGTGCCAACGTCGAGTCGCTCGATCACGTCGTCTTCGGGCCGGTCCGGCCGGTGCTCCTGCTCTTGGTCGTCGCGGTCGGACTGGTGTTGCTGGTGGCCTGCGTGAACGTCGCCAACCTGCTCCTGGCGCGGGGCGCCGTACGGGTCCAGGAGGTCGCGGTGCGGGGGGCGCTGGGTGCCGGGGCGGGCCGCTTGGGACGCCAGTTCCTGGCGGAGGCCGTGCTGCTCACCGGGATCGGAGCGGTGGGCGGGGTGGGGCTGGCCTACTTGGCCCTTCACGGCCTTGGATCGCTGGTGCCGCCCGGGTTACCGCGGGTCGACACGGTCGACATCGACCTTCGGGTCTTGCTGGTGACGCTGGCGGTGTCGATCGGGGTGGGGGTGGCCTTCGGTCTGGTGCCCACCCTGCAGGCGCGCCGGGTCGATCCGATGACCGCGATCACGGCCGAAGGACGCTCGGGCGGCGGCGGGCTCCGCCGCGCCCGCTTCCGCCAAGCGCTCGTCGTGGCGGAGCTGGCACTCTCGGTGGCCCTCGTGGTGTCCGCGGGGCTGCTGGTTCGGAGCCTCTGGACCGTGCTCCGGGTAAACCCGGGCTTCGATGTGCGCCAGGTGGTGAAGGCGGAGTACCAGCTGGCGCCGAAGCGCTATCCCACCGACTACTCGAAGTGGCCCCGCTTCTCCGAGATCCTCGATTTCGACCAGCGGTTGCTCGATCGGGCGGGCCGGATTCCGGGCGCGACCGAAGTCGCGCTGGCCGGCGCCCAGCCGCTCGATCGTGGGTTCACCAACTCGTTCACCATCGTCGGACGCGAGGCCGAGTCGCGCGGCTGGCCGGAGATCCCGGTCCGCCAGGTGAGCCCGGGGTACTTCGCGACCATGCGGGTGCCCCTCGTGCGCGGCCGCCTCTTCACCGCGGGTGACGACGCGGACCACGCCCCCGTCGGCCTGATCAACGAAGCGGCCGTGAAGCGGTACTTCCCCGGCGCCGACCCGATCGGCCAGGAGATCCGCTATTGGGGCATCGCCCGGCGGATCGTCGGGGTGGTGGCCGACGAGCGGTTCTACGGAGTGACCGAGCCGGCGCCGCCCGCGACCTACCTTCCGGTCGGGCAGGCCCCCGGCCGCGGCGGGGTGCTGCTGGTGCGGGCCTCGGGCGACGTTCGGGCCGTGGCCGCCGATCTCCGGGCCGTGTTCCACGACGTGGATCCCGAGCTCGCCATCTACGGAGTCGAGCCCCTGGCGACCACGCTTCGGGAGTCGGTCGCCGAGCGGCGGTTCACGGCCCTGCTCCTCGGCGCGTTCGGGCTGGTGACGGTTTTGCTTGCCCTGGTCGGGATCCACGGGGTGATCGGCTACGCGACGACTCAGCGCTCCCATGAGATCGGGATCCGGGTGGCCTTGGGGGCGACCCGGGGCGACGTGACCGCGCTGGTGATGCGGAGCGGCCTCGGCCTGGCGGTCGCGGGGACCATCCTCGGCCTGGCCGGCGCGATGGCCGGTTCGAGCCTCCTGGCCGGCTTCTTGTTCGGAGTGGGCCGCCTCGACCCGATCACCTTTCTCGTGGTGCCGGCGGTCGTCCTGCTGGCCACCGCCGTCGCGACCTGGCTGCCCGCCCGGCGCGCCGCCCGGGCCGAGCCCCTCGACTCGTTGAGATAGTGACTAGGGAGTAGTGACTGGGGAGTAGGGAGGGAGCAATGAGTCGGGAGCGGGGTGGCGTTGCCGGCCCAACTCCCCCTATCTCCCGCTCCCTCCCCTACTCCCTATCCCCTACTCCCTCCCTACTCCCTACTCCCTATTCACGAATCACAACTCCCTACAATACCTTTCGAGGTCCGCCGTCGGAGGTCGCATTCTGAGGGTCATGCTTCTTTCCCGGCTCGGGTCCTTCGACGAGCGGCCTGAGCCGCTCGAGCTTGCCGAGCGCCCCGACCCCGAGCCGGGTCCGGGCGAGGTGGTGGTCCGAGTTACCGCCTGCGGGGTCTGCCACACCGATCTGGACATCATCGAGGGCCGGACGGCGCCACCGGCGCTTCCGGTTGTGCTCGGCCATCAAGTGGTCGGGTGGGTGGAGCGACTGGGGGCGGGGGCGCGGGGGCTGGACGTCGGCGACCGGGTCGGCGTAGCGTGGATTGCCGGCGCCTGCGGTCGATGCGACTGGTGCGCCCGGGGGCTCGAGAACCTCTGCCCCGAGTTCCAGGCCACCGGGCGAGACGTCGACGGTGGCTATGCCGAGCGGGTGGTGGTCGCGGCGGACTTCGCGCACCCGTTGGCCGCCTCGCTCGACGACGTCCGGACCGCGCCGTTGCTCTGCGCCGGAGCGATCGGGTATCGCTCGCTGTCGCTGACCCGGCTCGAGAACGGCCAGCCCCTTGGCCTCACCGGCTTCGGGGCCTCAGGGCACCTGGTCCTCAAGCTGGTGCGGGCGCGGTTCCCCGCCAGCGAGGTCTATGTGTTTGCCCGGAGCGAGGTGGAGCGCGATTTCGCGCGCTCGTTGGGGGCGGTCTGGGCCGGGGCCATCGGCGAGCGGCCACCCCGCCGGCTCCGGGCGGTGGTCGACACCACCCCGGTCTGGCGGCCGGTGGTCGAGGCGCTCCGGACCCTGGAGCCGGGCGGCCGGTTGGTGATCAACGCGATCCGCAAGGTCGACGCCGATCGGGGCGTGTTGGCCGAGATCGATTACGCCGAGGATCTCTGGATGGAGAAGGAGATCAAGAGCGTTGCCAACGTGACCCGGGCCGACGTGCGGGAATTCCTGGCCCTGGCGGCGGAGCTCGAGCTCCAGCCCGAGGTCGAGACCTTTCCCCTGACCGACGCCAATCGCGCCCTGCGCGCCATCCGGGAGGGCGGGCAGCGAGGCGCGAAAGTGCTGGTGGTGACGTAGGCGCGGCTCAGTGCCCGGCGGCTCCGGAGCCTCGGAGCCGGCCGGTCTTGAAGAGCAGCAGCAGCGGGATCGCGATCAGGAACACCCCACCCATCAGCAGGAAGACCCGGTCGAACGCGATGACCGCGGCCTGCTTCCGGACCAGGTAGTCGAGCGCCGCCCAGGCCCGAGCGGAGGCCTGCTCGGCCGAAGCGCTCACCGCCATGAATTTCCGGGTCAGGCCCTCGATCCGCGCCATGGTGGCCGGCTCGGCGGGGTTGAGGTGGGTCCGAAGGCCTTCCCGGGCGTGCTCGGTGTACCGGGTCACGACGGTCGCGATGGCCGCGATCCCGAAGCTGCCGCCGAGCTGCCGCGCCAGCGAGTACAAGCCGGTGCCCTGGCCATACTGCGCCGGGCGGAGATCGGCGATCGCCGCGGCCGTGAGGGGCGGGAAGATCATTCCCAGGCCGATGCCGCGGAGAATGAGCGGGAAGGTGATGTCGGCGGCCCCGACCTCGGACGTGAACCGGGAGTGGAGGAGCATCGCCACGAAGAAGATGCCGATCCCCAGCGCGATCAGGCCGCGAACGTCGACGTTGTTGTTGATCCGGCCCATCGCCGCCATGGTCACGGCGCTGGCCAGGGCGCCCGGCAGCATGATCCAGCCGGTCTCCGCCGGACCCAGGCCCACCACGTTCTGGACGAAGACGGGCAGGGCGAACACGCTGGCATAGAGGGCGAACCCGAGCGCCGCGCCGAAGACCATCCCCGCCGCGAGCTGCCGGTTCTTGAGGATCCGGAGATCCACGATCGGATGCTCGGTGGTGAGCTCGTGCCAGATGAAGGCGATCACCCCGAACGCCGCGAGGGCGGCTTCGACCCGGATCTCGGTGGACTGGAACCAGTCGTGCGCGCCCCCCCGTTCGAGCAGCACCTGGAGCGAGCCGATGCCCAGCGCCAGCAGGGCCACCCCGGGCCAGTCGATGGAGCTGGACCGGTGGAGCTTGGACTCGGGCTCGGGGACCAGCCGCCAGCAGAGCGAGCCGGCCAGGATCCCGATCGGGAGGTTGATGTAGAAGATCCAGGGCCAGGAGTAGTTCTCGGTGATCCACCCGCCCAAGGTCGGGCCCAGGGCCGGACCGACCATGACGCTGATCCCGAAGATGGCCATCCCGATGGCCCGTTCGTCGGGCGGAAAGACGTCGAAGATGATCGCCTGCGCGGTGGAGATCAGGGCGCCCCCGCCCACCCCCTGCACGACCCGCCAGAAGACCAGCCCCTCGAGGGTGGAGGCCTGGCCGCAGAGGTAGGACGCGACCGTGAAGAGCGCGATCGAGCCCACGTAGTAGTTCCGTCGCCCGAATCGATCGGCCAGCCAGCTGGTAAGCGGCAGGACGATCACGTTGGCCACGATGTAGCCGGTGGAGACCCAGGAGATCTCTTCCAGCGTGGCGCCGAGGTTCCCCATCATGGTGGGGAGGGCCACGTTGACGATGCTGGTGTCGACCAGCTCGAGCACGCTGGCGAGCGCCACCGCGAACGAGATCAGGTAGCGGGCGCGGTAGATCTCCGACCGCGCGAGCGGCGGCCGCGCGGCGGGCAGGGCGATCGAGGTCACGCCGGGCTCAGTTGGTGACGATGCTCACGTCGACCGACATCCCCGGTCGGAGCGGGTGGGCCTCGTCCTGACCCGGGTCGACCGCGATCCGGACCGGGACCCGCTGCACCACCTTGGTGAAGTTGCCGGTCGCGTTGTCCGGCGGGAGCAGGGCGAACCGGGCTCCGGTGGCCGGGCTCACGCTCTCGACCGTTCCGTGGAAGGTGGCGCCCGGGTAGGCGTCGACCGAGAATTCGACCGGGGCGCCGATCGAGACGCGGGCCAGCTCGGTTTCCTTCAGATTGGCGGTGACCCAGACCTGCTCGTCCGGCACGATCGACAGCAGACTCTGGCCGACCTGCACGAGCGTCCCCGGCTCGACCGCGCGCTCGGCGACCACGCCGGACGCCGACGCGAGAATCACGGTGTACCCGAGCTGGAGCCGGGCGTTCTCGACCTGGGCCTTGGCCGCGCTGAGCCGGGCATTGGCCACCCGGACGCCCGCTTGGGCAGCCTTGCTCTGGCTCGACGCCGCGGCGGCCTGCCCCTGCGCGGCCTCGAGGCCGGCCTTGGCGCTCTCCACCGCCCACGTGGCCTGATCGAGCTGCTGGGGCGGGATGATCTTCCGATCGGCGAGGCTCTGATAGCGCTTGAGATCGCTCTCGGCCTTGGCCAGGGCGGCCCGGGCCGCCGTCACCTCGGCCGCGGCCGAGCCGGCCTGGGCGACGCGGCTGGCCGCCTCGGCGTTGGCCTGGCCCGCCTGTCCGCCCCGGCCCACCTGGGCCTGGACGCTGGCCAGGTCGGCCTCGGCCTGATCCAGCCGGACCCGGAAGTCGCGATCGTCGAGCACGACCAGGGTGTCGCCGGCCTTCACATGCTGATTGTCGTCGATCAGCACCCGGGCGACGAAGCCCTGGACCCGGGGCGACACGGCCGTGATGTGGCCGTCGATCTGGGCGTTGTCGGTCGTCACGTGATGCCGGGCGAACTGGAAGCGCCGCCACCCGTAGATCCCCCCGGCGACGACGATCGCCGCCACCACCAGGATCGGCACGAGCGAGCGCCGCTTGGCGGACGCGCCGGCGACGGGCATCTCTCCAGAGACTGCGGTCATGGTCCCACTCTCCTCACGGCTCACGGTAGCTGCTCGAGAATCCCCAACGCCCGGTACGCGGCGACCCGCGCGATGGCGAGGCCCACCCGGGCCTGGATCACTTGGTCGCGCGCGGCCACCAGCCCGGTCTGCGCGTTGGTCGTTTCGATGCTCCCGGCCACGCCGGCCCGGAAGCGCTCTTCGGCCTGGTCCAGCTCCTGCTCGGCCAAGCGCCGGCGCTCGCCGGCCAGGCTCACTTGCTCGGTCGCGGTCGCCAGGTCGAGCAGCGCCTGCCGCGCGTCGGCATTGACCCGGCGTTCCAGGTCCTGGAGCTTGATCCGCTCGGCTTCGATCTTGAGACTCTGCTCCTCGATCCGGCGCTCGCGATGGAGCCCGTCGAAGATCGGAATGGCGAGGCCCAGCTGGGCGAAGTAGCTGCCCGCCAGCGTCCCGGTGGCCTGACCGCTCTCGGTGTAGTACCCGCTCGCCACCAGGCTGGGCAGTCGCTCGGCCTTGATCGCCCGCCGCGAGCCCTCGAGCACCCCCAGCCGCTGGCGTTCGGCCGCCAGCTCCGGCCGGTGGAGGAGGGCGAACGCCACCGCCGCGTCGGGGTCCCGGGGGATCGCGTCGGCCGCGGTGTCGGGGAGGCCGGCCAGCGTCAGGGTGGTGTCGGGCGGGAGATCGAGGGCGCGGGCCAGATCGAGCCGGGTCTTCTCACGGGCGTTCCGGGCCTGGCTCAGCTGGCTCCGGATCACGGCGGCATTGACCTCGTTCCGGGTCAGGTCGATCGCCGCCGTGAGTCCCGCCTGATTGAGCTGGCGGGCCTGATCCAGGAGCCGGATGGCGATCACGCTGTCGGCCTCGCGGGCCCGCACCGTCTCCTCGGCGCTCAGGGCGCGGAGGAACGCGATCCCGGCGGTGGTCCCGGCCAGAACGCCGGCCGTCTGGGTGTCATAGCCCGCGGCCACGACCGAGTCCTTGGCGGTCCGGAGCCGGGTGAAGGCGGCCCAGTCGAACAGGGTCTGCGACGCCCGAAGCTGGAACGAGAACAGGGAGAACGGGTCGGTCACCCCGGTGGCGAACGGGAGGCCGAACTCATCGAGGTTGAGGGTCCGGCGGTTGACGGCGCCGTCGAAGGAGACGGTGGGCAGGAGGCTTGCCCGCCGCTCCCCCACCCGCACCTGCGCGACCCGGGCGTCGATCCGCGCCAGGCTCGCGGCCACCCCGCGCTCGCGACCCAGCGCGATTGCGCGGGTCAGGTTCAGGGTGTCGGCGGGCGCCTGAGCCGTCGGGGCCAGGGTCGCGAGGGTGAGCAGCAAGGTCAGGGTCACGAAAACGGTCCTTGGGTCAGGCGGCCGCGGCCGTATTGGGGCGGGCCAACCCGTTGGTGACGAAGTCGAGAATCCCGTCGAGGACCTGGTCGTCCGTCAATGCCTGCGGGTCCACGCCGGCAAAGAAGCGCTGGTGCATCGCCCCGTGAACCAGGAGCGACGAGATGGCTCGGCAGAAGAAGTCGGGATTCACCCGCCGGAACTCGCCCTGGGCGACGCCCCGCTCCAGGATGGTCCGCACCAGGCGCCGAATCGGGAGGATCACCTCGTCGAAGTAGAACCGGGCCAGGTCCGGGAAGTTGCTGATCTCCGAGTGCACCAGCCGGACGATCCGCGCCATTTCCGGGGTCCGGACCGTGTCCCACATCTTGGTCATGATGCCGATCAGCTCCCGGCGAGCCGACTCCTCCCTCGGCTCGGCACCCGCCTCGTCGGCGGCGAACGAGCGCACGACCCGGCTCCGCACCATCTCCCGGAACAGCGCCTCCTTGTTCTCGAAGTAGAGGTAGACGGTGCCCTTGCTCACCCCGGCTCGCCGGGCCACGTCGCAGAGGTTGGCCTTGGCGAAGCCCATCTCCCCGAAAACCGAGACCGCGGCGTCGATGATCTCGTCGGGGCGGTCGTCGGGCCGGCGGTGCCAGCGAGGAGTGCGAGGGGCATGTCGGGACACGGGCTGCTCCCAGTTAATGACCGGGAAGTAAGATAAAGAATCCCTGGAAGAGTACAAGTGACCAGGTAGTCAGTTGCGGAGAGTGACGGTGGGGGGAGGACGGGTGGGAGCGTGGGGGATGCGGGGGGATGAGGAGAGACGGGGTGGGGACGGGGGAGGCAGCGGGGGATCGAGGGTCAGACCAGGGCCCGTCTCGCCTCCTCCGGCCCGACGCCACTGACCTCGACCACTTTGCGGCGGCCCGACTCGCCCTGGACGATCCGGACGGCGGAGGTGGGGACGCTCAGTGCGTCCGCGAGGAAGCGGCGGAGGGTCTCGTTGGCGGCGCCGTCGACCGGGGGGGCGGTGATCCGGACCTTCAGCGCCTCGCCGTGGAGGCCGGCCACCTCGGTGCGCGAGGCGCGGGGTTGGACGTGGACGAGGATGCGACAGCCGGCCGGGGCCGGCGTGAAGGGCGTCACCGCAGGGCCGTGGCCAGGAGCGAGCGTCCGAGGTAGAGCAGGAGGTAGGCGACGAGCGGACTCCAATCGAACCGCCCGGCGGGTGGAAGCAGCTTCCGGATCGGCTCGATCAACCAGTCCGTGAGGGTGTAGGCGGGGCGCACCCACCGATTGTACCGGGTCAGTCCGAACCACGGCGAGAAAACACGCACGATCAGCGCGAGCATCAGGAGCCCTAAGGCCCAGTCCAGCGCGACGCGGAGCCAGACGGTGGGCGGGGAGCTGGCCAGCTGGGCCAGTCCGTATCCGAACCCGATGAGCCAGCGGGTGACGCTGATGAGAAGCAGGCCGCCGGCGACCGCGAGGCCGAGCAGCCAGAGGCTGGCGTCCTGCGGGTTGCCGCCCCGCCGGGCGAGGCGATTCTCGATCGGCCGGAGCATCCTGTCGCTCGCCGAACGGATTCCGCGGAACCAGGGGTTCTTGGCGCCGAGCCGGCCGGACCGGGCGGCCCAGTAGGTTCCGGCGACCGTGCCCGCGAACACCACGCTCGCGAACGCAACCGCCCGAACGACCAGGTCGATCGCGCCGACGACTTCCATGCGGCTAGTCGCCGCTGCAGGTCACCGAGGTCGGCTCGATCCGGCCGCAGGCGATGGTCTGGTCCATCCCGCTGGCGACGGGACCGCAGGCCGTCGTTTGGGCCGCCTGGGTGGCGGCCTTGCGGTCCTGCCCCGAGGCCTTGGCGCAACGGTTGGCACCGTTGAAGGTGACGCAGACCTCGCAGGTAACCTGCTGCGAGCGAATCGTGGAGAACAGCAACAGCGCCACGAACGCCGCGGCGATGACCCAGAACACGGTGGAGCGGTTGATCTTCATGGCGGAAAGATAGAGCCGTTGGCGGCCTGGTGGCATCCCGGGGCAGGTCCCCGTTCAGGCGCCCCGCCGCGGCGTTGGCCTCGCTCGGGTTCCGGCGGCGGACGGGCCGATCCTAGAACTCGCGGCGCTTCATCTCCTTGAACAGGCGCCGGGTTTCGGCATCCTCGGACGGATTCCGGTGCTGCAGGGTGTCGTCGTACTGGACCGACCGGTCCCGCTTGGGCGGGGCCGGCTTGCCGGCGTGCTTCTTGACCAGGGCCGCGATCCGCTTCTCGTCTTGCTTCGACATGGATGCTCCGGTTGGGGGGCAGTAGCCGTCGCCGTAAAATAGCTGGGCTGGGGCCCGGACGGTGGTGGGGCCGGTGGCTGCCCGGGCCGGTCGGTCACGGCGAGGCGGCCGGCTCGTCGCCCGGGGGGAGGGTGGGGGTGGGGCCGCGGAGCACCACCGTCGCCAAGGGGGGTAGCGTCGCCACCACGCTCTGGAGAAAGCCGTGCTGAGCGAGGGGGACGGCCTCGAGCGCCCCCGCGTTGCCCTGGCCGCTGCCGCCGTAGACCGGTGCGTCGCTGTTCAGGATCTCGGTCCAGGCGCCGTCGCTCGGGACCCCGATGCGGTAGTGGTGGCGCGGCACCGGGGTGAAGTTGCAGGCGATGACCAGGGGGGCGCCGTGCCGGCTGGTGCGGAGCATGAGCAGGATGCTCTGGTCGGTGTCGCTGCAGTCGATCCACCGGAAGCCCTCGGCCTCGAAGTCCAGCTCGTGGAACGCGGGCTCGGCGCGATAGGTAGCGTTGAGGTCCTGAACCCACCGCTGCACACCCCGGTGGGGTGCCCATTCGAGGAGATGCCAGTCGAGGCTGGCGTCGTGGTTCCACTCCCGGCACTGGGCCAGCTCGGCTCCCATGAAGAGCAGCTTCTTGCCCGGTTGGGCGTACTGGTAGCCCAGGAGGAGCCGGAGGTTGGCGAACCGCTGCCACTCGTCGCCCGGCATCTTGCCCAGCAGCGAGCCCTTGCCGTGGACCACCTCGTCGTGCGACAGCGGCAGCACGAAGTTCTCGGAGCTCAGGTAGATCCCCCGGAAGGTCAGCTCCGAATGGTTGTGCTTCCGGTACACCGGGTCACGCGAGATGTAGCGCAGGGTGTCGTGCATCCACCCCATGTCCCACTTCATCCCGAAGCCGAGCCCGCCGACGTAGGTGGGCCGGGACACCATGGGCCAGGCGGTCGACTCCTCCGCGATGGTGACCGCTCCGGGGAAGGCACGGTAGACCTCTTCGTTGAGGCGGCGAAGAAACGAGATCGCTTCGAGGTTTTCGTTCCCACCGTACTGGTTGGGGATCCACTCGCCCTCCGGGCGGGAGTAGTCCAGGTAGAGCATCGACGCCACCGCGTCCACCCGGAGCCCGTCGGCGTGGAACCGGTCCAGCCAGTAGAGCGCGTTGCTGAGCAGGAAGCTCTGCACCTCGCGGCGGCCGTAGTTGAAGATCAGGCTTCCCCAATCCGGGTGGAACCCCTGCCGCGGGTCCTGGTGCTCGTAGAGGTGGGTCCCGTCGAAGTAGCTGAGCCCGTGCTCGTCGGTGGGAAAATGAGACGGAACCCAGTCGATGATCACGCCGATCCCGTGCTGGTGCAGGGTGTCGATCAGGTACATCAGATCCTGCGGCGTGCCGTACCGCCCGGTCGGCGCGAAGTACCCCGTGACCTGGTATCCCCACGACCCGTAGAACGGATGCTCCATGATCGGGAGGAGCTCCACGTGGGTGAAGCCCATTTCCTTCACGTAGGGCACCAGCTGGTCGGCGAGCTCGCGATAGCTGAGCCAGCGGTTCTCTTCCTCGGGGATCCGCCGCCACGAGCCGAGATGGACCTCGTAGGTCGACATCGGCTCCTGGGCGGGCTTCCCGTCGCGCCGGCGGTCCATCCAGGCCCGATCCTGCCAGGTGTAGTCGAGATCCCAGACGATGGACGCCTGGCGGGGCGGTTGCTCGGCGAAGTAACCGACCGGGTCGGCCTTGTCGACCCGATAGCCGTTCAGGCCGGAGGCCACGTGGTACTTGTAGCGGGTGCCCTTGCCGACGCCGGGGAGGAATCCGCTCCAGATCCCGGACGAGGCGATCGCCTCGAGCGGGTGGGAGGTGGTGTTCCACTCGTTGAAGTCGCCCATCACGGCCACCCGCTCGGCGGCCGGGGCCCAGACCGCGAACCGGGTGCCGGCGACCCCGTCGACCGTGTCGGGGTGGGCGCCGAATTTCTCGTACATCCTGAGGTAGGTGCCCTCGTTGAAGAGGTGGATGTCCTCGGGCGTCAGGCTCAGCCCGGGCGGCGGGGGGTCGGGGCGGCGCGTCCCTGGGCGGGTCCGCGGAGTGCTGGGGCGCTTACGGTCGGCCATGGGTCGGTCCCTTCTCGCGTCCTGGGCGGCGCCCAGTGACGGACGCGGTTCGACAGGAAGGCTAACGCCATCCCGGTCATTGCGGGGATCCGAGCAGGCCCAGCACGCCGTGGAGCGGGGTGCCGACCCAATCGGGGCGGTTGTCGAGCTCGTAGGCCAGCTCGGAGATCCCTTTTTCCAGCAGCAACGCGGCGAGCAACCGTTCCAGATCGGCCCGGCTTCCGGGGAGGAAGCTCGCGGGCTCCGCCCGGTTCAGGTAGGCGCGGAGGAACGCCGCGCCCACCCATCTTTGCCAGAAGCGGGCCCAGGGCGCCAGCCGCTCGCGGTCGGCGGCCCGGACCACGCCGGCCCCGGCGGAGCCCTGGAGCACGGCCTGCACCGCGTAATCGAACGACCGCAGCATCCCGGCCACGTCGCGCAGCGGGGAGCGCTTGATCCGGCGCTCGGCCACGGAGCGCGACGGTTCGCCCTCGAAGTCGACGATGACGAAGTCGTTGCCGGTGTAGAGCACCTGGCCCAGGTGGTAGTCGCCGTGGGTGCGGGTCCGCTCGGCGTCGATCTTGGCTCCCCTGACCCGGGCGAACACGTCGAGGACGTCGTCCTCCCGGTCGATCAGCGCGACGGCCGGCTCGCGCACCGGCACGGCCAGCGAGTCGACATTCTCGCGGAGGAGCCGGAAGGTGCGAGCGCCGAGATTCCGCATCGACTGGTAGAGCGCTCGCTGGTAGAGCGTGGTGAACGGAACGGGCGCGAAGGCCTCGTCCTCGGTGTCGCGCGCCAGCGCCAGGTGGAGCTCGGCGGTGCGAACGCCCAGCAACCGGGCCGTTTCCAGGTAGGCGCCGAGCGTGTCGCCAGCCACCGGCGGCGGCTCGAGACCAGCCAGCTCGAGCGGCCCGCCGGGCGTCTCCGGCGGACCCGACTCGTGGATGCCCCGCCCTAGGACCCGCTCGAAATAGCCGCGGAGCTGATCCAGGGTATAGCGCCAGGCGTCGCCTTCGTTCGGCACGAAACCCTGGAGCGTGCCCACGGTGGCCGGCTCGTCCGTGCCGTGGGCGTACTCGAGCGAGCCGAGCACCGGGGCTACGTGGTCGAAGCGGGCCTCGTCGGTGAGGTAGCGGCTCACTTCGAGGTCGGGATTGGGCCCGTCGGCCAGGTGCCGGTAGAGCTTGAAGAGCAGCGACCGCCCGTAGAGAAAGGACGAGTTGCCCTGCTCCCCGGTCAGGGGCCGAATGTCGGTCTCGGGGTCGACCTCGGCGGCCAGCGCCGTCACCCGCCGGGCCGCGGTCGCCCGGAGGCGCCCGTTCTCTCCCTTCAGGGGGCGGCGACCCACCAGGGCCTTGAGCAGGGCCGCCCCGAAGTCGCTGCTTCGCATCGCGTCGACGAGCACGCCCTCGGGGTGGCCGCTGCCGGCGCTCGTCACCCGGGCCACCACCGTCTCGGGCCGGTCGTCGAGCGCCCGCTCGGCCGCGGCGCCGGAGGCGAAGCTCACCGGCACGACGTAGCCATCGGTCCCGCCGGTCTCGAAGGTCAGGTCGAGGAGCAGGATCCGGGCGGCGTCGTCGCCGGTCGGCACCGGAATCACGTCGCGCACCTCGGCATGCCTGATCGTCCGGGTCTTGCCCGCGAACCAGCGGCAGTGGGGAAGGAAGGCCGCCACCGCGTCGGCCAGGGCCTCCCGAGCCTCGCCCCGGAACACGCCGTCCCATCGACCCCGCACCGCGAGCTCGGGAATCGTCCGCGGCTCGGCGGTCGCGGCCCGGCCGCCGGGATCGTCGCGGGCCAGCTCGAACCAGTAGAACGCATATGGACCGAGCGTCAGCAGATAGGGGAGGTCGCCGACCCGGGGGAACGGGTTATGGCCGAAGATCTCGATCGGAATCCGGCCCTTGAAGCGGGCCAGGTCGAGCTCGACGTATTCCACCGTCCCGCCCAGGTTGGCCAGCACCAGGAGGTCCTGGTCGCCGTAGCTCCGGGTGAAGGCCAGAACCTTCCGGTTCCGCGGGTTGAGGAGCTGCATCGAGCCCCGACCGAAGGTGGGGTAGCGCTTCCGGAGCGCGATCAGCTGCTTCATCCAGCGGAGGAGCGAGCTCGGGCTGTTGTTCTGGGTCTCGACGTTGACGGTCTCGTAGTGGTATTCCGGGTCGTAGATCACCGGCAGGTAGAGCCGCTGCGGATTGGCCCGCGAGAACCCGGCGTTCTTGTTCGGGTTCCACTGCATCGGGGTCCGGACCCCGTTCCGGTCGCCGAGGAAGAAATTGTCGCCCATGCCGATCTCGTCGCCGTAGTAGACCACCGGGGTGCCCGGCAGCGAGAACAGGAGCCCGTTCATGAGGGCGATCTTCCGGCGATCGTTGCCCAGGAGGGGGGCCAGCCGCCGCCGGATGCCGAGGTTGATCCGGGCGAGCGAGTCCTGGGCGTAGACCCGATACATGTAGTCCCGCTCCTCGTCGGTCACCATCTCGAGGGTCAGCTCGTCATGGTTCCGGAGGAACAGCGCCCACTGGCATCCGTCGGGCAGGTCGGGGGTCTGCTTCAGAATGTCGAGGATCGGAAACCGATCCTCCATCTGCACCGCCATGAAGAGGCGAGGCATGAGGGGGAAGTGGAACGACATGTGGCACTCGTCGCCGTCGCCAAAATAGGCCACGGCGTCCTCGGGCCACTGGTTGGCTTCGGCCAGGAGCATCCGGTCGGTGAACTTCTCGTCCACGTGCCGGCGGAGCTTTTTCAGGAAGGCATGGGTCTCGGGCAGGTTCTCGCAGTTGGTGCCCTCCCGCTCGTAGAGATACGGAATGGCGTCGAGCCGGAGCCCGTCGACCCCCAGCCCGAGCCAGAAATCGAGTGCCTTGAAGACGGCCCGGTGGACGTCGGGGTGGTCGAAGTTGAGGTCGGGTTGGTGAGAGTAGAACCGGTGCCAGTAGTAGGCCTTCGCGACCGGATCCCAGGTCCAATTCGAGGGCTCGAAGTCCTGGAAGATGATCCGGGTCTCGCCGTACCGCTCGGGGGTGTCGCTCCAGACGTAAAAGTTCCGCCACCGGCTCCCGGCCGGCGCCTGGCGGGCCCGCTGGAACCAGGGGTGCTGGTCGGAGGTGTGGTTGATCACCAGCTCGGTGATCACCCGGAGCCCGCGGCCGTGCGCCTCCTTGAGCAGGACCTTGAAGTCGTCGAGGGTGCCGCAGTCCGGATGGACGCCGGTATAGTCCGAGATGTCGTAGCCGTCGTCTTTGAGCGGTGAGGGGTAGAAGGGCAGGATCCAGAGGGCCGTGACCCCCAGGTCCTGGAGGTAGTCCAGCCGCTCGGCCATGCCCCGAAAGTCCCCGATTCCGTCGCCGTCGTGGTCGTAGAAAGCCCGAACCCGGGCCTCGTAGATGATGGCGTCCTGGTACCAGGGGGCCGGAGGGAGCTGCCTGCGAGGGGTGGTGCTCGGCGACATGCTGCCTCCCGTTCCCGCCGCTGCCACGGGGGTGATGCTGGTCGAAGGGTCGAGGGTCATCGGTCCGGCGGTGGCGGGCGGAGAGACGGCGGCAGCCGATCGCTAGGGACGACGCGTCCAGCCTGAGGCCCTGCCCGGCGCCGGGTGAGGAGGGCGACCGCCGCTCGCTGAATCGGCCGGGAGTCGCTAGATTTGCGACTCACGGTCGTTTACGACTACAAGTAATCATACCAGAGCAACTCGTTGGCAGTCAAATAGCTATGACTGCCGACCCCCGACCCAATGACTATGGCCGATCCCCCGAGCGAGGCTCGTCGCCCTGGCCGCCGCGACCGTCGCCGAGAGCGGACTCGAACCCGGCTCTTGGAAGCCGCGATGGATCTCTTCGCCCGCCGAGGTCTCTACGGCGCCCGGATCGAGGACATCACCGAGCAGGCCGATCTCGGCAAGGGCGCTTTCTACAACTATTTCGACTCGAAGGAGGGGCTGGCGGCCGAGCTGCTGGGTGCGGCGGTCGACCGATTGGATCGGGAGTACCTGGCCGAGGCGGTCGCGGGAAAACGAGGGACGGACCGGGTCGCCGCGCTGCTTCGGGCCCACGACCGGTTTTTCGACGAGCAGCCGCAGTTCCTCCTGCTCTTTCACCAGGCCCGCGGGCTCCTCCGGGTGGAGGCAGGGGCTCGGGGATCGCTCGGCGGGGCGGTGGAGCACTACCTCGGGCGGCTGGCGGGGCGGCTCACGGGCCGGGAGGTGCCGGATCCGGGCGACCTGGAGGCCGCCGCGCTGGTGGCGGGGGCGCTGGCCGGCTATCGCTCGTTTCGGCTCTCGGCCGGGCTGGGCTCGGAGCGGCTCCCGCTCGACCGGGCGCTGGCCTCGGGGGTGGCCCGGCTGCTGGGCGGGGAGGGGCCCGCCTAACGCCCGGGCCGGGCCTCGCCGGCGGTGGTGACCCGGATCAGCTCGGCCACCTCACTTGGCTCCGGAAACCCCCGGCGTGTCCTCGGGCTTGACCCCGTCGTCGATCGGGACGACGGCGGTGCGCCAGCCGCTCTTGAAGGTGATGGTCAGCCGATAGCCCAGGGTGTCGGGCACCACCGTGGCGACGGTGGGCAGGGTCTTGGCATACTCCATCGCCTTGGTCACCTGGACGGCGCGGGCGTCGGGCGTGTTGCCTCCGTACCACTGGGCCAGCGACCGGCCAATGGCGACCGCTTCGGCCTGCTCGGTCCCGTAACGGGCATAGGTGGAGGCGGGGCGAAGGCCCGCCTGGTCGGCGAGCGGCGCGTGAGCATCGTATGGTCGGCAGGCCACTAGGCCACCGAGCGCGATCATGGCCACCAGGCTACGGTGCATGAGCTCCTCTTCCGATTCGATGGAACGGCGAAGCAGAATATAACTACCCCTTGCTCTCTGGCGACTCCCGATGCTGACCCCTCTGCTCATCACTCTGCTCGTCGCGAGCCAGGCTCCCTCCGGCCCGCTGGTGGTGTCGACCGCGGGCAGTCTGGCGGCCCCGATGCGCGAGTTGTTGGCCGCGTTTCGGCGCCACTATCCCGAGGTCGAACCCCAGCGGGAGAGCTCCGGGAGCGTGGAGGCCGCCCGCAAGCTCGCCGAGTTCGGCCGGATTCCCGACGTTCTCGGCGTGGCCGACGGCACCGTGATCGACGAGCTGCTGGTGCCCAGGTTCACGGGCTGGTGGCTGGCCTTCGCGTCGAACGCCATGGTGGTGGCGTATACGGACGCCTCGCGCGGGGCCGACGAGATCACGCCCGCCAATTGGATGGACGTGCTCCAGCGAAAAGGCGTGAGGGTGGGCCGGTCCGATCCGGCCCAGGACCCGAGCGGCTATCGAACCCTGATGGTCTTTCAGTTGGCGGAGCGCTTCTACCATCGGCCGGGGCTGGCGGCGGCCCTGCTGGCTCATAGCACCAGGGAGTACACCCGGCCGAAGGAGGTGGACCTGATCGCGCTGCTCGAGACCGCCAACCTCGATTATGCCGTCTTCTATCGGACCGTGGCCCGCCAGGGGCATTTCAAGTGGATCGATCTGCCGCCGGAGATCGACTTGAGCGATCCCGATCGGGCGGACGAGTACGCCCAGGCGACGGTGACGATCCCGCGATCCCGCCGCGAGGCCAAGGGCGACATCCATCTCGCGGGTGCGCCGATCGTCTACGGGATCACCATTCCGAGCGCCGCGGCACATCCGGCGGCGGCCCGGGCCTTTCTCCGCTTCGTGCTCGGCCCGGAGGGCCGGCGGATCCTCGATCGGTACGGGTTCGTGCTGCCGAACCGGCCGGTCGTCCATGGCGACTCCACGGCGGCCCGGGTGGCCATGGGGGGCGATGATTGAGTCCGGCCCCGGCGATCCCGGACACCGCCGATCTCGGTGCCGCCCGGCCCAAGGGTGGCGCCCGGTTGGGCGCGGTGCTTAGATAGAGCATTCGAGCCGGACTCGCCCTGAGGGGTGGTCCGCCTGTCCTCACACGGTCCCGGGCCCAATTCCATGAACGGCACTTTCGACGTCCCGCATCCGGTCAACGAACCCGTCCTGTCGTACGCCCCCGGCACCCGGGAGCGCGAGCAGCTCAAGGCGGAGCTCAAGCGCATGAGCGGCGAGGTGGCCGACATCCCCCTGATCGTCGGCGGCCAGGAGATCCGGACCGGCCGGACCCATCCGGTCGTCTCGCCCCACCGCCATGCCCACGTCTTGGGCCGGGTGCATGAGGCCGACTCGAAGACGCTGAACCAGGCGGTTCGCGCGGCGGAGCGGGCGCAGAAGGAGTGGGCCAGCTGGTCGCTGGAGTCGCGGGCGGCCGTTTTTCTCAAGGCGGCCGATCTCCTGGCCGGTCCCTGGCGCCAGGTGCTCAACGCCGCCACGATGCTCGGCCAGAGCAAGACGGCGTTCCAGGCCGAGATCGACTCGGCCTGCGAGCTGATCGACTTCTGGCGCTTCAACGCGACCTACGCCGCGGACCTCTACACCCGCCAGCCGATCTCGTCGCCCGGGGTCTGGAACCGGATGGAGTACCGGCCGCTCGAGGGTTTCGTGTACGCCATCACCCCGTTCAACTTCACCGCGATCGGGGGTAACCTGCCCGGCGCGCCGGCGCTGATGGGCAACACGGTGGTCTGGAAGCCCTCGAGCACCGCGGCGCTCAGCAACTACTACGTGATGAAGCTGCTGGAGGCGGCCGGCCTTCCGCCGGGCGTGATCAACTTCGTTCCGGGCGACGCGGTGGCCGTGAGCAACCGGTTGCTGAGCGACCGGAAGCTGGCCGGCATCCATTTCACCGGCTCCACGGCGGTTTTCCAGAGCCTCTGGCGGACGGTGGGTGAACGGATCGCCGACTACGCGACCTATCCCCGGCTGGTGGGCGAGACCGGCGGCAAGGACTTCGTGGTGGCGCATCCCAGCGCCGATCCGGCGGCGGTCGCGGTCGCCCTGGTCCGGGGCGCCTACGAGTACCAGGGTCAGAAGTGCAGCGCCGCCTCGCGCGCCTATCTCCCGCAGAGCCTCTGGAACGAGGTCCGCGACCGGATGGTGGCCATGATCGACGAGATCAAGATGGGCGACGTGGCCGACTTCCGGAACTTCATGGGCGCGGTGATCGACGCCAAGGCGTTCAAGAAGCTCGCCGGGTATCTCGACCAGGCCCGGAAGGACCGGGGCGTGAAGATCCTGGCCGGCGGCGGCGCCGACGACAAGAAGGGCTGGTTCATCGAGCCCACCCTGATCCAGGTCAGCAATCCGCAGTACCGGACCATGTGTGAGGAGCTGTTCGGACCGGTGCTCACGGTCTACGTCTATCCCGACAAGCAGTGGAAGCAGACGCTCCGGGCGGTCGACACCACCAGTCCCTACGCGTTGACCGGGGCGGTCTTCGCGCGGGACCGCGCCGCCGTCGAGGAGGCAGCCGCCACGCTCCGGCACGCGGCCGGGAATTTCTACGTCAACGACAAGCCCACGGGCGCGGTGGTGGGCCAGCAGCCGTTCGGCGGCTCGCGCGCCAGCGGGACCAACGACAAGGCCGGCTCCTTCTTGAATCTGATCCGGTGGGTGTCGCCGCGGTCGATCAAGGAGACGTTGGTGCCCCCCACCGACTACCGCTACCCGTTCATGACGGCGCCGTGATCCGACCGGCGGCCGCCCTCCTGGTCGGCCTGCTGGTGCTGCAGGCTGAAGCGCCCCGATACCGCGGGGCGCTTCTCCGTTGCGCCGCCTTCACGGAGGAAGCCGACGCCCAGGTGGTGGGCCGGAGCGGCGTGGCCACGGTCCAGGACCGGATCTCCCGTCGTGGACTCCTGGTGATCACCCTCCGCGACTCGGCCGGCGTGGGGCGGGTCACCGCCTGGTACGACTCGCTCTCGGTCTGGCGGGACACCGACGCGGGCCGTGAGCTGGCGGAGACCGACGGCTTCGTCGGTGGCCGCTACGAGGGCGTCCTCTCGACCGACGGGCGCTACCGACGGCTGCGGACGCCGTTCGTCCCCGGCCCGTTGGCGGAGATGGTCGATCTGGCCGCGGCGCTCGACGACTTCCTGCCCCGGCTGCCCGGGCGGGCCCTGGAGCCGAGAGACCGCTGGCGCGACACCACCGGCCTCGAGATCGAGCGGATCGAGGACTCACGGGTGGACGACCGGCGGCTCAGCCGATACCGGTGGACCGCCGATCGTCGGGCCAGAGACACGATCCCGACCGGCAACGACAGCCTGGCGGTCGAGGTGGAGCAGCGGACTCGGGAGAGCGGCGAGCTCACCTGGTCGGTGGAGTACGGGCCGCTGGCCTGGTCGCGCACGATCGGGGTGGACGCGCACGTGCCGGCCCGGCTCGGCGTGACCCGGTCACTCGCCACCCGGGTGGACCAGCGGGTGCGGGTCTTTCAGGTCTTCGATCACCCCGCGTGTGTGGCGGAGCGGAAGGAGCGACCATGACGATCGTTCGGGGAGCCGTGGTGCAGGACGCATCGGTCGGCTTCGACCCCGTGGCCACGGTGGACCGGGTCGCGGCCCGGCTGGCCGAGGCCCGGCGCCAGGGCGCCGAGCTGGTGGTGTTTCCCGAAGCGTTCGTCGGCGGCTATCCCAAAGGGGCCGACTTCGGCGCCCGGGTCGGGATGCGCTCGGAGGCGGGGCGGCACGAGTTCGAGCGCTACCACGCCGGCGCCATCGACGTCCCTGGACCGGTTACCGAACGGCTGGGCGAGCTGGCAGGCGAGCACGGTCTCTTCCTGGTGGTCGGCGTGATCGAGCGGAGCGGCGGGACCCTCTACTGCACCGTGCTCTTCTTCTCCGCCGAGGGCGTCATGGTGGGCCGGCACCGGAAAGTCATGCCGACCGCCATGGAGCGGCTCATCTGGGGCTTCGGCGACGGGTCCACGCTCGACGTCGTCGACTCGCCGCTCGGGAAGGTCGGCGCGGTGATCTGCTGGGAGAACTATCTCCCGCTCCTTCGGACCGCCATGTACGCCCGGGGGGTCGAGCTCTACTGCGCCCCGACCGTCGATGACCGCGAGACCTGGCTCCCGACCATGCGACACATCGCGCTCGAGGGCCGGTGCTTCGTCCTCTCGGCCTGCCAGTACGCTCGCCGCTCGGACTACCCGGCCGACTATCGGCCGATCCAGGGCGACGACCCCGGCACCGTTCTGATCCGGGGCGGGAGCGCGATCGTGAGCCCCCTGGGGCGGGTGCTGGCCGGCCCGGTCTTCGATCAGGCCGCGGTGCTGGTGGCCGATCTGGATCTGGGCGAAATTGCTCGGGGGAAGTACGATCTGGATGTGGTCGGCCACTACGCCCGGCCCGACCTGTTCCGGCTGTCGGTCAATACCGCGCCTCTGGCGCCGGTCCGCTTCGAATCAAGCTGAAGCCGCCGCCGTCGACCCTCGGCTCGTCACCCGGACCGGCGGCGGTGACCTTCCCATTGACGTTCTATGGAAGCGAAGTATCTTCTCCATAGACGTTCTATGGGAGACCTGCCGTGCGACTCGAGCTCCTCCAAGGCACCCTCGACCTCCTCATCCTCAAGGCCCTGAGCTGGGGCCCCAATCACGGCTACGGCGTCGCCCGCTGGATTCAGGCGCAGTCGGGCGACGCGTTGTCCGTGGAAGAGGGGTCGCTCTATCCCGCCGTCCACCGGATGACCCGGCGTGGCTGGCTCGCCGCCGAGTGGGGCGTCTCCGCCAACAACCGCCGGGCTCGCTTCTACAAGCTCACTGCCCTGGGCCGCCGCCAGCTGGCGGAGGAGCGTAAGGCCTGGCAGCGGTTCAGCGACGTCGTGGGAGGAGTCTTGGAGGCGGAGCGAGGGTGATCGGCGAGCGGAGATCGAAGGGTGGCGAGGGAGCGGAGTGGGCGATGGTGGGGCGGGCCCGACCGACCGGAGGATGAGCGATGGGCTGGCGACGCGATCGATACCGGGACCTGGGCGAGGTGTTTCGCCGGGGAGACGTGGACCCCGAGGTCCGCGAGGAGCTCGAGCATCACCTGGCGTCCCGGATCGAGGAGAACGTCCGGGCCGGGATGAACCGCGAGGCGGCGGTGGCCGAGGCGACCCGTCGGTTCGGCGACCTGGATCGCTATCGGCGAGAAACCGGCGACATCGAGCGGGGCCACCGGAGCTCTCTCCGTCGCCGCGAACGCCTCGCCCTGGCCCTCCAGGAGGCGCGCCGCGCGGTCCGAGCGCTGCTCCGGACCCCGACCTTCACGATCGCGGCGATCGCGACGCTGGCCATCGGCATCGGCGGCAGCACCGCCATCTTCACGCTCGTCGATGCGATCGCGCTCCGCCCGCTCGCCTATCCCGACGCCGGACGTCTGGTGCGGATCTACCACCCGGTGCCCAAGGTCGGGCCCGGCGCCCGCTGGGGGATCTCGGCCGCCGAGTTCTTCCATTTCCAGCAGAACGCCCGCACCCTGGCGGCGATCGGGGTGGCGCGGACCATGCGTTTCAACCTCGGTGGGGCGGGCCGGGCCTCCCAGGTAAACAGCGGGCTCGTCTCGGCGAGCCTGCTGCCGTTGCTGGGCGTTCGGCCGGTGCTGGGGCGCCTCCTGACGGCCGACGACAACCGCCGGGGCAAGCTCGACGAGGTGCTCCTGAGCGAGCGGATCTGGCGGGAGCAATTCGGTGCGGATTCGGCGCTGGTCGGCTCGACGGTCCGGGTCGAGGGAAACGACGCTCTGGTAGTGGGCGTGGTGACCGGCGCGGGCCTCCCGGGTGAGGCGATCGACCTGTGGCTGCCCCAACCGCTCGATCCCGCGGCCGAGGCGCGGAACGATCACGGTGAGTACGCGATCGGGCGCCTGGCCGACGGGGTGACCCTGGCCCAGGCGGAAGCGGAACTCAAGGGGTTCCTGGCCCGCTATACCGAGATTTTCCCATCGGCTTACAACCAGACCTTCATGGACCGGACCGGCTTCACCCTCGAGCTGGTGCCGCTCAAGACCGACCTGGTGGGCGGCACGGCCCGGGTGCTCTGGGTGCTCCTGGCCGCGGTGGGTCTGGTGCTGATCATCGCCTGCTTCAACATCGGGAACCTCTTCCTGGTCCGGGTCCACGCCCGGCGCCGGGAGGTGGCGGTCCGGTCGGTGCTCGGGGCTAGTCGGGGCCAGCTGGCCTGGCATCATCTCAGCGAGAGCTTGCTACTGTCGCTGGCGGCCGGTGCCCTCGGGCTGGGGTTGGCCTGGGCCGGTCTCCATGCCTTTCTCGGCGCGGTGCCCAGCGGCCGGGAGCCGGGGGTGGCCGCATTGCTTCCCCGACTGGCCGAAGTGCATCTCGGCCCCGCCGGTGTGGCGTTCGGGCTCGGTGTGGCGGTGGCGGCCGGCCTGGTGTTCGGGCTGGCGCCGATGTTCGTGTCGTTTCGCTGGTCGGAGGTGCTTCGCCAAGCGGGGCGGGGCATCACGCCCTCGCGGCGGGAAGCTCGGGTCCGCGGGGGGCTGGTGGTGGCCCAGATCGTCCTGGCGGTGGTCCTGCTGGCCGGCGCCGGGCTGATGCTCGAGACCGTCGCCCAGCTCCGCGCGGTCAAGCCCGGGTTCGCGCCCGACGGGGTGCTGGCCGTCGATCTCGCGCTGCCCTACGCGCGCTATCGAACGTACGCGGAGTCGGCCACCTTCTTCGACGAGCTGATCCGGCGGATCGAGGCGCTGCCCGGAGTGGCCCGAGCGGCGGCCGGCTCCGACGTGCCCCTGGAGATGACCGGTGCCGGGTGTGCCATCATGGCTGCCGAGGCGCGGGCACCGGACGCCGAGACGCCCTGCGTTCCGACCGCCGTGGTGAGCCCCGGATACTTCGCCGCGCTCGGCATCGACGTGGACGGGCGCGAGGCTACCTGGGCCGAAGCCACCACGGCTCAGGCCGGCGCGCTCCTGACCGAGCCGCTGGCCCGGCGGATCTGGGGCGACCGGAAGCCCCTCGGGTTGGGCGTCAAGGTCGACGGGGTGAACCGTCCCCCGTTCTTCCCGGTAGTGGGGGTGGTGCGGGGGGTCCATTTCGCGGGCCTCGAGCAGCCGCCGGGCGAGGTGGTGTTTTACCCGCTCCAGCCGGTCGCCGGCACGAGCCTTTGGGAGCCGCCCCACCGGATGACCCTCCTGGTCCGCGCCGCGGGCGTCCTGCCCGGCTCCCTCGAGGGCCCGGTGGAGCGGGTGGTGCGCGCCATGGACCCGGATGCGGCGTTGGCGCATGGCCGGACCATGACGGAGGTCATGGCCCGTTCCACGCTCCGGGTTCGACTGGTCACCGTGCTGCTCGTCCTCACCGCCCTGGTCGCGCTTCTCTTGAGCGGGATCGGCCTCTACGGCGTCATTGCCTATCTGGTGGGACGCCGGGCCTCCGAGATCGGCATTCGGATCGCGCTTGGCGCCCCGGTCGCGACGGTGCGCCGGCAGGTCGTGCTCGAGTCGACCCGGCTCGCGGGTCTCGGCGTCGGGCTGGGCGCGGTCGCGGCGTTCGGTGCGACCCGGCTGCTCCGCGCGATGCTGTTCGGGGTCGAGCCGGGCGATCCGCTGGTGCTCGGCGGCGCGGTGACGCTGTTGCTGGCGGTGGCGATCGTGGCGAGCCTGGTGCCCGCCCGCCGCGCCAGTCTCGTCGATCCGGCTCAGGTGCTTCGCGAAGGCGGCTCGTAAGCCGATCGTCGCGTTTCTGGCTATTGCTTCTCCCGATGGCGGGTTCGTACTTTTCACCAACCCACACGGGAGAACCCGCCGGATGTCGGAATCTTTCCGAAGCTCCGACGAGTACGACGAACAAGCCCATCAGCTCTACAATCAAGGTCGGTACGATGAAGCCCTCGAGGTCTTGAAGGACGGCCTGGCCGTCTATCCCTCGGCCGTGGAGCTCCACGTCGGCCTGGGATACGCCTACCTGGCCAGGGAGGAGTACGTCTGGGCCCGTCAGGGCTTCGTGCAAGCCTTGGCACTCGAGCCCGATCACGAGGACGCGCTGGCCGGGTTCGGCGAGACTCTGCTCCGGGTCGGCGACCGCGCAGGCGCGGTCCGGGCCTTCAGCCGGATCCTGGAACTGGGCTTCCAGGAGGATCACGACCTGATGCTGCAGGTGGGCCGGGCCCTGTTC
Source organism: uncultured Gemmatimonadales bacterium (assembly GCA_963730185.1). Classification (GTDB taxonomy): domain Bacteria; phylum Gemmatimonadota; class Gemmatimonadetes; order Gemmatimonadales; family GWC2-71-9; genus SHZU01. The sequence goes on from CAVSQW010000013.1 coordinate 175,453, forward strand.
CGCGACGGGCTGCTCGCGCACGCGCATCGTTTCTTCGAGCTGGCCGTGGCCGCCGAGCCCGAGTGCCAGGAGGCCGCGGCCTGTATCGGCTATGTGTCCCACCGGCTGGGGCACGAGGCGGCTGCCCTGTTCTGGCTCCGCCGGGCCCTGGAGCTGGAGACCGGCTTCGCGGAGCCCCGGGTCTACCTCGCCAACCTGCTCTATGATCGGGGAGAGAGCGCCGCGGCGCTCCACCACTTCGAGCGGACCGCGCCCGAGGAACACTTCGAGGAGCTGGGGATCTATCGGACGATCGAGCTCCGCCGAACGTTCTATCGCCTCGCCGACGACGATCCCTCGCTGGTGCCCTGGTACCACCGGCTGAGCGAGCTGATCGGCGAGAGCGATCCGGTCGACGACCTCCTGGCCGAGATCGAGTCGGTGCAGGCCGACGGCTCGATCCGTGATCCTCACCAGCTGGAGTTGTTCGGCGCGCTCCTGAGCGAGCCGCTCCAGATGCAGCGCCGCCCGGCCCGGAGCGACCATCACCAAGTGGCGACGGTCTGGGGCCAGACGTTCCGCGGCACCTGGGAGGAGATCCTGGACCAGCTCAAGGCCAGCGACCGGGGCGCCCAGTCTCAGACCATGTCGGAGTTCATGCAGGGATTCGCCAGGCGCAGCAGGGAAGAGACCGGCGTCATGGTCCCCGTCACCGACGCCCAGGCGTTCATCGAGGGGGGCGTCGAAGCGGGGGTGTTGAGAGTGATTGGTGGCTAGGGGGATTGGGAGTGGTGAGTTGGGAGTGGGGAGTAGGGAGGGAGTCGTGAGTTGGCACTAGGGATGTCGGGAGCATACCTACTTTCCACGCCAGCTCCCGGCTACTCCCTACTCCCGACTCGCCACTCCCTCCTACTCCCGACCCACCACTCCCTCCCTACTCCCTACTCCCAACTCACCACTCCCTCCCTATTCACCACTCCCTATTCACCGCTCCCTAGCATCCCTAGCATCCCTAGCATCCCTGGCGTTCCCCCGTCGGTCCCGCTTGCTTCCCACCATGACATCAGGCGTCTTCAACTGGACCGCGGGCGTGCAGCGGGCGGTCCTGCCGAATGGGTTGACGGTGTTGGCGCAGTACGATCGCGATGCCCCCGCGGTGGGCGTGGTGACCCACGTCCGGGCCGGCTTCTTCGACGAGCCGGACCGGTGGCAGGGGATCAGCCACGTGCTCGAGCACATGTTCTTCAAAGGCACCCCGACCCGGGGACCCGGGCAGATCGCCACCGAGACCAAGGCTCTGGGGGGGTACCTCAACGCCTCCACCAGCTACGACTCGACCAGCTACTACGTGGTGCTGCCGGCGGCCGGGTTCGACCGGGCGCTGGCGATCCAGGCCGACGCGCTCCGGCACGCCCTGGTCGACGCCGACGAGCTGGCCCGGGAGCTCCGGGTCATCATCGAGGAGGCCAAGCGGAAGCTCGATTCCGCTTCCGCGGTGACCTACGAGACGCTCCACGCCGTGCTGTTCGATCGGCACCGGATTCGCCGCTGGCGGATCGGGGTCGAGGAGCAGTTGGCCGGGTTCGGTCGGGAGGACGTGGCCGGCTACTACCGGTCTCGCTACGTGCCGGAGCGGGTGATCGTCGCGGTGGTGGGGCCGGTGCCGGTCGACGAGGTGTTCCGACAGGTCGAGGCCCGGTACGGCGACTGGTCGGCCGCGCCCGGGGCGGTGGACCGGTCGCCCGAGGAGCCCTGGCGCCGCGAGGTGCGGGCCCGGACCCTCCGGGGCGACGTGACGCAGGCGGAGCTGGCGGTGGGGTGGCGGGGGCTCCCGGCTCTCCACCCCAAGGCCGCGTCGCTCGATCTCGCGGCCATCGTGCTCGGCTCCGGCCGGGGCAGCTGGCTCTATCGGGCGCTCCGGCAAACCGGCCTGGTGACCTCGATCGGGGCCTACCACTACTCGCCGTCCGAGGTCGGGGTCTTCTCGGTGGCCGCCGACCTCGACCCGGCCCGGCTCGCGCCCGCGCTCGACGGTGTCGCGGCCGGGGTCGCCGCCCTGCGGATCGAGGGACCCTCCGAGATTCACCTGACCCGGGCCCGGACGCTGCTCACGGCGCAGTGGGCTCGTCGGTTCGAATCGGTCGAGGGCCGGGCCAGCGCGTTCGCGGCGGCCGAGGCCTATGGCGGACTCGACGTGCTGGAGCAGGAGTTTGCGGCGATCCTCGCCGCGACGCCGGCGTCGGTGCGGCAGGCGGCGGAAGCCTATCTCGGCCCGGATCGGGCCGGGGCAGTGGCATATCTGCCCGAGGGGCGGGGCACCGACCTGACCGCCGAGATGCTGGCCGCCGCCCTGGAGAGGAACGCTCCGGCGACCCGCCCGAACGGTGGTCCGCCCCCGATTCCCGCGACTCGTCCCCGCCGATCGGGCCGGGGGCGGGTCACGGCCGACGTGGAGCACTTGGCCCTTCCGGGGGCCGACCTCCTGGTCCGGCGCAAGACCGGCGTACCCCTGGTGTCGCTCGGCGTGTACCGACTCCGGCAGCTGGTGGAGCCGAAGGCCGAGGCCGGCTTGGGCGCCCTGGCGGTGAGGGCGTCCGCCCGGGGCGCCGGCGATCTCGATGCCGGCCGACTGGCGGATGCGTTCGAGGCCCTGGGCGGCAGCCTGAGCGGCAGCGTCGCGGCCGACTGGTTCGGCTTCTCGACCTCGGTGCTCCGGGACGGACTCCTCCCGGCGGCGACACTGCTCCGGACCGTGCTGTCGTCGCCCCGGTTCGAGGGAGCGGAGGTGGAGCGGGAGCGGGCCACCCTGGCCGACGAGGTGGCCCAGAGCTCGGACGACATGTTTCGTCACCCGATCGAGCTGGGGCTGGCCGCCGCCTTCGGCGACCATCGCTACGGGATGCCGGTCAAGGGATGGCCGGAGTCGGTGCGCGGGCTCTCGACCGAGCAGGTCCGGGCCTGGCACGGGGGCGAGCTGGCCCGGGGAAGGACCACCGTGGTGGCGGTGGGCGACCTGGACCGGGGCGAGGCGCTCGATCTCCTGGCGGGGGTGTTTGAGGGGTTGGCGGCGCCGGCCGTGGCCGGGGAGCCGACGGTGCCGGCCGGCCTCGCCGCCGGCGAACGGGTGGAGCATCGGGCCAAGTCCCAGTCCGCCCTGGCGATGGTGTTCCCGGGGCCCGGACGGGTCGACCCCGACCGGCACGCAGCCCAGGTCCTCTCCGCGATCGCGAGCGGGCTCGGGGGGCGGCTGTTCCAGGCCCTTCGCGACCGGAGATCCCTGGCCTACACGGTGCTGATGTCGAGCTGGCAGCGGCGGGGGACGGGCGCTCTGGTGACCTACATCGCGACCTCGCCCGACCGGGAGGAAGAGGCCCGGGCCGCCATGCTGAGCGAGCTGGCCCGGTTCCGGGAGGAGCTGGTGGAGCCGCACGAGCTGGAGGACGCGGTGAACTACCTGGCCGGTCAGACCGAGGTGCAGCGCCAGACCGCCGGCGCGATCGGGGCCGAGATCCTGGATGCCTGGCTGATCGGGACGGGACTCGACGAGCTGCGGGATCCGACGGCGGGATTCCGGGTCGTAACCCGCGACCGGGTTCGGGCGGTGGCCGAGGCGTCGCTGGTGGCCGACCGCCGGGCCGAGGGAGTGGTGCGGGGCCGGATCGGTTAGAACATCGACATCGCCAGCAGGCTCCGCATCTGCTCGTTGGCGGCCCGGAGCCGGCCCGAGAGCTGGCGGACCAGCGCCTTGAGGATCGCGTAGCCCATCTCGGGCTCGAACTCGAGCAGGAGCTCGAGGTCGGGCCGGGAGATGGTCACCAGGGTGCACGCGCCGTTGGCGATGGCGTCGGTGGAGCGGTGGGACCGATCGAAGACCGACATCTCGCCGAAGCAGGCCGGCCGTTTCAGGATGGCGAGCGCCTCCTCACCGGCGCCGGGCACGTTCCGACTGATCCGAACCTCGCCCTCGGCCACGAGGAAGAGGCGGTTGCCGGGTTCGCCTTCTTGGAAGACGACCTCGCCGCCCTGATACTTTTGGGTCTTCGAAACCCCGGCGACGGCGTCGCGCTGGGCGTCCGTCAGGTCGGCGAAGAGAGCGCTTTCACGGAGTAGGGCAGCGAGCATGGCGATGGATTCCGCTCGGGAGGCCGATGCCGCGCAAAGTAGCCCGCGCGGATCGGAGCGACAAGCGCGCCGGTGGACGGTGGCCGACGCTCTGAGCGTGTCACGGATTCCGTTGGCGGCCCTGTTCGTGGTAGCGCCGGACCGGCCCTGGCGGATCGTGATCCTGGTGGCGGCCGGGGTCACCGATCTGGTCGACGGGGTCGTGGCCCGGCGCTGGGGTGGCTCCCGGCTTGGAGCGTTCCTCGATCCGGTGGCCGACAAGCTCTTCATGGCGGCCGCGTTCGGGGTGGTGCTCGTCTCGGGCCGGCTGCATCCGCTCGAGATCGTGGGGGTGCTGGCCCGCGACATCATGGCGGCGGCGGCGTTCGCCACCACCGTGGTGCTCCGCCGCCCTGCCTCGATCCCGGCCCGGGTGGGCGGCAAGATGGTGACGATTGGCCAGCTGCTCACGCTGCTGGCGTTTCTGACCGGGAGCGGCTATCTCCGCCCGATGGCCTGGGCCACCGCCGGCATGGCGATCTACGCGATCTGGGACTACGCCCGAGTGGCCCTGCGCGACGCCCGCCGCCTGGACACCTGACCTCGCCCCGACTCACTATCCCCTATTCACTCCCTACTCCCTACTCCCTACTCACCAGTCCCTATCATGTCCAATCTCCGAACCGTCTCCGTCGCCTGGCAGGGTGGCATGCGCTTCGCCGGCGGACCCCCTGACGGTCCGACGCTCCTGGTCGACGCCGACGTCGCCGACGCGCCCGGGCCGATGCATACCCTCCTGATCGCGGCCGCCGGCTGCTCCGGCTCCGACATCGTCGCGATGATGCCCAAGATGCAGGTGGCCCTGCGCCGGCTCGAGCTGGTGGTTACTGGCCTCCGGGCCGAGGATCACCCCCGGCGGTACCTGAAGCTGCATCTGGTGATCACCATGGCGGGCGACGGGCTCGACGAGGCCAAGGCCCGGCGGGCGATCGATCTCTCGGTCGAGAAGTACTGCTCGGTGGTGAAGAGCCTGAACCCCGACATCCCAGTCAGCTACGACCTCGTGCTCGAGCCGTGATCCGGCGGGTGGCCGTCGCCATTCTGGCGCTGGCCTCGGTCGCGCCGTCCCCGGTCCGAGCGCAGCGCCCGCCCTCATCGGTCGGGATCCAGGCGACTCTGGTAGGGAGCGATCCGGCCTTTGAGGGGGTGGGGGGCACGGTGGTGAAGGCGCTTGACCGCCAGCTCCGGCTCACGGCCGGGGCCACCGTCGGTCGGGCGGGGTCCGAGACGCGGGGCCGGGGCGAGCTGGCACTGGAGTACCTGTTCGACCCGGCGACCCGCGGGTGGTCGCCGCGACTCGCCGGCGGAGTGGCCGGGGTGAGCGGCCCCCGCGGAGGCGGCTACGTGCTGCTGGAGGTTGGACTGGAACAACGGCCCCGCGATCGGACGGGATGGCGCATCGATCTCGGCGTCGGAGGCGGGGTGCGGGTGGCGGCGAGCTTCACATGGAGGCTCGGCCGACACTAGCGCCCGTCATCCTGACCGTCCTATCCCTGTTGCTGCTCTTCCCACCCGGCCGTCTCCTTTCTGGAGCCGGCCGGCGACTCACGGCTCAGGCGTTGGCCGGGACTTCGCGGCCATGGGGGACGACCGGCTTGCAGAAGCGCTCGCCCAACAGACGGACCTTACCCAACTCCTCTTCGGGGAGGTCCGGATACCGCTCGGCGAGATACTGCATGGTGTCGTCCATCCAGTCCTTCTGGTGCTCCGGTTCGGCCTCCACCACTCCACAACGGAGGATGTGGCTGAACAGCTCGTCGCGAGCCTGGTCGAAGCTCGAGGGGGCCTCGGTCCTGAGGGGTTTTCTCTTCGTCGTCATTTCCCTTCCTGGAAGAGTTCGGGTTGCGATATGTAACAGCTAGAAAAATATACACTTAGTCCCGAATGGAGGCAAACCGCCGGATTGGCTTCATCTGGCCCCCCGCTCCATTACATTTGCGAGTCGGAATGGGCCGGATTTTCGGATCGCGTGGAGGCCGCTCGCGCGCCGGTGGGCGGGTGAACAGATGAGCGAGCACAGCGAGCATAGCGAGCACGACGAGATCTACGGATCGGAGCGACAGGAGCGCCTCAAGGCGCTCTTGCGCGACCTCGCGGAGCGGATCCTGGACCTTGACGAGCGGGGCCAGCTGCTCGAGTCGGTGCCCGATTTGCTTCAGCGGATGGGCGACCTCCGCTCGGAGCTGTTCCACTACGAAGTGCGGTCGACGTACGACACCCCGGAGATCGCGGAGAATCGTCGGATCGTGGACGAAGCTCTCCAGCCCCCGAACTTCACCCTGCCGGACCCCGAGGAAGACGAACCATGGCGTCCTCCCGAGTAAAGAATCCGCCCCCGCCCCCACCGGCCCAGAAGAGCCCGGGTGGGTTCTACCTGCTGGTGGGTCTCCTGATCGTGATCGGGGGCGGCGGGCTCTACTACCTGGTCGGCCGTCCCAAGGACGTGAGCATCCCGGCCAACGTCACCGTGCTCGAGGCCGACACCGCCGGGTTCCGGGGGTACCTCCTGGGTTCCGATTCCGCCAAGCTCGAGATCTCCGAGTACGCCGACTATCAGTGCCCCGGCTGCCAACAGTTCGAGATCATCCAGATGCCGACGATCAAGAAGGAGCTGATCGACCCGGGCCTGGTCCGGTGGCGCTATCGCGACTTCCCGCTCGACCAGATCCACTCCCACTCGCGGCTAGCGGCCCACAGCGCGGCCTGTGCCTCCGAGCAGGGCAAGTACTGGGAGCAGCACCGGGCGATCTACGAGAGCCAGGCGGAGTGGGCGGCCGCCGCCAGCGCGGGGGCCTTCTTCCGGGCCGACGGGCAGAAGGTCGGCCTCGACCTCGCCAAGTACAACGAGTGCATGACGTCGGCCCGGTACGCCGGCCGGATCGAGGCCAGTCTCCAGGAGGGTGTCAAGCTGGGCGTGAACGTTACCCCGACGCTCTTGATCAACGGGCGGCTCTATCCGGGGGCCCTTCCGTCCGACAGCCTGATTTCTCTGGTCAAGCACCTCGTGGCGCCAGCCGCTCCATGAGCCTCCGGATGTCGGTGGCCCTCCTCGCCGTCGCGGGGGTCTTCGTATCGGCCTACCTGTACCTCTACAAGATCGGCGCGATTGGCGTGATGGTATGCGGCACCGGCGCGTGTGAGACGGTTCAGCTCTCCCCCCAGAGTCGATTTCTCGGCGTCGAGGTGTCACTGATCGGACTGGGGGGGTATGCCGCGCTCCTGGTGTTGGCGCTGGCGTCGCTCCAGCCCCGGTTCGCGGGGCGGAGCCGCCCGCTCGTACTGCTCCTGGCGCTGAGCGGGGCGGCGGTGCTCTTCAGCGGCTACCTCACCTACCTCGAGCTCTTCGTGATCCACGCCATCTGTCGCTGGTGCGTCGGCTCGGCGGTGATCGTCGCGCTCCTCTTCCTGCTGGTGGCGGCCGATTACCGGCGGGCGGGGCCGTCGGCGGCATGAGCCTCCCGGAAGGCCAACCAGGACCCGTCCGGCCGGAGCCCACGGGCCGGCGGCTCGCCGGCCTCTCCCTGGCCGCGCTGGGCGTGGTCTTCGGCGACATCGGGACCAGTCCCCTCTACGCCATCAAGGAGTGCTTCGACGGGACCCACTCCGTCCGGCTCACTCCCGACAACATCATCGGGGTGTTGTCGCTGATTTTCTGGAGCCTGAACTTCCTGATCTCGTTCAAATACCTCTGGCAGATGATGCGGGCCGACAACCGGGGCGAGGGCGGGATCCTGGCGCTGCTGGCCCTGGTCAAGCCGGGCGAGATCAAGAGCATGGGCAAGTGGATCCTGATCTCGATCGGGATCTTCGGCGCCACGATGCTCTACGGCGATGGGATCATCACCCCCGCCATCTCGGTTCTGGGTGCGATGGACGGCCTCGGCGTGGCGACCCCGGCCCTCCAGCCTCACGTGATCTGGATGAGCATGGCGATCATCGTCGCGCTCTTCGCGATGCAGAGCCGGGGCACCAGCGCGGTGGGCGCGATCTTCGGCCCGGTGACGGCGATCTGGTTCGCGGCCATCGCGGCGCTCGGCATCCACGGCATCCTGATGGAGCCGAGCGTGCTCCGAGCCGTGAACCCGGTCTACGCTTTCGAGTTTTTCCTGCGGGAAGGCAAGCACGGCTTTCTGGTGCTGGCCGCGGTGGTGCTGGTGGTGACGGGCGGCGAGGCGCTCTACGCCGACATGGGTCACTTCGGCAAGCGCCCGATCCGGCTCGCCTGGCTGGCGATCGTGCTGCCGGCCCTGGTCCTCAACTACTTCGGCCAGGGGGCGCTCCTCCTCTCCCGGCCGGGCGCGATCTCCAACCCGTTCTACGAGTTGGTCCCTCGCTGGGCTCTGTACCCGATGGTGGGAATCGCGACGGCGGCGGCCATCACGGCCTCGCAGGCGCTGATTTCGGGGGCGTTCTCGCTCACCCAGCAGGCCCTCCAGCTCGGCTACGTGCCCCGCCTCAAGATCGTTCACACCTCGGAGTCGGCGGTCGGGCAGATCTACATGCCGGGTGTCAACTGGACCTTGATGATTGCCTGTCTGCTCCTGGTCGCGGCGTTCCGAACACCCGGCAACCTGGCCGGGGCCTACGGCGTCGCCGTCACCATCACCATGGCCACGACCACGGTGCTCTTCTCGGTCGTGGCCCGGGACCGGTTCGGGTGGGGCCTCCTGAAGGTGGTGCTCTTCGGCGGAATGCTGCTCTCGGTGGACCTGGCCTTCATGTCGGCGAACCTGACCAAGATCCCGCATGGCGGCTGGCTCCCGCTCATCATCGGCGGGGTGATCTTCGTGCTGATGACCACGTGGCGACGGGGCCGCCAGATCGTGCACGACCAGCTCCACGGGAACGCCCTCCCGATCGAGATGCTGATCCAGGACATCGACCGGAAGGGCCTGACCCGGGTGCCGGGCACCGCGGTGTTCATGACCTCGGACCTCTCCGGCGCGCCGCCGGTGCTCCTCCACCACCTCAAACACAACAAGGTGTTGCACGAGCGGGTGATCCTGATGTCGATCGTGAACCAGCTGGTGCCCCAGATCGACCGGGACGATCGACTGGCGGTGGAGGAGCTCGGCTCCGGCTTCTACACGGTCGAGGCCCAGTACGGCTTCATGGAGACCCCCGACGTACCCACCCTGATGGGGCGGCTGACCGAGTTTGGGCTCGCGCCCAAGCTCACCGAGACGAGCTTCTACCTGGGCCGGGAGACGCTCATTCCGGTCAAGCGGCGGGGCCTGAGCCTGTCCGAGCGGCTCCGGCGTCGGATGCCGATGTGGCGGAAGCGGATCTTCGTGCTGATGGCGAACAACGCCCGGCCGGCCACGGCGTTCTTCAATCTGCCCCCGAACCGGGTGGTGGAGATGGGGGCGCAGATCCAGATATGACGTAGGGACTTGGGATTAGTGAGTGGTGACTGGGGAGGGAATAGGGATTGGTGAGTTGCGGCCTCCACTCCCCACTCCCTCCCCACACTTCCCCTTCTCCCTCCCTACTCCCTCCCTACTCCCTCCCCAACTCACCAGTCCCTACTCCCTCCCCAGTCACTACTCCCAACTCACAACTCCCTATCCAATCATCTCGCGGTAACGCTCCCGGAGCTTGGCCATCTTCGGTCCGATCATGGCCGAGCAGTAGGCCTGGTTGGGGTTCCGGCGGTAGTAGTCCTGGTGATGCGCCTCGGCCGGAAAGAAGGTGGTGGCGGGCACGACCTCGGTCACGATCGGGCGGTCGAAGGCGTGGCTCGCCATCAGCTCGGCGATGACCTCGTCGGCCACCACCCGCTGGTCCTCGTCGTGGAAGAAGATGGCCGAGCGGTACTGGGTCCCGATGTCGGGCCCCTGACGGTTGAGGGTGGTGGGGTCGTGGAAGGCGAAGAAGAGCTCCACCAGAGTCCGGTAGGAGATCGTCTCCGGGTCGAAGTGGACCTCGATGGCCTCGGCGTGGCCGGTCGTGCCGGCGCAGACCTGTTCGTAGCTCGGGTGCCGGACCGAGCCGCCCACGTACCCCGACACCACCCGGTTCACGCCTTTGAGACGCTGAAACACGGCCTCGATGCACCAGAAGCAGCCGCCAGCCAGGGTGGCGACGCCGGTCTTGGATTCGTTCACGATCTCACCTTGCGGGTTGTCCCGAGCGGTCGCGCGAACGCCCGACCCCTCAGGCCTCCTATTCTTCGTACTGCTCCTTGAGCCGCGCCACCACGTTGGGGTCCGCCAGGGTGGTGGTGTCGCCCAGGGCCCGCCCTTCGGCGATGTCTTTGAGCAGCCGGCGCATGATCTTGCCGCTCCGAGTCTTGGGCACGTCGGCGGCGAAGTAGATGTCGTCCGGCTTGGCGATGGCGCCGATCTTCTTGGCGACGTGGTCCTTGAGGTCGTCGCGAAGGTCAGGGGTGGGCTTGTGGCCCTCCCGGAGAATCACGAACGCGGCCAACGCCTGGCCCTTGAGCTCGTGGGTCTTGCCCACCACCGCGGCTTCGGCCACCGCCGGATGATCGACCAACGCGCTCTCGACCTCCATGGTTCCAATGCGGTGGCCGGCCACGTTCAGGACGTCGTCCACCCGGCCCAGCACCCACCAGTAGCCGTCGTCGTCGATCTTGGCGCCGTCGCCCGCGAAGTACCGGCCGGGGAAGCGGCTCCAGTAGGTCTCCTGGTACCGCTGGTCGTCGCCATAGATGGTCCGGAGCATCGACGGCCAGGGGTCGGTGATGGTCAGGAACCCGCCACCTTTGAGCATCGGCTTGCCCTCGCTGTCCACCAGCTCGGCCGTGATGCCGGGAAGCGGCATGGTGGCCGAGCCGGGCGTGGTGGTGGTGACGCCGGGGAGGGGCGAGATCATGATGCCGCCGGTCTCGGTCTGCCACCAGGTGTCCACGATCGGACAGCGCTCGTGCCCGATGTGCTTGTGGTACCACATCCAGGCTTCCGGGTTGATCGGCTCGCCCACGGTGCCGAGGAGGCGGAGGGTGGAGAGGTCGCGCTTGGCGGGGTGCTCGGCTCCCCACTTCATGAACGCGCGGATGGCGGTCGGCGCGGTATAGAAGATGGTGACGCCGTACTTCTCGCAGAGCTCCCAGAACCGGTCGCGCTCCGGCCAGTCGGGCGCGCCCTCGTACATCAGCACGGTGGCGCCGTTGGCGAGGGGGCCGTAGACGACGTAGGAGTGGCCGGTGACCCAGCCGACGTCGGCGGTGCACCAGAAGACGTCGTTCTCCTTGAGGTCGAACACCACCTTGCAGGTGTAGGTGGCCTGAGTCAGGTAGCCGCCGGTGGTGTGGACGATGCCCTTCGGCTTGCCCGTCGTGCCCGAGGTATAGAGGATGAACAGCAGGTCCTCGGCGTCCATCGGCTCGGGGGCGCACTTGGCCGGAGCGTTCCGGAGCGCCTCGTGCCACCAGACGTCGCGACCCAACGTCATCTCGGCCCCGGCTTCCGAGGCGGCCACTCCCACCAACCGCTGGACCACCAGGACGTGTTCGATCGACGGGCAGTTGACCACCGCCTGGTCGGCGAACCGCTTGAGCGGGACGATCTGGCCCCGGCGGTACCCGCCGTCGGCGGTGATCAGAAGCTTGCACTCGGAGTCGTTGATTCGGTCGCTCAGCGACTCGGCCGAGAACCCGCCGAACACCACGCTGTGGATCGCCCCGATCCGGGCACAGGCCAGCATGGCGACGGCCGCCTCGGGGATCATCGGGAGGTAGATCGCGACCCGGTCTCCCTTCTCGACGCCCAGGGCCTTGAGGGCGTTGGCCGCGTGGCAGACCTCCCGGGCCAGGTCCCAGTAGGTCATCACTCGCCGGTCACCGGGCTCGCCCTCCCAGATCAGGGCCGCCTTGTTCCGGCGCGGTCCGCTCAGGTGCCGGTCGAGGCAGTTGGCCGAGACGTTGAGCTTGCCGCCCACGAACCATTGGGCGTGAGGCAGCTTCCACTCGAGGACCTTCTTCCAGGGCTCGATCCAGTCCAGCGCGCGGGCCTGTTCCGCCCAGAACCCCTCCCGGTCCTGTCGGGCCTGATCGTAGAGGTCCTTCTTGGCCACCGCGTCCCGGGCGAACTCGGCGGGCGGCGGGAAGCGGCGGTCTTCGCTGAGGAGGGTGTCGAGCTGATTGGCCATGGCGGTGTTGGGGGAGACGGGTGAACGGACGGACGGGCGGTCTGCCCGGTCGGGGCGGCTCGTTCTGCCAACTATAGCGTCAGGTCGGCTCGACGGACAGACGGGCGCCCGCGCTTCCGGTCCCCGCATCCTCTGCCCGTTGAGCGGTCCCCCGGCTCTTCGTTGTTCCGTGCAGCTTCTTGCCGCCGTGTGCAGGAATGCGTTGTCAGGGCTTCGCTTGCATTCCCCGAGACTCGGAGCGGGATGCGGTGTCGCGCCGGTGCCATGCGCCTCGGTCAGGCCTCAGTAAGTCGTTTGCTTCGGTGTAGTTGGATCGTGGGCACGGCTGGCACTGGACTCGCGCCTCCCTTTGCCGCGACCGACACCCGGCGCGTGGGAACGCGCCACGTCCATGACTCCGAAGGCGAAGCCGATGGCCACGACCGACGTCAACGAACGCCAGATCGAATCTCCGGAGGTGTTGGGACTGGAGGCGCGGGGCGCGTTCCGGGATGCGGCGGTGGAGCTGCTGGCCGAGCTCCCGGAGCAGTTCGGGCGGCTGATCGTCGACTTCACCGGAACCCGCCGGATCGACTCCGCCGGGCTCGGGGCGCTGATGCTGATCCAGCGGAAGGCGGCGGAGCGGAAGCAGGTCGTGGTCCTCCGACACCTCCGGGACGAGTTCCGGTTCCTGCTGGTGCTCACCAAGCTCGACGATCTCTTCGAGATCGACGGCCCCGCCCGCTAGTATATTCCCGCGGCCCGTGGGGCGGGGCCCGGCCGTGGCCGGGGCCCGCTCCAAGCATTTCCGACTTTCCCGAGAGACGTCGCCGACGTGGCCTCGCATCCCAGCGCGCCGCTCGAGCTCGACCAGGTCCGTCGCCGCTTCGGCCGCCGCGAAGTGGTTGCCGGGGTGTCGTTGACCCTGGCCAAGGGCGAGGTCAGGCTCCTGGTCGGCCCCAACGGCTCCGGGAAGAGCACCTTGGCCCGGCTGGCCGCCGGCCTGCTCCGGCCCACGGGCGGGTCGGTGCGGGTCGAGGGGCGCGATCCCCGCGGAGACGGCGGTTCCCGCGGCACGATCGGGTTCGTGGGGCACCAGTCGCTCCTCTACGAGGATCTGACCCCCCGGGAGAACCTGGCGTTCGTGGCCCGCCTCTACGGGTTGGCCGATCGCGACGCCGGCGTCGAGGCAACGCTCGACCGGACCGGCGTGGGGCCCGAGCGGGCCACCCAGGTCCGCCGTCTCAGCCGGGGGATGGTACAGCGGGTGGCCCTGGCCCGGGCCCTCCTCGCCCGGCCTACCCTGGTGATCTTGGACGAGCCGTTTACCGGGCTCGATTCGCCCAGCTCGGACCGGCTGGTCGGGATCCTGAATGCCCTCCGCGAGGACGGCGGGTCGATCCTGGTGATCAGCCACGACCTCGAGGGCATCTGGCGAGTGCCCGCCCAGGTCACGGTGCTCAAGGCCGGCGCGGTCCAGTTCGACGCCGACACCAGCCTGGCGCTGGACGAATTCCGCCACCGCTACGCCGAGGCGATCCTTGCGTGAGCTTTGGCGGGTGGCCTTTGCGGTGCTGGCCAAGGACGCTCGGGTGGAGCTCCGGAGCAAGATCGGGTTCCAGGCGGCGTTGGTCTTCGCGGTGCTGGTGCTGGTGATCTTCAACTTCGCGCGCGATCCGGCCACGGTCACGACGGACGTCTTGGCCCCGAGCGTGCTCTGGGTCACCGTGACGTTCGCGGGGGTGATCGCCCTCAACCGGTCGTTCGCGCTCGAGATGGGGCATGGGGCCATCGACGGCCTCCTCCTGGCGCCGGTCTCCCGGAGCGCGCTCTTTCTCGGTAAGTACCTCGCCAATCTCCTCTTCGTGCTGCTGGTCGAGGCGCTGGTCCTGCCCCTGTTCGTGCTCTTCTTCAACGTGGCCCTCACACCCTCGCTGGTGGCCGTGGCCGGGCTGCTGACCCTGGCCACCATCGGTTTCGTCGCCATCGGCACGGTCCTGGCCGCGATGACGGTCAAGACCCGGTTCGCCGAGCTGATGCTGCCGGTGTTGACGCTGCCGTTCCTGGTGCCGCCGGTGCTGGTGGGGGTGCAGGCGACCGCCCGCTTGCTCGCGGGGCGGCCGATGAGTGAGATTGCCGGGTGGTTCCGCTTTCTGGTACTGTATGACGTGGTCTTCGTGGTGCTCACTCTGCTTCTCTTTCCGACGGTCGTCGACGAATGAGTGAATCCAGACCGGCCGACGGGGCGATCCGCTTCGGACTCGGGATCAGCGTCCTCGGGATGATCCTCCTCGCGGTCGCCTACTTCATGGTCATCGATTACACCCCGACTGAGCGCTGGCAGGGGTTGGCCCAGAAGATCTTCTACCTCCACGTGCCGGCCGCCTCGATGAGCCTCTTCGCGTTCGGCATGGTCGGCGTCGTGAGCGCCCTCTACCTCTGGCTCCGCGATCCCCGGCTCGATCTGTTCGCGGAGTCCTCGGCCGAGGTGGGCCTGGCCTTCGGGGCGGTGATGCTCACCACCGGTCCGATGTGGGCCAAGCCGATCTGGGGCACCTGGTGGCAGTGGGAGCCCCGCCTCACTCTGACGCTCCTCCTGGTGTTGCTCTTCCTGGGTTACCGGGCTCTCCGGAGCGCCATCGACGATCCGTCCGAGCGGGCGCGATACGCCGCGGTCGTGGGCATCATGGCGCTGGTGCTGGTGCCGTTCGTGCACCTGAGCGTGTACCTGTTCCGGACGATCCATCCCCAGCCGGTCATCTTCAAGCCGAGCAAGCCGTCGCTGCCGTGGGAGATGCTGCGGACCTTCCTGGTGTCGTTCGTGGCGTTCATCGTGTTGTACATCGGGTTCGTGACGACCCGCTACGGCCTGGCCCGCCGGTCCGCGGAGGAGGCCGCATGAACGAGCCTCCTCAGAACGGGGCCTACATGGTGGCCGCCTATGCCGTGGGAGCGGTCATTCTCCTGGCATATCTGGGGAGTCTCTGGGTGAGGAGTCGGAAGGACGGACGGAGAGGGACCTGACGGGTCCCAAGTCTGCGTGCGTTGGCGCGGCCTGCGGGTCGGCGACGATCCGGGCGGAGCGATGCGCGGAATCGGATGACGCCTCCGATGGCACCGGGCGGTGGCACCACGGTTAGGCCGGCGGCCGGGTGCCGATTTCCCGATGCAGCCACGCGAGCATGTCGGTAGTCGCGGCGGGTGTAAGCCCGTGGCCGGCTTCGTACCAGATCACCCGCTTGGGCTCACTCGCGGCCCGGTGAAGGGCGGCAGCGAGGCTCGGCGGCACCGTCTGGTCCTGACTCCCCGACTGCAGTAGCAGTGAGGCGGGCGCCGCTCGGCCGACGAAGCGGATCGGCTCGATCGGGCTCATCGCCGCGATCCACCGATTCCACGCGTCTCGCGGGACGCCGGGAACCGAGACCGCACTGCCGTCTGGCCCGGTGAAGTGCGAGACCAACCCGCCATCAGCCACCTGGAGCACGTAGGTCCGGAGGCGTCGCTCTACCCCGGCGAACAGGGCGCCGGTCGCCCCGCCGTAGCTCCGGCCCACGTAGGCAAGCCGGGTCGGGTCGACGTCGGGCCGCGCCACGAGGACGTCGACCGCCCGCTGGAGCTCGACGATCAGCTGCACCTGGTACGCGCTGTCCGCGGGGGTGAAGGTGACGGGCGATGCCAGCCGGCGAGCCCAGGGTGCGTGGATCGCGATGGCCACCGCGCCGACCCGGGCGACGGCCATCGCGTTGGGCATCACGTTGGCGTCGAGCATGCCGATCAGCGTACTGTCGATCCGGCCGGGCGCACCGTGACCTACGACTACGCCCGCAAACGGTCCCGACCCCTCTGGCACGAAGAGGAGGCCGCTCACTCGGCCGCCCTTGGGACTCGCGAACCTGACGGCGTGGATCGCAATCCCATCTTCGGTCCGGAGGAGGGAGTCGGCCAGTTCGAGTGGCGCCGAGCGGTCGTACGCAAACGTGGCAATCGGGGCGGGCGCGACCTGGGCGGCGAGGGGCGTCACCAAGGTGAGAGCGGCCACGAGCGCCTCGACCGGCCGAATGGAAGCAGCGTGCCTGGCGGGCTGGGTCATGAGTTGCGAGACGTCGAGAGGCCCGCCCGGGTTTCAGGGAGTCGCCGCCCCCCCACCGCCCCGCTGGACAACGGGTGCACCCTCGTGCCCAGACGGGCCGCTGGACTTCCCTTCGCCCGGGGCCGGTCCTCTACAGCGCCCGGGCCGGCGGCTCCCGCAGCAGGCCGAGGAGCGGCAGCGCGGCGCCGGCCAGCCCCGCTGCGACCAGGATGCCGGCCAGCCTGAGCACCAGGTCCCCGCGCCAGCCCGCGACTCCCACCACGCTGTCCGACACCGCGCCCCAGAGCACGCTCAGGAAGAGGAAGAGCCCGAGCGCCACGCCTCCGAGTCCGGTGCCCAGCCCCCGGGCCAGGACGTAACCTGCGATCCGCCACCGTGGTGCCCCGACCGATCGGCGGAGGGCCAGCTCCCATGCGATCGAGCCCACCCAGAGGCGGAGCGAGGCGAACGCGCCGATCGCGGCCACGATCAGTGCCAGGCCGCCCGCGAGGGCATAACCCCGGCCGAACCACCAGAGCGGGGCGATCGCCAGCCGGCGGAGCGCAGCGGCCGGCGTGGCCGCCCCGACGGTGGCGCCGGCGCCGAGCGCCCCGGTCACCGCCGAGCGGACCGAGTCCTGCACCGGCGCGCCGTTCCCCGGGGTCACCACCAGCTCGGCCCGCACCGGGGGGTGCTGGAACACGCTCAGGTACACCGCCTCGAGCGGTTGCCGGGCACCGCCCAGCGCCGGCGACCGCCGGTCGTCGACGATCCCGATCACCCGGTATGGCTTGGTCAGGAATCCGTCGCTCAGGTAGAGCGGCCGGCCGATCGCCTCGCCTCGCTGGAAGTGCCTGGCGGCGAGGTAACGGTTCACGACCGCCACCCGCTCACCGGCCCAGTCGTCGTCCGCGGTAAAGCCCCGACCCCGCTCGATCCGGAGCCCCTCGGCCGCGAAGGTGTCGGGGCTGACGAAACGGTGGGCCGCGCGGAGGTGGTGCCAGCGGAGCATGATCATGCCCGAGTAGCACTCGCCACAGTCGGTCGACATCTCGTCGATGGTGCCGAGGCCGGCCAGCTCGCCGGGGGCCGCCAGGCTCACCGAGTCGAAGCGGCCGCTCGCCGCGAGCCGGGTCAGGAGACGGCGGTAGCCGGCCGCCCGGGTGGCGGGGTCGTCGATGCCGGAGTCGATCGAGAAGGCCAGACCGCCGGCGGCGGGGTCGGCGGCCGGCGTCAGGTCGGTGCCGGTTCGGTCGGCGAGGAGCGACCCCGCCATGAGGATCGCGAGGCTCAGTCCCAACTGGAGCGCCGCGAAGCGGAGCCGGACCTGGCCGTCGGGCTCGCGGGCCAGGTCGCGGGCGGCGGCGGTGCCGAGCGGGAGGAGCGAGCCCAGCACCACCAGCAGGGCCGTGAGACCGAGGGCCAGCCACGGGGCGAAGCCGAAGGAGGCTGGCCCGGGCCACCGGTCCACGGCCGCCCGCCCGATCACCCCGGCCGCCAGGAGGCCGAGGGCCGCGATCGCCGCCACCAGCAAACCGGACTCGAACACGAGCGAGGCGAAGAGCCCCCGACGCGACGCCCCGACCGAACGGTGGATCCGGATGTCCGGACCACGGGCCGCCGCCCGGATGGTGAACGTGGTGAGGAGCGACACCGCGGCCACCGCGAAGGTGACCCAGGCCAGGACCTCCAGGAGCTGGAAGAGGCTCTTCAGGGCCAGCGCCTGCGTGGCGCTTGCGCTCTGGACATCCGGGGTCCAGCGCACCGCGGCGGCCGGTGGCGGCGTGTTGGCCACGGTCAGCGTCGTCCCGTCCCGGCTCGCGGAGGCCAGGGAGCGGACCGGGACGGTGGCCGTCAACGCCACGGCGCCGAGCAGCACCACCAGCACGGCGGTGCCGCGGGTGGAGCGGAAGGCGTCGAGGGCCGGGGTCGCGACGGCGATGAGCCGCCGCCGGAGGGTCGAGACGTCGGAGCGGGGTGAGGGCATGGGACTAATGTATGCGGCGGTTGCGGCGCCGGCGCCCCCGTCGAACGAAGCCGCCGCCCGCCGCCTCCCGGTTCCCGATGACGGCTTTTCCGTCCTTCCTGCGCAACGTTGGCACCACTCGTCCCGTCTCTACCCCGTTTCACCGGAGGCCGTCATGGCCGGCGCCCGTTCTGTTGTGCCTATTCTGGCCTTGCTCGGAGCCGCCTGCGGCGGGGGCGGAGGCGGCGCGCCCGCCGCTGCCCGGGCACCGACCCGGGCCGGCGACGTCTGGGAGATCGACCATCCGGACGACCGGGCCAACGCCGCGGGGGCGGCGCTGGCCTACGTCAACGGACTGCACGTCATGGTGGTGGACGGCAACCGGGCCTGGGCCGGGATGACCCGGCTCGACGCCGAGTCCGGGGCCGACGGCGCCCGGACGTTCCACCTGGATGGCGGTCTCACCGCCGACCTGGTCAAGGCGGGCGATGGCCTCGAGCTTCGCTTCTCCACCGGCGAGCGGGTGCCCCTCCGGAAGCGGGAGGGCTCGGCCCAATGACGACCTCTCCCCGAGGGCTCGCTCGTGGGCGCCTGATCCGGACCGCTCTGGTCCTGGCCCCGGCGCTGGTGCTTTTGCCGCAGCAGGTGCCGGAGCTGGACGAGACCCTGGTCGCGCTCACCTATCACAAGGTCACCGGCGACTCGCTCGACTATCAGCGGGCCGCCGGGTTCGCCGAGTCGGTCCGGCGGGCCAGCCGGTTCGACCAGCCCGACGCCGTCAAGGCCGAAGTCACCCGCCTGCAGGCCGCGGTGGCCGCGGCCGACCCGGCCCGCGAGTTCACGGTCCAGGTGCGCGACAACGTTTCTCAGTACGACCACGACCGGGGCGAGTTCTCGATCACGTTGTACGAGCCGGGCCACTACCTGCCGCTCCAGGTCTTCGGCGAGGAGTACCGGTTGGTCTTCGCGAACGCAGAGGCCGCCCACGCCATCCCGATGCCGAAGGAGCAGGCCCGGGACTTCGACGCCCGACTCAACCAGATGGGCCGGAGCGTCACCAACGAGATCCGGTTCCGGGTGGTGGGCGCCGGCGACCCGGCCGGCGGCGTCTCGGGCCGGGTGGTCCGGGCCGAGATCGTGAGCGCGCGGCTCCTGGACCGGGATGGGCAGGTGCTCTTCAGTCCGACCTTCCAGCCGGCCCGGACGGTGACGGCCGAGGCCGCCCCGGCCTTCGATCCGGCGGCCACCGACGTGGCGGGGCTCCGGGTGGGGGTCAAGGGCAAGGACCTGGAGGCGACGTTAGGCAGGCTCTTCGGCAAGGTCAGCCGGGGTGGCGCCAGCAGCGCCTCGGCCCGGGGCCTGGTCGCCTCGCTCGAGGTGAACGGCATGGGCTGCATGAAGATCGGCGGCCGCCGGACCAAGGTCGGCCCCGGCTCGGTCTGTGTCGTCGCCTACCTCGACCAGGACGACGTGGTTCGGATGGTCCGGGTCGAGCGGCTCTTCCCGGCGTTCGACGGCAACGTCTACCGGAGCGCTTTGGTGAGAAAGTACGGCCCGGTGGCCCGGACCAATGGCGGCGGCTACGGCTGGTCGCTGGGATGGGGCCCCGCGATTGCGGGCGCGTACTTCAACGGGATCAACGCCCTCACGGCGAGCATCGCGCCGGAAGAGGACGCGATGGATCTGGGCGGCAACCGGATTGCCGACCTGAAGCTCACGCTGCAGCTGGTGGACGCCGGCTGGGTCGCGACTCACACCTCGAAGTGAAGGAGCCCCCTATGATCACTCCGACCCGCCCCCGATTGCGGGCCCCGCTGGCGCTCGCCTGGTTGAGCGCGACGGCCGCTACCGCGGCGGCCCAGGCATCGCCGGGCTGCGCCCCGAATGTCCCCTGCCAGAAGGTCGCCAGCTTCGTCGCCTCGGTGACCGACGTGCGGCCGAGCGTGGCCGGCAACAACCGGCTGGTGGCGATTACGCTCAACGTCCAGAACGCGACCGACCACGTGCTCCGGCTCGGCTACGTCGGCGGATCGGGCGTGGCGACGGACGAGCGGGGCAACCGGTACGGGCTGCTCAGCGTCCGCGGGATCGGCCAGATCGCCAACGGCAGCTTCGATCCCAAGTTCGTGCTCTCGCCCGGCGAGGCGAGCATCGTGCGGTTCGAGTTCGCGTGGCAGCCGACTCGGGGCGCGATCTACGGCTCGACCTACGACGTGGAGCTTTCGCTCCGGGAGATCGATCCGGTCACCGAGAATCAGTTCGAGCTCGGCCGGGAACACGTGCTGCTGTACAAATCGCTGGCTCCCGGCGCCGTGGTGGCCGATGCGGGCGCCTCGCCAGCCCCGCCGCCGGCCCCGGCCTCGCCGAGCGCCGACCCGCCGGCGGCCGCGCCCGAAGTGGATCCCTGCGAAGGGAAGGAACGCTGCTACAACGGCGGGCCGTTCGTGGCGGAGATCACCCAGCTCACGCCGAGCGCCGTGGGCGGGCGGCACCACATGCTCACCCTTCAGGTCAAGATCAAGAACCTGGGAACCGAGCCCTTGATTCTGGCCTACCGGCCCGGCTCCAGCGTGGCGGTCGACGAGCTGGGGAACCGCTACGTCTACGGGCGGCCGGGAACGCACGACGTGAGCTTCAAGGGGATCGGCGCGGCGACGGCGAGCTCGGTCGATGCCCGCTTCGGCCTCCGGCCGGGCCAGTCGGGGAACGCCACCTTCAACGTCATCCGGTTCAACTCCGGCCGGCAGCAGATCGGGACGAGCTGGACGTTCGATGCCACCTTGGTGGAGCTGATCCCGGTCAACGCGACCCAGGCCAAGCAAGGGCGGGAGTTCGCGATGACGTTCACGGACTTGACGCCGGCCGGGGCGAAGGGCGTGAAGGGGCTCCTGAACGCGCTCACCAAGAAGAAGACGAAGCCCTGACCCTCAGGCGGGGCGGACCCGCACCGGCAAGGTGACCATGACACGTCCCGCCCACTGGAGCCGCTCCTGGACCGCGGTCGCGGTCCGGTTGTGGAGCAGCCGGTCGTACCATCGTTCCCGCCGGAAGATGAGCTTCCCGGCAAAGAACGTGACCTGCGGGAAGTCGCGGGCCGCCTCCAGACAGAGCTGCTCGGCCTCGGCCACCACGTCGGTGCCGATCCGCATCCGGCCCGCGGCCGCCAGTCCAAGCCCCGCCGCGAGCGAGAGATATCGGGCGAGGGTCCGCTCCGTCCGCTGGCGAAGCTCCGCGACCGCGTCTTCGCCTTTGAAGTCGCCGGAATCCACGACCCCGACCGCCAGAAACACGACGTTCCGGTAGTGCCCGGGGAAGGCGCGGAGCACGTTGAGCAGGGTGTGGATCCCGACACCTCCGTAGGACCCGACCAGGAGCGCGGCCGTCTGGCCGGTCGGATCGAGCCGGGCCGCAGGCGCGGGCTGGCCCTGGTGGACAAGGGGCAGGTCACCCAGCTCGCGGTAGAGCGCGTCCACGGTCGCCGTGACCCGACGGTAGTGGCGCTTGACGACGAAGCAGAGCCCGATCACTAGCGCGGTGATGGTCATGGTGATCCACCCGCCTTCGGCGAACTTCTCGGTGACCGTCACCGCCAGGATGGTCGCGCAGAGGGCGAGCCCGGCGGCGAACAGCGCGATCCGGCGACGGCGCTCGGGGCGATCCCGGGTCTCCCGGCCGAGCCAGAGCTTGAGCATGGCGGCCATGGAGAGCGAGAAGGTGAGGAAGACGTTGATC
Source organism: uncultured Gemmatimonadales bacterium (assembly GCA_963730185.1). GTDB lineage: Bacteria > Gemmatimonadota > Gemmatimonadetes > Gemmatimonadales > GWC2-71-9 > SHZU01. Next base: position 197,451 of record CAVSQW010000013.1, read on the forward strand.
GCGTACATCACGACCAGGTGGCTCACGTCGCCGGCGGTATAGACTAGGGCGGCGAGCGCGGCGCCGCCCATGAGCAGGATCCCGTTCTGGGTGGTGAGCCGCTCCGAGAGCGCCGCGAACCGGTGCGGCACCCACGAGTCCACCGCCATGTTGGCCAGCACTCGGGGCCCGTCGAGGAAGCCCGCCTGGGCCGCCACCACCAGCAGCATCGCTTCCGAGAACAGGGTGAGCAGCACGAAGGCGCCTCCCAAGGGCAGCCCGCCGGCCAGGCGCTCCACCAGGAGGGCGTTCATGGTCTTGCCAGGCGCGGGGTGGATGTCCCAGAGCAGGTAGCAGACCAGGAGGCCGGTGGCCGTAAAGGCGAGCGAGGCGGCCATGTAGGCCATGGTCCGCTTGCCGGTCGCCACTTTCGGCTCGCGCATCATCGGGAGCCCGTTGGAAACCGCCTCGATGCCGGTGTAGGTCCCGCCGCCCAGCGAGTAGGCCCGGGCCAGGAGCACCAGCAGGCCGCCGAGGCCCAGCGTGCTCCAGCCCTCGCGATAGCCGGCGCTCAACGCTCGAGCGGTCTGCGGCAGCCGGGGAAGGTGGCCGACCAGCCCGCCACCGATCAGGACCACGTGGGTGACGACGAAGAGCAAGAAGACCGGGAGGAGCACCAGTACGGACTCCCGGACGCCACGCACGTTGAGGACGATGAGCCCTACGATGAAGGCAAATTCCACAGCGAGCTTGCTGGCCACCCAGGCGGGAGGGAGCACGCTGAACAGCGCGTCGCCCGCGGCCGCGATCGAGATCGCGATGGTGAGGACGTAGTCGACCAGGAGAGCCGAGCCCGAGACCACGCCCACGGCCGGCCCGAGCAATTTGCTCGCGACCACGTAGCCGCCACCCCCGGTCGGGAACTGTTCGATGATCCGGCTGTAGCCGGCCGAGATGAGGAGCACGGTCCCGGCCATCAGCACGGCGAGGGCCAGGGCGAGATAGGTGTGGGCCTCGAGGGTCCTGAAGGCCTCCTCCGGTCCGTAGGCCGACGACGAGAGCCCGTCGGCGCCGAGACCGACCCAGGCCAGGAAGGGAATGAGGGCCAGCCGGTGGAAAAGCCGGCGGTCCTGGAGGTCGCGCGGCCGGCCGATCACGAGCCGGCGGACCCGATCGCTGAGCGAGGTCGCCATGGCCCTCAAGGAAAGGGTCCCGGCACTCTGGCGTAAGCCGTTCCGGCCAGGTCTTGATGGAATCTTGAGGTGGCTCCCCGGTAGCTTTCCCTCCGGGAGGGGCTCTCATGACGGAACGGGGCGAGTCGCCGATGGGGTATCTCTGGGCCGCGCTGATCGTGGGTGGCGCGACGGCCGGCGGTATGCTGCTCCGGGCCCGGCTCGAGACCATCGACTTCGCGATGCTCTACCTCCTCGCGGTGGTCGTGGTCGCGGTGCGCCATCGGAGCGGTCCCGCCCTCCTGGCCGCGGCGCTCTCGGTGGCCGCGTTCGATTTTTGCTTCGTGCTGCCCTACTACACCTTCAACGTTCGCGACAGCCGCTACTACCTCACCTTCCTGGTGATGCTGGTGGTGGCGCTGGTCATGGGTCGGCTCACGGCCCGGATCCGCCGGCAGGCCGAAGAGGCCACTGCCCGGGAACGGCTCACCGCCGCGCGTTATGCCCTGAACCGGGACCTGGCCGGCGTGGCCGACCGAAGCGCCCTCACGGCGGTGGCCGCCCGGCACCTGGCGGCCTGCCTCGTCGATCCAGGAGCGGTGGCGGTGGCCGAGCCGACTTCGGTCGACGGTGGCGTGCCGGTCTGGCCCGCCGGGGACGGGTTCGAGAGCATGGACGCCCGCTGGGCGGCCGACGCGGCCTTCCGGGAAGGCCGCTCCGTGGGCTGGGGCGCGTCGCTTTACCCGGAGGGCGACGTGCTGGCGGTGCCGCTCCGGGTCCCGACCCGGACGCTGGGCGTGGTGCTGGTCCGTCCCGAGCGACCCGACGTCCGTCCGAGGGACTCGGTGCGGCGGACGCTCGAGGCGCTGGCCGAACAGACTGCGCTCGCCTTGGAGCGGACTCTGATCGCGGAGCGACACGAGGCCGCCCGGATCGAGCTCGAGACCGAGCGGCTCCGGACGGCGCTTCTGAGCTCGCTCTCCCACGATCTCCGGAGCCCGCTCTCGAGCATCGAAGGCGCGGCCAGCAGCCTGGTGCAGGACGGCGAGTCGTTGCCCGCACCGGTGCGCCTCGATCTGGCGGAGACGATCGTCGAGGAGTCGCGCCGGCTCAACCGGATGGTCGGCAACCTCCTCGACATGGTGCGCGTCGAGGCCGGATTGCTGGCCGTCCACAAAGAATGGCAGCCGCTGGAGGAGGCCCTGGGCGTGGCGCTGATCCGGATGGAGGCCCGGCTGGCCGGGCGCCCGGTCACCGCCGCCCTCGATCCCGCGTTGCCATTGGTTCCGATCGATGGGCTCCTGATCGAGCAGGTGCTCATCAACTTGTTGGAAAACGCGGTGAAGTACACGCCCGCCGGCTCGGCCATCGTAGTCGAGGCGCGAGCCCGGGCCGGGGCGGTCGAGGTGGCGGTGCGGGATCGGGGGGCTGGGATTCCAGCCGACCAGGTCGAGGCCGTCTTCAAGCGGTTCTACCGGGCACGATCGGTGGACGGACCGGCCGGTGGTGCCGGGTTGGGCCTCACCATCTGTCGCGGAATCGTGACCGCGCACGGTGGCCGGATCTGGATCGAGGTCGGCGAGAGCGGCGGCACAACGGTCCGATTCACGCTGCCCCTCGAGGGTGAGCCGCCCCGGGCCGTCGTCGAAGCCTCAGCGGACGGGCAGGCATGAGCGCCCCCAATCCGGTGGTGTTGATCGTCGAGGACGAGCCTCAGATGCGGCGTTTCCTGCGTCTGGCCCTCGAGAACCACGCCTACCAGGTGGTCGAGGCAGGGACGGCCCGGCAGGGCTTGGCGCAGGCGGCCGGCCGAAATCCCGATCTGATCCTGCTCGACCTCGGGCTCCCCGACGGCGACGGGTTGGAGGTAGCCCGGGAGCTTCGGCGGAGCACTCGGGTGCCGATTGTGGTGATTTCCGCCCGCGGGCGGGAGCAGGACAAGATCGCCGCGCTCGATCTCGGTGCCGATGACTACCTGACCAAGCCCTTCGGCGTGGGCGAGCTTCTGGCGCGGCTCCGAGTGGCGCTACGCCACGCGGCCCTCCCGCCGGGCGGCCCCGACGACCCCGTCTTCGAGGCGGGTGACGTCCGGGTGGACCTCATCCGGCGGCGGGTCGCGCGCGCGGGCCAGGAAGTGCACCTGACGCCCACGGAGTACAAGGTCCTGAGTACCCTGATTCGGAACGCTGGCAAGGTCGTGACCCATCGCCAGCTTCTGCAGGAGGTTTGGGGGGCGAACCACGTGGGGCAGACGCACTATCTCCGGGTCTACCTGGCCCAGCTCCGCCGGAAGCTCGAGGTCGATCCCGCCCGGCCTCGGTTGCTCTCGACCGAGCCGGGAGTCGGATATCGGTTGCTGGACGGGGAATCCGCCTAACGCTCTGCCGCGACCCTCCGGGTGGCCACCACCATCGAGGCGTTGTCTGGCGCGGGGACCGCGGCGCTCGCGTGTCTCGAGCCGATCGGAGGTCGAGGCCCCGGACGGCGGCGCGGCGGAGCAGGATCCGGAAGCACCCTTCCGCCAGATCGGCCGCCAGGAATGCCTCGGCGGCCGTTTCGCTGGCCAGCCCCGCCTCGATCGCGACTCCCAGCTCGATCAGCGTCCGAGCGACGAGGTCGGCGCCGGCCTCGTGAAAATTGACCGAGGCATAGTCGGGCCGCGAAGTCCACCGACCGATCGTCCGAACCCGGCGGGCCAGGCGGGCGCCCGGGGCCAAGGTGACGGATGGGGCGGTCCGCTGAGGGCGGCCTGAAGCATGGAATCCGCTCGAAAGGGCGACCGATCGAATATCGAGGGCCGCCGCAGTGGCCTTCCCGGCCGTGCGGGCCTATCGTCAATGCGATGCCACGGAGGCTCAAACCGATGCCCTTCGACTCGCACCTCATTCTTGAAGCGGCGCTCGCGGGAATCGGGGCCACCCTCCTCATCGACCTGTGGGCCCTCCTGCTCAAACGGGCCTTTGCGATCCCATCGCTCAACCCGTGCCTGCTGGGCCGCTGGGTCCTCCACATGCCCGAGGGCACCTTCAGACACGCGAGCATCGCGGCCGCGAAGCCGAAGGCTGGTGAGTGCGGGGCCGGGTGGTTCTGCCACTACCTCATCGGTACCGGCTTCGCCCTGATCTTTGCCCTCATCTCTCCCGACGGCTGGTTCGCCAGCCCGACGCTCTGGCCGGCCGTGGCCTTCGGAGTTGCGACCACGGTCATCCCCCTCTTCATCATGCAGCCCGCCCTGGGCCTCGGCCTGGCCTCCTCCAGAGTCCCGAAGCGGGGCCAAGCCCGACTCAAGAGCCTCGCGACCCATGCGGTCTACGGGCTCGGCCTATACCTTTCGGCCGCGCTCCTGAGCCGAGTGCTCGATCGGAGCTGAACCGGCTCACCAGGCGCCGACCCCCGGTGCCCGGATGCCATTCGCCTTCGCCGACCTGGTCTTCAAGACCTGGCGCTTGCGCTTATTTCGATAATCAGCTAAATACTGAACATGAACGACGTGTTCAAGGCGCTTGCCGACCCAACCCGCCGCCGGGTGCTTCAGCTGCTGCACGGGCGGCCGATGACCGCCGGCGAGATCGCCGATCAGTTCGACGTCTCCAAGTCGACCATGTCGGCCCACTTCACCGTCCTCCGCTCGGCGGGGCTGATCGCGGCCGAGAAGCGGGGAACCACCATCACCTACAGTTTGCAGCTGTCGGTGCTCCAGGACGCGTTGCTCGGGTTCGCGGACGCGGTCGGCGTCGGCCAACCGCGCCCCGTTTCCAAGGGGCGGTATTCTCCCCGGCCGAAGCATGCAACCTGATCGTCGAGCCGGCCTGGCCGCGCTGGCCGCGGTCGCGGCGACCGCGAGCGTCGCGGCCTGGGGATGGTTTCTCTTTCCCGACCGCTGGGCCCGGTGGCTCGTGGCCGCGACGCTGCTGCCGGTAATGTGGGCGTTCGCGGAGGCGGCGCAGGAGCGGGGCAGGGACCCGTCGATCGGTCGGCCGATCATGCTTCTGATTCGGAGCTGCTTCGCCTGGGCGGGCCTGATGCTGACCGTGCGGCTCGGTCTCAGGCTGGCGATCCATGCGGGCTTGGTGAGCCAGGCCTGGCTCCCGGCGGGCCGCCGGGCGGTCGGGCTCCTTCTGGCCCTCGGAATGGTGCTGTTCGGCAACGCGCTCCCGACCCTCCGGTCGCCCTGGCCCTATCCGGATCAGCCTTTCGCCTGGCAGCAGGTCCATCGCTTCGTGGGCTGGACCTTCGTGATCGGGGGATTGGTCGTGGGCGGGTGCTGGACGTTCCTGCCGCCGGACGATGCGCACCGGGCCACAGTCCCGACGCTGCTCGTGGTGACGGTGCTCACCCTGGCACGAAAGCTGACCTCCGTCGCCACGCGCGCGGGGCGATCGCTGGCCCGTTAGGCGCCGTCACCGTACCCTGATCCACCAAGGAGCCGGCCGTGCCGACCGTGACGTTCTACCACTCCGCCATCTGCCCTCGCTGCCGGTTGACGTCGCTGTTCCTGCGGTCGCTCCTGCCCGACTATCCGGGGGTCGCCGTCGAGCGGGTCGAGTATCTTCGCAACCTGAGCGCAGCCCGTGCGGCCGGGGTGCGGACGATCCCCACCCTGGTCGCCGGCGACCGCCAGCTGAGCGGGTTTCTGATCTCCCGCTCGCGCCTCCGCCGGTTCCTCGACGATTTGTCGTCGGCCGAAGCCGAGCCGGCCTCGTAAGGGGCGGCGCTCGGGGCCGCGAGGTCGTCCTCCCGCCGAAGGGTCCGAGCGACTGGTGACCATCGCGCTCCTCACGGTGGCGGGCGCGCCGCCCGCTTTGCCCGTTTTCACCGGGCGCCCTATCTTCGAGCGAGCACCGCGGATGCGCTCCCCTGATCGAGGTGACCGAGTCTGATGAGCTGGTGGGAGCGACTCCTTCACGCGGCCTTTCCGCCCCGGACCGGGCTCGACGTCGACGAACCCAACCCGCTCGCGTTGGCGGTACCCCCCAACCCGGCCTCGGTGATTCGGGCCATGGCCCTCCTGGCTGGTCCCGAGTCCGAGCTTTACTGGGAGGGGAGGGCGGGCCAGGTTCTCGGGGCCTGGCTGCGGCGGCAGGCGGGCGACGGTGAGCGCCGGGTGGCCATCGGCATCACCCCGGTGCAGGACTTCTATCACCTTCCCGCCAGCCACGACCTGCTCGCCGAGCTGGCCGAGCGGTTGGAGCGTGCCCCGTCCTTGCCGGAGCGAGTCCGGCTCCATCTGCACGACGAGGGCCGAATGGTGCTCGAATGGCGGCGGGCCTTCCGGACCGGCCCGATCCTGGTTTCCCGTCGAATGCCGGAAGACCGGTTGGCGGCTTTCGTCGGGGCCATCGGCGGTCCGGGGCCGGCGACGCCGAATCCAGCACCGACTACGCCTCGGTCGGGACGGAATGGATGAGGTGAGCCGGCCTCGCGCCTCGAGCGTCGAGGTATCGTTCCCCAATCCTTCTTTCGCCGGAGCTTCCTCGTGAGTACCCGCCGAACGTTCGTAGCGCAGGCCCCTCTCGGTCTCCTCGGTGCGCTCGCGGTGTCCCGCGACCGGTCTCGGGGCGCGGCGGCGATGGCTGCCGTCCTGGGCGGGTCCGCGGCACCGAGCGGGCCCGGGGCCCGTCCCGCCGCCCTGGCGGGCGCCGCCGGCGGGGGCCCGGTGCTCCGCTGGGTGCCCAAGCACGACGAGCTGGTGTACACCTTCGGCGGGGCGGCCCCGAAGCAGCGGATCACTTCCGGGACCCGGATCATCACCTGGACGGAAGACTGCTTCGACGGCGTGATCAAGACTCCTGCCGATCTGCCCTCGCAGCGATTGCCCCCAGGCCACGACAACCCGCAGACGGGACCGTTCTTCGTGGAAGGCGCCGAGCCCGGCGACACGATCGCGGTGCACGTCGTGAAGCTGGAGCCGGCGCGCGCCTACGCGGTCTCGGGCTATGGGCCTGGGTTCGGGGCGCTGGTGGGCACCGATCGGACGGCGATGCTCGGCGGCGGTCTCCCCGAGACGACCTGGCGATACTCGGTGGACACCGCCCGGAACGTCGCCCGCACCACCTCCGCTGACGGCAAGTACTCCTGGGAGGTACCCCTCGCGCCCTTCCTCGGCTGCCTCGGTGTGGCGCCGGCCAACGGCGAGGTCCGCTCGACGATCGTCCCCGACGTATTCGGGGGCAACATGGACTGCCCCGAGGTGCGGGCCGGGAACACCGTGTTCCTCGGCGTGAACGTGCCGGGCGGGCTTCTGTCGTTCGGCGACGGCCACTACGCGATGGGCGATGGCGAGATCATGGGCGCCGCCATCGAGGGTGCGATGAACGTCGAGGTGGTGGTGGAGCTGATCAAGGGTCGGGCGACCCCGGTTCCCCGGATCGAGAACGCGGACGAGGTGATGTTCGTCGGCGCGGGCCGGCCGCTGGAGGATGCGGCGCGGATGGCGTTCAAGGCGATGGTCGGGTGGGTGCGCGAGACCTCGGGCATGGGCGAAATGGACGCCTACCAGCTCGTGGCCCAGCTCGCCCGGGCGCCCATCATCCAGCTGGTCGACCCCGAATACACCGTGATGGTGAAGCTCGACAAGCGTCGGGTGCCGGCGCGGGCCTGAGCGGGCACGAAACCTTTGGAGGGTACGAGGATGACGGATTCACGGACCCTCCGCATTGGCGGACTCGGCCTTTGGGTCGGCGCCCTGACGTTCAGCGTCCACATCGTGCTCCGATCGGTGATCACCGCCGGTCCGGACCCCAACGCCGCCGCGTCGGGCGCTTTCTGGGTGCCGGTCAACGCGCTTGGCGTGGTCGGCGGCTTGCTGGTGCTGCTCGGCTTGCCCGCGATGTACGCCCGGCTCGCCGGACCGGGCGGCCTCCAGGGCCTGGTCGGGATGGCGCTCATCGCGCTGGCGTGGGTTTTCTTCGGCGTATTCCTCAGCCTCTACGGCCTGTTGGTGATGCCGTGGCTCGCGGACCGGGCGCCCGCGCTGCTGGCCGAGTCGTCGGTGCTTCCCGTCGGGTTCGTCGTCGCGTTCGTCGCCGGATTGGTCGCCTGGTTGATCGGATCCGTGCTCTGCGCCCTCCCGTTCCTTCGGGGACGGGTGCGACCGCGCTGGGTCGGGTTCGTGCTCCCGGGCTCGGCGATCTGGGCCGTCGTGGGGACCCTCGTCATCGCGCCCAGCGGCCCGGCCGAGAGCTTTGCCGTCAACCTGCTGTCGAACCTGGGCCCGGTGCTGCTGATGGTCGCGGCCGGTTACCTGGGTTTCTCGACTTGGCGGGAGCACCGACGAGGCGACCGGGCCGCGCCCTGAAGCCGTCGGCGTGACCGCCCCGGCGTGACTGGGCGAAACAGCGTCACGGCCGTCATCGTCAGGTCGGGAGCGCTCACTTCCGACGGTGGCTCGACCCCGAAGGTACGACGGAGGCACGATGGAGATTCGGGCGATGGCACCGACCGACTGGCCCGCGGTGCGGCGGATCTACGAAGAGGGCATCGCCACCGGCGAGGCGACGTTCGAGACGGCGGCGCCGAGCCGGGAGAGGTGGAACGAGGGACACCTGGACCGGGGCCGTCTGGTCGCGATCGGTGACGGGGAGGTCCTCGGCTGGGCGGCGCTTTCGGGCGTGTCCGACCGATGCGTGTATGCCGGGGTCGCCGAGGTGAGCGTCTACGTGGCGGAGGCGGCTCGGGGGCAGGGGGTGGGCCGCGCCTTGCTCTCGGCCCTGATCGAGGCCTCGGAGCGGGCCGGGATCTGGACCCTCCAGGCCGGCATCTTCCCCGAGAACGCGGCCAGCGTCTGGCTTCACATCCAGGCCGGGTTTCGGGAGGTCGGCCGGCAGGAGCGCTTGGGACGCCTCGGTGGGCGGTGGCACGACGTGCTGCTGTTCGAGCGGCGGAGCGCCGCGGTGGGGACTGACGCCGACTCGCCCGAAGGCGCCGGGCCCTAGCCCTGCTCCAGCGCCAGCGCGGCCCGGAGGCGTTCCCAACGGCCGCGGGACACCCGGAGCCGCACGCCGCTTCGGAGGACGATCGCGCCGCCCCCGTCGGCTTCCCGATGGAGCTCCCGGATCCGCGTCAGCTGGACGATCGTGCTTCGGTGAATCCGGAGAAACGCCTCGGCGTCCAGCGCCGCGTCGAGGGTGTGCAACGACTGGCTCAGCAGGTGGCGCTCCGTCCCCACGTGAATCCGCACGTAATCTCCCAATGCTTCGATCCAGTCGATGGCGTTGACGTCGATCAGCACGAGCTTGGCGCCGGTGCGGACGCCGAGGCGGCGGAGCGGCCGGCCGACGCCGGAGCTGCCGGGCTCGAACGTCGCGGGTGCCGCGGTTGCGCCTGACGTTCGGTCGGCCAGCAGACTCGCCACGGTGTTCCGGACGGTCAGGGCGTCGAGCGCGTCGAGGCGCTCGATCGCCCTGGCCACGGCGGCATCGAACCGGGGCCGGCCGAACGGCTTGAGCAGATAGTCGAGGGCGTGGACCTCGAACGCTCGGAGGGCGTGCTCGTCGTGGGCGGTGACGAACACCACGCCTCGGGGGACGGCGTCGCCGAGCGCCGCCAGCACGCCGAATCCGTCGCCGCCCGGCATCTGGATGTCGAGGAAGAGGAGATCGGGGCGGATCGCCCGGACGGTCTCCACCGCGTCCTCGCCGTTGGCCGCCTCGGCCACGACCTCGACCCGGGGATGGTGGTCGAGGAGGGTGCGGACCACCTCGCGAGCGGCGGGCTCGTCGTCGACGATGACGGCACGGATGGAATCGAGCTCGTTCACGTCACCGGGCCGGTCCGGGAAGCCACACCGTGACCAGGGTGCCACGATCGGGCGTGCTCTCGAGGTCGAGACGGGCTCGGCCGCCGTGCAGCTGCTCGAGGCGCTCCCGGGTGTTGGCCAGCCCCGTTCCCGATCCGGGCTGTGGGGTCGGCGCGTCCAGCCCGGGACCGTCGTCGCGGACCAGGAGCCGTAACCCGCCGTTCGCGAGCTCGCCCGTGACCTCGACCCGGCCGCCCGCCGCTCGGGCCGAGATGCCGTGCCGGACCGCGTTCTCGACCAGCGGCTGGAGGATCAGGGGAGGGACCTGCCAGCTCAGCGCCTCATCCGGCGCGCGTACCAGGACCGACAGCCGGTCGGGAAAGCGGGCCTGTTCGATGGCGAGATACTCCTCGACCATCGCGAGCTCGTCGCCGAGCGGGATCTGGAGGGTCTGGGTGGAGCGCTGCACCCGATGGAAGAGACTGCCGAGGTGGTCGAGGGCGGCCTCGGCCTCGTCGTCGGCGCCCCGCCGCCAGAGCTGGCCGATGGTGTGCAGCGTGTTGAACAGGAAATGGGGTCGCATCTGCGCGGTCAGGGCCTGAAGCCGGGCCCGGGCCAGCTGGCCCTCCAACCGGGCCAACCGGAGCTCGCGATCCCGGCTGTCGCGGTAGTACCGGGCGGCCAGCGTGATGGCCAGGACCGCGAGGTACACGGTGAGGCCGAGATGGAGACGCATCACCGTCCAGCGGGCGCCCTGCTCGAGGAGCGGGCCGAGGCCCTTGAAGGCGCCCGCCAGGGCCCAGTAGAGGAGAACGACGAGCAGGTTGACGACGAAGGTGAGGGCCACCGCCGCGCCGAGGTGGATCAGGGCATGCGCCAGGCGGCGGCCCGGGGGCAACGGGAAGCGGAGGGCGAGCGCCACGATGGCGAGCGACACCGGAATCCAGGGAACGGTCTGGATCAGGGCCGATCCGACGGCCGGGCCGAGCGGTGCGGCCGGCCCCCCGGCCAGGGTCGCCGCGAACGAGGCCTGGGCGCCGATCACGACCGCGATCACGACCCAAGCCGCGGTCACGGCCAGTACCAGCTGCCCGAGGCCCCGGCGGGGGCCGGGGAGGTCGGAGGAATCGCCGGGTCCGGCTATCACTCGAGACGTCGCCTGGGTCAGTGAGAGCCCAAAGTATAGGTGAGCTTCGCGATCAGCGCCCGTTGGAGCGAGAGGGGAGGTGCGATGCCGTCCGGGGTCGTGGCCCGGTCGGTATCCAACCCCTCGTTGTAGACCAGCCAGAAGTCGGTTCCCTCCCGGAAGGCGTAGCGGAGCCTGACGTTGAGGTCGAGCCGGTTGGTGGTGGAGTTGTACTGGACGAACGCGTTGCCTGACGCGCGGGCGTCGGCCGCGACCCTGACCCGGAGCCGGGCGAGATGGATGTCGGTGCGCTGGTGCCGGTCGTTGAACCGCAGGAAGGTGGCCTGATAGGCGGCCGCCCAGCTCGAGGTGCGGGCGACACGTTCCAGGTCGGGCTCAGGATCACCTGGGCCCGGGTGCCGTCGAAGTAGCTGCCGGCCCGGGCATCGACGCTGGTGCGGATCCGGCTGCCGGTCGGCATGAAGAACACCATCTGCAAGTCGGCGAACGTGTACGACCCGGCGGGGATCTGCGCGGTCCCGACCGGAAAGGCGGCGAGGACGTTCTCGTGGAACACCTTGGGCTCGATCCAGCCGCCGCCACCGGCTTTCGTGTCCCACTGGACCCAGACGGCGTACTGGGCCGACTCGAGGGCACCGTCGCCGTTCCGCCAGGTCTGGAACGCGAGCGCCCCGGGGTAGACCCGGCGGAGCCAGGAGCTGCCGTTGGTGAAGAAGAAGTAGTTGCCCACGATGTTGGCGGTCGTGAAGTCCTGGCGGGGCTCGAACCCGAGCTCGGGGCGGAAGGTCGAGCCGGAGCGGGCCAGGTTGGCGACGTACTGGAGTCCCCGGCCGGTCCGGCGCTCCCACTTGAGATCGAACTGGCTCCGGTCGAGGAGCGAGCCCCCCGCCGATGGACTCCCGTTGTCGTCGGTCGCCGCCCACTTGAGGGTCAGGTAGTGGTCGCCGACCACCCGGAAGGCGCCGTCGAGGCCGAGCGCGAGGTTCCGCCGGCCGCCGCCGAAGTACGACGTGAAGAGGAATCCGGCGGTCGAGTACGGATTCAAGACCTGGCGCCGCAGTCGGAGCACGTCGAAATGCTCGGCCGGTGAGGTACCCTGGCGGTCGGTCTGCATGGCCAGGAGCCCCACGTCCCAGGGGCCGGCCCGGCCCACCAGGCGGCCACCGCCCAGGATCCGGACCGGGGCCAGGTCGGCGGTGAGCCCAATCCGGCGGGAGTTGAAGAGCCGCGAGCCGCCCACGCCCGTGTAGTCGAAGATCCCGCTCCCCTCCTGGAAGAAGCGCCGCCGTTCGGGGTAGTAGAGCGGGAACCGATCCAGGTTCACCTGCTGGTCGTCGGCCTCGACCTGGGCGAAGTCGGTGTTGGCCGTCAGATCGAGGGTGAGCTGGCTGGACACCGGGTAGCGGACGTCGAGTCCGGCTTCCCGGGATGTGGCGGTGGTGACCACGGAGCCGGGGGCGACGGCCTCGGCGTTCCGGGTCGTTCCCCCGAGCAGGTACGGCGTCACGTACACCGGGGTCCGGGGCTTGAGCCCGGTGAGGATGACGTCGCGGGCCACCGACGGTCGCCGGAACTCGAACTTGGGGTCGATCTCCGGGAAGGTGACCCGCTCGCCCGAGCGAGAGATCAGCCGGGTCACGGTCAGGCCCATCACGACGGTGCCGTCGGGGCCCGGCTTGAAGCCGATGCTCGACAGCGGGATCCGGATCTCGGCGAACCATCCCTCGGCGGTGACGGTGGTCCGGGCGGTCCAGAAGGTGTCCCAGCTGTCGTTCAAGGTGGCTCCGTCGTCGGACACCAGCTCGTCGAAGCGGATCCCGCCGGGTGTGGTGCCGAACCACTTGCTGTTCTGATTGTCGTTGAAGGCGTCGATGTAGATGGCGAACGCGTCGTCGCCGTTCCACCGGTCTCGATAGAGCGAGTTGATCCGGATCCCCGACGGATCGGTGTCGTAGAACCAGCCGGCGGCGTAGAAGTAGTCGTCGTCGTAGGCCACCCTGATCTCGGTCCGCTGGGTGGGTGGCGCCCGGAACACCGGGGCGTAGGTGGTGAGCGGGAGGGTCGGAATGGCCTGCCAGGCCGGCTCGTCGGGCACGCCGTCGATGGTGACGGGGCCGGGGAGCCGGGGCAGGGGCAGCGGCGCGATCTGGGCGGACAGGCGGACCGGAATCGTGGCCAGCGTGACAACGAGGCATCCGGCGACGAGCGAGGCTCTCCAACTCACTTCCATGCGGGCGCTCCCGGGGTGGCACGAACCTGAACGAGTTTCAGGACCGTACGAGCGAGGGGTGCGTTCCGGGGACGAGTGGTCGCCCAGTGGTGGAACGAGGTGGCCGAACGGTGGTCTGGCGATGGGGGCCGGCGTCGCCGCGGCGGGCGGGTGGTCAGGACTCGCGCGAATCCGGTCCGTGCCGCAGCGCAATGGTACCGGTCCGATGGTTGCCTGGTAGGATCTTATCCGGCCGGAGCCATGCTGTGCCACATAATTCCTTACTGCTGCGAGCAGTGCACGATAAGGCCAGGATCCGGCGACTTAGCCTGCGAACGGAGCAGGCATATCGACGCTGGATCGTCCGGTTCATCCGGCACGCCGGCCTCCGTCACCCCCGCGAGCTGGGCGAGTCTGACGTCGCTCGGTTCCTGACCTGGCTCGCCGTCGAGCGCGGCGTCTCGGCGTCGACCCAGACCCAGGCTCTCTCCGCGCTGCTGTTCTTGTTTCGGACAGTGCTGGGTCGACCGCTGGGGCGGCTTCCCGAGCTCCGGTGGGCCTCGCCTCGAGCCAGGCTTCCGGTCGTCCTGACCCCGGACGAGGTGCGAGCCGTGCTGGGCCGGCTCCGGGGCACCTACCGGCTGGTGGGACTCCTGCTCTATGGGAGCGGCCTCCGGCTGTTGGAGTGCCTGACCCTCCGGGTCAAGGACCTCGATCTCGCCCGGTTGGAGATCCGGGTCCGGCAGACCAAGGGGGGTACGCCGAGGGTGACGGTGATCCCGAAGTCGTTGCGGGAAGGGATGCTAGGCCAGCTGGCCAGGGTTCGCCGGATCCATCGGCGCGACCTGATGCGCGGCGCCGGAGAGGTCGCCTTGCCGGACGCGCTCGACCGGAAGTACCCGAGTGCGGGCCGCGAGTGGGCCTGGCAATGGGTGTTCCCGGCGACCCGGACCCATCGGGAGTCCGATACCGGCGTCATCCGCCGCCACCACCTGCACGCCAGTGGCGTCCAGCGAGCCATGCGCGCCGCTGTCCGGGCATCCGGCATCTCCAAGCGGGCCAGCTGTCATACCTTGCGACACTCCTTCGCGACGCAACTGCTCGAGTCCGGGCAGGACATCCGGACGATCCAGCAGTTGTTGGGGCATCGGAGCGTCACGACGACCATGGTCTACACCCATGTCCTGAACCGGGGCGGGTTGGGGGTTCGGAGCCCGGCCGACGGGTTGGGGCTGGAGCCGTGATAATTGCTTATCTTGCAGACGTGGGTTCACGCAGGTCAAGTAATAGTTAGACCGCTCCAGCTGAGATCCTGTGACGCAACGACCTTACCATTGGGACGGCCGCGAGATCTGCGACGTCGTCTTGGTCCGAACGCCTTATCCGGATGCGAACGCAGCCGAATCGCGGCCACTTATCTACTTCGATGAGTGCCTCGCACTTACGGACGACATCCTACTCGGACCGGTCGACGGCGACTTGGCAGGCCGGATCGCGGACGCATGCTACCCTCGAGGCGAGAATTTCGAACCGACTCGTGTCTACGGCTTTCCCTACGCTTTCATTCACGATCCGGCCGCCGTCTCCGACAACGAGCTCGCCTTCGATCCTAAGAATCGGCTATTTGCTGCCGTCGCCCTGTCGCGTCTTGTCCACCCCACTTCGGTCGGCTTCGAGCAATCGGCCCGCCTTCGGCCGCTTCCAGACGGCACCCAGCAGATAATCGCAACTAGGCAGCACCACTTGAATCCCGCGGCCTTTGTCATTGACCCCGGGAACAACTGACTTATTCCGGACGACGTCAGTCCTCTTCGCGATCTTCTGAGTGCATACCATAATCCCAGTGTGAAGAAGCCAAACCGGCTTCGCGCCGCGATGTGGTACCATGAAGCTGGCAGCCGGTCGTACTACCTCGACGTCACCTGGGCACTCCTAACGACAGGGCTTGAGGCTCTGATCCGGATCCGCGACGAAAAGACTCCCGCTGGGAAATGGGTAGGGTCAACCAGGGCGTTTGTCGAGCGCTTGCTAGCTATCGGGACTCTTGTGCCAGCACTCGCGGTACCCGAGGCGGACCTCAGGGAGATGTACGAGTTACGCTCCCTCATCGTCCACGGGCTTGTGCCGGCCGGCAGCGATCCTCGCGCCTTCGGCCTACTCCAGAGAAAACAAGCGTTGCTGGCAGGGATCATTCGTCACGCGCTTCTTGACCCAGCGTTCGCCGCGATCTTCGATTCCGACGTAAGCCTGGCTACGCACATGCCGCTGACCTGATCCCTTTGGAGCGGTCTAACCAATTCTTGAACTGGACGGGCGCCGGCGCTCCGCTTGCGAAGTCGCGGCCGCGCCCCAATGTTGGTGGGAGGATGGCGGGGCCGCTCAGTTCCGATGCGGCGCCCGCCAGTTAAGAATAGGACGTTAGGCATCAAGCCCCGACATCAGAGTACCAGCTGGCCTGGCAGCGACCTACCGTATCGGGCTCTCAACCCATGGCCCCGAGCCCTCTTGCGCTCGGGAGCCCGGAACGGAACCTTTCTCGTATGGCAAACCCTGCCTTTGACTTCCGACATCTGTCGATTGCCGAGCGACTCGAGCTCGTTGGCGACATCTGGGATAGCATTGCCGAGGACGCGGATGCGGCCAGTTTCCCTGTCTCGGACGAGGATAAGGCATTGCTGGATCAGCGATTAGCAGACCTCGAGGCCCATCCAGAGGCCACGATCCCCTGGGAGGAGGTCCGCCGGCGCCTGATTGACCGACTCCGCTAGTGGCCGCAGCCTTTCGACTTCAGAGCGGGGCCGAAGGGGACCTGGCGGACGCCCTGCTGTGGTACGAGGATCAGGCTGCTGGCCTCGGCGTCGAGTTCTTCCGGGCCGTGGAAGCGAGGTTCGCGGCAATCCAGCGCAACCCGGAGCTCTACCCGGTTGTGTATCGGGGCGTTCGTCGGGCGCTGGTGCGCCGTTTTCCCTACAGCATCTACTACCGAGTGGAATCAGGCTCAATCACCGTGCTGGCCTGTCTCCATTCGCGGAGTCATCCACGGCATTGGGAATCGCGCGCCTGATGCCTAACCAAATCTTGAACTGGACGGGCGCGCGGGGCGCGAATTCCGGAGTCGCGGCCGCGCCCCAATGTTGGGTGGAGGATGGCGCGGCCGCTCAGCTCCGAGCGGCGCCCGCCAGTTAAGATTCGGACGTTAGGCATCAAGCCCCGGAGCATCAGGGTATGGCATGCCCGGAGCGTTTTCCGTATCGGACTCCGCAACCCACGGCCCCGGGCCCTCTTGCGCTCGGAAGCCCGGCAACGGAACCTTTCTCGTATGGCAAACCCTGCCTTTGACTTCCGCATCTGTCGATCGCCGAGCGACTCGAGCGTCGTCGGGCGACATCTGGGATAGCATCGCCGAGGACGCGGATGCGGCCAGCTTCCCCGTCTCGGACGAGGATAAGGCCTTGCTGGATCGGCGCTTAGCCGACGCTCGAGGCTCATCCAGAAGCGACGATCCCCTGGGAGGAGGTTCGCCGGCGTGCTGATTGATCGACTCCGCTAGTGGCCGCAGACCTTCGACTTCAGAGCGGCGCCGAAGGGGATCTGGCTGAGGCCCTGCTGTGGTACGAGGATCAGGCGGCTGGCCTCGGCGTCGAGTTCTTCCGGGCCGTGGAAGCGAGGTTCGCGGCAATTCGGCGCAACCCGGAACTCTACCCAGTTGTGTATCGCGGCGTCCGTCGGGCGCTCGTCCGCCGATTTCCCTACAGCATCTACTACCGGGTCGAATCAGGCTCAATCACCGTGCTTGCCTGTGTTCATTCGCGAAGTCATCCACGGCGCTGGCAATCGCGCGCTTGATGCCTAACCAAATCTTGAACTGGACGGGCGCCCGGGGCCCGGATTGCCGGAGTCGCGGCCGCGCCCCAATGTTGGTTGGAGGATGGCGCGGCCGCTCAGCTCCGAGCGGCGCCCGCCAGTTAAGATTCGGACGTTCGACGAACAGAGGGCGGTGATGAAACGAGTAGCACTTCTTCTCTTTGTTGGCTGGATCACGACTAGCTGCGCACCTCTTGATGGTTCTGTCGAAGCAGAGAATCATGAGCTGGTGCACGCGGTGTTCTCGGACGTCTGGAGCAAGGGGAACGTCGAGCTCATCCCCGCTCTCTTCTCGGAGAGTTACGTCGGTCACTTTCCGGGTGGTGACACCGTGCGTGGTCGAGAAGGTCTGGCATCTGCAGTGATGGCCCACCGTAAGGCCTTCCCAGATTGGACCGAGGACGTGGAGGGCGTGATCATCGATCACGAGTCGATCGCGGTCCGATTCACGTCGCGAGGCACCAACACGGGGGAGTTTCTGGGCAATCCGCCAACAGGAAACCGGGTCGAGATCTCGGAAGTTGTCATATTCAGATTGGAGGACCAGCAGATCGCTGAGCAATGGGTCTATCCGGACATGCTCAGCCTTCAGCGCCAGCTGAGTGTGCGGCACCAGTGAAGAATACTGTCGTCTAACACGGCGATGCAGCCGGACGGCCGCTACGCGGCCGCCGCTGATCGCCAGA
>CAVSQW010000014.1:0-325673 GCA_963730185.1 uncultured Gemmatimonadales bacterium
AGGGTGGTCGGGGCGTCGGTGCGGGGCTGGAGCGGGATCAGAGCGGGAGGACGTCGTTCGCGTCGGCGGTCGCGGTGGTGAGGGGCCCATCCCGAAGAGTCGCTCCACGGTCGCGAGCATCGAGGTGTGGTCGAAGACGTGTGGTCGATGACCCCGCGCTGGGTGTACGGGAGATCACCAGCGCCGGACCCGGACGCCGAGCTGGTCGAACTTGAAGCCGTGCTGGACGTAGAGTCGGCTGAGAGGTCGCCCGGGGGCACGGCCGGCCGCCGGCTCGACGTGGTCGTAGAAGCCGCCGTGCTCGTCGAAGGTGACCATGAGCAGGCTGTCGCTCCCAGTGGGGCGAGTTCCGAATGGCCTCGTAGACGTCCTTGATCAGCCGCTCACCCCGGGTGACGTCGTCGAGCGGATGCATCGAGTTGCCGCAGGTGTAGTCGCCGGGGCCGGTGACGTCGAACTTGTGGGAGCCGTATTGTGGCTCGATGAAGACAAACTTCTCGCGAAGGTCGCCGCGTTCACCTCGTATTGAAGTCCTCGAAGTCGCGCAACCGGCCCTGGAGCCGTTCAGGTTCATGCCCTTCAGCGCGAAGCTCACCGGAAACTCGTCGCCTGGAAGATCCGCCAGGGGATGCAGTCGGTGTCGAGAGGTCGAAGATGTTGCCGTTCTCGAAGCGATAGCCGTCGACCGTGGTCGAGGAGACGATGTCGAGCTTGGCCGGGCTCCCGTCCAGGCCACCCGAGGTGCCGGCCAGGCAGGAAGAACGGTTGGGCCAGGTCGGCCCAGGGAGCGATGAGAACCACTGATCGCAGACGGCGAACTCGCGGCCAGCTGTTCAGCACCGGGAGCTGGCCCGGCGCGAAGCAGCTGCATGATCCGCTCGGGCGTCGCGGAGCCGTGTCGAGGTAGTTGGCCATGAACCCGGAGTTGTCGACGGCCGGGTAGCCGCCCAGCACGGGTCGTAGACGGCGCCGCCGCCGCAGAGGGAGACCAGGGTGTTCTCGAATTCATGGCCGGGGTCTTCGTCCATGTCCTTGAGCTGGAAGTCGGCCGGCGCGCTGACCGGGACCGGCAGGCCAGTGACCGGGATTGACGTTCTGGTGGTGGCGGGATCGAAGCCGGCGTTGAACGTGGTCGGATCGCCGAGGGGTCGACGCCGGTGATTCCGCTGAAGCCGAGCATGTGGTCGAAGGAGCGGTTCTCGAGCATCAGCACGAAGACGTGCTGGATCGCGGCGCGGTCCCGCCGGCCTCGGCCGAGGAGCGCCGGAACAGCGCTTGGCCAGGCTCAGCATCAGGCATCGAGGGTGTCCCAGGCCACGCAGACGGCCTGGAGGACCCAGGAGAACACGACGCAGAGCGCCTTGACCACCCAGGCGAAGGCCTTGCAGACCCACTTGGCCACCCAGTACTAGGCCTTGCAGACCCACTTGGCGACCCAGTAATAGGCCCTGGCAGAAGAACCCGGCGATGCAGTTCCAGGGCGTGTACCAGTGGCACTTCTCCCAGGAGGTGCACTGCTCGACCCTTCGTCGGCCCAGGCTCGAGCATTCGCTGGAGCCCTCGTCCGCCCAGGAAGTGCACTCGTAGTCGAGCTGGTCGTCCAGTTCTTACAGGTGATGACGAGCGTGTCGACCCACTTGGTGCAGGTGGACATGGCATTCCCCCTAGGGTTCGTACTGGGCTCGGAGGTGGCGATAGAGGAGGGCGAGGCGGAGCCGGGCGACTCCGACGCCGATGAGCTTGCCGGTGAGGCCGGCCGCGAAGACGAGGGCGGCCCCGAGGAGGAGGCTCCGAGTCAGGCCGCCCTGGAGGACGACCCCGAAGTGGAGGCGGTCGACGACCAGGGCGAGGAGCGCGATGAGGGCGAAGGCGCCGCCCAGGCTGCAGCCGCACTCGCCGTGGAGCGCCTTGGCGCGTTGGACGTAGGGGAGGAAGCGCTCCCGCTCGCCGGGCCGGGAGCGCAGCAGCTGGTCGAGGACCGACTCGGTTTGGGACACACCAGCCCCCAAGTACGGGGAGTCGAGGGTGATCGGCTGGACCACTTCAAGTTATGGCGAATCCCGGTTCGCGTCGACGGGTGGCGCGCTTTGGGTCACCGAGGGGGCATGCTGTGCCACATAATTCCTTATCGCCGCGGGGGTGCTGCATAAGGAGGTGCTCGCCGTACTTATGCTGCGGGCCCCGCTCGGATGGGTGGCCAGCGCCGCCTCCGGCGGCCGGCCAGCGAAGGGCCGGAAGTGTCGGTTCGCAAACAGGTTGCGGAGGGTCTGGCCGGCGGTAACCCGCGTGCCCGACGAATTTGTTATCTTGCGAGCTGGAGTCCACGCAGGTCAAGTAGTTAGGCGGCCAGGTACGGAGACGTGATGAACGAGCCACTGACTGAAGACATCCAGCGAATGGTCGGCACCGCACGACGCTATTTGGTGGACGCCACGCTCCTTGAGCGCAGCCTCGACGTGTCGTCTGACGGGTCATATCTGCTCCGTCTGACAGCACTTGAGATACTTCTCAAGGCCCTCCTTCGTTTCCTGGGGAAGGTTCCAGGTCGGCATCATCGGTACCAAGAGCACTTCGCTGCGCTCCCACCGCAGGCTGCCACTCGGTTGATCCAGGCCGCGGCGCTGCGGATGGGACCTACGGCCGCATACTCCGATACGCCAGCGCTTTTGGCGACTTGGGCAGCCAACTTCGTCGCCCTTCGGTACCCTTATGAGGCATACAACGGCATGACGGCCGATGAAGTCCACAGGCTGGGCGCAGCTTGGCTTGCTGGTGGTGCCAAGCCTGAGGAAGCCACCTTTCGGTACCATCCCCTTGAGCTCGATGGCTTCCTGTGCGCGTTGCAGGACTTACTACACACGCCGGGCCACCCGATCGGCGCATGAGCCTCGAACGCGCCGATTGCTCTCACCACACCAGAACTCCATGACCGCGGCGAGCCGGGTCGGACTGAGCCACCTTCTTGACCGCATTTGGACCCTGGTCTGTCTTTTCGGCCTCGGGCTACTTCCCCTGATCGGGGGTCTTTGCGTCCTTGGCTGGCAAACCGTCCACTACCTGCAAGCCGGCACCTGGGCGCCAGTCTCATTCCTCGACTTCCTCCACTGGGCGAACGTTCGCCGCTCTTGGATCGAGTCGCCGAGCTCGTGGCTCGGCATCTGGAAGTTCTTCAACTGGCTTCCTGCGTCACTTGCTGGAGTCGTCTACGGTGGCGCCATATCAGTGATATTCGCCGCCGGCATGAAGGACGACGAATCGAGTGCCGCCTAACAAGATGCTGCAGCGGACCGGCGCCGAGGCTCCGCTTCCGAAGGTGCGGCCGCGGCTCCATGTTGCTGCGAGGCCGCCGCGGCCGCTTAGTTCCGACCGGCGCCGGCCGCTGAACATCTGAACGTTAGACGTCCAAAACCCTACCGTTCCGAATGGCACCTGACCTCCGTGCGGTCGCCCTTGGCGACGAGGTTCTGACCTCGATTCGCCTCATCGAGCATGGCCTTGCAGCTGTGCAGCGCCTCGGCGCGGCAAACGACTTCTACTACGCGCCGCTCCTCTTGCTTTCCACCGGCCTCGAGCGGCTAATGAAGTGTGTCGTCTGCCTCCGCGCACTGGAAGCGGGAGGTCAGTACCCAACCCGAAGTAAACTGAAACGCTTCTCTCACGACCTTGCGGCCCTGCGCGATGCGGTCGTTCGCTCCTGTTTCGACGACGCCTACTGCTCCCGCCAAGCAGCGGCGGCCGACGCTGGCTACTTGACTGACGATGCTCGGGGCCGGCGCTTTCTGGAAATGTTGAGCACGTTCGCGCAAGCAGCTCGCTACCACAACTTGGACACGGTGTGTGGCGAGGCTCCCGATGTCGCCACTCCGGATCACGCGTGGGCCGCTCTTGAGATGGAGATCCTCAAGGACTATCCCGACTTGCTCGCATCTCTTCGGTCCGGTGGCCCTTTGGGCGAAGTCTACTCGCGGATCAACACCGAGCTCGTTGGGCATGTCGAGCGAACAGCCCGAGCACTATGCCGCCTGTTTACACTAGGGCCGCTCGGCGAAAGGGGCCAAATGCTAACTGGCTATATCGGACCCTTCCTGTTCTTGCAGGACCGGGATCTGGGAACCAGGGCGTACCCGCTGCGGAGCCCGTCGCGCTGACGTCTAACCAAATCTTGAACTGGACGGGCGCCCGGCCCTCCGATTTGCGGAGTCGCGGCCGCGCCGCCATGTTGGTTGGAGGATGGCGCGGCCGCTCAGTTCTGAGCGGCGCCCGCCAGTTAAGATTGGGCCGTTAGGTGGCGTCGGCCCCCGCCGACCGCCACCAGCCCGAGGTTGGCTTATGACTCGCACGCTGGGTATCGGTTGGCTGGGTATCGGTTGGGCGCTGGCAGCGGCGATGCTACTCGGGTGCGGCGCCGACCGTGCACCGCTGGTCCATGTCCGCGACAGTGCTGGGACCCGGATCGTGGACAATTTCCGACCGTCAGGCCTGCGGTTTGAGCTGGACTCCGTGCCAGTGATCGACATTGGGCCCGAGGGAGGGCCAGGCGCCGAGTTCGTCAGCAGCCCGGTATCAGCCTTGCGGCTCCCAGATAAACGGATCATTGCCGCCGGCTGGGCAATGACCCAGGTCAAAGTGTTCGACTCAGCGGGGCGGTGGTTGCGCGATGTTGGCCGCGCCGGAGCTGGCCCGGGGGAGTTCGTCGGCCTGGGGTTCGTCTTCCCGCTCTCGGCAGACAGTGTCCTCACGTTCGAGCCAATGAGTCAGCGAGTCCAGCGCTGGACCCCCGCCATGAGCTTCGATCGGTTGGCCATTCTCACCTCCCCGCCTGATCGACCCACGGCTTGGGTACGGGGCACCTTTGACGACGGATCGCTCCTCCTTGCCACTAGCCTTCCGGACGAGGCGACGAGTACCTCGCTCACCACCGGGATGGTCACCACGCTGAGTCGGGCGGCTTCGTCGTCGGCCCCCTGGGACTCGCTAACGGCATTTCCGAGCGCGCCGCGGCTTCGCCGCCCCAGCCAACCGACGACGACCTATGGTGGCCCCCTATTCGTGCCGGAGCCAAGCTACCATGCTCGTGGCTCGCGGCTCGCGTTTGCCTCCGGCGCTCGGTTCGAAATCGAGATCCGGACAAAGACCGGTGCTCTGCAGATGATCATTCGCCGTCCATCGACGGTGCAGGAGGTGTCTGACGCCGACTTCGACCGCGCGGTAGCGGCGTGGCGGGCGCGATTCCCAGCCGCCCTCCAGGCCGAGCTTGAGCCCGCCCTTCTGAAGGCATCGCCCCGAACCCGCCCCCCGGTCGCGGAGGTTTGGCTCGCTGGCGACGGCCGCATCTGGGCCGTCTACGGTGATCCGACCATTGGCGAGGCGGCCCGAGCCAGCGTGTTCGATCACGAAGGCCTGTGGGAAGGCGACATTGAATTGCCAACCGGGCTCCAGATCAACCAGATAGATGCGGACGGCCTCCTCGGCACTTTCGAAGACGCCGACGGCTTCCGTCATTTGCGTTTCTATCAGTTCGTCTCCACCAGGGACGCCGCAGGCCACGAATAGCCGCCACCTAACCCGTGCCTGAAGGCTGCCGAGGCCGCCGGGCATCCAGCCCGGAATGGCCCGGCAGCCGCAGCCGCTCTATACTGTTGGAGGCCGCGGCCGCGGCTGCCCCCAGCGGCCTCGCAGCTTATGCACTATCCGTTAGGCGGCGTCCCGCGATGAGAATACCTCCAGAGCTCCGACCTATGCTCTTCAGCGGCATCCCGTGGTATGAGCAGCTCGCTGAGCGGCCGTCAACGGAGCCGACCGCGTGGTTTCTACTCCGTGATCCTGAGCCTGAGTGGTACGTACAGCTTCTGAATGCGACTATTGAGTTCCTTCAGCGGCACAAGCTGGTTCCGCTCTACCGGGGCCGGCTACGAGCAATCCGGCCCGGCGACCTTACGCCCGGTCGCGCACAGAGTGAACGTCGCAACGTATCCCAGCCGATCTGGGATGTACTTAACGAGCCCCTCGTCGGCCTCGTGCTGGAACGCGCGGCCGGCTGGACGCTGCTCCAACCAGATCCGCC
Source organism: uncultured Gemmatimonadales bacterium (assembly GCA_963730185.1). Lineage (GTDB taxonomy): Bacteria > Gemmatimonadota > Gemmatimonadetes > Gemmatimonadales > GWC2-71-9 > SHZU01. The sequence goes on from CAVSQW010000014.1 coordinate 6,065, forward strand.
GGGGCGGTCGGGTCGCCTGGGCGACTGGCTCTTTCGGACCCCGTCGGGACGGGATGTCTTTGTTGAAGTGAAGAGCCCCGCTGAAATAGAGGCGACTACCGGGTCGGGTACGAGGTCTGACTACCGGCCTCGAATTCGCGCGGAAGTGCGCCGAGCGTACGGGCAGCTGCCCTCGGACGGCCGGGCGACGATGATCGTGATTGTCGGCAACGAGATGGTACGGGTGCCGTTCGGGCTGATGCTCGGCGACCTGTTTCAGGCCATGTTCGGTCAGTATGAAGTACGACTCCGGCCTTTCGAGCAGCCCTCGAGAATCACCTATCAGGGCCCGTCCTGGAGGGACATGTTGGTCCACGGGACCAAGCACCGCCAGCTGGGTTGTCTATGCGGCTTGTTGAAACGTGGGGTGGACCGGCCATTTCTCGGGTTGTATACCATTCACAATCCGTTCGCGGACCCCACGGTTCGCTTGCCGGCCACCGACCTCGGCGGACTACATCAGTTTGCTGTTGATGACGAGCACGTTGGTCGCGAAGCGGGCGTCGATAATCACGAGGTGTGGGGCCGCCTTCAACTGCCAACCTGGCGACGCGATCCAGCCTCCGACGCCGCCTAACACAATCTTGAACTGGACGGGCGCCAGGCGCTCCGCTTGCAGAGTCGCGGCCGCGCCCCGATGTTGGTTGGAGGATGGCGCGGCCGCTCAGTTCCGAGGCGGCGCCCGCCAGTTAAGATGTCGCCGTTAGGCGTCCCGTTGAGCTCCAGATGCACAACGTCGTCCTTTACCTAGATACCAACCACGTATCGGAGCTCGCCCGATGCCCTACGGCCACGGACCAGGCAGCCGTCCTGGGGCTCCTGCAGTCCGGTCGCGGGCGTCTTGCGATCTCGCTTGTCCATTTCATCGAACTGGCTGCCCCCGACTTCCGAAGCGTCGACGATGCGCGCGGTTTGCTGAGGGACGTACCGGTAGCTTGGACCGTTAGCACAGAGGAGCTATGGGACGGGGAGATCGCCGTGGCGTGCGCTCGGGCGCGCGGCCTCGAACGGCAGCCACCGCGCGTGTTCTGCGAGAATTCGCTTGATTGGTCCAGATGGCCCTCGCCAGCGTCGGGAAACGCCGCTGAGTTCCTCGACTCGCTGATCGAGCAGCCGGCTCTGCGAGACGGACTCCTCCAGGTGGCCGACGAGTGGGCCCGGGCTTCAATGCTGAAGACCGAGGCCGCCTTGATCAAGGTACCGGGGCTTCCTCTGGAGTTGGCTGTGGACGCCCACTTGGCGGGATGGCGAGAGCGTAACGCCCACTATGCGGATGGGCTGAACGCCACCGAGATCGTCCGTGCGGTCGGCGGCTCAGTCGGATTCCCATCGCTGAACATGTTTCATCGAACCATAGAGCAGCGTTTGCGACAAGTCAGCCAGAAGAGTACACGGAACGACATATTCGACGACTATCACGCCGCGTACGCCCCATATGCGGCGGTCACTGCGCTGGATCGCGGACTACGGCGCGGGTACGGAGTGCCGGACTTGCCGAGCTCCACCGGGTGACGGCACGGCTACGCGACGTACCCGACGTCCTGGCACGAGTTGAGAATGGCGAGCTATCGGTCGTACCGTCGACCTTCTAGCCAGCGGACGCCTAACAAAATCTTGAACTGGACGGGCGCCACCCACTCCGGTTTGCGAAGTCGCGGCCGCGCCCCAATCTTTCTAGCAGAATGGCGCGGCCGCTCAGGTCGGAGCGGCGCCCGCCAGTTAAGATTTGGCCGTTGATATGACTGGGCTGCTGTCAAGGATCGTGATCTTCACCCACTCATGACCGTACCCTCCAGTGTCAGGCGACTGCGGTGAAAGAGACGACGGGCCCGGGGCTGCTTCGCCGATCATCCTGCTGATATACGCCGGTCAGCGGGTCCTCTCGCCGGAGCGGCACGAAGTGGATGCGTCGGGAGCGACCTCGGTCTAGACACTCGGGTTCCGTTGGGCTGCACACGTACCGGATAACGACCAACGAGGGTTCCCCCCAGATCGTGCCCCGGCCACCCGCCGTCTCCTCTCAGGCCGCCGCCACCGCGCCGGGCTCGAGGTCCCGCATCACCGCCCAGAGAAAGCCGACCAGCTCGCGGGCGACGGCGACCGCCGCGATCTTGCGCTCCTTCCGATAGGCGAGGTGCTCAAACAGCCGGTGCAACCGATGCTGCGCTTTCCAGGCATGGGCGATCACGTCGGCCGGCTGCGACCGTTGGCGAGCCCGGAGCGCGGCCGCCACCTTGGGATAGTGCCGGTAGCTCCACGCCGCCTGCACCAACACGTGCCGGCAATGGCTGTTCCCCGCCTTGGTGATGGCGCCGAGGCGTTGGCGCGGGCCCGCTGGAGTGCTCGCGGGGCACCAGCCCCAGGAAGGCCATCAGCTGGCCGGCGGTGGCGAACCGGCGCCAGTCGCCGATCTCGGTCGCGAGCACCATCGCCGAATGGGTCTGCAGGCCGCGGAAGCAGCGGAGGCGGCCGACCGCCGGAGCGAGGTCCGGGCGGGTCGCCCGCTCGGCGATCTCGCGATCGAGCACCAGGCGGCGGTCCCGTTTGTATTGGAAGAGGGCCAGGTACTCGCGGAAGACCAGGAGGTCGTCCTCCTGGAGCGGCGACGTCGTCCGGGCCAGGGTCTCGAGCCAGGCGAGATGCCGCGGGCCCCAGTGGGGGCCGTCCCGATAGACGAGGCCCCGGCGGGTCAGGAACTTGAGCAGATAGTGCTTCGACTGGAGGAGCTCCCGCTGGAGCGTCTCCCGGCACCGGACCAGGTCGCGGACCTGTTCCTCCGCCGCGCTGGGCACCCGGACGGCGGTCAGCTCGCCGGCGCGGAAGAGCCGGACCAGCTGGGTCGCGTCGTACCGGTCGTGCTTGCGCTGGACCCCGGGCTTGGTGGGGATCAACGACGGGGCGATGACGGTGCAGGCGTGGCCCCAGCTCGTCAGGGCGCGGTAGAGCACGAACCCGGCCCCGCTGGCTTCGTAACAGACCTGGAGCGGCCCCTGGGTCGCCAGCCGGGCGAGATAGCGCTGGAGGGTCTTGGGCTCGTTGGGCAGGCGGTCCACCCGGGACGGGGTGGGGTCGCCGGCCGCCAGGACGGCCAGGGTGATCGATGCCTGGTGCACATCCATCCCGACGTAGATATTGGACATGGGCTGGTTCCTCCGACTGGCTGCGACAGTTGGTCCGGTCGCATGTGGCTCTGGCGACTTCGGGGTCCCGAAGGAGCTAACCCACGGCGCTTCGGGGGGCCAGCCCAGTCATAACTTCTAGACGGCCCCGTATTTGGATCCTGGTGCGAATAGACCCCCTCCGCGGAGCGTCAGCAATGGCTGGAACGTCGTGCACCAGATACCTTGGGCTGCTGCTGGCGGCCTTGCAGCTCGCACCCCTCCTTCAGCTGCGGGCTCAAGAGGCCCACACCATTGGTCAGGACCACCTTACCGAAGTGGCTTGCGTCGACGTGCCGTCGGGCGAGGCACGACCGGCGTTTGGTTGCTTCAACATCGGCGTTGTGACCGGACTTCACTTCGGCGACGCATCGGTGTTCTGGCATCTGCGCGCGTTTCCGAGCAGAAAGGCGGCAGAAGCCGCCAAGAGCGCGATGGGCATCGTGGTCGAGGAAGACGGGCAAGTGTGGCTCTCCGAATTCGGGCCTCGACGCGCCGGTCACGCGGGAGGGAAGGCGATTGCCGTCGTCGGACCGCTGCTCCTGCCGCCCGCAGCGAGCTACACGGCGGTTCTCTCATACGCTGTCATGCGGCCCGGCGACAACTCACGGGTGCATACACACTCGGGGCCCGAAGGCTGGTATGTGCTTACGGGAGAGCAATGTCTGGAGACACCGACCGGGGTTCAGCGGGCTCGGGCCGGCGCAACCATGACCGTGCCTTCGCATACCCCTATGGAACTGAACGTCACAGGCAAGACGCTCCGCCGGGCGTTTGCCCTGGTCATTCATGATTCAACTCAACCGAGGGGCACCCCGTCCGATTGGAAACCCACCGGCGGCTGCAGTCATTGACGATCGTGCGCTCGGCCGTCTAACCCGAGCGTGCGGTCTGACGAGGCCGCCGGGCATCCGGGCATTCCCGTGGCGTCGCCGGCCCGCCCGCTCCATGTCTGTTGAAGGCCGCGGCCGGGCCGGCACGTAGCGGCCTCGCAGCTGACACTCTAGTCGTTAGGCGGGCCAGTGCGCGGTCTGGCTTATGGAGGGATTCGCTATGGCGCTCCCGGTTTGCGAAGGTACCACATGCACGCACGGTCACACACGGCAGCCATGTTCCCAGGGACCTGTCATGACGTTCGTCTGGGTTCTTGGCCTCAGCATCCTGGCAACGCGGCTCAGCGCGCAGACGTCCGCCGACACGACCGCCATTCGCCAGATTGTGGAAGACGAGATCACGGCTTGGGATCAGGGAGACGCGACCGCCTACTCGCGTCACTTCGCGGCGAACGGCACGTTCACCAACATTCGAGGTGAGTTCTTCACGGGCTATGCGGGATTTCTGCGGCAGCACGAGATGATCTTCGAAAGCCTCTTCAAGCACACAAAGTTACAGCAGGATATCGTATCGCTCCGTTTCATCACTCCCGATGTCGCCGTAGTTGATGTGTTGACCGCGGTCACGGGTGTGGCGCGGCCACCGCCACGGATGACGCTCGATGGGCAAGGGCGACTGCGGACGCGCCTGCTGCAGGTCGTCGCGAGGCAGGCTGGGGAGTGGAAGATCGTCGCCTATCATAATGTGGACCTGAAGCCTGGGGTCCCGGTCCCGGCGCCACGATAATGGCGACCCACGAGTGAGCGGGGCTGCGCTTGGTGGGCCGCCTAACAAGCGCATAAACCTGTCCAGCGCCCTCAGCCTCGGCCTCCTTGCGGCGGGCCCCTGGCGGTGCATACTCAGAGGAAGTCAGACAATTCGCTGCGGGCGAGGAGTCGCTGGCAGCTTAAGCGCAGGACGTTATACGGCCCAGCGGGTGTCCCACCTGCCCGCGGGGGCGGAGCTCCGGCCGGAGACTCCTTTGCGAGCATCAAGGCAGCGTCAATGACATGGACCGCGGAGCAGCGTGCCGAGTTGGCGCGCGAGTATGACCGGATAGGATACGTAGCTGGCGACCGCTGGCCCGCGCCGCCGCCCGAACTCGGCCCGGAAGAGTTGCTCGCACTTTTGCGCTCCGTGGAGTCCGGTACGGGTCGAGCGGGTTGGGAGGCGGCGCTGGCCCGGCGAGCCCCGTAAGGCTTGAGCAGTGCACCTCCGCTCGATCCTGGCGGGTCTGTTCATAGGCCTGGTGGCAGGGTCGGGCACCCAGGCCGCCGATCCTCAGCCTTCCTCGCCCGTCCTGGCGATCCTTCGGCGAGCCTATTGCCAGTGCCGTATAACCCAGTGTTGCAGGCGGACGGGCGCCCGACCATCCCGTTGCGAAGTCGCTGGCGCGCCCCAATGTTATCGGGGGACGGCGCGGCCGCTCAGCCCCGATGCGGCGCCCGACCGCTGAACACTAAGGCGTTCGCCTGCGGAATACCATTCCTTGCGATCGTTCTTTGCGAACCATCGGGAATCGCCGCCAACGCCCGTTGAGTCAAGGAGGAGTCGATAGTGCACCGACCTTTGCTCATGCTTATATGCGTCTTGGGGTTGTCGGGCTTGGCGGGTGTCGTCGGCGTGATGCACAAACCTCGGGCCGAGGCGGCCCAAGCGGCCAGGCCGACGACATCGGACCGGCAACACCCGGATGTCGGGACGGCCGGCGCGTGGCAGCCGCCTTCGGGATTGAAGCAAGTCCCGATCTGGCCGAACGGTGCGCCGGACATGGAAGGCGTCTCTCAACCGGCCGAGAGAGTCGAGGTCACGAAAGCCCCGGATCTCGTCGCGGGGCGCCCGTATACCGCGGTCTATGACGTAACGTCTCCGACCATGACGGTCTTTCCACCCGTGGGCAGGAATACCGGCGCCTCGATGGTGGTCTTCCCCGGCGGCGGATTCAGGCTTCTGGCTATGGACCTTGAAGGGACTGAAATATGTGACTGGATGACCGCCAAAGGCATCACGTGCGTCTTGCTCAAGTATCGCGTTCCCAAAACCAATCACTACTGGGACAAGGATTGCCATTGCCACATCACACCCAAGGTCCCCCGCGCACTTCAGGACGCGCAAAGAACGATCAGGCTCGTTCGCGCCAGGGCGAAAGAGTTGAACCTTGGTCCCAACATGATTGGGGTGATCGGCTTCTCGGCAGGCGGGTATCTGGTCGCGCAGACCAGCAACATATTCGAGCCGACCTACAAGCCGGTGGATGCGGCAGACAAACTAAGTAGCCGCCCTGACTTCGCCGTCGCGCTTTACCCGGGTCACCTGTGCCGCGATGGTGCCACCCTCGACCCCGGCATACACGTCACAACGCAGACGCCGCCGACGTTCCTGTTGCAGGCGTGGGATGACCCCGTGGACGACATCTGCAACAGCACGGTGTACGCGCGCGCCCTTGATGATGCGGGCGTCCCGGCAGAGGTCCATCTCTTTACCAAGGGCGGGCACGCCTTCGGACTGAGGCGCACAGAACATCCGGTGGCGATGTGGCCTGCGCTTGTAGAGAACTGGCTCAAGGAGATCGGGATTCTTTAGTTGTAAGTCCTTACTAAGAGGGCGCAGACTAACAACGACATGCACCGGAGCAATCTCGGGTCGGCTCGTGTCGTCTTTGACGATGGAAGGAAGGGAGATGCCGAATGGGTTCTTCTGAGCTGGCGTTCATTGTGAGCATCGTTCTCTTTCGAGTCGCGCCGCTCGTCCTAGTCCCCGTCGGCGCTTACTACCTGTTCGCGCGGAGCGAGATGGGACGTGCCCTCATCGACCGGTGGCGTCGCGATTCGTCGGAGCTGCCTCCATTGGTCGAGCAGGAGATCCTGCGTCTTCGCGAGGAACTCATGGAGGTCCACGAACGCCTCGACTTCGCCGAGCGCATGTTGGTGGAATTGCGCAACACTGGACAGCTTCCGCCGGTGGCGGCCTCGCGTCAGCCCACGCCGCCGGAGAGGACGAAGGCCCGGTAAAGGTTCGGCGTGACTCCGTCCACCGGTTGGCGTGCTGGCCTGCCACCGGCTCGACCCCTCGGCTCCCTGGGTCGACCTGGCAGTCCCCGTCGTCGCGGGTTGATCCCTTGAGCGCCACACTGGACGGTGACTCCGACGGGTCAGGTCCGGGTGTACGGATGGGACAAACTCGTATTACTCAACCACTTGCTGGAACAGGGCCTCTCCAAGACCGCGATCGCTGAGCAGGCGGCCGTGAGCCGGGCCCTGATCTATCACCTGCTGCGGACCAGCCAGTTGGACCGGGATCTGACGGCCCCGCGGACCAGCCGGGCCCGGCCGCCCGGCGCGCCTGGCACCCAAGTGCGCCCGGCTGCGGACCGCCCTCCATCACAGCCCGGAGCATCGGGCCACGATCGCCGCGATTCGGTCGACCGCGCGCCGCATCCTGTTCCTCGAGGCCGAGGCCGAAAACCACGCTTCGGCCATCGAGCTGGTCAAGGGGCCGACGCCGGGCTCGACCAGCAGCCGCGGGGCGACCGGCACGACGGCTGGTACCTTGCCCGAACCCGCGGAAGCCAGCAACAAGTCAAGCACCCGGTGAAGCCGGGCCTTGTCACGGTGGGCGGGCAACCGGGAGACGACGTGGCCCCTGGCACGTTGAATAGCATTCTCAAGCAGGCGGGGTTGAAAGAGTGAAGATCCTGATCGTTGTCGAGGCCACGAACACAGGTTTCTCCAGCCGCGAGGCGGTCGAGCAGGAGATGCGAGAAGCCGTCGAGTTTCATCTGGACGGTCTCCGGGACGCAGGGCGAGCTCCTCCCAAGGCGACCAGCTATGCGACAACCATCGAGGTTGCCGCCTAACAAACAAATGCAGCAGACGAGCGCGCCGATCTTGCGGCTTTACCGCAAGCGCGCTCGCAGCTGATTTGTAGTGCGCTAGGGCGTCAGGCACGAAGCACATGCGAGGGGGAGAGTGTCGCACTCCCTGGGGCGAGTGACGCGGGCATTTCGCCAAGGCCTCGATCAGCTGGGCTCTGCTCGCCCCGTGAGCGCTTCGCGGACCTGGCCGCGACCGACTGCCTGCTATTCGGTTCCGAGGAAGCGCTCGACGATCTCGGGCAGCATCGGCTCGACAGGGATCGTGTAGTGGGTGGTGTTCGGCACGATTGCGAGCTGGTGGGCGGGCCGCAGCGAGCCATCGATCCCGGCATCGCGCTGGCCGCCTCCCAACGCCTTCCAGAAGTCGACCATGTGTTCGGGCCGGATGGCGTCAGCGTCGGCAAAGACCAGCAGTGTTCGTGCCTGAAGCTTGGCGACGTCGGCGCTCCAGTCAAAGGGGCGTGTGGTCAGGTCACCGATCTTCCTGAAGAGGTTTGTCCAATCGACATCGGGATAGGCCTTCCCCAACGGCGATGCCTTGACGCCACCGCCGAACGTGGCAGCGTTGACCTCCAACTGTTTGAAGGCCGCCACCCCCTCCGGATAGAAGCCGTCCTGCCTCATCGCCGCGGACACGAGCACGAGCCGGTCGACCACCTGCGGATGGCGGACAGCGGTCTGCAGCGCGACGCTGGAGCCCAGCGAGTAGCCCATGACGTCGGCCTTGCCGAGGCTCAGGTGGCCGATCAGAGCAGCAATGTCGTCACCCATCGTTTCACTGCGCAGTGGCCTGTCGGTGTCTGGCGTGCGCCCATGTGCCTGGAGATGGGGGGCGATCACCTGCCGGCCCTTGGCCAGTTCGGCCAGATTGCTCCCGAAGCTGTCTGGGTTGATGCCACCGTGGAGAAGAATGAGCGGCTTGCCGGCGCCATGTACGCTGTAATAGATGTGCTGGCCGTTGACGTCGGCAAAGGTCGCATTCGACCCGGCGGGGGTCTCGTTGGCTTGAACGGGAGGGGTCGAAGGCGTTTTCTGTGAGCCGCTATGGAGCGAACGCATCCTCGCCGCGCTGCCCGCATCGCATCCAATCGCACTCAGCACTGCGGTCGCGGTGGCAGTCGTCAGGAAATCGCGCCTCTGCATATCGTCCTCACGTCGCGCCGAGCTGGCGGCTGAGAAGCATGTCGTCGAGGCGGGCGTAGCTATACTCCATGCCGTCGGTCATGCCGGTGGAGACGGCGCCATCACGCCGTTCCTTCGACCCGTACGTCATATTGCAGACAAGGGTCGTGACGCCGTTCTGCTCACTGAGTTCAAGTGACACGATGCAGGGATCGCCAGCGGGCATGGCGCCGCCGATATCGCCCGGGCCGCCGACATCGCCCGGGTCGAAGTATTCTTCGTGGACAAGCTTCGACGGGCCGTTGACTTCGGTGTACGTGCCGAAGAAGCCGAACTGCTTGCCGCCTTCGCGGCTTCTCCACTGCCACTTGTACTTGCCGCCGACCCGGACATCCATGTCGCACACCGGCATATCCCAGCCGTCATAGCCGGACTGCCATTTCTGCACGAGCTCGGGCTGGGTATGCGCATCCCACACCAATTGGCGGGGCGCGTTGAACGTCCGGGTGACGCGAACTTCGCGATCACTCGGCAAGGTAACTTCTGCGGGCTTAGGCATTGTCTTCTCCTTGGTGCTTCATCGTGATCGCGCGCCGACATGTCCCCGCTATTTCTTTGTTCGCCTGCGCTTGGCCGGTTTGGCTTGGAGCTCTTCGAGCAACGCGTCGAGGCGCTGGTAGTGTTGTTCGAAGATCTCGCGGTAACGTTCGATCCAATCCACGGCCTCCTCCAAGGCCTTCGGTTCCAGTTTGCGTGGCCGCCGTTGCGCATCGACGTCCATCGAGATGAGGCCGGCGCGCTCAAGCACTTTCAGATGTTTGGAAATGGCCGGCTGGCTCATCTCGAACGGCTCGGCGAGTTCCGTCACCGTGGCCTCCCCCGTCGCCAGCCGCGCCAGGATGGCGCGGCGGGTAGGGTCGGCCAGAGCGGCGAAGGTCAGGTCGAGGGGGTCCGAGGTGCGCATAACCGCCTAGTTCCATAATGGCATGGTTATATACAACGTCAAGGCAGGCCAGTCAAGGCTTTGGGGTCATATTTCCAAGGCGTTCGGGGAAGCCGACCGCTATGCGATGTTCGGTTGCTCGACACTCATGGAGAGGCGGCTGAGGCGCGACGAGAGCACGCGGACCGGAAGCTCGGGTGAAACCGTAAGCTCCCCGTCAAGTGAGACAGTCCGAAACGAGACTCTCAGGCGGCTGTGGCCCTCGGCAGATACGTGAGGGGCGGCACCCGGCCGAGGCTGTCGTGGGGCCGCACTGTGTTGTAGCGTTGGCGCCAAGCCTCACTGATGGTGCGGACCTCGTCCAGGGAGGCGAAGAGCCACGCGTTGAGGACTTCGTCGCGGTAGGTCCGATTGAACCGCTCAATGAACGCGTTCTGATCGGGTTTGCCGGGTTGGATGTAGTGAATGGCGATCCCCCGGGCGGCGCACCACGCCACGAACGGGGCCGCCAAGAACTCGGGCCCATTGTCGCAGCGCAGCGCCGCCGGAGCCCCATGCACGGTCGCCAGCTCGTCAAGGACGGCGACGACCCGGCCGCTCGGCAGCGCCAAGGCGGGCTCGATCGCCAGGGCTTCGCGGTTGCCTTCCTCGAGGACGTTGAGCACGCGGAACGGCCGGCCGTCGTACAACCGATCGTGCATGAAATCGAGTGCCCAGGTCCCGTTCAACGCCGGCACGACGGCGAACGGGTGGCGCGGACGGCCCGGCACCCGTCGCTTGGTCCGGCGCGGCAAGGTGAGGCGGAGCGCGCAGTAGATCCGGTGGATCCGCTTGTGATTCCAGGGATGCCCGAGCGCCCGCAGCCGATCATAGCACTTCCAGAAGCCCCAGCGCGGGTCGGCGGCCACCACGTCCTGGAGCGCCTCGATCACAGGGGCATCGCGCGCCGGCGCGGCCGGCGGGGACCGATAGAACGCCGCCCGCGAGAGTCCGACGATCCGGCAGGCCCGTTGCACCGCAAGCCCATGGTCGACCAGGATCGTCGCGACCGGTCGTCGCGCGGACGGCGTTACAGTTTTCGGCTCAACACGTCCTTGATCGCGGTGTTCTCCAGGGCCAGATCGGCGTACATCCGCTTGAGTTTGGCGTTTTCCGCCTCGAGCTCCTTCAGCCGCCGCAGCTCCGCCACGCCGGCCCCGCCGTACTTTCGCCGCCAGGTGAAGTACGTCGCCCGGCTGATCCCGTGTTTCCGGAGCAAATCACTGACCGGGACGCCGGCTTCCGCCTCCTGCAAAATGCTGACGATCTGGGACTCGGTGAATCGGGACTTCCTCATGGACTCCTCCTTCGCCAGAGAAGTCTAGCATCAGACTGTCTACCCGGTGGGGGAGCTTACGAAACGCCGTACGGGCAATGCCGATTAGTTCGTGCGCTTGGCGGTGAATCGTGACAATCCGTCGCGTCCGCCGTTGGTGTCGTGCAGAAACAGATAGGTGGCCCCTTCGCGAAGGACCTCGAACAGCGGCCAGATGGTTTGGTTCGTGGCCAGCACGGGGTTCCCCGGGTCCTTGACCCAGCGAATGCCATCGCGGCTCGTCGCGCGCCCCAGCGCCAGCGGCTTCAGGTTCGCACCGCGTTGCGCGATGGGCCGGTCGTAGCCGACATAGAACAGCTCCCATCCTTCGCCATCGCGGAGCACTGATGCGCTAGTGATCGCGACACCGTCCCAGTCGCCTGCGGCGCCCACGCTCAGGATCGGTCCGCTGTGAACTTCCCAGTGAAGCAAGTCCATCGACGTGGCCAGGCCATAACCTGGGACCCCCGTCTTGCCTGGCCGTCCATAGAAATAGAGCCGGTATTGCTGGCCGACGCGAAATAGGTCCAGCGGCATGATCGCTTCGAACCAGGCCTCCGCGGGAGCACGAAGCACGGGATCGTCGGGCCCAGTCCAGGGGCCTGCAGGCCCGTGCTCCGAGATGGCCAGGTACACGGAACCTGTGGAATAGAAGTCGGGCTGAGGCACCGTGTAGAGCAGGATCCACTTGCCATCAATGACACTCCAACTGCCCACCGTGGCGCGACGCAGTCGAGGGTGTTGCAGCAACGGCGCGTTGCCCTGCTTCGTCCAGGTGAGCCCCGCGTCTGTGGAAATGGCGTAACCTAGCCCCATGTTGCGGGTGGGGTCCGCTGGCTCGACCACGCGGTTGCCGGAGTAGAGCAGATGCCACGTATCCCCCTGGCGCACGACCGAAGGCCCATAGATCGTGTTCGCGTCCCACGCATGTCCTGCGCCGAGCGGCAGCACGACTACAGGATCGCTGGTCAATGCGAACGTTGTCGCGTCGGATTTCTGCGCGAAGAGCGGAGACGCGAGCAGAAGGGTCAGCCCAGCAAACGCTGCCCCGGCGTTCCCGAGTCGCGGGTTGTCCACGGGTCGGCTGCGCATTCGGTTCTCTCGCAGGATATCAGAGGGGCGGGCCGGCCAGGTAGAGGATGCTCGGGGCTTGGGACCGGGCGGCCACGATGTCGGGCCAGCCGTCCTCGTCGAGGTCGCCCACCGCGAAGCCGTACACCGTGCCGCGATCGTCGCCGAAGGTCACCCGCCGAAAAGGCTGGCCCGGGCCGGCGTTGAAGAACACCGCCGACGCCGCCTGGATGAATCCGACGACGATGTCGGGCCGGCCGTCGCGGTTCAGGTCGGCCACGGTCAGGGCGTAGGGCTTCTCGCGGTCGTCGCCCAGGGGCTGCCCCGGGCCGAAGGCGGGACCCGGCCCGCCGAAGTAGATCCGGGTGCCGCTCCGCTCGTCGATCGTCACCAGGTCCAGGCGGCCGTCGCCGTCGAAGTCGCCGCTCTCGGCCATCCGAATGGTCCCGTCCGGCGGGCCGAACGGAATCGTCCTCGCCCCGTCGAAGCCGCGGTCTCGGTCGCGCAGGAGCACCAGGCTCTGGCCGCCGTCACGGTGGGGTACGGCCAGGTCGGTCAGCCCGTCGCCGTCGAAGTCACCCGCGGAGATCGTGGTGGCCGAGTAGGTCGAGACCACCCGACAGGGGGCGTCGAAGCGCCCGCCGCCCCGGTTGAGGCAGAGATAATTCCCGCCTGGGCGGCGGCCGAACCGATTCGCGAGTACGATATCAGGGAGGCCGTCGTCGTTCAGGTCGACCACCGCGGCGTTTCTGGTGGGCCAGGTGGAGTCGCCGACCTCCGCCGTCGGGGTGAAATGGCCCTGGCCGTCGTTGAGGTAGACCCGGGTCGGGTCGGGGCGATCGTTGCTGACCACCAGGTCCAGGTCGCCGTCCCGGTCGAGGTCGATCAGCTGCCCGGTGTAGCTCCGATCGGCGATCGTTCCCAAGGGGTAGGCGCGGGCAATGCCGCCCTTGCCGTCGCCCAGGAGCACCCGGTCCACCGCCGGCCAATGGCGGCCCTTGGCCAGGACGATGTCCAGGTGGCCGTCACCGTCGACGTCGCCGATGCTCGCGTTGGCTGAGGTGTCGGGGCGCTGGTCCAGGAGGACGACCCGGTCGTAGCGGGGCAGGGCGAGGGTGTCGCGGGCCGGGAGAACGGGCTCCCGGGGGCCGGCTGATGCCGCGGCTGCGACGATCAGGGCGAGGCCGGCGGTCAGGGTCGCTTCGGTCATCCCCAGCTCCTCGGTGGACGTCGACCGGTGAATATGGCTCGATGGATGAGATGCCGCCCGGCCCCCGCGCGTTTCAGGAGAGATTGCCGACCCGGCCAGCCTGGGAGCGTCGATGACCCCACCCGATCCAGCCCAGATCGCCGCCGCGCGCACCTACGAGGCGATCTTCGTTCCCGCCCTCTTCCGCGAGTGGGGCCCGCGACTGGTCGCGGCCGCCGGGATCCGACCCGGCGACCGGGTCCTGGATGTGGCCTGCGGGACCGGTGCGCTTACCCGGGCCGTGGCCGGCGCGGTGGGCTCGGCCGGCAGGGTGACCGGTCTCGACCCGAACCGGGGGATGCTGGCGGTGGCCCGCGAGCTGGCGGCGGCTATCGAGTGGCGCCACGGGGCCGCCGAGGCCCTGCCGTTTCCTGACGGGACCTTCGACCGGGTGGTGAGCCAGTTCGGCCTGATGTTTTTTTCGGACCGGGCTGGCGCGCTTCGCGAGATGCGGCGGGTGCTCCGGCCCGGTGGCGGGCTGGCGGTGGCGGTGTGGGCGTCGCTCGACGACACGCCGGCCTACGCGGCGGAGGTCGCCCTGCTCGAGCGGCTCGCGGGCCCCGAGGCCGGCAACGCGCTCAAGGCGCCGTTCGTTCTCGGCGACCCGGACGAGTTGCTGGCGCTCTTTGCCGAGGCGGGCCTACCGGACGCGACGGTCGAGACGATCGTGGGCCGGGGACGGTTTCCCAGCATCCGGGCGCTGGTGGAGACCGATGTCCGGGGCTGGCTCCCGCTGATGGGCGTCCGGCTTTCCGAGGAGCTGATCGAGCGGATCCTCCACGAGGCGGAAACGGTGCTGGGACCGTTTCGGACGCCGACCGGAGGGGTCGAGTTCGCGTCCCCGGCGCACCTAGTGTCGGTCTGATCCGGGGTGACCCTGGTCACAGCGTCGCCCGGGCGGGCACCCCAGCTTTCAGGGGTGAAACCGACCCTGCTGCTGACCCTCCTTGCCCTTGGATGCGCCCGGGCCGACACCGCCAGCCCAGGGGAGTCGCCGCCGCCGGCCCCGTTCGTCGGGATCGCGTACGTCGCACTCGCGCCGGACCAGGCCGCCGTGGTGGTGGGCGACACGATCCGAGTCCGGTTGGTCGACACCAACCTCCCACGGCCGGTCAGCGTCGTGTGGTCGGTGTCGGATCGGACCTTGGCCGGCGTGGACGCGACGGGTCTGGTGACGGCCTTCAGTCCAGGATCCGTGGGAGTGGCGGCGACGGTCTCCGGCGCCCGCGGTACGGCCGCGGGCGCGGTGACCCTTCGGATCGGTCCGCCGCCGTCGCCGGTCCGTTGAAGGCCGAGCGGCAGCCTGAGACCGAGCGTTTGGCCCGGATCCGGGCGACGGACTACCCTGACGCCGAGACGTTCGCTACCGTCAGTGGGGCGGCCGGCTCCGCGTCCATTGCTCATCGAAGGGGATCCTCGATGTCCGAACGACGGGTCGCGGGACCGCCGTTCCTGCTCTGGGCGGCGGTGGCCGCTCCGGTGTGCTACTTCGTGACGCTCACCGCCGCCACCTTGGCCTATCCCGGCTTCGACGAGGTGGTCCAGCTGCCGAGCGAGCTTGGAGCCCGCGGCGCCCCCCATCCGATGATCTTCAACGTCGGCATGGCGGTCAGCGGCCTGGTCCTGATCCTGGCCGGCCTGGGACTCCGGACCGCCCTTCGGCGACTCGACGCCTCCCGAGGCGTTGCCGCCACGGCGGCCGTCCTCGCGGCTCTGAGCGGGCTCTACCTGTTGGCCATCGCGGCATTCCCGCTTCCCGATCCGCGGCACGATATCGTCGCGATCCTTGCCCTGGCGATGCACCCGCTGCCGTTCGTGGTCGCGGCGGCGCTCGGGACGCGGCCCGTCTGGCGCGGGCTTCGTCGGTTCCTGGTGGTGGCCGGGTTGGCGCTGCTCGCCCTGCTCGTGGCGGTCGTCTTCGCCGGTCCCGAGTCGGTCCGGGCCGGGTTGCTGAGCCGGCTCTACGCGGCGGTCGCCTTCGGGTGGATGGCGGTCGCGGGGGTGATCCTGGCGCGAAACTGGGTCCTCGGCCTCTCGTCGACGATCTCCTTTGGCTGAGCGCCGGGTCATGGCCGAATCACCGATCGCCCCGGGCGACTCGGCCCTGGCCGAGTCGGCCGTCGCTAACTTCGTCCGGCACGTCAGTTGGGGTCCGACCCGCACACCGGGGCTGGAAGTGCGGGTCGAGCCCGAGCTGGTGCTGGCCGACTCCGGTCTTCCGTCCGACACCTTCAACTGCGTCTGCCGGGCGCGCCTTCCGGTCGACCGGGTCGGCGCGGCCATCGCCGCGGTCCTCGACCACTTTGCTCGGGCGGCGCGGCCGTTCTCGTGGTGGGTGAGCCCGGGCGACGAGCCGGCCGATCTCGGGGCCCGCCTGGTCGCCGCGGGACTGGTCGGCACGGAGGCGGAGCTGGCGATGGCGGTCGGCCTGGACCGGCTGGCGGCGTCGCCGGCCCCATCGGGTCTCACGGTCCGCCGGGCGTCGACCGCCGCCGAGCTGGGCCACTTTGCCCGGGTCACGGCGGCCAACTGGAGCCCGCCCGACCGGCACGTGCTCCAGTACTACGCCCTGATCGAGGCCGCTTTGCTCGATCCCGCCTCGCCGCAGCGATACTACGTCGGCTATCTCGACGACCACCCGGTGGCCGTCTCGGAGATGACCGTCGCCGGCGGGCTGGTGGGCCTCTACAACATCGCGACGATCGCCTCGCATCGGCGCCGGGGCTTCGGGACGGCGCTCACCCTCCATCCCCTCCTCGAGGCCCGGAACGAGGGGTTTCGGACCGGAGTGTTGCAGGCGGCGGAAGCGGGGATCGGGATGTACCGCCGGATCGGGTTCGAGGCTTTCGGCGACATTACCGAGTATCAGCCTCGATGACCGGTCCGGAAGCCATCCGGCCGGCCGGTCGTGCCGGAGCGCTGATTGCCACGCTCGGGCTCGCGCCGCACCCCGAAGGCGGCTACTACCGGGAGATCCACCGGTCGACGGCCCAGGTCGAGCCGGCCGACGGGCGCAGGCTCCGCGCCGGGCTGACCACGATCTATTTCCTCCTCGCCGCCGGCGCGTGGCAGGCCGCGCAGGCGTCGGGTCAGTACACCCTGGTGAGCTGTTCCGTCGGGCCCGGGTTCGACTTCACGGACTTCGCCCTGCTCCGCGACGATCCGGCGGCCGTGGAGCGGGTGCGGACGGTGCGACCGGAGCTGCTCGGCCTGGTTTGATTGGCACGACCGACGCCTCTCGGGGGTAACCATGGCGCGCTTCGTCGTGGGATGCGTGATTGGACTCGTGGTTGGTCTGGCGCTGATGGCCGGCGCCCTCGTGCATTACGAGGCGGCGAAGGCGTTGGCCGCACCGGTTCCGCTTCCCGGCGGGCCCGCCTCGCGGCTCGCGCTGGTTCCCTACGTGTTGCTGCTCGGGCTCACCGGTGGTGTGGTAGTCCGGGCCCTCTCGATCCAGCCGCGAGTCTTGCGTCTGGTGGTGATCGGAGGCCTGCTCGGTGCGGGCGGAGGCGCGTTTCTCGCCGCGTCCGCTTCGTTTCGGCACCCGTGGCTGACCTCGCCCTGGTCGGTTCCCGAGCAGACGGTGGTCATCGCCGGCCTGGGTGCGCTGGCGGCCCTGCTCCTGGTCGGGATCGACTGGATCCGGGGCCGGGAGTAGTCCGGCTTGGATGCGGGTCGATCGGGCGATAGCTTGAGAATCGTCACCCGTCAGGCCCCCGAGCGTCACTCACCGCCAACCTCGGCGGCGGCATGAAACGATTCGTCAAGCTCGGCCTCGTGCTGGCCGTCGCGGTGATCGTGACCTGCGGCGCGTACTACGCTTCCCGGAATCCCGAGCAGGGAACGCTGGACGACGCCGCCCGCGCCGCGGTGCCGGGTCAGTACGTGCGCCTCACGGACGGCCTGACCCACTTCGAGCTGTCTGGACCGGAAGAGGGACCTCCCGTGGTGCTGGTGCACGGCTTCTCGGTGCCGGCCTACATCTGGGACTCGACCGTCGCGCTCTTGAGCGGGGCGGGGTTCCGGGTGCTCCGCTACGACCTCTTCGGCCGGGGCACCTCCGATCGCCCGGATGTGACCTACGACGCCGACCTGTTCGACCGCCAGTTGGGCGAGCTCCTCGATTCGGCTCGCTGGCAGCGGCCGGTCCACGTGATGGGGCTTTCGATGGGCGGCTTCGTGACCGCCACCTTCGCGGGCCGGCATCCCGAGCGGGTCCGATCACTCACCCTGATCGATCCGGCCGCCGGCGACGCGGAGCCGCTGCCGTGGTACCTCCGGCTTCCCTGGCTGGGTCCGATGATGTGGCAGGCGCTCCTGGTGCCCGGGATGGCGCGGGGCCAGCTGACCGACTTCCGGGACCCCGCCCGGTGGCCCGAGTGGCCCGATCTCTACCGGCCCCAGATGCGGTTCCGGGGGTTCGGTCGGGCCCTCTGGTCGAGCGCGATGACTCTGTCCCGGACCGACCTGGATTCCGTCTATGCCACGGTTGGGCAGCGGTCGATGCCGGTGATGCTGCTCTGGGGCAAGGACGACCACACCGTTCCGATCGAGAACGCCGATCGGGTCCGCCGGGCGATCCCGCGGGCCGAGTACCATCCGATCGACGGGGCGGCGCACCTCCCGCACATGGAACGGAGCGACACTGTGGGGCCGCTGATGCTCACCTTCCTGCGCGCGCACCTCGACGACTGAACCGGCGCTCGGCTGGGCCGACCGGCGTCACCTCGCCCCATCGCGGCGAGCGTTCCCCTAGATTGCGACCGGGCGTCTTCGTTCGAGTCTGACGTCCAGGAGGTGAGAATGCGACCGCCATGGATCGCGGCGCTGGCCGCGCTGGCTTTGCACCCGGGGTCGGTAGCCGCCCAGGCCACGATCGTCGGGCGGGTGATCAACGACTCCAGCAAGGCGCCGATCGAAGGGGCCGAGATCGCCCTGGAGCAGGGCGGCCGCAAGGTCCGCTCGGATGCCGATGGCCGCTTCACCGTCGGCAGCGTTCCGTCCGGGATCGGCTTCGCGGTGATCCGGAAAATCGGCTTTCGTCCAGTCCGCCTTCGCACCCTGATCTTCGGCGAGGATACCCTCGAGGTCGACGTGCGGCTTCGCCCTTCGGTGGTGGAGCTCGAGCCGATCGAGGTGACGGCCAGCTCGGTCCCGGCCGGCATGGAGCCGTTCGCGGAGCGGCGGCTCGCCGGGTTCGGCACCTTCATCGACGCCTCGGTGCTTCGCGACGCGGAGGCCCGCCGGCTGAGCGACCTGCTCCGTGACGTCCGCGGCATCCGGATGAACCGGGTGAACGGGTTCAAGACGGTGGTGACCAACTCCCGGGGCAACTGCCCGATGGCGATCTGGCTCGACGGCCAGCGGATCTACTACCCGGGCTCGCCGATGGGGACCCTCGACATCGATCAGTTCACCATTCAGAACCTCGAGGCCATCGAGGTGTACGCCGGCCCGGCCGAAACACCGGGTGAGCTCAGCGGCACCGGCGCCGGCTGCGGGACGCTGGTGCTCTGGTCGCGCCGACCCTGACGATCAGGGATCGAGCACGGTTTGGACCCGGTAGACCCGCCAGGCGCCCCGCCTGACCGTCATCCGGGTCAGGTAGGCGGTGGTGAGCCCGTTCGGTGGGGTGGCCACCACCGCCACCCGCCGCTCGGGGGTGGACCGCGGGTCGCCCACGATCTGCACGATCACCAACGCCTGGCCCTTCTCGCCCCGAGGCAGGGTCTGGAAGCCCGAGCGCACCGAGCGATGTCGGGCGAGGTGGAGTCGGGCCACGTCGGCCGAGCTCAGCACGGTGGCCACCGGCTGGCCGAGAACCCCAAAGACCTGTAGGCGCGGGGCGACCCGTACCAGCGAGTCGACGGTCACGGTGCCGCAGCGGCAGAGCTGGCGATAGTCGATCGCCCGGATGGCGCTCAGCGCGCCGGTGGAATCCAGGCGGACCGGAAGTCCGGGCCTCGCCTGAGCCCGGGCGGCCGGCGCGAGGGCGAGCGCAACGAGGAGTGAAGCGAGGCTCGTGAGCCGCGGACGGGAATCGGTCATGGCGCACCCGGCGGACGAAGTGCCGTCCCGTGGCAGCAAGAAGCCCGCCGTCCGGTCGCGCCGGCGTCAGGTCTCGGCGGGAAAGGAGAGCTCCAGGGTCTCGCCGGCGGGGAGGGCGCGCCAGCGCTCGAAGAGCCGGGCCCGATCCGCTCGAATCCGGGCCAGATCGGCGTCGGTCAGCTGGGGTCCCGGCCGCGGGATCCCCCGCTGGCCGTAGTACCCCTCCGCCTTGTTCCGGAAGTCCTCGGCGGTCCATCGGACTCCGCCGGCCCGCTCCGCGTCCAGGAAGCCGACCAGGAGCTCGGCGTCGAGCGCCTGATCCGGCAGGGGGCCGCGAGGCCAGGGTTTGCCGAAGTCGCCCAGGTCCCATCCGGCCGCCACCAGGCCGAAGAAGGCCCGGTCGTAGCCGAGGGCCCCTTCCACGGCGTAATGAGTCAGGTCGTGCCGCGGAAAGAAGGCGCCTTGCTGACCCTGCTGGCGCTGCCAGGTCGTGGTCCCGTCGGGTCGGACGCAGCTCAGAGCGGCCGAGCCGTCGGTTTTCTTTTTGATCCGGATGACGAGCGGCGGCATGGCTCCAAGTGTCGGCACCCGCACCGGGGAAGGGAAGGGCCGGCGCCCAGGCCGGCCCGTCGAGCGGCCCTGGGGAGGCGCGGATCCTCCCGCTCAGAGGGTGACGACCGCCGCCTTCCACTGGGCGGGGTTGGCATCCTCCTTGTACATGGTGACGATGTCGACCACCACGTGATCGCCCTGGCGGGTGATCCCGAGCCGGTCCATGCCTCGCGTGGCCCGACCCGAGATGAAGGTCCCGTCGGGGCGGTACTTCGAGTGGTGCTTGGGGCACTGGAACCGGCCGTCGTCCGCCTCCCAGCGAAGCGCGGTGTTCTGGTGGGGACAGGAGAGGTTGAAGGCGTACACGGAGCCCTGCCACCGGACCAGGATCACCTGATTGTCCTTGTCGATCTCGGCCCCGTCTTGGGCCGGGATGGGGTAGGAGACCCCCGTGAACAGGAGCCGGCCGACGGTCGGACGGATGGTCTCGGCGAGGGCGGCCTGGCGGGTCGCTCCGAGGCTCAGGAGAATGCCCGCGGCGGCGGCCGCGGCGCGCTGCAAGAACTGCCGGCGATCCGGTGCGACGGCGCAGCCCTCGCAGGCGGCGGGCTCCGGGCGATCGCGATGGTCGGTCATCGGGGAGAGCTCGGTAAAGGGGTGAGGATCACGCGTTGACCAGCATGGTGCCTACCAGCACCGACGCGGTCCACAGAGCGAGGCTGGCCCACGACACGGCCCGGAGTCGGCGCCAGAGCCGTTGAACGGTCGGGGTCGGCCCGGCCGGCGACAGGCGACGGAGGGCCTGCTCGGTCTGAACCAGGAAGCCGCCGTTCAGGAGCAGCATGGCCACGATCCCGAGTTTGAGCAGGAAGATCGGCGACGCCAGAAACGTCTCGAGATCGGCGGTGGCGAGCGCCAGCCCGCTCACGAAGAGCACGCCGAGGGCGATCAGCACCGGCCGGTGTACGCCGTGGAGCTCGGCCAGCGCGTCCTGGAACCCGTCGAGGCGGGGTCGGGCCCGAAGGGTCCGGCGATCGGCGGCGATCGCGAACCCGCCGCCGAACATCATCGCGGCCAGGTGCAGGAAGGTGACCGACGTCTCGGCGGTTTTCGAGTCGGCATAGAAGCGCTGCCAGGGCGCGAACAGATGCAGCAGCGCGGAGGGAGCTTCGATCATGATCAGTCCTTCCAGAGCCACATCATCAGGGTCGACGCGGTTGCGAGCGAGGCCGAGGCGATGGCGAGGCTCCGATGGGTGTTCGTGTTGCTGCCAGAGCCGGTCTGGTTCTGAAACTCGAACCGCTCGTGCTCGGGGCGGACCGATGCGGTCGCGAAGAAGCCGGCATCCGCCAGGAGCATGCCCACGCTGTGGACCATCCGACGGGTGCGCCCGGCCGGATCCTTCCGGCTCTCCCACAGGTTCCACAGGCCGGTGACGGTGTTGACCCCGAACAGAATGCCGAGACCGGCGGCCAGGGTCCGATGGGTGCTGCGGAGCGCGCCCGACGACGGAATGCTGTTCTTCTCGTTGTTGGCCAGCTTTTGCCCCACGATCAGCTCGGCCGCGAAGAGCGGCAGCTCGAGGTAGCTCCCGATCTGGTGGATCTTGAGCCGCACGTGGTAGCCGTTGCTGTACTCGATCGCCTTCGGCCGCTGGCTTCCGGTGCTGTCGTCCGGGCCCTCGGCGGTGAAGTCGTTGGTGACTCCCAAGGCGAGGTTGGCACGCAGCGGGCCGACCAGGGCCTGGGTCGGATGGTACGCTTCCAGTCGGCCGGTCGAATCCGGGTGAGCCGGGCCGGCGGGCGAGGCCGAGGCCGCCGCTCCGGGCAGGGCGAGGAGGACGACGGCAAGTCGAGCAGTCGCGAACGTCATCGGCTGGGCTGTCTCCTGCGTTTCTGAGTTGGTGTTCATTCACTGACCGCGAATCGGGCAGGCCGAGCCCATCCCCGCCGCCTGACCGACACCCGATTTCTGCTTTCCCCTGACCGGGGCGCGACTGAGGCGAGCCGAGTCATCTTGGGTTCATCTAACGGGTTCGCCGGCGAGTTTGGGACGGCACCTACCCGCCGGGGGTTCGAAGGACCAGCCACCGGAGTCGAGGGCAACAGCGCGGCGGCCAGTCGGCGGGGCGGCCCCTGCCTAACGAGGATGCGAAGGGGCGCGGTCGAGCCGGTAGCGGATCGCGCCCGGCTCCGATCCTGCGCCGGTCAGGCGGAAGCCCAGCTTCGCCAGCACCCCGATCGAGGGGATGAGGTCGGGCAACGTCTCGGCCACCACCGCCGATACCGACGGGACCCTGAAGGTGCGCTCGACCAGGGCCCGGGTAGCCTCGGTGGCATAGCCCCGGCGCTGGTGGTCGGCGACGATCCCGTAGCCCACCTCGACGCATCCCTCGGCGTCAGGTGGTCCCTTGTACCCCGCCACCCCGATCAGGGTCGTCGCCGCCGGCTCCGGTAGGAGGACGAAGTAGAACCACCAGCCGTCGGCGTTGGGCTGCTCGACCAGGCGGAGCCGAGGGGTAGCGATCATCTTGCCGGCTTATTCGGTGGCGCGGATCAGGCGGAGGCTGACCAGCTGGCGGATCCAGCGGGCGTGGTGCTGCTCGCCGGCGATCACGATCTGGAGCGGACCATCCTGGTCCGGGAGCGGCTTCCCGTCCCGGGTCAGCGCGACGATCGCGGGTCGGGCCCCGAACTGATCGTCGAGCTCGGCCAGGCTGTAGACCACCTTGTACCCGTCGGCGGCCTCGGCGACGACCACCACCGTCAGGTTGGCGCCCCGGAGGTCCGGCCCGGCCGGGGCGCCGACCAGGGTGAGCACGGCGCGGAGGCCCGGTCCGCGGAACACGTCCACGGTGTCGCCCCGGCCGGGCGCTCGGATCTCGAGCTGAGGAAGGGCCCGAAGCCGATCGGCTCGAAGGGTCGTGGCCTGGCCGTCCAGCGCGATCAGGTGGAGGACGATCGCGGACTGCTGGGCCTCGATTGGAGTGGTGAGGAGGAGCGACAGGGCGACGAGCGGTCCGAAGCGCGCGAGGGCGCGGCGTGAGACGGTCATGGCGAACCCGTGTATGTGAAACGCGCTCAGGCTCGTTTCCGGGCCACGAACGCGAGGCGTCGAGGGGCCAGGGGCTGGCTGCCCCAGGCGTTCAGCGTGCGGACCGTGAAGCCCGCGTGGCGGAGCTCGGCCGCGACGTCGTCGCGCCGATCGACCCGAGCCCAGTGGCGCTCGTCGCTCCGCCGATACGTTGCACCGTGCTTCCGAAACGCCGTGATGTCCCGTTGCAGGATGCCCCGCGCCGGGTCTTCCATCACGTCCACCAGCACCGCCCAGTCGGGCCCGCGCTGGCACGTCCGATACTCCACCGGCCGATGTCCGACCCGGGTCACCAGGTCGAACAGAAACAAGCCGCCGGGCTCGAGGGCCGTCGCCACCCGAGCGAAGAGGCGCCGGTAGGCGCCCGTGGCGAGCCGGTTGGCGGCCAGATAGCCGATCGACTCGCCGATTGCCGTCACCGCCCGGCAAGCCGGAAAGCGGGTGTCGTGCAGCGACGCGGTCCGGAAGGTGGCGGCGGGCGCCACCCGCCGGGCCAGGGTGGTCATTGCCGTCGAGGCGTCGATCCCCAGCACCCGATAGCCGGCCTCGGTCAGGTGGCGCGCGAGAATGCCGCTCCCGGAGCCGAGATCGACCACCAAGCCGTCTTCGATCCCCGCTTCGTCCAGCAGCGCAATGATCCCGGGCGCGGCCCCGGCGGCAAAGCCGCCGAATCCGACGTGATGGATCCAGGCGAGATCGGCTTGGTACATCTTACCAGTCATTCACTGCCCCGCGATGCGTCCGAGCCCCCGTCGGGAGCCCTCCGGCGCCCAAGGCCGCGAGCGTGCTCCGGCACCAGGCGTCGAGGTCGTCGGCGTATCGGGCCGCCTCCAACGAGCCGAGGTCGGCGATGGTCATGGGAAAAGTACCGCCGTCCGCCCGATCGGGCAGGGGCGGGACGCCGAACGCCTCGGGCCTGGGATCGCGATGGCGGCGGATTGCCTCCACCAAGCGGGTCGGATCGTCACCCACCCGGTACACTCGGTAGAGGATCAGCCAGGACCGCTCCCGGGTGGACCGGTCGAACCGACTCGGATGTTGGAGGGCGTAGACGGCGAAGGCGAGGCCGTGCCGGGGCCCCCAGGGCTCGCGTCGGGAGTGGTCCAGGGCGATCAGCTGCTCGAAGCGGCTCGTACAGGTCAGTCCCGCGCCGGTGGTGGGGGCACCGCAGTCGGAACAATGGGCCGCCGGCGCCCCGCTCACGAGCTCCGCCGGCGGCGAGCGGACAGGTAGAGGACCACCAGCGCGATCGGAAAGGCGAGCGACACCCGGATCCAGTCGACCGACCGAAGCCAGCCGGCCCACACTCCCGCGAGGGAGGCGCCGACCGCGATCAGCACCAGGATCGCGGCCCGGATCACGGCGATCCGAAACGCGCCCCGATCGAGCGTCATCGGGCGCCGACCTTCAAAGGAAGTCGGCCCCGCGAGGCGGCGGCTCTCAGGTAGCTCCCGAGCGGTGCGAACATGGGGACCAATCTATCATTGACCCGGGGCCGGGCTGTCAACGGAGGAGGCGGGAGACTCGATGCAAACCGAGGCGGAGGTGTTCTGTCCCCACTGCGGCGAGGCAGTAGTCATCGGCCTCGATCCCGACGGCGGAGCGGCGCAGGAGTACATCGAGGATTGTCAGGTCTGCTGTCGTCCCTGGGTGGTCCGGGTTCGCTACGACCGCCGGGGCGACGCGACCGTCACGGTCGATCCTGCCTGAGGCGGAGGATCGCGCCCCGGAACCGGGCCAGGGCTTCGCGTACCGGGCCGGCCACGCCGGGGGTCGCCGCGATCGCCGCCTCGTCGAGCCCGGTTCCCAGGAGGGGCACCGTCGCCGAGCCCTCGACGATCACGACGGCGGCCATGGTCCGGAGGATCTCCGCCAGCGACTCCTGGGCATGGGTCGCCCGGGGTGACGCGTTCAGCAGCGCCACGGGCTTGCCCGCCATCTCCGGACCGCCCACCAGCCAGTCCAACCCATTCTTGAGGCTGCCGGGAACGCCCCGGGCATATTCCGGGCTCGAGATCAGGAGCCCATCGGCTCCGCCGACGAGCGCTCGGAGCGTCGCGACCGGCGGCGGCACCGTGGGTCCGTCGAGGTCCGGATTGAAATGGGGAAGCTCGCCGAGGCCGTCGTAGGCCTCGAGCCGGAGCCCCGCGGGGGCCAGCTGGGCGGCCGCGCGGAGCAGCCGGCCGTTGGACGACCCCGCTCTGAGGCTGCCCGAGATGGTGAGGATTCGGAGGGCCGGCTGGGCGCGTGGCGTCGTCATCGTGTGGCAGGTCCGGTACTTGGGTGGCTTTCCCCTGGCGGGGCGTCAATCTACACTCCGGGTATGAATCCAGTCTTCTTCGCCTCGGCGGGCCGCTGGCGTCAGTGGCTCTCGCGCCATCACGCCGTTGAGAGCGAAGTCTGGGTCGGGTTCCACAAGGTGGCCAGTGGCAAGCCGAGCATTAGCTGGCCCGAAGCCGTGGACGAGGCCCTTTGCTTCGGGTGGATCGACGGCGTCCGCCGGTCGATCGACCCGACCTGCTACGTGATTCGGTTTACCCCCCGGCGGCCCGGCAGCAAATGGAGCGCCGTGAACGTACAGCGGATCGCGGCGTTGGAGCGGGAGGGCCGGGTGCATCCGGCTGGCCGGACGGCCTTGCAGGCCTGGAAGGGACGCCCCTCGGGCTACAGCTACGAGGAGCGAGACCAGGCCCGGCTGACGCCGGCCCAGGAGAAGGCGTTCCGGGCCGACCGGCAGGCGTGGAAGTACTTCCAAGATCAGGCGCCCTGGTATCGCCGGACGGCCACCTTTTGGGTGGTGAGCGCCAAGAAGGAAGCGACCCGGGAGCGGCGCCTGGCCGCCCTGATCGCTGCGTCGGCCCGGGGCGAGCCGATCAGGCCCCTCAGCCGGAAGAAGCCGGCCTCCGGCCCGGGCCAGCGGTCGCCGTAATTCAACGGGTTATGGGCTCTCGGCCTCAGGCCGGCCGCCGCCCCACTATCTTTCCTCCATGTCCTGGCCTGCCGACGACGAGCTCGAAGTGCTGGTGGCCCGGTTCCGCGACCGAAGCCTGCCCGAGCTCGAATGGACCCACCAGGCCCATCTAGCCGTCGGGGCCTGGCACGTCCATCGCCTGGGGCGGCAGGCGATGGACGCGGTTCGCGAAGGGATCCTTCGGCTCAACGAGGCCCACGGGACCGCCAACACCGACGACGGTGGCTATCACGAGACGATTACCCGGGCCTACCTCGTTCTGATCGCCGCGCACCGCGCCGGGCTCCGCGAGGCCGCGACCTCGGGCGAGCTGGCCCGCTCGGTCCTGGCCGGCCACCTCGCCGCGCGGGATGCCCTGCTGACCCACTATACCCGAGCCCGTCTGATGAGCACGCCGGCGCGACGGGCGTGGCTGGGGCCGGACCTGAGGCCGCTCCCGGCCGAGGCCGGTGTCGACCCGTCCGCCCCCGAGGGGTCAATGGAGCGGAGCGTGGCGTGATCGCGGACACTCGCCGTTCGTGGGGCCGTTGGACCATCCCGCTGCTCGCCCTCCTCGCCGCCTCGACGTCGTCCGCTCTCGCCCAGCAGGCGGGCGAGGTCCGGATCAGCGGCTACGTCCGCTCGGCGGCCTCCGGCGAGGTGGTGCGCTATGCCCAGCTCTGGGCCGATGCCGGGGGCCCCCGGGTGGAGAGCAACCAGGACGGATTCTTCGTCCTGGCGCTCGCTCCCGGCCTCCACGTCATCCAGATCCGGGCGGTGGGTTTCGACCCGCTCACCGACACCGTCAACGTCCGACAGCCGCTGGTTCGCGATTTCCAGCTCACGCCCCGACCGTTCGAGCTCGACGAGGTGACCGTCTCGGGCCGCAAGGACAGCTCGGACATCGATCCCGGCACGACCGAGATGAGCACCCTCCGGCTCGACATCAAGACGGTCAAGCTGGTACCGGTGGTGCTGGGGGAGCTCGATCCGATTCGCACGCTCACCCTCCTGCCCGGGGTGAGCACCATCAGCGATTTTTCCACCGGCTTCAGCGTCCGGGGCGGGAGTGCCGACCAGAACCTCATCCTGCTCGACGAATCGACCATCTACAACCCGTCGCACGTCTTTGGGTTCTTTTCCGTCTTCAACGGCGACGCCGTGGACGACGCCAAGCTCTACAAGGGTGCCATCCCCGCTCGGTTCGGCGGCCGGCTCTCGTCGGTGCTCGACATCCGGCAGCGGGAGGGGAACGACCGGGAGTTCGTCGGCAACGCCACGATCGGCCTTCTGTCCAGCCGGCTCTCGGCCGAAGGTCCGTTGCCGGGGCGGCGCGGGTCCTACCTGGTGGCCGGGCGCCGGACCTACGCCGACCTTTTTCTCAAGCTCTCGAGCAACCCGGACCTGAACCAGAACACGGCCTACTTCTACGACCTGAACGCCAAGGGCACGCTGAAGCTCGGCTCGACCGGCACCCTGATGGTGTCGGGCTACTTCGGTCGCGACCGGTTCAAGGTGAAGGACCGGTTCGGTGCCGGCTGGGGCAACAAGTCCGGTACGCTCCGCTGGAACCAGGCCTTCGGCCAGCGGCTGTTCTCGAAGGCCACCCTGAGCGTCTCCAGCTACGACTACGGACTCGACTTCCTCGGCACCGGGCGAGACCTCTCCTGGACGTCGCGGATCGGGAGCGCCGACTTGAAGATCGGCGAGGCCTTGCACCTGACCAACACCAGCACCCTGGAGTTCGGGGGCCAGGTCACCAGCCAGGACATCCGTCCGGGGAGCATCCGGCCAGTCGGCGACTCGCCGGTCAACCCGCTCGACCTCCAGCCCCGGTACGGGCTGGCGCCGGCGCTCTACCTGAGCCACGACGTCGAGCTCTCGCCCCGGATCTCGCTGAGCTACGGGGTCCGGTTGGCCGGGTTCGTGCGGCGTGGGGCGGCCACGATCTATCGGTACGCCGACGGCGCCCCAATCGTCTACGACCCGGGGCTCGGTCGCTACGAGCGAGGCCGGATCGTCGACAGCACTCGCTACGGCGCCGGCGAGACCATCACCCCGTCGTTCGGGCTCGAGCCCCGGGCGTCGGTTCGCCTCGGTCTCAGCCGGAGCTCCAGCCTCAAGGCGAGCTACACCCGGACCCGCCAGTATCTCCACCTGGTCTCCAACACCAACTCGCCCACCCCGGTGGATATCTGGGAGCCGATCGGTCCCTACCTGAAGCCCCAGGTGGGCGATCAGGTGGCCCTGGGCTACGCGGGGTCCTGGAACGGCGGGGCCTACGAGCTCTCGGTCGAGGCCTACTACAAATGGCTCTCCCGCGTCACCGACTTCATCGACGGCGCCGACATCGCGCTCAACGACCGGCTCGAGACCGAGATGCTCCAGGGAACGGGGCGGGCCTACGGGCTCGAGATCTACGCCCGCAAGCAGACCGGCCGGCTCACCGGATGGCTGAGCTACACGCTGGGCCGGTCGGAGCGCCGCCTCCAGGGCATCGCGCCCGGTGACCCGGGCGTGAACGGCGGCCGGTACTATCCCGCGCCCTACGACAAGACCCACGACCTGTCGGTGGTCGGGCTCTATCCGCTGAGCCGGAAGTGGACCCTCGGTGCCACCTTCGTGCTGACCAGCGGGTTGCCGGCCACCTATCCGGTTTCGCGGTACCGCTACAACGGCTTGGTGGTGGTGGAGTACGGCCCCCGGAACGCCGCTCGGCTCCCGATCTACCACCGGCTCGACCTGACCTTTACCCGGCACGCCGGCCGGCATCAGTTGCAGGTCGGGGTCTTCAACCTCTACAACCGCTTCAACGCCCAGTCGATCTCGTTCCAGCAGTCGGACGCCAATCCGCTCCTGGTCGAGGCCGTCCAGACGTCGATCTTCGGGATCGTGCCCAGTGTCAGCTACTCCTTCGCCTTCTGAGCGTCGGCGGCGGATCGCCGGCGCCCTGGCGCTCGGGGCGATCCTCCTGGGGACCGGGTGCACTCGGGTCGTGGACGTCTCGGTCGACGAAGGCCCGACCCTGCTCGTGGTCGAAGGGCGGATCGAGCTGGGCGATTCCCTGCAGCGGGTCCGACTGACCACCACCGACCTCTTCTCCAGCCCGAATCTGCCGCCCGCGGTGACCGATGCCACCGTCCGGGTCACCGACGACGAGGGACTCCGGAGCGGCTTCGCGCCCGATCCCCTCGATCCCGGCGTCTACGTCTCTCGGCTCCGCCCCCTGCCCGGCGCGACCTATACCCTGACGATCGACTATCACGGCGAGCGCTACCAGGCCGTGAGCACGCTGGTGACCGGTCCACCCATCGACTCACTCTATTTCGTGTACCAGGACCAGGGAATCGCCCAGGGCGATTCGGGGTTCCGGGCGGCGATCGACTACACCGACCCGGCCGGGGTGAGCAACTACTACCTCTGGGAGCTGTACGTCGACGGGGTCCAGCGGGTCAAGGTCGATCCCGGAAACCGCTTCCGGGTGATCAGCAAGGACGAGTTCTACGACGGGGGACGGGTGATCGGCTACCAGCCGTTCGACGAGGAGGTCGTCGACCCGGGGCAGCAGGTGCTGCTCCGGCAGGTGGCCATCTCCGAGGACGTCTACCGCTACCTCTTTGCCCTCTACGAACAGACCCAGGGGGGAGGGCCCTTCTCCACTCCGCCGGCCTCCCTCCGCGGCAACGTGGCCAACCTCACCGACCCATCCCACCCGGCGTTGGGATACTTCTACGCCGGGGACGTCTCGGAGCGGACCGCCACGGTGCCGGCCCGCTGAGCGCGGACCGGCGCCGAGGCCCGCCTAACGCTCCAACCCGACCAGGACGGTCCGGCCGGTGGTCGCGGCCTGCTCGGCCGCCCGGGCGAAGGCGTCCCGCATTGCCGTCTGGCCTTCGGCCAGCGCCACGTAGAAGTCGGGCTCGAGCGTCGAGGCACTGGTCCCACTCGCGGCCGCGCAGGTGACCTTGATCGACATCGGGGTGTAGATCCCGAAGGTCAGGAAGCCGACCAGCCCATTGACGAAGCTCTGCTGGGTCTCGACCCGGGCGATCCCGCCGGGGCACTGTGACGCGGTCGACACGGTTTCGGGCGGAACCAGACCGTAAACCCAGGCCGACGCAAACGGCTTCTCGATGGTGACCGTGGATGGGGTGGCCCCCGTTTCGATGGTGGCGTGGAAGCACCCGCCGGAGAGAAGAAGGAATCCTGCCAGGGCCAACCGGGTCGTTGCTGCCATGTCGCCTCCTGGGTGGGGTCGAGAGCGCCAGATTGGCGTCTTGCGGTGCGATCCGGCCGCCGGCGAGGCAAATCCAATGCCATCGCCGGCAACATCCATAAACCGGTGTGGCGTAACCTATCCGCCACCGGGCCGGCTCGCCATCCGGCGGGGGAGTGTCCGACTTCGAGGACAGCCTGTCCCCGACGGGAGACATTCCCTCAGGCCGCCGGCGGCTCCGTCGAACCGTGGGCCTTGAGGACCTGGTCGTGGGCCGCCGGTCGCTCGAATCGGGGAGCGGCGTTGTAGGCCTCCGACTGGCCGGGCGGGATGCTCAGGTGTTGCCAGTCACTTCCCCGGCCGGTCTTGGCCAGATACACGATCTGGCCGACGTGGTAGGCCACGTGGGCCAGCGATCGATGCAGTGCCTCGTGGACCAGGAGCCCCTGCCGGCGGATGGTCACGGTCCTGGTGAGGTCGGCGTCGTCGAGGGTGGCGAGCGTCCGGAGCAGCACGGCCCAGCCGTGCTCCCACTTCTCCAGCAGCTGGGTTCGGGTCACCGGCCGCGGGGCGAACTCCCCCTCGCGGTGCCGCCACGGCTTTTCCCCGTCGCTGGTCAGGAAGTCGGTGAACCGCGACGCCAGGTTGCCCGAGAGGTGCCAGACCAGGACCGCGATGGAGTTGGCGGTCGGGACCGGCGCCGTCGTCAGGGCGGCGTCGTCGAGTTGGGCCATCGCGGCCTCGCCGAGAGCCCGATAGCGGAGATACTCGGCCCGGATCGAGCCGACGATCGAGGTGGTCACGCGCTACCTCCTTTCGACCAGCGCATGGAGCTTGAGCATGGTGGACCAGTTGCGGCTGGTGACGGCGCTACGAAGGGTCCGCTCCACCGCCTTGGCGAGCGGACTGTCGGTGATGCTCTCCGGGCACCAGAGGTAGGCCACCCGCCGTCCCAGCGCGATCGCCTCCGGCGACCAGTCCTGGCGGGCCAGCGGCTCGAGCGCGGCGCGATCGGCGGATCGGGCCGGCACCGCGACCAGGAGCCGGCTGGGATTGGTGGCCACTTTCGCAAGCGGGTTCGCCGCGACCGCGCCGGCCACGTCGGCCGCCGAGAGGATCGTGACCCGGCTGGATACGCCGAGCCCCTGCTCGATCGCCCGCTCGAGGCGGGCGGCGTGGTCGCCCCCCAGACCGGCCGGCGCGTCGAACACCACATTGCCGGTGGCGAGCAGGGTCCGGACGTCGGTATAGCCCAAGTTGGTGACGAGCGCTCGGAGGTCGGTCATGCCGATCCGCTTGGCGCGGCCGACGTTGATGCCGCGGAGGAGGGCCACGTGGCGGCCCACCGGGTCAGCCTCCCCCGCCGGCGCCCGGCGATCGCAGCCGGAAGTCGGTCGTGAGACCGGTGCCGTTCCGATTGCCGGCGCGGGAGCTCAGGGTGTAGGCGGTGTCGGTGACCAGCCGGAGCGCCCGCTGGTCGAACAGGAGCCGTGGCGTGCGGAGGGTGTCGCCGATCGGGGTGATGGCGGTAACGCCGCCGGAGAGCTGCACCGAATCGCCCCCGATCCGGAGCTCGCCGCGAGGGGCCGTCAGGGTCGAGACCAGCTGGCCGTCGGCCGAGAACGCGCTCAGCCGGATCTGGCGGAGATCGGCGCTGAGCGTACTCTGCGCGACGAAAACGGAGTCGGCGGTAATCACTCCCCGGCGGCCGCCGTCGTGGGTCAGGGCATAGCTGGCGCCGAGGATCACCTGGTCGGCCCGGGCGGCGGTTGGATTGGCCGAATCGACCGGCGCGCCGACGCAGGCGGCGAGTACGCCGGCCAGCACCATCGACACGCGGCCGGGCGCGGTCACCCGCGGGGCTCGGCCGGGGTCGGGGTCGAGGTCGTCCCCAGGGTGGCGGTTCCCGCTCCGATCTCGATTCGTCGTGGCATTGGCGTGCTCCAGGCTCCGTCCTGGCTGGAAGGTAGAGGTGCCGCGATCCCGCAGCCAGAGCGCGCGAGCGACGGTCTCGACGGCGGGCAGGTGGGCGAGGCCGAGGACTGCGCTTCGGACCCGGATCGAATTCAGTCGGCCCGGCGGAACACGAGGGCGGCGTTGATCCCGCCGAACCCGAACGAGTTGCTGAGCATGAACTCGGGGTCCGCGTCGGCGCCCTCGCCGGGCGAGAAGTCGAGGTCGCAGGCGGGGTCGGGCTCGGCCAGGTTGACCGTCGGCGGGAACCACTGTCGCGACGAGGCCAGGGCGCAGATGGCGGCCTCGAAGGCACCGCTCGCCCCGAGGGCATGCCCGTAGTACCCCTTGGTGCCGCTGATCCTCACCCGGGTGGCATAGTCCTGGAAGACGGTCTTGATGGCCAGCGTCTCGGTCGGGTCGTTGAGCGAGGTCGACGATCCGTGGGCGTTGATGTAGCCCACCTCGGTCGGCCCGAGGTGCGCTCTCCGGAGTGCCATCGCCATGGCGCGGGCCGCCTGCCGCCCGCCGGGCAGCGGAGCGGCCATGTGGTAGGCGTCGTTGGTCTGGCCATAACCCACCACCTCGGCGTAGATCTTGGCGCCCCGGGCCACGGCCCGGCTCCGCTCTTCCAGCACCAGCACGGCGCCGCCCTCTCCCATCACGAACCCGTCACGATCGCGGTCGAAGGGGCGGCTGGCGGTGCCGGGGTCGTCGTTCCGGGTGGACATCGCTCGGATCAGGGCAAAGGCACCGAAGGTGAGCGGCGCCAGCGGCGCCTCCGACCCGCCGGCCAGCATCAGGTCGGCTTCGTCGCGCTGGATGGTCCGGAAGGCCTCGCCGACCGCGATCGCCCCGGACGCGCAGCTCATGCCGTTGGTCATGTTCGGGCCGGTGATCCCGAAGTCCATCGCCAGGTTGGCGCTCGAGGCGCCGGCGAACACGGTCAAGGCCACGCCGGGATCGACGGTCCGAATCCCGCCTTGGAGATAGCGGGTGTGCTGCTCCTCGCCGAGCGCGACGCCTCCCAGGGCGGTCCCCATCATCACCCCGACCCGGTCGCGGTCCTCGTGGGTCAGGTCGAGCGCCGCGTCGTCGAGCGCCATGGTGCCGGCGGAGAGCGAGAACTGCGAGCAGCGATCGAGGCGCTTGGCCCGCCGAGCACCCAGGAACTCGACCGGATTGAAGTCGTTGACCTCGGCCGCGATCCGGCTCCGGAAGGGCTCGGGGTCGAACCGGGTGATCGGGCCGACGGTCGACTTCCGGGCGCGAAGTCCCTCCCAGAGGCCCTCGACGCCCACGCCGATCGGCGTCACGGCGCCGATCCCGGTGATCACCACCCGCCGCTCAGTCACGGCTCGCCTCCGCGTAGCGCTTGATGCCGGCCAGCGTACGGGACGCAATGCCGTGGACGAAGACCGGGCCGATCACCCACTCCGCCGCGGGGCGGCGGATCAGCGGCCACGCCGGGCCGTCCCAGTCGTGAATCAGCTCGACGTGGGTTCCCCCGTCGTTCGCGGTGAGCCGCCAGACCACGTCCATGCCTCGGGTGACGCCCCGGATGTGCCGGTACCGGACCTCGCGCGCCGGCCGGTCTACGACCATCTCCGACACCCACCAGGTCGGATACCGGACCGGGCCGAACGGCCGCCAGGCCGCCATCTCGACCACGCCTTCGACCGGGCTGGTACGGTCCAGGATCTTCACCCAGCGATAGTGGGCCAGCAGTGCCGGCCAACGCTCCACCTCGGCCGCCAGCGGAAAGACCCGCTCCGGCGGCGCGGCGATCTCGATCTCGTCGACAATTCGCATCACCCGTCCGTCCGCCAATAGGCCACGACCCGGGCCAGGGGGCGCTTCATGACCGTCGCCTCGATGCCCTGGTGCGCCAGGAGGCGGGCCAGCCCTTCGGCGCGAAAGCCCCGCCGTATGGAGATCACGCCGTCCTCTCGAGTTGCTCGATCGAACCCAAGGACAATCGAAGCCGCCCGATAGCCCCATGCCGCCGGTTCCGACGGGCGGAGGTCCGCGATGACGACCCCCAGGCGCGACACCCGCGTTGCCTCGCGGGCCAGGGCGCCGACCCCGTCGGGACAGAGGTGGTGGGCCACTTGGCTCGCCACGGTGACGTCCACGGAGCGATCGCGGAGCGGCAGCCGGAGCCCATCCGCGAGCACCGTCCGGAGACCCTGTCCCGACGCGGCGCGGGCGACGACCGGGTGTCGCTCGATGCCGAGCCAGTCGACCGCGACGCCCCGGGCTCCGAGCCAGGTACGAACCGCGGCCGGGATGTCGCCGAGACCGGGGCCGATGTCCAGGAGGCGGAGCCGGGCCGGCGGCGGGCACCGGTCCAGGAGCGCTCCGAGCCCGAACCGGACCGCGGCCGTCCCGCCGAAGAGCCGGTTGGCCCGGCCGATGTTCCGGATCGAGCGGAGCACCTGCGCCGGCGGGGCGTCGAGATCGTCGAGCAGCTCCTGGCCGGGGGGTGGGGGCGCCGTGGTCGGGGAGGGCAGGGATTTCTCGTCGCTCAGGCGAGGTAGTGGTAGCCGCCGCGGAAGTAGAGGAGCGGGCGGCCGTCGTGCACGCTGCCGCCCACCACCCGGCCGACGACCACGGTGTGGTCGCCGGCCTCGAACAAGGCGTGCCGCTCGCATTCCAGGGCGGCGATCACCCCGTCCAGCACGATCCGCCCGCCTTCCGTCCGGCGGTAGCCCACGCCGTCGAATCGCCGACGGGCGGGCCCGGCGAACCGCCGCGACAGCGCCTCCTGGTTGGTCTCGAGCACGTTGATCGCGAAGGTGTCCGCCTGCGAGATCAGCTCGTGGAACTCGGAGGCGTGGTCGATGTTGACCGAGACGAGCGGCGGGTCGAGCGACACCGAGGTGAAGCTGTTGGCGGTCATCCCCGCCGGCGAGCCGTCGCCGGCGACGGTGGTGACGACCACCACCCCGGTGGCGTAGCGGCCGCAGAGCTGCCGGAACTGGGACGAGTCGACGTCGCTCATGAATCCCCGTCGGTCAGAGCATCATCGCGGCCAGGAACCCCGGCCGGAGGACATGGCTGGCGGGGACGAAGTCGCCCGTCACCCCGATCAGGGTATGGGCCAGACCGCGCCGCTCCAACCGGCCGACCGCCCGGTCGAAGAGCGCCGGCGCGAGCATGCCGTAGCCGATCATCCGTTCCACCGTCCACTTGCCCAGGAAGGCCCGGCGCCGGGCGGCGGGGTAGCCGTCGAGGCGGAGCGGACCCCCGCGGCCGGCTCGGAGGGCCTCGTCCGCCAGATCGGACGCCAGGGCGGCACCCCGGAGCGCGGCGCAGATGCCCTCCCCGGTGAAGGGGTCGAAGAAGTCGGCGGCGTCGCCCACCAAGACCGCGCCGGGGATGATAACCCGTGCCGACCGGGCCGCGAACGGTCCGGTCACCAGCACCCGCCGTACCACCCGGTCCGGGTCAATCCGGTCGCGGAGCGCAGGGAAGCTCCGGAGGGTCCGGTGGAAGAAACCCGTGGGGTCGCCGCCGGCCGTTCGGGCCAGGTGGGCCGGTACGATCGCGGCGACGTTGACCAGACCACCCCCGACGGCGTTGAGGCCCACGTATCCGGCGTCGCCCACGTGCATCTCGGCGCTGCTGGTCATGCCCCGAACGCCGGCCAGATGCGCCACGAAGCCGAACCGGGCCGGGGCGCCGTACCGCCGCCCCCCCACCTCGCGCGCGGCGACCGAGTGGAGTCCGTCCGCTCCCACCACCAGCCGGGTCTCGATCCGGTGGGTCCGACCCTCCCGCTCCAGCACCGCGCCCCGAACCGCACCCCGGTCCCGGGTCAGGGTCCGGAGCCGGGTCCGCTCGACCACCCGAACCCCGGCCGCCCGGGCCGCGTCCACCAGGATCGCGTCGAGCGTGATCCGCCGGAGCGAGAGCCCGGTCGGGCGGAACGGTGTTACCCCGGCCCGCGCGAACGTGCCCGTCAGCTCCGAGCCGCGGGGCCCCAGCACGCGGGCTCCGGAGAGCGGCGCGCCCCCCGCCGCCTCGACCGCGGGCAGAAGCCCCAACTGGTCCAGCTGCCGGAGGGTCTCCGGGCTCATGTACTCCGAGCACGGCTTGTCGCGGGGAAAGGTCGCCCGATCCACGGCCAGCACGTCGTGGCCTGCCCGCGCCAGACGGATCGCGGTCGCCGCCCCCGCCGGTCCGAGGCCGGCGACGAGCACGCCGGCCCGCGAGGGAAACGTCATCCGAGCCGGGTGTAGTCGACACCCTCGAGCGTGAGGGTCGTGTTGCCCGTGTCGGGGAAGCTGTACGGCAGCGACGCCGTGTCCCCGGTATCGGTGTAGGTCACCTCGATCGAGGACTGCCCGACCGTGTAGGTACAATCGCGGGCGACCGTCTGCGGCACCCCGACCGAGATCGACGTCGTCGTTCGCTGGAAGTGGCAGGTGCCGCCCTGATCGAACTGCCAGGTCGTGACCCACTCCTGCACGTCGGTGTCCACGGTCACCACGATGTCGGCCTGCCAGGTGCCGACCACCGGGGTCGGCGCCGAGGAATGGCCGGTGGGGTTGTCGCCCGGGGCCGTGAGGTCGATGAAATCGCGGGGCTGCCCGGCACAGGCGCCCAGGAGGAGCGCCGCTACCAAAGCCACCAGACCGCGGCGAGCGCGGTCATGAGGCTCGTACTGAGCGCGTTGACGCCGTCGTTGTCCAACCATGTTGCACCTCGCTCGTGTTGGGCGGTCGTCCCGCAGCGATGAATGCGTCGCTCGGTCGGCACCGCGCATTGCGGGCACCGGTACCGCCCCTGGACGCTGGCCCCGAGCACCGAATCCAGCAGCATCCCGGCGAAGCCGAGCGCCACCGTGGTGAGATACAGGGACCGACTTCCGCCACCAACGAGGGTCGCGGCGATGGCGACCAGGGCGGCGCCCATGAGCCCGCCACTCGTCCCGAACCAGGAGACGCCGCCGCTGGTTCCCGGCGGCACCACCCGGCCTCTGAGGATATCCCGGGGCGGCCTCGGGCTCAAAGCCCCGAGGCTGGTGGCCCACGTATCGGCCGACGCCGTGGCCAGCCCGACCGCGACCAGCTTGAGCCCCAACCCCGGCACCAGGGCCTCCGCCAGCGCGCCGAGGGCCGCGGCACCGCCGTTGGCGAGCACCTGCCAGTGGTCCCGGGTCTCGTCCTTGGGATCGACCGCCGATGGTCGACTGGCCGCCGCCAGCCGCCCCACGGCCGTGCTGGGCCCGAAGAAGAAGGCCAGCACCAGACCCCCGGGCCAGCCGGTTTGCCAGAGGATCAATGTCCCCACGGCCGTGGCCGCCACGGCGCCCGAGCGGGTGAGGGCGCGGGTCGCGATCCCGAGCAGCGCGACGAGGGCGGAGACTCCGAGGGCCAGTCCAATCGACATGACTCAATCTTAACGCCCTTTGTCTGCCTGATTTCCGTCCTTAACTTGCTCGCCGTGTATCCCCATGTCCGGAGGCGCGTGGCTTGACCCCGTCCGCGCACGCCATTGTTCCGCTCGCGCTGCTCGAAGCGATCCGGAACCTCGATACGCCCATCGACGACGGTCTCGCCGAGTTGGCGGTCGAGACCGTCTCGCGGCGTCTGGGCATGAGCACCACGGTGGCCGCCCAGATCGCGCGCTATCGCGAGGCGGCGGCCAAGGACGGGTCGGTGGGGGTGGACGAGGCGGTGCAGGTGTTCCGGCTGGTGGGGAGGCGCGGCGACGCCGCCCTGGTGTACGCCGACGCGGGCCGGCGGGCCGCCCGCCTCGCCGCCGGACGAAGAAAGCGCCCCGGCGGGCCGCTCGGCTTCCTGCTCCCGCGCGCGTTCCGACGCCGGCTGGGCGAGCGCCGGGCCGAGCGGATCGCGACCCGGGTGTTCGGTCTGGCCCTGCACCGCGAGGGATCGGCGGTGGCGCTCCGGCTCGACGAGTCCCTCGCGACCCGGGCCGGGTACGCCGACCCGGGCTGTCTCTTCTATGGCGCGCTGGTGAGCGAGCTGCTCCGCGTCACCAGCGGATTCGAAGGCGCCATGGCCCACGAGCGCTGCGTCGCCAAGGGCGACCGGGCCTGCGAGTGGCGCGCCGTCGAGGCCGAGCAGTGGTGAACCACACTCAACCAGGGTGGCGACGATGAAGAGCCTGGACCGGGCCGGCATCCGTACCGGCCTCGAGGCCGCCGGGGCCGACGGCTGGCTGTTGTTCGACTTCAAGGGCACCAACCCCGTGGCCCTCCGGCTCCTGGGGCTGGCGCCCGGAACCCGGCGAATCTTCGTGTACGTGCCGCGCGAGGGCGAGGCGGTGGCGATCGCCCATAAGATCGAGCTGGGCTCGGTCGAGGGGTTCGAGGGGAAAGTGCTGCCGTACGCCCGCTGGGAGGAGCTCGACGCCGCCCTCGCCGCGACGGTCCGCGGCAAGACGGTCGCCATGGAGGTCTCGGCCCGCGACGCCGTGCCCTACCTCGACCGGATCCCGAGCGGCGTGGTGCAGCTGGTCGAGGCCGCCGGCGCCACCATCGTCTCGAGCGCGGCCCTGGTCACCCGGCTCACCGCCGTCTGGCAGCCGAGCGAAGCTCGCGATCACATCGAGGCCGCCGAGATTCTGGCCCGGGTGGCCAAGCGGATCATGGCCGAGGTGATTCAGGAGGCCGGGCGGGCGACCGAGGCCGGGGTCCAGGCCCGGGTGATCGAGGCGCTGGAGCGGGACGGCCTGGCGGTCAATCGCGACCACCTGCTGCCGATCGTCGGCTTCGGGCCCAACGCCGCCAACCCCCATTACGAGCCGGTCGCCGGACGGGACCGGACCCTGGCCCCGAACGAGGTGGTCCTGATCGATCTCTTCGCCGGCAAGTCTCTCGAGACTGTCTTTGCCGACCAGACCTGGATGGGCTTCAGCGGGTCCCAGCCGCCGGATGAGGTCGCCCGGGTCTGGACCATCGTCCGCGATGCCCGGGACGCCGCCCTGGATGCCGTGTGGGACGCGGCCCGCGCCGGACGTCCCATAAGAGGGTACGAGATCGATCGGGCGGCCCGGGGCGTCATCGAGGCCGCTGGCTACGGCGACTACTTCGTCCACCGGACCGGCCACTCGATCGACCTCGACCTCCACGGCTCCGGCCCGCATTGCGACGACTACGAGACCCGGGACGACCGCGAAGTCATTCCCGGTGTCGGATTTTCGGTCGAGCCTGGGATCTACTTGCCCGGGCGCTTCGGAGTTCGGAGCGAAGTGAACATTTACTGGGCCCCGGAGGGCCCACGGGTGACGCCGGCCGAGCCACAGCGGGAGCTCATCCTGCTCTGACGGTCGGGGAACATCCCGGCGTCGGATCCGGTCGTCACGAGGAAAGGGATGCTGGCGGCACTTCTACTCGCCTCGCTGGTCCAAGGTCCGGATACCGCGCTCGCGCTCCGCGCGGTCCGGTTCTATCGGGCCGATCCGACCCAATCCAGTGGCCAGACTCACGTCACCGCGATGCTCCGAATTCCCGAGAACCTCCCGGTCCCGGGTGATCGCGGCCAGGTGAGCCTGACCCTGTCGGTCCGGGTCAAAGGGCAGGACGGGGGCACGCTCTATGAGCAGTCCTGGCAGAAGCGCACCGCCGTTCCCTATCCCCGGGGCGATGCCGACCGGCTCGACGTTTTTCGGTTCACCCTCGGCCCCGGGTCCTACCGGCTCGAGGCGAGCGTGCTGGACTCCGTGTCGGGTCGCCACTCCGAGGTGTCGGTGCCGATCACCGGCTACGCCGCCCAGCCCCAGGCCTCCGACCTGTTGCTCAGTCCCTGGGTCCGGAAGGTGGCCCGGATCGACACCGTCCCCCAGCCGGGGGAGTTCCGCCGGGGCGGGCTGATCGTGGCCATTGCGCCCGACGTGGTGGTCGGCGGGCCAAGCGCGTCGGTGGCCTACATGTTCGAGACCTACTCCGGCACCCCGCTCGAGGGCTCGCTGTCGGTCAACGTGGTGGACGAAGCGGGGGAGATCCGGCGCCGGACCGGCCCGACCCCGGTCAAGGTGGCCGCCGGGATTGGCCTCTTCACCGGACAGATCGACGTTGGGACCCTCGGCGCCGGCGAGTACCAGCTGGTCGCCAACCTCGACCTCGGCGGGCAGGCCGTGACCCGGACCGCCCGCTTCAACCTCGACCCCGCGGCCGGCTCGACGCCGGCGGCCCTGAGCGACGACGCCTACTTCGCCCAACTCTCCGGGCGGGCCCTCGACGACGCCTTTGCGCCGCTCGAGGTGATCGCGCCGGCCGGCGTGCTGGCGGCCTGGCCGGTCGACGGCACCGACGCCGCCAAACGCAGGTTCCTGGTCAATTTCTGGAAGCCCCGCGACCCGACGCCGGAGAACGGCAACGGGCGCCGGGCCCAGTTCTACGATGGCGTCCGCTACGCCAACACCTTCTACGGCGATCGGGCCCGGCGCCTGGCCGGATGGCAGTCCGATCGGGGGCGGATCTTCCTCCGCGAAGGGCTGGCCACCCAGGTGCTCCGCCGCGACAAACGGGGGAACGTGCCGGCCTACGAGGTCTGGCGCTATTTCGATCGGGCAAACCGCTACTACGTGTTCGTCGACCGGGGCGTGTTGGGCGGGGTCGTGCTGGTTCGGTCCAACGATCCGAAGGAAGAGGGTGAGCGGCGCTGGCAGGAAATGCTCTCGCCGGAAGGACTCCGGGAAGTGGTGGGGATGCTAGGACGTTCGGTGCTGACGCCGGCTCAGTGACCGAGGTGGCTCACCGGGGCGGCCAGCGGCGCCCCCTGGTCCGGCGCGCCCTGGTCGGCGGCCGAGAGCTGGATCAGCTGCGGCGCGGGCTCGCGGTGGCCGAACGGGAGGGCGTGGTCGATTCCCATCGCGACGAACAACAGGGCCAGATAGAGCAGGGAGTACTTGTACATCTTCCAGGCGGTTGGCGTGACGCCCGGCTCCCGCAGCAGGCGCACCGAATACCAGAGCAGCCGTCCGCCCAGCGCCGCGGCCGCGAAGCCGTAGAAGAGGCCCTGCTGTCCCGAGATGGTCGGGAGCAGCGTCAGCGGCAGCAGGAGCAGCGAGTAGGCCACCATCTGGAGCTTGGTGTGCCGCTCGCCCTTGACCACCGGGAGCATAGGCACCCCGGCCTTGGCGTATTCGCCCTGCTTGATCAGCGCCAGCGCCCAGAAATGGGGCGGCGTCCAATAGAAGACGATGGCGAAGAGATAGACCGCCGCCATATCGATCCGACCGGTCATGGCCGCCCAGCCGACCAGGGGCGGAAACGCGCCCGCCGCGCCGCCGATCACGATGTTCTGGGGCGTGGACCGCTTGAGCCAAAAAGTGTAGATGAAGACATAGAACAGGAGCCCCGCTAAGGCCAGCCAGGCGGACAGCGGGTTCACCAGGTTCCAGAACAGCGCGAACGACACGCCTCCGAGGCCGATCCCGAAGCAGAGCGCCGCCGCCGGCGTGACCCGCCCCGACGGCACCGGACGAGTCTTGGTCCGGCCCATGAACTGGTCGATGTCCCGGTCGAACCACATGTTGATGGCGTTCGCGCCGCCGGCCATGAGATAGCCAGCCAGCGTCACCCAGAGCAGAAGCCCAAGTGAAGGCAGCCCCCGGTCCGTGATGAACATCGGCGCCAGGGTAGTCAGCAGCAGGAGCGAGATGACGCGCGGTTTCGTGAGCGCGATCAGATCACGGACAATCTTCGCCATCGGACCCGGTCGAGTGACATGGAGTGGCGGGCACCCGGCCAAGCCTGGTAGTCCCGCCGAAGAAAGGTCAATATAATGCCCCGTCGGCCATCCGTCCCCCCGAACCAGCGAGACGCCGCGTGACCACCCCGGAGCCGGCCGAACGTCTACCCCGATCCGTTGGGCTTTTCTCCGCCATCACGGTCATCGTCGGGATCACGATCGGCTCCGGCATCTTCCGGGTCCCGGCCCTGGTCGCCACCAAAGTGACCCAGCCCGGGGCCATGCTCCTGGTCTGGGCGCTGGGCGGGATGCTGGCCCTGTTCGGGGCCTTGACGCTGGCCGAGCTGGCCGCGATGTACCCCCGCTCAGGTGGGGTGTTCGCCTACCTGGACGAGGCCTTCGGGCCGATGCCGGCGTTCCTCTTCGGCTGGTCTCAGCTGGCGGTGGTCCGCGCCTCGGCCCTGGGCGGGATCGCGACCGTGTTCGCCGAGTACCTGGGGTACTTCACCCACTTCTCGCCCCTCCAGATCCGGATCGCGGCGGCCGCGACCATCCTGGTCGTCGCGGCCATCAACTATCTCGGGGTCCGACACGCGGCCCGGGTGGTCGGCGTGGCGACCGTGGCCAAATACGCGGGGATGGTCGGGCTGGTGCTGCTGGCCTTCGCGGTGGGCCAGGGCAGCTGGGCCAACTTCTCCTCGTCGGCAGGGGCGAGCACCATCGCCACCCCGCCGATGCCGGTGACCTTCTCGGCCATCTTCGCCGCCCTGGTGTCGGTGATGTGGGCCTACGACGGCTGGGCCGACCTCTCTTACATGGGCGGTGAGCTCAAGAACCCGAGCCGGAACTTTCCCCTGGCCCTGATTGGCGGGACGGTGGCCATCATCGCCATCTACCTCCTGCTCAACGCGGCCTACATCTATCTGGTGCCCGTGGC
Source organism: uncultured Gemmatimonadales bacterium (assembly GCA_963730185.1). GTDB lineage: Bacteria > Gemmatimonadota > Gemmatimonadetes > Gemmatimonadales > GWC2-71-9 > SHZU01. Next base: position 49,162 of record CAVSQW010000014.1, read on the forward strand.
CGAGATGGCCCAGCCCAGCTCGGCCATCATCGCCACCCGGGCCGCGGAGCGCATCCCCCTGCTTGGTGGGGCGGGCGGGGCGGTCATCGCCGCCATCGTCATGGTGTCGTGCTTCGGGACCCTCAACGGCTCGATGCTCACCAATCCCCGGATCTTTTTCGCCATGGCGGACCGGGGGCTCTTCTTCAAGGGCGTGGCGCGGGTGTCGCCCCGCTACACGACGCCCTCCGTGGCCATCTGGCTGGCCGCCATCCTCGGCGTCGCGTACGTGATGTTCAATGACTTCCAGCAGCTGGCCGACCGGTTCGTGCTCGGGATCTGGCCCTTCTACATCCTGGCGATCCTCGGGGTCTTCGTGCTCCGGAAGCGGGCCCCGAACGCGGAACGGCCGTACCGGACCATCGGCTACCCCGTGGTCCCAATCGTCTTCTTCCTGGCCGCCACCGCCATGGTCGTCAATGCCCTGATTACCGACCCGGTGAACACCGGCATCACCTTCCTGATCATCGGGGTCGGCATCCCCGTGTACTACGCTGCTTTTCGGGGCCCCCGGGCGCCCGCCTGATCTCACCGCCCCCCCCGGCCACCGAGGCCCGGGGAAGTCGCCCGAAGGCAACGCGGGGGGCCGGTTGGGCCCCCCGCGTCGTTGGTCGGAACCGGTCGGATCAGAACGTGTAGCGAGCGCTCAGCAGCAGCTTGTATCGCGAGCTGTTGGCGATCACCCCATTCCGGCTGGTCATGTTCATCAGGCTGTACTGGCCCCGATCGTTGGCGACGTCGTACCCGGTCTGATTGAGGATCGCCTGATTCTCGAACCCGGTCGTGGAACGCACCACGCCCCAGCTCGACTTGAGCAGGTTGGGCAGGTTGAAGACGTCGAGCGAGACCTCCAGCGCCTGTCCCTTCATCGTCGAGAAGAGCGACCCCATCTCGACCACCTTGGTCAGCCGGGCGTTGATGAAGCTCTGCCAGGGGCCGCGGCAGGCGTTCCGATGGAGGAGCGTGCCGCGCGCCTTGTCGAGACAGGGCTCACTGCTGATGTAGTCGTTCAGCGTGGTCCAGTCCGACGGGGTCCGGAGGGTGATGTCCGAGGCGCTGGTTGGGACGTAGATCGGGTCGTTTCCGCTCAGCCCGTCGCCGTTGGCATCGTTGTTCACGGTGTAGGTGAACGGCGTCGAGGAGGCCCCAACGTACGTCAGCGAGGCCTGGAACCCGAGCGGGATGTTGAAGATCCCGGTGAGCGCGATCTTGTTCGGCACGTCGAAGCACGAGGTCGCGAGCGGCCGGTCGGCCAGCAGGCCCTCGAGGACCGCGAACCGGAGGTTCGAGTTCGAGATGCTCGACGTCAGGCACTCCCGGTCCTTGGTGCTCGAGTGGGTGTACCCGGCGTTGAACGAGACGCCCTCGCTGAACCGCTTGTCGAGCTGGAAGGTGGCCGAGTACGACCGGTCACCGCTCGAGTTCGACTGCCGGATCACGTCGTTGGCCGTGGTGGTGATCCGGGTCGGCCGGATGGTCGACGCGATCCCCGACCCGTTCGGCGTTCCCGGCGTGCCGTACTGACTCCGCCCGCCCTCGCCCGACTCGGTCCGCTGCACGCCGACCAGATTGACGTCGTTCAGGTAGAACTGGTTCAGGGTCCGGGTGTAGAGCAGGTCCACCGTGCCGACCATGTTCCAGGGGAGCTTCTTGTCGAAGCCCAGCGAGCCGCGGAGCGTCTGGGGGAACTTGAAGTTGTGGTCGAAGTACACGATCGACGGGGTGGGCGGATTGGCCGACCCGCCGCCGGCGCACGAGGTCGGCTGGTTGGCCAGCTCCGGCGTGAAGGTCGGGATCGCGGCGCCGTTGCACGACAGCAGTGCCTGGGTCAGGCCCGAGTTGGCGTACGCGTTCGCGACCCAGACGTAGGGCGGTCGGCCGCTGAAGACGCCCACCCCGCCGCGGAGCAGGGCCGACTGATCGCCCTTGATGTCGAAGTTGAAGCCGAGTCGGGGCGAGATCAGCCAGGCCGTGCTGAAGTCTGACGTGTTGACCACGTCGGTCGTCCCGTCGTTGTGGGTGAAGTTGACCGCCGCGAGGTCCGGGTTCGCGTCGGGCTTGGTCGGCAGCAGGGGCTTGTCGACTCGAAGCCCGTAGGTCACCGAGAGCTTGTCGGTCACGCTCCAGACGTCCTGGGCGTAGAGGCCGAGCTGGTTCACCTTGAACTCTGCCAGCGGGCCGTTCTCCCGGAGCGGAAGGGCGATCTCGTAGTGGTTCGGCGTCCCGGCGTAGAGGTCCGCCGCGCTGGCGAAACCCCACACCCCGTAAGAGCCCGGGAAGAACTGATCGTAGAACTTGAAGAACTCGTTGTGGGTGCCGACGGTGATCAGGTGCGAGCCTCGCCCGAAGGTGAGGTTGTCGGTCAGCTCGTACACGTCCTGCTTCAGCACGTTGCCCTGCGAGAACCGCTCGGCGCCGATCGCCACGGCGCTCCCGGTGCCCACGAAGATCAGGGGGGTGTTCATCCCCGGATTCCGGAGATCCCGAATCCGCTGGTAGCCGAGCAGGAGCTCGTTGGTGAAGCCGTTCCCGAGGACCGCGTTGTAGCGGACCCGGGCGGTCCGGGTGGTGTTGTTGATCGTGTAGCCCGCGTTCCCGAGCTCATAGCCGCTTCGGAAGCCGGAGAACGAGGAGCTTCGGATCAGGCTGCCGTCGCTCGCCTTGACGTCGTTGTAGGAGATCTCGATCTGGCTGCTGGGGCTCAGCTGCCCGTTGACCTTGACGAAGATGTCGTGGTCCGGCGAGTCGCGGTTGACCTGGCCGGCCGAGCCGGGATCGCCCAGGCCGTTGGCCGTGGCCCAGTTGGCGACGCTGTCGGCCTGCGCCAGGGTCACGCCGAAGGCGCCCTGGTCGATGGTGTTGTCGCCCTGGAGATACTGCGAGAACGGCGACGACCGGCTCTTCCAGTCGCCGGCGGCGAAGAACTGGAGCTTGTTCCGGATGATCGGGCCGCTCAGGGTCGCGCCGTACTGATACTCGTGGAAATCGGTCAGGATGTCGCTCCCCAGCGGGCCCCGGTCCACCGAGTCGCGCTGGAAGCTCTGGTTCTGGCCGAAGAAGAAGGCCGAGCCATGGAAGGTGTTGGTGCCCGACTTGGTGATCGCGTTGATGAGGCCGCCGGTGAATCCGCCCTGGCGGACGTCGTACGGCGCGATCAGGAGTTGGAACTCCTTGATCGCCTCGAGTGAGATCGGTCGCTCGCTGACCTGGCCGCCCGGCGTGCCGGTCGAACCCAAGCCGAAGAGGTCGTTGTTCACCCCGCCGTCGATCTGGATGTTGTTGAACCGGTTGTTCTGTCCGGCGATCGAGTTGCCGTTGGTCTGGGGCGAGATGCTGAGGAGGTCGGTGAAAGTCCGCGAGAGCGTCGGCAGGCGCCGGATGAATGAATCCGAGACCGCCACCGCCGGCCCGGTCCGGGCCCGCGAGAGGAGCGGGTTGCCCTCGGCCGTCACGGTCAGCTCGCTCAGGGTCACCGTCGTCGGCACCATCCGCACGTTCATGGTGACGACCTGACCGAGCGTGACCCGGGCGACCGGTTCGGACGCGGGGCGATAGCCGATCGCCCGGACGTCGAGGGTGAAGGGGCCGCCGGGGGTGACGTTCTCGATCGCGTACTGGCCGTTGGGTCGCGACGTAACGCGGTACTGGAGGCCGGTCTCGGTGTTGACGAGGGTGACTACCGCCGCCGCGATGCCGTGCCCGGCGCTATCCGTGACCTGCCCTCGGACGGCGCCGGTGGTGACGCCCTGGGCTCGGGCGCTGGCCGGAAGTACGCCCAGGACGAGCACCACCGCAGACATGCGGGCCGCGAATTGCCTCAGTCGCTTCATCGGTTCTCCTCAAGATCCTCAAATAAATGGGCTGTCGATCCGGGCCAAACCGCCGTCGGATCGGCGTAAATGTCGTCCCGGTTCCGGCGGGCCGCAAGCACCAGAACAGGCGACGATCCAAGATCCCGAGGGTCGATCATGAAACGGTCACGTTTGGGACACGAATGGACGGTGCCTCAGGTCCTCACTCGGGCCAGGAGCCAGATCCCAACCACCCCGAAGAAGAGGTTCGGGATCCAGGCCGACAGCGTGGGGTCGACCAGGCCGGTCGCGCCGACCGCTTTGGAGAGATTGATCAAGAGCAGGTACAGCACCGTGGTGCCCATGCTGATCGCGATCCCCCAGGCCGCCCCGGCCCGCGGGTTCGACACGGCGAGCGGTGCGCCGAACAGGACGATCACGATGCACGCCGCGGGCAGCGCCAGCTTGATGGCGAGATCGACCTGGAGCTTCTTCACGTCGTTGCCGGAACGGTCCAGCGTCCGGATGTACTCCGCCAGCTCCGCGTACGCCATCTCTTCGGGGCGCTTGGGCTCGATCAGGAGGGACCGGGGGGGCTCGTCGAACGAGGCCATCGTCAGCTTGGTGTACGCGAAGGTCTCGGTCTTGGTGCTGTCGCCCAGGAAGTGGCTGGACCCGTTGATCAGCTGCCAGCGGCCGGTCGAGTCGTTCCACTTGGCGCTGTCCGCCCAGATGGCCAGGTTCGGAAACCCGGCCCGGGCGCTGGGGCGCTCCAGCAGGACCATCTGCGCCGTCTGGCGACGGGTGTCGAGGAGCCGGATCGAGTACACCCATCCGTCGTCGGCGCGGTAGACGAAGTTGTACCGGGTGGTCTGGTTTCGGGCCACCCGCTCCTTTTCGAGCTCGAGCTGCCGCGCCGTCGCTTCGGTGGCCACCTCGCTGATCCAGAAGGTCGCCCCGGCGGAGAGCAGGGCGGCCACGAAGAGCGGGAACATGAGCCGGTGGAAGCTGACGCCGCCCGCCTTGGCGGCGGTAAGCTCCGAGTGGCGGCTCAGGGGCCCCACCGTGAACACCGTCGCGAAGAGCGCGGCGGCCGGAAGCATCTGGGCCACGTTCCAGGGCAGCGCGAAGACGCCGCTCAAGGCGATCGCTCCCGGGGTCAGGCCCCGGTCGAGCAGCCGGTTGAGCTTGTCGGTGAGGTAGACCAGGACCGAGACGACCGGCAGTCCGATCCCTGCCAGCAGGAAGATCTTGAGCCACTGGGTCAGCACGTAGCGGGAGAGAATCCGCATCGATCGGCCCGCTCAGCTCCGCGCCCGGCGGCGAAGTCGAAAGAAGGCCTTCACCGACTCGATCAGGTCGGCCGCGTCGCCGCCCCGGGTCGAGCCGAATTCGCGGCGGACCTTGAAGAGCCCGAAGACGCCCGCCAGGAAGACGACCGCGTTGGGGAACCACATCGCCAGGGCCGGACTGACGAGATCGCGGTCGGCCAGGCTCTCGCCGGCGGTCAGGCTCACGTAGAAGATCGCGAAAATGGTGAGTCCGCCGCCGATCACCAGGCCCATCCCGCCCCGGGGAAATCGGAGGGCCAGCGGGACGCCGATCAGGACGAAGGTGAAGCAGGCCACGCTGATGGTGTACTTCTTGTGAATCTCGACCCGGAACGCGTCCGCAGCCCGCTGGGCGGAGATCGCTTCCTGGCGGGCGGTCACCACCTCGGTCAGGCTGGACACGATCGCCCCGGGGGCCGGAACGCCGGCGTGGGTCGCCGTGTCGATCACCACCGGCGCCGCGGCCTTCGCCTGGACCGCGGGCGGGGGGGGCGGGGGTGGTGGTGGCCGCTGGACCGGCCCCTGCGCCTCGGCCACCTCGGGGAGGATCAGGCGCCCGATCGCCCGCTCGAGCTTCCGGTAGAGGCCGCAGTGCGGCGCCACCGCGCTGTCGGGCTTGACCACGGGCAGCCCGGAGTGCATCAGGCCCATCAGGGCCCGAAGGTCCGTGTCCACCAGGAGCCGGCGGGTCGCGGCGGCTCGCACCGCGGTACGCTCCGACGCCGTGACCCGGTCCATCATCTCGCAGGTGGTCATCTCACGGTCGCCCCGCTCGAAGTTCTCGAGGTTCCGGTGGAGGAAGTTCTGGACGTCCCGGACCCGGACCGTGTTCTGGGTGAAGCGGGTCACCTGGATCCGGCCGGGCTCCACCGTCTTGAACTCGTTGACCCGGCCGTCGAAGAGTCGGAAGATCAAGTCGGTCTGCTTCTCGTTGAACGCCATGATCCCACTGTCGGCGTAGATCACCCGGCGCCCGTCGCTGATCCCGAGGTCGTAGACCTGCACGTCGCGGAGCCGCCCCGAGCCCGGGAACACCCGGCTCGCCCAGATGTAATAGGGCTGGAGCTCGTTGATCGCCTGCTCCCGCATCTGGAAGGCCGGCTTCTTGTGGCCGATGTCGCTCTGGAGGTTCCGGAGTCGGGCGTTGGTCCGGGGCAGGATCTGATCGACGAAGATGAAGTTGGTCAGGGTGAGCGCGAGGCCGGCCAGGAGCGCGGGCCGGAGCATCTGCGCCACGCTCACCCCGTTGGCCCGCATCGCGGTGATCTCGTTGTCGGCGCCGAGCTGGCTGTAGCCGTAGAGGACCGCCACCAGCACGGCCATCGGCAGGGTGAGGGCAATGATGAACGGAATGCTCAGGACCAGCACCTCGGCGATGACCTGCCAGGGAAGGTCCTTCCCGACCAGGTCGCCGAACCGCTTGGCGAGGGTGTTCATCATCAGGAGGCCGGTCAGCGCCCCAAGCGAGAACAGAAAGGGGCCGGCGAGCGACCGGAAGATGTGTCGGCGCAGGAGGCGCATCCGGGAAAAAGAGCAGGGCGGGGGAGGGCGGGCAAGGCTGCCGGTGGGCCCGCTCGGCCCCCCGGCCTCACGTTGCTCCGCCTGAGCGCGGTGCTTACGTTGAGCCGATGACTCTCCGCCTGGCTCTCCTGAGCTCGCTGTTGGTCGGATGCCAAAACGCCCCGCCGCCGGCCAAGGAGTTCGACGGCCCAGCCGCCCTCGCCTACGCTCGAACCCAGGTCGACTTCGGTCCCCGGGTGCCCGGCACCCCGGGCCATCAGCAGATGACCTTGTGGCTCGACAGTCTGCTCCGGACCCGATCCGATACCGTCGTCGTGCAGCGATGGACCCACCGAACCGAAGACGGTGACTCGCTCCCGATGGTGAACTTCATCGCCCGGTTCAACCCGAGCGCGACCCAGCGGCTGCTGTTCGTGGCCCACTGGGACACCCGTCCCCGGGCCGACGCCGACACCGGGGCCAAGGTCCACCGGCCCATCGCCGGCGCCAACGACGGCGCCTCCGGCGTGGCCGTGCTCATCGGGATGGCCGACGCCCTCCGGAAGACCCCTCCCACGATCGGCGTCGACCTCCTCTTCGTCGACGGAGAGGACTACGGCTCCTTCGAGGGCGATCAGGCCGACGTGCTGATCGGCGCCAAGTATTACGCCGCTCACCAGCTCCCCGGACCGAAACCGACGTTCGCCGTGCTGCTCGATATGGTCGGCGGCCGGGCGACCCAGTTCCAGAAAGAAGGTTACTCCGTGGTCGCCGCGCCCGACGCGGTCGACCTGGTCTGGACCACCGCCGAACGCCTGGGATACGGCAACGTGTTCCTGCCCGAGAACGGCGGCTCGGTGACCGACGACCACATCCCTCTCCAGAAGGCCGGGATCCGGGCCATCGACATCATTCCCGACATCCCCAATGGCTACCCGCCCTGGCACACCCAGGCCGATACCATCGACAAGCTGTCGGCGGATGCCCTCAAAGCCGTGGGCGACGTGATGCTCGCCGTGGTCCGGCTTCAGGGACGATAGCCGCAAGTACCCACCAAAGAACGACTTATTCTCCGGCCGCAGTGATTCGCGGAATTCGGATCCTCGCTGCATAAAGCGGGTTCGGTGGCGGGACTGCGGGCGGGCCACCTTGGCACCATGGAAACCCGAGAACGCAACGCCCTGCTGCTACTCCTCGGACTCGGGATCGCCGGTCACGGCGTTCGGCTCCTGAGTCCCCGATCCGATGGCCCGCCTGCAGCTCTCGCCGGGCTGGCCGAGGCACCACCCAACGACCTCGATCGTCATCGGGCCGCCGGCGCTCGGCTGGCCCGCCCGCTAGGCAGGGGCGAACGGGTAGATCTCAACCACGCCTCCGCCCAGGAGCTCGGCCGACTTCCCCGGGTCGGGCCGGCGCTGGCCCGGGCGATCGTGCGGGCTCGAGACGAGGCGGGGGGCTTCGTCTCCCTGGCGGAGGTCGATCGGGTTCCGGGTGTCGGACCGGTGCTCCTCCGATCGATCGACAGCCTGGTCACGCTCGGCGATACGATTCGCGCTCGGGCCCGGCGTCCGGCCGCCGGGCGTGCCGGTCGGGGCCGGAATCGGGCCCCGTCGCCGACCGCCGGGCCGCCCGTTCGGGTGATCGACCGGCGTAATCTGCCGGTCATTCAGGGGAACCCACGAGCTGACCGGTCCGGACCCACTCCAATCAACGTCAACTCCGCATCGTTAGAGGAGTTAACGACGCTCAAGGGCATTGGCCAGGCTCGTGCCAGGGCCATTGTGGCATATCGCCAAGGCAACGGGCCATTCGCGTCGGTTCAGGACCTGGAAAAAGTGCCCGGTCTGAGTCGCCGTCTGGTACGTCAACTGGCGCCTCAAGTTACGGTCCGGTGAGCCGATAGCTCGTTTTGGCACCGGTTTGGAAACAGGGGGTCCCGTCCCCCAGGCTGGATCGGCGCAAATCCTTGCAAAGGGGACTGATCCTCCGTTTCTGAACGCGGGAGCGCTCGAAACCCGATGGCCAGCGTAGCGGTGACTCCAGGAATTGGCGACCGGCTGGGCGAGATTCTCCTTTCGGAGAACCTCGTCACGCGGGAGCAGTTGACGCAGGCCCTCACCGAGCAGAAGTCGTCGGGGCATCGCCTGGGCTACGTGCTGATCAAGCTGGGGCTGATCCCGGAAGTCGAGATCACCAAAGTTCTGGCCCGGCAGCACCGGATGCCGGCGGTCGATCTGACTCGTTTCGAGGTCGACGGCAAGATCCTCAAGCTCGATTCCGGCCGACGTCGCCCGGAAGCACGTCGTCCTGCCGCTCAAGCGCGAGGGCCGGACCCTGACGGTGGCCATGGCCGATCCGTCGGATAACGGCCTGCTGCAGGACCTCAAGTTCATCACCCGGTTCGATCTTTTCCCGGTGCTGGCGGGTGAGTACACCCTCCGGAACCTGATCGAGAAGTACTACGACGCGAGCGACCAGTCGGCTCAGCTCCAGGACATCCTCAAGGACATGGAGGGTCTCGGGCTCACCGACGATCTGGAGCGGTCGACGACGACGAAGACGACGAACAGGTCGGTCAGGCGGAGATCAACGACGCGCCGGTCGTCAAGCTGATCAACGGCATCCTGACCGATGCCGTGAAGCGGGGCGCCTCCGACATCCACATCGAGTGCTTCGAGCACGAGATGCGGGTTCGGTACCGCGTGGACGGCGTCCTTCAGGAGGTGATGAAGCCGCCCATCCGGATGAAGGCCGCCTTGATCTCGCGGATCAAGATTCTCTGCGGCCCTGAACATCGCCGAGCGGCGGGTGCCGCAGGACGGCCGGCTCAAGCTGAAGATGGGTAACCGGGTCATCGACTTCCGAGTGTCGACCCTGCCCGTGTCTGTTCGGCGAGAAGATCGTGCTCCGAATCCTCGACAAAGGCAATCTGACGCTCGATCTGACCAAGTTCGGTTTCGAGATCAAGGCCGAGGAAGATCTGATGCGGGCCATCCTGAACCCGTACGGCATGGTGCTGGTCACCGGCCCGACGGGTTCCGGTAAGACGACGACGCTGTACTCGCGCTTTCAGCCGGATCAACACGATCGACACCAACATCATGACCGCGGAAGACCCGGTCGAGTACAACCTGATGGGCATCAACCAGGTCCAGGTGCGCAACGGAGATCGGCCTGACCTTCGCCGCCGCGCTGAGGGCGTTCCTCCGGCAGGATCCCAACATCGTCATGATCGGCGAAATCCGGGATCTGGAGACCGGGCAGCATCGCGATCAAGGCCGCGCTCACGGGCCACCTCGTGCTCTCGACCCTCCACACCAACGACGCGCCCAGCACGATCACCCGAATGATCGACATGGGGATCGAGCCCTTCAACGTGTCAGCGCCGTCAATCTGGTCGTGGCCCAGCGGCTGGTCCGCCGGATCTGCGCCCACTGCAAGACGACCCACCGGTACAAGGACGACGAGCTCAAGGCCCTGGGCACGGATCTTGACGCCGCTCGAGCCCTGGTGTTCCAGAAGGGTACCGGCTGCGAAGCGTGCTACTGGCACGGGCTATCGGGGCCGGGCGGGTCTCTACGAGGTGATGGCCATGACCCACGAGCTGCGGCGGATGATCCTGCGGGGGGCGTCGGTGGCCGAGTTGCAGGAGCAGGCCGTCAAGGACGGCATGCTCACGCTGCGGATGGACGGGCTCAAGAAGATCGAAAAGGGCGTGACCACGCTCGAGGAAGTCGTCAAGGAGACTTCGGCATGACGGATCTCAATCTCGCGACGGAAACCGGCTCGGTGGTCTCGTCCTCGTCCGACGGCCGGACCCGGCTCAATCTCAGGGCCCTGCTTCAGGAGATGATCGACAAGGAGGCCAGTCCGACCTGCACGTTACCGCGGGGGAGCGGCCGAAGCTCCGGGTGGACGGCGACATCTGCGACTCGTCGGTGGACCACATTCTGAGCCCGAAGGACACCCTGCAGCTGGCCTATTCGGTGTTGACCGAGGCGCAGAAGAAGCGCTTCGAGCTGGAGGACGAGCTGGACTTCTCCTTCGGGATCCAGAACCTGGCCCGGTTCCGAGGCAACGTATTCAAGCAGCGGGGCTGCGTGGCCATGGTGCTCCGGATGATTCCCTTCAGCGTCCGGACCTTCGACGACCTCGGGCTGCCGGCGATCGTCGCCAAGCTGGCCGAGCGGCCGCGGGGCCTGATCCTGGTGACCGGTCCGACGGGGTCGGGTAAGTCGACCACCTTGGCCGCGATCATCGACAAGATCAACAAGGAGCGGCGGAGCCACATCATCACGGTCGAAGACCCGATCGAGTTCATCCACCGCCACCAGAGCTGTATCGTCAATCAGCGGGAGATCGGGACCGACACCAAGAGCTTCTCCAACGCGCTCAAGTACGCGCTCCGAGAGGATCCGGACGTCATCCTGGTCGGCGAAATGCGGGATCTCGAGACGATCGCCTCGGCGCTCACCATTGCCGAGACCGGTCACCTGGTCCTCGCCACCCTGCACACCAACTCGGCCGCCGAGTCGATCAACCGGATCATCGACGTCTTCCCGCACAACCAGCAGTCGCAGGTTCGGGCGCAGCTGGCCTTCGTGCTCGAGGGCGTCGTCACCCAAGGGCTGCTCCAGCGCTCCCGGGGCAAGGGCCGGGTCATGGCCTGCGAGATCATGGTCGCGACGCCCGCCATCCGGGCTCTGATCCGCGACGACAAGATCCACCAGATCTATTCCGCGCTCCAGTCGGGCAAGAAATACGGGATGCAGACGATGGACGACGCGCTCTACCAGCTGTACATGAACCGGGACGTGACCAAGGAAGAGTGCCTCCGGGTCTGCCCCGAACAGAACGAATTCTCCGGATGATCGGCGAGCGTCCGCTCGACGATAAGCCGATCGGCGAAGTGCCAACGCGAGCGAAACGGATCTCGGCGCTAACGCCGAACGCGAGGTCGGGGAGGCATCATGGCCGTCTACGAGTACACCGCGAAGAACGCCACCAACGGGCAGATCCTGAAGGGCACGCTCGACGTGCCCACCCGGGACGAGGTGATGGCGTATCTGAAGCGGAACCGGATGATCCTGGTAGCGTCCGGGAGCAGCCGAAGCAGTTCTCCTTCAAGCTTCCCGGCAAGGGAATCAAGACCCGCGACCTGGTGATCTTCACCCGACAGTTCGCGACGATGATCAACGCCGGCCTGCCGCTGGTCCAGTCGCTCAACATCCTGGCCCAGCAGACCGAGAACGCGAGCCTCAAAGAGGTCGTGAAGCAGGTGGTGTACGACGTCGAGGCCGGTAACACCCTGGCCGACGCGTTCCGGAAGCACCCCGAGGCGTTCCCCGACCTCTACGTGAACATGGTGGCCGCCGGCGAAGCGGGCGGTATCCTGGACACGATTCTCCTCCGTCTCGCCACCTTCCTCGAGAAGAGCGACGCCCTGATCCGGAAGGTCAAAGGCGCGATGGTCTACCCGGCCGTGATCATCTCGGTCGCGGTGATCGCCATCGCCGTACTCCTCATCTTCGTGATTCCGACCTTCGAGAGCATGTTCGCCTCGGTGAACATGGATCTCCCGCTCCCCACCAAGGTGGTGATCGGGGCCTCGAAGCTCCTGATCGAATGGTGGTGGGCGATCCTGCTCGCGATCGGCGCCGGCGCCTTCGGCTTCCGTCAGTACTATGCCACGAACGACGGCCGGAAACAGATCGACGGCGCCCTGCTCAAGTCACCGGTCCTCGGCGACTTGCTCCGGAAGTCCGCCGTGTCCCGGTTCACCCGGACGCTCGGCACCCTGATCTCGTCCGGCGTCTCGATCCTCGACGGCCTCGAGATCACGGCCAAGACGGCCGGCAACCGGGTCATCCACGACGCCGTGATGCAGTCCCGGGCCTCGATCGCCGGCGGTGAAACGATCGCCGGGCCGCTCCAGACCTCGGGCGTGTTCCCGCCCATGGTGATCTCGATGATCGCCGTCGGCGAGCAGACGGGCGGCCTCGACGAGATGCTGTCGAAGATCGCCGACTTCTATGACGCCGAGGTCGACGTGGCGGTCAGCGCCCTGCTCTCCCTCATGGAGCCGATCATGATCGTGGTGCTCGGCGTCATCGTGGGCGGCATGGTGGTCGCGATGTACCTGCCGATCTTCGACATGGTGAACGCGGTCCAGTAGGACGGACCGACCGCTGGACGGGGGACGGACGGGGGGCGCTTCGGCGTCCCCCGTTTCGTCTTCCGGGGCGGCCGGCCGGTTGTGTTGACTTTCGACACAAGCCGGCGGTATAGTATTGTCGGAAGCCGACACCGTACGGGAGCCGCCATGCCTCAACCGTCCGCCAGCGACGTCCTCCGGGGGACGCTCGATCTCCTGATCCTCAAGACGCTCGTGGCCCAACCGCTTCACGGGTGGGGCATCAGCCAGCGGATCCAGCAGATCTCCGAGGAGTTCCTCCAGGTCGGGCAGGGGTCGCTCTATCCGGCGCTCCAACGGCTCGAGCAGCGGGGGCTGATCGACAGCGAGTGGCTCCGGACCGAGGAGAACCGCCGGGCCCGCTACTACCGCCTCACCGCGGCCGGTCGGCAGGCCCTTGTCCAGGCGACAGAGGGCTGGCGGCGCTACGTCCGCGCGGTCGAGCTCATTCTGGGCGCCGGCTGAGGACGGGGGCGTCATGGACCGATTGCGGGGTTGGTGGAGGCGGATCGAAGCGTTCCTCTGGCGGGGACGGGCCGAGGCCGCGATGGAAGACGAGGTCGCCTTTCACCTGGCGATGGAGGAGGAGCAGCTCGAGGCCCGCGGCCTGAGCCCGGCCGAGGCGCGGCGCGCGGCTCGGCTGGCTTTCGGCGGGGTGGACCGGTTCAAGGAAGGAGTGCGCGACGCTCGCGGCTTCCGGTGGATTGACGATCTCGGTCGTGACGTTCGGGATGCCTTCCGAACCCTCCGGCACGCGCCCGGCTTCGCCTTGGCCGCGGTCCTGACCCTGGGCCTCGGGATCGGGAGTGCGGTCACGGTCTTCGGCGTCGTCGACGCCGTCCTGGTCCGGCCGCTCGCCTTTCCGGACCCCCAGCGGCTGGTCCACGTCTGGGAGACCACTCCGGACGGCGCCGACTTCACGACCTCCGAGCCCAACTTCGTCGACTTCGCCGGCCGGAACCGGAGCTTCGAGGACCTGGCGGCCTACCGGGTCGATCACCGGAGCCTGACCGGGAAGGGGGAGCCAGAACGGTTGACCGTGCTCGCGGCCAGCCATTCGATCTTCCCGACGCTCCGGGTGGCGCCGGTCCTGGGCCGGGCGTTTTCGGCCGACGAGGACCGTCCCGGGGGTGACGACGTCGCCCTGCTCGGCCACGCGTTCTGGGTCCGGGCGTTCGGCGGCGACTCCGGCGTGCTGGGGACGACGCTCGCGCTCGATGGCGTGCCGTTCACGGTGATCGGCGTGGCGCCGGACCACTTTCCCTTGGTCGACGCCGACCTCTGGGTGCCGCTGGCACCCCACCCGGCCGGCGACCGGGGCGATCACTGGCTGGACCTGGTCGGCCGGCTCCGCCCGGGCGTCACCCTCGGGCAGGCCACGGCCGACCTGGACCGGGTTTCCGCCGAGATCGCCCGGATCGACCCCGCCGTCGCCGGTTGGCGCACCCGGATGGTGGGCCTCACCGAGTGGGCGGTGGGGCCCAAATTCCGGCGGGTCGGCGGGCTCCTCTTCGGCGCGGTGGGCTTTCTCCTCCTCATGACCTGCGTCACGGTGGCCACCTTGATGCTGGCGCGGGGCCTGGCCCGGCGCACCGACCTTGGGGTCCGGGTCGCGCTCGGTGCCGGGCGGCGACGGGTGGTTCGCCAGCTGCTGGTCGAGAGCCTGGTGCTCGCGGCGCTCGGCACGGGCCTCGGGCTCCTGGCGACGGGGGCGGCGCTGGCAGCGGTTCGGGCGCTGGGCGTGGGTCTCGTGCCTCGCCTGGCCGAGGTGAGGCTCGACGCACGGGTGCTCGGGTTCGCACTCGGACTGACCCTGGTGACCAGCCTGCTTTTCGGCCTCCTCCCGGCGGTCCAGTCGTCGCGGGTGGACCTTCGCGAGACCCTGGGCGGTGCCCGGGCGGGTCCCCCTCGGAGCCATCGCCGCATTCACGAGACCCTCGTCGCGCTCCAGGTGGCGCTGGCGATGGTGTTGCTGGCCGGCGCGGGACTCATGATCCGGAGCCTGGTCCGGCTGGGACGGGTCGATCCGGGATTCGGCACGGATCATGTCTGGACGGTGCCGCTTTCGCTCCCGCCGGCCCGCTATCCGAGCGAGCGACAGACGGCCCAGGGGTACGATCGCCTGATCGGACGGGTGCGGTCGATCCCAGGCGTGGTGGCCGTCGGGGGCACCAGCGTGCCGCCCTTCGGCGACCTCAATCTGGTGAACGACGTCACCCCGGAGGAGCGGGCCACCGAGGTCCGTGAGTCGGGCTACCTCCGCGCGGGCTGGCGGATCGTGACGACGGGATACTTCGAGGCGGCCGGGATCCCCCTGCTTCGGGGGCGCCGGTTCACCGACGCGGATCACGAAGGGCAGCCCGAGGTCGCGGTCATAACCCGGACGCTGGCCGAGCGGCTCTGGCCGGGCCGGGACCCGATCGGCCGCCGTCTCTACTGGGGGGCACCACCGGGGCGCTTCGGACCGTGGTCGGCGTCGTCGGCGACATTCGCGACCTCGATCTGGAGGCCGACCCACCGCCGGTTCTCTTCCTCTCGGCCGACCAGGTGGTCTGGTCCGATCTGACCCTGCTGGTGCGGGCGGCTGGCTCCACCGATCTCGCCCAGCCGATCCGGGAGGCCGTCTGGGCGGTCGATCCCAGCCTGCCGGTTCCCGATGTTCGGCGCGTGGCCGACCGGCGATCGGCGGCCCTGGCCGAGCCGCGGTTCGGGACCGCCCTCGTCGCCGGGTTCGCGGCGCTTTCCCTGGTCCTGGCCACCGTGGGGCTCTATGGGGTGCTCGCCTTCGCCGTGGTGCGGCGGAGCCGCGAGATCGGAGTCCGGCTCGCCCTCGGCGCTCGACCGGGCGCCGTGATGGCGATGCTGGTTCGGCGGGGCATGGTCGTGACCGCGATCGGGATGGCCGTCGGCCTCGCGGCCGCGCTGGCGCTCACCCGTTTCCTGGAGGAAGCGCTCTACCAGACGCCCGGGACGGACCCGTTGACCTACCTCGTCGTGGTCGCCCTCTTCGGCGCGGTCTCGCTCCTCGCCACCTGGCTCCCGGCTCGGCGGGCGATGGCGGTCAATCCGGTGGAGGCACTCCGGAGCGGGGACTGACCGCCCTGGGGATCGCGACGGATTGCCTTGGCGGTCGGCCCTCCTCCATCTTATCGGTGCCATGACCGAGCGCCGATTTTCCGAGGACGAGGCCGCCGAGATTTTCGCCCGGGCGGCCGAGGCCGAGCAGCCCGGCCGGTCGCCGACCGCGCCTCGCGAGGGGATGACCCTGGCCCAGCTTCAGGACATCGGGCAGGAGGTGGGCATCGCTCCGGATCTGGTGGCCCGGGCTGCCCGTTCGGTGGCTCTGGCGCCTCGGCCTCCGCGGACGTTTCTGGGCCTCCCGATCGGCGTGGGCCGGACGGTCGACCTGGGCCGCCGCTTCAGCGACGAGGATTGGGAACGGCTGGTGATCGACCTTCGGGAGACGTTCGATGCCCGAGGCACGGTCCGAACCGACGGATCGCTCCGCCAATGGACCAACGGTAACCTCCAGGCGTTGCTGGAGCCGACCGCTACCGGACACCGGCTCAGGCTGAAAACCACAAACGGGGCTGCCGCCGTCTGGATGCGGACGGGTCTCATGATGTCGGGCTTCTCCGCCTTGCTGGCGGGGGTGGCGTTGATCGGCAGCCAAGCCGCCGGACGCCTGACCGGAGCCGGATTTCTGGCGGTCGTCGGGGTCGGGATGTTCGTAGCCGGCGCCCTCCGTCTCCCGGGTTGGGCCAAGCGGCGGCAGCAGCAGATGGACGCGCTGGCCGACCGGCACGCGATAAATCCTTGACCCGCGGTAGGTTGGCGGAGGCGGGTGACCGTCGGCGCCGGGTCAGTCACGGCGGTCGCGTTGATTCGGGAGCCCCATGATCGTCGCCTGCATGGCCGCGATCGTCCGCTCGCCGCCGGCCGATCGAGCGACCATTTCGGCGGTACACACCGATAACGTCCGGCCGGCCCGGAGTACCCGGGCGGTGGCGACGAACTCCGTTCCAGCCGCCGGGGCCAGCAGATTGATCTTGTACTCGACCGTGAGGACCGCCATGCCTTCAGGCATCATCGAGTAGGCCGCGTACCCGCAGGCGCTGTCGAGGGCCGCGCCCACGACGCCGGCATGGAGGTACCCATGCTGCTGGGTGAGGTCGTCGCGGAAGGGAAGCCGAATCGAGACCCGGCCCGGCTCGACCGAGAGCAGCGTCGCGCCGATTGTCTCCATGTAACGCTGACGCTCGAATGACGACCGAATCCGACCGGCGGTGTCAGCGCCCCCAGTGTCGTTACCTGCCATGGATCGCTCTGGAGTGCTCGCTGCTGGATCCCGACACCAGCTCGTGGATCGCCGCGACGACGAAGGCTGGATCTTCCAGGTGAATGTTGTGCCCCGATTGGGGAGCAAACCGGACCCGGCCCCGGCTCGACAGCGCGGCGAGGTCGGCCTGCAGCGCCTTCCGCTCCCGCTCGAGGCTGTCGGCCGGGATGCTCATTCCATCCGGGTAGCCGCCGGTCGTCCGGCCGAGGACGATCAGCGGCAGCGAGTCGAGGGTGGCGCGATTGGCGAGGCGCTCCTGGTGCATCCGGGCGAGTTCTTCGGGCGACCAGTCAAGCTCGGCTCGAGTGGCCAGTTGCAGGAGCGGCTGTCCTTCGGCCCAGCGCCAGCTCTCCTTCGCGCCGGCCGGCAATCGGTCGAGCGGTGGCTCGAGCGGCTCCGCCTCGGCCGGCGGTGCGGCGGCGGCCATCGCCTGGGCCGAGTCGATCAAAGCGACGTCGAGCCCGATCCGCGGCTCGGGAAACGGTCGGCCGGTTGCCCCGTCGCGAATCCGGTGGACATCGCCACCGTAGACGACCCGCTGGTCCTCGTGGACCGCGTCGACCAGCACCATCCCGGCCACCTCGCCCCGGTAGCGTCGGGCAAATCCCCGCACCACGAGCCCGCCGTATGACTGGCCGACGAGCAGAAACGGCCCGGCAACCCCCGCCCGGGACAGTGCGGTGTGGAGTTCGAGAGCCAGCTGGTCGAAGGTCCGCGGCCGGGTGCCGGGCTCGCTCCAGGCATAGCCGCCCCGATCGTAGCTGCAGACCCGGGTGAATCCGGCCACTTCGCCCTGCACCAGCGCCCAGATCGCGGCGACGTCGCCGGTCCCGGCTTCGAGCAGCACGGTTGGGCGGCCCCGCCCGCGGCAGTCGAGGTGGAGCCGCTGGCCGCCGAGGTCGATCAGGGCGCCGGACGGGACCGGCGCGCCGCCTCCCCGCCGACAGCCGAGGGCCAGCAGCGAAACTGTCATCTGAGAAGCCAACCGGACGATTCGATTCATGCAGGCCCTACGGACCGGCGGGGGCCAGGTTGCGGCGGTGGGCCCCTGGCCCTGACCCACCTCGTGTCCTAACGTGGCGCCAGGCCGAGTTGCCAATCGTCAGCTGCTCGAGTCGGTGGCACTGCTCTCGACCGCCCTCGATGGGGGTTTGCGGGAGATCCGGGGCGGGTAGACACAGGAGCCGTGGTCGGGATATTCGCCTGCCGGTCGAGAGTCCGGTCTGCCCGGAGGCGTCCTCACCAGGATCCGATGAGCCGATTCGGCCGCGTCCTTCGCGCCGCTTCGACCGACGCAGCCGGGGTGGCAACGGCCGGTGACTGGTCGCTGGGGCCGGCCGAGGGACGGAACACGGTGGTGGCCACCGTCGCCGGACTCGCCCGCAACACGGTCATGGTGCCGCCGCCGGAGCCGATGGTGGAAGTCGCTACCACCACCGGAACGAGCACGGCGGTCGCGCCGAAGCGGACGGGCGGCCCGGATCGCCGTTTGACGGCCTCACGGTCGTGGTGCCCGCGTCCGCCGTGACCGGTAGCGCCGACTTCGCCCTCTCGACCCGGTCGAGCCTCGGCGTGTCGCTGCCCGAACCGACTTCCTCCGCCAGTGCCATCCGCGCGCCCGCTCCGGCCCCGACCGCGGCCCTGGCAGTCGCCCCGGTTTCGCCCCTGCTCCCGCTGCTGACCCTGCAGGTGACGGGGCCCCAGATGGCGAGCCAGGACGTGGCGATCACCCGTCACCACCCGGCTGTTCGACTGGCACCTTCACGCCGCCGTCGGCGGGGCGCCCGCGGCGGGCGGCCAGGTCAGCTATACCCTCACCCTGGCGGTGTTTTCGATCGCGCCGGCGAATGCCCCGTTCAACCAAGTGGCCTCCGTCCCGTACGTCTCGCCCTTCCGGTTCGGGGTGAACACCTTCGAGTTCGCCGACTTCTCGACCGCGATCGCCACCCGGAACGACGCCGGAATGGTGATCGCGGCCTACGGCGCCTACTCGATCGTGAGCCAGGGCATCTACGACACCAACAGCCGGGCCCTCGGCGTTCCGGCGAGCAACTCCCGCAACATCATGCTCACGTCCGGCCTGAGTAAGGACTTCGCGGCGTGGATCGGCCCCCAGGCCGGGGCCCGGATCGCCTCCTACTACGCGGCCGATCCCGCGGGGTACATGAGCGGGATGGGGAATGCGCTCTACTACTCGCTGGTGGGGCAGCAATACCCGACGCCGCTGCTGCTGACCGACGGCCAGCATATCCGGATGGTGCTGGTGACGGAGTGGTCGCCAGGCGGCTCGTATTTCGGAGTCTACGACCCGGCGGTCCTCGGCCCGAATAGGCTCGGGTGGACTACGGCCGGGATGACGCCGTACCATGACCCCTACGACCCGACGATCGTCTATACCATTCCCTACACCCATCAGGACATGAGCGCGGCCCTGTGGTACGCCTCCTATACGGGACTCCAGGAGACTCTTCTGCCGCCGACCCAGCCGGAGCCGTACTCCGCCGTCTGGCCGGTCAGCCACATCCGCTCCTGGGACGTGATCCACTCCCAGCCGAACCGTTACGTCAGCCCCGATACCATCTTCATGGTGGGCGACACGACCCGGATCTGGTACTCGATGCCGCAGTACCGGTTCGCGCCGCAGAGCACCCTGCCCATGGGCACGGATGGGCTCCAGGGCGCCGACGTGTACCAGTGGACCGGTACCCGATGGCTGCCTAACGTCAATCTGTGGGGATCCAGCACCTTCCTCGACGTCGCGACGCAGGGGACCGGCGGCCGCTCGCTGGCGATGAACCTCGGCGTCAGTCTCTGGATGTTCGAGGGAGGCGGCACCTGGAAATCGTGGCTGGCCTTCCAGCGGATCGACGTGGTCAAGTTCGCCGTTGACGTCGATGCCGCGGTGGTCGGAGCCCAGGCGACGGCGTTCTCGGTGACCCAGCCGGGCGGGCCGGCCCTGCCGACGGATGCCCGCTACCGGTGGGATTTTGGTGACGGGACCGCGGTGGTCACGGTGGCGGCCCCCGGGACGGTGACCCATACCTTCCCCGGTGCCGGACCGTACCAGGTGACCCTCGACATTCTCCATGCGTCGGACCCACTCGCGGTCCTGGCCCGGGTGGTCACGACCTATCAGCCGCCAGTCACCCGGATCACGCCCCGCGACACCTCCTTCTTCACCGATTCTCTGGCGACCTTCGCCGTCGTCAACGGAGGCACCCATCCGCCGACCGCCGTTTATCACTGGACGTTCACGGAAGGTGGGGTGACCGATGTCGTCGACCTGGTCGGTGACACCACGGCGGCCTATACCTTTACCCGCCCGGGCACTTACGCCGTCGTGGTCGAAGTCACCGACGCCTTGGGCGCGCCGCTCGGGCGCGACAGCACCAGTGCCATGGTCGATGATGCTCTCCCGGCCTGGATCTTCACCTCGCTCTACGTCCAGTTCAACACCCAGTTCACCACGCCGGTTGCCAGATTCGACCAGCAGATCTGCTATCAGTGCTGGAGAACCGACAGCCTCATGTGGGTCCGGATTCAGAGCGGTGCGAACGAAGCGGGACTGGTCCACCTCCCCGTCGCCACGGCCACCGGTCGGAAGGGGCTTGACTTGCTCGAGGGGACGAAGATCACCCGGGCCCGGCTCGCGACCAACTGGATCTCGCTCGGCAGGATTGAGCGGAACCCCGCCCGCCGCCGGGATGATCACCAACCACTGGGTGATCGAATCCCACCAGCCGTTCCGGCTGAGCCAGGCGGACGGGACGCTCAACGAGTTCTACTCGGAGTCCGGCAGCGTGACCGACGGCTCGATCACCGGTACGAGCTGGCAGGTGGCGAACCCCAACCTCGGCTTCCCGCACAACCTCCGGCAGGCCGACGTCACCTTCACCGGCGACACCGCCACCGGGACGATGACCTACGTCTACCGCCTCGTTCTCAACGGACCCGGCAACGTGGAGACCTGGCGCAGCGTGGCGACGATCACCTTCACCGCGCAGCGGGTCCGGTAGCTTCGTCCCGGACCTCGGCAGGGGGGCGGTCCCGCCATCCGGCAACTCGCCCCCGGATTCCGGCCGTTCGCCACAAATCCTTGATCCGCAGTAGGTTGGCGGAAACTCCCCCGGCGGGCGGATCGTCGTCCCTGCATGCGAATCTCACTCCTGCCGACCGCCTTGACCGCGCTCCTGGCCGGCTGCGGCCCCGGCTCGCCGTCCTCGACATCCCCTGGTCCGACCGCGATGTATCGGGGCGATCCGACCCACTCCGGCGTCTACGAGGCCACCCCTGGAGCCGAGCTGATCGGGCTCCAGTGGCGGTTCGAGACCGGCGGCGGGGTCGTCTCCTCTCCCGCCGTGCTGGGCGACACGGTCTGGATCGGAAGCGGCAGCGGTTGGCTCTATGCGCTCGACCGGCGGACCGGGCGGCCGCGATGGAAGGTGGACCTGGGGAGTCCGGTCGCCTCGTCCCCGGCGGTCGGCGGAGGCCGGGTGATCGTCGGCACCAGGGACGGTCGCTTCTTCGCCGTTCGGTCCGGTGACGGGAGCCGGATCTGGTCGTTCGACACCGGTCCGGATCGGCCCTTCCCTTGGGGGCGGGAGAGCGGCGACCAGTGGATCGCGTCGGCGGTGCTGAGCGGCGACCTGGCGGTGATGGGCGCCGGTGACGGTAAAGTCTACGGGGTCGACGCCGCGACGGGCTCCCGCCGGTGGTCGGCCGAGACGGAGGGACGGATCAGGAGCACGCCGGCGATCGCCGGCGGGAGGGTCTTCGTCGGATCGGCCGACGGGTGGCTCTATGCCTTCGACCTGGCGACCGGACGCCGGCTCTGGCGGTTCGAGACCCTGGGGGCGTCGCTCGAGAGCGGCAACTTCGGCTTCGACCGGCGCACCATCCAGAGCTCGCCGGCGGTGGCCGGCGGCACGGTCTACTTCGGCGCCCGCGACGGCCTCGTCTACGCCGTCGCGGCCGACTCGGGCGGGCTCCGTTGGAAGTACGATCAGAAGGTGTCGTGGATCAACACCTCACCGGCGGTCGACGGCGGGGTGCTCTACGACGGGAGCTCCGACGCCCAGTTCGTCCAGGCGCTCGACACCGAGACCGGTCGCGAGCTCTGGCGCACCCCGGCCGGCGTTACCTGGTCGTCGCCCGCCCTCGCGCGGGGGCTGCTGTTCATCGGCGACGGCGAAGGGCGGCTTCGCGCCCTCGATCGCACCACCGGCGCGATCCGTTGGACCTTCCAGACCGAAGGCGGGATCTTCGGCGCGCCGGTGCCCACCGGGGATCTGGTGATCGTCGGGAGCCTGGACGGCGGCGTCTACGCCCTCCGGACCGGCGCCACGCCGGTGGACCGGGTGGTCTTCGCCGACACGTCGGGCTGGCGGAAGCCGGCGCCGGGGACCCGGGCCCTGATCGTGAGTCTGGTCGCCCGGGGATATCGGCCGGTGGGTGGGGACTCGCTCGCGGCGTTTCTCGAAGCTCGGGTCGCCGATCGGGCGCCGAGCGTGGTGGTCGTGGCCACCTACGACTTGCCGGCGAACGTGGTCACGGAGCCGCTCGCCGAGTCGGTTCTCCGGCGCTACCTCGACGCTGGCGGCAAGGTGGTGTGGCCCAATCGCTATCCGCCGCTCCTCATCCCCCGCGACCTGGCCACCGGCAAGCTGGCCGGCGGGTTGGAGGCGTTCCACTGGGACCGTCCGGGCCGGTTGCTCGGGATGGACATGGCCGGCGGGATCTTCGATCGACGCATGGTGGCCGCCACCGCGGAGGGTGAGCGCTGGGGCGTCTCGGGCCACTGGCTCGACACTTGGGGCATCGCGCCCGCCGAGGTGACCGAGGTCCTCGGCCGCGACGACTGGGGGCTGGCGGCCACCTGGGTCAAGTCGTTCGGCGGTGCGCCGGGGACGGGGTGGGTCCGCTCGCCGTTGGACGATCCGGCCACCGCCTATCGGATGGCCGAGTACCGGCCGGAAGGCGAGCGTTAGGCATCCGCCCGCCGTCCGGCGATCGCCCGTTCCAGGAACTGCCGACGGCCCCGGGCCACCCGGAGCCGGGTGCCGGTGTCCAGCTCCACGGCCCAGTCGCCATGGCGGGTGGGGACCACCGCGCTGACCCGGGCGATCGCCACGATCGCCGATCGGTGGATCCGCACGAACCGCTCGGGGTCGAGCCGGGCCTCGAGGTCGGCGAGCCGCTCCCGAACCCGGTGCACCTCGCCCCGGGTGTGGACCCGGACGTAGTTGTCGTCGGCCTCGAGGTGATCGATCTCCGCCACCGGCAGGAGCCGCACGGCGTCGCCGATCCGGAGCGGGAGCCGGTCGGGAAGGGATCCGGCCGGGTCTCCGGCTGGCCGGCGGAGCTCGAGCCACTGCCCGATCAGCACGATGGTGCCGTAGACGATCAGAGCGAACGGGCCGTAGAAGGTCACCCCGTCCAGCAGGTCGCGCCCCAGCCCCGGCAGTTCCAGCCTGCCGGGGCCGGCGTGTCCCGGAATCCGGATCAGCAGGTTGATCGCCACCACGAAACCCGCGCCGAGGACGAGGTGCAGGGCCGCGTGGCGCCAGGCTCGCCCACCGCGGAGGGGCCACCGCGCGACTGAGCGGATGATCGCGGGCGTCGCGGCCGCCCAGCACGCCAGGAGAACCAGCTTGGCGGCCAGGTCGGGCCAGATCGGGGCGGCCGAATGCCGGAGGCCCCGTAGCACGAACGCTTGGGCGATGACCACCCCGGCGATCCCGGTCCAGATCAGCGTGCTGGCCCGGGCCAGTCGTCTCCCGCCCGCCGTCGTCGGGGCGGGGCGGGTGGCGGTCAGGGCGCGCATGGCCGGGGCGCGGGTGGGCGGGGCTCGATCATCGACCGAACACTATCCGGTGCCGGCGGTCGGGCAAGGCGCCGAGCCGGTGGTCCGGCCCGGCTTTACGATCCGGCTCCGCGACGTGGCCCGGGGCCGGCCGTCGAAGCTCCGACTCACCGGCGGAGCGAGAAGGTGGGCGAAAACGGTCCGATCGGGGTCCGGACCCACCAGTCGCCGGTCCTGGCCCGCTCGGCGAGGGTGGTAAACCGGTAGTCGTAGCGGGTCGCCCGGATTGCCCGCGGTGGATGGTCGGGAAAGGGGTTGCCCGCCAGCAGTCCCAGCACCGACGGCGAGCCCTCGAGCAGGCGCGCCATCAAGGACGGGAACCAGGAGGTGCCCCGGTAGCCCGCCAGGGCCGCGAACCACATCTGCCAGTCGAGCCGGGGCTGATAGGGCTCGACGAAGGCCGGCCTCCGGGCCGGGTCGCCGGGCTGGTAGCGGAACGGATAGGGCCTCCAGGTCTCGCCGCCGTCGTCGCTCCCCTCGATCACGATCTCCTCGCGGGTGGTGGTCATGACCCGGAAGAGACCGTAGGTGTTCACGCTCCGGAGCGGGTCCACCAGGGCCAGTGGCGCGCTCCGGCCGACGGGCGGGACGAAGGTCCCGATCAAGGTGAGCGTGCCAAGCCCCAGGAGCCCCAGGCCGAGGCCCGCCGCCCACCAGGTTTGCGGGGCCGGTTCTGGTCCGGGGCCGGGGGCAAGCCTCGTGGTGAGGCGCCGGGGCAGGATCCTGCGCCAGGCGTCGTCGTCGAGGAGCGTCGCCGCGAGGGCCACGGTGAGCAGGTTGAAGAACGCGAAGTTGCCGGTTCCGACTATCAGCGCCTGCAGGAACACGATCCCGACGAAGGCCAGCCGTCGCCCGACCGGGCCGAGCCAGATCAGCAGCGGCGCCCCGAGCTCGAGCGCGAGGGTTCCCGCCACCGACCAGCGCCTGAGCCACTCCGGCGTGTGGGCGGCGTACCAGGCCGTCCAGGTCGGGAGCGGCTGGGTGAAGAAGTGGAAGTCGAGCGCCGTCAGATGCCGCCAGGTCGGATCGCCGCTGGTGAGCTTCACCGCCCCGGACTCGAACATTAGCCGAAAGACCAGCCACCAGACCAACAGCATCGCGAGGGCCGGCGGCTCGGTCTGGCGGAGGCGGGGGCGCACCCTGCCGGGCGCCAGGAGAACAGCCAGCATGCCGGCCTCGAGGAGCAGGGCATCCCACTGGAACGCCAGGAAGTCCTGGCCGACCACGACCAACGAGAGATAGAGGACCCAGAGGAGCGCGAGGGTCGCGGCCGGCCAGAGGTCGAGCACCAGGAGGATCGAGAGGACGGCGCCGGCGCCGGTGGCGAGGCGAAGCGCCGTCGCGCCGCTCCCGAGCCAGAATACGGTGGGGAGGTAGTAGTAGGCCCGGGCCCCCAGCTGTTGGTGGGCGGCGCGCAGGTAGTCGCCGGCGGGGAGGATGCCGTCCGGGCCGATCAGGCCCCGAACCTGAACCGCCAGCGAGACGAACGCGACGAGGTAGACCAAGCCGAGCGCCCGGAGGAAGACCCATCGCCCGAGGGCGTATCGGCGGCCCGCGGTCTGGCTCGTGGCCCGGCCCGCGAGCCGGGCGACCCGGCCCGCGAGCCGGGCGACCCGTCCCGCGAGCCGGGCGACCCGGCCCGGCCAAGGCTCGACTACGGGGAGCGGCACCAGGCGATGCCTCGGCTCAGGGGTCCAGCACCCGTCCCCGGTGCACCACGAACGCGATCGCCCGGGTGTTCCGGATGTCGGCCGTCGGATCGGCGCGGAGCACCAGGAGATCGGCCGCCTTGCCGACGGCGATGGTGCCATGGCTCGCCTCGAGACCGGCCGCGCGGGCCCCGTTGGCCGTGGCGGCGAGGAGCGCCTCGGTCGGGGTGAGGCCGGCGTCGCGCACCAGGAGCTCCATCTCGTCGTGGACGTGTGGAAGTCCGGTCGGTCCGCCCATGTCGTCCGTGCCGGCCACCAGCGCCACCCCGGCCAGGTACGCCGCCCGGGTCAGGTCGGCCGCGAGGCGGGCTCGCCGCCGATTGGCGACCGAGGAGTCGTGTTGGAGCGAGAGCTGGTAGACCCAGAGTGTCGGATCGAGCATCACGTGCCGCGTCGCCATCTCGGCGAAGAGGCGGCGGAGCGCCGGATCGTTGGGCGACACGTCGGCCCCCACCTGGCTCCGGTGTTCGTAGGTGGGAAGATCGGTGACCGTCTCCCAGGCAAGGTAGAGGGCGTGCGAGAGGACGTCGGCCCCGGCGGCCACCAGCTCCGACGGGCGGGCGGGGAAGAGGGTCGCATGGGCCCAGACCCGGAGCCCCTGGCGATGGGCCTCGGCGATGATCCGGCCGGCCAGCCGGCCGTCGAGGGCCGCGTACAACTTGACGCCGGTGACGCCGGCCCCTGTCGCCTCCGCCACCGCCTGGGGCAGGTCGGTCGTGTCGGTCACGGCCCGGGCCCAGGGTGCGGTCCCGATCGGAACGCCCGCGCTGGTCGCCTGGATTCTGGGATCATTGAAGAAGTAGGGTCCGGCGAAGATCGCGGCATAGTGAATCCACGGGGCCTCGATGTCGCCCATCTGGGCGTCGCGGCTGAGCGAGGCCAGGACCCGGGCGTCGCCCGCCATGTCGCGGACCCCGGCCACGCCGCCTTTCAGGGCCGCGCCGAGCCGACCCAGCACTTGGTCCCGTCGGTCCGGACCGCTCGGGTCGGTGGCCAGGTGGACGTGCGCATCGATCAGACCGGGAAGCACCCAGAGGCCGGTGGCATCTCGGCGCTCGGCATTATCGGGAAGGGGCTGGGCGCCGTCCGGGAACACGGCGGCGATCCGGCCGTCGCGCATCACGATGGTGGTTCCTAACCTGGGTGGCGCGCCGGTGCCGTCGAAGAGGGTGGTGCCGGTCAGGGCGAGGGCACCGGTCGGCGGCGTCTGGGCCGCCAGCGTCCCCCCGCCGACCACTGTGAGGACGCAGAGGAAGGCCTGCCCCGCCGTCGGCAGTCGCATGGGCGCTCCGGATCGTGGACGTGGTCCCCGAATGAAAGCGGCCGCGGCGAGCCCGACAACCCCGGCCCGTTCCGGGACCGGCCCGGCGGATTAGCTTCCACCCGACGGACCCGCCCACCGCCCCGGCTGGGCGCGACCTCCCTCGAGCCCGGGAGCACCCCGATGGCGACCCCTCCCAATCGCGGTCCCGACCGCCGCACCTTCTTCGCGACCCTGACCGCCGTGGCCGGCGCCCTCTCGCTGCCGCTCGGCTCGGCCGAAGCCCTTCCCCGATCCGACGAGTGGGATCTCCGCTGGCTCGAACGGCTGACCGGCAAGCACAAGCAAGTGTTCGACATTGGGAAGATGGAGGACGGCGACAACCCGCTCAGGACGGTCCGGAATTACCTGAACGCGATGCGGGACGTGCTCCGTCTCCCGGATTCGGACCTCAACGCCGTGGTCGCGATCGCCGGGAGCGGCTTTCCGATCAACGCGGGCCACGAGCTCTGGGGCGCCTACGGGGTGGGAGAGAAGTGGAAGATCAAGGATCCCGGGACGGGTGAGTGGTCCACCCGCAACGTCTTTCTGGGTGACGGCCCCGACGCCAAGCGCGACGACAGCGTTACGGCGCTCCAAGCCCGGGGAGCGATCTTCTGGCAGTGCAACAACGCGCTCAACGGGGTCGCCGGATGGCTCGCGCACGACTCCGGACACCCGGTTGCTGAGGTCCGGGCCCAGTTGGTGGCGGGCCTCAATCCGGGGGTGATCGTGGTGCCGGCTCACACGATGATGATCGGGATGGTGCAGGAGCGGGGCTGCACCTACGAGAAGCTCTGATCGCGCCGCGGAACCCCGTCGAATCGGAGCGGGTACGGCTCCCATGCCGATCCTCCTGGCGCTCGTCGCGGGGCTCCTGAGCACCTCCCCTCGACCGGCGGGAGCGCCGGTGCTGGTGGTCGCCAATCCGGACGAAAGCACCGTCTCGGT
Organism: uncultured Gemmatimonadales bacterium; assembly: GCA_963730185.1. Lineage (GTDB taxonomy): Bacteria > Gemmatimonadota > Gemmatimonadetes > Gemmatimonadales > GWC2-71-9 > SHZU01. The sequence goes on from CAVSQW010000014.1 coordinate 77,177, forward strand.
CGTCGACGTCCGCGCGGCCAGGATCCTCGCGACGCTGCCCACCGGGCAGGCGCCGCGCGAGGTGACGGCGTCACCCGATGGACGGTGGGCGGTGGTGACCGATCAGGGCACGGCGGAGGGCGGGAGCTCCCTGACCGTCGTCGATCTCATCACCCTCACGGTGGCCCGCCGGATCCGGCTCGACGGCCACCCTCGTCCCTCCGGCATTCGCTTTCTTCCCGACAACCAGACCGTGGTGGTGATCTCGGACGCCGACGGCTCGGTTCTGCTGGTCGGCATTCCGTCCGGACGGATCCTCCGGATCGTTACCACCGAGCAGGCGGGGAGCCGGTGGGTGGTGACGCCCCGAGACGGACGCCGGGCCTACACGGCTACCCCCGGCTCCGGCTCGGTCTCGGTCATCGATCTGGGGGGTCCGGGCGTACCCCGCACGCTGGCGGTCGCTCCGGGAATCGAGTCGATCGCGGTGAGCCCCGACGGAGCGGTCGTGTGGGTCGGGAGCAACCAGACCGGGCGGATCTACGTTATCGATGCGGCCCGATGGACCGTGGTCGACTCGACCGCCGCCACTGGCCGCCCTGGTCGGATCGCCTTTTCACCGGACGGCAGTCGGGTGTTGGTTGCCGATCCGGCCGCCGACGAGGTCCGGCTCTTCGACGCCGGTCGCCGCGAGCTGCTCGCTCGGATTCCGGTGCCCCCCGGCGAGGTCGGGAACGGGTCTCCCGCGAGGGGCCCGGCCCGACCGGCGGGACTGGCCTTCGGGCCTTCGGGCCGGACCGCGTGGGTGAGTCTGGCCGGCGTGGCTCAGATCGCGGAGGTGGATCTCGTGGCCGGCGCCGTGCGGCGCTACCTCCCGGCGCGGGCGGGGGCGGCGGGGCTGGTCTATACTGAGCGCCCGCCTGCATAACCCGTTCCTGTTCAGCCCGAAGCGCCCGACTTGGCCGGCTCCGGCTGCTTGAAGAGGTGGAGCGTCTGGGTCGGGTAGGCGAACTCGATTCCCCGGTCGCCGAACTCTCCGAAGAGCCGCAGGTTGATCGCCTGCTGAATGTCCATGTAGGTGCTGTAGTCCGGGCTCAGCACGTAGTAGACGGTCTCGAAGTCGAGCGAGAAGTCGCCGAACTTCTGGAAGTGAGACCGATCGAAGCGGACCTTGTCCTGGGCCTCGACCGCTTCACGGATGATGCCCGGGATCTCCGCCAACCGGTCTTTCGGGGTCTCGTAGGTCACTCCAACCGTGAACGCGATCCGCCGCTCGGCCATCCGGCCGTAGTTCCGGATCCGGCTCCCGAGCAGGTCGCTGTTCGAGAAGACCAGCTGCTCGCCCGACAGGCTCCGGATCCGGGTGGTCTTGAGGCCGATGGCTTCGATGCTTCCCAGGAACTCGCCACCGACGTTGATGAAGTCACCCAGCACGAACGGCTTGTCGAGCACGATGGCGAGCGAGGCGAAGAGGTCGCCCAGGATGTTCTGGAGCGCCAAGGCCACGGCTATGCCGCCCACGCCCAACCCGGCGACCAGCGCCGTGACATCTACGCCCACGTTCTGGAGCGAGAGGAGCAGGACCACCGACCAGATCAGCAGCTGCCCACGAAGCCGAGGGCGGACATCGTGGTGACCGCCGAGGGGTCCCGGCTCATCGTCTCCTTCCGGTACGCGCCCAGCCAGGCCCGAAGCGTCGCGGCGGCCCAGATTCCCACCTGCACGATCGCCGCGATGATGGCGAAGGCGTCGACGCCGCCGCGCACCCGAGGCGGCAGGTCCAGCAGATTCGACCCGACCTCGAGCGAGATGGCCAGGAGGAACAGCGCCTTGGTCTTCGACATGGCGTGGACGATGATGTCGTCCCATGCGGTGTCGGTGCGCTCCGCCAGCTTGCCCAGCCGGCTCGAGACCACCCGCAGGATCACCCGCACCGCGATCCACGCCGCGACCGCGGCGGCGAGCGCGATCGCCCAGGCGCGCACCTCGTTGCCGAACAACACCCGATCGAGAACCTCCATCAACGCCTCCGTTCCGTGAGCGTGAGCTTGCGCAAGCAAGGCCGCGGGTCCGGTGGCGTCAAGTCTCGGTTAGTTGTGCAGGCGCCCGACCGGCGATCGTCTCTCTTCGTGAATCGGGCGAGTCGTGGTTCCGATACGACCTGCGGGCGGCGGACGGCCGACAACCGACCGACCCCACCCGGGACGAACAACCGAGAAGGGTGAGTCGAGCATGCGATATGTGCCTCTCAGACTGGCGGCCTTGGCGCTCGCCGCGACGGCGGGACTCTGGGGTTGCTCCGACAGTAGCGGCCCGGGCAGCGGCAACGGGCCGCACCTAACGGTCCGGCTCACGGACGCCGCCGGTGACGTCCAGATGGCGGTGGTGACGATCTCGGAGGTGTACCTGCAAGGCCCGGATGGGAAGGTCACCCTGAGCTCGACCCCGATGACGACCGATCTGGTGAGCCTGGCGGACAGCACGACGGTGCTGGTCAACGCCGCCACCGTCGCCGCGGCCGACTACAGCGAGCTCCGGTTCGTGATCACGGGTGGATACCTGCAGGTGGATGATGGCAACGGCGGCAGCGAGATCTACGCCTCGTCGGCGGATTACGCCGGCTTGCCCGCCGGCGCGGTCGTCACCGGCCAGCTCCAGATGCCGAGTCTCGGGACCTCCGGCCTCAAGGTGGATTTCGCCGACCAGACCGCGCTCGCGATCAGTGCCGACGAGGACCTCCTGGTCGACTTCGACGTGTCGCAGAGCTTCGGTCACCAGGCGGGCAATTCCGGGATGTGGGTTATGCATCCGGTGGTCAAGGGCGCGACCTTCACCGCGGCCGGAACGGTGACCGCCACGCTGGAGCTCGCGGCGGGCGTCACGTTGCCCACGATCGCCGGGACCGCGGTAACCCTGGCCGACTTCCAGGCCGACCTCGACGGCGAGGTGGAGCCGTTCACCGACGGGGACGGCGACGGGGTGTACGAGGCGCAGTTCCGATTCGTGGTGCCCGGGGAGCTATTCGCTTAGCCTTCAGGGGCCGGCCGGGCTGACCATCGGCACGACGCCGTCCTTGCCGGTGTCGCTCGACGTGGCGGCGGGCGCCAACGTCACCTCGGCGCTGACGTTGACCTCCGCGCTGGTGACCCCCTAGCCAGCCGCGACGTCCCCCAAGACGACGGGCTCCTCGATCCCTCGGGATCGGGGAGCCCGTCGTTCGTGGGGGCGTCAGTCGATCGGCTCGACCCGGGTTCGGAAGCTCCCGTCGCCGACCCGCTCGATCACGACCGCCTTGGCGTCACCCGGAGCGAAGACGATCCCGGTGACCTGGGCGACCACGGTCTTGGTGCCCCGGCGGGTGTAGGTCACGTCCAGCGAGCCCGGTGGGAAGTACAAGAAGCTGGAGTAGGTCGCAACCTGGGTCTCCAGGACTGCCTTCGGGGTCAAACTCGCGATGCTGGTCCCGGACGGGGTGACGTAGACGTCCACCAGGGACTGCGCGCTCGCCGACGAATCGGCCACATGCTGAGGTACGTCGGGGGCACTGATCAGGCGGAGGTTGGCCTGGTCGGTCCTGGCGAGCCCGGTATCGACGGCGACGGCCAGATCGACGCCGGCGCCCTGCTGGCTCAGCACGAGCATCGTGTTCGACCCGTCGGCGAGCGTGAGGCTCCGGGTGGCGAGCGCGCTGCTGCCTGCCATCACCCGGACCGTCTGGTCGCCAGCGTCGAGCTGGAGTGCCGCCGTGACGTTGCCGTACCCGACCCCATGAATCACCTGGCCGCCAACGTCGAGGTCGACCGATCCGACGGTCGTGGCCGCGTTGAAGAGCTGAAGCCGGGCCGATCCCGAGGGGGCCGGAAGGTCGGTGGTCGAGCTGCATCCGGCCAGGAGGGCCAGGGTCCAGGCCAGCCGCCGGTAGGGGGTCGATCGCATTGGGGTTACTCCAGGTTCCGCTGGTAGGGTCCGGACTCGTGATGGGTGATCTCTTCAAGAGACCCCGGCCGGGCCCTTCGGGTCACATCGAAGTTGGGGTGCCTCGCTTGCGCCGGCTCCCCCGGCGGCCCCACTTTGCGCCACCATGACCGGATCCGGCATGCTCGCCTTCTCGATCATCCTCGCGCTGGTGCTCGGCGCCGGGCTCTCGACCCAGGTCGGGGTGAACGCCTCGCTTCGGAGCGCGCTCGGGCACCCGGTGTACGCCGCCATCGTCAACTTCTCGGTCGGCCTCACCGTGCTCGTCGCGCTCACCCTGGCGGCTCGCATCGGGCGGCCTCCGGCCGGCGCGATCGCGCGGACCTCGTGGTGGATGTATTTCGGCGGGGTGATCGGCTCGATGTACGTGTTCGGAGTCATCGTGCTGGCGCCAAGACTCGGGGCGGCCGTGTTGATGAGCCTGGTGGTGACCGGTCAGCTGCTCGCGGCTCTCCTCCTCGATCACTTCGGCGTCCTCGGCTTCCCGCAGCACACCATCAGCCCGGTCCGGGCGGTCGGCGCCGTGCTGCTGGTGATGGGCGTCGTACTGGTCCGGCGAGGTTGACCCATGGGCGCCACCCTTCGGCAAGCGCTCCTCGTGGGGGCGGGCGGTTTCCTGGGCTCGGCCTTCCGATTTCTGCTGGGCGGTTTCGTGCACCGGTTCACGCCGGCCTCCACCTTTCCCTACGGTACCTTGACCGTGAACGTCCTGGGGTGCCTGGCGATCGGATTCCTCGGCGGGATGCTCGAGCTCCGTCAGGCGCTCGGCCCTGGGGAGCGGCTCTTTCTGGTGGTCGGCGTGCTGGGCGGGTTCACCACCTTTTCCTCATTCGCCTACGAGACGCTCGGCCTGGTCCATGGCGCCGACTTCGGGCGGGCCCTGGCCAACGTCGGGGCGTCGGTCGTCCTCGGGCTCAGCGCGGCATGGCTGGGGTATGCCGCGGCCCAGGCGCTCTAGCGGGAGGTTCCCATGACGCTACCTCGGGAAGGCACCCTGCTTCGGATCTTCATCGGCGAGAGCGACCGCCACGAAGGCGCTGCGCTCTACGAGTGGCTGGTGCGCGAGGCTCGGCGGCGCGGGTTGGCCGGGGCCACCGTGCTCCGTGGGCTCGAGGGGTTCGGCGCCCACAGCCGGCTGCATACGGCCCGGGTGCTCCGACTCTCGACCGACCTGCCGATCGTGGTGGAGATCGTCGACACCCGGGAGAAGATCGAGGAGTTTCTCCCGGTGGTCGACGGCGCCATCGGTGAGGGTCTCGCCACCCTGGAGCGGGTCGAGGTCCGCTTCTACCGGAGCGGGGACAGGGCTGAGTAGCCAGCTCGCGGGGGCCGAAAACGCGTCGCCCTCGGAGGGCTGCTCAGGTGGGGAGGTGGGTCTTCCAGGCTTTCCTCCGGCGATTCGCCTCTCGCAGCAGGGCCCGCGCGGTCCGGCGGAGCGCGACCCGCGGCCAGGCCAAATCCGGCCGGGGGCGCCGAACGGCCGGCGAATCGCGGGGGAGTGACGTGCCTAACCGAAGGTTCCGTCACGGCTTCGACGACGGGTAGCGGGAAAGCCGCCGGGGTTGGGCGATCGTTGCACCCCGCCGATTCCGGTTGCCGCCGTCGTTGGCCCCGACCTTGCCGGGCGGCGGGTGAGGAAGCCGAATTTTCGCGGGATCCGGCCAATGGGGGGTGCGAAATGCCGGATAGGCTTATCTTTGTCTCCTTCGGGGGAAGGTCCATCCAAATGACCAGGGGGAAGAACACAATGAAGCGGTTGGCCAGGCTCACGGGCGCCGTCGCGCTGATGGCGGCCACGGCAGTCGCGGTACCGCAGTCGCTCAGCGCGCAAGGCAAGAAGCTCGAGATCAGTGGCTTTGCCGGCTGGTATCTGCCCACGAACAAGGATGCCATGCAGCTGGCGCCGTCGAACCAGGACGCGGCCCGGCGAGGCTCGCTCGCCTGGGGTGGCCGGCTGACTGTCTGGACGGCCAGCCGCCTCGGCTTCGAGTTCACCGGCGGCTTTTCGCCAGCCCGGGTCCGGGTGGGGTCGACGGTCGGCATTTTCCCACACAGCACCAAACTGACCTTCGGTTCCGCCAAGTTGGCACTCAAGCTGACCCCGGGCGACCCCAAGTTGGGGGTCACCATCAGCGGCGGCCTCGCCGGGCTCCACTACGGGAAGACGGTGGCCGATCCGACCAAGTCCGAGACCAAGTTCGGCGGGGTCGGTGGGTTGGGGCTTCGCCTTCGGCTGGCCGACGCGCTCCATCTCCGGGGTGACATCGAGGACTACTTCTACAGCGGGCAGTTCGGGAACGCCTCCAGCAAGCTGGTCGGTGACCTGATGCTGACGGGCGGTCTCTCGATCGGGTTCTGATCCCGGGCTGGACCTTCGCGGCCGGGCTGGAGCGTCCGCTCCCGCCCGGCCGTTTCGCTTGCCTGGCTTGATAGGGTAGGGGGGTATGCTATATTCCAACGCAGGAGGCTCCCATGCCTGACACAATCACCCGAGAAACCCTGACCTTCCCGGTCGGCGGGATGACCTGCGCGGCCTGCCAGGCCCGGGTCCAGCGCGCCCTCGAGAAGACGGCCGGCGTGAGCGGTGCCGCGGTCAATCTTATGCTCCAGAACGCCACGGTCACGTACGACCCGGCCCTCGCCAACCCCGACGGGCTGGTCGAGGTGGTCCGCGACTCCGGGTACGAAGCGGCGCTGCCCGTCCCGAGCCAGACCATCGCCGAGGAGCAGGACGAGCTCGATCGGAGTCGCGAGGCCGAATACCGCGATTACCTCACCCGAGCGCTGGTCACCATCTCGCTGGGCGTCCTGGCGATGGCGGCGATGCCGTTCGCCATGAACCAACGGGTCCGGTACGCGCTGCTGGTGGTGACCCTCTTCGTGATGGTCTGGGCCGGTCGCGACTTCTACGTCAGGGCCTGGGCGGCGCTCCGGCACCGGACCAGCAACATGAACACCCTGGTGGCGTTGGGGACCGGCGCGGCGTTCGGGTTCAGCGCCGCGGTCACGCTGGCCCCCGGCTTTTTCGCCGCCAGGGGGATCGAGGCCGAGGTCTACTACGAGGCCGTGATCCTAATCCTCGGCCTCCTTCTCCTGGGCCACGCCCTCGAGGCGCGGGCCAAGCGTCAAACCGCGGTGGCCCTTCGGAAACTGATCGATCTGGCGCCCAAGGTGGCACGGGTTCGGCGGGACGGGCGCGAGCTCGAGCTGCCGATCGATCGAGTCTTGGCGGGCGACGTGGTCCTGGTACGTCCCGGGGAGAGCCTTCCCGTCGACGGGCAGATCGTCCGCGGGGCGAGTGCGGTCGACGAGTCGATGGTCACCGGCGAGCCCCTCCCGGTGGAGCGGACGGTCGGTGACCGGGTGATCGGCGGCACGGTCAACCGGACGGGCGCCTTCGAGCTCCGGGCCACGGCGGTCGGCGCCGACAGCGTGCTGGCCCGGATCGTCAAGCTGATGCGCGACGCCCAAGCCACCCGGGCGCCGATTCAGCGACTGGCCGATCAGATCAGCGCGATCTTCGTCCCGACCGTGATCGGGCTCGCCGTGCTGACCTTCGTGATCTGGTACGTCGCGGTGGATACCTCGCCTCTGGTCCGGGCGCTCACGGCCGCGATCTCGGTGCTGATCATCGCCTGTCCCTGCGCGATGGGGCTGGCGGTGCCGACTGCCATCATGGTGGCCACCGGCCGCGGCGCCGAGTTGGGGGTGTTGATCAAGGGGGGCGAGGCGCTCGAACGAGTGCGCACCCTCCAGGCGATTCTGCTCGACAAGACCGGCACGGTGACCGAGGGCAGGCCGGCGGTGACCGAGGTGCTGCCCGCCGCGGGCGTCGAGGCCGATCGGGTGCTTGCTCTGGCCGCCGGGCTCGAGCGGCTTTCTGAGCATCCGTTGGGCGAGGCGATCGTCCGGGCGGCCGCCGATCGCGGGATCGAGTTGGCGGCGGTGGACGCTTTCCGGTCGCTCACCGGGTTGGGCGCCACCGGTCTGGTGGGCGAGTCCCTGGTCGTGGTCGGCAACGCCCGGATGCTGGGCGAGTTCTCGCTCGATCCCGCCCCGTTCGCCTCGGTCGCCGAAGGGCTCACCGGCGAGGGGAAGACCGTGGTGTACGTCGGGGCCGACGGCGAGCTCCTGGGCCTGCTGGCGATCTCCGATCCACCTCGGGCCACCTCGCGCGCCGCGGTGGCCCGGCTCCGCCGGATGGGGCTCGAGGTCGCGATGGTGACGGGCGACCAGCCGCGGACGGCGGCGGCGGTGGCCCGCGAGGTCGGCATCGAGACGGTCGTTGCCGGGGTGCTGCCCGAAGGCAAGCTGGCGGAGATCGAGCGCCGGCAGGCCGGGGGCCAGGTCGTGGCGATGGTGGGCGACGGGATCAACGACGGCCCGGCGCTCGCTCGAGCCGACCTGGGCCTGGCCATGGGGTCCGGCACCGACGTGGCCGTCGAAGCCGGGGACATCACCCTGATGCGGCCGGACTTGAACGCGGTGGCCGACGCGATCGCCCTCTCCCGGGAAACCGTGCGGATCATGCGCCAGAATCTGTTCTGGGCCTTCATCTACAACGTGGTCGGCATTCCGATCGCGGCCGGAGTGCTCTATCCCGTGCTGGGCCTGACCTTGAACCCGGTGATTGCCAGCGCGGCCATGGCGATGAGCTCGGTGAGTGTGGTCACCAACTCGCTCCGACTCCGTCGCTTCGATCCGAGAACGGTGGGCGCGCCCCGCCAGGGGAGAACCTCATGACCGGTACCGAAACGCCGATCCCGGCTGCCTGCGGGTGCGGGGCTGGGACCGATCCCGAGAGTCGAAAGCCGGTGGCCGTCGATCCGACGATCAAGGAGCGAAACCAGAAACGGCTCCGGCGGATCGAAGGGCAGATCCGCGGGCTCCAGCGGATGGTGGACGAGGATCGCTACTGCCCCGACATCATGATGCAGATTGCGTCCGCCCAGCAGGCACTTCGGTCGGTGGGGCGAGAGCTGATGCGGAACCACCTCAAGCACTGCGTCGCCACGGCGGTGAAGACGAGCGACGCCAAGGCCGACCAGATTTTCGAGGAGCTGCTGGAGCTGGTGTACTCGTCGAAATAGTGATTGGTGACTCGTGAGTAGGGAATTAGGGAATAGGGAGTGAGTAGGGAAAGGGGGTACGGAGACGAGAGCGATCGTCGATTGACCACCCCTACTCACTCCCTACTCCCTACTCACTCCCTATCCACCATTCACGACTCACCACTCACTAGTCATTTCCCCCCACCAGCAGCCTCACCAGGTCAGACCCTTTACCGTCGCTGGCCTTGAGGGAGACGCCGCCGTCGTTGGCGTCCAGCTGGAAGAGGGCCTTGCCGTTCTCGTCGCGGATGTCGATCAGTGCCCGGCCGTCGCCGGCGTGGATGCTCACGGTGCCGCGCTGGTGCTTGCCGTGTCGGACGTCGAGGTCGAAGCTGGCCTGGCCGTCGACCGACTTGCCGTCGTTCGAGGTCAGATCGGCTTTGAGGCTCCGGACGTCGGAGCGCTCCAGCCGGCGGCGGTCTCGCGACGACACGTAGAGCGGCCGCACCAGGTCTCCCGGCTGGAACTCGACTTGGCCGATCTGGGTGAGGTTCTCGTCGTCGACGTCCGAGGGCGAGACGCACCGGAACCGGGCGTCGTCCTTGGGACGGGACATCCCGTCGCCTGCGATGCCGCAGTCCTTCAGATTGCCGGCGGCCGCAGCGTCGTCGAGCGTGACCATCAGATGGACGGCCTCGGTGCCCCACGACCCGTCACTGTTCACGTTGACCGCCCGGACCTCACCGATGCGCTTGCCGTCCAGCCGGAACCGAAGCACCCCGAGTGGGCCGCGCAGGGCTTCGGCGACCGGAGTTGCGGCCGCCGTCTTGAGCTCGTGCAAGCCCTTCTTGCCCAAGGTGATGCCGGTCATCCCCACGCCAAATACCGCCAGCGCGCCGGCGCCGATTCCGAGCCAGTAGCGGTTCATCTCGACCTCCCCAAAGATATGGAGCGAGCGACCCACCCCGGTCCGCTCAGCCCGACACTACGAGCCTGAGCGCGTCCAGTTTCAGAGTGAGACGGCTACTCGTGGCCTTTCGGCCGGAGCGCCAAGTCCATCGCCAGGAAGAGGGTCTTCGACACCGGATAGAAGAGCAGGGGCATCAAGAGGACCAGCCCCGCGCCCCCGTACATCAGGCCGTCCCAGGGTGGATCGGGCCAGGTGGTGACCACGACGGCCAGGCCGAGGGCCACCACCGCCAGCTCGGCCACCACGATGTTGAGCATGTAGGCGCCCACGATGTAGCCGCTCTCGCGCCGTTCGAATTCCAGACCACATCGGGGGCAGTGGTCGACCATCCGGAACCATCCCCGGAAGAGGCCGCCCTGCCCGCAGTTCGGGCAGCGGAGGCGGATCGCCCGCCCGACGAGGCGGGCGGTCCGGGCCACCGATGGCCGGTCGGGAGCGGGTCGGTCAGCGGCCACGGTTGCCGAGGTAGATAGCCGAGGCCGGCGTGCAGGTGGAGCGCCGCGTTCGGGACGTTGGCGTGGCCGTCGAGGACGGGGACCTTGATGTACGAGGCCGAGACCCGGGCATCGAGGCTCAGCACGAGCCCGTCGACCAGCGGGAACTCGCGGGTGGCCATGGCGATGATGCTGCCGCCGCTCAGATGGTATCCGCCGACCCCGTTGTCGTGCCGGTACTCCTTGCCGCGGATGGTGCTGATGGGAAAGGTGACCACCGGTCCGGCGCCGACGCTCCAGGTGAAGTGGTCCCGTCGAAACGCCCGGCTCAGGCTGAAGATGTTGAAGCCGTTGGTGATCCGGAACGTCCCAACCTCTGACGGCGGGTTGTCGAGATAGATCTTGTGGTGGGTGTGGTCCACCCGCCACCCGTGGTTGCCCTTCCAGTATCCGATCCGCCAGGCGTAGTACCAGGTCGGCCGGGTGGGCTGGGTGGACCAGTGGGCGGTAAAATGGAGATCCGGCTGGCCAGCCTGGGTGATGGTGATCGGCAACGGGGCGCTCACCGACGAGCCGAAGAACAGCTGGGCTTCGAGTCGACGTTGAGCGGCGGCTGGTCGCACGACGAGCGCGCCGAGCCCGATCAGAAGCAGGGAGGGATGTCGGATCATGGCGAGAATGATAGAAGCGGGTGGCTCGTCCCGGCACGTTGCCGGCCATTTGGCGTCCCGGTATACTCAAAAAATGTCTTCAAAGTTCTGGGGCGCGGTCGGGGCGGTGCTGCTGACGTCTGCGTGCGCGGCGCCTCCGGCCGCGCCGAAGCCCGATTCCGCCATGGTGGCGACGGCGGCGCCGGCGGCGTTCCGCGTGCCGGACGATGGCGAGATCCCATCGGGTCCGCTCGGCCAGTCGATCCGGCGGGGTCGCGCGATGTTGGCCGCGACCGGTGACAGTCTTCCGGCCAACGTGGGCAACGATCTCCGCTGTCTCAGCTGCCATCTCGACGCAGGAACCCGGCCCGGCGCCTCACCTTGGGTCGGGGTCTACAGCCGGTTCCCGCAGTATCGGTCCCGAGGCGCCCGGGTCATCACCATTGAGGACCGGGTGAACGGGTGTTTCCAGCGGAGCATGAACGGCAAGCCGCTCGCGGTGGGCGGCCGGGACATGACGGACATCGTGGCCTACCTCGCCTTTCTCTCGCGGGGGATTGCCCCTCCGGGCGAGGTGCCGGGGCAGGGCTTTCGGAAGGTCGGTCCACTCCCGGGCGACTCGGCCCGCGGCCACCTGGTGTTCGTGGGCCAGTGCGTTCGCTGCCACGGTGCCGACGGCGCGGGGTTGCCCAACCCGGACCCGAAGGCCGAGCCGGCGCGGTATCCGCCGCTCTGGGGCCCCCGGTCGTTCAACATCGGCGCGGGCATGGCCCGGCTCCGGACGGCCGCCTCGTTCATCCGCTACAACATGCCGTTCGATCGTCCGGGCACGCTGACGGACCAGGAGGCGTACGACGTCGCCGCATACCTGGTCTCGCGGCCGCGGCCGGATTTTCGGGGCAAGGAGAACGACTGGCCTCGCGGTGACGCCCCGCCCGACGCCGCCTATCGGACCAAGGCTCGGAAGGCGCGGTGAGTTAGTCGCGGCCCTTCCAGCGCTCGATGGCCCGGCGCTGCTTCTTGGTTGGGCGGCCGGCGCCCTCGTAGAAGATCGGATTCTGCAACTTGAGCCGCTCGGCGAGCGCCTGCCGGGCGGCTTTGCTTTCGGGGGTTTCCTGGTAGAGCCGGGCCGCTTCGGCGGCCGAGCCCCGGCGTTCGGCCAGACCAGTGACGGTGACCCGGTGGTGGTAGGGACCGAGGCGGAGGGCGACGTGATCGCCGACCCGGATCGGCTTGCTCCGTTTGGCCGCGCCATCGTTGACGTCCACCCGGCCGCCGTCGACGGCCTCGGCCGCGAGCGTGCGGGTCTTGAAGAACCGCGCCGCCCAGAGCCAGGTGTCCAGGCGGACACGGTCCGGAGGGGGCCCGCGCATCGGTCAGATCCGGCTCCGGGCGGGGGCGTAGCCCAGGGCGCCGTTGAGCCAGCGAACCAGCGGTGCCAGTCGCTCGAAGTCCCGGCGGAGGGTCGCGACCAGCCGGCGCGACCCGACCTGTGCGTCGGTCAGGGGGGCACCGGCCGTGAACGACTGGAACTTGAGCCAATCGGCCGCCGGGTGGTCGGGCGCGAAGCCGCGGGGGGGCCGGGTCAAACGGGCGCTCGGGTCGAGTGGGCCGAACCGGCGCCGGAACGCGGGCGTCATCACGATTCGTTCGAGCGCCTTGGGATGCTCGGCGATCGCCTCGCGGATCCGGGTCAGGGGGCCTCGGGCCGGCATCCAGATGCCGCCGGCTACGAAGCAGGCGCCGGGCTCGAGGTGGAAGTAGAAGCCGGCACCGCCGCCGTCGGCATCCTGGCCGACTTTCTTCCCCGCGTCGCGGTGATAGAACCAGCACCCCGCCTGGGTCTTGTAGGGCGACTTGTCGGGGGAGAACCGGATGTCGCGATTGATGCGAAACATGGAACGGCGAGGGTCTCCGACGATCTCGGGTGTGACGCTCGCGAGCTCCACGTCCATCGCCTCGATCAGCGCCCGCATGGGGTGGCGGACCTCGCCCTCGTAGATCGGCCGGTTGGCCTCGAACCAGGGCTTCTTGTTGTTCCGGGCCAGGCCCCGGAAGAAGCGAAACGCAGCGGGGCGGAACCCCGTGAACTCGGCCATCTCGACCCCCGTCGACCGTGGTATGCGACCCGAGAGGGAATTAAGTTGCGGAGACCCTCGTGAGCCAGACCTAACGCCTCGATGACCGAATCCGCCCCGCCGGAGGTCCACCCCACGCCGCCACCCGGCGCGCCGGGGGGCGTGGGCGGCGGCCTGCCCGACGCGCGCGTCGGGCTGCCCAGTTTCCAGACGCTGCTCCGCTGGCTCCTGCTCGGGCGGACGGTGCTGGCCGTCACGACGCTGGTGCAGGCGGCGTTGGCCCTCCAGGCCTCGGAGGAGTTCGCCTTCTTCGCGATCATCACGGTGGTGCTGGCCCTGGCGGTGACTGCCTACGGGGCCTACACCGTGTTCGTCCGCCGGATTCGGCCGGGCCTGGGCTTCCTCCAGAGCCAGGCGGCGATGGACCTGCTGCTGGTCACTGCGTTGGTTCATTTCGCCGGCGCGCACCAGAGTGGCTGGGCCGCGCTCTACGTGCTGGTCATCGCGATGTATGCGCTCCTGATGCCGCTCCGTTCGGGGCTGGTCATGGCGCTCTTCGGCGCGACCCTCTTCCTGGCCGACGCCACGTTCGCCCAGCCCACCCGCCCGCCGGCGGCCGGGCTCTGGGGCCAGGTGGCGGTCTTCACCATCGTTTTCGTGGTCGTGGCCTTTCTGGGGCAGCGACTCCGGGCCGCGGCGGCCGAGCAGTCGCAGCTCGAGACCGAGCTGGAGCAGGTCCGGCTCGAAGCGGACGAGATTCTCCGGAACATCCGTTCCGGCGTCATGACGGTCGACGGGCGAGGCAACCTGGCCTTCATCAATCCGACGGCCGAGCAGTTGCTGGGCCTCAGCGCCGACCAGCTGGGCGAGCCGATCATGGCCGACCTGGCGCGGCGGGCCCCCGAGCTGCACGGGGCGGTCCAGGTGGCGGATCCAGCGCCGCCGCCGGCTGGCCCGGGCCGAGGGGCGGGTGATCCGCCCCGACGGGCGCTCCTTTCCGATCGGCCTGAGCACCACGACCTTCGAGCGGGAAGCGGAGCCGTTGCCGTCGGTCACGGCGATCTTCACCGACATCTCCGACCTCCAGCATCTCCAGGAGCTGCACCTCCGGGCCGAGCGCCTCGAGGCGGTCGCCGCGCTCTCCGCCTCGCTCGCGCACGAGATCCGGAATCCGTTGGCGTCGATCCGAAGCGCGGTGGAGCAGCTGACCCGGTCGTCGAGCGCCGACGCCGACGAGCGGCTCCTGGGGGAGCTGGTGCTCCGGGAGAGCGATCGGCTGAGCCGGCTGCTGGGCGAGTTTCTGGACTTCGCCCGGGTGCGGGCGAACAAGTTCCAGGTGGTGAATGTGCGGGGCATCGTCGACGACGCGGCCCGCCTGGTCCGCGAGCATCCCGACTGCGCCCCCGGGGTCCGGGTCACCGTGGAGGGGGAGCCGCTCCTGATCCAGGGCGACGAGGACCTGCTCCACCGGGTGGTGTGGAACCTGATGCTGAACGCCGCCCAGGCGCTGAAGCCGAAGGGGAACATCCGGGTGGTCGTGGACCAGCCCAACGCGGCCGACTTGCCCCGAGGCGCGGAATTCGACCCGGCCGTCCGGCTCCGGGTCATCGACGACGGTCCCGGGATCGACCCGGACCTGCGGGAGCGCCTGTTCCAGCCCTTTGTGTCGGGGCGCTCGGGGGGAAGCGGCTTGGGTCTTGCAATCGTCCAGCGCGCGGTCGAGGCGCATCGAGGGCTGGTGCTCGTCGACTCTGCCCCGGGGCGGGGGACTACATTTACCATTCTGCTCCACGCGAAGGCTCCGACGGAGGACGCCGCATGACCCAACAACCCTCGATTCTCATCGTCGACGACGAGTCGGGGATTCTGGACACGCTGCGAATTCTGCTGCGCAAGGAGGGCTTCGAGGTCACCACCGCCCAGGGCGGGAAGGCCGGCCTCGAACAGATCCGCTCGGGCAATCACGACATCGTGCTCACCGACGTCCGGATGCCGCAGGTCAGCGGGCTCGACATCCTGCAAGCCGCCAAGGACCAGGATTCGATGACCCCGGTGATCCTGATGACGGCTCAGGCCTCGCTGCAGACGGCCGTGGCCGCGGTGAACGCCGGCGCCTTCTACTACGTCCAGAAGCCCTTCTCCAACGACGAGCTGCTGGTGATCCTGCGCCGGGCCTGCGAGTACCGGCAGATCCGGGTCGAGAACCGGCTCCTCAAGCAGGACATCCGGCGCCGAAGCGACCGGCCCACCGTCTCCCGGCCGATCGGCAAGTCGCGCCGGTTCATGGACTCGCTCCGGCTGGCGGAGGTGGTGGCCCCGACCGATTCGACGGTCCTGATCCAGGGCGAGAGCGGGACCGGCAAGGAGGTCATTGCCCGGTTCATCCACAACTCGTCGACCCGGGCCGATGGGCCCTTCCTCTCCATCAACTGCGGCGCCTTGCCCGAGAACCTCCTCGAGAGCGAGCTCTTCGGCCACGTGAAGGGGTCCTTTACCGGGGCGGTCCGTGACAAGCAGGGCCTCTTCGCGGCCGCCCGGGGCGGCACCTTCTTCATGGACGAAGTCGGCGAGATGCCGCCCTCGCTCCAGATCAAGCTCCTCCGCGTCCTTCAGGAGCGCGAGGTGATTCCGGTGGGTGCCACCGAGGCGATCCCGGTGGACGTCCGGATCATCGCCGCTACCAACCGGGACGTCGAGGAGGAGGTCCGCCGGGGTCATTTCCGGTCGGACCTCTTCTATCGCCTGAACGTGATCGCGCTGGAGCTGCCGCCGCTCCGGGAGCGGCGGGACGATCTGGTCCTGCTGATCGACGCCTTTCTGGGCGACCTGGCGGCCGAGCGCGAGTCGGCGCCCAAGGCCCTGTCGTCCGAGGCCCTCGACGCGGTGATGGTGTACGACTGGCCGGGCAACGTCCGGGAACTCCAGAACGCGCTGGAGCATGCCGTGGTGCTCAGCAAGGCCGACGTGATCGAGCCGGGCGCGCTGCCCGAGCGGATCACCCGGCGTCGGAAGGAGCCGCTGGTGGCCGAGCGCTCTTCGCCCAACCCGTCGCTGGAGGTGATCGAGCGGGCCTACATCATGTGGGTGCTCCAGGCCGAGGGCGGCAACAAGACCCGGGCGGCGGAGGTGTTGGGGATCGATCCCTCCACCCTCTATCGGAAGCTGTCCCGCTACGAAGAGCAGGCCGCGAATGCCTGAGTCGGTGGTCCCGGGCGACGCGGCCGGCGCCGAGACCCTGGAGATCATGGCCGCGGCGCCCAGGTTCAACGCCTGGATGTACGCGACCGTGGCACCCTACCTGGGCCGGCGGGTCCTGGAAGTCGGCTCAGGGATCGGCAACATGTCGGCCCACATTCTCGGGGCCGACCCCGAGCAGCTGGTGCTCACCGATACCGACGCCTGGTATCGCGACCAGCTCCGCCAACGTTTCGAGGGGCGGGCCGAGGTCCGGGTCGATCATCTGACTCTGCCCGATCCGACGGCCCGCGCTCGGTTCGCCGACGACCGGATCGACACCATCATCGCCCTCAACGTGGTGGAGCACATCGAGCAGGACGTGGCCGCCCTTCGGACCATGCGCGAGGTGCTGGTCGACGGCGGACGGATCGTGATCCTGGTCCCGGCGCTCCAGGCCCTCTACGGCGAGATGGACCGCGAGCTGGGCCACTTCCGGCGCTACAGTCGGCGGAGCTTGACCGACACCTTCGCCCAGGCCGGGTTCCGGGTGGATCGGATGACCTGGTTCAACCGGGCCGGCGTGCCCGGCTGGTGGTTCAACGGCCGGGTCCGCAAGGTCAAGCGGATCCCGGTCGACCAGCTCCGGACCTTCGACGCCCTGGTGCCGCTTTTTCGGATCGAGCGCTTCCTGCCTCTTCCCTTCGGACAGTCTCTCATCGCGGTGGGCTCCCCGGCATGATCGATCTGCCCAAGCTGAGCGTCATCGTCCCGGTCTACAACGAGAAGGCCACCCTCCGAGCGGTGATCGACCAGCTGCACGCCGTGCCGCTCCCGATGGAGATCATCGCGGTCAACGACCGGTCCACCGACGGCAGCGACGCCATCCTCGACGAGCTCAAGGAGCAGGGCTTGGTCGACGTCCTGATCCACCAGCCGGTGAACCGCGGGAAGGGGTGCGCCATCCGGACCGGCATCGCCGCCGCCACCGGCGACGTGGTGGTGATTCAGGATGCGGACCTGGAATACGACCCCAACGAGTTCGGCCGGTTGGTGAGTCCGATCATGGAGGGCAAGGCCGACGCGGTGTTCGGCTCTCGGTTCCTGGGCGGCGACCACCGGGTGCTCTATTTCTGGCACTCGATCGGCAACCGGCTGCTCACCCTGGTCTCCAACATGTTCACGAACGTCAACCTCACGGACATGGAGACCTGCTACAAGATGGTTCGGGCGCCGATCATGAAGTCGTTGATCCTCACCACCGACCGGTTCGGGTTCGAGCCCGAGCTCACCGCCCGCCTGGCCCAGGCCCGGGCCCGGATCTGGGAAATCCCGATCTCCTACTCCGGCCGGACCTACGAGGAAGGCAAGAAGATCGGCTGGAAGGACGGGGTGGCGGCGTTCTTCCACATCGTCCGGTTCAACCTGTTCCCGCCGAAGCGCCCCCGGACCTGAGATGGCCCAGGCGACGGGCGTAGGGTCGATCGGCCGGCGCCTGGCGGTCGGCCTGCTGGTCGTCGTCGGGCTGCTTCCCCTCGCCAACTGGATTCCGGGCGGTCACGAGAGCCCGACCTACCCGTCCGAGCTGAGCGGCTGGCTCTCAGGGACCGCGATCGTCGTGGGGGTGGGTCTGGTGCTCGCCCTCGCGTCGCGTCGATTCCCGACGCTCTGGCGGCCCGGCGTGGCGGGCCGCTTGGTGGCCCGGGCCGATCCGTCCGACGGACGGGCCCTCCTGGTGGTGGCCCTGGTGGCGCTGGCGGCCTACCTGACGGCGGCCTGGCTCACCTTCGACGCCCGGCCGCTTCTGATCGACGAGGTGGTCCAGACCCTCCAGGCCCGGATGTACGCGACCGGGCATCTCTGGCGGCCGGAAGGCGCCGACCCGGCATTCCGGAGCATCATGCACATGGTCGAGCACGACGGCAAAGTGTTCGGCCATTTTCCGCCGGGTGGCCCGCTTTGGCTCATCCCCGGCGTGGCGCTCGGGGCCAGCTGGCTGATGGTGCCGCTGGCCGGGGCGCTCGCGGTGGTGGCGTTCGGGCTGGTGCTTCGGCGGGTCGAGCCCAGCCCCGCCATTCGGGGTGGCGCGGTGCTTCTGTTCGGGCTGGCGCCGTTCTCCGTTTTCATGGCCGGCTCGCACATGAACCACACCACCGTCCTGATGTGGCTCCTCTTCTTCGTCGCGGCCCTGGTCCGCCTGATCGACCAGCCCGGCCGTCCGGCCCTGGCGATCGGCGCGGGGCTGGCCCTCGGGATGGCGGCGATCACCCGGCCGGCCGAAGCGCTGGCCTTTGGCGCGGCCGGCGGGATCTGGATCCTGAGCCGGGCGGTTCGCCGGCCCCGGGAGTGGACGGCGGCGATCGTGTTGATGGGTCTGGCCGCCCTGGTGCCCGTGGCGGGCATGATGGTGGTGAACCTGGAGACCACCGGCGGCCTGCTTCGCTCCGGCTACCAGATGCTCTGGGGCGACAACGTGGGACTCGGATTTCATCCGGCGCCCTGGGGTCCACCGCACACCCCCGCCCGGGGGGTCGAGCTGCTGAGCCTCTATCTCTTCCGCCTCAACACCTACCTGTACGAGGCGCCGGTCCCGTCGCTGCTGCCGGCGTTCGGGGCCCTCCTGCTGGTGCCGACGGTCCGCTCCGGCGATCGGTTCCTGCTGGGTGCCGCCGGTCTGGTCCTGCTCCTCTACTTCGCCTACTGGTTCGACGGCTTCTTTCTGGGGCCGCGCTTCGTGCACTCCCTGATCCCGGTGGCGGCGCTCTGGACGGCCCGGTTTCCGGGCCTGCTGAAGGAGCGCTTCGGTGGTGGGGTGGCGCTCCGGACGGTGTGTTACGGGGGAGGGGTGGCGGCGGCGCTCGCGCTCGCGATCTCGATCCCGATTCGGGAGCGCCAGTACGCCAATGGCCTGTACCAGATGCGGTGGGATGTGGACCGGGCGCTCGCCGAGGTCGGGGCGAAGAACCCGCTGATCTTCGTGCACGAGAGCTGGGGGGCGCAGGTCCTGGCCCGGCTCTGGGCTCTGGGGGTGACCCGTCCGGAGAGCGAGCGGCTGTACCGGAACGTCGACCTCTGCATCCTCGATCAGCGGGTCAGCGCTTTGGAGTCGGCGGGCGTCACCCGGGATCCGTTCCCCGCGCTCGTCCCGGCCATGGCCGACTCCGCTCGCCTGGTGTCGATGGCGCAGGTCCCCGACACGACGGCGCGGGTGCTGCCCGGCACCCGGTACGGTCCCGAGTGCGTGGACCGGATCCGGGCCGATCTCCGGGGGATCGCCCTCCTGCCGCCGGTGCTGCTCACCCGGCGAAAGGACGTGATGGTGGTGCGAGACCTCGGCGCCCGCGATACGGTGATCCTGGACCGCTATCCCGACCGGCCGGTGTACCTGGTCCGGCGGCTTTCGGGGAGCGACCTGCCCCGGCTCGAGCCGATCAGCCGCGACTCGCTGCTGGCGTTGGGGGCCCCGGGGCCGGCGCCCGGGCGTTAGGCACGGCCCGGGCCGAGTCCCGGAGCGCCGCCGCCCGGCGGACGCTGCCCTCGAACTCCTCCGCGCCCGCCGCCACCCCCGCCTCGGCGACCCGCAGGGCCTCGTCGTAGCGGCCCAGGGTCAGGAGGCACTCGAAGAGGCGGCTCCGGGCCAACGTCTCCCGCGGCTCCGCCGCCACTCCCCGCGCGAAGACCCCGACGGCCAGGTCGCACCGGTTCTGCCTCCGGAGCGCGAACCCCCAGTCCTCGAACACCCGTCGATCGCCCGGATAGAGGTCCCCGGCCTGCCGGTACGCGGCGATCGCGCCCGGGTCGTCCTTCCGGCGGAGCCGGTCGCGGCCCAGGACGAACCAGGCCCGGTAGCTCCGGGGCTCGTCGACCACCGTCTGGGGCATCAGGCTGCCGTTGTCGCGCCAGACCCCTTGGCGCGACCAGCTCCGGGCGGCGCCGGCCGCCACCGCCAGGCCCACGGCGAGGAGGGTCGCCACGCCGACCTCGCGCCGGCGGGTTCGCGCCAGGGCCGTGCCCACCAGCGCCGCCGCCACCAAGGCGATTCCCACGCTGGGGAGGAGCAGGGTCCGCTCGGCGACGAGAATCCCGGTCGGGAAAAGCACGTTGCTCACCGGGAGGATCCCGATGCCGATCCAGGCCAGCCCGAGAGTCAGCCCGGGGATCGTCCGCCGGGCGGTCCAGCCCAGGCCGGCCAGGCTCGCCAGCAGGATCGCCCCGACCAAGGCGGCTCCGTTGGGACCGTCCGACCCCCCGTAGGCCGGTGGGCTGTACTGCGCCAGGAGATGACGAGGCCAGACCAGGAGTCGGACCCAGTCGCGCACCAGCGGGAGCATGACCAGGGTCCGGCCGGCGAGGTCGTGGCCGGCGAGGCCGGCCGCCGGCGGGCCACCGCCCAAGTCGCCGAGCACGAGGTAGCGCCCGGCCGCGAACGCCACGGCCGCGAGGGTCAGCAGCCCGAGCGTCGGCCCCAGGGCCCGGAGCCTCGCACCCAGCCGCTGTTCGGGGCGGACGACGCCGACCAGCTCGAGCGCGACCAAGAGCGCCGGCAGCACGATCCCCTGCTCCTTGGACGCCGAGCCGAGGAGGAAGAGCAGCACCAGGAGCCAGCGGGGACCGGGGCCAATCGGGCCGGCTCGGCGGGCCCGGACATAGACCAGCGTGGCGAGGACGACGAAGAGCGTCATCCAGATCTCGGCCTGGCCGACCACGTTGGCGGTGGCCTCCACGTGGACCGGGTGGACCGCGAAGAGGGCTGCCCCGGCGAGGGCGGCCGGCTCGGGCACGAGCGCCCGGGCGAGGCAATAGACGGCGAAGGCGAGGGCCGCGGTGAGCGCCAAGCTCACCAGGTGGAAGATCCACGGAGCGCCCTGGGCGGCGGCCCATTGGAGCGCCAGCCACCAGACCGTCCAGGGGCGGTAGGCGTCGCCCAGATTCTTCGGGGGCCAGTAGCTCTGCTGGGCGTAGACCCAGGGTGGGGCGAGCTGGTGGACCTGGGCGTTCTCGACGACGATCGGGATGTCGTCGAACGCGAAGCCGTTGCCGACCGCGCGCCCCGTGGAGATCGCCACCAGAGCGACCAGCAGCAGGAGGGCGCGGCGGGTGGCGGTCATGGGATGGTGTCGGTCGGCGCGATCCGGATCTGGACGGTGCCCGGCTCCGCCTGGGCGATCCGGGCGCTGTCGGAGATCACGAAGAGCCGTTGGAACAGCATCAGCCTGGCCGGACGGCTGGCGTAGCTCATTCCCTCTCGGGCTTCGTCGCGGGCCTGGGCGTACCGGCCGAGATGGAGCAGACAGGCGATCAGGCTGGTCCGGGCGGGTTCGTGACCCACGTCGAGGAGCAGAGCCTGCTGGTAGTACCCGACCGCCGCGTCGCACTTGTCGTTCAGTCGGAGCTTGTCCGCCAGATCGAGCGCGGCGCCCCACTGGTTGGGATAGAGGTACATCGCCGCCTTGTATTCACGCTCGGCCCAGCCTTTCGCCCCGACCTTGAAGAGGAGCTGGGCCAGGGCGAGATGGGACCGGTAGGAAAGCGGCGCGTCGACCACGGTCTGGCGCCAGTACGTGATCTGGTCCTTCCAGACCAGCTGCCGGCTGGCACTCCGGGTGGTGCCCATTGCCAGGACTGCGGCCACCGCACCCCCGGCGGCCAGCCGGGCGGGCCGTTGCCGGGTCCGGAGCCAGCCGATGACCGGCTCGGCCAGCCCGCCGATCGCCAGCATCATCCCCATGCTGCCCAGGAACAGGGTCCGCTCGGCCAGAACGATCCCGGTCGGGATCAGCACGTTGCTGACCGGGAAGATCCCGATTGCGGTCCAGAGGAGGCCGAAGGTCACCACCGGACGGCGCTTCCAGCAGGCCACGGTCACCAGGAGGGTCAGGGCGAGCAGGAGGGCGCCCTGGGTCTGGGGAATGCCCCAGGCCACGGCGGTCTCGATTTCCCGGGGTGAGTAGTCACCCTGGAGGTGGGCCGGCCAGAGGAGAAGCCGGAACCATTGTGGTACCACCCCCAGCATGGTCAGCGCCCGGCCCCCCATACTCTGGCCCATGAGCGCCTCGGCCGTGAAGGTGCCGACCGCGTCGCCCTTGAGCGAGAGGGTCCGGATGGCGACGAAGGTGGTCGCCCCGAGCAGCATCACCAGCAGCAGAGGCCGGATCCGAGCCAGCCGCGTTCCGAGCGGCTCGTCGTCGTGGACGATGGTGATCTCGGCGGCCACGATCAGGCCGATGAGCATCAGACCGCTCTCCTTGAAGAGCGTCGCCGCCAGGGAGAGGCCGAACAGCGCGGCGCCGTCCCGGAAGCGGAGGCGGTCCGTGGTTCGTCGGAGCCGGAGATAGAGGATGACGGTGAGGGCGCCCAGGAGACCCACCATGATCTCCGACTGGTTCACCGCGACGGCCACCGCCTCGACGTGGACGGGATGGACCAGGAAAAACGCCGCCGCCAGCCAGGCGGCCAGCGGCGGTAGGAGCAGCAGCGCCAGGCGGTAGAATGCCAGCCCCACTGCGGCATACATGAGAATGCTGGCCACCCGGAAGACCCAGGGGTGGCCGCCGCCGACGGACCACTCCAGCGCGTAGGACAGACTGGAGAAGGGACGGTAAAGCGCGGGGGCGAAGGGCTTGGGCCAGTACGACTGGGTAAAGAAGGTCCAGGGCGCGGCCAGGGAGTGGACCACCGGGTTCCGCTCGATGACCGGCATGTCGTCCTGCGCGAACCGGTTGCCGAGGTTCGTCACGGTGGACGCCAGGCAGAGCGCCACCAGTGAACCCGATGCCATCCAAGGTCGTGCCTTCATCGCGGAGCCGTCATCCCGAGTCAGAGCGCGGCGCACTCCCCTGCACTGCATGTGCCACGTAGTGCAGCACTTACACGCTGGGGGGCCGGGGAGACGCCCGGGGGGCGGGTTCCGGGGCCCCCGGGTTGCAAAGTCCAAGGAGCCGGAAGGCCCCAGAGCCGCCTCGGGCGCTTTCGTGCCGTTTGTAACGCATTAAAGGGTAACGCCTTACGTGAAGAGGGTACAGGTGGCACCAACGTTGCTCACCTACCTTGCCGGACGAGCGATCCCGCTGGTTCAACGAAACAGTTGAGCGATTTGGTTCAACACTACTCGGAGGCAGGCATGGGCAACCGCAAGGGCTTCACTCTTATCGAGCTGCTGATCGTGGTCGTGATCATCGGCATCTTGGCCGCCATCGCGATCCCGAAGTTCGCGGCGACCAAAGACAAGGCCAAGTTGGCCTCGGTCAAGACCGATCTTCGGAACATGATGACCGCTCAGGAGGCGTACTTCTCTGACTACGCCACCTACGGCACCTTCGGCCAGCTCCAGTCGGCGAGCAACTACTCGCTGTCGTCGGGCAACACCGCGGCGGTCGCGGCGGTCGCCAGCGGCTGGACCGGTACGATCACCAACAGCACCATCACGTCGAGCATCAACCAGTGCCAGTCGCAGGTTGGCGCGGGCGCGGCTTCGACGCTCGACGGTGTAATCGTCTGCTCGTGAGGCACCGCTGACTCGAGGGGGTGGGTGGCTTGGGTGACGAGTCACCACCCCCTTCGTGTCTCGGCTCCACCGGCCGTCCAGGTGTGACGGCCCTGATCTGAAAAGGGGACCTCGACGAATGCGGCGCACGACACGAGCCGGTTTCACCCTGATCGAACTTCTGATCGTCGTGGTGATCATCGGCATTCTGGCCGCGATCGCGATCCCGAAGTTCGCGGCCACCAAAGACAAGGCCAAGCTGGCCTCGGTGCGGTCCGATCTGCGCAACATCATGACCGCTCAGGAAGCCTACTGGGCCGACTACACCACCTTCGCGACGCTGGCCCAGCTCCAGGCGGCCACCAACTTCACGCTGTCGAGCGGAAACGTCGGCGCGATCGCCGCGACGGTGTCGGGCTACACCGCCACCATCACCAACAACACCATCACCTCGGCCCTCGATCAGTGCCAGGTGGAAGTGGGCGGCGGCGCGGCGAGCACCATCGACGGCCAGATGGTTTGCTCCTGATGCGGATCCTCGTCCTCGACGCCGATGACGCCCTCCGTCATTCGGTCGCGCCCTATCTGGAGGAAGCCGGCTACGAGGTGATGGCCCGGCGAGATCCGGAGGCGGCGCTGCTCGAGGCCCAGGCGTGCGGGATCCGGACGGTCCTCTGCGACTTGGCCCTGGCCAACGACGGCGGCCTCGCGTTCCTCCGGCGCTATCGGGCCGGCGGCGGCAGCGGGATCGTGCTCGTCACGGGTGGCCCAGGCGAAGTGGCCAGCGCGGCGGCGGCCCTCCGCGAGGGAGCCGACGGCTACCTCCGGAAGCCCGCTCTGCCGGAAGAGATCCTCCTCGCCCTCCGCCAGGCGGACGAGCGGGAGCGAATCCGACACGAGGTGGCGACCCTGCGGGCCACGATCGGCGCCAAGGGCCTCGAGCCGATGGTGGTCGCCGAAGATTCCCGGATGCGCTCGCTCCTCGAGGTCGCGGCCCGGGCGGCCGCCTCCGACGGGGCGGTGCTGATCACCGGCGAGCGGGGCACCGGCAAGGCGCTCCTCGCCCGGGCGATGCACCGCTTCAGCCGGCGTGGCGACGGCGCCTTCGTGGCGATCGACTGCGTCGCCACGCCCGACTTCTTCGGCACCGGCGGCGACGGCACGGCCGTGCCGGTGGGCGACCCCCAGAGCATCTGGCGCTCCGCCAACCGGGGCACCCTCCTCCTCGAGGAGGTGCAGGCCCTCTCGATCGAGAGCCAGAGCTACCTGGTGGGCCGGCTCGGATCCAACGGGAACGGGAAGCCCGTCGTCCAGGTCGTCGACAACGACGTCCGCCTGATGTCGACCGCCGAGCTCTCGATCGACCGGCTGGTCGACGAAGGGAAGCTCCGGGCCGAGCTGGCCGCGCGTCTGGCCGTCACGGTGCTCGACCTCCCGCCGCTCCGTGAGCGGCGCGACGACATTCCCGCGCTGGTGACGCACTTCGTCCAGCAGGTGGCCGCCAAGACCGGCCGCCCGATCAGCATCACCCCGCAGGCGATGGCGGCCTTGCAGGGCTACTCCTGGCCCAGCAACGTGCGGGAGCTCCGGCAGGTGGTGGAGCGCGCCGCGGTGCTGAGCCCGTCGGGCAAGCTGGATCGGTCGGATTTTCCGGTGCTGGTCACCGCGGGGAAGGCGGCCACCAACGGCGCCAATGCCGAATTCGCCTTGAAGCCGCAGGTCGAGGCGTTCGAGCGGGAGATCATTCTCCGCGCCCTCGCCGCCAGCGGCGGCACCCGTCGCGAGGCCGCTCGGCTCCTCCGGATCAGTCTCCGCACCCTCTTCTACAAGCTCCGCCGCTACGGCCTGGCCTGAGGCCAGGCCGCGTTTTCGCGGCTTCCCCGGGCGGTGAAATGGTTGGGCCTCCGGCCCACCATCGCTCCATCTTGGCTCCATGGTCGGGGAACGTCGCGGCTTCGCGCTCTACGAGGTGGTCCTGGGGCTGGTGCTCCTGGGGGCGCTCGGCTCGGCCGCCGTGCGGAGCGCCCTGGCGCTCGGGGCCAGCGTCACCGAGGGGCGTCAGTGGAGCCGGATGGCGGAGGCCGCCGCGGCGCAACTGGCCGAGCTCGAGCGGGCCTTCCGGGTTGGGGCGCCCGCTTGCGTGGCGCCGCCGGCCGGGAGCGCCGGCCGGATGGGGGTCCGCCTCGATTGGCGGGTCGCCGATTCGCTCCCACTCGTCCGGGTTACGGTCGTCGCCCGGTCGCGGGTGGGCGGCCGCTTCCTGGTCGACTCGCTTCGGACCAGCTTCGCATGTCGCTGAGACCACGGGCCGGCTTCTCGCTGGTGGAGGTGCTGGTCGCCCTGGTGGTCGGTGGGGTGCTGCTGAGCCTCACCTTCGAGCTGGTGGAGCGGGTTCTCTGGATCCAACGGAGCCGAGGCGAACGAGCCGGGCTCACGGCGGGCCTCCGGGCCGCCGCGACCCTGGTCGCGCGAGAGCTGGAAGGGCTCGGACGGGACTCGGTCGGCGGTGCCGACCTCTTGGTGGTCGGGCCGGGACAGGCGCGGTTCCGGGCCCAGCGGGGCCTCTGGCGCGTGTGCCTGGTTCGGCCGGACAGCCTGGTCGTGGACGCCGACAGCGCGCTCCGCTGGAGCGCTCGGCTGCCGTCCGCCGGGCGTGACAGCCTCTTGCTCTACCTGCCTGGCGACTCCAGCGCCGCCTGGAACGCCTGGCTCCCCTTGCCGGTCCTGGCGAGCCCGGCTCCCGCCCTCTGTCCCGGCGGCGGGCCCGGGCTCCTCCTCCTGACCGCGCTCGATTCGGCGGCGTTGGCGGGGTACCGGGTGCCGCCGGCCACCGTGGCGCGCCAGTTCGAGACGGTGGAGCTCCGGACCTACCGGTCGTCGGGTCAGTGGGTGCTCGGGCTCGAGCTCCGATCCGCCGGGGCCGCGATCCAGCCGTTCATGGGGCCACTGCGGGCCGGGGGGTTCGACGTGGTCCCGCTTGACTCCGCCGGCGTGGGCACGGTGCCGGGAGCCGCAGTGGGGGCCGGGTTTCGCCTGGTAGGCGCCTCGGATCGCGGGCTCGCCGTCGGAAGGGGGGCTCGGTCCCTGGCGGCCGCGGACAGCCTGATCGCTCAGATCCCGCTCCGGAACGCGCCGTGATCCTCCCGGTGCTCACCGCCCTGGTGCTGGTGCTGGGGATGGTCGCGGCCGCCGTGGACATGGCCGGAGCCGCCCTTCGGCAGGGCCGGGCGCGCTTTCGGCAGGCAATCGCGGGGGCCGCGGCCGAACGGGGCCTGGCCGAGTCGGAGGTGGGTGGGTGGGGGTCGGCCGGGTTGGCCCTGCCCGTGGGCGGTCGCCTCGGCCTCCCGCCGGTCACGGACCGGCCGGGAGTCGTGATCATCTGCGACGCCAGGCGGCTCACGGGCGACCTCTGGCTGGTCCGCTCCCGGTCGGAAGTGCTGGGGGCGGCTGGTCAGATCCTAGCCGCCGAAGAGCGCGGTTTGGTGGTGACACTGGTGCAGGATCCTGCCGATTCTAGCTTTCGGGTCATACCCATTCGTCGGCCCTGGAACCGGCGAGCCACGTAGCGGAACGCCACCGGCTCGGAACTTTGCGAGCCCTGGGGCGGTCGTCCGGTCTGGCCAGGGGTGCAAGAAACGGCCGAAAGTTGTGTAAGTCGTTGCGGAGGCGATTCTTATCAAAATGGCTGCTAGCCTTGGCATAGCCGTTGCCCGCGGTGCATGGACTTGAGAGAGTGGCGCTGCTGAAAGGTGCGGACGGCGGAACCGGCAGCGATCGAGCCTCAAAGTTGTAAACTGTTGATTGGCAAAGTGTTAACTGCGGTGACTCCGGTGGAGTCACTTGCTTGACAAAAGGTTGCGCAGCACCTAGCGTGACCGTCAACCATCTTGGCACCTGGGCGGCGCATGGGACTTTTCAACCGCACCCGCACGTCGGTTGGCCTCGACATTGGCAGCGGCCTGATCAAGCTGGCCGTGGTCTCGCACGGGTCGGGCGAGCCCGTGCTGTCCAAGGTGGCGATGGCCACGGTCGTCGACGACGCCATCGTCGAGGGCGAAGTCATGGACCCGGGGATCGTGGCTGACGCGATCCGGGGCCTGTTCGAGCAGGCGGGCCTCAAGCCCAAGAACGTGGTGACCGCCGTGGGCGGTCGCGACGTGATCATCAAGAAGATCCCGATGGATCGGATGAAGGAGTCCGAGGCGCGGGAGCTGATCCGTTGGGAGGCGGAGCAGCACGTGCCGTTCGACATGGACAACGTGGAGCTGGACTTCCAGATCCTCGATCCGGCGGACGACGGGCTTCAGATGTCGGTGCTGCTGGTGGCGGCCAAGCGGGAGCTGGTGGAGACCAAGATCGCGTTGCTGACCGACATCGGGATCGATCCCTCGGTCATCGACGTGGACGCCTTCGCGCTCCACAACGCCTTTGAAGTCAATTACCCCGACGCCATGAAGGGCGTGGTCGGGTTGGTCAACATCGGCCACGAGATCACCAACGTGAATATCCTCGACGAGGGGGTTCCGGTGCTGACCCGTGACCTGCCGGTGGGGACGCGCCGGTTCCGGGAGGATCTGCAGCGCGAGCGGGGTCTCGCGGCGGACGAGGCGGAGCGGCTGCTCCGGGCCTTCGAGCCGGACGAGATGCTGGCGCCGTTCCTTCAGAGCCGGGGTGAAGAGCTGGCGGTGGGCATCGAGCGCGCCGCGGCGTTTCTCCAGACGGCCGCCCGGTCGGCGGCTGGTCTGGCGCGCCTGTACCTGTCGGGCGGCGGGGCTCGGATTCCGGGGCTGGCCAAGGCCCTGGGCGACCGGCTCAAGCTCCCGGTGCAGTTGGCCAATCCCATCGAGCGGGTGCAGGTCGCCGATGGGGTGTTCGATTCCATGAACGTAGACGAGGTCGCGCCGCTTCTGATGCTGCCGGTCGGCCTCGCGCTGCGGCAGGCGGCCTGACGGCTCACGACTCGCGAGGGAACCCGGACCAAGCCGATGATTACCATCAACCTGAAACCAGGCGCCAAGCGGGCGAAGGGCGCGTCCCCGATGGGGGCGGGCCTGGACCGCTTGAAGGGCCTCGGTCAGAAGATCAAGGATCCCTACCGGATCGGCGCGCTGATCCTGGGGACCGCCTGGCTCGGCTACGTGGGCATGAGCCATCTCACCGCCTCGGCCGAGATCAGCGATCTCGAGCCGAAGCTGGAGCAGGCCCGGGCCGAGAATCTCCGGTTCCGCGCCTTCCTCGGCGAGAAGCGCCGGCTCGAGTCGGTCCGCGACTCGATCCAGGCCCAGATCGCGACCATCCGTCACGTCGACGGTGACCGCTACGTCTGGCCGCACATTCTCGACGAGGTGGCGCGCTCGGTGCCGCCCTTCACCTGGCTCACCGACGTGGCGGTGGTGAACATCGCCGCGCCGGTCCAGGCCGACACCACCAAGCCGGTCGAGGCACCGCCGGTTCAGGTGCAGGTCACCGGCCTCACGGTCGACATCCAGGGGTACACCCGGTTGCTCCGGCAGCTCGAAGATTCGCCGTATCTCACCCAGGTGACCGCGATCTCGGCGAATACG
The DNA here is from genome assembly GCA_963730185.1 of uncultured Gemmatimonadales bacterium. GTDB lineage: Bacteria > Gemmatimonadota > Gemmatimonadetes > Gemmatimonadales > GWC2-71-9 > SHZU01. Next base: position 106,535 of record CAVSQW010000014.1, read on the forward strand.
GTGGTGGAGGGGAATCGGGCGGTGACCAAGTTCGTGCTCCGCGCCACCTTCGAACATCCCAACGCCGGCCGGCAGGCCGATCGCCCGTCGGCGGCCGGCGCCGAACCGGCCATGGTGCCGGCCTCGGTCGCCCAGGCGCGGGAGGACTAAGTCATGGCACTCCTCGACAATCCCAAAGCGGCGCCCTTCCTGGGCCTGCTCCTGGCCGGTCTGCTCGGGTACCTCTTCTACACGGGCGACGTGGTCAAATCGATCGGGGTCGACGGGATCCCGGTCAAGCAGGAGCGGATCGCGGTCCTCCAGGACTCGATCACCGCGCTGGAGGCGCAGACCGACAGCGTGAAGCGCGACCTGGCGCGGGGCACGATCGAAGACCTCAAGCGGCGCATCGAGTCGTATCGCGGGACCCTGGCGGTGCTCCGCCAGCTGGTGCCCGAGCAGAACGAAGTGCCGAACCTGCTCGACGACATCTCGACCCGGGCCAAGATCCGGGGCGTCAACCTCTCCGAGGTGGTGCCGCAGCCGGTCGCGGGTGGACCGTCGCCGTTCGACACCTATGCGTACCAGCTCGCTGTCGTGGGCCGGTACGACCAGATCGGTGAGTTCCTGGCCGACATCGCGAGCCTCCGGCGGATCATCGTCCCCTACGACGTGTCCCTGGCGACGGCGCAGCTGACCCAGGCGAAGGCCCTGGGCGACACCACCGGCGCGATGCTGGAGGCGAAGTTCCAGATCCGGACCTACGTGAAGGGTCAGGCGGCGACGGAGGGAGGACAGAATGGCAACTAGGCTTCTGGCCCCGGCGCTCGCGCTCCTCACCCTGACGATCGGGTGCGGGGGCGGCGAGGACGGGGAGGCCAAGCAGGCGGGGATGGCGCCGGCGAGCGAGGTGGCCGCGGCGCCGGCCGACAGCGCGGCGGCTCCGACCGCCACGCGGGCCCCGGCCACTCACGACTCGGCCGCCCCGGCGATGGCCCAGCCGGCCGGCGCCGGTGCGACCGAGGCGCAGCCGGAAGAGGACACCTCGCTCGGACGGGAGAGCTTTTCCTACACCGGCGGGGCCCGCGATCCGTTCCAGTCGCTGCTGCTTTCCTCGCGGGTCGGTCCCGAGCTGCCCGATCTCGCCCTGGTCGCGATCTACTACGACACCCGGAACCCCGGGAACAGCGTGATCGTGATGCGCGAGAAGATCAGCGCCAAGCGCTACAACCTCCGGCCCGGCGATCGGATCGGCCGGATCCGGGTCAGCTCCGTTCGCCCCAAGGATGTCACCTTCACCATCGATGACTTCGGCACGGAGCGGCAAGAGACGCTCTCGCTCCGCAAGCAGGAGGACACTCCATGACGTTCAGCTCGTGGTCGTTCGTCGCGACGGCGTTGTTCTCGTTCGCCGCGGCACCGACGCCTTCCGTCCCCGCGCCGACCGACGGTGAAGTCCAGGCCGTGAGCTTGGTCTCCGCGCCCGGTCGGGCCGATCTGGTGATTCAGGTCGGCGGCGCGGTCACGGTCAAGGACATGACGCTCTCGGATCCCGCCCGGATCGTGCTCGATCTCGACGGCGCCGTCCTGCCGGCCGACTTCAAGGACACCTACGACGGCGTCAATCGCGCCGGGGTCGTGGGGATGCGGGTCCGCCAGTACACCCAGAGCACCGTCCGGGTGGTCCTGGTCCTCGACCAGCTCAAGCCCTACACCGTTGACCGGACGCCTGACGGCATCCGGGTCTCGTTTGGCGCCGACCAGGCGTTCGCCGCCTGGACCCTCGGCTCGTCAGGGACGGCCATCGCCGGCCCGCCGCCGGCCCAGGCGCCGACCACCGAGCCGGTCGTGGTCGAGCCGGCCCAGGTCGCGTCGGTCGCGGTCCAGGACGGCGCCGCGCCGGCCGCCGAGACCCCGGCGGCGCGGAGCCTCGTGCGGGCGCCGATCCAGCGGCAGGAGCCCCGGATCACCGTCAGCTGGGACAACGCCAGCATCCAGGAAGTGATCGCCGGCTTCCAGGCCATCAGCGGCCGGTCCATCATCCTCGGCAAGAACATCGATGCCAAGGTCACGGCCGAAATCCGTGACAAGCCCTGGCCCGACGCCTTCAAGGCGATCCTCGGCGCCTACGGGCTGTCGGCCCAGGAGGTCGAGGGCGGGATCATTCGGGTCGACGCGCCCGAGACCCTGGCCGCGATCGACTCGCTCGAGCCCCGGGAGCAGGCGGTGGTGAAGGTCAACTACGCCAGCGCCAGCGACCTGGTCAACACCGTGCAGAGCATTCTGAGCAAGCGGGGCAAGGTGGTGGCCGACACCAACTCCAACTCGCTGATCGTCTCCGAGTCGCGCTCGCAGATCCCCGGGATCGTGGACTTCGTCCGCGGCCTCGACATCAAGCCGCCCCAGATCGCGATCCAGGCGAAGATCATCTTCGTCGACCGGACCGACGTGGAGCAGCTGGGCTTCAAGTACGATCTGGGCTCGGGTGGCCAGTTCTACAACAAGCTCATTCAGCGGCCCGATCCGACCCAGGACAACAAGCCGTACGATCCGGGCGTGAACATCGTGGACCTGGGCGGAGCGTCGATCTCGGCGATCGCCAACGCCGACGCCTTCATCCCGTCCACCGCGCTCGACCTGACCTACTCGATCGCGCTCGGCGGCTTCACCCTGACCAGCTTCCTGCAAGCGCTGGAGCGGGTCGACCTGACCGACGTGCAGTCCGAGCCGGTCATCACCACCAAGGACAACAAGCGGGCCGAGCTCCTGGTGGGCTCGGAAATCCCGGTCCGAATCGTCGACGCCGGCTCGATCGGTGCGGCCGGCCAGGCGCCCCGTGCGACGGTGCAGTTCAAGCAGGTCGGCATCAAGCTCAACGTGGTGCCCCACGTGACGAACAACCGGCAGGTGGTGCTCAACATCGAGACCGAGCGGTCGGCGCTCCAGACGCTATCCGCGGCGGACCTCGGGTACACGATCGACAAGCAGAGCACCAAGAACGAAATTCTGGTCAGCGACGGCGAGACCGCCGTCATCGGCGGCCTCACCGTGACCACCGTCACTCGTTCCAAGACGGGGATCCCGCTCCTCTCGAGCCTCCCGATCCTGGGTAGTCTGTTCAGCTTCACGACCAACAGCGAGAACCGGAAGGACCTCATCATTCTCGTCACCCCGCGGATCGTAGACGACTCACCCGCGGAGAATTGAGGTTCGCTCGTCCCAAGCTCGCCTTCCGGTGAGCAGCGAAGCCGGCCCGCAAAGCCGGTTTCGTTGTTTTTGGGGGTTCCGGGTTGGGGCGGGAGCCGGGGGTCGTGGCGCCCCCACGACGCCCGCTCCTCGCCCATCACCCAAGCCAAGCCCTGCCGCGAGCTTATCTTCCCAAGCATGCCTCACCTCAAGTTCACGACCGCCGGCGAGTCGCACGGCAAAGGGCTCGTCGCCATCGTCGAGGGCCTCCCCGCCGGCCTTGCGATCTCGGCCGAATGGGTCGACCGCGAGCTCGGCCGCCGGATGCAGGGCTACGGGCGTGGTGCCCGGATGAAGATCGAGCAGGACCGGATCGAGTGGTTGAGCGGGGTCCGCTCGGGTGAGACTCTGGGCTCGCCGGTGGCGATGTTGATCCGGAACCGCGACTGGGACAATTGGGCCGACGTCATGGATCCCGAGGGCGGCGGCGAGCTTCGCCGCCGCCGGGTGACCCGCCCCCGGCCCGGCCACGCCGACCTGGTGGGGGTCCTGAAATACGACCGGCTCGACGCCCGGGACATCCTCGAGCGGGCCAGCGCCCGGGAAACCGCGGCCCGGGTGGCCGCCGGGGCTTGCGCCAAGCGGCTCCTGGCCGAGCTGGGGGTCGAGATCGGGAGCCACGTGGTCTCGCTCGGCGGGATCCGCTCCGAGGTCGCCGGGGCGCTGCCAGGGGCCCTCAACGCCGTCTCCGACGCCTCGCCGGTCCGGGTCTTGAATCGAGAGGCGGAGGCCGCCATCATCGCCCGGATCGACGGGGCCAAGAAGGCAGGCGACACCCTGGGCGGCGAGGTCGAGGTCGTGGCGACCGGGGTGCCGATCGGGCTCGGCAGCCACGTGAGCTGGGACCGAAAGCTCGACGGGCGGCTGGCCGGGTTGCTGATGTCGATCCCCGCGGTGAAAGGCGTGGAGATCGGGCTCGGCTTCGAGGCCGCCCGCCGGCCGGGCTCCGACGTCCACGACCCGATCGATCCCGCCCCCGACGCCCCGGCCGACGACCCCGGGTCGGCCTTCCGCCGCCGGTCCAACCACGCCGGCGGTCTGGAAGGCGGGATGACCACCGGCGAGCCGCTGGTGGTCCGGGTCGCCATGAAGCCGATCTCGACCCTGATGAAGCCGCTCGGCACCGTGGACCTGACCTCGGGTGGCGCGGCCGCCGCTCAGAGCGAGCGCTCCGACGTCACCGCGGTGCCGGCCATGGGTGTGATCGCCGAGGCCCTGGTGGCCTTGGTGCTGGCCGACGCGGTGCTGGAGAAGTTCGGAGGCGATTCCCTGGCCGAGCTCCGCCGGAATCTGGAGGGCTATCGCCGGGCGTTAGGCAGCCGCTGGCGCGATCTGGCCGACCCTGCCGAGGCGGCCTCGTGAGGAAGCACTTGGTGTTGGTGGGGCTCTCGGGGGCGGGAAAATCGACGGTGGGCCGACTCCTCGCCGAGCGGCTCGACACCCACTTCACCGACATCGACCGGGTGGTCGAGCGGGCCACCGGGCTCGCCATCGCCGAGCTGTTCGCCGAGGACGGCGAGGCCGGCTTCCGCGAGCGGGAGCGCCAGGCGGTGCGCGACGCGTTCCTGTTGCCGCCCCACGTCGTGGGGCCCGGTGGCGGGTGGGCGGCCGAGCCGGGGAACCTCGACGATGCCTCCGGGCGGGCCGTGGTGGTGTACCTGGCCCTGGAACCCGCGGTCGCGGCGGCCCGGCTGGCCGGCGAGGCCGGCCGGCCGCTGCTGGCCGGTAACCCGGCGGGCCGGTTGGCCGCGTTGCTCCAGGAGCGCGAGCCCTGGTACCGCCGGGCCGGACCCGTGGTCGACGCGAGCCGGTCGCCGGACCTGGTGGCCGAGGCGATCGCCGAGGTGGCGCGGCGGGAGGCGGGTTGGTGACGGCCGGGTCGGTGCGCGTCGTCGGCGGTGGCCTGGCCGGGTCCGAGGCGGCCTGGCGGCTGGCGGAAGCCGGGTTCGAGGTCACGCTGTTCGAGATGCGTCCCGAGCAGCGGACGCCCGCCCACCAAACCGGCCGTCTGGCGGAGCTGGTCTGCAGCAACTCGTTCAAGTCGCGCGAGACGGCCAACGCTCACGGCCTGCTCAAGGCGGAGCTTCGGCTCCTGGGAAGCCTGCTGCTGGAATGCGCCGAGGCCGCCAGCGTGCCGGGTGGCGCGGCGCTGGCGGTGGATCGGGAGGTGTTCTCCCGGCTGGTGGACGAGAAGGTCCGGGGCCATCCGCGGATCACCGTTCGGTCCGAAGAAGTGACGGCGTTGGAGCCGGGGTCGATCGTAGCCACTGGACCGCTCACCTCCGACGCCCTGTCCGCCGCGATCGCCGCCGCGCTTGGCACCGACGGCCTGGCCTTCTACGACGCGATCGCGCCGATCGTCTCGACGGACAGCCTGGATCAGGACCTGCTGTTCGCGGCGTCGCGGTACGGCAAGGGCGGGGGCGACGACTATCTCAACGCGCCGCTCACCGCCGAGCAGTACGAGGGGTTGATCGACGCGCTGCTGGCCGGCGACCAGTACGCCGGGCACGACTTCGATCAGGCGCCCTACTTCGAGGGCTGTCTTCCAGTCGAGGAGATGGCCCGTCGGGGTCGGGAGACGCTCCGGTTCGGACCGATGAAGCCGGTCGGGTTGCCGGACCCCCGGACTGGTCGGGAAGCCCACGCGGTGGTGCAGCTCCGCCGGGAGGACCGGGCCGCCCAGATGTGGAATCTGGTCGGATTCCAGACCCGGCTCCGGATTCCGGAGCAGCAGCGGGTGTTCCGGATGATTCCGGGCTTGGCCGGGGCCGAATTCCTTCGCTACGGGAGTATCCACCGGAACGCCTATCTCAAGAGCCCGGCCGTCTTGGGGCCCGGTCTGGTCTCGGCCGACGGGGTGTTCTTTGCCGGGCAGCTGACCGGGGTGGAAGGCTACACGGAGTCTTTGGGTACTGGGCTGGTCGCCGGGATCAACCTGGCCCGGGTGCGCTTCGGGCAGCCGGTCAGTGTGCCGCCGCCCACGACGATGCTGGGCGGTCTCTACCGCTATCTCCGCGACGCCGACCCCGAGCACTTCCAGCCCATGAACGCCAACTTCGGGCTGCTCGATCCGTTCCCCGGTAAGGTCAAGAAGGCCGAGAAGCGGGCCCGACTGGCGGAGCGGGCGCTGGCCGATCTGGCGGCCTGGCGGGACGGCCTATGACGGATGCCCGGGCGCTGGTCGCCGAGTTCCTGGACCATCTCGTGCGGGAGCGGGATCAGTCGCCCAACACGGTGATGGCCTATCGTCGCGATCTCGAGACGTTCGCGGGGTTCGCCGGCAGCTACTACGGCGAGGCCTGGCAGGTCGAGGCCGTCGACCGGCTCGGGGTCCGAGGTTTCCTGGCCGAGCTCGAGCGCCGGGGGCTCTCCCGCCGGTCGGCCGCGCGGGCGCTCTCCGCGCTCCGGGCGTTCTACCGCTACCTCCAGGTGCATCACGGGATCGTCAACCCGGCGCCGCGGGCCGCCAAGGTCCCCAAGGTGGAAAAGCGGCTGCCCAGCTATCTTCGGCGCGAGGAGACCGAGCGGCTGTTCGAAGTGGCCGAGGCCCGCGCGGGCGATGCCGATCCGCTGGCGGTGCGCGACCTCGCGATGCTCGAGCTCTTCTACTCCAGCGGTCTCCGGCTCTCGGAGCTGGCGGGGGCGTCGCTCCGCGACCTGGACCTCCTGTCCAACCAGATCCGGGTGCGAGGCAAGGGTCGGAAGGAGCGGATCGTGCCGGTGGGCCGGCGGGCGGAGCAGGCCCTCCGGACCTATCTGGACGACCGCGAGGCGCTGGTCCGCGGTCCAGGTGCCGATCGGACCGCGCTCTTCGTCTCGGTCCGCGGGCGGCGGCTCTCGGCCCGGTCGGTCCAGCGGCGGATCCGGGGTCTGTATCAGGCGACCGGGCTCGATGGCCAGCGGGTCCACTCGCTCCGGCACACCTTCGCGACCCACCTGATGGATGCGGGCGCGGATCTCCGGGCGGTGCAGGAGCTCCTGGGCCATGCGTCGCTGGGCACCACGCAGGTGTATACCCATACCAGCGTGGAGCGCCTGAAAGACGTCTACAAGAAGGCCCATCCCCGCAGTGGCTAGGGAGTTGGGAGTAGGGAGATAGGGAGGGAGTCGTGACTGGTGAGTAGGGGGCCTACTCACGATTGCCTGCTCCCTCCCCAGTCACCAGTCACCAATCACGAGTCACTACCGGGTCACTATGGTCATGCACGGAACCACGATCATCTGCGTTCGGAAGGCCGGCAAGATGGCGTTGGGCGGCGACGGCCAGGTCAGCATGGGCGACACCGTCGTCAAGGCCCGCGCCAACAAGGTCCGCTCGCTCAAGGGAGGCCGGGTGATGGCCGGTTTCGCGGGGTCGGTGGCCGATGGGATCACCCTCCTGGAACGGTTCGAGGAGAAGCTCGACCGCTATCCGGGCAACCTCCCGCGCGCGGCGGTCGAGCTGGCCAAGGACTGGCGGAGCGACCGGATCCTCCGCCGGCTCGAGGCCCTGCTCGTGGTGGGCGACGTGGAGCACGCCTTTCTCCTCAGCGGGGCGGGCGAGTTGATCGAGCCCGACGACGGCATCGTGGCGGTGGGGTCGGGCGGCAACTACGCCCTCGCCGCGGCCCGGGCGCTGCTCCCCAATGAGGCGTTCTCGGCGCGAGACATCGTCGAGCGCTCGCTCGGGATCGCCGCCGAGATCTGCGTCTTCACCAACGACCACCGGACCATCCTCGAGATGGGAGGGTGATTCGCTGAAAGCCCCGCTGCTCGGCCTGGTCGCCGCGGCGGCGGTCGTGGTGCTCGGCGTGGAGGCGCTGTCCACCGCCGACCTGGTCGGGCAGCCGTCGATGCTCGGGCTCCTGGCGCTGGCCCTGGCGGCCGGCGGCGCGGTGACTCGGTCGGAATGGACGCCGGCCGCGCCGGCCCGGGCCTGGTCGCCGATGGAGCGGACCCTGGCCGCCCTCCTGGCCGGGATCGGGGTCGTCACGCTGGCCTTGGCCCTCCGGGCCCCGCCCAACACCTGGGACAGCATGACCTACCATCTCGCCCGGGTGGCGGAATGGTATGCCCACGGCAACGTTCGCTTCTATCCGACGGGGATCGACCGCCAGCTCTGGCAGCCGACGGCCGGCGAGTACCTGGTGTTGGCGGGTTACGGGGCTCTCGGGGGCCGCGACTGGCTGGCCAACCTGCCCCAGTGGCTCGCGGCCGCCGGGTCGGTCGCCGCGTGCGCCTGGATCACGGGGCTCCTGGGCGGCACCCGGCGGACCCGCCTTCTCGCCGCGGTCGTGGCTGCCCTGGTGCCGGCCCTCGTGCTCGAGGCCTCGTCGTCCCAGACCGATCTCCTCGCCAGCCTCTGGCTCCTGATTGCCACCGGGCTCCTGGTGGAGCGCTACACCGAGCGGGCCGGGAGGCGGAACGCGCTCTGGTTCGGCGCGGCGATCGGCCTGGCGGTAGCGACCAAGGGCACGGCCCTTCCGTTCGGGCTCCCGCTGGTGCTGGCTTATCTGGGACGCGACCTGGTCCGGCGTGACTGGTCCGGCGGGGCGCTGACCCTCGCGGCCGTGGCGGGCGGCATTCTGGCGCTCGCGGGGGCCCAGCTCTTCCGGAACGCCGAGGTCTTCGGCGATCCGCTGGGACCGGCGTCGATCCGCCCGCTGCTCCGGCCGGCGTCGCTCTCGCCGCGGGTCATCCTGTCGAACGCCGTCACCAACCTGTCGCTTCACTTCGGAACCCCGTGGCCCGGCGTCAACGAGGCGCTGACCCGGGCGGTCGCGGCGCTGCACCGCGCCCTCGGCCTGGACCTTCAGGCCCTCTATCCCTACTTCGGCGGGTTCCGGGTTCAGGCGTGGAGTACGCACGAGGATCTTGCCGGGAGCCCGTTCCACGTGGTTCTGGCCGCGCTGGCGTTGATCGCCATGGCCCGACGATGGCGGAGCCTCGGCGGCGCCGGACGGGCCTACCTCGGCGTCGCCGTGAGCGGCGGAGTGCTGTTCGTGCTGGCCGTTCGCTGGCAGCCGTTCAACACTCGGTTGGCGCTCCCGGCCGCGCTGGCCGCGGCGCCGGCCATCGCGACCTGGCTCGATCGGCGGCGCCGGGGCGTCGTGCCAGTGGTCACGGCGGTCCTCTTGCTCGCGGCCCTGCCGGCCCTCGTCTGGAACTCGAGCCGGCCGCTCCTTCCGCCGCCGCCCGGCCTCGAAACGACCGCCACCCGGAGCGCGTTGACGGCCCGCCGCAGCGATCAATACTTCGTCAATCGTCCGGCCCTGACCCGGCCCTATCACGCCCTGATCGACACGCTCGGTCGGGGCGCCTGCCGGGCGGTCGCCCTGCAACTGGGCTACGACTCCTGGGAGTACCCGCTCTGGGTGCTCGGGCGCCCGGCCGGGCTCCACTTCGATCCGGTGATCGGGGGCCGGCTTCCGCCCGACGATTGCGCCCTGGTGTCGATCGACATGCCACCAGATTGGCGGCCGGCGGGTTGGCCGGCCGGCCAGCCGCCGGTCTGGCGGGAGGGGCCGGTCGTGCTCTGGCGGGGCGGGTCGTAGCGCCTCGCCCCACCCGGGCAGGCGACCCGCTATTATCCGCCCATGACGTCCTCTCCCGACACGGTGGCGCCTGCCCCGCCCGCCGACCCATCGCCCCCGGCCGAACCGCTCCCCTGGCTGGAGGAAATGCCGCCCCGCCAGATCGTGGCGGAGCTGGATCGCTACATCGTGGGGCAGGACGCGGCCAAGAAGGCCATCGCCATCGCGGTCCGGAACCGCTGGCGCCGGTCCCAGGCGCCCGAGGCGATCCGAGACGAGATCACCCCGTCCAACCTGATCCTGATCGGCCCCACCGGGGTCGGGAAGACCGAGATCGCCCGCCGGCTGGCCCGGCTGGCCGGCGCCCCCTTCGTGAAGGTAGAGGCCTCCAAGTTCACCGAGGTCGGCTACGTCGGTCGCGACGTGGAGAGCATGATCCGGGACCTGGTCGACGCCGCCATCAACCTGGTCCGGAACGAGCGCGAGGACGAGGTGTTCGAGCAGGCCGAGCAGAAGGCCGACGAGCGGCTGCTCGACCTGCTCCTGCCGCCGGCGCCGCCGGCACCCAAGCCGCCGCCCTCGCCCGCCGGGAGCGAGTCCACCAAGCCGGGCCTCTTCGTGGTCTCGCCGTCGGGCCAGGCCAGCAAGGCCGAGCCGGAGCCCGAGGACGAGCGACGGCAGCGGTCCCGCGACAAGCTCAAGAAGCTCCTCCAGGACGGCAAGCTCGACGAGCGCGAGGTGGACCTCGAGGTCACGCCGCAGAACTACCCGCCGATGGACTTCATGCCCCAGCCGCCTCAGGGGATGGAAGGCCCCGACGTCAACTGGACCGAATGGCTCCAGGAGATGATGCCGAAGCGGAAGAAGCGCCGCACGGTGCGGGTGCCCGAGGCGCGGCGGATCCTGGTGGACGAGGAGCTCCGCCGGATGGTGGACATGGACGACGTGGTGAACGAGGCCTTGGATCGGGTGGAGAACCACGGGATCGTCTTCATCGACGAGATCGACAAGATTGCGGGCGACAAGCCGCAGACCGGCCCCGATATCTCGCGCGAGGGCGTGCAGCGCGATCTCCTCCCGATCGTCGAAGGCTCGACGGTCCAGACCCGCTACGGCTACGTCCGGACCGACCACATCCTCTTCATCGCCGCGGGCGCCTTCCATGTGTCCAAGCCGTCGGACCTGATCCCCGAGCTGCAGGGGCGGTTTCCGATCCGGGTCGAGCTCACGCCCCTCACCGAAGCCGACTTCGTCCGGATCATGATCGAGCCCGAGAACTCGCTCACCAAGCAGTACCAGGCGCTGGTGTCGGCCGAAGGGGCCGAGCTGGACTTTCCGGAGGAAGGGGTGAAGGAGCTGGCCCGGATCGCGGCGATGGCCAACGAGCGGATGGAGAACATCGGCGCCCGGCGGCTCCACACCGTGATGTCGAGCCTGATGGAGGAGGTGCTCTTCGAGCTGCCCGACTATCCGATCAAGAAGATCGTGATGGACGCCGGGGCGGTCCGGGAGCGGCTGATCAAGGTCATCAACGACGACGACCTGAGGAAGTACATCCTCTAGCCGCGGCCCCGAGGCCGCGCCGGCGCCCGGGAGCTATCGGGTTACCGACGTTGGCATCTCCGCGCTCCCCGACTCGATCACGAACACCACCCGCCGGTTGGACTCGGCGCCCGGCATGTCCCGGGACGCCCCCTTGTTCACCTGGCGGGTCTCGCCCATCCCGACCGTCCGGACCGTGATGGCGCTCGACAGGCCGGCCTGTTTGAGGTAGTCGGCCACCTTGTCCGCCCGGTCCAGCGAGAGCTCGCGGTTGTAGGCCGCCGAGCCGGCCGGGTCGGCGAAGCCCTCGACCGTGACCGTGGAGCCGGCGTAGTGCCGGTTCACGACCTTGGCGAAGAGCTCGAGCTTGGGACGGTCCTGGGTCCGCACCGTCGCGTCGTCGAACGCGAAGGTCACCGGCATCGCGAACTGGAGCCCGTGCTCCAGCTGGGCGATCGTGGCGCCCACCGAGTCGCGCAGCATGTTCAGGTCGCGGCGCAGGCTGGCGACCTCCATCTTCACGCTGTCGACGTCGGTCTGGACGTCGTTGACCTTGGTGGTGAGCTCGGTGCGGACCGAGTTGTCGCCCGCGGTCCATTGGGTCTTGCTGGTATCCTGGGCCGCCTGAATCTGTTTCATGACGTACCCCTTGGTTGCGCACCCCGTGGCCGAGAGGCCGATCAGAGTGAGTGCCGCCCCCGCCCGCATGATGCCCATGAGTCGTCTCCTCCCGTTGACGCACTTTCGAACAGTCGCGTTCGCTTGGCCTTCGTACACAGGGAGAGACGAACGACCGGCAGAATGATGGACGTCCGGCGGGGATGGCGGGCTACCGGCGGGTGCGGATCCAGAGGATCAGGGTGGCCAACGAGACCCCGAGCGCCAGGAAGAGCGCCCGGGGCCAGACGCCGTGCAGCGCGAAGGCCGAGGTGGCGCCGAAGCTCAGCACGATGGCCGAGATCGCGACGGTCTTGGCGCGGACCGACATCGCCCGGTGGAGCCGCCAGTCGCGGACCACCGGGCCGAAGACGGGATGGCTCAGGAGGCGATCGTAGAAGTGGGTGGAGGCCCGGGCATAGCAGGCGGCGGCCAGGATCAGGAACACCGTGGTGGGCATCACCGGGAGAAAGGCGCCGATCACGCCGAGCCCGATGAAGACGTGGCCGGCGACCAGGAGCACGGTCCGGGTGGCCCGCGAGCTCGCGAGCGCGACGTCCTGGCGCTGGTCGTTGGCAGCCATCGTGAATCCCCGCCCCCTCGAAACCCGTCGGGTCCGGCAGTATAATCGAACCAGATCCCGATTCACACGCCGTCGGATGCCTTCACCCGGAGTCAGGCCCTATGCGCCCTCGAGCCCTCCAGGCCGTTCTCGTGCTGCCCCTCGCCCTGGGCCTGAGCCCGGCCCTCACCGCCCAGCGGCCGACGCTGAGTCCCCAGGCCCGCCAGTTCGTCTCGGTCGACGATCCGGTGATCGCGATCACCAACGTCCGGGTGATCGACGGGACCGGGGCCGCGCCGGTCGAAGGACAGACCGTGGTGCTTCGGGACGGGAAGATCGCGGCCGTGGGGGGCTCGGTCTCGGTCCCGGCCGGCGCCCGCACCATCGACGGATCCGGCAAGACGCTCCTCCCCGGCCTCTTCGGACTCCACGACCACAGCTACTACACCACCTCGGCCGGCCGGGTGGTGCAGTCCAGCTTCACCGCGCCGATGATGTACCTGGCCAGCGGGGTCACCACCATCCGGACCACCGGCGCCAACAATCCGTATGCCGAGATCAATCTCAAGAAGGCGGTCGACCGGGGTGACCTGCCGGGCCCGACGATGTTCATCACCGGCCCCTACATCACCGGGCCGGGCACTGGCGCGGGCAGCGCGATGACCACGGTGGAGACCGCGGAGGAGGCCAGGCGGGTGGTGGCCTACTGGGCCGGTGAGGGTGTTTCCTGGCTCAAGTTCTACACCACCATCAACCGAGAGGCGATGAAGGCCGCGATCGACGAGGCCCACAAGCACGGGGTCAAGTTCACCGGCCACCTCTGCTCGGTCCCGTATCGCGACGCGGTGGCCTTCGGGATCGACGGCCTCGAGCATGGGCTCTTCGCCAACTCCGACTACGACAAGACCCGCCAGGCCGATCGCTGCTCGCCCAACCTGTTCCGGAGCTTCACCAACCTCGACGTCGGGAGCGACGAGGTGAAGGGGACGTTCAAGGACCTGATCGATCATCAGGTCGCCCTGACCTCCACCCTGGTGGTGTACGAGCTGTTCGTCGCCAATCGCCCGCCGCTCGATCCCCGGGTGCTGGACGCCATGTCGACGGACGCCAAGAACGAGTACCTGACCTCGCGGAGCCGGATCGCCGAGAGCCCGGGCAACGGCATCCCGCTCGAGGTCTTCAAGAAGGGGATGGAGTACGAGCTGGCGTTCTTCCGGGCCGGCGGGCTCCTGGCCTCGGGAGTGGATCCCACCGGCAACGGCGGCGCGCTCTTCGGGCTGGGCGACCAGCGGAACATCGAGCTCCTGGTCGAGGCCGGCTTCACGCCGGTCGAGGCCATCCAGGTGGCGAGCTCGAACGGCGCCAAGGCGCTGGGCGTGTTCGACCGGGCCGGATCGATCGCGGTGGGCAAGACCGCCGACCTGGTCCTGATCGCCGGTAACCCGGCAGCCGACATCTCCGACGTCCGGAAGGTCGAGACCGTCTTCAAGGGCGGGGTGGGCTTCGACTCCGCCAAGATGCTGGCCGCGACCCGCGGGTTGGTCGGGGTGAGGTGATGGGAGGGGTGGGACCTGGGGGGACGGGGCGGGACGGGGAGGGGGGACCTGACCAGGTCCGGGTTCGGCGGGATGGAGGGATCGTCCGGGTCGCTCTCGATCGGGCGGCGAAGCGGAATGCCCAGACGCTCGAGATGTGGGAGGCGCTGCGGCGGATCGGGGCGGAGCTGACCCTCGATCCGTCGGTCCGGGTGGTCGTCGTCGGCGGGGAAGGAGCGGTCTTCTCGGCCGGCATCGATCTCGACCTCCTGGCCGAGCAGGCCTCGGGCACCGGACGCTCCCTGCCGGCGGTGGAGCTGGTCCAGCAGGCGTTCACCTGGCTCCGGGACGGGCACTTCGTGTCGGTCGCGGCGGTCCAGGGCGCCGCGATCGGCGCGGGGATGCAGCTCGCGCTCGCCTGCGACCTCCGTATTCTCACCGAGCGGGCGGTGATGGCGCTGCCGGAGATCGAGTTCGGGATCTTTCCCGATCTGGGCGGCTGCGCCTGGCTGCCCGAGCTGGTCGGGACGTCGCGGGCCAAGGAGCTGATCCTCACCGGGCGCCGGATCGGCGCGGCCGAAGCCCTCCAGCTGGGACTCGCCAACCGAGTGGTGCCCGAGGCCGAGCTCCGGGGGGCCGTCGACGCCCTCGCCGGCCAGCTGGCAGAGCGGTCGCCGCTCGCCGTCCACGCGGTCAAGCGCGCTGTCGCGGCAGCGGTGATCTCACCGGAGGCGGCCCTCAGGGTCTCCGCCGAAGCGATCCGCCGGTGCCTGGCCTCGGAGGAGTTTCGCGAGGCGGGACGGGGCGGAACGGGGAGAGGTAGGGCGGGATAGAGACCCCACGCCGGTGCTCCCATCCCTCCCCATCTCTCCCCATCCCCCCGGTCCCGCCCCCCTTCCGCCCTCCCCCCGGTCCCACTATCCTCTAGTCTGCCATTTTGACGTGCCGGTGACGCCGGCGTAACCGACGATCCCACAACGTGGTAGCTCAACTCATGACCGACTCCGAGGCCCTGCGCCGTACTCCGCTCGCCGACCACCACAAGGCCCTCGGCGGGAAGATGGTCCCTTTCGCCGGCTGGGAGATGCCGGTGCAGTACCAGGCCGGCATTCTGGCGGAGCACAAGGCGGTGCGGAGCGGGGTCGGCGTGTTCGACGTTTCGCACATGGGCGAGTTCGAGATCACCGGCCCCGATCGGAACGCGTTCGCCAACCGGATCACCTGTAACGACGTCGGAGCGCTCGCTCCGGGTCAGGTCCAGTACTCGGCCATTTTGACCAAGGAGGGCACCTTCGTCGACGACTGCACGGTCTATCGGTTCGACGACAAGCTGATGGTGGTGGTCAATGCGGCCAACCGGGCCAAGGCCTGGGCCTACGTGGTGGGGCTCAAGGGGGGTGCCAACGTCCGGCTCCGCGACATCTCGGACGACATCGGCCTCCTCGCCGTCCAGGGGCCCAAGACCGAGGCGATGCTCCAGCCGCTGGCGGACCGCTCGCTGCCCGACATCGGCTACTACCACCATACCGCTGGGCGGATCGGCGGGGTGGACTGCTTCATTTCGCGGACCGGGTACACCGGCGAGGACGGCTTCGAGCTTTACTGCCGCTGGCGAGACACGGTGCCGCTCTGGGAGGCGGTGATCGGCGCGGGAGCCCAGCCGATCGGGCTCGGGGCTCGCGACTCGCTCCGGCTCGAGATGGGCTACGCCCTCTATGGGCAGGAGATCGACGACAACATAACTCCGCTCGAAGCCGGGCTTGGGTGGATTCTCAAGCTCGACAAGGGCGCGCCGTTCCCGGGGCGGGAGGCCCTCCGGGCCCAGAAGCAGCGGGGCGTGAGCCGGAAGCTGGTTGGGTTCAAGCTCGACGGGCGGGGGATCGCCCGGCCGGGGTACCCGGTCTGGCACGAGGGCAAGCAGGTGGACCAGGTCCGGAGCGGGGGCCAGAGTCCGTCGCTCGGTTATGCCATCGGGACCACGTTTCTCCCGGCCGGGGCGGCCAAGGTGGGGACCCGGTTCGAGGTGGAGTGCCGGGGCGAGCGCATTCCGGCCGAGGTGGTCAAGCGTCCGTTCTGGACCGAGGGCAGTGTCCACAAACGTTAGGCTCGCGATCCTCACCGTGTCCGACGCCGGCGCGCGGGGGGAGCGCGCGGACACGTCGGGCGACGCGATCGCCGCCTGGGCTCGGGAGCGGGGGTTCGTGGAAACGGCGCGGACGCTGGTGCCCGACGAGGTGACGCGGATCGTCTCGACCCTCCTCGGCTGGGCCGACGGCGGGGCGGTCGACGTCGTGATCACCACCGGCGGAACCGGGCTCACCGCCCGGGACGTGACCCCCGAAGCGACCCGCGCGGTGCTGGAGCGGGAGGCCCCCGGGATCGCCGAGGCGATCCGGATGGCCGCGTGGCCGCGGTTCCCGAGAGCGGCGCTCTCCCGGGGGCTGGCCGGTACCCGGGCCCGGACCCTGATCGTGAACCTGCCGGGCAGCCCGGGAGGCGTTCGCGACGGCCTCGCGGTCCTGGCTCCGCTGGTGGAGCACGCGGTCGAGCTCCTCCGGGGCGACCACCCGGGGCACTGACCGATGGCCGACATCGTCCTCACCCTCGCCGACCTGGAGACGGCGGTTCCCCTCAACGCGGCCCTCGAGGCCGCCGGCTATGCCACCGCGCTGGTCTCCGCGGTCGACGACGCCCGGGCCACGGTGCGGCGGGAGCAGCCCGATCTGGTCATCCTGAGCGGGGCCGTCTACGAGCCGCCTACTCTCGACCTGGTCGCCTACGCGCGGGACCTGGAGGCCTACACCCTCGCCCTGATCGAGCCGACCGACTCCGAGCGGGGCGAGCGGATCGCCCGGCTCGGCGCGACCGAGATTCTCACCAAGCCGGTTTCGGTGGAGGACACGGTTGCCACGGCGCGCCGGTTGGTGGAGAGCCGACGGCTCCAGCAGCGGATCGGGATCATCGGGCAGAGCGGGGCCATCCACGAGGTATTGGTCAAGATCGAGCAGATGGCGCCGGTCTCGACTACGGTGCTGATCCAGGGAGAGTCGGGCACCGGCAAGGAGTTGGTCGCCAAGGGGCTGCACGACCTCTCCCCCCGGCGGGGCAAGCCGTTCGTCCCGGTCAGCTGCGCCGCACTCACGGAGACATTGCTCGAGTCGGAGCTCTTCGGACACGAGAAGGGGGCTTTCACGGGCGCGGCCGAGCGACGGCTGGGACGGTTCGAGCTGGCGGACAAGGGCACCATCTTTCTCGACGAGATCGGCGAGATCCCGGCCAGCACCCAGGTCAAGCTGCTCCGGGTGCTCGAAGCCCGGAACTTCTTCCGGGTGGGGGGCACCCAATCGATCAAGGTCGACGTCCGAGTCATCGCGGCGACCAACAAGTCGCTCAAGGAGTCGGTGGCGCTGGGGGAGTTTCGCGAGGACCTCTACTACCGGCTGAGCGTCCTGAACGTCTATCTGCCTCCGCTGCGCGAGCGCCGGGAGGACATCCCGCTCCTGGTCAAGCGGTTCATCAGGGAGTTTTCCAAGGCTCACGATCGGCAGTTCCGGGGCATCGCCACCGAGGCGATGCATCGTCTGATCGAGGCCCCCTGGCCGGGCAACGTTCGCCAGCTCCGGAATCTGATCGAGTCGATGGTGGTGCTGGCTCCGGGCACGGAGATCCGGGCGTCCGATATCCCCGGCGATGTGTTGGAGGGGGCCCACACGTTGCTGCCCGTCCTCGCCAGTCAGGCGCCTCGGGCGCCGGGTACCCAGGAGCTGGAGTTCATCCTCCGCAACCTCATGGATTTGCGCTTGCAGGTCGAAGAGTTGCGCCGACGGCTCGATGAGCGGCCTTCCAAGGTCCAAGTCATCGAGATTCCGGAGGCGTCGTTCACACCTTTGCACGAGGTCGTGCCAGACGTTGCACCGCCGGAGGTGCTCTATCGGTCTGGCATGACTATGGCTGACGTTGAAAAGGCGACAATCGAGGCCGCGCTGAAGGAGTCAAAGGGGAACCGACGTCAGGCGGCTGCAAAGCTCGGAATCGGCGAACGAACGCTCTATCGGAAGATCAAGGAATTCGCCCTCGGGTGAAAGCGGAGGTGTAAAAGTTTGAGGCACTTGGCCGCCTTGACTTTGCAAATCGCCGCGGCGAACGTTTCGAAGTTCGGTCACGACTCTTATCTGAGGCCGGGGACGTGAACTTCGTCATCGACGGCGAGGCGTGCGTAGCATGCCTGGCATGCGCCCGGGTCTGTCCGACGAACGCCATTGCGGTGGCGCCGGACGCGACCTGGGTCCGGGTCCTCGACGAGGCCTGCATTCGATGCGGGCTTTGCGTCCCGGAGTGCCCGCACGACGCCATTCAGGTGGCCGGCGAGGTGGGGAACGCGGTGGCGATCGCGGCCGAGGGCCTGGGGGCGTTGATCTTGGGCACGGAGTGCGCGGCGCACTTCTATCCGGCCACTCCGGAGCAGGTGGTGAACGCCTGCTATGCGTCGGGGTTCCGGGTGGTTTCGCGGGGGGTGATTGGGGACGAGCTGGTGGCGGCGGAGTATCTCCGGCTCTGGCGGACGGAGACCTGGGGCACCATGCTTCGTTCCAGCGACCCGGTGGTGGTGGAGACGATCCGGAGGGAGTATCCGGAGCTGATCCCGTACCTGGCCCCGGTGGCGACCCCGGCAGTTGCGGAAGCGCGCTATCTGCGCTCCATTCATCAGGGCGACCTCAAGATCGTGTATGCCGGGGTGACCCCACCGGTTGGCAGCGAAGACATCAACGCGAGCATCACCTTCGCGGAGCTGGAGGAGCTCTTCCGGGTCCGGGGGGTGAACCTGCATGCCCAGCCACTGGTGTTCGCGCGGGTGCCGCAGGAGCGCCGGCGCCACTTGAGCGTGGCGGGCGGGCTGCCGATCGAGCTGCTGGAGGAGGCCAAGCACTCGAGCCGCCGGTTCCAGAAGGTGCGGGGGCTCAAGGCGCTGAAAGCGATCTCCCGGGCGGTAACGGTCGACCGGATCGACCTGGGCTTCGTGGACGTGATGTCGTTCGAGGGCGCGCTGGACCATCCGCTCTCGGGTCCGCGGGAGGAGCTCTACTGGCGGCGGGCGGTGGTGCAGAGCACCGAGCCGCCCCGGAGCCGGGTCCCGGTGGTGGAGCCCGGGGTGGTGGCCAGCATCGGGGCGGTGTTCGACATCCGGCCCCGGCGGGCGGTGGCCGACCCGGAGTCGGTGGAGCAGGTGTTGAGCGCCATCGGGCTGGGCCCGAACGGGCGCCCCTGGGATTGCCGGGCCTGCGGGTACGCCAGCTGTCGGGACTTTGCCGAGGCGGCGGCCTTGGGGCGGGCCTCGCTCCGGCAGTGCGGGCCCTACCAGGAGCGGCAGGCCGACGAGGCCCAGCGGGCCGCGGCGACCGACCTCTTGACCGGGCTGGCCACCTTTCGGGTGCTCCGGGAGCGGCTCCGGCACGAGGTGGAGCGGAGCAAGCGGAGCGGAGATCGGTTCACGGTCCTGTTCATGGACCTGGACCGGCTCAAGGAGATCAACGACCAGTACGGGCACGAGTCGGGCAACGACGTGCTTCGGGCGGTCGCGCAGGAGGTGCGGGCGGCGGTGCGGGCCTCGGATCTGGCGGCGCGGTACGGCGGCGACGAGTTCGTGGTGATCCTGACCCGGACCGATCAGGTGGGTGCCGAGCGGGTGGCGGAGGCGGTGCGTCACGGGGTGGAGGCGGTGGGCCGCCGGTTGGGCTATCCCGAGGGAATCGTGACGGTGAGCGTGGGGATCGCCGAGTACGATCCCGACCGCCCGTCGAGCGGAGACTTGCTGGTGAACGCGGATCGCGCTCTGTACAAGGCCAAGGCCTCGGGGCGTAACACGGTGGTCTAGCGGGTAAGCGAGGGGAGTTGTCACAGTGACGGGACCCAATCCGAGGCCACACGAGCCGGCCGCCCGGCCAAGCGGGCCGGCGGCCGCCCAGGAGACGATGCCGGATCCGTGGGGCGTGCGGCGGGCGGAGAACCTGCTGACCACCCTCGAGGGGATCCTGTCGGCCCGGGTGGTGACCACTCCCCTGGGGGAGGTCAGCGAGATCCACGTGCTGGCCCAGTCGGGGCTCTCGGCCAAGCAGCTGGTGCGGAACATCGAGTCGGCCCTGCTGGCGCATCTGGGTCTCAAGGTGGACCATCGGAAGATCAGCATCGCCCAGACGGCCGAGGTCAAGCCGCTGGAGACGCTGGAGCACGTGGCGGTGCGCGAGCGGGCGATGCAACGGGCGGTCCTGTTCGAGGACCTGGCGGTACACCAGTCCGGCCGGGCGCAGCGGATCACGATCGCGGTGACCCTGTCGTTCGGTGGGCGGCAGGAGACGGTGGAGCAGGACGTCGCCGACACCCCGCGGGGCCGGGTGGAAGGCGCCGCCCGGGCCACGGTAGGCGCGCTGGAGCGGTTCGTGGAGCGGAACGCGCTGGCGCTGGAGAGCGTCCAGATCGTCGACGCGATCGACCGGAGTGTGGTGTTCGTGGCGGTGCAGGGGATCGGGGGCCGGGACGCGGTGCTGTTGACGGGCACGGCGGAGATCCGGCAGAACCCCGAGCGGGCGGCGGTATTTGCGGTGCTGGACGCGACCAATCGCTGGGCGGATGCGCGGCGACCCGCCTGAGCGGTAGGGACTTGGGAGTCGGGAGTAGTGACTCGGGAGTGAGTGGTGAGTAGGCAGTAGGGGCAGCTTCACGAACGGAACAGAAAGGAACGGTAGGGAGGGAACCCCGGTCTTCGCGGCAGGAGAGCGGAGCAGAGCGGACAACTGAGCGGAGCGTTTGATGGGCCATAGCGGGGCCCGTCCTTCTTGGTCGACTAACCAGAAGGACCCGAAGGGGGGTGACGCTCATGATCAGCTGGCTCGCAGCTATCGCCGTCGGCGCTGTGCAGTTCGTGGCTGGACTGTTCTTTGCTGAGACGATGTCTTGGTGATGATCTAGGGTTCCCTCCCTACCAAGTCTTCAATGGATCGAACTCGATCGCGCGTCAATGCTTTCGTTGTCGGCGTTGGGAGCCTCGCTCTTGCGTCGATGTTGCTGGCGTGGCGAGTTCGACCGCCCTTCCCGGGCTTTTGGGCGCTGTCAGTCTTCGTTGCAGTTGGCGCCTTGTTGGAACTGACTAGCACCCAGCAAAAGGCAACAGGCGCCACAGGCAACATCTCCTTCGTCATCGACCTTTCGGCACCTTTGATCTTTGGCGGCTTCTGGGCTGCACTGATTACAGCGCTACGCGTTCTCGTCAGCAACCTCCTTGGCCGTAAGGCGCCGATTCGGGTCGCGTTCAATCTTGCCCAGACTACGCTTGCGGTCGTCGTCGCGTCGACCGTCTACCATATACTGGTGCCGCAGATCCCGCCGCGGCTACTGGTCGACTATGCGAGCCTTCCGTTTGATGAGGTATTGCGGCAACTAGGGGCGTTCCTAGTCGCGGCGGCTCTATATTTTTCTGTCAACGCCATTGCAGTTACCACGGTCGTGAGCCTGAGCGCCGGCCGAACCGTCAGAGGCTCGATTGGCCTTAAGGCCTTCAGCTTCCTCGGCTACGACTTGCTGGCGAGTCTCCTCGCCATGGTGGTCGCGTGGGTCTTTGTCAGTTTCGACGAGGAGAACGGACTCGCACGCCTTGCCCTGCTTGCCGTATTCGTGCCGGTAATCTTGGCGCGCCACATGTACGGAAAGCTCAATACCCTCCAGATCCTCTACGACGAGCTTGATCACGCCCACGAAGGCCTAGAATTGGCGTTACGTGAGCAACTCGAGATGATGGTTAAATCGATCGAGGCTCGCGATCCTTACACGTCAGGGCATTCGCGACGTGTGGCGGCCCTGTCGAAGGCTATCGCAACGGATCTGGGTTTCACGGGTGAGGTGCTTGGTGAGGTTGAGAATGCGGCCCTCCTCCATGACGTTGGTAAGATCCACGCTGAATTCGCTCCACTCCTACAGAAGGAAGGGCGTTTGACGCAGGAGGAGTGGGAAATCATGAAGACCCACGCAGCCAAGAGTGCCGAGCTTGTCGGACTCTTTAGCCGCTTTCGTGGGACGGTTCAATCGGCCGTGCGATCACATCACGAGAGATGGGACGGTAAGGGCTACCCTGACGGGCTTGATGGCGACGAGATCCCACTCGGCGCTCGGATCATCATGATTTCGGACACCATTGACGCGATGACAACCGACAGGCCCTATCGGAAGGCCCTACCCTTCGAACGAGTCGTAAGTGAGTTGCAGAAGTACCGCGGGGCCCAGTTCGATCCGCGCTTGGTGGACGTGACAATCAACTCTGTCACAGTTCGCCGGCTGGTTTCAGACAAGGAGTTTCTGGCCGAGCAGACCCGGTCAGATCGCCCGATCACGAAGGTGCGGACTCGACCGGCCCTGCGATCGCAATCCAACTTCCTTGACGCAATCCGGCCGGGTGTGTCTGGTGCAGGACGGGCAGGCTAGGCGCGCTTCCTCAGATCACCTCGAGGCGGTGCAGGTGCTTGGCGGTTTCGACGCTCAACGCTGACACCCACTTTGTTAGCTCCTGAGATGCCGCCTGAGGGGCAAGTCCGAACGCGGATTGACTGAGGCGGACTAAGGCCGAGGCGACGTCAACGCGGTCGACAGCGTCAAGTGGGCCTAGACACTTCTGCCAGTGAGCCACGCGAGCTATCGCTTCCGTCGCCTGGCCGTTGAGAATCGCCAATCTGGCCACCCACCGCGCATACTTCCCCACGACGCCGGTCGCGAGCGGATCGCCGAACCTGCCTGTGGTTGCAACTGTGCCGCTCTCGATTGCTAGCTTACGCTTCCCCATTGCCCACAAGATGTCTGCCTGTGAGAGCAGCCAGTCCTGCTCGATTACTGGTATACCAGCGTGGCGGGCCACGTCACTGCCTAGGTCGAGACCTTCTCCGACACCGGCGGACTGCCCCAGTAGGGCGTTGGCCAGGGTGCCGTGCGCAATTGCATGGATGAGGTAGCTCGGTGCCCGAATCGCATTTAGTCGTGGAATTGCCTTCTCGGCTGCCTTGGCCGCTTCGCGGTAGTGACACAAGTTAAGGAGAGTTAGCGCGAGGGAAGCGCTGAGTTCACCGACCAAGGCTTCGTTATCCAACCTGTCCGCGAACCGCAGGCCCTCCGCGAGGATTGGGAGCGTGGCGGCGTACTCGCCCTTCACGACATGGATCGCTGCCTTGCCTGCCAGGACGCGGACAAACGCGGAATCGGCCCGCTCATTCTCCCTGCAGGCTACCTCGGCAAGCGATGCTAGGCGCTCGGCCTCGTCGAAATTCCGCAGATTGTAGAGCAGGATCGCGCGGCTGATCGTCAACAGAAGTGACTGATCGATATGGCCAGGCTGCAGTGCGCTATGGGCATCGAGCACCTGTCTGATCAGTGGTTGCTCTTGGGTTCCAACGGCCATACGTGCGGCGAGCATATAGGCTGGCCCGACGGCCTCGCCGTCGATGGTGCTGACGCGAAGCAGTGTCGCGACTGTGTTGCTCGTTGAATCACGGGGGATTGCACCGAGTTGCCATTCGGCGTGCAGCCGAAACACCATAGCCAGTTGCTCAAGCGTCGCCGGCAACTCCCCGGCCTCCTCCAGCACTTGGAGAGACTCCCCCCAGCGTCCCAACTCCTGGTGCAGGTCCGCCAGCACGACGCGGGCGCGGGTCTGCGACGCGGGGTCGATCTCGCCGAGGGCCGATTCCAGCGCGAGGACCGCCTCGTCCGGCGCGCCACGGTCCTTGGCCTCGGACGCCCCCCGGAAGAGGCGAGGGGTCGCTTCCACCCGGCGGCCGGCCCGCATCAGGTGCCAGGCGATCTCGAGCCCCGGGACTGCTCGTCCGCCCTCCTCGTCCGCCAGGAGGCGGTCGGCGATCGCTGCGTGCAGCGCGGTCCGTACCGGGCCCGCGATCTGGCGGTACACGTGCGCCCGAACCAGCTCGTTGATGAATTCGAGGGTGGCGCCGACGCTTCGGAGGATGCGCTTGGTGGTCAGCTCCGAGATGCCCTCCACGGTCTGTCCGAAGCTGAGGTCGACCAGGCCGAACATCGAGAGGTCGCTGGCCCGACTGCCAAGCAAGGCCGAAAGGGTGAGGACCTGACGGGCGCTGTGCGACAGCGTGACCAGGATCCGCTCGGCGATCATGGCGTAGGTGTCGCGGTCGCGGGTGCGGTCCGGTCCGAATTCCGCCGTCATCGCCCCGAAGGCGAGCGCCAGCGATTTGGCACCGTTGATTCGCCAGTCCTGGGTCAAGAGCTCGAGGGCCATCGGAAACCCGCGGGATGCCCGGACCAGGGCCCGCCGCTCCGGCACTCGGGGCGTGGCGTCGGCTCCCTCCAGAATGACCTCGAGCAGCTCGGCCGTGTCGTCCTCGGGCATCGGCTCGAGGCCGAGCGGCTCCATCGAGAGCCGGTCCATGCCCTCGCGGATCCGCCGGGCCTGGTGCGATTCGTCCTCGTCGGCGGGGCGGGCGGTGAGGACCACCATGTAGCGTCCCCGGTCGAGCCGGCGGAGGACGAGGTGGAGGACCGCGAGGCTGGCCTCGTCGGCCACGGGATAGTCGTCGAGGACCAGGAGCAGCGGCCGCTCGTCCATCACGGCGATCAGGAGGTCCATCACCCCTTCCGCGAAGAAGAGGCGCGCGGTCTCGCCCTCGCTGGGGCGCGGGGGCGGCAGGTTGGGGTAGTGATCCTTGACCCCGGGCACGACCTGCGCGATCTCGGCGAGCGCCGACGGGGCGGTCGCCGCCACGCCGGGACGGCCCAGGAGCCCGCTGACCAGCGCCCCAATGGTGGCGTACGGCAGGCGCTGCTCCAGGTGATAGCACTGGACTCGGGAGACCGACGCCCCTTCGAGACCGGCGGCCGTCACCAGGCGCTGGGCCAGGGTGGTCTTGCCGACCCCGCTGTCGCCCACGATGCAACGGTGACGAGGCCGGAACTGGTGGGTGGTTTCCCAGGTCTCGTAGAGGGCCCGATACTCACGCCGCCGGCCCACGAACTTCCGGTCCCGCCACTGCTCGGCCGGCACCGCCGGCATCGCCACCGGCTCGCGGGGCTCCCAGCCTCGCTTCTTGAGCTGGCCGGCCATCCCTTCGAGCAGCCCCGACGGCTCGGCCCCGAGCTCGGCCGCGAGCAGAGCCTTCCACTCGTCGAAGACCCGAAGCGCCGAGAAGCGGTCGCCGGCCAGCGCCAGTGCCTCGATCTTGGCTCGGATGCCCTCTTCCGCCAGGTGATCGAGGGCGAGCAGGCGCTCGGCCCGGGTCATGATCTCGTCGTGCGAGCCCCGTCGCCTGGCGTGGTCGATCAGGGTCAGGAGCGCCGCGTGGATCGACGGTAGCCGCCGGGCGTGCTCCCGTTCCTTCCAGAGCGAGAACTCGGGCGCATCCGGCAGGTCGAATCCGCGGAGAAAGCCGTCGACCTCGAGCGGGTCCTCGCCGTCGGCTCCGAGGACCTCGCCGGCTTCGAGGCGATCGAGGTCCAACGCCAGCGCGGGCGGGTCGAACCGCACCATCGGCCGGCTGGATGGAAAGGCGGTTCGGCCGAAAATCGAGCGGAGGAGGGAGAGGGCGTTGGCCAGCGAGTGCCGGCCCTGAGCCTGGGCCGCCCGGGGCCAGAACATCTCCGCCAGCCGGTCCCGATCGTGGCCCCGCTTCCGCTCCACCGAGAGGAACACCAGCAGGGCGAGATGCTTCCGGACCCGGAACCGGACGACCTTCCCGTCCGGCGCGCGAAGCTCGGCGGGGCCCAGACACTTGAGCAGGTAGGGAGCGGGCACGGTTCGTTGGTCGTCGGGGGTTGGAGGCCGAGACCACTATGCTACCGGCGAATCAACCCCACCTCAATCCGGGCCCGATCAGGGGCCGAAAAGCGGTTGGCGAGTTGTAATCTTCTGGCGGACCCTGCCGCGGTGTCCTGATGCGGCGTTTGTTCGGGGTGAGGCTAGGGCGAACCCGGCGGGATGCCCATCGAACGCCAAGCGCTCCGGTGGCGATCGTGACCGGTGCCAGTCGGGGCTGGGACCAGGAAACCCCTCGGGAACGCGATCCGCTCGCCAAGGCACCGAAGGGCAACGTCCCGAGCCACTGACCCTCGAGGACGCCTGACCCGGCGTCGCCGGTGTCGGCGCGCGGACCTGATGGGTTCCGACCTGGGGGCTACTGCTCGACGTCCGTGGCGGTGTCGGCCTCGTCGTCGCCCGGTTCGTCCGGTGACTGCGGGCTGGCTGCTCGCTCGGCCTTGCGGCGGGCCTTCTCCTGCTTCTTCCGGGCCTTGGCGAGTTCTTTCTGTCGCTTCTCGAATCCGTAGTTTCGCTTGGGCATGAAGCTCCTGGCGTGGGTGGGCGGCAGGTGGGCCGGCCAGCCTATCGACGTGCAAGGTAGAAAGTCCGGGCGGGGCCGCAAGCCACCGGGCTCGCCGGCTCGCGGTCGGCGTCCGATCAGCCGTCGCCGGGAGGCCGCTCGATCGGCTCCGGGTGGGACGCGATCCGCTCCGGATGGGAGTAGACGGTGAGCTGATCCCTCCGCGCGAAGCCCACCAGCGTCATCCCCGCTTCGGCGGCCACCCGGACGGCCAGACCGGTCGGCCCCGAGATCGCCGCCAGGATCGGGGTGCCCAGGACGGTGGCCTTTTGCACCATCTCGAAGCTGGCCCGGCTGGTGACGACCACGAATCCCTGGGCCGGGTCGACCCCGGCGGTGAGGGCGGCCCCGATCAGCTTGTCGAGCGCGTTGTGCCGGCCCACGTCCTCCCGGGCCAACTGGATCACGCCGTCGAGCGACGCCCACCCGGCGGCGTGGACGGCCCCGGCCTCGCGGTTCAGGCGTTGGTGCTCGGTCAGCTCGTCCAGCGCTCGTTGGATCACCGCGGGCGCCACCGGCCGCCCCGCGCGGACCGGATGGACCGTCTTGAGGACGGCGGCGATGCTGTCCGAGCCGCAGATCCCACAGCCGGTCCGACCCGACATCCGGCGGGTCCGCCCGGCGACCACGGCCTCGCAGGCCGGATCGATGCTGGCCTGGATCTCGATGCCCTGGCTGAACCGTTCCACGGAGACGGCCTGGAGGTCGGCCGGGGAGCGGATCAGCTCCTCGGTGATGCTGAAACCTAACGCGAAATCCTCCAGGTCCTCCGGCGTGGCCATCATGACCACGTGGGGGACCCGGTTGTACACGATGACGACCGGCGTTTCCTCCACCACCCGCTCGGGGCTCGGCGCGGCGACGCCGGCGGACCACCGGGTGGCGTCGACCTCGAGCAAGGGTCCGCCATAGCCCAGCCGCCGAAGCGAGGCGGGCGCCTGGCTCGGTTGGCGATCGACCGACAGGGGCTCGGACATGCGGCACTCTCCCTTCGAGGCTTTGGGAATCTAACCGTCCGGTCCGACCGAGATCCGTTTGCGGGGCGGGCGTTTCGTCGATATCGTGCCCGGCGGACCTCGTCGAGCCGGCGCTCCACCACGACGATCGAGCTGGTGACGAGATGGGTGACCCGCCGGTATTGCGGCGGGCCCTGCCGGCAGCGAACATGGTGGGCCTCGGCCGGACCGAGGCCTCACGCCCGCGTGGAGTGTAAACAGACCATGGTGGATGAGTTGACACGACCGGCGGCGCCAACCCCGCAAGGCACCCGGTGAGCCAACCGGGCGGAGCGCCATCGCTGCGGCGGGCCATTTCCCGTTGGGAGATCATCGGCCTGTCGATCAACGACGTGATCGGCTCGGGCGTGTATCTCTTGCCGGCCGCGGCCGCCGCGCTGCTGGGGCCGATGAGCACTTGGGCGGTAGTTCTCGCCGGCGGTGCCGTCATTCTGCTCGTCCTCTGCTTCGCGGAGGCCGCGAGCTACTTCGACGAGCCCGGCGGCGGCTACCTCTATACCCGCGTCGCGTTCGGGTCGTTCGTCGGATTCGAGGTTGGCTGGATGACGTGGCTGGCCCGGGTCGCGTCGATCGCCTCGCTGAGCAACGGCCTGGCGCTGGCGACGGCGTACGTCTGGCCGGGCGCCTCCTCGGGGCTGCCACGGGCCGCCCTGATCACGGCGGCGCTCGCCTTTCTCACCTGGGTCAACGTGATCGGGGTGAAGTCGGGCGCCCGGACCGCGGTCGTGCTGGTGATCGCGAAATCGGCGCCGCTGGTGCTGTTCGTCGTCGCCGGGCTGTTTGCGGTCGACTGGTCGCGGGTCGCCGCGGTCCAGGCGCCCCGGCCCGGCGTTCTGGGCGAGGCCTCGCTGCTGCTGCTGTTCGCGTATGCCGGCTTCGAGAACACGCCGGCCGCCGCGGGCGAATACCGGAATCCGCGCCGCGACGTCCCCGTCGCCATCGTCATCGCCATGCTGTTCATCATCACGATCTACAGCCTGGTCCAGCTCGTGTCGGTGGGGACGTTGCCGGGCCTGGCGCAATCGAAATCGCCCCTCGCCGAGGCCGCCGGGCTGTTCCTCGGCGGCTGGGCCGCCCTGGTCATGACGGTGGGCGCGATCCTGTCGATCTTCGGCAACATCGGCAACACGGTGCTGATCGGGCCGCGCTACCTGTTCGCGCTCGCCAACGACGGCTTCGGCCCGCGCGCGTTGGCCCGAGTGCACCCTCGCTATCAGACGCCGGCGGCGGCCATCATCGCGCAATCGGTGCTCTCGCTCGTGCTGGCCCTGTCGGGTTCGTTCGTGCAGCTCGCGATGCTCTCGATCATCGCCCGGCTGGCCACCTACATCGGTACGGCAGCGGCCGTGCCACTGCTCCGCCGCCGTTTCGCCGCCCGCACGGATGCCACCCGCCTGCCGGGTGGGCCCGCGATCCCGATCGCGGCGATCATGGTCTCCCTCGCATTCGTGGCGAGCACCAGCTGGCAGAATCTGCTCGCCGGGCTCGTCGCGCTCGTCATTGGGGCGTTGATCTACCGGTTCCGGCGCAACGACCGTCCTGGCGAGTCCGCGGCCGGCGAGACGAATCCGACGAGCCGAGGTCGCTGAGCCCGGCTGGTCGGGAGACCCAACTCCGCGTCGAGCGGATCCTTGAAGGGAGTGAGCGCCTGATGTCGGTGTCGCGTCGTGATGCTCTTGCGCAGCTGGCCGCCCTGGCGGCCGTCGCGGCCCTCCCGCGTCCGGGCCGGCGCGGCGCCCCGGCCGATCCGCTCGACGGCACCATCGCCGACTATCGGGCCGGCCTCGCGCGCGGGGACTTCACCGCCGCGGAGGTGACGGCCCGGGCGCTCGAGCGATGCCGGACCGACGGGCCCGTCTGGCACGCGATCGACGCCTTCGCCGTGACGGCGCTGGCCGAGGCGAAGGCGGCCGACCGCCGCCGGCGGGCGGGTCGGCCGCTGGGACCGCTGGATGGCGTTCCCGTCTTCGCCAAGGCCATCTACGACCTGAGCGGGCTTCCGACCACCGGCTCGAGCGCCGCCTGGGCGAGGATCTTTCCGGACCCGGTGGGCCGCGACGCGCTGGAGGTGACTCGGATGCGCGCGGCCGGCGCGGCGGTGTTGGGCAAGACGGCGGCGGACGACTTCGCCTACCGCGGCGTCGGGACCAGCAGCCAGACCGGCCAGGTCCAAAATCCCCACGACCCCACCGGCACCCGCACCCCGGGCGGCTCCAGCGCGGGCTCGGCGGTGGCCGTGGCCGGCGGGATGTCGTTCGCCGCGCTCGGCACCGACGACGGAGGGTCCAACCGGATTCCGGCCCAGTGCACCGGCGTGGTCGGGATGAAGCCGACCTTCGGCCTGGTGCCCAGGACGGGGGTGATTCCCACCTGGCCCTACCTCGACACCCACGGGCCCCTGGCCCGTCACGTGGCCGACGCGGCGCTCCTCCTGGCCGCGATCGCGGGGCCGGATCGTTCCGACCCCCTGGCCCTCACCATTCCGTTCGACCCGGCGCCGCTCGCCCGACTGTCCGACGAGGCTCTGGCCGGCGTGCGGCTCGGGCTGGTGGAGGCGCACGTGCCCCGGGCTCAGATGACGGCCGAGGCGATCGCCACCTGGGACCGGGCGGTGGGCGACTTGCGCTCGGCAGGCGCAACGGTCGACCCGTTCACGCCGGCCGTCACGCTCGCGAACGTCCGGGATGCCTTCGCCGGGGCAGCCACCCGGCGCGGCGACGTGCCGGTGGACTCGCGCTCGCCGGCGCCGACCGCCAACGCGCTCTATCGGTATTTCGCGGGGCGCACCGACCAGCCGCGCGCCGCGATCCGCAAGGGGTACGACGCCTATCGATCGTTCTACGATGTACTGCCCGCCGCCTACGAGCAGTGCGAGCCGCTCCTGGAGCAGCCGATGGAGCGCGATCCGGCGGGGCAGTCGTTCGCGAAGTCGCGGGCCGAGGTGGTCGCGGCTCTGACAGCGTCGATGCGGGTGGCGGGCGTGGCAGCCATGGTTTATCCCACGATGCCGTTCGAGGCCTTTCGCCTGGCCGAGGGCTGGCCGGACGTCCGGACGCCGCTCGGTTACGGCAACTGGCTGGGCCTTCCGGAAGTGTCGGTTCCGGCCGGGATGGGCGCGGACGGCCTGCCGACGCTCAACCTCTCGGTGGTCGGCCTCCCGGGCGAGGATGCCCGCGTGCTGGCGCTGGCCCACGCCTACGAGCGCCAGTCGCGGCGGTTCGTCGCCCCGGCGCGGCCGGGTCGCTAGTCGGGCGGTTGAAGCTAGGCCGGCTGCGAGCGGGGAGTCGCGCTCGAGCTCGGGTCAACGCTTCGCTCCGGAATTCAGGGTTGCCGCTCGCTTCGGCGGCGAGCCGTCGCCTAGTGCACCCCGGCCGCCGGGCTCGGTCGCTCGGTGAGGCCGTACGGCGGCTCCGTCTTCCGCTCCCGGGGCCAGACCTCGTCGAGCGTGTCGCCGTCGTAGAGCCGGCCATTCTTCATCACGTACCGGACCGAGTTGGTGTTCCGGATGTTCTCGAGCGGGTTCCGGTCCATCACGATCAGGTCGGCCAGCTTGCCGGGTTCGAGCGAACCCAAGTCGCCGTCGAGGCCCAACGCCTGCGCCCCCGCCAGCGTGGCCATCCGAAGCACATCGTGGATCGGCATGCCGCCGGAAGCCACCGACCAAAGCTCCCAGTGGTAGCCTAGCCCTTGGAACTCGCCGTGGCTCCCGATCCCGATCTTGCCGCCGGCCTTGACGATGTCGGCCGCGACCTTGGCGGTCTTCGAGAAGATGTACTCGTCGTCCATGAACCACCCGCCCGGCGAGATCGGACTCTCGCCGCCCCGGCGGCGGGTCTTCTGCGCCAGGTGCTCGTAGGGCATGAACCGGCGGACTTTGGGATCGTCGTAGGGGTGTTCCTTGGAGAAGTACCACTCCTCGCCCGAGGGGCCGCCGTATTGCACCAGCAGGGTCGGGGTGTACTCGATCCCCGACTTGGCGTAGGCGTTGATCACGTCGGCGTAGAGCGGGACCGTCGGGATGGCGTGCTCCTGGCCGGGATAGCCGTCGAACAGCATGGTGAGGTCGTACTTGGTGTCGAGCGATCCTTCGGTGGTCGGCGTGATCCGGTTTTCCTTGGCGGCCATGATCACCCACTGGCGGACCTGGCGGTTCCCCTTGACGTACATCTTGATGTAGTGGGTGTCCCAGTACTTGCTGTAGCGCTCCATCACCTCGCGGGTGTGGTCCAGATCCCGGAGCTGCTCGAGCCAGTAGCCGATCCCGCTCGCGGTCGAGTAGATCCGGGGCCCGATCGTCTGGCCCGCCTCGACCATGTCGCCGTAGGTCACGACGTCGCTGCTGGAGGTCTGGGGATCGCGAGTCGTGGTGACGCCGTACGCCAGATTGGCGAGATACATCCAGGGCTGCTCTTTGTGGACGCCCCAGGTGGGCCACATGTGGGAGTGGGTATCGACGAACCCGGGCATGATGGTTTTGCCCGCCACGTCGATGACCCGGGCGCCGGCCGGTCCCGAGCCGCTGGGGCCGACGCTCACGATCCGGTTGTTGCGGACCACCACGTCGGCGTTCTCGATCACCTCGTCGCCCTTCATGGTGATGGCCCGGGCGCCCCGGAGCACCACGGTGCCCTGGGGAATGTCCCGGGGCACCGACACCGCCACCAGGTGCTCGCTGGGCTCGAACTTCCGCTTCGACACCGAGTCCGCGCGGGCCTTCGCCGCCGCGGTCGTGTCGGCAGCCAGCGCCTTGAGCTCGGTCGCGATCTCTTGATGGAACGACTTCGCGGCGGCGACGTCGACGGCGAAGACGGCGCCGCCCAGGCCCCAGTACACGGTCCGGGCGTCGGCGCTCCAGGCGGAGAACTCGCCGCCAATCTCGGTGAGCCTGAGCACCGGCACCGAGGCGGCGTTGGGATCCTGGAGCGAGACCCTGGGCACCTCTCCGCCGACGGTCGGCACGGTGACCAGGTAGACGTCGTATCCCGACTGGATCATGGCCTGATCGCCGCTCGGCGCCATCACGATCCGATCGGCCGGGCTCGGCTTGTCCTGGTCGAGGAGCAGCGGCCCGGTGACGGCGAGGTGGCGCTTGAGGTCGGTCCCGTCCCATCGCAGCGAGACCAATCCGCTGTCGCTCGAGAGGAAGATCCGGCCGGTGTCGCGGGTGAAGTGCGGCCAGCCGCGGCCGAAGGTCGGCGCGATGAGCGTGGCGGCGCCACCGGTGGCCGGGATGGAGACGAGATCGATCGCCGTGCCGGGCGCCTCTGGTCCTCCCTCGATCCGCCGCGGCTCAGCGGGGCCCCGCACGACCACGATCCGGCTCCCGTCCGGTGACCAGGCCGGCTCCTGGTAGGTGGCGAGCGTGGTGGTCAGGACCGCCGGCGGGGCCGAGCCGTCCGATCGGACCTTCGCCACGCTGCCGCCGGCCCGGCGCCAGGTGACGTAGCCGATCCACTGTCCGTCCGGCGACCAGGTCGGCTGCGCCTCGATCTCGTCGGACCGGGTGAGCCGCCGCGGCGTTCCCGCCGGGTAGTCCATCACGTAGAGCCGGTCGAGGGCGGTGAACGCCAACCGTTTCCCGTCGGGCGAGGGGGCCAGATCGCGAATCTGGTGTGCCGCGAACTGGGGGGCGTCGGAGATCGGGTACTTGAAGCTGAGCTCGGGGCCCAGCGCCATGGTGGTGGTGACGTGGAACGGCACCGCGATCGGCGCGCTCCCGTCGACCGGGATCCGCCAGATCTTCCCGCCGTAGGTGGCAACCACCTCCTTGGAGTCCGGCGTGAACGACATCCCGGGATAGGCGTCCCGGCTCCCGATCGCTTCCTGATCGTCGCGCTGCACCGGGTAAGCGAGCCACCTTTCGTCGCCGGTGGCCATCTCGCGGAGGACCAGACCGGTGTTGGCCTCGAATCGGGAGGCATAGACCATCCACTTCCCGTCGGGCGAGAGCGTGGGACGGATCCCGGATCCGTAGCGGCTGGTCCGGACCTCCCGCTCGCCGGTCTCGCGATCGTAGACGGCGATCTCGAACTGCGGGAAGATCGCGTTGTAGTTCCAGGTGCCGGTCCGCTGGGCGAACCAGAGGTAGCGCCCGTCCGGCCCGAACGCGGCGCCGTTGGTCAGCAGGTTGTCCGGCTTCTTGATCAGCTGGATGCCGGTCCCGCCCTCGACGTGGAACATCCAGAGCTTGCCGGGCTTGAAGACGATGTCGCCGATGGTGACGACGATGTAGTTGCCGTCCGGCGTCCACTCGGGCGACTCCATCGTCTTGTCGCGGACCTTGGTGATCTGGCGGGTCTCCTTGGTTGCGACGTTCTGGATCCAGACGTTCTCGGCCCCGTCGCGGTCGGAGGTGAAGGCGATCCACTGGCCGTCGGGCGAGTAGCGGGGCTGGCCGTCGAACGGCATGCCGCTCGTGATCGGGACGGCGGCGCCCCCGCCGATCGGCACGGTGTAGAGGTCGCCGAGAAGGTCGAAGACGACGGTGCGGCCGTCGGGGGAGACGTCGACCGAGAGCCAGGAGCCCTCGTCCGTGTCGACCGCCAGGGTGCGGGTCGGCACCAGGGGGAGGTCTTTGCCCTTGGGCTTCTGGGCGACGGCCAGCTGGGCGGTCACGATCGTCAGGACCACGGCGAGCGAACGCGTCATGGGGGGGCGCCTCTACTGATCGATATGAGGAGGGACGGGGTCGACCTGAAATGTGCTCCGCCGCGCCCCCGTCGGGAAGGGACTACCGGGCCCGGACCTCGTCCAGCCAGTGCTCGACCACGACGATCGCGCCGCCCCGGGGTCCGGGTGCAGCACCTCGATCGCGACGTCGCGGTCGTGGCATCGGTCATTCAGGGTTGGAAAGGCCTTCCGGGCCGCGGAAAACGCGGCCTCGGCGAGGGTCTCGTGCCGTGGGACCTTCGGCAACGGGGACGGTCGAGCCCCCGGCCTTCGGTCGACCGGGGGCCCGGACCGGAGGGACTTACCGATCAGTCGCCGTGGTGGTGCCCCTCGAACTGGGGATAGAAGCCGAACGAGCTGCCCACCGAGCGGAAGGCGCCGCCCAGGTGCAGGTTCAGGTCGATGGTCAGGTCCTGGCCGTCGACGACCGTGAACGGCGTCACCGGCACGACCGACGTCCAGCCGCCGCCCGGCGGGGTCACGGCAACCCGGCCGCCGTTCAGGAGCACCAGCTCGACCTGGGTCATCACGACCACGATCTGGTCATAGTCGCCCGCCGGCAGGGTGCCGGCCGGAAGCGGCAAGCCGCCGCCCTTGAGCAGGCCGACGACGTCGATCGTCATGGGGAGGTTCAGGCCGAGACTTACCAGCTGCCCGCTGGTATTCCGAGCCAGGAAGCTGGCGAAGGTGACGTTGGCGGAATCGAGCCGGGCGAGGGCGTCCGAGCCGTTCCGGTCGGCATCGCTCGCGGCCGGGGCCGCGGCGGCCTGGTTGGTTGCACTCAGGACGACCTGGACGTTGGTGTGGGGGCCGGTCACGCCCGAGCAGGCCAGGGTGGCCAGGAGGGGCGCAACGCCGGCCAGGAGGACGCGAATCCGGACAGGGGGGCGCATGGTGGTCTCCGTGGAG
Source organism: uncultured Gemmatimonadales bacterium (assembly GCA_963730185.1). Taxonomy (GTDB): domain Bacteria; phylum Gemmatimonadota; class Gemmatimonadetes; order Gemmatimonadales; family GWC2-71-9; genus SHZU01. Next base: position 141,542 of record CAVSQW010000014.1, read on the forward strand.
GTTGGGGAGCTGCTATGCCACGTCTGACGAACCAGACGCCGAGCTCCCCACACGACGCAGGATTCTGCAGTCTCGATCCGCTCCGGGAGGGCAGCGGAGCGTCGCTCGGTCGAGGTCGGTGAACACCGCGGTGCTGTCTCCCAGGCCGGCATGAATCATCCAGGGCGGCATGAATCATCGCGAGCCCGGTCGAGTCCCGCGCGGGCAGGTCTGGTCGAATCCTGGTAGCTTCTCAGCCCCACTCCATCGGAACTCGTCAATGATCGCGACCCGACGCCTCGTGCTCGCCGCAGTCGTCGCCATCCCGTTCACCTCGGGCAAGCCCCTCGGTGCTCAGCAGCCGCCGACCATCGACCGACTCCAGTCGGTCACGCCCTCGATCGCCGGCGAGCCTGCGGTCTGGTCCGCCGACGGCACGCGGCTCTACTACCTGAACGGAGTGGACGGCGCCCTCTGGTCGGTACCCGCCGACGGTGGGTTCCCAAGCCTGGTCGCGACCATCGACGGTCGGGCCACCCAGCTCCGCCGCTCGCCAGACGGGGCGATGCTCACCTGGGTCAAGACCGTATCTGGCGGCACCGACATCTTCGGCTTCGACCTGGCGACCGGACGGGAGCGCCGGATCTCCGCGCTCTCGGGGACGGTGCACTCGTACACGATCTCGCCCGACGGCCGCTCGATCGCGCTGGCCGACGACCGGAACGGGAGCGAGGACATCTTCGTGGTGAACGTGGCGTCGGGCGCGGCCGTCCGGATCGTCGGGAGCCCGCTCTACGAGGTGTTCCCGTCGTGGACTCCTGATAGCCGCCAGGTGCTCTACACCCAGCTCGACTCGCGCTGGGTGGATCACGACGTCTATGCGATCGCCCCCGAAGGCGGCCAGGCGCGGCGTTTGTTCGGCGACACCGACTACTTCGACTATCGACAAGGGGCGTCGTTCGGGTTCGTGCAGGTCTCGCCCGACGGCAAGACCGCGCTGTTCCGCTCCCAACGCAGCGGCTGGGCCAACTACTGGTTGATCCCCGTGGCCGGCGGGGAGCCTCGGCCGCTGGCGGCCGAGTCGGCCGAGCAGAGCGATGCTCGCTGGTCGCCGGATGGGAGCCAGGTCCTCTTCCTCTCGATGACCAACGGCACTCAGAGCCTGAAGGTGGCGGCTGCGGGTGGCGCGGCCCGGACGATCGTGGCGCCGGAGACGGGGGTCGTCTCGCGGGCCGAGTGGTCGCCGGACGGGCGGCGGATTGCCTATCAGCTCGCTACGCCGACCAAGGCCAACGACCTCTATCTGGTCGACGTCGCCGGTGGCTCCGCCCGGCGGCTCACCGCGGCCGACCCGGACGGCTCCCTCGCGGCCAACCTGATCGTTCCGGAGAAGATCAGCTGGCCGAACGAGGGCCTCACCATCCACGCCTACCTCTGGCGGCCGAAGACCCTGCGGCCCGGGCAGCGGGCCCCGGTGATCATGTACGTCCACGGCGGGCCGACCGGTCAGTTCAGCGACAGTTACTACCTCCAGGCCCAGTTCTTCGCGAGCCGAGGCTACGTGGTGATCGCGCCTAACGTGCGGGGCAGCTCCGGCTACGGGAAGCGGTTCGAGGACGCCAACAACCGGGACTGGGGCCACGGCGACCTCCGCGACGTGCTGGCCGGGGTCGAGTGGGCCAAGCGGCAGCCGTACGTCAATCCCGGCAAGATCGGGATCACCGGGATCAGCTACGGCGGGATGATGACGATGTACGCCATCTCCTTCGCGCCCGGCGTGTTCCAGGCCGCCATTTCGGGCTCGGGCTACGGCGACGTCCGCGACTTCCACGGGATCGTGCCGGTGTTCCAGCACACCCAGCTTCTGAATTACGAGCTGGGGCCCTGGCCCTCGACGCCCGAGGTCGACTCGATCTACCGGCGGAGCTCGGCGATTCTCAAGGTCCAGGACGCGACCGCGCCGGCCTTCCTGATCCATGGATACGGGCTCAACGTGCTGGACACCGACTACGCGGCCTGGAAGTACGCCCGGGCGCTGGCGCAGCAGGGTAAGCTGGTCGAGTACAAGAAGTACCCGGGCGAGACGTACTACGTCTACGGCCGGGAGAACTACCAGGAGATGCTGGGCGACATGCTGGAGTTCTTCGACCGGTACCTCAAGGACAACTCGACCGACGCGACCGCGAAGCCGCCCCGCTAGTTGGGCCAGCCCTCCTGCGGCAGCCCCGGCGTGATCTTGAGCGCGTTGGCGAAGTACACCTTCTTCAGGACCGAGTCCGGGAGGTCGATCCCGTAGAGCTTCCAGGTGGCGTGGTAGTCCCGGTAGTAGGGGAAGTAGTCGTCCCGGGTCTCGAACACCCGCCAGTAGTAGGGATACTCCTCTGGCTGGAAGGAGTCCTTTCCGAAGAGGATCCGGTCCTGGAACTCGATAAAGAAGTCGTGCGCGGCCCGGGGTTGGCGGCCGATGTCGTAGAGGACCGCTCCGACCTCGGTGTAGACATTCGGCAACTCCCGGAGCAGCCGGCCGAGCCGGCCCAGGTCGTTGGCCTCCCAGCCCAGATGGGCGACCACGAAGGTCGTCTTGGGGTGGCGGCGCAGCAGGTTGTCGCGTTCTCTCAGGAGCTCTTCGAAGGCCGGAAACTTGTCGGCCGGGTAGCGCCGGTTGGGGAAGAGGGCCAGCTCGAGCCAGCGCTCGTTGTGGTCGTCGATCGGTTCCCAGAACTGCTCCGGATCGGCGGTATGGATGAACACCGGGATTCCGAGGCGGGCGGCCGCGTCCCAGATCGGGTCGAGCGCGGGGTCGTCGATGGCCAGGCGGGTGCCGTCGGCTTTCGTGATGCTGAGCCCCAGGCTCTTGCTGATCTCGCCAATGCCCACCGCGCCCGCTTTCACGTCCGCCTCGAGCTCTGCCACCGCCCGCTCCGCCCAACCCGGTCCGACATTCTTGAAGTCGATCCCGGCCAGGAACCGGACCCGGTCCTTCATCGCGGCGGAGCCGTTGACCACCGCGGCCTGCTTCACGAGGTTGTCGCCGGAGACGTCGTTGGCCGCCACGATCAGCCGGACGCCGACACTGTCGAGCCCGGCCTCGAGCCTGGCGAGCCCGGCGGCATCGTTCAGCAGGCCGAAGGGATGGCCATGAAAGTCGATGGCCGGGAACTTGGCGCGGGGCACCATATGGACGTCCGTCACCAGGGTGGACCGGGGGCGGTAGTCCACGATGCTGGGGACGGGCAGAGTCGGCGCCTGACAGAGGCGAGGTCGGATCTCGGTCATCCCGGCCGGACACTCCTCGCCGGGCCCGATCCGGACCCCTCGGTTGCCCCCTCCCGGCCCTTGTGCCAAGAGCCCGGACGCGGTCAGGACCGCCAAGGCGAGCGAGCTGATCGTGCGAAGAACGGGCATCGGGCCTCCGGATCGAGAGGTCCGGAATCTGCCCGGGTCCGGGGCGGGTGTGAAGCGACGGGAGCCGCTCCGACCGGGTCGGGCAGGCCGGTCCCGATCCGCGGCGCCTGACGCGAGGCTCGGTGGCCGGTCGGGGGGAATTGTGATTCTCGAAATCACATTTGGGTCGGTGAGGGCCCGGCCCACCCACCGGCAGCCCGTTCCTGAATCAGAGGAAAGCTGGCTTTACCGCTGCTCGACGACCAACGTCACCGCTTGCGCTTCGGGCGGGTCCCCGCGTGAGGTGGCTCGGACGGTAACGGTTCCGGCTGCAGTCCGACCGCCCATGCGGCCGAGTCGTTGGAGAGCCGGAGCCGGACCAGTTCGGGTGGCATTGCGTCCCAGTCGAACGCCGGCAACACCGGACAGCCGGGGTCGGGGTTGACCCGAGCCGTGAATTGGAGGGAATCGCCGACCGCCGGGTATCGTGGGCGCCCGGCTCGCCCGGCTCGCCCGGCGTCCGGCCCGGCAGTACCTTCGAGCATCCCTTCGAGGCCACCATGACGATGTTCCCGAGCCGGCTCACGCCCTCGTTTGCCGGGCTGCTTGCTACCCTGGTGCTGGTCGGCTGCCAGCCCGGCACCGAGGCATCCCAGGCCGCTGCCGAGCCGGCGCACCCGCTCGATCCGCTCACCCAGGCCGAGTATGGCCGGGCCGTCGACCTTCTCCGCTCGGCCGGCCACGTCGACTCGGCCACCCGCTTCGTGACCCTGGAAGTCGAGGATCCCGACAAGGCGACCGTCCTGGCCTGGCGCGAGGGCGAACCGATCGGCCGGTCGGCGTTCGCGATCGTCAAGCAAGGGCTCCAGACCTTCGAGGGCGTGGTCGATCTGACCCGGGGGTCGGTGACGTCGTGGCGGGAGATTCCCGGAGTCCAACCCAGCGTGCTGGGCGAAGAGATGGCCGCGGTGGGAGACATCCTGGGGCGGAACCAGCGGTTCGTTGCCGCTCTCGCCGCCCGGGGGTTCACGATCGACAAGCTCCTCTGCGCCCCCTGGACGCTCGGCAACTACGCCATCCCCGAGCACGCCGGCCGCCGCCTCCTCAAGACAGCCTGCTTCGTAATCGCCGGGGGAGGGAGCCCGTTCACCCGCCCGATCGAGGGCCTCTGGGCCATCGTGGACCTCAACGCCCACGAGGTGGTGGAGATTCACGACGACGCCGTGATCCCGGTGACCGATGCGCCCGCCGCGACCGACGAGCAATCGGTCGCCTCGAAGCGGACGGCGCTCAACCCGGTGCGGATGGTGACGCCGAACGGTTCCAACGTCACGCTCCACGGCCACGTCCTCGAGTGGGACAACTGGTCGCTCCACTACCGGATGGAGAAGCGCTCGGGGCTGGTCATCTCCACCGTGCGCTACCATGACGGCGATCGGGAGCGGTCGGTCCTCTATCGAGGCGCGCTGGCCGAGCTGTTCGTGCCGTACATGGATCCGGAAGGCAACTGGTTCTCGCGGACGTTCATGGACGCGGGCGAGTACGGGTTCGGCGCGTCGGCGACGCCACTCGAGGCCGGCGTCGACTGTCCCGAGTCGGGTCGGCTGGTCGACGCTCTGGTGCCGGACGATCACGGCGTGCCGGCGGTGGTCCCGGGTGCCATCTGCATCTTCGAGCGGAACGCCGGCGATCCCGCTTGGCGGCACTTCGACAACATCCTCGGGACCGGCTTCGAGGGCCGGCGGTCGGTGGAGCTGGTGATCCGGATGATCGCCGCGGTGGGGAACTATGACTACTTCCTCGATTGGACCTTTACCCAGGACGGGCGGATCAAGGTGCGGATCGGCGCCTCGGGCTACGATGGACTCAAAGGCGTGCTGAGCCGCTCGATGGGCGACTCGACCGCTGCGGCGGAGACCGGCTACGGCACCCTGGTGGCGCCCGGCCTGGTGGCCGCCAATCACGACCACTTCTTCAGTCTCCGGCTGGACCTCGACGTCGACGGGCCAGGCAACAGTTTTGCGATCGACCGGCTGACGCCGAAGGACTTCGACGGACCGAGAAGCGGGTGGGTGGTGCAGTCCCGGGTCGCGCGGACCGAGCGCGACGCGATGATCGACTACGATCCGGCCCGGCCGGCGTATTGGCGCGTCTTCAACCCGACCGCGCCGGGTCCGGTGGGCCACTCGCCCGGCTACCTCCTCCGGCCCGGTAACACGGTCGCCTACAGCCTGCTGACCGCCGGCGACATGGCCCAGCAGCGAGCGGTGTTCACGACCCATCAGCTCTGGGTGACGCCCGAGCGCGCCGACGAGCGATATCCGGCCGGCGACTACGTGAACCAGAGCCCGGGCGGGCAGGGGCTCTCGGCCTGGACCGCCGCGAACCGGCCGATCGAGAACACCGACCTGGTGCTCTGGTACACGGCCGGCTTCCACCACGTGCCCCGGACGGAGGACTTCCCGATCATGCCGAGTGCCTGGGAGGAGCTGGAGTTGGTGCCGTTCAACTTCTTCGGGCGGAACCCGGCGTTGGACGTCCGGACCGGGTGGCGGGGCGACGCCGCCAACGGCGCCCGATGATTCGGGCGGTCGAGGCCCCGGCGTCTGTCACTCTTAGCCTCGTCGCCGAATACGCGGGCAGCGCGTATTCGGCATCCAAACACGGATTGATCGGCTTGATGCGATCGGTGGCCCAGGACGCGGGAAAGCACGGCGTCACCTCGAATGCCGTACTCCCAGGCTGGGTGCGGACCGAGATGGCCGAGCGTTCGGCCCGGGCCGAGGCGGCCGCCCGGGGCATCACCCCCGAGCAGGTGTGGGAGGAGCGAGCGGCCCTGTATCCGGCCGGCCGGGTCGCGACGGCGCAGGAGGTGGCCGAGATGATCGCGTTCTTGGCTTCGGAAGAGTCGAGCGGGGTCAGCGGCCGTGACCCAGCGTCCCGATCTGTGGCCCGGCCACCATCGCTCCTTGGAGCGAGCCGGCGACGAGCCCGCTGTTCCGGCCGGACCCTCATCCTTGCGGCGGATATTCTTTCGAGAGGTGCCTCCATGCTCGAACGCATCATGGACCTGCCTGACCACGTGCTTGGCTTCAAGGCCAGTGGGAGGGTTACCGCCGAAGACTACGAGTCGATGCTCGTACCTGCCGTCGAGACGGCGCTGAGCCACCACAAGAGAGTCCGACTCCTGTACGTCCTGGGAGACGGCTTCGAGGGTTTCACCGGGGCCGCCGCGTGGGAAGATGCCAAGGTTGGTCTGCGGCATTTCACCCGGTTCGAGCGGGTTGCCGTGGTCACCAGCGTCGTTTGGGTCCGGAATTCTGTCAAGGCGTTCGGCTTTATGATGCCAGGCGATGTCAGAGTATTCGAAAGCGATGACATTCAGAAGGCCCGTGAATGGATCTCGGAGCCTCCTCCAGCCGGCGATCTGGTCGTCGAGTTTCTCGACGAACAGGGTGTCTTGATCCTGCGGCCGCTGGGTGAGCTCACCGCCGCCGACTTCGAGCGTGTGTCCCGCGCGGTCGATCCCTATCTCGAGAAGAAGGGCGCGCTCGAGGGGGTGATGATCGTCGCCGAGCATTTCCCGGGCTGGGACGATCTGGGGGCGCTGGCTGCACACGTACGATTCGTCAGGGACCACCATCAAAAGGTCAAACGGCTGGCCATCGTTTCCAACGATCCCATCATGTCAGCGATGCCATATCTGGCGCGCCACTTCCTGGTGAAAGAGTCCCGCCGCTTCCCGTTCGATCAGAGGGATCAGGCCCTTGCCTGGGTGAGCCAGGAGTAGCCCGGGTCGACGACGCTCTGACTCCACATGGGCCCGTTCGGCCCGCGACGGCTGGTCACGAGCGATCATGCCCACACGCCCGGCCGGCGCCACCGAGGCCGGGCGCCATACGGTGGCAGCGACGAGGGCGATGTCTGGGTGATGACGCCGGAGCCGCCCTGGCGGTGCGTTCAGTGGGTGGGCGCGCAGATGGCGGATCGGTGTCCCAGGGCGATAGGTTGTTCGCTCAACCATGACGTCCGCCCTCCGCCGTTGACGAAGGGAGCAGACACCCGGTGAGCCTGCGTGGCCTGAAGGGCAAGAACGTCTTGGTGACCGGCGGTGCGAGCGGCATCGGCCAGGCCACCGCGGCACGTTTTCTCCAAGAGGGCTGCGCCGTCTCGGTTCTCGACCGGAGCGGCGACGCCCGAGTCCGGGTGGCCAGGGAGCTTCCCGACCTGGCCGGCGTGATCGACGCCGACGTCTCGGATCCGGCGCAGGCCCGGCGGGGCTTTCAGGAGGCGGTCGAGCGCATGGGATCGGTCGACGTGCTGATCAACAACGCCGGCATCAGCATCCGCCACGCCTTTCTCGAGATCACGCCCGAAGAATGGGACGCCGTCCTGGGTGTGAACCTCACGGGCCTGTTCTTCATGGCGCAGACCGCTGCGCGGCACATGGTGAGCAGAGGGTCGGGCGTAATCCTCAACACGGCGTCGACGGCGGGAAGCACCGGCTACCCGCACTACGCCGACTACAGCGCCAGCAAGGGCGGGGTCATCGCGCTGACGTTGGCCATGGCCCTGGAGCTCGCTCCGACCGTCCGGGTGAACGCGATTTCGCCCGGGTACGTCCTGACGCCGATGCAGCGCGCCGAATACACGGAGCCCATGCTGGAGGCGGTGAATCGGAAGATCCCGATGGGCCGCCACGCGAAGCCGGAGGAGATTGCGGGCTGGTTCGCGTTCCTGGCGTCCGAGGACGCCGGGTTCGCCACCGGCCAGGTCTACGTCGTGGACGGGGGGGAGACGACCGGCGGCCTCTGCAGCCAGTGGGCCCATGAATAGGCACGTGGGGGAGGTCCGATGAGACTCAGCGGCAAGGTCGCTCTGATCACGGGCGGCACCTCAGGGATCGGCAGCGCGACGGCCAGACGATTCGCGGCCGAAGGCGCGGCGGTCGCCATCACCGGCCGGAACGTCGAACGGGGCGAGCAGGTGGTCCGGGACCTCGTCACGACCGGTGCCCAGGCGATGTTCGTTCGTTCGGACGTGCGGGTGGCGGAGGAGTGTCGTCATGCCGTCGAGCGGACGCTCGAACGATTCGGCCGGATCGACGTGCTGTTCAACAACGCCGGGGTCTTTCATCCAAAGACCGTGCCCGACTGCACCGAGGAGGAGTGGGACGAGACCATCGATTCCAGCCTGAAGGGCGCCTTCCTGATGTCGAAGTACGTGCTGCCGTCGATGATCGAGCGGGGCAGCGGCTCGATCATTCACACCAGCTCGGGCTGGGGCATCCAGGGCGGCGACCAGGCGGCGGCCTATTGTGCCGCCAAGGGCGGACTGATCGTCATGGCCAAGGCCATGGCGATCGATCACGGCCGGCACGGTATCCGGGTCAACTGCGTCTGTCCGGGCGACGTGATGACGCCGATGCTCCCCGACGACGCCGCCAAGCGGGGCCAGTCGTGGGACGAGTACGCCGCGGGCGCCGCGAAGCGGCCGCTGGGGCGGATCGGGACCGCGGAGGAAATCGCCGAGGCGGTGCTGTACCTGGCCTCGGACGAGTCGTCGTTCGTGACCGGAACGGCGCTGGTCGTGGACGGGGGCGGCATCGCCGGTTGATGAAGCGGGGGCGGCGGTTCTGGGCGGCAGGCGCTAGGTTGGAGGACCCGAGCCGCTCAGGAGTCTCGATGCTTCCGGCCCTGTTCCTCATCCTGTTGGGCGCCGCCCAGGCCCCGGCCCGCGACTCCACCGAGTTCATCGTCTGGAATCACGGCCGCCGCGCCGGCGAGATGCAGGTCGTCACCAAGGGCGACTCGGCGGCGGTCCACTACTTTCATGTCGACCGGCAGCGCGGCCCGAAGATCGAGGCGTCCTACCGCTTGAGCGACGGTCGCCCGGTCTGGGGCCAGGTCGGCGTCGGCGCCGCGCAGGCGGCGGCCGCGGACATCTCGGGAAAGCCGGTCGAGCTCTCGACCGAGCACTTCGACATCCGCGGCGACGTGGTGCGCCACTGGGCCGACCGCGACACCACGTCGGTGACCGCGCCGGCGGGCGCGTTCTACCTCCCGACCGCGACCACGCCGTTCGACGACGCGATCCTGGCCAACTACCTCCTCCACCGGCCTCAGCATTCGGCGCCGATCGTGCCGGCGGCAACGGCGCGGGTGGAGATCGTGGCGGACACCACCGTGGCCGCCGCCGGCCGCAAGGTGCACCTGCGCCTGACGGCGATCGACGGCATCGGCCTCGGGCCGACCCTGGTCTGGCTCGACGACGGCGGGGCGCTCTTCGCGTCCGCCGCCGGCTGGTTCACCGCGATCCGGCGGGGCGCCGAGGGCGTGCTGCCCGCCCTCCGGCCGCACGAGCTCAGGTACCTGGAGCGGCGCGACGCCGCGCTGGCGGCCCGGCTCGCCCCGAAGACCACCGGCGCGCTGGTCATCCGGAACGGAGACCTGTTCGACAGCGAGAACGGCTTCGTGAGGCCCCACACCACGGTGGTGATCTCGGCCGACCGGATCACCGCGGTCGGTCCCGCCGACTCGATCCGGGAGCCGGCCGGGGCAACGATCATCGACGCGACCGGGAAGACGATCATCCCGGGGCTCTGGGACATGCACACCCATGCCTTCCAGGGAAGCTCGGACGGGCTGCTCCAACTGGCGGCCGGCATCACGACCATCCGCGACCTGGCCTCCGATCTCGACGTCGCGACGTCGCTGCGCGACCGGGCCGACCGGGGCACCGTCCTGAGCCCGCGACTGGTGCTGGCGGGCTTCATCGAAGGTCCTGGGAAATGGGCCGGCCCCACGGCCGTCCTGGTGCGCACCGAGGATGAGGCCCGGGTTTGGATCGCGCGCTACGACTCACTCGGCTACAAGCAGATCAAGCTGTACAACCTGGTGCACCCGGACCTGCTCCCGGCCATTGCTGCGGAAGCCCACGCGCGGGGCATGCGACTGAGCGGGCACATTCCCCGCGGATTGACGGTCCCGGATGCCGTCCGCCTCGGATACGACGAGGTCCAGCACTCGGCGTTCCTCTTCTCGACCTTCTTCCAGGACTCGCTCTACGTGCCCCGGATGCGGGCCTACTCGGAAGTTGCGAGCACCGTGGCACCCACCTTCAACGTGGACGCTCCCGAGGTGACCGCGCTGATCTCCTTCCTCCACGACCGCGGCACGGTGATCGACGGCACGTTTAACATCTGGCAGGATCGGATCCGGCCGCTGCCGGACGGGACCGATCCCGTCTTCGGCCCGACCCTCTCCTGGCTGCCCCCGCTGATGCAGCGGGGCCTGCGCGCCGACGGCGGCGGCCCATCCGAGACCGTGGCGCGGGCACAGTCCGCCTCGGCGGCGTACCGCCGGATGCTGAAGCGGCTGTTCGATGCCGGCGTGACGCTGGTCCCCGGGACCGACAACGTCGCCGGCTTGTCGTACCATGGCGAGCTGGAGATCTACCAGCGCGCCGGGATCCCCGCCCCCAACGTGCTGCAGATCGCGACGATCACCCCGGCGCGGGTGATGAAGATGGACCAGGACTACGGCAGCATCGCCGTGGGAAAGGTCGCGGACCTCGCCATCGTGGCCGGCCACCCCGCGGAGCGGATCGCGGACCTGCGGAACACCGAAACCGTGGTGCGCGCGGGGCGGGTGTACCAAAGCAGGGCGCTGTACCAGGCGTTGGGCATTACCCCGCGCTGAGCGGGCCGGAACTGGGTCGATTCCGCTCCGCCACGCCTAACGCGCTGGAACCGCGAACACGAACACCGTCGGCGACCCTTCCCGCCCGAAGTTGTACGACCCGCCCCCGGACACCGCGGCCGCGTACTGGCGGCCACCCACCGCGTAGGTCACGACCCCGCCGAGCAGTCCCGCCCCGGTATTGAACCGGTAGAGCTCCCGGCCGTCGGCCGCGTCGAAGGCCAGGAAATCGCCCGTCATCTCGCCCGCGAAAAGCACCCCGCCGGCCGTGGCGGTCACCGCGGCCACCATCGGCCTGGGCGAGCGGTACCGCCATCGAACCGCGCCGGTCGCCACGTCGATGGCCGTAAGCCAGCCGTGCCCGCTCTCGGCCGGGTCGAACATGTACTCCCCGCCCATGTAGCCCTCGCCCGGGACGAACCGGACGGTGTCGGCCAGCTTGAAGCTCACGCACCAGTCCACGGATGGGACGTAGAGCGTCCGGGTGGCCGGGAGCCAGGCCGGCCCGTTCCACTCCACTCCGCCGAGCAGGCCGGGACAGACGCGGGTCCACTCGCGGCCGAGCGGCGTGTCCACGTTCTCTCGGGTGGTCACCGGTGTCTGGAAGAGACGCTCGTGAGTGTCGCGATCCAGCACCGTGACCAGCCCGTCCTTGGCGGCGGCGGTGATGAGGTTGCGCTCGCGTCCCTGGACCGTGGCCCGGAAGAGGGGCGCCACCTGAGTGAGGTCCCAGTCGTGCGCGTCGTTCGGGACCAGCTGGTCGTACCAGCGGAGCCGGCCGGTCCGGACGTCGAGGGCCACCAGCGCGTTGGTGTAGAGGTTGGCCCCCGGCCGGAGCTCGGCCGGGAGGTCGGGCGCCGGGTTGGTGACCGGGACGTAGAGCTCCCCCGTGGCGACGTCGAGCGAGAGGGGGGTCCAGATGGCGCCGCCGCCGACGGGCACCGACGGATTGACCCAGGTCTCCGAGCCGGGCTCGCCCGGGCGCGGAATGGTGTTGAACCGCCAGACCGGGGTGCCGTCGTCGATTCGGAACGCGCCGATCCAGCCCTGGATGTTGAGCTCGCTCCCGGCCGGCGCGATGATCGCCAGGTCCTCGAACACCAGCGGCGGCATGGTGAGCAGCTCGCCCTGGGCCGGATGGGTGACCTGGCGAGCCCAGAGGAGGTGGCCGTCGGCGGCGTCGAGCGCGAGGAGGTAGCCGTCGGGGGTACCGCGCAGGATGCGGCCGTCCTTGATCACGGCTCCCCGATTCATTTGAATCCGGGCCTGGTCCTTGAGCGCCCAGGTGTAGCTCCAGCGGCGACGGCAGGTCGCCGCGTCGATCGCGGCCGTGATCAGGGGCGTGGTGACGTACATGACGCCGTGGTAGACGATGGGGAAGGGTACCGCTCCCAACGGCGTCGGGCACCCGGCGGACGTTGAGGCCGGGCTGGCGGGGCCGGGTCGCTTGGCGGCCTCACGTGTGTCCCCCATCTCGTGCCGCGGCGGCCGGGCGGATCCACGCTCTCGGTCCGCAAGTGTGCGGGCGGCGAGTTGGTCGTTCCCGGGCCGCGGTAACCCGCACGGCGCCCGAAATCGCTATCTTGGGAGGGCGGGCTGCGCTGCGTTCCCTGGCTGGTCTGCAATCCCCTCGCGCCTCCAACCTCCGAGGATCCCATGAAGCTCGCAGCGATCACCCTGGCCGTCGCTCTGGCCCTTGCCGCGTCGGCTGCCCTCGCACCGATCCGGGCCCAGCAGGCCGGAGCGGATGCGATCACCGGCCTCCGGGATCAGTGGAAGGTCGTGGCCGGCAACATCACGGCGGCGGCCGAGGAGCTGACCGACGCGGAATACGCCTTCCGCCCGGTACCGAGCGTGCGGTCCTTCGGCGAGCTGATCGGCCACGTGGCCGGCACTCAGCACATGATCTGCGCGATCGTCCTCGGCGAGCAGGTGCCCGCCGAGGACGCGGTGGAGAAGGCGGTCCAGACGAAGGCGGGGCTGGTGGCCGCCCTCAAGGCATCGAATGAGCATTGCGCCAGGGCCTATGCCATTGCCGGCGACGCGATGAGCGACCCGGTCCAGCTCTTCGGCGCGCCCAACACGAAAGTCGGCGCCCTGGCGGCCAATGCCGTGCACGACGGCGAGCACTACGGCAACATCGTCACCTACATGCGGTTGCAGGGCAAAGTGCCGCCGTCGAGCAAAAGGCGCTAGCGCCCCCGGGGCGGCCCGATCAGCGCTTGAGCTTTTTTCCGAGCTCGAGGCCGAGGGCCGCCGCCATCTCTTCAGGCGTGCCCTTGATGGTCCGCTTGCGGATCGTCTTGCGCCGGAGGGCGGCCGGGACGATGACCCGGCGCTTCCAGCGCTGCTCGAGGATCTTGGCGACACCTTCGAGCTTGCCGGAGAGGGTGGCCCGGCGGTGCTTCGGGCGCCGGTTGCTGATCAGTCCCTTCCCCCCCGTGGTCCACGTCCCGCAGGTCACCGCCCAGTGGCACCCGCTTTCCGGAGTGCAGTAGCAGACGTAGCTGCAGTCTCCCGGATACGTGATCGTGATCTCGCCGCACTTGGCCTTCTGGTCAGGCTTTGCCATTCGTGGCCACCCTCTCCGTGGTAGGTAGGTCGGTGGTAGGTAGGGTACGGTTGCCCGGGGCCCGAGGTGCCGTGCGACACGCCGGCGTTCACAACATTGGAAACGGGCTCGGTCCGCACAAGACCGCGGGTCGGACGGGACGGCGAAGCAGGACCGGCCGCCCGCGCCCGGGCGGGAGGTCGGATCCGCTGGGGACGAATCCGGCGCTATCTTCCGAGTGCCCGGCGCGGCTCCAAGAGATCGGGCCTCCCGCCTTCTTCCCACGGAGACCAACCCATGTTGAATCTGCTCATCGGATGGTGGGTCGCGGGCGGAGCCGCGGCCCTTGGCGCGCTCCCCCTCCCATCGGCGGCTCCGGACTCGCTCCTCAGGGTGGCCGACTATCTCGGTTACGAGCGGGTGTCCGATCCGGCGATCTCGCCGGATGGCCGGAGCATCGTGTACACCAGGGCGTGGGTCGACCAGATCAACGACCGCTGGGAGAGCGCCCTCTGGATCGTGAACGCCGACGGCACCCGGAACCGTTTCCTGGTCGAGGGGTCGAGCCCGGTCTGGTCGCCGGACGGGACCAGACTCGCCTACGTCGCGATGGCCGACGAGCCCAAGGGGCCCCAGATCTTCGTCCGGTACATGGACGCCGAGGGGGCGACCAGCCAGGTCACCCGGCTCACCAGCCCGCCCCGGAGCATTCGCTGGTCGCCGGACGGGAAGTGGATCGGCTTCGCCGGCTTCGTGCCGAAGCCGACCGAGTGGTCGATTCCCATGCCCCCGCCTCCGCCGAACGCCCACTGGACCGCGCCGCCGCGGATCGTCGACCGGCTCCACTACCGGGTGGACCGGACCGGCTTCACCGAGCCCGGCGACCTCCACCTCTTTCTGGTCCCGTCGGACGGCGGCACGCCGCGTCAGATCACCTCGGGCGACTGGAGCGTCGGGGTGTCGTACGACGGGATCCGCTTCTCGGTCAACTGGGATTGGATGCCGGATGGCAAGACGATCGTCTTCGATGGCCTGATGGAGGAAAACGCCGATCTCGAACTCCAGGACGCCAACCTCTACGGTCTGGACCTGGCCAGCGGCCGGATCCGCCGCCTGACCCCGGATCGCGGGCTCTGGGCCAAGCCGGTGGTCTCGCCGGACGGGAAGCAGATCGCGTTCGTCGGGCATCCGTACTTCGCGGAGACGATGCACGGCGGCGATCTCTACCTGATGAACGCCGACGGCTCCGGAATCCGCGACCTGTCGAAGACGTTCGACCGTGACCCGGCGATGTTTGGGAACGGCACCCTGGTCTGGGCGCCGGACGGGAGCGGGCTCTACTTCACGCCCGACGACCGCGGCGCTCACAACCTGGTGTTCGCTCCGGTGAGCGGCGCCGGCGTGCGGGCGGTCACGACCGGCCCGCAAATGCTCGATCTGGCCTCGATCGCGAGGAGCGGCGTGATGGCCGGGGTGCGCTCGACCACGACCGCACCCGACGACGTGGTCCGGATCGACCTCGGTCCCAAGGGCCCGGTGGTCACCCAGCTGACCCACGTCAACGACGATCTCCTGGCCGGCAAAAAGCTCGCCTCGGTCGAGGAGATCTGGTATCCGTCGACCGGTGGGACCAGGGTGCAGGGCTGGATCGTGAAGCCGCCCGATTTCACGCCGGGCAAGAGATATCCGATGCTGCTCGAGATCCACGGCGGCCCGCAGGGGATGTACGGCGTCGGGTTCGACCCGATGTGGCAGGTGTTCGCGAGCAACGGCTACGTGGTGCTCTACACCAACCCGCGGGGGTCGACCGGGTACGGCAACGCGTTCATGACGGCGATCGAGAAGAACTACCCGGGGCCGGACTACGACGATCTGATGGCCGGGGTCGACACCGTGGTGGGCCGAGGGTACGTGGATCCCAAGCGGCTCTACGTGGCGGGGTGCAGCGGGGGCGGGAAGCTCTCGAGCTGGGTGATCGGCCATACCACTCGGTTCGCGGGAGCGGCCGTTCGGTGTCCGATCACCGACTGGATCAGCTTCGCGGGCGTGTCGGATGTGCCGCTCTTCGCCCACAGCTTCTTCGCCAAGCCCTTTTGGGAGGATCCGGCGCCGTGGCTGGCCAAATCGTCGCTCATGCACGCCGGGAACGTCACCACCCCGACGATCTTCATGACCGGGGTGCTCGACATGCGGACCCCGCTGCCCCAGAGCGAGGAGCTCTACGCGGCGCTCAAGATGCGAGGGGTGCCGACCCGGCTGCTCCGGTTCGAGAACGAGTGGCACGGGACCGAGTCGACGCCGTCGAACTGGATGCGGACCATGCTCTACATGATGAGCTGGTTCTCGACGTACGGGGGCTAGCCGCTCGGCCGTCCGGACCTGCTCGTAGCGCAGGGCTTCGATCTCCGGTCGAACTTTCAACGCGGCGTCACGCGGCTCCCGCTCGAGTGGCGCCGGGTCAGGGCGGCGAGTCGATGAGTGCTGCCGTTCAGGTCCGGCTCGGCGGTCGGGGTGAGGCGATGCTGGTGCTGATTCACGGACTGGGAGCCGTCGGCCGCGTTTGGGACGGGCTGCAGGCGGAGCTGGCCCGACGGTGGCCGGGGCGATGGGTGACCCCGGATCTGCCCGGTCACGGGCGCTCGGCGCCGCTCGACCGCTACACCTTCGGCGGGATGGCCGCCGCGGTCGCCTCGGCCGTCCCCGACTCCGACCGGGTCGTCGTGCTCGGCCACTCGCTCGGCGGGGTCGTCGCGCTCGAGCTGGCGAGTGGACGCCACGGCCTTCGCCCGCGGGCCGTCGCCGGACTGGGCATCAAGGTCGCCTGGACCGAGGAGGAGCTGGCCCGGGCCGGAGCGCTCGCGGCCCGGGCCAACCCGGTCTATCCGACCCGGCAGGCAGCGGCCGAGCGCTACCTGAAGGTGGCGGGGTTGGTCGGGCTGGTCGGTCCGGAGGATGTCGCCGACGAGGCAGTCACTCGACTGGGCGAGGGCTGGGCTCCGGCGTTCGACCCGAAGGTCTTCGCGGTCGGAGCGCCCGACCTGCCCGCGCTGCTCTCCGCGGCGGCCTGTCCCGTGATCCTGGGCGCCGGCGAGCACGACCCGATGTGCCGGGTGGAGCAGATCGCCGAGCTGGTTCCCGACCCGGTGACCCTTCCCGGGCTGGGGCACAACGCGCACGTCGAGAGCCCGCTTGCCCTCTGGCCGCTCATCGACCGGCTCCGCGCGGCGGCCTGATGACCGGCCCCTCTAGGGTCATCGCCCGGCTGGCCTCCACGGCTGTGGGTGCCAACCGAGCCAGAAACGCCCTGTAGCGCGGCGGAGGATGCGCGAGCGCACGGAGTCCGACCGCCGATGCCCGCATCCAGCTCATGTCCGACCGCGGACACCCGCATCCAGCTGATGGAGGATCGCGTCGAGCCGACTCGTACCCGCTCGACGCGCGGGCATCTGCCGCAAGACGTCGCCCACCTCGGAGGTGGCGTGCTCGATCGCCCAGCGAACCTCGCCGTCACCGATGGATGGATCGCCGCCACGGTCGAGCTCGAGGGCCAGTGCGGTGTTGGCTGCCGGGGCAAGAATGTGCGTTGCCTGATGGACGGTCGCCAACGGATGGGTGTAGGCGATCGCCGCGGCGAGGCTCGCGGCGCGAGCGGCGGCCGCCGCTGCGGGATCCCCGATCTCTCGGGCGGCGGCATACGCCTCCCACCCGAGGGAGCGCAAATGAGCCGTGCGCTTTCCCCCGGCGGCAAACTCCCGGATGCCTTCGATTGCCGCCCGGGGCCGGGAGTCCGACTCGGCATGTCTCTCATACAACGACAGCGCCCGCTCGGCGCAATCCGCGGCCCAGCTCCCGAGGACCCTGAGCGAGTCCAGGCTCAGCGTGATCGAATTGGACCGACGGCCCATCCGTCCCTCCCCCATCGGCTCGGGGCCACGACCGTCTTCATGCTCAGGTCAGGTGGTGCGGGGGCGAGCCACGAGCACCTCGGACGTGATCGCCCACTGGGTTGTCGTATGCCGATACAGGACGTCCCAAACCGCTTGATCAAGATAAGAGCCGAGTCCGATGGGACGGCACCCTCCCACGAGTGCCGGGCGAAGGCGAAAGGCGCGCTCCCACAGACCACTGACGAGGCGTGCGAGGCCCGGTGCCCCGTGCGTCAGGCTGACGAGGCAGAGACGCGCCTCCGGCGCGGCGACCCGTCGAGCCTCGTCGAAAAAGGTCCTGATGTCGGCGTCGGGGAGGAGGTCGAGCACGTACGTGCTGACGATCCGGTCCGCGCTCTGGTCGGCGACGGGAAGAAGGACGTTCCCGACCCCGGTCTGGCGTACCTGGGCGCGCGAGCCGAAGGGCGCCAGGCGGCTCCGCGCCAGGCCAGCCATCGTGGTGCTGACGTCGAGCCCGAGATAAGTCGCGGCCGCGGCCTGGGTCAGGATGCGTCGGGCAAACCGGCCGGTACCGCAGCCGAATTCGAGGACCTCTCCGGCGTCGGCGAAGCCGGCATGGGCACACAGCTCGTCGAGGGCCGAGTCTTCGTAGAAGCCCTGTTTGTCCTGGCGCGTGCCGAAATGGTCGTAGAAGTCCTTGACAGCCGATGCGCTGAGCATAAGAGATCTGGCCCGGTGTCGGGCGGCTGCGGGGCTCCAACGCCGGAGAGCGGGACCGCTCCGCCGCCTTGTGGCATGCTCGTTCCTCCGGTCTCTGCCACGCCGGGTCCGCACAACGGTTCGTGCGTCGGCGGCGGGCGTCCGGCGCTGAGCGCCGCGTTGGCCGCACCAACAAACAATATCAGGGCGCGGCTGCGACCCCACAAACCTGAGCTCCGCGTGCCCGTCCGTCGGCAGGCACGGGTTCGATGGCAACGGACCCGACCACGACCTTGGTGGCCCCCTCTTGCGCGGGCCTCCGGGACTATACATTGTATAGCATGTGCTATACAGTGTATATGTTGCCATGATTCGCTCGACCGACGCCGCCCTGCTGGCCGCCGCGGAACGGATTTACGCCCGGGCAGGCCGCAAGGGGCTGACCATGCGCCGCCTTGCCAAGCAGGTCGGGCTCACGCCGATGGCGGTGTATCACCATTTCCATGACAAGGACGCCCTGGTCGACGCGATCGCGGTGGCCGGGTTCGCCAGGCTGGAGGCATCGATGGCCGACGCCCGGGATCCCGCCCGTGCACCGGTCGAGCGGATCCGGCTGATTCTTCATCGGTACGCCGAGTTCGCCGAGGCCGAGCCGGCGGTGTTCGGCCTGATGTTCTCCCGGAGGAACCGGGGCGAGGAGCGGTTCCCCGGGTACTTCGCCGAGGGCACGTCGCCGACCTTCGACCTGCTCCGGGCGGCCGTGATCGAGGGCATGCGGCTCGGCGCGCTCCGGCCCGCCGATGCGACCGAGTCGGCTCTGACCTTGTGGTCGCAGGTCCACGGACTGGTCGTCCTCCGCACCACCGGGTTCTTCGAGGGAGGCAAGGCGTTTCGCGGGATCGTCGACCGGAGCATCGGCCGGCTCCTCGAGGGTATGGCGCCGGGCCGCGCCACCCGCTCGGGCCGCCGATGAAGTCCATCGTGGTGCTGCTTCGTGACGGTTGGGCCGATTGGGAGGCCGGCTACCTCCTCGGCGCCGCGGGATACTTCGTCGGCGTGCCGGTGAGGATCGCCACGCCGAACGCGGCGCCCGTGCGATCCACCGGCGGTCTCCGAGCCTCCGCCGACGCGGCCTTCCGGGATGTGGTTCCCGCCGACTATTCCGCGATCGCCCTGATCGGCGGGCCCGGCTGGTCGGAGCCGGACGCCGCCGTCCTCGAGTTGCTCGCGGCCGCGGCGAAGGTCGGGATCCCGATCGGCGGAATTTGCGCGGCCACCATCCCGCTGGCCCGCGCCGGCCTTCTCGATCGCCGAAGCCACACGAGCAACGGCGTCGGCTACCTGGAAGGGCATGTCCCCGAGTACCTCGGCGCCCGGCAGTACCTCGACAGCGCCGCCGCGGTCGCCGATCAGGGCGTGGTCACGGCGCCCGGCACGGCCCCGAGCACGTTCGCGGTCGGCGTGCTCCGGATGGCCGCGCCCGGCTCGGCGGCGGTGCTCGATCAGCTGTTGACCCAGTCCGCCCGCGAGCACCGCCCGGGGGCCGAGCGGTCGGGTGACTGACTCCGGCCGAAGCATCTCTCCACGACAACTTCATTCTTTCTTAACGGACCGGTCGGTAGTGATTGTGGACGTACCGAGATTCCCTCCCCGCGGCACGGTACGCCGCCTTCTCGATCCGAGGGCTCCACCGACGCCGTCAGCACAGCGATCACCTCGCGCGCGCCGGGTCCTGCTCACCAGCGTCTGTCGTCCCCTGGGGATCCGCCACGGCGACTCCCCGAGCGTGGGCTACGAGCTGCTCCACGAACAGGTGACCCGCGCCCAGGGGCTGTTCAGTCCCCGCTCCCACCATGTCCAGTTCTCGCTGGAGTACATCGCCGAGAACCTCGAAGCGCCTACCGCGGTGCTTCAGTACCCCTCCCGCCGGGAGCTCGTTCGCGAGCTCAGGCGGGGGTACGACGTCGTCGGGATCTCGTTCGTGTTGGCCACCTACCACCGGATGAAAGAGGCGGTCGCCCTGGTGCGGAAGCATTCGCCGGGGTCGGAGATCGTGCTGGGCGGGTACGGGACGGTGGCCCCCGACGAGATGCTCAGTCCCTACGGCGACCGGATCTGTCGGGAGGAAGGCGTCGGCTTCATGCGCCGACTCCTGGGTGAACCGGAAATCGAGAAACCGTACCGCCACCCGCTGATCATCAATCCCTTGTGGGTCTTCGGGAAGGAGGCGTCCCGGACCGGCATCGTCTTCGGCGGGCTCGGCTGTCCCAACGGGTGCGATTTCTGCTGCACCTCGCACTTCTTCAAGCGGAAGCACATTCGCCTCCTGCCCACCGGCGCCGACCTCTACCAGGTGATCGAGCGCTACCTCGAGGTCGACCCTCAGCTCAACATCCTGATCCTGGACGAGGACTTTCTCCTCAACCGGCGCCGGGCCATGGAGTTTCGGGACTGCGTGCTCCGGGCCGGAAGGCCGCTCTCCATCTTCGTGTTCGCCAGCGTGCGGGCGCTGAGCCAGTACACGGTGACCGAGATCCTGGAGATGGGGATCGACGGGATGTGGATCGGGTACGAGGGAACCCGGTCGGGCTACGGCAAGCTGTCCGGCCGGCCGGTCGAGGAGATCTTCGACGAGTTCCGCCGGCACGGCATCACCATCCTGGCCTCCATGATCGTGGGCTTCCCGTACCAGACGCCGGAGATCATCGAAGAGGAGCTCGCCGGCCTGCTCGCTCTCCGGCCGGTGCTCTCCCAGTTCCTGATCTACGGTCCCTGTCCCGGCACGCCGTTCTACGAGCAGGTGGTCCGGGAAGGGAAGCTCCGTCCGGAGGTGGCCGACGATCGGGAGCTGTTCTATCGTCGAGGCAGCGGGTTCTACGCCATGGTCACCCATCCGTCGATGACCTCCGGTCAGATCGAGGCGGCCCAACAACGGTGTTACGAGGAGGATTTCCGGAGGCTGGGGCCGGTCCTGCACCGATCGGTCGAACGGTGGCTCGAGGGGTATCTCGCCATGCGCGAGTCGCCGAGTGCGTTCCTCCGCGCCAAGGCCGAGCGCATCGCGACCAACCTCCGGAAGGCCTATCCTCTGTTCTTGACCGGCCGCCTGTTGGGACCGTCGGCCCCGGTCCGCGGTTGGATCGGGGAGCTCCAGGGGCGACTCCACGCCGCGCTGGGGCGTCCCACCTGGCAGGAACGTCTCCTGTCGGTCGCGGCCGTGGGCTTGGCCGGCTGGACCGGTCTGACCCTCCGGTTGGGCTGGTTCCAGGATCCGCCGCTGGTGAGGCACACATTCAGAATGGCGGATGCCCGCCCCGGCCGGGTCTGGGCGCGCTTGCGCCGGAGAGACCCCGCGGGGCCGTCGGTTCAGGTGGAGCGCCGCCCCGCCTCGACCGTATGGGTGTTCCTGGAGGGGCAGCTCACCACCGCGGCCGCCGGCCGGTTCGTCAAGGATCTGGGGGCGGCCCTGGCGCGTCGAAGGGATCGGGTCGTGCTGGATCTCGCTCGTCTGGCTCGCCTGGAAGACGGCGCGGTGGGGGAGCTGGTTGCCGGGCTCCGAGCCTATCAGGATCGGATCCGGATCATTCTCCCCCGGGTAGGGGAAGTCGCCCCCCTCGCGGCGTTGTTTCCCGTCTACCGGTAGTCTCGCGCCGCGGTCGCCGTCCTCATCGGCGCCAACTGTCACTGGGGCGGCCTAACGACTGAGCGTTGCCTCGCGGCCGCGTCTTCCGAGTCAGAGTGCCCGCGCGCCCGTACAGCGCAACGTCTGGGTTAGACCACACCGGCGCAGCGAAGCCGGGCGAGCGTCCGTTCGGGAGTCTCGTCCGACGTGTCAAGGAACGCGTCGGGGGGAAACGCACGGCCGCTGAACTTGGCTCGCAGGCTCGCCACTCTTGCCGGCCCGGCATGCCAGCCAGGGCGCTGGGCATCGCGGGCGATCGCGATCTCGAGTCTGGGATGCAGCACCCGGAGAGTCCAGGGGATTTGGCGAGCGGCGAAGAAGCTCTGATACTCCCGGAACGAATCAGGGGGGACTCGTGGACGGTGGCGTCGATGACGACATTGAGTCCGGCGGCACAGGCGGTCGCAATCTCGGCGAATATCGCCTCGTGAACGGCCGCCCGCTTGGTGCGGTGACGCGCGGTGCCCAATCCGCCTCGATTACGTCCAAACAGGCGAGACCACGCATCGTCTTCGCAGAAACGAACCCAACCTGGCCACTCGCCAATCGCGGCCGCTATCGTGCTCTTGCCGCTGCCGCAGGTGCCGGTTAGTAGGAGCGCATGTGGCATGAGGAGCGGTATGGGGGTTATCCGACGGCACTGTGCTCTCTCGGCGAGGGCGTGGGGCGCGTTGGTCGGCGGGGTGGTGTGTCCTGGTGACTCATCTCCCGGTGCGTCGCGTGCCCTGGCTCGCCAGTCCGTGCGGCGAGCCAAGCCCCGACGAGGTTCCCGAGGGATAGGAGCCATGCGATTGGGATCCAGGCGCGTTGCTTGAACCACATAGTGCCTCCCCTTGCAACGAACCACCCGAAGTATAGGGCACGACCTCTGCTAGATGGCCAACGAGGTCGGGACCGGGCCGGTCAGTCGCCAGCCGGTTTGAGCTCCACGCTGATCACCCGGATCTCGGCCGTGCCGACGTTCTCGAGGGAATGCGGTGGCAACGGCGGAGACCAGAGCGCGGGTGGCGGCCCGGACGTCTTTGCTGGGGCGCTGCCGTCCGCCGTGATCTCGCCGGCCGCATCGCGCCGCAGAAAGGCGCTCCAGCTCAGGACATAGAGGACGCTCGGCCAGCGATGGGTATGAACGGCCGTGCGGCCGCCGACTGGAATCCGCGTTTCGAGCACCCGGACCGATTCGTTTTCCAACAACAGGGTGTGGTGCTCGGGGGCCGCGGCGAGCGCATCGAGCCCGTCCGGCCAGGGCCATGCCGCGGTCGGGGCGTCGCTAGGCTGGGAGGTCTTCGGATCGGGCATCGCGCGCCTTTCGCAGCGGACCGGCAGGTGCCAGAGCGTATTGGGCCGCTCATTCGTGGATCAGCAACGAGGACCGATCGATGATCTCTCCCCCTTGAACGACGACTTCAAGGGTCCGCGTGTTCCGGATGTCCTCCAGCGGGTCACTTCCCAGGATGAGCAGATCCGCGCGCTTACCCGGCTCCACCGTGCCAAGGGTATCTCCGGCGCCAACCATCTCGGCGGCCCGACGCGTTGCCGAAACCAGGGCCTCCATGGGGGTGAGTCCCGCCTCCACCATCAGTTCCAATTCCTCGTGCATGCTGTAGCCCGGAAAGACAAACGGGTTGCCCGTGTCGGAACCGCCCACGATGGGTACGCCGGCGTCGTGGGCCGACTTGAGCGCCCGGAGCAGACCTCGACGCCATGCCCAGTCGTCCCGGGAAGGGGGCTCCTTCGGCGCCAATCGGGAGTCGACCAGGCTCTGGATGACCCGTGCCTCCACCCCGCTTCTCAGAAACGGGTCCGTTAGGATCTGGGACGGCGCACCCCACGTTCCGGCCCAGATGAACAGAGAAAGCGTCGGGACACAGTACACGCCCTCCTTCGCCATGACCGCGAGGAGCTTCCCGCTGGGAGCCTCAGGATCGTCGACGAGGTGCATGACCCCGCGAACATGGTGTGCGGTGGCTTCCTCCAACTCATCGAGCGAGGTGGCGTGTGCGAAGACGGGCAGGCCATGCAGCGTCGCTTCGTCCACCGCGGCCGAGACCAGCTCCGGCGGCATCTGAGGATGGTTGTCGCCGAATACCGCCGGTCCCGACTCGATCACGATCTTGATCCCGTCCATCCCGGCGGCCGCCAGGCGCCTGACAGTCTGGCGGACTTCGTCCGGGGTCCGGACGACCCAGACGCCCCGTCGCGACCAATCGTAGGTGGCGGAGTCAGCTCCTTCCGGCAGACTCATGATGGTAGCAATGGGATGGCTTCCCGGTACCGTGAGCAAGCCACCCGTCGCATAGATCCGAGGTCCCGGCAGGCGACCCTCGGCTTGAAGCCCTCGCAGGTGAAGCACATCGTCGAGGCTGCCGCCAGTTGCCCCGACATTGAAGATCGTGGTCACGCCGTAGAAGAGGAATTGCCGCAGTACCCTGTCAACCGTGAGCGAGTCGAAGGGAAGGAGCCCGCCAGTGCCGAAATGAACGTGCATGTCGGCCAGGCCGGGAATGACGAACTTGCCGGTGGCGTCGATCAGGCGCGTCCCGTCGGGGACAACCGCCTTCTCGGCATCGACGACCCGGGCGATGAGGCCGTCCCGGATGAGAATGGTGACGTTCGCTCGTGGTGCCGCCCCTGTTCCGTCGATGAGCGTGGTATTGGCGATGGCGAGGTTCGCATTCTGCGCCAGGGTCGGCCGCGCTGGTCCCATCATCGTGGCCGCGACGAGGAAGGCTGATGTTCGGATCGTGACGCGTGTCATCAGAGGTTCTCTGCGGTCTTGCGATCGGTCTAACGTCCTGGACGTCGGCTGCAGCCGCGCCGGATCGAACCTCGAGCGACGCCGCGGGCTGGCGCGCTGACGGAGCCTCAGATTAGCCCCCAGGGTTTGCGGCAGCGTCTGTGTAGACTGCCCGCCGACTGCCCGTTTGGTGACATCAGCGCCGAGCGGGCTGTCCCGGCTTCGGCGTGGTCTGAGCGATGAAGGCCCGGAGGTCGTCGTTGGCCCGGGCCAGGTCCTCATGGCGCAGGTACATCATGTGGCCCGACCGGTAACCCTTCCAGGTCATCCGGTCCTGGAACCGGCCGGCCGGGTCCATGTTCCACATGCTGTACTTCGCGTCGAAGTAGGGGGTGCCACCGTCGAAGTACCCCGACTGCACCATCAGGTGGAGATAGGGATTCTCGGCCATCGCCTGCTGCAGTCCCTCGCCGGTATGCTCGCCCTGGCGGTTCCAGGGGTTCACCGGCCCGAAGAGCCAGTACTCGAGGTCGGTCTTCCAGCCCAGCACGTCGCGGAGGTAATAGTTGATCGCCGGGGCGAAGGCGTGGTTCCAGGAGGTGAGCGCCGGGTCGAAGTCCGGCGAGGCGCCGGCGTCTTCCCGGTCCAGGCCCTGATACCGCGAGTCGAGCCGCCCGACGGTGAGCCCGCGGCTCCGGAGCAGCTCCTTCCAGAAGAAGTTGGTCGGAATCAGCATCGCATGCTGCCGGACCACCCCCTCGGCGAGCCCGCTGTAGCGAGCATACTGCTTCACCAGCGCGTCGCGGGCGGCCGGGTCCAGCGAGCCGCCCCGGACCAGGCCGGGGATCAGCTGGTCGACCGTGAACTTCTCGACCTCGGGCAGGACCTGGTCGAGATCGCGGCCCTGGAGGTCGGCCGGGAGGGCCTTGTGGTACCAGGCGGTCGCCGCGTAGTAGGGCAGCTTGAGGCCGGCGTCGACCGGCCCGTCCCGGGCGATCCCGAGGTCCGTGGGCGAGACCAGGATCACCCCGTTGAAGTACATCCAGTGGGCGCCCTGGAGCTGCGCGACCAGGCCGGCCACCCGGGTGGTGCCGTAGCTCTCGCCGATCAGGTACTTGGGGCTGGTCCAACGGCCCCGTCGCCCGACCCAGGCGTCGACCCACTTGGCCAGGTAATTGATGTCCTCGTTGACCCCGAAGAACTGCTCCCGCTTCTGGTCGCCGATGATCCGGGAAAAACCGGTGTTGACCGGGTCGACGTAGACGATGTCGGCCACGTCGAGGATCGAGCTGGGGTTGTCCTGCACGCCGTAGGGTTGGACCGGATAGCCCTCGTCGTCGATCCGGAGGATCTTGGGGCCGGTGTAGGCAATGTGCATCCAGAGCGAACCCGAGCCGGGCCCGCCGTTGAAGGAGATTACCAGCGGCCGGGTGCTCCTGTCGGTAACGTCGGAGCGCTGGTAGTAGACGAAGAACATCGTCGCGATCGGGAGGCCCTTGTCGTCCCAGACCGGCTGGTTGCCGAGGGTAACGTGGTACGGGACCTTCTGGCCCTTGATGGTGGCGACCCCGTCGGTGGTGATGGTCGAGTCAGCGGGGAAGCGAACCGCCGCGCCGGTGTCGGCCTTCTGCATCGGGCGGCCGCTGGCGGTCGGCGGGGCGGCGGGCCGCTGGCCGGGGCGTTGGCCGGACAGCGGCAGGGCGAGGCCCGCCAGCGCGGCGAGGGCCAGGGTCGATCGAAGCATGGGGTGTCCGGGGCGCATGATCGCTGATTCTACCGGCGAGGGAGGAGCGGAGCAACCGTGTGGCTGGCCGGTGGCCCCGTGGGCGAGGCGAAGCCCGGCCTCGACAGCTGCACCCTTCATTGAACAGGTCCGCCATCGCGACGGCCCGCACGGAGAGGCGACGGATCACAGCGGGCCCGCTGCTACTTGCGATCTGGTGCGGGGCCCGCTGGAAGACCAGCTCACTGAGCGCCGCGATGCCGCCGTCGGTGCCTGCTGACCCGTCAACCGAAGGCCGTCTCGTTCAGCAGCACGACCGAGGGGCGAGGCCGAACCGGGACCGGGGATGTCTCCCTCCACGCCGCTTCCGCACCTGGGGAACGCCTCGTGGGCCGGTCTCCCTCCCCCCGGCGTATTTCTGGTCAGCCTCGGCGGGGGTCGGGCTTGTCGGGCAAGAGGCCATCCGCCCCATCATGGGCCGGTGGCCACCCCTTGCTTCTCTCCGACCGCCGAGCGTACCGTATGGGCATGCCCCAACTCGCCCACTCCTGGTCTCGAGACGAAGTGCTCGCCCTGCCGGACGACGGCAAGCGCTACGAGTTGGTCGACGGCGAGCTGCTGGTGAGCCCGAGTCCACGAGGGCTCCATCAGCGCGCGGTCCTGGAGCTGGTCCTTCGAGTCCAGCCATACGTCCGCACCCACCGGTTGGGCGGTCTCTTGATCGCCCCGGCCGACCTCGACCTTCGGTCGGGGCAGCTGGTCCAACCGGACGTGTTCGTGGGCCGGATGGTGGGCGGCCGCGAGCCCGTCGAATGGAGTGAATTCGGGATCCCGATTCTGGTCGCCGAGGTGCTCTCGCCCTCCACCGCGCGCTACGACCGGGTCACCAAGCGCAGGCTGTACCAGCGATCCGGGGTCGAGACCTATTGGGTCGTGGACGTCGATGCCCGAGTCGTGGAGGCCTGGACACCGGGGGCGGAGCGGCCGGAGCTGGTCGACCGGACCCTTGGCTGGCGCCCGGATCCGTCGGTCGAGCCGATCGAGATCGATCTCACCGAGTACTTCGGAGCCGTCCGGTCGGAGGAGCTGCGCTCGTGGATTCGCCGGCGAGCCCTGGCATCGGTCCGTGTCCCTGTCGGTCCGTCGCTCAGAAGAACGCGCTCACCGCCGCGTAGCCGAGGACCGGTAGCGACCCATACTCCGACCCCGGCCCCGCCAGCGTCGTCCCCCGGCCGGCCCCGACGAATGCCCCCAGTCTGACCGTGATCGACGACGTCACCGACGCGTCCACCGCCGGCGACACCAGCAGGCTCCCGTCATCCAGGTTCCAGAGCGACACCAGATCCAGCCCCACCAGCGGGTGCACCTGCCAGGTACCCTGGAACGCCGCCTCGTCCCGGCCGAGCACCTGGAGCTCCCGCCGCACGGCCGGCAGCGACACCGCCACCGGGGCGAGCCGTGACGGGCTGGCCGCGCCGAGTCCGTCCCGCTGATACTCCGCCACCAGATAGAGATCGCGGCCCAGGGCCGTGACCCGCCGGTCGACCCCCACGGCCGCCCGCACCGCTGTCCCGCCCCCGTCCCGGTGCCGCATCTCCGCCTCGGCCCGGATCGCCGAGCCCAGGACCGTGCGGGTGACGCCGACCGCCGCGGCCGCCTGGTCGTGGAGCGCCCCGGTCCAGGCCGACACCTCCCAGCCTCGCCAGGTGGTCTTGGCCCGGACCAGCGCCGTGTGCGACGTCCCGCCGGGCACGTCGGCCGGGCGGACCACCAGGTCCACCACCGAGAACGGTCCCGGGAACCACTGGACCCGGAACGCGTCGACGCCGGTCCGGTATTCGCGGAACGGGTCGGACGGATCCAGTGGCACGAAAGGATCGGCCGGCGTCAGGAAGAGCGTGGTGGCCCAGGCGATGGCCTGGCGGCCCGCGGTGACGGTCACGGCGCCGTGGGTCCACGCCACGCTCAACCGGTCGAAGCGGTGGCGCCAGGTGGTTCGGGCGCCGTTCTCAATGGTGCCGTCGAGCGGAAGCCAGTCACCGGCAGAGCCACCGGAAGAGAGGAGTCCGGGAGCCGAGAGCACGGCGTCCCGGCTCCGCCAGTCGAAGGTGTGCTCATAGGCGAGGTCGATCGTAAAGTTGCCTAACGATGGCTGGAGCATCAGCCGGAGCCGCTGAGCGTCGAGCGCGCCGCCGGGGATGCCGCCTTTCCGGGCGTTGGCGAGGGCGACGTTCTGGTAGTAGCCGCCGAGCGACCCGGTCTGGCCCCGGGCGACGGCCGGTCGCACCAGAAGGCCGGCGGCCACCGCCGCCAAGGCCAGCAGACGGCGGGGCATCTAGCCGACCCGTTGGTCGGTCTCGATCCGGCCGTCGACCAGGTGGATCAGCCGCCGGGCCCGCTCCATGACCCGGGGGTCGTGAGTGGAGAAGACGAAGGTGGTGCCCTCGTCGCGGTTGAGCTGCTCCATGACGTCGAGCAGCGCTTCGCTGGTGACCGAGTCGAGATTGGCGGTGGGCTCGTCGGCCAGGACCAGCGCCGGATGGCCCACCACCGCCCGCGCCACCGCCACCCGTTGCTGCTGGCCGCCCGAGAGCTTGGACGGCCGCCGGTCTTCCAGGCCGGCCATGCCGATCCGGTCGAACACCTCGTGCACCCGCCGCTTCCGCTCCTCCGCCCCTACGCCCCGGAGCAGCAACGTGAACTCCGCGTTCTCCTCGGCGGACAGCACCGGGAGGAGGTTGTAGGCCTGGAAGACGAAGCCCACCTGCTCGAGCCGGAGCCGGGCCAGGGCGCGGTCGCTCAGCTGGGCGAGCGCATGGCCGGCCACGGTGACCTCGCCGCGGGTGGGCCGGGTCAGGCCGCCCAGCAGGTTGAGGAGCGTGGTCTTGCCGGAGCCGGAGGGGCCGGCCAGGGCGACGAACTCGCCCGGCTCGATGGCCAGCGAAACGCCGCGGACGGCTTCGACCGGCGCGGGCTCCTGCTGGTAGATCTTCCAGAGGTCGCGGGTGGCGACGGCGGCTTGGGGCGGAGCGGAGACGGTCATTGGTCGATCTGCAAGGCGGTGGCGACGTCGACGCGCGAGGCCTGCCACATAGGGTAGAGGGACGAGAGGACGCCGAGCGCCAGGACGACGGCCACGCCCTGCCAGGCGCGGGCGAGCCGCGCGGCCGGGTGGACGATCGGGCTCACGATGGCGCCGGAGACGGTCATCTGGTCGCCGAGCGCGCCGGAGAGATCGATGCCGGTGTGGGCGAGGATGGCCGAGACGCCGAAGCCCAGGGCGAGCCCCAGCCCCCCGCTCACCACGGCCAGCAGCACGCCCTCGGCCAGCACCACCAGCGCCGTCCCGCGGGACGTCAGGCCCATGGCCCGGAGCAGGCCGAACTCGCGGCCCCGGTGCAGGACGGATACCAGCAGGGCCTCGAGCACCGCGAGCGCGACCAGGCTGAGGAGCACGGCGTTGAAGAGGTAGTTGCCGAGATCGTCGACCCGGACGGCGGCGTCGAGCTCGGGGCTGGTCTGGCGCCAGGTGAGGGCCGCCAGCGACGGCGGCAGCGACTCCCGAAGCCGCCCCGCGACCGCCTCGGCCCGGCGCCCGTCGTGGAGCACGATCGCGTACGAGGTCGCGGCCCCGGGCACGCCGAGCCAGCGGCCCGCGGTGGCGAGGGGCAGGTCGACGAGCCCTTCGTCGACCTCGCGGATCCCGGTCGAGAAGACGCCCACCACCCGGACCAGCTGCTCGGCCACCTCGCCGGTGCCCTGGGCGGTGAGCACCAGCCGGGAGCCGAGGTCGAGCTGGAGCCGGTCGGCCAGGCCCTTGCCGACGACCGCGCCGAGCCGGTCGTCGGGGGTCAGGAAGCGGCCCTTCACCAGCTTCGAAGGGAGCAGGGAGAGCGTGGTCTCCTCCGTGGGATCCACCCCGACCGCCTGGACCGGCACCGCCGAAGCGGCCGAGCTGGCCAGGGCGCTCACGGAAAGACGGGGGGCCGCGGCGGCGATCCAACCGGTCGGCGCGAGCGACGCCACCGCCCGGCGGGCCAGGTCCACGTCGGCCGAGTCGAGCCGGTCTTCCAGGAGGCCGCTGGTGTGGAACCGGGGACGCTCGATGGCGACGTGCCCGTCGCCGAGCCGGACGCCGGCGTCGATCCACTGGGCGTGCATCCCGTCGCCCAGCGCCAGGAAGAAGATCAGCACCCCGACGCCGACCGCCATGGCCGCCACGATCAGCAGGCTCCGGCGGGTTTGCCGGACCACGTTGCGCCCGGCCAGCACAGGATGATGGCGGTCGCGGATCATTGCGGGGCCCGCCGGCGACGGGATGGCCGAGGTCCGCGATCATTGGCGGCCGTCCGAGCGTCTCGGCCGGGGCGATCCGGCTGGTGCGGAAGGCCGGATAGAGCGCGGCCAGCACGGCGGTGACCAGGAGCGCGGCCGCGACGGCCAGCGAGGTGTCGAGCGAGGGGTCGGCCTGGAGGACCGGCCGGACCAGGGCGCCGGAGACGGTGAAGTTGCCCACCAGGGCGCTCGCGTCGGGCGGGGCCACGTGCCACCAGTAGAGGAGCGGCGCGGAGATCAGGGCGCCGGCCAGGAGCGAGAAGGTGCCGAGCAGCAGCCCCTCGTAGACCACCGACCGGGCCAGCGCTCCCCGCGACACGCCCAGCGCGCCCTCCACCGCGAACTCGCGCCGCCGCTCGAAGGTGGCCATCAGGAGCGTGTTGGTGACCCCGAAGATGGCCATCAGGAACACGATGGCGACCAGCATCCCGTTGGTGGAGCGGGCCAGGGTCGCGAACGAGGCCAGCTCGGGGCGGAAGACGTTCCAGGGCTCCACCGCCGCGTGGAGCGGGGCCAGCTCGGGGCGCCGGGTCAGGGAGTCGGCCAGGGCGGCGGCCGCCCACGGATCGTGGAGCGACAGGGCGACCTCGTGGATCCGGTCCGGCGGCAGCGCCAGGAGCGTCTGCAGCGCGCCGATCGGCATCACCGCGAGCCCGCCGTCCAGCTCGGCCAGCCCGGTGTGGTAGACCCCGCTCACCCGGTAGAGGTCGTTCCCGAGCGAGCCGTCGGCGGCGGGAGCTACGACCACCAGCTCGCTTCCGGTCTTGGCGTGGAGCCGGCGGGCGGTTTCGCTTCCGATCAACACGTCGTGGCTGCCGGCCGAGGGCACCTCGGCGGCCGGCACCCCGGCGAGGATCCGGCTCACGCCGCGCTCGCGGCTCGGATCGACGCCCATCAGGAGCCCGGCGATGGTGTAGTCGCCCACGCTCAGGAGGCCGCCGCCGTACACCCGGGGCGCCGCGGCCTCGACCCCGGGCTCGGCCGAGACGGCGTCGAGCAGCCGGGAGACGTCGGTGCCCTCCTGCCCGCCGATCGTCGACCACGTGTGCCGGGCCGGGAGGTAGTCTTGGGCGTGGATCTGCACCTGGCCCGAGACGGCGGCGGTGCCGGTGATCACCATCTGCCGGGTCATGCCGTCGGCCACCGCCACCATGGTCACCGCCGCACCGAACCCGAAGGCCAGCGCGCCGCCGGCCAGGAGGGTGCGGCGCGGGTTCCGCCAGAGGTTCCGGGCGGCGATCCGCCACCAGAGCCGGTCGGACACCTAACGGCTCCGGCGGAGGTTGCGGAGTGAGAAGAAGTCGGGCTTCAACCCGAGGTCGAAGGCCAGATCGTGGTACTCGATGACGGTGTGCTCGTCGGGCTTGTCGGTCGGCTCGACCGTGAGCCGGGCCGGGACCGTGCGCCCGCCCATCTTCCGGTAGTCGCCGAAGCTCATGGTCCGGACCAGGCGGCCGGCGTCGTCGTAGTAGCGCGAGCGGACCGGCAGCGTGTCGGCCTGGCGGACCTCCATCAGGATCTTGCCCCAGACTACCGGCGCCTCGGGGCGGGGCGTCAGGGTGAACTCCCAGATCTTGGCCCCCTCGCGCTCGCCCTCGAAGCTGGTGGCAATGTCGTAGTCCTTCACCAGCCGCGATTCCTTCACCAGGTCGTCGTTGGTGAAGTGCGAGCCCATCCAGGCGCCCTGCATCAGCGAGGCGGGGATCTTGATGGTGCGGTCGACCCGGGGGAGATAGTTCCAGACGTCGTTGTCGACCTTGAGCGTGGCGGTGCCGGCTTCCCGCGCCGGCGCGTCCACCCGGACCAGGGCGTACTCGGTGCCCAGCGACCACATGGCGAGGTCCAGCGAGCGGGACCACTGCCGGGTCACGATCTTCATGGTCATTGTGCCGCGGCTCGACTGGCCCCGGAGCAGCCGGTCGACATGGTCGACCACGGCCTTGGGGTCCTGGGCGCGGGCGGCCCCGGGGGTCGCGGCGAGGAGCAGGGCGGCCGCGCCTAACGACGCCGGCAGGAAGGACAGGGGTGTGGCGGTCCTCACGAGGGGCGCTCCGGGTCCAGCATGCGGTGAAAGAGGTCGAGCTCGGCCGCCACCAAGGTGTTGCGCTCCTTGGGGGTGAGCTCGGTCCAATGGGTGAAGAGCCAGCGGTCGCCCGCCTCGCCCACGGCCAGGACCATCTCGACCAGGTACTCGAGCGGGAGGTCGGTGCGGACCACGCCCAGCTCCCGCCCGCGGGCGAGGGCGGCCGAGGTCCAGTGGCCGATCCAGTCGAAGACCTTCTTAGTGGAGCGGGAGCCGCTCCGGTCGCGGAGCCGGAGGAAGGCCCGGGCCAGCCGGACGAACCAGTCGTGCCGCTCCATGAAGTCGACCGACCGGCGGATGGTGCCCTCGAACGAGGGCCAGAACGTCTCGGCCGTGAGGTCCTCGATCTTGAAGCCGCCGGCCAGGCCCACCAGGCGGACCGTGGCCTTCTCGATCACGGTCGCGAAGAGGTCGCTCTTGTCGTCGAAGTAGTAGTAGAGCGACCCCTTGCTCATCCCGGCTTTGTCGATGATCCGGTTGAGGGAGGCGCCGTCGTACCCGTGGTCGGAGAACTCGTCGGCGGCGGCCTCGAACAGCTTCTCCTGTTTGTCGGGATCGAGGTTGTCGAGTCGGTCGCGCGCCATGGGGAACGGGTCGGAGCTCCGCGGGAAACGAGCACAGACGATGTAGACCGTCAGTGCAGACTATGTGGTCTATACTTATGGTATAGACGGAACGTTGTCAAGCCAGGCCCCCCAGATCCGAGGGCCGCCGCTTCCGCCGAGATGGGCGGATGGGCCGGGCCGCCATCACTCCGTGTGGTCGACCACGACCCAGGTGAGCGCCGAGCAGCGGCGGTAGACTATACCAACTAGTCGGTATAGACTCAAGACATGGTGACCACGGCGCGGAAAAAGCTGATGGAGGCCGCGGAGGCCGAGATGCTGACCAAGGGTTACTCCGGCACGACGGTGGACGAGATCTGTGAACGTGCCGCGGTGAGCAAGGGAAGCTTTTACCACTTCTTCTCCTCCAAGGAGGATCTCGGCCTGGCGGTGCTCGATGCGTTCTACGAGCGCAACCGCGAGGTCGTGTCCCGGGTCCCCGCCGCCGCCGGCGATCCGCGCAGCCGCGCGCTCGCACTCGCCGATCATCTCATCGCCTCGGCCGGCACGATGTGGGGAGGTGGCTGCCTCCTCGGCACGTTCGCGCTCGAGCTCGCGGAAACGAATCCCACGGTCGCCGCTGCGGTGTCGAACAAGTTTCGAACGCTCACCGCGGCGCTCGCTCAGGGCTTCGCTCCGCTTGCCCGGGCCGGCGACGATCCGACGCAGATTGCCGAGGGGTTCATCGTCACGGTGGAGGGGGCGCTGGTGCTGGCACGCGCGCACGGTGATTGGAGCTATGTAGACCGGGCGTTGCAGCGGTTTCGCCGCTCGGTGGGGGCATCGCCGAGGGGGGGCGAAGTAGGGTGACGTTGCAGGGCCGGTCCTCCGGCCCGCTGTCCGGGCTCGGGCGCGGGGTCGCTGGCTCGCTCACGAGGGAATGCAATTAC
Organism: uncultured Gemmatimonadales bacterium; assembly: GCA_963730185.1. Lineage (GTDB taxonomy): Bacteria > Gemmatimonadota > Gemmatimonadetes > Gemmatimonadales > GWC2-71-9 > SHZU01. The sequence continues at coordinate 175,794 of CAVSQW010000014.1, forward strand.
TCGCGAAGCGGCCTTGCATCCTAGCTGGGAAAGTCTCGGGCGCGGATGCCGTCCGGTGCTCTACGGGCGCGGCGCAGTCGAGTCTCAGGGCGCTTGGCCTCGGCCACGTACGACGCCCAGGCGCGGCGATGGGACGGCGGAAGCCCGTCATACAGAGCTGCCGCCTCGGGATCGTCCTCGAGCACGGCCCGGAGTTCATCGGGAACGGGTACCGGTGGAGGGGCCGCGTCCAATTCCAATGCTGCGTCGACGGTGTCTCCACGGTTGAGTCCTGCCTTTTCACGGAAGGCTCGCGGGATCGGCACCCGCAGGGCGCCCTCGCCTCTGGACGCGGTGCCGCGGAATGCGTAGCCAGATATGGTCCCTCGGACGGGCTTCTGGCCCGGCCCCCATCTCATCGCCAGATCCGGTGGGATGACGAGGAACGTCCACGCCGTATATGGGCGTTTTCTTCCGGACACGAGCGTCGCCTGAAACCGGTGCATTCGTGGCCCCTTCGGTAACTCTGACGCCGTCCAACGATTCAACCTCGACTGGCGGGCGCCGCATCGGGCTACGATCGCCAGGCCGTGAACCACCTGACGACCGTCCAGCGCTGGCCGTCCGAACCGAGGGCCAGGACGGCGTAGACGCCGTGGCCGCAGCGTGGACCACATCGCATGCTGACCGTTGTCGCGGCGCTCCGACCATCGAGGGCGACGTGGAACGGTGACACGGTCACAAGGTACTGGGAGGGGAACCTGGCCCGGAAGGCTGCCCAGAAGCTGGCCGCTCCGGCGGCGGCGAACGATCGGCGAACGGTATCCGGCAGGAATGTCGCATTCTCGGGCACGTCCGCGGGTGTCCAGACACCAGACGTCGTGTCCGCCACCCTCAACGCCGCCGCGAGGCCCTGGGGCAACGAATCCAAGGCATCTCCGCCGCACGGTATCTCGCGAAAGCGGGCCGCTTCCTCGGTTCCGCAGGTCGGTCCCTTCAGTGAGGCGAGGGGGAGTGGCGCAGTCACGGCGGCCCGTTCGGCGAGGAGGACACCGTGCCCTGGGTGGAGGTCCAGCACACGTTGAGCAATCGCCTGGAGCAATCTGCGGGCGGGGACCGGCGGCGTCGGGGGGGCACCCGCTTGTAGTGTGGTCCAGGCAAATAGCAGGGTCAGCATGCATCGACCTCGGTGATGCGCCCTAACGACGTATTCCTGAGCTGCGAGGCCGCGACGCCCAGGCGCCGCTGCCGCCCAAGGACCAATATGGAGCGGCGGCGCCCGCGGCGCTACAGAGTGGCAAGAGGAGAGGCGCGAGGGCTGATCGCGATCACCCGCGTTGCGGCGGGTCGCGCCGCGCGGTCGGGCCTTATCCCCGGGTTAGCCTGCCATGCTGCCCGGCAGCCCCTATTCGTTGCGGAGCTGAAAGAAGGCAAGGACATACCCGTCAGCATCGATGACCTCGAAGCCCCATAGCCCCTGGTCGATGAACGACAACTCCTTCACGAAGGACACGCCCCGCTCCTTGAACTCGTGGAAGAGGGTGTCGGGGTCCAAGGTGTAGATGGCTGCGTCCCAACGAGCCCACTCGTGTCGGGTGCGGTTTGGGCTCGGAAGGACGTCGGGGAGGATCGCCTTGAGCATGATGCCGATGCCGTCGCGGCTCACCCTGCCGTAGTACGGACCTCCTTCCGGGCCTTGGAAGTCGAGTTGGAAGCCCATCCGCTCGAGGTAGTAGGAGACCGAGGCAGGGAGGTCTTTCACGATGAAGCACGGACTGATCGATGCGAGGTTGCGAGCCGTCGCTTCCGAGTCTGGCCGTTGTGGGCCGGAGTGCGTGGAGCCCATGTCGTTGTGCCCCCGATTTCAGTGCACGCGCGCCCGACTGCGGCGTGCGCTGGTTAGGCGCCGCCGCGCAGTCACCGCCCGAGTGCACTTCGGATCCGGGCCAGGTGGTGCCAACTGTGGCGGACGGCGTGATCCTCAAGTACGAACTGCGCCGTGACCGGAGCATCGAAGCTGAGGGAGAAGGGCGCGGCCCGATCCAACTCTTCGTCACTGAACGCGCGTACCGCCTCGGCGGCTCGTTTGCTGTTCCGTCGGAGGAGGTCGAGGGCCTCCGCCTTCGTGACGCCGGCATGCTCCTGCGCGTGCTTGGCGTTCATCTCGGCGACGGCCTCCCAGGTGACGCCCGCGACGGCCTTCCCGGAGGCAATCGTTCGCGCCAGATCAACCTCGATTGGGTAGACATTGGCGACGTGATGAACGATGACGCCAATGGTACGACCATCCCTGACGGTGGTGCGCCATTCGGTGTCGGATAACGGCTCGGCAAAGGCGGCTAGACCGGCAGCTCCCTGTTCGACGCGGTTGGCAAGTGCGTCAGCACGGCGACCCATAGGACACCTCCATCAGGTATTAGGCACGGCAGCAGGTGCACCAAAGCCAAGGTGGCCCTTCACGACCCGGTGTTCAGCGGCGCAGGTCGGGCTCGGCCGCGCAAGCAGCGGCACAGCTGGCCACGATGCTGCCCGCGAGGGCACGGCCTCAGGACCGGCGACTCCCCCGAAATGCAATGTACCGGGTTCGCGCGTCGAGGCAGACCCTCGCGAGAGGTCGCGGAACACGTCCTCGTCCGGGGAACCTGAGCTATGACGTGCGCCAAGGGCGAGGCGAGGTGCCAGCGTGGGGAGGGCAACATCCACGGATTGGGACCGCCTTCAGGAGCCCGGCCCGCTCCCGCGCTCGTCACTCCGCTTGAACTCCCCGAACTGGTCGATCGACACCGTTGCCGGCTGCCCGTCCCGCCCGATGGTGAACGTCGCGAAGCTGTCGCCGAAGAGCGGGAACTTCCGCCAGTGCACCCGGAAGGTGTCGTAGTGCCAGTGGGTCAGGTCCCCGGTGAACTGGGGTCCGTAGCGGAGTACCAGCGTCCCGTTCTCCAGCGCGATCTTCATCGTCCCGAAGGCGCTGTCGGCATAGCTGCCGGCGTAGCGGCCCAGCGCCAGCGACGGCGACGTGCCCTTCACGTGGCTTGCCTCGAGCCGTTCGGCCGCGGCCTGGACCCGCGTGGCGGCCCGCTCGCGCGACTTCCGTAACGCGGTGATCTTGTCCGGCGCACCGCCGCCCAGGTACCGGTCGAAGATCGCGTAGCCGAGTGCGGACGGCAGGGGTGACGAGTTGAGGTTGGTGAGGATCACGACGCCGACCTGCTCGTCGGGCATCATCGCGACCCAGGCCGTCATGCCGTCGATGTTGCCGCCGTGGTGGACGAGGAATTGGCCCCGGTAGTCCTCGAGGAACCAGCCAATCCCGTAGGCCGCGAAATGGGCTTCTCGGTTGCCGGCCGGCGCGCTGCCCCGGATCAGGAACTGCGGCCGGTGGGTCTCGTCGAAAGCTTTCCCGCCGAGGAGCGGCTTCCCGTCGAGCTTGCCGCCGGCCAGCTGGAACCGGAGCCACTGCGCCATGTCGAGCACGTTGGAGTTGATGGCGCCGGCCGGCGCCACCACGTCGACGTTCCGGTGCTGAATGGCGCGCAAGGTGTCGTCAATCTCGGCGTGGGGCGCGGCCAGGTTCGAGACGCCCGCGAGCTCTCGCACCGAGGTGCTCGATTCCCGCATGCCGAGGGGCGCGAAAATCCGCCGCTCGACGAAATCACCCCAGGAGGAGGCGCCCGACGCCTCCACCAGCGCCATTCCCGCCGCCAGGTACATCAGATTCTGGTATCCGAACTGGGTCCGGAAGCTCGAGCTCGGCTTGACGAACCGGAGCCGCCGGAGGAGCTCCCGGCTGTCGAACTGCTCGCTGATCCAGACCAGATCGGTGCGGGCGAGCCCGCTCCGGTGGGTGAGCGCGTCGCGGAGGGTGAACTCGCGGGTGACCCAGGGGTCGGAGAGCCGGAAATCGGGGAGGTAGGTCGTGAGCGGGGCGTCCCAGGCCATCTTGCCCTGGTCGACCATCATCGCGACGCCGAGACCGGTGAAGGCCTTGGAGGAGGAGCCGATGGCGAAAATGGTGTGGGGGTCGACCGGGGTGGACTCGCCGAGCCGCCTCACGCCAAAGCCCTTGGCGTAGACGACCGAGTCGTGGCTCACGATCGCGACGGCGAGACCCGGGTTCTCGAAGCTCCCGAGGGCGGCGGAGACGTAGTCGTCCAGACCGGTCAGCGGCGATTGCTGGGCGGCCGCCGTCGAGACGAGGCCGGCGAGCAGGAGGGCGAGGCTGAGCGTTCGGTTAACGATGCGCATGGTCAATCGGGGTTGACGGGATGATGAGCCGGCGGGACGTTGGACTCGGGCAGGGCGGCGGTCGTCACGGCGTGCCGGCCGACCGGCGTCCGAGCGCCCCGTGGTAGCCGGGTCCCCGGAGCGCGCGGCCGGGCAGGGCGTCGGTCGTCGCGCCATCCGCGACCACGGCGACGCCGTTGACGAAGAGCCACCGGACGCCCTCGGCGTAGTGATTGGGGTCCTCGAACGTGGCCCGGTCGATGATCGTCTTCGGGTCGAAGACCACGACGTCGGCGGCGAGACCGGGGGCGATCCGGCCCCGGTCGGTGAGCCCGGTGATCGAGGCCGGAAGCGAGGTGAGCCGCCGGACGGCCTCTTCCAGGGACATCAGCTTCTCCTCCCGGACGTAGTGTCCCAGCCACCGCGGGAAGGTGCCGAGCATCCGGGGATGGAGCAACGGCCATTGCTGGGGCCGGCTCAGGTCCACCGGCATGCCGTCGGTCCCGCCGCCGACGTACGGAGCCTGGAGCACCTGGCGGAGGGTGGCTTCGTCGTTGTTCCAGTCGATGATCAGCCCGACGCCTTTGGCGGCGAGGACCACGTCCAGGTAGGCGTCGTCGCCCGAGATCCCCCGTTCGGCGGCCACCTCCGAGACCAGCTTCCCGTTCACCGCCGAGTCCGCCACGCCGAGCCGGACCTTGTCCCATCCGACCAGGGCGTAGAACGGTTCCTCGTGACGGAACCCCCAGGCGATGCGCTTGCGGAGCGACCGGTCGGCGACCCGGGCGAGCATGCTGTCGGTGCCCCCGGCCTGGACCCACGACGGGAGGTAGTCGGCCAGTCCGGAGATCCCCCAGGTATAGGTGTAGCTGTCGCCGGTGATCCGGACGCCTCGGGCCCGGGCCGAATCGATGATCGCGAGGAAGGTCGGGGCGTTGGTCGACGCGACCGAGTTGAGGTGGAACAGGTGGACCGGCAGTCCGGCGGAGTCGGCGATGGTGATCGCTTCCCGTACCGCATTGGGGTCCTTGCCGTTGATGGTCCGGATGTGGGTGGCGTAGATCCCGCCCGCGGCCGCGGCCTCACGGGCCAGGGCGATGAGCTCGTGGGTCGAGGCGTAGATGTTGGGGGCGTAGCTGAGAGCGCTGGAGACGCCGAGGGCGCCTTCGGCCATCGCTTCCCGCACCACGGCGCGCATCGAGTCGAGCTCGGCCGGCGTCGGGGCCCGGTCGTCGTACCCGATGACGTAGGCCCGAGCCGCGCCGCTGCCGACGTAGCTCGCGAAGTTGGCGGCGTTCCCCCGCGCGGCCAGCGTGTCGAGGAAACCGCCCAACGTGGACCAATGCATGGCGAGGTCGGGCCGAAGCTGGTCGGGGCCCCGCTTCCCGCCCAGCGGACCCATCGACCAGTCCTCGCCGTAGATCTCGGTGGTGATGCCCTGGAGACTGAACGAGGGGCCGTGGCCGTCCTCGAGCCGGTCGTACTCGGAATGGCTGTGCAGGTCGAAGAATCCCGGCGCGACGACCAGGCCGGACGCATCGATGGTCCGGGCCGCCCGGCCGGTCAGGGCGCCGACCGCGACGATCGAGTCACCGCGGAGGGCGATGTCGGCCGGGCGGCCTGGCGCGCCGGTGCCGTCGACCACGGTCCCGCCCCGGATCAGCACGTCGTACTCGGGGGCTCGAGCACACCCGGCGAGCCAGACGGCGAGAACGCCAACGGTAAAGAGCTTCATGTGCGAATCGTCGATGGAGGACTTCACCATGATACGGCCGGCACAGTGAATCCGCCGCCCCCGACCCTCACCGGCGTGGCGGCGCCTCGGGTGCCGGCATGACCGGCAGCAGGACGAAGGACGGGTGCTCGCGATCGTGATGGATCGTCTGGTGCGCCACGAACGAGGCGGTGTCGGTCGCGATCGGGTTCCCGGTGTTGGCATTCGGCGCCACGGCGGGGCTGGCGCTGCTGGAGAGGTCGATCCGGATCCGATGCCCGGGCAGGAACACGTGGCCGAGATCGAAAAGCTCGATCCGGTAGGTCTCCACGGCGCCGGGCGTGACCGGTTCCTCTCGATCGTAGCCGTGCCGGTACCGGGCTCGCCGCACGCCGACCGTCTTGGATCCCAGCTTCGGCGCCCGGCCGTCGGGATAGACGTCCATGATCTTCGCCATGAAGTCGGTGTCGCGGGCGTCGGTGGCCGCGGCAATCTCGACGAACACCGTGCCGACCACCGTCACCGCCTGGTCCAGCGGCGCCGATGTGTAGACCAGGACGTCGTCGCGGCCCTCGAGGTGTCGCTGATCGACGCCGTCCTCCTGGACTTCCGCGATCGGGATCGGCGCCGCCGGGTCGTAGGTGTAGCGGTCCGCCGGCTCCGGCGCGTCGGGCCTGGTCCAGTCGAGCGTCCCGTCGCCCGAGAAGGTGTTGGCATGGCCTGCGCTATGGAGATAGAGGCGCCGAACGGCCGCCTCGGGCGGCGGGTAGTCCGTCAGGTCGCGCCATTGGTCGATGCCCGTCAGATAGATCCGGGCCCGGGGCGCCGTGAACGTGCCTTGACCCTCGAGGCAGGCGTCGAACCAGCGAAAGTCGTTGGCCTGGACGTCCACGACCGACTGGGGCGAGAACTCCAGCTCGCCCAGCCGGGTGGGACCGTGGCCATAGATGGTGGTGATGTGCTGCCAAGGACCGATCAGCAGGTACTGCCGGTCCCGGGCCGGCGAGTGGCGCCGCATCCCCCGCCAGTAGTGGAGCGCGCCGGACTGGTCGGCATCGAACCAGCCGGTGACCGTGAGCGCCGGCAGGTCGATCCGGGCGAAGTCGGTGTCGTCGACCGTGATCCGCCGCCAATACTCGTCGAAGGTCGGATGGCGGAGCCAATCCTGGTAGACCGGCATGTGCCGGCCCATCGCCGAATCCATCGATCCGAGCGGACGATGCCGGTAGATCGGCTCCCAGTCGACCAAGGCCGCGTTCGGGTCCTGCGCGATGTGTCCCGACGTCAGGTTCGCCCAGCCGAGCGCGAACCCCATGAGGAAGGCGCCGCCCAGGTAGGGCGTCTCGTCGAACCAGCGTCCCGCGGCCGCTTTGGGCAGGAGGCAGGCCAGGTGGGGCGGACGCTCGCGCGCGGCCAGCCACTGGACCGTTCCGACGTACGAGCCGCCGGTCATGCCCACGCGTCCGTTCGACCAGGGCTGGGCCGCGAGCCATTCGATCGTGTCGTACCCGTCGGTGGCGTCGTCCTGAAGCCAGGAGAACCGTCCGTCCGAGTCGCCCCGGCCCCGGGTGTCCTGCGCCACGAAGACGTAGCCTCGGCCGGCGTAGGCGTGGGCGAACGCCGCCATCTTCGCGCCGGTCTTGAGGTACGGCGTCCGGGTCAGGACGATCGGGTAGCGGCCGGGCGCGGCCGGGAGCCAGATGTCGGCGGAGAGCGTGACGCCGTCCCGCATCGGAATCCGGACGTCGAACAGCTGGCGCACCGCCGGTTGGGCCTGGGCCCGGCCGACGAGGGTGCTGACCAGGATGACGCCCCCGAGAGCCGGCCCGAGCCTCACGACGGCCGCCGGGCGGGGTTGAACACCACGCACCCGCCGGCGAAGACGGCGATCGCAAAGAGCGCGATGCCCCACATGATGTCGAAGTACCAGATGGTCACGAGGCCTCCGTGGTGAGGTGCGGTCCTCGTTGCGGCGGGGTGGCGCCTAACGCCTCCAGGGCGGCCCCATTCGCGCGATCACGACTTGGCGCGCCAGCTCTCTCCGGCCACCAGCTCGCGGATCAGGTCCTCGCTGGTCCGATCGGCCGCCTCGGCCGCGAAGTTGGTGACCACGCGGTGGCGGAGCACGGCGGGCGCGACGGCCTTCACGTCGGCCAGGTCGGCCATCGGCCGCCCGTCCATCGCGGCGCGGGCCTTGGCGCCGAGCACCAGATACTGCGACGCCCGCGGCCCGGCGCCCCACTCGACGTACTCCTTGATCAGCGCCGGGGCGTCGGCGTCGACCGGCCGGGTCATCCGGGCCAGTGACACGGCCGAGGCGATCAGGCCGCGGGACACCGGAATGCGCCGGACCAGCTGCTGCATCGAGTGGAGCGACTCGGCGTCGAGCACCGCCCGGAGCTCGACGGCCCGGTTCCCGGTGGTCTGCTCGACGATCGCCTCTTCCTCGGCCCTGGACGGGTAGCCGATCCGGAGCTCCAGCATGAACCGGTCGAGCTGGGCCTCGGGCAGGGGATAGGTCCCCTCCTGCTCGATCGGGTTCTGGGTGGCGAGCACGAAGAACGGGTCCGGCAGCTGGTAGGTCTTCCCGGCCGCGGTGACCTGGTGCTCCTGCATGGCCTGGAGCAGGGCCGCCTGGGTCTTGGGTGGGGTCCGGTTGATCTCGTCGGCCAGGACCACGTGGGCGAAGATGGGCCCGGGCACGAACCGGAAGCCGCGCCGCCCGGTGGCGGGATCCTCCTCGACGATCTCGGTGCCGGTGATGTCGCCCGGCATGAGGTCGGGAGTGAACTGGACCCGGTTGAACGACAGCTCGAGCGCCTCGGCCACGGTCTGGACCATCAGGGTCTTGGCCAGGCCGGGCACGCCGATCAGGAGGGCATGGCCGCCCGAGAGGATCGCCGTGAGGATCCCGTCGACCGCCCCGGTCTGCCCGACGATCCGCTGGGCCACCTGTTCGCGGAGCAGCGTGACCGCGGCGGCCAGGCGTTCGAGCTCATTCACGTCGTCGTGCTGGGAAAGCTTCGGGAGAGCCATGGCGAGTCCGGGGCGGAGCGGGATCACGAGGCGGAGGTGGAGATTAGTGGGAGGGGCAGGGACGGGGAAGGGACGAGGGGGGACGGGGGGAGACGGGGTGGGACGGGGTGGGGCTGGCGGGACGGGAGGGAGACGGGCAGTCGACGGCCGGCCGTCCCACCCCATCCCACCCCGTCCCACACCATCTCACCCCATCCCCTCCCGTCCCCCTTTTCGCTTGCGAAATTTTTCACAAGCGCCTAAAATTCCCCCTGTCGGATGACAGATGACCAGCGGGATAACGGGCTCGGCGAGGGGACGCAGTATCTCGCCTCGGCGCTCCGGTTCGCGGGCGGAACCATCCTGTTTCTGTTCATCGGATTGGGGCTCGACCGGTGGCTCGGGACCACGCCGTTTTTGACCATTGGCGGGGCTCTGGGGGGGGCTGGCCTGAGCTTTTTCAGCGTCTACCGCGAGTTCACGGCGGACCCGGACCATCCGGAGCTCAAGAAGTGGTCTGGAAAACGGCGGGACTCGGAGTAGTCCTCTCGGCGGCGCTCGCGCTGCTCTTCGGACGGCTTTGGGATCCTCAGGCGGCGGTGGCGGGCCTCACGTTCGGGCTGCTGGCCACGGCGCTCCAGACCGCGGCGGTCGGCTTGATGCGGCCGGCGGTCGGGAGTCGTGAGGCGGGCCGGTTGTTCAAGCGGTACGGGGCCGGGTTGGCCCTTCGGTGGCTGGGGGTGCTCCTGGTCCCGGTGGCGGTACTGGTGGCGCGGGGTCGGTTCGCGCCGCTTCCGACGGCGTTCGGCTTTATCGGGGTGATCATCCCGTTGCTCTTTTTCGAGGCCCGGCTCTTTCGATGATGATGCAGCGACCAGATCTCAACATCGGCGAGATCATCCTCCACCACACCTCCGACGAGTACTCGATCGGCATGGAGCCGTTCTGGAAGTTCTCGTGGGAGAAGTGGCCGGACACCCATCTGGGCCCGATCACCGTCAACCTGACGCCCACCAAGCACGTGATCTTCATGGTGCTGGCGGCGATCCTGGTGCTGGTGACGATGGCGGTGGCGGCCCGGGGTCTCAAGAAGCAGCGGGCCCACGAGCGGGCGCCGACCGGGTTTTCGGGCTTCATCGAGTATCTGGTGCTCTGGCTCCGGGACGAGCTGGCGATCGCGAAGATCGGCCACGACGGCGTCAAGTACGCCCCCCTGATCGTGGGGCTCTTCTTCTTCATCCTCTACATGAACCTGTTCGGCCTCCTGCCCTGGGGCTCGACGGCCACGGGCAACCTGGCCGTGACCGCGACGCTGGCGATCGTGGTATTCCTGATCGTGGAGATCTCGGGCTTCCTCAAAATGGGCGCCAAGGGGTACCTCCGGACCATCTTTCCCCACATCCCCGGGGTGGACGGGGCGTTCGGGGCGGTGCTGACCGTGTTCATGGCGCCGATCGAGATTCTGGGCAAGTTGGTGAAGCCGTTCGCGCTTGCCGTCCGACTGTTCGGCAACATGACGGCCGGCCACTTCGTCATCCTCTCGCTGGCGGGGATCATTCTCTACTTCGGCAGCTGGCTGATCGGCGGCGCGACGGCGGTGCTGATCGCGACGATCATGCTGCTCGAGACGCTGGTGGCGGGGATCCAGGCGTACGTATTCGCGTTGTTGACCGCGACCTTCATTGGAATGATGCAGGAAGCCCATTGATGATAGGGAGCGGGGAGTAGGGAGTACGGAGCAGGGAGTGAATAGCTACTCCCTCCCTCGTCAGTACTCACGACTTCCAAGTCACTATCCGGGTTCGCTCACCCGGTTGCAGGAACGTAGGAACGTACTCCGCCGAATGGCGGGGGAAGCCCACTGCCTCGACGGCGCTGGTGGGCACCGCGAGAAGGTTCCGCCGGGAGAGCGGGGCCGGGATCGCTGGGAGCGAGACACGACACTGACTCTCCCACCGAACTGGAGAAGCACCCATGCTGTTGAACTTGCTGGCGCTGTTGCAGGAGCCGGGAACGGCCGAGATCGCCAAGAACACCAACGCGCTGCTGGGCGCCGGTATCGGCCTCGGTCTGGCGATCGTGGGCTGCGGCATCGGCCTCGGGCTGATCGGCGGCAACATCGCCAGCGGCATCGCCCGGCAGCCGGAAGCCGCGAAGGACATCGCGAACGGTCCGTTCATCATCGCGATCCTGCTCGAGGGCGTGACGATCATCTCGCTGGTTTTCGCGCTCCTGTTCAAGCTGCTCTAGGCCGGAAGGAGACGTCCCCATGACGGTGCCGATGCTCGCGCTCCTCCTGGCCGCCGAAGGCGAGGGTGGTGGCGCCGGCCCGTTCAGCGTGAACTTCGGGCTGACGTTCTGGACCCTGATTGTCTTCGGGATCTTTCTGTTCTTCTTCCGGAAGACGTTCTGGGCCACGATCGTCGCTCGAGCCGAGGAGCGGGAGGAAACCATCGCCCGGCAGTTGAGTCAGGCCGAGTTGGCCAATGCCGAGGCGAAGGCGCTGTTCGAGAAGCACACCCAGCTCCTGGCTGCGTCGCGGGCCGAGGCGCAGTCGATGTTGGCCGAGGCCAAGGCGGCGGGCGACAAGGAGCGGCAGGCGGCGTTGGAGCGGACCAGGCACGAGCAGGAAGCGCTGCTCGACCGGGCCCGGCGCGATGTGGCGGCCGAGAAGGACAAGGCCATCGCGGAGCTCCGCCGAGAGGCGGTGGACCTGGCGCTGGGCGCCGCGGCCAAAGTGATCGGCCAGCGGCTCGATTCCGCGGACGACCGCCGGATGGTGATGGAGTACCTGGCCAAGGTGGAGACGACCCATTGAGTGAGACGACCGTCGCGCTGAACTACGCCGAAGCGCTCCTCGAGCTCGCCCAGCAGGCGGGTGATCTCGAGGGGTACGGTCGCTACATCGACGCCACCGCCCGCGCGTACGACTCGTCGCCGGCGGTGCAGTCGGTGCTGGCGAGCCCCAAGGTGTCGAAGGCGCTCAAGGCGAAGTTGCTGGGCGGCGCCCTGGTGCAGGTCGGCGCGCCGGCCCATTTCGTCCGGTTCCTCGAGGCGGTGGTCAAGCGAGGCCGGGCGGCCTATCTCCGGCCGATCGCGGATGCCTACGAGGGGCTGGTCGACACCAGCCTCAACCGGGTGCGAGCGGCCATCACCGTGGCCCGGACGCCCGATCCGGCGCTCGAACGGGACATCGCCACCGCGCTTCAGGCGATGCTCGGCAAGGAAGTCATCGCGACCTTCGCGGTCGAGCCGAGCCTCTTGGGCGGCGCGGTGATCCGGGTGGGCGACAAGGTGTTCGACGGGTCGGTCCGGCGGAAGCTGGTCCGGCTCCGGCGGCAGCTCCTGAGCCGATAGTCTGGTTGGACCGGTGGTGCGCGAGGCTCCGAGCGGTGCTCGGGGCCTCTTGCTTTTCCGGACGGCGCGCACCTGTCGCGTCGTCACCATAGAGGGGCGGCGTCGGACGGTTGGACCTCGAATCCGTTGGTCCGATCGGCGTGCACGAGGCAACCCCATGTCGCGATTTCAGTTAGGACCGGTTTGTCCGGTCGGAGCGGCCGCGGCCGATTTCTTGCCTGTATTTCGGGCACCCGACGCCGTCGGGCGCAGGGTCCACTCCGAGGAACATCGCAGATGCGGTCACGACGGTTGGGTTTGAGTGCCGGGTTCGTCCTGGCGCTCTCGGTCAGCCCGGCGGCGGCGTACGCCTCCGACGCGTATTGGAATCAGGTCTGCACCAACGGCGGGTGGGGCTTCAACACCTGCGCCTCGGCCTGGGTCACAGCCACCGGCAACACGATCACGATTCGGGTCTGGAACCTGGCGGGCGCGCCGGGCTCCCACACCTCCCCCGACATCGGGTTCGTCGCGGTCGGGCTCCGGAACATCGGCAGCGAGCTGGTCCTCAAGAACCTGTCGGCCAGCCGACCCGACGGGCGGTCGCTGACCGGCTGGACCCTGGCGCAGGCCGCGGGTGGCATTCCCGGGCCCTCGGACGCGAAGGGCGCCGCGGCGACGGCCGGCCTCAGCACCGGGATCTTCAGCCAGTTCGGCGAACCGCTCCTGCCCCGGCCCAAGTCGGCGACCACCGACTGGACCGGCCCGGGGCAGTTCGGCGGCGGCTTCGTGACCATTCGCTACCAGACCTTCCAGACGGTCTGCACCACCCGGCAGGAGAAGCGGGTGTGCGAGACGGTCCCGGTGGCGGTCGACCTCTCGCACGCGGTCCTGGCGCTAACCCTGCGCGACGCCCGGACCGAAGCCACGACCGGGTACGAGTGTGCCGCGACCGGGTCGGTCGGGACGGACCTGGCCCATCCCTGCGTCCAGCTTACGACCGCGCCCGAGCCGATGACCACCACCTTGGTGGGGACCGGCCTCGTGGGGCTGGGCCTGGTCCGGTGGCGATCCCGCCGCCGGACTGCCTGACCTCGACGTCCCGACTGATTCCGATGTCCGCTCCGGCGCGCGCCCAGCGCGTGATGGTTCCCGAGATGGTCCGTTCCGCAGCCGGTCCGTACAGCGCCCCGCTCGGGGCCTGGACCCTGCTGGGCCTGGTTGGCTGGGTGTTCCTGCTGGTGGGCGGCATGGACGTCGGGCTGGTCTGGTATCCCGCCGCCTTCGGCAACCCGGCCTGGGAGTTCGGGTCGGTCACGGCAGCGCTCAACGGTCTACCCCTTCCCCTCATGGGCCTGGCGCTGATCCTGGCGGGCGCCTCGGCCCGGGGCAACGCGGCCGCGGTGAAGGTGGCGATCGGAGCGGCGGCGCTGGCGCTGATCGCGGTGCTCGGGGCCGGCGTGCTCTACGGCCTCACGGCGCCCATCGCCGTGCGATCGGTGTCGGAGCCGCTCGCCTCGAGCGGGCTCGGGAAGGCGATTCTCCGATCGGCCGTGCAGCTGGTCGCGTATCCGGTGGCGCTGGTACTCCTGATTCTTCAGGGCCGGCGCCTCCTCCGCTTGGGCGACCGACCCGAATGAGGCGCCCTCTTCGGTAGAGACCCGGCGGCCGGCGCTCTAGTACCCCGCCGGGTGGCGCCCTAGTATTGGAGCGTCCGCCGGCGGCGCCGTTCGGCCGCCCGTCCGTCCGACGGTCTTCGCTCCGAGTCCCGATGCCCATCCTGCTGGCCCTACTCCAGATCGCGTCCCAGCCCGCCACCCAGGCCGATCCCAACGGCGTCTACTGGCAGCAGCGGATTTCCTACGACATCTCGGCCTCGCTCGACGAGCCGTCCGGCGTCCTGGGCGGCACCCAGCACGTCCGCTACTACAACCACTCGCCCGACACCCTCACCACCTTCTCGTTCCACCTCTACCTCAACGCCTTTCGGCCGGGCTCCCGCTGGGCCGACGAGGACAGCATCGAGCACAACCGCCGGTTCAACGACCTCAAGGACCCCGATTTCGGCTTCAACCACGTCCGGAACGTCCGGATCATGGGCCAGCCGGTGGAGCCGGTCTATCCCTTCGCGCCGGACAGCACCATCGTCCGCTTCCGGCTTCCGCACCCGCTTCTTCCGGGCGACTCGCTCGATGCCGACCTGGAGTGGGACGCCCGGCCCTCGACCGTGCCGCGGCGGCAGGGCCGGCAGGGAAGGGCGTTCGACTTTGCCCAGTGGTATCCGCGGGTGGTGGCCTACGACACCTACGGGTGGGAGGAACATCCGCTCTACCCCGCGGGTGAGTTCTACGGCGACTTCGGCGAGTTCACGGTCCGTCTGGACGTGCCGGAGGACCAGGTGGTCGGCGCCACCGGCGTCGCGGTCTGCGGCGACCCGGGATGGGAGAGCGCCAACCGGACGGCCGAGCCGGTGGACTACCAGCGGCGCTGGTACCCGGCCTTCGCCGACGCGCTGCCCGACTCGGCCTGTGCGCCGAAGGCGCCGGGCCGGAAGACCATCGTGTGGCGGGCCGAGGACGTCCATCACTTCGCGATGTCGATGCGGCCGGACTACCGGTACGAGGGCTGGCACTGGGGCCCCGTCGCCATCCACGTCCTCTACCAGCCGGGCGACGAGGACACCTGGGGCCGCGGGATCGCGGTGCGCCGGACGGCGGTCGCGCTCGAATGGCTGGATGGGCTGTTCGGGAAATTCCCCTGGCCGCAGATCACCAACGTGCACCGGATCGAGGGCGGCGGGACCGAGTTCCCGATGATGATCCACGACGGCTCGGCCAGCCAGGGGCTGATCCTCCACGAGCTGGGCCACAACTACCTGATGGGCGTCCTGGCCAGCAACGAGTGGAAAGAGGGCTTCCTCGACGAAGGCTTCACCAGCTTCCAGACCACCTGGTTCGTCGAGGCGCACGGCGTCCGGGGCTCCTACCAGAACACCGAGCGCGAGATCCTGAGTTTCGACCTCGACGGCCTGTCGCAGCCGACCAGTCTGGTGAGCGAGGACTACCGCGACTTCCTCACCTACAACGTGATGATCTACACCCGGGGCGAGCTCTTCTACCACCAGCTCCGGGAGATCGTGGGCGAAGAGGCGATGCGGAAGATCCTCCGGACCTACTACGACCGCTGGAAGCTCAAGCACGTCAACGAGACGCGTTTCAAGGAGGTGGCGGAGGAGGTGTCGGGGAAGGACCTGACGACGTTCTTCGCGCAGTGGTTGCATTCGACGGAGCTGTACGACTATGCGGTCGGGAGGGTCAAGGTGAGGAGGGAGGGACGGGGAGAGGACGGCGGGTGGGTGACGCGGGTCGAGGTGAAGCGGAAGGCGCCGGGGATGTTTCCGGTCGACGTGGTGGTCCGATCCAAGGAGGACTCGGCGGTGGCTCGGGCGGATGGACTGGCGGAGACCGAATGGGTGACGGTCAGGACTCGCGGAAAGCCCAAAGCGGTGGTGATCGACCCGCGGGTCCGGGCTCACGACTGGAACATGCTCAACAATACCAAGCGGAAGAACTGGCTTGGCATCTGGGATACGGGGCCCGGCGCCGACTGGTACCTCGATCCCGTCTTCAGCACCCGCACGCACCGCGACCGGGTCGCCCGGGGAGTGCTGCCGACGGTCTGGTACAACGGCGAGGGCGGAGTGATGGTCGGGGCCCGGGTCCGCTCGAACTACCTGGGCCGGTTCAACCAGGAGGTAGCGGAGTACAGCTTGGCCACCCGGCACTGCTGTAAGTCCGGCGAGCGGTTCGACAACTGGTACGTTCGGCTGGCGAACCCGACCTGGCTCCGGGCCCCGCGAACGACGGTGGGCGTCGACGCCTTCCATCTCGAGGGTCGGGAGGGGGCGAGCCTCTTCGTGGATCACCAGACCCGGGGCCACCTGGCCTTCGGTCCCACCACCTCCCTGGGCGCCTCGCTCCGCTGGGTGGCGACCTACGACACCAGCTACGTGATCCAGGCCCAGTACGCCGACGCCGGGACGATCGAGGGCGAGGCGCACGTGAGCTCGTCGGAGCAGCGGGGGCCCTGGCTGGTGAGCGGGCACCTTTCGCTGGGCGGCGGGGTGGAGTACCGGAACCAGGGGGCTGGGGTCGACACCCGCGATCGTTACGATGCCCAGCCCTACTTCCGGGGCTACCTCGAGGCCACCGCCAAGCGGAATCTGGATGCCCGGTCTACCCTCGGCCTCCGGGTGTTCGGCGGCTGGGTGAGCGCCAAGCGCGACCCGGCGCCGCAGCGCTGGTTCTCAGCCGCAGGCGCCGACCCATACGAGCAGCTCCGGAATCCGTTCATCCGCTCGCGCGACGCGCTCTTCACCAACGACCTCCACTTCCACGCTCCCGGCGGCGGCGACGTGCGGGGCCTGGATCCCTCCTTGCTGGTGACCGCGATCGCCGCGGCCAACGCCGAAGTGGACCGGTCGATCCTCCAGCGGCCGGGCGCGAAGATCGCGCGGGACGTCCGGGTGGCCCTGTTCGGCGACGTGGCGATGACGGATGGGTTCTTCACCCTCTCGGGCCAGAACAACTGGGTGGGCGACGCGGGGGTGGGACTCCGGCTCGCGCACCGGATCGGACAGACGTCGTTCGTGACCAGCGTGGATTTCCCGGTCTTCGTGAGTCACCCGGATCGGGCGGTGGGAGGGAATGGGGGGCGGTTCCGGTTCAGGTGGACGTTTGGGGTGGAGTAGGAGGGACGGGGTGGGATGGGGTGGGATGGGGTGGGGCGGGGAGAGTGGGGGGCCCCCCCATCCCTCCCCATCTCTCCCCATCCCTCCCCGTCTCCCCCCATCTCTCCCCATCCCTCCCCGTCTCCCCCCATCTCCCTCCGTCTCCTCGTCGACGCCCTACCGGCGGCCGGGGGCCGCCGGCAGGGCGTCGACGAACTCCGCCATCCTCTTCCGTGTCGCCTGGTCCGGCACCCGCCCGATCCCGCCGCCGATGTCGTCGATCATGTGCTCGGCGTTGCTGGTTGCCGGGGTGACCGCCGTGACGGCCGGGTGGCCCACCACGTACTTGATGAAGAACTGAGCCCAGGTGTGGGCGTCGAAGTCGTGGCCCCAGGCCGGGACGTCCTTGCCCGACACCCGCTGCCAGAGACGGGTCCGGCCGAAGGGGAGATAGACCAGCACGCCGATCTTCCGCTCGATCGCGAGCGGCAGGATCGTGGTCTCCACGTCGCGATTGTCCACCGCATAGTCGATCCCGATGAAATCGAGCGGCTCGTTGCGCATCACCTGCTCCAGCTCGCCGTACTGGCGGTTGCTGGTGGTGGTGACGCCGAGGTAGCGGATCCGGCCCTGCTTCTTGAGATCCTTGAGGATGCCCAGCTGGGTGGGAACGTCGGCCAGGTTATGGACCTGGATCAGATCGATCGTGTCGACCTGGAACTTCTTGAACGAATCGTCGATCTGGGCCCGCGCGGCGGCGGGATCGGCGGTCCCGCCGCCCCGGCCGGCGACGTTCACCTTGGTGGCCCAGAAGATCTTGCTCGTGACGCCGAGCTCGTGGGCCAGGTCGCCGGCGACCTGCTCGGAGGCGCCGTAGCTCGGAGCGGTGTCGAACACCTTGGCGCCCCGGTCCACCATCGCCCTGACGACCTCCCGGAGTGCGTCCAGCTCTTCCCGCCGGGCCATCTGCGAGAAGGTGGCTGCGCTGCCCAGCCCGACGACCGGCACCTTCTCGCCGGATGAGGGGATGGCTCGCTGGATGAGCTGACCTTGGCGGAGGGCCCGAAGCAGGCGCGGGTCGAGGGCCAGGGCGCCCGTGGCGCCGAGGGTGATTCCGATCCACTCGCGTCGGCTGAACATGGGTCGTCTCCCGGGTGGTGGTTGTCTCCCTGGTACGAAGCTAGGGCCCGGGGCGTTGAGTCGCGAGCCGTCTCGACCCGGCTATCTTTGGCAAGCGATCCTATCTCACAAACGGAGCGGGTCATGCGTCTTTCCCGGTTCATGCTGGTGCCGGCCTCGTTGTGGCTGGCCGCGTCTCCCGTCGCGGCCCAGGGCCGGGCCTTCACCCCTCAGGACTGGTACCGAATGACGACCCTGTCCGCCCCGGCGGTCTCGCCGGACGGCAAATGGGTGGCGTTCACGGTGATGACGGTGCGGGAGAAAGAGAACAAACGGCACGATGAGGTCTGGATGGTGTCGACCCAAGGAGGCGACCCGATCCGGATGACGAGCCCGAGCCTGGAGAGCTCGAGCCCCCGGTGGTCACCGGATGGGCGGCTGCTGCTCTTCTCCTCGAGCCGGCCCGAGAGCAAGGCCCGCACCTGGGGCCTCCGGATGGACGTGCCCGCGGGCGAAGCCTTCGAGGTCGATAGTCTCCCCGACGGCGACTACACCGCCGACGGGCGGATGGTGGCCTATGCCGACACGGCGGCCGGTCCCAAGCGTGAGGGCGAGAAGCCGGGTGACGCCTACGCCAAGATGCCCCCGATGGCTCGGCCGCCCTTCGGCGCGATCACCCGGCCGATCGACCCGGCCCGCTTCGACGGCCGGCACCTGACCGAGATGCGCTACAAGGCCAACGGGCGGGGCTTCTTGCCCGGACCGCGCGAGGCGCACCGGTATCAGGCCCGCCAGATCTGGCTCCGGAAGGTGGACGGGTCCAAGCGCCAGCTGACCAATACCGAGTATTCACACAATGGGCCGTCGATCTCACCCGACGGCAAGTGGGTGCTGTTCTCGGCGGACCACGAGCTCCGGCCCGACTCCGTGGTGGAGGCCGAGCGGGACTCGCTGGCCCAGTTGCCTTACGACGCCAAGCGGGACGAGGCACCTCGGAACGACACCTACCTCTACGTGGTGTCGGCCGACGGCGGCGCGCCCCGGAAGCTGGCGCCGATCAGCGGGTTCGGCCGCGGGGCGAGCTGGTCGCCCGATGGGAAGCGGGTCGCCTGGGTGGCGTCGGCGAACCGCACCGAGCCGGTCCGGATCTGGACCGTTCCGGTCGAGGGTGGCCAGCCGGTCAACCTGCTGGGCGACTGGACCTACGAGCCTCGCTGGTTCGAGTGGCGGCCCGACGGGACGATCCTCTTCCAGGCGGCGGTCGGCGGGCGCGACGCGATCTTCGCGCTCGATCCGGCCACGAAGAAGGTGAACGACGTGGTGAGCGGCCGGCGGCGGCTGGCCGGCGTCGACGTGGATCCGGCGGCCAAGGTGCTGGCCTACGTCTCGACCACCGTCACCCAGCCGACCGAGCTCTTCCTGGCGGGCGTCGACGGCACCGGCGAGCACATGGTGACCCGGTTCAACGACAAGGTCAACCAAGAGATCTCCTGGCCGGACGCGGAGCGGTTCACTTACCAGAGCGTCGGCGGGTTTGAGATCGAGGGCTGGCTGATGAAGCCCTACGGCTACGAGCCGGGGAAGAAGTACCCCTTGGTGTTCTACATCCACGGCGGTCCGCACAGCGCCTACGGCGAAGGCTGGTTCGACGAGTTCGCGAGCATCGCCGGGGCCGGGATGTGGGTGCTCTACACCAATCCCCGGGGCTCGAGCGGTTATGGCGCCAAGTACACCTACTCGACCCGGGGGCGCTGGGGCCTGGAGGACTATCAGGACCTGATGATGGCGGTGGACATCGCCGCCAAGCGACCCGACGTCGACTCCACCAAGATGGGCGTGACCGGCGGCTCGTACGGCGGGTTCATGACGGCGTGGGTGACCACCCGGACCACCCGGTTCAAGGCGGCCGAGACCGACCGGATGATCAGCAACTGGTGGTCGTGGTATGGGGCGTCCGACGCGCAGGGGCTGACCGAATTCGAGTTCTACGGCAAGCCCTGGGAGAATCCCAAGCTCTACGACCAGTACTCACCGATCCGCTACGTCGACAAGGTCGCGA
Organism: uncultured Gemmatimonadales bacterium; assembly: GCA_963730185.1. Lineage (GTDB taxonomy): Bacteria > Gemmatimonadota > Gemmatimonadetes > Gemmatimonadales > GWC2-71-9 > SHZU01. The sequence continues at coordinate 195,969 of CAVSQW010000014.1, forward strand.
CGCCGACCCTGATGGTGCAATCGGAGGAGGACTTCCGGACCCCGATGCCGGAGGCGGAGCAGTGGTACATGGCGCTCCAGAAGCGGGGGATCCCGGTGGAGCTGGTGCGCTATCCCCGGTCCAACCACGACCTGAGCCGGACCGGCGAGCCCTGGCTTCTGGTGGACCGGCTGGGCCGCCTCCGGCAGTGGTTCGGCTATTGGCTCAAGGGGGAGGGTGTGGGCGCGGGGAAGATGGCGGGACAGTAGGAGGGGGACGGGAGGGGAGGGGTGGGATGGGGAGGGACGGAAGGCTGACCCTACCCATCCTGCCCCATCTTTTCCCACTCCTTCAGCCCAGCGCCTCCAGCACCCGCTCCACGTCGGCCAGGTCGTTGTACACCGAGGGCGAGAAGCGAACGTAGGTGTCGGCGGCGCGGGCGTCGATCCCGGCCCGTTGGAGCTTCCGGGCGACGGTTGCGCCGTCCTTCGTCGCGAAAGTGATCAAGGGCGACGCGGTGCCCGGCGGGGTGACGCACCGGAACCCCAACCTCGGCAGCTCGTTCCGGAGCCGGTTCAGGAGCGGTTGCCGGTGGGCCTCGATCCGGTCGGGGCCCAGCCCGCGGAGATAGGGGATCGAGGCGCCGAGGGCGGCTCGGGATGCTCCCGCCACGCTCCCGACCTCGAAACGGGCGCTGGCGCCGGATCCCCACTCCCAGGTGAAGGGCGTCGGACCGGGCTCGTCATAGGGCAGGAAGTGGGTCGCGTAGCTCGCGGCCGAGTGGTAGCCCGCCTGCGGCCGCCGGATCACCCGGTCGAGCAGCTCCTCGCGGACGTACAGGAATCCCAGTCCCAGGTCACCCATCAGCCACTTGAAGCCGGCGGCGGCGCAGAAGTCGACCCCGGTGGCTTTGACGTCGAACGGCATTGCGCCGACGCCCTGGATCACGTCGGCGTAGAGGTAGGCGCCGTGGGCGTGGGCCAGGTCGGAGATGCGCTTCAGGTCCGGCGCGAAGCCGTTGTACATCGCCACCGAGGAGACCTCGATCAGCCGAGTGTTCTGGTCGACCAGCCGTTCCAGGTCCTCGAAATGGATCGCGACGTCCTCTCTCGGCATCGCGATCCTGAGGTCGAGCCCGGCCTCGCGCTGGAGCCCCTGGAGGTGGACGATCGCGCCCTCGAAGTGGAGCGCGTCGGTGACGACGTTCCCGCCGGACGCCGGAATGCCGAGCCCCTCGACGACCAGCACCTCGCCGGTGCTGGTGTTGGGGATGAAGCTGATCTCGGAGGGCTTGGCATTGATGAGGGCGGCGTATTCCGCCTTGACCGTCGCGCTGAAGTTCGGGTCGGGGTTGGAGTCGGCGTGGAGCTCGGTTCGGGCGACGAGATAGTCGCGGACCGCGTCGCGCGCCACCAGCGGCATTGGGTGGGTGTAGGCCCCGTTCAGGTAGGTGATGCCGGGCCGCATCGCGAAGTCGGCCTTGCGGGGGAACTCGAGCGGATCTGCGCTCGTCCGGCCCGGCCCCACCGCTGCGACCGAGGCCGGCCGCGCCTCCACCACCCCCGGCGCAAGCACCGAAGCCGCCGCGACCGCGCCGGCTCGGACCAGGAAGTCGCGCCGCGTCGAATCTCCCGGGCGCTCGGGCATGGCTCCTCCTCGGGACGTTTGGTCACGGCCGTGGTCCGGCATCGGAAGGTGACGAGTCGCTTGGGCACGGTCAACGCCCGCCCGCGCCCCCTACTCCCCTACTCCCCAGTCCCCACCCCCTCCCTACTCCCGACTCACCAGTCACTAGTCACTAGTCTCAAGTCACCAACTGACGTAGTAGTTCGCCTTCACGAGAAACACGTTCTGCATGTCGTCGCCGAAGATTCCGCCCAGGTCGTGGAGGGGCCGGAACGACGGATCGGCGATGGCGTTCTGCCGGCCTTGGTTCCAGACCAGGAAGAGGGTCGACCCGGGGCGGTACTCCCAGCGGAGCACCACGTTGCTCCGGATCGAGCGGAGCCGGAAGTCCGGGTTGGGGTAGAGGAATCTGGGAGACGGCCCCGCGCCGTCGGCGTCGAGAACCGTGGTGCCGGTCTGGTCGACGCCGATCGTGGAGCCGCCGGCGCCATAGGTCGCGAACCCGTAGCCTCGGGGCGTGGTGAACGCCTTGGGGACGCCGAACGCGGCGGTCGCCACGAACGGCTGGGCGTACACCTGGAGCGACAGGCTTGGCGTGAAGTAGAGATCGAGCCGGGTCACGACGCTCAGCACGTTCTGGTCGAGCCCGGCAAACAGGTATCGCGCGCCATAGGTGGCGGTTGCCGTTGGGTCGGCGTAGGCGCCGAGGTAGAAGGCGTCGAAGCGGCTATGCTGATAGGTGGGGGTCAGCGAGACCCGGGTCCCGTGCGGCGTCTGGATCGTGAGGCTCAGGGCCGCGGCCTCGGCGGTGCTGCCGGCGCCGTCCCGGACATAGGTCGCGTGGAATCCGCTGGCCACCATCTTCCGCGGGTCGGTCTGGTACACGCCGGAGACGGTGAACTTTCCGGGCAGGCGGAAAAGCGGGCCGCCCCGGGTGGTCCGGTCGTCGAGCCCCCGGAACCGATAGACTCCGCTGAGGTAGATCGTGGCGAGCCCCTGGGTCTGGATCTGAGCGTTCACGCCGCCACTGGGAGCCAGCCGGACACCGCCGAAGTTCAGGTCCTGCGTCACGCTCACGTCGACCGCGGCCGAGCGGGCCAGGCGGCCTGGACTGAGCCAGTGACGGCCGCCCTTGGCGTTGAAGTGGATCCGGTCGGCGTCGGTCTGGAAGCCGGCGTCGTTGATCTCGAACCCGGGGGTGGTAAACCCGCTGGTAACCCCGTACACCCAGCTGCCGCCTTCCTTGGCGACGGTGAGCTCGCCGTCCGCCCCCCGGAGCGAGGTGGCGGTGGGATCGTAGCTCACGTACGACTGGTCGGGCCGCTGGTAGTAGCGGGCTGAGGCCAGCTGGGCGGCCTGGATCGCTTCGGGCTCACCGGCGATGGACGAGGCGCCGACGTGACCTGACAGCTGCCAGGTGTTGCGGCGCCAGCGGTGGAAGAAGTCGACGCCGCCGAACTGGGCCGACCGCCGGATCGAGGCGAAGTGCTGCGGGTCGATCTCGCGGTTGACCGTGGTCGCCATGATCCCGAACCCGCTCGTGCCGGCGCCCAGGTCGCGCTTGATCCGGACCACGCCGTAGTTGCTGAGCGGCTCAACCGGGATGGACTGGATTCCGGCGCCGGTCGCCTCGGCGATCCGGCCGGTCTCCCGTCCGGTGACGGCGTCGAGCACGCCGATCGACCACCCCGAGCCGGTGTGGCCGGCCAGTTTGACCGCACCCAGAATCGAGCTCGAGGCGGGCTCGTCGACGAAGGGCGCGGCGCCGAGGAGCGAGATGCCGGGCGGCCGGCCGATCCGGCGGGAGTAGAAGTAGGTATTGGTGCCCCCGCCGAAGAGGAACAGGTTGGAGCCTTCGACGAAGAACGGGCGCTGCTCGCTGAAGAAGGTCTCGTAGGCCGTCAGGTTGACGACCGACGGGTCGGCCTCGACCTGGCCGAAGTCGGGATTGATGGTGGCGTTGAGCGTGAGGTCGCTGCTCAGGCCGTACTTCACGTCGATCCCGCCGGTCACCGACCCTTTGCTGCCGTCGTCGAACGGATTCGCCGCCGGGACGCCCTGGGTCAGCTGGGCCTGACTGGAGACGTAGGGGAGGAATTCCAGCCGCCGGGGCGCCGGGATGTCGTGGAGGCCGAGCAGGTGGCCGTACTTCGAGACCTGACCCGGCTCGGACCGGGGCGACCACTGCCAGTCGACGGCCTCGCCGGCGCGGATGTTGTCCCGCCGGAACTGAATCCCCCAGACCTGGACCGGTTGCTGGGAGAAACGGAGCTGCGAGAAGGGAATCCGGATCTCGGCCACCCAGCCCAGCGAGTCGATGCTGGTGTGGGCCTCCCAGACCGGGTCCCACCCGGTGTCGAACTCGCCGGTGCCGTCGCCGGTCGCGATGGCGTCGCGCCGCTCGCCCGCCGGGGTGACACCGAAGACGAACTGGGTCCGGTGATCGTGGTACGAGTCGATCAGGACGAAGAAGGCGTCGTTGAAGGTGCTGAACGAGTCGCGCCGGTTAAGGCGGCGGGAGACCAGCTCCGGGTGGGTGTCGAAGAGCCGGGCCCCGACGTAGAGCGCCTCGTGGTCGTAGAGGACCCGGATCTCGACGTCGTCGGTCGCGGGCTTTCCGTCGCTCGGGACGTCGCGCCGGAAACCGTGCTGTGCTTCGGCCTGGGCCCAGGCCGCGTCGTCCAGCCGGCCGTCAACCTTGGGTGGGGTCGCGGTGGCCGCGGCCGTGATCGATCGCGGGACCCGGCCGTTCCGATGCCGCAGGTCCATCGCCACGATCGAGTCAGGCGCGGCGGGGACCTGCAGGGCCAGCAGGATGGCGAGCATTGGGATCGGCGGCTAGAGGGAGAGGTAGTAGTTCGCCTTCACGAGGAGCACGTTCTGCTGCGGGTCGCTCCAGATCCGGCCGAAATCGGTGAGCGCATCGAACCGGGGATCGAGGTCGCTGTAGGACCGGCTGTGGTTCCACACCAGGAAGAGGGTCGAGCCTGGGAGGTACTCCCAGCGGAGGACCAGGTTGCTCCGAATCGAGCGGACCCGGAAGTCGGGGTTGCCGAAGGTGATCGGGGGCGCCGGCCCGGCGCCGTCCGGGTCGGCGGTGTAGGTCTCGTCGGCCCCGTCGTAGGTCAGGGTCGACGGCCCGCTGCCGTAGGGCGTGAAGGCGAAGCTGCCGGGCGCCGCCAGCTCCTTGAAGCCCTGGTAGGCGCCGGTCGCGACGAACGGCTGGGCGTAGAGCTGGACCGAGAGGCTCGGCGTGAGGACCACGCTGAGCCGGGTGGTCAGGCTCAGGGTGTTTTGATCCAGCTGAGCGAACAGGTATCGACCGCCGAGCGTGGACGTGGCCGTCGGGTCGGCGCTCTGGGTCACGTAGAACGCGGTCTCGTGCGAGCGATGGAAGCTCGGGCTCAGCGAAAGGCTCACGGCGCCGTTGGACCGGAACACCAGGTCCGGGCCGACCCGGACGCTCCAGCGGCCGTCGTCACCCCGGTCGTAGCGCGCGCCGAAGCCGCCCGAGACCGCCCGGCGGCCGTCGCTCCGGAGGTAGGAGCCGACCTCCCAGGAGCCGGGCGCGTGGAGGAGGGGGCCGCCCCGGGTCGCCCGGTCGTCGGAGGCGGCGAAGGCCCGCTGCACGTTGACGTGGACTCCCCAGAAGTTCCGGAACTGGCCGCCTCCCGACGCCTCGATCGTCCGGCGCAGGTTGGTGCCTCCGAAGTTGAACCGGTGGAAGGAGTTCAGGCTGACGTCGAAGTTCCGGAAGATCGGTCCCGGCCGGACCCAGCGGCGGCTGACCCGGGCGAAGACCGAGGCCCGGTCGGCGTCGGTCTGGAACCCGACGTCGTTCAGCTCGAGACCCGGAGTCACGAAGTTGTTGTTGAGCGAGAAGAGCCAGTCGCCGCTGATCTTCGAGACGCTGAGCTCGCCGGCCAGGCCGGTCAGGCGGGTTCGGGTGGAGTCGTAGTGCAGGTAGCGCTGATCGGGTCGCTGGTAGTAGCGAGTCGACGCCAGCTGGAGCGCGTCGATCGCCGCCGTGTCACCGGTTACCGTGGCGAAGCCGACTCCGCCCCGGATCTCGTAACCGTTCTGGGCGAACCGGTGGAAGAAGTCGACTCCGCCGGTCAGCGCGCCCGAGCGGAGGTCGCGAAAGTCGGGGTTCGAGAGGTCACGCTCCACCACCGTCGCGAGCAGCCCGATCCCGCTGCTGCCGTTCCGGAGGTCGCGCCGGAGCCGGAACACGCCGTAGCCGGTGCGCGGCTCGACCGCCACCCGGGGGAGCGGGGTGCCGTCCGCGTTCGCCAGCCGGGCGAACTCCTGGCCGGTGAGCGCGCCCACGGCGCCGATCGACCAGCCCGACCGGGTCCGGCCGGTGAGCTTCGCGGCCCCGAGGATCGAGGTGGCCGCCGGCTGGTCCACGTAGGTCGCCAGGTCGGAGGCCGAATGCTGCGGGGCCCGGCCGATCCGCCGCGAGTAGTAGAAGTTCACCCCGCCGTCGCGGACCCCGAAATCCATGATGCCCGAGCCCTCGACGAAGAAGGGCCGCCGCTCGTCGAACCGGGTCTCGAAGGCGGAGAGATTGACCACCGACGGGTCGGCCTCGACCTGGCCGAAGTCGGGATTGATCGTCGCATCGAGGGTGAGATCGCTGGTGAGGCCGTACTTGAGGTCGAGCCCGCCCGCCAGGGAGGCCACCGACCCGTCGTCGAACGGGCTCCTGGGGTCCGCGTTCTGGGTGAAGCGGGCCTGGCTCACGGTGTAGGGAAGCACCTCGAGGTGCCGCGGCGCCGGAATGTTCTTGAGGCCGAGCAGGTGCCCGAACTTGGACGCCTGCCCCGGCTCGGTGCGTGGGGTCCAGGCCCAGTCGACGGCCTCGCCCGAGTGGCGGATGTCCCGCCGAAATTGAATGCCCCAGACCTGGGCCCGACCGGGTGGAAACCGGAGCTGCGAGAAGGGGATCCGCATCTCGGCCGTCCAGCCGAGCGAGTCGACCTGGGTCTTGGCTTCCCAGACCGGATCCCACGACTCGTCCCGGCTCGACCCGTCCGAGCTCGACGTCATGTCCCGCCGCTCGCCCGCGGGCGTCACTCCGAACACGAACGCGGTCCGGTGATCGTGGTAGGAGTCGATCAGCACGAAGAAGGCGTCGTTGATGACGCCGAACGAGTCGCGCCGGCTCAGGCGCTCGGACACGTCCCTCGGGCGGCTGTAGAGCCGGGCGCCGATGTAGAGGGCGTTCCGGTCGTAGAGGAGCCGCACCACCGTCCGGTCCGATGCCGGCTTCCCGTCCGAGGGAACGTCCCGGCGGAATCCGGTCACCGGCTGCGCGAGGCGCCAGACGGGATCGTCCAGACTGCCGTCGACGGCGGGTGCCTCGGGCGAATACGCGGCCGTGACCGCCGGTGGAATTCGTCCATCCCGATGGCGCAGCTCGGGCCGGGCCGCCGAGGCGACGGCACTCGTATCTTGGAGCTGGAGGAAAGCAAGAGCGGACAGCCACAGCATGCCGGCGTCTCCTTTGGGGCTCGGGTCGCCGGGTCGCCGGCGTCTAAATCGTATACAGCTAGGTCGGCTGGCGGTAGAGCCCAAATGGCCCTGCCGGCGTCTCGGTCCGGGCCGGGTGGCCGGTGTCGGCAGGGCGCCTACATTCAAGTAAACCAATCAGTTCGGCTTTCTACCGGAGCAGACGACGATGGGACTTCGGGGGCTCGTAGGGCTGGCGATGGTGGGGGTGACCGCTCTTCCGACGGTCGGGGCCGGCCAGGCCCCCGGGAAAGGGTTCGATCGGGCCTGGGCGCCGGTGCAGGCCTACTTCCATCAGGTCCTGAACGATGAAGGCGTGGTGGGTGGCGCTCTGACGTTCTTCCATGGCGACTCGGTCCTGGCCCGGGAGGTTCACGGGTACGCCGATCTGGCCACCCATCGGAAGGTCGACGAGCGGACCATTTTTCACTGGGCCTCGATCACCAAGACGCTGACCGGCATCGCGATCATGCAGCTCCGCGACCGGGGCCGGCTTCGGCTCACCGATCCCATCGTGCGATACGTGCCGGAGCTCCGGAAGGTCCATGACCCCTACGGCGACGTGAGTGAGATCACGATCGGGATGCTGATGTCGCACGCGGCCGGATTCCGGAACCCGACCTGGCCCTGGGGCGGCGACCAGCCGTGGCAGCCCTTCGAGCCGACCGACTGGTCGCAGCTGGTGGCCATGATGCCGTACACCCAGATCCTCTTCCCGCCGGGGAGCAAGTACAGCTACTCCAATCCGGGGATCATCTTCCTGGGCCGGACGATCGAGGGGCTGACCGACGACGACTTCGAAGTCTACATGGAGAAGAACGTGCTCCGCCCGCTGGGCATGGCGTCGGCCTACTACGACGTCACGCCGTACCACCTGCTCAAGTACCGGTCCAACAACTACACCATGGTCGACGGCGCGCCGAAGGCCAACGGGCTCGACTTCGACACCGGAATCACCACCTCGAACGGCGGCTTGAACGCCCCCCTCGCCGACATGGTTCGGTATCTCCAGTTCCTGGTGGGGGCGCCCGGGCTCGACGACGACGCCCGGGCCGTGCTGGCCCGCTCGTCGCTCGAGGAGATGTGGCGGCCGGTCCTGCCGCTCGAGCCGGCGGGCGCCGATTCCATCGGTCGGTCGTTCTTCATCTACCACCGGAACGGCGTCCGGCTGCTCGGCCACACCGGTAGCCAGCAGGCCTTCCGCTCGTTCTTCTACCTCGATCCGGTGAGCCAGACCGGGGTGATCGCCGCGTTCAACACCGCGCCGGCGGACGATGCCCGGAATCCGACCGAGGCGGGGGCGGCCAAGCCGCGGATCGGCGTGATCTTCGACGGGCTCTTGGACCGGCTCGCGGGCTCCGTCTTTCCGTACTTTCGGCCGTAGGGCGGGGGATGGCGGCGTGACGCGGTGCGGAGCCCCTCGGGGTTACCGTCCCTGGAATCGCGGTGGGCGTTGCTCCGCGAACGCCAGGATTCCTTCCTGGCGATCGGCGGAGCCGAGCATTCGCTCGTAGGTCGGGTAGCGGCCTTCGCGCACCGTCCGGAAGGCGTCGCGCACGCTGAGCCCGGCCGTCTCCCGGACGACCTCCTTGGTGGCCTGGATCGAGAGCGGCGCCGCCTCCGCGATGGTCCGGGCCAGCGACCGCGCCCGTTCCCGAAGCTCGGCGGCCGGCACGACGGCGTTGACCAGCCCCCACCGGGCCGCTTCGGCCGCGCCCATCCGGCGGCCGGTGAAGAGCATCTCCATGGCGACGGCATACGGCAGCCGGCGAGGCAGACGCTGGACTCCGCCGGCATCGGCCACGTTGCCGATCCGCCCTTCCGGCAGGGCGAATTCGGCGTGGTCGGCCGCGAGGATCAAGTCGGCCGCCAGGGCCAACTCGAAGCCGCCCCCGATCGCCAGGCCGTTCACGGCGGCGATGACCGGCTTGGCCAGGTCGAACAGCTCAGTCAGGCCGGCGAATCCGCCCGGGCCGTAGTCCATCCGCTCGTGCTCGCCCTCGGCGCCGGCTTTGAGGTCCCAGCCCGCGGAGAAGAACCGGTCTCCGGCGCCGGTGACGATGGCCACCCGGAGGTCGGGGTCGTCGCGGAAGGCCACGAAAGCCTCACCCAGGGCCACGCTGGTGGCCCGGTCGATGGCATTGGCCTTCGGGCGGTCGAGCACCAGCTCCAGCACGTGCTCGTGCCACGTGAGACGAAACGGGGGCGGCATGGCGGCTCCAGGTGGCGGTGGGCCGAGTATAGCCTTCCCCTCTCGTCGGTTGCTACTCTTAAGGAGATGACGAACCCGACCCGCCCGCCCGCCCCGACGCCCGTGCTCCGGTGACCCCGAATTTTCATTCCTCGTCCGACCGCCGGGACTTCTTCCGCGACAACCTGGGGGAGTGGATCCGCAAGGTGGTCGAGGAGACCGAGGAGCGGATCATCCAGACCCGGTATTTTCGGCCGCCGGGGGCGCTGCCGGAGGTGGCGTTCCTCGCGGCCTGTACCCGGTGCGGCCTCTGTTCGCCGGTGTGTCCCGTCCACGCCATCCTCACGGTGCCCCCGTCGGGCGGGCTCGCGGCGGGTACGCCGTTCATCGATCCGAAGAGCCAGCCGTGCGTGGCCTGCGCCGACATCCCCTGCGCCGCCGCCTGCCCGACCGGGGCGCTCACCGCGCCGCTCGACGGCTGGGCCCGGCTCCGGGTGGGACGAATCGAGTTCGTGCCGGAGCGGTGCGTGACCTTTCAGGGCACCGAATGCCGGGTCTGCGTCGACGCCTGTCCCGTGGGAGAGCGGGCGCTCGCTATGGACGAGGCGGGCCACCCGGTGCTCCGGTACGAGGGCTGCGTCGGGTGCGGAGTTTGCATGCGAGAGTGCATCACGTCGCCGTCATCGTTCCAACTCGAGCAAATGGAGGCCTGATGGCCGAGGTACCCTTTCGGGTGGACAAGCCGTGGGGCTACGAGCTGATCTGGGCGCGGACCGACCGGTACGTCGGGAAGATCCTCCACGTCGACGCCGGCCACGTGCTCAGCTGCCAGTACCACAACGCCAAGGACGAGACCATGTTCGTTCTGTCGGGCGAGCTGATCCTCCGCACCCAGCCGCAGGGCGGCGAGATGGCGGAGCGGACGTTCCGGCAGGGCGAGTCGATTCACATTCCGCCCCTCCTCATCCATCAGATCGAGGCGGTGGTCGATTCCGACGTGCTCGAGGCCTCGACCCCCGAGCTCGACGATCTGGTCCGCCTCTCCGACCGCTACGGGAGATCGTGACGTGCACGTAATCATTCCGCTCGCCGGCAAGGGAACCCGAGTCCGTCCCCACAGCCATTTGGTCCCCAAGCCGATGATCAAGGTCGCGGGCCGGCCGGTCATCGACTGGGTGATGGACCGGGTCGAGGGGCTCGACGTGACCGATCTCATCTTCATCACCGGTCACCTGAAGGAGCAGGTCGAGGCCTACGCCACCGGGCGCTACGGACTCCCCTGTCACTTCATCGAGCAGGAGGTGCAGGACGGGACGGCCGGGGCCGTGAACCTGGCCCGGCCGCTGGTCAGGGAGCCGGTCCTGATCATCTTCGTCGACACCGTCTTCGACGCCGACCTCACGGTGATCAACCGGACCGACGCGGACGGGATCATCTGGGCCAAGGAGGTTGAGGACTATCAGCGCTTCGGCGTGGTGGTGACCGACGACCAGGGCTTCATGACGAAGATCGTCGAGAAGCCGTCGGAGCCGATCTCGAAGCTGGCCAACATCGGTCTCTACTACATCCGCGACTACCAGGCCCTCTGGCAAGGGATCGACCACACCCTGGCCGCGCCCGCCAACAAGGGCGAATACTTCCTCACCGACGCCTTCCAGTGGATGATCGACCACGGGCGGAAGATCCTCACGGCCGAGGTGGGCGGATGGTACGACTGCGGCAAGGTCGACATGTTCGTCGAGACGAACGAGATCCTGCTGAAGAAGGGAGCCGCCCGGCATCCGGCTTTCGGCTCCGACGTGAAGATCATCGAGCCGGTGTTGATCGAAGACGGGGTCACCATCTCCCGCTCGACCATCGGCCCCAACGTCACCATCGAGACGGGAACCTCGATCGCCAACTCCACCGTCGCCAACACCCTGATGGGTCAGCGCTGCCGGATCACCGGATCCACGATCCATCAGAGCATGCTCGGCAACCGGGTCACGGTGGAGGGGTTCGACGGTACCCTGAGCGTCTCCGACGACTCCGCCATTCGCGGGGGGGAATAGCGGATCTTCCCCGGTGTCGCTGACCGATCCCCTCGCCCGGTCGTTCTTCGACCTCTGGCAGCATCTCGACCCCGTCGAGGCCGGTCGCTTCGATCCGGCCGCGGGGTTGCCCGGGCTGGCCGTCTTCGACGACGAGATCGTCCGCCAGCACCTGGCCGCCCTTCGCGCCCTCGGCCTCGCGGCGGAAGAGCTCGAGCCCGAGACCCTCGACGACCAGATCGATCTCACCCTGCTCGTCGGCGGGATTCGCGAGGTGGAGCGGACCTTCGGCCAGGAGCGCTCCCACCGCGCCGGTCCGGGCTTCTGGCTGGCCCGCCTGGCCGAGACGCTGGCCGCCCGGGCGGGCGATGGAGAGCTCCTGGACCTGGTGCCGGCCTGGGCCGAGTCGGCCGTGGTGCCGAGCGATGCCTTCGGCCTCGAGACCGGCCTGACCCTCCTGGAGGCGGTCGGCCGGCTGCTCGAGGACGAGCTGTGGGAACGGGCCCCGGCGGACCGCTTGGCCCGGGCCCGGGCGGCGCTGGAGGGCCTGGGGCAGAGTCTCCGGGCCGAAGCCAGGCCGTCGGAGGAGGCGGCCGCGAGCGGGATCGGCGAGGAGGCGGCCGACTGGCGACTCAACTACGTCTATTCGCTTTCCGCCGGGTCGGCGGCCGCGCTCCGCCAGCTCGCGGCGCTCGCCGATCAGCTCGAGGCCGATCTGGTCCGGGGCGCGGCCGTGGTCGATCCGGCCCGGCCCTGGCGGGAGATCGTCGCCGGGCTAGGCTTCGGCCCGCTGGCCTACACCGATCCCGACGCGCCGATGCTCGAGGCCTGGGCGGCGTTTCGGGACCCGACCGAGCCCGAGGCGCACTTCCGGGTCGCGCGCGCCGGCGCGCTCGAACCGGGTCGGAGCCGTCTCAGCCTCCGCCCCGGCTCGCCGCTGGCGGTGGCGCTGGGGGTCCGCTATGGCCCGGCGGGGGCCGGCGGCCTGGTCGCGGGGCGGGTCGACGCCGCCTCGGAGATCCGCCGGCGGTACGCTCAGCCCGGGCTGTTGGACGGGTGGGGCCTGTTCGCCGAGGATCGCGCGGCGCGGGCCACCCAGGCGCCTGCGCTGGCCCTCGTGCTCCAAGCCGACCTGCTGCTCCGCACCTTGGTGGCCGCCGCCGACCTGGCCGTGCACCGGCGCCAGCTGACGCTGGCCGAGGTCCCCGAACGGCTGACCACCCGGGCGCTGATCGCGCCGGAAGCCGCCGTGGCCGAGGCGCGGCGGATCGCCTCGGCGCCGCTCGAGGCCGCCGGCAGCGTGCTGGTCTGGCGCGAGTGGGTTCGGCTGGCGGCCGCCTGGCCCGGAGGCGACCCTGCGCTCGAGGCCGCGGTCCGGGCCGGCGGCCTGGCCAGTCCCGTGCTGGTTCGCTGGCGCCATGACGTCCCCGAGTAGCTCACCCCCGGTTCCCGGTCCGGTCAAAGGCCTCGCCGCCGTCTCGCTGTTCAACGACGTGGCGAGCGAGATGGTCTACCCGGTGCTCCCCGCGTTTCTGACCGGCACGTTGGGAGCCGGCGCGCTGGCGTTAGGCGTCCTCGACGGCGCCGCCGACCTGACCGCGGCGGTGCTCCGGTGGTGGAGCGGGCGGCTGGCCGACCGGCCGGGGTGGCGGTCGCCCCTGGTGCTGGTGGGCTACGGGCTCGCGGTCGTGGCCCGCCCGGCGATCGCGGTGACCACGGCGGCCTGGCAGGTGATCAGCTGCCGGGTGATCGACCGGGTCGGGAAGGGGATCCGCTCGCCGGCCCGCGACGCGCTGATCGCCGACCTCGCGCCCCCCGCCATCCACGGTCGGGCCTTCGGGCTCCATCGGGCGGCCGATCATCTCGGCGCCGTGTTGGGGTCGCTGGCCGCGTACCTCTTGCTCGCCCGGGGGGTGGCCACCCGCCACGTCATCGCGGCCAGCCTCTTTCCCGGCCTGGCGGCGGTGCTGGTGCTCTCGGTCGTGGTTCGGCGGGCCCGGCTGCCCTCGGCCGCCGTGGACCCGGCCGCCAGCCGCGGGGCCAAGCCGGCGCCCGGGCCGCTCGATCTCCGCCTGGTGGCGCTGGCGGCGCTGGCCGCCTTCCGGCTGCCGGAGACCCTCCTGCTGCTTCGCTTGCAGGACCTCGGGGTGGCGGTGGCCCTGATTCCCCTGGTCTGGTCCGGGCTCCACGTGGTGCGGAGCGCCTCGTCGTACCCGGCGGGCGCGTTGGCCGATCGGGTGGGCGTGGCTGGGGTGCTGGTGCTCGGGGTGGTCTTCTATGCCGCCGGGTTGGCGGGGCTGAGCCAGCCGGTGGGGCCGGGGGGCGGCATCGCGATCGTCCTGGCCCAGGGACTCGCGAGCGGTCTCCTGGAGCCGGCCGAGCGGGTGGCCGTGGCCGCGGTGGGCGGCGCCAAGCGGGGCCACGCCTTCGGGACCTACCAGGGCCTGGTCGGGGTCGGCTCGCTCGGAACGGCGCTGCTGCTGGGCTGGCTCTATCAGGCCCATGGCGGAGCCCTCGCGCTCGCCCTGGCGGCCGGCCTCACCCTCCTCGGTCTCGGGATCTGGGCGGCCGCCGGCGGCGGGCGTCCCCGGCCCGGCCCGGACGGCGCCTCGCTTGCGGGCCCCGGTGGGCACCGGTAGCTTCGCGCTCTATGCCGTTTCCAGATTATCGTCGCTCGCCCTCGTGGCAGGCCGCCCCGGGGGTGGGGCGGTCGGCCGTGATGCCGGAGGCGTCGCCGCGGCCCACGGTGCCGCCGGGCTTCCGGGGCAAGACGGCCCTGGTGACGGGTGGGGCCACCGGTCTAGGCCGGGCGATCGGGCTCGAGTTCGGGCGGTTGGGGTGCAACGTGGCGTTCTGCTTCGTGAACCTGCCCGGACGGGACGTCCGGGAGACGGCCCTCCTGACCGAGACCACGATCGCCGCGATGGGCGTGCAGGTCTTCGCCGACGCCTGCGACGTTCGCGAGCGGGCCCAGGTGGTCCGGTTCGTGGAGCAGGCCACCGAGCGGCTGGGCCCGATCCACTATCTGGTGAACAACGCCGGCATCGCGGCCGACGGCGCGATGTGGCGCCTGACCGAGCGGGACTGGACCGACGTGATCTCCACCAACCTGATCGGCGCGGCCAACTGCATGGCCGTCGTGGCGCCCATCTTCCGGGGCCAGCGCTACGGCAAGGTCGTCAACATCAGCTCCCACCAGGCCAGCCACCCGGGCTTCGGGGTGACCAGCTTCGCCGCCTCCAAGGCCGGGATCGAGGGGCTGACCCGGGCCGCCGCCGTCGAGCTCGGCCCGAGCAACGTCAACGTCAACGCCGTCGCGCCGGGATTCGTCCGGACCGAGCGGCTGGAGCAGCTCCCCTCCGAGGTGATCGACCGGGCCCGAACCAGCGCCGTACTGGGCCGCCTGGCCGAGCCGCACGAAGTCGCCCACGTGGTGTCGTTCCTCTGCTCGGACGAGGCCCGGCACATCACCGGGCAGGTGATTCTGGTGGACGGGGGGTTGTCGCTGGCGTACCGGTAGGGGGAGGGGGGACGCGGGGGGTGAGGTGGGACGGGGAGGCACCAGCGTTGCCTCCTCACCCCGTCGCTCCCCGTCCCTCCCCGTCCCTCCCCGTCCTCCCTCCCCATCCCCCTTAGTTACCTTTCTCCCCATGACAACCCTTCGATCCCGGGCCTGGCCCGGTCTCGTCCTGCTGGCCCTTGGGGCCTGCGCGGCGAACGCTCAGAAGACCCCCGTCACCCGCCCGCTCATGACCGCTGCCATGGCCGGACAGAGCGTCGCGGTGATGCCGATCACGATGGTGCTGGTCGATCCCGAGGTGAAAGATTCCACCTTGCCTCAGGAGCGGGCGGCCCTGCTGCTCCACACCGATTCCCTGATCGTCGACGCGATCGAGGGCCGGGCGCCCGAAGTGACCTGGATCATGCCCAAGGCCCTCCGCCACATGGCTCGGCGGAGCGGCGGGTTGATTCAGGATCCCGACCAGATGGGGCAGGCGGTGATGCGGAGCTGGAGCCTCAAGGTGGTGCCCGATCCGCTCCGGTCCAATCTTCGGAAGCTCCTCGCCGTGGCCGGCGGGCGGTACGTCTTCATCCCGGCCTCTCTCCAGATCCGGCCGGACAGCGCGGGCACCGGTCTCCACGGTGAGCTCGCGGCGGTCCTGGCCGACGTCCGGACCGGGAGGGTGGTCTGGCGATCGCTGGCCAAGGGCGACGGGACGACTCCGGAGTCGGTCGTGGTCCACGCCATCGAGACCATCTTCCCGCCGGAGGGAACCTGGTGAAGCATCGCGTCACCCTCATACCGGGCGACGGTATCGGGCCCGAAATCACGATGGCGACGGTCACGATCCTCGAGGCCACGGGGGTCGAGTTCGAGTGGGACCCCCGGCTCGCCGGCATGGCGGCGGTCGAGGCGACCGGCAACCCGGTCCCGGACGAGACGGTGGCCAGCATCCGGGAGCGGCGGCTGGCCCTCAAGGGGCCGCTGACCACGCCGGTGGGATCGGGCTACCGGTCGGTGAACGTGGCGCTCCGCCGCGAGTTCGAGCTCTACGCCAACATCCGTCCGGCCCGAACGGTGCTCCCCGGCCGCTACGACGACATCGACCTGGTGCTGGTGCGGGAGAACCTCGAGGGGTTCTACACCGGCCTCGAGCACTGGATCGCGACCCGCGACGACCCCCGGGCGGCCGGGGTCACCACCGGCGTCACCACCCGGTACGGCTGCGAGCGGATCATCCGGTACGCTTTCGAGTACGCCCTGAAGCACGGGCGGAAGAAGGTCACCATCGTTCACAAGGCCAACATCCTCCGGATGGTGAGCGGCCTCTTCTTCGAGGTGGGGCGGGCGGTGGCCAAGGAGTACGAGGGCCGGGTGGCGTGCGACGACGTGATCGTCGACAATTGCGCCATGCAGCTGGTGCTTCGGCCGGAGCGGTTCGACGTGCTGGTGGCCACCAACCTGTTCGGCGACATCCTGAGCGATGAGATCGCCGGGCTGGTGGGCGGGCTCGGCCTGGCGCCGGGCGGCAATGTCGGCACCACCGCGTCGATCTTCGAGGCGGTGCATGGGAGCGCCCCGGACATCGCCGGGAAGGGGCTGGCCAATCCGTCGGCCCTGGTGCTGGCCGGCGCCATGATGCTCGACCACCTCGGCGAGCTCGAGGCCGGCGACCGGGTTCGCGCCGCGGTGCGGGCCACGATCGTCGACGATCAGATTCGAACCCAAGACCTGGGGGGTCATGCTTCGACCCGGGAATTTGGAGACGCGGTCGCGGCTCGGGTACGCGGGTGAGCCGGTTCCCTGCGTCCAGTGCGACCGCCGCGAGCTAGGACTCGGGTGGGGCGAATACTGCTCGGTCTGCCGCGAGCGGCGCGAGCGTCACGCCGCCCGGATCGCGCAGCGGGTCGCCCTCGGCGGCGCGCTGCTGCTCGCGGCGTGGCTGATCTGGCGGACGCCGGACGCCTTCCTGCCCCGGCTCTTCGGCGCCGCGTCGGTGTTGCTGCTCTACGTGATCCTCCGGCGGATCGTCGGGCGGGTCGTGGTGGAGTATCTGCCCAAGGAGACGGCGGGACGGGTGGACGGAGGAACGGCGGAAGCGAAGGACCAGCGGACCGAGGGAACGGAGTGAGCGCCATGGAGCGGATCCCGAGATCGATGCGACCCACTGGTGGCGCCGGCGCCCTGCTCGCCGCGCTGTCCCTCATCCTGGGCCCGTCCCCCCGTCTCGCCGCCCAGTCCCTGACCATCTATCAGGATGGCCGGGTCCTCCAGCGGCGGGTGCTGCCGCTCAGCGTGCCGGCCGGGACGTCGACCCTCCGGGCGGCCCTGGGTGAGCTGGATCCCGGCTCGATCTTTCCGCTCGACTCCGGGGTGGTCATCACCGGGGTGACGTACGACGCGGCGATCGACGAGGGCAACACGCTCCGGCGCGCGATCGGGCGGCGGCTGGCCTTCGTGACCCGGGGACCGAACGGGCCCGACACCGTCACCGCGCAGGTGGTCGGCGCCGACCCCGAGCGCTACCGCCTGGCCGATGGCCGGATCACGTTCTCACGGCCGGGCGTTCCCCTCTTCCCCGCCGACCTGGTGCTGGCCGAGCCGTCGGTCGAGCTCGCCCTCCGGAGCGAGCGGGCCCGGCGGGCGTTGGGTCTGGGCTTCTTCTCGTCGGGCGGGGCCTGGGCGGCAAGCTATACCGTGACGTTAGGCAGCGTCGGCCTCGCCCGGGTCACCGGCATGGCCGTGATCCAGGCCGGGCGGCTCCGGGTCGACTCGGCCGAGGTCCAGCTCCTGGCCGGCAACGTCGGTCGGGCCGGCGGACCGATGGTCGCGGCGGCGCCGATGGCGCTCCGAGCCGACGCCGCCAAGGGCTTCGCGGCCGAGCAGCGCATCGGCGAGGCCCACCTCTACACCATTCCGGGCCGGATCTCCCTGGTGCCCGGTCTGGCCGTCGGCGCGGCGCTCTTCGAGCCGACCTCGGCGACCGTGGACCGGCGCTACGTGGTCGACGGGCAGCTCCCCTACCGCGGTCCGGTCCCCCAGCTGGGCGACCAGACCGAGGTGCCGGTCGGAGTGTCCTACCTCGTGCGGCGGGGCGACAAGAGCGCCTTCGGCCGGCTCCCGATTCCCGGCGGCGTGGTCCGGATCTACCGGGTCCGACGACCAGGGGCGTCCCCAGCTGGTCGCCGAGGCCTCCACCGACCACACCGCCGCCGGCCAGGACCTGGTGCTCGACGCGGGCTCGGCGTTCGACCTCACGGCCCGCCGGACCCAGACGGCCTACTCCACCCGGCGCGACAGCCTCCGGACCGAGACGTTTGCCAGCTACACCGTCACGATCGCCAACGCCGGCGACAGCACCGCCACCGTCGAGGTGCTGGAACGGCGGGCCGGCGAATGGCAGGTGGTGTCGAGCAGCCTCCCGGCCGACAAGCTCTCCAGCACGACGACCCGCTTTCGGGTCCGGGTGCCGGCCGGCGGCGAGGGCACCCTGACCTACCGGATTCGCGCCGTCTGGTGAGCCTCGTCACCATCGTTCAGCTCTCCGATCTGCACTTCGGCCGGGACGTTGACCTGGAGCAGATCCGGGCGCTCCGGACGCTGATCCCGACCCTGGCGCCGACCGCCATCGTCGTCGCCGGCGACCTGACCCAGCGAGCGCGTTACGGCGAGCTCCAGGCGGCGCTGGCCTTCGCGGACGACCTCCGGGCGGTCGCGCCGACCCTGGTGATTCCCGGCAACCACGACGTGCAGTGGTGGGCCAGTCCGCTCGGCGTGGCGGGCGCCCGGCTCAAGTATCGGAAGTACCGCTCGCTGTTCGGCGAGTCGCTGACGCCCGCGCTGGAGCTGCCCGGCCTGGTGCTGGCCAGCACGTTGACCTCGCACGGCTGGGCCGTGGGGTCGACGACCTGGAAATTCTGGCGTGACAGCACGGTCAAGGGCCACCTGCCGGCGGCGGAGGTGGATCGGGCGGCCGCCGAGTTCGAGCGGAGCCCGGCCGACGCGCTCCGGGTCATGGTGATGCACCACAACCTGCTCCGCGGCAAGATCTCCCGGCGGATGGGCCTGGCCCACTGGCGGCGGGCGCAGGAGCGGGTGGTAGCCTCCGGGGCCGACGTCGTGCTCTGCGGACACGACCACCAGGAGGGGGCGGCCCTCCTGGCCGACCGGGTCGTGGTCTCGACCTCGAGCACCCACACCGCCCGGACCAGGGGACACCGCCCCTCCGCCTTCAACGTCGTGGCCGCCGACCGGGACACCATCTCGGTGACGCACCATCTCTGGGACCGCGCCGGGTCCCGCTTCGGGCCCGGCGCGCCGGCCCGATTTCCCCGGAGGGGCCGATCGTGACCGCGCCGGAACAGCTGACCCTGCCCCTCGAGCAGCCGGAAGAGCTCGAGACCCGGCTCCGGCTGGTGGGGCTCGCGCCCGCGATCGAGGTCGTCCTGCACCGGAACCGCCGGACCATGGTCACCCTGGCCCAGTCGCGGCTCCGGATCCACCGGGGGTACCGCTGGGCGCCCGAGGAGGTCCTCCGCGCCATCGTCCGGTGGACCCGCCCCCGCCTGCCCGAGCCCGAGCGCCGGGCCGCCGTGCGGCTGTTGCTCAGCTTTCCGGTGCACGACTTCGTGGCCCCGCCGCCCCGGCCGCGCCGCCGGGTCCCGGAGGTCGCTGAGCCCGGCGACGACGCCCGGCTCGAGCGGCTGGAGGCGATCCACCAGGAGCTCAATCACCGCTGGTTCGCCGGCAGCCTCGCCCGGATCGCCCTCCGGCTCTCGGGGCGAATGCGCCGGAAGCTCGGCCACTACGAGCCGGCCGACCAAGGCGAGCCCGCGATCGTCATCTCGCGACGGCATCTCCGGCGGGACGGCTGGCGGGCCGCCGCCGATACCCTGCTCCACGAGATGGTTCACCAGTGGCAGGACGAGACCGGCCGGCCCATCGACCATGGACCGGACTTCCGGCAGAAGGCGATGGAGGTGGGGATCGAGCCCCGCGCCGTCACCCGCCGCCGGCCGCTCCGGCCGCTCGACCTCGCCTCCTGACGTCGGCCGAGGCCCCGTGGTCACCACTTGGATCTGCGTCACCTGCGGGACCCAATACCCCGAGAGCGTCGTCGCGCCGGAGCGCTGCCCCATTTGCGACGACGAGCGCCAGTACCTCAGCTGGGAGGGCCAGCGGTGGACCACGCCGGCCGAGCTCTTCCTCTCGCACCGGAACGAGGTCCGCCCCGAGGAGCCCGGTCTCTTCGGGATCGGCACCACCCCGGCGTTCGCCATCGGCCAGCGGGCCCTCCTGGTGCAGTCGCCCGGGGGGAACCTCCTCTTCGATTGCGTGAGCTTGCTGGATCGCGCCACCGTGGCCTGGGTCAAGGCGTTAGGCGGCCTCCGGGCCATCGCCGTCAGCCATCCCCACTACTACTCGGCCATGGCGGATTGGGCCCGGGCGTTCGGGGTGCCGATCTACCTCCACGAGGCGGAGCGCCGCTGGGTGATGCGGCCCGACCCGGCCATCGAGTTCTGGTCGGGCGAGACCCTCGCCCTCTGGGACGACCTGACCCTGGTTCGGCTCGGCGGACACTTCGCGGGCGGCCAGGTGCTCCACTGGCCGGCCGGCGCCGAGGGCCGGGGCGCGCTCCTGACGGGCGACGTCATTCAGGTCGTCCAGGACCGCCGGTGGGTGAGCTTCATGTACAGCTACCCCAACCTGATTCCGCTCCCCGCCGCGGTGGTCCGACGGATCGCCGACACGGTGGCCGGCTACCGCTTCGACCGGATCTACGGCGCCTGGTGGGGCAAGGTCGTCCGGACCGATGCCCGGGCCGCGGTGATTCGGTCGGCGCGGCGATATGTGGCGTCGCTGGAGCGGACAGACGTGTGATCTGACGTTTCAGTTATTGACGTTTTGGGCCCTACAACATACTATTGTCGGCGATGTATTGGCGTCCGTGGAGCAATGCCGCGGGTCGCCCGGGCCGGCGCCGCATCCGGCCGTCTCCATCCCCGGTCGGAGGATCCTGGAATGAAGCCAGAGCGCGACCTGATCCGCGGAGCCGGCCCGACGGCCGTGCTCCAGCTGCTGGCGGTGCGCGAGATGTACGGCTACGAGCTGGCCCAGTCGCTCTCGCACCGGACGGACGGAGTGCTGGCTCTGGGTCAGTCGACGCTCTATCCGCTGCTTTACAATCTCGAATCGAAGGAACTGGTGGAGAGCCGCTGGGTCGACGCGGCGTCGGGGCGCCGGCGGCGGTACTACCGGATCACCGACCGGGGTCGGGCCGCGCTGGCCAGCCAGCGGGCCCAGTGGCAGGAGCTCTTTCAGGCCATGGTGGGTCTCGGATTGGTCGACCCCTCGGCGGCGGAGGGCTGAGTCATGCGCTCGGACGAATCGTTGGTCGGGCGGATGGATCGGTTGGGGGTGGAGCGGCTGGCTCGGTCCGCCGGACTGCCGGCGATCCTGGCGGGCCGGGTGGCCCAAGTGGTGGTGGGGAGCCGGCTCTCGGAGGATCGGCGGGTGGAGGTGTACCGCGAGCTGGTGAGCCACTTCCAGGACGGTCTGGCCGAGGGGCGGAGCGCGGAGGAGTTGTTGGAGGCGTTCGGCGACGCGGGACGGGCCGCGGCGATGATCGGGGAAGAGAAGCGGGTGGTGACCCCCGAGGCACGGGGGGGCGCCGGCCCGCGCGACCGGGTCCTGCTCCGGCTCTGGCGTGATGCCCGCTACGCGGTGCGGCGGCTGGTGGCCCGGCCGACGTTCGCGATTACCGCGATCCTCTCCCTCGCGCTGGGCATCGGCGCCAACGCCGCGATGTTCACGCTGGTGAACGATCTGATCCTCCGGAAGCCGCCGGTTCAGGATCCCGATCGCCTGGTGGACATCTACTTCGCGACCGAGTCCGCTCCGTTCGATCCGCTTTCCTATCCGGACGTGCGGGACCTGGGCCGTGAGGCGTCGTCGGCATTTTCGATGGTGGGCGGCATGCGATTTGGGATCGCCCCGCGCGAGGAGGGCGGCCGAGTCCAGCAGCTCACGGTGGAACTGGTGACCGGCAACTACTTCGACCTGCTGGGACTCCGGCCGGGTGCGGGTCGGCTGATCGATTCCACCGACGCCGGGGCCCCGGGCCGGAGCGCCGTCGTGGTCCTGAGCGACCGTTACTGGCGCCAGGCGTTCGGCGCCGATCCCAAGGCGATTGGTCAGGAGATCCGGCTGTCGTCGACGCCGTACACGATCATCGGGGTCACGCCTCGCGATTTCACCGGGTCGCTGCCCGGGCTCGCACCGGACGTCTACGTCCCGGTGACGATGATCGACTACATCGATCCCAGCTCGACCAACCAACTCGAGGCCCGTGGGAACCACGCGATGTTCGTCAAGGGACGGCTCCGTCCCGGGGTTTCGCTGCCTCAGGCGGAAGCCGCCGTCGGCGCGGTGGCCCGCTCCTTCATCGACGCGCGGCTGGGCGACTGGCGGGAAGGGGACGGGGTCCGGCTGGTCCCCGCCTCCGAGGTGATCATCTATCCGCCGGTGGACGAGATCATCCGTCCGGTGGCGATCCTGCTGATGGTCGTGGTGGGCCTGGTGCTGGTGATCGCCTGCGCCAACCTGGCGGGCTTCCTGTTGGCCCGGGCGGTGGACCGGCGCAAGGAGGTCGCGGTCCGGCTGGCGCTGGGCGCCACCCGCGGGCAGCTGGTGTCGCAGCTGATGGTCGAGACGCTACTGCTGGCGCTGATCGGAGGCGGGGTAGGACTCGTGCTCGGCCGGCTCGGGCTCCAAGCGGTCATGGCCGCCGACCTGCCGATGCCGGTGCCGATCACCTTGCGCCTGAGCCTCGACTGGCGGGTGCTGACCTTTTCGATCGGGGTCTCCGTCGCGGCCGGGATGCTCTTCGGGCTGGCCCCGGCGCTGCAGTCCACCCGGCTCAACCTGGCCGGCGTGATCCGCGACGAAAGCACGGGCGGAGGGCGGAGCAAGGGCACCCTCCGGAGCGTGCTCGTGGCCGGTCAGGTGGCCGTCTCGGTGGTGCTGCTGGTCGCGGCCGGGCTCTTCGTCCGGAGCCTCGACGTGGCCCGTCGGGTGGATCCCGGCTTCGGCGGCCGGCCGGCCGGGCTGGTCTGGCTCACGCTGCCCGGCACGGACCTCGCCGCTAAGCGGGTGACGCTCGATCGGATCGAGCGGCGGATCGGCGAGCTGCCGGGCGTCCGCGAGGTCGGAGCGGGCGAGAACATCCACCTCAACCTGCTCAATCAGATGTTCCTGATCGCCAACGTCGACGGCGTCGCGCCGCCGCCGGGGCAGGATGGATTCCAGGTCAATCGGTCGGCGATCGACAGCGGCTACGTGGCCGCCGCCGGGCTCCGGCTGGTGGCCGGCCGGAACATCCGGGCCGGCGATGTGGACTCGACCGCCCGCGTCGCGCTCGTCAACCAGGCCTTCGTCGAGAAATTCTGGCCCGGCAAGGACCCCATCGGACGGCGGTTCCGGGATGGGCGGGACGGTCCCGAGTACGAGGTGGTGGGCGTGGTCAACACGGCCAAGATCCGGAGCCTGGCCGAGGATCCGACCCCCTTCGTCTACACCGCGCTCGGCCAGGGAGACCCCTCGGCCATCTGGCTGGTGGCGGCGACGGCGGGCGATCCCGAGTCCCTCTTGGAGCCGATCCTCCGGGCCGTCCGAGCCGAGGCGCCGGACGCGCTGATCATTCAGGAGCGGACCATGGCTCGGCATCTCCGGATCATGACCCTGCCGCTCCAGCTCGGGGTCTCGGCTCTCGGCGCGTTCGCGTTGCTGGCCCTCCTGATGGCGAGCATCGGGCTTTACGGCACGGTGAGCTATGCGGTGGCGCAGCGGAGCCGCGAGGTCGGGATCCGGCTCTCGCTGGGCGCCGATCGCGGCATGGTGGTGCGACTGCTGCTCTGGAGTGGGTTCCGGCTGGTGTTGGCCGGCGCGGTCGTGGGCGTGCTGGTGGCGTTCGCGCTGAGCCGGCTGCTTCAGGGACTGCTCTTCGGGGTGGGGGCGGCCGACCCGCTCACCTTCCTGGCGGTGCCGGCCATCCTAATGGCGGTGGCGCTGCTGGCCACCTGGCTGCCCGCCCGGCGAGCCGGGCAGGTCGACCCGGTGCGCGCGCTGCGCGCCGACTGAGTCGTCAGGGCTGGAAGCGACCCGGCGGGCGGCCACCCATGCCGCCCCGCCGCTCCTCCATCATCTTCTCGGCGTCCTTCCGGCGCTCCTTGCGCCACTTGTCGTACTTCTTCCACTGGTCCTTGGTCAGCAGCTCCTTCTTGAGGCCTTCGTCGAAGGCTTTCTGACGCTCCGCCAGGCTCTTCGTCAAATCCTGCATCGCCTGCATGTTCGCGCGGGCCCGGGCGAAGTCGTCCTGCCGCATACCCCGCATGCTGGCCATGAAGTCGGTCAGGCTGTCGCGGCCCGGCTGGGTCTCCTTCATGTACGCCAGCCGGCGCTCCATGTACGTCTGCTTGAGACTGTCGTTGCCCTCCACGATCCGGGTGAACTCGTCCGCCACCGGGGGGCCTTCGCGGACGACGGGATCGGGCGGGGTCATCCGCCGACGGCCCTCGAAGCCGCCGCGCTCGCCGCCCCGGCCGCGGCCGCCGCCCATCCGGTTGGGATACTGGGCCTGGGCGGTGGGGACGGCGAAGGCGGCGAGGGCGAGGCCGGCGACGAGGCCGAATGACCAGCGACCACGCATGGAAATCTCCTGGAAGAAAGTCACGTTCGTCCCTGTTTCGACACGGCTCGGTGGGATCCCCCTCACAGGGGGGCGGCTGCGGATTCAGCCGCCGCGGACGCGGGCCGGGCGATGGGTCTCGGCCGGCGAGTGCCAGACGGGACCGGAGTCTGCCGGGCAGGGACAAGGAGGAGCGGTGGCCCTACCGTCCGGGGCCGATTCCGACTATCTTTTCGCGCTCTATCTTACTGTATTTCAAGGGGTTGGGTCATGGCGACCGGAACCGCGTCCTCTCAATTCCAGGGTGTCGACTTCTATCGAATGGACACGCTCCTGAGCGAAGAGGAGCGAGCCATTCGAGACACGGTCCGAGCCTGGGTCGACGACAACGTGATGCCGATCATTGGCGACGCGTATGTCAAAGGTCGGTTTCCGAACGAGCTCATCGCCGGGCTGGCGGAGCTCGGGATGCTGGGCGCCAACCTGCCGGAAGAGTACGGCTGCGCTGGGCTCAACAACGTGGCCTACGGGCTCATCATGCAGGAGCTGGAACGGGGCGACAGCGGGATCCGCTCGTTCGCATCGGTCCAGGGCGCGCTGGTCATGTATCCGATCTTCGCGTTCGGCTCGGAGGAGCAGCGGAAGCACTGGCTCCCGCGGCTGGCGAGCGGCCAGGAGATCGGCTGCTTCGGCCTGACCGAGCCAGATTTCGGATCGAATCCGGGCGGGATGATCACGACCGCCAAGGAGACGGCCGACGGCTGGGTGCTGAACGGCACCAAGATGTGGATCACCAACGGCTCCCAGGCGACGGTGGCGGTGGTGTGGGCCAAGACCGGCGCGATCGACGACGCCAAGTCGATCCGGGGCTTCATCGTTCCGACCGCCACCAAGGGGTTCACGGCCAAAGACCAGAAGGGCAAGCTCTCGCTCCGGGCGTCGGACACCAGCGAGCTCCATCTGGAAGACGTGCACCTGCCGAAGGACGCGATCCTGCCCCAGTCCGGCGGGCTCAAGAGCCCGCTCTCCTGCCTGACTCAGGCCCGCTACGGGATCGCGTGGGGCGCGGTGGGCGCCGCGATGGCGTGTTACGACGAGGCGGTCCGCTACGCCAAGAACCGGGTGATGTTCGGCAAGCCGATCGGGGCGACCCAGATCCAGCAGGTCCGCCTGGCCGACATGTTGACGGAGATTACCAAGGCGCAGCTCCTGGTCCTCCAGCTCGGTCGGCTCAAGGACGCTGGCACGATGACCCCGCAACAGGTGTCGCTGGCCAAGCGGAACAACGTCAACGTGGCCTGCGAGTGCGCCCGCGAGGCACGCCGGCTCCTCGGTGCGAACGGGATCCTGGCGGAGTATCACTCGATGCGTCACCTGGCCAACCTGGAGTCGGTCTACACCTACGAAGGAACCCACGACATGCATTCCCTGATCCTGGGGCAGGAGATCACCGGGGAAGCGGCGTTCTGAGATTGGGAGTTGGGAGTCGGGAGTAGGGAGTGGTGAATAGGGAGTGAGTGGTGACTGGTGAGTAGGGGAGACGACCCTGCTCGGATGGCTCGAATTCTTCACGGGAGTGGGCTTTGCGTATCGCGGTCTGCCTGAAGCGGGTGCCGGACACCACGGCGAAGATCGCCGTGGGGGCGAGCGGCACCGCTATCGACGAAGCGGGGGTGAAGTTCGTCCCCAATCCCTACGACGAATACGCCATCGAGGCGGCCATCGCGCTCAAGGCCAAGGCCGGCTCGGGAGAGACCACGGTGGTGAGCCTGGGCGGCGACAGCTCTCAGGAGACGATCCGGACGGCGCTCGCCATGGGCATCGACCGAGGGGTGCTGCTCAAAGGCGCCGGCTCGGCCGACGGCCTGGCGGTGGCGCGGGCGCTGGCGGCCGAGTTCCAGGGCGCGGGACACGACCTGATCCTGTTCGGCAAGATGGCGGTGGACGACTACAACCATCAGGTCGGACCGATGACGGCGGAGCTGCTCGAGCTGCCCTGCATCACGGCGGTGTCGTCCCTCGAGATCGCCGACGGCGCGGTCACGGCCGAGCGGGAGATCGAGGGCGGCGTCGAGGTGGTGACCTGCCGGCTCCCGGCGGTGATCACCGCCGACAAGGGGATCAACACCCCCCGGCTGCCGTCGCTCAAGGGCATCATGGCGGCCAAGAAGAAGCCGCTCGAAGTCAAGGACGCCGCGCTCGGCGAGGCCGGCCTCGAGATCCAGAGCCTGGCGTTGCCGCCCGAGCGGCAGGCGGGCCGAATCGTGGGCGAAGGGGCGGATGCGGTGCCGGCCCTGGTCCAGCTCCTTCGAACCGAAGCCAAGGTGATCTGACGATGGCGGCCATTCTCGCGGTGACGGAACAGCGACAGGGCGCCCTCAAGAAGGTGTCGCACGAGGTGGTGGCGGCGGCCCGGACGCTGGCCGGCGGGCTCGGTGCCACGGTCGACGCGCTGGTGCTCGGCGCCGACCAGGTCGCGGGCTCGGCCGGCCTCGGCGCGGCCGGCGCCGACCGGGTGCTCGTCGCATCCAACCAGGGCTTCGGGCTCTACAACCCCGACGGCTACGCGGCCACGATCGCCTCGATCGGGAGGGACTATGCCGCGATCGTGTTCGCGGCGACGGCCATGGGCAAGGACCTGGCGCCCCGGGTGGCCGCCCGGTTGGGCGTGGCCTGCGCGACCGAGGTGACCGAGCTGGGCGTCGAGGGCGGCAAGGTCGTCGCGACCCGGCCGGTCTATGCCGGCAAGGCCCTCCAGCGGGTGCTGGTGAGCGCCACCCCGGCCATCGTCTCGATTCGGCCGAACACGTTCCGGGCGGATGGCCAGGCGGGTGGGCGGGCCGACGCACCGGTCGAGAGCCTGGCGGTCCCGGCCTTCGAGCAGCGGGTCACGGTCACCGAGATCAAGGCGCCGGAGCATGCCGCCCTCGACGTGGCCGAGGCGCCGATCGTGGTGTCGGGCGGACGGGGTCTCAAGGAGCCGGCGAATTTCAAGCTGATCGAGGCGCTGGCCGAGGC
Source organism: uncultured Gemmatimonadales bacterium (assembly GCA_963730185.1). Classification (GTDB taxonomy): domain Bacteria; phylum Gemmatimonadota; class Gemmatimonadetes; order Gemmatimonadales; family GWC2-71-9; genus SHZU01. The sequence goes on from CAVSQW010000014.1 coordinate 223,514, forward strand.
GCTCGGCAACGCCGCCGTGGGCGCCAGCCGCGCGGTGGTCGACGCCGGCTGGCGGGAGCACGCCGCCCAGGTGGGCCAGACCGGCAAGACCGTGTCGCCGGCCCTCTACGTCGCGGTGGGCATCTCCGGCGCGATTCAGCACCTGGCCGGGATGCGGACCTCGAAGGTCATCGTCGCGATCAACAAGGACAAGGACGCCCCGATCTTCAAGGTGGCCGACTACGGGATCGTCGGCGACCTGTTCGAGGTCGTGCCCCGGCTCACCGAGGAGATCACCAAACTCCGCGCCGAGTAGGCGCCTGGAGGGTGGCATGTTGGAGCGGCTGCCGGACCTGTCGGTCGACGCCACCCGGGTGGCCGCGGCGGCGTTGAGCGAGGACGGGATCGTCGATCTCACCACCGCGGTCACTGTCCGCCAACCGGTCGCCGGTGAGGCGGTCGTCGAGGCCCGCACCCCCTGCGTGGTGGCGGGCCTTCTCTACGCCGGCACGACCGCCCGGGCCGCGGGATGCGGGATTGCCTGGGCCGTCGACGACGGCCAGTGGCTCGAGCCGGGGCCCCTGGGCCGGATGCGGGGCGATCTGGCCGCCCTGCTCCGGGCCGAGCGGGCGGTGCTCAACATCCTCCAGCGATCGGCCGGGATCGCGACCCTGACCCGTCGTTTCGTCGAAGCGGTCGCGGGAACACCGTGCCGGGTGCTCCATACCCGAAAGACGGCGCCCGGCCTCAGGCTCCTGGACGTGGCCGCCGTGGTGGCGGGGGGTGGCGCGGTCCATCGGCTCGATCTCTCCCACACCGTGATGGTGAAGGACAACCACTGGCGGGCGCTGGCGCGGGAACGGCGTTCGCTGCGGGACGCGCTCCAGGCCGCCCGCGCTCGCGGCGCCCTGGCGTGTCAGGTGGAGGTCGAGTCGGAGGGACAGGTGGTGGAGGCGTGCGAGGCCGGGGCCGACCGGCTGCTGATCGACAACCAATCAGCCGACCGGGTGCGGGAGTGGGGCGCGGTCGCGCGCGGGCTCCGCGCCGAGATCGCGATCGAAGCCACCGGCGGCATCACCCTCGGAACGGTGCGTGCCTATGCCGACGCCGGCGCCGATTACGTGTCGATCGGTGCCCTGACCCACAGCGTCCGGGCCGCCGACATCGCGCTCACCCTCGACTGACCCGAGCGCTCAGCCGGCGTCGGCGACCATCGATCCCTCGCTCCTGCCGCCAGGGCCGCCGCTTCATTCGCCGAGCAGGAACCGGCGCATCTCACGAACGACCAGCGCTTCGTCCACGATGAACAGGTAGTGGTTGACGTCGTGGAGCTCGACGACTCGCGCGTTCTTGACGCCGGCGCGAAACCGCTCGATGGCGGCGCCGGCCCACGTTGCGAGCGGCCGGATGTCGCGATCGAACTCCTTTTGCTGCGCGGGACCGAGACGCCAATAGAAGGCCACGCGATACTGGGGCGTGAAGCGATTGAAGATGCCGAGCGCCGGCGCGCGGATCCGATCGTATTGGGCCGGCCGGAGCCCCTGGACGATCGGAATCCACCGTCGCGAGCGTCGGCCGCGGCAGCGCGCCGCACCGACGCCAGATCCGCCGCGGTCCACTCCGCCGGTAAGGGCGGCTGCGGGAGCGCCGCCCACCCGCCCCACCCCAGGTCCAGGGCATCCAAGTAGACCAGCTTCTCGACCCGCTCCGGATCGGCCGCGCCGAGCTGGTTCAGCTCGGTACCGGCCACGGAGTGCCCGACGAACACCGCCCCGCGAATGCCCAGGGTGTCGAGGACGGCGATGTCGTCGCGTACCCGGGTGCCGATGTCGTAGCCTCCTTCCGGCTGGCTGGAGCGGCCGAACCCTCGGCGGGTAATCCCGATGACGTGGAAGCGATCGGTGAACTGGTCGGCAAACCGGTCGAAGACGTGGGCGTTGTCCCCCAGCCCGGCGAGCAGGACCATCGACTCGCCCGTGCCGCCCCAATCGAGGACCTCGAGGCGGACGCCGGGCTCGACCGCGACGAACCGGCTGGAGTGCCCCGCGCGGTCGCACCCACAGGGATCGCCGGACGTGCCGGTCGGGGCTTTGCCGACTGGTGCGACGATGTCATCCCGGGCAGAACGAGCCAGGAGGGTCCCAATGCCGACGCCACCCAGACCGCCGAGCGCGAGCAGAACCCAAGACCTCCAGGTTGCCAACTCCCACCTCCTCTTCGTCGGGTGCCGGTGCTTCGGGTTCGGGCGCGATTGGATCGCGAGCGACTGGCATCCAAGTCGCCGGAGGCACCCCCGGTCGAACCGGACGCGTCAATGATATCGGGAGAGCGCGACCCCGGGTACCGTTATATTCTGGCTCGAACCCCTTCACCCATTTCGACGACCGAGAGCTCACGGTGTCACCAATTCTCCCGATCCGATACCAGCCCGACCTGCCCGCCGATCGCCTGATCCGGACCGACCCGCCCAGCGACGAGGCGATCGAAATGGATGTGCTGTTCGTCGGGGCCGGGCCCGCGGGGCTGGCCGGGGCGATCGAGCTGGCCCGACTGGCCAAGGACGACCCCGAGCTGAGCGAGCTGAGCATCGGCGTGCTGGAGAAGGCCGGCAGCCTGGGGGAGCACAATCTCTCGGGCGCGGTGGTCAATCCACGGGCGTTCCGCGAGCTCTTTCCGGACACGCCGGTGGAGGAATTCCCCTTCCGCCAGCCGGTGGCCGGCGAGGCGGTCTATCTCCTGACCGAGACGTCGTCCTACCACATCCCGACCCCGCCGACGATGAAGAACCACGGGAACTACGTGGCCTCGATCTCGGAGATCACCCGGTGGCTGGGCGAGCGGGCCGAGGAGCTGGGCGTGAACATCTTCGCGGGCTTCCCGGTCGAGTCGCTGCTCGTCGACGGGCCGCGGGTCACCGGAGTGCGGACGACCGCGTCGGGCCTCGACCAGAAGGGCAATCCCGGTGACGGGTACGCCGAGCCGACCGACCTGACCGCCAAGGTCACGGTCCTGACCGAGGGCACCCGTGGCGCGCTGACCCAGGCATGGCTCGGCTGGCAGCAGGTGAGCTCACCTAACCCGCAACTTTACGCCTTGGGCGTCAAGGAAGTGTGGGACGTGAAGCAGCCGCTCGACCGGGTGATCCACACCCTGGGGTGGCCGCTGGCCCGGGACGCCTTCGGCGGGACGTTCGCCTACCCGATGGGCCCGAGCCAGGTGGCGCTCGGCCTGGTCGTCGGGCTCGACGCGAAGGACGCGGGGCTCGATGTTCACGAGCTGCTCCAGCGGACCAAGCTGCATCCCCTCTTCCGGCCCATCTTCGAGGGCGGCGAGCTGGTGGAATGGGGCGCCAAGACCATTCCGGAGGGCGGCTTCTACGCCCTGCCCGAACGGTTCTCGGGCGACGGCCTGCTCCTGGCCGGCGATTGCCTCGGCACGGTCGAGGTGGCCAGCCTCAAGGGGATCCACTACGCCATGCAGTCGGGGATGTACGCCGCGCGGACCATCGTCGGCGCACTGAAAGCCGGCAACACCTCGCGGGCCGCGCTGGCGGCCTACGACGGGATGCTGCGGGAGAGTTACGTCGTGTCCGATCTCCGCCGACGGCGGAACATGCGCCTCGCCTTCAAGCATGGGTTCTACCGGGGGGGGATCGAGAGCGTGTTGATGACGCTGACCGGCGGACGCTTTCCCGGCGGCCAGATTCACGCCGAGCCCGACGCCCGGGAGCTGAAGGAGACCCGGCGTCAGGCGCCGTTCACGCCAGACGGGACGCTGACCTTCAGCAAGGTCGACGCGGTGTTCAAGTCGGGGAACGCGACCCGGGACACCATCCCGTCGCACCTGGTGGTGGGGAAGGACGTGCCCCCCGAGGTGGCCGACTTCTACGCCCGGCTCTGCCCGGCTGGGGTGTACGAGCGCGCGGGCGACACCCTCCGGGTCAATCCGCCCAACTGCGTCGACTGCAAGGCCACCGACGTGCTGGGCCCGCGGTGGACGCCCCGCGAGGGCGGGAGCGGACCCAAGTACCGGGTCATGTAGGCTCGGATGAGCACGCCGCTCCAGGGCCCCGGCTCGACCGAGCAGCGCGGCTTCCTGGCCCGGTTCCGGCCGTTCTGGCAGCCGCCGGACCGATTCCTGATCGACGCCGGCCGGCAGGGCGAGCTCCTGATCGCCCGGATCCGGTTCACCCTCACGCTGCTGCTCCTCCTCGTGCCGCTCGCCAACCTGGCCCTGGCGCCCGCGAGCGAGCGGGAGCAGCACGTCACCGGCTTCTTCATCACCCTCTTCGCGGTGGGGGTGGCGGGGCTGGTGTATCTGATGGTGGCGCGCGACCGGCGGCAGGACTGGCTCCCGCTCGCGACCAGCGTGCTCGACGTGACCCTGGTGTCCGGCGCGCTGGCCGTCTACGCCTTCCTGTCCGACCCGCTCCAGGTCGTCAACAGCAAGGTCACCTTCGACACCTACTTCATCGCGATTGGAGCTACTTGCCTCCGGTACGACCGGCGGGTGTCGCTGATCGCCGGAGTGGCGGCGATGGCCGAGTATCTCCTGATCGTCGTCCTGGTGACCGTGGCGTTCAATCTCCAGACCGGTGCGGGGATCGCGTCGCCGTACGGCCGGTTCCAGTGGTCGGACCAGATCTCCCGGATGGTGCTGCTGGCCACCGCCACCGCCCTCGCCGTCTACCTCGTCCGCGGGATGCAGCGCCAGCGCGAGCTTTCCACCGCCGACCCGCTGACCGGGATCTTCAACCGCCGCTTCTTCGACGACTATTTCGAGAACGAGCTGCTCCGCGCCTCCCGGTACGAGGTGCCGGTGGCGGTCGCGATGATCGACGTCGACCACTTCAAGCGGTTCAACGACGTCTACGGTCACGCCACCGGCGACCGGGCGCTGAAGACGGTCGCTCGGGTGCTGCTCCGCGCCGTCCGGCGGAGCGACCTGGTGGCGCGTTATGGGGGCGAGGAGTTCGTGGTCGTGTTCCGGGAGACCGAGGCCGAGGAGGCCGTCGGCCGGGTCGAGGAGATCCGGCACGCGGTGGAGGCCGAGCCGCTTCTGGTGGCTCGGACCACGGGGCCGGCCCGGATCACGGTGAGCGGCGGCGTCGCCAGCTGGCCCGCCGACGGCCTCACGGCCGAGGCGCTGCTCGCCGCTGCCGACCGGCGGCTCTTCGAAGCCAAGGACCTAGGCCGGAACCGAGTGGTGGGCCCGCCCCTTCTCCAGGACCGGCCGGCCTGATTCGCGGGACGTTGCGCCGGCGACGCGAACCCCTACCCGGGGAAATCCGAGGTCTGAACGGCCAACTCGTCGTCGCTGTCCAAACCGTCCTCGTTGCTCGGTCCGAAGGGTCCGGAGCCACCGGCCACGAGGGTCCCGGCGACGAGGACGATCCGGGTGGGGCGGTGATCATGCGGCCTGCTGATGGTGGTGGGAGCGGGCCCGGGCCGCGACTTCGGTGCGCGGCACTCCCGCCGTAGACGGGAACGCGACGCCGGCGCCCGATCCAGACGGAGGCAATGGCCGTACCGCCCCGGGGCACCGTCGCATGTCGTTTGGCCCCAATCGCTTCGGTTTCCGCTGCTCGAGGCCGATGACCGATCGACACAGCGTCCGATCCGAACGGGAGTGTCAGATCGACACGGGGCGGGGTCTTCACGGAGCACCTCGATGCTCGCCAGCCGGCGCCGCCATCGGGTCACTCGCCGAGCACCTTGATGATGACCCGCTTCCGGCGCTGGCCGTCCCACTCGCCATAGAAGACCCGCTGCCAGGGCCCGAGATCCAGCTGTCCTTTGGTGATCGGGACGATCACCTCGTGGCCGATCGTGAGGCTCCTCAGGTGCGCGGCCGCGTTGTCCTCTCCGGTCTCGTTGTGGCGGTAGCGGGCCGGATCCCAGGGGGCCACGGTCTCTTCGAGCCAGTGAAGGATGTCGTGCCAGAGGCCGGACTCGTGGTCGTTCACGAAGACGGAGGCGCTGATGTGCATGGCCGAGACGAGCACGAATCCTTCCCTGACGCCGCTGGCCGCGACCTGCTCGGCGACCTGATCGGTGAGGTCGATGATCTCCTGGCGCCGGCGGGTTTCGAACCAGAGATAGTGGGTGTGCGCGGTCATGAGGTCCCCTCCTTGAAGGCGGCAGAACGGTCGAACGTCCATTCCATGATCCACCGGTGTTCGCTACCTTTGCCACGTCCCTCAATCATCAGGAACGAACGACGATGACTTCTCGCCGGGATTTTCTCCAGGTGACCGCCGCCGGTGCGCTCGGGCTTGGTCTCGGCCGACTCGGGCCGCTCGCTCCCCGCTCGGCGCCGCTCCGGATCCTCTTTCTCGGTGGGACCGGCTTCATTGGGCCGCACCAGGTGCGCTACGCCCAGTCGCGAGGGCACCAGGTCACGCTCTTCAATCGGGGCCACACGGCGCCCGATCTCTTCCCGGGCGTCGAGACGCTGATCGGCGATCGCGACGGCAAGCTCGACGCGCTGAAGGGGCGGACCTGGGACGCGGTGATCGACAACTCGGGCTACGTCCCCAGGGTCGTGCGCGACTCGGCCCAGCTGCTCGCGGGCAACGTGGGGCAGTACCTCTTCGTCTCGACCGCCGGCGTGTACCAGGCTTTCTACGACGGGTCCTGGCCGGCCGGGGGTGTGGACGAGAGCTCGCCGCTCGCCCCGCTCACCGAGCCAGGCAGCGAGGAGGTCGGCAAGTACTACGGGCCCCTCAAGGCGCTCTGTGAAGCCGAGGTGCGGAAGGCCTTTCCGACCGGCGCGACGGTTCTCCGGCCAGGCCTGATCGTCGGCCCGGGCGACCCCACCGATCGTTTCACTTACTGGGTGGTTCGGCCGGCGAAGGGCGGAGAGATGGTGGCGCCCGGCACCCCGAAGGACCCGATCCTGTACATCGACGCCCGGGACCTGGGCGCCTTCTCGGTCCACCTGGTCGAGGCGAAGACCACCGGCACGTTCAACCTGTTCGGCCCCAAGGGCACGTTGATGATGGGCACCCTGCTGGACACCTGTCTGGCCGCGACCGGGCGGAAGGCGAAGCTGATCTGGGTGGACGGGAACACCCTGACCGAGCATGGCGTGGAGCCGGTCGGTGGGCTGTTCCCGTGGGTGGCTGCCGACGGCCCGGCGGCCGGTGCGTCGCACTTCCATCGGGAGCGCGCTTTCCGGGCCGGGCTCACCTTCATGCCCGTGACGACGACGGTGCGCGATACGCTGACCTGGTTCCGCACCCTGCCGGCCGAGCGCCAGGCCAAGCTCAGGGGCGGCCTGCCGCCGGAGAAGGAGCAGGAGATCCTGGCGGCCTGGCACGCCAGGAAGTAGGCCGTTAGGCGGCCGCCCGTCGCCCGCTCCTCGCGGCGACGGGACACCCCGCCGGGTCCAGAGGCAGCAACCGCGGCTCGGCGCCGAGCCAATAGAGTCCGTTGGCCATGATGCAGAATCCGGTCGCCGCGAACCACACCATCGCCACCCCGACGAACCCGGTGAACGCCAGCCACCACGGGCTCCAGACCACCGACAGGATCGACGCGATGGTCAGGTTGATCCCGACCGCGAGATAAATCCGGCGTTCGAGGAACCAGGCGTCGGTCTGCATGAGGTAGGGCCTCCCCGGCTCCCAATCCGGGCGCGCGAGCGCCGGTCGGACCCCCAGCCTCACCAGCACGTTGCCGACCGGGCAGAACCCGGTCAGCGACACCCCGATCGACACCAGCGCGGTCACCACCACCCCGAGTACCAGGAGCGGATGGACCAGCCAGGCAAGGGCGGTCGAGATCAGGAGCACCACCCCGGCGATGAGCCAGACGGTTCGCTCGACGTACCAGCGGTTGGTGGGAACGATGTAGATGCCGGATCGGAAGGTCATGGCGGGGGCCTCCAGCAATTAGTAAAACGGCGACCGCCTTGTTTCTACCGAGGAATGGTTACCGCGTCAATCCATCCCGATCATTCTGAGGGCTTCTTCAGGGCCGATGTCCCGGTCCCCTCAGCGCCCCAACCGCCGCACCTCCCGGCCCCGGGCCCGACTCACGGCCAGCCGGGTCCCGTCGTCGAGCTCGGCGACGAGCTGCCCGTTGCCTCCCCGGCGAAACGCCGTGACCCGGTCCAGGTTCACGATGTGGGCGCGGTGGAGCCGGAAGAAGTGCTTCGGGTCGAGGCGGGCCTCGAGTCGGTGAAGCGAGAGGTGCAGGAGGTGTCGGGCCGAACCAACGTGCGCCGCCACGTAGTCGCCTCGGGCCTCGAACCAGGTCACCATGGCGACCGGGATGGGGAGCACGGCTCCGCCGACCCGCACGAAGAGCCGGGTGATGGGGCCCTGTCCCATCGCTTCGTGGACCCGATCGAGCGGGGCCGGGCCGGGGGTCTCGCCCAGCGCGGTCCGGACCCGGTCCAGGGTCGTTGCCAGCCGGGCGGCTCCGAACGGCTTCAGCAGGTAGTCGAGCGCACCCAGCTCGAAGGCCGTCACCGCGTGCTCGGCGTAGGCGGTGGTGAAGACCAGGTAGGGCTGGTGGTGGGTTCGGCCCAGCACCTCGGTACCGAGGAGGCCGGGCATCCGGATGTCGAGGAACACCAGCTCGGGCCGCAGCGCGTCGATTGCCTCGACGGCCGCCGGCCCGCTGGCGGCCTCGCCGATCACCTCGATCCAGGGGACGGCCGCGAGCAGGTCGCGAAGCCCGACCCGGGCGACGGACTCGTCGTCCGCGATCAGGGTCGTCACCCGCGAGTCAGCCATCAGCCGTCGCTCGAAGCGGGGACGGTCAGAGTCGCCACGAAGCCGGCATCCGGAGCGGTCGTAACGTCGAGGCGGGCCGCGTCGCCATAGAGCGCCATGAGCTGGTCCCGGAGCCGGGCCAGCCCGGTGCCGGACCGGAGCGCCGCCGGCGACGCTCCCGCGCCGGTGTCGCTCACGGTCACGGTGAGCCGGTTGCCGTCCCGCCGGGCGGTGACGGTGATCTCGGTCGGCTCGACCCGCGGACCGGCGCCGTGTCGGACGGCGTTCTCCACCAGGGTCTGGACCGCGAACCCGGGTACCAGTGCGTCAGGGGCTCCGGCGCCGAAGTCGGTTCGAATCCGGAGGCGATCGCCAAACCGGATCCGCTCGATCGCCAGGTATCGCTCGACGAACGCCCATTCCTCGGCCAGAGCCACCAGGTCGCGGTCCTCCTCCAACGTGGCTCTCAAGAGCCCCGCCAGCTCCTCGGCCGCTTCAGCCGCGCGGGCCGGCTCACGGGGGATCAGATGGACCACGGTATGGAGCGCGTTGAAGAGGAAGTGGGGATTGACCTGGGCCCGAAGTGCCGCGAGCTCCGCCGCGGCGGCGACCGTCTCGGCCCGGGCCGCCCGCTCGGTGGCCCGAGTGGCGTAGGCCACGCCGGCTACCATGGCGTAGAACCACGCCCCCAAAACCAGGAAGCGGGTGAGCCAGCCGAACGGGAAGATGTGCCAGATCGGATCGGCCTCGGGCGACGGCCTGAACTGGGTGAAGGCCTGGAGATGGAAGTCGATCCCGAAGGTGAAGGTCGCGAAGAGGAGGGCGTAGAGGGCCGCGAGGCCCAGGTGCTGGGCGGCGAATCGCCAGCGAAAGGGGTGGGGCCAGGGCAGGCGGCTCGACACCCGCCAAACCCCGAGGCCGAGGAGCGCGGCCACGCCGACCGCCCAGATACCCCGGCTGGCCGCGGTGGCGAAGGGCGTGCCGGGATGGGAGACGTAGAGCAGGATCGTGTAGAGCGCCCACACCGGGAGCCAACCCAGCAGCAGCTGCAGCCAGACCCAGGGACGGGGCATGGCCGAACGTTGCCCGCCCCCCCCGGTCGGCGGCAAGGGGACGCCCCCGCTCAGCGCGGCGCCCCGGCCGCGACCCGCTTGGCCTCGATGACCAGCACGTCACGATCCCAGCTCTTGCCGCCGTCGGCGGAGCGGTCTTGATGCATGACGAACCCGTCGGTCCCGATGCCGGTGAACCGGCTTCGGGTCAGTTGCGGCGTCGGGTCGTCGGAGGAACTCCGGCCGTTGGTGACCATCTCGTGACCGTCCCATGCCGCGGTGGCGCCGGTAATCCGCCCCCGGTAGGCATCGAATCCGGTGAGGATCCAGCGACGCGCCGCCGGGTCGTAGCCGCGGAGGTAGTGGACCAGAGCCATCGGGTTGCCGGACCGGTCCATGATCCGAAGCTCGTCCTCGATTCCCCAGCCATCGAACGCCTTCCAGGCCTTCCACGTCCCCACCAGCCGGGGGGCGCCGTGGATCCGCGCCGCCAAGGAGGTGGCCTTGGGCTTGACGGTGAGCTCCCACTGGCCGATCAGGAAATCGAACTGGCGGGCCTCGGGCGGCGCCAGGTGGGCCTCCGTGCCGGTGGCGCCGTGCTGGGCCGACAGCCCGGCCGGGGTGAAGAGGACGAGAGCCAGGACGGCAAGGTGACGGATCATCGAATCCAACCTCCGAATACGGGTCGAACACCAATGCGGGCGGTACACGGTGGCCGGTCCGATCGCCCGGCGACAGGGTCCGATCGCCAAACGGTCGTCTGAGTCGGCCGAGCGGCCTCGAAGCACGTTGCCGCCGAGGTGGCGCGACCGGTATCGTGTGGGATGACCGAGCCTGAACCGCTGATCGCGCTTCGCGACGTCGCCCGCATCTACCGCACGCCCGCCGGCGACTTCGCCGCGCTCGCCGAGGTCGACTTGACCATCGACCGGGGAGATTTCGCGGTCGTCGTGGGTCAGTCGGGCAGCGGCAAGTCGACCCTGCTGAGTCTCCTGGCCGGGATCGACCGGCCGACCCGCGGCGAGGTCGAGGTCGCCGGCACCGCCGTGCACCGGCTCTCCGAGCGGGCGCTCACCCCCTGGCGAGGGCGCACCATCGGCTTCGTGTTCCAATTCTTCCAGCTGCTCCCGACCCTCACCGCGCTCGAGAACGTGATGTTGCCGATGGATTTCTGCGGCACCTTTCCGAGCCGGGAGCGGCCGGGCCGGGCGAGGGCGCTGCTCGATCGGCTGGGGGTGGCCGACCAGGCCGACAAGCTCCCGGTCACGCTCTCCGGGGGGCAGCAGCAGCGCGTCGCGGTGGCCCGAGCGCTCGCCAACGATCCGCCGGTGCTCCTGGCCGACGAGCCGACCGGCAATCTCGATTCGCGCACCGCGGGCGCGCTGCTCGAGGTTCTGGCCGGCCTGGCCCACGAAGGCCGGGCCGTGGTGATGGCAACCCACGATCCCGGCGCGATGCGGCTCGCCTCGCGGACCGTGTCGCTGGCCGACGGGCGGGTCGTCCCCGAGACGGCCGACCGGCATGCTTGATCCGCGGTGGCGAAAAGTTCTCCGCGACCTCTGGCTCCACCGGTCGCGACTCCTGCTGGCGGTGCCGGCCATCGCCGGCGGGCTGATCGCCGCGGGCGCGGTGCTCGACGCCTGGGCCCTGGTCGACCGGGCCACCCGGCAGGGATTCGCCGCGAGCGAGCCGGTGTCCGCCACCCTCGTCACGGACTCGGTGGACGCCCCGCTCCTCGCCCGGCTCCGGGTTCTGCCCGAGCTCGCGGCGGTGGAAGGCCGGCGGACGGTCCGGGCGACGATCCGGACGCCGGGCCGCGTCGCGGTGGCCGAGCTCTTCGCGGCCGTGGATCTCGCGGAGGTCCGGATCGGTCGGCTCACCCCGACCGACGGGGCCTGGCCGCCGGCCGACGGCACCATCGTGGTGGAGCGATCGTCGGTCGACTTCGCCGGGGTGGCCCTCGGCGACCGAGTGTCGATCGCGGTGGGCGATCGAGAGGCCACGATGCTCCGAGTGTCGGGCGTGGCGCGCGACGTGGGACTCGCCCCCGGCTGGATGGAGCACGTGGTGTACGGATTCGTCTCCATGGGCACCCTGACCCGGCTCGGCCTCTTGCCGACGCTCGATGAGGTGCGGCTGGTGGTACGCGACCGAGGTCTCGATCAGGCGACGGTCCGCCGGGTTGCCGATCGAGTCAAGGACGAGATCGAGCGCACCGGCCGGCGGGTGCGGGAGGTGACGGTCCCCGTTCCCGGAGAGCACATCCATTCCGCCCAGATGAACTCGCTGCTCTTCACCCAGGCGGGCTTCGGGGCGCTGGCCCTGTTGTTGGGCGCCTTGCTGGTCGTCAATCTGATGTCGGCGATGCTGATCGGGCAGGTGCGAGAAATCGGGGTCATGAAGACGCTCGGGGCTCGCCCTGGGCCTCTGACGGCGATGTACCTCTCGATGGCCCTGGCGCTCGGGGTCGCGGCCACGGCCGTGGCCTTACCGATCGCCGCCGTGATCGGGCGCCAGTACGGGGCTTTCAAGGGCGAGCTTCTCAACTTTCCGGTCGAGGGCTACGCCATTCCCTGGTGGGCGATCGCCGTCCAGGCCCTCACCGGCCTGGCCACGCCGCTCCTCGCCGCGGCGGTCCCGGTCGTGCGGGGATGCCGGCTCACCGTCGGCGAGGCCTTGCGTGACGTCGGGATCGCGGCCGGACAGATCAAGCCGGGCGGGTTCCTCACCCGGGTCGGCGGCCCGGCGCGCCCCCTCCTCTTCTCGCTCCGCAACGCCTTTCGGCGGCGCCAGCGGTTGGCCTTCACCCTCGTCGCGCTCGCGATGGGCGGGGCCATCTATCTGGGGGCTCGGAATCTCGAGACCTCGATCGGACGCGGAATGGACCGGGTGTTCGCGCCCCTCCGCTACGATCTCCTGGTCCGGCTCGCCGCGCCGCAGCCGGCGGACAGCGTCGAGCGGGTCGTCGGACCCCTGGCCGGCGTGGCCCGGGTGGAGGCGTGGACCGGCGCGAGCGCCGAGGTGGTTCACGCCGACGGCACCTTCGGCAACGCGTTTCAGATCGCCGGCCCCCCGCCCGACACCCGGCTGGTCCAGCTCGCCATCGCCGAAGGGCATTGGCCGCGGGCCGAGGATGGTAATGCCCTGGTGATGAGTCAGGGCCTGGCTCGAACCGAGGGCCTGCACCTTGGCGACAGGGTGACGGTGATGATCGGCGGGCGGGCCAGTCGGTGGAGCGTGGTTGGGATCGGCGGCCCCGGCGTCTTCGTGGCGGCGGCCTTCGCGCCGCGCGAGGCCCTGGCCGCCGTCGCCACCGGCGGTCTGGCCACCAGCGCCGCGCTGTCCTTTGCGGTCCAGGGGCCGGCCGCGCGACTCGAGCTGATTCAGCGGGTTCGAGCCGGGCTCGGCGCCGCCGGCCTCCCCGTGACCGCTACGAGTCTGACGACCGAATCGCGCGCCGTCGTGGAGGACCATCTCCTCACTGTGGCGGAGTTCCTGGGGGTGATGGCGTGGGTGACGATCGCCGTCGGTGGTCTGGGGCTGGCCTCGACGATGAGTCTGGCCGTCCTGGAGCGCACCCGGGAGATCGGGGTGCTCCGGGCCATCGGGGCCAGCCATCGAACCATCCTGGTGATCGTAATGATCGAGTCGCTGGTGATCGGCGTGCTGAGCTGGGTGGTGGCGCTGCCGCTCGCGGTGCCGATGAGCGCCGTGCTCGCGGCGGCGTTCGGACGGACGATGTTCTCGGTCCCGCTGACTCTGGTGCCCGACCCGATCGGCCTGGTTACCTGGTTGGGCCTGGTGGTGGCGCTGTCCCTCGCCTCGGCCGCCTGGCCGGCGTGGCGGGCCACCCGGGTGCCCACTGCCAGGGCGCTGGCCTACGAGTAGCCGTCGGGCGAGGCCCTCAACGCGACCGGCGGCGGGACCTGACCGGCGGCTTGGCCCGGATGTGCTCCCACGCCAGCCGCATCGCCTCCCGGACGACCCCTACTCTCGCCGGGCGGAGCGTCACGAGAGTGCTGCCCGAGCGACCCCAGGCGCCGGCGGCCGGGCGAAAGACCTCCGGCTGACCGCCGATCAGGAACCGCTGATCCTCCGGGTCGAGCGACACCATCCCATGGCCCGTGTCGGGTGAGCCGAGGGTGGCGAAGATCCGGCCGTTGACGCGGAAGTCGGGGTGTCCCATGTGGGACCCTTCCATCACGCCGTCGAAGCCCAGGGCAAGCCTCCGAAACTGATCCGGCGTCACGCTCAGGAGAAGTACTGGCGGGCGATCTTGACGCCGAGGTACATGCCGACCCCCGTGCCGACGGTCGAGAGCACGAAAGCGGTCATGAATCCGATCGGGGCGCCGACGTACCAGCCGACGGTGCCGCCGACGGTACCGCCGACAAAGCCGAGCAGTCGTGTGATTGCCATGGTCAGACCGGAATGTACCCCGGCCGGACAGGAAGGTCGATCGGGTGGTCGCTCGAGGCCGGCCTGCGAGCGGCGTCCCCCGGCCGCCGCTTTAGAAGAAGCGGCTCAGGTCCCCGAGGTCGAGGGTGAGCTGATGGGTGATGTTGTTGTTGCTGGGACAGTAGTACCAATGCTCGCCGGTGACGTGGTCGTTCGAGTCGAATTGCTTGACCAGGAACCGGTACCGCCGACCGGTGGTACATGCGAACTCCAGGTCGTAGACCCAGCGGCCCGTTGTGTTGGGGCTGATCCACACCGACTGCTTGAGCTTCTTCCACGGACCGGCCAACAGCGCCGTCACTTGGGATCGTACCTGGCTGTCACGGGAGACGGCGACTCGCCGACTGCCCGTGTTCCTGCCCACCACGTTGATTTTTGCATCCCATGAGCGCGTCAGCGGCCCCACCGGACCCCGCTACCGCGGCCGATCGGGTGGCGAGCGATCTCGGAGCTGGCTTGGCCACGGACGGCGCTCCCCAAGCGACCACCCCGATCACCAGAAAGCCGGGGACAAGGACCCTGCCGAACAACGTGACGCTTCGTCGGTGCATGGTGGCCTCCACGAGTGGCCGGCGGTGGCTGAGAGGACGACGTTGGCTCGTCAATCCGACCGCCTGAACGCAGTCTCGGGGAGAAATCCGCCACCACCGCCGGGGGCCGCCTAGGGCCGGGCCGCGAGCGAGTCCCGCCGCGCCAGCGCGGCCTCGAGGCCCGGGATGTAGTCACGACCGGTCTCGATCACGACGCTCGATCCGTCCAGCTGGTCGGTGATCGGGGCGGCTCGGCCGCCGAGGCACCGGGCCAGAAACTGCTCGCCGATAGCCCAGAATGAGAAACTGTTGGCCGGCCGGAGCAGCCCGTGGCCCTCGTCCGGATAGACGGCGTAGACCACCGGAACCCGGGCGGCGGTCATCGCGGCGACCACCGTGTCGGACTGGTACTTCGGCACCCGGGCGTCGTTGCTGCCCTGGCCGATCAGGACCGGATGCTGGGTCTGCCCGGCGAAGTTGATCGGTGAGCGCGACCGGAGAAAGGCTCGGCCCGAGTCGGTCCGGGGGTCACCCACGACCTTGGCCATCCGGTCCACGTTCCAGTGGGGCATGAACCGCTCGAGGTTCGAGGGGCCGACCAGGTCGATCCCGCAGGCGAAGGCGTCCGGCGTCATCGTCATCCCGACCAGCACCTCGTACCCGCCATAGCTCCCCCCGACGATCGCCACTCGCTTCCGATCGATGATGCCCTGGTCGGCGGCCCAATCCACCTGCTGGAGGACGTCCTCGTGCATCTTGCCGCCCCACTCCAGGTTCTGGCCGTTCATATACCGCTTCCCGAACCCGGCCGAGCCGCGATAGTTGAGGTAGAGCACGGCGTAGCCCCGGTTCGCGAACCAGTGCACGATCCCGCCGAACGCCCATTGGGCCCGCTCGTCGCTCGGCCCGCCGTGAACCAGGACGACCGCCGGGACCGGAGTGACGGGCTTCCCGTCCCCATCCGGATCGGTCCAGGGCGGCAGGAGGTAGTAGGAGACGAGCGGCAGCCCGTCCGGCGTCGTCAGCTCGAACGGGTGGAGCTTCGAGAAGTGGAGGCTGTCGAGGGCAGGCGTGGCCGAAAAGAGCCTGGTCGCCCGGCCGGTGGACCGGTCGTAGACGTAGTAGGCGATCGGGGCGTCGGACATCAGGTAGCGGACCACCCAGATCCGCTGGTCGCGCGAGCGGCCCAGGACGCTCAGGTCGCCGTCGGCCACCTTGGCGAGCCGGTCGAAGTCGGCCTGGAGGGTGGGATCGAGGACCGTCCACTTGGTGCGGGTCCAGATCGTGGCGTAGGCCTGGAGCGCGTAGGTCGTGGGGTGATAGAGCACCTCGGCCAGGTCCACCCGCGGGTCGGCGGCAATCGAATCGCGCTGGCCCGTGGCCGGGTCGAGGGCCACCAGGGCGGCCGCGTCCCGGTGCTCCGAGTCGAAGAGGTAGAGCCGGCGGTTGTCGCCGTCGAACGCGAGGGCGTTGCGATAGGCGCTGGCGCTCAGGGCCGGCACGTCGTCGGGGCTCAGGTCCCAAACCAGGTCCCAGCCGCCCGATGGAGTGGGGCGGTAGAGGTCGACCGAGCCGTCCGGAGAGAACCCCATCCCCACCCGCGGGCGGAGGTGGCGGTCGGGAAGCACGGCGAGCATCGCGTCGTTCTCGAGGATCAGCCGACGCTCACCGGTCTCGAGGTCCAGGCGGTAGAGATCGGGAATCGCCGGGTTCCGGTCCTTGACCGAGATCGCGGCGTAGCGCGGGTCATCGTCGGAGAAGGCGAGGAGCTGGACCGCGACGCCCGGAAGTGGGGTGAGGGCCCGCTCTTGGCCCGTCTCGATCTCGACCGAGTAGAGGTTCCACTTCTCGTTGCCGTTCTGGTCCTCGGGGAAGACGATCCGGCGACTGTCGGGCGTCCACCGGTACATGGTGTTGCCGCTCACGTCGCTCGCCTGGAGCCCCCGGCCGGTGCGGTGGGTCAGCTGGCGGGCCGAATCCGGCGCGCCGGTCGCGGCGACGAACAGGTTGGCGGCGCCGTCGACCGGGCGCATGAAGCTGATCCACCGCCCGTCCGGGCTCACGCCGAGGGCGTTGTTGGTCGCGGGGGCCAGGAGGGTCTTCAAGGGACGGAGGGGATCCGGCTCGGGGCTCGCCGATCGGCAGGCTCCGTTGGCCAACAGGCCCACCGCGATGCCTGCGGTGGTGAGGAGGGGGCGGCCGCCCCGCAACGATCGCAAATGGGCCATGGGACGCCGACCGACGTGAGGGAGTGGTTGGAGGACGGGGAAGCCCGAATATACCGGCCGGCCAAGGTGCTCGGGGGCCATTGAAACGTTTTGCTCCTGTAGCCCGTCTAACGGAGCATGTCTGCCGACCCCCGCTCCGAAATCCTGCCCGGCACCCTCGAGATGCTGGTCCTCAAGATCCTCACCCTGGAGCCCGCCCACGGGTGGGGCATCTCCTTTCGGCTCCGGTCGATCTCGGGTGAGGTCTTCGACGTCAACCAGGGCTCGCTCTACCCGGCCCTCCAGCGGCTCCTCCGGCGGGGGCTGATCCGGGCCGAGTGGCGGCCCAGCGAGAACAATCGGCGGGCGCGTTACTACGACATCACCGCCGCGGGTCGGCGGGCACTCGATCTGGCCGTCTCGGACTGGCAGCGGTCGTCGGGCGCCGTCGATCGCGTGCTGCGCTTCGTGTAAGGGAGGAGTCTATGACCTGGCTTGCCACGCTCCGTTCCGCGCTGTCAGCCCTCTTTCGCCGGCGCCGGGAAGACCGCGAGCTGGCAGAGGAGATCCGCCACCATCTCGACCTCGAGACCGCGCATCGTGTCCGCCAGGGGACGAGCCCCGGCGCGGCCCGCCGGGAGGCAGTCCGGGCGTTCGGGGGCGTGGCCCAGGTGCAGGAAGACGTGCGGGACGAGCGGGCCGGCAGCCGGTTCGAGGCGCTCGGCAAGGACGTGAGCTTTGCCTGGCGGTCGCTGCGGCGGGAGGCCGGCCTGACCGCGCTGGTGGTGCTCACGTTGGGCTTCGGTATCGGGGCGACCACCGCGCTCTTCGCCGTGGTCAAGAGCGCGCTCCTCGCTCCGCTGCCCTACGCCGATCCCGGCACCGTGGCCGAGGTCTGGAGTGCCTGGAAGGGCTACGACCACACCTGGCTCTCGTACGACGAATACGAGGCCTGGAAGGAGGAGATCCCGGCCTTCAAGGACATCGCGCTCTATGGGGGCGGCTCGGTCGACCTCACGGGGGGCGACCAGCCGGAGCGGGTTCGCGAGACGGACGTCGACCGGAACGTGTTCCCGGTGCTCGGGGTGACGCCCCGGCTGGGACGCAACTTCACGGCCGAGGAGGACCGGCCGGGGGGGCCGTCGGCGGCAATCATCAGCTACGATCTTTGGCAGCGGCGGTTCGGCGGTGACCCGGCGGTGGTGGGACGGAGCATCGAGGTCAACGGTGTTGCCCGGCCGCTGGTGGGGGTGATGCCGTCCGGCTTTCGGCTGCCGCTCGACTTCGGGGCCGACGGCCGCACCGATGTCTACCTGCCGCTGGCGACCGATGCCGCGAACGAGGGTGCGGTGCCTGGACCGGCGTTCCCGGCCGGCGGGGGCGGTAACCACAACTACTTCGCGGTAGCGCGCTTGACGCCGGGCGCCACGGTCGAGCTCGCGAACGCCCAGCTCCGCGATCTGGTGGCTCAGCTGACTCGCGACAAGTTCATGACCTCCACGCCCGACTTCCGGGCGTTCGCGGTCCCGGTGACGGAGCAGGTGAGCGGCAACGTCCGCACCCCCCTCCTAATCCTCCTCGGCGCGGTGGGCGTGGTGCTGCTGATCGCCTGTGCGAACGTGGCGGGCCTGCTGCTGGTTCGCGGTGAGCGGCGGCGTCGCGAGCTGGCGGTGCGGGTGGCGCTGGGCGCCGATCGGGGGCGGATCACCCGGCTCCTCCTCGCGGAGTCGGCGCTCCTGGCCGTGATGGGGATGGTGGTCGGTCTGGGTGTGGCTCGGCTCGGCCTCGAAGGTGTTCGCCGGTTCGCCCCGAGCTCGCTGGCGCGAGTGGGCGACGCGCATCTCGATCCCTGGCTCCTGACGGCGGCGCTGGCGGTCGCCGGGATCACGGCGCTCCTCACCGGCCTGTTGCCCGCGCTCCAGGCCGCGCGGGTCGCCCCGGCGGAGGAGATGCGGGAAGGTGGCCGGAGCGCGACGTCCGGCCAGGCCCGGCTCCGGTGGCGCCAGGCGCTGGTGACGGCCGAGGTGGCGCTGGCCGTCGTCCTGGCAGTCGGCGCGGGGCTCTTGATCCGGACGGTCGCGAATCTCGTCTCGATCGATCCGGGCTTCGACACGCGGGGCATCCTGACGATGCGGCTGTCGACCCCGTCGACCTGGTATGGCGACTCGCTCCAGGTGACCGCGTTCTGGCGGGACCTCGAGCACGATCTCGCCCAGGTTCCGGGCGTCAAGGCGGTGGGCAGCGTGCGGCTCCTGCCCCTGGCGACGGAGATGGGCGATTGGGGGGTTCAGGTCGAGGGGTACACCCCCCCGAACGGGCGGGGGTTCACCCCGGCGGATTGGCAGATCCTGACGCCCGGCGCTCTTACGGTGCTGGGCTTCCGGCTGCACGAGGGGCGGTTGCTCGGCCCGGCGGACGACATGCAGGGCCCCCTGGCGATGGTGGTGAACGAGAGCTTCGCGAAGTCGTACGCGGACGGGCGGTCGCCGCTCGGTCTCCGGGTCAGGATCGGGAGCGCCCTGGGGCCGAACGGGCCCCAGTACCAGATCGTCGGCGTCGTGGAGGACGCCCGGCACAACACCCTCACCAGCCAGGTCAAGCCGGCCTTCTACGTCACCCCGGCCCAGTTCGCCATGGCCCCCGGCAGCACCCGGCGGAGCATGAGTCTGGTGCTTCGGACCGACGACGATCCGAAAGCGCTGATCGGTCCCGTTCGGGCGGTGATCCGCCGAGCCGATCCGCGGCTCCCGATCTCCGAAGTGCGGACCATGCAGGAGATCGTCGACGCGTCGATCGCCGCCCCGGACTTCGCGATGCAGCTACTATCCGGGTTCGGGTTCCTGGCGCTGACGCTCTCGGCCGTCGGCGTCTTCGGGGTGGTGGCCCACTCCGTCGCGATCCGGCAGCAGGAGTTCGGGATCCGGGCGGCCCTGGGCGCCCGGCCGTCCGAGCTGCTCCGGATGGCGCTCGGTTCGGGGTTCCGTCAAACCGCGGCCGGCATCGCTATCGGGGTGGGGCTCGCTCTGGTGACGACCCGACTGCTCGGATCGATCCTGCAGGGCGTCGGCACGGCCGACCCGCTCACCTTCGGAACGGTGGTGGCGGTGACGGCGCTCGTGACCCTCGGCGCCAGCATGGTCCCGGCGCTCCGGGCGGCGCGGGCGGAGCCGGGCATGGTGCTCCGCACCGATCAGTAGGCGACGGGCCGGGGCCTGAGCCGGCCCGTCATCGTTCGGTCAATGCGTGATCCGGAAGAACCAGGCGGCCACCACCGGACCGCGCGGGCGACGGCCGCGCGGAGCCGGCGTGTCGGCCGCGGCCTCGGGGGCGGGCCCATACTCGGGCTGGAACAGATACGCCGTGTGGGTCACCGGATCGACGGTGATCGTCTTGGCCCCCTCCATGGTCGGGACGGTGGCCACCACGGTGTAGTGGTCGGGCGAATCCTGCCGGACCACCGTGACGTTGCCGTCGCGGCCGGCCGGTACGTAGATCAGCTTCTCCGACGGATCCCAACCGAGAGCATCGACGCCATCGCCATTGGTGATGGTGGCCACGACCTTGCCCGCGGCAGGGTCGACCACGACCGAGGTGTTGCCGCAGCCCGAGAAGATCCGGTTCGACGCCGCGTCGAACGCGATCCCGGTCGGGCCCTCGCAGGGCGCCAGCGGCCAGGAGGCGATGGCCTTCATGCTGGCGAGATCCACTACCTGCATCGTGCTCTTCCGCTCGTTGTTGACGAAGATCTTCCCGTGCCCGTCGCTCGCGGCGCCCTCCGGAGCATTGTCCTCGAGCTCCGCCGTGCCCACCACCGTCCCGGCCTTCGGGTCGATCGCGGTGACCGTGCCGATGGGCCGGCTGTGGTTGGTCAGGATGACCCGGTCGGCCGACGCATCGTACATGATCCCATCGAGTCCCCCGCTCGCGACCGGAATCTTCTTGATCACCGCCAGGGTCTTGAGATCGAACATCGTGACGGTGGAATCGCCGCCGTTGGTCGTGAACCCATGGTTGTACCGGGCGACCAGGGCGATGCCGTGCATCCTGGGGGTGTCGGGGATGTCGCCCAGCACCTTGCCGGTGGAACCGTCGACGACCATGACGTGGGTGCTGCGGGAGACGAAGACCCGGCCGGTTCCCGGCTCGGCGACCAAGTAGTCGGTGCCCCCATCACCACCGATGTTGAACTTGTCGACCTTGAAGGTCTGGGCGTGGCCGGTGCCTGGCCAAGCCAGAACGGCCGCGACCAGCCAGGCGGAGTGACGAACGGCGTATCCGGGCATATGAGAGCCTCGATGGCAATCCGCCCCGGGTAAGGACCCCAACGGCGCCGGCTCGCGTCGGCTTGGGGGCACCCGGCCCAGGGCAGGGTGGTGAGCCGTGTTGTAGGCCTCGAATGATACCTCGCCAGTGGGCTGAACGGGCGAGCGCACCCCGGCCACCAACCCCGCGGTGCCGTCCCTCGCCGCCGGTTCGAAATGAAACAACTGCCTCCCGGTCCTCGTCCGGTTCCCTGTTCGCCCAACGCCGCCATTCCGACTCAACGCTGGGGCCGCCTCCCATGGACCTCTTCGTTCAGGATCTCCGGTACGCCGTCCGGCGCCTCCGCCAGGCCCCCGGGTTCACCTTCGTCGCCGTGTTGATCATCGGTCTCGGCATCGGGGCCAACACGGCGATCTTCTCGATCGTCAACGCGGTGCTGCTCCGGCCGCAGCCGTTCGCCCAACCGGACCGGCTGGTCAACGTCTACGTGAGCGGCTCGAACGGCAGCGCGGCCGCGACCACGTCCTACCCCGAGTATCGCGCTCTCCGGGAGCGGACCGACCTCTTCTCCGGGGTGGCCTCGTTCGACCTCCAGATGGCCAGCCGGGCCACCGCCGAGGGATCCGAGACGGCCTTCGTCGAGGTGGTGTCGGCCAACTACTGGGACGTGCTCGGCCTGACGCCCTCGCGGGGACGCGGCTTCCGGGCCGATGAGGACCGGCCCGGCAGTAGCGTGGTGGCGGTGATGGGCTACCAGATGTGGGAGCGTCGGTTCGGGGCCGACCCCGGAGTGGTCGGGAGCACGGTCCGGCTCGACGGAGTGCCGGTGACGATCGTCGGGATCGGGCCCCGGAACTACCGCGGCGTCGTCGGCGCCCTGACCACCGAGTTCTGGATTCCGACCGGGTCAATGGCGGCGCTCACTCCCGAGCTGGAGGGCCAGCTGGAGCGCCGGGACATGCGGTCGGCCTGGGTTCGAGCCCGGCTCCAGCCTGGGGTGACGGTGGAGCGGGCCCGGGCCGGCGTCGAGGTCCTGATGGCCGCCCTGGCGCGGGAGTTCCCGGCGAGCAACGCGGGCCGGACGGCCCTGGTGGTCCCCGCGGCCGGCGTGCGGATCTACCCGGCCGTGGACCGGGCGCTCTATCCGATCGCGGCCCTGCTCCTGGTGGTGGTGGGGCTGGTGCTGGCGATCG
Organism: uncultured Gemmatimonadales bacterium; assembly: GCA_963730185.1. Lineage (GTDB taxonomy): Bacteria > Gemmatimonadota > Gemmatimonadetes > Gemmatimonadales > GWC2-71-9 > SHZU01. The sequence goes on from CAVSQW010000014.1 coordinate 245,918, forward strand.
CGTGCAGCAACCTGGCCAATCTGCTCCTGGCCCGGGCCACGGCCCGCCAGAAGGAGGTGGCCCTGCGGCTCGCGCTCGGATCGAGTCGAGGTCGCCTGGTCCGCCAGCTGGTGACCGAGAGCGGGCTGCTCGGACTACTCGGCGGTGCTCTGGGGCTCGGCCTCGCCGCCTTACTGGTCCGGGCGATCGTGTCGTTCCAGCCGCCGATCGCGGTTCCCCTGGCGCTCGATCTCCACCTCGACGGCCGGGTCCTGGCCTTCACGGCGGCGCTGGCGTTAGGCACCGGGCTCCTCTTTGGCCTGGCGCCGGCCCTCAAGGCCACCCGGCCCGACCTGGTCCGGGGTCTTCGGGACGAAGAGCACACCGTGGCCCTCGGCGATCATCGGTTCGGTCTCCGCAACGTGCTCGTGGTGCTCCAGGTCGCCGGGTCGGTGGTGCTCCTGATCGGAGCGGGGCTCTTCGTCCGGAGTCTGGGGCACGCCCAGCAGATCGATCCGGGCTTCGAGCGAGATCGGGCGGCGATCCTGACCGTCAACCTGGGCCTGGGTCGGATGGACTCGACCCGGGCGCGGCAGCTCCTCCACGACTTCGCCGACCGGATCGCGGCCACCCCCGGGGTCCGACAGGTCGCGCTGACCGACCGGGTGCCGTTGGGATTCACCGTCCGGACTCGCGAGATCACGATTCCCGGAGTGGAGCCGCCCGCCGGGCACGATGCCCTCGAGGTCGACTACGGGGTGGTCGGCCCCGGCTATTTCCGGACCCTCGGCATTCCCCTCGTTCGGGGGCGAGGATTCGAGCCGGCCGACGACCAGTCGTCGGCCACGGTGGTGGTGGTGAGCGAGGCGATGGCCCGGGCCTATTGGGGCACGGTCGACGTGATTGGTCGGCGGCTCCGGCTCGACGGCGCCACCGGCCCGGCGCTGGAGATCGTCGGGGTGGCCCGAGACACCAAGGTCCGGACCCTGGGCGAGCAGCCGAGGCCCTATCTCTACGGCGCATTCGAGCAGCAGTACGACGACCTGGTGGCGGTGGTGGCCGCGACCGACGGCGACCCAACGCCGGTCGTGGATCGGATGCGGCGCGAATTCCGCGCGGCCTACCCGGACGTGCCGATCTTCGACGCCCAGACGATGGCCGAGCATCTCGGCCTGATGTTGTTTCTGCCGCGAATGGCGGCCGGCCTGCTCTCCATCTTCGGACTGCTCGCGGTCGGGTTGGCGGCGGTGGGGCTCTACGGCGTGGTCGCGTTCGCGGTGGCCCGGCGGACTCGCGAGATCGGGGTCCGGATCGCGCTCGGCGCCGCCTCCGGCCAGGTGATGCGCCTGGTGCTGGGGCGGAGCATGGCACTGGTGGGCGTCGGCCTCGGCGTGGGGCTGGTGCTGGCCCTGGTAGCCGCTCGGTTGCTGGCCGGCGCCCTCTACGGCCTGTCACCTAGCGATCCGATCGCGATCGGCGGGACGATCGGGTTCCTGGCCCTGGTGGCGGTCCTCGCGAGCTATCTGCCGGCGCGGCGGGCGGCTCGGGTCGATCCGCTGGTGGCGATCAAGGGGGAGTGAGCGACGGGACAACCGGAGCGCAGTCGGCGCACGGCGTCCGGCCCCGAAGCGCCGTGATCCCCTCGGTACCGAGGATCGGAACCATGGCCAGAGCCGCGACGGGATCGGCCCACCACCAGCCGAGCAGGGCATTGAGCAGGAGGCCGGCGAGCAGGATCACAGAGAGATAAAAGCAGAAGTCCGTCTGGCGGGCTTCCGCGGTCAGGGCGCCGCTTTGGAGCTGAGCGGCGACCCGGCGTTTGGCGCGGGCCAGAAACGGCATGACCAGCAGAGAGCCCAGCGCGATGACGATCCCGAGGCTCGATTCCTCCGGGTGAGCCCGGAGGAACAGGGTCCGCACCGCGTCCACCAGCACGTAGGCCGCCAGCAGCAGGAAGCACGTCCCGATGATCCGGAGGGCGCCGCGTTCGGCCCCGTGCCGGGCCGCGGGTGTCGCGTCGGTCCGGAGCCGCCAGAGGCCCGCCACGCTGCTGCACACCTCGATCACGCTGTCGAGCCCGAATCCCACCAGCGCCACGGAGCCGGCGGCGAGGCCGGCTCCCACCGACACCGCCGCCTCCAGGCAGTTGTAAAGGATCGTCGCCCAGGTGAGCCGCTGACCGCGGCGGACGACGGCGCCGCGGTCGGGCAGCGGGACGGTGGTCATCCTCGGAAGGTACGGGTCAGGGCTTGAGCTTGTCGAGCTTCTCCTGGATCGACTTGCCGTTCGAGACCAGCGCGAGCGCCTGCTGGTAGTAGCTCCGTGCCTTGGCCTGGTCGCCCTTGCCCGCCCAGAGGTCGCCCAGCCGGTCGTAGCCGCGGAAGCTCTTGGGGTACACCTCCGTCTGGATCTCGGCGAAGGTGATCGCCTTGGCCGTGTCCTGGGTCGCGGCAAAGAAGGACAGCAGCCCGATCATGTGCTCCGGCGGGGTGAAGGTCGCGCCCAGCTTGGCGGAAATCTCCTGGAAGTGGGTCGTCAGGATCCGCGGCTGGTCGAGGAGCTCGAGGAGGGGGAGCTTGTACCCGTCGAAGATGAAGTGGAGCGCGTCGTACTCCGCGATCATCGGGACGGAGCCGTGATCGTCGTGGGGATAGTACTTGTAGGCGTAGCGGATGCCGCTGTTGTTGAAGGCCTCGAGGATGGCGTTGAACTGGATGATCGAGTCGAAGTGCACGTTCGCGGTGGTATCGGCCGGATTGATGGTGTTGGCCTGCCCCACGTAGAGCGCCTTGCCGGCGAGGTGCGCGGTGCTGAAGTACGGTCGCGCCTTCCAGAGCAGCTCCTGGTGGTCCCACCAGAGGCTCGGATCGATGGCCACGTAGGCGTTGAACGTCTCGGGAATCGCATAGAGCGCGTTGACGACCGCGATCCCGCCGAACGAGTGGCCCACCAGCACCCGGTACGGCATCGTGCGGTAGGTCGACTCGATCTTGGGGATCAGCTCGGTCTGGATGAACTGGAAGAAGTTCGGCATCCCGCCGCTGGTCTTGAACGCCGGCGTCGGCTTGCCGTCGAATCCGATCTCGGTGTGGGTCGGCGTCAGGTCGCGGGTCCGATCGGTGTTGGGGATCGCGACGACGATCATCTCCGGGAACACGAAGGTGCCGTTGACCCCGGTGGCCAGGATCTGGATCAGGCCGGCGACCGACTGGAAGTGCGCGTCGCCGTCGAGGAGGTAGAGTACCGGGTAGCGCTGCGGGGTCGTCGTGGTGTCGTCGTACGACGGCGGGGTATAGACCAGGTACGGCCGGGTCTCTTTCAGGACCGTCGACTTGATCGAGTCGACCGTGCCGATGTGAACGATCTTCTCGAAGCGGCTCTGGGCTCGACCGACGGTCGGAACGAGCAGCGCCAGCAGGAGCGGGGTCGTGAAGCGCATGGGGGGATCACCAGGCTGGGAGTTGACGGTCGGAGTGCCGGATCATTTTAACGCTTCGCGGCCGGTCGTGCCCGCCCGGTCGGGCGGCCGGTCGGAGCCGGCCCGGCGGCGCCAGGCTCGACCGGCGCCGTGGAGTCAGGGCCGGGTCCCGCCGGTCCGGGGCCAGCGGACGACGGCCCAGACCAGATCGGCCCAGATCGCGGCCGCCGGGCCCGCGGCCGGTTCGTAGCTGAATCGCGCTCGCCCGTCGGTGAAGGTCGTCCCGCCGGCGAATCGCAGCGCGACCGATGGCTGGGGGCCTCGTTGGAGCGTCAGGCCACCGTCGCTCATCCGCACCTTCACGTCTCCATAGTCGCCCACGAAACGGGTGAGGTCGGCCGGCGGGGCGTGCTCCGTCGGCGGCGTGGGACCGAACACGGCTTCGGCGATTTGGCTCACCAGCGGGTCGGGGCGCACCGGGCCCTGGGTGTTGATCAGCACCGCGATGGTCAATGAGTCGTCGGGAAAGTAGGCGAGGTACGACGTGAAGCCCTGGATGTCGCCGCCATGGTGGAAGACCCGATGGCCGGCCATGGTCCCGAGCGCCATGCCGAGGCCGTACCGGGTCTGGCGGCCGGCGGCGAGCGTCTGAGGCCGGGTCATCTCGGCGAGGGCGGCGGCCCCGAGGATCCGACCGCCGAAGAGGGCCTGGGTCCAGGCGACCAGATCGAGCGCGGTGGAGCAGAGCGCGCCCGCCGCGAATGGAATGACCGGGTTAATATACTCCGCCGGCCGAAATCCGGTCGGGGCGAAGTCGTACCCTCTGGCGCGGTGGAGAATCAGGGCCCGCGGGTCGCAGTACCGGGAGTGGCGCATCCCGGTCGGCTGGAACAGCCGGTTGGCTACGAAGTCCGCGTAGGGCCGGCCACTCAGCGTCTCGATCAGCTTTCCGGCGAGGAGAAAGCCGGTGTTGCTGTAGCGCATCTGTTCGCCGGGCGGGAAGTAGAACGGCTCTCCCTGCGCCAGCGCGATCACGGAGTCCGGCGGCAGGTCCCGGCGCTTCAGAAACTGGAAGGCCGGCAGGTCGGGGACGTCGACCAGCCCGGAGGTGTGCGACAGCAGCTGCCGGATGGTGACCCGTCGCCCCTGGGTGGGGGCGTCGGGCAGATACCGGGTGATGTCGTCGTCCAACCCCAGCTTCCCCTCCTGGACCAGCAGGAGGACGGCCGCCGCCGTGAATTCCTTGGTAACCGACGCGATCTGGAAAGCGTGCTCGACCGTCATCGGCACCGCGTTCTCGAGCTCGGCCGATCCGTAGCCTCGCGCCAGCAGCGTGTCGCGGCCCCGGACGACGGCCACGGCGAGCCCGGCCACCTGGCCGGCCGCGACCGGGGCACGGGCAAGCGAGTCGAGCAGCGCCTCCGTGCGGGCCCGAGTCGGCGCCTGAGCCCCGACCGCACCGGCCCCGAGGACGACCAGCAGGAGGGTGAGCGGCGCGAACCGGAGTCGACGACCGGCGCGGGAGTCCATCATGGTCACAGGTTCCGAGGGTGGAATCGGCGGCGACGCGAGAGGCCTTCGGACAGCGAATGTCATACGGCGAATGGCGGAGCCAGGTTTCGGCGATTCCAGTCCCTGGGCCTTAGAGCGCTCGGCAGGCATCATGACGATTGGCAATTCGGGATGGCGCGGGCACTTTTCGATCGACATCCACTCGGAGCACAGCGTGGCAACGGAGCACGGTGGCGGTGACATGAGCGGTCGGTCGTATCTCGCGGCCAGTCTGGGTATGGCCTTGGCCCTGGTGGGCTGTGGCGGTCGGACTGCCATGCCGGCTGAGCGCCCCGAGGCCCGGATCGATCGGGTGCTCGACGGCCTCGTTCCCGTGCTGGCGATTCGGGGTGAGCCTCCCATGCAGTGGACCCTGCGCGAGCGGATGGAGCACTACCACGTGCCGGGGGTGAGCATCGCGGTCATCGACAGCGGCCGCATCGTCTGGTTGCGCGCGGTCGGGCTCAAGGAGGCCGGCGGCACCGATCCGATCGACACGGCCACGGTGTTCCAGGCGGGATCGATCAGCAAGCCCACGTTCGCCGTCGGGGTCATGCGCCTGGTTCAGGACGGCAAGCTCTCCCTCGACCGGAACGTCAACGACCTGCTCACCTCGTGGAAGGTGCCGGACAATCGCTTCACGGCCACCGAGAAGGTGACCCTCCGGCGGATCCTGAGCCACACGGCGGGCCTCACGGTGCACGGGTTCCCCGGATATCCTCCCGGCGACTCGGTGCCGACGGTAGTCCAGATTCTCGACGGGAGCCCGCCGGCCAACACCGCTCCGGTCCGGGTCGATACCGTTCCCGGCAGGCTCTCCCGCTACTCCGGCGGGGGCACCACCGTCGCGATGCTGGTCGTGACCGACGTCATGGGGCGCCCGTTTCCCGATCTGATGCACGACCTGGTGTTGGCCCCGGCCGGGATGACGCGAAGCACCTACCAGCAGCCGCTCCCGGCGGCCTTCGCCGTCAACGCCGCCAGCGGGCACACCGGGGCGGGCGAGGTGGTCCCCGGTCGGTACAACACCTACCCCGAGATGAGCGCGGCGGGGCTCTGGACGACGCCGGCCGATCTGGCCCGCCTGGCGCTCGAGCTGGAACGGACCTGGACCGGAGCCTCGTCGCCGCTGATCAGCCGGGCGACGCTCGAGCAGATGTTCACCGTCCAGCCGCCGCTCAGCGACAGCGGGTTCGGGATCGGCTACCACGTGTCGGGGACCGGACCCGACCTCGAGTTCTCGCACGGTGGCGCCGACATCGGCTTCCGGGCGGAGTTCGTGGCGTTCGCCGAACGGGGGCAGGGCGCGGTAGTCATGACGAACGGAGACGGCGGCGACCGCCTGGCTGGGGAGCTGCTCGCCAGCATCGCGGCGGAGTATGGATGGCCGAGTCACCACCCCCTGGAAAAAGTGGTACTGGCCCGCGACTCAGCGGCGCTCGCTCCACTGGCCGGCGAGTACGAGCTCGAGATGGGTGGTCCGAAGCCGCTGGCGGCGATCGTGACGATCGAGGGTGGCAAGGCGCTTCTCGATCTCCAGGCGATCGGGATGGGCAAGGTGGAGCTCCTGGCCGATTCCGACTCGACCTACTTCCTCCGGGAGCTCGGCTACCCGGTGGAGTTCCCGAGGAATCGGGCGGGGCAGGTAGAGTCGATCGTGGTGGCGGGGTCGGTCTCGGGCCGGAAGGTCCGCTAGAGGTGCCTCTCCCAGCGCTGGCTCTCCGGCCCCGACGCTGCCCGGCCTGACCCGCCCCTGGCGCGGGCGGCCGCAGGGCCGTGGGCCAGGCGGAACATCCCGAGGCCCGGCTCGCCCTCGAGCGGGAGCGAATCTAGACCGGAGCTCCTTCGCAGCGCGTGAGCCATGCCGACATTCCGACCGTTGAACCGGAAGTCGGCATGCCCCATGCGAGCCGATGCCCCGACCCCATCCTTCCGAGGTGCCATCGTCCATCCGGCGGGTCGAGGTGAGCCATTGCCTGCCCGCCTGGTCTCGCCGACCGAACGGACGCGACCTTGGGGGTGGCGGAGTCCGCGACCTGGCCGCGTTCAAGGGAGAGGCAGGCTCCGAGGAGACAATCATGCCAAGCGGGCCGATTCTGCTGTCCCCCACGTCGGTGACCGTGGTCGGCGTCAATCAGGGGCCACCTCTCCATTGGAAATCGGGGATGGGGCTCGACCGCTGATGGATCGAGCCCTGCCGGCGTGGTCGATCGAGGGATCCATGGGCCCGGTCGGGAGTCGTCCCGGCGCGAGATGGCAGCTCTGGATTTCGGCCAGCGTCGCGTTCGTGGCGAGCGGCTGTACCCTGGTCATCGAGTTGGTCGCAGGTCGCATCCTGGCGCCGTTTGTCGGGGTTTCCCTTTACACCTGGACGAGCATCATCGGGGTCGTGCTGGCGGCCTTGAGCGCGGGTGCGCTGGCGGGTGGCCGCCTCGCGGACCGAGTGCCTCGCAACGAAAGTCTCGGTTGGTTGCTGATCGGTTCCGGGCTGGCGGCCCTGGTGGTGGTGCCGATGGTCCGATGGCTCGGTCCAGTGCCGTTGGCCACCAGCCTCATGCTTCGGATCACGATCCTCACGGCGTTCGTGTTTTTCGCCCCCTGCTTTCTCTTGGGGGCGATCACCCCGGTGGCGATCCGTCTCGCGGTCCGAGACCTGGACGCCACCGGATCGATCGTGGGTCGCATCACCGCCCTGTCGACGCTGGGCGCCATCGTCGGGACGTTTGCGACGGGCTTCGTCCTCATCTCGCATTTTGGAACGCGGAGCATCCTTCTCGGGATCGCCGCTGGGCTGACGGGGTTGGGGCTCTGCGCGGTTGGGATCGCGCGCCCGGCCCGACGACACCGCCTCGCGGGCCTCCTGCTCGTTCCTGTCGTCTTCGGCCTCGCCGGGAGCGCCCGAACGTCGTCCTGGCTTGCGGCCCGCGATCGGGGTGCCGAGCTGGTTGAGGAGAGCAACTACTTCACCATCGAGCTCGACGAATACACCCGCGCAGACGGGCGGGGACCGCTGCAGGTCTTGAGTCTCGATCACCTGATCCACTCGTACACGGATGTCCGGGACCCGACCTTTCTGGTATACGACTACCTGCAAGGGGTGGCGGACCTGGTCACGGTCTGGAGTAGGGGCGCGGGTGGGCGGGGGCCGCGATCCCTCTTTCTGGGTGGTGGGGGGTACACCTTCCCGCGCTACCTCGAGGCGCGGTACCCGGGCAATCCGATCGACGTCGTCGAGATCGACCCCGCCGTGACCCGCGTGGCGACCGACCACCTCGGCCTCGGCGCCAGTACAGCGATCCGCACCATCAACGAAGATGCTCGCTGGTTCGTCTCTCACTTCGACGGCCGACCCTACGATTTGATCGTCGTCGACGTCTTCAACGACCTGGCGGTCCCCTATCACGTGGCCACTCTCGAGTTCTACCAGCGCCTTCGGGAGCTGCTGACGCCTCGGGGCGTCCTCGTGGTCCACGTCTTGGACCGGTTCGATTCCGGTCAGTTCCTCCCGGCCGTCGCCTTCACGATCCGGCGGGCATTTGGCCGCGAGCGCACGATGCTCTGGGCCCACGAACGATCGGGGCGCCGCGACTTGCGTGACAGCTATCTCGTCCTCGCCACTCGACGTGACCAGGTGGCCGGTGACCTGACGCGGCGCCTCCGCGGGTGCGCTCCCTGCCGGCATCGGGGGAGGGTGCTGAGCCGGCCAGAACTGGGGGCGTTCCTGACCGCCCGCCGTCCGATCCTGCTCACCGACGACTTCGCGCCGGTGGACCGGCTGGTCTTGTCGCTCTTCGACGCCACCTGGTAACCACTCCGCCAAGCCGGCCCGTTGGGGAGACGCAGTTGGCGCCGGCGCCCACCTCAGGGAGGCCTCTCATGCCACGGATGAACACCATCTCGCTCGCCACGATCGTGCTGTTCTCTGCCGCCGCGACGCCGCCGCGCCCGGCCCCCTGGGCCTGTCAGGTGGTCGTCGAGTCGAGCTGGGGACGCCGGGCCTATGCCTGCGGCAAGTACAAGGAACGGTTGTTCCTGCCGCTGGAGGCCGTAGCGGAACTGGTGTCCGGCGGTCGCACCCTCGAGCCCGGCTTGGCGCTCCGTCCTCCAACGCTGCTCGCGATTCCCGCGATGGATGGCTCGGACAAGGATGCCAAGGTGGAGGGGGCCTGGCTCCAGCTCAACCCGAAGCTGGCGGCGGCCGGACGCTCGGTGGTGATCAGCTCGGGTGTGGTTCAGGCCGAGGGGCAGGCCTGGGTCCCGGTCGACGACTTCGCTCGGGCGACGGGGGCACCTGTGCGATCGGATTCCCGCGAGCTCGCCGAGATCCAGGTCACCCACGTCGCGATCCCGCGCCAATGTGAGAGGTGCCCGTTGGTGACGACGATGCGGTAGTACGGGGTAGCCTTGCCGCGTGGCGTGCGAGTTGGCGGAACCTGACGGGTCCGCCTACCGGAGCGCCTCCTCCAGCGCCGTGGCCCGGTCGGTCTTCGCGTCCCGGTACTTCACGATCACCGGGGTGTACACCGAAATCCCCTCCCGGGCCCCGGCCCCCTGTTTGACCGGACGCGATCCCGGCACCACCACCGCGCCGGCCGGAATCTCGAGCGGCGCGGTGCCCTCCCGCCGGTAGACCGCGTCTCGGACCAGGTCGTACACCGGCGTCGCCCCGGTCAGGATCGTGCCCGGCGCCAGCACCGCCCGCTCCCGGACGATCGTCCCTTCGTACACCCCGCAGTTACCACCCACCAGGACGTCGTCTTCGATGATCACCGGCAAGGCGCCCACCGGTTCCAGCACCCCGCCGACCTGTGCTGCCGCGGAGAGGTGAACCCGCTTCCCGATCTGGGCGCACGAGCCGACCAGCGCGTGGCTGTCGATCATCGTGCCCTCGCCCACCCAGGCGCCGGTGTTGACGTACATCGGCGGCATGCAGACCACGCCGCTCGCCAGATAGGCGCCGGCCCGGACCGACGAGCCGCCCGGCACCACCCGCACGCCGGCCCCCGGATGGAGCCGCTGGATCGGATAGGTGTCCTTGTCGACGAACCCGAACGGGGGGCTCGACTCCACCGCCTCGGTCCGGCCCAGGCGGAATCCGAGGAGGATGCCGAGCTTGACCCAACCGTTGACCGTCCAGCGGCCGTCGGCCTGACGCTCGGCGGCGCGGACCTGTCCGCTCTCGAGGGCGTCGCGCAGCCGCTCGAAGGCGGTCCGGGCGGCGCCCGCCTCGGCCGGCTCGAACCCGGCGGCGTAGCGCTCGATGTCGGCCTGGAGCGATTTCGGATCGTGGACTCTCATCGGGCCCCGACCTCCACGCCGGCCAGCCCGAGGGCCCGGGCCAGCATCGCTTCGGTGCTGGCGGCGACCGTGACCAGCGGAAGCCGGACGGTGTTGGTGATCCGGCCCATCAGGGCCAACGCGGCCTTGGCGGGCGAGGGATTGGTCTCCATGAAGTTGGCGTCGATCAGGGGCTGGACCCGGAAATGCAGCTCGCGGGCCCGGGGCAGGTCGCTCTGCCGGGCCGCGGCCACGAGGTCGGCCATCAGCCGGGGAACCTCGTTGGAGACGACCGAGATCAGGCCCTCTCCGCCTAACGCGATCACCGCCAGCGCCATCGCGTCATCGCCCGAGAGCACGTCGAACCCGTCGGGCCGCTCGGCCAGGACGTGGGCGATCTGATTGAGGTCGCCGCTCGCCTCCTTGACCGCCACGACGTTGGGATGGCTCCCGACCCGGAGGGTCGTGCGGGCCTGCATGTTGACGGCGGTACGGCCCGGCACGTTGTAGACGATGAGGGGCTTGGAGGCGGCGTCGGCGATGGTCTGGAAGTGGCGCTCGAGACCGAGCTGGGTGGGCTTGTTGTAGGGCGGGGTGGCCGACATCACGCCGTCCACCCCGAGGCCACACAGGAGACGGACCTCGTCGACGACCGCTTGGGTGCTCGAGCTGGTGGACCCGGCCACGACCGGCACCCGGCCGCCGGCCCTGGCCACCACCGTCGAGACGACCAGAACTCGTTCTTCCTGAGTGAGCGTGGCGGCTTCTCCGGTGGAACCGCAGGGCACCAGGAAGTCGATCCCCTGCTCGATCTGGAAGTCCACCAACTGGTTGAGCGCGTCGACGTCGACCGCGCCGCCCTCGGTCATCGGGGTCACCAGCGCGGTCCCGCACCCACGAAAGGTCGTCATGCGTCCGCTCCTCTGAGCACGTCCTGGAAGGTGAAGACGCCCCGCCGCCCCACCAGCCACTCGGCCGCGGTGACCGCGCCGGCCGCGAAGACCCGCCGGTCGCGGACCGCGTGGGTGAGGGTGAGCGTCTCGAACTCGCCGTCGATGGACAATCGGTGGGTCCCCGGGATCCAGCCCAGCCGCTCCGAGGTGATGGGGTATGCGCGGCCGGGATCGACGCCGCGGAGCGCCGCCTGGATGGCCAGCGCGGTGCCCGACGGGGCGTCGACCTTCTTCCGATGGTGCTGCTCGAACAGGCCGGCGTCGAGCTCCGGCCGGTTGGCCAGGCGGGCGCCTAACGTTCGGGCGGCTTCGAGCAGGAGTTGGAGACCGAGAGAGAAGTTGGCGGCGTGGAGGAGGGTGCCGCCCTGCGACTGCGCCAGCGAGGTGAGCCGGGGGAGGTCGGCTCCCCAGCCGGTGGTGCCGGTCACGACCGGGATCCCGAGCCCGATCAGCCGCTCCAGGTTGGCGACGACCGTGTCCGGCCGGGTGAACTCGACGATGACTTCCGCGGCCGCCAGCCGCTCGCGAGTCAGCCCGGTGCCGTTCGGGTTGTCGGTCCGGCCGATCCGGGCCACGACCTCGTGGCCGCGGGCGGCGGCTTCGGTCGCCACCGCCTGCCCCATCCGCCCGGTGCCCACGATGGCGATCCGCATCTCAGGCGGCCTCCCGTCCGAAGAACTCGTCGTGGAGGAGCCGGACCGCGGTCGGTCCGTCCTCCTCCTTGACCACCAGGGTCACGTTGATCTCCGAGGCGCCCTGCGAGATCATCTCGACGTTGATTCCCCGGATGGCGTTGAAGATCCGCCCGGAGAGCCCCTTGGTGCCTCGGAGACCGACCCCCACCACCGCGACGATGGCGCGGTGCTCGTGGATCGTCACTTCGCCCAGCCGGGCCAGCTCGGCCGCGATCGGACCGACGTGGCTCGGGTCGTCGAGGGTGAGCGAGACGTTGATCTCGCTGGTGGCCACCACGTCGACCGAGGCCCGGTAGCGCTCCACGATCTCGAAGAGCTGTCGCATGAAACCGACCGCGCCGAGCATCCGGGCGGCCCGGACGTTGACGACGGTGACGCCCTTCTTCCAGGAGATCGCCCGGACCGGCGACTCGCCGACGGGCTCGGGCCGGACGCCCGACAGCACCGACGTGCCCGGCCGGTCGGGCGCAAAGCTGTTGAGCACGATGCAGGGAATTTTCGCCTCCACGAGGGGCGCTTGGGTAGCGGGATGAAGGACCTTCGCGCCGAAGGTGGCCAGCTCGGCCGCCTCGACGTGGCTGGCGACCGGGAGGACCCGGGCGCCGGGGACGATTCGCGGGTCGGCAGTCATGATCCCGTCGACGTCGGTCCAGATTTCCACCCGGGCCGCGCCTAACGCCGAGCCCAGGAGGGCGGCGGTGTAGTCGGAGCCGCCCCGGCCGAGGGTGGTGGCGCGGCCGTCGGCGGTCACGCCGAGAAACCCCTGGGTCACCGGGACCCGGCCCGCATCGAGCAGCGGGGTGAACACCGCCGGCGCGAGCCGTCCGATGGCCGCCAGGTCGGGGATGGCCCGGGTGAACTCGTCGTTGGTCCGGATCGCCCGGGTCACGTCGACCCACTCGGCGGGGACCCCACGGGCCTGGAGCGCCGCGGCCACCAGCCACGAGCTCCAGAGCTCGCCCCGGCGGACCAGCTCGTCCCGGTCGGCGGGCCCCAGGGTCCGCCCGACCCGCTCGCCCAGCCACTGCCGGAAGAGCATCGCCTCGGCCACGATCGGGCCGACCGCGTCGGCCGGGAGGCCGAGCTCGGCCGCGGTCCGCTCGTGGCGCGCCACCAGCTCGCCGACCTGCGACTCGACCGGGGCGCCATCGCCCTCGGCCAGCAGGCCCACGATCCGGAGGAGCGCGTCCGTCATGCCCGAGAGGGCGGATACCACCACCAGCGGCCGCTCGGCCTGGCGGCCCCGGACGATCTCCACCAACCGGCCGATCGCGTCGGCGGTGCCGACCGAAGTCCCGCCGAACTTGCAGACGATCATTGCTTTACCTCGCCGGAGGCCACCAGCAGCTCGGCGTTCTGGATCGCGGCCCCGGCGGCGCCCCGGACGGTGTTGTGGCTCAACACCACGAACCTGAGGTCGAGCAGCGGACAGGGCCGGAGCCGGCCGACGGTCGCGGTCATCCCGGCGCCCCGGTCCCGGTCCAGAAGCGGCTGGGGCCGGTCGGGCCGGTCGTCGAGCTCCAGGGGCCGGGCCGGCGTGCTGGGCAGCGCCGCCACCTTGGGATCGGGACGCCAGGACGCGATCGCCGCGCGGGCCTCGTCCACCGTGGCCGGGCGAGCCAGCCCGACGGAGACGGTCTCCGTGTGCCCGTCGTGCACCGCCACTCGGTTGCAGTGGACGCTGGAGACGATCTCGGCCTCCCGGATGGCGTCGCCCGCCAAGTGGCCGAGGATCTTCCGGGTTTCCTGGGCGACCTTCTCCTCCTCGCCCTTGATGAACGGGATCACGTTGCCAAGGATGTCGAGCGACGCCACCCCGGGCCAGCCGGCCCCGGAGATGGCCTGCATGGTCGAGACGAACACCCGGTTCACGCCGAAGGCCCGGTGCAGGGGCGCCAGGGCTACCACCAGCCCGGCGGTGGTGCAGTTGGGGTTGGCCACGATCGCGCCGGGCCAGCCCTTGGCCTTCCGCTGGGCTGCCAGCAGCCCCACGTGTCCCGGGTTCACCTCGGGCACCAGGAGCGGGACGGCCGGGTCCATCCGGTACGGGGCGGCGTTGGTGACCACCGCGGCGCCGGCCTCGGCCCAGACCGGCTCGATCGGCCCGGCCGCGGCGGTGTCGAGCGCCGAGAACGCCACGGCCACCTCGACCGGCCGATCGCTCGGCAGAACGACCAGATCGGCCACGGCCTCGGGGATTGGGACCGGCTCCCGCCAATGGGCGGCGTCCGCGTAGCGCTTGCCCGCGCTCTGGGGCGAGGCGGTCACGACGGTGACCTGGAACCAGGGGTGGTTGGCGAGCAGACGGATGAACTTCTGGCCGACCGTGCCGGTGGCGCCGAGCACCGCGACGGGAAGACGGCTCATCGGGCGGCCTCCTGGGCCAGGAGCTGCTGGGCGAGCTTCACGTACTGGTCCACTCCGTCCCGGATCTCGGCTTTCCGGATCCGCTCGTTGGCGGTGTGGGCGACGAGGATGGTGCCGGGACCCATCTGGTACCCGACCCCGAAGCTGGGAAGATGGGGGAGGTCGGAGGCGAAGCTCACGACGGTGGTCTCCCATCCGTCGGGCGCTGGGGCCCGGACCGACGGCGTTTCGAAGACGCTGATGGCGGTGACCCCCGGGGCCAGGCAGCCGGCCACCGCCCGGTGCAGCGGCGCCGTGTCGCCTACGGTGCGGAAGAAGAGCTGAGCTTCAGCCGCCGGCGGGATCACGTTCACCGCGACCCCGCCCGAGATGGTGCCGATGTTGAGCGTCCAGGGGCCGAGCAGCGGATCGGGAGGCAGGTCGACCTTCCGGATCCGCTCGATGGTGTCGAGAAGCGCGTCGACCGCGGAGTGCCCCTGCTCGGGATAGGCCGAGTGGGCGGCCTTGCCCCGGGCCTCGAGCCGGATGAGGAGGGCGCCCTTTTGACCGACGGAAAGTCGGTTCTCGGTCGGCTCGCCGTTGATCAGATAGCGACCCCGGGGCTCGAGCGCGTCGGCCGCCTTCGCGCCGTCGGAGCCGACCTCCTCACCCACCGTGAAGAGGAGAGCGATCCGCCGCTCGCCCCGGGCCCGGAGCCGCTCGGCGGCGGCGATCATCGTCGCCGCGACGCCTTTGGCGTCGCAGACACCCCGTCCGTAGAGCCACTCGTCGTCCTCGGACAGAGGAAGCTCGGGCGGGACCACGTCGAGGTGGGTGGAGAACACCACCACCGGCGGGTCGAGGACGGCAAAGACATTGTGCCGGCCCGGGCTGACCGGTTGGCGAGTGACCGTCCAGCCGGCCTCGGCCAACCTGCCGGCCACGAGGTCGACGACGGCCGCCTCCTCGCCACTCGGCGAGTAGACGGCACAGAGTTCTCGGGTGAGTTCGATCGGGTCCATAACGAAAATGCCCCGCGCACGGTCGGTGCGGCGGGGCCTCGGTCGTGGTGATGGCGCTTTCGCGCTACGACGCCCGAACCCCGCCTCGACCAGTGCGCTTGGGCATGGCCTTCGACGTGCCGCCGGCCTTGAGGCCGTCGGTGACGACATGCGGGGTAGTGGACGTGACGCGATTCATGACGCGCATAAGCTAGGGGTCCGTGTCGTTCGAAACAAGGCCACGTGCACGACGAGCCTTCCGGACCGAGAGCAGGATGGCCACCACCAGGATCGTGAGGATCACACCCAGCGACAGGGCCACCGGCGGATGGAGCCAGGCGCTGAGCAGCATCTTGACCCCGACGAAGCCGAGGATGACCGCGACGCCCGGCTTGAGGTAGACGAACCGTTTCATCAGGTCCGCCAGCACGAAGAACATCGCCCGGAGCCCGAGGACCGCGAAGATGTTCGAGCTGAAGACGATGAAGGGGTCGCGGGTGACCGAGAAGATCGCCGGGATGCTGTCGATCGCGAAGGTGACGTCGCTCCACTCCACCACCAGGAGCACCAGGACCAGGGGGGTGGCCAGGAGCCCGGTCGAGCGCTTGATCAGGAAGGCGTCGTCGTGATAGCGCTTGGTGATGGGAAGGACCCGCCGGGCCAGCCGGACCAGGGGGTTCCGTTCCGGGGCGACCTGGATGTCCTCGTCGCGGAGCATCCTGACCGCGGTGAACACCAGGACCGCGCCGAGGAGGTAGATGATCCACTCGAACCGGGCCAGGAGCACCACGCCCGCGAGGACCATGAAGCCGCGGAGCACGATCGCGGTCACTACCCCCCACATCAGGACCCGGGTCTGGGACGCGGTGGGCACGGCGAAGTAGCGGAAGATCAGCAGGAAGACGAACAGGTTGTCGACCGAGAGCGAGAGCTCGATCAGGTAGCCGGCGTAGTACTCGAGGGCCTTCTGCGGACCCCCCACCAGGAACACGTAGCCGCCGAACAGGAGCGCTGCCGCCACCACGGCGACGGTCCACCGGGCGAGCGTCCGGGTGCCGTGCGACGCGCGCGCCCGTCCGATCACGAACAGGTCGACGACCAGGAGGCCGGCGATCAGGGCGCCGAAGACGGCCCAGATCGCCGGGTGGTGACTGGTCAATCAGCGTCCGAGGATCGAGCCATCAGCCGCGCGATCCGTTCCTCGGTCGGCGGGTGGAACGTCTTGACGTTGTTCATGTCGTCCTCCCGAACCTCCCGGTGCGAAAAAGACCCCCGTCCCGAGCGCGAGATCCGACCACCGGATCGGCGCTGGACGAAGGTCTTGCCTGAGCGGGTCGATCCGCCCGACGCGAGTGTGCCGGCTGCTCCAGCCGACAGTCTTGACGATCGCACCGTCCGCCTGTCTCGACGGATGAGCTACTCCCCTTCCAGGGCGGAACACTACATTCCCTGGACGGGGAGTGTCAATTGCGCCCCCGGAGGCCGCCGGCCGCGCTATCTTGGCTCGCGGACCCATCGCCACCTCGGAGGAGGCCCCATGGACGCGAAGGATCGCGACGCGATTACCGCCATCGCCCTCATTGCCGCGCTGGCCGACGGCAAGCGTCAGCCGGAAGAGGCGGCGGAGCTCGAGCGGATCGCGATCGAGCTGGGCGGGAGCGCCGAGTACGGGGCAATCGCCCGGCAGGTCCTGGCCGGCAAGGTCCGCCTGACCGACCTGGCCCAAGGCCTCCAGGATCCGGCGGTGCGGCAAAAGGCGTACGAAATGGCGGTCGCCGTCTGCCATGCCGACGGGGTCGCCGATGAACGGGAGAAGGCCTTCCTGGCGGACCTCCGGCTCAGTCTCCACCTCGACGATGCCGAGACCACGACCGTCCACCATGCCGCCCAGATTCTCGCGGCTACCCCGGTCTCGGCTCCCGGCCCATCGCTGGCTGACGTGCCCAGGACCACCCTTCCGAGGCCGTCGCAGGCCGGGTTACCGGTCGTCTCCGACGACGAGGCCCTCGACGACCTGATCCTCAAGACCTCGATCCTCGCGGCCGCCCTCGAGCTCCTGCCCCAGGCGCTCGCCAGCCTCGCCATCGTGCCGGTTCAGGGGCGGATGGTCTATCGGATCGGCTCGGACTTCGGACAGAGGCTCGATGCCGACCAGATCACCGATCTGGCCGGGGTGATGGGGATCGGGGCCGCGGCGCAGGTCTTCGAAGGCACGGCCCGCCGGCTGCTGAGCGGGATGCTTGGGCACGGGGTCGGGTCGATCGCGGGCACGGCGACCGGAGGGGCTCTCACCTTCGCCGCCACCTACGCCATGGGGCATGCCGCCAAGCAGTACTACGCCCAGGGCCGCCGGCTCTCCCGGGAAGATCTCCGCGGGCTCTTCACCCGGTTCCGCGGGGAGGCCACGGAGCTCTTTCCCCGCGTCGAGGCCGCCATCCGGGAGCAGGCCAAGCGGCTCGACCTCGACGACCTGCTGCATCAGCTTCGATCCTAGCCATGGACGAGGCCGAATCCCGCCACCCGCGGTCATCGTGCATCGCTGAACGCCCCGCAACACGGTCCATCGGGTCGGGATCGCGCCGGGGTCGCCTCCCTACGGGCAAAGACGGCGCATGACCGCGGTGCCCTCATTGGAACGTTTCCTGCCTTGATCCTCGGTGGCAGCCGGGGAGCGAGTCCGCGGCTCCATTACCACCAGCCTGGTAGGAGGGCGAGATGGCCTGGGATCAGATCAAGGGCAACTGGAAGCAGTTCCGCGGCCGGGTCAGGGAGAAGTGGGGCGAGCTGACCGACGACGATCTGGATCGGATCGACGGCCGGCGCGAGCAGCTCGAGGGCATCATCCAGGAGCGCTACGGCAAGGCCAAGCAGGCGGTCAAGGCCGAAGTCGACGATTGGGTCGAGCGGCAGGCCGAGATCCCGAGCCGCCCTCGCTGACGGATGGCACCGCGACCGTCACCGGTCGGTCGGCCCACGGGTCAGCGGCCGGGCTCCCGCGGCGGAGCCCACTGATGCCGAGCGTCAGTTGGTACGCCACCCTGGCCAAGGCTGCGGCTCGGTATGCCGGCCGCCCGGTGACGTTCGCGATCGCCCTCGTCGCCATCCTGGCGTGGGCGGCCGCCGGACCGGTCTTCCATTTCAGCGATACCTGGCAGCTGGTGATCAATACGAGCACCACGATCGTCACCTTCCTGATGGTCTTCCTCATTCAGAACACCCAGGGTCGCGATACGGCTGCCATCCAGGTCAAGCTGGACGAGCTGATCCGGGTCACTTCCGGGGCCCACAACGCCCTCCTCGATCTCGAGGAGCTCGACGAGCAGGCGCTGGACGCCTTCCGGGACCGGTACGCGGCGCTGGCCGATCGGGCCCGGACGGAGTTGGCCGGCGGCCTGGCCGATACCGATACGCCCGCCGCATGACCACCGCCGCGCCGCCCAGTGTGCCGCCCGGGCGGGCGAGGGCCCGCGCCGCCTGGATCCGGCAGCTCCGGACCGGGCGCCCGATCTGGGAGCGCACCCGTCTCAAGCCCCTACCGACGGAAGTCCTCGAGCGGGACGTCACCACCGACGCGCTGGTGGTCGGCGCCGGCATCTCGGGGGCGGTCGTGGCGGAGTCCCTGGTCAGCGCCGGGCTTCGGGTGCGGGTCGTCGACCGCCTGGCGCCGGCCCACGGGTCGACCGTCGCCTCGACCGCCCTGTTGCTCTACGCGACCGACCGGCCGCTGGCCGAGCTGAGTCGGGACCTGGGGCGGGACCGAGCGGAGCGAGCCTGGCGTCGCTCCCACCTGGCCGTGGCCGCCCTCCGCGAGCGGAGCGAGCGGCTTGGCCTTCTCGCCGATGTTCAGCCCCGACCGAGCCTCTACCTCGAGGGGACCGAGCTCGACGCCGCAGGATTGGCGGCGGAAGCTCGCGAGCGCCGGCGGGCCGGCTTCGACTGCGAGGTGCTGGCGCCTTTCGAGGTCGAGACGCGGACCGGAGTCGCTGGCCGGGCGGCGCTCCTCGGCTTCGGGGCCATGACCGCCGACCCGCGTCGGCTGGCGGTCGGTTTTCTCCGGCGAGCCATCGAAGGCGGCGGCGTGCTGCACACGCCGGTGGACGTTGTCGGAGTTGCTCCGGGTCCGGACCACGTCCTCGCCGCCACCCGGCATGGACCGACCATCCGGGCTCGTCATCTGGTCTATGCGACCGGCTACGACTTGCCCGACGGCGTGCCGAACGATGGCCATCGGGTGGTCTCGACCTGGGTCATCACGACCCGGCCCCAGCGGAACGGCCTCTGGTGGCGGCGCAGTCTGATCTGGGAAGCGAGCCGGCCATATCTCTATCTCCGGACCGGCCCGGGGCGGCGGGTCATCTGTGGCGGCGAAGACGAGTGCGTGGCCGACCCGGCGGCGCGAGACGCACTTCTGCCCGCCAAGACCAGAGCGCTGATGGACCGCCTGGCATCCCTGTTCCCTCACCTCGACCCGACGCCCGAGTGCGCCTGGGGCGCGAGCTTCGGCGATTCGGCGTCCGGATTGCCGACCATCGGCGCGGTTCCGGGGGCGCCGCGATGCTATGCGCTCCTGGGCTACGGGGGCAACGGGATCACTTTTGCCATGCTGGGTGCCCAGATCCTCCGCGGGTTGATCACCGGTGACGGCGACGCCGACGCGGATCTGTTCGCCTTCGGGAGCCACCCGGGTCAGGCCGGGCCGGAGGCGTCGTGACTCAGATACCCAACCGGCGGCGACGCCGCCAGAGGGTCGACGGTGCCACCCCGAGCACCTCGGCCGCCTGCTCGATCGAGGTCGTGGTCTCGAGCACGTGGCGAATGTACCGCTCCTCCAGGCCCTTGAGGGTCGGCCGATCGCCGTCGGTCCCGGTGCCGCCGATGGCGTCGAGCACGTCACGGCCGGAGCGGGGCAGGAGAGAGACTGGGATTCGACTGCCTCGCGCCAGAATCACGGCCCGTTCGACCACGTGTTGGAGCTCGCGGATGTTGCCGCGCCACGGTTGCCGGATCAAGCTGTCCATCGCGTCCTCGGTGAACGCCTCCACCGGCTTCCGGTACCGCGCCGCCGCCCACTGGAGGAACGCATTCGCGAGAGCGGGAATGTCGTCCCGCCGGGATCGCAATGGCACCAGCTCGATCGGAACCACGTTCAGCCGGTGGTACAGGTCGTCGCGGAACCTCCCATTGGTCACTGCCCGGCCGAGGTCGCCGTTGGTGGCGGCCACCACTCGGACGTCGGCCTGGCGCGGCTCCGGATCGCCCACCCGTTCGTAGGTCAGGTCCTGCAGGAAACAGAGCAGCCGGGGTTGGATCTCCGGCGCCATCTCGCCGATCTCATCGAGGAACAAGGTCCCGCCATCGGCGTATTCGATGGTGCCGACCTTGGTGCCGACCGCCCCCGTGAAAGAGCCCCGGACGTGGCCGAAGAGCTCGCTCCGGAGGAGCTCGGCCGACAGGGCCGGGCAGTTGACCATGGCGTAGGGGCCGTTGGCCCGCGGGCTCCACTGATGGATCGCCCGGGCCAGCACGCCCTTGCCGGTGCCGGTCTCGCCCGTGATCAGCACCGTCGCGTCGAGCTGCGCGACCTCGTACGCCACCTGGAGCGCCCGGGTCATGCCCGGGTGCGAGCTGGCGAGGAGCGGCGCCGGCGACGTGCCTGACCCGGCGATCGGGGGCGCCAGGCGGTGGCTCTGGCGGGTTATGACCCTGGCGACCAGTGCCCGGAGCTCCGGCTCGGCGATCGGCGTGGTCAGGTAGTCGAACGCGCCCTGGCGGATCGCCTCGACCGCCGACCCGATTCCGCCGGTCTCGGTCATCAGCGCCACCGGCACCGCCGGGTCGACGGTGAGAATCTCCGGGATCAACCGGAGGCTGGACTCCCCGTTCAGGAACAAGCCGATCAGCACCAGGTCGACCGGCAGCCGCTCGAGGACGACGCGGGCGTGCTCGAACCCGTTGGCCCTGATCACGTCGTGACCGAGCGGTGACAGACCGGCATCGACGTCGCGCTGGATCATCGCTTCGTCATGGATGACGAGAACCCGCAGCGTGCCGCGCGGCGCCTCCAAGGGCGGCAGCTGATCGGACGAGCGGGTGGATCGAAACCGCGTGAGGTCGGCGACAACCGTCATGCTTCCTCCCCAATTGGACGGACTGCCAAGGTGACGCCGCCGCTGGAGCGAAGCTGCACAGCGGCCGACGTCGGGTCCGTCGACAGGCGTGACCCGGGATGCGCTCCGAGTCGCCGCGAGATCTCATGTGGTCGCGACGAGGCCGATCGCCGTCACCGAGATGGATGGACGGACACCGCCGACTCGTGTCGTCGAACGTCGGACGGCCGGGTTTGGCGATCCATATCTCCTGAGAGATAGGAGGAGCGACATGTCACCCCAATGGTCGGAGAAGGACCAGCGGCAATTCGAGCACGTGAAGGAGTCGGAGCTGGAGCTGGGGCGGACCCCGAGTCGGGCCAAGGCCATCGCGGGCCGCACCGTCAATCAGCATCGGCGACGAGAGGGGCGCACGCCGAGCCGACGCAGCCAGGGCACCGGTAATCCGAGCGCGGCCCTCGAAGAGCGCACCGCCAACCAACTCCGAAACCGAGCCCGCCAGCTGGGGATCGAGGGCCGGAGCGAGATGAGCAAGGCCGAGCTGGTCGCCGCGATTCGCCGGCACGGCTGATCCACCGGCGCTCGTGCGTTCCGGTCCGGATCGAAACACGGAGTCGGGCGGTGCCGGTGCTGCAGAGCGAGGCTTCCGCGGGGAGAACGGCCAGTCGGGACGAGTGGCCTTCGCTTTGCCAGGATGGCGCGCTTCGGACTTCATCGACGGGAGGTGGGCATGCAATGGATCATCGCGGCGGGGGTCGCGGTACTGATGGCGGGCGGAGCGGCTCGAGTGAGCGCTCAAACGGTGGCGCCGCGGGACCTCGGTGCGCCGGCGAACACCTCCCCGGCGAGACCGGGTGGTGAGCCCCGGTGGACCGCCCCGGACTCGACCGGCGGGTCGGGACCGACCGAGCCGCGGGGCATTCGCCGGGCGTGGACCCCGCTGGCGCCGGGCACCCACGTCGCGAGCCAGGACACGGTCTTCGTCGCGCATCCCAGCCGCCGCGGACCTCTGGCCCTCCTCATCGCCGGCGGCGCCGGGGTGGTCGCGGGTCTGATCGCCGACGAGTCGACGATCACCATCGTCAGTGCCGGCATCGCCGGGGTAGGTCTGTATCTGTTGGTGCGTTGATCGAATCACCCTCATGGAAGGGACGGGACTCATGTCCAGCAAGGCAGTCTTCGGGCTCTACGCCAGCCGACTCCAGGTCGAGCGGGCGGTCGACACGCTCCGCGCGGCCGGATTTCGGCCCGGTGACGTTTCGGTCCTGATGCCGACCGACGAATCCACCAAGGACTTCGCTCACGAGAAGAACACCAAGGCGCCGGAAGGCACGGCGGCGGGTGGTCTGACCGGCGGCCTGGCGGGCGGCACGCTGGGGTGGCTGGCTGGCATCGGCGCGTTCGCCATTCCGGGTCTGGGTCCGCTGGTGGCGGCCGGCCCGATCGTCGCCATGCTCACGGGCGTGGGCGTCGGCGCCGCGGTGGGCGGTCTGACGGGCGCGCTCGTCGGCCTCGGGATTCCCGAGTTCGAAGCCAAGCGCTACGAGGGTCTGGTGCGGGGCGGGCGGATCCTCCTTTCGGTGCACGCCGACGACCCCAACTGGCGGGCCAAGGCGACCGCGATCCTCGAGGCCACCGGCGCGGAGGATGTCGCTTCCGCATCGGAGCCGGCGGGCGACATCCCCGCCTCACGGATGAAGGTGCGATAGCTACCCGACCGGTACCCGCCGGTCGACTCCACGGGAGGAGATTATGCTCGAGACCATTGCTGTCCTGCTGATCGTGCTGTGGCTGCTGGGGATGGTGTCGTCCTACACGCTGGGCGGGTTCATCCACATCCTGCTGGTCATCGCGCTGGTCGTGATCGTGATCCGCGTGATCCAGGGGCGACGAGTGGTATGACGGCGACCAGTCGTCGCCGCCAATCGGCGATGGTAGCGATCGGGGACCGGGAGGGCGGCCGAGCGGGGGGGGCGGAGCCTCCCCTCGCCACCCGTTCCAGGAACCCGCCGGAGGCCGAGCGGCCGGGACCGGTCGCGACCGGCCGGCTGGCGAAGCCCGGCCGGAACTATCCGCTGGCCGAGGTCCCGCCGGCCGCTCCGATGGTCGGAACCGTGCTGGTCGTGCTCGACGAGGGCTCGATCCTCGGCGGCGCGCTTGCCTACGGAGTGGGCATTGCCAGGCGGGCCAAGGCCAGTCTGCGCCTCCTCCCGATGGTCGCGCCGGCCGGAGCGACGGGAGGGCCCCGGGAAGCGGACCAGGGCGCCGCGGAAAGATCGGCATCCCCGTTGGGGTCGATCGTTCGGGCCGTCGAGCGGGCTTGGCCGGATCTGGTCGTCATGGCGGCGAGCCAGGATCGGACCGAGGCCGCGCCCCGAGTGCCGGCGGTCGCCGAGTACGTGGTCCGGTCGATGGGCGTCCCGGTATTGTTGACCCCACCCGGTCTCGGGCGAGTTCCGGTGCCGCCCCCCCGCCCGCTCCGCCGGATCCTGGTGGCGCTCGACGGCATGCGAGGTGCGGAGGTCGCCGTTGCCTGGTCCTCGACCCTCGCCATGATCCTGCAGGGTCACGTCACTCTCTATCAGGTGGTGGAGCCCGATCCGGACGACCTCGATGTGCCCAATGCCAAGCTCGAGGAACGGAGACGATCGGCGGCGCGCTACCTCGACGGGCTGGCGGACCAGATCCGGGCGCGAGGCGTGCCCAGCGCCGCCTATGCCGACGTCGGGTTCTATCCCGCCAAGCGGATCGTGGAGTCGCTCGAACGGCGCTACGACATGGCGGTCATGGTCTTCCGGACCGACTCACCGCGGGGTGATTGCGACTGCGAGCCG
This sequence comes from uncultured Gemmatimonadales bacterium, assembly GCA_963730185.1. GTDB lineage: Bacteria > Gemmatimonadota > Gemmatimonadetes > Gemmatimonadales > GWC2-71-9 > SHZU01. The sequence continues at coordinate 270,079 of CAVSQW010000014.1, forward strand.
GCGCGAGCCGTCATCGGGGGCGGCGGCCGGCCCGTCGTGCTGGTCCCGGCCGCGGCTCCGCCGGCCTAACCGGCCGGCCGAGCCGCAACCCGACCTCAGCCGCGCGCACCGACATCCGGTGGATCTTCGCCGAGGGCGGTCGCCAGATCGACGAGGTGCTCCTGCTCGTCCTTCAGGATCTCGCGGACGTGCTGGGCGATCGCGTGCTCGCCCAGGGCCTCGCACTGGCGAACCCGTTCCCGGTAGGCCCGGATGGTGTTCGCCTCGTTCTCGAGATCGAACCGCAGCATGGCGGCGGGATCGTCCGAGGTCCGCACCGGCTTGGGCTCGACCGCGGGGTCACCACCCAGGTAATCGATTTGCCCGGCGATCCTGAGGGCGTGCTGCAGCTCCTGGGCGGCATGGCGCTCGAGCTCCTTCGCGATCGCCATGTACTCCGCCCCTTTCATGACTTGGGAATAGCAGACGTAGGCGATGATCGCCTGGTATTCGCGGCTGAGGTCCTCGTTGAGGTCCCTGATGAGGGACGCCCGGTCGATGCCGGGGGCCCGCGTTGCCGTGGTAGCTGGTTGGGTCCGGCTCGTGGCCGGCGCCGCGCGACGTGACGCCATGAGCGTCTCCTCGGTAGGAATGGTTCCGCCGGGGCTCCGATCGAGCCGGCGGTTCAGGAGAAGATTCGAGAGTGGCCCAGCAGCCCCCGAGCCCCTGTCCGGTCGAGCCGATGACCGGCGTCGGCCGGGGCCGCGGGAGCTGAGATTCGGAAGGGCAATCGACGTGCCGGGCGGATGCCCGGGGTCGGCGTTGTTCGGCGCCGACGAGATTGTTGCAGAACCGACCCAGCCGCACGCTGGCGGCTCGGCCCGTCGGCCCGGCGGCTACCGCCGGCCAGGCACGGCCGCCAGGAACATCTCCGCAATCGTCGGCCCCGCGTCCACGAAGGTGAAATCGCTATTCACCAGGAGTGAGAGAATCAGGTCCTGGTCCGGGTAGATCACCACGAAGGCCGTCCCCCCCACCGACCCGCCGGAGTGGAACACCCGGCGGCGGCCCGCCTGGTCGGTGTCCACGAACCAGCCGATCCCGTAGTTCGTCGCCTTGCCCGAGGTGAGGTGCTGGGGCGTCCAGAGGAGCCGCACCGTCTCCGGACGGAGCAACCGGCCGTGGAGCAGGTCGTCGGCCAGGCCGGCCAGGTCCTCGGTGGTCGAGAGGAAGCCCCCACCGGCCCACTTGTAGCTGTTGTCGGTGAAGGGTGCGTTGACGATCCCACCCGTGGGCGAGGTCCGGGTGTACCAACGGGCCCGGTGCGGCACGATGCTGTCCACCTGGTCCGCCCCGGTGTGTCGCATCCCGGCCGGGTGGAACACCGCCCGGTCCATGTAGGTGAGGTAGTCCTCGCCGGCGGCCGCCTGGACCACCGCGCTCAGCAGGTTCCAGCCGTAGGACGAGTACGCCCACTTGGTGCCGGGCTCGAAGTCGAGGGTGTCGTCCGCGAACACCTCCAGCGACTTCACCACGTCGGTGTAGTGCCGGTAGCTGATGTTCTCTTCCTCGCGCCGGTAGTGACGGATGCCGCTCAGGTGCCCAGCTACTTCGCGCACGGTCACCGGCCACCGCTTCTTCGGGAAGGTCGGCACGTAGCGCTGTACCTCGGCGTCCAGGTCGAGCTTGCCCTCCTCCACCAGCCGTCCGATCGCGATCGAGGTGAGCGACTTCGACACGCTGCCCACCCGGAAGCGGGTGAGCGGAGTGACGGGCACCTCCTCCTCCAGGTCGGCGTATCCGAAGCCGGCGCTCCAGATCACCCGGCCACCCTGGATCACCGTGATCGACGCGCCGGGCGCGCCCAGGGCCGCCATGGTGTCGCGGATGAAGGCGGAGGCCCGGCCGATGGCGCCGGCGTAGGGCGTGGGCTCGCCGGCCACGGCCGGAGCGGGTCGCTGGGCCAGGAGCGCCGTCGGCCCGGCCAGGGCGAGCAGGCCCGCCAGCGGCAGCAGCGCCAGGTGGCGTCGGTTCCGCGGAATGGAATCCATGAAGGAGCCTCGGTCAGAATGGAGGGTCGGCCTGGTGGACCGGTCCGTCGAGCGGGAGCGCGGCGATCTCGGCACCGGCGGGTGTCTGGTGCTGGCCCTCGGGGATGATCAGGAGGACGTTGGCTCGGAGCATCGAGGTCAGGATCCCGGAGCCCTGCGGCCCCGCGAGCCGGGCTTCCCGCCGCTCCGGTGGGCCCGACACGATGCCCCGGAGGAAGTGCTGGAGCGTCGGGCCCAGGCGGATCGGCTCGCTCAGGCGGGCCGAGACCGCGGCTCGGAAGGGGAGCCGGTGGCCCATCAGGGTCCGGATCGCCGGCCGGACGAAGAGCTCGAAGGTGACCATGGTGCTCACCGGATTGCCGGGGAGGCCGATCCAGGGGACCCCGCCTAACGCCCCGAACCCGACCGGCGCGCCGGGCCGCATCCGGAGCTTCCAGAAGTCCACCCGCCCCCCCAGCGATTCGAGGGCCGGCTTGAGGTAGTCGTGCTCGCCCACGCTGATCCCGGCCGAGGTCACCAGCAGGTCGCAATCGAGGGCCCGTTCCAGGTGCTCCCGCACGCTGGCCAGGGTGTCCCGGGCGATGCCCACGACCACCGGCTGCCCGCCCGCCACGCGAACCAGGGCCCGGAGGGTGTGGGTGTTGGAGCTCGCCGTCTTGGTGCCGGCCAGGATCTCGTCGGGGTGGTCCACGTCGACGATCTCGTCGCCGCTGGCCAGGATCGCGACCCGGGGCCGCCGGTGCACCACCGGATGGGCCACCGCCAGCGAGGCCAGGACGCCCAGCTCCGCCGGGCCGAGCTCGGCGCCCGCCTCGAGCACCCGGGCTCCCCTGACCACGTCCTCGCCGGCGGCGCGCCAGTTCACTCCGGCGTCGCGATCGGAGAAGATCGTCACCGTCCCGGCGCCCTGGTCGGTGTCCTCCTGCCGGATCACCGAGTCGGCCCCGTCGGGCAGCGGCGCCCCGGTGAAGATCCGGGCGCACTCCCCCGGGCCGATCGCCCGGGTCGGGAAGGCCCCGGCGGGGATCTGCTCGACCACGGTGAGGCGGCGGGGTCGGTCCCGGGTGGCGCCACTCACGTCGGCCGCCCGGGTGGCGTAGCCGTCCATGGCGGAGTTGGTCCGGAAGGGGATGTCGATCGGACTGGTGACGGATTCGGCGAGGACGCTGCCGAGAGCGTCGTCGAGCGGCACCCGGAGGGGCGGCTGGACCGTGAGCGAGCCCTGGATCGCCAAGGTGGCGTCTCGGGCCGAGAGCGCGGTGCGCACCGGTCAGTCCTCCACCAGCTTGGCGCCCTCCCAGACGTAGGAGGCCAGGAGCTGGAGCCACATGGTATCGCTGAAACGGAGCACGGGGCACGTGGCCCCCGGCACGGCGACGTCGGAGGCGATCGCGACCCAGAGCTCGGGCCGCTCGGCCGAGGCGTAGAGAGGGGCCGGTCCGGTGGTCTTGCGGTACACCTCCACCTTGGGGATCGGGGCCTTCTTGAATCCTTCCACCAGCACCAGGTCCCGATCCGCGAAGTAGCGCCGCGCCAGGGCTTCCGGGCCGGTGTCGTCGTCGCGCCGCTCCAACACCACCCGGAGCGACGGCGAGGCGACCAGCACGGCGTCGGCGTGACCTTCGTGGAAATGGCGCCAGCTGTCGGTGCCTTGGCGATCGATGTCGACCGGGTGGGAGGCGTGCTTGATCGTGGCGACCCGGAGCTTACGGCGCTGGAACTCCCGGGCGAGCGCCACCACCAGGGTGGTCTTTCCCGCGTCCTTGAGCCCTACGATGGAGAGCAGTCGCATGCCTGGGTCAATCGGTCTGGGCCCGGATCAGATCGTCGGCGGTGTTGACGTTGAAGAAGAGGCGCTCCGGCTCGCCGAAGGCGCCCACCTCGTCGGCTGAGAGAATACCCACCCGAACGTCTCCGTGGAAGGCGATGGCGCGATAGTCGCCCCGGGCCAGGGCCCGCTCCATCGCCGGCCGGCAGGCCGGACCGTAGGCGGCGGCGAGGGGCTCCATCCCCCGGCGCCCGCCGCTGGCTGGGAGCACGGCGTCGGCCTGGCCGAGGCCGGCGGCCAACCGGGCTAGGAGTCCGGCCGGGACGAACGGCATGTCCCAGGCCACGGCGAGCACGGGCGCGGGCGCTTCCAGCACGGCGGTGTAGAGGCCGCCTAACGTTCCCGTGTCGGGTCGCCGGTCGGCCACGACCCGGAGGCCGGGCCGCCAGTCGGCGGCGTCCGGGGCGTTGGCGACCAGGATCGGGAGCCGCCCGGTGGCTTCGGTCAGGGCCTCGACCACCCGGTCCAGGATCCGCCGCCCGCCCACCCGCTCGAGGCCCTTGGGCCGGCCGCCGAAGCGGGAGGCCGCGCCGCCGGCCAGCACCGCGCCCCGGAGCTCGACCTCGGGATCAGGGGTCACCGGTGCAGCCGGCCGAGAGGGTGGCGTCCTCGGCGACCTCGACCCGGACCAGGCGGACGCCGCTGGGCAGCCGGGGTGCGACCCGGCGGAACACGTCCCGGGCCAGGGCTTCGCAGGTGGGGAGAATCCCCGCCAGTTCGGGCACGTCGTGGTTCAGGTGCCGGCCGTCGTAGCGGCTCACCACCTCGGCGCCCAGCAACCGGTCCAGGGCGGGCAGGTCCATCACCATCGCCAGCTGCTCGTCCACCGAGCCGGTGATGGTCACCGCGCAGCTGTAGAGGTGGGCGTGACCGGGGGCCTCGGCCGTGCAACCGAACCGGGCTCGGTTCTCGGCCTCGCTCCACTCCGACCGGTAGAGCCGGTGCACCGCGCGGAACGAAACGGTCCGGGTGAGCCGGATGGCCACAGGCCGGGCGGCCTAGAAGAACGGGCGGTGGAAGGCAAAGCCGAGGCCGGCGTGGAGCACCGGCACGGGCGACCACTCTTTGAGCTGGCCGCTCAGGATCGGCGCCAGCGGGCCGAACCCATCCGGGTCGGTGGTCCGGTAGCTGGCGGGGTAGCTGAGATTCCAGAACACCGAGCGGGCCTCGAGCCGGACATAGAGCCGGCGGGTCAGAAAGGCCCGCACGCCCACCGCCGGCGCCATGTAGAACTTGGTCTTGAGGCTGTAGCCGCTCGAATCGGAGGGGACGCCCTGCGCGAACGCCAGGCCGATGCCGGCGCTGACGTACGGCGCCAACCCGTGCCAGGTCTTGCCGCCCGTCAGATTGAACTGGAAGACGCCTTCGGCGAAGGTCACGTTGTTGTCGATCGGCCCTGTCAGGCGGAGCGCCGGGTCGGTGGTCTGGAGGTTGGCCACCTTACGCTGGAGCTGGCCGTACCCGACCATGAGCGCCAACGAGAGCGGCCGGTCCGCCAGGAACTCGTGCCGGAGGCTGTAGAAGCGCCCGTCGTGCGGGCCGATCCCGAGCTGCCCGCCGCTCCCGAACATGTAGCCGGCCGTGGCCGACACGAACTGCGAGTAGCGGAGGTCGCGATAGGGCGAGTGGGCCGGGTCGTGGCCCACCTGCGCCGCGAGCGGTCCAGCCAACGTGGCGACGAGAAGGCCCGGAAGGGCATGGGCGAACCAGCGGCTGTCAGTCATGCGCGTCCTGCGCCAGGCTCCGGCCGGTCATCTCGGCGGGCTGCTCGAGTCCCAGCAGGTCGAGGATCGTAGGAGCGACATCGCAGAGCGCGCCGCCGGAGCGAAGAGTCGAGGACGGCGTCCCGACCGCCACCAACGGCACCGGGTTGGTGGTATGAGCCGTATGGGGCCCGCCGGTCTCGGGGTCGACCATCATCTCGCAGTTGCCGTGGTCGGCCGTGATCAGCAGCCGGGTGCCGGAGGCCTCCGCCGCCGGGAGGACCCGCCCCAGACACTCGTCGACGGTTTCCACCGCCGTCAGGATGGCCTCGGGCACGCCGGTGTGTCCCACCATGTCGGCGTTGGCGAAGTTGCAGAGGAAGAAAGCATGCTCCCGCTGGGCCAGCGACTTCACCAGCACGTCGGTGATCCCCCGGGCGCTCATTTCGGGCGCCAGGTCGTAGGTGGCCACCTTGGGGCTCGGAACCAGAATCCGCTCCTCACCCTGGTACGGCGCTTCCACCCCGCCGTTGAAGAAGTAGGTGACGTGCGGGTACTTCTCGGTTTCGGCCGTGCGGAGCTGAGTCAGGTTCACGTCGGCCAGCACCTCCGCCAGGATCCGCGCCAGGTTGAACGGCGGAAAGGCCTGGGGCAGGGGGAAGGTCCGATCGTACTGGGTCATCGTCACGCCCCGGAGATCGGGACGGTCGGAGACGTCGAACCCGTCGAACCCGTCGATGAAGAGCGCCCCCACGATCTGCCGCATGCGGTCGCTCCGGTAGTTGAAGCAGAGCACGCCGTCGCCGTTCCGAAGCGGGGCGAGCGGCTCCCCATCCTTCTGGATCACGATCGGCTTCACGAACTCGTCGGTCTCGCCCCGATCGTAGGCGGCGCCGACGGCGGCCACCGGGTCGGTGGCCGCCCGTCCCTGGCCCCTGACCAGGAGATCGTACGCCAGCTTGGTCCGATCCCAGCGGCGATCCCGGTCCATGGCATAGTACCGTCCGATCAAGCTCGCGAGGCAGCCCTTCGCCCCCAGAATCCGGGCGATCTCGCCCGCCAGCTCGCGGACGAATCCCTGCGCCGACTTGGGAAGCGTGTCGCGGCCGTCGAGGAACCCGTGCACCGCCACCCGCGAGACCTCCAGGCGATCGGCCAGCTCGAGACAGGCCACCAGGTGGCGATCGATGGCATGGACGCCGCCGTTCCCCACCAGTCCCATCAGATGCAGGGTGCCGCCGGTCCGTCGCAGGTACGTTCCCAGCTCCTGGAAGGGCGCCAGCCGGAAGAAGTCGCCCGATCGGATACTGTCCGAGATCCGCACCAGGTCTTGCTTCACGACCCGTCCCGCACCGAGGTTGAGGTGGCCCACCTCGCTGTTGCCCATCTGCCCCTCGGGCAGACCGACCGCGAGACCGCTCGCGTCGAGGAGCGTGCGGGGGGCCGAGCGCCAGAGCCGATGCCAGACCGGGGTCCGCCCGAGCTCGATGGCGTTGTCGGCTGGGTCGGCACGGTAGCCCCAGCCGTCCAACACGATGAGTGCGACGGGTGGTTGACGGTTGGACATGGTCTTGGGCAATCTTCAGGTGATGCGAGGCGATGAACGGGTTGCCGCAATCTAGTCCCAGGCTCCGCCGCCTACCAGCCTTCACGGTAGGGCTTCTCTGTTGCGTGGTGTCGATCGGCACCGCGCAATCCCGCCTACGCGCCACCTCCGCCACCGGCTTCTTCAAGGATCCTAACGGCATTCGTCTGGCCACCCTCCAGGACGGGATCGACTACCGGGCCGGCCGGACCAACGCCGGCTGGGTCGAAGTCACCATCGAAGGCTACGTCTGGGCCAAGTCGACCGAGCCGACCAACCGCGAAGGCTTCGACCTGATCGTGACCGCCACCGGCGGCGAGGTGCTCCGGGCCAGCCCGAACGGCACCGTGGTTGCCCGGGTGCAGGAAGGCACGCTGCTCAACAAGGTCGCCACCAAAGGTGCCTGGATTCAGGTCAAGCGGACCGCTTGGGCCACCCGGTCGGGGTTCGCGGACTCGAATCCGCCCAAACAAGTCGCCCGGGCCGAGCCGACGCCGACGCCGGTGCCTCCGCCCCCGCCGGCGGCCGCGGCCGTGGCCGAGTCCGCCCAGGTCGTCTCGAACGCCGATTCGACCCCGCCCCAGACCGCGCCGCCGCCCGGTCCCGACCTGGAGCCGGGCACGGCCGGCGAGCGGGCCACGGTCCGTCAGGGCGCCGAGCTCGCCACCCTACCGGATGGCGCGCGCCTGGCGGTGCTCGGCAACGGCGGATCGGTGGAGGTGCTGGGCCGCTCGCACGACTGGGTCAAGGTCCGGATCGAGGGATGGATCCGGCAGTCGGACATCGCCGCGATGGCGGCCCCCGGCCCCCAGATCACCGGGGCCATGCTCCAGGAGGATCCCGCCAAGTACGTGGGCCAGTCCGTCGACTGGCGGCTCAACTTCCTGGCACTCGAGAAGGCCGACGAGCTCCGCCCCGAGATGCCCCTGGGCCAGCCTTATCTCCTGACCCGGGGTCCGCTTCCGGAGGCGGGCTTCGTCTACGTCCTCCTCAAGCCCGACCAGCTGAATGATGCCCGGGGCCTCCGCCCGCTGGACGAAATCCGGGTGCGGGGTATCATCCGGGCAGGACGGACGCGGTATCTGCCGACGCCCGTGGTGGAGCTCACCCGACTGGTCGAGCGATGACCGGTCGACCGCCCCAAGGGGCGGGAGGACCCATGAACGACATGCTCAAGCAGCGCATCCTCCGGCGGCTGGAGGCGTTGAGCGACGAGCGCGGCTACCAGATCCTCGACTACGTCGAGTTTCTCGAGAGCAAGTACGGGGAGCGAGCCCGGCCCACCGGCATCCTGGCCAGGCTCACCGAGACGGTCGAGGACACCATGCGGGCCGGCAAGCTCCCCATCAAGGCGATCTCCGGCACCATGGGCCTGATGGACAGCGCCGGCAAGGTGATGAAGGGTGTCGCCGCGGCCGCGCAGTCGGTCGTCGACGAAGCCATCGCCGCGACCACCCCCACCCCCGTTCCCAAGATCCCGCCGGGCGAGGAGCCCCCAAAGCGATAGCGCCGCGTCCGGTCGTGGGTCGGTACGCACCCATGGCCGTCAGGCTCCGGTCGGCTTGCCAAGGCCCGGGGGCGCTCCTAGCTTTGTCCATGGGCAAGGTCTTTCCGCCAGTTCCGGCTCTCCAGATCACATTCGAGGTTCGAGCGCGATGAGCTCCGTACGCGAGGGTGTGGCCCTCACGTTCGACGACGTGCTGCTGCTTCCCCGTCACAGTACCGTCCATCCCCGCGGCGTTTCCGTCTCCAGCCAATTCACTCGAGGCATCAGTCTCAACGTGCCGCTCATCTCGGCGGCGATGGACACCGTCACCGAGTCGGAGATGGCCATCGCCATGGCCCGGGCCGGCGGGATCGGGGTGATCCACAAGAACATGACCATCGACCGCCAGGCCGCGGAGGTGGACCGAGTCAAGCGGAGCGAGAGCGGGATGATCCTCGATCCGATCACCCTCGGTCCCGATCGCCCCGTCCGCGAGGCGGCGATGCTGATGAAACGCTTCCGGATCTCCGGCGTGCCGATCGTCGACGGGGCCGGCAAGCTGATCGGGATCCTGACCAATCGCGATCTCCAGTTCGAGCGCGACCTCGATCAGCCGATCCGGCGGGCCATGACCAAGGCGAATCTGGTCACCGCGCCGGTCGGCACCACGCTCGACGAGGCCGAGCGGATTCTGGCCCGGCATCGGATCGAGAAGCTCCCGGTCGTGGACGAGGAGGGCGTGCTGCGCGGGCTGATCACCGTCAAGGACATCTTCAAGCGGGCCCAGTACCCGGACGCCAACAAGGACCAGCACGGCCGCCTCCGGGTGGCCGCGGCGGTCGGGGCTTCCCCCGACCTGGCGTCGCGCGCCAAGGCGCTGATCGGCGCCGGGTGCGACGTCCTGGTGCTCGACTCGGCCCACGGCCACAGCCAAGGCGTGCTCTCCGCCATCGCCCAGCTCCGCGACGCCCATCCGGAGGCCCAGATCGTGGGTGGCAACGTGGCGACCCGTGAGGGCGCCCAGGCGCTGGTCGAGCGCGGGGTGGACGGCATCAAGGTCGGCATCGGGCCGGGCTCGATCTGCACCACCCGAGTCGTGACCGGCGTCGGCGTCCCGCAGATCACTGCCATTCAGGAAGCCGTGGCCGGCGCCTCGGGCGTGCCGGTCATCGCCGACGGCGGTATCAAGTACTCGGGCGACATCGTCAAGGCCATCGCCGCCGGCGCCGACTCGGTCATGATGGGCTCGATGCTCGCCGGCACCGAGGAGAGCCCGGGCGAGTCGGTCCTGGCGGAGGGCCGCCGGTTCAAGATGATCCGCGGGATGGGCAGCCTTGGCGCGATGCAGGACGGCTCCGCCGATCGCTACTTCCAGGAGGGCGAGCTGACCCCGTCGAAGATGGTGCCGGAAGGCATCGAGGGTCGGGTGCCGTATCGCGGCCCCGTCGGCGATGTGCTCTTCCAGATGGTGGGCGGGCTCCGGAGCGGCATGGGGTACTGCGGCGCCGGCACCATCGCCCAACTCAAGTCCGAGGTCAGCTTCGTGCGGATTACCGGCGCGGGTCTCCGCGAGTCGCATCCCCACGACGTGGCCATCACCCGCGAAGCTCCGAACTACAGCAAGTAAGACCGCGCCGGCCCCACCTGATGCGTGGGGCCGGACGACGAGCTACATTGGGGGTGAGCGTCACCTCAGTTGTCTCCCTCGTGCCGGTCTCCTGGCCGGCTCGGCGCCATCGGCGCTAGGGAGAAGCACCGGCAATCGGCGTCCCACAAACAGACGGAGGGTCTTTGGCGACCGAACAACGGGCCCAATGGGGTTCGCGCATCGGGCTCATTCTCGCAATGGCCGGCAATGCGGTCGGCCTCGGCAACTTCTTGCGCTTCCCCCGCCAGGCGGTTCAGAACGGCGGCGGGACGTTCATGATCCCCTATTTCATCGCGTTTCTGCTGGTCGGCATTCCGCTCATGTGGATCGAGTGGGGCGTCGGCCGGCACGGTGGGGTCCGGGGTCACGGCTCAGTGCCCGGCATGTTCCAGACCCTCTGGAAGAACCCGATCGCCAAGTACATGGGCGTGCTGGGGTTGTTCATGCCGCTGGTGGTGCTGATCTACTACTGCTACATCGAGTCATGGACCCTGGCGTGGACGTTCTTCAGCGTGACCGGGGCCACCCGGGGGCTCGATCAGGCCGGGATGCGGGCCTTCCTGGCGTCGTACCAGGACCTCGGTAACGGCACGATCCACGGGTTCTGGGTGCCGTTCGCGTTCTACTTCGTGACCATCGTCGTGAATTTCGCGGTGGTGATGAAGGGGCTCTCGGGCGGGATCGAAAAGCTCGCGAAGATCGGGATGCCGATCCTGTTCGTCTTCGCGGCGATTCTGGTGATTCGAGTCCTCACGCTCGGACCCCACGCGGTGACGCTGGCCGACGGCACGACCAAGATGTTCAGCCCGATGGACGGGCTCAACTTCATGTATACCCCGGACTGGACCAAGCTGGCCGACGCCAAGGTCTGGCTGGCGGCCGCTGGCCAGATCTTCTTCACGCTCTCGGTCGGGATGGGGACCCTCCAGGCGTACGCGTCGTACCTCAAGAAGAGTGACGACCTGACGCTCTCGGGCATCGCCACCTGCGCCACCAACGAAACCGCCGAGGTCGTCCTGGGCGGCTCGTTGGCGATTCCGGCGGTGGTGGCGTTCTTCGGCGTGACCGGCGCCGTGGCGATCGCGAATGGCGGCGGCTACGACCTCGGCTTCGTCTCGATGCCGCTGGTGTTCAATCAGCTGCCCGGCGGGGCCTTCATGGCCGGCACGGCGGGGTTCATGTGGTTCGGGCTCCTCTTCTTCGCCGGGATCACGTCGTCGGTCTCGATGGCCACCCCGGCGATCTCCTTCATGGAGGAGAACTTCGGCTGGACCCGGAAGCGGGCCGGCTTCACCATCGGCGCTGTGGCGGTCGGCATCGGGCTGCTGCACCTGTTGTACTACACCGGTGGGTTCCTGGACGAGTGGGACTACTGGGCCGGTACCTTCGGGTTGGTGGTGCTGGCGATGATGGAAACGATCCTGTTCGTATGGGTCCTGGGCCCCGACAACATGTGGCGTGAGATCCACGAAGGGGCGGCCTGGCAGATTCCCAGGATCTACAAGTTCATCATGACCTACGTCACTCCGGTTTTCCTGGCCGTGATGATGGTGTGGTGGACGGTCACCGAGGCGATCCCCACCTTGATGATGGACGGGATCGACCCGGCCCAGCACACGACCCGGTGGGCCTCGCGGGGCGTGATGCTGCTGATTCTCGCTTGCCTGATGATCCTCGTTCGCGTCGCGTGGGCCCGGCGGGCCGCGCGAGGGGAGGAAACATGAAACCCGGCGCCCTGATCTTCATGCTCTCGGCCTGGACCGTCGTGCTGGGCATCTTGGTCTGGAGCTTCGCGCGGCTGTTGCGGGCCGATCCGGAGCACGAGCACCCGCCCCCGCCGGGAACGAGCCTCTAGGGGCTCGGCCTTACCCCTTCTCGGTTCCTCGGTTTCCCGAACCCCTGAGGCCATGTCAATCTTCCGCCGGAAGTCCATTGCGTCGCTCCAGGCCGAAGCGACCATCGATCATGGCCTCAAGCGGGCCCTGGGGCCACTCAACCTCACCCTGCTTGGCGTCGGCGCCATCATCGGGACCGGGATCTTCGTCCTGACCGGCACCGTGGCGGCGCAGAACGCCGGGCCCGCTGTGGTCATCTCGTTCGTGCTGGCGGGCGTGGCGTCGGTCTTCGCGGCGCTCTGTTATTCGGAGTTCGCCGCGCTGGTACCGGTGGCCGGGAGCGCCTACACCTACGGCTACGCCACCCTCGGCGAGCTCTTCGCCTGGATCATCGGGTGGGATCTGATCCTCGAATACGCCTTCGCGGCCAGTACCGTCGCGGTGGGGTGGTCGGGGTACGTGGTGTCGTTCCTGCGGCACATCGGGATCAACGTGCCGGCCTCGATCTCGGCGGCCCGCGGCACCGTGGTGACTCTGCCCGACGGCGGGACCGCGGTCGCCGTGTTCAACCTGCCGGCCCTCCTCATCGTCGCGGCGATCACCACGCTGCTGGTGGTCGGGATCAAGGAATCGGCGCGGTTCAACAACGCCATCGTGTTCGTGAAGGTCGGGGTCATCCTGCTCTTCGTGTTCTTCGCGTCGCAGGCCATCGACCCCGCCAACTGGCATCCGTTCATCCCCGCCAACACGGGCGATCGCGAGCACTTCGGCGCGAGCGGGATCATCGCCGGCGCCGGGATCGTGTTCTTCGCCTACATCGGGTTCGACGCGGTCAGCACCGCGGCGCAGGAGGCCAAGAACCCCCAGCGCGACATGCCGATCGCGATCCTCGGCTCGCTCCTGATCTGTACCGTGCTTTACATCGTGGTCTCCGCCATCGCCACGGGCGTCATGCCGTACGGTCAGCTCGACGTTCCCGATCCGATCGCCCTGGTGGCCGACCGGGCCGGCCTCGGGTGGATGACGCGGCTGATCGAGCTCGGCGCCATCGCCGGGCTCTCGTCGGTCATCCTGGTGCAGCTGATGGGCCAGGCCCGGGTCTTCTGGACCATGTCGCACGACGGGCTGCTCCCGCCGTTCGTGAACAAGATCCATCCCAAATTCCGGACCCCGTACATCACCCAGATCCTGCTCGGCGTCGTGGTCGCGATCCCGGCGGGCTTCCTGACCGTGCGAGAGGCGGCCTCGCTGGTTTCGATCGGCACCCTGCTCGCGTTCGTGATCGTCTGCGCGGCGGTGCTGCTGCTCCGGATTCGCCAGCCCAAGCTGCACCGGCCGTTCAAGGCGCCGGTCGTCTGGTTCGTGGCCCCGGCCGGCATCCTGTCGTGTCTCTACCTGATGTACTTCCTTCCGCTCCGCACCTGGCTCCGGCTGGTGATCTGGCTGGCGATCGGGCTGCTGATCTACTTCGGGTACGGCCGGCGGCATTCGAAGCTCGCGGGGTAGGGAAAGGGAGACGGGAAGGGACGGGGAGGGATGGCGAGAGACCGGGAGGGATGAGAGGAGACGGGGTTGGTGCGGTTGACCGTCCCACCCCGTCCCCTCCGTGCCTTCCCCGTCTCTTCCCGTCTCTCCCCACCCCCCTTACAATCCTCCCGTGCCCATCACCCTCACCGCCGAGAAGCTCGCCAACGCCCGTGACCTCGCGGCCATCCTGACCCCGGGAACGCGCGTGGCCCTCACGACCCACGTCAACCCCGATGGCGACGGGCTCGGCAGCGAGGTCGCGCTGGCGCACCTGCTCCAGGCCAACGGCGTCCATGTCGCCATTACCAACCCGACCGCCACGCCGCCTCGCTTCGGGTTCCTCTTTCGCAATCTGCCCCGGGTGGACCGCACCGCCGAAGCGGTGAAAGAGCTCCGCCGCGCCGAGGCGATCGTGGTGCTCGACATCTCCGATCTCGGCCGGCTCGGCATGTTGGCCGATACGGTGCGCGACCGAAACGTCCGGACCGGGTGCATCGATCATCACGTGAGCCCCGGAACCTTGCCCGCCGGGCCCCGCTACGTCGATCCGACCGCGGCCGCTACCGGCGAGCTGGTCTTCGAGCTGGCGATGGCGAACGAGTGGGCCGTGACTCGCGAGGTGGCCCGCGCGCTCTACGTCGCCCTCCTGACCGACACCGGCGGGTTCCGATTCAGCAACACCCATCCGCGGACCCTCCGGATCGCCGCCGAGCTGCTCGATCGCGGGCTCGATCCGGAGGCGATCTACCTCGACGTGTATGCCGGAGCGCCGGAGGGCCGGGTGCGGCTGCTCGCCGAGGCCCTGTCCACCCTGGTGGTGGAGCCGGAAACGGGGCTGGCGTGGCTGACCGTGCCGCCCGGGGCGATCGAGCGGCACCGGGTCAGCAGCGACGACCTCGACGGCGTGGTGGAGCACGCCCGCTCGATCCAGGGCGTTCGCCTGGCGATGCTGTTCCGGGAGATCGCCCACGGCCGGATCAAGGTGTCGCTCCGCTCGGTGGGGCCCGTCGATGTCGCCGCCTTCGCCCGGCAGTTCGGCGGTGGCGGGCACACCAAGGCGGCGGGACTGTCGATGGAGGGGTCGCTCGCCTCGGTTCAGGAGCGGGTGCTCGAGGCGGCCCGTGAGTATCTGGGCGCCCGGCACGAAGCCGGCGTGACCTCTCCCTGACGGGTTGATATATTGCCGACTGGACCCGCGGCGAGAGGAGCGGCAGGCTTGGACACAATGGATCGAATCGAGGCGGCGCTGGACTCGCTCCGGCCCTACATCGCCTCGCATCGGGGCTCGGTCGAGGTCGTCGACTTCGACGAGGACGACGGGCTCTTGACCCTTCGCTTGGGCGGCACCTGTCAGGGCTGCTCCGCCGCGACGGTCACCCTCCGCCAGGGCATCGAGGTCCGGCTCCGGGAGTCCGTCCCGGAGGTTCGTACCGTACAGGCCCTCTAGCAAATCGAGGCCCCACCGTGTCTGACTCGCTGGAAGCCAGGGTCGGCGCGACCCTCGCCCGGATCAAGAACCCCCGTCTCGACAACGACCTGTTCTCCGCCGGCATGGTGCGCGACCTCGCGGTCACCGACGACGGGCGGGTGACCTTCACGTTCCTCCTCGCCAAGCAGGATCCGGCCACGCTGGTGCGAGAGGCTCGGAGTGCCCTCAAGGCGCTCGAGGGCGTGAGCGAAGTGAAGATCACGGTTGTGGACCCGGCTGCCTCCCAGGGCGCCACCCATGGCCCACCCGGCGCCACCCAGCCCCAATCCACCGGCATGCCTCGGCCGCCCGAACCGGTGGAGTTCCCCCATCTCGGTCAGGTGATCGCGGTGTCGTCGGGGAAGGGCGGGGTCGGCAAGTCCACCGTCACCGCCAACGTCGCGGTGGCGCTCGCCCAGAAGGGGAAGAAGGTCGGGATCCTCGACGCCGACATCTACGGCCCCAACATTCCCCGGATGTTCGGCCGGTTCGAACGGCCCGAGGTCAAAGACCACCGGATCCAGCCCCTCGAAGCCTTCGGCGTCAAGCTGATGTCGATCGGCTTTCTGGTGGATCGGGATGTCGCGGCGATCTGGCGCGGACCGATCATCATGAAGGTCCTCCAGCAGTTCCTGCGCGACGTGGAGTGGGGTGAGCTGGACTACTTTCTGGTCGACCTCCCGCCCGGTACCGGCGACGCCCAGCTCTCCCTGGTGCAGTCGGTCCAAGTCGGCGGCGCCATCATCGTCACCACTCCGCAGGAGATGGCCGTGGGTGACGCGCTCCGCGGCGCCAAGATGTTCGAGCGGGTCAACGTTCCGGTCGTCGGCATCGTCGAGAACATGAGTGGCTACACCGATCCGGACACCGGCAAGCGGATCGAGTTCTTCGCGAGCGGCGGCGGTCGGCGGCTGGCCGACGAGTTGGGCGTGCCGCTCCTGGGTGAAGTGCCGCTCCAACCCGGCCTGGCCGCCCAAGCCGACGAAGGCCGGCCGGCGGTGGCCGGCGCGCCGGACAGCCCGGCCGCGAAAGCGCTGGTGAGCGTGGCGGAGAAGGTGGTCGGGGTGATGGGGGGGCGGAAGGTCAAGCTGCCGATCATCAACGGGTGAGGGATGGGAGACGGTTCCCTATCTCCACTCCACCCTGACCTCCCCCAGCGTCGTCGAGATGTCGAAATCGACCGTCCGCTTGGCCGTGGCGTAGTTGTCCGAGGTGTAGACGTTGCCGTCGCGGCTGAACCGGTCGGGAGAAAACGAGGCCAGGAACCGGTTCAGGCGGATCCGGACCCCCAGGCCCGGGGGCACGGCCAGCGTCACCCCGCCGAGCGTCATGTCGAGCTGCACTCGGGCCGGTGCATTCCAGGCCCCGTCCAGCTCGAGTCGCACCGCCCCCACGCCGCCGCCGATGTCCCAGCGGCGGCAGCCGCTGTTGCCCAGCCCCTTCACCACGAACTCCGCGGCGCCCGTGGTCACCACGGCCCGTCGGCAGAGCGTCGGGTTGACCCGCGAGAACCGGACCTCGGTCCGACTCGCCCCGGTCACCAGTGACAGGTCCTCGAGCCGGAGACCGCCCAGCTCGAGGCTGGTTTCGGAGGCCCCCAGGTTCGCCTCGAGCGTGAGGGCCACGTCCGGCGACAGCTCCACCACCGCCGACTGAGCCAGTTGGTCGCGTTTCACGACCCAGAGCCCGCCCGACTTCCGCTTCTCCAGGCCGAGCCGAACCTGACTCCGGTCGCCCTCGAACGCCGCCACCGGTGTGTAGCGGGCGGCGTCGTACTTGAGGTCCATCCGGTAGAGTGCGTCGGTGGTCGACGGGCGGAGGAAGAAGGTGCCCGCGGCTAGGTCGATGATGGTATGGAGGCTGGATTCCGACCGGCGGCCGCGCTCGACCGTGAAGCTCCGCATGTCCTGGGCGGCCCCGATCGAAGGCGCGATCAGGGCCAGCGCCAACAGCGCCCCCGCCCTCATGGCCGGGGCGGCCGCTTGACCGCGGGCACTCCCTGCTGGGGCGTGGCCCAGAGGTACTCGTCGGTGAGCATCTCGGAGGGCAGATACCGTCCCGCGAAGGCCGGGCGGACCCCCGCCCGGCTCAAGACCGCCGCGCCGAGACCCACGGTGCCGAGGAGCCAGGTGGTGAGCACCGCGGCCCCGAGCACCAGCCCGCCCGCGAACGGTACCCATCCGAACAGCACCCAGGCCAGCCAGACCGCGCCCGCCGACCCGATCCCGATCATGAGGTACCGGTAGCTGTTGGGCGACAGGGCCACCCCGCGCGCCAGCTGACGCCGGGTATGGGACTCGCCGAGCGCGTGGGCCACCGCGAGGAAGCCGCCCACCACGCCGACGACCACCAGCAGGGCGTAGACGATCACCACGAACGGCACCAGCAGCGCGCCCACCACACTCAGCACCAAGCCCACCACCAGCATGCCGAACGTCGGCACGACCAGGATCTGGGAGAGCAGGCCGGCCAGAAAGGACCGGAGGAAGCTGTGGCTGGCGGTGTCGGAGACGACTTCGAGGTACGGCCGGCCGAACGCGACCAACCCGAAGCCGAGCAGCGTCAGGGTGGCCAGGACACCGAGTACGCCGGCCAACCGGATGCCGGTGGTCGCGGCGAGACCACGGGGGGCCGCCGGCACGGTGTCGCCCTCGCTGACGCTCCGGCTCTCGCCCAGCACGCTCCCGCCCAGGTCGCGGACCTGACCTCCCAGGGCCAGAGCGTCGCCGTCGATCACGGCGCCCCGGTGGAGCAGGATGTCGCCGTCGAGCGTCACCAGGTTGCCGGTAACCCGGCCATAGACATCGGCCTGGCCCCGGATCACCAGGAGATCGCCCTCGAGCGACTGACCGGATCCCACGCTGAAACGCCCTAGCCGAGCCTGTCCGTTCGGGACCCGGAGCTTGAGGTTGGCGTACGGAGCCCGGACCAGCTCCCGGAGCCGCCGCTCGAGCGCCATCGGGTCGTCGATCCGGGAGAGCGACACCACCGGCGCGCTGGGGTCGTCCTGCGGGATCACCTGAGGGTCGATGGTTTCCCGCTGCTGCCCGCCGAGGGCGGGAGGGAGCAGGCTCTTCAGCTGAGTGAGGGTGCGGGTCGGGTCGGCGGCGGGAGCGGGATGAAGCGGTGCGACACCCGCCAAGCCCAGAAGGAGAAGTAGCTCAGGCCCGGGCATGCGGCACCGAGTCGGCCGAAGGAGTCATCAGTCGGCGCAGCGCCAGGAGGCCCGACGCGTAGACCGCGAGCCCGACCAGCCCCCCGACCGCCAGCCGGGCCGGCTCCAGCAGCGCCGACCGGACGGCCTCGAACCAGGGCTGCCCGGCGACCCCTGCCGCGAGCCCGCGAAGCGCCAACCAGGCCGCCTGCGCGGTCTCGGCGCCGGCGCCGGTCAGCCAGGCGTCGAGCGTCGCCCGATTCGTGGCCGACCAGGCCACGCTCGCCACGACCCCCGCCGCCACGGTGACCAGCGTCGCGATTCGCCGCCGAGTCAGTCGCGGGAACGAGAGCACCGGCACCCGGGCCGGCTTCGCGATCTCGATCCGCGTCATGACCCGCTCCCCGAAACCGTCTCGCGGACCGAATGACTCCAACCGACCGAGCGCGTCGAGCACGAACCGGTCGGACACCGCCAACTGGCGGCATTCCTCGCACGTTTCGAGATGCAACCGCATCTCGGAACTCAGCGCTTCAGTGTGAAACGCGTCGAGGTCGTCTGCGGTGAGGTGCTTCGTCGGCCACGGTGTCATAGTCGTCCCTCTTACGGGGGCGTCGCTGAAGGGGTTTCAGGGAGAGGGTTGGAAGAGAAGGGAGAGATGGGGAGGGACGGGGCGGGACGTGAAGCAGCAATGAAATTCCTTCCAGTCTCTCCCCATCGTCCCCGCCCACGCCGTCTCATCTCTTCAAGTGCCCCAGTGCGATGCGAAGTTCGTTCCGCGCGCGGTGGATGTAGGTCTTCACCGTTCCGAGCGGCAAGCCCAGGATCTCGGCGATCTCTTCGTAGGTGCGGCCCTCGACGTGGCGGAGCAGGATGCACGAGCGGTACTCGGGGCGGAGCTTGTCGATCGCGGCCTCGATCGACCGGCCCAGCTCGCGGTTCTCCACCTCCTCGAGCTGGGTCTCGCCCCGGTCGCCCAGCTGGAGCGCCGTAGCCTGGATCATCTCGGGTGTCTCGGCGTGGGGCGAGCCTTCGAGCGACAGGGTGTCCAGCTCGCGCTTCCGGAGATGGTCGATCGCGGCGTTGTTGGCGATCTTGAAGACCCACGAGGAGAACTTGAACTCGGGCCGGTAGGTGTGGACGGCGTTCAGGACCTTGATGAACGTCTCCTGGGAGAGGTCCTCGGCCAGCTCGCGGTTCCGGACCATCCGGAAGATGAGCGAGAAGACGGGCCGCTCGTACCGGCGGATCAGCTCGCGAAAGGCGAGCTCGCTTCCCTGTTTCGCGAGGGCGACGACCTCTTGGTCGGTGGCCTCCCGGAGATCGGACGGACGTTCCGTCACCGGGCCCCGGTTGCGTCGGGGTTTCCGGCCAGCCTAATTTGAGCGGCTATGTTGGCTACCGACAGGGATTTACCCATCGACGGCGGGGTCGAGAAGCGGGCGTACGTCCGGGGTGTCTTCACGGCGATCGCGCCGCGGTACGATCTGCTCAACCATCTCCTGAGCCTCAACGTCGATCGGCGCTGGCGCCGGGTGGCCGTGGACGAATTGGGCTGGACCGAGCATCCCAACGGGACCTTTCTCGACCTCTGCGCCGGAACGTTGGACCTGGCGGCCGAATTGGGCAACCGGTCCGGCTTCGGCGGTCGGGTGTTCGGGGCCGACTTCGTGCAGCCCATGCTGGCGCTGGGGCGCGACAAATCCGCCGCCGTGGTCCCGATCACCGCCGACGCGCTCGAGCTCCCCTTCCCGAGCGAGGCCTTCGACGGTGCCACCGTCGGCTTCGGCGTTCGGAACCTGATCGACCTCCAGCGAGGCCTGACCGAGGCCGCCCGGGTGTTGCGCCCCGGGGCGCGGTTCGTGGTGCTGGAGTTCAGCACCCCACGCTCGAGGGCCTTTCGGGCCGCCTACCTCTTCTACTTCCGGCGGGTCCTACCCTTCATCGGACGTCTCGTGTCGAAACATAGGAACGCCTACACCTACCTGCCAGAGTCGGTCCTGGCCTTTCCCGATCCCGACGCCCTGAAGGCGATGCTCGAGCGGGCCGGCTTCCGGAAGGTCCGCTACCAGCTTCTGCTCGGCGGGATCTGTGCCCTGCACGTGGGGGAGAAGGCTCCCGTCTCATGACGGTCGACTCGCTCCGGGGGTTCGTGGAGGGCATCGAGAAGATCGGCGAGTTGGTGCGGGTTCGGCACCCTGTGCGGACCCGGCTCGAGATCGCCGAGATCGCCGATCGGGTGATGAAGAGCCCCGGAGGGGGGCCGGCTCTCCTGTTCGAGAACGCGATCCTGGACGACGGCCGGCCGAGCCCGATCCCGGTGGGGATCAACCTGTTCGGCTCGATGCGGCGGATGTGCCTGGCGATGGGGGTAGACGACCTCGACCAGATCGGGGCTCGGATCACCGAGCTGCTCCAGCTCAAGGTGCCCGACACCCTGCTGGGGAAGCTCTCGCTGCTCCCCAAGTTGGCCGAGGTGGCGAAGTTCCCGCCCCGGACCCGGAGCGGGCGGGGTGCCTGCCAGGCCGTGGTGCACCAGGGCGCCGACGTCGACCTGAACGCCCTGCCCGTACTCACCACCTGGCCCGGCGACGGCGGGCCCTACCTCACGTTCCCGATGGTCATCACCCGCGATCCCCGGACCGCGGTCCGGAACGTCGGGATGTACCGGGTGCAGGTGATCGGCCGCGATGCGGTGGCCATGCATTGGCAGCGTCACAAGGTGGGGGCCGCGCACTGGCGGGAGATGGCGGAGCGGGGCGAGAAGATGCCGGTCGTGATCGCGCTCGGCGCCGATCCGCCCAGCATGTACTCGGCCTCCGCGCCCCTTCCGCCGATGATCGACGAATTCATCTTCGCGGGCTTTCTCCGGAAGAAGCCGGTGGAGCTGGTCAAGGCGATCACCTGCGACCTCGAGGTGCCGGCCGAGGCCGACATCGTGCTCGAGGGCTACATCGACCCGGCCGAGCCGCTGGTGACTGAAGGACCGTTCGGCGACCACACCGGCTTCTATTCGCTGGCGGATCTCTACCCCAAGGTGCATGTCACCTGCCTGACCACGCGGCGGGAGCCGATCCTCCCGGCCACGCTGGTCGGGCCCCCGCCGATGGAGGACTACTTCCTGGGCCATGCCACCGAGCGGATCTTCCTGCCGCTCCTCCGGCTCACCACTCCCGAGGTCGTGGACTACCACATGCCGGCCTACGGCATCTTTCACAACCTGGTGTTCGTCGCCATCGACAAGCAGTTCCCGGGGCACGCCTACAAGGTGATGAACGCCCTCTGGGGCGCCGGGCTGATGTCGCTCGCGAAGGTGCTGGTGGTCGTCGACAAGCACGTCAACGTCCGGAACCCGGACGAGGCCTGGTGGGTGGCGCTCAACAACATCGATCCGGAGCGCGATGTCCGGTTCACGAAAGGCCCGGTCGACGTGCTCGATCACGCCAGCCGGGCCTTCACCTACGGGAGCAAGATGGGCATCGACGCCACCCGGAAGTGGCCCGAGGAGGGCTTTGGCCGGGAGTGGCCCGAGCTCATCACCATGGACGCCGAGACCAAGGCTCGGGTCGACGCGATGTGGGGCCAGCTGGGCATCCGGCTCCCGGAGCGCCCTCGATGAGCCACGCGGTTCCCCGGCGGGAAGGCCAGACCTTTGAGGGCGCGTCGCTCCTGGTCCGGTACGTCAACTTCGTCAAGCTGCCGCACACCCTCTTCGCCCTGCCCTTCGCGCTGCTGGGCGTCTTGGCGGCGTCGCTTCTGGTGCCCCTCACCGTGAAGACGGTGCTCTTGGTGGTGATCGCGTTCTCGACCGCCCGTTGGGTGGCGATGGGGTTCAACCGGATCGCCGACCGCGAGGTCGATGCCCGGAACCCGCGGACCCGGAACCGGGAGCTCCCCACCGGCGCGCTGAGCCTCAGGCAGGCCTGGTGGTCGGTGCTGATCGCCGCCACGCTCTTCGTGATGACGAGCGCCGCGCTCAACCGGGTCTGCCTGGTGCTCTCGCCGGCGGCGCTCGTCTGGATCATGACCTACAGCTTCGCCAAGCGGTTCACCTGGTGGCCGCACCTCTGGCTGGGGGTCAGCCTGGCGATCGCGCCGGTCGGTGGCTACCTGGCGGTGGCGGGGCAGTGGAGCCGGCCGTGGTGGGTGCTGGTGGCCATCACCATCGGCGTGGCCAGCTGGGTCGCCGGGTTCGACATGTTCTACGCCCTCCCCGACGCGGACTTCGACCGGGGCGAAGGGCTCCGGAGCGCGGTGGTGCGGTTGGGCGAGCGGCGCGCGATCCTCGCGGCCAAGCTGCTCCACGGCCTGACCATTCCGGCCCTGGCGCTGTTCGGGTGGGGTGCCGGATTCGGAGGCTGGTACTACGTCGGACTGGTGGTGGCAGCCGGGATCCTCCTCTACGAGCACCGATTGGTGAGGCCCGGCGACCTCTCCCGGCTCAACGCGGCGTTTTTCACGATGAACGGCGTGATGAGTCTCACCGTGTTCGGCTTTGCGGTGTTGGACCGGGTCTTGTGACGGACCGGCGAACGGTCGCCGGTCGGAGGGGCCGGGCGGAAAGGGCGGGCGTCGGTCGGGTGGGCCGCACCGGCGGCCGGCCGACGCTGCGCCGGCTGGCGGGGGGCGGCCGGGGCCCACCCACCCGGTGCCTCCAAAGCATCCGGTCAAGTCGCCGACACCGAATCGGAGGGGACGATGAACGAGCGGCCGCTGGTCATGGCGATCACGGGGGCCTCGGGCGCGCCGTACGCGGTGCGGCTGCTGGAGGTGCTGGCCCGAGCCGGGACACCGGTCTGGCTGATTGTGTCCCGACACGGGCGGCGGCTCCTGGCCGAAGAGTGCGCCATCGAGGACCTCGACGGCCTCCGGGCACGAACCGGCGGCGACTGGTCCAGTGTCACGGCCTTTACCGACGACGACCGCGGCGCCAAGCCGGCCTCGGGGTCGCAGCGGACCCGCGGGATGGTCATCTGTCCCTGCTCGATGGGCACGGTGTCGGCCGTCTCACAGGGCTCGAGCCGGAGCCTGGTGGAGCGCGCCGCGGACGTAACCTTGAAGGAGGGTCGGAAGCTGGTGCTGGTGATGCGCGAGACGCCGCTTTCCCGGGTGCACCTCCGGAACCTCCTGGCGGTGGCCGAGGCGGGCGCCACCGTCCTGCCGGCGGCGCCGGGCTTCTACCACCGGCCGACCCGGATCGAGGAGCTGGTCGACTTCGTAGTGCAGCGGATCCTGGACCAGCTCGGCCTCGAGATCGAGATGGCGCGGCGCTGGGAGGGGTAGACCCTCAGGGGCCGCAGCGCCGGATCAGGGCGCGAACGGTCTGCTCCAGCTCGGCGAGCGAGGGGTCGCCGGCGGTGGCGCCGGTGTCGCGAATCCGCCGGAGTAGCTCCTGTTGGATCTCGAAGGCCCGGAAACAGTTCCCGCAGTGGTCGAGGTGGTCCTGGACCAGAGCGACCCGCTCGGGGGTGAGCTCGCCGTCGAGGTAGTCCCAGAGCTGCCGGACCGCGGCCGCGCAATCCAGCTCGGGGCCCGTGGTGTCGCCGCTCATCCTTCGCTCCCTGCGGCCATGAAGCCGCGGTCCCGGGCATGTTCCAACAGCCGCTCCTGGAGGATCCGGCGGCCCCGGAACAGCCGCGAACGGAGCGTCCCGATCGGGATCGCCTCTTCCTTCGCCGCGTCCTCGTAGCTCCACCCTTCCACGTCGACCAGCATCACCGCCATCCGATAGTGCTCCGGCAAGTCGGCGATGGCGCCATCGATCGCCGGACCCAGGTCGGGGCTCGTCATCCACTGGCCGCCGACTCGGTCGACCACCGTCTTCGACAACTTAGCCGCCTGGACGGCGTCGAGTTCCGGCGAGTCGAGGCTCACGGTATCGCGGGCCCGCTGGCGTTGGCGGAGGAAGTAGTTCCGGCAGATGGCGAACAGCCACTTCCGGGCGTCGGAGCCGGTCCGGAAGGTGTGCCAGCCGCGGAGCGCGTTCAGGTAGGTGGCCTGGACCAGGTCGTCGGCATCGGCCGGGTCGCCGGTGAGCCGGAGCGCGTACCGCCGGACGTCGGGCAGGTACGGGAGCGTGGCGTCCTCGAACGCCGTCGTGTCGGGGGGCTGGGCCGCCATGGCACCAAGGATTAACGGCCGGCGCCTGAGGCGACAAGGCCCGATGGCTCGACCGGTCGGCTCGCGCCACGGGACCCGCTCGAGGAATGGCCAGCGACCCCGGCCCGGGTGGCCTGCTTCGGTCCGACTCCATTCGCGGTAGATTGCGGAACCGTCGCCGGGATGGTCGCGATGTACCAGAGCTGCCTCTTCTGCCACGCCGACCTGGGCCGGAACACGGTGATTCTCACCTGTCCGGTCGGGAGCCGGCTCGCGTTCGATCCCGAGCGGGGCCGGCTCTGGGTGGTCTGCCCGTCGTGTGCCCGCTGGAACCTGGTCCCACCCGACGAGCGGTGGGAGGCCATCGAGGACTGCGAGGGCCGGTTCCGGGGCACCCGGCTCCGCTATTCCACCGCCAACGTCGGTCTGGGCTTCCTCAAGGACGGCCTGGCTCTGATCCGGATCGGACCCGCGCTCCGTCCCGAGATTGCGGCCTGGCGCTACGGTGGCTACGTCCGGCGGCTCCTGCCGGCGGCGGCCCGCGATCCGTTCCAGCGCCTGTCGCACGCGGTCGGCGCCCGGGCCCGGGGCGTCGCCGACCTGGCCGGCCGCCGGCTGTTCCGGCTCAGACCGGGTTATGACTTCCCCACCTGGCTCCGAGTGCACCTCCGAGGCGGCCGGATCGCGGCGGTGGCCGAGCTGGACGACGGGCGGACGGCCATCATCCGGAGCCGGCATCTCGAGGAAACCGAGCTGATCCGTCCCGACCCGACCACCCCGTGGCAGCTGGCCTTCCGGCACGACGACGGCTTCTCGGTGCTCACCGGCGACGCCGGCCTCCGGGTGTCCGCCCGCGTCCTGGCGTTCCTGAATGGCGTCGGGGCGAGCGACGCCGACGTGCGGTACGCCGTGGCCAAGCTGGAGGACGCCGGCAACCCCGACGGATACTTCGCCCGGGTGCTGGCCATTGCGATGCGGACTCGGTGGGGACGCGACCCCGACGCGCCGCGGGGGACGGTGGTCCCGGCGCTCGCGGCCTCGGACGCCGAGCGAGTCGCTCTCCACATCACCAAGCGGTCGTTCTGGGGCCGGGGTGGGATCGGCAGCGAGCCCCGGACCTCGTTTCCGCGTCTCCCGCTTCCCGATCGGCTGGCCCTGGAGATGGCCGCGAACGAAGACCGGGAGCGGCGAATCATGGCCGGCGAGCTCCGGCTGCTCGAGGCCGCCTGGCGGGAGGCCGAGCGGATCGCCGCGATCGCCGATGCGCTGCCCGACGATCCCGGCCTCGACTATCAGGCGCGGTCGGCCGTCGCGACGGGGCGGGCGTGAGGCTCGGGATCATCGCCGACACCCACGGGCTGCTCCGCCCGGAGGTGTTCGAGGCCTTCGAAGACGTCGACCGGATCCTCCACGCCGGCGACATCGGGTCGCTCGATCTCCTGGCCGAGCTCGAGGCGCTGGCCCCGGTCACCGCCGTCTGGGGCAACACCGACGGCTTCGACCTCCGGAGCCGGCTCCCCGAGGTGGTCGAGACCGAGATCCACGGCACCAGCTTTCTGCTCCTCCACGGCCATCAGCTCGGGAGCCCCACCCCCGAGGCCCTGAACCGGGCCTATCCCGACGCGGAGGTCATCATCTACGGCCACACCCACCGGCCCCTCCTCACGGTGGTGGACGTGGTCGTGACCGTCATGAACCCGGGCGGTGCCGGCCGGCGCCGGTTCGACCTGCCGGCCTCGGTCGGCATCATGGAGCTGGAACCCGGGATCCCGCCCCGGGCCCGCCTGGTCCCGCTCACCGCCGCCGACGAGCCGTAACCCGCCTCACCCCCGTC
The DNA here is from genome assembly GCA_963730185.1 of uncultured Gemmatimonadales bacterium. Taxonomy (GTDB): domain Bacteria; phylum Gemmatimonadota; class Gemmatimonadetes; order Gemmatimonadales; family GWC2-71-9; genus SHZU01. The sequence goes on from CAVSQW010000014.1 coordinate 296,276, forward strand.
CCTCTCCGTCTCCCCCGTCTCCCCCCGTCCCTCCCCCTCCCGCCTCACCACCCCCTCCAGCAGCTCGATCTGCTTCCGTTGCAGGTCGATAATCTCCAGCAGCTGCCGCTCCCGCATCTCGTCGAACTTGGTGTGCAGCGCCAGGATCTGCATCTCGGCGTTGAGGTTCACCTGGTAGTCGTTCTTCGCGTCCACTCGGTCTCGCTCGGCCTGCCGGTTCTGGCTCATCATGATCACCGGAGCCTGGAGCGCCGCGAGACAGGAGAGCACCAGGTTGAGCAGGATGAAGGGGAAGGGGTCGAACGGCTTGGCGGTCCGGGCGTTGACGGCCATCCAGATTGCCATCACCAGCAGGAAGAGGCCGATGAACGTCCAGCTTCCGCCGAACGCGGCCACCTGATCGGCCACCCGCTGTCCGAAGGTCGATTGCTGCTCGAATTCCGCGATCGGATCCTTCGCCACCGTGGTCCGGCGGAGTACGCTGGTCAGCACCCGCTTCTCGATCTCGCCCAGCTTCCGCACTGCGCTGTCGAGATCGGCGACCCCGGCGTCGTGCCGGGTGCCGGTGGTCGGAAGGAGCCGGGCGTGGCGAGCCGCCTGGTCGAGGACCCGAACGCCCCCGACCAGGGCCACGCCGCCGATCATCGCCACCAGGATGTGGCTGGGCCAGCCGCCGGAGACCGTGATCCCGAACACGCTCTCCAGGGCCCACCCGCCAACCAGGCCGCCGGTCGAGCCGATCAGCAGGTTGCCGAGCAGGCCGTAGCCCTGGCGCTTGAAGGCGTAGCCGGTGAGCCAGCCGGCGACGATGCCGCTGACGATCCAGGCGAGAATGCGCATGATGGTGTCTCCGAAAGACGGAAGGGGCGTACCGACCGACTAGTGCTCCACCAACCAGGACTCCAGCGGCTCGGTCCGGCGCAAGGCGTCCGGGTGGCGCCGGAACCAGGCCATGACCAGCAGCATCTCGTCGAGCGTGGCGCTGTCCAGGAGGCCCGCGGGGGAACCGCCCGGGCGCCGTCCTCCGCGACGACCGAGCGGAAGGCTTCGCGCTCGATCGGCGTGGACGGGTAGGGATAGCAGGCCCGGACCAGGCCGTGCCGGATCAGGTAGGCCCGGTCGTCGCCGAAGACGCCGGGGTCCCGGTAGACGAAGGTCAGGAGCTGGATGGCCGCCCGGGAACGGGCCGACGCGGCCAGGAACCACTCCAGGTGCTCGAACTTCTCCCGCCACCGGGTGGCGGCCTCGTACTGGCCCTGCTCCGACGCCGTCATCATCGCCCCGACCACCCGGTCCACTGGCTCGATCGTGTACCCGCCCAGGAAGCCGATCGCGGCCTCGATCCGGTGGCGATAGTCGCCCTCGGACACCAAGCCGGCGCAGGGGCCGAGGCAGGTGCCGAAGTCGTACCGGGGGCAGGCGGCGCGGCTCGACGAGGCGAAGAGGTCGCCCTGGCCCGCGAACACCACCGGCATCTTGTCGTTGCAGTCGCGGAGGCCGAGCAGGTCGTTGAGCACCCGGAGCGCGGCCCGGGTCCGCCCCGGCGACGTGAACGGTCCGAAGTAGCGGACGTCGCGGCGGCCCGTAGAGGTGGTGACGGCGAGCTTGGGCGCGCCGGTGCCGGTCACGATCACGAAGGCCGCGTTCCGGCGGCGGTTGAGCTGGTGGTTGAACGGCGGGCGGTGGCGGCGAATCTCCCGGAGCTCGGTCAGGAGGGCCGCGAACTCGCTCGGCACGTAGTCCCAGGTGATGTTGCTGGCCGCGGCGATGATCCGGGCGCCCTTGTCCTCGGGCCGGGCCCGGAAGTACGAGAGCACCCGGGTCCTGACCCGCTTGGCCTTGCCCACGTAGAGCACCCGGCCGCCGGCGTCGAGCATCCGATAGACGCCGGGGCGGTTCTCGGCCAGAGCGCGGACGCGGTCTCGTAACCCGGCCCGATCTGCCGCCGGCGGAAGCAGGGTGGTCGAGGGCGCGGTCACCGGGGCCGCCGGGCCTCCCTCATTGCTGGCACCGATGGCAGAACACCGTGATCCGGGCGTCGATGGCGTGGGTGCCGGTGAGGGTGGTGCCGCAGCGGCGGCAGGGCTCGCCCTCCCGGCCGTAGACCAGGAGCTCGAGCTGGAAGCTCCCCGGCTCGCCTTTGCCGGTCCGGTAGTCGCGGACGGTGGTGCCCTCGGCCTCGATCGCGGCGGCCAGGATCCGGGTCACTTCCCGTTGCAGGCGGGTCAGGTCGTCGGGGCGGAGCTTCCGGGCCGCCTTGGACGGGTCGATCCCGGCCGCGAACAGCGCCTCGTTCGCGTAGATGTTGCCGATCCCGGCCACGTGCTTCTGGTCCATCAGCACCTTCTTGATGGCGGCCCGCGAGGCCCGAAGCGCCCGACCGAGCGCCTCGGGCGTGAAGCTGGGGTCGAGCGGCTCGGGACCGATGGCATCGGCGTGACGCGCCCATCCCCGGTCGTCGAGCCACCGGATCGTCCCCAGCCGGCGGACGTCGTGGTAGACGAAGGTGCGGCCGTCGTCGAGCGTGGCCTGGAGCACGGCGTAGTGCCGGTCGTCGGCGGAGAGTCGCCGCTTGACGAACATCGCGCCGGTCATGCCCGGCTGGATCACCAGGCGGCGGCGATCGGTCTCGACCACGGCGTGCTTGGCCCGCCGGGTTACCCCGACCACCCGGGCGCCCTCCAGGCCGGCCCGAAGCCGCGCTCCGGTGACCCCCTTCAACACGTCGCGGTGCCCGAGCCGGACCGCCGTGATCCGCCGGCCGACGAGCGCTGGCCGGACGTCGCGAACGATGGTCTCGACCTCCGGTAGCTCGGGCACGCCGACCTAGCTCGCGGTGAACTCGGTCACCGCGATGACCAGGTCGTCGTCGAACGAGCCGATGGTGTAGTTGATGTTCATGGTCGCCGGGAAGCCGTAGGTCTGGTCGAAGGTGACGGTGACCGTCTGGGCCCGGTTGAAACCGTCCTGGACCAGGTCGAAGAGGGCGTTCACGTCCGGGTACTTGGACGCGTCGGCGGCCGGCACGTCCTGGCTGGTTCCGTCGAACACCCGGGAGGTGACCGCGCCGTTCGCGACCGTCACTCGGACGGCGACCGGATCGCCGGTCCCGTCGGTTCGGGTCATCAGCATCGAGTACGAGGCGACGTTCGCGTCGATCCATCGCTGCCGGGAGGAATTGAACGACTCCTCGGATGGAGACGTGCTGTGGCAGGCGAGGGTCCCGGCCAGCGCGAGGGCGACGAAGGTCCAGCGGGGCATGCGGCACTCCTGAAGGTGTATCCCGTCCGAAAGGTGGCAGGGTCGGCCGCCTTGCCACAACCGCCGTCCTGAGGCCCCGGGCCACTCCGGCGGGTCGGGCTGGTCACTCCGGTCGGGGCTCGTTCAGCCAACGCAGGGCCTCGGCCGGGTCGGTGAAGACCGCCTGCTCGAGCCCGGTGGACTGAATCATCGCGTGGGACATCCGAGCGGTGCCGTAGGTGGCCGTATTACCGGCCACCATGGCCAGCCGGCTTCCCCGGAGTCGGTCGGCGTGGTGGATGATGAACTGCGAGACCTCGCGCACGTAGGCCGTCGATGGCGCCTCGTCGACGGGCCGGCGGTCGGACAGGAAGCCGAACCCGGGCTGGAAGGCCGGGTCGCGGAAGATGCCCTCCATAACGTCAGCCCACTGCTGGAAGGTCGGGTTGGCCAGGTAGCGGATGTGGACCAGCCGGGCGGGTGCGTCGATCTGGACTTCCAGCGGAGCCCGGGACATCGTCCGGAACCGGCTCAGGCGATCCGGGCGCTCTCCCGCCAGCCGATGTCGCGGCGGAAGTGCCTCCCGTCGAAGTGGATCGATTCGGCCGCCTCGCGGCTCAGCGCCTGCGCCTCGCCGAAGGTCGGCGCGAGGCCGGTGACCGCCAGCACCCGCCCACCGCTCACCCGGAGCGTCCCACCCTCGTCGCGACGGGTCCCGGCATGGAACACGACCGTGCCCGCCGGTAGCGGGTCCGGGATGGTGATCTCGGTGCCCTTCTCCGGCTTCGCGGGATAGCCACGGGCAGCCAGCACCGTGGTCACAGCCGCGTCGGGAGACACGGTCACCTGGGGAATTGCCTTGCCTTCGGCCGACGCCAGCAGCGCGTCGAGCAGACCGGACTCGATTCGCGGGAGGATCGCCTGGGTTTCCGGATCGCCGAAGCGGCAGTTGAACTCCACCACGCTCGGCTCGCCGAGGGCGTCGATCATCACGCCGGCATAGAGTACGCCCGAGAACCCGGCTCGGCGCCGTTCCAACTCGGTCAGGGTGGGCTCGATGACCCGCCGCGCGATCCGTTGGAGCAGCTCGGGGGTTTCCAGGGCCACCGGGCTGTAGGCGCCCATCCCGCCGGTATTGGGGCCACGGTCGCCCTCGAGGAGCCGCTTGTGGTCCTGCGCGGCCGGAAGGAGCTGCACGTCCCGGCCGTTCGTCAGCGCCAGCACCGAGAGCTCCTCGCCCTCGAGGAAGGCTTCGATCACCACGGTGTCACCGGCGTCGCCGAAGTCGCCCGCCCCCAGCATCGACTTGACCGCCGCCGTCGCCTCGGCCCGGGTGAGACAGACCACGGCGCCCTTGCCGGAGGCGAGCCCGCTGGCCTTGACCACCAGCGGCTCGGCATGACCGTCGACGTAGCGGAGCGCGGCGTGGAGGTCGGTGAAGGTGGCGCTCGCGGCGGTCGGCACCCCGGCGGCCTGCATGACCTCCTTGGACCAGGCCTTGGAGGCCTCGATCCGGGCGGCCTCAGCGCTCGGACCGACACCAGACGGCCGGCCTTCCGGAGCCGGTCGGCCAGTCCGAGGGCCAACGGCGCCTCGGGGCCCACGATGACGAGATCGATCCGTTCGCGGTCGGCGGCCGCCACCAACTCATCCAGGGCGTCGGCCGCGATCGGGAGGTTGGTGGCCAACTCGGCCGTGCCCGCGTTGCCCGGCGCGCACCAGAGCCCGGCCTCCGGGTGCTCTCGGCGGATGGTCCAGAGGAGCGCGTGCTCCGGCCTCCGCTCCCGACGACGAGGACCCTCACGCGCCGGTCTGGGCCTTCTTGAAGGCGTCGCGGGCCGCCTGGGCCGCACGCTTGGCCGCGTCGGTTACGTGTCCGACCATGTCGCGGGCTTCCTGGGTGAGTAGCGGCCGGCCTCGCCCAGGTCGTCGCGGAGCGGCCGCTCCTTGGCCTCCTGGCCCCGGCGGGTGTACTCGCCCCGGAGGATCCGGTCGTAGGCACCGGACCCCATCCAGGTCTGGAGTTCGGCCGCGCGGACCGTCGTGCATCGGGTGGGTCAGGCCCAGTGTGTTCAGGACCTTGTAGATGACGTCGAAGCCTTCGTGGCTCGAGGCATACTCGTTGGCCTGGGCCACGAACTCGTTGAGGTTCATCTCGCCGGCCTCGAGCGCCCCGCGATAGGCGCCGGCCATCTTCATGAAGAGCTGCTGGGCCGCCATCGGATTCTGGCTGCCGAGGAGCCCGGCCCGGTCGGCGGAGAGCTCGGATTTCCGAGACCACTCGAGCACCGCGAGCTTGATCGGGAGGAGGGCGATCCCCGCCAGGAAGGGAAGGGCGGAGAGGCTCACCATGAACAGGATCGCGGCGATGGTGTGGTAGAGCGCGTGGCCGCTCATCACATGTCCCATCTCGTGGGCGATCAGGACCCGGAGCTCCTCCTCGTCGAGCAGCTCGAGGGCGGCGGAGTGGATGACGATGAACGGGTCGTCGACCCCGTAGGCGCCGGCGTTGAAGACCGGCGTCTGGGAGACGAAGCATCTCCGCGCCTTGGGCCAGTCGAAGGTCTGGAGGTGACCTCGATCAGCAGGTTATGGGGCACGGTTGGGAGACTGCTTGGAGCTGGTCCGGGACCGCGTTGCCCTGGAACAGTTAGGCGGATTCCCCGCTCGCCGCCCAGAATCCCGATCACTTTGCGGACCACCTCGTCGAAGCCCGGGGACCGCCCGCATGGACTGGAGCGCGGCCCGGTCGGCCGGATGCTCCCACGACACGGCGGCGATCTCGGGCAGCTGGACGCGGGACCGGGGAGCGGGGACGGACGTCATGGGGCACCTTGCCGGCTCAGTGTGAGGCCACCACTACGGCGGCACGGGGTGGCTGTTTCAATAATGGACGGGGAGGGACGGGGGGGGTAGGGGGGAGCCGCCCTCCCCAACCCTCCCCAACCCTCCCCATCCCTCCCCATCCCTCCCCGTCCTCCTTCAGCCTCGCGGATCGGGTTTGATCGTGAAAGCCTTGGTCTGGCTCTGCCCGCCGACCGTGAGCCGGGCGGTGTAGGCGCCTGGGGTCGGGCCTTCGTCGGGGCCCCGGAAGCGGCGCCTGCGGACCCAGGCCACGCGGTGCATCCCAGCCGACGTGGCGAACGGCTCGGCCGCCGGCCGCCAGAGTGGCGACGTGTTCGGGATTCCGCCTCGGCCGCCGCCGCCCCGCCCCTGCGGCGCTCTGTGGAGGGCGCCGAGCTGAAGGTCCGCACTACTTGCCGCTGGCGTCGAGGATCTCCAGCGTCACCGGTCCGCTGGCGTCGCCGGCCGAGGTAGTAGTCGATGGACGACCCCGTCGGGCGGGTTCGGCGTCTGGGGCTCGTCCTTCTGCAGCGGCGTGCCGTTGTCGCTGGCTGGTTGACGAGGACGCGTCCGCCGGCTTGAACAGGCACGCGTCGCCGCTGCGGCGCGACGATCGTCGGCCTGACGGAGCGGCGCGATGTCGTCGATGACCCAGAAGCCGCGGCCATGCGTGCGCGACGATCAGATCGTCGGCGTAGATCTCGAAGTCCCGCACCGAGGTGACCGGCAGGTTGAGCTGCAGCGACTGCCAGTGGTCGCCGTCGTCGAACGACACGAAGGCGCCGCGCTCCGTGCCGGCGAAGAGCAGGCCCTGCCGCTCCGGGTCTTCCTTGATCACGTGGACGTAGACCCCCGGCCGGGAGCCCCTCGGTGATCAGCTGCCAGGTCTTGCCCATGTCGCGCGTGCGGTAGATGTAGGGCTCGAAGTCCTGCAGCTGGTGCCGGTCGACGCTGGCGTAGGCGGTGTTGAAGTCGAAGTGGGACGCCTCGATCATCGTCACCCGGCTCCACGACGTCATCTCCGGCGGGGTCACGTCGTGCCAGGTCTTGCCGTCGTTGAGCGTGACGCTGGATCAGGCCGTCGTCGGTCCCGATCCAGAGCATCGGAACCAGCAGCGGCGAGGGCGCGACGGTATAGATCACCCCGCGCTTGCCGTTGCGGCCGGTGTCGGCCGCCGCCGCGGCGTCGAGGTCGGGCGGGAGCCGGGGTCCGGGCGCGTCAGATCGGGGCTGATCCGCGGTCCAGGTTCGGGCCGAGTCGGTACGACTTGAAGAGGATACTGGTTGGCGTAGTAGAGGGCGCGCGGATCGGCGCGCGACAGCACCAGCGGCTGGGTCCAGTCGGTCCGGGCCGGCTCACCGGGGCCCTCGGGCGCGGTGGTTCCCGGGATCGGGGATTGCGGTCCAGGTCGAACCGGGCGCCGTGCCCGCCGTAGACGATGCCCGGGTGGAGCGGGTCGCCCGCGGTGTAGCCGCTCTCGCCGCCGGCGCCGATCGGCTCCCAGTCGCGCATGGAGATCTCGGCGAACTTGCCGCGGACGCGGACCGCCACGGCGCCGCTGTCCTGCTGCGCGCCGGTGACCCAGTACGGGAACCGGGGGTCCACCGAGAGGTGGTAGATCTGCGCGGTCGGCTGATTGAGCCAGGAGCTCCAGGTCACCTTCGCGTCGGGATCGTCGCTTGGCGTTCCGGGTGATGATGCAGCCCTGGTCGCTCGCCACGATCATCGTGTTGGTGTCGTCGGGGGAGATCCAGGCCTGGTGGTAGTCGTCGCCGCCGGGCGAGCCCCGAAGCGGGACCCAGCTGTGGCCGCCGTCCATCGAGCCGCGACACCGAGACGTTGGAGACGTAGACGATGTCGGCGTCCTTCGGGTCGACGACCACGTGCTCGAAGTACCAGCCCCGGCCCCACAGGGCCGGGATCGGACGGAGAGCCGCGTCCAGCTCGCCCCGCCGTCGTCGGAGCGGAAGAACCCGCCCTGCCCCGCGGCGTCGGTGCCGTACCGGCCGCCGGCACTCGACGTGTCGCTCCGGCGCGGAGGGACGGGGAGGCAGGTTGTCGATCAGCCGCATAGAGGCGGTTGGGATCGCTCGGGCAGACGGCGATCCCGCTCTTGCCGATCCCCTCGCCGGGAGGCCCCTGGTCAGCTCCTTCCAGGTGTCGCCACCGTCGGTGGACTTCCAGATGCCGCCGCCGGGCCCGTTGGTGGGCGCGTAGCACGAACCAGGGCGGCCGCCGGGTGTTCCAGAGCCCGGCGTAGACCACCTGGGGGTTGGTGGGGTCGATCACGACCTCGATCGCGCCGACGTTCTCGTCGCTGGTAGAGCACCTTCTTCCAGCTCCGGCCGCCGTCCGTGGAGCGGAAGATGCCGCGGTCCGGGTTCGGGCCGTAGAAGTTCCCGATCGCGGCGACGAAGACCACGTTCGGGTTGGTCGGGTCGACGGCGATCTTGCCGATGTGCTGGGTGTCCTCGAGGCCGAGATGCGTCCAGGTCTTTCCGGCGTCGGTGGATTTGTAGACGCCGTTGCCGTAGCCCGACGGAATCGCGCAGCGTGCGACTCGCCGCTTCCGACGTAGACCACGTCGGGCGCCGAGGGCGCCACGGCCAGCGCCCCGATCGAGGCCACCGGCTGGTCGTCGAAGACCGGCTCCCAGACGCGGCCCGCGTCGATCGTCTTCCAGACGCCCGCCGTTGACCGCGCCGAAGTAGAACTCGTTGGGGCGGCCCGGGGACGCCTGACACGGCGTCGACCCGACCGCCGCGGAAGGGGCCGAGCATGCGCCAGCGGAGCCCGGAAAACAGCGACTCCGGCAGGGGGCCCGCCGGAGCCGGAAAGAGATCGTCGTGGGGGCCGGTCGGGCGCGGGGCGGGCCCGCCGTCGGGCAGCCAGCGCCGTTGCAGAGCGGGGGACACCAGCGGCAGGGCGAGCCCCAGCGCGGCCGCGCGGCTCAGGAAGCGGCGACGGGAGAACGCGGGATCCTCAGGTATGGTCACGGATGACTCCGAGTTGGTCGAGGGAATGGCCAGCCGTTCTAAATGACGTCGGCCGGGCGGCGCTCGCAAGGGTCGGGTGCGGGGGCGGGCGCGAGGGGGTCGGCCTGCGCGGCGTCGAGCCGATCGCTAAGGTCCCCGTCGGGTCCAGATCACGAGAACGCCACAGCCCGACGACGCGCCGCCGTACTCGGGCGGCACCTCGACCGGCCGGCGATAGACCTCGATCGCGAGGACGTCTGCTCGGGTCGACCGTGCCGTCGATGTCGTCGGTGGTGAGTCGGCCGTCGAGAAAGATCCGCGGCGCGGCGCACCCCGACCGGATCGACATCATGCCCGTCAGGCGAACGGTCCGGCGTCCCATCGGCCCGGTCGGGGTCAGGGTGACACCCGGGATGTTCTCCAGCAGGTCGCCGATGGTGACCGCCGTCGTCGCCCGTTGCTCGATCTGATCAGGGTCGACGAAGTGCCCGAGCCCGCCCTTCTCCCGCTCGTAGAACCCGACCGACGACAGGTGCCGGTCCAGCCGGGCGGCCCGGGACTCGAGCTCGGGCAGCACGTAGGCCTCCGCCACGGTCGCGAAGGTGAGCGTGGTGTCACGCCGGCCGGAGAGGAACACCCGGGGAAAGACCTGGTAGCGATACCCAATCCGGGTCAGGGTGACGAGGTAGGTGCCCGGGTGCTTGATCCGCCCGCCCACCTGCCCGCGGTCGTCGGTCAGGCCGGCCATTCTGGCGCCGGTGCTATCGATCAGGGAGAAGAGCACGCCGTCGACGCCGATTCCGCTAGCCGAGTCGATCACGGTGGCATGAATCCGCTGGGCCCGGACCGCGGTGGGCCGAGCCAAGGTCGCCAGCAGGAGGGCGAGCGCGTGGGAGCAGAGTCTCCCGACCTGACCCGGAGACATGTTACCAACCTATCGCCGGACGGGCCCCCTCAGCCACTGGCCCAGGCCGGCCAGGGTCGACGTCTCGGCCACCGGCGACGGAAAGCCCGGCGGCCGGGTCAGGCCGAGCCGGTTGTGCCAGAACGTCGCCAACCCGACGCCGGCGGCCCCCGGCAGGTCGAACGGCGAGCCGGCCACGAACGCGACCTCGCCCGCGGCCAGGCCCAGCTCGTGGAGCGCCAGCCGATAGGGCCGCGGATCGGGCTTGTAGGCGCCGGCCCGCTCGGCCGAGACCACGATCGCGGGCGCGACGGGAAGGCGGGCCGCCGCGCGGGCGGCGAGGGCGTCGGAGCAGTTCGTCACCACGCCGAACGGCACGGCCAGGCTGGCGAGCAGGGAACCCGCGTCAGGCCAGGGCTCGAGCGCGTCCCAGCCTTCGAGCAGCGCGTCGGGCGCGACGGGCGGGACGCTCGCCTCCATCGCGGCCTGACGGACGAGCGACGCGTATTCGCGGTACTTCCCCTGGCCGTACGTCAGGTCCAAGTACCGCTTTCGCCAGCGGAGACCAGCCGCAGGCCCGCCGGCCGCCCGGTTCCAGAGCGTCCAGGAGTCGAGCAGCGCGGTGAGCAGGTCGAACAGGACGCCGCGGTAGGGCAGCGACGGCGGGTCAGGAGCCATCGGCCGCGGCGTCCTCGCGGATTGTCCGTCCGATCGGCGGGCGAGTGATCGGCAGCGGGTCGGCGCGGAAGAGCTCGTTCGTGAGCAGGCCCGCCCCGACGAGTGCCGGTCTCACAGCACGTACCCCCCGTCGAACGGCAGCTCCACCCCCGTCACGAACCCCGCCGCGTCCGACACCAGGAACGCCGCCGCCTCCGCCACATCCTCCGCCTCCGCGAACCGCCCACCCGGTCCGGCCAACGCGTCGAACGCCGCCTCCTCGGACCCGTGCTGCCGAACCAGGTCCTGGAAGAACGGCATCGAGCGCCACATCGCGGTCTTCACCCCGGCGGGGCTCAACACGTTGATCCGGATCCGCCAGCCCGCGTCGCGACACTCCTTGGCAGCCGTCTGGACCAGCATCCGGAGCGCGGCCTTGCTGGTCGAGTAGGCCGCCGCCCCGGCGGCCGGCCGGATCCCCGAGGCCGAGCCGATCACCAGGATCGCGCCACCGCCCGACTGCATGGCGCGGATCCCGGAGCGGACCGCCAGGAAGGCACCGTCCAGGTTCACGGCCATCACCCGGCGCCACTCGTCGAGCGTGGTCTCGTGGACCCGCTCGGCGGCCGAGATGCCGGCGCAGTGGGCCAGGATGTCGAGCCGCCCACCGACCGTCGTCAGCGCTCGGTCCCACTCCGCTTCTTGGCGAACGTCCAGCGCCAGCCCCTTCGCGGGAGGCTTGCCGCCGAGGCCGGCAGCCGTGGCGTCTGCGCCGGGCTGATCGAGATCGGCGCACCAGACGGTCGCGCCCCGCTCAGCAAGGGTTCGGGCCAGGGCGGCCCCGATTCCGGAGGCGGCGCCGGTGACCAGGGCGACCCGGCCGGAGAGGGAAGGCGGAGTGATCATCGGAGGCTTGGGTTCGAGTGCGTCGCGGCCGCCCGCGGCGACGGGGCCACGGGCGGGCACGCACAATGCCCCAAGGTGCGCCCGAGCGCCGCTCCGCGCCAGACGACGGAGCGGCGCTGGAGCAGCCGGCGGTCAGGCTCCCGCCGACTTGAAGACCTCGACCGAGAGCGTGAAGGTCCGCTCCTCCGCTGGCGCCAGGGCGCCCACCCCGACCACCTGCCGGGCGACTTCTTCGCCCCGGTCGTCCTTGATGGAGAGGAGTACCGAATACTCCCAGGACTCGCCCACGGGCGGATGCCGGATGGTGCCCTCGACTCGGAGGGCGGAGAACCCGTCCGAGCCCGACTGTTCGGACTTGCCCGGCTCGAACCGGAGATGGTGCCGGCACGCCGGGCAGACGCTCGCGCTCTCGAGAATGGTCGCGCGGCAGTGGGGGCAGACCCGGGTGGTGCCGGCCGCCCCCTGGCGGGTGACGCTCATGCCGCCGAGCTGGTCTCGACCTTGGCGGTCTTCTTGGCGGCCTTATCGTCCCAGCCGAACTCGACCTGACCCCGCATCCGCGATCCGGCGGCCACGGTCAGCGAGCCCGCCTTCAGGTCGCCGTTCAGGATCCCGGTCTCCAGGAGCTCGACCCGGGTGGCCCCGTCGATGTTCCCTTCGAGCTCGCCCCCGATCACCACGGTGTCGGCCCGGACCCCCCCGCTCACCTTGGCGCCCGCCTCGATGGTGAGATTACCCTGGACGTGGACGTCGCCCTTGAACCGGCCCGCGATTCGCACGTGGCCCGAGCCCTCGATCTTGCCCTCGATGGTCAACTCGGCCGCGATCAACGACTCCTTCGGCTCGGCCCGATCGGTCGGCCGCCGAGGCAGGTCGTAGGCGCTCGACGAGAGCGGCGCCGGATCCTTCCGCGCCTCGGGCTCTTTGCGGGGCGCCGGCTCGGTGGCGACGGGGGCGGAATCCTTTTTGACGGAGCTCTGCTCCTTCCAGATGGGCATAGCGACAACTCCCTGGCGTGGCTGGCGCGAACGCGCGGTGATCGAAAGGACAGCGAAACGTTTCCGAAGATAGCCCGCCGTCGTTAGGATGTCGCCGGTCCTGAAATCGCTCACCGCCTGGCCGGGATTCGGTCGCGGCCGGCCGAGCCTAACGCCGGGGCCGGATCGAGGGCCGAGGTGTGGACGGCTGGACGGGCCGGCCGACCGGGCGGGGCTGGTTCGATTCCGGCTGGTTGGCCCGGCCGCGAGCCCTACTTCCGGGTGAGCGTGCCGAGGGCCCCGGCGTCGAGGGTTCCGTTCTTGCCGATCTTGAGCACCAGATCGGCGGGCTCCGGGGTGGAGGCGTCGTCGAAGACGACGCTGTCGCCCTCCACCTTGTAGGTCAGCTTGGCGCCCTCGAGCCCCTGGGCGCTCAGCACCTTGCCGCCCTTGAGCTCCATCGCGAACTCGCCCGACTGGGTGTTGTAGTACTTCCCGTCGATCCCGCCGGTCCCGCCGCACGCCACCACCAGGCCGAGCCCCGCGCACGCCGCCAGGCGCCGGACGGCGCCACGATCGATCCAGCTGGTCATGATGAGTCCCTCCAGGATGGTGGATGGATCAGGCCCGGGGACCGGCGACGGGCGGACGGACCGACTCGGAGATCTCCCCGAGATACTCCACCCCCCGGAACACGACGATCAGGATCTCCATCATCACCCGGAAGTACATCGCCAGGAGGAGGGCGGCGAGCGCGCCCAGCGGGACCCCCACGATCAGGGCGCCGAGCTTGCCGAAGAACCCGCCGGCCATGCCCATCGCCGCGAACACCACGCCCAGACCGCAGAGGCCGCTCACCACCAACAGCAGGGCGTAGAGGAAGCGCTGGATCCTGGGCGTGATGAAGCTGGAGAACGACAGGTCGAACAGGGACGAGATCATGCCTCGCTCGGTCATGGGACGCTCCTGGCAGGGGGAAAGCGGCCGATGCCGATCCACACCGGCCGCACTCCGCTTTACGCAGGGCCGTCCGAAAAACCGTCAGCCGGTCTGGGGCGACCGACTCGCTTCTGGATTTGGTAGACGACTATCCCGGCCAGCCAGATCGGCCAGGTCAGCTGGAAGTCGAGCGTGATCGCGAACAGCACGGCGCCGAGGACGAACGCCCAGACGAACACCTCGGCGCCCAGCGCCTTCCGCCAGCGGGGATGGGCGCCCGACGCCGGAAGCCGGGGCGTCAGGGCGGGCAGGAGCCGAGGCACTCGGTCCCGGTACCGCCGAAAGGCGTCACCCTGCGAGGCCTCGAGCTCGGCTTCCTCCCGGCCGATCAGCCGGCGGAGGAAGATCACCAGGCCGACGACCATGAACGCCGCGCCGGTCGGACTGGCCATCGGGGCCATGCCCAGGGTCAGGAGCACCACCCCGAGGTAGAGCGGATTGCGAACGAATCGGAACGGGCCGTCGGCCACGACCCGATCGTGGCGGATGACGGCGTCGTGGACGATGTCGGGGTCGAGATACGCCGCCGCCCAGGTTCGGAGCAGGGCGGCCAGCACCACCAGCCCGGCCCCGCCGGCCATCACGAGTTGGAGTCGGTGGAGCCGGGTCAGGTCGCCGGCGCCGGGCCCCAGGGCGTGAACCAGGCGCCGGCCGAGGTTGGTGTGGTCGAGCCGGTAGAGCCCGAACCCGAGTCCGTAGATCGCTCCGATGATCCAGAAGCGATAGCGGAACTCGGGCTCGGTGGCGCGCACGACGGGGCCGCGCCTACTGGACGCAGCGGCCGTGCGGGTCGGGCTTCGGGTGGTCCACCACCGGCCGATGATCCAGGTCGGCTACGTGGACCGCCAAGTCGGCGATGAAGTTGTCCACCCGGGCCATGTGAGCGTAGTCGATGTACTCCGGCTCGTCGGTCACCTGGTGGTAGTCCGAGTGGCCGCCGGTCGTGAAGAAGATGATCGGAATGCCGTAGCGGGCGTACGAGTAGTGGTCGCTCCGGCAGTAGATGTTCATCGGGTGGCCGTCGGCGTCCATCGAGTAGTCGAAGGTGAGATCGTGCTTGTCCTCCTGGTTCACCTTCTCGGCCAGGTCACCCAGCTCGGTCGACAGCCGCCGGGAGCCGACCAGCTGGACATAGTTCTTGCCGCCGTGAATCCGGGCGCCGTCTTTCGTCCGTCCCGTCTGGTCCCACGCGTCTCCCCGGCCCACCATGTCGATGTTGAGCTGAGCTACGATCGAGTCGAGGGGCACGGTGGGATGGTCGGTGAAATACTCCGAGCCCAGCAAGCCTTTCTCCTCGCCGACGTGCCAGACGAACAGGATCGACCGCTGGGGGTGCGGGTTCATCGCCATGATCTTCTGGGCGATCTCCAGCACGCTGACCGATCCCGATCCGTCGTCGTCGGCGCCGTTCGAGATCGAGTCGAGCCGCTGGGTGCCGGGATGGCCCTTCCGCCACTCGGCCAGCAGGGTGTTGATCTGGAGCTGCTGGTCCGGCGTGGCCTGCGCGCCTCGATCCTCGGCGCCGCCCGGACGGACGATGTGGTTGTAGATCCGGAGCGAGTCGTGGTCGACCGGACGGGTGTTGAAGCCGATGTGGTCGTTGTGCGCCCCGACGGCCACATACTCGTTCTTGAGCGCCGGGTCGCTGCCGGGGATGATGCCTACCACGTTCCGGGCCGGGAATTCGACCGGCGTGACGGTCATCTTGAGATCGAGCGCCACCGTCCTTCCGTCGGCCCCGGCCTTGAGCGCGTCGAGCGGCTCGGCAAAGAGCTTGGCCGCGCCCTCGGCGGTCACGAAGAGCACCGGGCGACCGCTCGCCTGCTGGCGAAGGTCGGGTGAGTCGAGGAACTGCTGCGGCCGGCTCGCGAAGCCGATGATCTGCGGCGAGATGACGATCGCGACGGCCTTGGCCGAAGGGAGCATCTCGCCGGCCGAGCGGAGGGCGCGAAACCCGGCGTCGCCCAGCTGGAAGACCACCAGCTTGCCCTTGGCCTGCTCGTCGGTGAGACTGCTGTCGCCGATCTCCCCGCCGTACACCGCCGTGATCCCGTCGAACGACGCCCCCTCGAGTCCCGTCGCGGCCCACTCGGTGCCGTAGGCCACGGGGCTGCCGTCGGCCGTGAGGGCCGAGGTGGAGTCGATGGTCCGCACCTTGAAGGGCAGGGTCTGGAAATAGGTGCCGTCGTCGCCGGCCGGGACCAGGCCGATCTTCGCGGCTTGATCGGCCAGATACGTCGTGCCCCGCACGTTGCCGGCCGTCCCCGCCTCCCGACCCTGCATCGAGTCGTCGGCGAAGATGTAGAGCCGGGTCATGAGGTCGGCGGGGGTGATCGCGGCCGTGGTGGGCTGAGCTTGGTGTTTGAGCGGCAAGTGGGCGTCGGGCTGTGGTACGACCCCGGAGCTGGTCGCGGCCTGGGCCGCGAGCAGGGTGGGAATCGTGAGCGCCAACGCCGTGCCGAGGATCCGTTTCATCGAGACTGAACTCCCAAGTCGAGTGGTCTCCACCGGGCGCGGGCCACGGCGGAGCGCGTCAGGACCGCTCGAAGCCGATGCTCCGAACCCCGGAAAGGTAGCCCGGCCCCTCGGTCACCGCAGCGGCGCCGATCGGCCCGTGGGGCCGGTCGGCCCGTCCGGGCCAGCGGGCGGCGCCAGGCCGCCTATTATTCAGGACCGGGCCGCCCTGCTCCGGCTGGCCCACCACTGGACCGGAGTCCGTCATGCTACGACGCCTTCTCGCTGCCTCCATCGCCACGGCTTGCCTGAGTCCGTCGGCGGTCGGCTCCGCGCAATCGACCGTTCGGCCCCCCGCCCGGGCGATCCGCCGCGACCTCCCGCTCACCAACATGATCCGGCGCGCCTTCGCGGCCGGCACCCGCGACTCGACCGGCCGCCCCGGCCGGAGCTACTGGCAGCTGCGGGTCGATTACACGATCGACGCCGGGCTCGATCCGGCGACCTCCACGGTCACCGGCCGCGAGACGGTCGTGATTCACAACACCAGCCCCGACTCGCTCTCCACGATTCAGCTCCGGCTCGACCAGAACATCTTCGCGGCCAACGTTCCCAAGGCCGAATCGGTCACCGAGATCACCGACGGCATGCCGGTCACCCGCCTCACGGTGAACGGCGAGGCGGTGGACTTGAACCCCCCGCCGCGCCGGTTCCGGCGGGGTGGTCCCGCGCCCGATGTCGCCCTCGCCGCGTATGGCATCGGCGAGACCTCGGCCCGGATCACCCTACCCAACCCGGTCCCGCCGGGTGGCAGCGCGACCCTCGGCGCCGAGTGGCACTTCCGGGTGGCGTTGTCCGACGGGATGCGCGGCCTCCGGATGGGGCGCTGGGACGATTCACTCTACCAGGTGGCCCAGTGGTATCCCCGGGTTGCGGTGTACGACGACCTCCGCGGCTGGGACACCGATCCCTATCTCGGCCCGTCGGAGTTCTACAACAACTTCGGCCACTTCGACGTGACCATCGAAGTGCCGGCCGGCTGGCTGGTCGGCGCCACGGGCGTGCTCCAGAACCCGGATGACGTGCTGACGGGCCCGGTCCGGGAACGCCTGAGCCACGTGCTCGAGTCCGACTCGGTGCTGAGCATCGTGCCGGCGGGCGGCGGCGGTGCGGGGGAGGGCACCCAACCTGGCGCCCGGCTCCGTTGGCACTTCGTCGCCGACAGCGTCGCCGACGTGGCCTGGGCTACCTCGGACCGGTTCGTCTGGGACGCCACTCGGGCGGAGATTCCCGGGGCGGGCACCGTGCCGGTCAACATCTTCTACCTGCCCGGCAACGCCCGCCGGTACGCCGACGCCGGGCCCACCGTGCGGCACGCGCTCCAGTTCTACTCGAAGCTCTGGATGCCCTACGCCTTCCCGACCATGACCATCGTCGACGGTCCCGAGGGCGGGATGGAGTACCCGATGTTCATCATGTCGAGCGTCGGCGCGGCCGACCACGAAACCGGCCACGAGTGGTGGCCGATGATGGTCGGCGTGAACGAGACCTGGTACGGCTTCATGGACGAGGGCTTCAACCAGTACATGAACCGGCTCTCGCGGTCCGATCGGCAGGGCCAACCCGCGAACGTCGATGGCCTGGGCCAGGCCTATGGCCAGATCAGCGGCGACGAGCACGAAGCCCCACTCATGTGGGACGCCAACTACGGCGGGCCGATGTATTCGTTCCAGGCCTACGGCAAGGCGCCGATGATGCTCTCCATGCTGGGTGGCATCGTCGGCGACAGCGCCGTGTGGCGGGCAATGAGCGAGTACGCCCGGGCCTGGCGCTTCAAACACCCGTCGCCCTGGGATTACGCCTTCTTCATGGACCGGGCGCTCCATCGCGACCTGGGGTGGTTCTGGTACTCGTGGCTCTTCACCACCGACGCCGTGGACGGGTCCATCCAGAAAGTGGCGACGGCGGGACATCGGACCACGGTGACCGTGCACCAGGACGGGCAGATGCCGTCGCCGGTCGTGCTGGAGGTACACTTCGCGCCGGGGAAGGGCCGCATTCGCCCGATGCCGAACAGCGTGATGACGGACAGCGCCACGGCGGTCGTGACCTTTCCGGTCGACGTCTGGTTCGGCGGTGGCCGGACCTTCGAGGCCAAGCTCGATTTCGGGGGCCGGCCGATCGACAAGCTGGTGCTCGATCCCCACTGCCGATTCCCCGACCGCGACCCCAGCGACAACGTCTGGCCCAGAGATTCGAGCCTCGCTGCGCCATCGGGCGGCGCGTTCGGAGCAGTCGCATGCTACGGGAAGCGGGAGCGATAGCGAGGTCCGCCGACCTCATTGTGCTCCAAACCCGAGCCGGGCGGTCACCAGCAGGTGGTGGCCGCCCGGCGGCCGTATCCGCACCAGCTTGAGCTGCGGTTCTCGCACTTTCTACTCGATCGTGACTCCGTAACGCGTTGGAGAACAATGACTTCCGGCGTGGCCCGGCGGCTGCATCCTGGTTCGGCGACGGCGACGGTCAGGCCGTCCGCGAACGGAGACCACCGCGGACCTGCGGTCTCGAGTCGGAGGAGTCATGAAAGCCCACCTTTCGTTGGTACTCGCGGCCGCCGCGCTGGCGGCCACCCCTCTGGCAGCGCAACAGCCGGTCCGAGCCCGGCCACCCGTTGCCCAGCAGGCGCCTCGACGCGCCGCGCGCGCCGCGGAGCCGACCCCGCGCCGTGACGACCCGGCCCCAAAGGCTCGCGATCAGACCCCGGGTCGTGACGGCCGGGTGGCGCCCGACGCTCGGGATCGGGAGCGGAACGCGCGGTCGAGCTCGGAGCGGTTCGAGCGCGGCGACCGGGGTGACGAGCGCTCGTCGGTCGGCGACCGCCGGTTCCAGCTGGATCGACCCTTTGCTCGGGGCCGGTTCGTCCGAGACGCCGGTCGGCGGTACGCGGTCGCGCGGGTGGACTTCGGTGCGGGCCGTGTCTGGCTGGCGGATGGCTTCGGCTTCGAGATCGCGGGCTGGGACCGGTCGCTGACGTCACTCTGGAATTGGCGCGCCGACCGGTTCGCGATCGAGGCCGACCCTGATCACCTGGGTTGGTACCTCCTCACCGATCTGCGCCTCGGGCACTCGGTCCACGTGCTCTTCCTCGGGGCGTAGGCATCGACTTCGCCGCGGCCTCGCCGCGGCGACCGCTCCCCGAATGACGATCGGGCCGCCCCCCGCCGGTTCAGCGACTGGCGGCGGGGCGGATCCGCATGCCGCCGACGGGTCAGGCGAAGAATCCCTGGACATCCGATGACGACACCGCCCGCCCGAGCCGCGTAAACCGGCCCTCCTGGGCGATCTCCCGGGCGGCGTCGAGAAAGCCGGTCCAGGCGGCCCGCGCCAGCGCCCCGCCCACGCTGATCCGGCGAACGCCCAGCTCGGCGAGCCGGTGCACGGTCGCGAAGTCGGCCCAGACCAGCACGTTCACCGGCTTCGGCGCGACCGCGGCGACGACCGCCTTGATGTCGGCCTCGCGTTGGAGCCCGGGGGCGTACAGACAGTCCGCGCCTGCCTCGGCATAGGCCGTGAGTCGACGAATCGTCTCTTCCAGGTCCGGGCGCCCCACGATAAAGCCTTCCGACCGACCTACCAGGAGCACGCCGGTGCCGCTCGCGTCGATGGCGCGCCGGGCGGCCCGCATCCGCTCGACCGCCAGCCCGAAGTCGAAGAGCGGCCGGTCGGCTTCCCCGGTCGAATCCTCGATCGAGAGCCCGGCCACCCCGGTGGCCGTGGCGAGCTGGACGTTGGCCGCGACTCCCTCCGGCTCGATCGCGAAGCCACCCTCGAAATCGCCGTTGACCGGGATCGACACCGTCTCGGCCATCGCTCGGAAGTGGGCCAGCACCTGCTCCAGGGTGACGCGATTGTCGCGGCGCGCCTGACTCCAGGCGAATCCCGAGCTGGTGCTGGCGAGGGCCTTGAAGCCGAGCCGCTCGAGAACCCGGGCGCTCCCCAGGTCCCACGGATTGGGCACCACGAAGCAGCCGGATTGATGGAGCGCGTGAAAGGCGCGGGCACGATCGGTGGTCGGCATGGCGGGAAGATAGCCCGGCTCAGTGCCGGGCGTCGTCCAGCGCCGGTTCGAAGCCGGTCTGGCTCAACCCGCCCGACCCCGTGAACCGGTGGTGAATCCGGGGTGTGCCGGCGTGCCTTGGGGACCTCTTTGGGGAGAACGCCCGCCAGTTGCCCCCTGGAATTCGTGAAGCCGCGCTATCGTAATGGGCGACGGGTGTGGCACCCGTCCTGCTGTCAGCGTCGGTCATCATGCTGGCCGGACGCCTCAAATCCAGGCCGGGTCAGGCGGCGGGCGACATCGGGCGCCGCGACGCGCGACTCGTAGGAACCGAACTGGCGGTCCAGACGGCCATTGGCGCGGCTTTGCTTGGCGTCGCCGTCGGTCTGACGGCCCTCGCCGGGTGGGCCTTTGACCTCCCCCGCCTCACCAACATCATCGCCGGCGCGGCCACCATGAAGCCCCTCACGGCGACCGGGTTCCTACTGGCCGGGGCCGGGCTGGGGCTGTCCGTCCTGGGACCCCGGTTCCCCCGGTCACGTCGGGTCGCGGCCGGAGCGGCCGGCACCCTGGCGGCCGTGGCCCTCTTGATCGTGCTTCAGGGTGGTTCCGCTGGGCTCGTACGTCCTGCTCGCCGTCTCGGACACGGGGTCGGGGATGCCACCCGAGGTGCAAGCTCGGGTGTTCGACCCCTTCTTCACCACCAAGGACCCGGGACATGGCACCGGTCTGGGGCTCTCGGTCGTGCTCGGCATCGTGGAGAAGAGCGGGGGGCGGATCCAGGTCTACAGCGAGCCCGGGGTCGGAACGACGTTCAAGCTCTACTTCCCGACCGTCGACAGCCCCGCCGCCCGCCCCGGCATGACGACCTGGCCGCGCCCCGGGGGAACGCCACCATTCTGCTGGTCGAGGACGAGCCGGCGGTCCGCCGGATCGCCGCCCGAATCCTCCGCTCGGCCGGCTACATGGTTCTGCTCGCCAACGGCGGTGAGGAAGCGCTGCGACTGGCAGGGTACGGCGCCCACGGCGTCGATCTGGTGGTCACCGACGTGGTGATGCCGTCCATGGACGGGCGGCAGCTCGCCGAGGCGCTCCAGTCCCGGAACCCGGCGGTACGGGTGCTCTACTCGAGCGGATATACCGACGACGCCGTGGTTCGGCACGGCATCCTCCACGCCCAGGTACCCTTCCTCCGGAAGCCGTACTCGTCGGGCGAGCTCCTCCGCAAGGTGGCCGAGGTCCTGCTGTCGGGTCCCGCCACGAACCACCCCTGACCAGCGGAGGCCCGGGGGCGGCCGTCACCGGGTCAGCCCAGGTCGCGGAGGCGGCGCTCCAGGAAGCGTCGCTGCGGGTCCTGGTTCGTGAGCGCCAAGGCGCGCGTGTAGGCCGGCGTGCGCCTCGCCGGCCCGCCCGAGCCGCCGGCAGAGTGCCGCACGCGCCGAATGCGCAGGAGAATAGCTGCGTCAGCTCGCCGCGCGCAGGATCGCGTCAATCAAGGCGAGGCCGGCCGCCGGGCCGTCACGCATCGCGAGGGCCGCGGCCCGATTGAGCTCGACGACCGGCGAGGGATCGAGCGCGCAGGAGCACATCGTAGAGGCCGACGATCTGGGCCCAGTCCGTGTCGCCGGGCGTCGGCGCGCCGGCATGCACGGCGGCGATCGCCGCCTGGAGCGTGTAGGGGCCGAAACGGCGCGACGCGATCGCGTCGCTCGACGAGTGCGCTGCCTTCGGCAATCTGGTCCCGGTTCCACGAGCGACCGGTCCTGGTCGTCGAGCAGCACGAGGTCGCCCTCGGACGTCGGCTCGCGCCGCCCGGCGCGACTCGTGGAGCAGCATCAGCGCGAGCAGTCCCATCAGCCTCCGGCTCCGGCAGCAGCTCGGCCAGCAGCCGGCCGAGCCGAATCGCCTCGCCCGACAGATCGCTGCCGCGTGAGCGAGGCTCCGCGACGAGGCGGCGTAGCCCTCGTTGAACACGAGATAGATCACGTGGAGCACGCGCGTCGAGCCGGTCGGGCAGCTCGGCGCGCGACGGGCACCTGCGTAGGGAATGCGCGCGT
Source organism: uncultured Gemmatimonadales bacterium (assembly GCA_963730185.1). GTDB lineage: Bacteria > Gemmatimonadota > Gemmatimonadetes > Gemmatimonadales > GWC2-71-9 > SHZU01. The sequence continues at coordinate 318,347 of CAVSQW010000014.1, forward strand.
CGCGGATCTTGGCCTTGGCGCGGACGATGCGCTGGGCGACGCGTCGGCGCGCCGAGTGAGAAACGCATGCGCAATCTCTTCGGTGGTGAACCCGCAGACCTCGCGCAGGGTCAGGGCGACCTGCGCATCGAGCGCGAGCGCCGGGATGGCAGCAGGTGAAGATCGAGGCGCAGCCGGTCGTCGTCGAGATCGTCCTCCGTCGATTCTGGCGGAGTCGCGGCACGTCGCGGCGGGACGCCGCGAGTCGGAGCGCGAGCGCTCCGAGCGACCTGTCGAACCGCGCGCGGCGGCGCATCGCGTCGATGGCCTTGAAGCGCCCGGTCGAGACGAGCCACGCACGCGGGTTGGCCGGGAACGCCGTCGCGCGGCCACTGCTCCATCGCCGCCACGAACGCGTCGTGCAGCGCCTCCTCGGCGAGATCGAAGTCGCCGAGGAGGCGGATGAGGGTCGCAAGGACGCGGCGCGACTCGGAGCGATAGACCGCCTCGACGGTGCTCCGGAGGTCTTTCGGTGGCGCGCCCATGCCCGGCTCCTGCGCTCCAGGCGGGATTGGGGGCCACCGGCGGCGCACCTCGATCGAGCCGACCCGGGCGCACGGGATCCGGGCGGCGACCTGAATGGCTTCGTTGAGGTCGATCGCTTCGATCAGGTAGTATCCGCCAAGCTGCTCCTTGGTCTCCGCGTAGGGGCCATCGGTAGTCGACAGCTTGCCGGCCCGGATCCGGACGGTGGTCGCCGCGGCGACGGACTCCAGGCGGTGCGGCTACCGAGTGACCGCTCGCCTTGATCGAGCGGGTGTAGTCGGCGTACTCGCGCGTCATCGCCTCCGCTTCGGCGGCCGGCCGGGCCGCCCAGGTCGCGGGGTCGAAGTAGATCAGACACAGGTATTCATCGATGCCTCCGGGTGGTCGGAATTCGGGGTGGACACCGGATAGTCGTCTGGCGCCGGCCGAATTCGACATCGGGCTTGGGACCGCCCGAGTCCTTCGCGACTGGTGGAATCAGCGGGGGAGAGTGAGCGCCGAGGCCCTCGGGCCGGCCCCCGTCCGGCTACGGCAGGCGCTCGAGGGCCCGTTCCAGCGCCGGGTCACGGCCCGCCGCCAGGTCACGCTTTTGGAACACGGGAACCGCGATATCAGGCGGGATCCCGGCGCCGTCGAAGGTCTTGCCGTCGGCCGTCCGGAAGACCTCGTTCGGGAGACCGAACCGCCACCCGTTGGGCATCTGCCGGATCAGGACGTCGGAGAACACGCCCTGGGTGTTCTCTCCGATCCGGATCACCTTGGGCGCCCGTCCCATCAGGGCCTGGGTGAAGGTCTCGCCGGCGCTGATGGTGAACGGCCCGGTCAGCTCGACGACCTCGCCGCGGAAGCTCGGCTTGTCGCTGGGCTCGACCCGGCTGGGCTGGCCGGCGGTCCACCGGTTTCGGTCGACCGGGTCCGCCCGGGCCTCCTTGGTGTAGGCCACGTAGGGCGCGGTGGCGAGCCGGGACGCGATCGCGAGGCCGAGCGGGTCCGCGCCGCCGGTGTTGATCCGGACGTCGATGATCAGCCGCTTTCGGCCGGCCAGGTCGGTCATCATCGTGTCGAGGGCCGTCTCGAGGGCCGCCAGCTCCGCCTCGAAGGGGCCGTCGGCATACCCCGAGAACGAGAGCAGCCGAAGGTAGCCGGTCGAGTCGTTCAGGACGCCATACTGCACCTTGTCGTGGCAGAACGTCCGGATCGGACCGGCGAGGTACCGATCGGTGATCGCGGTGATCCGGGGGAGCTGCTCCTGGAGGAATCCCCGGACCCCGTGGGCCACGAACCGCTCGGTGCCCGGGCGGAGTCCCGAGTAGCGACGGTCCAGGCTGGGCGCCAGGATCAGGGTGTGGGCGTCGTGGAACGGCTCGATCAGTCCCTGGAGGAGGTCGAACAACGCGGCCGGGGTCGTCGAGTCCGTCACCCGAGCCCGGGCCCGGGCCACCTCGGCGGCCCAGTCGATGTCCTTCTGGTCGAAGAGGATGTAGTGCTCGGTCCAGGTCCGGGTGAAGACCTCGAAGTCGTCATCCGGGGTATCGGGGGTCGGGTGCTCGCAGGCGGCGCCGGCGCTCTCGACCCGCTCGAGCACCATGTCGGAGGCCATGCCCGGGGTGTGCACCCGGCGGGTGCCGGAGTCGCCGGGGAGGAGCGTGACGGTGCCGCGCTGGGCGATCTCGAACGCCGGGGCGGTCGAATCCGGCGACGCGACCCGCACGCCGTTGAACGAGGGGACGCAGGTGGTGGTCGTTACCTCCCACGACCGGAGCGAATCGCCGGCGATCTGGACCACGAGGCCGTAGCCGCGCGATCGCCAGAAGCCGTCGACGGGCGGCGGCGAGGTGGGGCCGGCCTCCGAGCAGGCGGCCAGGCCCAGCAGGATCGGGAACGCGCGGAGCGCCCGAGGGAGGGAGGGGGGCATGCGACGGCTCCGTGGCGGGGGTGGTTCGAATCTACCGCATGGCGATGGCGCCGAGCGAACCCCCCGTCCGGTCGGCGCCCAGCCGGGTCACGACCGGTCCGGCAACGTGTAGTCGAGCTCGTAGAAGTGCTTACCGTCCCTGATGACGATCGACATCGTGCCCGTGATGCCGACCAGCTCGTCGGTGCCGGAGTCGGGCAGGATCCGGATCGTGAGCGCCGGCGTGCCCCGGGTCATGACCCCGTCGTGCTGGAGGAGAAAGGCGCCCCGCTTGCCGGCCAGGGTGCCCTCCACCCTCTCGATGGCGACGTAGCCACCCGAGCGTTCGGGCCCCATCCCCGCCGAGAGCATCACCCCCCGACCGCCCGCCGTCAGGTCGCCGTGGTACTGCTTGGCGAGCGACCGGCGGCCGATGGCGCTGTCCACTTCGCTGGTGAGGAGCTCCAGCTTGACGTCGAACGTTCCGGCGGCGTGCTGCGACATGGTGCGTTCCTGCGCCTGGAGTGAAGTGACGGCGACGAGGAGGCCGAGGAGTCCGAACCGGGCGGGGCGGTGGTGGGGACGCATCATGGGATCTCCGGACTGGGTCGGATAAATACCGAAGAAACGCCGAATTTCCAAACCCCACGTCGGCGGTTCGGGGCGACGCCGCAGTCAGGGCCTCCCCCGACCGGACGCCGCCCCTGGCGGTCCGGCTAGCGCCCGGACAGCCGGCGCACGACCTCGGCGAGGGCGTGGACCCGGGCGGCGTCGCCCGAGCCGTCGGCGTCGCGGTCGAGTCGGTCGCCCAGCGCGGTGAGCGCGGTCCGCCGAGCATCCCCCTGCCTCCGTTCGGCCGTCTGGAGCTCGCCCCGGGTCCGCTGCACCCACCCGCGCGCGACCGCAGTGCTCCGGCCCAGCTGGTCGAGGTAGGCGCGGGCCACCACGAAGCTCGCGGGCCATTCGAACTTGGGCTGGAGCTGGGCGTTGAACTGGTCGAAGCGCACCAGCTTGGCCGCCTCGATCTCGTTCCAGGAGAGAAGTTTGCTGGGCTTCAAGGTGAAGAGATCGAGCCCCCGGGCGATCTCGGAGCCCACGATGCGTCCGTTGTACCAGTAGGCCGACCAGTAGCCGCCCAGCACCAGCTTCTCGGCGTCCAGCGGTCCCCGGTCGAAATAGGCGATCTCGACCGGATGGTCGGCGTCGGTGAAGTCGATCACCGAGATCCCGCCCTGGTACCAGGCCTGCACCATGATGTCGCGTCCCGGCACGGGGATCAGGGATCCGTTGTGGGCGACGCAGTTCTCGAACTCGGTCTGGGCGGCGGGCAGCTTGTAATAGCCGGCGGGCGTGAGCTTCCGGTCGGCCAGGGTGAAGAAGGCGTCGGCGCCCCATTGGGGCTTGTCGGTAACCCGGCAGCGAGGCTGGGTGCCGCCGCCCCACTCGTCGGTGAAGACCACCTTGGAGGCGTCGTTGTTGAAGGTGGCCGAGTGCCAGTAGGCGAAGTTCGGGTCGATCACCTGGAAGATCCGGGTCGGGATTGGCCGGATCGCTGATGTCGAGCAGGATGCCCGTTGCCCGAGCAGGCGCCGGCCGCCAGCCCGAGCGCCGGATACGCGGTGATGTCGTGGCACATGGTTGGTCGCGGTCGTGGTCTGCGTGCCCTCGCCGTGGGCGCCGCCCTTCCAGAGGCCGGCGATCTGACCGGTCTGGGCGTCGGCGAAGATGCGGGGCATGTTCACGATCTGCGCCTCCTCCGGGTGCGCCAGCGGCACCTGGATGACCTCGATCCGGAAGAGGGACGTGTTGGGGTCCTGCTCCGGCGGCAGCGCCGGAGCACCCGGCCAGCTCCTCGCCGGAGCGGCACGAGCTGGTGCCCTGGACGTAGACGTAGACGTTGTCCGGGTCGTTCGGGTCGGTGACCAGCGTGTGGGTATGGGAGCCGCGGCAGGTCTGGACGGCCGCGACCTGCCTGGGATGGTCCAGGTCGCTGATGTCGAAGATCCGAACGCCGCGGAAGCGCTCGGCGCTCACGGTGTCCTGGACGCCCTGGCCGCCGCAGTCGAGGCGGCCGCTGGTCTGCTCGACCGACATGAACAGCAGGTCGCCGTACACCGACGAGGTCGCCCTGGCCGCCGGGGCAGGCGAACGAGGCGCGGAGCGTCGGGCTTGGCCGGGTTCGAGATGTCGTAGACCTGGAAGCCGTGGAAGCTGCCCTGGAAGAGCAGGTCGCCCTGGAAGGCCAGGTCGGAGTTGGCGAAGGGGAAGGCGCCGACGTTGGTCGAGTCGAAGAAACCGTTGGACTTGGGCGCATGACCCACCAGGGTCAGGTTCTCGATCGCCTGGCCGGCGTTGGTGACGCCGGCCTTGAGGTTGGCGCGGGGGTCGGTGGTGCTGGCTTGGGCGGCGCTCCGCCCTGGAAGGCTCACGAGGGTGAGCCCGGCCAGCAGGGCGGCGGTGGCGAACCCGCCGAGCCGGGCGGAGCCGGCCGATCGGCGAGGGGTGGTCGGAGTGGACATGGGATTCTCGAAACGGAGTGGAGAGTGAGGGCCCGCCTAACGCCCGGAGGCGGGGGGCAACCGGTCCAACAGGGCCTGCATCCGGGCGATCTCCGCCCGTTGGTCGGCGTCGACGTCCGCCGCGAACTTGAAGAGGGCCGTTTCCTGGCCGGCCCCCGGCGTGGCGTAGAGGTTCTTGACCATGGTGAGGGCGCCCTGGTGGTGCTGGATCATGCCCTCGAGAAAGAGCCGGTCGAAGGCCGGCCCGCGGGCGGCGCGGAGCCCATCCATCTGGGCCGGCGTCAGCATGCCGGGCATCATCGGCATGTCGCGGTGATCGCCGTGGGGGCCGAGCGGATCGGGCGCCCGCTGATGCCGGTCCTCCAGCCAGTGCTGCATCAGCTTGATCTCGTCGGTCTGGGAGATCCGGATCCGCTCGGCCAGGAGGTGGAGGCTCTCGAGCGTGGTGTGGGTCGGGACCAGATCCGCCATGATCACGGCCTGGGCGTGGTGGGCGATCATCCCCTGCATGAAGGCCACGTCGGCCGGGGTGTAGTCGGGGTCCTGCGCGGCGCCTGACATCGCCGGGAGCGCGAGCGCGAGCGGGACCAGGAGGAGCGAGCGAAGCGTCGGAAGTGCCATCGGACAGCCGTCGGTGCGGGCGAATGCGTCCCGAGAAGCTACCGACGCGACGCCGCCTTCGGAATGGCGCGACCGGTGGAGCCGAGGGTATCGCCGAACGCGAGGGCCGCGGGCAGCAGGCGTCGATAGAGGGTCCGCGTCAGACGTCGGGCCGTGGTACCCGGCCACCCGGGTGGCAGGAGTTGGGCGGGCAGGTCGGGATCGTCGCGAGTGATCTCGAGATAGTCGAAGACCAGCGCGAACCGGAGGACGAACGCGGCGCGCTCGCGATCGGGCTCGTCTCGAAACGGGCCCCAGTCCCGGCCGCCGGAGAACGGAGCGTAGCGGGAGACGAAGGCCCGGTACCGTTCCGCCAGGGCGACGAGATCCCAGCGGCCGGCCACGAACTCCCGGTCGTCCTCGGGGTCCATCCGCTGGGCCTGAAACACTTCGATCAGTCGTTCCGCGCCAGGCGCGGAGGCGGCCGTCAGCAGCCGGCGAGTCCGGCCTCCGGGACGGATGTACCAGCCCGGCCCGATGGTCGCGAAGCCCTCCGCCCGGAGGATCTCGCACAGCCGCTCCTGCTCGATCCGATCGTCGGCGGTCCCGTGGAAGTGCACCAGCGACCACCGTCCGTCCCAGCGCCCCGGCTCCGCCCTCATGATCCTGGCCAGACCGGCTTCGGCTTCGGCCCGCGCGAAAGGGCTCAGCCGATAGTGCTTGGCCCGACCCGCGGTTCGACTCTCCAGCTCCCGGCTCCGCTCCATCCGGTAGAGCGTCTGCCGAACCGCTGCGAGACCGTGACCGAGTGCGCGACCGGCTCCAACCAGCCAGACGCCGGGTAGCTCACCACCTCGTCGGGCTGCGTAGTAGCTGAACGCCGAGTAGACGGTATAACTCACCGGGGCGTCGGTGACCGTCGCGCGGAACGGGGCGAGGAGACGGCCGGGCCGGGCCCGAGCAGCGGTCATCGGACCGGATCGGGCGGCGAGGCTCGCCGGAGACGGGCCAGGTCGGCCCGGTCCAGCCACCGGCCCTGTACCACGGCGCCGGCCGGCCGGCGGAGCGTGGCCAGGTCATCGATCGGATTGGCGTCGACCAGCAGCAGATCGGCCCGCTGTCCCACCGCCACGCTGCCCCAGTCGTCGGCCTGACGCTCGAATCGGGCCGGGTTGCTGGTCGCCGCAACCAGCACCTGGTACCGGGTCAGTCCAGCCTCGAGCATCGCGTCCAGCTCGTCGTGCAGGGAGTATCCCGGCACCAGGACCGCGTTCGGCAGGTCAGTCCCGGCCAGGAGGGGAACGCCCGCCTGGGCCAGGGCGCCGGCGAGTCGCAGCTGAAAGTCGGTCCACGGATTGTACCGAGAGCTGGTCGGCCGCGGTCGGTCACGCTTCAGCCGCCCGGTGACGGAGGTCCAGAACTCTCGGAGGTCTGGCGGCGAGGCCCGGGCGTCCGGTCGCGCCATGAGCGAGTCGTACCCGCCGGTGCCGATCAGGGCCAGCTGGATCATGCTCTCGAGGGTCGGGGTGACCCACATCCCGGCATGACGGATGCTGTCCGCGATCGCCGGAATCCGGAGAGTGTCGAGGTCGTGGCCGAACGCCGCGTGGACGGTCTTGTCCAGGTGCTCGAGCCCGTCCATGTCCGAGGCGAGCACACCGGCGAAGCCCACCGACGCGGGGATGTGTCCCGAGGTGAGCATGCCGAGGACCCGCGCGGTTCGGACGGCGGCGTCGAAGAACAAGACGTAGAACGGTCGAAGAACAGGGACATAACAATGCCAATCGCC
>CAVSQW010000015.1:0-788280 GCA_963730185.1 uncultured Gemmatimonadales bacterium
ACTTGTCGAACCGATAGGTCTTGCCGACCTCGAGGGGCGTGGTGCGGATGAAGTAGAGGAACGCGGCGTCGTCGAGCGGCTGCGCCGGGGTCGGGCTGGTTTCGGTGTGACCGCTCTCCCGAAAGAAGCCCGAGTCGGGAAAGATCTCGAACGCGGTCTTCCGGACGTTGTCGTTCTCCCGGTCGTCCTTCTTGAAGCGGAGCGATCGGAACCCGTCGACCGTGGTCCAGGACTCCAGGGTGTTGTTGATCTTGAAGATGAAGTTCCCGCCCTCGAGTCGCATCCGGAACAAGAACGTGGGCTGCTGGCGGACGGTGTCGATCTGGACCACCTGGAGCGACGCCTCGCCGAGCTTGAGGAGGCCCAGCTTGGCGGTGTACTCGAGCCGCTCGCCCACGCCGAACGGATAGCCCGGCGCCCGGGTCGGCGCCTGCGCCGTCAGGGCCAGCAACGCGGAGATTACCGCGGGGAGCATCATGCCTTCGGCCTCGCGGTCCGTTCGCGCCGGGGGCGGGAGCGCCGCCGGGGCTTGGGAGGGGCCGGCTCCTGGCTGACTCGAGCATGGCGGATCGAGCGCCGGGCGCCGAACATGGCCCGGGCCGCCACCCAGGGCTCGACCCGCGACGGCCGGTTCCGGAGGTCGTGGCGCTCGTCGAACGCGGTCGCCTCGACCCGCCGGGCGTGGGCCGCGGCGCGGGCGAGGAGCTCGGCGGTGGCGACCCAGCCTTCGCCGCCAAGGACGGGTTCGGGGGCGTCGAAGACCGGTCGCACGGTCGCCAGCCGGAGCGCGACGAACCCGGACAGCGGGTCGCGCACTCCGGGCAGGCCCACCGCGGGCCGGAGCCAGAAGGCGCCGAAGCGACGGGCCCAGCGGTAGCCGCGCGAGGCCTCGCCTTCGAGGCGCCCCTCGGCCACCACGAGGTCGGCCCCGCTGTCGAGCCTCCGGACCAGGTCGCCAAGCGCTTCCGGCCGGTGGACGTAGTCGGCGTGCATCAGGACGGCGCAGTCCCGCCGGGGACGATCGCTCAGCTCCAGGGCTCGGCGGAGCAGGGCCTCGACGGTCCGGGCGTAGCCAAGCTGCTCGGGTTGCTGGATCATGGTGAGAGGGACGACGCTGCCGTACTGCTCGAGCACGTCGGCGGTGTGGTCGGTCGAGCCGTCGTCGGCCACGATGATGTGGTACTCCCGGCCCAGCTCCTCGAAGACCTTTCTGATCTTCCAGAGAACCAGCCCCAGGGTCTCGGCTTCGTCATGGCTCGGCAGACACACGTAAATCATTGCGCATCAACGGCTAAAGAGAGCGAACGATACACAGATAGGGTGGCCTCGGCCATCCCCCCGACGGCATGCCGGCGGGCCACGTCCCGACCGGCCTCCGCGAGGGTCCGGGCGGCTCCGGATCGCTCAGGATCCGGCTCACGGCGCCGGCCAATTCCAGGGGCCTTCCCGGCGGGACCAGGAGGCCGGCGCCGGGCTGGACCAGCTCGGGCAGTCCACCCGCCGCGGTCGCCACCACCGGGACGGCGAGCGCCATCGCGTCGAGGACGGCGGTTCCGAGGCCCTCGACCGTCGAGGGTGCTACGAACACGGCGGCCGTGGCGATCAGGGGCAGGGGGTCGTCCAGCCAGCCAGTGAAATGGATGCGTTCTCCGAGACCGGCGTCGCGCGCCCGGGCCACGAGCTGGTCACGAAGCGGGCCGGCCCCGGCCACGACCCAATGGAGGTCGGGCTCTGACCGGAGCAGCGCGGCCGCCGCGATCAGGTCGTCCAGGCCCTTCTCGGCCGTGAGTGCCGAGACGGTGACGGCCAGCGGAGCGGTCGCGGGGAGACGGAGCTGCGCCCGGATCGGTCCGGGTGCCGCCGTCCTGATCCGCTCGAGGTCGACGCCGTCGGGAATCGTCACCACCCGGCCGGGCCGGATTCCGGCGGCATCGACCTGGCGGCGAACCGCGTCGGAGATGGCGATGACCCGATCGGCCCGCTGCCAGAACCAGGGTCGGCGGAGTGGAAAGGCGGTCCGCCGATGGGCCACCAGCGGGACCCGCCGGAGGCCGGCCGCGAGCGCGGCCAGCGTGATGGCGTGGCCGTCGTGCGAATGGAGCACCGTGCCCGGGTGGGTCTCGGCGAGCAGGGCGAGGAAGGTCCGGGGCGAGAGGGCCGTGGCCCACGCCGTGGTCCGGGTCGGAATGCCGGCCTTGGCCAGGGCCGCCGCGAGACGGCTCTGCTCGGTGGTGACGACGAGCTGATCGACCCCGCGGTGAGCCAACTCCCGAGCCAGGAGGAGGACCTGTCGCTGCCCGCCCCGCCACTCCGGCGCCGAGGCGACGTGGACGACGCGGAGCCGGCCGGGGCTCACTTCCCGAGCGAGTCGGGGAACAGGGGACAGCCGGGTTCCTCGAACGCGGCCGGCGCGGCCCGGAGGCCGATCAGCGGCACCTCGGTCGCCCCGAGATTCACGCTGCCGAGCACGGGAGCGCCGGGGATGGGGGGGCCTTCGTACACGACCACGCCTCGGGCGCCGAGGACCGGGTCGACCACCAGCACCCCGAAACCGGGCTTGCTCTTCAGCGGGAGGGTGCCTTCGATTCCCACGACCCATCCCGAGTCGGTCCGCCCCACCAGGCCCCGGAAGGCCTCCGCGGCCGCCAGGCGGACGGCGAGGACCTCGGGCATCTTCTCGGGGGCGGTGCCGAGCGTGTGGCCCGGACGGGTGAATTCCTCGAGCAGCATTCCGGGACCGGCGAGCGCGGCGATTCCACACCGGGTCTTCCGTGCGCCCCCGCCGCACGCGACGAGCAGAAGGAGCAGGATCGGGCCGATGGAACGCACGCGCATGGCTCACTCGGAACGGGCGGGATGTGGTTCCCAAAGATACACCCGGGGGCTAACATTGGAGCCGCTATGGGAATCGACGAACTCAAGGCCAGGCTCGATTCTCTCCTCCGGGATTTCACTCGTCCGGGCAGCTCGCGCGACCAGGCGGCGGCCCTTCACTCCGCCCTCGTCGACATGAAGGTCGGCCTCAAGGACCTGGAGCAGGCCCTTGGCGCCACCGAGCGGGAGCTGACGGGCGAACGGAGCGAGCTCGAGACCGCCGAACGCCGAGGCCAGCTGGCCCGCGACATCGACGACGGGGAGACCGCTTCCATCGCCGATCAGTTCGTGACCCGGCACCGCGAACGGGTGGCGCTCCTGGAACGGAAGCTGGCGGTGCAGCAGGAGGAGCTCGCCATCTCCCGCCGCGAGTACGAAGAGCTCGCCGCGCGATACCGCGGGGCCCGCCAGGGCATTCCCGAGCCGGGTGTTCGCGCCGCCATGCCGGACCCTCTCGCCGAGGACGAGTTGCTCCAGGCCCAGGCCGATCGTCAAACGGCCGACGCCGCGGTCGAAGCACAGCTCGCCATGCTCAAGAAGAAGCTGGGCAAACAATAGGATCGCCATGAGCGCATCGGACCGGAGCTTCTTCGGCCACCCCCGTGGTCTGTCGACCCTGTTCTTCACCGAAATGTGGGAACGGTTCAGCTACTACGGGATGCGGGGCATCCTGATCCTGTTCATGACCAGCACGGTCGCGCAGGGCGGGCTGGGGCTGCCGGTGGATCAGGCCGGGTCGATCTACGGCACCTACGTCGCCATGGTCTACATGACCACGATGGTCGGCGGCTGGCTGGCCGATCGGCTCCTCGGATTCCGGCGCTCGGTGTTCTGGGGCGGGGTGCTGATCATGGGCGGCCACGTGAGCCTGGCCGTGCCCGGCCTGGCCACCTTTTACCTCGGTCTGGTGCTGGTGGTCCTCGGCACCGGACTTCTCAAAGGCAACATCTCCGCGATCGTCGGTCAGCTCTACGAGGGCGACGACGATACCCGGCGCGACGCCGGGTATTCGCTCTACTACATGGGTATCAACCTGGGCGGCGCCATCGGTCCGATCGCGGTCGGCCTCTTCGCGCAGCACCCCTGGTTCAAGGGCGTGCTCCGCTCCTGGGGTCTGCCGGTCGAGTCGGCGTGGCACTTCGGCTTCGCGCTGGCCGCCGTCGGGATGTTCTTCGGCTTGGTGCAGTACGTGCTGGGACAGAAGCGCCTCCCGGCCAAGTCGATCCCGCCGGCCGGCGGCACGGACCCGGTCAAGCTGGCCCGCGCCAAGCGGATCGTCGCTCTGTCGGCGGGCGGCACGCTGGTGGTCCTGCTGGCGCTCTGGGGCCTGACCCGGGCCGGCACGCTCACCATCACGCCGAACGGCGTGGGCCTCGCCTTCGACGTCCTGATCTCGGCGACGGTCATCGGGTTCTTCGGCTGGCTCTTCCTGAGCGGGAGCTGGACCCCACGCGAGCGGAAGCGGCTGGTGGTGGTCTTTGTGTTGTTCCTGGCGGCCTCGGTGTTCTGGGCCGGGTTCGAGCAGGCGGGATCGACCCTCACGCTCTTCGCCCAGCGGAATACCCGACCCACCTTCCTCGGGATGACGTTCCCGGCCAGCTGGTTCCAGTCGATCAACTCGATCTTCATCATCATCTTCGCGCCGGTCTTCGGATGGATCTGGCTCCGGCTGGGCCGTCACGACCCGTCGCGACCCACCAAGTTTGCGCTCGGGCTCTTCCTGTCGTCGCTGGGCTACGTCGCGATGTTCTTCGCCGCCAAGGCGGCGGCGAACGGCGCGCTGGTGAGCCCGATGTGGCTGGTCCTCTGCTACCTGATGCAGACCTTCGGCGAGCTCTGCCTGAGCCCGGTGGGGATGAGCGCGATGTCCAGCCTGGCGCCGGCCCGAGTCGGCGGCCTCATGTTCGGGGTCTGGTTCCTGGCCAGCTCGGTCGGCAACAAGATCGCCGGCCGGGTGGGCGGGCTCTACGAATCCTTCTCGCTTCCCACGATCTTCGGCGCCAACGCGGGGTTCGTGCTGGTGTTCGCCGTCCTGATGGCCCTCCTGATCGTGCCCATCAAGCGGATGCTGGCCCGGCCCGACCCGGCGTGACGCCAGCGGGTGCGGCACCGATGAGACGAGCATCGACCTGGGCGCTCCTTGCGGGCGCCCTGGCGCTGGGGGCGTGCGCCGGACCCGCGGCCGGTCCGTGGCAGTCGGCTCAGGGGTATCGCTGGCGGGCGCTCGCGCCGGCGGGGCGGGGCGGCCCCGGCTTCACCTCTCTTCGGGCCGGCCGGGCCGGAATCGACTTCCAGAACGACGTGAGCGACTCGGCCGCCCGGCGGAACCGGCACCTGATGCACGGCTCCGGCGTGGCGATCGGCGACGTGGATGGCGACGGCCGGCCCGACGTCTACCTGCCCCGGATCGAGGGGCCGAACGCCCTCTACCGCAATCTCGGTGGCTGGCGCTTTGCCGACGTGGCCCGCGAAGCGGGGGTGGCGCTCGCCGACCGGGCCTCGACCGGCGCGGTCTTCGCCGACCTGGACGGCGACGGGGACCTCGACCTGATCGTGACCGCCATGGGCGGCCGTAACACGCTCTTCCTGAACGACGGCCGGGGCCACTTCACCGACGCGACCGCCACCAGCGGATTCGTGCCCGAATCGCGGGGCAGCACCACCGCGACCCTGGCCGACGTCGACGGCGACGGCGACCTCGACCTCTATGTCACCAACTACAAGGCCCGGACCATGCTCGACTCGCTCTCGCCGGCCGAGCGGTCGTTCGATCACGTGGTCCGGAAGGTGGGCGAGCGGTTCGAGGTGATCCCCGAGCTCCGCAACAACTACCGGGTCGTGCTCCGCGAGGACATCCGGGGCGTGAGCCTGGTGCAGCGGGCCGATCCGGACTGGTTCTATCTCAACGACGGGAAGGGACACTTCACCCGGGTGCCGCTGGCCGGATCGTCCCGCTTCCTCGACGAGCGGGGGCGGCCGCTCGAGCGGGAGCCCGATGACTTCGGCCTGGCCGCCCGGTTCGTCGACTTCACCGGCGACGGGGCCCCCGATCTCGTGGTCGCCAACGACTTCGAGGACCCCGATCAGTTCTGGGTCAACGACGGCAAGGGCAACTTCCGGCTCCTGGCGGCCTCGGCGATCCGCCAGACGAGCAACTCGGCGATGGCGGTCGCCGCGGCCGACATCGACCGCGACGGGCGGGTGGACCTCTTCGAGCCCGACATGCTGGCCCAGGACAGCCACCGGCGGAAGACCGAGATGCCGGCCAACACGGCGGTGCCCAAGGTGCCCGGCGATTACCGGACCCGGGCCCAGTGGCAGCGGAACGTGCTCCTCCACAACCGAGGCGACGGCAGCTTCGAGGAGATCGCGAGCGCGGCGGGCGTCGAGGCCTCGGGCTGGTCCTGGTCGGCGCTCTTCCTGGACGTGGACCTCGACGGATACGAGGACCTCCTGATCGGGAACGGTCATACCTGGGACCTGATGGACGCCGACACCCAGGAACGGCTCCGGTCGATGCCGGCCGGGTTCGACTGGCGCGACGAGCGGAAGCTCTATCCCAAGCTCTCGCTCAAGAACGTGGCCTTCCGGAACCGGGGCGACCTCACCTTCGAGGACGTCTCCGCGCGCTGGGGCTTCGGGGTCGAGGACGACATCTCGAACGGGATGGCGATCGGCGATCTGGACGGCGACGGCGACCTCGACGTGATCGTCAACCGGCTCGACGCGCCGCCGCTCCTGCTCCGGAACGACGCCTCGCCGGCGCGGGTCGAGGTTCGGTTGGCGGGACGGGCGCCGAACACCCATGGGGTCGGGGCCGTGGTCCGGGTTCGGGGAGCGGGAGCGGTGCCCGAACAGTCGCGAGAGATCGGGGCGGGCGGCCTCTATCTGTCGAGCTCCGAGGCGGCGGCGACCTTCGCGACCGGCTCGGCCGACTCGGTCTCGATCGAGGTCGACTGGCGGGACGGGACCCGGTCGCTGATCCGGGGCCCCGTGAACCGGGAATACGAGATCGACGAGGCCGGGGCGCCGCCGGCGCCGCCGGCGCCGGCCGCCGCCCCAGTCACCCCGCTCTTCGCGGACGTCTCCGACCGGATCGACTTCACCCCGACCGAACGGCCCTTTCCCGACCTGGCTCGGCAACCGCTCCTTCCCTGGAAGCTCTCCGAGTTAGGGCCCGGCGTCAGCTGGATCGACGTGGACGGCGACGGCCGCGACGATCTGGTCGTGGGCGCGGGGGCGGGCGGTACCGTGACGGTGTTCGCCAACCAGGGACGGGGCCGGTTCCGGCGGTTGCCCACTCCCCGGCGGGCCGACTCGCTGGATTTGACGACCGTGCTCGGGCTGGGTCAGGGGCGCGGGGCCCAACTGGCGGTGGGGCGCTCGAGTTACGAGGCGCGAAGTCCGAGGCAGGCGGTCTCGGAGCCGGCCGTGGTGCGTCTCGGGGCGGGCCGCGCCGATCAGCCGAGCGTCGTGGCCGGCGGCGACACCACCAGCGTCGGGCCGCTCGCGCTCGCCGACGTCGACGGCGACGGCGACCTCGACCTGTTCGTGGGCGGCCGGGTGGCGCCCGCCGTCTACCCGGCTCCGGGGTCGAGCCGGCTCTTCCGGAACGACGGTGGGCACTTCGTCCTCGACACCGCCAACGCCGCGCTACTCCATACCATCGGGCTGGTGTCGGGGGCGGTGTTCACCGACCTCGACGGCGACGGCGATCCCGACCTCGTGCTGGCGGTCGAGTGGGGCCCGATCCGGGTCCTGATCAACGACGCGGGCCGGTTCACCGATCGGACCGCGGAGTGGGGACTCGCCGCCTGGACCGGTCGCTGGAACGGAGTGGCCGCCGGCGACTTCGACGGCGACGGCCGCCTCGACCTGGTCGCCACCAACTGGGGTCGGAACACCGCCGTGCAGGCCGACTCCGCGGCGCCGCTCTACCTCTACTACGGCGACTACAACGGGACCGGGGTGGTTGAGACCGTGCTGGCGCGGCTCGACTCCCGGCTCCAGGCCATCGCGCCGCTCACCCCCTTCGCCCGACTGGCCACCGTGATCCCCTCGAGCCGGAGCCGGGTACCGAGCTTCACGGCCTACGCCGACGCCTCGATCGACCAGGTGCTCGGCGACCGGGTCCACCGCGGCGGGCGGGCCGAGGCGCGGACCCTCGACCACATGGTGTTCCTGAACCGGGGCGACCACTTCGACGCCGCGGCGTTGCCGTTCGAGGCCCAGCTGGCGCCGGCGTTCGGGGTGGCGGTCGCCGACTTCGACGGCGACGGGAACCAGGACCTGATGCTGGCCCAGAACTTCTCCGCGACCGACCTCCTTACCCCGCGATTCGACGCGGGGCTCGGCGTGCTGCTCCGGGGTGGCGGTGATGGTCGCTTCACGGTGGTCGGGTCGCGGGCGTCGGGGATCGCGATGGTGGAGGACCAGCGGGGCGTCGCGGTCGCCGATTTCGATGGCGACGGCCGGCCCGACCTGGCGGTTGGACGGAGCGCCGCGCCGGTGGCCCTCTTCCGGAACCAGGGCGGGAAGCCGGGGTTGGTCGTTCGCTTCAAGGGAGATCCGACCGGGGCGGTTCTTCGGGTCGTGTATCCGGACGGCAAGGGCCCCGCGTCGGAGGTGCACGCCGGGGCCGGCTACTGGTCGGAGGACGGCTCGCTCAGCTTGGGGCTTCGGGCGGCGCCGGTTGCGGTGGCGGTACGCTGGCCCGGTCGGCCTGAGGCCGAGGTGCGCCTGCCGCCGGGGGCCCGGGAGGTGCTGCTCACCAGGCCACTTCGGCCGTAGGCGGCTGGCCGCTCCGAACTCGGGGTAGGCGCTGGAGGGACTCGGGGGCTGTCAGGGCGCGGCTCGGGTCCAGATGACGACGACCCCGCAGCCGGCGGTTGAGCCGGTGAACTCCGCCGGGATCTCGCCGCTCCCGCGATAGACCTCGATACCCTGGACGTCGGCGATCGGGGTGCTCTCGGCGAAGGAGCGGACCTCGACGCCGTCGACCCAGAAGGACGGGCCGCAGCCGGGGGCTGCCCGGGCCATTTGGATCCGGCAGTCGATGGCTCCACAGTTGACCTTGACGCCCTTCACGGTTCGGAGGGCGTCGCCCATGTTCATGTAACCGCGGTTCCGGATCTCGTCGCGGGTAATGAAGTGGCCGACCCCGCGGGCTCGCCGCCGCTCGAAGTCGTTGAATCGAACCAGGGTCTTGGACGCTTTCTCCTCGACCTCGAGGTCGGGGAGCTTCTCACCGGTGAACTCGAGCTCGAACGTCTTCTGGATGGTCTGGCCGGGGAGGAACTCGAGATACGCGGTCAGGGGCTTGTAGCCGACGACCCGGATGTCGATCCGGCGCCGCCCGGGCTCGAGGTTGGAGATCACGAACCGGGCCTGGCTCGACAGCACAGCGTGGACGTTCTGCATGTCGATGAGGACCTCGGCGTTGGTCAGGGCCTCACTGGTCCGGCTATCGTAGGCCCGTCCGATCAGGGCTGCCCGTTCCGGTTCCTGGGCACGAGCGGTTCCGGCGCTCAGCGACAGCGCCGCGAGGGCAAGTCCGGCAACGGAAGCTGGCCACCGTGATGGGCGCACGGTGCCTCCCTTCTTGGTGCGAGTGGCGTGGGGCCATCGCGCCGATGGGTTGGGTTGGTCTGTGGGCCTGGTTGCGCTTTCCCCCGCCCGCAACGAATATAGGACGTTAGCCCCGGCATACCTGCGATTCAGTTTGAGACGCCGACAGGAGGACGCTCCTGGCGGAATCGGGCTGTTCTAACGCTCAGAATGGGCGGTGGATCGGTCGGGGATCTCCGGTATTCCCAGGCCTGTGTCACACGGACACGGTGCCGTTGGCTCGCCCGTGTCCATTTAACACGAATCGAATCAGGGACGACTGGGGAAGTTGTTTCTGGCCAATTGCTTCGACAGGCTCCGACGGGGGCATGTATCGTGCTCTGACAGAGGGCGTGCCGCTTCGGCACACAAGTCATTCATTAGTTGCTGGTTGCTTGAACTTCCGCCAGGGTCGCTCCGGCAGGACGGCCACATCCGTTCATGCGGCTCTGTTGCGGAAGACGGTCCCGAATTCACTCCAAACCGAGGAACGTATGATGAGGCGTTCGGCAAGCGCGGGATTCCTGCGGGCCGGCATCGTCACGGGGTTGCTCTTGTTCGGAGCCCAGGTGGCTTCGGCCCAGGACGCGACGATTTCCGGTAAGGTGACGGACGGTCAAGGGCGGCCGCTCGGTGGTGCCAGCGTGCTGGTTCAGGGCACCCCGATCGGGGCGGCCACGAACACCGATGGGAAGTACACCATCGTGGTATCTGGCGAGCGCGTGAAGGAGCAGCAGGTCACCCTGATCGCCCGGTACCTCGGCAAGGCGCCGATGACCAAGACGATCACCCTGAGCGCCGGCGCGCAGACGGTCGACTTCGAGCTCAAGGACGATCCCCTTCGGCTGGACGAGCTGGTGGTGACTGGGGTGTCGGAGGCGACGTCGACCAAGAAGCTGCCCTTTGCGGTGGGCAAGGTCTCGGCCGACCAGCTGCAGGAGACTCCGGGCGTGACCGCGCTGGGCGCGCTCGAGGGTAAGGTGGCCGGCGTCCGGCTGGTGGAGACCACCGGCGAGCCGGGCACGGCGCCCAAGATCAAGCTCCGGGGCGCGACCAGCATCTCGGGCAACCAGGATCCCCTCATCATCATCGACGGCACCATCACCCGGCTTACCCTCGCCGACATCGCCTCGGAGGACATCGAGCGGGTCGAGGTGATCAAGGGCGCCGCCGCCTCGTCGCTGTACGGATCTGACGCCGCCAACGGCGTGGTCCAGATCTTCACCAAGCGCGGCGCGAACCTCGCCGACGGCAAGCTCCTGGTCACCGCCCGGACCGAGGGTGGCGCCTCGTTCATGACCAAGCGGATCCCGAACTCCCAGGCCCACGCGTGGGAGATCGAGCCCGACCCCGACCACCCGGGCCAGATTCGGTTCAAGCGCACCGCCGGCGGGGCCCGGATCGGGGAGCCGGATGGGATCGCGGACAACCCCTATCCGACCTACTACGATCACCAGGCCGAGGTCCTCAAGCCGGGCCTGTTCCTGACCAACTATGCCTCGGTGGGCCAGCGGAAGGGCAACACCAACTTCAACGCGTCGTTCGAGAATACCCACACCGAGGGCGTGATCTTCGGGATCAAGGGCTTCACCCGGCAGAACTTCCGGATCAACGTCGATCAGCAGCTCAGCCCGCGGGTCGATCTGTCGTTCAGCTCGTTCTACGGGCGGTCGAACAACAACGACGCCGATCAGGGGCCGGGCGCGCCGTTCTTCGCGATCACCTTCGTGGAGCCGGACGTCGACCTCTTTGCCCGCTGCGCCTCGCTGCCCTGCTCGCCGCAGGATGGCAACCCGGACGGGAGCCCCTACCGGGCCTTCATCCCGGACCGGATCTCCAACGCGGCCAACCCGCTCTACGCCCTCGCCAACACCGATCGGCAAAACGACCGGGCCCGCTTCACCGGCGCGGGCAAGGTCCGGTGGCGAATCCGGGACTGGCTGATCGCCGAAGCGAATTACAACTTCGACCAAGAGAAGAACGATTACAACCGGACCCAGCCCTACGGGTACCTGTCGGCCCTTGGCCAGCCGACCTCGGGCAACCTGGACCGGCAGTCCACGTCCGGGCGGACCTACAACACCGGAGCGACCCTGACGTCGATCCGGACCTTCGGTTCGATCACCAACACGACGAAGGTGAGCTACATCTACGAAGATCAGACGGAGCAGTTCCTGCGAGCCCGGGCCGGCGCATTCGTAGTGGCTCGGGTGCCTGAGTTCACCTCGGTCGATCCGACCACGCTGACCAGCGACTCGCACGATTACTCGATCCGGAACCGGAACGCGTTCGCGGTCACGACCTTCGACATCAAGGATCGCTACATCCTGGACGGCCTGGTCCGCCGCGACCAGTCGTCGCTGTTCGGCCCCGACCAGCGGTCGTCGACCTACTACCGGCTCTCCGGCGCCTGGCGGGCCAACGAGGACCTCAAGATCCCGGGCGTCGACGAGCTCCGGTTCCGGGCCTCCTACGGCACGGCCGGTCTCCGTCCCGGGTTCAACTACCAGTACGAGACGCTGACGGTAGGCGGCGGGTCGTTCACCAAGGCGCAGTTAGGGAACCGGGACCTCCGCCCGGCCAAGTCGTCCGAGGTCGAGGTCGGCGCCAACCTGGAGATGGGCGGCGGCAAGTTCACGCTGGAGTACACCTACTCCGAGAAGAACACCAAGGACCAGATCCAGCTGGTCGACCTGCCCTCGGTCGTTGGCTTCACTCAGCAGTGGCAGAACGTGGGCGCCTTGAGGTCGAAGACCCATGAGGTGGCGATCGGCCTCCAGCTGATCAACAATCGCGACATGGCGCTCCAGTTGAACCTGACCGGCGACCGGAGCCGGCAGACGATCACCGACTATCCGCTGCCGCTCCGCCTCTACGGTGGTGGCTCGCAGGCGCCGGAGACCTTCCTGCTCAAGCAGGGTGTGTCGCTCGGCGTGATGTACGGGAACAAATCGGTCCGGTCGATCAGCCAGCTGTACGACGACCCGGCCAAGAAGGCCCAGTCGGGCGCCGGTCAGGCCTACGATCCGGCCAACTTCGTGGTGAACGAAGAGGGGTACGTGGTCCGCAAGGATCAGTGGCGGACGGTTGACGAGACGCCGATCAAGTACGTCGACGCGACCGGGAGCGAGATCGTCAAGATCGGCGACGCCAATCCCGACTTCAACCTGAGCTTCAACCCGATCTTCAACTGGAAGCGGTTCGCCATCAACGGTCTGCTCGATTGGAGCCAGGGCGGCGACATCTATAACGGCACCCGCCAGTGGCCCTTCTTCGACAACCGCGACCGGATCTACGACCAGCGCGGCAAGCCGGACGCGGAGAAGAAGAATCAGAGCTACTACAACTTCTTCTACAACAGCTTGAACCCGATCGACTTCTTCGTGGAGTCCGGCACCTACGTGAAGATCAAGGAGCTGGCCGTTCACTACACCTTCGACCGGAACCAGCTGAGCAAGATCGGGCTCGGGAAGATCGAGAACGTCCGGATCGGCGTCATCGGCCGGAACCTGTTCACCTTCACGAACTACTCCGGGTACGACCCCGAAGTCGGCAGCCCGTTCGCGAACGATCCCTATCAGGTGCGGTTCGACTGGTTCACCTACCCGCACTTCCGGACGTTCACCGGTCTCGTCGAGATCGCGTTCTGATCTCGCGCCCAACTAGAGTGAGGAATTCGACATGAGGATGACACGCATCACTCGCTGGGCCGCCGTGGTCGGACTGGTGGCGACGTTCGGGTGCAAGAGCCTCGACGTCCAAAACCCGAACGCCCCGGACGCGGCCCGAGCCTTCTCGGACCCCGCCGCCGTGGCGGGGCTGATCACCGGTGGCTTCAAGAACTGGTTCAACACCCATGAGGAGTACAACAGCGCTCTGGTGCTCGACGCCATGGCCGACAGCTATACCGCCTCGTGGAACAACTTCAACCTCCGGTACTACTCGTCCTACGGGGTGGAATGTCCGGAGCGCTGCGGCTGGGACAACGCCCCGACCTCGGCTCTCCGATTCCAAGTCGAGTACTACTGGTACGGCTATTACGGGGTTCTCTCGAACGCCAACGACGTGCTGACCGCCATCCGCAAGAACGGGGTGGTGATCAGCGACCAGCCCACGACGGACCGGACCGAAGCGGCCGCCGTGCTCCTCCAGGCGATGGTGTTCGCCCAGATCGCGCTCAACTACGATCAGGGCTTCATCGTGACCGAGGAGACCGACCTCAGCACGCCGGAAAAGGTGCAGCAGCTCGAGTTCAAGCCGCGGGACGAGCTGCGCGACGCGGCGATGGCCAAGTTCGACGAAGCCATCGGCCTGCTCCAGGGGCAGAGCTTCACCACGCCCACCGCCTGGTTCGGCATCATCGGGGCGCAGTCCTATTCCAGTGAGCAGCTCGTCCGGGTGGCGCGGACCATGCAAGCCGAGCTCTTGGCCTACTACCCGCGCACGTCGGCGGAGAACGGCCAGGTCAACTGGAGCCAGGTCGCCACCTATGCGTCGCAAGGCATTTCCACCGGCGCGCCGTTCGACTTCGGCTACTACCAGGACGACCCGTCGTCGCCGTCGCAGCAGTTTTGGTCGGGCGTGAAGAGCTGGGGCAACGACATCACCACCATGCGCCTCGACACCCGGGTGGCGCACTTGATCACCGGGGAGTGCAAGGACCTCGCGAAGACGGTCTGCCCGCCGGCCGATCGGGTGCAGGCCGATCCGTGGCCCGACCCGGATGGCAATCCCCAGCCGCTCGCCGAGGACGCCCGGGTCGGTGACGGCACCTGGGGCGCCACCGACGACTTCCTCGGCGTGGGCACCCTCCAGGAGGGCGCCGGTTCGGGCACCGACTTCGCCTTCGCGTCGGGAAACATCTTCCGACCGGCAAGAGGTCAGTTCCACCAGAGCAACCTCGGCCACATCCGGTACAACTACCTGGCGTATCCGGGGTACGGGCGGCCGGAGTTCGACGGCACCGGGTTCGTCCCGACCTATTCGGCCACGATGAACGACCTGCTCTGGGCCGAAGGGCTCATCCGGGGTGGCGGCGACCTCCAGACCGCGGCGCAGCTGATCAACAAGACTCGCGTGGGTCGCGGCAACCTCGATCCGGTCTCCGCGGCCGACGGGACGGCCGGCCTGCTCACCGCGTTGCAGTACGAGCAGGACATCGAGCTCGCCGGGATCTCCGCCGCGCCGTTCTACAACCGGCGGCGGATCGACGGCCTCTGGCCGATGACGCCTCGACAGATGCCCGTTCCCGCCAAGGAGCTGCAGATTCTGCAGCGCGAGCTCTATACCTTCGGCGGCCCGGACAACCCCGACGCCGCGCCGGGCGTCGACGGATCGAACGCTCAAGTCAGGAACGTTCGCCAGATCTTCGATGACATGATGGCCTACTCGAAATTGCAGGCCAAGCGGAATCGGCGAAACTGATCCGCTGGCTTCGAGGGTGACAAGCGGGGTCGGACGACAGTCCGGCCCCGCTTGGCCGTTCGTCCCGGCACCTCGCTCGGTGGGGTTCCCCCCGGTCCTCCTTGGCGTCACCTTTGACGCGCTCGCCATCGAATCCCTGAAACGAGATCTATGACCAAGCCCAGCGTGGGGGAGGCTCGGGAGGGCTGGGGCGGCCCGGCGGGGGTGCTCCGAACGGCCGCGGGCTTCGGGCTGGTTGCCGGGTTGCTCGAGGTGGCTGTCCAGCTGATCCGCCGCTTCGGGATGGGCCGCCTCTCGCTTTTCGGGCCCGATCTCGTGTGGATGGCCCCGCTGGCGGATCTCGCGGTGTTCGTCGTCGTGGGCGCCGTCTACGTCCTCCTGATGGCCCTTCTGCGTCCTCTCCGGCGCCCGCCGGTCGTGGTCGGCACGTTCGCGGCCCTTGCGGCCGGGGCCGTGGTCGCCAACGTCGAGGGGCTCCACTGGGCGGCCGTCGTCCTTCTGTCGGCCGGGATCGGCGCCGTGGTCGGTCGGTCGCGGGCGGGCCGGGTGTTGCCGGGCGCCCGGCTGTTGTTGGCCCCGGCCGGCATCGTCCTGATACTCGGGATCGCGGTCCGTTACTCGGGCGAGCTGCTGGAGCGTCAGGCCGAGTCTCGCCTCGGTTCCGCGGACGCCGGGCGGCCGAACGTCCTGCTGCTCGTGCTGGATACGGTCCGGGCCTGGAACCTCGGCCTCTACGGCTACGGACGCGCCACGACGCCGCTCCTCGACCGCCGGTTCGCGGACGCCTCGGTCTTCGAGCGGGCGATAGCCACCTCGCCGTGGACCCTTCCGTCGCACGCCAGCATGTTCACCGGCCACCTCCCCACCACGGTCTCCGCCAATTGGGAGTCGGCGCTGGACGCCGCCGCGCCCACCCTGGCCGAGGTGCTGGCCAAGGCCGGATACGTCGCGGGCGGCTTTGTCGGGAACTTCCGCTACACGGGCCGGTCCACCGGCTTGGCCCGCGGTTTCACGCACTACGAGGACTATCCCATCAGCTGGGACGAAGCGCTCCGGATGACGGCGATCGCCCGCCGGTTCCTGCGGCTGCCCAGCCTCGAGGAGTGGCTGGGTGAGAACCGGATCCTTCAGGCCCGGCCCGCGGCGGACGTCAACCGCCGGTTCCTGGGCTGGCTCGACGGCGTGAAGGGACGGCCGTTCTTCGGGTTCTTGAACTACGTCGACGCCCACTCGCCCTACCTGCCCCCGGCGCCGTACGACCTCATGTGGAGCCGGCCGGGCGCCGACCCCAAGCAGCGCGCCGAGCGGTACGAGGCCATCATCCAGCGGACGTTCGGCTCCGGTCCGATGCCCCCTGAGCTCCTGACCGAGTACCTGGACGGGTACGACGGGGCGATCCGGTACCTCGACACCCAGATCGACTCCCTGTTCCGGGCGCTCGACGCCCGCGGCCTGCTGGCGAACACGGTGGTGGTGCTGGTGGGCGACCACGGCGAGCACTTCGGCGAGCACGGCCTGATTCAACACGGGAACAGTCTCTACCTGCCCTTGCTGCACGTCCCGTTCGTGGTCTGGTGGCCGGGGCACGTGCCCGCGCGGCGGGTCGGAACGCCGGTCTCGCTCCGGGACGTGGGTGCGACGATCCTCGATCTGGCCGGCGTGCCCAACCCGGGGCTCCAGGGCCATTCTCTCGCGACGCTCTGGCAGGCCGACTCGGCCGGTGGGCCGCTCGACGCGCTGGCCTCGGCGGTGGACTGGCGGGACGACCTCTCGCGGTTTCCGCCGTCCCCACTTCTCGCCGGGTCGCTCCGGTCGGTGCTGGTCGACAGCCTGCACTACATCCGCCGGGCCGACGGGACCGAGGAGCTCTACGACTTGAACCGGGACTTTCTGGAGAGCCGGAACTTGGCGGGCTACCCGCCGCTGGTCTCGATCATGGCGGGGATCCGGGCTCGTCTCGATTCGATCTTCCAGGGCGACGCGGGGCCGCTGCCCCAATAGCCCCGGGTCAGCCGCGCGCGCGCCGGCGCCCGCCCCGTGTCCGGCCGGTCGGCTGGCTGGGAGCGGCGCCCGGTGCCGCCGGCGCTGGCAGGTGCCCGAACAGGTCGGCCCGCACGTCCGGGTTCCGGAGCTTCCACATCACCCCGTCGGTGAAGAAGTGGTGGATGTTGAGGAAGGTCATCACCATCATCCCCGCGTAGACGCCCGGCTGCTCCCCCAGCGTCTTGGCCACGATGTCCATCGCCGTGCCGGGCAGGAGCTCCGACCAGAGCACCGAGGCGAGAATGATCAGGGCCGCGTAGATCGCCATGTGGGTGAAGAAGCGGCCAATCCGGCCCTGGCTCGTGCGATTGGTCCGGTTCATCTCCACCCGGAGCGGGAAGACCAGGTACTGGAGCGCGTGCGCGTTCTGGACCCAGAAGAGCGCCTTGATGTCGCGCCCCAGCACGAGGTACCAGACGAACACCGCGCCCCAAGCGACGACGGCCGCGGCGGGAGGCGCCTGGCCGGTGCGGATCCGGTAAAGGAAGAATCCGACCGCCCCGGCGGCGAGGGGAATCGCCATCGCGAAGGTCACCGCGCGGTAGACGTCGGTGAGCTGGCCGTTGGTGTAGAACCAGTGGATGAACCAGGTCACTTGCCAGAGGGTGAGCAGCCGGAGCCCGTCCCGGATCAGGAACCGTTCCAGGTTCGAGAGCGGCTTCCCGGCAAGCCAGGTGTGGGTGGCCACCATTCCCCAGGCCTGACCGGTGTAGTGCCAGGCGAGGTAGCATCCCTGCGCGGTCAAGATGTACGTCACCCATCGATCGGTCACCGGGCTCCGCCACACGGCAAAGACGATGTACCCGATCAGGAGCAGGGGGACGTAGATCGCGGCCCATCGGTGGCGCGCGATCATCTCCCGGCTTCGGTACACCATCCGGTACGATGCCATGAAATGGGGGAGGTTCAGGAAGATCCCCACCCAGGCCTGCACCCCGACGCTCAGGATGACGAGATCGGACCGCCCGCTCAGGAGCAGTGGGACGAAGACGACAATCGAGAGGCCGCCGGCGCAGAGCAGGTCGATGGCCGGCGAGATGATGGCGCGGCGGGGAGCGGTATGGTCGAGCTCTGAGCTGGGCTGCCCCGGCGCGCGAATGGCCGTGGTCATGGCGGAAGATAGTGAATTGGGAGTGGGGAGTAGGGGCTAGGGAGGGAGTAGGCACTTGGCACTAGGGGGACGGCCAACGCGTCGGGGGCTCGGCGCTCACCACTGCTCACGACTCACCACTACTCCCGCCCGACTCACAACTCACGACTCACTCCCTATTCCCCACTCCCGACTCACCAGTCCCTACGATATTCCCCACTCCCGACTCACTGGTCCCTACCAACGTCCGTTCGGCCTCCGCGATCCATTCCACCCACTCATCGGGCGCCGGGGTCGCCAGGAGGGCGGCTTCCCGGGCCAGGTCGATGGCGCGGCGGGCCAGGTGGTCGGCGGCGGACCGGTCGCCGGCGGCGCGCTCGATCGCGCTTCGGAGGGCCACCGTCTGGGCGTAGCTGTAGAGGCGGTTGGGGTCGCCGAGGAGCCGGGCGACGCTGGGCGGGTCGAGCTTCAGCACCAACTCGCCCAGGGAGACCGAGGATCTGGGCCTCCGCGTCCTTCAGGTACTGGCGGGCCAGATCCAGCGACAGGGTCGGATCCCGCCGGAGCAGCCGGGCGATCAGCACCGACAGCTGGGAGATCCACCGGAGGACGATGTCGCGCTGGAGCAAAGGAGCCGGGCCTGGAGACGGGCCCGAATAATGGCTCAGCCCATCACGCCGGGAAACCGGGTCGGGTCGATCCCGGCGCCCGGAAAGATCGCCTCCAGGTCGCGAGCCCCGAGATGGCGGCTCAGGATCTCACCGAAGAGGTGCCGGAAATCGGTCGTGACGGCCAGGTCCCGGCCCTGTTAGAGGCCGCCACCGTCGAGGCCGGGCCACCGGCCCGCCACCCGCCCGCCTTTCACGCCGCCGCCGAGCACCAGCATCGCCGTGCCGTGACCGTGGTCGGTGCCGCCGGTGCCGTTCTCCCGCCACCGTCCGGCCGAACTCCGACACGGTGAGGACCACCACATCGCGCATCCGTTCCCCGAGGTCGGTCGAGAACGCGGCCAAGCCCTGGCCAAGCTCCCGGAGCCGGGCCGAGAGCTGGCCCGTCTCGGCGCCCTGGTTGACGTGAGTGTCCCATCCGCTCATGTCGGCAAAGGCGAGCTCCAGCCCGAGGTCGGACCTGCTTCGCTATACAAAGTACTTGACGCCATGGCTCCCCGGCGCTAGACTGTGGCATGCCCAAGGCCTTTCGTCGAGTCGTCTCGGGGGCACCGGATCCGGTGCCGCTGCACGACCGTGCCGTCCGGGACCTCTCGTTCATCCGGGAGACGATGGAGCGGGCGGGGCGGGTGACGTCGGTGCCGGGATGGGGCGGGATGGCGATGGGCGTGGTGGCGGTGGTCGCGGCCTGGTTGGCCTCGCGCCGGGCGACGCCGGCGGAGTGGCTGGCGGTCTGGCTGGCGGCGGCGATGATCGCGATGGGCATCGGAGGCCTGACCATGGCCCGGAAGGCCGACGCGACCGGCGCGGCGCTCTGGAGCCGGGCCGGGAAGCTCTTCGCCGGCGCGTTTGCGCCGCCGATCCTGGCAGGCGCGGTGCTGACGGCGGTGTTCTATCGCGAGGGGCTGACCCGGCTCCTGCCCGGGGTCTGGCTCCTCCTCTATGGCACCGGCGTCACCACGGCGGGGGCCTTTTCGATCCGAGCCGTGCCGGTGATGGGCGTTTGCTTCATGATTCTGGGCGGCGCCGCCTTTCTGGCCCCGGCCGGCTGGGGCGACCTGATGATGGCGCTGGGATTCGGCGGGCTCCAGATCGGCTTCGGACTTCTGATCGCGAGGAAACACGGTGGCTAAGAGAGCGACCAATCGGAAACCGGCGGCCGACGCGCCGACCCCACGCCGCCTCGAGGCGGTGCCGGGCGCCGCCCCGGCGCGCGAGTCGCTCGCCCTCGACCGGGTCATCCACGAACGGGTCCGGTTGGCGATCGTCAGCGCCCTGGCGGTCGACGACACCCTCTCCTTCAACGACCTCAAGCGCCTGACCGGCGCCACCGACGGCAACTTGAGCGTCCATGCCCGGAAGCTCGAGGAAGCCGGCTACCTGACTTACCGAAAGTCCTTCGAGGGCCGGATGCCCAAGACCGAATACCAGCTGACCCAGGCGGGCCGGGACGCGCTGGAGCGGTACGTGGGGCACATGGAGGCCCTGATCGCGGGGATGCGAGGGGAGGGACGGGGAGGGACGAGGTGAGACCAGGCGAGACTAGGCGAGACTAGGCGAGACTTGGCGAGACGGGGAGGGACGAGGTGGGGCGGGGGCCCTTTTTTTCGGAGGCTATACTTTGTGAGGCAAAGTTGGGGCGGACACGTCGGCATCGTCATGGACGGCAACGGGCGTTGGGCCCAGGCGCGCGGGCTCGACCGGCCGGCCGGCCATCGGGCGGGCGCGCGGACGGCGGAGCGGATCATCGAGTCGGCGCCGGCGCTTGGGATCGGGACGCTGACGTTGTTCGCCTTCTCGGCGGACAACTGGAAGCGGCCGGCGGCGGAGGTTCGGGCGTTGATGGCGGTGCTGGAGCGGGAGCTCCGGCGCCAGGCGAGCCGGTGCGTGAAGCACGGCATCGAGCTGACCGTGATCGGGCGTCGGGATCGGGTGCCGGCGGGCGTCCTCCGGGCGATCGACCGAGCCGAGGCGGCGACCTGGGGTGGAGCGACGCTCCGACTCCGGCTGGCGATCGACTACTCGGCCCGGGAGGGCCTGCTCCGGGCGGCTTCGCTCCTCGCTGAGGCGCCCCTGGGGCGGCGGTCGGCCGATGCCTTCGCGCTCGCGCTGGCCCAGGCGGAGCACGCCGGCCGGGTCACGCCGCCCGTCGACATCTTCGTGAGGACGGGCGGCGAGCGGCGCTTGAGCGACTTCCTGCTCTGGGAGAGCGCCTACGCCGAGCTCTTCTTCCGGCCCGAGCCATGGCCGGACTTCGGGCCGGAGGCGCTGGCCGAGGTCATGGCGGAGTTTCAGGGGCGGGAACGGCGCTTTGGCGGGTTGGGTGGGACCGGGGCGGCCAACGACGACACGGGGTACGGACGGGGAGCGGCGTGATGATACCGGTATTCGTGGGAATGCTGATCGTGCTGGGCACGCTGGTGCTGGTGGGGTTCGGGCTGGTGGTCGCGATCGCCGGGTCAGTGACCCGTCGGGCGGGCGTGGTCCGGGCGGGCGCGACCCTGGCGGGGCTGGCGCTGCTCGGTTGGGGCGTCGCCTGGGTCGCGGGATACGTGGCGTCGCCGAGCCGAGTCGTGCCGGTGGGTGAGGAGCTGTCGTTCTGCAGCCTCGACTGCCACCTCCACGTCTCGGTGGTGGAGGCGCGCCGGAACGGCGGCCTGGCCGTCACGCTTCGCTTCCGGAACGACGCTCGTCGGGAGCCGGAGTACCCGTTCCACCTCGACATCGTGGCCCGCGATTCGGCCGGGCGGCTCTATCCGCCTTCGAGCGGGCTGGTGGCCGAGCCGCTCGGGGCGGGGCAGACCGTCGAGCGGGAGTTCCGGTTTGCGCTGGCCCCGGACGCCGGGGCGCCGACCCTGATGGTGCGGTACGACGGCTGGATGGATTACCTGGTGCCGGGCCGGGGCAACGCGCTGGTCCAGGGCCGGGTCAGGCTAGGGCTGGGAGAGACTCCGAAAGCCTGACCGGCGGCGCCCGGGCCCCGAATCAGGCCGGCGGCGCGATCGTGCCCTGCAGCACGGTGACCGCCTGACCGGTGAGCCGGACCCGCTGGCCGGCCAACTGGACCCGCACGGTGCCGCCGCGGGCCGAGGCCTGATAGCCCACCATCGCGGTCTGGCCGAGTCGGCCGCCCCAATAGGGCCCCAGGGTGCAGTGGGCCGAGCCGGTGACCGGGTCCTCCGGCACGCCCGCCGCCGGTCCGAAGAACCGCGACACGAAGTCGAGTCCCTTCCGATCGCCGGGCGCGGTGACGATCACCCCGCGGCAGGGGAAGCCCGTGAGTCCCGCCATGTTGGGCACCAGTTCCCGAACCCGGGCGGCCGAGTCGGTTACCACCAGATAGTCCGGCTGGGCGACCTGGTTGATCAGGACCGAGGCGGTCTCGATGCCTAACGCCGGCAGGAGGCCGGCCGGCGGGGTCGTCGGCACCGGCGGGGTGGCCGGGAAGTCGAGCGTGATGCCCTCGGCCGAGCGCTCGGCGGTGAGCAATCCGCTCCGGGTCCGGAAGCGGGCCACCACGTCGGGCCCGAGCCGGGTGGTCTCCCAGAGAAAGTGTGCGCTGGCCAGGGTGGCGTGGCCGCAGAGGTCCACCTCGTAGGCCGGGGTGAACCAGCGGAGCCGGATCTCGTCGTCTTCGGCCCGCAGGAAGGCCGTCTCCGCCTGGTTCATCTCCAGGGCGACCGACTGCATCCAGGCGTCCGGCGCCGGCGCGTCGAGCCAGCAGACGCCGGCCGGGTTACCGGCGAAGGGAACCGCCGTAAAGGCGTCAATCAGATGCAGGGTAGGCATGGGGACCCGTGAGTCGTGAGTCGTGAGTCGTGAGTCGTGAGTCGGGCGTGAGTCGTGAGTTGGGACTAGGCCGGGCCGGACGGAGTGGTGGCGTGATGGCAGGCGACCTCGGCGTTGCCCAGCGGGCGGAGCAGGGGGAGCTCGGTCCGGCAGCGGGCGTCCTTCTTGGGATGGAAGCAGCGGGACGCGAAGGGGCAGCCGGGCGGCGGGGTCGCGGGGCTCGGCGGGTCGCCGGGAAGCACCAGGCGGGTCCGCTGACCGGCCGGGTCCGGCTCGGGCACGGCCGAGAGCAGCGCCTGGGTGTACGGGTGACGGGGCTGCTCCAGGATGGTATCGCGGTCGCCCTGCTCCACGATCCGGCCGAAGTACATCACGGCCACTCGGTGGGCGATCTGCCGGACCACGGCCAGGTCGTGCGCGATGAACAGGTAGGCCAGGTTCCGCCGGGCCTGAAGGTCGAGCAGCAGGTTCAGCACCTGGGCTTGGACCGAGACGTCGAGGGCCGAGACCGGCTCGTCGCACACCACGAACACCGGATCGACCGCCAGCGCCCGGGCGATGCCGATCCGCTGGCGCTGGCCGCCGCTGAACTCGTGCGGGTAGCGGGTCGCGAGGCTCGGGTCGAGGCCGACTTCCGCCAGCAGCTGCCCCACCCGCGACGGGATCTCGCGGGCGGGCAGGAGCCGGTGGATCTCGATCCCCTCGGCGACCGAGGCGCCGACCGTCATCCGGGGGTCGAGCGAGCCGAACGGATCCTGGAAGACGATCTGCATCCGTCGGCGGAGGCCCCGGAGGGTGCGGCCGTCGGCGGCGAAGACGTCGGTGCCCTCGAACGTAACCCGTCCAGCCGTGGCGTCGACCAGCCGGAGGATCGAGCGGGCCACGGTGGTCTTGCCCGAGCCCGACTCGCCCACCAGGGCCAGGGTCTCGCCCGGCGCCACCGAAAACGAGACCCCGTTCACGGCGTGAATCACGGTCCGGCCGCCCAGGAGGCCGCCCGATCCGAAATGGGTGACCAGGTCGGTGACCTCGAGCAGGGTCGGGCCGCTCATGCCGGGCCCCGCTCGAGGAGGAAGCAGCGGGCCCGGTGCGCCTCGCCCGCGGCGCGCCAGTCGGGCGAGTTCTGGTCGCAGGGCTCGAACCGCGCCGGGCAGCGGGGGTGGAAGCGACACCCGGACGGCCAGGCCGACGGCAGCGGCACCGTGCCGGGGATCGGCGCCAGGCGGCGGATCGGGCCGGTCAGCCGGGGAATGGAGTCGAGCAGCGCCTTGGTGTAGGGATGGGCCGGGTGGGCGAAAAGGGCCGCAGTCGGGGCCTGCTCCACCAGCTGGCCGGCGTACATCACGGCCACCCGGTCGGCCCGGCCCGCCACGACGCCGAAATCGTGGGTGATCAGGAGCACGGCCATCCGGCGGCTGGTGCGGAGCCGGTCGAGCAGCTCGAGAATCTGGGCCTGAACGGTCACGTCGAGCGCCGTGGTGGGCTCGTCGGCGATCAGGAGGTCGGGCTCGCCGGCGAGAGCGATGGCGATCATGACCCGCTGGCGGAGACCGCCGCTCAGCTGATGGGGATAGGCCCGGTAGCGCCCGGTGGGGTCGGGGATCCCGACCTCCTCCAGCAGCGCGATCACCCGGTCGTGCGCTTCCGTCCGGGGCATCTTGCGGTGGGCGGTGACGGCTTCGCGGACCTGGTAGCCGATGGTGAGGACCGGGTTCAGGCTGGTCATCGGGTCCTGAAAGACGAGGCCGATCCGGCGGCCGCGGATCCGGCGAAGGGCCTCGCCCTCGAGGTCCATGACGTCCTCGCCTTCGAGGACCATCCGGCTGGCGGGGTCGATGACTCCGGGGTGCGGTACCAAGCGGAGGAGCGCCAGGCCGGTGAGGCTCTTGCCGCTCCCCGACTCGCCCACCAGGGCCAGGACCTCGCCGGCGTCGAGGTGGAAGCTCACGCCGTCGACGGGATGGACCGGGGCGCCGTCGGGCCCGGGGAACGCGATCCGCAGGTTGTCGACTTCGAGCAGTGGGGTCATGCGCTTCGAGGGTCGAAGGCGGCGCGGAGGGCGTCGCTCACCAGGTTGACGGCCAGCACGGTCACCACGATGGCGAGGCCCGGGAAGAGCGCGGTCCAGGGAGCGCTCGCGATCACCTGGCGGGCGTCGAGCACCATCGACCCCCACGAGGGGGTCGGCGGCTGCACGCCCACGCCGAGAAACGAGAGGCCGGCTTCGAGCAGGATCACGTCGCCCATGCCGAGGGTGGCAGTGACCAGGACGACCCCCAGGACGTTCGGGACCAGGTGACGAAAGATAGTGTGGCCCGGGCGGGCACCGAGCGCCAGGGCCGCCTGCACGAAGCCCTCGCTCCGGAGCCGGAGGACCTCGCCGCGGACCAGGCGCGAGGTGCCGAACCAGCCGGTCGCGCCGATCACCAGGATCAGGGCGGCGAGCGGGACCCGCTCCCAGACGGCGAGCAAGAGCAGCAGGACGAAGAGTCGGGGCACCGCCAGCGCGGCGTCGACGAGCCGCATGAGCAGGGCGTCGAGCCATCCGCCCACGAAGCCGGCCACCACTCCCACGGTCACGCCGATGGTGAGCGACAGGGTGACCGACAGGGCGGCGATCGAGAGCGAGACCCGCCCGCCGAACGCCACCCGCGAGAGAACGTCGCGGGTGAGGGCGTCGGTGCCGAACGGATGGGCCAGACTGGGCGGCTGGGCCCCGGCGCCGAGATCCGGGATCGCGATCGGGCTCCGAAAGAGCCAGGGTGCGACGACGGCCGCGAGCACCAGCAGGGCGAGGGTGGCGAAGCCTGCCTTGGCGCCTGGTTTCCGCCAGGCGCGTCGCAGCGTGGCGAGCAGACTTCCGGTCATGGGGCGCGGGTCCGGGGGTCGAGAGCGTAGTAGGCGAGATCGGTCGCCACCCCGCCCACCAGCACGCCGCCCGCCACCAGCATGGCGGTGGCCATCAGCACCGGGTAATCCCGGGCCATCACCGCGTTGGCGGCGAGCGAGCCGAGGCCGGGCCAGTTGAAGACGAACTCGACGAAGACCGACCCGGAGACCAGGATCGGGAGCCAGAGGCCCAGGAGCGTGACCACCGGGAAGAGGGCGTTCCGCCAAGCGTGTCGCCAGACGACCTGCCCTTCGGTAAGGCCCCGGGCTCGGGCGACCCGGACGAAGTCGAGCCGGAGCACCTCCAGCAGGGCGGTCCGCTGGTAGCGCATCGTCACGGCGATGGTGACCACCGAGAGGGTGATGGCCGGGAGGGCCAGGTGGCCCAGCAGGTCGACCATGCGCGCGCCGAGGGGCGCGTCGGGAGCGAGCAGCGGGTCGTGCATCTGCGCCGCCGGAAAAACGTGCCACCGGACGCTCAGCCAGGTTACCAGCATCAGCGCCAGCCAGAAGCTCGGCATGGCGTAGCCGGTGAGGGCGAGCCGGGTGAGCCACCGGTCCAGGCGGCTCCCCCGGCGTTGGGCCTGGATCACCCCGAGCCAGACGCCGAGCGTGAAATTGACCAGCAGGACGGTGAGGCCGAGCAGGAGCGAGGGCATGATCGCGCGGCCGACCAGGCCGGTGACCCGGCGGGGGTAGTGCTCGATCGAGACGCCCAGGTCGCCCCGGACGGCGCCGCCCAGAAAGCGCCCGAACTGGACCAGGGGCGGCTGGTCCAGTCCGAAGAGACGCTCCAGGCGGGCCCGCTCCTGGGGAAGCATGCCGCGATCGTCCGACAGGCGCTCGAGCGGATCGCCGGGGGTGAGCCGCATGAGGAAGAAGAGGAGGGCCGACACCAACGCGAAGGTGACGACGGCCTGGGCCAGCCGGCGGGCGAGCCAGGCGAGCACGCTAGCGACCTAACGCGTCATCGCGGGCGATTCGATGAGCGGGGTCGACCGACCAGCGCCAGAGGTCCGCCCAGGGCGAGTCGGAGCGGAAGCTCACGTTCCGGTAGCGGGCGCTCAGCACCACCACGTCGGCCGGCGAGTAGAGGAACACGGCCGGTGTGCCGGCCTGGAGGGCCGCGATCGCCGCCCGCCAGGAGCCTTTCGGGTCGGTCACGTCGTGGATGGCATGATCCAGCGCCTGGTCGAACGCCGGGTCGCAGACCCCGCCGACGTTGGAGTCGACCGGACCGGCGCAGCTCCAGCTCTGGACCAGGCCGCTGGGGGTCGGATCGAGGCCCGCCTGGCTGAAGTCGAGGTCGAAGTCGCCGGCCTTCCGGCGGCCGTACCAGACGGGGCCGTCGAGGCGCACCAGCTGAAGATCCACCCCGACCTCGCGAAGCATCGCCTGGACCGCCTCGGCGAGGGCCACCCGGGGAACGCTGGTCCCCGGATAGATCAGCTCGAGCGAGAGCTTGGCGCCGTTCCGGTCGCGGATCCCGTCGCCGTCGCTGTCCTGCCACCCCTCGCGGGAGAGGAGCTGGCGGGCGCGGGCCGGGTCGAATGGCGGGCCGGGCGGCGCCACCCGCCGGACCCAACTGGCCCGGCCGAACGGCCCGTCGGCCACCGAGCCGTACGGTCCGAACACCGACCGGAGCAGGCGCCGGCGGTCGATGGCCAGGGCGATCGCCCGGCGGACGTTGGCGTCCTTGAGGATGGGATGGGGCCTGGACCGGTCGCCGGGAAGCCGCTGGTTGAAGAGCAGGTAGCCGACGCTCAGGGACGGGAAGGTCTGGATCCGGAGCGCCGGCTTGGCCATGACCGGCGCGATGTTCCGGGCGATCAGAAAGCCCTCGAATGCGTCGGCGGTCCCGTCGAGCACGAGATTGAGCTGGGCCTCGGCGCTCCGGACCAGGAGGAAGATCACCCGCTCGATCTTCGGGGCGCCGAGAAAGAAGTCGCGATCGGCGACCAGCTCCACCTGGCGGCCCGGATCGACCCGGCCCCAGCGATAGGGGCCGTCCCCGACGGGCGCGGCGGCGAAGCTCGAGGTCGCGAGGCGCGCGGCGGGAATGGTGTCGAGCAGGTGGGCGGGGAGCGGCGGGGCGTGGAACACCGCGTCGTACATCTGCTCGGGGTACGCCTCCGTGAAGTGGAAGACCACCCGATCCGGCCCCTCGGCCTCGACTCGGTCGATCCGGCGGAGGAGCAGGGCGAACACCGGGGAGATGGTCGAGTCGCGAGCGCGGTCGATGCTCCAGACGACGTCCCGCGAGGTGACCGGCTGGCCGTCGTGCCAGCGGGCTCGGGGATCGAGCTCGAAGACCAGGGTCAGGGGATCGCGGCGCGACCACGAGCTGGCCAGGGCCGGCTCGTAGCTCGCTGCGTTGGTGATGTCGAGGTCGTGGCTCACCCGGGCGAGCGGTAGGAAGAGCAGGGCGCCGACGTCGACGTTCTGCTTGAAGCTCGACAGCGTCGGCACCGGCAGGGTGGGCTCGGCGCCGAGCACGATGGTGATGGTTCCGTGGTCCTGCTGGCCCGCCGCGGGCGTGGCCGCGACGCTCCAGGCGAGCCAGCATCCGAGCACGATCCGGCGCATGCCGCGACCTCCGTCCCGGGTCATCGCTCCCAAGTCCAACGATCGGATCGGAATCGGTTCAAATGTAATGCCGCTCGCTCGGTCAGGTCCGGCGGCGGCGCGGATTCGAACCCCGCGATCCCCGCTCGGGCCAGCCCGTCCGCCAGGGCGGCCGCCGTCTCGTCGAAGCCGATCCGGCGGCCCAGCACCGCGCTCAGCGGGGCTTCGGGGGCGGGGGCCGGGGCGCGATCGCCGTCGGCCCGGCGGGAGACTTCCCGCACCAGGGCTTGATCGTCCTCCAGGAGGAGCGACCCGTGCTGGAGCAAGGCTCGCTCGCCCCGGCGCTGGGCGCTGCCCAGGATCTTCCGGCCGCCCACCACGAGCTCGCCGCCCACCGCCTGGGCGAAGCAGGCGCCGGCCGCGAGGCCCGGGGTCAGCCCGGGCGGGGCCAGATCGGGGCGGACGCCAAGTCCGGCCAGGGCCCCCGCAAGCCACCGGTGGATCTCGTGATATGCCGCGCGGAGCCCGCCCAGCTCGCCGAGCGGCATGGCCACGGCGTAAGTCAGCTCGCGGGCGTGCCAGACGGCCCGGCCACCGGTGGGCCGGCGGACGCACTCGACCCCGAGCGCGGTGATCCGGTCGCGGTCGTAGCGGCGGGTGGCGGGCTCATGGAGCCCGAAGGAGAGGCAGAACGGTTCCCAGTGATAGAAGCGGAGCCAGGTTCCGCCCCGGGTCTCGGCGAGTTCCCACATCGCCACGTCCCGGGCCATGTTCTCGAACCCGGGACGGGGCGTGCCGTCGATCCAGCCGACGGCCCTCGTCACCCCTCGGCGTACGCTTCGGTGGGCGGACAGGTGCAGACGAGGTTCCGGTCGCCGTAGGCGCCGTCGACCCGGCCGACCGTGGGCCACGACTTGTGCTCCCGGACGGCGATCGTTGGGAAGCCGGCCCGCTCTCGGGAGTAGGGGCGGGTCCATTGGTCGGCCGCGACCTGCTCCATGGTGTGGGGCGCGTGCGAGAGCACGTTGTTGCCGCGCTCGGCCGTGCCGGACTCCACCTCACGGATCTCCTCGCGGATGGCGAGCAGGGCGTTGACGAACCGGTCCAGCTCCTCCTTCGACTCGCTCTCGGTCGGCTCGATCATCAGGGTGCCGGCCACCGGGAACGAGACGGTCGGCGGATGGAAGCCGAAGTCGATCAGCCGCTTGGCCACGTCCTCCACCTCGATGCCGGCGCTCTGCTTGAAGGGGCGGAAGTCCACGATGCACTCGTGGGCGATCAGGCCCTCGTGGCCGGTGTAGAGGATCCGGTACTCGCCCTGGAGCCGGCGGGCCACGTAGTTGGCGTTGAGGATCGCCATCCGGGTGGCCTCGGTCAGGCCGTCGGGGCCCATCATCCGGACGTAGGCCCAGGAAATCGGGAGAATCGAGGGGCTGCCCCACGGCGCGGCCGAGATGGTGCCGCAGCTCTCGGGTCCGCCGACCGGTACCACCGGATGGGTCGGCAGGTGCGGGGCCAGGTGCGCGGCCACGCCGATCGGTCCCATGCCGGGCCCGCCGCCGCCGTGGGGAATGCAGAAGGTCTTGTGGAGGTTGAGGTGGCAGACGTCGGCCCCAATGTCGCCCGGCCGGCAGAGGCCGACCTGGGCGTTCATGTTGGCGCCGTCCATGTACACCTGGCCCCCGTTCTCGTGGATGATCCGGCACACCGCGCGGATCCCGTCCTCGAACACGCCGTGAGTCGACGGATAGGTCACCATCAGGGCGCCGAGCTTGTCCCGGTGCTCGACGGCCTTGGCCTCGAGGTCGGCGAGATCGATGTTGCCCTCGGGGTCGGTCTTGACCACGACGACCCGGAAGCCGGCCATCACCGCGCTGGCCGGGTTGGTGCCGTGCGCCGACTGGGGAATCAGGCAGACGTCCCGGCCCTCGTTCCCCTGGGCGTGGTGCCAGGCCCGGATCACCAACAGACCGGCATACTCGCCCTGCGAGCCGGCGTTGGGCTGGAGTGACACCCGGGCGAAGCCGGTGATCTCCGCCAGCCATCGCTCCAACTCGGCGAAGAGCTGGCCGTAGCCTCGGGCTTGCTCGACCGGCGCGAACGGGTGGAGGGCGCCGAACTCGGGCCAGGAGACGCCGATCATCTCGGTCGTGGCGTTGAGCTTCAGGGTGCACGAGCCGAGCGGAATCATCGCCGAGGTGAGGGAGAGGTCGCGGCCCTCGAGCCGGCGAAGGTAGCGGAGCATCTCGGTCTCGGACCGATAGCGATGGAACACCGGATGGGTCAGGAACCCGCTGGTCCGGGTGAGCGAGGCGGGAATTACCTCCGCGGGGGTCGGATCGAGCGCAGCCGGCCCGGCGTCCTTGCCCGCGGCGAACACGGCCACGAGGTCGGCGAGGTCGGCGGCGGTGACGGTCTCGTCCAGAGCCACTCCGATCCGGCCGGCTGCGAGGGGGCGGAGGTTGATCCGCCGCTCCCGGGCGGCCTGGTGGACCCGATCGGCGGTGGCTGCGTCGGTCTCGACCGCGATGGTGTCGAAGAAGCTCCGGTGGGCCAGCGGGTAGCCCATCTTCTCGAGGGCCCGAGCCAGCGCGCGGGTCTGCCGGTGCACCCGGCCGGCGATCTCGAGCAGCCCTTCGGGGCCGTGGTAGACCGCGTACATGCCGGCCATCACGGCCAGCAGCACCTGGGCCGTGCAGATGTTGCTGGTGGCCTTCTCGCGGCGGATGTGCTGCTCGCGGGTCTGGAGGGCCATCCGGAGGGCGGGCTTGCCGTCGCGGTCCTTCGACACCCCGATGATCCGCCCGGGCAGGTGCCGCTTGTACTGCTCCCGGGTGGCGAAGAAGGCCGCGTGCGGCCCGCCGTATCCCAGGGGCACTCCGAAACGCTGCGAGTTGCCGACCGCGATGTCGGCGCCCCAGGCGCCGGGCGGCTCGAGCAGGGCGAGCGCCAGCAGGTCGGTCGCGACGGCGACCAGGGCCTTGGCCCCGTGGGCCTGCTCCACCAGGGCTCGGCGGTCCATAACCCGTCCTTCGGTGTCCGGGTACTGGAGCAGGCAGCCGAAGGTGCGCTGGTCGAAGGTGAACTGGGCGGGATCGGCCACCACCACCTCGATGCCCCGGGCGGCGGCCCGGGTCTGGACCACGGCGATGGTCTGAGGGTGGCAGGCCCGGTCCACCAGGTAGCGATCGGCGCCGGCCGCTCCCACCGCGTGCGACATCCCCATGGCCTCGGCGGCCGCGGTGGCCTCGTCGAGCAGCGAGGCGTTGGCGATCGCGAGGCCGGTCAGGTCGGACACCGTGGTCTGGAAGACCAGGAGCGCCTCGAGGCGCCCCTGGGCGATCTCCGCCTGGTACGGCGTGTAGGCGGTGTACCAGCCGGGGTTCTCGAGCACGTTGCGCTGGATCACGGCCGGCACCGAGCACCCGGAGTAGCCCATGCCGAGGTAGGAGCGGAACACCTCGTTGCCGCGGGCGTGGCGGCGGAGCTCGTTCAGGGCTTCGGTCTCGCCGACCGCGGCCGGCAGGTCGAGCCCCCGGCGGAGCCGGATGTCGGCCGGCACCAGGGCGTCGATCAGGGCATCGAGGGTCGGGTAGCCGAGGGTCTCGAGCATTGCCGCGACGTCGGCGGGCCGGGGGCCGAGGTGCCGGTCGGCGAAGGTGGTCGCGGGACGAGGCTGGGTGGTCATGGCTGCACCTTCACCCGATCAGGGTTGGGAATGACGAAGCCCCGGGTTGCTCCACCCCGGGGCGTATCGTGAGGCTCACTTCATCCCTCGGGGTCAGGCGCCGATATGGGCCCGGTACGCTTCGGCCGTGAGCAGGGTATCGAGCTGCCCGGGATCGTCCGCTTTGAGGCGGATCATCCAGCCTTCTTCGTAGGGCGACCGGTTCACGGCCGCGGGGTCAGCGTCGAGCCCGGCGTTCACTGCGACGATCTCGCCGGCGAGCGGGCTGTAGAGATCGGAGACCGCCTTGACGGCTTCGATGGTTCCGAAGACTTGGTGGGCGTCGAGCTTCTCGCCGACCTTGGGCAGGTTGACGAACACCACGTCGCCCAGCTCGCCCTGCGCGTAGTCGGTGATACCGATCTCGATCACGCCGGCGGCGCCCGTCGACCGGGTCCACTCGTGCTCGGCGGTATAGCGAAGATCGTCGGGTACGTTCGCCACTCGAAACCCCGTGGGAGAATGCGGCTTCAGGATACCCCGGCCCGGTGCCGGGGTCAAGCGGAACCGGACTCGTCCTTGCGCCGCTCCAACGCCTGAAATACCGCCCACGCGCGCCGTTCGAGGGTCGCGAGGTCGGCATCGTTGTCGATCACGAAAGTGGCCCGGCTTCGCTTGGCCTCAGCCGGCATCTGCGCGGCGATCATTGCCTTGGCGCGATCGGGGCTGAGCCGCCGGTCGGCCACCAGCCGGGCCTGCCGAATCGGAACGGGGGCGTCGACCAGCACCACGGCGTCGAAGCCGGCCGGGTCCATGGCCTCGAAGAGCAGGGGAATGTCGCTCACCACGATCCGGTCCCCGCGTCGGCGGGCCTCCTCCAGGCGGAGGGCGCGCTCGGCGGCGACGGCGGGATGAACGATCTTCTCGAGCGCCGCCCGCTCCTCCGGCGACGAGAAGACCCGGCGGCCGAGGGCCGCGCGGTCGAGGGTCCCGTCGGAGGCCACGACCGTGGGGCCGAAGCGGGTCACGATCGCCTCGAACACCGGCCGGCCCGGCCGTTGGAGGGTGTGGACGATCTGATCGGCGTCGATCACGGTGGCGCCCCAGCGCTCGAAGTGCCGGGCCACGGTCGATTTCCCCGAGGCGATGTTGCCGGTGAGGCCGACGCTCAGCATCGGGATTCGGGGTGGGGCCTCAGACCGCCAGGATCGTGGTCTGGTCCTGGTCGCGGCTGGGGACCCGGTGGCAGCGGCGGCAGCGGGCCTCGTAGGCCTCGCTCCCACCAACCATGATGGTCGGCGAGTCGAACCGGGCGGGCCGGCCGTCGATCAGCCGCTGGTTCCGGGAGGCCAGGTCGCCGCAGACCACGCAGATGGCCTGGAGCTTGGTGACTTCCTCGGCCACGGCCATGAGATTGCCCATCTCACCGAAGGGCAGTCCGCGGAAATCGGTGTCGGTGCCGGCCAGAATGACCCGGACGCCGCGGTCGGCCAGGTCGGTCGCGATCTCGACCACGCCGTCGTCGAGGAACTGGACCTCGTCGATGGCCACGACCTCGGTCTCGGGGCGAATCTGGCGGAAGATCTCGGCGGCGCTGTCGACCGGCACCGCTTCGAGCTCGACGCCGGTGTGGCTCGAGACCAGGGTGATCCCGCCATAGCGGGCATCGAGGTGCGACTTGAAGACCTGCACTCGCCGGCGGGCGATCAGCGCGCGACGGACGCGGCGAATCAGCTCTTCGCTCTTGCCACTGAACATGACGCCGGCGATGACTTCGATCGATCCGGCGCGGGCGGCCTGATACATCGACGGGCCCTGTGAGATGGGGTGAGGGGTTCGAGGATAGGCGTCGTTGTCCCGACGGTCAAGGCGCGCGCGCTTCACGACCCCGATCGAGCCGGGCGGCCAGCCGGCGGCCGCGGAGGGTGCGTCCGGCGAGGCGATCGACGGCGTGTTGGGCCTCGAGGTCTCCCGCGAACTCGATCAGCGTGAACGTCTCCTTCAGGTCCACCCGACCCACCGTCTCCCGAGGGACGTCGATCTCCGACGTCAGGAACGAGAGCCACTCGCCGAGCGTGACGCCGTCCTTGCGGCCGGCGTTGACCCAGACCCGGGCGCGCCGGCCGCTCGGCCCGGCCGCCGGATGCGCGGCGGCCTCGTGCCGGTGGCGCGCCTCGGTCCAGAGGCCGTGCAGGGCCGTGGCGACCTCGGTCGCCTGGTAGCGCTCGAAGAGCGGCGCCAAGGTGGCGAGGGCCGCCCGGTCGTCACCCGCGTCGATCCGGGCTCGCACCAGACGGCGCTCCTCCGCCATGGCGGCCTGCGCGGTGTCGAGGTGCCCGGGCAGACGCACGGGCTGCCGGTGGGCGATCCATCGGGCGGCGTAGGGCTCGCTCCCCGGCGGGAGCAGCACCACGGCCCCGCGGGCGGCGAGGTCGCGCAACGTCTCCGGCGGGGGCACGTCGAAGCAGGCGACGAGGGCGGCTTCCTCCGGCACCTGGGCAGTGACCGTCGGATCGATGCCGCGAGCCCGGAGGCTGGCCCGAATTTGGGGGTGATCGGAGGGCGACGCGGCCCAGACGGTGATCGTGTCGGCGTCCTCGAGGTCGACGAGATCGCCGAGGGCGCCCAGGCGGTCGTGCCACTGGACGGAGGCGACCCGGGCGCGGAACGCGGCCGGGGCCGTGACCGTGCCGCCGACCAGCGGGCCTGCCACCACCGCGCGCCAGGCGTACCGTTCGGCCAGGGACGCGGTGCCTTCGGGATCGGTGGTGACGATGAGTCGGGGGACGGTCCGGGGCAGCTCGTTGAAGAACGGCACCAGCGGCTCGTCGGACGGCAGGAGCTCGGGCCAGATCAACACCAAGGCGCGGATCCGCTCGAGCGGGAGGCCACCTCGGCTCTGGAGCGCGGCGATGGTCTCCGGGGAGGCCACCAGTCCGGCGGTCTCGGGCGCGTGGGCCAGCCGACCGGCGCGGCCCGGCCCCGCGGCATAGGCGACGGCCCGGCCCAAGGCGGGCGCGAGTCGCGCGGCGAACGAGGCCCATGCCTCCGCGGCGCCGTCGGGTGCCATCAGGAGCGTGAAGCCGGGGGATGGGTCGGAGGAGGCCAAGGCGAGCGCGGCGGCGACGCCGGGCGCGGCGTACACGGGTGCGGGCGGCGCGGCCAGCACGGCGTGATTGCCCCGGAGCAGAGCCGGGACGACCGTTCGGGTGACGGGGTGGTC
Organism: uncultured Gemmatimonadales bacterium; assembly: GCA_963730185.1. GTDB lineage: Bacteria > Gemmatimonadota > Gemmatimonadetes > Gemmatimonadales > GWC2-71-9 > SHZU01. The sequence continues at coordinate 34,839 of CAVSQW010000015.1, forward strand.
TTGCCCCATCCCGAGCGCTTCAAGCGCGCCCGACACGGCGGGCGGCAGCTTCGTTCCTTCCGACACGGTTCCCTCGGTTGTCAAAAGAGCGGAGCGAAAGGAATAGCATTGACTTCGCCTGCGCAACCGGGAAGCTTTCGCCGCGATTCCCCCATCCGGATTGCTCGCCGTGACCAAAGTGCTTCGTCTCCCGGACCCGTTGTCCGCGAATCTGCAGCATCTCAAAGGCTCCGAAACCATCGCGATCAGCGCCGAGGCGCGACGGCTCCGGGCTGAGGGGAAGGACGTCATCGACCTGAGCGTCGGCGAGCCGGACTTCGACACCCCGGCGCCGGTGGCGCAGGCCGGCGTTCAGGCGATTCAGAAGGGGTTCACCCGCTATCCGCCCAACGCCGGAACGGCCGATCTCCGGGCCGCGATCGCGAGCCACCTGAGCGCCCTGTCCGGCGGGCGGGCGGTCAATCCGGACCAGGTGGTGGTCAGCTCCGGCTCCAAGCAGGCGCTCTTCAACGCCTGCTTCAGCCTCTTCGGTCCCAAGGACAAGGTGCTGATTCCCTCGCCCGCGTGGGTGTCGTATCCGCAGATCGTAGACTTGTCCCGGGCCACCCCGGTGATGGTGCCCGGCGATTCCGACTGGGGGCTCAAGGTCGGAGTGAAGGACCTCGAGCGGCACGCCGACAAGCTGGTGCGGGGGCTGATCCTTTGTTCGCCGTGCAATCCGACCGGCTCGGTCTACACCCTGACCGAGCTCAAGGCGATCGCCGACTGGGCCCGGGAGAACCACGTCTGGATCATCAGCGACGAGATCTACCGGCGGATCTACTACGGCTCCGGCGCCGCGCCCTCGATGTTCGACCTGCCGGACGAGTATCTGGAGCGGGCCGTGGTCATCTACGGGGCCAGCAAGGCGTACGCGATGACCGGCTGGCGGATCGGCTCGGCCTACGCGCCGCCCCACGTCGCCAAGGCGATGGCCAACCTCCAGTCGCATACCACCGCCGGCGCCAACCACCCGGCCCAGATCGCGGCCACCGCCGCATTCAGCGATCCCAAGGTGGAGCAGGACGTGGTCCGGATGACGGCCGCCTTCCGGCGCCGGCGTGACACGCTGGTCGAGAGTCTGCGGCGCGACGTCCCCGGGGTGGAGTTCGTCGAGCCGCACGGCGCCTTCTACCTCTTCTTTCGGGTGGACGGGTTCGGTCCCAACCACGACACCACCGGCACCGCGTTCGCCGCCAAGCTGATCTCGGAGTTCGGGGTGGCGTCGGTCCCAGGCGGAGCCTTCGGCGACGACCGGTGGGTCCGGCTCAGCTACGCCGTCTCGGACAAGGAGCTCGACCGGGCGATCACCCGGATCCTCTCCTGCATCGAGGCGATCGGGCAGGGCCAGTGACCGGCCGGCGCCTCGCGGCCGAGGGGTGGTCGCCCGAGCCATGAGGCGGAGCCTCGTGATCGAGCGGATCCGCCGCCGGCTCGGCGCCCGCGGCTACGCCACCGCCACGTCGCTCCCCTCGGCGGTCGACGGTCGGGCCGACGAATTTCGCCTGGTCCCCGCCCGGGTCCTGGACGACGCCCCCCTCTTGGCGCATCCGGTGGGCCCACCCACTGCCTGTTCCGAGCCGATCGCGTTTCTCGACGGGGTGCAGCGCCTGGAGGTCGTGGGCTTCTCCGAGGCGACGCCGATCGTGGTCGCCGAGATCGCGGCGGCGGTCCGGCTCCGGACCGGCCGCGAGTTCAAGACGGTGGTTCGGGACGAGCGCCGGCTGGTGGTGAGCGCGCCGGAGGTGCTCGACGAGCTGGGCGAGTCGGCCGCCGAGTGCGAGGCCTGGCCGCTCGACGTCGAGGACCCGGCGGTAGGGCACCCGCTCCGGGCTCTGGAGCTGGCTCGGAAGCGGGTCGACCAGCGCCGGGCCACGCTGGAGCATCAGGTGGGCGACGCCTTTCGCCGCCGGTCCGATGCCTGGCTGGTGGTCGATGGCGTGCTCAACGACAGCGCCGCGTGGTCCGCCGACCCGCGGGCCATCGGGGTCTCGAAGAGCCACGCCACCCTCCCGTTCGAGGGTGACGACCTCTTGACCTATCTCCGCCTGCCGGCCGGCCACCGCTCGTCGGTGTTCGAGCCTGGGACCTGGCGGATCGGTCCGGTCCACGCCTGGGGCCTCCGCCTCTGGGAATGGGAGGGTCACGATCTGCTGCACGGCCTGGTCCGGATCGAGGCGGCCGTCTCCGCGGAGCCCGACGCCCGCGCGGACGAGATTTCCCGCTGGATCCTGGCGGAACGGGTGCCGCTGAGTCGCCCGGACCCGCGGTGGGATAGGCTGCTGTACGGCGTGGCGACGGTGGAAAGAGCGATCGGATAGGGAGTGGGGACTTGTGAGTGGTGAATAGGGAGTGAGTTAGGAGGGGAGTGGGCGATAGGGGTGGCCGGGTCCGGTGGCGGCTCCTGCTCGCCGATGCGACGCAGGGCTCGGTTCCCGGCGACTCGCGCGGGCCGCCCCTCGCCGCTTCCCCCCGCCGCTCCCTACCCAACTCCCTCCCCACTCACTACCCTACTCTCAACGCCTACTCACTCCCGTACTCCCAACCGCCTACTCACTCCCCTACTCCCAACCGCCTACTCACTCCCCTACTCCCAACCGCCTACTCACTCCCTATTCACCACTCACAAGTCCCCACTCCCTATCACCATGGTCGGCCGCGTCGTAGCCACGGAGCTCAAACCAGCACCCCGCACCAGTTCCTCTTCTGGACGGCGCGGGACGCGGTGGTGGGGATCGGCTCGATCGTGCGGGTCGAGGGTGACGGGCGGGTCGTCTACGGGGTGGTGACCGACGCGTTCGCCTACAGCGATCTGGCGGGCGCCGATGGACGCCGTATTCGCCGCCGACGGCGACCCGGCGAGCGCCGTCGATCCCAGCCGGCGGAGCGAGATCCGCCTCTATCAGACGGCGGTGCTCCGCCACGAGCCCGAGGAGCCGCTCCAGCCGGTGCCGCTGGGCGAGGTGTACCTCGCGACGGACGCCGACGTGGCCACGGCGCTCCGGATGGACGCCTTTCTCGGCGGGGAGAAGCCCACCGGGATGCCGGTCGGGCTCTACGCCGCGGGCGGGCTCGAGGCCCCGGTCTACCTCGACGCCGAGTTCCTGCTCGGCCCCGAGGCGGCGCACCTCAACATCAACGGCGTCTCCGGTCTCGCCACCAAGACCTCGCGCGATCGAGTTTTTCCTCGCGAGCATCTTCCAGACCTTCCCGGCCCACAAAGGGACGGGTCGCGGCGCTCTGCTTCAACGTGAAGGGGCCCGATCTGCTCTTCCTCGACCAACCGGGGCCGCTGTCGCAACGACGACCGCCACATGTACGAGCGGCTGGGTCTCGAGGCCAGGCCGTTCGAGCGGGTCCGCTACTTCGCGCCCTTCAAGCCCGACGGCGTCAACCTCAACACCCTCCGCACCCACCCCGAGCTGCCGCACCACGGAGCCGTTGGTGTGGGGGCTCCGCGAGGTGCTCGACTATCACCGAGGTGCTGCTCAACCGCGACGACGTCGATGCCAAGGCCGACGCCTTCATCGACTTTCTGGCGGAGCGGGTGATCGGCCGCGAGTTCCACGACGAGATCCTGGGCCAGACCTTCACGGTCCGGAGCTTCGCCGAGCTGGAGCAGTTCTTCCGGCGATCTTCAACTTTCTCGAGATGCAGACCCGGGGCGGAGAGATCTGGCGGACCCACCACATCGCCACCATCCGAAAGATCCGGAACCGCCTGGGCAACATCAGTACCCGGTCCAAGGGGCTGGTGACCGACGACGGCGAGGTGAACGACCTGCCCTGGGGCGCCTTCGAGGACCGGGCCACCTACGTGGTCGACGTCGCCGGGCTCGATCCCCTGGCGCAGGACCTGGTGTTCGCCCGGGTGGTCTCCAAGCTCCGGGAGCACCTGGAACGGCGCGACCTGGGCGTGGAGCACGTGGTGGTCTTTGTCGACGAGCTCAACAAGTACGCCCCCCAGGAGGGGCCGGACACCTACGTCCGGAAGATGCTCCTCGACCTCTCGGAGCGAGGCCGCTATCTCGGGCTGGTGCTCTTCTCGGCCCAGCAGTTCCGGTCGCAGGTGCACAAGCGGGTGATCGGCAACGCCGGCACCTCCGTCTTCGGCCGGCTGGATCCGGACGAATTGGCGACACCGGGTTATGCGATCCTGTCTCCGGCCATCAAGGCCAAGCTCGCCGCCCTCCCCAAGGGCGAGCTGATGCTCCGGCACCCCCACTTTACCCAGCCGGTGTTCGTCCGCTTTCCCCGGCCGGCCGTGCTGGCCGGACGGGATGGGATCGACCGCTACCCGCCGGAGGCCGAGGTCCCGTTCGAGGACGCGGTGGTCCGGCGGCTCCGGGCCCTGGACCCGAAGATCCCGACCAACCGGCTCCGGGATCTGGTCTCCGGCCGGGCGCCCGACGACGTGGTGCGGGCCCTCCACGCCACCATCCGGACCCGCCCGGACGACGTGATGGCCTTCTTCGTGAAGTGCCTCGGCCGGGAGGTTCCGACCCGGACGGTCGCCCCGCGGGCCGGCGTCCCACCCCTCCGAATCACGGACGACCCCTACGCCTGAGCTGAGTTGACGGCCGTTTCGGGCGCCCGGCCGCTTGCGGCCCCCCAATCGGCAAGCGATTCTCCAGCGTGCGCTTAGCCCATCTCGCCGACCTCCATCTCGGCTACCGCCAGTACCACCGTCAGACGGCCGCCGGGATCAACCAGCGGGAGGCCGACGTCGCCCAGGCCTTCCGGGCCGCGATCGACGGCGTCATCGAGGCGCGCCCCGACCTCATCGTGGTCGCGGGCGACCTCTTTCATGCGGTCCGTCCGACCAACCAGGCGATCGTCTTCTGCTTCCGGCAGTTCCAGCGGATCCGGGCCGCGCTCCCCGACGTCCCGGTCGTGCTGGTCGCGGGGAACCATGACACGCCGCGGGCGACGGAGACCGGCTCGATCCTCCGACTGTTCGCGGAGCTGGGCTTCGACGTCGTCGCCGACGAGGCGAAACGTCTCCCCTTTCCCAAGCTCGATCTCTCGGTCCTGGCGGTGCCCCATAGCGCGCTCACGGCCGGCGAGCGACCCCGGCTCCGGGCCGAGGGGACGGCGCGCTACCAGGTGTTGGTGACCCACGGCGAGGTCGAGGGCCTCTTCCCGCTGGACCGGTGGTGGGCCGAGCCGGGTGGGGCGGTCCTCGACCCGGTCGAGCTGGCCGAGGGCGACTGGTCGTACGTGGCGCTGGGTCACTATCACGTGCAGAAGCAGGTCGGCGAGCGGGCGTGGTATGCCGGCGCCCTCGACTACGTCACCCCCAACCCCTGGGGCGAGCTGATCGAGGAGCGGAAGTCCAAGGTCAAGGGCAAGGGCTGGCTGCTGGTGGACCTCGACTCGGGCCGGGTGGAGTCGCACCCGGTCAAGACGCCCCGGAGCTTCCTCGACCTCAAGCCGATCGAAGCCCGCGACCTTCCTGCCTCGGAGCTGGATCAGGAGATCGCCGCCCGCCTCGGGAGTGTCCGGGGCGGGATCGCCGACAAGGTCGTCCGCTTGGTCGTGCACGACGTGGCCCGCCACCTGGTCCGGGAGCTCGATCATGCCGCGATCCGGGCCGCCAAGGCGAGCGCCCTTCACCTCCATCTCGACTTCCGCCGTCCGGAGGCGCATCGCACCGTCGGCGTGGGCGCCCCGGGGCCGCGGCAGACGCTGGTGGACGTGCTCCGGAGCTATCTCGCCAACCGGCCGCTCCCGGAACGGGTGGATCGCGAGCGGTTCGTGCGCGAAGGCGTGGCCCTGCTCGAAGCCGCCACCGCGGACGTCGAGGGGACGGCCTGATGCTGATCCGCCGGGTTCGGCTGCTCAACTTCCGCCAGCACGCCGACACGGTGCTGGAGCTGGCGGAGGGCCTCACCGGTATCGTGGGGCCCAACGGGGCGGGGAAGACCACCCTGCTCGAGGCGATCGCCTGGGCGATGTACGGCACCCCGGCGGCCCGGGGGACCCGCGACACGATCCGCCGTCGCTCGGCGCCGCCCCGCTCACGGGTGGAAGTGGAGCTCGAGTTCCAGCTCGGCCCGCACCGCTACCGCGTGGTCCGGTCGCTCCAGTCGGCGGCGCTCTATCAGGACGACGAGCCGGCCGCGATCGCGAACAGTCCGGGGGCGGTGACCGAGAAGGTCACCCGGATCCTCCGGATGACCCGCGAGGAGTTCTTCAACACCTACTTCACCGGGCAGAAGGAGCTGGCCATCATGGCGTCGATGTCGGCGCCGGATCGAGCCCGGTTCCTGAGCCGGGTGTTGGGGTACGATCGGTTGGCGGCGGCCCAGGTCCGTCTCAAGGAAGCTCGTTCCGCCCTCCGGGCCTCGCTCCAGACGGCGGAGCACGGGCTGATCGACGCCGCGTCGCTGGCGACCGAGGAGCGTGAGGCCGACGCCCGGCTGGCCACCGCCGGCACGGCGTTGGAGCAGAGCCGGGCGCATGCCGCCGCCGGCGCCGAGGCCTTCCAGACCCTGGTGCCGGTCTGGGAGTCGCTTCAGCGCCGCCGGGAAGAGGTCCTCTCGGTCGAGACCGACCTCAAGGTCGCCGCCCACCAGGCCGACGAAGCCCGCCGTACCTTCGAGGGCATGGACCGGGAGTTGGCCGAATCGCTCGCCGCCAAGACCAAGCGGGACGCTCTCTTGCCGGCGCTGGCCGACTGGGAGCCGCTGGTCAAGGAGCGCGATGCCCTGGACGCGGACGCCCAGGCCTTCTCGGGCCGGCGGGCCCTCGAGGCCCGAGTCGGCGAGGTCAAGGCTGCCCTGACCGCGGCCGCGGCCCGCCTGGAACGGCTCCCCCGGTCGAACCGGGTAGACATAACCCGTAGCGATCTGGCCACGGCCCGGGAGACGGCGGCCCGGGCGGTGTTGGCGGTGGAAGAGCGCCACACGGTCTGGGTCCGCGACAAGCAGGACGCGGAGACCCAGCGGAAGAACCTGCTCCAGCAGCACGAGGACGTCGCCAAGCAGCTGGAGCGCCTCCGGGCCACCGGCCCCACCGTGGTCTGTCCCACCTGCGGCAAGCCCCTCGGCAAAGAGTACGAGGCCGTCCTCGACGACCTTCAGACCCGGCACGACGACATCCTGTTCCAGGGCAAGTTCTATCGCCAGCGGATCGACCAGCTTACCCCGGAGCCGCCCGAGCTCAAGCAGGCCCGGGCGGCCGCGGAGCAGGACGAGAAGCGCGTCGCCGAGCTGACCCGCACCCTGGCCCAGGTCGAGGCGGCGGTGGCCGAGCGGGCCGGGGTCGAGCGGGAGCGGGCGCAGCTGGCCGAGCGCCTGGCCGACCTGGAACGGGAGCTGGCCGCCGTGCCGGGGCGGTACGACGAGGAGCGCCACCGGCAGGTGCGGGCCCGGCTGGCCCAGCTGGAGCCGCTCCGGGAGCAGGTGACCCGGCTGACCGTGGCCGCCGACCGGGGCGCCCAGTTGATGCCTCGGGCGGCCGAGGCCGAGCAGGTGCTCTCCAAGGCCGAGGCCAGGGTGATCGAGCTCCGCCACCGGTTGCAGGAGTTCGGCTGGTCGAGCGAGACCTTCGAGCAGACCCGCACGGCCTATCAGCGGGCCGACCAGGAGCGGCAGGTCGCCGAGGTGCGCCGGGTCCGGGCCGAGTCCGAGCTGGCCGCCGCCAACGAGCATCGGGGGGCGGTCGCCCGGCGACGGGCCGAGCGGCAGACCCGGCTCCGGGAGGTGGAGCGGCTGGGGAGCGAGGTGGCCCTGAACCAGGAGCTGGACCGGGCCTTCACCGATCTCCGCGAGGAGCTCAACGCGACCATCCGGCCCGACCTGTCCGACTCGGCCTCGGCCTTGCTCCGGGATCTGTCGGGAGGGCGGTATGCCGACCTCGAGCTGGACGAGAACTACATGCCGACCATCGTGGACGACGGCGAACCCAAGACCGTGATCTCCGGCGGCGAGGAAGACGTCGCCAACCTGGCCCTCCGGCTGGCCATCAGCCAGATGATCGCCGACCGGGCCGGCCAGCCGTTCTCGCTCCTGGTGCTCGACGAGATCTTCGGCTCGCTCGACGAGGAGCGGCGGATGGCGGTCCTGGACCTGCTCCGGAGTCTGGCCGACCGGTTCCCGCAGGTCATCCTCATCACCCACATCGAATCGGTTCGCGACGGCTTCGACCGGGTGATCCGGATCGCGTACGACGTGGAGCGGGGCCTCGCGACCGCGCGCGAGGAACGCCTGGGTGAGGTGCCTCATGTGGCGGCGTGAAGACGAGCTGATCGGCCCCGACCGGGCGACGCCCGACGACATCGAGGCGATCAACCGGGTCTTTTCCGACGCGTTCACCGAGCGCTATCACCGCGACGGGATGAACGGCGTCCGGGTGCCCCTCCTGAGCCCGGCCATCTGGCGCTTCGCGATCGCGACCGCGGCCGACGGCGCCCTGGTCTGGCGCGACCGGTCCAGCACGATCGCCGCCTTCAACATGGTCCACGTGTCGGGCGCCGAGGGGTGGATGGGACCGCTGGCGGTCCGGCCGGATTGCCAGGGGCGCGGCGTCGGACGAACGATCGTCACCGTCGGGTCGGCCCTGCTCCGGGAGCGGGGCTGCCGGGTCATCGGCCTCGAGACCATGCCCCGGACGATCGAGAACATCGGATTCTACAGCACCCTCGGCTTCCGGCCGGGGTTCCTGACCATCTCGATGGTGAACGAGGCGATTCGCCGGGGCGATCGCCTCCCGCTCGCTTCGGAAAGCCGCTCGGTCGACTGGCTCGGCGCCTGCACCGGACTCACCACTCGCCTGGCGCCGGGGCTCGCCTTCCAACGCGAGATCGCCCTGACGTTGGAACAGACCCTGGGTGACGTGTCGCTGGTCTGGCGGGACGGCGCGTTGGCGGGGTATGCCCTCTGGCATTCGGCGGCGCTGGCCGCGGGGCGCCCGGCCGACGAGCTCCGGGTCCTCAAGCTATCGGCCCTCGATCCGGCCGCGTTCCGGTCGTTGGTGGAGGGGCTGCTGACCGAGGCCCGGGCCCGGTCGCTCCGGCGGGTGGCGATTCGCTGCCAGACCGCGCATCGGGCGGCGTTCGCCGAGCTGCTGGCGCTCGGTTTCCGGGTTCACTGGACCGATCTCCGAATGACGCTGGAGGGATTCGACGAAGCGCCGACGCCGGCGGGCGTCGTGTTTTCGAACTGGGAAATTTGAGCTGCGCCGCGGGGTGAGCGTCGGTCCGTTCGACCGGACGCTCCGAGCGGCGCGGGGGTGACGCTCAACTCGGCTTCGGGACCCTGAGCGCGTACCAGCGGATCAGCAGCACCACCCCGATCGCCAGCAGCAGGTGCACGAGTCCGACCCCCGTCGGCATCACGAAGGTCAAGAGAAACCACAAAGCAAGTGCAACGATCGCGCCAGCGAGAGTCATGGTTTCTCGGGGCAGAGAATGCGTTGACGGTACCGAGGGCCACGAGGTATTATAGTGGGGTCGGCTGGTGGCCGGGAACCACGTTATTGAGCCAACAGGTCTGAAACTGGGCCCATATACCGTGGCCGATGTCATGCCCCTCGGGGGAAGGCAGACGCCGTTGGTGAGGGTGCCAAGCATTATGTTTCGGGCTTCAATAAACCTCCCGGTACCATCCGACCTCGGGGCGCCGACCGACTTCGCGTCGGGTCGGCGCCTCGTCTTTTCGGGACCCTCGAGGAGCTGGTATGCCGAGCTGCGTGGTGGCGCGTCGGGCTCACTTCAACGCGGCGCATCGTCTCCATAACTCCGACCGGTCCGACGACTGGAACCGCGCGACGTTCGGCCCCTGCAACAACCCCAACTACCACGGTCACAACTACGAGCTCGAGGTGCTGGTCGAGGGAACCATCGATCCCGAGACCGGCTATGTCATCGACGTGGGCGTCGTCAAGCGGATCGTCGACGAGGTCGTGGTGTCGGTCCTGGATCACCGCAACCTGAATTTGGACGTGCCCTGGTTCCGCGACCGGTTGCCGTCGGCCGAGAACATCGCGGTGTTCTGCTGGGAGCAGGTCGCCCCCCGGCTGCCGCGCGGACGGCTCCACCTCATTCGTTTGTGGGAGACTCCGAGGAACTATGTCGAGTACCAAGGCCGGGAAGACTGACCTCCGCCCCCTGATCCATACCCTGCTGTCGGCGCTGGGCGAGGACCCCGAGCGGCCCGGGCTCAAGCGCACCCCGGAACGGGTGGAAAAGGCGATGCGCTTCCTGACCCGGGGCTACGAGATGTCGGTGGCCGACGTGGTCGGGAGCGGGGTGTTCGAGGAGTCGCACCAGAACATGATTTTGGTGCGCGACGTGGAGCTCTACTCGATGTGCGAGCACCACATGCTGCCGTTCTTTGGCCGGGCGCACGTGGCCTACATCCCGAACGGCCGGATCATCGGGCTCTCGAAGATTCCCCGGATCGTCGACATGTTCGCCCGGCGGCTCCAGGTCCAGGAGCGTCTGACCGACCAGGTGGCCGACGCCGTGATGGAGGTGCTCGAGCCGCAAGGCGTGGGCGTGGTGGTCGAGGCGGTCCACCTCTGTATGATGATGCGCGGGGTCGAGAAGCAGAATTCGCGGACCGTTACCAGCGCGCTCCGGGGCGTGTTCCAGGAGGACCCTCGAACCCGCGACGAGTTCCTCCGCCTGGCGCACGGCGGTCGCGGGATCGAAATCTGATGGCGGATCGGCTGGCGGGCCGCCTGGCGGTCGTCACCGGGGCCTCGCGGGGCATCGGACGGGCGGTGGCCGACGCGCTCCATGCCGCCGGGGCCACGGTGGTCCGGATCGCCCGGAGCCTCGAGCCCGCCCAGGTAGACCGGCGGATCGATCTCCCGACCGACCTCACCGACGACGAGGCCCGGACCCGGACCATGGACGCGGTCCTCCGGATCGGCACGCCTGACCTGGTGGTGAACAACGCCGGGGCCTTCGAGTTGGCGCATTTCGAGGACCAGACCCTGGAGGGCCTCGACCGGCTCTACCGGGCCAACCTCCGGGCACCGTTCGCGGTGGCCAAGGCGCTGCTTCCGTCGATGCGCCGGGCCGGTGCCGGCCGTCACGTGTTGATCGGGAGCATTGCCGATTACCAGGCCTTCCCCGGCAACGCCGCCTACGCGGCCACCAAGTTCGGCGCCCGTGGTCTGCACCAGGTTCTCCGGGCCGAGCTTCGCGGCAGCGGCGTGCTCTGCACCCTGATCAGCCCCGGCCCGACCGACACACCGCTCTGGGATCCGTTCGATCCCGACCGCCGCGACGACCTGATGTCGCGCCACCAGATGCTCCGCCCCGAGCACGTTGCCGGCGCGGTGCTCTGGGTGGCCACCCAAAGCCCCAAGGTGGAGGTGGACCTGATTCGCCTCGGCCCCGCCTAGCCTCCACAAGGAGCCATCCAGCGTTCCCGACCCCTCCCACCCCGAGTCCCTACTCCCAACTCCCTCCCTACTCCCAACTCCCCATTCCCTAGTCCCTATCCTCATCGCAGGACGACATACGCCAACGCCGCCATCGACGCCGCCAGCGGGATCGTCAGCACCCACGCCCAGACGATCCGCCCTGCCACCGCCCACCGGACCGCCGACAGCCGCTGCGCGGCGCCCACCCCGACGATCGCCCCGGTGATGGTGTGGGTGGTGCTCACCGGAATCCCGAAGAACGAGGCCAGGAAGATCGCCCCGGCGCCGCCGGTCTCCGCGCACACGCCGCCGAAGGGCCGGAGCTTGGTGATCCGGGTCCCCATCGTCTTGACGATCCGCCAGCCGCCCAAGGCCGTGCCCAGCGCGATGGCGGTGTAGGCGGCCATCTCCACCCAGATCGGCACGGTATCGGGCGAGGTGAGGTAGAGGTGGGAGAGCCACCCGGTCTGGTCGCGGAAGAGCCGGTTGGTCGCCACCAGCAGGCCGACGATGACTCCCATCGTCTTCTGGGCGTCGTTGGCGCCGTGACTGATCGAGAACGCGGCGGCCGACAACAGCTGGAGCCGACGGAATACCCGGTCCAGGAATGCCGCCTGCACCCGTCGGAGGGCCCAGGCCAGGGCGACCGTGAGGGCCATCGCGGCGAACATCCCGATGATCGGGGAGAGAAAGATGAAGAGGATCGGCTTGACCCACCCGGCGGCGATCAAGGCTCCGATCCCGGCCTTTGCCACCGCGGCGCCGCCGAGCCCGCCCAGGAGCGCGTGCGACGACGACGACGGCAGGCCGAGCCACCAGGTGGCGAGGTTCCAGGCGATGGCCCCGAGCAGGGCGGCCAGGATGACGGTCGAATCCACGACGGTCGGATCGACCAGTCCCTTGCTGATCGTCCGGGCCACCGCGGTTCCGACCGTGAAGGCGGCCACGAAGTTGAACCCGGCAGCCCAGATCACCGCCACGCTCGGCGAGAGCACCCGGGTGCCCACCACCGTCGCGATGGAGTTGGCGCTGTCGTGGAAACCGTTGATGAAGTCGAACGCCAGCGCCACCGCCACGATGGCGACGACGAGCGAGACGCTGTCGGTCATGAGTGCTTGATCGCGATCGATTCCAGCACGTTGGCGACGTCCTCGGCCTGGTCGAGGGTCTTCTCCAGCGTGTCGTAGATCTCCTTCCACTTGATCAGGTTGGCGGGATTGGTCTCGGTGTCGAACAGCCGGCCCAGCCACTCGTGGTAAACCGCGTCGCCCTCCTCCTCCAGCCGCTTGATCTGGGTGCAGGCCGCGATCACCACCGGTGCCTTCCCCCTGCTCAGGACCCGAACGGCCTCCAGGATCTGCTGGGTCGAGCGGATCACGACCTCGGCGATCAGGACGGCGCCCTGGGGTGCCTGGCCGGCCCGGAAGATGTGGATCCGGCGGGCGGTCCCGTCGATCCGGTCGATGATGTCGTCGAGCCGGGAAGCCAGCATGTGGATGTCTTCCCGGTCGAGCGGCGTGATGAAGCTTCGGTCGAGCCGGCTGATCACCTCGTGGGTGATCTCGTCGGCCTCGTGCTCGAGGCGCTTGATGGCCTCGACCAGGTAGATCCGGCGATCGCCGTCGACCGCGATGAGCTCGTGCAGGTGGCGGGCCGCTTCGACGTTCAACGTCGCGACCGAGGTGAACAGGTCGAAGAACCGCTCGTCTCGGGGCAGGAGGCGCACGGAGGGTCCTTGGGCTCGTGGGATCGCTGGAAGCCGGACCGAATCTGCCGCCGCGACTCATTGGTGACAAGTCCGTGACATCGAATCGGACCCGGGCCGGGCCGGGGATGGGCTCCGCCCCGCCTTGCCGGGTGACTAGCTTCCCGGGGTGTTCATCGAGCTGACGGACCACCTCCGCTGCGCCAACGACCATCCCGAGTCGTTCCTGGTCCTCCTCCCCGATCGGATGGAGGGGCGACGAGTCATCGCAGGGAGCCTCGGATGCCCCGTTTGCGCGAGTGTGGTCACTCTCACGGAGGGCGTTGCGACCTTCGGCGAGGCATCGCCGGCCGCCGGAGGGACGGCCCTGGCCCCGGCCGCGGCTCTCGCCCTGCTCGGCCTCGAGGGCCCGGGCGGATTCGTGGCGCTCCTGGGCGGAGCCACGACCCTCGCTCCGGGGCTGGGAGATCTGCTCCCCGGGGTTCACTTCCCGCTGGTGAACCCCTCGGCGGACGCGCAAGACTCGCTCCTATCGAGCGTTCTGCGCTCTCCCATCCTTCCAATCAAGCGGGCCAGCATGCGAGGCGTGGTCGTCGGCCCCGACCTGGCCGCCGAGCCGCGGTGGGTCGACAGAGCCCTGGAGGCAGCCCTCCCCGGCAACCGAATCGTCGGCGAAGGCCCCACGCCGACCCATCCCGATTTCGAGGTCCTAGCCGAAGCCGCCGGCATCTGGGTGGCAAAACGCCGGAAATAGGAGTCGCCCGACGAACCGAGAGCCCCTACTCCCCACTCCCCACTCACTACTTCCCGCCCGGAAGCCTGAGCGCCATGCCCGGCCGGAGACGATACCACCTGGGGATCGCGTTGGCCCGCCGGAGCGCCTCGGGGGTCAGCCCGTGCGCCTTGGCCAGACTCTCGACGGTGTCACCCTTGCCCACCCGGATCAGCTTGCCGAATCCCAGCCTGGGGGAACCCAATTCCGAGGCCGTGACCGGCGGCAGGCTGGCCAGCCGGCGGTCCAGCTCAGCGCCCAGGCCCGGCGGGACCCGGACCCACGAGGTGGAGGCGGGTGGGGTGACGCCGCGGACGTACTGGGGATTGAGCTTTTTCAGGCTGTCCCGGGGGAGTCCCAGGCTCCGGGCCGCGGCGCCGAGGCTCACGGGTCCCTTGACCGAGAGGGAGTCGAACTCGGGGCTCGAGAGGGGCGGCGGCGTGAAGCCGAAGCGCTCCGGGTCCCGGCCAATGGCCGCCGCGGCGATCAGCTGAGGCACGTAGTCCCGGGTCTCGGAGGCGAGCAGCTTCCGGTCGGCGAGAGTGAAGAAGTCCGCGTCCGAGCCGCCCGCCGAATCGCCGTCGGCAGGGTTGCCGTACAGCGTGGCCAGGCCCCGCGCCACCCGGCCCGCCCCGCCGTTATAGGCCGCCGCGGCGAGGAGCGGTGAGCCGAGGGTCCGGTTCAGATCGGCGATGTGCTTGACGGCCGCGTCGGTGGCCAGATACGGGTCACGCCGCTCGTCGACGTAGCGATTGATCGAGAGCCCCATCCGCTTCGCGGTCTCGGGGATGAACTGCCACATTCCCACCGCGCCGGCCTTGCTTACCGCGGTGCTCGAATAGCCGCTTTCGATCAGGGGGAGAAACTCGAGCTCGCTCGGGAGGCCTTGGCTCTTGAGGCGGTCCCGAATCAGGCCCCGGTAGGCGCTGCCGCGATCCAGCCAGGCCGCCATCCGGTCCCGGGCGGGGCCGGTAAAGTACTCGATGAAGTGCGCCACCCGGGGATTGTGGAGCAAGCTGTCGATCGGGAGCGACGAGCCGAGCGCAGGGTCGGCGGACTGGGCGGCCACGGGCGCCGCCACGAGCAGGGCCCCGAGGGCCCAGCGAATCGGGGTAGACATACCCTGGGTGCCGGGCAGGTTCCGGACCACGGCCTCCAGAGTGGTAACATGTTGCCGATAAGGTGTTTACAGTGATGGCTTCCGGGCTTCTCTGGAACGACCGGCACCGATCTCCGGCCGAGATTGCCGGGTGGCCTCAGGCAGGGTCGCCGTGCTCCAGCTCGGCCCGCTGGAAGATGGCGTCGATTTGGTCGCGATAGTGGGCTTCGACGACTTTCCGCTTGACCGAGAGCTTGGGGGTGAGTTCGCCGGTCTCGATCGAGAACTCGCCGGGGATGACCAGGAAGCGCTTGGGCACCTCGTACCTTGCCAGGTCGCGGAGATGCTTTTTGGCCTCGGCCTCCATCAGCGTGGTGACTTGGGGCAGCTCCACCAGCTCCTCCCGCGAGCCGAAGCTCAGTCCCTGGCCGCGGGCCCAGGCTTCGAGACGCTGGAAGTCGGGAGCGAGCAGCATGATCGGGAACTTCCGCTTGTCGCCCAGCATCACGGCGTTCGCGATGAACGGGTTCTGGCGGAGCAGGTCCTCGATCGGTTGGGGGGCGATCTTCTTGCCGCCGGCGGTCGCGATCAGATCTTTCTTGCGATCCGTGATCTTGAGGTAGCCGTCGTCGTCGAACTCGCCGATGTCGCCGGTATGGAACCAGCCCTCGGGGTCGATCGCCTCGGCGGTGGCCTCGGGCTTGTTGAAGTAGCCCCGCATCACGTTCGGACCCCGGACCAGGATCTCGCCGTCCTCGGCGATCCGTACCTCGACCGACGGGACTACGTGGCCGACGGTCCCCAGCCGGATCGCGTCGAGCGTGTTGACGCTGATCACGGGCGAGGTCTCGGTCAGTCCGTAGCCTTCGAGAATCGGGATTTGGGCGGCATAGAAGAACCGGGCGATGTCCGCGTTGAGGGGTGCGCCGCCCGAGATGAAGTACCGGAGCCGGCCACCGAGCGCGGCCCGGAGTTTCGAGTAGACCAGCCGGTCGGCGATCCGGTGCGAGAGCGAGAGCGAGAGTGGGATCGACTCGCCGCCCAGTCGGCGGCTGGTCCACTGATCGCCCACCCGCTTGGCCCAGAGGAACACCCGGCGAGACAGCGCCGAGCGGTGCACTGCGGTCTCGAGCGCCCGGGCATACATCTTCTCGTAGAGTCGGGGTACCGCGGCGACCACGGTGGGCTGCACGGTCATCAGGTCCTGCGGCACCGTGTCGATGCCCCGGGCGTAATTGATGACCACACCCATCTCCAGCATGCTGTAGTGTCCGACCATCCGCTCGAAGATGTGGGAGAGCGGCAGGAACGAGAGGCACTCGTCGCGGGTGGAGATGGGGAGCACGGCGCATCCGGCCCGGACGTTGGACGCGATGTTGCCGTGGGTCAGCATCACGCCTTTCGGCTCGCCGGTGGTCCCCGAGGTATAGATGATGGTCGCCAGGTCGTCGGGCCGGCCGGCGAGGGCGTTGGCCCGCCAATCCGGGTGGCGCGACGCCGCGGTGCGGCCGCGGGCCTCGAGCACCTCGATCGGGATCACGTCGTCGCCGGTCAGGTCGGCGTCGAACCCGATGATCCAGCGGAGGGCCGGCAGGTCGGCCCGGATCTCGAGGATCTTGTCGAGCTGGGCCTGGGTGGAGACGCAGACCGCCTTCGCGCCCGAGTCGTTCAGGAGGTACCCGATCTGATGCGGCACCAGGGTGGGGTAGATCGGAACGTCCACCGCCCGGGCGGTGAGGCAGGCGTAGTCGATCACGGCCCATTCCGGCCGGTTCTCCGAGAGGATCGCCACCCGATCGCCGGCCGCAACGCCCAGGTCCAGCAGTCCCATGCTGGCCGACCGGACCCGCTCGTGCAGGACCCGATAACTGATCGGCACCCAGGTGTCGCCCGGCCGGTGGCGCATGGCGACCGGATTGGCGCCGTACCGCTCCTGCGCGCCGAAATAGAGCTCGTTGAGGGTGCGGGGCTCTTGCTTCATGGCTGGTGCAGGAACCGGATGACGAACTGGACGCCCGAACCGGGGATCGGCTGGCCGTTGGCGCGGTAGGCGGTGGCCTCGACCACGACCCGGTCGGGGGGCGTCTGGCCCGTCGCCGCCCTGACGGTCATCGGCGTCGTTGGGGCGCCGGTGGCTGCGGTCAGGACCGAGTCGCGGGTCTTGGTGGTGCGGAGCACGACCGTGGGGGTCGTGCTCTGGACGGGGTCGACGATCTGGAACCCGATCGGTCGGCCGGCCACTCCGGTCGCCGCGGTGGTGTCGATCAGCGCCACCTCGAGGGCGACGCTGGTGGCGGTGTCGGTCGCGACCTCGATCGAGTCCGGGCCCACCAGGCGAAGCGAGTCGGCCCGGGCGGTCAGGGTGAACTTGAGGCTGTCCGACGGCGTCAGCAGGGTATCTTTTCCGAAGAGGCCGACCTGAACCCGACCGATGCCGCTGCCGAGGAGTGGCGTCACCAGACCGGCGGGGTCGACGGTGATGGTGGTGTCGGGGGTGAGCCAGACCAGCGAGGCGCCGACGCTGTCGCCGGCCGCGTTGCGGGCCACGGCGTGCAGCTGGACGGTTTCACCCAACTCGAGGTAGAAATTGGCGGGCAGCCGGACCTCGAGCGACGCCACCCCGTCCTGGTTGTTCGCGAAGGAGCTGCAGGCCAGCGCGAAGCAGAGCAGCGCCGGCCACGCGCGGATCACGCCGTGCCGGCGATCGATTCCGCGGGCGCGTCGTCCATCTGTCGAAGGGTATGCTCGGCGTGCTGTATCCACCGGTCGGCGTCCGGTCCGCGGGGTGGTCGCGCCAGGAACGCTCGGAGGTGCTCGGCGGCCTGATCGGGGTCCCCGCGCTTGAGCAGCAGGAACGCGAGACCATAATGCGCGCCCGACAGCGCAGAGTCCAGTTCGAGGGCACGCCGGTAGTGCCGAATCGCCTCGTCGGGTTGGCCGGTCCGGGTGAACGCGATGGCCATGTTCTGGAGAATGCGCGGATCGGCGGGGTCTTCCCGGAGCGCGAGCCGGTAGGACGTGATCGCGGCGGTGAAGTCACCCTGCCGCTCGAGCGCGAGCGCTTCGTTGAGATAGTCGAGGCGCTGGGGTCGAGAGGCGGGCTTGCCCAGCTTGTCGAGGACGTCTCGAATGAAGCTCATCGGACGGGTCGCGTCTCCACTCTGGAAGGAAGGCGACATCGGGGTGCTGATGCGCCGCTGCCACAAAGCTAAGAAAGTTGTTCAGGCCGTGCAATACAACTCCTTGTCCCACCGGCACAACGGCCATGACCTTGCGGCCGACTTTCGGACCGGCTGAGGCAGGCCTATTGTTATGCAGGGACCGGCCGATCCGGTCCCCAAACCGTGAAGGATGGCCCCCATGCCCCGTCGCCCGCTCGATCCCACCCGTGGCGTGCTGGAAATCGACTGGCCGCTGTTCGGCGAGCTCTGTCGCGCCCTGGCCGTGAAGGTCGCCCACGAGTACGACCCCGAGATCGTGGTCGGGATCGCCAAGGCGGGAGTGATTCCCGGGGCCGTGATCGCGTCCATCCTCCAGCGCGAATTCGTCTCGATGAGCGTCACCCGCCCGAAGCCCGGCGAGCCGCCGGTGCTGGTCAGCGGGCCGCCGGCGAGCGTGGCTGGGCGGCGGGTGCTGCTGGTGGACGAGACCTGCGACACCGGACACACCATGAAGCTCGCCCTCAACGAGGTTCGGGCGGTGGGACCGGCCGAAGTCCGGACGGCGGTCTCGTTCCGGACTGGCGGGTTCAATCCCGACTTCTATTCGTTCTCGACCGAGAAGGCCATCATCCTGCCCTGGGATCGGGAAGAGATCCGGGACGGCGAGCTGGTCCCGCGCAGCGACTGGACTCCGGGCGGCGCTTCCCCGGAATGATGCGGGAGCGGCTGCAGGACGCCCTGGGCGCCATCAAGGACGCCTACGTCGAAATCAGGCTTCGCCGCCGCTGGACCACCACGGTGGTGTTCCGGCGCCAGCGGCCCGAGGTCGCCGCCGAGTCCGACCTGGCCGGCGGTGTGGTCCGCTGCCTGGTGCCTGGATTCGGATGGGGGGCCGTGGCCTTCACCGACGTGGACCGGGCCGCCCGGGCGGTCGAGCGGGCCCGCGAGCTCTCCCGCGAGCTCCGGCCCGAAGTGCCGATCGCGTTGGCGCCGATTCCGATCCGGCAGGTGGAACAGGCCGATCCCCTCCTCGACGATCCCCGGGTCATCCCCCTCGACGAAAAGCGGAAGTTCCTCGAACATCACACCGGCCTTCTCCTCGGCGCCGATCGCCGGGTGGTCGATTCCCGCACGACGTTCACCGACACGGTCCACGAGACCTGGCTGGCCACCAGCGAGGGCGCCTGGCTCCATGAGCTCAAGGCCGACGCGGCGCTCGGGGCCCTGGCGGTCGCGAGCGAGGGCGGCGCCACCGAGCGGGCGGTGGATTCGGTGGCGCTCCGGGGCGGATGGGCCGCCATCCGGGAGCACGGCACCCTCTTTCCCGCCGTGGCGGAGCGGGCCGTGCAGCGGCTCCATGCCGCGCCGGTCAAGCCCGGTCGGTATCCGGTGGTGCTCGACAACCGGTCCACCGGGGCGCTGGTGCTCCAGAGCCTGACCGACCACTGCCGGGCGGCGCCCCGAGGCCAGGAGCGCGACGTGTTCGCGGTGGGCGCCCGGATCGGCCCGGAGTGCCTCTCGATCGGCGACGATCCCACCGCCGCCGGGCTCCGGACCAGTCTGGCCCTCGACGACGAGGGTACCCCGGTGTCCAACACCTTGCTGGTGCAGCACGGCGTCGTGGTGGGGCACCTTCATACTCGGGAAACCGCCGCCCGCGATCAGGCCGCGCCGACCGGCCACGCGCTGGCGCCGGCGCTCCGGGCCGTGCCCGGCGCCCGGCCCACCAACACCTACCTGGCTCGGGGGCAGGGCTCCGCCGCCGACCTGATCGGGAGCGTCTCCGAGGGTCTTTACCTCTCCGACGTGCTCTCGATCGGTTCGGAGGGGCGCCGGGTTACCCTGGTCCCGGGTTTTGCCAGGATGGTCCGGCGGGGCGAGCTGGCCGAGGCGGTCAAGTGCCCCGCCATCACGAGCGACCTGTACTCGCTCTTCGGACGGCTGGAGGCCGTCGCCGAGGACTTCGCCTGGGATCAGTCGGCGTCGCAACTCCACGAGACCCATCTGCCGACCCGCGCCGTCACCACCGGCGCCGCCCATACGCGCTTCGTCGACATCGACGTCGGCGCGATGTACGCATGATCGACGCGCTCACCGAGGCGCTCTCCCGAACCGTCACCGCCGCCGACCTCGTCGCGAAGACCGACGCCACCCTGAGCGTGACCGTCGACGCCTGGGGCGACGTGGCGATCACGTCCGACGACTCGTCCGGCGTCCATGTCCGGGTGCTCCAGCACGGCCGGGTTGGCCGGGCCGGCGGGCTCGAGGCCGATGCCCCGGCCGTGGTCGAGGCCGCGCTCCGCTCGGCCAGGGGCGGCCCGGCCTTGGAGCTCATGCTCCCGGTCGCCTCGCCGCTCGCGCCGGTGGTCACCGAGGCGCCGGCCGCCGCGAGCGCCGGCAGCGAGGCCCTGTTGGCCCTGGCGCGCACCCTGGCGGACCGGCTCCGCCGGCCGGGCCGCCGGCTCGACGTCTGGGCCGAGCGATCGGCCGGCGAGGTGCGGATCGCGAACACCCGCGGGGTCACCGCCGCCTATCGCACCACGGTCGCCGGCGCGGGCGTGACCGTGCGGGTGCCGGGGACGGACTTCGACGCGCCCTTCCGGGCCTGGGTGTCCGGATCCGACCTCCCGGCGTTGCCGGAGATCGACGCCCTGGCGGCCGAGGTCGACTGGTGGACCGGCCTCCCCGCCGTCGAGGAGACGCCGCCGGGTTCCCGCCATCGGGCCTGGTTCCACCCCCGGGCCGTCCGCACCCTGCTCCAGCCGCTCCTCCAGCGACTCACCGGCGAGACCTGGGTGGATCGGCGGCGCGACCCCTCGGCGCTCGACCCCCGGCTCACCGTGATCGACGACCCGCTGGCGCCCGGCCGGCCGGGCAGCCGGCCGATCTCCGACGATGGGGTCGTGACCCGGCGACTGATCCTGGTGGACCGGGGCGGCCCGGTGCAGGGGATCGTGGATCTCGAGACCGGGGCCCGCTTCGGGGTGCCGGCGACCGGGCACGGAGTCCGGCGGATGCTGGGCGCCCCGCGGGCCGGGTTCTCGAACCTGATCGTCCTGCCGGGCGACGTGCCCACCGGGAGGCTCGCCGGTCTGGTCGGCGAAGGCCTGGTAGTCCTGGCGCTCGATTGGGGGCCGGCGCCGAACCCGGGGTCCGGTCTCTTCCGGGCCCGCGCCCCCTGGACCTTCCTGGTCCGGGGCGGTGAGATCGTCGGTCGGTTGGAGGGGGTGGTGCTGGCCGGCAATGCCGACGAGCTCCTGGCGGAGGTCGTGGCGGTCGGGGCCGACGCGCCCTGGGACGGGGCGGCCTCGCTCCCGTCGCTGGTGGTGGAGGGAGTGCTTCTGGAGGAGCGTTAGGCGCGGAGCCGGTCCAGCAGCTCGGCGTAGCCCGCGCCCCCGCCCATCCCCTCGTAGAGCCAGGTCAGGATCTCGGGACTCCCCACCAGGAACCGGCACTGGGCGTCGCCGTGGCTCCGGCACTCCACTTCCATCACCGCCGCCGGGCGGCCGCCCAGCCGGGTGCAGAAATCCGAGAGCAATCCCGAGCTGAAATGGCAGGACGGGTAGGGCGCTTCCCAGGGGCTCGCCTCGGCCCAGTCGGGGCTGTCGATGGCCAGCACCCCCGGGGCGATCTTGTCGGTCGTGACCGTGCCCCAGCCCTCTTCCCGGAAGAATCCCGCCAGGGCGTCGCCCAGGAACCGGGCGTCGAGCCCCTGCGGCGTCTCGACCCCGTAGCGGGCGGTCACCGACTCGACGAACCCCTCGTAGGCGGCCTCGCCGGCTGCGAAGCCGATCTCCCGGAGGAGGGTGGCGGACTGTTCGGGCAGCTCGCGCTCGAGCACCTGGGCGAGCTGCTCCAGGGTCGCCCGACCGAGGGCGAGACGGGGCACGGAGATGGCGCTAGGCATGGGAACGAAGCTAGGGAGAACCAGCAAGACGGCGCAAGAGTTCGGCCTCGTCGATGACCGGCACCCCAAGCGAGCGGGCCTTCTCCAGCTTGGACCCCGCCTCCTCGCCGGCCAGGACCAGATTGGTCTTCTTGCTCACGCTCCCGACCACCCGGCCGCCGGCGGCTTCGATCCGGGCGGTCGCGTCCGACCGGGAGAGGGTGGGCAGAGTGCCGGTGATCACGACCGTCAGCCCCACGAGGGCGCCGCTCGCGTCGCGGGTCACCGGCTCCTCGCAGTTCAGTCCCGCCACCTCGAGTCGGTGGATCAGCTTCTGGTTGGATTTCGTAGCGAAGAATGCGGCCACCGCCGCCGCGATGGTCGGTCCCACTCCCGGCACCTCGGCGATGGTCTCGGCATCGGACCCGGCCAGGGCCGGTAGGGTGCCGAAGTTCCGGGCCAGGAGCTGGGCCACGGTCTTCCCGACGTGCCGGATCCCGAGCCCGAAGAGCAGCAGCGAGAGCGGCTGCCTCTTCGAGGCCGCGATCGCCTCGACCAGCTGCCCGGCCGACTGCTCGGCGAACCGGTCCAGCGCCACCAGCTGCTCGGCGGTCAGGTCGTAGAGGTCGCTCACGTCCTCGATCAGCTTGGCGTCGAGCAGCTGCCGCACCCGCTCGTAGCCCAGACCCCGAATGTCCATCGCCTCCCGCGAGGCGAAGTGGACGATGGCCTCGAAGATCCGGCCCGGACAGGCCGCGTTGGGGCAGAACCGCATCGCCTCGTCGGGCGGGCGGACCGTCGGCGTGCCGCAGGCGGGGCACGTCTTGGGCGGCTCCCAGGTTCGCTCCGACCCGTCGCGCCGCTCCCGGAGCGGCCCGACCACCTGGGGGATCACCTCGCCGGCCCGGATGATCTCCACCCAGTCGCCCTCGCGGATGTCCTTCTGGGCGATCAGGTCCTCGTTGTGAAGGGTCGCGCTCGAGACCGTCACCCCGCCCACCTCGACCGGCTCGAGCTCGGCGTACGGATTGAGCGCGCCGGTCCGGCCCACGTTGATCTTGATCTCGAGCAGCCGGGTCACCGCCACCTCGGGCGCGAACTTCCGGGCGATGGCCCAGCGCGGCTCCCGGCCGCCCACCACCCCGAGGTCTTCCTGGAGGTCGCGCCGATCGACCTTGATCACCACGCCGTCGGCGCCGAACGGCAGGGTCGGGAGCAGCGCCTCGTACTCGGGAATCGCGGCCTGGACCGCCGCCAGATCGTCGAACCGGCGATGGCCAGGCGCCACCTGGAAGCCCCACCGTTCCAGCAGGGTCAGCACCTCGTGCTGGGTCGGCGCCACCCGCTTGCCCTCGATCTCTTCGACGTGAAAGGCAAAGAACCGGAGCCGGCGGGAGCGGGTAATGGCCGGGTCCAGCTGGCGGAGGCTCCCGGCCGCCGCGTTCCTCGGATTGGCAAAGGTCGCCTCGTCCTCGGCCTCGCGCCGGGCGTTGAGCTTGGCGAAGGCCCGGGTCGGGAAGTAGACCTCGCCCCGGATCTCCATCACCGCGGGGTGACGGTCGCCCTTGAGCACCAGCGGCACGTCGGGAATGGTCCGGAGGTTCGGGGTCACGTCTTCGCCGATCACCCCGTTGCCCCGGGTGGCCCCCACCGCCAGCCGACCGTTCCGGTAGGTCAGGTTGACCGCGGCGCCGTCGATCTTGACCTCGGCGGTGTAGCCGCCGGCCTTCACGTCGGAGTTGAGTCGCGCGTTCCGCTCCTCCCAGGCGGTGAGCTCGTCGGGATCGAAGGCGTTGGCCAGGGAGAGCATCGGCCGGAGATGGGCGTGCTTGGTCAGGGCCGACTGCGGCTCGGCCCCCAACCGGTGGGTCGGGCTGTCGGGCGTCTCGAGGGCGGGATGGTCCCGCTCCAGCGCCTGGAGCTCGCGGAAGAGAAGGTCGTACTCGGGGTCGGAGAGCTCCGGCGCGTCTTCGATGTAGTAGAGGTAGTTGGCCCGCTCGATTTCGTTCCGGAGCTCGGCCGCCCGACGGCGGGCGGCCTCCGGGGGCGCGCCGCTCATTGGGTCGCTTCGCGCTCGAGTACCCGGAGGGCCACGTCCACCAACCGATCCAGCTCCGCGTCGGCGGCCTTGGGCAGGAGGTCGCCTCCGGCCTCGCGCTCCTTGGCGCCGAAGGTGGTCACCAGTCGGCGGACGAGCTCGAGCAGCGCGGCCCGCTCGCGGTCGAGGTTGAGCGCCTCGCGGCTGCCCCGGAGCCGGCTCTCGAGGCGCTCCAGCTTGTGGGCCGCGCGGAGGGCCTGGGCCGTCACGTCGGCGACCGCCCGGGTCCACTGGATGTCGGCCGCGGAGAGCGCGGGCCGAGCTTCGCTGGTGCGGAGGAAGATCGCGCCGATCGGGACCCCTCTCCACGCCAGCGGCACCACCGTAATGGAGCGGACCCGGCGGGTTGCCAGCCGGCTCTGGACCGCCGCCAGCGTGGGATCGGCGCCGGCGTTCGGGATGTTCACCACCTGCCCGGTGTCGAGCGCCCGGCGGATCTCGGGATACTCGGCCAGGTCGATCGGCTGGTGCCGGAGGCCGGGATCCTCGTAGCTCGCCACCAAGTGGACCGCCCCCTGCGAGCGCTCCGCCAGGAACACGGAGCACCGGTCGAGCCCCAGGGTATTGCCCAGCCGCCGGGCGACCGCCTGCACGATGTCCCGATAGTGGAGCGAGCCGGCCACGTCCCGGAGCAGCTCGACCAGCGCGACCAGCTGCCGCTTCTCGGATTCGAGAGCTTCGATCCGAGCCCGGAGCCGTTCGGTCTGGTCGTGGGCGGTCGCGCCGTTAGTGGCCATAGGAAGCCAAAAATGCCTCCCGATGGGGGCCAGGGAAAGGGGGGAGGGTAGGGATTAGGGAGGGAGTAGGGAGTAGGGTAGGGGGTAGCGAGTAGTCGCCCCCGCTGCCAACCGCTCGTTCCTGATCCCTGCCACTCCCTGGGCCTCCTCACGCCCTCGTCGCTCCCTGCTCCCTACTCCCACCCTACTCACGACTCCCTCGCTAATGCCCCTCTCATGACGCGCTGACAATCCACCCAGCTCACGGTGTTGGCGTGATGGTTCTCGGGGTCCTCACCCCGCCGGTGATCGCGTCCGGGGAATGAGCTCCGGTGCCAGCGAGCCTAACGATCTATGCCGAATTCATGAGGTAGTGACGGATGACTGGTCACAACCTCCGTCCCTGCTTAGACTTCAGGGCATGAGTCACCACGACGACGAGCTCGAAGACGACGAGCTCGAGGACGACGAGGTCCTCGATGAGGACCACGACGTGAGTTCCGGGCGGGCCGGGGGGTTCGCGGCGGGGTTGGTGCTCGGGCTGATGGTGGGCGCCGGCGCGGCCATTCTGTTCGCGCCGACTTCCGGCGAGGAGACCCGCCGCCGGCTCCGGCGACAGCTGCGCCGGACCCGGGACAAGCTCGGCGACGACGTCTACGACCTCCGCCGGAAGGTGCGCCGGCGGATCCGCCGGCACACCGAGAGCTAGGCCGGCCCCGGGGCGGTCCAGGCCGCCGTCTCGAACTCGTAACCCGAGAGCTCTCCCAGGAGCCGCTCCCGGCTCCACCGGACCCGCTCGCGGGTTACCCCGAGAAACCAGGTTTCCTGCGCCAGCGGCTCCGCGACCTGAAACGCGGTCGGCGTGAGCACCGCGCCGCAGCCGCCGTGTTCCGGATCGCGCACCGACTGGTATCGAATCACCGCGATGCCGGCCGCTCGGGCTTCACCCGCCAGGATCTGACACGCCCCATAGTCGACCGGATCCGTCCACTGTGCCTTCCGGCCGGCCAGCCGGCCGGTTCGGAGATCGATGCCCGTCCCGGCCACCGCCACCTGAAAGACGGTCTGCGCCGCCGGCTCCAACCGCTCGACCGCGGGGCTGTCCACCAGGAAACGCCAGCGCCAATAGCCAAGCTCGGCGCAGGCGGTCCGAATCTCGTCGGCACCGTAGAAGACGCCGGGATCGGTGGGGCGGCGGAAGCGGGAGCCATAGGGTGGCGGTGGGTAGCGGAACGGCGTGAAGAGGAGGTAGTGGAGGCCCCGCGCCGCGGACGGCACCGGCGGCTTGCCGGCTTCGATCAGCTGCTCCAGGAGCAGCTGCTCCTCTCGGGTGTCGACCAGGGCCATGGTCGACACCACATGCTGGGCCTCGACCGCGCGCCAGAGCCGGAGCCGGACCGGCCCCGACTCAAACCCGGCCGCGGGCATGGTCCAGGTACTGCACCACCCGGACCAACCCCTCGGCGCTCCGGATCAGGTCGAGCGGGGCGGCGCCTAACGCCTGGTTCGCGCCCCGGAGCCAGGCCCGGGCCTCGGGGCCGTGGCCGGCCACCGCGTCGAGCGATCGGAAGAGCCGGAGGAAGAGCAGGGCCAGCTCCCACTCCTTGGCCCGTTTCGGGTCGAGCAGGTAGGCGCCGGAGAAGAGCCGCGACACGGTGGCCCGACTCAGGCCCAGCACGTCGGCCAGGGTGGCCTGGGTGAGGTCAAGGAGGCCGGCGGCCCGCTGGACCGCCTTGGTGACGGTGGGGCCAGGAATGGGCTGGAGATCGAGCGCCAGGTTGGTCATGATGTAGCCTCCACAGCAACAATAACACTATGTTATTGCTGCTGCAATACTGGAGGCGTGCCGAAAATGACTCCGGACGGACCGGCCCTACTTCTCGGATTTGTCCCGCTTGTCCGCGATCCGGAGCTTCAGTTCCACCGCCTCCAGTCGGTAGCGGGGGTCGTCCGGGAACTGGTTGGGCAGGGAGTCGATCGCCCGGAGCTGGGCCCGGGC
The DNA here is from genome assembly GCA_963730185.1 of uncultured Gemmatimonadales bacterium. Classification (GTDB taxonomy): domain Bacteria; phylum Gemmatimonadota; class Gemmatimonadetes; order Gemmatimonadales; family GWC2-71-9; genus SHZU01. Next base: position 61,692 of record CAVSQW010000015.1, read on the forward strand.
CGCATCGTAGCGCTTCCGGTCCACGTAGACCCGGGCCAGGTCGAGCCGGTGGTAGAGTCGGCTCGGGTCCAGGGCCACCGCCCGCTCCAGGTGAACCAGGGCCGAGTCCCACTTGGCCTTGCCCAGCACCTTCGCCCCGAGGATGTTCTTCGCCATGAAGCGGTTGAACCCGGAGATCCGCATCACCTCGGCGTTCCAGAGGCCGAGGACGTGATGGGCGCCGTCGTGGTCGGGGGCGATGGTGAGGGCGCGGACCGCCGCGTCGTGGATCTCGACGGCGTACTCGAGTCGCTGGCGCTGGCCCTTGGTCAGGGCGGCCCGGCCCAGCGCCATCGAGAGGGCGAACCAGCCGTCGGCCTGGGTGGAATCCACCCGGACGGCTCGGCGCGCCATCCGGACCGCGCCGGCATAGAGCGAATCCCGCTCGGCGCTCTTGACCGAGTCGGGCGTTTCCTTCCCCCACTCGACCGCGGCGACGGCGCCGCGCCAGTTGGCCTCGTAGTCGAGCGAATCGATGGCCAGGGCCCGCTCGAAGTAGCGATAGGCCTGGTCGGGGTAACGCCGCGAGATGGCTCGGCCATGGGCCACCAGCTCGAAGAGTCCCTGGGCTCGGGCGGGGGTGGGAACGGCGAGGGTGGCCAGCAAAAGGGCGAGCGGACCGACATATCCATATATAATATACGACAGGTGCGACGAGCCATCATGCCAGGGAATAAATTGGAGACCTCGGGACAAGGGAAGCCGCTCAATGTCCCTCGCCTGATCGAGCGGAAGCGAAACGGCCAGAGCCTGACCGCCGAAGAGTGGGCGGCCCTGATCGGGGCCTACGTGGACGACCGGGTGCCCGACTATCAGATGTCGGCCCTGGCGATGGCCATCGTCTTCCAGGGCCTCGCGCCCGACGAGCTGGTGGCACTGACCCGGGCCATGCTCGAGTCGGGTGACCGATTCGATCTGGCCGGCTGGCCGGCGCCCCGGGTGGACAAGCACTCGATCGGCGGGGTGGGCGACAAGACCTCGTTGCTCCTGGCGCCGATGCTGGCGGAGCTGGGCGTGGCGGTGCCGATGATCTCGGGCCGCGGGCCTGGGCCACACCGGCGGCACGCTCGACAAGCTGGAGTCGATCCCCGGTTTCCGGACCGGCCTCTCGCTTCGGGAGGCCCGGGCCCAGCTGGAGCGGATCGGCGCGGTGATGCTGGGCCAGACGCCCGAGCTGGTGCCCGCCGACCGGAAGCTCTACGCCCTTCGTGACGTGACCGGGACGGTCGAGTCGATCCCGCTCATTTCCGCCAGCATCATGTCGAAGAAGCTGGCCGAGAGCTGACCGGCCTGGTGCTCGACATCAAGACCGGGAGCGGCGCCTTCATCACCGATCCGGCACAGTCGCTGGCGCTGGCCCGGACCATGATCGATCTGGGCGAGGCGAGCGGCTGCCGGACCGTGGCGCTGCTGACGGCCATGGACCGGCCGTTAGGCATCGCTTGCGGGAACGCGCTGGAGGTGCGCGAGGCGATCGCCGGACTCCGAGGCCAAGGCCCGGACGACCTGATGGAGGTGACGTTCGCCCTGGCTACCGAGATGCTGGTGGTCTCGGGGTTGGAGCGGAATCGGGCGCTGGCCCGTACCAAGGTCGAGGAGGTGGTGCATTCGGGGCGGGCGCTCGAGCGGTTCCGGGTGCTGGTCGCGGCGCAGGGGGGAGATCCCGGCGTGATCGACGATCCGGGCCGCCTGCCGACCGCGCCGCTCGTGGAGCCCTACCTGGCCGACTTGGCGGGGTGGGTCCAGCAGGTCGAGCCTCGCGCGGTGGGCCACGCAATCATCGAGCTGGGCGGCGGCCGGCGGCAGACCAGCGACCGGATCGATCCCGCCGTGGGCTTCCTGATCGCGGCCAAGCCGGGGCAGGCGGTGGTGCGGGGGGAGGTGCTGGCCGAGATCCATGCGGCGCGCGAGGCCGACCTAGCGGCGGCGCGGCTGGCGTTGGGGCGGGCGATTCGGGTCGGAGCGGAGCCGCCGGTGGTGCCGCCGCTCGTGTCGCACCGGGTTACCAAGGCTGGGATCGACGGGGTGGGTTGAGGTGTCCTGGTCTGGGTCAGGCGACGGGGCGGGATTGAGCAACTGACTAACCGCAGAGAGCGCGGAGGGCGCCGGAAGTGGTCGGCTTCGGGGCCGCCGTCCGTCGAGGCAGGAGGCACGTGGCGCCTGGGCCGTCCAGGAGGCGGCAACCGGTCGCACTTCCACTGGGCGAATCTCGATCGGGAAGGGCTCTCGCGGCTGGCTTGCGCCTTGCGCCTGGAGCCTCCGGCTTCTCCCCGGGGCGGGCGGCGAACTCCTTGTGGGGGCACCGCTTAGCGACGGGGATGGCCGAAGGCCAGACAGCGACCCCGCTGTCGCAAACCGCGAGGGTGCCGGCCGGAGGACGTTAGGCGGATGCCGACGTCTGCACGGCGCGAGCGCAAGGAGTGGCAGTCACGTGGGAGATGCAGCCAGGACCGTCGTGGCCGATCGGGCCTCGGGGTGGTACGAAGCGGCGAGTGAGACCGCCGGACGGTCGGCGGGGGATGCCGAACCGACCAAGCCGCCTCGGCCGTCGGGCAAGGCGGCCCGGCCCTCGGGGCGGAGCCCTCGGCCGCTCGAGGCCCGGGCGTTCGCCACCGTGCACCACATCCTGGTCCAGCTCTGCGACGCGGGGATGCGGCCTCGGTTCGCCGAGACCTGCAAGGCGTTCGGCGACATCGTCTGGTGCGACGACCTCGACGAGCTGGTCGTCCGCTCCGCGGCCCGCGAGGCGCTGGCGGTCGTGGTCGACGTCGGCGACCGGCTCGGGATGCCGAGCACCCGGTCGATCGTGGCGATGCGGAAGCGGCGGGCCGATCTCCCGATCATTCTCTGGTGCGACCGGACGGCGCTGATGACCGGCGACGTCGACGGCCTCTTGGGCGCGGGGGTGACGGCGGTGGTGTTCCGGGACGAGACCGACGTCGAGCAGCGACTGATGAGCGCCCTCACCCGTGCCACTGACGTCGCCTTTCATCAGCTCACCGATCAGGCGCTCTCACGCCGGGTGCCGAGTCCGTTGATTCCCGTGTTTCGGATGTGCCTGGACCGGGCCGGCGCGGTTCCGAAGACCAGTGTCATCGCGGCCTCGGTCGGGCTGACGCCGCGCCAGCTGGCGGCGCATCTCCGTCGGGCGGGGATGCCGCCGGTGCGGGAGATCGCCCGCTGGGCCCGGCTGCTTACGGCCTCGTACCGGTTGGAGCAGACCACGGAGCCGGTGGTAGTGATCGCTCATTCGGTGGGGTTCGTGTCGGCCTCGTACCTGAGCCGCCTGCTCAAGCGGTACGCCAACGAGACGCCCGACGGGGTGCGCGAGCCGGGCGGGTTTGGCTGGGTGCTCCGGTGCTTCGAGCGGTATCTGGTCAAGCGGAAACAGAGCCGCTGACGGGTGGGGATCCTGCCGGGTGGCGACGGTCGTGGGGACAGGCGTCGGCAACAACTGATTCACCGCAGAGGACGCGGAGAGCGCGAAGGGAGTAGGACAGGACTGAAGGCAGCAGCCGCTCCTCCCTTGCCCGCCATCTGATCTCCCCCTAACCTCCAGATGTCGCTGTCTTGGGGGGGCTCATGCGTGCTCGTCGATGGTTGCTGGTCGGAGTGATGGGGGTGGGGGCTTGCGGGTCGGGGTCGGGAACGGGGCCCACGGAGCCATTGCTGGACCAGCTGCCTCGGCCGCTGTCGGGGGCGGAGGTGCAGGTCGCCGACGCGGGCAACGCCTTCACCTTCGATCTCTTCCGGCAGGCCACCGCCAACCTCTCGCCCGACGCCAACGTCATCCTCTCGCCCTTCAGCGCCTCGATGGCGCTCGGGATGGCGCTGAACGGTGCCCAGGGTGAGACGTTCGACGCCATGCGGCAGACGCTGGGCTTCGGATCGGCCACGCTGCCCGAGATCGACCAGGGGTACCACGACCTGACCACCTTGCTGCTCGGGCTCGATCAGGCGACCCAGATGGACATCGCCAACTCGATCTGGATCCGGCAGGGCTTCCCCGTCAAGGCGTCGTTCACCGACCTGGGCCGGACCTATTTCGACGCCGAGGTGCAGTCGCTCGACTTCGCGAGCGCGGCGGCGCTTCCGACCATCAACGGGTGGGTGAGCGCCAAGACCAACGGGCGGATCCCGTCACTCCTCGATCACCTCGAGGACAACGAGGTTCTCTTCCTGATCAACGCGGTCTACTTCAAGGGGCGGTGGCGGCTCCAGTTCGACCCGGCCCAGACCCGGGACGAGCCGTTCCACGGGGCCGATGGCCAGGACCGCTCGGTGCCGATGATGCACCTGACCGGGGCGCCGATCCGGGTGTACGCCACGTCGAGCTACCAGGCGGCGGACCTGCTCTACGGCAACGGCGCCTTCACGATGACGGTCCTGCTCCCGGCCGAGGGGACCACGCCGACCGCGGTGCTCGCGGCGTTGGGGCCGGCGGAGTGGCGGGCGCTGACCGAGGGATTCGCGGAGCACGAAGTGCCGCTCTCGCTGCCGAGGTTCACGCTCGACTACGAGCGCTCGCTGAAGCCGGACCTGGACGCGCTGCGGATGGGGGTCGCGTTCGACCCCAACCAGGCGGATTTCGGGGGGATCGCCGAGGTGGCGCCCGACCGACTCTTTCTCACTCACGTCAAGCAGAAGGTGTTCGTGCAGGTCAACGAGGAGGGCACCGAAGCCGCCGCGGCCACGGCGGTCGGCGTGGGAGTCACCTCGGCACCGGTCCCGATGGTGGTGGACCGCCCGTTCCTGTTCGTGATCCGGGAGCGGTTCTCGGGGACGATCCTCTTCATCGGGCAGGTGAACCGGCTGGGCACGTAGCCCGGCGGCCGGCGGAGGCTGAGTCGGTCGTCATGCTGCGGAAACAGGAACTTGGCCCGCTTCAGGGCGCCTTCGGTGTCGGCGAAGGCGGCAGGCTGAGCAGCCGGCGACGAAAGGTCTGAAATGCCGGGGTGTCCTTGGTGAGACCCTTGAGCTGGCTGGCCGGATAGGTCGCGATCTGGGCCTCGGTCGCCGTGATCCGATCCTCCTCGAGCGGGTGGCTCGCGAAGAAGGCATCCACCGCGCCGGGGTTCGTCTGGCGCTCGTTCAAGAGGATCCGGAACATTGCCGGAATGCCGTAGGGCGAGATGCCCGCCTTGATCGTGGTCGACACGCCTTCCGCATCGGCCTGGGCCTCGTCGGTGCGGCTGAACTTCGCGAACAGGGCGCTTCCGCCCACGTTGATGGCCGCCTGGCCGGTGCTGCTGTCGCACACCTTGGTCAACGTACAGAGCAGCGCCACCCCGACGTTGGCGCCCTGCGCCTGCTGCATCTGCTCCACCGAATGCCGCAGGGTTACGTGGCCGATCTCGTGGCCGAGCACGCCGGCCAGCTCGCTCATGTCGGTCGCCCGCTCGATCAGCCCGCGGTTGACGTAGACCCAGCCACCCGGCACGGCAAAGGCGTTGACCTCCTTGCTGTCGACCACGGTAAAGTGCCAGGCGAGGTTGCGGGCGTCGGTAACCTTCGCGAGCTGATTGCCGAGTTGGTTGATATACCGGACGACGGCGGGATCACTGATCAGTGGTAGCTGAGCGCTGACCTGATCGGCCGTGCTGGCGCCAAGGGCGACCTCCTGCTGCTGCGAAACCGCGCACGCGGACAGAAGCACCACGGCGAGGCAAGTCGGAAGTCCGGGGCGGGTGGCGCGCATTGAAGTCATTCCTTGGATGAGGCTCCTCGGCGGTGAGGCCCGGAGAAAAGCTAGAGCCGTCGTTGCGAGGGCGGTATCGATCGGTCGGTCTCACTCCTCCGAGCGAGGAGCAGCCGATGGCAACTGATTCAACCGCAGAGGACGCTGAGGGCGCAGAGCGGTTCGGCGTCGATCAGCGAAGGGTCCCCCGCCGCGCCGAGGGCCGTTACGTCTCGAAGAGAGGTATTCGGAGTGCTCGGGCGGCGGCGGCGAGGCGGGCGTCGTAGGTCGCCATCCGGAGACGGCGCTCGCGGGCGCGGAGGAAGAGAATCGAGGCCAGGTGAAGCGCGTCGAGGGTCCGAACCGGCACCGGAAAGGGCTCGAGCCCCCGGGCCAGGACCGGCGGGGCCAGCTCGATCAGGGCAACGCGGCCGAGCAGGTCGCGGACGGCGTCGCCGTGAGACTTGGCCAGGCCGCGGGCGTTGACCCGGGTCCAGAGCTCGTACTCGAGCAGGCGGCTGGAGACGAGCGGCTCGTCCCAAAGGGTGGGGGGCGGCGTGCGGTCTTCGGCGAGCAGCTGGGCGAGGGCGACCGAGGTGTCGAGGTAGATCACCGGTCGCCGCGGTCTTGGTCCAGCTCGTCGAGGAGGGAAGCGAGGGGGGCCACGGGCTGGCGGGGTGGCGGCTCCCGCACGGCCAGGAGCGGCGGCGTGAGCCATCCCTCGCGAACGGCGTCGGCCAGGAGCGCGTCCTGGAGCGACCCGCTCCGCCCGGGCCGAGGCGGGACCAGCTCGGCGACCACCCGGTCACGGCTGGTAACCAGGACGGTCTCGCCGTTCTGGGCCAGGCGGACGTACTCCGCCAGCCGGTTCTTGAGCACCTTGAGTCCCACGACGACCATGCCTTAAAAGTAGCTTCTAGTAGCTACTTTGGCAATTCGACGCGTGACCGTCTCTGCCCGGGGTCGGGTTGGCCTGGCAGGCTCGGTGGGTGGGCGGCGACAACAACTGCTTCACCGCAGAGGACGCCGAGGGCGCTGAGGGCTCCCGTGTCGTTGCCGGCATCCCGGCTGGGTGAGGACTCGGCTTGATGTGGGGGTGTGCGTGGTGGGGATGTCGCGGGGGCCTGGGATCGGTAACCACTGGTTAACCACAGAGGGCACAGAGGGCACAGAGGAACAGCCACAACGATAGGATACAACGACAATCGCTCAATCCAGGTCCTCCGCGGACTCTGCGACCTGTGCGGTGAATTCTGCTGTGGTTGCCGTTGTTGTTGCTGTTCCCCCCTAGTTGCCGTTCTCTGTGTCCTCTGTGCCCTCTGTGGTTGACCAGTTGTTGCGGAGCCCAACCAGCCGACGGCTGCGGACGAGGCACGTCGTGACCCGGATTGGGCTCTTGCGCGGTGGCGCGGCGGCCCCTACCTATGGGACGATCCCCAGTCTGGAGTCCCCGATGCCCCAGTTGGCGCGGTTTCCTGGGTCGTGGCTCGTGGTGCTGGCGGCCGCCGCCTGCACCGGGAGCACCGAGATCGTCACGCCGCCGCCTCCGCCGGCGAGCGGGTTCACGCTGCGATTCGTGCCGGAGCCGGAGGACGGGGCGACGGCGGCGGCGCTGGGATGGGGAAGCGGGTTACCGGGGTTGGCGGTGACGCTGACGCCGTCGGACTCGAGCCAGCCGGCGCGGACCTTCACGAGCGAAGGCGACGGGATGGTGGCGATCCCGGACCTGGTGGCGGGGGACTACATCGTGGAGGCGAGCCGGTGGCTAACGGCGGGGGAGCGGGCGGAGCTGGCGAGCGGGGACGATGGGGACGGGTTCGCGACCCGGACGGTGCTCCGAACGGGAACGGGGGTGGGCAGTACGACGATCGCGGTGCCGGCGAGCCGGCGGCGGTCGCTAGTGATCAGTGAGTGGGCGTTCAACCCGGGGCAGACCCCTGGTCGTGGCGGGTACGATTTTGGCGGCTTTCTGGAACTCTACAACAACTCGGACACCACGCTGTTCCTCGATGGCATGGTCGTGGCGCGGGGACTGGATCACGAGCTGGACTATCCTCTTTATCCGTGTGGCGGCGAGTATCACACGTTCAGTGCCGACGCAAGAGGTATTTGGACGCTCGGATACCAGGTCTTTCCCGGTGCCGGCCATGACTATCCGATCCTTCCTGGCCACGACATCGTGATTGCCACTGATGCCATCGACCATCGACCCTTCTATCCCGGGGCAATGGATCTCAGTCATGCAGATTTTGAGTTCGTCGGCGCCGCGGACCCCGACAATCCTGCGGTTCCCAACATGGTGAACACGGGGTATGACCGCGACTTGCAGGGGCATGGCCTCTTTTGGCAGGACTTGGGGGCGATCGCCGTGGTGGCGATGCCGCTCGACACGGCCGCCCTGACGACGGCGGTATACCCCGGCACCAGCACATTCGCGTTCCCACGAATCCCGGGCGATAAGGTCCTCGATGTTGTTGCCATGAGGGCAGTCCGCGACTATGGCTACGCGTTGTGTCCTTCCATCCTGAATCCGCAATTCGATCGCGAACCGTTTGTGGGGCGCGGTGCAGACGTGGTGGCCGAATTTCTCTATTCGGTATCACGGCGCGCCGCCGACCTGCCCAACGGCGGCCGGCCGATCCTACGAGACACGAGAAGCAGTGATGCCGACCTGGTACGAACCATACGAACGCCGGGGGTCGTCCCATAGGTTGCCTTGGGGACGGCGCTCCGCTGGGGCGTGCCGTCCCCGCCGTTCAGGACCTAGTAGAGGCAGCGGCAGCAACCGTTGGTCGAGCCCCACTGAGCCTCGACCTCCTCCCCGTGGACCGCCACGCACGCGGCCAAGCACGCTCCCTCGTCCGGCTGCTGCCCGAGCCAATTCCAGCCGTCGTCGGGGCAGGTCAGCGCATTGGCCGGCGTGGCAACCGCCACCACCCCTCCGAACGCCAACGCCCCCGCCACCGCCACTCCAAACCCCCATCCGCCGAGCCTCTTGATGCTGCGTGACATGATCTCCTCCTTGCTGCGGGAAGAACAGCGAGCACCGCCGCGACCCGAGGTGGTCACGGGCGGACGCCCGCGGAAGTAGTCGTGGGTGGGGTCGCCCCGGGGGCGACCGTGCCAGGGGGCGGTGGGTCCCACGCGCCGAAGTCCCCGCGCAGGGCGGCGTAGACCGAGTCGAGGACCGGCCCGGGCTCGAGCCGGCCGGTGTGGGCAAAGACCACCTCGCCCCAGTGGTTCAAGACCAGGGTCTGCGGCACGGCCCGGGCCCGGGCGAGCTGGGCGGTCTTCCAGTCGGGGAAGGTGGCCACTGCAAAGGCCAAGGCGTGTTCGGCCGCGGAGCACTGGAGGGTCCCGACCGAATCCAGGCCAAGCTGCCGCCTGTCAAGCCGTGCCTCCTCCACGCCCGTTTCACGTGCTCGTCGGCGCGAGCCAGCCTGCGCACGGGCTCCGTGGCCCGGTTTGGGCTCTTGCGCGGTGGCGTGGCGGCCCCTACCTATGGGACGATCCCCAGTCTGGAGTCCCCCCATGCCCCGCATGGCGCGGTTTCCTGGGTCGTGGCTCGTGCTGCTGGCGGCCGTCGCCTGCACCGGGAGTACCGAGATCGTGACCCCGCCGCCCCCGCCGGCGAGCGGGTTCACGCTGCGATTCGTGCCGGAGCCGGAGGACGGGGCGACCGCCGCGGCGCTGGGGTGGGGGAGCGGGTTACCGGGGCTCACGGTGACGCTGACGCCGACGGACTCGAGCCGGCCGGCGCGGGCCTTCACGAGCGACGGGGACGGGACGGTGGCGATCCCGGACCTGGTGGCGGGGGACTACATCGTGGAGGCGAGCCGGTGGCTGACGGCGGCGGAGCGCGCGGAGCTGGCGAGTGGGGACGACGGGGACGGGTTCGCGACCCGGACGGTGCTCCGGACGGGGACGGGGGTGGGCAGTACGACGATCGGGGTGCCGGCCAGCCGGCGGCGGTCGCTCGTGATCAGTGAGTGGGCCTTCAACCATTTCGGGCTGCCGGGAATCGGCGCCTATACCTACGACGGCTTCCTCGAGCTCTACAACAACGCGGATACCACGATTTACCTGGATGGGATGATCATCGCCGAGGGGTTTCGGAACGGTATCGCCGACACACCGGCCTTTCCCTGCGCCGAGAGTCGGCCGTTTCGGGACGATTCCGCCGGGGTGTGGAGCTGGGCGATGGAGCGCTTTCCCGGCACGGGGCACTCGTTTCCGATTCACCCAGGCGAAGTCAGGACGGTGGCAACGGATGCAATTGACCATCGGGCCCTGTTCCCCGACGCGCTGGACCTGAGTCACGCCGACTTCGAGTTCCGTGGCTCGGGCGACGTAGACAACCCGGCGGTGCCGGACCTGACGGACCTCAGCCTCGCACCGTACCCCGACGGTCATGGCCTGGAGTTCCAGGGACTTGCCATCATTGCGGTCGTGGCGCTGCCCCTCGATCCAGCCAACCTGGTGCGAGGCAACGCAGGCGGCGGGGAGTACGTGCGCATTCCCAAGGCGCGAATCATGGACATCCTGACGCTCCGCTCGAACTTCGCGACCGGTTTTACGGAGTGCTCCCCGCTCGTGGCGGCGGGGATCGACCGGGAGTGGTCGGATGTCCGAGGGACCGACTACCGAGATGAGCACCGGCACTCGGTTTCCCGGCGTGTTGCGGGGCAGGGCCTCAGCGGGCGGCCGCTGCTCTGGTACACCCGGAGCTCGTTCGCCGACTTCGAGCGGACCTTGCGGTCGCCCGGCGCAATACGGTGACCCTGAGTCTCTGGTAGCAACACCCTCAGGCCCCGGCTTCACGGGCGCGAGGGGCCCGGCGCGTGGCCGAGCCCCTCCGGCGCCTCAGAAGTAGCAGGTGCAGCAACCCTGCTGCGTGTACCGGACCTGCACGAGTGTGGGATGCAGCGCGTAGCACGCGTCCCAGCAGTCGTTGTAGGACGGCTGGTATCCCAGCCAGTTCCACCCCGTCGTCCGCGCAGGACATGGCATTGGCCGGCTTGGCGACCGCCAGCAACCCTCCGAACGCCAACGCCCCGGCCACCGCCAGCCCGAACCCCCATCCGCCGATCTTCTTCACGCTGCGTGACATGATGTCATCCTGACTTGAAAGACGGCAGGCACCGCCGCGACCCGAAGTGGTCACGGCCGGATGCCCGCGGAAGGAGTCGGACGGGGTCGGGAACGTCCGGCCGCCGAGTCGGTGGGCGGCGGGTCCCACGCTCCGAAGTCGCCTCGGAGGGCGGCGTAGACCGAGTCGAGGCCTGGCCCGGGCTCGAGCCGGCCGGTGTGGGCAAAGACGACCTCGCCCCAGTGGTTCAGGACCAGGGTCTGGGGCACGGCGCGGGCCCGGGCGAGCTGGGCGGTCTTCCAGTCGGGGAAGGTGGCCACCGGGTAAGTCAGAGCGTGCTCGGCGGCGTAGTCCCGGACCCGTGGGAGCGAGTCCAGCCCAAGGCCAATCACCCCAACGAGGGGCCGGGCGGCGCGAGTCGACTCGGCCAGGGCCGCCCAGACCGGCAAGGTGGCCCGACAGTAGGGGCAGGTGGTGGTGAAGACGAAGACGAGCTGCCGGCCGGCGGTGTCGGCGAAGGCGCCGACGGTGACGGAATCGCCGGCGAGGGTCTTGGTCCGGAAGGTCGGCAGAGCGTAACCGCGATATGGAAGCGCCGGCTTTGGCCGTGAGCTCCAGGTAGGCCCGATTCAGCGCGACCTGCCGGCGGGCCAGCAGCACGACCAGGCCTGAGGCGACGAGCAGGGTGCCGCGCAGGAGGGCGGGAATCGATCGGGTTGCCATCGCGACGCTCGTGAGGTGGAGGGCCCCTCCACGATAACACGCGCCGGCTCCCGCCATAGAGCGCCAAGCGAGCCAGAAATGGTACCGGTTCAGGCCATGAGAGCCCCGGTGACGGAAAGGCGGGCATAGAGTCATTCGGCCCCATTGAGGCGTCGAGCGGATTCCGGTTATCCTGAGACGGATACCTCGGACCTGGTGCCTATTTCGGATCAGTCGTTGTCGAAAGGTCCGCGGCACCTCGATGAGGCGCCGACCAGATCGTTGCCTTGCTAGAGACCTGACCTCAGCAGGTTCGCGACCTGATCCGGGTCGGCTTCCACGATGCGCGACCGGCCGGTGGCGAGGCCGCCAGCTCGATGGTCAGAGCGCAGCGGCGGCAGACGCTTCACCGCAGACCGAGCGTCGGGTCGGGGGAGCCTCGTCGAGGAAGGCGTGGGCAATGCCGCCGTCTGTCACTCCGTGCCTCCTTCGTACCTAGTTCGCACGTGCTCCTCCCCACGAGCCAGCCCTCGCACGGGCTCCGTGGCCCGGTTTGGGCTCTTGCGCCGTGGCGCGGCGACCCCTACCTATGGGACGATCCCCAGTATGGAGTCCCCCCATGTCCCTAATCGCGCGGTGTCCTGGGTCCTGGCTCGTACTGCTGGCGGCCGTCGCCTGCACCGGGAGCACCGAGATCGTGACGCCGCCGCCCCCGCCGGCGAGCGGGTTCACGCTGCGATTCGTGCCGGAGCCGGAGGACGGGGCGACCGCCGCGGCGCTGGGGTGGGGGAGCGGGCTACCGGGGCTGGCGGTGACCCTGACGCCGGCGGACTCGAGCCGGCCGGCGCGGGCCTTCACGAGCGAAGGGGACGGGACGGTGGCGATCCCGGACCTGGTGGCGGGGGACTACATCGTGGAGGCGAGCCGGTGGCTGACGGCGGCGGAGCGGGCGGAGCTGGCGGGCGGGGACGATGGGGACGGGTTCGCGACCCGGACGGTGCTCCGAACGGGGACGGGGGTGGGCAGTACGACGATCGCGGTGCCGGCCAGCCGGCGGCGGTCGCTGGTGATCAGCGAGTGGGCCTTCAATGTCGGGCAAACGCCCGGTCTCGGCGGCTACACCAACGGCGGCTTTCTCGAACTCTACAACAATGCCGACACGACGGTGTTCCTCGACGGCGTTGTTGTAGTGAAGGGCTTGGACCAGGAGTTCGAATCGGCGGCCTTCCCGTGTTCTGCGTTCCGTCAGTACGCGAGTGATGCTGCAGGAATCTGGAGCCTTGCCTATCAAGTGTTTCCTGGTAAGGGCCGCGATTACCCTCTGGCGCCTGGGCACGTGGTCGTAGTTGCCACCGACGCCATCGATCATGGTGCGTTCTACCCAGCCGGCCTCGACCTCCGATCGGCAGACTTCGAATTTGTCGGGACGAGTGATGCTGATAATCCGGCGGTGCCGAATATGGTAAACACTGGGTACGATCGTGACCTTGCGGGCCACGGCCTCGAGTGGGCGGAGCTTGGCGCGGTTGTTGCCGTTGCGAGACCGTTCGATACGACGGGCTTGGTCAGGGCGGTGTTCCCGGGTACGAGTACATTCGCCCACCCCAGGGTTCCGACAAGTGCGGTGCTGGACGCTATCGCTATTCGGTCCAACTATGATCCGAGTCGCGGCGAGTGTCCCGACATCGTTAGTCCGCAGTTCGATCGGAACCCGTTTCGGGGGCGAGGCCGCGACCTGCCGATGGAGTTTCAGTACTCCGTATCGCGACGTACGATGCCCATCGAGATTGAGGGCCATGCAATCCTACAGGACACCCGGGCCGGCAACGCAGACCTTGTCCGAAGTCCGAGGACCCCTGGCGTGATCCCGCAGTGACCGCGAGGTGACCTGCGGCCACCCCGCGGCGGTTCAGGCGGTCTCTAGTACAGGCAGCGGCAGCAGCCGTTGGTGGACCCCCACTGTGCCACGACGTCTGGGCCGTGAATGCTGGAGCAGACGTCGTAGCATACGCTCTGAGATGGCTGCTGCCCTACCCAGTTCCACCCGTCATCCTGGCAGTTCAGCGCATTGGCCGGCGTGGCAACCGCCACCACCCCTCCGAACGCCAACGCCCCCGCCACCGCCACTCCAAACCCCCATCCGCCGAGCCTCTTGATGCTGCGTGACATGATCTCCTCCTTGCTGCGGGAAGAACAGCGAGCACCGCCGCGACCCGAGGTGGTCACGGGCGGACGCCCGCGGAAGTAGTCGTGGGTGGGGTCGCCCCCGGGGCGACCGTGCCAGGGGGCGGTGGGTCCCACGCGCCGACGTCCCCGCGCAGGGCCGCGTAGACCGAGTCGAGGACCGGCCCGGGCTCGAGCCGGCCGGTGTGGGCAAAGACGACCTCGCCCCAGTGGTTCAAGACCAGGGTCTGCGGCACGGCCCGGGCCCGAGCGAGCTGGGCCGTCTTCCAGTCGGGGAAGCTGGCCACCGCAAAGGCCAAGGCGTGCTCGGCGGCGTAGCGCCGGACGGCCCCGACCGAATCCAGGCCAAGCCGCCGCCTGTCAAGCCGTGCCTCCTCCACACCCGTTTCACGTGCTCGTGGGCGCGAGCCAGCCTGCGCACGGGCTCCGTGGCCCGGATTGGGCTCTTGCGCGTTGCCGCGCCGGCCCCTACCTATGGGACGATCCCCAGTCTGGAGTCCCCCCATGCCCCGCATGGCGCGATTTCCTGGGTCGTGGCTCGTGGTGCTGGCGGCCACCGCCTGCACCGGGAGCACCGAAATTGTCACCCCGCCGCCCCCGCCGGCGAGCGGGTTCACGTTGCGATTCGTGCCGGAGCCGGAGGACGGGGCGACGGCCGGGGCGCTCGGGTGGGGTAGCGGGTTACCGGGGCTGGCGGTGACGCTGACGCCGGCGGACTCGAGTCGGCCGGCGCGGGCCTTCACGAGCGAAGGGGACGGGACGGTGGCGATCCCGGACCTGGTGGCGGGGGACTACATCGTGGAGGCGAGCCGGTGGCTGACGGCGGCGGAGCGGGCGGAGCTGGCGGGCGGGGACGATGGGGACGGGTTCGCGACCCGGACGGTGCTCCGGACGGGGACGGGGGTGGGCAGTACGACGATCGGGGTGCCGGCCAGCCGGCGGCGGTCGCTCGTGATCAGTGAGTGGGCGTTCAACGTGGGCTCCACGCCGGGTCTAGGTGGGTATTACACCGGCGGCTTCCTCGAGCTCTACAACAACAGTGACACGACCATCTATCTCGATGGCATGGTGGTGGCGCGAGGCCTCAACCTCGAGTTGGACTATCCGCTCTATCCCTGCAACGGGCCATACTACGCGTTCACGGCCGACCCGGCCGGTATCTGGACCCTAGGGTATCAAGTCTTTCCGGGGACCGGCCACGACTACGCCATCACGGCGGGCCAGGCTATCGTGATCGCGACGGACGCGATCGACCACCGGCCATTCTATCCAGGGGCGCTCGACCTGAGTCACGCGGATTTTGAGTTCGCTGGCAGCGCGGATCCGGACAACCCCTCCGTCCCCAACATGGTGAACACAGGATACGATCGCGACCTGTCGGGACATGGGCTGTTCTGGCAGGACCTTGGTGCGATCGCCGTGGTTGCGTTGCCCCTCGACACGACATCGCTGGTAAAGGCCATCTACCCTGGCCCTGGCACGTTCGCCCATCCGCGGATCCCTCGATCGAGGATTCTCGATGTCGTGGCGATGCGTGCGAGCCAGAGCTTTGACTATCCGCCATGCGCGACGATCATCAACCCAGAGTTCGATCACGAACCATTCCGGGGGCGGGGGGGAGATGTGGCGGCCGAGTTCCTGTATTCGGTGTCGAGACGGCCCACGGGCCTCCTCAGCGGTGGGCACCCAATTCTCCAGGATACCAGGACGGGAGAGGCGGATCTCCTTCGAACTGCCCGAACCCCGGGGCTGGTGCCATAGAGATCACAGAGGAGAAGCACCGGGCCGACCTGATGGGGTTCCGGCCGGCTCGGCGCTCTACTCGGAAATCAGAAGAGGCAACGGCAGCAGCCGTTGGTCGACCCCCACTGCGACTCCACGTCCGGGTCATGGACAGCGACGCACGCTGCGTGACACGTTGCTGCGTCCGGCTGCTGCCCGAGCCAATTCCAGCCGTCGTCGGGGCAGGTCAGCGCATTGGCCGGCGTGGCAACCGCCACCACCCCTCCGAACGCCAGCGCCCCCGCCACCGCCAACCCGAACCCCCATCCGCCGATTTTCGTCATGCTGCGTGACATGATGTCCTCCTGACTTGAAAGACGGCAGGCGCCACCGCGACCCGAGGTAGTCACGGTCGGACGCCCGCGGAAGTAGTCGTACGCGCTTGGGGACGCCTGGCCGCCGAGTCGGCGGGCGGCGGATCCCACGCTCCGAAGTCGCCCCGCAGGGCGGCGTAGACCGAGTCGAGCACCGGCCCCGGTTCCAGCCGGCCGGTGCGGGCAAAGACGATCTCGCCCCAGTGGTTCAGGACCAGGGTCTGGGGCACGGCGCGGGCCCGGGCGAGCTGGGCGGTTTTCCAGTCAGGGAAGGTGGCCACCGGGTAGGTCAGGGCGTGCTCAGCCGCGTAGCGCTGGACCTTCCCGAGTGAATCCAGGCCGAGACCGAGGATCGGCGTCGAAGGCCAGCCGGCCCGGGTCGAGTCGGCCAGCGCGGCCCAGACCGGCAGGGTGGCGCGGCAGTAGGGACAGGTGGTGGTGAAGACGAAGACCAGTTGGCGGGCCGCGGTGTCGGCCAAGGCGCCGACGGTGGCCGAATCGCCGGCCAGCGTCGCAGCCCGGAAGGTCGGCAGAGCGTAGCCTCGATAGGGAAGGCCGGCTTTGGCCTTGAGCTCCAGGTACGCCCGATTCAGCGTCACCTGCCGGCGGGCCAGCACCACGACCAGGCCGGAGGCGACGAGCAGGGCGCCGCCCAGGAGGGCGGAAATCGATCGGGTTGCCATCGCGACGCTCGTGAGGGGGAGGGCCCCTCCACGATAACACGCGCCGCCTCCTGCCATAGAGCGCCAAGCGAGCCAGAAATGGTACCGGTTCAGGCCACCAGAGCCCCGATGACGGGAAGTCGGGCATAGGGTCGTTCGGCCCCATTGAGGCGTCGAGCGGACGCCGGTTATGCTGAGACGGATACCTCGGACCTGGTGCCTATTTCGGATCAGTCGTTGTCGAAAATCCCGCGCCACCTCGACGAGGCGGCCGACCAAGTCGTTGCCTCCCTGGAGCCCCTGCCCCAGGAGGTGCGTGACTTGATCCGGGTTGCTGGTGGCGGCGTTTCTCCTCATCTTTGAGCGGGTCACGGTCGAGCATGCCGCCGATGGAGCGGGGTTCGGCCGGGCCGCGACCCTTCGCCATCACATGAAAGCCCACTTCCGCCGACTGCCGTCGGCCCTCCGCGTCGGAGGCACGGCCGCGTGGCGCGACCTGCTTCGACAGCTGCCTCGGCTGGGCCGCCGCGGTACGCTGGCGGCGCTCGCCTGCGTCATGCTGGGCCGCGAGGCGCGGGCCCAGGCGGCCGAGGGCGGAGCGGTGATCGCCGGCCGGGTCACCGACGCGGTGACCGACGCGCCGCTCGCCGGGGCCACGGTGGCGCTGGAGGGCGGCGCGCTGGCCGCGACCAGCGGGGCCGACGGGCGCTACCGGCTGGCGGGGGCGCCGCCTGGTCCGGCGGTGCTCCGGGTGGTCCGGATCGGCTACGCGCCGGTTCGCCGGCCGCTGACGGTGCCGCTCTCGGGCACGGTCACGGTGGACGTGGGGCTGGCCCGGAGCGCCCTCAACCTGCCGAACCTGGTGGTGACCGCCGATCCGGCGGGACGGGCCCGGGGCGAGCTGGGAACGGCGTCGGTGATCGGGAGCGACGCGATCCGGAACCAGACCGCGGCCAGCCTGGCCGGGGTGCTGGAGCTGGTGCCCGGCACGACCCTCCAGCCGCCCGGGCTCGACGGGGTCCAGCAGTTCTCGCTCCGGTCGGTCCCGATCTCGACCGGCGGCGGTGCCACCGGCCCGAACGCCCTGGGCCCCTCGGCCCAGAGCCTGGCGTCGTTCGGGACCCAGATCGTGCTGGACGGGGTGCCGGTCTCCAACAACGCCAACCTCCAGTCGCTAGGTGCCCGTGGCGAGCTAAGCTTCGCCTCGGCGGCCGGCGGCGGGATCGACCTCCGCCGGATCCCGGCGGCCACCCTGGAACGGGTCGAGGTGATCCGGGGCGTGCCCTCGGCCCGGTTCGGCGATCTGACCCAGGGCGTGGTGCTGGTGGACACCCGGGCCGGCGTGGTGCCGCCCGAGGCCCGGCTCCGTTTCGACGCCCGGACGGTCGAGGGGACCCTGCTGGGCGGCGCCCGGCTCTTCCCGGGCCAGACCGGCACCGCGAGCGTGAACCTGGCCCGGACCCGGCTGGCGCCCGGCACCCGGGACGACGTGGGCTCCCGGATCTCGGGGCAGCTGGCCCACCGGTTCGCCTCCGACCGGCTGACCCTCGACACCCGGATCGACGCCTTCCAGGTGCTTCAAGACGAGCCGGCCACGCCGGTCTTCCCCGACGTCGCGGCCCGGAGCCGGGACAACGGGCTCCGGGTGTCGGAGCGGGCCCGCTACCGGCTGGGGCGGTCGAGCGGGCTCGAGTGGACGGCGGCCTTCGAGGGCGGCCGGCAGCGGTCGTTCACCCAGGCGCCCCGGCTCCGGGGCGCGATGCCCTTCACCAACCGGCTCACCGAGGGGACCCAGGACGGCAAGTTCATCGGCGGGGTGTACGTGGCCCGGGTGGACGTGGACGGCGATCCCCGCCAGGTCTACTCGCGGCTGGAGCTGACCGCGCCGGCCAGGTTCGCCGGGATGGACCACCTGACCCGCACCGGGTTCGAGCTCCGCCGGGAATGGAACGGCGGGCCCGGGGTCCAGTTCGACGTGGAGTTTCCGCCGCAGGTGGAGTTCAACGGGGTGCAGGGCTACGACCGGCCCCGCCGGTTCGACGCGATCCCGGCGCTGGTGACCAGCGCGCTCTATCTGGACGACCGGATGACCCGGGAGCTGGGCGGCACGGTGGTCAACCTCCAGGCCGGTCTCCGGTTGGAGCTGCTGCACGACGGGAGCACCTGGGCGTCGGGCGTGCGGGACGCGGTGCTGGGCCCCCGGCTGCAGCTGGAAGTGGCCCCGGCCGAGCGGGTCCGGTTTCGGGCGGGGGTGGGGCGGGTCGCGAAGGTGCCCTCGCTGGCGGAGCTCTTTCCCGGGGCGCAGTACTACGACCTGGTCAACTTCAACTACTACGCCAACGATCCGGCCGAGCGCCGGGCCATCCTGACCACCCGGATCCTGGACCGGACCAACCCCGACCTCCGGATGATGCGGGCCGACAAGGCCGAGGCGGGCGTCGAGGTGGACCTGGGCGGGGGCGGGCAGGTGGCGCTGGTGGGATACCTGGACCGGATCCGGAACGGGGTCGGGATCCGCGAGCTGCCGACCTTTCTGCTCCGCGACCGCTACGCCGTGGACAGCGCCACCATCGGGACCGGCCGGCCCCCCGACGTGCTGTTGCCGCCCGCGGCCCAGGACACGGTTCCCACCCTGATCGACCAGCCGGCCAACAACCTGGATCTCCGGAGCGAGGGGCTCGAGCTGACGGCCATCCTCCCGGAGATCCGCCCGCTCAAGACCCGGATCGACGTCCAGGGCGCCTGGGCCTGGAGCCGGCTCTACGACGCCGGGGTCCAGTTCAACAGCTCGTTCACCGACTTCCAGCTGACCGAGCACATTCCCCGGGCGCCCTACTGGCAGGCCCTGACCCGGAAGGGGGAGCGCCTGCTGATCACCACCCGGCTGATCCACCAGCAGCCCAAGGCGGGCCTGGTGATCACCGGGACGGTGCAGGTGACGGTCCGGGAGCTCCGCCAGGACGTGGGGGGCACCGACACGCTGTCGTTCGCCGGGTACATCACCCGGGCCGGCGAGCTGGTGCCGGTGGCGCCGGCCGACCGGGCGCTGCCCCAGTACCAGGATCTCCGCATCGCGCGAACCGGGCTGATCGACCCGCAGAAGGCGTCGCCCGACTGGCTCTTCAGTCTCCAGGTGAGCAAGACCCTGCCGCTCGACGGGCGGCTGTCTTTCTACGCCTACAACGCGTTCGACCGGATCGGGAGCTACGGGGGGCGGACCACGGTGCCGCGGCTCTATGCGCCGGTGCGGTTCGGGCTCGAGGTGTCGATGCCGTTGCCGGGCGCCCGTTAGGCGGGGTCGAGCAGGTGGCCGAGCGAGACGCCGAACGGATGCGCCGCCCCGGCAGGGCGCCACTCGAGCCGGTCGGTGACCGTGACCGGGAACCGGGCCTCGGGTGTCCAGACCTCCGCCAGGCGGCGATCGGGATCGATGATCCAGTAGAGCGGCACGCCCTGCGCCTGATAGAGGCGGCGCTTGGTGAAGCGGTCGGCCCGGCGGGTGCTCGGGCTCACGACCTCGACGGCCAGGAGGAGCCGGCTCACATGAGCCCAGGCGGTGATGCCGGCCTGCTCGGGCGGGACCACGAAGAGGTCCGGCTGGACCAGCAGGTCGGGCGCCCAGGAGAGGTCGGCCGGCGCGAAGAAGGCTCGCCCCACCGGCTCCCGCTGGAGGTAAGCATGAACCGCCGCGAAGAGCTCGCTCAGGACTCGCTGGTGCGCGGGACGGGGGGCGGGCGTCACCAAGAGCTCGCCGTGGACCGTCTCGTAGCGGTTGCCGTCGGCGGGCAAGGCGAGGACCATCTCGGCGGAATAGAACGGAGCGGACATGCCCATAAGCTCGGCTCGGCTGGGGGGAAAAGGCAAGGGCACGACATGACCGCAAGCTGGTCAGGGTGGGCCGCGAGAACACAACCAAAAAAGCGCATAGCGGCGCCGGTGATTGCCGGCCTGGCCGTCGCCTGGCTCGGGCTCGGCGGACCGCTCGCCGCCCAGTCGATCGGTCTGGCGCCCGAGCACGACCTGCCGGCCTGGCTCGACCGGTGGAGCGTGCTGGCGCCCCGGGCCGATCTGCCCCGGCACTTTCCCACCGCCGGTTCGGCGCTCCCGGCGGGGCTCTTTCCGGCGACCACCATCGGGCTCTTCTGGACGGCGGCCAACCCGGCCGGTCTGGCTGGGGCGGTGGACAGCGCCTGGACCGAGTTCCGGGCCGCGGCGGCGGGCAGCCGGGGTGCGTTCCGGCGGCCGCTCGATCCGGGGGGCACGCGGCTTCGGCAGATATCGGCGACCTCGTGGCGACCGCTGACCGACCGAGTCACCATGCTGGGCCGGGTGGTGCTCGACCAGGAGCGGTTCGATCCCGGGAGCCAGGCCGACGAGAGCGAGCCCTACCCGACCAGCCCGTTCGTCACCACCGACAGCAGCACCAGCCCCACCCGCCGGACCCGAGCCCGGCTGGAGGGCGTGGCGGCCTGGCGGCTCGGGGCCTGGGCGTTAGGCGCCGACCTGGGCTACGAGACCAACGAGCGGCGGACCATCGAGGCCGGGTTCGCCCGACTGACCCGCCAGACGATGCCGGGCGTGGCGCTGGGGGTGACCCGGACCGCGGGCGGACTGACGGTCGGGCTGGTGGGCCGCTACCGGAACCGGGCCGAGACGATCGACCTGACCGAGCGGGCCGCCGAGGGGCAGGTGGTGGACCTGGCCGGGTACCAGGGGGTGACGCCGATCAGTGTGAACCAGAGCTACTATCGGCGGATCGACGAGGACGTCCCCTCGGCCAGCCTCGGCCTGAGCGGCGCGGGGCTGGGCGGCCGCTGGGTGGCGTTCGTCGAGGTGTCGCGCCTCCGCGAGCGGCGGACCCGGCAGCAGCAGGACCAGCCCGCCTACGACCGGTGGAACGCCGGCGCCTGGACCGCGGGCGCCGCCTACCAGCGCGGCCTGGGCCGCTCCGGCCGGTGGCGGCTGACCCTGGACGGCCGCTTCACCGCCCTCACCGGCGACGGCGACCTGGCGCTCGACTCGGCCGGCACGGTCTTCACCGCGACCGAGCGGGCCTTCGAGGGGCGGGCCGAGCTCCGCCGGCTCCGCTCGGCGGGCGGCTGGTCGGGGCTGATCGCGGTGAAGTCGCGCTACGAGAACCGGGTCCGGAACGACTCGATCGCGGTGATCGGATCGAAGATCCAGACCGCCGGCCTGGGCGTGGAGCTGGAGCTGGGCCACCCATTGGCCCCTGGCGTGGCATTCCTCGCCTCGGGCGGGCTGGTGAGTCAGGCGTCGAGCGCCGCGATCCCGGCGCCGCTGGTGCAAGGCGCCGTTTACCAGCGGCTGATCGCCCCGGAGCTCGACTTCTACGCCCGCGACCTGACCCCCTGGTCGGCCGGCCTCGCGCTCCGCTGGCAGGCGAGTGCCCGAACCGCCCTCTGGCTGGCCGGGCACGCCGAGGGGGTGAGCCCCCGCGGTCCGATGGGGCCGACCGGCTACACCGGCTCGGCGGGGCGATCGGCGTCGAGTGTCGTGCTCGGGGTCGTGCTTCGCTGACGTTCGTTCCGGTTGGGGGCGGTGTACTTGGCCAGGTTGGAGGTTGTGGCCGGGTGATGGCAACCGCTTTACCGCAAAGGGCGCGGAGGACGCAGAGGAACAGCGTCGAGGGATCCTCCGCACTCTATTGTCCTGACAGCCGGAGTCGTGGTGCTGGTGGTGGTGGTGGTGGTGGTGGTTGGTGGTGGTGGTTGTTGTTGTTGTTGTTGTTGTTGTTCCCCCTCTTGTGCTTTTTCCGTCCTCGATCAGTTCCTCTGCGATCTCTGCGTCCTCTGCGGTTAATGCTGTTGCCAATGTCCGCTCACGTACGACCCCCGGCCTTGTACGACGGCCCCCGAGGCCATGAACCCCCGGGGGCCGCGTGCCTGACCGCGGAAGGAGCTAGACCTCGAGCCGGTCACCCTCGCGGGCCGCCATCACGTAGAGCACCGGCATCAGCAGCACGCTGATCAGGAGCCGGGAGAAGAGCCCGCCCACGATCACCAGCGCGAACGGCCGCTGGGAGTCGGAGCCGACCCCGGTGGAGAGCGCCGCCGGGAGGAGCCCGAACGCCGCCACCAGGGCCGTCATCATGATCGGCCGGAGCCGGTAGAGCGCCGCCTCCCGCGCCGCATCGGCTATTCCTAGCCCGCCGAGCCGGAGCTCGTTGACGTAGGAGATGTAGACCACCGCGGTCTGTACCGACACGCCGAAGAGCGCGATGAAGCCGATCCCCGACGACACCGAAAGCGGCGTCCCGGTGAGCGCCAGCGTCACCAACCCGCCGACCGGTGCCGAGAGGACGACGCCGATCACGGTGATCAACGGGAAGGTCACGTTCCGGTAGAGCGCAAAGAGCAGGAGGAAGATCAGCGCGACGGTGAGCGGGAGGACCACCACCAGCTGGCTTCGCGAGGCGGTGTACTCCTCGTACTCGCCGCCCCAGACGGTCTGATAGCCGGTGGGCATCGAGACGGCCGCGTCCACCTTCTGCCGGGCTTCGTCGACGGCGCTGGCCAGGTCGCGGCCCTCGACCGCGTACTGCACCCCGATGTACCGCGAGTTGTTCTCCCGGTAGATGAACGAGGCGCCGCTGCTCACCTGGATGGTGGCCAGCTCCCGGAGCGGGATCTGCTGCCCGTCCGGTGCGGCGACCAGGATCGCGCCGATCTGCGCGGGGTTCTCCCGGTACTGGGGCTGGAGCCGCACCACGAGGTCGAAGAGCTTCTCGCCTTGGACCACCTCGGTCGCGGCGGTGCCCCCGACGGCGGCTTCGATCAGGCCGTTCACGTCGGCCACGTTGAGGCCGTAGCGGGCCACCTTGGCGCGGTCGATCGCGACCGTCAACGAAGGCTGTCCCAGCTCCTCGACCACCAGGACCCGGTGGATGCCGCGTACCTGGGAGATGACGTCGGCAATGGCGTGGGCTTTGGATTCCAGCACCTGGAGATCGGTGCCGAAGATCTTGACCGCGAGCGAGCTCTTGAGGCCGGTCTCCGCCTCGTCGACCGCGTCCTCGGCCGGCTGGGTGTAGTTGAAGGTGATGCCCGGAAAGCCGGCCAGCTTCTTCCCGATGGCGGCGATCAGCTCGGGCTTCGAGTGATAGTCGCCGTGCCACTCACCGTACGGATGGAGGCCGACGTAGAACTCGGCGTTGAAGAACCCGGTCGGATCGGTGCCGCCGTCGTCGCGGCCGTGCTCCGACGCCACGTCGGTGACCTCGGGGAAGCTCTTGAGGATCGCCCGGATCTGAGGAACGATCTTGCTCGACTCCTCGAGCGAGATGCTGGGAGGCATGGTCGCCCGGACCCAGAGCGCGCCCTCGTCGAGGTGAGGCATGAACTCGGCCCCGATGACCGGTACCAGCGCCAAGGCGCCGACGAAGAGCGCGGTCGAGGCGCCGACTGTGAACCAGCGCCGGGCCAGGCACCAATCGAGGGTGACGGCGTAGCGGTCGCGGATCCACTCGTAGATCCGGTTCCGCCGTTCCTGGATCCCGCCCTTGAGGAGCCAGTTGCAAAGTACCGGCACCGCGGTGAGGGTCAGGGCGAGGGCGCCGATCAGGGCGAAGATCGTGGTGTCCGCCATGGGCTGGAAGAGCCGGCCCGACGGTCCCGACAGCACGTAGATCGGGAGGAAGCCCGCGATGATGATCGCGACCGCGTAGAAGATCGGCCGGTCCACCTCGGCGGCCGCCTGCGCAATGATGGTCGGGATCGGGACGGTGGAGTCGCCCCGGTCGGCCAGCTTCCGGTAGATGTTCTCCACCATCACCACGGCGCCGTCGACCAGGATGCCGAAGTCGATCGCGCCGATGGAAAGGAGGTTGGCCGGAATGTTCTTCAAGTCGAGGCAGATCGACGCGAAGAGCAGGGCCAGCGGAATGGTGACCGCCACGATCAGACCGGTCCGCGCGTTGGCCAGGAAGAGCACCAGCACGATGATCACCAGCACGATCCCGCGGAGCAGATTGTCCACCACGGTTCGGGTCGTGAGGTGGACCAGGTCGCTCCGATCGTAGAACGGATGGATCTTCACGTCCTTGGGCAGGATCCGGTCGTTCAGCTCCTGGGTCTTGGCCTCGACGCCCTTCAAGACGGTTTGGGCCTGCTCGCCGGTCCGCATCAGGACCACGCCCTCGACCGCGTCGTCCCGGTCGTTGAACCCGAACTGTCCCAGCCGGGGCGCGTAGCCGATCACCACCTGGCCGACGTCCTTGACCAGGATCGGCGTCCCGTTCTTGACCGCCAGCACGACCTGCCCGATGTCTTCCGGCGTGGTGAGCCGGCCGAGACCGCGGACGTAGTAGAACTGGCCGCCCTCGGAGTAGAAGCCGCCGCCGGCGTTGTCGTTGTTGTTGGAGAGGGCGTCGACGATGTCGGTGATGCCGAAGCCCGGCGCCGGCGACCTTCTTGGGGTCGAGCAGCACCTGGTACTGCATCGTCTGGCCGCCCAGCCCCGCCAGGTCCGCCACGCCGGGGACCGACTTGTAGGCCCGGCTGATGATCCAGTCCTGGATCGTCTTGAGCTCCATCGGCGTGCGGTCGTGGCTATCGATGACGTAGCGGTAGACCAGGCCGGAGGGAGAGAAGAGCGGCTCCATTCCCGGGCTGACGCCGTCGGGCACTCCCACGTCGCTCAGGCGCTTCGTGCACCCGTTGCCGAGCGAAGTAGGGGTCGGTGCCGTCCTGGAAGACCAGCCGGACGTCGGAGAGGCCGTAGAGTGAGATCGAGCGCTGCACCTTGAGCTTGGGCAGCCCGTTCATTTCGGTTTCGATCGGGAAGGTGATCAGCCGCTCGACCTCTTCGGCGGCATGGCCGGGCCACTGGGTGGTGATGGCCACCATCGTGGGCGAGAGGTCGGGATAGGCGTCGACGGGGAGCCGGCGGAACGACCAGTAGCCGACCGCGCCGATCGAGAGAACGGCGACCGCCACCAGCACCGGCTGGCTCAGCGACGCCGCGACGAGGCGATGGATCCAGGAGTGCTGGCGACCCGGACCCTCACCCTCACCCGTGACGGGTTCGTGGGGTCCGGTCATCATTGCTCACTCATGGTCTGGAGGTAGAGGGCGCCGTCGACCACGATCAGCTCGCCGGCGGTCAGGCCGTCGGTGATCTCGTAGCGGTCGTCGACCCGGCCGCCCACGCTTACCCGGCGCCGGGCAAAGGTCCCTTCGCTGGTGGCGATGAAGAGGTAGGGCAGGTTCTCGTCGTCGCGGAGCACGGCCGACACCGGCACCAGGAGTCCCTCGCGGTTGGTGCCCGAGCGGATGATCACCTGGACCAACATGTCGCGCTTGAGGATCAACGCCCTTGTTCGGCACGACCAGCCGGACCTGGGTGGCCTTGGTGGCGGGGTCCACGAGGTCGGCGACGTAGTCCACCCGGCCAACCAGGGTGTCGGCCGAGGCGTCGGTCGCGATCAGGGCCTTGTCGCCCCGGTGGACGGCGCGGATGTCGCGTTCGAAGACGTTGGCCATCACCCACACGGTCCGGACGTCGGCCACGGTGAAGGTCGGGGTGCCGCTCTCCAGAAGCTGGCCGGGGGTGATCAGCTTCTCGACGACGGTACCCGCGATCGGGGCCCGAATGGCCGCTTCGATCGGCCGGTCGACCCCGCCGCTGTCGGCGATCGTGGGGTCGGCGATGCCTAACGCCCGGAGCGCCTGAATGGCCGCGTCGCGGTCGGCGGCGGCGCCGGCCAGATCGGCGCGGCTCTGATCGAGCTCGCGGCGGGCCAGGGCGTCGTTCTGGAAGAGCTGCTCGTTGAGATCGGTGATCTGCTTCTGGTTCTTCCAGGCGGCGTCGGCCTTACGGTAGTCGGCCAGGGCCGTGGCGAAGTCGGGCGACACCAGCGTGGCCATCGCCTGGCCGGGCTCCACGTGGGCGCCCGGCTGGACCAGGATCCGGCTCACCGGCCCGGAGATCGGCGCCAGCACCTGGGTGGAGAGATCGGCGCTGAACGCCACCGTGCCGGTGGTGACGATCGACGGCGCGTACGACGCCGAGGCGACCGGCTCGATGATGAAGCGGGCCCGCTGGGCGGAATCGACCGCGATCGGCGCGTCCTTGGTCGCGGGGGTGGCCGCGCCGTCGGCGGCCTCAGGCTTGGACCCGCAGGCGGCGAGCAGGAGGCTCGCGGTGCAGGTGGCGGTTCCGAGAAGTCGGCGAGTGATCATCGTGAGCCTCCGATGCCGTCGAGCCGGCGGCCGACCGCGCGCTCCAGCTCGGCGCGGCCCATGTTGGCGGTGGCGAGGGCATCCGTATACTGGTTTTCGGCGTCGAGCAGGGCCTGGCGGGCGTCGAGCACGTCGAGGGCGGACGAGCCGCCCAACCCGTAACTCACCGACGCGATCCGGAACGCTTCGCGGGTGGCGGGCAGGAGCTGATCGCGGAGATAGCGCGCCTGGGCGAGCGCGGTCTGGGCCTGGGCGTAGATGGCGCGGAGCTCCTGACCCACGAAGCTCTGGGCGTCGCGGAGGGTGGCGTCGAGCTCCCGCTCGTGGTGCTTGCTCTCGGCGATCTCGCCCTTGGAGTGCTGCCAGAAGAAGACCGGGAGCGGCACCGCGATGCCGGCGGTGAGAATGCCGGGGCCGGGATCGGCGTAGTCCTTCCCCAACCCCACGATCAGGTCGGGAAGCCAGTACTCCTTGGCCAGCGCCGTGTTGGCGCGGGCGCCTTCCCGCTGCCGCTGGAGGCTCGCGATCTCGGGACGCGACGCCAGCGCGGCCGGTTCGAGCGCCGCGAGCGGCGGCAGATCGCCGGGCACCGCCAGCGAGTCCGACGCGAGGGTTGGGGCGTCGAGCGGGCGGTCGAGCAACCGGTTGAGGGCCGAGCGCGCGGTGGCGACGTCGTGCTCGGTGGAGATCAGGTCGTTCTCCGCCTGGCCCACCGCGACCTGCGCCTTGATCACGTCCAGCCGGGCGACCGTGCCGGCCTGGAAGCGGGCCTGGGTCTTGGTCAGGAAGTCGGCCGCCAACGCCCGGGCTTCGGTCAGATCGCGCCGGCGACGGAGCGCCGCGAGGAGCGAATCGTAGGTCTGCGAGGCGGCGGAGGCGACTTGTTGGCGAAGGAGCTCCAACCCCGCTTGGGTCGACTGGATGTCGGCGTTCCCGATCTTGGCCTGGAGCCGGAACTTGTCGGGGAAGGGGATCTGGAGCGTGGCCCCGACTACCTTGGCGGTCGCGTTACCGAGGCTTGCGGTTGCTTGGTCGAGCTCCGCCCCGAACTGGGGATCGGGAATCGCGGTACCCTGCACCTTCCGAGCGTGGGCCTGGGCGACCTGTTCCTCACCCGCTCGAATCGCGGGGTTCCGCTCGATCGCCATCCGGACCACGTCGGACTTGCCGAGGCAGAGCGAGTCGGCCGGCCGTTCGAGCGCGCCGACCGGGCCGCGAGCCACGCAGTCGGGTTCGAGCGGGGTGGCCGCGAGCAGGGAATCGACTCGCTGCCGGGCGCCGGATGTCGGTGGTTGCGCCGCCGCTCCACTGGCCATGACGGCCAGGAGCAGCGCACACGTCAGTGATCGCATGCCGTTCCTGAACGAGAATGTCCCCCGGACCGTGGGTGGCCGGAGGTGTTACCGGTTCAGAGGGCGATCGGAGGTGCTCTGGGAGCCTGCGAGAGGATGAACTGCGGGGGAACGAACGTCACCCGGCTTGGCGGCACCGTGCGGACGGGCGCGACGGCCAGGGCCGGAAGCTCGGCCCGACCTTCCGGCCGCGAGCCGAGATTGTGGACCAGGCAGACCGGGCAGGTGGCCGGATCGTGCGGGGCGATCTGGTGACCGCTCTCCGGCGTGGTCCACGCGGTCGCGGGCCTGACCGCGTCCAACGTCGACGCGGGACCGGGGAAGAGGTCGAGATCGCAGAGCGGAAGCGTGGCCATACCGAACTGCGCCAGCGCCGCCATCGCGATGGCGGCTCGGCGCACGCCGAACAACATGGCCCGAAGGGATCCCGCAACGAGTCTCACGGTTCCAACAGTAGCGGCCCGATCCCTGGGCCGCCAGCCCCGCAGGTCCCGAGGCAGGTCCGGGTCCCGCTCGACGCCTCGACCGCGGTCGCGTCGAGGTGCGCCTGCGGGCCGGTGGCGGGATCTCCCTGCGACGACCGGCGGTTCGCTGCGGTGAGCCATCGGTTCGCTGCGGTGGCGGTAGCTTCGGAGGAGGGCCGGCCGTACGGTTCGATGAGACGGTTGGCGCCTCGGGCGCCGGCCAGATGACCGACCGCCCTAGCCATCGGAGATCCGCCATGAGCACCCGCTCCCTCGCCGTATTGGCTTGCCTCGCGCTGGCCGCCACCCCGGTCCGGGCCCAACAGGACGCCCGGGACGGAGTCGTGACCTCGGTGTCATGGCTGGCCGCCCATCTCCACGACGCCGACCTGGTGGTGCTCCACGTCGGTCCCGACTCCGGCTACGCGGCGGGACACCTGCCCGGCGCCCGGCACGTTGGCCTCCAGCAGATCACCGCCCCGCACGACGATGCCGGTCTGGCGGTGGAGTTCGGCCCCGACTCCATGCTCCAGCGCCAGCTGGCCGACCTCGGGATCGGAGATCGCTCCCAGGTGGTGGTCGTCGCGGCGCCCGATTGGCAGACCAGCGCCATGCGGGTGCTCTCCACCCTTTTCTATGCCGGTCTCGGCGATCGCGCCCGGGTGCTCGACGGCGGACTCGCGGCCTGGACCGCGGCCGGGAAGCCGCTCACCACCGAGGTGCCTCCCGCGACCAAAGGTCGCCTGACGATTCACCCCCGTCATGACTTCGTGGTCGACGCCGGGTTCGTCGGTTCCCACGCCGGCAAGGCCGGGTGGGCCGTGGTCGACGCCCGCGGGCAGGCGTTCTATGACGGGGTCCGGAACAGCACCTTTGGCCGGAACGATCCCGGGAAGCCCGGCCACGTGCCCGGCGCGCTCTCGATCGGGGTGTCGGAAGTCTACGCCGACGACGGCTCCTTCCTGCCGACCGACCAGCTCCGGACGCTGTTCACCAAGGCAGGCGTCAAACCGGGCGACGTGGTGGTGGCGTACTGTCACATCGGGATCTACGCCAACTCGATCATCACCGCCGCCCGCATTCTCGGCCATGACGTCCGGCTCTACGACGGGTCGTTCCAGGACTGGGCCAAGCGGAACTTGCCGCTCGAGACCAAGCCGGCCGGAGGGCAGTGAGCGTGGCGGCTCGGCGGGCCGAGCGGCCGTATCTGGATCCGTACCTGGCGGGGGTCGGGATCGGGGTCGTCCTCCTCCTGACCTTCGTGATCGTTGGCCACGGGCTCGGGGCGTCGGGCGCCTTCGCGACCACCGTGGCATCCGGCGCGGCGCTGGTGGCGCCGGGTCACGTGGCCGCCAATCCGGCCTACCTGGCCTACGCACCCGACGGACCGACGTCCATATATAAGGACTGGCTGGTCTGGGAGATCGCCGGCGTGTTCCTGGGGGGCGCGTTCTCGGCCTGGTGGTCGGGCCGGATGCACCGGGGCATCGAGCGCGGCCCGCGGATCAGCGACCGGACCAGGCTGGTCTTCGCGTTCGGGGGCGGGACGATCATGGGGTTCGGTGCCAAGCTGGCTCGCGGCTGTACCTCGGGGCAGGGGCTCTCGGGCGGGGCGGTGCTGAGCGTGGGGAGCTGGCTCTTCATCGCCGCGGCGTTTGGCGCCGCCTATCTCTTCGCTCCCGCCTTTCGGAGGGCCTGGCGATGATGCTCCAGGTCTATGATGGTACGGCGGGCTCGGTGATCGGGAGTCTCGGCCCCGCCTTCGCGCTCGGAATTGGCTTCGGCTTCTTTCTGGAGCAGGGCGGGATGGGCAACGCCCGGAAGCTGGCCGGCCAGTTCTACTTGACCGATCTGTCGGTCTTCAAGGTCATGTTCTCCGCCATCCTGACCACCATGCTCGGTCTCTTCTGGCTGGGCCGGATGGGGATCGTCGACCCGGCCCGGATTTTCGTCCCGCCCACCTACCTCCTGCCGCACCTCGTCGGCGGGCTGGTGTTCGGCCTCGGCTTCGTGATGGGCGGGCTCTGTCCCGGCACCTCGTGCGTGGCGGCCTCGACCGGGCGCCTCGATGGGGTGGCCCTGATGGGCGGCATGCTGGCCGGAATCCTGGCCTTCGACGAGGCGTTCCCCCGACTCCAGGGCTTCTACGAGAGCACGCCGTTAGGCGCGATCACCCTGCCGAGCCTGCTCGGGCTCTCGCCGGGACTGGTGGTGCTGCTGGTGGTGGTGATGGCGCTGCTGGGCTTCCGGCTGGCCGAGTGGCTGGAGCGGCGGCCGGTGGGGACGGGCGGGGGCGCGGCGTGATCCGGACCGGGCTCGGCCTGGCCGCGCTGGGCCTGGGCTTCCTGGCCGCGCTCGCCGGCCAACCCACGCCACCGGGTCGGGCAGACCCGGCGCTGGCCGCCGCCATCGGCCGGGGCGAGGGCCGGCTCGGCATCGTGGAGCTGGCTCGCTGGGTTCGCGACCGCCGGGCCGGGCTCCTGATCGTGGACCTCCGGGCCGACTCCGCCTACCAGGATTTTCACCTCCCGCGGGCGGAGCGGATGGACCTCGCGGACCTGGCGGCCTTGCCGCCGGACGGATCTCGTACCATCGTGGTCTACGGCGACGCCGGTCCCGAGGCGGCTCAGGCCTGGGTCTTGCTTCGGGCCCGCGGGCACCGAGACGCGTTCTACGTTCCCGACGCCGTCGCCGCCTGGCTGGCCGGGGTGATGCACCCGGTCCTTCCCTCGGACGCGACCCCAGCCGAGCGCACGCTCTGGCCCGCGGTCCGGGAGCTGAGCCAGTATTTCGGCGGGTTGCCGAGGGCGGGTGGGCCGCGGGCCGAGCTGGGTCCGCTCGCTTGGACCGGCGCCGCGGCCGCGCCGGTCGCCGACCCGAAACCGATGCTCGACAAGGCCCGGAGGCAGGGATGCGGGTTCTGACCGATCTGACGCTGGACCTGCCGACCGGCGGCGCCGACACCGAGCGGTTCGCGGCGCTGCGAGCGAGCGAGTACGGCCGGCTCGACGAATCGGGACATGCCTACCTGGACTACACCGGCGCCGGCCTCTACGGCCGGAGCCAGATCGAGCGGCATCACGCCTTTCTGGCCCGTCACCTGGTCGGCAACCCTCACTCCGCCAATCCCACGTCCTCCCTCGCCACCGAGGCGATGGAGGAGGCGCGCCGCCGGGTGCTGGCCTTCTTCGGGGCTGATCCGGCCGACTACACGGTGGTGTTCACCGCCAACGCATCGGCCGCGATCAAGCTGCTGGGCGAGGCCTACCGGTTCGGGCCCGAGGCCGACCTGATCCTGATGGCCGACAACCACAACTCCGTCAACGGCCTCCGGCGCTACGCCGAGGCGGCCGGGGCGCCGGTCCGGTACCTCGGCCTCGATGCCGAGCTCCGGCTGGCGGAGCCGTTTCCGGCGGCCAAGGCACCCGAGGTGGGGTCGCCGGCGATCGCGAGGGGTAACGGGCATCCGGACCGCGGCGCTCGCCGGGGACTGTTCGCCTTTCCGGGCCAGTCCAACTTTTCCGGGGTCCGGCATCCGCTCAACCTGATCGACCAAGCCCACGCCGCCGGCTACGACGTCCTGCTCGACGCCGCCGCCTTGGTGCCGACCCGGCAGTTGGACCTCGCCCGGACGCCGGCCGACTTCGTGGCGGTCTCGTTCTACAAGATGTTCGGCTTCCCCACGGGGGTCGGGGTCCTGATCGCCCGGTCCGAGGCGCTGGCCCGGTTGGCCCGGCCCTGGTTTGCCGGGGGGACGGTCGACTTCGTCTCGGTCCAGAGCGGGATTCATCAGCTCAGCCCGGGCGCCGAGGGGTTCGAGGACGGGACGCCCAACTTTCTGGGGGTCGCGGCGGTCGCGACGGGGCTCGCCTATCTCGAGGCGGTCGGCGTCGAGTCGGTCGGGCGTCACGTAGCCCGTCTCACCGGGCGGCTGCTGGAGCGTTTGGCGGCGCTCCGGTACGCCGACGGGCGCCCGGTGCTGGCCCTCTACGGTCCCGCGGGGACGGACGCGCGAGGGGGCACCGTCGCGTTCAACGTGCTGGACCGGCGCGGCCGACCCCGCCGATACGCTCCGATCGAGAACGCGGCGGGCGAGCGGTCGATCCACCTCCGAGGCGGCTGCTTCTGCAACCCCGGCGCGGCCGAGGTCGCGTTCGCCTTTCCGGCCGACCGCTCCCGGCGGTGCTTCGAGCAACTCCCGCCCGGGACCTTCGATCTCGATCGTCTGGCCGACTGCGTGGGGCCCGACGTGGCGGTGGGTGCGCTCCGCGCCTCACTCGGGATCGCGAGCAACGAGCGGGACGTGGACCGGTTGGTGGAGTTTCTGGCCGAATGGACGCTGGACGCCGAGGCGCGGGAGCCTTAACCGGCCGGGTCATTGCCACCGGCCGGGTTCGGGGCTAACCTAGCAAAGACGCGTCGCCAGCCGATTCCCCCGCCGCCGGAGGCCCACCCATGATGGACGTCCTCCATTCCATCGTGCACGTGCTGGATCTTGCAGTCGGCTGGATCTTCAGTGCCTCCTGGCTCCCGCCGGGGGACTTCAAGTTCTACCGCTGGCTGATCGTGCCGGGGTACGGCTATGGCTTCGTCCTGATCACGTTCGGGATCGCGGAGTTGTTGCGCCCGGCGCAGCCCCGTCCCTGGAGTCGAAGGACCCTGCTGAGCGGCACCTATCTCCTGCTCGCGGGCAAGATCGGGATCTACGCCATCGTCGTCGTCCCGGCCATGCGCAAGGCCTGGCTGGCTCTGGGGCTGCCGTCGGCGCACCTGGATCAGGTGCTCCCGTGGCCGGCCTACATGCTGGTCGCCGTGCTGGTGATCACGTTCACCGGCTACTGGGCCCACCGCCTCATGCACCAGGTGCCGATTTTCTGGCACATCCACAAGATCCATCATTCCGCCGAGAACCTGAACGCCGGCGCCATCTATCACATGCACTTCCTGGAGCTGTTGCTCCACACCCCAATGCACATGGTCACGGTGCTGCTGTTGGGCACGAACCTGGTCGCCCCGTTCGGAATCATCTGGAAGGTGATCGACGTCCTGGGCCATGCCAACGTCCGATTGGATCTGGGACGACTGGCCTATCTCGTCTCGACCCCGCAGGCCCACCGCATCCATCACTCGGTCGAGCCGCGCCACTACAACTCGAACTACGGCAACACGTTCATGATCTGGGATCACGTCTTCGGAACGTTCCAGTACGATCCGGCCGATCTTCCCACCAAGTACGGGGTCGACGATCAGGTGCCGGTGGGCTTCGTCAAGCAGCAGGTCCTCCCGCTGGTGTGGATCGCCCGCGACATCAGGCGGGGTCTGGCCGCCCGGGCCCGTCGGCTGGTGGGCAGCCCGGTCGCCGGCGACTGATCCGCGGGCGTCGGGGGGGGCGGATCGCGCTCCCGCCCCAGGGGCGTCTTGTCAGGAGGCCGGCAATCCCGCCAGGTTCCCAGGAACGCTTCTCCGGGAGCGCGCCTCCGGCTCGTGCCGAAATCTCATTCCCCCGCGGACCCGTTCTGGGCCGGGCCGGCCGACGACCTGCTCGCCGGCCTGGGCTCGTCGTCGGCCGGTCTGACGTCCGGCCAGGCGGCGGCGAGGGCGGCGTCCCGCCCGCCCGACCGTCACCGGGCGAGCCTGGTCTCCGCGCCGCGGCTCCTTCTCCGCCAGATCGCGAATCCGCTGGTTCTCCTCCTGCTTGCGGCCATGGTGGTCGCGTTCGTCGTGGGCGAGACCACGGACGCGCTCGTGGTCCTCGGGATCGTCGCGGCCAGCACGCTGCTCGGCTTCGTCCAGGAGTATCGAGCCGGCGGCGCCGTGGCCCGATTGTTGGAACGGATCGAGGTCCGGGCCACCGTGCTCCGGGATGGCCGGGAGGTCGAGCTCCCGTTTGGGGAGGTCGTCCCGGGCGACGTGATCTGCCTCAGCGCCGGCAGCACCGTGCCGGGCGACGGTCGGCTGCTCTCGGCCCGTGATCTTTTCGTCGACGAGGCCTCTCTCACCGGAGAGGCCTTTCCGGTCGAGAAGTCGGTCGACCCGGCGCCGGCTGGGGCCGCCTTGGCGCACCGGGTCAACGCGGTATTCCAGGGCACCCACGTGGTGAGCGGTGTGGCCCGGGCGATAATGGTTCGCTTGGGCCGGGAGACCGAGCTCGGCCGGGTGGCGGGCCGGCTCCGCCGCGCGCCCCCCGAGACGGAGTTCGAGCGTGGGGTCCGGACCTTCGGGAACTTCCTGGTCCGGGTGACCCTGGTGCTGGTGCTGGTGA
Source organism: uncultured Gemmatimonadales bacterium (assembly GCA_963730185.1). GTDB lineage: Bacteria > Gemmatimonadota > Gemmatimonadetes > Gemmatimonadales > GWC2-71-9 > SHZU01. The sequence goes on from CAVSQW010000015.1 coordinate 96,418, forward strand.
TCTTCGCGATCAACGTGTGGCTCGACCGGCCCGTGCTTCACGCGCTGCTCTTCTCGCTGGCGCTGGCCGTGGGGATGACACCCGAACTGCTCCCGGCCATCGTGACCGTGACCCTCTCCACCGGGGCCAGACGGATGGCGCGGGCCCGGGTGATCGTGCGGCGGCTCGGGGCGATCGAGGACGTCGGCAGCATGGACGTGCTCTGTGCCGACAAGACCGGGACGCTCACCGAGGGTGTGATGTCGCGGCGCGGCGCCGTCGATTGCACCGGCCGACCCAGCGAGGCGGTGGTGCTCCACGCCTGGCTCAACGCCGCCCTGGAGTCCGGGTTCGTCAACCCGATCGACGCCGCTCTCCGGGCGGCCCCACCGCCCGGCGCCGATCCGATTCGCTGGCGCAAGGTCGACGAAGTGCCCTACGACTTCGTTCGCAAGCGGCTCAGCGTAGTGGTGGAGGACCGAACCGCGCCGGGCCGCTCGCTGATGATCACCAAGGGTGCGGTCCGGAACGTGCTCGAGGTTTGCAGTCGGGCGGCGTTAGGCGGCGATCCCCGGGGCGAGACGGCCCCGCTGGCGGAGCAGCGCGCCCTGGTCGAGGCCCGGTTCGCCCAGGCGTCCGCGGAGGGGCTCCGGGTGATCGCCGTGGCGGCCAAGGACGTGACCGGCGATCCCACGATCACCCGCGACGACGAGACGGACCTTACCCTCCTCGGGCTGGTGGCCTTCGAGTCGCCCCTCAAGGCCGACGCCGAGGGGGCCCTGGCCGAGCTGGCTGGCCTGGGGGTGTCGCTCAAGATCATCACCGGCGACAATCGCCACGTGGCCGCCGGGATCGCCGCCAGGCTCGGCCTCGCGCCGGCCCTCCTGACCGGACCGGAGCTCCGCGAGCTGACCGACGAAGCCCTCGACCAGCGGGTCGAGGCCGTGAGCGTGATCGCGGAAGTGGAGCCCAATCAGAAGGAGCGAATCATCGTGGCGCTCAAGCGCCGCGGGCACGTGGTCGGCTTCCTGGGCGACGGCATCAACGACGCCTCGGCCATTCACGCCGCCGATGTCGGGATCTCGGTCGAGTCGGCCGTCGACGTCGCCAAGGCGGCGGCCGACCTCGTGCTGCTCGACCGCGATCTGGCGGTGCTCGCGGAGGGGATCCGACAGGGGCGCCGGACCTTCGCCAACACCCTCAAGTACGTCTACACCACCACCAGCGCCAACTTCGGCAACATGCTCAGCATGGCAGGGGCGTCCTTGCTGCTTCCCTTCCTGCCGCTCCTCCCCAAACAGATTCTCCTCAACAACTTCCTCTCCGACCTCCCGGCGATGACGATCGCGACCGATCGGGTGGATCCCGAGCTGGTGAGCCGGCCCCGCCGGTGGGACGTGCGCCGGATCCGCCGGGCGATGATCGGCTTCGGGCTGGTGAGCTCGGCGTTCGACTTTCTCACCTTCGGGCTGCTCCTCGTGGTCCTTCGGGCCGGCGAGGCGGAGTTCCAGACCGGGTGGTTCGTCGAATCGCTCCTGACCGAGCTCTTCATCGTGTTCGTGATTCGGACCGGACGGGCGGCCTGGGCCAGCCGGCCGGGGTGGCTGCTGGCGGGGGCGACGATCGCGGTGACCGGATTGGCGCTGACCCTCCCGTTCCTGCCGTTGACGCGGGTGTTCGGGTTCGTGCCGCTGCCGCCCCGGTTCCTTGGCGTTCTGGCCCTCGTGACGATGGGGTACCTGGTGGCGTCGGAGACCATCAAGCGACGGGTGTTCCGGACGGGCTGAGTCGAGCCGGGGTCTGCGTCTGCCGGGACACCGCCGGAGTCGAGCCGGGCGGCCGCCGGCGACCCGGTGCGGGGGACCGGGGACCGTCGGAACGCCGGTCTCGGACTCAACCCCGACCCCGGACCTGCCGATTCTTGAGAGGGGTGACTGCGCCGTAGCGGCGGGCCCCTCGGGAGGAGGCAACCGGGATGACCACGCCGGAGCGCGAGGAAAAAGTCGAAGCCAGGATCCAGCGGATCCTGGCCCATCGGGACTTCCCGGCCCTCTCGGACCAGGTCCGTGAGGTGATCCGCCTGTCGGAGGACGAAGACGCGGCCCTCGACCGGCTGGCCGATCTGGTGCTCCGGAACTACGGGCTCACGCTTCGGGTGCTCCGAGCCGTCAATTCGATTCACTACAATCGCTCGGGGCAGCCGATTCTCAGCGTGGCCCGGGCCATCATCCTGCTCGGCGTCCGGACCGTCCGCGACATGGCGGCGAGCTTCCTGGTGTTCGACCACTACCAGCGTCAGTCCTCCGAGCTCAAGCGACTGATGCTGCTCTCGATGGTGACGGCGGGGCACGCGGAGATTCTGGCGCAGTTCGCCCGCGGGGTGAGCGCCGAAGAAGCCTACGTCTGCGGGATGTTCCGGAACCTGGGCGAGGTGCTGATCGCCCATCACTTCCCGGAGGACTACGCCAAGATCGAGGCCGACCGGCGGGCGTCGGGCGATCCCGGGGCCGAGACCGCGGTCCGGCTGCTTGGCTTCCATTACGAGGACCTGGGTGCGGCGATGGCCCACTATTGGGGCATGCCGGTCGTCGGGGAGACGATGCTCCCAATGGGCACCGGCTCGGGCCTCCGTTCGGTCACGGCGTTAGGCCACGGCCTGACCACGCTGGTGTACCGGGGTGCCGAGCGGGCCTCTGAGGAGGAGATCAAGCGGTTGTTGGACCGTCACAAGCGCGACCTGCCGGTCCCGGCCGGCAAGGTGGACGACGTGGTCCGTGGAGCGGCGGCGATGGTCAGGAAGCTCTTCACCGGGCTCGGTGCCACCGCCCGGGAGCTCGAGATCCTGGGGCGGAGCGATCCGGCCGTTCAGCCGGCCGTCGCCGAGGACGCCGACCGGACCACGGGGTCGGGCTACGGGCCGATCTCGGTCAAGGAGGCCCGGGAGCCGCTCCTCGGCGAGATCGCGGCGGCCACGGCGCCGGCGGACCTCGACATCCGGCGGGTGATGCTGATGGTGCTCGAGGCCCTCCAGCGCGGCGGGCCCTTCGATCGGGTCCTGTTCTGCCTCCTCGACGACGACCGGGCCGAGGTTCGGGCTCGTCTCTCGCTCGGCGAGGGCGCGGAGGCGATGGTGGAGCGGTTCCGCTTTCCGATCGGGAACGACGGGCGGCAGTCGCCGATCGGGACGGTGATGATTGACCGAGAGCCGCTCTTCGTGACGCTCCCGACGGCCGGGCCTCGGGAGGCACGGCTGGCCCGGGCGCTGGGGGCGGCCGAGCTCGGGGTGCTACCGCTCACGGTGGAAGGGAAGTCGATCGGGTGTCTCTACTGCGACCGGCGGGTGCCGGGCGGCGCGCTCGATCCCGGCACCTTGATCTTCCTGGGGCGGGTCCAGGCGGCGGCCGAGCAGGCCATCACCCGGAGCCGACAGCACGCCGACGCGATGGCGTGAGCCGTCAGACCGGTGACCCGCTCAGCTCCGGAGTAGCCGTCCCAGGAGCCGGGCCAGCACGATCGGCAGCTGGGCCGGGTGGGTCACGACGGCGTAGTGACCGGGCCCGAAGACCCGCGGGCCGTATCTCGTCGCGTCCCGGTCCACGGTGAGACAGAACGGGACAATCCCCAGGTGGCGGGCCTCGGCCATGGCCTGTCGGGTGTCTTCCACCCCGTACCGTCCGTCATAGACGTCGATGTCGTTGGGACGTCCGTCGGAGAGCATCAAGAGGAGTCGGTGCTTCGCGGCGTGTTGTCCGAGCAAGGTCGTGGCGTGGCGGATCGCCGCGCCCAGTCGGGTGTAGCCATCCGGCTCGAGCCCCGCGATCCGGCGGCGCACGCCCTCGCCGGGTGGTTCGGTGAACCGTTTGATCAGGCCGATGCCGACGTGCTCGGGGCCATGGCTCGAAAAGGACAAGATGGCATGCGGGTCGCCCAGCGCCGCGAGCGCCTCGGACACGACCACGAGGGCCTCCTTCTCGACGTCGATCACCCGTCGATCGGCGTGGACCCAGCCGTCCGTCGAGGCGCTGGCATCGATCAGGAGCGTGATCGCCGCATCCGGCCGTTCGGGACGGGTCGCGACGTAGAGCCTGCCGTCGGGCGGACGCGATGCTCGAAGGTCCGCGAACGTCTCCACCCAGGCGTCGATGTCCACGTCGGCTCCGTCCGGCTGGCGGTGGCGCTGGACTCGGCGGGGTCGAAGGCGCTCGAAGTCGCGCCGGACCCAGCGGACGAGGCCACTGCGGGTTCGAAGAATCCGATCAGCCCACCCGGGATCGCCGTCGGTGTCGACCCGCTCCCTCACGATCGCCCCCGGCATGCGATAGCTCCGAGCGCGCCAGTCCCACTCCGGATAGACGATACCGTCCGCCCCCGTAACCGAGCGAGCTTCACGAACGGTTGGGGGAAGCGGGGCTCCGCCCTCGAGGATCTCCGCCACCGGTCCCTGCCGGCGCACCAGTCGGGCCTCAGGCAGTTCGGCCAGAAGCTCTGCCAACTCGCCCGGCTCGGCTTGGTCGTCGCGGTCGGTGGGGCGTTGGAGGCCCATGGGGTCTTCGACCTTCTCTTGCGGATCGTCGGCTCTCACGATCCAAGTTCCGGCCTGGCCGTCGTGATCGTCCTCGCCGTCCCGGGGGGTACGGATGAGCGGACGACGGTCGAGCCGGCCGACCCGCGCGGCACGGGTCCGGTCTTCGGGGCCCAGGTGGTCGGCAGTCCCGGCCTTCAGGGATGCCTCGGCGCCCCGTGGGGGCCCGCCCCAGAGCGGTACCGGGACTGGCGCTCGGTACCGGCCGGCAAGTCGGCGGACGCCCGCCGCCTGACGCTTCGCCCAGGCGCGCGACGCCGAAGGTGAGGAGGCCGTTGGGAAGGAGGCGGGAATGGTGGTCGGATCGGCGGCAAGCGCCTCGAGCAGGAGCTGGTCGACCGCTCGCCCGGGAGCGCCTCTTGCGGGCCGCCGATTCCGAACTGCCGCGGCCCGGCTCTCACGGAGTTCGGGGAGCAGGGCGGGGAACCGGGCCGCCAGCTCGCGGTCGACGGCTACGGCTTCGGCGAGGAGATACAGGTCTCGCTCGAGGGGATCGGCCGGAAGGAACGACCCGGTGCCCCGCCGTAACCTGGCGGCCTGCTCGATGGCCAGCAGGAGAAAGCGATCGGCAGCGGCATCGTCCGGCGTGTCCTCGAGGACCGGGGGCAGGAGAATCCTCCCGCCGTCGGTCGACGCAAGCGGACCGGCCGACCGAGGCGTGGCAGGTCCGGACCGGGCCAGCCGGGCCAACAGTGTCGGCGGTGGCGGAGGCTCGGCCGGCCCAATCTCGGTCTCGCCACCGAAGAGGGCCGAGATGACGAGCTGGAGGCGTCGGCGGAGGCCGTCGAGCCCTGGCCGGTTGTTGCCGGAGGGCCGCCAACGCTGCCAGAGGTCCCGGGTCAGTCTGGTGGCGAGATGCGCGCCCTCGATCAGGACTTCCTCCGGCTCCGCCACGTTCAGCTCGTGAGCCGGATCAGGTCTCCGATGGCGGTGAGAAGGTCGGGATCGTCCGTCAGCGCCCCGGCCACCCCCACCTGGCAGGCCCGCTCGAACTCGATGCCCGAGGCGATCAGGCGGGCGGCGGAGACGAGGAGCCGGGTACTGGGGACCTCTGCCAGACCCTGGTCGCGGAGGCGGCGAACGGCCCGGGCCAGCTCCACCAGGCGGCCGGCGATGGCGCCGTCCACTCCTCCTTCATGGGCGACGATCGCCCGTTCCTGAGGGGGAGGCGGAAAGTCGAACTCGAGGGCCACGAAACGCTGCCGGGTGCTCGGCTTCAGGTCCTTGAGCAGGTGTTGATAGCCCGGGTTGTAGGAGATCACCAGCTGGAATTCGGGGGGCGCCTCGATCACCTCGCCGGTCTTCTCGATCGGGAGAATCCGTCGGTCGTCGGCGAGGGGGTGGATGGCGACCACCACGTCTTGTCGGGCTTCGACCACTTCGTCGAGGTAGCAGAGCGCGCCGTGTCGCGCCGCCAGGGCGAGCGGGCCGTCCTGCCAGACGGTCTCACCCCCTCGGACCAGCCAGCGGCCGGTGAGGTCGTTCGCGGTCAGGTCGTCGTGACACGCCACGGTCAGCAACGGGAGCCCGAGCCGCCACGCCATGTGCTCCACGAAGCGGGTCTTGCCGCAGCCGGTCGGACCCTTGAGCATCACCGGCAACCGGCGATGGTGGCACTCCGTGAAGACCCGCACCTCGTCGGCGGCAGGGACGTAGAACGGCTCGGCCGATGGGGGTGGCCTGACGCCCTCCGGCCCGCGGAGGGCGCGGACAGTGGCCTCCCGCGCGGTCACGGGGTCGTTGCCTGGCCAGGCGCCGCCCGGGGTCCGGCCTCTGGGGCCGGTCGAGAGGCGAGGAAGAAGAAGTCGAAGAGGTAGAGTGCCACCCCGGTCGTGAAGACCAGCCCGGTGGCGAGCAGCATCAGGAAATGGACCTGGATCTTCTGTTGGGTCTGCAGGTAACCGAGCCCGAGAATTCGCTCGAGATAGGTCTGGGTGATGCCGGCCGCGGCGAAGGCCATGGTCATCCCGAACATCCCACCGACCTGGAGCCAGAAGGCCCAGAGCGCGGCGCCGGTCTCCCGCTTCTCTTGGGGATGCCCCCAGAACGTCGGCGCAGCGTACGAGATCACCGCCAGGACGATCATCACGTAGGCGCCGAAGAAGGCCATGTGCCCGTGCATCGGTGTGATCATGGTGCCGTGAGTCCAACGGTTCACCGACGGCCAGGTATGGGCCAACCCGAGGATGCCGGCACCCAAGGCCGAGAGGACCGCGCTGCCGATGGTCCAGTGGATGGCCATTCGATTGGGGTGGGCGAGCCCCGACCGGCGCATGGCCGAGTACGCGTAGACCGCCATGCCCAGGAAGGCCAGCGGCTCGAGTGCGCTGAAGACGCCGCCGATCGGCAGCCAGTACTGCGGCACGCCGATGAAGAAGTAGTGGTGCGCGGTCCCGAGCAGGCCGGCGATGAAGGTGAGCCCCACGATCACGTAGAGCCACTTCTCCATCACCTCGCGATCGGCGCCCGACAGCCGGATCAGCAGGTAGGCGAGGAGCCCTCCTTGCACCATCTCCCACACCCCTTCGACCCAGAGGTGGACGGTCCACCAGCGGTAGTAGATGCTGAGGGTGTAGTTGTCGAAGGTGAGGAGCGCGGGCAGATAGAGCACGGCGGTGAGTGCGAGCCCGGCGACCATCACGCCCTCGGTCGTGGTGAGCCGCTTGGCCTTCCAGATCGTCATGCCCAGGTTGTACAGGAACATCAGCATCACCACGACGATGGCGAGCTTGACCGGCATCGGTTGCTCCAGGAGCTTGTTGCCGGCGGTCCAGCCGAAGAGGTATCCCACCACCGCCGTCACGCCGGCCAGCGTCCAGAGCGCGAGCTGGGCATAGGCCAGCTTGGGCGAGTAGAGCTCGGTCCGGGACTCCTCGGGCACCATCCAGTATGCGGCGCCCATGAAGCCGGTCAGGACCCACACGATCAGCAGGTTCGTATGGATTTCCTTCGAGACATCGAAAGGCAGGATCGTCAGGAGGGGGTCGGGGCCGAGATACTTCGCGATCGACAGCAGGCCGAACGCCATCTGAAGGCCGAACAGCAACAGCGCCACCGCGAAGTAGGCGTAGGCTACGCCCTGGGTTCGGTATCGCATTGCCCGCGCCTTCTATTTGAGGGTCATGAGGTAGGCTACCAATGCGTCGATCTGCGCCGGCTGGAGCGTCTGCCCGAAGTTGGGGGGCATGAACGAGACGCCGCCGGCGGAGAAGGTCGCACCGGGCACGAGGAACGCGGCCGGGTCGAGGATCGATTCCCGGATGTAGGCCTCAGCCCCGTGGGCGGCGCCGTGGTAGTCCGCGGCCTGCACCCGCTCGGCCGCGCGCGTCGCGATCCCGGCCAGCGAGGGTCCGACCAGGTTGACGCCCGGCGCGACCGAGTGGCAGGTGTTACAGCCGGGTGGCGTGGTCTTGAACAGCGCCTCACCCAGAGCGACGGGATTGGAGGACGCCGCCGCGGGCGGAACCCCGCCCACGTCGGTTCCCGGAATCGATGCCCCGGATACCAGGATCGGCCGCGGGGGCCAGCCCTGAGTATTGATGTGACCGACCCAGGTCAGGAACGCGATCAGCTCGTCGATCTCCTGGTCGGTCAGCTTGAGGTTCGGCATCAGACGGCGGTCCCGCTCCTCGGAGTAGAAGCGCGACGGATCCTGAAGGAACGCCTTGAGGTATGCGGCGCCCCGCTGTTGGGTGATCTTGGTCAGATCGGGCGCGTAGTAGGCACCCTCGCCCAGCAGTGTGTGGCAATTGATGCAATCCTTCCGGTGCCAGACGTGCTTGCCGGCGATCACCTCGGGCGTGATCTGGTCGGCGTGGGTAAGGGCCGGAACCTGGCGGTGGGTATCGACGGTGAGGGCCACGAAGATGGCCGCGAAGAGCCCACTCGCGGCCAGAAAGAAGGCTCGAGTCTGTCGCTTGGTCATAGTGGGAGCCCTTCCTCAGACGTGGATAGCGCCGAAGTATCGGATTCCGATCCAGCCAGAGTAGAGCATGGCCGCAGCCATGAGAACGAAGACCAGGATGCAAAGCGCTTTCACCACCGGGGACGGGGGTGCGAGCACGTCATCGCCTGGCATGGTGGCTCCTGTGAATGAGGGGGACTCGAAGCGTGATCCGACCATACGAACCTCCGCCGCGATCGGCCCCGTGTCAACCGGTCCTGGGATGGCCTGGGGCAGGGCCCGACCGCGGTCGCTCGACCTTAGGCTGAGCTACCGGGCCGTGACCCGGGATGGTACGGGACGCTGGCCGGCGGCTCGGTCGAGGTGGTGCTACACGTCGAGGTTGGAGACGTACTTCGCGTTCTGCTCGATGAACACCCGCCGCGGCTCGACCGCGTCGCCCATCAGCTCCTCGAAGAGCTGCGAGGCCTCGACCACGTCTTCCAGCGTGACCCGGAGGATGGTGCGCTTCTCCGGATCCATCGTGGTGTCCCAGAGCTGACCGGGGTTCATCTCACCCAGACCCTTGTAGCGCTGGACGTTGACGTTGACCTTCCCGTCGCTGCTGAGCCGCTTGATGTACTCGTCCCGCTCCTGGTCGTTGTAGGCGTAGAACTCCTCTTTCCCCTTGGCCACCCGGTAGAGCGGCGGCTGGGCGATGTAGACGTAGCCCGCCTCGATCAGCTCGTGCATCTGCCGGAAGAAGAAGGTCAGGAGCAGGGTCCGGATGTGGGCGCCGTCGACGTCGGCGTCGGTCATCAGGATGATCTTGTGATAGCGGGCGTCGTCCAGCGTGAAGTCGTCGCGGACGCCGGTCGCCGATCGCGGTGATCATCGCCCGGATCTCCTCGTTGCCGAGGACCTTGTCGATCCGGGCCTTCTCGACGTTGAGGATCTTGCCCCGGAGGGGCAGGATCGCCTGGAAGGAGCGGTCGCGGCCGCTGCTTGGCGCTGCCGCCGGCGGAGTCGCCCTCGACCAGGAAGATCTCGCAGAGCGCGGGGTCGGCCAGCGAGCAGTCGGCGAGCTTGCCGGGGAGCACCGCGTTCTCGAGGCCCGACTTCTTCCGGACCAGGTCGCGGGCCTTCCGGGCGGCTTCCCGGGCCCGGGCCGCGCTGACCGCCTTCTCGATGATGGCCCGGGCGACCGGCGGATGCTCCTCCAGGTAGTTGCCCAGGTGCTCGTTGACGACCTGCTTGACGATGCCCTCGACCTCGGAGTTGCCCAGCTTGGTCTTGGTCTGACCCTCGAACTGCGGCTCCTTGACCTTGACGTGGAGCACGCAGGTCAGGCCCTCGCGGATGTCCTCGCCCGAGAGGGTGAAGTCCTCTTTCTTGAGGTAGCCGCCCTTCTTGGCGATGTCGTTGATCGTCCGAGTCAGGGCCGAGCGGAAGCCGGTCAGGTGGGTGCCGCCCTCGTGGGTGTTGATGTTGTTCACGAAGGTGAACGTGTTCTCGTTGTAGCCGTCCTCGTACTGGAGGGCCAGGTCCACGTCGACACGTCGTTGAGCCGGCTCGAGAAGCTCACCGGCTTGGGGTGGCGCGCCTTCTTGTTCCGGTTGAGCCACTCCACGAACTGGATCAGACCGCCCTTGGCGAAGAAGGTCTCCTCCTGCGGCCGGCGACTTCCGCTCGTCCGTGAGGGTGATCTTCACGCCCTTGTTGAGGAAGGCCAGCTGCCGGAGCCGGTCGGCCAGGGTGGCGTAGTTGAACGCCAGCACCTGGAAGATCTCGGGGTCGGGCTTGAAGGTGACCGTGGTGCCGGTCCCCTTGGCCTTGCCCGTGACTGTCCAGCTTGCGTGGTCGTGGCCCCGCGCACGAACGCCATGTGGTGGCGCTGCCCGTCCCGGTCGACGAACACCTCGAGCTTCTCGGAGAGCGCGTTCACCACCGACACGCCCACGCCGTGGAGGCCGCCCGACACCTTGTAGTTGGACTTGTCGAACTTGCCGCCCGCGTGGAGCACGGTCAGCGCCAGCTCGACGCCCGGCAGCTTCTCGATCGGGTGAATGTCGACCGGGAATGCCGCGGCCGTTGTCGGTGACGGTGATCGAGTCGTCGGCATGGATGGTGACCTCGATCTGGTCGCAGAGGCCCGCCGAGGGCCTCGTCGATCGAGTTGTCCACCACCTCGTAGACCAAGTGGTGGAGCCCGTTCTCGCCGGTGGAGCCGATGTACATGCCCGGGTCGCCGGCGCACCGCCTCGAGGCCCTTGAGGACCTGGATCTTGTCGGCGCCGTAGTCGTCGTTCCCGCCGTTGGTCTGCTGGTTGCCGCTGGGATCGTTCGCCATGTACCCGGTCGCGTAGAGGAGGGCTCGCGGACCCCCTGTCGGGGGCGGCCCGCGCGCTCGGCGGTCGGCCCGAAAAGCCATCCGCGCTTTGACTTAGCTCAGTGGTCCGGGTCCTGGTCATCCCCCGCCCGGAACCAGGGAAAAATAGCCGGGAGGGGGGGCCTTTGGGCAGTGTTTGGGGGGCGGCTCGGTAGGGGGCAGGGTCGCCCTGGCCAGCGGCCCTTCGTCGGACCGAGCCCCGGCGCTTGGGGGCCGGAGAATCGATGCCAACGAGCCCGGGAGAAGGCCCCGATCAGGCCGTCGCGTCCCGCTGAAGCCTCAACGAGGCCGAGTTGAGGCAGTACCGGAGGCCGCTGGGCCCGGGACCGTCGGGGAAGACGTGCCCCAGGTGGGCGCCGCACCGGGCGCAATGGGCTTCGGTCCGGGTCATTCCGTGGCTCAGGTCCACCTCTTCGGCCACCGCGCTCTGGTGCACCGGCGCCGTAAAGCTCGGCCATCCGGTACCCGAGTCGAACTTCGTGGTCGAGGCGAAGAGCTCGGCATCGCAGCCGATGCAGTGATAGGTGCCGGGATCGTGGCAGTCCCAGTAGGCGCCGGTGAAGGCCCGCTCGGTGCCGCGCTGGCGGGTGATCCGATATTGCTCGGGCGAGAGCCGGGCTCGCCACTCGGCGTCGGGAAGCTCCACTCAATCCTCCGGGGCCGGGACCGCCGTCTCGGCCGGGGGCAGGGGACCCACGGTCCAACGGATCTCCCGCACCCGGCCTTCGCGACGGTCGTTCAGCTTGGCCAGGATCCGGGGGGCCCCGAGCGAGAGCTCGGCGGCCCATGCCGAGGATACGACCCTGACCCAGAGGACGCCATCGGCGCTCACCCCTTCGGCCCGGGTCACCGAGGCCACCTGTGGGCCCACCAGCTCGGACCAGCGCTCCACCGCCGCGGCCAGGTCCACCCGGCGGGCCAGACCCTTCTTCTCCAGGAAGGGGGGCACCAAGTCGGCCAGGGAGCGGAGGTTGCTCCGCTTGCGCTTCATCGGGGCACGCCTTCCGGCGCGGGGCGAACCTGACCCTCGTCGACTTCAATGATCGGGAGGTCCAGCTCCTCCGGCACCTCATCTCGCCGCGGGGCCGTCACGAACACCTGAGGGGCCCGTCCGGCGCCAAGGGCTTGGGCCAGCCGGCGCTGACGGTCGCGGTCCAGCTCGGCGAACACGTCGTCGAGGAGGAGGGCCGGCTCGACTCCGGCCCGCTCGGCGATGGTCCACCGCTCGCAGAGCTTCAACGCCACCGCGGCGGTCCGTTGCTGGCCGGTGGAGCCGATCTCCCGGAGCGACCGGCCGCCCAGACTGAGGGCCAGGTCATCCCGGTGCGGTCCCATGGTCGTGGCGCCGGTCACCAGGTCGCGCTCGCGGGTCTGGTCGAACCGGGCCGGCCAGGCCGCCGGATCGGCCAGTTCCTCGCGGCCACGGTAAGCCAGGGTCACGTCGAGCGGCTCGCCCAGCTCCCGGGTGGCGTCGGCCCAGCGCTCGCCGTAGTCGGCCACCCACTGGAGCCGGTGCCCGATCAGCCGGCTCCCGGCCACGGCGAGGGCCCCCTCGAACGCTCCCGCCGCCGTTGCCTGGCCCTGACGGAGCGCGGCGTTTCGCTGCTCGAGGGCGGTGCGATAGCGGCGCGCGGCCCGGAGGTAGTCCCGGTCGGTCAACGAGAGGACCCGGTCCAGGTACTGCCGCCGCTCGCTCGCCCCGCCGGAGACGAGCCGGACGTCGTCGGGCAGGAAGGCGACGGCCAGCCAGGCGCCGAGGGCGTCGGTCAGCCGGGTCTGCTCGGCGCCGTCCACCGCGACCCGCTTCCGACGGCCCTCCCGGGCAAAGCCGGCCTCGACCTGGGCGTCGGGCAGCCCCTCGCGAGCGACCGTGACCCGGAGGTGAAAGGCGTCCTGCCCGAAGGTGATCAGATCGAGGTCCCGCGCTCCTCGCACGCTCCGGAACAGCACCGGGTAGTAGAGGAGCTCGAGCAGGTTCGTCTTCCCATGCCCGTTGGGCCCCAGGAACACGGCTCCCGCCTCCGGGAGATGGAGGTCGACCCCCACCAGATTCCGGAATCCACGGGCAACCACCCGCCCCGCCTTCACGTGCCCGTCTCCCTCACCGGTCCCTCCCAATCACGATTCACCACCCCTATTCCCACTCCTATTCCCACTCCCTATTCCCAACTCCCTCCCCAATCACCATTCACCACTCCCTATTTCCCGCTCCCCGCTCCCCGCTCCCTAGGTCCCGCTCCATTTCGCCGCCCGCTTCTCGAGAAACGCCTGCGCGCCTTCGCGGGCGTCCTTGGTCTCGAACAGCGAGCCGAAGAGCGACGACTCGAGTGCCAGAGCGTCGTCGAGCTGCATCCCGTCCTGGGTGCTGGCCAGCTCCAGGCAGGCCGCGATGGCCAGCGGCGCGTTGGCGCCGATCGCCCGGGCCAGCTTGTCGGCCTCGGCCAGGAGCTGATCGGCGGCGTAGACGTGGTTCACCAGCCCGATCCGAAGCGCCTCGGCCGCGTCGATCATGCCGCCGGTGGTCAGAAGTTCGATCGCCCGACCCTTCCCGATCAACCGCGGCAGCCGCACCGTCCCGCCATAGCCCGGCGGAATGCCCAGCCGGACCTCGGGTTGTCCGAATTTGGCGTTCTCGCTGGCGATCCGGATGTGACACGCCATGGCCAGCTCGCACCCGCCGCCGAGGGCGAACCCGTTCACCGCCGCGAGCCACGGTTTGGCGCTCTTCTCGATGCTTCGGAAGATGCCCGAGCCCTTCTGGGAGTACTGCCGGGCGGTGGCTCCGCCGAGCGTCTGGAACTCGGCGATGTCCGCCCCCGCCACGAAGGCCTTGGGCCCGGCCCCGGTCAGGATCGCGGCCCGAATCTCGTCCGCGCGGCGGACTCGGTCCACCGCGTCGCCGAGCCCGTCGATCACCTCCGCGTTCAGGGCGTTGAGCTTGTCGGGCCGATTGACGGTGATGACGGCGACGCCGTCGTGTGCCTCGAAGATGACTGACATGGGCGTAGGGAGTAGGGAGTAGGGAGTCGTGAATAGGGAGTGAGTCGTGAGTCGTGAGTGAGGCCTGGTGAGCCGTGAGTCGCGAGTCCTGAGTCGTGAGTGGGGCCAGCTGTGGAAGGTACTCCGAGGCGGGCTTCGACTCTACCGCGAACCGGTGGCCGGCAGTACCCTCCCCCTATTCCCCAGTCCCCACGCCCCACGCCCCTAATCCCTACTCCCTACTCACTCCCTACTCCCCATTCACCACTCACTACTCCCTATATCTCTCCATGTCCGTTCTGGCTCTCGACCAAGGCACCACCAGCTCCCGGGCGCTCGTCATTCATCAGGACGGGCGGATCCTCGGCCGCGGGCAGCGGGAGTTCGCCCAGCACTTCCCGGAGCCCGGCTGGGTGGAGCACGACCCGCTCGACCTCCTCCGGAGCACCGTGGAGTCGGCCCGGGAGGCCGTGGCCGCCGCGGGCGAGCAGCCCACCGCGATCGGGATCACCAATCAGCGGGAGACGGTGGTGCTCTGGGACCGGCGGACGCTCGAGCCGGTGGCGCCGGCGATCGTCTGGCAGGATCGCCGGACCAGCGCCCGCTGTGCCGAGCTCAAGGCGGAGGGAGTGGAGTCGATGGTCCGAGAGCGGACCGGCCTCGTCCTCGATCCCTATTTCTCGGCCACCAAGCTGGAGTGGCTCCTCCGCCAAGAGCCCGGTCTCCGGCGCCGGGCCGAGCGGGGCGACCTCGCGGCCGGGACGGTGGACAGCTGGCTCGTGGCCCGGCTGGCGGGTGGGGCCCCGCATGTCACGGATCCCACCAATGCCTCTCGCACCCTGCTGTTCGACTTGCGGAGGGCGGCATGGGACCCCGATCTGCTGACCTTGTTCGGGGTGCCGGCGCCGCTCCTACCCAGGGTGGTGCCGTCGGCCGGCGTGGTCGGCGAGTCGGACCCGGCGGTGCTCGGATTCCGGGCACCGATCGCCGGGCTCGCCGGCGACCAGCAGGCGGCCCTGTTCGGCCAGGGGTGCGCCCGGCCCGGCCTGGCCAAGAATACCTACGGCACCGGGGCCTTCCTGCTCGTCTACACCGGGTCGGAGGCGCCCGAGCCGGGGCCCGGCCTCCTGGCCACGGCGGCCGCGGGCCCCCGCGGCGAGCTGGGTTTTGCATACGAGGGAAGCGTTTTCATCGCCGGGGCGGTGATGCAGTGGCTCCGGGACCAGCTGGGGGTGCTCCCCGCCGCGGCCGAATCGGAGGCGATGGCGCGTTCGGTGCCGGATACCGGCGGGGTCCATTTCGTGCCGGCGTTCGTGGGGCTGGGATCGCCCCATTGGGAGCCGGAGGCCCGAGGGACGATCACCGGGTTGACCCGGGGCACGACCCGGGCCCATCTGGTGCGGGCGGCGCTCGAGTCGATGGCCTTCAGCAGTCGGGACCTTCTGGAGACCATGGTGGCCGCGGGCCACCTCGACGTCTCCCGGCTCCGGGTCGACGGCGGCGCGACGGCCAACGACTGGCTGATGCAGTTCCAGGCCGATCTCCTGGGGATTCCGGTCGAGCGGCCGGACTGCGTCGAGACCACGGCCCTCGGGGCGGCGGCGCTGGCCGGGATCGCGACCGGCGTGTGGTCGGGGCTCGATCAGTTCGTCGCCACTCGGACGTTCGCCACGTTCGAGCCGTCGGTGGAGCCGGCCGAGCGCGCTCGCTGGACCCGGGGCTGGGAGCGGGCGGTCGGTGCCGCCCTCCACTGGGCCCGGAATGGTCCGGTCGAGACTGGCCCGAAACCGGGGTCAGGCCATTAGATTGGAACCACGTTGAAGGGGGAAATCATGAAGCCTGGTTCAAAGTTCGCCATCGGCGCCGCGGTCATCATTTTGGCCGTAATCGGCTTGATCTATCAGGGCGTGCAGCAGACGGGCGTGTATTTCCTGAGCCCGACCGAGCTGCTCCAGCGGACCCAGACGGATCCGTCGTTCCACGATGTCGGCCTCAAGGTGGGCGCCAAGGTGGTGCCGGGCACCATTCGGCGCGATCCGTCCAGCCAGCGGATCGACTTCGAGGTGAGTGACGGCCACGCCCAGTTCCCGGTCACCTACACCGGTCTGGTGCCGGACACGTTCACGGACGCCAATAACATCGAGGTGATCGTCGCCGGCAAGCTCGGCCGCGACGGCGTGTTCCACGCCACGGAGGTGCTGGCCAAGTGCGGATCGCGCTACGAGGCCGAGTTGGACAAGCTCCGCACGGCCAGTTGATCGAACCCCGGCCCCCGGCCGCTCGTAGGATTCTCTCATGACACTCCTGGGACAGTTCTGTCTCTGGTCCGCGCTCCTCCTCGGAGCGTGGACCACCGTCGTTTCGTTCTCGGGGCGCTGGCGCGACCGGCCGGCGCTCGGCCGGGCCCTGATGCGCGCGCCGCTCGCGATCAGCATCGTGCTCTGGGTCGCGGCGGTGGCGCTCTGGAAGGGGCTCTTCGCCCACGACTTCAACATCGAGTACGTGGCGGCCTATACCTCCCGGAACCTGCCCGACTACTACGTCTTCGCGGCCTTTTGGGCCGGCCAGAAGGGGTCACTCCTCTTCTGGGCGTTGGTCCTCTCGACCTTCGCTGCCATCACCCAGCTGGTCACCAGCGCCCGGTATAAGGACCTGCTGCCGTACGTCGCCGGGGTGACCAGCGGCGTGACGGTGTTCTTCCTGATGGTCATGGTGATGGGCGGGGCGAATCCGTTTGCCCGGCTCGACTTCACGCCGATCGACGGGAGCGGGCTCAACCCGCAGCTCCAGAACCCGGGCATGGTGATGCACCCGCCGATGCTCTACCTGGGGTACATCAGCATCACGATCCCGTTCGCGTTCGCGATCGCGGCGCTCCTCGCCCGGCGGGTGGACTCGGGCTGGATTCACGCCATCCGGAAGTGGTCGCTTCTCTCCTGGCTCTTCCTCTCGGTGGGGATCACGATCGGGATGTGGTGGGCCTACGTGGAGCTGGGATGGGGCGGCTACTGGGCTTGGGATCCGGTGGAGAACGCGAGCCTGCTTCCCTGGCTGACGATGACGGCCTTCCTCCACTCGGTGATGATCCAGGAAAAGCGGGGGATGCTCAAGCGCTGGAACCTGGGGCTGGTGATCGGCTCGTTCATCCTGAGCGTGCTGGGCACCTTCCTGACCCGCTCGGGTGTGATCGCCAGCGTCCACAGCTTCGCCCAGTCGAACGTGGGGTACTTCTTCCTCGGCTTCCTGATCATCGTGGGCGTGGCCAGCTTCACCCTGCTCTACACCCGGTGGCCCTCCCTCGAACCCGACGCCAAGCTGGAGTCGCTGGCCAGCCGGGAGGCGGCGTTCCTGTTCAACAACCTGCTTCTGGTGGGGATCGCCTTCAGCGTCCTCTGGGGGACGCTCTTCCCGATCATCTCCGAGTGGGTCCGGGGCACCAAGATCTCGGTCGGGCCGCCCTTCTTCAACCGGGTCAACGTGCCGCTCGGCCTCCTGTTGCTGGCCCTGACCGGGATCGGTCCGCTGATCGCCTGGCGGAAGACCTCGATCCCGAACCTCCGGCGGCAGTTCGTCTTCCCGACCGGCTTTGGGGTGGTGACGGCCGCGGTGCTGCTCGGCTTGGGGATGCGGTCGTTCTACGGACTGATGGCGTTCGCCATCGCGGGCTTCGTGTCCGGGACCATTCTCCAGGAGTTCTATCGCGGGATCCGGGCTCGGCGCCGGCTGTACGGGGAGAGCACGGTCATGGCCTTCGCCCGGCTGATCGGGCGGAACCGCCGCCGCTATGGGGGCTACATCGTCCATACGGCGATCGTGATCTACTTCGTGGCCTTCGCGGGCACGTCGTTCAAGACGTCGAAGGAAGCCACCCTGCGGGTGGGCGAATCGGTCGACGTCAAGAGCCCCTACGGGCACACCTATACGCTCACCCACATGGGGCTGTCGCAGTACGAGGCGCTCAACCGGGTGGTGACCGCCGCCACGCTCGAGGTGAAGAAGGACGGGAAGTACGTCGGGCGGGTGTACTCGGAGAAGCGCCAGCACGTCGACAGCTTCAAGCGTCCCACCTTCCAGCCGTCCACCGAAGTCGGGATCATGGGTGGACCGATGGAGGATCTCTACGTGGTCTTCGCGGGGACCGTCGATCAAACCGATCGAGCGTCGTTCGCGATCACCATCAACCCGCTCGTCTGGTGGGTCTGGTACGCGGGCGGGCTCCTGGTCTTCGGGGGCCTGATCACGCTCTGGCCCGGTGCTCCGGCGCCGGCCATCGTCACGGTCCGAACCCCCGCCCGACCGGCCGAGGAGGCAGTGCCGGCATGAATCGACGCGCATTTTTCGGAGGCCTGGCCGGGGTCGGCGTCGTCGCGGCGCGGGCGTTCGCCCAGAACCCGGCCTCCCGCGACACGACCCGGGGCGCGGCCGATCCGTTACCGTGGCCCGGCGCCGCCGGCGCCGACCGGCCCGTCGTGCAGGCCAGCGACAACGACCCCACGATCAAGAACCTGGAGAAGCGCTTCCGGTGCACCTGCGGGTGTGGGCTCGACGTCTACACCTGTCGGACCACCGACTTTACCTGCACCTACTCGCCCGAGCTTCACCGCGAGGTGGTGGCGTTGATGGAGGCGGGGCAGACGCCCGACCAGGTGGTCGACTCGTTCATCGCCAAGTACGGTGAGTCGATCCTGATGGCGCCCGAGGCCAAGGGCTTCGGCGCGATCGGCTACGTCCTGCCCGGCGCCGCCATCCTGGTGGCCGGCTCGGTCCTGGCCATGATCCTGGTCCGCCGGTCGCGGCGGATGCAGCAGGTCGCCCCGGCCCCCGCCGCGTCGGCCGGCGCCGGTCCGGTCGGCAGCGCGTCCAGTGACGAGATGGCCCGGTTGGAGCGGGCCCTCCGGGAGCTCGAATCGTGATCATCGAGCTGGTCGCGGCGGTGCTGCTCGCGGCGCTGGTGCTCTGGATGGTGGCAGGCCCCCTGACTGCGGGAGATGCCGGTCGCTCGGCTCCGCTGGACGAGATCGTCCCCGCGGAGGAGACCCGACGGGGTCAAGCGCTCCTGGCGCTCAAGGACATCGACTTCGACCGCGCCACCGGCAAGCTCTCCGAGTCGGACTATGGCCGGCTGCGCGAGAAGTACGTGGCCGAGGCGCTCGACGTGTTGCGGAACGACGAGGCCGCGGCGGCGCCCCCAACGGCCGATCCGGCCGAGGCCCTGGTGGCCTATCGGGCCCACGTTCTCTCGGGCGGGAACGGCCACCAAGCTACCGTCTGCCCCAAGTGCGGTCCCCGTCCGGAGGCCGACGCCCTGTTCTGCTCCAGCTGCGGCGAATCGATCGGGGCTGTCGAGCCCTGCGAGTCCTGCGGCGCCAAGATGCCCCCGGCCTCCCGGTTCTGTCCCACCTGCGGACAGCGGTCGGAGATCGCGGTCGCCGGGTGATCCGGCGGCCGCGACCGGCCGCGATGTCCATCTCTCGGTCCGGACTTCCGATAGCGTAGCGCGTTTGGGGCCGGGCCCGTCAGTGCATTTCCAGCCGTAGCGCCCCGTTGACCACCGAGTTCTCTCCTCGAATCAGCCAGTTGGCGCCCGCCAGGTACGCCGAGGCGGCGCCGACGTCGTTGACCGCGTTGCCGACCGGGTCGTCGTTGGTCTGGATGACCGAGGACACCGCCTTGTAGGCGTAGTAGAGCAAAGGCGCGTACTTGAAGACCTTCTGGGCCGGCGAGAGCGTGCTGTCCTTCCCGGCGGTGAGGCCGCTATAGGCCTGGCTCACCTCCTTCAGGAGCCGGCTCGTCCGGGTCGAGTCGATCTTGATCTGGCAGGCCGTGTCGTCGTCCTCCACCACGAAGATCACCAAGCTCTTGCCGGGGTGCTGCTGGTGGTAGGCGTCGAGCTGGGCCTGGCTGAACAGCATGACACTACCGGTCCAATCCGCCCCATTCTGGTCGAACGTATAGGGACCGCCCGCGTGCTCACCCGCGCACTGGTAGCTGGTCAGGGCCGAGCCATTCCCGTCCTGTCCCAGTACGTGGATCTCGAACTCCGGGTTGCCCTTGAACCAGCCCTCGAAATCGTTGGGGATCCGGCTCCGGGTCATGAACAGCCCGCTCCCCGTTGGCCCGGTGGCCACCGACCCGCCCCCGCCCCCGCCGCCGGCGTCGCAGTCCATGAGGCAGGTCAGTGCCGCGGGCCCGGCGTCGAAGTCCAGCTCGGCCTGACTCACCATGAGGACGGGTGTCTCGGGTGGGCGGTCGGGGTCGAGCCGGCGCTCGTGGCCCTGGAGGTCGAAGGCAACCGGCGCGTCGTGATCCAGCTCCGCGGTGGCCACCAACAGGTCGGGTCCGCCGCGCCAGTGGGTCCGGTGCGCGGGAACGGGGAAGTACATCTCGATGCTTCCGCCCGCGAGGTCCTGGGAAATCCGATCGCCGGCCTCGCTGACCAGGTTCGCCATTTCGCGCCGCTCGGCCCCACCGTCGGCGTCGAGGAAGGCTTGCAGGTGGACCTTCTGCTCCGGGTAGCGCGAGCCGTTGATCGCCCGGTACACCCGGCCCCGGAAGTCCGGGTCGCGGAGGGCCCGGGCCATCCGTCGGGCGAAGCGCTCGTGGCGGGCCCGGCTGGTGGCCAGGCTCACCGGGTTATCGGGTGGCGCCTCGATCCGGGCGCCGGGATCGGGGGCGGTGACCGGACCGTCCGGCCGGGAACAGGCGCCCAGCACCAGGCCGGCGCCGAGGATGAGGGTCCTCGTGAATCGAAACATGACTCCTCCCGCGGATGAGATGGAAGACACGGGCGCGCCCGCTGGGGGGCGGCCGACGTGGCTCCACGGTGCCGAGGGAGGGGGAGAGCGACTGAACCGGGAAAGCGCGAGAGGGCGCGCCGAAACGCGCTACAGCTCGAGGGCCTCGAGCCGCTTGAGGCTCAGATGGAGGGGGTAGAGCGTCGCCGCGGCCGTCAGGAGGAACACCTCGAGGACGGAAATCCAGAGCTGGCGCGAGAAAGGATCGGTCTCGAGTCCCATCTGGTAGGTGGCGAGGTGGGCGGAGACCGGCCGGGCCTCGATCGCCACGATCGCGGCCAGGAGGCCGATCGCGGCCATCATGAACACCAGGCCGCCGAAGCTGGTCGGGATCTGGGCCGCGTTCTCGGTGTCGAATTGCGGATAGAGCACGCCCAGGCTCAGCGCCAGCGCGCCCGCCGCCATGGTGTACGCGGCGATGGTGATCACGCTCAGGAACATCATGAAGGGCGAGGCGCGGAGGATCCCGTTGGTGACCACGGTGATGCTCAGCGCCACCACGAGGAGCGGCGCCGTCCCCACCCAGTACTTGCTCCAGAGCATCTGCTTCAAGTCGAGCGGGCTCGACTTGAGGAGCCAGAGCTGACGCCCCTCGAGCGAGACCGACGGGAAGATGAACCGGGCCGCGATCGCGGCGAGCACGAAGCCGCCCAGCCCCTGATTGAGGAACACCACCAGGGTGATCAGCATGTAGGGCACCCGCTCGCCGGTGTAGAGCGGGAGCGCCTGGATGTTGAAGACGTAGACCACCAGCAGGACCGCCAGCAGGATCAGCTGGCTCCACTGGGTGGTGTCGCGGAAGAAGACCCGGAGGTCCTTGAGGATGAACTCCCGCCGGGTGACCGGCAGGAAAGCGAGCAGCTTGGAGGCGGCGGTCTGCCAGCCCGTGCCGGCGACGAACTTGTCGGCGCCTTCCTGCGCCTTGGAGAACCCGCCTGGATAGAGCCGGCTGTGGAGCGACGCGCCCATCACGATGAAGGCCGCCACGGTGGTCCAGAGCAGGACCAGCGGCAGCGGATCGGCCACCCGCTCGAGCCAGTTCATGATGGCGTTGGCGGCCCACTCGCTCGGCAGGAGCGGATGGGTGGGTGTCTTGAGGTCGGCCACGAAGTCCACCAGGCTTCGGAAGCCCTCGGGACGCGACAACCGCTCCGGGCGGAGAAACCGGAGGAAGAGCACCACGCCGCCCACCGTCCCGATGGCGACCAGGCTCAGGAGGTCGCGAGTCCGGCGGGCTGGAAAGACGTTGACCAGCACCAGCGTGATGGCCGAGCCCACCACCGTGGGGAGGAGGAAGAGCGGCACCAGGGCGCCGATCGCGGCCAGCGGAAAGAGGGGGCCGCCGTGATACACCACGGCGTACGCGGTGAGGATCGGGACCAGCATCAGCGCCACCATCCACGACGAGTGGATCGCGGTCTCCCAGAGCTTGGCCAGGTACAGGCGAGCCCAGTCGACCGGCGCCGAGGCCAGCATGTCGAGGTCCTTCGCGAGGAAGAACACCGAGAGGGCCGTGACCAGGTTCGAGAGCAGCAGGATCGACCCGAAGGCCAGCAGGATCATGCTGAGGATCTTGCCGGCCAGCAGCGCGCCGATGTCAGGCGTGGTGCCGAGGTACTTGAGCACCCGGTAGAAGACCCCGAAGGCGCCGAGCCAGAAGCCGCCCCCGATCAGCACCAGGAGGAGGACGCGGGTGCCCGTGCCGGAGCGCTCCCGGGTGAGCCGGGCCACGACGCTCCGCCACTTGGGGAAGAGGATCTGGCGGATCCCCGCGCCCCGGACCGCCCGCTCAGCTTCCGAGAACGGCATCGAGCTCCCGCTCGTTGAGGCCGCCGGTGAGCTTGAGGAAGAGCTCCTCGAGGCTGGCGTCGCCCGATTCGGTCTGGACTCGGATCTCGGCCATCGTCCCGGCCGCCACGACCTGGCCACCGAACACGATCCCGATCCGGTCGCACATCACCTCGGCCACCTCCAGGGTGTGAGTGCTCATCAGGACCGTGCCGCCCCGGTCCACGAAGTGGCGGAACAGCTCCTTCAGCAGTCGCGAGCTCTTCGGGTCGAGCCCCACCATCGGCTCGTCGACCACGATCACTTCGGGACGGTGCACCAGTGCGCTCGAGATGATCAGCTTCTGTCGCATGCCGTGACTGTACGACTCGGTCAACTCGTTCTTCCAGGGCGTGAGCTCGAAGAGCTCGAGCAGCTCGTCGATCCGCTTCTCGACGTCGGCCCCGCCCTGATCGTAGAGGCCCGCGACGAAACGCAGGAACTCGGCCCCGGTGAGCTTGTCGTAGACGAACGGCCGGTCCGGAATGAAGCCGAGCCGCGCCTTGGCCTGCATTGGCTGGCGGACCACGTCGAAGCCGGCCACCGTCACCCGCCCGGAGGTGGGCCGGAGGATCCCGGCGATCATCCGCATGGTGGTGGTCTTGCCGGCCCCGTTCGGCCCGAGGAGGCCGTACAAGGTGCCCTTCGGGATCTCGAGGGAGATGCCGTTCACGGCGGTGAACTTGCCGTAGCGCTTGGTGAGGTCTTCGAGGCTGATCATGGCGACGTCACGGGTGAACCGGCCGCGAAGCGGGCCGAGCCGAGCAGGGGAACCAGGTCGATGGCGTGGCCCGTCCCGCCCACCTGCGCCCGGACCAGGCTGGTGGGCGCCGGGACCGTGCCGAAGGTGGGGTCGACCGCCACCCAGCCGTCGAGCCAGACCTCGGCCCAGGCGTGCCCGTAGGGACGGCCGCGAACGAACGCGAGACCGCTCACCGGGCGGGCGGTGAGATCGAGGGCCCGGGCCATGTCCACCAGCAGCCGGGCGTGACCCTCGGCGCCGGCTTCGGCTGCCGCGAGGACGTGGGCGGGCAGGGTCGGAGCGGTCGGATCGGTCGTGATCCGGATCGACCGGGCGGTCCAGGCGGTGAGGCGGCGGACCATTTCCCTGGGGTCGCGGGTGCCGGCCACGATGGCCCGGGCCCGAGCGGCCACCGCGGCGTCCGTGGTGGGTGGCGGGTCGAGATACTCGCTGTGGTCCGGGCGTCCCTCGGCGGCGGGCGCCTCCGCCCGTTGACGGACCTCCAACCGGTTTCCGGAGGCTCGCTGCCGACCGCCGTCCAGCCAGGCCACCCGGGGGAGAAGGAACCGCTCCACGGACGCGCCGGTGACGTCGAGGCTCTCCGGGGCGGTGCCCGGACTGGGACGGAGCCCCGCCTCGAGCAGGTTCTCCATCCCGGGGACCGCGCGGAGCTTGCCCGGGCCACCGGCCTCGAGCACCCCCCGATAGTTGAGGGTCACCAGCTCGAAGGCCGAGCGCTGGAGTCGGACGCCGAGGGCGGCTTCGGTGCTTACCAGGCCACCAGAGCGGTCGACCCAGGTGACCGTCGGACTGCCGAGCGCGGTGTGCTCGATCCGGAAGGCTCGCACGGTATCGTAGGTCACCGGAACCCAGCGATGGCTTGGTCGCCGTTCCACCGCGCTGTCGGCCACTACGAAGGTGGACTCGGCCGTGGCCCGGAACTCGACCCGGTCGACCGTCCCGGTGTTCAGGTCGAAGACGTTCGCCTTGACCGACCGCCCGACCTCGAGGCGCTGGCTGAAGGCCAGGCGGTAGGGCAGGACTTCGGGCAGCACCACGTCACCGGGAAGCGGCAGGGACCATTCGACCGCGGTCGAGTCCCGGGCGTCGCGCTGATGGAGCCGGAAGATCGAATCGCCCTCGATCCTGCCGCCCAACTCCTCGTAGAGGCCGCCGCCGGTCACGGTCCGGAGGAAGCGGCGGAGGCGGAGGCTTCGGGAGAGCTCCACCGTGGTCCGGCGGGTAACTCTTCGAGTCGAGTCGGCTTCGGGAATGTCGAGCGCCATCACCTCGGCCAGGCGGAAGCCGATCTCGGTGGTGTCGACGGTCAGGCTGGCGTAGCCGATCTGGGTGCCGCCCGCCTCGACCGCGTAGAAGTGCGCTTCGGGGCTGAGTCGGAGGGTGGCCTCGGCGATGATCTGCGACTCGTCCTTACCCAGCTCCCGGCGGGCCAGCCACGCAAGGGCGACCGCCCAGGCGAGCATCACCAGTCGGGCGCCGGTTCGGCGGTTCAGGGCTCCGACTCTCACGCGCTGCTGATCTCCCGCGCTCGTCGATGCATAGCCATCGCGTCGTCGCTCCGTCCCAACCGGTCGAAGAGGCGGCCCATCAACGTCCAGGGCCGAGGATCCTTGGGGTGCCGGGCGGCCACCCCCTCGAGGATGGTCAGCGCCTCGTCGGTCGCCCCGGTCACGCTCAGGGCTTCGCCCAATGCAAGGCCCGCGTCCGGGTCGTCGGGTGCGAGCCTCACCGCTTGACGAAGGACCGGCACCGCGTCGTCGGGCACCCCCCGACGCAATCGGGTGGATCCGAGATAACGGTATGCCAGCCAATAATTTGGGTCGCTCCTGGCCGCCGCCTGGAGATCCCGCTCGGCCTCCGCCGTACGCCCCTGCTGTGCATGGAATGCGCCACGGGCGGTGAGGAGATCGGCCCGGTTCGGGGTCCGGGCCAGGGCGGCCGTCAGGTGCTCGATCGCGGCCTCGAGTTCGCCGGTCCGGGCCAGCGCTTCGGCCAACAGGGCCCGGCTGGGGACGTCGTCGGGCCGCTGGTCCACGGCCTGCTCCAGCACCAGGATCGCCTCCAGCCGGCGCCCCCGTTCCAGCAGGGCTCTCGCGCTGGCGAGCGGCCGGTCGACCGGGGCGGTGCCGGAGGGAATCTCGGGACCCAGAAACGGCGCCGGCACGTCCCGGCCGAAGAGCCGGAGGGAGCTGATGGCGTCGGGAGTGGGGACGAGGACGTCGCCTTCGAGCCGAACGGGGTCGAAGCCCTGCAGGCTCGCCGGGTCGGGCTGGGCGCCGCGGGAGTGGGAGAGGCGCATGGAGGGGAAGATAGCCTACCCCCTCCAACTTGAACCCCGTCGGATCTCGCCCTTACCTTCCGGGGCTATGCCTCAGGAATACCTCCGCGTCAAAGGTGCTCGCGAGCACAATCTCAAGAACATCTCGGTCACGATTCCCCGGAATCAGCTGACCGTGATCACCGGGCTGTCGGGCTCGGGCAAGTCCTCGCTGGCCTTCGACACCATCTACGCCGAGGGCCAGCGGCGGTACGTGGAGTCGCTCTCCGCCTACGCCCGTCAGTTCCTGGGACTGATGGAAAAACCCGACGTCGACGCCATCGAGGGCCTCTCGCCGGCGATCTCCATCGAGCAGAAGTCGACCGGGCACAACCCCCGGTCCACGGTCGGCACCGTCACCGAGATCTACGACTACATGCGGCTCCTCTGGGCCCGGGCCGGGGTGCCCCACTGCCCCAACGACGGGTCGCCGGTGACCCGTCAGAGCGCGAGCCAGATGACCGACACGGTCCTCGCCTGGCCCGAGGACACCCGGATCGAGGTCCTCGGACCGGTGGTTCGCGGTCGGAAGGGCGAGTTCAAGGACCTCTTCGAAGAGCTCCGGAAACGAGGCTTCGTGCGGGTCCGGGTCGACGGTGAGACCTACGACCTGAACGAGGTGCCGAAGCTCAACCGCCGACAGAACCACGACGTGGCCGTGGTGGTGGACCGCCTCGTCGTCCGCGCCGCTGACCGGGGCCGGCTCAACGACTCGATCGAGACCGCCTTGAAGATCGCGGACGGCGTCGTGGAGATCGTGCGCCACGGCGGCGGCGGGCAAACGGGTGAGCGGCAGGAGAGGCGGAAGGGCCGGGGGCGGAAGGCAGCCGCGCCGGCCGTCGAGTCGTCGGCCCGTCAATCCGTCCTCCTGTCCGAGCGCTTCGCCTGCCCGGTGTGCGGCCTCTCGCTCCCGGAGCTCGAGCCGCGGCAGTTCTCGTTCAACTCGCCCTTCGGCGTCTGTCCCGACTGTCACGGGCTGGGTACCCGGCGGGAGGCCGTGCCGGAGCTGGTGATCGCCGATCCGTCGATCTCGATTCTGGAGGGCGTCGTCCTGCCCTGGGGCGAGCCCAGCGGCTATCTCCGCAAGGTCGTGCTCCCGACCCTCGCCAAGGCTCTCAAGTTCGAGCTGAACGATCGCTGGGGAACGCTGAGCGAATCGGTCCGCCACCAGCTGCTCCACGGCGTGCCCGGGAAGACCTTCAAGTTCCAGACGCCGGGCGCGCGGGGTCGGGCCGACTACGAGACCGGGTGGGAGGGCATCCTCAAGAACGTCGAGCGGCGCTTCTACGAGACCTCGAGCGACGCGATGCGCCAGCAGCTGGGCGAGTTCATGGTCGAGATGCCCTGCCGAACCTGCCACGGCCAGCGACTCAAGCCCGAGAGCCTGGCGGTCACGGTCGCCGGCCGGAACATCGGCGACGTGGTGGATTTCTCGGTGGACGAGGCCCTGGCCTATTTCGAGGCGGTGCCGGTCGGCCGGGGGGTGGCCGGCGGGGTGGATCCCGAGATCGGCGGGCCGATCCTCAAGGAGATCCGGGAGCGGCTCGCCTTTCTCAGCGACGTCGGGCTGGAGTACCTCACGCTCGGACGGGGCGCCGGCTCGCTCTCGGGGGGCGAGGCTCAGCGGATCCGGCTCGCGACTCAGATCGGCTCCCGGCTGGTCGGGGTGCTTTACATCCTGGACGAGCCGAGCATTGGACTCCATCAGCGCGACAACGCCCGGCTGCTCGGCACGCTCAAGGAGCTGCGGGACCTCGGGAACACGGTGCTGGTGGTGGAGCACGACGAAGACACCATCCGGGCGGCGGACTACTTGGTGGATCTCGGGCCCCGGGCCGGACGGTTCGGGGGCCAAGTCGTGGTCGAAGGATCGATCGACGACGTGCTGGCGCATCCCGATTCGCTCACCGGGCGCTATCTCCGGGGCGAGCTCCGGGTCGAGACCCGGTCGGCTCGACGGGCGCCCGACCGGGGCAAGCGGCTCCGGATCGTCGGCGCCAAGGCGAACAATCTCGCCGACCTGACGGTCGACCTCCCCCTGGGCCTGTTCGTCGCCGTCACCGGGGTGTCCGGCTCGGGGAAGTCGACCCTGGTGACCGACATTCTCTACCATACCCTGGCCCGTCACTTCTACCGGGCCAAGGTGGTGCCCGGGGCCCATACCCGGATCGAGGGGCTCGATCATCTCGACAAGGTGATCGAGATCGACCAGAGCCCGATCGGGCGGACCCCGCGGTCCAACCCGGCCACCTACACCGGTCTCTTCACGCCGATCCGCGAGCTCTTCGCCCAGCTCCCCGAGGCCAAGATGCGGGGCTACGGTCCCGGGCGCTTCTCGTTCAACGTCAAGGGCGGGCGGTGCGAGTCCTGCGAGGGCGACGGGCTGGTGAAGATCGAGATGCACTTCCTGCCCGACGTCTACGTTCCCTGCGAGGTGTGCAAGGGCCGCCGGTACAACCGCGAGACCATGGAGGTCCGCTACCGGGGCCGGAGCATCGCCGACGTCCTCGATCTGACCGTGGGCGACGCGCTCGACTTCTTCACCGCCCAGAACCGGATCCACGACAAGCTCGAGCTCCTGAACGACGTCGGGCTCGGCTACCTGCACCTGGGCCAGAGCGCGACCACCCTGTCAGGTGGCGAGGCCCAGCGGGTCAAGCTGGCCACCGAGCTCTCCAAGCGCGACACCGGGCGGACCCTCTACATTCTCGACGAGCCGACCACCGGCCTTCATTTCGAGGACGTGCGGCTGTTGCTGGACGTGCTCCACCGCCTGGTGGACAAGGGCAACAGCGTGTTGGTGATCGAGCACAACCTCGACGTGATCAAGACCGCCGACTGGGTGGTCGATCTCGGCCCCGAGGGCGGCGCCAAGGGCGGGCGGGTCGTGGCGAGCGGAACGCCGGAGGCGGTCGCCGAGGTCGAGGCGAGTCACACCGGACGCTTCCTCCGCCGGGTCCTGGCGATCTGACGTCCCGACCCCGGGGGGCCCGGCCCGAGACTTGCCCGGTCCTCGAACGGCATTGACCTCGACCAGCGAGCGAGCCCGATGGGTGTGCTGACCTGGATTCTGATCGTGATCGGCCTCGGGGTGCTCTTCCTCGTGGGACAGGGCATCTACCTCTCGGCCGTGCTGTCCTGGGAGCAGGAAAAGACCAAGGGACTGGGGTACTACGGTCTCTCGCCGGCCGAGCGGGAGCGCTTCAAGCGGACGTTGCGCCGCCATACCCGGTTGCTGAGTCCGATCCTCTCGATCCTCAGCCAGTCGAACAAGCTCGATTTCAAGAAGATCAGCTTTCGCTATCGGGGCGTGGCCGGGCCGGGCGGGACCTGCAGCGAGGCTAGCTTTGCCCGGGCGGCGGAGTACCAGGCCCGTCCCGAAGACGTCTTCGTCGCGACCCAGATGAAGTGCGGGACCACCTGGATGCAGCACGTGGTCTTTCAGGTGTTGACCCGGGGCCAAGGCGACCTGGTGGGTGCCGGCCAGACCCTCTACTCGGTGTCGCCCTGGATCGAGGGACTCAAGAGCGTGTCGATGGAGGAGGCGCCGCTGATTGGGACCGAGCGCCCGTCCCGGATCATCAAGACCCATCTTCCCGCCCAGCTCTGTCCGGCCAGTCCGGCGGCGCGCTACCTCTACGTCGCCCGCCATCCGGTGTCGTGCCTCGCCAGCTGCGTCGACTTCGTGGCGACCAACGCCGGCGGGATGACGCCGGACCTGGCGGTGTTCGAGGAGTGGTTCACGTCGCCCGAGCTGATGTGGTGGGGCACCTGGCCGGACCACGTGAAGGGCTGGTGGGAGCGGGGGACCCGCGACGCCAACGTGCTGTTCGTGTTCTTCGAGGACATGAAGCGCGACCTCGCCGCCACGGTGCGTCAGGTCGCCGAGTTCCTCGGCGTGGCCCCACTCACCGAGGCCGAGCTGGCGCAGGTGGTGGAAAAGTGCAGCTTCAAGTACATGCAGCGGCACCAGGACGCCTTCGAGATGACGCCGCCCCACGTCCTCCAGACCCGGGCCGAGCTGTTTGTCCGGGGTACCGCCGACCGCCACCTCGACGTGCCGGAGGAGGTCCGCATCCGGGTCCTGGCCTGGTGCCGCGAGATCACCCGGACCAGCGATGCCCCGCTGGCCCGGGTCTATCCCGAGCTGGGCTAGCTCGTCGTGGCCACCTTGGCCTTGGCCTGCCGGGCCTTGAGGTGCTTCTCCATGTCGATCCGCGGGACGCCGTGCTCGATCCAGTCCGCCGCGGGGAGCCCGCGGATGTAGTGGTCGAAATACTCCTCCATCCGGAGGGTGTAGTCCTTCATGTTCTTGGGCACCCGAAGGCCGTGGTTCTCGCCCACGTATTGGAGCAGGATCACGTTCTTCTCCAGCTCCCGCAGGGTGTTGAACCAGGTGATGCCCTGGTTGAAGTCCACCGCCCCGTCGTGCTCGTTGTGGAGGATCATCACGTTCGTCTGGACCTGATCCGAGTGGAACGCCGGCGAGTTCCGGATGTAGGCGTCGTAATTCTCCAGGAAGTTGCCCTTGAACCGGCCCTGGCTCGACTCGAAGATCGCCATGTCGGCCGTGCCGGTGTTCCAGTAGATCGACGAGTACATGCTCACCATGTCGGTGAGCGGCGCCCCGGCGATGATCCCCTTGAACATCGTCCCGGTCTGGGTCGCCAGGAAGGCCGACTGGTAGCCACCCCACGAATGCCCGTGGAGGCCGACCCGGTCCGGATCGACGATCCCCGTGGCGATCGCCGCCTTGACCGCCGGCACCACGCACCACACCGCCGACATCCCGGGGTCATTGACCCGGTAGACGATGTCGGGCATCAGCACCGCGTAGCCGCGTGAGGTGAAGACGCTCGGGTTGAAGGCCCGGGTCTCGTTCGGCACCGCGTACTGGTGGAGCATCTGCGAGAGCTTCTCGTAGATGTAGACGATGGTCGGGTACCTCTTGCCCTCCTGATAGTTGGCCGGCAGGAAGAGGGCCCCCTGGAGGGTGTCGCCTTTGGCGCTGACATAGTCGACCAGCCGGGCCCCCGAGGACCAGGCGTAGTCCTTCTGCTCGGGATTGGCGTCGGTCAGCCGCCGGGCCGGCTTGAAGCTCCGGTCGGCCAGCCAGTAGTCGGGGAACTCGACGTTGGTCTGCCGGGTGTAGACCCAGGTGTCGGCGGTCTTGGCCCGGGTGAAGTCGTAGGCGGCGTCGTCCCACGCCAGGACCTGGACGCCGGCTTTGCCGGGCTGAATCCGACCCAGCCCCTCCTTCTTGGTGCGCTCGCCATAGAGGTTGAGGTAGAGCGGCTGCTTGAGGTCGATGCCCTTCTCGTCGGGATCGATCACCACCCGGGTGCGGTAGCGGATGCCGTCTTTCCGCCCGTTGACGGTGAGGTTGGTGACCGGGCCGCCGGCGGCCGATGCCACCCAGATGTCCCAGTTGTCGCGAAGCAGCACGTGGGCGTTGTCCGCCGCCCAGCCCAGGGCCGGGACGGGGGGCCGGTCTACGTTGTGGTCGTCCTCGACGTTCACGAAGGTGGTGGGAGCGCCCTGGGTGAGGTTGACCGAGCGTTTGGTCTGGAAATCGTAGACGTGGTACTGGCCGTCGTCGTAGAACAGGACCTTGGTCCCGTCCGGCGACGGGGTGGGGTTGTAGCGCGCCGCCTCGAGGATCAGCGCCTTCCCTCCCGTGGTGACGTCGACGGCGTACAGGTCCTGTCGCCGGCCGCCGTCGATCTCGTCGCGTCGCTCGTAGGCTCGCCGGTCGGTGCCGATGGCCCAGCGCCCCGGGGCGCGAGCTCCACGTCGCGGAGCTCGTCGGTGGCCAGCCGGAGATAGCGGTGATCGGCGAGACGATAGGCGCTGAGGTACGAGAACTGCTGGTCGCGCTTCTCCTGCACTTCCTGCTGCGACTGGAGCCGGTCGTCCGCCTTGCCGTGCCAGATCACGAGCGTGGGCAGGTCGTCGTCTTGGTCGCCGACCGGGGTCGACTGCATCGCCCCTGGGGTGCCGGCCACCGGCTTGACGTCGGGTCGGCCGTGCTTCGACTCCTTCTCGGTTCGCCGCTCCGAGATCCCGAAGAAGACCGTGGAGAAGTCGGCGGACCACTCGGGGGCCCGCTCGGGGCTCACCCGCATCCCCGCCGGGAATCCGTCGATGTCCGCCGGGTCGATCACCGTCCGGGCCGGGGCGGCGCTCCCGGCCGCCGTGAAGGCCACCACCGCGTAGGTGGTGTCGACCGAGCCGCTGTCGGCGTGGCCGCGGAGCACCGCCAGGGCGAGGCCGCTGTCGGCCCAGGCCAGCTTCCGATAGATGGCCTCGGCGCCGTCCAGCGTGCGGACCTGATCGGTAGCCAGGTTCCGCACCTGCACGCCGTTGCCGACCAGGTCCTTCGCCGCCGTGGTCCAGGCCAGCTGGGTGCCGTCCTTGTCGATCGCCCACTCGCCGACCGAGCCGATGGTGGTGGTGACGCCGCTCCGGAGATCGGCCAAGAGCAGGTCCGACTCGCTTGCTCCCTGGGCGGGATATCGTTCCAGCACCAGCCAGGCCGGGTGGTCACCCGCGAACCGGAAGCCCCGGACCTTCTCGAACTCCCGCTTGGTGCCGGTGGACAGGCTCAACAGGGTGACCGAGTTCTGGGCTGGCTTCTTCTCCTTTTCGAGCTTCTTGGCCGCCGCGGCCGTCGGATAGACGGTGAACGCGAGCCAGTGGCCGTCGCCCGAGATCAACACCGAAGGGTCCCGTCGGGCGCCGAACCCGCCGCCGGACGGCGGCTCGCCGATCGGAAAACGTCGTTCGGTCGCCTCCGCCCCGGTCGACCGCACCACCAGCTCGGCATCGCCCTCGTTGGGTGCCAGGACGTAGGCGAACCAGGCTCCGTCGGCGGAGAGCGCCGGATCGCGGATGCTCTTCCAGAAGTCGAGGTTCGCCGGGTCGAGCGGTCGCTGGCCGGTCGGCGCTTGCGCGGTGGCGACGTTCAGTCCGGACAGGCCGATCAACAGGCCGGCCGCGACGAGCAGGGAGCGCGTCTTGGGCATGCAGGTACCGTCCTCAGGGGGTGGGCCGGCCGCCGTGAGACGGCCGAAGGGTCGGCGACGATCGCTCCAATGTGGCCCCGAACGGCGGCGAGGCCCAGCCCGCTGGGGTGGGCCGGACCTCAGGACGGGCGCGGTGCCGCCGCGCCCGCCGTCGAGGAGGGGTCGAGCCGATACCCCAATCTAGTGTTCTCTGGGCTCATCGGGACGAGAGCACGAACTGGTTGCCGTCGGGATCCTTGAAGATGGCGGCCGTGCCCCAGTCGGCTTCCTTCGGCTCCTGCACGAACTCGACCCCGCGCGCGGCGAGCTCTCGATGGGTCGCCCGCACGTCGTCCGCCAGAAACGAGATCCCGGTGAACATGCCGATCCGGGCCTCGTGCCCGGGCGGAGTGAAGAGGACGACGCCGGTCTGGGCCTTGGGAATGCCCAGCTCGATCCAGCGCATCCGGTTGTCGAACGGCTGGTCGGTGACGACCTTGAAGCCCAACTTCCCGGTGTAGAACGCGAGGGCGCGATCTTGATCAGTGACGGGAATGCTGGCGAACTTGAGGGCCTTGATCATGAGGACGGTTCCGGTTGTGGGTGGGACCTGGACCGCGAACGGCGCGGCGGTCCCCCAAGATTTGGCCGGCCGTCCCGCCGGACAAGCCGGGCAGACGCTGCCATGGCAGCCACTACTATGGCATTCCCTGCCAATCAGAGGACGACCCGCCATGAGCCTCTCCCTCGACGCCCACGTCGTCGACGTCCTGATGCCGGATCTGGTCGGTCACGACCGTCACGCGTCGGCGTTCGTGACCTATCTGTTCCTCTGGCGACGTACCCATGGGGCGGACCGGGACGACCTCAGGATCAGTCTCGCCGACATCGCCGAGGGGACCGGGCTCTCGAAGCGGGCGGTGCAGGAAGCGCTCAACCGCCTGGTGCGGCGGCAGCTCGCGTCGGTGAGTCGGGAGAGCATCACCGCGGTGCCGGTCTATCGGGTCCTCCGGCCCTGGCGGTCGTGGGACCCTAGCAGAGAATGATGCCGCCGTTGATGTCGATCGCCGCGCCGTTGATGTAGCCGGCCCGCTCCGACGCGATGAACGCCACCAGGTCCGCCACCTCGCCCGGCCGCCCGATCCGCCTCACCGGCACGACCGTGCGCTCGAGCTCGGCCAGCCGCTCGGGGCTCGCGGTCTCCCGGATCAAGCCGGTGTCGGTCAGGCCGGGGCAGACGCAGTTCACCGTGATCCCGAACGGTCCCAGCTCGCGCGCGGCGGCCCGGGTCAGCCCGAGCAGGCCATGCTTGGACGCGGTGTAGTGCGCGCCGCCCAGGGTGCTCACCGTCTTGCTGGCGGTCGAGCCGATGTTCACGATCCGCCCGTAGCCGGCGTCGCGCATGGCCGGGAGTGCCACCCGGAGCAGGAGAAAGGGCGCGGTGAGATTCACGTCGACCGCCCGCCGCCACTCGTCGATCCCGAGCTCGGGGAGCCGAGTCGGGCTCGCGAAGGCTGCGTTGTTGACCAGAATGTCGAGGCGGCCGTGGGCCTCGAGCACCGTCTCCACGACGTCGGCGGCCTCGTCCGGCCGGCTCACGTCGCCGGGGGCGGCCATAGCCCCGGCGCCGAGCTCGCCCGCGAGGGCCACGGCCCGCTCCCGCTCCCGGACGTTCACCGCCACCCGCGCCCCGCGCTCGAGCAGCACCTCGGCGATAGCCCGGCCGATTCCCCGGCGGGCCCCGGTCACCAGCGCCACTCGCCCGTCGAAGTCGGCCATGAGGGGCTCCACGTTTGGGGGTAGCTGGAATGTAGAGGGCCAGGCCACCGCCCGGAGGAGCCTGGCGGAGCTGAAGGAAGACGGGAGACGGCTCGCCCGCCCGCCCGCCAATCGCCTCCCCGTGCCTGTCCGTCGGAGGCGCCGATCCCTAGATTTGTCTTCAGCCTGGAGGCTCCCCATGGAATACGAGTCGATCGTCGAGGTTCTGGGATATGCCACCGGTCACGAGCGGCAGGTTCGGATCACCACCACCGATGCCCGCGAGGTGGTCGGTGTGCCGACCAGCCTCGACCCCGACATCGGCGCCCTCGAGGTGTACCTTCACCCGGTCGGGGCGGACGATGTCGAGATCGCGATCTCTCTCGCCCAGATCGCCCGAGTGGACATGGCGTAAGGACGAGCGCTGAAACATTTTGGAACGTTTGAACGTACACCCCTTCGAGTCGACGAGCCGGAGACCAGATCTCGGCATCGATCGACCAACCTCAATGATGGCAAATACTTGAGGCATTCCCGGGCAGATGTTTAGTGACGTGATCGTTTCGATTGCCGGCATGCTTTCGGGCATCGTCGTTGTCGGCTTTCTGGCCGTCGCGGTCGTGAAGATCTTCCGCGGGCCGGTTGGTCAGGCACTCGCCCGACGGCTCTCGGGCGGTGCGGGCGCTGGCCCCGAGGTGCTGGGCGAGGTCGAGGATCTCCGGCAGCAGCTCGAGCACGTCCAGCAGCGGCTGCTGGATGCGGAAGAGCGGCTCGACTTCAGCGAGCGACTACTGGCGCAGCGTTCGGAGGCGGAACGCGGATGAACCGTGATGCCGTGACCTTTCTGGGCGTGATGATGGGACTCGCGCTGACCGGGGCGTTCAGCTACGCCGCGTTCACCGTGATCAACGGGATGGCTCGGCGGATCAACTCCCGGTCGGCGCCGCCGGGGCTCGAGCCCGACGAGGTCGAGGCGCTTCGGGGCCAGGCCATGGAGATCGACGACCTCCGGACCCGGCTCCTCGAGGTGGAGGAGCGGCTCGACTTCACGGAACGATTGCTCACCGATGCCCGGGACGGCGGTCGGCTTCCCGGCGTCGGGCATGAGACGCCGGTATGATCGGGCTCGGGCTTCGATCCCTGGTCCAGCAGGCGCCGCTGCCGCCGCTGCCGCCGCTGCCCCCGGACATGCCCCAGGTGTTCGTCGGGAGCGGCCCCCCGGTCGAGGCGATCATCTCGGTGGTGGTGGTAATCGTCGGAGCGTTCCTGCTGTGGCCTCTGGTTCGGGCCTGGGCTCGCCGGCTCGAGCGGGGCGGCGGCGGGGCCGACCAGGAGGCCCGGGGTGAGATCGAGGCGCTCCGGGCCCGTGTGGCGGAGCTCGAGGTGGTGGAGCAGCGGGTGCTGGAGCTCGAGGAACGAATGGACTTTTCGGAGCGGCTCTTGACTCAGCGAACCGGTGAGCCGCTTCGGAGGGGGGAGGACGCGTGAATCCGAACGATGTCGCGCCGATGGTCATGGGGCTGGTCTTCTTCGTCGTGGCGGGAGCGGTTCTCATCTTTCGGGGGCCGATCGGCAAAGCCATCGCCCGCCGACTCGATGGGGGACAGGTGGCGCCGGAGGGACTGGAGGGCCGGGTTACCGAGCTCGAAGTGCGCTTGGCCGAAGCGGAGGTGGAGCGGCACGAGCTGGCGGAGCGGGTCGACTTCGCGGAGCGCCTCCTGGCGCAGGTCCGCGAGCGCAAGGAGCTGCCCCGGTGACCTCGTTCCGCCGGGCCGTCGGCGTCGACTTCGTGGACGTCGTGATCCAGGCCGGCGTGACGCTGGCGCTGGTCGGCTCCGTGGCTGCCGGGGACGGACCGATCGAGGCGGTCGGGCTGATCATCGCGACCTCATTCGTGATCCTGGGCCTCCGACGCCACTTGGCGCTCAAGCGGGGCGGCGAGCCGGCCGGGCTTTCCACCGGCCAGATGGCGGCCGAGCGGGTGGCCGATCTGGAAGCGCGGCTGGAGGAGCTCGAAGCCGTGCACGCCCGGATGGTGGAGCTGGAGGAACGGGTCGACTTCACGGAGCGGCTGCTGGCCCGAGGCGCCCAGGTCGAGCTGCCGGCCGAACCCCGCGCACCGACCCCGGTCTGAGGAGGCCCGATGATCGCGAAAGAGAGGGGAGCCGATGGGGCGTGATCGGTCGCTGCTGGCCATGGCCATCGTGGGCGTCGCGCTGCTCACCGCCCACGTCGTCCTCGGCGTCGCCATTGGTGACGACTACGCCATCCCGGTGACCGTCATCGGTGCCATCGCCGCGACGATCGTGCTGCGGGGACCGCTGGGGCAGGCCCTGGCCCGGCGAATCCAGGGAGAGACCGTGTCCGGCGAGCTCCCGCCGGAGACGGTGCTGAACGAGCTCGACGATCTGCGCTCCCGGGTGTTGGAGCTCGAGGAACGGGTGGATTTCTCGGAGCGATTGCTGGCGCAGGCGCGAGAAAGCGAGCGGGCGGGTAGCTGAACCCCCCGTTATCTTCCGTCTCGGAGGAACGCCGAATGATTACGAAGGATGATCTGCAGTCGTTCATCGATCGGCTGGAGGGTGGATCGGCCGACGCGAAGGAAATCGAGCCCGGTATCTGGGTGGTGCGAACCCCCCAAGGGGCCGAGGTGGTCGTGAGCTATTCGCCGCCGGTGGTGATCCTCCGGGTTCGGGTCATGGAGCCCCCGGGAGACGCCGGCAGGCGAGGCGGACTGTTCCGCCAGCTCCTCGAGCTCAATGCCCGCGACCTGGTACATGGGTCGTACGGCCTCGAAGGCGAGCACGTGGTGCTCACCGACACGCTCGAGCTCGAAAACCTCGACTACTCCGAGTTCGAGGCGAGCTTCGACTCGCTCACCCTCGCGCTCGCCTCGCACCTGGGCGCCCTCGCCCCGTACCGGGAAAGGTAACGATCCGATGGGGATCTTCGAACGCTTCTCGACGATGCTCAAGTCGAACATCAACGACTTGATCTCCCGGGCCGAGAACCCGGAGAAGATGTTGAACCAGCTAATTCTCGACATGAAGTCGAACCTGGCCAAAGCCAAGCAGGAAGCGGCCGGGGCGATTGCCGACGAGAAGAAGCTCCAGGCTGACGCCGAAGGCCTCCGCAAGCAGGCCGAGGACTGGGAGCGCCGGGCCATGCTCGCGGTGCAGGAGGGACGCGACGACCTCGCCAAGCAGGCCCTCCTCCGCTACAACGAGGCGCTCCAGGGCGCGCAGAGCCTCCACGAGACCTGGCTCAAGCACAAGGCCGACACGGAGACGCTGAAGCTCCAACTTCGCCAGCTCAACGACAAGATCGAAGAGGCCAAGCGGAAGAAGAACATCCTGGTGGCCCGGGCCAAGCGGGCGGAGGCCCAGCAGCGGATCCAGGAAACCATGGCCGGGATGTCGGACAAGAGCGCCTTCGAGTCGTTCGATCGGGTGGCCGAAAAGATCGAGGCAATCGAACGGAAGGCGCTGGCCGCGGCGGAGCTCCAGCAGGAGTTCCAGACCGACGACCTGACCGCCCAGTTCAAGCAGCTGGAGTACAAGGGCTCGGCCGACCAGCAGCTCATCGACCTCAAGAGCAAGATGGGGCTCCTGGGCAAGGGTGAAGCTGCCAAGCAGATCGGGAAGGGTGCCGACCAGGTCGACGACGCCGAGGTCGTCGAGGACGAAACCGACGCTCACTGACCCCGGCCGAGCCGGGGGCCTCGAGCGGGCGGGGGGGAATCCCCGCCCGCTCGGCGTTACAGCTTGGTCGCTTGACCCGGGCCGGGTTTAGCATACAATTC
The DNA here is from genome assembly GCA_963730185.1 of uncultured Gemmatimonadales bacterium. GTDB lineage: Bacteria > Gemmatimonadota > Gemmatimonadetes > Gemmatimonadales > GWC2-71-9 > SHZU01. The sequence continues at coordinate 134,495 of CAVSQW010000015.1, forward strand.
TGTATACGAAGCCCGGGCTGGCCCCGGCATCCGCATCCCGAGAACGACGACCCATGCCCGAGCCTCGCTACCTCATCATCGCCGACGGCAACTTCCACCCGTTGGAGTCGAAGACGGCCAACTCGGTGATCCGATATCATCCCCAGCGGGTGGTCGGGGTTGTGGACCGGCAAACCGCCGGCAAGACCGTCCAGGACATTCTGGGCTTCGGCGGCCCCACCCCGATCGTCGGCTCGATCGAGGCCGGGCTGGCCCTCAAGCCCAACGCGGTGATGATCGGCATCGCCCCGGCCGGCGGGCGGCTGCCCGACGAGTGGCGGGGGTGGCTGGTCAAGTCGTTGGAGGCGGGGTGTGACCTGATCAGCGGACTCCACACCTTCCTCGGCGACGATCCCGTGCTGGCCGCCGCGGCGGCCAAACACGGCCGGACGATCACCGACGCCCGGAAGGCGCCTGCCAACCTGCTGATTGCGGCCGGGCAGGCCCGCCTGGTCGAGCCGTTCGTGATCCTGACCGTCGGCACGGACTGCAACGTCGGCAAGATGACCGCGCAGCTTCAGCTGACCCAAGCTCTCAAGGCCCGGAAGGTCAGGACCAACTTCGTTGCGACCGGCCAGACCGGCATCTTCATCGAGGGGTGGGGCACCGCCGTGGATGCGGTGGTGGCGGACTTCATCGGTGGCGCCGCCGAGGAGTTGGTGCTTCGGGGCGCCAAGGATGCCGACATCGTGATGGTCGAAGGGCAGGGGAGCATCAACCATCCGGGCTACTCCGGGGTGACGCTCGGGTTGCTCCACGGCTCCTGCCCCGATGCGATGATCCTTTGCCATCAAGCCAGCCGGGACCACATCGGGGAGTACCGGACCACACCCTGGCTCCGGATTCCGCCCCTGTCCAAGTACGTGGAGATGTACGAGCTGATCGGCTCGGCCGTCCACCCCACTCGGGTCATCGGGATCTCGCTCAACACCTACGACCTGTCTCCCGAGGCCGCCCAGGCCGCGTGTCGGGCGGCGTCGGAGGAGACCGGGCTCCCGTGCACCGACCCGGTCCGCTTCGACTCCGCGCCCTTGGTCAACGCGATCCTCCGGGAGCGCGAGGCCTACCTGGAGCGGCGGGCCCTCTTCCGAGACTGACCCACCCTCAGCGGGCGTCCGCGCGAATCAGCTCGGCCGCCCGCTCCCCGATCATCACCGAAGGCGCGTGGGTGTGACCGGTCGGAATGGCCGGCATGACGGACGCGTCGGCGACCCACAGATTCTCGAGGCCCCGAACCTGGAGCCGCTCGGACACCACGGCCTCGGACCCCTGGCCGATCCGGCAGGTGCCGACCGGGTGGTACAGCGTCTCCGCCCGATGGCGGATGAACGGCTCCAGCGGCTCCTTGCCCGGCAGAACCTCGTCGCTCCGGAACTCGGCCAGCTCCGGCGCTCGGCCGAGGTGTCGGGCCAGCTTGAGTCCCGCCAAGAGGCGGGGCAGATCGGCGGGGGCGGAGAGGTACCGAGGGCGGATGGCCGGCGGCGCCTCGGGGTCGGCCGAGGTGAGGCCGATCCGCCCGCGGCTCTCGGGGTGCTGGAGGATGGCGGCCACGGTAAACCCGGAGCCGGGGAGCTTCGTGAAACCGTGGTCCACGAAGAAGGTCGGAGCGACCAGGAGTTCCACGTCGGGCGCCCGGCCGCCCCGCTCGAGCCGCACGAAGGCGCCGGCCTCCGCCACATTGGAAGTGAGGGGACCGGTCCGCCGGACGAGATACCGGAGCACGCTGAACAGTCCTTCGGCCCGGTCGAGGGTGACCGGCTTCGGGCACTCGAACAGGGCGCCGATGGCGAGGTGGTCCTGGAGGTTGCCGCCGACTCCCGGCAGCTCGTGGTGCACCGCGATTCCCAAGGGCTCGAGGTCTTCCGCGGGGCCGACCCCCGAACGGAGCAGCAGCAGCGGCGACCCAATCGCTCCAGTCGCGAGCACCACACGGCCCCGGACCTCGGTCACGCTGGTGGTGCCGGCCCGGCGAAAGGCGACCCCCACGGCCCGGCGGCCGTCGAACCGGATCCAGTGGGCGGTTGCGTCGGTGAGGACGGTGAGGTTCGGCCGGCCGGCAGCGGGGGTGAGGTAGCCGTCGGCCGCGCTGACCCGGGCCCCGCGACGCTGCGTGACCCGGAAGAGCCCCACCCCGTCGAGCGAACCGGAGGCGAAACCGTCGTTCGGCAGGAGGCCGTGGGCCAGCCCCGCCGCGACGAACGCCGCTGCGATCGGATTCACGGTGCGGAGCTCGGCGATCGGAATCCCCGACGCGTGATCGGATTCCGCTCGCTCCGCCCGCTCGAAGGCGGGCGCCACGTCGTCCCAGGCCCATCCCGCCGCGCCCAGCTCGACCCAGCGGTCGAAGTCCTCGCGGGCCGGACGGGTCCAGATCATGGCATTGATGGCACTCGACCCGCCGAGGAGCCGGCCGCGGGGCCAGTAGAGGCGCCGGGCGGCGAGCTCCGGCTCGGGCTCGGTCTCGAAGGCCCAGTCCCACCGAGTCTTGAAGAGGCGCGAGAACGCCGCCGGGATCCGGCTCTCGCGGGGGACGCGAGCGGGGCCGGCCTCGAGGAGCACGACTTGGAGCGATGGGTCCTCGGATAACCGGCTTGCCACCGCCGCGCCGGCGGAGCCGGCTCCGACCACGACGAAGTCGGCCATCGGGTCAGGCCGGGGGGTCGGACCGGTCGGGCTCGGGTGCCGGCCGGCCGTCCCGCCGGCCGGCGGGCTCGTCGTCGTGGAGCACTCGGAGCGCGGGGGTGTCGAGGTCGTCGAACTGGCCGCGCCGGGCCGCCCAGACGAAGGCGCCGATGGCGACGGCCACGATGGCCAGGGCCACGGGCAGGAGCAGGAGGAGGACGCTCACCGGGGAACCGTGAAGGTGCGGCTTCGCCAGGCGAGCAACACCACGGTGAGCGAGCTCACCGGCATCAGAATGGCCGCGATGAGCGGGTTGACCCGTCCGGTCATGGCCAGCCAGGCGCCGACCACGTTGTAGGCGAGCGACAGGCCGATCAGCCGGTGGATGACGCGCATGGTCCGCTCGGCGCCTTCGATCAGTCCGCCGAGCGGGGCCATGCCGGGCTGGGCGAGGTAGACGTCGGCCGCGGCGAGTGAGGCCTCGGCGCCGCCGTGGACGCCGATCCCGACCGTGGCCCGGGCGATGGCGGCCGCGTCGTTGACGCCGTCGCCGACCATCACGGTGGGTCCCCGGGTCAGGGCCCGCTCGACTGCGGCCAGCTTGCCTTCGGGGGTGACCCCGCCCCGAGCGGCCTCGGGGGCGATCGCGAGGGAGCGAGCGACCTCGGCCACGACGGCGGGCGCGTCGCCGGAGAGGATGCCGACCTCCCATCCACGGCGTCGAAGCCGGTCTAGGGTCGGGCGGCTGTCCTCCCGGAGCGGATCGCCGAACGCCGCTGCGGCCACCACTCGGCCGGCGTCAGCGACGAGCACCGGCGTGAGATGGTCGGGCATTCGGTTGGCCACCCCGTCGGGATCGGCGGCCCGGGCCAGGACGAATGCCGGAGCGCCGACCACGAGCTCCCGTCCCCGGACCGTGCCGACCAAGCCACCGCCCAGGGTATGAGTAACCCGGTCGGCCGGGGTCTCGTGGAGTCCGGGCCACGCCTCGACGAAGGCCCGGGCCAGCGGGTGGCTCGAGTGCCGCTCCAGGGCCAGCACGTCGGGGCGGATGTCGTCGTCGCCGACCCAGGCGACCAGCCGAAGTCGGCCCTCGGTCAGGGTCCCGGTCTTGTCGAGCAGCAGTCGGCCGGGGCGGGCAAGCGACTGGAGCGCGTCGGCGCCGCGGATCAGGATCCCGGCCCGGGCGGCCCGACCCACCGCGACGGTGGTGGCCAGCGGCGTCGCCAGGGCCAGGGCGCAGGGGCAGGTCACGATCAGGAGCGCGATGGCCCGGTCGAGCGCGTCGGGTGCGCCCGCTCGGTAGGCGGCCATCCAGGTGACCGCCGCCAGCACCAGCACCGTCAGCACGAACCACCCGGCCAGGCGATCGGCCAGCTGCACCACCGGCGCCCGGCGGCGGGCTCCGGCTTCGACCTCCCGGAGAAGACGGCCGAGCCGGCTGGACTCGCCCGCGCGGGTGACCCGGACCCGGAGCGCCGCGCTCCGGTTCAGGGTACCAGCGAAGACCTCGCTCCGGGGGCCGACCGCGACCGGGCGGGACTCGCCGGTGAGGAGCGAGAGGTCGATGGCGGACTCGCCGGCCGTGATCACGCCGTCGGCGGGCACGGTCTCCCCGGCGCGCACCTCGACGGTCATCTCGGGGACCAGCGCTTCGGTCGGGATCTCCCGGATCGTCTCGCCGTCGACCAGCCGGGCCGACGAGGGCGTCATCCCATAGAGCAGCTCGGCCGAGTCGGTGGCGGCCCGCTGGGCCCGCTGCTGGAGGAAGCGACCGACCAGGAGCAGGAAGATCAGGCTGGCGACGCCGTCGAAGTAGATCGGCCCGGTGCCGGTGATGGTGTTGATGGCGCCCCGTCCGAACCCGGCCACGAGGGCCAGCGCGACGGGAACGTCCATGTGGAGCCGCCGGGTCCGGATCGCAGCCAGGGCACCGCGGAAGAACAGCTGGCCCGGCCAGAGCAGGGCGGGGAGAGTGAGGAGGAGGCTCACCCAGCGGAAGTAGTCGATGTCCTCGGGCGCCATCGCGCCGAACCATCCGGCGTAGAGCGCGGCGGCCACCAGCATGATGTTGCCGGCCAGGGCGCCGGCCACCCCGATCCGGACCAGCATGGCCCGATCCTCGGCCCGACGGAGCTGGTCGGCCCGACCGCCCCGGTAGGGGTGCGGGCGGTAACCAATCGAGTCGAGGAACCGGGCAATGGCGGCGAGCGAGGTCCGAGCGGGGTCCCACCGGATCCGGGCCAGCGAACGTCCCACGTTGAGCTCGGCGGAGGCGGCGCCGGGCACCGCGAGGGGCACCCGCTCCACCAGCCACACGCAGGAGGCGCAGTGGACCCCCTCCAGGTAGAGCTCGGTCTCGGCCAGCCCATCGGGACGGAGGGCCACGTAGAGCGACTGGAAGGCGTCGTGATCGAACTCGTCGAAGCTCCGTCCGCTGGTCCGCACCGCCAGCTCGCGGCGCTCGCCGAAGCGGTAGTAGGCGTCGAGCCCGGTGTCGTGGAGGATGGCCCAGGCCGTCCGGCACCCGGCGCAGCAGAACTGGTAGTCCTCGTCGGGAACGATGAGACCGGCGGGCACCGGCAGGGTGCAGTGCGCGCAGGTCGCCTCAGCCCGGGGTGGAGCGCCTGGGTCAGCGAGGCGCGGCGTCATGGGCCCCGGCGGGGAGGGTGGCGGTGATGGTGGCGTGGTGGCCCGGGGCTCGGCCGAGGGCGGCCAGCAGGCCGATCGCGATCAGGGCGAACGCGGTGACGGCCGGGAGCCGCCTCCGGAGTGACCCCGTGACCCGCTGAAGCAGGAGGCCGGCCGTGGCGACCGCCGGCACGGTGCCGGTCCAGAACACCGCCATCGCCAGGGAGCCCTGGACCGGCGACCCGGTGCCGCCGGCCGCCGCCACGAAGGCGTAGAGCCACCCGCAGGGGAGGAGGGCGGAGGCGGCGCCGAGGGTGACACCGCGGGCCGCGGGCGGCACCTGGCTCAGCCGTCGATAGAGCCCGGCGGTGAACCTGGCGAGCGGATCGCGCCGCCCGAGCCGGAGGCCGAGGCTCCGAAGGAGGGTGACGAGACCGAAGGCAATCAGCACGACCCCGGCGATCCGGGCCGCCGACGCCGACCAGCCAAGCCGGAGGCCGAACCGGTCGAGCAGGCCGCCCGCGGCGCCGGCCAGCGCACCGAGGGCCAGGTAGACGACGAGCCGGCCGCCGTGATAGGCGAGCCGGCTCCAGGCCCGGCCCCGACCGGCCTCCGCGGCGGCCGCAAGCGGGCCGCACATGGCGGCGCAGTGGACGCTGCCCAGCAGACTGGCGACGAAGACGGCCCAGAGCATCAGGCCCGCGGGACCAACCGATCTCCCGGCGTGCCGCGCAGCACGGCCGTGAACCGGTCGGAGCCACGGATGACGGTCACCCGGACTTCGTGCAGTCCACCATGTGGTCGGGGGATGGTGCCTTCGTAGGTTCCGGCCGACTCCAGCGCCAGGGTGGCGTGGTAGAACTCGGCGGCCTGGGCCAGGGCGAAGCCTTCGACCGCCACCCGCGCGCCGTCCAGCGGGGTGCCGGTGGAATCGGTCAGGCGGAGCGTCAGCTCGCCGCCGGGATCGAGCCGGCCCCGCACCTGCCAGGCCAGGACCACGTTCTCCCGGGCCTGAGCCATGGCCGAATCCCAATTCACGGCTTTCCGGTAGTAGTCGGGCTCGACCGCTTCGGTATCGGTCTTGGTGGCTTCATAGAGCAGGAAGCCGTTGGCGACGACCGTCAGGCCCAGGACCCCGGCGATCGAGAGGGGCCACCATCGACCGGCTTGCATCAGTGCGCCTCCGGGTGGGCGTTGTCGTCGGCGCCTTCGTCTTCCGGGCCCACGAGGTTGTAGGGGTAGGTCCCGGTGAAGGATGCCCCGTCCGACACCTTGATCGCAACCGACCGGGCGCCGTCGTGGAAGACGGCGGGCGCCACTTCGACGAACAGGCTGGTGGTGGCGATCTCCCCGGGCCCGACCGGGACCGGGTTCTCGGCCATGACGACTTGAGCGTCCACGCCTTCGAGGCTGATCCGATACTGGCGAGCCGTCTTGGTCCGGTTGGTAATCCGGACCCGGATCTGGTTCAGGATCCGGCCGTCGGTCTCGACCGTGAAGGGCGCGCCGATGCCCCGGAGGACGGTCACGTCGGTGTCCTGCTTCGTGCCCAGGAAGAAGAGGAAGGCGCCGAAGGAGAGGGCCAGCGCGGCCGGATAGAGGACCACGCGGGGCCGGAGCAGGCGGCTCCCCTTGCCCTCGAGCCGGTCGCGCGACGTGTAGCGGATCAGGCCGCGCGGTTTCCCGACCCGATCCATGATGTCGTCGCAGGCGTCGGCGCACTGGGTGCAGTGGATGCACTCCATCTGGAGCCCGTCGCGGATGTCGATGCCGGTGGGGCAGGTCAGCACGCAGGCACCGCAGTCGATGCAGTCGCCGGCGTCGCTGGGACGGTCCTTGCCCCGGGCCCGAGGCTCACCGCGGCCGGGGTCGTAGCCGACGATCAGCGATTGCCGGTCGAGCAGCACCGACTGGAGCCGACCGTAGGGGCAGGCGACCAGGCAGGTCTGCTCGCGGAAGTAGGTGAAGTCGAAGAAGATCGCGCCCGTCGTCGCGGCCATCACGAAGAACGCGGTCGGGTGCTGGACCGGCGAGAGCTGGACCCAGCGGACCAGGGTGTCGATCCCGACGAAATAGGCCAGGAAGGTGTGGGCGAGGAAGAGCGAGAGCAGGAGGTAGACGCCGTACTTGGCGAGTCGCCTCGGGTAGAGCTTCCGCCGCCTGTCCATCGCGAGGCTCCCGCTCCGGCCGCCCTCGAAGAACCGCTCGATCGGCCGGAAGAGGAACTCCATGTATACCGTCTGGGGGCAGGTCCAGCCGCACCAGACCCGCCCGAAGAGCGCGGTGAGCAGGAAGATCCCGATCAGGATGCTCAGGAAGAGCAACATGAACAGCAGGGTGTCGGTCGGCAGGAAGGTGGTCCCGAAGATCGTGAACTCGCGCCGCGGGATGTCGAGCAGGATCAGCGGCTTGCCCGGAACGGGATGTAGGGGATGGCGAAGAACACGAACATCAGGAGGTAGGCCACCACCCGCCGCCGATGCCAGAAGTGTCCGGTGGCGAGCTTCGGGCGGAGCCAACGGCGCGACCCATCGACGTTGAGTGTCGAGAGGACTCGTTCCGGGGCGTTGGCGTGCGACATCGTTCCTACCCGTCTTTCCGTTCCGGCCCGGCCGGCCTTACCTGGCCGCCCCGGTGTCAGCCTGGACCGCGGTCGTGTCGAGGGGCGTCCCCTCGGGGGCTTTGGGCTTGGCCGGAGTGGTGCCGCGGAGCGACACGACGTATCCGGCCACGGCCAGCAGCTGATCCGGCTTGAGGATCTTGCCCCAAGCCGGCATGCCCTTGGCCGCCACCCCCTCCACGATGGTCCGCATCAGGTCGATCGGCCGGCCCCCGTGGATGTAGTAGTTGTCGGTCAGGTTGGGACCGATCACGCCGCCGCCGTCCGGGCCGTGACACGGCGTGCACATCTGGGTGAAGGTCGCCTTGCCCAGCGCGTGGGTCGTGGCGTCGGTCGACGCGGCCAGCACCTTGGCCGAGGTCATCCCGGCCAGCGGGTCGTTGGCGGCGGCGAGCTTGGCCGCTTCGGCCATGTCGGCCTCGTAGTCGGCGATCCGACCCTTGCCGTTCCCGATGTACGGCACGTTCAGCGCGTACAGGATCGAGAAGAGAATCGTCACCCAGAACGTCGCGAGCCACCACCGGGGCATCGGATTGTCGTACTCCTGGATGCCATCGTACTCGTGGTCCAGCAGCCGATCCTGCTCGGACTCCCGGCTCATCGCCGTCCTCCTGGCGTGGGGTTGTCGGGCGCGGAATCCCCTTGCCTGAAGCTGGACTCCCCGTCCTTGAACGGAATTTCCCCGTCGGCTTCCAGCTCCCGCCGGCGCGACGGCCGGAAGATCCAGATGATGAGCGCGACGAAGGCGACGATGAAGATCACCATGGCGACGACCGCGTAGCCGGCCAGGCCGGCCCCGCTCATGATGTCGGTCAGTCGCATCTCACTGCCCTCCGGCCGGCTGGGCGCCGGCTGGCGCGGTCCCGGCATGCGCCAGCTTGATGTCCTTGCCAAGGCGCTGGAGGTACGCGACCAGCGCGATGATCTCCTTGTTCTGGAGGTCGGCCGGGCCGCCCTGGGCCGCGATACTCTGGGCCAGGGTGGTGGCCTGGGTCCGCGCCATCTCGGGCGCCCGGTTCACGGCGTCGCCGTAGGGCACTCCCAGCATGGCCATCGCGTCGACCCGGGACTGGATCGAGGCGAAGTCGAGCTGGTTCCGGAGCAGCCAGGGATAGGCCGGCATGATCGACTGGGCCGTGATCGACCGGGGATCCTCCATGTGCCGAACGTGCCAGAGATCGGGATACTTGCCACCCTCGCGCGCCAGGTCCGGCCCGATCCGCCGGGAGCCCCAGAGGAACGGGTGGTCGTAGACGAACTCGCCCGGCTTCGAGTATTCGCCGTACCGCTCGGTCTCCCAGCGGAAGGGCCGGATCATCTGCGAGTGGCAGTTGAAGCACCCTTCCCGGATGTAGATGTCGCGTCCGGCCAGCTCCAGAGGCGTATAGGGCTTGACCGACGCGATGGTCGGGACGTTGGAGCGAATCAGGAAGGTGGGGACGATCTCGAACAGCGAGGCCACCACCACGGCGACCGTGACCAGCACGGTGAAGGTGAGCGGCAGCGCCTCCCACTTCCGGTGCCAGCCGGCCCGGGCGAAGCGGGCCCAGAGGCCGCCGGTCGCGGGCGTCGGCGTCCCGGTCAGCGCGGTGAGCGGCGCGGCCTGGATCACCGGCTCCTCGTAGGTGGCCGGTCGGGCCAGCCAGGTCTTGAGAATGTTGTAGCCGAAGAGGACCATCCCGAGGATGTAGAGCGTGCCGCCCGCGGCCCGGACCAGGTACATCGGCATCAGCTTGACGGTGGTCTCGACGAAGTCGGGGAAGACCAGCCTCCCGGTCTGGTCGAACGCCCGCCACATGAGGCCCTGCGTCAGGCCGGCGCTGTAGATCGCGGCGGCGTAGAGGATCATGCCGAAGGTCGCCAGCCAGAAGTGGACCTCGGCCAGCTTCTGGCTGTGCAGCTTGGTCTGGAAGAGCCGCGGCAGGAGCCAGTAGATCATGCCGAAAGTCAGGAGGCCGTTCCACCCCAGGGCGCCGGTGTGGACGTGGGCGATGATCCAGTCGGTGTAGTGGGCCAGGCCGTTCACGCTCTTGATGGAGAGCATCGGTCCTTCGAACGTCGCCATGCCGTAGGCGGTGACCGCCACCACGAAGAACTTGAGGACCGGATCCTCGACCACCTTCCGCCAGGCCCCCCGAAGGGTCAGCAGGCCGTTGACCATGCCACCCCACGACGGGGCCCAGAGCATCACCGAGAAGAGCATGCCCACCGTGGAGGCCCACTCGGGGAGCGCGGTGTAGTGGAGATGGTGCGGGCCGGCCCAGATGTAGAGGAAGACCAAGGTCCAGAAGTGGAGGATCGAGAGCCGGTAGCTGAACACCGGCCGGTCGGCCGCCTTCGGCATGAAGTAGTACATCAGGCCGAGGAACGGCGTGGTCAGGAAGAAGGCTACGGCGTTGTGTCCATACCACCACTGCATGAAGGCGTCCTGGACGCCCGCGTAGATCGAGTAGCTCTTGAAGGGCCCGGCCGGGATCGAGAGGTTGTTGAAGATGTGCAGGATCGCGACGGTGATGATGCTGGCGATGTAGAACCAGATCGCGACGTACAGATGCCGTTCCCGGCGCTTGGCGATGGTGCCGAAGAAGTTGACCGCGAAAATCACCCAGACGATCGCGATCAGGATGTCGATCGGCCACTCCAGCTCGGCGTATTCCTTGGCCTGGGTGAAGCCAAGGGGCAGGGTGATCGCCGCCAACACGATGATCAGCTGCCAGCCCCAGAAGTGGAGCTTGCTCAGCAGGTCGCTGAACATCCGCGCCTTGAGGAGCCGTTGGGTGGAGTAGTACGCGCCGCAGAAAAAGGCGTTCCCCGCGAACGCGAAGATCACCGCGTTCGTGTGGAGCGGCCGGAGCCGGCCGAAACTGATCCAGGGCAGCCCGCCGTTGATGGCGGGATAGGTCAGCTCGAGGGCGATCAGCAGCCCCACCAGCATCCCGACCAGGCCCCAGATGAACGTGGCGAAGAGGAACTTCCGGACGATTGCGTCGTCGTACGTGAAGTTATCGAGTCGGGCGTTCATCGCCGCTCCCGAGAAGGTGAAGGAGACATCTTCTGGCGGTCACGAAACCTTGCAAGATGGCCATCGGTCGATAAAGCGATCATAAGGCCGGCGTGAACGGATCTTCAGCGATCGCATCTCGTTCAGCGGCTTCCGACGCCCGGGCCGCTGCGGCCTGGTGCAGGGCCTGCTCGGCGGGGCCGGCCCGAACGACCCGGAGGGCATTGAGGATCACCGCCACGTCGATGGCCTCCTGGATGAGGGCCCCGATCGGCGGCGCCACGAAGCCAAAGGCGGCGAAGAGCATCCCGGCGGCGCTCAGTCCCAGTCCTACGCCGATCGACTGCCGGGCGATCTGCATGGTCCGCCGGGCGATGGCTACCGCCTCGGGCACGCGGCCCAGGTCGTCGACGAGGAGTACGATGTCCGCCGCTTCGGCGCTGATCCCGCCACCCGAGCCGGCGAGCGCGAGGCCGACACCCGCGGCGCTCAGGGCGGGCGCGTCGTTGGCGCCGTCGCCCACCATGAGCACCCGTCGTCCCAGCTTGGTGAGCCGGGCCACCAGGGCCACCTTGTCCTGGGGGAGGAGGTCGCCCCGGGCCTCGGTGATGCCGAGGGCCTCGGCCGTCGCCGTCACGTTGGCGGTCCGATCGCCGGAGAGCAGGAGGACGCGCTTGACTCCGAGATCACCGAGGGCGCGGACCACCGCGGCCGCGTTGGACCGGAGCCGGTCCGCGTAGTTGATGATCCCGGCGGCCCGGCCGTCCACCGCGATGTAGCCGCGGAGGCCGAGGCTCGGCTCCTGCTCGGCGAAGCCAGCCGCCGCGGCCGGCTCCCACTCCCGAAGCAGGCTCAGTGCCCCGACCGTCACCTGGTGGCCGTCGACTGACCCGGCCACCCCCCGCCCCGCCGCTTCGACCACGTGCTCGGCCGGCGGCAGCGGGCCGCATCGGGCGAGCGCCGCCTCGACCACGGTCGTGGCCAGCAGGTGGCCGGATCCCTGCTCCACCGCGCCGGCCAGACGGTAGAGCTCGGTCTCCTCGAACGGCGGGAGGGCGTCGATCCGGGTCACGATCGGCCGGCCCAGGGTCACGGTCCCGGTCTTGTCGAACACCGCGGTGTCGATTTGGGCCAGCTGCTCCAGCGCGCCGCCGTGCCGGACGATGATCTGGTGCTTGGCGGCCCGGTTGATTCCGCCCAGGAAGGCGACCGGCGCCGCCAGAATCAGGGGGCAGGGGGTGGCGATCACCAGGACGGCCAGCACCCGGGTCGGGTCGCCCGACGCGAGCCAGGTAACCAGGCAGACGACGATGGTGAGAGGCGTGAACCAGATCGCCGCCCGGTCGGCCAGCCGTTGGAGCGGGGCCTTGCTCTCCTGCGCGCTCCTGACCAGCTCCACGATCCGGTTGTAGAGGCTCATGGCGGCGACGGCGGTTACCTCGACCGTCAGCGGCCCGTCCAGGTTCACCACCCCGCTCGAGAGAGCGGTGCCCGCCTCGGCGGCGAGAGGGAGCGGCTCACCGGTGAGCCGCGATGTGTCCACGCCCGACCGCCCGGCGATCACCCGGCCGTCGCAGGGCACCATCTCACCCGGACGCACCAGAACCCGGTCGCCGACGACGACCTGGTCCACCGGTACGTCCACGATCCCGTCGAGCACCACCTGGTGGGCGATGACGGGGGCCTCGGCTTCGAGCTGCTCCACTGCGCGTGACGCCCGGCGGGCGGCGTAGTCCTCCAGGGCCTCGCCGCCGGTTTGCATCAGCACGATCACCATCCCCGCGAACGGCTGGACCAGCACGACCGCCGCGACCACGGCCAGCGAGGCGACGATGTCGGCCGCGTAGCGCCCCCGCAGCATCCCGCGGATCGTCGCGACCACGATGGGAGTTCCCAACACGACCAGCCCCACCATCCAGACGATGGTGCGGGCGGAAGGGGCGGATACGACTCGCGGGGCCAGAAGCCCCGCGAGGATCACACCGCCGGCCGCGGCGGGACGGATGGCGTGACGCACGGGGCCTCTCTTAGTGCCGACCGACCTTGACCGCCGCCTCCGCGTGTCGGAGGCAGAAGCCGACCCCGCGCACCGTTTCGACCCGGGGGTCGTTCACGTGCTTGGCGAGCTTGCGGCGGAGGTTACCGACGTGCACGTCGACGACATTGCTCTCGGGGTCGAAGTGCATGTCCCAGACCTTCTCGAGGAGCGTCGTCCGCCGCACCACCTCTTCAGGATGGAGCATGAAGTACTCGAAGAGCTGGAACTCCTTCGCCGTCAGGTCCAGCCGCTGGCCGTTGGCCATGGCCTGGTGCCGCAGCCGGTCGAGCTCGAACGGACCGTAGCGAAGGACCTCCAGCCGGTCGGCGCCGCCGCGGCGGTGGAGCGCTCTGAGCCGGGCCAGGAGCTCCTCGAATCGGAACGGCTTGGTGAGATAGTCGTCGGCCCCGACGTCGAGCCCCCGTACGATGTCTTCCACCGAGTCCCGTGAGGTCAGCATCAGGATGGGCGTGTTCCGCCCTTCGCGGCGGAGCTCCGCGGCGACCTGAAACCCGCTCTTCTTGGGAAGGAGGACGTCGAGCAAAATGACGTCGTACTCGTAGACGTGGGCCAGCATGGTGGCTTCCTCGCCGTCGGGGGCAACGTCGACGACGTACCCCTCTTCCTTGAGGCCCTGCTCGATGAAGCCCGCGACTTTCCGGTCGTCTTCCACCACGAGGATCTTCATGTCGTCTTCCTTCCCAAGGGTATCGTGAGGGAGAGTTTACTCGGTCCCCTCTAAACCCCGGGTCAAGGTTTTATGAAGAGTAGCTCATGGTCCCGCGGCCGGCAATCTCAGGGCGAACCGGCCGCCATGGCCGGGCTGGGCGACGGCGATCAGGTCGCCGCCCAGGACGCGAGCCAACCGGCGGGACAGGGGGAGCCCCACGCCGTAGCCCACCCGGCCGGTCTCGGCCGCGTTCGCGGTGGTGTAGTAGATGTCGAAGATCCGCTCCACGTCGTCCTCGGCCACCCCGTCGCCCTGGTCGAGCACGGTGATCTCGACCCGACCGTCGACCGCCTCCGCGGTGAGCTCGATCTGGCTTCCGGCGGGTGTGTGGCGGATGGCATTGGTCAGGACGTTGACCAGGATCTGCTCCACCCGGTGAGCGTCGGTATGGCAGAGCAGATGGACGTCTCGAGGGGGCGTCCCGAAGGTGACCCGTTTTTCGTCCGCCGAGGGCGTAATTCGGATGATCGCTGTCTGGATCAGCTGGCAGCAGTCGACCACTTTGAGGATCGGCTTCAGGCGGTCCTCGTCGAGACGGTTCAGGTCGAGGAGGTCGTTCACCAGCGCCACCGCCTGCTCGGCCGCCTCGAGAATCTCGAATGCGCCCCGCGGCACCGTCTCGGGGTCCTTCCGGCGGACCAGCATCTCCGACCAGCCGTAGACCGCGGCCAGGGCGTTCCGGAGTTCGTGGTTGACCATCGCGAAGAACCGCTCGCGGGAGCGGTGGAGCTGCTGGACCTCCTCGAGGAGATGCGCGGTCCGCTCGTAGAGGCGGGCGTTTTCCACGGCGGAGGCGATGATCGCGGCGAGGAGCTGGGCCAGGTGCACGTCTTCGTCGCTGAACTCGGCGGCGTCGACCTTCTCGGTGAGGTAGAGGTCGCCCAGCACGCCCTGGCGCCCGACGATCGGAACGCCGAGGAACGACTTCATGGGCGGGTGGTGCTTCGGGAAGCCGACCGACGCCGGGTGCCGCTGGATGTCGGGCAGCCGGACCATCTGGCCTTCCCGGATGACCAGGCCCAACACACCGTGCCCGATGGGGAGGGTCCCGATCCGGGCGCGCTCGGCGTCGCCCAGGCCGGAAGTGGTGAAGCTGGCCAGCGTCTCGTTGTCGGGATTGAGCAGGCCGATGGCGCTGTACCGCGCGCTGAGCACTTCGCGGCCCAGGTCGGCCACCCGCTGGAGCACCCGATCAAGCCGAAGCTCGCCGACGAGCTCCGGAGTGATGCGGACGAGCCGCTCGATGCGTTCGTGGGAAGCGCCGCCAGTCGGCATGGGAGAATAGTACGGGGTCGGCGGCCGATTCGCACCGGGGTCGGGAGCCTCTTGGCGCCGATCTTAGTGAAGGCTTCACCCGCTCTTCATGGAGCCGCCGGTAGTGTTTCGCTACGAGGGAAGGAGTGCTGCAACGTCGGTGGACCTCAAACACATGCTGGTGGCAACCGATGACTCGCCGGGCGGGCGGCACGCCGTCCGGACCGCGCGCGCCTTGGCGAGCGCGCTGCACGCGACCCTGGCGATCCTGACCGTGGAGTCGGTCCGGCCGGAGGGGCCGCTGCCGGCCGGACGTCTGGTGTCGACCCGAGTGAAGGACGGGCCGCCGGTGGACGACTTGGGCAGGTTTTCGAGCTGGCTCGGGAGCGATGCCGCCACCGACGGGCTGCCCGAGCCGCCCGAGTTGGCGGTCGGGTTCGGGATCGCGGGGATCGAGATTGGGCGGTTCGCGACGCTCCGAGCGGCCGATCTGATCGTGCTCGGGCGCCGCCCTCGCGCCCCCGACCGCCGTCTCGTCTTGGGCGCGACGGCCGACGGGTTGGTTCGGCGCTCGGCTACGCCGATCCTCTTCGTTCCCCCCGAAGTCACTACGCTGCGCTCGGTGCTGCTCGCGTTGGATCCGACGGAGCGGAGCGCCCGGGTGGCGCGGGTCGGGCTCGACTTCGCGCGGACGGTGGGAGCCACGGTGGTGGAGGCCGTGACGGTCCGGCCGAGCGGGACCGGGGAGCCCAGCGCGCCGTCGGTCCTGCCGGGGCGCCGGCCGGTGCGGATCGATCAAGTGCTGCATCGGGCGGCGGCGGCGATGATCGAGCTCGGTCCGATCCCGCTCACCATCCGGCAGGGTGATCCAATCGAAGAGGTGCTCGCGGAGGCGGCGTCCAGCGGGGCGGACGTCCTGGTGATCGGCTATCGGCGGGGTGGTCCGCCCAAATACGTGAGCCCGACGGAGATCGCCCGGAACCTCCTGTACGCGGCGCCCTGTGCCGTGTTGACCGTCCCGCTCTAGTCGCGGGCCGCGCGGATCGCCGCCCAGCGGCGCAGGAGAACTGCCCGCCGGCGGGCCAGGTGGCGGGCCACCAGACCGCGGTGCGGCTCGAGCAGTCCCGGCTCGCCGCTTCTTACCTTCCGTTCCACACTGGCCAGGTCATGGAGCCCCCCGAGCACGTCCTGGATCCCGGCGGAGCCGCGCCAGGCTGGCGTCGGGCTCGCGGTCGACGGGGCGGGTCAGGATCTCCACCCGGTAGCGGAGCCCCTTGATCGCCTTGCGAAGGTCGTGCAGGCATCCGTCGTCGTCGGCGGCGGTCGGCCGGCCGCCCCGGGTGGGGCGGGTCCAGGCCTCGTGCCGGGTTACCCGGTCGCGCGCCGGGTCGAGCAGGAGGTCGGCCGCATCGCGGACCGGTCGATAGGCGAAGGGAAAGAAGCGGGGCGAGCGGACCCAGCGCCGGAGCGATCGCTGGGTCCGCTGCAGGTCGGGATGGGCCAGCGTGTCGCGGACCCGTCGCCGGGCGGCCCGCCGCTGGGCCCTGAGCCGGCGGATCGCGTGCTGCAGGAGATCGCCCTGGACGCCCTTGGCGACCGGGACCAGGTCCTCGAGCGTCTCGAGCACCACGTCGAGGTCGCGGAGCCGGCCCAGCGATCGGCCCAGAGCCGGGCCAGCCGGGCCGTGTCGATCGGGGCGGGGAGGTCGAGGGCCTCGTGCCCGAGCGTCAAGGCGGCCCGGAGCCGCCGGAGCGCCACCCGGAGCTGGTGGAGGTCCTCGGGATCGGAGCCCAGGCGGACCAAGCGGGCATGGCGGCGGAAGCGGCGGGTCTGTTCCGCCACCGCCAGCCAGAGGGTCGCCCCCACGCTGCCGGGGGCCGTCGGGAGGGACGCTCGTTCCGGGAGCGGGAGGAGGGCGTCGATCGCGGTCATGGCTGATGATACCGCCGGCTGGGCTGAGCGGAAGGCCGTCTGAACCGGACTTCACGCCCCGCTCACCGCTCGCTCAGGCCGCTGGATCTACCCTATCATGGCCGGGCTCGGGCTCGGGCCCGAAGGAGGTACCATGACGCGCAATGTGGGAGGCCTGGATCGGGCGATTCGCCTGCTGCTCGGTGTGCTCCTGCTGGGGCTCTACGGTGCCCTGGATCCGCCCTGGAAGTTCGTGACCCTGCTGGGGTTGATTCCCCTTGGCACTGCCCTGACCGGAATGTGCCCCCTCTATTCGATGCTCGGGATCTCGACCCGTCGGTCGGGGCCGGGCGGGGCTCGATGAGCCACGGAGGCCCTCATGGCCGACCTCTGGCTGGAACCGTTCGAAGAGGCCATCGCCGAGTTTCCGGTCACCGGCACGCCGAGCGAGAAGTTCTCGGCGGCGCTCCAGATCGCCTCGCGGGCTCCCTCGGTTCATAACACGCAACCCTGGTGGGCCCGAGTCCGGAGCGGCCGGCTCGAAGTCCATGCCGATGGACGCCGCCAGCTCCTGGTGGCCGATCCCGACGGCCGGGAGATGCTGGCCAGCTGCGGTGCCCTGGTGGAGCACCTCTGGGTGGCCCTCCGGCGCTTCGGCCACGACGCCCAGATCGAGATGCTGCCGGAAGGGCCGGGCAGCCTCCTGGTGGCCCGGATCGATCTCGGTGATCTGCATCGGGTCGATCCCAGCGATCGGCATCTGTTCGAGGCCATCGGCGGGCGGGTCACCAACCGGCGGCCCTTCCAGCGGCGGGCGGTTCCCGAGCTGGCGCTGGAGCGGGCGTCGCGACGTGCCATTCAGCGGCGGGCCCGGCTCGGGGTGCTTCGCGACGCGGCGGAGCGATCGGTGCTGGCCGGGTTGGTAACCGAGGCGGACCGCCGGCAGATGGCCAGTCGCGAGTTCCGTCAGGAGTTGGCGAGCTGGCTCCGCCCGACCGGCAGTCGACGGCTTGACGGGATTCCCGCGCAAGCCGGCAAGGCCCCGGCCGCCATCCGACCGCTCGCCCCACTGTTGGTTCGCACCTTCGACCTGGGCGACGGGGTGGCCGCCTACGACCGGCGGCTGGCGACCGGCAGTCCGGTGCTCGCCGTGCTCTGGACCCCCAGCGATTCCCGGGCCGCCTGGGTGGACGCCGGCCGCGCCCTGGCGCGGGTGCTGCTCTCGCTCACCGCCGACGGGATCTCGGTCTCGTTCCTCAACCAACCGATCGAGGACCGGGAGCTCCGGCTGGAGTTGGCCCAGGCCATCGGCCCCCACGAGTTTCCCCAAATGGTGCTCCGGGCCGGCTACGGTCCAGAGCTCCCCTTGACTCCGAGGCGCCCGCTCAAGTCGATCCTCCGACCCTGACCCGGCCGTGGACATCCTGACGTTGGTGCGGAACCTGGCCGTGGCCGGTCTGGTGGGGCTCGCGGTCGGAATCGAGCGGGAATGGTCCGGCCACGCCACCGGGCCCAACGCCCGGTTCGCCGGGATCCGGACTTTCCTGCTCCTCGGGCTGACCGGTGGCGTCGCCGGGCTGCTCGCCGGGACGGAGGGGCGAGCGCTGGCGGTGGTGCTCCTTGCCATCGCGGGCGCGCTGATCGTCGCCGCCTACGTGCTCGCGGCCCGGCGGGTCCCCGAAGCGATCGACGGCACCACCGAGGCCGCCGCGATCTTGGTACTGGGCGTCGGGGTCCTGGCGGGGCTCGGGTCGATCCGGATCGCGAGCGGGGTCGCGGCCGTGATGGTCCTGGCGCTGAGCGAGAAGGACGCGCTCCGGCGCTTCATCGAGCGGGTCGACGCGGCCGAGCTTCGAGGGGCGTTTCAGTTCGCGGTGCTGGCGTTGGTGGTCCTGCCGCTCCTGCCCGAGGGACCGTACGGGCCGGCCGGCGCGATCCGCCCGCGGATGCTCTGGATGGTGGTCCTCCTGATCTCCGGGGTGAACTACCTTGGGTATCTCGCCCGACGGCTGGTGGGTGAGGCCCGGGGTTACGTCATCGCCGGGGGTCTGGGCGGGATGATCTCCTCGACGGCGGTGACCTTGGCCTTTGCCCGGGCCAGTCGGAGGGAGCCGGAGCACGCCCGAGCCTTGGGGCAGGGCACCATCGCTGCGTCGGTCGTCCTGGTGCCGCGGGTGCTGGCCGTGGCTCTGGCGCTCAACCCCGGGTTTGTCCCGAAGGCGGCGCTGGCCCTGGCTCCGATCCTCCTGGTCGGGGTGATCTCCCTCGCCCTCGGCCATCGGTCGGCCGGTGGCGGCGGTGGGAATTCGGTCCCGGCGTCGCGCAATCCGCTCGAGCTCGGCCAAGCGATCCGGATGGCGATCCTCTTCCAGGTGGTCCTGACCGGAGTCGAGTTGGCCCGGGCCCGGTTCGGCGATCCCGGGGTGCTGGCTGGGGCGGCCGTCGCCGGACTCACCGACGTGGACGCCCTGACCCTTACCATGAGCCGGGTGGCCCAGCGCGTCGACCTCGTCACCCTCGCTGCCCAGGCGCTGGCGATCGGCGTCGTCGCCAACGCGGTGCTCAAGTCGATCGCGGCGATGGTCCTCGGGCACCCGGACTTCCGGCGCCGAGCGGTGCCCGGCCTGCTGGGCATGGCGGTGGTGGGCGTGGCGACGGTACTCTGGCTCGGGTGACGGCGGTGACCCGTGTGGCCGTTTCGGGAGACTTTCACGTCTCCTTCAGGCGCGAGCGGGCATCTTCCGAGTGTGAAGGATTCCTTGGAGTAACGATCCGAGAAGGAGGGTCAAACCGTGTTGCGAACCATCGTAGTGCCCCTCGACGGGTCGCGTTTCGCCGAGACGGCGGTGGCGCCGGCGGCCGAGTTGGCCAGGAAGGCCGGGGCGCGCCTCCACCTCGTGATGGTCCACGAGCCCATCTTGGCCCTGGTCCCGGCGGCGGACGTGCCGGCGCCGGCGGCGCCCGACGACGTCGAGCTGCGCCAGCAGGAGCAGGCCTATCTCACCGAAACCGCCGAGCGGCTCGGCACCGTCGGCTCGGGCCCGGTCAAGCTGGAGCTGGTGGACGGCATGGCCGGCCCGGCCCTGACCGACTACGTCGCCAAGGTGCGTCCCGATCTGGTCATCATGTCGACCCATGGCCGGGGTCCGCTGAGTCGCTTCTGGCTGGGGAGCGTGGCCGATCATCTGATCCGTCACGCTTCGGTGCCGCTGCTGCTGTTGCGGCCCAAGGACGGCGAGAAGGCCCAGCCCGAGGTGCTCGAGCTCCGCTCGGCGCTGGTCCCGCTCGATCTCTCGGACGAGGCCGAGACGGTGGTGCCGGTGCTTCGTGACCTGATCCGGCTGACCGGCGGCGAGATCACCCTGCTGCACGTCGTGGAGCCGATCCTGGGGATCTCGGGCGCGGTGCCGCCCTATCCGGTGGCTGTACCGGCCGATCAGCTCGAGTACTCGCGGGAGGAAGCCCAGAAGCGGCTCGAGGGCGTCGCGGTCCGGCTCCGGACCGACGGGCTCACCGTGTCGAGCCGGGTGGTGGTGGGTCTGGGGGTGGCCGGGACGGTGCTCGAGACCTTGGAACAGTCGCACCTCGACTTCGTGGCGATGTCGACCCACGGGGCGGGCGGCTTCAAGCGGCTCCTGGTCGGGAGCGTGGCGGACAAGGTGATTCGCGCGTCGTCGCACCCGGTGCTGGTCTACCGGCCGCCCGCCAAGGCCTGAGCGTCAGCCGGCGAGCGCCGCCGCGACGGCTTCGATGCGGCGGCGCGCCTCGGCGGCGATCGGTTGAATCGCCGGATCGTCCGCGAGGCCGCCGAGTCCCATCATCGCGCCGGGGTTGCCGACCCGCACCAGGGTCCGGTCGGCTCCGGCGCTTTCCACGGTCACCGTACAGGGAAGCAAGAGCCCGACGTCGGCTCGGGCCGACAGCGCCCGGTGGGCCAACTCCGGGTTGCAGGCGCCGAGGATGGCGTAGGGGCGGAAGTCCTGGCCGAGCTTCTCCTTGAACGTCTGCCGCACGTCGATCCGGGTCAGGATCCCGAACCCCCGGGCTTGGAGCGCATCGGTGACCCGGGTAAGGGCCTGGTCGTAAGGCTCGGCCAGCAGGGCTTCGAAGAAGAGGGGCTCGGCCATGGCGAGGTCTCCGGGGGGCTAGCGTCCAGTGCGAAAGCGGAGCAGGGCGGCCAGGCCGTCGATCCGGCGGGCGAGTGCGGGGTCGTCGATGACCCGGACCTCGCTCCGCTGGTTGAGGGCCTCGTCGATCGCGGCGTCGATCAGGTTGGGGACGGGCTCGGGGTCGCCCTCCCCCCGGCAGTGACGAGGCGAGGCCACCAGCCGGCCGCTCGTCCCGCACCGGAAGCCGGCCGACCCCTCTCCCTCGGGAACGACCAGCACCCGGACCTGGCCCTTGGCCAGGGCGCCGAGGGTCGCCCGAATCCCATTGCGGGCCCAGCCGGTGGGACCGCCTGCCTCCACCGCCTCGACCAGCGTCTCTTCGTCCGAGCGTTCCCAGGCGGCCTGGAGGAGCCAGGTGGCCTCGGCGACGTCGGCCGCCTCGGCGACGGTCGGGTTGAGCCGGCCGGTGCCCATCAAGCGTTCCCGGAGACCGTGGGGCAGGAAATCGAGCAGGGCCGCGGTGTGCTCCGGCGGTCCCATGATCGCGATCCCCGCCGGCCGCTCCGCTCGCGCCAACCGCGCCATCTCCTCGGCCGTCGTCGCGTAGTGCCGGTGCTTCTCCGACGCGATCCGGTTGTGGTACCGTCGCTCGCCCCATCCCGGGGCATCCCCCCGGTCCGACCGGAACCGCCCGCCCCGCCGGGTCGGCGAGGTCACCCCGGTCAGCTCCTCGGCGCCGTCGGCGGCGACCGCGAAGAAGCGGGCGTGCTGCCGGTCCAGGACCACCGTGAGGTAGCGGTCGAGCGTCTCCTGAGCGTCGAACAGCTCGAGCAGCGCGGGCCGCCGGTCGACCGTGACCCGGTTCCGATGGACCCGCCCCAGCGGGATCACTTCGAACAGGTCGAGGCGCTCGCAGGCGAACAGGGCGACTCCGGGGAGCCCTGGGAGATGGCCCGGCTTGGCGAGCCAGTCGAGAATCCGGTCCAGGTCGCCCCGGACCTCCCGAAGCGCCTCCCGGTCGACATCGAGGGCCTCGAGTTGCTTGACCATTGCCCGGGCTCGCTGGCGGATGGCCGTCAGGTAGCGCTTGCGCTGCCGGTGCTCCACGTCGAGACGGACGTAGCATGACACGACGACCGGCTGGTCGGCGGTCATCCGATCGAGTTGCTCGAGGATCTGGTCGGTGCTGGCGACGCTGGTCCCCATCGCGGTCCTCCTGGGCATCGAGTCCTGCGGGATTTTAGGCGTGGATGGCTGAAGTCACCGTGAAGGGCCGGTGAGCCCAGGTCCGATTCTCGACTCGCCGAACGCTACACGGTCGCTTCACCTCCGATTCATCGGCCTCCGGCCAGATTGGCTCCCGATGCTTGGCGTCGCCAAGGGGCCGACAACCCGACGGAGGCGAACTCCTTGAACGTAACCCCGCTGTCCGAACCCAGTCTGGCGCGGAGCCGATCCACCGCCGGCTCGTGGTGCGTTCCCCGGCGTCCGGTCGGGGCGGTCCTGTTGTTGGCGGCCCGGTCGTCCGGGCTCGATGACGATGACGAGCCCGACCGGCTCCTGGCCGATGCCGTCTCGAACGCCGGTTTCGTCGTCCTGACGCTCGATCCCGGCGACTGGGCCGACGACGAACCGGGCGGCGTCGGCCATCGCGCCGCCGAGGTGGCCGGGTGGCTCGCCTGCCAACCGCTCGCCTGCCGGCGACCGATCGGGGTGATCGGGTGGGGGACCGAAGCGGCGGCCGCACTCCGGGCCGCCGCCGGCGCGTCGGGGTTCGTCGGGGCGGTGGCCTGTCAGGTGGCCGCCCAGGCCGAGGACACGGCGGAGGCGCTCGGCGCGGTCCGAGTCCCCACGTTGTTGACGCTGGGCCGCGACGGGTGGGACGAGATGGGGCCCGCCCGTCTGGCGTTGGAGCGGATGGCCGCCCCGCACCGGATGGTGGTGATGCCCTCCGACGCCGGAGCCGCCTGCACGGCCGAGGCTCCGGTCGTGGGGCGGCTCCTGGCTCGGTGGTTCACCGAGCACTTGACCGCGGCCCGCCTCAGGTGAGGCGGCCGGCCGCGTAGGCGCGGTTGATGTCGCTCCGGGAAATGATGCCCACCAAGTTTCCGTCAATCTCCACGAACAACCGATGCACGTCGGCGTAGTCCATTTGCAGCGCGGCCTCGCGCACGTCGAGGGTCGGAGCCACCACCAGGGGCCGGGCGGTCATCACGTCGCGGACGACGGCCTCGGTCAGGAAACGGGCCCGCGCCTCCTGGTCGCCGGTCTCCGATTCGGCATCGAGGATGTCGCTGGCCGACACGACCCCGACGAGCTTGCCGTGCTGGTCGAGCACGGCGAGGCCGGTGACGTGGCTGTCGGCGAGCCGGGCCACGGCCTCGTCGACCCGGGCCTCGTTCCGCACCGCGATCACGTCGCGGGTCATCAAATCGTTGACGGTGAGGTGTCCCGCCTTGGGCACCGGTCGGGGCTCGTGCTGCGGTTGCCTGATGGTTGCCATGGGGTCGCCTCGGGTGGAAGGTCATTCCTACACTACCGGGCGGGACCTAAAGCCACCTTGAAGGACCTCTGAAGCGGAGGGCGCGATGACCATTCCAGCGACGGGGCCGCGGCCGCCGGGCGAAAATAGGCGGGTCGGCCGGCTGCTCGGGGAGACCGCGGCTTTGCTGGAGGAACAGCAGGCCAGTCCTTTCCGCGTGGCCGCGTATCGGCGCGCGGCCGAGGTCGTGGCCGGACTGGCTCAGCCGGTGAGCGCGATTCTGAAGGCCCGGGGCCTCGACGGTCTCGAGCAGCTGCCGGCCATCGGCCCGAGCATCGCCCGCGGGATCCGCGAAATCGTGCTCGGCGGTCGGCTCCCGATGCTCGACCGACTCCGGGACGCGCGCGATCCCGTCGCCCTGCTGAGCCAGCTGCCGTTCGTCGGCCCGGTGCTCGCCGACCGGCTGCACCACGATCTCGGAATCGATTCGCTCGAGGAGCTGGAGGTCGCGCTCCACGACGGGCGAGTCGCCGGCCTCGAGGGGTTCGGCCCCAAGCGGGTGGCCGTCCTCCGGGAGGCGGTCGCCGCGCGGCTCGGGCGGCGACCGCCCGCCGTCCCGGGTCCGCCGGGGGAGCAGCCCTCGGTGGCCGAGCTGCTCGACGTGGACCGGGAGTACCGGCTCGGCGCCGCCCACGGTACCCTGCCGCGGATCACCCCCCGCCGTTTCAACCCGAGCCGGAAGCGCTGGCTCCCGATCCTGCACACGGTCCATGGCGACCGCGACTACACCGCGCTCTTCTCGAACACCGCGCGGGCCCATCAGCTGCATCGGACCGACGACTGGGTGGTGATCTACTACGACGGGCGGGATCGCGAGCACCAGGCGACCGTGGTGACCGAGCGGCGGGGGCCACTCCGGGGCCGGCGGGTGGTGCGGGGCCGGGACCGGGAGTGTCTCGCCCACTACGGCGCCACTCCGCCCCCTCCCACCGAGGTGGCCTGGTTCGAGGGGCTCGAGTCCGCGGTGACTCAGGAACCTACGGCGGTCGATGACTGCGAGCCGTGAAACGGTCGTGAAGCCGGCGCGAGTGGAGGCGAAGCCGATCTTATCCGGCCGTTAAGCGTGGGTTCATGCTGGGGTTGCCATATTGCGCGCGCACAGGGAACCCGAGACACGCCCGGACTGCCGGGCAAGGAGGTTGGAATGCGAATGGTCAAATCCAATCCCGTCGCGACGATGAAGCCCGACGTCGACCGCTTCTTCGATCGCTTCTTCAACACCCCGCTCTGGCCGCTGTCCACGCCGCGGGCGGCATTCGAGACCATTTGGGAACCGGTGCTCGACTTTTCCGAGACCAACAAGGAGTACATGATCCGCCTCGAGATCGCGGGCGTCACCCGCGACGATCTCGACGTGAATCTCGACGGCAACCTGTTGACCCTCTCCGGCAAGCGCGAGCTCCACAAGCAGGAAAAGAACGAGGATTTCCTCTGGGAGGAGCGGGAAGAGGGACGTTTCATCCGGACCCTCCGGCTGCCCGGGGCCGTGGACGAGGCCAAGATCGAGGCCGTGTACTCCGACGGCGTGCTGACGGTCAAGCTCCCGAAAGCGGAGGTGGCCGCCAAGAGTAAGGTCACCATCAAGTAGGCCGGGACCCGCGGGTCCCGGATCATGCCCCCGGATCGGGTCAGGCCCGGTCCGGGGGCGTTTCACACGGTGGCTTGACGGATAGAGATAGTACATATACTATATACTATGTTCTTAACGGATTCCTGAACCATGGCCGCTCGCAAACCCCTCCTCCGCGGGATCGACGCCCGCGTCCTCAAGCGGGCCGCGGAGATCATCAAGCTCGTCGGACACCCGGAGCGCCTCAAGATCGTGGAGGCCCTGGAGGGCGGCGAGTGCACGGTCGGCACCCTCTGCGAGATCTGTGATCTGGGGCAGGCGATCTGCTCCCAGCACCTGAGCCGGCTCCGAGACAAGGGCGTGGTGGCATCCCGGCGGGACGGCCTCCACGTGATCTACCGGCTGATCGAACCCAAAGTCCCCATGATCCTCGAGTGTATCCGAAAATGCGACGTTCCCCGCTCCTGATCCTGAGCCTCCTGGCCGGCGCGGCGACCGCCGCGGCCGGGCAGGCGCCGCTCCGGCTTGGATTGGCCGACGCCTTGGCGCGGGCGCGCGAGCACCATCCCGGGCTGATCGACGCCCGGATGGGGGCCGCGGTCCGCACCGCCCAGGCCGACGCCAGCCGGGCCGCGTTCCTCCCCCAGGTCTCGGTGGACTGGGGACTGATTCGAACCGACGACCCGGTGGCCGTATTCGGCTCGAAGCTCCGTCAGGGGGTGTTCGCCGCGCCGGACCTGGCGCTGGATGCCCTCAACTCGCCCGCCGCCGTGACCAACACGTCGGTCGGGGTCACGGTGGAGCAGCCCTTGGTGATGCCCGAGGCCTGGCTGGGCCGCCGGGCCGCGCTGGCGGGGGCCGAGGCGGGCCGGCGTTTCGAGGCTCGGGCCGAGCAACTGACCGCGCTCGACGTGATCCAGGCCTACTTCGGCGCCCGGCTGGCGCTGGAGCGGGTGGCGGTCATGGACACGTCGCTGGCCGCCGCCCGGCGGACTCTGGAGCAGGTCCGGGCCTTCCGTCGGGAGGGCCTGGTGACGGCGGTCGACGAGCAGCTGGCGCTGGCCAAGGTGAGCGAGCTCGAGGCCGGCCGGGCGATGGCCGACGCCGACCGGGTCGGGTCGTCCGACCGGTTGCTGGTGCTGCTCGGCGAGACCCCGGGCACGCGGGTGGAGCTGGTGGACCGGCTGGATGATGCGGTGCCGGCGTCGCCGGGCGGCGAGACGACGCGGGAGGACCTGGCGGGGCTCGAGGCGGTGGTGAGAGCTCAACAGGCCGGCCTGGACCGGGCCCGGGCGCAGTGGATTCCCTCGGTGGGCGCCTTCGGCTCCCTGAATTGGAACCAGGGGAACTTCGGCGCGCTGGCGGGGCCGCGCCGCTGGACCGCGGGGGTGATGGTGCGCTGGAATCTGTTCCGGGGCTTCGCCGACGTGGCCGACTTGAACCGGGCCCGGGCGGAGCGCGACGCGGCCGAGCAACGCCTCGACGCCGCCCGCCGTCAAGCCGAGGCGGAGGTCCGGGCGGATTCGGCGAGAGTGGCGGCGTCGGCGGTCGCCCTGGATGCGGCCAACCGGGCGTTGACCCACGCCGAAGAAGCCGTGCGGGTTTCCGAGGCCAGATACGCTGGTGGGGTGGGGACGATTTCCGAGCTGTTGGCGGTGCGGGCGGCGGAGTCCGGTCAGCGCCTGGCACGACTGGATGCGCTCCACCGAGCGCGGATTGCGCGGGCCGCGCTCGTCGTGGCCAAGGGAGGGATGCCCGAATGAACAAGTCGATCCTGGCGGTCGGAACCGCGGTCGCCCTGGTGATGGCCGCCGGCTGTGGCGGTGACCAGCCCGATGGGGCGGTGGAGCAGGGGCCGACGCGTGACGTCGCCGTGCTCCGGGTCGAGGCCGGCGGCGGCGGCGGCACCTATCGGGCGGCGGGCACGGTCCGGGCCCTCCGTCGAGCGGAACTGGCGACCCGGGTCATGGGTCGGATCGACGGGGTGAGTGTCCGGGCCGGTGATCGGGTCCGGACCGGCCAGACCCTGGTAACGATCGACAAGGCCTCGCTCTCGGCCATGCGGCAGCAGGCCGACGCCGGCCTGGAGCTGGCCCGGGCGACCTTCCATCGGATGGAGCGTCTCTACGCCGACAGCGCGATCCCGGCGGCGCAGTTCGACCAGGCCAAGGCCGGGTACGAACAGGCCCAGGGGCAGTCGAAGGCCGCCACGTCCGAGCTGACCTACGCCGACCTGGTGGCGCCCTTCTCGGGTGTGGTCGCGGCCCGTAACGCCGACCCGGGCGATCTGGCGGTGCCCGGCCAGCCGGTGCTGGTGATCGAGGACGACGGTCCTCGGGAGGTGGTGGTGTCGGTGCCCGATCACGTGGCCGCGCAGATCAAGGTCGGGGAGGCCGTTCCGGTCGAGGTCGGCTCCGACGCCCGACGGATCGAGACCCGGGTCTCCGCCGTGGTCCGCTCGGCCGATCCGATCAGCCGGACCATCGAGGTTCGGCTCCGGACCGCCGAGCGGCTGCCGACCAACCTGACGGCGGTGGCTGAGTTTCCCACCGCGGCGCAGGGTGGGGGGAATCTGACCCTGCCGCGGAGCGCGGTGGTGGAGCGGGGACAGCTGGTGGGCGCGTTCGTGGTGGCGCCCGACTCCACCCTGCGGCTCCGTTGGATCCGCCTGGGGCGGGTCCTGGGCGATCAGGTCGAGGTCGCGAGTGGCCTCGTGGCCGGCGATCTGGTGGCGCGGAGCCCGGGCTCGATCCAGGACGGTGAGCGGGTCCGGCCGATCGTGTCGGGGGAGAGTGGCCAGTGAAAACCGGACTGTCGGGCCGGATCGCTCAGGCCTTCCTGCAGAGCAAACTGACGCCGCTCCTGATCGTGGCGTCGGTGGTGGCGGGGGTGGGCGGCGTCCTCACCACTCCCCGCGAGGAAGAGCCGCAGATCAGCGTGCCGATGATCGACGTGTTCGTCGCCGCGCCGGGCGATTCGCCGGCCGAGGTGGAGCGGCGGCAGGTGGAGCCGCTGGAACGCCGTCTGTGGGAGATCCCCGGCGTCGAGCACCTCTACAGCACCATCTCGCCGGACGGCGGGATGACCATCGTCCGCTTCAAGGTGGGCGACGACCCCGAAGAGAGCCTGGTCAAGGTCTACTCCAAGCTGAGCGGGACGCCGGCCTTGGTGAAGCTCCATACCATCGACGACGTGCCCGTGTTGGCCCTGACCCTGCACGGCGGCGGCTACGACGCCTTTCAGCTCCGCCAGATCGCGGCCGAGCTCCGGGCCGAGATCGAGCGGCTGCCGGACGTGGCTCAGGTGGAGCTGATTGGCGGGGCGCCGCGGGTGGTGACGGTGGAGCCCGATCCGGTCCGGCTCGCGAGTCACGGGCTGAGCGCGCCCGCCCTGGCCGACGCCCTCCGGGGCGCCAACGTGCTCCTCCCCGCGGGAACGGTGCTCGAGGCCAACCGCTCGCTCCCGGTGCGGGCGGGCGGCCTGCTCACCTCGGCCGACGACGTGGGGGCGGTGCTGGTCGGGGTGCACCAGGGCCGGGGCGTCCGGGTGTCGGACGTGGCGGCCGTGTCGGACGGGCCGGCGGAGCCGGTCTGGTACGTGAGCCACGTGACGGGGAGCACGAGCGAGCCGGCCGTGACCATCTCGGTCGCCAAGCGGCCCGGCGTCAACGCCGCCGACTTGGCCGACGCCATTCTGAACCGGACCCACGACCTCTCCGGCCGGCTGGTGCCGAGCGATCTCCAGGTGACGATAACCCGGAACTACGGCGAGACGGCCAACGAGAAGGCCCAGGAGCTGCTGAGCCACATCCTGATCGCCACGGTGGGCGTGGCGGTGCTGGTCTGGCTGGCGCTGGGCTGGCGCGAGGCCCTGATCGTCCTGGTGGCCGTGCCCGTGACCCTGGCGCTCACCCTGCTCGTCTACCGGTTGCTGGGGTACACCCTGAACCGGATCACCCTCTTCGCCCTGGTGTTCGCGATCGGGATCCTGGTCGACGACGCCATCGTGGTGGTCGAGAACATCGCCCGGCACCTGGCCATGCGGCGCCGGTCGCCGACCGAAGCCGCGGTCGAAGGGGTGGACGAGGTGGGGAACCCCACGATCCTGGCCACCTTCACGGTGATCGCGGCGATTCTCCCGATGGCGTTCGTCACCGGGTTGATGGGCCCCTACATGCGGCCCATCCCGGTGGGGGCCTCGCTGGCGATGCTCTTCTCTCTCGCGGTGGCGTTCATCGCCACGCCGTACCTGGCCCTCCGGCTGGTCAAGGAGGCCTCACACGGCGAGGGCGAGGGCGAGGGGCACCCGCCGGGCCGGATGGCGCGGGTCTACCGGGGCTTGCTCGAGCGCCTGCTGGCCAATCGGGCCCAGCGCTGGACCGCCTACGTGGTGGTGGTGCTTCTGCTGCTCGGATCGGTGACGCTGGTGGTGACCGGGTTGGTGACGGTCAAGATGCTGCCCTTCGACAACAAGAGCGAGTTCCAGGTAGTGCTCGACTTCCCGGAGGGCACCACCCTGGAGACCAGCTCGCGGGCCGCGCACGAGATTGCCGAGGCGCTGGTGAAGGATCCGGCGGTTCGGGACGTGCAGGTGTATGCCGGCACGGCGTCGCCCTTCAACTTCAACGGCCTGGTCCGGCACTACTTCCTGCGCCAGGGCCCGGAGGTGGCCGATTTGCAGGTCAACCTCCGGCCCAAAGACGAGCGCTCGGATCAGAGCCACGCCATCGCGGTCCGGCTCCGGCCGGCGGTCGTGGCCGTGGCCGAGCGCTACGGCGCCCGGTCCAAGGTGGCGGAGATCCCGCCCGGTCCGCCGGTGTTCGCCACGCTCACGGCCGAGGTGTTCGGACCCGACGACTCCACCCGCCGGGCGGTGGCCGAGCGGGTCCGCTCGGCGTTCGACAGCACCGAGGGGATCGTCGACGTGGACTGGACCCTGGCCGATCCCAGCCAGGAGCTCCGGGTCTTGGCCCGGAACGAGGCGGCGACCCTGACCGGCTTCGTGACCGCCGATCTGGCCGGGAACCTGGCGGCGGTGGGCGGGCTCGACGCCGGGACCCTGCACGACCCGCGGTCGGCCGAGCCGGTGCCGATCTCGGTCCGGCTGCCAGCGGTGGACCGGGTCGGGGTGGAACCGCTCCAGAGCCTGCCGATGCTGTCGCGGGCCGGCGTGGTGGTGCCGGCCTCGGCGGTGGCGGACGTGAGGGAGGTGCCGCGGCTCGAGTCCCGGTACCGGAAGGACCTGAAGCCGGTGATCTACGTGACCGCCGACGTCGCCGGGGCCATCGAGGCGCCGGTCTACGCGATGCTCCAGGTCGACCCGATCCTGACCCGGGCCGGCGTGGCCACCACCTGGCGGGGGGCGGAGACGGCCACCGAGCAGGCCAGCGTGAACTGGGATGGCGAGTGGCAAATCACCTACGAGGTGTTCCGCGACCTCGGGGTCGCGTTCGCGGCGGTGCTGGTGCTGATCTACTTCCTGGTGGTCGCCTGGTTCCAGTCGTTCAAGACCCCGTTGGTGATCATGGCGCCGATCCCTCTCACCCTGATCGGCATCCTGCCGGCTCACGCGGTGGGCGGAGCGTTCTTTACGGCGACGTCGATGATCGGGATGATCGCGCTGGCCGGGATCATCGTCCGGAACTCCATTCTGCTGGTCGACTTCACCGAGCTGGCCCGGGAGCGGGGCCGTTCGGTCAAGGAGGCCGTGATCGAGGCGGGGCTGATCCGAGCTCGCCCGATCGTGCTCACCGCCGCGGCCGTGGTGATCGGGGGCGCGGTGATGGTCAGCGACCCGATCTTCCAAGGGCTCGGGTTGGCCCTGATGTCCGGCGCCGTGGTCGCGACTCTGCTCACGCTGGTGTTGATCCCGCTGCTCTACGCGGAGGTGGAAGCATGAAGCTCCTGGTGGTGGCGGTCGACAAGGAGAACGAATCCGACGTGATCCGGGTGCTGGAGGACACGGTGGTCTCCGGGTACTCGATCATTCCCCGCGTGCTGGGCCGCGGGGCGACGGGGGCGCATCTCGGGACCCGGGCATTCCCGGGGGAGAACGCGATGGTGGTGGCACTGGTGCCCGCCGCCAAGGTGGAGCCGCTCAAGGAGTCGCTGGCGGCCTTGCATGAACGGCTCCGGCCGGGTCAGGGCCTGACGGCCCTGGTGCTGGACGCCGACCGTCTCGTTTGAGGAGAACCATGAAACCGATGCCGATGCACTACGCGATCCGGCTGGTGGCCGGGACCTTCGTCCTTGCCTCCTTGGCGCTGGGACACTGGGTGAACCCACTCTGGTACCTGTTCACCGCGTTCGTCGGGGTGAACCTGATCCAGTCGGCCTTCACCCGCTGGTGCCTGATGGAGAAGATCCTGGCCGGCTTGGGCTTGGTGCCGGTGGAGCGTCCCGGCGGCGCGCCCGGCCGCGGCCCCTTGCCGGGCCGGAACGATGCCGACACCATCCATCAGCGGTAGGTAAGGAGAACGCCGTGACCAAGACCATGGCCGAACGCCCCGCGACCGTGCGGTGCCCGTTCTGCGAGCAGCTCAATCGGGTGGACCTGGCCCGGCTGGCCAGCGGGCCCAAGTGCGGCGGGTGCAGTCGGCCCCTCCACCTCGACCGGCCGGTCAAGTCCACCTCGGAGGACTTCGACCAGACGCTGGCGGGAACCGCCGTCCCGATCCTGGTGGATTTCTACGCCGACTGGTGTGGTCCCTGCCGGATGATGGCCCCGGCGATCGACGACCTGGCGGCCACCCGGGCCGGCGAGGTGCTGGTCCTCAAGGTCGACACCGATCGGGCCCAGGACCTGGTGATGCGGTTCGGGATCCGAGGGATCCCGACTCTGATCGCCTTCCGGGACGGCAAGGAGATCGGCCGGCACGTGGGGCTGGCCCAGCGGCGCGAGCTCGACGCGCTGGTCGGGGCAGGGTAGGGGCCGCTGCGGCGCGGTGCGAGGCTTCCTCCTTGGCGGCCTGGCGTGCTGGGGGGCGGTGGCCGCCCGCCCGGCGGCGGCCCAGGCGATCGGCGAAGCGGCCCTCGTCGGGGTGGGTGGCTACGAGTGGGGCGATGCCCACAACGGCGCGCTGGCCGGCGGCGTCGCCCGGTTCGCGCTCCAGCACGGCGCCTTCAGCGTCGGTCCCGAGCTTCTGGTGGCCAATGGCCGCTCCCTTCGGGTCCGGGCCCTATCGGGCGTGGCCCGGGTTCGTCAGGGACGGGGCTGGGCTCGTCCTTATCTGCTCGTGGGCCTCGGCGCCTACGCCTGGCAGGACCGGGTGGTGCTCGAGCCGCCGGTGCTCGCCGGAGCGGCCGGAGCGGTCCCGACGACCGACTACTGGCGCGAGACCCGCTACTTCTCGGGCAGCCTCGGTACCGGAGTCGCGATCGGGTCGCCGGGGGGGCGGCCCGAAGTCGTCCTCGAAGCCCGGTGGCACCGGAATCTCAGCCAACGCGAGGAGGCCGGTGCCCGGAGCGTTCTCACCGTGGGAGTCGGTCTTCAGTTCGTCTGGTAGCCGGGCGCCCGTGTTGACGCGCCAATCGGCCGCCGTCTAGCTTCTCCCCCGATCCCATCCTTCCGGTGAGGCCAGACCCGACGTGCCCGTGACGCTCTTCCTGCCTGACCTCCTCCAGCGTGTGGCGCAGTTCCTCGGCGTGAGTCCAGACCAGGTCACCTCGGTGCTGCTCGAGAAGTCGGGCAAGCTGGTGTTCATCTGGGCCGGTGCCTGGGTTGTCTACCGGCTGGTCAAACTCCTGGCCGCCCGGATCGTCGCGTCGGTCGACGACGGCAACGATGCCGTGATGACGGCCGCGGAGAAGCGGGGGCATACCATCGCGACGCTGGTCCGGAGCACCGGCCGGATCGCGATCATCGTGATGGCCGCGTTGTTGAGTCTGGCCGAGTTCATCAACATCGGCCCGCTGCTGGCCGGGGCCGGGGTGTTCGGGCTGGCGGTGTCGTTCGGCGCCCAGTCGCTGGTCAAGGACGTGATCAGCGGGTTCTTCCTGATGATCGAGAACGGCTTCGCCGTGGGCGACGTGATCGAGGCGGGTGGGAAGACCGGTGTGGTGGAGCGACTCACCCTCCGGGTCGTGTACCTTCGCGACCTGCGCGGCGTGCTCCATATCGTGCGGAACGGCCAGATCGAGACGGTGAGCAACTTCACCAACGGCTGGTCGCGGGCGGTGGTGGAGGTCGACGTGGCCTACGACGCCAATGTGGACCGGGCCCTCGCGGTCTTCCGGGACGAGGTCGCCAAGCTGGCCGCCGATCTCGCCTGGAACGGTCATCTCGACGGCCCGCCCGAAGTGACCGGGATCGAGAACCTGGGCGAGAGCGGGGTGACCATCCGCACCCTGATCCGGACTGCGCCCGGGCAGCATTGGGCGGTGGCCCGGGAGCTCCGCCGCCGGCTCAAGAACCGGCTCGACGCTGAAGGGATCGAGATCCCGTTCCCGCAACGGACCATCCACATCCGGCCCGCCGATTCGGAGCCGGCGGCCCCTCCCATCGCCGCCAAGGACGGGTAACGTGGGTCTTTCGCTCTACAACACGCTCACCCGCCGACTCGATCCGTTCGAGCCGCTGGCGCCGCCCCGGGTCACCCTCTATTCCTGCGGCCCCACCGTCTGGAACTACGCCCACATCGGGAACTTCCGGACCTTTCTGTTCGTGGACCTGCTCCGCCGCTGGCTCGAAGCGAGCGGATACCAGGTCTTCCACATCATGAACCTGACGGACGTCGACGACCGGATCATCCGCGAGGCGACGGCCAAGGGCATCACCCTCGACGCCCTGGTGACGCCGTTCATTGACGCCTTCTACCAGGATCGGGACTATCTCCGGATCCGGCCGGCTCACGAGTACCCGCGCGCCACCCACCACATCGCCGCGATGGTCCGGCTGGTCGAGGGCCTGCTGGCCAACGGCACCGCCTATCGGGGCGACGACGGCTCGGTCTACTTCGCGATCGACCGGTTTCCGGCCTATGGGCGGCTCTCGCAACTCGACCGGCGGGAGCTCAAGGCCGGCGGGAGCGGCCGGGTGGCCAGCGACGAGTATGCCAAGGAGAACGCCCAGGACTTCGTGCTCTGGAAGGCGGCCAAGCCCGAGGACGAGGCCGCCGGCGCGGCCTGGGACGCCCCCTTCGGCCGGGGCCGTCCAGGGTGGCACCTGGAGTGCTCGGCCATGGCGCTCGAGCTGATCGGGGAGCGATACGGCGCCCGGGTGCTGGACCTCCACACCGGCGGCGTCGACTTGATCTTTCCCCACCACGAGGACGAGATCGCCCAGAGCTGCGCCTACACCGGCCAGTCGGACTTCGCCCGGGTCTGGCTCCACGGCGCGTTTCTCAACGTGCGCGGCGCCAAGATGTCCAAGCGGTTCGGCAACATCACCACGGCGCGCGATCTCGAGGCCGACGGGGTGGATCCGGCCGCGATCCGGCTCCTGATGTCGCAAACCCACTATCGCCAGCCGTTCGACCTGACCGACGAGGGACTGGAGGCGGCCCGAGAGGGCTCCCGGCGGCTGGGCGACATGGACCGGCGGCTCCAGGCCTCGGCGGGGGCAGGTGGGGCGCTCGACGAGCTGGTCGCCCGGACCGACGCCGACTTCCGCGCCGCCCTCGACGACGACCTCAACGCGCCCCGGGCGGTCGCGGCCGTGTTCGACTTCGTCCGCGAGGCAAACCGGATGCTGGATGGGGGCGCGAAGATCGGGGAGCCCGCCCGGGCGGCGTGGCGGCGGTGGACCGGTGAGGTGCTGGACGTGCTGCCGTCCCGTCAGGCGGTGGACGCGGAGCTGGCCGAGTGGGTCGAGGCCCGGCTGGCCGAGCGGGCTCAGGCCAAGAAACAGCGCGACTTCGGACGGGCCGACGCGATCCGGGCCGAGCTGACCGGCCGGGGGATCGTGGTCGAGGATACTCCGGCCGGGCCCAAGTGGCGGCTGGGCTGATCGTTCCGCCCCTTCCCGGGCCGATCCCCCTGCCCCGGTCCTCGGGACCGATCAGTAGGCCATCCCTCGCCGCCGGGTGACCAGGACGTCGCAGGGCGCGCGCTCCACCACCGCTTCCGCGACACTGCCGAGGAACAGCCGCCCCAACCGGGACTTGCCGGACGAGCCGACGGCCAGGAGGTCGGCCTTCTTCGCCCGGGCCTGCTCGAGCAGGACGGAGCGAGGATCCCCGGTCTTGAGGATCAATCCTTCGATCCCGGCGGGCTCCAGGGCTCGCCGCACCGCCCGGGCCCGCTCCCGGACGGCTTCGCCGGCCCGCTGGCGACGAGCCCGTGCCCCACTGGGCACCAGGGCCGCGGGCACCCCCGCGAGCGGATCGTCGAACGCTGCGACCGCGGCCAGTCGGGCGGTGGCCGGAGTGATGCGCCGCATCATCTGGGCGGCGCGCTTGGCTTCGGCGGAGAGGTCGTAGCCGACCAAGGCGCGTCGGTAGGGCGCGGTGGGCGGCGGCCCGACCACCAGAACGGGTTGTCGACCGCGGCGGACCATTCGGCGGGCGGTCGTGCCGATCAGGATCTCTTTCATCCGCGACTGGCCTCGGCGTCCCACCACCACGAGGTCGGCCTCGAGGATCTTGGCCAGCCGGAGCAGCTCCTCCGCGGGGTCGCCGCGGACCAGGCGGGTGGTCACGGTCACGTCCGTTCGGCCCCGCTCCTCCAGCGTCCCGGCCAGTTTGGCCGCCGTGGTCTCGAGCTCGGTCTCGGCCGCGCCGCGGACCACCGAATCGGTAGCCGGGTCGATCCTCCGCGGGAGCACGGAGGCCACCACGACCGAGGCCCGCGAGGTCAGCGGCAGGGTCGCCACCCGGCGGACCGCCCGATCGCCGTCGAGCGACAGATCGGTGCCGACCAGGACCCGCCCGACGCCGATCCCGCGGGTGGTTCGGGATCGGCGGCTCACCGGTCGACTCTTTCCTCGGGTCGTCATCGTAACTCCTCCGTGCTGGTTGGCCGCCGCCTCAGTGACAAGGTCGGGGCCGTGGCTTAACGTGGTCGTGGAACGGCCCTGAGCGTTTCTTCCGAAGGGAACCCTTCCCGACGGCTTCAGGTCCGCTTCATCGACGCGAGCGCTGATTCGAGAGGTCGGTTCCGGAGGCGGCGATGGGGACCGCTCGTAGGGCATTGATGGTGGAGGCCCAGCTGGCCGGACGGGGGATTGCCGATCCGGCGGTGCTCGCGGCCATGAACGCCGTGTCGCGCGAGTCCTATCTTCCGAACCAGCTGATCGATGAGGCCTGGGACGATGCGGCGATCGTCGTGGCGCCGGGTCAGGTGTTGCCGCAACCTTGGCTTCTGGCCCGGGCGCTCGAGGCCCTGGAGCCCAGCCCCGCCGACCGGGTGCTGGAGCTCGACGCCGGCCTGGACTACTCGACCGCGGTGCTCCGCCGGCTGGTGCGGGAGGTCGTGACGGTCCCGCCGACCGACGGCGACCCCCCGTTCGACGCGATCCTGGTCCACGACCGGACCGAGGCGGCGGCGGTGCGACTCCTGCCTTGGCTCCGCGAGGGTGGGCGTCTGGTGGCCGTGGTCCCGGAAGGTCCCGGGGAGCGCCGGTTGGTGCGGTTCCGGCGCCGACGCGGCGGAACCGAGTACGACCGTAACCCGCTCGAGCGGGCCCGCTTCGTGCTGCTCCCCTGGGGCGCCGAGACCCGCTCCGACCTGGGCCGCTACCTGCCCGGGCTGGCGCCGTCCGATCCGCGGGCCGCGGCCGGGCTGGTCCGGGAGGTAGCCGAACCGTTCGGGTCGGTCGAGGACTTCGATCCCGGCCCGATTCTGGAGCGACTGGGCGACGCCCGTCTGGTGCTCATCGGGGAGGCGAGTCACGGGACCTCGGAGTTCTACCGGCTCCGCGCCCGCCTAACGCGGGCACTGATCGAGCGCCGGCGCTTCGCCTTCGTCGCCGCGGAAGCGGACTGGCCCGACGCGACCCAAGTGGATCGGTACGTCCGGCACCGGCCGCCCGACCCGGCCGACGAGCCGCCCTTCATCCGGTTTCCGACCTGGATGTGGCGCAACCGCGAGGTGGCCGGGTTCGTCGGGTGGCTCCACGAGTGGAACGCGGGGCGGGGCAGCGGGGGCGGCCGGGTCGGCTTCCACGGCCTCGATCTCTATAGCCTTCGAACCTCGCTCCGCCTGGTCCTGGACTATCTCGACCGGGTCGACCCGGCTGCGGCCCGCCTGGCGCGGGAACGCTACGGGTGCCTCCGCCCGTGGGAGCTCTCGCCGGCCGCCTACGGCCGCTACGCGCTCTCGGCCGGTTACCGCTCCTGCGAGGAGCCGGTGGTCCGGCAGCTGACCGAGCTGCTTCGGCAACGGCTGGCCTATGGCGGCCGGGACGGTGAGCAGTTCTTCGACGCCGAGCAGAATGCCCGGCTGGTAGCCGACGCCGAGCGGTACTATCGGGCGATGTACTACGGCTCGGTCGCCTCGTGGAATCTCCGTGATCGGCACATGTTCGCCACCCTGGACCGGCTGCTGACGGCCTACGGGCCGACCTCCCGCGGCGTGGTCTGGGCCCACAACTCGCACCTGGGTGACGCCTCGGCCACCGAGCTGGGCGGGCGGGGCGAGCTCAACATGGGTCAGCTCTGCCGGGCGGCGTTCGGGCCGAGCGCCTATCTGATCGGATTCGGGACCGACCGCGGGACGGTGGCAGCGGCCCAGGACTGGGACGGGCCGCTCGAGATCAAGACGGTCCGCCCGGCCCATCCGGAGAGCTACGAAGCTCTTTGTCGCGCGGCCGAACGACCGGCCTTCGCGCTTCACCTTCGGGACCCGCGGCGGCCCGAGGTGCGGGACGAGCTGCTGCCGATTCGCCTGGAACGGGCGATCGGCGTCATCTATCGCCCCGAGACGGAGCGTCAGAGCCACTACTTCGCGGCCTCGCTTCCGCGCCAGTTCGACGAGTACCTCTGGGTGAGTGAAACGAGCGCCGTGGCCCCGCTGGCCGTTACCGAGCGATTCCCCCCGGTTTCACGGGACCTTCAGGGCCCGATGGCCACGTTGCGGGGAGGGGAGGAGAGCCGCTGATGGAATTCCAGGTGTTTCGGGATCGGCACGACGCCGGCCGGCAGTTGGCGGTCGCGCTGGAGCGATTCCGGGCGGACCGACCGGTGGTGCTCGGGTTGCCGCGCGGTGGCGTGCCGGTGGCCGCGGAGGTCGCGCGCGCTCTGGACGCTCCGCTCGACGTTCTGGTCGTGCGGAAAATCGGCGTGCCGTGGCAGCCGGAGTTTGCGATCGGCGCGATGGGCGAGGGGGTGGTCAAGCTCGATCAGGCGCTCATCCGCCGGATGGGTATCTCGTTCGACGACGTCCACGAGGTGGTGGATCGCGAGAGCCGGGAGCTCGAGCGGCGGATCCGGGTGTACCGGGCGGTCCGCGCCCCGATCGAGGTAACGGACCGGCCCGTCATCGTGGTCGACGACGGGCTCGCCACCGGGTTCACCGCCCGGGCCGCCATCGAGGTGCTCCGGCGACACCGGCCCTCGCGAGTCGTCTTCGCCGCTCCGGTCTGCGCCCCGGATTCCGCCCGGCGATTGGCCGGCGTGGTCGACGAGGTGGTGTGTCTTCGGCAGCCCGGCGATTTCCGGGCGGTGGGACGCTGGTATCGGGACTTCTCACCGACGGCCGAGGCCGAAGTGGTGGCCTTGCTCGAGGAGGCGTCGGCCGCCACGGGCGGTCGTGCTCTCCGGTAGGACGCCTGGAAGGAGGCCTCCGTGGCCAAATTGACGACGACGCTGGTGGAGCGGGACGTTGGGGTAGTGGCCGGCACCGTGCTGTTGGCCGGCACCCTGACCATCCCGCCGGAGGCCGGCGGGATGGTGTTCTTCGCCCATGGCTCGGGCAGCAGCCGGTCGAGCCCCCGGAACCGCTTCGTGGCCCGCCGTCTCAACGAGGCCGGTCTGGCCACCCTGCTTTTCGACTTGCTCACCGAGCGCGAGGCCGCGGAACGGACGAATGTGTTCGACGTCGACCTGCTCGGCCGGCGGCTGGTCGAGGCCATCGATTGGCATCGGGGTCAGGCCGGGCTCGAAGGCCTGCCGGTCGGCGTCTTTGGCGCGAGTACCGGTGCCGCCGCGGCGCTGATCGCCGCCGCTCGGCTCCCCGGAACGGTTC
The DNA here is from genome assembly GCA_963730185.1 of uncultured Gemmatimonadales bacterium. Classification (GTDB taxonomy): domain Bacteria; phylum Gemmatimonadota; class Gemmatimonadetes; order Gemmatimonadales; family GWC2-71-9; genus SHZU01. Next base: position 173,682 of record CAVSQW010000015.1, read on the forward strand.
GGGCCGTGGTCTCGCGAGGCGGCCGGCCCGACCTGGCGGGTGACGCGCTGGGGCGGGTGCTGGCACCCACGCTGCTCCTCGTCGGCGGTGAGGACGACCTGGTGCTCGAGCTCAATCAGGCCGCCATCGCCCGCCTCGCGAGTCCCAAGCGGCTGGTGGTCATTCCCGGGGCGGGGCACCTGTTCGAGGAGCCCGGCAAGCTCGAAGCCGTATCCCGGCTCGCGGCCGAGTGGTTCGTTCGCTACCTGACCGTCAAACGGCTGGCGGAGTGACGATCGGCGGCCCCGCCGTCGGCTTCGAGTCAGGTCGGAATCTGGGTCCCCTGGCGGGCCAGGAGTCGCCCGATGGCCTGGGCCTCGTCGACCAAGAGCTCCATGACGTCGTCGAGGCTCACGATTCCCGCGACGTGACCACCCTTAGCGGTGACGACGAGTCGGCGGGTGCCGAGCCGGGCCATCCGGTTCAACGCCTGCTCGATCGGGGTGTCCTCGTCGACGGTCTGGGCCGGGGTCGACATGACCGTCGCGATGGCGGTCTCCTCGGGGTCGAGTCCGGCGGCCAGGCAGCGGGTCACCAGGTCGCGGTCGGTCACGATCCCAACCGGCTCCTGGAAGGATTCGCCGCCGAGAACCACCAGGGTGCCCACGTCCTCCTCGTTCATGCGCCGAGCGACCGTCCGGACGGTCTCGGTGGCGGTCGCCGTCGCGACGACCCGGCTGGCGATGCGTCCGACCGACATGGTTCCCTCCTAGGCTGACGGGCTGGGGCGGTACATCACCCGGGCTCAACGGTACCGCGTAGCGGGTGAGGGCGGCCTGAAGCCTGAGTGAGAAGGTGATGAGCGCCCGGGAACTTCCCGCTGCGTTAATGCTGTCGTCAGGATCGGCGTCCCAACTTGGGGGAGCCATGACGACGACCGCCCCGATCTCCGCTCCCGCCGCACTCCCCCGCCGCACCGTCGCCGAACCGTTGCGCCGCCGATCGCGGACGGCCTTCCACTCCCGCGCCCAGGTGGTACATCTCTCGGCCGAGTATGGTGCCCTGGCCCGGACCGGCGGCCTGGCTGAGGCGGTCGAAGGCCTGGCGCGAGCCCAAGCCCGGACCGGATCTCCCCGGGCGGCGGTGATCCTCCCCCTTTACCCCGCGCTCCGGCGCTCCGGGCGGTTTGTCCCATTGGCCTCCGACGGCCGCGCCGATCCGGGGGCGGTTCCGGTGTGGCGGGATGTGGCTCAGGCGGAGGCGGGACAACCCGACGTCCTGGCGCTGGACCTCCCTGGCTTCGACCGCCCGGGAATCTACGGCGAGGACGGCGTCGACTATCCGGACAATCCCGCCCGTTTCTCGACCTTCGTGCGGGCGGCGCTCGAGGTCATGCCGCGACTGACGCCGGCCATCCGGGTGCTGCACGTCCACGACTGGCACGCGGGCCTGGCCCCAGCCCTGCTCCGTACCGAGTGGGCCGGCCGGCGATTCTACGACGCCATCGCGACGGTCCTGACCGTGCACAACGGGGCCTACCAGGGGCGCTTTCCCCGAGGAGTGTGTGACGGGCTAGGCCTTCCGTCCGCCGTCCTCGACGCCTTGGTGCCTGACCGTGAGGGGCGCCTCGCCTGGCTGGACCTCGCCCTTCGGTTTGCCGACCTGGTGACCACGGTGAGCCCGAACCACGCCGAGGAGCTCCGGACGCCGCTGGGCGGCTTCGGCCTCGACGATCGCTATCGGGCCTTGGGCGACCGGCTGGTCGGGATTCGAAACGGGATCGACGCCATCCACTGGGATCCCGCGACGGATGGGGCCTTGCCGGCCTTCTTCCAGGCCGGCTCCCGCGCCGGACGGGCCGCCAGTCGGACGGCGGTCGACCGGGCCCTCGGCTTTCCCTCGGACGGGGCACCGCTGATCGGGCTCGTCGGTCGACTGGTCGAGCAGAAAGGCATCGACCTGGTCGCCGATGGTCGGCTGGTCGAGTGGTTTCCGGAGGCGCGGTTCGTCGTGATGGGCGAGGGGAGGCCGGAGTACCGGGACCGGCTCCGCGGGTTGGCGGCGCGGTTTCCCGACCGGGTCCGGGCGCCGCTGGCCTTCGACGAGGGGTTCGAGCGCCGGCTCATGGCGGGCGCGGACCTCGTGCTGGTGCCCTCCCTGTACGAACCCTGCGGGCTGGCGCAGCTCCACGCCCAGCGGTACGGGGCCGTGCCGGTGGTACGGCGGGTCGGCGGCCTGGCGGACGCGGTGGTGGACGGGGTGACGGGATTCGTCTTTGACGAGTATTCCGTGCCCGCCCTCGCGGAGGCCTTGGGCCGGGCGCTCGCCGCCCGGCGGAACCCGATCGGGTGGCCCGTGTTGGTGGAGCGGGTCATGCGGCTGAATGTCGGGTGGGACGACGCGGTGCCTCGGTTCCGCGACGTCTATCGGGCCGCCTGCACCCGTCACGCCGCCTGGGAGGTGCAGGCGCATCGGAACCCGTGACCGGGGCGGACGCAAAGAAGAGGCGGAGGGTCTCGCCTCTCTCGAGACCCTCCGCCTTTCCCTCGTTCGGCGTCCGGATGGAGAGTCCGGTGGAGTCCCGCTGCTCTAGGCTTGGCGCGGGTCGCCGACGGGAGCGGCCGACGACGGCCGACCGCTCCAGGCCGACGGCGTCCTTCACTTCCACCCTCGGCACTCCAACGATAGTCCGGAGCCGCTGAAGGGGCGGTGAGCTGACCGTGAAGCTTCGATGTCAGCGCCCGGGCAAACGACGGCCCCGGCGGCTCGGCTACGCCCCCGGGGCCTGGGAGTGGGTCGGGCAAGTGAACCATTCGGGTCACTTTCTTGAGACGCCGGCCACCCGCGCCGACAGTCCCGTGGGCACTACCTTCGCCCTTCCTGCCGCCCGACCTTCACCATCAAGATAGCCTCGGCGCGTTAGGAAATGGCGAAGCTCGCTTGACGTCCCGTTCATCGTCGGGGAGGGACGCCGGCTTCTTCGTCGCCGCTTCAGGTCTTCTTCAACCGGTCCCGCCCAGATTGCCGGTATGGGCTTGGTGGGCCCGGGAGGAGGATCCGATGCTTCGCTCGCTCGTGGTTCCGCTCGATGGCTCGGGCTTCGCCGAGACCGCGATTCCCGTCGCCCGGGCGCTGGCTCGTGCGGCCGGGGCGTCGATTCGCTTGGTGATGGCGCACCAGCCGAGTCCGGTCCTGGTCGGGGCCTCCGCCCCGGACGACCGGGAGGTGCAGGCCCAGGAACGCACCTACCTCGCCGCCCAGGCGGCCGACCTCCGGCAGCTGGCGTCAGGTCCGGGCTCGCAGGTGCTGCTCGAGGGGCATCCCGGTCCCGCCCTGGTCGAGTGGCTCACGGCGGAGCAGCCGGACCTCGTGGTCATGGCCACCCACGGGCGCGGCCCCGCCAGCCGGTTCTGGCTCGGCAGCGTGGCCGACTACCTGGTTCGCCATGCCCGCGCGCCGCTCCTGCTGCTCCGGCCCCCGGCGGCCGAGGGGCCGCAGGCGGCCCCGACCTTCCGGGCTGGCCTGGTCGCGCTCGATCTGTCCAACCGGGCGGAGGCCGTCCTGGAGACGGTGGCGCCGCTGGCCCTCGCGACCCAGGCGCACCTGACCCTGCTCTACGTACTCGAACCCGGTCTGGGCATGGCCGGCACGCCGGCGCCCTACCCCGTCTCGCTGCCGCACGACTTGCTGGAGCACACCCGCGAGGAGGCCCAGCGCTACCTCGATGGCGTGGCCGACCGGCTTCGGACCCGCGGACTCCAGGTCGCCACGAAAGTCCTCGTTGGCTTCGGCGTCGCCGGCGCCTTGTTGGCACAGTTGGGTCGCGACGAATACGACTTCGTGGCCGCCTCCACCCATGGTGCCGGCGGCTTCCGGCGGATGCTGATCGGCAGCGTGGCCGACAAACTGGTGCGGGGCGCCACCAAGCCCGTGCTGTTGGTGCGGTCGGATCGGCATCTGCCCTGACCACGGCGGGACGGCGTCACCGGGCGTTACAGAATCCTTCATGCTGCGTTCAGGCGGGGCGCAGCATGTTGCCTCAGTGGGGGCATTCGGCGCCCACGCCGACACCGGACGGGGGAGGCCCGCCATGACCCGGTCGATTCTGCTGCCGCTCGACGGCTCGCGCTTTGCCGAGGCCGCGATTCCCCTCGCGCTCGAGCTGGCGCGAAAGGCGCGCGCGTCGATCCACCTCATCCACGCCCACGAAGGCGTGCCCGCGGCCCTGGTGCACGGTGACCTCGGGCCGGGTGGCGAGTCCGACTTGGGCGAGGAACGGAGCTATCTCGCAGAGACAGCCGCTCGCCTCTCCTCGGGATCGGTGGAGATCAGCTACCAGCTGGTCGACGGGCCGCCGGTCGAGGCCCTCGACGAGTGGATCGTAGAGCACCGGCCCGCCTTGGTGGTCCTGGCCACCCACGGTCGGGGCTCGCTCGACCCCCTCTGGCTCGGAAGCGTGGCGGAGCACCTCGCACGGTGCGCGGCTGCTCCCCTGCTCCTGGTGCGGCCCGAAGACGGCGCCCCGCTCCCGTCACCGGTCCCGAGCATCCGGCGGGTTCTGGCGCCGATCGACTTCGCCGAGGGGCACGAGGCCCTGGTCGATCGGTTGGGTGAGTTCGCCGGTTTCGTCCAGGCCCACGTGACCCTGCTCCACGTGGTCGCGCCGCCGCGCGGGCTGCCTGAGGCCGCGGCCCCGGCCCCCGGGCGTGGGCTGGTCTGGCAGACGCCGGCGGAGGCGGGCGCGCAGCGTTGGCTCGATCGGCTGGCCGACCGGCTCCGCGCCCGGGGAGTGGCGGCGGCGGCTCGGGTCGTGGGGGAGCCCGACATCGGCCCGGCGATCCTCGAATACGCCGACCGGATCGCCGCCGACGTCGTGGCGCTCCACGCGCACGGCTGCGGCGAGTCTCACGACGGAGGCATCGGGCCCGTCGTGGACCACGTGGTCCGCGGTGCCCGGACTCCGATCCTGATCCTTCCGCCGATCCGTCCCCAGGCGATCTGACCAGCCTGTTCTCGTTCGGCCGACCACGGCCCGGTCCGGCCAGCCAACCGGAGTGCCTCACCTGCGGCTCGAGGCACTCCGGTTTCGATTGACGGGACCAGCGTCGCGTCCCGGGGTCGTTTAATCCCCGCTTCACCTCCGGTTCAGCGGCGCCCCGCCAACTTCGGAGGGTGCGCATCCGGCGCGCGGAGCCAGGAGGGGACCATGTTGGGCAGGTCACGATTCGCCACCGACCAGGTGCTGAAGGTCGGCACGGTGCTGGGGATCAACTGGGAAGAGGTGGATCTGGAGCAGTTTCGGCGCGGTCTCGAGGTGGAGCTCGAGCACGGCCGGCGGAGCCCGCTGACCGACCTCACCGGCGACGATCCGGTGTTGACCGGGAAGATCGCCCTCGCGCATCTCCGCGAGGTGCCCGACTACTACTCCCGGCTCGACGCGATGGGGCGGGAGGCCGAAGCCGATTGGAAGGGTCGCCGGACGGCGGCCGTTCGGGGGTTCGCGGGCGAGGAGCCGTGCTGACCACGCAGGCAGGTGAACCATGACGACGAAGCTCGGAGGCGCCGGCCGAGAAGGGGCGGCGCAGGCGCTGTCGGACCTGGGGAGGGAGGGGATCGTGACCGAGACCACGAAACGGAGTCGCACCAGCCGCGAAGCCACCGAGGCGCCGCCGACCTGTCAGATCGTCGCCAAAGCTCTCGAGGTGGATCCCGGCATCCAGGCCCTGATCCGGCGCGAAGCCCGCAAGCTGAGCCAGTTCTTCGACCGGATTCTCGACGTTCGCGTGGTCGTGAGTACGCCGCACCGGCGCCTCCATCGCGAGACGGTCGACTACGCCGTCCGGATCTACCTGGCGGTGCCTCGCGACGAGCTGGTGGTGAAGCGCCAGCGTGACGCCGATCTTCGGACCGCCATCCAGGCGGCGTTCCGGGCGGCGGGGCGGGTGCTCCAGGACTACGCCACCCGGCGGCGCGACCCACCGCCGGTCCAGGCGAAGGCGCCCGTGGGGCGGGTGAGTCGGCTGTTCCCGTACGAAGGCTATGGCTTCCTCACCGGCGAAGACGGCACCGATCTCTACTTCCACCGCAACGCGGTCGCCGGCGGCCGGTTCGACGAGATCGCGGTCGGCGAGCGGGTTCGCTACGCCGCGGCCGAGGGCAATCTGGGGCCGCAGGCGAGCCGGGTGACCCGGGGACGCCGGTGAATCCGGGGCGCGGGCCTCACCGGCCCGCGCTCAGCCGCTTTGCCACCCGCGCCACCGAATCGGGGTTGAGCGAGATCGAGTCGATCCCGATCGACACCAACCATTCGGCAAACTCCGGGTCGTCGCTGGGCGCCTGGCCGCAGATGCCGACTGGGCGCCCCTGGCGGTGCACCCCCTCGACCACCATCCGGATCAGGCGCTTGACGCCGGGGTCGCTCTCCCGGAAGAGCGGGGCCAGGATCTCGGAGTCCCGGTCCACCCCGAGCGCCAGCTGGGTCAGGTCGTTCGACCCGATCGAGAAGCCGTCGAACAGCTGGGCGAACTCCTCGGCGAGGATCACGTTGTTCGGGATTTCGCACATCACCCAGACCTCGAGGCCCCGCTCGCCCCGGATCAACCCGTTCGCGGTCAGCTCGGCCAGCACCCGCTCCGCCTCCTCGAGGGTGCGGCAGAACGGGATCATCACTTTGACGTTGGTGAGCCCCAGGTCGTCGCGAACCCGGCGGATCGCCGAGCACTCGAGAGCGAAGCCCTCGCGATAGCGGTGGTCGTAGTAACGCGACGCGCCCCGGAAACCAATCATCGGATTGGACTCGACCGGCTCGAAGTCCACCCCTCCGAGGAGGCCGGCGTATTCGTTGGTCTTGAAGTCCGAGAACCGGACCAGCACCGGCTTGGGGTAGAAGGCCGCCGCGATCTGGGCCACCCCGCTCGCCAAACGCTCCACGAAGAACTCGGCCGGGGCACCGGCGCCGGCGGCCGCCTCGCGGATCCGGGCTCTCACCGTGGGGTCGGAAACCCGATCGGGATGGATCAGGGCCATCGGGTGGATCCCGATCCAGCTCGAGATCACGAACTCGAGCCGGACCAGCCCGACGCCGTGCGACGGTAGCCGGGCAAAGGCGAAGGCCCGGTCGGGGTTCGCCAGGTTGAGGCAGAGCGGGACGGGCGGCTCGGGCAGGGTTGCGGGGTCGACGGTCTCCCGGGCGAACGGCACCACGTCCTCGTACACGAAGCCGGCCTCACCCTCGGCACAGGACACGGTCACGATCTGACCGGGGCGGAGGGTGGTCGTGGCTTCGGCCGCCCCGACGACGCAGGGAATGCCGAGCTCACGCGACACGATGGCGGCATGGCAGGTCCGACCTCCTTCGTCCGTCACCACCGCGGCGGCTCGCCGGAGTACCGGCTCCCACGACGGATCGGTCATCCGGCTGACCAGGATCTCGCCGTCCTCGAAGCCGGAGAGGTCCGCGGGGGCTCGGATGATCCGGACCGGTCCCGACGCCACCTGTGCCCCGACGCTCTTGCCTTGGATCAGGACCCGGGCCGGTCCGGCGCGGTGGTAAATTTCAAGCGGTGCGGCCGGCGTCTTCCCGTGGACGGTTTCGGGGCGGGCCTGCACCAGGTAGAGGAGGCCGTCGAGGCCGTCCTTGGCCCACTCGATGTCCATCGGCCGTCGATAGTGACGCTCGACCGCCACCGCCCAGCGGGCCAGCGCCAAGATGTCGTCGTCGCCGAGGATCGCGCGGCGGCGATCGCTCGCCTCGACCGGCACCTCGACGACGGCCCCGGAGCCGTCCTCATATACGACCTTCACTTTTTTGTCGGCGATCTCGCGGCGAATCAGCGATCGGTATCCGGCCTCGAGGGTCGGTTTGTGGACCAGGAACTCGTCGGGACGGACCCGCCCCTGGACCACCGATTCGGCGATGCCCCAGGCGCCGGTAACCATCACCACGTCGCGGAAGCCGGTCTCGGTATCGAGGGTGAAGATCACGCCGGCCGAGGCCAGATCGCTCCGGACCATCTTCTGGACCCCGACCGAGAGCGCGACCTGTCCGTGGCCGAAGCCATGGGTGGCCCGGTAGACGATCGCGCGGTCGGTATAGAGCGACGCCATACAGGCCCGGACGGCGCGATCGAGGGCGGCCTGACCCCGGACGTTGAGATAGCTTTCGTGCTGGCCCGCGAAGCTGGCGGTCGGCAGATCTTCGGCGGTAGCGCTCGAGCGGACGGCGACGTCGACGGCCTCCACGCCGTATTCGGCCGAGAGCTGGCGGTAGCCGGCGGCGAGTTCTTCGGCCACGACGTCTGGCAGCGGGGCTTCCCGAATCCGGGCCCGAATCGCGCTCGCCGTCCGGGCCAGGGCGGCCACATCGGTCGGGTCAAGCTCGGCCAGCTGCCGCTCGACCCAGGCGGTGAGTCCGGCCCGCTCGAGGTGAAGCCGGAAGGCGTCGGCCGTGAGGGCGAATCCGTCCGGCACCCGGACTCCTGCCGAGCCGAGGGCGGTGGCCAGCTCGCCGAGGGAGGCATTCTTCCCCCGACCAGGGGGAGGTCGGCGAGCCGGAGGTCGCCGAAGGGGATCAGGTGGGCGGTACGGGCGACGGTGGCGGCGGTCATGATCCGGCTCCTCGAAACTGTCCCAATCTCAAGGTCCGCCCGGGTGGTGATCTCCCGGTGGAGAAAGGGTGAAGATCGTCTCACTCCGAGGCCGGGGCTTCCGGGTGGGGGTGTCCGATTTCGAGTCCGGGGCCCTGGATCGGGGGCTGGGGGTGGGGGCCGGCGGCGGATCGGCGGAGGGTTTGGGGGGCTGTTGACCTGTTGCCTAAGTGTAGGTAGAATAAGAGTCTGTCGATGCTGCGGACTTGTCCGCTGGCGTAGCTCAACTGGCAGAGCAGCTGATTTGTAATCAGCAGGTTAAGGGTTCGAGTCCCTTCGTCAGCTTGAGTCGGGCAGACAACCAAAGACGGTCACCCGGAACCCCGCGCCCCGTATCGCGGGGTTCCGTGTCGGATGCAGCGGCGCATTCGTTAGGCGCTTTGGTGGGGTGGCCGAGTGGCTAATGGCAGCAGACTGTAAATCTGCCGGGCTAAGCCCTACGTAGGTTCGAATCCTACCCCCACCATGTAGGAGGGCGGACAAGCGGAACGGACTAGGCGGACGGGAGAGACCCTGCGGGTGTAGCTCAGTTGGTAGAGCATCAGCCTTCCAAGCTGAGGGTCGCGGGTTCGAGCCCCGTCGCCCGCTTTGGCTCGCGTAGCTCAGTCGGTAGAGCACATCCTTGGTAAGGATGAGGTCACCGGTTCGATCCCGGTCGCGAGCTCTGGCAGTGAACGGGTAGATGCGGCTGGACGGGCAGCGGGAGACGGGTGGGGCTCGGGAGGGTTAGGCCGGCCGGGTGGTTACCGCCCGCCACGCCGACCCGTCCCGATCGAGACGAGGATCAAACACTGAGCGGAGCTCCGAGATGGCCAAGGCAAAGTTCGAGCGCACCAAGCCGCATGTGAACGTGGGCACGATCGGGCACGTGGACCACGGGAAGACGACGTTGACGGCGGCGCTGACCAAGGTGGCGGCGGACCAGGGGTTGGGCCAGTACGTGGCGTACGATCAGGTGGCGAAGGCGTCGGAGTCGCAGGGGCGGCGGGACGCGACGAAGATCCTGACGATCGCGACGAGCCATGTGGAGTATTCGACGGCCAAGCGGCACTACGCGCACGTGGACTGTCCGGGGCATGCGGACTACGTGAAGAACATGATCACCGGGGCGGCGCAGATGGACGGCGCGATCCTGGTGGTGTCGGCGGTGGACGGGCCGATGCCGCAGACGCGGGAGCACATCCTGCTGGCGCGGCAGGTGAACGTGCCGTCGATCGTGGTGTTCTTGAACAAGTGCGATCTGGTGGACGACGAGGAGTTGCTGGATCTGGTGGAGCTGGAGGTCCGGGAGTTGTTGACGAAGTACAACTATCCGGGCGACGACACGCCGGTGATCCGGGGTCGGCGATCAAGGCGATCGAGGGCGAGGCGGCGTGGGTGGCGAAGATCCAGGAGCTGTACGAGGCGCTGGACACGTTCATTCCGGAGCCGGTGCGGGAGATCGACAAGCCGTTCTTGATGCCGGTGGAGGACGTGTTCTCGATCACGGGGCGGGGGACGGTGGCGACGGGGCGGGTGGAGCGGGGGAAGATCAAGGTGGGCGAGGAAGTGCAGATGGTGGGGTTTGGGGCGGAGAAGAAGACGGTGGTGACCGGGGTGGAGATGTTCCGGAAGCTGCTGGACGAGGGGCAGGCGGGGGACAACGTGGGGTTGTTGTTGCGGGGGGTGGAGAAGACGGAGATCGAGCGGGGGATGGTGCTGGCGAAGCCGGGGTCGATCACGCCGCACACGGAGTTCGACGCCGAGGTGTACGTGTTGACGAAGGAAGAGGGGGGGCGGCACACGCCGTTCTTCAAGGGGTACCGGCCGCAGTTCTACTTCCGGACGACGGACGTGACGGGGAACGTGGAGCTGCCGGCGGGGGTGGAGATGGTGATGCCGGGGGACAACATCCAGATGAAATTGACGTTGATCACGCCGATCGCGGCGGACGAGGGGTTGCGGTTCGCGATCCGTGAGGGGGGCCGGACGGTGGGCGCCGGCGTGGTCACGAAGATCTTGAAGTAATCGAGCGGACGCTATGCCGAGAGAGAAGATCATCCTCGAGTGCACCGACTGTAAGAGTCGGAACTACTTCAACGACAAGAACCGCCGGCTGCATCCCGAGCGGGTCGAGTGGAAGAAGTATTGCCCGCGCTGTAACAAGCACGTGGCGCACAAGGAATCGAAGTAGTCATGGCCGCCGTCGATGTCGCCGAGCGGTCGAACAAGCTGACGCGGTGGAGCCGGTCGACCTGGCAGTTCCTGGTCGATACCCGGGCCGAGTTGCGCAAGGTGACCTGGCCGACGTGGCCGGAGCTCAACGACGCCACCAAGCGCGTCCTGATCATGACGCTCGCGATCGGCATTGCGCTCGGTCTGCTGGATCGGGCGCTGCAGTTCATCCTGGTGGACGGCATCGCCGCGATCGCCCGGTAAGTCCATGGACTACCGCTGGTACGCGATCCAGGTCACCGCCGGACACGAGAACAAGGTCAAGGGACTCCTCGAGCGACGGATCGGCGAGGACCCCCGGCCCGAGGACTCGAAGCTGGTCCGGCAGGTGCTCGTGCCGGTCCAGGAGGCCATCGAGATCAAGAACGGCAAGAAGGTCGTGGTCGAGCGGAAGCTCTATCCCGGCTACGTGCTGATCGAGACCACGATGAGCCAGGAGGCCCAGCACCTGGTCAACAGCGTGCAGGGCGTGATCAAGTTCGTGGGCAGCGGCCGGGGAGCGCCGCTTGGCGCTCCGGCAGGACGAAGTCAACCGGCTGCTCGGGATCGTCGAGGAGACCGCCGACCAGGCCCCCAAGGAGGAGATCCCCTTCATGGTCGGCCAGGCGGTCGAGATCACCGAAGGGCCGTTCTCGGAGTTCAGCGGGACGGTCGAAGAGGTGCTGGCGGATAAGGGCAAGGTGAAGGTCTCGGTGTCGCTCTTCGGGCGGCCGACGACCGTCGAGTTGGACTACTTGCAGCTCCGAGGGCATTGATAGGGAGTAGGGAGTGGTGAGTAGGGAGGGAGTAGGGAGTAGGGAGTAGCGAGCGGGGTTGTACCCGCGACCGCGCGGGTGATCGCGGCAGGTACGAGCGGCGCTGGTGCCGCTTGCCTTCACGAGAGGGCGTGGCCGTCGAGCCGGGTGAGTACTGGTCCTGGACGGTGGCCGGCCGTCGCTCGTGAAGCAACCGAACTGAGGGAGGTATGGCAAAGAAAGTCGTGGCCATGGTCAAGCTCCAGTGTCCCGCTGGAGCCGCCAATCCGGCGCCGCCGGTCGGCACGGCGCTGGGCCCGCAGGGCGTGAACATCATGGACTTCTGTAAGCAGTTCAACGCCCGCACCCAGTCGCAGGCCGGGATGGTCATCCCGGTCGTCGTGACGATCTATCAGGATCGCACGTTCACCTTCATCACCAAGACCCCGCCGGCGGCGAATCTGCTGCTCAAGGAGGCGGGCATCGAGAAGGGCAGCGCCCAGCCCAACCGCACCAAGGTCGGGACGGTCACCGCGCGCCCAGCTCAAGAAGATCGCCGAGCTCAAGATGGAGGACCTCAACGCGGCGGACGTCAACTCGGCGATGAACATGATCGCCGGGACCGCGCGCTCGATGGGCCTGGAGGTGGCGGACTGATGCCGGCGACGGGAAAGAAGTACCAGGCGGCCGTCTCCAAGGTGGATCGGAGCCGGTTCTATCCGTTGGACGAGGCGGTCAAGGCGGTCAAGGCCGCCGCGTTCGCCAAGTTCAACGAGACCGTGGACGTGGCGGTCCGGCTCGGGGTCGATCCCCGGCATGCCGATCAAGTGGTCCGGGGCACGGTGGTGCTCCCCCACGGGACCGGGAAGTCGGTGCGGGTGTTGGTCATCACTCAGGGCGACCGGGTCAAGGATGCCGAGGCGGCCGGCGCCGACTTCGTGGGGGTCGAGTACCTCCAGAAGATCAGGGACGGCTGGCTCGATTGCGACGTGATCGTCGCGACCCCGGACGTGATGGGTCAGCTCGGCCCCTTGGGCAAGATCCTCGGCCCCCGCGGCCTGATGCCCAATCCCAAGGCCGGCACGGTCACGCCGGACGTGAGCCGCGCCGTTCGCGAGATCAAGGCCGGTAAGATCGAGTTCCGGGTCGACAAGACTGGCAACGTCCACGCGCCGATCGGCAAGATCTCTTTCAGCGAGCAGCAGCTGGAGGAGAACCTCGCGGCGTTCATGGACAGCATCGTGAAGGCTCGGCCGGCCGCGGCCAAGGGTATCTACCTCGAAGCGGCGACGGTCTCGAGCACCATGGGGCCGGGCGTCCGGCTGGAATTGGCGGGGTACCGATGAGCAAAGCCGAACGGCAGGCGAAGGTTGAGGCCCTGACCGAGCAGATCAAGGGCTTCCCGAACCTCTACGTGACCGACTTCGCGGGGCTCAACGTCGCCAAGATCACCGATCTGCGGCGGCAGCTCCGGCAGGCGGGGGCGCGCTACGTGGTCGTGAAGAATACGCTGGCTCGTCAGGCGCTCGCGGCCAACGCGATCGGCGGGCTCGACGAGCATCTGGCCGGCCCGACCGGGCTGGTGCTGGTGGGCGACGATCCGCTGCCCGCCGCCAAGGTGCTGGGCGATTTTGCCAAGGTGCACCAGCTCCCATCGATCAAGGCGGGCCGGATCGACGGGCAGGCCGTGGAGCCCTCGTATGTGCAGCGGCTCGGTGCCCTGCCGCCCCGGGATGTGCTCCTGGGCCAGGTGCTGGGCTGCTTGAATGGCGTGCTGTACCAGGTGGTCGGTGCGCTCGAGGCGCTCAAGACCAAGCGCGAAACCGAAGCCTCGGCTTCTTGATCAACGAGCAGGAAGGGACAAAACGCATGTCGACTCTGACGAACGAGCAGATTCTCGAAGCCATCGGCGGCAAGACGGTGCTGGAGCTGTCCGAGCTGATCGAGGCCTTCAAGGACAAGTTCAACGTGGCGGTCGTGGCTGCGGCCGGACCGGCGGCGGGGGCCGCGGCCCCGGTGGCTGAGGAGCAGACCGAATTCGAGGTCGTGCTCAAGGAAGGCGGGGCCAAGAAGATCCAGGTCATCAAGGTCGTCCGCGAGCTCATTTCCGGGCTCGGACTCAAGGAGGCCAAGGAGATCGTGGACTCGGCGCCGAAGACCATCAAGGAGGGCGCCTCCAAGGCTGAGGCCGAGGAGATCAAGAGGAAGCTCGAAGAGCAGGGTGCGGTCGTCGAGCTGAAGTAGCCCGGCGGGTTCCGGCCCGGGCGTCATGGTGACGTTCGGGCCCCCCCAACGGCGACTTCAGTGAGGCGGCATGCACCAACGGCCGAGCGACCTCGACAACCGTTTGTCTCGAACTCCCCGCGGGAGCCACCCGTCCTGGCGACGGCTGGCGTCCGCGGTGGGGTGCTTTTGTGCTGGTATGCGTGATCCGGGTCCCGATGCCTTCCCGGGCGGCGTTGGCGCCGTCCGCTGGGGCACAGTAGAGAGAGTGTGAACGATGCCCGAAACCCGACCTCAGATTTCGTTTTCGAAGCGCGAAGGCGCGATGCCGATGCCCCACCTTCTGGATATCCAGACTCGGGCATTCGACGCGCTGCTGGAGCCCGACGACGTCGAGGGTGACCGCCAGGACGTGTCGCTGGAGCGCGTGTTCCGCGACCTGTTCCCGATCTCCGACGTCAACGGCAAGTACGAGCTCGACTTCAAGAGCTACTCGCTGGGCGAGCCGAAGTACTCCGTCGAGGAGTGCATCGAGCGCGACATGACCTACGCCACGCCGCTCAAGGCCAAGCTGGCCCTGAACGTGTTCGAGGACGTGGACGGCCAGCGTCGGCTCAAGAACCAGATCGAGCGCGAGGTCTACCTCGGCGAACTGCCGATCATGACCCGGCTGGGCACCTTCGTCATCAACGGGGCCGAGCGGGTGGTGGTCAGCCAGCTTCATCGGTCGCCGGGCGTGGTCTTCGAAGAGGAGACCCACCCCAACGGGCAGCGGCTCTTCTCGGCCCGGATCATCCCGTTCCGGGGCTCGTGGGTGGAGTTCACGATCGACATTCACGACGTGATCTACGTCCACATCGACAAGAAGAAGAAGTTCCCGGCCACGGCCCTGCTGCGGGCCTTCGGCTATGGGGGCAATGCCGACATCCTCAAGCTCTTCTTCGCGACCAAGCAGCTCTCGATCGCGGGCAAGCTCGAGGGCCGGCAGGAGCGCCGCGAGGTGCTGGGCTCGCTCCTGGCCGCCGAGGTGCCCAATCCGGAGGAGCCGGATGGCGATCCGCTCGGCAGCCTGGGCGAGGAGCTCACCGTCGACCGCCTGAACGCGATGCGGCACGTGGGGGTCAAGTCGGTGACGGTGTTCGCGGGCTACACCACCCTCGACCTCCGCGACGATGACCAGCCCACGACCACCCGGGATCGGCAGGTGCCGGTCCTGGCCTTCGACGTGGCCGATCCCGGCACCGGCGAGGTGGTGGCGGAGGCCGGGCAACAGCTCACCGACACCCGCCGGAAGAAGCTGCTGGCCGCCGAGGTGGTGAAGGTCGACGTGTTGCTGCCCGCGGGGCGCTCCGAGTCGGCCCTGATCAAGAACACCCTGGTCAAGGACCCCACCGCGTCCGAGTCCGAGGCGTTGCAGCAGATCTACTCCCTGCTCCGTCCCGGCGACGCGCCCAACCTGGAGACCGCCCGGGCCCAGCTCCAGCGGCTCTTCTTCAACCCCAAGCGGTACGACCTGGGGCGGGTGGGCCGGTACAAGATCAATCACCGGCTGGGGCTCAAGCTCGATCAGAACAACACCGTTCTGACCGAAGAGGACTTCGTCGCGATCATCCGCTACCTGATCGACCTCCACGACGGGCGCGGGCACACCGACGACATCGATCATCTCGGCAACCGCCGGATCCGGTCGGTGGGCGAGCTGATCGCCAACCAGTTTTCGGTCGGCCTGTCCCGGATGGCGCGGCTGGTCAAGGAGCGGATGAGCATCAACTCCGACCCGGAGAAGATCTCGCTCGACGATCTGGTCAACGCCCGGACCGTGAGCGCCGTGATCCAGGCGTTCTTCGGCTCCTCGCAGCTGAGCCAGTTCATGGACCAGACCAACCCGCTGGCCGAGCTGACCAACAAGCGCCGGCTCTCGGCCCTGGGACCGGGCGGCTTGACCCGGGAGCGGGCCGGCTTCGAAGTCCGGGACGTGCATTACTCCCAGTACGGGCGGATGTGCCCGATCGAGACGCCGGAAGGTCCGAACATCGGCCTGATCACCAGTCTCGCGACCTTCGCCCGGATCAACGAGCTGGGCTTCATCGAGACACCCTACCGGCTGGTCAAGGGCGGGCGGGTGACCGACGAGATCCGGTGGCTCTCGGCCAGTGAGGAAGAGGGCTACGCCGTGGCCCAGGCCAACGCGGTGGTCGACCCGGACGGCAAGCTGGTCGAGAGCCTGGTGCTCTGCCGCCGGGGCGACGACTACCCGCTGCTGGCGCCCTCGCGGATCGATTACATGGACGTGGGGCCGGAGCAGCTGGTGTCGATTGCCGCCGCGCTGATCCCGTTCCTGGAGCACGACGACGCCAACCGGGCCCTGATGGGCTCGAACATGCAGCGGCAGGCGGTCCCGCTCCTCTTCCCCGACGCCCCGACCGTGGGCACCGGGCTCGAGGAGAAGGTGGCCCGCGACTCGGGCGCCGTGATCGTGGCCCGGCGGGCCGGGATCGCCACCCGGGTCACCGCCGACGAGATCATCATCGACGCCGGCTCGGTCGGGGTCGGCGATCAGCCGCTGGCGCGGCTGGCCCAGGTGGACCGCTACCGGGTCAAGAAGTTCTGGCGGACCAATCAGGACACCGCGATCAACCAGCGGCCCCTGGTCCAGGTGGGCGATCAGATCGGTGCCGGGCAGATCATCGCCGATGGCGCCGCGACCGAGGAAGGTGAGCTGGCCCTGGGCGCGAACGTCACCGTGGCGTTCATGCCCTGGTACGGACACAACTTCGAGGACGCGATCGTCCTGTCCGAGCGGCTGGTCAAGGACGACGTCTACTCGTCGATCCACATCCAGGAGCTCGAGCTCCACGTCCGTGACACCAAACGCGGCCAGGAGGAGATCACCCGCGAGATTCCCAACGTCTCCGACGAGGCCCTGGTCGATCTCGACGAGCGGGGCATCATCCGGATCGGCGCCCACGTGAAGCCGGGCGACATCCTGGTCGGCAAGATCACGCCGAAGGGCGAGACCGAGCTTTCGCCGGAAGAGAAGCTGCTGACGGCGATCTTCGGCGAGAAGGCCAAGGACGTGAAAGACTCGTCGCTCAAGGTGCCGCCGGGCATGAAGGGCACCGTGATCGACGTCAAGATCTTCAGCCGGGTCGAAGACCAGGTGGTCGAGAAGGATCGCGGCGAGCGGATCGGCGAGGTTCGCCGGCTCGAGCACGAAGAGAAGTCGCGGATCAACGAGGTGATGGTCGAGGAGCTCCGCGAGCTCCTGTCGGGTCAGGAGGTGGCCTTGATGCTGAAGGCGGGCACCGTGGAGGAGTTCCTCCCGGCCGGCACCAAGCTCGGCAAGGACACCCTGGGCTCGATTGAGCTGACCGAGGTGGACCTCAAGACCCTCCGGCTGGCCAACAAGGCGGCCAACGAGCGGGTCCGGCTCACCATCGACGCGGCCGCCTCCGAGCGCGCTCGGGTCGAGGAGAAGGCCGAGGATCAGATCGACAAGATCCTCCAGCCCGACGAGCTGCCGCCCGGCGTGATCCAGCTGGTCAAGGTGTACCTGGGCGAGAAGCGGAAGGTCGCGGTCGGCGACAAGATGGCCGGCCGGCACGGCAACAAGGGGATCGTGGCCCGGGTGGTGCCGGAGGAGGACATGCCGTTCCTCCCCGACGGCAGCCCCGTCGACATCGTCCTCAACCCGCTCGGCGTGCCAAGCCGAATGAACGTCGGCCAGATCCTGGAGACCCACCTCGGGTGGTGCTCCACCATTCTGGGCTTCAAGGCCAAGACCCCGGTGTTCCGGGGCGCCGACGAGGGCGAGATCGGACTCCTCCTGCGGCTGGCCGGCCTGCAGTGGGCGGGTGAGTCCCTCCACCTGACCCGGCAGGCGCCCTCGCCCGACGTGGGTGGGGTGGCGGCGCTGGTGGCCGACCTCAAGCGGATCGGGGTCGAGAACAAGCTCCTGGCCGACGCCGGGATTTCGGACCTGGCCAGCGACAAGGCGTCGAGTGCCACCAAGAAGCTCTACGAGCAGCTCAAGGCTTACGTCATCGCGGCGGCCGAAGAGCTGGCGGCACGCGAGTTGGCCCAGCATCAGCAGGAGGTGGTCTACCACCAGGCCCAGCTCGCCGACGCCGAAGGCGCCCGCAAGAAGGAGATCGAGAAGGCGCTCAAGGCGGCCGAGGCCGATGCCGGCAAGTCGCCGGATGCCCTGCTCGAGCTGGCCGGCCGGCCGCAGCTGGGCCGGGTGCTGGTCGGCAAGCCCGACCCCGAGCAGGTCCGCGCCGCGGCCGATGCCCTGATCCGCGCGGCCGGGCTCACGCCCGGCGGCAAGGTCCGGCTCCGCGACGGGCGGACCGGTCAGCCGTTCGACAGCGACGTGACGGTCGGGACCATCTACATGCTCAAGCTGAGCCACTTGGTCGATGACAAGATCCACGCCCGCTCGATCGGTCCGTACTCGCTGGTGACGCAGCAGCCGCTGGCCGGTAAGGCCCAGTTCGGCGGGCAGCGGTTCGGCGAGATGGAGGTGTGGGCGCTGGAGGCCTACGGCGCCGCCCACCTCCTGCAGGAAATGCTCACGGTCAAGTCGGACGACGTCAACGGCCGGAGCAAGGTGTACGAGGCCATCGTGAAGGGCCAGAACCTCCCCGAACCGGGGATTCCGGAATCCTTCAACGTGCTGGTAAAAGAACTCCAGGCCCTGGGTCTCAAGGTGACGCTGGGAACCACCGCCGAAGGTGAGGAGTAACGGTCACCCATGATTGATTTTCGCAGCGGGCGGGAGCCCAAGAGCTCGAGCTTCGACTACATCGCCATCCGGATCGCGAGCCCCGAGGAGATTCGGGGCCCCCGCGACCCCAAGGAGCGGGAGCGTTTGGAGCTCCAAGGGCTCCGGACCTGGTGGTCGTGGGGCGAAGTGACCAAGCCGGAGACGATCAACTACCGCTCCTTCAAGCCGGAGCGGGATGGTCTCTTCTGCGAGCGGATCTTCGGTCCGGTCAAGGACTGGGAGTGTCACTGCGGCAAATACAAGCGGATCCGATACCGCGGGGTCATCTGCGACCGCTGCGGGGTCGAGGTCACGCTCTCGAAGGTCCGGCGCGAGCGCATGGGCCACATCGAGCTGGCCGTGCCGGTGGCGCACATCTGGTTCTTCAAGACCCTGCCCAGTCCAATGGGCAACCTGCTCAATGTCACCCTCCGTGACCTCGAGCGGGTGATCTATTACTCGGCCTACGTGGTCATCGAGCCGGGCAAGCAGGAGGTCGATCCGGGCCAGCTGGTCGACGAGGAGGAGTACCTCAACCTCCGGATGAAGGCCCGCGACGAGGGCGACACCGGCTTCCGGGCCGAGATCGGCGCCCCCGCGGTGCGGGCCCTGCTCGAAAAGCTCGAGATCAAGAAACTCGCCGAGGAACTCCGGGCCTCGATCGCGACCGAGACCAGCCAGCATCGCAAGAAGCAGATGCTCAAGCGGCTCAAGATCGTCGACGCCTTCCTCTTCTCGGGCGACAACCAGGACGCCGGCGGCAACAACCCGTCCTGGATGATCATGGACGTCATCCCGGTCCTGCCGCCGGATCTCCGGCCGCTGGTGCCGCTGGACGGCGGACGGTTCGCGACCAGCGACCTGAACGACCTCTACCGGCGGGTGATCAACCGGAACAACCGGCTGATGAAACTGATCCAGCATCGCGCCCCGGAGGTGATCCTCCGGAACGAGAAGCGGATGCTCCAGGAGGCGGTCGACGCGCTCTTCGACAACGGCCGCCGGTCCAAGGCGATCCGGGGTCGGGGCAAGCGTCCGCTCAAGTCGCTCTCCGACATGCTCAAGGGCAAGCAGGGCCGGTTCCGGCAGAACCTGCTCGGCAAGCGGGTGGACTACTCGGGTCGGTCGGTCATCGTAGTCGGACCGGAGCTCCGGCTCCACCAGTGCGGTCTGCCCAAGGCGATGGCGGTCGAGCTCTTCAAGCCGTTCATCATCAACAAGCTGGTCGAGAAGGGCATCGCCGAGACGGTCAAGCGGGCCAAGAAGATCGTCGAGCGCGAAGGGCCCGAGGTGTACGAGATCCTGGAAGAGATCATTCAGGATCACCCGGTGCTGCTGAACCGGGCGCCCACCCTCCACCGGCTCGGGATCCAGGCGTTCGAACCCAAGCTGGTCGAGGGCAAGGCCATCCGGATCCATCCGTTGGTCTGCGCCGCGTTCAACGCCGACTTCGACGGCGACCAGATGGCCGTGCACGTGCCGCTCTCGTTCGAGAGCCAGCTCGAGGCCCGGCTCCTGATGGTCTCGTCGAACAACATTCTCAAGCCGTCCGACGGGCGGCCGGTCGCCGAGCCGTCGCAGGACATGGTTCTCGGGTCGTACTGGCTGACCAAGCTCCCGCCCGGATTCGACGAGGCCCTGCGCCGCGGTGGCCGGAGCGAGGAGACCCGGGCCGAGCTCTGGAAGGACGCCAAGTTCTACGGCTCGATCGCCGAGCTGGAGATGGCGCTCCTGGCGGGCGTGGTCGACTACCACTCGGCCATCAACTTCTGGTACGTCCCGCCTCAGGAAGCGCTCGATCCGGAGCCCCGCTGGCTCCGGACGACCGTGGGCCGGGTGCTGTTCAACAACATTCTCCCGCGCCTCCTGGTGGCCGAGCTGGGCTACCGCGACGACGTGATGAAGAAGCGGACCCTCTCCGATCTGGTGCTCAACGCCTATCGGCGGGCCGGCCTTCGCGAGACGGTGGAGTTCCTCGACCGGCTCAAGCGGTTCGGCTTCGACTTCGCGACCAACGGCGGCATCTCCATCGGGATCGAGGACCTCGAGATCCCGACCGAGAAGGCCCAGCTGCTGGACGAGGCCCAGAAGCGGGTGGAGCGGTTCCAGAAGGCCTACAACACCGGTCAGATCACCTTCGGCGAGCGGTACAACAAGGTGATCGACGCCTGGACCCACGCCAACAACGACGTGGCCGAGGCGATGATCAGCCACATGCGGCAGAGCCGGGGCGGCTTCAATCCGGTGTTCATGATGTTCGAGTCGGGCTCGCGCGGCAGCCGTGACCAGATCCGGCAGCTGGCCGGGATGCGCGGGCTGATGGCCAAGCCGCAAAAGAAGCTCACCGGCGGGATCGGCGAGATCATCGAGAGCCCGATCAAGTCGAACTTCCGGGAAGGCCTGTCGGTGCTCGAGTACTTCATCTCGACCCACGGCGCCCGGAAGGGTCTGGCCGATACGGCCCTCAAGACGGCCGACGCGGGCTACCTGACCCGTCGTCTGGTCGACGTGGCCCAGGACGTCACCATCACCGAGGAGGATTGCGGCACGATCCTCGGCCTCGAGACCACGCCCCTCAAGGAAGGCGAGGACGTGATCGAGTCGCTCGGCGAGCGGATCGTCGGGGCGGTGGCGGCCGAAGACGTGTTCGACCCCCATCAGCTCGATGAGCACGGCGACCCCCGCCTGATCGTTCAGGCGGGCCAGCTGATCGACGAGCTGACGGCCGACGCGATCGAGGACGCCTCGATCGACCGGGTCAAGATTCGCTCGGTGCTCACCTGCGAGGCCCGTCGGGGCACCTGCCGGATGTGCTACGGCCGGAACCTGGCCACCAACGCCATGGTCGACATGGGCGAAGCGGTGGGGATCCTGGCGGCGCAGTCGATCGGCGAGCCGGGCACGCAGCTGACCCTTCGGACCTTCCACATCGGCGGCACCTCGGCTCGAATCGCCGAGGAAGCCGAGCGGCGGGCTCGGTCGGACGGCGTCGTCAAGTACACCAAGGGGCTCGAGTACGCCGACATCAAAGTGCATTACGAGGACGGCACCGACGCCACCATCCGAATCGCCCTGACCCGGGAAGACGAATCGGCCGAGGAGGAGGAGAAGGAAGGCATCCTCATCGTCGATCCGAAGGACCAGTCGTACGTGCTGTCGCGCTACCCGGTGCCGCAGGGAGCCCAGCTCCACGCGTTGGAAGGCGCCAAGGCGGTCCGCGGCGATAGCGAGAAGCGGGCGACCATCCTCTACACCTGGGATCCGTACAGCGATCCCAGCATCGTGAAGACGGACGGCCAGCTCCGTTGGAAGGATCTGGTGCCGGGCGTCACCCTCCGCGAGGAGCTCGACGAAGGCACCGGCCTCCGCTCGCTGGTGGTGACCGCCGACCCCGACCGGGAGCTCCATCCCTCCGTGCTGGTGTACCTCTCCAACCGGAAGGATCCCCAGGAGTACACCTTGGCCGAGGGCGCCCGGATCATTCTGGGCTCGCCCACCGACCAGGTGAGCCGGGCCATGGAGATCCCCGACGAGGCCAACCCCTGGTCGAGCAAGTTCCACGTCGAGGAGCGGCCGATCAACGAGGCCTGGCCGGGCAAGTCCAAGAAGGAAGCCAAGGACCGCACGGTGTACCTCTCGCCGCCGGTCAAGGTCTCCAAGGGTGTCACGATCACCAAGATCCCGCGCCAGGCCTACAAGACCCGCGACATCACGGGTGGTCTGCCCCGAGTGGCCGAGCTCTTCGAAGCCCGGCGCCCGAAGGATCCGGCCACGATGTCGGAGATCGACGGCGTGGTGAAGTTCGGCGAGATCAAACGCGGCAAGCGCGAGATCTTCGTCTATCCGATGACCCAGGAGGGCGCGCTCAACGATCAAGAGCCGCCCCAGGTCTATGAGGTGCACGCGGGCAAGCATCTCCGGGTGCACGAGGGCGACAAGGTGCGGGCCGGCGACCGGCTTACCGAAGGCCCGGTCAACCCGCACGAGATCCTGCTGATCAAGGGCCCCCGGGCGGTGCAGGAGTATCTGCTCAACGAGATCCAGGAGGTCTACCGCCTCCAGGGCGTGCGGATCGCCGACAAGCACATCGGCGTCATCATCCGCCAGATGCTCCAGAAGGTGCGGGTCACCGATCCGGGCGACACCAGCTTCCTGGAGTCCGAAGCGGTCGACAAGCTCAGCTTCCGCGAGGAGAACGAGCGCGTCATCCGCCGGAAGGGCACGCCGGCGACGGCCGAGCCCTTGCTGCTCGGCATCACCAAGGCGAGCCTCACGACCCGGTCCTTCATCTCGGCCGCCTCCTTCCAGGAGACGACCCGAGTGCTGACCGACGCAGCCATCCGCGGGGCCAAGGACGATCTCCGGGGCCTCAAGGAGAACATCATCATCGGCCACCTGATTCCGGCCGGCACCGGTCACTACCGGTACGTCGACCTGGAGGTCGAGGTGCCCGAGGGCTTCGAGCCCCCGCCGCCGGAGGCGATCGAAGGCGCGCCCCCGGCGCCGGCTCCGGCCGTGGCCGAACCGGTGGAAACGGTGTAACGGAGCTCCGGCTCCAAAGCCCAAGCGCCCGGGATCATTCCCGGGCGCTTGGGCGTTCAGGGTCCCGGATCCCCTCAGACGCGCGGCAGCGCCCGGAAGTTCTTTTCGGAGGCCGGCGTCATCGAGAGGCCGCCGGTGTGGACGAACAAGACCCGGCTCCCTCGCCCGAGCCGGCCGTCGGCCGCGAGAGCCAGAAGGCCCGCGAACGCCTTGGCCGTGTAGACGGTGTCGAGGAAATAG
This sequence comes from uncultured Gemmatimonadales bacterium, assembly GCA_963730185.1. GTDB lineage: Bacteria > Gemmatimonadota > Gemmatimonadetes > Gemmatimonadales > GWC2-71-9 > SHZU01. The sequence goes on from CAVSQW010000015.1 coordinate 197,024, forward strand.
CCCTCCTCCTGAGCCAGAGCTCGAATCGCGGCGTCGCTGCCGGCGTTGGGCACTCCGTATCCTTCCTCGGCGAAGCCGAAGACCTTCTGGTGCGGGGGCACCTCGAGGTCTGCGGGCAGGCCCAGCGGCTCGAGGGCTTCCCGGAAAAACTCGGCCGGCGACGGCTGGTGGAACACCTCCTCCACGGCGTGGCGCGACATCACCGGGATTGCCCAGAGGTGGGTGTCCAGCCCGGCCATCGCGATGCCGAGCAGGAGGCCCGCAGTGGTCGATCCGGTGCCGATCGCCACCACCACATGATCGAAGTCGAACCGCCCGCCCCGCTGCTCCGCGATCTCCAGTACCGCGTTCATGTACCCCGGCTCGGCGACCGGCGTCGTGCCCCCGGCGGGCACCCAGTAGCCGCCGGTTTCCCGGGTGACCTGGTCGCAGCGGGCCCGGAGCGCCGCCGTCTGGGCCGGGGTCGGGTTGGCGAAGTCCATCGGGGAGAAGTGGAGCGTGGCCCCCAGGTAGTCGAGCAGGAGCAGGTTGCCCGAAGGCGCCGCCGGCCGTTCGCCGCCCACGACGCAGTGGATCTCGAAGCCCGCTCGTCGGCACGCCGTGGCCGACATCATGGTGTGGTTCGAAGTCAGCGGCCCCACCGTCACGATGGTGTCGTGTCCGAGGCCCCGCGCGTCGGCCAGGATGTACTCGAGCTTCCGCGTCTTGTTGCCGCCCAGGGCCACGCCCGAGCAGTCGTCGCGCTTCATCCAGAGATCGAGCCCCAGCCGCGCTCCGATGCGCGCCAGGGGAACGAGCGGCGTGGGGAAGAGTCCGAGCGGGAGCCGGGAACGGGTCGCCAGGAAGTCGCGCAGGGCGGCGGAGTTGGCCATGGCAGCCGGGGTCCTCGCGGGAGGGAAGGGGGGCACGGAACCGGGTGAAGATAATCGCCGGCCGGCCGGGGCTTGAAACCCCCGGCTGGCCGGGCCCGTATTTCTCCTAGTTTGTTGAAGAAATGGGGTCATGAACTCACGCGCCTCGCTCGGGGAACTCGAGCAACTCGTCCTGCTGGCCGTGGCCCGGTTGGAGGGCAGCGGCTACGGGGTGTCGATCCAACGGGAGATCGGCGCCCGGGTCGGCCGGCGAGTCACCCTGGGCGCCGTCTACGCCACGCTGGGCCGGCTCGAGGCCAAGGGGTACGTCAGGTCTTGGCAGGGGGAGCCGACGCCGGCTCGGGGCGGGCGGGCCAAGCGGTGCTTCGCCTTGCGCCGCGAGGGCGCCCGGGCGCTCGAGGCCGGCCGCCGGTCGCTGGAGCAGATGTGGGACGGCTTGGTGCTCGACCCGAAGCCGGGCGCGCCGTGAGCGGCTCGCTCCCCCCTCGTCTCGTTTCGTTGCTCCGGCGCCGGCTCGGCGAGCGGGCCGAGCCGATTCTCGGCGACCTGGCCGAGGGGCTCGCGGACCGGCTCGGCGGCCGCGGGCGGCCGAGCCCCGGCGACCGCCTCTGGGTCTGGCGGGAGGGGCTCTCGTGCCTGACGCCGGCCGTCCGCCGGGCTCTCCAGCCGACCCCTCGTTCCTCCGCCACCAGAGCCGGGAGACGCCTCATGGATGCGCTGCTCAACGACCTCCGCTTTGCGTTCCGCTCGATTCGGCGGGCCCCGTCCTTCGCGCTGCTCGCCGTTGGGACGATCGCCCTGGGCATCGCGGCGACGACGGTGGTCTACTCGGCGGTCGACGGGCTCGTGCTCCGACCGTTTCCGTTTCCCGAGCCGTCGACCCTGGTGGGAGTGGGCAGCGCGCACCCGACGATCGGGGGCGAGATGACCTTTTTCGAGCACCTCTCGCCGGCGGAATACCAGGACATCGCCGGGACGGGCGCGCTGGACAAGGTCGTGGCGTGGGACATGGGCAATCGTCAGGTCTCGGTCGGGGAGCAGGCGGAGAATCTCTTCAGCGGCTTCTGGTGGGGCGATGCCTTCCCGACCCTCGAGGTTCGGCCCTACCTGGGCCGGGGCTTCAGTCCGGAGGAGATTCACGAGGGCCGGCACGTGGCGGTGCTCTCGTACCGGGTGTGGCGCGACCGGTTCGGGGGCGACAGCTCGCTGGTGGGTGGGCGGGTTCTGGTGAATGGCGATCCATACGACGTGGTCGGCATCATGCCGCCGGGAGCGGTGCTCTACGGCATGGATCTCTGGCTCCCGATGCCGATCGCTCCCGAAGTATTTGCCCGGAATCGGCGTCAGTTCCAGGTGCTTGCCCGGCTGGCGCCGGGCGCCACGATGGCCTCGGTCCAGTCGGAGCTCGACGTCCTGGCCCGGCGGGTGGAGGCGACTTTTGGGGCGGAATTTCGCGAGTACGCCGGCTGGCGGCTCGAAGCCAAGACCTGGAACGACATCAACGTGGCGGCCCTCCGTCCGGCGGCGATAGTGCTGCTGGCGGCGGTCGGGTTCGTGATGCTACTGGTCTCCACCAACATCGCCACCCTCCTGCTCGGCCGGGCTACGGGCCGGACCCGTGAGATGGCGGTGCGGAACGCCCTTGGCGCCGGACGCCGGCGGCTGCTCCGTCAGCTGCTGACCGAGAGCCTGCTGCTGGCCGTGGCGGGCGCCACGGTCGGGGTGGCGCTCGGGTACCTTGGCGTCCGGGGTGTGGCGGGGCTGGTGCCGGCCCTGGGCATTCCCGTCCCCGGCCACTTGGCGGTGAGCGGCCGGGTGCTCGGGGTGAGCGTCGGGGTCGCGGTGCTGGCCGGCCTGGCGTTCGGCATCGTCCCGGCGCTCTACTCGCTCCGAGTCGATCCGCAGCGGACCCTGCAATCGGAGGCCGCGGCGAGCACGGGAACGGCGTCCCGGCTCCGGCTTCAGCAGCTGCTGGTGGCCGTCGAAGCGGCGCTGGCCGTCACCCTGCTCGCGGGGAGCGGTTACCTGCTGCACAGCTTCGTCCGGCTTCGGGCGGTGGAGCCCGGGTTCGCGCCGGAGCGGGTGCTCACCCTCCGCCTCTCCCTCGCCCGCGAGCGCTACCAGGCCGACGCGATCGAGCCGTTCTTCGCCGACCTTCGCGAGCGGCTGGCGGGCGTCGCGGGCGTCCGGTCGGTCGCCACGGCCTCGCAGTTTCCGCCGGTAGTGTTCAGCCGATTCGAATTCAGGATCGAGGGCCGCGCGGCCGACGCCTCGCCCGCGGCCGCCTTCGCGACGCTGGTCAGCCCGGGCTACTTCTCGACCCTCCGGATTCCGGTGATCGAGGGCCGAACCTTCAGCCCGTTCGACGGTCCGGACGCGCCCCGGGTCGCGATCGTCAACGAGGTCGCCGCGCGGCGGTACTTCCCGGCCGGGGCCGTGGGGAGCCGGATCCGGATCGGGACCGACCGGGCGCCGTGGACCGAGGTCGTCGGGGTGGTGGCGTCCACGAAGAACCGCGGCCTCGACCGCGACGCCGCACCCGAGATCTTCGCACCGAGCCTTCAGCTGGGCGGCTTCAACAATCAGATGTTCGTGTTGATCCGCTCGGCCGGCGAGCCCCGCGCCCTCTTACCGGCCGTTCGGGCGGTGGTCAAGGCGCTCGACCCGGAGCAGCCGATCTACGCCATTCGGACCCTGCAGGAAACCATCGACGAATCGCAGGTCCGCCGGCGGGTTCCGGCCTTGCTGCTCACCCTGTTCGGTGGCTTCGCGCTGGGGCTCGCGGCTGTCGGCATCTACGGCGTCGTGAGCTATGCCACCAGTCAGCGGACTCGCGAAGTGGGGGTCCGGGTGGCGCTGGGCGCGAGTCGCTCTCAGGTGGCCCGGCTGTTCGTCCGCCAGGCGCTTCTGCCGGTGGGGGTTGGCGCCGTCGTCGGACTGGCCTTGGCGCTCGCGCTCGGGCGGCTGATGAGCGGGCTGCTCTTCGAGGTCGGTGCGAACGATCTCGCCACCCTGGGCCTCGCGGCGGGGCTCCTGGTCGTCATCGGTCTGGCGGCCGCCTGGGCGCCCGCCCGGCGGGCCGCTCGACTCGACCCCGTCCGCGCGCTCCACGGTCGCTGATCGCGGCCCGTCGCTCCACTCTCTGATCGAGGTCACCATCCGGGGCGGTGTCCGCGCGCGAACTGGCGCCGAACGTCGCCCGACCTGCTGACGGCCCATCCGCGGTATTATCCTACAGCGTTCGCTTGCGCGTCGTACCTGAGGCAGGCCGAGGGGCGGCGCCGCCGCTCCGGAACTCCAAGGAGGGATGCCATGCTCGCCCCCGACCCGGACGAGGCCCGGGCTTCCGCGCCCGAGGCTAGGACCTGATGGGCCAACCGGATCGTTTTCTCGAGGAGTACCAGCGGAAGCACCCGGGCTCCGCGGATTGGCATCGCCGAGCCACCGGCTACTTCGCCGCCGACGGATCCACCCACTTCGCGCGAGTCAGCGCACCGACCCGACCCTACATCACCCGCGCCCAAGGCTCCCGCAAATGGGACGTCGACGGCAACGAGTACCTCGACTACGTCATGGGACACGGCGCCCTGGTGTTGGGGCACTCGCACCCGGCGATCGTCGCGGCCGTGCAGGAGCAGGTCGCTCGCGGCGTTCACTTCGGTGACAATCATCCGCTCGAGGTGGAATGGGCCGAGCGGATCCGCGGGCTGATGCCGGCGGCGGAGCGGGTGGAATACTTCGCCTCGGGGATGGAGGCCAACTTGATGGCCATCCGTCTGGCTCGGGTGAAGACCGGCCGGAAGCGGGTGCTCCGGTTCGAGCACAACTACCACGGCTGGGGCGACGAGCTGGTCGCGCCGGGAACCCCGGGGGCCGTGGCCGATCTGGTGACTGTGATCCCCGCCAACGACCTCGCGGCAGTGGATCGTGAGCTGGCGTCCGGTCGGTACGCGATGGTTCTGGTCGAAGGGGGCGGGGGACGGGTGGCCGGCCGCTACCCGACCAAGGTCGAGTTCTACCAAGGCCTGCCCGCGATCGCCCGGGCCCACGACGTGGTGCTCGCGCTCGACGAGGTGGTGACGGGCTTTCGCGAGGCGCCGGGCGGCTGGCAGTCGGTGGTGGGGATCACGCCCGATCTCACCACGGTCGGGAAGGCGGTCAGCGGCGGCCTGCCCTGTGGCGCCTTGCTCGGCCGCGAGGAGGTGTTCGACGCGCTCAGCCCGGCAACCCCGCCAGCGGGCCGCGTCTCGCACGGTGGCACCTGGAACGGCGCGCCGGTGACCTGTGCCGCGGGGATTGCCGCCTGCGGTCTCTACGCCGATGGGGCGCCCCACCGGCGGGCCCGGGCGGCGGCCGACCAGCTCCGGGTCCAGGTGAACGACCGGATGCGGCGCCGCGGGGTGAATCTCCGCCTCTACGGTCGGAGCATTCTCCACGTGTACGCCGGTCCCCTCGACCGGGAGCCTTCCGACGACGGCTATGCGCCGACGGACCACGCGGCCCATCTGGCCAATCCGGAGGCCACCAAGGTGTACAAGCGCCTCGACCTGCACCTGGTGCAGCGCGGCGTCACGACCCTTCGGGGCGAGGCGTTCGTGGTCTCGGCGGCGCACGACGACGCCGACGTGGAGCGCACCGCGGCGGTGGTCGAGGAGTCGGTGGCCGCGATGCTCGACGAGGGGTCCCTGGCCCCCGACTGAGGGTGGTCAGCGGCCGGTCGGGTCTCCGGTCAGCCGGAGGTCGGGCCGGTCCGGCGGTAGGGCGGGGGCTCGGTGAGGTCGCCCCGGGCCACCCGTGCCTGGACCTCCTGCCAGTACCCAGGGGTGAACAGGGCGGCGTGCTCCGCCCGGAAGGCCCCGTGGAGCGGCTCGGGAAAGCGGAGGAAGCGTTCGAACTCCTCCGGGAACACGTCGCCGTCCCTGACCGGGTACCACGGCTCGGCGGCCAGCTCGTCTTCCTCGGTCCGGGGCGCGGGGATCGACCGAAACTGGCAGGCGGTGAGCGCCGAGATCTCGTCGTAGTCGTAGAAGACCACCCGCCCGTGACGGGTGACCCCGAAGTTCTTCGCCAGCATGTCGCCCGGGAAAATGTTGATGCCGGCCAGCTCCCGGATGGCGTGGCCGAAGTCCACCACCGCCGCCCGGGCGTCCGCCTCGGAGGCCGAGCGGAGATAGACGTCGAGAGGCGTCATCCGGCGCTCGGTGTAGAGGTGCGACAGCAGGAGCCGGCCGTCCTTCCGGGTTACGCTCCCGGCCGCGTCCTGGATCAGCTGGGTGTGGACCTCGGGCGCGAAGGCCCGCTCCGGGAGCGAGAGCCCCTCGAACTCCTGGCTGTCGGCCAGGCGCCCGCCGTGCTCGGTCACGAACACGAACCGATACTTCTCCATCACCTCGCGGCGGGTGACGGTCTTGGGCGGGTCGGGGCGATCCTTGATCACCTTGAAGACCGCGTTGAGGGGCGGCAGCGCGAAGACCACCATCACCATCCCTTCCACCCCGGGCGCCGGCTCGAAGTGCCGGCCCGGCTCGGCCACGATCCGCTCGAGCGCCTGGTAGAACTCCCGCTTCCCCTGCTTGTGGTAGCCCAGCACCGTGAAGAGCTCGTCGATCCGCTTGGCCGGAATCAGCGAGTGGATGAAGGCCACCGCGGCGCGGGGCGCGGCGACATCGACGTGGAAGTAGGAGCGGGTGAACCCGAAGACGATGCTCGCCTCGTCGGGGGTGAGGAGCACGGCGTCGGGACGGAGCCCATCGGGATGGGGCACGATCGGGACGATCAGCGGCACCCGCCGAGCCGAGGTCGTCACCCGTCCTACCAGGAAGGCGCGCCGATTCCGGACCAGGGGCTCGGGCAGGAGGTCCAGGGTGCCGCCCGCCGCCAGCTCGGGCAGTGCCTCCGACATCCGCCCGGCCACCCAGGCGGCGTCGCCCCGGAGGTCGGCCCAGGCCCGGAAGCCGAGTCGCTCGAACGCGGTCACGATCGAGGCGGTCGGGGTCTCGCCGGCTGGGAGGGGAAGGGTCTCCGCCACCGACCCTTCGTGCAGGGTCGGCGGTCCCAGGTCGAGGAACTCGGCGGCGGGGTTCACGCCCACCGTGCCGAGGATCCGTCGGATGGCCGAGTTGTAGAAGGTCCGGCCGATGTCCGCGTCGGGGCGGTCGGCCACCAGGTTGGCGTAGCGGCGGAAGAGAATGTCCGGGGGTACCGGGTGCCAGTGCGAGAGCCGGCTCACCTCCACCACGGCCTGTTGGACCACCCGGCCGTAGAGCAGCAGCCGCGCCTCCACCCGGCCCTCCATCGCGCGCCAGTCCCGCCGCTCGAAGTCCTGGCGGACCTGGCGGGTCAGCCGGCGGAACTCGTCGGTGTAGGACGCGAACGCCTGGACCAGGGCATCGGTCGCGAGCCGGACGACCGGGTGATTCTGCATCCTCGGAGGATAGCGCCGGCGAGGCGCCCGGCGAAACGGACTTGCGGCGCTTGGTCCGCGGGAGAGATGTTGCCGAGCCCCCTCATCGTCGGAGCGCCGGATGGATCGAGATCCCGCACCGCCGCCGTCCGGGCCGCTCGCCGGGCTCCGGGTGGTGGAGTTCGCCGGCCTCGGCCCGGCGCCCCTCGCCGGGATGCTCCTGGCCGATCTGGGCGCCGACGTGGTCGTGGTGGATCGTCCCGACGCCGCGGCGATCCACCGTTTCGTGGCGCCGCCCTATCGGCTGGCCGAACGGGGCAAGCGGCGGGTCGGGCTCGATCTGAAGGCCCCCGAGGGGGTCGCTGGGGCGCTGGCGCTGGTGGAATGCGGGGAGGCCCTAATCGAGGGTCTTCGACCGGGCGCGATGGAACGGCTCGGGCTCGGGCCCGAGGTCGCGCTCTCTCGCCGGCCGTCGCTGGTCTACGCCCGGATCACCGGGTGGGGCCAGACGGGGCCGCGGGCACCGACCGCCGGTCACGACATCGACTACCTGGCCATTACCGGCGCGCTCCACGCGATCGGTCCCGCCGGTGCGCCGGTGGTGCCGCTCAACCTGGTGGGCGACTATGCCGGGGGAACGCTCTTCGGGGTGGTCGGGCTCCTCGCTGCCCTGCTGGAGGCCCGCCGGTCCGGCCAGGGACAGGTGGTGGACGTGGCGATGGTGGACGGGGTGGGCGCGATCATGGCGCCGCTCTTCGGCATGCTGGCCGGCGGAGGCTGGGAGGACCGGCGCGAGGCCAACCTGCTCGACGGCGCGGCGCCCTTCTACACGACCTACCGCACTCGGGATGGAGGCTTCCTGGCCGTCGGGGCGCTGGAGGATCGGTTCTTTTCCGTCCTGGCCGCCGGCCTCGACCTCGACCCCGGCCTGGTCGTCACCCGCCGGGACCGAGCGACCTGGCCGGCGCTCCGCGAAACGCTGGCGGCCCGGATCGCGACCCGAACGCGCGACGAGTGGGTGGCGCATTTCGACGGTTCGGACGCCTGCGTCGCGCCGGTGCTCTCCCTCGGCGAGGCCGGCAGCGATGCCCACCAGCGGGCCCGGGGCGCCTTCGTCGAGGTCGACGGAGTGCAGCACCCGGCGCCGGCGCCGCGGTTCGGTCGTACCCCTGCCAGGCCGCCGGGCCGGCCGGCGGTCGAGTCGGTGGATCTGAAGGTGGTGCTCGAACAATGGGCCTAGCGGCGGGGACCGTCCGGCAGGAAGGTGCGGCGAGGGTGCCCGCTCCGGTCCATGGTCCGGCGCTCGCCGGTCCAGGGGCGCTCCACCAGCTGGCGCGGGGCTCCGGCCGACAGGGCCCGGAGGGCCGCGTTCAGGGTGTAGGGGTCGGCGCCGGCGTCGTTCACCAGGTAGCCCTGGTCCCGGAGTGATGCCACCGTCACGGCGCTCAGCGGATTGAATCCGTCGTTCAGGTAGCCGGTCATCAGCTCGGAGCCGAGGATCGACTCGCGCCAGTGCGAGTCCTGGGTGCCCGGCCCGCCGGTGTTCTCGACCGGCACGGTGTTACCGGCGTAGTTCCTGAAGTCGGCGGCGGCGAACGCGCCGCGGGCCGAGCCTCCGGTGAAGTAGGGGTCGCCGGTGCCCCCACCCACCAGGAGGTTCTGGTAGTCCCAGATCGAGCCGATCCCGAGGATGTGCCCCATCTCGTGGAGGACCACGCTCTCGAACTGGCCGGCGGCGATCAGCTGGTTCACGTCGGCGACGTCGAACTGCATCCGGCCGATGAAGGGGAGGAAACCGTCGTCGCGGGCCCAGCACCAGTAGGCGGACCCGAGGACCCCGCCAGGACCATCGATGGACTCGATGCTGGCGAAGATCAGGAGGTCGTCGATGGTCTCGTCGATGTTCTGGCCTCCGCAGAAGCTCAGGTCGTCGTGGAAGGGGATGTCCTGCACGTCGCCGACGATCAGGCTCTCCCAACGCGCCGCCGCCGAGTCGAAGGCGGCCTTCTGGGCGGCGTTGGGTTGGGCCCCGATGAAGCGGACCTCGATGTGAAAGGCCGAGGGCGGCGGGGCGCTGGCGGTGGCGGTGAAGACCACGGGCGGGAGCCCGTCGGGCCGGGCCTCGACGGTCTGCACGGCCTCGGTGGGGCCCAGACGCCAGGCGCCTAACGCGGCCTCGCCCTGGAAGTCCGACACGGCCGAGCTCCGGGCCAGCGACCCGGCACCGGTAGTCACCAGGAACGACACCGGCGCGCCCGCCACCGGCCGGCCGCCGGCGTCGGTCAGCCGGATCCGGGGCATCTGGCCGGGGAAATTGCCGAGGAACCCGGCCTGCTGCACGACGGAGACGGGGGCCGCCTGGGCTGGGGTGGCCAGGACCCCGGTGGCCGTGATCAGGATCGGCGGAGTGCCCAGCACCTGGGCCTTGAGCTCGTTCGGGCCGGGAACGAGGCTGAGAACCCAGGTCGGAGCGACCGCCAATCCCGTGGGGTCGGTCTTGACCGAGCCGCTCCCCACCAGCCTGCCGCCGTCCTGGACGGAGAACCCGACCGTGACGTCGGCCAGCGGGGCGCCCGAGTCGTCGACCGCCAGAATGGTGGGGGCCAAGGGGACCGCCGTGCCGGCATTGGCGGCCTGGTTATTGCCCGCCGCGATAGACGTGGCGGCGGGCGCCGAAAAGGCCGTGAACGTTGCTGTGGCTCCCGTGGCTGGCGCCACGGCCTTGACCTGGTAGACTCCGCTCTGGTTGGGGATCCGCCAGGAGGTGAGCCCGGCGGTGCCGGCCGCGTCCGTCGTCCGGCTGTCGCCCTCGAGGGTGGCCAGTCCGGCCGGATCGCTGAACTCGACGGCAGTGCCCTCGATCGGGTTGCCGAAGGCGTCGGACGCCCGGATGGTGGGCGGTGCCGCGACCGCTCGGCCGACGACCACGATCTGGTTGGCCGGCGTGGTCGGGCTCAGCAGCGCCAGCCGGCCGACGGTGACGGTGGCATGGGCCACCGCGGGCGCGACTCCGGCGACCGTGCCCGAGAGCGATTGGTCACCCAGGGTGCCGCCGACGGTCCAGGTCACGGACACGGAGCCGTCCGTCCGGGTGGTGTCGGACCGGCGGCTCGGGAAGCCGGTCGCGTCGGCAAGGGTGAAAGTGACCTGGACGCCTGAGAGCGGCCCCTGCTGGTCCGACACCAGAAAGCGGACCGCGTTGGGCAGCGGCGTCCCGGCGGCGGCCGTCTGGCGATCGCCGGCGGCGACCACGATCTGGTTGGGCGTCCGGGCGGGCGGCGGCTCCTGCCCGCCGCAGGCGGCGAGCAGGGCAAGGAGGGGCGCTAGGCGATGGACCGGTTGGGCGGGCATGATCGGGAACGACCGGGTCACAGGTCCCTAACGATGGATGCAAAGGGGCCGTGATGCCAGCCCGCCCGCGAACGCGCTGGGTCGCGCGGGGGGATCGAGTTCGAGAGCCCGGAAGGGGTGCCCAGAATGAAGCAGACGACGCTGGTGGCCAAGCCCGTGCTGGTCGCGGCCTACGTGGCCGCGATCCTGATTCTTGCCGACCAGGCGGCCGAGTTCATCGTCAGTGTCTACCCGCCCCGGCTCGGTGCGGTCGACTGGCGGTTCGCCGCGTACGGGCTCCTGATCGGTCGGACGACCGCCCTGGTCGTGGCCGACCTGCTCGTCCAGCTCGCGGCGGTCGGCCTCGGACACCGTCGGGTCCTTCGCGCGTCGGTGGTGGCGCACGCCGTCGTCGGGCTCCTCCTCCTCCTCGGCCTGGCCGGATTCGCGCTGGATGCGCTCCAGCTCCGCCGCTCGCTCCAGCCCGGCGGGCCGGTGACGCTGGAGACCCTCGAGCTGGCGTCCGCCCAGGCCGCGGGGATCGTCGTGCTGGGCCTCGCCTACTGCGGGGTGGTGGCCGTCGCGGCCCGTCGCGCCGCTCAGGCCATGCCGAAGCCGATCTCCTCGGCGGTCGACCCCGTGCTGGTGGTGAATACCGGAGGCCGCCGCGATGGATGAGGTCTTGGCGTCGCCGCACCGGCCGTTCGCCGGCCCGGTGGCCGCCGTCGCGGTCGCCGGCGGGGTGATGATCCTGGCCGACCAGCTGTTCCAGGTGGCCGTGACACTGGGAGGCGTCGACCTCGCGGTGCCGGCGTGGCGGGTGCAGGCCGCCCTCCTGGTGGGGAGCCGGGTGGCCGGTCTGGTGCTCAGCCCCCTCCTGCTGGTGATCGGGTGCCGACTCGTCGCGGGCGTGTGGGGGCTCCGGGCGGCCCAGGGGCTGATCGTCGTCCTCGCCGTGGCGGCGCTCGCCGCCGCCATCTCGATCGTCTGGGACGGTGCCGAGGTGGTGTCGCTGGTGGCTCGGGACCAGCTGGGCCAGTTCGTGGGAGACCGGATTCGGGCTTTGATCGGGTCGCTGCTGGGGCTGATCGGGCTCGGGGTAGTCGGCTGGGCCTCCCGCTCCCCCCAACCGCATTCTTGACCGTCGTTTAGGCGAAGGCTATAATCCACGGCTCCCGGTTTTTCTGGCCGGGGTATCAGTGTGCTTGGCCTCTCGGGCCGGGCCAGCATCACAGAGAGCGGGAAACTCGGGACGGGAATGCCGACGATCAATCAATTGGTACGCAAGGGACGGAAGGCGGCCGCGACGAAAGACAAGTCGCCTGCGCTGGCCCGCAATCCGTTCCGACGGGGTGTGTGCACTCGGGTTTACACCGTCACCCCCAAGAAGCCGAACTCGGCGCTTCGGAAGGTCGCGAAGGTCCGGCTGGTGAACGGCTTCGAGGTCATCGCGTACATCCCGGGTGAGGGGCACAATCTGCAGGAGCACTCGATCGTGCTGATCCGGGGCGGCCGGGTGAAGGACTTGCCCGGCGTGCGCTACCATATCGTGCGCGGGACGCTCGACGCGGCCGGGGTCAACGGTCGCCGGCAGAGCCGGTCCAAGTACGGGGCCAAGGCGCCGAAGGACGGTGCCAAGTGAGTCGCCGGAACAAGGCCATCAAGCGGCCGGTGCCGCCCGATCCGCGGTACGACAGCCAGACGGTCTCCAAGTTCGTGAACTCGCTCATGTACGAGGGCAAGAAGAGTCTCGCCGAGCGGGTGTTCTATCAGGCGATGGACCTGATCGAGGAGCGGACCGGGCAGCCGGGCGTGACCGTGTTCAAGCAGGCGGTCTCGAACGCCAAGCCGGCGGTCGAGGTCAAGAGCCGCCGGGTGGGCGGCGCCTCGCTCCAGGTGCCGGTCGAAGTGCGTCCCGAGCGGCGGACCTCGCTGGCCATGCGGTGGCTGATCCAGTACGCCAGGGCCCGGAGCGAGAAGTCGATGTCCGAGCGGCTGGCCGCCGAGCTGATCCTGGCCTCGAAGGGCGAGGGCAACACGATCAAGAAGAAGGAAGACACCCACAAGATGGCCGAGGCGAACCGCGCTTTCGCGCACTATCGCTGGTAGCCTTCGGTCGGTGGGATGGAACCGGGCTCCGGGCGGTCGGCGGGAGCCCGGTTTCCGTTTCGGTCACTTGACCGAAGTCCAAGTGTAGAATAGCTTTTTGGGCTCCCGATCTTGGCGCATCGGGAAGGCAGGGCCGCGTGACGGGAGCTTCCGCCACCTCCGGCTCGGCGAACAAGCCAAGGGCCGCCCCAAGGGCGCCCCCTCCCAACGGCCGGAGCCAGGGCCGAGGAGGCGTGCGGAGCGATACCGCGGGACCGAGGGGTCCCGGACCGGTCGCCCCGCTTTTCTGTTGGGACGGGACGCTTTCGCGAGACGGGACAGACGGACGGAACATGGCTAGAGAGACACCGCTCGAACGCTATCGGAACATCGGCATCATGGCGCACATCGATGCCGGCAAGACGACGACGACCGAGCGCATCCTCTATTACACGGGGAAGAACTACAAGATGGGCGAGGTCCATGATGGCGCGGCCACCATGGACTGGATGGAGCAGGAGCAGGAGCGGGGCATCACCATCACCTCGGCCGCGACCACCTGCTTCTGGGTTCGGAACGACACCCCGTTTCGGATCAACATCATCGACACGCCCGGCCACGTGGACTTCACCGCCGAGGTCGAGCGCTCTCTGCGGGTGCTCGACGGGGCGGTGACCTTGCTCGACTCGGTGGCCGGCGTCGAGCCGCAGACCGAGACGGTCTGGCGTCAGGCCGACCGCTACGGCGTGCCCCGGATCATCTTCGCGAACAAGATGGACCGGGTCGGCGCCGATTTCTATCGCTGCGTCGACATGATCCGGGCGCGGCTCACCCGGAAGGCCTTCCCGATCCAGCTGCCGGTCGGCTCGGGAGAGACCTTCACCGGGCACATCGATCTGCTCCGGCAGGTCGAGCGCGTCTTCGACGACGCCACGATGGGCAGGAACTTCACCGAGATGCCGGTGCCCGAGGCGCTCAAGGCGGACGTGGAGAAGTGGCGGCACGATCTGATCGAGGCCGCGATCGAGCACGAGGAGGATCTGCTCGAGAAGTACTTCGCGGGCGAGGAGCTGACCGAGGCCGAGATCCAGGGGGCAATCCGCCGGGCGACCTGCAACGGTTGGATCGTGCCGGTGCTCTGCGGCGCCTCGTTCAAGAACAAGGGCGTGCAGTCGCTGCTCGACGCTGTCATCGATTACCTGCCGAGTCCGATCGACGTGCCGCCGATCAAGGGGCATCTTCCCTTGCACGACGACACCCAGGTCGAGCGGAAGGCGGGCGACGAGGAGCCGTTCTCGGCCCTGGCGTTCAAGGTGGCGACCGATCCCTTCGTCGGGACGGCTCACCTTTTTCCGAGTCTATTCCGGGTCGGTCAGGGCGGGGAGCTACGTCTACAACAGCTCCAAGGACAAGCGGGAGCGGGTCGGGCGGCTGTTGCAGATGCACGCCAACAAGCGGGAGGAGATCGAGGAGGTCATGGCCGGCGACATCGCCGCCGCCATCGGCCTCAAGGACACCCGCACCGGCGACACGCTGTCCGACGAGGCCAAGCCGGTCATTCTCGAGGCCATGCGGTTCCCGAACCCGGTCATCGACGTCGCGATCGAGCCCAAGACCAAGGCCGATCAGGACAAGATGGGCATCGCCCTCCAGAAGCTCGCCGAAGAAGATCCCACTTTCCAAGTCCGCTCCGACGCCGAGACCGGCCAGACGATCATCGCCGGCATGGGCGAGCTCCATCTGGAGATCATCGTCGATCGGATGAAGCGGGAGTTCAAGGTCGAGGCCAACGTGGGACGCCCGCAGGTGGCCTACCGCGAGACGGTCATGAAGAAGGTCACCCAGGTGGAGGGCCGGTTCATCCGCCAGTCTGGTGGTAAGGGGCAGTACGGCCACGTGGTGATCGACCTCGAGCCGGCCGAGGCGGGCTCCGGGTTCCACTTCGAGGACAAGATCGTGGGCGGCGTGATCCCGCGGGAATTCATCAAGCCGGTCGAGGCGGGCATCAAGGAAGCCCTCGAGAACGGCGTGCTGGCGGGCTATCCGGTGGTCGACGTGAAGGTGTCGCTGGTGTTCGGCAGCTACCATGACGTGGACTCGTCGGAAATGGCGTTCAAGATCGCGGGCTCGATGGCCTTCAAGGAGGCGGCGAGGAAGGCCCACCCGATCATCCTCGAGCCGATCATGGAGGTCGAGGTCGTGACCCCGGCCGACTATCTCGGCGACGTGATCGGCGATCTCTCCAGCCGCCGCGGCAAGATCGGCGGGATGACCCAGCGGGGCGAGGCCCAGGTGGTCGCGGCCGACGTGCCGCTATCGGAGATGTTCGGCTACTCCACCACGCTGCGGAGCACCAGCCAGGGTCGAGCGGTGTACTCGATGCAGTTCGACCACTACGAGCAGGTGCCGAAGCAGGTGGAAGAGCAGATCGTCGCCAAGACGAAGAAGTAGGACGGGACGGGGGACGGGCTGAGTCGACCCGTCGCTGAGGACTGAAAGATCAAACCCTGAGCGGAGCTCCGAGATGGCCAAGGCAAAGTTCGAGCGCACCAAGCCGCATGTGAACGTGGGCACGATCGGGCACGTGGACCACGGGAAGACGACGTTGACGGCGGCGCTGACCAAGGTGGCGGCGGACCAGGGGTTGGGCCAGTACGTGGCGTACGATCAGGTGGCGAAGGCGTCGGAGTCGCAGGGGCGGCGGGACGCGACGAAGATCCTGACGATCGCGACGAGCCATGTGGAGTATTCGACGGCCAAGCGGCACTACGCGCACGTGGACTGTCCGGGGCATGCGGACTACGTGAAGAACATGATCACCGGGGCGGCGCAGATGGACGGCGCGATCCTGGTGGTGTCGGCGGTGGACGGGCCGATGCCGCAGACGCGGGAGCACATCCTGCTGGCGCGGCAGGTGAACGTGCCGTCGATCGTGGTGTTCTTGAACAAGTGCGATCTGGTGGACGACGAGGAGTTGCTGGATCTGGTGGAGCTGGAGGTCCGGGAGTTGTTGACGAAGTACAACTATCCGGGCGACGACACGCCGGTGATCCGGGGGTCGGCGATCAAGGCGATCGAGGGCGAGGCGGCGTGGGTGGCGAAGATCCAGGAGTTGTACGAGGCGCTGGACACGTTCATTCCGGAGCCGGTGCGGGAGATCGACAAGCCGTTCTTGATGCCGGTGGAGGACGTGTTCTCGATCACGGGGCGGGGGACGGTGGCGACGGGGCGGGTGGAGCGGGGGAAGATCAAGGTGGGCGAGGAAGTGCAGATGGTGGGGTTTGGGGCGGAGAAGAAGACGGTGGTGACCGGGGTGGAGATGTTCCGGAAGCTGCTGGACGAGGGGCAGGCGGGGGACAACGTGGGGTTGTTGTTGCGGGGGGTGGAGAAGACGGAGATCGAGCGGGGGATGGTGCTGGCGAAGCCGGGGTCGATCACGCCGCACACGGAGTTCGACGCCGAGGTGTACGTGTTGACGAAGGAAGAGGGGGGCGGCACACGCCGTTCTTCAAGGGGTACCGGCCGCAGTTCTACTTCCGGACGACGGACGTGACGGGGAACGTGGAGCTGCCGGCGGGGGTGGAGATGGTGATGCCGGGGGACAACATCCAGATGAAATTGACGTTGATCACGCCGATCGCGGCGGACGAGGGGTTGCGGTTCGCGATCCGTGAGGGGGGCCGGACGGTGGGCGCCGGCGTGGTCACGAAGATCTTGAAGTGATGCGGTCGGACGGACTGACGGACTGACGGACTAAAGAGAGCGATTCATGGCGAGTAAGATTCGAATCCGCCTCAAGGCGTTCGACCACGTGGTCCTCGACCAGGCGGCCGGCGACATCGCCCGAGCGGTCGAGAAGACGGGGGCCCAGGTGGCCGGGCCGATTCCACTGCCCTGTAAGATCGAGCGGTGGACGGTGCTCCGGAGCCCGCACATCGACAAGAAGAGCCGGGAGCAGTTCGAGCTCCGGACGCACAAGCGATTGCTGGACATCAACGATTCGCGCCCCCAGACGATGGACGCGCTGACGAAGCTCGATTTGCCGGCTGGCGTGGACGTCGAGATCAAGGTCGAGTAGCGATGACGGCTGGACTGATTGGACGCAAGGTGGGCATGACGCGGGTGTTCGCCGAGGACGGCGTCGCGGTGCCGGTGACCGTCGTCGAGGCGGGCCCCTGCCGGGTGCTCCAGGTGCGAGACGGCGGGGTGCAGATCGGCTACGGGGCCAAGCGGGCATCGCGGGCGCCCAAGGCCGAGGTGGGCCACGCCAAGGTGGCGGGAGTCGAGACCGCGCCCGAGGTGGTGCGGACGATCCCCCTCAACGGACCCGAGACGCCCAAGCCGGGCGATACCCTCACCGTCCAGATCTTCGCCGAGGGCGAGATGGTGAAGGTCACGGGGCGCTCCAAAGGCCGCGGGTTCCAAGGCGTCGTGCACCGGTACGGGTCCGGCGGTGGACCCGCGTCCCACGGCAACACCCGTCACCGGAAGCCCGGGTCGATCGGCGCCGGGACGGATCCGTCGCGGGTGATCAAGGGCAAGCGGATGCCCGGACACATGGGCGACCGGCGTCACACCGAGCTCGGGCTTCGGATCGTCCGGGTCGACGCCGAGCGGAATCTGCTCTTCATTCGGGGCGCGGTCCCCGGGGCGCGGAACGGCATCGTGTTGGTCGCGAAGCAGGGAGGAAAGAGCCGCCATGATTGAGGCTCCGCATTACAGCCCGACCGGGGCGAAGCACAAGGGCGGCTTCGCGCTGCCGGACGACTACTTCGACGGGACGGTCAACGAGCCGGTCTTGCACCAGGCGGTCAAGGCGTTCCTGGCCAACCAGCGGCAGGGCACCCACGCCACCAAGACCCGGGGGTTCGTCACCGGTGGCAACCAGAAGCCCTGGCGCCAGAAGGGCACTGGCCGGGCCCGGCAGGGATCGATCCGGGCTCCGAATTGGCCGGGCGGTGGCACCGTGTTCGGCCCCCATCCTCGCGACTACCGCCAGGATCTGCCGAAGAAGGTCAAGCAGCTGGCTCGGCGCTCGGCGCTCAACGCCCGGGCGCGTGAGGGCTCGCTCTGGGTGATTGACGTCGTGGAGTTCGACGCTCCCAAGACGGCCCGGTTCGCCGAGCTGTTGGAGAAGATGGGACTCACCGGCAAGAAGGTCGTGGTGCTGACCCACGGCGCCAAGCCAAACGTGTATCTCAGCGCCCGGAACGTTCCCCGGGTCGAGGTGAAGCCGTACGCCGAGGTGTCGGCCTACGAGATCATCTGGTCGGACGCGCTGGTGGTGGAGCAGGGCGCGATCACCGGTGAGCCGGTGACGGGGCCCCCCGAGGGCGAGGCGCCGACCCCGAAGCGACCGGCCAAGAAGGCCGCCGCTCGGCCCAAGACGCCGGCCAAGCCGCGAGCCACCAAGCAGGCGGCGGCGAAGAAGGCCGCCGCGAAAAAGGCGCCCGCCAAGAAGGCGCCGGCCAAGAAGGCGGCCGCCAAGAAGGCCGCGCCCAAGAAGAAGGGGAGTGAGTGATGCCGGCGCTCCAGGACATCGTGGTCAAGCCGTTGGTGACCGAGAAGAGCTCGGCGGCCTACCAGAACCGCAAGGAGTACGCGTTTCGGGTCCACCCGCTGGCGACCAAGCGGGACATCCGCGAGGCGCTTCACAAGCTGTTCGGGGTGACCGTGACCAAGGTTCGCACCCTCCAGGTGCGGCGCCAGGAGGTGACCCGGGGGCGGACCCGGGGGCGCTCCGCGGCCTGGAAGAAGGCGTTCGTGACTCTGAAGGACGGCGACTCGATCGCCGTATTCGAGGGCTGAGATGGCGATTCGACAGTATCGTCCGACCTCGGCGGGCACCCGGTTCCGGTCGGTGGCCAGCTTTGAGGAGATCACCCGGAACACGCCGGAGAAGTCGCTGCTCGAGCCACTTCGGAAGAGTGGCGGGCGGAACAACCAGGGCCATGTCACCACCCGAGCGCGGGGCGGCGGGCACCGGCGTCATTACCGGCTGGTGGACTTCCGCCGGGAGAAGTTCGGCATCCCGGCCCGGGTGGCGGAGATCGAATACGATCCGAACCGGAGCGCGCGAGTGGCGCTGCTGGTGTACGCCGACGGCGAGAAGCGCTACATCCTCCACCCGAACGGCTTGAAGCAGGGTGACACGGTGGTGTCCGGTCCCGGCGCCGATACCCGGCTCGGGAACGCCCTGCCGCTGAGCGAGATCCCCCTGGGCACCAACGTGCACAACGTGGAGCTCAAGATCGGCGGCGGTGGCCGGATGGCTCGGGCCGCCGGTCAGTACGCTCAGGTGATGGCGCGCGAGGGCAAGTACGTGACCCTCCGGCTCAAGTCGGGCGAGATGCGGATGGTGCACGCCCGGTGCCTGGCCACGGTCGGCGAGGTTGGGAACTCGGAGCACGAGCTCCAGAAGGTGGGCAAGGCGGGGAAGACGCGCTGGCTGGGGCGGCGCTCGAAGGTCCGGGGCGTGGCTAAGAACCCGGTCGACCACCCGCTGGGCGGCGGTGAGGGCAAGAGCTCGGGCGGGCGGCCGGCGTGCACGCCGTGGGGCAAGCCCGAGGGGATCAAGACGCGCCATCGGAAGAAAGCGACCAACCGCCTGATCGTGCGGGGCCGCAAGCGCGGCAAGGCCACGGGCGGCGGGAACAAGTAGCGTCGATTACGAGTCACCGACGACGGACGAGCTGACATGGGTCGAAGCATCAAGAAGGGACCGTTCGTTCAAGAGGCTCTGCTCCGCAAGGTGCAGGTCCTGAACGGCAAGAACCAGAAGCAGGTCGTGAAGACCTGGAGCCGGGCCAGCACGATCCTGCCCGAGTTCGTGGGCCACACGTTCGCGGTGCACAACGGCAACAAGTTCGTGCCGGTGTACGTGACCGAGAACATGGTGGGCCACAAGCTGGGTGAGTTCTCGCCGACCCGGATCTTCAAGGGCCACAGCGGCAAGCTGGTGGCCGACAAGAAGGGCAAGCCGGAGTGACCATGGCCGAGGGACACGCAATTCAACGCTACGTCCGGCAGTCGCCGCGGAAGATGCGGCTCGTGATCGATTTGATCCGGGGCCTGGACGTCAACGAGGCGATCGCGATCCTCAAGTTCAACAAGCGGATCGCGGCGCGGCAGATCGCGAAGACGCTGAAGAGCGCGGTGTCGAACGCGGAGCAGAAGGCGCTCCTGGAAAACGAGCGGTTCGACGCGGACGAGCTGGTGGTGTCGAAGGCGATCATCAACGGCGGGACCCCGCTCCGGCGGATTCAGGCGGCGGCGCAGGGACGGGCCACGCCGATCCGGAAGCGGACCAGTCACGTGGAAATCCACGTGCGCAGCAAGTCGACCAAGGAGAAGGCCTGATGGGTCAGAAGACCAATCCGGTGGGATTCCGGCTGGGCATCGTCAAGCCGTGGCTCTCCCGCTGGTACGCGGGGAAGGAGATGCCGGCCCTCCTCAAGGAGGACGAGCTGATCCGGAAGTACCTGTCGACCCGGCTGGGCCATGCGGCGATCGCCGAGATCCACATCGAGCGGCGGCCGGGCAAGGTCACGGTGACCATCCATACCGGGCGACCGGGCGTGGTGATCGGGAAGAAGGGCGCCGAGGTGGACAAGCTCCGCGACGAGCTGGCCCAGCTGACCGGCAAGGATGCGGCGATCAACGTCGAGGAGATCAAGCGGCCGGAGACGTCGGCGCAGCTGGTCGGCGACAACATCGCCCATCAGATCGTCCAGCGGATCTCGTTCCGCCGGGCGATGAAGCGGGCGGTGCAGTCGGCCATGCGGATGGGCGCCCAGGGCATCAAGGTGCGCGTCTCGGGGCGGCTCGGCGGGGCCGAGATCGCGCGGACCGAGGGGTATCACGAGGGGCGGGTGCCGCTCCACACCCTTCGGGCCGACATCGACTACGCCACGAGCACCGCGAAGACCACCTACGGCACCGTGGGGGTGAAGGTCTGGATCTTCCGGGGTGAGGTCGTCGAGGACGTCGGCGGCCGCACCTACAGCACGGGGAGCTGAGGGATGCTGGCACCAAAGCGGATCAAGTTCCGGAAGCAGTTCAAGGGGCGGACCCGGGGTACGGCCCATCGGGGCAGCACGGTCGCGTTCGGGGAGTACGGCCTGGCGGCGATGGAGCCGGGCTGGATCACCAACCGGCAGATCGAGGCCTCGCGGGTCGCGATCACCCGGGCCATGAAGCGGGGCGGCAAGCTCTGGATCCGGATCTTCCCGGACAAGCCAGTCACCAAGAAGCCGGCCGAGACTCGGATGGGCAGTGGCAAGGGTAACCCGGAAGGGTGGGTCGCGGTGGTCAAGCCGGCCCGGCTGATCTTCGAGATCGAGGGCGTGCCGGAGGAGGTGGCGCGGGCGGCGTTCTCGCTGGCCTCGGCCAAGCTGCCGGTCAAGACGCGCTTCGTGAAGCGCGAGGAGGGCTGAGCGATGAAGTCCCTCAAGGCGAGCGACCTGGCCGATTTGACGGTCGAGGAGCTCCAGGCCAAGCTGGCGGAGCTCCGGGAAGACCAGTTCCGGCTCCGGTTCCGCTCGGCGACCGAGGCGATCGACAATCCGCTCCAGTTCCGGACCCGGCGGCGGGACATCGCCCGGGTGCTGACGGTGCTCAAGCAGAGGGAACAGGCGCAGTGAGCCGCGGGGCCCCGATGCGGCCCGGGAGAGAGTAGCGATGACGGACGAGACGACGACGACCACCGACCGGACCCGGCGGAAGACCCGGACCGGGGTGGTGACCAGCGACAAGATGACCGGGACGGTCACGGTCCTGCTGACCCGGCGGATGGCGCATCCGATCTACGGGAAGCGGATCACCCGGGAGAAGAAGATCAAGGCCCGGAACGGCCAGGACGCCCGGATGGGCGATCTGGTGCGGGTCATGGAGACTCGGCCGCTCGCCAAGACGGTTCGCTGGCGGGTGACGGAGATCATCGAACGAGCGAAGTAGGCTCTCGCGGAGAGTGGACCGATGGTTCAGCAAGAGACGATCGTCCGAATCGCGGATAACAGCGGCGCCCGCAAGGCGCTCGTGATCCGCGTGCTCGGCGGTTCCAAACGGCGGTACGCGGGCCTCGGCGACGTGGTGATCGTCGCGATCAAGGACGCCATTCCGACCGGTCAGGTGAAGAAGGGCGACGTGGCCCGGGCGGTACTGGTCCGGACGGCCAAGGAGACCCGTCGCCGAGACGGCTCGTACATCCGCTTCGACGACAACGCCGCGGTGCTCATCAGCGACACCGGCGAGCCGCGAGCCACCCGGATCTTCGGCCCCGTGGCCCGGGAGCTCCGTGAGAAGCGTTACATGAAGATCGTGTCGCTGGCGCCGGAGGTGATCTGACATGCGTCGACTGGTTCATCGGAAAGCCCGCCGGGTCCGGCAGAAGCCGGTGGTCCGGGTGGCGATGCCCGTCACCAAGGGCGACACCGTCCAGGTGATCGCGGGTGAGTTCGCCGGGCAGCGGGCCCGGGTGCTCCGGGTCCACCTCAAGACGGGCCGGGTCACGCTCGAGGGCGTGAACCTCATCAAGAAGCACCTTCGGGCCCAGCAGGCCGGAGGCGAGTCGGGCATCATCGAGCGTCCGGCGCCGATCCATCACTCCAACGTGATGTTGATCGATCCCAAGAGTAGCGAGCCCACCCGGGTCCGTCGCCGGCAGAACAAGGACGGGACCGTGGAGCGGATCGCGGTGAAGTCGGGCCAGTCGATCCCGAGGAGTCGGTAACGATGGCTGAGGCGAAGAAGGGCAAGGGGCCCGCCAAGGGCGGGGCGCCCGCGAAGGGCAAGGGGAAGGGTGACAAGGGCAAGGGGCCCTCGGGTGCCGATCCGGCCCCGAAGGCGTCCGAAGGGACGCCCCGGCTCCAGACCCACTACCAGACCACGGTCCGGGAGCGGCTGGTGAAGCAGTTCGGGCTCACCAACCCGCATCAGATCCCTCGGTTGGTCAAGGTGGTGCTCAACGTGGGCGTGGGCGAGGCGAGCAAGAACCCGAAGAGCCTCGACGCCGTGATCGATGAGATGACGGTGATCTCGGGGCAGCGGCCGGTGGTCACCCGGGCCAAGAAGGCGATTTCGAACTTCGGGCTGCGGGCCGGCGTGCCGGTGGGCGTGATGGTGACGCTTCGGGGCGCCCGGATGTACGAGTTCCTGGACCGGTTCATCGCCCTGGCGGTGCCGCGGACCCGTGATTTCCGGGGGCTCCCCAGCCGGAGCTTCGATGGACGGGGCAACTACTCGTTCGGGATCAAGGAGCAGCTGATCTTCCCGGAGATCGACTACGACAAGGTCGAGAAGATCCACGGGATGGACATCACGATCGTCACCAGCGCCGAGCGGGACGACCTCGCGCTCGCGCTGCTCAGGGAGTTCGGTTGGCCGTTCCGGGGCGAGACCCCGCAGCGGATCATGGCGGCGTAAGGAGCGGGACGAGAGGCTATGGCCAAGACCTGTTGGATCGAGCGCGCCAAGCGGGCGCCCAAGTTCAAGTCGCGGGTGGTGCGGCGCTGTCAGCGGTGTGGTCGGTCGCGGGCGGTGCTGCGGAAGTTCGGTCTCTGCCGGATCTGTTTCCGGGACCTGGCGCTTCGCGGGCATCTGCCCGGCGTCCGCAAGGCGAGCTGGTAAGGGGAAGGATCGACCATGAGCATGACAGATCCCGTCGCGGATATGCTGACCCGGATCCGCAACGCGTGTGCGGCGGGCCACAAGCGGGTGGACCTTCCGAGCTCCAAGCTGAAAACGGAGCTCGCCCGGATCCTCCAGGATCACCATTACATCGCCGACTATCGGGTGGTGGAGGGGGCGGGCCGGGAGGTGCTCCGGCTCACGCTCCGCTACTACCAGGATCGGCCGGTGATCCGGGAGCTCAAACGGGTGTCCAGCCCAGGCCTCCGGCGCTACGTGAAATGCCGCGAGCTGCCGCGAGTGAAGAACGGCCTTGGCATCGCGATCGTGTCGACCCCACGGGGGCTGATGAGCGATCGCGACGCCCGGGCTCAGAATCTGGGCGGCGAGCTCCTCGCCGTCGTCTGGTAGGAGGCGCCGTGTCGCGAATCGGCAAGCATCCGGTCCCCGTCCCCAAGGGCGTGACCGTCGAGATCGCCGGGAGCCGGATCGTCGTGAAGGGTCCCAAGGGCCAGCTGGAGCGGGCGCTCCACCCGTCGATGAAGGTGGCGATGGTGGACGGCCAGGTGTCGGTCCAGCGGCCCGACGATCAGGAGCGGCACAAGGCGCTCCACGGGCTCTCCCGGACCCTGGTAGCCAACATGGTCGAAGGCGTCGCGACCGGGTTCGAGCGGGTGCTCGAGATCCAGGGCGTGGGGTACCGGGCGGAGGCCAAGGGCAAGGCCCTGACGCTGGTGGTAGGGCTGTCGCACCCGGTGACGATCCAGGCGCCCGACAGCGTCACGCTGACGGTGGAGAACAACACGATCGTGAAGGTCGCCGGCCCCAACAAGGAGCTCGTGGGGCAGGTCGCGGCCGAGATCCGGTCGATCCGGCCGCCCGAGCCCTACAAGGGCAAGGGGATCCGGTATCAGGGTGAGCGGGTCCGGCGTAAGGCCGGCAAGACAGGAGCGAAGTAATGCGCGCCATTCACGCGCCCAAGACGCGGACCCAGCTGCGCTATCGGCGCCATCTCCGGGTCCGGAAGAAGGTGGCCGGGACCGCCGAGCGGCCCCGCCTGGTGGTGTTCCGCTCCCTCAAGCACGTCTACGCTCAGCTGGTCGACGACGATCGGGGTGTGGTGTTGATGGGGGTGAGCGACCGGAGCAAGGGCGTCGCGATCGAAGGCACCGGCAAGGTGGCCAAAGCGGCGGCGACCGGCAAGCTGCTGGCGGAGCGGGCCAAGGCGGCCGGGCTGGCCAAAGTGGTCTTCGACCGGGCGGGTTATCGGTATCACGGGCGGGTCAAGGCGGTCGCCGACGGCGCCCGCGCTGGCGGATTGGAGTTCTGAGATGACGGGACCGGGCGATTCGAATCAGGCGACGCAGTCGGGGCCGGGTGGCCAGCAGCGGGGGCGTCGGGGCGGCCGCGGTGATCGCGGGCGTCGCGGCGACGGCCCCCGCCGGGACCGCGACTCGTCGAGCGAGTTCATCGAGAAGGTGGTGGAGATCAACCGCGTCGCCAAGGTGGTGAAGGGCGGTCGGCGGTTCTCGTTCAACGCCCTGGTGGCGGTCGGCGACGGCAAGGGCCGGGTCGGCATCGCCATGGGCAAGGCGAACGAGGTCTCGGAAGCGGTGCGGAAGGCGGTCGAGGCTGCCAAGCGGGGGATGGTGGAGGTGCCCCGGACCGGGACGACGATCCCGCACGAGGTGCAGGGCCGGCACGGCGCCGGCGTCGTGATGCTCAAGCCGGCGGCCACCGGGACCGGGGTGATCGCCGGCGGCGCGGTGCGGGCGGTGCTCGAGTGCGCCGGCGTCACCGACATCCTGACCAAGAGCCTGGGCTCGACCAATCCTCACAACATGGTCCGCGCCACCATGCAGGGGCTCAAAGACCTGGTGTCGGTCGCGCAGGTGGCGCGGGAGCGGGGCGTCGAGGTGGACTCCCTCCCCTACCGGCCACGGCAGGAGGGCTGAGCGATGGGACGGAATCCAGTCGTAGGTCGGCAGGGGCCGGCCTATCATGCGGCCACGGTGCCCTCCGAGCAGGAGGCGGCCCGAATTCGGGTCCGCCAGATCCGGTCGACGATCGGGCACCCCGACACCATGCGCCGCACGCTCGCGGCGCTAGGGCTTCACAAGCATCAGGCGACCGTCGAGCTCCCGAACAACGCCTCCGTGCGCGGCATGCTGTTCAAGGTGCGGCACATGGTAGTGGTGGAGCCGGCGGGGGCTGAGTAGACGGGCAGGCCCCGTCCACGAAAGGACTCGCAGCACCATGACCGACAAGATCATCACCCTCTCCAACCTCAAGCCGGCGCCCGGCAGCAACGTGGCCCGTCGTCGGGTCGGGCGCGGACCGGGGAGCGGCCTGGGCAAGACCTCCGGCAAGGGCCACAAGGGCCACAAGGCCCGGGCCGGTGGCTCCACCAATCCGGGCTTCGAAGGCGGGCAGATGCCGATGTACCGGCGACTGCCCAAGCGCGGCTTTACCAACCCGTTCCGGGTCGCGGCGCAGGTGGTGAACCTGAAACAGCTCGAGAGGGTGACCGGTGACGAGCTGACCCCGGAGACGCTGGCGGCGGCCGGACTGGTGAAGAAGGCCGACGTGCCCGTCAAACTCCTCGCGATGGGCGAGCCGGGGCGGGCGTTTACGGTTCGTGGCCTCGCGGTGTCGGCCGCCGCGAAGGCCAAGATCGAGGCGGCAGGCGGCAAAGTCGAGGCGTAACGGTGACCAGTCCCAAGGCGCAGATGGCCAATCTGGGCATCGACGAGGAGCTCAAGCGCAAGCTGCTCTTCACGGTGCTCGCCGTGTTCATCTACCGGCTCGGCGCCCACATCGCCGCGCCGGGGGTGAACGTGGTGGCGCTCCAGGCGTTCATCAACCAGAACGCCGGCGCCAATACGTTCTTCCAGCTGTACGATACGCTCGGGGGCGGTCTTTACCGGGCGACGGTGTTCGCGCTGGGCATCATGCCCTACATCTCGGCTTCGATCATCTTCCAGCTCGTCGGCGGGATCTTCCCGACCGTGAGCAAGATGCAGAAGGACGAGGAGGGGCGGAAGAAGCTCACGCAGTGGACCCGCTACATGACCATCTTCATCTCGCTGTCGCAGGCGTACACCTTCACCTTGTTCACGGAGTCGATTCCGGGCGCCATCCCGAATCCCGGCTTCGTGACCCGGTTGACGATGGTGTTCACGCTCACGATCGGCGCGATCTTCGTCATGTGGCTGGGCGAGCAGATCACCGAGCGGGGGATCGGCAACGGTATGAGCTTGCTGATCGCGGTGTCGATCATCGAACGGCTCTGGCCGGGCACCTTCAACCTGGTCACGCTCTGGCGGACCGGGGCGCTGTCCTTGGGCGGCGTGGTCGTGGTGGTGGCCTCGGGCGTCGCCGCGGTGGCCGCGGTGGTCGGGATGACGATCGCCGCGCGCCGGATCCCCATCCAGATCCCCCGCAAGGTCATGGGACGGGGCCGGATCCGCGAAGGCCAGAAGACCTTCATCCCGATCCGGCTGATCACCGCCGGCGTGATGCCCATCGTGTTCGCGCAGACCATCATCATCATGCCGAGCACGATCGCCAACTTCACCCGGAACCAGGCGCTGACCGACATCGCCAACTACTTCACCCCGGGTGATTGGCCCTACGACGTCATCTTCTCGGTGATGATCCTCTTGTTCAGCTACTTCTACACCTCGATCATCTTCAATTCGGTCGATCTGTCGGAGAACCTGAAGAAGCAGGGCGGCTTCATCCCGGGGGTGAAGCCCGGCGCGGCCACGGCCGACTACATCGACCAGGTGCTGGCCCGGGTCACGCTGCCGGGCGCCATCTTCCTGGCTGCCATCTCCATCATCCCAATCCTGATCGGCAAACAGGTGGGCTACCAGTCCACCTTCGGCGGGACCTCCGTTCTGATCGTGGTGGGCGTGCTTCTCGACACCATCGCCCAGATCGAGCAGCACCGGACCCTCCGGAAGTACGACAGCTTCATGAAGACGGGTCGGGTGAAGTTCCGAGGTCGCCAGCAACGGTTCATCTGAGCGTCGAGCGAAGGCGCAGGCAGTAGGCAGTGAACCAGGGAGTAGGGTCCGTCGGCCCCTACTCCCTACTCCCTACTCCCTACTCCCTCCCTACTCACCACTCACCAGTCACGACTCCCTACCATGGATCTCCTCCTTCTCGGCCCTCCCGGCGCCGGCAAAGGCACCCAGGGCGCCATTCTCGCCGAGCGGCTGGGCATTCCGAAGATTGCGACCGGCGATCTGCTCCGCGAAGCCGTCCGCCTGGGAACGCCCCTCGGGCTCGAGGCCAAGGCCGTGATGGAGTCGGGGCGGCTGGTGAGCGACGACCTGATCATGGGGATCGTCCGTGAGGAGCTGGTCACCCCGGCCGCGAAGCAGGGGGTCATCTTCGACGGGGTGGTGCGCACCATTCCCCAGGCCGAGGGGGTCGAGCGGCTCCTGGGCGAGCTGGGGCGGAAGATGGACCAGGTGCTGTTCTTCGACGTCACCGACCGCGAGATCCTGGCCCGGATCGACAAGCGGCGGAGCGTCGAGGGCCGGGCCGACGACGACCCCCTGGCGGTCCAGCGCCGCCTGGTGGCCTACCGGGAGCAGACCGCACCGGTCCTGGCCTGGTACGAGGTCCGGGGCGGCGTGACCAAGGTCCCGGCCGTCGGCACGGTCGAGGAGATCGCCGAGCGGGTCCGTCGGGCCCTCGGGGTCTGACGACTCGATTAGATTGTGGACGTATGCTGACCCTGAAATCCCCCCGCGAGATCGACACGATGGCCCAGGCCGGCGCCATCGTGCACCAGACGTTGGAGCTCTGCCGCTCCCTCGTCCGGCCCGGCCTCACGACGGAAGACCTCGACCGTGAGGCCGAGAAGTTCATCCGGAGCCACCCGGGGGCCACGCCGTCGTTCAAGGGGCTCTACGGTTTCCCCAAGAGCCTTTGCATCTCGATCAACGAAGAGGTGGTGCACGGGATTCCCTCGCCCAAGCGGACCCTCCGCGAGGGGAACATCGTGAGCATCGACTGCGGGGTCTGCATCGACGGCTTCCATGCCGACTCGGCCACCACGGTGGCGGTCGGGTCGGCCAGCGACGAGACCCGGCACTTCCTCGAAATCACCCAGCGCGCCCTGGCGGCCGGGATCGAGCAGACCCGCCTCGGCAACCACATCGGCGACATCGGTCACGCCATCCAGAGCTTGGTGGAGCAGGAGGGCTACGGCGTCATCCGCGAGCTGGTGGGGCACGGGGTCGGGACCCGGATGCACGAGGATCCGCAGGTCCCCAACCACGGCAAGCCCAAGCGGGGCGGCCGGCTGCTCGAGGGGATGACCATCGCGATCGAGCCGATGATCACCATGGGCGACTACAAGACCCGCGTCCTCGCCGACAAGTGGACGGTGGTGACCGTCGACGGCTCCCTTGCCGCCCACTTCGAGCACACGGTGGCGGTGACCAAGGACGGTCCTCGGATCCTCACCCTGGCCGCCTAGCTCGGCCCTACCCGTCCGTCCGCCCGAGCTCCTCCAGGAGCCACCGTTGGATCGCGGGGTTGCCCGCCACCACCGGCGTGTGCTCGGGCCCGATCTCACGGCCGTCGAGGTCGGTCGCCACGCCGCCGGCCTCCCGCACCAGCAGCAGCCCGGCCGCGATGTCCCAGGGGGCCAGCACCAGCTCCCAGAACCCGTCGAACGTGCCCGCCGCCACCCAGGCCAGGTCCAGCGCCGCGGAGCCCGCGCGCCGGATGCCGCTGGTCTGCCGGAGCACCCGGGCGAACTGGTTCTGGTAACCCGGCAGGAGGTCGAGCCGCTTGAAAGGGTAGCCGGTGCCGATCAGCGCGTGGGCCGGCGCGCCGATCCGGGACACCGCGAGGCGGCGCTCGTCGCACCAGGCCCCGCCGCCCCGCCCGGCGTGGTAGGCCCGGCCGGTCTCGACGTCGAGCACCACGCCGGCCTGGAGCACTCCGTCCAGGGTGGCCCCGATCGACACCGCCACGGCCGGAAAGCCGTGCAGGAAGTTGGTGGTCCCGTCGATCGGATCGACGATCCAGACCAGCCCGTCGCGAAGCAGCTCCGGCGCGAGCTCCTCGCCGACCACTTGGGAGCCGGGCGCGCCGGCCAGCAGGGCTTCCCGGATGATCTCCTCGCTCCGGCGGTCCGACGCCGTCACGAAGTCGCTGGTGCCTTTGGTCGTCCACTGCGACGGGTCACGAGGGCGTTCGGTGCTCAGGAGGAAGGCGCGGGCCTTCCGGGCGGCCGCGACGGCCAGGCGGGCGAGCTCGGTGGGTGTCGTCATCCGAGAAAGATAACTCCAACTCCCGCTTGAGCTTGCAGGAGCGCTTCCGGCCCGCTAGCTTGACCGGGTTCTCGAGGATTTTTTCATGGATCGCGTCTTTTCTGGTATTCAGCCGACCGGCGAGCTGCACATCGGCAACTGGCTCGGCGCGGTAAAGAACTGGGTCGAGCTGCAGGATCGCTTCGACTGTCTTTACTGCGTCGTGGATCTGCACGTGCTCACCGTGAAGTACGACCCGGCGGTGTTGGCCGACCGGACTCGCGACATG
The DNA here is from genome assembly GCA_963730185.1 of uncultured Gemmatimonadales bacterium. Lineage (GTDB taxonomy): Bacteria > Gemmatimonadota > Gemmatimonadetes > Gemmatimonadales > GWC2-71-9 > SHZU01. The sequence continues at coordinate 226,910 of CAVSQW010000015.1, forward strand.
GCGGTGAGCCTGCTGGCCGCGGGGATCGACCCCGACCGGGCCATCGCTGTTCGTGCAATCGCAGGTGCCCGAGCATACCCGGCTCGAGTGGTTCTTCACCAGCGTCGTGGGCATTGGCGAGCTGGAGCGGATGACGCAGTTCAAGGACAAGGCGACTCGGATGGAGCGGATCCCGGCGAGTCTGCTCCTCTACCCGGTGCTCCAGGCCGCGGACATCCTGCTCTACCGGGCCAACAAGGTGCCGGTCGGAGAAGACCAGGTGCAGCACCTCGAGCTGTCCCGCGACATCGCCCGGAGCTGGAATGCCGGGTTCTCGCCCGACGACCCTTACTTCCCGGAGCCGGCCGCGCTGCTGACACCGGCCAAGCGGATCCTGGGCCTCGACGGGGAGGCGAAGATGTCCAAGAGTCTCGGGAACACGATCGCGGTGTCGGAGTCGGCCGACGAGATCTGGGCGAAACTCCGGCCGGCCAAGACCGATCCGGCCCGGAAGACCCGGAAGGATCCCGGCGACCCGGCCAAGTGCAACGTCTATCACGCTCCACCAGAACTTCTCGCCGCCGGCGACCGTGGCGGAGGTCGACGTGAACTGTCGCACGGCGGGCTGGGGATGTCTGGATTGCAAGAAGGTCCTGGCGGAACACATGGAGCGGGAGCTGGCCCCGATTCGGGAGCGCGGGCGGGAGCTGGCGGCCGATCGCCCGCGGGTGGACCGGATCATCGCGAACGGCGCGGAGCGGGCCCGGGCCATCGCCCGGGAGACGATGCGGGAGGTGGAGCGCCGGATGGGCTTCCTCCCCGTGGTCGAGCCCTGATGTCGTCCTCGTCGTCGGCGCCGATCGAGCGAATCATCAAGGCCGCGGTGGACCGGGGTGCGTCCGACCTGCACATCAAGGCGGGCGACCTCTTTCGGGCCCGGATCGACGGCAAGCTGGTGCCGCTCACCAAGCAGCGGCTCACCCCGGCCCAGACTCGCGCCATCGCCGCCAAGCTGCTCCCGACCGACGAGGACCGGGGCCGACTCGAGGCGATCAAGGACTTCGATTGCTCCTGGGGGCTGGCCTGGCGTGGGGCGCTTCCGGGTCAACGTGCTCCGGCAGCGCTCCAGCTTCATGATCGTGATGCGGGTGATCCCGTTCGCGGTGCCCACCCTGGAAGAGCTGGCGCTGCCCGACACGTTGAACCGGCTGATCGAGGCGCCGTCGGGGACTAATTCTGGTGAGCGGCGTGACCGGGAGCGGCAAGAGCTCGACCATCGCCGCGATGCTGCACCACCTGAACCAGACCCAGCACCGGCACATCATCACGATCGAGGACCCGATCGAGTACCTCCACCGGGACATCGGGTGCTCGGTGACCCAGCGTGAGGTCGGGATCGACACCGCGTCGCTTCAAGTGGGCCTCCGGGCGGCCCTCCGGCAGGACCCGGACGTGATCGTGGCGGGCGACATCCACGACCCCGACGCGCTCGACACCGCGATCAAGGCGGCCGAGACCGGCACCCTGGTGGTCGGCGTGATCCACGCCCCGGACGTGGTGGCCACCGTGAGCCAGGTGCTGGCCATGCTGCCGACCGCCGAGCGGGCCATCGGCCGGCTCCGGTTCGCGGAGGCCCTCGGGGCGGTGGTGGCACAGCAGCTCGTGCCGCGAAAGGGGGGAGGGACGGGTGCCCGCAGTGGAGCTCCTGGTCGCGACTCCGGAGGTCCGAGAGGCGCTGCGCGACGGCGAAAGGATCGACGACCTCCGCGGGCTGATGACCAAGGCCGCGGGGAAGTCCGGCATGCAGACCTTTGGCCAGCACCTGAGCCAGTTGGCCAAGGCGGGAACCATCACCGCCGAGACGGCGAAGGCCGCCTCCGGCGAGCCCGAGACCCAGGGGAAGGGAAGGCGCTGACATGTTCGGATCGGGTTCGCGCTGTGTCGTGGTGGTTGGCTCGCAGTGGGGCGACGAGGGGAAAGGCAAGCTCGTCGACGTCCTCTCCGAGCAGGCCGACCTCGTGGTCCGCTATCAAGGTGGGGCCAACGCGGGGCATACCGTGGTGATCGGCGATTCCCAGTTCATTCTCCGCCAGATCCCGAGCGGCGTCCTTCACCCCAACACGGTCTGCATCCTCGGCAACGGGGTGGTGCTCGATCCGGATGGTCTGTTCGGCGAGCTGGACGGCCTGGCGGAGCGGGGGATCCGGCCCGAGGGACGGGTGTTCGTGTCGGATCGCGCCCACCTGGTGCTGCCCTACCACAAGCTGCTCGACGCGGCCCTCGAACGCCGCCTCAACATCGGCACCACCCGCCGGGGCATCGGGCCGGCCTATGAGGACAAGTACGGCCGCCGGGGCATCCGGGCCGGCCTGCTGGGCCAGCCGGCCCGGGTGGCCGAGCTGGTCCGGGAGCGGGTGGAGTGGGCCAACGAGCTCCTGGCCTTGGTCGGCCTCGAGGAGCGTGCCTCGGCCGACGAGCATGTGGCCCTCCTGGAGCGCTGGGCGCCGCGCCTGCTGCCGCTGGTGACCGACACCGGTCTTCTGATTCACCGGGGCCTCAAGGACGGCAAGCGGGTGCTCCTGGAGGGCGCCCAGGGCGCTCTCCTGGACGTGGATCACGGGACCTACCCCTTCGTCACCTCGTCCAACACCACGTCCGGTGGCGCGGCCGTGGGGGCCGCCATCGGGCCCACGATGATCGACGGGGTGATCGGTGTCGTGAAAGCCTACACCACCCGGGTGGGTAACGGCCCCCTCCCGACCCTGGCCGAGCCGGCCACGGAGGAGCGGCTCCGGCAGATCGGCCACGAGTTCGGGGCCGTCACCGGCCGCCCCCGGCGCTGCGGCTGGTTCGACACGGTGGTGGTTCGCTACGCCGCCCGGGTCAACGGACTCACCGCGCTGGCCGTGACCAAGCTCGACGTGCTCGACGCCTTCGACCGGATCCCGATCGGCGTCGCCTACGAGCTTGACGGCCAACGGGTCGCGAGCATGCCGTCGGACGTGTCGGTGCTGGAGCGGGTCACCCCGGTGTTCGAGACGATGGAGGGCTGGCGGGCCAGCACCGCCGACGCCCGCTCGCTCGCCGACCTGCCCAAGGCCGCCCGGGCCTACCTGGACCGGCTTCAGGCCCTGGCCGAGACGCCGGTCAAGTATGTGAGCGTGGGGACGAGGCGGGATCAGATCATCGAGGTGTGAGGGGAGACGGGGAGAGACGGGGAGGGGAACCGCCCCCCCGTTTCTCCAACCCACCGCGTCCCTCCCAACCCTCCCCATTCCCATCCCTCCCTTACCTCGACTGCAGCTCGCGGAAGTAGTTGTCCACGCCGGTCTGGTTGAGCCACACCGGATCGATCTCGTAATACCGGCTCTTGACGTAGCGGCCGGTGGTCGGGAAGTACGGCGGCGGGTTGGTGGCGCCGCAGGGGTCGTAGGCGTGGGCCTCGGCCCAACCGGACGCGTTCGAGTAGCCGATCGGCCAGTAGGTCCACCAGTCGATCCGGCCCAGCGACATCCCGCCTGTGATCCGGATGCAGCCCGAGGGGGCGTTGGCGCAGCGCTGGCCGGTGATGCTCGGGATGGCCGGGCTGGGCGGGCCGGAATACACCGAGATGCCCGGGATGTCGCCACCCCAGTTGCCGAGGGCCAGCAGGAACATGTTGTAGTTGGCGTCGGCGGGGGTGTCGTCGTAGAGGCCGACATAGGTGCCGTTGACCTTGAACGGGACCTGGAGATTATTGTCCTGGATCACGATGTTGCCGGCGGCCAGGGCGCCGAAGATGTCGCCGGTCTCGGTGCAGTTGGTGCCGGCCGCGGTCCAGTACTGGAAGTCGTCCTGGAGCACGATGTTGCCGGTCGCGACCACCGAGACGCGCCCCCGGAGCCGGCCGCTGATGGCCACGTCGCCGGTGACGTAGAGGACACCCTTGAAGTTCGGGTTCTTGCCGAGAGGAATCCAGTACTCGGCGTCGCCGCCGGTGGCGATCGGGTTCCGGACGGTGGTGACGGAGGCGTCCGGGCCCAGTCGCCGGCGCACCCACTTGCCGCCGACGCCGGCAACCAACCCGGCGTTCACGACGGCCGAGTCGGCCAGCAGGGAGTCACCGGTCACGGCGGTAAAGAGCCGTGGGTCGCCGCCCAGAAAGCAGCGGCGGCTGCCCGCGGTAAGCGCCGCGCGGGCCGCGGCCCGGCCGAGGGCGGCGGTGCCGGGAGCATTGTAGGCGGTCCGGGCAGAGACGAAGACGCCGCTGACATAGTCGCCGCAGTTGGGCGACACCATGTTGGGGTCGTCGGACCAGGTGGTGCCCGACGGGGCGTTGGGCCAGCGCCGTCCGTTGACGTAGGCCAGCGACGAGTCATCGGTCGCCAGGCACTTGAAGACCCGGACGTACCCCTCGTCCCACTCGATCACCCCGTCGCCGTTCGAGTCGAGCACCGCGAAGTCGAGCCGGGTGCAGGGCCGGTTGAGCCCCGTATTACCGCCGGTGATGTCGTAGTCGCCGCCGACCACATCGGCGTCCTGAGCGTACTGCTGCATCAGCCCGAGCTGAGCCGAGGTCGGCCAGGCCAGGGGCTGGACGCCGGTGGCATACCCGGCCATGAAGTTGCCCGAGCTCACGCTGCTGATGGAGTTCACCACCTGCACCGGACCCGCGAAGTCGATCTTGGGGCTGGAGCAGCCGCTCTGGAGCTGGAGCTTGTCGTTGGAGAAGAAGGGGCCGCTGATGGACTCGCCGCAGCCGTACATGACCCCGCTGTTGCTCCAGAGGTTGATCGCCACCGCGAACCGCGACCAGGACTCCTGCGAGTAGAGCCCCCGCCGGGCGGCCACCGACCCTCGGGTGTCGTTGATGATCGAGACGATGCTCATGAAGTTGCTGCCGTACTGCCCCGAGGTGGCGGGGCCGCCGGTCCGGCCGCCGGTCTTGCCGGCGTAGACGGAGCGGGTGTAACCGGGGATCGTGTTTCCCTGCGCGTCGGTGATGGTCGAGGCGGAGAGAATGTCGATCTTGCCGGTGTCGGGCAGCACCGTCAGGGCCCGGTTGATCGAGTCGCGGGCGATCTCGAGTCCGGCGTCGGCGAGCGAGTGAAGGGCGGCTTCCTTGGCGGTGAACTTCGCCGTCAGGGTGCCGCTCCCGGCGATCATGACGCCGCCCATCGCGAGCCCCGCGATCGCCAAGGTAATTAGCAGCGCCAGAATCAGCGCGACGCCGCGTTCGTTGCGAATGATGGATCGCATGGTGGGGATCTCCTCGGAGCCGCTCATGGCGCGGTTTGGGTCACCTGGACCAGGGTGGAGGTCGCAGGGGTGCAGTCCTGCGCCGCAATCGCGAAGTCGTAGGCCGCCCCGCTCGTGAGCCCCGCGATCGGGATGTTGTACGCCGTGGTGGTGTCGGCCTTGACCATGATCAGCGGATCCCGCCAGACCGTGGCGGTGTCGTCGCGCTGGTACAGGATGTACTGGCGGACGTCGTACTCACCGGCGTGATCGTCGGGTGAGCGGTTCCAGCTGAGGTAGATTAGCCCGCCGCCCGGAATGGTGTCCTGGGTGGCGGCGAAGTTCAGCGGTGCGAACGGCGCGCGCCCACACACGTTCGGCGACGGCAGCCCGTTGTTGGGCACCTCGATCAGCTGGCTGAAGAGCCGGGTCCGCTGAGCCGAGCCGGTGTCGCCGTTGGTGATCCGGATGTTGATCCGGACCGCCCGGACGCTGTCCGGTCGGACCTTCATGGCGGTATCGGCCGGGGTGTCGCCGGCCTGGGGCCACTGACGCTTGAGGGGCAGGAGCGAGCCGGAGGCGATCAGCATGGTGTCGGCGCCGCTGCTCAGCCGCCGGGCCAGGAAATACTCGAAGAAGGGCCGCCCCGGATAGGCCAGGACGTTCCGCGAGACCACCGAGCCGGCGCTGCCGTTGGTCCGCTCCCAGAGGATGTAGTCGTCGGTCCGGGCGGTCGCGGTATCCGGCGCGAACCAGAAGATCTTGGTCTCGGCCAGGCTGACGGCCCCGTTGGCCTGGGTGTACGTCACCGCCGGATAGGTGTAGCTGGGCGACGAGGTCGGGATCGCGCTCGCCTGGGTGGCGTCCCACGCCTCGGCGTCGGCGGTCGACACGCTGGGATTGAAGTTCACCGCCCAGCGGTAGTTGGTGGTGTCGTTCTCGACGTAGTCCGTGTTGAAGGCCACGCCGTCGTTCCCGCCGTACACCAGCATCGGCTGCTGCCCGGTCACTCCGGCCCCCAGGGTGCGGAGGGTCCGCTCCACCTCGGTCACGGAGTAGCGGGCGTTTTGGAGGAGGTCGACTTTCTGGCTGCCGTTGATGAAGGCGCGGTTCTGGCTCTGGAAGAAGAGCACCGTGGTGCCCATGATCATGCTCATCACGATCAGCGTGACCAGGAGCTCGACCAGTGAGAAGCCGGCTCGGGGGTCGAGCGGGCGGCGCGGGGCGACGGGGCGTGGGCTCATGGGCGCGCGATCACGGCGGTCAGACTCACCGTGTCCCTGATGACGGCGTTGGTGGCGAAGACCCGGACGGTGACGGTCGTCCGGTCGCGGGCCGGGCTCCCGCTCTGGTCCCGGGCGATGAAGGTCCGGCGCCGGATGTTCGGGTAGCCCGGAAAACCCGTGGTGTCGGCCCCGGCGCCGGTACCGTAGCGCGACACCAGCGTGGGGTAGCGAACGTCGCCCCGGATCAGCTCGAGCCGCTCCTTGGCGATCGTGGTCATCGACGAGAGCATCGTGGCCTTGGTCGTGGCGTTCTGGTACTTGCCCATGAACTGGCCCAGACTGGTCACCGCGATGCTGAGCAGCACGACTGCGATCAGCACCTCGATCAGGGTGAAGCCACGCGTGTTCATCAGTTCTCCTTGAGCCAGCCGGCCGAGGTGTACTTGTACTGGTAGGCCCGCCCCGAGGCCCGAACGATCTCGAGCGCCCGGGCGTCGGTGGCGCTGTTCAGGTTCACCGCGCGGTTGGTATTCATGTAGATCACGCCGTTCTGATCGGCGCTGCCGTCGCGGCGGAAGATGATCAGCGTGAGCTCGTTGGACGGCGACGGCGCCGGCAGGCTGGGCGCCGTGACCTGCTCGAAGTTGATACCGTCGTCGAGCTGCACGATCCGTCGCCGTTCGCCGACCGAGAAGACACCGTCGTTGTTGGCGTCCTCGTCGACGACCAGCCGACGGTTGCCGTGGTCGATCGTAACCTGCACGTTGTGCTGCAGACTCACCGCGAGCCGCTGCGCGTAGCTCAGCTGGAGCGAGACGTTGCGCGTTTCCGCGTTGAGCCGGTATTTCAACCAATCGAGGCGGGGCAGCGCCAAGCCGGCGATGATGCTCAGGATGACGATCACCCAGAGCAGCTCGCCCAACGAGTAGCCACGGCGGTTGCGGAGCAGCGAGCGCCGTTCCATTCCATTCTCCCAGCACCGGGCCGGAGGGCCGGGTACCCAAAGCGCACACCCGAGACCTCCGGCATTCGTCCCCACTTCCCGTGGCAAGGTCCAAGCCAGTGATCGGCCTTTCGCAACTACTTACAGGACAACGCCATGTGGCGTCGCTGCACGGACCTGCCGACCGGTTCTCCCCGGTAGATTGCGAGAGTGCAAGAACTGTCATCCGGCGGCTGGTCGGATTCCGAGCTTCCACCTCTGGACGGCTGCCCGTTCAGGGGGCAGCTTCCGCCGGGTGGGATCGCGATGGCGTTAGATTCCCTCGTGCCCCAGGCCCGCCACGCCGGAGAAGCATGCCGTACTTCGGGGATCGCCAGTCTTCCCGCCGATCAGGGTTTTCGCTCGCCGAGATGTTGCTCGTCGTCTCGGTGCTGAGCGTACTGACCCTGATGGCGGTTCCCCGCCTCGAGCGGGCGGTTGCCGCCCGCGATCTGGTGGCCGCGAAGGCCGCCATCAGCGCCGTCTTTCTCCGGGCTCGGGCCGCCGCGGTGGATCGCCGCCAGTCGGTGCTGTTCACCGTCGACGGCGGCGTCGCCTCGGCCTCGGCCACGTCGCCGAGCGGACCGGTCCTGGTCGCCGAAGTGCCGCTTCGGACCCAGTTCTCCGTGCAGGTGACTGCCCCGGGCCGCAGCCTGCTGATCGAGCCGACGGGGCTGATCCGCTCGGGCACTCCGTTCGTGATCCGGCTGGCGCGCTCGACCCTCACCGACAGCGTGCGGATCACCGGCTACGGGAGAGTCGAATGACCCTCCGGAGCCGCGCCGGCTTCTCGCTGGTCGAGCTGATGGTCTCGCTGATGATCTTGACAGGCGGGGTGCTGATCCTGGCCGGGGGCTCGCTATTCGTGACCCGCGACCTGGTCCGAAGCCGCCAGTCCACCGTGGCCGCGGCGGCGGCCCAGGCCAGCCTGGCCGAGCTCAGGGCGAGCGCCAACAGCACGGTCCCCCCCGTCTCTCCCCCCGGTTCGCCAGCGCGACCGTCCCGGTCAGCCAGGGTGGCGTCACGGTGACCTGGACCGTGCCGGAGACCGGACTCCTCCGGACCGTCCGGGTGGTCACGACCTACCAGCTGGGCCGGGGACAGGCCCGGACCGACACGCTGGTCGCCGTCATTCCATGCTGAGCCGTCGGGGCGTTACCCTGGTCGAGCTGATGGTCAGCGTGGTGTTGCTCGGGATCATCGCGCTGGCCGGCGCCCGGGTCCTTCGGGTGGTGCTCAACACCACCAGCGCCCAGATGGGGCTGGCCGCCAGCCAGGGCGCGGTCCGGTTGGGGGTCTTGGCCCTGCCCCAGGAGTTTCGAGAAATCGGGTACGACTCGATTCCCGCCAGCGGTGCGGTGACCAGCGACCTCGAGGCCATCGCCGCCCACCAGATCACCTTCCGCGCGATGCGCGGCCTCGGCTTCACCTGCGGGACGCCCACGCTCACTGCCTTGACCGTCCGCCGGCCGGTGATGGGCATTCGGGGGCCGCTGATCACCGACGGCTTCCTCCTGTTCGTGGAGAGCGATCCCAACTATGGGCTCGACGACCAGTGGGTCCCGATGCGGGTGACGGCCATTGATTCCACCGCGAGCTGCGGCGGCCAGGCGGCCATCACGTTCACCCTGGCGGCACCCCCGGAGCTCGACCCGGTGGCCCACACGGCCATCGCGATCAGCCAGGTCTTCGTGGGTGGCCCGATTCGGTGGTACGAGCGGGTCCAATACGGCGCCTGGCGCGACCCCGCCAACGGGGCCGCGTACTTGGGGTTCCGCTCGCTCAGCCAAGGGCAGGAGGAATTGGGCCCCATTCTCGGCCCGCTGGTCGACACCACCGGTTTCGCCCTCACCTACTACTCCGCCAGCGGCGACGTGCTCGATCCCCAGATCACCTCCCCCCTCCGGGTGCGCTCGATCGGCCTCGACATCCAGGGCGCCACCGCGGCCGAGGTCTCGTTGGCGGGATCGACCCGGCGCCGCCCGGCGGTCACCTCGGTGTCGACCCGGGTAGCCCTCCGGAACAGCCTCCGCCCATGAGGGGCCGGCCCGCTCCCGTTACCCAGCCCAGGCGGGCCTTCGGCGAGCGGGGGCTGGCGCTGGCGCTGGTCGTGTTCGCCTTGGTCATTCTGGGCGCTCTGATCTCCGGCGCCTTCGTGGTGAGCCGCCTGGACCGAGGGTCCGCGACCAACGCCACCTTCTCGGCCGCCGCCCAGGAGGCCGCCGAGGCCGGTCTCGCCATCACGTACGCCGGCTGGGACCCGGTGGTGCAGGGGGCGCTTCCGGTCTGGACCGGCCCGGGCGGGGTCGAGTGGTCGAGCGGAATGCAGCCGGTCGCCGGCAACCCGCTGCTGGTCCGGATCGACAGCGTCCGCCGGCTCAACGGTCAGCTGTTCCTGGTTCGCTCGACCGGCCAGCGACTCGGGCCGACCGGGCAAATCCTCGCGACCCTTACGCTGGGGCAGCTCTTTCGCCTGGTCCGGCCCACGATCGGGGTCAACGCGGCGATCACGGTCCAGGCTCCGATCGACTTCCACGGCAACGCTTTTGCCGTGAGCGGTCTCAACTCCCTGCCGACCGGCTGGGACCCGGCTGCCTGCCCCCCGTCGACCCGGGGAACACGGACGACGTGGTCGGCGTCCGAAGCTCGGCCGCCACCGGTGTCGCGACCGCGTCGCCGGGGCGGGTGGTGGGGTTCCCGGCGGCGGAGGCCCCCGACGATCCGACCATCACCTCGGCCACTTTTCAGAACTTCCTGGATTTCTCCTACACCTCCCTCGCCGCTCAACCCGGCGTGAAGGTGCTGGCCTCGTCGAGCCCCTACACCGCCGTCGGCCCCGTCTTGGATCCGTCCAGCGTCCCGCCGTCCTGCGACCGCACCAGCCCCCTCAACTTCGGCGAGCCGTACCGGGCCCCGGCCGCCGGCGCGATCCCGGCCTGCTATGGCTACTTCCCCGTGGTCCACGGGACCGCGAGCGCCACGGTCTTCGGCGGTGGGGGGCGAGGGCAGGGCACCTTGCTGGTGGACGGCGACCTCGAGATCCACGGCGACTTCGAGTGGGTGGGTCTGGTGATCGTCCGCGGGCAGGTCCGGATCAGCGGGAGCGGCAACCTGATCACCGGCGCGCTCCTGGCCGAGGGCGCGTCGTCGGTGACCGCCGGGACCATTCAGGGGCAAGCCGGTGTCGCCTACTCCGCCTGCGCCGTGGGCCTCGCCATCGGCGGCGCCAGCCGGGGCGAACCCCTCGAGCAGCGGAGCTGGCTCCAGCTCTACTGAGCCGCGCCCGAATTTCTTGCCCTTCGGTTCCGGGGCCTCCAGATTCCACGCCTCCCGGGGATCCGGGAATCCCGACGCCCGTTCGACCGTCTCGAGCCCACCGAATCTTCCATGGCGACACCCACCCTGATGGACCGGCTGGTTTCCCTCTGCAAGCGCCGCGGCTTCGTGTTTCAGTCGTCGGAGATCTACGGCGGCCTCGGCTCGGTCTGGGACTACGGCCCGCTGGGAGTCGAGCTCAAGCGGAACGTGAAGGACCGCTGGTGGCGGGCCATGGTCCAGGCCCGGGACGACATCGAGGGCCTCGACGCCGCCATCCTGATGCACCCCAAGGTGTGGGAGGCGTCCGGCCACGTCGCGGGCTTCACCGATCCGTTGGTGGACTGCAAGACCTGCAAGTCCCGGTTCCGGGCCGACAAGCTGGACGAGGCCCGCTGTCCCCAGAAGCCGTCGAAGCATCCCGGCGAGCACACCACCTGCGAGCTCACCGAGCCCCGGCTCTTCAACCTGATGTTCAAGACCTTCATCGGGCCGGTGGAAGAGCAGGCCGCCGTGGTCTACCTCAGGCCGGAGACGGCCCAGGGCATTTACGTCAACTACCTCAACGTCCTGAACAGCTCGCGCCAGAAGATTCCGTTCGGCATCGCCCAGGTGGGGAAAGCATTCCGGAACGAGATCACCCCGGGCAACTTCATCTTCCGGACCCGCGAGTTCGAGCAGATGGAGATGCAGTTCTTCGTGAAGCCGGGCGCCGACGAGGAGTGGTTCGATCGCTGGCGCGGGCTCCGGATGGCCTGGCACCACGAGTTGGGCCTCGACCCGGACAAGCTCCGCTGGCACCAGCACGGGCCCGGCGAGTTGGCCCACTACGCCCGGAACGCCTTCGACATCGAGTACGAGTTCCCCTTCGGCTGGCAGGAGATCGAGGGGATCCACAATCGCACCGACTTCGACCTCAAGCGGCATCAGGAGCACTCCGGCAAGAAGCTCGAGTACTTCGAGCAGGCCACCGGCGAGCGCTTCCTTCCCTACATCATCGAGACCTCGGCGGGAGCCGATCGGGTCACCCTGACGGTGCTGGTGGATGCCTATCACGAAGAAGAGGTGGAGGGCGAGACCCGGGTGGTGCTTCGATTCCACCCCACCATCGCGCCGATCAAAGCCGCCGTGTTCCCGCTGGTCAACAAGGACCGGATGCCAGAGATGGCGACCGAGCTCTACAACGACCTCCGGCGCCACCTGACCTGCTTTTACGACGACAGCGGTGCCATCGGCCGGCGGTACCGGCGGATGGATGAGGTGGGGACCCCCTTCTGCCTGACCGTGGACGGCCAGTCGGCGGAGGACCAGCAGGTGACGGTCCGGAACCGCGACACCATGACCCAGGAACGGGTCGCCTTCTCGGCCGTCCGCGACTACCTGAGCGAGCGCCTGGCGCCCTGAGCTGGACGGAGCGGGCCCGTGCGCCGCGCGGACTTCGAGTCGATGGTCCGGCGGATGACCGACGAGATTCCGCCCGAGTTCCTGGACGGGGTGGCCGAGATCACGGTCTCGCCCCGGACGGTGCCGCACCCCGCTCGGCCGGACGTATACACCCTCGGGGAGTGCCTGGCCCTCCCGGCCGGTCTCGACGAGCCCGATCAGGTCCAGAGCCGGGTGGTGCTTTACTACGGATCGTTCGCGGCCCTCGCCCGGGAGCACCCGAGCTTCGATTGGCAGGCCGAGGCCTGGGAGACCCTGACTCACGAGGTCCGCCACCACGTCGAATGGCGCGCCCGGGCGCCCGACCTCGAGGCGCTCGATCGGGCGGCCGAGCAGAACTTCGCCCGGATCGACGGCGAGCCGTTCGATCCCACCTTCTATCGTGACGGCGAGCGGCTCCCCGATGGGGTCTATCGGGTGGAAGACGATTATTTTATCGAGTTGGCCGGGCCGGTGCGGACCGATCGGAACATCGCCTTCCGGTGGGCCGGCCGGGGATACGCGGTGCTCCCGCCCCCCGATCTGGCGCCGCCGGCCTTCCTGGCGGTGAGCGGGGTGGCCGAGCCGCCGCCCGGCGACCTGATGCTGGTATTCCCGCCGCCGCGCGGGCTTCGGGGCTTGCTCCGGGCTCGATCGGCGGCCCAGTACGACGTGAGCGCCCGCCCCCTGGGGGACGGGCCGGCAGCCGACTAGCGGGCCCATCCCGCCCTGGACCGGGACCGACGGTCCACTCGAACCCCGAGCCGCGCATGGTGCACGAGACGACCACCCCGCTTCCGCCCGCCGAGATCATCGCGCGGGCCAAGCGCTTCTTCGCCGAGCGGGTCCCGGCCACGGCGGCCTATCCCGAGAAGGAAGGGCCCACCTTCCTCACCCTCCGGGGACAGGGCGGGGAGGAGATCGCCCTGGCCGCCTTCCCGTCAGACGCCGGGACCCGGGTCCGCGCCTCGACCCTGCTCTTCGATCAGTCGGTCGAGCGTTTCCTGTCGACCCTCCCCGTGGAGGTGGTGGCATGAGCGCCCTGCCGGTCCGGGTGATGGTCCTCGACACGTGGGACGAGTTTCCGTTCGACGTGAGCCCCGAGACGACGGTCACCGCGCTCAAGGCCGAAGCCCTGTCGCGGGCCCGGGTCCGGGGGGCGCCCGAGGGCTACGTGCTCAAGTACCGCGGCGCCGCGGTCGACGAGGGCCAACAGACCGTCGGCGGCGCGGGTATCGTGCCCAATGCCGCCCTGATCGTGCTCTCCAGGCGGCGCGTTCCGGCCAAGTGACGTCACCGGCCGACGGCGGGGGCCGGCTGGCCCCGGTCTTCTCCCATCCGTCCTGTTTTGCCCACGATCCCGGCGGGCATCACCCGGAGTCGCCCGGGCGGCTGCGAGCGATCCGGGACGCGGTCCAGGCGGCCGACCCGGCCGGCTGGCAGGAGGTCGGTGCCGCCAACCTCGATTCGCTGCTCCGGGTCCACCCCCGGGAATACCTCGACGGCCTGGCCGAGCTCTCGGCCAAGGGCGGAGGCCGGCTCGACCGCGATACCGTAATCAACGAGGCCAGTTGGGAGGCGGCGTTGGGCGGGGCCGGCGCCGTGCTGGCCGCGCTGGACAGCGCCCTCAAGGGCGAGCCCGCGTTTGCGGCGGTACGCCCGCCGGGGCACCACGCCCTGGCCGACCGGGCCATGGGCTTCTGCCTGGTGGCCAACGTGGTGGTCGCGGCCCGCGAAGCCCAGAGCCGGGGCCGCGACCGGGTCCTCATCCTCGATTGGGACGTCCACCACGGCAACGGCACCCAGGCGCTGATCGAGGACGATTCCTCGGTCCGCTTCGTCTCGATGCACCAGTGGCCGCACTGGCCCTTCAGCGGCGGGGCCGACGAGCGCGGGGTCGGCAACGTCTTCAATCTCCCGCTCCGGGCCGGGCTCCCACCCGACCGCTACCTCGAGACGTTCTGGGCCGGGGTGGAACGCGCGACCACGGACTGGACTCCCGATCTGATCCTGATCTCGGCCGGGTTCGACTCGATGCGAGGCGACCTGCTGGGCGGCTTCACCCTGGAGCCCGAGCACTACGCCGAATGGGTCATCCGCCTCCTGGCTCGATTCGAGGAGGTGCCGCTGGCGGCGGTCCTCGAAGGCGGCTACGTCCCCCGCCGCCTGGCCGCCGGCGTCGTGGCCGTGGCCGAGGCGCTCTCCGCGGGCTGAAGCTGTGACCCCCGCCCTCTGGCGTCCCGCGACATTTTGTATACAATTCCCCACTACGGACGACTGCCCACTCACTCCCGACTCCCTACTCACCACTCACCAATCCCTATCCCATGCCCCGTCTCCGCATCGAAGCCGAGCTGTTGACGCTCCGCACCAAGCACCCGTTCAAGATCGCGCGGGGAAATCATGACAGCTATCGCACCGTGCTGGTCAAGGTGATCGACGACGACGGGATGGAAGGCTGGGGCGAGGCCGCGCCGCAGCGCTTCTATGGCGAGACGCCCGAGACGGTGCTCGCGGCGCTCGAGGTCTATGCCACCGTCATGCCGTCCGACCCGTTCGATCTCGATCAGGCCGAGGCAGCCCTGGAGACGGCGATGGTGGGGAACAACGCCGCCCGGGCGGCGCTCTCCACTGCGCTCCACGATCTGGTCGGGAAGAAGCTCGGGGTACCGCTCTGGAAGCTCTGGGGGCTCGATCCGGCCAAGGCGCCGCTCTCCACGTTCACGATCGGGATCGACACCCCGGAAATCATCAAGAAGAAGGTCAGGGAAGCCGAGCAGTACCCGGTGCTCAAGATCAAGCTCGGCCTCGACAACGACCTCGAGATTCTCCAGGCGATCCGGGAGGTGACCGATCGCGAGCTCCGGGTCGACGCCAACTGCGGCTGGACCCGGAAGCAGGCCATCCGGATGCTGCCGGTGCTGGAGGAGTACGGCGTGACCGTCCTCGAGCAGCCGCTGGTTCGAGGCGACCTGGACGGTCTGGCGGCGGTGGCCCGCGCGTCCCGGATCCCGGTGGTGGTCGACGAGAGTTGCCTGGTGGCCGCGGACATTCCGAGGCTGGTGGGCCTGGTCGACGGGATCAACATCAAGCTGGCCAAGACCGGAGGCTTGCGCGAGGCGCTTCGGATGATCGCGATCGCCCGGGCCCATCACCTGATGGTGATGGTGGGCTGCATGATCGAGAGCTCGATCGGGATCACCGCGCTGGCGCACGTCACCCCGCTGGTCGACATCGCCGACCTCGACGGGGCCGCCCTCCTGGCGGAGGACCCCTACCGGGGCGCGACGATCGACGGGGGGCAGATCAAGCTGCCCACCGGTCCCGGCCTCGGGGTGACGGCCGCGGCGTAGCGGCAGTCACCCGGCCAGCCGGGCCCGCCCAGCGGGCGTGACCCCGAAATCGCCGTTGATCTCGATCACCAGCCCGGCCCCCACCAGCCCCCGGAGCCCGGCCCGCACCCGATAGAGGGGCAGGCGGGTGCGCCGGGCGAGCTCCGGCGCGGGGGCCGGGGGATCGGCAACCTCGAGGATCTGGCGCGCCGTGGTCAGGAGCGCGCCGTCGCTGGCGATGCAGGCCATCGTCCCTCCCGGTTCAAAGCGTCGTTTCGCAGTAATACCAGTCCTTGCACTCGTAGCCGGCGTTGATCCGGGCCGCGGCGTCCTCTTGGGTCCGGGGCGGCGGCACGATGACCCGCGTGCCGGGCTCCCAGTTGGCCGGCGTGGCCACCGTGAACCGGTCGGCGGTCTGGAGCGCGTCGATCAGCCGGAGGATCTCCTTCATGTTCCGCCCGGTCGAGAGCGGATAGTAGATCATCGCCTTGACGATCCCGTCGGGATTGATCACGAACACGCACCGCGACGCTTCGGTCGAGCTCTCGCCCGGCATCAGCATCCCGTACGCGGTGGCGACCGAACGGTCCAGATCGGCGATCACCGGGAAGGTGATCGTGACGCCGAAGTTCTGCTCGATGTTCCGGATCCAGGCGATGTGGGCGTAGACGCTGTCGATGCTGAGCCCGAGCAGCTCCACGTTCCGCTTCTTGAGCTCCGGCGCGATCTCGGCGAACCCGACGAACTCGGTGGTGCAGACCGGGGTGAAGTCCGCGGGATGCGAGAACAGGATCAGCCAACTTCCCCGGAAGTCTTCCAGGCGAACCTGCCCCTGCGTGGTCTCGGCCTCGAACGGCGGGGCGGGCTCCCCGAGCCGCGGAAGACCGCCGGTATCAGTGGCGCTGAGATTGGGGTGCACGGGTGCCTCCGGAGGGATAGGGTGACCGGCCACATCGTTCTGGCCGAAGGCTAGGCCGGTGTCGGCCAACCCGGGGTGAAGGTGGGATGAAAGGGGCGATAGGGAAGCTGACTCAGGCTTCAAAGCCGCTTCACGCTTCCCTCACGTCGGCGAGGGCACTCTTCGCTGGTCACTACGTGGGGAGCGACCGTGGCGAGCGAGACGTTCGAAGTCGCCTTGACGCGTGAAACCGGATACCGGTTTGCGGTGGAGCTGGACGACGGGCAGGAGTTCGTCGTCGACGAGTTTCCACCCGTCGGGCGGGGCGAGGGCCCCAACCCGGCCCGCCTGCTGGCGACCACCGTGGGGCACTGCCTCTCGGCCAGTCTCGTCTTCTGCCTGAACCGCTCGAGGATCGCGCTGCTCGATCTGCGGACGACGGTCGAAGGTCGTCTCGCGCGGAACGAACGCGGCCGGCTCCGGGTCGGCGGGCTCCGGGTGCGGATCGAGCCCGTCGTGTCCGCGGACGATCTGGGCCGCATCGGTCGGTGCGTCGAGGTCTTCGAGGACTACTGCGTGGTGACCGAAAGCGTGCGGAAGGGGATCCCGGTCGAGGTGGTGGTCGAGCCGCGGACGGGCGTCGGAGCCGCCGTGTCGGAGGCGGCCGAGATGTGAGGCGCGCGGTGTAAGGGGCGGA
Organism: uncultured Gemmatimonadales bacterium; assembly: GCA_963730185.1. GTDB lineage: Bacteria > Gemmatimonadota > Gemmatimonadetes > Gemmatimonadales > GWC2-71-9 > SHZU01. The sequence goes on from CAVSQW010000015.1 coordinate 243,978, forward strand.
GTTCGGCCGCTTCACGGTGACCGGGCTCCGGCCGCGCGTCTCCCCCTTCTGTCTCGCTCGAGCGGCGCCGCCAGGCGTCGCTCTTGCGTTCCGGGCCGTCGGCCTGCTCGCCGCCCTCCGCTTACTTTCCGGACGTGCCGGCCTTCGCTCACGTTGCGCTCCCGCTCCCCGTCGCGACCCCCTACACCTACCGGATCCCCGAGGCGCTCGGCGACCGGGTGGTTGCCGGGGCCCGGGTGGTCGTGCCCCTCCGGCGGCGCGAGCTGGTCGGGATCGTCACGGAGGTCGGGGTCGACGAGCCCGCGGTCGAGGCGCGCGACCTGCTCGCGGCGCCGGATCCCGAGCCGGCCCTGGCGGGATCGCTGCTCCGGACGGCAGAGTGGATGGCAGGCTACTACGGAGCGCCGATCGGCCTCGCGCTCAAAGCGATGCTGCCCGCTCCGCTTTGGGGCGAGTCCGAAGTGAGCCTGGTGCTCCTGGAGGGCGCCGGCGGAACCGGCGGGACCGCCGGCGAGCTCGTCCGGTGGCTCGAGCGCCGGGGCGGGAGCGGGCCGATCCGGGCCGCCGAGCGGGCGCTCAAGAAGCCGCTCTGGCAGGCCGCCGATCGGCTGGCGCGAGTCGGTGCCCTGCGGCTCGAGACCCGGCCGGCCGAGACCCGGGCCGGGCAAGCGGTGCAGCGCGCGCTGGAGCTTGCCGGACCCGCTCTGGGCCTCCTCGAGCGGGAAGAGCGGTTCGGTCGGGCACCAGCTCAGCGCCGGCTCTACGAGGCGCTCGAACAGGCCAACGGACCGGTGCCCGTCGCCGAGATCCGGACTCGGCTCGGGCAGAGCACCTCGGTCGCCACGGCGCTGGTCCGGGCCGGGCTGGCCCGGGTCGTCGAGCTCGAGCGGCTCCGCGACCCGTTCGCCGACCTGGCCGGCTCGGTGCCGCCACCCGATCTGACGCCGGCGCAGCGCGACGCGCTCACCGCGATCGACGCCATTCCGCCCGGACAGGGCGGGCTGGTGTTCGGCGTCACCGGCAGCGGCAAGACCCTCGTGTACCTCGAGGCAATTCGGCGGGCCCTCGAAGGTGGAGCCGGGGCCATCGTGCTGGTGCCGGAGATCGGCCTCACGCCTCAGACGGTGAGCCGGGTGCGCGGGATGTTCGGCGATCAGGTCGCCGTGCTCCACAGCGCGCTTTCCGACGGGGAGCGGGCCGACGCCTGGCGCGCGCTCCGCCGGGGCGACCGGCGGGTGGCCGTCGGGCCCCGATCCGCGGTGTTCGCCCCGGTGAGCCCCCTCGGGTTCATCGTGGTCGACGAGGAGCACGAGGGGACCTACAAGAACGGCGAAGCGCCCCGTTACCATGCCCGCGACGTGGCCCGGGTGCGCTGTCGCCTGGAGGGTGCCCGCCTCCTCCTCGGCAGCGCCACGCCGTCGCTCGAAACCGCGGTCGAGGTGCCGGAACGGCTGGCCCTCGTCCGGCTGCCCGAGCGGGTCGGACAGCGGCCGCTCCCACCGGTCGACCTGATCGACCTCAAGACCGCGCCCCGAGTGGCCGGGGTGGGAGGCGTGCCTTGGACCGAGGCGCTCGACGAGGCGCTCCGGCGCACCGTCGCCCGGGGCGAGCAGGCCCTGCTGCTCCTCAACCGGCGCGGCTACTCCGCCTTCCTGTATTGTCCCTCCTGCGGGCAGGTCCGGACCTGCCCCCGGTGCAGCATTTCGCTCACGCTCCACCGGAGCCCGCTGCTGCTTCGGTGCCACTACTGCGGCCATCACGAAGGCGCCGAAGGGGCCTGCCCGTCGTGTCAGCATCCCTTGAGCCGGGCCCGGGGGGTCGGCACCCAGCAGGTGGAACAGGTCGTCGCCGAGCGGGTGCCGGGTGTCCGGATCGCGCGGATGGATCTCGATACCACCAGCACCAAGTGGTCGCATCACCGGATCCTGGACCGGGTGGCCCGGGGCGACGTGGATGTGCTGGTCGGCACCCAGATGGTGGCCAAGGGCATCGATTTCCCGAACGTGACCCTGGTGGGGGTGGTCGACGCCGACACCGGGCTCCATCTCCCCGACTTCCGCGCGGCCGAGCGGACCTTTCAGCTGATCACCCAGGTGGCGGGCCGGGCCGGGCGGGGCGACAAAGGCGGCCGGGTGCTGGTCCAGACCCGGAGTCCCGAGCACCCGGCGCTCCGGCTGGCCGCGCGGCACGACACCGAGGGTTTCTGGGCGGCCGAGCTCGCGGGCCGGGCGGAGCCGCCCTATCCGCCGACCACCTCCCTGGTCAACGTGCTGGTATCGGGATCGTCCGAGCTGGTGGTGACCCGGGCGGCCACCCGAACGGCGGACTGGCTGAGTCGGCTGATCGACAGCCAGGGTCTCCCCGTGCTCCTGCTCGGTCCCGCCCCTTGTCCGGTGGCCAAGGTCAAGGACCGCTGGCGGTGGCACGTGGTCCTGAAGGGTCCGAGCGAGTCGCTGGGCCGGATCGTCCGCTACGCGGCGACCCGACTGGCGGGAGCGGGCTCGGTCCGGATTGCCCTGGACCGGGACCCGGTGTCCCTACTCTGACCCCCGCCAATCGAACGACGCGCCGACCGTGAAGGTCCGGCCCGGCGCCGGCTCGAACACCCGCCCGCCGAAGCCGTTCACGTTGACCGACCCGACGTAGCGGCGGTCGAAGAGGTTGGTCACCGCCGCGAAGGGAGAGAACGTAACCCGCCCACCCGGCCCGCCCAGCGGGAAGCCGGTGGCCACCCGCGCGGTCGTGACGCCCGCGCCCCAGCCCGGCACCGTGATCGTGTTGAGGTCGTTGGCCGCCTGGTCGGACACCACCCGCTGCTCCAGCTCGATCCGGACCGGCCCGCGGGTGGCCTCGAGCGTGACCTGCGCCAGATGGCGGGGGATGCCCGGCACCCGATTCCCGTCGAGGGTGTCGGTGGTGGCCCCGTTCCGGATCCGATAGCGGCGAAAGGTGCTGGCCGAGTAGGTGTAGGCCACCCGGGCGCGGAGCCACCGGGTGGCCTGGGCGTCGAGCCCGACCTCGAGCCCCCGGTGCCGGAGCCGGCCCGCGTTCTCGAAGTAGGCCCGCCCATCCTGCTCCTCGGCCTGGACGATCGCGTTCCGGATCGAGGTGGTGTAGAGCGCCAGGTCGATGCCCACTCGCCCCACCCGGCGGAACCCGAGCTCGGCGGTGGTGGCGCGCTGGGGACCGAGGCTCGAATTGAAACCGATCACCCCGGCGCCCTGGTTCGCGAACTCGGTCGTGGTCGGGGTCTCGAAGGCCGAGGAGAGGTTGGCGTAGACGCTCCAGGCGTTGCGGGTCAGGCTGGCCCCGAGCGCGCCGCTCAGCGCATCCATGGTTCGGCTGCCGGTCTGGTCGATGCCGTCTCCCAGGTAGTGGTCCCCCACGGCGAACGTCAATCGGTCGTAGCGGACGGCCGCGGTGACGGTGAGCGGGTCGGCCGGGGTCAGGTGAAGGGTGACGAACGGACCGACCTCGGTCACGGTCTCCCGCTGGTCGGCGAACACCTGGTCCGTCCGGGCGCCGCTGTCGGAGCGGGTGTTGAGACGATCGTCCCGCATCCGCTGGAGGTCGAGGCCGGCGCCCAGCCGGGCGCCCCAGGCCTTCAGGGGTCGCTCAGCGAAGAGCCGAGCCCCTCCGACCACCCGACCGATCGACGAAAAGGTCCCAACCGTCGGACCGCCCCCGCCTGGCGGGGTCGACGCGAGCGGGTTGTCGAGGTTCCGGAGCACCCCGAAGACCGTCGCCTCGACTCGTCCGCCGTGGGCATCCGCGTGGCTGAGGGTGAGGCCGAGCTGGTGCTGGGTCACCCGCTTGTCGGCGTCCCGGAGCAGGTTGTTGGGCGCCGAGGCGTCCGGTCTGGACGCGTATTCCGTCGCGGTGAGGGCTCCGGGGTTCTCGGCCCGCGGGTTGGAGGCCAGGAAGTAGCGGGCCCGGGCCAGCCAGGTCGGCGAGATGACCACGTCGCCCGCGAGGCTGAGCTGGCGGGAGAGGCTCCGGCTGTGCTGCCGGAAGCCGTCGGAGCGGAACTGGGTGGCCGTGACCTGCCCCCGGACCCGGCCCCGGCTGCCACCGGCCGTCAGGCTGGCCCGGGTGGTGCCGAAGGTGCCCCCGCCCACCCGCAGGTTGGCCATCGACCGCTCGGTCGGGAGGCCGGTGGTGAAGGCGATGACCCCGCCGCTGGCGTTGCCGTAGAGGGCCGACGAAGAGCCCCGGAGCACTTCCACCCGCTGGACGGTGCCGAGATCCAGGTTGCTCAGCTGGCTCTGGCCGTCCGGCAGGGTCTGGGGAATCCCATCGATCAGGATCTTGAGACCGCGAACCCCGAAGGTGGCCCGGCTCCCGGCGCCGCGGATCACCAGGCGGTCGTCGAGCGAGGGGTTGGAGCGGTCGGCGACGAATAGGCCCGGAATCCGGCCCAGCGACTCCTCGGGCCCCGCCAGCAGGCGGCCGCTTCGGAGGTCGGCGGTATCGAGCACCCCGACGGCCGCCGGCACCCGGAGCCGGTTCTCGTCCGAGCGGGTGACCTCGACGTCGAGGGTCTGGAGCCGGACGGTGTCCCGGTGAATCGCGCTGTCGGGTCGGGTCGGGGCCTGGAGAAGGGCACCGGTGAGGGCGGCGGGCAGTGCGGCGACAAGCACGAGAAGCATGGGTCAACAATACTCTGCTTGAAAGGGCCTCGGGGACGCGCCTACTATTATGGCTTGCCATGTCCCTGAGCCCACCCGACTTTGCCCGCCCGCCCTTTGCCGGGGCGCCGCCGGCCCGGTTCCAGCCGGCGCCGGCCGACGGCGTGCTACCCGAGAATTTCTTCTGCACCTCCAACCTCCCGACCTTCGTGAACGTCGAGGGCTCGTGGCGGATGGCCACCCGAGCCCGGATGGACGGCGTGATCGTGTGCCGGGGCGACGAGGTGGTCACCGTGGAGCCACGGCTGGTCAAGCGGGGCGAGCCCGTGGCGGTCGGGCTGGCCGAGGACGGCAGCGAGGGCATCGTGGTACACGTCGACGGGTTTCTGGGGACCGCCGCGAGCCCCAACGAGTTTCGGTTCATGTCGGCCGGAGGTGAGCCGGGAGCGGCCGATGAACTACGAGGAGCTGGCCGAGCGGCTGATCGACGAGCGGACCCGGAAGGGGTACCTCATCTGGGTGGTCGGACCCGCCCTGGTGCACGCCCGGGCCCGGACCGATCTGGAGTGGTTCATCGCCCAGGGATTCGTCCAGGCCATGCTGGTCGGGAACGCGGTGGCGGTGCACGACATCGAGGCCGCGATCTACGGGACCACGCTCGGGATGACCAACGCCGGCCAGGCGGCCGAGCGGGGGCACGGGCTCCACATGCGGGCCATCAACGCGGTCCGGGCGGCCGGGTCGATCGAGGCCGCTGTGCGGTCCGGGCTGATCACCAGCGGGATCATGCACGAGCTCGTCGGCCGAAACATCCCCTACGTCCTCGCCGGCTCGATTCGGGACGACGGGCCGCTCCCTGGGGTGATCACCGACGTGGTCGCGGCCCAGGACGCCATGCGGGAGCACACGATCCAGGCCACGGGCGCCATCTTCGTCGCCACCGCGCTGCATGCCATCGCCGTCGGGAACATGCTGCCGGCATTCCATACCCATCGGGGGACGCTCGAGCCCCTGATGACGATCTGCGTCGATCAGACCGAATTCGTCGTCACCAAGCTCAAGGACCGGGGGACGCACCAGGCCTACGGAGTGGTGACCAACGCGCAGGATTTCATGCACGTCCTTCGATTCTACGTGGAACGATGCCTCCAGTCATGACCCCTCAGGGCCCCGGCGTGGGCGGCGGCTGGACCCGCCTGGCGGTAGCCGTCCGGGCGGAGCTGCCGGTCGAGGAGGTGGATGGGATCTGGGTGTTTCGCACCATCCGGCGCGAAGCCCGCGATTGGGGCACCGCCGTCCTTTCCCGGGTCGAGGGTGATCGGCGCCGGATCTACACCGCCCGTTTCGCGCTGACCGTCAAGGGCAAGACCCGGGGCCAGTTCGAGTCCGACCTGAAGGAGGTGGGGAGCGGACCGCTCGAGGCACTCGACGAGCTGCTCGCGCTGGTGCCCAAGCGGGCCGACGAAGAGGAGCCGCCCACCCGCATTCCGGTCGAGACGTGGTTCCCCCCCGAGGAGGAGTCGGTTGGCGAGGGATGAGGTGACCCTGGTCGATCGGTTCCGCCGCTATCTCCGGGACCGTCGGCTGCCGGTGACCCGTCAGCGCGTCGCCGTGGCGGAGGTTCTGTTCGCGAGCGAGGATCATCCGTCGGTGGAGCTCTTGCGACGTCGCTTGGTGGAGCAGGGAACCCACGTGGGGATGGCGACCCTCTACCGGACCGTCGACGCTCTGGTCCGGAGCGGCCTGGCCCGGGAGCACGATTTCGGTGAGGGCTTCAAACGCTACGAGGCCGTGCGGGAGAAGGCGGAGCACGCCCATCTGGTCTGCCGGAAGTGCGCCGGGGTCACTGAGTTCAGCAACGACCGACTGGAGCGGATGCTGCGGATGACGGCCGACGAGCACCACTTTCACTACGAGCGGCATCGGGTCGAGATCCACGGCATCTGTGCCGAGTGCCGAGCCCGTGAGCTGGGTGGCCTGCCCCGGGAGTCCCGCGCGTGAACGAGGGAAGCGTGGTTCTCGGTCCCGCCATCGCCTTCCTCGGCGGCCTGCTCAGCTTTCTCTCGCCTTGCGTGCTGCCCCTGGTGCCGTCGTATCTGGGGTTCATCACCGGGTTTACGGTGGAGGAGATGGGGAACCGCCGCCGCCTGGCGATGGTGCACGCCCTGCTCTTCGTGATCGGCTTCTCCCTGGTCTTCATTCTGCTCGGCGCCAGCGCGACCGCGTTGGGGACCGCCCTCAGGGTCTACAAAGACTGGATCGAGCGGATCGGCGGGCTCCTGATCATCGCGTTCGGGCTCTACTGCCTCGGGGTGCTCCGGCTGGGCTTCCTGGGTCAGGAAAAGCGGATGCATCTGGAGCGGAAGCCGGTCGGGTACCTGGGCTCCGTGCTGGTCGGAATGGCCTTCGCCGCCGGCTGGAGCCCCTGCATCGGTCCGATCCTCGGCGGCATCCTGAGCCTGGCCGCGACGGAGGCCGATCTCCGCCGGGGCTTGGTCCTGCTCCTGGCCTATTCGGCCGGCCTGGCGGTGCCGTTTCTGGTGGCCGCCTGGGCGGTCGAATCCTTCCTGGACTGGTTCCAGAAGTTCCGCCGGTACCTGGGCGTGGTGCAGCGGGTCAGCGGTCTCCTGCTGGTGGTGGTCGGGCTCTTGATCGTCACCGGGCAGTTCGCCCGGCTCGCGTCCTGGCTCCAGACGCTCACTCCTGAGGTGCTGCGTCGCTGGCTGTGAGGCGGTCCAGCTCCTCCTCGAGAAGCTGCCGCCGCACCAGCTCGGCAAACCGTTCTTGCCGCCGGAGCAGCGTGTCGTAGGTGCCGCGCTCCACCACCGCCCCACGTTCCAGCACCAGGATCTCGTGAGCCTCCCGGACCGCCGCCGCCCGGTGTGACACCACGATCACCGTCTTGCCGATCAGCGCTCCCCGAAGCTCATGGAGGATCCGGGCTTCGGTTTGCGAGTCCACCGCCGAGAGGGCGTCGTCGAGCGCCACGATCGGCGGATCCTTCGCCAGGGCCCGGGCGATCGCGGCTCGTTGCTTCTGCCCGCCCGAGAGATTGATCCCGCGTTCCCCCAGCATGGTGTCGAATCCCAGGGGGAGGTCCGGGAGGGCGTCGGTCAGCCGGGCGGTTGCCGCCACCCGGTCCAGCCGCCCGTCGTCGGGCGCGCCGAGCAGGACGTTGGCGCGGAGGGTGTCGCTGAAGAGAAACGTTTCCTGGGGCACGAACCCGACGGCTCGGCGGACCTCGTCGAGAGGCAGCTCGCGGAGGTCGATCCCGTCGATCAGAATCCGTCCCCGGTCGGGGTCGTAGATCCGGACCAGTAGCTCGACCAGCGTGCTCTTGCCCGCCCCGGTCGGGCCGACCACCGCCAGCGAGCCGCCGGCCGGGAGTTGGAACGAGACCCCGGCGAGGGCCCAATCCCGGTCGGCGGCGGCCGGATAGCGAAACCAGACGTCCTCGAAGGTGACGGCCCGGGCGGTGCGGCCCGGGTCGAGATGGCGAGGCACGGCGGGCGAGCCGATCGAGGCCGGCGCGCGGAAGACCTCGTTGATCCTCCCCATCGCCGCCGCCCCCCGAAGGACCAGGTTGATCGCCCAGCCGAGAAAGATCAGGGGCCAGACCAGCATGGCGAGGAACACGAAGAAGGCGACGAACTCGCCGGGCGAGATCGTGCCGGCCAGCACCATCCGGCCCCCGACCAGCAGGACGATCGCCGCGCTCAGCCCGCCGACCAGCGTGAGCAGCGGATCGAGCGCGGCCTGGGCCCGGGCCAGGCTCAGGTTGAGCCCCACGTAAGTCTCGTTGAGTCGTGCGAACTGCTCGGTCTCACGCGTCTCCTGATTGTACGCCCGCACCACTCGGATGCCGGACACGTTCTGGTGAACGAACTCGGTCACCCGGCCGAAATGGGTCTGGATCGCGGCCGACCGCTCGTGAATGCGGCGCCCCAGGAACCCCTCGAGGACCGGGAGCCCGAGCAGCGGGATCAGCGCCAGGCCGGTGAGCTTCGGGCTGGCGGCGAGCATGGCGGGGATCAGGACCAGGGCCCGGGTCGCCGTGTCGACGAGGTACATCACCGCCGGCCCGGCGACCATCCGGACCGCCAGGAGGTCGTTGGTGCTCCGGGCCATGAGGTCGCCGGTGGGCATCCGGTCGTAGAACGGTGCCGGGAGCCCGAGGAGCTGGCCGAAGAGGGCGTTCCGGAGGTCGTATTCGACCCGGCGGCTCACGCTGTTGAGAAGCTGGCGCATGACGAAGCGCAGGGCGCCGCCCACCGTCGCGGCAGCCACCAGGAGGAGGGCGGCGCGCCGGACGGCAGCTAGCGGATCGGGCCGCTGGAGGGCGTCGATGCCGCGCTCCAGGAACACGGGTGCCAGCGCGTTGAGCAGATTCGACCCGATGACGGCCAGAAGCCCGGCCAGGTAGACCCGGGTATATTTCTTGAGGTACGGAATCAGGGCTCGGAGTTCGGGCATCAACGGGAGGATTGCATGAGAGTGCTACGATTCATGGCGCCGATCGCCGCCGCGCTGGCGCTGGCCTGCGGCAAGTCGAACGGCTCCGACGTTGCATCGCAGGACTCGCTCGGCCGGGACTTGTCCCTGGCCCCCGTCGACACCAGCGCCGCGCTCCACGACGCGCCGGCCGCGGAACCGTCGACCGAGCCCGCCCCGGCCCCGGCACCCTCGCCAACGCCCGCCCGACCCACGACTCGCCCCGCGCCGGCCTCGCCGCCCGCGGCCAGTCCCGCGCCCGCCCCCGCGCCCGCCCCGGCCCCGGCGCCGCCGCCGGCTGCGGCCCATCGGAGCGTCGACGCCGGGACCGTGATCACGCTGGCCGCCATCGATTCGTTCACCACCCAGACCCACAAGCCGGGCGAGACCGTCACCGCGCGGGTTACCCAGGACGTGAAAGACGCCCAGGGTCGGACCGTCATTCCGGCCGGGGCGACCGTGTCACTCACCATCGTCCAGCTGGTGGTCTCGGAGAACAAGGCCGATTCCGGCAAGGTCGAGCTCCGGGCCACCAAGGTCTCCTTCGGGGGTGAGTCGCACGACCTCGACGGGATGTCGACCCAGGTCGGGTACGAGCTCAAGGGCCGGGGCGTCAGGGCCGGCGACGCCGCCAAGGTCGGCGCCGGCGCCGTGGCCGGCGCGGTGGTCGGCCGGGTGCTGAGCGGCAAGAAGAAAGGGGCCGTCATCGGCGGCGTGATCGGCGCGGCCGCCGGCACCGCGGCGGCGATCAACTCGGCCGATCGCGACGTGGTCGTGGCGCCCGGCGCGAAGATCGTCATCAAGTTGAGCGGCGAGTTCACCAGCTGACCCGGTAATTCTCACCATCCGGCCCCCGCGCCGCCCCGCCGGGGATCGCTCGCCCCCAGCCATCCGTCGGCGGTGCGGATGATCGCCTCCACGTCGCCCATGTAGCTCCGGACGGCCACGTGATGGCCCATCGCCTCGAGCTGGGAGATCACCGCGGGCGCGAACCCGTCCTGCTCCAGCAGGATCCGGTCGGGCAGGCCCTGGTGATGGAGCCGGGGAACCCAGATCGCCTCGGGCAACGACATCCCATGGTCGATCACGTTGGAGACGACGTGGTACACCTGGGTGATGATGGTCGGCCCGCCCGGGGTCCCCAGCACCATCAGGAGCCGGCCCTCCCGGTCCAGGACGATCGTCGGCGTCATCGCTGACAGCATCCGCTTGCCCGGGGCGATGGCGTTGGCCTCGCCCTGGACCAGGCCGTAGTTGTTGGGCTTGCCCGGCGCGGTGGTGAAGTCGTCCATCTCGTCGTTGAGGAGGAAGCCCGCGCCTGCCACCGTCACCGCGCTCCCGAAGCTGTTGTTGAGCGTCGTGGTGGTGCTGACCGCGTTGCCGTCCTGATCGACCACCGAATAGTGCGTGGTGGACGGCCCGTCGCGGAGGCCGACTGCCAGCGTGGAGGTCGGGGTCGCGTGGGCCGGATCGATCTCCGCCCGCCGCTGGGCCGCGTGCTGCTTGCTGATCATCAGGGCGACCGGGTTGTCGACGAAGGCGGGATCGCCCAACGACGCGTTTCGCTCCACGAAGGCCCGCCGCATCGCCTCGGCCTCCAGGTGCATGAGTGCCGGGGTGCCGAACGCGGGGAGCGGGTCGAACCCCTCCAGGATGTTCAGGATCAGGGCCAGGGTCACCCCTCCGGACGATGACGGCGGCATCGAGTAGATGGTGCGCCCCCGGTAGGTGAACTGGAGCGGCTCGCGCCAGCGGGTCTGGTAGTTGGCCAGATCGTGCCCGGTAATGATGCCGCCGCCCCGCTTCATCTCGGCCACGATCAGATCGGCGATCGGACCCCGGTAGAAGGCGTCCGCGCCGCCGTCCCGGATCGCTTCCAGCGTGCGGGCGAGATCCGGCTGGGTCCAGGTCGCGCCGGCCGCGGGCGCCCGGCCGCCGGGGAGGAAGGTGCTGGCCGAGGCTCGAAACCGGGCCAGGCGCTCGGCATCGCTCTGAATCGCGTCGTGGCGATACTGGTCGACCACGAACCCGTCGTGGGCCAGCCGGATCGCGGGCTCGATCACCCGGGTCCAGGGCAGCCGCCCGAAGCGGCGGTGAGCCTCGGCCAAGCCTGCGACCGAGCCGGGGACCCCCACCGCGAGATGACCGGTCCAGCTCCGGTCGGTCGGGTTCCCGTCGGGGCCGACGTACATCGTGCGGGTGGCCCGTCCGGGCGCGGTCTCGCGGTAGTCGAGGGCGTAGACCTCGCCGTTGGCGAGGCGGATCATGGTGAAGCCGCCACCCCCCAGGTTGCCGGCCTCGGGGTGGACCACCGCCAGGGCGAAGCCCACCGCCACCGCGGCGTCGACCGCGTTACCCCCGGCCTGGAGCACGTCCCGCCCGACGGCGCTTGCCAGGGGGCTGCCGGACACCACCATCGCCCGCATGCCGGTGGCAACCCGGGTGCTGTCGCGGAGGGGCCAATGCGGGTCGATGCCCTGCTGGGCGCCCGCCGGCGCGGTGGTCGCCAGGAGCAGGAGCGCGAACGCGGTGAGGGGGCGGGTCACGAGTTCTCCTTCGTTGCCGAGTTGCCGGGCCCAAGCGCGCCCCGGTAATTTAGACGGACGCCGTTCACCTCGTTCGCGACTCCGTCGCGCCCTGGCCCATCCACCCCCGATTCCATGTCCGCCGAACCGCCCGCGGTCCGCCTCACCGAGCGACGCAACCCGCGGAGCGCGAACGTCGATCTGGCGACGGCGCTCGAGATCGTCGACCTGATCGGCGCCGAGGATGCCACGGTCCCGGCCGCGGTGGCGCGGGCCCGGGAGGAGATTGCCGCGGCGATCGGCCTGATCGAGCGCTCGTTCCGGGCCGGCGGCCGGCTGCTCTACGTCGGAGCCGGGACCAGCGGCCGGCTGGGGGTGCTCGACGCCGCGGAGTGCCCGCCCACCTTCGGCACCGACCCGGCGATGGTGGTCGGGATCATCGCCGGTGGATTCCCGGCGCTGGTCCGCTCGGCCGAGGGGGCCGAGGACGACGTCAACGCCGGGATCGCGGCGGTGGACACGAACCAGGTCACCGCCCGCGACGCGGTCGTCGGCATCGCCGCGAGCGGGGGCACGCCCTACGTCCGCGCGGCGCTGGGCCGGGCCGCGACCCTGGGCGCCGGCACGGTGCTCGTCGCCTGCGCCGAGCCGCCGGCGCTCCTCAGGGACACTTGCGACGTCTGCATCACCGTCCTGACCGGCCCCGAGGTGGTGACCGGCTCCACCCGGATGAAGGCCGGCACCGCCACCAAACTGGTGCTCAACACCCTCACCACCGGCGCCATGATCCGGCTCGGGAAGACCTATGGCAACCTGATGGTCGACCTCCAGGCCTGGAGCGACAAGCTGGTGGACCGGGGCGAGCGGATCGTGATGGACGTGACCGGCGTGGACCGGGCCGCCGCCCGGCGGGCGATCGACCAGGCGGAGGGGAGCGTTCGCACCGCGATCGTGATGGTCAAACGGCGGCTGGATCGGCCCGCGGCCGAGGCGTTGTTGGCTCGGCACGATCATCGGGTCCGGGCCGTGATCGGCGATCCGCCGCCGGTGAGCGGGCCATGACCGAGCGGCCTACCCTCGCGGTCGGGCTCATGTCGGGCACGTCGCTCGACGGGATGGACGCCGCCCTGGTCCGGTTCCGCGGCCCGACCGTGGCGGAGCTGGTCGCCTTCGTCAGTGTTCCGTACCCCGCCGAGAGCCGGGCCCGGATCGAGCGGGCGATCGAATCGGGCGGGACCCGGGAGCTGGCCCTGCTCCATGCCGCCATCGGCGACTGGGCCGTCGAGGCGGTGCAGCGGGTGCTGGCCGAGGGCCACACCCGCGCCAGCGACCTCGGACTGATCGCCTTTCCCGGACAGACCGTCTGGCACGAGCCGCCGGCCGTCACCTGGCAGCTGGGTGAGCCCTCCCGGCTCGCCGAGGCGTTCGGTGTCCGGGTCGTGAGCGGGTTCCGAGGGCGCGACCTCGCGGCCGGAGGGCAGGGGGCCCCCCTCGTCCCGATGGCCGACGTGCTGCTCTTCGGGGCCGATCACCCCCGGATCCTGCTCAACCTGGGCGGGATGGCCAACCTGACCTACGTGCCGCACCGGGCCGACGAGGGCGGCGCCTTCGCCTTCGATACCGGTCCAGGAATGGCGGTAATCGACCTGGCCGCCCGGCTCACCGATCCGGCGCTCCCCTACGACGTGGACGGCCGTCTGGCGGCCGCCGGCCGGGGCGACGACGCGGTGGTCGAGTCGCTCCTGGCCGACCCGTTCTTTGCCGAAGCCCCGCCCAAGAGCACCGGCCGGGAGCGCTTCGGTCGGGGCTTCGCCGAGGCGCTGGTGGCGCGGGTCCCGCCGCCCGATGCCGTGGCGACCGCGGTGGAGCTCACCGCCCGGAGCGTGGCCAGGGCCCTCGATCGCTGGACCCCGGGCGACGCCGAGGTGGTGGTCTCCGGGGGCGGGCGGCTTCACCCCGGCCTGATGGCCTCCCTGGCCGGCCATCTGGACGCGGGCGGCCGGTCCCATCCCCTGGTCCGGTTCGACGACCTCTTCTTCTCGGGCGACGCCAAGGAAGCCGTGGCCTTCGCCCTGCTCGGGTATCTGACGGTCCACGGTCAACCCGGTAACTTGCCGGCGGCCACCGGCGCGCGCGGGCCCCGCGTGCTGGGGACGGTGACGCCCGCGTGAGCCTCGGACGGCTCGTCCTGCCCGGGCTCCGGTGGCGCGACGAGACCGGTTTTGCTCACGAGCGGCCCCTGATCGACCGGGCGCTTGCCTTCGGCTGCGGCGGCTTCATCCTCTTTGGTGGCACGGCCGAGGCGGTGGCGGAGCTGACTCGCGACCTGACCGCCCAGGCCGGACGCCCGCTCTTGATCGGGGCTGACCTGGAGCGGGGGGCCGGCCAACAGGTGCGAGGGCTGACCGACGTGCCGCCTCCGGGAGCGTTGGCGTCGCTCGATGATCTCGACCTGATCCGGTGGGCCGGTGCCATGACCGGCGCCGAAGCCCGGTCGGTGGGGATCGACTGGGTCTACGCCCCCGACGCCGATCTCGATCTCGCGGCCGAGAATCCCATCGTCCAAACCCGGTCGTTCGGGGCCGACCCGGCCCGGGTCGCGGCTGCGGTCACCGCCTGGATCGAGGGCTGCCAGGCCACCGGGGCGCTGGCCTGCGCCAAGCATTTTCCGGGGCACGGGCGCACCGTGGTCGATTCGCACGACCGGATGCCCGAAGTCTCGACCTCGCGGGACCAGCTGGCCTCGACCGATCTGGTTCCGTTCCGGGCCGCGATCGAGGCCGGCGTGGCGTCGGTGATGACCGCGCACGTGAGCTATCGCGCCCTCGATCCGGCCGGCCGGCCGGCCACCCTCTCGCCCCCGGTGCTCGACCTCCTCCGGGGTGAGCTCGGCTTCGACGGTCTGGTGGTGACCGACGCCCTGATCATGAAGGGGGCCTTCCAGGACACCCGTCCCGAGGTCGCGGCGGTCGACTCGCTCGTCGCCGGCGTGGACCTGCTGCTCTATCCCATCGATCCGGCGGCGACCCACGCGGAGCTGGAGCGGCGCGCCGGCGCCGACCCGGCCGTGCGGGTGGCCGTCGACCGGGCGTTAGGCAGCTATCACCGGGGCCTGACCCGGGCGGGCCTGACCCCGTCGGGCCCGATCCCCGCCGATCGGTCGGCCGAGGCGGCGCGGCGGCTGCTCGACGCGAAGGCCCCACCCGGCCTCCGGCTCCGAGCGCCGATCGAGCTGGTGGTGGTGGACGACGACACCGACGGCGCCTGGCCGGCGAGTCCGAGCGACGTCACGGAGCGGGCGCTCCGGAACGCCGGCGTTCCCCTCGGGCCGGGTGGCAGCCGAGTGGTTCTGGTCTTTGCCGAGCCCCGGGCCTCCAAGGGACGGGCCGGCCTCGGCGCCAGGAGCCGTCAGGAGCTGGCCGCCGCGTGGCCGGCCGACCTCGTGGCGCTGTTCGCCCATCCCAGGATCGAGGCCGAGCTGCCGGGCGGGGCTCCGCTGATCCGGGCCTGGCACCGCCAGCGGCTGATGCAGGAGGCCGTCGCTGGCTGGATTCGGGAGCGGCTCGGGTGAGCTGGCTCGACTGGACCGTGGTGCTCGCCTATCTGGCGCTGACCCTGACGATCGGACTGGTGCTGGCCCGCCGGGGGGCGCGGAACATGGCGGAGTTCTTCGTGGGCGGGCGGGCCATTCCCTGGTGGCTCGCGGCGGCCTCGATGGCGGCGACCACCTTCAACGTCGACACCCCCCTCTATGTGGCGGGACGGGTGGCCCAGGCGGGCGTGGCCGGCAACTGGGAGTGGTGGTGCTTCGCCTTCGCGCACGTGCTGCTCGCCGTCGTCCTGGCCAAGCTCTGGCGGCGGGCCAACGTGCTCACCGACATGGAGCTCACCGAGCTGCGCTACGCCGGGTCGCCGGCGGCCGCGCTCCGGGCCACCCGCGCCTTCATCTTCGCGGTGCCCCTCAACTGCATCAGCATCGGCTACGGGATGCTCGCGATGCGGAAGGTGGTGGTCGCCCTCGGCCTCCTCGACCACCTGCCCGCCATGCCCGGCGACGCCCGGCTCTGGGCCCTGCTCCCGATCGTGGTGGTGGTGCTGATCTACACTGCGGTCTCGGGGATCTGGGGCGTTGTGGCCACCGACTTCCTCCAGTACATCCTCGCCCTCGTCGGCGCCGTGCTGGTGATGAGCTACGCCTTGCACGAGGTTGGCGGGGTCGGTTCTTTGGTCGCCGCGCTCCGGGCCCAGGGGAAGGGACATCACCTCGACCTGCTGCCCACCGGGGAAGGGGCGCTGGTGCCCCTCTCCACCTTTCTGGGATACGTGACCATTCAGTGGTGGGCGTTCCGGAACTCGGACGGGGGCGGGATCTTCGTCCAGCGGCTGGCCGGGACCGCAGACGAGCGCGAGGCTACCCGGGCGGCCCACCTGTTCAATCTGCTGAACTACGTGATTCGGACCTGGCCCTGGGTGCTGGTGGGGCTCGCGGCGTTGGTGATCCTCCCGGGGCTCGCCGATCCGGAGACCGCGTACCCGCTGCTCATGGTCCGGTACCTCCCGAGCGGGCTGCTGGGCCTGGTGTTCGCTTCGTTGCTCGCGGCGTTCATGTCGACCGTGTCGACCCAGGTGAACTGGGGCGCCAGCTACCTGGTCAACGATCTCTACGCCCGCTTCGGCGGGGTGGACGATCAGGCCAAGCTCATTCGGGCGGCTCGCCTGGCGACGGTGGGCATCACGGTGCTCGCG
This sequence comes from uncultured Gemmatimonadales bacterium, assembly GCA_963730185.1. Taxonomy (GTDB): domain Bacteria; phylum Gemmatimonadota; class Gemmatimonadetes; order Gemmatimonadales; family GWC2-71-9; genus SHZU01. Next base: position 260,368 of record CAVSQW010000015.1, read on the forward strand.
GCGGCGCTCTCGTTCGTGATGGACAGCGTGGGGCAGGTCTTTCGGTTCCTGATCCTGATCGGGAACGGGCCCGGCCTGGTGCTCCTCCTTCGCTGGTTCTGGTGGCGGATCAATGCGTGGGCGGAGATTTCGGCCATGCTGGCGGGACTCGGGCTCGCGCTGGTGTCGTATCTCCCCCGGTTCGGCGCGCTGACCTTCGGCCAGCGGCTGGCGCTCACCGCGTTCGGCTCACTCGCCGTCTGGGTGCCGGTCATGTTCCTGACCCGGCCCGAGCCGGCGGCGGTGCTGGACGGCTTCTATCGTCGGGTCCGGCCGGGCGGGGCGTGGGGACCGATCCGCGCCCGGGTGGGGCTGGCCGCGCTCGATCCGCTGGGGCCTGATCTGGTCCGGTGGGTGGGGTGGACGGTGGCGGTGCTGGGGAGCACCCTCGGGATCGGCTGGCTGATCCTTCGTTAGGCAGCCGGTTAGGGGGCGCCCGCCAGGGCCCGGATCAGCCGGGCGGGCACCGCGTATACCACGCCCGGGGCCGACCGACCGGGGTCGCCGCCCGAGACCACGCCCGCCACCTCGCCGGTCGGGCCCAGTACCGGGCTTCCCGACGAACCCCCCGTTCCGTAGCCGTCGATCGTGAGCAGGTCGGGACCGGCGGCCCGGAGCGTGCCGACGGTCGCCGTCGCGCTCACCCCCGTGGATCGCCAGTCGCCCAACGAGTCGAGCCCGCCGGGATAGCCCACCAGCGCCACCGGCGCGCCCACCGCCAGAGAGTCGACCAAACCGGCGACCACCGGCGCCCCGCCCCGGATCCGCGCCATCAACAGCGCCAGGTCGGCGCGATCGTCCACCCGGATCAGGGTGGCCCGAAAGGCCTGCCCGGTGCCGTCGAAGATCACCGCCAGCCGGTTGGCCATCAGCCCGGCCGAGTCCTGCACCAGATGGCGGGCGGTGACGATCAGCACGGTGTCGCCGCGCGACCGGATCGCGAATCCGCTCCCCGAGAGCACCCGGCCGTCGTGTCCCTCGGCCACCACCACGGCCACCGCCCGCTGGCTCGCCTTGGCGGCCGCGGCCGGGTCGAAGCGGGCCGCGCTCAGGACCTGGCCGTGGAGCGCCGCGTCGACCGACACCCGCCGGGTCAGGGTGTCCAGCCGGTCCGCGGTGGCCCGGCCGGTCGCGATCGTGGCTCTGAGCGACGCCACCTCGCTCCGGGCCGTCGCCAGGGCACTCTCGATCCCGCTGGCTTGGGACCGGGTCGCCTCGATCCGGGTCAGGAGGTCGTCCACCCGGCTCAACAGGGCCGAGCGCTGCGTCTCGAGCTCGGCCCGCTCCCGGCGGGTTCGCCAGGCCATCTGGCTCATCGTCAGGCCCGCGATCGCCAGGGTGCCGACGACGATCCACTTCCAGCGCGAGGTCTGACGGCGGACCTCGACCTGGATCCGGTCGGTGGTCCGGGTGCGGGGTCGGCGGATCCGGCTCGCCGGCTCGGGTTGGGGCGCCTCGGTGGGCGCCGGCGCGCGCGGCGCCACGTCGGTCACGCTGAACTCGAGCCGAGGCCCTTCGAGACCGAACTGGATCAGGTCGCCCGGCTCGAGGGGGCGGTCGCTCCGGATCCGGCGACCGTTCACGAAGGTGCCGTTGGTGCTCCCGAGGTCGCGGAGCATGAAGCCGCCGCCTTGCTTGAACACGGCGGCGTGCCGGACCGAGACCTGGAGGTCACCCTCGGGATCGAACGGCACGTCCGAGCCGGGATGGCGGCCGATGGTCGCGAAATCGTTGGCCGACACTCGGGTGCGGTCGGCCATCGCCCCATCGAGGTACCGGAACTGCGCGAACATGTCGGTTCGGTCAGCCGAAGGCGCGAAGCAGGAGGAAGACGACCAGCAGGACGATCAGGAGCCCGGCGCCGACCGCCGCAATCGTCGTCGGGGTGCCGGAGCGGGCGCCCTCGACCTCGACCGGCGGCGCCGGCGCGATCGCCGCCTCCACCGGCGCGGGGACGGGCGCCTCGCCCGAGGTCTCGGCGTCGGGGGTGGGATAGACGTGATAGCCGATGTCGTCGGCGACGGTTGGCGGGGGGAGGCCCGGGCCGTCGAACTGGCCCACTACCACCGTGATGTTGTCGGGGCCGCCGCGCTCGTTCGCGAGGTCGATCAGGTGGTCGCAGATCGCGTTGACGTCGCCGCTCGCGTTGACCACGTCGGCGATCTCGTCCCGCTTGACCTGGCCGGACAGCCCATCGGAGCAGAGCACCACGATGTCGCCGCGGGCCAGGTCCTGATAGGTCACGTCGACCCGGATCTTGGCGTCGGGGCCCAGGGCCTGGAGGATGATGTTCCGCCGCTCGCTCACGGCGGCCTGCTCTTCGGTCAGCTCGCCGGCGTCGATCAGGCGCTGCATCAAGGACTGGTCCTTGGTGAGCTGGATCGCCACGCTCTGCCGGACCATGTAGGCCCGGCTGTCGCCCACTTGGGCGAGGTAGAGCCGATTGCCGAGCACGCCCACCACGGTCGAGGTCGTGCCCATGCCCCGGGCGTCGGGGTGCTCTTTGGCGTACTCGTGGATCCGGGCGTTGGCGAGCTCGACGGCCAACCGGATATGACGGATGAAGTCGTCTCCGCCGACCTCGTTGCTCCGGCCCCAGGAAATGGCTAGGTGCTGGAAGATGAGATCGGCCGCCATGGCGCTCGCCAGCTCACCCGCCGCGGCGCCGCCCATCCCGTCCGCCACCAGCAACAGGGTCCCGCGGGGCCCGATCGACGCGTGGCCGTCGACCAGAAAGTCGGTCGTGCCCCGGGTCAGGTCGGCCACGAGGAAGGTGTCCTCGTTGTGGTCGCGAGTCCGGCCCCGATCGGTCTTGGCGCCGAGGCGGAGGACGATCCCGGAATCGGTCATGGAACATCCTTGAGCTGGCTGAGCATCCGCCGGCAACGAGGAGCTGGATCCAGTCGGCACGAGCGCCGGAAGGCCTCGGCCGCGGCGAGCTTGCGGTTCTGACTCAGCTCGTAGACCCCCACGAGCCACGCCATCTCGGCCGCCTGGGCCCGGGGGAGTCGTCCGGATCTGATCGCCAGCCGAGCCCGGTTGAAGGCATCGCGGGCCCGCTGGCTGTTGGGATCGTCGAAGTCCTCGAGGGTCGGGAGCGCCTGGGTCAGCGCGGCCCCCGCGCCGGGATCGGCCAGCCGGGACGAGGCCGGCGCGACCGGCGGCGGCGGTGGCGGCGTGACCACCGCCGGCTCGGGCGACGGGGCAGTGTCGGACCGGCCCGCCGTCGTGTCGATCGCCGACTCGGGGACGGTGGTCGGGATCGAGTCGGTGGTCGCGGCCAGGGGCCCGACGGGCGTTGCGGCCGGGCTCGCGGCGGCGCCGCCGCCGGCTCGCCAGACGACGAATGCAAGGGACAGGAGCGCCACGGCGCCGAGGGCCATCAGTCCGCGGCGACGGCCGCGGGCGCGCGGGGCCACCACGGTCCGCGGCAGCGCAACGGTGGCCGGCTCCGGGGTCGCCGCCCTGGTCACCGCCTCGGCGAACGCCCCGACCGTCGCGAACCGCTCGTCGGGGGTCCGGGCCAGGGCCCGGTCGATGACATCGTCCAGCGCCGCCGGGTAGCGCCTCGTCCCGGCCATCTCCGAGAGCCGCTTGGGCCGCTCGGTCAGCCGCTTCACCATCGTCTCCTGCGCCGAGGTGGCGGTGAAGGGCAGGGCGCCGGTGAGCATCCGGTAGAGGACCAGGGCCAAGGAGTACTCGTCGCTCCGGCCGTCCATCCGGTCGCCGGAGAGCTGCTCGGGGCTCATGTACTCCGGCGTGCCCACCACCAGCCCGGTCTTGGTGACCCGCTGGCCCTCCTCGCCCTGCGCCGCCTTGGCGATCCCGAAGTCCACCAGCTTGACGACCTCGCGACCCCGCTGCTCGAGCACCATGATGTTGTCGGGCTTGAGGTCGCGGTGCACGATCCCGAGTTCATGCGCCGCCTCGAGACCGGCGGCGCACTGCGCCAGGACCGCGACGGCCCGGTCGAGCGGCAACGGGCCGGACGCCATCAGGTCGGAGAGCTCCCGGCCCTCCAGGTACTCCATCGCCAGGTAGAGCACCCCGTCGGGGGTGAACCCGAAGTCGTAGACCGCGCACACGTTGGGATGGCTGATCTTGCTGGCGTTGGTCGCCTCCCGGTTGAACCGGGCGATCGCGTCGGGGTCCTTGCTCAACGCCGGCGACATGATCTTGATGGCGCAGAGCCGGTCCATCAGCACGTGGCGGGCGAGGTACACCTCGCCCATCCCGCCCTCGCCCAGCTTCCGCTCGATCTGGTACCGGTCGCCGATGACCTGCCCAATCAGCCCGCCTCCGGACGTCGGCAACGGCGTCCGGTCACGGGAGCAGAATGCGGCGTCGTCGCCGTATTCGGTGCCACAAGCTGGGCAGACCTTCACGGACCGTCCTCGAGGTTCTTTCGCTGTTTCACTGAGGGACGCTTCGCAGGGCGCAATCTAGGCCCGTGCGGCGGGAAGCGTCAACCGGACAATTGATGTAAGTCATAGTCGCTGTGTACCTTGCGGCGATGCCTCATATCCGCCGGTTCGGCCTCGTCGGGCTGCTTCTGACCGCCGCCGCCTGCACCGGAACGCCGATCGTGCCGCGTCCGGAGCCCGAGCCGGCCGTCCTGGCACCGAAAAACCCGAGCCAACCGCCGCCGGCGGTGTCGGACCCTGATCCCTGGCCTCGGGTGCGGGGGCCCGCCCGCCCCGAGCCGTTGCCGCCGGTGCCCTCCGTTGCCGGACCGCTGGCGATTCACGTGGTCTACCCCGGACCTACGGATGTCGTGACGGTGGAAGATTCGAGCTTTCTGCTCGGCTCGGTCGGCGACGGGCGGGCCGCGCTCGCCGTCAACGGCGTCCCGGTGCCGGTCGCGCCTAACGGGGCTTTCCTCGCCTGGGTCCGGTATCCCGACCGCTCGCCCGCGCCGTTTCGTCTGGTCGCCACCCTCGGGGCCGATTCGGCCGTCGGGGAGGTTCTGGTCCGGCGGGCCCCCCGCTACCGCCCCTCGCCTGGGGCGTCGGTCTGGGTCGATACCACCAGCTTCGCGCCCCGGGGGCGGGTCTGGTGGCCGCCGGACGAGCCCCTCGCCCTGACCGTGCGGGCGGCGGCCGGGCTCCGCGTCACCCTCCTCCTGCCGGGAGGCCACCGGGTGGAATTTGCGGAGGACAGCGCCGCGCCCGACGTGCCGGAGGCGATCCGTGCCTTCGATCGGGAGCCGGACCGTCTGCACCGGCCGGCCCCGGGCCGGATCTACCGGGCTCAGGTCAGGAACCTCACCGTCGGCGAGCGATTGCCCGACGTGCTGGCCGACCCTCCCGCGCCCGGCGCCCGGCGAGGTCGGCGGGGCGGGCCCCGCGCCCGCTGGGCCATCCTTCGGGCGGTCGGCGGTCGCGACACCCTCCTGACCCGGTGGCCCCTGTCGCTCGCGCCGCTCGACCCGCTGGCCGTCGCCGCCCGGCTCGACGACGACCCGGAACGCACCGGCGCCACCGACTCGATCACGGTCGGGCGGGCCCATCCGGGCGCCACCTATCACTGGTTCTTTCCCACCGGGACGGTCTCCCGGGTTACGGGCCGGATTGAGGACGATCTCCGCCTCGGTCTCGCCGCGAACCAGACCGCCTGGGTGGCCGCCGGCGAGGCCCAGGCCGAACCCGGCGCGGTGGCCGCCCGCCCGGCCGACGTCGGGTCGATCACCCTGATCCCGGACTCCGATCGGACGGTGGCCCGGATCCCGGTGTCGCGGCGGGTGCCCTACCAGCTGACCGAGACCGACCACCGCCTGACGCTCACCCTCTACGACGCCTCGGCCGACGTGAACTGGCTCCGCTACGGGCCCGGTGACGGGCTCGTCCGGCGGGTGGACTGGCGCCAGGTCGCCGCCGATCGGGTCGACCTCGCCTTCACGCTCGATCGGCCGGTGTGGGGCTACCGGGCCCGCTGGGACGGCCGCGATCTGCTGCTCGAGATTCGTCGCCCGCCCCAGGTCGATCCGGCGGCTCCGCTCGCCGGGCGGTTGATCGTCGTCGATCCGGGCCACCCGCCGACCGGCGCGACCGGCCCGACCGGCCTGACCGAGGCCGAGGCCAATCTCGGCATCGCTCGCGAGCTCCGCCGCCTGCTGATCGACGCCGGCGCTCGGGTCATCCTGACCCGGGACGGACCCGAGCCGGTCGACCTGGCCGCCCGGCCGCGCCTGGCCGACCAGGTCGGCGCGGACGTCCTGGTCTCGATTCACAACAACGCGCTCCCCGATGGAGTGAATCCGGCCGGCAACGTCGGGTCCAGCGTCTTCTACTTCCAGCCGCGAAGCCTGCCGCTCGCCCGGGCGATCCAGAACGGTCTGGCCCGCCGGCTGGCGGTCCCGGTGCTGGGCGTGGCCCGCGGCGATCTGGCGCTGGCCCGGCCCACCTGGATGCCGGCGGTGCTGGTGGAAGGCCTCTTCATGATCGTGCCCCAGCAGGAAGCGGCCCTTCGCACCGAGGAGGTCCGGCGCCGCTACGCCGAGGCGGTGGCCGAGGGGCTGGCCGATTTTCTGGCCACCCGGGGGCGCGCCGATCGCTAGCTCGGTGTGCCTGCTGGCGGGGATCGGACGTCTATATCCACGTGATCAACCTCACAACTCGAGTGGCTGGACGCTCGCTTCGGATCGCCCTCGGTGGGCTGACCGCGATGGTGGCATTGCCGCCGGCGCGGGGAGCGGCCCAGACCGTCGACGATCGTCTGGCCGTCGAGGCGTTCCGCGACTCGATCGCCAGCGCGCCCGACACCGCCGAGCTCCGGGGCCTCGAGTCCCGCCTGATGCTGGCCGCCAAGCGTGACCGCGCCAATCCGCGGGTCCACCTCTCGCTCGGCTACCTCGCCCTCCAGCTGGGCAATCCGACCGACGCGGTCGCCGAGTTCAAGTGGGCCACCGAGCTGGCGCCGAAATGGCCGCTCGCGTGGTTCGCCTTGGGCCAGGCCGAGCTGCGTCTGGGCGACGAGGTGACCAGCGCGGCCACCCCCCGCCAGCTCCTGGTGGCCCGCGACGCCTGGCCCCGGGCGGCCAGCGCCTTCGCCCGGGCCGCCCTGGTCGACACCGGCTACGTCACGGTCGCCATCGGCGAAGCGAGGCGGGCGCTCCGCGAGGGCCGCCCCGGCTGGGCCGGCGTCCTTCGCGACGGATTGCAGGAGGCCGCCGCCGGCCGAAACGCCCGCTCGGTGACGCTGGTCCTGGGCCTCGGCCGGATCCGTCGCCTGGTGGGCGACACCGCCGGCGCGCTCGCCGCGTTCGAGTCGCTGACCTCGCTCAAGGACGGGCGCGGCCTCGGCCTCCTGGAGCTGGCTCGCACCCGGCTCGCGGCTGGCGACGACCGCGGAATCGAGACCTACTTCGCGGCCGCCGACGAGAACGACTCCGCCACCGTCGCCGCCATTCGGCGCGATCTGGCCTGGATCGCCTCGCCCGACGAACTGGCCGCCTACGACGCGAGCCGCGGATCTGGCCGGGCGCAGATGCTCTGGGATTTCTGGACCGGCCGGGATCGGGACGACCTCCGCCGGAACGGGGCCCGCCTGGCCGAGCACTACCGGCGGCTCGCGGTGCGAGTCGATCGGTATCCGGACCCCCGAGACGAGCGGGGCAAGGTGTTCGTCCGCCAGGGCGACCCGGACACCCGGGCCACGCTCCGCGCGCCCGACCTGCCGCCCAACGAGTCCTGGTGGTACCGCCGACCCGAGGGCGACTTCGTGGTCCATTTCGTCGCCCGCCAGGATAGCACCGAATTTACCCTGATCGAGAGCCTCTTCGATCTGCTGGGCGGTGGTCTGAGCGGGTCGGTCTCCGGCGCCGGTGACGAGGCCGGGCCCCCCGCGGCGGTCGACGCCGATCGGTTGTTGCGCTCGCGCGCGGCTCTGTCGCCCTTCTACGAAGCGGCCGTGGCCGGCCGGCGGGAGCAGCTGGTCGAGTTCCGGACCCGGGAACGGCGGCTCGGCCGGGAAGGGATGCGCCTGGCGCTCACCACCGATCGGTACCCGCTCCGCTTCGACCGCGACCTGGCGGCCCGGGTCCGGATCGCCTCCACCTACGAGCCGGGGGCGGCCTCCGAGGTCAGGGTCTTCTTCGCGGTGCCCGGCTTCGCGATTGCCGATTCGGACAGCGCTCGGGCCGAATACCCGATCCGGGTGCGGATCGACGCCCGCGATACCGTGGCCGACGTCGACCGGGCGCTCGATACGACCGTCACGGTCCGTCATCCGGGTCCGCTCGGGCAGGACGATGTCCTGGCCGGTTCCGTGGCCCTGCCCCTCCCCCCCGGCACCTACGACGTCAGGACCGCGCTCGGCTATCGCGACTTGGCCGGGACGCTCCAGTCGCGGTCGGCGGTCGACCTCCCCGGCCGAGAGGCCGGCGTGCTCGCCTTCTACGATCTCCTGGTGGCCGGTGACGACCCCGACGCCGCCTTCGTCCGGAGCGACACCCTGGTGCTGTATTCGTCTCTGGCCGGGCTCCGGTCGTCCGGCCACGGGCGAGCGCGGGTTCTGGTGCGGCCGGTCACCGGACCCGACGAGAAGAAACCTGATTGGAAGGGCTTTCCAGGGTGGTCGGGCTGGATGGACCTGACCTTGGAGCCGGACGAGGCCGGAGTGACGCCGGTGCGGCTCGAGCTGCCGCTCCGGCGCTTGGATCGAGGGGCCTGGGACCTGGAGCTGGTGGTGGTCGACGGCGCGGGGCGGACGGCCAGGCGGCGGGCGCGGGTGGTGGTGGAGGACCGATAGCGGGCGGTCGTGGGACACCGTCGTGGGGTAACTGAAACGCTTTTGTGATGTGCAAACCGGTTGCTCCCGTCGTTACTTGAGTTTGCGCCGTATTGTCTCCCATCCTCGAACCTTCTAGCTTGCACCTCCCGCCGCCGAACACGGTGTTCGGTTCGGGGATGTGACGAACCCGAGGCTCCCCGCCGACGGCTCGTCGCAGTTGGCGAGATCAGTCGTTCTAATTTTCACAACCTGCACGCCGTCGAAGGGTGTCCTCCCATGGGTTCTGCCGCGCCACGGGTTCCGCTGCAACTGTCGCCGAACGCGATCACCGTCCTCGAAAAGCGCTATTTGGTTCGAGACGAAGCCGGGAAGCCGACGGAGCAGGCGGAAGACCTGTTCTGGCGCGTGGCCCGCACGATCGCGGCGGCCGACCGGGGCTACGGCGCTTCCGAGGGCGCGGTCGAGACCCTGGCCGAGGCCTTCTTCGAGCTGATGGCTAAGCGGCTCTTCATGCCCAACTCCCCGACCCTGATGAACGCGGGTCGGCCCCTCGGCCAGCTCTCGGCCTGCTTCGTCCTTCCGGTCGACGATGCCCTGTCCAACGGCCGGAGCGGGATCTACGACACCCTCACCGCCATGGCCTTGGTCCATCAATCGGGCGGGGGCACCGGCTTCAGCTTCTCCAAGCTCCGGCCCAAGAACGACATCGTCCGCTCGACCATGGGAGTGGCGTCGGGGCCGGTCAGCTTCATGTCGCTCTTCGACGCCTCCACCGACGTCGTCAAGCAGGGCGGCACCCGCCGCGGCGCCAACATGGGGATCCTTCGGGTCGACCATCCCGACATTCTCGACTTCATCGGCTGCAAGGACGACACCACCAAGGTCACCAATTTCAACATCTCGGTGGCGGTGACCGATGCGTTCATGCGGGCGGTCGAGCACGACGAGGAGTACGAGGTCTTCCATCCGAACTCCGGCGAGCCGGTTGGCCGGCTCCGCGCCCGCGAGGTCTGGCAGAGGATCATCCATGGTGCCTGGAAGACGGGCGAGCCGGGCGTGTTCTTCATCGACCGGGCCAACTACTTCAATCCGGTGCCGCACCTCGGCACCTACGAGGCCACCAACCCGTGCGGGGAGCAACCGCTCCTTCCGTACGACGTCTGCAACCTCGGCTCGATCAACCTCGGCGCCTTCGTCAAGGACGGCGATCTCGACTGGGCCCAGCTCCGGCGGGTGGTGCACCTCACCACCCACTTCCTGGAGAACGTGATCGACGCCAATCACTATCCGCTGGCCGAGATCACCGCGCTGGCTCAGAAGATCCGGCGGATCGGTCTCGGCGTCATGGGCCTGGCCGACGTCTTCGTCCGCCTGGGCATCGCCTACGACTCCGTCGAGGCGGTGGAGCTGGGACGGAAGATCCAGCGTTTCATCGACCACGAGGCGAAGGTCGAGTCCGAGCGGCTGGCCGGCGTCCGCGGCGCGTTCCCGGAATGGGAGCGGAGCATCTGGGGACCGGACACCACCTGCGCCCGCGATCAGGACGGCAAGCGGGTCCGCCCGATGCGCCGGCTCCGGAACTGCAACGTCACCACCGTCGCGCCCGACCGGAACCATCTCGATCATCGCCGGGTGCAGCTCCGGGATCGAGCCGGTCTTCGCGGTGGCGTTCATGCGGAATCAGGCCGGCGTGCTGATGCCCGACGTCAACGAAGACTTCGTGGCCATCGCCAAGCGGGAAGGCTGGTACTCCGAGGACCTGATGCGCCGGGTGGCCGAGAGCGGCCATGCCCGCCATCCCGAGGTGCCCGAGAAGTGGCAGCGGGTGTTCGTGACCGCCAACGAGATCGCGGCGGAATGGCACGTCCGGATGCAGGCCGCGTTCCAGGAGTACAACGACAGCGCCATCTCCAAGACGGTCAATTTCGCGAACACCGCGACCGAAGACGACGTCGAGAAGATCTACCGGATCGCGTACGAGCTCGGCTGCAAGGGCGTGACCGTCTACCGTGACGGCAGCCGCGACATGCAGGTGCTCTCCGCCGGCTCCACCGCCAAGAAGGTGCAGGCGGCGGCCACCAAGTCCGGGAAGGCCGCAGGCCCGCGGAGACCTGGCGTCGGTCATGGTCACCGCCGAACAGCCCGCCGCCACCGCCGCTCAGATCCTCGGTGCCCGGCCCGAGCCCCGCGAAGAGAGCGCGGACCTCCACGGCGAGATCGCCGAGCTCCGGGCCGAGAACGACCGGCTCCGGAAGCTGGTGCACGATCTCGAGTCCGAAAACCTCCAGCGCCGGCAGAAGCGCTCCCGGCCCGAGCTCCTCAAGGGCTCGACCCGCCGGGTCGAGACGCCCCTCGGCTCCCTCTACATCACCATCACCGAGGACGATCTCGGCCAGCCCTTCGAGGTGTTCATGAGCCTCGGGAAGGCCGGCGGCGCCCTGATGGCCGACGTCGAAGCCATCGGCCGGCTCATCTCGCTGAGTCTCCGCTCGGGCATCCCCATCAAGGAGATCTACCGGCAGATCCGCGGCATCAGCTCCGACCGCGCCATCGGCCTCGGCCCGGGCAAGGTGCTCTCGGTGCCGGACGCCGTGGGCATCGCGCTCGAGCGCTGGATGCAGGAGAAGCAGGGCATCCAGCAGGAGTTGCTCCCGGGCGCTCCCGGCCTGGCCGGGGCGACGCCCGACGTCTCCGAGGTGCCGACCCCGGTCCGGGCCGTCGTCGACGAGGCACAGCAGATGATGCTCGGCGGGATGCAGCAGACCCTGGCCGGCTCCTGCCCCGACTGCGACTCGCAGCTCGAGTACGCCGAGGGGTGCGCCAAGTGCCACGTCTGCGGCTACAGCGAATGCGGATGAGCTAAGGGCCCCGAGCCGAGCGATCGGCCTCGAACGACCCTCGACCGCCCGCGGACACGACATCCGCGGGCGGTTTGCTTTCCAGAAGGCCCAGGGTTTTTCCCAGCTTGTTCTCGCCGCGACGGGGCCCGAGCTTTCCCTGGTCTTCTCTTTACGGAACGGTCCCTATGGGTGTCTCCTCTTCCCGGGACGGGTTCACCGTCACCGCCCACCCTGGCCAGCGCTCCGTCCTCCTCGCGTTCGACCTCGACCAGGCCCAGCCGGCGCTCCGGATCGGTCTGGCCGGGTTCGCGATCCGCTGCCGGGTGGAGGGCGCCCAACCCACCGAGTTCTGGCTCCAGAACCTGCTGGCCTTCGACCTCCCGCCCAAACTGGACGGCACCTACCAGCAGCGATTCACCGATTCGAACCGGGCGCCGTTCCAGCTCTTCCACTGGAGTCACTTCCCATGGGAGAGTGAAGGCCGGTTCACCTATACCGTCAGCCCGATCTACTTCGTCGCGGGCAAGGCCCCGACGGCCGCCGGCGGGCTCCGGGCCGACGCCGCCCACGCGGTCTCGGTCACGGTGGAGGTGGAGCGGCGGCCTCACCCGGCGATGGAGGTGGCGTTCACCCGCGGCATCATGGCCTCGCAGGCCTTCGTCAGGAAGTTCGCCGATCCGTCCCTGCGCCCGGCCGAGCGCGCCGACTATCCCGATTACCCGCTCTTCGACGTCCAGCCGTACCTGGCGAAGTACCGCTGGCTGGGCGTTCGGGCTCGGGAGCTCGTCTTCGAGTTCCTGGCCCGGGCGGCCGACCCGACCACCACCCTCGACGTCTTCGCCTACGATCTCGACGAGCCCGACGTAATCCGCGCCTTGGAGTCGGTCGGGCCCCGGCTCCGACTGATCGTCGACAACTCGACCAGCAAAGCCACGGACGGCACCAGGCGGGGGCACGGCGCCACCGACTCCGCCGAGACGCTCGGCGCCGGGCGCTGCAAGGCCGCGGGGGCCAAGGTCAAGCGACTGCACTTCGGTCGGCTCCAGCACAACAAGGTCATGGTCCTCCGTCGAGGCGGCGTCCCGATCGCCGCGCTGACCGGGTCGGCCAACTTCTCGATCCGGGGCCTCTACGCCCAAGCCAACCACGTCATCACTTTCGACGATGCCGCGGTGGCCGGGTGGTACGGTGCCGCGTTCGATCAGGCCTGGACCAAGGCCGGCAAGTTCCGGTCGTCGGCCATCGCGATCGACTGGATGGGTCTGCCGGTTCCGGTGGCGAGCCTCCCGGAGATCCGGGTCAGCTACGCGCCTCACGTCAAACCGCCGTTCTCGATCGCCGCGGTAGCCCAGGCACTCCTCCGGGCGACGGACTCGGTGCTCTTCTCGGTGATGGATCCCAAAGGCGGCGGTGACGCGCTCTCGGTGCTCCGGAAGGACCTGGTGGACCGGGACCGTTTCCTGCTCATGGGCACGACGGAGAATCGTGGTGGCGTGGCGGCTTTCGGCGGGACCCAGACGGACGACACGGACATCGTGCCCTTCGACTACCTGAACCGCGACATCCCCGCACCGTTCAACGAGGAGGTTTCCGGGCGAGAGAACGGTGCCGGGCTCCACATCCATCACAAGTTCGTGGTGGCTGACTTCAACGGGGCCGATCCGGTGGTGTACTGCGGCTCCTCCAACCTGGCCGAAGGGGGCGAGACCTCCAACGGCGACAATCTCATCGAGCTTCGCGACCGCCCGCTCGCCGCCGCGTTCGCGATCGAGGCGATCCAACTCTACGATCACTATCGCTTCCGGGCCCGGTGGCGGGAGGGGGCGGAGGGTGTCGCCGGTGCCGCGCCTCAGCCGTCGTCGCTGACCCTGGCGACCGACGACGGCTGGGTCGCGCCGAACTACGATCCCGCTCGGATCAAGAGCCTCCAGCGGGAGCGCTACGTCCTATCGGGGCCCGCCTGAGCGCACCAATCGGGTCGGCGGCACCGTTCCTGCACGCCACTCGATGGTTCGGGAGGCCGCGATGACGAGAGTGGTTCTGTGGTCGATGGCGATCTGCCTGGTGGCCGGGTGCGGGAATGGAGGAACCGCTCCGGATCCCGGCGCCGGTTCCGAGACCCGCGGCTTCCACCTCGGCTTCTCCGCCGTCCCGCCCCGTCCCGATCAGGCCGCGGTGCTCCAGGGCCTCGATCTTTGGACCCGGCGCGCCGATCTCGCCATCGTGCATGAAGAGCTGCCCTGGACCGATCTGGTCGCCGGGGTGCCGCCCGACACCATCCTGGCCCGTGAGAAGGATGGGCTGATCGACTACTACCGCGGCAAGGGTCTCGGCCTGGTGTTCGTCGCCGACGGGACCGACGGCCTGGCCCGCGACCAGGAGGCGCCTCAGCTCCGAGCCCTGGGGCGGAGCATCACCGAGCCGGCCATCCGCGACCTCTATCGTGCCTACGTCTCGGCTTTCGTCCATCGCTACCATCCGGACTACGTCGGGCTCGCGGCGGAGACCAACCTGACCCGGGCCGTCGGGTCGACCGCCTTGTACCAGGGCCTGGTGACCGCGGCCAACGCGGCCGCCAGCGATCTGCTCGCCGATCCGGCTCATCCCCCGCTCTTCGTGAGCGTGCAGGTCGAGGTGGCCTGGGGCAAGCTGGTCGGCTCGAGCGGTTTCGTCGGGGTGGAGCAGGACCTGGTCGACTTCCCCTTCGTCCAGATGCTGGGGCTCTCGTCCTACCCGTACTTCGCCTGGCCCGCGCCGGCGGATCTGCCCGACGACTACTACGCCCGGCTGGTGGCGGGTCGGAGTCTGCCGGTCATGGTGGTCGAGGGCGGCTGGGCCAGCAGCTTGCCCGGGACGGGGTTCACGACCGCGACCCAGGCGGCCTACCTCCGGCGCCAGGCCGAGCTCCTCGATCGGGTCAACGGGTTAGGGCTGATCCAACTCACCTTCACCGACCTCGACCTGACCACCTATCCGGCCGAGGTGCAGGTCTCCCTCGGGCCGTTCGCCCATCTGGGCCTCGTGGACGCCCAATTCCGGCCCAAGCCCGCCCTCCAAGTCTGGGACAGCCTCTTCGCTCTGCCCCTGTCACGGTAGCACTTCGCCAGACGCCGCGCCCGGGGGCCGGTGCCCGCTCCGGCAGGTTTCGCCGGGATGGTCTCGTATCCCATTGGGGTGCAACCGGTTGCGCACCTGGCTCCGGTCCCGGCCAGGCTGGCGCGGATTCTGCCACCGATAGGGCCGGTTATGCCTATTCCTGGCAGCAGGTTACGATCTCGATCGAGGGTCCGGTGACGAGTTCCGTGGCGTCCGAGACCACCTCGATGGTGCCGCCGGCGGTCGTCGGGTTCCTGACCCGTCTCGCCGTGGCGCTTCACAAGATGCGCGCCTATCCGCCGGGGCATCCGATGCGTCAGGCCGCGATCGAGCTCGCGCACGCCGAGCTCCGGACCGCGCTGGTGGGGCGGGACGGCCTCCGGGTCGCGGTGGCTCGACGCCAGCTGCTGGTGGACGGCCGGCCCACCGACCCCGCCCACTTCGTGCTGCGTGACCTCGCCTCCCGGCTCCATCGCCTCCAGGTCGGCGCGATCACCTTCCGCCCCGCGGTCGAGGTCGACGAGCTCGCCACCGCGCTCCAGCAGCTGGTGACCGACCCCGGCCGCGGCGAGGAGCGGGAACCGCGGACCTTCACGAGCTCGCGCCACGTCGAGCTCCTGCCGATGTCCTTCCGGGCCCTGTCGCTCGACCGCGCGTCGGGTGGCCAGGCTACCTCCGACGGCGACGAGGCTGTCGAGCGGCTCTGGCGGGACCTGGCGTCGCTCGCGCTCGAGGGCGGCGGCGACCCGAACGCGCCGAGCGGGTCGACCGGCGGCGAGGGCGGCGCGGGTCTCCTGGTGGCGCCGCGGCCGCTGGCCCGAGCGCTGCTCGAGCGGATCCGCGCCGGCGACGTCCCGCCGCCCGAGTTGGGGCAAACCATCGAACGGCTCGGTCGCCTCCGCGGCTCGGTCGACGGCCCGGTAGGGGAGGCGGTCGAGCTTCGGCTCCGCGACCTGCTCTCGACCCTGCCCCCCGACGCGCTCTCGACCCTGCTCTCGCTCCGGTTCGACACCGAGGACGGCCTCCACCGATTCGCCGACGCGACCGAGTGGCTGCCGGCCACGGCGCTCCTCGACCTGGTGGAGGCGGTCGCCAAGGCGCAGAAGCACGACATCTCGACCTTCCTGGTCCGGCTGCTTCGGAAGCTGGGCGGCCAAGGGGCGGGGCCGAGCGGGCCGCGTCGGGAGGGCCCCGACTTCCGGGGCGTGATCCGACAGCTGGTCGACGGCTGGTCCCTCGAGTCGCCGAACCCGGCCGCGCACACCCGGATCCTCGATCTGCTGTCGATGGAGGACCAGGGAGCCGGGGTGGAGCGCGCGGCGGGCGAGGGGATCCGCCTGGTCCAGATGGCGCTCGAAACGGGCGCCGTGGGCGATCAGGTGACCGAGGGGGTGGAGCTGGTGGTCGAGGCCGGTGATCTCGCGCTCCTGATCCAGGCGCTGGCCGACGATCGGGCCGATCCCGCCGCCGTCGAGTCGGTCTGGCAGACGCTCACCGCCGACGGGATTCTCGAACCGGTTCTGCACGCCGCCAAGCCCGACCTGGTGTCGGTCGCGGCGCTGGTGGAGCGGGTCGGCCCGGACCGGGTGGAACGGCTGCTCGACCTGATGCTGGAGGCCGAGGACGGCGGTGTCCGGCGGCTGGTGCTGGAGCGGGTGGTGAGCTTTGGCGCCCCTGGCACGGTCGCGATTCGCCACCGGCTCGAGCGGGTCCCGCCGGCCGGACAGCGCCTCCTGCTTGGCGGGCTCGCGGAGTGTGGCCAGCTGCCGGCCGAGCTCGAGGTCCGGGAGTTCGCGTCGGCACCCGAGCCGATGGTCCGGCTGGAGGCCTTCCGGCTCATGCTGCGCCACCCGACCGTCCGTGACGAAGCGATCTATCTTGGCCTGACCGACGTCGACGATCGGGTGGTCCGGCTGGTGGTCGACGCCGGCATGGAGGGGATCCCCCGGCAGTCGCTCAGCCGGTTGATGTTGCTCCTCAGTAACCCGCGGCGGAACCCCGAGCTCCAGGCCCGAGCCGTCCCCATCCTGGCCCAGTTCGACGGACCCAGCGTCCGCCAGTGGCTCTACGACGGCATGGCGGTGCGGCGCGGCTGGTTCCGCCGGACCAAGCTCGCCCCCAAGTCGCCGCTCGTCGTCGCCAAGCTCCGCGTGATCGTGGCCCGCTGGCCCGATGCTCCCGACACCCGACGCCTGATTCGACTGGCGGAGCGCTCCGGCGATGCCGAGCTCGTCGCCGCGTGCCGTCCCGAGGAGATGCCATGACCCCCGAAGCCGGTTTCCTGATCGCCCTCGGCCAGACCTTGGCCACCATGGCGCTCTACGATGACGGGCACCCGGCTCGGGAGCGGGTCGTCGATGCGTCGTACGAGGCGCTGCTCGACGTGATGGCCAACCATTCCTCGCTCTGCTACTCATTTCTCGGCGGCGAGACCGTGCTCGGGGAGCGCGCGCTGGCCGAGATGGCCGCGTGGGACTGGGGCGCGCGGCTTACCGCCGCCGGGATCGAGCGGATCGAGGTCGATGCCGACGTCTCCCGCGAGGCCTACCTCCGGTTCGTGGACGATGTGTTTCGGCGGGTCGTGGGACGGAACCTCGATACCTCGGAGGCGCCGCAGCTGGTGCGGCCACCGATCCGCTTCGGGCTGCTTCGGGTCGGCGGGACCGGCGGCCGGGGCGTTGGTGTCGGGGGCAACGGAACCCTGGGACGGACCGGCGGCGGCCCGGGATCGGGCCTGACGCTGGAGGAGGAGATCGAGGCGGTCGGCTGGATCCACCAGGAGGTCGAGGGCCGGGGCCTGATCCCGATGCCCGAGGTCGAGGCGGTGGTGCGCTCGTTGGCCTTCGCCATGCGGAACGACGAGCGGATGTTGCTGCCGCTGTTGGCGCTTCGGAACTACGACGAGTACACCACCACCCATGCCTGCAACGTGGCGGTCCTGGCCATGGGGGTGAGCGAACGGCTGGGGCTGGCGCCCGACGAGGTCCGGAGCTTCGGCGTAGCCGGCCTGCTCCACGACATCGGCAAGATTCGGATTCCCCGCGAGCTCCTGGTCAAGCCGGGCCGGTTCACCGACGAGGAGCGGCAGATCGTCCAGCGGCACCCGGTCGACGGGGCCAAGATCATCCTTCAGCGGGAGCGCGGTCTCGGGCTCGCCGCGGTCGTGGCCTACGAGCACCACGTCTATCTCAACGGTGGGGGGTATCCCGAGCTCCACTTTTCCCGGGCCTGTCACTACGCCAGCCGGATCGTCCACGTCTGCGACATCTACGACGCGCTCGGGACCGACCGACCCTATCGGAGCGCCTGGGAGCCCGAGCAGGCGCTGGCTTATCTCGAGGAGCAGGCGGGCCGGGAGCTGGATCCCGACGTCGTCCGGGCCTTCACGGAGATGGTCCGCGAGGCGGCGATCGAGCGGATTCCCTACGAGGCAGCCGGCGCCGTCGACCTCAACGCGGTGCTGGAGTCGGCCTCCGCGCCGGCTTCCTAGCCGGGCCCGGGCTCCCATCCGGCGGGGTCCGGTATAACTTCATACCCGAGAAGCGGGAACCCGGTCCCGGGGGTGCCGCCGCTGCGCCCCGGGCCTTCTCCACCATGACGAGGACTCATGTCAGACGAAAAGCTGACCCCGATCGCTCCGGCGCGCGTGGCGCAGGAGCTCAAGACCCTCAGCGACGGCCGGAAGGCCGGCAACATCCCGCCGGACGAATACGAGCACCGCTTCAGCCGGATGGTGTCGGAGCTCCGGGATCGCCGAATCGACGGGACTCGGGCCGAGATCATGGCCGCGCTCTCGCCGCTGCAGGTCGACGGCACCATCTCGATGCAGGACTGGAACCGCTTGCTCAAGCAACTGGGTTTGGCGTAGGGAGTCGTGAGTGGTGAAGGGTGATTGGGGAGTGAGCAGGGGATGGTGAGTCGGCGGGGGACGCCGACCGTGCTCGTCGGTGGGGTGGCGGTCGGGTCCGAGCACCCGGTGGTGGTGCAGTCGATGACCAACACCGACACCGCCGACGTCGCGCGCACCGTCGAGCAGGTGGCGGCGCTGGCAGCGGCGGGCAGCGAGCTGGTCCGGGTTACGGTCAACACCGAGGAGGCGGCGGCCGCGGTGCCGGCCATCGTCGAGGGGCTGGCCCGGCGCGGCGTCGAGGTTCCGGTCATCGGCGACTTCCACTACAACGGGCATCTCCTCCTCACCCGCTACCCGGACTGTGCTCGGGCGCTCGCCAAGTACCGGATCAACCCCGGCAACGTGGGCGGGAAACGCCACGACGAGCACTTCGGCGCCATCATCTCGGTGGCGCTCGAGCACCACAAGCCGGTCCGGATCGGGGTCAACTGGGGCTCCCTCGACCAGCAGGTGCTCACTGAGCTGATGGACGCGAACGCGACCCGGGCGCGGCCGTTGGAGGCTCGCGAGGTGACCCTCGACGCCATGGTCGAGAGCGCGCTCCGCTCGGCCCGCTTCGCGGAAGCACTGGGATTGCCCCACGATCGGATCATCCTCTCGGCCAAGGTCTCGGCGGTGCCCGATCTGATCGCGGTCTACCGCAAGCTCGCGGCGGCGGCCGATTACCCACTCCACCTCGGTCTCACCGAGGCAGGGCTCGGGATGAAGGGCATCGTGGCCAGCACGGCCGGCCTCGCCACTCTCCTCGGCGAGGGGATCGGCGACACCATTCGGGTCTCGCTCACGCCCGCACCGGGTGGCGACCGGGCCGAGGAGGTGCGGGTCGGCCAGCAGATCCTCCAGTCGCTCGACCTCCGGAGCTTCGTGCCCCAGGTCACCGCCTGCCCGGGCTGCGGCCGGACCACCAGCACCTTCTTCCAGTCGATGGCCCAGGACATCCAGACCCATCTCCGGGAGCGGATGGTCGAGTGGCGCGCCACCCGCCCGGGCGTGGAGTCGATGAAGGTGGCGGTAATGGGCTGCGTGGTGAACGGGCCCGGTGAGTCCAAACACGCCAATCTGGGGATCTCCCTCCCGGGCACCTTCGAGGAGCCGAAAGCACCGGTGTACGTCGACGGCCGCCTGCTCCGGACCCTGAAGGGCGACGCCATCGTGGCGGAGTTCCTGGTCATCCTCGAGGAGTACGTGGCCGCCCGTTACCCGGTCCCCGAGCCGGTGGAGGCCCCCGCCTGATCGAGCCGTCGTTCCTGGACCGGCCCCTCGCGGCCCTGCCCGCGCTCTTCGCGGCGGGTCTGGTCACCAGCCTCACGCCCTGCGTGTACCCCATGATTCCGATCACCGCCGGCGTGCTCGGCGGGGCCGGCGCCGTGGGGCGCTCGAAGGGGCGGACCGTGGTGCTCTCGCTCGTCTACGCTCTCGGCCTGGCGCTGGTCTACGCCACCCTCGGCCTGATCGCGGGGCTCACCGGCTCCCTGTTCGGCACCGTCAGCTCCAATCCCTGGGCCTATCTCCTGATGGGGAACCTCCTCCTCCTCGCCGGGCTGGCGATGCTGGACGTGATCCCGATCCTGGTGCCGGAGCGGCTCCTGGCCTGGGCCGGCAAGTGGGGAACGCAGTCGCTGGGCGCGGTGTTCCTGATGGGGGCCACCTCGGGGCTGGTGGCCGCGCCGTGTGGCGCTCCCGCTTTCGCGGCCGTCCTCACCTATGTGAGCGCCACCCAGAGCGCCCCGCTCGGCTTCCTCTACCTCTTCGTCTTCAGCCTCGGGATGACGGCGCTCCTGATCGTGATCGGGATCTTCTCGGGGACCGTCGCCGCGCTGCCCCGGCCCGGCCGGTGGACGCTCTGGGTCAAGCGGCTGGCAGCGGTCGTGATGCTGGCGATGGCCGAGTACTACTTCGTCAAGGCGGGTCAGGGACTTATATAGACTTAGGGAATAGGGACTCGGGAGTTGGGAGTAGGGAGGGAATAGGGAGTAGGGGGCGCTTGGATTGGAGGCTGGTATGCGGGTCGCGGGGGTGGCGTTGGTGCTGGCGGCCGGGGTGATCACGGCCCGCCCGGCGGCGGCGCAGTTCGATGCCGGGATCGCGGTGGGAACCAAGGCGCCGGTGGTGGCCGTTCACGATCTCGAGGGCAAGGCGGTCGATCTCGGGGCCTACATCGGCAAGAAGCCGGTGATGCTCGAGTTCTGGGCCACCTGGTGCGCCCTCTGCAAAGCGCTCTATCCGCAGCTGGGCAAGGTGCACCAGACCTACGGAAATCGGGTCCAGATGATTGGGATCAACGTGACCGTCAACGATCCCAAGGCGCGCGTGAAGAAGTACGTGGAGCGATATCGGCCTCCCTTCCTGACCCTGTACGACGACCAAGGCGTGAGCAGCCGGGCGTACGACGTGCCGACGACCTCGTTCATCGTGGTGATCGACGCGGGAGGGACGGTGGTCTACACCGGCTCCGGTGAAGATCAGGATTTGGTGGCTGCGGTGGGGAAGGCGGTGGCCAAGTGATCGGGAGAGTGGCGGTCCTGGCGGTGCTCGTCCTGGCTGCGGCTCCGTCCGTCCAGGCGCCCCTGTTCGCCCAGAAGCCGCTTCGCGCCGCGATGCTCGGCGACCCCCGGGTGGGGCGCGACGCCCCGGACTTTACGCTGCCCTACCTCACCGAGGCTGGGCCCGGGCCGGCCGATCAGCCCTTTCATCTCCGGGCCGAGTTGGGGCGGAAGGTGGTGCTGGTGTTCGGCGGCGCGCCCGGCGATTCGCTGGTCAGGGCCACCTGGGATTACCTCGCGGGGCAGGCGGAGAGCCTCTTCCGGCCGGGGATCGTGGTGGCTGGGGTGGTGAACGGCACCGCCCTGGAGGCTGGCGCCCTGGCGGCCGGCCGGCCGCCGACCTTCAAGTTCCTGGCCGATTCCCAGGGCGACGTCCACCGGCAGTTCGGGGTGGTCCGGTCGGCCAAGCGGCTCACGGTCTTCGTGGTGGCCGACGACGGGACGGTGGCGTACCGGTCGCGGGGGTTCCGGGTGGACGATCCGGGCGAGATGGTCCGCCTTCGGAAAGCACTGGCTCCCTGATCGTCGTTTGTTCGGGGGTGTTTGGGTCGAGGGATTTCTGCAACATATTGCGTCAGGATGCGGTGCCTTGCCGGTGTCTTGGAATGAGGCAGGGCGGCGCCAAGATCTCCATTGATAAACCATTGCTTGCAGCCCACTTGCGGCACGGGCCTTGCTTGCCAGGTGTCGACCATTTCACGGTCTGGTGCAAGGCATGCTTGATCCTGCGGTTTGCGGGTTGAGGAGGGGGCTCGAGCCGTCCAAGGTGTGGCGTGGTCAGGGTTTGCGGCTCTTGACCCGAGTTCCTGGCTGCGTTAGCTTTGGGTCTTGTACTCTACCGGCTTTACGCAGTCCAATCGCAGGCAGCGCAACTTTTTCGGTCCTGGCCCGGGCGCCGTTTTTTGCCCGGTGGGGCCTTCCGGACTGTAGGGAGGCTGGTGTCGAGCGGGGTGGGTCGCCAGGCGGAGTGAGGCCGAGCGGAAAGTGTGCTCTGGCTCACAGCGCGTCGGCGGGCTTCTCGCTAGCATGTAAAGCAGTGTGGGCGAACCGGCAGGACAAGTGCGTTCGGAAGTAGTGGCTCAGAACCAGTCTGTTGTCTCACGATCCTAGGGGGAGTGCATGAACAGGGTTTATCGCAGTTTACTGCTGACCGGCATCGTGGCCGTTGGCCTCGCCGGCTGCGGTGACGATGTCACGGTAACGGCGCCGCCTCCGCCGCCGCCGCCGGGAATCACCGCAGTCACGGTGACGCCTGACAACGTCGCCGTCAATCCGGGCCAGACGGTCCAGATGACGGCCAACGTCACGGCCGAAGCTGGGGCGACCTACACGGTGACCTGGCAAAGCAGCGACGCGACCCGGGCCAGCGTGAGCGCCAGCGGCCTGGTCACGATCGTCGCCAACGCGCCGGTTGGTCCGGTTTCGATCCAGGCGACGGCCACCACGGCCGACGGCGCCTCGTCCTCGGGTGCGGCCACGCTGAACGTCGTGCCGGCGAACGCCAACACGCCGCAGGTCAGCATCGCGGCCGTGAATCAGAACCCAACCGGTGTGCCCGCGAACCTCGCGGCGGCATTCGGTCAGCTCGACGTGGTCATCAACCTCGAGCGCAACAACACCGTGGTCGAGAAGCTCCAGCTGATCATCGACACCGAGACCGGTGACTCGGTGGTCGCCGAGCAGACCTTCGCCACGCCTGCCGTTCAGGCCGGTCCGGCGGCGGTTCCTGAAGTGATCACCCAGTCGTTCAACAGCGCGAACTTCGCGTGCACCGCGACGGCCTGCATGCCGTCGTTCCTCAACCGCCAGCACATCGTCAAGGCCAAGGTCCTCTACGGCGGCGCCGGCGCCAGCAACGCGAGCAACAGCGTCCAGGTGACCTTCGCGAACGCCAATGCGTTCACGGGGACCATCGCGATGACGGGCACCGTGAAGACCGCGATCAACGCGGGCGGCCTGAAGTTCGACCGCGGCGGCCTCGACATCACCATCATTCCGGTCATCTACACCGGGAACCTGACCATGACCAACGGCACGGTCAGCTTCGGCAGCGCCTGCGATGTCGGCGGCACCGGTAAGCGGACCTTGACGCTCACCCCGCCGACGGCCGGCTCGGCCTTCACCGCTTCGTTCCCGGAGACGGCGACCGGCGGCCCGGCGGTCACCAATGTCATGGGCTACGAGTTCAACACCGCCGCCTGCGGCGTCGGCTTCCCGGCCGGTGAGTTCCCCACCGTCACCGCGGTCGGCAGTAACGGCAACAACCTGACCCTGGCCGCCGCCGGTTTGACGGGCCTCCGGCTCGACAACCGGGCGCCGGGCGCGCCGACCTTCGTGGCCAACCCGAACGTCCGGCAGAACGGCTGGCTCAACGCGGCCGTGGATCTCGCGGGCGTGAACAGCGGCACCAACCTCGACGGCTGGCTCGCCAATGGCGCGGCCGACGGCGGCGTGGGCGGGTACGCCCGGCTCGTCCGGATCGCTCCCGCTACCGGCGGCTTGGTCGACGACGCGATCGCGGCTACCGCCAGCAGCACGCCGGCTCTGCCCGCTCCGACCGCGACCAACATCAGCGACTGCGCCGTCATTAGCGCGCAGGACCTGCTCGAGAACGAGTCGGCCCTCCCCGCCGCCGGGACCACCTGCACTGTACCGCCCGCCGGTTCGTCGGTGGCGGTTGCCCTTCAGCATCTGGCGTTCGGCGTCGACATCGCGCCGCCCACGATCGCCTTCTCGGGCGGTCTGGCAGCCAACGCGCGAATCAACACCGCCACCGTTGGCACCGAGTTCCAGGTCACCGTGACCGATACGGGCACCGTCGGTAACTCCGGCATGCTCAGCGGCTCCGCCGTGGTCGGCACGGTCCAGATCCGGAATGCCACCGGCACCAGCTGCTTCGTCGGCGCCGTCGTGGCCGGCGTCTGCACTCCGGTCAGCGTGAATGCCGCTCCGGCCTTCCCGCTGGTTCCGACCACCACCGTGGCCGGCAACGGTACCGTTGGCTACTACACCTACGACGCGGTCTCGAAGGACGCCGCGGGCAACACCTCGGCCAACGTGACTCGTGTGGTCGCGTTCGACCAGGCGGCCAACGTGCCGGCCCTGACGCAGGCGCTGTTCAATACGCCGCTCACCGGCCCCAGCGTGGTCTTCAATGCCAACGCGTCGGATAACTTCGACCTGTGGAACGTGACCTACACGCTGGCGTACGGCGGCGGTCTCGCGGGTCCGCTGGTCTATCCG
Organism: uncultured Gemmatimonadales bacterium; assembly: GCA_963730185.1. Lineage (GTDB taxonomy): Bacteria > Gemmatimonadota > Gemmatimonadetes > Gemmatimonadales > GWC2-71-9 > SHZU01. The sequence goes on from CAVSQW010000015.1 coordinate 284,769, forward strand.
GCCGTCACCCTCAATACGTTCAACGGCAATCCGCTGGTGAACAGCAACGCCCCGGCTGGCATCACGATCAACGGCTTCGTCCGGCAGATCGAGGCCGTCACGGGCAATGCTCCGCTCGCCGCCGCCGGTGGCGCGTTCAAGCCGGTCGGTATCACCGGCGTGGCGCTCGACCAGGCCAACAACGCCAGTGGCGCGGTAGGAACGGGTATCCCCGGTGCCGCCGTCCCCGCTGGGACCTCGTACATCGCCGTTGCCGATCCTACCCAGCAGGTCGATAGCTGGGCCCTGGTGGCGCCGAGCGCGGCGGTCAACATCTCCGACGGCGCTGGCCCGGCCGCGGCGGTGAACCCCCTCTCGGTGACGCTGACGGCTTCCGTGGCCGGTCCGACCGCGACCTTCAACCCGCCCTTCAGCCGCGTGGACTTCTACGTGCTGGTCGGTGGCAACCTGGTCCAGATCGGAACCACGACGAGCATCTCCACGGTGGATGACGGCTCGCCCAACGGCCGCGTCCATTCGTACACGATGTCGTGGACGCCGGGCACGGTTGCCGGTCTGGGTGCCGTCTCGGTCTACGCGGTTGGCGTCAGCGCTGCTGGCGACGGCCTCGTGACCCCGGTCAACGGCAACATCACGATCACCAACCCGTAAGCTCGCTCCTGAGCTGACGGAACCGCTCTAGCCAAGGGGTCCGGTCGAAAGACCGGGCCCCTTTGGTTTGCGGGAGACGAGGGGCCGCGAGGCCCCTCGTTGCGCTATTACGACTCCTTCGCGGGGGAATTTCGAACCGCGGACGGTTGATCCTCGGAAGAGGGCGAGGCCTAGCGTGGGCTGCGTGACCCGGCAGCTCACCCACCCTCCCTTGACCCGAGGTTCTTGCCATGCCTTCCAGACCACTCCCGCGACCGCTTTCGGTAGTCCTCCCCCTGCTTGCCTTGACGCTCGCCGGCGGCGCCTGCGCCGATCCCTCGGGGCCGGCGGAGCTTGCTGCTCCCGAGCTCGCCGTTGGGCGGAATGCCGGCGACACGGCGGGCAGCTACATCGTCGTGCTCCGGCCCTCGTCCGCCGCCCGAGGGTCCTCCCGGACCCTCCAGCGCCAGTTTGCCAAGCGAATGCACTTCGACTACCAGACGGTCCTGGTCGGGTTCGCCGCCGACCTGACGGCACCGGCGGTCCGTGCCCTCCGCCGCCGGCCCGAGGTCGCGTACGTGGTGCCGGACGGGCCGGTCGTCCCGGCCGGGCTGGATGCCACGGCGGGCTGGGGAGTGGGCCGGATCGACCAGCGGTATGGCCCGTCGGACAGCCGGTTCGCGTATGGCACGACCGGGAGCGGCGTCAACATTTACATCGTCGACACCGGCATCGACGTGGCCCATCCGGACTTCGGGGGTCGGGCCGCCGGCGCCTGGTCATGGGATCCGGCCGGCTATCCTGCGGGTCAGGACTGCAACGGCCATGGCACGGCCGTGGCGAGCGTCGCGGCGGGATCGGAATATGGGGTGGCGAAGGGCGCTCGGATCTGGTCGGTTCGCGCCCGCGACTGCAACGCCCACGGAACCAAGAGTCGATACATCGCGGCCATGGAGTGGGTGGCGAGAAATCATCTGAAACCGGCGGTGATGAATCTCAGCTTCGAGGTGTGGGATGGCACCGGATTGAACACTCACTATCCAGTCCGCGACGCCGCCATCGGGGCCAAGAACGCCGGGGTCTTCGTGGTCGCCGCCGCCGGCAATCGGGGCACCGACGCCTGCTCGTCGGCCCCGGCCAACGCCCTCCCGATCATGACCGTGGGGGCCACCGACCCGGCCGATTCCCGGCCGGCATTTTCCAACTACGGATCGTGTGTCGATCTGTTCGCCCCGGGAACGTCGATTAGCGCCGCGAACCATACGGGCGGGTACGGCCAGTGGACCGGGACGTCGTTCGCCGCGCCGATCGTGGCCGGCATCGGGGCGCTGCTGTTCGAGCGCTACCCGACCGACTCGCCGGACCAGATTCACTACGCCATCCGGGATGGCGCCACCGCGGGTGTGGTCCGGAACCCCGGGCCGAGCTCGCCCAATCTCCTGGCCTACTCCCAATTGCCGGTCCCGGTCTACACCTCGATCACCGGCCCCTCTCAGGTAGGCCCGTTCATGCACTGCACCTGGATTGCCGACGTCCGCGGCGGGCGGGCGCCGTTTCAATACACCTGGAGCGGGATTCTGTCCGGCTTCTCGAATCTGATGTCGGGTCAGGTGAGCGGTCTCGGATCGCTCAATCTCACGGTGCGTGATGCCTTGGGCGGGACGGCATCGTCGAGTCGATTCGTGCGGGTCGATCCGGCCAACCACTCCACTTGGTGCGCCTGATGAATCGCTCGACTTGGGTCTTGCTGGTCCTCTGCCCCTGTGGCACCGGTTCCGTCGCGGTCGCCCAGGGCGGACCGTCCCCGGGTCGGCGCCCGGTCGCTCCGCCCGCGCTGGTGCTGGGAGCCGGCCCGGGGACCGTCAGCGGCGGCGATCTGGAGGCGACCGGCCGGCTGGCCGTCGAACAGCCCTGGGGGGCGTCTGGCGGCTCCGTCTGTCCGGCGAGGCCTGGGTCGGGTCCGGCGATTGTGTCTCTGGCTTGGAGCCTAGGTGCCCTGCAGGAATACCAGGTCGGGATGGGCGATCCGCGCCGGTGCGGGTAGCGCGGGCTTGGGGGGGCGGCTCCCGGCCACGCCCGTCGTCGGGGTGGCTCGACGGGAGGGGGTGGCGCCGCCGATGGCGGGGATCGTTCTGGGGTGTGACGCCGGACCCAAGGCTGGGTTGGGTCTTCGGGTGGAGGCGAGCTACCAGCGGCTGTTCGGCGCTCTCCGCGCCGATCGGGTGAGCCTGCTCCTGGGGGGCAGGGTAGCGCTCGGCGGCGCTTAGGCGAAGCCCGCGTCGCCTCGGGGGAGCCCCCCGGCCCACAGCCCCACAACGGTCCGGCCGGTGGCCGGCTGGGTGTCGGGGTCCGGGTTAGACCACGTCCGTGGCGGTCGACTGGCCGACGGAGGTTGGACCTTCCCTCTGGAAGCCCGGACGGCCCATCGCCGCGAACGTGAGCCGCTTGCCGAGCTCCACGCCGGGCTGGTCGAACGGGTTGACGCCGTACCAGATGCCGGCGTACCCCGTGGCAATCTGGAAGAACATGATCAGCTCACCGAGGGTCTCGGCGTTGAGTTCGGGGACCTCGAGCAGGGTGCTCATCCGGCCCATCCGCGCCAGGGCGGAGGCGGTGGCCTCCTGCTCGGCGTTGAGCAGCTCGCCGAGCGAGTGGCCCTGGAGGTAGGCCAGTTCCTCCGGGAGGCCGCCCCGGTGGGGAATCCGCACGTCGGCGCCGGGGTCCTCGATCCGGACGAAGGTCACCACCTTGTCGAACGGGCCCTCCATGAAGAGCTGGACCTGGCTGTGCTGGTCGGTGGCGCCGACCGCCGGGAGCGGGGTGGGGCCGGCGTTGATCGGCTGGTTTCGCCGGTCGACCCGCTTACCCAGGCTTTCGGCCCAGAGCTGGCCGAACCAGTGGGCGAACTCCCGGAGCCGGTCGCTGTAGGGCATCAGGACGTGGATCCGGGCGCTGAGCCAGGCGTCGGCGGCCCAGAGGAGGGCCGAATACAGGGCGGCGGGGTTCTTCTTCAGGTCGGCCGATTCGGCGCGCTGGAGGGCCCTCCTGGCCCCGGCGAGGAGCCCCTCGATGTCGATCCCCACCAGCGCGGCGGGGAGCAGCCCCACCGGAGTGAGGACGCTGAACCGCCCCCCCACGCCCGGCGGCACCTCGAGGGCGGCGATGCCTTCCCGTTCGGCCAACTCGCGGAGCGGGCCCTTGGCGGGATCGGTGGTAAAGGCCAGGTGGCGCACGGCGGCGTCGGGCCCGAGGGCCTGGTCGAGCCAGGCTCGAACCACCAGGTACTGGGCCAAGGTCTCGGCCGTGCCGCCGGACTTGCTGATGACGTTGACGAGAACCCGGCGGGGATCGATCCGGGCGAGGGCGGCGGCCATCGAGGAGGGGTCGACGTTCTCGAGCACGGTGATCCGGGGGTAGTACTCGCGACCCTCGTCGTCGAGCTCGTTCCAGGCCGGGGGCCTGAGCGCGTTGACCAGGGCCTTGGTGCCCAGGGCCGAGCCGCCGATCCCGAGCACCAGGGCGTGGTCATAGGCCTGGCCCACGCCCTCGGCGAAGCGATTGATCGCCTGGACCGTCTCTTCCTGGTGGCCGAGGTCGTAGAAGCCGTACTCGCCCTCGCGCCGTCGGCTCTCCACCTCGGCGTGGACGGCGGGAAAGCGCTTGACCAGGTCGTCGAGGCGGGCGCGGGGCAGGCCGTGCTGGCCATCGAGCTGGTCGCTGAGCATCCGTCCGTAGAACAGCTTCATGGCGCGATCTCCACGCTGAGTCCGTCGTAGCCGGGCTCGATCCCTTTCGGGAGCTTGGCCGCCAGGTCGGCGTGCCCGGTCTCGTGCGTCAGATGGGTGAGCAGGGTGCGTCCGGCGCCGAGATCGGTTGCGGTCTCGATGGCGTCGGGGATGCTCAGGTGGGTCGGATGAGGCCGCCACCAGAGCGCGTTCAGAACCAGCACGTCGAGGCCGCGAAGCTGCTCGCGCGCCTCCGGTGGCACCGCCTTGACGTCGGTCAGGTACGCCATTCGCCCGATTCGGTAGCCCAGGACCGTCGATTGCCCGTGCTCGAAGGCGAGCGGCAGGATCTCGAGGCCGGCGGCCTGGAACGGTGTTCCCGGCTCGACGCTGGTGAGCGCCAGCCGGGGGGTCGAGGTGCCCGGCACGGGCACCATGCTCTCGTCGAAGATGTAGCGATAGGACGCCTGGAGGAAGCGGGCGGTCTCGCGATGGGCGAACACCGGGATCCGGCGCCGCTGGGTGAGCGAGAAGATTCGGAGGTCGTCGATCGCGGAGACGTGATCGGCGTGCTCGTGGGTGTAGAGCACCGCGTCGACCCGTCCCACGCCGGCGGCGATCAGCTGCATTCGCAGCTCGGGCGGGGTGTCGATCAGGAGGGTGCCGCCCTGATGCTGGATCAGCGCCCCGGTCCGGCTCCGGCGATCCCGGGGATCGGCGGAGGTGCAGACCGGGCAGGAACAGCCGATCTGGGGAACGCCGAACGAGGTGCCGGTACCGAGGAGGGTGAGACGCAACTTAGGGATTAGTGATTCGTGACTCGTGAATAGGGAGTGAGTGGTGAGTCGGGACTGAGGGGGGCGGGGCAGGGCCACTCCCGATCCGCTCCTCCCTCCCCAATCACCACTCCCGAGTCACTATTCACAACGTCACACCGTTTCGATCTTCAAGAGGTTGGTCGTCCCCGGCTTGTCGAAGGGGACGCCGGCGGTGACCACGAAGCGATCGCCGGGCCAGGCGAGACCCTTCTTGACCAGGAGGTCGCGGGCCAGGGGGAGCATCGAGTCGTAGTCCGGCATATGATCGCTCATGGCCGGGTTCACGCCCCAGAGCAGGGCCAGTCGGCGGAAGGTCTCGGGCTCGGGCGTCACCGCCAGGATCGGGACCGACGGGCGGTAGCGACGCGATGGTCCGCGCGGTGAAGCCGCTGGCCGTCAGACACACGATGGCCGGGACGTTGAGCAGGTCGGCCGCGGCGCACACCGCCACCGCGATCGCGTCTTCGGTCCGGGTGGTGACGTGCGGCTGGCTCAGCTGGAGGGCCGACGCCTGCCAGACCCGGGCATGGTCGTTGTCGCCCCGGCGGGCACTCTCCACCTCGCGGGCGATCTGATCCATCGCGAGGACGGCTTCCATCGGGTAGGAGCCCACGGCGGTCTCGCCCGAGAGCATCACCGCGTCGGTGCCGTCCAGGATGGCGTTGGCCACGTCGGAGGCCTCGGCCCGGGTGGGCCGGGGGTTGTTGGTCATCGACTCCAGCATCTGGGTCGCGGTGATGACCGGCTTGCCGTGGCGGTTGGCCTCACGGATCAGCTTCTTCTGGACCAGGGGGACCTGCTCGAACGGAAGCTCGACCCCAAGATCCCCGCGGGCCACCATGATGGCGTCGGAGGTCTCGATGATCCCATCGAGATGATCGAGGGCCGTGTCCTTCTCGATCTTGGCGATCAGGCGCACGCTCTTGGGCACCAGCCGGCGGAGGCCCTCGATGTCCTGTGGTCGGCGGACGAAGCTGACCCCGATGTAGTCGACCCCGAGCGCGACGGCGCGGAGCGCCTCCTCGCGGTCTTTGGGGGTGAGCGCCGGGGCGCTCACCTCCACGCCGGGCAGGTTGATGCCCTTGTGCGACTTGAGGAGCCCGCCGTAGCGGACCACGCCCTGGACCTTGTCGCCCACCACGCCGGTGACGTCGACGGTCAGGAGTCCGTCGTTGAGGAGAATTCGCGAACCCGGTCGGACGTCGGCCGCGAGCTCGGCGTAGGTGGTCGGAATGTCGCCCTCGTCGGCGGCGCCTTCGGGCGCGAAGACCACCTGCTGGCCGAACTCGAGGGTGACCGGCTCCGGCAAGTCACCGACCCGGATCCGGGGTCCGTGCAGGTCCACCAGGATCGCGGAGGCCTTGTCGCGCCGTGACTGAACCTCCCGCAGCAGCTTGATCCAGTTGGCTCGGCCCTCCGGCGTTCCATGGGACGCGTTGATTCGGACCACGTCCACCCCGGCATCGAGCATCGCCTGTATCTGCTCCGGCTTCTCCCAGGCCGGACCCAACGTCGCCACGATCTTCGTTCGACGTATTTCTCTTGGCAACTGACCCCCAAAATCGCAGTCGTGAGGAAGCCCTCAATGCTAATCGGATCGGACCCAAAACGCGCTCCCTCCGCCGTCGGAGAAGGCCGGTCAGACGGGGCAACGGTGTTGAAAACGGCCCTTCGCTGCGATCTTACATGTTAATTCATTGTTTCTAAATGAGTTATGGCGATTTTGACCACATCGTATCCACAACGGCGGGACGGGCCGGACAGGCTCAGGATAGGGGTAGAAATCAGGTGAGCACACTTGTGGATTGGCTTGTTTGTCCACAGGTGGAAACGGCGGCTCGCTGGGGTCAATGGGGCCAAGGCATTGTTCGACAAGGACATGCCTTCCGGGGTTCGAATCCACAAGACGCCGTCTTGACGCGATTCCTGTCCACAGCCCATGCACATAACGGCGTTATGTGGATAACGAGTGGCGGGGCGGTTTCTGGGGGGCGGAGGAAATGATTCCTGATCGTGGCCGGCTTTTTGACTCGGGATATCGCCATTCGTAAATTGGCCCCCGGTCTGGGGTCACGGAACTTCAAGCACCCGCGAGGCAACGTAATGACGGTCGAGCTCCGGCAGATGATGATCGCGCGATTCAACGGTGCCGTGGCCCCGGCCGGCAAGGGGGTCGAAGTGCTGGACGCGGCTGCGCTCCAGGGCGCCTCGATGGATGAGCTGGTGTGGGACGCCGTCTTCGGCGGCGGCGACGAACGGGAGGCTGCCCGGTGGCTGCTCTGGGAGCTTGGCCAGGCCACGGGTGCCGCTCCGGCGTCGATCCACGAGCTCTACATGGCCCGAGGGCGAGGGGACTGCGGCGGCTTTACCGTGCCGGCGATGAACATCCGGATGATCGCCTACGACTCGGCCCGGGCCGTGTTCCGGGCGGCCCGGGCTACCGACGCTGGCGCGCTCCTGCTGGAGATCGCGCGGTCGGAAATCGCCTACACCGACCAGCGCCCGGCCGAATACGTATCGGTGCTGATCGGGGCGGCCCTTCGGGAGGGCTACCACCTTCCCCTGTTCATCCAGGGTGATCACTGCCAGGTCAGCCACAAGAAGTACCAGAGCGACCCGGAGGGCGAGGTGGGCGAGGTCAAGAAGCTGATCGCCGAGGAGATCGCGGCCGGCTTCTTCAACATCGACGTCGACACCTCCACCCTGGTAGACCTGTCGGAGCCCGACCTCGATCGCCAGCAGCGGCTCAACTACGACCGCGCCGCCGAGATCACCGCCTTCATCCGGCACCACGAGCCCGCCCAGGTCACGGTCTCGGTGGGAGCCGAGATTGGCGAGGTGGGGGCGAAGAACAGCACGGTCGAGGAGCTTCACGCCTTCATGCAGGGCTACGTCCGGGCGCTCGGCGCCCTGGGTCGCTCCTCGTTGACCGGGATCAGCAAGATCTCGGTTCAGACGGGCACCTCGCACGGCGGGGTGGTCTTGCCTGATGGGTCGATCGCGGACGTGAAGCTGGACCTGGCGGCCCTGGAAGCGCTGTCCCGGGTCGCCCGCCAGTCGTACGGGATGGCCGGGGCGGTCCAGCACGGCGCCAGCACGCTCCCCCAGGACGCCTTCGGGAACTTCCCCCGGATCGAGACGGCCGAGATCCACCTGGCGACGAACTTTCAGAACATCGTGATGGACCACCCGAAGCTGCCGGCCGAGCTCCGGGCCCGGGTCTACGCCTGGCTCGAGGCGAATGCCACCGGCGACCGGAAGGATGGCGACACGCCGGAGCAGTTCTACTACCGGGCTCGGAAACGGGCGATCGGGCCGTTCAAGCGGGAGTTCTGGTCGCTCGCGCCGGAGATCCGGGCCGCGATCGCCGGGGATCTGGAGAGGACCTTCGTCTTCCTGTTCGAACAGCTTAAGGTAAAAGGGACGGCCGGGTTGGCCCGGCGGCACACGACGGTGGTGCCGCTCCACCACGAGGACGTGTCCCACCCGGCGGTGCGGGCCGCGGACGACGCGGACGCGGGCGAATGACGGAGGTCGAACGAGAGGGGGGCGTGTGGCACGGAACGACGATCGAGAAGTGGTGTTCGTGGAGCGCGAGGATGGTGGGTCGTCGCTCCGGTGGCTCCTGGTCGGCGCGGTGTTGGGGGCCGGGCTGGCGATGCTCTTCGCGCCGCGGAGCGGGAAGGAGCTGCGCCGTGACCTGAAGGGCGGTGTCCGGCGGCTTCGTCAGGTGGCGAACGATGCCATCGACGAGATCAAGGACGAGTTCGGGGACGAGGAGCGGTCGGCCCGAGCGATGGCCGACAGCGGCGCCGCCTACGACGACGAAGATGAGGACGGGGACGAGGACGGGGAGGAGGCCGGCGAGGCTGAGCCCGAGCGCGAGGAGCGTCCGCACCTCCGGGCGGCGCGGGAGGAGCTCGAGCGCCGTCTGGCGGCGGCCCGGGCCCGGCGTCGTCGCTCGGTGCCCGACGACGAGGAACCGGTCGCCTGAGCGACCTCCGATCGCCGGGTTGGGGGGGGTCGCTAGGCGGCTTCGTCCGGCGGACCTTGCAGGCCGCGGACGAGAACCGGATTTCCTTTCTGGCGAGCGCGCTCAGCTTCGACGCCCTCCTGGCGGCGGTGCCGCTCTTCCTGCTGATTCTGGCCGGGGTGTCTTGGCTGCTCGAGCACACCGGCGGGGGTGCGCTCCAACCCACGGTGCTCGTCGAGCGCTTCTTCCCGCCCCATAGGACCGCGCCGGGTCAGGATCCGTTCGAGGCGATCGAGACCTTTCTCGTCCAGCTGACCGACGCCGCCCGTCGCCTCTCCCTGGTGGCCATCCCGGCGTTCCTCTGGTTCAGCACCCGGATGTTCGCCGGGATCCGGATCGCGCTCAACGAGATCTACGACGTCCACGTGCGGCCCGTCCGGCGGCACTTCATCGCGGCCTACCTGCTGGGCAAGCTCCGGGATCTCGGGATGGTCCTGACCACCCTGCTCCTGTTCCTGGTGAACGCCGGGCTCAGCACCGGGCTCGCCGTGCTCGAGGCGCGAGGGGCCTCGGTGCCGGGGCTGTCGTTTTTCGTGACCAGGTTCGGGCAGATCGCCGGCCAGGCGGCCGCGTTCCTTTTCCTGGTGATCCTCTTCTACGCCGTGTACCGGTTCGCCTCGATGCGACGCCCTCCCTGGCGCGCCCTGTTGGTCGCCTCGATCTTTTCGGGGGTCCTCTTCGAAGTGGCCAAGCGACTGTTCGGCCTTTATATCCGGAACGTGGTGAGCTTCCAGGGGTTCGCGGTCGACGTGAACGTCGGCGCCGTGATCCTGTTCGTGGTGTGGGTCTACTACTCGGCCCTGGTCTTCCTGCTCGGCGGGGTGGTGGCGGAGACCTGGGAGCTCAGGGAGCTCCAGCGGGAGCAGCGCACTGTTATCCAATGATAGGGAGTTGGGAGTCGTGACTAGGGAATAGGGAGGGAGTAGGGAGTAGGGAGTAGGGGAGTGAGTTGGGGTGAGTAGAGGCCGGTGGCCCCCTACTCCCTACTCCCCTATCCCTCCCTACTCCCAAGTCCCTAGTCCCTAGTCCCTAGTCCCTCGTCTCGGCTCCCATTAAGTTCATCTCGCCCCAGGTCCGAAGGGTTCCGGCGCGCGAACCGCGTCAGGACCTTGCCGGTAGCAGCGCTAAGCGATGATCGGGATCGCTTCGGGTCGCCTGGGGCACTTTTCTTTTTCGGACCCCACCTCACAGTTGCCAGAGCGGCGTCTCCGGGGGGCCTTCCATCATCGCGATGGTGGGGCCGAGGGGGCCGATGTCGCCCTGCGAGACGGTGGTGCAGGCGGTGAAGCCGGGGTTTGATTGCTGGACGGCCGCGCAGCTGCCGTCGGTGACGATCTCTTCCGTGCCGCCACCCTCGGTGGCGCAGCTGCACCGGGTACCCTTGAACGAGTTGCAGGCCGAGGTCGCCAGTGCCACCACCACGAGGGCGGGGCCGAGAACGGAGCGGGGCATCGCGGGAAACTCCAGACGTCCGGGTCGGGGTGCCGCCGGCGAGGCGGGCCATGGCCGAGCGGCCAACACCAGTCTGGGGATTGTAGAGCCCGGGCCTCGAGTGTCAAGCAACTCCGGTCGTCACCCGCGGACCAGTCGCTCGTGCTAGATTCCCCCTCCCCCGCACTCGAGCCCCGAGCCGACCGCCGACCATGATCGCACTCGCCCGCAAGTACCGTCCTCGCCGCTTCGCCGACTTGGTGGTCCAGGACCATGTCGCCGCCGCGCTCCGGGGGGCGGTCGCGCGGGATCGGGTGGGGCACGGCTACCTGCTGACCGGTCCTCGCGGTGTCGGCAAGACGACGGCTGCCCGGATTCTGGCCATGGCGCTCAATTGCGAACGTCGCGACCAGGCGGCGGTCCCGGGTGAGCCCTGCGGCGAGTGCCCCACCTGCGAGCGGATCTGGAGCGGGTCCGCGAACTTCGACGTGGTCGAGATCGACGCGGCCAGCAACCGGAGCGTGGACGACGCCCGGGACCTCCGCGAGCGGGCCATGTACGCCGCCTCCGACTCCGACCGGTACAAGGTCTACATCGTCGACGAAGCGCACATGCTGACCCGGGAGGCGTGGAACGCGCTGCTCAAGATCCTGGAGGAGCCGCCGCCCCGCGTGGTGTTCGTGTTCGCCACCACCGAGCCGCAGAAGATTGCCAATACCGCGGCGCCGGTCCTGTCCCGACTCCAACGGTTCGACTTCCGCCGGATCGGGGCCGAGGCCATCCGGGCCCGGCTTCGCGAGGTCCTGACCGCGGAAGCGGTCGAAGCCGACGACGATGCGCTCGCGCTGATCGCCCGGTACGCTGACGGCGGGATGCGCGACGCGCTGTCGGTGCTGGATCAGTGCTTGAGCCTGGCCGAGGGGCCGCTCGACGCCGCCGGCGTCCGGTCGGCCCTGGGCCTGATCGGCGACGAATCGTACGCCGCGGTGCTCCGCGCCGTGGGGGCGCGCGATCCGGGGAAGATCTTCCCGGTGGTGGACCAGCTGGTGGGCGCCGGCGCCGACCTCGTGGAGTTCATGAACGGGCTGGCGGAGCTGGTGCGGGCCGTGCTGATGATCAAGACCGGAGCCGAGCCCGAGGGACTGACGACCGCGGCGAGGGAGGCGATCCAGGAGGTGCAGGACGCCCTGGAGCCGGGTGACGTGCTCCGGATGCTCGGCCTCCTGACCCAGGCCGAGACGGCCATCCGCCGGAGCGCGAATCCCCGACTGACGGTCGAGACCTTGCTCCTCCGCTGGACGCTGATGGATCGGACGGTGGATCTGGAGGCCGTGCTGCGCGGGGCGGATCAGAGCGGTGGGGCCGCAGCGGAGGCGGCCCCGCGGCGCCCTTTCGCCGGCCCTAGGGTCGAGGGCGGTCCCGGCGCCGACCCGGCGGGCCGGGCGCGCCTGGAGGCGGCGGCGCCCCCAGTGCCCGCCAGGCCGCTGGAGGGCGAGGTGAACGCGGACCGGCTCCGCGACGCGTGGCCGGAGGTGATTGCCCGCGGGCGGGGGGTCAGTCCGCTTCTGGGCCCCGTCTTGGAGGCTCTGGAAGTCCAGGGGTTCGACGGCCGGGAAGCGACCCTGTCGGTCACGGCGGGGCACGATCACCTGGCGGAGGGGGCCCGGCGGCAGGAAGGGGCGATCGCGTCGGTGCTGGGGAGCCTGGTGGGACGCCCGATTCGGGTCAGGCTCGCCGGCCAGGAGTCGGGGCCGTCCCGGAGCGGTCGGCCCAAGCGTATTTCGGACAAGGAATTGCGAGATGAGCGCCTGAAGGAGCTCCGCGGCCTTGATCCTGCGTTGGATGCAGCTGCCGACGCGTTAGATTTGGAGATCGTGGAGTAGAGGTCATATGGCGGATCTGGCGCAGATACTTCAATTGAGTCAACAGGTTCAGGGCCGGCTGCAGCAGCTGCAGGCCGAGCTGGCCGATCGAACCATCGAGGCCGGGGCCGGCGGCGGCCTGGTCCGGGTCACGGCCGACGGTCGGGGCGTGGTCCGCGAGCTCACGATCGATCCCGAAGCGTTCAACGGCCGAGACGCGGAGCTCCTGTCGGACCTGGTGCTGTCCGCGGTCGCGGAGGTCCAGCGCCGGGCCGCCGACGCGGCGCAGTCGGAGATGCGGAAGGTCCAGGGCCTGCCGGGCATCCCGGGCATCCCGGGACTCTGATCGGGTGGGCGTCATCGACGACTTGGTCACCGAGCTTGCCCGGCTGCCCGGGATCGGGCGCAAGACGGCTCAGCGCCTCGCCTTCCACCTGCTGCACCAACCCCGCGAGCAGATGACCCGTCTGGCCTCGGCCCTCGGCCAGGTGGCCGAGCGGGTCCACGAGTGTCCCGACTGCGGCAACTATACCGAGGGCGAGCGCTGCGACATCTGCCGCGATCCGCGGCGGGACGTTGGGCTCCTCTGCGTCGTGGAGGAGCCCGCGGCGCTCGCCGTGGTCGAGCGGTCCACGAGCTATCGGGGCCGCTATCTGGTGCTCGGTGGCCGACTCTCGCCCATCGAGGGGGTGCTCCCGGAACAGCTTCGGATCGAGCTGCTGCGCCGGCGGTTGGCGGGGGGCGACGTACGCGAGGTGATCCTGGCGACGAACCCTTCGCTGGAGGGGGAGGCCACGGCTACATTGATCCAGCAGCTCCTGGCCGGCACGGGGGTCCGGGTCAGCCGACTGGCCCGCGGTTTGCCGGTCGGTGGTGATCTCGAATACATCGATGGCGTGACCTTGAGCCACGCGTTGGAGGCGCGGCAGGAGGTGTCGTGAAGACCACCCGGGCAGTGTTGGTGACGCTCGCGATCGCGGCCGGCGCCGCGCTGGGCTGGCGGCTGGCCGGCCGGCACCTCGAACGGCACAAGGCGGCGCTGTTCAGCCAGAGTCTGATCCGGCGCCGGGCGGCGCTGGGGTATCTGGCGGGTCAGGAAAGCGCGGAGACGGTCCGGCTGCTCCGGGACTTCATCGCCTGGGAGCCGACGGCGTCGCTCCGGCGTCGGGCCGAGCGGTTGGCCCGACGGATGGAGCTCCACCTTACGTGAGCAGGGAGTCGGCCACCGAGTGAGCGGCGCATCGAGCTGGTCGTTCGGCGAAAGCGACGCGACCCGGATCGAGGGAATCCTCGTGCAGCTGATCCGGGAGGCGAACGCCCGGACCGCCCTGATCGTGGATCGCACGGGGCACATGCTGGCGACCGCCGGCGACCCGCCGACCTTCGATCCGGTGGCCTTTGCGTCGCTCACGGCCGCCGACTTCAGCGCGAACGACCAGCTGGCCCGGATGCTGGGCGAACCCGAGTTCGGGGCCTTGTTTCACCAGGGGGAGCGGGAATCCCTCTATCTTGCGGACGTGGCCCGCCGGGTAATCCTGGTGGTGCTGTTCGACAACCGCACGACGCTGGGGTTGGTGAAGCTCCGGGTCCGGTCGGTGGTGGAGCGGCTGAACGCGGTGTTCCACGAGCTGTTCGACCGGCCCGAGGAACGGCAAGCGCCGCGGTTGGAGGCGGAGTTCGTGGGCGAGGCGGAGGACGAAATCGACAAACTCTTCGGGACGTGAGGCCCAGGGCGAATGTCGCTCATCAACTACGCGTCACGAGAAATCAACTGCAAGCTGGTGTACTACGGTCCGGGTCTGGGCGGCAAGACCACGAACCTGGAGTACATCTACGAGAAGGTCGCGCCCGCTTCGAAGGGCAAGATGATCTCGCTCGCAACCGAGACCGAGCGGACCCTCTTCTTCGACTTTCTCCCAGTGGACCTGGGCACCATCCGGGGCTTCAAGACCCGGTTCCACCTCTATACGGTGCCCGGCCAGGTCTACTACAACGCCTCGCGCAAGCTGATCCTGAAGGGGGTCGACGGCGTGGTGTTCGTGGCCGACAGCCAGATCGAGCGGATGGAAGCCAACGTGGAGTCGATGCAGAACCTCTACGACAATCTGCTTCAGCACGGCTACGACCTCACCAAGATTCCCTTCATCATCCAGTACAACAAGCGCGACCTCCCCAACGCCGCGCCGATCGACGAGCTCCAGGAGAACCTCAACCCGGGCTGGCCGGTCGAGGACGCCGCCAAACAGAAGACGGTGGTCAACCCCGACCGCCCGGACGAGTTCCTGGTCGAGCAGCTCGACGGCACCTGGATCGAGCGGGCACCCTACTTCGAGGCGATGGCGGTGCGGGGGGAAGGCGTGTTCGACACGCTGCGGTCGGTCAGCAAGCTCGTGCTCAAGACGCTGGGGTAGCATGAAGCGGTCGGTCTGGACCCTGCCCAACATGCTGACGATCGGCCGGATCGCCATCACCCCGATCGTCGCCTTTCTGCCGTTCATCGAGGGCTACTGGTTCAAGCTCGCCACCTTTGGGGTGTTCGTCGCGGCCGCGGTCACCGACGTAATCGACGGCCGGATGGCCCGCCGCCGGGGTCTGGTGACCGACCTCGGCAAGGTCCTCGATCCGATCGCCGACAAGCTGCTGCTCTTCGCCACCCTGGTCCCGATCTACTACATCTCGCAGCAACGCCAGCAGCTCTACGCCATCCCGGTCTGGCGGAGCATTCCGCTGTGGGTGTGCCTCCTGCTGATCGGGCGGGAGCTGGCCATGACCCTGTTCCGCTGGTGGGCCGAGAAGCGGGGGGTGGTGATCGCTGCCCAGGGACCGGGCAAGCTCAAGACCGTGGTCCAGAACATCTTCATCGGCGGCACCATCCTCTGGTTCGCCTTCCGCGACGCCTGGGTACCGCTCAAGCTGAGCCAGAGTTCCTTTTGGCAGTACTGGAAGGAATTCCACGGGATCTTCGTGGCAGTGACGCTGGCGCTGGCCACCATCCTCACGGTCTACTCCTTCATCATCTATCTCTACCGCTACCGGAATCTTCTTAAGTAGGGAGTTGGGAGTAGGGAGCAGGGACTAGGGAGGGAGTCGTGAGTGGGCAGTTGTGCCGCCCCCCGGCCCAGGCTCACTGCTACTCGGGCCTAGCCCCTACTCAGCCCCTACTCGCCCCTACTCACCCCTACTCACCCCTACTCACCCCCTAGCCACTCCGACTTACCCCGTTCGCCCGGACCGAGCCTCCTGGCGCGGGGGCCGCTATCTTGGACTCCGCTCTCGCTCGGACGTCCGGCACCCATGGAAATCGAACTTGTCACCATCGGCACCGAGCTCGTGCTGGGATTCACCGTCGACACCAACGGCGCCTTCGCGGGCCAGCGCTTGGCCGAGGTGGGGGTCCGGCTGGTCCGCCGGACGTCGGTCCGGGACGACCCGGCCGAGATCCGGGCGGCCGTGGCGGAGGGGCTGAGCCGCGGCCGGCTGGTGGTCACCACCGGTGGGCTCGGCCCCACCCGGGACGACATGACCAAAAAGGTCGTGGCCGATCTCTTCGACGCTCCGCTGGAGCTCCAGGAGCCGATCTGGGACGACCTGGTGGCCCGCTTCGCCAAGCTCGGTCGCCGCATCTCGCCCACCAACCGGACCCAGGCCGAGGTGCCCCGAGGGGCCCAGGTGCTGAGGAACCGCCGGGGGACGGCCCCGGGGCTCTGGCTCGTCGGGGCGCCGGGTGAAGTGATTCTCCTGCCCGGCGTACCCTACGAGATGCGGGGCCTGCTGGTGGAAGAAGTGATTCCCCGCCTGGTCGGGCGGGGGAACGCCGGTGCCCCGATCGTGTCGACGATGGTTCGGACCACCGGCCTCCCCGAGTCGACCGTGGGCGAGCGGGTGGGGCCCCTCGAGGCCGAGCTGGCGCCGCTCTCGGTGGCCTATCTCCCAGGCTACGACGGCGTCGACCTTCGGCTCACCGCGTGGGGGCTCCCGCCCGCGGAGGCCCGCGCCCGGCTCGCCGCGGCGACCGATCGGCTCCGGGCCGTGTTCCCCGGGCACGTGTACGGGACCGGCGACGACGATCTCGCGGCGGTGCTCCTGGCCGAGTGCCGGCGCCGGGGCCTGACGCTGGCGGTGGCGGAATCCTGCACCGGTGGCCTGATCGGAAGTCGGGTGGCCGCCGTGTCGGGGGCGTCGGACGTTTTTCTCGGCGGGGTGATCGCCTACGCCAACGAGGTGAAATCCGGGCTGCTGGACGTCCCACCGACGGTGCTGGCGGAGCATGGCGCGGTGAGCGAGCCGGTGGTCCGGGCCATGGTGGACGGAGTCTTGAGGCGGACCGGAGCCTCCGTGGCGGTGGCGATTACCGGGATCGCCGGACCGGACGGCGGGACGGCGGAGAAGCCGGTGGGGACGGTGTGGTTCGGCTTCGGGGCAAACGGCGCGATCGATGCCGTGCGGGTCGGTCTCCCGGGCTCACGGCACGACGTGCAGGCCAGGGCCGCCCAGGCGGCGCTGCACGGCCTCTGGCGCCGGGTGACTGGCGTCGGGTGACTGCGCTCAGCTGGCCGGCTTCGGTCGGGGCGCCAGCAGATCGTCGACCACCCGGCGCATGGCGTCCCGGTAGCGAGACACCGCCTCCCGACCCTCCGGGCTCAGTTGGACCAAGGTGCGGGGGATCCGCTCGACGAACTCCTTGGTGATCCGAACGTACCCCGCCGCCTCGAGCTTGGTCAGGTGGGTCGAGAGGTTGCCGCGGGTCAGCCCGGTGACCCGAAGCAGGTAGTTGAAGTCCGTCCCGTCCATCACCGCCAGGTGCGCCAGGATCATGAGCCGGGCCGGCGCGTGGATCGTCCGGTCGAGCTCGGCGATGACCTCGACGTCGGGCGCCGGCCGGACCCGCTCACGACGCGGCACGGGCGTCCGGGAGCTTGGGGACCCGACTCAGGAACCGAACCGGCCGAGCGGCGCCCAGCAAGAGCGCCATCGCGGCGATGGCCGAGACGCCCGGCTCGGGCGGCACGCCGAGGGTCGGGGCGGCAGGCATCGCGATCTCCACGCAGACTAGTTTGAAATACAAACTACCGTCGATCGCCCCTCGGCGCCAGCTTTACCACCGTCCCCGTTCATGTCAGATTGACAGCGAAACCGGGAACGACCATTGCCGTAGTCGGGGCAAACGATTGATCGCCTGGCCACGGAGTTGCGCCTCGACCGCTGGGGCGTCCGGGCCTTCTTGTGTCGAAATGACTGGATGGAAGCGCGTGACTGACGAACGACCCTTCGAGGAAGATGCGAGCCTGGACGAGGCCTTGCCGGGGTTCGAGATCCCGGCCGATCAGACGGAGGCGGTGCCCTCCGGCGGGGTCCCGGTCGAGCCGGCCGAGAATGCGGTCCGGCGTCTGGAGGAGCAGTTGGCCGAGGCCAACGACCGCTATCTCCGGTTAGCGGCGGACTTCGACAACTTCCGGAAGCGGGTGGCCCGCGAGCGGATCGATCTGGCCGACAAGGCCCAGGCCGCCTTCGTGATGCGGCTGGTCGACGTGCTGGACGACCTCGACCGGGTGGTCGGGGCGGAGTCCGGCGCCTCGGACGATCCGATCCGTCAGGCGATCGAGCTGGTGGACCGCAAGCTCCGCAAGGAGCTGGAGCTGGCGGGGCTCAAGCGGATCGATCCGGTGGGCCAGAGGTTCGATCCTACCAGCTCGGAGGCGGTGTCGGTGCTGCCGCCGCCGACCCCGGCGCAGGACCACACGGTCAGCGCCACCTTCCAGGTCGGGTACGACTTCAAGGGCAACCTGGTCCGGCCGGCGCGGGTCCAGGTGTACTCCGCCGAGGGACACGCCTGACCGTGGCCAATCAGGATTTCTATCAGGTCCTCGGGGTGCCCGACTCGGCCTCCCCCTCCGAGATCAAGAAGGCCTACCGTCGGCTGGCCAAGCAGTATCATCCGGACGCCAACCCCAACAACCCGGCGGCCGGCGAGAAGTTCAAGCAGATCTCCGAGGCGCACGGGGTGCTGTCGGATCCCGAGAAGAAGAAGAAGTACGACCACATGCGCCGTCTGGGTGCCTTCGACTTCAGCGGCCGGACGGCGTCGCGGGGGCCTGGGGGCCAGGGCCAACCGCAGGGCGGGTTTTCGGAGGCCTTCGATTTCGGCGACTTCGGGTCGATGGGGCTGGGCGACATTTTCTCGTCGATCTTCGGCAAGGGGAAGCACCAGGAGCCCCGCGGGCAGACGCTGGAGACGGTGGTCGCCATCCCCTTCCGGACCGCGGCGTTGGGCGGGAAGGTACCGATCACCATTCCGCTCAACGCCCCGTGCACTACCTGCGGGGGGAGCGGGGCGGCGCCGGGTGCGAGCGTCTCGACCTGTCCCGAGTGTCACGGGCGAGGGACGATCTCGTTCGGTCAGGGCGGCTTCGCGGTCAACCGGCCGTGTCCGCTCTGCCGTGGCCGCGGTAAGGTGCCGTCGGAGAAGTGCCCGACCTGCGGCGGTGCAGGGGAGATTCGGACCGAGCGGACGGTGATGATCACGGTCCCGGGCGGGACGGACAGCGGGACCAAGGTCCGGCTCAAGGGGCAGGGCGAGCCGGGCCAGCCGGGCGGCAAGCCCGGGGATCTGCTGGTGACCTTCGAGGTGCAGCCGGACCGGTTCTTCCGGCGTGAGGGTCTCGACGTGCTCTGCGAGATCCCGATCAACCTGGCCCAGGCGGTGCTCGGTACCAAGGTCCGGGTCCGGACCATCGACGGCCGCAAGGTGGTGTTGCGGATTCCGCCCGCGACGCAGCCCGGGAAGAAGTTCCGGATGAAGGGGATGGGGATCGCGAAGGGCGACCAGCGCGGCGATCAGCTGGTCGAGATCCGGGTCGACATGCCGGACAAGCTGACGCCGGACGAGGAGGAGCTGTTCCGGAAGTTCGCCGAAGCCTCGGGGATGGTCAGCTGAGGGTGGGCGGTTTGCCCTCGTCGCGGTAGCGCTCGATCAAGGTACAGTGGGTGGCCCGCTCGGGCTCCTCGCCCGGGGTGCGCTGGCGCCAGGTCCCGTCCGACCCCAGGTCCCACGCCTGCCGGTTGTCCCGCCACATCAGCTCCAACAGGTCACGGATGGTCTGCCGGTGGGCCGGGTCTTCGACCGGGCAGGCGGCCTCGATCCGGCGATCGAGGTTCCGCGGCATCCAGTCGGCCGAGCTGATGAACACCTCCGGGTCGCCGGCGTTCAGGAAGCACCAGGCGCGGGAATGCTCGAGGAACCGTCCGATGATCGAGATGACCCGGATGTGCTCGCTCACTTCGGGCAGCCCGGGCCGGAGGCAGCAGATGCCGCGCACGATCAGGTCGACCTGGACGCCGGCGTGGGACGCCTCGTAGAGCGCGACCATCAGGTCGGGATCGACCAGGGAGTTCATCTTGGCGAGGATCCGCGCGGGCCGACCGGCGCGGGCGTGCTCGATCTCCCGGCTGATCAACCGGGTCAGGCTCTCCCGCAGTCCGCCGGGCGCCACGATCAGCTTGCGATAGCCGCTCGGGGCGGCGAACCCGGTGAGGACGTTGAAGAGGTCGGTCAGGTCCGCGCCGAGGTCGGGGTCGACGGTGAAGAGCCCGAAGTCGGTGTAGAGCCGGGCGGTCTTGGGCTGGTAGTTGCCGGTTCCGATGTGGACGTACCGGCGGATCGACTCCCCCTCCCGCCGGACCACCAGGATCACTTTGGCGTGGGTCTTGAGCCCGCTCACGCCGTAGCTCACGTGCACCCCGGCGTCCTCGAACCGCTGGGCCCACCGGATGTTGTTCTCCTCGTCGAATCGGGCCTGGAGCTCGATCAGCACCGCGACCTGCTTGCCCCGCTCGGCGGCGGCGGTCAGGAGCCGGGCGATGTGTGAATCGCCCCCGGTCCGGTAGAGGGTCATCTTGATGGCGAGCACGTCGGGATCCTCGGTGGCCGCCTGGAGCAGGCGCTCGACCGAGGTGGCGAAGCTGTCGTACGGGTGGTGGAGCAGGAGGTCGCCCTCCCGGATCACCTCGAACAGGTTGCGCCCGCCCTGGAGCCGCGGCTGCGTCACCGGGACGTGCGGGGGGTCGTGGAGTCCCGGCAGCTCGAGACTGGCCAGCGCCATCAGGTCGCTGGTGTCGAGCAGACCGGCCACTTCGTAGAGGTCCTCCCGGGTCAGCGCCAGGCCGTCGGTCTCCTGATCGGCGTTGAGCTCGGCCATCAGCAGCTGCCGGAGCGAGTCGGGCGTGGCTGGATCGACCTCGAGCCGGACCACCTCGGCGAAGCGACGGTTCCGGACCTCCTCCTGAATGAACGACAACAGGTCTTCGGCCTCTTCCGGGTCGATCTCGAGATCGGTGTTGCGGGTAATCCGGAAGGGGAAGGCGCCCAGGATCTCGATCCCGGGGAAGAGCGCGTCGAGGTGCCCGGCGATGACCTGCTCGAGCGGCACGAACCGGTGCCGGCCCGGGAGGCTCACCCATCGGGGCAGGATCTTGGGGACCTTGACCCGGGCAAACCGCTCTTCGCCGTCCCATCCCCGAAGCACCACCGCGAGCGACACGCTCAGGTTGGAGATGTAGGGGAAGGGGTGGGCCGGGTCGACCGCCAGCGGGGTCAGAACCGGAAACACGTGGGCCGAGAAATACCGGCTCAGGAAGGTCCGGTCGGCGGCGTCGAGGTCGCCCCACGCGGTGACGATCTCGACGTCGGCGGCGCGGAGCGCCGGGAGCACGTCCTGGAGAAAGCAGCGGTCGTGCTGCTGCTGCAGCTCGCGGACCAGCGCGGCAATGGCTCCGAGCTGCTCCTCGGCGGTAAGGCCGTCGGCGGTGGGCTCCTGGAACCGGGCCGCGACCTGCTTCCGGAGGCCCGCGACCCGGACCTGGAAGAACTCGTCGAGGTTGGACGAGAAGATGGCGAGGAACTTGACTCGCTCGAGGAGCGGTGTCCGGGCGTCGAGGGCTTCGTGCAGGACCCGGCGGTTGAACTCCAGCCAGGACAGCTCGCGATTGATGTAGAGGGACGGGCGGCGCAGGTCGGCGGCCGCTGGGGTGACCGCCGGCGTGGCGGGGACGATATCCCGCACCGGAACGTCGGGCTGCAACGAGTGCGTCACGGGCGATCGGGGCGGAGGTACTGATCGAGCCAGTCGAGCACCACACCCCACCAGAGCCGGCGGTTTCTCGGCTTGACCACGAAGTGCCCCTCGTCGGGGAAGGAGAGGAACTTCCCGGGCAGCCCGCGGAGCTTGAGCGCGGTCCAGGCCTGGTAACCCTCGGACACGTCGACCCGGTAGTCGAGCTGGCTGTGGACGATGAGCATCGGGGTCTTCCACCGGTCGGTGAACCGCGCCGGCGACCACTGCTCGAGGAGGGCCCGTCCTCCCGGCGAGGTGACCGGCCCGCCGAACTCGTGGATCGGGAACCAGAGCTCTTCGGTGGAACCGGCCATGCTCTCGGTGTTGAAGACGCCGTCGTGGGCCACCAGGGTCTTGAAGCGGTCGGTGTGTCCGGCGAGCCAGTAGATCATGTAGCCGCCGTACGACGCGCCGGCGGCGCCGATCCTGGTCGAGTCGACGAACGGCTGGGCGGCGAGCCAGTCGAGGCCCTTGATCACGTCTTCGGAGGGAATGTCGCCCCAGTGGCCGGAGATGCTGTTGGTGAAGGCCTGCCCGTAGCCGGTCGAGCCGTGGAAGTTCACGGCGGCCACCACGTAACCGCGGGCCGCGAACATGGCGTAGTTCCAGCGCTGGTGCCACGAGTCGAGCCACGCGCCCTGGGGGCCGCCGTGGATCAGGTAGACCGCCGGGTAGGTCCGGCCGGGCTGGAACCCGGGTGGCTTCATCAGCCAGCCGCTGATGGTGTCGCCCAGGGCGCCTCGGTAGCGGAACGCCTCGAGCGGCCGCAGGTCGAGCCGGGCGAGGGCCGCGGCGTTGACCGAGGTGAGCTGGCGGATGCCGGCCCGGGTGCCGTCGAGGTCGAGCGCGTAGAGCTCCGGCGGCATGGTGCCGGTCTGGCGCAGGAAGACCAGGCGGTCACCGGCCGCCGAGATCTGGGCCGAGGTGTTGACTCCACCGACGACCAGCGGCGTCCGGCGCCCGTCCGGCACCGTGACCCGGTAGAGGTCGTGCGCGCCGTGCTCCTCGACCTCGACGATCAAGGCCTGGGCGTCGGGCGTCCAGAGCAGGCTCTGGACCGGCACGTCCCAGTCCGGGGTCAGCGGGCGGCGCTCGCCGGTGGCGCGATCGTAGAGGATGATCTGGGCCCGGTCGGCTTCGAAGCCGGGGGTGGCCATCGAGAGGTAGGCGAGCCACCGCGCGTTGGGCGAGTAGGTCGGGTTGTAGTCGTTCCCCCGATTGTCGGTCATCGCCGTCAGGCCGGAGCCGTCCGGGCCGACCAGGAAGATGTCGTTGTTGGTGCTGGTGGCGACGACGGAATCCGGATTGAAGACGATGGCCAGCTCGGTCCCGAGCGGCGAGAGGGCGACGTCGTCGCCACCCAGGGCCAGCGTGGGCACGTCCCGGTCGAAGGGGGTGACGTCGGTGAGCGTGCCGTCGGCGAGCGTGACCTGGAAGAGATGTTGCCGTTGGCCCACCCGCCACTCGGTCCAGTGGCGGTAGAACAGGCCGGTCCAGAGCCGAGCGTCGGTCGGATAGGCCTTCTGCCGCCGGTCCAGCTCCTGGTCGGCGGGCCACTTCACGTCCGACACCACGAAGAGCGCCGTGGTGTCGGGCGAGAGGAAGAACTGGCTGACACCCGTCGCGATGGACGTGAGCCGGGTGGCCGAGCCGCTGTCGGCGCGCATCCGCCAGACCTGGGGTGACCCGTCGCGGGTCGACAGGAAGGCCACCGACCCGCCGTCCCGGGTCCAGCGGGGCGAGAAGTCGGACCCGTCGCCCTCGGTGAGCGGCCGGGTGGTCTCCTTGGTCAGATCGTAGAGCCAGATCTTGGTGAGGTTGCGATTGGCCTCGAGCGATGGGGTCGACACGGTGAAGACGACCCGGTCGCCCTGGGGCGAGAGGGCGGGGGCTCCGACGACTTTGAGGCCGAGGAAGTCGTCGACCGTCATCGGGTGACGGGCGCCCTGGGCGCCTTGGGCGGCTGGGGTGGCCTGGGCGGTCAGGCCGGCGGACGGCAGGACGGTGAGCAACGCCAGCAGGAGCCCGTTTCTCGTCATCCGATCACTCCTCCACCGAGCAGTCGCTCGCCGTCGTACATCACCCCCGACTGCCCCGGTGTGATGGCCCGGGCCGGCTGGTGTAGCGCCAGCTCGATCGTGGAGCCCGAGGTGGCCCGAACCGTGGCTGGGACCGGGCGGCTTCGATACCGGACCTGGATCTCGCACCGGTCGCCGACGCCGAGCGGGTCGGCCAGCCAGTTCACCTCGTCGAGGCGGAGCGACCAGCCGTCGAGCTCCGCCTCGCTCCCGACCACCACCGCGCGGTCGTCCGGGCGGATGCCGAGCACGTAGAGCGGCTCCCGGGAGCCGCCCGGCAACCCGCGCCGCTGGCCGATGGTGTATCGGGCGAACCCGCGATGCTCGCCGAGCACTTTGCCGCTGGTGGTCAGGACCGGTCCGGGCGAGAGGGCGGGGGCGTCGGCGGGCAGGTGCCGTTCCAGGACACCCACGTAGTCGTCGTCGGGGACGAAGCAGATCTCGACCGACTCCGGCTTGTCGGCCGTACCGAGGTCGAGCCGCCGGGCCAGGGCGCGGGTCTCGGCCTTGGTGAGGTCGCCGACCGGGGTTCGCATCCGGGCCACGACCTCACGGGGGATGCCCCAGAGAAAGTAGCTCTGGTCCTTGGCGCGGTCGGTGCCGCGGGAGAGAATGCCGTCCCGAGCGATGGCGTAGTGTCCCGTGGCGATCGCATCGCAGCCCAGCGCGTCGGCGTGGGCGAGGAGGTCGCGAAACTTGGTGAACGAGTTGCACCGGACGCAGGGAATCGGGGTCCGGCCGCGGCTGTACTCGCTCACGAAGTTGTCGATCACCTGGCGGCCGAAGCGATCCTCGAGGTTCAGCACGTAGTGCGGAATCCCGAGGGCGTGGGCGACGTCGCGGGCGTCCTGGATCGAGTCGAGGGAGCAGCAGGGGCGATCAGGGACGGAATCGCCGTAGCAGAAGAGCTTCATCGTGGCGCCCACGACGTCGTGCCCCTCGTCGACCAGGCGCGCGGCGGCGACGGAGCTGTCGACTCCGCCGGACATCGCGACCAGGACCTTCTCAGCCACGGCCGAGTACGGCGGTGAGTTGGCGGACCTTGGCGACTACCGGGGGGAAGACCGCGAGCACGCGGTCGGTCTCCGCCTCGGTGGTCTCCCGGCCCAGGCTGAACCGGATCGCCCCCGCGGCCAGCGTATGGGGAACGCCCATCGCCAGCAACACGTGCGACGGCTCGGCCGAGCCGGTGGAGCAGGCCGAGCCGCCGGAGGCGGCGATCCCGGCCAGGTCGAGGTGCATCAGGAGGGCCTGCCCGTCGGCGCCGGGCACCGAGACGTTGACGACGTGCGGCGCCCGGGGCGCCCGTTCGCCGTTGACCACCAGGTCGGGCACGATCGCCCGTAACCCGCCGATCAGCCGATCGCGGAGGCGTTCCATTTGGGCCTGGTGCTGGTCCAGCTCCGCCGTGGCCAGCTGAGCCGCGCGCCCGAGGGCCACGGCCCCGGCCACGTTCTCGGTCCCGGGCCGGATCCCGAACTGCTGGCCGCCGCCCACCACCTGTGCCATGACCGCCTTCCGGTCGCGGACCACCAGCGCGCCGATGCCCTTGGGCGCGCCGATCTTGTGCCCGGACAGGGTGATCATGCTGCAGGGGGCCTTGCCGAGCGAGACGGGCACCTTTCCGAAGGCCTGGACCGCGTCGGAGTGGAAGGGCACCCCGGCGTCGGCGCAGCGCCCGGCGATCGTTTCGATGGGCTGGCGGACGCCGGTCTCGTTGTTGACCCACAGGGCGGAGATGACCGCGGGCTTCCGGGCCAATTCGGCGTCGAGGGCGTCGAGCGAGATCAGGCCGTCGCCGTCGACCGGGAGGAAGGCTTCCTCGCCGCCGAGCTCGGCCACCCGATGGGCGGCGGCGAGGACCGCCTTGTGCTCGGCCAGGGTGGTGACGACCCGCATCGGGTCGCCCCGTTCGCGGGCTGCCATCGCCGCGCCGATCAGGGCGAGGTTGTCGGCCTCGGTGCCGCCCGACGTGAAGATGACCTGGTTGGTCTCGGCTCCGATCGCTTCGGCCACCATGCGCCGGGCCTGCTCCAGACCGGCCCGCGCGTTCCGGCCGAAGCGATGCGCGCTGGATGGATTCCCGAAGGTGGCGCCGAGGAAAGGAAGCATGGCCTCGACGACCTCCGGACGAACCGGGGTGGTCGCGGCGTGATCGAGATAAACGGGCGGCTCCATGAGGGGAGATTATAGCCCGAAACCGTTGTAACGGAAAGGTTTAGGAGTTCCGGCCCCGGCCCGGACCGGCCGGGTGATCAGGCTATCCGCCTGTCGGATCGTGCGTTGCGGATTTAGGCCCCGGCCCGGAGTCCCGAACAGCGGCCTCGAGCGAATCGAGGATCCGGCGTTCCAGCGCGTCGGGCCGAAGCTGGGTGACGGTGGGTCGAGCCGCTCCGAGAATGGAATCCGCCACCGCGCTCCGTCCGAGCGCCAGGTCGGCCTCGGCGAGCCGGAGGGTGGGGAGGAGCGCCAGCGGTCGATAGCCCGCCGGAGCGGTCTGGAGGGTGGTCGCGGCCGCGGCGCACACGTCGCGGGCGGCGGTGAGGTCGTCCCGGCGGGCCACGAGGTAGTCGCAGAGCACGGCCCGGGCCTTCCCCGTCTCCGGATGCCGGTCGCCCACGGCCTCGACCAGCGAAGCCACCGCGTCGCGTTGCATCTGGACCGCCCGCTCGCGCGACCCTTGGCGCCAGCGAACCAACGCCAGGCGCTGCACCGCGGAGGCGGTGTTCGGATTCGCGTTGCCCAGCTTGGCGCGGAGGATCCTGAGCGCGTCGTTCTCGAGGCTCTCGGCTTCGGCCAGGCGACCGCGATCGATCACGACCGACGCCAGCCGGTCGAGGACCATCCCCACCTGAGGGTGGCCGTTGCCCAGGTGGGTCCGGAACGAGGCCAGGGCTTCACGGAGCAGACCTTCGGCCTCGGCCCGGACCGAGTCGGCGCCGGGGCCGGCGGCGCGTTCCATGACCGCCGTCGCGAGCGAGAGCTCCACCCGCGCGGTCACCGGGTGGTCCCGGCCCTGGAGCCGGGTCTGCCGGGCCAGCAGGTCGCGGTAGTCGGCCTCGGCCGAGGTCCACTGGCCGGCGGCCCGTTTGAAGGCCGCCAGGTTGCTCAGCGCCACCACCGACCGCTGATGGTCGGGGCCGACGGTGGCCCGGAGCGCTCGAAGGGCGAGCTCCTGCACCCGAATGGCGTCGTCGATCCGGGACTGGTAGTAGTAGGCGGCGGCGAGGTTGTTGGCGGTGATGCCCACGGCCAGGTGCTCGTCGCCCAGGTCCTGGCGACGGATGGCGAGCGCTTCGGTCAGCACGGTGTCGGCTTCGGCGTAGCGGCCCAGGGCGTTCAGCACCACGCCGAGATCGTTGAGCGAGCGCGAGAAGTCGGCCCGGCCCGGAGTGCCGGAGGTCCGTCGGATCGCGACCGCCTCGCGGAGCATCGGCTCGGCCGCCTTCGAGCGGCCCAGCTCGTGGGTGATCCATCCGGTCAGGTTGAGCGACGCGGCGAGGGCCGCCGGATCGTCGCGGGTGCGCCGGAAGGCGAGCGCCTTCCGAGCCAGCGGCTCGGCCTGCCGGTAGAGGCCGAGCCGGTCGTAACCTTCGGCCAGGACCTCCATCATGTCGGCCTGGAGCTCGGGCCGGTCGCCGTACTCCCGTTCCAGGCTGGCGGCCTGGCGGTCGAGGAGGCCCCGGACGGAGACCGTATCGCCGACCGCCTGGTCGGCCCCGGTGGCGCCGAACATCTCCAACAGGAAGCCGCGGACCTCGAGCGCCTTGTCGCGCTCCCGAGTGACCCGCGCCGACTCCTCGGCCACCCGACGGGACTGAACCAGGGTGACGGCGGTGGTGCTGGTCAGCCCCAGGAAGGCGATCACGGCCGCGGCTACCCAGGCGGCGTTCCGGCGGACGAACTTCCGGCTGCGATAGCCCCAGGTGTCGGGGCGGGCCCGAACTGGGAGGCCGTCGTGATGGCGCTGGATGTCCTCGGCCAGCGCGGCGGCCGAGCCGTAGCGCCGGTCCGGTTCCTTCCGAAGCGCCTTGAGGACGATGTTGTCGAGGTCGCCCTGGAGCCGGCGGCGAAGGTGCGGCGAGTCGGTCCGGCGGCGACGGCTGGCCTCGCCGGGGGCGGGGCCCCCGGTGACGGCGGTGCTGGGGCGAGGGGGCAGGGTCTCCCTCACGGCGTGCTCGATCGCGGCCAGGGACTCGCCCCCAAAGAGGTAGGGATGGCGGCCGGTCAGGAGCTCGTAGAGGAGGATCCCCAGGCCGTACACGTCGGTCGCGGTGGTGACCGGTTGTCCGGCGACCTGCTCGGGGGCCGCGTATTCGGGGGTGAGCAGGCGGATCTCGGTACGGGTCTCGAGCCCGGGCCCGAGCGACTCCGAGCCGGTCAGGACCTTCCCGATCCCGAAGTCGAGGAGCTTCGGGACGCCGCCCGCGGTCACCAGGATGTTCCGGGGCTTGAGATCGCGATGGACCACCAGGGCCTGGTGGGCGTGCTGGACCGCGCCGCAGATCACCTGGAACAGCGAGAGCCGCTCGGAGACGGTCAGCTGGTGGGCGTCGCAGTACTCGTCGATCGGGCGACCCTCCACGGACTCCATCACGAAGTAGGGACGGCCGTCGTCGGTGGCGCCGGCGTCGAGGAGCCGGGCGATGTTGGGGTGGTCGAGGCTGGCCAGGATCCGGCGCTCGAGCCGGAAGCGCTCGAGGACCTCGTCGGTCACCATCCCGCGACGGATCACCTTCAGGGCGACGCTCCGGGTTACCCCGTCGGCGGTCCGCTCGGCCAGATAGACCTCGCCCATGCCGCCCCGGCCCAGGAGTCGGATGACCCGGTACGGACCGATGGCTTCGGGCAGCGGGGCATCCGCGGGCCCGACCCGCTCGCCGAGGGGGCGCCAGTCGACCAACGGTCGCTCCAGGAAGCCCGGGTCCTCGTCGGCCGCGGCGAGCAGGGCGGCGGCCTCGCGGCGGAGCTCGCGGTCGTCGCCGCAGGCTTGGTCGAGATAGGCGGGGCGCTCCCCGGGGGGCCGGTCCAGGGCGGCGGCGCAGAGCGCTTCGAGGCGTTGCCAGCGGACGGCGTCCACGGTCGGTCAGCCGGTGGGGTCGGGGTGGAGCAGGGTGCCGGGGCCGCCGTCGAGGGCGTCCGTCAGCTCGTGCCGGAGCCACGCCTTGGCGACGGTCCAGGCCCGGCGGACGGTCCGTTCTGAGGTTCCCATCATCGCCGCGACCTCGTCGTTCGACAGCCCGCCGAAGAAGCGATACTGCACGATCCGGGCGCCGTCCGGATTGAAGTCGGCCAGTCGGTTCATCGCTTCGTCGAGGGCCAGGAGCTCGGCCGCCTGGCCGTCGGTGAAGACGTCATGGTCGGGCAGGTCGACGGCGTCGTCGAGCGGCACGTGGCCCGCGCCGCCGCCCCGCTTCCCGGCCCGCCGTCGTTTCGCGTAGTCGATCAGGATCCGGCGCATTGCTTCCGAGGCCACGGCGAAGAACTGGTGGCGGTTCCGCCAGTCCGCGCGGGTCTGGTCGACCAGCTTGAGATAGGCCTCGTGGACGAGGGCGCCGGTGTCGAGCGTGTGCCCGGTCCGCTCCAGCCGGAGCCGCCGCCGGGCGATGCCGGTGAGCTGGACGTAGACGAGGGGCAGGAGGCGATCGAAGGCGCCCCGGTCGCCTTCGGCGGCGA
This sequence comes from uncultured Gemmatimonadales bacterium, assembly GCA_963730185.1. GTDB lineage: Bacteria > Gemmatimonadota > Gemmatimonadetes > Gemmatimonadales > GWC2-71-9 > SHZU01. The sequence goes on from CAVSQW010000015.1 coordinate 314,132, forward strand.
GGTGCAGCAGCCCGGTGATCTCACCAGGCTCCCGGTGTGGTGGGGGTGTGTCCTCCATCGGGGGTCTCTCCGGCCGGCCGGCGGATCGGAATCGATGCAGCATAGGTTATTGCCGGCGGCAAGGGAGTGCAATGCGGGGCGTGGCCGAGTGTGGCTGGGTTTTTCGCGTAGCCAGACGAGCCACCGTTTCGAAAGGCCTTGCCATGCTCCGCCGACCCCTTCGGGCGGCCTTCCCGGCCGTCTGCCTGATCATCGCCGTCGCCTGCTCGTCGGGCCCAACCGAACCGCCCCCGCCGCCCCCCCCGCCCCCGCTCACCATCGCGGTCAGTCCGAGCAGCCTGAGCCTCACCGTAGGCGAGACGGGCCAGCTCTCGGCCACCGTCAGCGGCGGAAGCGGCTCGGTGGTCTGGAGCTCGTCGGACCAGAGCGTCGCGACGGTGACGTCGAGCGGCCTGGTGACCGGCGTCACGGCCGGCTCCGCCACGATCACCGCCTCGATCAGCGGGCAAAGCGCCACGGCCTCGGCGAGCGTGACGGTTACCGAGCCGGTGCTGGACGCCCAATTGACCGGACTCACCCAGAACGGACAGCCGGCGAATCTGGCGGATCTCCATGGGGTGGTGGACTTCCAGGTCGATCTGAGCGTGCCGACCGGATTCAACGGCACGCTCGAAGCCCGGGCCGACGACGTGACCATCGGGAGCGTGGAGATCGTCGACGGCGTGGCCCAGAGCGGCCTGGCGCTGGGACCAGCCGCGGCGAGGGCGGCCGTCGTGGCGATCGCGGGCAACACCGGAGCGATCGACGTGGTCGGCGACGAGGTGATCGGCAGGCTCCCGAACGCGAGCCATCTCTTCGACGTGGCCGTGGTCCAACTCGGGGGCGTCGTCGTCCGTTCCGGCTCGGTTCAGGGGACCACCAACAATCCGCCGGCCGCCGCGGTCATCCGGGGGACGCCCGGCGGCCCGCAGGCCACCAACCCCGTCACCGGGATCGACTATTTTGGCGGCGGCTTGGACGCCACGGTGGCCGGCGTCGCCTACGACGGCAGCCTGGTGACCCAACTCTCGGGCGAGCTCTCGCGGATCGAGGTGCTCCAGGGACCGTCGACCCCGGCCCAGTTCGGCGGGAACGCGACCGCCGGCGCGCTCAACGTCGTGCTCACCGCCAACGACCTGGCGGGGATCGGCGAGGGCAAGTTCGGCCTCACCAATCTGGCGGTGACCACCGCCGCCGGCACGACGCCGGTCGAGCTCCTGAACGGAAAGCCCGGGTTCGGCGGGTTGCCTCTGGCCGAGTGGTACTTCGATCACCTGGCACCGACCGCTCCGGCCGACGCGTTCGACCTCGGCGGCACGGTCTGGCTGCCGTCGAGCTATGACTTCGCGGCCCGGGCCCAGGCGACCGGCTTCACGTGGACGGGCCTCAACCCCAAGGTGCTGGACGAGGGCGTCGGTGGGGTCGACTGCAAGTTCAAGTTCTCCGCCGCCCTGGCGGCGCTCGACGCCCAGGCCTTCGTCAACACGGCCGGGGACCTCGGGATCGAGACGGCCAGTCCCAACCTCTATGGGCGGGCCTACTGTTCGGACCTGTTCGGCCAGCCGGTCACGGTCGACCTGACCGACGGGCTGGGCAGCCTCCGTCAGGTCGGCACCGACTTCACGCCGCCCACCATCGACTTCGTCGACATGAGCGGGGCGGAGACCGGGATCCCCGCCAACGCCATCAACCCGTTGTCGGGCCAGCCGCTGCTCTGGGACGGAACCGACCCGACCCCGGCGGGAGGGGCAAGCGGGCTGGCGGCCACCCCGTATTGGCTGACGGGAACGGCCTGGGGACCGAGCTTCACGCCGGCGCAGCAGTGCGTGACCGGGACGTTTGCGAACAACGTGTGTCAACCGATCGGGTTCACGACGGGGCGCTTCCTGCCCAGCCTGTCGGTCTCCGCGACGTACAGGTACGACCTGACCGCCCTCGACGGGGCCGGCAATCAAAGCCTGGTCGCCACCCGCTACTTCGTGTCCGATCCGAACCCACCCACGGTCACGGGGTACCAATCCGACGCCCAGTTCGTGGCCGGGAGCCCGATGACGGCGAGCTACACCATCGATGACGACTACAAGCTGATCGATGCCGGCGTGGCGCTCGACTTCGGGCTGCCGACCAAGCTCCTGATTGGGCGCCAGCACCTGAGCGACCTCTTCGACGGTACCTACCCCAACCACTACGCGTACAGCGTCACCACGCCCTTCATCGCCTCGATGGAGCAGCTCACAACCAGCTCGAAGGGCTTCTTGGTGCCCGACATGATGGAGCATCGGGTCACCTCGCTGTACTACGGCGGGTCCGATGCCGGCCACAACTTTACCTATCAGGTCGAGAACAACCTCTCGAGCAAGACCCAATACAACTTCACGTCGTTCCGGCAGGGGATGACCGGCTTGGATCGGGTGGAGTGGGACCGGCCGTCGGCGACGGTGTGCTACAATCCGTTCGGCGCCGGGGGAGACTGTCAGGGGGTGCCCGAGCAGGTCGACATCGGCCTTCATCTCTACTATCCGGCCGGCGGCATGGACCGGATCCAGGACGTCCTGATGGGCAAGACGGCCGATCTGAACGGTCTCTCGGTGGGCGTGCCCCAGGCCTATCCCGTGACCCGGCAGATGACCGACTTCGGGAGTTACTTCGAGGTGACCTTTTCGTCGAAGATCATGGGCTCGCTGCATCCCCCGGGCGCCTACCAGTGGATGGGGTGGGCGTTGGACGGGGAAGGCAACGCGCTGGAGCTGCCGAGGATTCCCCTCACCGTCACTCTGGCGGTCAAGTTCTGACCGCCTGGCGGCCGGGTCACATGCTCTGGACGCCGAGCCCCACGACGTCGTCCACCTGGACGGTCTCCTGAGTGAAGAACGGCTCGCCGTAGCGGGTCCGAATCAGGGAGCCGTAGTGCCCGTTCTGGGTCTCGATCAGGTTGTAGAGATTCTGCCCGGCCGGGAAGATCTCACCGGCGCTCACGGCGTCGTCGAACTGGCTGGCGTAGCAGCGGATGGCGGCCATCTTGCGCTCGAACTGGTCGCTGATGTCCACCACGAAGGTCGGCTTGACCGGGTCCTCGCGGTAGGCCAGGGCGTAGAGGATCTTGAAGGGTCGATGGGCAGTCCCGGCCGCGGGATACTTCGCCAGGCCGGCCAGGAAGCAGGCGTCGCGGGAGAGCTCCGAGGCGATCCGGTGGTCCGGGTGCCGGCCGACGGGAAAAGGCAGGATCACCACCCGCGGTGCGAAATGGCGGATCGCCTCGACCACCACCCGGCGGGTCTCCTCGGTGTTCTCCAAATGGGCGTCCGGCAGGCCGGCGTTTCGCCGCTCCGTCACCCCGATGACGTCGGCCGCCCGGGCGGCCTCGGTCGCTCGGAGCTCGGCGTTTCCCCGGGTGCCGGTTTCGCCGGCCGTGAGGTCGAGGATGCCGGTGCGATGTCCCTGGTCATGGGCCCGGATCAAGGTCCCGGCGCAGGTGAGCTCCACGTCGTCACGATGAGCGGCGATGGCGAGGACGTCGACGGGCATCGGGATCGTCCGTTCCAGGGTGAATGGGGGCGTTACTCGTAGCGCAGCGCGTCGACCGGGTCCATCCGGGCGGCCCGATTGGCCGGGTAGAGGCCGAACGCGAGCCCGATCCCAACCGAGACCGCGACGGCCACGACCGCGCTCCAGAGCGGCGGGCGCGCCTCGATCTTCAGGGCGAACTTGACCAGCTCGCCGAAGCCCATGCCCGCGGCGATCCCGAGGAGCCCGCCCACCATCGTGAGGGTGGCGGCCTCGACCAGAAACTGCCAGAGAATCTCCCGCTGGGTGGCGCCGAGCGCCTTGCGGGTGCCGATCTCCCTGGTCCGGCTGGTGACGGACACCATCATGATCGCCATCACGCCGATCCCGCCGACCAGGAGGGCCACCCCCGACAGCGCGACCATCACCAGGAAGAACGCCCCGGTCAGCTTGCTCATCGCCTCCAGCACCTGGTCCTGGGTGATCAGGTCGAAGTCGTTCGCGGTTCCGGGGCGGAGACCGCGATGGCGCCGCATGGCGACAGTCACCTGATCGCGGACATCATCGATCGAGAGCCCCTCGCGGCCGAGCACCACGATGAACTGCTCCATCGTCTCGTTCAGGTGGAAGCTGTTCTGGGCCAGCCGGAACGGCGCGATCAGGCCGGTGCCGGTGCCCTGCGGCGCGAAGACGTTGTCCGGCTGGCGCCAGACGCCGATGACCTGGAGGGCCCGGTCGCTGACCCGGACGTACTTCCCCAGCGGCTGCTCCCGGCCGAAGAGCTTGTCGGCGACCTCTTCGGACAGCACCGCGACCGGCGCGCCGCTCCTGATCTCCGATGGAACGAAGAAGCGGCCGGAGACCAGGGTGCCGCCCATCAGGTCCATGAATCGGTCGTCGCCGCCGAAGACCGTCGTCGACTGGGTGTGAGCTCCCGCCCGCTCGATCCGCCGGAGGGTCTTGCCCCAGAGCGCGGCGTGGCGGACGGCGGGCGACTTCTCGATCGCGGCGGCGTCGGCGTCGTCGAGGACCGGCCGGATCCGGACCGCCGGCGGCAGGTTGTCCGGGTTCACGAAGGACCCGGCCTGGAGCCGGAAGACGTAGAGCGTGTTCGGCACGGCGGCGTTCAGGGCGTTGAAGATCTGGGCCCGGATCCCCTCCACGATCGACGCCATCGTCATCACCGTGGACACCCCGATCACCACGCCGAGGATGGTCAGGAACGACCGGAGCTTGTTGGCCCGAAGGGAATCGAGCGCGATCCGGACGCCCTCGTCGAGGTTCCGGACCACGTCAGGCCTCCACCCGCATCGCGGTGATCGGATCGAGCCGGGCGGCCCGGCTCGCGGGGTACACCCCGAAGGCGATGCCGGTCCCGGCGCCGAGGGCGAGCGAGAGCGCCACCGACCAGGGCGTAACCCGGGCCGGCAGGGGGCTGGCCAGGGCGATCAGCCCGGCCAACGCCGCCCCGGAGAGCACCCCCAAGGCGCCGCCCATGGCGGAGAGAAGGACGGATTCCACCAGGAACTGACGCCGGATGTCCCGGGCCCGGGCTCCGAGCGACTTCCGGATCCCGATCTCCCGGGTCCGCTCCGTGACCGCCATCAGCATGATGTTCATGATCACGATCCCGCCGACGATGATCCCGATCGCCACGACCGCCGGCACCACGGTAAAGAGCACCTGGGTGAGGGCGGTCCAGAAGGCCACCAGGGCATCGGCCTTGTCGACCGTGAAGTCGTCCTCCTCCGACGGCCGGAGTCGGTGCGCCACCCGCATCGCCTCCTCGGCCCGCGCCATGGCGTCGGCGATCTCCTCGGGATGGCGCATCTTGACCGACACGGTGGTGGTGAGCCGGCGCCCGTACATCGTCTCGAAAGTGGGGATCGGCACCATCACGAACGCGTCGAACGATTGCCCCAACATGCTGCCCTTGGGCTCCACGACGCCCTTGATCCGGAGGGGCAGGGAGCCGACCCGGATGGTCCGTCCGATGGCGCGCTCCGGTCCGTCGAACAGCTTGTCGGCCACGTCGTAGCCGACCACGGCGACGTAGCGGCGCTCCCGGATGTCGGGCGCGGTCAGCGGCTCGCCCGCGGCGAACCGGTAGTCCTGCACCGTCTGGTATCCCGGCGTCACCCCCACCACCAGGACGCTGCCGATAGTCCGGGACCGGTAGCGGAGGTCCACGGCGGGCGTCGGCCATCCGGTCTGGAGCGCCACTGCCTCGGCGTCGGGGAGCGCGGCCTCGACGGCGGCGGCGTCCTCCGCGGTGACCTGGGGCCGCATCCGGATCCGCCGCATCTCCTGGTCGGAGGCGAGTGCCAGCCCGATGGGCGTCCGGCGGACCTGGAAGCTGTTGGTGCCGATCATCGCCCCGGTCAGGTTCTCCCGGACGTAGGCGTTCATCCCCTGGATGATGGCGACGACGGTCACCAGGAAGCCGACTGAGACGACGATCCCGAGCACGGTGAAGAACGACCGGAGCTTGGCGGTCCGAATGGCGTCGACGGCCAGGCGGATGGCTTCGAAGTAGGGCACGGGGGAAATGTAGGCGGGGACGGGGAGGGACGGGGAGGGATGGGGAGGGATGGGGCGGGATGGGGGGAGGCGGCGGGAAAATGGTCCGGTAGGCGCTTAGTTGGTGCGCTGGGTGCCGGGCTTCGATCGAGTTTGATGAATGCGGGTCTACGAGCGGTTGGTCGCCTGGCAACGGTGCCACGAGTTGGTGCTCTCGGTGTATCGGCTCACCCGGGCGTGGCCGGGGGACGAGCGCTACGGGTTGACGAGGCAGAGTCGGCGGGCTGCCGCCTCGGCGGCCGCGAACATCGCGGAAGGCGCCGCCCGGTCAGGGCGACGCGAGTACGCTCGGTTTCTCGAAATCGCGGTGGGCTCGCTGGCCGAGCTCTCGTACTGGATCCGCCTGGCCAACGACCTCGGGTACCTCGAGGCCGATCGCGCAGCCGAACTCGAGGGCCTCCGTGCTCGCGCCGCCGCCCTGACCTGGCGGCTCTACCGACGTATCAAGGCAGGCCCCGGCACCTAGCCACGCCCCTCCCCATCCCTCCCCATCCCTCCCAACCCCCTACTCGTACCTCAACGCATCCACCGGATCCAGCCTCGCCGCCTTGTTCGCCGGATAGAGCCCGAAGAACACCCCCGTCACCGCCGAGGCCGCCAGGGCGGCGACGACGGACCAGAGCGGGACCGAGGCCGGGATCGGGGTGAAGTGCTGCACCGCCCACGCGATGCCAGCGCCCAGGGCCATGCCGATCGCGCCGCCGAGGAGCGTCAGCGTGGCGGCCTCGACGAGGAACTGGAACATGATCTCCCGGCGGGTGGCGCCCAGCGCCTTCCGGACGCCGATCTCCCGGGTCCGTTCGGTCACCGAGATCATCATGATCGCCACCACGCCCACGCCGCCGACCAGGAGGCCCACGCTGGAGAGGGCCAGCATCACCAGGAAGAAGCCGCCGGTGACCTTGTTGAAGGTCTCCAGGAGCTTGTCCTGGGTGACGATCGCAAAGTTGTTGTCCTTCCCCGGGCCGAGGCCCCGGCTCGCGCGGAGGGCCGAGATGACCTCGTCCTGCGCCACGCTCACCGCGACGGTATCGGCGGGCCGGACCAGGACCATCAGCCAGCCGCGGTCGAACTCGGCCACCTTGGTGAAGGTGGTGTGGGGCAGGACTACGACCGGAAAGTCGGAGTCGGAGAAGAGGCTCGCGGCCTCGACGTAGAGGCCGACGACGGTCATCGGAATGCCGTTGACCTTGACCCGGCGCCCGAGGGGGTCGAGCTGGCCGAAGAGCCGCTTGGCGACGTTGTCGTTGATGAGCGTGACCGGCGCCCCGGCGGCGAACTCCACCTGGGTGAAGTTCCGGCCCGCCCGGAGCGTGCCCCCCGCCACCCGGAGCAGGTTGGGCGTCGCGCCCACGATGTTGACCGAGCTCAGGTTGACCGAGCCGGCCGAGACCGGCCCTCCGGTGTCCTCGCGCCACCCTACCTGTTCGACGCCGGGGAGCCGCTGGAGCATCCGGGCTTCGGCCACGGTGATCGGCGGGTTCCGCCGCCAGGGGCTCATCTCGTCCGAGCCGTCGCTCACCTGGACGCCGCCCCGGAAGAACCGCTGGACGAAAAAGGTCCTGGGGCCGGCCTGCTCGATCATCCCGCTGACCGCGTTGTTGATCCCGGTGATCATCGACGCCATCGCAATGACCACCATCACGCCGATGGCCACCCCCAAGATGGTGAGGGCGGCCCGGGCCTTGTTGACCCGGATCGACTCGAGCGCGATCCCGACCCCTTCGAAGAGCCGGGCCGGATCGAGGAGGCTGACCCGGCCGATCCGGCGCCGAGCCGGGGCGGGGGCGCCGCCGCCCCGCCAGTCCATCACTCCGCCGGTCATTCGGCCCTCAACGCGTCGATCGGATCGAGCTTGGAGGCGCGGTTGGCCGGGTAGACGCCGGCCACCATTCCGACGAACACGCCCAGGAAGACCCCCAGTCCCACCGACCAGGGCGCGACGGCCGCCGGGAGCGGCGTAAAGGCCTTGACGGTGTAGGCGAGCAGGATCCCGAGGCCGATGCCGATCCCGGCGCCGACGGCCGAGACAGTGGCCGACTCGATGATGAACTGCGCCAGGATGTCCCGTCGCTTGGCGCCAAGCGCCTTTCGGATCCCGATCTCCCGGGTCCGTTCGGTCACCGCCATCAGCATGATGTTCATGATCACGATCCCGCCCACCACCAAGGAGATCGCCACCAGCCCGGGGAGCGCCGCGAACAGGACCGCCGAGATCTTCCGCCAGCCGGAGAGGGCGCCTTCGGCGGTCTGGAGGGCGAAGTTGTCCCCCTGATTCGGCCGGAGGCGGCGGCGGACCCGCATGATCTCCTCGGTCTGGTTCACGGCCTGCGTCATCTGCCCGGGGCCTGAGGCCTGGACGTGGAACTCGTCCATGAAACCGTACCGGCAGGCGGCCCGCTGGGCCGGCGAGTCGAACGGGGCGACCGCGAACTTGTCGAGCGAGATCCCGAAGAGGGTTCCCTGCTTGGCGACCACGCCGATGATCCGGTACGGCAGCCCGTCGATGGTGACCTTCTTGGTGAGCGGATCGACCCCGGGGAAGAGGCCCTCGGCCACGTCGAAGCCGAGCACCACGACCGGCATCCCGACCTTGGCCTCCTGGGGCGTGAAGGGGCGGCCGGCCGCGAACTCCCAGTCCTTGATCCGGAAGTAGGCCGGGTCGGTGACGGTGACCCGAATCTGCTTCGCGGTCTTGCCCTCGGCCATGATCGGGAGCTGCTCGTCGCAGTACCGCGAGAACACCGCCGGGGTGGCGAGCTTGGTCCGGATGGCCTGGGCATCCTGCTCGTTGATCCGGGGGCGGCGCATCCACTCGCGCCACATGTCGTCGGTGATGTTGCCCATGTTGAAGTTGGGCATCCGGCGGACCTGGAACGTATTGAGGCCGATCAGCCGGTTGGCGAACTCGTCCTCCATGTACACGTTCATGCCCTGCACGATCGACACGACTGCGATCAGGAAGGTGACGCCGATCAGCACCCCGAGCAGGCTGAAGAAGCTCTTGAGCTTCTGGGCCCAGAGGGTGGTGAGGGCCATCCGGAGCGCTTCGACGATCGGCATCAGGCCGCCTCGACTCGCTCCTGTCGGACGTCGGAGGCGATCCGGCCGTCGCGGAGGGTGACGACCCGGGCCGCATGCGCGGCGATGTCGGACTCGTGGGTGACCAGCACGATGGTCTGCCCCTGCTGGTGCAGGAGATCGAACACCCGCATCACGTCGGCGCTGGTGGTGCTGTCCAGGTTGCCGGTGGGCTCGTCGGCCAGGAGGAGGGAAGGCTCGTTGACCAGGGCGCGGGCGATCGCCACCCGCTGGCGCTGGCCGCCCGAGAGCTCGTTGGGCCGGTGGTCCATCCGGTTGCCGAGCCCCACCCGGTCCAGGGCCTGACGGGCCTGCTGCCGCCGTTGGCGGGACGGCATGCCGGCGTAGACCAGGGGCAGCTCCACGTTCTGGAGCGCGCTGGCCCGGGGGAGCAGGTTGAAGGTCTGGAACACGAAGCCGATCTCGCGGTTCCGGACCCGCGCCAGGGCGTCGTCCGACATCCGCGAGACTTCCTGGCCGTTGAGCCAGTACTCCCCCCGGCTGGGCGTGTCGAGACAGCCCAGGACGTTCATCATGGTGGACTTCCCGGAACCCGACGGCCCCATGATCGCCACGTACTCGTTGCGGCGGATCTCGAGCGACACGCCCTGGAGGGCACGCACCCGCTCGGCCCCGAGCAGGTACTCGCGCTCGAGATCGATGACCTGAATGACGAGGTCGGTCATGGCAGCTTGGCCGGATTCCCGGTCTTGGTCGCCTTGACCCGGGTGGAGTCCTTGAGGTCGCGCACCACCTGGTACGGGCCGGCGACGATCGAGTCGCCGACCTTGAGGCCGTCGAGCACCTCGAAGTACTCGTCGCCCGCGATCCCGACTTTGACGGGCCGGAAGGTGGCGACGCCGTCCTGCACCACGAACACGCCTTCGCGGTCCTTTTCCTGGTCGGCCGTCGAGCTGGCCGGGGCCGAGCCGCCGGCCGGCTTGAGCTCGTTGGGCAGATCCTCGTGCTGCCGGACGGTCAGCGCGATGATCGGGAGGGCGACCGCCTGGCTCCGGGTGTCGGTCACGATCCGGGCCGTGGCCGAGAGGTCGGGCCGGATCGCCACCGGCGGATTGTCGAGGGTCACCTCGACGTCGAAGTCCACGGCCCGGTCGGTCGAGCTGCCCGAGGTCGCGGTCGACGCGACGGTCGCTGCGTTGGAGATCTTGGTGACCCGGCCGACAAAGGTGCTGTCCGGGAAGGCGTCGATGGTCACCTCGACCGAGTCGCCCATCTGGACCCGGACCACGTCGGTCTCGTCGACCTTGACCTTGGCCAGGATCCTCGACAGATCGGCGATGGTCATCAGCCGGCCGGTCTCCCGCGAGAAGGTGCCGGGCACGGCGACCTCGCCCTCCTCGACCGGGAGCCGAACCACCCGGCCGCTGATCGGCGACACCAGCCGGGTCTTGGCCAGCTGGTCGCGGGCCTCGGAGAGCGAGCCCCTGGCCTGATCCACGCCGGCCTGCGCGGCGTTGTAGTTGGCCACCCCGACGTCGTACTGCTGCTGCGACTGCTCGACCTGCTCCTGGGAGACCAGCGCCGTGTTGATCTTCCGCATCTCGACCCACCGGTCGAGCTGGCGCTTGGCCTGGTCGCGGTTGGTCTGGGCCTGGACCAGCGTCGCCTGGCTGGATGCCAGCAGGCCTTCGAGGCGCTTGACCGCCGACTCGTACTGGGCCGGATCGATCTGGACCAGGAACTGTCCCTTCTGGACCAGGTCGCCTTCCTTCACCCCGAGCTTGACGATCCGCCCGGTGATGTCGGAGCTGATGTCGACCTGACTCTCGGCCTCAATCCGGCCGCTGGCGGTAACCGCCGCGACCAGATCACGCTGGCCCACCGTCTCGAGGCGGGCGTCGACGGCGCGTCCACCCCGTTTCGCGGCGGCGAGGGCGAAAAAGGTACCGCCAATGACGATGATCGCCACCGCGGTCAGACCGATCTTGGTGCCTCGTGACATGAGATCCCTGCCCCGCGACTAGCGGAGTGGCCGGCCCACCGCCAGCTCCAGCGCGGCGATGGCCTTGTGGTAGTCGTACACCGCGTTGATGTAGTCGCCCTCGGCCCGCTGCAGGTTGTTCTGGGCGTCGGTGACGTCGAGCGCGCTGCCGCTGCCGAGCCGGTAGCGATCCTGCGCCAACTGAAGCTGATCCCGCGACGCGTCGCGGTTTGCGGTCTGGACCCCGATCGACTGATAGGCGGTCTCCACGGCCAGCAGCCGGCCCTGCACATCGGCTCGGACCTGCAGGGCGCGAGCCCGCACGTTCTCTTCGGCGTCGTCCCGCTGGGCTCGGGCCTGCGCCACCTGGAGGTTCCGCGAGAAGTTGTCGAAGATCGGCAGCGACACCCGCACGCTGGCCTGGAACGGCTGCCGGGTGAAGCTGAAGGGGAAGACGTTGTTCGCGTTCCGGATGGCATCCGCGGTCCCGGGCAACAGGCCATCGCCGGTCGCGTTCAGGTCGTACTCGCCGAAACAGTCGCCGATCACGCCGCCGTTCGGATATCCGGGTACGCCCCCGCCGGGCAGGGCCTGGATCAGCGAGTTCTGGAACTGGCAGTTGCCCGCGTTCCGCTGGCCTTGGGCCAGGGCCTGTCCCAGCAGGACATTCTCGTTGGTGAACTGCTGGGTGAATCCCTGCCACGAAGCCGCGAAGCTCAGGCTCGGCAGGAAGCGGGACTTCTCCGCCTTGAGCGCCCAGGCGGCCGACGATTCGCGGGCTCGGAGGGCCTTGAGCTGCGGGTTCTGCTCCTGGGCGGTCGCCAGGAGCGGGCCGAGCTGCCAGCTCGGCTCCGACACGGGAAACGAGTCGGCCAGGGCGACCTCGTCGAGGCCCACCGGGATCTCCACGCCCATCCGGCGGAAGAGCTCGAGCTTGGCCTCCTTCTCGGTCTGATTGGCGCGAAGCAACGCCACCTCGGCGGTGCCTCGCTGCACCTGGGCCTGCTTCACGTCCAAGATGGTGGCCTGGCCAACCTGGTAGCGGGCCTGGGCCAGCTGGAGGAAGGCCTCGTTCCGCTGGACCTGCTGGCGGGCCACGTCGGTCTGGGCAATGGCCTGAAGGGTGGTGAAGTACTGGAACGAGATGTCGTAGCGAAGCTGCTCCGTGGCGTTGCCGATGTCTTCCGAGATGGCGTGCTGGAGCGCCTTCTGCTGGCCGGGCGCGGTCAACGTCCGACCGTCCAACGCCCAGTTGACGTTCACGCCGTACCCGGAAGTCAGCGAGGGCGAGGTCTGATTGAACAGCGAGCCACCGAACGTCGCGCTGCCGGCGCCCGTGTAGCCGAAGCTGCCGCCCACCGAGAGGCTCGGCAGGAACATCGTCGCGTAGGCGTTCCGAACGCCCCAGCGCGCCGCCCCGGCATTGTTCAAGGTCTGCCGGTAGGTCGGGCTGTTCTTCTGCGCCTGCTCGATAGCTTCGGCGAGGGTCAGCGTGGCGCGGGGCGTCGGACGGGCTCCCGCATCCGGCTGCTGCGCGGCCAGCGGTGACACCGCGAGCAGGAGGACAGACGCAATCCAGGAGCTTCGAAGCATCGAGTCGCGATCCTTTCCCGTGTGAGCACTGTGGGACGGCCTCTAGTACGCGGCGCGGTGCTCTCAGGTTTCATGTTGAGACAGCATGACCATAAAACCTTGGCATGTTGTCACTTGCGAATGATACCACGGGCGAATGCCGTCCGGAACCGCGACAAGACATAACGAAGGGTTCGTGCCGGGGCGGTGGCAGACGACAACCCCTTGTGGGACAAGCGGATCCCGTCGGCGTGCCGAGCCGGGCCGGTCGCCGACCCGACCGAAGCCGGGACGCCGGATCCCGAAACCGGGACGCGACCGGTCAGGGGAGGAGGTCGACCAGTCGGTCCAAGAGGTGATCGAGGAGGGCGCGTCCCTTGTCGGCGGAGACCGTCAGGCCCGGGGGGATTCGGTCGCGGTCGACGCAGTCGGGGGCGATGAAGAGGAGCAGCGAGGTGTCGACCTCGCCGCCATGAATGGGCGCCTCCGGGGCGTCGATCAGATCGCCGAAGACGCCGCCGAGCACGTCGATCATCCGGACGGTCCCGATGGTGCGGATGGTACTGAGGGCCTCGTGGTGACCTTCGCTCGCGTGGGCGGTGAGGATGGTGATGTCCTGGACCTTTGCCTCGGTTTCCCACCCGGCGATAAGTTCGTTCATCACCCGATGCAGGGTCTTCCGGGTGAGGCCGGCGGCGCCCGGTCCGGCTTCCTCGGACGACGCGTGCACGCCGAAGCCGATGGCCGGCGCGCGCGGAATGCCGGTGCGGGCGGAGAGGTCGTCCGTGAGTCGCTCCAGGATGATGGTGTCGCAGCCCAGGGGGAGGTGTGGACCTCTGGGCGCCAGCGTCCCGACCGGGACGAGCAGGCGGGGCGAGCGGGCCAGCATCTCGGCCGCCCGGCCGGGGGTCATCTCACTCAACCGAATCGGATCGTCCATCTCGTGACCTCGCGCCCCTGGTGGTTGGCCTGTCTGGTGCTGGCGGAGCTCGCCGTGGGCGAGTGGATCCGGGCGCCGGGTCCAGCGGTGGCCCTCGTCGCCGTCGGACTGCTGGTGGTGGCCGGCGCGACCCTGCTCCGACGGGGGTGGCTGGCACGGACGCTGGCCCTGGCTCTCATCGTCCAGGCCGTCGTGCTCGGGATGGCGGAGGCCTCGCTCCGCTCGATCCAGCACGACTGGTCGCGAGTTCGCGAGAGTCGGATCACCGCCGCCGCGACCCGCTGGGAACAGGACCTGGCCGGTGCCCGGTCGGTGGCGGAGCGGCTGGCCGGGCTCGCGCTCCGGGCGGCCGGGCTCGATCGGGAGGCGTCGTTCAACGCCCTGGCCCGCCTGGTAGCGCGGGAGCCGATGGAGCTCGGCATCGCGGTGCTCGAGCCGGATGGCGTGCCCTACGCCTGGGCCGGGCGTCATCGGCTGGCGCCGGAGGTCGAGGGCGACTCCCTCGATTTTCGTGCTACCCCATACTACGCGGTGATGGAGTCCCGCCGCCATCTCGCCTCGGGGCGGACGGTGGTGGTGTCGGCGCTGCTGGCGGCGGACTCCACCGTGCCGGACCAGGGACAGAGCCTGGCCCGCCGGTTCGAGGACGCCAGCGAGGTCGGGCTCATGATCCTGCCGCCCGGGGTGGCGCCCGACACCTCGGACGTGTTCGACTACGTGGAGCCGACGACCGCGGGTCCGCGGCTGTTGTTCAGCGTGCAGCTCTCGCCCCCGTCGCAGTCGGTGTCGTTCGAGCGGACCCATCGGCGGGGCTCGGTGCGGGTGATCCTGCTCGCCGTCCTGGTCTGGGGGCTGGGCCTGGTGGTGGCCCGGCCCGGCTCCCCGCGGTACGTGCTCCTGCTCCTCCCGGTGGCCGCCGCGCTTCGGGTCCCGCTGGGCGAGGCGCTGGGTCTCCCGGTGCTCTTTTCGCCCCGGCTCTTCTTCCATCCGCTGCTCGGCCCGCTCTCGCAGGCGGCCGGACCGCTCGCCCTGGCCAGCGCGACGCTGGTCGTGCTGGGGCTGGTCTGGCTGGGGCGGCGCCGGTTTACCCACTGGCGTTTCGCACCCGTGGCCGCGGTGTTGCTGCTGGGGGCGCCGTTTCTGGTGAGTCTGTTGGGTCGCGGGATCCAGGTCCCGACCGATGGCGCCGGGACCGGTCTCTGGCTGGTGTGGCAGGTCACGATCTTCCTGATGGCGAGCGCGATCGTCACCGTGGCGGCCGGGCTGCTCCCGGCGGCCCGGCCGGGGCGCTGGCGGCACTGGCCGCCGATCGCGGGGGCGGTCGTGGGCGTGGGCGCGGCGGTGGTGGGGGTGGTGATCTGGAACGCTCGCTACGGTTGGCCCGACTGGTACCCGGTGCTCTGGGCGGTGGCGCTCGGCCTGGTGATCTGGCCCGGCCGGCGATCCCTCACCCTGCTCGGCCTTGGGGTGTCGGTGGGGAGCGCGGCGGCCCTGATGGTCTGGGGCGCGGAGGTGGAGAACCGGGTCCGGGCGGCCCGGGCCGATCTCGCGGCCCTGGGCGAGCGGGCCGATCCGATCGCGGTCCCCCTGCTGGAGCGGTTCGCCCGGCAGACCGCGTTAGGCGCACCGCCCCAGACCACGTCGGAGCTCTTCGCGCTCTGGCGGACCACGGCGCTGGGCCGCCAGGGCTTCCCGGCGGCGCTCGGGCTTTGGGGGCCGGGTGGCGAGCTCAAGGCCGAGTTGCGGCTCGACGAGCTCGACCTCCCGGATTCGTTGGTGAGCCGGATGGTGCGCGAGTTCCGGCCCGAGGAGGAGGAACACATCGAGGCGCTCCAGCGGATTCCCTCGGTGCACTACCTGGCCCTGATCCGGTTGGCGCCGACCACGACCCTGAGTGTCGGGCTCGGGCCCCGCACGGCCTTGCTCCCCAGGGCCCGGCTGGGGCGATTGCTGGAGCCGGCCCGACCGAGTCGCGATCCCTACCGCCTGACGCTGGCGCCGACGTTCTCACTCAACCCGCCCGAGAACGAGGTGCAGCCGTTCCGCCGGGAAGGGTGGGTGGCGCGAGGGGAGCGAACGGTCGGGATGGGCGACGGCTCACGCGACGTGTACGCCGCCGTGGAGCTGGGCTCGCCGACGGGGCTCATGGTCCGGGGGGCGCTGCTGGTGGTGATCGACCTGACGGTGCTCTTCGCGCTGGCGGGGTTTGCCGGGTGGCTCGCCGGCGGGGCGGTGGGGCGGCCGTCGTGGCTTCCCGAGGCACGGGCCTTCCGGAGCCGGATCGCCATGGCGTTGGGCGCCTTCTTCGTGGTGCCGGCGACCGGGTTCGCGCTGATCAACATCATCGAGATCGCCCAGGACGGCCAATCGCGGCGCGACCTGATGATCGCTCAGACGCTCCGGGATGCGTCGCCGGCGGCCACGCTTCCCTTGACCCAGGGAGTGCCGCTGGACCAGGCGTTGGAGGGCCTGGCCCAACGGGTCGACGCCAACTTGGTGCTCTATCAGGACGGCCGGTTGGTCGCCTCCAACGGCGGACCCAGGCGGATCGCCCTCGGCCTCGGGGACTCCCGCGAGGCGGGCGTCTTCGAGGACTTCGGGCTGGTCAGCCCGTTGATCGCCCCAAGCGTCTTTCACCGGATCGCGATCGAGGGCGAGCCGACGGCCGTCACTGGCGGGCCCTCGGCCACCCTCCCGACCCGGATCGGCGTCCGGAGTGTGCGGCTTCCCACCGGTGAGGCCGCGATGCTGGCGTCGCCCCAGGCGATCGCCGATCCGGTCATCACGGCCCAGCAGCTGGACCTGGCCTACCTGATGGCCCTGGCGGTGGTGGTCGGTCTCCTGGCCGCGTTGGTGGGCGCCAATCTCTCGGCCCGGGCGCTCTCCCGGCCGGTGGCGGATCTCCGCGGGGCGGCGCTGGCCTTCGGCCGGGGGGAGCCGCTGCCGGCTCCCCGGGGCACGACCCCGACCGAGTTCCAGCCAGTGTTCGCCGCCCTCCAGAAGATGGGGGACGATATCCGGGAGACCCAGGAGGCCCAGGAGCGGGCCGCCCGGGTGCTGGCCTGGGGCGAGATGGCCAACCAGATCGCCCACGAGATCAAGAACCCGCTGACCCCGATGCGGCTCGGGATCCAGCATCTGCTCCGGGTCCAGCGCGACGGCCGGGCCCCGCTCGGCCCGACCCTGGAGGAGACGTCGCGCCGGATCCTGGGGGAGATCGACCGGCTCGACACCATCGCCCGGGCCTTCAGCCGGTTCGCGGCGCCGCGGGAGGGCCAGCCGGCGCCCGAGCCGGTGGCGTTAGGCAACGTGGTCCGGGAGGTGGCCGCCCTCTACGCCATCGCCCCCGGCGCCAGCCAGGTCCGGGTCGAGGCCGAGGACGAGGTGCCGGTGCTGGCTCATCAGGACGAGGTGAAGGAGGCGCTGATCAACCTGCTGGAGAACGCCCGGAACGCCTCGGCGGCGACCATCACGGTCCGGGTCGAGGGGCCGGTGCTCCGGGTCGTGGACGACGGCGAGGGGATTCCCGCGGATCGGTTGCCCCGGATCTTCGAGCCCCGGTTCTCCACCACGACCAGCGGCTCGGGGCTTGGTCTCGCGATCGTGAAACGGCTGGTCGAGGCCTGGGGCGCCTCGATCGAGGTGACCAGCGATGCGGGGCGAGGGACCGAGGTGGCCATCCGGTTCCGCCCGGCCGGCGGGTCAGGCGGGGGCGGTGGCTAGCCAGCGCCTCATGGTCTGGGCCAGGTCGGTCTGTTGCACCGGCTTGCTCACGTAGTCGTCCATCCCCACCGCAAGGCAGCGCTCGCGATCGGCCGGGAGCGCGGCCGCCGTCATCGCGACGATTGGGATTCGCTGGTAGGGGGCGCCCTCCGCGGCCCGGATCGCCCTGGTGGCGTCGTAGCCGTCCATCTCGGGCATCTGGCAGTCCATCAGGACCAGGTCGAACGACTCGGCCGCCAACCGTTCCAGGGCCTGGCGGCCGTCGGCCACGATCTCGACCCTGAGCCCCATCTTCTCCAGCATCCAGCGGGCGATCCGCTGATTGGCCGGATAGTCTTCCGCGAGCAACACCCGTCCGGTGAGTCGGTCGGTCGCGGTCACCCGGGCCGGCTCGGTCTTCGCGACCTGGGTCTGGAGCGTCAGTGGCATGGTGACCGTGAAGGTGCTGCCGGCCCCGACCACGCTTTCGGCGGTCAGGTGGCCGCCCATCAGCTCCACCAGCTGGCGGCAGATCGCCAACCCCAACCCGGTCCCGCCGAACCGCCGGGTCGTCGACGTATCCGCCTGGGTGAACTTCTCGAACATGGTATTGAGCTTGTCGACCGCGATGCCGATGCCGGAGTCGCGGACCGCCAGCGTGAGCTGGCTTCCCTGAGGCGAGGAGGTCACGCTCAGGTGGATCAGGACGAAGCCGTGTTCGGTGAACTTGAGGGCGTTGTCGGCCAGGTTGGTCAGCACCTGCCGGAGCCGCCCGGGATCGCCCTCGATGTGCTGGGGGACCTCGTCCGCGATCTTGAGCCCGAGACGGACCCCCTTGGCCTCGGCCTTGGGGGTCAGCATCGCGACCACGCCCTGAACGGTGTCGGGAAGATCGAAGGGGATCCGCTCGATCCGGAGCTTGCCGGCCTCGAGCTTCGAGAAGTCGAGGATGTCGTTGATGATGGTCAGGAGGTCGCGTCCCGACCGCTCGATGATCCGGGCCAGCCCGAGCTGATCCTCGTCGAGCTGGCTCTCCAGCAGCATGGCGGTGGTGCCGAGCACCGCGTTCATCGGGGTCCGGATCTCGTGGCTCATGTTGGCCAGGAACTCGGACTTGGCCTGACTGGCCTGGAAGGCGGTGTCGCGGGCGTGCCGGAGCTCGGCGGTCCGAACTTCGATGGCGGCTTCGAGGCCGCGGTTGATGCTCCGGAGCTCGGCCCGGAGCTGTTCGGACCGGACGTGCGACGCGCAGCTGGTGAGGACGATCGAGACCAGTTTCTGGCACCCGTCGGGAATGAACGGCGCCCGCTCGGCCATCACTCCGAGGAACATGCCCACCGGTCCACTCCGGGTGGCGAGCACGTGGAGCATCGCGCTGCCGGCCGAGGTCGAGGCCGGGATCAGGATCGGGTGATTCCGCTGGAGGGCCCAAGCGAAGACGCCGTCGCCGATCAGCCGGTCGAGCTCGGCCTCGACGGTGCTGCGCTTGTTGCTCGGGCTGCACCAGGCCATCGGAAAGTCGGCCGAGGCGGAGTCGAGCATGAAGAAGGCGCCGGCCTCGAACGGGCAGATCCGGAACAGCACCGAGCCCACGTTCCCGAGGAGCGCGTTCTCGCTCTCCTCCTCGGTGCCGAGCTGGGCAATCCCTACCGAGGCGACGTGATCGAGCGCCTCGAGCAGCCAGCGGTTCATCGCCCGGGCCGTTTCGTTGGCCGGATCGTCCGCCCGGGGCAGGTCGGTGAGGGAGGTCACGTTCAAGCGTCGGCCCCCATGATGGCTTCGACGGCATGACTGAACTGACTCTCGACCTGCTTGAGCAGGGCCGGCACCGCCATCGGCGACAGCTCGAGCATCTCCCAGGCGGCCGGCTCGAATGCGGGCACCAGCCGCTCGCCGCTCGAGCCGAGCGACAGGGCATTGGCGATCAGGTCCGCCACGTGAATGGTGGCCGTTTCGATCGGGTAGCGCTGGGCCAGCCGGGGGGCGTGATGCCAGGCGACGGCTTCGACCAGCATGGTGGGGAGCCGCCACCGCTCCAGCAGCACCGCCCCCACCGCGCCGTGGTGGAACCCGAGCACCTTGTGCTCGGCCTGATACAGGAGGTCACCGTCGCGCCGGGCGTTCTGGAGCGCCTCGGCCGCCTCGGAGGGCGACTTGAGGAAGATGATGGGCCGCCCGATGTCGTGGAGCAGTCCCCCCACGAAGAATCGCTCGACGTTGGCTTCGCGGCGCTGGGCGGCGATCAGGCGGGCCGCGAGGCCGCAGGCGATGCTGTGACGCCAGAACGAGTCCATGTCGACCAGGTCGGCCGGCACGGCGGCGAAGAGCCGCATGAAGGCGGTGCCGATGGCGAGATCGCGGAGCTGGGTCATGCCGACGATGCTGATCGCCTGGGTGACCGTGTCGATCCGCGAGGGGTAGCCGTAGATCGGGCTGTTGACCAGCCGGAGGAGCCGGGCCGTGAGGCCGGGGTCTTCGGCGATCACCTTGCCTACGTCGGCGGCGGAGCTCAGGGGGTGGTCGATCACCTGGGTGAGCCGATGGTACATCGTCTGCACGCTGCCGACGTCGACCGTGCCACGGATCAGATCTTCGGGGCGACGGGGAGTCACCGGACCGCTCGGTGGCTGGCGCGCGTGAGGACGCAGTGCTTGAACACGGCTTCGATCACCGGATGGGAGAGGTCGCAGTGCCGGAAGTTGGGCCGCACGTCGGCCTCGGCGGACGCCAGGACCGCCGGGTCGATCGCCGCGGTTTCCGGGTCCTCCATTGGCTCGTCTCCGACGATCTCCGCGTCCGTCACCCCCCACATCTGGCAGTAGCGGAGGTGCTTGTCGGTGAGCACGGTGCCACCGGGCAAGAGCAGCCGCCCGATCCCGTCGACAATTTCGACCGCGAGGACCATTTCCGGCCGGAGATTTTCGAGGCTCACCCGCATGTTCGGCTCACGGTGGGTACGAGGTCCGGTATCGGCTGCCCCGGCACGGACTTGAGTTTCCGCCGGATCGGTCGATGCTGGATAGGGTGGCGTACCGATTCGACCGTGCCTACTACCGGGTCACGTACCCGCTCACCGCCCGCCCGATCCTCCGGATGGGCGAGGTGACGGCCATCGTGGTGGACTTGTCGGAGGCCGGGTTTCGGATCCTGATCCCCCGGGGGTGGACCCCGCGGGTGGGCGACCCGGTGGAGGGCCGGATTCGGCTGGTGTCGGGGACCGAGCACGACGTGGAGGGCGAGATTCTCCGAGTGTCACCGCCGCAGGTGGCCGGCCGACTCGACCAGGGCATTCCCTTCGGGGACATGATGGCGGAACAGCGCTGGCTCCAGCAGCGCTTCTTTAGCTGGCTGGCCTGATCCGGCAGCGGACCGTACCGAAATCCGACGGCTCGCTTGCGGAGTGCAAAACGCTGCGTTTCGGGGCGGTCCGGCCGGTGGGGGCGGGGGCGGGGGTCTCGCCGGACCGGCAGGTCGGCGGCGAGGGGTCGATCGGCCCGGCTTATGCGCGGGGAGGGAAGAGTCCAACGCGCACGTCAACTGCCTCCCGCAGCCAGGGTACCTCCAGTGAACGTCGATCCGATTCCGCAGAATCTCATCGCGGTGCACGATCTCCTCTCGGAGACCTTCACCATCGCCAACGAGGAAGCCGCCCGATTTGGCTGGGGGGTGGCCATCTTTCCCCGGACGGGACGGTTCGACGCGCCGGTGTTCGGCGTCGTCACCTGTGGTGGGGAGTCTACAACGTTGACCTACCGGCTGCTCCAAACGCTGATGGAGCTGCCGGTCTTCGTGAGTGGCCGCGTTCCAGCCACGATTCGCGACGGCATGGCCTTCGGTCCCCGTCGCTCGACGCCGCCTCCGGCTCTCCTGGATCAGCCCGTTTTACATATCATGCTGACCTGCTGCATTGGAATGACCCGAGAGGATCTGGATCGAACGATGCCGCTCGAGTCGACGGTCTTCGCCGGCGATCTCAAGGCGCCGATCATCCTGGTGACGGAGAATCGGCCGGACGGCTGGCCCCGTTAAGCGCCGTCCACCACTCCCAGAATCGACAGCGCGAGCAGAGCAGCCCACTGGGGGCCGAGGTAGCCTCGGTCCCCATCGTCGTACCATTCCGCCGGTGAGTGGGCCCCGCGGCCCTGACCCCCGCCGTCGATGGTAATGGCCGGGATGCCGAGGCTCATGGGCAGGTTGGCGTCGGTGCTCGAGGCGTTGCCCTTGGGCGCCTCCAGTCCCAGAGCCACCGCGGCGTCCTTCGCCGCCCGGACGATCCAGAGCGTGTCGGGCTGCTCCCCGGCCGGGCGCTCCCCCATCGACTCGAATTCCACCGACAGCTGGGCCGGCGACCGGGGCCACCGGGCCTGTTCGGCGGCGACGGCCGCCCGGACCGCTCGCTTGAAGGCGGTGTCGACCCGCGCGAGCGACGCGGCGGAGACCGACCGGAGATCCACCTGCATGGTGGCCCGGTTGGCGATCGAGTTCACCGAGGTCCCCCCGTCGACGACCCCGACGTTGAAGGTGGTCTTGGGGCTCGTCGGTACTTGGAGATCAGCGATGGCCGCGATGGCCCGACCCATGGCGTGGATCGGGCTCGGCATCCCGAACGCCCCGTAGCTGTGCCCTCCGGGACCGGTAAAGACCACGTGGTATCGGTTGCTGCCGACCGCGGCGGTGGTGAGGCCGAGGCCGGTTCCGTCGATCGAGATGAAGGCGTCGATCGGGCCGGCCGGCTTCTGGCCGAACAGGTTCCGCATCCCCCGGAGGTTGCCCGGACCCTCCTCGCCGACGTCGGCCACCAGGATCAGGTCGCCGCGGGTGCGGATGCCGGCCCGCTCCACGCCCCGGGCCACCGCCAGGAGCACCGCCAATCCCCGACAGTCGTCGCCGATGCCGGGGCCCGCCAGGCGGGTGCCGTTCCGGGTTACCCCCACGTCGGTCCCTTCGGGGAAGACCGTGTCGAGGTGCGCGGCCAGCACGAGCCGAGGCCCGCCCCCGGTGCCCTTCCGCACCGCGATGACGTTGCCGACGGCGTCGATCGTGGTGTCGTGGTACCCGAGGGCCTCGAGCCGGCGCTGCAGCTCCCGGCCGCGCTCGGCTTCGTGAAAAGGCGGGGCCGGAATCTCGCAGATCGATTTCTGCTGGTCGAGCGTCCAGGCGTTGTCCTGCTCGATCAGGGCCAGCGCCCGGGCCACGTCGGGGCGATCGACCAGCTTGGCCTGCGCCGCGACGCCGCCGGGGAGCCCGGCGAGGAGTCCGGCCAGGAGGACAGCGGGGGCGGCCGGCGCCCGACTCACGCGCGCCCCCGGGCCGCCGGCCGGGGAGCGCGCCGGCGTCCGGCCTTGCGGGGGACCTTCGTGCGGGGGGCCGCGCGCCGCCGAGGACGGACCATGGCGATCGCCTGAATCTCGATCTCGGCGCCGGAGTGGAGCGGCGCCACCGGAACGATCACCCGGGAGGGGCGATGGGCACCGAGGATCCGGGCGTAGGTGGCGTTCACGGCCGGCCAGTGGGCGATGTCGCTCACGTAGATCGTCACCTGAATCAGCCGATCGAGGCCGCTTCCCGCGGCCTCGAGCACCCGGGCGACGTTGGCCAGTGTCCGCTCGGTCTGGCCCTCGATGCTCCCGCCCTCGACCACCCCGGTCTCGAGGTCGGCGGGGAGCTGGCCGGAGACGAAGACGAGGCCGCCGTGGACGATGGCCTGGGAATAGTGTCCGACGGGGCGTTTGGTCCCCGGCGCCTGGATGGATGTGATCGTCCGCATGGTGAACGCTGGTTCAGGAAGACGACGGGTGGTTCGCGGATGGGCAGGAATCTCGGTCGCGATGGCAAAGGGTGCAACCACCGTCGTCGCTACAATCGCGAGACGATCGGTCGGGTTGCCGCCTTGAGCTCCGCCACGAAGTCGCGCAATCGCGCCCATCCGGACTGGCCGAGCGAGGGGTCGGCCAGCCGGCGAACCACCGCCGAGCCCGCGATCGCGCCCGCGGCGCCGGCGGCCAGCACCGCCCGGACGGCGGCCGGGGTGGAAATGCCGAAGCCCACGACCGGGGGAGGCGCCCCGAGCGTCCGGAGGCGCTCGATCCGCTCGGCGAGGTCGGCCTGGTCGTGCCGGTCGTCACCGGTGACGCCGGCCCGGCTGGTCACGTAGGTGTACCCTCGTGACCGGGCGGCGATGCCGGCGAGCCGGTCGGCGGAGGCGTTAGGCGGGGCGATCAGGACCGGCGCGATGCCGGCCCCGATCGCCGCGGCCTCGAATGGCGCGGCCTCGGCCAGCGGCAGGTCGGCCACCAGCACCGAGTCGACCCCGGCCTCGCGGGCCGCGGCGTAGAAGGCGGCCGGTCCCGGCCGGACCACCAGGTTGGCGTAGACCAGCAGGCCGATCGGAAGGTCGGGCGCCCGGCGGCGCACCCGGGCGATCAGCTCCCAGCAACCGGCGATCCGGGTGCCCGCCGCCAGGGCGCGAGTCGCCGCCGCCTGGATGACCGGCCCGTCGGCAACCGGGTCGGAGAAGGGCAACCCGAGCTCGAGGGCGTCGGCGCCGCCATCGACCAGGGCCTCGAGGACGGCGTGGCTCGCGCCGGGATCGGGGTCGCCAAGGGTGACGAAGGGGATGAAGGCGCCTTCGCCGCGGGCGGCCAGGACGGAGAACATCCGATCGTAGCGGTCGGTCATCGGGTTTCCTCGATCCACCGTTGCACGCTCGCCAGGTCCTTGTCGCCCCGGCCGCTCAGGTTCACCAGGACCCGCCGTCCCTCCCGGACCAGCTCCCGCGCCCGGGCCAGGGCGTGAGCCGACTCGAGGGCGGGCAGGATACCCTCCAGGCGGGTGAACTCCACCAGCGTGTCCAGGGCCTCGACGTCGGTACATCCGAGGTAACGCGCCCTCCCTTCCCGAGCCAGATGGGCGTGCTCGGGGCCAACGGCCGGATAGTCGAGTCCGGCCGAGACCGAATGCGACTCCAGAATCTGTCCGTCGCCCTCCTGCAGCAGCATGGTGTAGGCGCCGTGGAGGACGCCGGGGCTCCCCCGGAGGAGGGTGGCGCCGTGGGCGCCGCTGTCCAGCCCGCGACCGGCCGGCTCGACCCCGACCAGGTCGACCCCGGCATCGGCGAGGAAGGCCGTGAAGATGCCGATCGCGTTGGAGCCACCGCCGACGCACGCGACCACGACCTCGGGCAAGCCGCCGACCGCGTCGAGAAACTGGGCCCGGGCCTCGTCGCCGATCACCCGTTGGAAGTCACGCACCATGGTGGGGAAGGGGTGCGGTCCGGCGACGGTGCCCAGCAGGTAGTGCGTGGTGGAATACGAGCCGGACCAGTCGCGAAGCGCTTCGTTGATGGCATCCTTCAGGGTGGCGCTTCCGGTGGCGACCGGCACCACCTCGGCGCCGAAGAGCCGCATCCGGTCCACGTTCGGGCGCTGTCGCTCCAGGTCGCGGGCACCCATGTAGATCACGGTCTCGAGGCCGAGGACCGCGCCGGTGAGCGCGGTGGCCACGCCGTGCTGGCCCGCGCCGGTCTCGGCGATCAGGCGCCGCTTGCCGATCCGGCGGGCCAGGAGCCCCTGGCCCAGGGCCTGGTTGGTCTTGTGCGCGCCGCCGTGGAGCAGGTCCTCCCGCTTGAGCCAGAGGCCGCCTCCGGTGTCGGCGCCGAAGCGCCGACACCGGTGGAGCGGGGTGGGGCGTCCCGCGAAGGTTCGGAGCAGCTCGTCGAGCTCGGCCGTGAAGGCGGGGTCCACCCGGGCGTCCAGGAAGGCCGCCTCCAGCTCCTCGAGGGCGGGCATCAGGATCTCGGGCACGAAGGTCCCGCCGAACTCGCCGAACCGGGTCGCCAGCTTCATGAGGCCTCCCAGCGCCGGCCGCCGCGCCGACCGGCGAAGAAGCGCGCCAGCAGGGCGGCGTCCTTGAGTCCGGCCCCGCTCTCGACCCCGGAGCTCACGTCCAGGAACGGAATGCCGAGGGTGACGGCGCAGTACACGCTGTCGGGGGCCAGGCCGCCGCTCAGGATGTAGCGCTCGGGCCGGTCCAGGCGTTCGAGCAAGCTCCAGTCGAACTGCCGGCCGGTGCCGCCCCGCCGCCCGGGGACGCTGGCATCGAGCAGCACCCGGTCGGCGCCCGTCTCTTCCGGAGTCGGAATCCGGTCGCGGACCGGGACCGCCTGCCAGACCTCGCAGCCATCGGGGAGCAAGGGCCGGAGCCGACCGACGTCGTCGGCGGTCTCGTCGCCATGGAGTTGGACCGCCGCGAGATCGAGCACCTGGGCCAGCTCGGCGATTCGCCGGGGGGCGTCGTTAACGAACACGCCGACCCACTCGAGGGGTGCCGCGCGCCGGAGCTCCCGGGCCCGGCGCGGAGTGACGACCCGGGACGACTCGGCCGCGAAGACCAGTCCGCCGTGGGTGGCTCCGGCCTGGGCGGCGGCGATGGCGTCGGCCTCCCGGGTCAGGCCGCACACCTTGGTCCGGCCGAAGACCAGCTCACGGGTGGCCGCGTCGACGTCGTCCGCCCGCATCAGGGCGGTCCCCACCAGGAATCCGTGGACCACGTCGCGGAGGGCCGCGACGTCGGCGTGCGAGCGGATCCCGGATTCGGCGATCAGGACCGAACCCGGAGGAGCCTGCCCGGCCAGCCGCCGGGTTACTGACCGATCGACGGCCAGGGTCCGAAGGTCGCGGTTGTTGATCCCGATGACCGGGGCGCCGAGCCGAGCCGCCCGGGCCAGCTCTTCCTCGGTATGGACCTCCGTCAGGACGCCCATGCCCAGTTGCTCGGCCTGGCGCTCGCAGACCCGATAATCGAGATCGTCGAGGACCGACAACATCAGCAGGACCGCGTCGGCACCGGCCCGCCGGGCCTCGATCACCTGGTAGGGCTCGAGGATGAAGTCCTTGCAGAGGATCGGTTGGGGCACCGCGGCCCTGACCCGGGAGACCAGGTCGAGCGACCCCCCGAAGAAGGGTCCGTCGGCCAGGACCGAGACCACGCTGGCGTGGCGGGCATAGGCGGCCAGCGCCGGGTCGAGGTCGGCGATCGGCCGGAGCGCCCCTTCCGACGGCGAGGCCGGCTTGATTTCCAGGATGAACGCCGGGGCGGCCCCGCCGAGCGCGGAGACAAAGCTTCGGTCCGAGCGGCAGAGCCCCCGGAAGAGCAGCCGCTCGGGTCGCTCGGCCTTCCGGGCGCGGAGTTCGTCGCGCTTGGCCGCGAGAATCGCCTCAATGGCCATGGGATGCCTCCACGAGTTGAATGAGCCGTGACTCGCCCGCCCCGGCCAGCAGGGCGTCCCGGGCCGTGGCGACGGCCTGCCGGAGCGATGGGGCTTGCCCGGCGATCCAGAGCAGGGCGCCGGCGTTCAGGGCGACGGCGTCGACGTGGACTGGATCGCCGCGCCCGGCGAGCAGAGTGCGGAGCCAGGCGGCGGCGCCGTCGGGACCGTGGCCGGCGAGGGCCTGGACCGGCGCGGGCCGGACGCCGAGCCCGTCGGGGTCGAGGGTGAGCATCTCCACCCGTCCGTCGCGGAGCCGGGCCGCCGTGGTGGGCCCGTGGAGCGCGAGCTCGTCGAGCCCGCTGCCGTGGACCACCAGGGCCGCCCGGCAGCCGAGGAGGTGGAGGGTCTCCGCGGCGGGGCGGCAGAGGTGCGGGGTGTAGATCCCCATCACCTGGAACTCGGGCCGGGCCGGGTTCACGAGGGGACCGAGGAGGTTGAACAGGGTCCTGGTCCGAAGGGTTCGCCGCACGGTCATCGCCTGGCGCACCCCGGGGTGGTAGGCGGGAGCGAAGAGGAAGCAGAGGCCGACGTCGTCGAGGGTGCGCCGAGCCACCGCGGGCGGCGGATCGAGCCGGAGGCCGGACGCCTCCAGGAGGTCGGCCGAGCCGCACCGCGAGGAGCTGGCCCGGTTGCCGTGCTTGGCGACCGGCACCCCGCACGCGGCGGCCACGAAGCCGGCGGCGGTCGAGACGTTGATCGTGCCGGCGCCGTCGCCCCCCGTTCCACAGGTGTCGGCGACCGGGTAGTCCGGCTTGGGAAACGGCACCGCCGCCTCCCGAAGGGCCCGGGCCGCCCCGGCGATCTCCGCCGGGGTCTCGCCCCGGGTCTTGAGCGCGGCGAGCACGGCCGCGATCTCGACCTCGGAGAGCTGCCCCCCGATCAGCTCGGCGAAGGTGGCGTAGCTCTCGTCCTGATCGAGGCTCCGTCGGGAGAGCGTCTCGAGCAGCTCACTGACCGGCATGAGAGGCCCACCGGATGACGTTGTCGATGATCCGGCCGCCGGCCGGGGTGAGCACCGATTCGGGATGGAACTGCACCCCGAGCGCGGGGAGCGCGCGATGCTGGACCGCCATGACCACCGCGCCCGCGGTGGCCGACACCTCGAGCGAATCGGGCACCCGGGTGGCGGCGAGCGAGTGATATCGGGCCACCGGGAAGGTCCGGGGCAGTCCGTCGAAGAGCGGGCCCCCCCGATGGGTGAGGGTCGACGACTTTCCGTGGAGGACCTCAGCCGCGGGGCCGACGCTCCCGCCGAAGGCTTCGACCATCGCCTGGTGGCCGAGACAGATGCCGAAGATCGGCACCCGGCCCGCGGCGCGGCGGATCACCTCGAGACACGAACCCGCCGAGGCCGGCGTGCCGGGCCCGGGCGAGAGCGCGAGCAGGGTCGGGGGTCCGCTCCGGGTGGCGGCTCCGACCACCGCCTCGGCGGGACGATCGTTCCGGAACACCTCGACCGGCACGCCCCGGCGGGCGAACTCGTCGACCAGGTTGTAGGTGAAGGAGTCGACGTTGTCGAGAAACACCACCCGAAGCTCAGGCATGGGCCATCGCTCCCGACCCCACGGCCTCGAGGACCGCGCGGGCCTTGCGGGAGGTCTCGTCGGCCTCGCGCTCCGGGACCGAGTCGAGCACCACGCCGGCCCCGGCCCGGACGTGGGCGACCCCGTCCTTCACCAGGGCCGACCGGATCACGATCGCGGTCTCGAGAGTCCCATCGTCGAGCAGGTAGCCCACCGCGCCACCGTAGAATCCGCGTCGCGACGGCTCCACGCCCCGGAGCAGCTCGGCCGCCCGGACCTTCGGCGCGCCGACCAGAGTGCCCATGTTGAGGGTCGCGGCATAGGCCTCGAGCGCGTCGACCCCGGCCCGGAGCGTGCCGCTCACCTCCGACACCAGGTGCATCACGTGGGCGTAGCGCTCCACCGCGAGCAGCCGGGTTACGGCCCTGGTGCCGGGCTCGCTGACCCGGGCCACGTCGTTCCGGGCCAGGTCCACCAGCATGAGGTGCTCGGCCGATTCCTTGAGGTCGAGCCGGAGGGCCACCTCGTTCCGGGTGTCGCCGTCGAGGTCGATCCGGCCGTCCGGACCGCGGGCCCGGGCGGCGGTCCCGGCGATCGGCAGGATGGTGGCCCGGCGGGCCGGACCGTCGACCCGAAGGCAGGTCTCCGGCGAAGCACCGAGGAGTACGTGCGCCGCGCTTCGAAGGAAGAAGAGATAGGGACTCGGGTTGATGCTCCGGAGCCGGCGATAGGCCGCCAGCGGATCGGGGCAGGCGAGCGAGAAGGTCCGGGAGGGGACGATCTGATACGCATCGCCCGCCCGGAGGTGCCGCTGGAGGCCGGCCACCACCTGGGCGTACGCCGGATCCGACTGATCGACGGTGACCGCGCCGGGGTCGAGGTCGGGGGGGCCATGGTCCGGCCCGGTCGGGGCGCTGGGGGCCGCGGCACCGACCGCCGTCACCAGCTGCTCGAGCGCCCGGGTGGCGTCGTGATACCGAAGCGGAGCGTCGGCGCCGCCCCAGCAGGTGGTGACGACCAGGGTGTGACGGCGCCCGTGATCCACCAGCACCAGCCGGTCCGGGATCCAGCACTCGAAGACCGGCTGCTCCAGCGGATCGGGCCGGCCGAGCGGCAGGGCCTCGAAGTAGTCGATCAGGTCGTAGCCCAGCATCCCGGCGGCCAGATGGCACCAGGGGTTGGGACGCGAGGTGAGTCTCGGTCCCGAGCTCACCATCCGGAGCAGGTCGAGTGGCGACGGTTGGCGGTACCGCTGCCGCTCGTCGGTGCAGCCGGCCGGATTCCGTTCGATCGGCACTTGGAGCCGATCGGGGGCCTCCCGGTCGGCCTCGGGGAGCTGGCCCTCGAGCCAGTCGAGCGCGGCGAGCCCGTTGGGGGAGAGGGCACGGATGCTCACCCGTTCCAGGTCGGCCGCCAGGTGGAGGGCCGATCGAACGCCGAGCAGACTCCGCTCGCCGTCATGGGTGGCTCGGTCGGCCGACTCCAGCAGGAAGGTGTGCGGGGTATCGCCGCCGGTGAGCGAGGCGAAGAGCGCCAGCGGGTCAGGCGCCCCCGGCAGGCGCCGGACCAGCGGTTGGATCACACCCAGCCCGAGATCGCCGGCCGGGGTCACACCGTCCTCCCGGCCGCGTCGGCGAACGGTGCCAGCTCGCGCATCAGGGCCGCGAACTGCTCGGGGAAGAGCGACTGCTTGCCGTCGGAGAGGGCCACCTGGGGGTCGCGGTGGACCTCGATCAGGAGACCGTCGGCTCCGCAGGCGACGGCCGCCTTGCTCATCGGGGCGACATATTCGCGCACCCCGGTGCCGTGCGAGGGATCGACCAGCACCGGGAGGTGGCTCCGGGCCTTGATCGCGGGGATGGCGCTCAGGTCGAGGGTGTTCCGGGTGGCGCTCTCGAAGGTCTGGATGCCCCGCTCGCAGAGGATCACATTGGGGTTCCCCTCCGCCAGGATGTACTCGGCGGCGAGCAGCAGGTCGTCGATCCGGGCGGCCATGCCCCGCTTGAGGACGACCGGCTTTCGGCTCTGCCCCAGGGCCTGCAAGAGCCGGAAGTTCTGCATGTTGCGGGCGCCGCACTGGAAGCCGTCGGCGTAACGTTCCACGATCTCGACGTCGGCCACGTCGACCACCTCCGTCACCGTGGGCACCCCGAGCTCGTCGGAGACGGCCTTGAGCAGCCGAAGGCCTTCGACCCCGAGCCCCTGAAACGAGTAGGGGCTGGTCCGGGGCTTGAAGGCGCCGCCGCGGACGATCCGGGCTCCGGCCGCCTGCACGGCCCGGGCCGTGTCACGGAGCTGGTCGTGGCTCTCGACGGCGCACGGGCCGGCGACCACGGCGATGCGCTCGCCGCCGATGTCCACCCCGCCCAGCGACACCACGGTATCGGCCGGGTGCATCTCCCGGGCGACCAGCTTGTAGGGGGCGAGGATCGGCTTGACGCTCTCGACCAGGGGGTGGCCGTCGAGATGGAGCTGCTCCAGGACCCGCTCGTCGCCCAGCGCGCCCAGGACAACCCGCTCGCTGCCCGGCATGTGAAGGGGCTTGAGCCCGAGCGCCGAGATCCGGTCGAGGAGCTCGGCGGCGTGGTCCGCCGTGGCGTGTGGCTTGAGCACGATGATCATGGCCCGCTTTCGGTTCGGAGCCCCGAAGCGGCGCGCCCAAGTCGTCGGCTGGAACGAAAAGAGCCCACCGCTTCACGGTGGGCTCGGTTGCTGATCGACGTTCGGCTTAGATCGTCAACGCACGTGGCACCCTACCGCGACACTGCCGCGCCAGGGCCACCACCAGAGGTTCTGCGTGCGCTCGATCATGGGCACCATGATGGCGAGGGGGACCGGTTCCGTCAAGGGGATCCGTCCAGGGCCGGGCCCAGCACCTCGAACAGCCGCTCGACGTCCGCCGGCTCGTTGTAGACGTGGGGCGT
This sequence comes from uncultured Gemmatimonadales bacterium, assembly GCA_963730185.1. GTDB lineage: Bacteria > Gemmatimonadota > Gemmatimonadetes > Gemmatimonadales > GWC2-71-9 > SHZU01. The sequence continues at coordinate 345,207 of CAVSQW010000015.1, forward strand.
GACCCGAATGGTCTGCCCGCCGCGGACGCTGACGTAGACCCGCTGGCGGGCCAGCCGAGCCGGGAGGTCGGCGGGCAAGGGGCGCCTGGACCGGAGGCCGACGTAGTGTCTGGCGCGGAGCGACGCGGGGACGGCGTCGAGTCCCAGGGCCTCGCCCCGGGCCACCACCTCGTCGGCCAGGGCGCCCGCGGTGTCGGAGATCGATCCGACGCCCCACGTCAGGATCTGTTCCAGAGCCGCGACCGAGGCCGGAAGCAGTCCAAAGTTGGAGGGCTCGCCCACGTCGAACCGCCGGGCGCCCGGTTGATAGCGCTCCGGATAGTCGATCAAGCCGCCGAAGTTCTCCGACCCCTCGCGCGCGAACCAGTGATACTCGAGCGGAACGCCGTGCTGCCAGCGGGGCGCGACGTAGAGGAACCCGGTGCTGTAGGGGCCCATCAGCCACTTGTAGCAGGCCGCGACGAGGAAATCGGGGTCGACCGCCGCCAGGTCGAACGGCATCGCACCCAGCGACTGGGTCAGGTCGAGCACGAGGGCGGCGCCCACCTCGTCGAGTCGGCGGCGAATCGCGGCCAGGTCCAGCCGGGCGCCGTCGAGCCAGTGGAGGGCGGGGAGCGCCGCCACCGCGGTCCGTTCGTCGATCGCGGCGAGCACGGCTCGGGTCCAGTCGTGATCTTCCGGTCGAGGGACCAGCTCCAGGGTGGCGCCGGTGGCCCGGGCCCGCTCCCGGAAGGTGAGGATGGTCGACGGGAACTCCTCCGCCAGCGAGATCACCCGCTGGCCGGCCTCGAGGCGGACGTTGTTCGCCGCCGTCGCCATCCCGTAGCTGGCGGCGGGAACCAGGGCGATGTCGTCGGCCGTCGCCGGGGCGCCCAACAGCCGGGCGAACGTGGCGCGAGCCCGGTCGGCCCCGGCGAAGAAGTCCGCCGCCACCATCTCCCAGGGCCGCGCCTTTCGGGCCAGGGCCCGCTCGCCGGTCTCGAGGACCCCCCGGGGCAAGGGCGACATGTAGGCGCAGTTGAGATAGGCGACATCGGCGGGGATGTCGAACAGGTGCCGCTGCGAAGGGAGTCGAGGCATGGTGGAGGGAATATGGAGCAAGCCGGCGCGTCCGGCGACGGCGGTGGCAGCTTGCTTCCGGGCCCTCGGAGGCACATCATTGTATACAATCTCCGCCGGCACCACCTCCCAACGGGATCGAGATGAGAACATCGACACTGCTCGCGGGCGCGCTGGCGCTCGGGCTCTTCGGCCAAGCTGCCCAGGCCCAGACTCCCAGCCGGGGCGCGCTTCTGACCAGGATCGACTCGCTGGTCGCCGCCGAGATGGCGAAGAACCACAACGTCGGCGTGTCGATCGGGATTCAGAAGGGCGCGGATCTGCTCATGGCCCGAGGGTATGGCTCGGCCGATCTCGAGCTCGGGGTCCCGGCCGACGCCGAGACGGTTTACCGGATCGGGTCGCTCACCAAGCAGTTCACCGCCACCGGGATCCTCCAGCTGGTGGAGCAGGGGAAGATCGGTCTCCAGGACGACCTCACGAAGTTCCTGCCCGACTATCCCACCCAGGGTCACAAGGTCACGATCCACGAGCTCCTCACCCACACCTCGGGGATCAAGAGCTACACCAGCCTGGGCCCCAAGTTCTGGAAGGAGCAGTCGCGCCTCGATCTCACCGACGACGAGATGTTGGCGCTCTTCGAGAACGAGCCCTTCGACTTCAACCCCGGTGAGAAGTGGCTCTACGACAACTCGGGCTACTACCTCCTGGGTGTGATCATCACCAAGGTCACCGGCCTTCCCTACCGGCAGTACCTGGAGGAGAAGATCCTGGCGCCGCTCGGGCTCCAGGCCAGCCGGTACTGCGACGAGCAGCGGATCCTGCCCCATCGCGCGCAGGGCTACGAGGTGGTGGACGGCCAGGTGGTCAACGACGGCCTGATCTCGATGAACACGCCCGGCGCGGCCGGCGCGATGTGCTCGACGGTGATCGACCTGCTGGCCTGGCAACAGGCCTCCAATCGGGCGGCGCTGATCACGCCCGCCGATCGCGACAAGATGCGGACCGGGTATGCCCAGGCGAGCCCAGCCATGAAGTATGGTTATGCGCTCGGGATCGGCCTCGCGGACGGACACCGGCAGATTGCCCATAGCGGCGGGATCAACGGGTTCAGCTCCTGGCTCGCCTACTACCCGGACGACGATCTCACCGTGGTGGTGCTCACCAACAACGGCGGCGGGCAAGCCCCGCGGTTCGGGCAACTGATCGCCCGGGCGGTGTTCGGAGTGGACCCGGGCGCCAAGTAGCCGGGCGGACGGCTGGGCGGGTTGGACGGGGGCGGCGGACTTCATGAGGCGACCGGACCAAAGGGCGGAAACGATGACGACGATCGGAACGATGACGAACAGGACTCGCGCGGCAAGCCGCTGGCGGACGCTGGCATGGCTCGGGGCGCTGGCGTTAGGCACGAGCACCGTGGCCGCCGCCCAGACCGGGCTCACGCCGGAGCAGGCCGCCGCGATGCATACCCTGAACGGGGTCTCGATCTCCCCGGACGGGCGGTGGGTCGTCTACGTGGTGACCGTGCCGAATCTCGAGGAGAGCAGCACCAACTCCGATCTCTGGCTGGTCTCGACTGGGGGCGGCGAGCCGATCCGGCTCACCAACGGAGCCAAGGCCGACATGGGGCCGGTCTGGTCGGCCGACGGCAAGTGGATCGCCTTCGTCTCCACCCGCGACGGCAAACCGCAGGCGTACCGGATCTCGCCGACCGGCGGCGAGGCGGAGAAGCTCACCGACTCGAAGACCGGCGTCTCGGCCATCGAGTGGTCACCGGACGGGAACCGGCTGGCGTTCCTGGCCCGGCGAGATCCGACTCCCGAGGAGGAGAAGAAAGAGAAGCAGAAGGACGACGCGGTCGTGGTCGACCATGATTTCGTGCCGACCTATCTGTACCTGCTCGACGTCGCCACCAGGAAAGCGTCGGCCCTGGTCCGGGGCGACGCCCAGCTGAGCGATCCCGAATGGTCGCCCGACGGGCGAGAGATCGCCTACACCACCACCCCCACGTCGAAGGCCGACGATGGCCGACTGGCGGACGTGATGATCGTCGACGTGAGCTCCGGAGCGACCCGGAAGCTGATCGACAATCCTGGCCCCGACCGGTCGCCCCGGTGGTCGCCGGACGGGTCGCGGATCGCCTTCCTCATGGGTGCGACCAAGGATCCCGCGATCCTGCCCGGGCGGCTGGCGGTCATCCCGGCCGCCGGCGGAACGGCCACGCCGCTGACGGGCGACTTCCTCTATGCGGCCGGGCCGCCGGCCTGGGCGCCCGACGGCTCGAGCCTCTACTTCTGGTCGTCGGTCCGCACCCGCTCGGAGCTCTTTGCCGTGCCGGCGTCCGGCGGCTCCCCCCGTCAGGTGTCGGACACCAAGGGCTCGCTCGGGATCTTCGGAGGCGGCCCACCCTCGATCTCCGCCGACGGCAAGCGGGTCGCGTTCGGCTGGACCGACATTCAGCACCCGGACGACGTCTACCTCGTGGATCTGGGCGGGCCCTGGTCTCAACGCCGGCTGAGCGATCTCAACCCTCAGCTCGCCTCGGTGCCGATGGGGACGAGCGAGGTGGTCCGCTGGAAGAGCGCCGACAAGATGGAGATCGAAGGCATCGTGGTCTATCCGGTGAACTACCAGCCCGGACGCCGCTACCCCACGGTCGCGATCATCCACGGCGGGCCGGCCGGTGAGTGGCCTGAGGCCTTCCCGGCCAGCTGGTACAACTCGGCCCAGGTGTATGCCGGTCACGGATGGGTGGCGTTCCTGCCCAACCCGCGCGGCTCGAGCGGCTACGGCGACAAGTTCCTGATGGCCAACTACCGCGACTGGGGCGGGGGCGACTTCCGCGACATCCAGACCGGCCTCGACGAGCTGGTCCGCCGAGGGATCGCCGATTCGACCAAGATGGCCCAGACCGGGTGGAGCTACGGCGGCTACATGACCGCCTGGACCCTGACCCAGACCAACCGGTTCAAGGCGGTGATGGTCGGCGCCGGGCTGACCGACATGTACTCGATGTACTCCACCAACGATCTCCAGACGTTGCTGGAGGAGTACTTCGGTGGCGAGCCCTGGAACGACGAGCAGGCGTTCAAGCGCGCCTCGGCCATGACGTTCATCAAGCAGGCCAAGACGCCGACCCTGATTCTCCACGGCCAGCAGGACACCCGGGTGCCGATCGGCCAGGCCCAGGAGCTCTACATGGGCCTCAAGAAGAACGGGGTCCCGGTGGAGCTGGTGTTCTTCCCGCGGGAGCCCCACGGCCTCCAGGAGCCCCGCCATTGGCTCGACAAGATGAAGCGGGAATACGCGTTCTTCTCGAAGCACGTGCTGGGGGTGGAGGTGGCGGACAGCAAGGATCTGGTGCCGTGAATCGATGGGCGATCACCGGACTGTTCGTCCTGCTCGCCCTGGCGCCGGCCCCGGCGGTGGGCCAACAGGCCGACTGGCTGATCCGAGGCGGAAGCGTCTACGACGGCAGCGGCGCGCCACCGCGGCGGGCCGACGTCGCGATCCGGGGCGACCGGATCGTCCTGGTCGGTGACGGCCGGTCGATCCGGGTCTCCGCCGATCACCTGATCGACGGGCGCGGTCTGGTGGTGTCGCCCGGGTTCATCGATCCCCATACCCACTTCGGCGAGGACCTGAACCGACCGGACGGCGCCGGCCTGGTGCCGGCGCTGATGCAGGGGATTACCACGGTGGTGGTCGGCAACGACGGCGGCGGTCCGGTCGACGTGGCCGGGACCCTAGACCGGTGGACCGAGACCGGGATGGGGGTGAACGTCCTCCTCTACGTCGGCTTCGGGAGCGTGCGCCAGGCCGTCCTCGGCGCGGCGGACCGGGCGCCGACGGCTGCCGAGCTGAAGCGGATGGAAGCCTTGGTGGCGGAGGGCATGCGGGGTGGGGCGTTCGGGCTCTCCACCGGCCTCTTCTACGCGCCGCAGAGCTACGCCCGGACCGGCGAAGTGGTCGCCCTGGCCCGGGTGGCGGCCCGGGCGGGCGGGCTCTACGACAGTCACCTTCGGGATGAGAGCTCCTACACCGTCGGGCTCCTCGGCGCGGTCAGGGAAGCCCTGGAGATCGGACGCCGGGCCGGGCTCCCCGTTCACCTCTCGCATCTCAAGGCGCTCGGGGTGGACGTCTGGGGGCGGAGCGACTCGGTGGTGGCGATGGTGGAGCGGGCCCGAAAGGCCGGGCAGCGGGTCACCGCCGACCAGTATCCCTACACCGCGTCGGGCACCAGCGTCGAAGCCTCGCTCCTCCCGCGGTGGGCGGAGGCCGGCGGCCGGGACTCGGTGCTCGTCCGGCTGGCCGACCCGAGGCTGGCCGACACGCTCCGCCGCGAGATGACCGCCAACCTCCGCCGCCGGGGCGGCGCTGCGTCGCTCCTCCTCACCAGCGGGCATTGGACCGGCAAACGGCTGAACGAGGTAGCGGCGGCGATGGGCGTCGACTCGATCGCGGCGGCCCAGGCCGTGATCCGGGAGGGCGGGGCGTCGGTGGCGTCGTTCAACATGACCGAGCCCGACATCGAGCGGTTCATGCGCCAGCCGTGGGTCGTGACCGGGTCGGACGGCTCGTCGGGGCACCCGCGGAAGTACGGGACCTTTCCCCGAAAGCTCCGGGTCTACGCCCTGGAGCGCGGGGTGCTGTCCTTCACGGACGCGATCGCGGCGAGCAGCGCCCGAACCGCCGCCTTCCTCGGTCTCGCCGATCGGGGTCGGATCGCACCGGGGCTCCGCGCCGACCTGGTGGTGTTCGATTCGACCGCCCTCGCCGACCGCGCTACCTACGAGCACCCGCGGGAGCTGGCGGCGGGGATGCGAGCGGTGTTCGTGAACGGGGTGGCCGCCGTCCGAGACGGACGCCCGACCGGCGCCAAGGCCGGTCGGGCGCTCCGCCACGCCTCGACGGACGGTCGTTAGGCGGACCCGTACCTACCGCTCGGTGGCCCGCTCTCCCAGCGCGGCCAGCACCCGTTGCCGCTCCGATCTCGAGCCCACCTGATCCAGCACCCGCCGGAACGCCGGCTTCACCGGGTCCGTGACCAGGCCGCGTTCGGCCAGGGTGCCGAGCACCCGGGCGAGCTCGTAGTCGGAGTCGATTCCCGAGGCCGCATCGATCACGTCGCCGACCAGGGCGGCCGAGGGCTTGGGCGTGGTGAGCGCGGCCAGGAGGGCCTTGCTCCGCTCGTGGCTCGACTCGATCGAGCCGACCGCCTGGAAGTAGGCCGGACGCATCGCCTCCGGGACGCCATGGGCCGCCTCCGCCACCTGGCCGAGCCAGGTGCCGAGCTCGTAGTCGGACTCGATGGTGCTCGAGGTCTCGAGGGCGGCTTCCAGGGTGGCCATCGACCGAGGGCCGCTCTTGAGGAGAGCGGAGAGCACCCGGTGCTTCTCGTAGTCGGACTCGATGGTTCGGACGGCGGCCATGTACGACCGGTCGAACTCCCCGGTGACCGCCCCTCGGTCGGCCAGCCCGATCAGGAGGGTCGAGAGCTCGTAGTCCGACTCGATCGACTGGGCGATGTCGAGCAGCTGCCCGGTCAGGGTAGGGCTGATCGATCCGTGCTGGAGAATGGTGCTCAGCGCCTTCCGCTTTTCGTAGTCGGAGTCCATGGTCCGGACCGCGCCGACGAACGCCCGCCGGGCGCCCTCCGGCTCGAGCAGGTCGGGCGGTACCGTCGCCAGCACCCGCCCCAGCTCGTAGTCGGACTCGAGACGGAGGCCGGCGGCCTCGAGCACGCGCGCCGCATCGCCGGTCGAGACCTTGCCTGACTCCAGCAGCGCCCGGAAGTACCTCCCGGCCGCCCAGTCGCTCCCGATCTCGCCGATCTCCTGGAGCACGCCGTCGACCCCCCGCTGAGCGAGGATCCGAAGGGTGCGCCCCTTGGCGTCGTAGCCGCTCCGCCGGATGTACTCGAGCACGAGGGCCGCCCGCCACCGCTCGAAGCCTGCATCCATCGGGGCGTCTCGCCGGGAGACGGTGTAGGTGCGCTCGAGCGAGCCGTTTCGGGCCCGGACGTCGTAGACCCGATCGACGTCGCCTTCGGAGTCGGTGATCGTGAAGCGGGACCCGTTCGGGAGCGATGCGATGTCGTCTTCGGCCACCGTGAAGGTCGGCTTGCCGGTCAGATGGATGACCACGCTACAGTCGTGACCGGTCCAGGCGACGAAAGAGTTGTCGCCGTCGCTGGCGCTCCCTTGACCCGTGATGCTCATCGACGAGGTGAGCTTCACGCTGCGAGCCCGTCCGTCGTTCACCATCGGACAGATCCGGGGCGATTGCCCAATGGCGCGCACCGGCCCGGTCGGGGCCGCGGCGGCGAGCCCCGCGACCGGGACCCGGCCGGGGGCCGCCGGGGTCCGGGGCGATGGCGCCACCGGCGCCGCCACCTCGAAGGTCGTCGCCGCCCGGGGGAACTCGGCGTCGGGGGTGACCGGGGCCAACGCCGCCAGCGGCAGGGTGATGGCGGCGGTCGCGGCCAGCAGGCCGCCTAACGCCCGGGGCCGGGGCCCGGTTCGGGGCCGGCCCGGATCCAGTACGGCCAGGAGCCGCTCCGAGAGGTGCGATCGGCGAGCCAGCGCCAGCCCGGCCGAGGCCAACCCGGGCGGGGCCTGGAAGGTCCGGGCGGTGGCCAGCAACGTCTCGGCGTACCCGCTGGCCCGTGATCCCGAGGCCAGCACCACGTCGTCGCAGGCGTGCTCCCGCTCCCGGCGCGCCTCGTGGAGGGCCAGCCAGGCCAGCGGGTTGAACCAGTGAAGCGCGCAGGCCACCCGGCCGAGGAAGTGGGTCAGGCAGTCGCGCCGGCGGACGTGGGCCAGCTCGTGAGTCAGGACGTGGCGGCGCTGCTCCAACGACCAGCCTGGTCCCGCCGCCGGGAGGAGCACCACCGGCGCGAGCATGCCGAAGGTGAACGGCACGATCGGCCGGTCCACCTCCAGCACCCGGGTGGAGCGGGGGAGCTCGCCGGTCCGCGCCATCTCGTCGAGCAGCGCCCGCCAGGCGGTCGTCGCCCGGACCGGCCGCGCGCCGCTCGCGAGCCATCGCACCGCCAGCTCGCCGAGGAGCACCCAGCCGAGCGAGAGGCCGGCCCCGATCGCCCAGATCCAGGCGGCCAGCCGTCCGATCGACCGCCGGGTTGGGGTCGGCCCGACGACGGCCTCACCGGCCGGGCCTCGAGCCGTCGCGGCCACGACGGGTGCTGCCGACGCGGAACCCGAGCCGGTCCCACCGACGTTCCGGGGGGCCGCCGGGGGGGTGGCGGCGGAGCGAGCCCACCGGACCCCGACGACCGCGGGGGCCTCCGGAGGCGTCGGTGCGGCGGCCGGTCGCGGTGCGGCCGGGACAGGGGCAACCACGGGGGCCACGGCCGCCGTCGGTGGAATCGGAGCGACCGCTGCGGCCGGCGCCTCGGCGGCGCCGACTCCCCGGGCCCACCCGGCCGTGACCGGCGCCGGGGCCCGGACCGGAACCACCCGAAGCGGCGGCAGGGCGAGCGCCAGGAGGGGAATCAGGAGGAGGCTCGCGAAGGCGGCGGTCCATACCGTGTGCCGGAGCGCGGCGGACTGATGGCGGAGGCCCCGGCTCAGGAGCAGCGCGACGGCCAACACCAGGGCGCCCTTGAGGGCGATCCCGACGGCGAGGGTGACGAGCGGTGACATCAGCGTCCCTCCTTCTTGGCGCGATCGATCAGTCGGGCCAGCCGGTTGAGCTCGGGTTCCGAAAGCGAAGCCGCGGAGGTGTCCAACAGCGCGGCCATGGCCTGGGCGGCCGACCCTTCGAAGAAGGTGTCCACCACCTGGGTCAGCGCGCTGTCGCGGACCTGCTCGCGGGGCAGGGTGGGCAGGTAGACGTAGCGGGGACCGTCCTGCTCGTGGCGGAGGTGGCCCTTGTCGACCAGGATGCGGAGCAGCGCCCGGACCGCGCTGTAGCTCGGCGCGTCGGTCAACTGCTCCATCACCTCCGCGGCCGTGGCTCGGCCGGTCCGGTAGACGATGTCCATGATCTGCCGCTCGCGGCGGCTGAGGTCGAGCGGTGGCTTCCGGGCCATCGGTCCTCCCAGCAGATGCTAAGAAACCAGCACTGCTAAGAAACTAGCACTTCCTGGCGGACCGTCAAGACCACGCCGGGCCGGCGGCGCGGGATGGGGCTTGGGATGGCCTCACGTCGCCGTCGGGACCCGCTTCCGGAGCCGGTCGAGATAGGCGATGGCGCCAGCCGTCATCGCGGGGGCCAGGATGAAGATCTCGAGGAACCGATACCAGGTCGGCTCCGGTCCAGCGCGGAGCACCAGCGACACGATCGCGACGAGGGCGGTGAGGGCCGCGACCGCCGAGGCATGGGCGACCGACCGCCATCCGGCGACGAAGGCGGTGAGCGTGCCGATCACCAGGCCGGCGAGGCCAAGCCAGACCACGGCGGCGAGCATCAAGAGCAGGCCCGAGCCCGCGTTGCCGCGGACCCAGGCCAGAGTCACGAAGATCAGGTCACCGACGGCGGCGAGCACGAAGCCGAAGACCAGTGCGACGGTGCTTCTGACGAGGCGCATGGTCAACTCTTTCCCGGCCCGAGACCAGGACTCGGAAGGAACCGGGCACCATTTGACGACCCTCGCCCGGCCTCCGGAAGCTAGCGGGGATTTTCGTCCTTCGCTCTCGCCGCGAGCCCGCGCGGTCGGTCTTGGCTTGGCCAGCCTCGCGTTCGGGTGCCGGCAACCCGGTCGACGGGGCATGACGGGCGGATGACAAGCGCCGCTCGCACGGAGGTCCCTTAGATTGGCGGGGATGCCCTCCCGAGCCCGATGCCGACCCTCGAGCAGCTGATCTCCCGCTTCGGCCTGCCGACGGTGTTCGTCGGCGCCGCCCTCGAGGGCGACGCGACCCCGGTCATGGCCGGCGTGGTGGCTCATCTCGGGCTGGTCCGCTTCGGCCTGGCGATCGTCGCCGGAACGCTGGGCACGTTGGCCGGCGATCTCGCCTGGTACGCGCTCGGACGGTGGCGAGGTGACTGGCTCCGGGGCACCCGCCTCTACCGCGCGTCGGTCGGTCGGGTCACCCGCCTGGTAGACCGGGTTGGGGCGGCCGAGCTCTTGATGGCGCGGCTCGTGTACGGGACCCGGAACGCTTCGATGGTCTACTGGGGCATGCGCGGCCTGCCCCTCTGGCGGTTCCTGGTGATCGATGCCGTGGGCGCGGCGCTCTGGGTCTCCCTCCTTTCGCTGCTGGGGTACCTGGCCAGCGACCGGGCCGAGGCGCTCCTGGGCCAGGTGAAGGCGACCGAGCGCTGGCTCCTCGGCGGAGTGGTGGTCGCCCTCGTGGTCGTCGCCATTCATTGGGGTGTGAGTCGCTGGCGGACGCAGGCGACGGAACCCTGAGCCCGGGCGGTCATGGCGACGTCATCTGGGGCCGGTAGCTTGTCTCCGAGACTCTCGCGTTTCTGGAACGCCCGATGCGCCTGCTGATCGTCGAAGACGACCCCGAGATTGCCGACCTCCTGGCCCGCACCCTCCAGCGGGTCGGCTGGGCGTCCGATCGGGCGCAGACCGCCCGGACCGCGCTGGAGGCCATCGCGATCACGGAATACGACCTGGTCATCCTCGACCTCGGTCTTCCGGATGGTGACGGGCTCGAGGTCTGCCGCCGGGCCCGGGCGGCGGGTCGCCGGGTGCCGGTGCTGATGCTCACCGCCCGCGGAAGCCTGCCCGACCGGGTGGAGGGCCTCGACGCCGGCGCCGACGACTACCTCACCAAGCCCTTCGCGGTCGACGAGTTGATGGCCCGGCTGCGGGCGCTGGCTCGCCGGCCGCAGTCGGTATTGGCTCCGGTGTTGGCGGTCGACGACCTGGAGCTCGACTCCGCCGCCCGCCGGGCTCGGCGAGGCTCGCGCGAGCTCCGGCTCACCAGCCGGGAGTTCGCCCTGCTCGAGTACTTGATGCGGGAGGCCGGACGGGTGCTCTCCCGCGGGCGCATTCTGGAGCACGTCTGGGACGACAACTTCGATCCGGTCGGGAACGCGGTGGACGTGCTGGTCGGGCGGGTGCGACGGAAGGTCGACGGGGCCGGTGTGCGGCCGCTGATCCACACCGTGCGCGGGGTCGGATACGTGCTCACCGCCGATCCACCGCCCAATGCCGGCTAGTCGTCTCCGGCTCCGGTTCGCGGCCTGGTTCGCCCTCGCGTTCGCGCTGGGTATCGGCGCGCTCGAGGTCGGCATCTATCTGGCTCTCCGGCGCGACGCCAGCCGACGGCTCTCCCGCGACCTCGTGACCGAGGCCGAGACGCTCTCCCGGTTCCTCGCCGGCGAGCTGGAAGAGTCTCCACGGGAAGACCTCGCCACCGTCATGGGCGACGGACTCGCGGAGTTTCTTCCCGCCGCGGACGTAGCGGCGGTTTACGACTCGGCCGGGGTCCGGATCGCCGAACACGGCGACCCCCGGGGTCGGCGACTCCTGCCGGTGACGCTTCGGGCCGGCGAGCAGGCCGCGGTCCGCGACTGGCCGAGCGGGGAGGAGCACCCGGTCCGGGTGGTGACCATCCGGTATGCCGGTCCGCTGCCCGGGTCGGTGGCCGTGCTCGCGCCGACGGAGCCGATGTACGAAGCACTGGAGAACCTCCTCCGGTGGTTGCTCCTGACCGCCCCGCTGGTCGCCGGGCTCTCGGCCGGCGGCGGCTATCTCCTCTCCCGGCGCGCCGTTCGCCCGATGCGCGACCTGGCCCGGTCCATCGGGGAGCTGCCGGCGGCCGATCGCGCCGCGCGGCTCCCCACCACCGGGACCGGCGACGAGGTGGACCACCTGGCCGTCCAGTTCAACGCTCTCCTAGACCGGCTCCGCGAGGCCGAGTCGCGGAACCAGCAGTTCGTTCGGGAGGCGGCCCATCAGATCCGGACCCCGCTCACCATCGTCCTGGGCGAGACCGACCTCTCGCTGGCGCCGGACGCCGATCCGGCCGACGCCGGTGCCACACTCCGCCGGGTGCAGGTCGCGGCCACCCAGATGAAACGCCGGGTCGACGAGCTCTTTCTCCTGGCGGAGAGCGAGTCCGACACCCGGGTCGTCCTCCGGGACGACGTGGATCTCGAGGGGCTGGCCTTCGAGGTGACCGACCTGATGCGGGGCCGGGCCGCGAAGACCGGGCACCGGCTCGAGCTGGAGCGGGTGGATGCGGTCACGGTGGTAGGAAGCGAGCCGCTGCTCCGGGAAGCCTTGGTGGAGCTCCTGGAGAACGCGTGCCGGCACTCGACGCCGGGATCGGGGGTCGCCGTCTCGGCCTACGTGGACGGCGAGTGCCGGATCGAGGTTCGGAGCGCCGGCGGGGCATTCGGGCTCGAGCGGGGGAGCCAAGCCGGCCCAGGGCGTGGGGCTTCGGATTCTAGGCTGGATTGCCCGGCGGCACGGGGGCCGGGTGACGGTGACGCGATCCGGCGACGCCAATCTGGTGGCGGTCGCGTGGCCGGGCCTCGGTTCACCGGGCCAGGAGGAGCGGGTTACGGAATAGGAATGGAGCGGACCGGGATCGAACCGGTGACCCCCTGCTTGCAAAGCAGGTGCTCTCCCAACTGAGCTACCGCCCCTCGTCTGGCATCAACTTACGCCGTCCCGCCGGCCCGGATCAACTGCGGCGGTCCGAGGCTGAAGCGATCTTGAACCTCGTGGGTATTGCCCCGGCCGGAGTTGGGAGCGACCTTTTCGGGAGCGAGACTCTTCCCGCGCGTCCGCGCGGACTCCAGATCGACCACCAGGGAGAAGTCCTATGAGAGGTCCGATGCGTCTGACCGCGATGCTCCTCGTTCTCGTCGGACTTGCCGGGTGCGCCAAGAGCTCGGCCGAAAGCGCCGTGGCTACCGCCGACAAGGCGATGGCGGCGATTCCCGAAGAAGCCAAGCTGGTCTCGCCGGCCCAGTTCAAGACCCTCACCGACACCCTGGCCGACGTGAAGGCGCGCCTCGAGAAGGGCGACTATCAGTCGGCTCTGATGGGAGCCCGCTCGATCACGGTGATGGCCCGTGACCTCCAGGCGCAGCTGCCGACCCAGAAGGCGCAGCTGACCAGCGCCTTCGAGACCGCCAAGAAGGAGGTGCCGGCTCTGGTCGACTCGGTCAAGACCAAGATCGCCGAGCTGGCGAAGATGCGGCGGCTCCCGCCAAGTATCGACCAGGCGAAGTTCGCTGCGCTCCAGGCCGATGCCGCCACCTGGAGCGACCGCTGGGCCCAGGCCGAGGCCGCCTTCCAGAAGGGGGAGCTGGCCGCCGCGATGTCCTCCGCCAATCAGATCCTGGGCAAGGCCCGGGACGCCCGGATGTTCCTCCAGATGTAGCGCCGGGCGGCCGGTCCGGGCCCGCTCTACGGCGGGCTCGGATCGACGCGCCCTTCCCGATCGACTGCCCTCCGATTCCGCGCCGCGCCGCGGCCGAGTGCAACGAGCTGCAGCGCCCCCGCAGGCCCGTGCGTAGCGGAATGCAAACCAATCTGCGGGTTGGTGGTTGCCAACGCGTTGAATCCAAACGCTTTACCTCCAAGGCACATCGCTTGCCACTCGGTCCGGCCCATGGAACGGACTGGTTACCCCGAGCGGGAACGCTTGCTTCGGAATCGTTCGCCCCGCCAGGCGGGGTCGATGGGGTTCACCCTGATCGAGCTCCTGACGGTGCTCGTGGTGCTGGGCGGGCTCGCCAGCCTGGCGGTGGCCCGGACCAAGTACACCATCGATCAGGCCAAGACGGCTCGTGCCACGGGCGACATCCGAGCCGTGTCCAATGACATCCTGAGCTACGCGGCTGCCGGCGGCGCGCTCCCGGCGAGCCTCAACGACGTCGACCGGGGCGCCCTGATGGACCCGTGGGGCCGCCCCTACGTGTACGTGAATCTGTCCTCCGGCGGGACGCCCCGGACGGACGTGTTCGGCGTTCCCCTGAACGCTGACTTCGACGTGTACAGCCTCGGACCCGACGGGGCCACGGCGACCTCGGTCACCGCCGGGGTCAGTCAGGACGACGTCGTCCGGGGCAACGACGGCGGCTTCATCGGCCGCGCGAGCCGGTACTGATCATGACCAGCGTCAAACCCGACCAACCCGAAACCGGCTCGCCCGCGACGCCGTCCACCCCGGCGCCGGGCTACATCACCGGAATCGCCGACGGGAACCTGGCCCAGGACGTCAAGCTCCGCGACTTCCTGTTCGGGATCGGGGTGGTGTTCCGGCTGCCCAAGCTCACCAAGAAGGACCGGGAGCGGGAAGCGGCGGCCATCGAAGCCAAGAAGTTCAAGATCCGGATCCCGGTCCGGGCCATCGCCACCGTGCTGGCGCCGGTGGTGATCGGCCTGGCCGGCTACTACGCCTACCAGCAGTGGAGCGGCGATCCGATGCCGCCCGCCGTGGTCGGTACCTGGTCGTCGGACGATGGTCGCTATGCCGGCCGGAGCTTCTGGCTCAACGCCCAGTCGGTCGCGTTCCAGAACGGCAAGCTGGCGTCGGAGTTCTCGGTCCACCCAATCAAGAAGCTCAGGGTCAGTCAGGTGGCGGACACCACCTACCTGGCCATCAACTACGAGCAGGACGGAAGCCCGATCACGTTCTCGATCAAGTACCACGAGCATCCCGTGCCCGAGATCCGAATGGTGAACCAACCGAACGTCGGCTGGGAGCGGACCGGGAACGCACCGGCTGTCATGCAATGACGGTGGTGAGTGGGGAGTGGTGAGTTGTGACTTGGGAGGGAGTAGGGAATAGGGAATAAGGGTAGGGAATGGTGGTTCCATCTCGCGACTCGCTCCCTGTCCCAACTCACCGCGCCCTAATCCCACCTGACCACCCGTAATCCCAACTCACCACTCCCTCCCTGCTCACCACTCACAAATCACGAGTCACTACCTCCTCTCTGGCCGCGGGACGCAGATTTGTATACACTTTCCCGATGCGCGCCCTCCAGAACCCGTACCGGATGCCGCCGGCCGACCCCCCGGGCGCCGGTCCCGCCGCCCGCGACTTCCACCGGTCGCTGCCCGGCTACGCCGCCACGCCGCTGATCCGCCGCCCCGACCTGGCGCGGGCCCTCGGCCTAGGCGATCTCTACGTGAAGTACGAGGGGGCCCGGTTCGGGTTGGGCGCCTTCAAGGGGCTGGGCGCCTCGTGGGCGCTCCACCGGTTGCAGGCGCTCCGCCCCGGCGGGCTCGGCACCGTGTCGACCGCGAGCGAAGGCAACCACGGCCGCGCGGTTGCCTGGTCGGCGCGGCTGGCCGGGATCCCGTGCGTGATCTTCCTGCCGAGGCACGCCGCGCCGGAGCGGATCGAGAACGTCCGCCGGGAGGGCGCTCGGGTGGTGCTGGTCGACGGCACCTACGAGGACGTGGTGCGGCGGTGCGCCGAGGAGAGTGAGCGGGAGGGCTGGCAGATCATCTCGGACGTGGGGTACGAGGGATACCTGGAGATCCCGCCCCTGGTGGTGGAGGGTTATGCCACGCTTTACGACGAGGTGGACGAGGCCCTTGCGGCCGGCTCGTTGGCCCGGCCCGACCTGGTGCTGATTCCGGGTGGCGTGGGAGGCATTCTCCACGCCGGCGTCGACCACTACCGGCGTCAGCGGCCGGTGCCGGTTCTGGTGGCGGTGGAGCCGGCGGAAGGTGACTGCCTGACCGAGTCGATCGGGTCGCCTGGGGGCGAGCCCGCTGTCTCACGCGGCAACCGGCAGACCGGGATGGCCTGCCTCAACTGCGCCGAGGTGTCGCTGCCGTCATGGCCAGCGATCCGGGCGGGGGTCGATCTCTTTCTCGCGATCGACGACGGCTGGGCCGAGGAAGGCGTCAGGCGGCTCCACCGGGCGGGACCGGGCGGGACCGCCATCGAGGCCGGGACGTCGGGAGCCGCGGCCACCGGCGGGCTCATCGCCCTGATGGAGGCGCCCGAGTTGGCGGGGGCGCGGGCCCGACTGGGCCTCGGACCGTCGACCGTCGCCCTCACCATCTGTACCGAAGGCCCGATCGACCGGGCCGCATTCGAATCCATCATCGGGGCCGGCGTCTGACTCCACGGTCGGTCCCCTTTTCATCGAGGTCATCGTGAAACGAGCTCTGGTCCTTCTCGCACTCGCGCCGGGTCTCCTTCACGCCCAGCGTCCGACCGTTCCCGTGATCCGCGACTCGCTGGACGTGGTGATCACCGGCGGACGGATCATCGACGGCACCGGGCGGGCGCCCTTTCCCGGAGAGGTCGGGGTTCGGGGTGGCTGGATCGTCAAGGTCACGCCCCCGGGCGGTCTGGCGCGCTGGCCGGCACGGTCCCGGATCGACGCTTCCGGCCTGGTGGTGTCGCCCGGCTTCATCGACGTCCACAGTCATACCGTCGACGCGATCATCAACCCGGACCGGCGCTGGAACGAGGGTGTGATCCGGCAGGGCGTGACGACCGTGGTGGGCGGCCCCGACGGCGGCTACGCGCCGGACCGGATGCGTAGCGTGATCGACGCCCTGAACCGGCAGGGAGCGGGCACCAACGTCGCGCTCTATGTCGGGCACAACGGGATTCGGCGGGCGGTCATGGGATCCGATCACCGGGCCCCGACCCCGGACGAGCTGGCGAAGATGAAGGCCATGGTCCGGGAGGGAATGGAGCTCGGGGCGGTCGGACTCTCGACCGGCCTCATGTACGAGCCGGGGATGTTCAGCACCACCGACGAGGTGGTGGAGCTGGCCCGGGAAGTGAAGCCGTTCCACGGGATCTACGACTCGCACGTGCGCGACCCGGTCAAGCGGTTCGTCTGGTCCGACCAGGAGGCGCTGACCATCGGCGAGCAGGCGGGGATTCCGCCCAAGCTGGGGCACCTCAAAGGTGTGAGCCTCGAGAACGCCGGGAAGATCGAGGAGGTCATCGCCCTGGTGAACGCGGCCCGGCTGCGGGGAGTCGACGCGGTGAGCGATCAGTATCCCTACGACGGGGCCGCCACCGCCACGCTGAACGACATCATCGTGGTCCCGACCGACCTTCGGAAACCGGATTTCGACCTGAAGGCGGCCCTCCGCGATCGGGCCACCCGGGCCCGTTTGAAGGAGACGAGCGAGCAGGGGATCGACGGCGGGTTCGCCTGGCTCAAGGCGACGGGGTATTCGGCCATGCGGATCACCACCAGCGACGACGACCCGACCCTGGTGGGCCAGTATCTGTCCGAGCTGGCGAGCGCCCGACACCAGGACCCCTTCGACCTGGTGGCGGACCTGATCATCGCCGCGCCGCACCCGATCGGGATCACCCTCGGCGCCATCAAGGAAGAGGACGTGCAGGCGTTGATGGTCCAGCCCTGGGACATGATCGCGAGCGACGGCGGCTACGCCGACTCCAAGACGGAGATGATGGGGCATCCCCGGTCGACCGGCACGTTCCCCCGGGTCCTGGGACACTACGTCCGCGACGTCAAGCTCTTTCCGCTGGAGGAGGGCGTCCGGAAGATGACGTCCCTGCCCGCGGACTGGATCGGGCTCCACGATCGGGGGCGGGTGTTCGAAGGCCAGGCGGCCGATCTCACCGTCTTCGACCCGAAGACGATCGCGGACCGGTCGACCTGGACGGAGCCGGGCCGGATGGCGGTGGGGGTGCGGGACGTGTTGGTGAACGGGGTGCTGGTGCTCCGGAACGGCGAGATGACCGGCGCGGCCCCGGGTCGATATCTTAGGGGACGACGCTAGCCCTTCCGAAGCCTCGACGATGCAAAGGAGCTCCTCATGGCGGTCATGCCTCCAATCAACCTCAAGCGGTGGGTCGACGAGCATCGTGAATTCCTGAAGCCCCCGGTCGGGAACAAGATGGTCTGGCAGGACCGGGAGTTCCTGGTGATGGTGGTGGGCGGTCCCAACCAGCGGAAGGACTTCCACGTCGAGGACGGCGAGGAGTTCTTCTACCAGATCGAGGGCGACATCACGGTCCGGATCCTCGACGACGGCCAGGTAAAGGACATCGCGATCAAGGAAGGGGAGATGTTCCTCCTTCCGGCCGGGATTCCGCATTCGCCGCAACGCCCGGCCAACACGGTCGGGATGGTGATCGAGCGGCAGCGGGCCAGCGACGAGCGCGACCATCTCCGCTGGTTCTGCGAGGGCTGCGGCGACGTGCTCTACGACGCCGGCTTCGAGCTGGTGGACCTGGGCAAGCAGCTCAAGCCGATCATCGAAGGGTTCTACGCCGACGAGTCGCTCCGGACCTGCAAGAAGTGCGGGGCCGTGATGGCCGTGCCGGCGGCCCGGAAGTGACCCGGTGACGCTGAAGATCGATCTCCATACTCATATCCTCCCCGAGTCGTGGCCGGATCTCCACGACCGGTACGGCTACGGTGGCTTCGTTCAGCTCGAGCATTTCGCGCCCTGCCGGGCGCGGATGCTCGTGGACGGGCGGTTCTTCCGCGAGATCGAGGACAACTGCTGGGAGCCCCGCCGCCGGATCGCCGACTGCGATCGCGACGGGGTGGGGGTGCAGGTGCTCTCCACCGTGCCGGTGATGTTCAGCTACTGGGCTCGCCCAGCCGACGCGCACGATCTGGCTCGGATCCTCAACGACCACCTGGCCTGGGTGGTGGCCACCAATCCCAAGCGATTCGTCGGCCTCGCCACGGTGCCCCTTCAGGCGCCCGACCTGGCGATCCGAGGAGCTGGAGCGGGCGGTGACCGACCTGGGGCTGGCCGGGGTGGAGATCGGCACCCACGTCAACGAGTGGAACCTCGACGCGCCCGAGCTCTTTCCCTTCTTCGAGCGGGCCGCCCAGCTCGGCGCGGCGGTGTTCGTCCACCCCTGGGAGATGCTGGCCCCCGAGCGGATGCAGAGGTACTGGCTCCGGTGGCTGGTGGGGATGCCGACCGAGACGGCCCTGGCGATCGCCTCGGTGATCTTCGGCGGCCTCCTGGACCGGTTGCCCACGCTCCGGCTCTGCTTTGCCCACGGCGGCGGGTCGTTCCCGGCGATCCTGGGCCGGATGGAGCACGGCTTCGACGCCCGGCCGGACCTGGTGGCGGTGGCGACCTCGCGGCCGCCGTCGTCCTATCTGGGGCGGTTCTTCGTCGACAGCCTGACCCACGACGCCGAGATGCTGCGCCGGTTGGTCAGCCTCCTGGGCGCCAACCGGATCGCCCTCGGTACCGACTATCCCTTCCCGCTGGGCGAAACCAGGCCCGGGGCGCTGATCGAGAGCATGCCCGATCTCGACCCCGAGACCCGCGAATGGCTGTTTTCGAAGAGCGCCCTCGAATTCCTGAACCGGACGCCGGAACAGTTCCAGTGAGCGAATCCTACTCCCCCGACGAAGCCTGGGCCCGTGCCCAGGACGCGGCCGATCCCTTGGGTTCCGTGCGAGGCGAGTTCGAGCTTCCCCGCGACGCGGACGGCGAGCCCCTGGTCTACCTCTGTGGCAACTCGCTCGGCCTGATGCCGCGCCGGGTCCGGGAGCTGATGACGCAGGAGCTGGAGGACTGGTCGCGGCTGGCCGTCGAGGGCCACATGACGGCCCGGACCCCGTGGTTCTCCTACCACGAGAACTTCCGCGAGACGGGCGCCCGCCTGGTCGGCGGCCGCCCGGGCGAAGTGGTGATGATGAACGCCCTCACGGTGAACCTCCACCTCATGCTGGTGAGCTTCTACCGGCCGTCGGGCGCCCGGACCAAGATCGTGATCGAGACGGCGGCGTTTCCCTCGGACACCTACGCCGTGCGCTCGCACCTGGCCAGCCGGGGTCTGGACCCCGACGAGGCGGTGTTGGTGGTCGAGCCTCGCCCGGGTGAGGAGACGATCCGGACCGAGGACATCGAGCGACTCCTGGAGGAGCGCGGCGCCGAGATCGCGCTGGTGATGCTGCCCGGCATTCAGTACTACACCGGGCAGCGATTCGACCTGGCGCGGATCACCCGGGCCGCCCACCGGGCGGGCGCGGTGGCGGGGTTCGACCTGGCCCACGCGGTCGGCAACGTGCCGCTCGCGCTCCACGACTGGGACGCCGACTTCGCGGTCTGGTGCAACTACAAGTACCTGAACGGCGGCCCCGGCGCGGTGGGTGGGTGTTTCGTGCACGAGCGTCACGGGCGCGAGCTCGACCGGCCCCGGTTCGCGGGCTGGTGGGGGAACGATCCAGCCACCCGCTTCCGGCTCCATCTCAACGCCACCTTCGTGCCTCGCGAGGGGGCGGACGGTTGGCAGATCAGCAATCCGCAGGTCCTGTCGCTCACCCCGCTCCTGGCCTCGCTGGAGCAGTTCGACCGGGTTGGGATGGACGCGCTTCGGCGGAAGTCGGAGCGGCTCACCGGTTACCTGGCTTGGTGGATCGACCGGCTGCCGGCCGGCCGGGTCAAGGTTCTCACCCCGCCCGACCCGTCGGAGCGGGGCTGCCAGCTCTCGCTCTTCGTGGCCGAGGGCGGCCGGGCGCTGTTCGACGCGGTCCGGGCCCGGGGGATCCTGGGCGACTTCCGCCAGCCGGGGGTGATCCGGATGGCTCCGACCCCGATGTACAACACCTTTCACGAAGTCTGGCGGGTCGGTCGGGCGCTCGAGGAGCTGGTCGGTGGCGCCGGCTGAGGGCGGATCGCCCCGCTTCGTGGTGGTCGGGGCCGGCCTGGTCGGCTCGATGATCGCCGCGCTGCTCGGCCGGAAGGGGTACGCCGTCGAGCTGCTCGAGCGGCGCGGCGATCCCCGCGGCGGCCCGGTGGAGGGCGGCCGGAGCATCAACCTCGCGATCTCGGCCCGGGGGCTGCACGCCCTGGCCCAGCTGGGGCTCGAGGACACCATCCTCCGGCTCGCGGTGCCGCTCTATGGGCGGATGATCCACTCGACCACCGGCCAGCTGGCGTTTCAGCCGTACGGGATCGGGAAGCAGGCCATCAACTCGTTTTCGCGCGCCGAGCTCAACCTGGCCCTGGTCCGGGCGGCGACCGCGTCGCCGTCGGTGACGCTCCGGTTTGCCCGGCGGATCACCGACGTCGACCTCGCGACCGGGACGGTGACCCACGTCGACGCCGACACCGGTCTCGACCCCGACACGAGCGTCGGGGTGGTGATCGGCGCCGACGGCGCGTTCTCGGCCGTGCGCGCCGCGCTCCAGCGGCGCGACCACCAGGACTACTCGCAGAGCTACCTCGCCCACGGCTACAAGGAGCTGGCGATCCCCGCCGCGCCGGACGGGAGCCCGCGGCTGGAGACCAACGCGCTCCACATCTGGCCCCGGGGCGGGTTCATGATGATGGCGATGGCCAACCCGGACCACTCGTTCACGGTCACGCTCTACCTCCCGATGACCGGGCCGAACGGCTTCGCCGCGCTCCAGACGCCCGACCAGGTGACCACGTTCTTCGAGCGGGAGTTCCCCGACGCGATGCCGCTGATTCCCGATCTCCGGGAGGCGTTCTTCGCCAATCCGACCGGGTCGATGGTGACCGTCCGGACGCTGCCCTGGCACGCGGGCGACCGGGCGGTCCTGATCGGCGACGCGGCCCACGCGATCGTGCCCTTCTACGGCCAGGGCGCCAACGCGGGGTTCGAGGACTGCCTGGCGCTGCTCGACGCCATCGACTCGGCGGGCGGGGCCCTGGAGCCGGCGTTCGCCCGGTACGAGGCCGAGCGGAAGCCCAACACCGACGCGATCGCCGACCTCGCGATCGTCAACTTCTACGAGATGCGCGATCACGTGGCGTCCCGGGCCTTCCTTTGGTGGAAGCGGCTGGAGAAGCTCCTGCACCGGTTCTTCCCGACCTGGTACCTGCCGCTCTACACCATGATCTCGTTCACCTTGATCCCCTACGCGGAGGCGCGCGACCGGGCTCGGCGCCAGATCCAGGGACTCCGGTGGATGGCCGCCGGGGTCGGGCTGGCGCTCCTGGCCGGCGTGGTCCTCCTCTTCACCTGAACGGGTTCGGTCCGGCCATGGCGCTCACCTATTCCTCGTACCTCGGCCTCGACGAGCTGCTCGAGCTCCAACGGCCCCGCTCGTCGCCGCCGGAGCACGACGAGATCCTGTTCATCGTCATCCACCAGACCTACGAGCTCTGGTTCAAGCAGATCCTGCACGAGACGGCCAAGGTGATGCGGGACCTCGAGGGCAACGACCTCTTCGGGGCGATCGCGACCTTCAAGCGGGTCCGCACCATCATGAAGACGCTGGTGGGGCAGCTCGACGTGCTGGAGACGATGACCCCGCTCTCGTTCGCGTCGTTCCGGAGCCGGCTCGACACGGCGTCGGGTTTTCAGTCGTTCCAGTTCCGCGAGGTGGAGTTCGTCTACGGCTACAAACGACGCGAGGTCATGGGCGCGGTGCCGGCCACCGGGCCGGGCCGGGCCCGGGCCGAAGCCCGTCTCGACCAGCCCACCGTGGTCGATGCGTTCTACCGGTTTCTGGCGCAGCGCGGCGCCTCGGTCCCGGCGGAGCTCCTGACCCGGGACCTCTCGGAGGCGACCCAGCCGAACGAGGCGCTCCAGGACGAGATCTTCCGGCTCTACCTGAGTCAGCCGGAACTGGTGATCCTGTTCGAGCTGATGACCGACTTCGACGAGGGCTTGCAGGAGTGGCGCTACCGGCACGTGAAGCTGGTGGAGCGGACCATCGGCGCCAAGAAGGGAACCGGCGGCTCGGCCGGGGTCGAGTTTCTGAAGGCGTCCCTCTTCAAGCCGCTCTTCCCGGACCTCTGGGCGGTCCGCTACCGGATGTAGAGTCGTGACGATCTACGACCTGACCCCGGCGGTCACCCCGGCGCTCGGCGTCTGGCCGGGCGACACCCCACCGAGCCGCGAGGTGCTGTTGGACCTGGCCCGGGGCGACTCGGTCACCCTGTCCACCCTCCGAGCGACGGTGCACCTGGGCGCCCATGCCGACGCCCCGAGCCACTATGGGCGTGGCCGGCGACGACATCGCCTCCCGGCCGCTCGACCTCTATCTCGGTCGGTGTCAGGTCGTCCGGGTCAGGGCGGAGCGGGGAACTCGGGTCGGGTCGGCGATGGTCACGGCGCCGATCACCGAGCCCCGGGTGCTGATCGCCACCGGGACGTTCCCCGATCCGGCCCGATTCAATCCCGACTTCGCGGCCCTGGAGCCCGACCTGGTGGACGCCTGGCACGCCCGCGGGGTCCGGCTGATCGGGATCGATACGCCGAGCGTGGACCTGCTGGCGTCCAAGGAGCTGCCGTCCCACCGGCGGTTCCTCGCTCACGACATGGCGATTCTCGAGGGCCTGGTGCTGACCGACGTCCCGGCAGGGATCTACGAGCTGATCGCCCTGCCGCTCCCGTTGGCGGGCTTCGACGCGAGCCCGGTCCGGGCCGTGCTCCGCACCCTGCCCGGTTAGTCGATCGTCGCGATCACCTTGAGCTCGATCGCGATCGCCGTGGGCAGGGCGCCCACTTCGACGGTCGTGCGGCTGGGATGGTTGGTCGTGAAGTGCTCGGCGTAGATCCGGTTGAAGGTCGGGAAGTCACCCTTCATGTCGGTCAGGAACACGGTCACGTCGACCATCCGGTCCCAGTTCGATCCCGAGTCTTCCAGAATGGTCCGCACGTTGGCGAACACCTGGTGACATTGGGCCACGATGTCGTGCCGGACCACGATCCCGTCTTCCACGATGTTGCCGGGGACCTGGTCGGTTCCCGGCACCCGCGGCCCGATCCCGGAAAGAAAGAGGAGGTTGCCCACCCGCCGCGCGTGCGGATAGGCCCCCACCGGCTGCGGCGCCCGCGCCGATCGCACCGTATCACTCATTGCTCACCCCCTTGCCCAGTTCGCCGCCGCCCCCTCCCCATCCCACCCCATCCGCCTACCCGTCCACCCTCACACACACGTTCTTGGCCTCGGTGAAGAACCGGATCGCCTCCTCGCCGCCTTCGCGCCCGACGCCGCTCTGGCCCATTCCACCGAACGGCACCCGGAGATCGCGGAGGAGCCAGCAGTTGACCCAGATGGTGCCGCACCGAACCTGATCGGCCACCCGGTGGGCCCGGGTCAGGTTGCTGGTCCAGAGCGACGCCGCCAACCCGTAGGCCGAGTCGTTGGCCAGCTCGACGGCGTGGGCCTCGTCCCGGAAGGGGGTGATCGTGACCACGGGGCCGAAGATCTCTTCCTGATTGGTCCGGCAGCTCATGGGGAGGTCGATCACGACCGTGGGAGCGATGAAGTAGCCGTTCCGAACCCGCTCCGGCAGGGCCTCGGGGGGACCGCCCCCGGTCAGGATCCGGCCGCCCTCGTCCCGGGCGAGCTGGATGTAGCCGAGGATCTTGTCGCGGTGGGCCGCGCTGATCACCGCGCCGAGATCGGTGGTGTCGTCCCGCGGGTCTCCCACCCGGAGCCCGGCGACCCGGGCGGTGAACGCGGCGACGAAGGGCTCGTAGATCGACGCCTCCACCAGAATCCGGGAGCCGCAGAGGCAGATCTCTCCTTGGTTGGCGAAGGCCGACCGGACCAGGGTCGGAAGGATGGCCTCGAGGTCGCTGTCGGCGAACACCAGGGTGGGGTTCTTGCCGCCCATCTCGAGGGTCAGCTTCTTGAACAGGGGAGCGGCCACCCGGGCGATCGTGGCCCCGGTCGCGGTCCCGCCGGTGAACGAGATCGTCTTGACGGCGGGATGTTCCACCAGCGCCGCCCCGGCCCGGCCGCCCAGGCCGTGGACCAGGTTCAGCACGCCGCCCGGCAGGCCGGCCTCCCGGACCAGCTCGCCGAGGCGGCTGGCGGTCGACGGTGTGAGCTCCGAAGGCTTGGCCACGGCCGTATTTCCCGTGGCGATCGCGGGCGCGATCTTCCAGGAGAGGAGGTAGAGCGGGAGGTTCCAGGGCGAGATCAGCCCGGCCACGCCGCGCGGCCGCCGCAGGGTGTAGTTGAGCGCCATCCGGTCGAGCATGTGGGTCTCGGTGGCGGTGTGGAGGATCGCGGTGGCGAAGAAGCGGAAGTTCTGGGCCGCGCGGGGAATGTCCATCGTGCGGGCGAGCGCGATCGGCTTGCCGGTGTCGCGCGACTCGAGCCGGGCCAGGCCGTCGAGGTCGCGCTCGATCAGGTCGGCCAGCCGGACCAGGATCCCGGAACGCTCCGCCGCCGGCGTGGCAGCCCATCCGGGAAAGGCCCGTTCGGCCGCGCGGGCCGCGGCCGCGACGTCCTCGGCGTCGCTGTCGGGAACCTCGACGGCGGGTTCGCCGGTGGCCGGGTCGACCCGTTCCAGGTAGCGTCCGCCGGCCGGGGCGGCCGGCGTCCCGCCGATGTCGTTCGTGAGACGTTCCATGTCGTCGTGCCGGGGGCGGAGGGTCAGAGCGCGCTGGTGCGACCGCCGTCGACGGCCAGACTCACGCCGGTGATGTAGCTCGCGTCGGGACCGGCCAGGAAACGGACCGCGGCGGCGATCTCCTCGGGCTCGCCGAACCGCCCCATCGGGATCTCGGCCTCCAGCTGGGTGGCCACGGCGGCCGGCGGCTGGCCGGTTGCCAGCGCCCGGCGCTCGATGAGCGACGAGAGCCGGGCGGTCCGGGTCGCGCCCGGCAGGACGTTGTTGACCGTCACCCCCCACCGGCCCACCTCGCCGGCCAGGGTCTTGGCCCAGCTGGCCACGGCACCCCGGATCGTGTTGCTGACGCCGAGGCCTTTGATCGGCTGGCGCACCGAGGTGGAGACGATGTTGATGATCCTCCCATAGCCCGCCGTGCGCATCCCGGGCAGGACGGCCTGAGCCAGGAGCTGGTTCACGATCAGGTGGCTGGCGAAGGCGGCCTCGAACTGATCCGGCATCGCGTCGGCGATCGGGCCGGCGGGGGGGCCGCCGGTGTTGTTCACCAGGATATGGAACGTCTTCCCGACCGCGATCGCCTCGTCGACCACCGCGCGCACGTCGGTCGGTCGCCCGAAGTCGGCGGTGAGGAAGTCGTGCGATTGCCCCTCCGGCCGGGGAAGCGTGTCGCGAGCCTGTTCGAGGCGAGTCGCGTCCCGGGCCAGCAGGAACACGGTGGCGCCCGCCGCGGCGAGGGCCTGGGCGGACGCCAATCCGATGCCCTGGGTGCTCCCGCACACCAGCGCCAGTCGATCGTGGAGTCTCATGGCCTGAATGCTAGGGTGGCGGCCGGGTCGCCGCCACCCGAGCAGGTCAGGCGGCGCGGCGGCCCGTCAGCTTGAGGTCGGCTCGCACCCGATTGAGCGCCCGTCGCACCTCGGTGAAGCGCTCCGCCGTGGTCCCGAGCACCGGGCCGAGCCCGGTCCACTCGGCCAGGTGATGCTCACTGGCTTCCGCGTACCCGCGCTGTCCCAGCGCCTCGTAGTAGGCGAGCGCTGGGCCGCCGCGGTTCGTCCGCCGAGCCTGGATCCGGTCGGGAAAGATCCCGGTGAGCCAGAGCGCGTAGTTGCCGAGGTGCACGGACACCTTGAAGTGACGCTGGCCGTCCGAGCGGGCCAGGTCGGCGAGCAGGTCGACCAGGTAATAGTGATCCTGGTCGTCGGCGTCATCGATCCGGTGGGCTCGACCACGGACCCCGAACTCGCGGAGCAGGGCGGCGCAGTAGTCGGCCAAGGTGCGGTCATCGAGGCCTTCGGCCACGAGAGCGTGCCGGACGAGGACATAGAAGAAGAGCGAGGCGGACGGCCCGGGCATCCGGCCGTCGAGGAGGAAGGCCCGGAGCTCGGTCCGGTCCAGGACCGCGTCGAGGCCCTGGCGGACCAACTCGCGGTCGGGCTCGTCCGCCCCGCCGCCGAGGGCCTGACTCAGGAGGGTCAGGTCGTGGGGGGTCAGTTGGCTCCGGGCGTCAGCCGTAATCATTCGACGCTCCCTTCGGGCGGCCCGGAAGGGCGCCGCGGTCGCTCCGGAACCTCTCAAGATCCGTACCGGTCTGCGGGAGGGGGTTGCGAAGCGGGGTCCAGCTTCGTATCTATAAATGTATACAATCAAGCAAACCATTGATACTGGTGAGGTTCCGGAGCCGTCGGCCGAGGCGAACGTGTCGATGAAACTCGTGTCCGAACGACACGATCGGCAGTATTGCGTGAACGGAAGTCATTTTCGGAACACGGCTTAGCGAAATTCGCCACCCCGGTACGGCGCTTGCCCCTCTGAGGCGCCGCACTTCGCAACCGATCCAAACGGAACAACTCGGCGGCCCCGGGATGGGGCGCGGCGACTTCGTAGGTGACAAGGCTCACGTTCAGGGTGAAGTCCGGGTGGGAAGGGTGGGCCGCCCGGCGATCTCAATTCTCCTCCTGAGGTGTCGACGATGCGAACTGCTGTCTCCCGAAGAGTACGTGCCGGACTCCTCCTGCTCGGAGGGCTGTTCGTGGTTGGAACGGCCCAGGCGCAGCAGGGGACGATCGCCGGCAAGGTGACCGACGAGGCCAACGGCCAGCCGCTGGCTGGGGCCCGAGTGCAGGTGGTCAGTCAGCAGGCGTATGCCCTGACCGACCAACAGGGCCACTACACGATTCGTGGCGTCGCGCCGGGCTCCTTCACGCTCCGGGTGTTCGCGCTGGGATACGGCTCGGTGACCAAGCCCCTGACGCTCGGCGCCGGTGCGAACGAGACGGTCGATTGGGCCTTGAAGTCGGTGCCGTTCCAGTTGGAGGAGATCGTCACCACGGCCACGGGTGAGCAGGCGACCCGTGAGTTGGGGAATTCGGTCGCCAAGATCCAGGCGGCGCAGCTGGTGGCGACGGCCCCGACGGCCAACTTGAGCCAAGTGCTGAGCGGCCGGGTGGCGGGCGTCGACGTGCTCCAGAGCAACGGGACCAGCGGGACGGGCGCCCGGATTCGAATCCGGGGTCTCAGTTCGGTGTCGCTCTCGAACGACCCGCTGCTCTACATCGACGGGATCCGGGTCGCGTCGAATGCCCCGGCCGGCGCCTTCGTCGGCGGGAGCTCGGTTTCGCTGCTCAACGACCTCAATCCGGAGGAGATCGAGAGCATCGAGATCGTCAAAGGACCGTCCGCGGCGACCCTGTACGGCACCCAGGCGGCCAACGGCGTCATCCGGGTGACGACCAAGCGGGGCCGGGCCGGCGCGCCGGTGTGGAACTTCACCGCCGAGGGCGGGATCCTGCACGACGGCTATGACTACCCGAAGGTCTATTTCAACGCCTCCGCGGCGGATCCCAACGCCGACTGTCTGACCTACATGGAAGCACTCGGCCAGTGCACGGTGGCGAACCGCTACACGCTCAACCTCCTCAACGATCCGGCGACGACCCCGATCTCGACGGGGTACCGGAACCAGGTCGGCCTGAGCGTCGGCGGCGGCTCCGAGCTGATCCGCTACTACGTCGCGGCCGAGTCGGAGCTCGAGACCGGCGTGCTGAAGCTGCCGGATTCCGAGCAGCAGTTCCTGGTAAGCGAGCGCGGGCTGAGCGGCGTGAGCGCCCTTCCGCACAACCAGGTTCGGCCTAACCACTTCAACAAGTACAGCTTCCGAACCAACCTGAACTCGAGTCCGCGGAGCAACCTCGACCTGGCGATGTCGTCGGGCTACGTCGTCAACAACATCCGGCTGCCGCAGACCGGCGACAACTTCGAGTCGATGATCGGGACCGCGCTGTTTGGCTCCGCCAACCCGAACGTCGTGGCCCAGACGGCCGGCTACGGCTTCAGCCGGCCGGCCAACTCGGCCGGCGAGGTCACCTGGCGGAAGCAGGATCACTTCATCAACAGCGCCACGGCCAACTGGCGGCCCTACTCCTGGCTCTCGGCTCGGGGTACCCTGGGGCTCGACTACCTGCTCTATACCGACGAGCAGGACATTCTGAACGGCCAGGGTTGCGTCACCTGCGGCACCGAGCGGCAGGGCAAGCGTCAGCTGGATCGTTACACCGACACCAAGTACACGGTCGACCTGAACGCGACGGCCCAGTACCACGTGACCAGCCGGATCTCGTCCAAGACGTCGGTCGGCGCGCAGTACAACCACGACAAGCTGTTCGGCGTTCTGGCGACCGCCAACATCCTGCCGCCGGGCATCATCTCGCTCTCGGCCGGTGCTCAGAACACGCTGAGCGAGCAGACGACCGACGTGATTACCCTGGGCACCTACGTCGAGCAGCAGTTCGGCATCGACGACCGGCTCTTCCTGACCGGCGCGCTCCGGGTCGACGACAACAGCGCCTTCGGTGCCAGCTTCCGCTCGGCCTACTATCCCAAGGTATCGGGGTCGTGGGTGGCGATGGAGAACAAGGACCGGGGCCTGCTCAACAGCCTCCGGTTCCGGGCCGCCTACGGCGCCACGGGCCAGTCCCCGCGCCCGCTGGACGCGCTCACCTATTCGTCGCCGGTCACGGCGTCGATCTTCAATCAGTCTTCGACCCCGGGCGTCACGCTCGGTGGTCTCGGCGACCCGACGCTCAAGCCGGAGCGGTCCCGGGAGATCGAGGCGGGCTTCGACGCGGGGCTCCTCAACAACCGGATCAACGTCGAGTTCACCCTCTACGACAAGAAGACCAAGGACGCGCTGGTGCTCCGAACGCAGCCCTACTCGCTGGGCGGCGTCTCGCAGCGGCTCGAGAACGTCGGCGTGGTGAGCAACAAGGGGATCGAGATCTCGCTCAACACCCGGGTGATCGAGTCCCGGAACCTGAACTGGGACCTCCAGGTCGAGGCCGCCGGCAATCGGAACCGGCTCGTGTCGCTCGCGCCCGGCGTTCCGCCGATCGTCGGCTTCGGATTCAAGAACATTCCCGGCTATCCGATGTTCGGGCTCTGGTGGCAGGGGCTCCTGAGCTACTCCGACGCCGACAACAACGGCGCCATCGATCCGTCCGAGGTCGTGGTCAGCGACACCCTGGTGTTCCTGGGGCCCACCGTTCCGACCCGGACGCTCTCGGTCAACACCAGCCTCGCCCTGTTCAACAACCGGCTCCGGATCGGTGGGCAGTTCGACTACAAGGGCGGCAACGTGAGCCACAATGTCAACGGCTTGTTCCAGTGCGCCTTCCAGGTGAACTGTCAGGCCCTTCACGATCCCAGCGCGTCGCTGGCCGACCAGGCCGCCGCCGTGGCCGGGGGCCGGGCCTTCGGGGCCTACGCCCAGAACGCCGAGTTCATCCGGCTTCGCGAGGCGTCGATCAGCTACACCGCGCCGAACTCGATGGCGCGCGCGGTCGGGGCCCGGTCGATGACTTTCGTCCTGACGGGTCGCAATCTCTGGCTCAAGAAGTTCGGCTTCACGAGCTGGGATCCGGAGAACGTGACCCAGTCCGCCGACGCGGCCAACTACAATTTCGTGCAGCAGCCGCAGCCGGTGTACGGCATCCTGCGCGTCAACCTCGCTTTCTGAGCCGCCACCGGCGCGAAAGGACCAGATAGCTATGATGGGCAAGCGATTCACGGGATGGGCTGGGGTGGCGTCGACCGCCGCGTTGCTGGGCGTCGTCGCTCTGGCTGGCTGTTCGAAGTCCGACATTCTCCAGGCCGACACGCCGGACGTCATCACGCCCGACAATCTGGGCGGTCCGGTCGGTCTCGAGGCCCTCTATACCGGCGCCATCTCCGACTTGGTAGTGGCCTCCACCGGCGGGTTGGGCGTGGTGCTCTATTCGGGGCTCTTCACCGACGAGCTGATTCATGCCAGCACGCCGCCGGCGGTTCGGGAATGGGACCTCCGGGCGGTGCTGTCGACCAACCAAGTCGCGACGGCCGGTCCCAATCCGGCGACCGGTGCCACGGGCGGGCCGTTCATCGGCCTCCAGATTGCCCGCACGGCGCTCGAAGGGGCGGCGCGGAAGCTGCCGGCCAACGATGCCCGGACCGGTGAGCTCTGGGCTCTGGCCGGGATGAGCTATGTGATGTTCGGCGAGCTCTGGTGCTCGGGCACGCCGTTCTCCGAGCGCGACCCGACGGTCGAGCTCGGGAACCCGCTCACCACGACCGAGATGTTCGATCGGGCGCTCGATCGGCTGAACAGCGCCGCCAGCAACGCCGGCGGAGACGCGCGGGTCATGAACCTGACGGCCGTGCTCAAGGGGCGAGCCCTCCTCAACGAGGGCAAGTTCGCCGAGGCCGCGGCGGCGGTGGGGGGCGTGCCGACGGACTTCG
Source organism: uncultured Gemmatimonadales bacterium (assembly GCA_963730185.1). Classification (GTDB taxonomy): domain Bacteria; phylum Gemmatimonadota; class Gemmatimonadetes; order Gemmatimonadales; family GWC2-71-9; genus SHZU01. Next base: position 376,249 of record CAVSQW010000015.1, read on the forward strand.
AGTACGACTTCTACCATGGCGCCCCGCCGGCCCGGCAGACGAACCAGGTTCAGCTCCAGACTGCGAGTGACATCTACTCGGTGCCCGATCATGACGGCACCAACGGGCTGGACTTCGCCACCGCCGCCGATCCGCGGGTCCCGGTCTCGGCCCCGCGTCTGTCGCGGAACGATGGCGTCACCACGATGGTGGTGGCACTCAAGTACCCCAGCATCGACTCACCCGTGCCGATGGTGACCGGCATCGAGGCCCGCTTGATCGAGGCCGAAGCTGCGCTCCAGGCGGGCACTTCGGGGCTCTGGCTCCAGAAGCTCAACGATGCCCGGGCCACGGTCGCGGGGCTGGCGCCCCTGACCGATCCGGGGACGGCCACCGGCCGGGTGGACCTGATGTTCCGGGAGCGGGCCTTCTGGATGTATCTCACCGCGCACCGGCTGGGCGACCTCCGCCGCCTGGTCACCCAGTACGGGCGGGCCAAGGAGTCGGTGTATCCGACCGGCGACTATCACAAGCAGGGCTTGACCCACGGCACCCAGGCAACCCTCATCGTGCCGCAGCCCGAGGAGAATAACCCGAACTACGTGCCGACCGACTGCACGGTTGACACGCCGTGAGGTCGGGGAAGCACCTGGTGCGAGGTGAGAACTAGCAGTCGGGACAGTTCGGTGATACCGTAGGAGGTTGCGGTATCACGGCAGGGAATGGAGGCTCGGGGCCGGTTCGCCGGCTCCGGCCTTCAGCGGTTTCCGCAGCATCCAACCCCATACTTCCCTTGCGGGGAGGCACCATAGTGCGCCGAATGCTCGCATGTCTCGTGGTGGCGGGGGCCGTGATGGCTGTCGCCACGCCGGCGTTTGCCCAGCAGGCAACCGTCACCGGCAAGGTGACCGACCAGGCGCGTGGCCTCGCCTTAGCCGGCGCCCGGGTCCAAGCCAGCGGTACCAACTACTACGCCATCTCGAATCAGGAAGGGGTCTACACCATCAAAGGTGTGAGTCCCGGGGCGTATGCGTTCCGGGTCATCATGCTCGGCTATGCGTCGCAGACCAAGACGGTGACCGTGGCGGCCGGGGGAACCACCACCCTCGACTGGTCGCTCAACGCGGTGCCGTACACCCTCGAGGAGGTCGTCACGACCGCGACGGGTGAGCAGCTCAAGCGGGAACTGGGGAACACGGTCGGGACGATCGACGCGCCCCAGCTGGTGGCCACGGCCGAGACGCCGAACTTGACGGCCGTCCTGAATGGGCGGGTCGCGGGCGTGACCGTGATCCAGAACGACGGGATGGCCGGCAGCGGCTCGCGGATCCGGATCCGGGGCATCAGCTCGGTGTCGATGAGCAACGATCCGCTGCTCTATGTCGACGGCATCCGGGTGGAGCAGCGGGGGGTTGGCTTGTCGGTCAGCAACGGCGGCAACTCCCCCTCGTTCCTGAACGACATCAACCCGGAGGACATCGCCAACATCGAGATCGTCAAGGGGCCGTCGGCGGCGACGCTCTACGGCACCCAGGCGGCCAACGGCGTCATCCGCATCACGACCAAACGGGGACGCGCCGGGGCGCCCAAGTGGACGCTCACCACCGAGCAGGGCATGGTGCACGACCCGAACAAGTACCTGTCCGTCTGGTACTCGCAGGACGCCGCCGGCACGGGCCAGTGCTTCCCCTTCCAGCAGGCGCTGGGACAGTGCACCATCGGCAATCTCTATAGCAAGAACATCATGCGGGATTCCTACACCAGCCCGCTGAAGGACGCCTACCGGTCGCAGTACAGCGCCCAGGTGGCCGGCGGCAGCGAGGCGGTCCGCTATTTCGTCGCGGCCGAGTTCGAGAACCAGGATGGCACCCTGAAGATGCCCCAGTCGGAGATCGACTTCCTCAAGACCATCCGGGGCGCCGATGCGGTCATCCCGAAGGACCAGCTCGATCCCAACACGCTGCGGAAGATCAGCGTGCGGACCAACCTGTCCGCGAACTTGGGCAGCAAGGCCGACGTCGCTCTCAACCTGGGGTACATCAACAACAACAACCGGATCGCGCAGTCCGGCGACAACCTGGAAGGCGTGTTCGGCGCCGCGACCTACGGGACCGCCGATCCGACGGCGGCCAGCCCCTATGGATTCGCCCGGCCGGCCTGGGGCTTCGCCGACACCGAGTACCGGTTGAGCAACCATTTCATCAACAGCGGCACGGCCAACTACCGGCCGTTCACCTGGCTGTCGTCGCGAGCCACGGTCGGGTTGGACTACATCGCTTACGAGGACCAGCAGCTCGCTCGCAACGGTGAGTCCTGTCCCTTCTGCGGCAACCCGGAGGGCATCCGGGCCCTCAATCGATTCCAGAGCTACAAGTATTCGGTCGACCTCGGCGCCACGGCCACCTTCAAGCTCACCAGCCGGATCGGCTCGAAGACCTCGCTCGGGGCGCAGTACAACAAGGACAACTTGACGACCTCGCTCAACACGGGGACGGTCCTGCCGCCGGGCGCCCAGACGTTCACCGGCGCGGCCAACAAGTCGTCCAGCGAGTCGACCACCAAGTTCGTGACCCTGGGTTCCTACATCGAGCAGCAGTTCAGCCTCGACGACCGGCTCTTCGTCACCGGCGCGGTCCGGATCGACCAGAACAGCGCCTTCGGCGTCGGCTCACGCTCCGCGACCTATCCCAAGGTGTCTGCCTCGTGGGTCGCGGTCGACAATCATGGTGGCCTGCTCAACTCGCTCCGCTTCCGGGCCGCCTACGGCGCCTCGGGCCAGCAGCCGGGCCCGCTCGACGCGGTCCAGTTCTACTCGGGTACCACCAACGCCGTCTTCGGTGGCTTGGGCCCGGGCGTCAGCCTCGGGAACCTGGCCACCTTCGCCAGCGGTCTCGGCAACACGACCCTGAAGCCCGAACGCTCCAACGAATTCGAGGGCGGGTTCGACCTGGGCCTCTTCGACAGCCACTGGACCCTGGAGGCTACGGTCTACCAGAAGAAGACGTCCGATGCCTTGGTCCAGCGGCTCCTCCCCGGCTCGCTCGGCGCGGTCCAGTCCCGCACCGACAACGTGGGCGACGTCAAGAACGAAGGGATCGAGCTCTCCCTCCTCGGCCGGCTGATCGACAGTCCCAAGCTCCAATGGGACATCCAGGTCGAGGTTTCCGGCAACCGGAATCGGCTCGTCGCCCTCGCGGAAGGGGTCCCGCCGCCGACCGGCTTCGGGTTCCAGCAGGCGGTTGGCTTCCCGCTCTACGGGATCTGGTGGCCCAAGATCACCTCGTACGCCGACGCCAACGGCGACGGCTTCATCGACCCCAGCGAAGTGAGCGTCACCGACACGGCGGTCTTCAATGGGGGCACCATCCCGAGCCGCACGATCTCGCTCGGGTCCAACATCGCGCTGTTCGGGGGGAAGCTTCGGATCGGCGGCCAGCTCGACTACAAGGGCGGCTATGTGTCGCACGATGTGAGCACCATGTTCCAGTGCCTCTTCGTGGGCGACTGCCAGTACCTCAACGATCCCAACACGTCGCTTTATGACCAGGCCCGCGCGGTGAGCGGCGTCTTCGGCGATTGGGCCGAGCCGGGCGACTACCTCCGGCTCCGGGAGGCGAACGTCTCCTGGACCCTGCCCCGGGGAGTCAGCCGGGCCTTCCGGGCGTCGAACGCGATGGTGACCGTCACCGGCCGGAACCTCTGGCTGCATTTCCTGAAGGGCTTCGGGGGCTGGGACTCCGAGATCAACACCGTGGCCGGCGTCGCGGGCGACGGACCGGCGTACAACTTCGTCCAGCCCGGGCAGTCCCGGTACGTGTCCGTCCGCCTCCAACTGACTTTTTGAGAGGAGGCCTCCCATGAAACCCATGAGCCCTATGGCCATCCCGACCTTCCGCTCGGCCCTCGCCCGCCGGGGGTTCGCCGTGCTCGTCACGGCGGCCCTGGCGGCGTGCTCCACCAGCGACCTCCTCAACGTGGAGCGGCCCGACATCATCGACCCGGGCAACCTGCAGGGTGCCCTGGGCGCCACGGCGTACTACAACGGCGCGATCGGCGACGTGGCGTACTCACAGGGGACCTTCAGCGGCCTGATGCTGATGTCCGGCCTGTTCAGCGACGAGTTCATCTTCGGCGGGACCCCGCCCGAGGTCCGGCAGTTCGACCTGGGCGCGGTGGTAGTCAGCAACTCGTTCTCGCAGAGCATCTACCTCAACCTCCACCGCGGGCGGGTGTCGGCCCAGAAGGCCGCCGCGGCGCTGGCCGCAGTCGATCCGGCCGATCCCCGGATCGGCGAGATGAACGCGCTCCAGGCGCTCGAAACCATCTGGATCGGCGAGCACTACTGCGCCGGCGCGCCGCTCAGCGACTACGGGCCCCCGATCGTCTACGGAGACCCGATGTCGACCGACCAGCTCTTCCAGGCGGCGGTCGATCTGCTCACCACCGCCGCCACCAAGGCGACCGATGCGCGGATCGTGAACTTGATCAAGGTGCTCAAGGGCCGGGCCCTGCTCGACCTGGGGCAATACGCCCAGGCCGCCACCGCGGTTGCCGGGGTGCCGGACGACTACGTGTACCAGATGCTGTTCTCGTCGTCGGACCCGCGGACCCAGAATAACATGAAGGCCTTCGTCTTCGATTTCGACTACATGTCGGTCGGTAACAGCGAAGGCACCAACGGGCTCAACTTCGCGACGGCCGACGATCCCCGGGTTCCGGTCCAGTTCATCGGCCCGTCCCAGTTCGATAACAAGACGCCGGACTACCAGCTCCTCACCTATCAGGCCTTCGGCGACCCGATCATCGACGCGAGCGGCGTCGAGGCCCGGTTGATCGAGGCCGAAGCGGCGCTCAATGCCGGCGACCCGACGACCTGGCTCAACAAGCTCAACGAAGCCAGAACGGCCTGGCCGGGGCTGACGCCCTTGACCGATCCGGGCACCGCCAGTGCCCGAGTCGATCTGACGTTCCGCGAGCGGGCCTTCTCGATGTTCTCGACCGGCCACCGGGTTGGGGATCTTCGCCGTCTGGTGCGGCAGTACGGACGGGCGATCACCGCGACGTTCCCGACCGGCGCGTATCACAAGGACAACTTGACCCGCGGCAACCAAGCCAGCATCATCGTGCCGCAGACGGAGCAGAACAACCCTAACTACACCGCCTCGGCCTGCGATCCGAATCAGGCCTGAGCCGCACCATCCGATCCAAACCGGGGAGCCGCCGCAAGGCGGCTCCTTCGTTTATCTTCCTGCCGATCTCGACCTCGCCTTCGACCCCGGCCCCGCGCATGCCCATCGATCGTGACTACTGCCTCGACACCCTGACCCAACTGGTCCGGATCAACTCCATCAACCCGACCCTGGTGCCGGGCGCGCCCGGCGAAGGGGAGATCGCCGACTACGTCGCGGCCAATCTGAGCCGGCTGGGCCTCGAGGTCGAGCGCCACGAGCCGGTGCCGGGGCGGGTGAGCGTGACGGGCCGGCTTCGGGGAACGGGTGGCGGCAAGAGCCTGATGCTCAACGGGCACCACGACACGGTCGGCGTCGAGGGGATGGCGGCGCCGTTCTCGGCGGCGGTGCGGGAGGGGCGCCTGTACGGGCGAGGCGCGTTCGACATGAAAGGCGCCGTGGCGGCCTGCATGACGGCCCTCGAGGCGTTGGCCCGCTCGCCGGAGCGGCTCCGCGGCGACGTGATCGTGGCCGCCGTGGCCGACGAGGAGTACGGCAGCGTCGGCACCGCCGATCTCGCCGCCCGGGTCCGGGTCGACGGCGCCATCGTGACCGAACCGACCTCGCTTCGGATCTGCCTCGCCCACAAGGGGTATCTCTGGGTCGAGGTCGAGGTCGTGGGCCGGGCCGCGCACGGCAGTCGATTCGACGAGGGCATCGACGCCAATCTTCGGATGGGCCGGTTCCTGGGGCGGCTCGAGGGCCTGGAGCGGGCGCTCCGGGCGCGGACGCCGCACCCGCTGGTCGGCCCGCCCTCGCTGCACGCGGCCGTGCTCGCCGGCGGGAGCGGCCTCAGCACCTACGCGGCCCGCGCCACCCTGCAGATCGAGCGCCGGAGCGTTCCGGGCGAGACCGAGGCCGGGGTGATGGCCGAGATCGAGGCGCTCCTGGCCGACCTCCGCGCCGAGGATCCCGAGCTCGAGATCTCGGCCAAGTCGTTCTTCGTCCGGGATCCGTTCGAGGTGGCGCCGACGGCGGGGATCGTCCAGGCGCTCGACGGCGCCGCGACGAAGGTCCTCGGCGCGGCACCCGAGCGGGTGGGTGACACCCCCTGGATGGACGCCGCCCTGCTCGCGGCCGCCGGGGTCGAGACGGTGGTGTTCGGGCCCCACGGCACGGGCGCCCATGCCGACACCGAGTGGGTGGATCTGGAAAGCGTGTACCGGACCGCGGCGGTGCTGGAGGAGACTGCTCGGGCCTACTGCGCGTGAGTCCCGGGGCTCTCCTCCGAGCCGCCGCGCCGGATGCCGTCGCACGGGAGCGCGGGACGCTGTCGCCCGGGGTTGTGGGCAGGTAGCGTCGCGCCGTCGGCCACCCCATATTGAAGGGTCCGCATTGCATACCGAGTTGTATCCAACATAGGAGCATGGCATGAAGGTCGTCTGGCCGGTCCTTCCGGCCCTTCTGCTCGTGCCCGTGGCCCTCCCGGCCCAGGCACCGGCGATCGCGTTCCGGGGCGCGACCATTCACACCGCCGCCGGGGCGCCGATCAGCCGAGGCACGATCGTGGTGCAGGGGGGCAAGATCGTGGCGATCGGGACCAACGTCTCCATCCCGGCGGGAGCCAAGGTGGTGGACCTGACCGGCAAGGAAATCGTGCCGGGATTCATCGACAACCATTCGCACATCGGGGCCCGGTCCACGGACCTCAACGACCACCCGATGGTGATCGGGCCCCAGCACCGGTTCATCGACGCGCTCGATCTCGACGACCCCGACTTCAAGGACGCGGTGTCGGGCGGGGTGACCACGATCGTGACCGGGCCGGGCAGCGGCGAGAACGTCAGCGGCATGGCCATCGTGATCAAGACCTTCGGCGACGATCTCGACACCCGGCTCCTGCTCGAGAAGGGCGGGATGAAGTTTGCGATGGGCGCCAAGTCGCGGGATCGCTATCCGACCACGACGATGGGCGTGGCGGCGAACCTCCGGCAGTACTTGATCAAGACCCAGGAGTACCTGGCCGCCAAGAAGAAGTGGGAAGACGGCGACCACAAGGCGGCGCCGCCCGCCCGCGATCTCGGCTACGAGGCCATGGCCGACGTGCTGGAGCACCGGACCTACGTCCGGGCCCACGTGCATTCGGCCACCGACGTGATGACCCTGCTCCGCCTCAAGGACGAGTTCGGCTTCGATCTGGCGCTGCACCATTCCACCGAGGCCTACAAGGTGGCATCCGAGGTGGCGAAGCGCGGGGTGTCGGCGGTGGTGCTGCCCCTCGGCGACCGGATCGGCATCACCGACGACGCGATGCGGGGGCCCTACATCCTCTGGAAGGCCGGCGTCCTGATCGCGATGCACACCGACGCGCCGGTGATCAGCCAGAAGTGGCTCCGGCTCTGCGCGGCCCTCGCCATGCGCTACGGGATCCCGGACGAGGAGGCCCTCAAGACCATCACCATCAACGCCGCCCAGATCGCCCGGGTATCGGACCGGGTGGGGAGCCTGGTGATCGGCAAGGATGCCGACCTGGTGGTGTTCAACGGCCCGTGGTATGAGCCCAAGTCGCGGGTAGACATGGTCGTCGGTGACGGCCGGGTGATCTACGACCGCGCCACGGAGGAGAAGTGATCATGAGGACTCGCGCGTGGATTCTCAGAGCCGCCCTCGGCGCCGTGCTGACGGTGCCCGCCGCCGCTCAGCAGCGGGCCGTTGCCATCCGGGGCGGCACCGTGCTGCCGGTGAGCGGGCCGGCCATTCCCAACGGGACGGTGGTAATGCAGGGCGGGAAGATCGTCGCGGTCGGGGCCAACGTCCGGATTCCGGCCGGGGCCCAGATCGTCGAGGCCAAGGGCAAGTACGTCATGCCGGGCGTGATCGACGCCATGAGCGACATCGGCGTCGGGCCGTCCGACATGAACGAATCGAGCAACCAGATGACGCCGGCCCTCCGGATCATCGACAGCTACAACCCCTACGGCGATTTCGGGTCGGGCGCGCCGGGCCCGTTGCATAACGACGAGCTCCTGTCGGGTGGCGTCACCACCATGTACATCGCCCCGGCCGACGCCACGGTGCTGGGCGGGCAGGGCGCGGTCGTGAAAACGGCCGGGCCCGATCTCCAGGGCCTGATCGTTCGCGAGCCGGCGTCGATGGACCTGACCCTGGGCACGCCCCCGAAAGAGGCGGCCCGGGCCAAGAACAGCGACCCGTACACCCGGATGGCCGAGATGGCCATGCTCCGGCAGCTGCTGATCAAGGGGCAGGAGTACCAACGGGCCAAGCAGGCCAATCCGAACCTGCCCGAGGATCTCGGGATGGAGGCACTGGGCAAGCTTCTCCGCCGCGAGATTCCGGCTCGGATCCAGGCCAACCACCCGACCGACATCCGCTCGGCGATGCGCCTGGCGGACGAGTTCCACCTCGATCTGGTCATCGACGGCGGGGCCGGGGCCGCGGAGCTGGTCGACGAGCTGGCGGCCCATCACGTCCCGGTGGTCCTCGGCATGGTCTCCCACCCGTACGTCAGCAACGAGGAGATCCCCGATCGCGAGGACTATCCCAAGGAGATCGACGAGCGGCTCCCGGGCCAGCTGACCCGGGCCGGGATTCCCACCGCGATCGCCACCTTCTCGCGGGCCTTCGGTTCCCTGGCCCCGGCCGGCAGCGGGAAATGGCTGCTGATCGACGCGGCGATCGCCGGCGGGTACGGGATGACCGACGACCAGATCCTGAAGGCGGTCACCCTCGTCCCCGCCCAGATCCTCGGCGTGGCCGACCGGGTCGGGAGCCTCGAGGCCGGCAAGGACGCCGACGTGGTGATCCTCGACGGTCCGCCTCTCAGCGTGAAGACCTGGGTGCGGACGGTGTATGTTGGGGGGAACCAGGTGTATGAGAAGAAGTGAGCCGGGGTAGGGAGTAGGGAGTTGGGAGTGGGGACTTGGGAGTGAGTAGGGAGTGGGGAGTAGGGAGTTAGGAGCGAGCTTGATCCGATCCTGGCGGAGACGGGGAGGCGGGGCGGCGGCCGAGCGGCCGGCGCCGCGGCTTGGGTATTGGCTGCCCCGGCTCCGGACGGCGGCGCCGGATCCGCCCGCGGGCCGGGCGGGTCCGGCTTCTTCCGTGTTGGGTTCGATTCCTCCTTGATTCGGAGTCATTCGTCATATGCGTATTCACCGCGCCGACGTGATCGGCAGCATGCTCCGCCCTCCCACTCTCCTCGCCGCCCGCGAGCAGCACCGGGCCGGCAGCCTCGACGACCTCTCCTTCAAAGCGATCGAAGATCGCGCGGTCGACTACTGCATCGCGGTGCAGGAGCTGGCCGGCGTCGACGTCGTGACCGACGGCGAGATGCGCCGCAACGTGTTCGCCAGCCAGCTGGCCCAGTCGGTCGAGGGCTTCGATACGGTCCAGGGCAACTCGGTCGACTGGTTCACGATGGAGGGCAAGCTCGAGACCAGCCCGGTCACGGTGGGGCTGGTGAGCAAGATGAAGCGCCGCCGCCACCTCTCCTCCGAGGAGTTCGTCTACCTCCGGGCCAAGACCGGCCTGGCGACCAAGATGACCATCCCGAGCCCGACGATGTACGCGTACTACTGGGTCCCGGGAGTCAGCGAGGCCGCCTATCCGACCAACGACGCCTACCTGGCCGACGTCACCGACATCCTCCGCGACGAGGTCCGCGAGTTGGTCCGGCTCGGCTGCGATTACATCCAGTTCGACGCGCCCGAGTTCGGCATGATCCTCGACCCCCACCAGCAGGAGTGGTTCGCCCGGAAGGGGTTCGATCCGGACGGGTTGGTGAAGGGCGGGGTCGACATGATGAACGCGATCATGGCCGGTTACGAGGACCGCTGTACCTTCGGGCTGCACGTCTGCCGGGGCAACGACGCCAACCGGTTCATGGCCAAGGGCAGCTATGCGGCGATCGCCGAGGACATCCTCGCCCGGACCCACTGTCAGGTGGTGCTGCTCGAGTACGACGACGAACGGAGCGGCGATTTCTCGCCGTTGGCCAAGACCGGCCCCGACAAGATCGTGTGCCTGGGCTTGGTCACGACCAAGCGGCCCCGGGAGGAGACGGAGGACGAGCTGGTGCGCCGGATCAACGAGGCGGCCAAGTACGTGCCCCTCGAGCGGCTCACCCTCAGCACCCAGTGCGGCTTCGCCTCGGTGGCCAAGGGCAACAACATCCCGTTCGAGCTTCAGGAACGGAAGCTCAATCTGGTGGCCCGGGTCGCTCGGCGGGTCTGGGAGTGACGTCCCGGCTCCCCACGGGGCTGGGTCCGACGGCCGATCTGACGCTCTACCAGCTGGGCGACGACCCCTACCCGGCGCTGGCGCGGTTGCGGGCACACGCTCCCGTTGCCTGGCTGGCCGAGACCGGGATGTGGCTCGTCACCCGGCGCGACGACGTCGTGCGGGTCCTCAGGGATCCCGCCACCTTCACGACCGACGATTCGCGCTCGCCGATCCAGGACATCTTTGGACGTCAGATGCTCTCGGTCGACGGGGTGGAGCAGAAGCGGTACAAGGCGGCCTGCGCCCGGTCGTTCAGCAAGCGAACCGTCCGTGACGACCTTCACGGCCTGGTGGCCGCGAAGGTCGACCGGCTGCTCTTTGCGATGGCCTGGCGAGGGCAGGCGGATCTCCGGCGGGCGCTGACCGGTCCACTGGCGGTGTTCGCCGTTGCCGCGGTGCTCGGAATCCCGCCCGAACTCGAACCCACCATCCTGGCCTGGTACGATCAGTTCGCTCGGGCTCTTGCCAACTTCACCGGCGACCCGGCGGCCCGCCTGGATGGGCTCGCGGCGGCCACCGAATTCCGGGCCGCGATGCGACCACTCCTCGCCCAGGCCCGAGCGGGCCGCTCGGTCGGGTTGCTGGGTACGATGGTCGGGGCGGACGCGGGGCTGGCGGACGAGGCCGTGCTGGCCAACGCGTTGATCGTGTTGTTCGGGGGGATCGAGACGACCGACGCCATGATGGCCAACGCCATTTGGGCCCTCTTGACCCATCCGGACCAGCTCAGGCTGGTCCGCGAGGATCCCAGCCTGATCCCGAACGCCATCGAGGAGAGCCTCCGATGGGAGCCGGCGGTGCAGAGCTGCACCCGCTACACCGCCGGCGCGGCGACGCTTGGCGAGGTCGCGCTCCAACCGGGCGAGGCGGTGCAGTGTATGCTGGGCGCCGCCAACCGCGATCCCGCCTACTTCGTCGAGCCCGATCGGTTCGACGTCAGGCGTCCGAATGCGGCGGAGCACCTCTCGTTCGGACTGGGGCATCACCTGTGTCTCGGAGCGCACTTGGCCCGTGAAGAGGGAACGGTGGCGGTCGCGGCGCTGCTGGAGCGGCTTCCCGGCCTCCGGTTGGATCCCGAATGGCCTGTCCGCCCGACCGGGTACGAGTTCCGGAAGCCGGCGGCGCTGCGGGTGCGATGGCAGGTCGAAGGAGGCCGCGCTGGTTCCTGAGGTCAGGTTGTTGGGCCGAGAATCATGACGACCCGACACGCTCTAACGTGTCATCGTGCAGCAGGTCTCCCCCTGCGATTTCGGCAACCCATGCTCCCGCATGCGATTACCGGACGGCTCGGGGTGGCGCAACGTTTGCCACTGTGGGGAGCAGACCGGGTGGCCGGCGGTGATGCCTTGGGGGGCAGTGGCGGGGCCCGGTGGCAGCTTGGGATGACGGCGTTCCGGCATGGAACGAATTATCGCTGGTGAGTTGATCTGCGCTGATGGGCTACGTTGGGCCGAGTCGGGAGCGAGTGTCACCAGCCGGAGCGCAACGACGCTGCTTCGGGGGTCAACATTGTATCCAGAAATGTATTCCGAAGCGTATCCTAGCGCTTCATGTCTTCCCACCTTCGTTTTGTTTGGAGGCTTGGTGATGGTGCACTGGTTGGCACGAAGGCGCGGCTCCTCGAGCACTCTCCTCGGAGCGGCGCTGGCGATCGCCATGGGGGCTGGCAGCCCGGGGGTCGCGCACGCGCAGGCTGGCAGTGTCAGCGGGGTGGTGCTCGAGGCGCGCACCAATCGCCCCCTCTCGGAGGCGGTCGTCCGGGTGGACGGCACCTCGATCAGCGCCCGCTCGAACAATCGCGGGCAATTCACACTTTCCGGCCTTTCCGGGGTCACGGTCAGCATCACGGTGACCCGGATCGGCTATCAGCCCCGGACCCAGCCGGTGAGCGTCGGGGCCACGGACGTCACCGTTCACCTGACCGAGTCGGCGCTCAAGCTGGACGAGCTGGTCGTCACGGGGCAGGCGGGCGAGACCCAGAAGCGGGCCCTGGGCAACGTGGTCGGGGTGCTCGACCTCGCCGCGACCCAGGAGGTCGCGCCCAGCAAGAACATCCAGGAGGCGCTCTCGGTGGCGGTGCCCGGGGTCCAGATCCAGCGGGCCAGCGGCCAGCTGGGGACCGGCGGCGTCACCCGGATTCGAGGGGTGAGCTCGCTCAGTCTGAGCTCGGAGCCGATCATCTTCATCGACGGGGTCCGGGCCGACAACACGGCCGGCTCGAACAGCATCGGTTTCGCGGGCGGCGGCGACAAGCCGTCGCGGATCAACGATCTCGACCCCAACGACATCGCGTCGATCCAGGTGCTCAAGGGCCCCTCGGCGGCGACGCTGTACGGCACCGAGGCCTCCAACGGCGTCATCCAGATCATCACCAAGCGGGGAGCGGCCGGCCGGCCGACCTGGACCGTCGAGGGTCGGGCGGGCGCCAACTGGCTCCGCCATCCGGCCACTCTCTATCCCGGGGTGTACTACCGGGACGGCAACGGTGACATCCAGCATCTCAACCTGATCGAGAACGATCAGCGGCTGGGCTTCGGGTCGCCCTTCAGCACCGGTGTGCCGCTGGGTGGCACCGCCTCGGTTCAGGGTGGGACCGAGGCGATCCGCTACTTCTTCAGCGGGAGCTACGACCGGGACGAGGGGATCGTCGACTACAACTGGCAGAACAAGCTCAACGCCGTCGGCAACCTCTCCTATTCGGCCAGCGACAAGGTCAAGATCGATCTCAACATCGGGTTTACCCGCGCCAAGACCCGGTCGGCCTCGGCCACGCAGCCGATGACCACCTATCTGGTCTGGGCGTGTCCCAACAGCTCGTGTCAGGACGGCAGCGGGCTGGGGCCGAACGACGCGGCCCGGGGCTGGTTGGCCGCGGTGCGCCCGGAGGACTTCAACGACATCGAGGGCTACGACAACGTCGACCGGAGCCGGGTGGGAATCACCTTCACCCACCGCCCGACCAGCTGGCTCAACCACCGGCTCACCGTCGGCGGCGACTTCACCGACGACGCCTCGTCGAACTACTTCCCCCGCGGCAGCAACGTCGGCTTCGGATTCCCGCAGGGCGCCAAGTTCGTCCAGAACGACCGGTCGTCCTTCCTGACGTTCGACTACTCCGCCACGGCCTCGGTCAACGTCACCAGCAGCCTCAACGCGCAGACCTCCGGCGGCGTCCAGTACTACCGGAAGCAATTCACCCAGATCTCAGGGCAGGGCGAGGGCTTCCCGATCCGGGGCGTGAACACGGTGAGCGGCGGCGGGGTCCGGCAAGGATTCGAGGATCCGAACTTCAACCTCGAGAACAAGACCCTGGGCGTGTACGTCCAGGAACAGCTCGGCTACAAGAACCGGTTCTTCCTGACCGGCGCGGTCCGGGGCGACGACAACAGCGCCTTCGGGGTCAACTACAACTTCGTCGTCTATCCCAAGGTGAGTGCCTCGTGGGTGGTGTCCGACGAGCCGTTCTTCGGGAAGTCGTCGTTCCTCACCGCCCTCAAGCTTCGGGCGGCGTGGGGCAAGGCGGGCCAGCAGCCGAACGCCTTCGCGGCGGTCCGGACGTATGGGCCCTCGAGCGGCAACGGCGGGACGCCGACGGTGACGCCGCTCAACGTCGGCAACCCGGACCTCAAGCCCGAGGTCACCCGGGAGATCGAGGCCGGCTTCGACGCCAGCCTGTTCAATGACCGGATGTCGGTCGAGGCGACCTACTACGACAAGGTCACCCAGGACGGCATCCTGTCGCGGCTGATCTCGCCGTCGAGCGGCTTCCCCGGCAACCAGTTCATCAACATCGGCCAGTTCAGCAACCGGGGATTCGAGTTCGCGGTGGACGGGTCGATCATCAACAACCGGAACCTTCGGGTGAACCTCCGCGGCACCCTGGCAACCAACCGGAACCGGATCGACGATCTGGGGCAGGACTCCCCGATTCCGAACACCGGCATCGGCACCTCGACGGGCGCCTACAACAAGACCGGGTTCGCGATGGGGTCCTTCTTCTACAAGAAGGTCGTGAGCGCCGATCTGGTGTCGCCCGGCGTGGTCAGCAACGTGATGTGCGAGGGTGGGACCAACTTCGGCAAGGGCGACGGCAGCGTGGTGCCCTGCGCCTCGGCGCCGCTGATCTACTACGGCCAGCCCACGCCGACCTGGCTCTCGAGCTTCAGCGCCGACGTGACCTGGAAGCGCTTCCGCCTGGTCGCGGTGGCCGAGTTCCAGGGCGGGCACTGGATGGACGACGGCAACCTGGCCGCGTCGCACGTGTTCTTCAACAACTCGCTGGCCGCGGTCCAGCAGACCGATCCGATCCTGGTGGCCTATCAGACCGTGGTGGCCGATCAGCTCTTCGCGACCGGTGCGATCAAGGCCGGGTTCGGCAAGCTGCGCAACGTGTCGCTCACCTACGACTTCCCCCGGGGCCTGGCCGGCATGCTCGGCGGGAGTCGCGGCTCGCTCACGCTCACGGCGGCCAACCTCTTCACGCTCTGGCGGGCGCAGGACGGCACCTTCGGGGCCAAGGCTGTCGATCCGGAGGTCCGGATCAACGACCCGAACTTCTACGGCTACGCCAACGACTCGAACCTGACCAACGGGTACAATCAGGAGTCGTGGCCGCAGTTCACCCGGTTCCTCGCGACCGTTCGCCTCTCGTTCTAACTCCAGGGGACCATGGCAATGCGATTCAGCAACGAACGACCGTCTCGCCGTCCCGGCCGCCTGTTGGGCGGGCTCGGGGTGCTGGCCGCCCTGTTGGGGGCCACGGCGTGCAGCGGGATCCTCGACGTCCAGCTCCCGGGCCGGATTCCGAGCGATCTCCTCAACGATCCCACCACCGCACCGACCCTCGCGGCCAGCGTCGTGACCGACTTCGAGTGCGCCTACGGCAACTACGTGGCGTCCACCGCCACCATCTCGGACCAGTTCCTCGGCGCGTCGGGCAACCTGACCGCGGAGAATTGGGGCACTCGTAAGGTGCCCGCCAACGACGTTTCCAACGAGCAGACGGGATGTGGGGGCGTCTACGGCGCTTACACCCCGCTCCAGACGGCCCGGTACCAGGCCGACGACATCCTGCCCCGGCTCCAGGGATGGACCGACGCCGACGCGGGGGTTCCGCTGGCGCCGCTCGAGGCCAAAGTGGCGGCCTACGGCGCCTACGCCTACACCCTGCTGGGTGAGGGGTTCTGCGCGATGCGGTTCGACGAGTCCACCACCATTCTCACCCCGGCGGAAGTGCTCGCCATCGCCGAGCAGAAGTTCACCGACGCCTTGGCGCTGGCGGCTGCGCTCCCAGCGTCCGACGGCACCAAGAGCGACATCACCAACCTGATCCGGGTCGGCCGAGCCCGGGTCCGGCTCGACCTCGGCGACAAGACCGGGGCCGCCTCCGACGCCGCCCTCGTCTCATCCACCTTCTCGATGGTCGTCACCCGGGGTTCGGATGCCGCCGCCCGGTGGAACGACGCCTGGTACGCGATGGCCGAGTTGGGGAACGCCTCGGTGGCGCCCCAGTATCGCGATCTGATGGTGGGCGGCGTGCCCGATCCACGGGTCCAGGTCTCGTTCGGACCCGACGTCGGGTTGGGCCCGCTGTCGTTCGACGGAGTGACCCCGCTCTATGTGGTGACCAACAAGAACTTCTCCCGGGCCGACCCGATGCGGCTGGCCAGCTGGGTCGAAGCCAACCTGATCCAGGCCGAGGCGTTAGGCGGCCAGACGGCGGTGGATCTGATCAATGCCCGTCGCGATCAGCTCTCGCTGCCGCACTACACCGGAGCGACCGATGCCGCGTCGATCCAGGCCTTGGTTCTCGACGAGCGGAATCGGGAGTTCTTCATGGAGGGCGGGCAGCGCTTCAACGACCTGCTCCGCTACGCCATCCCGTGGAAGACGGGCAACGATCAGAACGGGGTGCCCTACGGCACCACGACCTGTCTCCCGCTCCCCGCGAGCGAGCGACTCTGATCGGAGGGAACGATCCAGGGGAATGCGAGGGGCCGAGCGATCGGCCCCTCGTTTCTTTTGGTTGGCCCGCCCTATGGGGTTGCGAGATGAAACGGGACCATCCTCTGGCCCCCCCTTGCGGAATCGAGAATTGTAGGCAGAATTGTATCCAGAACCCCGAACGAAAATCTGCTGTTCTGTTACCCTCGCACGGAGGACGTCATGGTCCACCAAGTCGTGCGGGCTGGGCGACGGTTACTTGCGCTTGCCGCGGTCGCGGCGCTCGCGGGTTTCGCCCCTCCCGTGGCAGCCCAGACGGGTTCGGTCTCCGGTACGATCCTCGATTCGAAGACGGGGCGTCCCCTGGCTGATGCTCGGGTCTTGGTCGAAGGCACCAACCTCAGCGCTCGGAGCGGGACGCGAGGTGAGTTCCGGATCGCCGGCGTCTCCGGCGCCGCCGTGCACCTCTCGGTGACCCGGATCGGCTATCAGCCGAAGGCGCTCGACGCCACGGTCGACGGTCAGCCGCTCCGGATCGAGCTGGACGAGTTGGTGGTCAAGCTCGACGAACTGGTGGTCACGGGCACCGCCGGTGAGGCGCAGAAGCGGACTCTCGGCAACGCGATCGGGCAGGTGGACGTGGCCAGCACCCTCGCGATTGCGGGGCCGCCGGCCAAGATCCAGGATCTGCTCTCGGTCAACGTGCCGGGCGTCCGGATCGTGCGCTCGAGCGGATCGGTGGGAACGGGTGGGGTGACGCGGATCCGCGGCGCGGGCTCGCTCAGCCTGTCCAACGAACCCTTGATCTACGTCGACGGGGTGCGGGTGAACAACACCGCGGCCGTGAACTCCGTGGCCTTCCAGGGCTACGACAGTCCGTCGCGAGTCAACGACCTCAATCCCGAGGAGATCGAGTCGATCGAGGTCCTGAAGGGCCCGTCGGCGGCGACGATCTACGGGACCGAGGCCTCGAACGGGGTGATCCAGATCATCACCAAGCGGGGGCGGGCCGGCCGGCCTACCTTCGACGTACATCTCGAGGGCGGCGCCAACTGGATCGCCAACCCCGAAGGGCGGTATCCGTCGAACTACTACATCGCCCGGGACGGGTCGGTGCAGGAGTTCAACGTCCTCAAGTTCAACGAGGCGAACGGATTCGGGTCGCCGTTCCGGACCGGCAAGCCGGTGACCGTGGGCGCCAGTCTGAGCGGCGGGAGCGACCAGCTCCGCTACTACTTCTCGACCGATTTCAACCGGGACGAGGGCCCGGTGACCTACAACTGGCAGGATAAGTTCTCCGGCCGGGCCAACGTCACCTACTCCACGCCGGACAGCAAGTTCAAGGTCGACCTCAGCATGGGCGCGGTCCGCTCCAAGACCCAGGCGTCCGGCTATCAGCCGATTACGACCTCGATCCTCTGGGCCTGCAACTTTCCCGGCTGCGAGCCCAGCGCGAGCGACCCGACCCATACCGGATACAATGACGCCGGTCACGGCTATCAGTTCTATCGGCCGGAGGACTATGCGGAAGCCGCCGCCTTCGACAACGTCGATCGGACGACCTTCAGCCTCCAGTTCAGCCATCGTCCCTTCAACTGGCTTCGCCAGCGCCTGACCATCGGGCCCGACTTCGTCAACAACAAGTCGACCCACCTGGTCGATCGCCATGCCGATGCCCGGCGGCCGTTCTTCACCGCCAGCAACGGACTTCGCGAGGCGATGCAGAACCGCTCGACCTTCGTGACGGTCGACTACGGCGCGTCGGCCGACGCGACCCTGGTCGGCGGGAAGCTGGTGGCGACCACCTCGGCGGGCGCCCAGTACTACTACAAGCAGTTCGACACGGTCTACGGGTCGGGCTCCAACTTCGCGATTCCGGGTCCGGCCGACATCAGCGGCGGCTCGACGATCACGGCCCAGGAGACCTTCCTCGAGAACAAGAACTTCGGCGTGTACGGCCAGGAGCAGCTGGCCTGGAAGAACCGGGTCTTCCTGACCGGCGCCCTGCGGGCCGACGACAACAGCGCCTTCGGCGCCAACTTCAACGCGGTCTACTACCCCAAGGTCAGCTTCTCGTGGGTGGCCTCGGACGAGCCCTTCCTAGCCGGCTCGAAGTTCCTTTCGCAGCTCAAGTTCCGCGGGGCCTGGGGCCGGGCCGGGCTCCAGCCGGACGTGTTCTTCGCGATCCAGACCTACGCCCCTAAGATCGGGACGGGCGGGCAGGGTGGGGTGACCCCGCAGAACCTCGGCAATCCGGACCTCAAGCCCGAGGTGGGCGAGGAGGTCGAGGTCGGCTTCGACGCCGGCTTCTTCAACGGGCGGGCCGGGATCGAGTTCACGTTCTACAACAAGGACACCAAGGACGCGATCCTCTCGCTGCCGCTCAAGCCGTCGCGCGGCTTCCCCGGCAGCCAGTTCGTCAACATCGGCAAGGTCCGGAACAAGGGGATCGAGATCGCACTCGACGGGACCCCGGTGAACAAGCGGTCGTGGGGGCTCGATCTCCGCGGCACCTTCGCCACCAACGACGTGACGATCCTCGACATGGGCGGCACGCCGCCGGCCTTCGTGGGCGGCTCGTTCATTCAGCAGTTCAACGTCCAGGGCTTTGCCCCGGCCTCGTTCTTCTACAAGACGGTCGTGAGCTCCACGGTGCAGCCGATCGACATTGGGGTTCCCCTCCCGGTTGGCTTCGACCCGATGTGCGAGGGCGGGACGGACCTCGGGGCGGGCGATGGCTCGGTGGTGCCCTGCGCCGACGCACCCCGGATCTATCGCGGTCGGCCCACGCCGAAGTGGAACGGCAGCTTCAGCGCCCAGCTCCGGATCGGCCAGCGGCTCCGGCTCCTCGGGCTGGTCGACTATGTCGGCGGTCACACGGTCGACGTCGGCGACGTGGGCGCGATTCACGCCTTCTTCCTGAGCTCGAAGCAGGTGCTCGAGGGCAAGGACCAGGTGCTCGCCGGCTACATGGGGCTCCAGTTCCTCTACGGCGACGCGAACCCACCGGGTTCGCTCGGACTCTTCAACGCCGGGTTCGCGAAGCTCCGGACCGTCTCGGCCACCTACGACGTGCCCGACGGGATCGCGCACTGGCTCGGTGCGACGCGCGGCTCGATCACCCTGGCGGCCGAGAACATGGTGACGCTCTGGCGGGCTCAGAAGACCTCCTACGGGGTCGAGTGGATCGATGCGGAGATCGCGCCGAACTACTCGACCAACGCGCAGGGCCTCGACGGCTACATCCAGGAGTCCTGGCCCCAGCTGGCCCGGATCCGAACCACCATCCGCTTCACGTTCTGACGGAGACGACGGACATGCCAACTACGAGAACGATCCCGTTCTTCCCGGCGCGGCGGGTGCGCCGGGTGGTAACCGGCGTCCTGGGCCTGGCGGCGATCGTCGCCCTCGGCGCTTGCAGCAACCTGCTGGACGTGCAGTATCCCGGCCGGATTCCCAGCGGGCAGCTGAACGACCCGAGCCTGGCCGACGTTCTGGCCAGGAGCGTGGTCAGCGACCTCGAATGCGCGTACAGCAACTACACCGGTGGCTCCTCGGTCCAGTCCGACGAATACGAGACGGCCAACTCCAACGTCCCGCTCGCCAACTGGGGGGAGCGGACGATCTCGGCCGACGAGGACGCCTACGTCGTCGGTGACTGTGAGAACGCCTTCGGGATCCAGCTCACGATCCAGACGGCGCGGTATCAGGCGGAGAACGTCTATCAGCAGCTGTCGACCTGGACGGACGCGGAGGTGGCCAACCGGACCCAGATGATGGCGATGGTTCGGGCGTACGGCGCGTACGCGTACACGTTCATGGGCGAGACCTGGTGCAAAGTCTCCTTCGACGGCGCTGCGCCGCAGGACCCCTCGGCGGCCCTGACGATCGCGGCCACCGAGTTCGGCGAGGCGATGACGCTCGGCGGGCAGGCGGGCGACCAGGACCTCGTCAACATGGCGAAGGTTGGTCTCGCCCGGGTCCAGCTCGACCAGAAGGACTGGGCCGCGGCGGCGGCCACGGCAGCTCAGGTCCCGGTCGGCTACGAGAAGTACGCCGACCGCGGGTCGGAGAACACCCGCCGGTACAACGACGTGTACTACTACGCCACCCAGCTGGGCGCGTACGTGATCTCGAACGACTACCGGGCGCTGTCGCTCGACGACCCCCGCTACATGGTCCGCAACACCCACACCCCGGCATTCAATCCGATCGACAAGTGGGTGACCGACAAGTACTCCGGCACCGACTCGCCGATTCGGCTGGCGAGCTACGCCGAGGCTCAGCTGATTCAGGCCGAGGCGCTGGTGCAGCAGGGCCAGATTCAACCGGCGATGGACATCTTGAACGTCCGCCGGAGCGCGCTGGGCCTCGCCGACCTCACGGCCGCGGACCAGGCCGAGGGACTTGCCAACGTGATTGCCGAGCGCCGGGCCGAGCTGGCGTTCGAAGGGGGCCACCGCCTCAACGACCTGCTCCGCTACCACCTGCCCTGGAAGGGAGCCAACGGCTCTACCCAGGTGGCGAATCCCTTCTCGGCCCGGCCCTACGGCCAGACCACCTGTTGGCCGCTCCCGACCAAGGAGACCAACGGCGCGTGAGACCCTCGATGGGCAGGGTCGCTTGACCGGGCGGGGGAGTCGAGCGGGTTCGGCTCCCCCGACCCTTTTCGTGAGAACCCGCCTCGCGCCCGGCGACCCGGCCGGGGGCTGGACCCTTTCGTCAGGAAATCCGCTGATGTCTTTTCGTCGGACGTTGCTGCTTTCGCTCCTCGTGACGGGGAGCGTTTCCGTACTACCGATCCAGGCCCAGCACGTCTCGGCCGACTGGGACGTGACCCAACCCCGGGGGAAGACCCGGGACATCGACTTCACCGTCTCCGAGGGGACCTGGATGTCCATGGACATCACCCCGGACGGCCAGTCGATCGTGTTCGATCTGCTGGGCCACATCTATCGAATGCCCGCCGCGGGCGGGACGGCCGAGTCGCTGACCCAGGGAAGCGGGATCGCGATGAACTTCGAGCCCCGGATCTCGCCGGACGGGAAGCGGATCGCGTTCATCTCCGACCGGGGCGGGCAGAACAACCTCTGGGTGATGGACATCGACGGCGGGAATCCGACCGCGGTGTATCTCGACCCTGGCGCGAGAATCGAGTTCCCGATGTGGTCGGCCGACGGGGAATACGTCTTCGCTCTCAACCGGCACGGGCTGGTGGCGCGGTCGATCTGGATGTGGAGCCGTCACGGCGGTCAGGGGGTCGAGGTCGTGAAGTCGGCGCCGGGGCGGGCGCCGGGGCGGTTCACCGTCTCGGCCGACGGTCGCTACCTCTACTACGAGAT
This sequence comes from uncultured Gemmatimonadales bacterium, assembly GCA_963730185.1. GTDB lineage: Bacteria > Gemmatimonadota > Gemmatimonadetes > Gemmatimonadales > GWC2-71-9 > SHZU01. The sequence continues at coordinate 397,979 of CAVSQW010000015.1, forward strand.
CTACACCGGCACCTTCACCGGCGAGTTCGGGAAGGATGATCTGCTCAAGGGCACGATGCAGCTGGTCCGGCGCGATCTCGAGACCGGCGAGGACCGGGCCATCACGGCCGGAATGTCCTCCCAGCAGGATCGGGGCACCAGCGGGAGCGCCTACGCGCCCGAGGTGAGTCCCGACGGCCGGTTCCTGGCCTTCGTCCGGAGGATTCCGGACGGGACCTTCTCCTGGAAGGGACACCAGTTCGGCCCTCGGTCGGCTCTTTGGATCCGGGACCTCGAGTCCGGCTCCGAGCGGCTCCTGATGGATCCGGTGGAGCTCGATATGGCCGAGGAGGGGATTCCGCTCGACGGCAGCTATCCCGGCTACCGCTGGGTGCAGGACGGGAAGAGCATCCTGCTGATCCAGGGCGGGAAGATCCGCCGGGTAAACGTGATCACGGGTGAGGTGGCCACGGTGCCGTTCACGGCCCGGGTGCACCGGGTGATCTCGGAGCAGGCCTGGACCCGGACCAAGCTGAGCGACGGTCCGGTGGACGTGAGGTTCACCCGGTGGGCCCAGGCGTCTCCCGACGGCCGGCGGGCGGTCTTCGGGGCGGTGGGGCGGATCTGGGTCATGGACTTGCCCAACGGCACCCCGCGCCGGCTCACGCCGGAGAGCTTCGGGCCGATGGAGTACGGACCGGCCTGGTCGCCGGACGGGCGATGGGTGGCGTTCGTGAGCGTCGACGACGCTCACGAGGGACAGGTCTGGCGGGTACCGGCGGAGGGCGGCGCGCCGGTCCAGGTGACGAAGACCGAGGGCGAGTACGTGAACCCGGTGGTGAGCCCCGATGGGCAGACGATCGTGGCGCTCCGGGGGTCGGGCGCCACGCTCCGGCAGCGGACGCTCTCCCGGACCACTTGGTACGACCTGGTCCGGATTCCCGCGTCGGGCGGCGACGGCGTCGCCTTCGGCCAGATCGGGGGGGCGACGGGCGTCGACCTTCCCAACTTCACCCAGCCGCCTCGGCCGAGCTTCGGGCCGGACGGGCGGGTGTTCTACACGACGATGGCGACCACGCCCAATCCGGCCGATCCCTTCCATCCCATCACGGTCGGTGTCCTCAACTCCGTCCGCCTCGACGGCGAGGACCACCAGGTGCACGTCAAGGCGGAGTTCTCCGACGACGTGACCCCGTCGCCGGACGGGAAATGGGTGGCCTTCGCCCAGGCTGGGGACCTGTTCCTGGCGCCGATGCCGTATCGCCGCACCAGCGGCGAGCTGCCCCAGATCAGCAAGAGCGGAGGCGCCCTCGCGGTGACCCGGCTCACCACGCTGGGTGGCTTCCATCCTCACTGGCGGGACGCCACCACGCTCGACTACGGCAGCGCGGCTCATCTCTATACCCATTCCGTGACCACCGGCCGGACCGACACGGTCGCCATCCGGCTCGAGGTGCCCCGGGCGATTCCCCAGGGCTCGATCGCGCTCACCGGAGCGCGGATCATCACCCTCGAGAACAAGCAGGTGATCAACCGGGGGACGGTGGTGGTGCGCGGTGGGCGGATCGTCTGCGTGGGCTCGTGCAGCACCAAGGGCGTGGACCGGGTGATCAACGCCTCCGGCAAGACGATCATCCCCGGATGGGTCGACATGCACGCGCATCATCATCGCGAGCATTCGGGGATGATGCCCGCCCACAACTACGAGACCGCCATCTACCTCGCCTACGGCGTCACCACGACGCTCGACCCGGCGGCCTGGTCGCCGGAGACGTTCACCAGCGCCGAGATGGTGGAGGCGGGCACGATGATCGGCCCCCGAATCTTCTCGACCGCCGAGAACATCACCGACGGCGACGGGACCGGCACCAACGACATTGCCAGCCTCGACGTGGCCATCGCCGAGGCGAGGCGGCGGAAGGCGTGGGGCGCCACGACCCTGAAGCAGTACCTCCAGCCGACCCGGACCCAGCGGCAGTGGGTGGTCGAGGCCGGCCGGGAGGTGGGGCTGATGGTCACCTCGGAGGGGAGCATCGACCTCAACCACAAGCTCTCGATGGCCATGGACGGCCACACCGGGTTCGAGCACGCCACGGCGCTCCTGCCGATGTACGGCGACGTGACCACCTTCCTGGGCAAGGCCCACACGGTCAACTCGTACACGGCCCTGGTCGGCGGGCCGGGGCCTTGGAACGAGGAGTACTGGTGGCAGGAGAGCGACATCTGGAAGGAGCCGAAAGCGCAGCGCTGGCTGCCCTGGCGCCAGCTGATTCCTCACAGCCGGAGCCACATGCAGCGACCGGTCACCGACTATCCGCTCGGGATGATGGCCCAGGTGATCGCCGACATCATCCAGGCCGGCGGGTACGGCGCGATCGGCTCGCACGGACAGGAGCACGGCATCGGGTCGCACTGGGACGCGTGGATCGCGGCCATGGCTATGGACAACATGAGCGTGCTCGAGATGGCCAGCCTGCACGGGGCCCGGTTCCTCGGCATGGAGGAGGACCTGGGGTCGATCAAGGTGGGGAAGATCGCCGATCTGGTGGTCCTCGATGCCAACCCCCTCACCAACATCCGGAACACGGCCGACATTCGGTACGTGATGAAAGCGGGCACCCTGTACGACGCGAGCTCGCTGGACGAGCTCTGGCCGGTGGCGAAGCCGTATGGCGATCACTTCTGGGTGACGCCGGAAGCCTATCGATCGGATGATCGACCCGTGACCTATTGGGACAAGAGGTAGGCGGGACGAGGGACGATGGGGCGGGAGGGGAGGGAGGGGGAGGGAGAGGGGGCGCAGGGAGGAGAGGCTTGCTATGGGCCGGGGCGCCGCGAACCGCGTCTCTTCGATCCCTCCCCGGCCCCCACCCCCCCCACCCCATCCCTCCCCATCCCTCCCTACCCCCAGAGTTGCCCCCCCCCGCCAACCCGGCGAAGATAGGGCGGTCAGCGTGCGGGGGCGGCCGGTCGGCCGGGCGGCTCCCGACAGGTTCGGCAGGCCGAAGCCTGCTCCGCGGTGCCGAAATCCGGCGGCCGGGGCGGCGGACGGGAGCGACGTGAGAGATCATCGGGACGCCTCGGTGCGTCCGTGAAGCGAGAGCGGCAGAAGCGGACGGGCTGGGGGCGGGCGATAGCGATGGGCGGGTTGGTGGCTCTGGCGGGCGGTTGCCGGCATGCGGGGGTCGAGCAGGCCACCGTCGTCATCAGGAACGTGACGGTCATCGATGGGACCGATGCCGGGCCCCGGGCCAACCTGTCGGTCGCGATTCAGGACGACCGGATCGTGGCTGTCGGCCCGGCCGACGAGATCCCGGCGGCGGGCACGGCGGCGACGATCGACGGCACGGGTAAGTTCCTGATTCCCGGGCTCGCCGACCTGCACGTGCACCTGATGGGCTACGGCGAGCACGCGCTCCCGCTCTTCCTGGCCAACGGCGTGACCACGATCCGGGACATGGGCGGGTCGTTCCGCCTGGCCGGCTGGGCTCGTCAGGAAGTGCATTACGGCCGTCTGATCGGGCCCGAGGTGCTGGTCTCCGGGCCTCGCCTGAGCGCCCCGGCGGCGGCCCGGGCCGGGTCGGAGGTGCTGGGACGCGACGGCATGGTGGCCGTGGGCGACTCGGCGGACGCGGTGCGGGTGGTGGACAGCCTGGCTTCGCTGCACGTGGATCAGCTGTCGATCGGCCCGCTGCTGTCGGCGGCGGCCTACCACGCGACCATCCGCGAGGCGGAACGACGAGGTCTCCCGGTGGTGGGGCCGATCCCGGACGCTCTCACGGCCTCGGCGGTGATCGAGGCGGGCCAGTGGACGATCGAGAGTGATCTCGGGCTGGCGCTCGAGGGCTCGTCCCAGGCCGACCGTTTGGACTCGCTGCTCCGGGTCCGGGTGGCCGCCGCGCTGGCCCGGGGACGGGGCCGGCGGGCCATCGCGACCGCGGCGGCGCTCCGGCGGGAGATCGCGGACTCGGCCAGGCGGTCGTACGACCTGAATCGGGCCAACGAGTTCGCCCGGCAGGCCGCCCGGACCCGGGTGTGGTTCGACCCGACGCTGGCCCTGATCGAGGCCGGCTTGCGACGGCACGAAGGGGCGATCCGGTATCCGCCGGAGCTCCAGTACGCTCCCTGGGCGGCCCGTGAGCTGGCCGGCGACTTTCCGGTCGAGGCCACCCCCGGTGACGTGGGCTCGGGCAAGGAGCGGTTCCGGGCTGTCCTGACCACCTTCGCCGCGCTGGTGAGCGCGAAGGCGCGCTTCGTGGCCGGAAGCGGCACGCCGGCCCCGCCCCTGGTGCCCGGCTTCAGCCTCCATCACGAGCTGGAGCTGCTGGTGGAGATGGGGCTCACACCGCTCCAGGCGCTGCAGGCCGCGACCCGGAACGCCGCCGAGGCCACCGGGCGCCTGGACCAGGTGGGAACGATCGAACGGGGCCGGCGGGCGGACCTGGTGCTGCTCGACGCCGATCCCTTGGTGGACATCCGAAACACCCGGCGGGTGAACACCGTCATCGTCGCCGGTCGCTTGCTCGACCGGGCCACGCTGGATCGGATGCTGGCGGACGCCCGGGTGTACGCTGAACAGCGATAGTACGGGGGCCGGCTCCGGCCCCGAGGTGTTTTTCCAACTGCTGAACGAGGTACTCATGACCCGTCGTTGGCTGGTCGCGGCGTTGTTGGGTGTCGCGGCGTGCTCGTCCGCCCCCCGCGGGGCAGAGATTCTCTGGGACACCTGGGGCGTTCCCCACATTTACGCCGGCAGCGACACCGCGGCGTTCCGAGCCTACGGCTATGCCCAGATGCAGAGCCACGGCGACCTGATCCTCAAACTCTATGGTGAGGCCCGCGGGCGAGGCGCGGAGTACTGGGGGCCGAGCGCGCTCGAGCTCGACCGCTATGTCCGCACGATGGGGATCCCGGCTCGAGCGCAGCAGTGGCTCGACGCCCAGACCCCGGCCTTCCGGGCCGATCTCGAGGCCTTCGCCGCCGGGATGAACCAGTTCGCCGAGGAGCACGGCGACCAGCTGGCGGCTGAGCGGAAGGTGGTGCTGCCGATCTCGGCCGTCGACGTGATGGCCCACACGCAGCTGGTGACCCACTTCACGTTCGTGTACGGGCAGGAGCGCCTGATCCGCGCCTTCCAGGGAGAGACAGGTTCCAACATGTGGGCGGTCGCGCCGAGCCACTCGGCCAGCGGGCACGCCATGTTGCTGATGAATCCCCATCTGGCCTGGAGCGGCCTCCAGCTCTTTTACGAAGGGCAGATCACGGCGCCCGGGCTCGATTTCTACGGCGTCTCACTGGTCGGCTTCCCGGTGGCCGCGATCGGGTTCAACGACGACATCGGGTGGTCGCACACGGTGAACACCATCGACGCGGCCGACACCTACCGGCTGGTCAAGGTGGAGGGCGGCTACCGGTGGGACGGCGGGGTCAAGCCGTTCGAGAGGTCTACCGAGATCATCAAGGTCAAGCAGGCCGATGGGAGCCTGACCGAGGACACCCTGGCGATCACCCGCTCGGTCCATGGTCCGGTCATCGCCGACTCGGCCAAGGTGGCGATCGCGGTCCGGGTGGCGGGGCTCGATCAGCCGGGCATGCTCCAGGAGTGGTGGGACATGGCTCACGCCAAGAACCTGCCCGAGTTCGAGGGAATCGTGAAGCGGCTCCAGATCCCGATGTTCAACATCATGTACGCCGGGCGCGACGGACACATCTACTACCTCTTCGGCGGCCGGGTGCCGGAGCGCTCCCACGGCGACGTGGCCTACTGGGACGGGACGGTCCCGGGCGACTCCTCGGCGGATCTCTGGACGACGACGCTGCCGTACGAGAAGCTGCCCCACCTGACCGATCCATCGACGGGCTGGCTCCAGAACGCCAACGATCCACCCTGGACGGTCACCATTCCGGCGCCCTTCAACCCCGACAGCTTCCCGGCCTATCTCTCGCCCCGGAACATGGCGTTCCGGCCCCAGCGCTCGGCCCACATGCTGCTGGCGGACTCGAGCATCACGTTCGAGGAGATGGAGGCCTACAAGCACTCGACCCGGATGGAGCTGGCCGACCGGATCCTCGACGAGCTCGTCGCCGACGCCCGGAAGACCGGCACGCCCGAGGCCAAGGCGGCGGCCGACGTGCTCGTGAAGTGGGACCGTCAGGCCCAGGCCGAGAGCCGGGGGGCCGTGCTCTTTTACGTCTGGACCCAGAACCTGGTGGGCCTGGCCCGGGGCCCGGGCGACGTCTTCGCCGATCCCTGGCGGCTCGATTCGGCGACCACCACCCCGCACGGGTTAGGCAACCCGACCCTTGCGGTCCGGGCCCTGGACCAGGCCGCCCGGATGGTGGAGAAGAACTGGGGCGCGCTGGACGTGCCCTGGGGCGACGTGATGCGAGCCCGGTACGGCGGCCGCGACCTGGCCGGCAACGGCGCCCCCGGCGACCCGCTCGGCGTCTTCCGGACGGCCTACTACGTGCCCGACCAGGACGGGAAGTTCCGGGTGGTGGCGGGTGACACCTTCTACGGGATCGTGGAATTCGGGACGCCGCTGCGGGCCCGGGTGCTCACGGCGTACGGGAACTCGACCCAGCCCGGCAGCAAGCACCTGGGCGACCAGCTCGACCTCTGGGCCAAGCAGCAGCTCCGCGACGTCTGGCGGACCCGGGCGGAGGTGGAGGCACACCTCGAGTCCGAGGTGAAGGTGCAATAGGCACGGCGCGGGGTACGGGCACACCAATTCTCCTTCGATCGAGGACGGGCATGCGCGGCTTGATGATGGACTACCCGCTCACCGTCGGCACGCTGCTGGAGCGCGCCCGAGTGCTGCACGGTCGCCGGCCGATCGTCAGCCGGACGCCGACCGGCATTCACCGGTATACCTATGCCGACTACGTCGCCCGGGTGGACCGGCTGGCGGGCGCGCTCGCCAAGCTGGGGGTCGGGAAGGGCGACCGGGTGGCCACGCTCGGCTGGAACAGCTTTCGCCACTACGAGGCGTATTTCGCCGCCCCGTCGATGGGTGCGGTGATCCACACCCTGAACGTCCGTCTCTTTCCGGAGCAGCTCGTCTACATCGCCAACCATGCCAAGGACAAGGTGGTGTGCGTGGACGCCACGCTGCTGCCGCTCTTCCAGAAGATTCGGCCCGAGCTCGAGACGATCGAGCACGTGATCGTGATGCCCGACGACGGCAAGCCGGTCGACCCGGCGGTCGGCCTCGACTACGAGGAGCTGCTGGCGGAGGCGCCGCCCACCTTCGACTACCCGATCGTCGACGAGAACGACGCGGCCGGGATGTGCTACACCTCGGGCACGACCGGCAATCCCAAGGGGGTGCTCTACTCGCACCGGGCCATCGTGCTCCACACCCTGGCCCAGGTGGCGGCCGACGGGATGGGGCTCAAGAGCGAGGACAACATCCTGGCGATCGTCCCGCTCTTTCACGCCAACGCGTGGGGGCTTCCCTACGCGGCGGTCATGACCGGGGCCACCATGGTCTGGCCCGGCCACTTCATGCAGCCCCCGGAGCTGGCCGAGCTGATCGAGCGGGAACGGGTGACGGTGATCGGGGGAGTGCCGACGATCATTGGGGCCCTCTACCAGTACCTCGTGGCCAACAAGGGCAAGCACGACGTGTCGTCGATCCGCTCGATCATCGTCGGCGGGGCGGCCTGTCCCCGCTCGCTGATGGAGGGGTTCCACCGGGACTTCGGGGTCTGGATCACCCACGCCTGGGGCATGACGGAAACGACCCCGCTCGGTAGCGTCGGCATCCTCAAGCCCCACCTCCGGGAGCTCCCGGAGCCGGAGCAGGTCACCTATCGCCTCAAGCAGGGCATGCCGGCGCCGTTCGTGGACGTTCGGATCGTGGGCGAGGACGGGACGCCGCTCCCCTGGGACGGGGTGGCCTTCGGTGAGCTCCAGGTTCGCGGCCCCTGGATCGTCAGCGCCTATTACGACGATCCCCGGAATCCGGAATGCTTCCAGGACGGGTGGTTCAAGACCGGTGACGTGGCGACGATCGATCCCGAGGGCTATCTCCAGCTCGTGGACCGGACCAAGGACGTGGTCAAGAGCGGCGGCGAGTGGATCTCCAGCGTGGATCTGGAGAACGCCATCATGATGCACCCGGGCGTGCTGGAGGCGGCGGTGATCGGCCTGCCACATCCCAAGTGGCAAGAGCGGCCGCTGGCCTGCGTGGTGCCGAAGCCGGAGGCGAAGGACACCCTGACCGCCGAGGCGGTCCTCGACACGATCAGGGACAAGTTCGCCGCGTGGTGGCTCCCGAGCGGAGTGGAGTTCATCGACGCCATCCCGAAGACCAGCGTCGGCAAGTTCGACAAGAAGGTGCTGCGGAAGCGGTTCGAGGGCTATGCCTGGCGTGGTAGTAAGTAGCGGGTAGTGACTGGGGAATGGGGCGTGAATAGGGAGTTGTGAGTAGGGGACCGGGGGTTGGTCTGAGGGCCGCGGGGGCCAGGAGCCAAACTGGAAGCCCCTATTCACAACCGCCTACTCACACCCTATTCACCATTCCCGAGTCCCTACTCCCTACCGCCAACTCCCTCCCTACTCCCAACTCCCAACTCACTACTCCCTAATATATTGGCGGGGTGACCGGCCGACGGGTGAAGAAGCGGCCCCGCTCGGCCACCAGGATCACCGCGGCGGCGATGGCGAAGCCGAGGGCGGTGTCGTTGAACGACGAGTGGAGCGCGTCGCCCCCGTGGTTGGCCATCAGGTGGGTCAGAATCGCCAGCAGGAGGCTGCCCCCCGAGCGCAGCTGATGCCAGGTCATGAACATCGACACGCTCACCGCTCCCAGAAAGAACATCGGAAGGTTCATCTGGCTCTGCGGCATGCCCGGGAAGTAGAACGCCGGGACGTGCCAGATTGCCCAGATCAGGCCCAGGATCAGGGTCGCCACGAACGGTGAGAACCGTTCCAGGAGGCGGGGCAGGGCGTAGCCCCGCCAACCGAACTCCTCGCCCAGTGGGCCCGGATCGAGCACCAATCCCAGGCCGGCCGCGGTGACGGCGGCGCCCACGCCCTCGAAGGTGATGGGGTGGCCGAGGAGCAGCATGCCGAGCCCCGTGAGGGCCGGTATCCCCAGCAGGACGACGGCCCACCAGATCGGATGGAAGCGACGGGGGTCGAGCCGGGCCAAGAGCCGGGCGAGTCCGCTCCGTCCCTCGAGCGTCGCGGTGAGGCCGATCGAGGTGAGGCTCGGCGTGTACACCGCTAGGATGATCCAGGGGTTGGTGAGCGAGACCTCGCCGAGGAGCCGGCGCCCGAGCTCGGGCGCCAGAATCGAGAGCCCGGCGATCGACCAGGTGAAGGCGAAGACGATCGCGAAGAAGAGGAGGAGCTGGCGAGGGCGGCTCACCGCGTTCTCCTAGGGCCGGGGGACGACCGGGAGGTCGATGAACGACGCCAGCGCGTTGCCTCCCCGGTGCACGGTCCAGGTCACCTCGCCCTGGGCGGGAATCCGGAGGAAGGTGTCCTTGTCGGCGCCGGCCAGCGCCAGCCGGATCCGATGACCCTTCCGGAACAGGACGGAGGTCGGCAGCAGCTGGAACTGGAGCTTCGCCACCTTGCCTGGCACCAGGGGCTGCCCGTCCGCCTTCAGGAACGAGTGGTAGGGATAGTTGATCCGGTAGGGTGGGGTGGCGGTCGAGACCTTCCGCATCAGCCCGCGGAGCATCCCCTCGGTCACGTAGGTGACCCGGCCGTCCGGCGCCACGTCCTCGAGGTAGACGATGAAGCTGCCGTCGGTCGCGGTCGACCCAACCTGGAGGGTCATCAGGCCCTGTCCGGTCACCTCGAGATCCGCCGGCAGGGGTTGCGAGGTGTAGGTCAGAAGGTGCTGGTCCGCGTCGGTCCGTTCGGGGTACACGACGTCGCCTCCCCCAACTGGGTGAACCAGCGGTTCTGCCGCCCGGTGGTGGCCTCGAAGTCGACCTGGTAGCGATCGGTCCCGGCCGCCGGGCGGCTGGTGTCGAGCCGATGATCGGCGCTGAGGTAGAAGCGGCGCATGGTGGTGCCGGCAATCGGCCAGGTGCTGGTCTTCTTCCAGACGTCCTCGCCCAGAGTGTAGTAGATCAGCGCGTGGGGGTTCGCCATGCCCTCGTCGGCGCCCTTCAGATACTGGTCGAAGAAGCAGGTAGCCTGATCGAGCTGTCGCGCCGAGCTGGGCTCGGTGGGCTTGTCGGCGGGGAAGAAGGGGCTGGCATGGTGGCCGCCGCCGTGGCTCCACGGGCCGACGACCACCAGCTGCGGGTTGGACCAGTTCATGAACCGGTTCAGGACGCCCTGGGAGGTGCCGGCGTCGAGCCAGCTGGCCCAGCCGAAGATCGGGACGCCCGACTTCTCGACCTCCGCCCGATAGCGGTAGGTGCCCGACTGGTCGTTGGTGGCGCCGCCGAAGGCGGGGACCACGTCGTCGCGGTAGACGATCCCGGCCATGCTGGCACCGAGCGGCGGGTTCTTCTGGTGATCCTGGACGGCGGCACCGAGGAGTACCTCGTCGCCGTCGCCGTCCACGGGGCGGACCCCGCGTGGCGGCTCGCCCCGCTTGTCGTTCATGTCCATGCCGTGGACCATCTCACCCCAGTCGTGGATGATCATCTCGTTCACGAGGCCGCCGGGATAGATCAGGTCGGCGTACGCGTCGAAGTCCATGAACCGGGGCACCACGGCCTTGACCGCCGGCCGGTTGGTGGCCGCGACCAGCTGGGCCGTGTTGCCGGTGTACGAGGTCCCGATCGAGCCGACCTGCCCGTCGGACCAGGACTGCCCGGCGATCCAGTCCACCAGTCCGCCCAGGTCCTTGACCTCCTGCGGCGACCAGGGGTAGTACCACTGGCCGAACGAGGCCCCGGTTCCGCGGACGTCGGCGAACACGAAGGCGTAGCCGTGCCGGATCCAGTAGGTCTCGTTCGGGCCGATCGGCTGCCCGTCCGCCGCCCGCCAGTAGCGGGTCGAGACCAGAATGGTCGGGAGCCGGGTGCCGGCGGCGAGGCCCTGAGGCAGGAAGACGTCGGCGGCGAGCCGGGTGCCGTCGGGCATGGGCACATAGAGGGAGTGGCGCTCGACCTCGGCGGCGGCCGCGGTGACCGGGGCGGAGCAGGTCCCGAGCGGAGCGGCCTGCTGCGCCGCCAGGGGAGCGCCCAGCGTCAGGGCGAGGAGCGCCGCCGTCGAGAGGGCGCGGGGAAGCCAGCGGGGGCGATGTCGAGTCATGTCGGTTTCTCCGTAGGTGCCTAACGTCCCTGCCACCGGGGCTGGCGCTTCTCCACGAACGCCCGCACGCCTTCCGCGATGTCGTCGCTGGCCATGCAGGCCATCATCCCGTCGATCTCGTACTGGAGCATGCTCTCGAGGTCCACGTCCCAGGTCCGGTGGAGGAGCTTCTTGATGAGCCGGACCGAGATCGGAGCGTTGCCGGCGATGGTCTCGGCCACCGCAAAGGCGCGGTCGAGGAGCGCGTCGGCCGGGGCCAGCTCGGTCAGGAAGCCGGCCTCGAGCAGGCGGACCGCGTCGACCTGCTCCGCGGTCAGCAGCCACTGGGCCGCCCGGCCGTGACCGACGATCCGGGGCAGGAAGTGGAGCACGCCGTTGGTCTGGAAGAGGCCACGTTTGGCCTCGGACAGGAGGAGGGTGGTGGTGTCGGTGCCGATCCGCACGTCGGCCGCGATCGCCAGCTCGGCCCCCACCCCCACCGCGATCCCGTTGATTGCGGCGACGAAGATGGTGGGAAGCTCCACCATCCGCCGGGTCAGGTCCTGAAAGAGATGGAGCTGGCGATGGGCCTCGCGGACCGACCGGTCGGCGGCGGCCGTGGTGCTCATCTCCTTCAAGTCCGCGCCGGCCGAGAAAGCCCGGCCGGTCCCGGTCAGCACCACCGCGCGGATCGCGGGCTGGCCTGCCAGGTCGACCAGAACCTGGTGGAGCCGGGCCAAGCTGGCCCGGTCCAGGGCGTTGAGGCGCTCCGGCCGGTTGAAGGTCAGGAGCGCGGTGTGCTCGGTCCGCCGCTCGAACAGCACGGTATCGGCCATGTCAGATCCAGGCTCCAGTGACGGCGTCGTAGGCGCCGGCGGGTTCGCGGGACAGCCGGTGCTTCTCCACCCGCTGGCTCGGCGTGAGCGGCAGCGCGGCGGCATAGGCCAGGTAGCGGGGCACCTTGAACGGGGCCAGGCGGCTCCGGCAGTGGGCCAGCAGCGCCTCGGGCGGCGCCGTGTCGGGCCCGGCGCCCTCGACGAGCTGTACGAACGCCTTGACCTCCTCGCCGCGGATCTCGTCCGGCGCGGGGACGCACGCCGCCAGGCGCACCGCCGGATGCTCGGCCAGGACCGCCTCGACCTCGGCGGCGGCGATGTTCTCGCCGCCCCGGCGGATCATCTCCTTGAGCCGGCCCACGATTCTGAAATAGCCCCGCTCGTCCTCTACCACCAGGTCGCCGGTGTGGGCCCAGCCACCCGCCCGCCAGGCTTCGGTCGCCTCCGGGTTGTTCCAATAGCCGAGCATGGTGCCGGGACCGCGCATCTGGAGCTCACCAGTGGCGCCCCGCGCCACCTCCGAACCATCGGGCCCCACCACCCGCGCCTCGCACCCGGGCGCCGGCCGGCCCATGGCCCCGGTGCCGACCGAGACGTCGTCTTCCAGCGGCACGGTGAGGCAGACCGGCCCGATCTCGGTGGTGCTGTAGGCCTCGCGCCAGGGGCACCCGAACCGGGCCTCGATGGCGTGGTGCTGAGTCGGCGGGATCGCCGAGCAGACCACGGCCTTGACCCGGTGGCCCCGCTCCAGCGCGGGGTTCGCCGGCTGCTTCAGGAGGACGATCGGAATGGTCCCGAGACAGTAGAAGAAGGTGACCCCGTTCTCGACCACCGCCGTCCAGAATCCCGAGGCCGAGAAGCGGGGCAGGATCACCAGCGGGATCCGGTGGATCAGGCAGAGCACCATGTTCCAGGCGGCGTCCATGTAATACCACGGCGTCATGATCATCACCACATCGCCGTCGCCCAGGCCCAGGCCGCGGCTGGCCGAGTCGGCCAGGCGAAGCCAGTACTCGTGGCTCAGCATGCAGCCTTTCGGGAACCCGGTCGTGCCCGAGGTGTACTGGAGCGTCGCCAGGTCGTCGGGGCCGAGGTCCGGCTCCGCCGGCCGGTCGGCGGGCGAGCCGTCGTCGAGGGGCGTGGCGGCCGAGGCGGCCGGCACCTCACCGATCAGCGCTACGCTCTCGAGGGCGGGGCAGTCGGGCCGCGCCGCACCGACCACGGCCAGGTGCTCGGCGTCGGTGACGAGGAGCCGGGCACCCGAATCCGCCAGGACGAACGCCAGGTCCCGCCGCTGGTACGAGGTGTTGCAGGGCACGACCACCCCGCCCAGCCGGACGACCGCCAGCCAAACCAGGGGATAGTCCAGCCCGTTCGGGAGCATGATCGCCACCCGGTCGCCGCGGCCGACGCCCCGTGCCGCCAAGCGGGCCGCGAGCGTCCGGCTCCGGCGCTCCACGTCGCCGACGGTAAGCGACCGGCCCTCGAACCGGAGCAGCTCGCGCTCGGCGCCCTCCACCGAGCGGTCGCGGAGCAGGGCCGCGAGGCTCGGGGCGGGGAGGGGCGGTGCCGGGCTGGTGGGGCCGTGGGTCATGAGATCGCGGATGGACGAAAAAAGCAACGATCGTTATGTTGGTCGCGTAAATGGTAGATCCGGCGATCCCGGTCTGTCAACCGACCGAGGCTCGCCGTAGATTCGCCTCGTCCGAATGTCCCCCCATCGGAGAGCATATGGCCGATCACGGCACGGCGCGCAACATCGGGCTGGCGGGCGCGGTCTTCACCATGGTCGGCTACGTGGTGGGCGCGTCGATCTTCATCCTGCCCGGGGCGCTGGCCGCCGATACCGGGCCGGCGGCGTTTCTGGCCTATCTGATCGCGGGTGTGCTGGCGGCATTGACCTGTGTGGTCGGGGCCGAGCTGGGCAGTGCGGTTCCGGTGAGCGGGGCCATCAACGTCACGGCCAGCCGGGTGCTGGGCCCATTGTTCGGCTTCGTCGGCGTCTGGGCGCTGATTCTCGGGGTGTCGCTGGCGATCGCGCTGGTGGCGTATGGGTTCGCCGACTACCTCGCCTACTTCTTCCCCGGCGCCGACCGGCGGGTGGTGGCGCTGGGCACAGCCGTCGTCTTCGGGCTCCTCAACCTGACGACGGTGCGGGTGGCCGTGGGCATTCAGGCCGCGATGACGATCGGGTTCCTGATCATCCTGCTGGTGTTCGGGGTGGGCGGGACGATCACGGCGCGTCCCGAGCTGCTCACGCCGTTCATGCCGAAAGGCTTCGGCTCGGTGGTTGCCGCAGCGGTGCCGGCCTTTTTCTCGTATGCCGGCGTGATGGTCATCGTCGAGCTCGGCGGCGAGATCAAGAACCCGGGGCGGACCATTCCCCGGTCGCTGTTGCTCACCTTCCTGATCGTGGCCGTCTGTTACAGCTTGGTGGCGTTCGCCGTCCCGGCCCAGGTCCCATGGACCGAGCTTGGCTCGGCGTCGGCCCCGGTGGCGCTGGCGGCGGGGCGGTTCCTCCCCGGCTGGGCGGGCGGGGCGATCGCCGTCGGCGCGTTGTTGGCGGCCGCCACCTCGATCAACGGAATGGTGCTGATTCACTCGCGCGACATCCTGGCGATGGCGCGGGCGTCGGTGTTCCCGGCGGTGTTCGCCCGGCGGGCGGCCAACGGGGTGCCGATCGCGGCGGTGGCCCTGATCGCGGGTGGCGGGGTGCTCGCGGTCCTTCCGGGCGGGTCGATCCGCGAGCTGGCGGTCACCAGCGTGATCGCCATCATGATCATCCAGATGCTGGCGGCGGGGTCGGTGCTCCTGATTCCGACCCGGCTCCCGGCCGAGCACGCCCGGTCGGCGTTCCGGATGCGCCCCTGGGTCCGGTGGACCGTGGTGCTGCTGGTCCTGGTCAGCTCGACGGGCTTCATCGGCCTCGCGGTGATGGAAGGGCCCCGGAACGCGGCGGCTTTTCTGGGGGTGCTGCTGCTGGGCGTCGTCTACTACTACATCCGGCGGGCGGTGCTGGCCCGCCGGGGCGAGTCGTTGGATGAGATCCTCCGGAGCGGCGCCACGGCCGAAGGGTAGGCCGCTACGGGGTTGGCGAGGCGGCGCTGCAGGGTGTCGAGCAGGGCCGAGGTCAGGTCCCAGAGGCGGATCCCGTCCGCGTTGGTCATCGCCACCACCGCGCTACGGTCCGAGCGGTCGAGCATCAAATCGGTGCTGAACCCCCGATCACCGCCGCTGTGCCAGGCCAGCCGGTGCCCGTTCCGCTCCGGCAGGAACCAGCCCAGTCCCATCACCAGCCGTGAGAACGGGAAAGTGAGTCCGCTCTCCTTTGCCCGGGCCTGGAGGTCCGTGGTGATGTCGCGCTCCTCGTGCCAGAGGCGGTCGTAGGCCGAGTCGGGCAGGATGGTGGCGCCGTCGAGCGAGCCCCGCCCCAGGTTGATCGCTGCCCACCGGAGCATGTCGTCCACGTTGGAGTGGAGGGTCGAGCTTCCCGCGTGGCGCCGATTGTAGGGATAGACGTCGGCGGGGTGGTACCGGCCGGTCGAGTCCGCGCTGTGGCCCTGCGCCAGGAGGGTCGAGTCGACGTCCGTCATGAGGAAGGTGCTCTTCCGCATCCCGGCCGGGCTGAGGATTCGCGCTTGGACGTAGTCCTCGAAGGGTTGCCCGGAGACGGTGGCCACCAGGTCGGCGAGGAGCTCGAAGCCGATGTTGCTGTACCGCCAGCCCTCGCCCGGGGCCGCGATGAGGGTGGAGTCGGCCAGGCCGCGGATGTACCGCTCCAGGGCGCCGTCGTCGTATTCCGGATGCGCCCAGCGATAGTCGGTCACGTCGGGTAAGCCGGCCGAGTGGGTCAGCACCTGGCGTACGGTAATCGCCGACGCCCGCGGGTCGCGCATCCGGAAGTAGGGCACGGAGCGGGCGACCGGGGCGTCGAGGTCCACCTGGCCGGCCTCGACCAACTGCATGACGGCGGTCGCCACGAAGGTCTTGCTGATCGACGCCATGTGGAAGAGCGTCGCCGGCGTGACCGGTTGGCCGTGGTCGAGCGATGTCGTGCCCCGCCCGGCCCGGTACACCACCTGCCCGTCGCGCAGGACGCCCACGGCCAGCCCCGGAAGGTGATGGGCTTCGGCGAACCGGGCGACCGTCCCGCCGAGCCGGCTCTCGAGGTCGGCGTTGCCAGGGCGAGCCGGCGCACAGCCGAGGAGTGCCAGGGCCAAGGCGAACGAGAGGGCGCGGATCACGGCAGTCTCCTGAAGGCGCAACCGGTCTGGGCCAAACGGGCGGACCCGCCCGCCCAGACCCGATCCTGGGCGGGCTTGGCGAATATCGGAGTCGGATCGGGGAGGGTCAACCGCCTCGGGTCCCCGGCGAGGGTCCGGCGGACTAGATTTGCCGCCACGCGCATTCAACCTCCTCCGACCGGACCCGGACTCAAATGCCACGGACTCGATCGCTTCTCCTCGGTCTCTCGCTGATGGCAGCCTCGCCGCTCCTGGCCCAGAGCAGCGAGGCGAACCTGGCGCTCGCCCGGAAGGTGCTGTCCACCACGCCCCTGATCGACGGCCACAACGACCTGCCCTGGCGGATTCGCGAGGACAAGAGCATGCCGGCCGACGTGGAGGCGTACGACCTCCGCCGGCATGTCCCGGGGATGACCGACTTTGCCCGGCTCAAAGAGGGCATGCTGGGCGGGCAGTTCTGGTCGGTCTACATCCCGGGCGAGATCAAGGATTCGGGCTACGCCCGGGTGCAGCTCGAGCAGATCGACATCGCCCGGCGGATCATCGAGAAGTACCCCGACCAACTGGACCTCTGCACCACCGCGCTCTGCGTCCGCCGGACCTTCGCGGAGGGGCGGATCGGCTCGATGTTGGGGATGGAGGGCGGGCACGCGATCGAAAACTCGCTCGGCGCGCTCCGGGCCTACTACGATCTCGGCGCCCGGTACATGACGCTGACCCACAACGTCACCCTCGACTGGGCCGACGCAGCCCTCGACAAGCCGGTGCACGGTGGGCTCACCCCCTTCGGCCAGGAAGTGGTCCGGGAGATGAACCGGCTCGGCATGCTGGTCGACCTCTCCCACACCTCGCCGGGCACGATGTCCGACGCGCTGACGGCCGCCGAAGCGCCGGTGATCTTCTCGCACTCGGCCGCCCGGGCCCTGGTGGATCATCCCCGGAACGTGCCCGACTCGATCCTCCGGCGGCTGCCGGCCAACGGCGGGGTGGTGATGGTCACCTTCGTCGACGTGTTCGTCTCGCCTCGGCTCAAGGCCTGGTCGGACCGGAACGACTCGGTGGCGAAGGAGCTGATGAAGCGATCCTCGGACCGGGCCTCCCAGCGCCGGGAGCTCGATCGCTGGCGCGCGGCCAATCCCCGGCCGTCGGTCAAGCTCACCGAGGTGGCGGACCACATCGATCACATCCGGCAGGTGGCCGGAGTGGATCACGTGGGCATCGGCAGCGACTTCGACGGGATCGAGACGGTGATCGACGGCCTCGAGGACACCTCGACCTTCCCGGCCCTCTTCGCCGAGCTGGCCCGGCGCGGGTGGACCGAGGGCGATCTCCGAAAGCTCGCCGGGGAGAACATCCTCCGGGTCATGGAGCAGGCCGAGAAGGTGGCGGCCCGGCTCCGCAAGGAACGGCCGGCCTCGACCAAGACGATCCAGCAGCTGGACAGCGCGCTCAAGACCTGATCTCGGGCCAAGCGGAGGTAGGCATGCGGGCGATGGCGATGGGGGCGGTGCTCGCCCTGATGGTGGTCCAGGTGGCCTCGGGGCAGTCGGAGGCCGATCTCCGGCGCTACTTCGAGGGGCGGACCGTGGTGGTGAAGCTCGATTTGCCAGGCACCGACGACGGCGTCGACGTGTATCCCGGCACGTCGCAGCCCGTCGATTTCCCGAAGCATGCCGGGCGGCTCAAGAAGTACGGCACCGCGATCCACCGGGGCGACGAGGCGCTGATCACCAAGCTCCGGGTCAAGAAGGACCTGATCGAGTTCCAGCTCGATGGCGGCGGCTATGGCACCTTCGGCGACGATACCGACCCGAACGTGTCGGTGCCGACCGCTTCCAAGTCGGAGCGCGAGCGGAACCTCGAGAAAGATCTCGAGCGCGCCAAGGAGCCGGCCGACAAGCGCAAGATCAAGGAGGAGCTCGACCGGCTTCGACACGAGCGCGAGCGGGAGAACGACCGGCTCAGGACCCAGGCCGAGAGCGCCCGCCAGCTCAAGGAGGCCAACATCCGCCAGCGCCGGCTGGAGGGTGGTTCCCGCTTCAACCTGCGCTACCGGGGCGGCGTCCCCGACGGCGAGGCGACGCCCGACGCCGTGATGCGGGCGCTGGCCGAGTATCTCGACTTCTCGCCCGTGCTGGCGGCCCGGTCGGAGCGCCCCGGCCTCTACGGTCAGGGCGACAAGGCCCCGGGCGACAAGAACCAGCTCCGCAAAGGGCTCCTGGCCGACGAGGTCGACGCGATCCTCGGCCGGCCCGAGTCGATCAGCCGGCGCCAGGAGGGCTCGCTCACGGTAAGCACGTCGGTGTATCTGACCGCGGACAGCCGGATCGAGGCTGAGTTCGTGGAGGGGGTCCTGATCCGGTTCGTGATTTCGTCGCGGTAGGGTCACGGCCCTCGCGTTTGATGCCGGGGCTCTTATAATTCGAGTTCAATCCCTCTGTACTCACTCGGAATTCGGGAGACAGCAGACATGGCCCACACGCTTCCCCCTCTCCCCTACGCGTACGACGCCCTCGAGCCGCACATCGACGAACAGACGATGCGGATCCACCACGACAAGCACCACGCCGGGTACGTCAACAACCTGAACAAAGCGATCGAGGGTAATGCCGACCTTGGCAAGCTCTCGGTCGAGCAGCTGATCGGGAACCTGAACGGGGTGCCGGACGCGATTCGCACCGCGGTCCGGAACAACGGCGGCGGCCACGCCAACCACACGCTGTTCTGGGAGCTGATGACGCCCGGCGGCGCCAAGGGTCCCGCGGGCGGGCTGGCCAAGGCCATCGACTCGGCCTTCGGCGGGCTGGACGGCTTCAAGGAGCAGTTCGCCAAGGCCGGGATGGGGCGGTTCGGCAGCGGCTGGGCCTGGCTGGTTCAGGCCAAGGACGGCAAGCTGGCGATCGAGAGCACGCCGAACCAGGATAGCCCGCTGATGGACGGCAAGCACCCGCTGATGGGGTGCGACGTCTGGGAGCACGCCTACTATCTCAAGTACCAGAACCGCCGGGCCGACTATCTGGCCGCCTGGTGGAGCGTGGTCAACTGGACGGTGGTCGGTGGCCGGTTCAAGAGCTGAGTCGGCCGAGATGCCGCTGCCCACGATCGGGACCGAAGCCCCGGACTTCACTCTGCCGTCGACCTCCGGTCAGGAGGTCAGCCTGTCGTCGCTCCGGGGTCGGAGCGTGCTGCTCGCGTTCTTCCCCCTGGCGTTCACCGGGACCTGCACGGCCGAGATGTGCGCCTTCTCCGACGACTATGCCAGGTTCGAACAGGCCGGCGCGACGGTCCTTCCGATCAGCGTCGACTCGATTCCGACCCTCAAGGAGTTCAAGGCGAAGGAGAAGATGTCGGTCGATCTCCTGAGCGACTTCAAGCGCGAGGTGTCCCGGCGCTATGGCACGCTGCTCGAGGACAAGTTCTTCAGCACCCGGGCCTACGTGCTGATCGACGGCCGGGGCGTGGTGCGCTGGACGCACCAGGAGGCCGAGCTGGGGCAGCGGCGGGAGAACGCCGAGCTGTTCGAGCAGATCGAGTCGCTGGGCTAGCGCGTCTGGCCCGGGTCTCGCCCTACCTGAGCTCGCCCGAGCCGGCGCTCGATCGGGCGGTCGCCTGGGCCCTGGGGCGGGTGGGCGGGCACCTGCGGGTCGACCCGGCCCGGGCCGGGTCGGCCCGGTTCACGCCGCTCGACGTGGACTGGCTGTTGGACGACGCCCGCCGGTGGGAGCGGGTCCGGTCCAACGACCTCCTCGATCCGGACTTCTTTCTCAGCGAAGTCGTCGGCGGCCTGTTCGGCGCCCGCTTCGACGGCGCCGGCGGGCGGCTGGAGCTTCAGCCGGTGCCGCCCGACGGGTGGCGCGCCATGGCGCTCCGCCGGCTCCGGGTCCATCGGACCGTCCTCGACGTCGAGGTCCGGCCCCGGGCGGAGTGGATCACCGTCCGCCTGGCGATCGCCTTCGGACCGCCCCTCCCCGTGGAAGTGACCCTGCCGGACGACTACGACGTGGGCCGGGTGGCGGTGGACGAGATCCCGATGGAGGCGCCTCGGGCCCTCTTCACCGCCGCCGCGGAACACGAGGTGGTGCTCTTCCTCCGCGCCTGAGCGCCGGCCGGCCGGCCCGGTGCCCCCATCGTTCGCCTTCCTCGCAGGGTCGGCTAAACTTAAGGAACCTGGAAACGAGAGGCGGGATGGCGACACGGCCGGCCGGCGTGGGGATCGAGCTGGTGGGGATCGTCGCCCGGACGCTGAACAGCGGCTCGGCGCCGGACGACACTCTGCTCGCCGTGGCGCGTCAGATCCACGAGGGCCTTGGCCTGGCGTCGGCCGCCATCTGGCGCCGGGATCCCAACGCCTCCAGCTTCTCGGCCGTGTCGTCCGGCGGCCCGCCCCGCGCGGCCGTGACGCTCGACGAGCTGCCCGCCGCTCAGCCCCGCGTCACCCGGCTGCCGTTGGTCCACGCCGGGGTGCGGCAGGGCCTGCTGGAACTGGTGCCCGGGCCGGGCGCCGGCCCTCCGGACCAGGGCGTCGTGGTGGTGCTCCAGAACCTGCTCGCGCCCTTTCTCGACGCCACCGCGCTGGCCGAGGATCTCGCCCTCGAGGTGGCCAGCCGCTCGCGGGAGATTTCGGAACAGCGCCGGTTCACTGCGCTGGTGATCGACAGTCTCCCGCTCGGCATCTACGTCGTGGACCGCGACTACCGAATCCAGTTCTGGAACCGGAAGCGTGAGACCGGGACCCAGGGACTGCGCCGCGCCGAGGTGGTAGGACGGCCCGTCTTTCAGGTGCTGACCCGCCAGCCGGCCGACCAGCTCAAGGCGGAGTTCGACCCGATCTTCGAGACCGGCGAGGTCCATCAGTCGGAGTCGGTGGTGGAGCACGGGGGCCAGCGCCGGATCTACCGGCTGAGCCGCCTGCCGATGCGGCTCGACGGCGAGGCCATCACCCACGTCATCACCATCGGCGAGGACGTGACCGAGGCCCGCGGGGTGGAGCGCCAGGTGCTCCAGAACGAAAAGCTGGCCGCGGTCGGCCAGCTCGCCGCCGGCGTCATGCACGAGATCAACAACCCGCTCGCGACGATCGCGGCCTGCGTGGCCGCCATCGACACCCGGCTCGGCCAGGCCGCCAGCGAACCGGTGCAGGAGTACCTGGAAATCATCGACAAGGAAGTGCAGCGCTGCACCAAGATCGTCGACGGGCTCCTGGAGTTCAGCCGGCCCCAGGTGTTGGGACGGCCAAGACCGCGCTCACCATCAACGGCCTGGTCGACCGGACCATGTTCCTGCTCAAGCACCACAAGCGGTTCAAGCGGTTCGCGGTCCGGACCGATCTCGGCGAGCGGATGGCGGACGGTGCTGGGGAACGAAGAACAGCTGATCCAGGTGCTGATGGCGATCCTGCTGAACGCCGTCGACGCCATGGCCGGACGGTGGGGGGCTCACGGATCCGGAGCCGGATGGGGACCGCCGGCGAGGCCGTCGTCGAGGTCGAGGACTCCGGCGCCGGGATTTCCCTCGAGGAGCATCCGAAAGATTTTCGAGCCGTTCTACACCACCAAGCGCCCGGGCCAGGGCACCGGGCTCGGCCTCGCGATCGCCTACGGGATCGTATCCGAGCACGGGGGACACATCGACGTCGACAGCGAGGTGGGGCGGGGAAGCCGCTTCCGGGTGGTGCTGCCCGTCTCGCCGACCGAGGCCCCATGAAGATCCTCGTCGTGGAAGACGACCGCATCGTCGGTCAGTACGTCAAGCGCGGCCTCGAGGAGCAGCAGTTCCACGTCGACCTGGTCGACGACGGGCTGGAGGGACTCCGGCTGATCTCGGGCGGCAAGTACGATCTCGTGATCCTCGACCTTCGGCTCCCCGGGATGACCGGGTTCGAGGTGCTCCGGACGGTCCGTGACCGAGGGATCACCAGCCCGATCCTGGTGCTCACGGCCCAAGACGAAGTCGACCACAAGGTCCAAGCGCTCCGCTCGGGCGCCGACGACTACGTCACCAAGCCGTTCGCGTTCGAGGAGCTCCTGGCCCGGGTCGAGGCCATCGGACGGCGCCCCCGCCAGCTCCGCTCGCCGACGCTCGCGGTTGGTGACCTCGAGCTCGACACCGCGGCCCGCGAGGTCCACCGGGGCGGCAAGCTGCTGGAGCTCACCCCCAAGGAGTACACCGTTCTCGAATACCTGATGCGGCATGCGGGACGGGTCATGTCCCGCACCCTGATCACCGAGTACGCCTGGGACTATCACTTCGATCCCGGCACCAACGTGGTCGACGTGGTGATCAACCGGCTCCGGAAGAAGATCGACGCCGGCCAGAGCCGGAAGCTGCTGCACACGGTCCGGGGGGTGGGCTACGTGATCAAGGCCTGACGTGCAGTCGATCCGGCGCCGACTCACCTTCGGCTACATCGGGGCGCTGGCCCTGACGATGGCGCTCTTCGGGGTGATCCTCTACCTCGACCGGCGTCAGGCCAGCGTTCGCGATCTCGACGGGCGGCTCGAGGTCGAGGCCGATCTCACCCTCCGCTACCTCCGCGACCTCCAGTCGCTCGGCCGGCTCGACCTGATCCTCAACACCACCGCGTCCTATTTCGAGAGCTTCCGGCATTACCTCGTCTTCCTCTCCACCGAGGGTCCGGTGGTCGTGTCGATCGACCCCGCGGTGTCGCTGGACAGCGCGGCGGTGGAGCGGCTCAAGGAGCTGATCGTCGGGCCGCCGCCGCCGGACCGCCGGGTCGGGACCGCGACGATCATTCCGGGGGAGCTGACCGTGCGGTACGTGGTCTCGCCGGTGCGGCTGGGCGGGTCGCGGCTCCAGGCGGTCCTGATCGCCGCCAACCTCGACGAGGTCGCCTTCGGGCCCACGGCCCTCCTCCGCTCCATGCTGGTGATCGCCCCCGTGGTGCTCACGGTTTCGGTGCTGCTGGGCTACTCCCTGGCGGGCCCGAGCCTCCGCCCGCTCGAAACGATGGTGGACGAGCTGACCGCCATCACCGACGGCCGGAGCCTCCACCGCCGGCTCCCGGTGGAGCCGGGCGCGACCAACGAGGTGGCTCGGCTAGTCCAAGCGGTCAACGGCATGTTCGCCCGGCTGGAGCAGAGCTTCGTGGCTCAGCAGCGGTTCGTGGCCGACGCGAGCCACGAGCTCAAGACGCCCCTGATGGTGCTCCGGGCCGGGGTCGAGCGGGCCCTGACCGACCCCAGCGCGCCGGCCGAGAGCTACCAGGCCCTCGACGAGTCGCTCCAGGAAGTGAATCGGATGGCGGAGCTGGTCGACAACCTCCTCACCCTGGCCCGGGCCGACGAGGGCCGGGCCCCGATCGCGGTGGCCCCGAACGACCTCCGGGAGCTGGTGAACGAGGCGGTCGAGACCACCCAGCTGCTGGCCGAGGCCACGGGGCTCAGCGTGGTGACCCAGATTCCGAGCGATCCGGTCGTGTTGCCGGTCGACCCCACCCGAATCCGGCAGCTCCTGCTCAACCTGATCACCAACGCCGTGAAATACACGCCAGCCGGCGGCGAGGTGAGCCTGGGGCTGGCCGATCAGGGTGACACGGTGCAGCTGGTGGTTCGGGACACCGGGATCGGGATCGCGGCGGGCGATCTCCCTCACATTTTCGACCGCTTCTGGCGGGCGGATCCCGCCCGGTCCCGCGATCTGGAGCGGAGCGGCACCGGGCTCGGCCTCGCGATCACCAAGTGGATCGCGGAGGCGCACGGAGGGTCGATCACGGTCCAAAGCCGCCCTGGCCGAGGGACGATTTTTACCGTATCATTGCCGCGCGCCACTCGCGACGCGGTCGGCTAGTTCGAGACGCGGTGATCTAATCGTCCTGTAATTGTTTTGTCATGTGGTGGTCAGGCGGGTGTCACGCCAGGCTGCTTCATTACGCGTGGGTCCGTTGACTCCTCTGGAGGCGTTGCATGTTCGAAAACCTCATCGAGTCCCAGCCCAGGCGCTTCAAGTCCTTCGGCAACACGGGCTTTTCGTTGGTGCTGCATTTGTTGCTGGCCTATGCCGCCATCAAGGCGACGTCGGGCGCGGCCGAGACGCTGAAGGCGATCATGCAGGATACGACGGCATGTTCATCCTGAAAGCGCCTGAGCCCCCCCCGCCGCCTCCACCCGACCACGCCGCCGCCCGACGCGGTCGTGACCGCCAATCCGCCGCCGCAGGGCTTCCAGACGGTGATGCCCCCGACGGAGATCCCGAAGGACATTCCGCCGGTCGACCTGAACGAGCGGTTCGACGCGAAGGACTTCAGCGGCAAGGGCGTCGAGGGCGGCATCGCCACCGGGGTGGTGGGCGGGACCGGTCCGGTGTCCACCACCGAGACCTTCACGGACGCCGAGGTGGATGATCCGGTCCGCCCGCTCACATTCCGAGGCCGCGCTACCCGCCCGTGCTCCAGCAGGCCGGCATCGCCGGCAGCGTCGACGTGCAGTACGTGGTCGACACACTCGGCCGGGCCGAGCCGCCTTCGTGGAAGGTGATTCGGAGCACGAACAAAGCGTTCGAGGACCCGGCCCGCGAAGCGATCATGGCAGGCAAGTTCAAGCCCGCCCGGATTCGCGGCCAGGCCGTCCGCCAGCTGGTCCAGCAGCGGATCTCGTTCACGATCGGGCGATAGCGTCCGGCCCGCCGGACGTCGGGACTTAAACGAGCGACACCACCTTATCTACTCGAAGGAGTCGTGACCGATGGGCATTGATATTCTGACCCTCTACGAGCACGCCAACACGTTCGCTCGCGCGATCGTGTGGATCCTGTTGTTCATGTCGTTCTTCTCGCTCACGGTCGCGATCGGCAAGGCCATCAAGGTGTTCAAGAGCACCTCGGCGACCCGCAAGTTCGCCCCCCAGTTCTCCCGGGCCATTCAGGAAGAGCAGCTCGATCAGGCGATCGCGCTCGCCGAGAAGAACCAGAACGAGCCACGTCGCCAGGGTGCTCGGCGGCGCGCTGACCGAGGTCAAGCCGCTGCTCCGTGACCGGGCCACCATCACCGCCGCCGACATCAACTCGGCCGAGCGGGCGGTGGAGCGGCAGATGCTGATCACCCTCTCCGACTTCAAGCGCGGGCTCGGCATCCTGGCCACGGTCGGCGCCACCGGCCCGTTCGTCGGATTGCTGGGCACCACGATGGGCATCGTGACGGCGTTCACCGGCCATGTCGGCCGGCGGCGCCTCGGGCGGTCTGGCCGGCATCGCGGGCGGTATCTCCGAAGCCCTGATCACCACGGCGCTGGGCCTCCTGGTCGCCATCCCGGCGGTGTGGTTCTACAACTACTTCACCACCAAGATCGAGTATCTCACGGTCGAGATGACGTACAGCTCCAAGGAGCTGATCGACTACCTGATCAAGAGCGTGGGCAGCGAGTTCGGGCGCTCGATCTTCACCAAGGAATTCCAGGCCCAGAAGGCGGTGAGCGGCAGTGGCCATATCACGGTTAAGCAGGCCGGCGCGACCGCCGTCAAAGCGGAGCCGAACGTCATTCCGATGATCGACATCATGCTGGTGCTCCTGATCATCTTCATGATCGTGACGCCGCTCATCGCGAATGGCTTTCAGGCGACGATGCCGCAGGGGGCAAGAACCTCGACAAGCGGCCCGAGGGCGACGACGAAATCGTCCTGGGCATCGACCAGAACGGCGCCTACTTCCTGAACGGCACGCCGATTCCGGCCGACGTGCTGCCGGATCAGCTCCGCGCCATCTACGCCGCGCGGACCAAGGACAAGATCATGTACTTCAGCGCCGACAAGGGGCTCAAGTACAGCAAGATCCAGGACGCCGTCGAGATCGCCCGCCAGGCCGGGGTCCGCGTGTTGTCGGCGATCACCGAGATCGAACAGAAGGGTGGTCTGTTCGGCGAAGACACCGAGCAAGTAGGAGGATAGCTCCATGGCCATGTCAGTTGCCGGTGAGGCTGGTGGCGTCAACTCGGAAACCGAACGTGATGCCGATGATCGACATTCTGCTGGTGCTGCTGATCATCTTCATGATCTCGCAGCCGCTGGCCCGAATGGCGATCGACGTCCAGGTCCCGCCGGTGGAGACGTCGACCAACACCGGCGCCCTCGACCCAGATCGTGCTCGCGATTCTGGCGGACGGGAGTTACGAGATCAATGGGCAGCCGGTACCGCCTGGCCAGCTGGACACGCAGATCCACGCGATCTACGACAGCCGGCCGACCAAGCTGCTCTTCATGAAGTCCGACCCGGATCGGACCTACCAGGACCTGATCCAGGCCATGGACATCGTGCGAGGCGCCGGCGTCCAAGTCGTCGGCCTCACGCCCAAGGGCACCTGAGCCGAGGCTCGGGCACCACGAGAGCGAAGGGCCGGGATTCATCCCGGCCCTTTCGCTTTTCCACTCCTCAGGGCGAATCTTTCAGGTGACCTGGCCCGTTTCCTTCTGATACGATGTCGTCTGCCGCCCGCCGCCCGCCGCCCGCCGCCATCGGCCGTGGTCTGCCCCGCTCTCGCCGTTCGGCCGCCGGGGCGGTGCTCGCGCTGCTCTTCCACCTGGCCCTCGGTGCCTTGATCCTCTGGTACGCCCCGTTTCAGCACTACGACTTCGAGGCGCCCTCGGGCGGGGCGGGACACTCGGCGCCTGGCGGTGGCGGTGGCGGTGGGGGCCGCGAGGTCCAGATGGTGATGCTGGCCCAGGCTCCCGCGCCGCCCCCGGTGCCCGTCCCCAAGGTGCAGCCCCCGCCGCCTCCGGTCGTGGAGCCGGAGATTCCGGTCTCGACGCCCACCCCGATCCCGACCCCCGACACCTTGGTGGTGGCCGCCACCGGCGATTCGGCCGCCGGGATGACCACCAGCGGCCAGGGCACCGGCTCCGGGACCGGCAAGGGATCCGGGACCGGGACGGGGACCGGCTCCGGGTCAGGCTCGGGAAACGGATCGGGGCGGGGGGCCGGCAACGGTCCGGGGACCGGTGGCGGCGGGAAGGCCCGTCCGCCCGAGCCGAGACAGCTGATCCTGCCCCCGCCCGACGTGCCCGGGAGCCTGCGGGGTGTCACGATCGCGGTTACCTTCAACGTCGGCCCGGATGGACGGGTCGTGGACGTGAGCTTCGACCCTGAACCCGACGATCGGGGCTTCGCCCGAAAGCTCGAGGACGTCCTCCGGAGCTATCGCTTCCGCCCGGCGCGCGGCCCTGACGGGCTGCCCATCGCCGGAACGACCATCGTGAGCCTCACCTTCTAGCAGCCCGACCGTCCCCGCGACGGTCCGTTCCGATCTGGGTCCTGGTCCACCCCTCACCGGAGACCGCCACCACCCATGAATCAGCTGTTCCGCCGGAAATCGATCGCCGACTTCGAAGCCGACATCGCCGAGCGCGGCGGTCTGAAACGCACCCTGAACAAGTGGCACCTCACCGCCCTCGGCGTAGGCGCCACCATCGGCGCCGGCATTTTCGCCACCGTGGGCACCGCCATCGTGGGCGACCCGGCCCGGCCCGGCGCCGGCCCCGCAATCGTGCTGAGCATGATCCTGACCGCCGCGGCCTGTGGGTTCGCGGCGCTCTGCTATGCGGAGTTCGCCGCGATGGTCCCGATCGCGGGCTCCGCCTACACCTACGCCTATGCCTCGCTCGGCGAGCTGGTGGCCTGGATCATCGGCTGGGACCTGGTCATCGAGTATGCCGTCGGGAACATCGGGGTCGCGATCGGCTGGGCGGGTTACTTCCGGGAGCTCCTGAGCCACCTCGGCGTGAATCTCCCGGCCTGGCTGTCGACCGACTACCGCTCCGCCCATGCCGCCGTCGAGGCGATCGCCGGCGGCGCCGCCGATGCCACCAGCCAGTTCCTGGCCTCGGCGGTGGCCTCGGCGCCCCACGTCTTCGGCCTGCCCATCATCTTCAACCTGCCGGCCTTCGGCGTGGTGGCACTGCTCACCATCCTGTTGGTCAAGGGCGTCAAGGAGTCGGCCGCCTCCAACAACGCGATGGTGATCCTCAAGCTCGCGATCATCCTTTTCTTTTGCGCGGTGGGCGCGTTCCTGGTCAAGCCCGGCAACTGGACCAATCCCCAGCTGGGCGGGTTCATGCCCAACGGGTGGGCCGGGGTGAGCGCCGGGGCCGCCATCATCTTTTTCAGCTACATCGGTTTCGACGCCGTGTCCACGGCCGCGGAGGAGACCCGCGACCCGGCCCGCGACATGCCGTTCGGGATCATCATGAGCCTGGTGATCTGCACCGTGGTCTACATCGTGCTCTCCGTGGTCATGACCGGGATGGCGCCCTGGAACGTCTTGGGCACGCCGGAGCCGATGATCACCGCGCTGGAGCACGCCGCCGGCCCCCCGATGCTGCTCCGCTTTTCCCGGTTGATCATCTCGGTCGGCGCGGTGGTGGCGATGGGCAGCGTGCTGCTGGTGTTTCAGATGGGCCAGCCCCGGATCTTCTTCTCGATGTCGCGGGACGGGCTCCTGCCGCCCGTCATGGCCAAGGTCCATCCCAAGTACAAGACGCCCTACGTCGGCACCATTCTGACCGGGATCTTCGTGGCCTCGTTCGCCGCGGTGGCCAACATCGCCGAGGTCGTGGACCTGACCAACATCGGGACGCTGTTTGCGTTCGTCCTGGTCTCGATCGGGGTGATCGTGCTCCGCTACAAGGAGCCCGACCGGCACCGGCCGTTCCGGGTGCCGGGGGCGCCGTTCACGCCGCTGATCTCCGTGGCCGCCTGTCTCTATCTGATGCTCCAGCTCCCCCGGGTCACCTGGATCCGGTTCGTGGTCTGGCTCGCCGTCGGCCTGGTGATCTACTTCCTCTACGGGCGGATCCACAGCCGGCTCCGGCGGAGCGACCAAGCCACCCAGGGATGAGGCCTCAATGAAGCGAGCTGGAGCGGGGATGTGACCCGGATGGCGCACTCGCCCGCCCGGCTGGGGCGGCGCTTCGATCCCGTGATGGTGGTGGGCGGCGGGATCGGTGGCCTGACCGCCGCTCTCGCGCTCCACGCCCGGGGCTTCCGGGTCCGGGTCTTCGAGACCGCCCGCTCGGTCCGCCCGCTGGGCGTGGGGATCAACCTCCTCCCCCATTCCGTTCGGGTGCTGACCGAGCTGGGGCTGGGCGACGCCCTCCGGGCCACTGCGCTCGAAACGGCCGAGCTGGTCTACGTCAACAAGCTGGGGCAACGGATCTGGGGCGAGCCGCGAGGGCTCGCGGCCGGCTATCCGGTGCCCCAGTTCTCGATTCACCGGGGCGAGCTGCAGCTGCTCCTCCTCCGGGCGGTGCGCCGCACCCTGGGAGCCTCGGCCGTGATCACCGGAAGTCGGCTCGAATCGTTCGAGATGCGGTCGGCTGGGGTCCGCTGCACCTTTGCCGACCGGCGCCGGAACGAGACGGCGATCGAGATCGACGGCACCGCCCTGATCGGCGCCGACGGCATCCACTCGACGGTTCGGCGCCAGCTCTATCCCGACGAGGGGCCTCCGCGCTTCGCCGGCCGGATGCTCTGGCGGGCCGTGACGGAGAGCGAGCCCTTTCTCGGCGGCCGGACCATGGTGATGGCCGGGCACGCCGACCAGAAGTTCGTCTGCTATCCGATCTCGCGGGCCCACTTGGAGCGCGGCCGCTCACTCACCAACTGGATCGCCGAGCTCCGGGTCGGGCACGACTCGCCGACCGGTCAGGATTGGAGTCGGGAGGTCGACCGGGCGATCTTCGCGCCCGCGTTCGAGCGCTGGCGGTTCGACTGGCTCGACGTCCCCGCCCTGATCGCGGGGGCGGAGCGGGTCTTCGAGTATCCCCTGACCGATCGTGATCCGCTCCCCCGATGGTCGTTCGGCGCGGTGACGCTGCTGGGCGACGCGGCCCACCCGATGTATCCGATCGGCTCGAACGGCGCGTCGCAGGCGATCCTGGACGCGGAGGCCTTGGCCGAGCGCCTGGCATCCGGTGGGGCCGTCGAGGAGGCGCTGGCGGGGTACGAGGCCGATCGGCGCGAGGCGACCGGCGCGATCGTGCTGGCCAACCGGGAGAACGGGCCCGAGCAGGTGATGCAGCTGGCGGAGGAGCGGGCGCCGGAGGGCTTCGAGCGGATCGCCGACGTCATCTCGCGGGCTGAGCTGGAGGCGATCGCCGCCCGCTACAAGCGGACGGCCGGGTTCAGCCCCGAGCAGGTCCGCCCGGCCGGTTCTGGTCGCTCGGCCGGCTCGGTCGGCTCGGTCGGCTCGGCCGGCTCGGCCGGCACCGGCGGCCCATCGGCGAGGGGCGCCTAACGTCGATCGGCGAGCCGCGGCGCTCCGGCCAGCGGCTCGAGGCCGATCGGGGTTACCGGCAGGCCTGCCTCCTCGAGGGCCTCCACCAGAGCCCCCCGCAGCGGCCCGCCGTCGGCCAGAAGCCCGCCCCCGAGGCCGAGGGGGAGGGGGCGGATATCGAGGTGCTCCGCCAGTCCCCGGACCAGCTCCGCCAGCTCCCGTCCGCCCCGGTCCAGGATCCGCGCCGCCGCCTCGTCGCCGGCCGTGGCCGCCTCGACCACCGCCGCCGCCAAGCCGGCCACCTCCCGCACGGTCGCGTTGGCGGCCCAGCCGACCAGGTTCCGGAAGCCGTCGCTCCGGGTCACGCGGAGGAGCGCGGCGGTCAGCCCGGTGGCCGGACCCCGGCCGTCGTGGGCCCGCCCCGCCGCGTCGAGCGCGAGCCTCCCGATCCAGTAGCCGCCGCCCTCGTCGCCCATCTGCCAGCCCAGGCCGCCCCGTTGCGTCGTCCGCCCGTCGGGGCTCCGCGCCATCGCCACGCTCCCGGTGCCGGCCAGCACCACCACGCCGGCCGGCGGCTCGAACGCCGCCAGCGCCAGCTCGGCATCGGTGGTGACCACCACCCGGTCGGCCAGATGCTCGCCCCGCAGGGCCGCCCGGAGATCGTTGGCGTCGTCGGTCCGGCCCGCGCCGGCGGCGCCCACCACCAGCACGTCCGCTCGGTGCACGCCCAAAGCGGCCAGGAGGGTCCGGGCCAGCCCGCCCATCGAGGTGCCGGCCGCGAGGCCCCGGCCGGGACGAAGCGCCGTGCCTGGACCGGTCGCGGTCTTGAGCCGGGCGCCGTCGCGCCAGACCGCGACCCGGGTTCGGGTGCCTCCGGCGTCGATGCCGATCAGGATCATGCCGGCCTCGGCGGAACCACGGCGTGCCGGGCCAGGGCGACGACCAGGGTGAGGCCGGTGCCGAGGGGCACGTACCAGGGCCAGGCCAGCCGGCCGATCGGGGTCAGGGCGGGGACGGTGCCCGAGAGTCGGCCGGCAAACACCACCACCAGCATCGTCGCCGCGGTCACGATCACGCTCAGCCGGACATCGGCCGCCCGGATCCGGGGCAGGCCGGCCAGCAGGTAGGTGCCGAGCAGCGCGCCATAGGTGATCGAGGCGATGGAGAGCGCCAGCACCACCACCGGCGTGTCCGTGCCGGACGCGTAGCGATAGAAGCCCAGCGCCGCGCCGACCAGGCCGACGCCCCAGATCGCGGAGAGGGCTCGGCCCACCCGCATCAGGTGGTGGGGGTCCGACCGGCCGGTGAGCGGCGCGTAGAAGTCGTGGGTGACGGCCGAAGCCATGGCGTTGATCGACGAGCTCAACGTGCTCATCGCCGCCGCCAGGATCCCGGCGATCACGAGGCCCGCGGCTCCGACCGGGAGGAAACGGGCCACGAAGGTCGGGAAGAGCTGATCGCCCGTCAGGTCGGTCGGGGCCTCGCCCGCCGCCCACATGGCCGACCCGACCAGCAGGAAGAGCAGGAACTGGAGCAGCACCACCACGCCCGAGCCGATCAGCGCGCGGCGGGCGTCTCGGAGCGAGTGGGTCGCGAGCAACCGTTGCACGATCAGGTGGTCGGTCCCGTGTGACGCGGCGGAGAGCAGCGCCCCGCCCACCAACCCGCCGGCGAAGGTGTAGGTGGAGGTGAGGTTCAGCGCGAAGTCGAAGAGACGGAGCTTGCCCGCCGCGGCCGCCAGCCCCAGGGCCGGGCCGGCCCCGCCGGCCATCTGCCAGGCCACCCCCAGCGCGATCACCCCGCCCCCGACGTAGATCGCGAGCTGGACCACGTCGGCCCAGACCACCGCCTTGAGCCCGCCGAAGCAGGTGTACACGATGGTGATGAGTCCCATCCCGACGATGGCCATCGGGATGCTCCACCCGGTGACCAGGGCGAGCGGAATGGCGCCGGCGTAGATCCGGACCCCGTCGCCGAGAAAGCGGGTCACCAGGAACGTCGCGGAGATGAGGCGCCGGGTGCCGCCGCCGAAGCGGTGCTCGAGCCGGGTGTAGGCCGTCTCCTGCTCGCCCCGGAAGTAACCCGGGAGGAGCCACCAGGCCACCACGATCCGACCGACCAGGTAGCCGATCGGGAGCTGCAGGAAGGTCAGGTCGCCGCGGGCCCCGATTCCGGGCACCGAGATCACGGTGAGCGCCGAGGTCTCGGTGGCCACGATCGAGAGCATCACGGTCCAGGCGGGGAGCGAGCGGGCGCCGAGGAAGTAATCGTTCGCCGTCCGTTGCTTCCGGGTGACCCAGAGCCCGACGCCGAGGGTGGCGGCGAAGTAGACCCAGACGATCGCGAGATCGGCGGGCCGCACCTACCAGTGACCCCGCTCGCCCATGGCGTCGATGGCCCGGGCCAGGCGCAGGCCGCCGTTCCGCTGGTTGGCCTCGGCCGCGTGGGCGGCGCGGTCCGGGTGGCCGGCCGCGATGGCGCGGATGACGGCCTCGTGCTCGGCCAGGGAGGGCTGCATCCGGTGGGCCAGCAGCACGACGTAGAGCTGGTCGTACCGAACGGCGTGGGGACGTATGGTCTCGAGCAGGGCCTGGAGCCGGGGCCCGGCGCCGGCGTCGATGAACTGCGAGTGGAGGGCGTCGTCGAGCTCCAGGAACCGCTGCTGTGACGGATCGCTCTTCTTGCTCTCGGTCCGGAGCTCGGCGTTGAGCCGCCGCATCTCGGCGGCGATCGCTCGCCGGCGGGGTGCCGGGAGCGAGGCCGTGTTCCGGGCCGCCACGCCCTCGAGCGCCGCGATCGTGTCGAACAGCTCCACCGCGTCGGTCCGGGTCAGGGGAGCCACCTGGCTCAACGAGTGCTTGAGCCCCGGGAGGGTCACCACGTAGCCTTCCTGCTCCAGCCGGTCCAACGCCGCCCGGACCGGGGTGCGGCTCACCCGAAACCGCCCGGCGATGTCCTTCTCGACCAGGCGGGTCCCGGGTGGAGCCGGCCCACCACGATCAACTGGCGGAGCTCGCGATAGATTCGGGCCGCGCGGTCGCGGGTCTCGGTCGTGGCCGTCATGCGATGGAGCGTCCAGTCGGGGGAGATCGGAATATGCCCCGGATCGCCGGGCGAGCCCAAGGGCGGTGCCCGCCGGCAACGGGGTGCGCCGCTGGCAGCCGTCGGACCGTCAGCCCGCCAAACGAAAGCGGGAGCGCCGTCGAGCGCTCCCGCCGGGTCCCGCTGGACGGCGATGGGTCAGGCCGTGAAGCTGCTCCCGCAGCCGCACCCGCCGGTGGCGTTCGGGTTCTCGAAGGTAAACCCCGAGCCCTGCATCGACGTCACGTAGTCGACCGTGATTCCGCTGAGGTAGGGCAGGCTGAACCCGTCGACGAACACCCGGATCCGCTCGACCTCGACGATGATGTCGTCGTCCAGCGGGGTGTCTTCGATGTTCAGGCTGTATTTGAATCCGGAACAGCCGCCCGGCAGCACGCTGACCCGAAGCCCGCCGGTGTCGACGGCCACGTTCTCGGCCGCCATGAACTTGAGAACCTCGTCCGTCGCCCGGGGCGTCAGCGTAATGCCGATGCCTTCGGTGGTGCCTTTTTCGGTCGTGCTCATGGCCCTCTCCCTCGTGTGGGTGGCGACTTGCCACCCAAGCCCAATGGAAGCTAAGGAGCGGGCTCGACGGCTGTCAATGCGGAGCTCCCTCCAGCGCCTCGACCACCCGGTCGGCGACCAGACCGCGGAGCGGCCCCAGCCGGGGGTTGTTCCGGGTCGGATGGACGCGGTTGGAGAGCAGCACGATCACCAGGGCCCGGGTCGGATCGATCCAGATCGACGTGCCGGTAAATCCCGTGTGGCCGAAGCTCTGGTCCGACAAGAGGTTCCCGGCACTGCTCCCGGACGAGGGCGTGTCCCAGCCGAGGGCCCGGCTCGAGCCCGGGACCAAGTCTTGCCGCCGGGTGAACGCCTGGGCCGTGGCGGGACGGGGAAGCCGGGGACCCCCGGTCGTGTCGCCCCGGACCCGGTTCATCAGCCACTCCCCGAACGTCAACAGGTCGCGGGTCGACCCGAACAGCCCGGCGTGGCCCGAGACCCCGCCCAGAAAGGCGGCGTTCTCGTCGTGGACCTCGCCATGCACGATCCGCCCCCGCCAGGGGTCGCGCTCGGTCGGCGCGATCCGGGACAGCCACGACTTAGGCGGACGGTACCGGGTGTCCTTCATCGCGAGCGGTCCGAAGATCCGTTCCTGGGCCAGCCGGTCCAGCGGCGCCCCATAGAGGCCCTCCACCACCCGGCCGAGCAGGATGGCACCCAGATCGGAGTAGACCATCCGGACGCCGGGGACCGTGTCGAGCGGGGTCGCCAGGACGAGGGCCAGGGCGCTGTCGCGGTCGGGCGCCTCGCGCCAGAGTGGGCGATGGGCCGGCAGCCCGCTCGAGTGGGTGAGGAGGTGGCGGATGGTGACGGCGTGCTTGCCCGGCCCGACGAACCGGGGCAGGTAGGTGTCGACCGGCGCGTCGAGATCGAGCCGGCTCTCGTCGACCGCCTGCATCGCGAGGGTGGTGAGGGCGATGACCTTGGTCAGTGACGCGAGGTCGTACACGGTCGACGAATCGGGTTGCCGGGGGTCGTCGATACCCAGGCGCCCGGCGCTGTGGAAGTAGCGCGCCCCGCCGATCGAGACCCCGACGACCACGCCCGGCGCCGCGCTGTCGGCCACCGCGGAATCGACCGTCCGGGCCAGATCGCGCCAGTCGCACGGGGCGGCGCCGCAGCGGGGCACCGGGGCGCCGGCTGGTTCGGCCCGCCCGCAGGCGGCGGCCAGGGCCAGGGTGGGGAGCAGCCTAACGAGCGGTCGAGTCCGCATAGCGCGCCGTCGCCGAACGAGTGAGGCCGTCGCCGATCCGGTAGAACGGCGGCAGGTCGATGGGCAGGTGGCCCGTGATCGGCGCCCCCGCCAGCGCCCGGGCGGCGGCCCGCTCGGTGAGTGGGTTCGCGGTCCAGGCGAGGAGGTAGCCGGCCGAGCTCGGCGCCTGGGCCAGAATGTACGGCGATCCGAACGAGACCACGATCTCGGGGCGGGCCCGGGCGGCGCCCTCCAGGAGCCTGCCCAACGGGTCCGGAATGGCCACGCTGCCCTTGGACGACTGCACCCGGACCGATACCAGCACCAGCGGCTGCCCGCCCCCGGCCAGGGCCGTCGCGGCCGAGTCGTAGCTGGCCGGCCCGCTGGTGGAATACAGCCGGAACGGCGGGGCCACCCGGTACCCCCGGGCTCTGAGCTCGGCTGCGAACGCGTTGCCCAGGGTGGCGCCGTTCGCCTCGCCGAAGGTGACCAGGCTGATCGGTCCCGGCGTCTGCCGAAGCCGCTCCACCACGGCGAGGGAGTCGCGGGCCAGCACCATCGCCCGGGCCGAGACGGCGGCCGCGGTGTCGAGGAAGGCCTGGCGTCCCACCACCTCGGGAATCCGGTCGAGCGATACGGTCCGCCGCTTGAAGAGATGGAGCCGATCCTTGGCGGCCAGCACCTTGGCGACCGAGCGTGCCAGTCGGGCCCGCGAAATCCGTCCGCTCCGAACCGCGGTCACCACGGCCCGGACCGCTTCGGCCGGATCGGTCGGCTTGAGGAGCACGTCGGCGCCGGCTTGGAGCGCCAGCACGGCGGCCTCGCCCTCGCCGTAGGTGGCGACCAGCGCGCCCATGTCCAGCGCGTCGGTCACCACGATGCCCCGAAACCCGAGCGAGTCGCGGAGCACCTGGGTGAGAAAGAGGGGGGAGAGCGTCGCCGGCCGGATCGCGCCACCCTCCACCACCGGGTCGGCCAGGTGTCCGGACATCACCGCGTCGACCCCGGCCTTCACCGCCGCCTTGAACGGCACCAGCTCGACCCGATCGAGCCGGTCCCACCCCGCCCGGACCACGGGGAGCGAGAGGTGCGAGTCGACGTCGGTATTGCCATGACCGGGAAAGTGCTTCACGGTCGCCATCACGCCGGCGTCCTGGGTGCCACGCACCGCCGCCACGACCAGCCGCGCGACGGCCGAGGGATCGGCGCCGAAGGAGCGGGTGTTGATGATCGGATTGGCCGGATTGTCGTTGACGTCGGCCACCGGGGAGAAGGTCCATTGCACCCCGACCGCGCGTCCCTCGAGCGCGGTGATGCGTCCCATCTGGTAGGCGTCCTGCTCCCGACCCGAGGCGCCTACGCCCATATTGGTGGGGAACGGCGTGCCGCCGTCGAAGCGGTAGGCCGACCCGCCCTCGAGGTCCGACGCGATCAGGAGCGGGAGCCGGGAACGGCGCTGGAGATGATTGAGCTGGGCGGCGATGTCGAGCGGCGACCCGATCGAGACGACGATGCCCCCGACGTGGAGCGAATCGACCCAGCGCACCGCCTGGGCGAAGGTCTCGGCGTCGAACCCGCTGTAGGCCCCGGTGATCCAGGGCATGACCAGCTGGGCCGCCTGGTCGGGAAGCGACATGGTGCGCATCAGCTGCCGCACCCGAGGGCTGGGGGCCGGGCGCCGCTGGGCGGCGGCCGGACCGGCCAGGGCGGCGCTGATGCCTAACGCAAGGACGAGAGTTCGATGAGGCATCTGGGTCTGGTCGCGCTGCTCGGGTCGTTGGTGGCGTCGGGGCCGGCTCCTCCGGTGGTCCGGCCCGGACTCGAGGTCCTGCTCTCCGACAGTCTGGCTCTGGTGCGGAACCGCCGCGTGGGCCTGGTGGCCAATCAGGGCTCGATCGACAGCCGCGGGGTCTCCGCCGTGGACCGGCTGCTCGGCGCCGGCGTGAACCTGGTAGCGATCTTCAGCCCGGAGCACGGGTTCCGCGGCGTCGTCGACCCCGGCGTGCAGGTGCCCTCGGCCACCGATTCCGCCACCGGACTCCCAATCTACAGCCTCTATGGCCCGAGCCACGGGCCCTCGGACTCCTCGCTGGCCCGGGTCGACGTCATCCTGGTCGATCTGCCGGACGTCGGCGCCCGCTACTTCAGCTACCTCGGGACCACGCTGGCGGTGATGAAGGCCGCGGCCCGGGCGGGGAAGCCGGTCGTGGTGCTCGACCGGCCCGACCCCATCGGCGGCCGGCTGGTCCAAGGCAACGTGCTCGACTCCGCCTGGCGCTCGATGGTCGGCAGCCTGACCGTGCCGATGCGCCCCGGTCTGACGCTGGGCGAGCTGGCCCGGTTGGGCAACGACGAGCTCTCGATCGGCGCCGACCTGGTCGTCGTGCCGGCGGCCGGCTGGCACCGCGACCAGGACCTGGCGGCCGCCGGGTTGCCCTTCGTCCATCCCAGTCCCAACCTGCTCGATCTCGAGGCCCTCTACCACTATCCCGGTAGCTGCCTCTTCGAGGGGACGGCTCTCTCGGTGGGCCGGGGCACCGACGCGCCGTTCCGGCAGATCGGCGCGCCCTGGCTGAACCCCGATCGGGTCATCCGCCGACTTCGCTCGGAGCGTTTGCCCGGCATCCGGTTCGAGTCGGTCCGGTTCACCCCCCACCAGCCGGGCGACGGCAAGCTGGCCGACACCACCGCGCGGGGCATCCGCCTGGTGCTGACCGACCGGGCGAGCTACGACCCGACCGCGACCGCCGTCGCCCTCCTGGTGGCGATCCGGTCGCTCTATCCCGATCGGATCGACTTCCGGCCGGCGCAGTTCGACCGCCTGGCCGGCGGTCCCGCTCTTCGCGAGGCGATCGAGCGGGGCGAGCCGGCCCCGCGAATCGTGAGCGGGTGGGCCGCCGCGCTCCGAGCCTTTGGGGTCCGCCGCGATCGCTATCTCCTCTATCGATGAGGGTGGCCGGCTCGCTTGCCCTGCTGGCGGTCCCCCTGCTGCTCGGATCGCCGCGGCCGCTCCCGGCCCAGGGCGGCGGTGTCCGCGACACCATCCTCTCGGCCGACGGTGCCACCGTGCGGGTGCGGCTCAGGCGAGGCGGCCGGCCGGCGGCCGTGTTTTTGGCCGCGGCGGAGCGGCCCGCCGAGTGGGATCGGCTCGCTTCGCTTGCCGCCGCCCGCCTGGCGATCACCGTCGTCACGATCCGCTCGCTGGATGGGGCCGCCGATGAGGAGGCCCGGGTCCGGGCGGTGAAAGGGGCGATCGGGCAGCTCGGCCTTCCGGCCCCGCTGATCGTGGTGGCGGAGGCCGCCGTGGCGACTGAGGCCGAGCGGTTCGCGGTGCGGTGGCCGGCGATGGTGGC
Organism: uncultured Gemmatimonadales bacterium; assembly: GCA_963730185.1. Lineage (GTDB taxonomy): Bacteria > Gemmatimonadota > Gemmatimonadetes > Gemmatimonadales > GWC2-71-9 > SHZU01. The sequence continues at coordinate 436,653 of CAVSQW010000015.1, forward strand.
CGGCCTGGTGCTGCTCGACCCCGTCACCGCGGAGGTGCGCTCGGCGCTGGGCCAACCGAGGGGGCCGCCGATCGGGCTGGGCCGGCAGGTCCCGGTCCGGGTGGTCTCGGCCGGCCGCCGCTGGGGCCGGGACGGCGACCGGGTGATCGCCGCGCAACAGGGGCTGGCCCGGGCCTCGAGCGACGGCCGGGCCTGGGTCGCCTGGGCCGTCACCGGTTCGGTCGCCGAGGAGGCGCCCGAGCTGGCGCTGGCGGCCCTCTCGGATCTGGTCCGCAGGCGCCGACGGTGAGCCCGGTCACGCCGGGGTCACAGCCGGAGGCCAGATTGCGACCGATTCGGAGGTCGGTTACTTTTGAGGGCTGTAAGTTGTTGTGGGAATTGAATCTTAGCGATCAGTGGGCCGGCCTTGGAGGCGGGTGAAACTCGTTACGAAGTCTCTCGAGCGCGCCTTTTTCGCTCTCACGGAGCCCTTCGTCGGGTGGCTTCTCCGGCGCGGTGTACGACCCAACACGCTCACGACCGTGGGCGCGCTGGTGGTGGTCGCCTCCGGTGTGGCCTTCGGCGTCGGCCAGGTCCGGTGGGGCGGCGCGCTGCTGCTCCTGAGCGGCGTGGTCGACACGTTCGACGGGCAGGTGGCGCGCCGGAGCGGGACGGAGTCGCGGTTCGGCGCGTTTTACGACTCCACCCTCGATCGGGTGGGCGACGGCGCCACCTTCATCGGGATCGCCGTCTACCTGCTCACCGCGCCCGACGTGCAGTTCCGGCTCGCCTCGGCGATCGTCTGCATGGTAGCCGTGGTGAGCTCACTGCTGGTGTCGTACGCCCGGGCCCGGGCGGAGGGGCTCGGCATCGACTGCAAGGTCGGGCTGGTGCAGCGGGCCGAGCGCTTGGTCGGGATCGGCATCCCCACGGTGCTGGTGGGCGCCGGGCCCCACGCGCTCGTGCTGGAGGTCATCGTGCTGTTGCTGGCCACGCTGTCGACCATCACGGTGGTCCAGCGATTCGTGTACGTGTATCGGGTGACCGATGGGGCGCCCGCGGAACAACCCCAGGAGTCGGGGCTGGTGCGTCCCGCTCCCGAACCTTGAGCAAGGAACACCTTCGTGCCTGACCGGACTACTCGCAAGATCGCGCCCGCTTCGGGCAAGCTCGGTGTGCTGTGCGTTGGACTCGGGGCGGTCGCCTCGACCTTCATGGCGGGGGTCGAGAACGCCCGCCGCGGTCGAGCTCGGCCGTTCGGCTCGCTCTCGCAGATGGCGACCATCCGGCTGGGGAAGCGGACCGACAACCGGAATCCGCTGATCAAGGATTTCGTCCCCATTGCGCAGCTCGACCAGCTGGTGTTCGGGGCCTGGGACCCGATTCCGGACGACGGCTACGAGTCGTGCCTCAAGTGCGGCGTGCTCGACCGGCACGAGCACGTCGAGCCGATCGCCGCGTTTCTCAAGGCCATCAAGCCGATGCCGGCCGTGTTCGATCAGAGCTACGTCAAGCGGCTCCAGGGTCCCAACGTCAAGACCGGCAAGACCAAGAAGGACCTGGCCGAGGCGCTCCGGAAGGACATCCGCGAGTTCAAGCAGGCCAACGGTTGCGACCGTCTGGTGGTGGTGTGGTGCGCGTCCACCGAGATCTTCATCTCGCCGGGACCGGCCCACCAGTCGATCGCCGCGTTCGAGAAGGCCATGGAGGCCAACGATCCCTCGATCGCGCCGTCGATGCTCTACGCCTATGCCGCGATCATGGAGGGAGTGCCGTTCGCCAACGGCGCGCCCAACCTGACCTGTGACTTCCCGGCGATGGAGACCCTGTCGCGCGAGAAGGGGGTCGCGATCGGGGGGAAGGACTTCAAGACCGGGCAGACCATGATCAAGACCGTGCTCTCGCCGATGTTCAAGGCCCGAATGCTGGGTGTGGCGGGGTGGTACTCCACCAACATCCTCGGCAACCGGGACGGCGAGGTGCTCGACGATCCGGAGAGCTTCAAGACCAAGGAAGAGTCCAAGCTGGGCGTGCTGGAATACATCCTCCAGCCCAAGCTCTACCCCGAGCTCTACGGCAAGCTCTACCACAAGGTCCGGATCAACTACTATCCGCCCCGGGGCGACAACAAAGAGGGGTGGGACAACATCGACATCTTCGGGTGGCTGGGCTACCCGATGCAGATCAAGGTCGACTTCCTCTGCCGCGACTCCATTCTCGCGGCCCCGCTGGTGCTGGATCTGGCGCTCTTCTTCGACCTGGCCCAGCGGTCCGGCCTGAGCGGGGTGCAGGAGTGGCTTTCGTTCTACTTCAAGAGCCCCCAGGTGGCGCCGGGCCTCTATCCCGAGCACGACCTCTTCATCCAGCAGACCAAGTTCAAGAACACGCTGCGCTGGCTCATGGGCGAGGATCAGATCACCCATCTCGGCATCGAGTACTACGACGAGTACGCCAAAGACTGAGGCACCCGAACGATGAAATACTTCCATCGCACTTCGGTGGCGCCCGATGCCGTGGTCCAGGCGGCCGCCGGTTACTTCGGCGCCCGGATGCAGCCCACCGACGAGCACCCGCGGCGCCGGGGCTTCTCGAGCGCCATGGGGCAGGTGGCGGTCACCGCCGAGCCCGAGGGCGGGCACTACACCCTGGTGACCGTGGCGACCAACCAGCCGGGCGAGAGCGAGCTCGACAAGTTCGCCAAACGGTTCCTGAGCACCGTGCACGCCATGGTCGACCAGACCTACGTGCTCCGGGGCGCCTACTGAGCCGGCCCGCGGTCCGCCCATGACGGCCACCACCGACTCGCCCACCGGGGCGGACCGACCGCTCGTGGCGGGGCTCAGCCGAGCCCGCCTCCACGAGCTGTATTACTGGATGCGGCTGACCCGGTCGCTCGAAGAGAAGCTGGTCAACCTCTATCGCCAGACCAAGGTGATCGGGGGACTCTTCCGCTCGCTCGGCCAGGAGGCCGACGCCGTCGGGAGCGCCTACGCGCTCGACCCCGGCGACATCCTCTCGCCCCTGATCCGGAACCTGGGGTCGATGCTGGTCAAGGGCGCCACCCCGATCGAGGTGCTCCGCCAGTACATGGCCAAGGCCGAGAGCCCGACCCGGGGCCGCGAGCTGAACATCCACTTCAACGATCTCGAGCGCGGCTTCCTGGGCCAGATCTCCCACCTCGGCGACATGGTTCCGGTGATGTGCGGGGTGGCCCTGTCGTTCAAGCTGCGGAAGGAGCCCCGGGTCGGGATGGTCTACGTGGGCGACGGGGCGATGAGCACCGGCGCCTTCCACGAGGGGATCAACTTCGCCGCCGTCCAGCGACTCCCCCTGGTGATCGTGGCGGAGAACAACGGGTACGCCTACTCCACCCCGATGGCCAAGCAGACGGCGGTGTCCTTCCTGGTCGAGAAGGCGACGGGTTATGGGGTGGCCGGGGTCCAGGCCGACGGCAACGACGTGATCGCGGTCTACGAGACCACCCGGCGGGCGGTGGACCGGGCCCGGGCCGGCGAGGGCGTGACCCTGGTCGAGCTCCTGACCTATCGCCGGAAGGGGCACGCCGAACACGACAATCAGTCCTACGTGCCCAAGGACGCGCTCGAGGCCTGGGAGGCGCGCGACCCGGTCGACCGCTACGTCCGCCGGCTCACGGAGCAGGGCTGGGCCTCGGCTGACGAGCTCGCGGCGATCGACGCCCGGGTTGGTGCCGAGATCGACGCCGCCGTGGCCCAGTGCGAGGACGAGCCCCTGCCCGAGCCGCTCACCGCGCTCGACGGCGTGCTGGCCGATCCGCCGGTCGCGCCGCTCGAGTGGTACCGGAGGCTCTGATGGCCGAGGTGACCTACCTCGAGGCCATCCGACAGGGCCTCTTCGAGGAGATGGAGCGGGACGCGCGGGTCTTCGTGATCGGCGAGGACGTGGGCGCCTTCGGCGGGGCCTTCAAGGTGACCGAGGGCCTCCAGGCCCGGTTCGGCGAAGACCGGGTGATCGACACGCCCGATCGCCGAGACCGCCATCGTGGGTACGGCCGCGGGCGCGGCCCACATGGGGTTCCGCCCGGTCTGCGAGATGCAGTTCATCGACTTCGTCTCCTGCGCCTACAGCATCCTGACCAACTACGTGGCCACGGCGCGCTACCGGGCGGATCTCCGGACCCCGATGGTGGTCCGCGGGCCGGCCGGTGGGTTCGTGCGGGGCGGGCCCTTCCATTCCCAGAATCCGGAAGCGGCCTTTCTGCACACCCCGGGGCTCAAGATCGTGGCCCCGGCCACCGCCCGCGACGCGAAGGGCCTCATCAAAGCGGCGATCCGGGACGACGACCCGGTGCTCTACTTCGAGCACAAGTACCTCTATCGCCGGGTCAAGGAGGACCTGCCCGAGGGCGAGGAGATCCTGACCCCGATCGGCCAGGCCCGGATCGCCCGGGCCGGCCGCGATCTGACGGTGGTCACCTATTCGGCCATGGTCTGGAAGGCGCTCGAGGCGGCCGAGACGCTGGCCCGCGAGGACGGCCTCGAGGTGGAGGTCCTCGACCTCCGCACCCTGGCGCCGCTCGACGACGACGCGATCGTCGCCTCGGTCAGGAAGACCAATCGGGTGCTCGTCGTGCACGAGGACACCCGCACCGGTGGCCTCGCCGGCGAGATCGCGGCCCGGATCAACGAGCTCTGCTTCGAATGGCTCGACGCGCCGGTCCGGCGGGTGGCGGCGCACGATGTCCCGCTCCCCTTCGCGCCTCCGCTCGAGGATTTCGTGTTGCCGGGAACCGGGGATATAGTGAAGGCGGCTCGCTGGATGGCGAGCTACTGACCGACAGACGGGCTGACGGCTGGACGGCTCGCAGGACAGACAGACGGACGGAGACGCATGGCACGGATCGATGTCGTGATGCCCCAGATGGGCGAGTCCATCGCGGAGGGCACCCTTTCCAAGTGGCTCAAGCAGGTGGGCGACGCGGTCAAGCGCGACGAGCCCATGTTCGAGATCTCGACCGACAAGGTCGACGCCGAGATCCCGGCGCCCACCGCGGGCGTGCTGGCCGAGATCCTGGTGAAGGAAGGCGAGACGGTGGCGGTGCAGACCGTGGTGGCTCGGCTCGAGACCGATGCCGCCGCCGCGGCCTCGGCCCCCGCGCCGGCCGCCGCGCCCGCCGCGCCCGCTCCGACTCCCCCCCGGCCCCCCCCGCGCCCGCGCCGAGCCCGTCGCCCGTCGCGGCCCACCCGGCGCCCGACCCTCGTCCTGCGCCGAGTGGTGACGAGAGCCTGGAGGATCGACTGCGCCGCCGGTCCACGCCGCTCGTGCGCCGGATGGTGGCCGAGCACGGCCTCGATCTGGCCGAAATCCCAGGTTCCGGGATGGCGGGCCGGGTCACCAAGAACGACGTGCTGAGCTTTCTCGAGCACCAGCCCGAGGCGCCGTCCGCGCCCGCGGTGGCGGCCCCCAGACCCGCGACCGCCCCCGGTGGGGTGCCCGGCGGAGTGCAGGTCGTCCCCGGGCCGGTGGTCGAGCCGTGGGAGGGCGATCGGGTCGAAGCCTGGACCCGGATTCGCAAGCTCACCGCCGAGCACATGATCATGTCGCGGCGGGTGTCGCCGCACGTGCAGAGCCTGATCGAGATCGACTACACCCGGGTGGCCCAGGTTCGGGCCCAGCACAAGGCCGAATTCGCCTCGCGAGGCGTGAACCTGACCTTCCTCGCGTTCATCGCCAAGGCGGTGGCCGAGAACCTTCGGCGGCATCCGGTGGTCAACTCGGCCGTGATGGGCGAGTCGACGATCTTCCGCCAGGAGATCAACCTCGGCATCGCGGTGGCGCTCGACTGGGGCTTGATCGTCCCGGTCATCCGCCGGGCCGACGAGCTCTCGCTCCTGGGCGTCGCCCGGGCCATTCAGGAGCTGGCGGACAAGGCCCGGAACAAGAAGCTGAGCCCGGACGAGGTCCAGAAGGGTACTTTCACCATCACCAACCCCGGCGGGTTCGGCACGGTGGTCGGGCTGCCGATCATCAATCAGCCCCAGGCCGCGATCCTCGCCGTGGGCGCAATCGAGAAGCGGCCGGCCGTGGTCACCAGCCCGGACGGCACCGACGCGGTGGGGATCCGGAGGCTCGGGTACCTCGCGATGAGCTTCGATCACCGGATCGTCGACGGCGCCGACGCGGATCGGTTCCTGGCCGATCTCAAGACGTCGCTGCACCAGTTCCCCGAGAACGTGACCTGAACGGGGGAGACATGCCGCCCAGAGCGATCGAAGTGAACGGCGAGCGATGGTCGGTGACCCCGACCGGCCGCCGGACCCAGTATTCGAAGGACGAGTTCTCGGTGCTCTTTACCCGGGTGGCCGGCGGTCCGCACGAGGAGCGGGTAGCGCGGTATTCGCCGCTGGGCGTGAAGGAGCGAGAGGCGTCCTTGGCCGGGCTCACCGAGGCCCAGCTGTCCGATCTCCTGCGCCGGTCGCAGCCGTCGTGGACCACGCCCGAGCTGGGGTACCGCCGCTGAACGAGCTCACCGCGGATCTCCACCTGCATTCGACGGCCTCCGACGGTGCCCTCGCACCGGCGGAGGTCGTTCGCCTTGCGGCCGAGGCCGGTCTCGTCGCCATCGCGCTGACCGACCACGACAGCCTGGACGGGGTGCCGGAGGCGCGCCAGGCGGGGTCCCGATACGGGGTGCGGGTGCTCGCGGGCTGCGAGTTCTCGGTCAAGGTCTCCTGGGGTGAGCTCCACCTCCTGGGCTACGGACTCCGCCTCGATCATGACGAGCTCCAGGCGGAGCTGGTCACCGCTCGCGAGGCCCGGGCCGCCCGGGGCCGCGCGATGGTCGAGAAGATCCGGAGCCTCGGGCTCACCATCAGCGACGACGACGTCGCCCGAGCGGCGAGCGGTGCCGCCGTCGGCCGGCCGCACCTGGCGCGGGCCCTGATCGCCAACGGCGTGGTCAAGAGCTTCGATGAGGCCTTCGATCGCTTGCTGGGCCGGGGCCGTCCGGCCTTCGTGGCCAAACGGTTGCTGGATCTGGCGACGATTGCCGCGCTGATCCGCCGGGCCGGCGGGGTCTCATCGGCCGCGCATCTCCGGGACCGGGGCACTCGCTCGTTCCTCACTGAGCTCAAGGCCGAGGGCCTCGACGGGGTCGAGGTCGTCCATCCCAGCCACTCGGCCGCCGTGCGGGCGACGCTCAGCCACCTTGCCGCCGAGCTGGGCCTCCTTCCGACCGGCGGCAGCGACTGGCACGGCTCGGTCGAGGCGAGCCCCTCCCACGGATCGATCGGCGCCGTGCGGGTCCCGCTCGCCTGGGTCGACGCCATCGAGGCCCGCGCCGACGAGCGACAGGCGCGATGAGCGAGGGGCGGGACCGTGGCGGACCGGCGTTCCGCGACGTGATGGTGGTCGGCGGGGGCTGCTACGGCACCTTCTACGCTCAGCAACTCGAGGCCGCGATCGACCGCGGCAAGCTCTCGGCGCGGGCGGTCGTGCTGGTGGATCGCGATCCCGCCTGCCAGGCCACCCGCGACCTGGCCGACCGGTCCAATCGCTCGCTGGTGGTGGCTGACTGGAGCGATTTTCTGGACCAGTTCCTGGCCCGCGCGGCTCCCCCGGCCGGGATCCCCGACGACGCGATCGTCCCGTCGCCGCTGATGCCCCACCTCATGGCCGGGTGGCTCGAGCGGCGGGCCCGCAGTCGGTTTCCCGATCGCGCGATCCGCCCCGGATCGTTGCCGACGCCGCTCGGCACGCCCTACGACGTCCAGGCGCCGGACGGCACCCGCTATGTCTCCTACGCCGACTGGCTCTGTCCCACCCACTGCGTCGAGCCCGCCATCTGTCCGGTGATTCGGGGCCCCCGCACCTGGGAGATGGGCGAGGCGGTGACCCGGTACGTCAAGCGCCTCGGCGCCTCGGCCCGAGTCTTGGGACCGGCGCTCTTCGTCACCCGCCATCGGGCCTTTGGGGTGGGGATGTTCGACGTGGCCGAGGCCCGCTCGGCGAGCGCGCTCCTCGACGAGGTGGGACGCCGGGCCGAGGCGGCGTCGGTGGTGGTCGGGACGATTTCCTCCTGTCACGGCGCGGTCACCGCCCTGGAACTCGGGCCCACCGGCTCGGCTACCTCGGGGTGAGGCGGTGAGGCCCATCTATATTGCGGGGTGATTCGCCGAGGCCATCGTCGAGGAGTGAGCCGTGTCGAAGACCCATTTTGACGTGATCGTCGTTGGAGCCGGGCCAGCCGGGCTCTGCGCCGCCATGTATGCCGGCCGCGGGATGCTGGAGACGGTGGTGCTGGAGCGGGGCATCCCCGGCGGCGAGCTGCTCAATACCGAGAAGATCGAGGACTATCCCGGGTTCGTCAGCATTCTCGGCCCCGATCTCGCGACCAAGATGACCGAGCACGCCCAGGCCTTCGGCGCGGACATCCGGCCAGGAGAACGTCGAGGGGATCCATCGCCTCGAGGACGGCACCTTCAAGGTCGACCACCAGCTCCGAGGCCGAGGTCTTCGCGCCGGCCGTGATCCTGACGGCCGGCGGCACGCCGACCAAGCTCGGGGTGCCGGGCGAAGTGGAGTATGCGGGTCAGGGGGTGTCCTACTGCGCGGTGTGCGACGGCGCCTTTTTCAAGGGCGAGACCATCGCGGTGGTCGGGGGCGGCGACGCCGCGGTCGAGGAGGCCGACTACCTGACCCGGTACGCGGCCAAGGTGTACATCATCCACCGCCGCGACCAGTTCCGGGCCTCGAAGATGGTCCAGGAGCGGGCCCTCGCCAATCCCAAGATCGAAGTGCTCTGGAACAAGAAGGTGCTCGAGATGGTGGGGGGCCGGCCGGGCTCCAACACCTCTCGCTCGAGGACACCGTCACCGGCGAAGCGCTCGACCCTCGAGGTGACCGGGTGCTTCGTGTTCATCGGCTTCACGCCCAACGCCGGACTGATCAAGGAGCACTACCAGCACGACCCGAGCGGGTACGTCCTCACCAACGAGCGGATGATGACTTCGGTGCCCGGCCTGTTCGCGGCCGGGGATCTCCGGGTCCAGCTCACCCGGCAGGTTACCACGGCGGTCGGCGACGCCACCACCGCCGCTATCGCGGTCGAGAAGTACCTGACCGACCGGAAGTCGGCGGTGAGCGCCGGGTGACGAGCGCGACCTCCCGGGCCGAGGACGCCGCGCGCGTCATTCCGATCCCGAACGGCCGGTTCGTCGAGAACTGCTATCTGGTGGCGCCCGCCGGCGCCTCCGACGCGGTGATCGTCGATCCGGGCGAGGAGCCGGAACGGTTCCTCCGGGTCGCCGAGCGCGAAGGGCTGACCATCCGGGAAATCTGGCTCACCCACGCCCACATCGACCACGTCCTGGGCGTCGCGGCCATCAAGGCCGCCACCGGCGCCCCGATTCTGCTCCACCCGGACGACCTCCCCCTCTACCAGGGCGTGGCGCAGCAGGGGGAGCTGTTCGGGATCAGGGTCCCGCCCCTTCCGCCGCCGGATCGGTGGATCGTGCCCGGCGAGCCGCTCCGGCTCGGCGAGCTGGAGATCGGAGTCCGCTTCACCCCGGGGCATTCGCCGGGGAGCGTCTGCTTCGTGGGGCCGGGACTGGTCCTTGGGGGCGACGTCCTGTTCCAGCGCTCGATCGGGCGGACCGACTTGCCCGGCGGCGACCTCCGCCGGCTGCTCCGGAGCATCCAGGAGGAGCTCTTCTCGCTGCCCGACGAGACCGTGGTGTTTCCCGGCCACGGGCCGGAGACCACGATCGGGGCGGAGCGCCGGGACAACCCCTTCTTGGTCCCTCGCTGACCGCCTAACGAGGCGGCGGCGCCATCCCCACCAGCATCACGGTCCGCTCCACCGCCTCCGCCACCCCGTGCGGCACCTCCGCCGGGGCCCAGACCAGATCGCCGGCCTCGGCGGTCATCGCCTCGTCGCCCACGAGCATTCTCGCCTTTCCCGACAGGATCAGATAGAATTTGTCCGCACCGTGGTGCGCGTGGATCCGCTGCGTCTGACCCGGCTCGAAGCAGTTGAGGCCGAGGAAGAGCTGGGTCCCCGACACCAGGTCGGCCTTGGTCCCCTTCTCGGGCGAGAAGCGGGCTCGGTCGGCCGGGCGCACGAGATAGCTGGACATCCGGATCTCCCTGGTCGAAGCTCGGGCCCGGGCCCCGGGTGGATCGCGACGCTGGCTCGCCGTCGGACGGCTCCGGCCCGGCAGTCGGCAACATAACGCCGGAGCCCCGCCGCCGCCCTCATCCGCCATGGCTTCCCATCGCATCGAAAAAGACCCTCTCGGCGAGAAGCAGGTTCCGACCGAGGCCCTCTACGGGATTCAGACGCTCCGCGCCGCGGAGAACTTCCCGATCTCCGGGCTCCGGCCGCTCGCCGCGTTCGTCGACGCCGTCGTCTGGATCAAGCGCTCGGCGGCCGTGACCCACAAGGAAACCGGTCGGCTCGAGGCCCGGCTGGCCGACGTCATCGTCCAGGCGGCCGACGAAGTCCTGTCGGGGCAGCACCGGGACCAGTTCATCGTCGATCCCTATCAAGCCGGGGCGGGCACCTCGCACAACATGAACATCAACGAGGTCCTGGCCAATCGCGCCAACGAGCTTCTCGGGGGTGAGCGGGGAACCTACCGGCCGGTCCACCCCAACGATCACGTCAACATGGCGCAGAGCACCAACGACGTGATTCCCACCGCGATGCGGCTGGCCGCGCTGGCCACCCTGCCAGCCCTGCTCGACGCGATGGCGGGCCTGTCGGATTCGTTCCTGGCCAAGGGCCAGGCCTTCGACGGGATCGTGAAGTCGGGCCGGACCCACCTCCAGGACGCCACCCCGATCCGGCTGGGGCAGGAGTTCCGGGCCTACGGCCACACCGTGGCTCGCCATCGCGACAAGCTGATCGAGGCGGCGAGGTGGCTCCGGCCGATGAACATCGGGGGGACCGCCGTGGGGACCGGCCTCAACGCCGAGCCGGCCTATCCGGGGCTCATGGTCAAGCACCTCCGCTCGCTCACCGGGCTGGACCTCCAGGAGTCGGACGACCGGATCCAGCTGATGCAGTCGATGGGAGACATTGCCAGCTTCAGTGGCGCGATTCGGGCGTTCACGCTCGATCTCAACAAGATCGCGAACGACATCCGGCTGCTCGCCTCGGGCCCCCGGACCGGTCTGGCGGAGATCGTGCTTCCGGCGGTGCAGCCGGGGTCGAGCATCATGCCCGGCAAGATCAACCCGTCGATCGCCGAAATGGTGAACCAGGTCTGCTATCAGGTGCTGGGCCTCGATACCACGGTCGCGATGGCGGCGGAGGCCGGGCAGCTGGAGCTCAACGTGATGATGCCGGTCATCACCCACAACGTCGTCTTCGCAATCCAGATTCTTGGCAACGCCTGCCGGGTCTTCGACGAGCGCTGTATCCGGGGCACCGAGGCCGACGCGGCCCAATGCACTCACTGGCTGGAGCGGAGTCCGGCGCTGGTCACGGCGCTCGCTCCCAAGATCGGCTACGCCGAGGCCGCCAAGCTGGCCAAGGAGGCGATCGCCACCGGGCTCACGGTGAAGGAGCTGGTCACCAAGAAGAAGGTCCTCGAGGGCCAGGAGCTCGAGGCGGTGCTCGATCTCCGCGCCATGACCGAGCTCGGCGTTCCCGGGGAGAAGTGAAGCTCTCGCGACCAGACCGGCGGGGCTTCCGCTCCGCGGAAAGGATTCGATCCATGAAGCGAATCGTCGTCACCCTCGCCCTCGGCGCGGCCCTGGTGGCCGGATCCGGAGGCGCCCTCACGGCCCAGACCGTGGAACTCCACATCGGGCCCGGTCTCCTCGACGGTCCGGCCACCGGCCGGATGTTCGTCATCTTCTCGCGCGACGGCAGCCGCGAGCCCCGCTTCGAAGCCGGGAGCTACAACGGCGGCGTGCCCTTCTTCGGCGTCGACGTCAGCGACCTCGCCGCCGGCCAGCCGGCGACGATCGACGCGTCGACCCTGGGCTTTCCGGTCAAGAGCCTCAAGGACATTCCCGAGGGCGACTACTACGTGCAGGGCGTCTTCAACGTCTACACCAAGGTCACCCCCAAGCACGGGAAGACCATCTGGGTCCACTGGGACCAGTGGGAGGGCCAGCGCTGGAATCGCTCGCCCGGGAACCTGGTGAGCGAGGTCGAGAAGGTGCACTACGATCCCAACGGCTCGAACCTCCAGGTCATCCTCACCAAGAAGCTGCCGCCGGTCGAGGTCCCGCCTGACACCAAGTGGGTCAAGCGGATCAAGATCCAAAGCAAGATGCTGAGCGACTGGTGGGGCCGGCCGGTCTACGTCGGCGCCACCGTGCTACTACCCAAGGGCTTCGACGAGAACCCGTCCAAGAAATACCCCGCCATCTACATCCAGGGGCACTTCGGGGAGGGCGCCCCCTTCGGGTTCGACCCGGACGGCCGGGTCGAGACCGCCGCCCAGCGGGACTCCCGGCTGGAGCGGACCAGCCGCGAGACCGGCCGGGAGTTCGCCCAGTCGTGGATGAGCGACGACTTTCCCCGGATGGTGGCGATCTCCTTCCAGCATCCCACGCCCTACTACGACGACTCGTACGCGGTCAACTCGGCCAACGACGGCCCCTACGGTGACGCCATCATTCAGGAGCTGATCCCGTACCTGGAGGCCAAGTTCCGGCTGACCCCCAGCCCCACGGCGCGCTACCTGACCGGCGGCTCGACCGGTGGCTGGGAGGCCCTGGCGCTTCAGATCCATCACCCCGACTTCTTCGGTGGCACCTGGGCGATGTATCCCGACGCGGTGGATTTCCACCGCAACCAGATGATCAACAACTACGCCGACTCCAACGCCTTCTTCCCGAACGTGGAGCCGAACCAGTGGCTGATCCCGGAGCGGTACATGGCTCGGGAGCAGGACGGTCAGCCTCGAACGACCGTTCGGCAGTTGGCCCGGCTGGAGGAAGTGCTTGGCTCGCGGGTCAGGGGCGGCCAACAGCTCCAGGCCTACGACGCGGTGTACGGCCCGGTGGGCGAGGACGGCTACCCCAAGCCGCTGTTCGATCGCAACACGGGGACGATCGACAAGTCGGTCGCCGCCTACTGGCGTGACCACGGCTACGACCTGACCTACTACGTCAAGCAGAACTGGAGCAAGATCGGGAAGGACCTGGCCGGGAAGATCCACGTCTACGTCGGCGACATGGACAACTACTACCTCAATCTGGGTGTCTACGACCTCCAGGAGGCCCTGGCGACGGTCACCGAGCCGAAGGCCGACGCCGTCTTCGAGTTCGGCCGGCCGATGAAGCCCCACGGGTGGCAGCCGTTCACCAACGCCGAGATGGTCCGGATGATGGCCACCATGTCGAAGCATCGGCCCGCCGCGGATCAGTGACCCAGGCGTCGTCCGACGCGATGGCACCGGGGGGCGGGTCGGCGACCCGCCCCTTCGTCATGCTGGGGCTGATCGCCCTGGTCGAGCTGTTGGGGATGGCCGGCTGGTTCGCCGGGGGCGCCGCCGCCCACGAGCTCGCGCTTCGCTGGCAGCTCGATCGGGTCGACGTGGCCTGGCTCACCTCCACCGTGCAGCTCGGGTTCGTGACCGGAACCCTGATGGCGGCGGTGCTCAATCTTCCCGACCTGATCCCCAACCGTTGGTACCTGGCTGGGTCGGCCGCGGGGGCGGGGCTGGTCAACGCCAGCCTGCTGCTCGTGGACGGGTTCGGTCCGGCGCTCGTGACCCGGTTCTTCCTGGGGTTCTTTCTGGCGGGGGTCTACCCACCCGCCATGAAGATGGCCGCCACCTGGTTCCGGAGCCGGCGGGGCTTCGCGATCGGCACCGTGGTCGGCGCGCTCACCGTCGGCAAGGCCTCGCCCTACCTGGTCGAGGCGCTGGGCGGCCTGGGGCTCGAGGCCGTGATCGGAAGCACCGCCGCCGCCGCCCTGGTGGCGGCCGGGCTGGTCGCCGGCCTCTACCGAGACGGCCCCCACGCCTTCCCCCGCCGGCCGTTCTCCTGGCGGCTGGTGGGCGACGTGGCCCGGGTGCCCGAGCTCCGGCTGGCCACCGCCGGGTATCTCGGCCACATGTGGGAGCTCTACGCCTTCTGGGGCTTCGTGGCCGCCTACTGGACGGCTTCGCTGGCGGCCGGCGGCCGCCCGCCGGCGCCAACGCTGGTGGGCGCCCTCACCTTCGCCAGCATCGCCATCGGGGTGGTCGGCTGCGTGTGGGGCGGCGTTGCCGCCGACCGGGTTGGGCGCGAGAAGGTAGTGCTCTGGTCGCTCGCGGTGAGCGGGACCGCGGCCGTGGTGTCGCCCCTGGTGTTCGGTCGGGCCCTCCCGATAACCCTGGCGGTGATCCTGGTCTGGGGCGTGGCCGTCATCGCCGATTCGGCCCAGTACAGCGCGCTGGTCACCGAGCTGGCTCCACCCCACGCGGTCGGCACGGCCCTCACGCTCCAGACCTCGATCGGGTTCCTCCTGACGATGGCCGCCATCCAGTCCGTCGCCCTGCTCGGCGGCCCCGCCACGCCATGGGCCTTCCCGATGCTGGCTCTGGGCCCGGTGGCGGGCGCGGCCGCGATCTGGCGTTTGGCCGTGAGGAGGAGACGAGGGGAGACGGGGTGAGACGGGGAGGGACGGGGAGCGACGCGGGGAGGCTCGCGATTCGCGGGACGACGAGCCGCGAGGACCCTCGTAATCCTGTCGCCCCCCATCTCCCCCCATCTCCCCCCCATCTCCCCCAATCTCCCCCCCATCTCCCCCCATCCCCTCCGTCTCCCCCCGTCCCCCCGAACATTCGCTATATTCCCCCGACATGCGGATCACTACATGGACCGAGTACAGTCTCATCATCACCCTCCATCTGGCCCGGAGGGGGAACGAGACCAGTCCCGTCGCCGCCCGTGAGCTGGCCGAGTCCGAGCGGCTGCCGGGCGACTACGTCGAGCAGATCCTGCTCCGGCTCCGCCGGGCGGGGATCGTCGAGAGTGTGCGAGGCGCCCGGGGCGGCTACTTCCTGTCCCGCGATCCCGGCTCCATCTCGGTCCGCGACGTCATGACCGCCTCAGAGCACCAAACCTTCGAGATGAACTGCGACACCCATCCGGTCGACGCCGAGCGGTGCTCGCCGGGGAGCGGCTGCGCCATCCGACCGGTCTGGCAGACGTTGCAGCAGCGGATCGACGACTTCCTGGGGAGCGTCTCGCTGGCCGACCTCCTACGCGACGCCCCGTCCACGCCGGACCTGGTCCCGCTCGAGTCGCCATCGGCCTGACCGCTCCGATCGTCCCGCCGGCCTGTTTTCTCCTGGCATGCCCGAGCTCGACCACGAATCGCTGATCCGGTATTCGCGCCACCTGACCCTGCCCGAGGTCGGGGTCGAGGGCCAGGCGCGCCTTCGGGGGGCCCGGGTGCTATTGGTCGGGGCCGGCGGACTCGGGTCGCCCGCGGCCCTCTACCTGGCCGCGGCCGGAGTCGGCACGCTGGGGCTGGTCGAGTTCGACCGGGTCGACGCCACCAACCTCCAGCGCCAGGTCCTCCACGGCACCAGCTGGATCGGGCGGCCCAAGCTCGAGTCGGCGGTGGCCCGGCTTCATGACCTCAATCCCGACGTGACCGTCGAACCCATCCCCGAGAGGCTGACCTCGGCCAACGCCCGGAAGATCGTGGCGGACTATCAGCTGACGCTCGACGGGAGCGACAACTTCCCGACCCGCTACCTCGTGAACGACGCCTCGGTCCTCCTGGGCAAGCCTTACGTCTACGGCAGCATCCTCCGCTTCGACGGCCAGCTCTCCGTGTTCGGCGCGCCGGGGGGCCCTGCTACCGCTGTCTCTTCGCGGAGCCGCCGCCGCCCGATCTGGTGCCGAGCTGCGCCGAGGCGGGCGTGCTGGGGGTGTTGCCTGGCGTCGTCGGCACCCTGATGGCAACCGAGGCGATCAAGCTGATCCTCGGCGTCGGGGAGCCGCTGGTCGGGCGCCTGGTCCTCTACGACGCTCTCAAGGCGCGCTTCCGGGAGCTGGCCGTCCGGCGCGACCCCGCCTGCGCCGTGTGCGGCGACCGGCCCACGGTCCGCGAGCTCCAGGACTACGAGGCCTTCTGCGGGGTGCTCTCGGGGAACGACGGCGCGGTGGAGATGTCGGTGGACGACCTGGCCCGCCGGCGCGAGGCCGGGAGCGCGCCCCAGATCGTGGACGTGCGCGAAGGGTGGGAATGGGGGATCGCCCGGATCGAGGGATCCCGGCACATTCCCCTCGGCGAGCTGGCGGGCGGCCTCGGATCCCTCGACCCCCGCCGCGAGGTGGTGACAGTCTGCCACCACGGCGTCCGCTCGCTGGCGGCCCAGCAGCTCCTGAGCGGCGCCGGGTTCAGGGCCTGGAGTCTCGCGGGCGGGATCGATGCGTGGGCTCGCGCCGTCGAGCCCACCATGGCGCGGTACTGAGCGCCGCCGTCAGGGCTCGCCCGGCTTCCGCTTCAGAAATCGGTAGTTCTCCAGTGTCCGGATATCCAGGACCACGCGCCGGTCCGGGTTGCGATTGGTGGTCCGGCAGGCGGCCCGTCCCTCGACCACCAGGGTGGGGGCGATCGGCGTGAAGTCGACCACGCAGACCGAGCTGATGACCGGCGCCTTCTCTCGAAGGTGGATCAGGCTGATCTCGGCCCGCCGGAGCACCGACGTGGCGGCGTCGAGGCTCAGCGTGCCCTCCCAGTCCGGCGACGTGGTGCCGGGATCGGGAACGAATCGGACTTGATCCACCGGGGTCTCGCCGATCGAGTCGGTGCCCGCGTACCAGAAGCAGTGGTGCTTCTGGAACTCGGAGCGGGCCACGTCGGAGACGCTCATCAGCTGGACCAGGCCGAGCGCGTTTACCACCTCACCCGCCCGATACACGTCGAGATGGCGGCTCGGCGCGGTATACCGCCTGACGAACGGGCGGTGCCGGTTGCCGCCCACGTCCTCCGTCTGGGTCAGGTGCTGGGTCTCGACCTCGAAGGGGTACTCGTGTTCGAGCGTGGCGATCCGGTCCACGTTGGCCCGGACCCGCTCCATCACGCCGCCCTCGGCGGCCGCCGCGGCCAATCCCGGTGTACACCGGGCGGGGTCGCCGTGGACCACGATCTCGGGGAGCTCGAGGCGGCGCCGGGCGATCACCAGGGTCACCGTGCCCGGGGCGTCGGCGTCGTCCACGACAGCGAGGTCGGCCTCCACGGCGGCATAGCCGATCTGCTGCACCCTGATCCGATAGGTGCGCCGGTCCAGGCCGGCGAGCGTAAACCGGCCCGATTCGGCGGCGAAGAGGCGCCGCGATGGGGAAGGGAGGATGATCAGCGCGTAGGGGACGGGCGCCTGGGTCAGGCTGTCGATCACGCGCCCGTGAACGGCGCCGTCCTGGCGGCGGACCCGAAGCTGCGCCAGCGCCGGATGGGCTCCGATCAGCGCCAGCGCGCCAACCGCCAAGACTCGCCACGACCACACCATCGAGTGCCGAAGGGGGGATTCGAACCCCCACGGGCTTGCGCCCACTGCGCCCTGAACGCAGCGCGTCTACCAGTTCCACCACTCCGGCAGGACGGGAAATTGTAGAAGCCCGTCGGCCGGATGGCAATGCGGCGGTCGCGCCACCCGGGCCGTCGAGCGGCCCGGCGGCCATGGGGTCGAGCCCCCGGCGGCCGTCCTCGACCGATCGCTCGGGCGCCGGTCCGCGGTCCGGAAGTCGGGCCTCGTGTTCTGCGAGCCCGGCTCCTGGAGCTGGCCCTGGAGCCGAGCCGTTGCCTAACGGAGCCCCGTTGCCTATCTTGCTGCCAGAGCGTGAGTTATGAGCCAGCAAGCTAACAAAACCGCGGAGGAGAACGGACGGGTCTCGGTGGCACGAAATCCGCGGGCGACTCACGACTACCACGTGATGGACACGATGGAGGCGGGGATCGTCCTCACCGGCACCGAAGTGAAGAGCCTGCGGCAGCGGAAAGCCTCGATCAAGGAGGCCTTCGGAGTCCTCCGTCGTGGTGAGGTTTGGCTCGAGGGGATGCACATCACGCCGTACGAGCAGGGCAACCGGTACAACCACGAGCCGGTTCGCTCGCGGAAGCTCCTCCTGCATCGCCGGGAGATCGAGCGGTTGATCGGCTCGGTGGAGCAGAAGGGCTTTGCTCTGGTTCCGCTCGAAGTGTATTTCCGGAAGGGGCACGCGAAGGTGACGCTGGCGTTGGGCAAGGGCAAGAAGACCCACGATCGACGGGAAGACCTCAAGCGGCGGATCGCGGACCGGGAGGTCGCCCGGGCGCTCCGAGGGCGGGGCTGATGATCGGCCTGGCCCTCGCTGTCGCGTTGGCGTACCCGCCGGTGGTGGCGCCACCGCCGCCCCCCATCGCGGCGCCGATGACGCTTCTGGTCGCCACCGCGCGCGGCGACATCCGGGTGGCCGTCCATCTCGATCCCGAGTTCGGCCCGGTGGTGTCCGCTCCGATCCTGATCCCGGCCCTGGGCGGGCGGCTGGCCGTCGACGGGGCCTGGGCCGAGGTCGAAGTGGCCCGGCAGCCGTTCCGGCTCCTGTTGGGAGCCCCGGTCTACGCGATCGGCAAGCTGATCAAGCCGCTGGTGGGCGCCGCCATGGTTCGCCGTGACACCCTCCTGCTCCCGATCGATTTCGTCACCCGGGTCATTCCCGCCGAGCTGAAAGAGCGCTACCGCTACGAGCCCGAGGCCGGGCGATTGGTGGAATTGGCCGGCCGCACGGCCGGCCCGGCCCTCCTGGCGGCCGCGAAGGACCCCAACCGGCTGCCCAACGGCCTCCGGAAAGGCCACGTCGTCACCGTCGACGCCGGTCACGGCGGGGTCGACCCCGGGAATCCCGGACTCTTCTTTCCCCGGGGGGTGACCGAGTCCGACGTGACCCTGCAGGTCAGCCTCCTCCTCCGCGAGGAGCTGCTCAAGCGGGGTATCGGCGTAATCATGACCCGCACCACCGACACCCTGATCGACCTGGGCCACCGGGGCAGCTACTGCAGCGGCCGGTGCGATCTCTTCGTGAGCATCCACGTCAACTCGCTGCCCCGGCGGGCCGGATACACGAGCGTCCGCGGGTTCGAGACCTACTTCCTCGCCGAGGCCAAGACCGAGGACGCCGCCCGGGTGGCCCGGATGGAGAACGAGGCCGTTCGCTTCGATGCGTCGCGCCCAGGAGCTCGAGCAGGGCAACGGCCTCGATTTCATCCTCAAGGACCTCCAGCTCAACGAGCACCTTCGCGAATCGGGCCGGCTGGCCGAGCTGATCCAGTCGCACATGGCCGAAGTGCAGACCGGCCCGGATCGGGGGGTGAAGCAGGGCGGACTGATGGTGCTCACGACCGCCCGCCGGCCCGCCGTGCTGGTCGAGCTCGGTTACGCGACCAACCGCCAGGACGCGGCCCTGATGACCGCCCGCCGGTCGCAGCGGAACCTGGCGTCGTCGATCGCCGACGGGATCGTGTCCTACCTCCTCGAGTACGAGCGGCGGGCCGGTCTGGCCTCGCCTGAAGCGGAAGCGCGGGCCGGATCCGGAGCGGGCCGCGAGTGACGGCGCCTCCGGCGACCGGACCCATCACCCTCGTCGGCCTTTCATTTCAGAATCCCATCCTCCTCGCCGCCGGCACTGCCGGCTTCGGCCGGGAGCTGGCCGGGACGATCGACCTCGATGCCCTGGGTGGTCTCGTGACCAAGGCCGTGTCGTTGGCGCCCCGCTCGGGCAACGCCGCGCCTCGGGTGGGTGAGTTTTCCGGGGGCATGGTCAACTCGGTAGGGCTGGCCAATCCCGGCCTGGCCCGGGTCGTGGCCGACGAGCTGCCCTGGCTCGCAGCGCACCTCGATCGGGCCCGGGTCCTCGCCAACGTGGTCGGCTTCACCGACGACGAGTACGGTCGGGTGGTCGAGGGTCTCGAGGCCGCTCCGTCGCTGGCGGGCTACGAGCTCAACCTCTCCTGCCCGAACACGTCCGCCGGAGGGATCGAGTTCGGCGCCGATCCGGAGGCGGTGGCGCGGATCGTCGCCGATTGCCGGGGTCGGACCCGGCGCCCCCTGTTCGTGAAGCTCTCGCCCGCGCTCCCCGACATCCCCGGGCTGGCGGCGGCCGCGGTTGCCGCCGGCGCGGATGGCATTAGCGTAGTGAATACCATGCCCGGACTGATCTTCGAAGGCTCCCATCCCCGGCTCGGCAACGGTCACGGCGGCGTGAGCGGCCCGGCCCTGCTGCCGGTCGGGCTGCTGGCGACCGCGCGGGTCCGGCGGCGGCTTCCCGAGGTGCCGATCATCGGAGTCGGCGGCGTGACCACGCTCGAGCACGTCGACCAGTATCTCCGGGCGGGCGCCAACCTGGTGGCGATCGGGACTGGCGGGCTGGCCGCGCCCCGCCTCCCCGAGCGGCTGGCTCGCGCCTGGATGGCCCGTCGTGGCTGAGCTGATCCTGGCCCTGGACCGGCCCGACCCGGACGACGCCCGGGCGATGGTGGAGCGCATTGGCGGGCTGGAGTGGGTGAAGATCGGGTCGGTCCTCTTTACCCGGGGCGGGCCCCCGCTGGTGGGATGGCTCCGCGATCGGGGGCACCGAGTCTTCCTCGACCTCAAGTGGCACGACATCCCCAACACGGTGCGCGGAGCGGTAGCCAACGCCCGGGTCATGGGGGTCTCGATGATCACGGTCCACACGCTCGGCGGCCGGGCCATGCTGGAGGCCGCGCGCGACGCCGCCGGCTTCGATCTCCAGGTGGTCGGCGTGACGGTGCTGACCTCACACGACCTGGCCGGATATACCGAGGCGGTCGGCTGCCGGCCGGCCGGGCTCGCGGACGAAGCCGGCCGGTTGGCGACCCTGGCCCGCTCAGCTGGGCTGGACGGGGTGGTCTGTTCGCCGCTCGAGGCGGCGGCCCTTCGCGCCACCTTGGGGCCCGAAGCCTTGCTGGTTACCCCCGGGATTCGGGCCGCCGGGTCCGCCCCCGGCGATCAGGCGCGTGTGGCCACCGCGGCGGCCGCCGTCCAGGCGGGGGCCAGCCACCTGGTGGTGGGCCGTCCGGTGCTCGAGGCCGCCGATCCCGGCCTGGCGTGGGCGGCCCTCCGGGCGGAGGTGGCCGGATGATCTCGGGGCTGGCCCGGTGGGGAATCGCTGGCGCGGCCGTCCTGGCGCTGGCGGCGGCGCCGGGGCGCCAGTCCGACCTCGCCGGTCTGGCCGAGGAAGTCCGCCAGGCCTTTCTCCATCACACCTTCTCCGAAGTGCTGTCCGACGCTCAGGACGTCCGCCTTCGGCTTCCCGGCCAGCCGGTCGGATCGGGCGTCCGGGGCGATGTCGCGGCCGCGGCCCTGGACGCCTACACCCGGCGCCACCGGGAGTTGGAGGTCGACGTGCTGGGTGCCGCGGTGGTCGCGCCTGGGCACGGCTATGTGGAGCTCCGACGCCGATTTCGAACGGTCGCCGTGGACCAGGAACAGGTCCAGCGGATCCTCCTGAGCGGCCGGCTGGTGAACGACCGCTGGCGGGTCGTGGAGCTCTGGATCGTCGACCAGTAGGGTGGTCGCGGGGCAGGCCGTCTTGGGTTCCTCTCCTCTTGCAATAAGTCCAATGGCGGGATAGCTTTGCAAGCTCCCCTGAAACCGGGCGTCCTGGAGAGGGAACAGTGAAGGTACGGTCGAGCGTCAAACCCATTTGCGAGCACTGTAAGGTGATCCGGCGCCGAGGCGTGGTTCGGGTCATTTGCAAGCGCAATCCCAAGCACAAGCAGCGGCAGGGGTAAGGCATGGCTCGTATTGCGGGTGTGGATCTTCCACGAGACAGGCGGGTCGAGACGGCCCTGACGTACATCTATGGCATCGGGTTGCCGACCAGTCGCCGACTGGTGACGGATTCGGGGATCAGTCCCGAAACCCGGGTCCGCGATCTCTCGGACGCCGAGGTGGCTCGGCTCCGGCAGATGATCGAGCGAAGCGTGAAGGTGGAAGGCGCGCTCCGGACCGAGATCGCCATGAACATCAAGCGACTGATGGACATTGGGTCCTACCGGGGTGCTCGGCATCGCCGGGGCCTCCCGGTTCGCGGCCAGCGGACCCACACCAATGCCCGGACCAAGAAGGGTCCCCGGCGGGCGATTGCCGGCAAGAAGAAGGCGACGAAGAAGTAAGCTATGACTGCACCGGAAACTCCCGAGAAGGCCCCGGCACCGAAAGAGCCGGCCGCGTCGCCGCCGGCTGCCGCGTCGACCGCTCCGGCTCCAGCCGCGCCGGCTCCAGCCGCGCCGGCGGCGGCCGCCGCCACGTCGACACCGGCCCCCAAGGGGGCCAAGCGCTCCCGGAAGGTGGTCGAGTCGGAGGGCGTCGCCCACATCATGGCGACCTTCAACAACACGATCGTCACGATCACCGACGCCAAGGGCAACACGGTGGCGTGGGGCACCGCGGGCAAGGCCGGCTTCAAGGGCTCCAAGAAGTCCACGCCCTTCGCGGCGACCGTGGCGGCCGAAGGGGTGGCGCGCGACGCGCTGAACCTCGGGGTGCGCCGGGTTCACGTGCTGGTGCAGGGGCCGGGCAGCGGCCGCGAGTCGGCTATCCAGGCCCTCGCCTCGGCGGGGCTCCGGGTGGTCTCGATCAAAGACGTGACGCCGATCCCCCACAACGGCTGCCGGCCTCCGAAGAAGCGCAGGGTCTGATCCATGGCTCGTTACTCCGGTCCCGCGTGCCGGCTTTGCCGCCGCGAAGGCACCAAGCTGTTCTTGAAGGGCACCCGCTGCTTCACCGAGAAGTGCGCCGTGGAGCGCCGGAGCTACGCGCCCGGCCAGCACGGCATGGGTGGTGGCCGGGGGAGTCGGAAGATGTCCGAATACGCCCGCCAGCTCCGCGAGAAGCAGAAGGTCAAGCGGGTCTACGGGCTCAATGAGAAGCAGTTCCGGAATACCTTCGAGACCGCCGCCCTGCAGCCGGGCGTGACGGGCACCAATCTGCTGGTCGCCCTCGAATCGCGGCTCGACAACCTCATCTACCGGATGGGGTTCACCACCAGTCGCCGGGGTGCCCGGCAGCTCGTTCGCCACGGCCACGTCGAAATCGACGGCCGCCGGGTCGACGTGCCGTCGTATCACGTCAAGCCGGGTCAGGAAATCCGGGTGGCGGCGGGCAGCCGGGAGATGGTGCCGATCAAGGTGGCGCAGGACATGGCGAAGCCGCGGAGCGCCGGTGTCGTGGCTCTCCGTGGACGATCAGAAGCTCGTCGGCCGGATGACGAGCTGCCCACGCGCGAGGCGATCCCGATCACCGCGCAGGAGCAGCTCGGTCGTCGAGCTGTACTCGAAGTGAGCGTGGGACCTCGATGACGATCGATCTGACCGGCCTGGTTCGCCCGCACCTCGTCGAGATGACGAAGCGGGAGGACAATCCCAACATCGCCGAGTTCCGGCTCCAGCCGCTGGAGCGGGGCTTCGGCTACACGCTCGGCAACTCCCTCCGGCGAATGCTCCTCTCCTCGCTCCGAGGGACCGCCGTCTGGGGCTTCCGGCTCGACGGCGTGGTGCACGAGCACCAGACCGTCCAGGGCGTGCTCGAGGACGTGCACCAGATCGTGCAGCGCCTCAAGGCGCTGACCCTGGTGCTCGACCCCGACATCGACGAGGCCGTACTCCGGATTCGCCGCGAAGGCAAGGGCCCGGTCTACGCCCGCGACATCCAGGAGAACGCCAACGTCACGGTGCGTGAATCCCGACCACCTGCTGTTCACGCTGCAGGAAGATCGGGACATCAGCTGCGAGCTCTACGTCAACAAGGGCGGGGTTACGTCGAGTCCGAGCTGCACCCGCTCGACCGCTCGCTGCCGGTCGACCTGGTCCGGATCGACGCGATCTACAATCCCGTCCGGCGGGCGAACTTCACCGTCAGCCGAGACCCGAGTCGGTCAGCGCACCGACTACGACCGGCTCGCCGTCACGGTGGAGACCAACGGCACCATCACCCCCGAGGACGCGATCGCCTATGCGGCCGCTCTGGCCCAGGAGCACTTCCGCTACTTCGTGGAGTTCGGCAAGGTCCCGACCGCGCGCCCGAGTGCCACGCCCGAGACCGTCATCGGTCGGCCGGCGGGCTGGCCCTGACCCTGGGCCGCCTGATCGACGACCTCGGACTCTCCGTCCGGACCCTCAACTCGCTCAAGAACTCCAACATCCGGACCCTCAAGGATCTGGTGGAGTACAGCGAGGAAGAGCTGCTCGACGTCAAGAACGTGGGCGAGAAGGCCGTGGCCGAGATCGGCGACCTGCTGCGGCAGGAGGGGCTCGATTCGGGATGACCTTCGAAGAGATCGAGGGCGAGCTCCGGGTGCTCGACGCCGGCGTCGCTGCCGAGCCTCGGCCGCCGGCGACGGTGCCGGAGAAGGGACCGCCTGACCCATGCGGCATCGCGCCAAGGGACGCCAGCTGTCCCGGACCTCGGAGCCACCGGCGGCGTTGCTCCGGAACATGGCCATCAGCCTGTTCATGCACGAGCGGATCGTGACGACCACGGCCAAGGCCAAGGAGCTCCGGCCCTTCGCCGAGCGGCTCATCACCCTGGCGCGGCGGGGAGACCTCCACGCCCGGCGCCTGGCCGAGCGGAAGATCCAGGACCGCGAGGCCCTGACCCGGCTCTTCGCCGAGATCGGCCCCCGGTTCGCCGGCCGGCCCGGCGGCTATACCCGGATTCTCAAGCTGGGCCACCGGGTGGGCGACGGCGCCGAGACGGCGCGGATCGAGTTGCTTGCCGAGTGATGGCAGGTCCCGACTTCCGGACAACGAAAACGGGGACCCTCGGGTCCCCGTTTTTTCTGTCGGCGGCCGCGGCCCGCTCAGGCCGCTTTGGTCACCTTGCCGCTCCGAATGCAGCGGGTGCAGACCCGGACCCGCTTGGGCGCCCCGTCGACCATGGTCCGGACGGTCTGGAGATTGGGCATCCACCGCCGCCGCCGCTTGTTGTGGGCGTGGCTGACATGGTTGCCGGTCGCCGGACCCTTGCCGCAAATGGTGCAAACCCGTGCCATGACGTACCCCTCGTGCGTCCTGTGTCTACTGCTGAAAGAGCCCAGAAATATAAGCCTCATGCTATTTTGAGACAACCACGGAGGCAAGAGGTCGGATGACGCGGGCGGTAATCACGGGAATCACCGGACAGGATGGGTCCTACCTCGCCGAGCACCTCCTGGCGAAGGGCTACGAGGTCTTCGGGGTCGTCCGCCGGACCAGTCACCACAGCTACGAGCGAATCGAGCACCTCCTCGACCGGGTCCGGATCGTCACGGCCGACCTGCTCGACCAGCACTCGCTCACCCAAGTCATCCGGGAGACCGATCCCGACGAGGTCTACAACCTCGCCGCCCAGTCGTACGTCCCCACCTAGCTTCACCCAGCCGGTGCTGACCGGGGAGTTCACGGCCCTCGGGGTGACCAGGATCCTCGAGGCCGTCCGGCTGGTCAAGCCAACGGCCCGGTTCTACCAGGCCAGCTCGTCGGAGATGTTCGGGAAGGTGCAGCAGACCCCGCAGAACGAGCGGACCCCGTTCTACCCGCGCTCGCCCTACGGCGTCGCCAAGGTCTACGGCCACTGGTTCACGGTGAACTACCGGGAGTCGTACGGGATCTTCGCGGTGAGTGGGATCCTCTTCAACCACGAGTCGCCCCGGCGGGGGATCGAGTTCGTCACCCGGAAGGTGAGCGACGGGGTGGCCCGGATCAAGCTCGGGATGGCCCACGAGCTCCGGCTCGGCAACCTCGACGCCAAGCGGGACTGGGGCTTCGCCGGCGATTACGTGGACGCCATGTGGCGGATGCTCCAGCAGCCGGAGCCCCACGACTACGTGGTCGGCACGGGAGCGACCCACAGCGTGCGGGAGCTGGTCGAGGTGGCCTTTGCGCACGCGGGCCTCGACTGGAAGCGGTACGTGGTGACCGACCCCGCCTTTCTTCGGCCGGCCGAGGTAGACTTGCTGGTGGCCGATCCGTCCCGGGCCCGGGCGGAGCTGGGCTGGACGCCGACCGTCGGATTCGAGGAGCTGGTGACGATGATGGTGGACGCCGATCTCGACCGCCTGGCGCGACGCCGATGACGGTTCTGGTCACCGGCGCCGACGGCTTCGTGGGCACCTGGGTGGTGCGGCAGCTTCTGGCCAGCGGTCGTCACGTCGTGGGCGCCGTGCGCCTGGGCGGCGGACCGTCGCCGCTGTTGACGGAGGCGGAGCGCGTCCGGGTCCAATGGATCGGGTTCGACCTGCTGTCCGCCGATTCGGTGGACGCGCTGGCGGCGGTGCGGGCTGACGCGGTCATTCACCTGGCCGCCGTGGCCTCGGGTGCCGACGCCCGCCGGGACCCCGGGCACGCCTGGACCGTGAACGCGGCCGGGACCGCTCGGCTCGCCGAGGCGCTCGCCGAGGTGCGGGCTGAGGGGCGGAGTGACCCGCTGTTGCTGGTGGCGTCCACCGGCGAGGTCTACGGCCAGGGGCTCGGGCGCCCGCATCGCGAGGATGATCCTACCCGGCCCTGCTCACCCTATGCCGCCAGTAAGCTGGGGGCGGAGATCGCCGCCGTCGAGACGGCCGACCGGACCGGTCTCCGGGTGATCGTGGCGCGGGCGTTCCCGCATACCGGCCCGGGCCAGAGCGATGGCTACGTCGTGCCGGCCCTGGCCAGCCGGTTGCTCATGGCCAAGCGGATCGGAGCGCCGGTGATCAAGACCGGGAATCTCGATCCGGTGCGCGACATCCTCGATGTTCGCGACGTGGCGGGTGCGTACCTGGCGCTGCTCGATCGGGGCCGCCCCGGCGCCGCCTACAACATCGCCAGCGGGACGGCCCGGTCCCTCAAGAGTGTGGTGGAGCAACTGGCGGCCCTGATCGACGTGCGGGTGATCGTCGAGCAGGACGCGGTACTGCTCCGGTCCAACGATCTCCGGCACCTGGTGGGCGACGCGTCGGCCCTGCGCCGCGACACCGACTGGAGCCCGGCCTTTTCCATCGAACAGACCCTTCGAGACGTGATCGATGCCCAAGCGGACTGACCTCCGGTCGATTCTCCTCATCGGATCCGGCCCGATCGTGATCGGACAGGGTGCCGAGTTCGACTACTCCGGCACTCAGGCGGCGCGGGCTCTCAAGGAAGAGGGCTACCGGGTGATCCTGGTGAATTCCAACCCGGCCACCATCATGACCGATCCGGAGGTCGCCGACCGGACCTACATCGAGCCGGTGACCCCGGAATGGGTGGAGAAGATCATCGCCCGGGAACGGCCCGACGCCCTCCTGCCCACGATGGGCGGTCAGACCGGCCTCAACGTGGCGATGGAGCTCTACCGGAGCGGGGTGCTCCAGAAGTACGGGGTCGAGCTGATCGGCGCCAACGAGCGCGCGATCCGAATCGCCGAGGATCGGAACGAGTTCGCCAAGGCCATGCGGCGGATCGGCCTCCGGACGCCGGAAGGGGTGACGGTCACGTCGGTGGAGGAGGGCCTGGCCGCGGTCGAGCGGACCGGGTACCCCGCCATCCTCCGGCCCTCGTACACGCTGGGCGGCACGGGCGGGGGGATCGCCTACAACCGGGAGGAGTTCGAGACCATGCTCCGCCGGGGGCTCGAGGCCTCGCCGGTCGGGTCGGTCCTGGTCGAGCGGAGCGTGATCGGGTGGAAGGAGTACGAGCTCGAGGTGATGCGTGACGGGGCCGACAACGTGGTCATCGTCTGCTCGATCG
The DNA here is from genome assembly GCA_963730185.1 of uncultured Gemmatimonadales bacterium. GTDB lineage: Bacteria > Gemmatimonadota > Gemmatimonadetes > Gemmatimonadales > GWC2-71-9 > SHZU01. The sequence goes on from CAVSQW010000015.1 coordinate 464,317, forward strand.
AGAACATCGATCCGATGGGCGTCCACACCGGCGACTCGATCACCGTGGCCCCCGCGATGACGCTCTCGGACCGCGAGTACCAGGCGATGCGCGACGCCTCCTGCAAGGTGATCCGCGAGGTGGGGGTCGCGGCCGGCGGCTGCAACATCCAGTTCGCGGTGAGCCCGACCACGGGTGAGCAGCTGGTGATCGAGATGAACCCCCGGGTGTCTCGGAGCTCGGCCCTCGCCTCCAAGGCTACCGGCTTTCCGATCGCCCGGATCGGCACCAAGGTGGCGGTCGGCTATCGCCTGGACGAGCTGCCCAACGACATCACCAAGACCACTCCGGCGAGCTTCGAGCCGGTGCTCGACTACGTGGTGGTCAAGATCCCCCGGTTCGCGTTCGAGAAGTTCCCGGCGGCCGATCCGACCCTCACGACCCAGATGAAGTCGGTGGGCGAGGTGATGGCCATCGGGCGGACGTTCAAGGAGGCGTTCCAGAAGGGCTTCCGGGGCCTGGAAACGGGGCGGACCGGCTGGGTGGTCGGCGAGACCCTGGCCGACGACCGCCTCAACGACGGCTCGACCGAGGCCATCCTCGGCGCCATCCGAACGCCGACCCCGGAGCGGGTCTTCCAGATCAAGCGCGCGCTGCTCCGCGACGTGCCGGTCGAGCGGATCGCGGAACGTTCCCTGATCGACCCGTGGTTCATTCAGCAGATGCGGGAGCTGGTAGAGGCGGAGCGGGACTTCGTGGACCGGTGGACGGCTGCCCGGGCGGCCGGCACGGCGGCTGGTGACCTGCCGCCCGTCGGCCCCGCCATTCGTCAGTTGGTCCGGCGGATGAAGCGGTTCGGGTTCTCGGACGCGCAGCTGGGCGAGCTGGTGGGCCTGGACGAGCGCGAGCTCCGCGCACTTCCGCCACGAGCTCGGCATCCGGCCCGCCTACAAGATGGTCGACACCTGCGCGGGCGAGTTCCCGTCGAAGACGCCCTACCTCTACTCGTCGTACGACGAGGAGAACGAGGCGGCCGCGGTCGGCGACAGGACGGTGATCATCCTGGGGAGCGGGCCCAACCGGATCGGCCAGGGGGTGGAGTTCGACTACTGCTGCGTCCGGGCGGTGATGGCGCTCCGGGCGATGGGGTACCGGACGGTGATGGTCAACTCCAACCCCGAGACCGTGTCAACCGACTTCGACATGTCGGACGCGCTCTACTTCGAGCCGCTCACCCTGGAGGACGTCCTCGAGATCGTCCACCTGGAACGGCCCCTCGGCGTCGTGGTGCAGCTCGGGGGCCAGACCCCCCTGCCGTCTGGCCCGGGGGCTCGAGGCGGAGGGGGTGCCGATCCTGGGTACCTCGCCCGAAGCGATCGATGCGGCCGAGGACCGGGGCCGGTTCGAGGCGCTGGCCCGGGAGCTCGGCGTGGAGCAGCCCAAGAACGGGACCGCCCGCTCCCTCGCCGAGGCGCTGACGGTGGCCGACGGGGTCGGTTACCCCGTGCTGATCCGTCCGTCGTACGTCCTCGGCGGCCGGGCGATGCAGATCGTTTACGACGCCGAGTCGCTCCGCGAGTTCTTCGAGGAGGCGGTGCGGGTCGCCCCGGGGCATCCGGTGCTGATCGACCAGTTCCTGGAGGACGCCTTCGAGGTCGACGTCGACTCGCTCTCCGACGGCGAGCGGTGCATCGTGGGCGGCGTGATGCAGCACATCGAGGACGCCGGCATCCACTCCGGCGACTCGGCCTGCGTGATGCCGCCCTATCTGGTCACCGAGGAACAGGTCGACGAGATGAAGGAGTACACCCGCGCAGTTTGCGCTCCAGCTCGGCGTGGTGGGCCTGATGAACGTCCAGTACGCGGTCCGGCACGGGAAGGTGTACGTGCTCGAGGTGAACCCGCGGGCCTCGCGGACCATTCCCTACGTCTCCAAGACCACCGGTGTCCCGCTGGCGAGCCTGGCGGCCCAGGTGATGGTCGGGAAGACGCTGTCCGAGCTGGGCGTGGTCGACGACGTGGTCCATCCGTACGTGACCGTCAAGGAGGCCGTCTTCCCCTTCACCAAGCTGCAGGGCGTCGATCTCGTGCTCGGGCCGGAGATGCGCTCCACCGGCGAGGTGATGGGCATCGCCGACTCGCTTTGGGATGGCCTTCGCCAAGAGCCAGGTGAGCGCCGACGGCAGCCTGCCGCTGGGTGGCGCGGTGCTGGTGACGGTCAACGACCACGACAAGGCCACCGTGGTGCCGATCACCCGGCGCTTCCACGAGCTGGGCTTCCGGATCCTCGCCACCGAAGGCACCGCCCGTTACCTCCGGGCGCGGGGGGTGCCGGCGGAGCGGGTCCTCAAGGTGCACGAAGGACGCCCCAACCCGGTAGACCTCCTGGTCTCGGGCCAGGTGCAGCTGCTGGTCAACACCCCGCTCGGGAAGCTGACCCAGCGCGACGACTACATCCTCCGGCGAGTCGCCCTCCAGCACCGAGTGCCGTACACCACCACCATGTCGGCGGCGGCGGCGGCGTGCGACGCGATCATCGCCCTCCGGAGCCGGACCGGCGAGGTGCGCTCGCTTCAGGAATGGCACGCCATGGCCCGGGAGTTCATGGCCGAGACCGCGGCGTGACCACGGCGCGGGACCCGGACTTCGTCGCCGAGCTGGGGCGACGGGTCGGGGGGCGGGTGCGGGTGGACGAGCCGCTCGCCCGCTACAGCACCTACCGGATCGGTGGGCCGGCCACGGTGCTCCTGCCGGCCCGGGCCGAGGACGTCGGGGGGGCGCTGGCGCTGGCCCACGATCGCGGGGTGCCGTGGTTCGTGTTGGGGCTCGGGTCGAACGTGCTCCTGCCCGACGAGGGGATGGAGGCGCTGGTGATCCGCCTGGGCAAAGGGCTCGACCGGATCGACGCCCAGGGCGACCGCTGGCGCTTCGGCGCGGGGCTTCCGGCGCCGCTGGCGGCCCGCAAAACGGCCGAGGCAGGGTGGGGTGGGCTGCACGTCATGGTCGGCGTGCCGGGCACGGTGGGGGGCGGGGTGTACATGAACGCCGGCTGCCACGGTGGCCAGTGGTCGGACGTGGTGGAGACCGTGGTGGCGGTCGACCCGAGTGGCGCGTCGCGGGTGTTCGCCCGGTCCGAGATCCCGTTCCAGTATCGCCGGAGCGGCCTGGACGGCTGGGTGGTGCTCGAGACGGCCGTCCGGCTGGTCTCGGCCGATCGCGAGGAGCTCAAGGCGGAGGTCACCCGGCTCTTCGAGTGGCGGCAGCGGGGGACTCCGTTCAATCAGCCCTGCTGCGGGAGCGTGTTCAAGAACCCCGCCGGGGCGGAAGGGCGCACGGCCGGCCAGCTGGTCGAAGCGGCCGGGCTCAAGGGCCAGACGATCGGGGGAGCGCGGGTCTCGCCGATGCACGCCAACTACATCGTGAACGTCGGCGGGGCCACCGCGGCCGACGTCCGCGCCCTGATCGACCTGGCCCGACGCGAGGTCGGGGCGCGGTTCGGGGTGGCGCTGGAGACCGAAGTGAAGCGGATCGACCCCGCGGGGCGGGCCATCGAGGCGACGGGAGAGGAGAGGGCCGGGTGAGTGAGCGGGACTATTTCGTGCACGAGTCGAGCTACGTCGACGAGGGCGCCGTAATCGGTACGGGGACCAAGGTCTGGCACTTCAGCCACGTGATGCCGGGGGCCGTGATCGGCCCGAGGTGCAATCTGGGCCAGAACGTGGTGGTGATGCCGGGCACCCGGATCGGGGCGAACGTGAAGATCCAGAACAACGTCTCGATCTACGAGGGCGTGGAGCTCGAGGACGACGTGTTCTGCGGTCCGAGCTGCGTGTTCACCAACGTCATCAATCCCCGGAGCCACGTCTCCCGGAAGCACGAGTACCTCCGCACCCTGGTGCGGCGGGGCGCGTCGATTGGGGCCAACGCGACGATCGTGTGCGGGGCGACGATCGGCGACTACGCCTTCATCGGGGCGGGCGCGGTGGTCCGCGGCGACGTGCCGGCCTACGCGCTGGTGGTGGGGGTGCCGGCCCGGCGGATCGGGTGGGTCTGCCGGTGCGGCGTCCGGTTGGTGGTACGTGGCGGGGCGGCCGACTGCGCCGACTGCGGCGCCTCCTACCGCGAGGAGGGAGGCCTGATCCGGCCCGTTGACTCGGCTGGATGAGATAGTCTAAACTTATTGCTGGTAATGATTTGCGGTAATTCAATAGCTCGCGTTCTGCGCCCGGAAGCGGCTGGGAGCTCGGGCTCGTCGTTTGTGGGGCCAGGTGGTCCGAGGAGGCATCCGTGAACGTTCCGTTGCTGGATCTCAAGGCGCAGTACGCCAGCATCAAGGACGAGGTAGACCGGGCGGTCGCATCGGTGATCGAGCGGCAGGCGTTCATCATGGGACCGGAGGTCGGTGAACTCGAGACCCGGGTGGCGGCGCTCTGTGGGGCGAAGCACGGGATCGGGTGCGCCAGCGGCACCGACGCCCTCCTGCTGCCCCTCAAGTCGCTCGGCCTCTCGGCCGACGACGAGGTGATCGCACCGAGCTTCACGTTCTTCGCGACCGCCGGGGCCATCCACAACGCCGGGGGCAGGCCGGTCTTCGTCGACATCGAGGCGGACACCTTCAACGTCGATCCGGACGCGATCGAGGCGGCCATCACCCCCCGGACGCGGGCCATCGTCGTGGTCCACCTCTTCGGCCAGATGGCCAGGATGGAGCGCATCCTGGCGATCGCGGACCGTCACGGCCTGCCGGTGCTGGAGGACGGCGCCCAGGCGATCGGCGCCCGGCGGCGGATCGACGGCGACTGGAAGCTGGCCGGTCAGCTGGGCTGGGCGGGGACCTTCTCGTTCTTCCCGAGCAAGAATCTCGGCGGCTTCGGCGACGGCGGCATGATCGTGACTCAGGGCGACGAGCTGGCCGCCCGGCTCAAGAAGCTCCGGCTCCATGGCGGGGCGAAGCAGTATCACCATGAGGAGGTCGGCACCAACAGCCGACTCGACACCCTCCAGGCGGCGGTGCTTCTGGCCAAGCTGCCGCACCTGGCGGAGTGGAGTGCCGGTCGGCGTGAGCGCGCGGCCAGGTACGCCCGGGCTTTCGAGGGCCATCCCCATGTCACTACGCCAGTTACAGGCCAAGACAACGAGCACATCTTCCACCAGTACACCCTGCGGGTCCCCCGACGGGATGAGCTGCTGGCCCATCTCAAGTCGGGCGGCATTGGATGTGCAGTGTACTACCCGGTCGGCCTTCATCTTCAGCCATGCTTCGCGGACCTGGGCTACGGCCCGGGCTCGCTGCCGGCGACGGAGGAGGCGATGCGAACCGTGATTTCGTTGCCGGTCTATCCGGAGCTGACCGACGCCCAACAGGACGCCGTGGTCGACGCCGTGAGGGGATTTTTCGGGTGAGCCGTCTCAAGGTTGGGGTCATCGGGGCCGGCGCCTGGGGGCGCAATCACGTCCGCACCTTGGCCGGCCTGCCCGAGGTCGAGCTGGCCGCCGTGGCCGATCTCAACGAGGGGGTCCGGGAGCGGACCGCCCGGGCCTACCCGGGCACGCTGGTGACCGATTCGGTCGACAGGTTGTTGAGCGCGGTCGACGCCGTGGTCGTGGCCTCGACCGCGCGGACCCATGCCGCGCTGGCGCTCCAGGCCATCCGGGCCGGCAAAACGGTGCTGGTGGAGAAGCCGTTCGCCCTGGGGGTCGCCGACGCCGAAGCGGTCGCGGCCGAGGGCGCCCGGCTCGGGGTGCCGGTGCTGGTCGGGCACCTGCTGGAGTTCCACCCGGTGGTCGATCGGCTCCGGTCAATGATCGTCACGGGCGCGCTGGGCGAGGTGTACTACCTGTATTCCCAGCGGGTGAACCTGGGTCAGGTGCGTCCCGACGAGAACGCCCTCTGGAGCTTCGGGCCGCACGACATCTCGGTCGCCCTCTACCTGATGGGCGAGGCCCCGGTGAGTGTCACCGCGCAGGGGCACTCGTACCTGCAGCCGGGGATCGAGGACGTGGTGTTCCTGGTGATGATGTTCCGGTCGGGCGTGGTGGCGCACGCCCACCTGTCCTGGCTCGACCCGCACAAGGAACGTCGGCTGACGGTGGTCGGCTCGCGGCAGATGGCGGTGTTCGACGACATGGCGCCGCGGGAAAAGCTCCGGCTCTACGACAAGGGCGTGGATCGCCCACCGGAGTACGGATCGTACGGCGAGAGCCTGGCGGTCAGGGAAGGGGACATCTGGATTCCGAAGCTGTCGAACGCTGAGCCACTCGGGCTCGAGCTCCGGCACTTCGTCGGGGTCGCACGGGGCGAAGCGCCGACGCGAGCGGACGCGAACGACGGCGTACGGGTGGTACGCGTGCTCGAGGCGGCCGGCCGCTCGCTCGCGGCGAACGGCGCGCCCATCACCATTGAGGCATGAGGCCATGGCGTCTCTCGCGGAACAACTGATTGCAAAGGCGGAACGGCGCGACGCGCTGTTCGGGATCGTGGGGCTGGGTTACGTCGGGCTGCCGCTCGCGGTCGAGCTGGCCAAGGCCGGCTACAAGGTGCTCGGCTTCGACGTGAGCCAGCGGGTGGTCGACGGCCTCAACGCCGGGAAATCGCACGTCAAGGACATCACCGACGCCCAATTGGCGGAGGCGGTCGAGGCCGGCCGTTTCTCGGCGACGACCGACGGTGCCGCCCTCGCGGCCTGCGACGCGATCTCGATCTGCGTACCGACCCCGCTCTCGAAGTTCAAGGACCCCGACGTCAGCTACATCGTGGCGGCCACGGAGACGGTCAAGGCCGTGCTCCGGCCCGGGCAGGCGATCATCCTCGAGAGCACGACCTACCCGGGCACCACCCGGGAGATCATGCTCCCGGCGCTGGAATCGACCGGGCTCAAGGTGGGCGAGGATTTCTTCCTGGCCTTCAGCCCCGAGCGGGTCGATCCCGGTAACGAGACCTACCGGACCAAGAACACCCCGAAGGTGGTCGGCGGGATCACCCTCGATTGCCAGCGGGTGGTGATGGCCCTCTATCAGCCGTCAATCGACACGCTGGTGCCGGTGTCGACGACCGAGGCGGCCGAGCTGGTCAAGCTCCTCGAGAACACCTTCCGGAGCGTGAACATCGGTCTGGTGAACGAGATGGCCATCGTCTGCGACAAGCTGGGCGTGGACGTCTGGGAAGTGATCGAAGCCGCGGCCACCAAGCCGTTCGGCTTCATGAAATTCCTCCCGGGCCCGGGACTGGGCGGGCACTGCATCCCGATCGATCCCCACTACCTCGCCTGGAAGATGCGGGGCCTCAACTACAAGACCCGGTTCATCGACCTGGCCGGCGAGCTCAACACCGAGATGCCGGTCTTCTGGGTCCGAAAGGTGGCCGACGCGCTGAACGAGGCCGGCCGGGCCGTCCGGGGGTCCTCGGTCCTAGTGCTCGGCGTCGCCTACAAGCGGGACATCGAGGATCTCCGGGAAAGCCCGGCGCTCGACATCATCCGCCTGCTCCAGGGCCAGGGCGCCCGGGTCTCCTATCACGACCCCTACGTCCCCGAGTACCGGGAGGACGGGCACAGCCTCCGGTCGGTGCCATTGACCTCGGAGACGCTCGCCAAGGTCGACTGCGTGATGATCGTGACTGACCACACCAACGTGGACTACGGCCTGATCCGCCAGGAAGCCAAGGTCGTCGTGGACACTCGGAACGCGCTCAAGCGCGTGATGGGAAGCTGAGCCATGCGGGTTACCGTCATCGGGAGCGGGCTACGTCGGGCTGGTGGCCGGCGCCTGCTTGGCCGAGACCGGCAACGACGTGGTCTGCGCCGACGTCGACCTCGACAAGATCGAGCGGCTCCGTCGGAACGACATCCCGATCTACGAGCCCGGCCTCGAGCCAATGGTCCGGCGGAACCAGGCCGAAGGCCGGCTCGAGTTCACCGGCGACGTGGCCGAAGCCGTGCACCATGGGCGGGTGATCTTCATCGCGGTGGGTACGCCCCCCGGCGAGGACGGCTCGGCCGACCTGCAAGCACGTGCTGGCGGTGGCCACGGCCGTCGGCAAGCACATGACCGAGCCCAAGATCGTGGTCACCAAGTCGACCGTGCCGGTGGGCACCGCCGAGAAGGTGCGGGCCGCGATCCAGGCCGAGACCGAACATCGGGTTCTCGGTCTGCTCCAACCCGGAGTTCCTCAAGGAAGGCGCGGCGATCGAGGACTTCATGAAGCCCGACCGGGTGGTGGTCGGGGTGGATTCCGACGAGGCCCGGGAGGCGCTGGCGCAGCTCTACGCGCCCTTCGTCCGGACCGGTAACCCGATCCTGTTCATGGACATCCCCTCGGCCGAGGTCACCAAGTACGCCGCCAACGCGATGCTGGCCACCCGGATCTCGTTCATGAACCAGATGGCGCACCTCTGCGAGCTGGTGGGTGCCGACGTGGACCTGCGTCCGGCAAGGGCATCGGCAGCGACCAGCGGATCGGCTCGGCGTTCCTCTTCCCGGGGCCCGGGTACGGCGGCTCGTGCTTTCCGAAGGACGTCAAGGCGCTGATCCGGACGGCCAAGGACCTGGGCATCGGCTCCGGTGCTCTGGGAGGCGGTCGAGGCGGTCAACGAGCGCCAGAAGCTGGTGTTGCTCGACAAGGTGCACGCGGCGTTCGGTGGCAGCCTGGCGGGCAAGCGGATCGCCGTCTGGGGCCTGGCCTTCAAGGCCGAGACCGACGACATGCGGGAGAGCCCCTCGATCCCGCTGATCGAGCGGATCCTGGCGGCGGGCGGCGTCGGTCACCGCCCACGATCCCAAGGCGATGGACGTGGCCCGGGACCTGTTTGGCGACCGGGTGCAGTTCGGCAAGGACCCCTACGATGCGGTGGCCCGGGCCGAGGCGCTGGTGATCGTGACCGAGTGGCTGGTCTACCGGAACCCCGACTTCGACCGGCTCCGCAACGAGCTGACCCGGCCGATCATCGTCGACGGCCGGAACCTCTTCGACCCCGACCGGATGGCCCGTCTGGGCTTCACCTATCGCGGGATCGGTCGGGGGTAGGCATGCGCGTGCTGATCACCGGCGCCGCCGGGTTCCTAGGCTCGCACCTGACCGACCGCTTCCTCGCCGACGGCCACGAGGTCGTCGGGATGGACAACTTCATCACCGGCTCGCCCGACAACCTCAAGCACCTCGAGGGCGACGATCGGTTCGAGTTGATCGAGCACGACGTCTCCAAGTACGTCTCGGTCGACGGGCACCTCGATGGGGTGCTGCACTTCGCGTCGCCGGCCAGCCCGATCGACTATCTCCAGCTCCCCATCCAGACCCTCAAGGTCGGCTCGCTCGGCACCCACAACACCCTGGGGGTCGCCAAGGCGAAAGGCGCTCGGTACTTCCTGGCGTCGACTTCGGAGGTCTACGGCGACCCCCAGGTCCATCCCCAGCCCGAGAGCTACTGGGGCCACGTCAATCCGGTCGGTCCGCGGGGGGTCTACGACGAGGCCAAGCGGTTCGCCGAAGCGATGACCATGGCCTATCACCGCTATCACGGGGTCGAGACCCGGATCGTCCGGATCTTCAATACCTACGGGCCCCGGATGCGCCCGTACGACGGCCGGGTCGTGTCGAATTTCGTGGTGCAGGCGCTCAAGGGAGAGCCCCTCACGGTCTACGGCCAGGGGAACCAGACCCGCTCCTTCTGCTATGTCTCCGACCTGATCGAGGGGATCTACCGCCTCTTCCAGAGCGACCGGGTCGACCCGACCAACATCGGGAATCCGGCCGAGTTCACCGTGCTCGAGCTGGCCAGGCTGGTGAAGGAGATGACCGGCAGCGCCTCCCCGATCGAGTACGAGCCCCTCCCGACCGACGATCCCAAGGTCCGCCGGCCCGACATCACCATCGCCCGTGAGGTCCTGGGCTGGGAGGCCAACGTCGACCTCCGCCAAGGGCTGGTTCGGACCATCGATTACTTCCGGTCCGTCGTCGGCGCATGACCCGGGTGCTGGTGACCGGGGCGGCCGGTTTCATCGGCTCGCACCTGGCCGAGGCGCTAGTGGCCCGGGGCGACGAGGTGATCGGGGTCGACTGTTTCGATCCGTTCTACCCCCGCCCGTACAAGGAAGCCAACCTGGCCCGGCTCCGCCGCGAAGCCGGCTTCCGGCTGGTCGAAGCCGACGTGGCCGAGGTCGACACCGTGACCGGCCTGCTGACGCCCGATACGGTGGTGGCCCACCTGGCGGCCAAGGCGGGGGTCCGGCCCTCGATCGCCGACCCGGTGGGGTACGCTCGGACGAACGTCCAGGGCACGGCCGCGGTGGTGGAGGCCATGCGCCGGGCCGGGGCCACCCGGCTGGCCTTCGGATCCTCCTCCTCGGTGTACGGCAATTCCACGCCGGCCCCCTTCCGGGAGGATGCCGAGGCCCTCTGCCCGGTGTCTCCCTACGCCGCCACCAAACGGGCCGCGGAGCTGCTCCTGGTGGCCATGGCACCCCTGGTGGGTCTCAAAGTGGCCTCACTCCGCTATTTTACTGTGTTCGGCCCCCGGCAGCGTCCGGATCTCGCGATCCACGGGTTCACCCGGCGGATGCTCCAGGGGGAGTCGCTGACGCTCTTCGGCGACGGGAGCCAGGCCCGCGACTACACCTACTGCTCGGACATCGTGGCAGGTACGGTGGCGGCCATCGATTGGACGGCGAGCGCTCCGGTCGGCGTCGAGCACTTCAATCTCGGGGGACATCGACCCGTGCCGCTCCGCGATTTGGTCGCGGCGCTGTCCGGGGCGCTGGGAATCACCCCCCGGGTTCAGTGGCTCCCGATGCAGCCGGGGGACGTCGAGTTGACCTACGCCGACCTGACCAAATCGGGCTCGGTACTGGGGTTCGCCCCTCGGGTCGGCTTCGACGAGGGGATCGCCCGTTTCGTGGAGTGGTGTCGAAACTTCTATGAAAGTCAGCACTGAGCATCTGCTCCAGCAGGCCCGTGAGCGCTTCACGGTCCAGGACTATTACGGCGCAGTGCATCTGCTCGACGAGATCCTCGAAGGCGGTCGTGCCTTCGCGGACGCTCTGCATTTGCGGGGGGTCTGCCTCTCGCTGCTCGGTCAGACCGAGCGCGCCCTGGAGGACTTCGACCAGGCCCTCGAGCTGAACCCCCGCTACGTCGACGCCCTGGTCCATCGGGGAGTGATCCTGGTGGAGCTGGGCCGCACGGCCGAAGCCGACGCCTCGTTTCAGCGGGCCGCGGCGCTGGGGCAAGGAGCCCTGGGCGGCTTCTCGCGGCCGGTCGCCGCCCGGCTGGCCAACATGCACGCTACGCTGGGCGACGCCTACGCCGACGCCGGCGCGCTCCATCCGGCCATCGAGCAGTACCGGCGGGCCGTCGAGCTCGGCCCGGATTTCCACGATCTTCGCTACCGGCTCGCCCGCTTCCTGCTCGACGTGGGCCGGCCGCTCGAGGCCCGCGAAGAGCTGGAGCGGATCGTGAGCGTCCAGCCCGATTTCATCGACGCCCAGGCCACCCTCGGCTTGGCCCACTACCTCTCCGGCGATGCCACCGGGGCTCAGGAGATCTGGGCCCAGTGTCTTCGGCGCCGCCCGGACAACGCCCGCGTGGGGGCCTATCTGGCGATGGCGGAGCGGCTGGTTTCGTGAGGCTCCGCTTCCTGATGGGGATGGCCATGCTGGTCTCGGGATGCAGCTTCGCCGCCGCCGACCACGAGCGTCTGGGTGACGAGGCCTTCCGCGATGGCCAGTACGCCAAGGCCCTGGCCGAATATCAGGCCGCCCAGAAGAGCGGGCCCCGGAGCCGGGTCTGGGCCAAGGCCGGCCTGGCCGCGCTCAAAGCGCCCGATCTCGGCGCCGCGATCGACGCCTACCGCGAGCTCGCGACCTCCGATCCAAGCCGGGCCACTGAAGCCGCCGTCGGCCTCGAGCACGTGGTCGACGCCGCGACCCGGGGAGGCGACGGCCAGGCGGCCATCGTGCCCCGAGCGGTCCGGGCGCTCCGAGAGGTCGCGCCCACCCGCCCCTTGGGGCGGCTCGCCCAGGTGTCCGTCAGCGGGCCGGCGGTCGGCCCGGCGGAGTTCGCGAGCCTGGCACCCGCGGCCCTCGCGACGGCGCCCAACGCCAGCGCGGTCGACTCGCTCCTGCTCCGCTACGCCAACGCCCAACGGACCACCACGGCCTGCGACGGTGCCGCGCGGAGCTACCAGAGCGTGCTCCGACGGACCGAGCGGTCCCGGGTTCGAACCGAGGCCCGGGAGGGATTGGCGTTCTGCGCCCTGGTGCTCGGCCTCGACGCGCTGACCACCCAGCAGGCCGATCAGGCCGAGCGCTGGTTCGAGGCCGTGCTCTCGGTGGAGTCGGGAACCCCGCGCAGCTGGCGGGCCCAGATCGGGCGGGGGGACGCCCGCCTCCTGCGAGGCGACGCGATCGGGGCGTCGGTGGCCTATCAGTCGGTGCTGGCGGGGGCGTCGGTCCCCGACAGCCTTCGGACCATGGCGGCGACCCGCCTCAACGAGCTGGGCTCGGCGTCGGCCGGCCCTTCGGGAGGCGGGGCATGATCCGTCGATTCGCGTTGCTGGCCCTGGCCCTGGTGGTGCTCGGCGGGTGCTGGCCCTTTGGCCACGGCAAGAAATCGGCGGCCCCACCGCCGGTGCTCGCCAACTCCCCTCGGACCATCGACTCACTCTGGCAGGTGGGGGTGGGCGAGTTCAACAACGGACATTGGGGCGACGCGCGGAAGGCCTTCGATCGGGTCGGCACCGGGCTGGCGGCCACCGACCCGCGCTACTCCAGGCTCCGGTTCTTCCAGGCCGAGATCGCTTTGGCGGAGGGGACCGAGCTCGATGCGGTCCGGATCTTTCGCCGGATCGCCGACGAGACGCCCCAGGATTCGTTGGCGCCCGACGCGCTGCTCCGGGCCGGTGACGCCTACGCGGCGCTCTGGCGGAACCCGGAGCTCGATCCGACCTACGGGCAGACGGCGCTCGGCGTCTACCAGGAAGTGATCGCGCGCTATCCCAGCTCCGAGGCCGCCAAGCGGGCGCAGCTGGGCGTGAGCGAGCTGAACGAGCAGTTCGCGTTCAAGGAGTATCGGAGCGCGCTGTTCTACTACAAGTTCAAGGCGTACGAGTCCGCGATCCTCATGCTCCGGAGCGTCGTCGCGGACTACCCCCGGGCCGAGATCGTCCCGGACGCGCTCGGGAAGCTGGTCGAAGCCTACCAGAAGCTCGGGTACGAGGAAGACCTCAAGGAAGCGTGCGGCTACATCGCCCGCTTCCACCCCGAGCCGGGCGGCCCCATCCGGCTCTGTCCGGCGACCCAGGCGGCGGATTCCACGGCACCCGGCGCTCACTGAATGCACCTGGTCGTCTTCGGGGGATCATTCGACCCGATCCACCACGGGCACCTGATCGTCGCCGGCGCCGCGCGCGAAGAGCTCGACGCCGATTCGGTGCGATTGGTGCCGACCGGCCAGCAGCCCTTCAAGGTGGGCCGACACCGGGCGCCGGCCTCTGACCGCCTCGCCATGGTCGCGCTCGCGGTCGACGGTCGGACCGATCTGGTGGCCGATCCCTGCGAGGTGAACCGGGACGGCCCCTCGTACACCGTGGACACGCTTCGAGCCTATGTCGAGCGGTTTCCCGGGGCGAGGATGAGCCTGGCGGTCGGTCTCGACGCCATCGCGCTGTTCGATTCCTGGCGCGAACCGGCCGAAATTCGGTCACTAGCGGAGGTGGTCGCACTGGTCCGATTGGGGGAGGACGTCCCTCGAGGGCTGGCGGCGCGGGTCGTCACCGTGCCCCGAATCGATATATCATCCACTGAAGTGCGCGAGCGGGTCCGCCGGGGGCGATCGATCCGCTATTGGGTCCCCGAGTCGGTGGACCGTTACATCGCGGCCCACGCCCTGTACCGGGAAACGTAACTGATGTTGAAGACAGCATTTACCAAAGTTTTCGGGAACCGTCACGTCCGTACCGCCAAGCGGATGGGGCCGACCGTCGCCGAGATTCACCGGATCGAGGGGGAGCTAAGCGGCCTGAGCGAAGCGGAGCTCCAAGGGCAGACCGCCAAGCTCCGGGGCATCATCGCGGAGCGGACCGCCGCCGTCCGGACCAAGCTGGATGAGATTCGGGCCCAGAAGCACGAGTGCGCCGATCCGACCGAGCGGGTGAGGCTCGAGGACGAATTCCACAAGCTCGACGTCGAATACAAGAAGGTGCTCGAGACCGTCCTCGACGAGATCCTCCCCGAGGCGTTCGCCACGGTGCGGGAGACCTGCCGCCGGTTGTTGGGGACCGCGGTGATGGTGACCGGGCGCGAGCTCGCCTGGGACATGGTGCCCTACGACGTGCAGCTGATCGGCGGGATCGCCCTTCACCAGGGCAAGATCGCCGAGATGGCGACCGGTGAAGGCAAGACGCTGGTGGCCACGCTGCCGCTCTACCTGAACGCGCTGACCGGGCGGGGGGCTCACCTGATCACGGTCAACAACTACCTGGCCCGCCGCGACTCGCAGTGGATGGGACACGTCTTCACGTACCTCGGCCTCACGGTCGCGTGCATCGACGACACCGAGCCGTCGACCCCGGAGCGTCGGGCGGCCTATCTGGCCGACATCACCTACGGCACCAACAACGAGTTCGGGTTCGACTATCTCCGCGACAACATGGTGTTCTCCCTCGACCAGCGGGTCCAGCGGGAGCACGCCTACGCGATCGCCGACGAGGTCGACTCGATTCTGATCGACGAGGCCCGGACGCCGCTCATCATCTCGGGGCCGGTGGGGAACGAAGGCGACGCCAAGTACAGCGACTTCAACGGCATGGTGGGCGACCTGGTCCGGCGTCAGACCCAGGTCGCGAACCAGCTCATCGCCGAGGCGGAGCCGCTCCTCGCGAACGACAAGACCAAGACCGAAGCCGGGTACAAGCTCTATCAGGCCCAGCTCGGCATGCCGAAGAACAAGAAGCTCCTCAAGCTCCTCAACGAGACCGGCGTCAAGCAGCTGGTCCAACAGGCGGAGCTCCGCTATCTGGCCGACCGCAAGCTCCCGATCAAGCAGCAGGAGTTCCGCGACATCGAGGACCCGCTCTACTTCGTCCTCGACGAGAAGGGCCACTCGGTCCATCTGACCGATCTGGGCACCACGGCCATGTCGCCGGGCGACCCCCAGCTGTTCGTCGTCCCTGACATCTCCGAGATCGTGCACGAGATCGAGCGCGACCCCGAGCTCGATCCGATCCAGAAGCGCGATCGTCGGGTCGAAGTGGAGACCGCCTACGCCGTCAAGAGCGAGAAGCTCCACATCATCCACAAGCTGCTCCAGGCTCACGCCCTCTACGAGAAGGATGTCGACTACATCGTTCAGGACCATCAGGTCCTGATCGTCGACGAGTTCACGGGGCGGGTGCTGGCGGGGCGGCGCTGGTCGGACGGGCTCCACCAGGCGGTGGAGGCCAAAGAGCAGGTCCAGATCAAGGGCGAGACCCAGACCCTCGCCACGATCACCATCCAGAACTACTTCCGGATGTACGACAAGCTGGCCGGGATGACCGGCACGGCCGAGACCGAGGAGTCGGAGTTCTACTCCATCTACGGGCTCGACGTGATGGTGATCCCGACCAACAAGCCGATCTGCCGGAACGACCAGCCCGACCGGATCTACAAGACCCGGCGGGAGAAATACAACGCGGTCGCCGACGAGGTGGCCCGGGTACACGAGATGGGCTGGCCGATCCTGATCGGCACCACCTCGGTGGAAGTGTCCGAGACGCTGAGCAAGATGCTCAAGCGGCGGGGGCTCCGGCACGAGGTGCTGAACGCCAAGTACCACCAGCGCGAAGCGGAGATCGTGGCCGGGGCGGGGCAGCGCGGGTCGACTACCATCGCAACCAACATGGCCGGCCGCGGCACCGACATCAAACTGGGCAAGGACCTCGACCTGACCCAGCCCGAAGCCGGGCTCCACATCATCGGCACCGAACGGCACGAGTCGCGGCGGATCGACCGGCAGCTCCGGGGTCGGTCCGGCCGTCAGGGCGATCCCGGCGCCTCGCTGTTCTTCCTGTCGCTCGAAGACGACCTGATGCGGCTCTTCGGCACCGACCGGATCGCCCGGTACATGGACCGGACCGGGGCCGAGGAAGGCGAGGTCATTACCGGCAAGCTGGTGACGGCGGCCATCGAGTCGGCCCAGAAGCGGGTCGAGCTCCAGAACTTCCAGCAACGGAAGCGGCTGCTCGAGTACGACGACGTGATGAACCAGCAGCGCGAGGTGATCTACTCGCTCCGGCTGTTCGCGCTCGAGCGAGGTGAGGAACTCCGGGCCGAGGCCCGCCGGATGATCGGCGAGGCGCTCGAGACCTTCGTCCGGAGCTTCCTGATCGACACCAAGGAACCGGAAGACTGGGATCGGTCGGGGCTCGCCGCCCAGCTCGCCCTCCAGTTCGTGGTCACGGTCGACGCCATCACCGACGCCAAGGCCACCCCGTCGCTCGAGAAGCTGGTCGACGCGGTCCACGCCGAGGGCGAGGCGGCCATCCAGCGGAAGATCGACTATCTCAAGGACTTCGGCCGGAGCATCGGGATCGAAGACGTGGACCAGCAGGTGCTGTCGCAGGTGACGCTCTCGGTGATCGACGAGAAGTGGAAGGACCACCTCTACGATCTCGACCAGCTCCGGAACGCGATCCAGTACCGGGCCTACGGCCAGCGGGATCCGCTGGTGGAGTACAAGAAAGAGGCCTTCGACATGTTCGAGGACCTGATGCGCGATCTCCGGACCTCGTTCACCGAGCGCTACCTGAAGGTCCAGGTCAACGTCGAGGGCCCGCCGCCGCCCCGGCGCCCCCCCCCGCCTCCGGGACAGCCCGGGGGTGGTCCGGCCCTGGGTGGACCGGCGCTGCCCCCGCCGCCGCGGGTGGCCACCGACGATCTCTTCGCCGAGCCGGCCCATGCTCCGTCGGCCCCGGCGTCGTCGCCCTCCGGGGCGGCGCCGGTGGTGGCCAGCTCGGTCGGCCGGCTCGGGCCCTCCGGGGGCGCCGTCCCGGTGGTGGGGAGAAACGAGCCCTGCCCCTGCGGATCGGGTAAGAAATACAAGAAGTGCCATGGGGCCAAAGGCTGAGCCCCGGCGGGGCCGGAGATGATCCGGCCCCGTTTTCTTGTCACCCCGGGGCGGTGTCACGACACCCGGGTTCACCGGTTCGGGGCCTACTTTGGGCGGATGACCCCGCCCGTGCGTTCCCTTGCCGCCGAAGTCGACCGGCCCCGCGAGCGCCTCTGGCGCGAGGGGGCCGCCTCATTGACTGCCGCCGAGCTGCTCGCCATTCTGATAGGAACCGGCACGACTCGGCAGGGGGCGCTCCAAGTGGCGTCCTCCCTTGCCGATACGGCCGGGGGATCGCTCCGGCGGCTGGCCCGGCGGAGCCCCGCCGAGCTGATGCGGACGGGTGGGATCGGGCGGGCCAAGGCCAGTCGGGTGGTCGCCGCGCTCGAGCTCGGGTACCGGATGGCCCGGGAGGCCCGACCGGCCTCGAGCCGGATCCGCTGTCCCGAAGACGCGGTGCGGGCGGTGAGCGATCGACTGCGGGACCTCGAGGTCGAGGAATTCCACATCCTCGCCCTGAGCAGCCAACACGACCTGCTCAAAGCGGTCCTGGTGACCCGCGGCGTCCTGGACGGCTCGCTGGTGCATCCGCGGGAAGTGTTCCGGGCCGCCATGGCGGAAGCGGCCGCGGGGATCATCCTGATTCACAACCACCCGAGTGGCGATCCCACGCCCTCGGCGGAGGATCGGGCGGTTACCCGGCAGCTGGTCGCCGCGGGTGAGGTCGTGGGGATTCCGGTGCTCGACCACGTGATCGTGGCCGGCGACCGGTGGACGAGTTTCGCGACGCAGGGGTTTCTGTGACCGAGGCGGTGGTCGACAAGGCAGGCGAGTTCCGGGCGGCGGTCGAGCGACACGCCGACCGGCTCGATCTCGACTTGATCGATCGGGCGCTCCGCTTCTCCAGCTCGGCCCACCGGGGCCAAAAGCGGATGTCCGGCGAGGAGTTCGTCTCCCACTCGATCGCGGTCGCCACCATCCTGGTCGGCCAGCTCCTCGACTCCACCTCGATCGCGGCAGCCCTCCTCCACGACGTCGTGGAAGACTCGGAGGTCAGCGTCGACGACATCTCGGCCGAGTTCGGCACCGAGGTGGCCGAGCTGGTCGACGGCCTCACCAAGATCTCCCACCTGACCTTCCGCTCCCGGGCCGACGAGCAGGTCGAGAACTACCGGAAGCTCCTGATCTCGATCGCCCGGGACGCCCGCGTCATCATCATCAAGCTGGCCGACCGGCTCCACAACATGCGGACCCTGGAGCACCTGCCGGCCGAGCGGCGGGCCCGGATCGCGACCGAGACCCGCGAGATCTATGCCCCCTTGGCCCACCGGTTCGGGATGGCACGGGTCAAAGCCGAGCTCGAGGACCTGGCCTTCAAGTTCCTGGAGCCCGAGGAGTACTCCTCGCTGGCCCGCCAGGTCGCGTCCAAGCGGGCGGAGCGGGAGTCCATGGTCGAGGCCCTCAGGCAGCCGCTCGACGAGGAGCTCCGGCGGAGCGGGATCAAGGAGTTCGAGGTCACCGGCCGGCCCAAGCACCTCTGGTCGATCTACCAGAAGATGAAGAAACGGGGCACCCCGTTCGACGAGGTGTACGACATGATGGCGCTCCGGGTTACGGTCGCCACCGTCCCCGAGTGCTATCACGTCCTCGGCGTGCTGCACCATACCTGGACGCCGCTCCAGGAGCGGATCAAGGACTACATCGCCAGCCCGAAATCGAACGGCTACCAGTCCCTCCACACCACGATCTTCGGTCCCAACGGCCAGCTCTACGAGGTTCAGATCCGGACCCACGAGATGCACCGGACCGCGGAGTACGGCATCGCGGCTCACTGGCTCTACAAGGACGACCGGCCCAAGCGCGACGAGCTCGACGAGCACTTCGAGTGGTTCCGCCAGCTGCTCGAGCTCCAGCAGGACGCCCACAGTCAGGAAGAATTCCTCGAGTTCCTGAAACTCGATCTCTACCAGGACGAGATCTTCGTCTTCACCCCGGAAGGCGACGTCAAGCAGCTGCCCAAGGGTGCCACCGCGATCGACTTCGCGTTCCACGTGCACACCGAGGTCGGTCTCCACTGCCAGGGCTCCAAGATCAACGGCCGGATCGCGCCCCTCCACCGGGAGATCAAGAACGGCGACACGGTCGAGATCCTCACTTCGCCCAACGCCAAGCCGAGCCGGGACTGGCTGAGCCACGTGCGGACCGGCCGGGCCCGCCAGAAGATCAAGCAGTGGATCCGGCACGAGGAAGAGACCCTCAGCGTGGGCCTCGGCAGCGACATCCTGGCTCGGGAGATCCGGCGGCGGCGGCTCACCATGCCCGACGGCGCCCAGCTGGAGCAGGCCGGGAAGACCCTCGGCCTGGCCGACGGCAAAGCCCTGGAGACCGCGATCGGCCGGGGCGACCTGGCGATCGGCCAGGTCATGCGGGCCCTGTTCCCGGCCTTGACCGAGGAGGACCTCCGGGAGCCCAAGCCGACCGTATTCGGCCGGATGCTCAACCGGATCCGCCTGGGGCGGGGGATCCGGATCCAGGGTATCGACGGGATGCTGGTTCGCTACGCCCAGTGCTGCCAGCCCGTGCCCGGCGACCCGGTGGTGGGCTACGTGACCCAGGGGCGGGGCATCTCGATCCACCGGGCCGACTGCCCCAACCTGCTCAACCTGAAAGAGGGCGACCGGCGGGTCGAGATCGACTGGCAGGAGCAGGAGGGCGAGTCGTACGCCGTCCGGCTGGTGGTGAGTGCCCTGGACCGGCGGGGGCTCTACGCCGACATCCTCCAGGCCATCAGCGAAACCGGCACCAACATCCGGCGGGCCGACCTCCACACCAAGGACGGCGGGGCCTTCGGGACCGTCTTCGTGGAGGTGGAGAACCTGCCCCACCTGGCCAAGGTGCTCAAGGCCGTCCGGCGGGTGAAGGGGGTGCAGACGGTGGATCGGAGGGAGGTCGGATAGGGAGTCGGGAATTGGGAGTCGGGAGTAGGGAGGGAGTAGGCGGTAGGGAGTAGGCGGAACGGTGGCGGGGCGGGGTTTGGGTACGGGGGGTGGAAAAATGGTTGGGGGAGGGGGTGTTGGCGGGTTAGCTTGAACGCCCTCGGACTGGAGTGACCGTGCCGAAGCCGACCGTCGTTCGAACCCATCGGGATCTCGTGGTCTGGCAGAAGAGCCTCGACCTCGCGGTCGAGGTCCATGCCTTGGCGGCCGCGCTCCCGCCCGACGAGCGGTACGGGCTTCAGGAGCAGCTCCGGCGGGCAGCGGCGTCGATCCCGGCGAACATCGCCGAGGGGGCGGCGCGAGCCCACACCCGCGAGTACCTTCAGGCCCTTCAGATCGCGCGAGCCTCGGCCGCGGAGCTGGATAGCCATCTGGCCTTGGCCGAACGCCTCGGCTACCTGCCGCGTGGCTCCGTGGCCGACCTGACGCTGCTGCCCGAGGTGGGGCGCTTGCTCACCGGTCTGATCCAAGCGCTCCGAGCCCGGCAGGAGCGGCGGACCGTGCGCGGGTCCGCCGCCCGACCCTGAACCAGAATTGCCGCCGCCCCACTACTCACCACTCCCTACTCACCACTCCCTACTCCGAGTCCCTATCATGCGCTGGTTGCTCAAGACCGAGCCCACCACCTTCAGTTACGCCGACCTGGTTCGCGAGAAGCGTTCCGTCTGGGACGGCGTCGCCAACCCGGTCGCGCTGAAGCACCTCCGCGCCATGCAGGCCGCCGACGAGGTCTTCATCTACCACACCGGCAAGGAGAAGGCTGTCGTCGGAATCGCCAAGGTCGTCAAGGGCGCCTATCCCGACCCCAAGGCCGGCGATCCCAAGCTGGTCGTCGTCGACCTGGTGCCCGTTCGGCCCCTCGAGGGCCCGGTCACCCTCGCCGCCATCAAGGCCGATCCCCGCTTCGCCGGGTGGGAACTGGTCCGGCTGCCCCGGCTCTCGGTGATGCCGGTGAGCGACGACCAATGGAAGTGGATCACCGCCATGGGTCTCTGACCCGGCCGCGCCCTCCCGGGGGGCCCGAATGCTCCCCGCCTCGGGCACCCGCAAGGCCGCCGTCCACACCGGAAGCCCCCACTCCAAAGTCCTCCCACTCTCCACCCCCAACGCGCTCCCTCCCACCTCCCCCTCCGCCCTCCTCCCTCCCACCTCCGACCCCCTCCCTCCCTCCCTCCCTCCCTCCCGCTCCTCCTTCCTCCCCCCTACTGCCAACTCCCAACTCACTCCCTACTCCCTACTCCCAACTCTCTACTCACCATCCTCCCCTCTAGCCCCCGAACAAAGGCCGATATACTTTCCGGCCATGTCGCGATTCGAAGTCGAAGCTCCGTTCGCTCCCGCCGGTGACCAGCCCCAGGCCATCTCCGCCCTGGTCGACAGCCTGACCCGCGGCCACAAGCACCAGACCCTGCTCGGCGTGACCGGCTCGGGCAAGACGATGACCCTCGCCCACGTCATCGCGCACTACGGGAAGCCCACGCTGGTCATGTCGCACAACAAGACCCTCGCCGCGCAGCTCTACGGCGAGCTCAAGCAGTTCCTGCCTCGGAACGCGGTCGAGTACTTCGTCTCGTACTACGACTACTACCAGCCCGAGGCCTACGTCCCGGCCACCGACCTCTACATCGAGAAGGACGCCTCGATCAACGAGGACATCGAGTCGCTCCGGCTCCGGGCCACGTCGAGTCTCATGGAACGGGAAGACGTGGTGATCGTCGCGACGGTCAGCGCCATCTACGGCCTGGGCGACCCGATCACCTATCGGAGCAACATGTTCTCGCTCCGGGTGGGCGAAGAGAAGGGGCGGGATCAGATTCTCGCCGACCTGGTCGCGGTCCAGTACACCCGGAACGACGTCTCGTTCGGTCCCGGCACCTTCCGGGTCAGGGGCGACACCGTCGAGATCTATCCGGCCTACGACGAGCAGGCCGTGCGGGTCGAGCTCTGGGGCGACACCATCGAGCGGATCTCCAAGGTCCATCCGACCACGGGTACGACCATCAGCCAGCTGGCGCAGTGCGCCATCTACCCGGCCACCCACTACGTCACCGAGCGGCCGGCGGTGGAGCGCGCCGTCCGGGCCATCCGGGCGGAGCTGGCGGAGCGGTTGCTCGAGTTCCGGACCGCCGGGCGGCTGCTCGAGGCGCAGCGTCTCGAGTCGCGGACCAACTTCGACATCGACATGCTGCTCGAGATCGGGACCTGTCCCGGGATCGAGAACTACTCCCGGCACCTGAGCGAGCGGCGCCCGGGCGACCGGCCGGCCTGCCTGTTCGACTACTTTCCGGCCGATTTCCTGGTGGTGGTGGACGAGTCGCACGTGACCCTGCCGCAGATCGGCGGGATGTCCAACGGCGATCGGGCCCGGAAGGAGACGCTGGTCGAGTACGGCTTCCGGTTGCCGTCGGCGCTCGACAACCGCCCGCTCCGTTTCGACGAGTTCGAGCGGCTGGTGCCCCAGTTGCTCACCGTGTCCGCCACCCCTGGCGAATACGAGCTCGGGCTCTCGGGGCCGAACGTGGTGGAGCAGATCATCCGACCGACCTTCCTGGTCGACCCGCAGGTCGAGATCCGGCCGGTGAAGGGGCAAGTCGACGATCTGTTGGGTGAGATTCGGGAGCGGGTGATCCGCCATGACCGGGTGCTGGTGACCACGCTCACCAAGCGGATGTCGGAAGACCTGACCGATTACCTCCAACAAGTCGGGATCCGGGTGCGCTATCTCCACTCCGACATCGACGCCATCGAGCGGATGGAGATCCTTCGGGGACTCCGGCTGGGCGACTTCGACGTGCTGGTGGGCATCAACCTGCTCCGCGAAGGGCTCGACCTGCCCGAGGTGTCGCTGGTGGCGATCCTCGACGCCGACCAGGAGGGTTTCCTCCGGAGCGATCGCTCGCTGATCCAGACCGTCGGCCGCGCCGCCCGGCACGTGAACGGCCTCGGGATCCTCTACGCGGACCGAGTGACCGGGTCCATGCGCCGAGCCCTCGACGAGATGGACCGGCGCCGGACGATCCAGCTCGCCTACAACGAGACCCACGGTCTGACGCCCACCTCGATCGTCAAGTCGACCGAGGAGGTCCGGCTCACCACCCACGTGGCCGATGCCCGGACCGAGAAGCCCACCCGTGAGAAGCGGACGCTGTTCGACGATCTTCGCGACCCGGCCCGGCGAGCGGCCGCGATGCAGGCCCTGGAGCAGCAGATGCGCGAGGCGGCGGCCAACCTGGAGTTCGAACTGGCCGCCATGCTCCGCGACCAGCTCAACGAGCTCCGGGCCCTGGATTCCGGGAACGTCGCCCGGCCGACGGCCGGACCGCCCCGGCGCCGGGCCCGGTCGGGGAGTCGTTAGGTGCCTCGCCGATCCGATCTTGGGGCAACCCCGGTGCATCGGACGCTGACCGAGGCCGAGCTGGTGGCCTGGGGTGAGGCGCTGGGCCGGGATCTTCCCCCGGACAGGTCCTCTGGCTCCAGGGCGACCTCGGCGCCGGCAAGACCACCTTGGTGCAGGCCATCGCCCGGGCCCTCGGCGTGGCTCACCCCGCCACCAGCCCCACCTACGACCTGGTCCACCGGTACGAGGCGCCCCGAGGGCCGATCTATCACGTGGATTGCTACCGGCTTCGCCGCCCCGACGACGCGGCTGACCTCGACTGGGAGACCCTCGCGAGCGGAGACCTGCTGCTGGTGGAGTGGCCGGAGCGGGCGGAGGCCTGGGCCCCGCCGCCCACCCGCCGGATCGGCTTGGCCCACGCCGACGACCCCGACGTCCGGATCCTGACCACGGAGGCACCGTGACCGCGCTCCTCGCCATCGACTCCGCATCGGCCCGGCTGTCGATCGCGGTGCGGGGGCCGGACGGCACGCTCGCGGAGCGGGAGCTGGTCGGAGCGCGCCGGCACGCGGGCCGGCTCGGCCCGCTGGTGGTCGAGGCGTTGGCCGAGGTCGGCGCCGATCTCGGCCAGCTCGAGGGCGTGGTGGTGAGCGACGGGCCGGGGAGCTTCACCGGACTGAGGGTCACCGCGGCCTTCGCCAAGGGGCTGGCCCGGACTCGAGGGCTCCCACTCTGGACCGCGTCGACCCTGCTGGTCCGCGCCGTCGGCGCGCCCGGCGCCAGCGGGGGCGGGCTCGTCGCCGGCGTGGGATCGGCCCTCCGGGGCGAGCTGTACGTCGGGGTCTACCGGGTTATGGGCGAGGCGGTCGAGACCCTCCTCGCGCCGAGGGTGACCGGCCCCGCGGCGGCGCTCCCCGGCATCGGCGCGGTCGACCTGGTGGTCGGGGACCTCGAGCCGGACCAGCTGGAGGCGTTTCCTTGGGCCCGGACCGCCCGCCGCATCGGCCCGCCGGCCGGGCTTCCCAGCGGCCGGGTGCTGCTCGGATTGGTGGGCCTGCTGGGCGGGGCGCGGCCGATTGCCGAGCCGGCCGGGTGGGAGCCCACCTACGGCCGGCCGGCCGAGGCCCAGGCCAAGTGGGAGAGGGAGCATGGACGACCGCTGGTCGTTCCGTCCCGCGACGGCTGACGACGCGGCCCTCGTCGCCGGGGGAGAGCAGGCCTGTTTCGCCGATCCCTGGCAGGAAGACGGGATCCGTGAAATGTTGCAGGAAGAAACGGTGATCGGGGTTCTGGTCGACGATCCGAGGGCGAAATCACGCCTTGCAGGATACCTCCTGGCCCGGACGATCGCGGGGGAGGGTGAGGTGCTGACGTTGGGGGTCCATCCGGAGTACCGTCGGGGCGGCCTGGGTCGGGCGCTCCTGGCGGCGGGTATCGCCCGGATGGTGGCGGCCGGCGCCCGGGTGGTGTTTCTCGAGGTCAGGGAATCGAACCGAGCGGCGCGGGCACTGTACGAATCGGCCGGGTTCCGCCCGGCGGGTGTCCGCCCCCACTACTATCGTCGTCCGCGCGAGAACGCGCTGGTGCTTCGGTGGGCCGCCGACGCCCTGGCGTAAAACCGGTCCACGTTAGCGTATCTTTGGTTGACCTAACAACTTAGCGGTCCTATAGTTTGGCTGGGTCAGCCGCAAACTCGACCGTCAGTGTCACCTGGAGGAGTCCATGAGCCGCAGCCTGAACAAAGCCACCCTGATTGGCAACCTCGGTGCCGATCCGGAAGTCCGCAGCACCTCGAACGGCGGGCGGGTAGCGACCCTGTCCGTGGCCACGAGCCGCCGGTGGCGCAATCAGTCGGGGGAAATGCAGGAAAAGACCGAGTGGCATCGGGTTGTGCTCTGGAACAACAAGGGCTCAAATCTTGCTGACGTGGCCGAACGCTATTGCAAGAAGGGCGACAAGGTCTACGTCGAGGGCAGCATCGAATACCGGAGTTGGCAGGATCGCGAGGGCCAGACGCGGTACACCACCGAGATCTCGGCCCGCGAGTTGATCATGCTGTCCGGTCGGGGTGGCTCAGACGGAGGCGAGTCGTATTCGCCGTCGAAGGCGACGGCCGGGGCGCCGGTGGCGCCGCCGAAGGACCAGTCCTTCGAAGACTTCCCGGAGGCACTCGATGCTGAGGATGACGATCTGCCGTTCTAGAGTGTTCGTCGCCGTTTTGGCTTTGGCTGCGGTCGTCGGCCCGTTGTCGACGGCCTCGGCCCAGGCGGCGGCGAAGCCCCAGACCTACACGGTCAAGCGGGGCGACACGCTGATGTCGATCGCTCGGGAGATGTACGGCGATGCGGCGCGCTGGCAGGAGATCTTCAAGGCGAATTCCGGCCATCTCTCCGATCCGCAGAAGATCTATCCCGGCATGGTGCTGACGCTTCCGGCGGCAGGTGGCGCCGCCGCGGCCCCGGCCAAGCCGGCCGAGGAGCCCAAGGCCGCCCCGGCCCGAGCCGAGCCGCCCAAGGCCCAACCGTCCCGGCAGGAGCCGCCGCGTCGCGAGATCCAGACGCCGCAGCCTCAGCCCGAGCGTCCGGCGATCGTGATCCAGGAACCCGAACAGCGGCCCGAGCCGGCTCACGACTCGCTGTTCGTTCGGAGGCGTGGCGTTGACGCCTATACGGCCCTGCGGACCTACCGCGAGCAGCCGTACCGGCCGCTCCGGCCGGGCGAGTTCTTCAGTGCGGGGTTTCTCACCGAGGACCAGACGCTGCCGTTCGGCCGGGTGCTGGGCGCCGTGACTCCCGAGCAGATCCGCAACCTGACCGAGCGCGGCACCGTGATGCTCGGAACCACGATCGCCATTCGGCCGCCCGAGGGCGCCCAGTACGCGGTCAACGACTCCCTGATGATCTGTGAGACTTTCCAGGGTCCCAAGGGCTATGGCGACATCGTCTACCCCACCGGCATGGCCCGGGTCACCGGCCAGAACGACGGTCAGGCGATCGCGATCGTCGTGTCGGTGTACGGCGCCATCCGGAACGGCCAGTTCGCCCTGCCGGCGGAGAAGTTCGTCCCCGGCGGCAACTCGCGGGCGCAGCCCGTCACCAACGGGGTCACCGGCACCATCCTCGGTCAGCGCGAGCCGCGGGAGCTCAAGCACCCGCAGGACTTCATCTTCATCAGCGTCGGCAAGGCCGACGGGGTGGCGCGAGGCGACATCTTCGAGGTACGTCGGGACGCGCATGCCCGGGTGGGCGCGGCCGACACCATGGACGAGCTGATGGCCACCCTTCAGGTGGTCCATGTCCGGGATCATTCGTCGACCGCCAAGATCATCAACGTCGTGTCGCCGGACATCGCCCCCGGAACCCGGGTGGTGCAGGTGGCCAAGCTGCCCTGATCGGGCTGCCGGGTGCGGGGAATCAGTCAAGCGAGGCCGGGGGCGACCCGGCCTCGTCGTTTTGGCGGCACCAAGCCTCGTCACATCCGGGCCCGGTCCTACTATCTTCCCACGCTGTGACGATTTGCGGCGCTCGCGCGTCTCACTCCGAGCGGGTGCGGCCGGAGTCGCCGACGCGCCGGACCCATAGAACCCTCGAGGAGCCGGAATGGTTCTGACGCTGCAAGCCACGACGCAGGTCCCCGCCAGCGTCTGGGAGCTGGTCCTCTACTCCAGTCTCGAAACCAAGATCGTCCTCGGCGTCACGCTGGTGTTCTCCTTTTTCTCCTGGTTCTTGATCGTCTTCAAGGGGTGGCAGTTCCGGCGTCTGCGGCGCCAGGGGGAGCGCTTCTTCCTGGCCGTGGAGGCGGCTCCCAAACTCCAGGATGCCTACCGGGTGGTCGCCAAGCTTCCGGCCTCGCCGTTCCACCGGCTGTTCCGCGAGGGGATGACGTTCTACAACGAGATTCGGCCCGGGGTGGTGCTCGATGGGCCGCCGCCTCAGCACCGCGCCTTCGAGCCCACCCAGCTCGAGGCCTTCAAGATGGTGCTCGGCAAGGAGGTCGCGACCGAACGCGACCAGGCCGGCCGGTTCGTGCCGTGGCTGGCGACCATCGGGAGCGTCAGTCCGCTCCTGGGTCTGCTGGGGACGGTGCTGGGCGTCATGGACGCCTTCATCGGGATCAGCACCAAGGGGTCGGGCAACATCTCGGCCGTGGCGCCCGGCGTCGCGGAGGCCCTGATCACCACGGTGGCCGGCCTGGCTGCGGCGATTCCGGCCGTCATGGCCTACAACTACTTCGCCGGGAAGACGAGCCAGTTCGAGGGCGACCTCGAAGGGTTCGGCGCCGCGCTGGTGGGTTGGATGGCGCGTGAGGGGTGGCTCTAGCATGGCGGGCGGGTTGGGGAGCGGGCTCGGTGGGCGGCGGCGGCTCGTGCCGAACGCCGACATCAACGTCACCTCGTTGGTCGATATCGCCTTCGTTCTCCTGATCATCTTCATGATCACCGCGCCGATCATGCAGGGCGGGGTGGACGTGGAGCTCCCCAAGGCGGAGGCCCGACCGATCACGTCGAAGGACGGCGTGGTGGTCAGCGTGGATCGGCAGGGCCAGATCTGGGTCGACAACATCCGGGTGTCGTATCCCGAGCTTCAGGCGAGCATCCGGCGCCTGGTGGATCAACGGAACACGTCGAGCGTCTACGTTCGGGGTGACCGGAACGTCCCATACGGTACCGTCGTCCGGGTGCTGGCGGCGCTGCACGACGCGGGCATCACGTCGGCGGGCCTGGTCACCGAGGAGGAAGACGTCCGCCGATGAGGTTCCGACGGACCGTGGCCATGCCCCGGGGCGGCTTTGCGGTGGGGCTCGTGGGGACGACGGTGGTGCACCTGGCGGCGCTGGCCGCCTTGGTGGCGAGTGTGATGCTCCGGCCGAAATCCTACCAGCCGACGATCTACTCGGTCGAGCTGGTGGCGGCCCCGGCGCCGACCCGCGCGCCCAAGCCCCGAGCCGAGACGCCGCCGGCGCCGCCCCCGCCGCCGGTGGCGCCGACCAAGCCCGAGGTGAAGAAGGCACCGGTACCGAAGCCCAAGGTGCCGAAGAAGATCGATCCCAAGGTGGAGCCGACCACCAAGCCCGTGACCCAGGAGGTCCCGAATCCCGGGGCGACGCCCAGCACCGGCAACGACGTCGACAACGTCCGGGTGGAAGGGAAGGTCTTTCCTTTCCCGGACTATCTCCGCCGGATCGTGAACGAGATCCTCCGGCGCTGGTCGGCCCCGACCGGCCTGCCGCTCTCGGCGGAAGTGAGTTTTACCATCATGCGGGACGGTTCGGTGACGAACATCAGAGTCGTGCGATCCTCACGGAACTACACCTTCGACCTCGAGGCCGAGGGGGCGGTCGAGCAGGCCGGTGGAGACAAGGCCTTCGGGCCCCTGCCGACCGGTTGGCCGCAGGAGACCCTCGACGTGGCTTTCCACTTCACCCCGAGGGAGCGCTAATGCGTCGTTGGCTGATCCTGGGACTGCTCGGCGTGGGGTTGGCGGGCCCGGCCACTGCGCAGGTACCGGACTCCTCGCGAGCCCAGGCTCGCGACACAGTCGTCCTCTACGGCAAGTACAACCCGGCCGTGCGGCCGGCCATCGTGATCCTGCCAGGGCCGGGGATCGACTCGGTCCGGTCGATCTTCGCGCGCGACCTCGATTTCAGCGACCGGTTCGAAATCATCGCCCTGCCGGACGGTGGGGCGCCGGTGGCGGCCACGGATAGCGCGCTGATCAACTACGAGCTGTATCGGACACTTCGCGCCTCGCTGGCAGTCGAGCTCTCAGGCGAAAGTGGAAATGTTACCATCCGTCTCTTCGATCTTCTCAACGAGCGGGTTCGGAACGAGATGACCGTGCCGGTGGACGGCTCCGGGGTGGGCGAGGCCCGGATGTCGGTGCACCGGATGTCGGACGACGTGGTGGGGTGGATCACCGGGCGCTCGGGCGTGGCGGCGACCCGGATTCTGTACCTCAACCGGGTCGACGCCCGGGTCTATCGGGTGGACAGCGACGGATACGGCGCGGTGCCGGTGACGCCGCCGGGCCAGCTGGTGGTGTCGCCGACCTGGTCTCCGGACGGGTCGCGGCTGGCGTATACCCAGTTGGGCGGTCCGGGGCCGGGCGTGATCATGCTTCAGTCGATCGCCACCGGAACCAGGTTGGTGGTCCCGACGACCGACCAGGGGCAGAATATCACCCCGGCCTTTTCGCCTGACGGGCGGAGCCTGATGTTCTCGCGGATGACCGAGCAGGCGTCGAACCTCTACGCCGTGAACGTGGCCGACCTTTGCTGCGCGGAACGCCTGACGGCAGGCAGGTTTGCGCAAAATCTATCGCCCGTCTATTCTCCCGATGGCCGGCGCGTCGCGTTCGTCTCGAACCGGTCCGGGTCGCCTCAGATCTACTCGATGGCGGCCGACGGCACGGACCAGGATCTCCTGGTTCCGTACGACTTTGGATCTACCGGATCGTCGTATGCGCCGGACTGGTCACCTGACGGAACCACCATCGTGTTTCACCGGGAGTTCGACGGCGTGCCTCAGGTCGTCAGCTTCGATCTGGCCAGCCGGGTGGTACGTCAGCGAACCTCGTCGGGCCGGAACGAGGACCCGAGTTTCGCCCCCGACAGCCGCCATGTGGTATTCGTATCGAACCGGTCGGGACGAGGGCAGCTCTTCGTCATCGATCTCGAAACCGGTCGGGTCCGGCAGATTATCACGCCTGGGGTGGCCCGCCTGCCCTCCTGGTCCCGTTCGCTCACACGTGGGAGATGACTGACATGCAGCTGCGATCCCTCGTTCTCGCCGGGCTGGTGTTTGCCGTCGCGTGCGGTAAGAAGAAGCCCGAGACCACGCCGGAGCCGACGTCCGGACCCGTTGCCCCGCCGCCCGCACCGGCGCCGGCCCCGCCCCCGCCGCCGCCGGCCGACAACTCCGCCGCCGAGGCCGCGATGCGGGCCGAGCTGATGGGCTCGCTCACGGCGCCGATCCACTTCGAGTACGATCAGGACGCGATCAGCTCGATGGATGCCGCGATCCTCGACCGGAAGGCCGCGATCATGCAGGCCAACCCGGGCGTCCGGATCCGGATTGCGGGTAACGCCGACGAGCGCGGCTCCGACGAGTACAACCTGGTGCTCGGCACCAAGCGGGCGACGGCGGCCAAGCGCTATCTCGAGTCCAAGGGGATTGACGCCGGTCGGGTCGACATCATCTCCTACGGCGAGGAGCGGCCGGTCGACCGGGGCGAGAACGACGCGGCCTGGGCCAAGAACCGGCGTGACGACTTCGAGGTGGTGTCCGGCGCCGAGCGCCTGGTCGCGCCCAGATGATCCGCCGGCTCGGCGTCGCGGGTCTCCTCCTGGTGGCGGGGTGCGCCACCAAGGGCAACGTTCGACGGGTGGAGACCCAGGTGGCCGTCCTCCGCGCCGAGACCGCGCGGCAGGACTCGGCCCGTGCCGCCGAGCTGTCCCGGATCATCCGGTTGCAGCAATCCATCCTGGACTCGCTGGCCGCGGGGCGGCAAGCCCTGCACGTGCTGGATGCCCGGCTGGGCAACGACTTGGTCGACATCCAGCGCCAGCTGCTCCAGGTCCAGGAGCTTGCCGGGCAGAGCCAGGCCCGGCTTTCCCGGTTGCAGGCCAATCTCGACGCTCGAGCCGCCGCCGCCCAGGTCGAGACCGCGAACGCGATGGCCGACTCGACCCATGCCGATTCGGCCGCCGCGGCTCCGCCGCCCCCGATGCAGGCGCCCTCCGCCGATCAGATGTATCAGGGCGCGCTTCAGCAATTCCGCCGGGGCAGCGTGATTCTGGCGCGGCGGGCCTTCCTGGATTTCTTGAAGACCTACCCGGACCACCCCCTCGTCCCGGACGCGACGTACTACGTCGGTGAGACGTTCGAGACCGAAGCGCCCGATTCGGCGCTGGCCCGCTACAACGAGGTGGTCAAGCGCTTCCCGCAATCCACCCGGGCGCCGACCGCCCTGTACAAGATCGGGCTCATGGCCGAACGTCGACAGGATGCGTCCACGGCACGCGCGACGTACCAGCGCGTCATTCAGCAGTACCCGCGGTCGGAGGAGGCCGACCTCGCCCGCGAACGATTGGCGAGCCTCAAGCCGTAAGCAGGACCCTCCATGGCGCGGTCCCTTGGCGAAATGCCGTTCCTCGATCACCTCGAGGAGCTCCGATCCCGAATCCTGAAGGCGCTCGCGGCGCTCATCGTCGGCGTGGGTCTCGGGATCTGGCTGGTGGATCGCTTCAAGCTGATCGACATCATCAAGGCGCCGATCACGCCGCTCCTTCCGACCGGCCGGCTGGTAGTGCAGGGGCCCACCGAGCCGATCATGATCCTGCTCAAGCTCGGGTTCGTGACCGGGCTGGTGCTGGCTTCGCCGGTGATCGTCTGGCAGATCTGGGCCTTTCTCTCGCCGGCCCTCTACGCCAAGGAAAAGAAGGCGGTCATCCCGTCGCTCTTCGCCGGGTTGGTCCTCTTCCTCACCGGCTCGATCCTGAGCTTCGTGTACGTGGTGCCCCGGGCCTTGCAGGTCTTGCTCGGGTTCCAGGCCGGCTCCTTCGAGAACCTGATCACGTTCGAGAAGTACTACGACTTCGTGCTCCAGGTGGTCCTGGCGATGGGGCTGTCGGCCGAGCTGCCGATGGTCATCATCCTCCTGGCGATGCTCGGCGTGGTGACGCCGAAGATGCTGGGCCGCTTCCGCCGCTACGCGATCGTGTTGTCGTTCGCCGCCGGCGCGGTCCTCTCGCCGGGGACCGACGTCTTCACGATGCTGCTGATGACGGCCCCCCTGATTCTCCTCTACGAGGTCGGGTACCTCGGGACCGTGATCGTGCACCGGCGCCGGCTCAAGGCGGCCGCGCGCGCGGCCGCGATCGGGCTCCTGCTCCTCCTGGCCCTGGCGCCGAGTCGGGCGGAGGCGCAGCGGCCACCGGTGCAGCGGGCCCCACCGGGTCGGCAGGCCGTCGATTCCCTGGCCGACTCCCTCCGCAACCGGCCGATCGACTCCGCCAGTGCCCGCCGTCTGGGGCTCCCCACCGCCCCGAGCCTCAGCTTCCCCGCCGCCGACTCCATCATCAACGCCCTGCTCGATCTCGAGGGCTTCGAGACCACCCGCTACCGGGCCGACACCGCCCAGGTGAACGCCGTAACGCGGGGCATCAAGCTCGAAGGGCACGCCATGACCGAGCGGGCCGGCTCCACGCTCGAGGCCGGGATCATCACCTATCGGGAGGGGGACTGCCGGTTCGAGGCGGAGCGGGGCCCCCAGCTCTTTCAGGCGGGGACGGTGGTCGTCGGCTCGGGGGTCAAGTACGACACCTGCGTCCAGCGCGGTCTGGTGCAGAACGGACTGACTTCGTTTCCGCAGGGAGGGGCCAACTGGTATCTCCGGGGCAACATCGCGATGGACTCGTCGTCCAGTCGGGTCTACGCCAGCGCCCGGGAGGTGACCAGCTGTGATCTGCCCGAAGCCCACTATCACTTCTCCGCCCGCGAGCTCAAATGGATCAGCGGGTCGGTGATGGTGGCCCGGCCGGCGGTGCTCTACATCCGCGACGTCCCGATCGCCTGGATCCCGTTCCTTTTCCAGGACACCAAGCGGGGCCGACGGTCGGGTATCCTGACGCCCCAGTTCGGTTTCAACGACATCGTCCGGCCCTCGCGCGGCTACAACCGGACCATCCAGAACATCGGCTACTACTGGGCCCCGAACGACTATCTGGACGTGCTCGGCCGGTTCGACTGGTTCTCCAACCGGTACATCGAATTCGGGCTCGAGGGACAGTACCGCTGGATCAACCAGAACATGCGGGGCGCGGTCAGCTATTCGAAGAGCAAGCAGATCGGCGCGGGCGGCGGGACCAACACCCGGATCGTCTGGAACAACTCCTGGACCCGGAACAACACCACGCGGATCAACTGGAACGTTGACTACTCCACCAATTCGCAGATCATCCGGAACAACTCGATCGACCCCCGGTTGGTGACCCAGGACATCCGGAGCTCGGGGACGATCAGCAAGCAGTACCGGTGGGGCAACCTCAGCATCGGCGGCACCCGGAGCCAGAGCGTGACCGACGGCAGCGGCCGCCAGACCCTGCCGTCGGTGACCCTGTCGCCCAAGCCGATCGATCTCGGAACGACCTTCACCTGGTCGCCCGACCTGAGCTTCACCATCGAGAACGCGTTCAAGCAGGCCCGGCCGTCGCTCCTGATTCCCCGCGACGACGGCACCGTCGACACCGTCAAGGTGACCGGCTCGAACCGGGCCGCCAGGTTCAATCTGAACACGCCCCTCCGGATTGGCGGGTTCAACTGGACCAACTCGATGACCTACATCGATTCGAGCTCGGTCGGCGCCCGGCAGGCGACGGTCCGGATCCCCGACGAGAGCACCGCCGACCCGACCGACTCGGTGACCGTGCGGCGGCTCAGCAACAGCGGGTTCGGCAGCGGCTTCAATTGGAACACCAGCATCAACCTTCCGATCCTCTTCCGGAACAGCTGGAAGGTGACGCCCTCGCTCGGCATCACCAACACCACCAGCGGCGACTTCGCGGTCCGGAACGCCCGGACCGACGGGCAGTGGGTGACCCAGGGCAAGCGGTTTCAGTTCGGCGTCTCGATGGCGCCGACCTTCTACGGCTTCTTCGGCGGGATCGGCCCACTGGCCCGGATCCGGCACACCATTCAGCCCAGCCTGAGCTACGCCTACGCCCCCTCCGCCACGGTGCCGCTGGCCTACGCCCAGGCCGTGACCTCGCCGGGGCAAACGCCGCGGCTTCGGAGCGATCCGACCCAGACGCTGACCCTGACCCTGAACCAGAACTTCGAGGCCAAGACCCGGCGCCCACCCGGCGACACCACCGACGCCAACGTCAAGAAGGTCCGGCTGCTGAGCATCCAGACCTCGCCCATCGGGTACGACTTCGAGCAGGCCAAGCTCCCCGGCCGGGCCGGCTGGACCACCAGCTCGCTGACCAATAGCTTGATGAGCGATCTGGTGCCGGGGTTCAACTTCTCGATCACCCACGACCTCTGGAAGGGCGTGGTCGGGAGCGACACCGCGACGCTGAGCCCGTTCCTCGCCGGGGTTACCGCCAGCTTCTCCCTTTCGGGTCGCACCTTCGCGTCCCTCGGCAAGCTGCTCGGCCTCGGCAACGGCAACGCGACCCCGGACGCCGGCCCGGCGGCCCAGCCGACGGGGACGGGTTACCCCGACCCGTTCGGACCGGCCCAGGCGCTTCGCCGGGGCACCGGGTTCACCTCGGCCCAGAACTACACCCGGGGCGGGCAGGGCTTCAACATGTCGGTCAACTACACCTTGAGCCGCACCCGTCCGTCGGTCACCACGCCGAATCCAACCTCGCAGAGCAACATCGCGCTCAACTCGAGCTTCTCGCCGACTCGGTTTTGGCAGGTGAACTGGACCACGCAGTACAACGGCAGCCAGCATCGGTTCGAGTCGCAGCAGCTCAACTTGACCCGCGACCTCCATGACTGGCGGGCGACCTTCTCGTTCACCCGCTCGCCCAACGGGAACTTCGCCTTCTCGTTCCTGATCATGCTCATCGACCTGCCGGACCTCCGGTTCCCGTACCAGCAGTCGACCATCCAGCCGCAATGACGGGCGCGGGCCCGTGGGACACTGGCGTCCGCCCCGATCGGCGGTCCGCATCCTGGGAGAGACAGCGATGAGCGAAAGCGGCGCGGTGCTCGCGATTGACGGGCGGTCGCTCACCGTCGAGGACGTCGTCCGGTTCGCCCGGGCGCCCGAGACCCGGCTGGCGCTCGACCCCGGCGCGCGGGAGCGCCTCGCGGCCAGCCGGGCGGTCATCGAAGGCGCGATCGCCCGCGGCGACACCATGTACGGGATCAACACCGGGTTCGGCAAGCTCGCCAACGTCCGGGTCGGCCCCGAGTCGCTGGGGGCCCTCCAGGCCAACCTGATCCGGAGCCACGCCGCCGGCGTGGGCGACCCGCTCCCGGCCGAGGTGGTCCGGGCGATGATGCTGCTCCGGACCAACGTGCTGCTCCGCGCGACCAGCGGGGTCCGGCCCAGCCTGGCGCAGGCGGTGGCCGATCTGGCGAACGCCGGGATCGTCCCGGTCGTGCCCGAGCAGGGGAGCGTCGGGGCCAGCGGCGACCTCGCGCCGCTCAGCCACCTGGCCCTGGTCTTGATGGGCGAGGGCGACGTCTTGACTGACGACGGGGGCTGCCGTCCGGCCGCCGACGTCCTGGCGGCCGCCGGACTCACCCCGGTTCGGTTCGCGCCCAAGGAAGGCCTGGCCTTCATCAACGGGACCCAGGCCCAGACGGCCCTGCTGGCTCTCCTGGTGCACGATGCCTGGGTGGTGTGGCGGACGGCGGTCGCGGCCGCCGCGCTCAGTCTGGAAGCCCTCCGGGGCACTCCTACGCCGCTCGATCCCCGGATCCACGAGGCCCGGCCCCATCCGGGTCAGATCCGGGCCGCCGCCCTGATGCGCGACCTCCTCGAGGCCAGTGAGATCCGGGAATCGCATCGGGAGAACGACCCCCGGGTCCAGGATGCCTACAGTCTCCGCTGCAGCCCGCAGGTGCTCGGAGCGGTGGCCGACGCGATCAGCTTCGCGGACCGGGTGGTGAGCGTCGAGCTCAATGCCTCGACCGACAACCCGCTGGTGTTCGCCGACGGCGACGTGCTCTCGGGCGGTAATTTCCACGGCCAGCCGGTCGCCCAGGCGCTCGACTTCCTGGGGATCGCGCTGGTGACCCTGCAGGCGCTGGCCGAGCGTCGGGTGGAGCGGCTGGTCAACCCGGATCTCTCGCAGGGTCTCCCGGCCTTCCTGACCCGCGATCCGGGGCTCCAGTCGGGCTTCATGATGGTCCAGATCACGGCGGCGTCTCTCGTGGCGGAATCTCGGACACTGGCCTACCCGGCCAGCATCGGGTCGATTCCGACCGACGCGAACCAAGAGGACTTCGTTCCGATGGGCATGGCGGCCGCGTTCAAGGTCCGGCGGATCCTGCTGAACGCCGCGCGGGTCGTGGCCGCGGAGTTGCTGTGCGGGGCCCAGGGGCTCGAGTTCCTGGCTCCCCTCCGTCCGGGTCGGGGGGTGGCTCGGCTCCATCGGGCCCTCCGGAGCGACGCCTGGGGGGTGGCTGCTCTGGGGGCCGATCGGCCCCCAGCGCCGGACCTGGCCCGTTTGGAGCGGGGAGTGCTCGCGGGGGCCTTCGATCCCGAGGGGCAATAGGGCCGATCGTCGGCTTGCTCGGCCCCATGGCGCGGTCCTATCTTACGGATTCGCAAATGGTTGACCGTCGCAATCAGCCGCCAGAGCCCCGAGCCGGATGAACCTCGACAAGCTCAAAGAGTCGGCGCGCAAGTACGAGCAGGGCGGGCAATGGCGACAGGCCGTTGACGTCTACAAAAAGGCGCTCCGGGAGTTCGAGGAATCAGGCGAGGGGGTCCCCGACCCGTCGCTCTACAATCGCGTCGGCGACCTCGAGATGAAGAGCGGCGACTCGGGCGCGGCGGTCCGAGCCTACGAGCAGGCCGCCGATCTTTACACCGAGCAGGGCTTTTTTAACAACGCCATCGCCCTTTGCGGCAAGATTCTCCGGATCAACGCCAGCCGCACGGCCACCTACCTCCGCCTCGCCCAGCTGAACGCCCGCAAGAACTTCGTCGGCGAAGCCCGGAAGAACCTCCTCGAGTACGTGGACCGGATGGAGGCGCTGAACCACCGGGAAGAAGCCTTCAACTCGGTCCGGGTCTTCGCCGACCAGTTCACCGGCAACCCCGACATCCGGGTGATGCTCGTCGAGCTGCTCACCACCGCGGCCGACGGCCACGAAGGGCGGACCCAGTTCCGGAAGCTCGCCGAGGAGCTGGAGACCCGGGAAGGCGGCGTGGTCACGACCAATGGCGGCGACTTGACCCAGATTCCCGACGTCGACACGCCGGCGCCGTCGCCGATGGGGGCCGGGGCGGGCGACCTGGTGTTCATCGACGTCGGCGCCTCCGGCCGGGTCCCCGACGCGGAGCCGGTCGAGGGCCTGGAGATTCACCGGCCGGACGAGGGCGACGCGGAGGGCTGGCGGCGCGACACCAGCCTGGTCGAAGGGCTCGAAGTCATCAGCGGCGGCGTCGACGACGATCCCGACGCGCCGGTCATCTCGGGCGCGACGCCGGCCGATCCCTTCGATGCCGACGACCCCGACTCGATGCTGGACATCGACGCCTATCCGCCGGTGGAGGACCAGGGGGAGATCGCCCTGACCTCGGTGGACCTCGACGCGGATGCGGCCCGGGAGAGCCATCCCAGCGTAGCCATGCCCTTCGAGACGCTCGAAGACGCCACCCACGCCGATCCCCGGCAGGACGCCGTCGAGCCGGACCAAGGCACCGACGAGGCGGATCAGGATCTCGTCTTCCTGTCGGTCGACGACGGCGAGGCCGACGAC
Source organism: uncultured Gemmatimonadales bacterium (assembly GCA_963730185.1). Lineage (GTDB taxonomy): Bacteria > Gemmatimonadota > Gemmatimonadetes > Gemmatimonadales > GWC2-71-9 > SHZU01. The sequence goes on from CAVSQW010000015.1 coordinate 502,155, forward strand.
GCGCCGACGACCGCCTCGCCGACGTCGGCGGTGGACGACGATCCGGCGGTGGCGGCGCGCAGCCGGGCGCAGGTGCTGCTGGACGTGGGCGACCAAGGCGGGGCGGTGGCGGCGCTCGAGGACGCGGTCCAGCGGTTCGAGGCAACCGGCCGCTACGACGAGGCCCTCGAGGTGGCCGATCGCCTGAGCCGGCTCGAGCCGTCGGCCGTGTTTCGCTACCAGAAGCGGGTGGAGCTGGCCTATCGCTGCGGCCGCCGCGACGTGATGCTTCAGGCCTATCTTGGCCTGGCCGACGCGCTCCTTCGGAACGGCGGTACCGACCACGCCGTGGTGGTGTACCGGCGGGTCCTCGAGCACGATCCCGGCAATGCCGTCGCCCGGGCCGCGCTGGCCAACCTGGCGCCGCCCCCGGCGGTGGCCGCCGAAGAGCCCGAGCCGCCGGCCGGGTCGTTCGTGGATCTGGGGAGCTTGATCCTCGACGAGCCCTCCAGTCGCGATACCCGGATCCGGGTTGGTCAGGCCGCCCCGATCGAAGACGAGGACCAGGCCTTTCTCGAAGCCCTGGCGCAGTTCAAGCGCGGGATCGACGAGAATCTCGATGCCGAGGATTTCCAGGCCCACTACGACCTGGGGATCGCCTTCAAGGAGATGGGACTCCTCGACGAGGCAATCGCCCAGTTCCAGAAGGCGCTCCGGTCGCCGGAAGGGCGGCTCAAGACCTCCGAGCAACTGGGGATCGCCTTCTACGAGAAGAGCCGGTTCGCGATTTCCGAAGCGGTCCTCCGACGAGCGGTCGACAGCCTGCCCGGCGGTGACGAGGACAAGATCGGGCTGATCTACTGGCTGGGGCGGGCGGTCGAGGCGCAACGGCGTCAGGACGAGTCCGTCCGGTGCTACGAGCGGGTCCTGGCCGTCGACATCCGGTTCCTCGACGTGGGGGAGCGAATGCAGCGCCTCACCGCGGAGCCCACATGATCTCCGAGGCCGCGCCGGTGACCCTGGCCGAGCTCCAGGCTTCGGTGCAGGACGAGCTCGACCAGGTCCGGCGCTCGCTCGCCGACCTGGTCGCCGCCGACTTCGGCCTGATCGACGAGGTGAACTCCCATCTCCTCCGGATGCAGGGCAAGCTGTTCCGGCCCACGCTGCTGCTGCTCGTGAACCAGGCGACCCGGAGTCCCGATCCCCGCGCGGTTCGCCTGGCCGCGGTGGTGGAGCTGATCCACCTGGCCACCCTGGTGCACGACGATTCGGTGGACCACTCGGTCCTTCGCCGGGGCATGCCGACGATCAACTCGCTGTTCAGCCACCAGGTCTCGGTGATCATGGGCGACTATCTGTACTCGCGCGCCGTGATCCAGCTGGTCGAGCTGGGCGACCTTCGGGCGCTCGGGGTGCTGAGCCGGGTCACCAACGAGATGACCATCGGGGAGATGCGACAGCTCCTGGCCCACGACCCGCTGACCTTCTCCGAGGAGAGCTACGACCTCCTGATCCGGGCCAAGACGGCGTCGCTCCTCTCGGGGGCGTGCGAGTGCGGGGCCCTGACGGCGTCTCCGGAACGAACGGCCGCCATGGCCCGCTTCGGAAACGCCCTCGGAATGGCTTTTCAGATCGTCGACGACCTCCTCGACTTCACCGAGGTCGAGGCCGTTACCGGCAAGCCGTCCGGGCAGGACCTGAAGGAGCACAAAGTGACCCTACCGTTGATTCATGCCCTGCCGCGGCTCTCCCCAACGGAGCGGAACGACGTGTCTGGCCTGATGAACACCCCCGTGCCGTCCCCCGATCAAATCGCGGTGGTGGTCGAGCACGTAGGGCAGGCGGGCGGACTCGACTACGCCCGTGACCGGGCGATCCGGCATGGCCAGGAGGCCGAGCGGGAGTTGGAGCATCTTCCCGCGAGCCCAGCCCGGGAGCTGCTCCGGGCCAGCATCGCGTACGTGCTGGACCGCCGCCGCTGATGAAAGGCCCCCGCCGCCCGCGTTTCTACGCGACCATCCTCGTCACCGGGTTCCTGCTGGGCGGCTTTCTGAACGCCTTCCTCCGGAAGGTGCTGCCCGACAGCCCGACCAAGGCCTTCTTCACCTTTTCCGTGCAGGGGGAGGTTGGCCCTGTCCCGATCAACCTGCTGGTGGTACACTTCACCCTCGGTCCGGTGGGCGTCGACATGTCACTCCTGAGTGTCGTCGGAGTCCTCCTGGCCTATCTGGTGGCGAAGTCGCTCTTTTAGGCGGAGGCCGGCAGCATGTTGGGCAACTTGGGTTTTTCGGAAATCATGATCCTCCTACTGGTCGTGCTCTTGGTGTTCGGAGCTCGCCGGCTACCCGAGATCGGGCAGTCCCTGGGCAAGGGGATTCGGGAGTTCAAGCGGAGTCTGACTGACACGCAGGAGGCGGTGACCAGCGGGATGGACGACCGGCCACAGGTGACCGGGCGTCACATCGACGCGCCTCCCTCCCAGCAACAGCCGACCGGTAGCGAGCCGAAGCGGCTGTCGCAGTAGTCGAATTGGTGGAGTCGAAAGAGGGGGCGGCCATCGGCCGCCCCCTCTTTCGTGTGCTGGTTGCCGCCGGCTCAGAACTGGGCGGCGGAGGTCTGGGCGTTCTGGGCCGCAGTCTTGTAGACCTCGTTCCGGTAGTCGGCCACCTTGGCCTTGTCGCGAAGCGCGGTCACGTAGGACTGGACCCGGCTCCGGCGGGCCGTCTGGAGGGCCTGGGCCCGGATCGACGGGAGATTCTTGGCGAAGTCCGCCGAGTCGGCCGGGAGGTGCTGCAACTGCTGGATCACGTAGACGGCCGGGCCGGCGGCGCCGGGGCCGCTGCCATCGACCTCGATCGGCGGGCTCACCGCGCCCTGCCTGAGTCCGAAGGACGCCCCGATCAAGGCGGGGTCGGGTAGGGGGGCGGTCAGGCGGGCGAACGGCCCCAGCACCTGATAGCCGAAGCCCATGGTCTTGCTCGCCTGCTCCAGGCTGGACCCGGCGGCCGCTTTGGCCAGTTGCTCGCCCAACTCCCGCGCCTTGGCCAGCTTCTTGGACAGCTTCACCTTCTGCTCGACCTCAGTCTTGATCGCCTCGAACGCCGGGACGCCTTCCTGGTGGAGGCTGTCGAGCCGGAAGACGTAGAAGGCGGTCGGCGATTCGACCACCGGACTCTGCTCGTCGGGCTGGGCCTGGAACGCCCAAGTCCCGGCGTCGGGTACGAAGCCGGCGCCAGGCACGAACACCCGGGCCCCCTTGGTCACGGGGCCGACCTGATGGATCGTGAGACCGAGGGCCCGGGCCGCGGTATCGATCGCGGCCCGGTCGAGCTTCTCGGCTGCCAGGGTCTCGAGCGAGTCGGCTTCGGCGTCGAGCTTGTCGCGATGCTCGCCGGTCACCTCGATCGGGATCAGAATGTGTCGGGCGTGGAAGCTGTCGGCCTTCCGGCTCTCGACCTTGATGAGGTGGAAGCCGAACTGGGTAAGCACCGGCTGGGAGAGGGAATTGAGGGGCAGCTTCGCCACCGCGTCGGCGAAGGCCGGCACCACCTGGCTCTTCCCCATCTCGCCCAGGTCGCCGCCCTCCGCGCCGCTCACCGTGTCGGCCGATTCGCGGCGCGCCACCTCGTCGAACGGCGTGCCACCCTCGATCTCCGTCCGAAGCGACTCGGCCCGATCGAGCGCCGCGGCGGTGTCCGACGCCAGAGGCACCCGGGGAATCGAGACGTAGCTCAGGTAGGCGCTCTCGGGCTGCTTGAACTCGTCCGGGTGCGCGTCGTAGTAGCTCCGGGCCTCGTCGGGCGTGACCGTGGCGGCCTCGTCGGTGACATTCACGGCGGGGTCGATCTTGGCCAGCCCGATCTTCACCTGCTCCCGCTCGTCGCGGTAACGCTCCCACAGAGCGGGGTCGGAGATGAAGACGTCGCCGACGACCGACCGGAACAGTTTGGCCTGGAGCAGTTGCTGCCGATACTGAGCTTCGAGACCGGGAATCACGGACTGGCCGATGGACGAGGCCAGCCAACGCTGGTATTTCTCAGGATCGAACTTGCCGTTGGTCTGGAGCTCGGGCAGCTGCTGCAGCTCGGGCAGGGGGATGTTCCGGATCGCCTCGGCGACCTCGTCGGGGGTGACGGTCAGGTCGTGGCGGGAGTATCCTGCTGGAACAGGATCTCCTGGACCACCTGGTTCCAGACTTGGTCGCGGACCTGGTTGATTTCGTCGAGTCCCAGGTTCTCGTTGGTTCGCTGCTGCTGCTCGTTGATTGCGTTCTGGACGCGCTGGTCGAAGGTCCGAACGTCGATGGACCGGCCGTTGACTTTGCCGACCGTGGTCCGGGTGAGCAGCCCGCCGCCGCCGGAACCCAAGCCACTGAGGTCCCAGACCAGCCACATGAAAAAGGCGATGGTCAGGACGAGGATGATCGGTTTGGCGGCGTTTCGAAATGCTTGCATCATCGGGAGATACGCTCCGGGTCCCACGCGTGGAGTAAGCGCACAATTCTAACGCCGGAGCCCGCCGCTCTCAAGCGAGCCGTTTGGCACGCCGATTGACAGGCTCTCGGTGCAGTGAGTAATGTTTCCTCAAATGCGACAACAACTTAGCCGATAGGCCCCAGGATGGCGCCTTCCCGCGAGATCGAGAAACTGCAGCGCCGCTGGCAGGAAAACCCACTCGGGTTGACCTTCGCGCCGCTGGCCGAGGCCTATCGGAAGGAAGGGCTGTACGCCGACGCGTTGGAATTGCTCGAGATCGGCCTGACCCAGCACCCCAACTACGTCCCCGCCCATATCGTCCGGGGCCGCTGTCATCTCGATACCCGATCGGACGCCGAGGCAGCAGCCGCCTTTCAGCGGGTGCTTGACCTCGACCCCGAGAACGTAATCGCCCTGAAGGGTCTGGCGGAGACATCCGAGCGCTCCAGCCGGTTCGAGGACGCGGCCAGCCACCTGGAGGTCCTGCTCGCCGTTGATCGCAACAACGACGATGCCCGGGCCCAACTGGATCGGGTTCGCTCGATGCTGGTAACTCCGTCGCCGGGGACGATCGACCCCGAGCCGGTGGTCATCGGTGCCGGCCGGCCGGGCGCCCCCGAGCCCGACCAGCCGCCCCCGGCTTCGGAAGAGCTCGAAACCCCGGCACCCCCGATGGAGCCGTTCGTGGTGCGGGTTGACGCCGAGGAACCTACCGACCCCGGGGTCTCGCTCGAAGGGTCCGAGACCTTCGCCGCGCCCGAGGTGGTCACCCAGGGCGAAGGCCTGCCGCCGGCCGAACTGGCGGCCGCCGCCGCGGCGGCGGATGAGACGGTCGGGGCCGACCAGCCGGCCGACGAGCCGCTGGCGGACACGCAGGAGCCGGTTCGCGCCGAGGTGGTCGACGGCGAGGCTCACGACCTCGAGGTGGTGCTGTTCCAACCGGTGGAACTCATGGCCGGCGGCGCCAACGACTACCAGGTCCCGAGCGACGCCGACGATCTCCATCCGCGGGCCGAGTCCGACGGAGACCCGATGGACGGGATCGAGCTCGAAGGGGAGGGGTTGCGGATCGAGCTTGACGACCAGGCTCTCGGGGGCAGTGCCGAGGCCCCGGCTCCGGGCGCGGCGGGCGAGGCCAAGCCGAGCCGCGACGACGAGCCCGCCCCGGAAGAGCCGGCCATGGCCGAGGCCGTCGAGGAGCCGGCCGAGCCGGCTGAGCCGGCCGAGCCGGCTGAGCCGGCCGAGCCCGTCGAGTCGGCCGAGCCGGCGGAGCCCATCGTGCCGGATACCACCGTCGACGAAGAGGCTGCGGTCGGCGTGCCGGAGCCCTTCGCATCCCTGGTCGAGGCGGCGGCAGCGCCGTCGCTCCCGGTGGAAGCCCCGCCCGAGCCCGCCCCCGTCGCGGCGCTTCCGCCGGCCGACCTCGACGGCGGCCCCGAGTTCGACGCCCTGGCCGACGAGGCCGAGCCCCCGGAGCCGGAGCAGTTGCTCACCTCCGACGGGAACGACACCCCGGGCGACGAGCCCGAATTGGTGGTGACCGAGTCCATGGCGGAGGTTTTCCTCCGGCAGGGTCACCGGGAGCTGGCGTTGGCGGTCTATAGCCAGCTCGCGCAGCGTGACCCGCACAACCAGCGGATCCGCGAGGCCCGTCAGGCGCTGGAGACCGAGCTCCGGCCGGCGGCCGCTTCGGCCCTCCCCGCCTATGCCGCGGCACTCACCGGAGGCCAGTCCGTGCGAGGCTACTTCGAGCAACTCCTCGGCGCGGCCAAGCCGGGGCCGGGGCCCACGCTTGGCGCGGTGTTTGGCGAGGCCGCCGGCCCCGAGGCCGCCGATCCGGTGGAGGCCGGACCGAGCTACGACGAGTTCTTCCAGGACCGGGGCGGTCCGGCTGAGATCCCGCGTGCCCGGCCGACGCCGCCGCCCCGGCCGGCCCCAGGCGCCGGGCCGGAGGCCGAAGACATCGAGGAGTTCAACACCTGGCTCCGGGGCCTCAAGCGCTGAATGCGGGTTACCGTCCTCAACGGCCCCAATCTCAACCTTCTCGGAACCCGCGAGCCGGAGCGCTACGGCCGGGCCACCCTGGCCGAGGTCGAGGCCCTGGTCCGGACCGAGGCCCAGGGCCTGGGGGCCGAGATCGACTGGTTCCAGAGCAATCACGAAGGTGCCCTGGTCGATCGGATCCAGGCCCTGGCCGGCGGGGTCGGCGGTCTGATCCTGAACGCGGGCGCCTACACCCACACCAGCCTGGCAATTCGGGACGCGCTACTCGCCGTCCAGGTCCCCTTCGTCGAGGTGCATCTGTCGAACCTGTTCGCGCGGGAGAGCCGCCGGCGGCGGTCGCTCTTCGGCGATCTGGCGATCGGGGTGATCACCGGCTTCGGCCCGACCGGATACCTGCTGGCCCTCCGGGCGCTCCATGCCCGCCTGGGCGATGTCTGAGGCCGCGGCCCGCCGGCAGCGGGCCCTGCGCCAGAGCTGGTCGGAGCGGGAGCTGGACGGCCACCTGATCGTCGCTGGGGCCAACCTCCGCTACCTGACTGAGTTCACCGGCTCGTCGGGGCTCCTGGTGCTCACCGCCCAGGCGAGCGTGCTGGTCACCGACTTCCGCTACGCCACCCAGGCGCCGGTCGAGGCGGGCGACGCGGCTGAGGTGCGGATCGAGAAGAGTGACCTCTGGGAGGGCGTCCGGCAGGTGGTCCGAGCGCTGGGGGTGCGGCGGCTGGGAGTGGAGCGCGACCGGCTGACGCTGTCCGACGCGCGCCAGCTGGACGACCTCGGCGGGGCGGAGGTGGTGCCGACCACCGGGCTGGTGGAGCGGCTCCGGGAGTCCAAGGACCCGGACGAGGTCGCGGCCATCCGAGAGGCGGCGGTGCTGGCGGGCGACGCTCTGGCGTCGATCCTGAGCTTCATCCGCCCCGGGCGAACCGAGCTCGAGATCGCGGCCGAGTTGGAGGCGGCGCTCCGGCGGCGAGGCAGCGAATGGTTTCCGTTCCCGTCGATCGTGGCCTCGGGGCCGCGCAGCGCCTTGCCCCATGCCCGTTGCAGCACCCGGACGGTGGAGCGCGGGGAGTGGCTGGTGATTGATTTCGGGGCCCAGATCCGGGGGTATTGCTCGGATCTGACCCGGACCTTCGTCGTCGGCGCGCCGGCCACCGATCGGCAGCGGGAGGTGTACGAAGTGGTCCGCCGGGCGCAGGCCCGGGCGCTGGCGGGGATACAGGCGGGACTGACCGGTCGCGAGGCCGATGCCTTGGCCCGTGAAGTCATTGCGGCCGATGGGCTTGGGGCGGCGTTCGGGCACTCGCTCGGGCACGGTCTGGGGCTCGAGGTCCACGAGGCCCCGCGGCTGTCGCAGACCAACGACCGGCCGCTCCCGGCCGGCGCCGTGGTGACCGTGGAGCCGGGCGTCTATCTTGAGGGGTGGGGGGGCGTCCGGATCGAAGATGACATCGTGCTCAGGTCCGATGGGGCGGAATGCCTGTCGGACGGACGCACCGAACTGGTCGAGCTGACCTGAACCGTCGGTCCGAGCATTCAATGACTCCAGAAGAGATCAAAGCGCTGGCCGAAGTGCTCGATAAGGTCCCCGGGATCAAGGGGATCGATTTCAAGGACGTCCGCCGGCTCACCGAGCTCCTGAGAGCCTCGCCCGAGATCGGGTCGATCGAGCTCAAGGGCTGGTTCGGCACCGGGGTGGTGATCACCCGGACGGCGTCGCGGCCGGCCCAGGTCGCCCCGATGGCGATGCTGCCGGCCGCCGGCCAGGCGGCCCCGCCCGGGGCCGGCGCCCCGAGCGGCGGCGAGGCGGCCGACCCGCCCAAGGCGGCGGCCTCGAGCCTGAAGGAGATCAAGTCTCCGATGGTCGGCACCTTTTATGCTTCGCCCGAGCCGGGGGCCGAGCCGTATGCCAAGGCGGGCATGCGAGTCACGCCGGGGCAGACGGTGTGCATCATCGAGGCGATGAAGATCATGAACGAGATCGAGGCCGAATTCGGGGGCGTGATCCGGGAGATCTGCGTGGACGACGCCCAGCCGGTCGAGTTCGGCCAGGTCCTCTTCCGGGTCGATCCGCATGCCTGAACCGGGCGGTCCCGACGGCCTGACCGGGCCGCCGCCGTTCAACTTCAAGCAGGCCATCTCGCAGATGGTCCAACGGCAGGCGTCCGACCTGCTGCTGAAGGTGGGCCGCCCGCCGACCATCCGGGTCAACGGAGACCTCCAGGCGCTCCCGATGCAGCCGATCCGCCCTGAGGAGCTCAAGCACCTCGCGGAGCAGATCATGACGCCCCGCCAGGTGAAGGAGTTCGCCGAGCGCAAGGAGGCCGACTTCGCGATCGGCGTGCCCGGCGTGGGCCGGTTCCGGACCAACATCTACCAGCAGCGGGGAACCCTGGCGTTCGCCTTCCGGGCCATCCCCTACGAAGTGAAGACCCTGCGGGAGCTGATGCTACCCGACGTGCTGGAGACGATTTCGCTCAAGCCGCGGGGGCTGGTGCTGGTCACCGGCATCACGGGCTCGGGCAAGTCGACCTGTCTCGCCGCGATGATCAATCACATCAACCGCCACCGGCGGGTGAACGTCATCACGGTCGAGGACCCGATCGAGTTCCTCCACCGCGACCAGATGGCCAACATCTCGCAGCGCGAGGTCGGGAGCGACACCCTCACCTTCGGCGGCGCGCTCCGGCACGTGCTCCGGCAGGACCCCGACGTGATCCTGATCGGCGAGATCCGCGACCAGGAGACGCTCGATACCGCGCTCAAGGCGGCCGACACGGGCCACCTGGTCTTCAGCACGCTGCACACCACCGACACGACCCAATCGATCAGCCGGATCCTGTCGTTCTACCCCCCGCACCAGCAGCAGGAGATTCGCTCGCTGCTCTCCACCGCGCTCCACGCCATCATCTGCCTCCGGCTGGTGCCGCGGGCCGACGGCCGGGGGCGGGTGCCGGGTGCCGAGGTCCTGATCAACTCGGCGGCCGTGGCGGAGAACATCCGGAGCCTGGAGAAGTCGCTCAACATTCCCGACCTGATCTCCGAAGGGTCGATCAGCTACGGGATGCAGTCGTTCGACCAGTCCCTGATGCAGTGGTACAAGAAGGGCGTCATCAGCTATGAGAGCGCCCTGTTCTATGCCACCAATCCGAGCGAATTCGCGCTGCGGGCCGCCGGCGTCACGGCGGCGTCGGACCGGACCTTCGCCGAAATCGGCGGGTCGGGCGACACTCCGCCCGATCTGACCCGGGACGTGACGCCCTCCTGATTCAGAGGCGGCGGCCCCGTCGTCCGGATCCGCCCGAGCTCGCGGAATCCTCCCGACGGCGGACGCACGTCGAGCTACCGTTTACCGATCGCCGGCCGGCCCCAGGGGCTGGGCCTCGCAGCCGAGGAGGGCGATGATGGTGATATGTTCACGAAAGTCCTGATCGCGAACCGCGGCGAGATCGCCCTCCGGGTCATCCGGGCCTGCCGCGAGCTGGCCATTCAGACCGTCGCCGTCTACAGCGAGGCCGACCGCGAGTCGCTGCATGTGCGCTTCGCCGACGACGACGTCTGCATCGGTCCCGCGCCCAGCCGCTCGTCCTACCTCAACATTCCCCGAGCATCATCGCCGCCGCCGAGATCACTGGCGCCGACGCCATTCACCCGGGCTACGGCTTTCTGGCCGAGAACGCGGAGTTCGCCGAGATCTGCAAGGCGTCGAACATCGCCTTCATCGGGCCGACGGCCGAGCAGATCCGGCAGATGGGCGACAAGGCTTCGGCCCGCCGCCTGGCCAAGGAGGCCGGCGTTCCCACCGTGCCCGGCTCGGAAGGCATCCTGACCGACGTCGAGGAAGCCCTCCCCCTGGCGGAGGGCATCGGCTTCCCGGTGATCATCAAAGCCACCGCGGGCGGGGGCGGGAAGGGCATGCGGATCGCCCACGACGGCGACCAGTTCACCCAGCTCTTCGGGCTGGCCCAGAACGAGGCGCTCTCCGCCTTCGGCAACGGCGACGTCTACGTCGAGAAGTACCTGGAGCGGCCGCGCCACGTCGAGATCCAGGTGATCGGCGACCAGCACGGCCGGGTGATGCACCTGGGCGAGCGCGACTGCTCGGTGCAGCGTCGGCATCAGAAGCTGATCGAAGAGAGCCCGAGCCCGGCGCTCACGCCCGAGCTGCGCCAGCAGATGGGCGACGCCGCCGTAGCGCTCTCGGCGGCGATCGGCTACGTCGGCGCCGGGACAATCGAATTTCTGCTCGACATCGACGGCAGCTTCTACTTCATGGAGATGAACACCCGAATCCAGGTGGAGCATCCGGTGACCGAAATGGTGACCGGGTTCGATCTGGTCAAGGAGCAGATCCGGGTGGCGGCCGGCGAGCCGCTTACCTTCCCGGCCCATCTGAACGGGCTTCGGGGCCACGCGATCGAGTGCCGGATCAACGCGGAGGACCCGTACCGCAACTTCCAGCCGTCGCCCGGGCTGATCACCGCCTACCATCCGCCGGGCGGTCCCGGCGTCCGGATCGACACCCACGTCTACGCCGGCTACCGGGTGCCGCCGCACTACGATTCGCTGCTGGCCAAGGTGATCGTGCACGGGCGCGACCGGGCCGAGGCGCTGGCTCGGATGGGGCAGGCGCTCGACAGCTTCATTCTCGAAGGCGTCACGACTACGATTCCGTTCCTGGCACGGGTGATCAAGAGCCCCAAGTTCGTCGCGGGCGAGATCGATACCCGGTTCCTCGAACGGGAGAGTCATCTGCTCCGCCCCGAGTCATGAGCATCGACGTCGTCTTCACGCCCGCGGGCCTCGCCAAGGACGAGATCGCGGGCAAGGTGGTATTCGTGATCGACGTGTTGCGAGCCACGACGGTCATATGCGCGTCGCTCTTTCACGGAGCCCGGGGCGTCATTCCGGTCGGCTCGATCGAGGAGGCCACCCGGATGGCCCAGACGCTGGGCCCCAAGGACGTGGTGCTCACCGGCGAGCGGAACGGCCTCCCGATCGCCGGGTTCGCGCTGGGCAACAGCCCCCTCGAGATGACCGAAGCGCAGGTGAAGGGCAAGACCTTGGTGATGACCACGAGCAACGGGACCGGCGCGATGCTGGCCACGGCCGGGGCGGCGCAGGTCTACCTGGCCGCCGCGGCGAATCTCTCGCTGGCCGGCGCCCGGGCTCGCGCGGTCGTCGACGCCGGTGGCCAGGTGGTGATCCTCTGCGCTGGCCGGGCCGGCGCGTTCGGTCTCGACGACGCCTACACCGCCGGCCGCCTGGTGATCGAGGCCCGCGGCGGCAGCCGGGGCCGGAAGGGCCTCAACGACGCCGCCATGGCCTCGGTGGACTTGGTCCGGCGCTACGGTGAGCGCTGGGGCCGTCCGCTCGGCCTCTCGGCCGCGGGGCGGCACCTGACCGCGATCGGGATGGGCCACGACGTGCTCGAGGCCGCCAATCAGGACCGCTACCCCGTGCTGCCGCAATTCCACGACCGGCGGATCTCCGCCGCGCCTCCCGAGTCATGACGCCCGAAGATCGCCGCCGGCTCGGCGCGCTGTCCGCGCTGGTCCTCGGGATCTTCCTCGGCCTCTGCCTGATCCCGGGGATGCCGACCGGCGCCCTCGGCCGGACGCTGGGGGGTCTGCTCTGGCGGTCGTTCGGCGCCGGCGCGGTGGGCCTGCCGCTCCTCGGGCTCGCCCTGGCGCTGGCCGGCTTCGACCGGCTGCCCCGGCTCGACATGAAACGGGCGGCCGTGCTCCTCGGCGGGCTCTCGCTGCTGGTCCCCTTCGTGATCGGGGTGGTGGTGGGCTCGATCCCGGCGGACTTCGACCCGCGACTGGCCGACTGGTCGGCGGCGGCCCGCGGCGCCGGGCTGCTGCCCGGGCTTCTGGCCTACGGGGTGGTCGGCCTGGTGGGGAAGACCGGTGGCCTCCTCCTGGGCTTCCTGCTGCTGTCCGCGCTCACCATCCTGACCCTCGCCTGGCATCCGCTCCGGCGGCTGGAAAAGGTCGAGGGCGAGGAGGCCGTGACCGCGGGCCCCGAGCGGTCGGCCAGGACGCCGCGCCCCAAGCGCGAGCCCAAGTCCGAGTCCGAGTCCGAGCCCGAGCCCGCGCTGGCGGCCGCGGCGCCGCCCGGTCTGGATGCCGGGCGGAAATCGCGATCCAAGGCCACCTCGCTCGCGGAAGCGGCCACCGCCGGCGAGCGGCGGCCCGAGGACTCCGATCTGCCGCCGGTCTCGCTCCTCCGCGAGCCGGCGGTCCAGGACACTCAGGCCGACGAGGCCGAGCTGGACCGGCTGGGCAACTCCCTGCTGGAGACGCTCCGGACCTTCAAGGTGGACGGGTCGATCGCGGGGCGGACCAGCGGGCCGGTGGTGACCCAGTTCGAGGTCGTGCCGGGACCGGGCGTCAAGGCCGGTCGAATCGTGTCGCTCGCCGACGACCTGGCGATCACCATGCGGGCCACCAGCATCCGGGTGGCGCCGATTCCCGACAAGGGCGCGGTGGGGGTGGAGATTCCCGAATCCGACCCGCCGGATGGTCACGCTCCGCGAGCTGCTCGAGGCGACCGAGTGGCACCGGAGCCGGGCCATCCTGCCGGTGGCGCTCGGGCGTGATCTCGAGGGGAAGCCGGTGGTGGCCGACCTGGCCAAGATGCCCCACCTGCTGATCGCCGGCGCCACCGGCACCGGCAAGTCGGTCGGCGATCAACGCCATCGTCAGCTGCCTGATCTACCGCCGGCCGGCGTCGCACCTCCGGTTCCTGATGATCGACCCCAAGATGGTGGAGCTGTCGATGTACAACGAGCTGCCCCACCTCCGCCACAAGGTCGTCACCAACAACAACGACGCCGCCCGGGTGCTCAAGTGGGCGGTGTACGAGATGAACCGGCGCTACGAGCTGCTCCACGCCAACGGCGCCCGGAACGTGGCCGACTTCAACCGGAAGGCTGAGGACGGCAAGCCGCTCCGGAACCCGGTCAAGGAACGACCCACCCTGACGGACATCTCGGCTCAGGAAGTGACCACCCCGCCGGAGCCCGCGACCCCGGAGACCTACACCGAGGGGATCCTGCCGTACATCGTGATCGTGGTGGACGAGCTGGCCGACCTGATGATGACGGTGGCCGGCGAGGTCGAGACGCCCCTCGCGCATGCTGGCCCAGAAGGCCCGCGCCATCGGCATCCACCTGATCCTCGCGACCCAGCGTCCGTCGGTGAACGTGCTGACCGGTCTGATCAAGGCCAACTTCCCGAGCCGGATCGGCTTCCGGGTGGCCTCCAAGGTCGATAGCCGGACCATCCTCGACCAGAACGGTGCCGAGGCCCTGCTGGGGAACGGCGACATGCTCTTCCTGCCGCCGGGACGGAGCGAGCCCCAGCGGATCCAGGGCGCGTTCATCGGGACGGAGGAGACCGAGACCCTGATGAGCTGGTTCCGCGACCGGCGGGAGGCGCGGGAGGCGGAGGAGCGGGCCAAGGAAGACGACATCATCGCGTTCATGCGGGCCAAGGAAGCCGAGGACGACGGCGGCGGCCCGTCCGGGGTGGACACCGATCGGGACGATCTCTTCCGCGACGCGGCCGAGGCGTGCGTGCAGAATCAGGGCGGGTCCACGTCGCTCCTCCAGCGCCGGCTTCGGATCGGGTACGGGCGGGCCGCCCGGATCATCGATCAGCTTCACAGTGCCGGCATCCTGGGCCCCCCAGACGGCAGCAAGCCGCGGGAGGTGCTGATCGGGGTGGAGCAGATCGAGGAGTATTGTGAGTAGTGAGCAGGGAGTTGTGACTAGGGAGGGAGTAGGGAATCGTGAATGGGGGTGGCCTCTGCTCGGTCCCTGGTCACGACTCACCATTCACGCCCAAATCACGACTCACCACTCACCATTCACTCCCTAATCACGACTCACCATTCACCATTCACTCCCTAGTCACGACTCACCACTCACCATTCACTATCCCCCCATGTGTCGAAACATCCGCACCCTCTTCAATTTCGATCCCCCGGCAACCGATGAGGAAGTGCGGGCCGCCGCGCTCCAGTTCGTCCGCAAGGTGTCGGGTTTCACCCGACCCTCGAAAGCGAACCAGGCTCCCTTCGACCGTGCGATCGACGACGTAACCCGGGCGGCCCGGCGACTCCTCGGTTCGCTCGAGACCACCGCCGCGGCCCGGAGCCGCGAGGTCGAGGCGGCCCGGCGCCGGGCCCGCTCGGCCCGCCGCTTCGGTGGGGAAGCCCGACCTTCCTGATCGGGGTCCGGGGCGCCCCCGGCCCCCTGGCCCCCGTCTTGCCCGTCCAGCCGCGACGAGCCGTATCACTGCGCCCCCGGCCCTGCCGGGGTCCGGCGCCTGCCGCGTTCGGCCACGGGCTCTCGCAGCCCGCGGGGGCGGGGGAGCGCACCGGATTGCGCGCCGTCCTGGGGGAAGGGGGGACAACCCATGAGCTGGAAACGACTTGGAAGGACGGCCCTCGGGGCCGCGCTGGTCGCGGTGGGGGCCTGTGGGGGCGAACCGACCGGTTTCTCGGCCTCGGTGTCGGTGAACCGCTTCTTTGCCGGCGCGTACGCGGTCATGCCGAATGGCGCCGCCCCCGCGGCCGGACCGAAGGCGGGCGCGGCCGCGGCGGCCCCCGCCGATCCCGTGCTGATCAACGCGGTGCTCCGGAGCGGCACCTGGGAGGTGGGGGCCGGCGGTCCGGTCGCCACGCTCACGCTCCAGAGCTCGATCGTGACCGGCATGCCGGCCCGGCTCGAGGTCAGCGGTGACGCGCCCTTCAGCCGGATCGTGCTCGCCGTGCCGGGCTCGGCCGACTACTGGGAGATCACTCTTCCCTCCGAGGTGACCCAGATTCAGGTGGTGGTCACCGGCTCGAGCTCGATTCCGAACACCCAGTTCTCCATGCAGGCCGGGGTCGGGAGCGCGACCGGTCTGGGCCGGGTGGCCGAGCAGTCGGTGCACGCGGTAGACCTCGGGAACGTGGACGTGGCCGTCGTGCTCCGCTGGAACGCCTACAGCGACGTAGACCTCCACGTCATCGATCCCAACGGGCACGAGGTGTACTTCGCCAGTCCGTCGAGTCCCGAAGGCGGGCGCCTCGACCTCGACTCGAACCCGGCCTGCCACATCGACGGGGTGAACCAGGAGGTCGTCACCTGGCCCCTCAATGCTGCGCCGATTGGCCAGTACCGGATCGTGGTGGACTACTGGTCCGACTGCGGCGTGCCCCGGAGCGACTACGCCGTGACCTACATGGTCCGGGGGCGGACGGTTCAGGTGGTGAACGGCGCCTTCGAGGGACCGACCTCCCCCAGCGCCCAACACGAGATCGGCACGTTCGCCTTCCCCTAGACTGGCGGAAGGCGGGTAGGTAGGTGGACGCCTGGAAGGTGGGTTAGCTTGGGGCGGTCGGCGGATGCAACGTCGGCCGCCCCTGGCGCATCGAACTCGCGAGGCCGGCCCGCCGGTCTCCAGCCGCCCGACCGTCCACCCGACTCCCGGGGGTCTTCGTGACGAACCAGCTTCGGCTCGCTTGGCGCACCCTTCGCCGTCGCCCGATCCTCTCGCTCGCCATCGCGCTCACGGTGGGCAGCGCCCTCGCGGCGACGACGATCGCCTTCGCCGTGGTGCGAGGGGTGCTGCTCGAGCCGCTGCCCTACGCGGACCCGGATGGGCTGGTGGCGCTCTGGGAAACGCGGCCCGACCAGGGGAACGACCGGAACGTGGCCTCGCCGGCCAATTTCTACGCCTGGCGGGAACGGTTGCACTCGGTGGGATCGGTTGCGTCGCTCCTGTCCACCAGCGCCGCCCTGACCGGTGACGGCGAGCCCGAGCAGGTTGGGATGATGCTGGCCTCGGCTGCCTATTTCCCGATCGTCGGCGCGACGCCCCTGGCCGGCCGGTTCTACTCCGAGCGGGAGGACGTGGACGGCGGGCCCAAGGTCGCGGTGATTTCCGAGGGGCTCTGGCGCCGCCGGTTCGGTGGCGACCCGGGCGCGGTGGGCCGGACCATCGAGCTCAACGAGACCCGGTACGAGATCGTGGGCGTGCTGCCGGCGCGGTTCGACTTCGCCCCCCGGTACGCCTTCGCCAGCACGGGGACCCGCGACGTCTGGGCGCCGCCCCAGTACGACGCCCGGGCCCGGACCTGGGGCGGCCGGTTCCTTCAGGTGATCGGTCGGCTGGCTCCCGGCGCTACGGTCGGCCAGGCCAATCAGGAGGTCGATCGATTGGCCTCGGCGCTCCGGTCGGAGTTTCCGACCCGGCAGGAGGGCTGGGGCATGCGTGCCGTCGAGCTCAAGACCGATCAGGTGGGCGACGTGCGCCCGACCGTGCTGATCGTCTTCGGGGCGGTGCTCTTCGTGCTGCTGATCGCTTGCGCCAACGTGGCCAACCTCCTGCTGACCCGGTCGGCGGAGCGGCAGCAGGAGGTCGCGGTGCGCGCCGCGCTGGGCGCCGGTCGGGCCGCCATCTTCCGGCAGCTGCTCGGCGAGAGCGTGGTGCTCACCGGGCTTGGCGGGCTGGCCGGGCTCGGGCTGGCCTCGTGGGGGGTGACCGCGCTGGTGGCCTCGGCGCCGGACCTGCCCCGGCTCGACGCGGTCCGGCTCGACGGGGCGGTGATCGGCTTCGGGCTGCTGGCTACCCTGCTGGCCTCGGTGCTGATCGGCCTCGGTCCAGCGGTCCAGCTGGCGGGGCAGGACTTGGCGACCTGGCTTACCCAACGATCGACGGCCGGACGGCGGTCGGCCCATCGGCTCCGTTCGACCCTGGTTGCGGCCCAGGTCGCCTTGTCGTTCGTGCTGCTGGTGGGGGCGGGTCTCCTGGTCCGGAGCCTGGTCAACCGCCTCGGGGTGGAGACCGGGGTGAATCTCGATGGTCTGATGACCGCCCAGGTGTCGCTCCCGGGCCGCCGCTACGGTGGGCCCGAGCGGCGGAGCGCGTTCTTCGAGCAGCTGGTCGAGCGGGTTGCCGCGTCGCCCGGGGTGGCCTCCGCCAGCATCGCCAGCATCGTGCCGATGAGCGGCGACGGGCAGGCGACCTCCTTCCGGGCCCTCGATCTTCCGGCGCCGGCGCCGGGTCAGGAGCCGGTGGCCGATGTCCGCTTCGTGCAGCACGACTACCACCGGACGATGGGGATCGACGTGCTGGAGGGGCATTCACTCGACGGCAGTGGCGCCGCCGGCGGTCCGGTCAGCGTCCTGATCAACCAGGCCGGCGCCGAGCTGCTCTGGCCGGGCCAGTCCGCGATCGGGAAGGAGATCGCGATGGAGTGGGGCGACACGCTGGTCGCGCAGGTGGTCGGGGTCGTCCGCGACGTGCGTCTGGCCGGTCCCGACCGCCCGGTCCGGACGACGCTCTACTGGGACTACCGGCAGGTCGGGGTGCCGACGCGGATGGTCGTGATCGCGCGGGCCGCCACGGGCCGCCCGGAAGCGCTGGCGCCGGTCATCCGGACCGCCGTTCACGACTTGGACCCGAACCTCCCCGTCTACAACGTCCGAACGATGCTGTCCTACTTCGGCGACGCGGTCGCCCGGGCGCGCTTCACCACCGTGGCGCTCGGTCTCTTCGCCCTGCTGGCTCTCGCCCTGGCGGTGCTCGGCGTCTACGGCGTGATGGCGTATGCCATCCAGCAGCGGGAGCGGGAGATCGGCATCCGGCTCGCGTTGGGGGCCGATCGCGGCACGGTCGTCGGGATGGTGCTCCGGGAAGGAACCCGGGTCGTGCTCCCGGCGCTGGCCGTGGGTGTCGTCGGCGCGCTGGCGCTGACCCGGCTGCTCCAATCTCTGGTGTTCGAGGTAAGTCCGGCCGACCCGGCGACCTTCGGCGCGGTGGGCCTGGTGCTCGGCCTGGCCGCGATGGCCGCGTGCTGGCTCCCCGCGCGGCGGGCCAGTGGGATCGACCCCGTCGAGGCGATTCGCACCGATTGAGACCGGCGGCGCGCCCCCGAAGCCCGTCGACGGGTCGCCGACCAACGGCTTCCGGGGAACGCCCTGCCGGAACGTTTCACTCGGTCGTGGGCTCCCCGTCGGCCATGCCCATGCGGCGACGGCGGGTCGCCGCTACTATGCTGCCATGGCAACCCTCAATCTGGCGACCCTGCTCCGGGAACCGGCCGCGGAGCAGCCCGACGCCGTCGCGCTGGTCCAGGGCGATACCGGTTGGACGTACCGTGATCTCGACGACCGGGCCCGCCGTCTCGCCGCGGGTCTGCTCGATCTCGGCATCCGGCCGGGACAGCACGTAGCGCTCCTGTTCGCCAACCAGCCCGATTTCACCCTCTGCTACTTCGCCTGCCACTACGCCGGTCTGGTGGTCGTTCCGCTCAACGTGATGCTGACGGCCGAGGAGATTGGGTTCCACCTCGACGACGCGGACGTGGTGGCGCTTCTGGTGGCCGACGACCTGCTGCCCGCGGCTCGCACCGCACTGGCCCGAGCCGAGACCTGCAAGCACCTCGTCGTGGGACTCGGGCCACGCGAAGACACGCTGCTGCCGCCCGGTACCGAGCTGGTCGAGGCCCTTTCGGCGCCCGGGCGGCCGCCGGTGGCCGAGCCCGCCGCGACCGGTCCGGACGACACGGCGGTCATCCTCTACACCTCCGGGACGACGGGCCGACCCAAGGGCGCCGAGCTCACCCACTTCAACCTCTACTGGAACGCGCATTACGTGGCCCGTCACTTTCTGGCCGATGGGCCGCCGCCGGTGTCGCTCGCGGCGCTGCCGTTCTTCCACAGCTTCGGTCAGACCGCGGTCCAGAACGCCACTTTCGTGGCCGGCGGCACGGTGGTGCTGCTGCCGCGGTTCGACGCCGGGGCGGCGTTGGCGCTGATCGACCGGCACCGGGTGTCCTACTTCGCGGGCGTGCCGACGATGTACTTCGGGTTGCTTCACCATCCGGAGGCCACCCGATACGACCTCTCCAGCCTCCGCCGCTGCATCTCGGGCGGGGCCGCCATGCCGGTCGAGGTGCTCCGGGAATTCGACCGCCGGCATGGCGTCGACATCCTCGAGGGGTACGGACTCTCGGAAACGTCGCCGGTGGCGAGCCAGAACCGGCCCGACCGGCCGAAGAAGCCGGGGTCGATCGGGCTCCCGCTCCGGGGGGTGGAGTTCCGGCTGGTGGGCGACGACGGCCGGACGATCGAGGCGCCTGAGGTGCCCGGGGAGATCTGGATCCGCGGGCCGGTAGTGATGAAGGGGTACTACAAACGTCCGGAGGCCACGGCCGACACCGTTCGGGACGGCTGGCTCCGGACCGGCGACGTGGCCCAGCGCGACGCCGACGGCTTCTACTTCATCGTGGACCGGAAGAAGGACATGGTCATCCGGGGCGGCTACAACGTCTATCCCCGGGAGATCGAGGAAGTGCTCTACGGGCACCCGGCCGTGATGGAGGCGGCGGTGATCGGGGTGCCGGAGCCGCGGCTGGGCGAAGAGGTCAAGGCGGTGGTGGTGCTCAAGCGGGGGGCCGGGGTCACGGCCGAGGAGCTGATCGCCTACTGCCGGAGCCGGCTGGCGGCCTACAAGTACCCCCGCCGAGTGGAGTTCGTCGCCGCGCTGCCGAAGGGGCCCACCGGCAAGATCCTCAAGCGGATGCTTCGGAGCGGCTGATCAGGTCGGGCCGGCGTCGAGCACCTCCCGGATCTTCCGGGCCAGCAGGGCTCCGGTGTAGGGCTTGGCCAGGAACGGCAGGGAGTGGTCGGCGATGCCCTGCATCACCAGGGTGCTCTCGGTGTATCCCGAGACGAACAGCACCTTGAGCGAGGGCTGGCGCTGGCGGAGCACCGTCCAGAGCTGGGGCCCCCCATCTCCGGCATCACCACGTCCGTCAGGAGGAGATCGGGAGCTCGGCCCAGGCTGGCGTGGACCTCGAGCGCGTGGCGGCCGTTGCTGGCCTCGACGACCAGATAGCCCGCCTGGCGGAGGATCCGGGAAGAGAGAGTCCGGACCTGGGTCTCGTCTTCCACGAGGAGGACGGTCTCCGAGCCCCGCTCCGGGGTCGTGGTCGGGGTTGGGCGGGCCGGTTCAACGCTGGGCTCGTCCACCCGGGGAAAGGCCACGACGAACGTGCTCCCCGACTCCGGCTCCGACTCGACCGTGACCACGCCGCCGGCCTGGCGGATCATCCCGTAACAGGTCGAGAGCCCGAGGCCGGTGCCGTGGCCCGGCGCCTTGGTGGTGAAGAACGGCTCGAAGATCCGGGAGGCGATCCCGGGCGCCATCCCGTGACCGGTGTCGGCCACGGTCAGCAGCACGCAGGGGCCGGTGATCCGCTCGCCACCTGGGCCGACGCCGTCCCATCGTTCGGCGCTGGCCGTGGTGATGGTGAGCCGTCCGCCGCCGGTCATCGCGTCACGGGCGTTGACCGCCAGATTCATCAGCACCTGCTCGAGCTGGGCCGGATCGGCCCGGATGATCGGGACCTGATCGGCAAGAACGGTGACCAGCTCGATGTCGGCGCCGATCAGGCGCCGGAGCATCCGGTCGACGTCGGTCACCAACCGGTTCAGGTCGACCGGCCGGGTCTCCACCACTTGCCGCCGGGCGAAGGTCAGGAGCTGGCTGGTCAGGGTCCGAGCCCGCTCGGCCGCCCGGGTGATCTCGTCGAGGTCACCTCGGGTCGCTTCGTCGGGGCCGGCCGTCTGACGGGCCAGCTCGGCGTAGCCGATGATGGCGGTGAGGATGTTGTTGAAGTCGTGGGCGACGCCGCCGGCCAACCGACCCACCGTTTCCATCTTCTGGGCCTGGACCAGCTGGGCTTCGAGATGGCGCTGTTCCGAGACGTCCTGGCCGATCAGCAGCACGGTCTCGGGGCGGCCGTCGGCCGACCGGGTGAAGACCGCACTCCGGACCGCGACGGTGCGGGCGGCCCGCGAGGCCGACCGGAGCTGGAGCTCGCCCTCCACGATCTCGCCATCGGCCGCCCGCTGGAGCCGGTCCAGGTACTCGGCCGCCGAGGTCCGCTCCGATCCGTCGACCAAGGCCTCCCAGGTGAGCCCTCCGACCAGCTCGTCGGGCGGGTAACCCAGCAGCCGCTCCACCTCCCGATTGGCGTAGATCAGCCGACCCGAGGCCAGCTCGAACTGGAGCAGGACCGAGGGGACCGAGTCGGCGATCCGCTGGACCGCGAGTCGACTCTCCTCGAGCGCCCGCTCGGTTCGCCGGCGCTCCTCGACGTCGGCCGCCAGCGCCCGATTGAGCCGCTCCAGCTCCGCGTGGTGGAGACGGAGCCGGCGGAGGTAGGCGATCGCCAGACCCACGACCGCCGCCCCACCGAGGAGGATCGCGATCACCACCGGGGCACGGCGATACCAGGGCGATGGCACCGAGAAGGTGGCGGCCGCGGGATGGGCGCCGATCTGGCCGAACAGGCCCTTGCCCTCGACCTCGACCCGGTGGGCCCCGGGCGAAAGCCGGAAGAGCGAGATCTGCCGGGTCAACGACCAGCCGGACCAGTCGCCCCCATCGAGCCGATACCGGGTCTCGATCCGGTCGGTCGGCGTGGTGCCCCAATAGGCCAGCGGGGTCCAGCGAAGAAGGACCTCGTCCGGGTAGGGGAGTGGCGTCGCGACGTCGACGGCGGGAGCGGGGAACGACGCCTCCGCGAGGTCGAGTTGGAAGAGACCCTCACCCCCGGCCAACACCCGATCCCGAAGAGGGAGGAGGGGCCAGAGCCTGGGGTTGTCGAGTCCGGAGCTCCGGTCGAAGAAGGAGACGGTGTCGCCCCGGAGCTGCCCCAACCCGGCGTGCGTGGTGAACCAGACGCTCCCGTCGGGGCCGATCCGGACCTCGCTCACCTCGTTGGCCGGCCGGTCCTCACCGAGGTCGACCCGCTCGATCCGGCCCGACGGGGTCAGGTGCCCCAGGCCCAAGCCGTAGAACCGATGGCAGAACCAGACCCCGCCGCTGCTGTCCACGGCGACGGAGTAGATCCGGGCGCCGACGCCCGCCGGGGTCGCCGGCCAATGAGTCCACTGACCGTCCTGAAGGCGCGACAGCCCCGCGTCGGTGCCGAACCAGAGCGCGCCGTCGGGGCCCTCCGCCAGGTCGTACACCCGCCCCCCACCCAGCTGGTCCGGCCCGATCCGGGCAAACCGGCGGCCGTCCCAGCGGAACGCGCCGGGTCCACCGGCCGCCGTGCTGTCGAGTCCGAGGAACCAGACCGACCCGCCTCTGGTGGTCACGATCCGATGGATCCGGGGCGCGTCGAGTCCGTCGGCCGGGCCGTAGTGGCGCCAGCTGCGGCCGTCGAATCGGAACGCCCCGACGAAGGTCGCTCCACTTCCCACCCAGATGCCGCCGGCGGTGTCCTGGGCCAGGGCGGTCACGGCGCCGAGCGGCTGGTCGGCGATGCTGGTGGCCTCGATCGGACGGCCCGCAGCCAGCTGCCGCACCAGTCCCCGTTCGGTGCCCAACCAGAGCTCGCCCGACCGGGCTCGGAGGATGGTGTTGACGAACCCGGTGAACTCGTCCCGCCCCGGGATTCGATAGTGGGTCCAGCGGCGGCCCGATGCCCGGAAGAGGAAGAGCCCACGAGGACCGATCGCCCAGTAGTCGCCGTTGTCGCGATGGACGATCTGCCGACTCCACTCGAGCGGTTCCGGCATCGGGTCGAGCCAGCGCCAGCTGCCGGCGTGTCGGACCGCCGCCCGGCCCTCCCAGAACACGATCAGCGCCTCGCCGGAGGGCGCGAGCGAGAGGGCGGAAATGGCCATTCCCGGCAGGCTCAGGGCCTCGGGCCGGCCACCGGGCCGCCACTGGTAGAGCTCGGAACCACTCGACCCCGTGCTCAGAATGCCGCCCGCCTCGGTTTCGCGGAAGATCGACGTGGGGCGGTCGAACCAGCGGGACCATCCGTCGTCACCGCGGAGCCAGACCCCCTCCGGGGTGATCAGCCACAGGTGGCCGGGTCGGGTTCGGAGCAGCCGCGTGGCCGACAGGGCCAGCAGCCGGGCGAGCGCGGGGGGCACCAGCTCGGCATCCGTCCCTCCGGAGACCGGATCCAGCCGATAGAGGGTGGAGTCGGCCAGCACGAGGAGCGTGGTCGAGTCGATCGGGGCCAGCCAGCGGGTGTGCCCCTGGGCAGCGGGTCCCGCCATCGGAACCGTCGTCATCCCGGTTCGGGCGAGGTGGACCGGGCGGCTGTTGACGACGGCCCAGGCCCCGCCGTGCCCGTCCGGGACCAGCCGTCGTGGTCCGGTGCCCGGGCCGAGCTCCGGGGCGACGCGATGCCACCGATAGCCGTCGAACCAGCCGACGCCCAGGTCGGTCGCCACCCAGGTGGTGCCATTCGATTCGAGCACTTCGATCAGGCGCCCCGAGGGAATCCCCGTCTCGGGGCCGAAGCGCACCCAACGCCACTCCTGGCCTTCCGCGGGGATGGCGGCTGCCGCCGGCGCCTGGCCGCTGGCCGGCCGGCCCACCAGCGCGAGGGCGAACACCGCCCCGCCCACCCTGATCAGGCGGCAAATCGATCGGAGAGCGCCGGGCAGTTGAGAGGCCGGCGGGCAAGGGACCATGATCTCGGGGCGGGTGGAAGCATGTCAAACCTACACCTGAATCCCTGACCTTCGCAGAATCTGGAACCCGGCTCCGATGATTCGGGTTGTCGGCCGGACCCGCGAGGAGGACAGCTTGGGGCATGCGATCGCCGAACGTGCACCTTCCGTTGGCCGAATGGCGGGACCCGCGTCACCGCCTGGGTCTCGCCGGCGAGGTCGCCGCGGCCCGGTTTCTCGAGGCGGCGGGGTTCGTGATCGAGGCCCATCGGTTCCGGATGGGCCACCACGACCTCGATCTGGTCGCCAGGCACGGAACCCTGGTCGCGTTCGTGGAAGTGAAGACCCGGCGCACCACGGCCTTCGGTCATCCAGCGGGCTCGATCGGGTGGCGGCGTCGGCGAGATCTGGCCCGGTTGGCCACGCTCTGGGTGATGCGGCACGGTCGGGCGGGGGATCGATATCGTTTCGACGTGGTGATGGTGCAATGGGAGGGGCCTGGTTTTCCACACGTTTCCCACATTGCGGATGCGTGGAGGGTGGTTGAAAAGTGAAAAAGTGCCCCCTTGTTTCGGCGAATGTTCGGCAATAGATTTGGTGCAGGTATTCCAGTGAAGCGAAATAGGCCACTTTCTGACAGGTCGATCCGGTCTCGCAACCGAGCCGACAAGCCATCCCAACCGTCTCATCGAGGTCAACCAATGCCTGTTCAGGAAGCTCGGCAGGACGCCGATCGCAAGAAGGCCCTCAACCTGGCCATCGCCCAGATCGAGAAGCAGCTGGGAAAGGGCTCGATCATGCGGATGGGGACGGATGTGCCGAAGGAGCGGATCGCCGTGATCCCGACGGGTGCCATCAACCTCGATGCCGCCGTCGGGGTCGGTGGGGTGCCCCGGGGGCGGATCACCGAGATCTACGGGCCGGAGTCGTCGGGCAAGACGACGCTCTGTCTCCATCTGGCGGCCAACGTCCAGCGGGCCGGTGGGGTGGCGGCCTACGTGGACGCGGAGCACGCGCTCGACGTGGAGTATGCCCGTCGGCTCGGCGTCGACGTCGACAACCTGCTCGTGTCCCAGCCGGACACGGGCGAGCAGGCCCTCGAGATCGTCGAAATTCTGGTCCGGTCCGGGGCGGTGGACCTGGTGATCATCGATTCGGTGGCGGCCCTGGTGCCGAAGGCCGAAATCGAAGGCGAGATGGGCGACAGCCACGTTGGGCTCCAGGCCCGGCTCATGAGCCAGGCGCTCCGGAAGCTGGCCGGGGCGATCAACCGGTCGCACACCTCGGTCGTGTTCATCAACCAGCTTCGGGAGAAGATCGGCGTCATGTTCGGGAATCCCGAGACGACCACCGGCGGCAAGGCGCTGAAGTTCTACGCCTCGCTTCGGCTCGACATCCGGCGGATCGGACCGGTCAAGGAGCGCGAGAACGTGATCGGCAACCGGGTGCGGGTGAAGGTGGTGAAGAACAAGGTGGCGCCGCCGTTCAAGCAGGCCGAGTTCGACGTGTTGTTCGACGAGGGGATCAGTCATGCCGGCCTGCTGGTGGATCTGGCCAGCGAGGCCAACATCATCCAGAAGTCGGGCGCCTGGTATTCCTACGGCGACCAGCGGGTCGGGCAGGGTCGGGAGAATGCCAAGCTGTTCCTCAAGGACAACCCCGAGCTGCTCGCCGACGTGGAGCTGAAGGTCAAGGAGTGGCTGGGCCTCCGGCCAGCGGAGGTCGAGGCCGAGGATGAAGGCGCCGCCAAGTAGTCCGGTCGAGCGGATCGTCGCCGATTCGCGGATCGAGGGGGCCGTCCGGCTGGTCATCGAAGGCCGGACGGCGCTCACGGTGCCGATCGAGACCGCCCAGGCGGAAGGGGTCGTCGTCGGGACGGTTCTGGAAGAGGCCTCGTTCGCTCGGCTCTGCGAGGCCGCGGACCGGGCGGCCGCCTTCCGGACGGCGCTCCGGCTGCTCGAACGGAGGCCGTTCGCCCGGCGCGACCTCGGGCGTCGGCTTCGCCTCAAGGGACACCTCCCGGCCGCGGTGGACACCGCGCTGGAGCGAGCTGAGCGGGCCGGGCTTCTGGACGACGAGCGGTTCGCCCGGCACTTCGTTCAGACCCGGACCGCCCGGGGACGCGGGCCGGCCCGCCTCCGGCGGGAGCTGATCATGCAGGGCGTTCCCGACGCCGTGGTCGACCGGGTGCTGGCCGAGGAGGTGTCCGAGGACGCCAGCCGGGCGGCCATGGAGGCCCTGGCCCGGAAGCGGGCCCAGCCAGCTCCGGGGGCTGGACCGGGAGGTGCGGGTCCGGCGGGTGGTCGCCTACCTGGCCCGCCGGGGCTATGCCGGGTCGGACGTTCGGCGGGTTGTCCGGGAGGTGGCGTAGCGGAGCGATTGGGGGGATGGGGGGAGACGGGTAAAGAAGCTGTCCCTCCCCGTCCCTCCCCATCCCTCCCCATCCCTCCCCATCCCTCCCCGTCCCCCGCCCCCCATCCCCCCATATATTGCCCCCATGCAAGCCAGTACGATTCGCCGCCTCTTCCTGGACTACTTTCGGGACCGGGAGCACCGCGAGGTGCCCAGCTCCTCGCTGGTGCCCGCCGACGATCCGACCCTGCTCTTCACCAACGCCGGGATGGTGCAGTTCAAGCGCACCTTCCTGGGGCAGGAGCCGCGCGACTATCTCCGGGCGGTCACCTGTCAGAAGTGCGTCCGCGCGGGCGGCAAGCACAACGACCTCGAGCAGGTGGGCCTGACCAAGCGGCACCACACCTTCTTCGAGATGCTCGGCAACTTCTCCTTCGGCGACTACTTCAAGCGCGACGCGATCGCGCTTCGCCTGGGAGTTCGTCACCGTCGCCGAGCTACCTCGGGCTCCCTCCCGATCGGCTCTGGGTCACGGTGCACCACACCGACGACGAGGCCCGGTCGCTCTGGCGGGAGATTTCCGGGCTGCCGGCCACGGCCGATCTTCGGTCTGGGCGACAAGGACAACTTCTGGCAGATGGGCGACACCGGGCCGTGCGGGCCCTGCTCGGAGATCTACGTCGACCTCGAGTGGAAGCCGGGGCACCAGCCGGCGGCGTGTACACCCAGGCGGAGTTCGAGGAGCTGGCCGAGTCGGGCCGGTTCCTCGAGATCTGGAATCTGGTCTTCATGCAGTTCGACCGCTCGGCCGACGGGACGCTGACCCCGCTGCCCAAGCCGTCGGTCGACACCGGCGCCGGGCTGGAGCGGATCGCGTCGGTGCTCCAGGGCGCTGACGACAACTTTCACACCGATCTGTTCGTCCCGATTCTCGATGGGGTCGGGCGAGCTGGTGGGGACGCCCTATCCGGCGGCATGGCGGGGCCGGGCGCCTCGTACCGGGTGCTGGCCGACCACGCCCGGGCGGTGACCTTCCTGCTCGCCGACGGGGTCTATCCGAGCAACGAGGGCCGGGGGTACGTGCTCCGCCGGATTCTCCGCCGGGCGGTTCGGCACGGGTGGCTCCTCGGCCGCCGCGAGGCGACGCTGGCGCCCGCTGACGCGGGTGGTGATCGAGCTGCTCGGCGGCGTCTATCCCGAGATCGCGGCCAAGGCCGACTTCATCGAGACCGTCACCGACCCAGGAGGAGGTCCGGTTCCTCGAGACCATCGAGGGCGGGCTCAAGCGGCTGGACGAGCTCTTCGGGGCCGGCGCGAGTTCGATCAGCGGCGACGAGGCCTTCCGTCTCTACGACACCTTCGGCTTTCCGATCGACCTGACTCAGCTGATCGCGGCCGAGCGCAACGTGACGGTGGACCTCGAGGGGTTCGAGCCGAGCCCTCGAGGCGCAGCGCGAGCGCTCCCGGAGCGCTCAGGCCGTCTCCCGCGACGACCCCGGCCGCCGCCGGGGACGACGAAGACGGGTGGCGCGGGGTCGGGAAGGGCGAGCAGCGGTTCGTCGGGTACGAGCGGACCGAGGCGGATACCGAGATCCTGGCCTACCGGACCACCGGCGACCGGGTGGATCTGGTGCTCCGCGAGAACCCGTTCTACGTGGAGTCGGGCGGCCAGGTCGGCGACACCGGGTTGGTCACGGGCGAGGGGTGGACTCTCGCCGTCGAGGGCGTGCGGAAGAGCCCCCGGGGGTCGGTGCTCACCGGCCGCTGGACGGCCGACCGGCCCTTCGAGCCCACCCGGGTCAAGGCCGCGGTGGATCGCGACCGGCGCCGGAACATCGAGCGGAATCACAGCGCGACCCATCTGGTGCACTGGGCGCTCCGCCAGCGGCTCGGCGATCACGTGCGCCAGCAGGGCTCGCTGGTCGAGGCGGACCGGCTCCGGTTCGACTTCAGCCACCACGGTCCGATCGACCCGGGGGAGCTGGAGGCGATCGAGCGCGACGTGAACGAGCAGGTCTGGGCCAACGCTGCCGGTGGAGATTCGGGAGATGGCTTACCCCGACGCGCTCGCGCTCGGGGCGATGGCCTTCTTCGCCGACAAGTACGGCGACCGGGTCAGGGTCGTGACGATGGGACCGAGCATCGAGCTGTGCGGAGGCACCCACGTGGGGTCGACCGGCGCGCTGGGGCTGCTGCGGGTTGCCGGCCAGGGCGGGGTGGCGGCCGGGGTCCGGCGGATCGAGGCCGTGACCGGACCGGGAGCGTACCAGGCCGTGTCGGCGATCGACCAGCGGCTGACGGAGGCGGCCACCCGGCTCAAGTCGCAGCCCGAGCATCTGGCCCGGCGGATCGATCAGCTCCTGGAGGAACGGGCCCGGCTCGAGGAACGCCTGGCCGAGGCGCGAAAGCGCGGCGCCCTCGATGACGCCGCGGGCCGGGAGACCCTGTCGGTGGATGGGATCGCGCTCAGCCTGGGCGACACCGATCTCGAGGACCGGAACGAGGTGGCCGAGAACGCCGACCGGTTCCGGAGCGGACGGCAGGCTGGCGTGCTGGTGCTGTTCGCGGGCGGTGGGCGGGGCGCGATTCACGTGGCCGTGACCGACGACCTGGTCAAACGGGGGAAGAAGGCGGGCGATCTGGTGAACCGGATTGCCGCCGTGAGCGGTGGCAAGGGCGGTGGGCGGCCCGCCTTCGCCTCGGCCAGCGCCGGCGATCCGACCAAGCTGGGCGCGGCCCGCGAGGCCACGCCCGGCATCGTGGCGGAATGGCTGACCAGCTGACCGGGGCCTGGCTCGAAGCGCGGTTGGAGGACGGCCCCGAGGTGCTGTCCCGGCGGACCCGCGAGTTCATCGCGGCCGAGCCGAAGGGCGACGACCTGTCGAGCCGGCTGGCGCGGGCGGCGCGCCGGGCCCTGGCCCGGGCGGTGGCCCACCCCGCCGACCGGGACTCGGCCCTCGACCTGTTGGCCGCCGACGCCCTGGTGACGCTGGCGTTGGCCGCTCGGGTGGAGAGCGAGCCCGAGGGGCTGGCCGCCTTCGCCGCCGCCATCCGCCGGGCCGAGGAGGGGAGTGCGTGATCGATCTCCACTCGCATCTCCTGCCCGGCGTCGACGACGGCTCGCGATCGCTCGACCAGTCGGTCGCCGTTCTGGAGCGGATGGCCGCCGGCGGAGTGACCGAGATCTGTCTGACGCCGCACCTCCTGTCCAGCAAGGTGAGCGAGGGTCCGCCGCCGGCTCACGACGAAGCCTTCGCCGCGCTCAGTGCGGTCGCGCCGCGCTCGATCCGTCTCCGTCGGGGTGCCGAGGTGATGCTCGACAAGGTCCTCACCACCCGGGCGGCGCTCGCTCGCCGGATCACGCTCGGTGGGGGGCGGCACGTGCTGGTGGAATTTCCCCGGATGGTGGCGCCTCCGGCGGCGACCGCGGCCCTCGGCGGGGTGATCGAGAGCGGGCTCGTCCCGCTCCTGGCCCATCCGGAACGGTATCCGGCGGTCTCGCCGGCCGTGGTGCAGCAGTGGCGGAGCATGGGGGTGTTGATGCAGGTGGACGCGACGACGCTCTTCCAGCCGACCAACCGGGGCCTCCGCGCGCGAGACCTGGTGGGACGGGGGCTGGCCGACGTCATGGCGGGCGACAATCATGGCGACGAGCGGTCGGTGATCGAGCCGTTCCGCCGGCTCGCCGGTTCGGGCGGGGAGGACGTCGCGACGCTCCTGGCGGTGACCAACCCGGCCCGGATCCTGGCCGACGAGCGAACCGAGCCGGTCGAGCCCTTCGAGGTGAAGGTGTCGCTGATCTCGCGGATGCGGAGCTGGATCGAGGGCCTCCAGCCATGAGGCCCGAGCGGATTCGAGCCGGCCTCGCCGAGCTGGCCACGCTGGCAGGGCGGATGAGCGAGGAGGCCGAGGTGGTGGGGCGGGTGGCCGAGCGGTTCGCCGCAACGCTGCGGGCGGGCGGCACGCTGTTCTTCGCGGGGAACGGCGGCAGCGCGGCCGACGCCCAGCATCTGGCCACGGAGTACGTGGTCCGGTTCCGGCGGGCCCGGCCGGCGTTCCGGGCGGTGGCCCTCACTACCGATTCCTCCCTGCTGACGGCCGCGGCCAACGATCTCGGCTTCGATCAGGTCTTTGCCCGGCAGGTCGAGGCGCTGGTCCGGCCGGGCGACCTGCTGGTGCTCCACAGCACGAGCGGCGAGAGCGCGAACCTGATCGCCGCGGCGGAGGCCGCCCGCGCGCGGGGCGCCGAGGTGGTGGCGTTCCTCGGGCGGGGCGGCGGCCGGCTGCGGAGCCGGGCGACCGAGGTTGTGGTGGTCCCGTCGGACGACACGGCCCGGATTCAAGAGCTGCACTTGGCATTGGAACATCTCATCGTGGACGTGGTGGAGGAGGCGTTGTCGGCATGATTTCGTTGGCAGGCAAGTCGGTGTTGGTGACGGGGGGCTCGCGAGGGATCGGACGGGAGACGGCGCTGATGTGCGCCCGGGCCGGGGCCAACGTGGGGGTGACCTATCACACCCGCGCGGCGGACGCCGAGGCGGTGGCCAAGCAGGTGCGGTCGATGGGCCGCAAGGCGTACGCGGGCGGGGGCGACCTCAGCGATCCGTCCGTGGTGGATCAGATCTTCCGGGAGACGAAGGCGGCGTTCGGCGGGCTCGACGGCTTCGTCGCCAACGCCGGCGTCTGGCCGCCGGACGAGGTGCCCCTGGTCGCGATGACCGACGCGCGCTGGAGCTCCACCATCAGGCAGAACCTCGACGCGGTGTTCCTGACCACCCGGGCGGCGCTCAAGCTGATCCGTCCGGGCGGCTCGGTGGTGCTGGTGTCGAGCACCGCCGGCCAGCGGGGCGAGGCCTACCACGCCGACTATGCCGCGACCAAGGGCGCCTTGATCGCGATGACCAAGTCGCTCTGCGTGGAATGCGGGCCGGACGTCCGGGTCAACTGCGTCGCCCCGGGTTGGGTCGACACGGAGATGAGCGCCGGCTCGCTCGCGACCGATCGGGCCCGGATTGAGGCAACCATTCCGCTCGGCCGGGTGCCACCCGCCGAGGATCTGGCCGGGCCGATCCTGTTCATGTTGAGCGATCTGGCCCGGCACGTGACGGGCGAGGTGCTCAACGTCAACGGGGGGAGCGTTCTCTGTGGGTGAGTGGTGAGTGGTGAGTGGTGATTGGGGAGTTGGGAGGGAATGGGGGGTAGTGAGTGGGGGAACCGCGCGAGGGGGGATGTGGTCTCAGGCGAGCGCGAGGACAGGTGAAGGGGGGGCGGCTCGAGCGGCTGGACCTTCCCGACGAGGTGGTCGAGATTGCGAGCCGGCTCGAACGGGCCGGCTTCGAAACGTGGTGCGTCGGCGGCGCGATTCGTGACGCGGTGCTGGGCCAGGGCAAGGCCGACGTCGACCTGGCCACGTCGGCCACGCCGGAGGACGTCCAGCGGATCTTCCGCCGCACCGTCGCGGTGGGGCTCAAGTTCGGGACGGTGGGCGTCCTGGACCGGAACCGCCAGCTCCACGAGGTGACCACCTTCCGGCGCGACGTGGCCACCGACGGGCGGCACGCGGTGGTGGAGTACGGCGTGTCGCTCGACGACGACCTGGCCCGGCGCGATCTGACCATCAACGCGATCGCCTACCATCCCCTCGATTACCGGTGGCGGGACCCATTCCACGGGATCGACGACCTCGAGGCCGGGCTGGTCCGCGCCGTGGGCGATCCGGTCCACCGGTTTCGGGAGGACTATCTCCGAATTCTCCGGGCCATGCGGTTCGCCACCCGGCTCGGTTTCACCATCCATCCGGCCACTTGGGAGGCCGCCCGGGCCGAGGTGGAGGGCCTGCGCCGACTCTCGGCGGAGCGGGTCCGGGACGAGTGGTTCCGGAGCCTCGAATCGGCCCGCTCCCTCCGGCGCCTGGTGACGCTTTGGCACGAGTCGGGTGCCGCCCGGGTACTGCTGCCGGAGCTGTTGCCCCCGTTTCCGCTCGCCGTCGACGCGCCCGACGAGCGCGATCCGCTCCTCCTGACGGCGGCGCTCTGCGAGGATCCGTGCGCCGTGGTACGCCGGTTGA
This sequence comes from uncultured Gemmatimonadales bacterium, assembly GCA_963730185.1. Classification (GTDB taxonomy): domain Bacteria; phylum Gemmatimonadota; class Gemmatimonadetes; order Gemmatimonadales; family GWC2-71-9; genus SHZU01. The sequence continues at coordinate 534,514 of CAVSQW010000015.1, forward strand.
AATGCTCCAATGCCGAGGTCTCCCGGGTGGAACGGTACACCAGGCCCGATCCCTCCCCCGACGGGGCCGACGTCCGGTCGGTGCGCCGCTGGCTGGCGTCCGCGGGCGTGGCGGCCGACGATCTCCTGGCGGTGCACCGTCTCCGAACCGGCCGGCCCGCCGACTGGGCGGCCGCGGTGGCCGAGATCAGGGCCCGGGGCGAGCCGCTCGGGCGGGGTGATCTGGCGGTCACCGGGACGGACCTCCAGGCCGCGGGCGTGCCGCCGGGGCCGGCCGTGGGCCGGGTGCTGGGCGAGCTGCTCGATCAGGTGCTCGACGATCCGTCGCTCAACCGCCGCGAGGTCCTCCTGGCCCGCGCCCGAGAGCTCGCATGAGCGCCGTGCTGCTGGCCGCCACGGCGGCTCTGGGGGTCGTCCTCGGCGCGCTGGCGGTGCTGACCGGTGGCAAAGGGCGGGTCCACGCGATCGACGCCACGGTCGGGTTCGGCGCGGGGTTCATCTTGAGCCTGGTGATCCTGGCCCTGGTGCCCGAGGTCGTGGAGAAGGCCGGACCGCATGGCGTGGCCGCAATCTTGGTGGGCTATCTGCTGGTCCTGGTGGCGCAGCAGTTCATCGCCCCGCACTTCCACTTCGGCGAGGAGCGGCACCGGGTGAGCCGGGTGGCGGCGATGAGCGCCGTCTTCGCGTTGGGGCTCCATTCGCTGTTCGACGGGGTGGGGATCGGGAGCGGACTGGTCGTAGCGCCGGCGCTGGGCGTGCTCTACTTCGCGGGCGTGGCGCTCCACAAGCTGCCGGAGGGGGTGACGGTGGCGAGCCTGATGGTGGCGGCGGGTTGGGGCCGAAAGGGGATCGGGGTCGCGGTCGCGGTCGTGGCCCTGGCGACGCCGCTCGGCGCCCTGATCGCGCACCTGGCCCGGGGCGCCGCCCCGCTGGGCCTCGGGCTGGCGGCGGGGACGGCGCTCTACGTGTCGGCCTCGAATCTGGTGCCGGAGATGGAGAGCCGGGGGCGGAAGACGATGGTCCTCACCCTGCTGGGCGGGGTGGCCGTCTTCCTGGTGGTGCGAGCCTTCATCGGGTCGGGCGGATGACGGACGACGCCTTCGAGCTGTTCGGCGTGCCGGGCCCACTGGCCGACCGGATGCGTCCCCGCACCCTGGACGAGCTGGTCGGCCAGAGGCAGTTGCTGGCGCCGGGCCAGTCGTTAGGCGAGGCGATCCGCCGCGGTGACCTCGGCAACACGATCCTCTGGGGCCCGCCCGGGACGGGCAAGACCTCCCTGGCCCGGCTGGTGGCCCAGCACGCGGGCCGCGAGTTCGTGGCCTTCAGCGCGGTGACGGAGGGCGTCTCCCGGGTCCGGGAGATCATCCGCGAGGCCGACGCCCGTCGTCGTACCGGCCGGGGGACGATTCTCTTCTGCGACGAGATCCACCGGTTCAACCGGGCGCAACAGGACGCCTTCCTGCCCCACGTGGAGCGGGGCACCATCACCCTGATCGGCGCCACCACCGAAAACCCCAGCTTCAGCCTGAACGGCGCCCTGCTGTCGCGGTGCCGGGTGTTCGTGCTCGAGCCGCTCGACGCCGAGGCGCTGGCCGGGCTCCTGACCCGGGCCTTGCGCGATCGGGATCGCGGGTTGGGGTCCCTCGAGGTGACGGCCGAGCCGGACGCCCTCCAACGGATCGCCGAGCAGGCCGACGGCGATGCCCGCCAGGCGCTCACCGTGCTCGAGGCGGCCGCGACCCACGTCGGGAAGGGCGGCCGGATCACCGCCGATCTGCTCCCGACGGTGCTGGCCCGGCGGATGCCGCGGTACGACCGGGCCGGCGAGGAGCATTTCAACCTCCTCTCGGCCTACCACAAGTCGCTCCGGGGCAGCGATCCCGACGGCGCGCTCTACTGGATGGCGCGGATGCTCGAGGGGGGCGAGGACCCGCGGGTGCTCTTCCGGCGAGCCATTGCCATGGCGGCCGAGGACGTGGGGTTGGCCGATCCCAACGCGCTCCGGTTGGCGGTGGCGGCGCACCAGGCGTACGAGTTCCTGGGCCCGCCGGAGGGGTATCTCCCTCTGGCCGAGATGACGATCTACCTGGCGACGGCGCCCAAGTCGAACAGCACGGTCAAGGCGCTCCACGCCGCGCTGGACCTTGCCCGGGAGACGCCGGCCGCCGGGGTGCCGATGCACCTCCGGAACGCGCCGACCTCGCTGATGAAGGAGCTGGGCTACGGCAAGGGCTATCAGTACGCCCACGCCCATCCCGGCCATTTCGCCGTCCAGGACCATCTCCCGGACGAGCTCAGGGGCCGGGTCCTGTTCGAGCCGGGAGAGCTTGGCGCGGAGCGGAAGGTGAAGGAGCGGGTGGAATGGATCAGGGGGAGACGGGGAGAGGCGGGGGGAGATGGGGAGGGACGGGGAGGGATGGGGAGAGACGGCGATTAGGTTTCGGGTGGTCGAACTCAAGAACGGGGTGTCTCATCGCACGAGAGATGATCGACGTCGCGCCGCCGGTTGACCGGGCGGTCCTGGTTGGCGCGCCGCGGAAGGGGAGCCCGGACGCGGGGATGCTGGCGGAGCATCTCGCGGAGCTGGGACGGCTGGTGGATACCGCGGGCGCGGAGGTGGTGGGGACGCTGTCGCAGCAGGTCGCGTCACCCAACCCGGCCACGCTGATCGGCGAAGGCAAGGTCGAGGAGCTCCGCGAGCTCCTCACCCGGTCGAACGCCAACTTGGTGATCTTCGACGAGGAGCTTAGCCCGGTGCAGGGGGCGAGCCTCGAGCGCGAGCTCAAGACCCGGGTGATGGATCGGGCCGAGGTCATTCTCGACATCTTCTCGACCCGGGCCCGAACCGCGGAGGCCAAGGTGCAGGTCGAGCTGGCCCAGCTCGAATACCTGCTCCCCCGCCTGGCCCGGATGTGGACCCACCTTTCCCGGATCCGGGGCGGCATCGGGCTGCGGGGCCCGGGCGAAACGCAGCTCGAGACCGATCGCCGGATGATCCGGCGGAAGATCCAGCATCACCGGGCCAAGCTGCAGGACGTGGAGCGACACCGGGAGCTGGTCCGCTCGGGCCGACAGACGCTTCCCAGCGTGGCGCTGGTAGGCTACACCAACGCGGGCAAGTCGAGCGTGCTTCGGGGGCTCACCGGCGAGAAGGACATCTTCGTCGAGGACCGCCTCTTCGCGACCCTCGACACCCTGACCCGCGAAGTGGACCTGGGCGACGGGCTTCGGGTTCGGGTCACCGACACCGTGGGATTCATCCGGAAGCTTCCTCACCATCTGGTGGCGAGCTTTCGAGCCACCCTCGAGGAGGCCCGCGAGGCGGATGGGCTGCTCCACGTGGTGGATGCCAGTCATCCCGAGTGGGAGGAGCAGGTCGAGGTCGTGGAGGAGGTGCTGGGGGAGCTGGAGATCGGCGACCGGCCGGTGCTCATGGTCTTCAACAAGTCCGACCAGCTCTCCGATCCGGACGAGTTCCGGGCCCGGATCGAGGCGTTCCACGAACGCGCGGTGCTCACCTCGGCCGTCGAGCCAGGCGGACTGGACACCCTCCGTGCCGCGCTCAAGGACCTGGCCCGCGAGACCCGGCCCGTGATCCGGCTGGTGGTGCCCGCCACCGACGGCAAGCGGATCGCCGCGGTCTACCGGGCGGGCGAGGTGGTGTCGCGGGAGGATACGCCGGAGGGCGTCGCGCTGACGGTTCGGATGGAGCCCTGGCGGGCCAAGCAGCTGGAAGGCTGACCGGGCGGCCTCACATCGGCCAGCGCCGCTCGACCCACCCGTAGGCCGCCGCCGCCGCGAGGCCCGCGACCGCCAGGCCGGCCCAGGGTGGGATTGGCCCGGCGGTCACGGCCAGGGCCACCGCCCCGAAGCCCAGGTCGAGCCCCACCACCAGCCGGGTGACGTCCCGGTGCCCCACGCCGCCCAGCGCGGCCCGCTGATAGGCATGCGAGCGGTGCGCCTGGTACCACACCTCCCGGCGCCCGATCCGGCGGAGCAGGGTCACGGTCGCGTCGAAGAGGAACGCCATCAGGAGGATCGCCCAGAGCAGCGCGGACGGGCCCGGCCTGGCCGTCGAGGCGACCGCGATCACCCCGAAGCCGAATCCCAGGAAGCCGCTTCCGACGTCGCCCATGAAGATCTTGGCCGGTGGCCAGTTCCACCCCAGGAACCCGGCCGAGGCCGCGGCCAACACCGCGCTCGCGAACCCGATCGCCGGAGCGCCGAGCATCAGGCCCAGGCCCGCGCCGAAGCCGCCCACCAGCAGGCCCTCCGCCCCGGCGAGCCCGTCGATCCCATCCATGAAGTTGTAGAGGTTGGTGAGCCAGACGACTCCCAGAATCTGCCCGAACACCCGGACCAGGCCGAGCCGGCCGAGGCCCGGCCCGGTCAGCTCGGGCCAGGTCAGCCAGCCGACCGCCCACCCGGCGGCGGCCAGCTGGGCGGCGAACCGGACCACGGGACGGAGATCGGTGCGGTCGTCGACCCATCCGACCGCCGCGACCAGCGCCCCGCCGAGCCCGGCCGCCAGGAGGAGACGGAGGTCGAGCCAGCCGAGCGCGGCACCGCCGGTCCAGGCGACGAGCGTGGCGACGACCAGCGCCAGGCCTCCCCCGCGGGGGGTGGGCCGGGTATGGGCGCTCCGCTGGTTCGGGACGTCGAGGACACCGTGCGCGAGAGCGAAGCGGCGGACCCGGCCGGTGAGCAGCGCGGCCAGCGGGGCGGCGACGGCGGCGCCCGCCAGGGCGGCGGGAAGTCCGTCGGCGAGCGGCCTCACCGCCGTCTCATCCGTCGGCGCGGGGCCGGCGGGCGGGCCGGAGCAGGCGCCAGGGGCGCCGGAGATCCCGGGCCAGATCGGCGGTGAGGGTGCGGAAGGTCTCCGCCTCGGGGCCGCCGGAGCCGGGGCCGCCACCGGCCGCCTGGCGGATCAGGGTGATCGAGGCGCCGAAGATGAAGCCGGCGAGCACGGCGATGATGCCCTTGCCGACCACGCCGCGCGAATCCGGCCGGACCGGCGGCTCCGGATGCTCGAGCACGGTGATCACCGGGGTATCGCGAACCTCGTCGATCTTCGCCTGCTCGTACGCTTGCACGACGTTGGTGTAAAGGGTCTGCTGAACCGTCACCGCCCGGGCCAGGCGATCGTGCTGGAACTGAAGCTCGGGCGAATCGCGGAGGGTCCGGTTCCGTTCCAGGAAGCGCTCCAGTTGGTCCTCGGCCGCGCGGAGATCCTGCTGAACCGCCGCCAGCCGCCCCGCCAGGAACTGCCGTTCGCTCCGAACCCGGCTCCGGCGGGTGGCGAGGTTGAACTCGTTCACCAGCTCGAGCAGTCGGGCTCCGACCCCGGCGGCGACGTCGGGCGAGTGGAGCGAGACCTGGATGGTGACGACGCTGGTCTTGGGGCTGGCGGAGACCGAGACGTCGCCGGCCAGGTGGGTGATGGCGGCGTCGCGCCGGAGCGGGGGTGAGTCGCCCTTGGTCTCGAAATAGTCGACCAGCCGCACCGCCGTGTCGCCGCTCGCCACCACCGGTCCACTGTCGACCACGGCGCCGAGGATGGCCCGCGACTGGAGCAGGTCGACGTAGAAGCTCGGACTCTCGCCGGCGTCCTCGCCGGGGACGGGAATTCCGAACTGGGACGCGATGGCCGAGAGCCCCGAGCTGGCCTTACCGCCCTGGGGGATGAACGAGGCCGTGGCGGTCCAGGTCCGCCGGGAGAGCAGGGTCACCGTCGCCACCAGCACCACGGCAACCAGCACGCACCAGGTGATGGTCGCCCGGCCGCGGAGGAGGGCGTTCACCAGGCCGAGGAGTGACACCTCGTCGTCCTCGCGGGCGGGGGCGTCGGGTCGGTCGGTCATGAGGCTCCTCCGGGGATACGGGGCCGCTCGATCACGTCGCACAGCTCGGCCGTCAGTCGGGCCCGGCTCAACCGATCGGCGATGACGGCCTGCGCCCGCCGTCCCATCGCCTCCAACTCGGCCCGCGACCGCTCGCGGATCCGGCGAATGGCCGCCACGGTGCCGTCCACGTCGCCGTGGGTCAGGTGCCAGCCGATCTCGTCCCGGGCGACCAGGTCGGCCAGATGGCTCTCCGCCGGACCAAAGAGGAGGATCGGGCGGGCCACGGCCATCGCGCCATACACCTTGCAGGGGTGGACGATGCCGACCATCGTGTCGCCGATCGTCACCGCGTGCAGGTCGGCCGCCGAGAGCGACTCCCGGAGCCCGCTGAGGGGCTGGTAGGGGAGTGAGCGCACGTTGGGCGACCGGTTCTCCTGCACCTCGCGCTTCCCGATCCCGCCCCCGACGAAGAGGAAGACCAGCCCCTCGTCGTCGGCCAGCACCTCGGCCGCCCGAAGCAGGGTCGTCAGCGGGTTGGCCGGGCTGTGGTTACCGCTGTACATGACCACGAACCGACCCTCGAGCCCGTGGGCCCGCCGAAAGGTATTCGCCGAGTGGTCGATCGGCGCGGCCACGTCGTCGAGCGGCCAGGGCGGAAGAACGGTGATCCGGGGCTCGACCGAGGGGAGCTTCGCGACGACCCGCCGGGCCATGAAGCGGTCGAGCACGACCACGTCGTCGGCCCGGGCCAGTACCCGCCGGTTGAGCGCGTCGAAGGCGCGGACCGCCGGCGAGCCCTGGCGGGCCAGCCCCAGGGCGACCGCCTGGTCCGGGTTGAGGTCCATGATCCAGTACTTCACCGCCACCTTCCGGAACCAGCCGATCACCAGCGCCGCGATGCCGCCCATCGGCGGCGAGGTGGTCACGACCACCGTCCCGAGGTCGGGCGTCCGGAGGCCGACGACGATCGCCTGGGCCAGGAAGAAGAGGCCGCCGAGGACCCGGACCGGGAGCGACCGCTTGCCGAACGACGCCCAGGGTACCCGCCGCACCTCCACCCCGTCGGTCGTCTCCCGGGCCGGGTAGCGGACCCCGGGATCGTCGTACCCGCGTCCCGACGTCACGACCAGCACGCGGTGGCCCCGGCGGGCCAGCTCCGCCGCCGCACCGGCCACGTGCTGCCCGACGCTCGCGGGGTCGGGCGGGTAGACCTGCGAGACGAACAGGATCGTCGACCGCCGGGCTCCATCGGTCACCCGCCGTACTTCTCCAGGTACTGCCCCTCGATCCACCGATAGGTCTTCTCCATTCCCTCGCGGAGCGGAATGGAGGGCTCCCAGCCGAGCTTGGCCTCGATCAAGGTGTTGTCGGAGTTCCGGCCCATTACGCCCTTGGGCTGGTCGAGCTGGTACCGGCGCTCGAGCTTCACGCCGGCGATGTCCTCCGCGATGTCCACCAGCTGGTTGATGGTCACCAGCTCGCTGGAGCCGAGGTTGATGGGTTCGAGGATGTCGCTGGCGAGAATGTCGCGGGTACCCTTGACGCAGTCGTCGATGTACATGAAGGAGCGGGTCTGATGACCGTCTCCCCAGATCTCGATCCGGCCGGTCTTGCGGTGCTTGGCGTCGACCACCTTCCGGCAGATGGCGGCGGGCGCCTTCTCGCGGCCGCCCTCCCAGGTCCCGTTGGGGCCGTAAACGTTGTGATAGCGTGCCACCCGGGTGGCCAGCCCGAAGTCTTCCCGGAAGTGCCGGCACATTCGCTCGGAAAAGAGCTTCTCCCAGCCGTAGCCGTCCTCCGGCATGGCAGGATAGGCGTCCTCCTCACGAAGGGCGGGGACGTCGGGGCGGGTCTGCTTGTCGGCCGCGTAGACGCAGGCCGAGGACGAGTAGAAGAACCGCTCGACCCGGTGCGCCTGCGCGGCCTGGAGCATGTGGGTGTTGATCAGCACCGACAGCATGCAGAGCGCCTTGTTGTGCTCGATGAAGCCGATCCCGCCCATGTCGGCGGCCAGCTGGTAGACCTGCCCGGCGTCGCGGCAGGCGGCGTCGCACGCGGGACGGAGCCGGAGATCGGCGACGACGTTCTCGACGCCGGGCACGGTCTGGCTCCACTCCCCCAGCGGCTTGACGTCGACCGCGCGAACCGGGTGGCCGGCGGCCCGGAGCGCGGCCACCAGGTGGCCCCCAATGAAGCCGCCGCCTCCGGCGACGACGGTGATGCCCTTGCTCATGAAGACCTCTCGGGAGGGAGATAGGGGTTGATCAGCCGGACCGGCGTGTCGGGACGACGAGGCGCCGACCGGGTTGGATGGTCGAGGACGTGGAGCGCGAACAGATGGTCGATCCACTTGGCGCGGCGGAAGATCCGGCGCTGCCGGAGAAAGTTGAAGGGCGTGATCTTCCGGCGCGGGTGGGCGTCGTTGAACTGGTTCACTGCCAGAAGCTCGCCGCACCAGGGGTTCACGCCCTCTTCCTCGACGTCGTCGAGATAGACCAGGGTGATCGGCAGATAGCGGTCGGCCGGGCCGGTGAACACGGCGAGGGACTCGACCGCCGACCAGTAGTAGTCCACGTCGACGGCGACGAATCCCACCGGTGCGGACGCGGTGAGCTCGGCGACGAACGCCGGCACGGTCTCCGCGACGTCGCCGACCACCAGCCGGGCGTTGGCGGGGAGCCGGGCCGACAGGGCCGCGACGTCGGTTGGGAAGTCGCCCTCGGCGTAGTATTCCGGGTGGTCGCGATAGTCCCGGGGCGGCGGCATGCCGCGGCCGGTGTCGAAGCCCACGATCCGGAACCGGATCCCGGTGGCGCGGGTGACCCGGGCCGCCACCTCGCACAGGTTCAGGAGGCCGGCCCCGGCGGCCACCCCAAACTCGATCGCGGTCACCTCCTCGAGGCCGAGCGCCGCGGCGTAGTCGGCCGCCTTGAGGAGTCCGTACGCGGTGTGGTGGCGGGGCACCAGGTCCCAGGCCACCTTGGCGCGGAAGCCGCCGAAGGCCAGTACGAACGGCGACATGACATTGAGGTGGAGCGGCTCGGTGAGCCGCTCGAGGAAGATCCGTCGCCAGATGTGGGGCTGGGTCAGCTTCCGGAGCGTGAACCGGAGCATCAGTCGATCTCCCAGCGCGAGGCGCCGTCCCAGACCCGCCGGAGCCACCGCACGGTTGCGGCGGTGCCGGCTTCCACGTCGATCGGCGGCGGCCCGCAGACGGCCAGAGTCGGCGCCAGCTCGACGACCGAGGGCGTGATCACGTTGGCCAGGCGGAACGACGTGAAGGGAAATCGGGAGACGCCGATCGTCCGGACCCCGTCGCCGATCAGGGCCAGGGTCCGGGCCAGGGCCCGCGGCAGGGTCCGGATCCGGGGAGCGTCGAGCGCCCGGCGGAACCCTTCGGCCCAGTCCTCCAGGGCGATGGGCGGGTCGTCGGCCAGATAGAAGGTCCGGCGGTGCACGTCGGCCGCCGGCGCCTCGAGCAGCCGGCGATACTGGTCGACGGTGTTGCCCACGAAGCCGTACGACTTGAGGGTGGGCCCGCCGGCGACGTGGACGTAGCGACCGTCGCGCACCAGGCGGAAGAAGGTGAGGTAGTGCGGGTTCATGCCCGGGCCCCAGATGGTGGTGGGCCGGACCAGGCACCAGGACCGGCCGGCGCCGTCGGCGGCGCGCCACCGCCGCTCGGTCTCCACCTTGCTCTCGCCATAGGTGGTGGTCGGCTGGTAGTCGTCGTCCCGGGTGGGCCGGTAGCCCATCGTGCAGACCAGCTGGCTCGAGGTGCACACCACCCGGCCGACCGACGGGGCGTCGGCCAGGGCGTCGAGCAGGGCGGTGACCCCGTCGGTATTGGCGGCGTAGCCCGCGATCCCGCACCGCTCGTCGAGGTCGGTGCGGGCGGCCAGATGCACCACCGCGGCCGGCCGGGCCAAGGCAAGGGTCTTGGCCAGGCGCTCCGGATCGAGCAGGTCGCCCACGTGCTCGGTGTAGCCGGGAAGGTCGCGGCCGGACGCCTCCCGGTCGTATCCGTGGACCCGATAACCGGACGTGGTGAGGTGCCGGACCAGGTGGCGGCCGATGAACCCCGCGGAGCCGGTGACCAGGATGGTGCCCGGCGGCGCGACGGGAGCCTCGCCCCGGTCGGGCGGCGGGGCGGCGGTCATCCGGATTTGGCCACCAGGTACGGACCCACCGCCAGCAGGTCGATGTCGTTCCGGAGAAAGCAGGCGACCGCCTGGGCCGGGGTGTCGACGATCGGCTCGTTCTCGTTGAAGCTGGTGTTGAGCAACACCGGCGTGCCGGTCCGTTCGGCGAAGGCCGAGATCAGGTCGTAGTAGGCGGGGTTCTGCTCCCGGTTGACGGAGTGGAGCCGCCCGGTCGCGTCCTCGTGGCAGACGGCCGCCAACTCGGCCCGGCGCTCGGGGCGGATCCGGACCACGTGCATCATGAAGGGACTCTCGATCGTCTGCTCGAAATAGTCGCCGACCGCCTCGGCGAGGATCGAGGGGGCGAACGGTCGAAACGACTCCCGGCGCTTGACCTTGGCGTTGATGATGTCCTTCATGCCGGGCCAGCCGGGATGGGCCAGGATGGACCGGTTGCCGAGGGCCCGGGGGCCCCACTCGCTCCGGCCCTGGTACCAGCCCACCACCAGGCCCTCGGCGAGGGCGTCGGCGACCCGGGTTAGGACTTCCTCCGGCGCCAACGGGTCCGCCGGCAGGCCCGCCTCCCGGAGCGCCGCGGCGATCTCGGCCTGGTCGTGAGCCGGGCCCCAGTAGGTGGCCCGCACCGGAGCCGGCCGGGCACCCCCGCTCTCGTGCCAGGCCTGGAGGGCGGCCCCGACCGCGGTGCCGTCGTCGCCGGCGGCGCCGTGGATGTACGTTCGGCGGAACGGCGTGTCCCGGAGAATCCGGGCGTTACAGACGCCGTTCAAGGCGCAGCCACCGGCGGCGACCAAGGTGTCGACCGGCACCTGGTCGTGGAGCCAGCGGAGGCACTCGACGACCAGGTTCTCGAAGTGCAGCTGGCAGCTGGCGGCCAGGTCGCGTTCGCGCTGGGTCAGCTCCGCGCCCCGGCGCCGGGGCGGTCCGACCTCGGCGGTCAGGGCCTCGGCGTGGTAGAGCGGTGGCACGATCAGCCGCCCCTGCTCGTCGAGCAGCTCCTCGTGCGGGCGTTGGAGCAGGCCCGAGAACCAGGCGCCGTCCATCCGATACTGTCCCCGTCCGGCGTAGGACACCATCCGCTCCATCAGGGGCAGGTAGGTCGGCCGGCCGTAGGCCGCGAGCCCCATCACCTTGTACTCCTCGCCGAACTCGTCGAAGCCGATGAACTGGCAGAGCGCGGTGTAGAAGTAGCCGAGCGAGTGGGGCAGGTGGACCTTGTCGATCACGTCGATGTCGCCGTCGCAGCGAGCGTAGGCCCCCGAGACGAAGTCGCCCGACGCATCGTACGAGAACCCGGCCGCGGCGACGAAATCGCTCCCCCAGTAGCTGCTGGCGAGGTGGGCCAGGTGGTGCTCCACGTGGACCAGGCGAAACCGGCACTCGCTCCGGTCGACGCCGCACTCGCGGGCGATCCGGTCGGGCAGGGCGTCGAGCTGCCGCTCCCGGGAGAGAAAGGTTCGGGCGGAGCCGACCACCCGGGCCGGATTGCGGACGGCGTAGCCGGCCTTGGCCAGCAGGTTGGCCTTCGGGTCGTGACCGACCGCCACGATGTCGACGTCGCGCATCCGGAGGCCGCCTTCGGCCAACGCTCGAGCGATTGCGTGGGTCGGAAACCCGGCGAAGTGCTTGCGGCGCTCGCCGAGCCGTTCTTCGGCCACGGCGGCAACGACGGTGCCGTCTTTGACCAAGCAGGCGGCGGCGTCGGCGTGAAAGGTATTGAGGCCGAGAATGTTCATGACCGAGAATCGCTCACGAATTCCGTCGCGCGGTGAACCGCCACACCACACCTGCGGAGCGGACGCGACACAATTCGAGCCCGGTCCAGGAGCGAATCGCGGATCGGCCCAGCGTCAGCGCCCCGATTCATGTCGGGTTCAGGCGGTCTAAGTGGTGGCAATGTAATCCCATAGCCATCTGTTAGCGCGAGAACTTGCATCCGCCGTTGAAGGCGGTCGGCACGGATGCTGCCTAGAAGTTAAGCGTCAAATTTGGCGGCGGTCGTCGGGCCGCAATTCCTCATTTCGGACGAAGGTTTCATGCGCATTCTTCGCTCTCTCGGACTGACGGCGGTTGGCCTGGCGCTCGTGGCGGGGGCAGCCCAAGCCCAGCAGCGGGTCAACTTCGACAACCTGACCTCGGGGCCGTTCGCCTGGCTGCCCGATGGGTACGACGGCTTCAAATGGTCCAACGGCTTCGTGATCGACCCTAACGCCTGGTTCGGTGGGGTGAGCGCGGCCGGCGGCTTCGGCCAGGGTCTGGATTCCCCCAGGATGCTGATGAGCAACGGCGGCGGGAACATGCTCGTCCTGACCAGCATGAACGGTGGCCTGTTCAACCTCGCCGACGGCAAGTTCGGCTCCGCCTGGCGGGAGGGGATGACGCTCAACATCCGCGGCTTCACCAACGGCAACCAGACGTTCTTCCGGACCGTGCTGCTCAACTGGGACAATCCCCAGTTCTTGAAGCTCGGCATCCGGGGCGTCGACCGGATCGAGTTCGAGTCGTCGGGCGGCACCGTGGGCGCCGGTTTCGACGCGGGCAGCAACGCGGGCTTCACGGCCGACAACCTGGGGCTCGACTCCACCGTGACGCCCGAGCCCAGCACCTGGGTGCTGATGATCACCGGTCTGGCGGGTCTCGGTATCGTGGCCTTCACCCGGCGCCGCCAGATCCAGAAGCTCACCGCCTGATCCCGTCCTTCTCCGAAACCGCTCGGCGGGCCCGTCACCGGTCCGCCGAGCGGTTCGGTGCGTCGGGGCGGTGGACCCGGAGCAGCTGATCGACCGTGCGCGCCACGGTTTCCTCCCAGCAAAAGTGCCCGGCCCGGCCGGCGGCCGTGTCGCGAACGGTTCGGCGCTCGGCGGTCGACAGGGCCAGCGCGGAGCGAATCCGGGCGGTCAGTCCGTCGACATCGCCGGCGGTGTAGTACGAGGCCCCGGTCTCGAAGAACTCGGGCATGGGCCGACACTCGGTCGAGATGCACACCGCGCCTTGGGCCATCGCCTCGAGCGCCGTATTGGGGCAGGCCTCCACCCGGCTGGTCATCAGGAACGCCGCGCAGGACTCGTAGGCCCAGGCCAACTCGGGTGCCTGGAGCTGTCCGAGCCACCTGACCCGGCGCTGGACGCCCAGCGTCCGAGCGAGCGAGTCCATCTGCGCCTGATAGTCGGCGCTCCCGCTCCCGGCGATGGCGAGGATCACCTCGGCGTCGTCGGGCCGGTCGAGCCGGGCCAGCGCCCCGATCGCGTCCTCGAGCCCGCGGTAGGGCAGGAGCGAGCCGGCCGCGAGCAGGAAACGACGGCCGGCCAGGCCACCGGGCGGGTCGGTCGCGGGCCTGACCCGGTCGACCCCGTGGTACACGACGCCGACCCGGCCGGCGGGGATCCGCCACGCGGCTTGGACGTGATCGGCGACGAACCGCGAGACGGCCACGACCCGGGCGGCCCGCTGGGCGGCTCGCCTGGCCACTCGGGCCATGGCTTGTCGGCGGAGCCATCGCGCCGGAGATCCCGCCGGCTGATCCACGAACGGCTCCATGTTCCGCACCATGACCACGGCCGGCGCGCCGGCGTCGATCCACCGGGCCGTCGGGACAAAGACCACGTCGGGACGCCAGGCGCGGACCCGGGTGGCCAGCCGCGGAAATCCGAGCCACGGGTCGGCCGGCGGCCAGGCGAGGGCGATCTGATCCGCATCCAGCAGGGACTCCTCGCCCGGCGGGATCCCGATCATCAAGTCAGAGACCGCTGGATGGCGGAGGAGCAAGGGTGCCACCCGGCGCAGATACTTCCGATATCCACCGCTCAGACCGCCCTGGGTCAGGTTGAGCATCGCGACTCTCATGGGCGGGTTCCTCGCCCCACGACGAACCCGAGTCGCTCCACTGACACGTCCGCCAGGCCGGCCTGCTCGAACCAGCGCCGGAGCGTCCCGACCGATTGGGGCTGATCGAACGCCGGGGCCAGCATGTCGAAGGTGTCGAGCACGGCCCAGGTCTCCAGCTGCTCCCGCGAGAGGGGGAGCACGCCCGAGTAGTCGGCGACCGGGACCAGGCGACGAAGCTGGCCGCCGACCACCGGAATGCGGCCGAGGCCGCGGCTCAGCGGGAGCAGCCAGGGGACGGCGCGCTGGAGCAGCCGGAACAGCCGATCCGCCGGCATCCGCCGGGTCACGGGCCTCAACCAGTACTTGGGCCAGACCAGGTTCCGCCAGAGCCGGGGATAGAGGTCCACGCCCAGGTGCCCGCCGGGGCGGAGCATCGGCGGGAGGGCGGCGAACGCTCGGGCCACGTCGGGGGTGTGCTGCAGGACCCCGAGGCAGTAGACGAAGTCGAACGAGCCGGGTTGGAAGGGCAGGGCGTAGATGTCGCCCTGCACGACGTCGAGCCCCGGGTGTCCCCGAAGGTTGGCCCGGCAGGCGTCGACGGCGCTGGAGGCATCGACCGCGACCACCGTCGCCCCGGCGTCGAGCGCGACCTCCGCGAAGCGGCCGGCGCCGGCCCCGGCGTCGAGCACCCGGGCGCCGGCCAGCTGCTCGGGCCGCCAGCCGGTGAACCGGTAGAACCGGTCGCGCGAGATGGGCGCTCCCGAATGGCTGTCGAGCTGGGTCCGGCGGAAGCGGTTCCACTGGAGGCCGAACGAGTCGGTGTAGCCGCGCTCGGGAACGAATCGGGGCACCCCCCGAACGATCGGGTAGGTGGTGCCGTCGGCCGCGCGCAGGGTGCCGGTCTCGATCTCGTCCGAGGCGCCGTCGGCGTCGGCGAGCGCGAGCGGGGTGCCCGACCGCGGACACCGGAGCAGATCGAGGAGACGCCGGTTCACGCCGCCACCTCGGGCAGCTCGATCCGGTGTTCCTCCCGCCAGAGGGCCAGGAACGCCAGGGCGAACAGCCGCTGACCGTTGTGGAGTCCCCGCCGCTGTCCCTCGAGTAGCCGCTCGACGCCGGCCGGAGCGAAGAGCGCCGAGGGGGCCGCCCGCAGCGCGTCGGTGATCCGAGCGCCCCACTCGCCTCGAAGCCAGGCGGCCAACGGAATCGAGAACCCCCGCTTTCGGCTCAGGTCCAAGGTCGGCGGCAGCACCCGCTCGGCCAGGAGTCGGGGGAGGATCTTCCGGTGCCGAACCGAGGCGCGGTACCGGTCGGGCACTCGGCCGAAGGCAAACTCGACGATCCGCCGGTCCAGGAACGGCGCCCTGACCTCGAGCGAGGCCAGCATGCTGGCCCGGTCGACCTTGACGAGGATGTCGTCGGGGAGATAGGACGCGAAGTCGGCCCGAGTCAGGCGTTGGAGCGTGCCCCCGACGGCGGCCGCCGCACGGGCGCGATAGCGTTCGCCGGGGGCGTCGGGACGGGCCGCCGCCAGGAGCGGCGAGAGCCGACGCCGGGTGGCGGCATCGAGGTAGAGGCCGCTTCGGGCCACGGCCTCGAGGGGGTCGAGGCCCACCGTCTGGAGGTAGGTCCGGCCGCGGAAGCCGACCGGCAGCTGGGCGGCCGAGCGGCCGATCAGGTGGCGAACCGGCGACGGCAGCCAGCGGCGGACCCGGTCCTGGGCCAGGCCGACCTGGTAGAGGTGGTACCCCCCGAACAGCTCGTCGCCCCCGTCCCCGCCGAGGGCCACGGTGCAATGGGGGCGAATCAGCCGCGACACCAGGAAGGTCGGGAGCATCGAGGAGTCGGCGATCGGCTCGTCGTACTGGTGTACCAGCGCCGGCAGCAGGTCGAGCGAGGCCGACTCGG
Organism: uncultured Gemmatimonadales bacterium; assembly: GCA_963730185.1. Lineage (GTDB taxonomy): Bacteria > Gemmatimonadota > Gemmatimonadetes > Gemmatimonadales > GWC2-71-9 > SHZU01. Next base: position 550,249 of record CAVSQW010000015.1, read on the forward strand.
CCACCAGCTCGTGGTGCTCGGTTCCGAAGTGGTCGGCGACCAACCGGGCGTACGGCGCCTCGTCGAACGCCCCGTGCCCCGGAAACGAGATCGTGAAGGTGCGGACCGGCCGGCGGGAGGCTCGCGCGGCCAGGGCGACGACCAGGCTCGAGTCGATCCCGCCGGAGAGCAGCACGCCGACCGGCACGTCGGCCACCAGCTGCTCGGACACGGCGGTGGCCAGCAGCCCCTCGAGCTCGGCGGCCAGGTCGTCGGGTGACGCGGCGGCGGTGGGCGGTGCCGGCAGGGCCCAGTAGCGATTCACGCTCGACCGTCCCGACTCGAGGTCGAAGGTCAGGACCGAGCCGGGGGCGAGCTTGGCCATGCCGTCGACGAGGCAGGCCGAACCCGGGACGTAGCCGAAGGCGAGGTAGGCGTCGAGGGCGCCGGGGTCGAGCACCCGGGGGAGGGCCGGATCCGCGAAGAGAGCTTTGAGCTCCGACGCGAAATGGAGCCGGCCGCCCGCCAGACGGTAGAAGAGCGGCTTCTCGCCGGCCCGGTCGCGGGCGAGCACCAGCCGGCGCTCCGCGAGATCGTAGAGGGCGAAGGCGAACATCCCCCTGAGCCGGTCCAGGCAATCGAGGCCCCAGGCCTGGTAGGCCGCCAGCACCACCTCGGTGTCGGAGTGCCCGCGGAACCGGACTCCCCGCTCGGTCAGCTCGGCTCGGAGCTCGGCGAAGTTGTAGATCTCCCCGTTGAAGGTGAGGGCCAGGGCGCCGTCGGCCGAGAGCATCGGCTGGTGGCCGGCGGCCGAGAGATCGAGGATGGCGAGCCGCCGGTGGCCGAACCCGACCCGTCCATCCGCGGACCACCACTCGCCGGCGTCGTCGGGGCCCCGGTGGCGGAGCGCGTCCCGCATCGCGGGCAGGGGAGGGCGGGGCTCCCATGCTTTGGTGGCCGCGACGCCGACGATGCCGCACATGGTCAGGCGCTCCGCCGGGGCCGACGCCCCGCGAGCACCGCGTCGTAGGCCCGGTCGTACTGCTCCACGATCCGGGGCAGGTCGAACGGCTCGACCCGACGGCCCGCGGCCCGGGTCCGGGCGCCCACGTCGCTCCGGTCGGTCAGGGCGGCGCGAATGGCCTCGGCCAGCTGGGTCGGGTTCTCGGGGTCGACGAACCAGGCCGAGGTCGAGTCGAGGATCTCACGGTGGGCGGGAATGTCGGACACGATCACCGGCCGGCCGGCCGCCATCGCCTCGAGCACCGCATTGGGACGTCCCTCGAACGCGCTCGGGTTCACCACCACGGCCGCGCTCCGGATGACCGACCAGGCGTCGTCCCGGCGTCCCAGGAATCGAACCCGGTCGGCCAGGCCGAGCCGGGCCGCCAGCGCTTCGAGGGCGGCGCGCTCGGGACCATCGCCGCAGAGAAACAATTGAGCGTCGGCCGGGGGCGACCCGTCGGCCAGGGCGTGAAGCAGGGTGGCCACCCGCTTCTCCGCGGACAGCCGGCCGACGAAGACGACCGCGTTCGGAGGGAGGTCGACGGCCGGGGCGTTCCGAATCCGGTCCAGGGGCAGCGCGTTGCCGATGACTCGGCGCGGCGTCGCCGGCGCCGCGGCGGTCCAGTAGGCCGCCCCGCCCTCGGAGTTGGCGACGATCAGGTCCGCGCTCCGCGCCAATCGGGCCCGAAGCGATTGCTTCCAGCTCGCCGGATAGGCGGCGGCGGAGGATCGCTCGGCCAGGACCCAGGGCCGGCCCGTCAGCCGGGTCGCCAACCCGGCGGCGACGTCCATCTGGGTGAGCCAGGTCTGCACCAGGGCCGGGTTCACTCGGGTGGAGAGCCGGGCCAGAGCCCACACCAGTCGGGGGTCGGTGTTGCTCGCTACCCCGATCGGGTGGGGGTGGACGCCGGCCCGCTCGAGGGCCTCCAGGTGCGGTCCGGCCCGGACGAAGGCGACGTGGACCTCGTGCCGTTCGGCCTGGGCGGCCGCGAGGAGGCCCAGCTGTCGTTCGGCGCCACCGGTCTCGAGCGAGCTGATGCAGTGGAGGAGGCGCATGCCGGGTCAGGTCCCCACCGGCGGGCCGGGCCGGCGTCGGTGGCCGGCGAGGACCTCCGCGAGCGCCACGGCCTGGACGAAGGCCATGACCGGCTTCGACACGCCGTGCTGCTGGGTGGCGGCCATCACCAGCCAGACCAGGATGGCGCCGGCCACGACGAGGGACGGAGCCGCCTCGGGGCGATGGCGTCGGAGCCGGTCGGTGAGCCGGCAGAGGATCAGAGCGACCGCCGCGACCAGAAGCAGAACGGTCGGGAGACCGAAATTCAGGATGCCGTACAGATAGCCGCTGTCGACTGCTTGCTGTTGGATGCTCGCGCCGCTCAGGATGTGCTGAACGAGCGGGTCGGTGACGACCCGAGTGGTGTAGTCCGGCCCCAGGCCTAGCAACAACGTCCTGGGCGAGTCGAGGAGGAAACGGGCCACGTTCCGCCACACGGCGAGGCGGAGCCGAAGCGATTCCGACTGGCCGACCCGGGCCGCGAGCAGGGCAACCTGGGAAGCGGGCAGGGTGAGGGCCGCCGCGGCGACCGTGCCCAGCCCGGCGACGGCCACCACCAGCGCCGCACCCATCGCGGCGAGCGGCCGGCGCCTCAGCGCGGCCCCGAGCGGGACGACGGCGATCACGGCGAGGACGACGCCGAACCACACCGTCAGGCTGGCCATCAGCATCGCCGTGGCGAGGTTGACCGCCGTCGCCGCGACGAGAAGGAGCACCGCCGCCGGACGCCAGTGGCAGCCGACCAGGGCCGCGACCGCACCCACCAGGCACGCCGCGAGGGGGAAGATGAACCCGGTGACGAAGAAGGTCGCCCGGTACAGGGTCTGGTCGCTCTGGAGAAGGGCCCCGGCCTGGTCGGCGGTCCCCGCGTCGATCCCGACCAGCAGGGGAATGCCTCGAGCGTACGCGACCAGCACCAAGGCGCTGGACAGGGTCACGGCGAGGAGCCACCCCTCGAGCACCTTCCAGACGTCGGGCGCGGACCGGACCGCGCCCAAGGTGAGCAGATAGGCCACGGCCAACTCGCCCAAGCCGACCATGCTCGGCAAGAGCGGTCGGGGGGCCCGGGAGGCCAGCCAGCTGACCATTAGGATGGGCACCACGAGACCGGCGAGCCAGCGGGTCGGAGACGCGGGTGGCAAGCGGAACGGCCGCCCGGAAAGTACCCCGATCGTGATCCCGGCCAGGTAGGCGTCGCCCGCATTGAGGTTGACGCCGGCAACCCCGAGGCGGGCGGCCGGACCCAACAGCGCCGGGCCCGCCAGCAGGGCGACTGCCGCAAGGGGAGAGAGGTAGCCGAGCAGGAGACCGGACCCCGCGAGGAGCGCGGCGACGCCCATCCGGAACGGCACCGGGGCGTGGAGCGGCTCGAGGGTGGCGAGCACGATGGTGAGCCCGACGACGATCGCCGCCATGCGAGCCGTGACCGCCCCACGCCGACCGCCCGTCACGCCGTGCCACCCCGCCGGTCGGGCCGGCCGAATCGGGAGAGGATGTCGTCCCGGAGTTTCCGGACCCGCCGGGCCAGGCCGATCGCCACCCGCCGCGCCAGCCGGGTCGGGGCCACGACTGGAGCCACGAGTCCGTGGAGGGCTCGCCGCCCTCGGGTGCCCTCGCGGTGGCGAGCCAGCCAGACCTGAACCGGCTCGGCCGGGGCCGATCGACGGCCCATCAGCGGACCAACCGCGTCGATCACGTGTCGGAACGCGGCCACCTCGTTGTAGTCGCGGAGGGCGCGCCGCCAGCCGGCCGCGGCCATGGCGCGACGCTCGTCGTCGTGGTCGAGGTAGTAGCGGCAGCGATCGATCGCCTCGTCGATGGTGTCGAACCCGACCACCTCTTCGTCCAGCCGGAACACCCGGCCCAGCCATGAGCGGTTGTCGCAGATCTGCAGGACGCCGTTGGCCGGGAGGTAGAAGGTCCGAAAGTTGATCGGCCCGGTCGAGTTGTGGACGTTGACGCCGAGCCGCGATCGTTGGAGCAGGGGGATGCGGTCGGCCTCCGGCAGGAATCCGGCCGGCCAGCCGGGACCGTAGTAGGCGCCGTCGGGGAACGCGGCCGCGAAGCGATCCACTCGCTGCCGGCGGTAGTGGGTAACCCGCTCGCAGACGAGGCTGACCGGGACGTCGCGCTCACCGGTGAGAATCGCCTCCTCGGTGAGGCTCGGGTCGTAGTCGTCGGCCCGGAATCCATTCGGCCACCACGCCACCACCCGGGCGCCCCACCGTCGGTAGGCGTCCAGCTCGGCGACGTTGCCCACCAGACAGACGTCGTGACCCGCGGCGATCGGTTCGGAGTAGTCGGCGGACGACTCGGGGTCGTCGAAGAAGCCGAGCGCGCTGACGACGTTCAACTGGGAAAGGAAGTCGGGGTGGAGGTTCACGCCGCCGTAGTTGATCAGGACGTCGGCCGCCTCGGAGGCCTGGGCCACTCGTTCGTAGAGCGCCATGAGGCGCCGGTCGCCCCGCCGCCAGGCGGCGTCGAGGTCACGCCAAGGCATCCGCCTCCCCGGGACCGGCATCGAGACCTGCACCGGCCACACCTCGATCCCCGCCGTCCTGAGGCGGGCGAGCCAGGCTTCGATCCAGGTCGCGCCAAACGCGCCGGTGCCCTGAAAGACGTGGGCGAGCAGGAGACGCATGGTCAGGGTAGCCGGACCAGGTCGTGTCGGACCCTGAGGGTGATCGCCGCGAGGCCGACCGACCGTCCCGCCAGGTACGCGGCCGCGGCGCCGAGCGCTCCGATCCGGGGCACGAGCAGGGCGGCGGCGATGAGGATCACCGCGTCGCGGGGAACGTTCACGGCGGCCAGGGCGCTCCACATCCGCTCCCGGACCTGGAGCCCCTGGTTGAGCGCGATGGTCAGGGCCTCGGGCACCCCGGCCAGGAGCAGGAGGATGAGGACGTCGTACCCGCCCCGGAACCCCGACCCGTAGAGGCCCAGCAGCCACCGCCCGAGCAGCCCGGTGGCGGCGAGGGCGAGGGCGAGAATCACGGTGGTCGCGACCAGGTTGGTCCGGAGCGCGTGGCGATAGCCCCGATCGCCTTCGAGGGCGTTCCGGCGGTTGATCCACGGCATCGTCACCCCGTTGACGATGGTCGGAACGAAGAGCACCGCGGTCAGCAGGTTCAGGCAGGCGGCGTAGACGGCCACGTCGCCGAAGCCCCGCGGCGAGCGCGCCAGCAGGGCTTGCACGCCCCAGAGCGCGGGAATGGAGGTGAGGCCGCTCAGCGCTCCCGGGAGCGCGAAGTGGAGCAGGATCCGGCCCTCTTCGCGGATCGGAGCCGCCGCCTTCGGGATCGCCTGGCGCCGGCGTTCGACGTGGAGGGCCCAGGTGAGGAGGAGCGTCTGGAGCGCCGTGGCGGCCATCAGCCCGGCGACGGCGCCCTCGACGCCGCCGGTCCAGGCGCCGTAGGTCGTCAGCCCCAGGTAGCCCGTGCCGGCTGCGACGCCCGCGAGGCCCAGTCGGCGGAACGCCTCGAGGCCGGATAGAGCGCCGGTGAGGAAGGCGTTCCTGACCGAGAAGAGGGCGGTCGCCGCGGCGATCACCAAGGCGGCGTGGAGCCCCGGCGCCCGGAACACGGGGCCGGCCAGGCCGGAGGCCGACACCCCCAGCACGAGCGCCGCGACCACCGCGGCGGCCCAGGAGATCCGGCTGAAGAGTCCGAGCAGCCGCCCGGTCCGTTCGACGTCCCGGTGCCGCCACTCGGCCAGGTAGCGGGTGGCAGTGTAGCCGAGCCCCAGACTGGCGAAGCCGGCGGCCGCCTGGACCGTGGTCAGCACCAGGGCGTACTCGCCGAACGACGTCCGGCCGACCAGGTTGGCGATGGCCAGGTTGCTGGCCAGGGTGCTGCCCTGGTTGAACACCGTGCCGACGATCATCCAGGCCACGCTCCGCACCAGCGGCCCCGGGCGGGCGGTCGGTCCCGGCATCGCGGCCTCGGCCGGAGCGCCGGTCACGGGCGCCGCTCGCCTTCGCATACCAGCCAGGGGGCCAGGGGGGCCAGGTCGGTCGGCTGGATCAAGGCCAGCGCGTTGACGAGCCAGAAAAGCGCGGCCGGCAAGGGACGGGGCAGGACGCGGCCGATGCTCAGGAGCCCGACCGACACCCGCCCGGCGGGCCGGGCGGCGACCGAACCGGCCAGATTGCGAGGTGCCAACCGGGCCAACCGGTCCAGGTCCATGATCCCGGTGTTGTGGAGCGCCAGGTTTTCGGGGTCGAGCCGGCGCTGGAGCCGTCCGTAGACGCCGCCGTAGTTGGGAATCGCGATGATGGCGCGACCGCCGGGGCGGAGCAGCTCGAAGTGCCGCCGCACGATCGGGAGGGGGTCGTCGAAGTGCTCGATGACCCCGAGGCTGTAGACCAGGTCGAAGCTGCCAAGCGGGAAGGTGGTAGCGAAGACGTCCTCGCACCGAAGGTCGGCGGTCAGCCCCAGGGTCTCGAACAGCCGCCGGCCAGTCCGCACTCCTGGCTCCGAGAAGTCGAGGCCCGCGACCGACGCCTCGAGTTCGGCCGCCACCCAGGCCAGGTGCTTGCCCGGTGCGAACCCGATCTCGAGCACCCGCGCGCCGGGGCGGACCCACGGGCGAACCAGCCGCTGAAAGTCGCGGGTGCTCGCGAGCCAGCCGGACGGCAGGCGAAACCGGATCGGGGCGTCGTGCGCCTCGTCCCAGTGGCCTTTCGTCGTGAGCCGTCCCTCGGTCGAGGAGCCGGTATCGGTCATCCGGGTGGCCCCCTTCAGACGACGGCTTCGGACCTCATCGCGGCGGTGGTGCGCTCCAAGCCGTCCCGGAAGCCGACGGTGGGTTCGTAGCGGAGCAGCTGCCGGGCCTGGCCGATGTCCGCGTAGGAATGCGGCACGTCGCCCATCCGGGACGGATTGAACCGGGCCGGCAGCCGCTCTCCGGTGATGTCCTGCAAGTTCTCCAGGAGCTCCAGCACCGTGTGACGCGAGCCGGCCGCGATGTTGAACACTTGGCCCGCCACGCCGGCCGACTGGCAGGCGTTCAGATTGGCCTGGACCACGTTGTCGACGAAGGTGAAGTCGCGGGTCTGGCTCCCGTCCCCGTTGATCAGCGGCGCCTCGCCCTTGAGGAGCTTGCTGATGAAGATCGGGATCACCGCCGAGTACTGGGAGGTGGGGTCCTGCTGGGGCCCGAAGACGTTGAAGTAGCGGAGCATCACCGTCTCGAACCGGTAGAGCTCCCAGAAGGCGCGGCAGTAGTTCTCGCCCGCCAGCTTGCTCACCGCGTAGGGCGAGATCGGGAGCGGCATCATGTCCTCGCGCTTGGGCAGCTCCGGATTGCGGCCGTAGATGGAGGAGCTGCTGGCGTAGATCAGCCGCGCCACCTTGGCGTCGCGGCTGGCGTTGAGGACGTTCAAGGTGCCGACCACGTTGACGTCGTTGGACGTGATCGGGTCGCGAATCGACCGGGGAACGGACGGCAGTGCCGCCTGATGAAGGACGAAGTGCACTCCCTCGACCGCTTCCCGCACCGTGTGGTAGCTCCGGATGTCGCCCTCGATTACTTCCACCTCGGGCAGATCGGCGAGGTTCCGCCGAAAACCGGTGGAGAAGTTGTCGAGCACGCGGACCTTGTCGCCCCGCGTGTGAAGAGCCCGGACCAGATGCGAGCCGATGAAGCCCGCGCCGCCGGTGACGAGATAAGTGGCCATGAGGTCTCCCTGAGGTCAGTGTCAATAAAAGGCGGGTCCGGCGCTCCCGCCAAGGTTCTCGACCGCCGACGAGGGCCCTTTGGTCCCCTGACGCGGGTCGGCGCTTGGATCGACGCGACCATCATGACAAGATTCAGGGCGGAATGGAGGGTTTTCGATCGAGGACGGTCCGCGCATTCCGGGATGGCGGGGCCTTACGTCCAGGAGCCACTCCAAACCGTGCAACAACGAGGTGCCCGGCTCGTCTCTCGTCGTGTTATGATCAAGCGGTCGGCGGCGACGCCGGCCTCCTGACCGACCGGTTCAGGACCGAACTTCAGTCCCAGGAGTGCCCCTTGGTGAGGCGTCTCAGCCGCCGACACGTCCGGAACCGCTACCTGGCCGGGTTCGACATCGCGGGGTTCGCGATCGTCCTGTTCCTGGCCTACAGCGTCCGTTTCGAGGCGTTCGCGTGGCCGGTGGCCCAAGCGGAGACGTTTCTCCGGTTCCTGCCCCTCACGATCGCCCTCAAGGTGCTGGTCTTCTACCGAGCCGGCCTTTACCGGCGGCTCTGGCGCTACGCCGGCATGGTGGAGCTGGAGCGGATCGCCGTCGCGGTCCTGGTGGCCGCCGGCCTCTCGTTCACGGTCGGCGTGTGGTTCCTGCCGGCCCTAGGCCTGGTATCGGTCCGGGTGCCGATGTCGGTCGCGGCCCTCGACGGGGTGCTGACCCTGGTCGTGGCCGTGGCGCCCCGATTCTACATCCGGGCGGTCTCCGCCCGAGGCAGCGGCCGGCCGCTCCATCCCGAGGCACGCCGGGTGCTGATCGCCGGAGCCGGGTCGGCGGGCGAGCTGATCGCCAAGGAGCTGCGAGCCAATCCCGAGCTCAGCCTGACACCGGTGGGCTTCGTGGACGACGACCCGGCCAAGCACGGCCTCGAGCTCTCGGGGATCTCGATCCTTGGCCCGGTCGAGAAACTGATCGACTACCGGGAGCGATGCCGGGCCGACGAGGTGATCGTGGCGATGCCCTCGGCGACCGGGGCCACCATCCGGCGGGTCATGCAGCTGGCCGAGGCCGCCGGGCTCCGGACCCGCACCATCCCGGGGATGTTCGAGCTCCTGTCGGGCCGGGTGGCCGTCAGCGCCCTCCGACCGATCCAGATCGAAGACCTGCTCCGCCGCGATCCGGTCCGGATCGACTTCGACCGGGTCCAGTTGCTGGTCGAGAACGAGACCGTGGTGGTGACCGGGGCGGGCGGGTCGATCGGCAGCGAGATCTGCCGCCAAGTTGCCGCCCTCGGTCCGGGACAGCTGCTGCTCCTGGGGCACGGCGAAAACTCGATCTTCGACATCACGGCCGAGCTGACCGACCGGTATCCGTCGGTGCCGATCATCCCGCTCATCGCCGACGTCCGCGACCGGCCCCGGATCTTGCAGCTGTTCGAGGCCTACCGTCCCGGGCTGGTGCTCCACACCGCGGCCCACAAGCACGTGCCGCTGATGGAGATCAACGTGCCCGAGGCGGTGAGCAACAACGTGGTGGGCACCCGGAATGTGGCCGAGGCGGCGGTCCAGTGCGGCGCCGCCAGGATGGTGATGGTCTCGACCGACAAGGCGGTCCGGCCCACCAACGTGATGGGCGCCACCAAGCGAGTGGCCGAGCAGATCGTCCAGGGCCTGGCCCAGCAGCACGGGGTGGACTTCATCTCGGTCCGGTTCGGCAACGTGCTCGGGAGCCGGGGCAGCGTGGTGCCCACCTTCCTGAGCCAAATCCAGCTGGGCGGCCCGATCACGGTGACCCACCCGGAGATGCGCCGCTACTTCATGACCATCCCCGAGTCGGTGCAGCTGGTGCTCCAGGCGGCGGTCCTGAGCCGGGGCGGGGAGGTCTACGCGCTCGACATGGGTGAGCCGGTCAAGATCGTGGACCTGGCGGCCGATCTGATCCGGCTCTCCGGGCTCGAGGTCGGGCGCGACATCGAGATCCAGTTCACCGGGGTCCGCCCCGGCGAGAAGCTCTACGAAGAGGTGTTCTTCGGGAAGGAGGAGGCCGAGCCCACCGAGCATCCCAAGGTGCTCCGGGCGCGGCACGCCCACCTGCCGATCGGGCTCTCGACGGTGGTGGCGCGCCTCGTCGCCGGCGCCGAGGCCGGCGCCTCGGACGACGAGCTCCGCGAGCTCCTTCAGCGCCTGGTGCCCGACTACGCTCCCGAGGGGAGCGCGCACAACATCGCCCACCGGCGCCCGTCGGGCAGGTACGAGCTCCCGCCCTCCCCGGTCCCGAAGCCGATCAAGAACCCCGGCGCCTAGAGCTTGGTCGCCACCACCAGGATGGTCACGGTGCTGGCCAGGATCTGCGCCACCGAACCGAGGAAGCCGGCCCAGTCCCTCCGGTCGTTGGGGTCGCGCTCCGGGACGAACACCGTGCTGCCCGCCCGGGGCTTGGGCTTGGAGTCGGGAAGCAGGAACCGCCGCTTGACGCTCTCCAACCGGCCGCCCGGCTGGACCACGTAGGCTCGGCCCTTGTCCGCCAGGCGGGAATACCCGCCCGCCGCCGCCACGTAGTCGTCCACGTTCCAGCCGGGCTGCGAGAGCACGGTAGTGGGCGAGTTGACCGCGCCGAGGATCCGGACCGTCGGGTCGAACTCGGGAATGTCGAGCGAGTCGCCGGTCTGCATCACGATGTTCTGCCGGGCGTCCGGCCGTTCCAGGGCGAGGCTCAAGTCGAGCCCCACCCGTCGGGCCAGCGAGGTCCCGAGTCGAAGCGAGTCGGCCATGACGGACAGACTGTCGCGCTGGCCCGAGTCGGCCTGGGACGCCAGGCGTCCCAGGAGCCGGATGTCGTCGGGTGAGGTGGGCTGCCGCCGATAGAGTCCGGCGCCCAGGGGATACGCCTCTCGGGTCAGGCCGCCGGCCCGCTGGATCAGGTCGCGGACCCGATCGGTCTTGGTCAGCAGGGCATAGCGGCCCGGGAACTTGACCTGGCCGGTGAGGGTGACCGTGCGCTGGAGCTCCCAGTCCGGCTGCCGCATGACCAGCACGTTGTCGTACGGCGCGAGTCGGGTCTCGGGCGCGCCGCCGGCGGGGGCGGGAAGCCCGGGCGGGCCATCGTACTTGCCGTCGGGACCCCGGTCGAAGAGGTAGCTCGAGTCCATCGGCGCCCGGAAGCTGGTCGCCAGGACGCCCGCGGTGCGGTCGGTCGGGAGCCTGGCGATCTCGGCTTCGGCCAGCCAGGCGTCCTCGGTGAGCCCGTCGGCCTCGAGGACCGCGTCCTTGAGCGTCATCCCTTCGCGATAGCGGATCCGGCCGGACCGTTTGACCGCGCCGGTCACCACCACGTACCGCTCGGGCCGGAAGGTGGTCCGGGCGAAGACGGTGATCTGGTCGTCTTCCTGGAGCGGGAGGTCGTTGGTCACGGCGCCGGTCGAGTCACGGAAGGCGGAGCGGAGCTGGGCCCGGGTGGAGTCCGGGTTGAGGCGGCTGATGAGAATCTGCCCGAGGAAGACGTCCGGCTTCGGCCCGCCGGCGAGACGAATGGCGTCGCTCAGGCGCATGTCGGGGGTGTACCCCACCGGACCCACGGTCCAGACGTTGCCCTCGACCGTCACCACGTTCCGGCGCCGCTCGGCGATCCGGAACACCTTGACCCGGTCGCCCGCGAGCAGCGGGAAGCCCGGCGCCACGCTGTCGCTGAGCTCGGACTCGGCCAGATCGATCAGGACCCGGTCGCGGCCGCCCGGCCCACGCTGGGCCGGCGGCAGGATCCGCTCGATCTGGATCCGGCGGCGGAGGGCGGCCGGGTCGAATCCGCCGGCCGACGCGATCAGCTCGCGGAGGGTCTCGCCCGACGCCAGCTCGTAGTACGCAGGGCGGACCACGGCGCCGGTGATCTCGACCCGGGCACCGTGGACCGGGACGAAGATCACGTCGCCCGACTCGAGCCGGATGTCGTGGGCCGCGTTGCCGCGGAGCAGATAGTCGTAGACGTCGAGGGTGTCGATCAAGGCGCCGCCCCGCCGGATCTCCACTCGCCGGAAGCTCCCCTTGTCGGTCGGACCGCCCGCCAGGTACAGCGCCGTGAGTACCGTGCCGGCGCTCGACACCTGATAGGAGCCGGGGCGGGCCACGTCGCCGATCACGAACACCTGGTTGGTGCGGAGCCGGGCGACCGTCACCTGGAAGCGGGTCGAGGCACCGGCCCCTCGCCGGACCCCGCTGTAGACCCGGCCCAGCCGGGTGTAGAGCAGGGTCTCGAGGCTGGCGAGGGTGAGCCCGGAGACGTAGATCTGGCCGACTTGGGGGATCACGATGAAGCCCTCGCGAGTCACCTCGAGGGTGTGGGCCAGCTCCACGTCGCCGGTCAGGATCAGGACCAGCACGTCGCCCGGACCGAGCCGGTAGGACGGGTCCACCGGGCCGGTGACCACCGGCTGGAACTGGGTGCTGACCCGGTGGAACACGTCGAGCCCGAAAATCGCGACCGAATCACTGGTCGCGGGCAAGTCGCGCCGAGGGGTGCCGGGCCGGCCGGCGACGCTGTCGGCGGCCAGGAGTGGACGGTCTTCCTCGTTCCGGAACCCCAAAGCCCGCATGGCGTCGAGCACCTGGTCGTCGACCTGCCCGCCGGTGCCCGCCGATGACGAGCTCCCCAGATAGGTGTCGAGCAACCCGGGCGGATAGCCCCCCGCGCTCAAGCGAGAGCGAACCTGGTCCGGCGTCAGGCCGGAGTTGGTGATGTAGCTCCGGATCCTCGCGCCCAGATCGGGCCGCGATTGGAGCAGCGCCCGTGCCTGGTCCGGTGTCGGCTGCTGGGCCCGGCCCACCCCGGGGAGCATGGCGAGGAGGCTCGCCAGGACGAGGAATAGGCGCATGAACCGCTCCCGGTGGCTAGCTGGCATGGCGCACCGCCCGCCGCTCGTCGAGCAGGGCCTGCCAGAACTCGGCGGTCCGGGCGGCGACCGCGGCGGTGGTGTAGTGCTCGAGCGCCCGCTGGCGGGCCAGGCTGCCGAGGGCGCGACAACGGGCGGGCTCGGCGACCCACTGCTGGAGGGCGGCGGTGAGCGTGGGCCCGGCCGCGGCGACCACGCCCGCGTCTCCCACCAGCTCGGGCAGCGCACCGGAGTCGCTCACCAGAGCGGGGAGCCCGCGGGCCATGGCGTCCACCAGGACGGTGGAATGCTGCTCGACCCAGGTGGGGGTGGTCCGCGAGGGCACGGCGAGACAGTCGATCTCGGGCCAGAACTGCTCCATGACCTCGGGGCGGATCCCGCCGAGCCAGCGGACCCGGGCCGCGAGCCCGTGGCGCTCGACCAGCCGCTCGAGGGGCTCCTGCTCGGGGCCGGTGCCGGCCACGACCAGCTTCCAGGTCCCATAGGTCTGACTGAGCGCCTCGAACAACTGGTCGAGCCCGCGCTCCGGAACCAGGCGGCCGGCGAAGCCGATGGTGAGGCCCTCCCGCAGGGTGGGCGCCGGGCGGAGCGGCGGCATCGCGATGCCGGCCTGGGGCAGCACGGTGGACAGCGCCTCCGGGGCGTCGGCCCGAAGCAGCTCCTCGGCCAGGCGGTTGCCGCCGATGACCCCGCTCGCGCCGCCCAACACTCGCTTGGCCCGGCGGCGGAGGCGTAGACCCAGCGGCCGGGCCAGGCTCTCCCAGCTGAAGATCACGTAGGGCACATCGAGCGAGCCGGCCGCCGCGGCCGTGGTGTCGGCGAGCGGCGTCTCCGGATTCTCCTCGATCTGGATCAGGTCGGGCCGAAACTCGGTCAGGAGCCGTCGCAGGGCGCCGCCGTGCCAGCGAAGCGTCGCCGGTTCGGCCGGATTGCCCTTGACCGGGATCGGCGCCAGCCGCACGGCCCCGTCGGCCGCGGCCTCGCCGCCGGGCGTGGCGGCGACGACGTCCCAGCCCAGCCCGGCGAGGACGCGGAGCTTGTCGCGTCTGCCGGGTTCGCGATAGAAGGTGGAGAGCACCAGGGCGCGCACAGTCCCACAATAATGGTCGGGGCGCGCCTCGGCGCAAAGGGATTTTCGAGCGTGATCGTTCCGGTCAGTGCTTGGTCCAGATGAGCACCGCGCCGCAGCCGGTGGCCGGGCTCGAGTATTCGAGCGGGACCCGGTCGCTGCTGTCGAACACCTCGATGCCGTCGATCTCGTCCTTGGGCACGTTCATCATCGCGTCGGGCGGGGTGGGCACCCCGTTGACCAGCAGGGCCATGGAGCACATCTGGCCACTGGTGTTCCGCCGGCCCTGGTTGACCAGCGCGCTCTCGCTTCCGAAGCCCTCTTGGAGCCGGACGGAGGGCAGCTGGCGGAAGATGTCGCCGGTGTAGGTGGCCGCCATCCGCGCCAGGTCGCTGGGATCGTAGAAATTGCCGAAGCCCCGCTTCCGGCGGTCGTCGAAGCCCGAGGTCGCGGCCCGTCCGGCCTTGGCCTCGACCTTGATCTCGGGCAGGGCCAGCGCCTGGGTCGGGAGCACCAGGTCCACGCTGGTGCTCCGCTCGGCCGCCAGCGTGACGGTTCGCGCCAGCGGCGCCGAGCCGATCCGGCGAACGGCGACCATCGCCGTGCCCGGGGTCAAGCTGTCGAGGGTGAAGCGGCCGGAGGTGTCGGTCTTGGCGACCCGGCTCCGCATCCCGGCCCCGTTCACGGTCCAGACGTCGGCGTTGGCGAGAGGACGCTTCTCCACGTCGGTCACCCGGCCGACCAGGACGGCGTTGGCGGGCGAATTCTCGGGCGCCATCACCAGGTGGAGGGTGATCGCCTCCTCGCTCCGAAGGGTCATGTCGCCCGTGGTCGGCACGAACCCGTCGAGCTCCGCCTCGGCCGTGACGGTGGCCTTGGGCGGGAGGCCGCAGATGGTATAGAAGCCGGTGGAGTCGGTGGTGACGTTCCGGACCTGCATTTGCCGACGGGGGCCGAGCTGCGGGTCGACGACGATGTTCCCCCACTTGACCGTGAGGGCGACGCCCGACAGGGGCTCGGCCGTGAGCGCGTTCCGGATCACCCCGAAGAGCGCGGCCTCGCTTTGGACCGCGGGGTCGGCCGGGCAAAGTCGCATGAAGCTTCGTCCCGACGGGACGCCAAGCAGGGCCCGGGCGGAGCCGCCCGGCGGGACGTCGACCGCGACCGCGGCGCCCCGGACCCCGAGACTGTCGAGGACGGGATGGCGGAAGGTGACTTCGTAGTGCCCGGGGGGAATGCTGTCGGCGATGAAGCGGCCCCCGGCGTTCGTGGTGAAGACCCGTTTGATCCCCGAGACCGACACCTGCGCCCCAGCCAGCCGGCGACGGTTGAGGCTGTCGGTGACGACGCCGACGATGGTCCCCGTCTGGGCGGCGACGCGGACCGGGCCGGCGAGGGAGAGGGCGAGCCCGCCGAGGAGGGCGAAGAGACGCTTCGAAGCCATGCGGGAGCATACGAAGCGAGGCCGTGCGGCCGCAACCGGGCTATGTTCTACGGCGGTTTGGTAGGCGGACGGGCAGGGCGGCACGGTGGGCAGACGGCAGACAGGTGGCGTGGGGCCCTTAGCTCAGGTGGTTAGAGCAGCGGACTCATAATCCGTCGGTCCCGGGTTCGAATCCCGGAGGGCCCATGGAGGGATGGGAAGAGATGGGGAGGGATCGGGAGGGACGGGGGGCATCGATGCGGATCGCGACTCCACTTCTTTCATCGGCGAGGTCTTCGAGTGAACGGATTTTCCACCCAGCGGATTCCTGCGGCCGCCTACACCGCACTCCGGATCGCGGCCGGCTTGACCTTCACCGTCCACGGCGCTCAGAAGATGCTCGGCTGGTTCGGCGGCTTCGGCGCCGAAGGGGCGACGGTGGAGTACCTGAGCCGATTCGGAATCGCCGGCGGGGTCGAGTTGATCGGTGGCATCCTGATCACGCTGGGGCTCTTCACCCGGTTCGCGGCCCTCATCGCCTCGGGCGAGATGGCGGTCGCCTACTTCTGGATGCACGTTGGGGGGAGCGGCAAGCTCTTCTGGTGGGAGAACCGGGGCGAGCTGGTGATGCTCTACGCTTTCCTCTGGCTCTTCGTCTCCGCGGCCGGCGGCGGCCCGATCAGCCTCGACCGGTGGCTCCGGCGGCGCGGGTAATCGGAAATAACCCGGATCGACCAGGCCTATCTCCCTGGGGATATGCCTGAGAACGCGCCGTGTGGATGACCACACGGCGCGTCGTCATCAAGGGGTGTAAGATTACTCGAGACGAGGTGATGCCAATGCCACGGGAGCCACGGGGGTGGTTCGTGATCGCGATCGCGATGGCGATGCCGACTTCCCTTTCGGCCCGAGAGCCAGGGGCGGACGCTCCGGATTTCGCCAAGACCATCGAACGCACCTGGGCCGGACGATCGTCCACCTTCAATACGGATCTGGTCGAGATCCCGCCCGTCCTGCCGTTCGGCCGGGCCGGGTGGCTCTGGGCGGCCCGCGGGCACGGCCCCGGCTGGAACGGGGGGCTACCACCGGCCGTCCCCGCTTCGGCGGGCCGGCAGCTGCTTCCGGTGACCACCGCCCCGGAGCCGGCCACCATGGCGTTGCTGGCGGCCGGCCTCGGCGGCCTGGGCCTGATTGGTCTGACCCGGCGGCGACGCCCGCCGGCTAGGCGCTGAGCGCCCGACCCCGTCACCCATGCCTGTTCCCGCACGAAAGTCACTCCGGCGACGGCTCCCGCTGTTGTTCGCGCTGGCCATCGGCATCGCGGTCGTCGCCTTCGGGGCGATCGCCTACGGGGCGCTCCGCCGAACGCTGATCACCACGGCGTCACTCCGACTCCGGACGGTGGCCGAGCGGTTTGCCCAGAGTTCGGCGACGGCCCTCGACCGCCGAGTCGGCGCGATGCGGGCCTTGGCCCGAGATCCGGCTGTCACGGAGGCGCTTAGCGGCGGCGACTCCGTGGCGGCGAGCCGGGTGCTCGCTCGCCTGGGCCCCGACACCGGCGCGATGGTCGCGGTGGGTCTCCGGGACGCCGCCGGCCGGACGGTGCTCTCCGGGAGGAACCTCCTCAGGCTGGAGGGACGTCCCGTGCCGGCCGACCAGCCGATCAGCCCGCTCTTTGCCCGGGGTGACTCGGTGGAGTTCCTGATCCGGGCGCCGGTCGTGGTCGGCGACTCGATCGTCGGCGAGGTCGTGCAGGTGCGCCTGGTTCGAAGCACCCCCAACGCTCTCAAGACCCTCAACGACCTGATCGGCGCCGAGGCGACGCTGATGGTCGGCAACGCCGACGGCTCCCTCTGGACGGATCTCCGTCGTCTGGTCAGCTTGCCGTCCCCGGGCGACAGCGTGACCCGCTACGTCCGGCGTGATCGAAAGCGGCTGCTCGGGATGGCCGAGCTGGCGGGCTCACCGCTGGTGTTCGCGGTCGACCAGCCGATGGATCGAGTGCTGATGCCGGCTCGAAGCCTCGTGCTCCGCTTCGCCGCCCTCGCGGTCTTGATTATCGTCGTTGGCACCCTGCTCACGTGGTTGGCGAGCCGCCGGATCACGGGACCCCTCACCGACCTGACCCGGGCCACCGTGGCCGTGGCGAAGGGCGGGACGTCGGTCATCCCAGTTCCGGTGGACCGCGACGACGAGATCGGCGCTCTGGCCCGCGCTTTCTCGATCATGGCCCGGAGCGTCTTCCGCTCGCGAGAGGAGCTGGAGCGGCAGGTTGCCGAGCGGACTCAGGCGCTCGAGGACGCTCGGGACGAGCTGGTCCGCAAGGAACGCCTGGCGATGCTCGGTCAGTTCGCGGGCGGCGTCAGTCACGAGCTCCGAAATCCGCTCAGCGTCATGGGCGTCGCGGTGTACTCGTTGGAGGCGCTCGTCGTCGACCCGTCGCCCAAGGTGCGTGAATACCTCGGCGTGATGCAGCAACAGATCCAGCTGGTGGACAAGATCGTGGCCGACATGCTGGATTTCGTGCGGATCCGGCCGGCGGAGCGGATGCCGATGGATCTCGGACCGTTCATCGAGGCCCAGCTGGCCCGGGTCGAGATCCCGCCTTCGCTCGAGGTCCGGCGCGATCTGGATCCGGCGCCGGCCGCGGTCTACGCCGACCCGATCCAGATCGGGCAGGTGCTGTTCAACGTTCTCACCAACGCGGTCCAGGCGATGGAAGGAGTGGGGTGCCTCACGATCCGGACCCGCGGGATGAACGACCGGGTGTGGTTGGAGATCGAGGACACCGGTCCGGGCGTGCCGCCCGGGGATCGGGACCGCATCTTCGAGCCGCTCTTCACCACCAAGCGGTTCGGCTTCGGGTTGGGGCTCGCGGTATCGCGGTCGCTCGCCCGGGCCAACGGAGGGGAGCTCTCGGTCGTGAGCGCCGAGGGTCGCGGGGCGGCCTTCCGTCTGGATCTCCCCGCCGCCCGCCCCCCGTCCACGGCGCACCGGGTCAGCGAAGCCGCGGTCGGCCGGGTCTGAGTTACCGCCGGACGATGCCGCGCTCGTGGGCGATGGAGACGGCCTGGGTCCGGTCGCGGGCGCCGAGCTTGGCGAGGATCGCTTTGACGTGAATCTTGACGGTGCCCTCGACGATGCCCAGCCGATTGCCGATCTCCTGGTTGCTGAGGCCGGCGGCGATGAGCAGCATCACTTCGCGTTGACGGGGGGTGAGCTGCGGACGGTGCAGGCTCGAGGCCAGCTTGGCCACGAGCGGCGCGGGAATGCAGGTCTCGCCACGGCTCACCTGCCGAATGGCCGCCGCGAGCTCGTCGGGTGACGCGTTCTTGACCAGGTAGCCGGCCGCCCCCGCCTGCACGGCACGGTGAATTTCCTCGTCGGTGTCGAAGCCCGAGAGGACGATCGCGCGCGTGTCCGGCAGCTCCCGAGCCAGCCCGGCAAGCACCTCGAACCCGCTCATCCCGCCCATGCGAAGATCGACCAGAGCGACGTGAGGCTGGTTGGCCCGGCAGAGTTCCAGCGCCGCCTCGCCCGTCCCCGCCGTCCCAACGACCCGGAAATCGGCGTACCGCGCGAGCAGAAAGGCCAGGCCGTCCCGGTACACCGGATGATCGTCGGCGATCACCAGCCGGATCGACTCGCCGTCGAGCATCGGTCCCCCTGTGGTGCGGTAGCCCCGGGCCGAAGGGGTGTCCAAAAACGGTTCGCTGAGTGAAGGTTTTTGAATATAGCGGTCGGGGTCCGCCAGTGGGGAGTGGTCCGAAAATGCTTCAGAGCCGGCCCGATCGACCCGACTCAGGGGGTGCCGACCGCTCCGGACGAGCGGGGTGGGCAGAGTCGCGAGGCCAAGGTGGAGGCCCGGTCGGCGGCCGCCGACCTGCCTCGGCCGCCCTCCAACCGGGCGATCAGGTGGTATCGTGCCGCGGCGAGCGCCGCGTCCTCGCTACCCGTGACTCGGCCGATCAGGCCCAGGCCGACCGCTCGCGAGCGGATCAGCCCCGACCGGACGAGCGCGGCGAGTCGGGCGCCGCCGGAGGACGGGGCGGCCCCGGTCATTGCCGATTCGCCCTCCGGGCTCGGACCAAGCGAAGAAGCTTGTCGGTCAGGGCGTCCAACTCGTCCCAAGCAGCTTCGATCCGGGATCGGGTCGCCTCCCATTGGACTCGGGTCCGTGCCACGGCCAGCTCCTCGACGAGGTGACTCAGGCGGTCGCGACAGCCCGAGAGCTGCGTCAGGTCCCGGCCGAGATAGTGCCGGTACCGGGACTCGGTCCGGGTCGCACAGAGCACTAGAATGGCATAGCGTTCCCGCCAGACCAGGAGGCGATTGTGAACCTCCGCCTGGTACGAACGGTGGGCCCTGTGCCAGGGCGCGGTCGGAAGGGGGACGGCCGGTAACACGATGAGGGCTCCGCGAATGGATACGCTCTCAAGCTAGAGCGCGACGCCCGCGACGACTATTGCACCGAAGTGATACCGACGGACCCTTACCCGAGAGATAGGGGAAGGCCCGCTCCCGGCGGTCCCAGCGTTCCTTGCCCGGGCCCGAGTTCGCGATTACACTTGCCCCCCCGACGGGCGATTAGCTCAGCTGGTTAGAGCGCTGGTCTCACATACCAGAGGTCGGGGGTTCGAGTCCCTCATCGCCCACTGCGCTTCCTCAGATCGCCCCTCCCCGCCTCAGCCGTCCGATGGTGTCGTACCGCTCCTCGTGGGCGGCGAGCACCTCGTCGGGCGAGACCGTCGCCACCCCGGCCTTGCCGACCTCCACCCCGGCCGCGACGTTGGCCAGATAGGCCGCTTCGTCCAAGGTGGCGCCGGCCGACAGCGCCGTCGCGGTCCAGGCGGTGACCGTGTCGCCGGCCCCGGACACGTCGTAGACGTCGCGGGCGAGGCTCGGTACCCGCCGGGGAGCGGTCGCGCCGGACACCAGGATCATCCCATCGGCGCCGAGGGTTAGGAGCAGGTTGTCGACCCCGAGCCGGACCATGGCCTGGTTCAGGGCGTCGGGTTGCGCTTCCAGGTCGACGGCGGCGCCCAAAGCGGCCTCCAGCTCCCGCCGGTTGGGCTTGAACACGGTGGCGCCGCGGTAGTCGAAGAAGTGGCGGAACTTGGGGTCGACCACCACCGGGAGGCCCTGCCGGCGAGCTTCGACGATCACCGTCGCGATCAGGGCGGGGTCGAGCACGCCCTTGTTGTAGTCCTCCAGGACCAGGGCGTCGGCCGAAGGCAGGTGGCCGAGGATCCGCTCGATCAGGCGGTCGCGGTCGGCGGGGTCGAGGGCGGAGGCTACCTCCTCGTCGATCCGGACCACCTGCTGGGCCCGGGCCAGGACCCGGGTCTTGGTGGTGGTGGGCCGATCGGCGACGGTCATCAGGTCCTGATCCGGCATCTGGCGGGCCGCCATCTCACCCCGGATCCAGAGGCCGTGCTCGTCGTCGCCCACGACGCCGGCCAGGATCGGCACCGCCCCGATCGCCGCCACGTTGGCGGCCACGTTGGCCGCCCCGCCCAAGGTGGCCCGCCGCTCCCGAATCGTCACCACCGGCACCGGCGCCTCGGGCGAAAGCCGCTCGGTGTCGCCGATCAGGTAGCGGTCGAGCATCACGTCACCCACCACCACCACCCGGCGGTTCGCCATGTTGCCCATCAGGTGGATGAGCCGGTCCCGCCCGACCGGCGGCCCGGTTCCGATGCTGTCTCGCGTCACTTGAGGATTCCCCCTCCGTCCAGTCCCACGGTGGCCATCAGGCGCGCCTCCAGGCGGGTCCGGTGACGGCCCGCCACGTGATCGGCGTTGACGGTGTGGTTGAGCCCGGCGGCCCCGGTGAAGGCCAGTCCGCGCCACGCCCCCGCGACGGTGGCGCCGACCCGGTAGGTGGTGGCCACGGTACCGATGAAGAGCTCGGGCGTATCGGTAAAGGCCTGGCCGGCCGGGAAGGGCGCGTCGATCCGTCCCTCACCCTGGCGTAACACGGTCACATCCGGCCGGATGGTGCCCAGCCCGCCCACCGGGAGGGTGACGCTGGCGGTCAGGGTGGCGTTGTCGGTGAAGTTCGGACCGATCCCGACGCCCCGGTCGATCAGGTTCTGGGTCGAGTCGATGGTCCGGAAGGCGAGACTGCTCACCACCGCGAGCGAGGTCTGCCAGAGGGCGCCCCGGCCGAGCCGCCCCGAGCCCGCCAGCGTGAAGGCCCATCGGCCCGGGTGGGCCGGCTCGCCGGTGCCGTTCGGATCGGGTTTGCTCCGCCAGCGGTCGTCGATCGCCGCCTGGGCCTGGAGCAGCACCCCGCCGGGCCGCCACTGGAGGTCGCCGCCGAGGAGTACGTTCCGGTCGTCGGGCTGGCCCTGCTGGAGCGGGAAGGCGAAGGCGATCAGCGGATTCCGGAAGCTGGGGTCGAACGAGCGACCGGCGCCGGCCAGCACGGCCGTTTCCCAGATCGCGAGCCGCAGCGTGCCGGCCACCCGGGCGCTCACCCGATGGGCCATGAAGTAGCGCTTGGTTTCGGCGCCCTGGGCGTCGATCATCGGGGTGAGCTCGGTGCCGACGAAGTCGATCTGCACGTCCCGGAGCCTCACCTCGAGGCCGAGGTCGCTCCGGGGGTAGGCGTAGTCGGCGAGGCCGATCCCGAGGTTCCCCGGCGGGCCCCAGTTCCGATCCATCTGCCCGTAGAAGAGCCGCACCTTCCCGAATTGAGCGCCCAGGTAGGCCTCCGCGAACCGATACGCCTGGTTCTTGGCTCGCTGAATGGATGCCCCGGCCCAATCGGGATCCAGCTTGAGCCGGTTCTCGGCCACCGGGCGGGTCACCAGCACCAGGTCACCGAACCGGCCCTCGGCGGTGAGCTCCGCATAGGGGCGGACCCCGCCCTCGCCGGCGGGATGAAGGAGGTCGCGGCGGGCGCTGGTGAACGCCTGGACCCCGGCCCGGGGTGCCAACCGGAACCAGTCGTGGGCGTCGCGATCGGTGAAGGCCGCCCGGAGCCGGGCCCCGATTCCGCCGGACGGCGAGTCGGGATCGAGATGGGCCTCGTCCAGGGCCCGGATCAGGTCGGCCCGACGGAACGGGCGCACCATCGGACTGGGGTCGCCGATGTCACCCCGGGCG
This sequence comes from uncultured Gemmatimonadales bacterium, assembly GCA_963730185.1. Taxonomy (GTDB): domain Bacteria; phylum Gemmatimonadota; class Gemmatimonadetes; order Gemmatimonadales; family GWC2-71-9; genus SHZU01. The sequence continues at coordinate 572,442 of CAVSQW010000015.1, forward strand.
ATGAGATACTCCGCCAGTGGCAGCAGCGGGTGATCGCGGGGGACGTAGGGTGACCCCTGGCCGGCGAGCGGGGTGGCGCCGGCGAGCGCGAGGGCGAGGACGAGGAGGCGGCGCACGGCTCGGAATGTAACGGTGCCCGGCGCTATGTTTCCCGCCTCATGAGCGCACTCTCGGTCGAAGTCACCCGCGGCGATCTGGTCGAGTCCCGCCATCGTCTGGCGGTGGCCGTGGTCGATCCGGCCGGCCGCCTCGTCGCCCGGGCGGGCGATCCGGAGCTGGTTACCTACTGGCGTTCGGCCGCCAAGCCGTTTCAGACCCTGCCGCTTCTCGACGACGGCGCGGCCGAGCGCCACGGCTTGAGCGACGAAGACCTGGCGTTGGCGTGCGCGTCGCATTCGAGCGAGCCCTTTCACCTGGCGGGCGTGGACCGGTTCCTGGCCAAGACGGGGGGCTCGGAGCGCGAGCTGGCCTGCGGGCCCCATCCGCCGCTCTCGGGAGACGTCGCCCGCGAGGTGATCCGCACCGGCGTCGAGCTCACGCCGCGATGGAGCAACTGCTCCGGCAAGCACACCGGGATGGTCGCGCTGGCCCGGCATCACGGGTGGCCGGTCCAGGGCTACCACCGGGCCGAGCACCCCGTCCAGCAGCGGGTGATCGCGGAGGTCGAGCGGTGGACCGGGCTCGATCGCGGTGCGATGACGCTCGGTGTCGACGGCTGCCGGGTGGTGTCGTTCGGGCTGCCGCTCCGGGCGATGGCGCTCGCCTACGCCCGCTTCGGAGCCTCGAGCGGGCCCGGGCCGCGACGGCTCTGGGGAGCCGTCACCGGCCATCCCGAGTTGGTGGCCGGGACCGGGCGGTTCGAGACCGTGCTGATGCGACGCTGGCCCGGGGCGGTGTTCGCCAAGGTCGGCGCCGAAGGCGTATACAGCGCGGTCCTCCCGGAGCGGGGTGTGGGGATCGCGCTCAAGGTCGAGGATGGCGGCTGGCGGGCCGCGCCGCTCGCCCTGCTCGGCGTGCTGGACCAGCTCCTGGCTCGGCAGGGAGGCGCTCCGCCCGGCTTCGCGACCTGGGAGGAGCTGGCCCCCTTCCGGTCGTCTTTGGTGCTGGACACCCACGACGAGCCGGTCGGCGCGGTGCGCCTGGCCGGTGAACTGGAGTTTTTGGGTCCGTGATGCGGCGATCGGATGCCGGGTCCGGATCGAGGAGACGATAGAATGACCGCGTTGGACGCGCCGACCCGCGCGCTGGTGCGGCTGGCCTCCGCGATCGCCCTGGGAGACCCCGGCCTGGTGGCCGAACGGGTCCAGGACGCCATCGACGACGAGGTGCCGCGGGTCTGGCTGGACGAGCTGGTGCTTCAGTCGGTGCTGATGGTCGGGTATCCCCGAGCGCTCGCGGCCGCCGGGCTGGTCCGCGAGGCCCTGGGCGAGCCGGCCGAATCGTTGGAGGATGGACGCGATCTGGGCCTGGTGCCGGCGTGGGCCGACCGGGGCGAAACGACCTGCCGGACGATCTATGGCGCGAACTACGACAAACTCCGGGCCAACGTGCGGCGCCTCCATCCGGCCCTCGACGCCTGGATGGTGGTGGAAGGCTATGGGCGCACCCTCTCGCGGCCGGGGCTCGACCTGGTCCGGCGGGAGCTCGCGGTGATCGCCCAGGTCACGGTGCTGGGCGCGGAGCGCCAGCTGCACTCCCATTTCCGGGGGGCGCTCAACGCGGGCGCCAGCGCGTTGTCCATCACCGCCACGCTGGAGCTGGCGGCCGTCGACGCCACGCCCGAGGCGGCCGCCAGGGCCCGACGGCTCTGGGAACGGATCGCGCCGTGAGCTTCGTCGACCGGGTTACGGTCAAGATTCTGGCGGGGGCGGGCGGGAGCGGCGCCTGCTCCTTCGCCCGGTTCAAGTACAAGCCCAAGGGTGGGCCCGACGGGGGCGACGGGGGCCGGGGCGGGAGCATCTTCGTCCGGGCCGACCCCAATCTCTCGACCCTGCTCGACTACCGGTATCGCACACGTGTGGAAGGCGGAGCGGGGGCAGCACGGCAAGGGCAAGAACATGACCGGCGCCTCGGGCGACGATCTGGTGCTCCCGGTGCCGCCCGGCACCGTGGTCAAGGACGCCACCGGCGGAGAGGTGTTGGGCGAGGTCCTCGCCGCGGGCGAAACGCTCCGGGTGGCCAAGGGCGGTCGGGGCGGCCGGGGCAACGCTCGGTTCGCGACCGCGACCCACCGGGCACCGCGGGAATGGGAGCCGGGTGAGGTGGGTCAGGCGCGGGAGTTGGAGCTCGAGCTCAAGTTGATCGCCGACGTGGGGCTGGTGGGCGAGCCCAACGCGGGCAAGAGCACCCTGCTCTCGGTGGTGTCCGCGGCCCGGCCCAAGATCGCCGACTATCCCTTCACCACGCTCGAGCCCAACCTCGGCGTGGTGCCGATGAGCGATCACCGCACCTTCGTCATCGCGGACATTCCGGGCATCATCGAGGGGGCCCACGAAGGACGGGGGCTGGGCCTCACCTTCCTGAGGCACATCGAGCGAACCCGGATCCTCGCCTTCCTGGTGCCGCTGGGCGGCGAAGACCCGGGCGCGGCCTACGATCGGCTCCGGGCGGAGCTCCGGGCCTACAGTCCCGAGCTGTTCGCCAAGCCGCACCTGGTGGTGCTGACCAAGCGCGACCTCTACCCGGCCGATCACGAGCTCCCGACCGTCCGAGCGCCGGACGCCCGCCGGGTGATGGCCATTTCGGCCGCGGCCGGGACCGGGCTCGACGGGCTCAAGCAGACTCTCTGGGAGCTGGTCCAGACCGAGCGGGCCGCCGAGGGGCCGGCCGAGCCGCTCGACGATGACGGCTGACGAGCGGGCGGCGTACCTGCGGCTGGCGTTGACGCCGGGGATCGGGCCAATCCGGCTGGCCCGGCTTCACGAGGCATTCGGTTCCTACGCCGCCGCGCTCGCCGCCCCGTTTGCCCTGTTGACCCAGGTGCCGGGCTTCTCGACGGCGGCCGCGACCGCGCTTGCCACGTCGGACCCGGCGGGCATGGCCCGGGCGCTCGACCGGGCGGAGGCGGTCGGCGCCACGGTGCTGACCCGCTTCGATCCCAGCTTCCCGAGCCAGCTGCTGCCGCTTCCCGATCCGCCGGCCGTGCTCTTTCTCAAGGGTCGCTTCGAGCTCCTGGACCGGCCGGCGGTGGCGGTGGTGGGGAGTCGTGAACCGACCGACTACGGCCGCCGGGCGGCCCACGCGGTGGCGAGCTCGGCCGCGGCTGCCGGCCTGGTGGTGGTGAGCGGCATGGCCCGCGGGCTCGACGGGGTCGCTCACGGCGCCGCGCTCGATGCCGGCGGCGGGTCGATCGGGGTGCTCGGCAACGGGATCGGGGTGATCTACCCGGCGGCCAATCGACGGCTCTACCAGCGGATGGCGGCCGAGGGCCTCCTCCTCACCGAGTACCCGCCCGGGGAGCGGCCCCACGCCGGCAGCTTTCCGCAGCGGAACCGCCTGATTTCGGGGCTGGCCCGAATTACCGTCGTGGTCGAGGCGGCCCACGATTCCGGCGCGATGAACACCGTTCGCCAAGCCTTGGCGCAGGGGCGCGATGTGATGGCCGTGCCGGGGCCGATCACCAGCCCGACCAGCGCGGGCACCAACGGCCTGATCCGAGATGGCGCGGGCCCCTGGCTCGACCCAGACGACCTGTTGGGACACTACCCCGAGGTCTCGATCGAGACCCGGGCCCGGCTCCGCGACGCGGCCGGCCGTGACCAGCGGGCCGCCCGGCTCCGCGCCGACCTCCGGCGGGTGTACCAACTCCTCGACGAGGTCCCGCGCTCCACCGACGAAGTAGCCGAGCGGCTGGCGCTCGCGCCGGGCGAGGTGCTGAGCCTCCTCACCGAGCTCGAGATCGACGGCGCCGTGGAGCGCCGTGACCAGGGGTTCGTCCGGGGCCTGTCCTGAGGCGCGGGCCCAATGCACGTCTACGTCCACGTTCCCTTCTGCGCCCGCCGGTGCAGCTACTGCGACTTCGCCATCGCCGTCCGGCGCCGGGTGCCCGAGGCCGAGTTCACCGGCCTGGTGCTCGGCGAGTGGGCCCGGCGCGAGGCCTGGGGCGGTTGGACCTACGCCGGCCCGATCGAGACCCTCTACCTGGGAGGCGGGACACCGTCCCGGCTGGGGGCCGAGGCGATCGAACGGATCGTAACCCGGATTGGCCGGGAGGGGCCGCTCGCCGCCGACGCCGAGGTGACCCTGGAGGCCAACCCCGAAGACGTGATCCCGGCCGCCGCCCGCGGGTGGCGCCGGGCCGGGGTGACCCGGGTGTCGTTAGGTGTTCAGTCGTTCCACGACCCCACCCTCCGGTGGATGCACCGGGTGCATGACGCCGACCGGCCGGCCGACGCGGTCAAGGCCCTGCGGGCGGCCGGGATCGGGAACGTGTCGGTCGACCTGATTTACGCCGTTCCGGCCGCGCTGGAGCGGTCCTGGGGCGCCGATCTCGACCGGGCCCTGGCGCTCGAGCCCGATCACCTCTCGCTCTACGGGCTCACGGTCGAGGAGCACACCCCGCTGGGGAAGTGGGTCGCCCGGGGCCAGGCGGCACCTCCCGCCGACGACCGTGCCGCCGACGAGTACCTCACCGCTCACGCCCGGCTGACCGGGGCCGGGTTTCTGCACTACGAAGTCTCGAACGCGGCCCGGCCCGGTCGGCTGTCGCGCCACAATCTCGGCTACTGGCGGCGGGAGCCCTATCTCGGTCTCGGCCCTTCGGCCCACTCCGCGACCGGCCTCCGGCGCTGGTGGAACGTCCGCGAATGGGAAGCCTACCGGGCCCGAGCAGGGGCCGGAGCGTCACCGGTGGCGGAGGAAGAGAGCCTCTCGCCTGAATCGGCCCGGCTGGAGACCCTCTATCTCGGTCTCCGCACCCGGGAAGGAGTGCCCCAGGGGCTGGTCCCCGGCCCGATGGCGGCTGCTTGGGAGCGGGAGGGATGGGCGGCGCGTGACGCGGGGCGCCTGGTGCTCCGCCCGGAGGGATGGCTCCGGCTCGACGCGCTGGTGGCGGCGGTGGGGTAGTGGCCCCAACCCTGCTCCGTACGCTACCATCAGCCGTTCGATCTGCCTGAATGGCGGACCGAGGTGGCAGGGTGGCACGTTGGCATGGATTTCACCGGGGTCGTAGGCCTAAATTGCGGCGATGCAGCGAGTTGACCAACTGACCGATCGCGAGGTCCAGGTTCTGGACGCGATCATCCAGCTCTATATCGAGACCGCCGAGCCGGCCGGGAGTCAGGCCGTGGCCCGGCGGTCGAACTTGGGCATCTCGCCGGCGTCGATCCGGGCCACGATGGCCGAGCTGGAGAGTCGGGGGTATCTGTTTCACCCCCATACCTCGAGTGGTCGGGTGCCGACCGACCTGGCGTACCGGCTGTATGTGAACCGGCTGATCCGTCGGGCGCCGCCGAGCGAGCGGGAGCGGGAGCGGCTGGAGTCGGAGGTGGCCAGCGGTGGGCCGATCGAGGAGATCCTCCGTCGGGCGGCCGAGGTGTTGGGGGTGCTGGCCCAGGAGCTGGGCGTGGCGGTGGCGCCGGCGTTCGACGGCGCCATCCTGGAGCGGCTGGATCTGGCTCATCTCTCGACCGACCGCCTTCTGGTGGTCCTGACGCTCCAGAGCGGGCTGGTGCGAACCATCTTCGTCGAGATGCCGAGCGCGGTGGCCCCTGAGGTGGTGGAGCACGTGGCCCGGATCCTCAACGAGCGGCTGGCCGGGTTGAGTCTGGCGGAGATCAAGTCGTCGGTGGGCGAGCGGCTCCGCGACGCCGACGGCACCGGGAAAGCGACCGCCCTCCTCAACGTGTTCGTGGCGGAGAGCGAGGAGGTCTTCGACCTTCGGGTGGAGGGTGGCGAGGTGCTCCTGGGCAGCGCCCAGCCGCTGGCGGAGCAGCCCGAGTTCGCGAGCAAGGACCGGATCCGGGGGCTGATCGCGCTGACCGAACGGCGCGATCTCCTCAAGCGGGCGTTCGACGCCCACCGGAAGCGGGGTCTGACGATCACGATCGGGACCGAGAACGAGGACCCGCGGTTGGCGAACTTCACCTTGGTGACGGCGTCGTACCGGCGGGGCGGGCTCACCGGGGTGCTGGGCGTCCTCGGCCCCACCCGGATGCCCTACGACAAGATCGTCGGCCTGGTCGATCACACGAGTCGGTTGGTGGAAGGATTACTCCAGTGAGCGAGTTCTACGATCTCCTGGGCGTGGCGCGCGACGCCTCGTCCGACGACGTCAAGAAGGCCTACCGGAAGCTCGCGATGCAGTACCATCCGGATCGGAACCGCGAGCCCGATGCCGAGGCCCGGTTCAAGGAGATCTGTGAGGCGTACGAGGTGCTCCGCGATCCGGACAAGCGGGCCGCGTACGACCGGTACGGTAAAGCGGGTCTGGGGAACGGGCCGGGCGCCGGCGGGTTCCATCACGTGGATCTGGCCGAAGCGCTCAACATCTTCATGCGCGACTTCGGCGGGATGGGCGGGTTCGAGAGCATCTTCGGCGGCGGGCGGGCCTCGCCGACCGAGGCGCGACGGGGCCAGGATCTCCGGGTTACGGTCCGCCTCTCGGTCGAGGAGGTGGCCACCGGGGCCAAGCGGACCGTCAAGCTCAAGACCTACCTCGGGTGCGGCACCTGCAGCAGCTCCGGGGGTGCCAAAGGCTCCCGTCCGGCCAGTTGCAGCACCTGCGGCGGCGCCGGTGAGGTCCGGCGGGCCACCCGGAGCATGTTCGGCCAGTTCGTGTCGGTCGGGCCGTGCCCCACCTGCGGCGGTGAGGGCGCGGTGATCACCGACCCCTGCGAGGTGTGCCGGGGCGAGGGCCGGGTCCGCGGTGAGCGGACGGTCCAGGTGGAGATCCCGGCCGGCGTCTCGAGCAACAACTACATCACCCTCCGCGGCCAGGGCAGCGCCGGCCGGCGAGGCGGCCCGAACGGCGACCTGGTGGTGCTGATCGAGGTCAAGGAGGACGAGCGCTGGGAGCGTCAGGGTGACGACCTGGTCGTCGACCTGCCCCTGTCGTTCACCCAGGCGGCCCTGGGCACGACCGCCAAGGTTCCGATCCCCGGCAGCGAGGAGCAAATCACGGTGCCGGCCGGGATCCAGGCGGGAACGGTGCTCCGGCTCAAGGGGAAGGGCCTCCCCCGGCTGGGCCGCTCGGGCCACGGCGACCTCAACGTGCGGGTGTCGATCTGGACGCCGCAGAACCTGACCGACGAGCAGCGCCGGCTGCTGGAGGAGCTGGCCAAGGTGGAGGGCGGCCCGCCCACGGAGAGCAGCGGGTTCTGGAGCAAGCTCAAGGAAGCCCTGGGCGCATGACCTGGTGGGCCATCGAGGTCGAGGCGGCGTCCGACCGTCGCGATCTCGTGGGCCAGCGGCTCGCCGCCCTGACCGGGCAAGCCGTGGTGGAGCGGCCGGAAGGTGTGTTGGTCGGCTATCAGGCCGACCGCGATGCCGCGGACCAGGTGGCCGCCGATCTCCAGCGGCGCTTCGAGGGGCTCACCGTGATCGTCCAATCGGTCGAGCCGGTGGACTGGACCGAGCGCTGGAAAGACGGCCTGGCGGTGCGCGAGGTGGGCCGACTCGCGATCGGACCATCATGGCTGCTCGAGCCGGGACCGGCCCGGGTGGTCGTCGATCCGGAAATGGCGTTCGGCACTGGGGAGCACGGATCCACCCGGGGTGCGCTCACCCTCCTGGCTCGCCATCTCCCGCCGGGCGCCGCCGTGCTGGACCTGGGCAGCGGGAGCGGCATCCTCACGATCGCGGCAATCAAGCTGGGCGCCCGACACGCCATCGGGATCGAGATCGATCCCGACGCCGTCCCGGTCGCGGAAGCGAACGCCGGACACAACGGCGTCGGAGCCCGGGTCCGGTTCCTATTGGGGGACGCCGGCATCCTCGCCCCGGTCGCGGGTCCGGTCGGCCTGGTGGTCTCGAACATTCTTCGGAACGCCAACTTGGCGCTGCTCGATCCGATCGCTCGGGCGCTCGCGACCGACGGGGTGGCCATTTTCGCGGGGATGGAAACCGACGAGGCACCGCTCTTCCGGCCCGGCCTCGAGGAGGCCGGCTTCGAGCCGATCGACGAGCTGGTCGACGCCGGCTGGTGGTCGGTCGCGGCCCGGGTGCGATGATCCGCCTGTTCTCGGCCGACCCCCTGGCACCGGACCAGGCCCGCTTCGATCCCGAGCCCGACGACCGCCACCACCTGGGGGTGCGCCGGGCGGCGCCGGACGATCCGGTGGAGGTGCTCGATGGGCGGGGTGGGATCGCGGCCGGCCGGCTGGTCGGCGAGCCGAAGACGGCGTGGGTCGCGATCGACGCCGTACGCCGGGTTCCCCGGCCACCCCCGCTGGCGCTCCTGGTCGGGGCCGGCGACCGCGATCGCTTCCTCTGGCTGGTGGAGAAGGCGCAGGAGCTGAGCGCGACCCGGGTGGTGCCGGTGACGACCGAACGGGTGCGCGGGGTGGCCACCCGGGTGCGGGCCGAGCAGCTGACCAAGGCCCGTCGGCGAGCGGTCGAAGCGCTCAAGCAGTCTGGTGGGGCGTGGCTGCTCGAGCTCGACCAGCCGATCGAGCTCCTCCCCGCGCTGGCGGGAGTCGACGCCCCGGTCCGATGGCTGGCCGACGGGGCGGGTCGCGCGCCGGGGCCGGTCGGCGGCGCCGCGGTGGCCGTGCTCGTAGGCCCCGAGGGCGGGCTTACCTCCACCGAGCGCGAGGCCGCCCAGGCCGCGGGCTTCGAGCCGGTCCGCCTGGCGGCCGCCACCCTTCGGTTCGAGACCGCCGCGATCGCCGCGGCGGCCGTGATCACCTCCCAGCGAGGGAGCCCATCGTGAGCTGCATCTTCTGCCGGATCGTGGCCGGCGAGATCCCGGCCACCATCGTCGCCCGGAACGAACACGCCGTGGCCTTCCGGGACCTGAATCCTCAGGCGCCGACCCATGTGCTCGTCATCCCGACCAGCCACCTCGCCAGCCTCGCCGACACCGCCGGCCCGGAGGGCCAGACGGCCCTGGCTCACACCATGGCGCTGGCCGTCGAGGTGGCCGGGCAGCTCGGTCTGGAGAGCTACCGGGTGGTGACCAACGTGGGGCCCGATGCCGGCCAGTCGGTGTTCCACCTGCACGTGCATCTGTTGGGGGGCCGGAAGATGGGGTGGCCGCCGGGGTGAGGGACGGGGGGAGGCGGGGGAGAGAGGGGGAGAGAGAGATGGGGAGAGATAGGGGAGATGGGGAGAGATGGGGGGGGATGGGGGGGAGATGGGGGGACTGGGAGGGCCTCCGAGGATAGCGGGGTAGGGGGAGAGCGGATCGGCGCCGCGCTCCCACCCCGTCCCACCCCATCCCACCCCATCCCTCCCCGTCCCACCCCATCCCACCCCCCCCCCATCCCTCCCCATCCCTCCCCTTGTTCTTCTTTTCGCGCTAACTTTCATCCCTCCAAAGTGTTCGCCCAGTCGGGCACGGAAGGGGTGAGTTCAGCGCATGTCCGAAGTCATCCTTCATGATGACGAGAACTTCGAGCGCGCTCTGAAGCGCTTCAAGAAGAAGTGCGAAAAGGCTGGGATCCTGGCGGATCTCCGCAAGCATCGGCACTACGAGAAGCCGAGCGAGAAAAAGAAGCGGAAGACCAACGCGGCCGCTCGAAAGTCGCGGCGCAGCGCCCGGTTTTCCCGTGGTTGAACGGCATGGCGGCGGCTTGGTGGCCCCGCGTTCGGGGACCGCCCGATGATCGGAGCACCGTGGGCAGGATGAAGTCGGAGTCGGAGGAAAACGGCGAGGGGGTGCGGGTGCCCGCGGGCACCGGCACCCCTTCCCCGTTCGAGCCGTCGTTAGGCGGCCGGCGCCCGGTCCAGGAGGCTCCCGCCGCGGGCCCCGCCCTCGACGACGCGGCCGCCCTCGATTTCGACGAGGCCCTCGCCCTGGTGGCCGAGCACGCGAGCGGTCCGCTCGGGGCCGAGCGGGTTCGGGCCCGGCGCCCCCTGGCGGACCCCGCGGCGGTCGAAACCGAGCTGGCGCCGGTGGCGGAGCTGTTGGCCCTGGCCGGCCGGGGCGAGACGGTCGACGTGCCGGCGGTGCCGCCGATCGACGGGGCGCTGGGCCGCCTCCGGGTGGAGGGTAGCGTGCTGAGCGGCCCCGAGCTGGTCCGGATCCGGCAGACCGTCGCGGCCGCCCGGACGGTGCATGCCGAGCTCCGGCGGGTGGCCGCCGAGGCGCCGACCGCGGCGGGGCTGGCCGTTCCGCCTCCCGACCAGGCGCTCGAGCGCCGGCTGGCCGAGGCGGTGGACGACGAGGGCGAGCTGCTCGACACCGCGAGCCCCAGGCTCCAGAAGGCCCGGCGCGAGATCCACGCCGCGCGCGAGCGGTTGGTCAAGAAGCTGGAGTCGATCCTGGGCTCGCTCGACAGCGAGGCCCCGGCCGGCGCCCAGGTCACGATCCGGGGCGATCGCTACGTGATTCCAGTCCGCCGGGACTCGCGCTCCCGGCCCGAGGGCGTCGTCCACGACGAATCCGCGAGCCACGGCACCCTCTTCATCGAGCCGACCGCCGCGATCGAGACCGGCAACGCGCTCCGGAGCGCGGTGCTGGCGGCCGAGCGCGAGGCGTTGGCGGTGCTCCGGGAGCTGACCGAGCGGTGCCGGCCGGAGCGCGAAGCGCTCCGGAGCGCCCACGCGATGTGCGTCGCGGCCGACGACCTGGTGGCCCGGGTCCGGTACGCCACCGTGGTCCGGGGGGCGGTGCCCCGGGTTACGACGGGGCGACTCGACCTCCGGGGCGCCCGGCACCCGCTCCTCCTGGCCCGGGAGGTCGCGGTGGTCCCGTTCGACCTGGCCCTCGAGCCACAGGAGCGGACCCTGCTGATCAGCGGCCCCAACGCGGGCGGGAAGACCGTGCTGCTCAAGACGGTCGGGCTGACGACCCTGCTCGTTCAGGCCGGCATCGTGCCGCCCCTCGGGGCCGGCTCGGAGGTCCCCGTCTATGCCCAGGTGTTCGCCGACATCGGCGACCACCAGTCGCTGGCCGCCGATCTGAGTACCTTCAGCGCCCACCTGGTCACCCTCCGCAAGGTGCTGGAACGGGCCGGTCCCGGCACCCTGGTGCTGATGGACGAGGTCGGGAGCGGCACCGACCCCGCCGAGGGCGCCGCGCTCGCCCGGGCGGCCCTCACCGTCCTGACTCGGCGCGGCGCCACCGCGATCGCCACCACCCACCTGGGCGCACTCAAGACCCTGGCCGGTGACGTTCCCGGGGTCGTGAACGGCTCGCTCGAGTTCGATGCCGAGCGTCTGAGCCCGACCTTCCGTTTCCAGAAGGGGGTGCCGGGCCGGTCCTACGGGCTGGCGATCGCCCGCCGGCTCGGGCTCGATCCCGAGGTGCTGAACGACGCGGAGGCCCAGGTGCCGGACCGGGAACGGGCCCTGGACGACCTGTTGAGCCAGGTCGAGACCCGAGCCCGGCGCCTGGAGGGGTGGGAGACCAGCCTCGAGGCCCGCCAGGCGTCGGTGACTCTCCGGGAGGAGTCGACCGAGGCCCGCGAGACGCTCCAGCGGGCGAGGGAAAAGGAGCTCACCCGGCGAGAGCGCGATGCCGAGAAGGCCGGACGCCGCGAGGCCCGGAAGCTCCTGCTCGACGCTCGCTCGAAGGTGGAGGACACGCTCCGCCAGGCGCAGGCCCTGACCAGCGCCGAGGAGGCCCGCCGGGTTCGTCGCGAGCTGGAGGACGCGGCCCGCGGCGAGACCGATCGGCTGGAGGCGATCGAAGCGGCCGAGGTGGCGGAGCTGGACGGCGGGCCGGTGGAGCCCGGGCAGCGGGTCCGGCTCTCGGCGGGTGGCGTGGGCTCGGTCCTCGAGATCCGCGGCGACGGTAAGGCGCTGGTGGCGCTCGGCGCCGTCAAGGTCATCGTGCCCGTCAGCGAGCTGATCCCGGTGGCCGGCGAAGCGCCCAAGGCCCCCGCGCCCCGGCCCACGATGCCCGATCCGACGCCGTCGGCCGGCGAGATCGACCTCCGTGGCTTTCGGGGCGACGAGGCCGAGGCCGCGACGCTCGCGGCGGTCGACGCGGCGGTTCTGGGCGACCAGCCGATCCTTCGCATCATCCACGGCATGGGGACTGGGGTGGTGCGCGACCGGGTGCGGCGGGTGCTCCAGCACGACCGCCGGGTGGCCCGGTTCGACTTCGCGCCCCGGCAGCAGGGCGGCACCGGCGTGACCATCGTGGAGTTTTCGGGCGGATGATTCCGGACGAGGTGATCGAACAGGTTCGCGACGCGGCCGATCTGATCGGCCTGATCGGCGAGTCGGTGCAGCTCAAGCGCACCGGGGCCGACTGGCGCGGCCCCTGTCCGTTCCACGGCGGGACCCACCGGAATTTCGCCGTGATTCCCCGGAAGGGGATGTACTACTGCTACGTCTGTCACGAGGCGGGCGACGTCTTCACCTTCCTGATGAAGAAGTTCGGGATGGACTACCCCACCGCGGTTCGGGAGGTGGCCCGGCGGGTGGGGATCGTGATTCCGGAGCGGAACGAGCGGCAGGGCCCTGATCCCCGGGAGCCGCTCTTCAGCGCGATGGCCGTGGCGCAGGAGTGGTTCGCGACCCGGCTCCGGGAAGGACGGGACGCCGATCAGGCCCGCCGCTACCTCGAATCGCGCGAGCTGGCCATGCCGGTGGCGGCGGAGCTCGGGCTCGGCTACGCTCCGAGCGACAAGAGCTTCCTCGCGGCGATGAAGCAGCTCGGAATCGAGGAGCCCGTGCTGCTCGAGGCCGGGCTGATGGTCCAGCGGGCGGACGGGTCGACCGGACTGCGGTTCCGGAGCCGGCTCATCTTCCCGATTCACGACCTTCGAGGGCGGGTGGTGGCCCTCGGCGGCCGCCTGCTCGGTCCCGGCGAGCCCAAGTATCTCAACTCGCCGGAGACCCCGATCTTCCACAAAGGTGGCACCCTGTACCATCTTCACCAGGCTCGGAACGCCATCCGGAAGGAAGGGGCGGCGATCCTGGTGGAGGGATACTTCGACGTGCTCCGGCTCGCGCTCGCTGGGATCGAGCACGTCGTCGCGCCGCTCGGCACGGCGCTCACCGGCGACCAGGCCGAGCTGCTGAAGCGGTACGCGGGCACTGCCGTGCTGCTCTACGACAGCGACGCCGCCGGCCTCCGGGCCACGTTCCGGGCCGGGGAAGAGTGCCTTCGGCACGGGCTTCGGGTCCGGGTGGCGACGTTGCCGCCCGAGGAGGATCCGGATACGCTGGTGAGACGGGGAGGCGCCGCCGCGATGGAGCCGATCCTCAAGGACGGGGTGGATCTGCTGGAGCGGAAGATCCAGCTGCTGGAGCGGAAGGGATGGTTCGAGGATGTGGCCCGGCGCCGCGATGCCCTCGACAAGCTGATCCCGACGATCCGGGCGGCCAGCGATCCGATTGCCCGGGACCTGTACCTGGCGCGGGTGGCCGAGCGGGTCGGGATCTCCCGAGCGGTGCTGGAGCGGGAGCTGGCCGAGCGGCCGGCGTCGCCCCCGTCGGCGCCGCCCCCTCCACGCCGGGCGGATGGGCCGCCGCCGGCGCCTCGGCGGCCGAGGGTTCGCCGGGAGGGCGCCTCGATCGAGGAAGGCCTGCTCCGGCTCCTCATCCGCGATCGCTCGTGGCTCGACCGGGCCCGGCGCGAGGTTCCGCCGACCCGGTTCGAGGTGCCGGAGTTCCGGGAGGTGTACGACGCCCTGCTGGGCCTCGATCCCGGCGAGACGACCGGCGACCTGGCCGATCGGCTGTCGCCCGGGGGACAGGCCGCCTGGCAGCGGCTGGCCGAGCCCGCCGGACCGGCGGGCGAGCTGGACTGGGACGCCGAGTACGCCGGCGCGGTTCAAGTCCTGGAAGAACGCGAGCTGTTCCGGTCGCTCCCGTCGGGCAGCGATCCGGAAGCCCGCCGTCAAGGCCTCGAGCAGCTGTCGCCCGAGGCGCGGCAACGATTGTCCTGGCAGCAGCAACTCAAGCGCACCCGGTCCCGACCGACCGACGCCCGTTCCGAAGGATGAGAGGAAATGCAAGCTGAACTGGAAAAACTGCTCGACCTGCAAACCCGCGACCTCGCCCTGATCGACACCGACCAGCGCCTGAGCGCGATCCTCGAAGAGATCGCCGGGCTCGAGGCGGAGCTGGCATCGGCCCGGACCGAGGTCACGGCCGCGCGGACCCGCCACGCCGACGCGGTGAAGCGCCGTGAGGAGCTGGAGACGCGGATCGAGAGCTTCCGGACCATCCAGGAGCGGCGCCGCTCGCGGCTGGAGATGGCCCGGGGCGCCCGCGAGGCCCAGGCCATGGTCACCGAGGTGGAGATGGCCCGCACGGTCCTGGTCCGCGAAGAGAGCGAGTGGGTCAAAGCCGCCGAGGCGGTGAACGACCTGGAGCGGAGCGTCGCGGCCCTCGAGGAACGGATCGCCGAGCTCGAGACCGGCCAGGTGGCGGACCGGGAGCGGCTCGACAGCGAGCGGGCCTCGCTCGAGTCACAGCGGGACGAGGCGCAGGCGACCCGGCAAGCGATCGCCGATTCGATCGAGCGCTCGCTCCGGATGCGCTACGATCGACTGCGGTCGGCCCGGACGGCGGCCGTGGTGGTTCCCCTCCGGGGCGAAGCGTGCGGGGCGTGCTTCACCGCGGTGCCGCGGAACCGGCGGACCCAGATCCGCGCCGGTCTCCTGCTCGACGCGTGCGAGGCCTGCGGCGTGATCCTCTACTCCGACGAGGGGTGATGCTCGCGCTTCCCACGCGGTGGGTGCTGTCGGCGCCGCCGGACCAGGGCGCGACCAGCGCGCTCGCGGCGGCGATCACCATTCCCCGAACCCTCGCGGCTCTCCTGGTCCAGCGAGGCTACGCCGACCCCGAGGCCGCCCGGCGCTTTCTCCGGCCCGGTCTGGAGGGGCTCTCCGATCCGATGACGCTGGCCGGGATGGCCGAGGCGGTCGACACCATCGCCCGGGCGGTCCGCCAGGACCGGCCGATCCTGGTGCACGGCGACTACGACGTCGACGGCCAGTGCGCGTCGGCCCTGCTGACCCGGGTGCTCCGCGCCGCGGGCGCCACCGTCGAGGCGTTCGTTCCCCACCGGATGCGCGACGGGTACGACTTCGGCCTGGCCGGCTTGGCCCGGGCCCGGGAGATCGGGGCCGGACTGATCGTCACCTGCGACTGCGGGATCACCGCGGTCGAGCCGGTGCGCCTGGCGCGCGAGGGGGGGATCGAGGTGGTGGTGACGGACCACCACCTGCCCGGTCCGGTGCTCCCGCCGGCCAACGCGGTGGTGGACCCCCAGCGTCCGGACGACGCCTCGGGCCTCGGCGCCCTCTGCGGCACCGGGCTCGCCTTCAAGCTGGCGCAGGCGCTGGTCGAGCCGCTCGGCCTCCCGGCCAACCTGCCGCTCCACCTGCTCGACTACGTGGCGTTGGCCACCGTGGCCGACGTGGTGCCGCTGGTGGGAGAGAACCGGATCCTGGTCCGGCACGGGCTCAAGCTGCTGCGGGCCTCGCGCTGGCCTGGGCTTCGGGCCCTGGTGGCGGTGACCGGGTTAGCCGACAAGGAGATCCGCGCCTCGCATCTGGGCTTCATGCTCGGCCCCCGGCTCAACGCGGTCGGCCGGATCGGCGATGCCAACGACGGGCTCCGCTTGCTGCTCTCGGACGACTGGCCCCAGGCCCAGGCCCTGGCCAACCGGCTGGAGCAAATGAACGGCGAGCGGCAGGAGCTCGATCAGCGGATCCTGGCCGAGGCGCTGGGCCGGATCGAGCGCGAGGTCGACCTGTCGCGGGTGGCCGGGCTGGTGCTGGCCTCGGACGAGTGGCACCCCGGGGTGGTGGGCATCGTCGCGTCGCGGGTGGTGGAGCGGTTCGGCCGTCCCACCTTTCTGGTGGGGCTGGACGGCGACTTGGGGAAGGGATCGGGGCGGAGCATCTCGGGATTCGACCTCCATCAGGCGCTCACCCAGTGCGGCGATCTCCTGGAACGGTACGGCGGGCACCGGATGGCGGCGGGAGTCACCGTCCGCCGGGACCGGCTCGACCAGTTCCGGGACCGGTTTGCCGAGGTGGCGGCCCGAACGCTCGATCCGGGCGATCTCGGCCCCGAGCAACGGGTCGACCTGGTGATCAACCTCGACGAAGCGAGCGACGACCTGGAGCGGCTCTGCCGTCACCTCGAGCCCTGCGGGATGGGTAACCCGGGACCGGTGTTCCTGGCTCGCGGGGCGGACCTCCTGAACCGGCAGTACGTGGGCGCGAACAACGATCACCTCCGCGGCTTTCTCCGCGACCTGTCGGGCGGGATCTCGGCGATCGGCTTTCAATTCGCGGACCGGGCCGGATGGCTCGACGAGCGGCCGGTCGATGCCGCGTTTCGGCTGGATCGCAACGAGTTTCGGGGGCAGTCGCAGCTTCAGGCCCGACTGGTCGCCCTGGCGCCGCATCACGGGCCGTGACCCGGATCGTCGCGGGCACGATGCGGGGGCGGCGGCTGGTCCTCCCCGCCGACCCGCGTGTCCGGCCGACGGCCGACCGGGTTCGGGAGGCCTGGTTCAGCATCCTGGGGGGGACGCTCCCCGGGGTGGCCGTGGTCGACCTCTACGCCGGAAGCGGAGCGCTCGGGCTGGAGGCGCTGTCGCGGGGCGCGGAACGGGTGACCTTCGTCGACATCGCGCCGGCCTCGCTGGCCGCGATCAAGGCCAATGTCGAGGCGTTGGGGGTGATCGACCGGGTCCAGGTCGTGCGGAAAGATGCCCTCCGGTGGGTGGCCGAGGCCGAGGAGGGGGCCTACGACCTGGCCTTGGCCGACCCCCCGTATGGGCACGGCGCGGCCGCCAAGCTGGTGGCGGCCTTCCGGGAACGGCCCTTCGCCAGAATCTTGTCGGTGGAGCATGCGGCATCCGAGCAGCCTGGGGGCGACGACATGCGGCGGTACGGTGACACGGCTCTGACCTTCGTGAACGCGCAATGACCCGAATCGCGCTCTACCCCGGCTCGTTCGACCCGCCCACCCGCGGGCACGAGGACCTGATCCGGCGGGCGGTGAGCCTGGTCGACAAGCTGGTGGTGGCGATCGCGGTCAACCCCGCGAAGCAGCCGCTCTTTTCGGTGGAGCAACGCTTGGGGTTACTCCGGGCGACCGTCGGGGACGATCCCCGGATCGGCTTCGATTCGTTCGAGGGGCTCCTGGCGAGCTATGCCCGGTCGATCGGCGCCAGCTTTCTGGTGCGGGGGCTCCGCGCGGCCGGCGATTTCGAGTACGAGCTCCAGATGGCGCTCATGAACCGACAGCTCAACGACGGCCTGGAGACGCTCTTCATGGTGCCGGCGTCAGGGCTCACGTACATCAGCGCCAGTCTGGTGCGCGAAGTCGCCCGCTTCGGTGGCGACGTGAGCCAGCTGGTCCACCCCGTGGTGGCCGACGCCCTCCGGGCGCGCTTCGCCTCGTGAGCGGGCTGGAACAGTTGACTGAGCGGGCCCGGGCCCACCATGCCCGGGTGGTGCTCGTGCCGGGGCTCGACGAGACCGCCGCCGGGACGGCCGACCGGATCGCCGCCGAGGCGGGTGCCACCGTCACCGTGCTGGGCGACGGCGGTCTCGCCCCCGTCAACGACCCCCGGCTCGGCAAGCTGGCCGGGCTGCTTCGTGACCGCTGGCCGGAGCGGGTTCGGGACGGAATCCACGCCCTGGACCTCGCGGCGGAGCCGCTGCTGTTCGCGGTCGGGCTCTTGCTGGGTGGGGAGGCCGACGTCTGCGTCGCTGCCGGTAACACGCCGCCCGACGCGGTGGAAGACGCCTACCGCTGGATGTTGGGGCCGGAGCGGGCGGTGCAGGGGCGGGGTTCCATCCGCTACCTGGTCACCGCCGAGGGCCGGCTCCTCACCACGGCCACGCCGGACACGGCCGGTCCGCTCGACGCCAAAGGCGTGGCCCGGCTCGCCCTGATGGCGGCGGGGCATCGGGGGCGGGCGGTGGGCGACGAGCCCCGGGTGGCCTTTCTGGTGCCGCCGCCGACGGTCGACGCCAGCCACGCCGACGCCGAGCTGGCGGTGGCCGAGCTCAAGGCCCTGGCGCCAGGGATGGCGGCCTCGGTCGAGTGGAACTGGCCGGCGGCGGAGGGGGCCGGGACGGGCCCCCGGTTCCGGAGCCGCCCCAACGTTCTCATATTACCTGATCCGATCTCCGGTCATCTGGCCCATGCCCTGCTGAGGGACGCGGGCAAGGTCCGGGTCTGGGGTCCGCTCTTCCCGGCCGACCGCTGGGTGGTAGCCGGGGCGCCGGAGGGATCGTCGCCGGAAGACATCGCGGCCGTTGCCACCGTGGCGGCGGCCGGGCTCGCGGGCGTGTGACGGAGGCCGCATGGGATTCAGCATGACCAAGGCAGGCAACGGCGTCACCCTGATCAAGGTCGAAGGGCAGCTCATCGTCGGCAATCGGCAGGAGCTCAAGGCCCTGATCCAGCAGGCGCTCGACGGGGGCGACCGCAAGTTCCTGGTCGACTGCTCGGAGACGGGCTACATCGACTCCTCGGGGCTCGGGGCCCTGGTCACCATCTCCAAGAAGGTTCGGGAGAGCGGGGGCGAGCTCCGGATCGCCGGGCTCAACGCCGACCTCCGGTCGCTGTTCGAGCTCACCAAGCTCGACAGTCTGTTCCACCTCGCCGACAGCACCGACGCCGCGCTCGCCGATTTCTGAGCCATGACGGCGCCGCTCTGCGTCACGGTCCGCCGGGCCCTCGCTCCCGAGGGCTCGAGCCCCGCCGTGGCCGTGGAGCTCCGGATGCCAAGCCTGGTGGCTCAGGTCGAGGCAGCGGTCGAGATCATGGTCCGCCACTGTTTCGCGGGGCAGTCGCCCTGCGCCACCACCAGCTTCCGGCTCCGGGTGGCCCTCAGTGAGGCCCTCAACAACGCGATCCTCCGGGGCAACCAGGAAGACCCGGGGAAGCGGGTCTGGGTGCACGCCGTGCTCTACCCGGACACCATCCGGCTCGGCGTCCGCGACGAGGGGTTGGGCTTCGACCCCGGCGGCGTACCCGAGCCAACCACGCCCGACGCCCTCGAGTGCGATGGCGGTCGCGGGCTCTTCATCATTCGGAACCTGGCCGAACAGGTCGAGTTCAACGAACGAGGGAACACCATCTGGATGACCCTGCCGCGCTGCTGAAGCGGCTCGCCGCCATCCTGGACGTCGTCGACAGCGTCGCCGGACCCCCTCACCGCCTCTGGGTGATGGACGGCGGCGTTCCGCGACTCGTCCATGGCACCGACCCCGGCTGGGTGCCGTCCTCCCCCGCCGCCGCCGGACCCGTCGACACGCCCGACGGGCCCCGCTGGTTCGTGCCCGTCCCCGACGGCGATGGGCTCTGGCTCGAGACGGAAGTCTCCGGCGGCCGGCCGTCCCCCCGGTCGGTCTCGCTGCTCGACCTCCTGGAGCACCTGCTCCACTCCGAGCGCGAGGTCGGCCGGCTCTCGCAGGAACTGGCCAGCCGCTACGAGGAGATCGACCTCCTCTACACCATCTCTGAGATCTTGGGGCAGACCGTTCGCCTGGAGCAGGCCGCCCAGATCATCGTCCGGGCGGTCAGCTCCGTGGTGGGCGCCCGCCGGGCCTCGATCCTGGTCGTAAACGAAGACGGCACCATGCTTCGCACCGTCGCGGCCCAGGGCATCCCGCCCGGCCGGGCCGGGGTGGTGCCGATCGAGGATCCGGTCTCGATCGCGGCCCGGGTGTTCCGCGACCGACGGGCACTGATCGGCGACCCGATCGAGGGGATCATCAGCTCGGCCGGCGACGAGGAGCGCGGCTACCAGGGCGTCGCCTTCATGAGCGTGCCGATCTGCTATGCCGGCCCGGGCGCCGACCCCAAGTGCATCGGAGTGGTCAACCTGACCGACCGGATCGGTGGCGATCGCTTTGCTCCCAGCGACCGGAAGCTGGTCATGGCCGTCGCCAACCAGATCGGCGCCGCCCTCGAGAACGCCCGGCTGGTGGAGCGGGAGAAGGAACAGCAGCGCCTCCAGCGCGAGCTCGAGCTGGCCCACCACCTCCAGCAGAGCCTGCTGCCCGACCCGGCGGTGCTCCAGGACGACGCCCAGGTGGCGGTGCGCTGCCTGTCGCTCGAGTCCGTGGGCGGCGACTTCTACACCTTCAACCGGCTGGGACTGGGCGTGGTCGGAGTCATGGTGGGTGACGTGAGCTCCCACGGCTTTTCGGCCGCCCTCCTCATGGCCTCGGCCCTCGCCGCCGCCGGCATCCACGCCTCGGCGTCGGTGATGCCCGACGAGACCCTGATCGCCCTCCGGGCGAGCCTTGGTCCCAAGCTTCGGCCCAACGAGAGCTACCTCACCGTCTTCTACGGCATCCTCGACCCCACCCATAGGCGGCTCACCTACGCCAACGCCGGACACGGCTACGCCTTCCGGGTGCCGCCCGAGGGCGATCCGGTCCGCCTCGAGGCCACCTCGCCGCCGCTCGGCCTCGGGCTAGGTCAGCCGATCGAGGCCCGGCGTCTCGACTGGGATCGGAAGGATCTGCTTTGCATCTGGACCGACGGGCTCGCCGACGCCGAGGGCCCGAGCGGCGAGCGCTTCGGGGAGCGCCGGGTGCTGGACGCCATCCTCAGCCGGCGCGGGCTCGAGCCCGAGGCCATCGTGCAGGCGGTGATGGCCGAGGCCGACACCTTCGCCCCGCAGCAAGTCGACGATCGGACCCTGCTGGTCCTCCGGATCTGAGCCGTGGCGGCCAAACGCCACCTCGGCCAGCACTTCCTCTCCGACCCCAAGATCCTGGGCCGGATCGCCGATGCCCTCGGGGCGGCACCCGGTGACCGGGTGCTGGAGATCGGTCCGGGCCGGGGGGCCCTGACCCGGCCGCTCCTGGACCGGGGCGTCCGACTCACCGCGATCGAGCGGGACCGCGACCTGATCCCGGCGCTCCGGGCCCTGCCGGGACTGGCCCTGATCGAGGGCGATGCCCTCGAGGTGGATTGGCCGTCGGCGCTCGGGCTGGAGCCCGGGGAACGGTGGCAGATCATCGGCAACATCCCCTACAACCTCACGAGCCCGCTGATCGACAAGGCGCTGGCCCCGCCCCGGCCGGCCCGGGTCGTGTTCCTGGTCCAGCGAGAGGTCGCCGACCGGCTGGGCGCCGAGCCCGGGACCGCCGAGTACGGCGCCCTGACCGTGGGGGTGCTGGTGGCGGCTCGCGTCGAACGGCTGTTTGGCGTCCCGGCCGGTGCCTTCCGCCCCCGCCCCCGGGTGGCCAGTGCGGTGGTCCGGTTGGAGCCGCGTCCGGTTCCCCTGGTTACCGATGCCGAGCTGCCCCGGTTCCGCCGGCTGGTCAGGGGCCTCTTCGGGGCTCGGCGGAAGCAGCTGGTCCGCGCCATCCGAACCGTCACTGGCCTCGGGCCGGAGCAGGCCGGTTTGGTCGTGGCGCGGGCGGGGCTCGATCCCATCCAGCGGCCGGAGACGCTGGCCCCGGAGGATTTCGTCCGGCTGCTCGCGGTCGGAGCCGCCGGGCCGTCGTGACCAGGGATTAGCCCGTCCCCCTACCGCCAACTCACCACTCCCTCCCTGCTCCCCACGCACAACTCACGACTCCCGATCCTGTTGACGGAGGGAGGGGGATACGCGTAGCTTTGTGAAATCTTTCACATTCTATGCGCAATATCGCCGAGAACACCGTCCGCCGCCTCTCCCTCTACTTGCGATTCCTCGAGGAATTCGAGCATGAGGGGGCGGCGACGGTCAGCTCCGGGGCCCTGGCGGCCCGGGGCGGCACCACCTCGGCGCAGGTTCGGAAGGACCTCTCGTTCTTCGGATCGTTCGGCAAACGGGGCCTGGGGTATTCGGTTCCGCAGCTGATCACCCGGCTCCGGGAGATTCTGGGTCTCGGGCGCCGGTACCAGGTGATCGTGATCGGGGCAGGCAAGATCGGGAGCGCGTTGAGCCAGTACCAGGGTTTCGCGGACCGAGGCTTCGACATCGTGGGAATCTTCGATCGCGACCCGGCCAAGATCGGAATGACGTGGGGCGGGCTCGAGGTGCGCGACGTGGCCGATCTCGACCTGAACTGCGGCGACCTCCATCCGGACATCGCGGTGATCGTGACCTCGGGCGACGGCGCCCAACCGGTGGCCGACCGCGCGGTGGCCTGCGGGGTGACCGCCATCCTCAACTTCGCCCCGGTGCAGCTCCACGTGCCGGCGACGGTGACGGTCAAGAACGTGAACCTGGTGCTGGAGCTCGAGGCGCTCAGTTTTGCGCTCGCCAACAAGTGATTGGGGACGACCCAGCCACCTAGTCCCAGCCTTCGTCCCGACATATAGTTGGATCCATGAGTTCACGTCGTCGGCGGCAGCGACGGACCGGATGGCTCGCCCTGGTCATGTATCTGGGCGCGGCGATCGTGCTGCCGTTGCTCCATGCCGAAGACGAGGTCCTCTGGAGCCAGCCGAGCTACGAGGCGCACCATACGGATGGTTGTCGCGTCATCCATTCGGAAGCCGGTTGCCCCACCCACCATCACTATGCCAATCCCGAGCTGGCCGCGCGCCGGCTCGTGTCGCTTGCCGGACCGGTGGTCCAGGTTCCGGCGCCCGCCACCGACCACCCGGTCGGGGCGCTCCTCGTCCTTCTCCTTCGTACCCGCGCGCCTCCCATCGCCTGACGGTCTGAGTCGCGAGCGGTGAGGGTGGACGCCGGCCGTGGCCGGCGGCCGCTCGCTCTCCGTTCGCTCATCTCGTCATCATCAGCCCTGAGGAGGAGCAGAGATGCGCGGTCTCACCGCGATCTGCTTCGCGCTGGCCGTGGGAGCCGCCGGGATGCCGGCGGTAGCCCGGGCCCAGACACCGGAGCAACGCGCCGATTCGTTGGCGCGAGACCTCGCGCGTCTCAAGGCGCGCATCGATTCCCTGGAACGCACCGTGGCCGGGCTGCGGGGCCCGTCGCGGGATACGGCCCCAGCCGCCGACGAGCTCACGGCGCTCCGGGCGGCCGCGGCCGCGGCCGCCCCCACCGACACCACCAAGCGCGAAGAGCGGACCTTCGTGAGCCGGACCCGGAGTCAGCCGCAGCTCAATCCCGAGATCAGCGCCACCGGCGACGTGCGTTTCGTCGCCCGGCAGCCGGGGCCGCAGCAGGACAACGTCGACGTCCGGGAGTTCGAGTTCGCGTTGCAGTCGCCCCTCGATCCCTTCTCGAGCACCAAGATCTTCCTGTCGTGGGAGGGCGGGCACGTCGACGTGGAGGAGGGCTACGCCTACTGGACCGGGCTACCGGGGCACCTTCGTCTCGACGTCGGCCGCTTCCGCCAACAGGTCGGCGAGCTCAACCGGTGGCACCTCCACGCGCTGCCCGAGTCCGAGTACCCGCTGGTGATCACCGAGTACCTGGGGGAGGACGGCCTGGTGGGCGATGGCCTGAGCCTCTACTGGCTGGCGCCCTCCACCGGGAAGGCGCTCGGCACCCACGAGCTCTACGGCCAGGTGACGCTGGCCAACAGTGACGCTCTCTTCGACGGGGGCCACCGGCTGGCCGTCAACGGGCACTTCCTGAATTTCTGGCAGCTCTCGCCCAGCACCTTTCTTCAGGTCGGCGCCTCGGGGCTCTACGGTCGGAACCCCGATGCCGATCTCTCGACCACGCTCTACGGGGCCGAGTTCCGGCTCTCGTGGCGGCCGCCCAGTCGGGCGCTCTACCGGTCGTTCACCCTCCGGGGCGAAGGCTTCCGGGTCAGGCAGAAGGTCGCCGGGGTCGGCGACCCGCACCACGGCGGCTACCTCGGCGCCGACTGGCAGGTGAGCCGGCGCCTTCATCTGGGCACCCGCTTCGACTGGGTCGAGCCCCGGATCGGCGGCGACGCGATCTGGGCGGTGGTGCCGCATCTCACCTGGTGGCAAAGCGAGTGGGTGTATCTCCAGGCCGAGTGGGAACACCGCGCCACGCCCAGCCCCGACCTCGACGCCCGCCTCACGACCAACCGCCTCCTGCTCCGCGCGGTCTGGTCGATCGGTCCCCATAAACACGAGAACTACTGATGACCACGATCCTGATCCTGCTCCTGGCCTCCGTGCCGTCGCCCGTCGCGGCCGCGCCGCCGGTCCCACCGCCCGCCGCCGAGCTCCGGGTGGTCACCTCGCTCTCGACCTACGCCGCCATCGCCAGGGAGCTGGTGGGCGACAAGGGCACCGTGGTCTCGATCGGCCAGGGCGACGAGAACCCCCACTACGTCCAGCCCCGGCCCAGCTTTGCGCTCGAGCTCCGGCGGGCCGACCTCTTCGTCTCGACCGGGCTCGACCTCGAGCTGTGGGTCCCGGCCCTGCTCGACAAGGCCAACAACCCGAAGGTGAGCGACGGCGGCCCCGGGCAGGTGACCGCGTACACCGGGGTGCGTCTGCTGGACATCCCGACCTCGACCAGCCGGGCGGAGGGCGACATCCACGCCTTCGGGAATCCGCACATCTGGGCCGATCCGATCAACGCGATCGTGATCGGCCAGAACATCACCACCGGGCTTGCCCGAGTGGCCCCGGGCGACGCCCGGTACTTCAAGGACCGGTTCACGGCCTGGCGGAGCCGGGTGCTCCAGGCCCTGGTCGGCGAGCCGATCGTCAAGCTCCTCGGCGAGGACGCCGTCTTCAGCCTGCTGGACCAGGGCAAGTTCTGGAACTTCGTTCAGAACCAGCAGTACCAGGGGGCGCCGCTGATCGAGCAGCTCGGCGGTTGGCTCAAGAAGGGCGAGGTCTTCCGAGGGAAGGAAATGGTCTGCTATCACAAGGAGTGGGACTACTTCTCCCGGCGGTTCGACATTCCCTGCATCGATTTCATCGAGCCCAAGCCGGGGATCCCGCCGTCGCCGGGGCACGTCGCCAAGCTGATCGCGGAGATCCGCGACCGCCATATCCCGGTGATCTTCGCGGCCAACTTCTACGATCCCCGGCAGGCCAAGGTGATCGCCCAGCGGACCGGCTCCACGGCCGTGATCGTCCCGGCCAACGCGGCCGGGGCGCCGGGGACGGACACCTACATCGGACTCGTCAACTTGTGGGTCGACCAACTCGCCGCCGGCTTCGCCCGGCAGGGCGGGGACTGAGCCAACCGAGGAGCAGATCCATGCTCGAATTGATCCTGCCGCCGTTCGTCGCCTGTCTCGTCCTGGTGTCGATCCTGGCCTACCTCGGCGTCCACGTGATCGCGCGCGAAGTGATCTTCGTCGACCTCTCGCTCGCCCAGATGGCGGCGCTCGGCAGCACCACGGCGCTGCTGTTCGGGATCGAGGGCGGGAGCCCGGGCGCCTACGGCTTCGCCCTGGCCTTCACGGTGGTGGGCGCCGCGATCTTCGCCGCCACCCGGTCCAACAAGAAGTCCCAGCGGGTGCCCCACGAGGCGATCATCGGCATCGTCTACGTGGTGGCGTCGGCGGCCACGCTGCTGGTGGCCGACAAAGCCCCGCAGGGGGCCGAGGCAGTGAAGGAGCTCCTGGTGGGCGCGATCCTCTGGGTCACCTGGCCCCAGATCCTCCGACTGGTCGTGGTGTTCTCGATCGTGGGGCTGGTCCACTGGCTCCTCCGCGATCGGTTCCTCGCCATCTCGTTCCACGAGGAGGAGGCCGAGGCGCGCGGTTGGCGGGTCCGGTGGTGGGACTTCGTCTTCTACCTCACCTTCGGCGTGGCCATCACCCTGGCCGTGCCGGTGGCGGGCGTGCTGCTGGTGTTCTCGTTCCTGGTCGTGCCGGCGGTGGTGGCGTTCCTGTTCACCACCAACATCCGGAAGCTGGCCCTGGCCAGCTGGGCCGCCGGCGCCCTGGCCTCGGCCGTCGGCCTCGGTCTCTCGTTCAAGTACGACCTCCCGACCGGGCCGCTGATCGTGTGCGGCTTCGGGGCGCTGCTGGTGCTGGCCGGGGCGGTGAGACGGGTTGTGACTCGTGAGTTGTGAGTGGCGACTAGGGAGGGAGTGGTGAGGAGGGAGTAGGGGTGCGCCGGACGCCACTCACTACTCCCGCCTGGTCGGGGTGCCGGCCGCGCCCTACTCACGACTCACGACTCCCTCCCTACTCCCTATTCCCAACTCCCTAGTCCCTACCATTAACTTCCGTCATGCGCGTCCGCGTGACCTCCGAAATCGGGCCCCTCCAGGCCGTCGTCGTGCATTCGCCGGGCAAGGAGCTCGAGGCAGTCACGCCGGGCACCCGGGAGGACTATCTCTACGACGACTTGATCGGGCTCGAGGTCTCGGCCCGGGAGCACCGGCGGCTGGTGGCGGTGCTCAAGAAGGTCTCCCGGGTGCATGAGATCGCCGACCTGATGGCCCAGGCGCTGGCGATTCCCGAGGCCCGGGAGTTCGTGATCGCCCGGACCCTCGACGTGGTGCCCTCCGAGTCGTTGACCCAGGACCTGAGCGAGCTGGCGCCGAAGGCCCTGGTCCGGACCCTGATCGAAGGGGTCGAGGCCAAGGGGGGGCCGATCTCCCGGACCCTCAACGAGGTCGGCTTCGCGCTTCCCCCGCTGCCCAACCTGTTTTTTCCGCGCGACGTGGGGATCGTGGTGGGGAGCCATGCGGTGGTGGGGTCGATGCGCTACGGGATCCGCTGGACCGAGGAGCTCCTGCTGGCCACCCTGTTCCGCTTCCATCCCGAGCTCGAGAACGCGGGCCTGCTCTACGATGGGTTCGAGGAGAAGCGGAGCAACTACACTCTCGAAGGGGGCGATGTCCACGTCCTCCGGGAGGACCTCCTTCTGGTGGGGTTCTCGGAGCGGTCGTCGCCGGCCGCCCTCGACCGGCTGGCCGACCTGGCGTTCGAGCACACCTCAGTGACCGACGTCGTCGTGGTGGTGATGCCGCGGCAGCCGATCGCCATCCACCTGGACATGCTCTTCACCCACCTCGATCGCGACCTCTGCGCCGTCTATCCGCCGACCTTCATCGGGCCGGAGCGCCTGACCATCCTCCACCGGAAGAAGGGCCGGAAGACGGTCCG
This sequence comes from uncultured Gemmatimonadales bacterium, assembly GCA_963730185.1. GTDB lineage: Bacteria > Gemmatimonadota > Gemmatimonadetes > Gemmatimonadales > GWC2-71-9 > SHZU01. Next base: position 599,453 of record CAVSQW010000015.1, read on the forward strand.
GGAGCGGAGCGACCTCTTCTCGGCGCTCAAGCAGGTCGGGCTCCCCCTGCAGGCGGTGCTCACCGGCGGAGCGCGGCGGATCACCCAGGAGCGGGAGCAGTGGGCCAGCGGCTGCAACTTCTTCGCGGTGCGGCCCGGCATGGTGTTGAGCTATCAGCGTAACGAGGCCACCCTGCGGGCGATGGAGGAGGCGGGGTTCAGCGTGGTGCCGAGCCAGGAGTTCGTCGGGTTCGACGACTGGGCCGAGTCGCGGAGCCGGGTGGTGATCACCATTCCGGGGAGCGAGCTGGTCCGGGGCGGGGGCGGGCCCCGGTGTATGACCATGCCGATCCGGCGGCTCGATCCTTGACCGGTTTGGCGCCGGTGCCGGCCGGGACGCTCGCCGATCGCGCGATCGCGATGCTCGGCGAGGGGCCCCGGCCGGCGTCGGCGCTCTCTCAGGAGGTCTTTGGCCTGGCCCGGGCCCCGGCCGCCGTCGCCGAGCGGCTGGCGGTGGCCCTGCTCGGGGCCGACCCGCGGGTCCGACGTCTGCCGGACGGCCGCTGGAGTCTGGTGGCGGCCGCCGCCGGCTCCCCCCTGATCGGCGACTGCGCCTTTGCGGTGGTCGACGTGGAGACGACCGGCAGCCGGTTCGGCGGGGCCGACCGGGTTACCGAGGTGGCGGTGGCGGTGGTCCAGGGCCCCCGCTGCGAGGTGGTGCTCGACACGCTGGTCAATCCCGAGCGTCCGATCCCGTCCTTCGTCAGCGCGGTCACCCGGATCACCGACGCCATGGTCCGCTCGGCCCCGACCTTCGACGAGGTTGCCGACCAGCTGCTCGAGGCCGTGGCCGGCCGGGTCTTCGTCGCCCACAACGTTCGATTCGACTGGCGCTTCCTGAGCGGCGAGCTCCGCCGGGCCCGGGGGCTCACCCTCGAGGGCTCCCGCCTCTGCACGGTTCGCTTGGCCCGCGCCCTGGTGAGCGGGCTCGGCTCCTACGCCCTCGACAACGTGAGCCAGTACTTCGGGGTCGAGAATCCGGCCCGGCACCGGGCCGGCGGCGACGCCTGGGCCACCGGCCGGGTGCTCCAGTCGCTCCTCACCCTCGCCCGGGACCGGGAGGCTCGGACGCTGCAGGACCTCGAGGGGCTCCAGGTTCGCCGGAAGGGCAAGAAGCGCCGGGGCCGCCGGGGCCGGAGCGCGCCCGAAGACATGTTCTAGCCGGCGTTATACTTGAATCATGGCTCTCGTTCATAGCTTCGAGCTGGGCCGGCTCCGCTGCCACGCGCTGGAGGCGGGCCTCCAGCGGCTCGACGGCGGCGCGATGTTCGGCGTCGTCCCGAAGCCGCTGTGGCAACGGCGGATCGCGCCCGACGACCGGAACCGGATTCCCCTGGCGATGCGCTGCCTCCTGGTGGAGCACCCGGACGGGCTGGTCCTGATCGACACCGGACTGGGCAACAAAGAGGACGCCAAGTTCAAGGACATCTACGGGATCGAGAACGAGGGCCCGGACGGGCGGACCTGGTTGGAGCAGGCCCTGGCCGAGTTGGGGCACCCGCCGGCCGACGTGCGGTGGGTGATCAACACCCACCTTCACTTCGACCACGCGGGCGGCAACACCTGGGAGGAGCACGACGACGGCGTCGCGATCGGGGGGCCCCGGCTCACCTTCCCGAAGGCCACCTACGTCGTCCAGTGGGGTGAGCTCGAGTTCGCCCAGGAGACCAACGAGCGAACCCGGGCCTCGTACCTGCCGGCCAACTTCGAGCCGGTGGCGGAGGCGGGGAAGTGGAAGCTCCTCCGGGGCGACGTCGAGATCCTGCCCGGCATCCAGTCCCGGGTTACCCCAGGGCACGTGCCCAATCACCAGAGCATCGTGCTCCGGAGCGAGGGTGACACCTTGATCTACCTGGCCGACGTCATGCCGACCAGCCACCACCTCCCGCTCCCCTGGATCATGGGCTACGACCTGGAGCCGCTCCGGACCCTCGAGTCCAAGCGGAAGATCGTCCGGCAGGCCATGGAGGACGGCTGGTGGCTCTTCTTCGAGCACGATCCCGACCTGATCATGGGTCGGCTGGGCGAGGGCGATCGCGGCCCGGCCCTCGGCGATGTGGTCCGGGTGCGGCGGTGAGGGCCGGGTGACCGGACCGGTGCCCGAAGCCAGCGACCCGGGCGGCCGGACCTCGGCCCCGGCCGCGCTTCGCGAGGCGCTGGCCGAGCGCTACGACCTGCAGCGGTCGATCGGCCAGGGCGGCATGGCCACGGTCTACCTGGCGAACGACCGGAAGCATCACCGCCCGGTCGCGGTCAAGGTCCTCCGGGGTGATCTCTCGGCCACCCTCGGCGCGGCGCGCTTTCTCCGCGAGGTGGAGATCGCGGCCCGGCTGCAACATCCCAACATCGTGATGCTGATCGATTCCGGCGAGGCGGCCGGGCTCCTCTACTACGTGATGCCGTTCGTGGAGGGCGAGTCGCTTCGCCAACGGCTGGACCGGGACGGTGCCTTGGCGCCCGCCGACGTGGTCCGAATCGCGGGGCAGGTCGGCGACGCCCTGGCGTACGCCCACGGACAGGGCGTGGTGCACCGCGACATCAAGCCGGAGAACATTCTCTTTTCGGCCGGGCATGCGGTGGTCGCCGACTTCGGAGTGGCCAAGGCGGTCACCACGGCGGCCGAGCGGTCGGTCACCCGGACCGGCTACCCGGTCGGGACGGTGGGCTACATGAGCCCGGAGCAGGCCGCCGGCTTCACCGACCTCACCGCCCGCACCGACGTGTTCTCGTTGGGCACCGTCGTCTACGAGATGCTGATCGGTGAGGTCCCGGGCCACTGGCCCAGCGAGGAGGCGGGACGGCTCCGCCGGCTGCTCGAAGCCAAGCCAGAGCACCGGAAGCGCCTGGACCGGCTGCCGGGGAGCGTCGAGGCCGTGCTGGCGCAGGCGCTCCGGATGCGTCCCGAGGACCGCTTCTCCGGTCCGGGCGAGCTCACCGCCGCCCTGGCGGCCGCGTTCGAGGCCAAACCCCGCTACAGCGAATCGCGAGCCCGCGAGATCATCGCCAGGGCGGCGGACCTCGAGGCCACCGCCCCGACCCTGACCGGTTCCCTCTCGCTCGGCGGATTGCAGCAGGTGGCCGCGGAAGCCGGGATTCCTCCCGAGCACGTCGCGGCGGCCGCCCGATCGAGCGGCGTCATGCCGGCGGAGCCCGAGCGCCCCAATCCCTTCCTGGGGTCCAGCACCAGGATCGTGGTGGAGCGGATCGTCACCGGCGAGGTCGACGTCGACGAGTATCCCACGCTGGTCGACGAGGCCCGGATCACCGTCGGCAACGTGGGGCAGACCTCCACCCTGGGCCGGTCGCTCGCCTGGCGGTCGGTGGTGCCTTCCAATCAGGTGGGGCGGGTCGTGGCCCTGACGGTGACCCCGTCGGGGGGGCGGACCCGGATCCGGCTGGAGGAGTCGCTGGCCCCGCTGGCCGGCGGCTTTTTCGGCGGGATCATGGGTGGAGGCGGCTCCGCTGGGGTGGCCTTCTCCCTCGCGATCGGCGTCGGGGCGCTGCACGCCCCGTTGATCGGGGTCACCTTGGCCGGGTTGACGCTGACCGGAAGCTGGGGCTTGGCACGAACCCTCCTGGCGCACTATCGGCGCAAACGGGAGCGCGAGATCGAGGGGCTCGGCGACCGGCTGGCGTCCTACGTCGCCGAGTGCGCCGGCAGGCAGAGGCGACGGCTGGGTCCCTGATCGGGGTCGGGAACGGCCGGCCCTCAAGCGGCGCCCCGGCCGGCCCGATACTTCAGCCATGTCGATTCATCGCGCGCCCCTCGAGTCTGGGGAGGTCGAGCGAGTGAGTCGGGCCGGTTCGCCGCCCGACGAGGCCGGGCGGATCGGGTTGCTCGAATCGCTCGAGATCCTCGACACCGAGGCGGAGCCTGCCTTCGACGAGCTCGCCACCCTCGCCGCGGACCTCTGCGACGCTCCGATCGCGCTCGTGAGTCTGGTCGACCGCGAGCGCCAGTGGTCCAAGGCGCGGATCGGGACGGACTCCTGCGGTACCTCGCGCGATGATGCCTTCTGCGCCCACGCCATCCTCCACCACGGGCTGATCTTCGAGATCGAGGACGCCACCCAGGACCCCCGCTTCGCCGACAACCCGCTGGTGACCGGCCCGATGGGCGGTCCGGTTCTATGCCGGCCTGCCGCTGGTCGTCCAAGGGCACGCGATCGGCACCCTTTGCGTCATCGACCGTCGACCCCGGCGGCTCGATCCCGACCAGCGGCGGCGGCTGACCCTGCTGGCCCGGCAGGTGGTTCGGGAGATCGAGTACCGGGCGGCGGAGTCCCGAAGCAGGGAGCTCACCGATACGATCCAGGACGTGTTCTGGGTCACCGCGTCGGACCAGAAGCGGCTGATCTACGTCAGCCCGGCGTACCAGGCCGTCTTCGGCCGACCCACCGCCGAGCTGGTGGCGACGCCCGAGGTTTGGCTCGAGGCCGTCCACCCGGACGATCGACCGCGAGTGACCGCGTCGATCCCCGAACAGGCGAACGGGCCGTTCGAGCAGGAATTCCGGATCGTGCGACCGGGCGGCGAGGTCCGCTGGGTCCAGACCCGGTCGTTTCCGGTCCGGGACGCGGGCGGCCGGACTATCCGGATCATCGGCATCACCCGCGACGTCACGGCGCGCTGCGAGTCCGACCAGCAGCTGGTGCAGCGGAAGGCCGAGCTGCAGCTGGCGCTCGAGGCCGCCCGGCTCGCCGCCTGGACCTGCGACGTGACCACCGGCGCGCTCCGGTGGAGCGCCGACGCCCCGACGGTGCTCGGGGTCCCGGCCGACGACCTGGGGGAGCACGCCGACGACTTCTTCGCCCTGCTGGCCCCCGGGGACGTCGACCGGGTCAGGCGGGTTACGATCGACGGCTCGGGAGGGACCCCGACCTACGAGGTGGAGTTCCGGGTGCCGGGTGCCGCCGGCGGTCCCCGGCGGATCGCGGCCACCGGACGCTTGATCCGCGACGGCCGCGGCACCCTGATGTCGCTCGGGGTGATCCAGGACGTGACCGCCCGCCGGGCCGCGGAGGACCAGCTCCAGCGAAAGACGGCGCTGCTGGCGGCGATTCGTCGGGCCCACGCCCGGTACCTGGAGCGGCACGGGGAGCGGCAGGCCTTCGACGAGATCCTCGAGGCCTTGCTCCGACTCACGGGCAGCCGCTACGGGGTCGTGGCCGAGGTGGAACCGGGGCCGGACGGGAGGGACCGGATGGTCCCGGGCCTGGCGACGATCGGCTCCTGGGACACGGAGGCCCAGGCCTACGATCATCGAGAGGTGCTCGGTCCCGGTCTGGCGGTGATGGAATCGCTCCTGGAACGGGTGCTGACGACCGGGGAGCGAACCCTCATGGCCTCGCTACCGCCGCCGGCCGGCCTGCTCGGCAACTTCGCCGGCTTTCCCATCCGCCTGGCCGGGGTGCTCGTTGGCGTGGTCGGCCTCGCGAACCGGGAAGGTGGCTACCAGGCCGACCTGAGCGACGAGCTCGCCCCGCTCCTGGTCACCGCGGCCCAGCTGATCGACGCCCGACGGACCGAGGCGGAGCGATCTCGGGCGGCGGCCGATCGGGCCATGTTCTTCTCGCTGGTCGAGAACAGCGCCGACTTCGTGGGGATGACGGGACTCGACGGCCGGGTGCTCTACGTCAATCCGGCGGGCCGCCGGCTGATCGGTCTGCCGCCGGATGCTCCGTTGGAGCAGGTCGACGTCGCCCAGTTCTTCACGCCGGAGAGCGCCCGGCAGCTCGAGGCCGAGGTGCTGCCCGCGGTGCAGGCGACCGGCCGGTGGCACGGTGAGGTCACCGTTCGCCAAGCCGGCACCGGCGAACTCGTCCCGGTGCACGCCAGCCGGTTTCTGGTCCAGAATCCGGGGCCGGACGAGTCCTTCTGCATCGCGACCACGATGCGCGACGTCCGGGCCCAGAAGGAGCACGAGCGCGAGCTGGTGGAGGCGAAGGAGGCCGCCGAAGCCGGGACCCGGGCCAAGAGCGAGTTCCTGGCCACGATGAGCCACGAGATCCGGACCCCGATGAACGGGGTGCTCGGATTCGCCCGGCTGCTGGCGGAGACCGCCCTCGACGGCGAACAGGCCGACTACGTCGAACGGCTCCAGCGTTCGGGCGCCGGGTTGCTCCAGATCATCAATGAAGTGCTCGACTTCTCGAAGATCGAGGCCGGACGGCTCGAAGTGTCGGCGGAGCCGTTCGCCGTGATGCCCTTGGTGGAGGAGACGGTGGGACTCCTGGCCCGGGAAGGGGAGGCGCAGGGCCTCCGCCTCGGCGTTCGCGGCGGCGCCGGGTGTCGAGGCCTGGTCGTGGCCGACCCGGGCCGGGTTCGCCAGGTCCTCCTCAACCTGGTCGGGAACGCGCTCAAGTTCACCGAGCGGGGCAGCGTGGTGGTCGGAGTCGACGACGCCGGCGACCGCGAGGTCATGATCCGGGTCACCGATACCGGGATCGGCATTCCGGTGGAGAAGCAGTCGCTCCTGTTTGCCGAGTTCTCCCAGGTCGACGCCTCCACCTCCCGGCGGCACGGTGGCACCGGCCTCGGCCTCGCGATCTCCCGGCGCCTGGTCGAGGCCATGAACGGCCGGATCGGGATGACCAGCGAGCCCGGACTCGGTTCCTGTTTCTGGTTCACCCTTCCCCGGGATCTCGAGCCGGTGGAGGCGATACCGAAGCGCCGGCCTGGTGCGGCGCTCCGCGCCGAGCTGCTCCTGGTCACCGACGACGAGTTCGCCCGGACGGAACTCTCCGGACAGATCCAGGCGTGGCGCCTCCCGTATCGACACGTGCCGAGCTTGGCGGCGGCCGCCGAGGTCCTCCGCGGCCCCCCGCCGGCCGAGGGGCGCGTGGTCTTGGTGGACAGCAACCTCCCGGACGCCCTCCGGCTTGGCCGGGGGATCGCCGACGAGGTCGGACCGCACCAGCCCCTGATCCTGATCGGCCGGCGGAGTGGGGCCCCGTCGGACCAGGAGCTGCGCGATGCCGGATTCTCGGGCCGGGTGCCGGACGCGTTGATCCGTCCCTCGGACCTCCTCGATACCATCATGTTGGTTCGGCGGGCCGCCAGCGGCGGGGGGGCCGAGGCCGCCGCCGGGGCCGTCGCGGTGCGGCGGCCCGCCGACCGCCCTCAGCTCCAAGTGCTGGTGGTCGAGGACAACGCGGTGAACCAGCTGCTGGCCCGCCGGATGCTGGAGCGGTTGGGCTGCGCCGTGGCGGTGGCGAACGACGGCGAGCAGGCCGTGGCGGTCGTCCAGGAGGGCGAGTTCGACCTGGTCTTCATGGATTGCCAGATGCCGGTGGTCGACGGCTACCAGGCGACGGGGATGATCCGGGCCTGGGAAGAAGGTCGCCTGTCCCCGGGCGACCGGCCCTTGCCCATCATCGCGCTCACCGCCAACGCCCTCCGGGGTGATCGGGAGCGCTGTCTCGCCGCCGGCATGAGCGATTATCTGGCCAAGCCGGTCGTGCCGGAGGAGCTGGCAGACATGGTGGAGCGCTGGGCCCCCGGGGCGGTCTCCACCGACGCCCCAGATCACCTGAATTGACGGAAGCCTCGGCCCCGTCTACATTTATCCAACTGCAAGTGAGGGCGGGAACGCCGTCCTCCACCCCGAGCCGACGGCAGGCGACAGGGTCCCGAGCTCGCTCCGTAGTCCCGTGTGGGGGGCGGAGTCGTTCTGGACACCCCGGTTGCCCGGGGTGTTTGTGTTTCACCGTCTGGTGGGGAGGTCGTCGCTGAGCACCAACGAGCGCGAGCGAAGGGTTCGGATCAACCGCATGATCCGGATCAGCCCCGTCCGAGTCATCTCGGATTCGGGTGAGCAGTTGGGAGTGTTGCCGGTGGACGAGGCCCTGGCGATGGCGGAGGACAAGGGGCTCGACCTGGTGGAAGTGGCGCCGATGGCGCGGCCGCCCGTGGTCAAGATCATGGACTACGGGAAGTACAAGTTCGAGGAGGCCAAGGCGGCGCGCGCGGCGAAGAAGAAGCAGCACGTGATCGAGATCAAGGAGATCAAGTTCAGACCCGGGATCGACGATCACGACTTCGACTTCAAGACCCGGCACATGCGGGAGTTTCTCGAAGCGGGGAACAAGGTGAAGGTGACGATGATGTTCCGGGGCCGGCAGATGACCCGAATCGATCTGGGGAAGGCGGTCCTGGATCGGGTGGCCGAGACGCTCGCGGACATCGGCAAGATCGAATTCGACGCCCGGCTCGAAGGCCGGAACATGACGATGGTGATGGCGCCCAAGTAAGGGACGGGAAGGGAGCGGAGTTCCCTATCCCTCCCAACGAATCACGGAGTGATGACGTGCCGAAGATGAAGACCAAGCGCGCGGCCATGAAGCGGTTCCGCTTCACCGGCAGCGGCAAGATCAAGCGAAACAAGGCGAACCATCGCCACATCCTGACCAAGAAGACGCGGAAGCGGAAGAATGGGCTCCAGAAGCCCGCTCTCGTCAGCTCGGCCGACTATCCGCGCGTGAAGCGCCTGCTCGAGGCGTAGGAGGAGAATCATGCCGCGGGTCAAGAGCAACGTCGCGCATCACGCGCGCAAGAAGAAGATCATGGTCGCCGCCAAGGGGGCGCGCGGCGGCCGAAGCAAGCTCTACAAGGCGGCGAAAGAGACCGCCGAGCGGGCGATGCGGTATGCCTACCGCGACCGTCGCAAGCGAAAGAGCGAGTTCCGGGCCCTCTGGATCACCCGGATCAACGCGGCCGCCCGGCTCCACGACCTGAGCTACAGCCGGTTCATGGCCGGGCTCAAGAAAGCCGGCGTCGAGATCGACCGGAAGCTTCTGGCCGAGCTCGCCGTGTCCGACGCCGATGCGTTTGGACGCCTCGCTGAAATGGCCCGGGGCGCCGCGGGGGCGCAGTAGCACTCAGTCACCAGACTCGAATACCCTTCCCCCGCGGTCGCCGGCCCAAGGCGGCCGCGGGGGATTTGCTTTGGGACGGGTAGACGGTCGGCCCGTCCCCGACGAGGCCCACGCATGTCCGAACCTACTGGCTATCCCGAGCTCGACGCGCTCCTCCCGCGGCTCGACGCCATCGCGACGCTCGATCGCGCCGCCCTCGAGCAGGAGCGGGTCGCGCTCCTCGGCCGGAAGCAGGGCGCCCTGACCGCCCTGGCGCGGAAGCTCCCCGAGCTCGACCCCGAGGCCCGCCGCCCCTTCGGCGCGGCCGTGAACCGGATCAAGGGGCTGCTCGAGGAGGCGTTCGACGCCCGGGCGGTCGCGCTGGCGGGCGACAGCGCCGCCGCCGGTGAGCGGATCGACCTCACCATGCCGGGCCGCCGGCGCTGGGTCGGCGCGGCCCATCCGGTCAACCAGGTCATCGACGAGATCGTCTCGATCTTCCGGAGCATCGGCTTCACCGTGGCGGTGGGGCCGGAGGCCGAGACGGAGTGGATGAACTTCTTCGCGCTCAATTTCCCGGAGAATCATCCGGCGCTCGACACCCACGACACGCTGTACCTCACGGATGAGCGGGTGGACGGGGACCGGACCGGGCGCGGCTTGCTGCGCACCCACACCTCGCCGGTCCAGATCCGGGTCATGCAAGCCGGGCCGCCGCCCTATCGCGTGGTGTGCCCCGGCATGGTGTACCGGAACGACCCGTTCGACCCCTCGCACGCCCCGGCCTTCGCGCAGATCGAGGGGCTGGCGGTGGACGAAGGGATCGGGCTGGTGGACCTCAAGGCCACCCTCACCCACTTCGTGCGCCGGTTCTTCTCCCCGACCACGAAGGTGCGGTTTCGGCCCTCGTACTTCCCGTTCACGGAACCGTCGGGCGAGCTGGACATCGAGTGCCAGCTCTGTCACGGAGGCGGCTGCCCGGCCTGCAAGCAGACCGGTTGGATGGAGATCCTGGGCTGCGGCATGGTCCATCCGAACGTGCTCGAGAACGTCGGCGTCGACCCGGAGCGCTATTCGGGCTGGGCCTTCGGGATGGGTCCGGGACGGGTGGCGATGAACCGGTACGACCTGCCCGACATCCGGCTCCTCTACGGCGGCGACATGCGCTTCCTCCGGCAGCTCGGAGGGGCCGACCGATGAACGTCTCCCGTCGCTGGCTCGAGGCGTTCCTCCGGCGTCCGCTCGAGGTGTCCGACCTGGTGCCCCGGCTGGCCATGCTGGGCGCCCCGGTCGACGCGGTGGAGCCGCTCCATCCCCTGCTGGCTCCGGTGGTCGTGGGCCTGGTGGAGGAGCTCACCAGGCATCCCAACGCCGACCGCCTCCAGGTCTGCCAGGTGGCCATCGGCGGCGGCGAGCGCCGCCAGGTGGTGACCGGCGCCACCAACGTGACTCAGGGGAAGCGGTACCCCTTTGCCGGGGTGGGGGTGACCCTGCCGAACGGTCTGACCCTCGAAAAGCGGAAGCTCCGAGGCGAGGTGTCGGAAGGCATGCTCTGCTCGGCCCGGGAGCTCGGGCTCGGCGACGAGCACGAGGGCATCATGGAGCTGGAGGGTGAGGGCGAGCCCGGGACGCCGCTGCTCGAGGCGCTGGGGTTGGGCGACGACACCCTGGTGCTGGACGTCTCGGCGGTCCGCGGTGATCTGCTCGGACACAAGGGCGTGGCCCGCGAGCTGGCGGCGGCCTACGGGATCGGGTTTCGGCTGCCGGACATTCCCCGCGCGGGAAGCCTGGACCGGCCGGCGGTCCCGGTGGCCGAGCGATCGGCCGGTCCGGCGACCACCGGCGGGATCACGGTGTCGATCGAGCCCGGGTCGTCGGCCCGCCGGTTCACGGTCGCCGTGATCGAGGGCGTCACGGTCGGTCCCTCCCCGGCCTGGCTCCGGCAGCGGCTCGAGGCCGTGGGCCAGCGTCCGATCAGCAACGTGGTCGACGTCACCAACTACGTGATGTTCGAGCTGGGGCAGCCGCTCCATGCCTACGACGCCGCCCGGATCCGGGGCGGGCGGCTCCTGGCCCGGCCGGCCCGGCCCGGCGAGCGGCTGACCACCCTGGACGGGGTGGTCAGGACCCTGGACCGGTCGATGACGGTGGTGGCCGATGCCGAGGGCGCCACGGGGGTCGCGGGCGTGATCGGCGGCGGCGAGAGCGAGGTCGGCGACTCGACCACGACCGTGGTGCTGGAAGCTGCCTGGTGGGATCCGGCCCCGACCCGGGCCACCCGCCGCGCGCTCGGCGTGGCGACCGAGGCCAGCCAGCGCTTCGAGCGGGGTACCGACCTCTGGGCCCTACCGGACGCGCTCCGCCGGGCGATCGACCTCATCCTGGCGACGGCTGGCGGCCGGGTGGCCGGCCCGCCGGTGGACGTCTGGCCGGCGCCCGAGACCCCGCCCCGGATCTTTCTCCGCGCCTCCCGCACCGCCCAGATCGTCGGCGTGGCGCTGTCACTGGGCGAGATCGAGCGCGCCCTCACCGCCATCGGGGCCACGGTCTCGCCCAAGCCCGACGACGGCCGCTTGGCGGTGGACGTGCCGGGCTGGCGGCGCGACCTGACCGCGGAGATCGACCTGATCGAGGAAGTCGCCCGGATCTGGGGATACGACCGGCTGCCCGACGACCTCCGTCCCTTCCGACCCGGAGCCCAGACCGAAGCGCCGAGCGAGGTCGCGGCGGCGCTGGTCCGGGAGGGGTTGGCGGCTCAGGGACTGTTCGAGGTGGTGCTCCTCCCGATCGGGCCGGCCTCGAGCCCCGAGGCCGTGCCGGTTCTCAACCCGCTGTCGGCCGATCACGGCTTCCTCCGGGAGCGGCTGCTCCCGGGCCTGGTCCGCCAGGTGGAGGCCAACTGGGCGAGTCAGGTCCGGGACGTCCGGTTGTTCGAGATCGGGACCACGTTCGCCCGGGGCGACGGGGTCCCGTCGCTCCCGCGCGAGACGATTCGGGTGGGTGGGGTTCTGACCGGGGCTCGATGGCCGGGTCACTGGACGGATGGGGCCGAGTCGGTGGACGTGGACTGGTGGGACGGAAAGGGCCTCTTCGAGCGAGCCGTGTCACTGGCGAATCCCGAGGCCTCCGTGCAAGTTGAGGGCAGGGCGCTGGTTGCGCGGTTGCCTGGGGGCGCGACGATCGGTTGGGCCGGCCGGCTCGAAGCCGATCGGCCGCCGTGGGCGGCGCCCTTGTTCGGCTTCGAGGTGGATCTCGACCTGACGCCACGGGCCGGCCCCAAGTATCGGCCGGTGCCGACCGTACCGGCCGCCGCCCGTGATCTGGCGTTGGTGGTGCCGTGGAGCGTGGCGGCCGGAACCGTGGTGGAGACCGCCCGGCGCGCGGGGGGCGCGCTCTTGGAGTCGATTCACGTCGTGGACGAGTACCGGAGCGCGGAGTTGCCTGACGGCAGCCGCAGCGTCGCCTTCCGGTTCGTGTTCCGGGGCCAGGATCGCACCCTTCGGGACAAGGACGTGGATCAGGCGATGAACCGGATCCGTGCCACCGTGGAGAAGCAGCTTGGCCTTACCGTCCGAGCATCCTGAGGCCGGCCCGCTCGCCGATCTCGAGCACCTCGCCCTCGCGCTCGAGGAGGAGCTGGCGCAATGGCGCCGGCGGTGCCTCGCGGCGGAGCATGAGGTCGAGGGGCTGCGGGCCCGGACGGCGAGCTTCGTGTCCGGCGACCTGGCCGAGTCGCGGGAGCGGATCGCGGAGTTGGAGGATGCCAACGTGGCCCTCGAGGCCCGGATCCGGGCCGCGCGGGAGCAGGTGGAGCAGCTCCGGACCCGGCTGCGGTTCGTGGAGGAGCATGCCGGCGGGGGGCTCCGATGAGTGACGGGCAGGCGGTCCGGGTTACGATCGGCGGTCAGGAGTTGGTGGTCAGCTCCGAACACCCGGCCGAGTACACCCGGGAGGTGGCGGCCCATTTCGACGAGGCTCTGCGACGGATTCGCGCGGCGCTGCCGACGGTCGATGCCCAACGGGCCGCGATTCTGGCGGGTCTCGCAGTAACGGACGAGCTCTTTCAGGCCCGCGAAGCCGCGACCGGTGCGGCCGAGCAGCTGGCCACGGTCAACGAGCGGCTGGCTCGGCTGCTCCCCCCGGCCAAGCGGACCCGAGCGACGGACTCGGCCGGCCGGGGAACCTGAACGCCGTGTGGCGCCCGCGCCACCTTCGGAGATACGAATGTCGACGACGGACCTGCTCTTCACGGGCGGAGGAGCGCTCGCCGGGATCCTGATCGCCACCGTGGCCGCGCTGATGATCGCCCGGTCGCGCCGACAGCAGGCAGGCGGGATGCTGGACGCCGCCCGTCAGGAAGCCGACCGGCTCCGGGAGCGCGGCCGGGACGAGGCCGAGAAGGCCAAGGCGGCGGCGCTGGTCGAGGGCAAGATGGAGACGCTCAAGCTCCGGGAAGGCCTGGAGCAGGAGCTGACCGCCCGGCGCCAGGAAGCCGAGCGGGCCGAGCGGCGGGTGACCGAGCGGGAACAGGACTTCGGCCGCCGGAACGAGGAGCTGGACCGGCAGGCCAAGACCCTGGCCCGGCAGCAGCAGTCGTTCACCGACAAGGAGCGCGGGCTCGACGCCAAGGCCAGCGAGCTCGAGGCGCTGGTCCACGAGCAGCGGACCCGTCTGGAACGGGTGGCCGGGCTCACGACCGAGGATGCCCGGCGCGAGCTGCTCCAGAAGGTGGAGGACGAGGCCCGGGCCCAGGCCGCGGCGCTGGCCCGCGACATCAAGGAGCAGGCCAAGAAGAGCGCCGAGCGCGACGCCAAGCGGATCATCTCGATGTCGATCCAACGGCTGGCCGCCGAGCACACCGCGGAGACGACGGTGGCCGCCGTGGCGCTGCCCAGCGACGAGATGAAGGGTCGGATCATCGGCCGCGAAGGCCGGAACATCCGGGCTTTCGAGATGGCGACCGGCGTCGACCTGATCATCGACGACACCCCCGACACCGTGATCGTCTCGTGCTTCGACCCGATCCGGCGTGAAGTGGGCCGCCGGGCGCTCGACGCCCTGATCACCGACGGCCGGATTCACCCCGGCCGGATCGAGGAAGTGGTCAAGAAGATCCAGAAGGAGCTGGACGAGCAGCTGGTCGAGCTGGGCGAGCAGGCGGCCTATGAGACCGGCATCCACGGCCTCCATCCGGAGATGATCAAGCTGATCGGCCGGATGCGCTATCGGACCTCGTACGGCCAGAACATCTACGAGCACTCGAAGGAAGTGGCCTGGATCGCCGGGATGATGGCGGCCGAGCTCCACCTCGACGTGCAGCTCGCCAAGCGGGGCGGCCTCCTCCACGACGTGGGCAAGGTGCTCACCCACGACAACGAGGGCACTCACGTGCAGCTCGGCGTCGAGATGGCGACCCGCTACGGAGAGAACCCGCTGGTGATCAACGCGATCGGGGCGCACCACGACGACGTGCCCCACGAGACCCCCGAGAGCGTGTTGGTCCAGGCCGCCGACGCCATCAGCGGCTCGCGGCCCGGCGCCCGGCGCGAGGCGTTCGAGACCTACGTCAAGCGACTCACCAAGCTGGAGGAGATCGCCAACGACTTCCCGGGCGTCGACAAGGTCAACGCGATCCAGGCCGGCCGGGAGGTGCGGGTGATCGTGGTGCCCGACAAGGTGAGCGACGACGGCGCCGCCGAGCTGGCCGAGACCATCGCCAAGCGGATCGAAGGCGAGCTCCAATATCCGGGACAGATCAGAGTGACCGTGATTCGAGAGACGAGAGCGACGGGGTTGGCCAAGTGACCGCGCGGGTGCTGGACGGCGCCGCGCTGGCCAACCAGATCCGGGCCGACCTGGCGAAAGACGTGGCGAAGCTGGTGGCTCGGGGCGTGACGCCGGGCCTGGCGGTGGTGATCGTGGGCGAAGACCCCGCCAGCATGGTGTACGTGGCGAGCAAGGGGAAGGCCTGCGAAGAGGCGGGGATGTACTCCGAGACCATCCGGCTCCCGGCCAACACGACCGAGGCCGAGCTCCTGGCGGTCGTGGACCGGCTCAACGCGGACCCCAAGATCCACGGCTTCCTGGTCCAGCTGCCGCTCCCCAAGCACATCGACGCCGAGCGGGTGCTGCTCCGGATCGACCCCGACAAGGACGTCGACGGGTTCCACCCGATGAACGTCGGCCGGGTGCTGATCGGCGACCGGCGGGCCTTTCGCCCGGCCACTCCCTACGGCGTGCAGCAGATGCTGATCCGCTCGGGGATCGAGACCAGCGGCGCCCATGCGGTGATCATCGGCCGGTCCAACATCGTCGGGAAGCCGATGGCGAGCTTGCTGGTGCAACCGGGCCCCGGCGGGAACGCCACCGTCACCATCTGTCACTCCCGCTCGCGGGACCTGCCGGGGATCGCCCGGTCGGCCGACGTGCTGGTCGTCGCGATCGGGAAGCCGGCGTTCGTCACCGCCGACATGGTGAAACCCGGCGCCGTGGTGGTCGACGTGGGGATCAATCGGGTCCCCGACGCGAGCCGTCCCAAGGGCTACCGGATCGTGGGCGACGTGGCCTACGACGAGGTCGCGACGGTGGCGAGCGCGATCACGCCGGTGCCGGGCGGGGTCGGGCGGATGACGATCGCGATGTTGCTGATGAACACGGTGCAGGCGGCGGGAGGGGGCGGGGAGGGAGGGGGGGAGACGGGGTGAGACGGGGAGGGTTGCACCGGCGCCCGGGCCACCCCGTCCCACCCCGTCCCACCCCCCTCACCCCAACCCTTAACCCTTCACCCCGCCCCCCTCCGCCTCTCCCGCCTCTTCTCCATCTTCTCCGCCAGCTTCGGCGCCGTCCCCGGCATCGACCAGGGGCACGCCGCGATGCATATCGCGCAGCCGTAGGTCTCGTTGAAGTAGGGAAGACAGCGGTCGAAGTTCACGTACCACTTCGTCACCCCCCGGACCTGCTGCTTTTCGTGGGTGATCGCGTCCACCGGACAGGCGTTGGCGCACACCTGGCATTGGGTGCAGAAGTCGTCGGCGCCGAAGTCGGTGGGATCGTCGGCGGCGAGGGGCAGGTCGGTGAACACGGCGGCCAATCGGAAGTTCGAGCCCAGCTCCCGGTTGATGATCGAGCCGTGTTTGCCCAGCTCGCCGAAGCCCGCGGCGAGGGCGGCCGGAATGAGCGTGATCGGGCCGGCCGGCGGCCCGCCGCGGGGTTCGGCCCGCCAGCCCTGGCCGCGAATCCAGTCGGCCAGCGGCTGAGCGACCCGCCAGCCCTGGGTGTACCCCTCGACCACGGCCAGCGCGGCCGTGACCTCGGGCGCCGTCTCCAGCTGCTCGTAGTCCATGGCCACCCCGAGCACCACGACCCAGGGATAGTCGAAGTCGTAGCCTTGGTAAACCCAGAGCGGGTCGGCCCGGACCAGGCCCACCAGGTCCGCGCCGAACGCCCGGGCCTGCTCCTTGACCAGCCGGGCGGTCTCGGCCGGGTCGCGGATTACTCGCTCCCCGGCGATCGGGGCCGGCTCCCGGGCGATGATCTCCGCCCGGGCTCCGCGCAGGGCGTGGAGGGCCGGCTCTTTCCGGCCCTGATCCATCATCCAGGTCTGGAGCGGCCCGTGCGGCGTCATCTCGGGCGGATGCCAGTAGATCGGCGACGGCCGCCGGACCTCGGTCTCGCCCAGTCCGTTGATCGTGTTGCCGGAGAGGTCGGGCCAGAGCGCCTGCTGCTCGGCGCTGGGGACGAACGGTGGCTTGGCGTGTCGGCCGCGCTGGAACGCCATTCGGCTACCTCCCTTGGGTCGGAGCCGGTTCGGGCCCGGTCGGGGCCACTCGTCGGACCGATTCCGCGATGCGTCGATCGAACATCAGAACCGCTCCCACCGCCAGCCAATAGACCGCCGAGAGGATCAACCCCAGCCGGACTTGATCGGCGCCCTCCACCATCCGATAGAGAAACGAACCACTCACCGTATTGTGGGTCGTGTGCCAGATTGCCGCCAGCCACCAGACCCCGCCGGACCGGACGAAGGCCCAGAGCACCATGAACTGAAAGCCGGCGTTGGCCACGACGCCGACCATCCAGGGCAGGTCGCCGCCGATCATCAGCGGGAGGTGCCAGGTGACCCGGATCACCGCCATGAGCAAGGCGGCCGTCACGAACCGGTGCCGCCCGAGGAGCCGGGGCGAGGCGAACGCCGTCCAGCCGGCCTCCTCTCCGATCCCGATCGCGATAAACACGCTGAGGAAGGTCGGCCCCAACGCGGGCCAGCCGGCCAGCTGCTCCCGGGTGGGGAGCGGGGCGCCCAAGGCGGTGTTGACCAGCACCGCGATGATCATCAGGACGATTGGTCCCAGAAAGGCCACCAGCCACCACTGGATTCCGGTTCGAGCCGTAATCAGCCGGTGGCCCCACTCGCGGAGGCCGTTCCGGCCGAGACAGGCGGCGACGACCGCCGCCGCCATGAGCGGCCCGAGCGGAAACTGCCCTCCGTCGTGGGTGCCTCTGACGGCCGCGGCGATGGTGAACATCCAGCCGAAGGCGCAGGCCAGAATCCAGTAGGTGGTGACCGGGAAGGCCCGGATCGGTCGGAGCAAGGCGGACATCGGCAATCCTCTCGGCGGGGTGGCGTGGAGTCGGGCCCCTCAGCGGACGGGAGCGGGCGTGGCTTCCGGCGGCGTTGCGGCAGGTGCCGGGGGACACGGGGCTCGACCGACGTCGCAGATCGAGGCCGCCGTGGCCCGCAGGTCGCCCGCCCAGGCGATCCGGCCGGCGAGATCGACCGTGACCCACGGCGCGAGCAGCCGGTAGCTCCGCACGGCCGTGGTCTGGCCGGCGCTGAGCTGTTGCCGGGCTCCGAAGCGCGAGACGATGGCCGCGCCGCTCGCCAGGGTGACGGTCAGCTCGCCGCCTCGGGCTTCGAGGTCGAACCGGGCCCCGCGGGCAGCCACCGTGCCGGCCCGGGTCAGGACGTCGAGCTCGTGCCCCGACCCGCCGGGCACGTCGACGAAGGCATGGCCTTCGAGGGCCACCTCGCGCTCGCGCCGCCCGGTTCCGATCCGGAGCTGGCTCTCCGGGCCGAGCCGGATCAGCGTCCCGTCGTTCAAGGCCACGGTCGCCGTCTGGCCGGGGCCGGTCAGGACGTCGCGGGCGGTGAAGCCGAACGCCGGGAGGGCGCGGTAGCCCATGACCGCCGCGATGACGATCACCGCGACGGCCGAAAGCCCGAGGGTCGCGTACCCCAGCCACCGGGTCAGCTCGGCGAGCGGTCGGCCTCGGGTGGCCCGCCGCTCGGCCCGCCGGATCAGGGTCACGGCGGCCGGGGGCAGGGTGGTCGGGAGCCCGGCCTCGGTCCGATCGGCCAGGTCGAGCAGGGCCACCAGCTCTGCCAGGCGGGCCTGGTTCCCGGGCGAGCTCGCCAGCCACGCCTCAACCCGCCGGCGCTCGGGGTCGGTGACTTCCGCTCGGAGATAGCGGTACAGCAGCTCGTCGGACATGGACCGTCGGCGATCGGGTTCACTCGCTGGAACGCGCGAGCGGCGGATCCGGCCTATCGGTGCTGGGTCCGGTCGGGGCGGAGGGGCCCGAGGGTCGCGCGGAGGGCGGCCAGGGCGGCGGCAACCTGGTTCTTGACCGTCGCGGGCGAGACGCCCATGACCTGGGCCGCCTCGCGATAGGACATCCGGTGCAGATAGGCCAGCACGAACGCCTGACGGCGGCGCGGTGGCAGGGCATCGATGGCGTAGGCCATGGCCTCGTCCGCCGAGGGGACCGCACCGCCCGTGACCGGGGTGCGGGGCGGCGGGGCCGGGTCCCGAGGAGCCACCAGGGCCCAGGCCTGGTGACGCCGCCGCCGGCGGAGCTCATCGAGCGCCAGGTTGTGGACGATCCGGTAGAGGTAGGCCCGGAGCGCGGTCGGGTCCAGCTTCCGGCGACGCTCCCACAGACGCAGGAAGGTCTCCTGCACGAGATCCTCGGCCAGGTCGGTGTCCTCGACCATCCGGCGGGCGTAGCGGAAGAGCGGCCCCCAATGACGGCCCAGCGCCTGGTCGAGCGCGAGCTCGTCGCCGGCGCGAATCCGAATCGCGAGCACCTGATCGGGCGCGGGCGCGGGAGGCGGAGTGTGGGGATCGTCGGTCATCGCGGCCCCATACGGCCCACCTCCCCGATCGGTTTCCCCCGGCGCCCCCCGATCCCCCATCCCCTCCCATCCCACCCCATCCCGCCCCATCCCATCCCATCCCATCCCATCCCTCCAGACCGGGTGCCATCGTCCGAGGGCCGCTGCCATATTCCGGGGCGTGAGCGTTCCCCCTTGGAGGGGCTCCCCGTCTTCCCGTTTACCGGATCGTGTAATGCCCGCTGGTGGCTCCGGCGCCCGCCGGCCCGCTCGTTCAGCCTCGTCGTCCTCGTCGTCGAGTGGTCGAACCGGCGATGAGCGGGCGGCGTACACCGTGTCGGAGCTGGCGGCCGCCCTCAAGACGGCCGCTGAGCGGTCCACCGGCCAGGTCTGGGTCAAGGGCGAAGTGATGGGGCTCAAGATCTACGAGGCGGGCCACTGGTACTTCACCCTCCGCGACGAGTCGTCGCAGCTCCGCTGCGTCATCTGGAACAGCAACGCCCGGCGGATCAAGGTGGCGCCGCCCGAGGGTACGGAGGTATACGCGCTGGCCACGCCGACGGTCTGGCCGGCCCGGGGCGAGCTCCGGCTCACCGCGGTCACCCTGTTGCCGACCTCGGGCGTGGGGCTCCAGCAGCTCTCGTTCGAGCGGACCCGCGAGCTCCTCGAAAAGGACGGACTGCTCGACCCGGCCCGGAAGCGCCGGCCGCCTCGGTTCCCTCGGGTGGTGGCCGTGGTGACCAGTCCTGACGGGGCGGTGCTCCACGACATCCGGATCGTCGCCTCGCGGCGGTGGCCGGCCGCCCGGCTGGTGCTGGTGCCGGCACGGGTCCAGGGCGAGGACGCCGCCGACGAGCTCTGCCGGGCGCTCGCGATCGTGAACCGGCTGCCCGAGGTCGACGTCTGCATCGTGGCCCGGGGCGGGGGCGCCCGGGACGATCTCCTGGCCTTCAACGCCGAGCCGGTCTGCCGGGCGGTGGCCGCGACCCGGGTGCCGACCATCGCGGCGGTAGGGCACGAGACCGACGTGACCTTGACCGACCTGGTAGCCGACCTCCGGGCGCCCACCCCGTCGGCCGCGGCGGAGCTGGCCCTGCCGGACCGGCGCGAGTTGGCGCGCCACGTGGCCGGACTCGGCCACCGGCTGGCCCACGGCCTGACCCGGCGGACCCGGGTGCTGAGCGAGCGGCTGGCCCGGGCGTCGGATCGGATCGAACGGACGCTGGTCGACCGGCTGGCCGAGCGGCGCCGGCGGATGGAGCGGCTGGCGGCCTCGCTCGACGCCCTGAGCCCGTTGGCGGTGCTGGGCCGAGGGTACGCGGTGGCTCGCCTGGCCGACGGCCGGGTGGCCCGGCGCCGAGCCGACCTGCCGCCCGGAACCCCCTTCACCCTGCGGGTCGCCGATGGCGACGTGGACGCACAAGCCCGATGAGCGAGCCCGAACGGCAGCCGGGACGGGATACTCTGGCGATCGACCTCAAACGATTGGAAGACATCGTCGCCGCCTTGGAGGCCGACGATCTCGACCTGGACCGGGCCTTGGCGCTGTTCGAGGAAGGCGTCCAGGTGCTGCAGAGCGCCCGTGGCCGGCTCGGGGAAGCGGAGGCGCGGGTCCAACGGGTGCTCGAGGACGCCGCCGGGACGCTTCGGCTCGCCGACCTCGATGGCTGAGGCCGGGCTGGCGGCGTCGCTGCTGAGCGAAGCGCGGACGACCACCGATCGTCACCTCACCGATCTGGCCCGGCAGCTGGAGGACGAGGTGCCCGGCCGTCTCGGCCAGGCGCTGGGCTATGCGCTGGGGACCAGCGGCAAGCGGGTCCGGCCGGCCCTGGTGTTCGCCAGCTACCGGGCCTTGGGCGGCAGCCATCCCGGGATTCATCGCCTGGCCACCGCCGTCGAGGTGATCCACACCTACTCGCTGATCCACGACGATCTTCCCTGCATGGACGACGACGACCAGCGCCGGGGCCGTCCCACGACCCACGTCGTGTACGATCCGGTCACCGCCGCCCGGGTCGGCTACCTCCTGGTGCCGGTGGCGGTCGAGGTATTGAGCACCGCGACTCGGGAGCTGGAGCTCGGGCCGGCGGTGCGGCAAGCGGTGGCCCGGGTACTGCTGGATGCCAGCGGCATCCGGGGCATGGTAGGCGGTCAGTGGCTCGACCTCGCCGCCGAAGGACGCTCGCTCGGTCCCGACGACCTCCGGGAGATTCACCTCCGGAAGACGGCCGCGCTGATCCAGGGAGCCTGCCTGGTCGGGGGCCTCGCAGCCGGAGCGCGCGACCGGGTGCTCGACGCCCTGGGGCGGTTCGGCCTGGAGATCGGCTTGGCCTTTCAGGTGGCCGACGACGTCCTCGATGCCACCGCGACGTCGGCCCAGCTGGGTAAGACGGCCGGCCGGGACCTCTCGCTCCACAAGTCCACCTACGTCAGCGTGTATGGCGTGGAGCGGGCCCGGGAAGAGGCACGGCAGTGCGTGGAGCGGGCCGCCGGGCATCTTGCGTCGGCCGGGATCGAATCGGCGCCGCTCCTGAGCCTGGCGCATTATATTGTGCATCGACAGTCATAAGGGCGTGCCATGTCGCTACTTGCGAAGATCCAAGGCCCCGACGACCTCAAAGGTCTGTCGCGGGAACAGCTGCCCGAGCTGGCCCAGGAGATGCGCGATCGGCTCATCCAGGCCTGCTCCGTCACCGGTGGTCACATCGGGGCGAGCTTGGGCTGCGTGGAACTCGCCATCGCTCTCCTCTACGAGTTCGACTCTCCCCGGGACAAGGTGCTGTGGGACGTGGGACACCAGGCCTATGCCTGGAAGCTCCTGACCGGCCGGAACCCGGGCTTCGACACCCTCCGGCAGCAGGACGGCATGTCCGGCTTCCTCAAGCGGACCGAGAGCCCTCACGACCAGTTCGGCGCCGGCCACGCCGGGACCGCGATGTCGGCCGCCTTCGGGATGGCGACCGCCCGAGACCTCCTGGGCGAGGACTACAAGGTGGCGGCGGTCGTGGGCGACGGCGCGCTCACCTGCGGCCTCTCCTACGAGGGGATGAACAACGCCGGGCACTCGGACCGCGACGTCATCCTGATCGTCAACGACAACGGGATGTCGATCTCGCCCAACGTCGGCGCGATCAGCAAGACCCTGGGCCGGATCGTCGCCAACCCGCTCACCAACCGGGTCCGGGAGCACGTCAAGAACGTGACCTTCAAGTTGGGCGGGGTCTTCGGCGAGCGGGTGGTCGACTTCGCCCGGAACCTCGAGGAGAGCGTCAAGAACATGTTCTCGCAGGGCATGTTCTTCGAGGAGCTGGGCTTCCGCTACTTCGGCCCGATCGACGGCCACGATCTCGGCAAGCTCTGCGACACGCTCCGCTTCGTCCGCGGGCTGAGCGGCCCGCGGGTGATCCACGTGCTGACCAAGAAGGGGAAGGGCTTTTCGTTCGCCGAGGCCAACAAGGAGAAGTGGCACGGGCTCGCGGCCTACGACCCCGAGACCGGCGATCTCCGGAAGAAGGCGAGCGGTCCGCCCACCTGGACCCAGGTGTTCGGTAACGCGGTGGCCGATCTGGCCGAGGAGCATCGCGACTTCGTGGTGATCACGGCGGCCATGCCCTCGGGCACCGGCACCGCGATCTTCCAGAAGCGCTGGCCCGAGCGGTTCTTCGACGTCGGGATCGCCGAAGGCCACGCGGTCACCTTCGCGGGCGGGCTGGCCACCCAGGGGGTGCGGCCGGTCTGCGCCATCTACAGCACCTTCCTCCAGCGGGCCTACGACAACATCATCCACGACGTGGCGGTCCAGCACCTTCCGGTGGTGTTCTGCATGGACCGGGCTGGGCTGGTGGGTGAGGATGGTCAGACCCACATGGGCCTCTACGACATCGCCTACATGCTGGCGGTGCCCGAGATGGTGGTGACGGCGCCCAAGGACGGCGACGAGCTGATCGGCTTGCTCAAGACGGCCTTCCGCCATCACACGGTCCATTCTGCACCCGCTACCCGCGCGACAAGGCCCCCGCCGATCCGCGCCCCGTGGCCGAGGTGCCGCCGATCGAGCTCGGCACCTGGGAGCACCTCCGTCACGGCAAGGACCTGACCCTCCTGGCGGTCGGCACGATGGTGCTGCCCGCCCTGGCGGCGGCCGAGCGGCTCGCGAAGGACGGGCTCGAGGCCGGGGTGGTGAACTGCCGGTTCCTCAAGCCGTACGATCGGGCGATGCTCGATCGGATCGTGTCGGAGTGTCGGGTGCTGGTGACGGTCGAGGAAGGCACCATCGTCAACGGCTTCGGCGCCTACCTGAGCCGGGAGCTGGCGGAGTCGAACCCGGAGGCGCGGGTCCATACCATCGGTGTGCCCGATCGCTTCATGGAGCAGGCGCCCCGGGCGGTGCAGCTGGCCCGGATGGGGCTCGACGCGGAAGGCATCGCCGGCACGGTCCTGGCCTACCACCACGAGGGAACACTCGAGGCGCGATGAACATAGGGGTCGTCGGGAATCCGCGTCACGGCGGACTCGCGGCCATCCTCAAGGGGGTGGCCGCTCGCGCGAAAGGCCTCGGGCTCGAGCTGTTCACCGAGCCCGAGCTGGCCCCCCTCTGGCCGAGGACCGTCCCGCCGATCGGAATCGCCTCGCTCGACGCCCTGGTGACGCTGGGCGGCGACGGCACCCTGCTCCGTGGGGCCCGCCTCCTCGCCAACCAGGAAGTCCCCATCCTCGGCATCAACTTCGGCAAGGTCGGCTTCCTCACCACCACGACCGGACCCGCAGCTCGACCACGCCCTGGACCGGCTCGCCAAGCGCGACTTCGTGGTCGAGCCGCGGCGGACCCTGGAGAGCCACATCGTCGGCGCCGATCGAGCGCCCTTCGTGCTGCCCGGGCCCTCAACGACGTGACCATCCACAAGGGCGGCGTGGCCCGGCTGATCCGGCTGGACGTGCAGGTGGACGGCCAGAACGCCGGCCCCTACAGCGCCGACGGCCTGATCATCGCGACCCCGACCGGCTCGACCGCGTATTCCCTGAGTGCCGGCGGGCCGATCATCGTGCCGGGCGTCGAGGCGCTGGTCATCACCCCGATCTGCGCCCACACCCTCGCGGTCCGGCCGCTGGTCCTCCCGTCGGGCTCCAAGATCGCGGTGGCGCCGGTCCGGGGCTGGTCGGAGGACCTGCTGGTCTCGGTCGACGGCCAGCAGGCGATGACCCTCGGCCCCGACGACCGGCTCGAGCTCCGGAAGGGCCGCCACAAGGTTCTCCTGGTCCGGCTCGAGGCCAAGAGCTACTTCGCCCGGATCCGGGAAAGCCTTCGGTGGGGCGACCTCTCCGAACGGGAGCGCGAATCGCAGCCATGATCGTCGAGCTCCGGGTCCGCGACCTGGTCACCATCGCGGACGTCACCCTCCAGCTCGGCGCCGGCTTCAACGTCCTCACCGGCGAGACCGGGGCGGGGAAGTCGATGCTGGTCGACGCCCTGACCCTGCTGCTCGGCGGCCGGGCCGACAGCGGAGCGGTGCGTCCCGGGGCGGCCCGGGCCATCGTCGAGGGCGTGTTCGAGCCGCCGCCCAAGGGCTTTCGCGCCCTGCTGGAATCGCTCGGGCTCGACGCCGACGACGACCGGGTCGTGATTCGGCGGGAGGTGTCGACCGAAGGACGGTCCCGCGCCTGGGTCAACGGCAGCCCCACCACGATGGCCGCCCTCGATCAGCTCGGCCGCTCGCTGGCCGATCTCCACGGCCAGCACCAGACCGTCTCCCTCCTCCATGCCGAGGTCCAGCGCGGACCTCCTCGATCGCTTACGCCGGTGGCGGCCCGCCAGGCCGAGGCGGTCCGGCAGACCTTCGAGACGCTCGCCGCCCTGGTCCGGGAGGAGCAGGCGCGCTGGCCGAGCGGCGGGACGAGATCCGGCGCCGGGCCGACTATCTCCGGCACGTGGCCCGGAGATCGACGCCGCCCGGCTGGTGGCCGGCGAGGACGAGCGGGTCGACCAGGAGCTCGACCGGCTCGAATCACGCCGGGGAGCTGCCGAGCCCAGGGCGAGCGGATCGGGGCGGCCGCTGGACGGCGACGAGGGCGGCGCGCTCGGGGCCCTGGCGAGGCCGAGCGGGCCCTCCGGCGCCTGGAGCGGCTCGATCCGGCGGCCGTCGCCGAATGGCGCTCCCTGCTCGACGCCGCCTACGCCGCCCTCGAAGAGCTGGGCCGTCAGGCCCGCCAGTATGCCGAGCACATCGAGGAGGAGCCCGGCCGGCTGGCCGAGGTCGAGAGCCGGCGGGACCTCCTCGACCGGCTGGAGCAGAAGTACGGGGAGACGGTGGACGCGGTGCTCGAGACTCGGCGGGAGACCGGCCGGGAGCTCGATCTGCTCGACACGGCCGACCTCGATCTCGAGACCCTCGCCGCCCGGCGGGCCGCGGCCGAACGGGCCTTGGCCACGGCCGCCGCCGATCTCACCACCTATCGTCGCGCCGGAGCCGAGAAGCTGGCCCGGGCCGTGAACCGGCTCCTCCCAAGCTCGGCCTCGCCGGGGGCCGGTTCGACGTCGCCCTCCAGGCGCTTCCGACCATCGGCGCGACCGGCGCGGAAGCGGTCGAGTTCGTGGTCCGGCTCAACGTGGGGCTCGATACCCGCGCGCTGGCCAAGGCCGCGTCCGGCGGCGAACTCTCCCGGCTGATGCTGGCGCTCACCGTGGCCCTGGCCCGGCGCGACGCGGTGCCCACCCTGGTCTTCGACGAGATCGATCAGGGCATCGGCGGCGAGGTGGGGGTCCAGGTGGCGGAGGCGCTCGCCGAGGTGGCGGGGCGGCATCAGGTGCTGGTCATCACCCATCTCCCGACCATCGCCGCCCGGGCCGACCGCCACCTGGTGGTGGCCAAGCGAACCCGCGGTGGGATCGCCACCAGCGACGTGGCCACCCTGCTCGGCGAAGACCGGGTTACCGAGCTCGCCCGGATGCTCGGTGACCCCGACGGCGATGCCGCCCGGCGTCACGCGCTGGCCCTGCTCGGACCAGCGCGCCGGGCCCCGTGAGGTCGGGGCCCGAGTTCCCCTAGTTCGCCCCGCCCAACGCGAAGGTCACGCCCAGGTTGACGGTCGCGGCGCCCGCCCCGACGTCACCGTAGAGCGCCAGCCCCGACTTCAGGAAGTAGCGGAGCCCGGCCCGCCCGATGAAGTAGAGCGAGCTGCCCGAGGCCCCGATCCCGCCGTACGAGCTGTGGGCGATCGAGTACCCGAGCCCGGCGCCGATGAACGGATCGAAGCGCTTGTCGTTGGTCTTGACGTGGTAGTTCGCCGTGGCCCCGATCGGGACGTACGTGAAGCCGTAGCCCGTGCCGGCGAAGCTGGCCGAGTAGTGGTAGTAGTTGATGCCAATCTCGATCCCGATCACGCCGTCCGCCAGGCTGGGCACCCGTTTGATCGCTCGCTCGAACCGCGCCCCGAACGACAGGCCGGCGTCGCCGACGTTGCCAAGGCCGACCACTGGGCCGAGGTCCGTATATCCTTCGCCAAAGCCGCGCACGCTCTGCGCGGCGCCGGGCTGGGCCGAGAGTGCGGCCAGCGCGGCCAGGGTAAGCAGCACGAATGCGGGGTGACGCATGAAGTTGCCTCCGTCCAGTGCGGATAGTGGGGTGAGGTCCGTCACTCCCCTATTACGGAAACGGGAGCAAAAAACCGTCACTGGACGGCCGGTGGCCTATTGCCAGATCCGGGTGTAGAAGTGCAGGCTCAGCTGGACCTGATTGGCGTCGGGCATGAGCCCGGTGCTGGAGCGGACGATCCGCTGATAACGGATGCTCGCCTCCATCGGCCGCTTCTGGCGGCCTCGCTTGTCGACGCCGCTGTGGGCGTACGAGACGGCCCCGCCGAGGAGGAAGGCCTGCTGGCGCGAGCCCTCAGCTAGAACCCCGACGTCCACTCCGGGAATCGGCGCCTGTCCGGCGGCGTAGCTGTAGGTGTCGAGCCCTTTGCGGTAGTACTGCACCGCGCCCCCCAGCGAGAGATAGGGCGCCAGCCGGAAGAAGGGCTGGGCCGCGATCCACCACTCGTCGCCCGGATCGCGCCGGAGCCCGGCGAAGGTCGCCGCCGCCGGGAATGGCACCGTCGGCGAGGCCACCCGCCGGTTCTGGTTGCCGGGTAGCTGGAGGTTGTAGCCGGCCTCGATCCGAGTGCCGAATCGTCCCCGGGCCACGTCCGTGATCACGTCCACCTGCAGGTCGGGCTGCCCATCGCCGGTGCCGACGTCGAGCAGGCGGTTCGGGTTCGGAAGCTTGCCGGTCCGGAGCCGGGCCGTGCCCCGGATCACGGTCCGCATGCCGGAGCCGTAGTCGCTGGCGGGAAAGCGATCCACCACCGCCCAGGCGGCGCCCAGCTCGATGTCGCCGATGTAGGTCAGGATGGGGAGCTCGTCCAGCGGCCGGATCGCCACCGGGCCGGTCGGGTCGGTCAGGAAAGCGTTGAACTCGTCGGCCGAGAGCCCGGCGGTCGGGAGCGCCACGCCGGCGGTGACGCTGGTGATCCCGAAGGCCGACAGCGATTGGCTGAAGTTGGAGACCGCCGCCGCCGTTGCCTGGCCCGCGGTGGAGGAGGCGAGCGGCGCGAACGGGGTGTTCGGGTCGCCGCCCAGCAGGGTGCCCAGGTTGGACTGGAGCGAGATACCCTGGGCCAGGAGCTGTTGTGCCTGGGCCTTCCGGGCCGGGTCGCCATCCAGGGCGCCGCTGGTGATCTGCTGGTCGAGGTCGCCGAGGGCGCTCCCCAGCTGGCCGATCAGGAGGCCGTTTGCGCCGGCCACCGCCAGGCCGACGGTGGCGGTGGTGCCGTCGTACCCGAAGCTGGGCCGGACCTGCGCCTGCACGAACGGCACTCGGCCGAACAGCGTGAGCCGGCGGGTGAGTCCCAGCGAGCCGCCGAACCCGATCGTTCCCAGGTTCACGAGCGCGCTGCCATGGGTGCTCCCAGCCGAGAGATCGACATTCGGCGTGCCGATGATCCGAGCCACCAGCGAATCGGCCGACTCGACCCCGGGCAGGAGACCCGCGCCCAGCCTGGGCTGGTCGAAGCGTCTGGCCCAGTCTTCCCGCGACCCGTCGTGCCAGCGCCAGTCCCAGCTCTTGAACTCGCCGTCGAAGTCGAAGCGGAGCATCCCTTTGGGGACCGTGACCGGGACGACCTGCGCGGCGGCCGGGCCGGCGGCGAGGGCCAGGGCCAGGACGGCCGGAGCGAGGAGGCGGCGGGGGATCATTGGGGTAGGAAAGTGTCCGGGCGGCGGTCGGGATTCCAGCCCCGGCGCTATGATTCGAGATCATGTCGAGTGTCGTTGGACGGGGTCGACGGATCAGGACCCTGGCTCTTGCCTTGGCGGTGCCGCTCCTGGTCGGTGCCTGCGCCCGCGGTGCGGCCCGACTTCGGCCCGCCCCGCTCGGCGCCCAAGCCGTCTCGTTCCTCGGCGACACCCTCTGGTCGGTCCCGATGTCCATCGACGAGGCCCAGACCCACCTCGACGCGCTGACCGACGCCCGTCGGCGGGCGGGGCGGGGCGGGAGCGTGGCCGACCGGCTGCTGGTGGCCCGGCGGACGGCCGAGATGGGCCGGCTCCGCGAGGCCTTCGACCTCTATACCGCCGTGCTCCAGAGCGACCCGGAGTCCTATCGGGCCCGCCGCCGACAGGGTGAGATCCACCTGTTGCTTCGGGAGCCGGGGCGGGCCGCGGCCGACTTCCGTGAGGTCATGGCCAGCACCGAGAGGCACCCCGAGTTCAAGGAGTTCACCGAGGCACCCGGGGGTGCCGGCCTGGTCGGCACCGGGATCTACTTCTCGAGCACGCTCATGCTCGGGATCGCCACCTACGTCCAGGGCCACTTCGACCAGGCCGCGGGCATCCTCCGTGACGCCGTCACCCGGGCCGGCGACGCCGACGAAGTCAGCTCCGCCGCGCTCTGGCTCTACCTGGCCCTGCGGCGGGCCGGCCGGACCCGGGAGGCCCGGGAGGTGATCCACGCGCTGTCGCCGGGCCTCCCGGTGCTCCGCCGCGGGCCCGAGCTTCGGCTCCTCCTCTTCTTCAAGGGGGCGATCGGCCTCGATTCCCTGCGCCGGGTCTCCACCCTGAACCCTGGCCAGGAAGAGGAACAGCTCGATCTCTATGGGCTTGGGGTGCTGCTGTTGGCGGAGGGGCGGACGGCGGAGGCGAGGGACGTCCTGGGCCAGGTGCGGTCGGTGGGGAACTGGGCGACGCTCCCGTATCTGGCGGCCGAGGCCGACCTGGCTCGGCTGAATCGGAAGGGAGGGAAGCGGGCCGGCCGCTGAACGTCACTTTTCCATGCGGCCGCCCCCGAAGTCGCGCCATGCGATCCAGGCGCACCTCTACGCTCTGGCATGACCGGGTGGGGGCCAGGGGGCCGGGCATCGGGCCGGGGCGGGGGGTATCTTGGGGGAGTCGTGCCGCTCGGGTGGCGAAACTGGTAGACGCAAGGGACTTAAAATCCCTTGGGGGCAACCCCGTCCGGGTTCGAGTCCCGGCCCGAGCATCTCCAACGTTCAAGACGAGTTAGACCGTGCCTCCCGGCGCTCTTCGAGACGGCGGCTTGCCGGTCGTCGACTGGGGTGGAACCTAGGCGGGAATCCGGCGCCGGCTTGCCTGGAGCTCCAAGTAGCGATGGAGCGCAAGGCGGAGGCGGGCTTCGGTCAGGCCTTCGACCTCGTCCCGCCAGACGGGGCCCCTCACCCGGTCTCCTGTCTCGCAACACTCCAACACCCAACTGGGGGCGGGCGTCAGGTCGGGGACGTACTGGCCCGGGAGCGTAATCGGATGCGGCTCGAACGTCGCCCGCCAGCGATGACCTGCCTCATGGAACTCCAACCGCCGTGGGAACCGCATCGTCTCCTCCCGCTGGCATGGGGCCACGTCATGGGCCTCGATCGCCCAGCCATGCCCTGTGCCGGTTCCGGACCGACCGAACCTGTCTGTAGAAGGGAGCATCGGCCGGGCCCATAAGAATTGCGTGAAGCTGGGGCGAAGGGGCCTTCCGGGGGAAGCGAACCCGGGAGGTCGGCCTCGGGCAGGCCGTCCCAGGTGAGGGTGCCGAGATGGAGGAAGACCGTCACCGGCTCACACCGGCTTTACCCCACCGCCCGTCGCTGGCTCGTCGCCCCGCCGCTCGACCACCAGGGTGTAGTGCGACGCCAACGCCGCGATCGAGCCGAGCGCCACCCAGAGCGGCAGCAGGACCGCGCCCATCACGCCCACGGTGAGCGGGATCTCGACGATGGTGTGCCCCTCGTCGTTCTTGATGATGATCCGCCGGATGTTGCCCTCGCGGACCAGCTCCTTGACCCGCGCGACCAGCCCTTCGCCCGCGACCCGGTGCTCCTCGGTCCTCGTCTGCTCCGCCATGATGCCCGCCTGTTGGATGACGAGGAAAGATAGTGACTGGTGACTAGGGAGTGGTGAATAGGGAGGGACTGGTGAGTGGGCGGTAGGGGCTCCGTGGGAGGTCGGGGGCCCCTAATCACCACTCCCTACTCCCTCCCTATTCACCAATCCCTAGTCACCAGTCACTATCGCCGTTCTCGGCGGCGGCTTCTTCACCAAGCCGAGCAGCGGCATCGAGCCGACCAGCACGATGCCGCTCAGAAGGAAGATCTTGTCGAAGGCGATCATGCTGGCCTGGGCGGTGATCTCGCCGGAAAGGATGGCCAGGCCCTGCTGGTGGGCCGCGACGGGATCGACTCCCCGGGCGATCAAACCGTGGGCGATCCGGGTCAGGCGTTCGGCCCCGACCGAGCCGTAGGCCGCCATGTGCCCGCGGAGGACCTGGGTGGCCTGGTCGGTATAGCGGGTCAGGAGGGTCGCGATCGCCGCGATGCCGAACGAGCCGCCGATCTGCCGGAAGAAGTTGAAGAGCCCGGTGCCCTGCGCCAGCTCCGAGCGGTCCAGGTCGGCCAGGGCGAGGTTGGTGAGCGGCACGAACACCAGCCCCAGGCCCAGGCCGCGGTAGATCAGCGGGAGGTAGAGATCCTCGTTGCCGCTCTGGGTGGTCAGGTGGCCGAGCTGCCACATCGAGATCCCGAACAGCACCGAGCCGATCACGATCAGCCACCGCGGGTCGGTGGTGTTGCTCACCCGGCCCACGAAGAACATCGAGACCGCCGTCGCGATCGCCCCCGGAAGGATGATCATCCCGGTCTGAAACGCGGTCTTGTGGAGGAGCCCCTGGAGGAAGAGCGGCAGCACGAACACCGAGCCGTAGAGGGCCACCCCGATCAGGATCCCGATCACCGTCCCCACCCACATCGGTCGGTGCCGGAGCACCCGGAAGTCGATCGCCGGGTTCCGGGTGGCGAACTCCCGCCAGACCAGCAGCAGCCCGGTCGCCACCCCGACCACCGTGAGGGTGGTGATCAGCCGCGAGTTGAACCAGTCCTCCCGCTGGCCGTGCTCGATCATGTACTGGAGACAGCCCACGCTCACGATCAGGAGCAGGATGCCGAGCGCGTCCACCGAGCGGTCGCGGAGCCGGGGCGCCCGGTCATGCACGTAGGCCAGCACCAGGAAGGCGCTCAACAGCCCGATCGGCAGGTTGATGTAGAAGATCCAGGGCCAGGAGTAGTTGTCGGTGATCCAGCCGCCTAACGTCGGGC
This sequence comes from uncultured Gemmatimonadales bacterium, assembly GCA_963730185.1. GTDB lineage: Bacteria > Gemmatimonadota > Gemmatimonadetes > Gemmatimonadales > GWC2-71-9 > SHZU01. Next base: position 631,085 of record CAVSQW010000015.1, read on the forward strand.
CGATGGTCGGGCCCACCATGACGCCCACGCCCCACAGGGCGATCGCCTTGCCGGCCTCGTCGCGCGGGAAGGCCTCGTAGATGATGGCCTGCGAGGTGGAGAGCAGGGCTCCGCCTCCGATCCCCTGGATGACCCGCCAGAAGACCAGGCTGTCGAGCGAGCGCGAGGCCCCGCAGAAGAACGACGAGGCCGTGAAGATCAGAATCGAGCTGGCGAAGTAGCGCCGCCGGCCGAAGAAGGCCGCCAGCCAGCCGGTGAGCGGAATGACGATGACGCTGGCCAGGATGTAGCCGGTGGAGACCCAGGCGATCTCGTCGATCGTCGCGCCCAGGGACCCCATCATGTGGGGGATCGCGACGTTGACGATCGAGGTGTCGATGACCTGGAGGACCGACGCCAGGACCACGGCGAGCGCGATCATGTACCGATGCGGCTCGCCCCGGTCCTGGAGCCGAGCGGCGTCGGCGGTGGGGGCGTCGGCGGTGGCCGTCACCCGCGAATCCTACGTTCAGTCTGGACTGAACGAAACCCCCGCTCCTTAGCCCAGCGCCGTCCCGTTCCGGACCGCCGGCGGCAGGAGATCGTCGGGCGCGGACGCCAGGACCCGGCGCTCGAATCGGCGGGTCGGGTCGGGGCGGGTCTCGGCCACGGCCGGGCTCCGACAGGTGACCGCCCCAGCGGTGGCGATCCAGCTGGCGGCGGCGAAGTCCTCGATCACCACCCCGCGGTAGCCAAGCTCGGCGGGTGGGGTTGCCGACCGGGTGCCGCCGGCGGGCAGGGAGGCCCAGATCTGGAGCAGCTCCCGGCAGGTGTCGGCGTCGAGCTCCCAGGCCGGGTCGGGCCGCCCGGAGTAGAGCAGGGCCCGGGCGGTCCGGGGCCCGGCGGACCGGGCGTCAGCGAATCTTGATGTGGCCATGCATCACGATCATGAAGGTGCAGAAGTTGGTGTAGGGTCCCCGGTCGGCGGTTCGCGGATCGGGAATCAGGTGTCCGCTGTTGTCGCGGTCGGTCGCCTGGGTGCTGCCGGGTTTGTGGGTCCAGTAGCCGCTCCGACCCTTCCGGTACCAGTGGAAGTCCCAGCCCGGCGCTACTACCAACGCGACGAGATGCCCTTCCTTCGGACAGCGGTTCCGGGCTTTGGGGGAGGGAATCAGGCGATCGGCGACGGCCCCGGCCCGGACGTCGGTGCAGGCCAGCGCTCCGTACATGGCGCCGGCGGCCAGACCCGGTTGGGCGAAGGTGTCCGAGCGATAGTCGGAGGCGTAGTTGTAACAGTTGTTGTTCCACTGGATCTGGCCGGCGTCGTTCCACCAGGCCGGCTCCCAGAGGGGGGCGCAGTGGCAGTGTCCCCGCGGCGGGCGATGCGGCCGGGCCCACCGATAGCGGCGGACCAGGTCGCGAAACCGGTCCACCTCGGTACCGAGCACCTCGTGGAGGACCGCGGCCGAGGGATGGAGGCGGAGCGGGCCGGTGGGCCCGGCGATCAGATCCTCGACCGTCGGATCGGCCACCGCTCGCGCCAGTCCCTCGGCGTACACATGACCTGCCGCCAGCTTGGCGGTGCGGGGCAGCCGCCGATCGCGCCGGCCGATCTGCTCGATGGTGACGCCCCGGTATCCCAGGACCGACTCGGGCACCCGGGGCGCGGCCCGCGCCGCCCGACCGCGGGGGGCGGCCAGGCGGGCGAGGAGCTCCTGGGCTTCGGGACCGTCGACGACGACGGACGGATTGGGGCGGCCGCTGAACAGGTCGATCGTGAGACGAAGCGCCATGGGGACCTCCGGGCTGGACCGTGGGACGACGAGCGCCGACGTTTCACGTTAGGTCCCGGCCGGGCGGGGTTCAACTTGGGAGAAACCCTGGCTCGAGGTCCCGGGGCTTCCCCCCAACCCCGGCGCCCCGCCATCCTTGGGGCATGACCGAGACCATTCTCCCCGCCGATGCCGGTGAGTGGGATCCAGGGCTGGGCTCGCGCGAGCACGAATGGCTGTTGGGCGCGCCCCGGTCCCGGACCTCCGAGCTGCTCCGCGTCGTTCGGATCGCGGCCGAGTTCATCAAGGGCTTTCGGAGCCTGCACTTCGTCGGCCCCTGCGTCACCGTCTTCGGCTCGGCCCGCTTCTCGGTCGGACACCGCTACTACGACCTGGCCCGAGGGGTGGGCGGTGAGGTAGCGCGGTTGGGTCTGACCACGATGACCGGCGGCGGGCCGGGGGTGATGGAGGCCGCCAACCGGGGCGCCCGCGAGGCCGGCGGCCGCTCGATCGGGTGCAACATCGCGCTGCCGCACGAGCAGGAGCCCAATCCGTATCTCGATCGCTGGATCACCTTCCGGTACTTCTTCGTCCGGAAGGTGATGTTGGTGAAGTACAGCTACGCCTTCGTCGTGCTCCCCGGCGGGTTCGGCACGCTGGACGAGCTCTTCGAATCGCTCACGCTGGTCCAGACCAGGAAGATCAGCGCCTTCCCGATCGTGTTGATGGGGACGGAGTACTGGGGCCCTCTGCTGGACTTCGTCCGCACCACCCTTCTGGCTCAGCGGACCATCGGCCCCGGCGACCTCGATCTGCTCCGGGTGACGGATTCGCTCGACGACCTCCGGGCCGACCTGAGCCAGTGCATCGAGGCCAATCGGGCCGAGTGGTCGCGGGTCCCGCGCCGGCGCCGGCTGCTGGGCGAGAAGTAACGCCCGCCACCTCACCTTCACTGCTGGAGAACGCCATGGCTCCCGCGCGGCTTCGCCCGCTGATCCGTCCCGGCCCGGTCGCCCTGCCGGACGCCGACGCCCGTTCCTCCTACGACTTCCCCAAGAATCACGAGCTCAACGAGCAACTCGAGGCGCTCCGCGACCGGATCGAGGCGCGGGGGTCCGCCCTGGCCGCCGAGGGCACCCGAGCGGTGCTGGTCGTGCTCCAGGGGCGGGACACGGCGGGGAAGGACGGGACCATCCGGAAGGTGTTCGGCGACGTCAACCCGGCCTATTGCGTGGTCCACTCGTTCAAGCAGCCCACGCCGCTCGAGCTCCGTCACGACTTTCTCTGGCGGGTCCACCAGGCGGTCCCGCCGGCCGGGGTGATCGGGGTGTTCAACCGGTCCCACTACGAGGACGTGCTGGTGGTCAGGGTGCACGAGCTGGTGCCGGAGCCGCTCTGGCGGAAGCGGTACGACCACATCAACGCGTTCGAGCGGCTCCTGGCCGACCACGGCGTGACGGTGCTCAAGTTCATGCTCCATGTCTCCAAGGAGGAGCAGCGGTCCCGCTTGGAGGCCCGGCTGGACGATCCCTCGAAGAACTGGAAGTTCTCGGTCGGCGACCTGGAGGAGCGGAAGCACTGGAAGGCCTATACCGCGGCCTACGAGGAGATGCTGGAGCGGACCAGCACCGAGTGGGCGCCCTGGTACGTGGTCCCGGCCGACAAGAAGAGCGCCCGCGATCTGCTGGTGGCGGAGGTGGTGGCCGAGGCGTTGGACCGGTTGGATCCGCGGTTTCCGGCCGCCGACCCGAAGGTGCTGGACTACCGCGGGAAGATCGACTGAGCCGGCCCTAGAACATCCCGCCGGGGCCGGAGATGAAGTAGGTGAGCCGGCCGCCGACCATGATGAAGGGCGACTTGCCCGCGAAGGTCGAGACGAACTTGGCCAGGAGCTTCGCGTCGGCGCTCTCCACTGCCACCCCGATCAGGGGCACGTCGTCCTCGAGCTCGACGTTTTCGTAGTCGAGGACGTAGTAGGTCCGGTCCAACGACGCGGCGAGTCCCCCCGACAGGTACTTCTCGAGTCCCAGCGGGACCTGGCCGACCCCGGATTCCGGAGGCCAGGCCTCGTGGTCGGCGTAGTAGTTGATGGCCCCGATCTGGATGGCCCGGACGTCGGCGACCAGCGCGGCGGTCCGGGCGGTGTTCCGGAGGTCGATGTACTTGAGCAGGCCGAGCCCGGTCAGAATCCCGAGCACGATCAGCACCATCAGCATCTCGACCAGGGTGAAGCCCCGGACCGACCGCATGCTCACGTCCGCCGCTGCAAGGTCAGGATGGCCTTCACGACGAGGGGTTTGAGGGAGTCGGTCGAGCGGACCACGATCAGGGAGTCGCCGGCCTGGAGCCGGACCTGGAACCGATCTTGTCCTTGGGGCTCGTAGTGAATGTCGCTGGTGCGGATCCCGGCCTCCGCCAGAGCGCGGGGCAGGCGGCCGCGGACGTCGCGGAACGCCCGGATGTGGCTGACCGCCTCGACCAGCGCCAGAGTGGCCGACGCGGCCTTCACGGCCGACGACTCCACGGGGAGCTTCGGGCCGGCGAGCCACGGCGGTTGGGTCAGGAGCAGGAATCCACCCACCATCGCCACCATCGCGAGCAGACCGCGGAACACGTGGCGTCCAGCCCCGGCGGGGGGGACGTATCCGGGCGGATAATGCCGCTTGGCGCGCTGCTCCGCGACGGCGGCCTGGGCCGCCTCGAGCAGGGCGCTCTTGCTCTCGCGGAGCGTGGGCTCCGGTGTCGGCTGTTTGGGTCGTTCCATTGGCCGTGGTCCGCGGCGGATCGGGTCGAGGTTGATAATGTAGCCGCCCCGGGTCGGCCGCGTCAGTCGGGGCCGGCCTCGCCGCGAATCGCGGCCGCGATCTGGTCCCCGAAGCGCCGGACGTCGATCGGTTTGGTGATGAACGCGTCGAACCCGGCCTCCAGGGCGCGGTCGCGATCGCTGCCATGGGCATGGGCGGTGAGCGCGACCACCCGGATGGTGTCGCCGAACTCCGCCCGGAGCTCGGTCACCAGGGCGTAGCCGTCGCGCCCCGGCAGCTGGATGTCGAGCAGGATCAGATCGGGCCGATGTTCGGTTACCGCCGCGCGCAGGCCCTCACCCGAGGCGAGCTCCACCAACTGATGCCCCTGCCTCGTGAGCAGGGCACGAAAGAGCTTCATGTTGTCGGGATTGTCTTCCACGACCAGCAGGCGGGCCATCGGTCAGGCCATCCTAGTCCGGCGCAGCACCGCCCGGACCCGGGCCCGGAGCGACGGTGGCTGAACCGGTTTGGCCAAAAAATCTTGCGCTCCGAGATCGAGCACTCGAACCTCCGATTCGCCGGTGTGGGCGGTGAGCACGATGACCGGGACGCTCGAGGTCAGGACCCGGGCCCGGAGCTCCTCGAGGACGCCGAAGCCGTCGAGCCGGGGCATCTCGAGGTCGAGGATCATTAGGTCGAACGGCCGCGACTCGATCAGCTCCAGGGCGCCGAGGCCGTCGCCCGCCTCGGTTACCTGGTGGCCGTCCCGTTCCAGGATCGTCCGGATCAGCCGGCGCATCTGCTCGTCGTCGTCCGCGACGAGCACCCGCGTGGCCGGGGCGCCGGCGGGCACGACCGACGGGGCCGGCCCCGGCGTGGGGCGCGGCGCGGCCGGGCGTTCGGCCGCGAGCTCTTCGGGGGGATGCTCGCCCATGACCCGGACCAGCTCCTCCAGCGACGTCTGGCCCCGCCAGAGCCGTTCCAGGCTACCGTCCCAGAGAGTCCGCATGCCCAAGGAGCGGGCGGCGGCCACCAGCCGGTCCCGGCCGGCGCCGCTCCCGATCAGCTGGGCAACCCGCTCGTCGACCGGCATGATCTCGAGGACCGCGAGCCGTCCCCGGAACCCGGTGCCGCCGCACGCCTTGCAGCCGACCGACTTCCGGATCGCGGGCGGGCCGTCGAAGGCGGCCGGGGCCCGGACCGCGCGAGGGATGTCCGCGTCCGGGACCGCCGTGGCGCACTGGGCACAGAGCCGGCGGACCAGTCGCTGCGCCACCACGCCCTTGACCGCGGTGGCGATCTCGGCGCTGTCGACGCCGAGCTCGCGGAGCCGGACCAGGGCCGAGGCCGCGTCGTTGGTGGGCAGCGTCGCCAGAACGAAATGGCCGGACCGGCCGGCTTGGACCGCGAGGGCCGCCGTCTCCCGGTCGCGGATCTCGCCGACCAGCACGACATCGGGACTCTGCCCCAGGGCGGAGCGGAGCGCGGTGGCGAAGGTGAGGCCCTGGCCCTCGTTGACCTGGACCTGCGAAATCCCGGGGAGGTCATACTCGACCGGGTCCTCCACCGTCACGATGTTCGTGGCGCCCGTGGTCAGGTGGCTGAGCGCCGCGTAGAGCGTCGTGGTCTTCCCGCTCCCGGCCGGACCCGTCACCAGCACGATCCCTTCGCGATGGTCGAGCATCCGGAGCAGGAGGGTCTGCTGGTCGGGCGGCAGGCCCAGGTCCGGGACGTTGGCCCGGCGGTTGGCATCGTCGAGGACCCGGATCACGATCTGCTCGCCCCGGCGGGCCACCGGCACGGTCGAGACTCGGAGGCCCACCGGCACCCCGTCGACCCGCACCGCGGTCCGCCCGTCGTGTGGGTGGAGCGGGTCGGTCAGGTCGAGCTTGGCCAGGGTCTTGACCCGCCGGACCAGGGCCGGGCCGGCGGACGGGGGGAGGCGGATCACCTCCTTGAGGACGCCGTCGATCCGATAGCGGATCGAGGTGCACTCCACCAACGGCTCGCAGTGGATGTCGCTGGCTTGCTCGCGCACCGCGTCGCCGATCATCGCGTCGACCAGCCGGGCCATCGGTGCCTCGAGGCCCGGATCCCGGTCCCCGGCCGGCGCCGGCGCCTCGTCGTCCACCGTCTCGACCGGTGCCGATTGAAGCCCGCCCACCAGACGGTTCACCGCGACGTTCGGGGCGTAGACCTGCTCGATGCCGGCCGCGATCTCGCTCGGGGTCGCCAGGAGCATGACCACCGCCCGGCCGGTCACGAACGTCAACGTCTGCTCGAGTCCCAAGTCCCGCGGGTCGCCGGTCGCGATCCGGATCCGGCGATCGTCGGCACCGAGCGCCACGATCTGATATTTTCGGGCGATCGATTCCGGCACCAGGGCGGCGACCCGGGAATCCAGCGCCGAGAGATCGGCGATTCCGACTTTGAAGCGGGTCGAGAGGTGCGCCAGGATCAGCGGATCGGTCAGGTACCCTCGGCCGACCGCCGCCTGCCACGCGCTGCCGTCCGCGACCGCGCGGAGATCCGCCGCCTGGGCACTGGTCAACGCCCCCGCGTCGAGCAACGTCTGGATCAGCCAGAGATCGGATGGTCCGCTCACGGGCGAATCAACTCCTGGCTGGGGTTAAGACGGGGCCGCGGTGCCGACGACCGGCAACGGACGGGTCTGGTCGATTCGGGTATACTAAGTAGTTGACCTGTAACAATCTAGGACTAGTCTGCCGCCCGTCGGCGGATCGGCGCGAAGGAGGCGGCTTGCGGGTCTCTGGAGAGGGTATCGTCCCGGGAGACAAGAGCATTACCCACCGGGTCCTCTACCTGGCCGGGCTGGCCCGGTCGCCTTCCCGGATCGAGGGAGCGCTGATCTCGTTCGACACCCGGGCCACCGCCGGAGTGCTTCGAGCCCTCGGCGTCGGGGTGTCGCCGCTCCGCCCCGGGGCGGTCGTCTCGGTGACGCCCTCAGGCCCCTGGCGGGCTCCCCAGCGGACCCTCGACTGCGCCAACTCGGGGACCAGCGCGCGCCTCGGCCTGGGTCTCCTCGCCTCCCACCCTTTCGAGGCCCGGCTGAGCGGCGACCAGTCCCTCCGCCGCCGGCCGATGCGCCGGGTGACCGAGCCACTCACCCTGATGGGCGCGGCCTTCGCTCCGGCGGAGCCCGACCGGCTTCCATTCAAGATCCGGGGTGGGGACCTCCGGCCGCTTCGATGGGAGCTCCCGGTGTCCAGCGCGCAGCTCAAGAGCGCCCTGCTCCTCGCCGGTTGGGCGGCCGACGTGCCGGTGGCCGTCCGGGAGCCCTCCGGTCGTTCCCGCGACCACACCGAGCGGCTCCTCCGGGGACTCGGGTTCGAGGTGGCGGACCGGGACGACGGCTGGATCGAGCTGCCGGGCGGCGGCCGCCCCGACGGCTTCGAGTTCTCCGTCCCCGGCGATCCGAGCTCGGCGGCGTTCCTGGTGGGCGCGGCTCTGATGGCGGAGTCCGGCGAGCTGGCGCTCCGGCGGGTGGGACTCAATCCGACCCGGACCGGCTTTCTCGACGTCTGTCGCCGGATGGGGGCCGAGCTCCGGATCGAGGATCGGACCGAGCAGTGCGGGGAGCCGAGGGGGACGATCGTGGCCCGGGCCTCGTCGCTTCGGGCGACGGTGGTCACCGCCGGGGAGATCCCCGGGCTGATCGACGAGATCCCGATGCTCGCGGTGCTCGCCTCGCGGGCGGCCGGCACCACCCGCTTCGAGGAGGTCGGCGAGCTCCGGGTCAAGGAGAGCGACCGGCTCGGCCTGCTGGCCTCCAACCTCGCCGCGCTGGGGGTCGAGGCTCACGCCGAGCGGAACACCCTGACCGTGGTCGGCGGCGATACCCCACCCCGGGGCCGGGTCGCCACCGACGGCGACCACCGGATCGCCATGGCCTTCGCAGTGATGGGGACCGTGCCCGGCGCCCAGGTCTCGCTCGACGACACCGGCTGTGTCGGGGTGAGCTTCCCCGGCTTCTTCGACACCCTGCACCGGATCGGCCGATGACCGACGGCGCCCGCGTCATCGCGATCGACGGCCCGGCGGCCTCGGGCAAGAGCTCAACGGCTGCGGCGGTGGCCCGAGCCCTCGGGGCGTTCCACCTCGACTCGGGGGCCCTCTACCGGGGGCTCACCCGGGTGGCGCTGGACGCCGGGACCCGCGAGGTGGCGACCATCCTGGCGGAGGCCGAGCGGCGGGGGCTCCGGCTGGCGCTGGACGGGAAGGAGATCGTGCCCTGGCTCGACGGCCGCCCCGCCGAAGCGGTGATCCGGTCGGCCGAGGTGACCGGCGCGGTCTCCGAGGTCGCCGCGTTAGGGCCGATCCGGACCTGGGTCAACCGCCGGCTCCGCGACGCCGCCACGGCCGACCGGCTCGTGGTGCTCGACGGCCGCGACATCGGCACCGACGTCTTCCCCGATGCCCGGGTCAAGGTCTTCCTGACCGCGACCCCGGTGGCTCGGGCCCGGCGCCGGCTGGCTCAGCGGGGCGACTGGATCGACGACGACGCGCTCGACCGCGAGGCCAGGGCCCTGGCCGCCCGGGACGCGCTGGACTCGCGTCGCGCGATCGCGCCCCTCCGGCAGGCCCCGGGCGCGACCCTGCTCGACACCACGGCCCTCGAGTTCGACGACCAGGTCGCCCGGATCGTCCGCTTGGCGCGGGTGGCCTTTCCTTCGGGATCGACGGGGAGCGACCCCTCGTTGAGCTAACCCCTTGTTGAAATAGGGGTCTGGTCCTAGCTTCGGGGCAAGAGCACCACCCGCCCCGTCCGCCACCCCGAGCGTCCCATGGCCGGCAGCGATCTCTTCACCGGTTCCCTCGAGCTCCTCATTCTCAAGGCGCTGAGTTGGGGGCCCCGGCACGGCTACGCCGTCGGTCGCTGGATTCGCGACACCACCGAGGCCGAGATTCTGGTGCAGGAAGGCGCGCTCTATCCGGCTCTGCACCGGCTGGAACGGCGCGGCTTGGTGGAGGAGGAGTGGGGGCTCACCGACACCAACCGTGAGGCCAAGTTCTATCGCCTGACCGCCGCCGGCCGGCGACGGCTTCGAGACGAAGCGGTGCGCTGGGCCCGCTTCGTCGAAGTCATGCGCCTCGCGCTCGACAGCGCGAGCTGACGGAGCCCCAATGTCCAAGCCCTTTCGTCTTCCCGACGACCCCCGGCGGGCCGGGTCGGACGTCGACCGGGAGATCGCGTTGCACCTCGAGCTCCGCACCCGGGAGCTCGAAGCCCAGGGCCTGAGCGCCGAGGCGGCCCGGGCCCAGGCGCTGGCCTGGTTCGGCGATCGCGAGGCGATCGCCCGGGAATGCGCCGATCTCCGGGGCGACACCTTGCGAGCCCGTCGGCGGACCGGCTGGCTGGCCGAGCTGGGCCACGACGTTCGCTCGGCGGCGCGGAGTCTCCGCCGAGCCCCCGGATTCGTCCTGCTCGCCCTGCTCACCCTCACCCTCGGGATCGGCGCCAACGCGGCGCTTTTCGGCGTGGTCCGGTCGGTGCTCCTCCGGCCGCTGCCCTATCCGGACGCCGATCGGCTGGTTCAGGTCTGGACCGACGAGCGGGCCCACGGCCGCGAGGCGCCCGAGTGGCTGACCCCGCCCGACTTCCTCGACTGGCAGCGGGACAACACCTCGTTCGCCTCGATGGCCGCCTACCAGGGTTGGGGGCCCGACTTGACCGGGGACGGCGATCCGGAGTCCCTCAGCGGTTTGGCGGTGACGGCCCGCTTCTTCGACGTGCTGGGGGTCCCGGCGGCGTTCGGGCGGACCTTCGCGGCGGCCGACGACGATGCGGGGGCCGAGCGGGTGGTCGTGCTCACCGACGCCATCTGGCGCCGGCGGTTCGGGGCCGATCCGGCCGTGCTGGGGCGCCAGCTCACCCTCGACGGTGAGCCCTGGACCGTCATCGGGGTGATGCCTCGGGACTTCCGCTCGCCGATCCCGCAGGTGGAGCTCTTCCGTCCGCTCCGCCGGCCGGCCACCTCCCGCTGCGGCCGGGATTGCATCGTGCTCCAGGCCATTGGGCGGCTCCGGCCGGGCGTCTCGGTGGAGCAGGCCCAGGCCGACCTGGCCGCGATCGCCGCTCGGCTGGCGGGGGAGTACCCGGCGAGCAACGAGGGGCGGGGCGCCTGGCTCATCCCCCTGCACGAGCAGATCACGGGGCCGGTCCAACCGGCGCTGATCGCGCTCACGGTGGCCGTGGCCTTCGTGCTGCTGGTCGCCTGCGTGAACCTGGCGACCCTGCTCCTGGTGCGGGGCGAGGCGCGGGCTCGCGAGCTCGCGGTCCGCGCCGCTCTGGGCGCCGGGCGGGGCCGGTTGATCCGCCAGCTGGTGGTCGAGAGCCTGCTCCTGGCGGTCGGCGGCGGAGTCCTGGGGGTGCTCGGGGCGTTCGTGGTCACGGGGCTCGCCGCGACGCTGGTGCCGGCCTCGATTCGGGCCGTTCAGCCGGTGGGAATCGACCTCACCGTGGTCGGCTTCGCCGCGCTCCTCGCCCTCGGCTCGGGGGCGTTGTTCGGGCTCGCGCCGGCCCTGCACTCCGTGGGACGGAACCTGATTGCCTCGCTTCGGACCGGTGGCCGGACCGCCGTGGGTCGGACCGGGCGGCTCCGGGGCGGCCTCGTGATCGCCGAGCTCGCCCTGGCGGTCATGCTCCTGGTCGGAGCCGGTCTTCTCCTCCGGAGCTTCCTCGCCCTGGAACGGGTCGACCTCGGCTTCCGGACCCAGGGGCTGGTGGCGACCAACGTGGCCTTTCCGCGGGCCCGGTACCCGGAAGCGGCGGGGCTGGAGACGGCGATCGGCCAGCTCCTGGACCGGCTCCGGGCGAGCCCGGCCATCGGGGCCGCCGAGGTCACCGACGTCCCGCCCCTTACGTCGGGCGGCGACCAGGACATCGACGCGCGGCCCATCGGCGAGCCTTCCGAGGATCATCTCCCCAGCCTCTGGTATCGGGCCGTGTCGCCCGGGTACCTCGACCTGATGGGCATGCGGGTGGTCCGGGGGCGCGGGTTCGTCCCGACCGACCGGGGCGGCTCGGCGCCGGTCGCGATCGTCAATCAGGAGACCGCCGATCGGCTCTGGCACGGCGCCGATCCGGTCGGCCGTCAGTTGGCGGCCGGGGCAGCCGGGTGACGGTCGTCGGCGTGGTCGCCAACGCCCATCACGACGGCCCCAATCGGCCGGTCAAGCCCGAGCTCTTCCTGCCGGTCGGGCAGGTGCCCGCCCGGAGCTTCTCGGTCACCCTCGATCCGGCCCGCGGCCAGGCCGCCGCGCTCGACGCCTTTCGGGACGCTCTCCGGGCGGTCGATCCGCTGATCCCGATGGGGCCGGTCACCGCGCTCGATCATCTGGTGTCGGAGACGGTCGCGCTCCCCAAGCTCTATGCCGGGTTGGTGGCCTCGCTGGCTGCCGCCGCGCTGGCGCTGGCGGCACTCGGGGTCTTCGGGGTGATGGCCTACGTCGTGACCCTCCGCCGCCGCGAGATCGGCGTCCGGCTCGCGCTTGGCGCGAGGCCCGGCGCCATCCGGGCGCTGGTCCTGGGGCAGGGTGGCCGGTTGGCCCTGATCGGTGGGGCGCTGGGGTTGGTCGGGGCCGCGCTCCTGACCCGGCTGCTTCGAGGCCTCCTCTTCGGAGTGAGCGCCCTCGATCCGGTCACCTTCGCGGGGGTCGCGCTGATGCTGGCCGGGGTCGCGTTGGTCGCGGCCTGGCTCCCGGCAACCCGGGCGATGCGGGTGGACCCGCTGGTCGCCATGCGGGAGGAGTGACTCCGGACGAACCCCGCCAGCCGATCGTATCTCTCGACCGGCCATCGTCTTAGACGAGGCTTCCCCGGGGTGTGAGCCACCCCATCCGTCCATAACTTGTTCCTGAGGCAGTAGGCCACTAACTTGACTGGCTCGTCAGCCTCGGGAACTAGTCCCTTGGCTCAACCCAATCCTCAAACCCTGATCGGCCCCGATCGGGTGGTGCGCCCCGGGAAACCCTTCTATGTCCTCCAAGTCACATTCCGGTTCCGACGCGTTTTCGACGGCTGCTGGCCTCCGGGTCAGGAGCGACCTCTACGACGAGAGCTACTCCGACGAAGAGTACGAGAGCATGCTGTCGTTGTACGACGGCACCATGGCGCAGATCGCCGAAGGCGAGATCGTCAAGTCGAAGGTGCTCCGGATCACCGAGAACGCCGTCATCCTCGACGTCGGCTTCAAGTCCGAGGGCTCGGTCCCGCTCGACGAGTTCAAGGAGCGCCCCGCCGAAGGTGACGAGGTCGAGGTCTTCCTCGAGCACCTCGAGGACCACGAAGGGGCGGTCGTCCTTTCGAAGAAGAAGGCCGACTTCATGCGGGTCTGGGAGAAGATCCGCGTCGCCTACGAGAACGACGAGCCCGTCGAGGGCACCCTGATGAAGAAGATCAAGGGTGGCGTGGTCGTGAGCGTCATGGGCGTCGACGCCTTCCTCCCGGGCAGCCAGATCGCGCTCCGCCGGGTGCCGAACATCGACGAGCTGCTGGGCCAGAGCTACGAGTTCAAGATCATCAAGCTCAACAAGCGCCGCCGGAACATCGTGGTGTCGCGCCGGGTGATCCTGGAGAACGAGCGGGCCTCCAAGCGCGAGCACCTGATGAAGGAGCTCGAGGTCGGCCAGATCCGGAAGGGCGTGGTCAAGAACATCACCGATTTCGGCGCCTTCATCGACCTGGGCGGCGTCGACGGCCTCCTCCACATCACTGACATGTCCTACGGCCGGGTGTCGCACCCGACCGAGCTGGTCCAGATCGGCAAGGAAGTGGAGATCAAGGTTCTCGACATCGACTGGCAGCGGGAGCGGATCTCGCTGGGCATGAAGCAGCTCCAGCCGTATCCCTGGAAGGACATTTCCGAGAAGTACCCGGTCGGCACCCGGGTCCAGGGCAAGGTCGTCTCGATCACCAACTACGGCGCCTTCGTGGAGCTCGAGCCGGGGATCGAGGGCCTGGTCCACATCTCCGAGATGAGCTGGACCCGGAACGTCCGGCACCCGTCCAAGATCGTCTCCATCGGCGAGACCATCGAGGCGGTGGTGCTCAAGGTCGACGAGCAGGAAGAGAAGATCTCGCTCGGCATGAAGCAGACCGAGCAGGATCCCTGGATGGTGCTGCCCCAGAAGTACCCGATCGGCACCCGGATCCAGGGCAAGGTCCGGAACCTCACCAGCTTCGGTGCCTTCGTCGAGATCGAGCCCGGGATCGACGGCCTGATCCACATTTCCGACATGTCATGGACCAAGCGGGTCCAGCACCCGTCCGAGGTGGTCAAGAAGGGCGACACCGTCGACGTGGTGGTCCTCAACATCGACGCCGACAACAAGCGGATCTCGCTCGGACTCAAGCAGGCCGAGGAAGACCCCTGGCTCTCGATCGGGGAGAAGTACCCGGTCGGCACCGCGGTTCGCGGCCGGATCGCCCGGATGATGGACAAGGGCGTCGTGGTCGATCTCGGTCACGACCTCGAGGCCTTCGCCCCGATGTCGCAGCTGATGCACGACAACGTGGTCAACCCGGCCGACGTGGTGCAGGAGGGCCAGGTGGTCGACACCGAGGTCATCGAGGTCGACCCGATCCACCACCGGATCGTGGTGGGCGTCCGGGCCTATCCGGAGGACGAAGAGGGCGCCCCGCCCCGTCAGGTGGCCTCGGTGGTTCCGCCCGACGATACCGAGGGTGGCTCCGACGACGGGGCCGACCCGGGCGAGGCGAAGCCCGCGGCCGAGTAACGGCCTGCCGGACACGTCGAAGGGGCGGGGGACTACCCGGTCCGCCGCCCCTTCGCCGTTTGGCCTCTGGTCTTCGCCGGCGAGGCCGGCGTCGCGCTCTTTCCGTTCACACTCCTGGTCCTCTGGGGGGTGGAAGCCCCCCCGCAGCGACCTGTCCTCCCGACTCCCTCTCCCACTCCCCACTCCCCACTCCCTAGGCTCCAGTCACTATTCCGTCTCCACTCCTAACCCGTCCGCGATCCGATTGACGAACGCGAAGTACGCCGTGATCGCGCAGAGATCGTGGATGGCCCGGTCGTCGTATCCGTGGCCCCGGAGCCGAGCCACGTCGTCCGCGGTCATGGTGGAGGGCTCACGGGTGAGCTTGACCGCGTAGTCGAGCAGGGCCCGGTCGCGTGGGTCGAGCCCGGCCGAGCGGTAGTCGGCCGCCACCCGGCCGACTTGGGCGTCAGCCTCCGCTCGGGAGCCGCCGCTGAGCTGAAGGATCCGACGGAGCCCCGCCCCGTGGTGGTGGATTCAATACCGGCACCCGTTGGTGGCCGACACCACCAGCGCCACCAGCTCGCGCTGCCGGGGCGCCAACGGCCCGGGCCCCCGCATCAGCTCGACGTACAGGTCGTAGTGGTGCCGCATGGTGGCGGGATGGACCGCGTGGATCTGGATGATGTGGTCCGGATCGGGCACCCGCTCCTCGGGGGCCAGCTCCGCCTCGGGTCGATACGGAATGAACGCCATCGGATCTCCAAGGGCCGGCATCGCCCCGGCCCGCCGCGAGGGAAGCCCTGCATGACCGCCCCAGCCCCTCCATCCCATCCCGACTCCCCACTCCCGACTCCCTCCCCACTCCCCAGTCCCCAATCACTAGTCACTACAGTACATTGCCGCCCTATGCCCAATCCCCGTCAGCTCTTGGACGAGCTTCTCCGACGTCAGGCCGAGACCGAGCAGGGCGGCGGCGCGAAGCGAATCGCGCAACAGCACAAGAAGGGTAAGCTCACCGCCCGCGAGCGGCTCGATCTTCTCCTCGACGAAGGTAGCTTCGTCGAGATGGATCGGTTCGTGGTCCACCGGGCCACCGATTTCGGCCTGGCCGGGCAGCAGATCCCCGGCGACGGCGTGGTGACCGGCTACGGCCGGATCGAGGGCCGCCTGGTGTACGTCTTCTCCCAGGACTTCACCGTGTTCGGGGGCTCTCTCTCCGAGACCTTCGCCGAGAAGATCTGCAAGGTCATGGATCACGCCGTCCGGAACGGCGCGCCGGTGATCGGCCTCAACGACTCGGGCGGCGCTCGGATTCAGGAGGGGGTCGCGTCGCTCGGCGGCTACGCCGACATCTTCCTTCGGAATACCCTCGCCTCCGGCGTAGTGCCCCAGATCTCCGCTATTCTGGGTCCCTGCGCCGGCGGGGCGGTGTACAGTCCCGCCATCACCGACTTCGTGTTCATGGTCCGGGGCGTGAGCTACATGTTCGTGACCGGCCCGAACGTGGTGAAGACCGTGACCCACGAGGAGGTGTCGTTCGAGGACCTGGGCGGCGCCGACGTCCACGGCGAGACCTCGGGCATCGCCCACCGGGTTGCTCCCTCGGAGGCGGAATGCCTGGCCTCGATCCGTGAGCTCCTGACCTACCTCCCCTCCAACAACGTCGACGACCCTCCGCCCGGTGACACCGACGATCCCGCCGATCGCCGCGAGGAGCGGTTGCTGGACCTGATCCCCGAGTCGGCCGCCAACCCGTACGACATGCACCAGGTCATCGGGGCGGTGGTGGACCACGGGCGGTTCTTCGAGATCATGCCGGACTTCGCCGGGAACATCCTGGTCGGGTTCGCCCGGCTGGGCGGCCGGTCGGTCGGGATCATCGCCAACCAGCCGGCGGTGCTGGCCGGGGTGCTCGACATCGCGAGCTCCACCAAGGCGGCCCGGTTCGTCCGCTTCTGCGATGCCTTCAACCTTCCGCTGATCACCTTCGAGGACGTGCCCGGCTTCCTGCCCGGCGTGGCCCAGGAGCACGGCGGCATCATCCGGCACGGCGCCAAGCTGCTCTACGCCTATTGCGAGGCCACCGTGCCCAAGCTCACGGTAATCACCCGCAAGGCCTACGGCGGCGCCTACGACGTGATGAGCTCGAAGCACATCCGGGGCGACGTGAACCTGGCCTGGCCCAGCGCCGAGATCGCGGTGATGGGGCCCAAGGGCGCGGTGGAGATCCTCTTCAAGGACGAGATCGCCGCCGCCGCCGACCCGGCGGCCGAGACCCAGCGCCGGATCGACGAGTACACCCGGACCTTCGCCAACCCGTACAAGGCGGCGGCGCGAGGGTTCATCGACGACGTGATCGACCCGCGGGACACCCGGCCCCGGCTGATCGACGCGCTCCGGATGCTCCGGAACAAGCGCGATCGTAACCCGCCCAAGAAACACGGCAACATCCCGCTCTAGGAACCGGCATGGCCCGACCCGTCATCACCCGCGTCCTGGTGGCCAACCGGGGCGAAATCGCGCTCCGGATCATCCGCGCCTGCCACGAGGAGGGCCTCGAGGCGGTGGCGGTGTACTCCGACGCCGACCGCTACGCTCCCTACGTCCGGGCCGCGGACGCCGCCGTGGCCATCGGGCCTTCGGCCCCGGCCCAGAGCTATCTCGACATCGCCCGGATCGTCGGCGCCGCGCGGGAGGGCGGCGCCCAGGCGATCCACCCCGGGTTCGGCTTTCTCTCCGAGCGGGCGCCGTTCGCGGAGGCGGTGGAGCAGGCCGGGTTGGCGTTCGTGGGGCCGCCCGCCTCCGCCATCCGGGCCATGGGCGACAAGACCGAGGCCCGTCGCCGGATGCAGGCCGCGGGCGTGCCGGTGGTGCCGGGCGCCATGGCCGCGCTGGAACGCCCCGCCGACGGGATTCCGCTCGCCCGGGAGATCGGCTACCCGGTGCTGGTGAAGGCCGCCGCCGGTGGGGGCGGGAAGGGCATGCGGGTGGTCCGGGAGGAACGGGAGCTCGAGTCCGCGCTTCAGGCCGCCTCGTCGGAGGCCCAGAAGTCGTTCGGTGACCCGGCCGTCTACCTCGAGAAATTCATCGTGCGGCCCCGGCACGTGGAAATCCAGGTACTGGCCGATCACCAGCGCACGATCCACCTGGGAGAGCGCGAGTGCTCGGTCCAGCGGCGCCACCAGAAGCTGGTCGAGGAAGCGCCCTCGGTGGCGGTCACGCCCGAGCTTCGCGAGCGGATGGGCGCGGCCGCGGTCGCCGCCGCCCGGGCGGTCGACTATCGGAGCGCGGGCACCTGCGAGTTCCTCCTGGCCGACGACGGGCGGTTCTATTTCCTGGAGATGAACACCCGGATCCAGGTGGAGCATCCGGTCACCGAGCTGGTCTACGCCGTCGACCTGGTCCGGGAGCAGCTCCGGATCGTCCGCGGCCTGCCGATGACGGTGGCCGAGGGGCCGCTCAGCCCCCGGGGCTGGGCGATCGAATGCCGGATTACCAGCGAGGATCCCGCCAACGGCTTTCTGCCCACCACCGGGCGGATCAGCTATCTCCGAATTCCGGGCGGACCGGGGGTCCGATGGGACAGCGGAGTCGAGACCGGCGACGAGGTGACGCTGTTCTACGACTCGATGCTGGCCAAGCTGATCGTCCACGCCGCCACCCGGCCGGACGCGATCCGCCGGATGGTCCGCGCCCTCCGCGAGCTGGTGGTGGTCGGCGTCGGCACCAACCAGCCCTTCCACCTCCGCCTCTTCGACGACCCCGCCTTTCAGGCCGGCGAGATCGACATCCAGTTCCTGGACCGGCGGTCGGACCTGGTTGGGGCACCGCCCTCCGACCAGCTGGTGGAGCGGCTGGCAATCACCGCGGCCCTGGCCGACGACGAGCGCCGCCGCTCACGGAAGCCGCTGGTGGCTGACGGCGACGACCGGCCCGGTCGATGGCTGCTCGCCGCCCGGCGCGACGCGCTCGGGTGAAGCCCCCGGCGGGAGGCCCGCCCCGGCTCGCGACCCTCACCATCGACCGGATCGCGGCCGGGGGTGACGGGGTGGGCCGGTTGGCCGACGGCCGGGTGGCCTTCGTGCCCCGAACCGCGCCCGGCGACCGGGTGGACATGGAGCTCACGGCGGAGCGGCCCCGATTCGTCCGGGGCCGGGTTCGCGAAGTGATCGCGCCGAGCCCGGATCGGGTCGAGCCCCGCTGCCCGCACTATGTCGCCGACGGGTGCGGTGGCTGCCAGCTCCAACATCTGGACGCCGAGGCCCAGCGGGCCGCCCGCCGCGCCATCGTGGGAGACGCCCTGCGCCGGCTCGGCCATCTCGACGTGCCGGACCCCGAGCTCGAGGTCGGCCCGACGGACTGGGAGTATCGGACCAAGATCGCGCTCGCGCGGGATCGTCGGGGGCGGATCGGATTCCATCCGGTCGAGCAGCCCGGCCGGGTCTTCGACCTGACGCAGTGCGAGATCGCGGTGCCGGCCCTCAACGCCCTCTGGGCGGAGGTGTCTCGCCACCGGCGCCTCCTCCCGATCGGGCTGGAACGGCTGGTCCTCCGGGTGGACCGTCGCGGGGGCGGGCACGTGATCGTCGAGACCGTCGGCTCCGACGCCTGGACCCGGGGCCGCGAGCTCTGGCGCGCCCTCGGTGAGGGACCGGTCACCGTCTGGTGGAAGCCAGCCGACGGGGCGGCCCGGGCCGTGGCCGGGAGCGAGACCGCCTTTCCCGCCACCGCCTTCGAGCAGGTCAATCCGGCCCTCGGCGATGCCGTCCGCCGGTACGCCGTGGACGCCCTGGGCCAGCCGTCGGGGCTCCGGGCCTGGGATCTCTATGCCGGAATCGGCGAGACCTCGGACCTCCTCGCGGAGCGCGGCGCCCGAGTCCAGAGCGTCGAGGTCGACCGGTGGGCGGTGGAAGAGGCGGAGCATCGACAGACGGGGCGGGAGCTGGTGATCGATCGGCGGGCCGGGCTGGTGGAAGCGGTGCTCCCGGAGCTCGATCCCGCCGACCTGGCCGTGGCCAATCCTCCCCGGGCCGGCCTGGCGCAAGCGGTGGTGGACGGTCTGGCCTCCCGGCCGCCCCGGCGGCTGGCCTACGTCTCCTGCGACCCGGCTACCCTGGCCCGGGACCTGGCCCGGCTGGTCGGGGCGGGGCCCTTTCGGCTCGACGCGGTGCGGGCCTTCGATCTCTTCCCTCAGACCGCGCACGTGGAAACCGTGGCGCTCCTGGAGCGGCGATGAAGTACTTCGTGGCGATCGCGGGCCGGACCGTCGAGGTGGAGATCGACGGCGACCGGATTCGAGTCGGCGACCGCGAGGTCCGGGCCGAGCTCCGGACCCTGGCCGGCACGCCGGTCCGCAACCTCTTCGTGGATGGGGAGTCGTGGATCGTGTCGGTCGAGGGGGGGCGGCCGAGAGAGTGGCTGCTGGGCCGGCGGGGGGAGCGGTTCGAGACGGAAGTCCTGGACGAGCGGACCCGCCACATCCGGAGCCTGGTGGGCGAGGGAGCCGCCGCTCAAGCCGTCCCGGTCGTCAAGGCGCCCATGCCGGGTCTCGTGGTTCGGGTGCTGGTCGAGCCTGGCCAGGAGGTCGCGGCCGGCACCGGCCTCGTGGTGCTCGAGGCGATGAAGATGGAGAACGAGCTCAAGGCCGTCGGCCCCGGGGTCGTCGACGAGATTCTGGCGACCCCCGGGCAGGCGGTGGAGAAAGGCGCGGTGCTGGTCCGCTTCAGGGTTTGAGGGTTGCCCAACCGGTCTCGCAGGTCATCTCGAAGATGTCGTTGAAGGCCACCTCGAAGTCCGGCGGGCCGGGGGGCGCCGGGGGCGGGGTGGTGCCGGTCGAGGGGGTGCCGCAGGCGGCCAGCCGGAGGAGCGGTGGCCAGGGTCGACGGGAAACGAGCCCGGGGCGTCCGGTCCCAATGGCACGAGCTCGGGGCTCGGTTGGTCTCAGGTCGGTTGCAGCCCTCCGGGCGGGCCCGGCCGCCCTTGACCTAACCCCTTGCTGTCAGGTATCTTGGCAAGCTCTGTACGAACCTGACTGGAACTGACGGTGCACCGATGAAGACCTTTTCCGCCAAGCCCGCCGACGTCACCCATGACTGGCATGTCGTGGATGCGTCGGACGTTCCGCTCGGCCGGCTCGCGTCGGCGGTGGCGCAGCTGATTCGGGGCAAGCACAAGCCCACCTTCACCCCGCACGTCGATGGCGGCGATTTCGTGGTGGTGGTCAATGCGGCCCGGGTCAAGCTCACCGGCAACAAGCCCGAGCAGAAGCGCTACTTCCGCCACACCGGCTACATGGGTCACGAGCGGTTCACGGCGGTGAAGGACATGCTGAGCAAACATCCCGACCGGGTGATCGAGAAGGCCGTGTTCGGGATGCTGCCCAAGAACTCGCTTTCCCGGCAGCGGCTGCGCGGGAAGCTCAAGGTGTATGCGGGTGAGGCGCATCCGCACGCCGCGCAGCAGCCGAAGCCCTTCGCCATCAAGGTGAGCGCATGACCGCGACGACTCCGGAGTTCCGCTGGCACGGCGTCGGCCGCCGCAAGACGGGTGTGGCCCGTGTCTACCTCACGCCGGGCACCGGCAAGTGGGAGATCAACGGCCGGACCCTCGGCGACTACTTCCCGCGGCCGTCGCTGGTGCAGCACATTCAGCAGCCCTTCGCGGCCACCGACACGCTGGGCGCCTTCGACGTCCGGGCGCACGTCGACGGCGGCGGCCAGACCGGTCAGGCGGGCGCCCTCCGGCTCGGCATCGCGCGGGCTCTGGTGCTCGCCGACCCGATGCACCGGACCAAGCTGCGGACCGGAGGCTTCCTGACCCGCGACGCGCGGGCGGTGGAGCGGAAGAAGCCGGGCCGTCCGGGCGCCCGGAAGCGGTTCCAGTTCTCGAAGCGGTAGCGTACCGGCGCGCCGGGGATGGCGCGCCGATCTCTCACATCGCTGGATTTTCGAACGGGGTGTCCGTCGCCCCGGGTCCCTTGGGGCCTCGCGGCGGATCGGTTCGGAGAGACGAAGGCGGTGGCGGATTCAACCCGAACCGGAAGGACCGAACGGACCACGCATGGCTCAACCAGAGTTGCAGGAACTCCTCGAAGCAGGCGTACACTTCGGGCACCAGACCCGGCGGTGGAACCCCAAGATGCGGCGGTTCATCTTCGCCGAGCGCTCGGGGATTTACATCATCGATCTGAAGAAGACGCGAGAGCAGCTCGGCAAGGCGCAGGAGCTGCTCAAGAACGTCGTGGCCAAGGGCGACAACGTCCTGTTCGTCTGTACCAAGCGGCAGCTCAAGGCTCTGGTGCAGGCCGAGGCGGAGAAGGCGGGCGCCCTGTACGTCACCGAGCGGTGGCTGGGCGGCACCCTGACCAACTTCCAGACCATCAAGCGGCAGATCCGCCGCCTCCGGGAGCTGGAGCAGGGAAGCTCGGACGGCGACTTCGCGAACTACACCAAGAAGGAAAAGCTGCTCTTCGAGCGGGAGCGCCAGAAGCTGTCGCGCTACCTCGAGGGCGTGAAGAACATGGGCCGCCTTCCCGGGGCGCTGTTCGTGGTCGACGCGAAGAAGGAACGGATCGCGATTCTCGAGGCCAACAAGCTCGGGATTCCGGTCGTCGCCATCGTCGACACCAACGCCGACCCCGACGTGATCACGGTGCCGATCCCCGGGAACGACGACGCGATCCGCTCGGTTTCCCTGATCACGGCCGCCCTGGGCGACGTGATCCTGGAGACCCGGATGGCGGCGCCGAATCGCGAGGGCGAGGACGGCGAGGCCGAGACCTACAGCACCGATTCGGGTAGCGAGGGCGATCCGGATGCGGATCGCCGGCGTCGTCGCCCCGCACGGAAGCGGCGCCCGAAGCCTGAAGTGATCGCCGCGCGGCTCAAGAGCGAGGGCGAAGGCGACGCCGCCGCAGTTGACGCCGCAGCCGTTACCGAGAACAGTGAGGTGAGCGGCACCGACGGCGGCGCGTAGGCCCGACTGCCCGGACCAGCGTCCGGACATCGTGAACCGAGCCGCCGCGCACGGGCCCTGTCGGCCAGGCGCGGCGGTTCCACAAAGAGCGGGTCCGTTCCCCAGGGGAGCGACCCGGACCAGAAGCCAGGACTTATGACGACCAAGATCTCGACCAAGGACATTAGCGAGCTCCGGGCCAGGACCGGAGCCGGCATCGGAGACTGCAAGGCCGCACTCGAAGAGGCGCAGGGCGATCTCGAGAAGGCCGCCGACATCCTCCGCAAGAAGGGCATCGCCAAGGCCGAGAAGCGGGCGGGTCGGAGCGCGTCGCAGGGGTTGGTGGTGATCGAGCGGAGCGCCGACGGCACCGACGGCGCCATGGTCGAGCTCAACTGCGAGACCGATTTCGTGGCCCGGACCGACGACTTCATCGCGCTGGCCCGCGATCTGGCCAAGCAGGTGCTGGCTCACGGACCGGTCGGCGTCAACGCCGCCGGCGTGGCCGAGCAGCCGTTCCGCGACAAGACGGTGGGCGAGATCGTGAAGCTGACGTCGGGCAAGACCGGCGAGGCCATGAGCCTCAATCGGTACGCCCGGTTCACCGCCAAGGGCGGCGCGGTGGAATCCTACCTTCACCACAACGGCCAGGTCGGCGTGCTGGTGGAGCTCGAGGGCCCCAAGGCCGCCGGGCTGAGCGAGCTGGGCCGCGAGGTGGCGCTCCACATCGCGTCGGCCGACCCGGTCGGCGTGAATGAGAGCGACATCCCGGCCGAGATGATCGAGCGGGAGCGGCGGATCGCCGAGGAACAGGTCGCGGCCGAAGGCAAACCCGAAAACATCCGGGGCAAGATCGTCGAGGGCAAGCTCAAGAAGTTCGTGGCGGAGCGGTCGCTGGTGGCGCAGCCCTTCGTCAAGGACGAGTCCAAGACGATCGGCGACCTGGTCGCCGCGGCCGCCAAGGCGCTCGGCGCGCCGGTCACGCTGGTGCGGTTCGCCCGATTCAAGGTCGGGGAAGGCTGATGCCCCTGGCCTATCGCCGGGCCTTGCTCAAGATTTCGGGCGAGGCCTTGGCGGGCGAACGCGGGTTCGGGCTCGACTACGGGCTGGTGGAAGGCCTGGCGGGCCAGATCAAGGGCGTTCACGCCCAAGGGATCGATCTGGGCCTGGTGGTCGGCGGCGGCAACATCGTGCGGGGCACCCACGCGAGCCGGGAAGGGCTCGACCGGGTGAATGCCGACTACATGGGCATGCTGGCGACCGTCATCAACGCGCTGGCGCTCCAGGACATTCTGGAGAAGATGGGGGTCCAGACCCGGGTAATGACCGCCATCCGGATGGAATCCCTGGCCGAGCCGTACATTCGACGGCGGGCCGTGCGACATTTGGAGAAGGGGCGGCTGGTGATCTTCGCCGCCGGCACCGGCAACCCCTTCTTCTCCACCGACACCGCGGCGGTGCTCCGGGCCCTGGAGATGGAGGCGGAGGTGCTGCTCAAGGCGACCAGCGTCGACGGCGTCTACACCGGCGATCCGAAGAAGGACCCGACGGCCACCTTCATTCCCGAGCTCAGCTTCCAGGACGCCATCGTCAACGGATACGCCGTGATGGATGCCAACGCCTTCGGGCTGTGCAAGGACAACCGACTTCCGATCGTGGTGTTCAACATTAACCAGCCCGGCTCCATCGCCCGGGTGCTGTCGGGCGAGCGGGTGGGGACGATCGTGCGATGACCATTCCAGACATTCTCAAGCAGGCCCGCGAGGGCATGGACAAGGCGATCGAGAACACCAAGCGGGAGTTCTCGTCGATCCGGAGCGGCAAGGCCAGCGTGCACCTGCTCGATACGGTGCGGGTCGAGGCCTACGGCACCCAGGTGCCGCTCAATCAGGTGGGCATGGTGTCGGCGCCGGAGCCGAGGATGATCACGGTCCAGGCCTTCGACAAGGGGCTCACTCAGGCCATCGAGAAGGCCATTCGCGACGCCGGCCTCGGCCTCAACCCGGCCAGCCAGGCCACCCTGATCCGGGTCCCGATTCCGGCGCTCTCCGAGGAGCGCCGGAGGGAGCTGGTGAAGGTGATCCACAAGCTCGCCGAGGAAGGCCGGATCGCCGTCCGCCACGCCCGGACCGACGCGTTGCACAAGCTGAAGAAGCTCGAGCATGTCTCCGAGGACGAGACGACCCGGGCCGAGAAGGACGTCCAGAAGCTGACCGACGACCACGTGAAGCTGACCGATGAGCTGACCCAGTCCAAAGAAGCGGAGATCATGGAGGTGTGACCGTCTCCGCCGACGACCTGCTCGCCCGGGTACGGATCCAGGGCGCGGTGCCCCGCCACGTGGCCGTCATCATGGATGGCAACGGGCGGTGGGCCAAGCGTCGCAACCTGCCACGCCCGGCGGGCCACCAGGCCGGCATGGCGTCGGTCCGGCGGATCGTCGAGTCCGGGATCCAGTCCGGGGTCGAGACCCTCACCCTCTTCGCCTTCAGTCAGGAGAACTGGCAGCGGCCCCCCGAGGAGGTCGAAGCCCTGATGGCGCTGCTTCAGCAGTACGTCGCGACCCAGACCGAGGAGCTCCTGGGCCAGGGCGTCCGGGTCCGGATGCTCGGCGATCTCACCCGGCTCACGCCGCCGGCCAAGAAGGCCGTGGATTTCGTCGAGGCGACGACCGCCGGCGGGACCCGGCTCGGTCTCAACATCTGCGTCTCCTACAGCTCGCGCGCCGAGCTGGTGATGGTGGCCCGCCTCCTGGCCGACGAGGTCAAGGCGGGCCGGTTGGAGCCCGACGCGATCGACGAGGCCGCGATCGCCGAGCGGCTCTACACCGCGCCCTGGGGCGATCCCGATCTCCTGATCCGGACCTCCGGCGAGCTTCGGATCTCGAATTTTCTCCTCTGGCAGCTGGCCTACGCCGAGCTCTACGTGACGCCCGTGCTCTGGCCGGACTTCGACCGCGAGCACTTCTTCCAGGCCATCCTCGACTATCAGCGGCGCGAGCGCCGCTTCGGTCGAGTCTCCACCGACTCGTAACCCGCGGCTGGGCGGGAGCGATCCATGTCGAATCAGGTTCAGCGGCTGCTCGTCGCGGCGATCGCGATCCCCGTCGCGATCGGGATCGTGTACTGGGGCGGGGCTCTCTTGGCCCTGCTGGTCATCCTCCTGGCCGCCCTGGGCGCGTCCGAGCTGGTGGGCATCGCCCGGCGGCAGGGGACCGGGCCGATCGGCTGGCTGGCGGTGCTGGTCAGCGCGCTCTTTCCGGCCGGGGTCTGGCTGCTCTACGGCCAGGGCGTGCCAGGGGCCGGCTTCGGGGTGCTGACCTGGTCGGTCGCGGCGCCGTCGAGCTGGTTCGTGCTTGCGCTTCTGGTGCTGCTGGCGTTGAGCGTCACCCTGGCGGCCCGGGCGCCGACCGACCGGCCCCTGGCCGCCGCGGCCACCACGGTCCTGATCCCGCTCTACTGCGGCGCCTTGCCCAGCTTCGTGCTCGGGATCCGCTACGGGATCGGGCCACCGCGGCATTGGCCCGCCACCTGGGCGGTGTTCTTCCCGCTGGCGGTGATCTGGGTCTGCGACTCGGCCGCGATGTACGGCGGCCGGATGATCGGCGGGCCCAAGCTGGCGCCGGTGGTAAGCCCCGGGAAGACCCGGGCGGGCGCGGTGAGCGGCGTGATCGGCGGGGTCGTCGCCGCGGTGCTCTACGACCGCCTGGCGCTCGCGCCGTCGGGGTTCGACGTGCCGCTTTGGCAGGTGGTGACCATGGGCTTGGTGCTCTCGGTGGTCGGGCAGATCGGTGATCTCGCGGAGTCGCTGTTCAAGCGAGAGGCGGGGGTCAAGGACTCGAGTCACCTGATTCCCGGCCACGGCGGCGTCCTGGACCGGCTCGACTCGCTCTACTTCGTTCTTCCGGTCGGCGCCATGCTGTACCGTCTCTTCGGAGTGCTCTAGCCTCCGCCCATGTCTGGCGTCGCCCTCCTCGGCTCCACCGGCTCGATCGGGTGCTCCACCCTCGAGGTGCTCCGGCGCCATCCCGACCGGTTCGAGCTGGTGGCTCTCACGGCGGGCGCCAACGTGGAGCTGCTCGAGCGGCAGGTGGCCGAGTGGAGGCCCCGGTTCGCCGGCCTGGCCCGGGGCAACGGCCAGGCCGGGTTCCCCTGCGGTCGGGAGTGTCTGCTCGAGGCCGCGGTCCATCCCGACGCCGACATCGTGGTCAACGCGGTGGTGGGGTTCGCCGGGCTGGAGGCGACCTTGGCCGCGCTCCGGGCGGGGAAGCGGGTGGCGCTGGCCAACAAGGAATCGCTGGTGGTGGCGGGACACCTGGTCGCCGAGGCCCGGCGGGCGGGTGGTGGCGAGCTGGTTCCAATCGACTCCGAGCACAGCGCCGTGCTCCAGTGTCTGGTCGGGAAGAGCGCCCCGCCCTCGCGGCTGATCCTGACCGCCTCGGGGGGGCCGTTTCGAACCTGGGAGCCGGACCGGGTGGCGGGCGCCACGGTCGTGGAGGCCCTGAACCATCCCACCTGGCAGATGGGCAGCAAGATCACCGTCGACAGCGCCACCCTGGCCAACAAGGCCATGGAGGTGATCGAGGGGCACTTTCTCTTCGAGCTGCCCTACGAGGCCATCGACGTCGTGGTGCATCCGCAGAGCATCGTCCACGCCTTCGTCGAGTTTCCCGACGGGAGCGTGCTGGCCCAGCTCGGGTTCCCCACCATGGAGCTCCCGATCCTCTACGCCCTGACCCATCCCGAGCGACTCCCCGACCAAGGCGTCCGCCGGTTCGACCCGGTCGAGGCCGGGCCCCTGACGTTCGAGCCGGTCCGGCGCGACGTGTTTCGGGCCTACGCCGCGGGGATCGCCGCGGGGAAGGCGGGAGGCACGGCCCCCTGCGTGTTCAACGGGGCCAACGAAGAGGCCGTCGCCGCGTTCCTGGCCGGGAAGGTGGCGTTCGGGCGGATCGCCGAGGTGGTCGAAGCAGTGCTGGAGCGCCATCGCCCGGCGCCGGTCGACACCCTCGAGGCCGTTCTGGCCGCCGACGCCCGGGCCCGGGCCGAGGCCAGGCGCTTCCTCGAGGCCTGAGTCGGGACGTGAGGGCCGGACCGCCGATTGGTCGCGAGTGAGGGAATCACCGCCTCGTCGTCGCTTCCCTGGTAGACCCCTCTCAACCAGGAGCGTCCCGGATGCGCCGTCTCACCCCGCTGTTGCTCACCTGCCTGTTCGCTCTTCCCCTCGCCGCCCAGGACAGCCCCCGGCACGGGTTCTTCCTGTCGATCGGGGCCGGCGCGGGGTCGGCCGGGCTCACCTGTTCGGACTGCGGCGGCGTGGATCTCAGCAAGCGGCTCGACGGGGTCGCCGGCTACGCCCGATTCGGCGGCACCGTCTCGCCCAATCTCCAGGTCGGGGTCGAGGGGACGGGCTGGATCAAGAACAGCGATGGCCTGCAGCGCCGAATCGCCACCGCCGGTGTGGTGTTCGTGGCCTATCCGAGCCGGACGGCCGGGTTCTTCCTCAAGGGCGCGGTGGGTGGCGTGCGGGCGGTCATCGAGAACGACATCGCCACCCTGGTGGGTGAAGGCTTGATGTGGAGCGGCGGCCTGGGCTACGACATCCCCCTCGGCACCGGCGCGGCCCTGACGCCCTACGTGAGCTACTTCGGATCCTCGAACACCGGGGCGGACCTCAACGGCGTGTCGCTCGGGGTCAATCTCAACCCCAACGTGCTCCAGTTCGGGATCGGCATCACGATTCCGTGACTGGAGAGCGCCCGATGCATCCGGAGCGATGGCGCCGGCTGGCGGAGCTCTTCGAGGCCGCGAGCCGGCTCGCGCCCGCGGATCGGCCGGCGTTCCTCGAGCGGTCCTGCGGGGAGGACGCGGATCTGCGCCGGGAGGTGGAGTCCCTGCTGGCGGCCGCCCACCCCTTCCTGCGCGACGGGCGGGGCTGACGCTCAGGGCTCGCCGAGGCCGGTGGTGTCCGCGGCGCGGCCGGTGGCGACCAGGATCCGGGCCAGGGCGGCCCGGGCACGAACCCGGCGGGGGTCGTTGGCCGGCAGGCTGGTAACCAATACCCGTCGGCTGGCCACCAGCAGCGACTCCGCCTCGGCGTAGCGACCCAGGTCGGCCAGCGACTCGCCCAGCAGGGCGCGGAGGTGCTGGAAGTCGAGCTGCTCCGGCGGAATCTGGCCGGTCCAGAGGGTGATCGCCCGCCGGAGCAGCGACTCCGCCGGCGCAGGTTCGTTCCGCTGGAGGTGGAGCAGGGCCAGTCCGCGGAGCACCGAACCGGTCGAGACCTCGCCCTCCGATCCGAGCCGGCCGTAGATGGCAAGGGCCTGCCGGTAGTAGCGCTCGGCGGCTGGCAGGTCGCCCTTGGTGAGCATCAGGTCGCCCAGGGTCCGGAGGTCGTAGGCGGTGTAGGGGTGGTTCTCGCCGGCGCCGCGATCGATCGCCAGGGCCCGTTGGAGATATCCCTCCGCTTCGTCCCACCGCTCCAACCGTCCCAGCAGGCGACCGAGGTTCACCAGCGAGGTTGAGACTCTCGGGTTGTCGCGGCCGAAGGCCGCTTCGCTGACGGCCAGGCTCCGGCGGTACAGGGTTTCGGCCGGGGCGAGGTCGCCCTTGGCTTCGAGCAGGGCGGCGAGGTTGTTGGCGGTGAAGCCGGTGATCGGACTGTTCGGCCCGGACTCGGTCGTGCGGGTCGCCAGCGCCGCCCGGTAGAGCTTCTCCGCCTCGGCGGTCCGTCCCGCCGCCTGGAGCACGACCG
This sequence comes from uncultured Gemmatimonadales bacterium, assembly GCA_963730185.1. GTDB lineage: Bacteria > Gemmatimonadota > Gemmatimonadetes > Gemmatimonadales > GWC2-71-9 > SHZU01. The sequence goes on from CAVSQW010000015.1 coordinate 660,030, forward strand.
CGAGGTTGTTCTGACTCTCGGCCGTCTCGAGGTGATGGAGACCGTGCCGTTCGGTCCGGATCGCCAGGGCCTGCCGGTGGAGCGACTCGGCCACGGCGAGGCGCCCGAACTCGTACTCGATCCATCCCAGGTCGTTGAGGCCGAGGGCCAGGGCGGTGTCGTTCGGGGCGAGGGTCGCCCGTTGAATGGTCACGGCCCGCCGCAGCTTGGCGAGCGCCGAGTCGTAGCGGCCCTGCTCGTAGTCGAGCTCCCCGGCCACCAGCAGGGTCCGGGCTACCTCGGGATCGTCCGGGCCCAGGGCCGTTTCGCGGAGGGTCAGGGCCCGGTCCAGGAGCCCCTTGGCCGAGTCGCTCTGGCCCAGCTTGATGTAGGCCTGGGCGATGGTGTTGAGCATGGTGGCCTGGAGGAGGGGCCGCCCGGCTAGGTCGCGGTCCAGGTCGCCCACGCCCCGGTCCAGGAGATCCTTGGCGGTGAGGGCCCGGCCGTCGGTTTCCTCCGGGTTGGCCAGGCGGAAGAGATTGGTGAGGAAGGTCGACACCGCCTCGGCCCGCTCAGCGGAGGCCACGGCGCGGTCCCGCTCCCGGGCCAGCCGGGCGCCCGAGAAGGCGATGCTCGCGCCGCCCACCGCCAGGGCGACGAGGGTCGCGGTCGCGGCCAGGCGATGGCGCCCGACGAACTTCCCCACCCGATAGCCGACCGTGTCGGGGCGGGCCGCCACCGGCCGGCCCTCGAGGTGGCGGCCGAGATCGTCGGCGAAGTCGGCCACGGTCCGATACCGCCGCTCGGGCTCTTTCCGGAGCGCGGTCCGGAGGATCACGTCGAGGTCGCCGCTCAGGGTCCGCCGGAGTCTGTCGACGGTGGTCCGGCGGCGGGCGGCGAGGTCGGCCGGCGGCGGGGCATCTTCGGCGGGCTGGGTCACCGCCCGGCTGGGCGCGATCGACTCGGCCTCGACCACCGCCCGCTCGAGGTGGCGGAGGTCGTGCCGGGCGCCGGGGTAGGGAAGCCGGCCGGTCAGGAGCTCGTAGCAGACCACCCCCAGGGAGTAGACGTCGGTCCCGGCGGAGACGGCGTTGCCCAGGATCTGCTCGGGACTCGCGTACGCTGGCGTCAGGAGCCGGACGGCCGTCCGGGTCACGGCCGGGTCGACGTCCGGGTCGGCGGCCAGCAGCTTGGCGATCCCGAAGTCGAGCAGCTTGGGGGTGCCGTCCGCGGTGACCAGGATGTTGCTGGGCTTGAGGTCGCGGTGGATGACCAGGTTGCGGTTGGCGTGCTGGACCGCGTCGGCCACCCGCCTCACCAGAGCCAGCCGGGCCGGCACGTCGAGCCGGTGCAGGTCCGCATACCGGTCGATCGGGAGCCCGTCGACGTACTCCATCACGAAGTAGGGCGTGCCCTCGTCGGTGGTGCCGCCGTCGAGCAGCATCGCGATGTTCGGATGGGCCAGGCGGGCCAGGATCTGCCGCTCGGCTCTGAGCCGGCGGGGGAGGTCGGGGCGGAGCTCGGCGTCGCGCACCACCTTGAGGGCCACCTGCTGCCGAAACTCGTCGTCGGCCCGCTCGGCGAGGAACACCGCGCCCATGCCGCCTCGCCCGATCTCGCGCACCACCCGATACCGGCCGACCCGGGCGCCGGGGCCGAGCGGTGGCGCCCCGCGGGTGGCGGTCGCGCCCGAGATGGCGCCGTCGATGAACTGGCCGGCCTGGTCGGCCGCCTGGAGGAGCGATTCGAGGTCGTCGCGGAGGGTGGGGTCGTCGAGGGAGAGCGAATCGAGGTACGACGAGCGCTGGGCGGGGTCGAGCGAGCTGGCCTGCTCGAACAGGTCCTGCATCCGCTGCCAGCGAACCGGGTCCATTACCTGTCCTGGGCGAGCTCGCGATAGAGCCAGGCCTTGGCGAAGCGCAGGTCCCGGTCCACGGTGGCCGGCGAGATCGTTAGCGCCTCGGCGATCTCGTCGTAGGTGAGCCCGCCGAAATAATGCAGCTCCACCACCTTGGCTTTCCGCTCGTCGAGCTGGTTCAATCGCTCGAGCGCCTCGTCGAGCTCGACCAGGCCGGAGGAGGTGTCCGGCGTCACCGCGATCGACTCCTCCAGAGTGAGCGCCGCCTGCCCGCCACCCCGCTTCTGCCGCCCGCGGGCCTTGGCGTGGTCGACCAGAATCCGCCGCATCTGGCGCGCGGCCACCGCGAAGAAGTGGCTGCGGTCCTCCCAGGGCACGTCCGCCTGCACCAGCCGAGCGTACGCTTCGTGGACCAGCGCGGTGGCCTGAAGGGTATGGTCCTCGCGCTCGCCCCGCATCAGCCGGGCGGCGATCTGGTGGAGCTCGCCATAGACGAGCGGGACCATCTGGTCGAGCGCGTCCTGATCGCCCTTCCGCCACTTGAGCAGGAGGCTCGTGACGTCCTGGTGAGGCGCCAAGTTCACCGACCGGAGTGGAAGTTCCCGGGAGTGTAAGGCGAGCCGAAGGGGTCCGCAATGGCTCCTGGGCAGGGTGAAAGGGGCTCCGCTTGCCCGCGCCGTGCCGGGGTCCTATTTTGCGGTCCGACTTGGACTTACGAGGGTTCTTTGGGCGGTGCCGGTCTGACCATAGTGGCCACGGTCGTCGTGATCGGCGTCCTGGTGTTCGTGCATGAGCTGGGACACTTCGTGGCGGCCAAGGCCGCCGGGATCTACGTCCACCGCTTTTCGCTGGGCCTCGGCGCGCCGATCCGCTGGCTGAGCTTCCGCCGGGGCGAAACCGAGTACTCCGTCTCCTGGATTCCGCTCGGCGGGTACGTCAAGATGGCGAGCCGCCTGGAAGATCCCTCCAGCGCCGTGCTGGAAGGCGCCGCCGAGGGCGTGGCGGTTCCCGAGGATCGATTCTTCGAGAGCAAGCCGGTGTGGGTCCGGATGATCGTCATCCTCGCCGGGGTGACGATGAACGTGCTCTTCGCCTGGGCCATCTTCACCGGGGTGCTCTACCTCGGCGGACTCCCGGTCTCGCCGCTGACCCCACTGGCTGCCGTCGACACCACCGGGCTCCCGTCTGGCGCCCGGGCCCTCGCCGCGGTGCAGCCGGGCGACGAGATCACGGCCGTGAACGGCGCCTCGGTCGCGACCTGGGAGGCGTTCCAGCGCGCGGTCCTCGACGCCCCCGGCGACACGGTGCGGGTCGACTTCCGTCGGGCCGGCGGGGTTGCCCTGGTGCTGCCGAGCCATGACCTCGACGGACGGCGGGCCGTCCTTCGCGCCGTGGGACCCGATCTGCCGGCCGTCATCCTGGGCGTGATTCCCGGCCGACCGGGCGCCCAGGCCGGCCTCGCCGCCGGCGACACCGTCCTGGCCCTGGCCGGTGCCCCGGTGGCTCACTGGAGCGACATGGTCGACGTGATCTCCGCGAACGCGGGGAAGGAGGTCGACGTCCTAGTTGGCCGGGCCGGCGGCCGGCAGACCCTTCACGCCACGCCGGCGCCGGAGTCGCTCGCCGACTCCAACGGCGTGGTCCATACCGTCGGCCGGCTCGGGATCGCGGGCCCGCTCTACCCGGAGGCGCGGGAGCCGATCGGTCTGGGGGCCGCCACGGGGCGGGGGCTCCGGCTCACCAGCGCCATGGCCACCACGATCGTCTCGGTCGTGAAGGGCATGTTCGCGGGCCAGGTGTCCACCCGCGAGCTGGGCGGTCCGATCTCGATCGGGATGCAGGCTGGCCAGAGCGCGCGCCTGGGGGCCGAGTCGTACCTGACCTTCATGGCGATGATCTCGGTCAACCTGGCCGTGCTGAATCTCCTCCCGATTCCGCTGCTGGATGGGGGACAGTTCCTCTTCCTGCTGGCCGAGGGCGTGACCCGACGGCCGGTCACGGGCCGGATCCGCGAATGGCTCACGGTGGCCGGGCTCGTGGCGATCGTCCTCCTGATGCTGCTGGCCTTCTCGAACGACATCCGCCGCCTGCTCGGCCTGTGAGCCGGGCGGTGAACCAACCTCAGGAAGCACTCCGCCGCCGGCTTCGGCGCGAATGGCTCCGGGCCCTCCGCCGGCTCCGCCGGCCGGGTCCGGGCGACGACGCCTTTACCCTGGCGCTGGCCGTGGCGATCGGGGTCCTGGGTGCCGGCGGCGTGGTGGTGTTCTACAAGTCGATCGAGTGGGCGTACCGAGCCCTGGTGGAGTGGCCGCTCCACTACCTCCCCAAGACCGGCGGGTGGGCCTACCGGCCGGTGCTGACCGGGGTCGGGCTGTCGGTCGCCTACTGGGTGATGAAGCGCCTGGGCGACGGCTACGACGGGCTCAACGTGCCGGACGTGGCACTCGCGGTCGCGACCAGGAAGGGCGATCTCCCCACCAAAGCCGCGGTGGCCAAGACGGCGGCGAGCGCGATCACCATCGGGTGCGGCGGATCGGCCGGGAGCGAGGGGCCGGTCGCCGTATTCGGCGCCGCGATCGCCTCCCGGATCGGGAAGGCCCTCTATCTCCGCCCCTCGAAGCGCCGGCTCCTGGTCGGGGCCGGCGCGGCGGCGGGGATCTCGGCCGCGTTCAACGCGCCCCTCACGGGGGCGTTCTTCGCGCTGGAGGAGATCCTCAAGTCGTTCGCGACCGGGGCGTTCGCGCCGGTGGTGGTCGCGAGCGTGGTGGCCGCGGTGTGCTCGCGGGCGGTGTTCGGGAACCATCCGGCCTTTCCGATCTCGACCGAATACGGCTTCACCTTCTACCGCGAGATCTTCGTCTTCTTCCCGCTGCTCGGCATTCTGGCGGGGCTGGTCTCGGCCCTGTTCGTGAAGGTGGAGGACCGGATCGCCGCCGCCCGGTGGCGGCGGGCCACCCCGTCGCTGCTGCTCCCGGTCCTGGGTGGGGTCACGGTCGGGGCCATCGCGGCGATGTCGGGCGGCCTCCTGACCACCAGGGGGCACGTGGAGATTCACCTGGACGTGTTCCGGCAGCTGCCCTGGTTCGTGCTGGCGGCGCTGGCCATCGGGAAGATCATCGCCACGGCCATCACCCTGAACACCGGCGGGTCGGGCGGGGTCTTCACCCCATCGCTGTTCGTGGGCGCCTCGCTGGGGGCGTCGGTCGGGGTCGGGCTGGAGCGCCTCTTTCCGGCCCTGCCGCTCTCGGCCGAGGCGTACACCATCGTGGGGATGGGGGCGGTGGTGGCGGCGGCCACGGGGGCCCCGATCACCGGGATCCTCCTGGTGTTCGAGATCACCAACGACTATGCCATCATGCTCCCGCTGATGATGGCGACCGTGATCGCGGTCCTGGTGGCCCGGATGGTCCATCGGGACACCCTCTATTCGAGCTGGCTTCGGCGGACCGGGCGGCCGATGGTCAAGGCCGATCCGAGTCTCGGGGCGACGGGGTCGTACCCGGTGTCCAGGAGGGCGGCCGAGGGGGCTGGGGACGGGGGAACTTGATCGATCGACGGTTCAGGCGTTATATTGCTGGGCTACAAACACTTAGGTTTACGGAACGACGCCCCGGGCTTCGGGGTCAAGGACGAGAGAACATGGGGTACGACAAGCAGGGGACGATGCTCAAGCACCGGGTGCACGACACCGACACGGGGTCGGCCAAGGTGCAGGTGGCGATGCTCACCGAGCGGATCAACTCCCTCACCGATCACTTCAAGGCCCATTCGAAAGATCATCACAGCCGACGCGGGCTGTTGAAGATGGTGGGTCGGCGACGGCGCCTGCTGACCTACCTGCGAAACAGCGACCTGTCGACCTACCGTGCCCTGATCCAGGAGCTCGGCCTCCGGCACTAGTGCTCCATGCGCGCGAGGGCGCCCCGTTTCCTTCGGGGCGCCCTCGGCGCATTGGGCCCTGGTCCGCACGCCTTTTGGGAGAACACCGTGCATCGAATCGAAAAAGAGTTCGCCGGCCGACCGCTGATCCTCGAGTCGGGGCGACTCGCCCGGCAGGCCGCCGGTTCCTGTCTGATCCAGTTCGGCGAGACCGTCGTCCTGGCCGCCGTGACCGTCAGCCCGAACATCTCCACGCTGCCCTTCTTTCCCCTGACCGTCGAGTATCGCGAGAAGACCTACGCCGCGGGCAAGATCCCGGGCGGGTTCATCAAGCGAGAGGGACGGCTCTCGGACAAGGAGATCCTGGCCTGCCGGATCATCGACCGGTCGATCCGGCCGCTCTTCCCGGAAGGGTTCAAGAACGAAGTCCAGGTCTTCGTGACGGTGGTCTCCGCCGACCAGGAGCATGACGCCGACATCCTCGGCGCGACCGCCGCCTCGGCGGCGCTCTCGATCTCCTCGATTCCCTGGAACGGGCCGCTGGCCACCGTTCGGGTCGGGCGGGTGGACGGCAAGTGGGTCCTCAATCCGACCTTCCAGATGCTCGAGGTTTCGAGCGTCGACCTCACGGTGAGCGGCGGCAAGGACTCGATCGCGATGGTGGAGGGCGGGGCGCTCGAAATCTCGGAGGCCGAGGTGCTCGAGGCGCTGAAGGTGGCCCAGAAGGGCATCCGCGACCTGATCGCGATCGAGGAGCAGCTGATCCGCAAGGCCGCGCAGCCGAAGATGGAGTGGACCGCTCCCGAGGTCGACGCCGAGGTGGTGGCGAAGGCTCGCTCCCTGGCCGAGAAGGACATGGCCAAGGCCATCAACCAGAAGGACAAGGCCGGCCGCTCGGCCGCGGTCAAGGCGATCAAGGACAAGGCCCTTACCGCGCTCACGGCCGCCTATCCCGAGAAGGTCCGCGACGCCCACCACGAGCTCGGCGAAATCGAGTACCGGGTCATGCGGGCCCAGGTGCTCGACAAGGGCGAGCGAGTGGACGGCCGCGATCTCACCACGGTCCGGCCGATCTCGATCGAGGTCGGGCTCCTGCCGCGGGTTCACGGCTCCGCGCTCTTCACCCGGGGCCAGACCCAGGCCCTGGTGGCGGTGACCCTCGGGACCAGCGACGACGAGCAGCGGATCGACTCGATCGACGTCCAGGGCGAAGCCACCAAGTCGTTCATGCTCCACTACAACTTCCCGCCCTACTCGACCGGCGAAGTCCGGATGATTCGGGGCACCAGCCGGCGGGAGATCGGGCACGGGGCCCTGGCCGAGCGGGCGCTTCAGCCGCTCCTCCCGGACTTCGACTCGTTCCCGTACACGATGCGGGTGGTGTCGGAGATCCTGGAGTCGAACGGTTCCTCGTCGATGGCGTCGGTCTGTGGCGGTTCGCTCGCGCTGATGGATGCCGGCGTGCCGATGAAGGCGGCCTGCGCCGGCGTGGCGATGGGGCTGATCAAGGAGGGCGACAAGGTCGCCATCCTGACCGACATCCTCGGCAGCGAAGACCACCTGGGCGACATGGACTTCAAGGTGGCCGGCACCGAGCGCGGCATCACCTCGATCCAGATGGACATCAAGATCGAGGGCCTCGATCTCGCGATCATGCAGGAGGCACTCGAGAACGCCCGGGAGGGTCGCCTCCACATCCTGGGCGAGATGAAGAAGGTGCTCTCGGCGGCGCGGGCGGAGATGTCGCCCTACGCTCCCCGGATCTTCACGATGACGATCAAGCCCGACAAGATCGGCGACGTGATCGGTCCCAAGGGCAAGACCATCCGCGGGATCCAGGACGCCACGGGCGCCAAGATCTCCGTCGAGGACTCGGGCCTGGTGACGATCGCCGCGGTGGGCGGCGAGGCGGGCGAGAAGGCCCGCGAGATGATCGCCGCGCTCACCACCGAGCCCGAGGTCGGCAAGACCTACGAAGGCCCGGTCAAGAGCACCACGGCGTTCGGCGCCTTCGTCGAGATCCTGCCGGGCGTCGAAGGCTTGCTCCACATCAGCGAGCTCCAGCACGGTCGAACCGAGAAGACCGAGGACGTGGTCAAGAAGGGTGAGATCGTGAAGGTCAAGCTCCTCGAGGTGGACGATCGCGGGCGGATGAAGCTCAGCCGGAAGGCCCTGCTGCCCAAGGAGTAGTCGGTGGTCAGGGATCGACTGGACGATCGGCTCGACCGGACGGTCGCACCGAACGGGCTGACCGTGCTCACCGAGGAGCTGCCCGGGCTTCGCTCGGCTGCGGTGGGCATTTGGGTCCGTTCGGCGAGCGCCCACGAGGCCCGCGACCGGATGGGGGCGGCGCACCTGCTCGAGCACCTGGTGTTCAAGGGCACCGAGCGCCGCCCGGCCCGCGACATCGCCCGGGAGCTCGAGGTCCGGGGCGGCGCGCTCGACGCCTACACCTCCCGGGACCAGACCAGCTACCAGGCCCACGTTCTCGACGTGGATCTCCCCCTCGCCATCGATATCCTCACCGACCTGGTGCGCCGGCCGCTGCTTCGGGAGAGCGACCTCGAGCTGGAGCGAAACGTGGTGCTGGAAGAGATCAAGTCGGTCGAGGACACCCCCGACGACCTGGTCTTCGAGCTCCACGCCCGCGCGCTCTGGCCCGAGCACCCCTACGGCTACTCCATTCTCGGGACCCCCGAGACGGTACGGTCCCTCTCGGCCGATGCCCTCCGGGCGGCCCACACCGAGGGCTACTATCCCGGCAACTGCGTCATCGCGGCCGCCGGACAGGTGGACCACGATCGGGTGCTCGAGACGCTGGCGAAGGAGGGCTGGTTCGCGACGGACGATCGCCGCCCGCCGACGCCGCCGGTCGCGGCTGAGCCGGCGGCGCGGGGGACGGAGCAGGTGGTGGCCCGCGAAACGGCCCAGAGCCATCTGGTGTTCGGGACCGACACCTTCGAGGCCTGCGACCCGCGCCGGTACGCCCTGGCCATCATCACCAACGTGCTTGGCGGCGGGATGTCGAGCCGGCTGTTCCAGCGGATCCGGGAGGAGCTGGGTCTCGCGTACACGGTGTACGCCTACCAGCACTTCTACCGGGCGACGGGGTTGATCGGGGTGTACGTGGGCACCCAGCCCGGGACCGCCGCCCAGGCGCTCGACGCGGTTCGGGGCGAGCTGGCCCGGCTGGCCGAGTCGGGGCTCACGGAGGAGGAGCTGGCGGGCGGGCGGCAACAGCTCAAGGGGCAGCTGCTGCTGGCCCTGGAGAACCCCCTCAGCCGGATGCACCGACTGGCGGGGTTCGTGCTCAACGACGATCGTTATCGTCCGCTCGACGAGGTCGAGGCGACGGTCGATCGGGTGACCCGGGACGACGTGGCTGCGCTGGCGGCCGAGTTCTTCCGGCCCGAGCGACAGGCGCTGGTGCGGTTGGGATAGAACTACGGGCAGGACGCCCATCTCTCGAGGAATCGAACGATGATCATTGGCGTGCCGAAGGAGATCAAGACCAACGAGAACCGGGTGGCCCTGGTGCCGGCCGGCGCGCTGGTCCTATCCGAGTCGGGGCACACGGTCTACGTGGAGCAGGACGCCGGCCAGGGAAGCGGCTTCCCCGACGAGGCGTTCGTGGAGGCGGGCGCGAAGATCCTCCCCACCGCCAAGGAGATTTGGGCCAAGGCGGAGATGATCATGAAGGTCAAGGAGCCGATCCAGCCTGAATGGCCTCACATGCGGGCCGGACAGCTGATCTACACCTACTTCCATTTCGCCGCGGCGGAGGAGCTGACCCGAGCGGTGATCGACTCGAAGGCGGTGGCGGTGGCCTACGAGACGGTCCAGCTGAAAGACGGCGAGCTGCCGCTCCTCACCCCGATGTCGGAGGTGGCCGGCCGGATGGCGGTGCAGGAGGGGGCCAAGTACCTCGAGAAGCTGTACGGGGGCCGGGGGGTCCTGCTCGGCGGCGTTCCCGGGGTGGCCCCGGCCGACGTGGCGATCATCGGCGGCGGGGTCGTGGGGATCAATGCGGCCAAGATGGCGGCCGGCATGGGGGCCAACGTCACCATCTTGGACCTGTCGCTCGAGCGGCTCCGGTACCTCGACGACGTCCTCCCGGCCAACGTCACCACCCTCTACTCCAACCGGCACAACATCCTGGGCGCCATCGCCCGGGCCGACCTGGTGGTCGGGGCGGTCCTCCTGCCCGGCGCCAAGGCCCCCCGGTTGATCCGGCGCGAGGATCTCAAACTGATGAAGCAGGGCGCCGTGATCGTGGACGTGGCGGTCGACCAGGGCGGCTGCGTGGAGACCATCAAGCCGACCACCCACGAGAACCCGATCTACTTCGTCGACGGGGTCCTGCACTACGCGGTGGCGAACATGCCGGGCGGGGTGCCCCGGACCTCGACCCTGGCGCTGACCAACGCCACGCTCTCCTACGCCCGGACCCTGGCCAAGCTGGGCTGGCAGGAGGCCTGCCGCCGGGACGAGTCGCTCCGCCTGGGGCTCAACGTGGTCGAGGGCAAGGTGGTCTATCCGGGGGTGGCGGAGGCGTTCGGCCTGCCGCTGGTTGACGTCGCGTCGGTTCTTTGACGCCGTGGTCACCATCCAGATCCAGCGGCTGCCCCACGGCGAGGGGCTGCCCCTGCCGGCCCAGCAAACCGTCGGGTCGGCCGGCTCGGACATCGCCAGCGCGGAGGAGGCCGAGCTCCAGCCGATGGAGCGGCGGCTCTTCGCGACCGGCTTCGCGGTCGCCATTCCGGCCGGGCACGAGGTCCAGATCCGCCCCCGCTCGGGCCTCGCCATCAAGCACGGCATCACCCTGCCCAATACCCCGGCGACCATCGACAGCGACTACCGGGGGGAGCTCAAGGTCGGGTTGATCAACCTGGGGGCGGAGCCGTTCCGGGTGAGCCGGGGGATGCGGATCGCTCAGCTGGTGGTGGCCCGGGTGGAAGCCGTGCAATTCGAAACTGTCGAAACGTTACCTGCTTCGGAACGCGGAGAGGGCGGCTTCGGAAGCACGGGCTGAAGGCCTGCCGGGCCGCCGGCCGGGCGACCGTCCGCCTTGTCGATGTTCTTGTGCGCCATTACGTTAGGTCACGCCCGGGGGGCGGTCTCAAACCATGAAGTTTCCGTTCTTCAAATTCGACTCGCTCATTCCCGCGAACGAGATTGCGGTCGATCTCGGCACGGCCAACACCCTCATTTACGTCAAGGGTGAAGGCATCGTGCTGAACGAGCCGTCGGTCGTGGCGATCGATCGCTCGAGCGGCGAGCCGAAGGCGTACGGCCTCGACGCGAAGCGGATGCTGGGCCGGACGCCCGAGGGGATCATCGCGGTCCGGCCGCTCAAGGACGGCGTGATCGCCGACTTCGAAGTCACCGAGAAGATGCTCCGGCATTTTCTCAAGACGATCATCGACAAGCATGTCTTCCGGGTCAAGCCGAAGGTGATCGTCTGCGTGCCGAGCGGGATCACCGAGGTGGAACGGCGGGCGGTGCGCGATTCGGCCGAGACCGCGGGGGCCAAGGAAGTGTGGATGGTGGCCGAGCCGATGGCCGCCGCGATCGGGGTAGGCCTTCCGGTCGAGACGCCCACCGGCAACATGGTGATCGACATCGGCGGCGGGACCACCGAGATCGCGGTCATCGCCCTGTCGGGGATCGTCTGCGACACCTCGATCCGCACCGGGGGCGACGAGCTGGACCAGGCGATCGTCCAGTTCATGCGGAAGAACTACAACCTCCTCGTGGGCGAGCCCACCGCGGAGGCGATCAAGATCAAGATCGGCTCGGCTTTCCCGACCGGCGACGAGCGCGAGATGGAGGTGAAGGGCCGAGATCTCGTGTCCGGCATCCCGAAGACGGTGCGGGTTCACTCGACCGAAGTGCGCGAAGCGGTGCAGGAGCCGATCCAGCAGGTGGTGGACGCCGTCCGGCGCGCGCTCGAGATCACGCCCCCGGAGCTGGCGAGCGATATCGTGGACCGGGGGATCGTGATGACCGGCGGCGGCGCCTTGATTCGAGGGCTCGACCTGCTCCTGGCCCAGGAGACCGGCCTCCCGATCCACGTCGACGAAGATCCGCTGACCTGTGTGGTTCGGGGGACCGGGCGGATCCTCGACGAGTACGACAAGTATCGCAACGTGCTGACGAGATGAGATGAGCCCGGGCCTGGGCCGCGCGATCTCCCGGAGCGACACGCTCCTGCTGTCGATCTGTCTTCTGCTGTCGCTCGGGGCCCTGCTCATGCCGTCGTCGTGGGCGCTGGTCGTCGCCACCTCGATCCGGGCCACCGCACTCGCCCCCCTGGTCTGGCTCCAACAGAACGCCGAAGAGCAACGCACCAGCCGGGCCCGGTTTCGGACCGTGGCGGCGGCCCGTGACTCGGTCGCCCTCTCGGCCCAATCGCTGCCGGCCCTCCGGGCCGAGAACGAGCAGCTCCGCCAGCTCCTGGGTCTCAAGTCGCGGGTCAAGCTCCGGACCGTGCCCGCCGAGGTACTCCGGCAGCCGTCGGCCACGGACGGGCGGACCCTGACGCTGGGCGTGGGCTCGAGCGAGGGCGTGGTCACCGGGAGCCCGGTGGTGTCGCCGGAAGGCCTGGTGGGTCTGGTCTTGAGCGCGGGCCCCCGCTCGTCGGTGGCGATGACCTGGGCCCATCCCGACTTCCGGGTCAGCGCGATCACCGAGGATGGGAGCGTGCTGGGGATCGTGGCGCCCGCGCCGGCGCCCGACGCGAGCGAGGCGTTCCTGGAGCTCCGGGGGGTGCCCTATCGTGACACGGTCGCGGTGGGAACCATGATCCTGACCTCGGGGCTCACCGGCGTCTACCCTCGGGGCATCCCGGTCGGCCGGGTGGCCGGGATCCGGCGCGAGGAACTGGGCTGGGAGCGGATCTACCGGATTCGCCCCCTCGCCAACCCGGGCTTCGTCACCCACGTGCTGGTGTATCCCGCGGGCCAGGACCGCCCGCTCGCCCCCCGGTCGCCATGAGCCCGATCTCGCGCCGTCGCCGCCGCTGGCGGGTGGGACTGGTCCTCGCCGGGTTGGTCGCGGCGCACTTTTACATCCGGCCCCGTCTTTGGGACAGTCGGGCGGCGCCGGACTTCCTGCTCCTCGCCCTGCTGCTGTTCTCGATCCGGAGCCGGCCGGGGGTGGCCGCGGTGGCCGGATTCCTGGTCGGGCTGGTCACGGACGTATTGACCCCGGCCCGGTTCGGCGCAGGGGCGCTGGCCCACACCATGGTCGGCTACCTGGCGGCCTGGGGCCGAGCGGTGTTCTTTCCGGATAACCTGCTGGTGAACGCTGGACTGTTCGCGGCGGGGACCTGGCTCCGGACCCTGATCCTGCTGCTGGCCAGCGGGACCACCGCCGCCGAGCTGGCGAGCGTGCTCGCCATCTGGTCACCGATCCAGGCGATTCTCACGGCGTTGGCGGGTGTGCTCGTGGTGTTGATCTTCAGAGATTGGCTGGCGATTCGGTTGGACGAATGAGCGTCGCCTTTACCCCCTTTCGAGTTCGGGAGCGGGCCACGGCCGCCGGCCTGGTGCTGGCGGCGGCCTTCCTCGTGCTGCTGGGCGCGTTCTTCCGGGCCCAGATCATCGGCCAGGAGGATTACCGGCGCCAGTCGGATCAGAACCGGCTCCGCCGGCTGACCCTCGAGGCGCCTCGGGGCCTGATCCTCGATCGGAACGGGGTGCCGATCGCGGAGAACGCGCCGGGATTCACCGTCAAGCTGCTGGCCAGCTCGCGCGACTCGCTCCGCGCCGTTCTCCAGCGGCTTCGCCGGTACGCACTGCTCGACGACGACGAGGCCGAGCAGATCGTGCGGCGGTTCCAGTCGGCGCCGTACCAGCCCGCGCTGGTCCTATCGAGCGCCAGCATCGAGACGGTGGCCCGCCTCGAGGAGCATCGGTATCTCCTCCCCGGGCTGGTGGTCCGGACCGAGCCCCGCCGGCTCTACACCGCCGGTCGGGCCGTGTCCCACCTGGTGGGCTACGTGGCCGAGGTGTCGGAGAGCGACCTGGCCAAGGACCGGTATCCCGGCGCCCGGCCCGGCACGCTGGTCGGCAAGGACGGCCTGGAGGCGCAGTACGATTCCCTGGTCCGGGGCGTCCAGGGTGAGGCGTTCATCGAGGTCGACGCCCGGGGCCGGCTGGTGCGCGACGAAGGCGAGTCGCCCACTCTCGGCCCGGTGTCGGGTGAACCGATCAAGACCACCATCGACCTCGACCTGCAGGAATACGTCGACAGTCTCTGGAACGCCGAGCGTCCCAAGACCCGGGGCGCGCTGATCGCGATGGAACCCGACGGCGAGATCCTGTCGCTCTACTCGGCGCCGTCGTTCGATCCCAACGAGTTCATCGGCGGGATCTCGTCTCAGCGGTGGCGCTCGCTGATCACCGATTCGGCCAAGCCGCTCCTCAACCGGGCCATCAACGGGGCGTTTCCGCCGGGGTCGCCCTTCAAGCTGGCCACCGCGGTCATCGCGCTCCGGAAGGGGCTGGTCGACTTCGATACCAGGATGCCCGTGCCCTGCACCGGCGGGCTGCGTTTCGGCAATCGGATCTTCCACTGCTGGAAGCACGCCGGCCACGGCTCGCTCGACCTCACCAGTGCGATCGCGTCGAGCTGCGACGTGTACTTCTACCAACTGGGGCTCAGGATCGGGCTCCCGACCCTGCTCGAAGAGGCGACCCGGCTCGGATTCAGCCAGCCGACCGGCATCGACCTCGGGGGCGAGCGGACCTCGGTGTTTCCCGCGTCGACGGCCTACTACGATCGCCGCTACGGCCCCCGCGGGTGGAGCCCGGCCGTGACCCTCAACCTGGCGATCGGGCAGGGCGAGGACGATCAGACCCTAGTCAACATGGTCCGGTTCTACGCGGCGCTGGCGGGAGACGGCACCCTCCCCACACCCTACATCGTGGCGCCGGACCGGCCGGCCAAGCCGATCTCCCTCGGGCTCACGCCGGAACAGCTGGCGGGCTTGCGCCACGCGATGGTCGAGGTGGTGCAGCGGGGCACCGCGGCGGCCAGCGGCGGCAAGGACATCGACGTGGCCGGCAAGACGGGGTCCGCCCAGAACGCCCACGGTCCCGACCACGGCTGGTTCATCGCCTTCGCTCCAGCGGACCATCCCAAGGTCGTCGTCGGCAGCATCATGGAATTCGCCGTCCACGGCTCGTTCGTCGCGCCGTTCGTCGTGAAGGTGATCCGCCACTACCTCGAGCAGATCGATCCGTCGGTCAAGGACGCCCCGGTCCGGGTGATGATCCAGGAGGATTCGGCGACCACCGCGTCCGAGCTGCCAGCGGACTCCGTCGTCAGGCCGCGGTGAGCCGGAACGGGCTGGACCGCCGCCTCCTGGTGGTGTTGGGGCTGCTCTGCGCCTATGGCCTGGCGATGGTCTACTCCTCGGGTCAGACCGACGTTCCCTCCTACGCTCAGAACGCCTGGATGCGCCAGCTCGGATGGATGGGGCTGGCCATCGTGGCCGGCACCGTCTCGTTCCGGGTGTCGATGCGGATCCTCGAATGGGCCGCGCCGGGCCTCTACGTCGTCGCCCTCGGCCTCCTGGTCCTCACCCTGTTCATCGGGACCGGGGCGGGGACGGCGGCGAGCTCCAAGAGCTGGCTCGCGATCGGCGGGCATCGACTCGGCCAACCGGTCGAGCTGGCGAAGCTCGCCACGATCCTGCTCCTGGCGCGATACCTCTCCGGGCTCCGCCAGCCGCCCGTCACGCTCCGCCAGCTGGTCAAGCCCGGCCTCATCATCGGGGCGCCCTTCCTCCTGGTGATGGCGCAACCCGATCTGGGCAGCGCGATCGTGTTTGCCGGGATCCTGTTCGCCATGCTGTTCTGGACCGGAGTGCGGCCCTCGCTCCTGATCTTGCTGGCGTCGCCGGTGGTGAGCCTGCTCCTTGCGGTCGACACCCGCTGGTGGGGCGCCTGGATCCTGCTGCTCACCCTGCTGCTCCTCCTCTGGCGAACGTACGTCAGCGAAGGGGTCTTCATCTGGGTGGTGAACTCGGCCATGGGTGTCTTCGCCATCGTGCTCTGGAACCGGCTCAAGCCGTATCAGCAGCAGCGGCTGATCTCGTTCCTGAATCCCGAGGCCGATCCGATCCACTCCGGCTACCAGGCGATCCAGTCGAAAGTGGCGATCGGATCGGGCGGCTGGTTCGGGAACGGCTGGCTGCAAGGGCCCCAGAAACGGCTGGCGTTTCTGCCCGAACAGCCGACCGACTTCATTTTTTCCGTGGTCGGCGAGGAGCTGGGATTCGTCGGTGTGCTGGCGGCGCTGTTGCTGTTCTTCGCACTCTTTCTGACCCTGGTCCGGATCGCCCGGCGGGCCACCGACACCTTCAGCAGCCTGGTGGTGTTCGGCGTTCTCGGGTTGCTGTTCACCCACGTCTTCGAGAACGTGGGAATGACCATCAACCTGATGCCGATCACCGGCATTCCGCTGCCGTTCTTCTCGTACGGGGGTTCCTTCGTGCTGTCCTGCGGAATCTCGATGGGGCTCTGCTTCCGGGTTGCCTGGGACTCGCGACTCGGCGGCTATGCTGATGTGTAGCAACGGTTTGCCTGTCAAGGGCTGGCGCGGCGTGACTGGAACCGCCAGATTCCACGTCCCTGTAGCGATCGCGCATCAAGGGGTCTTCGCCATGAGCCCATGGCCGTGATGGCTTGGTTCAAGAAGGAAAGAAAGCCTCGCGCTTCCCAGCGGGCTCGGCTCGAGATCCCTCGAGACGCTTGGGACAAGTGCGAAGCGTGTGACCACGTCGATATCCGCGAGAAGTTCGAGCGGAACCTCAACGTCTGTCCGAACTGTGGCCACCATCGTCGCTTCTCGGCGGAGGAATACGTCGAGCTCCTCAGCGACGGGGGGAGCTGGCGCGAGCTGTATGCGTCGCTCCGGCCGCTCGATCCGCTCGGCTTCGAGCAGTATCCCGACCGAACCCGCGCCTCGCAACAGAAGACCGGCCAGCTCGACGCGATCTTTACCGGGGTGGGGAAGCTCGAGGGCATTCCGCTCCACCTCGGGGTGATGAACTTCGCCTACATGGGCGGGTCGATGGGGTCGGTGGTGGGCGAGAAGATCGCTCGGCTCGCGCGCCGGGCCGCCGGCAAGAAATCGTCGATGGCGCTGGTCTGTACCTCGGGCGGAGCGCGGATGCAGGAGGGCGTGCTCTCGCTGATGCAGATGGCCAAGACCTCCGCCGCGATCGCCGAGCTCAAGCGCGCCTCCCTCCCGTTCCTCACCATCCTGACCAATCCCACCACCGGCGGCGTCTCCGCGAGCTTCGCGATGCAGGGCGACGTGATCCTGGCCGAGCCGGGCGCGGTGATCGGCTTTGCCGGGCAGCGGGTGATCAAGCAGACCATCGGGCAGGACCTGCCCGAGGGCTTCCAGACGGCCGAGTTCCTGTTGGAGCACGGGCAGGTCGACGACGTGGTGCCCCGGAGCTCGCTGCGCGAGACCACCGCGCGGCTCCTTCGCCACATGCTCGGGCACCGGGTCGCGGAGTCGAGCGAGGCGGCCCCGTCCTAGCGGTGCCCCTCTCCTACCAGCAGTCGCTCGCCTTTCTCTTTCCTCGCACCACCACCATCAAGTTCGGTCTCGAGCGGACCGAGCAACTCCTGGCGTCGCTCGGTGATCCTCACCGGGTGGTCCCGGCGGTGCACGTGGGCGGAACCAATGGAAAGGGCAGCGTCGTGGCCCTCGCTGCCGCGGCCCTGGCGGAGGCCGGGTGGAAGGTGGGGGTGTACACCTCGCCCCACCTGGTGGACTTCCGGGAGCGGGTGACGGTCGACGGCGTCCCGATCTCGCCCGACGCGGTGGCCATGTGGACCAACCGGCTCCGGCCCCTGATCGACGAGCTCGGGGCCACCTTCTTCGAGGTCACGTCCGCCATCGCGTTCGCGGACCTGGCCGCCCGGGGCGCCGAGATCGCGGTGGTCGAGGTGGGGCTCGGCGGCCGGCTCGACAGCACCAACGTCCTCCGCCCGCTGGTGAGCGCGGTTACCAAGATCGAGATGGACCACCAGAGATATCTGGGCGACACCTTGGAGGCGATTGCCCGGGAAAAGGCGTGGATCGCCAAGCCGGAGGCGCCATTCGTGGTCGGGGAGACCCGGCCGGAGCTGATCTCGGTGCTCCGGGAGGAGGCGCGCCGGTCGGTCCGGGCGGTCGCCCCGGCCGGGCAGCTCGACTTTCGGGTCATGCCCGCCGAGGTGAGGTGGGAGGGGGAGCTCGGGCTGCTCGGTGCCCACCAACGCCGAAACGCGGCGGTCGCGCACGGCGTGCTCGCGGCCTTGCCCGAACGGTGGCGGCCGGATCGAGACGCGATCGCGCGGGGCTTCGCCCGCGCGCGGGTCCCGGGCCGCCTCGACTGGCGGGGGCGCTGGCTCTTCGACGTGGCGCACAATCCGGACGGCATGCGGTCCCTGGTTCGGGCTCTCGACCAGCTCCGTCCCCCGCGTCCGATCCACGCGGTGGTCTCCATCTTGGGCGAGAAGGCCTGGCCCGAGATGCTGGTGGAGCTCGACCGGGCGATCGACGTGGGGGTCCTGACCATCGCACCGACCGCCGACACCCGCCGGTGGGACCTGGGCTGGCTCCGGCGCTGGCTCAAGAACCCTCGCCGGCCCCCGGCCCGGGCCGAGTGGCACCTGGTGCCCCGGTTTCCAAAGGCCCTCGAGCTCGCCGCGCGGGGGGCCGGGACCATCCTGGTGACGGGCTCGTTCCATACCGTGGGCGACGTGATGGCCGCGGTGGGCCTGGCGCCGTTCTGACTTTCCCGGCTGCCGGGGTTCGAGCCCCGGGCCGCCCTCTTATATTTCCCGCCATGTCGATCCAGGGCTTGCCCGGTTTCCGAGATTTCTACCCCGAGGTGCTCGCCGAGCGCTCTCATGTGTTCGGCGCCATGCGTCGGGTGGCCACTCGATACGGGTTCGAGGAGTGGGACGGTCCGCCGCTCGAGGCGTTGGAGCTCTATACCCAGAAGAGCGGGGACGAGATCGTCGGGCAGCTCTACCACTTTACCGACAAGGGCGGGCGGGAGGTGGCGCTCCGCCCGGAGATGACCCCGTCGTTGGCCCGGATGGTGGCGCCGAGGGCCAACGGCCTCAAGAAGCCGATCCGCTGGTTCACGATCCCCCAGCTCTTCCGCTACGAGCGCCAGCAGCGGGGCCGGCTTCGAGAGCATTTCCAGCTCAACTGCGACCTGATCGGGGAGCTGGGTCCCGCGGGCGACGCCGAGATCATCGCCCTCGCGATCGACGTGATGCGCGAGCTGGGACTCGGAGCGACCGACGTCCGAGTCAGGGTGAGCGACCGCCGGCTCCTGACCGTGCTGCTCCGGGAGGCCGGGATCGGCGACCCGCAGATGGAGGCGGCTTATCACGCCCTCGACAAGCTGGGCCGGGGGGAGTACGAGACCCGGCGCCGCGGTCTGATCGCCGCCGGCGTGAGCGAGGACGCGATCGGACGGCTGGAGGGGCTCCCCGGGATCCGGACCTGGGCCGATCTCGAGCTGGCCTACCCGGACGCCGCCCAGGCGGGTGAGCCGCTCCGGACCACGTTCGACGCGCTCGAATCGATGGGCCTGGGCGATTTCCTGGACCTCGATCTGACCATCGTCAGAGGCCTGGCTTACTACACCGGCACCGTCTTCGAGCTGTTCGACGCCGGTCGGACCTTGCGGGCGATCTGCGGCGGCGGGCGCTATGACCACCTCCTCCACCAGCTGGGCGGCGTGGACCTCCCCGCGCTGGGCTTCGGAATGGGTGACGTGGTACTGACCGAGCTGCTCCGCGAGCGCGGCCTCCTTCCCGGACTGGGCGCCACGGCCGACCTGTTCGTCGCCTTCGTGACGCCCGACGACCGGGCGCCGGGCCTGGGCCTGGTCCACCGGCTCAGGGACGCCGGCTTTCGGGTCGAGTATCCGCTCGGCGAGCAGGCCCTGGCTAAGCAGCTCCGCCTGGCGACGGCCCGCGGCGCGCGGCTGGCGCTGGTCCTCGGCCCGGACGATCGGCGCCGGGGTGAGGTGATGGTCAAGGATCTGATGCGAAGCACCCAGCAGGCGGTGCCGCTCGCCGACGTGGAGACCCTGCTCGCGGCGCGGCTCGCCGACGACGGGTCGGCGCCGGCCGACGCCCCGTCTCGCTGACACACACGTCGGATTCGCGCCGGAGGGTCGGTGGCGAATCCGACCCGGGCACGAACCTTTTCCCCGCGCGGTACCGATGAGTGAATCCAAAGGTCTGACCTCCCGAGCCCAGGACTTCAGCGCCTGGTACAACGAGCTGGTGCTCCGAGCCGAGCTGGCGGACTACAGCCCGGTCCGGGGCTGCATGGTGATCCGGCCCAACGGCTACGCGATCTGGGAGGAGATGCAGGCGGCCCTGGACCGGATGTTCAAGGAAACCGGGCATCAGAACGCCTACTTCCCCCTGCTCATCCCCCAGAGCTTTCTGGCCAAGGAGGCCGAGCACGTCGAGGGCTTCGCCCCCGAGACCGCGGTGGTCACCCACGGCGGCGGCAAGGAGTTGGAGGAGCCGCTGGTGATTCGGCCCACCTCCGAGACCATCATCGGCGCGATGTTCGCCAAGTGGATCCAGAGCTATCGCGACCTCCCGGTGCTGCTCAACCAGTGGGCCAACGTGGTCCGCTGGGAGCTTCGGACCCGGCTCTTCCTGAGGACCACCGAGTTCCTCTGGCAGGAAGGCCACACGGCCCATGCCACCGAGGCAGAGGCGGAGGAAGAGACGCTTCGGATGCTGGGCGTCTATCGCCGGTTCATGGAGGACTACATCGCGCTCCCGGTGGTGACCGGCCGGAAGACGGAGAGCGAGAAGTTCGCCGGGGCCCTCCGGACCTTCGCCTGCGAGGCCCTGATGCAGGACAACAAGGCCCTGCAGATGGGGACCAGCCACAGTCTGGGGCAGAACTTCGCCCGGGCCTTCGACATCACCTTTCAGACCGCCGAGGGCGACCTCGACTACGTCTGGAGCACGTCGTGGGGCTCGTCGACCCGGATGGTGGGCGGTCTGATCATGGCTCACGGCGACGACGCCGGGCTGGTCTGTCCGCCCCGGCTGGCGCAGTTCCAGGTGGTGATCGTTCCGATCTATCGGGCCGACGCGGAGCGGGCCCAGGTGGTCGAGGCGGCCCACCGGTTGGCGGCCGAGCTCCGGAGCGGCGGCGTCCGGGTGCACGTGGACGATCGCGACGGGCTCAAGCCCGGGGCGAAGTACTACGAGTGGGAGGTTCGCGGCGTCCCTTTCCGGCTCGAGCTCGGGCCCCGTGACCTGGCCAAGGAGAGCGTGATGCTCAAGCGCCGGACCGGCGGCGACAAGACCTCGCTACCGATGGCGGAGCTGGCGCCGGCCATCCGACGGGAGATGGACACGATGCAGCGAGCTCTGCTGGAACAGGCCCGGGAGCGGCGGGACCAGAACAGCTTGCGGGGGCCGAAGAGCAAGCAGGAGTTCATCGACTACCTCGAAGGGGGCGGCGGGTTCGTGTACGCCGGCTGGAACGGCGATCCCGCCGTGGAGACCGAGATCAAGAACCTGACCAAGGCGACGATCCGGGTCATTCCCGATCCGGAGTTCCGCTCGGAGGCGGCGCCCGAGCGCTGCATCTGGACGGGCGAGCCGGCGCGACACGAGGTCGTGTGGGCTCGGGCGTATTGACCGTCTCGCGGCTCTGGGACGACCCGCTCGAGCTGTTCGCCGACGCGGGGCTCGAGCGGGACGGGAGCGGCTTGCTCCGGTTGGGCGGGGTGTCGCTCGAAGCCGTCGCGGCCGACGTCGGCACCCCGGTCTACGTCTATCACGCCGCGCCGATCCGGGCTCGCTACGCCGAGCTGACGGAGGCGTTCGGGGCGCTGGAACCGCGGCTCCATTACGCGGTCAAGGCCAACAGCAGTCTGGCCATCCTGCGGTTGCTCGGGGGGCTCGGGTCCGGGGCCGACATCGTGTCCGGCGGCGAGCTCCAGCGGGCGCTCCGGGCCGGCATCCCGCCCGAGCGGATCGTGTTCAGCGGCGTCGGGAAGACCGAGGCGGAGCTCGACGGGGCCTGCCGGGCGGGGGTCGGGAGCATCAATCTCGAATCCGGCGACGAGCTCACGGCCCTGGAACGGGTGGTGGCCCGCCGGAACGCCCCGGGCGCGGTCGGGGTCGGCATCCGGGTCAATCCCGACCTCCGGGCCGACACCCATCAGTACATCACCACCGGCGGCGAGGGGATCAAGTTCGGGGTCGATCCCACCCAGGCCAAGGACATGGCCCGCCGAATCACCGCCAACCCGCGGCTCCGGCTCACCAGCCTGGCCATGCACCTGGGGAGCCAGATCCTCGACCCCGCGGTGTTCGCGGAGGGGGCCCGCCGGCTCCGGGAGCTGGCGGAGGAACTGGTAACCCGGGGCGCCGCCGGGCTCGGGACGCTCGACCTCGGCGGCGGGTTCGGGATCCGGTACGATCGGGAGACGCCTCCGACCCCGGCCCAGCTCGCGGCGGCGCTCGGGCCGGTGCTGGCCGACCGACGATTCGCGGTGCACCTCGAGCCCGGCCGATTCCTGGTGGGGAGCGCCGGCGTGCTGCTGGCCCGGGTGCTCTATCGGAAGCGCTCGGGGTCCAAGACATTCGTGGTGGTCGACGCCGCCATGAACGATCTCCTCCGACCCAGCCACTACGAGGCCCATCACGCGGTGGTGGAGGTGCGGGCCCGGGGCCGGGAGGCCCGGCCGGTCGACGTGGTTGGCCCGGTCTGCGAGACCGGCGATTTCCTGGCCCTGGACCGGTCACTGCCCGAGGTCGTGTCCGGCGAGCTGATCGCCATTCTCTGCGTCGGCGCCTACGGTTTCGTCATGGCGTCCAATTACAACAGTCGCCCGCGGCCGCCGGAGATCCTGGTCGATCGCGGGCGTTTCGCTCTCTGCCGCCCCCGCGAGACGGTCGACGACCTCCTCGCGGGCGAGCGGCTCGACCCCTTCGCCACCTGAGGGACCGTGCCCCGGAACGCCATCCTCATTCTCGACTACGGCTCGCAATTCACCCAGCTCATCGCCCGGCGGGTCCGGGAAGCCCACGTGTACTGCGAAATCCATCCGCCGACCCGCTCGGTCGCCTGGATCAAGGACTGGGACCCGAAGGGCATCATTCTCTCCGGCGGACCGAACTCGGTCTACGAAGCGGGAGCCCCGACCGCGGAGGCCGCCCTCTTCGAGCTGGGCCCGCCGGTTCTCGGCCTTTGTTACGGGATGCAGGTCATGGCGCGCGCCCTCGGCGGCGACGTGGTGGCCGCCGGGCGACGGGAGTATGGCCGGGCCCAGGCCAAGGTCGAGGGCGGCCGGCTCTTCTCGAGCTTCTCGCCCGGTGAAGTCACGACCGTCTGGATGAGCCACGGTGACCACCTCGCGACCCTGCCGCCGGGGTTCAAGCTGACCGCTTCGAGCGACAACTCCCCGGTCGCCGGGATGGAGCACCTGACCCGGCCGCTCCACGCGGTGCAGTTCCACCCCGAGGTCGCCCACACCGCCCGGGGCGGGGAGATCATCAACGCCTTCCTGTTCGACGTCTGCCGGTGCGAGCCCGACTGGACCTCGGCCCATTTCGTCGAGACCGAGGTCGATCGGATCCGGGAGAGCGTGGGGCCGACCGCCCGAGTCATCTGCGGACTCTCGGGAGGCGTGGATTCGTCGGTCGCGGCCGCGCTGGTCCACCGAGCGGTGGGCGACCGGCTGACCTGCATCTTCGTGGATCACGGGTTGCTCCGGCTCCACGAGCGCGACCAGGTGGAGCAGACCTTCCGCCGGCACCTCGGCATCGATCTCCGGGTGGTGGACGCGAGCGAGCGCTTCCTCACGGACCTGGCCGGAGTGACCGACCCCGAGGTCAAGCGGAAGAAGATCGGCCATGCCTTCATCGAGGTGTTCGAGGCCACCGCCGCCGAGGTCGGCGACGGGGTGGAGTGGCTGGTGCAGGGGACCCTCTATCCCGACGTGATCGAGTCGGTCTCGCCCCGGGGTGGTCCGTCAGTCACCATCAAGACCCACCACAACGTGGGCGGCCTGCCGGAGCGGCTCCCCTTCAAGCTGCTCGAGCCGCTCCGCGAGCTCTTCAAGGACGAGGTCCGGGCCGTCGGCCGTGATCTCGGGCTGCCCGAAGAGATCGTCGGCCGGCATCCGTTCCCCGGCCCCGGTCTGGCGATCCGGATCCTGGGCGACGTGACCCGCGAGTCGCTGGAGCTGCTTCGCCAGGCCGACGCGATCTATCTCGACGAGATCCGATCGGCCGGGCTCTACGACGACATCTGGCAGGCGTTCGCGGTGCTGCTCCCGATCCGCTCGGTCGGCGTCCAGGGCGACTTCCGGACCTACGACCAGGTCATCGGACTTCGGGCCGTGACCAGCCGCGACGGGATGACCGCCGACTGGTTCCCGTTCCCCCCCGAGGTGCTGGCGGTGATGTCGAATCGGATCGCGAACGAGGTCCGGGGCGTGAATCGGGTGGTCTACGACGTGAGCTCCAAGCCGCCCGCCACCATCGAGTGGGAATAGTCCGAGGCGGGCTCAGACACCCTTTTCGCTCAGCAGCTGGAAAAGCTCCTCGGCCGAGGTGATCCGGCGGAGCCGCTCGGGCACGTCGGGCTCCCGGGCGAACTGCGCGATCCGGCCGAGGAGCGGCAGGTACTGGTTGGAGACTTCGACCGGCGGGGCCACGATCAGAAAGATCGCGTGCACGGCGCGCTGGTCGACGGCCTGAAAGTCGAGGCCCGCCTCGTGGTTGCCGAAGGCCAGCCGGAGCCGGCTGACCGCCAGGGTGCGGCCGTGGGGAATGGCGATCCCGCGCCCGACCCCGGTCGACCCCAGTTGTTCCCGGCGTCGCAGGATCCGGCCGATCGTCGCCGAGGCCCGTTCGTCCAGGCCCAACAGGTCCACCATCTCGTCGAGCGCCGCGTCTTTGCTCTCGGCGGCGAGCGAAACCCGTACGGCGGACGGGTTGAGGAAGTCTTGGATCCGCATGGCGCGGGAAGTCTACCCTTCGGTCCAGAGCCTGTCAAAACTCGAAGCCGAGGGCCGAGGTTTGCCCCACCGTCTGGCTCCAAGTAGTTTTTCCCCATGCGGTTACCCTACGCTCCCGCGGTCGAAACCCCGCTCATTCTGGCCCCAATGGCCGGGGTGTCCGAGGCCCCGTTCCGGCAGATCTGCCGGAGCCTCGGCGCCGACGTGGTGATGAGCGAGTTCCTGGCCGCGGAGGCCATCCGCCGGGGGATCCGAAAGACCCTCGAGGACTGCGAGTTCGAGCCCCACGAGCGGCCGATCGGGATCCAGATTTACGGCGCCGACGCCGAGGCGATGGCGCGAGCGGCGGCGATCGTAACCGAGGTGTACCAGCCCGACTTCATCGACATCAACTTCGGGTGCCCGGTCAAGAAGGTGGTGCGCAGGAACGGTGGCTCGGGCTGTCTGCGGGACCTGGAGCTGGTCGATCGGATCATCCGCCAGGTGGTCGCCTCGACCCATCTTCCGGTCACGGTCAAGACCCGGAGCGGCTGGAGCGAGGACACCCGTCACCCGGTGGAGATCGCGCTCCGGATGCAGGACGCCGGCGCCCGCGCCTTCACTCTCCACGCCCGGACCCGGACCCAGATGTTCGCGGGGAAGGCCGACTGGGACGAGATCGCCCGCGTGGTGGAGGCGCTCGACATCCCGGTGATCGGCAACGGCGACGTGACCAGCGGGGCCGACGTCCTGGCCATGAAGCACCATACCCGCTGCGCGGCCATCATGGTCGGGCGAGGCTCGTTCGGGAACCCGTGGCTCTTCCGCGACGGGCGGGCCCTGCTGGCCGGCGACGAGGCCCCGCCGGCGCCCGACGCCGCGATCCGGTTTGGGACGGCGATGGAACATGCCCGACTGGCCCTCGCCCTCCAGGGCGACAGCCGAAGGACCGTGATCGAGTTCCGAAAGCACCTGGGCTGGTACACCAAGGGCCTGCCGGGATCGTCGGCCCTTCGGGAGCGCCTCTTCCAGGTGGAGACCATGGCCGAGGCGGCCGCCATCTTCCAGACCTATCTCGACGGGATGGCCGTGGCAGCGTGACCGGCTATCTCGAGGATCTGCTGGGCGAAGTGGCCCGGGGCGAGCGGACCATCGCCGAGGCGCTCGAGCGGCTTCGCACCTTTCCCACCGAAGACATCGGGCACGCGCGGCTCGACCACCACCGCGCCCTCCGGCGCGGGCATCCGGAATTCGTCTTCGCGAGCCACAAGACGGTCGAGCAGGTGGTGACGATCTGCGAGCGGCTGGCGGTGGCGCACGGACGGTTCCTCGCCACCCGGGTCACCCCTGAGCAGGGCGACGCCCTCGCCGGGCGGTTTCCCGAAGCCCGCTGGAACCGGCTCGCCCGGACCGTGGCCTTGGGCGGGACGTTCCGCAAGGCCCTGCTGGGAACGGTGGCGGTAGTCTCGGCGGGGACCAGCGATCTGCCGGTGGCCGAGGAGGCCGTGGCGGTGCTGGAAGCGTTGAGCGTCCGGGCGGTCCGGGTGGTGGACGTCGGCGTCTCCGGGCTCCACCGGGTGCTGGCCGCCCGACCTGAGCTCGACCAGGCCGACGTGCTGATCGTCGCCGCCGGGATGGAGGGCGCTTTGCCCAGCGTGGTCGGCGGACTCGTGAAAGGGCCGGTCATCGCGGTCCCGACCAGCGTCGGCTACGGGGCCTCGTTCGGCGGCCTGGCGGCGCTCCTCGCGATGCTCAACTCCTGCGCCGATGGGGTCACGGTGGTGAACATCGACAACGGGTTCGGAGCCGCGATGGCCGCCGTCCGGATCCTGGAGTCCAGACCCTCGGCGGCCGATACTGACGGGTAAGCGGGGAGACCCGGATCGATTGACTTCGGCTCCTCTTCGGGATTAGCTTTCGGACGACTCAAACTACCCGGGGGCGACTGGCTTCGACGGGTCAGGAGAAGGTCGAGACGCGTGCCCAGGCCCAAGTCCTGGTAAAAACTTGGAAAACTCAATTGCCAACTCAAACTTGGCGCTGGCTGCGTAAGCTGAGCTAGTCTCGCTTCACGCACCTTCGGTGAAGGCAGCCTGTCTGGGGCGGTCCCGCCGAATAGGAAAATCCAGGCTGGCTGGCGACGCGACCTCTGGCGTCGTTGGTGAGATCTCTTGAGGTGAAGGTCGGGCAGGCTGGCTGCTTGCCGGCTCGACCGTAAGGCAGGAAGAGCAGCCTACGCACGTAGTGGCTCTGCTGGAAGCTGATTCGGACCAGGGTTCGATTCCCTGCGCCTCCATCGACACGATCGGCCGGCTTGCTCGCGCAAGTCGGCCGATCGTCGTTTCGATTGGTCTATCTCCGATCGTGACATTTACCACATCGACTTCAGGCTTCGTCGATCAGATCGATCACAATCGGTTGCTTTAAAACGACTTGTGGTTGGTAGCCTCCTGGGCCATCCAGGCTCTGTCAGGCCGGCGGAAGGACCGTCCCCCGGATCTTCTCTTCCTGCGCCTTCCGGAAGTCGGTGAGCTTGGCCGCCAGCGCCTGGTCGCTCCTGGCCAGCAGCGCCACGGCGAACAGGGCGGCGTTGCTGGCGCCGGCGTTACCGATCGCGAAGGTGGCGACCGGGATGCCGGACGGCATCTGGACGGTCGAGAGCAGCGAGTCCATCCCGCCCAGGTGCTTGCTCGGCATCGGGACGCCCAGCACCGGCAAGGTGGTCCCTGCGGCCATGACCCCGGCCAGGTGAGCGGCCCCGCCGGCCGCGGCGATCAGGCAGGCCATGCCTCGACCGGCGGCGCTGGTGGCGTACTCGTGAGCCAGGGCGGGAGACCGGTGGGCCGAGATGACCCGGGCCTCGAACGGCACCCCGAACTCCTCGAGCCGTTTGGCGGCGTTCTGCATGGTCTCCCAGTCGGAGGTGGAACCCATGACGATTCCGACGAGCGGCGACGTGGACATCGGCAATCCGTTTCAGCGTTTCCGAGGGTGAATGGGTGCCCGGGCGGCGCCCGGGCGGTGGCGGGCGTAAAGTGAAACGACCGCGGGCCCCGGGCAAGCCGGGCCGGCGGGCGTCAGACGGTTGCCCGGGTCCGGTCCATCGTCCCGCGCTCGGCGAGGGCGGCCTGGGCGGCGGCCAGTCGGGCGATCGGCACCCGAAACGGCGAGCAGGAGACGTAGTTCATCTTCAGCGACTCGCAGAAGGCCACGGCGCCCGGCTCACCGCCGTGCTCACCGCAGATCCCGACCTTGAGGTCCTGGCGAGTTCTCCGCCCAGCTCGACGCGCCATCGTGATCGAGCTTGCCGACCCCCTCGATGTCCAGCTGCTGGAAGGGATCGAACTGGATCACGTTCTCCTGGAGGTAGTAGGGAAGGAAAGAGCCGGCATCGTCGCGGGAGAGGCCCCAGGTCGTCTGGGTCAGGTCGTTGGTCCCGAACGAGAAGAACTGCGCCTCGGCGGCGATCTCGTCGGCCGTCAGGGCGGCCCGCGGGAGCTCGATCATCGTGCCCAGGAGGTAGGGTCACGGTGATCTGGCGCTCCCGGAACACCTCCTCGGCGATCTGCCGGACGATCAAGGCCTGCTTCCGGTACTCCACCACGTGGGCCACGAGCGGGATCATCACTTCGGGCTGGACCCGCCCCCGGCGCGAGGCCACGGTGCAGGCGGCCTCGAAGATGGCCCGCACCTGCATCGCGGTGATTTCGGGGTGGACCAGCCCGAGCCGGCAGCCGCGGAGGCCGAGCATCGGGTTCACCTCGGAGAGGCTCTCGACCCGGCGTCGGACATCCTTGACGGACATCCCCATCTGGCTGGCGAGGGCCTCGATCTCGTCCGGCTCCTTGGGCAGGAACTCGTGAAGCGGCGGGTCGAGGAGCCGGATGGTGACCGGGAAGCCCTCCATCGCCCGGAAGATTCCCTCGAAGTCGGCGCGCTGCATGGGGAGCAGCCGGGCCAGCGCCTTCTTCCGGCCCTCCTCGTCGGCCGCGAGGATCATCTCTCGCATGGCGGTGATCCGTTCGCCCTCGAAGAACATGTGCTCGGTCCGGCAGAGCCCGATGCCCTCGGCGCCGAAGTCGCGGCCCCGGTGGGCGTCGGCCGGGGTGTCGGCGTTGACCCGGACCCGGAGATGGCGCATCCGGTCGGCCCACGTCATCAACCGGTTGAACTCGTCGCTCAGGCTGGGCACCACCAGCCGGGCCTGCCCGGCGAACACCTTGCCGGTGCTTCCGTCGACCGTGATCCACTCCCCGCCGGAGACGACCCGGCCGTTGACCCGGAACTGCTGGCTCGACTCGTCGACCTGGATCTCCTGAGCGCCGGCCACGCAGGGCTTGCCCATCCCTCGGGCGACCACCGCGGCATGCGAGGTCATCCCGCCCCGCGCCGTCAGGATCGCCTTGGCGGCGACCATCCCGTGGAAGTCTTCCGGGCTGGTTTCACGGCGGACCAGGATCACGGGGTTGCCCTTGCGGCCCAGCTCCTCGGCGAGGTCGGCGTCGAAGACCGCCGTCCCGCTGGCCGCGCCGGGCGAGGCCGGGAGGCCCGTGGTCAGGAGGTCGAGCTCGGCGCTCGGATCGATGGTGGGGTGGAGCAGCTGGTCCAGGTCGTTCGGCGGGATCCGGGCGACCGCCTCTTCCTCGCTGATGACCCCTTCCTCCACCATCTCGACCGCGATCCGAACGGCCGCCTGGCCCGAGCGCTGGGCCCGGCGGGTCTGGAGCATGAAGAGCTTGCCCCGCTCGATCGTGAACTCCATGTCCTGGACGTCGCGGAAGTGGCGCTCCAGCGTCCGGCGGACCCGATCCAACTCGGCGTAGACCTGGGGCATCGCGTCGTCGAGGGTGGCGATCGGCTGCGGGGTTCGGACCCCCGACACCACGTCTTCGCCCTGGGCGTTGAGCAGGTACTCGCCGTAGAGCGCCTTCTCGCCGGTGGAGGGATCGCGAGTGAACGCCACGCCCGTGCCCGAGTCCTCGCCCATGTTGCCGAAGACCATGGCGACCACGTTGACCGCCGTGCCGAGGGTGTCGGGGATGTCGTGGAGCTTGCGGTAGTCGATCGCGCGGCGGGTGTTCCAGCTGGCGAAGACGGCGGCGATCGCCCCCCAGAGTTGATCAATCGGCTCCTCCGGGAAGGGCTGTCCGGTGTGGTCGACGATGATCGCCTTGAAATCCTTCACCAGCGCCTGGAACTCGTCGACCGGCAGGTCGATGTCCCGGGCGACGCCGGCGCCTTCTTCCGCGCGTCCAGCCGCTCCTCGAATTTGCGCTTGGGGACGTCGAAGACCACGCCGCCGTACATCTGCACGAACCGCCGGTACGAGTCCCAGGCGAACGCGGGATTGCCGCTCAGCCGCTCCAGCCCGGCCACGGTGGTGTCGTTGAGCCCCAGGTTGAGGATCGTCTCCATCATGCCGGGCATCGAGAGCGCGGCGCCCGAGCGGACCGATACGAGGAGCGGGTTGTCGGCGCCGCCAAACTGCTTTTCGGTCGCGGTCTCGAGGCGCTGGAGCGCGCTCTCCACCTGGGGCCGGAGCCGGGGCGGGAAGTGCTGCATCTCGAGATAGGTGGGGCAGACGGTGGCGGCGATCGTGAAGCCGGGCGGCACCGGGATCCCGAGGTTGGTCATCTCGGCCAGGCCGGCGCCCTTGCCGCCGAGCACTTCCTTCATGGTCGCGGTCCCGTCGGCGCGCCCCTGTCCGAAGAAGTACACGAGGGGCTGAGTCAGGCTGTCGGTCATGACGGCTCCACGGCGTGAGGCAACGAAACGGTGCGAGGTCGGGCGGCCTCGCCCCGACCTCGGATTCGAGATGAAGCTGCAACGGGCCCTGCCCAAGTCAAGGCAGGACGCGGATGGCCGAAGCGTCTAGTCAGCCGCGTCGGCGACCGGCGCCAGGTGCCGGCTCCGGAGCGTGTCGTCGTCGATGGGGATGGGATAGTGCCCCGAAAAACACGCGTGGCAATAACTGTTCCGCGTCCCGCCCGCCTGGAGGAGTCCGTCCAGCGACAGGTACCCCAGGGTATCGACGCCGAGGAAGTCGCGGATCTCGTCGAGCGAGTGGGTGGCCGCGATCAGTTCCTCGCGGGTCGGGGTGTCGATGCCGTACTGACAGGGGCCGGTGATCGGCGGCGAGCCGAGACGGAGGTGCACCTTGCGGGCGCCGGCGGCCCGGATCATCTGCACCAGGCCTTTGCTGGTGGTGCCGCGGACCAGACTGTCGTCCACCACCACCACCGACCGGCCGGCGATGACGTCGCGCACCGGGTTGAACTTGATCCGGACCTTGGCCACCCGAAGCGCCTGGGTGGGGTTGATGAAGGTGCGGCCGACGTAATGGTTCCGAATCAATCCGTGCTCGAGCTTGAGGCCCGATTCGTCGGCGTAGCCCAACGCCATCATGTTGGAGCTGTCGGGGACGCTGAACACCACGTTGCCGTCTTCGGCGGGATGCTCCCGGGCCAGCTGCCGTCCGATCGCGCGGCGGACGTGGTCTACGGACTCGCCGAACACGGTGCTATCAGGGCGGGCGAAGTAGACCAGCTCGAAGATGCAGCGGTGGGCGACGGGCACCCGGGGCAGCGGCGCCAGGTCGTGGATGGTGCCGTCGACGATCTCGACCACGTCGCCGGGATCGAGCTCGCGGACCACCGTGGCGCCCATCAGGTCGAGGGCGCAGGTCTCGGACGCCGCCACGATGCCGCTCCCCAACCGGCCTAGAAACAGGGGGCGGAAGCCGTGCGGGTCGACGATGCAGAAGATCGAGCGGCCGGCCGCGATCACCAGGCTATAGGCCCCTTCCACCTGGCTCAACGCGTCCCGAATCTGGGCCTCGGGCGTCTCTTCCCGCGAGCGCGCGATCAGATGGACGATCACCTCGGAATCGGACGACGACTGGAAGATGGCGCCCTCGGCCACCAGCTCACGCTTGATCGTCGGCGCGTTGGTGAGGTTGCCGTTGTGGGCCAGCGCGAGCGGCCCGCCCCGGTAGTTGACCAGGGCCGGCTGGGCGTTGGCCAGGACCGAGGTGCCGGCGGTGGAGTAGCGGGTGTGGCCGACCGCCACGTCCCCGGGTAGGCCGCGAAGCTCCTGCTCCCGGAAGACGTCGCCCACCAGTCCCATCCCGCGGAAGGCGTGGGGAACGCCTTCCCGATCGACCGTCACGATCCCGGCGCTCTCTTGTCCCCGGTGCTGCAGGGCGTAGAGGCCGAGGTAGGCGATCCGGGAGGCGTCGGGAACGTTGGAGACGCCGATGATGCCGCACATGATCGCCCTCCGTCAGGCGCCGGGGTGGTCGCGTTCGCCCATCCGTCGGGGAATCGCGTCTACGTAGGTTCGACGAAGCTCGGCCATCGGCCAGGCACAGGTTCGGGTCCCGACCGTGATCCGGAGCGAGCCGCCGGGCGTGGTGACGCTGCCGATCGCGGCGAACGGCGCCCCGTGCTCGGCCGCCAGGGTCCGGATCGCGTCGACCTGGTCCGGCGCGAACGAGACGATCGCCCGGGCCCCGTCTTCGCCGTAGAGCAGGGCCTCCGGCTCGATGCCCTGCGGCTGGACCAGGTGGACCCCGGCACCGATGCCGCCGGTGGCATAGGGTCCGCCGATCGCCGCTTCGGCCAAGGCCACGGCCACGCCGCCGTCGCCGCAGTCGTGGGCCGAGTGGAGCAGACCCTTCGCGGCCGCCGCGGCCAGGAAACGCTGGAGGCGCCGCTCGGCGTCGAGGTCGCACGGCGGCGGCGCCCCGCCCAGGAAGTCGCGCACCAGCGCCCAGTACAGGGAGCCGCCCAGGTGGCCTCGGGTCGTCCCGACCAGACCGATCAGGTCGCCGGGGTGCTGGAAGCCACTCGGGACCCGGCGGGTGACGTCCGCCAGCAGGCCCACCATCCCCACCGTGGGGGTCGGGTGGACCACGCCGGTCGGGCTCTCGTTGTAGAGCGACACGTTGCCGCCGGTGACCGGGGTGTCGAAGGCGCGGCAGGCGTCGGAGATCCCGCGGCAGGCCTCGCGAAACTGGTAGAAGACCTCGGGCTTGTCCGGGTTGCCGAAGTTGAGGCAGTCGGTGATCCCCAACGGCACCGCGCCGGTGCAGGCGATGTTCCGGGCCGCCTCGGCCACGGTCATCTTGCCGCCCTCGTACGGATCCAGGGCGACGTAGCGGTCGGGGCAGTCGACCGTGACCGCCAGGCCGAACCCGGTCCCCTCGACGGCCAGCACGCCGGCGTCGCCGCCGGGGCCCAGTACGGTGTTGGCCTGGACCGTCGAGTCGTACTGCTCGTACACCCAGCGCTTGCTCGCGACGGTGG
Source organism: uncultured Gemmatimonadales bacterium (assembly GCA_963730185.1). Lineage (GTDB taxonomy): Bacteria > Gemmatimonadota > Gemmatimonadetes > Gemmatimonadales > GWC2-71-9 > SHZU01. The sequence continues at coordinate 693,070 of CAVSQW010000015.1, forward strand.
GATCGTCGAGCAGGAGGGGCAAGCTCCCTTCCAGGTCGGCCTTGGCCGGGGCGGTGGGGGTGCCCCGGCGACGGGCTGCGGCGGCGGGCGACTCGGCGGCGTCGGGGTGGTAGATGGGCACCCCGTTGACCAGCGACTCGCCCGGGATCGCCGCCACCAGCTTGCCGTGGTGCACGATCCGGAAGAGCCCGTCGTCGGTCACCCGACCGATCACCTCGGCCTCGAGCTCCCACTTGTGGCAGATGGCCACCACGTCGTCGACCCGCTCCGGCTCGGCCACCACCAGCATCCGCTCCTGCGATTCGGAGAGGAGGATCTCGTACGGCGTCATCCCGGGTTCGCGGAGGGGCACTTTGCCCGTTTCGATCTCCACCCCCACGCCGCCCCGGGCGGCCATCTCGGCCGAGGAGCTGGTCAGGCCCGCCGCGCCCATGTCCTGGAGGGCGACGATCACGCCCGACTGGATCAGCTCGAGGCTGGCTTCGAGCAGGAGCTTCTCGGTGAACGGGTCGCCCACCTGCACCTGGGGTCGACGGGCTTCGCTCTTCTCGGAGAGCTCCTCCGACGCGAAGCTGGCGCCGTGAATCCCGTCCCGCCCGGTCCGGGCGCCGACCGCCACCAGCACGTTGCCGACGCCATGGGCCCGGGCCCGCATCAGATCGGTCTCGCGGAGGATGCCGACGCACATCGCGTTGACCAACGGGTTCCCGCTGTACCCCGGCGCGAATGCCACCTCGCCGCCCAAGGTCGGAATCCCGACGCAGTTGCCGTAGTCGCCCACCCCCTTCACGACTCCCGAGAACAGGAATCGGTTCCGGGCCTCGTCGAGCGGCCCAAAGCGGAGGCTGTTGAGAACCGCGACCGGCCGGGCGCCCATGGTGAAGACGTCGCGGAGAATCCCGCCGACCCCGGTGGCGGCGCCCTGATAGGGCTCCACGGCCGAGGGGTGATTGTGTGATTCGATCTTGAACGCCACCGCCCACCCGTCGGGGAGCCTCAACACGCCGGCGTTCTCGCCCGGCCCCTCCAGCACCTGGGGACCGTCGGTCGGGAAGGTCTTGAGCACCGGCCGGGTGTGCTTGTACGAGCAATGCTCCGACCAGAGGGCGCTGAAGATGCCCAGCTCGGTGAACGTGGGCGTGCGGCCCAGCAGCCGGACGATCTCCTCGTACTCGGAGACGGTCAGGTTGTGCTCCTTGACCAGCTCCGGCGTGATCGGGGGCTCGCCGGCAAGGGCCTCGGGCAGGGTGGAGGCGTCGAGCGACGTCACTTCTTCGCGCTCGCGAACAGATCGCCGAACACCTTGCCGAAGAAGCCGGTGTCGCCGTGCTTGAGCAGCTGCTCGAGCTCACCGTCGTCCAGCCACACGCCCTTGCACTCCGGGCACCGGTCGATGTTGACGTGGTGGAGGAGGAAGGTCTCCAGGTCGGCCCCGCACTTGGGACACTTCATGAAGTGGCTCTTCCGCTCCGCCTCGACCACGGCCTGCTGCTGGGCCTCGCGACGCTTGGCGATCAGGTCGGCGTCGCGCTTGGCGAAGTACTCGTCTTCGTTCTGGCTGGGCTTGTCGATGGTCGACATCTCAGGTGCAGCTCCGGTTCGGGTCGGACGGGCGTGGCCGGCAGACCGGCGTCGTGGATCGGGTCATCGGGTCGCGGTGAGCAGGGACTGTCCCCAGCGCACCAGTGAGCGGAACACGCCGGCGCCGGCGTCGCTGCCGAGGATCGGATCGGCGAGCCGCTCCGGATGGGGCATCATGCCCACCACGGTGCCGGTCGGGCTCGAGATCGAGGCGATGTCGTGCCGCGCCCCGTTGGGATTGGAGGGAACGTCGGGCATCCCCACCCCGACGTAGCGCATCACGACTCGGTTGGTGGACTCCAGCTCGGTCAGGGTCGCCTCGTCGGCCAGGTAGCGACCGTCGCCGTGGCCGATCGGGATCCGGATCACGGTGCCGGGCTCGAACTCGCTGGTGAACGGGGTGTCGGTCCGCTCGATCCGGACGTCCACCGGCCGGGACACGTACTTGAGCCCGGCGTTCCGGACCAGGGCGCCCGGAAGCAGCCCCGCCTCGCAGAGGATTTGGAAGCCGTTGCAGATCCCGAGCAGCGGCTTGCCGTCCGCGGCGTGCCGCTCGATGGCCGCCATGATCGGGCTGAACCGGGCGATCGCGCCGGTCCGGAGGTAGTCGCCGTAGCTGAAGCCGCCCGGCAGGATCACCGCGTCGGCGTCCTGGAGGTCGGCGTCGCGATGCCACACGTAGAACGCCGACCCGCCTTCGCGCTCGACCGCGCGCAACGCGTCGGGCTCGCAGTTGCTCCCGGGGAACCGGACCACCGCGACCCGGATCATGCCGCGTCCACCTCGATCTGGTAGTCCTCGATGACCGGGTTGGCGAGCAGCTTGTCGCACATCGCCCGGGCCCGCTCCCGAGCGGCCGAGGCGTCGGGTGCGTCGAGCTGGAAGTCGATCGCCTTGCCGACGTGCACGCTCGAGGCGCCGGCGAACCCGAGCGCGGTGAGGGCACCTTCGACGGCCTGGCCCTGGGGATCACGAAGGCCGGGGCGGGGCATGACCCGGATGTGGACTCGGAAGCTCATCGTCCCTCCCGCCGGCGGCGGCCGAGGTGGAGGCTCTTGACCACGGAGTTGGAGTCGGGCGGCTCCACCGGAGGCGGCTCCTCCGAACCGATTGGATTCCGGTCGAGCAGGCTCAACACGGTACTGCGGGCGATGCCGAAGATCATGTAGACCAGGGCCAGGGGAAAGAGAAACGAGCTCGGGGCCAGGACCGCGCCGGCCAGAATACCGAGATAGACGAGCAGGCCGATCACCCCGCCCAAGCTCCGGACCCCGATCCGGGGGCCCCGAGGGTACTTCACGTTGCTCACCATCAGCGCGGCCAACAGCAGCACCAGGACGGTCAGACCCTCGTGCTGGAGGTCGAAGTACGACAGCGAGGCCCGGTACCACGCCGTCTGGCTGAACGGGTAGTACATCGCGAGCGTCATCCCGGCCGCCGGTGAGGGAAGGCCGGTGAACCAGTTGGAGTGGGGCTTGCCGTGACTGGTGACGTTGTAGCGGGCCAGCCGGATCGCCGCCGCCACCACGAACAGATAGCAGACCACCCAGCCGAACTTGCCGGTATTGGCGAACTCCAGGAAGTAGATCACCAATGCCGGCGCGATCCCGAACGACAGCACGTCGACCAGCGAGTCGAGCTCGGCCCCGAACCGGCTTCCGGTGTTCGACAGCCGGGCGATCCGGCCGTCGAGCATGTCGAGGATCCCCGCGAAGACGATGAAGAACCCGGCCCACTTGAAGTTGCCGTTGAAGGCCGAGACGATCGCCCAGAAGCCGAAGAACAGATTGGCGAGCGTGAAGAAGCTCGGCACCACCACCACGACCCGGCGGATTGGACCCCGCCGTTCCCGGTCCCGCGATTCCGTCAGGTCCATCGTGCCACCACCGTTTCTCCGGCCCGGGTCGTGGCGCCGGTCGCCACCGTCACGGTGGCGGTGGGCGGCAAGAAGAGATCGACCCGCGAACCGAACCGGATGAGGCCCAGCCGTTGGCCCTGCGCCACGTCGCGGCCGGGTTGATGATCGGTGACGATCCGCCGGGCCACGAGCCCGGCGATCTGCCGGATCAGCATCCGGCCCTGGGGCGCCTCGACGCCGATCGAGCACTGCTCGTTCTCGCGGCTGGCCTTCTCGGCCGCCGCGTTCACGAACGATCCCGGCGTGTACTGTCGGTACCGCACCGTGCCGGCCGTCGGATACCGGTTCACGTGGACGCTGAACACGTTCATGAAGATCGACACCCGGGTGGCCGCCCCACCCAGGAAGTCCGGCTCGTCGATCGGGATCACGCTGACGACCTTCCCGTCGGCCGGGGCCAACACCAGGGTCTCGCCCCTGACTCGGTTCCTCGGCGGATCGCGGAAGAACGCCAGCACCCAGAGCGCGACCGGGGCCCAGATCAAGGCGGCGATCCACCAGCCGAGGCCGGCCAGGATCGCGAGGACGATCCCGGCCGCGGCGATGAACGGCCACCCTTCCCGGGCCACCGGCATCAGCCGGGCCCCGGGAGGGGGGAGCCGGTGATCAGCCGGAACGCCTCGAGGTACCGTTTGCTGGTCGCCTCGACCACCTCGGGCGGCAGGGTCGGCGGCGGCGCGTCGCCGTTCCACTGGCCCTGGTCGCGAAGCCCCTGGAGGAAATCGCGGAGCGGCTGCTTGTCGAAGCTGGGCTGCGAGTGACCGGGCTCGTACCGGTCGGCCGGCCAGAAGCGGGACGAGTCGGGCGTCAGGATCTCGTCGATGACCCGGACGGTGCCGTCGGGGTCGGTGCCGAACTCGAACTTGGTATCGGCGATGATGATGCCGCGCGACTTGGCGTGATCGCGGCCCGCGGTGTAGAGCGCCATGCTCCGGGCCTCGAGCTCGGTCGCGAACTCCGTCCCGAGTGCCCTGGCCACGTCGTCGGCGGTGACGTTCATGTCGTGCCCGACATCCGCCTTGGTCGCGGGCGAGAAGATCGGGGTGGGGAAGGGGTCGCTCTCCTTCATGCCGGCGGGCAGCGCCTCGCCGGCCAGGGTGCCGCCCTTCCGGTACTCCTTCCACGCCGACCCCGAGATGTAGCCCCGGATCACGCACTCGAAGGCGACCGGCGTGGTCCGCCGGACCAGCATCGCCCGGCCGGCGATCTGATCCCGGTGGTCGGCCAGGACCGGCACCTCGCGGGCGATCTCGTCGGCGTCGGCGGACAGGTAATGGGTGGGGCCGAGGTGGCCCAGCCGCTCGAACCAGAAGGCGCTGATCTGGGTGAGCACGGCGCCCTTCCGCGGGATGGCCTCGTTCATCACCACGTCGAAGGCGCTCACCCGGTCGCTGGCGACCAGCAGGAGCCGCTCGGCGTCGACTTCGTAGACCTCGCGCACCTTGCCGCGCCGGAGCAGGGCGAGCGGGAGGGAGCTGGCTTTGAGTGTGGTCATACGTTCACCTCCGCCGTGGGGGCCACCGCGGCGACGTCGGCGGCCTGGACGATCAGGGGCTCGAGAAACTCGGCCAGGAATTCCCGGACCTGGGCCGGCGCCCGGCCCACGTAGAGGGCCGGATCGAGCTCGGCCCGGAGTTGCTCCGCCGGCACACCCTGGAATTCGGGGGCGACGGCGAGCCGGTCCAGGAGGTCGTTGGATCCACCTTCACTCACCTGCTCGGCGACCGCGTGGCTGGCCTGCCGGATCACCTCGTGCAGGACCTGCCGATCGCCGCCCCGCTCGACCCCGAGCATCATCCAGCGCTCGGTGGCCATGAACGGCATCTGCTCGGCGACGTGCCGGGCGATGACCGCCTCGCGGACCTCGAGGCCGGCCACGATGTTGGTTGCCAGGATCAGGACCGCGTCGGTGGCCAGGAACGCCTCGGGGAGCGTGAGCCGCCGGTTGGCGCTGTCGTCCAGGGTGCGCTCGAGCCACTGGGTCGCGGCCGTATTGGCGGTGTTGGCGGCCAGCGAGATGACGAACCGGGCCAAGGCGTTGACCCGCTCCGCCCGCATCGGGTTCCGCTTGTAGGCCATGGCGCTCGAGCCGATCTGGTCGGACTCGAACGGCTCCAGCAGCTCGCCTTCGTGCTGGAGCAGCCGGAGGTCGGACGCCATCTTGGACGCCGACTGGCTGATCCCGCTGAGGAGATCGAGCACCATGCTGTCGGCTTTGCGGCTGTAGGTCTGCCCGGTCACCGGAAAGGCGCCGGCGAAGCCCATCTTTTGGGTCACGATCCGGTCCAGGTCACGGACCTTGCCGTGGTCGCCCTTGAAGAGCTCGTAGAACGAGGCCTGGGTCCCGGTCGTGCCTTTGCAGCCGCGGAACCGCATCGTGGCCAGGTGATGGAGCAGCGAGGTCGTGTCGAGCGCGAAGTCCTGGGCCCAGAGCGTGGCCCGCTTGCCGACGGTGGTGAGCTGGGCCGGCTGAAAGTGGGTGTACGCCAGGCACGGCAGATTCGCCTGCTTCTGGGCGAACGCGGCCAGCGAGCGGAGCAGCGCCACCAGCCGTCCCAGGACCAGCCGGAGGCCGTCGCGGATGATCAGCAGGTCGGCGTTGTCGGTGACGAACGCGCTGGTCGCGCCCAGGTGGAGGAACGGCCGGGCGGTGGGAGCCTGATCGCCCAGGGCGTGGACGTGGGCCATCACGTCGTGGCGGAACCGGCGCTCGTACTGGGCTGCCACGGCGAAGTCGCAGTCGTCGAGATGGGCGCGGAGCTCGGCCAGCGCGGCGTCGGGAATGTCGATCCCGAGCTCGCGCTCCGACTCGGCCAGGGCCAGCCAGAGCCGGCGCCACAGCCCGATCCGGTGGGGGGCGCCCCAGAGGCGCTGCATCGCCGGGGAGGCATACCGCCCGCCCAGCGGGGACTGATAGAGGGGCTCGGTCATCGGAACTGGAGCTCGGTGAAGACCATGGAGCCCTGCCGCTCGAAGGTGATCCGGAAGACCTGCCCGGAGCGCATGCTCTCGAGCAGGCTCGCCACCTGAGCGGCCGAGGTCACGGCCGTGCGGTTGATGAAAAGGATGACGTCGCCTTCCTGAAGACCGGTGGCGCGTTGCACCTCGTCCGTGATCCGGTAGACCAGGGCACCTCGATCGGCCCGGAGATTTCGCTCCGCCTGGACGCTCGGATCGACGGAGACCAGATCGAGGCCTTTGAGCACGGAGACCCGGGCGGCCGTGACGGTCGGCAGGTCGCCGGTCACGACCCGGAGGGTCCGGGTGCCGGCGCCCTGCTTGATCCGGAGCTGCACCGCGTCGCCGACGTGGAGGTCGAGCTTCACGGCCTCCCAGTCGAGGTAGTTCCGGAGCCGGCGGCCGTTCGCTTCGACCAGGATCATGCCCTGGCGCACCCCGGCCTTGCCGGCGGGGCCGTCCGGGGCCACCCGGGTCACCGCCACGCCGCCCTGGCTCTTCCAGTCGCGCATGGCGCCGGCACCGGCCACTTCGAGACCGGTCCAGGCCCGTCGCACCTCGCCCTGCTTGACGATCTCGCCCGCCACCCGCACGGCCCGCTCGATCGGGATCGCGAATCCGATTCCGACCGACCCCCCGGAGCTGGTGAAGATGAACGAGTTGACGCCGACGACCTCGCCCAGCGCGTTGGTGAGCGGTCCGCCCGAGTTGCCGGGATTGATGGCCGCGTCGGTCTGGATCATGTCCAGGTAGAGGCCGGACTGGTTGCTGCTGGGCAGCACGTTCCGGCCGGTCGCGCTCACCACCCCGGCGGTGACCGTGGGTTCGGAGTTCCCGAGCAGATAGGTGTATGGGTTCCCGAGGGCGATCACCCACTCGCCGATCATCAGGTCGGCGCTCTTGCCGATCGGCGCCGCGGGGATGTCGTGGTCGACCTTGAGCACCGCGATGTCGGTCAGCGGGTCCTCGCCCAGCAGCGTGGCGTGGTAGTCGGTACCGTCGAGGGTCGAGACGGTGATGCTGTCGGCGCCCTCGGTGCAGTGCTGATTGGTGAGGATGATGCCGTCGGCCCGGATCGCGAACCCGGTGCAGTAGCCCTGGACCACCTGCTCGGTGGTCTGGGGCGTGAAGAAGGCGAAGGGATCGAACGGGTCGCGTCCCTGGACCCGGCGCCGGGAGAGGATACTGATCGATACCACCGAGGGCGACACCCGGGCGGCGGCGTCGACGATGGCGGTCCGGCGAGAGGCGTCGACGGCGGACGAGGCCGCCGGATGAGTCGGGGGATCGGAGGGCGTCTGGCCGGCCAGCATCGGCGGCTCCCCCGAGGGTGCGCCGCAGGCAACCAGGAGCGCCGCCAGGGAGGCGGTGACGATCAGGCGGTTTCGGGAGACGTGAACCATGACTCGGGGTACACCACCTTCATGAAATAGAGTCCCTGGGGCGGAGCCGGTGCGCTGGCCCGGACCAGCGGGTCGCGGGCCAGCAGCCGCTCCACGTCCTCCACCGGCCGGCGGCCGGCCGCGACGTCGACCATCGTGGCCACCAGGATTCGCACCATATGGTGCAGGAACCGGTTGGCCGCCACCTCGAACGCGAACCCCGTTCCGTCGGGGCGGAACGTCCACCGGGCCCGTCGGACGTCGCAGCGGGTGTGCGGCTTGGTCGCGATCTTGACCGCAAACGCCCCGAAATCGTGCTCGCCCACCAGCGCCGCCGCCGCCCGGTCCAGGAGCGCAGGCTCGAGCGCTCCCGCGCGGGCCCACTCGAACGGCCGTCGGAACGGCGACCGGGCCTCGCCGTCGGTGCCGAGCCGGTACCGATACTGCCGCTCCATGGCGCTCTTTCGGGCGTGGAACCCGCTTCGGGCCTCGCGAATCGCGAGGACGAAGCAGTCACCCGGTAGGAGCGCGTTCAGGGCCCGCTCTAACGCGTCCGGGGTCCAGCGGTCGCTCAGGGTGAAGCTCACCCCAAGCCCCAGCGCGTGGACCCCGGCGTCGGTCCGTCCCGCGGCGTGCACGCGCACCGGTTGGCCCGCGAGCCGTGCGAGGACGGTTTCGACTTCCTGTTGCACCGTGCGACCTTCTCGCTGCCGCTGCCAGCCGAGAAACCGGGTTCCATCGAACTGGAGCGTCGCGAGAAACGTCCGCGGCATGATGGGTAAATCTAGCCGCGGCGAGAGGGGGGATCAAGCAAGAAACCGCTTATTGATACCGCCTGATGACGCCCACCACGACACCCTGAATCAGGAGCTCGTTCTCGGGGAAGCGGAGGGGTTGCATGGAGGCATTGGCGGGCTGCAGCCGGACCCAGCCGCCGGGCTCGCGGAAGTACCGTTTGACCGTGGCATCGGCCCCGTTGACCAGGGCGATGACCATCTCGCCGTTGTCGGCGGTCTGGCGCCCGTGGACCACGACCAGGTCACCGTCGAGGATGTGGTCGTCGATCATCGAGTCGCCCCGGACCCGGAGCGCGTAGTTCGGGCCCTGGCGCGGCAGCATCTGGTCGGGCACCTGGATGGACTCTCCGTGGAGCACCGATTCGATCGGGGCCCCGGCGGCCACCAGGCCCAGGAGGGGGATCTCGGAGGCACCGGCCGTGCCCTTCGGGGGCAAGACCTCGATCGACCGGCTCTCGTTGTACGAGCGCCGGATGTAGCCTTTCCGCTCGAGGTTGCTCAGGTGCTCGTGCACGGTGGCCAGCGACTGAAACGAAAAGTGCTCGGCGATCTCCTCGAAGCTCGGCGCGTAGCCACGGTCGCCGATGTGGGCCTCGAGGAAGGTGAGGATTTCGCGCTGACGGCGGGTGAGGGCCATGATGAGGACGCTCCGCTGGGGCCGAACAAGTACCGAACCGGTTCAAGCTACCCGAACATGGCCCGAACCGCAAGCTGGAGGTCGTTGCGGGCATGGAACTTGGAGGAGACTCCGCCGAAAGGACCGGATTATCTTGGAAATCGCACGACCTCACCTTCGCGGCTGGCAATTCGGTTTCCACCAGTTCGGGCTCTACCGGGGGGCAGACCCGCGCACATGATCTCCGACTCGGCTCTCGAACTTCCCGCTCAGCAGGTCGAGGAGCTGATCCGCACCGTCGTCAAGGCGTTGCGGGCGTTTCAGATGTACCTGCCCAACAACCCGGTCTACCAGCGGTCGGTCGACAGCTTGCGGGGCGCTTTCAACCCGATCTGGTCGGCCGTGCCCGACCTGACGCTGACGGTGGTGGAGACCGACCTCCTCTGGAACGACCAGGTCGTGTATCACCAGCCGGCCAAGTCGGAGAGCTTCGCCTGGATGCTCTACAAGGACGGCCTCCGGCACCTGACCCTCCGGCCCGGGGTGGAGGACGAAGAGGTCATCAAGTTCCTCCAGACCGTGGTCCAGGCTCGGCTGTTGGCCGCCGATGCCGGCGACGATCTCCTGACCCTTCTTTGGGAGCACGACTTTCTGTTCCTGGACTATCGCTTCGCCGAGATCATCACCGACACGCTGGCGGTGCTCGATCCCCAGGCGGTGGAGATGGGCGCCGGTCCCGATCCCTATCGCCAGGCCGAGACTCAGCAGAAGATCCGTGAGGAGCTGGGTCGGTTCAGCCCCGGCATGGTCGACGTCGACGACTTCGATTCGACGCTGTACTTCCTCGACGAAAACGAGATCAACGCCCTCAAGCAGCAGGTGGACCACGAGTACACCCGGGACATCAGGGTCTCGGCCCTGGCCGCGCTGCTCGACATCTTCGAGCTCCAGCCGACCACGGCCGTCCGGGAAGAGGTGATCGGCATCCTGGAGTCGATCTTCCCGACCATGCTCACCCGGGGCGAGTTCCGGCTGGTCGCCTGGCTGCTCCGGGAGCTGCGCCTGATCGGAAGCCGGGTGGCCCTGATCGACGACGCCGTCCGGTCCAAGCTCGACTCGTTCGAGCTCCGGCTGAGTGAGCCCGCCATTCTGGGCCAAATGCTCCAGGTGGTGGAGGAGGCCGCCGGCATCGCCAACGACGACGACCTGGCTGAGCTGCTGAAGGAGCTTCGGGTTCCGGCGCTGGAACCGCTCCTGGTCCACTTGGGCCAGGTCCGGGCCGACCGAGTCCGGACCATTCTGGAGGAGGCGGCCGACCGAATCGTACGGGGGCACATCGACGAGGTGACTCGGATCCTCCGGGATCGGGAGTCGAAGGCGCTGCCCGAGGCGATCCGGGTCTGCCGGCGGCTGGGGCTCCAGCCGGTGGTCGCTCCGCTCGGCGATCTGGTCGGCCACCCGGAAGCCGAGGTCCGTCTTGCCGCCGTGGAGACCCTTGGGGCGCTCGGCACGCCCGGCGCGTTGTCGCTCCTGGAGCGCGGTCTCGACGACGAGGAGCACCGGGTCCGGCTGGCGGCCGTGAACATCGTGGCCCAGCGGGGCTACAAGGGCGCGCTCAAGCGGCTCGAGGCAGTGGTGCTGGGCAAGGGGCCCCGCGAGCTCGAGCGGGCGGAGCGACGCCAGTTCTTCGAGGCCTACGCCGCGGTGGCCGGCCCGAACGGGCTGGAGCTGCTGGCCGACATTCTGGAGCCCAAGGGCTTCTTCCGCCGGAAGGAGTCGGCCGACACCCGGACCTGCGCCGCCTACGCGGTCGCCCGGATCCATGACGGCGCGGCTCGCGAGGTGCTCGAGCGCGCGGCCCAGGACAAGGAGCTCCCGGTTCGGAACGCCGCCTCGCGGGCGCTCCGGGAGTGGGACGAATGAGCGACGAGCTCCACACCACCGGCGACGAAGGCTTCATCCGGACCGCGGCCCGGAGCCTGCTCGTGGCGTTCCACACCGCGCTCCGGGCGCTCAAGCTCTATCCGGTCGAGAACGCCACGGTCCAGAAGGCGCTGGACGAGCTCCAGAGCGCGTCGGTCGGCTTTCTGGCCTCGCAGCAGGAGATCGAGCTCCGGCTCTCGGGCGACTTCCTCTTCCTGAACGGCGTCCGGCTCCGGCTCGAGCTCGACAACTTCGCCGCCTTCAGCGGCGTGCTCTCCATGCTTCGGGCGTTCGACATCGGTGTGTTCCGGGTGCTCGGGCCGATCGAGCGCCGGGAGTGGCTCGCGTTCCTGAGCCTGATGCTCCGGCTGGCCGATCAGCAGTCGCCGGACGACCGGTTCGTGGCGTTGGTGGAGCAGATGGCCGACGCCAACCTCCCCAGCATCCACATCGAGCCGGCCGCCGAGACCGCCGAGGACATGGGGGGCGAGGAGGAGGCCAAGGAAGTCGCCAAGCGGACCTACGCCCAGGGCGTGGCCGTGACCAAGGAAGTGGTGAACTCGGTCCGGATGGGGCGGACCTCGAGTCTCAAGAAGGTCAAGCGCGCGGTCCAGCTGATCGTCGACCAGGTCCTCAACAACGAGACCTCGATCATCGGCCTCACCACCCTGCGCGACTACGACGAGTACACCTTCATGCACTCGGTCAACGTGTGCATCTTCACGGTGGCGCTGGGTCGGAAGATCGGCTTCTCCAAGCTCCAGCTCTACGACCTGGGGATGACCGCCTTGCTCCATGACATCGGGAAGGCCCGGGTGCCGATCGACGTCATCAACAAGACCGGCGGCCTGACCGACGACGAGTGGCGGGTGGTGCAGGCCCATCCGTGGCGGGGGGCGATGACGCTGTTCAGCCTGCGGGGCTACGACGAGATTCCCTACCGGTCGATTCTGGTGGCGCACGAGCACCATATGAAGACCGACCTGACCGGGTATCCTCGTCACATCCGGCCCCGGGAGCTCGCGCTCTTTTCCCGGATCGTCGCCGTGGCCGACGGCTTCGACGCGGCCACCACCCGCCGGAGCTACCAGACCGTGCCGATCGAGCCGGACCAGGTGCTCAAGGAGATGTGGGGCAACCCCAAGCGGGGCTACGACCCGGTGATCGTGAAGGCGCTGATCAACCTGATCGGCGTCTACCCGGTGGGCACCTGCGTCATTCTCGACACCCTCGAGGTCGCGATCGTCGCGTCGACGGTGAGCGACCGGGACATGCTCAACCGTCCCCTGGTCCGGATCGCGATCGACGCCGACGGCTCGGCCCTGCCGCCCCCGGGGGTTCCGGTCGATCTCCAGGAGCAGGGGGGCGACGGCCACTTCGCCCGCTCGATCGTCAAGGTTACGAGCCCCGACCGCTACGGGCTGGTGGCCGGCGATTTCTTCCTGTGAGCCACCGGCCGGCATGAGCGACACGACCCCCTTCCGGGAACGGCTGGTTCGCCGCTACGCGCTGGGCCTGCTCGTGCTGGGACCGGCGGTGCTGGTCGCCATCACCGTGCTCGACCGCCGGTGGATCGCCGACCCGCTGCTGGTGCTGGCCCTGGTGGCCGCCACGACCCTGCTCCGCTCGGCGCCGGTCCGGCTGAGCAAGTTCTCGTATCTCAACCAGACCGGTCTGGTGGCCCTGGCGGGCGCCCTCACGGCGCCGCCCTCGTCCACCGCGCTCGGGCTCTGGATCGGCGCCGTGGTGGCCGACCTGTTGGTGCTCCGGAAGACGCCGCTGGCGTCGTTCGTCAACGCTGGCCGCGAGCTGATCGCGTTCGCCGCCGCCTTCGGCGGCTACGCGCTCACGGTCCGGTTCATCGGGCTCGGGCGGCTGTCGCTCGAGTTCCTCCCCGCGATCGCGGTGCTGGCCGGGGTGTACTTCTTCGTCAGCCGGCTCCTCTTCTACTTCTCGCTCTACATCCGCGAGAAGCTCACCGGCCCGGACCGGCTCTTCCTGCTTCGGTGGGAGGTCGTGGCCTTCCTGGCGTCGGTGCTGGGCGCCGCAGTCGTGGTCTGGGCGGTCACCTCGCTGGCGCCGGCCGGCTGGGTGCCGGTGGCCGTCGCGCTGGGGGTGTTGGGGTTCCTGACTCGGACCCTGCTGGAGGAGGCGATCGCGGCCGAGGACCTGAACAAGGTCCACATGATGCAGTCCACCATCTCCAGCAACGTCAGCCTCAAGCTCTCCTTCGAGCAGCTGGAGCAGCTGGCCTACCGGCTGGTGGACTGGGGCGACCTCCGAATCATGCGCACCGGCTCCGAGGGGATGAGCCTGGCCTATCGGGCGATCAACGGCCGCCCCGGCCGGCGGGCCCCCGATCCCGGCCTGGAGCGGCTCCGCGGCCAGGTGGTGGCGTCAGGCGAGACCCTGGTGGTTGGTGACACCCACCGGCAGGCCGGGCTCCAGCGCGATCCGAACGTTCGGACGGTGGTGCTCTATCCGCTCCGCTTCGCCGAGCAGCCCTTGGGCACCCTCGAGCTGGAGCATCACAAGCGCTACCACTACCGGGCCCGCGACCTCTCGGCCATCAGCGCCATCGCCGGCCAGATCAGCACCGCCATCCACATCGCCGAGCTTCGCCGGCCGCTGTTCGACACGGTGCGCCAGATCGGGTCGCAGAGCCAGGCCCTGGCCCGGGCGGCCAACTCGCTTCGGGGGAGCGCCAACGCTCTGGCCGCGGCGTCGGACAACATGCGGCGCGAGGCCGCGATGCAGGAGACCTTCGCCCGGACCGGCCTCGAAGCCACGACCCAGCTGACCGGTCGGGCGGAGCGCGCGGCGGCGGCCGGGGCCCGGGCGGCCCGGGTGAGCCAGCGCGCGGCGCAGGACGCGTCCAAGCACCGGCAGGGCATCGGCGAGGCCATCGAGCGGCTGCTCCAGGTTCGCGGCTTCGTGTCCGAGAGCTCGCGCCAGGTGACGGCGTTGGGCGCCACGACCACCCGGATCCGCGGCTTCCTCGAGTCGATCCAGGACATCGCCGAGCTGACCAACCTGATCGCCCTCAACGCCTCGATCGAGGCGACCCGTGCCGGCGACGCCGGCCGCGGCTTCGCGGTGGTGGCCCAGGAGATTCAGCAGCTGGCGATCCAGAGCGCCTCGGCCAGTGAGGAAGCTGGCCGTCTGGCGGGGGCCATCACGGCCGAGGTGACGGCCATCGTCCAAGCCATGGGGCGGGGCGAGGCTCTGGTGGGCGGCGTCGGGCAGATGAGCTCCGCCGCGGCCTCGGCCCTCGACGCGATCGTGCAGGCCACCGATGAAGCCGGGAGCCACGCCCGCACCATCGCCGAGTCGGAAGCCGCGCAGGAGGCCGGGAGCCGGCGGCTGGCGGACCAGATCCGCCAGATCGCCGAGGCCAGCGTCCGGATGCGGGGCGACACGGAATCGCTCGCCAGCCAGGCGGCGGAGGCGAGCAAGGGTCAGGCCGAGCTCGAAGCCGCGATCGTGGAGCTCCAGCGGGTGGCCGGTGATCTCCAGACCCTGGCCCGCCACTTCGCGGTCGAGACCTGAGCCCCGATGAGCGTCCTGATGGAGCGCCATCCCAGGCTGCCCTCGTGGGCGGTGGTCTCGGAGAAGCGACTGGGGCACATAACCCGGGTGGCCGAACTGGCCGGCCGCTGGGCCGACCGGATGGGGGTGACGCCGGCCGAGCGGACACGGTGGCTTACCGCCGTCTGGCTCCACGACGCGCTCCGGGACGCGCCCGAGGCCGAGCTCCGCCGCTGGGCCCCGAGCGCCGTCGGCCCCGCCGAGCTGCTCCACGGCCCCGCGGCCGCCGGCCGGGCCAAGGCCGACGGCCTCGACGACCGCGGCGTGCTCGACGCCGTCCGCTACCATTCCGTCGGGCTGCCCGAATGGGACCGGGCGGGCCGGATGCTCTACTGCGCCGACTTCCTGGAGCCGGGCCGGAGGTTCGATGCCGAGGCCCGGGCCGAGCTCGCCGCGCGACTTCCCGACGACCCGGACGGCGTCCTCCTCGAGGTGGCCCGTCGCCGGATGGTTCACGCCGTCCGCTCCGGGTGGGTCATCCCGGAGCCTTCGTGCCGCTTTTGGAACAGCCTCGCTTCGCTCCGCCCCGACGCCGGCCGTTAGGCGCCCTCCTCCTCGCCGCCCTGCTCCTGGCGTGCCACGGTGGCCCCCAGCCCCCGGCGCCGACGAGCGGGTGGGCCAGCGGGTGGTGGTGGAGGTCCTGAATGCGAGCGGCCAGAGCGGGCTCGCCCGGCAGGTGACCCGGCTCCTTCGGGAGCGGGGCCTCGACGTCATCTACTTCGGCAACGCCTCCGTGAAGGAGGACTCCACCTTGGTGCTGGTCCGGCGGGGCGACGCCAGTCAGGGTAGCCAGGTCGCCCGGGCCCTCGGCAGCGGCCTGGTCCGAGCCCGGCCCGACACCGTGCCCCGGGTCGACGTGACCGTCCTGCTGGGACTGGACTACCGGTTGCCGCCGGGGGCCCCGCCGCTCTAGGCGGGTCGGGCCAGCCCGATCACCAGGTCCATGACGTTGGTGCCGGTGGCGCCGGTGTGGAGCAACGCCCCGGCCTCGGCCAGAGCGGGGTAGGCGTCGTGCCGCCGCAGGGCGGCCTCGGCGCCCGCGGCTCCGATCCGACCCCAGGTCTCGGGGTCGACGATCGCGCCGGCGGCGTCGGTCGGCCCGTCCCGGCCGTCGGTGCCCGCGGCGAGCAGCACCAGTGGCTCGGCTCGACCCGCCAGCACCCGGGCGGCGGCCAGGGCGAGCTCCTGGCTCCGGCCGCCCACGCCGTGGTCCCCGGCCATGGTGACGGTCGTCTCGCCGCCCCGGATCATCGCGACCGGGTGGTGTACCGGGAGCCGGGCGAGGAGGTCGGCGGCGAGTCGGCCGCCGACCTCGGAGGCCTCGCCCCGGAGCACGGCATCGTCCAGGAACGGGCGGTAGCCCAACGCGTACGCCTTGGCGGCGGCCGCCTGCCGAGCGGTTCCGTTGCCTGCCACCACGAGGCTCGACCGCCGGGCGAAGGCGGGGTCGCCGGGTTTGGGGGTGTCGAGCGCGTTGCTGCGGAGGGCCCGGTCGAGCCGCTCGGCCACCGGGCCGAGCCGCTGGCCACCGGGCCGGGCAGCCCGGCTGCCGGGCCGGGCAGCCCGGCCAGCCGCCCCAGCATCTCGCCGACCTCGGCCGCCGTGCTCGGATCCGGCTCGCAGGGGCCCGAGCCGATGTCCGCGGGGGCGTCGCCCGGGACATCCGACAGGCAGAGCACCCGGACGGCCGCGGCCGGTAGCGCCGCCATCAGCCGGCCGGCGCCCCAGCGGGCGAAACGCTTGCGGACCAGGTTGAGTCGATCGATCGGCAGCCCCGCGCGACCGAGCGCCCGGTGCAGGGTCAGGAAGTCGTCGGCCGAGATGCTCGAGACCGGTGCCGCGATCAGGCTCGAGGTGCCGCCGGAGACGAGCACCCAGACCTCGTCGTCGGCCCCGATTCCGGCGACGAATCGGCCCAGCGCGTCCGCGGCGGCCAACGAGGCCGGCCCGGGGATCGGATGGTCGCCGGCCAGGGCGGTGAATGGCGGCGGCAGGGTCGGCGCCGGTGACGGGGTGACGACCAGCCCGCCCGCCGGAGCGAGTCCGAGCGCCCCCAGACGATCGAGCGCCGCCCCCGCCATCCCGGCCGCCGCCTTGCCGGTTGCGAGGATCCAGACCCGGCGTCCGGTCGGCAGCACCGTCGCGAGCGCCCGCCCGACGCACCAGCCGGGATCGACCGACGCGACGGCGGCCGCGAAGATTGCGCGAGCGTCACGACGGAGCGATTCATGAGAGGTCACCCGAAAAAGATACGACGATGACCGGAGCCGAACGACCGCGGGTGCTCCTCCTCCATCCCGATCCCCGACTCGGTGGAGGCGGAGCTCAGCCGCGACTTCGAGGTGGCGCGGCGCCCGGACGATACCGATCCCGGCGCGAACGAGCTCGCCCAGGCGGCCGACCGGTTCGACGCCCTGGTTCCGACGGTCACCGACTGGCTCCCACCCTCCGTGTTTGCCCGGCCCGGGGGCCGGCTCCGGATCGTGGCCAACTTCGGGGTCGGGGTGGAGCGGATCGACCTGGAGGCCGCCCGGCGCCATGGGGTGGTGGTGACCAACACCCCCGGAGTGCTCACCGACTGTACCGCCGACCTGACCCTGGCCCTGATGCTGATGACCCTTCGCCGACTGGGCGAGGGAGAGCGGATGCTCCGGGCGGGTGGGTGGACCGGCTGGCGCCCAACGGGCTTCCTCGGCCGGCGTCTCACCGGTCGAACGCTCGGCATCGTCGGCTTCGGACGGATCGGTCGGGCGGTCGCGCGGCGGGCGGCCCATGGCTTCGGGATGCGGGTGCTCTATCACTCCCGCACCCCGGCCCCGGCCGAGGTCGAAGCGGCCTCGGGCGCCGAGTGGCACTCGCTCGACTCGCTCCTGGCCGAGTCGGACGTGGTGTCGCTCCACTGTCCCGCGACCCCCGAGACCGAGGGGATGATCGACGCGGAGCGGCTGGCCCGGATGCGCCCGGGAGCCTACCTGATCAACACCGCGCGGGGCACGCTGGTGGACGACGACGACCTCGTGGCCGCGCTCCGGTCGGGCCACCTGGCTGGGGCGGGGCTGGACGTGTTCGCCGACGAGCCGCACGTGTCGCCGGAGCTCCTGGCGCTGGAGAGCGTGGTGCTGTTGCCGCACCTCGGGAGCGCCACGGTGGAGACCCGGACCGCCATGGGGGAGCGGGTCCTGGCCAACCTCCGGGCCTTCTTCCGGGGCGAGCCGCCGCCCGATCGGGTGGCCTGATGAACCCAGCCGGTCGGCCAACGACCAGCTCCGTCGGGAGCCCGGCCGCCTAACGGGCGGCGGCCCGGGGGCGATTCGCGTCGCTCTGGACGAAGAGCTGGCCGCAGGCCGCGCTGATGTCGAGGCCGCGGCTCCGGCGGACCACCGCCTCGATCCCGGCGCGGACCAGCCGGTCGGCGAAGGCCCGGATCCGATCCGAGGGGCTCGGCTCGAGGCCGTCCGCGCCACCCGGGTGGAGCGGCAGGAGGTTCACGTGAGCGCCGAGCGGGCGGGCCAGGGTGGCCAGCCGGTCGGCATCGGCGTCGCTGTCGTTCCGCCCGGCGATCATCACGTACTCGAGGGTGACCCGGCGGCCGAACCCGCGGGCCGCGGCCAGCACGTCGCGGAGCGGGTACTTCTTCTCGATCGGCATGAGACCCAGCCGGGCCTCAGGGTCGGCCGAGTGGAGCGAGATGGCCAGCCGGAACTGCTCGGGCCGCCGCGCCAGCGCCTCGATCCCGGGCAGGATCCCGACCGTCGAGACGGTGATGTGCCGGGCCCCGATCCCGATGCCGTCCGCCCCATTCAGGATGGTGAGGGCCCGGTCCACCGCGGGCCAGTTGAGCAGGGGCTCGCCCATTCCCATGAAGACGACGTTGGTGGGCCGGTGGAGCGGATCGGCGACGATGATCTCCCGAACCTGTCCCACGATCTCCGCCGGACTCAGGTTGCGGCGAAAACCCATCCGTCCGGTGGCGCAGAACACGCACCCGAGGGCGCATCCGGCTTGCGACGAGATGCAGAGGGTCCGGCGGTTGCCGCTCGGGATCAGGACCGATTCGACGGCTTCGCCGTCGGCCAGGCGCCAGAGGTACTTCCGGGTGCCGTCGCGGCTCTGCTGGATGGTCTCGGCCTGCAGCCGGAGGAGCGGGAGCTCGCGATCCAACTGGTCCCGGAGGGAGAGGGGCAGCTCAGTGGCTTCGGCCCAGCTCCCGACCGGATTGATCCAAAGGCGCCGAAAGAGCTGCCCGGCCCGGTAGGGCGGGAGCTCGTGCTCCCGGGTCCAGTCGGTCAGGCGCTGCAGGGCCCCGGCCGGCGCCAGGTCGAGTAGGGAATCGGGGTCCGAACGCGGCATGGCGGAAAAGTAGCGAGTCGTAAAGTCCCGTGCGTCAATTGCTTGGTGCCCCCTCGGGGAATTACGTTTTGCCCGGATATGACCACGTCCCCGGCCGCGACCAGCATGCGCACTCACCGGGCGGGCGCCATCACCCGGGCCCAGCTCGATCATTCCGTCCGGGTTGCCGGGTGGGTCCACCGTCGCCGCGACCTGGGCGGGCTGGTCTTCATCGACCTTCGCGACCGCGACGGGTTGCTCCAGCTGTCGCTGAGCCCCGAGTGGACCCCCGCGGTGGTCATCGAGCGGGCGCAGGCGCTCGGCACCGAGTCGGTGATCGCGGTCGAGGGCACGGTGGCGCTTCGACCCACGCCTTCGCGCGACGAGTCGATGGCGTCCCGCGAGGTGGAGGTCCACGTCACCGCGCTCGAGCTGCTCGGACCGGCAACCACGCCCGCCATTCCGGTGGCCCGGAAGGAGGGCGAGGACCTGCCCGCCGAGGAGCTCCGCCTCAGGCACCGGGTGCTCGACCTTCGCCGCCCCGAGCTCCAGCACAACCTGATGCTCCGCCACCGGCTGGCCCAGCGGGGCCGCCAGGTGTTGTCCGAGCTGGGGTTCCTCGAGATCGAGACCCCGATCCTCACCAAGCCCACGCCCGAGGGCGCCCGCGACTACCTGGTCCCGTCCCGAGTGCACCCCGGCGAGTTCTACGCCCTGCCGCAGTCACCCCAGATCTACAAGCAGCTCCTGATGGTGGCGGGTTACGATCGCTACTTCCAGATCGCCCGCTGCTTCCGGGACGAGGACCTCCGGGCCGACCGGCAGCCCGAGTTCACCCAGATCGACCTCGAGGCCTCGTTCGTGACCGACGAGGACGTGATGGGGTGCGTCGAGGCGGTGCTGGCCGGCCTCTGGGAAGAGGCCGGCCAGCCGGTGAGCTGTCCCTTCCCGCGCCTCACCTGGCGCGACGCGATGGAGCGATTCGGGATCGACAAGCCGGACCTCCGCTACGGCTACGAGATCCGCGACCTGAGTGCCCTGGTCGGCGACGACGCGGCGCCGTTCGTGCGCGACGCGCTCGCGGGCGGCGGCCGGATCCGGGGGATCGTGGCGAGCGCGGCCCAGGCCCTGAGCCGGAAGGACCTCGACGGCCTGGCAGGGATCGCCAAGTCGGCCGGAGCCGGTGGGCTGGTCTGGGCCCGGCGCGGGGCCGAGGGCTGGGAAGGGCAGGGGGTGAAGGCCGCGGGGAACGGCCTGTTCGAGCAGGTCCCGGCCACTCCCGGCGATCTGCTGGTGGCGGTAGTGGGCCCCGATCGGGTCACTTCGCCGGCGCTGCACGCGGTCCGGACGGCGCTGATCGGCCGGCTGGCGCCCGCTCCGGCGGTCAAACACGCCTTCGCCTGGGTGGTGGACTTTCCGCTCTTCGAGCCCGATCCGGAGACCGATCGGCACCTGTTCGTCCACCATCCGTTCACCTCGCCGCACCCGGACGACATCCCGTTCCTGGAGACCGATCCGGACCGCTGCCGCGCCCTCCATTACGACGCGGTGTACAACGGGACCGAGCTCGGCAGCGGCTCGATCCGTATCACCGACCGCACGCTCCAGCAGCGGGTCTTCGCGCTTCTTGGGATCGGGCCGGAGGAGCAGGTGCGGCGGTTCGGCTTCCTGCTCGACGCCCTGACCACCGGCGCCCCGCCGATGGGCGGATTCGCGATCGGGTTCGATCGGGTCGCCATGCTGCTCTCGGCCGCCGGCTCGCTTCGCGACGTGATCGCGTTTCCGAAGACCACCGCGGCCCGCGCCCTCTTCGAGGGTGCCCCGGTCCCGGTCACCGACGCCGAGCTGGTCGAGCTCCACCTGACCGTCCGCCGCGATGGCTGACGACCCGACCCGCCGGTTCTCGGTCGAGGGCGCCGATCCCCTGCTGCTGGCCGGGGTCAACGACGCCAACCTGATCGAGCTGGAACGGGTGCTCGGCGTCCGGATCGCGCTCCGGGGCGACCTGCTCGCCATCACCGGCGACGCCGAGGCTCTGGAACGGGCCAATGGGATCGTGCCGGGCCTGATCGATCTGGCCCGGATCGGCGAGCCGGTCACCCCGGACCTGATCGCCCGCCTGGCGGCCGACGGCGCCGGCCCGCCCGAGGTGGTGGCCGGCACCGACCTCAAGATCCTCCTGCCCGGCCTTCGCCGCGCGATCGTCGCCAAGACGCCGGGTCAGCGGGAGTACCTGGACGCGCTGGCTCAGCACGACATCGTGGTCGGGATCGGGCCGGCGGGCACCGGCAAGACCTACCTCGCGGTGGCCAAAGCGATCGAGGCCCTGGCCCGAAAGCGGGTCCGCCGGATCGTCCTGGCCCGCCCGGCCGTGGAGGCCGGCGAGTCGCTCGGCTTTCTCCCCGGCGATCTCAAGGAGAAGGTCGACCCCTACCTCCGGCCGCTCTACGACGCGCTGGAGGACATGATGCCGCACGACCGGGTGCAGCGGGCCCTCGAGAGCCGGACCATCGAGATCGCGCCCCTCGCGTACATGCGGGGCCGGACCCTGGCCGACGCCTTCATCATTCTCGACGAGGCCCAGAACGCCACCGCCGCGCAGATGAAAATGTTCTTGACCCGCTTGGGCGTGAACAGCAAGGTGGTGGTGACCGGCGACAAGACCCAGATCGACCTGCCCAAGCGCGAAGAGTCGGGGCTGATCCAGATCGAGCGGATCCTGCCCGGGGTCGAGGGCATCGCGTTCTGCTATCTGGGCGAGGGCGACGTGGTGCGCCATCGCCTGGTTCGCGATATCATCCGCGCCTATGCGGAGGATCAAAGCGGCTGAATCTCATGCGGGCGCGCGGCGGGGTGCGCGCTCCCGGATCACGGTCGCGGGCCGGCATGCGCCGCTCGGGGGGGCGGCCGTCGTGCGCGCGGTCGACACCGTGCTCGCCGGCGAGCGCCGTCGGGCCGACGTCTCGATCACCTTTCTCGGTCCGGTCCGGATGCGGCGGCTCAACGCGGAGTGGAAGGGGCACGATCGACTCACCGACGTCCTGGCGTTCAGCCTGGCGTCGCCGGGCGCGCCCCTCCAGGGCGACGTCTACGTCTGCCGCGCGATGGCCCTGATCTCGGCCCGGGCCCATAAGATCCCGCTTCGTCGGGAGCTGCTCCGACTGGTGATCCACGGTACCCTGCACGTGCTGGGACACGACCACCCGGACGGCGAGGACCGGACCCGATCGGCCATGTGGCGGAGACAGGAGAAGTACCTCGCGTGTCTTGGCTGATCGCCGCTCTCCAGCTGGCCGTGGCGCCGATCCTGGCGGGCGCGTTCACCCTCTGGGCGGCCCTGATCGCGCTCGCCGCCGAGGCCGAGGCGACCCTCCCCCGCCTGTTGGTGCCCGACGGCGAAGAGCGGAGCGGCCTGACCCCGGGGCGGGGCCTTCACGTCCTGCACCTCGCGCTCCTGGCCGCGGCGGCCTTCTTCTCGGGCATCGCGCTCGCCTGGTGGGCCTGGCGCCCGCTGGAAGCCGGCCTCCGGCTGATCCTGTCGGTGGCGCTGGTCTGGGTGGTGGGTGATCTGCTCCCCCGGCTCTGGGCCGCCAACGAGCCGGGCTTCATCCGGGCCGACGGCCGGATCGCGACCGTCTCCCTGACGCTCTTCCAACCCTTCCTCCGCCTGGTGGCCTGGGCCGACCGTGGCGGCCGGAACGAGGAGGCGCCCGATGCCCTCAGGCACCGGGTCAACCACGAGGTCCGTGAGCGGCTGGCCGGGGTCTTCGCCCTCCGCGACATGACCGTGGCCGAGGTGATGACCCCCCGCATGGACGTGGTGTCGGTCGATCTCTCGGCGACCCGCGGCCACCTGCTCGAGACCTTCCGGGCCACCGAGCACTCCCGGCTCCTGGTGGTCGACGGCGATCCCGACAATGTCGTGGGGGTGATCTACGCCAAGGACCTCCTGGCCGAGCTCGACCGGGCCGCCGGCGAGAGCGACTGGCATGGGCTGGTCCGACCGGTCGAATACGTCCCCGATGCCAAGCGCCTGGACCGGCAGCTTCGCGACTTCCAGCGGGGCCGGGCCCATCTGGTGGTGGTGGTCGACGAGTACGGCGGGACCTCGGGGATCGTGACCATGGAGGACGTCTTGGAGCAGATCGTGGGCGAAATCCAGGACGAATACGACACCGAGGAGGTCGTCCCGATCGAGCGGAAGGAGGACGGCAGCCTCGCCGTGCTCGGCAACGTCCCCCTGGTGGACCTCGAGTCCGAGCTCGACCACAGCTTCCATCAGGAGGACGTGGATACGGTGGGAGGCCTGGTGCTGGCCCTCGCCGGCCGGGTGCCGCGGGTGGGTGAGACCATCGTGGCCGGCGAGATCGCCCTCACCATCGATCAGGTGAGCCGCCGCCGGGTCCTCCGGGTCACGGTCCGCCCGGTGGTGGTTCCGGTGGCCGAGCGGGCCGGCGACGAGGTCGACGGATGATCTGGTTCGCGATCGTGGTCGGCCTCCTGGTGACCGTCTTCGGCGCCTCGGCCAGCGCCGCCCTGGTGGTGGTGAGCCGGATGAGCCTGGCCGAGGCCGTCTCGCGCCGGCTCCGCGGACAGCCGTCGTCGCTGGAGTGGTTCGACGAAGCCGAGCGGGACCTGGCCGGCGCGACCGCGACGACCGGGTTGGGGACCGCCATCCTCGCCGCCGGGCTCTCGGCCGGCGTGGCGGTCGTCACCGGGGCGCTCCCGCTCTGGGGGATCCTCCTGCTGGTGCTGCTGGGCGCGATCCCCCTGGTGCTCTTCAGCGGCTACGTCCTCCCCCGCTGGCTCACCGTCAGCCGGGCCACCCGGGTGGCCGCCGCGCTCCGGCCCATTCTTCGCCCCTGGTCGCGGGCCCTCGCCCTGGTCCTGCCCGAGCCCGCCCGCCGGAAGGAGAACGACGCCTTGCCGCTCTGGCGCGAGGTGGCCGGCGTGTTGGCGCCCACCGAGGAGCTGGTGATGGTGGGGAACGTGATCACCTTCGCCCAGCACGCCGTCCGCGAGGTCATGACGCCCCGAACCGACCTGGTGGCGATTCCCGAGGAGGCCGGGCCCGACGAGATCACCCAGGCCTTTCTCCAGAGCGGCTACAGCCGGATCCCCGTCTACCGAGGTACCATCGACGAGATCCTCGGCATGGTGCACGTGTTCGATCTGCTCAAGCTCGAGCCCGGGCATCGGGTCCCGATCCGGCCGGTGGGCGTGGCGCCGGCCAGCCGGAGCTGCGCCGACGTGCTCCTCGACATGCAGCGGGAGCGCCGCCACCTGACCGTGGTGCTGGACGAGTTCGGTGGGACGGCCGGGATCGTCACGCTGGAAGATCTGCTCGAAGCCATGGTCGGCGAGATCTACGACGAGCACGATCTGCCCCCGGGCGACCTGCCGCCCGACGTGGCCCACCCGGTCTGGGAGGCTGAGGGCGCCACCGAGGTCCACGAGCTGGAGGAGCGGTTCGGCGTCAGCCTCCCGGGCTCCGCCCGCACGATCGGGGGCCGCCTGCTCGAGCAGGTCGGCCGGGTTCCGCGCGAAGGGGAGCGGTTCGTCCTCGGCGGGCTCGAGCTCGACGTCCTGGCCGTGAGCCAGACCCGGATCGACCGGCTGGTGGTGCGCCGGGCCGGCGCGCCGGTCTACCCGCTCGACCGGGGCGACGAGTGAACCCGGACCAGAGCCGGGTCGAGGCGCTGCTCTCGCTCCTCCGGGCCGGGCGCGTCGCCGACTTTCTGGCCCAAGCCGAAGGCCTCGAGCCGGCCGATCTGGCCGACGTCCTGGCCGAGGCCGAGGAGTCGGAGCGGGTCGAGATCGTCAAGCTCCTCCCGCCGGAGCTCTCGGGCCAGGCCCTCTGGGAGCTGCCCGAGGAGGAACACCCCGAAGAGACCCTCGCCGCCCTCGAGCCGGCCAAGGCCGCCGAGATCGTCGAGGTTCTCCCCGACGACGACGCCGCCGACCTGCTCGGCGACCTCGAGCCCGGCGCCCAGCAACGGATTCTCGCCGAGCTCGACGACGTCGCGCAGCGCGACGAGGTCGTCGAGCTGCTCCAGTACGACCCGGAGTCCGCCGGCGGACTGATGACCGGCCACGTGGCCACCGTGCCGGCCAGCAGCACGGTGGCCGGCGCGCTGGACGAGCTCCGCCGGCAGGCCGCCGAGCTGGAAGACTTCTCCGACGCCTACGTGGTGGGTGAGGCGGGCCAACTCCTCGGCAAGCTGAGCTTCAAACGGCTGGTGTTGAGCTCGCCCGATCGGGTGGTGCGGGAAGTGATGGAGGAGCCGGACGTCACCGTCCGGCCGGAGACCGACCAGGAAGAGGTCGCCCGGCTGATGGCCCGTTACAACGTCTCCAGCGTTCCGGTCGTGGACCGGTGGAACAGACTGCTCGGCCTGATCACCTTCGACGACGTGACCGACGTGGTCGAGGCCGAGGCCACCGAGGACCTGCTCCGTTTCAGCGGCGTCTCGGCCGACGAGCAGCTCGGCGCCAGCTGGTCGGTGGCCGTGAAGAGCCGGCTCCGCTGGCTCCTGGTCAACTTGTTCACGGCGGCCGCGGGCGCCTCGGTGGTCGGGTTCTTTCAGGGCAACATCGACCGGATCCTGGCCCTGGCCATCTGGATGCCGATCGTGGGCGGCCTGGGTGGCAACACCGGCACCCAGGCGCTGGCGGTCACCGTGCGCCGCCTTTCGCTCGGGCTCATCTCACCCGGGGAGTTCCGCCAGGTGGTGGGGAAGGAAATGTTGGTCGGGATCACCAACGGTCTGGCCATCGGCGCCCTGGCGGGTCTGGCGGCGACCGTCGTCGCCCACCTGACGGGCGCTCCCCCGCTCCTCGGCCTGGTCGTGTTCATGGCCCTGGCGCTCAACATGCTCGTGGCCGGAACGATGGGCGCCTTCGTTCCGCTGATCCTGGAGCGGTTCGGCGTCGATCCGGCGGTGGCGTCGTCGGTCTTCGTGGCGGCGTTCACGGACATGTGCGGGTTCGCCCTCCTCCTCGGGCTCGCCGGCTGGATCCTGCTCTAGCGCCTGACCCGGTCGTGGCGACGTAATCGTATCTGGCAGCGCAACTTGCGGTGGCTTGGTAGGGAGGCGACTTTTCTCCGTCATGGATCCCGTCGCCCTGGCCTCCGAGCTCAGCCCGGCCCGCCCGGCCGCCCTCGCCCGGGCGATCTCGATCGTGGAGAACGGCCGACCGGGGTTCGAGCAGCTGCTCTCGGCGATCCATCCGAAGCTGGGCCGAGCCCACCGGATCGGGATCACCGGGCCGCCCGGCGCGGGCAAGTCGACGCTCACCCAGGAGCTGGTGACGGCGTACCGGAAGCGGGGACTGACCGTCGCGGTGGTGGCCGTGGACCCGACCAGCCCGTTCACCGGCGGCGCGCTCCTCGGTGACCGGATCCGGATGGAGTCGGTCTCGCTCGACGACGGGGTCTACATTCGCTCCATGGCCACCCGAGGGTCGCTGGGCGGGCTGGCCCAGGCCACCCGCGAGGTGAGCGACGTCTTGGATGCCGCCGGATTCGACCGGATCCTGATCGAGACGGTTGGGGTGGGGCAGTCGGAGCTGGACGTCGCGAAGATGACCGATTCGACGGTCCTGGTGTTGGTTCCGGAGTCGGGCGACGGGATCCAGACGCTGAAATCCGGGATCATGGAGATCGCCGACCTGTTCGTGGTGAACAAGGCCGACCGCCCCGGGGCAGACAAATTGCAGCACGAGATCGAAGTGACCTTGGGGATCCGGAAGGGCAACGCGTTTCGTCGGATCAGGTCGCATCATGGGATCAGGGTGGCCGGGCGCCCGGCCGGAGGGAAGGCCGCTCCGGCCGCCGGTCGGGCCGAAACCAACGGTGCGGAGGCGTGGGAGGCACCGGTGCTCCTGACGGTGGCCGCTCGGGGTGAAGGGGTGAAGGCCGTGGTGGAGGCGACCGCTCGCCACTACGAATGGATGCGGACCACCGGGGCCCTGGAGAAGCGGCGCAGCGAGCGCCTCCTGCTTCGGACCCGCGAGGTGGTGCGACGGGCCGTGGATCGGTGGATCTGGACCGACACCGGCGTGGAAGGACTGATCGACGACCGATTGGACGACATGCTGGCCGGCAGGGTGAGCCCGTACGACGTGGCCGCCCAGGTGGTCGCCGGCCTCAAGGAGGGAGCGCGGATATGAGTCGAGAACACGGAACCGCGGCCGCCGATCTGGCGACCAAGCTGGCGGAGCGGGAGCGCGAGCTGGCCGAGCTCAAGCGCGAAGTCGAGCAGTGGCGCGCGGAGTTCGGACGGCTCCCGCTCCGGACCGACGGCGACTTCACGTCGATCTCCGGTCGGTCGGTCGAGCCGGTCTATACCCCGGTCGACCTGATCGACACCCTGGGCGGCGACGGTCTCCTCCCGGGCGCGTTCCCGTACACCCGGGGGATTCATCCCTCGATGTACCGCGGCCGACTCTGGACCATGCGGCTCTTCTCCGGGTTCGGCACCGCGATCGACACCAACCAGCGGTACAAGTTCCTGCTCGAGCGGGGCCAGACCGGCCTCTCGGTGGCCTTCGACTTCCCGACCTTGATGGGCTACGACTCCGACCATCCCCGCTCCGAGGGCGAGGTCGGCAAGTGCGGGGTGGCCATCTCGAGTCTGGCCGACATGGAGACCCTCTTCGACGGGATCCCGCTCGACCAGGTCTCCACCTCGATGACGATCAACGGTCCGGCGGCGATGCTCTTCTGCTTCTACGTCGCCGCGGCCGAGAAGCAGGGCGTGGACATCGCCCAGCTCCAGGGCACCGTCCAGAACGACATGCTCAAGGAGTACATGGCCCAGCACGCCTGGATCTATCCGGTCGAGCCGGCCTTGAAGATCATCGTCGACATGTTCGAGTGGGCGGCGGAGCACACGCCCAAGTGGAACACCATCTCGATCTCCGGCTATCACATTCGCGAGGCCGGCGCCACGGCGGCGCAGGAGCTGGCGCTGACGCTGGCCAACGGCTTCAGCTACGTCGAGCACGGGATCGCCCGGGGACTGCCGGTCGACAGCTTCGCGCCCCGGCTCTCGTTCTTCTGGGACGTGCACAACGACTTCTTCGAGGAGATCGCCAAGATGCGGGCGGCCCGGCGGATCTGGGCCCGGCACCTCCGCGACAAGTACGGCGCCAAGGACCCTCGGAGCTGGAAGATGCGGTTCCACTGTCAGACGGCCGGGGTAAGCCTCACGGCCCAGCAGCCGATGAACAACGTGTCGCGGGTGGCCTATCAGGCGCTGGCCGCGGTGCTGGGCGGTACCCAGTCGCTCCACACCAACGCGCTCGACGAGACCCTGGCGCTCCCAACCGAGGAGTCGGTCCGGATCGCGCTCCGGACCCAGCAGATCCTGGCCTACGAGACCGGCGTCGCCAACGTGGCCGATCCGCTGGGCGGTTCCTACTACGTCGAGGCCCTGACCGACGCGTTCGAACGCGAGGCCGAGGGCCTCTTCGCCGACATCGAGGCGCAGGGCGGGGTGGTGGCGGCGATCGAGAAGGGCTGGTGCCAGCGCCAGATCGCCGCCTCGGCCTCGCAGTTCCAGGCCGAGGTGGACTCCGGCCGCCGCGCGATCGTGGGGGTCAACGCCTTCACGGAGGACGAGGAGGGCCGGCCGATCGAGACCCTCAAGGTCGGCGAGGGCGCGGAGCGGACCCAGCGCGACCGCTTGGCCCGGCTCCGGAGCGAACGGGACGGCACCCGGGTGGAGAAAACGCTGGCCGAGCTGGAGCGCGCGGCCCGCGAAGACCGGAACGTCATGCCGGCGATGCTCGACGCCGCCCGAGCGAACGCGACCCTGTTCGAGATCCGGGCCGCGTTGGAGGCGGTGTACGGGGCGTACCGCGAACCGGTGTTTTTCTAGGGCGTACTAGGGAGCAGGGAGTCGTGAGTGGTGGGCAGGGAGGGAGTGGTGAGTGGGGAGTAGTGCACTTCACCCCCTCGATCCCCCCACTCCCAATTCACGACTCCCTCCCAAGTCACTACTCACCATTCACCACTCACTACTCCACATGGTTGCAGCTCGTCCGATTCGAGTCTTAGTGGCGAAGCCCGGCCTCGATGGCCACGATCGCGGCGCCAAAGTGGTGGCCGCGGCCCTGCGGGACGCGGGGATGGAAGTGATCTACACCGGCCTCCACCAGACCCCGGAGATGGTGGCCCGGGCCGCCATCCAGGAAGACGTGGACGTGGTCGGGCTGTCGATCCTGAGCGGTGCCCACATGACGCTCTTTCCGCGGGTGCGGGCCCTGCTCGACGAAGCCGGCCGGAGCGACATCCTCCTCACCGGCGGCGGCATCATCCCTCCGGAGGACATCGAGGCCCTCTCCCAGCAGGGCGTCGGCCGCCTCTTCGGCCCCGGCACCCCCTTGGCCGACCTGGTGGACTATATCAACGAGTGGGCCGCCGCGAACCTGGAACGGGGATTGTAGGGACTCAATGTAGGGACTCGTGACTAGGAAGTAGGGACTAGGGAGGGAGTAGGGAGTACGGAGTAGGCGGTGGGAGCGCCGGAGCCCCAAGCCACCTGGTCCCGATTCCCTCCCAACTCCCTCCCAACTCCCTACTGCCAACTCCCTACTCCCTCCCTAGTCCCTACTCCCTACTCCCAAATCCCTATCAAGGTATCATCGGCCGGTCGGCCTTCTTCAGCAGAAACAGCCCCTCTTCGATACTGGTCACCGCAATCGTCCCACTCTTGAAGAACGGGTAGTTGCTCCATGACCCGGTGAAGCCGGCGGCGTCGGGGCCGACCGGGCTGGTGTCGAAATAGCCCACCGGCTTCGGGTGGGTCCGGTCGCTGATGTCGAACACTCGGAGGCCGCTCGCGTAGTTCGACTGGAACATCAGGTTGCCCTTGATGTACAGGTTGTGGTCGCTGGACGGGTTGGCCGAGACGTACTCGGTCGCAAGCACCGGGTCGTCCAGGTCGCTCACGTCCCAGATCAGGGTCCGAGTGCCCTTGACCAGGCCGCGGACCTCGTCCAGCTCGTCGTCCACGTAGAAGTAGCGCTGGTCGTCGGTGAGCCATCCCTGATGGGTGTATCCGACGTTCGGGTAGGCGGCGTGGGAGATCGCCCGGGGCGCCGCCTTGTCGGTCACGTCGGCGATCCCGAGAGCGTTCTCCGACGAGTTGAAGCAGATCTGGCGACCGGCGTACTGCTGGTCCGGGCCGTGATACACCACGCACTGGGCATCGTGGGTGTAGCCGGTCCGCTGGTTGCCCGTGGTCAGGTCGGCGAAGCATCCCGCGAAGGTGGGATGAAGCGGATCGCGAATGTCGATCATGTGGAGCGCGCCGCCGCAGGTCTCTCCGCCGCCATTGGCGCCCACCGCGAAGGCGTACCCCGAGGTGGTGTCGATCACGATGTTGTGGGCGCTCGCGATCTTGTCGTACCAGGCGTCGGCGGTGAACGTTTCGGGTGTGCTCACCTTTCGGAGCCGGGCCAGGTCGAACACCTGCATCCCGTGGTTCTGGGCGCCGTCGGAGACGACGAAGGCGTAGTTCCGGTAGGTCTTGATGTCGCGCCACGCCGAGGCGGGCGAGCCGGCGGTGCGGGGCAGATCGCCCAGATAGCGCGGCGCGCCGGCGTCGGTCACGTCGACGAACGAGGTGCCGTCGATCCGTCCCACCAGCGCGTATTCCCGGCCGGTCGACGGGTCGGTCCAGCCCCAGAGGTCGTTGAGCTGGACGCCCCGCGCCCCGCCCATCGCCGGGACCGGCAGGAAGGCCAGCAGATCCACGTTGTGACAGTCGAAGATCCCGACCTTGCCGCCCGACCCGCACTCGTGCTTGGTGCCGGTCATCGCGGCCAGCGTCTTCTCCTCGGTCAGCACCTTCGTCCCTCCATTCCAGCGGCCGCCGGCGACGGCGTAGATCACCGCGGTCCCGGCCCCGAAGTCGTCGCCCGGGGAGCCGACCACGGCCACGTCGCCCGACAGCGCGAGGGCCGCGCCGAACTGGTCGCCGGCGTCGGCGTCGGGGGACGCCAGCTTGCGGGATCCGGTGTAGGATCCGTCGGCCGCCCGGGTCAGCTGGTAGACGGCGCCGCTCCGGTCGGCCCCGGGCGCCCCGACCAGGAGCTCGGTCGGGGTGTCGACGATCCGCGCCCCGAACTGACTTCGGCGGCCCCCGTCGAACGGCGCCAGCCGGGCCTGCTGGACCCACTGGCCACCTTGCCGCCGGTACGCGAACACCGCGCCGGTGCCCACGTCCGCACCGGGGGCGCCGACCAGGAGGGTGCCGTCGACGATCGCGACGGCCGTGCCGAACTGCTCGAACCGGGTGGCGCCGCCGTCCTGGAGGATCGCCTCTTCCCGCCATTGGCCCGCGCCGTCCCGCCGGAACACGTAAGCCGCCCCCTTGGCGGAGTCGCGCTGAAAGGCCCCGACCAGCATCAGGTCGCCCGAGACGGCGATCCCCGAGCCGAAGAAGTCGCCGGGCGCCCCGGTGCTCGCGGTGATCGTTGTGGCCTCGGTCCACCGGCCGTCGCCCTGACGCTCCCAGATCGCGACGGCGCCCCGGCCCTCGTTGTGACCCCACGAGGCGACGTAGGCTCGGTCGCCCCGGAGGAGCACCTTCCGTCCCCAGGCGTCCTGGGGCTTGGTGCTGGCCGCCACGAGCTTGGCCACCTGGTGCCACTCGCCTCCGGATCGCTCGAAGAGGTAGGCCGCGCCCCGCGAGCTGTCGATCGAGGTCGCGCCGACCAGGAGGCGCTCGCCGTCGAGCGAGAGGTGTCGCCCGAACCGGTCCAGGGGCGTTCCGTCAGGTGCCGAGAAATGCGCCACCGCCTCCCATCCGCCCCGGCCGTTGGGCTCGAACACATGCACCATTCCCGGGGTGTAACGGTTGATCGGCTCGCCGATCGCAACCCGGTGGGGGCCGGCCGCGACGGCGCTGCCGAAGTTCTGCGCCGCGAGGGCCGGCGCGAGAGAGACCAGTCCGACTGAGATGAGTGTCGCCAACC
Organism: uncultured Gemmatimonadales bacterium; assembly: GCA_963730185.1. Lineage (GTDB taxonomy): Bacteria > Gemmatimonadota > Gemmatimonadetes > Gemmatimonadales > GWC2-71-9 > SHZU01. The sequence goes on from CAVSQW010000015.1 coordinate 725,149, forward strand.
GCATGGTGCCTCCGGAGGACACGGGGCGGGGGAACGGAATGGAAAGGTGGATGCTGGGACCCCTACGGCCGCGCCGAGGGACCGGGTTTCAGGACCCGGCCGCCCTGCATCACCCAGCTCACCCGCTGGGTGACCGTGATGTCCTCGACCGGATTGCCGGGGACCGCGATCAGGTCGGCCAACTGGTCCGGCGCGATCCGGCCACGATCCGTGACGTCCAGGCACTCGGCCGCGTACGTCGTCGCGGTTCGGAGCGCTTCGACCGGGCTCATTCCGGCCTTGACGTAGGTCGCGAACTCGTGCGCGTTCTCGCCGTGGGGGTAGACCCCGGCGTCGGTCCCGAACGCGATCTTCACGCCCGCGGCGATCGCTTTTCGGAGACTCTGCCGGGCCAGAGGCATCACCGTCCTGGCCTTCTGCTGCACCAGGGGCGGCAGCACGTCGAGGTTGATCCGGTCGACCAGATAGGCTGTCGGCACCAGCCAGGTACCGCGCTCCTTCATCATCGCGATCGCCTCGTCGTCCAGGATCGACCCGTGCTCGATCGACCAGACGCCGGCCCGGACCGCGGCCTTGATGCCCTCGGTCCCATGGGCGTGGGCCGCCACCTTGACGCCGTGGCGGTTGGCCTCGTCGACCATCGCCTTGAGCTCCTCGTAGCTGTACTGCTGGGCGCCGACCGGGCCCTCGAGCGAGAGCACCCCGGCGGTCGCGCAGGTCTTGATGACCTTGGCGCCGTGCTTGATCTGGTAGCGCACGGCCTTGACCACCTCCCAGGGACCGTCGGCGACCCCGTCCTCCGGGGTCTGCTCCAGCACCCCGGGCGCGAAGCCGGTCACGTCGCAGTGGCCGCCGGTGATCCCGATCAGGTCACGGGAGGGGATCACCCGGGGACCGACCACCAGTCCCTTGTCCACGGCCTTGCCGAGGGCCACGGTGACGTCGCCGCCGAAGTCGCGGACCGTGGTGAAGCCGGCCATCACCGTCTTGACTGCGTTCGACGCGGCCTCGAAGGCGTAGTCGGCCATGGTGTTGGTGACCGGGGCGGTGAACGAGTTGGGGCCGAGCTGCAGGGCCAGGTGGGTATGGAGGTCGATGAACCCGGGCAGGATGGTAACGTCGCCCAAGTCGATGGTCCGGGCCCCGGACGGGAGGGAGGACGGATTGACGGCCGCGATCTGGTCGCCCTCGATCACGATGACCGGGTTGGCGACGATCCGGCCCGCCACCGGATCGAACATCCGGGCGGCGCGGACCACGGTCGCCGGGCTGGACTGGGCTGGGGCAATGGAGGGTCGGGCGGCCGCGAGGCAAATCACGAGCGCCATCGAGCGCCGGAGAGCGCGAAGTCGCATGAGAATCTCTCGAAAAGGGAGTGGGACGGCGCGGGAAAGCTGCCCTCCCGCCGGGCGGCGTGCAACCCGCTGCGGGACTGAGGCTTGCTTGATCCCCCGTCGCGGCCGGGGTTACGTTTGGCCCAGGCGCGTTTCCGCGCGGTCAGTCCTCACGAGGTCACCTTCCACCCCCCGCACCCTTGACCCCCAAGCCCGATCGAGCGCCGACCAAGGAGCCGCCCCGGCCCAGCCGCCTCCGGGGGCTCACCGACGAGTATCGTGAGCTGGCCGAGCGTCTCCGCCAAGGTGGCGGCCCGGACCGAGTGGCCAAGATGCACCGCCAGGGCAAGCTCTCGCCCCGGGAGCGGGTGGCCGGGCTGCTCGATCCGGGCGCGCCGTGGGTCGAGGTCGGCCTCCTGGTGGCCTACGATCGCTACGACGGCCAGGCCCCCGGGGCGGGAGTGATCACGGGCGTGGGTGTCGTCGAGGGGCGGGAAGTGGTGGTGGTCGCCAACGACGCGACCGTAAAGGCCGGCTCCTGGTGGCCCGAGACCATCGGGAAGATCCTCCGGGCCCAGGAGATCGCGATGCGCCAGCGCATCCCGATCATCTACCTGGTCGACAGCGCCGGGGTGAACCTTCCCTACCAGGGCGGGGTGTTCCCGGGTCAGTACGGCGCCGCTCGGATCTTCTATTACAACTCGATCATGCGGCGCTACCTGCACGTGCCGCAGATCAGCGCGGTGATGGGTAGCTGCGTGGCCGGGGGGGCGTACCTCCCGGCGCTCTCCGACGTGATCTTCATGGTCGACGGCACCAGCTTCATGGGGCTGGGCGGGGCCAACCTGGTCAAGGGCGCCACCGGCCAGACCGTCGACGGCGAGGAGCTGGGCGGCGCCCGGACCCACACCGAGATCAGCGCCGTGGCCCATTACATGGCCGCGAACGACAAGGAGTGCCTGACCAAGATCCGCCAGTACGTGGGTCGGTTGCCGCGCTCGCCGGGTCTTCAGCACCGGCTGGCGGAGGTCGAGGCCCCCAAACGCTCTGCCGAGGATCTCTACCAGATCCTGCCGGAAAATCACCGGATGTCGTACCACGTGCGCGAGCTGCTCGACTGCCTCCTCGACGGCGGCCGGCTGGAGGAGTTCCAGCCGCGAGTGGCGCAGGAGATGATCTGCGGCCACGCCCGGATCGAGGGCTGGCCGGTGGCCGTGATCGTGAATGACCGCCGCCTGATCAAGGGCAAGAAGGGCGAGCCGCCCCGGTTCGGCGGGATCATCTATACCGAAAGCGCCGAGAAGGTGGCCTACTTCATCGAGACCGCGAGCCGGGAGCGGCTCCCGATCCTGTTCATCCAGGACGTGAGCGGCTTCATGGTGGGGCCCGAGGCGGAGCACTCTGGCATCATCCGGGCCGGCGCCCGTTTCGTCGAGGCGATGGCCACCGCCGTGGTGCCCCGAATCGTGCTGACTGTGAACCATGCCTCGGGCGCCGGCTATTACGCCATGGCGGGGCAGGGCTTCGATCCGGACTTCATCGTCTCGCTGCCGACCGGACGGATGGGCGTGATGGAAGGCGAGTCGGCCATCATGGCGGTCCACGGCCGCGAGATCGAGAAGGCCAAGAAGGAAAAGCGGCCGGTGGCTCCGGACACCGAGGCGGCCATCGATCAGATGCGGGCCGACTACGACCGCGATCTCGACGCCCGCCACGCCGCGGCCCGAGGACAGGTCGACGCCATCGTGGCCCCGGAAGAGACCCGCGCCACGCTGGCGTTTCTGCTCCGCGTCTCGGCCAATTATGCCGGGCCCCACCTCGGGGCCTTCGTCCTGCCTCCCCTGGATGCCAATGCGCCGGCCTGAGCGATTCCTGGCCGGGCTGCTGGTGCTCGCGGCGTGCGCGCCGCGCCCCACCACCACCCCGGCCCCCAACATGGATCCGGGGCGGACCCCGCCCCCACCAGCGGCCGTTCCGCCTCCGCCTCCACCCCCGGCCAGTCCCATCCTGCCCGCGAGCGAAGCCTTCCGCCGCGGGCTTCTGCCAGTGACCTCCACCAACGTCTGGGCCTACCGCCAGGATCACCCGACCTACGATGGGCGCGGGGTGCTGATCGGGGTCATGGACAGCGGCATCGATCCCACCATCCCCGGGTTGGGGGTCACCAGTACCGGCGACCCCAAGATCGTCGACCTCCGGGACTTTTCCGGCGAGGGGCGGGTCCCGCTGACGGCGATCGCGCCGTCCGGCGACAGCCTGACGGTGGACGGGGTAACCGTGCGTGGCCTGGCCCGGGTGGCCGGCTTCAATCCCCAGGGCCCCTTCTACCTCGGCACCCTGGTGGAGCGCCGGCTCGGCGAGATGCCGGCCAGCGACCTGAACGGGAACGGGACCAACCGCGATCGGCTGCCGGTGGTCGTAACCCGGGCGACCGATGGTTGGGTACTCTTCGCCGACACCGATGGCGACGGCTCGCTCGAGAACGAGCGGCCGGTGCACGACTACCTCCAGGCCCGGGAAACGTTCGGCTGGAGCACCGGCGGGCGGCCGTCGCCCCTCGGCGTCGCGGTCAACCTGGCCGACTCGGCCGGTGTTCCTCGGCTCGATCTCGTTTTCGACAACAGCGGCCATGGCTCCCACGTCACCGGGATCGCGTCCGGCCACGACCTCTACGGCGTCAAGGGGTTCGACGGCGTGGCGCCGGGCGCTCAGGTGCTCGGCCTCAAGATCGCCAACGACGCCTTGGGCGGGATCTCCGTGACCGGCAGCATGGTCCGGGCGATGGACTATGCCGTCCGGTTCGCCAAGGACCGCGGGCTCCCCCTAGTGCTCAACCTGAGCTTCGGGGTGGGCAACGAGCAGGAAGGGAAGGCTCGGATCGACGCCCTGATGGACTCGGTCCTCGCCGCCAACCCCGGCGTGGTGCTGACCACCAGCGCCGGCAACGACGGCCCCGGCCTGTCCACCATGGGGTTCCCGGCCTCGGCCGCGCTGCCAATCACCATCGGCGCCACCTGGCCGGCGGTCTTTACCGGCCGCCCGGTCGGCGACGTGGTCGCCTTCTTCAGCGCCAGGGGCGCCGAGTTGGCCAAGCCGGATGTCGTGGCCCCCGGCATCGCGTACTCGAGCGTGCCTCGGTGGAACACCGGGGACGAGAACAAGAGCGGCACCAGCATGGCCTCGCCCCACGCCGCCGGCGTGGTGGCCTTGCTGCTTTCGGCCGCGAAGCAGGACGGTCGGACCGTCACCGCCGCCCAGGTCAAGCAGGCGATGGTCGGCTCCGCTCGTCCGTTGGCCGACGCGCTGCCGGTCGGGCAGGGGGCTGGGCTGATCGACGTCGTCGCCGCCGACGCCGTCCTCCGCCGCTTGCCCGCGATCGCCACCATGCGGGCGCAGGTGGGCTCGCTCCCGAGCGGCGGTGCCTATCGCCTGCTGGTGACGGGAGACTCGCCCGACACGACCGTCACCCTGTCTCTCGAGGGCGCCCTCCCCGGACCGATTCGGCTCCGGAGCGACGCGGCCTGGCTTCAGGTGCCGGCCTCGGTGACGCTCACTCCACCCCGGACCACGGTCTCCGCGGTGCTTCGGACCGGGATTCTCACGGCGCCCGGAGTGTACGCCGGCACCATCACGGGGTGGGCGTCCGATACCACGATCGGGCCTCTCTTTCGGACCACCGCGACCGCGATCCGCCCGGCCACGGTGCCCGACTCAGGCTACTCGATGACGGCCAGCCTGCCGCCGGGGGGGAATGCCCGGCTGTTCTTCGCCGCCGATACGGCTCGGCCGTTCCACGTGAGGGTCGGCGCCGGCCGGGGCGGTCAGACGGTGCTCGGCTTCCTCTACGAGCCCGGTGGGCAGCCCAACCGGACCGACAACCTCCTGCCGGGTGGCTTCGGCGATCGCGCCGCCAACTACGAGATCGACGCCCGCGACCTCGAGCCGGGCGTCTACGAAGCCGTCGCCGCGGCCCCCCCCGGTGACTCGGCCACGGCGGTGGTGACGGTAACCCGGTCGCCGGTGGAGCTCCGGGCGGCCCGGACCCATCGTGATACGGTGGTCGCCACGGTCACCAATCGGGAGGCCGGGTCGGTCAGCGGCGCCGTGATGTTCGGCCTGGTCGGCGCCGAGCGCCGGCTCTCGTTCAGCCAGCGGGGCGGGGCGGCCCGGCGGGTGCCGGTCCGAGTACCCGCCTGGGCCCGCCGCCTGGTGGTGGAGCTCACCTTGCCCCGGGAGGAATGGCCCCTGTTCACCGACCTGGGTCTCTCGGTCTTCGACGGCTCCGGCCAGCTGCTCAAAGCCGAGCCGCTCAATTACCATCTCGGCCGCCTGGCGATCGAGGTGCCGTCGGGCCTCGCCGGACACGACGCCGTGATCGAGGTGAGTCCCGGTTTCGCCGACCCCGTCCCGACCGCCCTCTGGAGTGGCGAGCTCGGGATCCGCTTCTACACCGAGACGCCAAGCCTGGTCACGGCGGCCAGCGCGACCGAGTTCCAGCTGGCGCCCGGAGCCACCACCACGTCGCGGTTCGTGCTCGGCAAACTGCCCTTCGCCCTGGGCGACGGCTTCTTCCCGCTCGGGAACCTGGTCGTCGACGCGCGGGGCACCCTCTGGGGCCGGGAGACGCCCCTGCCCGAGCCGGCCCCGCCCGTCATGCGATGAAGGTGGTCCGGCTGGGCCTGGGCCTGGCCGGCATCGTCCTGGCCATCATCGGGGTCACCCGCGACGATCGCCGGATCGTCTGGGTCGCCATCGTGGCCCTGATCGTAGCGCTGGCTCTCCGGCTCATGGACCGTCGCGACCGCTCGACTCGATAGGCCGACGCAACCTCTCCGGCGTTCGGCGGGTCTGAGCAGGGGACTCGACTGCCTCGGAGCACCTCATGTGCGCGTTCGGCCGGCCCGCCCTCTCCCTCGTCTCGATCCTGCTTCTGGCCGGCTGCGGGCGATCAGCCGCCGGCGGAGGGTTGAGCGTCGGGGTCGACTCCACCCCCGACACGGTGTTCGTGCAGGTCGCCGGCGCCGTCCCGCCGAGCCAGGACCGGCGGCTGGTCGAGGAGCTGAGAATCGCCCCCCCCGCCGACGATACCTCGCTGTTCACCCAGGTGTCCGGCTTCGCCGTGGACCGGGCCGGCCGCTTCTGGGCCTACGATCGCCCCACGCGATCGATCTTTCTCTTCGGCCCCGACGGCCGGCTGAGCCGGCGGATCGGGCGCGAGGGCGGTGGACCCGGAGAATTCCGAGGCAACAACGGCGTGGCGGTTCTCCCCGACGGCCGGGTCGCGGTTCTCGACGCGGCGAACGCCCGGATCTCGTTCCTCGACTCGACCGGAACCTTTCTGGAGAGCTGGCGGGTGCCGGCTGGATTCTCCACCGGCAACGGGCTCCGTACCGATCGCTCGGGCTCGCTCGAGCTGGTCCGGCCCGTCACCGGCCCCCGCGAAGGCGAGATCATCGGGCGGCTCGGCCTGGTCCGGCTCCGGGCGGGCGGAGGGTTCGGTGACTCGCTCCTGCCGCCGGACCTTCCGGTGCTGCGAGAGCCGTACGTGGCCAAGGTGGTGCAGGCCGGGAAGGTCGTCGGGGCGACGTCGGTCGGCTCGGACTACGCCCCCCGCTACCACTGGACCTGGCATCCGGACGGCTACTTCGTCGTCGCCAACGGCGGGACCGGCGAGATGATCCTGGCCCGGCCGGACCGGAGGCCGCTGGCCATCGTCCGGTCGGCGCCCGCCGTGCCGATCCCGGACGACGCCCGGGCCGAAGAACGGGCCAGCATCACCCACCAGCTGCGGCGGAACGTCCCCGACTGGCGATGGTCGGGGCCGGACATCCCCGCCACCCTGGCGCCGATCCTCCGGCTGGCGGTCGGGCGCGACGGACGGATCTGGGCCCAGGTGGCCGCGCCCCTCGAGCGGATCCCGGACCAGGAGCTCGTGATTCCCCGCGATTCGACCGCGCTGGTCAGGCACTATCGGATTCCCACCGTCTTCGAGGTCTACAGTCCGGATGGCCGCTTCGTCGCCCGGGTGACCGCGCCGCCGTCGGTCCAGCTGATGGAGTCCGACGGCGACCGGGTGTGGGCGCTGGCTCGGGACGAGAACGACCTGCCCGCGCTGGTGCGGTTCAGGCTGGCGCCGTAGTTTCCGCGGCGTCGATCGGCGCGCGACATGGCACCGGTCGAGCGGTTTTTCGGTTAGGCCCGTTTCGTGTGACCAGGCCATCGTCAGGCATGTCCTTGCCTTCGGTGGTCGCTCCGGCGAGCGAGGTCGACCTTCTCGCCCCGGCCCGCTCGCTGCTGGCCCGGCACTTCGGCTATCCCGACTTCCGGGCGCCGCAGGCCCGGGTCGTCCGCTCCGTCCTCCGCCGTCGTGACACACTCGGCGTGCTGCCCACCGGGGCGGGGAAGTCGGTCTGTTTTCAGATTCCGGCCCTCCTGTTCGAGGGGCTCACCGTCGTGATCTCACCGCTGGTCGCGTTGATGCACGATCAGGTGGAAGCCGCCCGCGCCCGGGGCATCGCCGCCCGGTGCCTCAACAGTCTGCAACCGCGCTCGCTCCAGGCCGAGATCAAGGGCGAGCTGCTCCGGGGCGAGCTCAAGCTGCTGTATGTGGCGCCCGAACGGTGCCCGACCCTCCGAAAGGAGATCGAGGCCGGCGGCGTCCGGGTGGCGCTGCTGGCGGTCGACGAGGCCCACTGCCTGGCCGAATGGGGTCACGACTTCCGGCCCGCCTATCTCGGGCTCCGGAAATTCCGGGAAGCGGTGGGGCACCCACCCACCGTCGCCCTCACCGGCAGCGCCACGCCCGCGGTCCGGACCGAGATCGCGGCCGCACTGGGACTCGGTCGCCGGGGCGGCTACGACCTCCACCTCGGCTCGTTCGATCGGCGGAATCTCTGGTTTGGCGTGGTCCGGGTCGGGAGCGAGCGCGAGCGCCTTCGTCGTCTGCTCGATCTGCTCCGGACCGACGACCGGGTGGCGATCGTCTATGCGTCCACCCGGAACCTCACCGAGGCGCTCGCGAGGGTGCTGAACGAACGGGGCTTCCGGGCGGCGGCGTACCACGCCGGCCTCTCGCGGGAGCGACGGAGTCAGGTCCTGGAGGAATTCCTCGACGATCGACTCGAGGTCGTCACCGCGACCTGCGCCTTCGGCATGGGGATCGACAAGCCGAACGTCCGGCTGGTCGTGCACTGGACCATGCCGGCCACGCCCGAGTCGTACTACCAGGAGGCGGGCCGAGCCGGCCGCGACGGCCAGCTGGCGCGCTGCGTTCTCCTCTACCGCGACGGCGACGCCGAGCTGCCGCGCCGCCAGCTGAGCGTGACCTTTCCGGATCGGCGGGTCGTGGAGCGCGCCTGGGCCGATCCGGCCGCCCGGGCCAAACTGCCCCGGAACGTGGCGGCGTCGGTGGAGCGGCTGGGGCGGGAGCTCTGGTGGGGCAGGAGCAAGTCGCGATGGGGCCGGGTGGAGCGGCGGCGCCGAGCAGCCGAGCGGCGCCTCGAAGCCGTGATGCGGTACGCCTCCTCAGGCCACTGCCGCCGGCAGGCGATCCTGGAATACTTCGGCGAGCGCCTGGTCCGGTGCTCGGGGTGCGACCGGTGCGGGGCGCCGCGGCTGACGCTCCGCGAGCCTGGTGCCCGGGCCCGCCTCCGCCGACTCGCCCGCCTCTCGCGGCGGACCGACGAGCCCTGGCCCGGCGGGCTGATCGACGCCAGGACCCTGGGGCTCTTGGCCGCTCGGCCGCCGGCATCGATTGCGGAGCTCGCCTCGGTGCCGGGCATCGGGCCGGTCCTGGCGGCCCGGCATGGACGCGAGATCCTGGTCGCGCTCGCCGAGGCCTCCGGAGCGACCGCGCCGTCCTTGCCGGCCTCACTCACCGCCTGGCGGCTCCACCGGGCCCGAGAGCTCTCGGTGCCCGAGCCGCTCGTCGCCAGCGATGCCTTGCTCCAGGCCTTGGCAACGGAACGCCCCGCCACCCGTGCCGCCTTGGCCCGCTGTCCCGGCGTCGGGCCTCGGCTCCTGGCGGTGGAGGCCGAGGCCCTGCTGGCGCTGATCCGGGAGCTGCCTAACGAAGGTGCGTCGCCAGCCAGTCCACCAGCGTCCCGATCACCTGCCGGCTCACCGCCCGATCCTTGAGCTGGGTGTACCCGCCCGGAAAGCCGTTCGGATCGTAGACGAAGAGGTGGTTCAGGTTCGGAAACACCTTCATGGTGACGTCCTTGTCGCCGCCGGCTTTGAACGCCCGGTCCAGCATCGTGGCCTGGTTGGGCGTCACCTGCTGATCGGTCGCGCCCTGAAGGATCAGGACCGGTACCTTGACCTTCCTCGCGGTCGGGACGGGGTCGTAGTCGAGGAAGAACTTCGACCAGGGCTGCGTCGCCATCGAATCGACCATGTTGGGGATCTCCTTGAGCAGAGAGTCCCGCTGCCTGGCGGACAGCTCCTTCGAGTTGGTGAAGCTGTTCTTGAGCTGGAAGTTGATGATGGTCCGCCCGGTGAGTGCCGGTCCGGCCATCAGCACGATGCCCTTGAGCTTTGGATCGGTCGCCGCCACCATCGGGGCGATCAGGCCCCCCTCGCTGTGCCCCACCAGGCCGAGGCGGGTGCCGTCGATCTCCGGTCGCTCCCGGAGCCAGGCCAGGCCGGCCCGGATGTCGTTGGCGAAGTCGGCGCTCGTCGCGGTCGCCCCGTTGCCGCCCGAGCCGCCGTAGCCACGGTCGTCCATCCGGAGTGTCGCGATTCCCCGTCGGGCCAGCGAGTCCGCCACCTGCCGGAAGGGCCGGTAGCCCTCGACGATCGGGAGCGACTCGTCCCGATCCTCGAGGCCGGAGCCCGTGATCGTCACGATGGCCGGCACCTTGGCGGTGGCGCTCGCGCCGTGGGGCAAGGTGAGAGTACCGGCGAGGGTGTGGCCCATCGGGGTCGGAACCTTGACCTCGATCGCGTCGTACGGCGCGCCCGGCGGAGCCGAGTAGTCGGGCGCCCGGACCCGGAGGCTGGGCGCTTCGGCGGCCGATACCCGGTCGACCGTCAGGTGCTGGGCCGGCATCCCGCCACCGGTGATCCGGCCCTCGGCGTCGACGGCCAGCCGCGCCTCGGCGCCCCCCATGGTGATGACCGCCGAGTCGGGCGTGGGCCGGCTCACGGTGATCGGAAAAGTCTTCCCGCCGGCCACCGCGAAGCCGGGCACCTCGTTCTTTCCCGTCGCCTTGGCGCGAGCCAGCACCAGCTCCATCACCGAGATCGACGGGTTCAGGATCGGGATCGCGCCCGCTTCACTCCCGAGCCGCTGAGTCACGGAATGACCACCGCCCGAGATCTCCGCGATCACGCTGTCGCCCGTGAACGTCATCACGGCCGTTTGCCGCGGCTCCGCGCCCACCGTATCGGCCGCCTGCCAATAGGTATTGGTGAGCTTGGTGACGGACCCGTCCGGCGCCAGATCCGCGGTGAACTTGTAGCGGACGTTGGCCATCTTGAACAGCAGCTCGGCGTCGAGCCGGGTTGGCGTCCGCCTGAACCGCTCGATCGAGATCGTGTCCGTTGGGGTGTGCAGGATGAAGTACTCGCCCTGCTGGGCCTGGGCCGGGAGCGCGGTGGCCGCCAAGAGGCCGCCAACCGCTACTGCGGTAATCCACCTAGTCATCGTTCCGTCGTCCCTTCGGTGCCGTCGAGTCTCAAATAGGAACAATCCACTGGATATGAGTAAAGCAAGGGCGTCATAATGTCAAGCACCCTTTACTTTATGGTGTCTTTCCCGGGGCAACCACCACCACCGGTGTAGCCCCCGGCCGCGGACTCACCTCGACCCGGACGCCGCTCGCCACGTCGGTCAGCCGAAGCGTCGGCACCGCGTCGGTGTTGAGGTTGATCGTCGCGACCGGCTCGCCCTTGGGCGAGATCAGGAGCAAGCCCGGCCCGCCGTTCGGCGCGAGCCCGAGGTCCAGCCGCATCTGCCCTGTGCTGTCGTACATCGTGAGACCCACGCCGCTCTCCGAGACGCCGAACATGGCACGGACCCGTTGCTGTTCGTCGCGGACCAGCCACATCTTTCCCTCGGCGATCGAGGTCCCGCTCCCGAGGAGTCCCCAGGCGAGACTCCCCGCGGCCACCACCACCGCGAGCCACGCGAGAATCCGGACCCGCTTGAGTTTGGCTTCGAGCGCCCTGAGGCTCTCCCTCACATCGGTCATCGACGCCCCCCCGTGGTAGTCGCCCGGATTCTACGTCTTCCCGTGGTCAGCCACCACTCGCCTGCGCCCGTTCGCGTCCCGGTTCCGACTCACCACTCCCCAATGACTCACCCTATATTGGGTCGTGGTACGCCGTATCGCGTCGGAAAGTCGGGACCCCTTCATCGCCCTCAGCCACCGGTCTCATGGACGACACCCTCTACTTCACCGAGCACCACCAGCAGGTTCGTGAGATGGTGCGCGAATTCGCCCGGACCAGCGTGGCCCCGATTGCGCAGCAGCTGGACCGGGAAGCGCGGTTTCCCTGGGAGAACATCAAGCAGATGGGCGACCTGGGGCTGCTGGGAGTGCCGTGGCCCGAGGAGCTGGGTGGCGCCGGCATGGACCAAATCAGCTACTACATCGCCATCCACGAGATGGCGAAGGTGGATGCGTCGCACGGACTGACCATCAGCGCGCACACCAATCTCGGCACCTCGCCGATCGTGGAGTTCGGGACGCCGGCCCAGCGGGAGCGGTACGTCCCCCTCTTGGCGTCCGGGCGCGTCATGGGCGGCTTCGGGTTGACCGAGCCCGGGGCGGGGAGCGATGCCGGCGGGACGGCCACCATGGCGGTGGACAAGGGCGACCACTTCGAGCTCACGGGCTCGAAGATCTTCATCACCCATGCGGGCGTGGGTGAGGTGTTCTCCGTGACCGCCCGGACCGATCCCGGGACCGGGCATCGGGGCATCACCAGCTTCATCGTCACCAAGGACACTTGCGACCTCGACGCCTGCGGCAAGGTGGGCGTCGGTCACGCGGCCGACTTGCCCAAGATCGCCGGCGTTCGGGCCGGCAAGAAGGAAGAGAAGATGGGCTGGCGGGCGAGTGACACCCGCGAGCTCCACTTCGACGGCGCCAAGGTCCCCAAGGAGAACATGCTGGGCCAGCGGGGCGAGGGCTTCGTCAACTTTCTCAAGACGCTCGACGCCGGCCGGATCGGGATCGCGGCCCTCTCGCTCGGGATCGCCGAGGGCGCCTACGACATCGCCCGGGAGTATGCCGGGACCCGGAAGCAGTTCGGCCGCTACATCGGCAGCTTCCAGGGCGTCAGCTTCAAGCTGGCCGACATGGCCACCGAGATCGAGGCCGGGACCCACCTCCTCTACACCGCCGCCCGGCTCAAGCAGGCCGGGAAGCCTTTCAAAAAGGAGGCGGCCATGGCCAAACTCTACTGTTCCGAGTTGGCCATGCGGGCCACCACCCAGGCCGTGCAGGTGCTCGGGGGCTACGGCTATATGGTTGAATACAACGTCGAGCGGATGATGCGCGACGCCAAGGTGTGCGAGATCGGTGAGGGCACCAGCGAGATCCAGCGGGTCGTGATTGCCCGGGAGATCCTTGGCTCGGTGGTGAACGGCTAGGGGATTCCTTTCCCCTAAACGTCCAATCGACATATATTTGCGGGCATGCAGCCCGCGTTCCTCTCTTCGTCCCGGCAGGTGCGGCGGCGCCTTCCCGCGCCGCCCGGCTGGGCCGCTCGGCTGCTCAAGGTTGCTCATCGTCTCTTCCGGGCCCCCCTGGTTGGCGGGGCCCGTCGCAGTGCGTCTCCTCCGGATGACCATCGCGCGCGCGCGGCGCGCCGGACCACGGCCGGGCCCATCGTCCCGGTCGCCGTCCGGCCACCGAGCCCGCGTGCCCCGGAGGCCGTACTGCGCGGCCCGGCGCCCTGGCCTTGGACGGCCCGACGCCCGGCGAGGCCCGGAAGACCTTCATGGCGCCCGGCCGAAGGCCGGCTTGCCACCAACCTCCGAATGACTGGACCGACCCCCTCGCCCGCCAGCGGGCTCGACCTGGGCGGTCCGGCGAAGGACCGATCGCGTGAAGCGCGAGATTCTCATCACCAGTGGTGCCCGGGAGACTCGGGTGGCCATTCTCGAGGACGACCGCCTGGCCGAGCTCATGGTGGATCGTCCCGACCGGCGCCGGATCGTGGGCGACATCTATCTCGGACGGGTGGACGCCGTGCTGCCTGGGATCCAGGCGGCCTTCGTCGACATCGGCCTCGAGAAGAGCGCCTTTCTGCACGCGTCGGATCTGCTCGAGCCTGACGAGGACGAAGAGCCGAGCGACAAGGCCGACGACGAGGTTCCCGATCCCGACGAGGCGGTCGAGGCCGCGACCGCCGACGGGGCCGACGAGGACGAGACCAAGGGCGGCACCAACGGGCGCGGGCGGCGCGGCGGCCGGAACGGCGGCTCCGAGGGGCGCCAGCGCGAGGTCGGCCGCCGGGCCCTTCCCAACATCGCCGAGATCGTCAAGAAGGGGCAGACCCTCCCGGTTCAGGTGATCAAGGAGCCCATCAGCACCAAGGGCTGCCGGGTTACCGCCCAGATCTCCCTCCCGGGCCGGTTTCTGGTCTACATGCCGTACGCCTCGCGCGTCGGCGTGAGCCGGAAGATCGAGAGCCGCGAGCAGCGGGCTCGGCTGCGGGAGATCGTCACCCGCCTGCTCCCGCCCGACTCCGGCGGCGTGATCGTCCGGACCGTCGCCGAGGGGGTCACCGAGGACCACTTCAAGCGCGAGATCGAGTCGCTCGTCGGGCAGTGGAAGAAGATCAAACGGAAACAGACCTACGTCCGCCGGCCGCCCGCGTTGCTTCAGCGCGAGGCCAGCCTGACTCGGGGCCTGATCCGTGACGTCTTCTCCGACAAGGTCGACTCGCTCTGGGTCGATTCCAAGGAGATTCACCTCGAGATCGAGCAGTACCTGGAGCAGGTGGATCCCGAGCTCCAGAGCCGGGTCCATGGGTACGACGATCCGCTCCCGCTGTTCGACAAGTTCGGGATCGAAGCCGAGATCAAGAAGCTCTTCCAGACCAGGGTGGAGCTCGCCACCGGCGGGTCGCTGGTGATCCAGCCGACCGAGGCCCTGGTCTCGATCGACGTCAACACCGGCCGCTACACCGGCAAGAAGGATCCCGAAAAGACCATCCTCAGGACCAACCTGGAGGCCGCCCGCGAGATCGCCCGCCAGCTCCGCCTCCGGGACCTCGGCGGCATCATCGTCTGCGATTTCATCGACATGGAGTCGCGGGGCAACCGCGAAAAGGTGCTCCAGGAGCTCCGGACCCACCTCGGGCGCGATCGGGCCCGGACCAAGGCCCTCGCCGTGTCGGACCTGGGGTTGGTGGAGATGACCCGGCAGCGGGTCCGGTCCTCGCTCCACGCCTCGATGACCACCGAGTGTCCGGACTGCCGCGGTACCGGCCGGGTCTTCACCCCCGAGGTCGTCTCCCGCCGGGTGGAGCGCTCCCTCCGGCGGGTGGCGCTGGAGAAGCGCGAGAAGCAGATCACCGTCAGGATCCACCCCGAGGTGGCGATCTATCTCCGGGAGGAAGAGCCCAAGCTGATCAACGGGCTCAAGAAGTCCCTGAGCCTCGATGTCGAGGTCCGCGACGACCCCACCATCCACGCCGACGAGTACAAGCTGATGAGCCGGCCGTCGGGACGGGACCTGACCGAGCAATACGCCGTGGCGTAGCCGGGGGCTTGCCTGAAATCGGCCAGACATATAGCTTTACGGGCTTTCATGCCCTCTTGGATTCGAGACGATGTACGCGATCTTCAAAGCGCTCGGCCACCAGTTCAAGGCCCAGAAGGGTGCCACCCTCCGCCTTCCGCTCATGGAAGCGGAGCCGGGGAGCACCGTGACCTTCGACGAGGTGCTGCTCACCTCCGACGGCGAGACCGTGCGCGCCGGTACGCCGACCGTGCCCAACGCCGCCGTGGTGGCTGAGGTCATCGGCGAGGCCAAGGGCGACAAGATCTACGTCTTCAAGTTCAAGCGCCGGAAGAACTATCGGCGGAAGACCGGCCATCGGCAGAAGTACACCGAGGTCCGGATCACCGACGTGAAGGTGGGTTGACGACATGGCACACAAGAAGGGCGTCGGCTCCTCGCGGAACGGCCGAACCAGCAATCCGAAGTACCTCGGCATCAAGCGCTTCGGCGGCGAGAACGTGCTTGCCGGCAACATCATCCTCAAGCAGCGCGGCACCCGGTTCCATCCGGGCAGGAACGTCGCCCGCGGCCGCGACGATACCCTCTTTGCCCTCACCGACGGCGTGGTCCAGTTCGAGTGGAAGGACAAGGGCCGGAAGAAGGTGTCGGTCTATCCCGCGGCCACGGAAGCGGCCGCTGGATGACGGGGAGGGATGGGACGGACGAGGGGTGATTGGGGGAGAGGGACACACGACGAGGCGCCTGCATGGCGCCTCGTGACGTTGGTAACCTGACCGAGCCAGTGCGCCACCTTCCCCCAGACTCCGCCAGCCCCTCCCGATCCCTCCCCGTCCCTCCCGATCCCTCCCCAATCCCTCCCCGTCCCTTCCTGAAACCTTCCCCGACTACCTTCCGTCAGTCTGACACCGCTTGCCACCGGGAGATTGCCTCATGAGCACCATCTTCGATCGCTTCCGCGACGAGATCGACCAAATCGGAGATCGGGTCCGAGATGCGGTCGAATCCAGCAAGCTGCACCTCGATCGGAGCAAGTACGTAGGACTCCGGAGCAAGGCCGCCTACAAGCTGGGCATGTTGATCTACAAGCGGGAGCGGGGCACCATCGTCGAGCAGGGCGAGGTCGATACCCTGATCACCGAGCTCGACGAGATCAGCGGCAAGATCGCCGAGATCGATCGCAAGCTCGAGGGCCTCTGTGATGACGACGCCGAGGCCGAGGCCGAGGTGAAAGTAGAGGAGCAGCCGGCGCCGCCGACCACCCCGGGCGATGCCGAGGTGTCCGGCGGCTGACCGACTCGGGGCCAGCTATCGGGACGGCGGCAGCGTCCGATAGCGGTCCCGAAGCTCGTTCTCGCGGGTCCGGAGCGACGTCTCCCGGCCACGAACGAAGACCTTCTCGGCGACCGAGGCGAACTCGAACGGGTCGCCCGACCACACCACCACGTTGCCCACCCGCCCGGGCTGGAGCGAGCCGTACCGATCGCTCAGCCCGAACGTCTCCGCCGGCCAGAGCGTGATCGACTTGAGGGCATCGTCCCAGCTCATGCCGTTCCGAACGGCGTTCCCCGCCGCGAAGCGAAGGTTCCGCTCCCCACCCGGATCACCCTGCGCGATCACCACCTTGACCCCGGCCTGTCGGAGCAGGGTGGCGTTGTCGAGCCGGGCGCCCAGCCCGTCGAAGCTCGGGATGTCCGTGTTGGGCTCCATCACCACGGGCACGTTGGCGCGGGCCAGCTCGTCGGCCACCTGCCAGGCCTCGACCCCGCTCCCGAGAATCATCTTGAGCCTGTAGTCGCGGGCCACCCGGAGCGCGTTCTCGATGTCCATCCGCCGGTTGGCGACGATGAGCACCGGCTCCGTCCCCTTGAGGGCGGGGAGCAGGGCCTCGAGCTCGGCGGCCGGGGCCGACAGGTCCTGCATCGCGTCCCGTCGGAAGTCGGCCCGGCGCCGGTCGAGCTCCTTGGCGTCGTCGAAGAGCTGGCGGAGCCGATCGATCACGCCGGCCCGACTGCCACCGCCGGCCGAGCGGCTGTCGCCGGTCAGGTCGACGATCAGGGCGACCGGCGACTTGATCATCATGCTGTCCACGTTGTCGCCGGCCAGGTCGATCGCCAGCGACTGACCCGGCAGGAAGCTCCCGCCCGGGTTCACGATCCCGGTGGTGATCCCGCCGGTTCGGGCGATCGGGATCCGGAACGCGCCCGGATCGATTCCGTAGAGCGGGTTGAACGAGGGCGTGACGTCGCCCTGCTTCCGCGATTCGTTGAGGGCGAAGAGGCCGGCCACGCCGGTGCCGGCCTGGGTGGACGCGTGGATCAGCCCCGGCGTCACCCACTTGCCGGTGGCGTCCACCACTTGGGCGCCGGCCGGCACGCTCACGTTGGCCCCCACGGCCGTGATCCGGCCGTTGGTGATGACCACCGTGCCCCGGTCGATCTTGGGTCCTGACACGGGGTAGACCGTCCCCCCGGTGATCGCAATCGTCTGGGCGCTTCCCGGCGCGGCCGCCAGGCCGAGCATCGCGAGTACCGCGAAAGCCGGGCCCACCCGCCCGTCCAGCCGTCCGCCCGCCAATCCGTCCGTCTTCATCGTCCCACCCCCGGCTCGGTCTGCCCTAGGTTGAAATCGGTCTTGTACTGATGGGCCTTGTCGAGCCGGTCGAACGCCAGCCAGCCCTCGTTCCAGACCTTCTCGGCCTTGGTGTAGACGGAGAAGGGATCGCCCGACCAAAGCACGACGTCGGCCTTCTTGCCGGCCTCGAGGGTGCCCGTCTCCTGGTCGAGGCCGAGCACCCAGGCCGGGTTCGCGGTGATCCACTTGAGGGCCTGGTCGCGGCTGATGCTGATGCCGGCGTGGATTCCCGAGAACATCGCCTTGGCGGCGTCCTGGTTCATCCGCTGGATCCCATTCGGGTCGTCGGTGTGAATGACCGCCCGGGCGCCGGCCGCGGTGATCATCGCTGCGTTCTCGGGGATCTCGTCGAACGCCTCCATCTTGAAGCCGCCCCAGTCGGACCAGACCGACGCGGCGGTGCCCGCCTGGGCCAGCAGGTCGGCGATCTTGTAGCCCTCCACCGCGTGGTGGAACGAGCGGATCTTGAAGCCGAACTCACGGGCCAGGTCGAGCATCTGCGCCATCTCGTCGGCCCGGTAGCAGTGGTTCTGGACGTAGATGTCGCCCCGGAGGACGCCGGCCAGGCTCTCGAGCTTGAGGTCGCGGGCGGGCGGGGGCCCCTTCCGGTCCTTCTCCCACTTGTCCCAGCGCTCCCGGTACTGCTCGGCCTGGATGAAGGCGGCCCGGTAGCCCGCCATGTTGCCCATCCGGGTCGAAGGCCCGCGGTTCTGGTAGACCCGCTTCGGGTTCTCGCCGCAGGCCATCTTGAGCCCGTAGCGCGCGCCCGGGTACTTCATCTCCTGTACGGTCCGGGCGGGCACCAGCCGGACGATGGCCGAACGGCCCCCGATCAGGTTGGCGGAGCCGGGAAGAATCTCGGCGGTGGTTACCCCGCCGGCGATTGCCAGGGGGATCTGCGGATCCTGCGGCCAGATCGAATGCTCGGCCCAGACCTCCGCGGTGACCGGATTGGTCGCTTCGTTGCCGTCCGACTCGGCCTGGGTGCCGGGGGCGGCGTAGACGCCCATGTGGCTGTGGGTGTCGATCAGGCCCGGGGTGACGTACTTGCCGGTCCCGTCGATCACCACCGTGCCGGGCGGGGTCGCCGGCGCCGAGGTCCCGACGCTCACGATCTTGCCGTCCTGGAGCAGGATCGAGCCGTTCTGGATCTCCTGCCCGGTCGCCGTCATGATGGTGGCGTTTCGGATCAGGACTGGGGCATTGGACCGCCGGTGGTAGGTGGAGGGATACTGGGGCCGATCGAAGCTGAGGGTGTCGGTAAACCGCTCGGCCTGGGGCTTCTCCTGCATGGCCGGCTGCGGTTCGGGGGTCGGCTTCGATTGGGCCCCGGCGCGAGCACACGCTGCGAGGCCGACTAGGCCGAGCAGCCGGAACAGTCTCCGGTTCATGAGCGTCACTCGAGGGTTGGGGGTGATACGACGGCGATGCGGAGCTCCGCCGCAGACTCGCCAATCTAACCGGAACGCGGCCGATCGCGAGGGATTCCCGGTTTGTCCGATTTCCACAAGCAAACTCGTACCTCACTTCACCTTGTAATGCGCAAGCTATTACCTGACAATTGGTTGTGTTATCATTTCGAGATCGAAGGCGAACCGGATCCAGGCGCCGGCATCCGCCCGCCTTGCGGTCGGGATTTAACGGTGCGCCTCGATCCACGTCACCTTGGCGGCCGATGACAGACCGGACCGATGAAGAGCTGGTCGCCGCCTATGAGGCTGGAGAGGAAGAGGCAGCCGCGGAGCTGGTCCGGCGTCATGCGGGCCCGGTCGCCCGCTACCTCTACGCTTCGGGTTCCCAGGCGGCCGACGTGGACGACCTGGTGCAGGAGGCGCTCTTCAAGGCCTTTCGGGCGCTCGGGTCGTGGCGGCGTGAAGGGTCCTTTCGCGGCTGGCTGCTCCGGATCGCCTCGAACCAGCGGAAGGACGAGTTCCGTCGCCGGAAGGGGCGGATCTCGCTGCCGATCGAGGAGCACGACCTCCCGGACCTGGCCGATCCCGAAGGCGAGACCGACGCCCGGGAGTTGGAGCGCCGGATGCTGGAGGAGCTGGAGCGGCTCCCGCGGCTCCAGCGGGAGGTTTTCCTGCTCCGGGCGCAGCAGGGGCTCGAGTACGGAGAGATCTGCGACCGGCTGGGGACGACGCCGGGCGCGGCGCGGGTTCACTATCATCATGCGGTGAAGCGGTTGAAGGAGCTGGCCAAGTGACCGAATGCCATCAGTTGTCCGATCGAATCATCGACGTGGTCCACGGCGGCGGGAGCTGGACCGCCGCCGAGGCCGAGCACCTGGCCGGGTGCGCCGAGTGCCGGCGGGAGCGCGCGCTGATCGAGGCAACGGCCGGGGTCGGGGCCGCGCTCCCGGTCGACGCCGCTGGGATGGCCCGGCGGGTGAGCGCTCGGCTGGCGGCCCAGCCCGCCGCGGCGATCCGGCTTCCGGCTCGACGGGTGTTCCGGTGGGCCGGCGTGTTGGCTGCCGCGGCGATTCTGGTCTTGGCGGTCCGCTTCGAGGCGGGCCGGCGGTCGGCGCCGACCGCGGCGGTTTCCGACAGCACCATCGTGCTGGGTGAGCTCGATGACCTGAACGCCACGGAACTCGCCGACGTGCTCGACGAGATGCCGGCCCCGTCCCGTCAGGCGACCATGCCGAGTGGGGTGGCGGGGATGAGTGATCTGTCGGCCGACGAGCTTCAGCAGGTTCTCGAGGCTTGGGGAGGATGACGGTATGATCGAGCGATTGACGTTGGTGGCCCTGCTCGGGCTGGGGACGCTGGCCAGCGTGCCGGCCCAGGCCCAGCAGCCGGAGCCGCCTCGGGTGGCGCAACTCCGGGCGGCCATCGAGCAACGGTTCGCCCAGCGGTTGATCGACGAGCTGGGCCTCAACGACGAGCAGGCCACCAAGGTCCGGGGGATCCTGGCGACCTGGTCGGCCAAGCGCCGCGGGCTGGAGCAGGATGAGCGGGAGCTTCGGGCCCAGCTCGCCGACCAGATGCGGCCGGGGGTCGCGGCCGACGAGGCGGTAGTGGTGAAGCTGACCGACCGGATCATCGATGGGCGGATCGGCTACGTCGAGACCTTCAAGAGCGAGCTCAAGGATCTCTCGGCGGTGCTCACCCCGGTCCAGCGGGCCCAGTATCTGATGCTCCGCGACCGGCTCAACCAGCGAGTCCAGGACATCCGGAACGCGCGGCCCGGCGCGATGGGGCGGCGCCAACCCTGAGCCGGCTCAAGTCGTTGTCGTGATGGAACCTGTGGGCCGGCTCTCGAGCCGGCCTTCGGTTTTTCTGGGCCGGTTGTGCTAACTTCCATTCGTCCCTCGCCGGAGAGAAAACGGTGCGGTCGATCCTCCTGGCGGGCCTCGTTGCGTTGGCCCCCGCCACTCCGTCGTTGCTGCCGGACCTCGAGATGCCCGGTCGCGGTGTCTCGATGGCGCTGGGCGTCGGGATCGGGGGCGGCGCGCCGGTGCAGATGGTCGATCTGACCTGGGCGGTGCCACTGCTCCACTTCCTCACCAACCCGCTGGTGGTGCCGATTCTCCTTTCGCTCGGCCTCCTCGGGCTGATCTTCGAGATCAAGGGCGGCCATGTCGGGGTGGGCGCGCTGGTGAGCGTGGTGTCCCTGGGCCTCTTCTTCGGAGCCAATCTTCTGCTCGGCCTGGCCGGCTGGCAGGAGATCATTCTCCTTGGCCTGGGGCTGATCGCCCTGGCGGTCGAGGTGTTCATTCTGCCCGGCGTCGGGGTGGTCGGGCTGCTCGGGCTCGGGCTGATCACCACCTCGATGGTTCTGGCCCTGATCGGCAACTCGCCCACCACCGGCGACCTGATTCAGGCCGGGGCGGTGCTGGGAGCGAGCCTGGTGATTACGGCGTCGGTGTTCGTCGCCTGGATCCGCCACCTGCCCAACAGCACCCGGTGGAGCGGGATGATGCTCAAGGAGGCCAGCGGCAAGGCCGAGGGTTTCGTCTCGGCTCCGAGCCGGCCGGACCTGGTGGGCAAGGCCGGCGAAGCCATCACCGACCTCCGGCCGGCCGGGGCGGCCCGGATCGCCGGCGAGCGGGTAGACGTGGTGACCGAAGGCGAGTTCATCCTGACCGGGGCCGCGCTCACGGTGGTGCGGTCGGAGGGCTACCGGTTGGTGGTGCGCGCCGCGGAAGCGCTCGCCCCGACCGAGACCAAGCGCCAGGCCTGACGGCCCGGCAACACACCTGAACGTCCGTCAACGGCGAGGATATCAATGGATTTCGGGACCGTCGGTCCAGCCATGGTGCTCGTGCTGGCCGTCTTGGGCTTCTTGGCCCTGGCGATCTTCTTCCGCTTCGTCCCAGTCGGCCTCTGGATCACGGCGCTGGCGAGCGGGGTGCGGGTTTCCTTTCCCACCCTGATCGGGATGCGGCTCAGGCGGGTGAACCCGTCCAACATCGTCAACCCGCTCATCTACGGCCACAAGGCGGGGCTCTCGCTGCCGATCAACTCGCTCGAGGCCCATTATCTGGCCGGCGGCAACGTGGAGCGGGTGGTCCGGGCCTTGATCTCGGCCGACAAGGCGGGCATCCCGCTCGACCTGAAGCAGGCCACCGCGATCGACCTGGCCGGCCGGGACGTGTTCGAGGCGGTCCAGGTGAGCGTGAATCCCAAGGTCATCACCACCCCCAAGGTGGCGGCGATGGCCCGGGACGGGATTCAGCTCCTGGCGATGGCGCGGGTTACGGTCCGGGCCAACATCAACCGGCTGGTGGGCGGCGCGGGCGAGGAGACCATCCTGGCCCGGGTGGGCGAAGGGATCGTGAGCACCATCGGCTCGGCCCAGAGCCACAAGGCGGTGCTCGAGAACCCCGACATGATTTCCAAGACGGTGCTGGCCAAGGGGCTCGACGCCGGGACCGCGTTCGAGATCCTCTCGATCGACATCGCCGACGTCGACGTCGGCAAGAACATCGGGGCCGAGCTCCAGACCGATCAGGCCGAGGCCGACAAGCGGATCGCCCAGGCCAAGGCGGAGGAGCGGCGGGCGCTGGCGGTGGCGATGGAGCAGGAGTTCAAGGCCGAGCTCCAGCGGGAGCGGGCCAAGCTGGTGGCGGCCGAGGCGCAGATCCCGATGGCCATCGCCGAGGCCTTCCGGTCCGGCCACCTCGGGGTGATGGACTACCAGAAGTACCGGAACATCGAGGCCGACACCGAAATGCGGCGGTCGATCGCGGGCCCGTCGGACCCGGGGCCCACCCGCGAGGTCGGCTGAGATGGAAGGGATCGTCCTCCTCCTCTTCTTCTTCGTGATGATGAGCGTCGTCCGCGGACTGGCGAATCAGCAGAAGAAGGGAACCCGCCCGGCCCGCCGGCCGCCTCCGCGGGGGCCGTCCGAGGGCGGCTCGGAACAGCCGACCTCGATCCGGGACCTCCTGGAGGAGTTCCGCCGCTCGATGGAGGAGGCGGAGCGGAAGGCGCGGGGTGAGGACGTGCGGGTGCTCCAGCCGCCCACCCCGGTCGAGGCGGCCCAGCTCGAGCCCCGGGTGGCGGTGAAGCGGCTTCCGGCCAAGGCGAAGGCATCGTCGCAGCCGATGGACTTCGACGACCAGGCCGAGGCCGTGATCCGGGAGCGGCGCCGGTGGGCCGAGCAGCACTCCAAGGCGCTGACCGAGGCCGACCACGAGGCCTTCGACGAGCGAATCCGGGAGGGGCAGCAGAAGAAGCCCGTGCCTCAGGCACCGTCCCGGGCTCATGAGCTTCGTCAGATGATCATCTGGCGCGAGGTGCTGGGGCCACCGGTCGCGCTTCGCGACGACTGACCCTCCCGCAAGCGGAGCGCGACGACCATGATCCGGTTCGAACCACGGCTCGGCGGAGGGGTGGTCGCTCTGATGATGGCCCTCACGGCCGGCCGGGCGGCCGCCCAGGACGACGGGCAGTGGACCCGGCCCGGTAAGGATCTCGGCGCCACCCGCTACAGCGGTCTGACCGCGATCACCCCGGCCAACGCGGGCCGGCTCCGGCCCGTCTGGACCTTCTCCACCGGTGTGCTCGGTGGTCACGAGGGGCAGCCACTGGTGGTCGACGGGACGATGTACGTGGTCACGCCCTACCCGAACGTCCTCTACGCCTTCGATCTCACCAAGGATGACTATCCGCTCCGGTGGAAGTACCGGCCGGACGTGAGTCCCGCTTCGGTGGGGGTCGCCTGCTGCGACGCCGTGAACCGGGGCGCGGTCTACGCCAACGGCCTGATCGTCTACAACCTCCTGGACGGCCACACCGTCGGGATCGACGCCAGGACCGGCAAGGAGCGCTGGAAGACCAAGGTGGCCGATCTGGCCCGGGGCGAGACGATCACCATGGCGCCGCTGGTGGTGAAGGATCGGGTGCTGGTAGGGCCGTCGGGCGGCGAGTTCGGGATCCGGGGCTGGCTCAAGGCGCTGGACCTGGCGACCGGCAAGGTGGTCTGGACGGCGCGGAACGTCGGGCCGGACAGCTCGGTGCTGGCTCGACCGGGCACCTTCCGTCCGTTCTACGACCAGGGGACGGAGCTCGCCCTCCGGAGCTGGGCGGGCGACACCTGGCAGCGCGGCGGCGCGCCAGTCTGGGGCTGGCTCTCCTACGACCCCGAGCTCGATCTGGTGTACTACGGGACCGGTAACCCGGGACCGTACAACGCCGACCAGCGTCCGGGCGACAACAAGTGGACCTCAAGCGTCCTGGCCCGGCGCCCGGGCGACGGCAGCCTGGTCTGGGCCTATCAGTTCACCCCCCAGGACAACTGGGACTACGACGCCACGGCCGAGAACATCCTGACCGAGCTGGTGATCAAGGGCCGGCGGCGGAAGGTCCTGGTCCACTTCGACAAGAACGGGTTTGGGTACACGCTCGATCGGGCGACGGGCGAGGTGCTCGTGGCCGAGCCTTACGTGGACGTGAACTGGGCCACGCGAGTGGATCCGGCCACCGGTCGGCCGGTGCTCGACTCGACCAAGCTCACCGGCGCGTCGCGCGGGAAGGTGGAGCGGATCTGTCCCAGTCTGGAGGGCGGCAAGAGTCCGGCGTCGCCGGCCTCGTATTCGCCGGCCACCGGGCTGTTCTACGTGTCGACCCTCAACCTTTGCATGGACTGGCAGTCGAGCGAGGCGGTCTACATCGCAGGCACGCCGTACGTCGGCGCCTCGGTGCCGTATCATCCCGGTGCCGGGGGGTACATGGGGGCGTTCATCGCCTGGGATGCCGCGAAGGGGCGGCGGGTCTGGGAGGTCCACGAGAAGTTCCCCGTCTGGAGCGGCACGCTCGCCACCGCGGGCGGGGTGGCCTTCTACGGAACGTTGGACGGGTGGCTGAAGGCGGTGGACGCGCGGACCGGCCGGTCGCTCTGGAAGTTCAAGGTGGGCTCCGGCGTGGTCGGCGCCCCGATCACCTATCGGGGGCCGGACGGCAAGCAGTACGTGGCGGTCTATGCCGGGATCGGGGGAGACTGGCTCCTGATCGCGGGCGACGTTCGCTCCGACGATCCGGCCGACGTGCGGGCCCCCTCCGATTTCGCCCCGGACCTGGCTCGCTATACCAGCCAGGGAGGCATCCTGTGGATCTTCGCGCTCTGAGACCGGTCCTCGGCCTGACGCTGATCGTCGGCGTGACCGCCTGCGCGGAGCGCTCGGTGCCTTCAGTGGCGGCCGGTGAGACGGCGGCGAAGCCGGGGTCGGTGCGATACCTGGAGTACGTGTCGGCGGGCGGGCGGATTCCGCCGGCCGACAGTCCGGTCAACCCGCTCGCCGCCGAGGTGGATGCCGCCCGCCAGGGTGAGAAGCTCTTCGCGAGCATGAACTGCGACGGGTGCCACGGCGAGGGCGCCGTGGGCTTCGTGGGGCCGAGCCTCGTGGATGGCCGGTGGCGCTATGGAGGCGGCGACGGCGCGCTCTACCAGTCGATCTTCTATGGCCGCCCCCACGGCATGCCGGCCTACGGCGGCCTGCTCTCCGCCGCCACGATCTGGCAGCTGGTCAGCTACCTTCGCGCCCAGCCGGTCCCGACGGTCGTGCCGACCGTCTCCTGGGAGTAGCCGCGCCCCGTTACTGCCGCTTCAGCTCGATCCAAGACGTCAGCGCGTTGCCGATCCGGTTGGCCGGCAGCGACTGCGCGATCAGGCTCCCGTTCAGGACGTTGCCCCTGAGCTTCACCTCCAGCCGGAGGTGGTAGGGCCGGCGGTCGGCGTCGGGCGTGCCGATGTCGCCGTCGAAGAAGCCGGTGAGCGTGCCGTCGGAATAGCCCGGGTCGTTGAGCACGGTCCAGGGTTGGTCGGCGAGGCGGACGAAGATCGCGCCGGTGGGCTCGACCCGGAGGATCACGTCGCGGGCGTCCAGATAGGTGTCCACCGCGCCCGACCAGACGCCCTCCAGCTCGGGGATCTTCTTGAGCGCCGGACCGGGGGGAGCCCGCCTCCCGGTCAGCGCAG
The DNA here is from genome assembly GCA_963730185.1 of uncultured Gemmatimonadales bacterium. Taxonomy (GTDB): domain Bacteria; phylum Gemmatimonadota; class Gemmatimonadetes; order Gemmatimonadales; family GWC2-71-9; genus SHZU01. The sequence continues at coordinate 751,238 of CAVSQW010000015.1, forward strand.
GCTCGTCGCCGTTCCGGAAGGTGGCCACGGGGGTCGAACCGTCCCAGGCGAACGTCACCGACACCTCGGGCGCGTTGGCGACCTCGAACCGCTCGTTGCCGCGGTAGACGAGCGGGGCCGCCCCAGCCGGGATCGCCGCCACCAGCCGGCCGCCGCCCTCCGAGATCGAGAGCTGGAAGGGGCCGAGGTCGTAGCTCCCGACGTAGCGGCGGCGCTCGGCCGGTGACAGCGGCTGCCCGGCGGCCGCCACCGCCGGCGGGCTGGCCCGGTCGGGCGCCAGGATCGCGATGATCTCCTGGGCCACTTGGTGGGGCGCGGCGCTGGCCGAGTTGCAGAGCACGGTGACGACCGCGTCGTACTGGGGTAGGAGAATCAGCGTGGTGGAGACGCCGCCCATCCCGCCGGTGTGGCTGATGGTCTGGAGTCCCTTGTCGTTGGTGTTGCTGGCCCAGCCGATGCCGTAGCCGCTGTTCGGCCCGGTCGGTCCGGTCGGGGCGTGCATCGCGTCGCGGTCGGCCTCGGTGAGGATGGCCTTTTGCTCGGGCAGCTTGTCCTTCAGATGGAACATCCCGAACCGGACCAGATCGTGGGCGCTGCTGAAGATGGCCGACGCGCCGGGGTGGTCGAAGTCGTAGAAGGGGATCGGCGAGCCATCGGCGGCGTAGCGGGTGGCGGCGTATGGCTCGAGGCCGGGCCCGATGTCCACCGAGGTATGCGTCATCCCGAGCGGAACGAACACCTCCTGGCGCATGAAGTCGGGGTACGTCATCCCCGACACCCGGGCGATCACGTAGTCGATGATGCCGAAGCCCAGGTTGGAGTACTGGTAGCGCTCGCCGGGCGGGGTGACCAGGTTGCCGTAGCGCCGGATGGTCTCGTCCATCGTCGGCTTGGGGTAGGGCTCGTCGGCGTAGAAGAACTGGTAGTGGAGCGGGAGGCCGGCCCGGTGCGACGCGACCAGCCGGACCGTCGCCTTGGAGGCGTCGAAGGCACGACCGTTGAGCTTGCCCCAGCCGAGGTAATCGTTGATCGGCTGGTCCAGGTCGACCTGGCCGCGCTCCACCAGGACCATGAGGCCGGTCGCGGTGATCGGCTTCGAGATCGAGGCCAGGGAGTACATGGTGTGCTCGGTGGCGGCGATCCGCTTCTCCCGGTCGGCCCAGCCGTAGCCGCCTTCCCAGATGATCTTCCCGTGCCGGGCTACCGCCACGGCGAGCGAGGGTACGCCATCTTGGGTCAGGCGGCGCTGGATGCTGGCCTTGACCGACTCGAAGGCGGGACTGCCGATCGCGCGCTCGTTCTTGATTTGCGCGGTCGCGGGGGACGCGACGAGGAGCAGGGCGGCGAGCACACCGAGTGACGAAGCGCGCGTGGTCATCGGGAGAATCCTGGCGATGGTGGAGTGTGTGGTCCCGCTAATGTAGCGGTCGGCGGGAAAACGAGATACCGTCCCGCCGCCGCGCGGGCGAGCCGCGCGCCGAGCGGAACCAAGCGCTCGGGGGGAGAGCCGGTCAGCTGGGCGGGTGCGCCTCGGCGTAGCGCGCCATGCACTCGGTGATCGTCTGGCGGGCGGCCGCCGCGTCGCCGAAGCCCTGGCTCACCTGCTGGTGGCGCTTGGGTCCCTCGAGGTCCTTGTAGACCAGGAAGAAGTGCTCGATCTCGAGCAGGGTGTGCCGGGGCATCTGGCTCAGGTCGGTGATCTCGCGGGTGTAGGGGTCGGACACCGGGACCGAGAGGATCTTCTCGTCGTTCTCGCCCTTGTCGACGAGGCGGAAGATCCCCACGGGGCGGGTCTCGATCAGGCAGCCGGTGAACACCGGGACCGCCATCAGCACCAGGACGTCGAGCGGGTCGTTGTCCTCCGCCAGGGTTTGCGGCAGGAAGCCGTAGTCGCCGGGGAAGTGCATCGCGCTGTGGAGCACCCGGTCGAGCCGGAAGAGCCCGGTGGCCTTGTCGAGCTCGTACTTGTTCCTGGCGTCTTTCGGGATCTCCACGATAGTGTTCAGGAGGTCCGGGGGATTGGGGCCGGTGGGGAGGTCGTGCCAGAGGTGGAGCGATCGGGTCAGATTGGCGGGCACGTGAGACTCGGTTTTGGGTACGGCCGAAAGCTAATTGGTAGGGACTAGGGACTTGGGAGTAGGGACTTGGGAGGGAGTAGTGAGTTGGCGGTAGGGGCCCGAAATGCCCATTCCCCACTCACTCCCTCGGCACCATTCACCATTCACCACTCACTAATACACATGGTCAATCGACTGAAGGTATTGGCGGCGCTCCTTCTCCTGGCGGGGGTTGCCGGGCCGGCGGCGGCACAGGAAGCGACCTACGATCTGGTGCTGGCGCGGGGGCGGGTGATCGATCCGGAGACCGGGCTCGACGCCGTCCGCTACGTCGGCATCAACGGCGGCACGATCGCGGCGATCTCCAGCCAACCGCTCAAGGGCCGGCAGGTGGTCGACGTGATGGGGCTGGTGGTGGGCCCCGGCTTCATCGACCTCCACGCGCATGGCCAGGATTCGGTCTCGAGCCGGTTCCAGGCCCAGGATGGGGTAACCACCGCGCTCGAGCTCGAGGGCGGCACCGGCGACGTGCCGGGGTTCTACTCGTCCCGGGTCGGCCGCGCGGTGATCAACTTCGGCGCCACCGTCAGCCACGGCGACGCCCGGGCGGCGGTGCTCAGCGACATGACGCCCCAGGGTCCGGCCTCGGTCTACCAGAACGCCACGCCCGAGGAGATCGAGAAGATCGCGGCGCTGGTGGAGCGGGGCCTCGACCAGGGCGGGCTCGGGATCGGGTACGGGATCCAGTATCAGCCCGGCATGACCCGGGGCGAGGTGATCCGGATGTTCGGGGTCGCCGCCGAGCGGGGCGTCACCAACTTCGTGCACGACCGGTTCGCCAGCGCCAAGGAGCCGGGGAGCAGCGTCGAGGCCGTCGAGGAGCTGATCGCGGCGGCCGCGGTGACCGGCGCGTCGGTCCAGATGGTGCACGTCGGGAGCAGCGGGCTCAAGCAGGTGCCCGACATCCTGGCGATGATCGCCGGCGCCCGGAAGCACGGGATCGACATCAGCACCGAGGTCTACCCCTACACCGCGGCGTCGACCGACATTCGGGCCGCGATCTTCGACGACGGCTGGCGGGAGAAGCTGGGCGCCGACTACGGCGACATCGAGTGGGTGCCGACCGGTGAGCGGCTGACCGCGGCCAACTGGGCCGAGCACCGGAAGATCGGCGGGCCGATCATCGCCCACGTGATTCCGGAGGCGTCGGTCGACTACGCCATCGCCAACCCGCTGGTGATGATCGCGAGCGACGGGGTGCCGTTCGTGAACGGGCGGGCCCATCCCCGAGGCGCCGGGACCTTTTCCCGGGTGCTGGGCCGCTACGTCCGGGAGAAGAAGCTGATCACTCTCCCGGAAGCGCTCCGGAAGATGGCGCTGATGCCCGCCCGGCGGCTGGAGGCCGCGGTGCCCCAGATGCGGCACAAGGGGCGGGTGCAGGTGGGAGCCGACGCCGATCTCACCGTGTTCGATCCCGCGCGGGTGATCGACAAGGCCACGTTCGCCGAGCCGGCCCAGGCGTCGGAGGGCATCGTGCACGTGCTGGTGGGCGGGCAGTTCGTGGTGAAGGACGAGCAGCTGACGGGCGCGACACCGGGCGTCGGGATTCGACGTCCCACTCACGTCCCTTGACGATGATGATGATGATAGGGAGTAGGGAATGGTGAGTCGGGATTAAGGGAGGGAGTGGGCGGTAGGGAGTGGGGGGCGTCTCCTCACTGCTCACTTCCTACTCACGACTGCCTAGTCACTCCCTATTCACTACTCCGTATTCCCTATTCACTACAGTCGCTCCCTATTCACTACTCCCGAAATCACGAGTCACTATGCTTCAAGTCGGTCGGGACGCTTTTCGCCGTCAGGCATGGGGGGAGGCGTGCGCGGCGCTGGCGGCGGCGGACGCCGAGCGGGCGCTGGAACCCGAGGATCTCGTGTCGCTCGGGACGGCGGCGTTTCTGGTGGGCCGCGACGACCTGAGCACCGACGCGCTCGGCCGGGCGCACCGGGAATACCTGACCCGGGGCGACTGGACCCAAGCGGCCGCGGCCGCCTTCTGGACCGCGTTCGGACTGCTCGACCGGGGCGATCACGCCCAGGCCGGCGGCTGGCTGGCGCGGGCCGGCCGGGTGCTGGACGATCACGGATGCGACTCGGTCGAGCGGGGCTACCTCCTCTTGCCGCAGGCGCTTCAGGCGGCGGGGCGGCGCGACTTCGCGGCGGCGCTCGACATCTTCGGCCGGGCGGCCGCCGTGGGGGAGCGGTTCGGTGACCGGGATCTGGTGGCGATCGCCCGCCACGGTCAAGGTCGGGCGCTGGTCGATCTCGGTCGAACCGCCGAGGGCGTGGCGCTCCTCGACGAAGCGATGGCCGCGGTGATGACGGGCGAGATCTCACCCGTCATCGCCGGCGTGGTGTACTGCTCCGTGCTGTCGGCGTGTCACGCCATCTTCGATCTTCGCCGGGCCCGCGAATGGACGGCGGCGCTCACCCGGTGGTGCGCTCGGCAGCCGGAGCTGGTTCCGTTCCGGGGTCAGTGCTTGATCCGCCGGGCCGAGGTGCTCCAGCTCCAGGGAGACTGGCCCGACGCCGTCGACGAGGCCGAACGGGCGCGTGACGTTCTCACCAGTCCGCCCGCCCGGCCGGGGGTCGGGGCGGCATGGTACCAGCTGGCGGAGCTCCGCCGGCTTCGAGGTGAGCTGGCCGAGGCCGAAGAGGCCTACCGGCAGGCGTCGATGGCCGGCCGCAAGCCGCAGCCCGGGCTCGCGCTGCTTCGACTGGCCCAGGGCCATGCCGGACGTCGCCGGCCGCGGCCATCCGCCGGGTGCTCGGCGAGGCCGCGGAGCGGCGGACCCGGCCCCTCGCGCTGGCCGCGGGGGTCGAGATCCTGTTGGCGGCCGGCGAGGTGGGCGAGGCCCGGACTGCGGCCGACGAGCTGGCGGGCCTCGCGGCCGAGTTCACGGTGCCGTTTCTGGCGGCCCTGTCGGCGGGGGCCACGGGCGCGGTCCTGCTCGCGGAACACGAGCCCGGGCCGGCGCTGGCCCAGCTGCGGGACGCCTCGGCGGCGTGGCAGGAGCTCGACGCGCCGTATGACGCAGCCCGGATTCGGGTGCTGATCGGCCTGGCCTGCCGGGCGCTCCACGACAAGGACACCTGCGGGATGGAGCTCGAGGCGGCGGGTCAGGTCTTCCGAGCGCTCGGGGCCAAGCCGGATCTGGCCCGGGTCGAGGCGCTGGCTCGCCCGCCGACCCGGGCGGCCGACGGTCCCCTTACCGGACGGGAGCGGGAGGTGCTCCGGCTCATCGCCACGGGCAAGACCAACCGGGCGATCGCGGAGGCCCTGGTAATCAGCGAGAAGACCGTCGCCCGCCACGTCAGCAACATCTTCGTCAAGCTGGGGCTGAATTCCCGCGCGGCGGCCACGGCGTACGCCTACGAGCACGGCCTGAACCCCCCGTCTACATAGAATTACCCATCCCTCCAAGTCTCGCGGGCATACCTACTTCGCCCGATGCGGGGCGGGTGCGGCGGCCCTAGGTTGACTGGCGTCGGCCGGGCGGCACGACGGCCGCTGACCCAACCAGGAGGGCCGGGATGACTAGAGGCGTGGAGCGGACTCAGACGATCGTGATCGGCGGAGGCCAGGCTGGACTCTCCGTCGCCTACCATTTGACCGGGCGCGGGCTGCCGTGCCTGGTGCTGGACGCCAATCCCCGGATCGGCGACGCCTGGCGGAACCGCTGGGACTCGCTCCGGCTCTTCACCCCGGCCCGGTACGACGGGCTCGACGGCTTTCCCTTTCCCGCCGCGCCGCACTACTTCCCGACCAAAGACGAGATGGCGGACTACCTGGAGGATTACGCCGGGCGGTTCTCGCTGCCGGTGCGGAGCGGGGTGCGGGTGGACCGGCTGTCGCGAGCGACGACGGGGCTACCTGGTCGAGGCGGGCGACCAGCGGTTCGAGGCCGACAACGTCGTCGTCGCGATGTCGAGCTATCAGCGGCCGCGGGTCCCGTCCTCGGCGGGCGAGCTCGATCCCGGGATCGTGCAGGTCCACGCGGGCGACTACCGGGGCCCGTCGCAGCTTCGAGACGGCGGGGTGCTGGTGGTGGGCGCGGGCAACTCGGGGGCCGACATCGCGATGGAGCTGGCGGGCGAGCATCCCGTCTGGCTCTCGGGGCGCGACGTCGGGCAGCTGCCCTTCCGGATCGGCGGTGGCTGCGGGCGGCACTTCCTGGTGCACCTGGTGCTGCGCGTGGTGTTCCACCGGGTGCTGACGGTTCGGACGCCGATGGGCCGGAAGCTGCGGCCGAAGGTGCTCTCCCAGGGCGGGCCCCTGATCCGGGTCAAGTCGCGCGACCTGGAGGCCGCGGGGGTGCGCCGGGCGCCCAGGACGGCCGGGGTGCGCGACGGCCGGCCCGTGCTCGAGGGCGGGGAGGTGCCCGACGTGCCGAACGTCGTCTGGTGCACCGGGTTCGCGCCGGACTTCGAGCTGGATCGAGCTTCCGGTCTTCGGCGATCACGAGCCCGAGCACGAAAGCGGCCTGGTGCCGAGTGCGCCCGGGCTCTACTTCGTCGGGCTCAACTTCCTGGACTCGATGACGTCGTCGATGGTGCACGGGGCCGGACGGGACGCGGCGCGGATCGCGGACCGGGTGGCCGCCCGGATGGCCGAGCGGGCGACGGAGGCCGAGCCTCGCACGGCGGCGTTGAGCCTGGCCGACAGCCTGTCCCGATAGCGGCCCCGGTGCGGTGCCGTCAGGCCGGTGTCGGCCGACCGCACGAGGGCCTGCGCGACCTTCCTGGTCGATGCTGAGTTAGCTAAGTTGCTAACTCATGCCTGCCGCCCTTCAGGTTCTTACCGCGCTCGCCAGCGACAAGCGGCTCGAGATCCTCCGATGGCTGGAGGATCCGATCCGCTTCTTCCCGGCTCAGGTCGACGGTGACCTGGAGACCGACGGCGTCTGCTCGGTGCTGATCGCGCGGCGCCTGAAGGTCAGTGAGCCCACCACCTCCCGTCACATGAAGATCCTGCTCGAGGCCGGCCTGGTGCGAGCGAAGCCGGTCAAGCAGTGGACCTTCTATCGCCGTGACGAGCGGGGCATCGAACGAGCCCGGGCGCAGATCGCGCGGGCCTTGAAAGGAGCCGGATGAGATGAGCGAGACGTCGCCCGAGGCCCGCCTGAGCGCGCTCGGCCTCACGCTGCCCACGGTCGGGAAGGCCGCGGGGAACTTCGTGCCGTTCGTCCGGACTGGGAACCTGCTGTTCGTCTCGGGCCAGGTCGCGATCGGTCCGGACGGCCCGGTGGTGGGCCGGGTGGGCGAGGCCGTCTCCGAGGCCGACGCGAAGGCCGCCGCCCGCCTGGCGGGCCTCGGGGTCCTGGCCGTGGCGAAGCTGGCGCTGGGATCCCTGGACCGGGTGAGCCGGGTGGTCAAGCTGAACGGCTACGTCAACGCGGTGCCCGGGTTTGGCGCGCAGCCGGCGGTAGTCAACGGCTGCTCGGACCTGATGGTCGAGGTGTTCGGTGAGCGGGGCCGCCACGCGCGGGCCGCCGTCGGCGCCGGGAGTCTGCCGTTCAACGTGCCGGTGGAGATCGAGGCGGTCCTCGAGGTCGGGAGCGAGGGGTGAGCGGACCAGGCGGTCCGACCGTGTCACGGGCCGGGATCGCCCGGGTCCATCCGATCATCGCGGGGCACGTCCGGCGGACGCCGGTGCTCGAGGTGACGGCCGCGGATCTCGGCTTCGAGGCCGGCGCCGTCACCTTGAAGCTGGAGACCACGCAACGGGCCGGCTCCTTCAAGGCCCGGGGCGCCTTCACCCACCTGCTCACCCGTCAGGTGCCGGCCGCGGGGGTCGCCGCGGCCTCGGGCGGCAATCACGGCGCGGCGGTCGCGTTCGCCGCGGGCCAGCTGGGGGTTCCGGCGCGGATCTTCGTGCCGCGGACCTCGTCCGAGCTCAAGCTCGAGCGGATCCGCCGAGCCGGCGCGTCGGTGGTCGTGGACGGCGAGGAGTACGCCGACGCGCTGGCCCGGTCGGAGGCCTGGGTCCGTGACTCGGGCGCGATGGTCGTCCATGCCTTCGATCAACCCGAGACCATCCTCGGCCAGGGCACGCTCGCGCTGGAGCTCGAGGAACAGGTGCCCAATCTCGACACGGTTCTGGTGGGCGTGGGCGGCGGCGGGCTGATCTCCGGTATCGCGACTTGGTTCGAGGGCCGCTGTCGGATCGTCGGGGTCGAGCCGGAGCGCGCCCCAACGTTGACCCACGCGCTCGCGGCCGGCCGGCCGGTCGACGCGCCCACCGACAGCCTGGCGCGCTCGCTGGCGCCCAAGCGGGTGGGTGAGCTGGTTTTCCCGATCGCGGCCCGGTACGTAGAGCGCACCATCCTGGTGAGCGACGAGGAGATCCTCCAGGCTCAGCGAAGGCTCTGGGATGCGACCAGGATCTGGCCCGAGCCCGAGGCGGCGGCGGCGCTCGCCGCGCTCGCCAGCGGGCGGTATCGGCCGGCGCCCGACGAGCGGGTGGTGGTGGTCGTGAGCGGCGGCAACGCCGTGATGGAGGCCTAGGCGCGGCCCTCGGTGTCGCGGAGCTGGGTCGAGAGCGCGTCGAGGTAGCGCTGCATCGTGTGGGTCGGGCTGAAGAAGAACCGGCCGACCAGGCGGAAGATCGGGTTCCGGACGAAGCCGGCCTCGGTGATGGTGAGCCGGGTTGCCGTGCCGGCAGGCTCGAGCTCCCAGGTCCAGGTCCCACCGAACGGGAGCCCGTCATCCACCACGCGCACCACCTGTCGCGAGGGCGGCGTCTGCGACACGACCTCATAGGGCGTCTTCCCCTGTCGGCTCACCTCGACGAAGCGTACAGAACCTGGACCGTCGGGCGCCATCTCGACGGCCTCGACCTCCGGCCGCCAGCTCGCGGTGGCGGCGAAGTCGGAGATCAGCGCCCAGACCCGCTCGGGCGGCGCCGGAAGCTCGGCCGTGACCTGGGCGACGTGGTCGCGGGGCAGGAGGCTTCCGATCAGGGCCGCTACCACCGGCAGCCCGATCACCACGGCGGCCGCGACCAGGAGGAGTGGTGTCATTCGGCGTCGTCCCATCGGGTCGGCTCCTTCTGGTTGAGCGCCCGGGCGGCTTGGGCCAGGAGGGCCAGCCCCTCGGCCGCGCGGGCGCGATCGGCGGCCGGCAGCTGGGCCAGCATCCGACGGACCCGCTCCCGGTCGAGCACGCTGGAGCCGGCCAGCACCTCGGCGCCCCGGTCGGTCAGGAAGAGGTCGTGTCGCCGGCGGTCGCCCTCCACCGGCCGGCGGGAGACGCACCCCAGCCGTTCGAGGCGGTGGACCGCCTCGGAGACGGTCGAGGGGCTCATCGCCAGGTGCTTGGCGAGGCGGCCAGGGGAGGTAGGGGACGTCCGGCTCAGGTGTCCCAGGATCCATTCGTCCCGAACATTGAGCCGCTGCCGGCCGCTCCGGGTCCGGGGGTGCTGCCGGTGGCAGGCGTGGTAGACCTGCGGGTACGCCGTGATGACGGCGAGCACGTGATCGTCGACCATGGGCGACCAGAGTAGCGGTCGACCCGATAGTTCGTCAAATCGAACGATCCGGGGTGCCGGTGGGCGCAGGGCGCGCGGCGATTGCCTCGGGCCGAGATTGGGGTGATCTTTGGCGTCCGGCCCGAGTGGCGGAATGGCAGACGCAGCGGACTCAAAATCCGCCGGGGGCAACCCCGTGCGAGTTCGACTCTCGCCTCGGGCATTTCCTCCCGCCCCGCACCCGATCTACCCGCGTCAGAGCCCGCCCAGCACCCGGCGGGCTCCGTCGCATTCCCCCTCCGCCGCCTGAATCGCCACTCGGGCCGCGTCAGCGCGCGTTGCGCATTAGCGCTCGCGGCCAGGACGGTCTGCACCGCGGTGCGCGCGGCCGCGGCCTTGGCCAGCGATGCGGCTTCGGCTCGGCCCGCCTCCTCCAATCCCGCCAGGCGCTCCAGCGGGCCGACCCGCGGGCCGCGAACCGCTTATCCTAAGTAGCATCGCTCCCGACCCTCTGAAGTCCGCCGATGGGCGAGGCCGAACGGATCACGATTGAAGGCGGTGACCTGGCTTGGCGGGCGCCGGCGTCGCCCTGGTCACCTTTGCGCTTGCGGTCCTGGTCGCGCCGGGGCGCGCGATCGGCGCGGTTCCCCTCGGTGCCTTCGCCGGCGTGGCGCTGGTGGGGGGTGGCTTCGGGCTGATCGTGGGGCCGGTCGTGGCGTGGACGCTGCTTCGCCGGGTGCCTCTGGGCCGCGCGGTCCTGATCCCCACCATCGGCGCGGCAATCGGATCGGCGTTAGGCCTCGCGTTGGCGCCGCTCTCGCCCTTGGCGGTGCTCGGCGCCGGGCTGGCGGGTCTCTTCCTCGGAGCCTGGCGCGAGCGCCGCCGGTTTCCGGCCGGAACGGGCTCCGCCGCGATTCGAATCGAGAGCGACGGGGACCGGCGATAGCTCACCCGCGAGGTCCACCGGCGAAGTGGCTGGCGCGGGGAGGGCCCCATCTCGGGTGAAGGAGGGGGACGTGCGACCGCGGCGAATCGGCGTGATCGGCGGTGTGGGTCCGGCGGCCACCGTGCTCTACTATCGACTCCTGATCGAGGGACTCCTGGCCCGGTCGGCGGGACGGGTCGGGGGCGAGGTCGTAATCGACAGCCTCGATCTCCAGCAGTTCGAGCGCTGGTTCCAGCGACGGGACGAGGAGGCGCTCGCCGAGCGAGTTGGGCGGGCGGTGGAGGGACTGGCGCAGGCGGGGTGCGACAGCGTGGTGATGGCGTGTAACTCGATGCACGTGGTCTATGACCGGGTCGCCGCGGGCGCAACGGTGCCGATCGTCCCTCTGATCGATGTGGTGGCCGACGAGGCCGAGCGGCGGGGACTCAGCCGACTGGGGCTGCTCGCCGCCACCTTCACCGTCCGGACCGGCCTCTACGCCGGCGCGCTGGCCGCCCGGGGCATCGAGTGTCTGGTGCCGCCCGATCCGGAGCAGGCGTGGCTCATGAAGGCCATTCTGGAGGATTTCCAGCGGCCGGTCGTGTCGGACGCCGCGATGGCCCGGCTGCTCGACCTCGCGCGGGCGCTCGCGGCTCGCGGGGCGGAAGCGATCGCGCTGGGATGCACGGATCTGCCCGCCGGGTTCGAGGTCATCAGCCCGATCCCGGTGCTCGACGGCGCCCGCCTCCACGTCGAGGCGGTGCTGGATCTGGCGCCGGCTTCGGACCCCGACCCAGCCGGCGGCGCCTAACGCTCGATCGGAGGGCGCCCGCCGGGGGTCATCGGGCCGTCGCTATGGCCGTCGCTTCCCCTCGAACGTCGCCCCGCCTTGCCGCAGGCTCACGCCCGTTGCCTTCCCATTCTCGACCGTAAAGCCGATTCTCGCCTCCTCGACGTTGGGGATGCCGAAGGTGTGGTTGCCGTAGGGAATCAGCTCGAACGGCGTCTGACCGGGCGCGTGGATCTGGGCGAAGAGCGCGCCGTCCTTCTCGGTCACACTGAACTGGCGAGCTCCACCCGGCAGCCCGAGGTCGTACTCCCCGACGTAGCGGGCCCGGTCGGCCGCGGTGAGGGTCACTCGCTTGGGCGGCTCGGGCAGGGGGAGGCCAAGGGCGACCATCGCGACCTTGCGAAACAAGGGGCCGGGGTTGTTGGAGCCGGTGTTGGTGAGCACGGTCACCGAGGTGTGAGACCCCGGAAACCAGGCGTTCTCGGAGAGAAAGCCGTTGATGCCGCCGTTGTGGGCGATCATGATGTGGCCTTCGAGGTCGCCGCGCGAGAGGGCGAAGCCGTAGTGAACCGCCCCCTTGTCGGCCGCGCCCTCGGGTGTCGTCATCGCGGCGTACGACGCGGCGCTCACCACCTTGCCCTCGTGCAGGAGCTGATCCCAGCGGGCCAGGTCGACGACCGTGGAGCAGAGCGCGCCGGCCGCGTAGGGCTGGGACATCTCCAGGAAGGCCGCGTTTTTGAATCCGGCGCTGTCCGGCTCGTAGCCTTTGGCGCGCCGGGGAATGATCCGCCGGACGTCGCACCACCGGGTGTCCGGCAGGCCCAGCGGCTCGGTGAACCGGGTCCGGATGTTGTCCGCCCAGCTCTTGCCGGTGACCTTCTCGATCAGCATGCCGAGGACGACGTAGCCGCTGTTGTCGTAGGACCATTTGGTGCCCGGCTCGAAGTCCAGCGGCTTGTCGGCGGTGAGCGCCACCAGCGTGTCGGGCGGCATCACCTCGCCCCACCGGCGCATCCAGCTCTGGCCGAGGGAGGTATAGCTCGGGACGCCCGAGGTGTGGTTGAGCAGCTCGCGTACCGTCACCCGCTTCCAGGCCTCGGGCAGCGAGGACAGGTAGGTGCCGATCGAGTCGTCGAGCTTGATCCGGCCGTGCTCGACTTCCTGCATGACCGCCGATGCGGTGAACTGCTTGGTAACCGAGCCGATCTCGTAAACGGTCCGGTCGGTCGCCCGGACGTCGTTCTCGAGGTCGGCGAAGCCCCAGCCGCCGCCCACCAGCACGTTGCCGTCGCGGGTGACCTCGATCGACACGCCGGGGGATCCGTGCTTGGCGATCCAGTCCCGGGCGAGCGAGTCGACCTGCGCGGACACCACGCTGGCCGGGGGTAGGGACTGGGCGGCGAGCGCGGCGGGGCCGAGCCCGAGCAGAGCGACCAGCATGACGGGACGAGACATCGTTGGGCTCCTGGAGGGATCTTCGCAAGGTAGCCGGAGCGTGGCGGGCTGGGGAGATGCCCGCTCGCCGTCGGCCGGATCTGGGATACCGGAGATTGCGCGCGCCGTCGGCAGGGCTCGATCAGCGGGTCGGGCCTGGAGCGCCATCGACGCTCCACCCGACCCGTCCGCGGAGGACGACGTGCTCGATCCGGCGGGTGTTCCGAACGTCGGCGAGTGGGTCGGCGGTGAGAATCAACAGGTCCGCGGCCCGCCCCGGCTCGAGCGTGCCGATTTCCCGCTCGATCCTGAAGTACCGGGCCGGCTCCACCGTCGCCGCTTGAATCGCCTCCAGGGGGCTCATTCCGAGACTGTCGACCAGCAGTGCCAGCTCCTCGTGAACCGCCAGGCCCGGGTAAACGCCGATCGCCCCGAGATCCGTCCCTACCATGAGGCCGACGCCGGCCGCCCGGAGGCGTCGGATTCCCATCAGTCCGCTGTCCACCGCCTGGCGCATGAAGGCGAGCGGCGCGTCGAACGGCTTGAGGCCTCGCTGCAATTGCCAGAACGCCAGGAGGGTCGGCGTGACGAGGGCCTGCTCGGGTTCATCCGAGGTGCCCGCCACCCGGGCGTCGATGAGGCTGTCGGGGTCGAATCGCCGAAACGACGTCACCAACGTCGGGGTGAACCAGATGCTCTCGGCCGCGAAGGCGCGGGCCATGCTGTCCCGGGTGGCCGGCGCGAGGGCTTCGAGCTCCCCCAGCTGCTCGACGTGCTCGATGCTTCGCTGCCGCTCGGCCAGCGCCCCCGCGAGCCCGACTCCGGGATTGGGCTGATGGCCGGCGACGAGGAGTCCCTTCCGCTGGGCTTCCTCGAGCAGGGCGCGATAGGCGGGGAGGGGCGGAGAGTTCCGGACCTTGAGGACCTCGACGCCCAAGGTCGCGATCGAGTCCGCGGCGGCCACCGCTTCCGCCTCGGTCCCGACCGGGATCCGTCCTTGGATCAGCCCTTTGAGACCCGGGACGGGAAGGGACGATACCTTCGCGAGCCAGGTCGCGTCCTCGACGATCGGCCCGGCGAGGTGGATTCGAGGTCCCTCGAGCTGGCCGGCGTCGATCTGGTCGCGCCAGGCGCGCACCGAGTCGAGATCGCCGCCAAGATCGCGAACCGAGGTGATCCCGAACCGGACCAGGGTCGCGAGCCCGTCCCGGCCGAGACTGGCGAGGTGGACGTGGGTGTCCCAGAGGCCGGCGATGACGAACCGGCCGCGGGCGTCGAGCCGGGTCGCGCCGCGGGGGACCGTCACCTCGTTGGCCGAGCCGACCGCCTCGATCCGGCCGGCGCGAATGACGATGGTCGCGTCGGGGATCGGGCGCGGCCGGTACCGTCGATCACGGTGGCGCCTGTGATGGCGAGCGCGGGGCCCCGTGGGGCCGAGCAGCCGGTCGCTCCGCAGAGGCCCAGGCCGAGGAGCGCCACTCTCCAGCGCCGCAGGGTCGTTCGGGTCGTCATGACTCTAGTATACGGTCCCGCCCGGCGCGCTGCCCCGGGGGGCTCCGCCTCCCCGACCGGACGAGGCCTTCCTCGACCGATCGCCTTCCCGTAGAATCGGGAGTCAGCGGGGCGGTTCGTCTCCCCGACGTCGTCGACGAGCCCCCCGCGCTCACTGGTCCGGTCAACCTTGCGCCTTCGAGCCTTCGGCGGGTTGTCGATCGAGTCGGATTCAGGTGCCACCCCGGGGCCGGCCTTGAGCCCTCGCCGGGCGGCACTTCTCGCCGTGCTGGCCGCGGCCGAGGGCCAGGGAATCAGCCGGGACAAGATCCTCGGCATCCTCTGGGCCGAGACCGGAGAAGAGCAGGCCCGTCATACCCTGTCCCAACATCTGTATGCCCTGCGGCGGGAGTTCGGCCGCGACTGCATCGTCGGGACCGCTCAGTTGCGGCTTCACTCCTCCATTGGCAGCGACGTTGCCGAGTTCCGTGCGGCCCTCAGCGCTCGCGAGCTCGAGAAAGCGGCGGCGCTCTACGCCGGACCATTCCTGGACGGCTTCTATCTCGCCGGGGCGCCGGAGTTCGAGCGCTGGGTCGAAGAGGAACGGGCCCGGCTTCACTCCGTCGCCGTCACCGCGGTCGAGTCGCTCGCCAGGCGGGCCGCCGAGGCCGGCTCGCATCCGGAGGAGATCGGCTGGTGGCGACGACTCCACCAGGTCGACCCGTACCACGCCGGCCACGCTGCGGGGTTGATGCGGGCGCTGATCGCCGCCGGCGATCGATTTGGCGCTCTTCGGTTCGCCCAGGACTACGAAGCACGGCTCCATCGGGACCTGGACTCAGAGCCCGATCCGGTCCTTCGAGACCTGGTCGCCTCGCTCCGTGCCAGTCGTGCCGCCGTCGAGCCGGACCGGGTTCACCCGTCACCGCCGGCTTCCCCTCGCCCGCTGGACCGGCCTGACGGCCTCCCCGTCGCGGCCGTTCCGGTCGTCCCGAGAGCTGCCGACCGACGGAAGGTCGGCAGGGTCCCGCTCGTCGTCGGATTCGGGGTGGCGTTGGCGCTGTTGACGGCCGGCTGGCAGCTCAGCCGATCCCTGATGCGGAGCTCCGATCCATCGCTTTTCCTGGCGGTCGGGACGATCCGGACGACCGCCACCTCCGTTTCGGGTCCGGTGCTCCGGGACATGCTCGCCACCAATCTGGCGCGGGTCAGAGGGGTCCAGGTGCTGGCGAATTCACGCCTGCTCGAGCTGGTCCCGGCGGGCGCCGATTCGATTCCCAGGGCCATGACCGACGGTGCCCGTCGAGCCGGTGCCGGGGAGATCATCGAGGGCGAGTTGGTGGCCGGGGCGGGTGGCCTGGTGCTCTCGCTCCGGCGAATCGCGATTCGGTCCGGCGTGCTCCGTCGGGGTTATACCGTTCGAGCGGCCGATCGTTACGCGCTGGTCGACAGCGCCACGGCGGTCATCGCCCGGGATCTCCGACTCGAGCCTCCGGGCGGCTCGGTCGCGGCGGTGCGGACGGCCTCGCCGGCTGCCTATGCTCTCTATGAGGAAGGTCTCCGGGCCTACCATCAGCAAGATGGCCCCGGGGCGTACCGGCTGATGAACGCCGCCCTGGACCGGGACTCGACGTTTGCCATGGCCGCCTACTATGTCTGGCGGGTAGGATGGGCGGTGGGCCGCTACCAGGAGGCGCTCCGGGCCCTGTCGCTGGCGAAGCGGCTGGCCGGGCGGACAACCGATCAGGAGCGGCTCGTCATCCAGGCCGCAGTCGCCGGGTCTGAAGCCCCGGTCTCCGAGTACCTCGATGTCGCGAAGGAGTTGACCGGTCGGTTTCCCGACGATCCCGAGGGCCAGATCACCCTCGGTCTCGCGCGCTTCGCGAACGGGGAGTGGGCCGCTTCGGTCGCTGCGCTGGAGCGGGCCGTCGCGATCGACTCCGCCGCCGGGGCGACCGGGGCGCCCTATTGCCGGATCTGCGCCGCGATGATCGCGATGTCGGAGACCTTCATCTGGTGGGACTCGGCTGGAGCCGCCGAGCGGACCGGTAGACGGCTGATCGCGCTGCGCCCGACGGAGGGAGCCGGGTGGGGCAGCCTGGTGGAGTCGCTGCTCCGCCAGGATCGGTGGACCGAGGCGCAGGCGGCCATCGTCAAAGCCGACCAGTTGGGCCTGGTCAGAGGCAACTTCGGTCCCGCCCTGGATCGCGGTCTGATCCGTTCCGGACGGTTCACGGAGCTCGACGTCAAGCTCCAGTCCGACCTCCGGAATGCGGCGTCCGGCGGCCAGGGTGAACCGCTGTGGCTGCTGACGATCAGCCTGCGGAACCAGGGTCGGCTCCGAGAGGCCCGCGACCTGGCCCTCCGTCGCGGGGTGCCGGGAACGTCGATTCGGTTGGCGGGCCCGCCGGACCGGCTCTCGCTGGCGATCATCGCGCTGGAGCAGGACCAGCCTCTGGAATCGAGCCGGGGTTTTCTCGAGGTGGCCGCGGCCGATCGATCGGGCGCCGAGCCGATCGGCTACAAGTCGCGGGTCCTGGCCTGGCACCTGACCCTCGCGGGAACGGCCCTGGCGGCCGCGGGGGATACGGCTGCCGTCCGGCGCCTGGCCGACAGTGTCGAGCGGATCGGCGGCTCGAGCGTGACCGGACGGGACGCCCGGCTGCACCACTTCCTCCGAGGGCTCCTTTACCGGCAGCAAGGACGGCAGGCCGAGGCAGTGGAGGCCTTCCGCCGGTCGCTGTTCTCCCTAACCGACGGTTTTACCCGAACCAACCTGGAGATGGCCCGGAGCCTGATGGCTCTTCGTCGTTACCCGGAGGCCATCGCCGTTCTCCGACCGGCCCTCCGGGGCGGGATCGACGGCAGCAACACCTACGTCACCCACACCGAGCTCCATGAGGCGCTGGCGCAGGCCTTCGAGCAGGCCGGGCAGATCGACAGTGCGGCGGTCCACTACCGGGCGGTCGAACGGGCCTGGCGCTGGGCTGATCCCCAGTTCGAGGCCCGGTATCGGGTGGCTCGAGACCGCGCGGGCTCCTCCGACAGCGGCAGTTGATGGCAATTTGACGCCCCGTTGAGTTGGCGTTGACGGCTTCGAGGTAGGCTGCGGTCGGCCCAAACCGCGGGATGTCTCGATGCCCACTCTGGTTCGAACCGCTCTTCTGGTTGTGCTTTCCTTTCCCGTCGGCGGGACAGCGGCTGCCCAGATCCCCAAGCTGAAGAAGCTCAAAGACGCGGCAAAGAAGGTGATCCGGGTCGCGGACACCTCGAAGGTCAAGGCGGCCGACAGCGCCCAGGTTGCCGGCGACCCCGGTGCCGCCCAGCCGGCGGCCACCGGGGACTCGGGGGCAGCGAAGATCTCCGCCAAGGTGTGGGAGAACTACGACTTCGTTCCCGGGAACCGGCCGCTCTTCCTGACCGATTTCTCCGAGGACAAGGTCGGCAACTTCGCCCGCCGGCTCAAATACAAGAGTGGCCCGGTGGAGGTGGTCGAGCGGGACGGGGCAAAGGTGCTCCGGGTCACCGGCCGGTCGACCTTCCTGATTCCGATCGGGAGGACACTCCCCGAACGGTTCACGTTCGAGATCGACGTCATCGCTCCCGAGCCCAAGGACGGCGAGCACGACCTGCACGAGATGCTCACCTTCGAAGGCGGGGCCGAGGACACCCGGGGCCCGCAGTCCGCCAGCGTCGTCTGGATGACGTCCCTCGCCTGGATCGCCGGGGGCGGGCAGTCCTCTCCCTCGAGCAACGTCGCCGTCCCAGCCGCGATGCTGCCCCTCCTTCGCGGTCACGTTGCCCACCTTCGGGTGTTGATGGACGGTCCCTATTTCAAGATGTACGTCAACGAGCGGCGGCTCTACAACATTCCGGAGCTCCCGGTGAGGCGTGATTCGGTCATCCGGGTGTCGGTCAACGCCTCGGAGGACGAGGTGGTCTACTTCACCGGGTTCAGGATCGCCGAAAGCGAGACCGACGTCCTCTACGACGCGCTGGCCGCCAAGGGCCGTTGGGCGACCCAGGGGATCCTTTTTGCGACCGGCAAGGCGGACCTCCAACCGGAGTCGCGGCCGGTGCTCAAGGAGATCGCCTCGACCCTCAAGGAGCACGCCGACCTCCAGATCCTGATCGAGGGGCACACCGACAACGTGGGGTCGCCCGCGGCCAACCTGACGCTGAGCGACGCCAGGGCCGCGGCGGTCAAGGCCGCCCTGGTGGCGGATTTCGGGATCGGCGAAGCCCGGATCACCACCAAGGGCCTGGGCGACACCAAGCCGGCCGTTCCCAACACCACCGCCGAGGGCCGCGCCCAGAACCGTCGGGTCGAGGTGGTAAAACAATGAGGGCGGTGGGGCGGGGGATCACGGCGGTCGCTTCGCTCCTGGTCGGTGGATTGGTGGCCGAAGTGGTGCAGCCGCTGGCGGCCCAGACGCGACTGCCCCGACCGGTCCGCGGCACCCCGACGATCATTCCGGCGGGGCCGACCTGGATCTCCGCGGGGAGCGACTATCCCACCGATTTCGTGATCAAGTGGACCGCCGTGGCCAACGCCAGCACCTATCGACTCTGGCGATGGAACGACGCCGGCGAGAACAAGTTCTTTCGTCAGGAGGTGGCGGCCGGCCTCCTCAACAGTCCGACGGAACCCGGATACGCGAGGTATACCGACAACCTGAGGATCGACGTGAACTCGGCCTACTCCTACCAGGTCGAGGCGATCTTCTACGACGCGGCGGGTCAGGCGACCGTCTCGCTGCCGAGCCCGGTCGGGACCGCCAGATCGGTTCCGTACCTTGCCCCGGCCAACCTCCGGTACACCACCACGCCCTCGCCGGGGCCGGGGGCCTTCGCGCTTACGCTGAGCTTCGACCCGGTGGTGGCTGCCGCGTATTACCGCTTCACCGGCACCACCACCTCCCGTGGGTCGATCTTGACCCTCAAACCCGCCAACGTCGGGCCCGGCAGCATCCTGATCGACGCCAACCCGGCGACCTCGTTCCCGCCCAGCTACAACCTGCTTCGGATCCCGTTGTACGCACACGAGACGTACACGCTCTGTCTGAGCACGGTGTACCCGAACGGGGTCCGGGACGACAGCGTCAAGAGCTGTGTCACGGTCCCGCTATGACCTCCACGCACCCCAAATGAAGGAGGAGCCGTGGGTCCTCTGAGGAGTCTCGCCATGGCGTTTCTGGCGGCCGCCATCGCGATCCTGGTTGCCGGACTCCTCTCGGCCGGCTCGGCCCGAGCGCTCATGGCCCAGACCGTCACTGTGACCGGCGCCGGTAACACCGTGACGTTGACTTGGGGCCGGACCCGGGCGGGGACCTCGTTCAGCGTGGCCCGTCGCCAGCTGGTGCTCGACGCCAGGGGGCAGCCGCAGTCGGCTGCCGGCTACTCCACCATCGCGACCGTGACCAGCCAAGGCTACCGGGACGTGCTGACCGTTCCCTCGGTGCTGTACGAGTATCAGGTGAGCGCGGTGGGCGCGGATGGCACGTTATATCCCGGCGCGCCGGTGCAGTACGCCGCCCCGGCGTTTACCACGGTCACCAACCTCTCGGTCACGGGCACGGCAAGCCAGGCCAACGTCGCCTGGACCGCCGCCTTCGGCGTGGCCGGGTATCAGGTGTGGCGGCGGACGGTCCAGCACGATGGGACGACCGGTGCTCCGGGCCAGCGAACGGCCCAGCTGCTGCCGGCGAGCGGCTTCGCCGACCCGTCGCTGGTTCCCGGCGAGTTGTACGAGTACCAGGTGGTCTCGGTGACCCCCGATGGGACGGGTTGGCCCTCCAGCTGGGTTCGGTACGTGCCGCCTACCCCGCCGGTGGTGTCGCTGGGCGGGGCGGGCGATCGGGTGATTCTGAACTGGACCCGGACCAGCGGGGCCGTCGGGTATCAGATCGCCCGCTACGCCCTCGATCAAACCGGGCGGCGTGCGAGTGGCGGCCCAATCACCGGCTCCCCGGTGGCCGCCGACACCTACACCGACGGTCTCCCCTCGCCGGCCCTGTACCAGTACCAAGTCGTCGCCGTGTTGGCCGATGGGAGCACCATCGGGTCGGAGCCGGTGTCCTATCCGGCTCCCGCCTTCACGACGCCGCTCGGGGTGGGCGCGGCGGCCGTGGGCCTGCGGGGCGTCGTGACCTGGAATGCGGGACCTGGGGTGACCGGATACCAGGTCTGGCGCCGCTTCGTCGATCCGGTCGGGCGGGTGAGCGCGGCGACGCAGGTGGCCGTCGTGCCCCCGGGAGGAACCGTGTGGCTCGATACCCTTCCGGACGCCACCTCTCGGGTCGAATACCAGGTGATCGGCCTCTCGAAAGATGGTCGCTCCTGGCCCTCGGCCTGGGTCCTGGGCCGGTAGCGCCACGGGTCGGTGAGAACGTCCGCCCTTTCGCTCATCGGTCTGACGGCCGGGCTGGCGATCACGGCGCTGGCGCAGGACGGCCGGCAGAAGCCACCGGCCTTGCGCCCCGGAGTCCGGGCCGGGCCGCTCTCCCTGATCGCCTGGAGCAACCTGCCCGAACGGGTCTCTCTCAGCTGGCCCGCGGTCCCGGGCGCGGAACGATACCGACTGACCCGAACGGACCACGCGGGCGCCCCGGAGATCGTCATCGAGGAACTTCCGGCGAAGGCATTCGGGTTCGAGGGGGCGAGCTGTACCGCGGGGTCGAGCCAGCCGGCGTGCGTCTATGACGACGTTACCCGCCAAGGTCGTGGGAATGCCGGGAAGGCGGGTCCGCCGGGCGCCCCCGCCGAGGCCGTCCCCGCCTATCCCCACGCGGTGTCATCCGGCAGGACCTACACCTATCGGGCCTGGGCCGTCTTTCCGGGATCGGGTGTTTCCCCACCGAGCCCTCCGGCGACGGTCCAGGTGAAGTGAGGGATCTCGCGGCCGCTCGCAGTCCGTCTCGTTCGGGAGGATCACCATGTTCCGCAAGCGCCTCCGAAGCTCCCTCGCAGGGACGATTCTCGTCGCTCTCGCCATCGTCGGCGAAGCGCGGGGCCAGAACCTGGTCGTCGCCTCGCCCCTGGTGGTGTTTTCCGCCATGGCGGGCGGCGCGAATCCGCCCAGTCAGGTCGACTCGGTCGCCGGCACGCGGACGGCGTCGCTCTCGTGGAACGTCGCGAACTCGAACCGACTCCGGCGGTGGCTCTCGGTCGCCCCGCCGAACGGCGTGACTCCCGGGGCGCTGACGTTCAGCGTCACGATCACGGGCCTCCCTCCCGGACGGTATCAGGACACGGTCGATGTGATCTCCAGTGATCCGGCCGACTCGGTTCGGTCGGTGATCGTGGTGCTCGCGCTCCGGAGCGCGGGCTCGTTCCAAACCGCCGGTCCGGCGGTCGGCTCGGCCGCCGGGTCGAAGTACCTGGCCACCTACCAGGTCGAGCTGGAGTTCATTGGGTATACCGGACTGGCCGAAGGGGCGCCGGACTGCAAGGCCAGTCCGCTGGGTTACGATCGCCTGGTCGGGACCGTGACCGGGGTCGAAAGCCCGGCGCCCGACGAAGACGTGGTCTATGTCGGAACGGTCCGGCGGGTCACCCAGATCGATTTCTGCGAGACCAAGGGCAAGTCGAAGCCCACCGACGACGAGCGGGTCTGGTGCGTCGCGAGTCTGACCGGGACGGCGGTGATGGACGTCGAGCTGACCGTCTACGGCGAGGAAGGTCGCGGGGCATATCTCAAGGCCGACGCAGCCCCCGGCCCGATCGACAGCCACGTCGGCGGTCAGTGTGATCCAGCCGAGACGAGCGAGATCCACTCGGACTATCCCGGGGCGCAAGACGGCGGCGGCGCCTCGCCCAACGGTCAGCCGATCGACGATCCCGGGTCCGCGCTCTTCGCCGCCGGCCTGGCCCGGCTTCGAGTCGGCTTCTATCCGGCCCAGGGCCCGCAGGGGGGCTGGGCGCTGCGAGTCGTCCGAAAAGTTCCCTGAGGCTCTCAGTGACCCGTCTCACCGAGGACACCATGACGACAGCACGGTTGGGGTGCCTCGTGACCGGCCTCACGTTGGCCTGGGCCCCCTCGGCACTGGGCCAAAGCATGATCAGCCCGGGGATCACCTTCACCCCGAATCCGGGGGGCGGCATCGTGGTCGCGTGGCCGGCCGTGTCGCAGGCGGCGGGCTACCGGCTGACCCGGGTCAAGGAGGAGGATCCCTGCTGCGCCTGGACCGTCGACCTGGGGTCCACGACCCTCTCGGTGGTCGACGGCCTGACCGTGCCGGGCACCTACCAATACGCCGTGACCGCGCGGTTGCGGCGAGCGACGTCGGTCACGATCGAGGGAACCTACTACTTCGCGATTCTCGATCCACCTCCCATGAACCGACGGGCGGTGACCATCGTCACGGCCTGCACCCCGGCCCAGCAGACCGGCGGGTATCCGCCCAGCTCGGTGTCGTCGGGGACGAACACCCCGACCAAGGCGCTGATCAACTGGGCAGCCGTACCCGGAACCGCCGCCTACAAGGTCGAACGGAGCTCGGATCAGGTGAACTGGACCGATCTGGGCTGCCTGCCGGCGTCGCAGACGTGGTTCAGCGAGGTGACCCGGACCGATGTCTCGTCGGCCGCGACCGTCTGGCCGGGCCGCATGTACACCTACAAAGTGACGGCCTACAGCGCGACCGGAGCCGCCGGATGGAACAGCACGAGGGTCTGGCTGCCGATCATGCGCCAGCCGTCCAACGTGACGGCCCAGCGAACCGGCAACGCCGTGCTGCTCTGCTGGTTGTCGGTGCATCCGGACCGGCACGTCATCGCCACGTCCTACGGGACGGATATCCAGATCTCCGGAGCGTCCACCTGTCGGCAAATGCTTGGCGTGCCCGACGGTCTTCAGACCTTCTGGGTCGGGTCGGTCTACTACGGCTCGCCCGGCCTGCTGGAGCCGCCGGTGAATACCCGGACCCTCGGTCACCGTTCAGGTCAGCCCGTGAACTCGGCTGGACATCGTTCTCTGCCTGGCAGCCGATCGCCGCCCCTTCCGGAGGCTCCCATGAGATGCTGGCTCGCTTTGACGATCAGCCGTCGCTTCCGCCGCTCCGATGGGCGCCTCTTGGCCGTGGCCCAACGGGTTCCGGCCGTCGGGGCCGCACACCGGCCCGGTTGGGTCGGCTCGGAGAGCCGGTTCTCGGGCGACTTGTCGGCGGCGGACAAGGCCATCGTGGTCCGTCGGCTGGCCGCGATCGAGCGGATCCTGCTCGAGGTCCCGGAGCTGGCTCACCCCGACGGCTTCGAAATCCGCTCCCGAATGGAGGGCGGCGCCCCGACCGGTCCCGGAAATGTCGTGAGCTATCGATACAGCCTGTGGATCGCCGCTCCGGTGTGGAAAGGGAACGAGGGATGTGCCTGCCTCGAGGTGGTCATCAACCCACCGGGGAAGGCTCTCAACCTCTGGGGCCAGCCGTCCACGATCCGCGATGCCCAGGGTGACCTGCTCTACGTCGAAGACGAGATCGGTGAGCCGGTGAGCGGATCGACACTCGGCTATGGCAACCTCTCGGAGACTGAACGGAGCTGGCGGATGGTGCTGTTGTCGGTCGATGGCGTCTCACCCTGGATACCGGTGAGCCGCCAGGAATACCTCGAAGCGCTGATCTTTGACTGGGAGGGGAAGGATGGCGAGAAGGTCAAAGGACTTCAGGAATCGCTGCAGAAGACCCGCTATCAGCAGTGGGTCGAAGGCGCCCCGACCCGAAAGAAGACCCGGGAAGCAATCGTGGCCGGGGTCCGGGCGGTGAATCCGGCCCGGGCCGATTCGACCCTGAAGGAGCTCGAGGATGCCGAGCGCTCCGTGACCGAGCAGCTCGAGGCCGCGGAGGCCCAGGATCGCGAGCAAGCGGCCCGGACAGAGGCCCAGGGAATGCCCGGAGATCCGATCCGGGCGCAGCTCGCGGCCTACACCCCGGCCGAGCGTGAGCTGCCGGCCTGGACCTTCCCGAGCCTCAGCCTCGCGTCACTCGGGCCCAGAGCCCCAGGCAAGGTCCGGATCGTCCGGCGGAATCCGGACTTCTACCGGGCCCGGCATTCCCGGCTCGAGCCGCGGGGAATCATGGTCCGGTTCACGGCCAGCATGACGGGGCATCGGCCTCCGGTCCAGCGGGCGCTGTGGCGGGCCTACCAAACGCTCGATTGGCCTGCTCTGATCCGAATGCTCGAGGAGTAGCGGGCGGCCTCTCGGTGGGGCGGTCCCGTCGAGCAGCGTCAGCGCGGAGAGAGCGCGCTGATCGTGACGTAGTACCCGTCCGGATCGCGGAGTGAGAACTCCATCGTTCCGGTGTTCCGGTTCAGGTGGGGCTCCTCCTCGAGTCGAGCGACCAGCGCGCGTGCCCTCGGCAGCGCCCGGTCGAAGTCATCGACGCGAAAGAACAGGAGGAGGCCGTTGCCGGGCCGCGCCTGATCGGGGCTCGTCAACGAGGGATGCTCGTGGGCACCCCACTCGTGAAGGCAGAGCAACACCGTTCCGTCCGAGTCGAGGATTTGACCGAAGTGGTCGTGGGCGGGAACCGTCTCCGGCAGGCCAAGCAGCGACTGGTACCACTCGAAGCTGCGAGGCACGTCGGCAACGCCGATGATGGTCCAGGTGCGCCTCATGGTGCTGGGAGTGACATTTCTGATCTCCGTCTCGCCGTTCCCACGGCGGTTGAACGAACCAAGCTACGGCTCAGCGGGATCGGAAACAAGAAGCGGCGGGCGGCGACGCCAGCGCGTTATGCGGTGTGAAGGGCGTTTCGCTCACCCTTCATTGGAGGTTGGGTCGCAGCTCGAATCCGGCCATTGCCCGAGTGACGTCTCAGGGCCTCGTGACCGGGGTCGCCGGGGGGACCGCCACGATCACGGCCGAGGTCCCGGGCCGAACGGCGGACGTGGCGGTGCTCGTCCGTTGGGGAACGACATTCGGTCCGGAGGGCGGCGAGCTCGACGCGCTGGGCGGCAGCGTCCGGCCGGTGAGCGACCCCCAGGATCCGCGGTAGCCGAGCGCACCGCTCCCGCCGACCTTGTGATAGCCGCTGTTCCAGAGGCTATCGGCCGGGGTCTGGACGTCCTTCGCGGTCCGTCCGGTGCCCGAGACGCGGAATCCCCAACCACCGCTCGCGCCCTCGAGCATCCCGGTGCCGTCCGGCTGGGTGTTGTTGCTGGCACGCTCGCCGGACCGCGGATGACCTCGATCCGGGAGGCGGTGGCGGGCTCCACGCTGGAAAAGTGGCCGTCGCCCCACTGGTTGTGCTCCAGTCGCTGGCCGTCGTCCACCACCAGAACCCGGGTGTTGGTCAGGCCCCGGATGACCACTTTCCCGGTCGCCGCTCCGCTGCTGTTGTTGCGCACGCCGGGCACGTACCGGAGCGCCTCGCCCAGGGTGTTGACCCTGGCTTTGCTGAGCCCAGAACTGAGGCGAGGTCGAGTCGCCGGGGGCCGTGGCGCCGACGATCCATATCGGCCGGCTAGACGGGATCGTGAAGTGGCCGGTGGAGTCGCGGACGGTGGTGGTCTGGACGAAGGTGAGGCTCGAGAACCTGGACCACCGCACCGCACTGGTTCAAGGCGAAGAAGCCGTAGGGCCCAGGGTGACGACCGTCCGCTCGCCCGCCAGCTCCAGCCGGCCCCCGTGGGCCGCGATCACCCGCTGCGCCAGGGCCACGTCCGGCCCGAGCATCGCCGCCGGGCCATGGCGGACGTCAATCACCAGGGCCCCGCCCGCCGCCGGCTCCGCCGCGATCACCACCGGCGGCCCCGGCTCGGCGTGGCGCACCACGTGACGGAGCAGCAGCTCCAACGCCTCGTGCAGCCGGGCCCGGTCGGCCTGGATCCGGGGCAGGCCCGGCGCCACCTCGAGCCGGACGCTCAGGCCCCGGCGCTCGCCCTCGGAGCGGAGCAGGGGCTCCAGTGATCGGAGCGCGTCGCCCGGCTTGATCCAGTCCCGGTGGAGCTTGAGGGCGCCGCGATCGAGGCTGGCGATGTCGCGGAGCCGGTTCAGCTCGACCGCGGCCGCTTCCAGCGCCTGGCGGGCCGCGCCCAGCATCTCCTCCTGGTTCTCGTTGTTTGCCCAAGTTGAATTGAGTTATTGCCATCAGCGCGACGGCCTGCGCCCCGGCTCGATTGCCGACGTCAACGAGTCCTTGCGGACGGCCACCAAGCAATTCGGCGAACTCGAAGTGCAGGGCGAACTCACCAAGCGCGCGTGGGCCAAAGGCGTGCAAGTCATGAACGAAGGCCCGGGCCACGTGCCCATGCACATGATTGAGGAAAACATGGCCAAGCAACTCGAATGGTGCGGCGAAGCGCCGTTCTACACGCTCGGGCCGCTCACCACCGACATCGCGCCCGGCTACGACCACATCACCAGCGGCATCGGTGCGGCAATGATTGGCTGGTATGGTTGCGCGATGCTCTGTTACGTCACGCCCAAGGAACACCTCGGCCTACCGAACAAGAAGGACGTGCAAGACGGCGTCATCGCCTACAAGATCGCCGCCCACGCTGCCGACCTCGCCAAAGGCCATCCCGACGCGCAATACCGCGGCAACGCATTGAGCAAGGCGCGCTTTGATTCGAGCCGCTTGGGAAGCGGCGAGAAGGATTTCGCGGAGCGAAAGGCCGTCAGGCCGAGGCTGCGGGCGCAGCCAAGCCCATTCCGCTGGGAAGATCAATTCAACCTCAGCCTCGACCCCGTCACCGCGCGCGAGTTCCACGACGAAACCCTCCCGCAGGACGGCGCCAAGACCGCGCACTTCTGCTCCATGTGCGGGCCACATTTCTGCTCGATGAAGATCACCGAAGACGTCCGCAAATACGCCGCCGAGCAAGGCATCGCCGAGGAAGAGGCGCTGCAAGAAGGGGATGGAAGAAAAGTCAAAAGAGTTCGTGGAAAAGGGCGCGGAGGTTTACGCGAAGGCGTGAATGAATGATGGTAGGGCAGAAATGCCGCTCCGCCCAAACTTCCTGTGCAAAACGAACTCGACATCGTCCGCGACGTGTCCGCCCGGCTGGAACAGGGCGGCATCGCTTACATGCTCACGGGTTCGATGGCGATGAATTATTACGCCCAGCCACGCATGACTCGCGACATTGATCTCGTGGTTGCGCTTACTGCGCAGGACACCGACAAGGTAATGCGCCTTTTCACACCCGACTACTACGTATCCCGTGACGCCGTCAGCAGTTCCATTGCGCACGAATCGATCTTTAACCTCATCCATCAGGAGAGCGTCATCAAAGTGGACTGCATCATCCGCAAAGACAGCCCATATCGCCACACTGAATTTGAGCGTCGTCAACGCATCAACATCGAGGATTTCTCCACTTGGATTACGAGCAAGGAAGATCTGATTCTCTCCAAGCTTTGGTGGGCCAAAGATTCCCATTCGGAAGTGCAACTGCGCGACGTCCAGAACCTTGCCTCCACCGGTTGCGACACCGACTACATAAGTCGCTGGACGAAAGAATTAGGGCTGACTAGTCTATGGCAGGAATGCAAACCATGAGTGACACATCACCGGAAGTCACCGAACTGGTGCGCATGCGGCTGATGGCATTGTCTGGTGCGGAACGACTCCGCCTGGGGGCGCAGATGTTCGACGCCGCCCGCCGCATGGTGCTGGCCTCGCTGCCGGCCGACCTGACGGATATCGAACGCAAACGCCGCCTCTTCGAACGCCTTTACGGTGAACCCTTGCCAAGCCATGCCGGAGATTAAAATGAAGATCACCGAGGACGTGCGGAAATATGCAGCGGAGCAAGGCATCGCCGAGGAAGAAGCGTTGAAGAAGGGAATGGAGGGAAAGAAGCCGCGAGTTCACCGAGAAAGGCAGCAAGCTTTACGTGAAAGCGTAGTTTTCCGCTTCTCGTCAAATGGCGATTCCTGACTCAACGTCCGCCGAAGCCTGCGAGCGTTATGTTGGCGGGAAATGTTTGCGGGCGGGTCGCGGTAAGGCATGGCGGGACATCAAAGCCTGGATCGTGGCGTTGCCGCCGGTGGCTCAGGTGCTGCCTCTTCCCTCCGTCAGCGAACCGCTCCTCGCTTGAAACATTTCCGGTGGCGTCGAGTTTCAAGAACGCGAAGGCAAACGGCCCTGGATCACGCATCGGCTCAAACGCGGCACTTTCTTTCTCACCACCGGCGGCGCGCCCTATGAATGTCGTTGGCAGGCGCTGACGACCGAGCCGTTTCAAGCCATGTCCGTGTTCATCGAACTGCCGTTGCTGCAACGCGCGTTTGAAGAGGTTTTTGGCAAGAATGCGGCGGGAGCGCGATTGCGGGATGTTTCGGCCTTCACGGACGCTGTCTTGCATTCATGGACGGAGCAAACCCACGCGGAACTGATGCGCCGGCACGCACGTGCCCTTTTGCTGCAAGGCATCGCGCAAGCCATCGCCATTCATCTGGCTCGAAACTATGCTGAATACCGCCAGCAAAGGTGAATTAACAGGAGGAAACAGAGGAAATGGAGATTCTTAATTTTTCTCCGTTCCCTCTGTTTCCTCCTGTTAAAGCGGAGAAATTGAATTATGGAGATCAAAAGAAACATGACTCACATCGCCATCGCGGAAAGTCTCGACGGCAAGGTCGTTGACAGTCGTCCCGATCACATCAAGCAGGTTGTCGAAGACTCGCTCAAGCGACTCAAGACCAATGTGATTGATTTGCCGTATCAACATCGCACTGATGCGCGCTGATTCAGAGGGCTGCAAGCCCGACAGATGATAGCCCAGGGCAACGCCCTGGGTTAATCTCACAAGCGCGGGTCAACCGGTTCGCTTTCCAAGGCCAGCACGCCAAAGACAGCTTCATGCACGCGGCGCAACGGTTCTTTGCGGACAAACCTTTCAAGCGATTCGATGCCGAGCGCGAATTCGCGAAGAGCCAGTGATCGTTTGGTGGAAAGCCCGCGCGCGCGAAGACGTTCGAGATTTTCTGCTGCGGTGTATTCCGGGCCGTAAATGATGCGGAGGTATTCGCGACCCCGGCACTTCACGGCTGGTTGCACAAGTCCGCGCCGGCTTTTGGCGATGAAATCCAAGCGGCTTCACGACCATGCCTTCGCCGCCGCGTCCGGTCAGTTCCTCCCACCAACGGATGCCTTCGGCTTCGCTTTCGGGATTGGTCACGTCAATGACACGAAACGGTGTGGCGACAATGATGCCGCCCGCCAGACGCGCCAGCGTTTGCATGTGCCAGTCGTTTGGTTTGTCAGCGTGAACTTTTCCTTCGGTGGCGAGCAGATGAAACGGCGCAAGCTTCAAATCGTTCACCGAGTTCACCGGCCAGCAATAGCGGCGATAGGCTTCGACGTAATCGCTCACCATCTGCCGCCGTTCCGTCGTGTGCGCCAGCAATTCGCTCACGTCCAGATCCGCGCGCGGCGGTTTGCTCCAGCGCGGCGACTTCAGC
This sequence comes from uncultured Gemmatimonadales bacterium, assembly GCA_963730185.1. Classification (GTDB taxonomy): domain Bacteria; phylum Gemmatimonadota; class Gemmatimonadetes; order Gemmatimonadales; family GWC2-71-9; genus SHZU01. The sequence continues at coordinate 780,866 of CAVSQW010000015.1, forward strand.
CGCGAGCGTTGCTTGCGCTGATGTTCCCACGGCGGCGTATTGCTGCTTCACCAACTCTTGCGCCTTGGCTGACCACGGCATCAATTCGCAGTCAAGGCAGAGCCAGTCGGTTTTGAACTCATCCCAAAACCCGGCGGCGGTGGCGGCGGCACGAACGCGCTCAAGGAATTCCGCTTCCAACGTCGCGTTGTCGAAAAATCTCCGCCCGGTGCGCGTGTAACAGATGCCAATGCCTTCGCCGGTCACGCCGAAAGTTTTTCGCGCGGCATCTTCGTCGCGGCAGATGATGACCACGGCGCGCGAGCCCATGTGCTTTTCCTCGCACACAACGCGCGGCACGCCTGCATGGCGAAAGTAAGCGAATGCTTCCGCCGGATGTTCCAGCAATCCGGGTGCTTGGCTTGTCTCGCACGGCGACATGGTGGGCGGCAGGTAAATCAGCCACTTGGGATTTGCGGCGAAGCGGCTCATCACTTCCAGCGCGGCAATGGAGTTCTCCTCGCGGATAGTCACGTTGCCGTGCAGTCGCGTGCTGACGATGCGTTTGCCCGTCACGTCGGCAAGGTCGAGCAAGTCGTCATTCTGCTGCTGCGCTGTCAACCTGTAGCAGCCGACGTGAGGAGGCTCTGATTTCCGTCTCCCGCCGCTTGAGAAGTGAGCCTCGTTACCTCGGCTGCTACGAGGAAAGGTTTTGCCGGCGTCGCGTAAATTTGTTTGGCCGGAACTGAAACCAGTTCCTTTTCTGGATAACGCAGCGCGGTGAGTTTCCCGCCGAAGACGCAGCCGGTATCAATGTTGATGGTGCGGTTCAACCATTCCGGTTCAGGCACAGGCGTGTGCCCATACACGACCATCGCTGCGCCGCGATATTCGGCGGCCCAGTTGTAGCGCACGGGCAAACCGAACTCGTCCGTCTCGCCAGTCGTTTCGCCGAACAACGCGAACTCGCGCACCGCGCCAGAACCGCGTCCTTGCATGGATTCCTTCATGCCCGCGTGGGCGACGACGAGTTTGCCATCGTCGAGAACGTAATGGCTGACGAGTTTGTGGATGAAATCCGCGGCGATCCGGCTGAATCCGCGATAATCTTGCTCGTAAGCCTCGAACTGGGCCAATGACTCCGCGAGGCCGTGGGTAATCTGCACATCTTTGCCCCAGATTTTCCGCATGAACTTCATGTCGTGGTTTCCCGGAACGCACAACGCGCTGCCGAAATTGACGCTATCCATCACCAGCCGGACCACCTCGGGAATCTTTGGCCCACGATCCACCAAGTCGCCGACGAAGACCATCTTCCGGCCTTCTGGATGATGCCACGCGCCGGCGCTCTTTCCGGTTTCATATCCCAGCTTGCCCAACAACTCCACGAGTTCATCAAAGCACCCATGAACGTCGCCGATGATGTCGAACGGCCCGTGCTCCTGCTTCAAATTATTCCATAGCGGCTGGCGTTCGATGACAGCGGCTTCGATTTCCTCCAGCGACTTCAGCACATGGACGTGGCGGAAACCCTCGCGTTCCAACCCGCGCAACGAACGATGCAACTGCTGCGATTGCTGGCGAATGACGTGCGGGCCAAATTCCCGATCAGGGCGCGTCTTGTTCCGGTCATGAGCCACACGCTCCGGCAAATCCAAAACAATCGCCACCGGCAGACAATGAAACTCCCGCGCGATTGCCACGAGCGACTTGCGCGATTCCGGCTGCACGTTAGTTGCGTCAACCACGGTCAGCTTTCCCGCCGCGAGGCGCTTGCGGGCGATGAAGTGCAGCAGTTCAAAAGCATCCTTCGTCGCCGCCTGACTGTTCTCGTCGTCGGACACCAACCCGCGACAATGATCGGACGACAGAATCTCCGTCGGCTTGAAATGCTTCCGCGCAAACGTGCTTTTGCCCGAGCCGGAGACGCCAATGAGCACGACGAAGGAGAGTTCTGGGATGGTAAGAGTCATGCGGGCGAACGAACTACTTACTCCGAATCAAGTGTCAATGACGTCAACCAAGCCGGTTTCTGAAGCATGAACGGGCAACCGCGTATCGAGCGTGACGAGCCGGCCGGAATTTTCGCGGGCCACTTTGACCAACCAGGCGTCGTTGACTTGCTGATGGCCAAGGGCGCGAGCGTAGATCGCGGGATCATCCGCCGCGGGCGAGGTCCAGAACCGATGGGTTTTAAGCCGCGTCCATTGTTGGAGCAACGTGGCGGCGTCCTGCGGAGTCACGGCGTCGGCGGTGTAGGCGGGATTGGAGGAAAGCCGGATGAAACCAAGTTGGGTGAAGGCGCACGTCGCCCAGCCTTTCTTCGATTCGCCGGCAAACCACGCGTGCGCTGGGGCGTGGTGTTGATGATTGGGCCAGGCAAGCGCCAGCAGGACGTTCGTGTCCAGCAAGGCCGCCTTCACGTCGCGTCCTCCGCGAGCAACTCCTTCGCGCGACTGCTGGGAATGATGTCGGCATCGGGCTGGACTTTGAAAACGGGCAGCCCGCTCTTGGTGGCACTCTGTGCGGAAGCGCGCAATCCCCGCCGCGCAAGTTGCGAGAGCACCTGGCCCAGCTTCTTGCCCGAAGCCTCCGCCTGGGCCTGCGCCGCCTTGAACACATCGTCATCCAAAGTCACGGTTGTTCTCATACGCTGATACAGTGATACGGTGATGCAGAAAAATCAAGTCCTCCCTGACCCTTGAAAATCGGTTTCCAAGCGAAACGATTATCAAGGGCGTGGAGCAATTGCCACTCCGTGGCCGGTTTGAAATGCTTTCGCGCGAACGTGCTTTTGATCGAACCAAAAACCCCGATCAACACGCCGAAGGAAAGCTCTGGGATGGTGAATTTCATAACTATGGCGCGGGGAACGATCCACCGGGCGCACATCAACCGATTTTCAAGGATGCTATTTCCTAAACCAAACCCGTTCATCAGCGCGAACCAGAAAGTTTCTAGGACTGCAAATTTAATTCATGGATTGCCAACATTGTTCCCAATTCTGTCCGTAGGGCTGAAAGCCCGAAAGAAGATAGCCCAGGGCAAAGCGAGTCCGCGAGCGACGCCCTGGGTTAACCGTCCAACAAATCATTTAAGCCCTGTAAGGGCGGCAGAGGTGAAGTCATGTAACTTGACAGAAATCTTTCCCGAGTTGAGAGGCGGCGTCAAAGACGCTTCCGCCACTTTCGCACCTTCTCTTTACGACGCTTGTTTTTGTTTCGTCCCATCTGTCTGGTATGTTTTCATTCCACCAGCATCCGATTGTCTTTCGCCCTTACAGGGCTTGTTCAATTTGTTGTTTGCTACCCAGGGCGGCTTCGCTTGCCCTGGGCTATTATCTTTCGGGCTTTCAGCCCTTTGAGTTTGGTTTCTGGCACATCGAACTAACCCTTCCTTTCAAACACCCCCATCTGCGTCGGTGAACCGACTGACGAGTCTTCCCGGCCGACGGGCAGAAAGCGCACGCTGTATCCGAAGCGCGTGGCAACACCATTTGCCCAAGTCTGGAATTCCGCCCGTGTCCACTCGAAACGGTGATCGCGATGACGAAACTTGCCGGCGGGCAGCGATTCCCACTTCACGTTGTATTCGCGGTTGGGCGTCGTGATGACGATGCTCTTCGGCTTGGCGCACTCGAACAGCATGCGCTCGAACGCAGCCAGGCGCGCGGCGTCGAGATGTTCGATGACTTCCACCACGGCGGCGGCATCGAAGCCAGCCAGACGTTGGTCGCGGTAAATGAGCGAGCCGTGCAGGAAGCGCAGGCGTTCCTTCTGAACCGGCGGGAGACGGTCGTAGTGCAATCGGTCATGGGCGATTTCGAGCGCGCGATGCGACACATCCATGCCGACGATTTCGGTGAACTGCTTTTCCTTCAGCAAAGCCTGGAGCAATTTGCCTTCACCACAGCCCAAGTCCAACACGCGAGTCGCGCCGGTGCTTTTCAACGCGGCCAGCACCGCGCCAAGACGCTGTTCGTTGAGCGTGATTTGTCCTTCTCCTGTAGCAGCCGACGTGAGGAGGCTCTGACTCGTTTGCTGAGAAGTTTGAGCCTCGTTACCTCGGCTGCTACGAAGTGATGATTCCAGCGCCACTTCCTCGGCATCGCGCGTCTCGGCGGCGGCATCCGGATTCGGTTCGCCTTCATCCGCAAGCTGCGCCAGAGCGTCGTCCACCAAGCTGCGCTGGTGTTTGAGATAGCGGCGCGTGATCGCCTCGCGCTCGGGGTGCGATGCCAGCCAGCCCTCGCCGTGACGCAACAGTTTTTCCACTTCGTCGTCGCCAACCCAATAGTGCTTGTCGTTATCCAGCACCGGCACGAGCACGTAAAGATGCGACAGGAGTTGTTGCAGCGGCACGCGGTCAGCCAGTTCAACCTCAAAATACGAACTCTCTCCCCAGTCAGAAAACTTCTCATCAAGAGGTATCCGGCGGGCGGACAAAGTGTAGCCAAGCGGCTCAAACATCTTTCGCAAAAACTCCTCACCACCACGACACGGCAGCGCCGAAAAGATCACACGTAGCGGAATTGGCGTGTCCACAAGTTCCGGCCGCTCCTTGCTTTTGCCGGAAAGCGCGCTGCCAAACACTTCAGCAATCGCGACACTCAAAAAGGAGGAGGCTGCGTATGGTCGGTCGTTGACGTATTGCGCCAACGCGCCGCCTTCGCCCGATGGCCCGCGCCGATTTCGCACGAGTCCAACCGGATCAACCTCGACGAGCAACGCAACCGTGCATCGCTCCGCCGTGGCTACGGGATAAAAAACGTGAGCTTTGCCAAACGAAAGACTGAATGACTGTGGCCGCGCTGGATTCTTGCGGAGCAAAAACCCGATGTCGGTCGCCGCCTCGTGCGTTGAGGTCAATGTCATCAGCATGACGAGAGGCTACTGATTCGCGAAGCCATTGGCCATTCTGAATCCAGACTGTGCCGCCCTTCCTCGTTTGCTTCTGTTCAAGTCCGACGCCACCGCACTTTCGAGCAAGATCACAACCGGTCTGGCAAGACCCCGTGCGACAGCCGGGCGCGTGTGGAATAAAGTCGTTGCTACATTTGACGGAAAGAAAGGATTCAAACATGGAAAACATCCAAGGCAAAGTCGTTGTCATCACCGGAGCCAGCAGCGGAATGGGCGAAGCGACAGCCCGGCATCTTTCCGCGCAAGGCGCAACCGTTGTGCTCGGGGCACGGCGGGTTGAACGCATTCAATCATTGGCTGCCGAAATGGAGTCAAACGGCGGCCAGGCGCTTGCCGTCGACACGGACGTGACGCATCGCGACCAGGTGCAAAAACTGGTGGATGCTGCCGTGCAACAGTTCGGTCGCATTGACGTGATGCTGAACAATGCCGGCATCATGCCGCTTGCACCGGTTGAGCGCCTGAACGTCGAGGACTGGGAACGCACCCTCGATGTGAACGTCAAGGGCGTGCTGTATGGCATCGCCGCCGCGCTGCCGCACATGCCGCGGCAAAAAGCCGGCCACTTCATCAATATCTCCTCGGTCGCCGGTCACAAGGTGGGGCCGGGTTACGCGGTTTACTCCGCCACCAAGAGCGCCGTCTGTGTGATTTCCAAAGGGCTGCGGCAGGAGGTGAAGCCCGACAATATCCGAACCTCGGTGATCTCGCCGGGCGCCGTCGCAACCGAATTGTCCATTCCCTCAAGCGTTCCTGTTCGAAGAACCTTTCAATTGGAAGCTTCCCAAAAGCTGTCGAGCGCATCGGCAATGTCACGGGCGCTCCGCACTCGCACCGGTCGCCACCAACCGGGAAACAGCCGCCGATAACGCTGTTCGACAAATCGCGTGTCGATCAACATGACTACCCCTCGGTCCATTTCGGAGCGAATCACGCGGCCCGTGGCTTGCAGTACGCGGTTCATGCCGGGGAAGGTGTAGGCATAGTCAAATCCCGCCCCAAGCTTGGCGTGGAAATAATCGCGGATCAGGTCGCGCTCGACACACAATTGCGGCAGCCCCACGCCCACGATGATGGCGCCAATCAAGCGGTCGCCCACCAGGTCAATGCCTTCACCGAAAATACCGCCCATGACCGCAAAGCCGACCAGCGTTTCCCCATGTTCCACCCCAAAGGCTGCGAGGAAGGATTCCCGTTCCGGCTCGGACATGCGCGGTTGCTGCACGCGGAGCGGAATCATCGGGTAACGCCGGCTGAATTCTTCCTGCACCACGCGCAGATATTGGTAGGAAGGAAGGTAAACCAGATAATTGCCGCGCCGCCCCTGCACGAGCGCGCCGATGGCCTGGGCCACGTCCACCCGTGTTTCCGCTCGCGCTTTGAAGTGCGTGCGAATTCGATCCTGCACCAGCACCGCCAGATGTTCCGGCGGGAATGGCGACGGCAACTGCAACCGCGGATCTTCCGGGCTTCCGCCGAGCAACGTGCAGTAATAATCGATCGGCGTGAACGTAGCCGTGAAAAATACCGTCGCCTTGCCCCGAGCCAATGCCTGGCGCAGCAGGCACGACGGATCCGCGCAGAACAATCGCACCCGCGCCGAAGGCCCGCCTTCAATGATCGTCACGTAGCGTTCATCGTAAAGTTCTGCCGTGCGCTGGAAGGACTGCAGGCGAAAGTAGAGCTGCAACAAGTCTTCACGAAATTCAGCCGGCTGATTTCGCGCCAGCCAGACTTCCGCTTCCTTGAGCGCCTGGTTTAGCAACGGTGTCAGATGGACTGGGAATTCCCGACTGGTGATAATTCCCCCGGTTTGATTGTGGATTTCGAATCGTTCCCCCGCGGTCAGTGCGGCCGGGTGCGGCGTTGTGTCCGTCGATCCGGGCGAAAACAAATCCAGTTCGACCGGGGAGTCCGTTGGCTCCGCAGTTGAGTCCGGTTGCTCTGTCGATCCATCGAGCTTGCGCAGCGCCGCGCTCAAACGCGAAAGGGTTTTGGCGCAACGTGGCAAGGCAGTTCGAATCGCGCGCCGCACGTCGAGAATTTCCGGACGCTCCAGCTCGGCCGAAAACATTTCCCGGGCGCGGTCCACCAGGTTGTGCGCTTCGTCCACGAGAAAACCGTAATCGCCCGCCGCCTCGGCAAAGTGCCGGCGCAAATAGACCTTGGGATCAAAGACGTAGTTATAATCACAAATGACCGCGTCCACCCACGACGACAAATCAAGCGAAAGCTCGAAGGGACAAACCTGGTGCGCCTGGCTGACCGCTTCGAGGACGGGCCGGGTAATGGCCTCATGCGCCAAGGCCGCACGCATAGCCGGCCGGCGGCGGTCGTAGTAGCCTTCCGGCCAACGGACACGTCAGCGGGTCGCAAGGTTGGCCGGACTGGACACAAATCTTTTCCTTGGCGGTCAAGGTTAACGTGTGCAGCCGCAAACCGGCGGTGCGCATATCGGTGAAGGCCTTCTCCGCGACCGCCCGCCCCACCGTCCGGGCCGTCAGGTAGAAGATG
>CAVSQW010000016.1:0-31592 GCA_963730185.1 uncultured Gemmatimonadales bacterium
GCTGGACCGTCGGTCACGGTTCAGGCCAGGTCGTAAACCGGCGTGGATATCGTTCTCTGTCTGGCAGCCAATCGCCGCCACTTGCGGAGGCTCACATGAGATGCTGGCTCGCTTTGGCGATCGCCGTCGCTGCTATCGCTCCGCTGGGCGCCTCGTTGGCCGTGGCCCAACGGGTTCCGGCCGTCGGGGCCGCTCACCGGCCCGGTCGGTCGGCTCGGAGAGCCGGCTCTCGGGCGACTTGTCGGCGGCGGACAAGGCCATCGTGGTCCGGCGGCTGGCCGCGATCGAGCGGATCCTGCTCGAGATCCCGGAGTGGCTCCCCCGACGGCTTCGAAATCCGCTCCCAAATGGAGGGCGGCGCCCCGACCGGTCCCGGAAATGTCGTGAGCTATCGATACAGCCTGTGGATCGCCGCTCCGGTGTGGAAAGGGAACGAGGATGTCCTCCCTCGAGGTGGTCATCAACCCACCGGGGAAGGCTCTCAACCTTTGGGCCGCCGTCCACGATCCGCGATGCCCAGGGTGACCTGCTCTACGTCGAAGAAGAGTCGGTGAGCCGGTCAGCGGATCGACACTCGGCTATGGCAACCTCTCGGAGACTGAACGGAGCTGGCGGATGGTGCTGTTGTCGGTGGATGGCGTCTCACCCTGGATACCGGTGAGCCGCCAGGAATACCTCGAAGCGCTGATCTTTGACTGGGAGGGGAAGGGTGGCGAGAAGGTCAAAGGACTTCAGGAATCGCTGCAGAAGACCCGCTATCAGCAGTGGGTCGAAGGCGCCCCGACCCGAAAGAAGACCCCGGGAAGCAATCGTGGCCGGGGTCCGGGCGGTGAATCCGGCCCGGGCCGATTCGACCCTGAAGGAGCTCGAGGATGCCGAGCGCTCCGTGACCGAGCAGCTCAAGGCCGCGGAGCCCCAGGATCGCGAGCAAGCGGCCCGGACAGAGGCCCAGGGAATGCCCGGAGATCCGATCCGGGCCCAGCTCGCGGCCTACACCCCGGCCGAGCGTGAGCTGCCGGCCTGGACCTTCCCGAGCCTCAGCCTCGCGTCACTCGGGCCCAGAGCCCAGGCAAGGTCCGGATCGTCCGGCGGAATCCGGACTTCTACCGGGCCCGGCATTCCCGGCTCGAGCCGCGGGGAATCATGGTCCGGTTCACGGCCAGCATGACGGGGCATCGGCCTCCGGTCCAGCGGGCGCTGTGGCGGGCCTACCAAACGCTCGACTGGCCTGCTCTGATCCGAATGCTCGAGGAGTAGCGGGCGGCCGCTCGGTGAGGCGGTCCCGTCGGGCAGCGTCAGCGCGGAGAGAGCGCGCTGATCGTGACGTAGTACCCGTCCGGATCGCGGAGTGAGAACTCCATCGTTCCGGTATTCCGGTTCAGGTGGGGCTGCTCCTCGAGTCGAGCGACCAGCGCGCGCGCCCTCGGCAGCGCCCGGTCGAAGTCATCGACGCGAAAGAACAGGAGGAGGCCGTTGCCGGGCCGCGCCTGATCAGGGTTCGCCAAGGAGGGATGCTCGTGGGCACCCCACTCGTGCAGGCAGAGCAACACCGTTCCGTCCGAGTCGAGAACTTGACCGAAGTGGTCGTGGGCGGGAGCCGTCTCCGGCAGGCCAAGCAGCGACTGGTACCACTCGAAGCTGCGAGGCACGTCGGCAACGCCTATGATGGTCCAGGTGCGCCTCATGGTGCTGAGGATGACATCGCTGATCTCCGTCTCGCCGTTCCCACGGCGGTTGAACGAACCAAGCTACGGCTCAGCGGGATCGCAAACAAGAAGCGGCGGGCGGCGACGCCAGCGCGCTATGCGGTGTGAAGGGCGTTTCGCTCACCCTTCATTGGGGGTTGGCCAACGGGGCCAGCTTCAAAGGTGCGACCGGAAAGCGCACCAACCCGCGAGGAAGCCATGACGAGGAATCCAGGCGATCGGTACACCTGCACGAGGTGCGGCGCGACACTGGTGTACGAGAAGGGGTGCCCGTGCCCTCCGCCAATGCCCCATTCGGAGATCTGCTGCGGCGTGCCGATGGAGCTTGTGAAGGCGACGGCGGGGGCCGCAAGGTAGCCAGTTGTCTCGTTGTAGCGCCACGCCGACGTGCGGAGGGCGGCCCGGGGGTGCGGTGGCTCGAGGCCCGGATGGCGCCGAGCCCGGCAACCGGCTGGTGTCGCGGCCCTCGGCTCAGGGCTTCTTGAGGAATCGCAAATAGAATGCTCCGAACAGCAGGACAATGCCGATGTTCGCGAGCAGCCGTTCGAAGAGGCGATGCCGAAAAAAGAGCACGTCTACACCAACGATGACGACGATCATCACCACGGCGTAGAGGATGCCAAGTACGGGTTTTCTCATGTCGATCACTGGTTGAGACAGGTCGGCAGCTGAATGCCCATGGAGCCGCCCGGGCCCGTCCCCCGGCTACTGGGGCGAGAAGTCACGGAGCCGGCCGACCGTGGCGGCATCGAGGCGCTGGATGAGGGCGAGCAGCAGCTCGACCGTGCGGTCGTAGTCGGCGCGATTGATGATGCCGTTGTGGGTATGGGTGTAGCGGGTCGGCACGAGGAGGGTGATGGTCGGAACCCCACCGTTGCTCTTCTGGATCTCGGCCGCGTCGTCGCCGTATCCCTGAATCAGCTCGCCCTGGAGCGGAATGCCCCGGTCCGCGGCGGTCCGACGGGCCAGGGCGACGAAGCTCCGGTTCGGGAGCTCGCTGCCGTTGTAGAGGAAGATGCCCGGTCCGCCGCCGAGGACCTCCTGGGCCTGGTCGGGACCGACGCCGGGGATGTCGTTGGTCACGCCCGCTTCGATCGCGACGGCCACGTCCGGCTTGACCAGCTCGGCGGCGGTGCGTGCCCCACGGAGCCCGATTTCCTCCTGCACCGTCGCCGCGTAGAAGAGCTGATTGGGGTGCGGGGTGCCGGCCAGACGGCGCATCACATCCAGGACGATGGCGCAGCCGACCCGATCATCCCAGGCCTTGCCCAGGTAGTTCTGAGTGCCGTTCAGGATCGCGAAGGGAGAGTCGGGCACGATCGGGTCGCCGGGACCGACGCCGAGGTCGCGGACTTGAGCGGCAGTGGTCGCGCCGACGTCGAGAAAGAGCTTGTCCCGCGGATCCAGGAGCGCGCCGCCGGCGCCGTTGCCGACCAGATGCGCGTCCCGCACCGTCGACGTGGCCAATACCGGTCCCTTGGAGCCGAGAATGGTCCACCGCTGGCCGACCAGCACTTCGTCGAGCCATCCGCCCAGCATCTGCATCGTCAGGAACCCGTCCGGTGTGACCCGGCGCACCAGGGCGCCCAGCTCGTCCATATGGACGTCGATCATGACTCGCGGACCGTTGCTGCCTTGGACGGCGATGACCGAGCCGAGGCCGTCGGATAGCATCCGGTCGGCCACGGGGGTCATGTGCTCGACCATGAGCTTCCGCACCGGCTCTTCGAAACCCGACGGGCCGTGGGCGTTGCTGAGCAGCTCGAGCAGCTGGACGGTCGGATCCTGCGCGGCGGCCGCATCGGGCGAGAGCAACGAGACCGCGGCCAGCATCCCGAGTGCCGCCAGGGACGAGCGACGGCTGCGCATCAGACGAGTCGACCAGCGTTGCTGAGGCATCGAGCCATCCCCGTTGTGGGTTCGGAGCGGAAGGTGGATCCTGGCACAGTCGGCAGCCGAAGGCACGCTCGACGAAGCTATCCGCCGGTCCCGCAAAGCGCCACGCAATACCCACCACGACCCCAACCAGGGCCGAAGGGGCACCAGGATCCCGAACGCGCAGGATTCGGACCCGCCACGGCGCGGTGGTCGGCTCGGTTTCGAGCTGGCATGGTCCGGTTCGCGGCCGGCATGACGGGGAACCGTCCTCCGGTCCAGCGGGCGCTGTGGCGCGCCTACCAAACGCTCGACTGGCCAGCGCTGATTCGAATGCTCGAGGAGTAGGGGTCCGGCCGCCGGGCCAGCTGCCCGCGCCGCCAGAGGACGTAGATCGAGGGAATCACCACCAGCGTCAGGAGCGTGGCCGTGAGCATCCCGCCCACCATTGGCGCCGCGATCCGTTTCATCACGTCGGCCCCGGTCCCATGGCTCCAGAGGATCGGCGCCAGGCCCGGCCATGATCGCGACCACGGTCATCATCTTGGGCCGGAGCCGCTCCACCGCGCCCTCGCGGACCGCGGCGGCGACGTCACCGGCGTTCCGCATCCGGCCTTCGAGGCGCCGGCGATGGAAGGCCTCGTCGAGATAGATCAGCATCACCACGCCGGTCTCGGCCGCGACGCCCGCCAGCGCGATGAAGCCGACCCAGACCGCCACGCTGGTGTTGTAGCCCGCGAGCCAGAGGAACCACACCCCGCCTACCAGGGCGAAGGGCACCGACAACATCACGATCAGCGACTCGCTCACGCTCCGGAAGTTGAGGTAGAGCAAGAGGAAGATGATCCCGAGCGTGACCGGGAGGACCAGGTTCAGCTTCTGACGGACCCGCTGCATGAACTCGTATTGCCCGCTCCAGGCGAGGGTGTAGCCCGGCCGGCAGGGTCAGGCTCCGGGCCACGACGGCCTGGGCGTCCCGCACATAACTGCCGACGTCGCGATCGCCGATGTCGACGAACACCGTCGTGACCGGGAAGGCGTTCTCGGTCTTCACCGCCATCGGTCCCTGGATGACTTTGACCGTGGCCACCTGGCCGAGCGGAATCTGAGCCCCGCCCATGGCGGGGATCACCACCTCGCGGAGCTTCTGGACGTCGTCCCGGAGCTCGCGGGGGTAGCGGACGTTGACCGCATAGCGCTCCCGGCCTTCCACCGTGTGGGCGGCATCCATCCCGCCGACCGTCGCCATGATGGCGCTGTGAATGTCGCCCGCGTTGAGGCCGTACCGCGCGGCCTCCGACCGCTGGATGTCGATGTCCACGTAGTATCCCGACACCCCGCGCTCGGCGAACGCGCTTCGGGTGCCGGGCACCTGCTGGACGATTCGCTCGACCCGCTCGCCCAATGCCTGGAGGGTGTCGAGATCGGGCCCGAAGATCTTGATGCCCACCGGGGTCCGGATGCCGGTCGCCAGCATGTCGATCCGCCCCTTGATGGGCATGGTCCACGCGTTGGTGACGCCGGGGAGTTGGGTGGCCCGGTCCAGTTCGCCGATCAGGCGCTCGTAGGTCATCCCCGAGCGCCACTGGTCCTCCGGCTTGAGCGTGATGGTGGTCTCGTACATGTCGAGCGGGGCCGGGTCGGTCGCGGTTTCGGCCCGTCCGGCCTTGCCCAGGACCGAGCGCGACTTCCGGAAACGTGGCCAGGACGCTGTCCTGGTACCGCATGATTTCCCGGGCCTGGGCAATCGAGACGCCGGGCACGGTGGTCGGCATGAAGAGGATCGACCCCTCGTGGAGCGGCGGCATGAACTCGCTGCCCAGCCGGCCCCAGGGCACGGCGGTGACGCCGAGCACCGCCAGCGCCCCGGCGATGACCACCCAGGGCCACCGGAGCGCGAAGCCGAGCACCGGCCGGTAGACCCACTGGAGGGCGCGGTTGATCGGGTTGCTGCGTTCCGGGCGGATCCGACCCCGGACCAGGTAGCCCATCAGCACCGGCACCAGCGTGATCGAGAGGAAGGCCGCCCCGGCCATGGCGAACGTCTTGGTGAAGGCCAGCGGCTTGAAGAGCCGACCCTCCTGCTGCTCCAGCGAAAACACCGGCAGGAAGCTGAAGGTGATGATCAGGAGCGAGTAGAAGAGCGGCGGGCCGACCTGCTTGGCGCTCTCGAGCACGATCTCCCACCGCGAGGTGGTGCTCCCCGCCGCCCGCTCCACGTGCTTGTGCAGGTTCTCGATCATCACGATCGCCCCGTCGACCATCGCCCCGATGGCGATCGCGATCCCGCCGAGGCTCATGATGTTGGCGCTCACGCCGAGCAGCCGCATCACGATGAACGAGAAGAGAATGCCGAGCGGGAGGGTGATGATGGCGACCAGGGCGGAGCGGACGTGGAGCAGGAACAGCACCGCGATCGCCGCCACCACCAGCGACTCCTCCACCAGCTTGCTCCGGAGGGTGGCGATCGCCCGGTGGATCAGGTCGCTCCGGTCGTAGGCGGTCCGGAGCTTGACCCGGGGCGGAAGCCCCGCCTGAATCTGGCCGATCCGGGCCTTCACCGCCTCGATGGTCTTGAGGGCGTCGGAGCCGAACCGCATCACCACGATCCCGGCCACCACCTCGCCCCGGCCGTTCCAGTCGGCCGCGCCCCGCCGGGGCGCCGGGCCCAGCTGCACGGTGGCCACGTCGGCCACCCGGATCGGCGTGCCGCTCGGCGTGGCCCCGACGGTGACGTCCTCGATGTCGCTGATGCCCTTCAGGTAGCCGAGCCCGCGGATCATGTATTCGCGCCCCCCCATCTCGAGCACCCGGGCGCCGATGTCCACGTTGTGGTCGCCGATGGCCCGGGCCACCCGGGTCACCGGGATGTCGAACGCCCGGAGCCGCTCGGGATCGACCTCGACCTGATACTGCTTCACGAACCCGCCCAGGGTGGCGACCTCGGAGACGCCCGGGATCGCGGTGAGCTGGTAGCGGAGGTACCAGTCCTGGAGCGAGCGGAGCTGGGCCAGGTCGAGACTGTCGGACTCCAGGGTGTACTCGAAGATCCAGCCGACCCCGGTGGCGTCGGGACCGAGCACCGGCTCGGCGGACTGGGGCAGCTGCCGGCGGATCCCGTTCAGGTATTCGAGCACTCGCGAGCGGGCCCAATAGATGTCGGTCCCGTCCTCGAAGATCACGTAGACGAGGCTCAGGCCGAAGAACGAATAGCCGCGGACCACCCGGGCGCCCGGGACCTTGAGCATCTCCGACGCGATCGGATAGGTGATCTGGTCCTCGACGATTTGCGGCGCCTGCTCGGCGAAGTCGGTCTGGACGATGACCTGGACGTCGGAGAGGTCGGGGATCGCGTCGAGCGGGGTCGTGGCCATGGCCCAGATGCCGCCCGCCGCCAGCGCGGCGGTGCCGAGCAGGACCAGGAACCGGTTCCGGAGCGACCAGGCGATGACCGCGCTAATCATGGTCGTGCTCCGGGGTCGTCGGAGCCGGCCGGGCCGGCTGGTCGATCGCGCCGTGCTGCATCCCGGGCATGGCCCGGCTGGTGGCGGCCAGCCGGGACTCGGCGTCCACCAGGAAGTTGGCCGACCCCACGATCGTCTCGCCCTCGGCGAGGCCGGAGAGCACCTCGACCCGGTCGCCGGCCCGGTTGCCGAGCACGACGTCGCGCGGGAGGAGGGTGCCGTCGGCGGTCCGGACGAACACCAGGTTCCGTTGGCCGGTGACCACCACGGCCGCGCGCGGCACCGCGATGACCGACCGGCCCACCACCGCATCGACGTAGAGGGTCGCGAACATTCCCGGCTTGAGCCTGAGGCCCGGGTTGGGCAAGGTGATCCGTACCCGGTTGGTCCGGCTCTGGACGTCGACGGTCGGGTAGACGAAGCTGACCCGGCCCATGACGTGCTCGCCGGGGTAGGCGGACACCTCGATGTGGGCCTGGGCGCCCTCGCGAATCAAAGCCAGGTCCTGCTCGAAGACCTCGCCCTCGACCCAGACCTCGGAGAGGTCGGCCAGTCGGTAGAGGGTCTCGCCGGGCATCACCCGCTGGCCCTCGACCACCTTCTTCTCCAGCACGATGCCATGGACCGGCGAGACCAGGGTCAGCAGCTTGGTCACGGTCCCGTCGCGCGCCAGCCGGTCGATCTGCTCGTCGGTGATGTCCCAGTAGCTGAGCCGGCGGCGGGCGGCGGCGAGGGTGGCTTGCGCCGCCCGCCAGGCCTCGGCCGAGGTGCTGTCGAGGCGGCTCACCAGGCGCTGCGCCGTGAGGAACTCCTCCTGCGCCGCCACCAGCGCGGGGCTGTAGAGCGTGAGGATCGGCTGTCCCCGGTGCACCGTCTCGCCGGTGGTGCTCACCATCAGCCGCTCGACGAAGCCCTCGATCTTCGGGGTGACCTCGGCCACCCGCGACTCGGGCGCGATGATCTCGCCCACCGTGCGGATCGTCTTGGTGAGGGTCTCCCGGCCTACGGTGGTGTACGACACGCCGAGGGCCCGCTCCTCCTCGGGCGTCAGGTGGACCGCCTGGCGGACGGCCATCCCGGTCGAGTCCATGGTCTGGTTGCCGCCGGCCTGCATCCGGGCATGCTCCTCCGCCGTCATCCCCGCCATCGGCGACTCGGCCTTGGGCTCGCCTCGACCGCACCCCGCGGCGAGCGCCGCGAGCAGGACCACGAAGATCGCCCTCATCGGTCGCTCCCGCGCCCGCCGAGCAGGGCGTCGATCCGGGCTTCGGCCTGGCGATAGGTGGCGGTCAGGCGGACCCGCTCGATCTCGTAGCGGTTCACGGTCAGCTCGCTTTCGACCAGGGTCATGTAGTCCACCCTGCCGACCCGGTAGGCCGACATCGCCGACTCCACCGCCGCCCGGGCCTGGGGAAGGATCGCGGTGTCGTAGAGCCGAGCCAGGCTCCAGGCCCGCTCGGCGTCGGCGCGCTGCTCGGTCAGGGTGGCGAAGGTCTCGTTGTCGAGGTCCCGGGCCATCGCCTCTTCGCTGGCCCGGGTGGCAGCCATCTCGCGGCGGATCGGGAGCTGGCGGCGGCCGGCCCAGATCGGGACGCTCACCCCCACCATCAGGGTGGCCATGTCGTCGTACCGGGGGCGCTGGCCGTAGGCCAGGCCGAGCATCAGGTCGGGATAGACCTCCCGGCGAGCGGCGTCGTAACCCGCCTCGGCCGCTCGGATCCGCTCGGCCGCCGCCCGGAGCGCCGGTCGGGCCGCGCGGGCCTGGGCCAGGAGCGAGTCGATCGCCGCGGGCTGGCCCGCCGGCTCGGGCAGCTCCAGGGGGCCGACCGAGTCGGTCGCCGGCCGCCCGAGCCGGGCGTTGAGCCGGGCGATCGCGGCGATCCGGTTCTGCTCCATGACGGTCAGGTCTTCCGTCATCCGGGCCACGGCCACCTGGGCCTGGAGCACGTCCTGCTGGAGCCCCTCGCCCACGGCGTAGCGGGTCTGGGAGACCTGGAAGAAGTCGCGGAGGAGGTCCCGGGTGCGGCGCATGATCGCGATCGCCCGGTCCATGTAGGCGGCCTCGTAGTAGTCGGCGGCGACCTCCGCGGCCAACTGGGCGCGCTGCTCGTCCGCGGAGAGCGAATCGGCGACCGCCAGGCGCGCCGCCTGCGACCGGGCGAGCCGGAGCTTGCCCGGCCAGGGCAGGGTCTGGCTGATCTGGATCTGGTTCATGGTCATCGGCTCGGCCGTGCCGAAGCCCGAGACCGGGCGGTTCATGAGCGAGAGGGTGAGGATCGGGTCCGGCAGCGCGCCGGCCGGGGCGACCCGCTCGGCCGCCGCATCGGCCCGGAGCCGGCTCGCGGCGAGGGCCGGGTTGGCGAAGGCCGCGAGCGCCTGAGCTTGGGCCAGACGGAACGTATCGGGCGGCGCGGCGCCGGCCAGCGTCGCCAGGAGCAGTGTGATCGCGGTCATAGGCGCCCGTGGGGCAGGGCGCGAGCCATACCGGTGTCTTGGGTAGTTACTTATGAGACAACGGGTTGTCGGGCGGGTCGGCGACCGGTGGCCCGGCTAGGTGGGGGAGGCCGCCGGGTCGGTGGGGCATTTGCCCCGCCGCCCGGCAACCCGAAGCTCACGCGGTCGTGAAGGTGAATACCATGCCGTAGGAGCCGTCGGCATTCCGCCAGCCGCTCCCCATGCCGCTGCCCATTTGTCCGTGGGCGGAGCCCGGTCCCATCTGCCCGGCTTGGAGCCTCTGCCCACCGAGCTGCTGGCAGCTTCCATAGTCGAGCTCGGCGCCATCGCGGTCCACCATGTCGCCGCCCAGGTGTATGGCGTACGTCGTGGCCTGCTCGAGCGGCTGGTCGGGGCGGATCGTGAGCATGGTCCGGTCGGAGGACCAGATGGCGGTGATGGGAACGGTTGGGCCGTCGATGTCGCCCAGGTGCAGGTCGACGTACTGCTCCATGCCGAATCCCATCGGGTGGTCGAAGGTGAGGACGACGGGCGCCGCCGGGTCGACGGCGGTCGCGCCTTCGCTCGGCGCCACGGAGAGCAGCGCCGGGGCGTCGCCGCCGGCGGTGTCGGTCGAGCTCGAGCAGGCAACGGCTCCGGCGCCAGTCGCGAGGACGACGAGAGCGGGTAGGAAACGCATGTCGAACCTCCTTGAATCGTATCCAAGCTATGGGCCCACCTTGAAGCCACGGCCAAGTCTCCGTGAGGTGAGCCGGTGCCTTGCGCGCCCATCGGCGAGTGGGCAACTTCTCGGCCCCGGACAGGAACGATCCAAGTGCCGCTAGGACAGGAGGTTAGAGCGTGACCACCCAGGCGACCTCCCCGCGGGGGCCGGGGCTCCGGGGAAAGCTCCTCACGCTGCTGCTGGCGTTCGGGGTCCTACCGGTCATCGCGGCCATCACCGTGGGCTACCTCGTGAGCCGCTCGGTGGCGACCCGGCAGGCGGTCCAGTCGCTCGAGGCGCTCAACCGGGCGCAGGCGGTGCACCTGGGCACGGAGCTGGACCGGGAGCGGCTCCTGCTCCGGACGATCGCGGGCCAGCTCCCGGGCGACGGGCGGCTGGAGCGCACCTCGCCGGCCGACCTGGCCCGGATGCTGGTGCAGGGCCTGCCGGAGGATGGCATCTTCGACGGCCTCCGGATCGTGACCGACGGGGGCGAGGTGGTGGCGGCGGTGGCGCTCCGTAACACGGCGCCCCACTGGCCGGACCGAGCGCCCGCCGCCCGGTGGACGGTGCGGCGGGTGGTGGTGCACCGGGACGGCGACGCGGTGATGGCCTACTTGGTGGCGGTCCCGGTGGGCGGGCAGGGGGCCTGGCTCGAGGGTCACGTCCGGGCGGAGGACTTCGTCCGGGTCTTCTCGATTCCAGAGCACCTGATGAGCGGTTCGGAGTCGGCCGTGGTGGAGGCGGGCGATCGCCTCGTGTTCGCCGCTCATCCCCACGGCGCGAGCGAGGTGCTGGCCGGCTGGCCGAGCGGCCCGGGGCCCCGAGCCACCTCCACCGGCGACGCCCTGCTCGCGGCGGCGGCGGTGACCGGGACCGACTGGACCTTCGTGTCCCGGCTCCCGACCGACGTGGCCCTGGCGCCGCTCGCCCGGCTCCGGAACACGGCGCTGGCGAGCTCGGCCGTGCTGGTGCTGCTGATCGTGGTGATCGGGGCGCTGGCGGCCCGGTCGGTCACGACGCCCCTGCGCACCCTGGCCGCGGCCGCCGTGCGGTTCGGCCGCGAGGGGCGCTACCAGCGGCTCCCGGCGCCCGGCCGCGACGAGGTGGCCGTGGTGGTCGACTCGTTCAACCGGATGGCGTCGGACCTGGACCGCTCGCGGGCGGAGCTCGAGGAGCTCCATGTCCGCGACCTGGAGCGGGCCCAGCAGCTCGCCACGGTGGGCGAGCTGGCCAGCGGCGTGGCCCACGAGATTCGTAACCCGCTCACCGGGATCCGCGGGGCGCTGGAGCTGGCCCTCCGGAGCCTGCCGGCGGACCACGCGTCGCGGGCCCTGTTGGGGGAGGCCGAGCTCCAGCTGGCGCGGATCGAGACGACCACGACGCAGCTCCTCCGCTACGCCCGGCCGC
This sequence comes from uncultured Gemmatimonadales bacterium, assembly GCA_963730185.1. Lineage (GTDB taxonomy): Bacteria > Gemmatimonadota > Gemmatimonadetes > Gemmatimonadales > GWC2-71-9 > SHZU01. The sequence continues at coordinate 11,613 of CAVSQW010000016.1, forward strand.
CCGAGCTCAAGGAGATCGTGACCGATGCCCGGCTCCTGGTCGAGCGGGCCAACACCATCGTCACCCCCCAGGCCACCGCGGCCGGAATCACCCTCCGCGACCGAGGCGCCGGAGGCGGCGCCGGTCCGGGTGGATCCGGAGCTCATGGTCCAGGTGCTGGTCAACCTGATGCTGAACGCGATCGAGGCCGGGCCGAGGGGGAGCGACGTTTCCGTGCTCCTGGTGCGGCGGGGGCCCGAGGCGCGGATCGCGGTCCGTGACCGCGGTCCCGGCGTGCCGGCCGGGCGCCGAAGCGATGTGATCCGGCCGTTCTTCACCACCAAGCCGAAGGGTACCGGGCTCGGCCTCTCGATCTCGGTCCAGATCGTGTCGCGTCATCACGGGACCCTCGTGGTGGACGATACCCCAGGCGGCGGCGCTACGTTCGTGGTGACGCTGCCGCTCGAGACGGAGGAAGGTGCCGGATGACGCGACAGACCCCTCGCCGGATCCTCGTCGTCGACGACGAGAAGCTGATCCGGGTGTGGCTCGAGGCTCACCTCGGCGAGGCCGGCTACCAGCTGAGCCTCGCGGCCGACCTGGCCGCGGCCCGGGCCCAGTTCGCCGAGCGGCCGCCCGACGCCGTGCTCCTCGACCTGAAGCTGCCGGACGGCTCGGGCCTGGAGCTCCTCCGGGAGTTCATCGAGGCCGACCCGGACCTGGTCGTGATCATGCTCACCGCCCACGGCGACATCGCCACCGCGGTCGAGGCCATCAAGCTCGGCGCCTATCACTTCCTCGAGAAGCCGCCCAAGCTGGACGACGTACTGGTGACCCTGGCCAAGGGCCTCGAGACCCGCGGGCTCAAGCGGACCGTGTCGGGCCTCCGGCGCCAGGCCGGCTGGCTCCTGGCCGACGTGGAGATCGTGGGCCGGTCGCCGGCGATGGCCCACGTGGTCGAGCTGGTGAGCAAGGTGGCCGCCAGCGAAGGCACCACCGTGCTACTCCGGGGCGAGAGCGGGGTCGGGAAAGAGGTCATTGCCCGGGCGGTCCATGCCCGGAGCGAGCGGCATCCGTTTCCGTTCCTCGAGATCAACTGCACCGCGCTGCCGGAGACGCTCCTCGAATCCGAGCTGTTCGGGCATGAGCGCGGGGCGTTCACCGACGCCAAGGAGCGGAAGCAGGGGCTCCTGGAGCTGGCCGACCGGGGGACGGTGCTGCTCGACGAGATCGGCGACCTGCCGGCCGCGGCCCAGGCCAAGCTGCTCAGGTTCCTGGAGAACCGGACCTTCAAGCGGGTGGGCGGCGTTCGGGACATCACGGTCGACGTGCGGATCGTGGCCTCGACCAACCGCGACCTCGAGGCCGCGGTCCGCGACGGGTCGTTCCGCCGCGACCTCTTCTTCCGGCTCAACGTGGTTCCGATCGTGATCCCGCCGCTTCGGGAGCGGCCGGAGGACGTCGAGCCCTTGGCCGAGTATTTCCTGACCCGCTACACCGAGGCCATGCGTCGGCCGCCGCGACGGATCGCGCCGGCCACCCTGGCGATCCTCCGGCGCTACGGCTGGCCGGGCAACGTGCGCGAGCTCCGCAACGTGGTGGAGCGGACCGTGATCCTCGACGAGGGCCCCGACTTCCTGCCCGAGAACCTGCCGGACGAGCTCAAGCCGGGAGGCCGGGCCCTGGATCTGGAGGCCGGCTTCCGGCTGCCGGCGGGGGGCGTCATGCTCGAGCAGCTGGAGCGGGATCTGATCCAGCAGGCCCTGGACCAGGCCCGCGGCAACAAGACCCGCGCGGCCCAGCTGCTCGGTCTGAGCCGGGACACGCTGCGCTACCGGATCGAGAAGCACGGGTTGGGGGGTGGGGCGGGGGGAGAGGCCGACTGACCGGAGTCTCACTTCTTCGCAGACCTCCCCGAGCCACTCGCCCGATCGGGTGTCCCGTGGCGAGCAGCCTGGCCCCATCGGTACGTTATCCGCTCCGTCTTCCAACTCCCGGAGCTGCACCTATGGTCGCGCGCCTCCCGGCCGCCGCCGCGCTGTTTCTCCTGCTGGCGAGCTGCGGCCCCAAGCAGCCGGCCGGCACTATCGTCGTGATGTATGACAACCAGTACAACGGAGTCATCACCAAGGTTCCGGTCGGCACCCGGGTCACCTTCCTCAACATCGGGGGAACAGTCCACAACGCCACCAGCGTCGATGGGGTCTGGAAGAGCGGCGACGTCGAGGCCCACACCGCCGGCACCGGGGTCGGGGGCGACGTGGTCTTCGACCAGCCGGGCGTCTACCACTACTACTGCACCTATCACGGCACCAAGGACGGCATGGGGATGGCCGGGGTGATCGTGGTGGGCGACACCAACTACACCCTGACCGAGAAGGGCCAGCTGCCGACGGCCGAGACGCCCACGGGCGTGACCCGGCACGTGCCGGCGGAATATCCCACCATCCAGACCGGAGTCGATGCGGCCTCGCCGGGCGACCTGGTGCTGGTGGACAAGGGGGTCTACAAGGAGGAGGTCACGGTCACCACGCCGTCGCTGGTGATTCGCGGCGTCGACCGAAACGAGACCATCATCGACGGCGAGTTCGTCCGCGGCAACGGGATCGTGGTGCTGGCGGATCAGGTGGCGGTCGAGAACATGACCGCCCGGAACGCCTTTCTGAACGGATTCTTCTGGAGCGGCGTGACCGGCTTCCGGGGCTCCTACCTGACCGCGTACAACAACGGCGATTACGGGATCTACGCCTTCGGGGCAAGCGACGGCGTGTTCGAGGACTCCTACGCCTCGGGGTCGCCCGACTCGGGGTTCTACATCGGCGAGTGCTATCCCTGCAACGCGGTGATCCGGAACGTCGTGGCCGAGCGGAACGGGCTCGGGCTCTCGGCCACCAACGCGGGCGGGCACTTCTACGTGGTGAGCTCGACCTGGCGCTACAACCGGGCCGGGCTGGTGCCCGCGTCGCTCGACATCGAGCTCCATCCGCCCCAGCGCTCCGCGGTGTTCGCCAGGAACCTGGTGTACTCGAACAACAACCGGCAGGCCCCGGCGATCGTCCTCAACCTGCTCGGCTTCGGGAACGGGATCCTGCTGGCCGGGTCGGTCGACGACACGGTCATCGGCAACGTGGTGTACGACCACGAGGCCAACGGGATCATCGTCTCGCCGATCCAGGATCGGAACTACTACCGGCCCGAGCGGAACGTGATCCGAGACAACCTGGTGCTGGGCTCGGGGCGGGCCGATCTGGGCAACGCCGGTCCAGGCGCGTCGGGCAACTGTTTTGCCGGGAACACCTACCAGACGAGCCTCCCGCTCGGGCTGGAGCGGATGCAAGGCTGTGGCGGGGCTCGGATGCTCTGGTGGTCCGACCTGGCGACCTACGGGACCATCATGCGGCGGGCGATGGTGGCGCCCGGTGTGACCATCCCGGATTGGAAGACCCAACCGGCGCCACCGCCGCAGGCCACCATGCCCGGCGGGGCCGAGGCACCGGTCCGGTTGGCGCGCGACGTGTTCCGGTCGCTGAACTTCGATCTCGCCAACGCGACGCTGCCGGCGGGGGCCGATTCGATCGTCGCGCTGGCGCAGGCGGCGGCGCCGGCGCCGGGCAGCGAGGCCGACGGGGTCTCGTCGAAGCGGGCCGGCTTCGGTGGGTTGGGCGCCAGTCTCCCATTCCTGATGGGACCCCTGGTGCTCCTCTGGTGGCTTTGGCGGGCGGTCCGGCGCCGGCCGGTGGCGGCGCGGCGTCCCTGGCTGGCGCGGCTGGGCGTGGTGGCCACGGGGCTGGCGGCCTACCTGGTGGTGTACCTGGCCAGCGTGCTCTACTACGCCCGGATGTAGGTCGGCCGATGAAGCGGCGCGACCTGGTCGTCTTCGGCGCCGGGCTCCTCACCGGGGGGGCGGTGTGGCGGTGGTGGCAGCATGGCATCAGGCTCAGGCCTCCGGTCGCGCGGCTGGCCCCGGCGGGCACGACGCTCGATCGCTACGGGCACGGCGCGATGCCGCCGGAGGGGATGGGGCCGCTGGCCCTGGACCGGGCCACCTTGCCGCCACCGCCCGCCGGAAACCGCTCGGTGGTCACCCGGACGCTCACGGTCGAGGCGGTCGAGCAGCGGCTGCCGGTCTCGGTGGACCAGATGCTCGACGCCTGGACCTTCGACGGCTCGGTACCGGGCCCGATCATCCGCGCGACCGAGGGTGACACGCTCGAGATTACCCTGAAGAACCGGACGACCCGAGCCCACAACCTCCACTTCCACGGCCGGCACGAGATCGCGGCCGATGGCTGGGAGCCCGTGGCGCCCGGCGGCCAGGCGACTTACCGCCTCACGGCTGGCCCGTTCGGGCTCCATCCCTATCACTGCGACATGACGCCGACCGAGGACCACATCGTCAACGGCCTCTACGGCGCGATGATCGTGGATCCGCCCCGGCCCCGGCCGAAGGCCCGGGAGGTCGTCCTGGTGCTGTGCGGCTTCGATCTCGACGGCGACGGGAAGGCGGAGCTCTTCGGGTGGAACGGGGTGGCGGGGTTCTTTGCCAAGTATCCGATCAAGGTCACCGCGGGCGAGCTGGTGCGGGTCTACCTCGTCAACCTGGCGACGACCGAACCGTCGATGTCGTTTCACCTTCACGCCGAGACGTTCGACGTCTACCCGACCGGCACGAGCCTGGTGCCGAGCGAGCGGACCGACGTGGTGACGCTGGGGCCGACCGAGCGGGCGATGCTCGAGTTCCGGTTGCCGGAGCGGGGCCGGTACATGTTTCACCCGCACCAGACGAAGCTGGCGGAGCGGGGGGCGATGGGGTGGTTCTCGGCGGTCTGAGTCCTCCACCTTCGAGAGGCCCTCATCGATGAGCTGCACCTCGCGATGGCGCCGGTCCTGCTGGGTCGGGGCGAGCGGTTGTTCGAGGGGGTGGACCTGCGAGCCCTCGGATACGAGTGCGCGCAGTTCGCCGCGTCAGAGCGAGCCACCGATGTGGTACTCCGGCGCCCGAGGAAATGACGTCTAACAACCGGCTTGCAGGGGACGGTCAGGCCGCGGACAGGGTGGCCCCGGTGGGGGTGAGCGGCGACCTCGCGTGTCGTCGTCGGCGGGTGGATTCCTACTCTCAGGGGGCGGCCTCCATGGACTGGTTGCGACGGGACCTACGTTTCGCCCTCCGCGGCTTTCGCCGCGCCCCCGGGTTCTTCGTCACCGCGATCGCGGTGCTCGCCCTGGGGATCGGGATGTCGGTCGCCATGTTCACCGTGTTCCGTTCCGTGCTTCTCGAACGGCTACCGGTCGTCGACCAAGACCGCGCCGTCGTCATGTACACCTATCGGGCCGATCCGAACACCGACTACGTCACCGGCACGAAGGACCTCTGGGTCGTCCGACACGAATCGCGCACGATGCGGGACATCGCTGCGGTCGCGCACTGGCCGGCCACCGCGACGCCGTTTCTCGACGGCGACCGCCCGGTCGAGCTCGCCCGCGGGATTGTCGCCGCTCGCCAATCGCGGGTCCCGGGCCCTGGTCCTGAGCCAACGCGCCTGGCGCGAGAAGTTCGGTGGCGACTCGGCCGCGATCGGCCGCCACCTCGTCGACCCGTTGGTGCATACCGACTACACGATCGTGGGGGTCGCGCCGCCCGGCTTCGACTACCCGTCGGGAGCCGAGTATTGGATGCCGATGTGGTCGGGTTGGGGGAGTATCACGGCGTCCACGCGGTCACGTTCGGGGAGGCGGTGCTCGGCGACCTGACGCCCGTCCTGCGAGTGCTCACCGCCGCGGTCGGGCTTCTCATGCTGATTGCCTGTCTCAACGTCGGGAATCTCCTGTTGCTGCGGGCGTCGTCTCGCGCCAGGGAGCTGGCGGTCCGGCGGGCGGTGGGCGCCGGGTCCGTCGACATCGTGCGCCAGCTGCTGGCCGAAGCCGGTGCGCTCGCCGTGGTCGGTGGCGGGCTCGGTCTGGCGTTCGCGGCGGTGCTGCTTCGGCTGCTGGTGCGATTCGCGCCGCCACGCCTCCCGCGGCTCGACGAGGTCCAATTGGCCGGCCCGCCCGTGGCGGTGGCGATCGCGACCTCCGCCCTGGCCGTGCTCGTCTTCGGCGTCCTACCCGCTCTCATCGCCGCCCGAACGAACCTGGCGTCGCCGCTCCGGGTGGATGCGCGCTCGGGCAGGGAGACGAAGCGCCGCCGCGGCGTGCGGCAGGCGTTGGTCGCGTCGCAGATCGCCCTGGCGATGATCATGCTCGCCGGCGCGTCGCTCCTGGCGCGCAGTCTGGCCCGGTTGGAGCAGCAGGATTCCGGGTACCGGAGCGATCACCTGTCGGTGCTCTGGTTTTCGTGGGACGCCCGCCGCATCGACTCGACCGCGAAGCTGGCGGCGCTCGGCGACCGGCTCATGCAACGGCTCGAAGCGGTGCCCGGCGTCGAGGCGGCGACCCAAAGGGTCGCGCCCCCGCTGCTGGGCAACGGCGTCTGGCAGATTCGCTTCGACCGGGAAGGGCAGACCGCAGCCGAAGCCGATGCCAATCCTTCGACCGCGGTCGACTTCGTCGGACCGGACTACTTCGCGACGTTCGGAATACCAGTCGTCCGGGGACGGCCCTTCCGCGAGAGCGACGGGGCGGGGGGGCCGCTCGTGGCCGTGGTGAGCGCGCTCGCGGCGAGGCGGCTCTGGCCGGGCTGCCCGCGGAGGGTCTAGCCGGCCCGCGAGACGATGTACTGCTCGATCTTCCCGTTTGGCATCGTCATCGTGGTGAGGTTCATGACCACCCCGCCGGCCCGGATCCGATAGGAGCGGATGGCCATGCCGCCGCGGAGCGAGTACCCGCCCGGCACGAACTCCGTCGGCGCGCCGAGGGGCCCGAGGCTGGCGGCGTAGTCCTGGAGCGCGGTGGGGTCGAAGTAGCCGTTGCAGTTGGGCGTAAAGAGCGACCGGTCCACGGTCCCGTGCATCAGCCCGGCGTAGATGGCCCGGACCTGCTCGAGCGCGGGGGCCGGTGCGGGATCGGCCGGTGGCAGGATGATGCCGGCGATCCGGCCCGCAATCTGGTCGGGGGCACCGGCCGCGCCGGGATAGATGTTGGTCAGCACCACGATCGCCGCCGAGTCGTCGGGGAAGACGGTGTTGCGCGAGGTGTAGCCCGAGACCGCGCCGCCGTGGGTGAGTATCCGATGCCCGTTGAACCGGCCGACGTTGATCCCCAGGCCGTAGCCGGTCGCGAGCCCGTTCGCCAGCCGGACCTCGGTCTGCTGCGCGCGGTAGGACGCCGGGCGCATCAGCGACTGGGTCATCATCGAGATGTCCCAGAGTGCCAGGTCGTGCGGCGTCATGGCCAGCTCGCCGGCCCCCCACATCCACCCGGGGCCGCCGTCGGGCGCCGGCCGGAGGGGGCCCAGCCCGAAGCGGAGCAGCGGCTGGGCGTCCTTGGCGTTCATCCATCCCGCGTCGAAGTCGGCGACCGAGGTGAGGTGGAGCGGGGTGATGATCCGTTGCCGGAGAAAGTCCATGAACCGCATCCCGCTCACCCGCTCGACGATGGCGGCGGCGATCACGTAGTTGGTGTTGCTGTACTGCCACTGGGTCCCGGGCTCGAAGTCGAGCGGGATCATTGCCCAGCGCCGCATCACCTCGTCGGCGCTCACCGGCTTCCGCATGTCGGGGTCCGCCGTCATCACGTAGTCCTGCGGCCAGAAGTCCTGGTAGCCGGAGGTCATCGAGAGGAGCTCGCGAATGGTGACGTCGTTCGCGCGGGTGAGCCGGGGAAACCAGCGGGAGACGTGGTCGTCGAGCGAGAGCTTCCGCTCCTCGGCCAGCATCAGGATGGCGGCGGCACAGAACTGCTTGCTGTTGGATCCGATCGCGTAGCGCATCGCCGTCGTCGCCGGCTGGTCGGGATCGAGCCGGCCGCGTCCGTAGGCGTGCTCATAGACGATCTGGCCCCTCCGCACGATGGCGATGGACGCGCTCGGCGCGCCGGTGCCGGCCAGCACCGCCTCGGCGGCACTGTCGACCCGCGCCCGCTCGGCTGGGGTGAGCTGCTGGGCGCCGAGTGGCACGGCGAGCCAGGCGGCAATGAGAACGCTGAACGAGGACCGGGCGAGCAAGGACATCGAAAGCTCCGGGGTGACGACGGCGCTGGGTCGATACTTGGTCCCGTCCAAGAAACGCGGGGCTGGCCGTTTGCGCCAGATCAACCCGCGCCTCCGTCTCCCTGGGGTGTTGTCTCCCTCGTCGACCTGGCGACGACCGAGCCGTCGATGTCGTTCCGCCTTTCACGCGGGGACGCCCGACGCCTTCCCGACCGCGGGCGATCCTCGAGTGCCGGCTCCCCGGGCGGCGCCGGTATATGTTTCACCTTCACCAGGCGAACCCGGGTGCAGGTGGCGAGCGCCGGCATGGCCAGCTTGGTGGCATACGAGGGGCTCGAGCTGATCGCCAACCCCGCGGCGACGGTGCGCGACTACCGGACCACGCTTCCAGGGCGTACTGCACGTCGGTTTGGTTCGTGATCTTGCTCTACGTCCTGATCGCGATGGTCGTGCTGGGCTCGCTGCCGGCGCCGTCTTTGCGCTGGACAACCTCGCGAACGTCAGGAAGGCGAAGGAGAACGGCAGCAACCGGGTGCAAACCAGGCGGATCCGCTACCCACCGTGATCACCAGCTCAGGTCGGTAAGCCTCGAGCGAACACCCCGGAGGGCCGATGTCACATCCCGATTGGAACGCGTGCTACGCTACGGGAGATCTCCCTGGGACACGGGCGTGCCCGACCTGCACCTGGTGGGCCTGGTCGAGCGCGGCACGCTCCCGCGGGGCCGCCTCTTGGAGGTTGGATGCGGGACCGGCACGAATGCCGTCTGGCTGGCGGGAGAAGGCTTCGACGTCGTCGGCCTCGACCTCGCTCCGCTCGCGATCGAGCGGGCGTCCCTTCGGCGGAGCGAGCACGGAGTGCCCAGCGACCGGTGCGCCTTCGAGGTCAGGGACTTTCTCCAGGCCGGCGGCGACTTGGGCCCCTTCGAAGCCGTGTTCGACCGCGGGGTGTTTCACGTCTTCGACGAGCGGGCGGACCGCGCCACGTTCGCCGGGCAGGTGGCGCGGGCGCTGGCGCCCGGCGGGGTCTGGGCCAGCGTCATCGGCAGCACGGAGGGTCCCGCCCGAGACGGGGGTCCGCCGCGCCGAACGATGCGGGACATCGCCGACGCCGTCGAGCCCGCGCTGGAGTGCCTGTCGCTGACTTCGGTGCGGCTCGATGCGCGGCGGCCGGCGCACGTGCGGGCGTGGGTGTTGGTGGCCCGTCGGCGCTCGGTTCCCGCCCAGCCCTCCACCACGCGCGGCTGAGCTATCCGAACCGCGAAGATGCCCACGGTCGTCGAGTCGGGTCACCGACAGCGAGGCCTCGGCCGAGAGACATTGTCACGATGAGGTCCAGTTCCCTCGGCTGGCTCTGCTGCGCCTGCGTCGCCACCCTCGGATGCAGGTCGAGCGCGGGCCCCGACGCCGACCGACCGGCCCTCGACGAGTGCGGCACGCCGGGTCCCGGATGGCTGTTCTGCGATGGATTCGAATGGGGCGGGACCGCGCCGTTCTGGGACGGGTCCGACACCGGCCCAACCTTGGTCGGGGATCCCGGCGCGCACGGCCGCGCCGGAAACCACGTCTTACGGTTCCGGGTTTCCCCGGGGAGTGGTGGCGGGGCCGGCGTCTGGAAGCGGATCGCCGGGCATCGGAAGCTCTACACCCGGTTCTGGGTCCAGTGGGAGAAGGGGCACGACCTGACCGCGGTGCACCACGGCCCCGGCGGACTGGCCGCCGACCCCGGTGGGAATCTCGGGCGCTCCGGCATTCGCCCCGACGGCACCGACCTCATCGCGGCCACGATCGAGGCCGGCACCGCCGGCCCCCACCCGCTCTACTCGTACACCTACTACCCCGGCATGTACCAGGACTGCGCCGACCCCGCGGGCGCTTGCTGGGGCGACTCCTTCCCGTGCAGCTACGATCCTCCCGGGGTCACCCACTACTGCACCCACCCGGCCGACCGCCCCAGCGTGGCGCAGGCCGGAGTCCAAACTGGACGCTGGTACTGCCTGGAGCAAATGGTCGACGCCGGCACGCCGACCCCGACCGCGGCGGGTGCCGACGGCGCGCTCGACTTCTGGATCGACGGGGCGGAGATCGGCCCTTGGACCGGGCTCTGGATGCGGTCGACCGAATCGCTGCAGCTCAACGTCCTCTGGCTCTTTCTGTACCACCAGGACGGGAACCACAGCGCCGAGGGTCTGCTGGTCGACGACGTGGTGGTCGGCACCGAGGCGATCGCTTGTCCCTAGGTCCTTGCCGGCGGGTGAAGCGGCCGGGAGCGGCTGCGACCCGAGCGGGAGGTGGTTGGGGCGAATGAGGGAAGCGACGCGGGCGCCGAGGGCCCGCCTCGCCCGCCAAGGGGGGACGAGAGGGGCCGTCTGGGCCGCGGCTCTCCTTACCGGACGGCGGTCTCCCGTTCCGCCCGGGCCACTACCTCGAGCAGTGTTTCGAGCGCATAGTCCCCGTCGTGACGCAGGCCATTCACGAAGAAGGTCGGCGTCCCGTTCACCCCGCTCATCACGCCGCCCCGGAAATGCCGCCGGACCTTGTCGGTCCAGCGGCCGGAATCGAGGTCGTCCCGAAACCGGTCCAGGTCGAGACCGATCTGCTCCGCGTACTGTTCCAGGTCGGAGCGCTCCAGGTGGTGCTGGTGCTGGAAGAGCTGGTCGTGCATCTCCCAGAACCGACCCTGAGCGCCGGCGGCTTCGGCCGCCTCCGCGGCGCCCTCCGCGTAGGGATGGATGTTGCCGAGCGGGAAGTTCCGGAACACCACCCTGAGGGCGGCGCCCGCCCGCCGTTCCAGTTCCTTCACGATCGGGTACGCCCCGCCGCAATAGGGGCATTCCGTACCACTTTGCGACCTTGCCAGACTGGTTACCTGGCCGGAGTCATGGGGGTCCTGAACGAGATCACCATCAAGCCGGTCGTCGCCGCGACCAAGGTCAAGGACGCCATCGAGAAGGCGCTCAAGCGTGATGCCGAAATCGATGCCGATGCCGTAACCGTGCGGGCGGACGGAGGGAGAGTAACGCTCTCCGGCAGCGTTCGCAGCTGGGCAGACCGCGAAGAAGCAGGCCGGGCGGCGTGGAGGGCGCCGGGTGTGACCGGGGTGGACAACGACCTCGCCGTCTCCTACTGAGTGGCACTTCGCGGCCCGCGTCTCCAGGTCCAGAGTGAACCCCTCCTGCGGTTCGCCCTGGGCCTGAGAGACGGCCGAGGCGCCGGACCACATGGTCGCCGGGGGGCCGCTCGGCGAGCCCAGGTCGAGGCTGGTTCCGCGGCCGTGGCGCTGCGAGGGAACCCGGACCCCTGACGGGCCGCCTCGCCCATCCGAGCGGCCGTCCTGCGAGACGAACCGGTCGCCCGACGGCGAGGCGGATGATTCGCGTTTTCGGTCTCCAGGACCGCGTAGAGGTAGTTCAGGATCGCGTTAGCCGGATTACCGCGCGGTTGGGGCCCCGGCCGCCCAAAGACGAATGCCGCTGGGCAAGTGTAACCAATACTGGCCAAAAAGAGACGTATAGGTTACATTGCTTCCCGTGAGCTGATGCAATTGTCGAAACGCTACGGGAGCACCATATGACCAAGTCGACCGAACCGCGCTCGGAGAAATATCTCCGCTTCAGCCGACGCGGCATGACGGTGCTCCTTCTCCTCGTCATCGCAGTGGGCGGAGTTGGTCTGACCATGGCGGTCCGGCCGCAATCCCCGACGTGGCCCCGGGCGGTCCCCGCGCTGTGGATCGTCGCGGTAGTCATCGCCGTCTCGCTCCAGCGGACGCTTGGGGGCGAGCGGTGGGACCCGCGCCTGCCTGAGGTACGGGCGATCGTTGCGGACGAATGGCGACAGCGGAACATGGACCGCGCTCGGCGCATCGCGTTCGCCGTCGTCCTCGGCGCGCAGGTCCCGCTCGGCCTGCTGCTCGCCGGGCTCCCGCCGCTGCGGGCCGTGATGGCGATGGCTACCGCGACGATCACGCTCGGACTGGCGACCATGCTCGGCCTATTCCTCTACTTCGATCGGGACGCGCCCGATGCCGGATAAGGTCCTCCACAACACCCTCCGGGTGCAGCGAGCGATCCGGGATCTCACCCAGGCGGAGTTGGCGGAGCTGGCCGGCGTCACCCGCAAGTCGGTGAACGCGATCGAAGCAGGGCGGATGGTACCGTCCGTTTTGCTGGCGCTCAGGCTCGCCCGGGTCCTGGGCGTCGCCGTCGAGGCCCTCTTCACTTTGGACGCCGCTTTCGCAGCGTCGAAGGACGACACGCCGTAGGCGGCAGCTCCGTTGTTGCCGAGCCTCACCGCTCGCGCCTTACAACGTCAGCCCTTCCGCCATTACCCCGAGGGCGGCCCGGGTCTCCCGAAGTGCCTCCCGCCCGTCGCGCAGCACCCGGAAGTACTTCCTGGCCCGGCCGCCCCGCTCCGGGGTGGCTTCGCCCAGGCGGTGGGCCACCCACCCCTTCCGCTCCAGCCGGTCCAGGGTCGTATAGACGGCCCCGTAGGAGACGTCGCGACCGGTGCGCTTCTCGATCTCCGCGCGCACGTCCATGCCGTAGGCATCGTTGTCCAGGCGGAGGAGCGCCAGGAGGACCAGCTGCTCGAACTCACCCATGATCCGTCCTCCCGGATTTCACCCTCATTCCGATCGGAGCGCCGTCACCGGCGGCACCCGCGTCGCGCGTGCCGCAGGGATGGCGGACGCGGCCACCGCCACCAGCCCCAGCGCCAGGGCGCCCGCGATCATGGTGAGGGGATCGACGGCCCCGATCCCGTAGACCATCCCCTCGAGAATCTTGGTGCTCGCCAGGGCGCCGACCAACCCGATCGCCACGCCCCAGACGGCCAGCCGCACGCCTCGGCGCACCACCAGGCCCACGATGCCGCTCCGGGCGGCGCCCAGCGCGATCCGGATGCCCAGCTCGCGGGTGCGGCGCGCCACGAAGTGCGACACGATGCCGTAGACCCCGGCGGCCGCCAGGAAGAGCGCCGCCAGGGCGAAGAGCGCGATCAGGGTGGTATAGAAGCGGCGCTGCGCGAAGGTGCGCTCCACCCGTTCCTGCATCATCCGGACGTCCGAGGGTGGCTGGGACGGATCAACGGCGAGAGCCGCCTCCCGGATCCGGGGCACCAAGGCACTCAAGGAGCCCGACGCGCGGACGGTAAGGTACTGCGAGCCGCTCCAGCCCCGCGTGTAAGGCGCGTAGAGCTGGGCCTGAGGTGGCTGCTCCGGCCCCCATTGGCGGATGTCGCCCACCACGCCGACGACGGTGAGCCAGTCGGGCGGGGTGTCGGAGAAGCTGAACCGCTTGCCCAGCGGGTCCCGCCCGGGCCAGGCGACGTCGGCGAACCGTTGGTTGACGACCACGTTGGTGGCCCCGGGCAACGAGTCCTGGGCCACGAGGAGCCGGCCCTTGAGGAGGGGAATGTCCATGGCCGCGAAGTAGTCGCCGGTCACGCTGGTCACCTCCACCAGCGGTCCTTCGCCGCTGTTCTTCCGGGGAGGGGTGCCCTCCACCCAGGCGGTGCCGTTGCTGCCGCCGAAGAGGGGGAGCCGGGAGACGGTCCCCACGCTCTTCACCCCGGGCAGGCCGGCCACCCGCTCGTGCACCTGGTCGTAGTAGGCCACCTTGGCCTCATTCCGCTGGTACCGTGGACCGGTGGGGTCGAGCGCCATGGTGATCACCCCGTCCGGCCGGAACCCGAACTCCTCGCCGCGGAGGGTGGCGTAGCTCCGGACCAGGATCAGAGCCCCGTTGGCCAGCACGAGCCCCAAAGCGATCTGGCCCACGATGAACGCGTTCCGGAGGCGCTCCTTGCCGGGGGCGAGGGTGGCGTACCCTCCCTCCTTGACGTTGGCCGCCAGCCCCGACCGGGCGGCCAGGAGTGCCGGGATCATCCCGAACACCAGCGCGGTGAAGGCCGACGCGCCCAGGGCAAAGACCAGCGCCGCCCGGTCCACGTGGATCGCGTCGATCCGGGGGAAGGTGGGCGGCAGGACCGACTTGAGACCGCCGATGACCAGGTACGACACGGCGATGCCCAGCACCCCGCCCAGCGCCGCCAGCACCAGCGCCTCGGAGAAGAGGAGGCGTACCATGGCCCGGCGGCTGGCTCCCAGGGCCGCGCGCACCGCCAGCTCCGTTTCCCGGCCGGCGGCCCGGGCCAGGAGGAGGCCGGCGACGTTGCCGCAGGCGATGAGGAGCACCAGCGCCGCGGCCCCGAGGATCATCCTGAGCTGGCCGCCCACCGCGCCGAAGAGGTACTCGTGGACCGTGAAGACCTTGGCCGAGCGGTCGGTATTGGTCTCCGGATACTCCTGCGCCAGCTCGCCCATGATCCGGTCCATGTCGGCCTGGGCGCTCTCCTTGGTCCGACCTGGGGCGAGCCGGGCGATGGCCGGCCAGCCGTGGCTGGCCCGGTTCCCGGCCGCGATCCGGTCGGCCTGGAACGGGAGGTAGACCTGGTAGGTGCCCATCCGAGCCCACGGCGAGGGGACGTCGAAGTCCTTGGGCATCACCCCGACGATGGTGTAGGACGTGCCGTCCAGCTGAAGGGTCGAGCTCAGCACGTCGGGCCGGCCGCCGAGCTCGTTTTGCCACAGCGTCCAGCTCACCAGCGCCACGCCCGGCGCCTTCTCGTCGTCGGGCGCGAGCGCCCGCCCCAGGGCGGGGGAGACCCGGAGCAGGTCGAAGGCGCTGGCGGTCACGTAGGTGCCCTGGATCCGTTCCGGCTGGGCGAGCCCGGTGAGCGTAAAGGTGCCGGGATTGAGCAGCGCCATTCCCGAGAACGACCGGTTGTGCTGGACCCAGTCCAGATAGTCCGGTCCGGACGCCGGGCCGCAGCAGCCGAAGCCCGCCTGCTCCATGACGATGACCAGGCGATCCGATTCCGGCAGCGGGAGGGGTTCCAGAAAGACGGTGCGATAGACGCCGAAGAGCGCGGTGGTCGTCCCCACGCCCAGGGCGAGCGTCACCAGGACGATCAGGGAGAAGCCGGGCCGCCGGCGAAGCGCCCGGAGGGCCAGCCACAGGTCGCTCACCAGCCGTTCCATCGGGTCCCCCTCTCGGGTGTTGTCACGCCACACCGTCCCGAACCGCCACGCGGTGTGTGCCAGGGCGGGAAGGATCGAGCGGAGGACCTGGCCCCGGAGCCAGCGGCGGGCGGCCACGCGCCCGCCCCGGTCCAGCCGACATTGGAGCTCCTCCTCCACGTCGCCCAGGACCGCCTCGCGCTGCTCCGCCGGCACCAGCCGGCCCAGCACGCGGATCCACGCCCGGAGCTCGCGGCTCCGCCCTCCGTGGGCATCCGGCACGATATACTATACGTTGTATTGTAAAACTCGACAACCACCCGGCCCGACTCGGCGGGAGGGCCGGGCAAGGCTTGGGGAAGTGGCCCGCGGTTCATACTGTTCAGGCGCCATGCCCGACCTTTTTCGGTTCCCCAACGCCATCGCCCGAGATCCCGCGATCGAGGTCTGGCTCCGGGATCGCCCTGGCGAGCTGGGGGCGATCGCCCGCCGGTGGTTCGGCGTCATGCGCGCCTGCGGCGACGACGTCCGGGAGCTGTTGCACGACGGCCACCCGACGGCGTGCGCGGGTGACGCGGCCTTCGGCTACCTCAACGCCTTCACGACCCACGTGGACGTCGGATTCTTTCGCGGCGCCGAGATCGCCGATCCCGACCAGCTGCTGGAAGGCACCGGCCAGCGGATGCGCCACGTGAAGCTCGGGCCGGGGCGGGACGTCGATGCCACCGCCTTGACGGCCCTGATCCGAGCGGCGTACGCCGACATGAGGCGACGGGTGAAGGCGCCGTAGCTGCCCTACGGCACCCAGGTCGTGAGCTCGGAGGCCGGGCGGCGGGCCTTCACTTCGGGCACTTCTGCCGGCTCCCCGACGTCGATCACGGCGACGATCCGCTCGCCGTCCGGTATCCCGATCGCGGCGCGCGCCCGAGGGTCCTCCATGACGGCGCCGCTCTTGACGTGGGTGGCGAGCCCCATGGCCTGGGCGGTCAGCAGGATGTTCTGCACAGCCATCATCGTCGCGGCATAGTCCTCCTCCCGCACCTCCAGCTTCTCGGCCAGGGTCATGGCGACGGCGATCTGGGCAGGCAAGGCGGCGCCGGCGTTCGCCACCTTGTCGACGACCGCCTGCGCGGCGACGGGATCCTCCACCTTCTTGGCCTTCCGCGAACCCAACACGGTACCGTAGGCGCGCCGGGCCTCGGGCCCGAGCACGTAGAAGCGCCACGGCTGGGTCAGCCGATGGTTGGGCGCCTGGACGGCCGAGTCGAGGAGCTGCTCGATCTGCTCCCGCCCGATCGGGCGAGTGGTGAACTGCCGGACGGACCGGCGGGCGCGGATGGCGTCGTGGAGGTCCATGGGAGTCGGGGTGCGAGAAGAACCAAGGTAACCACAGAGAGCGCAGAGAACACAGAGGTTGCGCGGTGTCCTCGGTGGCAAGTCAGTTGTTGCGGCGGTTGCCAATGATGCTCCGCGGGGCGCCGGGGAGCGACGCCCCCCGTTCCACCCGCTTCGCCAGCATCAACGACCCGGCCGCCGAGCCGGCGCAGAGAACGGTGAACGGCCCGACGATCGCGCCGGTGATCAGCCAGAGGCTCGCGTTGGCGTGCGCCAACCCCACGGCCACCATGGCGGCCGGCACCAGGCTCAGCAACAGGCCGCCCAGGGCGCCCCAGAGGGCGAACTGGCGGACCGAGAGGTCGCTGAACCGTCGGCGTCGTCCGGCCACGCCGAGGACGATCGAGAAGAGGACGCCGCCAATGAACCCGGGATAGGCAAGGGCCGGCAGGGGGGCGTCGGAGGGATCCAGCGCTCCCGGAATGAGCTTGGCAACGAGGGCGATCGCCACCCCGCAGAGTCCCCAGGCCACCCCCCAGACCAGCCCCATGCCGACCGCGCCACGCATTCGCCGCAGCCATTTCTTCATCCCTGCCTCCGGTCGATTCCCGTGGGCGCCGGGTCCGTCCGTCGCACTTTGTAGGACCAAGTACGACCTTAACCGGAGAATCGCAAGACCGACCGCGGGAAAGACGGGACCGCTTCGCCCACCGCTCCATCAACCGCGGGAATTGCCAGGAAACGCCTGGCCCTGGCCCTGCCCTGGCCTCGTGCCCGGTCGCGGGCGGCCTCCGTGGCCGATCCGCTCTCTTACTCCGCCCGGCGGCTTCGACCGGCCCGCCTGGCGGCCATCCGGCCTTCGCGGGCCAGCCGCTTGATGTCCATCCCGTGCCGGATCAAGAGCTTGGCCTCCGCCATGAAGATCGCCGCGTCGATCCCGGTCTCGACCGATTTGTAGTCGTCGAACCACTGGGCGTGGTCCGGTGACTCCGCCCGCTGCATCACCTTGAGCAAGGCCACCTGGAGGAAGCCGACCTGGGTCCGGGTCAGCGGAAACGCCTCGACCTTCCGGTCACGATAGACGCCCCGCGTCCTCGCGAGCCGGAGCTCCGAGCGCCTGAGCAGGAGGGTGTCGGCCGTGTCGTCGTCGCCGCCCTCGTCGTCGCAGGAGAGCGGGTGGGGGTTGACGGCCACCGGGGGCAGGGTGGTCGGGGCGTCGGTCCGCGGGGCCGACAGCGGGATCAGGTGGAGGAAGTCGTTGGCGTCGCGGTCGCGATGGGTCAGGTGGCCCATCCCGAAGAGGTGCTCGACGGTCGCCAGCATCGAGGTGTGGTCGTAGGGCGTGTGGTCGATGACCCCGCGCTGGGTGTACGGTGAGATCACCACCGCCGGCACCCGGACGCCGAGCTGGTCGAACTTGAAGCCGTGCTGGACGTAGGAGTCGGTCTGGAGGTCGCCTGGGGGAACGGCCGGCCCCGGCTCGACGTGGTCGAAAAAGCCGCCGTGCTCGTCGAAGGTGACCAGCAGGAGGCTGTGCTCCCAGTGGGGCGAGTTCCGAATGGCCTCGTAGACGTCCTTGATGAGCCGCTCACCCCGGGTCACGTCGTCGAGCGGATGCATCGAGTTGCCGCAGGTGAAGTCGCCGGGGCCGGTGACGTCGAACTTGTGGGAGCCGTATTTTGGCTCGATGAAGACGAACTTCTCGTCGAAGGTCGCCTGGCTCACCATCGTCTTGAAGTCCTCGAAGTCGCTGAACCGGCCCTGGAGGGCGTTCAGGTTCATGCCCTTCATCGCGAAGCTCACCGGAAACTCGTCGCCCTCGAAGATCCGCCAGGGAATGCAGTTGGCGTCGCAGACGTCGAAGACGTTGCCGTTCTCGAACCGATAGCCCTCGACCGTGGTGGAGGTGACGATGTCGAGCTTGCCCGGGCTCCCGTCCAGGCCACCCGAGGTTCCGGCCAGGAGGAAGAACCGGTTGGGCCAGGTCGGCCCAGGGAGGGATGAGAACCACTGATCGCAGACCGCGAACTCGCGCGCCAGCGCGTTCAGCACCGGGAGCTGGCTCGGGTCGTAGCAGCGCATGATCCGCTCGGGCGTCGCGGAGCCGTTGTCGAGGTAGTTCTGGATGAACCCGGAGTTGTCGACGGTCGGGTAGCCGCCCAGCACGGGGTCGTAGACGGCACCGCCGCCGCAGAGCGAGACCAGGGTGTTCTCGAATTCGTGGCCGGGGTCTTCGTCGATGTCCTTGAGCTGGAAGTCGGCCGGCGCGCTGACCGGTACGGGCAGGCCGGTGACCGGGTTGACGTTGCTGGTGGTGGCGGGATCGAAGCCGGCGTTGAAGGTGGTCGGATCGCCGAAGGGGTCGACCCCGGTGATTCCGCTGAAGCCGAGCATGTGGTCGAAGGACCGGTTCTCGAGCATCAGCACGAAGACGTGCTGGATCTTCGGCGGGGCCCGCCGGCCTCGGCCGAGGAGCGCCGCCAACAGCTTGGCCAGGCTCAGCAGCAGGCACCGAAGGGTGTCCCAGGCGACGCAGACGGCCTGGAGGACCCAGGAGAACACGACGCAGAGCGCCTTGACCACCCAGGCGAAGGCCTTGCATACCCACTTGGCCACCCAGTACCAGGCCTTGCAGACCCACTTGGCGACCCAGTAATAGGCCCGGCAGAAGAACCCGGCGATGCAGTTCCAGGGCGTGTACCAGTGGCACTTCTCCCAGGAGGTGCACTGGCTCGACCCTTCGTCGGCCCAGGCCGAGCATTCGCTGGAGCCCTCGTCCGCCCAGGAAGTGCACTCGTAGTCGAGCTGGTTGGTCCAGTTCTTACAGGTGATGACCAGCGTGTCGACCCACTTGGTGCAGGTGGACATGGCATTCCCCCTAGGGTTCGTACTGGGCTCGGAGGTGGCGATAGAGGAGGGCGAGGCGGAGCCGGGCGACTCCGACGCCGATGAGCTTGCCGGTGAGGCCGGCCGCGAAGACGAGGGCGGCCCCGAGGAGGAGGCTCCGAGTCAGGCCGCCCTGGAGGACGACCCCGAAGTGGAGGCGGTCGACGACCAGGGCGAGGAGCGCGATGAGGGCGAAGGCGCCGCCCAGGCTGCAGCCGCACTCGCCGTGGAGCGCCTTGGCGCGTTGGACGTAGGGGAGGAAGCTCTCCCGCTCGCCGGGCCGGGAGCGCAGCAGCTGGTCGAGGACCGACTCGGTTTGGGACACACCAGCCCCCAAGTACGGGGAGTCGAGGGTGATCAGCTGGACCGCTTCAAGTTATGGCGAATCCCGGTTCGCGTCGACGGGTGGCGCGCTTTGGGTCACCGAGGGGGCATGCTGTGCCACATAATTCCTTATCGCCGCGGGGGTGCTGCATAAGGAGGTGCTCGCCGTACTTATGCTGCGGGCCCCGCTCGGATGGGTGGCCAGCGCCGCCTCCGGCGGCCGGCCAGCGAAGGGCCGGAAGTGTCGGTTCGCAAACAGGTTGCGGAGGGTCTGGCCGGCGGTAACCCGCGGCCCGACGAATTTGTTATCTTGCGAGCTGGAGTCCACGCAGGTCAAGTACTAGTTAGGC
>CAVSQW010000017.1:0-121779 GCA_963730185.1 uncultured Gemmatimonadales bacterium
TAATCCGAAGGTTCGACGGACCGTTTACGAGCGTCTTGGCGGTCGAGACCGGGTTCAGCTCACCGAGCCCCTGGGGTATCGCGAATTTGTGGCGGCCATCAAGGCCTCGTATTTCATCATCACGGATTCCGGCGGCGTGCAAGAGGAAGCTCCCTCGCTCGACAAGCCGGTGCTGGTGCTCCGCGATGCAACGGAGCGTCCGGAGGTTGTCGACGTTGGTGCGGCTCGTCTGATTGGGCGAGACCCGGTGGCTGTCTTGGCGGCGGCCAACACCCTCCTGACGGATGAGCGGGCCTATGCCGCCATGACGGGGCACCCGAACCCGTACGGCAATGGTCGGGCAGCCCAGGAGATCGCCGGTATCGTGGCTCGGGAACTGGCTCGGTAGTCGTTGGTTGGGGCAATTGGCGGCGCCTGCCGCAGGCCGGTTCGAGGATGGGGGCGATCATGACCGGGCCTTCATTCGCCCGTGGAACGCGGGACTGGTGCAGATGGGCGATCTGAGCCTCCGAGTCTACCACCGCCTGCCCGGGCCGCTGCGCAATCTCGCCGCGAGCGCCCGCGGCTCGTGTTGGCGGGTAGGTGGCGGTTCAGACCGGAGACCGAGGACTTGGTTGCCCAGGCCCTGGAACGCGAGCAGTGGAGCTCGGACCAGTCACACACTTCTGGCAAGACGAGCGCCTCGGCCGCCTGCTTCATCGCGCGGCGACCCAAGTGCCCTACTACCGAGAGCACTGGGCTGACCGCCGCCGCCAAGGTGACCGGCGGTCGTGGGAGTACCTCGAACATTGGCCCGTTCTCGACAAGGACGTGGTGAGAGGGAACCCGAAGGCGTTCATCGCCGACGACTACCGTGACCAGCGGATGCTGCGCGTTCAAACCAGCGGAACGACCAGCAAACCCGTCTCCATCTATCAGGTCCGAGACACCGTCCGAGGCTGGTACGCACTCACGGAAGCCCGGACTCGGCGGTGGTTCGGCCTCAAATCGGGCCGCGACCGATGGGCGGTCATGGGTGGGCAGCTGGTCACGCCCGCTGCTCAACGCCGGCCGCCATTCTGGGTTTGGAACGCGGCCCAGGGGCAGCTGTACCTTCTTCCTCCTACCACCTGGCGCCCGATCTGGTGCCGTACTACCTCGAGGCGCTCCGGCGGTACCGGGTTCGGTACATCGAGGGATATACCTCGTCGTTGTACGCGCTGGCCCAACGCGCCACCGAAGGCGGCGGGCGCCCCGACCTTGGTTTGGCCGTCGTGCTGACCTACGCCGAGCCGCTGGCGGCTTACCAACGGAGCGCTCTGGAGCGAGAGGATTCGCCGCCCCCGTCCGAGACCTACGGCATGGCTGAAGCCGTGGCCGCCGGGTCGGAGTGCGATTCGGGCGCCATGCACCGGTGGCCGGAGGCGGGTATCTTGGAGGTGCTTGCGGACGGGGCCGCGGTTCCGGTCGGGCAGTCGAGCGACTACGTTATGTACCGGCCTCGGCAACCTTGCCATGCCGCTCATTCGCTACCGCCTTAGCAACCAGGGGCCCTCTCGACCGCGTCCAGCTGCCCTTGCGGACGCACCCTGCCCATCTGGCAGCCATCGAGGGGCGGGTCGACGACGTGCTCTATACGGCCGACGGGCGCCCCATTGGCAGGCTCGATCCGATCTTCAAGACGGATCTCCCGATCCGCGAGGCGCAGATCGTGCAAGAGGCGGTGGGGAAGATCCGTATTCGCTATGTCCCGGCGCCCGGATTTGCGCCGGAGGACGGACGCACCATCGTCCAGCGACTGCGGGACCGGATGGGGCCCGTCGAGGTCGAGCTCGAGGCGTTGGCCGAGGTTCCGCGAACCGCCAACGGCAAGTTTGGGCGGTCGTATCGCACGTCAAGGCGCCGCCCAAGCCCGAGCGCGGGGTAGCCGGCGACATGGAGCGGGGGAGGACCTGATGCTGGACGCAACCACGGTGGCGGTGAGCCGTTCCGACGCGACGGCGTATGTGGCCCGGGCGCCCTTTCACCCCCCCCGGGCCTATCCGGAGCTCGCCGGACGTTCCTGGGCCGCGGCCGTCGATCCGACCAACGGGGTGTACGGACGGTGCGTGAGGCGCTGCGCCTGGCCGGACTCGACGCGGCCCGATTCGGCACGCCCAAATGGAGTCCCTTCCACGATCTGGTGCAGCCCGGTAACCGCGTGCTCATCAAGCCTAACTGGGTGGCGCAGGGGCACCACTTGAACGACTCGTGGGAGCAGATCGTGACCCACGGAAGCGTGATCCGCCCGCTGCTCGACTATGTCCGGCTCGCGCTGGGAGACCGCGGCCTAATCAGCCTGGCCGATGGCCCAATGCAGAGCTCCGATCTCGACGAGATCATGAGGCGAACCGCATCCGAGAGATCCAACGCCACTATGAAGCCAGCGGGCCAGGCCCGGAGCTGCGGGTCCTCGACCTCAGGACGACCTTCTCGAGACCCGCGACAACGTGGTGGTCCGGCGTCACACGCTGCCGGGCGACCCTGACGGTGAAGTCGTCGTCGATCTGAGTCGGTCCAGCCTCTTTCATGGCTTCCGCGGTGAAGGCCGGTACTACGGCGCGGACTACGACACCAGCGAGGTGAACAGCCACCACCGGGGCGACCTTCAGGAATACAAATTGAGCGGCACGGCGGTCGGCGCCGACATCATCATCGACGTTCCCAAGCTCAAGACCCATCAGAAGGTGGGCGTGACGCTGTCGCTCAAGGGGGTCGTCGGGCTGAACTGTGGTCGGAACTGGTTGCCGCACCGGACCCAGGGCACTCCGGATCAAGGGGGCGATCAGTTCGCCCAATCGGGTTGGCGCCAACGGTTGGAGTACGCGGTGGTTCGGCGGCTGGAGCAGGCCTCCCTTCGGTATCCAAACACGATTCCCCACCTGTATCGTCTCGCCAAGCGAGGCGGACGGCTGCTGTTCGGCGCGACCCATCAGACGGTGCGCGGCGGAGGGTGGTATGGCAACGACACCCTCTGGCGGATGGCCCTCGACATCAATCGCGCGCTCGTCTACGCCGACCGGGCCGGGCAGCTCCACCCCGAGCCCACCAAGAAGCGATTCTGCGTCGTCGACGGGATCGTTGCCGGTGAGGGCGTCGGCCCGATCTACGCCGACCCCAAGCCGTGCGGGATCGTGATCGCCGGCGCCAATCCCGTGGCCGTCGACGTGGTAAGGACCGAGATCATGGGCTTCGATCACCGCCAGCTGCCGATGCTGAGTCAGGCGTTCGAGGCTGCCGACTTCCCGCTGATCGGATTCACCGCCGAGGACATCCGGGTGGTGAGCAACGTGCCCGACTGGACCGGCTCCCTCAGCGCCATCCGCGAGGCGGAGCCGTTTACCTTCGCCACGCCGAAGGGCTGGGAAGGCCACATGGAGCGGGTGGCTCAGGCGATCGCCGTGGCCGACTAAGCTGTTTCGCCCCGTCAGCGTGGCAACGTCCCGCTCGTAGGACTCAGTCGTGAGGATCCCGGACGAGATCGCGACCGCACCCAGCGTGAGCGCCCGGCGAACTAGTTTGTCTAAGCTATTGTAGGGTTTATGCTTAGCTAGTGGCACTCGTTCGGCCTGGAGGCCGTCAGCGGCATCCGGAGCAACTGCGAAACATAGCGAGATGGGCCCCGTGGCCTCGCATGGCACCTGGCTTGCACGGCATCCTTGCTCTCCGGTAGCTTCTTTGGCATGCCAGGGTGGCGAGTGAATCGACGCGTGGTCAATCGAGCATCGACGGTACCCCGGGTCGACGAGGTCGGGCTCGACGAGCCGGCGGGGGGCATCACGCTCCTCCAGGTCTCGATGATGGTCATGACCTTCGTGGCCGTCTGGCGCATCCAGGACCTCTATCCCGATCCTCAATTCGGTCAAGATCCAGTACATCGCCCCGGCGCTGGGCGTTCTCGCGTTCGTCGCCGACCGGAAGTCTCATCGCCGACTGCGTGGGATCATGCACCCGCTGTTCTATCGGGTGCTCGGGATCCTGGTCATGGTGGCGGTGAGCGTTCCCACCAGTGTTTGGCCCGGCAGGTCGTTCAACTTCCTGGTCAACGACTACGCCAAGACCTTCGGGGTGATGGTGCTGATGGCCGCCAGCATCCGGTCGGTCAAAGACCTCGATCGCTACGCGGTGATGCACATGGCCGGCGCGGTGATCTACTCGTCCTTCGTACTGACCCATTTCAGCATGCACAACGGGCGGCTGGGCAACCTGGTCTACTACGATTCCAACGACCTCGGGCTGCTCCTCGTCGGCACCATTCCGTTTTGCGTCTACTTCGCCCGTCCGGGCGTCAAGCCGGTCGGGCGTCTGGCCGCGCTCGGGGTGCTCGGCATGCTCATGTACACCCTGGTCGCGACGGGGTCGCGGGGCGGGTTCATCGGGCTGGTCGCGTGCGGCACCTACCTGCTGTTCAACTTCTCCGCGCTCCCGAAGTCGACTCGGATGAGCGCGGTGGGAGCGATCGTCGCGCGTGTTGCTCGTCTTTGGCGGCGACCGGTACTGGGAGATGATGTCGACCATTTTCCATCCCAAGGACGACTACAACTGGAACGGCGACGTCGGGCGTCGTGAGATCTGGAAGCGCGGGATCGGCTACATGGTGACCCACCCGGTCACGGGCGTGGGGGCGAGGGCGTTCGGGACGGCGGAGGGCACCATTTCAGGGATCTCGGAGCGCCAGCAGTACGGGATCGGGCTCAAATGGTCCGAGGCCCACAATTCGTTCGTCGAGATCGGGGCGGAGCTGGGCGTCTTCGGGATCGGTCTCTTCCTGGCCGCGCTGTACGAAGTCCTGGAAGTTCCTGCGCCGGGTCGGGAAGCCCAAGAAGGCGCCCCGCGCGGGACCAATCGGCCCGATGGGGCAGGCCGTGGCGGGGAGCCTCATCGCCTACTGCGCGGCGGGGTTCTTCGTGTCGGCGGGCTACTCCTCGTTCCTCTACACGCTGTTCGCGATGACCCTCGGCATGATGGCGCTCATGGCCCGGCGGGAGGCGGCCGCCGAGCCCGCGATGGCCGCTCGCCCCGTTCGAGCCCGAGCCGCCCGGATGCGGGCGCCGTCGGTCGTCGTGCCGGCGCCGTCGGCCTCGCGGGGCCGGATTCAGCCGTCGCCGAGCCGGCATCCGGGGCCGTCGCCGGTTGCGCCGCCCGGGGTTCAGCCTTCTTGACGCCGGGGTGTCCGGATGAGTGATCGTCCGGCCGGCCCCGGGTGGAAGCGCGCGGCGGAGCGGGTGGCGGTGGCCGGCGGGGCCGCCGGGCTCGGCCGATGGACCCGCCGGGGCCGCCTGCTGGTGCTGGCCTACCACAACGTCGTTCCCGATCAGGTCGCCCGGACCGGCGACCCTTCGCTGCACCTCGCCCTCTCCGATTTCTCGGCCCAGCTGGATTACCTCGGACGCCATTGCGATGTAGTGGGCATGGAGGAGCTCGGCCAGGCCGCCGCCGGCAGGCACCGCCCGCGGGTGATCCTGACCTTCGATGATGCCTACCTGGGCGCCGTGAGCCATGCCCTCCCGGAGGTCGCCCGGCGGGGCTGGAAGGCCACGCTGTTCGTGGCGCCCGGCTGCCTCGGGCTCGAGTCCCTGTGGTGGGACCGGTGCGCCGGTCTGCCGGGGTGGGAGACCGGCCTCCGCGACCGGCTGCTGACCGACCTGGCCGGCCGAGAGGACGCCATCGCCGCGTGGGGCGCTCGCGAGGGGGGCGCGGCTCCCTCGCTCTCGCCCTGGCACCGGATCGCGACCCTGGCGGAGCTGGAGGCGCTCGACGGCCTTCCGGGCGTCACCCTCGGCGCGCACAGCTGGGGTCACCCCAACCTTGCGGCTCTGGCGGCGGCGGATCTCGCCGGGGAGCTGGCCCGGCCGCTCGAGTGGCTTCGCGCTCGGCTCGAACGGGTCGGGCCGTGGTTGGCGTATCCCTATGGGCTCTTTACCGATCGGACCGTCGCCGCCGCGGCCCGGGCCGGGTACACCGCGGGGTTCCGGGTGTCCGGCGGTTGGCTGGCGCGGCGCGAGCCCGATCCTCTCCGGCTGCCGCGGTGGAACGTGCCGGCGGGGATCTCCGCCGCCGGGTTCGCGCTCCGGATCGCCGGGTGGCTGGCCCGGTGAGCCCGCCCATCCGGGTGCTCCACGTGGTGCCGGACCTCCTCTTCGGCGGTCTTCAGCGTCTCGTGGCCCAGCTCGTCGTCCGGTCGGCCCAAGCCGGTCTCGACGCTCACGTGCTGGTGCTCGGCGAGGTGGGGCCGCCGGCCGAGGCGATCGAGCCCTCGCGGCTGCATCGCCTGCCTCGGCAGCGGCCGTGGTCGCTGCTCCGGCCCTCGGAGCTGGCGGCGGCCGTCCGCGCCCTCGGCCCCGATGTGGTCCACAGTCACAGCGGCGTCTGGCTCAAGGCCGCTCGAGCGGCCCGGATGGCCGGCACCCGCCTGGTCGTGCACACCGATCACGGCCGCCTGGTCCCCGATCCCTGGGCGGCTCGTCTGGTGGATCGACTCGGCTCCCGGCTCACCGATGTCGTGATCGCGGTCTCGGACGCCCTGGCGGAGCGGCTCCGGAACGGCGTGGTCGCCCACCCCGAGCGGATCCGGGTGATCATCAACGGGGTCGACACGGACGAGCTCCGGCCGGGCGGCGCGCCCGATCTCAGGCGGGAGCTGGGTCTGCCGGCGGAGGCGCCGGTGATCGGCAGCATCGGCCGGATCGAGCCGATCAAGGGCTACGATGTGATGGTCGAGGCGTTCGCAGCGCTGGCTCGACGGGGGGCCCCGGCCGGAACCCGCCTGGTCGTCGCGGGTGATGGGGCCCAACGCGAGTCCCTGGAGGCTCGAGTCCGCGAGCTCGGCCTCGACGCCGCGGTCCGTTTCGTCGGCTGGCGCCAGGACGTGGGGTCACTGCTGGCGACGCTGGACCTGTTCGCCCTGACCTCCCGGAGCGAGGGGACCTCGGTGAGCCTGCTCGAGGCGATGAGTGCCGGGGTGTGCCCGGTGGTGACCGACGTGGGCGGGAACCGGGCGGTGCTCGGACCGGAGCTGGCCCACCGGCTGGTGCCGTCGGCCGATCCCGAGGCGATCGCCGAGGGTTGGCTCCGAGCGCTGAGTGATCGGGGCGAGCGCAACCGCGACGCGGTCACCGCCCGAACTCGGGTTGAAGGCCGCTACAGCTTGCGGGCGATGGAGGAAGCGTATGCCGGCGTCTACCGGGACGGGCTGAGAGCGCCGTAGCGGCCGTTCCCGAGGCGGAGTCTCAGCGAGGCTCGGTCGGGAGCGGTGCCGGGCCGCACCAGTGCAGATCGACTCGGTATCGCCGATAGTCGATTCGACCTCGTTCCTGGGCGAGCACCTCGCGGCAGTGGGCCTCGATCCACGCCTCGAGCCGGGGGCCCCCTTCTCGAAGTCCGTAGCGCCTGGTCGAGGTGATGAGCCAGAAGCTGGAATCGGCCCCGGCCATCAGCATCTTCCCGAGCGGAACATAGTGCAGATCCGGTGCGTCCTTCCGCTGAATGTCATCGACACCGCTGGTCACCGAGCGATCGGGACCCAACTGCCTCACGGCCTCGAAGGCGGGCCGATAGTCGAAGCGGGAGCCGTCGGCGAGGTGCGAAATCGTCTCGGGAGCGCTGGCCAGGCCCAGGGCGAGTGATCCGGCGGCCACGACCGTTGGGCCGGCGGCCGCGCCCGAGAGCGCGCCGACCCGGGCGACCGCGGCGCCGATCGCGATGTAGATCAGCGGCAGGACGGCGATGCCGTAGTCGGAGTACACCGCGCTCCGGAACGAGGCGGCGAACAGGAGGACCAACGCGCCTGTCCCCCCGAGTGCCGTCATGCTGGCCCATCGGCGATTCGCAGGCGTCCCGGCGAGGAAGAGCCAAACGCAGGCCGCCACCCCCGCCCCGGCGATCGCCACGCTCATCCACTGCACCATGGCGGGCACCAACCGCAGCGACACCAGGAACCCGCGGGCGGTCGCGTTCTGCAGGGCCGCTTCTTGTCCGATCAGCTTGAGGACCAGGAAGCCGATGGTTCCCGCAACGCCCATCGGCAGCCACAGCCAAACCAGCTCCGTCCGGGTCGGTTTGACGACCGACAGGCTCCCGTCCGCGGTCACCAGGTGGAGCCCCACGACCGCGCCGACCATTGGGAAAGCGAACGTCGGGTGCGTCAGCGTCCCGACGATGAAGAGCGCTGCGACTCGCAGATACGCGGCCCGGCGATCGGTGTCGATCGCGATCGCCAGGGCCCCGAAGGTGGCGGTCGCCAGCAGGTAGACCAGGGTCCAGTAGCGGGCGAATTGACTGGCATAGAGGTGCCACGGTGACAGGGCCACCAGCAGGGCGGCGACCAAGCCCGCGTAGCCTCCGAACATTCGCCGCCCGACCCACCAGGTCACCGCGATGCCGGCGACCCCGAACCCGAAGGCCGGCAGGCGGAGCCAGAAGTGGTCGGCCGGCAACACCTGAAGCAGCAGGTGCTGCAGCACGTAGTAGATCGGCCTCGCGGCGATGCCTGGTCCGCCGCCGGCGGCGGAGTGAAGCCTCAGCGTGGCGGCGTCACGCAGCGTGTAGAGCTCGTCTCCCTCCCAGTCCCATGACGCGAGTCCCCAGAGACGAATCGCGGTGCCGAGCGCCAGGATGAGACTCAGCCAGACGGCCTCGTGGCGGGGCTGTGGCTCAGTCGACGTCCTCATTCGGTTGGGCCGTCACCCGCTCCAAGGCGATAGGCCGAGTACTGGCGGCGGGCAGGCCTCGTTCGTCGCACCACCAACTCCCCAACCAGGCCGGCGATGGCCAGCTGGAGACCGGCCAGGAGCAGCACCACGCCGAGGAAGAACAGGGGGCGAGTCCCGATGGACTGGTTGAGGACGAGGCGCAGGTAGCTCATGTAGGTGAGGAGCAGGAAACCGCCCAGGCCGAGTGACAGTCCGATGGTTCCGAAGAAATGCATCGGCCGGTGCTCGAACCGGGTCAGGAGCAGGACGGTCAGAAGGTCGTAGGCGCCCTTGAACAGACGGGTTACGCCGTACTTGCTCTTGCCCCACACCCGAGGAGCGTGCTCGACCGCGATCTCGCGAACCCGGAATCCTCGACCCGCCGCGAGAATCGGAATGAAACGGTGCATCTCGCCGTACAGGTCCAGCTCTTGGACGACTTCGGCGCGATAGGCCTTGAACCCGCAGTTGAAGTCGTGAAGGTCGAGGCCCGAGACCTTGCTGGTGACCCAGTTGAAGACCCGGCTCGGAAGAGTCTTGCCGAGCGGGTCATGCCGCTGCTGCTTCCAGCCGGTCACCATGTCGTACCCGTCGAGCGCCGCGATCACCTTCGGAAGCTGGGACGGCTTGTCCTGGAGGTCGGCGTCCATGGTGACCACCAGCTCGCCGGCGGCCACCGAGAAACCGAGATTGAGCGCTTCGGCTTTGCCCCGGTTCGAGCGGAAGCGATGAACCTGCGTCGCGGGATCCCTGGCAGCGAGCGTGAGCAGGACTTCCGTGCTGCCATCGCTCGACCCGTCGTCCACGAAAATGATCTCGTAGCTCCGGGCCAGCTCACGGAGCTGCTCCTGCAGCTCGGAGTGGAGAGTCTCGAGCGTGCCGCGCTCGTTGAATACCGGCACGACGACGCTGATGGTCGGCCGCAGGGGGCCAACCTCCTCGGCCCGCTCGGCCGGGCTAACTGACGTTACCATGGTCACTTACGCGCATAGAAGAGAATATAGGCAAACCGCAACTCGCATGCCATCGACGAGACTGCCGCTGGCCCCAGGGGGAGCGGCTACGTCCGACGGGGTGATCGGTGGCGGCGATCGACGGCCTGCAGGGCGCTGACCAGCAAGGCGAGCTGTTCCGAGGTGCTCCATTCCCGCAGCAACGTCAGGTCGCCGAACGGGCCCGGAGGCGGATCCAGGAGCGCGCCTTCCAGCTTGGTCTCGAGGTCGGCGTCCTCGGATGTGGTCAGGACATGCCCCCCGACGCGCTCGACCATCCGGGCGGTCTCTCCCCCTGGATCGGCGAAGACGAGCATCCGGCGGCGGGTCCCGAGATACTCGTAGAGCTTGTTGGGAACCTGGGCCGGCTGGCGCTCCGCCAGGAGCAGCAGGAGGTCCGCTTGAAGGATCCGTCGTTGGGCTTCGTCATGCGGGAGCCAGCCCACGAACTGGACGAGATCTCCGATGCCCAGCTCCTGAGTGACCGCTCGGACCGATTGGCCATTGAACCACTCACAGCGGCCGACCAGCTCCACCTGCACGTCTTCGGCGCTGAGCCGTCGCCGGCGGGCGACCGTGGCCAGCGCCGCGAGAAACGGCCGAGGATCACGGCCGAGGTAACAGGTTCCCACGTGGACGATCCGCCGGGGACCCGCGGTCGGCTCGCGATCGGCGTCGAGAATCCGATCGATCCCGTTGCGGATGGTGAGGAGGCGGTCGGCCCGGCCGCTCATCTTCGGCGCCAGCAGCCTCCGAATGCCGTCGGAGGCGACGACCACGAGATCGGCCCGGGCGAGACACCGGCGCTCGAGCCATCGTTCCACCGCGTCGGAGAACCCGCTTCGGCAGTACCAGGGCTTCCCGGGATTGTCGACCCAAGGATCGCGCATCTCGAGCACCCAGGGTGCCCCGGTCCAGAGATGGGCCAGCAGAGCGGCGGCCTGGACGGACGCGGGCGGCGACGAGCTATAGAGTACCGTGCCCGGGCCGCTCTTGTGAATGGCGGCGGCGGCGGCCTTGGCGGCGGGCCAGATGAACCCCTGGAGGGGATCGGGAAGCCAGAGCAAGGAGAGGACGAAGCGCTTGAGGGCACTCACCTGTTGAGGTGGCGTCCAGGAAGCGCTCCCCTGTTCGTCACTCGTGGCCCGGGGTGGTTGGAGGGCCGCCTTCACCTCGCGGTACCAGTCTCGCGGCGTCGATGCCGGCCTGACGCTGACGACGGCGCCCCCGGGCCCGGCTGGCTCCGGTTCCGGCGACTCGGTTGGCAAGGCGGCGCGAACGACGGTTAGGCTGGCACCATTTTCGCAAAGCGTTCGGGCAATCTTGCTGGCTCGGATCGCGCCGACCTCCGGGCTCGGCGGATAGTGGTAGCTCAGCAGCACAACCCGCATCGCGTCAGCGTTGAGGCTCACGTCAGAGGCAGCGGTCGTCGAAGAGGCGTGCGGCGACGCGGCACCTCCGACCGATGGGGCGCTCGTGTTCCGGTCGCGGCGGCCGTCGCGAGAAGGTTGGTTCCAGTCTGGTGCAAAGTGAGCGCGGTCGAGGATAGTATTTGTCCGATCAATGTAGCCGCTTCGCCGCTGCCGAGCGAGGGCAGTTCCATGGGTTGATTGGGTCGGCAGGCCGTCGCACCGCGACGGCTTTCCAGATTCGCACCCAGGGATCATGACGTCTACCGGAGTGGAGGTCACCCCGAATGGAAATGGAACCGCTCAGCTGCACCTTCCTCATCGGAGCGGGAAGGAGTGGGATCGACGGCCTTTCACGAGTTGCTGGTGGGCCACCCTCACGCGGCCTGGCTGTCGAGATCGAGCCGACGCTCCCGGGTCACCCGGGCAGGAACCACCTCGCCATGCGGTCACTCAGCCTGCCGGTGCTCGGTCCCGCGGCGGGCGCGGTGGCTGGAGCCGGGGAGGTACTAATGAGTTCTGGGACCACTACTATCCCGGCTTCTCGGTTCCCTTTCGCGATTTGGGGGCCGACGACGTGCTCGAGTCGACCCGGCGGCAGCTGCGGTCGGCACTCGCCCGGATGAGGACCCCGAAGCGAAGTCACCTGGTCATCAAGATCACCGGGTGGCCGCGGGTGGGCTTCCTCCGCGAGATCTTTCCCGAGGGTCGCTTCGTGCACGTGGTCCGGGACGGTCGAGCGGTGGCCAGCTCCTTGCTGAAGGTGCCGTGGTGGTGGGGTTGGCGGGACCGGCCGAACTGGCGTTGGGGTCCGCTGACCCCCGAGCTCGATGCCCTATGGGCCGAGTCGGGCCGGTCCTTCGTCGCGCTCGCGGCGATTCAGTGGCGGATCCTGATGGAGGCCACCGTGCGGGAGCTGTGCCGACCTGGGTCCGGATCAGTTCTTGCAACTGCGATACGAGGACCTCTGCGAAGACCCGGGGCAGTGGTGCCGCCGCGTGACCGACTTCGCCGGGCTTGCTTGGACGGGCAGCTTCTAACGGGCGGGTTCGGATGTCGCGATTCCGAAGTGAGAACGAGAAGTGGCGCCGAGACTTCACGCCGCGACAACAGGAAATCCTGGAATCGCTCTTCTCCGAGCACCTCGCCCAGTTCGGCTACCTGAAATGAGGCTGGTCGGATCGCCGGCGAGACGGTGACGACATGACGACGCTGGCCGCGCCCATGCCGCGAGTTCCGTGAGGTCACCCTCGTCGCACGACCGGGCCGGCCCGGTGGCCTTGCAGCGAACCGATCGGTTCGTCGGCCGGGCCATGAATTGGATGTACCATCATCTCCGGCGGGTTCCGCGATACCGTCCGGTCGTCATGACCGAACATCCTTCAGAATCGGAGCCAGTATCCCGATCTCGAGGCCTTCGAGCTGCCCTGGCAGCGGATTGGATATCGGGTCTGGCGGAAAGTCGGCCGGGCGGCGTCCCTATCCGCCGGACCTGGCCCGGGCCCGGCGGATACCAGCCGGCCATCCTGCATTCGCACTTCGGCTACGTCGGCGTCGAGGACCTCGAGCTGCACCGGCCCTTGGTCATCCCCTGGACCGTCGCGTTCTATGGGGCCGACGTCTACCTGCATGGACGCGAGCCCGCCTGGCGCGAGCGTTACGGTCCCCTCTTCGAGCGCGTCGATCTCAGGTGCTGGCGCTCGGGCCCGTCATGCGGGATGCGCTCGCCGATCTGGGCTGCCCTCGGGAAAAGATCGTCGTCCACGCCCTCGGCGTCGACGTCGAGGACGTTCCCCATGGCGAGCGCCACCTCGCCCGGGGCGAGCGGATGGAGATCCTCTGCGCCGGCACCTTCCGCGAGAAGAAGGGCGCGATCTACGTGCTCCAGGCCCTGAGCCTGCTCCGGACCCGTGGGGTGCCCTTCCGCCTCCATCTCGTCGGCGACGTGA
The DNA here is from genome assembly GCA_963730185.1 of uncultured Gemmatimonadales bacterium. GTDB lineage: Bacteria > Gemmatimonadota > Gemmatimonadetes > Gemmatimonadales > GWC2-71-9 > SHZU01. Next base: position 13,059 of record CAVSQW010000017.1, read on the forward strand.
GCCAGCGGACCGGCGACGCGGAGGCGGGGGCAGAGATCCTGGCCACGATCGACCGCCTCGACCTGGGCGGTGTGGTCGAGCGGTATCACTGGCTCGAGTTCAAGCAGCTCATGGACCTGGCGCTCCGCTGCCACGTGTTCACCGCCCCGAGCGTGGTGGCCCGGGACGGCGACGCCGAGGGCACCCCCTTCGTGATCCAGCAGATGATGCTGAGCGGCATGCCGGTGGTCTCGACTCGGCACAGCGATATCCCATACCTGTACGGACCGCTGGCCGACCGTCTGGTCCCCGAGCGCGACGCCACCGCCATCGCCGATCGCCTCACCGCCTATGCCGAGGCGCCCGACACCGTGACCTCCGACGGCGCCGCGATGCGGCAGCGGATGCTCGAGGCCTTCGACATCCGCCACTGCGCCGCCCACTTGGCCGACCTCTACGACGGCCTCCTTCGCTGACCGCGACGTCATGACCGCGCCCACACGAACCCAGGCCGGCGGCGCCGTCGAGCCCGGCTGCCCCGAACCCCCGGCGCCGTTTCCGCCCTGGGCCTGGTGGGTGGCGGCCGCCCTCCTGGCCGGATACCTGGTGCTGGCCTGGATCGCGCGCTTGCCCGGGATCGGCTCCGGCAACGACGACGCCATTTACTACACGCTCGCCAAGGCGCTGCTCCACGGCACCTACCGCGACCTCTACCTGCCCCACCCGCCGCTCCACGTCCAGTACCCGCCGGGATGGCCGCTGCTCCTGGCCGCGCCGCTGGCCCTGGTCGGCGACCGGCTCGAGCTGCTGCTGGTGCTGCCCCTCCTGCTGTCCCTGGGGGGACTGGTGCTCCTGCTGGACGCCGCCCGCCGGGTGCTGCCACCCCCGGCGGCGTTGGTCGTGCTCGCCATCGCCACCTTCAACCCGCTGCTGATCACCTTCGGTGGACGGCTCAAGGCCGAGGCCGCGTTCTTCTTCTTTGCGATGCTCACCGTCTGGGCCTTCGCGGCCCCCCAGCTCACCCGGAAGCGGGCCCTGCTCGGGGGCGGAGCGGCGATCGCCTCGGCCTTCATGCGGTCGGTCGGGATCGGCGTCATCGCCGCGGTGCTGGTTCACCTGCTCCTCGCCCGCCGGGGGCGCTGGGCTCTCCGCTTCGGGCTGGCGGCCGCGCTGCTCTTCGGTCCCTGGCTCACCTGGTCGTTCGTGGGGCCTCGACAGGTGGTCGGCCGCTCCTATGCCGGCGACCTGGTCCGTCTCGAGCGAGACCGCGCCGAGCGAACCGGGCGGAGCCCGCTGGTGGAGCGCGCCCGGGGTCTCGAGATCCGCACCGCTCGTTACACTCTGGGGCACCTGCCCGCCTCGATGGGGTTCCCCCAGGTCGAGGGCACCTTGATCGACAACTTCGGCTGGGTGGCCCTGCTCGCGACCGTGGGCCTGGCCGGCCTGGTGGTGCTCTGGCGCCGGCTCCGACCCGCGGTCCTGGTTGCCGGCGCCATCTACGCCGTGCTCCTGATCTGGCCCTGGGCCGACCGTCGCTTCCTCCATCCGCTCGTGCCTCTGGTGGGGCTTGGATTGGTGGCCGGCGGATGGGCCATCGGGCGGCGGGCGGGGCGGGTCGGTGCCGTGCTCGGTCCCCTCTTGGTGGCGGCCCTTTTGGTGCCCGGCACCCAGCGGCGAAGCCGGGACGTGATCCAGCGCGGCTGGCGTTGCGACCACGCCGATCCGGTTGCCACCTGCTATACCAAGACCGAGCGGGCCTACCTCCAGGCGGCGGTGGCCGCCCGCCGGCTGCCCGACAGCGCCATCGTGCTGGCCGAGCGCGAAGCCACCTTCGCCTACTACTCGGGCCGGAAGGCGGCCTTTGCCAATCAGGCGGTCCGGGGCCCGAGCGCCGATTTCCTCGCCTACCTCCGGCGGGCCGGGATAACCCACGTGCTGATCTCGCGGGTCACCGACACGGAGCCGGTGGGACTGGCCCAGCGCCTGGCCGAGATCTGCCGGGACCTGACCTTGGTGGGAGACTTCGGGGAGGGTACCGAGCTGTTCGCCCTGCGGAGCCCGGCCGCGGCCGATTCATCCGGCGGCGACGCCTGCCCGACCGCCCAGCGTCGCTTCCAGGACGCGGTCCGGGAGCAGGAGGCTCGGAAACAGAACCCGGACCTCTTTCAGCTGCCGGATAGTCAGTAGCGTTGCGTTCCGCCCGCAGTGTAGCCGTGTTGCAACAGTTGCCAGGGTAGCAAGGCCGCCGGTTGCTAGGCCAGCCGGAACGGGTCGTCGGCCGGGCCCGACCGCCCGGCCCGGATCAGGGCGTCGACGAAGTACTTGGTGGCCCAGTTCAGGAGCTCGTAGCGACCGTAGTCGCCGTCGAGCGGCCAGGATCCCTTGATGCCACCCCGGAGGCCCGGGTCTCGAGTTGCTCGGTTCTGGGTCGATTTCACGAAGGCCAGGACCCGGCCCACCGGTTGGAGCCACGACTGGTCGCCCGTGATGGCCGTCAGCCTCATCCAGTTGTTGGCCATCTGGACCTGGCCGGTCAGGCAGCTCCAGGACACCGTGCCCCGCCAGTCCTGGTCGAAGCGGCCGCTCATCCGCCCGTCGGGCTCGACCCGGGCCAGGAGGGCTCGAGCCGTTCGCGCGCCGGCGTCGAGCACGCCGGCGTCGGAGAGCACCCGGCCGCCCTCGATCAGGCCTCGCACGGTGTAGGCGAGGGTGTGGAGGAGCGGCGCCGACGGGTCGGTGAGGCAGCAGCTCGGGATCCACCCGTTGGCCGCGACCTGTCGGGCCACCTCGCCCAGGTTGCGTCGGGCCGCCTCCGTGAAGCCGGTCTCGCCCAACCAGGCGCCGGCCTCGGCCAGGGCCCAGGCCACCCGGGCGTTGTACAGGGTCGGCTCGCCGAGGGCAAATTGGGAATTCCCTTTGCGCCAGAGGCCGTCCGATTCCTGGACCTCCACCAGCCATTGGCTGGCCCGCCGCGCGGCCTCGCGGAACCGGGGCTCGGGCGTCTCTTGATCCGCCGCCAACCATCCCAGAATCACCTGGCCGGTGTTGAATACCGCCGGCGACCGGCCCTCGCCCACCACGCCGCCTTGGACCGCGCCGGAGTCGAGCTGCAGGTCCGCTTCCCAGTGGGCCGCTCGGATCGCGCGTTCGGTCAGGGCCGGGTCGCGCAGCACCCGGCCGGCCTCGAGCAGGGTGGGGATGATGTAGCCGGTGGTCTCGGGGTAGGGCGGCTGCCAGCCCCGGGATCGGAAGTAGGCGCTGTAGGCCAGGCTGTAACCCCGCGCCACGCCGCCGGTCCCGGTGGCGTCCTGGGCCCGACCGAGCCAGGCCACGGCCTCGAGCAGATGGGGACGGTGGTCCGGGTCGACGGGGTGGCGTCCGGCCCGATCGGACGCGAGCTCGCGCCGGGCCAGCCGGTTGAGCGCGGGGTGGGCTCGCACCGACGCGACTCTGGAACGCACGCTCTCGAGGATGTCACGCATGGCGGCCATGGGTTGGCAGAATACCCCGGTTCTCCCCGAATCGGGATCACGGCGGGCCGGTTGACGGGCGGCCGGTTTGCACGTTTCGTGCTCACCGGTTCGCGGTCCCGCGCGGCCGGGCACCCCCTCGGGAGGTCACGTGAGCAGCAGCGAACGCCCATTCTTCGTGGTCGGCTTTCAGCGGAGCGGAACCACGCTGCTCCGGGTGATGCTCGATAGTCATCCCGAGATCGCCGTTCCTTTGGACGTGACCGGCCTGTGGTGGCGGTTCGAGGCCGAGCTCCCGCGGTTCGGCGATCTGGGGGCCGATGCCCCCCGGCGGAACGTGGTCGCGGCCCTCCTGGCCGAGCCCCGGATCGAGCTCTGGCAGGTGCCGCTGACGGTCGAGGGCGTCCTGGCCCACTGGTCCGAGCCGGGCTACCCCGGGCTCATCGCGGCGTTCTACTCGGCCTACGCCGCACAGTACGGCAAGCGCCTCTGGGGCGACAAGGATCCCGGAAACACCACCCGAATCGATCTCCTGGACCGGTGGTTCCCCGGCTGCCGGATCATCCACATCGTCCGGGACGGCCGGGGAGCCTGTCTCTCCCATCTCAAGCAAGGCTTCGGCTTCGACGATCTGCTCGCCTGCGCCGAGGCCTGGCGCGAGGAGGTGTGGTGGGCTCGCCGGATGGGCAACCTCCTCGGGCCGGCCCGATACTGCGAGATCAAGTACGAGTCCCTGGTCGCGGCTCCGCGAGACACGCTCGACGAGGTGTGCCGGTTCCTGGGGTTGGCCTTCTCCGACCAGATGCTGACCTATCCCGACCGCCTGGACCGGTCCATCCCGGCCGAAAAGCGCCACATCTGGCCCTTGATCGGCGAAGGCCCCCGGGCCGACAACGCCGATCGGTGGCGCACCGAGATGTCCCCGGCCACCGAGATCTGCTTCGAGAAGCGCGCCGGCCGGGTGCTGAGCGAGTTCGGGTACCAGACCACGCCGCCGCCCTGGCGGGGCCAGTACGGGACTGAGCTTCGGTTCCTGGCCGCGCGGGTGGTGCGGGCGCTCCGGCAGCGGTTGAGCCGGAACGCGGGCCCCTGACCGCCGGGCCTGATCAGCCCGGGGTCGCTGCGTCGGCCTCGTCGGCTAGCGGCGGAACCGGCCCGCCGCGGAAGAGGCCCCGCAGCTGAGCCAGCCGAGCCCGCTGGGGCAGGATGCCGGCCAGCAGGAAGGCACCGGCGCCCACCGCGACCTCCGCCAAGAGTCGCCCGACCGGCCCGATGGTGCCCGGCAGCCAGGCTCGGGCCGCCACGACGCTCGCGGCCAGAACCGCGGTGCCCCGGAGTGCCGGCCAGTAGGCGGCGAAGTAGCGACCCAGCGGGAGCTGGAGCGCCTTGGCGGTCCGGACGAACAGAGGGATCACGAACACCGGGTACACCAGGACCCACATCGCGGCGATGCCCGCCGCTCCCCACCGGCTGCCCAGATAGAATGCCGTGGGCAGCGCGATCGCGGTGGCCAGGCCGTTCCACATCAGGAAGCGGGTGTCCCGCCGCATGGTCAGGATCTGCGGAAAAAGCGTGACCACCGATCGGATGGTGGCGTAGACGGCCAGTATCTGGAGCGGCCGGATGGCCTCGGTCCACTGGGGACCCAGGTAGAGCCGCACGAAGTCGTCGGCCACCAGGGCCAGCCCGACGCTGGCCGGCAGGGTCAGGTAGGTCAGGGCCTCGGTGATGTTGATCAGGATCCGGGTGGTGCCGGTCCGGTCGTGCTGGAGCCGGCTGAAGAACGCTGGGGTGACCCGAGTCACCAGCGCCGTGACCTTCTCGACCGGGACGCTGGCGATGGTCCAGGCGAAGGTGTAGGCCCCCAGCGCCGCCGTGCCCAGCACCCGCCCGGCCACCAGGAAGTCGGCGTTGGTGTACGCGTACCAGGCCAGCCGCCCGATCAGCACGTCCCTGGTAAAGTGGAAATAGCGCCCCAACTCGGCCAGGCGGGGCCGCGCGAACGGGTGAGGCGACAGCAGATAGGCCACCACCACCCCGACCGCGTTGCCCAGAATGCCCCCGGTTACCAGGGCCCAGTAGCGCCAGCCCAACAGCGCCAGGACGAGGGTCGTGGCCGTGGTCGTGATGGCCTGCGCGCCTTCCACCAGCGCCAGCCCCCGGAAGCGCAGGTCCCGCTGCAACAGCGCCGTCGGCACCAGGCGGCTGGAGGAGAGCAGGGCGTTGGCGCTCAGGGCCACCACGACCCAGGGGAGCTCGGGCGTTCGGAAGAAGATTCCCAGCGGGACGGCCGCCGCGCAGGTGGCCAGGGCGCCGGTCAGCCCCATCAGCACGGCGACGCTGTTGAACTGCGCGATCTCCGCCCGGCTCATCTGCCGGAGGGCGATGATGGAGGTGCCCAGGCCGCCCTCGGTGAGCACCGCGACGAAGCCGAGGTAGAGGGTGGCCATCCCTACGATGCCGTAGTCGCTCTTGCTCAGCAGCCGGGCCAGGACGATCACCGCGGTCCAGCTGAACGCCTGCGACCCCCACTTCACCATGGCCGTCCACGCCACCCCGCGGACCAGGGTGCGATCCAGGGAGCGGTCCGGCAGCGGATCGGAGGGTTCGGGGCGCAGGGGCGAGGCCGTCATCGGGGTGGGTCCACTGGGGCAAGGGCAGGGCCAATGTAACCCATGTCGCGCCGGCACTGCGCCACGCTTTTGTGGTGTTGTGTCTTAGCTACAGTTGTTGCGTTGTTCCATCGGACCGAATGGCCGTGTTTTGGGCATCGCCATTGCATCGAGGGGTTCCGACCCCCGGGACGGATCGCCCGGTCGCCGGATTGAACCTCCGAGGGAATAGCGTCGATCGACATGGTTTCCGAGTCCCGGCCCTCATCGGCCCCCGTGCCGACGCTGACGGTCGTCTTGATCGAGACTGCCGGATTCGAGGATTGGGCCTGCCTCGGGTCGCTGCTCGCGGGCTCGAACGCCTTGGAGGTAATCGTGGTGACCGATGATCGGCCCGTCCCGGGTATTGGACGCCACCTGCCTACCGCCAAGGTGGTGGCGGTGTCGGGTGGCGACCCTGGGGAAGCCCGCCGGCAGGGCGCCCTCGCCGCCAGCGGCGACGTCATTCGCATCGTGCCCGTCCGTGCGGTGGTGGACGTGGGCCGCCGTCTGGTGGTCGACCCGGCCCAGTGGCCCGCGCAGCTGAACCAGGTCGGGGCCGTTCATCCGGGAGCCGACGCGTGAGCCCGCCGGCGCCCGAGCTCAGCGTCCTCATCCCCTTCGTCAACGACCCGAGCGATCTCTCCGCCTGTCTCGGTGCCCTCGCCCGGGAGCGCGAGCGGGCGTCGCTCCAGGTCATGGTGGTCGAGCGTCACGGCGGCCAAACCCGTGACTGGGTGGCCCGCGAGTACCCCTGGGTCGAGCTGTTGTCGGCGCCTGTGGGCACCCCGATTCCGGCCCTTCGGGCCCTTGGCTTCGACGCGGCCCGGGCTCCCTCGGTGGCCGTCATCGAGGACCATGTGATCGTGCCGGCGGGCTGGACGCGGCAGCTCCTCGAGGCCCAGGCCCGGGGCGAGCGGGTCGTCGGCGGATCGGTCGAGAACGCGGCCACGGATACCCTGGTGGACTGGGCGTCCTTCCTCTGCGAGTACCACCACATGATCCCCCCCATCGCGGAGGGGCCGGTGCCCGGCCTGCCGGGCAACAACACCGTCTACGACCGCGAGCTCCTGGTGCAGTACCGGGACGTGATCGCCGAAGGGCGTTGGGAAGACCGCTTGCATCAAGCGATTCGGGATGGAGGGGTCGAGCTCTACAGCCGGCCCGAGATCGTGGTCGGCCATGCAATGCACTACACGGTAGGGCTTTACACGTCGCAGCGGTATCTGTACTCCCGGGCCTACGCTGGCTCGCGATTCCGTGGCGCGAGCCTTGCTCGACGGGTTGGAACCGGCCTGGCCGCTTTCGCGCTTCCGCCCATGATCTTCTGGCGGGTGGTGACCACGGTCTGGCGCAAGCATCGTCATCGGAACGAGTTGGTGCGTTCGCTTCCGCTGCTCGGGTGGTTCACCCTGGCGTGGGCCGCCGGGGAGATCGTTGGTTACTGGTTCGGACCGGGCGACGCCTTCGGCCGGGTTCGCTAGCTTGATCGGAAGCCCTTGACATGACGGCAGCCAATTCGGAATCCCGCCCGCGTCAGGTCGCTCGGCTCGAGCCGGGTGACCGGGTGTTGGTGCTGGGCGCTGGACCGGCCGGCCTCACGGCCGCCTACCAGCTCTCGAAGGAGGGCGTCTCGGTCACCGTGCTCGAGGCCGACGACGTGGTGGGCGGGATCTCGCGGACCGCCGAGTATCAGGGGTATCGCTTCGATATCGGCGGGCATCGCTTCTTCACCAAGATCAAGCCGGTCGAAGATCTCTGGTACGAGATCCTGGGCGACGAGTTCATCTCGGTTCCTCGGATGAGCCGGATCCATTACAACGGCAAGTACTTCGACTATCCCCTCAAGGCCATGAACGCGCTGAGCGGGCTGGGCTTGATCGAGGCCTGCCGGATCATGCTCAGCTATTTCCGGTGGCACTGGCGTCCGTATCCGGTCGAGGAGAACTTCGAGCAGTGGGTCACCAACCGGTTCGGCCGGCGTCTCTACGAGATCTTCTTCAAGACCTACACCGAGAAGGTCTGGGGGATGCCCTGCACCGAGCTCCGAGCCGAATGGGCGGCGCAGCGGATTCAGGGGTTGTCGCTGGCCAAGGCGATCCTGTCGGCGACCGCCCTGACCCGACGGTCCACGGACATCAAGACCCTGATTCACGAGTTCCAGTACCCCCGGCTCGGTCCCGGCCAGATGTGGGAGGCCTGTCGCGATCGCGTCGTCGAGATGGGCAACAGCGTGTTGATGCGACATCGGGTCACCGCGCTCGAGGTCGAGCAGGGCTCGGTCCGGGCCGTCCGGGCCGTGACCCCCGACGGCGAGCGGCGCTTCGAGGCCGACCACGTGATCTCGTCGCTGCCGCTCCGGAACCTGGTGGACGCGTTCGACCCGGCCCCGCCGGCTCCGGTCCTGGAGGCCGCCCGGGGGCTCGGCTACCGCGATTTTCTCGTCGTGGCCCTGATGATCGAGCGCGAGGACCTCTTCCCGGACAACTGGATCTACATCCACACTCCCGGCGTCCAGGTGGGACGGATCCAGAACTTCAACAACTGGAGCCGGGCCATGGTCCCGGTCCCCGGCATGACCTGCCTCGGGCTCGAATACTTCTGCTTCGAAGGCGATGGCCTGTGGTCCCGGCCGGACCCCGACCTGATCGCCCAGGCGGCGACCGAGCTCGAAGCCCTCGGCTTGGCCCGGGCCACCGAGGTGCGGGACGGCGCGGTGATCCGGATGCCGAAGGCGTACCCGGTGTACGACTCCGCCTACCGGCGGCATCTCGACACCATCCGAGACGCCATCGATCCCATCTCGAACCTGCACACCGTCGGCCGGAACGGGATGCACAAGTACAACAACCAGGATCACTCGATGCTCACCGCCATGATGGCCGTCTGGAACATGCTCGGGGCGAGCCACGACATCTGGCAGGTGAATACCGACTTCGAGTATCACGAGGAGCAGCGGCTCGAGAAGCCCGGCCCGACCGCCGCGTCGGTGGGGTAGGGGTACCAGGGATGCGGATCGCGGTCGACGCGACCTCCTGGGCCAACGGGCGGGGCTACGGTCGGTTCACCCGCCAGCTCCTGCCGGCCTTGGTCGCCCAGGCTCCCGACGACGAGTTCGTGTTCGTCCTCGACCCTCGGTCGGCCGCGCAGTTCGACCTCGAGGCGCCCAACGCCCGCCGGGTTACCGTCGCGCTCGGTCGCTCGGCCACCGAAGCCGCGTCCGCCGACGGCTATCGATCGCCCGTCGACATGCTCCGCCTCGGCTGGGCCGTGGCTCGGATCCGACCCGACGTCTTCTTCTCGCCGACGGTCTACACCTACTTCCCGCTGCCGCCTGGGATGCGGGCCTTGATCACCGTCCACGACGCCATCGCCGACCAGTTTCCCGAGCTCACCCTGCCGACCCCCCGAGCCCGCCTCTTCTGGCGGCTCAAGGTCGGCCTGGCGCTCCGGCAAGCCCGGCTGGTGCTGACCGTGTCCGACTTCGCGGCCGATCACATCACCTCCGTTCTTGGCGTCGCGCCCTCGCGGATCCGGATTGCCCTCGAAGCGCCCGCCGCCGCCTTCCGGCCCTCGGAGTCGGCGGCGGAGTCCGCCGAGGCCGCCGAGCGGGTCGGGGTGCCACCCGGCGCGCCCTGGTTCGTGTACGTCGGGGGCTTCAACCCCCACAAGCACCTCCTGGTCGCGGTCGAGGCCCACGCCAGGGTGGTGGCCGCCACCCGGGGGCCGGCGCCCCACCTGCTCCTGGTCGGAACGACCGGCGGCGACGTCTTTCACAGCGACCAGGCCCGCATTCGGGGTCTGATCACGGCCCAGGGAACCGATTCGTTGGTGCATTGGCCCGGGTTCGTTCCCGACGACGCCCTCCGGCATCTCTACAGCGGGGCGGTGGCGCTGCTGCTGCCCTCCGCGTGCGAAGGGTTCGGGCTCCCGGCCGTGGAGGCCGCGGCCTGCGGGGCGGCGGTGATCGCCACCACCGCCAGCCCTCTGCCTCAACTGCTCCAGGGCGGGGGCTGGTTCGTCGAGCCGGGTGACCTCGACGGCCTGACCCGGGCCATGACCGCGCTGCTGGAGGACGTTCCGGCTCGCGGGGTGATGGCCGCCCGGGCCCGGGTCCAGGCCAGCGCCCTGAGCTGGCCGCGGGGGGCCCGGATGGCCCTGGACGCGCTCCGGGAGGCCGCGGCGTGAGCGGGCTCCGGTTCGCCTTTCTGACCACCTTCTACCCGCCCCACAACTTCGGGGGCGACGGGATCGCGGTGGAGCGTCTGGCCCGCGGTCTGGTCCGGGCGGGACACCGGGTTACGGTCATCCACGACGCGGACGCCTATCGCGCCCTCGGCGGTCCCGAGCCGGCCCCGCGGGCCGCGGCTCCCGGGGTCGAGGTGGTGACCCTCCGGACCCGGTGGCCCCGACTCTCCACCCTGTTGACCCAGCAGCTGGGTCGCCCGGTGCTCAACCGGGGCCCCCTTCGGCGGTTGCTCGAGGCCGGGGCCTATGACGTCATCAATTTTCACAACGTGTCCCTCCTCGGCGGCCCCGGCCTCCTGGCCCTCGGCTCGGGCCTCAAGCTCTACCTGGCGCACGAGCACTGGCTGGTCTGTCCGACCCACGTCCTGTGGCGGCACGGGCGGGAAGCCTGTCCGGGGCGGCAGTGCCTCCGCTGTCAGCTCCGGGCTCGGCGCCCACCCCAGCTCTGGCGTTACACGGGGACCTTGACCCGGGCGCTTCGCCAGGTCGACGCCTTCATCGCCCTGAGCGAGTTCAGCCGGGCCAAGCACGCCGAGTTCGGCTTTCCGCGCGAGATGGAGGTGCTGCCCGATCTCCTCGAGGACTCGCCGCTGCCCGATCGACCGCAACCCGCGCCCCATCCCCGCCCGTATGTGCTGTTTGCCGGGCGGCTCGAACGGATCAAGGGTCTGGACGACGTGCTGCCCCTCTTCCGCGAGGGGCAGGGCCCCGACCTGCTGATTGCCGGCGAGGGATCGCACGGCGGGGCCCTCCGCCGCCAGGCGGCCGGGGCCGAGCGGATTCGGTTCCTCGGGCCGGTCGAGGCCGACGATCTGGCGCGCCTCTATCGCGGCGCGCTCGCGGTGATCGTGCCGTCGGTGTGCTATGAGACCTTCGGGATGGTCGTGATCGAGGCCTTCCGGGCCGGCGTGCCGGTGGTGGCCCGGCGGATCGGCCCGCTGCCGGAGCTCCTCGAGAGCGGGGGCGGCGAGCTCTTTTCCACCCCGGCCGAGCTGGCCGCCGCGCTGAGTCGGCTCACCGGCGATCGCGACTACCGGGCCCGGCTCGGCGCGGCCGGCCGGGCGGCATTCGAGGCCCGCTGGCGCGAGGAGGTGGTGGTGGCCCGCTACCTCGATCTGGTCCGGGCGGTCGCTCAACGAAAGGGCGCCGATGGGGTCGTGCGCCGGCTCGGGGGCGATCCTGATGGCTCGGTCCCGCCGTCCCTGGGTCGGCCGGTCGCGCGGGCCGCTCGGCGGTCGGCGGCACCCGGCACCACGGGGATTCCCCTCCTGGTCCGGGGGAGCTAGCGTCCGCCCATGCGCGCCATTCTCACCTACCACTCGATCGACGACTCCGGTTCGCCGATCTCGATCGACCGGGCCGGCTTCGAGCGCCACGTGGCGTGGCTGGCCCGGGGTCAGGTGCGGGTCCTGTCCCTCGACGAGATCGTGGCACCCGGCGAGGACGATGCGGTCGCCCTCACCTTCGACGACGGGTTCGAGAGCTTCGCCACCGTGGCCGCCCCGGCCCTGCTCGAGCGGGGGTGGCCGGTGACGGTGTTCGTGGTGGCCAAGCACGTGGGCGGAACCAATGCCTGGGGAGATCTGGCCGACCCCGGGATTCCGGTCGCCCCGCTCCTCGATTGGGCCGCGCTGGGTCGGCTGGCCGAGCAGGGAGTGACGATCGGCTCGCACACCATGACCCATCCGCGCCTGACCCGGCTCGATCGAGCCGGCCTCGAGCGCGAGCTCCGGGGCAGCGCGGAACGAATCGAGGCCGAGCTCGGGGTCCGCCCCGCCTGGCTCGCCTATCCCTACGGGTCCGTCGACGGGACCGTGGCCGAGGCGGCCGCCCGCGACTACCGAGGGGCGGTGACCACGGAATACCGGCTCTTGGGCTCGGCCGAGGATCTCCGTCGGCTGCCCCGGCTGGACGCCTTCTATTTTCGGGGGGTGGAGGGCCTCGACGGGTGGGCCCGCTCCGGCTTTCAGGGCGGGGTCTGGCTCCGCCGGCAGGCCCGCCGGGTCCGGCGGGCGCTGGCCGGGAACGGGGGTGGCGGATGACCTTCGACCGCCCCATGCTCTCGGTCATCGTCCCGGTGTTCAACGGGGCCAAGGTCCTGCCTCGGAGCCTGGCGGCCCTGGCCGCCAGCGATCTGCCCCGGGCCTTCTGGGAGCTGATCGTCGTCGACGACGCCAGCACCGACGATACGGTCGCGATCGCCGCCGAGGTCGCGGACACGGTCGTCCGCCTGTCCCTGAGGCCTCAAGGACCGTCGTACGCCCGCAATCGCGGCGTGGAAGAGGCCCGCGGCGACATCGTGGTGTTCGTCGATGCCGACGTCTGCGTCCATCCCGACACCCTACGCCAGTTTGCCTGGGCCTTCGCGGACCGGCCCGACGTGGACGCCATCTTCGGCGCGTACGACGACGCCCCCGAAGCCCCCGGCATCGTGTCCCAGTATCGGAACCTGCTGCACCACTACGTGCATCGGCGAAATCGGGGCGAGGCCGAGACCTTCTGGGCCGGCTGTGGCGCGATTCGTCGCGAGGCCTTTCTGGAGGTCGGGAAGTACAACGAATGGCACTTCTCTCGTCCCCAGATCGAGGACATCGAGCTGGGCCATCGGCTCCGGGATCACGGCCATCGGATCCTCCTCTTGCCCGAGATCCAGGGCAAACATCTCAAACGCTGGACCCTGTTCGGGATGCTCGTTACCGACCTCAAGGACCGCGGGGTGCCCTGGACCCGGTTGCTGATCCAGCGGGGGGAGACCGCGGACTCGCAGTCGCTGAACCTCCGGATGGCGGAGCGGGTCTGTACCGTGCTGGTCGGGCTCGCGCTGCTTGGGGTCGTTGCCGCGGCGGCCGCCCGCGACCACCGCTGGCTCGCGGTACCGGCCATCCTGGTGCTGGCGGTCGTAATCATCAATTTTCCCCTGTACGATTTCTTTCGCCGCCGGCGCAGCGCCTTCTTTGCCTTGGCGGTCATGCCGTTCCACATGCTCTACTACCTCGTCAACGGGGTCTCGGTGATGGTGGCATTCATCATTCATCACATGATCGGTGATCCCAAGCCGTCGGCCATGGTGCAGGCCTTTGCGGAGCGTGGGGTCGTCAAGTGGCCGCCGGTGCCGCAGCCCAGCAACCGCCCGGTGCCGCCCGCCCCCGCAGGGCGCTCGTCCCGCGGTCACTCGCCGCGGGGGACCCCATGACGGCACCTGATCCCCGGAGCCCCCCCCCGCCGGACCGGCCCATCGCCGGACCGTCGGCCCTCGCCTTCGCCCCGCTGGACAAGCGGGCGTTCGGCGTCGCGATTGGCCTGGCGGCGGGCCTGTGCGTGGCGGCGGCGACGGTCGTCGTGCTGTTCCGCGGCGAGAATGGCTTCAACCTGGCGCTGCTGCGGGCCTACTTCTTCGGCTATGCCGTCAGCTGGCCGGGCGTGTCCGTGGGTTTCCTCTGGGCGTTCATCGCTGGGTTCACGGCGGGGTGGTTCGTCGCCTTCGTTCGGAACTTCGCCATGGCGGTGTCGCTCTTCCTGGTGCGGACCCGGGCCGAGCTGAACGAAACCAGCGATTTCCTGGACCATATCTGAATCCGATCGAGGGATGAGAGCGACGATGACCACGGGATCCCGGCAGGATCGAGAGATCGAGCGAACCCTGATGCGGCTCAATGCCCGCGCCTGGGGCATCGCGATGGGGCTGCTGCTCGGCATCGCCCTCTTCGTCGCGACCAACTGGCTGGTCCTGGAGGGAGGGGACAACGCGGGGCAGCACTTGCGACTGCTGCGAGTCTTCTTCCCCGGCTACACGGTGTCGTTCGTCGGCAGCCTGATTGGATTCACCTACGCCTTCGTGCTGGGGTACGGGCTCGGTCGGCTGATCGGCATGACCTACAACTGGCTGGTCGAGAGGCGCTGATCGGGTGAGGATTTCAGCTCGTGGGTCGAGAGCCGGTCGGGACCGCTGATGTCGACCGGGACCGCGCCGGGGGGCGAGCCGAGCCGGCGGGACGGCGTCGGGACGATCGCGGCCCTCCCGCTGGCCGGCCGGACCCTGTTGGGGGCCGCGACGCTCGTCGTCGTCGGCGGGCTCGTCCTGACGGCGCTCCTGCTCCGGGTTCGCCAGGCGATGGTCGGCCGGGGCGAGGAGCCGACGGCGCTGGTCGTGGTCATCGTCGCCGCCCTGGTCGGTGTTCTTCCCAGCCTTTGGTATGCGGCCCGGACGCGGCGGGACGCCGATCCCGCGGTCACGAGCGAGCTGCTCACGGCCGGGGTGGCGGTCGCGTTGGTCGGCGTCTTCGGCTACGTCGTCGCCGACGCCGTCCGCTTCCATGCCGACATCCTCCTCTGGTCGGAAAGCGGGTTCCTCGCCGACGTCCTGAAGCTCAGCGTCGGCTACCCTCTGTACAGCAGTCCCGCGGACCTGACCTCGTCCATCTACACCCCGGGCGCGCCGATGCTGTCCGGGCTGCTGGCTGGACTCCTCGGACGGAGCACCGACGTCCCGACGCTCCGGATGATCCAGGTCGGCTACGTGGTGGCGGCCGCCGTCGTCGGCGCGTGGACCGCCGGCCGGCTGCTGATGGTCGAGGACCGGCCAGACCGGCGGGTCTCGCTCCGGGTCGCGGTGCTCTGGGTGGCGGTCCTGGTGCTGGTCGGGGCCAACACCATCACCAATCCCTTCACGTTCCTGCTCCACAACGATGCCCTGAGTCTGCTGGTCTCGGTCGTGGCCTACGCCTGTCTGGTCGGGTATGCCGGATCGGGGCATCGTCGCTGGCTCGTGGCGATGGCCGTTATTCCCGCCGTCGGCTTCTGGGTCAAGCAGAGCCTCGGGATCTGGGCGCCGTTCTTCGTGGTCTATCTGCTGGTCTTCGATCGGCGCCTCCGGTGGCCGGCCGTGGCCGCCTTCACGCTGGCGGCCTTCGGCGGCATCGGCGCGGCGGTGGGGCTGGGGTGGCTGCTCTGGGGGCCCAACTTCCGCTACTGGGTGGTGACGGTGCTGGGGGGCCACCCGTTCTCCGTTCTCCGGAGCATCCTGCACCTGCTCGACGCATGGGTCTATCTGGCGGCGCTGATGGTCGGCGCGGTCGTCCTGGTCCGGTCTCGGTTGGTGGGCCGGCTGGCCGGCCTGTGGCTGGTGGCGACCGGCCTCTTGCTGGTGGAGGCCTATACCAGTGGGATTGCCTGGATGCGAAACCACATGGGACCGGGGTCCCTGCTGGCCGCGATCTGGCTTCTCGCCGCCGCGACCCGGCAGCCGGCGCTCCTGGCCGACGGGACGGCCCCCGCGGGGCTCCGATGGATGCGGCACGGGGCGGCGGCCGTGCTCGCCCTCCTGGTGCTGAACGGGTTCGGGGCCATCAGGGTGCCGACGTCGGTCGTTCCGGCGGACGTGACCCGGTATGCCGGCGCCATCGAACACCAGTTCCAGGGCCTGCCCCCGGATCGGGTGCTGCTCGATTTCGGGACCTGGCTCTACGCCCCGGAAGGGATCGTCATGAAAGACCGCGCCGCCGCCATCGGCGACGCCGGCTATTCCGAGACGGCGGACGTCTCCGGGATCATGGATCGGATCCGCCATCAGTACTACCGCAAGATCCTGGTTCGGGCCTATCACGGCCGCGAGTTTGCATACGATCAGGGGCTCTGGCGTCACCCCAGCGGAATCCGGGACAGCCTCGGCCGCTATTATCGCGAAGTGGGCGAGATCCCCAGGGTGCAGGGCGGCACCCGGCTTCCACCCTGGTTCGACACGATCAGCGTGTTGACGCCCGTGCCGGGCGACTCACTGGCGCGCTGAGCCAAGGGCATCGGAGAGCACGGTATGGCACGACGCTATCTCATCACGGGCGGAGCCGGGTTCATCGGCATCAACGCCGCGCACCACTACCTCGAACGGGGCGACCAGGTCACCCTGCTCGACAACTTCCACCGGGCCGGGACCGAGGACAACGTGGCCTGGCTTCGCGAGGAGCACGGCGACGCCTTCGCCGTCGTTCGGGCCGACATCCGGCACGACCTGCCCGCGATGGCGGCGGCGGTGCGAGAGGCGGACGTGGTGCTCCACCTGGCGGCGCAGGTCGCCGTCACCACCTCCGTTACCAACCCGCGGGAGGACTTCGAGATCAATGCCCTCGGCACCTTCAACGTGCTCGAGGCGGTCCGACAGTCGGCCAACCGTCCGATGGTGCTGTACAGCTCGACCAACAAGGTCTACGGCGGCATGACCGACGTTACCGTCGAGCGCCAGGGCGACCGCTACGCCTACGTCGATCTGCCAACCGGCGTGCCGGAAACCCGGCCGCTCGACTTCTATTCGCCGTACGGCTGCTCCAAGGGCACGGGTGATCAGTACGTGCTGGATTACGCCCGAATCTACCGGCTCCGGACCGTCGTGTTCCGACAGTCGTGCATTTACGGCCCTCACCAGTTCGGGATCGAGGATCAGGGGTGGCTGGCCTGGTTCACCATCCGCGCCCTGCTCGAGCGGCCGGTGACGATCTACGGCGACGGGATGCAGGTTCGCGACGTGCTCTACGTGGACGACCTCCACGCCGCCTACGACGCGGCCGTCGAGCGAATCGACACGATCGCGGGCCGGGCCTACAACATCGGTGGGGGCCCGACCTCCACCCTGTCGTTGCTCGAGCTCATCGACCTGCTCCACTCCCAGATGGGGCGCCGCCTCGAATACGGCTTCGCGGACTGGCGGCCCGGTGACCAGCGGGTCTACGTGAGCGACATCACCCGCGCCCGGCGCGACCTCGGGTGGGCACCCAAGGTGGCCACGGCCGACGGCGTGGCTCGGATGCGCGACTGGCTGGGCGAGAACCTGGGACTGTTCGAGCGGGTGGTGGGCGGCTGAGCCGTCAGGCCGCCGAGCTCCGGTCCGCTCACTGTGGCACGGGGGGCCCAATCAGGCTGTTGCGACCCCGCAACAGCGATGGATGGGACCGGCCGGGAAAGGCGCTCAAAGGCCGCTGCTGCCCGACGATCGGGGCCGGCTGGCCCTGGCTGATTGGCCCGCTTCGTGCTTTGCCTGGGCGAGGCGAACCGCAGGATCTGATTGGGGCTTCCGACGTCCGACCCCGCTCCGAGAGGCAACGAGATGACGCTGGTCAGCATCGTCATTCCGGCGATGAACGAAGAGGCGAACCTGCCGATGGTGCTCGACGACCTGGCGGCGACGGCGGCCTCCGTCCCGGGGTACGAATTCGAAGTCCTGGTGGTCGACGACCACTCCACCGACCGCACGGCCGAGTTGGCCCGGGCTCGGGGAGCCAAGGTGCTGTCCAACGAAGGCCGGCGGGGTAAGGGCATGGCGCTCCGGCTCGGGTTCGCTGGCGCCCGGGGCGAGATCATCGCTATGATGGATGCGGACTACTCTCACCGGGCGGAGGAGCTGCCTCGGTTTCTGGAGGCCCTGGCCGATCCCAGTGTGGGTCTGGTCATCGGGTCTCGCGTCGTCGGTGGGAGCGAGGAGTACACGCATATTCGCGCGCTCGGCAACGTTTTCCTGAGCGCGTCGCTGGGGCTCTGCACCGGCCGGTACCTGTCCGATGCGCTGAACGGCTTCAAGGTATTCCGGCGGGACGTCTTCACCGAGTTCGAGTACACGTCGCGCGCGTTCGAGATCGAGATCGAGCTGATCGCCAACACCCTCCGGCGCGGTTATCGGGTGGTGGAGATCACCAGCCACGAGCGGGCCCGAGCCGGCGGCGAGCCGAAGTCGCGGGTGGTGCGCCACGGCACCCGGTTCCTGGTGAGGATCATCTGGGAGGGCATCCGGGGCGTGAAGCCTACCGCGGTTCGGGAGGCTCCCCAAGGCGACCCGGCCCGCTTCCGCGGAACTCCCGCCGAGCGGTCGGCGGCGGTGCCGCCAGTGGATCAGGCCGTCGGCCGGTAGCGCCACCCGGCGCTTCCCGACGGGCGAGATAACGTCGAATCAACCGAGAGCGGTAAGACAATGATGCTTCTTTACGTGGGTCCGGACCAGCTGTTGCCGCTCACCTCGATTCTCGGGGCGATCGGTGGGGCGATCATGATCTTCTGGCGCCAGCTGGTCGGCGTGTCGAAGAAGGTCGTGAAGGTTTTTCGCCGCTCAGCCTGACCGTACGTGGCCCTGGCGCAGCGGATCCGCCGGCTGGGCGAAGCTGCCGCGTTCCTCGGGCGATACGCCGCCGACTGGCCTTCCCGAAAGACTCTGTTCCGCGCCTATCAGCGGAGCTTGCATAGCACGACCGACACCACCGAGGCGGCGCTCCGGCTCCGCGTCGGGGGCACTGTGGTGCCGCTCCGGATCCGACTTTCCGACATCTATACCCTCGCCGAGATCTTCCACGAGCGGCAGTACGAGCTCCGAACTTCGCTGCCTCCGCATCCCATCATCATCGACGCCGGGGCGAACATCGGGGTCGCCTCGCTCTGGTTCGCGGCTCGGTATCCCGGGGCCAGGATCGTCGCGCTGGAGCCGGCGCCCGACAACCTCCGGCTGCTCCGGGAGAACGTGGGTTCGCTTCCCGGTGCCACCGTGCTCGGCGCCGCGGTCGCGAAGACGGCCGCGCCGGTGGCGCTCCATCTAGCCGAGCACGGCGCGCTGCACTCGGCCGTGGACACCTCGCTCGATGACGCCCCGACGGTGGTGGTGCCGGGCGTCACCCTCGCCGACGTGATGGCCGAGCACGATCTCCCCCGCATCGACCTCCTCAAGATCGACGTCGAAGGAAGTGAGCTCGACGCCCTCGAAGGTCTGGGGCCGCGCCTGGCGCAGGTGGGCGTGATCGCGGGCGAGATGCACGAGCGGCTGGTGAGCGAGGAGGCGTTCTACGGCCTGCTCGAGCGCTCAGGCTTCCGGGTCCTCCATCGGACCTACTACGGCAACGGCCGCCTCGACGGGGTCCACGCCTTCGAGGCGGCTCGGGTCACCGCTGGGATAGCGTGATCGTCCCCGCCGCCGGAATGCTCGCTGTCAGGACCCCGCCGGCCGCCACTGTCACGGGCGCCCCCACCGCGCCAGGCGCCGCGCTGGTGCTGAAGCTGACGTCGTAGGTTCCCGCGGGCACGCCACTCACGTTGAGGGTCGCCCCGGCCGTCGTATTCGCCACTACCACGAACTTCCCGTTGGCGTTTCGGAAGGCCACCGGCGCGATCGTGCCGGTGGTCGACGTCACCCCGATCCGCACCGCTCCCGGCCTCACGTGCCTGAAGAACTGGATCAACGGATACGCCGCCGGCCGGATCTCCATCGACTCCGTCAGGGTGTCGACCTTGATCAGGCTGGGCGCGTTGGGATAAGGCCCGGCCAGGCCGTATTGCTGCCAGGACGACACGCCCGCCTTGGTCAGGTCGGCGAGCAGGGTGGAGGCGGTCGCGGTCGTGTACTCGAGCATCGCCGTCTGGACACCCGCGGCGGCGGCGGTCGTCTTGATGCCGTTCAGGGTCGTGGCGCCGGGTGATCCGTAGAGGTGATAGGTCAGCTCGGCGAGGTACGGCGCCACGCCGGCCGTGTTTCGAATGGCGTCGAAATAGGGGACGGCCTTCTTCGAGTCGAGGGTCGAGGGAGCGGCGAATTTCACCTTCTGAAAGCCGGCGGCCCGCACCGCGGGCGCGGCGGCCGCGATCATGGCCCCCAGCTGGGCGCCGCTGATCGCCGTGTTGCCGTTGTCAGGCTCCAGACGAGCTTCCCAGATGTCGGGCTCGAGGTTGAAGGTCTGTTTCAGGTGCTTCAGCACCGTCACGACGAACTCGGCATACTCCGCCGGCGAGCTCTGCTGAAAGCTCGCGGTGGCGCTGAAGCCCACGTAGCAGGTGTTGAGGACGAAGGGCTCGCCCCGCGCCTCGACCGCCGCCTTTACCGGAAGGACGTAGTTCTGCACCAGCCGGTCGAAGCAATGCCATCGGAAGCCTGACGGATTGACCGAGTTCGGATCCGAGTTGTCGTTCTGGCCGATCCACTGGCTGCTGGCCCCGGCGCAGTTGCCGGTCTGGGCCGGAGAGACCGATTCGATGATGTTGCCGGTGGCTCTGGAGTCGGATCCGATTGATGCCGATCTCGGCCGTGAGGGCCGCCAGCGCGGCATATCCCGCCGCGGAGAACCCCCAACCGTCGGACAGCGTGGCTTCCCATCCCACGATGGTCTGGTAGGTCTGGCCGGCGTTGACGACCACGTTCGCGTTCGGGTTCGGCGGAACGATCGTGACCGCGGCGGTCTGGCTCTTCCCGCCCGCGGCCGCGGCCAACTGGTAGGAGCCTACCGCCGAGCCCGCGGTGAACGTGCCGGCGGTATCGTTGGTGGACGAGGTGGTCGTCCAGGTGCCACCCGGCGCCTGCCAGGACATGGTGGGACAGGCGATGGTCGTGCCCTGGTCGCTCCGGCACGAGGCCACGAAGCCCTGATCGGCTCCGGGCTGGAGCGAGGTGCCGGCCGGATTCACGACGATCGCGGCGAACACCGGGGCAGGCGGTGGCGGGGGCGGGGGGCCGATCGGCGATCCTCCGCCACATCCCACCGGGATCATGGCACAGCCGGCCACGACCACGAACGCCGCTGCGAGCCAGGGCGCCGACCACCGCCGATTCGATCCGACCATCTGCCCCCCTTGCCTTCGTTCCGTTGCGGCCTCTGGGTCCCGTACCACCGGGAACGACTCTCGACCGGCTGAGATGCACGTCCAGCGCCAGCGGCTGGCGTGGCGCTTGCTTGTCGAAAGGTGCGCACGACGTTGGCCTTTGGAAACCGGCAATTGCGCTAGGCACCGGCCTGGCCGCATCTTTGCTGGCCGGCAGTGTAGATGGCGTGCAACGGTGAGTGTGGCGTCGGCGCCACTGGCCTGTGACCCTAAGAAACGGACACCCGACCTATCAACCGCCCGATGACATGACCCAGGTGGCTACGGCTCCCGAAACGACCCGCTCCCGGACGCCGAGCGAGCGGATGAACATCGTGATCGGCGGCCACGTCGACCACGGCAAGAGCACGATCATCGGCCGCCTCCTGGCCGACACGGGCTCGCTGCCCGAGGGCAAGCTCGAACAGGTCCGGGCGCGCGTGCGAACGGAACGCCAAGCCGTTCGAGTACGCCTTCCTGCTCGACGCCCTGAAGGACGAGCAGTCGCAGGGCATCACGATCGACTCCGCCCGCGTCTTCTTCAAGACCGCGAAGCGCGACTACATCATCATCGACGCGCCGGGCCACATCGAGTTCCTCAAGAACATGGTCACCGGCGCGGCCCGGGCCGAGGCGGCGCTGCTCGTGATCGACGCCAACGAGGGCGTGCAGGAGAACTCCCGGCGGCACGGCTACATGATGTCGATGCTCGGGATCCGCCAGCTCGCCGTCCTGGTGAACAAGATGGACCTGGTCGAAGCGACGACCAGGCCCACTTCGACCGGATCGTGGCCGAGTACACGCGAGTTCCTCGGCCGGATCGACGTCCAGCCGGCCTGCTTCATCCCGGTGTCCGGCCGCGACGGCGACAACATCGGCCGACCGGTCGGCCCGATGCCCTGGTACGACGGGCCCGACGGTGCTCGAGGCGCTCGACCGGTTCGCGGCCGAGCGGCACGGTGCCGAGAAGCCGTTCCGCATGCCGGTGCAGGACGTCTACAAGTTCACCCAGCAGGGCGACGACCGCCGGATCGTCGCCGGGACGGTCGACGACCGGCCGGATCGCCGTCGGCGACGAGGTGGTCTTCTACCCGTCGGGCAAGCGAGCCGGGTCAAGACGATCGAGTCGTTCAACACGCCCGCCCGACGGAGGCGGCGGCCGGCGAGGCGGCCGGCTTCACCCTCACGAGCAGATCTACGTCGCGCCGCGGCGAGGTGGCGACCCTGGCTCGGGAGCGCCAGCCCCAGGTGACCACCCGGCTCCGGGTGAGCCTGTTCTGGCTCGGGCGGGAGCCGCTGGTCAAGAAGCGCGAGTACATCCTCAAGCTCGGCACGGCGCGGGTGCCGGTGCGCCTCGAGGAGGTGCATCGGGTGATCGATGCCTCGGACCTCGATGCCAGCGAGACGCAAGGACCGGATCGACCGCCACGACGTGGCCGAGTGCACCCTGGTCCTGAACCGGGCCATCGGCTTCGACCTGGCCGACGAGGTGGCGGCGACCAGCCGGTTCGTGATGGTGGACGACTACGAGATCCGCGGCGGCGGCATCGTCCGCGAGGCGCTGCCGGACCGGCAGAGCTGGGTCCGCGAGAAGGTGATGCTCCGCAACTTCAAGTGGGAGCCGAGCATCATCGCCGATCGAGCGGCGGGCGGAGCGGTTCGGCCAGCGGGCCACCCTGCTGCTGATCACCGGGTCCCGGGAGACCGACCGCAAGAGCACTGGGCAAGGCCCTCGAGGCGCAGCTGTTCGACGACGGGCGGCTGGTCTACTTCCTCGGCATGGGCAGCGTCCTCTACGGCGTCGACGCCGACATCGCCCGGGAGGACGCGACCCGGGCGAGCACATGCGGCGCCTGGGCGAGATCGCCAACATCATGCTCGACGCCGGGACGATCCTGATCGTGACCGCGGCCGAGCTCAGCGCAGGACGACCTCGAGCTGCTCAGGATCTCCGTCGATCCCGAGCGGATCGAGATGGTCTGGGTCGGCGACGCGCCCACCGACCTGGCGTACGACTTGCGTGCTCTCCGAGCAGGAGGTCGGGCCGACGGTATCGAGCGGATCAAGTGGCTGCTCCGGGACAAGGGCGTGCTGTTCCGGCCATGGTGACGGTCTTCCCGACACGCTGGTTCGGCTCACCGAGCTCGCGGTCCGGGCCGGTGGGGCGGCCATGGCGCACTACGGCGACGGCCTCGAGGTCACGGCCAAGGCCGACCGGAGTCCGGTGACCGCGGCCGACCGCGCGGCGCACGAGGTGATCGCGTCGGCCCTGGTCGACTGGACCGGTCCGTCCCCGTGGTGTCGGAGGAAGGGGAGATCCGCGGCCCCGAGGTCCGGGCCGGCTGGACCCGCTTCTGGCTGGTCGATCCGCTCGACGGCACCAAAGAGTTCATCAGCCGGAACGGCGAGTTCACGGTCAACATCGCGCTGATCGACCGGGGCGTACCGGTGCTCGGGGTGGTCTACGCCCCGGCGCTCGATCTGCTCTACTACGCGGGACAGGGTCTCGGCGCCTGGAAGCGGGAGCGGGGCGGCGATCCGGTCCGGATCACTCGCGGCCGCCCTTGCCGGGGCACGCGCTCCGGGTGGCGGAGAGCCGATCGCATCCCTCGAAGGAGCTCGAGGCCTAGCTCGCGACGGTTCCGGTGGCGGAGCGGGTGGCGGCGGGCAGCTCGCTCAAGTTCTGCTGGGTGGCCGAGGGCAAGGCCGACGTCTATCCCCGGTTCGGCCCGACCATGGAGTGGGACGTCGCAGCCGGCGACTGCATCTTCCGGAACTCCGGCGAGGCGGCGCCCCGTCGCTCGCCCTTGGTGTACAACCAGCCGGAGCTCCGGAACCCCGGGTTCGTTCTCGGCCTCGACGACTCGGCCCTCGAGACCGGGAACGGTGGGGGACGGGTGCTGTGGTTCACCGGGCTCTCGGGGTCGGGTAAGAGCACGATCGCCCGCGGGCTGGTGGATGCCCTCGAGCAACGCGGCGTCCCGGTGGAATACCTCGACGGCGACACCATCCGCGACATCTTTCCCGGCACCGGTTTTTCCCGCGAGGAGCGCGACGCCCACATCCGCCGGGTCGGTTATCTGGCCAGCCGACTGGAGCGGCACGGCATCACGGTGGTGGCGTCGTTGGTGTCGCCCTACCGCGCCTCGCGAGACTTCGTCGGCGGCCTCTGCCAGCGCTTCACCGAGATCTGGGTGGCAACCCCGCTCGAGGAGTGCGAGCGGCGCGACGTGAAGGGCCTCTATGCCCGGGCCCGCCGCGGCGAAATCAGGCAATTCACGGGCATCGACGACCCGTACGAGGCCCCGCTCGATCCGGATCTGGTTCTCGAGACGACGGACCTCACCGTGGAGGCGGCCGTAGCGACGGTGTTGGCCGGCATCCTTCTGGAGTAGCCATGGACCATCTCGATCAGCTCGAACACAGAAGCGTCCACATCTTCCGTGAGGCCTACGCCAACTACCGGAGCCTCTGCATGCTCTGGTCGATCGGCAAGGACAGCACCGTCCTGCTTTGGCTGGCCCGGAAGGCGTTCTTCGGACACGCGCCGTTTCCGCTGGTGCACATCGACACCTCGTTCAAGATTCCCGAGATGATCAGGTATCGCGACCGGCTGGCCGCGGAGTGGAACCTGAACCTGATCTACGGGCAGAATCGAGGAGGCGCTCGAGGCCAAGCGGACCTTCCCCGACGGGGCGGTCGACCGGATCGCCTGCTGCCGGGCCCTCAAGACCGAGGCGCTCAAGCACACCCTCTCGGGTGAGTGGCCGCGCTACCGGTTCAACCACGCCAAGAAGGCCTACGAGCGCGACAAGAACACCGAGCCCTTCACCGGCGTCATCGTGGGGGCCCGGGCCGACGAGGAGGGCAGCCGGTCCAAGGAGCGTTACTTCTCTCCCCGCGACCAGCAGAACTCCTGGGACGTGGGCGACCAGCCGCCCGAGTTCTGGAACCAGTACAAGACCGAATTCGCGCCCGGGACCCACGTCCGGATCCATCCGCTGCTCGACTGGACCGAGCTCAACATCTGGGAGTACATCGAGCGGGAGAAGATCCCCACGGTGTCGCTCTACTACGATCAGGGCGAGGGGATCCGCTACCGGTCGCTGGGCTGCGGTCCCTGCACTAAGCCGGTCGAGTCCGACGCGAAGAACGTGGCGGAGATCATCGTGGAGCTCCGGACCGGCAAGTTCGCGAACATCGCGGAGCGGTCGGGTCGGGCGCAGGACAAGGACGACGGCGGCGGGCTCGAGACCCTCAGGCGGGAAGGGTACATGTGAGCTCGGCGTCGCCGGCGCCGACCCCGGCCGGCCCCTCGGCCGGACGGGTGGCCCGGAGCTTTCTGGCGCTCGGTCTCGGGGAGGCGCTGTCCCGGCTCATCGCGTTCGGAGCGACCGTCTACGCGGCCCGGGTGCTCGGGGCCGGGGGCTACGGCGTGGTTGCCTGGGCGATGGCGGTCGTGCTCTACTTCAATCGCGTCGTCGACGCCGGCTTCGAGCTCGGGATCGGGGTGCGCGAGGTGGCCGCCCGACCCGAGTTCGTGGCCGAGGGCGCCGCCACGGTATTGACGTTCCGGACCGCCCTGGCGGTCATCCTCGTGACCCTGGTGGTCGGGGCGTCGCTGATCTTCCTGCCGGAGCCGGACGCCAGCGTCCTGGCCGTTCAGATCCTCACGGTGCTCGCCGTCGGGATCAGCCCCCGTTGGGTTCACCTCGGCTTCCACCGCGCCCGGTTGTCGGCCTCCGCGACCGCGGCGGGCCAGCTGCTGATGGCCCTCCTGGTGCTGGCCCTGGTCCGGTCGCCCGACGACCTCCGGATCATGCCGGCCGCGCAGGTGGCGGGCGACCTGCTCGCCGCCTCGATCCTGGTCGTCGCCCTCCGGCGTCTGGACGGCTCGCTCCGAGTCCAGGTGGACTGGGCCGTGCTCCGGCCGCTGCTGCCCCGATCCCGTCACATGGTCGCCAGCGGGTTGCTGGGCATCGCCACCTACAGCCTGGGGGTGCTCTTTCTCCGCGGTTTCGACGGACCGGCCTCCGCCGGTCTGTATGCCGCCGCCTACTCGCTGGTGATCTTCTTCGTCAACGTCGGCTTGATGTACAGCCTGAGTCTGTTGCCGACGTTGACCCGGCTGGGCGACGAGCCCGGCGCCCGGAACGCCCTCTATGCGACCGCGCTGACCCAGGTCTTCACCGTGGCCTTTCCGGTGGCGGTGGGCGGGGCGCTCCTGGCCGCGCCGTTCATCGGCTTGATCTACGGACCGTCCTACCTCCCCGCGGCCGTCGCCTTCGGCGTTCTGGTGTGGTCGATTCCCTGTGACCTGCTTCGGGACGTGTCGATCGCCGCGCTGATGTCGGTGGGCCGGGAGCGCACCGTCTTCCGGATCACCGTGGTCTCGGCCACCACCAGCCTCGCCCTGGGGTTGCTCCTGGTGCCGCGCTTCGGGTTGGTCGGGGCGGCGGCGGTAACCTTTGCGGCGGAGCTGCTCCGGTTGGTGCTGGCTCTGATCCTGGTCCGGCGCTCGGGGTTCGCGGGCCTACCGGTCGGCCGGATGGCGCGTCCCGTCGTCGCGGGCCTGGCGATGGGAGTGGTGGTCTACCTGACGGCGTCGTTTCCGGTGCCCCTGGTGGTTGGGTTCGGGATGGTGGCCTACGCTTTGGCCTTGATCGCGGTGGGCGGCCTTCGGGTGTCGCTCCGGGGCTGGCCCGAGCTCACGGTGTGACCACTCAGGGGCGTCGGGTCAGGTAGCCCGACAGCTCGCCCCAGCTCCAAGCCGCCAGCAGCATCAGGACGAGCGGGCTCGCGGCGACGAACTGGGCCCACTGCCGGCGTTTGCCGAGCCGCGCGACCGCGTGTCGGGCGAAGAGCACCAGGGGGAGGATCGGCGTACCGAGGATGAGCGCCAGCCGCTTGGCCGGGGAGAGCTCCCGCACCCGGGTGTAGGCGAACAACCGACCCCAATCCCGGCGCTCCCGGAACATCGCGCTCGGCCGGAGCCCAGTCCGCTGCTGGTCGACGATCGGTTCGGGGGAGAGCCAGAGGACTTCGCCGGCGTTCAGCAAGGCCCAGTGCACCACCGTCTCGTGATAGCGGTCCTGCCAGAGATCGCGGGTCGCCTCCAGGGCCTCGCGGCGGTAGCAGATGTTGACGTCGGTGATATAGGGCCGGGGTCCGGAGACGAACGGCGGCTGGTAGCGGGTGAAGTCGCAGAAGTAGGCGGCCCAGCTGCTCAGGGTGGTCTGGCCGTTTTCGACCGCGCCGCCGATCGCCGCGACCCGCCGATCCCGGTGCAGGGCCAGCATCCGGTCGGCCCAGTCCGGCCGAGGGATCCCTCGATCTTCCAGGATGGCCACCAGGGGCGCGCTCGCTTGGGCCAGGCCGGTCGCCCGTCGGCGATCGTAGAGCTCGTGCTGCCCGCCCGGAGTGCTGGTGGGGTAGCGGGTCTCGACCCGACCGAGGCTGGGGAACCGGACGCCGGGGAACCGGTCGGCCAGCCGACCCACCTCCGGAACCGACTCGTCCCAGGGCACGATCACCTCGAGGGCCGGCGCTCCCGTCTGCGCGGTGAGCGCCTCGAGGCACCGGGTCAGGGTCGGGCCACCGTCGACCACGGTGAGCACCACGGACATCACGGGGGCGGGGCGGGTGCCGGTCATGGTTCGAGAGCCCGGGCCACGCGGGTCGCGTTGGCCATCAGGGTGAGCGTCAAATTCTTGGCCGGCAGGAACGGAAACGTCGCTCCGTCGGCGACCACCAGGTTCGGGAAGTCGTGGCTCCGCCCGTCCGGGGCGCAGGTGTGGCGACCGGGCGTCCGGCTCAGGGGCAGGGTCCCGGCGTAGTGGGCACTGGTGCCCTTGGGCAGGACCCGGGTCATGCCGGGCGGGAGCCAGCATCCCAGTCGCCGGAGGGCCCGGCGCACCCGGCCCAGGGCGTCGGCCAGGAGCGCTGGCTCAGCGGAGTCGTCGACGTAGTCGATGACCAGCCGCGAGCGGCCCGGCTCGGGATCCGGTTCGAGCGTCAGGCCGCTCTCCGCCCGGCGGCGGTCCGCCAGGTTGACGTTGGCGATGCCCAGGCCCGCCCGGAGGGCGCGGAAGGCGGCGGTCGCTCCCCGGAAGTCGAGGGGCAGACTCTGGACGATCGGATGGATCGACGCGGCTCGGAGCGTCGTGATCTGCCCGTGGATGTACTCTTTCGGGTCGGGGCGCTCGAGCCCGAAGGCCAGGTGGTGGTACTGGTACTGGTCGGTCTCGACCGGCGAGCCGATCATCGCCGGGGTGAGAAACGGGACGTGGGCCTGCCTGTTATCCATGAGGCCGGTCAGCCGCTCGGCGGTCTGGGTCCGGCGGAGAATCGACTCCAGATAGATCTTCGAACTGGCGAGGGCGCCCGCGGCGAGCACGAACACGTCGCCCGGAAAGGATCCGGTCGGTCCGCCTTCGCTCGGGATGGCGGCGAGTGAGGTGATTCGGCCGTCGGCTCCGTACTCGAAGTGGGTCGCGAGCAGACCCGGCCGGTAGTGGAAGCTCCGGTGCTCGAGGCACGCCGCCAGGGTGCTGACCGGGCTGTAGATGGAGCGGGTCGGGCAGCCCCAGAGGCAGCGGCCCAACTGACCGCAGGCGGGTCGACCGGCGTGGTCGCGGCTCAGGACGGCCACCCGGGACCGGCCCAGGTGGAATTGGAGCCGCTCCCGGAGCGCCGCCCGCTCCCGCCGATAGCGTTCGACCAGCAGGGCCGAGTGCCGGTCCAATGGCAGCGGGGGGAGGTAGCCGTCGCTCAGCGGGAAGAATGGCGCCAGGTCGTCCGGCGCGCCAGCCACGCCGATCCGGTCGACGACCGTTCGGTACCCGTTCGCCAGCGCGCCGGGGTCCAAGGGAAAATCGGCCAGGTCCTCCGGGCCGAACTCGTATGCCCCGGCGGTCCAGGCTTCGGCCAACCCACCGCGGGCGAAGCTGAAGAAGGCCCGCATCACGCCGTCCTGAACCCGGAAGGGCGAGGGCCGCCGGAAGACGAATGTCTTGGACGGTGGCTGCCCGTAGTAGCTCGAGGTGCTGGCCGGATACACGACCCCTTCGCCGTCGGCGCCGAGGAAATAAGCCACCGGGTCGTCGAGTCGCTCGGGCATCTGGCTGAAGGTGGCGTCGGGAGCCACCGGGTCCGGACGGACATAGCCTACGTCGAGCATGGTCACGTCGAACCCACGCTCCAGAGCCGTCAGGGCGAAGTGGACCCCGGAGGCACCCGACCCGACCACCACCAGCCGGGTCATGGGTCGGTCGCCGGGGTGTGCCGGGAGCCGGCGAGTCCGAGGACGAGGTGGACCGGTCCGAAGACCACGAGGCCCGAGACGAGGGCGACACCACTCCCCGCGAGGTGGCCGACCAGCCGGGCCACGACGGCGGGCCGACGGCCGACGTCGGCGGAGTGCAGGGCGGGATGGGTGTCGGGCGCGTTCTCGAGGATCGCGAGCATCAGCGTGAGGCGCCGGCGGAGCGGCCCCACGGGCCGGACGAAGCGGGCGTACCCGTCGGCCATCCGGGTCCAAGGTGAGCCCCATCGGGCGGCCGCGAGCAGGGCCCGGTCGATGGCGGGCGCACCTCTCGTCGGGGCGACCCGATCGGGGTCCGCCCGCCGGTACCAGGCCTCGACCTCGCCGCTCGGCGTCCGGCCCGAGAGGTAGCGACCGAACGCGCGGCACTCCCGCGCCAGGCGCTGGTCGGTCGTCACCGGGGGGCCCCATCCAACATGGCGGCCAGCCCCCGCCGGGCCGGCGGACACCAGGCCGGTGGGCGTCGGGTGACCACGGCTGGGTTCGAGAAGGCGGCCAGCTGTCCCGCGGTGAACGGCAGGACCGGGAGCAGGAGCGGCTCGCACGCGGCCAGGATGGTGCGCAGCGGCTCGATCGGAATCCGGATTGGGGCCCGGGGCGACTGGCCGGCCCGGACTCGGAAAGCCGCCATCAGCTCGGTGATCGGAAGCACCTCCGGCCCCCCGAGCTCAATCGGGTCGGTGGGCCAGTCCGGGCTGGCCAGCGCCGCCAGCAGAGCGTCGACCACGTCGTCGACATGGACCGGCTGCACGGTCCGACCGGCGCCGAAGGTTACTGGAATCGGGAGCGTGGCCAGCCGCCGGAGGTTGGCGGCGACGGGGCTCCCAGGGCCAAGGATCAGCGTGGGGCGGACGATCAGCGTCTCGAGCCCGCTCTCCCGGACCAGGGTTTCCGCCGCTGCCTTGGCTTCAGCGTAGTGGTAGTGACGCCGGTCGGTATACCCGGCGGCGATGCTGCTGACGAAGAGAAAACGGCGGACCTGGTGCCGGCGGGCGGCGTCGAGGAGAAGCTGAGTGGCCGTCACGGAAGCCGCGTGGTGAGCCCCAGCGCTGGCCTTGCCGGTCAGGGCGGCGAGGTGGACCACCGTGTCGACGCCTTGGAGGGCGGCGGTCCAGGGGCCGGGACGGCGGAGGTCGCCCACCACGGTCTGGCCGGGTCCGGCAGTGTGGTCGGGGCTTCGGACCAGGTACCGCACCTCACGCTGCCCTGCCTCGGCCAGACGATGGGTCAGGCGGCGGCCGACGAACCCGGTGGCCCCCGTGACGAAGAGCGGCCCCGCGACGGCCGGGGCCGAGGCGGGGCTCATGCCCGCTTGGAAACCGGTACGGTTCGGCGCGAGCCGGCCGACCAGGCCTCTCGCCAGAGCTTCCATCGGATCCGGGCCACGCCCTTGATGTCCTCCCACGCGGTGCGGACGATCTTCACTCGGCTGTCGTCGTCCTCGACCCAGGCGACGGGCAGGTCCATGATCTTGTAGCCCCGCTTCTCGGCCAGGACGAGGAGCTCGGTGTCGAAGAACCAGGACTGATCCTCGATCTCCGGCACGATCTCCTGCACCACCCGCCGACTGACGACCTTGAACCCGCACTGCGCGTCGCTGAACGAGGTCCAGAGGACGCTCTTGACCATCAGATTGTAGAGTCGGGAGATGACCTCGCGCTTCCACGAGCGGACGACCTTCGAGTCGCGAAGCAGACGCGATCCGGTGCCGAGGTCGTACCCTCCATCCAGAATCCCGTCGACCAGCTTGGGCAGGGCGGCCAGCTCGGTCGAGAGGTCGACGTCGGTGTAACAGACGACCTCGGCGTCGCTCTGGGTCCAGGCGTGCCGGAGGGCCCGACCCCGGCCTCGGAGCGGCAGCTGGACGAACTGGACCTCGTCCGGGTGGTCGGCCACCAGCTTGCGCGCCACCTCCGCGGTCCCGTCGTTCGAGCCGTTGTCGACCACCACGACCCGCCAGCGCCGGCGCAGTTCGCGCGCCAGGAAAGTTCGGACCTCGGTGACGCTCTTCGCCAGGACGTGGGCCTCGTTGAGCACCGGAATGACCAAGTCGACCCGCGGGTCGGTTCCCGAGGGTGGCTGCGGCTTGACGCCTGGTGCCGTGGGCGGCTGTGCCATCGACCAGCTCCCCAATTCGCCGTTCCGTTGTGGCTCGGTGGCCGTCACCTGCGGTGGCGGCGCGACAGTTGGACCCCCCGGGGCCGCGAACCGCGTTCCCGCCTCGGGTTCAGTCTGTCATGTTGTTGCAAAACAACGACTTACCGCGATGCCTCGCGACTGAAATGGGCAAGCTTAGTGCCAGGACACCTCCGACAGGCCGGCCGGCTTCCAGGGTGACTTCACCCGCCAGACCATGAATATGAGCACCGCCCAGACGGCCATCCATGGGAGCGCCGAGGGCCTACCCGACAGCCAGGGAAGGTACTGCTCCGACATGTGCGACAGGACCGTGAGCCAGGGGAGCTGGAAGCCCTCCGTGAAGACCCGCACCACGTCCTGCGCGATGCTGCCCTGACCCCGTACCATCGCCATCGACCAGCCGACCACCACCGACAGGAAGGCGAGGCCGTAGGCCAGGATCCGCGGCATCCGGAGGAGCGCCGGCACGGCGGCCAGGAACAGGAACGGGAAGGCCGGCGCGAGATAGCGGATCCCGGAGATCCACTGGATCCGGGTGTACTGGACCGTCCCGAAGAAGAGCACCAGGACCATGGTAAAGCCGAGGCACAGGATCGCCTCGCGCATGGGGAGCGGGCCGCGCCGGCGCCGGGCCAGCCAGAGCGCCGCGATCGACACCAGGGCCAGCGGCATGGTCACGAACAGTCCGAACCGGGGCTCGAACAGCAGCTCCTTCAAGAGGAGCGGGCTGATCCCGCCCACCCCCTGGTAGCCGACGTCGCTCCACTGGACTGGTGGCATCCAGTTCTGGGGCGGGAGGAACGGGTTCCCGAAGCTCGCCCACTGGTACTGCATCAAGAGCAGGGTGCCGGGGATGAGGCCGAGGCCGTACCGGAACGCGTCCTTGAACCCGGCCGCCCAGCCGACCTCGTCGGCCCGCCGCCACCAGGCGTAGAGTCCGATCATTCCGGCGGTGATGGCGCCGCTGTAGTCGCACAGGAAGGAGAGGCCGCCCAGCAGGCCGGCGATGAAATACCGGGTCGCGGGGCGCCAGGCGATTCGGCCGGCCGGGTTCCAGACCAACACGAATGCGGCGAACTCGAAGACGCCGATGGCCAGATTGTGGTTCAGGTACCCGGTTCGGAAAAAGACGGGGGTTCCGAACGCGTAGAGCAGGGAGAGCCAGAGCGCCCGGCGCTGACTCAGGCCGATGGCCCCCAGGACGCCGAACATCAGGACCACGCCCCAGGCGGTGATCGGGGCCATGCAAAGGACCATGGTCACCGCGGCCACCAGGCCGAAGCGGATGTCCAGGCCCCGCTGGCGGGTGGTCCGATAGAACTCGACTCGCACCGGCCGGTTGTCGCGGTAGACGGCGGTGGTGTCGCCGCTCGCCTGCCGGGCGGCGAGCTCGCGATTCACGACCCAATCGATCGCCGGCTTGGTGAGGAAGTAGGGCAGCGCCGCGAGCATCGAGATGCCCGGGTTAGCCCCGTGGTGGGCCCCCGGAACGCTCGACCGGGGCGGGTTCATGAAGATGTCGGCGTGGAGGCCGTAATACGGATCGAGGCGGTACGAGTGGTCCTCGACCATGCTGAGCACCAGGTAGTGCTCCCGCACGAAGTTGGTGGCGAAGTGCAGGGTATACACCAGCCAACAGGTGAGGAACAGCCGGAGCCGGACCGCGGTCATGCGGGCGATTCCGGGAGGGGTGCCAACGTCACCGGGCCGCCGGTCCGCGACGACTCGTAGACGGCGTGCGCCACCTCGACCGACCGCACGCCGGCCTCGCCGTCGGCGAGGGTCAGGCCCCGCTCGCCCGCGGCCATCCGCTGGAAGTCACGGAGCTCGGCCTCGAACGAGAGGAGCGCCGTGGAGGTCCAGGTCTTGAGTTTTTCGCGAATGATGATCTCGGGATAGAACCGCATCTTCCGCTTGCGACGACCGCCGGGGCGGTCGGAGGTGACCAGAAGGTTGAACATCGGCGCGTAGTAGCCCCGGACCATGCCGGTCTCGCCGTAGACGTCGACGTAGAAGCCGTAGCCTCGCCACTCGGTCCAGCAGGCCTGGTAGAACACCGGGAGCCCGGCCGCCGTCTTGAAGATCGCCATGGCGTTGTCCTCCGACCCGGGCACCTTCCAGATCCGGTTGGAGACCACGCCGCACACCTCCTGGATGTCGCCGAGGAGGTAGCGGACCAAGTCGGTCATGTGGATCCCGACGTCCATCATCGCCCCGCCGCCGGAGGCGGGCGCCTTGTACTGCCAGTCGGCCTTGAAGTTGGCCAGGCCGTCGTGGCCGCCGAAGATCCGGACGTGGTCCAAGGCGCCGATCCGCCCGCTCGCGATGGTTTCTTTGACGAACTGGATCGCGGGGTAGTAGCGATGATTGAAGCCGACCGCCAGGACGCGATCGGCCGACCGCGCCGCCGCCAACATCCGGCGAGCGCTCTCGACGCTGCTCCCGAGGGGCTTTTCGCAAAGGACGTGGAGCCCCCGCTGATAGGCGCCCAACACGGCCTCTTCGTGGTTGGGAAGGGGCGACGAGACGATCACCGCGTCCAGATCGTCGCGGCTCAGGAGCTCGCTCGTGCTGGTCAGGGCGACGGCGCCGGTGCCGGCGACGGCCCGCTCGGCCGAGGCCGACACCGGATCGACGACGGCGACCAGGGTCGCGGCCGGGTTCTTGGTGACGCTTTGGGCGCGCAGCTGGCCGATCGCGCCGGCGCCGATCACTCCGATTCGCATCAATCCTCCACGACGTGACTTTCGAACAGCCGACGGTAGTCGGCCCAGCGAGCCTGGTCGAACGAGCCCGACTCGAGGCACTCGGCGGCGGCGTAGGCCATCGCGAGGGCATGGTGGGTGTTGTCATGGGCGAAGAGCCCCTGGCGCCCGTAGGTGAGCAGCCCGGGGATGTTCTCCGCCCAGCGATCCAGCGTCCCGAACACCGTCTCGTACCCGTTGGTGTAGATCGGGTAGGCGTGCGGCAGTCGGCGCACTCGGACCGCCGTGGCCGGCACCGGGAGCGGAATGCCGGACCGGGCCAGATCGGCGGCGACCAGGGCCCCCAGTCCGGCCTCGTCGAGCGCCCAGGCGTCGTCGCCGGGCGAGGCGGGGAGCTCGGCGCAGAGCACGGTCCGGCCGGCCGGCTCCGCCAGCGCGGCGTAGTTCTTGGGCTCTGAGAGCCGGGTGATCCGGACGTCGGCGCTGGGGAAGTAGTGCGCGTCGTACTCCGTGAACCGGGCGACGGGGAGATCGAGATAGACGAGGAGCATGCCTCGATACTCGATCGAGCCGGCCGCGGCGGCGACGTCGGCCGGGACGGAGTCGAACAGCCGGGTCAGGATCGTGAGCGGGAGGGTCGACCAGACGTGGTCGACCGTCTTCGGTGCTGCGGGTCCCTTCGGTCTCGGACTCGACCGTCCAGCGGTCGCCGTCGGGCGCCAGCCGGACCACTCGGCTCTGGTAACGGATCTCGGCGCCCGCCTGGACCGCTTCGGTCGGCGTAGGCCTCGCTGATCTGTCCGAAGCCCCGGCGAGGATAGAAGAACCGTCCGGCGCCGGGCGGCTTGAGGCCGGGGACCTGGGCCAGCACCTCGGCGGACCAGCTTGCGACACCGAGCCGGCCGAAACGCGGCGCCGGGCCTGGATCGCCGAGAGCGCCTCCGGCGGCTCTGGCCCCAGATCTTGGCCGCGTACGGAAAGTAGAACTGATCGCAGATCGTCGGACCGAGGCTGGCCCGCAGCACCGCGGCGAACGTGTCCTCGCGCCGGGCCGGCGCGGAACGCGCTTGCAGAGGATGTCTCGGAGCGCGCCCGGCGGCGAAGCCGGGATCGAGCCGGAGCAGCAGGTCCACGGGCTTGAGCGGGAAGTGGATCCATCGACCCCGGAGTCGGATCCGGCCGTGTCGGGGACGGTCGAGCAGGTCCGTCTCCGAGAGAGCGCCGGATGTCCGCCAGGATCGCCGGGGTCGCACGAGGGGTGGAGCCGGTGGCTCCCGAAGTCCAGCCGTGAGCCGCCTCGAGATCGAAGCTCCCGGCGTTGCCGCCGGCCACCGTCTGCTGCTCGTAGACCGTGACCGAGGCCCGGTGCCGGCCCGGCGAAGCCGATAGGCGGCCCCGACCCCGGCCGGTCCGGCGCCGAGGATCGCGACCCGGGGACGGGACTCGCTCATTTGGCCAGGGTGGCGGCAGGGTGAGAGGCGATGGCCGCGGCCACCCGGGCCTGACGGATCCGGCCGAGGACCAGCCACACGAGACCGCCGGTCAGCCCGCCGATGATCAGGACCGACTGCCAGAGCAGCGAGCAGACGACGCTTCGCGCCGCCGGGACGCCGAACGGCAGCAGGAGCCCCGCGAGGCTGGCTTCCCGGACGGCGAGCCCGCCCGAGGCTGATCGGCAGCAGGCTGGTGATCTTGGCCAGCGGCCAGACCAGGAACCAGGCGGCGAGGCGTGCACGTCGATCCCGACCGCCCGCCCAGCGAGGGCGTTGAGGAGCACGAAGCCGCCCTGGATGATCAGCGACAGGGTCAGACCGCGGAGGGCCACCGCCGGGTTGCGCCGGAGCTGGCGCAGGGCCACGAGCGCCCGGCCCACCGGCCGGCGGAACCGGCGCCGGCCAGCGGGCCAGCGGGCGCCGGATGGCGAGCGGTGCGCCGAGGCCTGCGACCACCAGGCCGAGGATGATTGCCGTGCCGACGACGCGGGCCCCCCAGCCCGGCAGGTGGCTCCGGGCCAGGACGCCGCCCACCGTGGCCAGCGCGGTGAGCGCCATCATGTCGGTGACCCGGTCCATGATCCCGCCGAACAGGGCGGCCTCCGGCCGGCGGGTGAAGCGGCCGGCCAGTCCCAGGCGGAGCACGTCGCCGCCGACGATGCTCGGGAGGCACAGGTTGGCGAAGAGGCCGGCGCTGTAGCAGATCACCGCGTCGACCCGGCGGAGGGCTGCCCGCCCCGCGTTCACGAACCCGCGCCACTTGATTACCCCGAGCGTGTGGCCGGCGAGGAAGCCCGCCAACACCCCCGCCCACAAGAGCGGCGGCAGGCGGCCCAGCGCCTCGCGGACCTGATCCCAGGGAAGGATCAGGAAGACGATCGTCAGCAGGGTCGCGCTGACGGCGACCTTGAGCACCAGCTTCATCATTTCGACGCCATCCGGGCGTTCTGGTCCGCCAGGAGCCCGACCGCCCAGACGATCAGGGCGCCGAGCAACCCGAGCACCGCGCTCTCGGACAGATTGTCGCGGGTGATGTCGTAGCCGAACTTGGCCAGGCCCGCGGTCGCCAGCACCACCCCGAGCGGGATGAAGACCTTGAGCGGGTTGAAGTAGACGATGACCCGGAGCACCAACAGGGTAAAGTCGTAGGCATGGCGCGGGCGGATCTTCGATTCGCCGAGCCGAGCCTGGTAGTCGATCGGGACGTACTCCACCGCGTGGCCGTTGCAGATCGAGGCCAAGGTGATCGTGGTGGTGAAGGAGAAGCCGTTCGGCAGCAGATGGACGTAGCGTTCCACCAGGTCCTTCCGCATGACCCGGAGGCCGGAGTTGAGGTCTGGGATCCGGACCCCGCTCAGGTAGCTGGCCAGCCCGCGAATGAACGCCTTGGCCGGCCGGCGGATCAGGGGGATCCGTACCGTGCTCCCGGTCCGCGCTCCCACCACCATCGCGTTCCGCTCGGCCGCCTCCAGCAGCGCCGGGATGGCTTCCACCGGATAGGTGCCGTCGGCGTCGGTGATCAGGACGTAGTCGTATTGCGCCCGGCGGATGCCCAGCTTCAGCGCGGCGCCGTACCCGCGATTGTGCGGTCGCCGGAGCACCCGGGCGCCGGTGGAGTCGGCCTGGGTCGCCGTGTCGTCGGTCGAGCCGTCGTCCACCACCAGGATCTCGAAGCGCCACCCGCTCCGCTGGAGCACGGCCTCCACGTCGCGGATCTGCTGCGCCACGTGCGGACCCTCGTTGAAGGCCGGCACCACCACGGAGATCGCGCGCTCCAGGTGTTTGGCCTCGTCGTCGATGACCGTTTCGATCACGGCTGGCCTCAGCTGGCGGGTTGGGGGCGACGGGTGACCATCACGACCACGGCACCGCCACCGACGGTGCCTGGATAGACCGCGGCGGTATCGTACCGGCTGGCCAGGCGGTCCCAGATGCCGGGTTGCACCGCCGCCAGCCGAACCGGGAACGTGTACAGGAGCCAGGTCCGGGGGTGGCCACGCTCGATCGCTTCGAGGCTGTCGAGGCTCGTCACCGCGGGCCAAGGTCGCCGGAAGTAGCGCTCGTACGGGTAGCTCGTCAGATCGACGGTCACGACGGCGTCCGCCCCGTCGCTGGTCCGATCGACGAACTGAGCGGCGCCAGCGAAATCCTGCTTGGGTTGCCACGCCCTCGGGACCGTGAGCGCGCTGGCGACGAGGAGGACCGCCGCCCCGACCAGGGCCAGGCGCGGGCCGCGGTCACGGAACAAGCCACGACAGATCGCGAAGCCACCCCGGACCGCGATCAGGACGGCGAATCCGGCGCTGAAGAAGAAGAAGCGGGGCCAGAGGTTGTGCCCCATCCCGACGACGACCGCCGCCGTGACCAGCCCCGGCACGACCACCAGCGCCGTGAGCGGTCGGTCCCGGCGCCAGCAGCTCCCCACCCCGATCAACACGACCGCCAGCCCCCCCAGCAGCACCACCGGCCCGCCCGGCAGCCCCCGGCCCAGACCCCGAATGGTCTCGGCCACGAGCCAGGCCGGGCTCTGCCAGGGCGTCGCCGCGACGGAGGGTGCCGGGACCACCATGGTCCGGACCATCTGGGGCAACACCGGGGCATAGAGGCAAAGACTGATCAGCCCGGCCAGGGCAATCCCGGCCACCGGCCGGAGGAGGACGCCCGCCCGGCGGTCCGGACCGCGGAGCCAGAATCCGGCGACCACCAGGGCGTGGGCGACGGCCACCAGCGCCGCGGTCATGTGGGTGTAGGACGCCAGGGCCATCGCCACGGCGTACCCGGCCACCGCCCGCCACCCGGCGGTCGCATCGGTGAGCAGGCGGTGCATGGCGGCCGTGGCCAGCAGGGTGAAGAACAGAAGACCGGTATAGCCGCGGGCGTTCTGGGAGAACCAGACGTGGTGGTAGGACACGGCCAGCAGGGCCGCCCCCACCAGCGTCTCGTCCCGCCCCACGAACCGCCGCGCGAAGGCGACGTACGCCCAGATGCTGGCGACGCCGAAGAGCAGGGCGGGCAGCCGCAGCGTTGCGGCGCTCTCGCCGAACAGGGCCACGGCGCCGCGGGCCAGGATCGAGTAGAGCAGGTGCTGGTTCTGGCTGTCGAAGGTCGTGACGATCACGCCCGCGGGTTGGCGAACGTAGGACACCAGGGTGTCGATCTCGTCGTACCAGAGACCGCGGTCGAGCCCGGGAATCCGGAGGGCTACGGCGGCCACCAGGAGCAGGCCGACGACCCAGACCGGGATCGGCGCCGGCTCCCGCGACGGAGCCGCGGCCAGGGCCGGCCGCCCCGCCAGGTCGACCCGACCGGCCAGCAGCCAGACCAGGGCCAGCGCCACCAGCGCCACCCGAAGCAGCAGCATCCCTAGCCGTACCGGATCGCCTCCGCCGGGATGGAGCCAGTCGGCGACCCGGACCGAGGGCAGCACGAGCCCGAGGGCCAGGAGCAGGAGCGGACCCACCGCCTGGGACCGGGTCCAGCGAGTCATCGGTGACGCCTAGAGGGAAGCATTGGGCGCCCATTTGGCAATGTTTGTTCCACTCGCGCAACAACGACCAGCTCCATCCCGGACGATCGGAGCCGGCGTCGATTGGCGATAAGATCAGGGAAGGTGGTCTATCTGTGGCGACCGCGCAACAATACCGAATGTCCCGGAGGTTGCCCGATGCACGCGCGCATCGCCCGGTGTGGCGCCGACCCCAGCAGTGGGGTCGGCGCCGCGGTTCGGGTGGGCTAGCCGGGCTTCAGCTTTGGCGCCGGCTCTCGAACCAGGCGCGATACCAGGCGATGGCTTCGTCGAGGCCCTGCTCGAGGGTGAACGCCGGCTCCCACCCCATGCCGGTCCGGGCCTTGGTGCAGTCGAGGAACTGGCGGGGGATTTCGTGGGTGGCCTCGCCGAGGACGGTGGGCTCGAAGTGCTGGGCGCCCATCCGGCCGAGAATCAGGTGGACCAGCTCGAGCACCGAGACAGGCGTTTCGGTGCCGAAGTTGAAGGCCTGGCCCAGAAAGGCGTCCTCGTCCATTCGCTCGGCCAGCGCGAGGTAGGCGTTGACCGCGTCGCGCACGAAGAAATAGTCGCGGACGAAGGTCCCGTCGCTTCGCACGACCGGGGTCCGGTCGTGCAGCACCGAACGGATGGTGCCGGGGACCAGGCGGTTGAAATTGAGGTCGCCCCCGCCGAAGAGGTTGCCGCACCGGGTGACCGCGACCGGCAGCCGGTAGGTGTGCCAGTAGGACAGGGTGATCAGGTCGGTGCACGACTTGGAGACGTCGTAAGGATACCGGCCCTGGAGCGGCGCGTCCTCGGTGTACGGCAGCTCGGCGTGCTCGCCGTAGGCCTTGTCGCTCGACGCGACCACGACCCGCTTGACCAGCTTCGGGTTGCCGCGGCAGGCCTCGAGCACGTTCCAGGTTCCCCGGATGTTCGACTCGAAGGTCGAGATCGGTGACCGCGACGCGGTGCCGACGATGGTCTGGGCGCCGAGATGCATCACCGTCTCGATCTCGTACTCGTTCATGGCCCGGAGGAGGAGGTCGCGGTCTTCCACCTCGCCCCGGACCACGTTGACCCGGTTCAGGAGGTCGCTCCCCAGCAACGGGCTTGCCGGTACCCAGTCGCGGACCAGGCAGACCACCGAGGCGCCCCGCCGGACCAGCTCCTCGACCATGTGGGACCCGAGGAGGCCGCTCGCCCCGGTGACGAAGACGTTGCGATCGTTCCAGAAGGTCATGACCAGGTCTTCCAGGGTGCGGTGCCGCCGTTCCAGAGGGCCTCGAGCAGGAGCTTTTCCCGCAGGGTGTCCATCGGTTGCCAGAACCCGTCGTGTTTGAAGGCCATGAGCTGGCCGGCCGCCGCGATCCGCTCCAGCGGCTCGCGTTCCAGGATCGACGCGTCGTCGGTGAGATAGTCGAGCACGCCGCGCTCGAAGACGAAGAAGCCGCCGTTGATCCAGCCTTCGCCGGTCTGGGGCTTCTCGCTGAATTCGTGGACCGCGCCCGTGGGATCGAGCATCAGGCCGCCGAAGCGGGAGGGCGGACGCACCGCGGTGACGGTCGCCAGGCGGCCGTGGGCGCGATGGAAGCGGAGCAAGGCATCGACGTCGACGTTGCCCACGCCGTCGCCGTAGGTCACCATGAAGGTGGAGCCCTCGATCAGCGATCCGAGCCGCCGGATCCGGCCGCCCGTCATCGTCTCGAGGCCCGGTGTCCACCACGGATACCCGCCAGTCGAGCCGGGCCGACCGGTTCAGGAACTCCACCTTGCCGGTCGCGAAGTCGATCGCGTAGTCGTTCTCGTGGAGGATGAAGTTGTGGAAGTACTCCTTGATCACCTCTCCCCGGTAGCCACAGGCGAGCAGGAAGTCCTTGTGCCCGTGGGCGGCGTAGATGCTCATGATGTGCCAGAGAATCGGCCGGCCCCCGATCTCCACCATCGGCTTGGGCCGCGCGGTCGTCTCTTCGGCGAGGCGGGTGCCCTTGCCGCCGGCGAGGATGATCACCTGCATGCTCAGACCACCGTGGGTTCGGGGAGAGGCAGAATGAAGCGGCCGCCCGCCTCGCGATAGGCCGTTTCCTGGCCAATGATCTCCTCCGCGAAGTTCCAGGCCAGCAACAGCACATAGTCCGGGCGTCGCTCGGCCAGGGCGCTGGTGGGGAGCACCGGGAGATGCATGCCGGGCGTGTAGAGACCGACCTTGAGCGGGCTCTTGTCGACCGTGTAGGGAATCAGGTCGGTCCCGATCCGGCAGTAGTTGAGCAGCGTGTTGCCCTTGGCGGGGGCGCCGTAGGCGGCCAGCGTGCGGCCCTCGTCGCGGAGCCGGCCGAGGAGCGCCAGCAGCCGTTCCCGCGTGGCCCGGACGTCGCGAGCGAACCGGTCGTAGCGCGCCGGATCGGTGAAGCCCTCTTGCCGCTCCCGCTCGGCCAGGGCACGGACGGCCGGCGCATGGCTCCGGTAGGCCTCCCGTCGCCCGGCGTAGACCCGGATCGAGCCGCCGTGGACCGGCACCCGGTCGACCCGGGTCACGACCAGGCCGGCCCGTTCGGCGATGGCGAGGAGCGCCGAGATCGAGAAGTAGCAGAGGTGCTCGTGGTACACCGTGTCGTATTCGAGCCGCTCGAGGAACTCGCCCAGGTAGGGCACTTCCACGATCACCAGGCCGTCGTCGGCCAGGAGGTCGCGCGCGCCCTGGAGGAACCCGGCGGTGTCGTCGACGTGAGCGAGCACGTTGTTCCCGATCACCGCCCGGGCGGGCCCGGCATGGGCCCGGACCCGTGCCCCCGCGGCCGCGTCGAAGAAACCAGTCCAGGGTCTCGATCCCGTCCCGGCGGGCGAGGGCCGCGATGTTCAGGGCCGGCTCCACCCCGAGGGTGCGGACGCCCGCCGCTCGGAACTGC
This sequence comes from uncultured Gemmatimonadales bacterium, assembly GCA_963730185.1. Classification (GTDB taxonomy): domain Bacteria; phylum Gemmatimonadota; class Gemmatimonadetes; order Gemmatimonadales; family GWC2-71-9; genus SHZU01. The sequence goes on from CAVSQW010000017.1 coordinate 55,053, forward strand.
TTGAGCAGGGTACCGTCGTTGCTGGCCACCTCCACCACCAGGTCGTCCGGCCCGAGCGACAGCAGCTCGACGACGGTGCGGGCGTAGCCGGCAAAGTGCTCGGCGATCGTCCGGGAGGTGCCGGTGACGTAGATGTAGTCCGCGGAAAAGCACCGCCGGATCGATGACGTCCAGCAGCTGCACCAGCGAGCAGGTCGGACAGACGTAGAGGTCCATCGGATACGACGCCTCTCGCCGCGAATTGGCTCGGCTCGCGGAGGAAGGCGTTGGCCAGCGGGGACGGACCGAGCTCCAGGAACCGGTGCAGGGCGGTGCCGCCACATCCGCGGCAGTCCGTGCGTCGGTGGTGCACCGGTCGGATGGCCGGCGCGGCGTCGGTGTGGCCGGGAGGTGGCGTCGATGGGGTCATGTGCCGGGGACCTCTTGTTCGACCGGGGTCGACGGGAGCCGGTGGCCCGGCTTCCAGGCGCCCCGAATCCGGGCGGCGAGCAGGTGATGGAAGAACTCCCAGCAGGTCGCCGCCCTCACGTGAGACAGCCCGGTGCTCCGCATCCGGGCGAAGACATTGAGCTCGATGACCCGGAGCCCGAGCTCGTGGGCTTTCACCATGATCTCCGGGTCCAGCAGCCAGCCGGTCGAGCCGAGCTGCATCGCCTCCAGCGCCTCCCGGGAAAAGAGCTTGGGGCTGCCGTTGATGTCGATCGACCCGAGCCGGGGCCAGAGCATCCGGACGAAGAAGTTGTAGAAGCTGGAGACGACCTTCCGCGCGACACCGTCCATCCGAAATCGCCGCCGGACCTTGCCGAGGGCGCGGCCCTGGGTCGGCCGCACCGCTTCGAAGAGGCGAACGACGTCCTCCGCGTCGACCTGGCCGTCGGCGACGATGCTGCCCACCCACGGGGCCGTGCAGGCGCCGAATCCGACCAGAATCCCATGGCCATACCCCTGGTTCACTGGCACCGTGATCGGGACCACCTCCGGAAACTCCGCGGCCAGGTCCGCGAGCCGGTCACCGGTGGCGTCGGTCGAGCCGTTGTCGACCGCGATCAGCTCGAGCCGGTGGCCCTTTCCCCGAAAAGCCCTAACCAGGTCGGGAATCGTGTACCCGACCGCGTCCTGCTCGTTGTAGCAGGGCATGACCAACGAGAGCTCGGGCGCCGAGGCCGTGCCCGCGGGCTGGGTCATCTCTCTGGTCTCCCGTGGCGGTTGACGGCGCGCGCCGGCCGGGGCGTGGGCCCCTGCCTGGCGATGAGCGAATTCCGCGGAGGTGCGGTGCTGGCCGATCCGGAAGCAAGATCTGTGCATCCGGGCCTCGACCGGAAGCCCGCCGGAGCCTCGTCCCCTGGTCGGCGCTCGGCTCCGGGCGGGACGCGGTCTGGGTTATGCCGTCGTAAAGTGTTGCCAATACCTTACTTAGACTGGTCGTGCGAGAGGGTGGGGACGGTTCCGGGGGGGTACGGTCCACCCGTCACCCGATAGCTGTCGCCGGTTACGGTCGGGCCGTCCACCGTCCAGACCGTGCGATCGGGATAGGCCGCGACGACCGCCGCCTCGACCGAGTCGCTCCGGGCCCAGGCATAGATCGGAGCCGGACTGTGAAGGTCGAGCGGGTTCAACATCGCGGCGCCGTGATAGTCGGGGTGCCGGCGACCCCGTACCAGCACCAGACTGTTGGGGCCGAAACCGTGGGCTCGAGCCACGGCCCCCAGGTCGGGTCGCATGCCGCGGTAGTGATAATACTTGTCGGTCGCACGCCAGGGTACGAAGGTGACCAGGGCCGAAAGGCTGAGCAGCAAGGCCGCGATGCTGGCCCGGCCTCGGACACCCGGAAGGGCGTCGATCGTAGTGAGGGCGCTGGCGATCAGAGCGAGGCAGGGGAGGAGGACGAGGAACCAGTACCGGGGACCGAAATCGGGACCGCCGCTGAACCAGTAGAGACTGTGGACGCCGACGACCCCGGCGATGACCGCCAGCATCAGGCCGTCGGGCCGGCGCCGGCGGAGTACCAAGGTGGCGGCGGCGAGCAGGAGGATCGCCCCCGTGGCCCAGCCCAGAAGCTCGACGTTGAGGGTGGTGCCGTTCAGGTCGGTATTGACCACGACATCGCGAAAGCCATGGCCGGGGAACGGATCGTTCCCGGGCCAGCCCAGGCCCCGGTTCGGTCCGAATCCGAGGGCGTTGGTGCCCTTGCCGTAATGGCTATCGGTGTAGGCCATGATCGGGAAGGTACGCCAGCTCCCCGTCATCACCTGATTGTAGGGAAAGACCAGCGCGCCGGTCGCGATCGTCCCGATCGCGTAGGCGCCGGCCGGCACGAGCCGGAACCATCCTCGCCCCCGGGCCAGGCACCAGAGGCCGAGCAGGGCGCCGAGGATCGCCCCCTCGAGCGGCCGGACCAGGCTCGAGACCCCGGTCGCCATGCCGCCGATCAGCGGCCACGCGAGGGCGAGTCCTGGTCCGGCCCGGAGCACGCCCAGCGCCGCGACCAGCGCGCAGGTGAACGCGAAGGTGTGGTTCATGTAGCTCATGGCCAGGAACAGGTGCCAGGGCGACGCGGCCAAGAGCACCGTTCCCAGGCGAGCCGTCCGCCGATCGTACAGATGTTGCAGCACCAGGCTCGCGAGCACCACGTTGAGGCCGGCGAGGACCGGATTGACCAGGCCCGGCACGCCCAGTCGAACTCCGACCGCCAGCATGGCCGGCCAGCCCGGTGGCACCGGCGAATACCAGCGGCTCGGCTCGTAGGTCAGGAGGTCGACGTCGAAGGCCTGTTGCACCGGGGGCGGCACGACGAAGAGGTGCCCCTGCGCGAAGTAGCGGGCGTGGAAGAGGTACGCGACTTCGTCTGGAACGTGCGGGAATCCCTGGTACGAGAGTCGATTCAGCATCACAGCCACAACCACCACGGCGAGCCCGAGGCCGATCTCGAAGCGGCCGATCCGGGGGATCTCACTCGAGGGCTCCCGCTCCCCGGCCGGACCAAAGTGGCGTTCGATCCAGGTCCCCAATCGCTCGATGACGGGGTCGGGGAGGGCGGTCGCCGCCAGCGCCAGGTTGGCGACCGCGGTCAGCTGCAGGAGCGATGCGACCACCAGCTCGGCGCCGAATGCCACCGGGTTCCGGGCGACCGTGGCCGAGGCCAGCACGGCGACCGCGGCGACGAGGGCCAGGCGCCCGGGGCTGCCGAGACGCCGGACCGCGGTGAGGGCCGCCCGGATCCTCGGCACCGCGAACCCGGCCACCAGCGCGATCCAGAGGGCCGTGATCAGGAGAGGGATCGGCGTGGTGTCGAACGTCGCCGAGAGCGGCCGGAGGTGCTGATAGGCCACCCGAGGGCCGGCCTCGATCAGCGGCAACGCGGCCGCCTGACCGACGATGAGGAGGCCGGCGAACGCGCCGGTTCGCCCGGCTCCGAGACGCCGGAGGCCGGCGGCCACCGCCAGCCCGACAACGCCCGCGCTTCCCAGCAGCCACAGGTCGGTAGCGCTCACTGGCGCGGCCTGGCGAGAGAGGCTCCCTGGGTCAGCTGGCCGAGGCGGGCCCGGAGATCGGCGAGCGTTGGGGCTTCGGTGGCGTCGGTCGAGAGGTTCCGTCGCTGGAGGTAGTCGCTGTTTTCGTACAGTTCCTCATGCCCGCGCCGGTCCACGAAGTACCAGAACCCGTCGTCGAGGACTCCGAACAACGGGCCCCAGTGCACTGGGAAGCTGGCCGGCTGGCTGGCCTCGCCGGTGACGTGGACCACGATCGGGTCAGGCAGGCTATCGGCATTGGGCCCGAACCGGGTCAGGAGCGACTGCCCGGGGAAGGGGCCGGCGTCTCCGTTTCCGGTGAACGCGGCGATGGTCGCCGCCAAGTCACGGAGGCTCACCGGTGTCGTGACGGTGACCCCCCGCGGCAATCCCGACGGGGCCGACAGAATCAAGGGCACCTGCACCGACGGGCGATACAGGCTGTTCCCGTGCCGCATCAACTCGTGCTCGTAGAACTCCTCGCCATGGTCTGCCGTCACGATCACGAGGGTGTTGGCCAGCGCACCGCGCCGCTCCAGCTCGGCCAGCAGCCGGCCGACTTCGGCATCGGTTGCGGCGATCGCGGCTTCGTAGGCTCGGAGCTGGTGCTCGACTTGGGCGGAATCCCAGCCGGTCCACCGGAGCTGGGCCAGGTCGGGACGGCGGAGCGAGGACGGGACCTTGAGCAGCGAATCGTAGTGAGCCGGCGCTTCGTACGGGTCATGCGCGTCGAAGAAGTTCAGAAAGACGAAGAAGGGTCGGGGCCCTTTGTGGTCCAGCCAGTGCAGGAACTCCGCCGAGACCCGGGTCCCACTTTTTCGGGCGATGCCGTTCTCCCGGTGGATCAGCCGAAGCAGCCAGGGGATGCTCGTGAGGCGGGCGCCCAGGGCGCTGGCCCGAACGATCTCGGGGAAGGAGATCGGATAGTCCTCGTAGTGCTGGAACCCGCGGGCCAGGCCCGACGTCGAGCTGGTGTTGGCCAGGTTGCCGGTGAATCCGGCCGTCACGAAGCCGCGGCTCGTGAGCACCTCGGCCAGCGTCGGATATTGGTCGGTCATGGGGTGATCCCAACCGCGGGCGACCTCGAAGGCCCAGCGGCCGGTCATGATGCTCTCATGGCTCGGCAAGGTCCAGGGCGCGGGCGAATAGGCTTCGGCGAACCGGACGCCGCGAGACGCCAGCTGGGTCAAGTTGGGCGAAGTGGGGCGATCGAGCCCATACGCGCTCAGGCTCATGGCCCGGACGGTGTCCAGGATGATGAGCAGCACGTTGGGTGCCCCGGCACGGGCGGCGGGGAGGGTGGACCGGGCCCTCGCTTCCCGAATCCTCGGGAGCGCCTCGACGGCAACTCCCGCGATCAGGGTCGCCCCGGTCAAACCGACGGCCAGGCCGCGGACGAGCCGGAGAATCGCGTCCGGCCAGCGGCGGGCGATTCGACCGGCGACGACGCCGAGGCCGATACCGATTGCCAGCGCCGAGAGGGGGTGGAGGCCGGGGACGTCGAGAGCGACGCTGGTGGCCGGGAGCCAGGCGACCGCCGCTAAGAAGCCGGGGAACGTCCGCAGGGCCCGGATCCGCGCTCCCAGCAGCCAGGCCACCACGGCGACCGGCGCGATCAGTAGGAGCAAGCTCACCGGCGCCGTCCACACCACCCGCGGCGCTTGATGGACGTAGCGGTCGAAGAACAGGTAGGCCGCGCCGAGTCCCAGCGCACGGACCAGGCCGCCGCCCACGGCCGAAGCCAGAGCGACGAACACGGCGTCCCGACCCCGCCACGGGGCGCTCATCGGCCGAGCCCTGACCCGGGCTCCCGTTGGTCGAGTCGACTCATGAGCAGGTGGAGGAGGGCCGCAGGTGCCGTCCCGACGAGGTCCGCAGACTCGCCGGGGTCTCGGTTCAGGTCGTAAAGCTCCATCACCCCGTCACCCCGACGAATCAGGTGGCGCCCGTTCTCGATCACCGATCGCATGTCGCCTTTGCTAACGGGATACCAGGCCGGTAGGCGGGGGGCAAAGGTCACGCTGCTGAAGAGCGGCTCCGTGGCGGCGGGCGACCCGGGGTCCCGGAGCGCGGTCATCAACGATGGCCCGGGGAAGGGTGCGCCCCGGATCCCCGCCAGCTCGGCGACCGTGGCCGCGATGCTCCGCGTCGAGACCGGCGCGTCGATCGTCACCTGCTGGGGCAAGTGCCCCGATTGCACCATCACCAAGGGAACCGCCAGGCTTTGGATATAGAGGCTGCTGCCATGCTCCGGGACACCGTGCTCATAAAACTCTTCGCCGTGGTCCGAGGTTACGATTACCACGGTGCGGTCGAGGACACCCCGGGTCCGAAGGGAGTCGAGCAGCCGGCCCACGCTGGCGTCGAGATAGCGGATCGACGCGTCGTAGGCGGCGATCGCTCTCGCGACCTGCCCGGTGTCGATCGGGGTGCTCGAATCGGGGCGGGCCGGGAGGCTCCGGACATAGCTGCCGGGGTTCTCGAACCCGGCCATCGGAACCGGAGGACCGTAGGGGGTATGGGCGTCGTAGAGGTTGAGGAACGCAAAGAACGGATGACGGCCGACCTGATCGAGCCAGGCCAGAAACGACGCCGAGATCTCGGGGGACCACTTTCGCTCGGCCGGGTCCGGCTCGCCGCCCCGCAGCGCCTCGGCCCATTTCACGAGGCTCGAAGCCAGGATTGGGCTTCGGAGCACCGCGTCCAGGTTGACAGGGTAATCCTCGAAGTGCACGAAGCCGCGATCCAGCCCCGAGGTTCGCCCGGCGAACCAGACGTTCCCGACGAATCCAGCCGTCGCGTACCCGGCCGAGCGCAGCACCTCCGCGAGGGTGGGGTAGGTGTCGTCGAGAGGGTGAAACCAGTCAGCCGACAGCCCGGCCGGATCCTGACCCGTGAAGATCGCGGCGTGGGCGGGCCGAGTCCACGGCGCCGGCGAGATCGCACGGGTAAACCGGACGCCACGCCGGGCGAATGCCTCGAGCGCCGGCGTCGTGGGCCGAGCATATCCATAGGCGCTGAGATTGGACGATCGAACGGCGTCGAGAACGATGAGCAGGACGTTGGGGGCGGTCGGCGCCGCGGCAGCGAGCGTCGCGATCCGCCGGCGTTCCAGCAGTCTTCGACCCAGCGTCCGGGCGCCGGCGATGACGGCGACGGCCGCGAGCAGCCCGAGGGACACCGCTTGGAGGAGCCGGCGGGACGGGACCGGCACGAACCGCGACAGCTGGAAGCCGAGTCCCAGGGCGAGCGCTACGCTGGCGGCTGGGTGGAGCGAGTGCACCAGCAAGAGTCCGCTCAGGGCGGAGAGCACGATCGCGGTTCCGATCACCGACCGCCAGGCCGGTCGGCGACCTCGGAGTCGGGCGCCGAGCCCGACCAGCGCCACCACGCCGACGAAGAAGAGGGCCGTTCCGAGTGGCGTGGTCCAGACTCCTTCGGGCGACCCGAACGGCGCCTCGCCCAACACCAGTACATGGGCGATTCGGACGCCATATTGGGCGAATCCGGTGACCAGGCCGGCAGCGAGGCCGGTGAGCAGGGTCGCTTCGGCGTCGACCCGCGGGTTCCGCCGGGTCGGATCCTCGCTCAACTCGCGGCCGCCGCGGCGGTGAGACACCTGAGCCCTCTCCCCTCGCTGAATGCCAGTCCCGGTTCCATCGCCGGTCCGATCCGATCCGGACCCCAGGCCCGATACGCTAATCGCTGTCGCCGAAGTAAGTTGACCGGCGCAGATTCAGTGCCAACCAGGGGCCGGCGGAGGGCCTCGGACCGGCCCGATTCTGGCGTGGCCCCGACTCGGGGTGGAAAGGTGACCGATGAATGGGGGGAGCACCAGGCTGAACATCGCGCTCGTGACGGCTCCAGCCGGCGTCGGCGGCCTGGAGACCGTAGTGGCCGGCCTGGCCCTTGGTCTGGCCCGCCGGGGCAATCGGGTCGTCCTGCACGCGCTCGTCGAGCCCGCGCCCGCCGCGTTGCCGGCGGTCTTTGACCCCTTGCCGGCCGCGGGGGTTACGGTCGACGTTGTGCGTCTCCCACCGCGCCGGTATCGGGCTGAGGCAGAGCGGCTCCGGGACGCGTGGGGGCAACAGCGCCCGGCGGTCGTCCACAGCCACGGTTACCACGCCGACTGCGTGGCGTGGTGGGCCGCTCGGCGGCTGAACCTGCCGCTGGTCTCCACGTCGCACGGGTTCACGGGTGGTGACCTCAAGAATCGCCTGTACGAGCGGATCGACGGTTGGGTGCTGCGACGCTTCGATCGGGTGGTGGCTGTGTCCCGTCCGCTGGGCGACCGGCTTCTGGCTTCGGGCCTTACCACCGATCGGATGGTGGTGATCCTGAATGGCCGGGCATCGGCTGGGGAGTCGGCGGACCGAGCCGGCGCGCGGCGTCGACTGGGGCTGCCCGATCGAGGCCGAGTGGCGGGCTGGATTGGACGCCTGAGCCTCGAGAAGGGGGCTGATGTGCTGATCGATGCCCTGGAGCATCTGCCGTCCGACCTGCATCTGTCGTTCGTGGGTGACGGGCCTCTTCAGGCCCCGCTCGAGCGTCGGGTGCTCGACCGGGGATGGGAGTCGCGGGTCCATTGGCATGGGCGGATCGAAGGCATCAACCGACTCTTGGCGGCGTTCGACCTCGTGGTACTGAGCTCCCGCACGGAGGGAACCCCGATGGTGCTGCTCGAAGCGATGGGTGCCGGCGTGCCCGTGGTGGCCACCGCGGTCGGCGGGGTGCCGGACGTCGTCTCGCCGGAGGAAGCCCGACTAGTGCCGTCGGAGCGTCCCGACTTGCTGGCGGCCGCGATGGTCGATGTGTTCGAACATCCAGCCGCGGCGGCGCGGCGCGCGGACGCCGCCCGGGCTCGGGTGGAATCGGAGTTTTCCGAGGCGCGCTGGCTCGACGCGTACGAAGCCCTGTATCGGCGGGCTGCATGTCGCTGATCGAGCTGGGCTGGGTCCTGTTCCTGCTACCGCCGGCGATGGTGGGCCTGGCCTACGTCGGCTACCCGCTCCTGCTGATGGTGTTGCCCCGATCGCGCCGGCAAGTGCCCGGTACGGACCCGGCCGAGTGGCCCGAGCTCACCGTCTCGGTTCCGGTCTACAACGAGGCGGGAGCGATCGGAGGGACGCTGGACAACCTGCTGGCGACGGACTATCCGGCAGACCGCCGTCACATCCTGGTGGTATCGGATGCCTCGACGGACGGCACCGACGAGATCGTGGCGGGGTACCGGGACCGAGGAGTCCGGCTGGTCCGCCTGCCCGAGCGGAGCGGAAAGACGGCCGCCGAGAACGAAGCCGGGCGGCATCTCGCCGGGCTGATCGTCGTCAACATCGACGCGACCATCCGGATTCCCGCCTCAGCCCTGAAGAACCTGGTGCGTGCGTTCCAGGACCCGACCGTGGGCGTCGCCTCGGGTCGAGACATCAGCATCGGTGACGAAGCCAAAGAGCAGAACAAGCATGAATCGACGTACGTTGGTTACGAGATGTGGGTTCGCCGACTCGAGACTGAGCGGGGATCGATCGTGGGAGCGAGCGGCTGTTTCTACGCGATCCGGCGCTCTCTGTTCGACGCCATCTTTCCAGAAGCCCTGAGTCGGGACTTCGCCTCGCCGTTGATCGCTCGCGAGCGCGGGTTCCGGTCGGTGTCGATCGACACCGCGGTCTGCTTTGTGCCTCGGACTCGGTCGCTCCGGGCCGAGTACCGTCGCAAGGTCCGGACGATGACGCGGGGCCTCGAAACGCTCTGGTTCAAGCGAGCGCTCTTGAATCCCTCTCGCTACGGCCGATTCGCGTTCTTCCTGGCGTCCCACAAGCTGGCTCGCTGGGTCATCTTTCTGACGCTGCCGCTCTCGGCGGTCGGGGGCCTGGCGTTGGCGGGCTCATCGGCCGCGGGCTCGGTTGCGGCCGGGCTGGTCGCGCTGGGGATCGCGCTTGGCGGGGCGGCGTACGGCTGGCCGGAGGGGCGACGCATGCCCCGGGCGGTGGCCATCGCGGGATTCGCCGCGAGCAGCAGCATCGCGGGCGCCGTCGCGTGGTACCAGGCCCTTCGGGGCGAGCTCAACCCGGTGTGGGAGCCGACCCGACGTCCCTGAACCGGGCGGGTCGTCGCTCAGCTCGGTAGGATGCCGATCAACGCTCCATAGATGTCGACCGCGGCCCGTCGGGCCAGATCGTCGGCCGCGGCGGGATCGTCCCCGACCGGCACCACGATTCGTACCAGGGCTTCCTCCGAGCGGTGCCGAATGGCGGCGTCGCGCATCAGGTCGAGCTTGACCCGGTATTCGTTGGCGACGGTCCGGCCCCGTCCCTGGTACCAGTAATAGACGATGGCCTGCTGATCGTCCTTGGCGATGACGAAGCGATTGACCCGAATGCCGGTCCCGCCGCCGGCGGGGAGGGTCTCCCGTCGCGAGGAGATCGGTTCCCAGCCAGCTCCCGGCAGGCAGTTCTTGGGGGAGTGAATGGTCTTGCCCTGCCGCTGGCTCGAGTAATACCCCACATAGATGAAGAGCCGCTGGCCGGCGCTTCCGCCGTAGACCCGATTGACGAACGAGCTGACACCGGCCACGCGGGCCTCGGCGTCACTGATCGGGACGTCGGTGCCGCTCAGACCCTCGAGGGATTGCGGCACCGTGGCCAGCGGCGCCGCGAGCGTCATGCTCCGCTGGGCCGAGATCGACAGATTGAGGAGGCAGCCGGCTCCGAGAATCACCGCGGGAATCCAGGCTCGCCGCTGCCGGTCAGTCATCGGTTGTCTCCGCGGTGGCCCGGGCCGGGGCCAGCCGGCCTTCGATTCCCGACAAGCCCCAGGCGAACACCCCGAGGATGGCGAACGCCACCAGGAAGAGCAGCCATCCCTCCGTCAGGTGCATGAAGCCCTCGCCCAGCTTGGGATCGACAAAGAAGACCAGAAAGCCGGTGAGGAAGACTCGAATGCCGTTCAGCACCACCGCGACCGGGATGGTCACGAGGAGGAGCGCGAATCGGCTCAGGGGAAAGCGGAGCCAGAGACCCCCGGCCAGCACGCCCAGACTCAGGAGCGCGGTGAGCGAGCGGAGCCCGCTGCACGCCTCGGTGACGAAGAGCCGATGGTTCGGGATGTTGATGATGTTTCCCTCCAGCGCCGCCGGCACGTGGCGAGCCCGAAGGAGGGCCGCGCCGATCCCCGAGGCGCGGAACTGCAGCGGCAGGGCAATCGAGTTGAGCAGGACCTCGGGGAGCGGGATCGACAGGAGGAACAGCACGAATGGAAGCCACCATCGTCGTAGGCGTCCGAGGCCCGACCCGTACACCACCAGGCCGGCCAGCGCGGCCACCATCGAGATCCGCATCGTGAAGAGCTCGGCGGCGAGACCGGCGGCGAGGCGAAGCAGCACGGCGCCGATCAGGATCACCGTCCCGAGCTTCGGCGCCGGGGTCGACTCGACGGGACCCCGGCTCTTCCAGGCCAGAAACACGGCGACCGGCGCCAGCAGCAATCCATGACCGGCGTCGGGGTTGTTCCACCAGTCGTCGAGGAGCAGGACGAAGGGCCGGGCGAACAGGATCGCGAAGGCCAGCGCCGCGGCGAGGGTCGGGAGGGCGGGACGGCGGAACCGCGCGGTGAGCGAGAGCCCTGGGGCCGACAGGGCCGGTTGGGCCACTACCACCCTCCCCGACGGAACAGGACCACCGGCGCCGTCTTGAGCATGATCATCAGGTCGGCCCAGAACCCCTGGCGCCTGATGTACTCGAGATCATAGGCCAGCTTGTGACGAACGTCGTCGACGCTCTGGTCGTAGTGGTGGCTGATCTGCGCCAGGCCGGTGATCCCCGGCCGGACTCGCTGGCGCAGAGGGTAATCCTCCACCTCGTCCGCCAGGCGAGCGAAGATGCTGGGCCGCTCGGGCCGCGGTCCGACCAGGTTCATATCGCCCCGGAGCACGTTGAAGAGCTGGGGCAGCTCGTCCAGCCGGGCCTGACGGAACAAGCGTCCGATCCAGGTGACCCGGGGATCGTTCTTCGAGGCCCAGACGGGCTTCAGCGATCGCTCGGCATCGACCCGCATCGTGCGGAACTTGTAGATCACGAATGGGTGGCCGCCCAGGTCGCAGGTCCGATGGCGCCCCAGCCGAAGCTCGAGTTCATCGGGTAGGCGGCGGTTCAGGCCGATCCGCGTCTGGGTGTAGAACACCGGCCCGCGAGACGTCAGTTTGATGAGGATCGCCATCACCGCCATCAGCGGAAGCGCCAGGATCAGCATCGCCGCCGCGACCCCCACGTTGAGCCACCGTCGGGCGCCCTCCGGTGGCATCGCCTCCGACAGGGCGACGGCCTGCGAAGGCCGGGCGGCCGTGACCTCTGGGGGGGTGAGTAGCGACGGCGATCCGTTCACCATGCTCTGCGTTCCCGGTTCCATCGGCCTCAAAAGATGCGGGTTGCCAGGTAGGTCAGGCTGAGCGCGAGCTGGACCGGCCAGAGCACGTTCCGCACGTTGAACCCGCCTCCAGCCTTCTTGCTCTTGCCCCCGACGACGAGCTCGTCTCCGCCGTGGACATTCAATTGATCGAGGGACTCGCCGGATTCGATGGCCCGTTGAATGTCGTCGCCGACGATGATCGGCTTGCCCCCCCGCCGGACGATCGACTTCGACATGTCGACGCCTTGCCCCGGTCCACCGGCGTCCATGATCGCATCGCTGATCAGATTGTCGGCTGGGACGGTGTAGTAACCAGGCTTGCCGACCATGCCCATGATGGCCAACCGAATGTACGACCCCTGGACGGTAACCTGTGGATCCTTGACGTACTTGCCGATTTCGGTGGTCAGGTGCGTCGACAGCTCGGATCGGAGCACGCCCTGAAGAGACACCGGAGGAAGCGCGGGAAGGCTGAGGCTTCGGTCAGGCAGCACGGTGAACTTGCCGCTGAGCGCCGCCTCGCCCACCACCATGAGGTCGACCTGATCGCCAACCTGGAAATCGCCTTCGGCGAGTCGCTGGCGGACCATCGCGGCTTCCGCCTCGCGGGCCTTCCGGTACGACTTGCTGTACCCCGGCGAGGCGGCCGCCTGGTCGAGCTCGGTCAAGGCCGCTTCGAGCTCCGACCGGGTCGCCTGCGCTCGTCGAACGTCAACTGGGGCGGCCTGAGCCAGCAGCGCCGGCGCAAAGGCCAGCCCGGCCAGCATCACCACCCCGAGATAGTGCCCGAATCCCTTCATATCCATCCTGCTCTGAATACTGGCTGGCCGATTGGACCAACCTCCAATGCTACCACCAAGAACGGGTAGCCAACTAGACCTGTCCAGACGTCGACAGACTGATGGACTCTGATCGCGCCCCCGGTCTGGTGCAGATTCCGAGCCCAGAGCCCGCCTTCCCCGCTTCCGCGGGCCAGGAGTAGCGGATTTCGCCGGACGGAGCGGGCGAATCGACCAAGAAACCCGCGCGGTGCCCGGGCGTAGCTTCGTGTCCGGCCAGAACTTTGCGTCCCTGATCTTGGGCCCCTTCGGCGAGAGCGCAGCGGGCTGCAGAATAGTAACATTTGGCGCCCGAACTACTTACTGACCTCGGGTTTGGTGCGCTCTCGACGTCTTTCTCCGGCTCGGTCACCCAGAATGACTCCCACGGTGTCGTCTAAACGCAACAGTATGTTGATTCCGAGCAACTGTTGTAGAGGCTGCCGCACACGGTGCCGAGGGATCGAGGGGCCACATGAGTGATCCGATCCGATCTTCGCCGCGACCGATGACGGTGCTCGTTGCCAACGACCAAGAATGGACGGCCCGGTCATTGGAGACCATCCTCTCGGCCGACGGCTACTCGGTGGTCCGGGCCTTCACCGCGGCCCAGACTCGGGAAAAGGCCGCCGCGACCCGGCCGGATGCGTTCGTCCTCGACGTCCAGCTTCCCGACCTCGATGGGATGAGCCTCTGCCAGTCGCTCCGGCAGGACCCGCTGATTGGCCCGGCGGTGCCGATGCTGCTCACCACCGCCGGCCCCTCGGGCCGCCAGGAACGGATCGCCGCCTACCGGGCGGGTGCCTGGGAGTTCTTCGGACAGCCGTTCGACGGCGAGACCTTGCTGCTCCGACTTCAGGTGTATCTCGGCGCCAAGGCGGTCGTCGACGACCTCCGGGCGGAGAGCCTGCTCGACGATGCCACGGGACTCTACAGCCGTCGGGGTCTCCTCCGACGGGGCCGAGAGTTGGTGGCCGATGCGGCCCGTCGTCACGGACGGCTGGCGTGCGTGGTGTTGCGCCCCGAGGTACCAGAGCTCGATGCGTCCCTGACAGCGGCCGAGGGACTGGCCCGGGGGATTGGCCAGTTCCTGCGGTCCTCGGGCCGGACCGCCGATGTGGTAGGCCGGGTTGGCCCACTGGAGTTCTGCGTCATGACCGCGGGTGCCGGTGACGACGACGTGCGGGGCTTGATTCGTCGCCTGAATGACGGGGCCGCTGAATCGCCGCTGCGAGACCTCCTTGGTTCCTCGCGGTTTGCCTTTCGGGCCGCGTTCTGCTCGCTGGCGGAGGACGACGCGGGTCAGGCGGACCTCGAGATGGTGCTGGATCGAGCTACGGCGACCGTGCTCGGGATGGCCGGCGAATCACTGATCGCGACCGTGCCAGGCTGACCGAGTCGACGGCGAGGGGACCAAGACCAAACGGGCCGGCGGATGCCGGCCCGTCGTGCGTTTCTAGGGCGGGGTAGCCGCTAGAGCGCAGAAGGCAGTGGGGGCTGAGGCCGTTCCACGGCCGACTCTTCGATGGTGGATTCGGGCTCGGAGGTGTACTCGTACGCGTAGTACTTGTACAGGCCGCGGCCGACCTCGATGTGGTTCAGGACGGCGCCGATCACGCGGGTCGGCAGCCGGGTCAACAAGCTGAGCTTTGCCTCGGCCAGCTGGCGATCGGTCTCACCGGATCGGAGGACCACGCACACGGCGCCGGTGACGGTCCCGAGGATGAACGGATCGACCCCCGCCCCGAGTGGCGGGCTGTCGACGATGATCGCCTGGTAGCGGTTCCGGAGCGACATGATGAGGTCGGTCATCCGGCTCGAGCCCAGGAGCTCGGGGCCCCGGGTCATCCGGCTGCCCGAGGGCAGCACGGTGAGTCGCTCGTGCGCGGTCGGCCGGAGGACGGCGCTGGGGTCGATGCCGGTGTCGAGGTAGTCGAGCAGGCCGGGGCGGCGGTCGACCTGGAAGGTGCGATACTGCTCACCGCGCCGGGTATCGCCGTCGATGAGCAGGGTCTCGTAGCCGGCCTCGGCGAACGACATCGCGAGATTCGCCGACACCAATGACTTGCCATCGCCTGGGCTCGGACTGGTGAAGGTGATGACGATGGGATCGTCCGGTGGGAACGAGTGGGTCAGGTTGAGTCGAATCGAGCGGAACGCCTCGACGATCTGCGCCGTCTCGGTCGGCGGCATGACACCTTGCGGATCGCGCCGGATCACGGGCACCGCCCCGAGGATGGTCAGACCGAGGTCGTGGGTCGCCTGTTCCGGGTAGCGGAACCGCTTGTCGAGGCGGTCCAGCAGAATGGCGAGGGCGAGGGCGAACCCGATGCTGCCGACCACTCCGGTGAGGATGATCTTCGGCGCCGTATTGGACGACGGCCGGCTCGGGGTCTGGGCCCGATCGAGGACGGTGACGTCCGGGGTGGCGCTGAGCTCGGCCAGCCGGGAGTCGGTGAGCCGGTTCTGAAGGTTCTGGGTGAGGTTGATCTGCGAGTTGGCTTCCCGTTGGAGCGTCTCTTCCGTCAGCGTCCGCACCGGGATCTGCTTGAGCTCCTGCGACTCGTTGTCGATCTCCTGTTGGAGCGCGGCTTCCTGGTTTTTCAGCTGCTCGACCAATCGCTGCGCGTACTCCGGCACGGTCTTGTTGCGGAGCTCGTCCAGGTTTGCCACCAGGTCCTTGACGCCCTTGTACTCGTCGGTGTAGCGGAGCCGGAGGGCGCGAAGCTCACCATCGGCCTTGGCCACCTCGTCGAGCACCCCGACCAGCCCTGGCGCATTCTTGACCGCTGGGATGGTGTGGAAGGCGTCCACCGGGACCACGCCTTCCTCCCGCCCTCGCTTCAGCACCGACTCGATCGCCTGGCGGTCCTTCTGGATGGCCGCCAGGTTGAGGCGCTGCTGGAAATAGTTCGTCATCACCGACGGCTGGGTCTGCACCAGCCCGGAGGGAATGGGGTACGCGTTCTCCCGAGGCTGCGTGATGGTGCGAACGCGGTAGTCCTGCAAGGAGGTCTGCGACTGGCGCATCGCCGAGTCGGCGCTCCTGAGCTGGGCCTCGAGGTCGGCCGTGATCTTGACCAGCTTTTCCTTCTTGAGCCGGGCGGCCACCGCGACGAACTGATCGAGGATGGCGTTGAGCACGTTCGCGGTCTTCGCTGCCTCGGTGCCGGTTAGTGACACGATCATGAACGTGCCCGTTTCGCCGGGCATGGCTGCCCTCATGGCGTCCTGGATCTGGATCGCGGCGTCGCGGGGCGACTGCACCGTGAAGCTGACCGTCCGCGCCTTTCCTAGGGCGCTGGCCGGCGGAGCCCAGAGGAAGCCCTGTCTGAGCCCGATGGAATCGCCGACGGTCCCGCTGTCGACCGCGATGCCCTGGGCCGAGAGCAGCGCATATCGCCGTCCGGTCGCGTCGATCCGGAGGCGGAAGCGACCGGCGTAGATCCGGTCGGCGATGTCGAACCCGGCGAAGGCGGCGGAATCGGCCGGAGCAACGGTCAGATAGGAGCGGGTCTGCCGGACCACCGGGTCGAGGACCGCGAAGCTGCGAATCAGTTGGATCCAGGAGTCGTCCTGCAGCAGCCCGGCGGGGCGGATGGGCCCGTTCTTGCCGCCACCGGTTTCGACGTAGATCGTGCCGCTGACGCGGTAGGCGGGGTCAATGAAGCGGGTCGCGGCGACGCTGCCGGCCGCGCCGAGGATCGCGATGGCGATGACCATCCACTTGTACCGGAACACGGCGCTGATCAGCCGGCTGATCTGGAGGCCCCCGCCCCCGCCCCCGTCCTCGCCTTCGGGCCCTTGCAGACCGCCGTAAGACATTGCGGGTTCGAGGGCCCCGGGCGGTACCGTGGCCAGTTGGTTACCGGCTTCTCCAGGCGGCAGTCGTTCGATCATCGATTCCTCAACCAGGGCCTCACCACGATCGCGCCCGTCAACGAGCGCACGGTTCCGGGCCAGATGCAAGGCCGATACCCAGCCGATAGCGACGGCGCCACCCGATCGAGGGTAGCCCGGCCGGGACCAGCCCGGCTATCTCAAGGTGCGGCTAGTTCGAGAAATATGGTAGTAGGCATCAATGTTGCGTAGTGCCAACAGTAGTGTAGTATAGAAGCATCACGGCCGGGCGTGCCGAACGGAGGGCGAAAGTGTTGCTGGATTCAAGCCGCGATGTCGTGGACAGCGTGCGGCACACTTTTAGCCAACCGTCGAGGCGGAACAGCGCTCAGTGGAATCGCATCGACAGGCACGGACGATGGCAACACCCGGTGGGGCGGGCATGACCAAAGCCGAGGGGGCGGGGGGGCGCGACTCGGGTCCGATCCGGGATCCGCTCTCCATTCCGGGCGACGTCAAAGCCAGCATCAAGATCCTGGTGGTCGACGACGAACGGACCTTGCGGGAGAGCTGCGCCAGCGTGCTGCAGATGGACGGGTACTCCGTGACCCTGGCGGGTCGCGGGGAGGAGGCCCTCGACTACGTCCGGAACCGCCGGTTCGACATCGTGCTGGTGGACCTGTATATGTCGCAGGTCTCCGGCCTGGAGATCCTGCGGGCGGCGCTCGAGATCAACCGCGACACGATCGTGGTGGTCATGACGGGGAACCCCAGCGTGACCACGAGCATCGAGGCGCTCCGGGCGGGGGCGTGGGACTATCTGCCCAAGCCGTTCTCGGCCACCCACCTCCAAGTGCTGGTCGGACGGGCCTCCCATGCCGTGATGGTGGCCCGGGAAGCCAGCGACCTCCGGCAGCAGCTCCTCCATCAGCACAGTCATAGCGATGAGATCGCGCTGATCGGGATTTCGCCCCTCTTCCGGAAAGCGGTGGAGCTGGCCCGGAAGGTGGCGCCGACCGACGCCTCGGTGTTCATCAGCGGAGAGAGCGGCACGGGCAAGGAAGTCATCGCCCAGTTCATTCACCAGAACAGCCGCCGGAGCCGGAAGCTGCTGGTGCCGATCAACTGCGCCGCGCTGCCGGAGCCGCTCCTCGAGTCGGAGATGTTCGGCCACCGGAAGGGTGCCTTCACCGGGGCGGATCGCGACAAGCCCGGTCTGCTCGAGACGGCCAACGGGGGCACGCTCTTCCTGGACGAGCTCACCGAGATGCCGCTCCCGCTCCAGGCCAAGCTGCTCCGGGTCATCCAGGACGGCGTGGTCCGGCGGGTCGGCTCCGAGACGCAGGACGCCCAGGTGGACGTGCGGTTCATCTCGGCGACCAATCGCGATCCGCAGCAGGCGGTCGCGGACGGCATGCTCCGGGGCGATCTCTACTACCGGCTCCGGGTGGTGCCGATTGCCCTGCCGCCGCTTCGCAAGCGGCCGGACGACATCTCCCTGCTCGCGAACCACTTCCTGACCGTCTACTGGAGCCGTCACCGGGGCATGGCGGACCGGAGCCCGCGGCTCAGCGACGAATGTCTGGCCTATCTCCGGTCGCGCCCCTGGCGCGGCAACGTCCGCGAGCTCCAGAACGTGATCGAGCACGTCGCGGTGCTGGCGGAGCCCGATCAGATGCTCAAGCCGGAGGACATCCCGGTGTATGACGATGGCGACGAGGCGGTCCGCGAGCCCGAGTCCGGCATGGTGCTGCCGATGACGGACGAGGCCTACCATCCCGCCAAGGAGCGGGTGATCGCCCAATTCGAGCGGGATTACCTGACCCGGCTGGTCTCACGGGCCGGTGGCAACATGTCGAAGGCGGCGCGGCTGGCGAGCGTGGACCGGACGACCCTCTATCGCCTGATGGACAAGCACCAGGTGCTTCGGAGCGGGCGCGGGGAGTCGGACGGGTGATGAGCGCCGGGTTGGACCAGGGTCTGGCGACCCTGCTCGAGGAGGCGACCCGCCGGGTCGCGAGCGGCTGGACCTCGGTGCGGGAGGACGCGGCCTCGGCCGAAGAGGTCGGCGCCCTGGCCGCCGACCTGGCCCGGGCCGTGGTGGCTCGGGTCGGGGCCGACGAACCGGGCCCGGTGCCGGCCCGATCGCAGCTCGCCCGGCGAGTTCTGGGTGAGCTCCGCCGCCTCTTCATCCTGCTGGTGCAGGAGCGGGCCGTGGCCGTGGAGGCCCCCACCTTGGTCCGGATGCTGGTGGGCTTCGAAGAGGTGGCCGCGGACCTCGAGCCGGCCTGGGACCAGCGCTTTACCGACCGACTCTCCGGACCGGACGGACTGGAGCTGGTGGTCGAGGTGGCCCACGACCTTCGGTCGCCGCTCACCTCGATTCTCTTTCTGGCGGAAACCCTGCAGCGCGGCCGGAGCGGCGAGGTGACCCCGCTGCAGGAGCGACAGCTCGGCCTGATCTACAGCGCCGCCTTCGGGCTCAGCTCGGTGGCGAGTGACGTGATCGAGCTGGCCCGCGGCGGCGACCGGCTGGTCGACCTCGAGCCGTTGCCGTTCTCGGTGGCCGACATCTTCGAGTCGGTCCGCGACATCGTGCTGCCGATTGCCGAGGAGAAGGGGCTCGAGGTCCGGATCACGGTGCCCGAGCGGACCTCGCGGATCGGGCACCCGGTGGGCCTCAGCCGGGTGCTGCTCAACCTCACGACCAACGCGCTCAAGTTCACCGATCAGGGCTACGTGGAAATGCACGCGGCCGAGGCGGACGACGGCGTCCTGCAGTTCACCGTGCGCGACACCGGGCGGGGGATTCCGCCCTCGTCGATGGCGATGCTCTTCGAGCCGTTCCGGCGCCGCCAGAAGGACCGCGACTACGCTTTCTCCGGGTCCGGGCTCGGGCTCTCCATTTGCCGGAAGCTGGTGGAGGCGATGGGGGGTGAGCTGCAGGTGGAGACCGGCCAGACCGGGACCCGCTTCTTCTTCGGCCTCGCGCTCCCCGAGGTGGATTCGGGCGCAATGCTTGGCGGATGACCCCATGACCACGTTGCTGCACGTCGTCGGTGCCCGGCCCAATTTCATGAAGGCGGCGCCGGTGCTGGATGCGCTCGGGGCCCGATCCGGGGTGCGTCAGCTGCTGGTCCACACCGGCCAGCATTACGACCACGCCATGAGCGACGCCTTCTTCGAGGATCTCGGCCTCCCCACGCCGGACGTCAATCTCGGGGTGGGATCGGGCACCCACGCGGAGCAGACCGCCCGGATCATGCTGGGCTTCGAGCCGGTGCTCGACGAGCATCGCCCCGAGTGGGTGATCGTCTACGGCGACGTGAACTCGACCGTGGCCTGTGCCTTGGTCGCGGCCAAGAAAGGCGTCCGGATCGCGCACGTGGAGGCGGGCCTCCGGAGCCGCGACTGGACCATGCCCGAAGAGGTGAACCGGGTGGTAACCGACCGGCTGGCCGATCTGCTGCTCACCCCGAGCCGGGACGCCGACGAAAACCTGCTGGCGGAGGGCGTGCCGGCCCAGCGGATCCGGTTCACGGGCAACGTGATGGTCGACACCCTCTTCCGCCTCCTGGCCAAGGCCCGGCGGCTGGAAATGGCGGCCAGCCTCGGCCTCACCCCGGGGGGCTATGCCGTGGTGACCCTGCACCGGCCGTCCAATGTCGACGAGCGGGCGCCGCTGGCGGAGTTGATCGGGGGGCTGGACGATCTGAGCCGCCGGATGCCGGTCTGCTTCGCCGTGCATCCTCGGACCCGGCGACGGATGGCGGAGTTCGGGGTGGCGCCGGCGTCGGATGCGGTCCGGCTGGTCGACCCGCTCGGCTACCTGGAGATGGTGAGTCTGGTGGACCAGTCCGCCCTGGTTCTCACCGATTCGGGTGGTCTGCAAGAAGAGACGACCGCATTGGGCATCCCCTGCCTGACCGCTCGGCCGAACACGGAGCGCCCGGTCACCATTACCGAGGGAACCAACCGACTGGTGTCGTCGTCGCGCGCCGCGATCGGCGCGGCGGTCGAGGTGGCCTTGGCCCCGTCATCCGGTCGCCGGGCCGGACGGCCCCGACCCGAGGGTTGGGATGGGCAGGCCGGCGTTCGGGTGGCGGCCGCCCTCCTCGACGAGGACGTTCCCGCGGTCGGTCTCCCGCTCCCGGCGCCCGCCTAACCGTCCATCGAATCGAGCAGGGCCGCGGTCCGGTCGATGCCCTCGCGCGGCGCGACGGTCGGCCGCCATTCGAGGGTCCGCTCCAGCCGGGCCACGGCCACGGGCTGGTGGCTCATCTCCTCCGCCAGTTGGGGCAGATCGCCGAACCCGAGCCGTTCGGGGGCGATGCCGAGGGCGGAGGCCCCGATCTCGATGAAGTGGCGAACCGGGGTCAGCACCCCGGTCGCGAGATTGAGGACCGGCGGCACCCGGGCTTCGGAGCACCCGAGCCGGACCATTCCCTCCGTGACGTCTCCCACGAACGTGAAGTCCCGGGTCTGGTCACCGGCGGAGAACGCGATTCGCTCCGAGCTCTTCCGGCCCGCCAACAGGGTCGGCAGCAATCGGCCCGGATGCTCGCCCGGTCCGTAGGCCGTGAAGATCCGCGCGACCGTGCCGGGAAGGCCCCGCTCCGCCGCCCCGACCACCCATCGGGTCCCGGCCAGCTTGGTCCGGCCGTAATCGGTGGTGGGAGCGGGAGGGGTTTCTTCCCGGAGATCGCCACCCACCGCGCCGTACTCCAACGCCGAGCCGGCGTGCACCAAGGCCAGCCCGGTCCAGGCCGGGTCCCGCCGGCGGGGAAGGGTCTCGGCGAGGCGGCGAGGCACGTCCTCGTTGAGGGCCCGAGCGAGCGACGGGTCACGCTCCCCGCGGTCGATGCCGTACCCCGCCAGATTGAACACCACGGCCGGCCGGACCTCGGCCAGCAGGTGCTCGAGATCGGCCTCGCGGCCGAGGTCGAGGGGGACGATCTCCCCGTGAGCGCCATATCGGTCGAGCGTGGGGCGCCCGGTGGCGAACTCGCGGACGGCGAGCCAGGTTCGGGCGCCGGTGGGCGCGAGGTGCCGAGCCACCCAGCGGCCGATGAATCCGGAGGCTCCGAGCACGACGATCCGGGCCCCGAGGTAGGGTCCGAGGTGGTTTGGGGTCGGGGTCATGCCCGGTCTCCGATGGGGTCTCGCATGGGGCTCCCGAGCCGGGGGGGCTCCCCCCCTGCTACCGGAAATGGTTGTAGTGCCTTAGTTTACTGCCGCGTACCGCAGACGGGGAGCGGCACTGGGCCGCCCCCGACATATCTCCCTCAAGCGCCCCGATCGGGGTTCCCGAGCCGAATCCCCGCGACCGTAAGGACGGTGCGGTGAGCGGCGGGAACTCAAGCCTTTCGGGGCTCGTGGAGCCAACGACGACGTGACCAGTCCCGCCTCGCGGGCCGGCCGACAGGCCGTACCCGCCCCTACAGCCGCCCATTCGATTCATGCGCCGCACGCGGCCCTCCTGATCGACTTCGACAACGTGACCCTGGGGATTCGCTCCGATCTCACCAAGGAGCTCAAGCCCCTCCTCAACAGCGACATC
Organism: uncultured Gemmatimonadales bacterium; assembly: GCA_963730185.1. Classification (GTDB taxonomy): domain Bacteria; phylum Gemmatimonadota; class Gemmatimonadetes; order Gemmatimonadales; family GWC2-71-9; genus SHZU01. The sequence continues at coordinate 77,183 of CAVSQW010000017.1, forward strand.
ATCCGCGGCAAGGTCGCGGTGCAGCGGGCCTACGCCGACTGGCGCCGGTATCCGCAGTACATCGTGCCGCTGTCCGGAGTCGTTCGATCGATCTGATCTTCGCCACGGCGGTGGGATCGAACAAGAAGAACGCGACCGACATCCGACTCGCGATCGACGCGATCGAGCTGGTGTTCACCCGGCCCGAGATCGGCACCTTCATCCTGCTTTCGGGCGACAGTGACTTCTCCTCGCTGGTGATCAAGCTCAAGGAATACGGCAAGTACGTCATCGGCGTCGGGATCCGGGAGTCGGCCAGCGATCTCCTGATCCAGAACTGCGACGAGTACTACTCCTACAGCGAGCTGGCCGGTCTCCACAAGGAGAGCGACACGCCGTCGGCTCAGCGCGACCCCTGGGAGCTGGTCCGCGAGGCCGTGGCCCAGATGGCCCGCCAGGGCGACGTGATGCGGTCCGATCGGCTGAAGCAGGTCATGCAGCAGATCGACCCGAACTTCGACGAGCGAAACGCCAGCTTCAGTCGGTTCAGCAAGTTCGTCGCCGAAGCGGCCAACCGCTCGCTGCTCAAGCTGGCCAAGCTCGACAACGGGCAGTTCGAGGTGGCGCCCATGGACGGGGCTGCGCCGTCGGCACCGGAGGCGAAGGGCGAGCCGGAGGAGGGCGGTCGAGGCCGGGGCCGGAGCCGCCGGGGACGGGGAGACCGGGATCGTGATCGTGATCGGGACCGCGATCGAGGGCAGCGGGGTGGGGGACGTCGGGCCGAGGAGGCCCCGAAGGCGGCGGCCGAGCGCCCAGCGGCCGAGCGCCCGCGGCGGCGCCAGGCGCCCGACCGCCTGACGCTTGGAGCGGCGTTCGAGCTGATGACCCGAAGCTCTGGAGGAGCTGGGCAAGCCGGTGGATCACGAGAGCTTGCGGGCCCGGATGGCGGCGCTTCACGGACGCGAGGACGGGTTGCTCGAGCCGAGCCGGTTCGGTCGGCTGCTCCGCCAGGCGAACGACGCGGAGATCGCCGACGTGCGGAAGGTTGGCGACGACGAGTACGAGGTGGCGATGCCGCGCGACCGGGCTCGCGTCCGAGCCGCGTCGGCGCCGGCGAGTCAGGCCCGCCCCGCCGCCGAGGCCCCGACCGAGACGCCGACTTCTGGCGCGGAGAACGGTGAGCCTGCGGCCGACGAGGCGGGCGACGGCGATCCCGGGGCCGGGCGGACCTCGACCCTGCGATTCCGCCGTGGCTCGCGAGGCGGCGCCGTCAAGGCGCAGGACATTCCGCTGATCGGCGTGGTGGACATGGAGCCCGAGGAGGCGCCGGCGCCGGCGGCGAAGCCCGAGCCGAAGACGCGGACCCGGCGGTCAGGCGCCAAACGAAAGTCGGCCCAGTCGAAGGCCAAGCCCGCGGCGTCGTCCGAGGCGGCCCCGGCCGACCCGCCGACCGAGGCGGCCACCACCCGGGATCCTGCCCCGGCCAAGAAGGCGACCAAGCCTCGGGCCCGCCGGGGGCGGGGCAAGGCCAAGCCGTCCTGACCCGGCCACTCCCGGAACGATTCTTTCGCCGCCCCGCCGAGCTCGTTGCCCGAGAGCTCCTCGGGGCGGTGATCGTTTCCGACCTCGGTGGCGCCCGGGTCAGGGGGCGGATCGTGGAAACCGAGGCCTATCTCGGATCCGACGACCCGGCCTCGCATGCCTACCGAGGTCGTCGCCATCCGGGCAACGAGTCGCTCTACCTCGCCCCGGGGCACTGGTACGTGTATCGCTCCTACGGGATCCACTGGTGCGCCAATCTGGTCGCCGCCCCACCGGGACGGGGCGGGGCGGTGCTGCTCCGGGGCCTCGAGGTGCTCGAGGGCCGGGAGGTGGTCGCCCGCCGGCGGCCCGGGGTGCGGGAAGCGCTGTGGACCGACGGCCCAGGCAAGCTCTGCCAGGCGCTGGCGATCGATCGCGGGCTGGACGGGTACAAGATGAGAGCCTCGCCGGTCACGATCTGGCCGGGCGAGGCTCCCGAGGAGGGCTCGATTGCGGTGACGCCAAGGATCGGCCTCACCAAGGCGGCCGATTGGCCGCTGCGCTATCTGGTCAGTACCCGCCGCCCTTGACGCCTTCCTTGGCGCTGCCGAGCGAGAATCGAAGGCCGCCGGTCAGGGCGTGCGTCGCGCCCCGGAGCAGGTGGCCCGCCGCAGGCGATGTGCTCAGCTGATACTGTCCGAACGCCATCACCCGGCCGATTCTGAACTGGACGCCGGCCACCAGCGAGGCGAAGCCGTCGGTCGATCGCTGGTCAGCCGCGGTCTTGGCGGTGGCCGCGGCGATCGGCGAGGTGAAGAACCCCTGCGGCTGCGGGTCGACGACCTGAATCAGGCCGAACCCGAGGCCGAAGTACGGCTGGGTGTTTCCCCGAATCGGATAGCCGACGAGGGTGGCGGAGTAGCGTCGGATCATGTCGAACTGAACGCCGCGTACGCCGGCGTTGGCCGTGTTGTCCGCGTAGCCGCTCACCTCGTTGCTACCGAACGCCTGATCGACCGAGACGAGGAGGCCGGTTCGCTTGGCCACCACCAGGAGCTGGCCCCCAGCGGTCGGAACCCAGGCCCTGGTCTGGGACGGGGTTTCGAACCCCAGGACGCCGCCGGCGCCGCCGACGTACCAGCGGAAGGAGTCGTCCCACTGCTGGGCCGAGGCCGCGGTCCAGCTCAGGGCCAGGCCGAGGGCGGCGACAGAAAGGACTCGGGTAACGCGCATGAACAGCCTCCGTCGAGACAGTCGCACCTGCATAGAGGGCGGAGTGTGACCCCCCGTCCTTAGGCAAACCCCGTGCTCAGGCCACTTTCTGCATCGGCTGACCAGAAGTTAGACGGTGTTCACCTGGTTCCGGAGCCGAAGATCTCGCCATAAGTGTAATGGTTACATTGCCTTGTAGTGAAGTCCCCTGGTCGGCAATCGACCGTGCCGCCCGGCTGGTCGAGAAACGGCCGGACCGTGTGGCCCGGGCGGACCCGGGTTTTTTCTGGGGTCTTGGGGAGTTCCGCCAGACCCCTAGATCAGTCCCAACTGCCGTCCGACCTTGGCGAAGGCCCGGAGGGCCTCGTCCAGGTCGTCCCGGGAGTGGGCGCCGGAGATCTGGCAGCGCACCCGGGCCGTGCCCTGAGGCACCACGGGGTATCCGAAACCGGTCACGAAGACCCCCTCGTCCAAGAGCAGCTCGCTCATCCGAATGGCGTGGGCAGTCTCGCCGATGATCACCGGGACGATCGGGGTCTCCCCCTCCAGCGGCTTGAAGCCCAGCTCGGCCAGAGCTCCCCGGAAGTAGCGGGTGTTGTCCTGGAGCTTCCGGACCCGCTCCGGATGGGCCTCGACGTAGTGGATGGCGGCCAGGCCGGCGGCGGCCACGGCCGCGGGGAGGGCGTTGGTGAAGAGCTGGGGCCGGGCCCGCTGGATCAGGTAGTCGGTTACCGCGGGCGACCCCGCCACGAACCCGCCGGCACCGCCGGACAGCGCCTTCCCGAGGGTGGTGGTGATGACGTCGACCTCGCCGAGGAGACCGAAATGCTCGGCGGTGCCGCGGCCGGTCGCGCCCAGCACGCCGGTCGAGTGGCTGTCGTCCACAACCAGTACGGCGCCGTGCTTCCGGCAGACGGTCAGGAGGTCGGGCAGGTTCACGATTGCACCCTCCATCGAGAACACGCCGTCGGTGATGACCATCTTGACCTGGCGGTCGGACGCCGCGGCCAGCTTGGCGTCCAGGTCCTTCATGTCGTTGTGCTCGTAGACGCCGGTCTGGCACTTGGTAATCGACTTGGCCAGCCGGACACCGTCGATGATGGAAGCGTGATTGAGCCGGTCGCTGAGGACCAGGTCGTGCTCGGTCAGCACCGTGGCGGGGAGCGCCTCGTTGGCGTTCCAGCAGCTCATGAACGAGAGGGATGACTCGGTGCCGACGAACCGGGCCAGGGCGGCCTCGAGGTCGCGGTGGAGGGTGAGCGTGCCGCAGATGAATCGGACCGAGGCGGAGCCGGCGCCGAACTGGTCGAAGGCGGCCTTGCCGGCGGCGACGACCTCGGGCTGGTTGGAAAGGCCGAGGTAGTTGTTGGAGGAGAGAATGATGACCTCACCCCGACCCTCCATCCTGACCCGGGCCGCCTGGGGACCCTCGAGGAAGTTGAGGCGCTTGTAGACGCCGTCCGTCCGGAATTGGGCGATCTCGTGGGTGAGGCGGGTGTCGAGAGCGTTGCTCATGACGCGATCTCCAGAATGACTTTGCCGGCCCGACCGTCCTTGATGACCGCGATCGCGTCGGCGATCGCCTCGATCGGGAAGCGGTGGGTCACGACGGGGGTGGGGTCGAACTGTCCGCTCCGGATCAGCCGCCCCATCGTGTTCCAGGTCGAGTACATCTTGCGGCCGGTCACGCCGTAGAGGGTGAGCCCCTTGAAGATCACTTCCTTCGCGAAATCCACCTCGGTGCTCCGGCTCGGGGTGCCGAGCATGTTGACGCGGCCGCCGAGTCGGGCGGCGGCGAAGGCCTGGGCATGGCCGGCCGGGTGGCCGCTCATTTCGCAGACCAGGTCGGCGCCGTTGCCGTGGGTGGCGTCGAGGACCCGGGCGACGACATCGTCGCGGTTCGGGTTGAGAGTGAGCTGGGCGCCCATCGTCCGAGCCAGCTCGAGCCGCATCTCGTTGGTGTCGCTGGCCACGACGACCGAGGCCCCGGCGGCCTGGGCGATGCCCACCGCGAAAAGGCCGATCGGGCCGCAGCCCAGCACGAAGACGGTGCTGCCCGGCAGCTCGACGCCTTCGAGCACGGTATGGACCGCGTTCCCGATCGGATCCATGATGGCGCCCACGTCGACCGGGATGCCGTGGAGCTTCATCACGTTCGACACCGGCATCGCGATGTAGTCGGCGAAGGCGCCGTCCCGATCGACGCCGATGATCCGGGTCCGCTTGCAGAGATGCGAGTAGCCGGTCCGGCACTGGAGGCAGTGCCCGCAGACGATGTGGCCCTCGGCGGTGACCAGGTCGCCGACTTGGAGGATGCCGGCGGCGCGGGCGTCTTCGCCCAGCTCCACGATCTCGCCGGCGAACTCGTGCCCGATCACCACCGGCGGCTCCATCCGGCCGCTGGCCCAGCGATCCCACTCCCAGATGTGGAGGTCGGTGCCGCAGACGCCGGCGGCGTGCACCTTGATCAGCACGTCGGCGGGACCCGCCGCGGGCATGGGCACGTCCTCCAGAGTCATGCCGACCCCAGGTTTCGTCTTGACGATCGCTCGCATGCTTGGGTAGGGAGTGGGGAGTAGTGAGTGGGGAGTAGTAAGTCGGGAGCAGGGAGTGAGTTGGGAGTCGTGAGTAGGGGAATGTAGCGGGATCATGCCGAGATTGTGACGTCGGGACGAGCCCCGGCGGGGGAGTGGGCAGGAGGACAGTGATCGCCGTGGCAGTACCCTACTCCCGATTCCCTACTCCCTCCCTATTCCCTATTCCCAATTCCCTACTCCCAATCTTCACTGCGCAGACCTTGAACTCCGCGATCTTCGCGTAGGGATCGAGCGCCGGGTTGGTGAGCAGGTTGGCGGCGGCCTCGCGGAAGTGCATCGGAATGAACACCTGGCCGGCGGCCTGGCGATTCGAGACCCGGACGCCGATCAGGATCGAGGCCCGGCGGGAGGCCACCTCCACCGTGTCGCCGTCGGCGACACCCAGCGCCGCCGCGTCGGACGCGGCCATCTCCACCACCGGGACGGGCTCCCGCGAATCGAGTCCGCGGGACCGGCGGGTCATGGTACCGGTGTGCCAGTGGACCATCTGACGCCCGGTGTTGAGGAAGAACGGGTACTCGTCGTCGGGCAACTCCGCGGCCGGGAGGAACTCCACCGGCACGAACAGGGCCCGACCGTCCGGGGTCGGGAAGCGCTCGGCGAAGAGAAACGCGGTGCCCGTCGAGTCGGGGGTGGGGACCGGGTACTGAACGGCGCCCTCGCGGCGGAGCTTCTGGTGCGACACCCCCCGCCAGTTCGGGGTAACCCGGGCGATCTCGTCCATCGCCTCCTCGGCGGTCCGGTACGGGGTGGCCAGCCCCAGCCGCTCGCTCATCTCGATCAGGATATCGAGGTCCTTGCGGGCACTCCCCGGGAGCGAGACCGCGGTTTCGGTGAGTTGGATGTGCCGATCGGTGTTGACGTAGGTGCCCTCCTTCTCGGCGAAGGACGAGCCGGGGAGCACCACGTCCGCCCAGCGGGCGGTCTCGGTCAGGAAGAGGTCGTGCACCACCAGGAACTCGAGCTTCCGGACCCATTCCTCCGCCTTCGAGACGTTGGGGTCGGAGAGGACCGGGTTCTCGCCCATGATGTACATCGCCCGGACCGGGCTTCCCGCCTTGACGATCTCGGTGACCATCAGGCCTTCGTCGAGCGAGAGCGATTCCGGGGGCACCCCCCAGGCGGCCGCGTACTCGGCCCGAATCTGGGGGTCCTTCACCGAACGGTAGTCCGTGTACACGAACGGGATCGCGCCCACGTCGCTCGCGCCCTGGACGTTGTTCTGTCCCCGAATCGGGAGCATCGCGCTGCCCCACCGGCCCACCATCCCGCAGGCCAGCATCAGATTGAGCAGGCTTGCCACGATGTCGGTGCCGGTGGAGTGCTGGGTGAGGCCCATCGCCCAGAGGGTCGAGGTATTGGGGCCCCGGGCGTAGAGCTCCGCCGCCCGGCGGATGGTCTCGGCCGGGATGCCGGTGATTCTGGACGTGAGCTCGAGCGAGTACGGGGCCACCGCCGCCTTCACGGTCTCGAACTCGCGGGTCCGGTCGGCGACGAATCGTTCGTCCACCAGGCCGGCCGCGATGATGTGCGCCAGCATCCCGTTGAACAGGGCGACGTCGGTGCCGGGCAGCATCTGGAGGTGGACGTCGGCCCGGGCGGCCAGCTCGGTCCGGCGCACGTCGGCGACGACCAGCTTGGCGCCCCGGGCGTGGGCCCGTTTGATCAGGGCGCCGAAGACCGGGTGCGACTCGGTGGTATTGGCGCCCGCGATGAAGATCACGTCGCAGGCTTCCTCGATCTCGCGCATCGAGCCGGAAGCGGCCGAGGTGGCGAGCGCCCGACTCATGGCGGCGACCGAGGTGGAATGACAGAGCCGGGTGCAGTGGTCGACGTTGTTGGTTCGGAAGCCGCCCCGGACCATCCGCATCAGGGTGTAGTTCTCCTCGTTGGAGCACTTGGCCGAGGAGAAGGAGGCCAGGGCGTGGGGCCCGATCTCGTCGCGCACCCGGCGGAGCTCCTGGGCGGCCAGGCTCATGGCCTCGTCCCAGGTCGCGGGCCGGAACACGTCGTACCAGTCGGCCGGCGTGGCCACCCGGTCGCGGGCGTCGGCTTGGTCCTCGCGACGGGGCCCCATCATGAGGGGTTTCCCGACCTGCCGCTCCGGGGGCCGCGGCTTGCGGCCCTTGGCGCCCTGGGCCACGGTGTCCCAGGCGCCGGTCCGATAGCGGGGGCGTTCGCCGGTCCAGACCCACCGGTCGCCTCTTTGCTCCCATCCGATCCGGATCAGGGGAGTCGTGAGCCGGTCGCGGTGTTGGGGGAAGTCGTAGCCGAAGCGGCCCTTGATGCAGGTCGACCCCTGGTTGGGGGTCCGTTCCTCGATCCAGGGCGAGGTGACCCGCATGACCCGGTCGTCCTTGACGTGGACGTTGATCTGGCAGCCGACGCCGCAGTACGGACAGACCGACCGGGCCACCGTGTCCGGCGCCGCCAGCTGCTCGGGCGAGAACTGGCGGCGGGGCAGGACTTCGAAGATCGCATCGGTGGGGCAGACCCGGACGCACTCCCCGCACCAGGTGCACCCGGCGTGGTCGGGATCGCCGTCGCCACCCACGATGATCCGGGTTTCCGCCCCCCGTTCCGCGACGTCGAGCACGCCGACCTCCTGGATATCCTCGCAGGCCCGGACACACCGGGTGCAGAGGATGCAGAGGCTCATGTCGTGCTGGATCATCACGTCGCCGGGGCGCTCGTCGCCGCCCCTGAGGCCGAGGTCGGAGCGGGAGCGGGGGACGACGTCGTTCTCGACGACGTACCGCTCGAACTCGTTGCGGGGATTGGCGCGGCCGCCGTTGCCCAGGTGCTCGGCCGGATATCGCTCGAGGAGCAGGCCCAGGACGCTCTGGCGGTTCGCGACGCACTCCGGCGAGTCCGTCTTCACCACCATCCCGTCGGCGGCTGGGGTAAAGCAGGCCGGCGTGAGTTTGGGATTGCCCTCGACCGCGACCAGGCAGACGCGGCAGTTGGCCACGACCGGGAGCTTCGGGTACCAGCAAAGGGTCGGAATCTCGACGCCGTGCTCGCGGGCCGCTTCGAGAATCGTCTGACCCGGCTTGAACTCAACGGCGGTGCCGTTGATCGTGAAATGCGGCATCTCGTCCCCGGCCGAACGTTACGTCGAGTTTAGGCCGGGAACGAGAGGTCGCGCAAGGCGGTGAGGCCCTAAGGGTTATCGTGATCGCGCGGGACCCGGCGGTGCCAGGGGTCGCGCTCCGGTTCGCGTTCCACGCTCCAGAGATACGCCCAGAAACGGGTCGCGCTGGTGTGAGAGAGGCCCGGCTGAATGACGATCCCGACCGGGTGGCGGGTTCCAGAGAGTGATTCCGGCATGGCGACCTCCCGTCGCGTTGTCCCTACATGGCAACCACGCATGGAAAGGGACGACACCCGACCGAGGTTGCTACACAGCCGGGCGGGCCGCGGCGGGGTGGGACAGGTCGCGGGCTGGCGGGCCGGCCAGCAGCACGCCTCGGAGCCCAGCTCCCTTTTGGCTGCCCTTGGTGTCGGGAAGGGGGAGACGGACCCAGTCGGGATAGTGATGAAGGCACCCTTCGGCCGCCGATCCGGGACGTCCCGACACGACCGCGTGGACTCCTTCGGCGGTGGTCAGGGTCTGGACCCGACCGAGCAGGGTGCGCTGGCGTTCCTTCGGGAGGGCTTCGACGACACCCGCGTCGACCACGACCAAGTGGACCGGGGCCAGCGGGGGCAGCCACTGGCCCAGGGCTACCACGTAGACGGAGCACCGGGCTCCAAGAGACTCGGAGGCCAGAATGTCTTCGACCTTGTCGGCGGTGGCCGAGTCCTCGAAGAGGCAGATGACTTCGATATCGTGCGCCGCCAGGAGGTAGGTGGCCCGTTCGGCGCCGGAACCGACGACCAAGGCCCGGTCGCCCGGCTCGAGCCGGGGCAGCACCACGGCGACCGGATCGGTTCGGTCGATCTGCCAGTGGTTCGGGTCGCGCTGGGCCCGCCGGAGGGGCTGGATCCGGGACCGCCAGCGCCGGAGGGTCGGCAGATTGAGCCGCCGCTTGATGTGCTCGTCCACGGTTTCCTGCATGAGCACTTCGGTGAGGAGCAGCTGGTCACTGGTGCCGCCCTGGAGCTCGTGGGCCGCCTCATCGCCCAACCTGAGCAGCTCGCCTCGGGAGAGGGAGTTCTTGTAGTCCTCGATCCGCTGCATGATGTACTCGTGGTACTGCTGCTTGATGGAGGGCAGCGAACGCTTCCGGCGCGGTGCGCCGCGCCGGAACTGCAGGTCGAGGTCTTCGGCGGTCAGCACGATGATGGTCGAGGGACGTTGCCTTGCAGTATAACAGGGAGTGTTAGGCGCGCCAACGGGTCAGTCCACGGCCAGCACCGCGCCCTTGAGGTAGCCGGTCTCGGGGACGGTCAGGAGCTCGGGGTGGTCGACCCCCTGGGTCAGGTGTTCGCGCACCGTCACCCGGCGGCCGGCGTCGGCGGCGGCGTCGGCCAGCAGGGCGAGGAAATCCGGCCAGTGGAGGTGGAACGAGCAGGAGGCCGTGATCAGGATCCCCCCGGGTTGGACCAGGCGCATGGCGTGGAGGTTCACGTCCTTGTAGCCCCGGATGGCCTTGGGCAGGGCGGCCCGCGACTTGGCGAACGCGGGCGGGTCCACCACCACCAGATCGAACCGCTCGCCGGCCCGGCCCAGGTCGCGGAGAGCGTCGAAGGCATCGGCCTCGCGCCATTCGATGTTGTCGAGCCCGTTGAGCCGGGCGTTGGCGGCGCCCCGGGTCAGGGCCTCGGCGCTCACGTCGAGGGCCAGCACCTGGCCGGCCCGGGCGGCCAGGTGGAGGCTGAACGAGCCGTGGTAGCTGAAGCAATCGAGCCCGCGACCCCCGGGCGGCATCAGGGCGCCGGCCCGGAGCCGGGCGGGCCGCTGGTCGAGAAAGGCCCCGGTCTTCTGGCCGGTCCGGGGCGAGACCAGGTAGCGGATGCCGGCTTCCCGGACCTCGATTTCGTCGGGGACGGATCCGCTCGCCAGTTCGAGGTTTCGGGGGAGCCGCTCCCGCTGGCGGACGGCCACGTCGTTCCGGAGTAGTATTCCTTCCGGGGCGAGGACGTCTTCGATCGCGCCGATGACGTCGGGCCGGACCGATTCGAGGCCGGCGCTCAGCAGCTGCGCCACGATCCACCGATCGTACCGGTCGACCACCAGCGAAGGGAGCAGATCGCCCTCGGCGTGCACCACCCGGTAGGCGGTCGCGTCGATCCCCTCCCGGCGGCGGGCGGCGGCGGCGAGACGCTCCCGCCACCAGGCGCGGTCGATCGGCCGGTCCGGGTCGGGCTCGATCAGACGGAGGCGGATCTCGGACGCCGGAGAGTAGAGCGCCTGGCCGAGGGGGCGGCCGTTGCCCGCGGCCACGGAGACGATGCGGGCCGGCCCCTCCTCGCGCTTCACGTCGCTGGCAAAGATCCAGGGATGGCCGCGCTTCCAGCGGTCCGCGCCGCGTTGGCTGACCCGCACCTCGTTCGATCCGCTCAGGCCGGCGCTCCGGGTGGAAGGGAGATGTCGATGGCTCGCAATCTAGCCGCCCACCTTCGCCTGATGGCGGTGACCGACGACCGCGTGCTCGCGGGACGAGACCTGATCGCGGCCTCGGTGGCGGCCGTCGAGGGGGGCGCGACCGCGGTGCAGCTTCGGCTCAAGGACGCCCCGCCCCGGGAGCTGGTCGGACTGGCTCGGGAGCTGGTCCGGCGGCTGCCGGTGCCGGTGCTGATCAACGATCGGCTCGACGTGGCGCTCGCCGCCGGGGCCGGTGGCGTCCATCTGGGTGGGGACGACCTGCCGGTCGCTCGGGCGCGCGCCCTGGTGCCGCCGGGCTTCGTGATCGGGGCGTCGGTGGGGGACGAGGGGGAGGCCGCCCGGGTGGCTGGAGCGGACTACTGGGGCGTCGGACCCTGGCGGATGACCGGCACCAAGGCGGATGCCGGTGCGGCCCTGGGCCCGGCCGGATTCAGGCGGATCGGGGCATTGGCCGGCTTGGTGCCCTGCGTGGCGATCGGAGGGGTCACGCCAGCCGACGTGCCGGACGTGCTGGGTGCGGGTGGGGTCGGGGTGGCGGTGGTGTCCGGCATCTTCGGCGGTCCCGACCCCGCGGCCGGGGCGCGCCGATACGCCGAGGCGCTAGCGGAGTAGCTTGGCGCCGGTGCCTTCCTGCACCTGCTCGAAGGTCCAGCCGGGCAGGAGCTCTACCAACTGGAGCCCCTTCGGGGTCACGTCGAGCACGCACCGCTCGGTGATGATCCGGTCGACGCACCCGACCCCGGTGAGCGGAAGGTTGCACCGGGCCAGGATCTTGGGGCTCCCGTCGCGGGCGCAGTGCTCCATGATGATGATCACCCGGCGGGCCCCGGCCACGAGGTCCATCGCGCCGCCCATGCCTTTGACCATCTTGCCGGGGATCATCCAGTTGGCGAGGTCGCCCTGCTCGGAGACCTGCATCGCGCCCAGGATGCTCAGGGCGACGTGCCCGCCCCGGATCATCGCGAACGACATGGCGCTGTCGAAGTAGCTGGTCCCGGGGAGCTCGCTGACCGTCTCCTTGCCGGCGTTGATCAGGTCGGGGTCTTCCTCGCCCTCGAAGGGATAGGGCCCGACGCCGAGCATTCCGTTCTCCGACTGGAGCACCACGGTCACGCCGTCGGGGACGCAATCGGCGATCATGGTCGGCATCCCGATGCCGAGATTCACGTAGTAGCCGGTCTGGTCGTTGAGCGTGAGCAGCTCCTGGGCCGCTCGCCGGACGATGGTCTGGCGGGTGTCGGCGCTCATCGCTTCCTCACGGTTCGGCGTTCGATCTGCTTGGTGGTGGTCGGCTGCTGCTGGAAGATCCGCTGGACGAAGATGGCGGGCGTGTGGATCCCGTCGGGCGCGAGCTCGCCCGGCTCGACCAGGTGCTCCACCTCGGCGATCGTAACCCGTCCCGCCATGGCCATCATCGGGTTGAAGTTCCGGGACGTCTTCCGGAAGATCAGGTTGCCCTGGGTGTCGCCTTTCCAGGCTTTGACCAGGGCATAGTCGCCGACGATCCCCCGCTCCAGTACGTAGGTCCGCCCCTCGAACTCGCGGGTCTCCTTGCCCTCGGCCACCACCGTGCCGAACCCGGTCGGGGTGTAGAACCCGGGGATGCCGGCGCCGCCGGCCCGGATCCGCTCCGAGAGGGTGCCCTGCGGGATCAGCTCGACCTCGAGCTCGCCCGAGAGCATCAGCTGCTCGAAGACCTCGTTCTCCCCCACGTAGCTCGACATCATCTTCCGGATCTGCTTGGTCTTGAGCAGATGGACGAGGCCGTGGTTCGAGGTGCCGGCGTTGTTGCTGACGACCGTGAGCCCGGTGGACCCGAGGTCGTGCACGGCGGTGATACTCTCTTCGGGGACGCCGCAGAGTCCGAACCCGCCGACCAGGAGCGTGACGTCGCTCGGGATGTCGGCGCAGGCCGCTTTGGCGTTGGGGTAGACCTTGTTCACGACGGGAAGGCCCCCGGGTGGAGGTGAGGATGAGACGGACTCGCGGAAGATAGCGGGGCGGGGCGGGCCTTCAAGCCGATCCCGCCTCAGCGGCGGCGATCCGATCCGGAATCAGCGTCCCGCCTTACCCCGCCCGGCCGAGATAGGGCGCCACGATGGCGGCGGCGCGATCGAGGCCGGCCAGGTCGAGGCCGGTATCCGGCCCGAACTGCCGCACCAGGGCCTGGGTGGCCACGTTGCCGGTGGCGCCGGGTGCATAGGGGCAGCCGCCGATCCCGCCGGTACTCGCGTCGAACACCCGGATGCCGAGCTCGGCCGCCGCGGCCGCGTTCTCAACCGCCCGACCGTAGGTGTCGTGGAGATGGAGCGCCAGCCGCTCTACCCCGAAGGCCGGAATCACGAGCTCGAGCACCCGCCGGACCTCGTCGGGCGTGGCCTTGCCGATGGTGTCGCCGATCGACAGCTCGGCGACCCCGAGGGCGATCAGCCGGCGGCTCACGTCGAGCACCGCCTCGGGCGCGATGGCGCCTTCGTAGGGGCAATGGAAGGCGGTCGACACGTACCCCCGCACGGGCACCGGCGCCGCCCGCACCACCGGCCGGAACCGCTCGATCGACTCGGCGATGGTGGCATTGATGTTCTTCCGGGTGAACGTCTCGCTGGCGGCCGTGAACACGGCGATCTTGTCCACCCGGGCCGTCACCGCCCGCTCCAGCCCCTGCTCGTTCGGAACCAGCGCCATGTACCGGACACCCGGCCGGCGGGCGATGCGCCGAAAGACCTCCTCCGCGTCGGCCAGCTGGGGAACCCACTTGGGCGAGACGAACGACGACACCTCGATCTCGTCGAAGCCGCACCCCGACAAGGCGTCGATGAAGGCGACCTTCACCTCGGTGGGAATGGTGGCTTTCTCGTTCTGGAGCCCGTCGCGGGGTCCCATTTCGACGATCCGGATTCGGTTCATCGGCTCGAGGAGGTGGAGTTCCGGGCGGCCGCGCGGCGGGCCTGACGCTGGAGGAGGCGGCTTTGGGCCACGGCCCGAAGGTGTTCGCCGTAGGTGCGGCTGAAAATGTGGCGGCCGTCGGGCCGGGCCACGAAATAGAGGTAGGGCACCGGGGCGGGGTGGAGCGTCGCCTCGATGCTGGCCTGTCCGGGCGCCCCGACGGGTCCGGGGGGGAGGCCGGTCCGGAGATAGGTGTTGTAGGGCGAGTCGAAGCCGTAGTCCTTCTCGTAGAGCCGGGTCTTCCGGGCGCCGGTCGCCAGCTCGATCGCGTACTGCACCGTGGGGTCGGCTTGGAGTGGCATCCCGATCCGGAGCCGGTTGCGATAGACGGCGGCGACCAGCGGCCGGTCTTCGTCGACCTTTGCCTCGCCTTCGACGATCGACGCCAAGGTCACCACGTCCAGCCGGCTGAGTCCGGCCTCCGCGGCGAGCGAGTCCCAGGCCGGCTGCCACTCGCGCTGGAAGAGCTTGGCCATCTCGCGGACCAGCTCGCGGCCGCTGATCAGCCGGGAGACGAAGTAGGTCTCCGGCGCCAGGAAGCCCTCCAGGCTGGGCGCGTCGACGTCGAACTCCCGGAGCAAGGTCGAGTCGTGGGTCGCGGTCCGGATCGAGTCCGCCGCGATGCCGAGGTCCTTGGCGGCCAGCTCGGCCAGGTCGGCGATGGTCGAGCCCTCGGGGAGGGTGAACCGGGTGGTGGCCTCGCTGCCCGACGCCACGATCCGGAGCACGGCGAGGGAGGAGCTCCCCGGGGGAGCTCGTAGTACCCGGCCTTGAGCCGCCGGTCGTACCGGCCGAGGCGGGCCAGGAACGTGAACCAGGTGGGGTGGGTCACCAGGCCGTGGGCCACCAAGCTGTCGCGCATGGCGTGGAACCCCGCGCCCGGCGGCAGGAAGACCCGTTCCGCGGGCGCCCCCGGGCCCGGTCCAGCGCACCCGAGGGCAGCCCCGAGGAGGGCGGTCGGAATCGCGCGTCGCCAGCTCACGGTCGAGGTCTTCTCGCCTCCATGAAATGCTGCAACAGCACCGCGGCGGCGAGGGCGTCCACGTCGCCCCTCCGCCCCCGGGTGGAGCCGCCCATCTCGCGGACCGTTCTGAGCGCCAGGGCCGACGACATCCGCTCGTCCCAGAGCGCCACCTCGAGGCCGGTCCGGCGGCCGACCGACTCGGCCAGGGCGGTCGCCTCGCCGGCGGCGGCCCCCTGGTCACCTTCGGGTGTGAGGGGCAAGTCCGATCACCACGCCGACGGGGCCGTGGGTGGCAACGTAGTCCAGCAGGACCGGCATCGGAAAGCGCTTGCCCCGCCGGCGCACGATGGTGCCAAGCGGGGTAGCAATCAGTTGGGTGGGGTCGCTCAGGGCGAGACCAATTCTGATCTCGCCCCAGTCGATTCCGAGGAGGCGTCCGGCGGTCGGAAGGGCCACCGGGCGGGAAACCTATTGAGCCATCGTGGCGAAGAAGTCCTTGTTGGTCTTGGTGCGCTTCATCCGCTCCAACAGGAACTCCATCGCCTCGACGGGCGGCATGTCGGCCAGGAAGTTCCGGAGCAGGTAGACCCGGTTGAGCTCGTCCTTGTCCATGAGGAGCTCTTCCTTCCGCGTGCTGGTCTTCTGAATGTCGATGGCCGGGTAGATCCGGCGATCGGCCAGCCGGCGATCGAGGACCATTTCGCTGTTGCCGGTGCCTTTGAACTCCTCGAAGATGACCTCGTCCATCCGGGAGCCGGTATCGATCAGCGCGGTGGCGATGATGGTGAGCGAGCCACCGCCCTCGATGTTCCGGGCCGCGCCGAAGAAGCGCTTGGGCTTCTGGAGCGCGTTGGCGTCCACGCCGCCCGAAAGGATCTTGCCGGAGTGGGGCACCACAACGTTGTGGGCCCGGGCCAGACGGGTGATCGAGTCGAGCAGGATGACCACGTCGCGGCCATGCTCGACCAGGCGCTTGGCCTTTTCGATTACCATGTCGGCCACCTGGACGTGCCGGTCGGCCGGCTCGTCGAAGGTGGAGGCGATCACCTCGGCCTTCACGTTTTCCTGCATGTCGGTGACTTCTTCGGGGCGCTCGTCGATCAGGAGGACGATGAGCACGACCTCGGGGTGGTTCTCGCTGATCGCGTTGGCCAGCTTCTGGAGCAGGATCGTCTTGCCGGCCTTGGGGGGGGCGACGATCAGGCCGCGCTGGCCCTTGCCGATCGGGGCGAGCAGGTCGACCACGCGCATCGAGATGTCGCCCTTCTTGCTCTCCAGGCGAAGCCGGGCGTCCGGGTAGCGGGGCCGGAGGTTGTCGAACGCGATCCGGTGCTTGGTCTTTTCGGGCTCTTCGTAGTTGACGCTCTCGACTTTGAGCAGGGCGAGGTAGCGCTCGCCCTCCTTCGGGGGTCGGACCTGCCCCATGACCGTGTCGCCGGTCCGGAGGTCGAAGCGCTTGATCTGGCTCGGGCTGACATAGATGTCGTCGGGCCCGTAGAGGTAGTTCCAGTCCTGACTCCGCAGAAACCCGTAGCCTTCGGGCAGAATCTCGAGGACGCCCTCACCCCGGATGACGGTGTCCTTGTCGAGCAGACACTGCTCAATCCGGAAGATCAGGTCCTGCTTGCGCAGGCCTGAGTAGTTGGTGATGTTGAGTTCCTGCGCGAGCTCGTTGAGCTCGACGACGGATTTCTGCTTCAGTTCGGAGATGTCCACGGAGGGAACCTCTGCTTCGCCGCCCCGTGAGCGTGGACCGGCGGACATTGGATGTTCGCTTGTCGGGTTTGAGGTGGAGACCCCGGAGTCCGGGGCAGGGGCACGCCCCTTGGATCGTTTTCGGGGATGACGTTTCGGTTGGATAGGCCTAACCTAGTCTGTTGCCCTGCTGGTCGTCAAGAGGCTCAGTGAACGAATTCGATCAACTCTTTTCCGCCTGGCGGACCCTCGAGCTCGGGACCCGTGAGGCGATCGACGCGCTCGTCGCCGAGCCCCATCGGGGGCCTTCCCCGGAACTCCAGCGGCTTCTGGCCGGCTGGCAGGGGGCCCACTACTGGAGCGACCGGCGTGGCGGACGATTGATTCTAATACGCACCCGAGTAAAAGACGGTTCCCCCCGGTGGGGTTGGCACATCCTGCTGCTCGGGCTGACCGTCGTCTTCTCCTTGGCGGCCGGGGCGGCGCTGGCCGGGGTCTGGTATCCGATCGAGTACCCCGGCTTCCTGGTCGGCTTCGCGCACGAGGTAGCGCAGTTCTTCGTGGGCCTGTTCCAGGGCGACTGGCGGTCGTTCCTGGTGGGCTGGTCGTTCGCCCTTCCCCTCCTCGGCATCCTGCTGGTCCACGAACTGGGACACTACCTGGCCGCCCGCCGTTACGCCATCGACACCTCGCCGCCCTATTTCATTCCGATGCCCCCGACCATCTCGCCGATTGGGAGCTTCGGCGCGTTCATCCGGCTCCGGAGCCCCGTGCTCGACCGGCGGCAGCTCACCGACGTCGGGGCGGCGGGGCCGCTGGCCGGATTCGTGGTGGCGCTGGTGGTGCTGGTCTGGGGGTACCTCACTTCGGAACGGATTCCGTTCGAGCCGGGTTTCACCCGAAGTTACATCGTCTTCGCCGGCCGGACCCTGTTTCTGGGTGAGTCGCTGCTCACCCGCGCCCTTCGGGACTGGCTGCTGCCCGGCGATACGGCCGTCCACCTGAGCCTCCCGGCCTTCGCCGGGTGGGTCGGCTGCTACCTTACCGGGCTCAACCTGCTGCCGCTCAGCCAGCTCGACGGCGGCCACGTGCTCTACGGGATGCTGGGGCGGCGGCAGTCCACGGTGGCGCTGCTGACGATCCTGGGCCTCCTCTATCTGGCTCAGTTCTCGTGGAACTGGTATATCTGGGTGGCCCTGGCGCTCGTCATCGGCGGCGGTCGGTGGGCCCACCCGCCGGTGGCGGTGGCCGGCCAGTCCATCCCTGCCAGTCGGGTGTGGGTGGCGGTCGCCTGTATCCTGGTGTTCGCTGCCACCTTCGTGCCAATTCCCTTTGTCGGGTAGCCTTCCCATGGACGACGGCCAGCGTTTGGCCAAGTTGCGGCACGACCTCGCCAATCCCCTCTCGGCGATTCTGGCGGAGATCCAACTCCTGCTGATGAGCCAGGGCGAGCTTGCGCCGGAGACGGTCGCCGCGCTCCGGACGATCGAGCAGCAGGCCATCCGGATGCGGACCCAGCTGCTCAGCTCCTGAGTGACGCCGGGCCTCAGTCCTCGATCCGGTTGCCTCGGGCCTGACCGTCGAGAACCTCCCGGATGCCTTGGGCCAGGTCCGTGACCCGGTAGGGCTTCTGGAGGAAGGCGTCGGCCCCCGACTGGAGGAGCCCTTCCACCACCTCGTTCAACTCGTATCCGCTCGAGATCAGGACCCGCATCCCGGGGCGGACCTCCTTGAGTATCGGGAACGCCTCCGCGCCGCCGGCCAACGGCATGCCCATGTCCAAGATGGCGAGGTGGATCGGGCCGGGATGATCGCGCGCGACCGCCACCGCATCGAGCCCGTTGCGGGCGATCAAGACCCGGTAGCGGAGCCGCTGGAGAATGGCCCGGGTCACGTCCAGCACCGCCTCGTCGTCGTCGATCAGCAGGATGGTCTCGTCGCCGGTCGGCAACTGAGCTCGGGGCGGTCGGGTCGCGCGGGCCGGCCCGGCGACGGCGGCCAGCCAGATGGAGAACTTGGTCCCGCGATCTACTTCGCTCTCGACTCCGATGAACCCATGGTGGTTCTTCACGATCCCATACGCCGCGGCCAGACCGAGGCCGCGGCCCTGGAACTTGGTGCTGAAGAAGGGTTCGAAAATCCGCGGCAGCGCCGCCGCCGGGATCCCGGTTCCGCTGTCCTCGACCTCGAGCAACACGTGCGGACCCGGTCCGAGGCCGGGTCGATCCACGACGTCCTCGGCCGAGAGCTCCGCCCGGCGGGTCCGGACCGTCACCCGTCCCATCCCCTGGATCGCTTCGCCGGCATTGATGCAGAGGTTGGTGATGACCTGGCCAACCTGCACCGGATCCGCCTCGATGGCGGGTAGGTCCTGGTCCAGATCCTCTTCCAGCTGAATTCGAGGCGGCAGGGCGTGCTGGTGGAGATGCAAGGCCTGATGGATCACCTCATTGAGGCTGATGGCCGCCGTCTGATATTTCCCGCCCCGGGCGTACGCCAGGAGCTGCTGGGCCAGCGCTCCACCCCGTTTCGCGGCCTCGGCAATCTGGCCGAGCCGGGAGGGCGCGTCCGGGAAGCTCGGATCGGTGAGCAGCAGCTCGGCGTTGCCGAGGATGCTGGTCATCAGGTTGTTGAAGTCGTGGGCGACGCCCGCGGCCAGGGTCGCCGCCGCCTCCATCCGGGAGGCGGCCCGGAGAATCTCCTCGCTCCTGACCCGCTCGGTGATGTCCCGAGTGATGCAGATCAGGGTCGTTTGCCCGTCCGGCCCGGCGTCGGCCGCGTGGGCCGTCATCTCACAATGGACCGTTCCGCCGTCGGCCCGGGTCAGGCGGAACGTCACCAGTCGCAGGACCTCGGTGGCGCCGGCCCGCTCGAGGGCGTGACTGACCGAGTTACGGTCTTCCTCGTGAACCAGTTCCTGGAGCGAGCGGCCCACCAGCGTCCGGGGAGGGATGCCGAGCAGGGTGAGGGCCGCCGGCGATGCGTAGATGATCCGGCCGTCCGGGGCCACCTGCGAGATCAGGTCCTGCGATCCCTCGGCCAGCCGCCGGAAGCGGAGCTCGCTCGACTCGAGGGCCTGGGCCGCCTGGTGGTGGCGGGTGGTGTCGAGCGCCGCGAGCAGGGCGGTGTGGGCGGTTCCGTCGGCGCTCCGCTCGGGCACCACCGTGGCGTCGAACCACCACTCCCGCCCCGGGGTCCCGGTCCGGATCTCGAACCGCTGCGGCTCGCCGGTCCGAAGCACCTCTTCGACCACGGCGGACAGGGTGCGCGCGGCCTGGCTCGGGAGGCCGAACTCCTCGGGGCGGCGGCCGATCAGGGCGGCCCGAGGCCGGCCGGCGACCGTCGACGCGGGCGCGTTGGCGAAGACCACCCGGCGGTTGCGATCGAAGCGGAGGAGAGCCACGGGGAGCCGGTCGAGGGTGTCCTCGGGGTCGCTCCGAACCGGTTCGGGTTGGGGGCGGAAGGAGACCGCGGTCAGCCGTTGGGGGTCGAGCGGCACGCCCCGGAACGAGACTACCAAGCGTAAGGGATGGCCGTCGCGGTGACGGGCCACGACGGTGGTCGTCTTGGACAGGGCCGCGCCGCTGGCCGAGGCCGTAGCGCCCAGCCCCGGCACGAGCTCGTGCAACGGCCGTCCGACCAGCTCGCCTCTGGGATAGCCGAACAGGTGCTCCGCCGGCTGGTTCATGCCGACGATGCGCCGATCGCGATCGGCCACGATCGCGGGGTCCGGAACGTTTTCGAGAAGGGACACCAACGACTGGAGCCGCTCGTCGGCCATGGTCCCGCCTGCTCGGGGTCCGCCGATTTGCATACAGATGCAATCTCGACCGGGACGATTGGTTCGCGGTAGGGGCCATATGGCCCTACTGCTCGTCCAGTGGCGGCGACCCGACAGTCGGCCGCCAATATCGCGGCTACGTCGAGGCCGGGGCCCCGATCAGACCGTCGCGAACGGCTCCTCGAGCGACGGGCTCTGTGGGGTGAACAGCTCGGCTCCGCTCTCGGTGATCAGCATGTCGTCTTCGAGCCGGATGCCGAACTCGCCGCGGATGTAGATCCCGGGCTCGTCGCTGAAGGTCATGCCCGGCGCGAGCGCCAGGGTGTTGCCGCGGACGAGGTAGGGCCACTCATGGCCGTCCATGCCCATGCCGTGACCCACGCGGTGGGTGAAGTACTTGTAGTCGGGGCCGAAGCCGGCGTCGACGATCACCTGACGGGCGGCGGCGTCGACCGCTTGGCATTCAAGGCCGGGTCGGGCAGTCCGGAGCGCGGTGGTCTGGGCCTTGTGTTCGATCTCGAAGACCTGCTTCATCCGGTCGGTGGCCTTGCCGAGGACGAACGTCCGGCTGATGTCCGACTGATAGCCATCGACCGGAACAGCCGCCGTCGATCAGCAGGATGGTGCCGGGCCGGACGACCTGGGGCTGCACGGACCCGTGGGGCAGGGCCGAGTATTCGCCCGTCTGAACGCTGGCCCCGCCGGAGAATCCGAGCCGTTGGTGGGCCAACCGGACCAGCTCGCCGAAACGGGTCTGGGTCATGCCGTCTTCGAGCGCCCGATAGGCGGCCTCGTACGCCGCCAGGGTCACCTTGGCGGCCAGCCGCATCACGGCGATTTCCTGGGCCGACTTGACGCCCCGACAGCCGGCGGTGATGGGCGTGGCGCTGGCCAGTCGGGCCGCCGGCATGGCGGCCCCGGTGCCGTCGCTGAAGACGTAGCGGACGGTTTCTTCGACGCCGATCGTTCCGGCGGCGGCGCCCAGCCCTCGGAGCCCCTCGGCGATCCGCTGATACGGGCTCTCGTGCTCCTCCCAGGTCAGCACCTCGGCCCCACCGGCGCCGAGCGGCCCGGCGCCGATCTGCTCCTCGGCGCGATCCCGCTCAAAGGCCGGACAGACGACGAAAGGCCGTCCCTTGGCCGGCAGGATGAGGGCGAACAGTCGCTCCGAGAGCCCCCACTGAATGTCGGTGAAGTACTTGAGCGAGGTGCCGCCGGTCAGCATCATCGCGCTCATCCCGCGCTCGGCCAGCATGCCCCGAGCGCGATCGAGCCGACCTTGCCGTTCGTCGTTGGTGATCGGCCGCACCTGGTCCTTCATGGACGTCAGCGCGGCGATGGAGGGAGGCAGGTCGGAGGAGGACGACTCAGCGGGGACCGGCTCGTGTTGGCAAGCCGCGAGGCTCCCGAGCGCGAGCGCGCCGGCGGAGCCCAGAAATTGGCGTCGGGATGTCATGCGGAGAAGGTACGCTCCAGCCCCGGCGCGGGCCATCCCATGTCAGGGACAATCGATCTCAGGGCTGACGATGGTGTGTCGAGGGATGGATTGGGCCGGGTCAGTCGATGAGGGTCGAAGGACCCGGCGCGGGCTGGCCGCCGACCTGGAACGCTTGGGTGCGGTGTCGCTCAGAACGTGGCCCGGAGGGTGAGGGTCGGAATCGGCGGCACGTTCACGAGGCGCCGATAGCCGGTGGGTCGGCCGTTCTGATCGACGGCGAAGGTCCCGACTCCACGATCGCTGATCGGGGCGACGGCCCCGAAGAGTAGATTGATCACCGACACGCCCACGATGAATCGGTCGTGCGCCGGACCACCGAACCCGACGGTGGCGCCGCCATCGATCCGGAAGGTGCCGCTGGTGCCGACACTGTTCTCGGCGCCGTACACGCGGAGTCCGAGCCGGGGGATCTGGGCCGGATCGAGGGGGCCCCCGGGAAGCTCCGACCGGACCGAGGCGACCTGGGGCGTGAGCGGCATTCCCGTGGCCGCGTCGAGCGCGCCGAAGAGCCGGATTCGGCCGAGCCGCGTCTGACCGAAGATCCGAAGCTGGTGCCGGCGATCCTGGGCCCAGCGAATCCAGTCCCCACCCCAGCTGCGCTCGGACACCGCGTAGGCGTAACTCAGCGACAGCGAGTGGGGACTGTCGGGTCCGCCGCGAAGGGCCAGCTGCGCCTCGACGCCCCGGGTGCGCGATCGCCCGAACCGAACGAACTCGAAGGGGTAGTACCGCTGGTCGGACTCGGGCCGGACCTCGCCGATGCCGCGGCCTCGGCTCAGATAGGCCGAGACCCGGAGCAGCAGCCGGTGGGCGAGGCGGGTCCGGACGTCGAGGCTCGCATGATCGACCTGGGCGACCGGGACGGTGTCGTTGGGAACGAACCAGAGCTCGAAGAAGTCCAGATCGGGCTCGCTCCGGGCGTCTGACAGGAGGTGGTACAGGCGACTGGCCCGCCCGGCGGCGGCGCTCAGCACGCTGCGGCCGCCGAGCGTCCATTGGAGCTGGAGCCGAGGCTCGAGGCTCACGATCGATCCGGCCAGGTCGGCCCGAAGCCCGGCCTCGAGCGCGACCCGGCCGATCCGGTGGGTGACGTCGAGCCAGGCTGCACCCTCGGGCCGACCAGCGGCGGTGTTGGCGGTCGGCGTCTGGGTGACGCCGGATTCGGCCGCCGGGTCCACTCGGTTCTCTACCTGACGCCAGCCGACCGCGACGCCCAGGCCGATCCGGCTCCGGGGCGACAGCAGGTCGAGCTCGGCGGTCGTGGTGGCGCGGGTGAAGGTGTTCCGGAAGTCGGTCGGCGCGCCATACAGGCTCGGGACGTCGGCCCCCCGCTCGGCGAAGGTGGCCGCCGATCCGGAGATCTCGAAGGTGGTCCGCTCCCGGTCGAGGAGCCGCCACCGGGTTCCCGCCATCAGGTTGTACCAGTCGAGGCTCTTTCGCTGGTTCGAGTTGACCCGGTCCTGCGAGGCAAAGACCGTCACCCGTCCGGCGGGGCGATCGACCGGGCCCACCACCGCAGTGCCGTAGAGATCCTCGAAGTGGTAGGGGAAGGACACGTCGGGCAGCAAATCGAGCGCTTTGAGGTGCAGGGTCCGGACGGCCCCGAAATACCGGAGGCCGGCGCCACCGCCGCCGCCGTAGGCCCCGATCGATCCGAGGCTCAGACCGCCGCCGGCATGCCAACGGTCGACCCAGCCGCTCCGGCCGTCGATCTCGATGGCGCCGACGACCGAGCCACCCTCGGCCGCGGCGCCCGGTGCCGCGACTACCGAGACCTGCTCGGCCGCATCCGCCGGAAAGGACGAGAACACCCGACCCAAGTGATAGAGGTTCAGCACCTCGAACCCGTCGATCCGGGTGGCGACTTCCTGGGCGTCGTAGCCGCGGATCATCGGCCGGGCCGAGAAGGGGCTGGTGAAGCTCACCCCGGGAATCAGGGCCAGCGATCGATACACGTCCGTCTCGACGGCGGGGGGGACCGATCGGGCCGCCTCCAGCGACATGACCCAGCGTCCCTGGGCCGAAAGGTCGAGGCTGGCCCCAGCGTCGGCCGCGACGATCAGGTCCGACACCACGGCCGGCGCCCGATCCAGGATCGCTCGGAGTGGGGCCGTCGGTTGGTCCCCGACCACCAGGGTGTCCGGCCGCCAGCCGATCGCGGTGATCACCAGGGTGTCCGGAAGCGGGTCGAGGGCCAGCCGAAACCGACCCAGGCCGTCGGTGGTGGCGGTCCGGCCCGCCCGGCGGGCGGCCACCCGGGCTCCCGGAATCGGCGTCTCACCGACCGACCCCACCACCACCCCGCGAACGGTGGCCTGGGCCCGGACCGCCCGAGGCCCGACGGAGCCGAGAACCACCAGGGCGAACAGGCCGCGGATCATTCCCATCGGATCACCCGCCGGACGGAAATCGCTCCACCGAGGTATCCGAACCCGCCTTCGACGTTGCTTCGCGGGATGTACTGCGGTGAGAAGAGGTACTCGTCGGCTTCCCGCGTGATCGCCGAGACCTCGAACGCGGCGATTCCGCGGGTCGCGGGCGGATCGACGAGCAGCTCGCCCGTGGTGGCCCGGCCGTTGGCGCCGAAATTGGTCCGAAATCGAGCTCCGCGGAGGTAGAAGGCGGTCGCGCCCACGGCGGTCCAGTGGAAGGGGACCAGCGTCGCGGCGCCGCCCGGCAGGACCAGTGTATCGGCCGGCAGGGCGATGTCGAACCGGGCGGGGACCACCGTCGCCGCGTGGATCGGGTTCCCGCGGATCGTGCCCGTCAACTCGTAGCGGGCCCCCCGTTCGATGCGAAGGATGGCCCGGAAGTACCCCGCGGAATCAAGGACCGGTGCCAGGTGGGCTCGACCGGCAGGACCGGTCAGCGCCAGCGCGACCTGGCCGGCGGCGATCGGACCGCTCTCGGTCGGGAAGGCGCTGGGCGGGCTCGACCAGACCAGGCGGAAGACCGTGGAGGTCGAGTCGGCGGTCAGGAGGCCCTCCACCACCGGCAGGGGCGGCGGCGGGTCGGGCAGGTCGACCACGGTGCGGCAGGCGGCGGGTGCGAGCAGGGCCAGGAGGGGGAACACACGGCGCACGGGACCTCGGTGGCGAGCGGTTGGACGGCCGTTCCGCGAGGTCAGCCCGATTCGCGGAGTTGCGCCATAACCTGGCCGCCCATCCTCAACCGATCGTCAAATGCCGGTCCGGCCGGCCCGGCGCCGGACTGGGACCGGATCGCGCGACTGCGGGTCAGGCCTCCGGCGCGGCGGGGCGGGTCTCGATCACCAGGCTGCCACTTCGGACGTGGAGGTCGCGCTGGGGGAAGGGAATCTCGATTCCCTTGGCGGCGAGCGCGTCCCAGATCGCGAAGTTGAGGGCGCTGGCCAGCAGCTTCGGGGTGCTGATGAAGGCGCTGGTCCAGATCCGGAGCTCGAACAGCAGGGCGCTGTCGCCGAACTCGGTGAAGATCACGTCCGGCTGGGGCTTGTCGGCCACGCCCTCGTGGTTCCGGGCAACCTCGAGCAGGGTGTCGCGGACGACCCGCGGATCCGACTGGTACGAGACCCCGACCGGCACCACGATCCGGACGCTCCCGCCGGTGAAGCTCCAGTTGGTCACCCGCTGGGTCACGAAGTCGTTGTTGGGGACGATGATCGCGATGTCGTCGTTGGTGACCACGGTGGTGGCGCGGCCTCCGATCCGCCGGACGGTGCCCAGCAGTCCGCCGATCTCGATCCGGTCGCCCACCTTGACCGGCTGCTCGAGGAGCAGGACCAGGCCGCTCACGAAGTTCCCGACCACGTTCTGGAGCCCGAAGCCGATGCCGACACCCAACGCGCCGCCGAGGACCGCGAGCGAGCTCAGGTCCACGCCCGTGGTCTGGAGCGCCACCAGAATGCCGAGCGCGACCAAGCCGTAGTAGGTGAGAGTGGCCGCCGCCTGAGCCGAGGCTGGTTTGATGCCTCGGGCCCGAAGACCTCGCTCGAGATAGCGGCGGACCAGCCGCCGGGTCAGCCAGAGGATGAGGACGGTGAGGACTAGAGTGAGGATCAGCTGTCCCCAGGTAACGCTGGACCCGAACATGGGCGCGGAAAAGATCCTCTTCAGGTCGCTCACCAAGGGGACTTGCAGCATTGCGGGTCCGGGGCTCGGGTGGGGAGGCCGACGAGCCGGGCTCGCGCCCGGCCCGCTCCTGCCGTTGGTGCCAATATCGACCCGCCGTTACCCGAGGTCCAGCAGCGGTTCGGCCCGCCCCACCGCGTCCGCGACCTGTTCGAGCGACTCGGCGACGAAGAGCACGTCTTGGAGCCGGTCGATCGCGAAGGGCTGGCCGATGACGTCGTCGAGGTCGAATGGCCGGCGCTCGCATCCGGGCCCGAGCGCGTTCGCGGCGTCGCTGATCGAGGACACCAAGCCGCTGCCGTAGACCCGGACCTCGCCGGCTTCACGCACCAGCCCGAACTCCACCGTGAACCAGAAGAGCCGGGCCAGGGCGGTGACCGCCGCGGGGTGGCGCGCTCGAGCCCCGAGCCGGCCGAAGCGGTGCAATAGGTCCGCGAATACGGGGTCGGAGTGGAGCGGGACGTGGCCGAATACGTCGTGGAAGATGTCGGGCTCCGGCAGGTAGTCGAGCCGCTCCGGCGGGCGGATGGTGATGGTGGTCGGGAAGCGGCGTCGGGCCAGCGAGCCGAAGAAGTCGGCGGCGGCGACAAAGCCGGCGACCGGCACCGCCTCCCAGCCGGTCAACGGCGCCAGCCGGCGGTTGACCTCGACCAGGTCGGGGATTCGGTCGGGGGCGAGACCGATCCGCTCGATGCCCTCCAGCACGGCGCGGGCCCCGGTTCCGGCAAGGCCGGCCATCCGGCGGGCGTAGAGGCGGCGCCAGACGGCGTGGTCGAGACCGGTGTAGGCGTCCCACCGCTGCTCGGGAGGGGGCGCGCTCGGGCCGGCGGACGGCGGGGCATCGACTCCAGACATCGTCGGACTCCAGGGTGAGGGCACGACAAAAAAGCGGCCCGTGGAGAATCCACGGACCGCTGGGACTTACCGGATCGGGAGTGCTAGCTCGGCACCCGCCTCCAGCCGCGGCCCGGGGAACGGGTCGCGTAGTAATACGAGCGGGCGGCGAGGTGAGCGATCATGGCGTCAAGAATGGCGGATCGGACCGGGTTCGGCAAGTCCGGCCGGGCCGGGTCACGGCCCGGAGTCGGCGGGGTCGGACGAAGGGTCGGCCAACCAGGAGCGGGCCGCGTCGGGGTCCGGAAAGATCCGGAGCTCGGTCATGTCGCCGAGCATCTCGAGCATTCGCATCATCCCGTAGTTGCCCGGATCGGAGACGACGACGGCCCAGCGGCTGCCCCTGAGATTCTGGCGCTCCTTGATGAACGTCGCGACGCCACGAACCAGCCCGGTCGGCGGCATCGAGAACCCGCGGCGGTCGCGGAAGAAGGCGAAGTCGGGCCGATAGCCCTCGTCCTGGAGCACTTCGTCGAGGGTGCGCACGAAGGCGTCGGGGTCCAGGCCGTCGGGGCCGACCAGGTCGACGATCCCGGCCTCGGGGTCGATGCGATAGGTCAGCGGCGCCCCGCTCATGCGGGCGTCGCCTCGTCGCGGCCGGGCCGGTCGGGGATCGAAGTTCGCATCATTCGCGCAACCTAGTCGAGCCTCACGGCGAGCACTACCGCTCGCGCGTCTGAAACCCCGCCCGCGGCCCCGCCGTACGAGCCGACGGCCGTTCGGCCTCGGCTGCCGCGACCCATCTGGCAGGTCCTTCTCGATCGGAGCCCCAGATGCGCGCCTCGCGGTTGCTTCGCCTGTCGTCCCTCCTCCTCTCGATCCCGCTGTTCGTCGCCCGGCCGAGCCCGCTCGCCGCCGCGGCCCCGCCGGACTCGTCGGCCCGGCGAGGACCGACCGACGCGGCGGAGCTCGAGGCCTTCCTCGACGGGGTGATGCGGGCCGAGCTCACCGACCGCCACATCGCCGGAGCCACGGTGGCCGTGGTCCGCGACGGTCGGCTCCTCCTCAGCAAGGGCTACGGCTACGCCGACGTGGCGAGCTCGGGCGCCGGTGGACCGGCCCGGACGCTCTTTCGGTCGGGTCGGTCAGCAAGCTCTTCACCTGGACGGCGGTGATGCAGCTGGTGGAGCAGGGCAAGCTCGACCTCGACGCCGACGTCAACACCTATCTCGACTTCAAGATTCCCGACACCATCCCGAGCCCATCACCCTCCGCCACCTGCTCGACCCACACGGCCGGCTTCGAGGACGACAATCGCGGCATGTAGGTCTACGACCCGGCCGAGCATCGCGCCGATCGGTGCCTGGCTCGCGACCCATCAGCCGGCCCGGGTCCGCCCGCCCGGCACCTACTCCGTCGTACTCGAACTACGGCGCCGCGCTGGCGGGGTACATCGTCCAGCGGGTCTCCGGCCAACCGTTCGAGACCTACCTCGAGGAGCACCTGCTTGCGGCCGCTGGGCATGGACCACACCACCGGCCGCCAGCCGCTCCCGGCCGGCGCTCGCCGCCGACCCTCGGCTGGGCTACGCCTGGTCCGACGGGCGGTTGTGCCCCAGCCGTTCGAGCTGGTGAGCGGAGTGACACCGGCCGCGTCGATGAGCTCGACCGCCGCCGACATGGCCCGCTGGATGCTCGCCCACCTGAACGACGGCGAGCTGGACGGCGCCCGGATCCTTTCGCCGGAGACCGCCGAGACGATGCAGGCCCATCAATTCGGCGGCGACCCGAGGATCACCGGATGGGGGTTCGGCTTCTACGAGCAATCGAGTCACGGCCTCCGGATCATCGGGCACGGCGGCGGCTCGGCCTGGTTCCACACCAACCTGTCGCTGATCCCGTCGGAGCGCCTCGGGCTCTTCGTCTCGTTCAACACCGAGACCGGCGCCCTCCTCGCGCTGGGGCGGTTCCTCGACCTCTTCCTCGATCACTACTACCCGGCCGCGGCGCCGCCCGCGGTGGCGATGGGCGGGCTCGAGCGGTTCGCCGGGACCTACCAGTTCAACCGGCGCTCGTTCACCTCCTTCCAGAAGGCGCTGACGCTCATGTCCGGGGTGCCGATCACCGCCCTCGGCGACTCGGCGCTGCTGGTCGGGCTGCCGTTCGGCGCGGCGCAGTACCTGCCGATCGACTCGATGCTCTTCGCCGAGAAGCACGGCTCGATGCGGCTGGCGTTCCGGGCGGATTCGAGCGGGCGGGTCACCCACGCCTTCTTGAGCCTCACGCCGTTCATGGTGCTCGACCGGCAGCCCTGGTACGCGCTCCCCCGGCTCCACCTGACCATCCTGATCGGCGGGCTCGCGGTGTTCGCGGGTGTCCTGCTCGGGGCGGTCAGCCGCTGGCTCCGGCGCCGGCGA
This sequence comes from uncultured Gemmatimonadales bacterium, assembly GCA_963730185.1. Classification (GTDB taxonomy): domain Bacteria; phylum Gemmatimonadota; class Gemmatimonadetes; order Gemmatimonadales; family GWC2-71-9; genus SHZU01. The sequence continues at coordinate 106,286 of CAVSQW010000017.1, forward strand.
GGGCTCGAGCCGGCCGCGCCTCCCCTGGCGGTCCGGGCACGGCGCCTGCTGGCGGGCGCCGCGGTCGCCAACCTGCTGTTCGCGATCCTCTTCGCCCTGGCGATGTCGGACCAGGTGTCGCTGATGTCGGACTCGCCCCGGCTGCTGGACGTGGCGCTGGCGCTGCCGTTGATCGGACTGGCGCTGGTGCTGGCCGGCGCCTGGACCGGAGCGCGGCTCGTGCGGGAGGGGGCCGGCACGGTCGGCGGGCGCTGGCGGCACTGGGCGGTGGTGGCGGTGGGGCTCGCCTTCGCGTGGTCGCTCTGGTTCTGGAACCTGCTGGGTGATAAGGGATGAAGGGATGGGGAGGGATGGGGGGAGATGGGAGGGTGGCCCCGCGCATCTCGCCCCATTCCCCCCCATCCCGCCCCATCCCTCCCCATCTTTCCCGCCGTCATCTACCCGTCATGCGGACGGAATAGCGTAATGGCGCGGGCATCGGTGCCCGCGCATCGTCTCACCCACCGAGGGGGGCACCCATCCGGCACGCCGGCATTTCCGGTGGGCCGCTGCCCCTGGTCCTGATTGGCAGCGCCACTACGCTTCACGCGCAGTCACCCAACTACCACATCCTCGCCCGCCACGTGCTGGGCGGCGACGGCGGTTGGGACTACGTCACCGTCGACACCGCCGGCCGCCGGGTCTTCATCGCCCGCCAGAACCGGGTCATGGTCGTGGACCAGGAATCGGGCAAGCTCCTGGGCGAGATCCCGGGCCTCGACCGGGCCCATGGGGTCGCCTTCGCCTACGCCGCGGGGCACGGCTTTGCCACCTCGGGCGGTGACAGCACCGTGCTGATGTTCGATCTCAAGAGTCTCAAAGTCCTGGCCCGGACCACCGCGGCCGACGACGACGACGCCCTGCTGTTCGATCCGGCCTCGGGCAAGATCGTCACCTTCAACGGCGACGCCCACTCGGCCAGCGTGATCGACCCGGTCAGTGGCCAGCGGATCGGCAACATCGACCTCGGGTCCAAGCCGGAGTCGGGCGCCACCGACGGCGCCGGCCACGTCTGGGTCAACCTCGAGGAGGCCGGCGAGATCGCCGAGGTCGACGTGCCCGGCATGAAGGTGGTCCGGAAATGGTCGCTGGCGCCCTGCCAGTCGCCCACCGGCATGGCGATCGACGTCGCCCATCACCGGCTCTTCAGCGGCTGCCGGAACCGGATCATGGCCGTCTCCGACGCCGAGGCCGGAAAGCTGGTGGCCTCCGTGCCGATCGGCGGGGGGTGGACGGGAACGCCTTCGATCCGGCGGCGGGTTACGCCTTCAGCTCCAACGGCGAGGGATCGCTGACCGTGGTCGGCGAAGCCGGCGGAACGTTCTCGCCGGTCCAGACCCTCGAGACCATGCCCGGGGCCCGGACCGTGGGCTTCGATCCGCGAACCCACCGGCTCTACACCGTGAGCGCCAAGTTCGGGCCGGTGCCCGCGGGCGCCGGCCGCCGCCGGCCGCCGGTGCTGCCGGGGACCTTCACGCTGCTCGTGATCGGGCGCTGAGCGGCGCGCCGGCTCTTTTCCAGCTTTTCAGGGAGGACGACATGACGATCCACTGGTTCACCCCGCTCGCGACGGCCGCGGCCGTCCTGGTGCTCGCGTCCCCGGCGCGGGCCCAGGAGTCGAAGATCACCCGCGCCGACTTGCCCGCGGCGGTCGAGAAGACGGTGGCGACGGAGAGCCGGGGCGCCACCATCCGCGGCTTCAGCAAGGAGGTCGAGGGCGGGAAGACCTACTACGAGATGGAGCTGACCGTGAACGGCCACGGGAAGGACGTGCTGATGGACGCGGCCGGCACGGTGGTCGAGGTGGAGGAGCAGGTGGCGCTCGACGCGCTGCCGGCGGCCGTCCGGACGGCCCTTCAGGCCAAGGCGGGCAAGGGGACCATCCGGCGGGTGGAGTCGCTCACCAAACACGGCACGCTGGTGGCGTACGAGGCCCAGGTGGTGACCGGCGGGAAGCGGTCGGAGGTGCAGGTGGGGCCGCACGGCGAGACGCTCGAGACGGAGCAGTAGCCGGCGGCGAACGGCGACACCGGCCGGGCGGCGACGACGGACCAAACGATCGTCATCCAGGACGGCCGGATCGCGTCGATCGGCCGCTCGGCGACGACGCCGGTGCCCCCCGGCACGCTGATCATGGACCTGGCCGGCAAGTCGGTGATTCCCGGACTCGTGATGGTTCACGAGCACCTGCACTATCCGACCGGGCCGGGCGTGTCCGGGAATCTCACCCAGTCGTTCTCGCGCCTCTACCTCGCCGGGGGCGTGACGTCGATGCGCACGGCCAGCAACATGAACGGCATCGGGGAGATCAAGCTCAAGCAGGCGATCGACGCCGGCGCCCAGGCCGGCCCGTGGATCGACGCCACGGCGCCCTATCTCGAAGGGCGCCCCGGCATCGGTCTGGGCCAGGTCTACGAGATCGAGGACGCCGCCGACGCGCGGCGCCAGATCGCGTATTGGACGAGCCTGGGCGCGACCTCGCTCAAGGCGTACCTGCACCTGACCCGGGCCGAGCTGCGCGCGGTGGTCGACGAGGGCCATCGGCGCGGGATGAAGGTCACCGGCCACCTCTGCTCGGTGACCTACCGCGAAGCGGCCGATCTCGGAATCGACAACCTCGAGCACGGACTCTTCGCGGCCACGGATTTCGTCGCGGGCAAGCGGCCCGACGTCTGCCCGGGCACGGGACTTGAGGCCCTCGCGGCCCTCGATGCCGACGCCCCCGCGGTGAAGTCCCTCATCCGGTACCTGGTCGACAAGCAGGTGGCGCTCACCTCGACGCTCACGGTGCTGGGAGATCTTTGCGCCCGGTCGGCCGCTCCCGCCGGGCCTCGAGGTGCTCGACCCGCTGCTCCGAGACCAGTTCCTCCGAACCAAGGCGGCCATCGATCGCGACACCGGATCGATCTTCGCGGCGCTCTACCCGAAGCTGGCGAAGTGGGACGCCGACTTCTTCCGGGCCGGCGGGCTGCTGCTGGCCGGCACGGACCCGAGCGGCGTCGGCGGCGTGATCGCGGGCTACTCGGATCAGCGCGAGCTCGAGCTGCTGGTCGAGGCGGGACTCACTCCGCTCGAAGCGATCCAGGTCGCCACCGCGAACGGCGCCGCGTTCCTCGGCGCGGAGCGCTCGTGGGCTCGATCGCCGCCGGCAAGCAGGCCGATCTGGTCGTGATCGACGGCGACCCGTCCGCGCACATCGAAGACGTGCGCAAGGTGAGCCTCGTCTTCAAGCAGGGGGTCGGGTACGACCCGGCGAAGCTGATCGCTTCCGTCAAGGGCCGGGTGGGGCTCTTCTAGCGGGCGGATGAACCGGCGCGCACGCCGGTCTGGCGCGGTGGCCCGCCGGCGTGACCGGACTCCGCGCCGATCGGACAGCGCGCCCCGGGCCCGTGACCGGCCGGCCCGGGCGCGCGACCCTGCGGCGCAGGCTCGTGACCGCGTGGCCGGGAGCACAGGCCGGCGGGTCACGGCGGCGGCCGCTCCGGCGTGCGCGGCTGTCCGGCGCGCCTGGCCGTCTGACGGCGCCGCCTGCGCCCGGAGCATCGCGGCCGGCGCCGGTGACGGCTGGGCCCGGGCTCGTGACCGCGCCCCCGAGCGGGGTGACGGAGTCGCCGTCGACCTGGACCGCCGGGAATGGACCTGTGATCCCTCGCCAGAGACGAGTGACGGTGCGGCCGACGCGGGTGACCATCCGACGGAGGCTCGAGGTCGTCCGGTCCGGGCGGGTGACCATTCGACGGCGGCACGAGGCCGTCCGCCCCAGGCGGGTGACCATTCGACGTCGGCACGAGGCCGTCCGCCCCGGGCGGGAGACCATCCGGCGGAGGCATGAGGATGTCCGGCCGAGGTGGGTGACAGCGGCGCCGTGAGACCTGACCGGCCGCCGGCGACTCGTGACCACGCCGCAAACGGCTTCAGACGGTGGGAAACGCCTCGTTTTGGAACGGCCGGTGGATCGACGGCCTTAGCCACGGTACTGGGAATCGCTTCCGAGCGGCCTCGCAACTGGTCCAATCACAATTACATAGTGTCCACGGTGTCCCCAAAATAGGACACTATGGATGGTTCAGGCCGGCCTCGAACAGACACGGTCAGACCGTCCAGTTTTCAGGCAGGGCGCGAGCCGTGACAAGTCGTCGAGGTGGGGGCGCCCGCGACGATCTGGAGCATCGCGATCCCCTCGGCGACGGTGGCCTGTCCGGCCCCCGGGCGGGCCGAGGTGGGGTCGGTCCGGCCGGCATTGCGGGCCGGCGCCGGGCGGCGCCGCGGCGGAACGCCGCCGGCGGGAGCGACGGACCTGCCTAACGCGGGTGCCGGCCCGGCGTCCGGGGGCGGCGCCTCTCGGAAGCGGCGGCCGTCCCGGATTCCGTGCCTAACGCCGGTCCGGTCGTCCCGAGCCGGCCGGGTGGGCTCCGGTGGGGTGGGCGGCGGGGCCGGGTCTCGACGGTTGCGGCCGGCCGCCGAGGCGGGCCGCGAAGCGCGGGGTTTCCGGGGCGGGGCCGAAGCGAGGCGCAAGGCCGGCGGGGCGGGAGCGAGCGGGCGGCGGCGCCCCGGTCCACCGGTGTACAAAGGCGAGGCACCGCCGGGTCAGGCGGGTGTCGTGGCATATCGGTCGCATAGGGGCCCCGGCACGTCGGCTCGGCGGTCGGGGTGCCGGGTCGACAACGACCAACGCACGTGGCCGGCGCCCCGACCGACCGAGCCAAAGGAGGCAGCACGCACCACAGGAGGGTCGTATGAAACGCCGCATCCGCAGGAAATTCGAGATGGCGGACCGGGTCCTGGTGTTCAACCAGAACCATCCGTCCACGGACTCCGGCCTGGCGCCGCTGTTCGACGGGCTCGCCGAGCGGGTGGCCCACGCCACGGTCCTGGAGCAGGCCAACGAGGAGGCCCGGAGCCGCGGGCGGGCCGGGAACCTCCGGCGGGGCCAGCTCCGCCGCCGGCTCACCGCCGGCCTGCTCCGGCTCATTGCCCAGGTCGGCCAGGCCGCGGCCCAGGAGGATCCGTCGCTGGCCGGGCTCTTCCAGCCGGTCCTGTGGAAGACGCCGGGGCGGTCCTTCAGCGCGGCCGCCGAGGCCCTGGTGGCGGCCGCCAAGGACCACCTGGACCTCCTGACCCGGCACGGGTTCACCCAGGCCCTGCTGGACGAGGCGACCGCCATGGTCACCGAGTACGCCCAGCTGACGGCGCAGGCCTCCGCGGCCCAACAGGCCCGGATCCAGGCCGGCGCGGAGCTGGAGCGGGTGGGCGGGGAGATCGGCGATCTGGTGTCCCGGATCGACGGCCTCAACCAGCACCGGTTCGGAGACGATCCCGAGGTGATGGCCGCGTGGAGGAGCGCCCGGAACATCATCGGGCCTTCTCGCCCGGCGCACGGGACCGAGCCGGAGGTCGTGAACCCGGCTCCGGACCCGAGCCCGGCACCGGCGAACGGTCCGACCCCGCCGGAGGCCGCGTCGGAAGGTGAGGGCGATGTCCGAGAGGCGGCCTAGGGTGAAGGACGAGGGGGGCGGAAGACACCGGGTATGGCCGTCCCGCCCCCCTCGTCCACATCCCTCCCCATCTCCCCCCATCCCTCCAAACCCGCACCGTTCCTCCGCACTGAAAGGAGCTCCACCCCATGCGCGCTCTCGTCCTCTCCGGCGGCAGCATCAAAGGCGCGTTCCAGGCCGGCGCCGTCGACTACCTCCTCCGGGCCGGCTACCGGCCCGACATCATCACCGGCATCTCGGTGGGCTCTCTCAACGGCGGCTATCTCGTGAGCCGGGCCACGCGGGCGGCCCGGGCGTCGGGCGGGGCGGTGGACTGGCCCGCGGTGGGCGCCGAGCTGGTCCGGTTCTGGCGCGAGCGGATCACCGGGCCGGACGTGCTGCTCCAGCGCCGAGGCGTGTTCGACCTGGCCCTGAGGCTGGTGGGCAAGAACTGGGGCGGCCTGGTGAGCATGGACCGCCTCTACGCCCTGGTCCGCTCCGAGCTTTCGGCCGACGACTTCCGGGACCCGCCGGTGCGCTCTGGGTTCGGGGCGGTGAGCCTCGACACCGGGCGGATCGTCTACGCCCCGGCCGATCCCGGCACGGCGGACCAGGTGGTGGAGTACATCGTGGCCAGCACCCAGGAGCCGGTGACGATGCCGCTCTTCGAAGTGGGCGGCGAGTGGTTCTACGACGGCGGGGTGCGGGACCTGGCGCCGCTCAAGCAGGCGATCCGGCTGGGCGCGACGGAGATCGTGTGCGTGGCGTGCCAGCCGGCGGACGTGGGGCCGCTCGGGGCCGGGTTCAACCGGGGGGATCCGATGGCGCTGGTGGGGCGGGTGCTCGAGATCGTGGAGAACGAGCTGTTGAACGGGGACCTGGAGACGTTGGTGGAGACGAACCGGCTGTTGGTTGAGGCCGGGGAGGTGCGGGCGCTGAAGGGGAAGCGGGTGATTCCGTTGCTGGTGGTCCGGCCGGCGGAGAAGATCGAGGTGGAGGTGACCGGGTTCGGGCCGGGGGACATCGAGCGGATGGTGGGGTTGGGGGCGGAGCGGGCGGGGGAGGTGGTGGGGCGGGCGAGGGGGGATCGGGGGGATCCGGGGTATCCGGTGGCGGTGGGGCTTGAAGGGGCCGCGATGGTGAGGGTTCGGCCGGCCGCGTAGATGCCCTGCCTGGGCATGGGCGCGGGGCGTCCCGTCCATGCCCACTCTCCTTCAGGACCGGCCATGGGCGCTTGTCCTTCTGACCGGGCCTCCGATTGGGAATCGGGATGGCTGGCTGATGGTTGACGGGATTATCCCGCGGCGTCTGCAGCGATACCAGTTTGGGCTGCATTGTAGATCCAGACAACTGGGCGCGGGTTGGGCCAGGAATCGGGCGTTTCGGAGCGACCGCCGGGTAGGGGGCGCGCCGGTGTGCAGGGCTAGCAGATTGGACGGCGCGCAGGTAGGGTTATCGGGGTTAGGTGGCGAGCCGGGGGTGTCCCTGGCTGGTCCAATACCTGTTAGGCGTCGCCAAAACCCGGCGAGCGCCGAAGAGGAGTGTATATGGCAAATGAAAGGCCACAACCCGACCCTGCAGTCACGCTGTTGGAGAAATTGCTGGTGCTGCAGCTATACTCAATGGGAGCGCCAGGACAAGATCGCGAAGATCGTGGGCAGGCAAAAGCTGTGGGTCAATGCGCTCCTGAAGGAACTCCACGGGCAGGGGAGCGACGCGAGGGGCGCGGACGCAAGCGGTGATCTCGGGCGAGCGGTTGACCTGCTCGAGGACATAAAGCGCTTGTTGATACTTCAGCTAATGGCCAGCGGTGTCGGTGCTACTCAGATCGCGACTGCCCTTGGTGTGAATAAGAGCACAGTGAGCCGCCTTGTTCCAATGAGAGCCGTCCAACGCAGGACTTCGTAGTACGCAGAGGGAAAGGATGTCCGCGCATGGCCAAACGCTCTTCTGACAAGACGGATGAAGTGATCATGCTCCTCAAGCATCTGCTGGCGATCGAGCTTTGGCGCGCGGGCGTGTCGCAGTCAGCCATAAGGACACGATTGGGACTCGGCATGAACGTCGTGAGTCAAATGCTCAAAGGTGTGAATCGGCATGTTGACACTCAGGTAAGGCCCGACTAGTCGTGCCTCTCAGCGTCGCGGATGTACGTGCGAACCTAAATGAAACAATCCGCCACGCCGCCAGAATAATCGGCAGGTCGGCGGCTCGACTCAAGGTCTTCGAGGAGATCTACAGGGGCAAGAAGAGATTCAAGACAGCAGCTGAGCTTTTGCCAAGGCAACGGGGCTAAGCCAAGTGCGCGTGCTCCAAGAGGGCGGCAAACTTGCTGGCAACGGGATCGTGGAGCAGACCAAGGTCGACAGGCGGACGGCCTACAAGAAGAAGGATCCGACCTACATCCATCACAAGAACGTGATAGTCGGCCTCTTCAACAACCCCGGCGGGAAGAGCAAGTACCCGACGAAGCAGGAACCTCGCCCGCAAGGTGGCACCTCCACACATCGAATCGTGGTCGCGAAGTCCCTTCCGCAGCCGCAGATCATCACGATCGGCGACATTGCGTCATTCTCCGCTGCCGGAGTGAGCACAAAGCCAAACCTCGCCACCGTTCCCGAAGAGCGTATCAAACGCTTCCTAAAACTCGTCATCGGGGAAAAGGCTGAATTCAAGGACTGGGGCGGCGAAAAGAACGACCTCTTTACTAACAAGCTTCTCTTTCGCGGAAGGCACGGACCGCGGCGTTGGCCATTAAGGACGCGACGAAGGGAACACTTCTCCGAGGTGGGAAGAACGGGGACCAAATCGGGCGGTTGATGTCTTCCGATGCCGACATCTTCTTTGTGGTCTATCATAGCAAGATCGACCAGAATGTGCTGGAACAAATGCGAGCCTATGCGCTCGGCCGGTCGATGTCTGGTCGACAGACGTACTACGGGAGCATTGACGGTCAGGACTTGAGTAGCCTCGTGGCGGGACACCCAGCCGCCTGGCGTCGCTCGGCCCGGGTCTAAAGTGCGGCCCGCGGCGACACCTAACACAGAATTGGAACTGGCGAAGCCGCTTCGCAGCTTCGCAGTTCAATTCTAGTTCGTTAGGTCGCCCAGGAAGGGATCCAATTCGGCCTTCTCCGCAAGTTCCGAGCGGTCGTCGGCATGGCGCTGAGCTGGGGCGTGGCCTGGGTTCCGCTCTCGCTGGCCACTGTCACCGGCCTGTCGCTGCTTGGGGGTCGGTGGCCTGACGTTGCTCTCCTCAGGGCTGCCGCGATGGGCGGCCTGTTGGCGGGCGCTGCGAGCGGTGCGCTGTTCGGGGGCCTGTTAGCGTGGACAGAGCGCGGACGCACAGCGGCTGGGCTATCGCCCAGGCGTGTTGCTGGACTCGGCGTGCTTGCCGGACTGGCTCCGGCTGGCCTCTGGGTCCTGCAGGCCGTCCTCCGCCACCCGGAGGCAGGGCAGGCTCTTGGAATGATCCTTGTCGAAGTCGTTGGGATCACGGGCGTTCTTGGGGCGGCCTGCGCCGGCGGTCTCCTCTGGGCGGCTCGGCGAGCGCCCGCGTTGCCTGGCGAAAGGTCTGCCCGGAGTTGACGACAGACCTACCCCGGTCTGGTTGACACCTCACACCCCCTGACATTCGGGGACAACCAATGGCTCGCGAACGTCGGTCGTATGGAGTACCAGGACGAAGCGGTACGACCGTTCCTGGAGTGGTTGCGGCTCCGCCGCAAGCGCCTTCCCCGCTGAAGTCCGATCTCCTAGGCCGAGAGCCGCGGAATCCGGTGACTATTCGCGCTCAGTCCCCTGTGTGGTACCGTGGTGGTCCCGGGGGCCACCGCCGACGGCGCCCGCGGTGACGAGAGCGCCCACCGCTTCGGGAATTCGCGGTGATGCGGAGGCAGATCCTTGCGAGCACTGGCGATGGTCTCTTTGGTCGTTCTCACCCTCCTGGCGTTGGCCGATCTCTGGTTGTTCAGGCGGCATGTCCGGCGTCAGAAGCTGGGAGAGCCGGCTAAGGTACTACCGGCAGCTTTTTGCTCGAGCTGTGGATTCCGACCGTAGCCGTGCTCGGATGGATGCTCGCTTTCGGCGTGTCGCCGCGCACGATGGGCTCGGTTGGCTGCGGCTCGAAGCGGTGATCCTCCCTCGCTCTCTGTCGTTGGCGGTCGTTGCGCTGGCCGTGGCACTGATCGCTTACGGCGTGTTGGACCTGCTTCGACTGCTCCGTAGCTCCTCGTACCGTGCCTCGGTCAACGAGAAGCCTGCGATCAGGGGCCGTTCCCTCGTCGTCGGCGCAATCATGCCGGCGACGCCTTCGCAGCGGCGGCTCTACGGAGTCGTGGCGGTGTCGGCGGGAGTTACCGAGAGATTCTGTATCGCGGGTTTCTCGTGTACGTGCTCGCGAGCGGGCTTCCGGCCCTTGGCATCTGGGGAAGCGTGCTGGTCTCCTCGGCGCTCTTCGCCCTCGGCCACCTCTATCAGGGGCCATCGGGCATGATCCGGACCTTCGTCATCGGTCTCATCCTGTGCCTGATTTATCTGTAAGTGGTACGCTGGTGCTCGGTATGTCGTCCATACGCTGATCGATGGCGTTGGCGCGGTACCCCACCCCTCGGACGCGGCCCGTCCCGGGATCATTGGTCCTGCAAGTTCGGCGGCAAGGTAGGGGACGAGGGAGGCTGGCATGTGCTGTTCAGCCTCTGCAGCGTCCTCTTGCTCCTAGCCGTCAGCGTCTGACGCACCGCGGCGCCAAACGGTCGCTCCGAGGTCTGGCCGTGATGTTCGCCGGCAGCGCGGTGGTCGGCTTGGTGCTCTGGAACGCGTTTCCGATGCGCATGCGCGGCGCCGAGCGGTCGCTCACCGACACGATGCACCTGATCCTGGCGACCAACCCGTTCGTGTTGCTGAGCTTGGTGGTCGCCATCGCGGCATTCTCGAATGCCGGGGCCTTGGACATGAGCCAACCCACACCGTGGCTGGGCCTGACGGAGAGGGTGGCGCAGTACAGCTACGAGGTATGGCAAGTGGCGGTGGCATTGGCGCTGTTGAAGCGGCCGGGCCTGACTGAGCAGGCGGCTCGCGCCCTCCGCATCCTAGGCCGAGCCGGCCGCGCGCCGGCAATCCTCCCGCGCCTTGTTGCGGTTGCCACAGTCGGCCATGCTGCACCACCGCCGCCTGCGGGGGGTAGATGCCCCGCCTGGGCATGGGCGCGGGGCGTCCCGTCCATGCCCACTCCCCTTCAGGACCGGCCATGGGCGCTCTTTCTTCTGACGGGACCTCGGATTGGGAATCTGAACGGCCGGCTGATGTTTGACGAGATTATCCGGCGGCGGCTGCAGTGATACCGGTTTGGGCTGAATTGCAGATCAGACAAGTGGGCGCGGGTCGGGCCAGGGACCGCGGCAGTTTCGGAGCGGCCGGCTGGCAGGAGGCGCCGCTGTCCAGGGCTAGCAGATTAGACGGCGCGCAGGTAGGGTTATCGGGGTTAGGTGGCGAGCCGGGGGTGTCCTTGGCTGGTCCAATACCTGTTGGGCGGCCTACCCGAGCACCCAGTCATGGCGATTTCCCTATCTGACGCCCTTGCGGAGTTGAGCCCCCGGTACTTCGCCGACTACGTCCGTGTTGTAGGCCTGGCGCGTGATTATGCGGCAGACACGCTGCGCGACGCCATGCGGGCAGATCCGAACGATGTCCGCCGCCGGCTACACCTCATCAATCTGATCGCCCTTGAGTACGCAGCCTACGAGGACGCTGCGGCCCTGCTCAAGTCATGGCTCGACTGGCGCGGAGCGAAGTGTCCCAACCCGATCGAGAGCCTCATGCGGTATCGGCCGGGCGAAGCGCGCCTCGACCTGGTCCTCGACGAATACGGCATTGTTGATGGCGAAGGCCTCTTCGATGCCCTCGGCGCCGCCGAATGGCTGCCGACGGACTGGCCGACCTGGTTTCCGGATCTGAATCTGGAGAAGACCGTCCGGGTCGGATGCCGTTCTTAGCCCACGACTGTCGCCTCAACCAGAAGCGCCACGGCGTCGCGGCCTACAACAAGATCAAGCACGGCCTGGTTGTTGTCCCGTCAGCTGCCCGATACAAGCCTGAAATGCCGGATGTGCCGGCAGCAATCTTCCCGACTCCAGGGACACAGGACGCAGCGCCGCCTCATCCCCTTACGATCTATGCCTTTCCCAGCGACGACCCGCATCTTGACGAGCGGGGAGAGGCTTGTTCATTTCGTCGGGCGCACCCTCCGCCTGCTCGCGGCTTTGTACCTCCTCGCGCGGTACCCCGAGGAGGTGCGGCGCCTGTGGAGCGCAGGTGGCCTCGGGCTGTTTCGAGCTCGCGAGTCGGCCGATCTCCTTGAATTGATAAGCGAGGTGACTCTGCGAAAGTAGCCGCCCAACCCAGGCTTGGAGCTGGCGAGGCCGCCGACCATCTGGGCATGCCCGTGGCGTCGCCGGCCGGGCCGCCCCATGTTGTTGGGAGGCTGCGGCCCGGCCGGCACCTGAGCGGCCTCGCAGCTCAAGCCTAGGACGTTAGGCGGCCCCGCACTACAGCGCATTCGGGAGACAGTTATGGGCACAATCGACTCCATGCACTACAGTCTCAGGTGTCCGAAGTGTGGAGCGACCGAATCCGTCAAAGCTGTTGACCGTGGTTCACCTTGGAGTGGGTCGGACTGGAGTGCCATCTCTACCGCGACGCGATTCGAGGTGATTAGCAACGGCGGTGGGGCAGTTGCGCCGGCAATTGCCTCAGCAATCTGTAGCAATACGCCGCTGCCCTCTTGCTTGGTTCGGTTCGGTCTTTGTCTTCCAGTCGGTGATCCCGTCCACGTCGACGGCCGCCTCCGGCCGATCCGCGGCACGACGCGGTGGGTGGAGCCGTCGTACCCGGCGTCCGCGCCTCCCGCCCTCGGACGTTCGGACGTTCGGACGTTCGCGACGTTCGGACGTTCGGTCGCCGGTCCTCCCCGGGCCCCGGCTCACCGTCCTCGTACCGCCCGCGGCGACGTACGGGAGGGAGCCGTTCCGCGGCCACGGACCCGGGCGACCGTCGGACAGACCGTGGGGCACCGCCGGCGTGCTGTCCGGTCGGTGAGCGACCGGCCGGCCGCGGACCGGGGCGCGAATCGCGCCCGTCCCGCGCGCACCCGCAGGGGCGCGCCCCGGGCGGCCGGGGGCCGGAGGGCGCGGCGACACCCTGTGAGCTGCCTCACCCGACGCTGCCGGCCCGGCACACGAAGTGCCTTGCCAGGGCCCTCCCGGCGCCTCCGACACAGGTCGCTGGCCGGATACGTCAGTAATCCGTCATTGCAGCCAGTGCGGCGTTCGATACAGGCTATCATCGTGCTGGAACGACGTGTTGTTGTGGTGGTGTACGCAGGCGCGATGGCCCTGGACATCACCGGTCCGATTGAAGTGTTCGATACGGCGAATCGGCTCCCTGGGCCCTTCGGGCACCCCCTACCGGGTCGACTTCGTCTCGTCCGACGCACCGCTGGTGCGCACGAGTTCGGGGGTGGTGATGGGGGCTTCGCCGCTGGAGGCGGGACAGGGGCCGATCGACACGCTCCTCGTCCCGGGCGGCTGGAGTCTCGACGACGCACTCCGGGACCGGGCGCTGGTGTCCTGGATCGGCAGGGCGGCGGCCCGGTCCCGCAGAGTCGCCTCCGTCTGCGGCGGATCCTTTCTGCTAGCCGAGGCAGGGCTCCTGGACGGCAGGCGCGCCACCACGCACTGGGCGTACAGCGAGGCGATGGCGTGCCGCTATCCGAAGGTGACGGTGGACGCCGAGCCGATCTTCGTCTGGGACGGCCCCTCGTGACCTCCGCAGGCGTGTCGACGGGCATCGACATGGCTCTGGCTCTGGTGGAGGCCGATCACGGGTCGACACTCGCTCTGGAGACGGCCCGGTTCCTGGTCCTGTTCCTCAAGCGGCACGGAGGGCAGTCCCAGTACAGTGCCGTCCTCGATGCCCAGTTGGCCGACCACCCGCCGATCCGGGCAGCGCAGGAGTGGATTCACGACCACCTGGACATCCGGCTGCCGGTGGCCGAGATCGCGCGGCAGGCCAACATGAGCCAGCGCAACTTCGCCCGGGTCTTCCGGCGCGAGGTGGGTATGACGCCGGGCCAGTACGTCGAGCGGACGCGCATCGCCCGCGCGCGCGACCTGCTGGAGACCACCGAGATGACGATCGGCCAGATAGCCGGCCGCTGCGGGTTCCCCGCGACCGAGACGTTCTTCCGGTCCTTCGGACGCGCCCTGGGCCTCACCCCCACCGAGTACCGGCACCGCTTTCAGGTCATCTCGCCGTCCGGCCTCATCGACCGTCACCACGAGAGGGAGGGGAGCCCCGCATGACCACCACGGCCCCGCAGTCACGCGCAGCGGAACCTTTACGCCTGGTCGACCATCTGGCCTCGGAGCTCGCCGGGGCGGGCGTCACCCACCTGTTCGGCGTGGGGGGCGCGAACATCGAGGACCTGTACGACGCCGTGCACCGCGGTGGCGCCATCCGGGGCGTCGTCGCCAAGCACGAGTTCTCCGCCGTCACCATGGCCGACGGATACGCGCGCACCACCGGGCGCCTCGGCGTCGTCGCCGCCACGTCGGGCGGCGGGGCGATGAACCTCGTGCCGGGCCTGGCGGAGGCCCATGCCTCGCGGGTGCCCGTACTGGCTCTGGTGGGCCAGCCGCCGACGGGTCAGGAGGGGCTCGGGGCGTTCCAGGACTCCAGCGGGAAGTCGGGCTCCTTCGACGCGAAGGAGATCTTCGCGCCGCTCTCCCGGTTCTGCGTGCGGGTCGACGACCCGCACGCGTTCGCGGAACTGCTGCCCCTGGCGGTCCGGGCGGCGCAGGCCGATCCCCGCGGACCGGCCGTGCTGCTGCTGCCCAAGGACGTGCAGCAGGCACGGATCCGGGTGCCCGGCCACGCCCCCGCCCCGCACCCGGGCGAACCCTCGACGGCTTCCGCGGCTCGGCTCGACGCCGTTGCCGTGAGCGCCGTGTCGAAGGCCCTGCGCCGGGCCGGTCGCGTCCTCGTCATCGCCGGTGAGGGCGTCGCCTCCGCCGACGCGCGGGAGGCTCTGGCCGAACTGGCCCGGCGCCTCGGAGCGTGGGTGGCGGTCACCCCGGACGCCAAGGACGTCTTCGACAACCGCGACCCCCGTTTCGCCGGGGTGGCCGGCGTGATGGGCCACGCCAACGTCGCGGACTGCCTGCGGCAGGCCGACCTGTGCCTGCTCGCCGGTACCCGGCTTCCGCTCCTGGCTCGCGGCGGCCTCGAAGGGGCCCTGGCCGGCACCGACGTCGTCTGCCTCGGGCCCGAACCGCCGTTCGTGGCAGGCGCCGCACTCGGTGGGAACCTGCGGGACGCGCTGCACGCGGTGACCTCCGGGCTGCCGTCGCGCGCCCGCCCCTGCCCGCCGCACGCCGGCCCCCTTCCCACCCCCACGCCCCCTCCGCCCCCTCCGGCGCTCGGGGGAACCGTCCCCCAAGCCCGGGCGGTGGCCGCGGTGGAGGCGGCGCTCCCCGAGGACGCCCACGTCTTCGTGGACGCCGGCAACGCGGGGGCCGGCGCGATCCACCTCCTTCCGGCACCGCGCCGCGGCCGCTTCGTGGTGGCGGTCGGCATGGGCGGCATGGGCTACACCTTCGGTGCCGGTATCGGTGCCGCGCTCGCCACCGGCCGTCGTACCTACGTACTCGCCGGCGACGGGTCGTTCTACATGCACGGGATGGAGGTGCACACGGCCGTGGAGTACGGCGCACCCGTCACATTCGTGATCTTCAACAACAACGCCCACGCCATGTGCGCGCTGCGCGAGGAGTTCCTGCAGGGCGGGGTCCGCGACGACGACCTTTTCGCCCGGACCGACCTCGCCGCCGGAGCTGGCCGCCGCCTTCCCGTCCCTGCGGGCCACGGAAGCCACCGACGCGGCAGAGCTGCGCGCGGCGCTGCTGCGCGGCAACGCGGGCGGCGG